>CAVOSP010000001.1:0-1400099 GCA_963698905.1 Pirellulaceae bacterium
AGCTATCGCCTTCCCAACCGGGATGATCCGTGGTGATCAATGCGGCAATGCCGGGTCGAACGAACCGACTGGGCACCACATCAGAAACTGGGAATTGCTTGTGGCAGACGGCACACGTGATTTGCTGATTGTTAGTCACACACTGGCCTCCTGGTCGCTTGGCTTGGGTGCTGTGGTAGCCAACGCACGCGGACGGACGATCACGATCTGTTCTTCGCCGGTGATCAGTCTGGCACTGCGGTTGAAGGTCACGTAGTTCCAGGCCCATTGAAAAAGAATCAGCACTCGATTCTGGAACTGAACGATCAACAGCAAGTGAACGAACAACCACAGCATCCAGGCAAAGAATCCGCAAAACTGATGTTTGCCGATTTCGGCGACCGCTGCGGCTCGTCCGATCGTGGCCATGGTTCCCTTATCGTTGTACTGAAATGGCTGGCTGGTGGATCTGCCGACAACCCCGGCGGCGATCGACTTGGCAACGTAGGCACCCTGCTGCATGGCAACGGCAGCCAGTCCGGGCAGGGGTTTGCCCTGCGTGTCGAGGCAAGTCGCCATGTCACCGACGACATAAATGTTGTCGTGCCCGGCCAGGTTCAAGCTGCCGTTCACGCTCACGCGGCCGGCCCGATCGGTGTCGATCCCGCAGGCCGCGGCCAGCTTCTTGCCCAGCGGATTGGCGCGCACACCGGCTCCCCACAACACCGTTCTTGCCGGCACGTCGGTCTCGCCCTCCGCTGTCGCCAACCGCACATGCTCGCTGGTAATCTCGACGAGCTTGGTGTTGGTGTGGACTTCGATGCCCATCGCGCGGATTTTATCTTCCGCCCGCCGGCAGAGCTGCTGCGGATAATGACCCAACACATGCGGCGCCGCTTCGACGATCATGATGCGGGCGTCTTCGGGATTGATGTGCCGGAAGTCATGCCGGAGCGTATGATCGGCGATCTCCGACAACGCTCCCGCCAGTTCAACCCCTGTCGGTCCCCCGCCAACGACCACGAACGTCATCAGCGCCTTGCGCTGGTCCGGATCGGTCTCTCGTTCAGCAGCCTCAAACGCGAGGTAGATCCGGCGGCGAATGTTGGTGGCATCGGTGATCGTCTTCAGTCCCGGCGCCAGCGGTTCCCAATCATCGCGTCCGAAATAGCTGTGTGTCGCTCCGGCGGCCAGCACCAAAATGTCATAGTCCAGTACGCCATCGGCAAGCATCAGCCGTTGGTTGACAACGTCGATGTCGGTTACTTCGGCCAACAACACTTCGCAGTTCATTTGCTTGCGAACGATCGCACGCAGCGGCGTCGCAATGTTTGCCGGCGACAGTCCGCCGGTGGCCACCTGATACAAAAGTGGTTGAAACAGGTGATAGTTGTGTCGATCAACCAAGGTCACGCGTACCGCCGCCTTGCGTAATCGCTTGGCCGCTTCGAGCCCACCAAATCCGCCGCCCACGATCACGACGTGAGGAGGGATATTCATGACGCAACCTCTGCTTGTTGATCGATCAATGTTGATCACGATGCTGCGGTGACGAGCCAGCCGCCTTTACGGCGACTGAATGATCCTAGAATGATACATGCCATTCCCGGTGGCGACGAGCGGGAGATTGTTGACGACAGAGCAGATGGCTATTGGTACCTGACACCAACGGCACTTAATCCGAAATGAGCTACGCCTGACAGTCAGCACACCTTCATGTGCAGTGGCGCTGGTGGTTCGGTTGTGTTGGACTAGAAATCGAACTGCGCGCGAGCGGCGAAGGTGCTTGAGCTGCTGTTGCCGATCACCGGATCATTGAGTTGTCCGTGGACGAACTCGAATTGACACTTCGCATTGGCCCACCAATACCAATTCAAGGCGACCGAGTATGACGTCAAACGCCTTCCCGGTCCGGGAACACCCGGCTGACCGAACAGCGGGTTCAGATCGATCGTACTGACGCGGCCGGCCAGTTCCCAGGCACCGCAATTGCCTTTGGAAAAGTCCAACGGACAGTTCGGCTTGATGCGGCCGAACACACCGCCAGTACGATTGTACGGAATGACTTCGCCAGTCAACACGTAGCGCGCCTGTACATAGCCGCCGTGAACCGTCACGTTATCGCCGCTGGGCAAATTAACATTCACCCAACGGTATTCCGATTGGATCAACCCACGTCCCAACCCAACCGCAGCCTCGGCGTTGAAATTGTTGACGTCATCGACGTTGAAAATACCGCTATTGACGAACGGTGGTACTCCCACGATTGGAAACACACTCAGGCCGGCCGGGCCCAGGTTCGGTTGCTGCCCGACAAAGATCTCGTCCACGGTCGCGAAGATAAGCTGATCTCGCGCCGGTTGTAGGTAGGCGTGATCCAATCCCACATGAAAGACTCTGTAGTCGCCTTGATCAACTAGCAACGCCGTAAGTCGCTCGGCCGTTCCGTAGCCGCCATTCTGACCGTAAACGTTCCCAAAAAAGTCCGAGAAGCTTCGGTAACCGGATACAGCCCAAGTCATTTGTTCGTCACAAGCTGTATCAAACAACATCATTCCGGTCTGACGGAACGCTGAGAGGCCAAAAATCGATGGACGTTCCAGAAACGGTAATTCGCGAACGCTGGTGAGTTCCGACATCCCAATCGGTTGGCGAAATCGTCCGATCCGCAAATTTCCCAGCGGCGTGTCCTTAATCTGGCCCCAAACATCCACGAAGCGAGGTTGCGATTGGGCAAAATCAAACTCCATGATGTACGAGCCGCGCTCGGTCAGGTTGCCGGTGGCCGCCAACCGGGCGCGCCGAAAACTGGTTCCATCCTGGATGTCGCCGAGCGTGAGAATGCTGGCTGCGGATTGGCTGAAATAAGCCGTGTCGATCTGAAAGAATCCCGTGATCTTATAATCCGGGAACGTCTTGGTCTCTTTTTTCGATTCCGGCATCGGAACCCACGCAGGCACAGCAATCTGGCCCGCGGATTCCGCCTGCTTTAGTTCGTCGATTTGCTGCTGCAGCAGTTCGATTTGACTAACGGTGGCAAGCTCTTTCAATGGCAAATCCGCCGAGATCAGGGAGACATCTTGTTGGCTGAGCATGGAGCCGATGAAGTCTGCGCTGGCAACAGAACTGCCAGTTTCATCGCTGTCAGTGCCGACGGCTAACGCCAACGGCTGATCGACGGACTGCCCGCGCGCCTGAGAATGATCCAGGGCGATCCACGCTAGCAATCCTAATGCCGCTACGACGAGTCGTATCATTTTTACTCCAGCGACGATCGAGATTCCCGAAAGCAATCGCATTGATACATCAATACTTTCTCTATTTCGGTGATTCTCTGCCGGTTTCCCGAGCAGGTCCTGCGGCTTGTGCAAACTCGATGCAATCTACGCAGTTTATGGGTCGTGACGCGTGCGTAGAGTTTAACGAGCTCTCGACTAGATTATCGCAGCCGCTGATCTGCGGACCATTGAGCAACGTCGGTTGCTACCGAGACCTGCAGGAGACTCCAAGACAAACAAGCGCACGATGATCATGCGGTCAGCCTCGTGATCGATCGTGTTGATCAGAAGTTTGGTTTGACGTCGATGCTGCGACAGGTCGAGTGTGCGCGTGGTATTTCTAACCGCCGTTGCAGTGGTGTGATGATATGGTGAGGAAACAGAAATCCTATTTCATCCGTTCGACCCTGACGGTTGTGAGTGTTTTCTGGCAACCAAGACATGCTTTTGCCGGAAACTTTGCCGATCACAACGGGCGTATCAAATCCGCCGACGCCAATCAGCCGATCCTTCATCGTAGCGGCTTCGTCCGACTTTTTCGGTTAACGACGAGCCACCGGACGTCCGCGCGTCTGAATCGCCCCGCCGGCCAGCGAGCGGCTCTGCGTGGATCAATTTGCGGTGTACAGGGATGCCATGGATCGCTTCAACCTATCCTGCTCAGCTCGATCGGCCTTGATGTTGGTGATTGTCGTTTCCGGCTGCGCGGGAACCGGAAAACGAAACAATTCTCCACACCTCTCACAAACGATCACGCGGCCCGTAAGTGGATCAGCTGACGATCCGGTCGCGACGGTACAGTTGGTCGCCGCAACTGAATCGATGCCGGAACCGGTTGACGCACTGCTCGATTCGGAAAGTGTGTTACCGATCGGACTCGCCGCCGACCCAACTCAATCGCCGGCGGCGGTATACACGCTTTCGGATCTCGAGCAGATCGCGCTGATCAACAACCCGGCACTCGCGGCAGCGAATGCCGCGTTCGGAATTGCGTCCGGATTCCGACAACAGGTCGGAACTCGTCCCAATCCCACCATCGGTTACTGGGGCAGCCAACTCGCCGACCAAGGCACTGATCAGAATGGCTTTTTCATTAACCAAGAGTTTGTTCGCGGAAACAAGCTGGCCTTGAATCGACAAGTACTCAAGCACACCGCGAGCGCGCAACGCTACGAAATTGAAACTCAGCGGTATCGAGTGCTGACGGATGTTCGCGTCCGGTTCTACGAGGCTCTAGTTGCCCAACGACAACTCGACGCAACGAAAGAGTTTGCGAAAGTTGCCCGCCGTGGAGTCGAAGTCGCATTGACGCTCAAAGAGGCGGAGGAAGGGACGCTTATCGACGTCTTGCAGTCCAAAACGCTGATGAGCGAAATCAATCTCGCGATCGAACAATCCGAAGCAGCATATCGTGGCGCCTGGAATGATCTAGCGGCGATTGCCGGCATGCCGAACACTCAACCAGCACGTCTTGCAGCCGAGTTAGACACGGCCGACTCGACTCCTGATTGGGAGCACGCCTATGCCGAAATCATTTCACAAAGTCCCGAACTTGCGGCAGCCAATGCACTCGTATGTGAGAAACAGGCTTATTTGAAACGCCAGCAGGCGCAGATGATCCCGAACGTGGCGGCACAAATGGGCGCTGGATACGATCTCGCCACCGACTCGGGACTCATCAACTTGCAAATCGGTGCGCCGCTTCCAGTCTTCAACAAGAACGCTGGCAACATTTCCGCGGCTTACGCCGATTACACGCGAGCGCTGGAGAACGTGAAGCGCATCGAGTTGGAGATCAAGTCACGATTGGCCCGCGCCGCTGCTGAGTTCGAGTCATCGCTGGCAGCCGTCACGAAATACGAACAGGAGGTCGTTCCTCAGGCGAAACAAACGCTTGAGCTTTCCGAGCAGGCCTACGAAGCCGGCGAGTTGGATTTCCTGCAGGTGTTGGTTGTCCGTCGTGTTTACTACCAATCGACGATCCGCCTGATTGCAGCGCAGGGCGAACTGGCCCAGGCCAGTGCGAAAATCCAAGGATTACTGCTCACCGGCGGCCTCGATGCACCGCAACTTTACACCAGCGGTGACGGTCTGCGCGGACAATCGCTCAGCGGGATGTAGCGCTGGTTGTGCCAGGGGAAAACCAGACTCGGCGGCAGCGTCGCGATGCCGCGTCCCGCCGCCTATTCGAACTCGTCGTAGTCTTTCTCTGACGTAACTTCGTCCGAATCAGCAACTTGAAATCGCTTGATCGAAGCTTCCAGCTCGCCCATCGCGTCGGCTACGCCGCTCCAGCCTTCGGGCTCCACGGTGACGCCCTCGAGTTGCTTGTAGTTGGCGAAAAAATTCTCGACTTCACGAAGGAAGTGAGGAGGGGCGTCACCAAGTTCGACATATTCGGCGTACAGCGGATCGGAATCGGGAACTGCCAGCAGCTTGTAGTCACGCGAACCAGCGTCTTTCATCCCGAACATGCCTATCACGCGGGCGCGGATCAAGCATCCCGTGAACGTGGGCTCGTTGACCATCAACAAGATGTCCAGCGCGTCACCATCATCGGCCAGCGTTTGCGGTACGAAACCGTAATCGCCCGGATAGTGGCTCGATGAATACAGGCACCGGCTGAGCACGAACAGACCCGTGTCTTTATCGAGTTCGTATTTGTTGCGATGCCCTTTTGGAATTTCGACGATCGCATTGACCACATTTGGCTTGTCAGTGGTCGCCGGGATTTGATCGAAGCGGGTGGTCTTGAACATCTTGGTCTCACTTAACAATGGTCTGCAATGCGGACGGGTCGGACGTGATTTCGGTGGTTATGTGTGGAAAATGAAGAATCAGTCGGAGGTCGTATTCATCCGGAAGTCCTAAGCCGTCGACAATTTCTCCGCCCATCTTGCTGAAGAGCTGTTGCGACTGGACGCTTAACGTATTCGCAATCTGATCCATCACCCAGGACGACAGTTTTACGAACATAAAAAAGTTGCGCATATCCCAAGGCAGCTCAAGGACACAGAGCATCGGCTTGACTTTGATCCTGAGCATACAACATGCAGCGCTTCGGCAATGGCTTGACGATCAAACTTGTTCGTGCTCTGGTCAGAAAGCTCCATATGGAATGCCAGCTCGGCCCGGCAAAGACCATAGCAACAAAGAATCGCCATAAGGCTCATACTGACTATGATTGACCCTCGGTTTCGATGAACGCGAACGCACACGCCGTGCCGCGAGGTCAAGGTGTAGTCAAGCGGGTAAAGATTTTCACTAGAAACGCGAAAAACCGAAACGCCGTGCCCGTTCCATCACCCACCAGACGTCTAATGATTAACCGCGACGAACAGAAAATGGTCGCCGCTTTGACGAGTGCCGATCTGGCCCAAGTGGCGATGGCATACTTCTACTCGGACCAGCAGCGTCAGTCTCCGCATTTATCAGCGCACAATCAGTTGCCGCGGGTGATCAAGTTTTGTTCGGACTCATGGCACTGCTCGTTGCTGCAAACAGATCAAGCGCGTGCTGCACTGCATGCTCGGGTTTCGAATTCATCAATCATCTTCACGGCGTGATTGCTTTGGCACTGCACTTGCTGACAGAAGTCTCTGTCTATTTCCCGTTCACTTTCACTGAGGAGACCCTGTCCATGAAGAAACTTTCCATCCTCGCTGTAGCCGCCCTGCTAACCATGTCCAGCATGAGCGCATTTGCCGCCGACAAGGCGACGAGCAGAGAAAAAGGTGCCAAGCCCGCTGACTCGCCCGGTTGGCTGATCATCGAAGAGGACTTTTGGACACCCTTGGTTTACGAGCCACTGATTTCGCTAGATTCGATCCGTTACCACTACCGTCGCAACGAAGAAACCGCGGCGGCCAATCAGATCGACAAAGCCGTCAGCTGGTTGAAACTGGCCGAATCGCATGCGATGCCGATCACCAAGGATAAGTTAACAGCCGCGGTCGATGAACTGACCACGGTTGCAAAAGATCTTCGCGCTGGAAACGTTACCGGCGCCGCCGAAATCGATGGTTCCCTTGCCCGCGTTGCTACGGCGTTGAGCGAATGGCACTACTATAAGGCCAAAGAAGCATGGGGCAAGGATGAAGCTCAAGATGCCGGTCGTGATTTGGTGCTGGCGGCGGAGTATCTGCAACATGCCGCCAATTCTGCGCATTATGAATTCGGCCCTGACACAACCGAGGTCGTCAGTATGCTGTACGAACACGGCAAGCTGAAAAAGGAGTCGACGCGCTTTGATCACAACACGCTGGGGCTGCATCTGCAAGCGATCGAAACAGCGATCAAAGACCTCAGTGTCGCGCTGAAAAAGTAGTCGTAAACGGCAGAGAACTTTGTTCGACGGCTAGCCAAAGGCGAAGCTGCATCAGCAATCGCCTGCCGCTGGCCGTTGACTCTTTCCATCGTGCTGCTTTTCTTTCTTTTGCCTGAAGCGAATTCAACGATTCAGTCTCTACTCTCGCTGTCGTTGGTCATTTAAAGAACATCGGTGATGGGCGGCAGCCGCTGGACGCTGAGGTGCAAGCACACTAATGAATGGCCCTTAAATCGACCGTGTTTTCCGCCAAAACCAAAAAAACCAATGTCTTTCAGTGTCCGCCTGCTTGGGATCGACGTGTAGTTCTGAGAGGATGGAACCACCAGCTTTGGTCGAATAGTTGAGGGCGCGAACGCCAGCCACTCCGTTTTGTGATGCGAAGATTATCACCCATTTTTTGCGGAGGAGAAATAGAACCAATGTTTGACATTAGTCTGAGTATCGGCAATAGATCATGAGTCAACATCGGCGCAGCGTTCATCCGATTTATAATCTGCTTCCCACTGAAATCGAAGGTTTCGATTTGTTGGCGGAGCTGGCGCTGGATATGCGGTCGTCGTGGGACCATGCCACCGACGAAGTCTGGCGGAAGCTGGATGCGGAGCTCTGGGAAATCACCAACAACCCTTGGGTGGTCTTGCAAACCGTTTCGCGCGATCGCGTCGAAGGGCTGCTTGCTGATCCCGGATTTCGCAGAATCGTGGATGAAGTGATCCAGGCGAGACGGGAATCGGTCGAGGCAACTTCTTGGTTTCAGCAAAACCACCCGGATTCACCCCTGACTTGTGCCGCCTATTTCAGCATGGAGTTCATGTTGAGCGAAGCGTTGCCGATCTACTCAGGTGGGCTGGGCAATGTCGCCGGCGATCAATTGAAGGCCGTCAGCGAACTGGGCGTGCCAGTCGTGGGTGTGGGGCTGTTGTATCAACAAGGCTATTTTCGCCAAGTCATCGACAAGGACGGTTGGCAACAGGAACTCTTTCCTTACAACGACCCGGGCCAGCTTCCGATTATGCCGCTGCGCCGTGAAGACGGCCAGTGGCTGCGGTTGGAGATTCCCTTACCTGGTCAGTCCGTCTGGCTCCGCGCCTGGCAAGTCCAAGTGGGCCGTGTGAAACTTTTCTTACTCGACAGCAATGACGCAGCCAATTTCCCAGAGCATCGTGGCATCACGAGCGAGTTGTATGGCGGTGGTCCGGAATTGCGACTCAAGCAAGAATTGATTTTGGGGATCGGCGGCTGGCGGTTGCTCGATGCGCTGGGACTGCAGCCGGAGGTTTGTCACCTGAACGAAGGGCACGCGGCGTTTGCCGTGTTGGAACGTGCACGCAGTTTCATGAAAAAATCACGACAATCTTTTGAAGTTGCCTTGGCCGTGACACGCGCCGGCAATCTGTTCACGACGCATACCGCCGTGGCGGCCGGGTTCGATCGGTTTTCTCCTGAGTTGGTCGAACAATACCTCGGTCGCTACGCGCAGAAAAGGCTCGGCATCAGCGTCGATGACTTGCTCGCACTCGGTCGCAAAGACCCAAGCGATTCCTCGGAGCCGTTCAACATGGCGTACCTGGCGATTCGCGGCAGCGGTGCGATCAACGGCGTCAGCCGCTTGCACGGGAAAGTTAGCCGGCGAATCTTCGAGCCGCTATTTCCGCACTGGCCCGAAGACGAGGTTCCGGTCTGGTACGTGACCAACGGTGTGCACATGCCGAGTTGGGATTCGGCCGCCGCCGATCGACTGTGGACCGAATCGTGCGGCAAGGAGCGTTGGCGGGACCCCTCCGCACCACTCACCGAACCAATTCGTGGTGTATCGGACGAGAAACTCTGGGAGTTCCGCATCGCAGCGAGCAAATCGTTGATTGAGTATGCACGGAACCGACTGTCGCGAATGCTGGCTAGCTCAGGCGCGGATCGCGACGCTGTGGAAGAGGCCAAGCACTTATTCGATCCGAATACACTGACACTCGGTTTTGCTCGCCGCTTTGCCACCTACAAGCGACCGAATCTGTTGCTGCATGATCCACAGAGGCTGTTACGATTGTTGAGCGATCCCGAACGTCCCGTCCAGCTGATCATCGCCGGTAAGGCCCATCCGGCGGACGATGCGGGACAGGAATTGATTCGGCAGTGGATTCAATTCATTCGCCAGCCCGTTGCGCGACAACACGTGATCTTTCTCAGCGACTACGACATGCTGCTGACCGAACGTTTGGTCCAAGGCGTCGATGTCTGGATCAACACACCACGACGGCCATGGGAAGCCAGTGGCACGAGCGGCATGAAAGTGCTGGTCAACGGAGGCATCAACCTTTCGGAACTCGATGGCTGGTGGGCCGAGGCTTACAGGCCCGAAATCGGGTGGGCGTTGGGCGACGGCCAGGAGCATGGCGACGATCCGGCTTGGGATGCCTTCGAAGCTGAATCGTTGTACGACCTGCTGGAACACGAGGTGATTCCTGAGTTTTACTCGCGTGACCAGCACGGGATTCCCGCTGCCTGGCTGAAGCGAATGCGAAACAGCATGGCGACGCTGACGCCGCAATACTCCGCGCTTCGCACGGTCTGCCAGTACACACAGCAACATTATCTGCCGGCTGCAGCCGCCTATCGCGAGCGCGTCGCATTCAATGGCGAGCAGGGAACAAGCATCGTCAATTGGGAGCGTTCGCTGAAGGAGAAATGGTCATCCCTGAAGTTTGGCGAGCTGCGAATCGCAAGTGATGCCGACGAGCATCATTTTGAAGTCGACGTTTTTCTCGACGGTCTTGACCCGAGCTTTGTGCGCATCGAGCTGTTCGCCGAAGCAGCCGACCAGGGCAATCCGGTCCGCCAGGAAATGACGCCCATCCAGCCGCCATCCGATCAATCACAGGCAACGTCAAGGCAATGGGCCAGGTATCATGCCGATGTCCCCGCGGCTCGTCCGACTAGCGACTTCACACCTCGCGTCATTCCGACCCACCCCGGCGTCGCAATCCCACTCGAACTGAATCTTATTCTTTGGCAGCGATAATGAGTTTGCCCTTAGTGCATTTCAAGTTGTAGCTCCGCGAGTCCCTAGCGGGGCATTCCGGAAGCAATTCCCAAGGAAATTGCCACGCGAAGGGACTCGCGGGACTACGAGAGTGGCACTGTCCAGCTAGGCTTTGAATTTATCAAAGTCGCCATTCGCTCCGCCGCAGCAGCGTCCTGAACAGATCTTTTGCCGCTCGGCGGTACCCGGGATGGACGGAGTACACGGCGACTTTCTGCGACCATAATCGTGACAAAAAGGGCATCGATGCAAACCAAGGAAGCTCGAATTCTGACGATCAACGGTGGTTCGTCGAGTATCAAGTTCGCAATCTTCGACGCCCGTGAATCGCTGCACAGGATTTGCGGAGGGACCATCGACCGGATCGGGCTGCCCAATGCCGCTATGCGAATCGAAGGAACCAGAGTGGAGGAAGAGGTTTCAGACTCGGTCAGCGCGATCGATTATGCCGCCGCGACTGGCATGATGCTGGACTGGATTGAACAACGGCTTGGCAACCATGCCTTGACCGCGGTCGGTCACCGAGTCGTGCATGGCGGGCCAAACTTCGGCCAGCCACGGCGAATCGATCCGGGGATGATGGAGGAACTGCGGCGGATCAGCCCCTTTGCCCCTGAACATTTGCCCGGCGAGTTGCAGTTGATTGATGCACTGGCGGATCACTTTCCAGGCCTTCCTCAAGTCGCCTGTTTCGACACCGCTTTTTTTCACGATCTGCCACGAGTGGCACAGTTGTTGCCAATCCCTAGGCGGTACCACGAGCAGGGAATCCGGCGGTACGGTTTCCACGGGTTGTCGTATGCGTTTTTGCTGGAAACACTCCGGCGTCTGGCAGGATCCAATGCCGCCAATGGCCGAGTCATCCTGGCTCACCTCGGCAACGGGGCGAGTATAGCGGCCATCCATCACGGCAGACCGATCGATACCAGCATGGGGTTCACGCCGACGGCGGGTGTGCCGATGAGCACGCGTGCGGGCGATCTCGATCCCGGACTGATTAGCTACTTACTGAGAACGGAGCAGATGAGCGAACAAGAATTGAGCGACATGGTTAACTTACAGTCGGGCTTGTTGGGCGTTTCAGAAACCAGTTCCGACATGCGTGACTTGCTGCAGCGTGAAGCTCAGGACATTCGAGCAGCCGACGCGGTCGCATTGTTTTGTTACGAGGTCAAGAAACGCATCGGGGGATATGCAGCGGCGCTCGGCGGTTTGGATACGCTGGTGTTCGCCGGCGGCATTGGTGAGCATTCGCCGATCGTTCGGCAGCGTATTTGCGAGGGACTGAGTTTCCTTGGCATTGAATTAAGTGCGGCCCGCAATGCGGAGGCAACGGGCCTGATCTCCAGCGACGCAAGTCGTGTCACGGTGCGCGTGATCGCCACCGACGAAGAACAGATGATCGGCGAGATGGTTTGCCGAGTGCTCGCAAATGACTAACAAACGCATTCGATAGCCGCCCGAGAGCATTTTGAGAAGTCATACAAATCATGAAAACGCATCACTGGATTGTCATTGTCTCGGGGCCTTTGCCTTCATTCTATTTAAAGCAGCTTTTGCAAGGAGCTGTTCGGAGGATTCCCGGTGTGACCCGTTTTGAGAATCACACCGTTGTAACTTAAGCACTTCAATCACATCGAATCGCAGTCAACTTCATTGCCAATCGTAATTAGCCATGCCCGCAACCACCGAATCAACAACGCTGTCCCCAGAAATGCTCCACAAGATCGATGCCTACTGGCGTGCGGCCAACTATCTGTCGGTGGGTCAAATTTATCTGTACAACAATCCATTACTCAAACGGCCGCTGGAGTTGGCGGACGTGAAGCACATGCTGCTGGGGCATTGGGGCACGACGCCCGGGCAGAATTTTATCTACGCGCACCTGAATCGAGTCATCAAGCAATATGACCTCGACATGATTTACGTTTCCGGCCCCGGACACGGCGGGCCCGCGGTCGTGGCCAATACCTATCTCGAAGGCACTTACAGCGAGATCTATCCCAACGTAAGCCAAGATGAAGCCGGCCTGCGGAAACTGTTCATTCAGTTTTCATTTCCCGGCGGAATTCCCAGCCACGCGTCGCCAGAAACACCTGGCTCGATCCACGAAGGAGGCGAGTTGGGCTATTCGCTGAGCCATTCGTTTGGCGCGGTGTTCGATAATCCCGATCTGATTGTGGCCTGCGTGGTCGGTGACGGCGAAGCGGAAACCGGACCGCTGGCGACGGCTTGGCATTCCAACAAGTTCCTCAACCCTGCCAGCGACGGCGCGGTGCTGCCGATCCTGCATTTGAATGGTTACAAGATTGCCAACCCGACGATCTTGGCGCGGATCGAACACGAGGAACTGGAGCAGTTGCTGCGCGGTTACGGATGGACGCCCTATTTTGTCGAAGGGGATGATCCGCAGCGGATGCATGAAGCGATGGCGGCGACGCTGGATATCGCGATCCAGCAGATCAAGCACATTCAGCGCGAAGCCCGTCAGCAAGGCAACCTGATTCGTCCCCGCTGGCCGATGATCGTGCTGAAATCACCCAAAGGTTGGACGGGTCCAAAGGTCGTGGACGGCGTGCCGATCGAAGGCACCTTTCATGCACACCAGGTACCGCTCTCCGATCCCGCGCAGCATCCCGAACACCTGCAACTGCTGGAAGACTGGCTGAAGAGTTACCGCCCCGAGCAATTGTTTGACGAGGGTGGCCGCTTGAAGCCAGAACTGGCTGAACTTGCGCCCGACGGGCGAGCGGCGAATGGGCGCCAATCCACACGCTAACGGCGGTCAGTTGCTTCGCGATTTACGACTGCCCGATTTTCGTGACTACGCGGTCGATGTACCTGAATCGGGAATCCAAGGCATTGGTGACACTCATGTTCTGGGCCGATTCATCCGAGACGTGATCCAGCTTAACGCCGAGCAAAGAAACTTTCGCGTGTTCGGTCCAGACGAAACCACTTCGAACGGCCTGGAAGCGGTTTTCGACGTGACGTCGCGGCAATGGGATGCTCGCACCGCAGCCAATGACGAATTTCTCGCTCCCGCCGGTCGCGTGATGGAAATGCTCAGCGAGCACCAATGCGAGGGTTGGCTGGAAGGCTACCTGCTGACAGGGCGGCATGGACTGTTCAATTGTTATGAGGCATTCATTCACATCGTCGATTCGATGTTCAACCAGCACGCCAAGTGGCTGAAGGTCACGGCGCAGCTGCCCTGGCGGCGGAAGATCGCTTCGCTGAATTACCTGCTGGCCTCGCATGTCTGGCGCCAGGACCACAACGGATTTACGCATCAAGACCCCGGTTTCATCGACCATGTTGTCAACAAGAAGGCCGAAGTGGTGCGGGTTTATTTTCCACCGGACGCGAACTGTCTGTTGTCGGTGATGGACCACTGCCTGCGCAGCCGCCACTATGTCAACGTCATCGTTGCGGGCAAGCATCCCGCACCGCAGTGGCTGACGATGGACGCCGCGCTCGAGCACTGCAGCGAGGGCATCGGCATTTGGCAGTGGGCCAGCAACGATCAGGCGGTGGCACCCGATGTCGTGATGGCCTGTTGCGGCGATGTACCGACGCTCGAAACACTGGCCGCTGTTTCGATCCTGCGCGAGCACCTGCCGGAACTAAAAATTCGCGTGGTCAACGTCGTCGACCTGATGAAACTGCAACCACCGAGCGAGCACCCGCACGGCTTGAGCGACACGGATTTCGACGAGCTGTTGACCAAGGACAAGCCGGTCATCTTTGCCTACCATGCCTACCCGTGGTTGATCCACCGGCTGACCTACCGCCGGACCAATCACCGCAACATCCACGTTCGCGGCTACAAGGAAGAGGGCACGATCACCACGCCATTCGACATGACGGTGATGAACGAATTGGACCGTTTTCATCTGGTCATGGACGCCATCGACCGCTTGCCACAGACGGGCGACAAGGGCATTTACCTGAAGCAGCAACTCAAGGACAAGCTGGTCGAACATAAGCAATACATCCACAAACACGGGCAGGACATGCCGGAAATTCGCAACTGGAAGTGGGGCGACGCGAAGTGAACACGCCGACGAAATGAGTTCAAGCGCGAACTCCGACCGGCGAGTTGCGGGGATGGCATGCCAAATATCGAACCGCCACACTGATCAAGATCAGCACATGCCGGACACATTTGAGAAGGAAAATGCGGTGTCGAAGAAGAACAATTCTAAACAGCACAACGATGACGTGGCTGGCGTTGCTAGAGGCTACAAAAAGAGTCTGCGCGCCTGCAGATTGAACTCGTTAAACTGCAAAGCGAGATCATTCGCAGCGATTCAAAGATCCTGATTCTGCTGGAAGGACGCGACACAGCCGGCAAGGACGGCCTGATCAAGCGCATTGTCCAACACCTGAGCCCACGCGAGACCCGTGTAGTAGCGTTGGGAAAGCCTTCGGACCGCGATCGCAGCGAGTGGTATTTTCAGCGGTATACCCCGAATCTGCCGGCCGCTCAGGAAATGGTGTTGTTCAACCGCAGTTGGTACAACCGCGCGGGGGTTGAGCCGGTGATGGGATTCTGCAGCGACGACGAATACCACGAATTCCTGGAAACGGTAGCCAGCTACGAACAGTTGCTGGTGCGGTCGGGCATCCGGCTGTTGAAGTATTATCTAGACATTGATCGCGAAGAACAGAAAAAACGTCTCAAAGATCGCCGCAAGGATCCGTTGAAGCAATGGAAAATCAGCCCCATCGATCAGGCCGCCCAGAAACACTGGGACGATTACAGCGAGGCGCACAACGTGATGCTGTCTCGAACGCACCACCCGATGGCACCCTGGATTGTCGTGCGGGCCGGCGACAAAAAGTTGGCACGGCTGAATGTGATCCGAGATTTACTCTCTCGGCTGGAATACAAAGGCAAGGATGACGCGCTGGTCTGCCCCGATCCCAATGTCGTGTTCCGGTTTGAGCAAATCTGCCTGACCAACGGCATGATCGCATCCTGAGAGGCGGTGACGCCGATGCAATTGCTGACGATCGAGAAACTGGAGATCCAGCTGGGATTGTCCTTTTTCTTCGGATTGTCTTTCGAAGGCTTTTACTGGAACTCGGCGCGCAGCCGACCGGGCGGAATTCGCACCTTTCCACTGATCTCGCTGAGCGGTGCGATCCTGTATGCGCTGGAGCCTCAGTTTGCGGCGGCTTTCTGCGTCGGCCTGATTGTGCTGGGTATCTGGCTTTATCCCTATTACCGAGTGGAAGTGGCGCAGAACGAGCCTTCCAATCAGAATGCCGATGGCATCATGGTCCCAATGTGTAACGTGGTCGCCTATATGCTGGGACCGATCACGCTGCTGCAGCCACCCTGGTTTGCGATTGGCTTGACGGTTGCCTCGGTGTTACTGCTTCGCGCGCAAACTGAAACAGGATCCCCAAGACCAGCATAAATTCCAATCCGGCATCGTGTTAGCGACGGCACTGATGTATTTGCGGCCGGGCGTTGTCGTGGCGATCTTTAACATCCCGTTGGCGTTGCAGCTGGCTGGACCGCTGGGCGTGTTGGCGCTCGCCGCGGCGGCTCTGGCGACACTTTGCCTCTGGCTGGAAAAACGAAACGAAGGAGGGCGAAGCGTTACCGCACATCAATTACGAAACCCGCTGGAATTGCCGCCGCAGCCCTGACGCACAAAAAACGGCCTCTGTCGTTGATTGGCACAAGGAATGCCCTCGTTCATTCAACCTGCAAGCGATTTCCCCGAATGGATAAAAAGCCCATGTTAAAACACAGACTCATTCTTCCTGAAGGCATTTTGCTACTCGAACCCGACGCACCGCTGGAAGCAGTGGATTTTGAAAGCGTGGTTGCTGAGATCGATCCGTACATTGCCGAGCGAGGGAAGTTGCCGGGAGTATTGATCCATGCAAAAGCGTTTCCCGGTTGGGCAAATCTTGCAGCGGCGATGGCCCACCTGCGGTTTGTCGAGAGTCATCACAAAAAAATCGGCAAGCTGGCAGTCGTCAGTGACAGCCTGTTGCTAAGGGAATTGCCTCAGCTGATCGGCCATTTGATTGACGTGGACGTCAAGCGCTTTCCTGAATCCGCGTATGACGACGCCTTCAAATGGCTTGAGGTAAAACATGCTCCATGAGGGATTGAAGGAGAACGCCACGATCGTTCTTGCGCCCAGCACGGTCCTGGAAACCATGCAGTTAGGAAATCTCGCTGGGGTGACAGCACTTAACATGGGATTGAATCAAGCACGTGCGGATAACGAGCAGGAAAGCGAATCGATGAAACCAGTATGACATCCGACGCCGAATTACAATCAGAAAAAGTGACGCCCGAGTCAACGATTGAGCATCTTGCGGCAGCAGGTTCGATTGCGCGCTATCTGGATTTACTGGACGATCAACGGGAGACCATTTTCACTGACTTGGGTGCTCTGCCCGATGCCGTGCTGTGGTATCGCCCCGGGCCGAAGGTATGGTCCATCGGCGAGCACCTCGACCACACCCGCGTGATCAACTGCTTCACGCGGCGGCTGATGATCGTTTATTTCCCGCTGGCCTCGGTCTTCGCCTGGCCGCTGCGTCACCGACCTTACCAAGCGGAGATCGACGATGTCTACAAGCGGCCTGGATTCCCGATGAACGTGGGTTGGATCTGGCCGCCGAAATACAAGCCCAAGCGGCCAGTCAGCATGGACTTCCTGCACGATGCCTTGCGCGACGAACACGCCGCGTACCGACGGTTCTACACTGCCCATGACCAGCAGCTTCTCGGCCACATCGTTCTTGCCGATCCCGTAATCGGCGCGCTGAACCTGGTACAGTGGTTGCGGGTGCAGGGGTATCACGACGCACACCATTACAAGCGGGTGCGAATTCGAATCAACGATCCGGAGTATGCCGGCCAGGCAGTGGCCGGGTAGGAAATGGGGCTGGGCGAGATAATACCTCTGGCTCATTTTCCCCAACGACCCTGGAGATCGCGGAGCAACCACAGGTCAAAACTTTTTGTTTTCGGATCAAGCGTTTCGGCACAAAGTTTGCCCGTTATTCGAGGCAGGTAGATCCCATTCCTTGCTCCAGGTTTCGAAGATGAATGCGGTGGGAGAAGATGATCATGGGACCGATCATGGTTGCGGGACCCCTGGCAGCGGTTTGCTTTGCGAGATTCTGATCAGAATGAGCCGAAAGAAAAGTAAGCTCAAGAATCCAGCTAAGAGTTATGCGGCTCACCGGCGATGCGCGGCTCAAGCCGTTTGCCTTGAACCGCCATCCCGACGGCTGCCAGAACGATAAATACGGCCGCCGAAACCGCGGGTGAGAACCCAAACGACGTGACAACCGCCCCCGCACCCACCAGACTGGACAAGACAATCACCGCCCAGTCCATCAGAACCGCGGCTAAGACAGCGCCGATCAAACCGGCAATGGCCACGAACAGCCAGTACAGGCTGCGACCAAAGAACAGCAACACGGCTCCCAATACAACGTTGATGGCTGGCATCTCTGTGACTCTCGAAGTGGCAGTACACAATGGCTGTGGGGGCTGCACCCGCAATCAATCACGCCATGAAGTGCGTTAAAATTCGCTTCACTACAATCAAGCTGAAAATTCCGCGCCAAGACATGGTGGTCGTGCAACAGGTTCGCTTCGCCGTGCCACTGACGCCCCGCTGATTCAGGGCGTCAGTCCCAGCAGACCGAACTTGAGGAATCTCAGCGCGATCAAGCCCACCACCACATACAGCCAGTCGTGCTGTCGGCTGAAAGCAAAGGAGCAAATCACCACGGCAAACACGAGCGACAGAATGGTGAGCTTCGCTTGGACCAACACGCCTGTTCCCAGTAGTGAGCCGGCCTAACGAACCCGCCAGGGACTGATCAATCGCGGAACCAACTGCTGCACCTTGAGCGAGCTGCCGCCGATGGCACAGTAATTGCCAATTCCAGGTCGGTATCGGGAGCAAGGCATAGTGCAGCACGAGTTTGACGGTCTGAACCGTTGCTTATGACCAGCGGAGAAGATCAGCGGGCAAAAACCAAGCGAAATGGTCAAGCTTAGGTCTGGAGTGCTGGGTGTTTGAGAAACAAGTTCCGACAAGCGTGATATGCTCCAGCGTGAATCCCAGGGCAGGCGGGCCAGCCGAAGGGGGTGTCGTACCAAAACATTCAACGGCCGTAGCGATTCACAACCAGCAAAGGGTCAGGCTTAACCAGGCATTGCTTGTCCACATGGTGTCCAATTCACAAAAAACTACTTAGAAAGAGAGTCGATGAGTGGCTTGCAGTTGAAGCGACTTGGCCTTGTGATGGAGCCGGAACCAGGTAATCCGCTAGAGGTCGAAGGCACTCTCAATCCGGCTGCAGCCCGTGGTCCCGATGGTCAGCTCTACCTGTTTCCGCGGCTTGTCGCCAGGGGCAACTATTCGCGCATCGGCATCGCGCGGGTTCGGTTCAATCAGGCAGGTGATCCCTGCGGAGTCGAGCGGCTCGGCATTGCGCTAGAACCGGAAGCGGACTACGAGCATCGCGGCCATGGCGGCGGTGGCTGTGAGGATCCAAGAATTACATTTGTGGAAAGGTTTCAGCGTTACGTGATGACTTACACGGCGTATTCAGTTGATGGCCCGCGGATTGCCCTGGCCATTTCGGAAGATTTGTTTCACTGGAAGCGCCTGGGACTGGCTACTTTCGAGCAGTTTGGGGATCTCGATTTTGTCCACGTGGAGAACAAAGATGCCAGCGTCTTCCCCGTCGCGATTCCCAATCACGCCGGAAAAATGGAGTTGGCCCTTCTCCACCGACCGCATTTCCCAGGCAGTCGCCCAATGGAAACCGCCTGCCGGGGCAAACCCAGGTTAGTGGATTTCGATCGTGAAAGCATCTGGATTTCCTACTGCCCGATGCCACCGGACGACCGCGAACCGAATGACTTTGGCCTATTCAACTCTCATCACCGGCTGGCGACTCCGGTGTCACCCTGGGAACGCCTGAAAATTGGCGGTGGCACTCCGCCGATCATGACCAAGCACGGCTGGCTGATCGTTTATCACGGCGTGAGCGAGCTGAGCAATCTGGACGATGACAGCAGGCATCTCTGTTACTCAGCCGGCGTAATGGTTCTCTCCGAAGTGCATCCGCGAATGATCCGCTACCGGTCACCGGAACCAGTGCTGACACCGCAGTCACCGGAAGAGCTGCGGGGAACCATCGCCAACGTCGTGTTCCCGACCGGTATCGACCGGCGCGACGATCTCGACATGCCGGACCGCTACGATGTGTATTACGGGATGGCCGACGACCGGATCGGTGTAGCGCGCCTTGACCTCCCCGACGTGCTGCCGTTGGGAGGACCCGCCCACCCGCCGACGGCAACGGTCTAACGCAGTCGATTTCCCCAGTCCACACCCTCCCAAAGATCAGCATGATGAATGTTACGAACGAAGAACCCGGACTGCCCAAAGTTGAAGCCGGTACAGCTACCGCGTCGACGCGTGGTGGCGAAACCGCGGGGCCTGGATCGATGCCAAATGCCAAGCAGGATCTGAAATCATTGCCGCTGCCCGAATTGGGAAAGAAATTGGGCTCCTCAACGGACGGCCTCAGCCAAGCCGAAGCGGCGAAGCGGCTGTCACACTACGGACCGAACGAGCTTGAGGAAACAGCGGTCAATCCGCTGCTGAAATTCCTCAGCTATTTCTGGGGGCCGATTCCGTGGATGATCGAAGCGGCTGTGATCTTGTCTGCCATTGACCGGCATTGGCCCGACTTCTTCATCATTCTGGTGCTGCTGCTGGCCAACGCCATCGTCGGATTCTCGGAAGAGCATCAGGCAGGCAACGCCATCGCGGCACTGAAAGCCAAGCTGGCGACCAAGGCCCGCGTAAAGCGAGACGGAAAGTGGATCACTCAGCCGGTGCACGAGATTGTGCCGGGCGATGTGATCCGCGTGCGACTGGGCGACATTGTGCCTGCGGACGCGCGATTGCTCCAGGGCGATCCGGTGGAAGTCGACCAGTCGGCGCTGACGGGCGAGTCGCTGCCCGCCGAACGAAAGCCTGGCGACGCTGTGTTTTCGGGGTCGATCATCCGCCAGGGCGAAATTGACGCGATGGTGTATGGAACCGGCGCGAACACCTATTTCGGCAAGACGGCGAAGTTAGTGCAAGAGGCGCACACGGTCAGTCATTTCCAGCGCGCGGTGCTGAAGATCGGTAACTACTTGATCATCCTGGCCGTCGCCTTGGTGGCCGTGATCATTATGGTTGCGTTGTTCCGAGAAGACCCGATCCTGACCACGCTTCAGTTTGCCTTAGTGTTAACCGTGGCGGCGATTCCGGTGGCGATGCCGACGGTGTTGTCGGTGACGATGGCGGTCGGAGCGCGATTGTTGGCCAAAAAAGAAGCGATTGTGACTCGGCTCGCCGCAATTGAAGAATTGGCCGGCGTCGACGTGCTGTGCTCCGACAAGACTGGGACGCTCACGCAGAACAAGTTGACGCTGGGCGAGCCGTTTCGGATGGATGGGATTTCCAAAGACGAAATTTTGTTGGCTGCCGCGCTTGCCTCTCGAGCCGAGGATCAAGACGCGATTGACCATGCGGTCTTGGCGGGTTGCGATGCAGCCAGGACACAGCAATACGAAGTCGTTCACTTTCAACCCTTCGATCCTGTTGGAAAACGGACCGAAGCGACGGTTCACGCTCAGGACGGCGGCGAATTCAGAACCAGCAAAGGCGCGCCGCAAGTGATCATCGAACTGGCGGCAGATGCCGCGGCGATTCGTGCTCACGTGAACGAAGCAGTTGATCAGTTCGCAGCGCGCGGGTTTCGATCGTTGGGTGTCGCTCAGTACGACGATGTCAACCAGTGGCGGTTTCTCGGCGTCTTGCCCCTGTTCGATCCGCCGCGCGAGCAGGCTAAAGCGACCATCGCAGCGGCCAGGCAGATGGGTGTGAACGTCAAAATGGTCACCGGCGACGCGATTGCCATCGCCCGGGAAACCGCCAGCAAACTTGGTCTGGGAACGAACATCGTCGACGCCAGTGGTTTTGGCGATACCAAGCACCACGAAACGGGGCAATTGGCCGATTCGATCGAAGCGGCGGATGGATTTGCCCAGGTGTTCCCCGAACATAAGTTCCACATTGTCGAAGTCTTACAGCAACGCGGCCACATCGTGGGCATGACAGGCGACGGAGTGAACGACGCCCCGGCGTTAAAGAAAGCGGACTGCGGCATTGCCGTTTCGGGCGCGACCGACGCGGCCCGCGCCGCGGCTTCCATCGTGCTGATGACGCCCGGACTGTCGGTGATCGTCGATGCCATCAAGGAGAGCCGCAAAATCTTTCAGCGGATGAACAGCTATGCGATCTACCGTATCGCCGAAACGATCCGCGTGTTGTTTCTGATGACACTTTCGATTTTGGTATTCAACTTCTACCCAGTCACGGCGGTGATGATCGTGATGCTGGCGCTCTTGAACGACGGCGCCATCCTGTCGATCGCCTATGATAATGTTCGTTTCAAGGACAAGCCGGAAGCCTGGGACATGCGGTTGGTACTGGGAATCGCCACTGTCCTGGGAGTCGCAGGCGTGCTGGCGTCATTCGGCCTGTTCTATCTCGGCGAGAAAGTATTTGAGCTCCCCCGAGACGTCATTCAGTCGCTGATTTACCTGAAATTATCCCTGGCGGGTCATCTGACCATTTTCGTCACGCGCACGCGCGGCCCGTTCTGGTCGATACGCCCCGCGCCGATTTTGTGGATGGCTGTACTCGGCACGCAAATCGTCGCGACGCTGATCGCGGTTTATGGATTCTTGATGACGCCGCTGGGCTGGGGCTGGGCGCTGTTCGTCTGGGGCTACGCGCTGGCCTGGTTCCTGGTCAACGACCGCATCAAACTGCTGGCCTATCGGGTGTTCGATCCCACCGCGCGCCGCTCTTGGGCAAGCATAGTCAAGACGGTTCCAGATGACCAACCACGGCAGCGACGATCAACAACTTCCTCTTGTTTTGCTCGCTCGACACGGCGAGACGGCCTGGTCGAGCTCGGGCCAACACACGGGGCTGACCGATTTGCCGCTCACCGAACGTGGTGAGCGCAACGCAATCCAACTCGGCGAGCGGCTGCAAGGCTTGAGCTTTGCCCGCGTGCTGAGCAGTCCACTGCAGCGCGCCTGGCGCACCTGTGAACTGGCCGGCTTCGCCGCAGTCGCTAGCGCGGATGATGACCTGGTCGAATGGAACTACGGCGATTACGAAGGAAAAACGACGAAGGAGATCGATCAGCAACAGCGCGGCTGGGAGTTATTTCGCGACGGTTGTCCCGGCGGCGAATCGGTCGAAGATGTAGCGCTGCGGGCGCATCGAGTGATCGAGCGAGTGCGCACGATCGATAGTCATGTGCTGATCTTCTCGCACGGTCATTTTCTCAGCGTCCTGGCCGCCCGTTGGCTGGACTTGGATGTTGCCGCAGGCCGATTATTCTTCCTTGACACTTCGGCCCTCAGCATCGTCGGCTATCACCACAACCGTAATGATCCTGTTATCCGTCTTTGGAACGATGGCCATCACAAAGTTAATTGAGTGCACCGTCAGCAGGTCTGGGTCTCGCCGGTTTGGTCTTCGCCTCAGCCGTCGCCTGTGCGCGAGGCCCGTTCGTGAAACACAGCCTGATGCAGTTTTTGTCCATATCGGCGTCTGCGGGGAACGTCGTTGACGGTGGCCGCACCGTTGTGACAATCGGCAATCCATTTTTTCCAATCGGTTCTGCGAAATCCGGCGCAGCATTCGCCGTGTTATGGCCGCTACAGCTCGTCAACAGTGAACTATCAGGAACGATTTCAATGCCTTCGCGTCAAGTTAAAGACATCCTCGACCACGTCCGCGGCTATCACCACAAACTGGGTCGGCGGTTTTCGGAGCTGAGCGCGCGGGAATCCGACGAACGACTGGCACTGTTGCTGAAGTACTTGGCCGGCCACGAGAAAAAATTCGAGGAGTCACTGGCGGCGTACGAGGATGACGCGGCGAAAGAAGTGCTCAACACATGGCTGAAATTTGTGCCCGACGAGACGATCGATGGGGCCCTGAAACACTTCGATCTCCGCGACGATATGGACGCCGATGAAATCATTGCCGCCGTGTTGGCATTCGACAAATCTCTGATCGATCTGTATCGCCAGCTCGCCGACAAAGCACCGATCGCACGGATCCAGGAAGTCTTCATGAATCTACTGCAAATGGAAGAAAGTAAAGACCGACAGTACGCGCGCAGCGTCCTGGACTTGTAGACGAAGCTTCTCTGACCAGGCCCTGCCGGCTGGGTTCACTGGAAGAGGTGAATCCACTGATCGCAACGCGCTGAATCACAACTCGGTAAAACTAGAGCAAGATGTCGCAGTTCTTGAAAAAGCTCGGGCAAGTTAGACGCGTTTTCAATAATGATGTAGGGCCGGTTTCCTACCGGCCTGGCAGCCCATGATGCCGGTGGGAACCGGCCCTACCTCCCACATCAAATCCAACAGTGCTTTAGCCGCTGGTCGTTGCCGTGGCAGTCTTGGGAAATTCGAACAAGCTGATCGAATCGAACTCGAGTCCCTCTTCGACTGCCTTGAGCGACAAATTCGCCTCATAGAATTTATGCTCGTTGGCCAGACTGATGGCCTCGGCAAGTCGTTGCCTGGTCGCTTCGATCGGCATCAGGACACGCGAAAAATTGACTTCGATTTCGCCTAGCTTCAGTTGCTCGATACCCCGGGCCGATTCGCCTTTCTGGAAGTGCTCATTCGCCTTGGCAAGATACGGGGCCTTCTGCTCCGATGGAACGAAGGTGTCGGCTAGCGTCAGTGAGCCGTTGATCGGGACCAGGTCCGCTTTGACTTTGGCAACTGCTTCGTCCTTGCTGGCCAGCTCGAGCGCATCGTGTGCTTTGGTCAGCATCTGTTCGCACAGCTTCGGATCACCGTTGAAGATCGCGACCCGCGCCGCGTGCATCGCTTGAGACGCGTTGAAAGCTTCTTCGCAAACCTTCATCGCTTCCGGCTGAGACGTCACTTCGCTGGTGGCGGTTTTCACGACCGGCGTCTCGGTCTGTTGAGCTGCCAGGTGATGCGCGGCAGTCATTGATCCGATTGCGAGGGCGCAAGCCATTGAGTTGACAAACATTTTTCTCATCACAAGAGTCCTTTTCGACTGTTGGGTTTCAGACGCTCGCGGAAGTTCAGTTGTCTTCGGCAGGAAAAAGCGTCCCGTCGTGGCTGACCAGTTAGCAGCGGGCGTGCCATACCCGAGCAGCGGTGCAGGGCTGACTGGTCTCAGCCGGTAAATCACGGCCTAAGCTGCTCGCAATTTTTTTCGCGAGTCGCCGTTGGGTAGATCCGAAAGTCGGGGCATTTTGTCTCCTTTGGGGCATTGATACCCACCGCAAAGCGTGGTGCTAGAATGAACCTCATGGGACTGCCGTCATGCGAGCAGTCGCCGAGTCCCGGTAACCACTCGAGGAAATCCTGGAAAGGATTAGTCCGCTGAGTGGAGCGTAAACCTTGGTGCCAAAACTAAGAATCCAACGTTGATGGTAATGCCACACAGACAGCGAATTCCATGATGGCTTGGATCATTAGCTGCAGGGATCGCACGTAACGATGCCCAACCTGCTTGCATTGTTAATGGCCGTTGGTGTCGGACTGTCACTGGGGCTGCTGGGGAGCGGTGGGTCGATCGTGATGTTGCCGGTGCTGGTCTATGTGGCGGGTATTCCGGTTCAACAAGCGGTCGGCATGTCGTTGGCCATCGTGGGCGGCACCAGCTTGATCGGCGCTTACCTGCATTACCGCCAAGGCCACTTTCACGCCAAGGCGACCGCGATCTTTTCGGCCAGCGGGATCATCGGTGCCTACTTCGGTTCGTTCCTGACGCATCTGGTTTCCCAGCATGTGCTGATGCTGCTGTTCAGCGCTCTAATGCTGGTCGTCGGCGGAGCCATGTTGCGTGGCAAGCGTGAGTCGGTGGGCGAGCGCCGGTGCAGGCTGGTGCCATGCTCTCTGGTAGGCGGTTGCGTGGGTGTGCTGACCGGGTTCCTCGGCGTTGGGGGTGGATTCTTGATTGTACCGGCATTGGTCCTACTGGCCGGCATTGAAACCAATCGAGCGGTTGGCTCCTCGCTGGCGATCATCGCGCTGAATTCGGTATCGGGAGTGCTTGGACACTTAACGGAGACCGCAATCGATTGGCGACTGACGGGCTTCTTTTTGCTCTCAGCCCTGATCGGGATGATGGTCGGCACATGGTTTTCGTCCAACATCCCGGAGCAACGGCTCAAACGACTCTTTGCCTGGTTCGTTGTCCTGATGGCTGTAGCGATCGCCGCCGTCAACATCCATGGCATCTTGTTTCCGTTATAAAGTTGGCCGATCATGCTGCGAATCGTTTTCGCAGTCAGCCAAGACCGGAGAGTTCGTTGAGCGAAGTGTCTGACGGTCCACAGGCCTCACCGGTTCATCCCATCGAGCATCGGCATGGTGGTTTAGGCCAATTGGCTTCAACAGCGATCTGTGGCAATGACATCACGTCATCGTGTCTGTACGTGTCGGCGTTGGCGGTCGTGTACGCAGGCCGCTGGGCTCCGGTTTGTCTGTTGCTGGTCGCGGGAACTCTGTATTTGTTTCGCTCCATCTATGCCGAGGTCGTCGGCGCATTGCCGCTGAACGGCGGGGCCTACAACGCGCTGCTGAACACGACCAGCAAATATCGGGCGTCGATCGCTGCCTGCCTGACGATCTTGTCTTATATGGCGACAGCCGTGATTTCATCCAACGAGGCGATGCACTACTTGCACTCACTTTGGGAAGGCCTGCCGGTGATCGCGGCTACGATCGGGTTACTGGCTATGTTCATGCTGCTGGCGATCATGGGGATCACCGAATCGGCGATCGTCGCGATCATCATTTTCATTTTTCATTTGACGTCGATGATTCTGCTGATGGTCGTCGGGCTCTTTGCGTTGACCAGTTTCGGCCTGGAGGTGCTCTGGGAAAACCTGCGCACGCCTACCGAGGGCGGGATCTGGAAAGCACTTTTTTTCGGATTCGCGGCGGCGATGCTGGGCATCTCCGGCTTTGAATCGTCGGCCAACTTTGTCGAGGAACAGGCCGAAGGCGTGTTTCCGAAAACGCTTCGCAATATGTGGATCGCGGTCACCATCCTCAATCCAGGCATGGCGATACTGGCCTTGGCACTGGTGCCGATTCCAGAAGTGCGGGACATCTATCAAAACACCCTGCTGTCCCACATGGGGGCCACGGCTGGCGGCAATTGGCTGGCGTGGTTGATCAGTGTTGACGCGATCCTGGTTCTTAGCGGGGCGACACTGACGAGCTACGTGGGCGTGACCGGGCTAGTCGAACGGATGACGCTTGATCGTTGTCTGCCCCGATTCTTGTTGAAGAAAAATCGGCGCAAGACGCCGCATCGCATCATCATCGCGTTCTTTGGCTTGTCTGTTTCGGTGTTGCTGATCACGCGTGGCGAACTGAAATCGCTGGCCGCCGTCTATACGCTCTCGTTCTTGGCGGTGATGGGCTTGTTCGCGATCGGGAATTTGTTGCTGAAAGTAAAACGTCCGCAGCTGCCGCGTCCATCGCGGGCATCTTATCTGACCGTGCTGGTCGCATTGGCTGCCGTGACAATCGCCATTCTTGGTAACGCGCGACTGAACCAAGCCTACCTGGTCGTCTTTCTTGAATATTTTGTTCCGACGCTGTTGATCGTCACTGTCATGTTGACGAGGCTAAAGATCCTGGAGCTAATGACATTCTTTGCCGACGAGTTTGGCCGCAAAATTGGACGCCAGCGGCGCGATGCCATTCGCAATCGCGACTTGCCATCGGCCAGATGGTGGCGCCGCATCAGCATGTATGCCAGGGCGATCGAAGATTGGCTGTACAAGACGATCGAGGAAGTCAGTAAACAACAAATTGTGTTCTTCACTCGCGGAGATCAACTGGCGAACTTGAATCGGGTCATGCAGTACGTCGAAGACAACGAGCATACGGACTTGATCAAGATCGTGACGGTGGTCCGCAAAGGCGAGGAGGTTCCCAGCAAGCTCGCCGAGCAGCTACGGTTTCTTGACGAGGCTTATCCGGCGATTGACATTGAATTTGTCGTGGTTGAAGGAGTCTTTTCACCCGAACTGATCCAGTCACTTTCAAGCCAATGGAACATACCAACCAATCTGATGTTCATTGGCTCGCCTACCGACCATTTCATGTTTGGCATCTCTGAGTTGGGCGGCGTGCGCCTGATCATCTAATCCATCCAGGCATCGACTTTTGCACCTAAGTTAAGGCCGACCGGAGGACGGCGAGTTCCCCTGCCAAGCATCGCTGCTGGCGGCCGCCGCCGGTGACGGTTATCCGTTGCTCAGCGCTGCGGCGACTCGTTGAAATCGCTCGGCAACCCGCTGGCGGTCGGCCTGCTCGGGAATCGCGGCTTGCGCGCCGTTTTCGACCAGCGTGGCCTGCTGCAATAGTGCTGAACGAAACTGTTCGTCCGCTGTCCGCCTCGCTATTTGCTCGATCGCGTCCAACAGTGCTAAGTTGACTTCCAGATTTCCGCGGCCGTATTGGCGAATCAAACTGAAGGCCGCTTCGACGTTATGGGCTCCATCTTGCCGTTTGACCAACAATCGCTGAACTTTGTTTTCATCCCAAATCACGATCGATGGTGAACCGCGCTCGGCGATGTAGCAGAGTCCTGCCCGTAAATGCTCGATCGCGATGATCGCCGTGATCGGATCATTGATCGCCGGAGAGAGGGCCCGCACCGCGAGCTGGACCAACTGATTGATCGGAAACTCGACGTCTTGTTCGTGCGTCCGATCAACGCCCACGATCAATGCCGAATTGACCGCCTCCGCCAGCTCGCCGCTTCGGTCCGTCGCAGCGGACACCACAGCAATTTCATCGCCGCGGACCAGGAAATCCCCCGCGCACACCGTTAGCCGCACCAGCAGGTCTTTGCTTTGAGCCAGGCTGACGAGCCGGTCGTAATCAATGGCTTGAATGTATCCCCCGCTGCCGGCCCGGATCACCACGCTGGCCGACCGAAACGCATTGAGAATCTGCTCGGCAGGCGATTGAATCGCATCACGATGGAGTTCGGGAATCTCACTTTCGATCGTCCGCCTCAGGTCCTCACCCACCGCCGCGATGATGTAGGACGCTTGCAGCGAGAGCGACATGTGGTTGATGAAATAAATCAACACTCCCAGGCTGACCAAGGCCAGCAGGATCGCCACTGAGACCGAAACATGAGGCACGAATGCCGTCGCACCTTCCCCGCCGACAGTACGCGAGATCAGTAAGCAGTAGACGAAAGTACCGAGGAACATGCCGACCGCCGACTGGTCCACCGTGTCGCTCAGGAAGGTGCGAACCAGCCGCGGCCCGAATTGCGACGAGGCAAGCGTCAAGGCAACAATCACGATCGAGAAGACGACGCCGAAGATCGTCAGCATCGACGCGGCCAGCATCGTCAATAGCGTTCGTGCGCCGTCCGATCCGCCTGCATAGATCCACTCGGATTGACTAGCACGCGTCGATTTCACGATCGAGTCAATGAACAGGGTGATGACCGACAGCAAAATAGCACCGATCACCATCGATGCGGGCACAAACCAATAACTCGAACGGACCGAATCCCAGAAAGAGGCGAGTTTGAGCTTCATCGAGCTGGAGCCATACCTCGGGAATCGTTCAACAAGCGTGTGAGCGAGTTGGAGCTACTGCTTGATCCACTCGCGTGCCGCCTCGATCTCGCTGTGGTCAAAGTACTTGATCTTGGCCTCGGTCATCGGCACGAACTGTTCGTAGGCTTGCTTGGACAGCTTACCGGTGACCTGGACTTCAACAATCTTTCCTGCAGCGGTTTCAGTAATCACAAACGACATCTGGTTTTCTTCTTTTGCAAAGTTGACAGCCTGATTTGTAGCACACACGGTGCCAACCGGCTGGCAGAGGTCGTTCAGCCTGATTTTCACGGCCGAATCGAGCAGTGATTTGTCACGGTGACCAGAAATCGATCGATTCGTTAAGATCCGGGCTGCCAAAACCCGAATTTTTGACCACGCTGACGTTTCTTGGCCGGGCAATTGACTCCTCCGCCAGAAGGTGGTGCGGCTTTCGATAAGCGTCCATATCTATGAAACCTCTGCTTTGCTTGATCGTGTTTGCTTTCAGCATCTCCGTCCCGCGCGCCGCGATTGGGCAGCAGACAAATACGGATGCGCGGAAATTGACCGTCGGTACCAGGCATGTACCGCCGTTTGCGATCAAGCAGGCGGATGGTAGCTGGGACGGCATCGGCATTGAATTGTGGCGTGAGATCGCGGCGGAAAATGATTGGCAGTACGAGCTGCGAGAACTGGAGTTGCCGGAATTGCTGGAAGCGACCGAGCAGGGTGAGCTGGACGCGGCCGTGGCGGCGGTCACGGTGACCGCGGAGCGCGAGAAATTAATGGATTTTTCGCATCCCTATTATTCGTCCGGACTGGGAATCGCGGTCCGCAAAGCTTATCGACACCACTGGTTAACAAGTCTGTCGCGGCTGTGGACTTCCGATTTTTTAGCGCTGCTCGCGGTGCTGGCAGCAATGACTGTACTGATCGGGTTTCTGGTTTGGTTGGTCGAACGGGGGCGCAATCCGGAACACTTTGGCGGTTTGCTCGATGGACTTGGTCACGGCATCTGGTGGGCGACGGTCACGATGACGACGGTCGGCTACGGCGACAAAGCACCCCGCACACTTCTGGGCCGCTCGCTGGCGATCATTTGGATGCTGGTCGGGGTCGTCAGCCTGGCAGTCGTCACGGGCATGGTGGCTTCCAACATGACCTTGGCGCAATTGAATTCGCCGATCCAAGGCCCGGAAGATCTGCCGCGCTTCAGGACCGGCACGATTCGCGATACGACCAGCGAAGCCTATTTGCGGCAGCGCGGTATCAGCTTTCGCAGCTATGCAACCGAGTCCGAGGCATTGAATGCTTTGATCAACCAAGAACTTGACGCGGTGGTCTACGACGCCCCCACGCTGCGCTACGTCATCCACCAGGAGTTGCCTGGGCTGGCAGAGGTCCTGCCGGTCCGTTTCCAACAACAAGACTACGCGATCGCACTGCCACCGGGAAGCTTGCTGCGTGAGCCGATTAATCGATCGCTGATCAGAATCATTCGTGAGCCGGATTGGGAAGATACCGTACATCGGCACATGGGGCGGTAGGCACGAATTGATCACTGTTTAGCCGGCGCAGAACCGCGTGGAAGCTGGCAACGGAACGTGCTGAGCCGATTGCACTTTTCAGCTTGCCCTGAAACGCGCTATGGACAACGATTGATTCGCCTTCCGATTGACGCAGCCCGATTGCGAGCATCGGAGCCGCTCGTCAATTCGACGGTCATCTGGAATTTGCCGGCTGACTTTCATGATCTGGTCTAGGGCTGCGGCTGACCAGCGGGTTCGTTTTCGGGCTGATCGGTTGCCCACTGCGGCAGGCCATGCCCGGGTCGGTTGGCATAAATCAGCCAATAGACCGCCGGTACCACCACCAGCGTAAAGGCGGTCGAAACGAGCAATCCAAAAATCAGCGACCAGGCGAGGCCGGAGAAGACGGGGTCGAGAGTGATCGGATAGGCTCCCAGCATGGCCGTTCCTGCCGTCAAGAAGATCGGGCGAAAGCGAACTGCCCCACTTTTCAGCAACGCGTCGCGAAGCGGAACGCCGCCACGCAATTCGTCATGGACGAACTCGATCAACAAGATCGCGTTGCGAGTTGCCAGTCCTGACAAAGCGATCATGCCAATCATCCCAGTGGCGGTGAAGAACACGGGATTTGGATAGCCGCCGATTTCGACATTCTTGACCAGGTTCAAAAGCCAGAAACCTGGCAGGATTCCAATGATGGTCAGCGGAATGGAGACCATCAGCAGAAGCGGCATGCCATAGCTATTGGTTTGCCAGATCAGCAAGATATAAATCCCCACGCAGGCCGCCCCGAATGCGATGCCCAGGTCTCGAAAGACGTCCAGTGTAATCTTCCATTCACCTTCGCCGGCCCAGCGAACGTCGACGTCAAAAGGTGCGGGATCGTCGCGCAGACGACCTTGCAAGCTCAACACCGCTTCGGCCGGCGGCCGTCCCGCCATTTCCGCAAAGACGTAGACCACGCGTTGGAGATTTTTGTGATAGATCATCTTGTCTTCGATCGTTTGCTCGAATTGCCCGAGTTCACTGATCTGAATCACGTCCCCACCGGCGCTGCTGACCGTCAGGCTTTCCAAATCGACCTGGCTGGAACGTTCCGCAGCCGGAGCGCGAAGCACGATTCGCAGGGGATTCAATTCCCGGCGCAGATGGAGCACGCCCTGACCGGCGGTCATCATTGACTGTTCGCCTGGCTGGTGGCCGTGGAGCATCAAACGTAAGGTGGAGGAGACTTGTTGCGTGTTGATGCCGTTAAGCGACGCTTTCTCCTTGTCGAGCACAAAGACAAGTTTTTTCTGGTCCGCCTCGATCGTGTCATCCACGTCCACTACAAGCGCTTCGGTCTCCATCAGTTTGCGCACATGTTTGGCGCCGGCCATCAGTTCTTGATAGGGCTGACCGGTGCGGCCGAAGACTTCCGCGGTCAATGTCGCGATCACCGGTGGTCCGGGCGGAAGTTCGACGAGCTTCATATTCGCGTTGTAACGGTTGGCGATATCCTGCAATTGGTTCCGCAACCGGAGCAGGATTTCGTGACTCTGCTGCTCGCGCTGTTCCTTGGGCAACAGATTAACACGGATATCGCCCACATGGGGACCGGTGCGCAGGTAATAATGCCGCACCATGCCGTTGAAATCGATTGGCGACGCGGTACCGGCGCAGGTCAGTACCTCGGTGACTTCGGGGGCCTCACGCAAGTGGTCGGCCAGCGCGCGGAGAACTTCGTCGGTCGTCTCGACCGTGGTCCCTTCCGGCATGTCAATCACGATCTGAAACTCGGGCTTGTTGTCAAAGGGGAGCATCTTCAGCGGTACTCGCCCGGTGACCGCCAGCAGGGCGGAGAGCACGAACAGCACAACCACCGCGAGCATCAGCAGCCACGCCCATAAGCGACGACTGACAAAGGGCGATACGATCGTGCGGTAAACCCGATAGGTCAGACTGCTCTGGAGCACGAATGGTGTTGCTTCCTTGCCGTATTCGCCCCTGAGCATGTGATAGCTGAGCCAGGGTGTAACGGTGAAAGCAACGACCATCGACATCAGCATCGCGACGGGCACATTCAATGCCATCGGGGCCATGTAGGGTCCCATCATTCCGGTGATGAAAAACAGCGGCAAGAACGAGACGATCACGGCGAGCGTGGCCAGGATTACGGGAGGGCGGACTTCGTTGACGGCGGTGATTACAGCGTCCATGGGTCGCTGCAGACGCAGCTTGAAATGTCGGTAAATATTCTCGACATCCACGATCGGGTCGTCGACAACCAGGCCCAAGGACAGAATCAACGCGAACAGCGTCACCCGATTGATCGTGTAGCCCGAAAGATAGTTGATCAGCAGTGTCAATGAAAAAGTCAGCGGTACAGCGGTCGCGACCACGATTGCTTCGCGCCAGCCCAGCGTCAGCGCAATCAGCACGACGACCAGAATGATTGCCGAGACCAATTCGCCGACGAGTTCATTGACTTTCTCGTCCGCCGTCTCGCCGTAGTTGCGTGTGATCGAAACGTGAACGCCAGAGGGGATCACGTCGTCTTCGAGTTCCTTGAGCTTCTGTTCCAGATCACGAGCCACATTGACGGCATTGGTTCCTTTTTGTTTGGCAACCGCAATGGTCACCGCCGGAAAATCACGATCCCGCCGGGACGCATCTCCGAGCGGCGGTTTGGCGGCAGGGCCAAAGCTGATCCGCGTGTAGTTTGCCGGTTCTTCCGGGCCGTCGGTTACGGTGGCAACATCGCGCACATAAATCGGGCGGCCCGCATGCACGCCCACGACCAGGCTTTCCATTTCCCGTGCCGACCGCAGAAACGAGCCACTTTCAACCAGCACTTCCCGGTTGTCGCGTGTGAAGCCGCCCGATTGCATGTTGACGTTCGCGCCTTGCAGGATTTGCGACACCTGCAGGGCTGTGATGTTATGCGCCGCCAGTTCTTCCGGATCGATTCGGATGGCAATCTGCCGTTGCCGACCGCCAACGATTTCCGTGCGCGAGGTATTGCGCACCGATTGGAGTTGAATCTCTACTTGCTCGGCGACGCGCCGCAATTCGTAATCGTTGTAACGTTCGCTCCAGAGCGTGACGTTCACAATCGGCACGTCGTCGATTTCGATCGGCTTGACAATCCAGCCGGTAACGCCGGGCGGGACAATGTCGGTGTTCATGGCGATCTTGTTGTACAGCTTGATCAAGCTGTCCTCGCGATCCTCACCGACGTAGAAGCGAACGGTCACCACCGCCATGCCCGCGCGCGACATGGAATAGACGTATTCCACACCATCGATCTGGAGCAACAGTCGCTCCAGGCTCGTCGAGACCTGCTTCTCGACTTCCTCGGCACTGGCACCGGGCATCTGAACCATCACGTCGGCCAAAGGCACCACAATTTGTGGTTCTTCTTCGCGGGGTGTGGCCAGCAACGCGACGGTCCCGGCGATCAACGATACCACAATCAGAAGGATTGAGAGATTACCGCGCAAGAAGACTTCGACAATGCGCGACAGCAGACCGTGATTCGCTGGCGGAGTTTCAGGCATCAGGACTCGTCAGCCGCCTCCGCGAAAGCGAGAATCGGTCAGACCTCAAAAGTGCAAAGCACCCGAAGGACCGTCTCGGCTGTTGAGATCGGACCTGATTTCGCTGTCTAAAACCTTTGAGTCCCGGCAAGGGATCTTGGATCAGCGTGCTGACCGCTGATTCGTCTCGCACCGCGTCAATGGGAATTGCGACTCGCTCGTCGACACGCAGGCCGGACAGGATCTCGACGTCGCCGCCAAAACGTTGTCCCAGCCGAACGTATCGGCGTTCAATCGCATCGCCTTCAACGACCACATCGACCACGTCCAATTGCCCTATGTGTTGCACGGCCTCCGCGGCTACCACGATCCGAGCGAGTTGCCCGACAGGGATCTGCAAGCGTCCAAACATGCCGATGTAAAGCTGGTCCTCGCCCGCGGCCGATGGCGGTTGTTTGGGAAGCGTGACTTTCACCAACACGCTCCGCGAAGCGGCTTCCGCCCGCGGCACGATCTCGCGGACCGTCCCTTCGGTATCGATATGCGCGGCGTCGACGCGGATGCCGAGCGTTTGCCCCAAGCTTAAATGAGCGGCCAGGTTTTCGCCCACGCTGGCATGCAACTCAAGCTGGGTGGGATCGTGAATGGCCAGCAACGGTTTCCCCGGGGCAGCCAAGTCGCCGGGATCGGCAAATCGGTCAGAGACGATGCCCGACTCAGGAGAGGCAATGGCTGCGTAGGTCAGCATGACTTCGATCCGCTCGACTTGCTGCTTGGCACGCGCCAGCTGCGCTTGCGTGACCTGGAATATGCCTTCGATGCGGTCGTAGTCTTCCTTGGTGACGGCATTCTCCGCGTACATCTGTCTGTAGCGACGGTAGTCGCGCTCGCGAACCGCCAGATCGGCGGTGACCCCAGCCACGGCGGCTTCCGCCTCCCGAAGTTGTGCTTGGATCTCGCGGTCGTCCAGCGTGATCAGCAGTTGACCGGCGGCGACTTGATCCCCCGGGTTGACTGTGATTTCTTGAATGGTTGTCAGTAAGCGACTGCCGATTTCGGATTTTCGGCGCGGTTGGACGGTGCCCACCGCGCTACTCGTCTCGATCGTTTGCAGCGGCCGGACTGTGGCCAGCTGTCGCTGACCAACCCTCGGACGCTCGTAATCGGCTTCACCCGGTGCGACCCGACTATGAAAGCCATACGACATCCACACAATAATGACGACCAGCACGAAAACACCGAGCATTTTCGGGAGCAGTCGCAGCATCGATTTCAACTTGTCCAACTTGCTCATGCATCTTCTAGAGTTTGTCGTTGCGAGACGACGTTCCCCGACAAGGGCCCCGTGCCGGTGATCGACGCGAACCAATCGCAGCGACCAAAATGATGGACATTATGCGCTAAGTGAACATGAGCGAGCAAGTTGCAGGTTCCCGCCCACAAAGGGGGTGAAAGATCGGGGCTAGGGCTGAACGACGGCCGTCAGCCTACCGATGGCGCGCTGGAGCGAAGCGCGCGCGATTTCGATCTCAGATTGTGCGTTCGTGCGACGCACTCGTGCGTTGGAAAGAGCAACTTGGGCATCGATCAATTCGGTGATCGTCGCGGTCTGGCCGCGGTAGCGCACCTCGATTTCTCGCAAACTCTCCGTCGCCTGATCAATCGCCTGCGTCGTCACATTCAGCCGCTCTTTGGCATCATTCAACTGCACATAGGCGCGGCGAACATCCAATTCAATGTCCAACACAAGACGTCGCTGGCGGGCTTCGATTTCCCGGATGCGAGCCATCGAACGTCGCACATCTGTCGCTGTCCGCCCACCGTCAAACAGGTTGAGTTGGAAGACGAGTCCGGCAAAGAAGCTGTCGTTACCGGTGCGAAAGTCACCTGTATAGACGTCGTAGTCGGCAACCAGATCCGCGCTCATTCGCTTGCCCGCCTCGGCCACCTGGACAGCTTCGGCAGCCGCCTGACGTTGATTGGCCAAGGCCCCGATTTCCGGTCGCGAGCCGAGAGCTTCTGCGACGGCAAGCTCCGCTTCGGAAACATGATCACCCCAGGGTGCCGCAGGAATCGCTGCTGGTAACGGTTGCCGCTGAATCATGGTCCCCGTGACGTTTTGTAAGACAGACCAGGCCAGTTCCAGTTGATTTTGCGCCGAAATATAGGCCTCACGGACTTCCGCCAAACGAACTTGCACGGTGAGCACGTCTGATTTGACAGCCGTTTCATTCCGGAAACGCGACTCAACAATCTTTAAATGTTGCTCGACCTGTTCGACCGCCTCAAGCCGAACTTGCACCAAGTCACGCGCCTGCAGCAGACGATAGTAGGCTTCGGCGACACGGAACACCAATTGGTTATGAACCGCGTTGAGATTGAAGGCCGCAGCCGATACGCCTGCCTTGGCCGCATGCAGTTCGTGCTGCCGTTGCTGTCCTGCATAAATTCGATGTTGCAGTCGCAGTTGTGTGTGAAAGTCGTCGGTGACGTTCGGATCATTGAAGTTTTGCGCCAGACTGAGCTTCGCCTGATTCAACTGAAACGAGAAGGCACCCACGGGGTTGTTGGTTACGCCGTATTGTTCGGACACGCCGAGTTTCGGATAGAACTCGGCTCGGGCCCGTTCCAGCGTCGCGTCAGCGATCGCCAATTGCCCGGAGGCCGAGGCCAGGTCGGGGCTGGCAGCCAGCGACATTTCGATCGCTCCCAACAGCGTCAATTCACCATTGGGATCCGATGCGACGACGGCGGCGGGAAGTTCCTCAATCACCGGCTGGTCGAGAAGTTCCTCAGTGTAGGAAACCGCTGAGGCGATGAGCTCACTGGTTGCTGCCGAATCGGTAGATTCCAGCCCCTGCGGAGGCGTCGCGGGCTGAGTCTCGGGAGCAGGCGACACCACGGTCGACCGAGGCGCGCGGCAGCCCGCGCTACCCAGCAGGCAGATTCCTAGAAGGCAAAGATGAAATAGCAGTCGTTGCCGAGACACTCGCGAAACCGTAATGACGTAATCTGGAAAACTTCGGAGTTTTCGGTATTATCGGCAAGATCGCGGTGAAACTTTCCGAAACCCGCGAGGCAATCTCAGCAAGCGCGCTACGACTTGCCTGGCCATGGTGCGTTTCATCGGCACGGATGTCGACGTTCGCGGGGATTCCTGGTGGTTATCGGTGTTGCTAGCGGGATTCAGCAGATTCTGTTCATCGCCTGGGCGACAGTGGAGGGCTTGTGCCAGCAAACATCCAATCGAAGCATCAACAGTCCGAACAGCATCAGCGGCAATGCGCCCATCACACTGCATCACAGTTCATCCAGTCCGACAATCGTCGCACTGAATTCCCATCGAGACGAGGGCAAGACTTCAAGTCCGTTAAAGACGGCGACGACATCTCAACTTGACCGCCAGTGTCGGGCGTACCTCGGAAAATGCGGATCATCAGATTGAATTGCAGCAGTCAGAGAGCGGGTTAAGCCGATTTTCTAGAAGAGTGAAAGCGGCCGGGTTTGAGTTCCTTTTTCAGTTGCGCGCGTGCTCGTGCCAAGCGGCTTCGCACCGTACCGCTGCGCAGTTGCAGGACCTCCTCGATCTTCTTGTAGCTCAATCCATCGAACTCGCGCAGGATCAGCAGCTGACGATGGCTCTCGCTAATACGGCTTAGCGCCTCTCGGACTTGCTCACGCGTTTCCCGCTGTTCCAGGTTCCACTGCGGTGACTGATGGGGTCCCGTCCAGCATTGCGCAGGGCAATCATGCAATGCTTCCAGCGGTAACGTATCGCGGCGACGGCGAGCGAAGGAATGTCCCACGTTCCGTGCGATGCAATAAAGCCAGGTAAAAAACTTGCTCTGCTGTCTGAATGATCCAAGGTTTAGAAAAGCTCGCAGGAATGTCTCTTGGACGATGTCGTCAGCAAGATTGGGGCAGCCAACCTGGTAACGGACCGACTTGAAAATGCGGTCCCGGTAGCGCCGGACCAATTGTTCGAAACCATACCTCTCGCCGTCCAAGGCGAGTTGGATAAGTTCGTCATCTGCGATGCTTGATTCGTTTGTCGTCGTCATGCAGGTGCTCAGTTGCACGGGACTGTTTCCTTGAATGAAGGGTTCATCGGGACCGCACATTAACGACGGTCGGCTGATCCTGGTCAGGGCACATCTTGTGCCAGCGAAGATGAAACGCCGAATCACCCGCGTTTTTGCAACGATTGAAGACTGGGGGTCCGACCATAATGCCTCGCGCGAGGCAATTTGCCCCAAACCGAAACGCGTCACATGCCGGGGGAATGCATGGAACTGGCTTGCCGCTGAAGGAAGCAAAGAACACAGCAGAGTTTCGGTGCTTGACAGAAATCAACGACGAAACTTTGGCGACTTCGGCTGCGTCAGTTCAGACCTGGTGGCAGGTTCAAAAATGATGTGCCTTCCGGAAAAACGGGGCCGACGAGCTTCTGCCTGGGTTCGACGCTGAAAATATTCTGAAATGACTTCTGATCCCGATAGGGATCGAAGCAATTAGCCCCGGATCGCGCAGCGCATCCGGGGTCCGCGGAACCATGTTTTCTACTCGCCCGCCGGCCCGCGACCCGGCTATGCCGGGTCGCGGGCGGGCGGGGGAATTCTTATTCAAACCTTGATCCGGCAGTTTCGCTGCGCGAACTGCCGGCTAATGGCTTCCACCTCTTCGAGGTATCCGAACATCAACAAGGAATCATCGGCGACCCATAGTTCCTTGTAACTCGAGAGACCCGAAACCTCGATGGACCTTTTTCGAGCGACTATATCAAACATAACAATGCACTAGCAGCGACCGTGATGGCGATGGTGGCCATGGCCGAAGCGGTCCCGTCCGTCGCGTCCTCGGTGCCCGTTGGTCTGCTCGCCAGGGCTCAATGTTGTTGTGCCAGCCACTGCACCCTCAGCCACCGTAAAAGTGTCCGCCGGATTGGTGCTGAGAACTTCAATCGAAGCAGCCAAACAACGCCGCGTTTCCAGTGTTTCCAGGCGTCGCAGGCGAGGACTAGCGAGTTTGCTTGTTCGCTTCATTGATTTGGTTCCAGAGCGGATCCTTGCAACCGAATAAAGGCAACAAACAGAAGTTTTGCGCCGGACAAAATGGAACAAAAGAAACTTCATTTTATTGAGAACGCTCGCCTGTCAAAGATCGACTAAGGCGCCGGCACAAATTACTGAACGACCAACCGCAGGGAAAAACAGTCACCTGCGCGTAGACGCTTTACGAGCACCAAACTGCTCTTCTCTGCTGATTGCAGGCTAGCAATTCATGCAACCCGGAACCATCGGTACTTCGCCGACGCATCCGATCCGATCGCTCCTGGACCTGCCAGCGGTTGGCAAACTCGCGCGACGATATTCCATCGCCGGAACGATTGCCCCTGCTTCGCTGCGTGCGGTGATGCAGCTTGTCTCGATCAAATTGTCGGATCGCATCGGGGTGCGGATTCTCCTCGGTCACAAACGCTTCGACTTGCTGAACCTCTTCGGATGTCGGTGGCGGGGGGTCGATCCGAGCCATTCGCTGCACCGCAACTTGTTCCATGACCACTTGGCCGCCGGCGCTCTGACGTGGTTCGATGACTGTTTCGACGATCGGTTCCCAGCGCGGGTCGAAATGGTAGACGGCATAGTACATCAGCTTTGCCCGATAGTCGTCGACGCCGCCGCAACGACAGGCTTCGTAGAACATCTGATGGACCTCTTCCCATGGCTGTCGCATTGATCGCAACCGACATCGTGGACGACCGAGGCATTGCGGTACTTGCCCTCGAACGGCCCACCGATCAAGGACCAGAAAGCCGCCGGAATTGACGCTCCGTTGACAACCGAGCCTGCCGGCGCGATCCACTGGCGATTGGAACGGTCCACGTAGCAGAACGTATTTTGCAGAACCATGTCTCGACCGTTCTCGGCCCACGAGGCGACAATGTCGCCCTCGAATCCGCCGAAATCGGTTGCTTCCTGGACCGATGTTGGGTTGCACCCGCAAGCAAGGAGAATCGTGCACAGGAAAATCGGAAACAATCGTCGAATTATGTTGATCCTTGAAACAAGAAGCTCTGAAAATACCAAAGGCAAAGCGTTGAAAGCCAGTCCGAATGACTAGGTTTCACGTCAAGACTCGGTTCATTGAGCAGCTTGAGCGGGGATGGATGAAATGCATGAGCCAAGTCACAACACAACACGTGCCGTTGCCCAGAATAGCGAGTATAAACGCAAGCGATGTCTTGGCGGTATTCTTCCGAAGCGACGACAATCCAGCCGCTTCGATCGACTACGTCGATCAGCGCTTTGGTGAACCGTTGATAGTGCCCTTGATCTTGGGTGGCGTCTTGTGTCGCCCGGCATTTCCGGTGTACCCCACCGCTTGTCGAACCGATTTATCCCCCGTCCTATTGTCCTTACCAGTATTACAACCACGGTGGTTTGCCTTTCTACTACCGAGGCCCCTACCCGTAGGCGTACCGAGGCGGGGTTCGCGTCGGGCCAAACTTCAGTGTAACCTGGTAACATGTCGACCCAACGCAATCATCAAGACGCCGTTGTCGCCACCTTCGACACGCACACGCAGGCCGAAGCAGCGATAAAGCAGCTGCAGCAGGCGAACGTGGACTTGAAAAAGCTTTCCATCGTTGGTCGCGACTATCACACCGAGGAACAGGCCGTCGGGTATTACAACGCCGGCGATCGGATGAAATATTAGGGAAAGCTGGGCGCATTTTGGGGCGCGATTTGGGGGCTGCTGATTGGCTCCGGGCTGTTTTGGCTCCCCGGGTTGGGACCCCTGGTCGCTGCCGGACCCTTGACGGGTGCGATCGTCGCCGCACTCGAAAACGCAGTCGTCTCCGGCGGGATGAGCGCTCTGGGTGCGGCGATCTACCCTATCTGAGCGAGCCTTCGTTATGTTTCATCTCAATCAATGGATACTAAGTTTGTCTTTGATCGCCTGCCTGTTGCTCGGCTTGGATGGGCCGTGCCTGGCCGCAGGCGGAAATCACGACCAGCAACCCAACTCACAAACGACGGAGTCTCGAGTGATGCGGCTAACAAGCACGGCGTTCGACAACGGCAATGAAATCCCAGGCAAGTACACCGGCGCGGGACAAGACATTTCACCGCCCTTGAGTTGGTCGGGCACGCCCGCGGGAACACGGTCGTTCGCATTGATCTGTGACGACCCGGACGCGCCCAGCCGCGCGAAACCTCGTCCGCAAGGCCCTTGGGTGCACTGGGTGATTTACAACATCCCGGCGGATGCCGCTGGGTTGCCCGCGGCGATCAAACGCAGAGCCGAGCTCGACCAGCCGGCCGGTGCGCGGCAAGGCAAGAACGACTTTGGCAGCGACAACGTCGGCTACCGCGGCCCGCTGCCGCCGCCGGGAAGTGGTCCGCACCGTTACTATTTCAAACTTTATGCCCTCGACCAGAAGCTTGAACTCGCATCAAAAGATGCTGACAAAAAAGCACTGCTTGCCGCCATGCAAGGACACATCCTGGCCGAAGGTCAGCTGATGGGGACTTTCGAACGTCAGTGAGCAGACAGTCGTAAAATGGTCATTGAAGCTTGCTCAAATCACAAACGGCGTCGGTGTGAAACCGACGAATACGAACAATAACGCCAGGTAACCCAGGATGGTGCGGCCGGTCCCCAGTTCCATCTCGTCGTTGGCAGTCGGCGGGTGCCGCGGCCCAATCAGCAGCAATAACAAGATCATCAGCGTCCAGCCCCAATACCCATACAACGCTACTGCCACGACGGCCGCCACCAACAGTGTCAGAGAAACCAGATGCGCTTGCCGACGCAGCAAAGCATACAGCACATGCCCGCCGTCCAACTGGCCGATCGGAATCAGGTTCAGCGCCGTGATGAAAATCCCCACCCAGCCGGCAAACGCTATCGGGTGCAGAAAAACATCTGTGTTCGCTGCTAGAGCACCAAACCTGCAATAGACCAAGAACTTGAAAATCAGCGGTTCGCCGAGCGTCATCATGGGAGCGTCTTGAGCGACCGTGCGAACTTCAGAGAGCCACAAGCCAACCACGCTAAAGGTCAGCGCCGGCACCAGACCGGCGAGTGGCCCGGTGATCCCGATGTCGAACAGTGAGCGGCGATTGCCCATGTTGCTATGCATCGCGATCACCGCGCCCATGGTACCGATCGGGCTGATCGGCAGCGGGATGAAGTACGGCAAACTGGCGGGCACGCGATACCGCAAGGCTTGGATAAAATGCCCAAGTTCGTGCGCGGTCAGCGTGATCATCAGCGCCAAGCAAAAGGCCAGCCCGCCGGTCAAGTACGTGCTTGCACAGGTCGCCACGAACAACAGCAAAGGGAGCAACAATCGCCTCCGCTGCGGTGGATCATTGATCGGTTCGCTCGTTTCCCCCAACCAGGCCTGATCGCCAAGTTGATTGTTGAATGTCGTGGTGAAGGGTTGGTTGATCGGTTGTTCAGGCATTTCGCTGTGCGACAATGGGTGCTGTGCGACAATGGGTATTGAGCCGGGCCGTCGGTCCCCTGCTCACGGCAAAGTAAATACGGAATCTGCACCCGTCCAGGTCAGCCGCTGGCGCCAAGACTGCGGATCGTCATTGCCGCACTGCACAAGCAGCACTGTTTTCCCGTCCATGATCGCCTGGTGAAGTGCATCGAGTTTCGCTTCGGGAATGCCGAGACGCCGCAGGGCGATCGTCACGTGGGTGACCGCGGCACCCGCGGTCATCAAACTCGCGCCGACGGCGGCACCGGCAATCGCTTCCACAAGTGGGCCGGCAATCAGCACGGGACCGAGGCCGGGCAGCACGAACAGGCCGGCCGCACCGGCCAGCAGTCCACCCAAGGATCCCCATAGCGCGCCCTCGGCACCCCAGACCCGGAAACGCTCTTTTTCACTGCCGTAGGCGATACCCAGGAAGTCGTCGCCCGAACCGCCCGTCTTGCAGAGGATCGATACCTGATCCATCGGGAAATCGTTTTTGATCATCTCTTCGACCACCGCCTGGGCGTTGTCGCTGGAAGCGAATACGGCGCCGACAAGATTCTGGGATTGTTTGGTCATGTCAAAAAGCTCTTTACTGGTTACGTCGAAAAAGGGCTTGGTTCATTGTACAACTCATCATCGGCGGCCCGTGAAAGGATCGCTCTTATGAAAGAATCTCCCCAGCAAATGAATGAGGAGAAAGTAAATGAGAATTCATTCGGTAGCCAGGCAATCGCCGGGCCCGGTTTGCTCAATATAGTGAGGGTCTGCGGTGAGCCATGTTCAACCAACGAATCTATCCGCTTTCCCAGCGGGATATCGCGGCTCGGGTTTGCTGCTGCATATCACATCGCTCCCCTCGCCTTACGGTATTGGTGATCTGGGGCTCGCCGCGCGGGCATGGATCGACCGGCTTTGCGATGCCGGTCAAAGCTGGTGGCAGTTTTTGCCGCTGGGCCCCACCGATGCCGGCAATTCTCCCTATTCGTCTACGTCGTCGTTTGCGGGAAATTGGCTGCTGATCAGCCCGGACGACCTGATCGAGCAGGGATTGTTGCAACCGAACGACGTCGCGGATTGCAAATTTCCCGAAACCACCGTCGATTATCAGGCCGTCAGCAAGTTCAAATATCGGTTGCTCGAAACGGTCTGGGCGAATTTCGACGTCGGATCCAGGCCCGATCTGCGGGCAGACTTTCAACAATTCTGTGACCAGCAGGCTTACTGGCTGAATGATTATGCCCTGTTTCAGGCGTTGAAGATTCGTTATCGCAACGTCTGTTACCGGCAGTGGCCGATCGAGTTGGTGAGGCGGAATCCGGATGCGCTGGCCCGCGCCCGGCAAGACCTGGCAAGTCAGATCGATCAGGTTCGTTTGGCGCAGTTCCTGGTGTTCGGTCAAGGAAAGCGACTGAAGGAACATGCCCATGCCAGGGGTGTGCGTTTGATCGGTGACTTGCCCTTTTTTGTTTCCTCCGATTCGAGCGACGTGTGGGCCAACCCGGAACTGTTCTTGCTGGACCAGCAGCAACAGCCGTGCTTCGTTGCCGGCGTCCCTCCCGACTACTTCAGCGACGATGGCCAGCTGTGGGGCAATCCGGTTTATGACTGGGAGGCGATTGGTCGAACCGGCTACCGGTGGTGCATTGACCGAGTGCGCAGCTTTGCTGGCTCATGTGGATTTGGTGCGCTTGGATCATTTCCGAGCGTTTGCTGCCGCCTGGCACGTCCCGGCTGGAGCAGAGACGGCCCGATCAGGCCAGTGGGTGCCGGGGCCGGGGCCTGATTTCTTTAAAGCGGTCCAAACAGAACTGGGCGGTTTGCCGCTGATCGCCGAAGACCTGGGGCTGATCACGCCGGACGTGCGTGCGCTGCGGGACCAGTTTCAATTACCCGGGACACGCGTCCTGCAGTTCGCTTTCGACGGCAAAGCTGATAACCCTTATCTCCCCCACAACTTTGTCACCAATACGGTCGTTTACACCGGAACGCATGACAACAACACAACGCGCGGCTGGTACGAGGAATTGACCGACGATCAGCGGCAGATCGTCTGTCGTTCTCTGCAGCGATCCAGTCTCGATAGTACTGAGGCTGCGGCAGCCTTGTTGCAACTGGCTTGGTCATCCGTGGCGGCGCTGGCGATCGCACCGCTGCAGGATTTGCTGAACCTGGCAGCGGACGCGCGGATGAATGTTCCCGGTATTGCCGAAGGGAATTGGCAGTGGCGATTGACCAAAGAAATGCTCTCCGCGGCAAATTTTTCATCGTTGCGCGAGCTGACGCAAGCCTGCCGACGATTGCCCGCTGCTGAACCATCACTGGAGGCAGCACCGGTGGATTGATCATTCGTGGACGACTTCGGTCCAAACGTGATGCATGATCGATGCAATCGCTACCGACGCCAACCTCGCCTCGGGTGGGTCGGACCGGGACGGCAAGACCACCGGTACCTTGGCCCCGATCACGACGCCAGGTCGACGACGAAGACGTGGCTTAGCCGGCGATGCGTACGAAGGCTTGCCAGTACCGAGTGCATCAGCACGTCCGTATGGAGCCAACCCTTCATCAAGCCGGTGACCTCACCGGCGGCAGCCAAATCCGTCCCCTGTTTGGCGGCATCCACTTCGCTGATCGCAACGCGAGTTTAAGCCGGAAGGTCATCGTCAAGCTACCGGGCACCCAGGCCGCATCCCGGCGGGACGGCGAGTCGGGGCTGATCGGGAGAGCTCCGCCCGAGCCGCAGGCAGTGTCGATTCGCTCGCCGCTGGTGGCTCGGCAGGAGTTTCGCGCTGGCAAAAAAGATATTTTGGCTGCAGATCGCCTGCAACCTGGACGATGTGAAGCTATGACGCCTGTAACGAAGGAGCGGCATGCGCTCATTGCAGCGGTGCAACACGCAGGACGGATGGCGATGCGGCTTTGGTTCTTGGTATTCTGCGCGGTCGCAATTCTTGGTAGCGATGCGACCGGGCAAACTGCATCGTTTCCGGAAAGCGACGAACGAGCCGTTACACGACTGGACGCCGTCGACAAAGACCTCGACGAAGACGTCGCTGAATCGTTGGGCCAGATCGCGACCGTGGGATTCAGCACGTCTGTCGATCAGCCCAAGTCCTCCCTGTTGGGTCAACTGGCATGGCAGAAGAGCGGTTTTCGAATTGTGCCTTACGGGGCCTTCTGGGCCGACATGATCTATGCGACCGAGCGGACCGATCCTGGCTCGTACACCTTGTTTGTTCCTTCCCGGCAGCAGCAGGGCGAAGGCGCTTTTACGATCGACACTCGTCGAACCCGGTTGGGCGCCGATGTCAACGGTCCGAGAATCGAGGCGCTTGGCGATGTCGAGAACGGCGGTAGAGTCGAGATCGACTTCCACGGTAACTTCGTCACCGAGAACAGAGCCGGTGTGCTGCTGCGGGAGGCCTATTGGGAAGCCAAGAACGAGCGCTTCCGCATCCTGATTGGGCAAACGTCCGACGTAATCTCGCCACTGTATCCCGGCACACTCAATTACTCGGTGGGTTGGGCCGGCGGCAACATTGGCTTTCGCCGCGCGCAGTTTCGCGCCGAGCGGTACCTGGCAGCTTCCGAACAGATGTGGTTCACCTTTCAGGGGGCACTGTGTCAAGACATCGTCGCCGATTTTCCGACCGACCCCGGCGTGATTCGCGAGACCAGCGATTGGCCGATTGTGCAAGCTCGAACCGCCGTGACTTTGGGTCCGCGCGGCGCAAATGCCAATCCCATCGAGCTAGGCTTTTCTGGCCATGTCGGCGAGACCGGTTTTGATTTTCTCGTCGCCGGTCCGCCGCCGCTGAGTCTCCAGCCGCAAGATGACGCGCGGTTCAAGACCTGGTCGTTCAATGTCGATCTACAGGTGCCGTTCGGCCCCTGGATGGGGTTTCAGGGCGAGTTCTTTACCGGGGCGAATCTGAGTTCGTTTCTGGGTGGAATCGGCCAGGGCGTTTGCCCGTGCTTGCGCGTGCCGATCCGTTCGACCGGCGGTTGGGGCCAGCTCTGGTTCGACTGGACTTCGTCTCTGCGCAGCTACGCTGGCTTTGGCATTGATGATCCCAACAACAACGACATCCTGTTCGGCCGCACCTGCAACCAGTTCATCTTCGCCAATCTGGTCGTCGATGTCGCGAACAATTTGACTACCGGCATCGAAGTCACTTACTGGAAGACGCTCTACCAAGAACGCCGCGTCGGATTGATCCCCGCCGATCAACTCTCGCCTGCCGAGCCCGGCAAGTCGGTCGTCATCGATTGGATGGTGAAGTATTCCTTCTAGTGGTCTGTCAGCATTTAGTTTTAGGGTTGCGAGCGAAAAGGGGTCAGACACCAAGAACCGGAACGGCCCGGAGGTTGCTTCGCACTTTTGGTGTCTGACCCCTTTTCGCCGATCGACGTCAGCCTCATTCTTGGCTCTGACCTACCACTAGTCGCAATGCAGTTAAGGAGGCAACGATTCGCAATTTTTTAATCGAGAAGCGCTTGTTAATGGCCCGAGTGTTTTTAGTGGTGCACGCGTACTTGCGGTGGTTCAACGTTGCAATTTCCGTTCCACCTCCAAGATACTGAGCGTCGTTTTCATGACCGCATCGGGATTCAGCGAGATGCTGTCGATGCCTTGTTCGACCAGGAACTGAGCAAACTCCGGATAATCGCTCGGTGCCTGACCGCAGATGCCGATTTTGCGTCCCGCTTTTTTCGCCTTGGAGATCACCGCTGCAATCGACTGCTTCACCGCGTCGTCACGTTCGTCGAAGATATGCGCCACGATCTCCGAATCGCGATCGACACCCAGTGTCAGTTGCGTCAGATCGTTCGAACCGATCGAGAATCCGTCGAACACCTCGGCGAATGCCGCGGCGGAAATCACGTTGCTGGGGATCTCGCACATCACATAGATTTCGAGTCCGTTTTCGCCGCGGGCCAGTCCGTACTCCGCCATCACTTCCTGAACGCGGCGACCTTCTTGGGGCGTACGGCAAAACGGAATCATCAGCTTGACGTTGGTCAGTCCCATTTCCTCGCGGACTTTTTTCATCGCGCGGCACTCCAAACCGAACGCTTCGCGATAGCGCGGGTCGTAGTATCGAGACGCACCGCGGAAACCGATCATCGGGTTCTCTTCGGTCGGCTCGAACATTCGGCCGCCGATCAGATTGGCGTATTCGTTCGACTTGAAGTCACTCATCCGCACGATCACTTCCTTGGGGAAGTAGGCAGCCGCAATCATGGCCACACCCTGGGCCAGCAGGTCGACGAAGAATTGCGGCTTGTCACCATAGGCAAAAGTGATGTCGGAGATTTGTTGTTTCACGGCTGGATCGTCCAGCTGATCGAATCGCAGCAGGGCCAGCGGATGCACTTTTATGAACGAGTTGATGATGAACTCCATCCGCGCCAGCCCGACGCCATCGTTGGGAATGAATGATTCAGAGAACGCCTGATCGGGGTTGGCGACGTTCATCATCACCTTGGTCTTGGGCCGCTGCAGGCCCTGCAAGCTGGTGCGTTGGACTTCAAACGACAACAGACCTTCATAGACATTCCCCACATCACCTTCGGCGCAGCAGACGGTCACCGTTTGCCCGTCTCGCAGGACCTCCGTCGCATTGACCGAGCCGACGATTGCCGGCAAACCCAACTCGCGGCTGACGATGGCGGCGTGGCAAGTACGGCCGCCTCGGTTGGTGACAATGGCGGCAGCCCTTTTCATGATCGGCTCCCAATCGGGGTCGGTCTTGTCGGTGACCAGTACTTCGCCCTTTTGAAACTCCGCCAACCGTGACGCGTCGCGGATCACTCGGACCGTCCCCTGACCGATCAATTCGCCCACGGCACTGCCGTGGGCCAACACGCGACCTCGCTCTTTCAAACGGTAGGTTTCCAGCGCGTCGAGGGATTTCTGCGACTGCACCGTTTCCGGCCGCGCTTGCACAATGAACAACTCGCCGGTGCGCCCGTCTTTGGCCCACTCCATATCCATCGGCGTCGGCTGCCCGCGCTTGTTGCTGTAATGATCTTCGATGATGCACGCCCATTGGGCCAGCTTTAGGATATCGTTGTCGCTGATCGCAAACCGGCGGCGGTCGTCCTGCGGCACGGGCACGTTCTTGGTCATCTTGCTGCCGCCCACATCGTAAATCAGCTTCATCTCTTTCGAGCCGATCGTCTTCTTCAGAATCGGACGACAGCCCGTCTTGAGCGTCGGCTTGAAGACATAGAACTCGTCCGGCGTGACGGAGCCCTGCACGACGTTTTCTCCAAGCCCGTAGGCCGCATTGATCAACACGGCATCGCGAAAGCCGCTTTCAGTATCAATGGAGAACATCACGCCGGAGGTGCCTAGGTCCGATCGGACCATCTGCTGGACGCCAATCGACAGGGCTACTTGGGCATCAGAGAACCCTTTATCCGCCCGGTAGGAAATGGCTCGGTCGGTAAACAAGGATGCGTAACAGCGGCGGCAGCAATCAAGCAGCTCGCTTGCGCCCAGGACGTTCAGATACGTCTCCTGCTGGCCGGCAAAGCTGGCATCGGGCAAGTCTTCCGCCGTCGCACTACTGCGCACGGCCACATCAACGGGACGGCCACTTTGCTGGCTCAAATGCTGATAAGCAGTCAGAATCTCGCTTTGAAGATCGTCCGGAAATTTCGTCTGCAGGATCGCCTGCCGAACGAAAGCGCCATGTTCGCGCAGGTTCTTAATGTCGTGGGTGTTCAGATCAGCCAAAGCCTGATGGATCTTTTCGTCCAGCCCTGACTCGCTCAGGAAGTAGCGGTAGGCATCTGCTGTGGTCGCAAACCCGTTGGGAATCTTGACGCCACGTGGCGCGAGTTCCCGATACATTTCTCCCAGCGAGGCATTCTTACCACCCACCAGGCCAACGTCATCAATGCCCACCTGATCAAACCAACGAACAAACCCCGTTGCTACCGATGTACTCATATTTCCTGGCTCCTTGATAGTTCTGGAATGAATTAGCGGGTTTGCTTCCCTTTGATCAGCTGCCGTCAAAATACTCGCATGCAGTCGATCCGCGGCGGTGGGGTCGCGGAATTTCATCCAAAAGGGCAAATCGTGTGCCGGCGAAGTTCAAACCAAGCAGATTGCCGGACCTGAAAACACAAAAATCGCCGCGGCCGGCTTGAAGCTGCGCAGTGGAGCCTGCGAGCGATGCCGGGGCTGGGAAATTCACCGGTTTGGTACATGATGTGCCTCCAAGGTGTGTGCATCCTGGGCACTGTCCCGCAAACCCGTTGGCGTCGACGAGAGCCTGACGAAACGATCGAGCGAGTCTCGGCAGTTTGGACGGGAACGTGGTAGTCTGTCTTCGTCCACTGAGCTTCGGCCGGGATGAAGCGATCGAGTCCTTAACGTTCGCATTGATGAATGAACTGCTCAGGCGGAGGACGTCCAATTCGATTCACGGCTATTTGGAAGCACTGTTGCTTGCTCATGTCGTAATCTCTTGTTTTTCGAAATGACGCATGATGCGACTCTGCTCACCACGAACATTGACGCCCCAGCGGCTTGCGATCACGCGATGGCGAATGATCTTGCTGGTCCTGACCCTCAATATCGGGTCTGCTTTTGCGTCGGCCGCGGATGATTCGTACGACCGCATCAAGCAGCGTGGTGAACTCGTGGTCGCCGTCGACCCCACTTATCCTCCCATGGAATTTGAGGATCGGGGTGAACTTGTCGGATTCGATGTCGACTTTGCCAACGCATTGGCCCGTCGATTGGGCGTGACCGCGACGTTTCGGGCCATGGACTGGGCCGGAATCACCGCTGGTCTGCAGAGCGGCCACTGCGACGTGATCATTTCTTCGATGAACATTACCAAGCAGCGCAGCGCTCAAGTCGCGTTCATCGATTACTTGGAAATGTCCCAGGTGTTCGTCTGCGCGCCGACAACGCGTGTCAGCACGCCGCAGGACCTGCAAGGCAAGGTCGTTGCGGTCCAAGTCGACACGACATCGTTTCAGTGGCTGGCGCAATTACCGTCCGCAGGTATTACTGTGCAGGAAGTGAAAGCGTTTAAAGACGCCGGCGATGCCTTTGCCGCGCTGAAATCGAGGCAGGCCGACGTCGTCGTGACGGACGAACCGGTGGGTATGTATTACTCGCATCTCGACCCCACCCTGGTCGTAACCGGACGGGCCATTGAGCCCAAGCCGATCGGCATCGCCATCCGCAAGGAGGACCAGCAACTTCAAAATGTCGTCAGGCAAGCCACCAAAGCGATGCAGCAAGACGGCACATTGACAGCCATCTCCAACCGCTGGTTCGGCGAAGAACTTGGTCAGCGTGATGTCGGGCAACTGGGATTTTGGAGATTCAGCCGCGAGATTGTCCTGCCCCGTATCTTGGGCGGCATGGCCTTGACGATTCAATTGACCTTGGTCAGCGGCTGTATTGGCGTCGCGTTCGGTTTGCTGTTGTCGTTGATTCGTGTCTCGCGAGCGCGGCTACCCAAGGCGGCCGTAGCTGTATACATCGGCTTGTTTCGTGGTACACCGCTGCTGCTGCAGATTTTGTTTGTGTTTTTTGCGCTGCCCATGTTGGTCGACGTGCGTCTGAGCGCTATGACATCCGGAATTCTCGCTTTATCACTGAATGCCGCCGCGTATGTAGCCGAGATTTTCCGCGCCGCGATTCAATCGATCGACCGCGGTCAGATGGAAGCGGCACGGGCGTTGGGAATGAGTTACGGACAGTCGATGCGATATGTCATCCTGCCTCAGACCGTCAAACGCTTGATTCCCCCGTTGGTCAACGAACTGGCCGCGCTATCAAAGGATACTTCGCTGGTCATGGTGCTAGGTCTGCATGAACTGCTGTATGAAACGCAGCGGATCGCGGCCGCCTATCTGCGTCCCTGGGAAGTCTATTTTTGGGCGGGTTTGGGGTATTTGGTGATCGTGCTGGCTTTGACAGTCATTGCCCGGCTTTTGGAAAAGCGGCAGGAGGCAATCGAATCATGAACTCGGAATTGCTTCGCATCGAGGACCTACACAAGTCCTTTGGCGGCCTGGAAGTGTTGCGCGGCATCGACCTGAAGGTTGATATTGGCGAAGTCGTGGTTCTGATTGGTCCCAGCGGCTGCGGCAAGTCGACTCTGTTGCGTTGCATCAATTACCTGGAGAGCCCGACCAGCGGAAAAATCTGGTTCGATGGCGACTGGCTGGGACAGAAGTCCGTCAATGGTCGACTGGTCGCTCGCAGCGAGCACGAACTGGACCGGCAACGAGAGCGGATCGGCATGGTGTTCCAGCGTTTCAACCTGTTTCCGCACATGTCGGCGATCGGCAACGTGATCCAGCCTCTGGTGCTGGTGAAACAGGTTCCGCGATCACAGGCGACTGAGACCGCCGAACGGCTACTCAGTCGGGTTGGGCTATTCGACAAGAAAGACGTTTATCCTCACCGCCTCTCCGGAGGCGAACAGCAGCGGGTCGCGATCGCTCGTGCGTTGGCGATGGAACCATTGTTGATGCTGTTCGACGAAGCCACCTCGGCGCTCGATCCGGAATTGGTCGACGACGTGCTGTCGGTGATGTTCGATCTAGCCGCTGAAGGAAAAACCATGCTCGTGGTCACGCATGAGATGGACTTTGCCAGCGAAGTGGCCAGTCGCGTTGTCTTCATGGACGAGGGACTTGTGATCGAAGAAGGACCGCCAAGCAAAATGTTCCAGCTGCCGGAGAGCCCGCGAGCCCAGAAGTTTTTGAGTAAAGTGCTGCGCCGTCAGGGAAGAAAACCGAGCCCTTGACATTGCGTCCGAAATCTCGGCGATCAGTCTTTGACATTGGAATGCCCTTCAAGGACGAGAGCCTGGCTGCGACCGCGTTGCCGACGGCAGGGCGGCCTTTCATCATTTGTGGCTTTGTTCCTTCAATGCAGGGTCATGCTTTGCATTAAGCTCTCCGCTTGCCTTCTCCAGGATCAATTTCGCGACGCGATCGTAGTCGGCCCCGTAATGATGGAAATCACAGAGCATGATGGAAATCACAGAGCCCAATACGATCAGCGCGACGATGCCGAGCACCGATAGGGGGAACCTCGCAAAGCCAAGCAGACTCGACAGCAGAAGCCAAGTTAAGACTGACACAACAGAGATTTCAGAAAGGATGGAGATGCAAAACGGTCGCCGGGTGGTACAACAGTTGCTCCAGCGGCAATGCAATTCCGTCCCGATCCACCGTCGCCTGGCTATTCAGGCCTGATGAATTCTTAGCAGAATCGAGGTAACACGCTTGTGACCAAGGGAGCCGAACCTGAATCGGCGATCCTCATCGACTCGCTTGTCAAGCGCTATGCCGGATCCGAGGTCCCGGCAGTCAACGGGATCGACCTGGAAGTCCGCCGCGGCGAAATCTTTGGGCTGCTTGGCCCCAACGGTGCTGGCAAGACAACGACCATCGGGGTCTGTACGACTCGCGTGATCGCCACCAGCGGACGAGTCCGTGTGGTGGGAGTGGACGTCGCGGTAGATCCGGCGCGGATCAAGCGATTTATCGGTGTCGTGACACAGTACAGCACACTGGATCGGTCGCTCAACGCGCTGGAAAACCTGATCTTTCACGCCCGTTACTTTGGCGCCTCTCGGCAGCAGGCTCGGCGCCGGGCCGAGAGCTTGCTGGGTCGTTTCCAACTCACCGAATCCGCGCGCCGCATGCCGGATGAACTGTCCGGCGGTATGGCTCAGCGGCTGCAGATCGCGAGAGCCATCGGTCATGCCCCGCACGTGCTGTTCTTGGACGAGCCGACCGCAGGTTTAGATCCGCAGAGCCGGCTGAGCCTGTGGGACTTGGTCAATCAGCTCCGGGACGAGGGGACCACGATCCTGCTGACCACCCATAACATGGCCGAGGCCGACGAACTCTGCGATCGGGTCGCGATCATCGACCATGGCCGGATTCTGGTCTGCGATGCACCCGCACGCCTCAAACAACTGGCGGCAGCAAAGACAGAGATCCATCTTGGCTTTCCCGAAGACCCCCAGGAGTTGCTGGAGATACTTGGCAACCTGCCCGGCGTTGACTCCGCAGTGCCGGTGCCGGGCGGAATTCAAATTCTCGTCAAGGGCCGAGACGGCCTGCTGCAACAGGTGGTTGAGGCAGCTCACGGTCACGCGCTGCGAAACATTTCGGTTAAAGAGCCGACACTGGAGACAGTTTTCATTGATCTGACGGGCAGGGCGCTGCGTGACTGAAAACTCCGAGGCACAAGCCGGTGGGCGAACCAGGATCTATTGCCGGGCGTTCGCTGGGCTATTGGCACGCGACATTCGCGTCCTGCGGCGAGACTTCGTGCCGTTCGTGCTGCGGACGGTCATGAATCCCGTGATGTTTACCTTCGTCTTCGCCTACGTGCTGCCAAAAATCGGCGAGGGATTCCACACGGTGGCGTCCGCCGATTTCGGCACAATCCTTGTGCCAGGACTGGTAGCAGTGGCCATGATCTTTCAAGGGATCGCGGCGGTGGCGCTTCCGCTGGTCAATGAGTTCGGGCGCACCCGTGAGATCGAGGACCGGATCATGGCCCCGCTGCCAGTTGCCGGCGTGGCGCTTGAGAAGATCGTGTTCGGAGCGATGCAGAGCATCGTGGCCGCGTTGTTCGTCTTTCCGGTCGTGGCCGTGATCCCGGCGACGCCGGTTTCCATTGAGGTGTCAAGCTGGCCGCTGCTGGTGACCGTCATGCTGCTGGCAAGTCTGATCTCTGGTGCCTTCGGACTGGTGATCGGGACGCTCTTTCGACCTCAACAAGTTCCGCTGATCTTCTCGATCATCGTGATCCCGGTGACGTTTCTCGGTTGCGTTTATTATCCCTGGCAACTGCTTCAGCCGCTCCCGGTGCTCCGCTACGCCGTGCTGGTCAATCCAGTGGTGTACATCAGCGAGGGTCTCCGCGCCGCGCTGACGCCGGACGTGCCCCACATGCACCCCGCCGCCTTCCTGAGCGCCATGCTGTTGCTGCTGGTACTTTTTGGTACTGCGGCAATGCGGTTATTCCTGCGGCGCGTGACCACCTGATCGTGGTCACATCGACAGCGGAATGAAAAAAGAAAGAGTCGGTCGCAGCGCAGATCCTGCAACCAACCTGGGTCGATCCGCTGTGTTCGTATTTACTAAACGGTTGCCACAACCACGGCGACCGGCATCGTGAACAGGTCGATTCGCTGGTGCCTGGTCAGCTTGAATCCAGCTGCCTGCAGTAACCGTTCGACTGGGATCGGTTGGCAATCAACGATGTGCGGGAAATGAGTGTGCATCCAAATGTAGGTTCGTTCCAGCGTACTTTCGGATTGACCCTCTTCGACACTCGCCATGCTGACCACGCCCAGTCGTCCGCCCGGCTTCAGTACCCGCTTGCACTCAGCGAGCAAATCGGGAATCGTCTCCGCAGGAAACAGTTCCAGCGTGAAGCTCATCGAAATCGCGTCGAAGGAGTGGTCAGGAAAAGGCAGCGGCGGCGCGGACTGAACCAGCAAATCGACTCGCCCTTCGCAGCCGGCTTGTTGCACTCGCTTGATCGCGACGTCCCGCATCCCGGCGGAAATGTCGATGCCCTTGACAGAACCCTCCTCGCCCACCGAAGCAGCCAACGCGACTAAGGAGTGGCCCGTGCCGTAACCAATCTCCAACACCGCTTCGCCGCCTCGGACATCGAGTAACTCAAGACCTCGCTCCCGAGCCTTGTGTTCTCCGCCATCAGCAATCAAGTCATACGCATGAGAAATGCGATCGTAAAAATGCTCTGTCGCGCTGCCGGTCATGGGTTGCTTCCGATCGATGGTCCTAATGGCCGAGTGAAGAGATCAGTCTATCAGCTCACTGTGCAAGTTTTGAAGACTCCCATTACTCGTCACTGGTGATACCAATCACTCCGCAGGCGAGCCGTTTCCCGGCAGCTCCGGAGGGCTGGCTCTTCAAGTCGTCTGCCTGCTGGTGAATGAGCATGCCGCGACCAATGATCGAAAATGGACCTTGCAACTGGACAACGGTGTCTTTCAATTGGTACTTGGCAACTCCTTCCTGATCCGCCACTAAATTGCCCAGGTCACCAACGTGTCGTTTGGCATCGGCTGGTCCGCCATGAGGCATATTGGTTGGATTGAAATGGCCGCCGGCGGAACTGCCATCTGCTATCGAGCAGTCACCGTACTGGTGGATGTGAAAACCGTGTTTACCCGGAGTTAAGCCGGTGACTTCAGCGTCGATCAAGACGTAACCGTCCTGTTGCAGGAACGTCACGGATCCCTCGACGCCGCTACCATCCAGAGGGCGAATGACACACAGAGCACTGTTAATGGCTGCTGTCTCAGTCGATACGGCGGCCTTGGCCGAGGGCTGCTGCGCCGTCGCGGTCTGACTGAACTGACTGACAGCAGCAGCGATCGGCAGCAGTGCATAGCAGATCAAAAAGAAAGTGAATCGTTTGCTCATGTTTGTTCTCTTACGCGTTCTAAATCGGGGTCTGGCCGTAAAAACGGACCCGCACGTCGAACAGATCGGGATAGTCCTGTTTCAATCGACGAGGTGTTTGAAAAAATGCTTCACTGCTGACCGCGAAGAATTCCGCCATGTTGGTCGTGCAGTAAGCGTCCAAAACTGAATGCTTGTTTCGCTCCCGTCGGTGACGCAAGCGCTCGTACGCTTTGTTGGTAACGGACAGCCATCGGTCGGCTTGGCAGCTTGGACAAAGCACTCAGCATCTCGGCCGCTCTGTCCAATCAGGTAATAGCCGAGTAGTCCGGGAGCAGGCATTTTGGTGCTCTAAAGTGACTTGCGGATGCGATTGAAGCCGTCACGAATTTCAAGGCCGACCAGCTTCAGAGAGTCCCAGACCTCCTCGGCCGTTTCTTCGGTGGCCTCGCGGAGCGGTTTGTAGCGGTCTGACAATTCGTTGAGCTTGTCGTGCAAAACTTCCCATTCTTGTTTAAGATCTTCTTTGCCCAGATGAAGGCGAACCCGAAGTTCGTCCCGCTCTTGTTTTAGTTCGCTAAACATCTTGTCGATACGTTCTTGAGTCGTCGTCATCGGTTAGCTCCGGTAAAAAATTGTGCGATTGCCAGTTTAGCGGAGTAAGCCGCTGCGGGATGAAGGTTGGCGATTTCCTGGCACATCCGTCGCCTTTCGATCTACCCTTGAATGCTGGCGAAGCAAAGCAAACAACCTTGCTGAATTGACCAGTTGCCTTCAACTGCAAACTGCGTTCCATCGGATCGGCGTCGCTCGGTTCAAAGGAATCGGTAAGCCAGCAGGCCCAGTGGGAATGCGATCAAATGTGCGATGTCCGCCGACATCACTCGGCCTTCTTCCGGGAGGTGCAGGGAGGACCACGACAGTCGAATGGTCAGGACGGCAAGAATCGTGATCACCATGCCGATTCGCAGGCCCGGCGATATTGCCGCGATCGCCAATCCAAGACATCCATAGTAGCCGGCCGAAGAGGTAGCTGAGCCGCGAACGGTTGCCACGAATTCAACGGACAACCTGGTCAGGTAAGGCATCACCGGGCTTGTCGGCATCGTTAACGACGATCGCGCGCGGTTGCAATTCAGCGCGGAAAATGCGAACGTCCTTGGGGGCCTCGATCGCAAACCGTACACGGTTACCTTGAATTTGGATGATGGTGACGATTATGTGATCGTCGATGATGAGCGATTCGTTTGCTTTGCGACTGACGACCAACATGGAAATCCCTTGTTGTTGGTGTGGGGAATGGTGGACGAAAATCTTCGCGACTTCCGCTTCCAATCGAAGCACACGCCGTGCCAGAACCGGAAAACCGCTTTTGGGAACTTTTCAGCGCGGGCTCGCCGCGCAGCTGTTGGCCGGCGCGGCCAAAAACTGGTCAAATTTTAGCCGCGGTCAGCTGCCTCAGTGCCCCCCGTCAGCGACCGATTTGGTCAGCTCGGCAATCAGGCTGCGAAGCGGTTTCCAGGTGATAGGTTCGCGATACTTCGCTTCCAGTGAGACCGCTTGATCGGCCTGCAAGAGCGCTTCGACCAACTGCCCTGATTCCGCCAGCGACAGAGACCATGCGGCGGCCAGGCGCGCGGTCTGGGCATCCCGCTCGAGTTCGATCAGCCAAGCCGCCGCGGCCTCCCAGGCCAGGGATTCCTGGCCCGATGTCGCCTCTGCCAGGATTCGTGCATGACGCGAGTTGACCCCATCCAAGTTGAACTTCAACGGACCAAACACAGTCGGCCAATCACATCCACACCAACGATCCTTGACAGCTTCATGGGCTCGCTTGATGACTTGCAATGGTGACTTTCCAACGGTCAAAGTGTCCATCATCACTTAGTTGGCTAGCGAAGCAACAAATCGAGCTCGCCGCTGACGTCGCCCGAGAGGTTTGTTACTGATCCGATCCCAGGCGAACTCGGCAAAGGTAAGTGAGCACATTTCATTCCAAGGCGGTACAATCGGCTTCATGGCTGATGGCAAACACACCTACTGGCTTCCGATCGCGATCGCCGCGGCGTTTCTGGCTGTCGCGGTGTTTGGCATAGTGACCTACGTCAACACCCTTGCAATTCGTGCCGGCGAGCATCGGATCGCCAAGTCGTATGACATCCGCGAAACGACTGAACGATTGCTCTCCGCCATTAAAGACATGGAGACCAGCCAAAGAGGCTATCTGTTGACGGGTGATGCGGCGTACCTAGAGCCTTATCACGCTGGTGCACAGCAGGTTGAAGCAGGATTCAGCAAACTACGGAAATTGATCGCGGACAACTCTCCGCAAGCCGCGCGTCTGAATCGGCTGCAAGCTTTGTTCGAAGATAAGCGGGCGCATCAAGACGCAACGATCGCTCTGCGCGGCCAAAAGCCCGAAATACAGATCAGCGAGGAAGTGCTCAAACTTGTCCGTAGCGGCCGCGGTAAAGTGACCATGGATCAAGCTCGCCAAACGGTTCGGGAAATGCTGGACGAAGAAGCGACTCAACTCGCGGAAAACGAAAAAGCAACTGATTTACTCGCGTCGATCTCGCAAACCACGATCACTGCCGGGCACGTAATCGCACTTGGTTTGATCGTCTTCGCCGGAGTCGCGGCCCGGCTGGATCGCAAGAAACGAGATCAAGCAGAAACGGCGATGCTGATTCACCAGGCGGAACTGGCCGCCGTAATCGACTCCGCTTTCGAAGGGATCGTGGTCTTTAACGACGATCTCACCATTCGGCGAATCAATCCTGCAGCCGCGCAGATGCATTGTTTGTCCTCCGATACCGCATTGGGCCGCTCGATGCTGGAATTGATCCCATCGCGATTCCACGGTCGGGTCATCAGGGAAGTAAGGGAATTTACTGCTTCGGGCAAAACCGAACAGCCATTCTCGGTCGACCTCGGGCTACGCAGCGATGGCAGCGAATTCCCTTGTGAGGGAACACTCACACGCGCCGCCACCGAGCGGGACCATTTCAACACGCTGACGCTCCGAGACCTCAGCGAAGCGAAGGCGAACCAGGCCAAGCAGCGCGAGTACACAGCCATTCTAGGCCAGATTCGCGATGCCATTATGGTTTGCGACATGAACGATCAGATACTTTCCTGGAACGAGGGCGCTGCCGCCATGTTCTCCATCGCCGCATCGGAGGCGATTGGCAAGAATGCCCACTCACTATTGTTCGCCGATCGCCCAGACGTTTGGGAACTTGGAAAGCAGGTCGTTCTGGAAGCTGGAAAGTTCACAGCCGAGATAGCTCAGATCACTCCGGATGGCCGCGAAATCATTATCGAACAGCGTCGCTCTCTGATCCGTGATGAACATGGCGCCCGACCGCGCAACTGATTTTTTGCATCGACATTTCTGATCGAAAACGCGAGGAAGCAAAAGAGCGACGATCGCAAAGACTGGAAAGTATCGGCACGTTGGCTGGAGGAATCGCTCACGACCTGAACAATGTGCTGACTCCGATCTTGATGAGCGGCAAGCTGCTCAAACGTGGCAGCCCTCAAACCGAACGGCTGGCCGACACGATCGTGTCGAGTGCCGAGCGCGGTGGTCGGATGATCAAAAAGCTGCTGGCCTTCGCCGGCGGCGATTCCGCCGAGCGACAACAGGTCGATCTCCGTGAAACACTTGTTGAACTGGAAGAAATCCTTAGCCATACGTTGCCAAAAACGATCGATTTGCAGGTCGACATGCCCAGCCAACTCGATAAAGTCGACGCCGACCCCACCGAGTTGTCGCAGGTCGTGATGAACCTGGCGATCAACGCCCGCGACGCGATGCCCCAAGGCGGTCGTCTGGATATTCAGGTTCAGAACTTCTTGATTGACGACTCACGCGCCAATCGGAGCGACAATCTGACCGCCGGCCCACACGTGCTGCTGACAGTTGCCGACACCGGCGAAGGGATTGACAAAAAGATCATCGATCGCGTTTTTGATCCCTTTTTTACCACCAAACCGCAAGGCAAAGGGACCGGTTTGGGGCTGGCAACGACCCTTGGCATCGTGCGATCCTACGGCGGAGACATCACGGTCTATAGTGAACCAGGGAGTGGAACAACCATTTCAATCTATTTGCCTGCGGCGAAACTCAGTGCCGCTTCGGCGGCTACATCGGCTGGGGATGCGACGATTCCGGCCGGGAACAATGAGACAATCCTGGTCGTTGACGACGAGGCGATGATCATTGAAACCGTGCGCGAAACCCTTCAATCAAACCAATATCGCGTGATCACCGCCGGTTGCGGATCCGCTGCGGTCGAAATCTTTCAGCAGCGCGCTGACGAGATTGATTTGGTTTTGCTTGATATGATGATGCCAGGCATGGACGGCATTGCAACCAAAGCTGCGATACGGAGTCTGAAGGCCGATGTACGGGTGATCGCCAGCAGCGGTTTGCGACGCCCCGACCGCGAAGGTGGCCGCTTTTTGGATGTCGACGGGTTCTTGCCCAAGCCCTACTCGGACGAACAACTGCTGCGTATCGTCCGCCGGGTTCTCGACGCGCCAACCGCGGTGATCAAATCATGACCAAGCTGCTCGTCATTGACGACGAACCGATGATCCTGGAGACCATTTCGATGGCCTTTCCAGATGATGAAGTGGTCTCTTGCCTGTCCGCGGAGGAGGGCATCAATGCTTTTTTGAAATCGACGCCGGACGTTGTGCTCTCCGACATTTGCCTGCCTGACATGTCGGGCATGGAAGTGTTCGCGAAACTGCATCGCATCGACTCCAAGGTGCCGGTGATCTTGATGACCGGCCGCGGAACCGCTGGCACCGCAATTGAAGCGATGCAGCGAGGCGCGTTTGAATACATCCTCAAACCGCTCGATCCCGACACCCTGATTCCGTTGATCGAAGATGCCGCTGAAACCAGCCGCATGACGCGTGTGCCCGCCGTGGTTCCCGACGCCGGCAGCAACGATCGACCACCGGATTCTTCGTCGGACTTGCTGATTGGATCCTGTCCGGCAATGCAGGAAGTGTATCGTTCGATCGGTCGCGTCGCTCGCCAGAACGTCACGGTATTGATTTTGGGCGAGAGCGGCACAGGTAAGGAACTGATTGCGCGGGCGATCTATCAGTACAGCGGACGTTCCGATCGCCGGTTTCTGGCGATCAATTGCGCCGCGATCCCGGAACAGTTACTTGAAAGCGAACTGTTCGGCCACGAAAAAGGATCTTTTACCGGTGCCGATCGCAAACGGGTCGGCAAGTTCGAACTGTGCAGCGACGGCACGCTGTTCCTGGACGAGATCGGTGACATGACGCCGCTGATGCAAACCAAGATTCTGCGCGTGTTGCAAGAGCAGACTTTTGAGCGGGTCGGCGGCAGCGAAACCATTCGCACCCATGCCCGGATCATCGCCGCAACCAACCGCGACCTGGAACAAGCGATTGCCGACAAAGAATTCCGCAGCGATCTGTTCTACCGGCTCAATGTCTACACCATCAAACTGCCACCGCTGCGAGAACGGGGTGACGACATTGCCTTGCTTGCCAATCACTTCTTGCGACGTTTCTCCGCCGAACTCGGTAAGGAAGTCTCGGGATTCGCCCGCGAGGCGATGGACTTGGTCACTCAGTATCGTTGGCCGGGAAATGTGCGTGAGATGCAAAGCGCAATCAAACACGCGTTGCTGCAGGCGACCGGCCCAGTCATCGTGCCCGCATTCCTGCCCCGATCTCTGCGGCAACCGCCTCTGCGGCAACCGCCTCTGCGGCAACCGCCTCTGAGCGACTCGCCTACGCATTCGCTCTCGGCACAGCAGACCGACGGGGCGCCCAGCACGGCAATCGACTTCGCCGCGCTGACGCGTCAGCGACTGGAATCCGGCGGCGACGACATTCACCGTGATTTGATCGGCATGGCAGAGCGGGAAATCTTTGCCGAAGTCTTGAAGCACACCGACGGCAATCTAACCCAAGCGGCCAAGCGGCTGGGCATCACAAGAACCACGCTCCGCGCTAGACTGGAAAGTTTGGGGATGTCCGTGGAGCGATCAGCGTCAGTGAGCCAAGACTAGCGGAGGCCCAAGTATGCGGCAGTTCAGCTACTCCTCTGGGGTTGACGGCATTGGGCTCGCTTAGAGTCGGTGGCGCAAATGGCCGGTTGTCCCAACAAAGGCGTAGACTATCATTGCGAACTGACCTAACCGTCTGCTTTGACACGACCCTGTTCACATTCTTGAGACTATCGAACGTCTGGCTCCCACTATGAAAATTTGCTGTATCGGTGCTGGTTATGTTGGCGGTCCGACGATGGCCATGATCGCCAAACAATGTCCGCACATTTCGGTGCATGTCGTCGATTTGAATCAGGCACGCATCGATGCTTGGAATTCCAACAATTTGCCCATTTACGAACCCGGTTTGGATCAAGTGGTTCGCGAGGCCCGCGGTCGGAACCTGAAATTTTCGACCCAGGTGGATCAGGCGATTGGCGAGGCCGATATGATTTTCATTTCGGTCAACACGCCCACTAAGACCTTTGGGATCGGTGTTGGGCGTGCTGCCAATTTGGAGTTTATCGAAAAGTGCGCGAGACAAATTGCCGAGCACTCGACGAGCCACAAGATCGTGGTTGAAAAATCTACTCTTCCCGTACGCACGGCCGAGGCGGTCAAGCGAATTCTTAGCAGCTCCGGCAAGGGGTTTACCTTTGACGTGCTCAGCAATCCCGAGTTTCTGGCGGAAGGGACCGCCATCGATGACTTGCTGGATCCTGATCGCGTGCTGATCGGTGGTGAATCCCAGCAGGCAATCGATGCGCTGTGCGATATCTATGCGCACTGGATTCCACGAGATCGGATCTTGACCACGAACCTGTGGAGCAGCGAGTTATCCAAGTTGACCGCCAACGCGTTCCTGGCCCAGCGGGTTTCCTCGATCAATTCCATCTCCGCGTTGTGCGAAGCAACGGGCGCGGATGTCGACGAAGTCGCCCGCGCGATCGGTGCCGATTCTCGAATTGGACCAAAGTTCTTAAAAGCCTCGGTTGGATTCGGCGGCAGTTGTTTTCAGAAGGACATCTTGAACCTGGTCTATTTGTGTGAGCATTTCGGACTGCCCGACGTCGCCGCCTATTGGGAACAAGTTGTCAAAATCAACGATTATCAAAAGCAGCGATTCTCCGAACGGATCGTCAAAACGATGTTCAATACCGTATCGGACAAAAAGATCGGGATCTGGGGGTTTGCCTTTAAAAAAGACACCAACGATACCCGCGAATCAGCTTCGATTTCTGTTTGCCGCGATTTGCTTCGCGAGCGCGCACGGTTGACCATTTACGACCCGCGAGTACCCGAGCAACAGGTTCGCAATGACTTGATCGCGGCTTGCTCGGACTGGCACGGCGAAATCCGCCGTAGCGATACTGAATTGATTGAGCAAAACGTCACGGTGGTCAGTGACCCGTACCAGGCTGCCCAAGATACTCATGCGATCGCCGTCTTAACCGAGTGGGACGAATTCAAAACGCTCGATTTCAAAAAGGTCTACAACTCGATGCAGCAGCCGGCCTTCGTATTTGATGGTCGCAACCTACTGGATCGAGCACAGCTGACCAAGATCGGGTTTGAAATCGAAGCTATTGGTAAGAGCCCGGAACGACGTTCATCTTGACCGGGGCATTCGCATCGAGTGTACAGATTGGCTGGTTCTGGGTACGCTGAGAACCATGCCGATCCTGACCATCGAATCGACTTGCGACGAGACCGCGGCGGCGATCATCGACGATGACGGTAGCGTGCTCGGTGATTGTGTTGCGACCCAGGAAGCATTGCATCGACAGTTCCGAGGTGTCGTTCCTGAGGTCGCAGCGCGCGCGCACGTCGAGCGAGTCCTTCCTGTGATCGACACCGCGATGAAAAAATCCGGTGTCAACCCCAAGCAGCTTTCGGCGATCGCGGTTGCCGACCGTCCCGGTCTGGCCGGCTCGCTATTGGTCGGGCTGATTGCCGCCAAGACACTGGCGCTGGCGTGGGGTAAACCGCTGGTTGCCGTCAATCATCTGCATGCGCACCTATATGCCTGTCAGTTGTGCAGTAAGACGACCGTTTATCCGTGCGTTGGCCTGGTGGTCAGCGGCGGGCACACAAGTCTGTATCACTGCACGAGCCCGTTGGACCTCGAATACTTGGGCGGTACCATCGACGACGCCGCTGGCGAAGCTTTCGATAAAGTGGCGGCCATGCTCAACCTGGGGTTTCCCGGTGGGCCGGCGGTCTCCGAATTGGCTAACCAAGGGGATCGATCGGCGCACGCGTTTCCTCGGTCAATGCTCGGCAGCGATTCGTTCGATTTCAGCTTCAGCGGACTCAAAACCGCAGTGCGCTACGCCATCGTAGGTCCCGGTCAACAGGATTTCAGCCAAGTCACTTTGACGCGGAAAGCGAAAGCCGATCTATGCGCGTCCTTTGAAACAGCGGTCGTCGACGTGTTGGTCGAAAAATGCCAGCGCGCCATGACCCGTTACCGCAGCCAGCGGTTGATTGTTGGTGGCGGTGTGGCGGCAAATCGCTATTTGCGACAGCGGCTAGACGAATTGGCGACGCGCCGCGAATTCGATTTGACGATCGCACCGCTGAAGCTCTGTACGGACAACGCGGTGATGGGAGCAATCGCGTTGGAAAAAATCAAGCAAGGTCAATTCGCCGCGCTCGATCTCGATATCACCCCGGGATTGCAACGCGGTTTCTAACGTGATCCGATTTGCCTCGCATCACGCTGCTACGACAATTCGAACAGCCCATTGCCATGACCACTCTGATCCTTGTGCCAACTCAGCCCGAAATGGATACGCTCAGGCCGTTGATGACATCGTCGATCAATGGCGATGATTGTTCATTTCAGCTTTGTGGCTTCGGGCCAATTGCCGCTGCGGCGCGCACCGCAGCATTGTTGTCTCGATATCAGCCTGATCGCGCGATCTTGATTGGCATCGCCGGAAACTATAACGACCGTCTGCAGGTTGGATCGGCGTACCGGTTTGACTCGACCGCCTGCTATGGTGTGGGAATCGGATCCGGTCCTGACTTCCAGTCTGCCGGCGAACTCGGCTGGCACCAGTTCAACGGCGACGAAACCGAACCGAGAGTTGGTGATACGTTGATGCTGGATTCCGCGTATGTAGAAAGAATTCCCAGCGCCGGATTGCTGGTAACTTGCTGCGCCGCGTCGGCATGCCGGCAAGACGCACAGCGCAGGCTCAGTCGATATCCAGCTGCGGTGGCCGAAGACATGGAGGGCTTTGCGGTGGCTCTGGCATGTTCGCTGGCGCACGTTCCTGTTCAACTTGTCCGCGGAATTTCCAATCGAGTCGGTGATCGTGACCAGCAGAACTGGCAGATCGATCAAGCACTCACCGCCGCCGCCGATTTAGCGCGTCAACTGCTTCCCGAATCATGGATGCCAGCACCTTGAGCAAACTGTCTCCGACGCGGATCCGGCTTGGAATTTCGACTTGTCCAAATGATACGTTCGCGTTTCACGCGCTGATCAACCGGCAAGTCGACTGGCAGGGACTCGATTTTCAGGTCGAATTGCTCGACATCCAACAGCTCAACGAGCGCTTGTTTCTCGGCGACTTGGACGTCGCCAAAACTAGTTTCTACGCGGCGCTTTTGCTCGCCGATAAAACGATGGTGCTGCCCAGCGGCTCAGCACTCGGCTTTGGCGTGGGGCCGCTGCTGCTGTCCGCTGAACCAAATTCCGTCCCCAGCGATGCAAGTCAGTTGACGCTCTGTCCCGGGCAGCACACCACAGCAAGCATGTTGTTTCAGTTGTTTCACGCCAACACGACTCGAGTGGAGCATTGCATTTTTTCCGACATCATGCCGCGGATGCAGAACGCAACGGCTGACTTTGGCGTCTGCATCCACGAAGGTCGATTCACATGGCAACAGTCCGGCCTGAACCTTGTCGAGGACTTGGGAACGCGCTGGGAATTGGAAACCAACAGCCCTTTGCCGCTGGGCGGGTTGGTCGTCAGCCGATCGCTGAGCGATGAAATTATCGCGCGTGTGCAAGCGGTGATCTCCGAATCGATCGAGCGGAGTCTTGCCGATCCAGACGCCGCGTTGCCAACCATGCGCAAGTATGCGCAGGAATTTGACGACAGTGTGCTGATGCAACACGTCGATTTGTATGTCAACCAATGGACAAGAGATTTAGGCGAAACAGGGGCTCGAGCGCTCGCGAAACTGACCCAGATGGCGGTTCGAATCGGCCTGCGATCAGCAGCCGACAGTCAGCTGCAGATCTGGAATCGAACTGGCCGCTGATCAGCGAGACCGGAGAAGGGGTCAGGAACCGCTAGTGCATTTCCATCAATGGCTTAGGTCGGGTAAAGGGGTCCTCAACTCGGTTCCGCCAGTGCTCGATTCTCCGCCCGTGCTTGATGTGCTGCCGACCAGGTTGCGTTTGAGTTACCAAAAAACCCCGCGAGCAAGCTCGGCGGGGCTGGGCAATCTGGGATCGGATCGCTGTGTGTACGAATGCTATTCGCGAGGCCGAATTGCCCCGGTCAATCCGCTGTAATCAACGCGGTCGGTGGTGTGCCACAGTGGCTGGCCCAATTCGACACGTCGACGCAGTACCTCGATTTTATCGGGACTGCCGGCGGGGGCATCAGTGGGAATGAATTTGTCATCTTCTTGCGGGACAAAATCTTCGTCATGACCATAACGGAGAATCGCTTCGAAGACATTCTTACATTGGCTCATAAAATCAAAATTCCACAGTCGGCACGCCTGGCTTGCCGTTCCAACCAGCAATCCCAGATCCATCGGTTCGGTGAAACAATCCTTGCCCCACCGCTTAACTCACGCTGTGATTATTGACGTGAAATCGATAGAGTCAAGAAAATTGTGTGAAGGTTCGGCAACCTTTCCAGTCGATTGATCGTGGCAGGATCCGGCCAGAGAAGACGGGTGGATTCGGTGGTTTGATGGGTTGCAGGTTCCCGTTGGTCACGGCAAAACGCGGAATCGACGCAAGGGGAAAATGACCATCATTGCTCGCCGCTTCCGGGAGAATGATTGCCTTGGTGAGCGGCTCGGCTGAGCTCTTCATACCTTCGGTAACCCGAAGCCGATCAGCTGGCCGACCACATGTGGCGATTCGACGCGGTAGCGAATTCGGCGAAAAATTCATTCTACGAGACAGACATTTTCCTCAATCAGCAAGCAACTCAGGTAATTTCCGATGTGGATGCAACGAACCCTGCGGCTGCCCCCGGCCGCCCGCGGATTTCATCTGATCACTCGAGAGGTCGTCGGGGCGGTCCCCGAACTGAGTCAGATCCAGGTTGGCTGGATGCAGGTCTTTATCCAGCACACCAGCGCTTCATTGACCATCAATGAAAACGCCGACCCCGACGTCCGCGTCGATTTCGAGCGGGCCATGAACCATCTGGTCCCCGAATCACTGGCCTACGTTCACACGATTGAAGGCCCCGACGACATGCCGGCTCATGTCAAAGCCGCTCTGATGGGAGCGAGCATCATGATTCCGATTGGCGACGGCAAACTCAAGTTGGGAACCTGGCAGGGGATCTATCTGTGCGAACATCGTGACCGCGCGGGAGGACGGAACATCGTGATCACGATTCAAGGCGATTGGTAGCGCTTCGGCACTATCGCAGATCAATATGATAGCGATGACATTTCACGCAGGCATCGCCAGCCGCCTGCGGTGTATGACAACTTGCACAGGCCTCTCGTCCCAGCGGCAAGAAATCAGCCAGGCCGGTCGTCGCCTGAGCGAAGTTGACCGTCACCGGATGATCACCGCCAGTGCCGCCAGTGCCGGCGGTTCCAATTCGGTGACAGTGGATACAGTCCGCCAATCGGGCCACGTTCAAGTGTGGTCCGTGCGAGAACTTGGTGAATTCACGCTGCTGGCCAATCATTGGTTGGCTGATCCATCCCGTGGCCGATGTTACGGCAGCCGGATGACAGGCAATGCAAGCGGCAACCGCTGGTGTGTTCAGCAACCGCCTGCGAACCGGATCACTCGCAGGCAACTGACTGACCAAATCGATCGCCGATTTCAAGACTGGGTCCGCGTGACCTGCCCCTCGATAGCGAATCGCCAGCCGCACGTCATCGCGATACCAGCCGCCGGCGGCGAGCATCTGATCGGGATCAAAGCGGGTTCGCGGATTTGTTTTTTCGTTCGCTATCTGCAGCAACGGATCATCAGCCAACGGATCGGAGTGGATCAACAAATCACTGTCGCTCAGCAAGTCGTCCTGCGGATCGGCAGCGATTGATGGATGAACTGCAGCCGCGTTTGACTCAGCCGCCGAATCCAAAGCATGCTGACTGCCAAACCAATCTTGGCCAGCGCGGGTGATCAGCTGTGTCGGCAGCGACTGCACCAGTGCCGAGGCCGATGACGGTGTGACGCCCGTTACAATGAAGCGATTGGTAATCGCGTTTTGACCATCCGTTGAAATGCTACTAATCAACTTCTGATACGCCTGGCCGATCTGAATTGCGGCTTGCACTGATCGGTTCTCGGCCGGATCGATGCGGCCGAAGTCCGCATCTGGAATGTTTCGAATCGACAACTCCGTTTCCGGATCCGATCGAAACAAGAGTTCGGTCAACGGCGCTAGTTGGCCGTCATAGAACCCAATCCCAGCTGCGGGCCATTTGCCGACGCGCTTCGCCGATTCTTCAGGCAGGGAGGGTAACGCGAACAACTCGATCCCAGCGGCCGCTTGAATCTTCAATCCGTCGTCGTGACACGATTTGCATCCACGCTGATAGGTGGTTACTCGTGTCAGTTCATTGCCGCTGGTCTTATGATGACAGTCGGCACATTGAAACGGGGTGGCACTGCCCGCTCGCCCGCTGGCCGGAAAATGCTTGTTGGCGTGAGTGGCGTGGTTGAACGCGATCCGCCGACCGCGACCGTAGGGCCACAAATCCCACTGAGGATGCGATGTAGCAAAACTGCCAAATCGATCAGCATGGCAGGTCTGACATTGCCGGTCAGAAACCGCCGACAAATCATGGTCTGCGCCGTGATGTTCGCGGTGACACACGTTGCACTGAATATTCTCTTGGTCAATCGCGGGCGACGGCATTCGGTCGTGCCATGTCGGGCGGGCAGAAACAGGGGTGGCAAGCCGGATCGAGCTGCGCGTCGCTTGCGGCAAGTTGTGAGCGAGCGTCGCCAGCGGACGATCAATCGTGGTGTGATGACAGTTCAAACAGCGATCCGTTTGACTTACGTCGGCGTGTCCCGGCTGAGCTTTGGAAAACCAGCCCAGCCTGGAGGTGGCCGCCTGCGGATGACACGAGGCACATCGATCCGAAGTCAGGGTTCCAGAGAGAATCTGAGCATGTGGAGTCGCCAAGCCTCCGGGTTTCAAAGCTTCCACCCGCCAGCGCGGTTGCAACAGGACCGCCAACAAAATGACCATCAATGTGATCGCGCAAGACGCGATCTGTTTGCGCCGCCCATGCCAGGTTCGCTGGGGACGGCAGGCATCGGCCAACGGACAGCGTCCAAATCGACTCGGTCCGCGGGCGCAGGGCAAATCACTTCCACTGCGACCGCACATCCAGCGGTCGCCAGGGCGATCGTTGGGCAGCGGGTCGGGCAGGGACAGTTCGTCTCTTCGCATCTCTGCAGTGATTGATTTGCGTCAGTTGTGATGAATTGATTTAGCCGGCGAACCGCCAGGCGATGGTCGCGTGGATGATCGCCGCGGCGACCAGGGCGACCGACAACAGGCAATGAAGCACCAACCACAGCCGCAATCGCAGTTGCAGGGCGTACTGATAGTCCAGATCGTCTCGGCGACGGACAAGGGCCGCCAAGCGGCCGGCGGTTATTCTGCCTCCGGATTCCAGATAGCGATCTATTTCTTTCAATCCCCCGATCAGCCGCCTACGCCTGCGGCCTGACGGCACGAGCAAGTACACAGTCGATGGACGTGACGAGAAGAAAGGGTCAAGCTGAGCGTCATAAAATCGTTTGATCACGCCGGCACTTGTCTGTTCGACTACTTCCTCGGGCAGTCGCGCCGCCTGCTCGGCAATCTGGTTTCGGTGCCAGCCGATTCGGTCAAAGCGCTGCTCACCCTCGATCGCCGTCAATTGTTTCGGAATCGTCCGACTGGCGACAACTCCATATAAACCACTTATCGACGCCAGCCAAAAAACCATCGACAACCAAAATTCAAAGATACCGTCGCCGATCAAAACCGGAACGTGCAGCACATAGACACCGATCGCAAATAGTCCGGTGTAGATATGAACCTGGGTCCAGTTGCTGACGCTAGAGAGCGCGAGTACCGGCAAACGACGTCGCACACCCAACAAAACCAATGACAGGATCGACACCAGCAGTATCGATCCGGTGAAGAACGATGTGTGGGCAAGTCGATTTTCCTGAATCCAAACGACTAACGCTACGACCATCAGTGCCACGATGGTCACCACCAGCGAGCGTTGTCGCCGAACTCGAAACGTACGTGCGTGCAACTCAGTCAACTCCGTCGATCCAACCAAGCTTGTAACGGCGGCGATTCGGTCAAGTCGATTCGCACCAGGGCATCATGCGGGCAAGCCGCCGCACAGGCCGGCCCCGTGGGCTGGCGACTGCACATATCGCATTTAGTCGCCTTGGCGATTGGCTTGCCGGTTTGCATGTCGCGATAGGCGCGGCCTTTGGAATCAAAAACCTCCGCCATACGGATGTTCTCGTACGGACAGGCATGCGCACAGGTGCCGCAACCGACGCAGATCGACTCATGAATCTGGACTACACCCGTTGGTTCATCCCGGACAATCGCGCCGGTCGGACACCCGATCATGCAGACCGGGTCGTCACACTGCATACAAGCCTGGGCAAACTGCAGTCGATCATGAACAAAACCCTGCCGGACGAAACGGGTGTTGCCGTCATGAGTCGCCGCGCAGGCTTTGACACAGTCGTCACAGCGAGTGCAACGATGCAGGTCGATAACCATTGCCTGGCGACCATTGTTCAAACGGTTCTGGACGATGAATTCGAGCAACTCGGTCGAACGAAATTGTTGTCCAGTCGGAACCTCCTGGTCGGCCAAGTCACGACTCTTGGTCTGGTTTGCCCGTATTGCTCGGCGCCGTTCCTGATCATCGCGTTGCCCGGGCTCGGTCGAGTGGATGATCAGCTCGGCTGCCGCTTGCGGTAATTCGCTGCGGCGAACATGCGGCAGCACTTCCTCGGCAAACACTTCCGCCGGAATCGTCAACGTGTCCAAGAATCCGACCGCACGTAGGGAATGTTGCAGCGGCCGCGACGGTGTTTCCGTTGATCGCAGTGCGTTGTAGGCCAGTTCCTCGAAGCCGTAGATGTGTCCCTTACCCAAATAGGCGGTTGTGCGATGGGAAGCACCGTACTCTTGCGACAAACGACCAAACCCACTGCGAACGATGATCAAATCGGTCGGGGTGCTGCCTTCGCGAGCCACCATCGGCTCCGATTCAATCTGTTTTTCAATCGGCAGCCGACGACTTTTCTGGTAGTCGGCGTTCCATTCCATGCGACCAAAGGAACGCATCTGTGTGGCGGCCACCACGCGCGCCAGCCCGGCCGCGGGTAGATGCCTTAGCAAGGGAATTTCCCGCAGATGAACCGGTAACCAATGAGTCCGGTAGTGGCGGTCCAAGGTGTCCGCAAAGTTCTTATCGCGGCGCAAGATTCGCAATCCCTGCCAGCGAATCTCCAGCAATGTCGCCTCCGTTTCGGCGATCACCGTCGCCGTGCGCGGCGATCGATACATTGCCGCCACTTCGCCAAACAATTCACCGGGGCCCAAGGCAACCGTGTTGGTGTCTCGCAGGATGGCGTTGAAATCTTGCAGAAAAATCGCCGGCCGATCGTCGACTTGTCGAATCGTACCAGCAGAATTGTCGCCAAAGTTGGTGGTCACTTCGGATGGCCGGCGCGACTCCGGTATCTTGGATCGGAACAGATAGCGGTACAGCGATTCGGTCCAAGTCAGTTTTTCAGTCGGTGAACGGCCAAGTTTTTCAGGCGCAAGTGAGTCGACGATGACTCGGACACCGCCGGCCAAGACCAGGAAAGCGCTGTTGCCGTAATCACCCTCGCGAACCACGATCTCGCCCGCCTCGCAGCGCTGGATTCGGCAGTCATTGCGCAAGATTCCCTCCAGCGGGATCGTGCGTGGAAACGACTTGGCGTCCATGCTGGCGAAAGGATGACGTGAGCGCAGCCAACAAACGTCCGCGTCGCTCATCGACGCATCCATCGGCTCGCTCCATCGCTCAGGACGGCGCACGACGATTGATTCTTCCACCTGCATTACATCGGTGGGTAGCCGCTGGAGGCGATGAAGGTCAAGATTGGACCGAATCAAGGCCCTCCCGGACATCAAGCCAGGAAACCTAAGGACTCTGGGGGGACCTTCTGGCAAAGCAAGCTGGCAGCCGGATCGGGGCGGCTACGAGAGCGATCGAAGCGTGGCGCCCAGTTCGTCAAACCGTCCGGAACTATCACCGATCGATTCGGCCGGCGTCCCCAACAGATCCAACATCGACAGGAATAAGTTCGCCATCGGGCGTTCCTGGCCGGTGACAATGAAGCGATCGGTCTCGATCTGGCCCGCGGCGCTGCCCGCCAGCACCAGCGGCAAGTCATCATGCCGGTGGCGATTTCCGTCGCTCAATCCACTGCCATACAACACCATCGAATTGTCCAGCAGCGTACCGCTCGTTTCCGTGACTGCATCGAGCTTGTCCAAGAAATAGGCGAACTGTTCGACCAGGTACAGGTCGATCTTTTTCAGATCACCGACGTTGCTTTCTTGATTGCGGTGGTGGCTGATCTCGTGATGCCCCGATTTGACGCCGACATCGGTATAACGTCTGCCACCGCCGGCGTTGTCCAACATGAAGGTGGCGACACGCGTCGTGTCGGTTTGGAAGGCGACCACGATTAAGTCGTACATCAGTCTCGCGTGCTCGCGAAACGCCTCGACGCGTCCGTAGGGAACTTCTAACTCCGGCAGCGCCTTTTGGTCTTCTTTTTCGACGTACTCGATTCGCCGCTCAATCTCGCGAATGCCGGCGAAGTACTCATCCAGCTTTCGCTTGTCCGTTTCTCCGACTTGTTTCATGATCCGGTCAGCGTCACCGCGGACCACATCCAAGATGCTGCGGCGGTCCAGATTGCGACGTTGGCGATCCGCCTTGTCACCCGAGCCAAACATGCGTTCAAACGCCAGCCGCGGAGTCACCTCTTTGGTCATCGGCTGGGTGGGGCTGCGCCATGATATGTTTGACGAGTAAGCGCAGCTGTATCCCGAATCGCAGTTACCAGCATTGCGGCTGGGGAGCAGACCGAGTTCGATTGAGGAAAGTTTCGTGCTGTCTTGCAATTGCAGCGCGGCAATCTGATCCACTGAAATCCCATTGCGGAAATTCCCGCTGGTTTTGACTGGGCGAGCAGCGGTCAAGAATGTCGCACCGGAGCGGGCGTGATCGCCTGCACCATCCTGCTTTGCGCGGCCGCTGTCCAAAGCCAGTCCGGACAAAACATTCAGCTTGGACTTGTGTGGCTGCAGCGGCGAGAGCGTCTTAGAGAGACTCCAGCCATCCCCCTCGGCGGTCGGCTTCCAGTTCTCCATGATCGCGCCGTTGGGAAAGAACACACAGGCCATGCGAACCGGGGGTGCTGACTGTGGCGCGGCAAACACGCTGCGTGCCAGCGGCGTCATCGCCTCGAGCAACGGCAGACCGAGTGAAAGTCCGGCACCACGCAGCAGGGTTCGTCGATCTAGGAGGGTACGGTTCACGTTCGCTTTCGAGTTTAGGTTTGAGACAGCAGGCATGCCTTGCGGCGGGACTGGCTGCGCATGGCAAAGACCTCAGTTTACGCTTGAGACTTCAGTATCATAATACTGAAATTGATCGCTGCGAACGACTTCCAAGATCAAATCGATCCAGCGATAGTTGTTTTCGGCAGTTTCCTTGACAATCTCTGCCACGGTACAGCGATCACCGGGTGACATCTCGCGGCCCAACGCGAACGTCATCAACCGCTCCACCACGACCCCGGCAAAGCCCTCGGATTCATGCTCAGCCAGGATCTCAGTCAGTTCCACGGCACCATCAAAGCTGCGGCCTCCCGGCAGTTCACCACTGGCGTCAACCGGCTTGCCGCGCTCCGATTCGCGGAAGCCACCGATCGGATCGAACTGTTCCAATCCAAATCCGAGTTGGTCCATCACGCGATGGCAGGAGGCACAGGTCGGGCTGGCCCGATGCAGTTCCAGTTGCTCGCGGAAACTTGCATGTTCCTCCGCGGTTTTGGTGGCTTCCAATTCGGGGACCCCAGGGGGTGGATCCGGTGGCGGAGTGCCAAGAATGTTTTCCAGAATCCACTTGCCACGTTTGACCGGGGACGTCCGCTGAGGATTGCTGGTCAGGGTCAAAACGCTGGCATGGGACAGCACGCCGCGGCGCGGCAAACTGGCTAGAGATACCTGTTGCAGTTCGTCCCCGTCGACGCCGTCGATGCCATAGTGGGCAGCCAATTCGGCGTTCACGAATGTGAAATCGCTGGTCAACATTTCGCGGATCGGCCGGTTCTGGCGAACCATGTGCATGAACAAAGACTCGGTCTCCCGTTTCATCGCTGCCCGCAGGGACGGGGTGAAGGAATCGAATTGAGTGGTATCGGCCTCGTGCTGCTCCAAGTTTCTCAGCCCCAACCACTGGGCCGCAAACTGAGTTGCCAAGGCATCGGACCTGGGGTCTTGCAGCATGCGGCGAACGTGGGCCTCAATCACATCGCCGTGCAGTTTGTTATCCTCGGCATCGCGCAGCAATGCTTCGTCGGGAAGACTGGACCACAAGAAATAGGAGAGACGAGTCGCCAATTGGAACTGGGTCAATTGGACACTGCCATTGTCCTGCCGCCGAGCGTCCGCGGGGGGCGTTTCCAAACGGAACAGAAAACGTGGAGAAACCAGGATACCGGTGATCGCCACCTGCAGCCCGCGGTAATAGCTCCCACCTCGATCGGTGACTGTCGAAACCAGATCAACGTAACGCTGAACATCAGCTTCGCTAGCGCCGCCCCGGAACGCTCTGCGAATCACTGGTTGCAAACACTTGGTCGCCGCTTGCGGAACATCGATCCAGTGACCCTTGCGTTGCCTCGGTACGCTGACCACAATCCGATTGTGAGTCTCGGGGAACGCTTCGGATGAGTGGCTAGATGGCCCGCGCAAGGTGATTTGGCGGAACAAGAACGGGTAGTCGTCGGGGTCGATTCGTGTCTGTTTCTCGTGAGGTTCTCCGCGTCGGGCCGCGGCGGCGGCGGCCGTTTGGTCATCAAGGTTGGCATACTGCGGCGACACCGTTTTTCCGACTTCAAGTTCGGTTTCCTGCTCCACAGGTTCAAAGAACAGTCGACGTTTACCTTTACTCAGTTCAATCTTTCGTTCGCTTCGTGACGATTTTCGCTCGCCGCCAAAGTACTTGAACCGATGCATATCAAGCAGCTTGCCGGTCTCGTCATAGACGGCGACGTTCATGGGCGAATCATCGTAACTCGCCTTGCCACCCCGAATGCTCAACGCGTAGGTCCCACTGGCCGGGACTTCGATATCCAGCCAGACAAAGGTATCCGGGGCAACGAACCAACCATTCGCGCTGTCCATTTTCGCATCGCCCGAAACGTATAAATCTTCGGCCGCGATCGTTTGTTCAATCTTCGGCCAGGTCGTCGGATCAACAATCAACCGACCCGCAATTTTCTCCGCCGCTTCCAGATACTTCTCCATCAGAATCGGCGACAGAGATAAGACATCACCGTTATTGTCAAAACCTGCGCCCACTTCGTCTGAAGGGAAATCGGCAGCCGGTTGAACGTCGATCCCGAACAGGTCGCGGATCGAATGGTTGTATTCGGCTCGATTCAACCGACGGGCAGTCACCTTGCCCGGTCGCGGCCGCAGGTCGCATGAGTTTGCATACAGCTTGTTGTCCAAAGCCTCGACCAGCGAGCGGCGTTGCTGGTCGCTCGGCTGATCAGCATCATCAGGCGGCATCGCGCCAAAGCGGACCATCTCCATGATTCGTTTCATCGAACCCGCCGTCGCTGGAAGCGTTGTCAAGTCGCCAAGCGTGCTGAGATCCAATTCGGCTTCTTGATTGTCCTGGTTGTGGCAGTCTACACAGAACTGTTCGACAAGCGGCCAGCCTTGCTGCAGCCAGCGATCATCGGCCGATTTGCTGTCCGTCGTTTGCCCGCTTAGCGACCCGGTTGGCAGCACTGAGAAACCGATGGCCGCGGCGATCAGACAACCTGTCAGGGATCTGAATCCAAAATCAAACACGCGGTGAATTACCTTGCAAGGGCGAGCGACGACGACCGATAAGTTAAACCCGCAGCTGCGGGGAATCGTTCCGGTAAAAACCAGGGTGACTCGAAGATCAGCCAGGGCAGCGAACTCAAATCCTTTGAATTGTAGGATCGGGCGTCCAGATGGCCAGAGTGAGCGAGCACCAAAAGTGCCCATTTGTTCACTAACTTTAGGCCGTTGCGGTGTCCAGCAGATAATCCGGAAGCTTTGCAGGACGGCCATTCTGAGCGATGCAAGCGACCACAGAATTGGCCTCGACGATCAATTCCTCCCCCCGCCGGAGCTGGTAGTGATGGCTAATGCGAACCTTACGAACATCGGTGACCTGGGTGGTTAACGTCAGTAAATCGTCAAATTGTGCGGCCGAGAGATAGCGGACATTCATCTCTGCGACGACCAACAACAGTCCACTTTGTTCGAGCTCCAAGTAGCTGATGCCTGCGGCGCGCAACATTTCGACGCGACCGCGCTCGAAATAATTCAGGTAGTTCGCATGGTGGACTCGACGCTGACCATCGGTCTCTTGGTAAGCCACCCGGATCTCCAATTGGTGGCGCCGATGCTTCGGTTGCTCAATCAGTTGATTCATACGAAGAATGCTATTCGGTACACATTTGAATTGACCACTCCGGTTGTGGAAGCCTAAACTCTTTGCCAGCCAGGGGCTAGACCAGCAGGACGGACAAGCAATGAGTATCGGTGACGATTCGGGGACCGCATTTGAGACCTTGCGCGGACGCAACTTTCCAGCGATCCGACAATTCACGATTTTCCTGGAGAATCGTGTCGGTCAGCTATTGGAAGTCGTGAAAAGATTTGAAGGGACCGGCATCCGCGTTTGCGCGTTGTCGATCAATGACGCGGCCGAGTGCGCGTTCGTTCGTTTTTTGGTCAGTGACGCCGATCGGGGCCGCGAGATTTTGGAGCGCAGCGGCTTGGCGATGATCGAGACCGATTTGGTCGGCGTGGAACTTCCCGAGGGTCCACAACCTTTGCTGCGCGTCTGCACGGCGCTGTTGCAAGCCGAGCTGAATATCATTCAGGCTTATCCGCTGATCGTTCGACCCAATGGAAAACCGGCGGTGGCGATCATGGTCGAGAATATCGAATTCGCGATGGAGACGCTCAATGAAAAAGGGTTCACGATCATCACCGAAGGCGACCTGGAAGGAGACGACGAATAGCCGATCGCGCCCCTAGCCAATAGCGGATCACGAGCGGGTATCACCCGAGCAAAATCCTGGCCACGCGAAGCGGCCGCGCCGGCTGAGCGGTGCGGATGTTAGGCCACACGTTTGGCGTAGACCCACCATTCGGTTGCCAGCAGTCCCAGCATCGCGAGGAGTGCCCAGCGCCAGTATTCTTTGCGCTGCTGCAGGCTGCCGCTCGACGCCGCTACCGTTTCGTAGCCCAAATCGACCGACTCGGCGATCGCGATGTCACTTTCCGACCGGTCAAACAAGTTCACGGCGAATAGGTCAACCAGGTTCCCGTCGGCTTCCACTCGGTAATTTCCCGGCTCCTGAGTATCAACGACCTCAGTGATCCCGCCGCTACCGGTTGGCAATGTCCGCTTCGCGCCCCCCAAACGTTGAACATCAACCGACTCGATTCCACTTTCCAATCTCAAACGTACCGTCTCGCCAGGACGATAGGACGGCCCCGCGGCTGCTTCGGCGGCACCAGCCAGATAACGCAACATGTTCAAAACGAACACCGGCCAAGATCTTTCGGCGTACCAGTTGGTATTGGTGATTGTCGATCCATCGCTGTCGGCGGAAATGATTTCGAACCCGAGCACCATGTCTTGATAGCCGCCGCGCGGCGCCAACACCAACACCGGTCCAATGTCGGATCCGATCAAGTTGCTCGATCCTGGCGGGCCCTCGATCGATCGACCTTTGAAGATCAGCAACGAATAGAGTTCCAGGTACCGCATCAATGGATGCGCCGATCGATATCGACCAGCACAAGTGATGACGGCTCGGACTGCCAGGACCAAGGGGCCGGCCCGGCAGCTTCAGCGCCCTCGGCTGTCGATGCGCCCTCGGCTGTCGATGCGCCGTTTTCAATACTTGGATTTGTCGGTAGCGCGCCGATGAAGAACGTATTGGCAGCGGGCATCTGAGCGGGGGAACAACGATCAAAAATGATCAGATCGTCGCTGCCGGATGTCGCGCGGGCCTGATAGGCTGCGGTCTTCAAGTAGCTGGGGGGAACAAACTCCGCCTTGCATACCTTGCTGGCTTTGGGTGTGCTGAGCGCCAAATCCAGGGGTGTGTTGCCGGCGGTCACCACCAGCACTGAAACGGACCGCAGTGGCGCAAGTCCGGCATAAGCGACATTGTCCAGCAATAGCTGATCGTCGACGTCCAGTTCCAACTTCAGCGTGGCCGCTTGCTCGCTTTCGATCGTAAACGACAATCCAGTCTGGTCTCCTGGATCAAGGGTTACCGAATCGGCATCCAAAAATTCTCCGTCAATCGACAACGTGGCTGTCGTCTGGGCCGCTTCGCTGCCCAGATTCACGATCGTCGCAAAGGCCTGAACTTCGGCAGGTTGCTCGACATTTCGCTCGGCCGAAAACGCGGTGATCGCGAGGTTGCGTACCTGGTTGCCGCCGACTGAAATGTATTCCGGCTTCAGATTCCCGAGGTTGAAATCGGGCACTTGGTCGAAACGGCCATCACTGTAAATCAACAGGTCGGCGGGCATCGCATCGGCGACCTGCACATCGTTGACGTTGCCCAGCTCGCTGGTGCGACGAGGATTCGCCAATCCATCGGCCGCCTTGAGCGCGCCGAGAATCTCGGTCGGATGATTGGTCACTTGCACGCGCGAGATCGCCTCGCGCAAGCGACGCCGATCGGACGTAAAGGATTGAATCGTTTCCGCGTGATCGCTGAAGGTGATCAGCATCGCGGTGTCACGATCGTTCATCGTTTCGATTCGCTGCCGGATCAAATCGACCGCTTTCTGGAAACGGCTGCTGCTCGGATCAACGTCAGTGGCTTGCATACTGGCGGAGGTATCGAGCAGGAAGACGATCCGGCCTTCGCCGCTGGTCTCGCCGCGCACGCCGGGACGCATCAGCGCGATCGCGGCGGCCGCGATGGCCAACAATTGCAGAAACAACAACAGGCTTCGTCGCAATCGCTGCAGCAGGCTGTTGACATGCAGATCCTCAATCGTGCGCGACCACAGATAAGTGCTGGGAACTTCGACCGGCTCGCGGCGGAGCTTCAAAAAGTACAGCAGGATGATGCCCAGCGGGACTGTGGCCAACAGTGCCCATTGAGCGCCGCTGAGCGCCGGAATCCAACTCATCGGACTACGCCCCGCTCGCGCAGATACTTGGTGACAATCGTTTCGACCGGAATTTCGGTGCTGACCGGGATGTAAACGATCGACCGGCGATTACAAAACGCTTTGACCGAACCAATGAACGACTTGACTGTCTGCTTGTACTTTTCCAACACATAGGAGTTGATCGTCACCTCCGCATTGTCACCGTCTTCGATGTCAATCAAACGGCGATCGCCACGCAGCGGAGGATCGATCTCCTCCGGCGACAAAACGTGCATCACAAATACGTCCATCCGGCGGCCGATCAACATTCGCAATGCCGATTCGTAACCCTGTTTATCCATCAAGTCCGAGATCAATACGGCCACGCCGGTGCCTGAGTTACGAAGCACAAAATCCTTGACACCATCGGCGAGTGAAACGTTGTCTCCACTCTCGACTGAATCCAAATACTGCAGCAGCTTCCACAGGCTCGCTCGACCTCGCAGGACCGGCGCACGGCGACCGGCCGATCCGAGTGCGGCGACGCGAACCCGGTCTGCGCGACAGAGTCCGACATAGCCAAGCGCCGCGGCAAGTTGCTTGGCGACCCGCAATTTGGTGGGATTGCCAAAATTCATCGACTCGCTGGCGTCGACCAACGCGAACAGGTGCAGATCTTCCTCTTCCAAAAAAAGCTTCAGGAACAGTTGGTCCAGTCGGGCGTACAAGTTCCAATCGATCAGCCGCAGGTCATCGCCAGGCACATAGTTGCGAAAGTCGGCAAATTCGACGCTCTGTCCTTTCCGTTTGCTACGGCGTTCGCCCTTCATTCGGCCACGAAAAACTTTGCGCGATACAAGTTCCAGCCGCTCCAGTCGGGCCAACAGGTCGGGGCTAAGCAGTGGAACGGCTTCGGCGGTTTTCGGCATTTGGTCAGTGTAACAAAGATTGCGCTCGGATAGCCTGTTGGCTGAACAACCTGAACCGGCTCGGCCTGCTCGGGAAGCAGTGATCCTAATCCGTCTCGACTGCATCCGTCTCGACTGCGAAAATTCGCGCGGCTCGGTGAGCCAAGACTTACCACACTCTGCAGCGGCAATCGCTGCATTACTTCAGCCGCCCGCACAATCAAATCCCGATCGAAACTGTCCACTCGGCAAGCGCTTGGAAGGGCTCTGAGATCGCCGATCAAAAACAATGACGGTATGCGCTAAGTTCTGTCGAGGTCGACGAACTCGACTTTGCCGTCCAGCAGGCGTTGAATTCTGGCAAGGCTCTGCAGCAAATGACTGCCGCCGATTTTCCGTTACTCACGCTACAGAATGCGATTGCACAGCGGAAACAGACCCTCGCACAAGGAGTGGGATTTCAAGTGATCCAGGGCATTCCGGTCGCACGCTGGACTGCGCAGCAGCTGGCGTGCTGTTTCTGGTGCTTCGGCCTGCCAACTGCGGAATGTTTCACGGACTGGTCTGTGAAACAGTTGGTTTCGCTCTACCGCGCGCCTCTGCTGGTTTGTTACAGAACGATTCGAGGGCCATTCCCGCCACCCCGTTTGCGACCGTCTGCCTGCCATGCCCACTCGCCTGACGCGATACGTGCTGTTCGAGATTCTCAAGATTTTTGTCGTTTCGCTGATTGCGTTGACGGCACTGATCTTGTTGATCGGTGTTGTGCGCGAGCTATTGAGAAAAGGATTGGGAGCGGTCGCGGTGATTCAATTGCTGCCCTACGTGCTGCCGATTGCGCTGCAGTTCGCGTTTCCGGCCACGGCGCTGTTTTCTGTCTGCTGTGTCTACGGGCGAATGGCGGGTGATGGCGAGATTTCGACGGTCAAAGCGTCAGGTATCTCGCCGCTGAGGTTATTACAACCGGCGTTGATTTTTGCCGCCTTGCTAAGCCCAGCCGCTGTTGTGGTTTCCGATCTGGCCGGTTCCTGGGGGCGCCCTGGTATCAATCGAGTCGTGTTACTTTCGATTGTCGATATTGCCTACCGCGTCTTGGATGCCCAACATTCCTACACGCCCGACCAGGGATTTTCGATTCACGTCCGCGATGTTCAAGGTCGGACACTGATCCACCCCACGGTCACGGTCCACCACGGCGGCGACGAGGGATCGATGAAATTGACAGCACGCGAGGGAGAGCTGCGACTGGATCCCGAAACACAGACCCTGATCTTGAAAGTGGTCGACAGCCATTTCACGGACGGCCACCGATCGCAGTATACAAATCCAGGCGAGACTGAGGTTCGGATTCCGCTGGCCAGCGCGGCCGCATCAAAAGACGTGCACACGCAAAGTCCAGGCGAATTGTCGCTGCGATTGATTGGCTCGGAACGAATCAGCCAGGAACAGCGGCGGCATGCCACCATCGGCCAGATGGCTGCGCTGACTGGTTTCGCGATCCTGACCTCCAGGACCGAAGACATTGCCGGCCCGCCGGGGACGGCGATTGAGCGGATGATGAAGTACAACGTCAGTCGTCTGACCCGCCTGCACACCGAACCTTGGCGGCGATGGGCGGAGGGTTTCAGTTGTTTTTTCTTCGTGTTCGTCGGCGCCCCCTTGGCAATGGTGCTGCGAACCAGCGACTACTGGACAACTTTTGGGCTCTGTTTCCTGCCGACCTTGGTCGTCTATTATCCGCTGTTTATCTTTGGCCTGGAACAGTCCAAGAACGGCGCCGTCCCACCTTACGGCGTCTGGATCGGCAACCTGGTGCTGGGCGGTATCGGCATGATTTTGATTGCACGGGTGCGCCGTCACTGAACGTCAGCTGCCCCACTTTCAATCGCGCTAGCGGCAACTAAACTGGCGTCTCTACGTTGGGCTGATCGGAAAATGCGACTCAACGCTAACTCGCCAAATGTTCCCAGGAGTTGTGGATGGTTGCCAGTCACTGCCAAAAGCTGATTGACGCGATTGCCAAGCGTCAATGCACCGTTGGGGTGATCGGGCTGGGCTATGTCGGTTTGCCATTGATCGACGCTTTTACCAGTGCTGGTTTTAAGTGTCTTGGTTTTGATGTCGACTCCAGTAAGGTCCAATCGCTGAAACAAGGCCGCAGTTACATCAAGCACATTGGCGATCGGACGATCGCCGGTTGGCTCGATCGAAAGCTGTTTGATGCGACTGCCGACATGACACGCTTGAGCGAGCCAGACGCGTTGTTGATTTGCGTTCCAACACCGCTGGACGAGGCCCGCGATCCCGACTTGAAGTATGTCGTTGGAACCTGTGAGTTCATTGCCAAGCAGCTTCGCCCGGGACAGTTGATTGTTTTGGAAAGTACAACCTATCCAACCACAACGCGTGACGTGATGGTTCCCATTTTGGAACGTGGCGGGCTGAAAGCCGGCACAGATTTCTTTGTCGCTTACAGCCCCGAACGAGAAGATCCGGGCAATCCCGACTTTTCCGCTGCCGGCATTCCCAAGGTTGTGGGCGCGATCAACCAAGACAGCCTGGCCGTCGCCTGTGAGTTGTACAATTCAGCTGTCGCGGGAACGGTTCCGGTCAGCAACTGCGAAGTCGCCGAGGCGGCCAAGGTGCTCGAGAACATCTATCGGGCTGTCAATATCGCCCTGGTCAATGAATTGAAAACAATCTTTGACCCGATGGGGATTGATGTCTGGGAAGTGATCAACGCCGCTAAAACCAAACCGTTCGGATTTCAGGCGTTTTACCCTGGCCCGGGTTTGGGTGGCCACTGCATCCCGATCGATCCGTTTTACCTTTCCTGGCTCGCCCGCAAGCAAGGCTTGAACGCCAAATTCATTGAATTGGCTGGCGAGGTCAACCGCGCGATGCCGCAATACGTCGTGACCCGGACATCCGAATTCTTGAATGAGTTTCGTAAACCGGTTCGCGGTAGCAAGATTTGCCTGGCCGGGGTTGCCTACAAAAAAGATGTGGATGACCCTCGCGAAAGTCCGTCTTTTGAATTGATGGAACTGCTGCTCGCCCAAGGCGCGGAACTCACCTACAGCGATCCACATGTGCCGAAATTGCCTAAGATGAGACACCACGACTTGCCGGCCATGGCCAGCCAGCCGCTGACCCCGAAGTTTCTGGCCTCGCTGGATGCCATTCTGATCGCCACCGACCACACGGCATTTGATTACGAGGCGATTGTAAAATACACACCCTTGGTGATCGACACACGCAACGCCACCGCCAGGATCAATGAACATCGCGAGAAGATTCGGAAAACCTAATGTGATCCGACCCGATGTGCGTGCTCGCGCTTGATTAGAGGAAGACCAGGCTTGCCGAAGCGGCGTCCCCACAAGCGGAAGCGGATGGGAATCGAACCCACCAGGCACCTTCTCAGACGCCTCACCGGTTTTGAAGACCGGGGCGGTCACCAGACCCGCAAACGCTTCCTCGGTGACCAATCATAGTCCAATTTGTCTTGACCAACGTCAATCGTGTTTGACAATCGTCCGCCACGATGAGACGATCTTTGACGATCGACGCCAGCGTCTACATTCGGGGGGGAAAGACAATCATGGTTCGCAGCGCATTCTTCCTAGGCTGTTGTTTGCTGTGTTGTTGGACGGTTACCGCGGTAGAGCCGGTCGCGGTTGGAAGCAGTGCACCGGAGATCACCATGACCGGCGTCGATGGCCGGGAGTTCAAGCTGTCGGAAATTATTGGCACCGGAAAAAATGTCGCATTGATCTTTAGCCGTGCCCATTGGTGACCCTTCTGCATGAAGCAGCTGGTTCAGTTGCAAAAGCATTCCGAAGTTTTTAAACAGCTCAATACCGAGTTGATCTTCGTTTACCGCGAAGAAGCAGAGGGGGTCGATGGGCTGCAGAAAATTAAAGACAAATTCAAGCCGACCTACACTCTGGCACTGGACTTTGAGAAAAAGTCCTCTGCGGCGTACAGTCCCGAAAAAATGACCTTCAACAATTACCTGATCGACTCTGGCGGCACCGTGCGGGGCATTATCGACGGGACACTGCGCGATCGGGCGACGGCGGATGAGCTGATCAAAATACTGACCGAGATCGAAGCGGAGCGCGAACCGTCGCAAGACAATGGTCAACCGTAACGTCAAATCCGCGACCAGTAATGTTGGCGACTGGCTAAGTTTAATTCGATTCAGTCACACAGTATTTGCGTTGCCTTTTGCCGCTTTGGCAACGGTGATGGCGCTGTGTGCGCCGCTGCCATCGGGTTCCAATCCTACGCTGCGGTTTCGCGATCTGATTGGCATTCTGTTGTGCATGGTTTTCGCGCGTAGCGCGGCGATGGCCTTCAATCGTCTGGTCGATTCGAATATCGACGCATCGAATCCGAGGACTGCCGGCCGCCATCTACCAGCAGGCATTCTTTCCCGCCACAGCGTGTGGATCTTCACCATCCTTTGCTCCGCCGGCTTCGTGTTGTCGACGTTATTATTCTGGCCAAACGCGATCCCGCTGATCGCGGCGGTACCCGTGTTGCTGTTCCTGTTCGGCTACAGTCTGGCAAAACGATTCACCTCCGCTGCCCACTTGTGGCTGGGGATCGCGTTGAGCCTGTCTCCGATTTGTGTTTGGCTGGCCGTTCGGGGAAGCGAATCGTTTCTGTCGCCCACCGATCTGATCCCGCCGCTGCTGCTGGCAGCTGCGGTAGCGGCCTGGGTGACCGGATTCGACATCATCTACGCTTGCCAGGACGCCGAATATGATCGGGCGGTTGGCCTGCATAGCATCCCCGCCCGGTTTGGCGTCGCCGGCGCTCTGAGGATCGCGGCAATCAGCCACCTGGTGATGATCGCTCTGCTGGCACTGTTGCCGATCGCCGCCGGGGCCACGGGGATCGGAGTCCTGTTTTGGGGATTTCTAACGGTCGTCGCGGGCCTCGTCCTCTGGCAACATGCGTTGGTCTCGGCCGACGACCTGGACCGAGTGAACGAGGCATTCTTCAATACAAATGCCGCGATCAGCCTGATTTTGCTGGTGGTTGGCACGATCGACTGTCTGTGGATTTAAAACGTCTTACGCGCTGGCGGCTCAGTGATTAAGTTAACTGCCGGTGGGAGGCTGCGGTTAGTCAAGGCCAGGCGGTTAGGCGTTTCGTTCGAACCGCAACGTCCAGATTCGTTGCCTGCCGGCAGTCGCTCAGCCACGTGACGGCCAGGGCGACGGCTCTGTTAAGTTTTGATGACCCTTCGATCCAGCTTCCCAATATGAACCCGACCGAATTGCAGGCCCGATTTCGTGAGATTCGCGACAAGGTCGAAGCTGAAGAACGCTTGACGCTCGATGACGGCATTTTCCTGTACGACCCGCGAGTGTCGCTACAAGCGGTCGGAGAATTGGCGAATTTTGTCCGCGAACGAAAGAATGGGAATCTCGGTTATTTCAACATCAACACGCATCTGAATCCGACCAACGTTTGCGTCTACCGCTGTCGCTTCTGCGCCTTTCGAAGTGATTTGCGTGACCCCAAAGGTTACGTGATGAGCGACGAGCAGATCTTGGATCGGGGACGTGAAGCAACCGAAAATGGTTGTACCGAAATGCACATCGTCGGCGGGCTGCATCATCAAAAGCCGTATGCCTGGTATCGGCACATCATCGAATTGCTGGCTGAGCATTATCCCCAGATTCATTTGAAAGGTTGGACCGCGGTTGAAATCAATTGGTTTGAGTTTCAGACTAAGAAGTCGATCCGCTGGGTCTTGGAAGATCTGAAGCAGGCCGGTCTAGGCAGCATGCCGGGTGGCGGCGCGGAGATTTTTCATCCGGAGGTGCGCGATCAATTATGCGAGCACAAGGCGAACACGCATGCCTGGCTACAAATTCACCGCACCGCGCACCAGATCGGGCTGCGGACCAACTGTACGATGTTGTATGGGCACGTCGAAAACGCCTTTCATCGCATCGATCATTTGATTCGGCTGCGCGAGTTGCAGGATGAAACCGGTGGATTTCAGGTTTTCATTCCGCTGGCGTTCCACCCTGAAAACACCAAGTTGGCCTCGATCAAAAAACCTTCGGCATTGATGGATCTACGGACGATGGCCGTCAGCAGACTGATGCTGGACAATGTCCAGCACATCAAGGCTTACTGGATCATGCTGGGGATCGAAACAGCGCAGACAGCACTTGCCTACGGGGCGGACGACATTGACGGGACCGTCAGGCATGAATTGATCTACCACGATGCCGGCGCGACCACGCCCGAATGTCTGTCGGTGGACGACATTCGGCAACTGATCAGCGAAGCTGGCAGAATCCCAATCGAACGGGACACGGTTTACAAGCGGATTCATCGCGACCCGGACGACTTTACCCGCTGGCACAGCGGCGATCCGGTCGAGGAAATCGCTACGGTCTAGTCACGGTCGTCTTTCGCTCGGCAAAAACCTTGATCTGGTTAGTTTGCGGCTAGCGAACGCTAAGTTCGCGGGGCGACCACTTCGATTGCGGCAATCGTCTGGCTAGCCCGGATTATTCATCAACGATGTAGGCCGGACCGAGCAAACCCTTGTGGTGCCGGAACGTCAGTCGCAATGCAACTGATATCAAGCTATTCACGCGGCGCCAACGATATCGAAAGGTTTGCGCTGTTCCGGCAGCCACCCGCGACCTCGGTCCGGCCTACGTGAATCATCCGGACTAGTGAGGCGGCTCGACGGTAACGCGTCTATTCATTCAACGCAAAGACGCCAAGATGCAAAGGACGCAAAGCACGTTGCACCTTGGCGTCGTTGCGTCCATTCCGCTACGCGTTGACCCACGTTGCTGCTTGTTTGTGCGGAAACGGTCGCTGGAACCTGCTTTGGTCATCAATCATGCGGGGAATCGTTGGTCCAACTGGGCAGCCCATTACGCTGCCCACAAATCGTGGCGAACCAATCGGTGCACCGCAGACATCTGAGGCATCGTGTGTAGGGGCCGCGGATGGCTTTCGCCGAGCGACAGACGACCGTCGGCTAGGACAGACGATAGAGATGATCGTCGTGTGTCACGCGACCCTGATCGGCCAGGTATTCCAGATGGGATTGCGCTTCGGCACAACCCAGTACGATGTGATACTCGTTCAGGTTTCCAAACATCTGCACGGCCGTTTCATAAATCGACAACTGCCCGTTGTCTTTCACGATCGCCTCCAACCGATCAAGCCGCTCGCGATGATGATTCATCAAGGCGCGGCATCTGGATTCCAAGTCCGCAAATGGATCGCCGTGTCCTGGAAATACGGTTTTGACCTCAGGGGCGATTTGAATCATTCGCTCCAGCGACTTCAAAAACAAACTCAACAGGCCTTTCCGCCGCATATCGCCACCGCCGATGTTGGGCGAGGTGTTGGCGAGCACGTGGTCACCCGTGAACAATTGGTCTCCCAATTTCAGACAGATTGATCCAAAGGTATGCCCAGGAGTGTGAATCACTTCCAGTTGATCGCCGCCCAAGTCGATTCGTTGCCCGTCCTGCAATCCTACCGCGGCCGCCGCTTCGATCTCCCACCGGCTCCCTTTAGTTGATTGTGCGCGGGGGCGGGCCGCCGACTCCACTCGCCATTGCTGCATCCTTTCGGCGACCAAATCGCGAAAACGGTCTCCGCCGGAGTCGCTATCGACGACGGCGGGAACCTCAGCTTCGTGAATCATGATCTCGGCACCCGACGCTTGCTGAATCCTCCAAGCATTCCCAATGTGATCAATGTGCTTGTGCGTCAGGATGACGCGACCGATGTCGCCCAAGGCAATCTTATGCTGGTCGAGTTTCGAGACCAATCGATCAAACGCGACTTGAGTCGCGATCCCGGTATCGATCACCGTGAGCGGATTTCCCCGAATCACGTAAACTTCGTTGCGCCCCTCAAAGAACGGGTTGGGAATCCTGAGTGGTAATACTTCGGACGAAGCCATGGCCAAAAAGTCGCAAGCTGAGTTGAAACGGGCAAGGAGCCCGGCGGAGTGCCGGATCTCGGTTGCACTTGAGTTTACTCAGCACTGTCTCTTGATTCGAGTCGCCGGAGAAGGGGTCGTAGCCATCCCGTCCCCCGTTTGCGCGGGCGGCGGGCTAGCGAGGCTACGGAGGCGAGCGTCAGGAGCCAGGCTGTGGTCGGTTCCGGGATTGCGGAATTGCCAAACCGCAAGATGGCAGAGATACCAGTGGAGGAAACGAAAAACTTGCCAGAATCCAAGAATTCCGTCTGACCCGAGACGACCCGCTACCGAACCATCGTAGAGTCGTTTATCGGGCGCGAGGATGGCGCGCTCGTAGACCTTGCGCAGGTTGGCAGCGCTGACGTGGGTGTAGATTTGGGTCGTCGCCAAGCTCTTGTGGCCCAGCAACTCTTGGACGCTGCGAATATCGGCACCTCGGTCCAATAAGTGAGTTGCGAAACTGTGCCTCAGCGTGTGTGGACTGGTTCTCGTATCCAGATCAGTCGCCACAATGTACTTTTCCAACATGCGACCGACGCTGCGGGTCGTTAAGATTCTGCCGAATCGATTGACGAACAGCGGCGCGTCCGGGCCCAGGGCGGCGGTCTGAGGATCATGAATCCGGTGTTTGACATAGCGATTGATCGCCCGCAATGCATAAGAACCAAGTGGGCTGAGACGTTCCTTACGACCTTTGCCTCGCACCCGAATGATCTGTTGGTCGCGGTCGACGTCGCGATCGCGCAGTGCGACAAGTTCGCTGACACGGAGACCCGCGGAGTAGATGGTTTCCAAGATGGCGCGATCTCGCAAACCCATGGTTTGATCAGCCGGCGGCGCTTGTAACAAAGCGCCAACCTGTTTGCTGGTCAACACCAGCGGCAGCTTGCGTTGTTGGCGCGGGTTCCGTAGCGGTTTGGCCGGATTGTCACTGGCGATCCCCTGCCGCATCGCGAAGCGATAGAAACTGCGCAGTGAAGCGAGCTTTCGAGAGATCGATGAACGGGCGTAGCCGGCTTGTTGCAAGGCCGCTTGAAAGGTGCGCAGGTCTTGTGGATTCATCCCGTCCGGACGGGGAACTTCGCCGCGTGTCGCTTCCAGCCACTGCACCAGTCCGAGCAAATCTTCGCGATAGGCTTTGATGGTCAGGTCCGAAGCGTTTCGTTCGGTCGCCAAGTATCTGAGGAATTGACCGATGGCGCTTTTCATGATGACTGGCCGAGGCGGGCTACGCGGACGTCCGACGGGTAGGACAGGCTTGCCGACCGCGGGCCGACAGGTGCGCGGTCGACGACCGAGTAGCTAATGAAAATCCTCGATCGATAAGCTGTCAAACTCTTGGCTGGCCAGATCCTCGTCGGCCAGTGGCACCGCGTCGCGAATCTTACGGCTCAGCATGGCAGCATCGTACCAGGAGAAATCAAGCTCGGGGTTCGCTGCGAAACGAGCCAGCTGTCGCAACGTCTCGTCCCGATTTTGGTCATCAAACAAGAAGATGAATCGTTGTTCCCCTTTGACCAACGCCAATACGTTGATTTCTCTGTCCATGCGGCGACTGTCCGAAGCTGTACGACCTAACGAGTGGGCGGGCCCGTGCTCCGCTCCTGCAAGGCTCAGTATCGGCTGACCGGCCACCGCAGGATGAGGGCGCTTTGCCCGCTTCCGCCTCTCGATTCAAGCATTTCGGTGATGTGCAAGTGACAACAGAAATGAACGAAATCATCGCTACGACTCAAGTAACCCTGCCAACCGCCAGGACGCGCGTCGTCGCCCGTTTCGACGTAGTCAGCCAATCGATTTGTGAAATAAGAATCATCGCCGCGATACAACTGCGTATGCGACAAGACTGGTTTGTGATTGACCGTTGCTAACGGTCGTACCGGTGATGGCGGATCGGGAATCAGATCGGTCGGGTTGGGCCAGTCACTTGGCAGCGGCGCCTCGATCTCAGTCAATTCACCCAGTTCCATGACTTGATCGCCAAACGGATCTTCGAATGGATCGCCGGCCGTGGTCGGCGCAGGTTGAGTGAGTACGATTTCACCGGGAACCGGTCGTAGACCATTATTGATGTCGACACCCTGGCTGATATCAAATTCGCCGCTGGTCGGCACCACGGTGCCAGGCGGCAGGGGCGTTTGAGTTGCTAGCTGGCTGCGGGCAAGTTCGAATTCGGCTTCCAGCGCGATTCGCTTGGGAATCTGCTGCTGGGCCTCGGTACCCCACGGCAAGCCGTAGCCGGCGGGAATCGGATGGAAGCCTTCGTTGGCCGCATACCAATGCACGGTCATGGCCATGCGAGGCGGATAGTAGGTTTCAAAATCGGTCACCGAACCGACCACAATGGCTTCGACTCCCAGCTGTCTTGCCAGCTGCTGAAACTCCGCTCCTGTACTCGGCTCACCGTTAGCCATGGAGTATTTCAGCCACTGAGCCTTGGTCACGCCAACGGGCAACACCTCGAACCCCGGTACGGCTTGCAAGGCGGCATAGTACTTTTCCGCGACCAGGTCGGTATCGACAGTCGGGTTACTGCTTTGATTGAAGAACGGTAGCACCGCGATCCGTTTCAACTGTGGAAACGGATTGTGGATTTGTTCTTGGTGTCGCGTTTCCGGGCCCAGCGAACAGCCCGAGGCGATGCCGAGCAGCAACAGCGAAGCAGTGAAGCGGACGAGCGAGGGGAGTTTCACGACAATGACCGGCAACAGAGGCTGCGCAGCACCTCCGCCCCCGTTGGTCAAAGATCGACCGATCAGCTGGTAAACTTGACCTGATCGTTAAAATTTATCCGCAGCTCGTCGGCAGATAGGGATCCCACGAGTGTCCGCGGCAAGCAGCCCGGCAACTCAGCGGCCTTCTAGTCCGATGCGCATCAGCGATGCGGCCTCAGCAAAGATGCCGGGCCAACTACACGGCAGCGAATCTTGCCGCCACGGCGTCCCAGTCGACCACGTTCCAGAACGCGGCGATGTAGTCGGGCCGCCGGTTCTGGTAGTGCAGGTAGTAGGCATGTTCCCAGACATCCAAGCCCAGGATCGGGGTCCCGCCGATACCGGCGATCGCTTGCCCCATCAGTGGGCTGTCCTGATTGGCTGTGCTGCCGATCTTCAGATGGCCACCATCGACGAACAACCATGCCCAACCGCTGCCGAAGCGAGTTGCCCCGGCGGCTGCAAACTGCTCTTTCATCGCGTCGAACGATCCAAAGGCTTTGTTGATCGCCGCTGCCAGGTCACCCCCGGGATTGCCACCTTTGCCCGGCCCCATCACGGTCCAAAACAAGGAGTGATTGGCATGTCCGCCGCCGTTGTTGCGGACGGCCCCGCGTTTGTCTTCGGGTACAGCCGAGAGATCCGAGATCAAGTCCTCGATCGACTTACTTTCCAATCCGCTGCCGCTGATTGCATCGTTGACTTTGGTGATGTAGGCCTGGTGATGTTTGGTGTGATGAATTTCCATGGTCCGCGCGTCAATGTGCGGTTCCAGGGCATCGTAGGCATAAGGCAATTTGGGTAATTGGTAAGCCATGATCGGTCGCAGCTCCGTGGTGAGGGACATTCTTGTTTAGGATATCTCTGCACGATAGCGAGCCCAGCCGCAGCACGAAAAGGGGGGCGACACGAAAAGGAGGGCAACACGAAAAGCGGGACAATGCGAAAAGTGACTGAGATGAAACGGAATCGGAAGCCCCCGTTTCAATCAGGAAAGATCAGAATTGCGAATCTGGCCCATCAGATAGCTATTCAAACCGGTCAACACGCGGCTGAAGCATTCGGAAAGTTCGCGACTTCGTCGATCACGATTGCGAATCGGTTCCAGGATGATATGTATATTTGTCATTTGCGGGCCGCCCGCTTCGCGATCCGGTGCGCGATGTTCGCTCATCGTCAGTTCGGCCCGAATGGCCATCCGCCGGTCGATTCGGCGGCGACCGCCGCGTTGACAGCGCACGTTCAACTTCAAGGAAACTTGGGATTCTCTGACGTTGATCACTTCCGCGCCATGGTCGGCGATGAATCCACGCAACTTGTCGATTGCCAGATCACAGGGAACTGGGGCAACGATATCAAATTCACTGCGACCCGCCGATGCGTCCGCGTCCAACCAGCGGAACCAACTCTTTTTGACAACCTGTTTGATCGGCAGGGCTTTATTCCCCGTGCCCAACTGAATGACCCGGTTGCGACCGTTGTCTTTTGCCTTGAGCAACGCACGGTCGGAGCGTGCGAGGACCGATTCAGCGGTGTCCCCCGATTGGAACTCAGTGACGCCAAAGCTGGCGGTAACCGCCTGGCCACCCAAACTTGGCAGTGGCGATTCCTCGAGCGTTTTGCGGATTGCCTCGGCGCGGGCCGCCGCAGTTGCATTGTCGCAGTTGGGTGAGAGCAACAGAAACTCTTCCCCGCCGTAGCGGGCGACCAAATCATCATCACGACTGTGAGCCGACAGAATCTGTGCGAAGCTGACCAATGCTTCGTCACCGGCGGGGTGTCCGTGAACATCATTGACGCTCTTGAAGTGATCGATGTCACAGATGATCAAGCTAAAGGTCTTGCCGCCGGCGGAGGCCGCTCGAGTCTGCTCACGAAGCATGGCGTCAAAGTGAGCGCGATTGGCGACTCCGGTCAAAGCATCGCGGGTTGTTTTGTGATGCAGCGACTTGAGTTGTTTCTTGAGGTTTGCTTTTTCGGACAGATCGCGAACGATGACCACGGTGCCCAGCGTCCCACCAGTCGCACTTTTCACTGGCGAAACTCGAATTTCAACCGGCGTCGGTTCGCGCCCCGGTTGCTCAATCAACATTGGTCTTCCAATGGTCGAACCGGCCGTCAGGCATTCTTCGATCAACGTTGGGCCCTCTGCGCGACTGGAGTCTCGTTCGCGAAGCCGCACGCATTCGTTACTCCAACTCTTTCCCACGATGGCTGCCGGCGGGATCGATGTCAGCTGCCGCATGCGATGGTTCCACTGCATAATTGTGCCTTCGGTGTCAGTGAAGATCACACCATCTTTCAGATGACGGACAAGATGTTGGTAGAACAGATCGTTACCGTTGTCGCTACTGGTCAGCTGGTTGGCAAACGTGGGTGCCGACCATCGCGAATCGGCGTTGCTGGATTGCAGCTGATTGAGCCATCGATCGACAACCGTGCCATGCAGAATCTCGGGCTTGTCTTCGAGCATCCGATTGAATTCGAGCGCCAACTCGGGGTCGAACTGGGTACAACTGCCGTCGAGCAATTCTTGAATCGCTCGCTCGCGGCTGGTCGCCGCACGATAGACGCTGTCGGTCGTCATCGCATCAAACGCGTCGGCGATCGCCAGCATTCGTGATCCGAGGGGCAATGCTTCGCCGCGCGGACCTTCGTCTTGTCGGCGGCTGTCAAACCAGGTTCCGGCATATTGGACAATGTCTAATAGTTCCCCGTCCGTGGTACAGCCTCGCAAGATTTCGCAGCTCAATTGGGGACAGCAATCCATCACCAGCTGTTCGTCGGCGGTCAAACGCCCTGGTTTACGGAGGATCCGATCAGGAATCCCGATCTTGCCCAAATCGTGCAGCAGGGCCGCCACCTCGATCCGATCGCGTGTCACATCGTCCAAGCCAAGCCTTGCGGACCAAGCCGAACAGGACAGCGCGACCCGCAGGCAGTGCGCCGCGGTGGGGGCATGCTTGGTTCGCAACGCATAATACAACGACGATGCCATCCCCAATCGGACCACGGCCAAACGATTTTCAAATCGCGAATCGTCCAGCGTCGCGTCCTGGTTATCGCAAGCAGGCGCCTCACCTTGCAATTTAGTCAGCAGCTGCTTGATTCGATCCTGTCCCTGTTCCAGCGCTGCGACCGCACCCTGCTTGGCCGCGTCCAGCTTGGCGGAAGCTGGTTTAACAGCAGCAGCCGAGGTGTCGATGATCGGTTTGGAAGGAATTATATCGGTCATTCGGTCTAGGCAGAGCGCGACTGTTCGGATGGTCGTGATACGAGAAGCCTACGTCACGTTTGGCCCCTGGTCCAAAACAAACCAAGCACGAATCCTGCTCTCCCGCAGGCGGGTCAGGGCGGTCCCTGGGCTTGACGAAGTCACTGAAATGACAATCTCAGCTGCAATTCTGGCTGCCAGCGGCCCAGAATGCTTGCGATCGATGCCCTCCCCACCTACGATGCACGGGTACCTAAATCTCTGCTTCTCTTTCAATCTTGGTGCCCGTCGCGTGAGTCTTTCGGAGGTCGATCGCCAATTGCTGCAGCGCTGCCTGGACCGAGCTCCGCGCGCTTGGCAGGATTTTGTCGATCGGTTTCTCGGCTTGGTCACCCATGTCGCCAACCACGTGGCTCTGACACGCGGCGAGTCCATCGACTCGGCCACACGCGATGATTTAGTCGCCGACGTATTTCTGACGATCGTCGCGGACGATTTTACGGTGCTCCGCCGCTTTCGTCGCAACTGTTCGCTGGCGACCTACCTGACCGTGATCGCCCGCCGCGTCATCGTGCGGCGCTTGATATCGAACCGTCGTGCCGGTACGCCCGCGACCAACGTTGAACCCAGCCAACCGGAACCTGCGCCGCGGATCGAGAATCAGGAAGAGATTCAGAAGCTACTGCAGCGGCTCGATCCCAAGGAAGCCAACGTGGTGCGAATGTATCACCTGGAAGGCAAGTCCTACGAGGAAATCGGCCAAGTGGTCGGTATGTCGGCAAACAGCATCGGCCCCATGCTCAGTCGTGCCCGTGACAAAATGCGTAACGGATCGGAACGCTCGGCCTGATCCCGCAAAACCTGATACGTTGGTCGCCACCTCGGTGACGCGTCGGGCATCGGTTCCGCAGCAGGCGCGGCTTTGGTAGATTTCGGCTCGCCGGATGGGTGGCCGAGTGGTCGAAGGCACCAGTCTTGAAAACTGGCGTACGTTCACGCGTACCGTGGGTTCGAATCCCACCCCATCCGCTGGTGGCGGCTGACGCCGAGCAGCCGCAAGTAGCCAGTCGCCGCGCTCAAGGTTACACTTTGCGGCATTCCTTGCCGCCAGTTGAACCGCGCCGAATGTGCAGAACCGTGAATCAGGTCACCAAGATCGAACACCCGTTGGTCGAGCATCACCTTTGCACCGTGCGGGATTCCAGAACTCGATCGAGCGAATTTCGGGCGGCCATTCAGCGCTTGGCTGTGCTGGTCGGTGTCGAAGCGACTCGAGATCTGGCGGTCGAAGCGATCACGGTTCGCACGCCGCTGGCCGACGCGCTGTGTCATCAATTATCGGTACGCATTGGGCTGGTGCCGATTTTGCGGGCCGGACTGGGGATGGTCGATCCGCTACAAGAACTGCTGCCCGATGCTGCCGTCTGGCATCTTGGGATGTACCGCAATGAAGAGACCGCCGAGCCGGTCGGCTACTACGACAAACTTCCCAACAGCGGTGCCCCGAACGTGGCCTTGGTCCTGGACCCGATGTTGGCGACCGGAGGATCGGTCGATTTGGTGATTCGAAGATTGCACAGTTGGGGAGTCGACGAAATCCGGGTGCTGAGCATCATCGCGTCGCAGGCCGGCGTCGATCGAGTTGGCCGGGATTTTCCCAATGTCAGAATCTTCGTTTCGGCGATCGACCCCGTCTTGAACGACCAGTCCTTCATTGTCCCCGGACTGGGCGACGCAGGCGACAGGATCTTCGACACGCCTCAGCACGGATAGGCACAACGACATGCAGGCAAGATTGATCTGTGCATTGGGCCTGGCCGTCTTTATCGGACTCGCCTGGCTGATCAGTCGTGATCGTCGCCGCTTTCCCGTTCGAGTCGTGGTCGGTGGATTGTTGCTGCAGCTGGTGCTCGCGTTCGTTGTCTTGCAAACCAGTCAGGGCCGCTGGCTGTTCGAGCGTATCGGCGACGTTTTTCGCGCGGTGATGGAAACGGTCAACGCCGGCAGCGGGTTTGTGTTTTCCTCGGCCGGCGACAATTCGTTGCTGGCGACGTTTGCCTTTGGCGTGTTGCCCACGGTGATCTTCTTTTCGTCGCTGATGAGCATCCTGTATTACATCGGGATCATGCAGCGCGTGGTTTGGGCGATGGCTTGGGTCATGCGGTTTTCACTTGGCACCAGCGGCGCGGAAACCCTGGCTGCCGCCGCCAACGTATTTGTTGGGCACACCGAAGCACCGTTGGTGGTTCGACCCTATTTAGCAACCATGACCCGCAGCGAGCTGTGCGCGATGATGACCGGCGGATTCGCCACCGTGACTGGAGGTTTGCTGGGGGTTTACGCGGGAATGGGGATCAATATCTCGCACTTGCTGACCGCTTCGGTGATCAGCGCGCCGGCGGCGCTGTTGATCGCCAAAGTGATGGAGCCGGAGATGGAACCGGAAAAAGTCTCCGCCGAGTTACGGCTGGCGACATCGAGCGAGCATGTCAACGTGATCAGCGCGGCGGTCGAGGGGGCCAGTGACGGCTTGAAATTGGCGCTGAACGTCGGCGCGATGTTGATCGCTTTTCTGGCCCTGCTGGCGCTGGTCGATGTGATGCTGGGATACGGCTGCCAACTGCTCGGTCTGGTCGATTCCAGCGACGATCCGCTCATCTCGCTGGGCGTGATTCTGGGCTATGCCTGCTGGCCGTTGGCGTGGTTGCTGGGCATCCCGAGTTCCGAATGCATGGAGGCCGGGCGACTGATTGGTTTGAAAACGGTCGCCAATGAATTCATCGCCTACGATCAGCTGGGCAAAGCAACGATTGGCGAAGGCGGATTGAGCCAGCGAACGGTCGATATTCTGACTTACGCGTTAGCAGGTTTCAGCAATTTTGGCGCGATCGGGATTCAGGTTGGCGGGATTGGCGGATTGGAACCATCGCGAAAAAACGATCTGGCCGAGCTTGGATTACGAGCGATGTTCGGCGGGTTGCTGGCCTGTTGCATGACCGGCGCCGTGGCCGGCTTACTGCTGTAGCGGTCAATCGGTAATCTGTATCAGATACTGCTGAGCCGCAACTGTAAATCTTGACCCAAGCACGATTTGATGATTCGCACCCGTTTTGCACCGAGTCCTACCGGTTACTTGCATATCGGCGGCGTCCGCACGGCGCTGTTCAATTGGCTGCTTGCCAGGCAATCGGCAGGTCAATTTATTCTGCGAATTGACGACACCGACGCGCAGCGAAACGTGTCCGAAGCACTGGATCCGATCTTGAGCGGCTTTCGCTGGTTGGGCTTGGATTGGGACGAAGGCCCCGAGATCGGTGGACCATATCAGCCCTACTATCAGTCCCAGCGCGCCGACATGCACAGTGCGGCGGTGGAGCAACTGCTTTGCAGCGGACATGCCTACCGCGACTACGCCAGACCGGAAGAACTGCAAGCGCTGCGTCAGGAAGCGGAGCAAAACAAGTCGCGATTTTTCTACGACCGTCGCTGGATGGCGGAAACCGACCAGCAAGCGGCCGCGTTTGAAGCCGAAGACAGACCAAAAACGATCCGTTTGAAAATGCCGCGCGATGGCCAGTGTGTGATCGACGACTTGGTTCGTGGCGAAGTCCGATTCGCCTGGAAAGACGAGCAAGACGCTGTGATCCAACGACCCGACGGAAGTTGTTTATACCACCTGGCCAGCGCGGTCGACGATCACGATCTGAATATCACGCATGTCGTTCGAGCCGAAGAGCATCTGCCCAACACACCGCGGCAAATATTCATCTTGGATTCACTGGGGTACGAAAGACCCAAGTTCGCGCACCTGCCGTATGTCGCCGAACCCGGTGGATCGGCCAAGCTGAGCAAGCGAAAGCTGGCCAAGTACGAACAGAACAAAGATTTTGCGGAGCTGTTAAAGCATGGCCGTGAGATCGCCGATCGTTGTGCGCTGGCAACCAATGCCGACACCTTCAATCCAGTGATCATTGATTTCTACCGCGAGATCGGCTTCTGCCCGTCAGCCATTTTAAATTATCTCGTCCTGCTCGGCTGGTCGTTGGACGGAGCGACTGAGAAGTTCACGATTGACGAGATGACAAAGCAGTTTAGTCTCGAGCGCGTCAATAAAGCTCCGGCGTCTTTTGATCCCAAGAAATTGCTGGCTTTTCAAGCGGACGCCTTTGCGGCGCTGCCTTTGAGACAACGGGTCGAGCTGGTAACGCCGTTTGCCCACCGCGCAGGTTTGCTTAGCGGCGACGATGCCGAGCAAACTTTGCGGTTGGTTGTCGAAGCTGCCAGCGATCGGATCAAGATGGCCGGTGACATCATCGAGTTTGACTATTTCTTTATCGATCAATTTGAGTACGACGAGAAAGCCTTTCACAAACGGATTTGCAAGCCGCAAAATGCTCGCAAGCTGCTGGCTAAATTGCGTGGGGACTTGGTGCAAACCGATCCCTTTGATGCCGCCTCGGTTGAAACTGCGGTGAACGAATTCTGCCAATCCGCTGGAATCGAACTCAAGGATGTGATCCACGCGATCCGGATTGCGGTCACCGGAAGGGCTGTCGGTTTCGGCATGTTCGACACGCTCGCTGTGCTGGGCAGGGCGAAAGTGGTCCAGCGAATCGACGCGGCGATCGAGCGAGCCGCGACATTATGCACGGGTGCCGAAATGTGAGGCAAATGTTAAAATTTGATCGTCTGGTTATTTTCGACCGTCTGCACCCTTTTGCATCATGAACAGAACACTTGCATCATGAACAGAACACTTCGTTTCCCTGCGAGTCTTTGGCCAACTTCACTACTGATCGCGATACTATTGGTCTCGGGAATCGCAGGTTGCTCGGAGCAGGGGGAGCAACAGGCCGAATTTGAACCCAACCTTGTCCACGCGACCAAGTACCGAATTCAAAAGAACATCTCAATGGATCAAGCCGTCGAGGATTCGACTTGGATTGTGACCAAGATGTTTGGGACTCCAGACGAGCCCAAAATCCCGGCCGTAGCTGCTGCGGATGATCAACTCTCATCGATCGTTTCGATTGATCGCTTGACCCGTGCCTCTGGCCCCAAGGATGCGGATGGACGCGGGCTGTTTCGCAAACATTGCACGGTCTGCCACGGCGTGACGGGCAACGGACGAGGCCCAACGGCCGCCGTGCAGGTCCCCTATCCTCGCGACTATCGAATGGGGATTTTCAAATTCAAATCGACACCGCGCGGAATCAAGCCCACGCGAGACGACTTGGCGCGCCTGATTCGAAACGGCATCGCCGGAACCGCGATGAACAAGATTCCCGAGCTGACCGATCGAGACATCGAAGCGCTGGTTGACTACGTGATCTATCTCTCCTGGCGAGGAGAATTGGAACGCAGACTTGTTGACGATGCCGTCAACGAACTGGACCTGGGAGGTGGAGAGCGGATTTTGGACACCGAGTTGGCAACTCGACTTGCCGAGGATCCTGACTTGGTGAAACAGCTCGACGCGGTATTGGAACAGACCGATGGCGAACAGCTGTCCCAGTATGAAAAGTATCTTGAATTCGAAGTTAAGCTTGGTAGCGATCCCGAGCTGAAAAAGCGGCTGGAAACTGCTGCGGAAGACGATCAATCATTAGCCGTGGATTTAGCGCTATTGGCCGCGCACCAAGAGATTGCAGAGCAGTTGGCCGAAGATAATGAATTGGGGAAAACACTGGCCCAAGCACTCGAGGTGACCTCCGGCGGTCAGCTGACCAGCTACGAGAACTACGCCGAATCTTGGCAGATCGCACAAGACATTGCAGTCGAAATCGCTGAGTCTTGGTTGGAAGCCCCTGACGAAGTGGTGCAAATTCCCGATCCGCCCGAAAACCTGCCGCTGGCGGAGTCCTATGCGGATGTGGTCAAGTTTCGTAGCGGCGAGCAGGCGGCCGACTTTGATGCCTCGGTGCAGCGCGGCCGAGAGCTGTTCGTCGGTAAGATTGCCGCCTGCAGCAAGTGTCACGGCGAAACGGGACTCGGCAACGGACAAACCGCCGATTACGACGAATGGACCAAGGACTGGACGTCTCGCGTCGGTTTGAAACCGGAAGACCAGGAATCGTTGATCCCGTTGCTGGCGCGAGGCGCGCTACCCCCCAAGAACGCCATCCCGCGTAACTTTGCCGAAGGCGTTTTTCATGGCGGCCGCAGCAGCGATCAATTGTTCCGGCGAATCACCCAGGGCATCGATGGAACGCCGATGCCGGCGGTGACTTTTGTCGAAGGGGAATTCGAAGAGCAGGACGTTTGGCACCTGATTAACTTCATTCGTTCGTTGGAAAAGCCCGAATTGAGCGAACAGCCGGCACCATCGCCATCGGCCTAAAGGCTCGCTACGCCAGAGCACTCTTAGATTTGTTGTGGGACGTAGGGCCGGTTCCCACCGGCATCACGGGCTGCCAGGCCGGTAGGAACGTTAAGCAGCGAAACCGTCCCGACGATTATTCACCTGTCCTCCGGGAGGGTGAGGCTCCTGCCGAACCACGGCGCACGGCTCGGGCGGAGCCTCGCCCTCCCGTCTATCCCTCTGCCGCCTGCGTCACCATGTTGCTCCTCCAAAGCAAAGCTGGTACGAGTCAATCATCGGTGCGAGCGTTTGCTTCGTGGTCTTACTCCTCATCCAGAGCTCGACCGTGTTCCCGGCACTTTTTTGGTGTCCCACCCAATCATGCTGCCCGCTCCGCATCGAGGCCAGAAAGCGATAGGATCTGCCAGAGACAAACCAGGGACTTCGGAGCGAAATGAATGAGCCAGGCGCGAGAAGAGAAGCGGGAATCCAAAAACTTCATTGAACAGGCAATCGACGCTGACTTGGCCAGTGGGAGGTTCGCCGGTGTGTTCACGCGGTTTCCGCCAGAGCCGAACGGATACTTGCATATCGGTCACGCCAAAAGCATCTGTTTGAATTTCAGCCTCGCTAAACAGTACGGTGGTACCTGTAACCTGCGATTCGATGACACGAATCCCACCAAAGAGGAAGCGGAGTACGTCGAGTCGATCATGGACGACATCCGCTGGCTCGGTTTCGAATGGGACAACTTGCACTACGCCAGTGACTATTTCGATCAGCTTTACCAATGGGCCGAGCAGCTGATCACCGCCGGTCATGCGTACGTTTGTGAATTGTCCGGGGAGCAGATTCGCGAGTACCGCGGCACGTTGACCGAGCCGGGAAGAAACAGTCCCTACCGTGACCGGTCACCAGAGGAAAACCTGGATTTATTTCGTAACATGCGCGATGGCCAATTTGCCGACGGGTCGCGGACGCTGCGCGCGAAAATCGACATGGCGTCACCCAACATCAACCTACGTGATCCGGTGATGTATCGGATTCTGCGCGCTCGCATCACCGCACCGGTGATCAATGGTGCATCTATCCGATGTACGACTGGACCCACGGGCAAAGCGATTCGATCGAAGGGATTTCGTTTTCGATTTGCACTTTAGAGTTCGAAAATCACCGCCCGCTGTACGACTGGTTTTGCGAGAAACTTGAAATTCATCATCCGCGTCAAATCGAGTTTGCCAAATTGAAACTCAGCACCCTGTTGATCGGTAAGCGGCACATGTTGCGGATGGTCAAAGAGGGCTACGTCAACGGCTGGGATGATCCGCGCATGCCGACGCTGCGCGGTTACCGACGTCGCGGCTACACGCCTGAGTCGATTCGCAATTTCTGTGCTGATGTGGGCGTGGCCAAATTCAACAGCACGATCGATATCGTTCGACTTGAAAACTCGGTTCGCGAGCATTTGAATCGAGTCGCCCCACGGCGGATGGCCGTAATCGATCCAGTCAAGTTGACGATCAGCAACTGGCCCGCGGGCAAGGTCGAAATGACCGAAGCGACCAACAATCCGGAGGACCCGGCGGCCGGCAAACGGCAAATCCCGTTCTCCGGCAGCCTGTGGATCGAGCGCGAGGATTTTAGTGAACAGGCACCGCGAAAGTTTTTTCGGCTCAAGAAAGGAGGCGCGGTCCGCTTGCGAGCCGGTTACATCGTCGATTGCCACGACGTGATCAAAGACGAAACCGGAAAGATCGTCGAAATTCTGTGTACCTATGATCCGGACACCCGGAGCGGTTCGGGCACGTCAGATCGAAAGGTGAAGGGGACGATCCATTGGGTCAGCGCTGAGCATGCGCTGGAGCTGGAGGTCAGGTTATACGATCGACTGTTTACGGTCGAAGACCCTGGTTCGCCGCCGGCAGGCAAGACTTTCCTGGACTATCTGAATCCCGATTCGTTGAAAGTGATCACGGCGTACGGAGAGCCAGAGTTGGCAAATTCGAAAGTCGACGACCGAGTGCAATTCGAGCGACTGGGGTACTACGTCGTCGATCCCGACAGCGAGCGAGGCAAATTGATTTTCAATCGCATCGTGCCGCTACGCGATACCTGGGCCAAAATGCAGGCCAAGGAAACAAAGTGACCGCCTGGTCGCGGATTTTGCCGGACGTCCGTCAACCGCTGAACCACGCTAGCTTGGGATCCAAAGCGATTGATCGGTCCGCCCAGCGATTCGTCGCCGCGCTTTGATCCGGACATAGGGTGGAATGAATTTGGCACGCTCGGCAAACGTGCCTCTCGCCGCATCGGCACTGGCGTGCATGGGCTCGCTGAGATCTTCAATCACAAAGCCTGATCGACAGATACCTCCGATCAACTCTTCCCAGCGGTGCAAGAATTCAACCGCACCCCGTTCTCTAAGTCGCTGGCTGGCTGGTGAAACTGAATCCGGGGGCGGAATGGGAGCGTCACGGTAGTAGGCATGCTTGATCCAGTAGCCGTCACGATTGGGATCAATCGAACTCTGCAAACTGGTCGGCTGTTTGTGCTGACTGATGTAGATGCCGCCAGGTCTTGTCACGCGAGCGACTTCGGCAAATACGGGTGCCACGTTGGGAACGTAGCAGGAACTGACGGGGTGAATGACGATGTCGAATTCACCGTCGCGCAACATCGACAAGTGGTCCATCGAGGCTTCGAACAACCGAATCGAAAAGCCACGCCGGGCCGCGGTCTGTCGATCCAGCTCCAACATCGCGCCGCTGAGGTCGACGACGGTGACGTTGGCTCCGGCGGCCGAATACAACGAACTTTGACGTCCTCCGCCGGCGGCCAAACAGAGCAGATTCTGGCCTCGAATCGACGGGCCCAGCCAACCGGCCGCATCGACCGTCGCCAGCGGATTGGCCAATTCTTGGTCACTGGCTGGCCGGCACAGGGGATCTCCGCGGTCGGCCATCTTGTCGTAGACCCGTCGGTTTGTGCGGAGCAATTCGTCGTCATTCATCACTTTCCCTGGTCCGCCAATCCGCTGTGAAACTGTACAGATATCATCCCAAAACGCCCGATTTTAGCCATTGCCACCGATTTCTCTGCAAACCTGGGGAACTTTGTTCCCGCTGCGAGCATCGGATCGGTATCGGCGACAACGGATGCTGCCGATTCAGTTATGATGCCCATCGACCTCGTTTGCGATGGGCGTGGAATTCCTCTGTACGAAATCACTGCACGGGAAACTCGTAAGTCCGCATTAGGCGGCGAAGCGACTGTCACCAAAATGTCTATTCCCTCCGATCTATTGGATCAACTGCTGACGGGCTATTTGGATAATGCCCTCAGTCCGGATGAGCGTAAACGTGTTGAGAGTCTGTTGGAAAGCGACCCGCAGGTTGCCTCCGATCTGGCCGAGTTGCGCCAACTGCAGTCCTCGTTGCAAGCGATCGCCCAGGCCGATTCGTCGATTCGGCTGGACAGCGGATTTGCCGATCGAGTCCTGGCGGCGGCGGTCGATCGAGCCAGAACCGAGGGACTCGACGATGCTCATCCGTTGCTCTGCCTGACCGATCCGCCGAGCCAGGCGACAACGTCCAATACCACCGAGTCAGCCGATCGTGCCACTCGCTTTCGCTCGGCCGCGATGCTGATTGGATTGGCGGCATCGATCGCGATCGCGGTGCTGATTCTGCGAACCGAGCAGTTCGGCAAACAATCCAACACAGCCTCGCTCACCTCGTCCAAGCTCCCGTCGCAGGGCGATCTGGCGACCCCAAACCGTCCGGCGGTCCAGGATCTCGCCAGGCAACCCGATCTCGCCAGGCAACCCGGTCTCGCCAGCCAACCCGGTCCCGCCAGCCAACCCGATTCGACCGAATCGCTGAGGCTCGCGGACAAATCCCGCCCGGGCTCGGCAGTGGTTGCCGGCGTCGATTCGGTAGACGGCAGCGAGGCACCCGCCCCGCGGCGGTTCTCGCCTGCGCCGCAGCGCAAGTCAGTTGCTTCGACCGAAATGCCCGCCACCGCGAGCCGTGCGGCCGGCGGCGGAGCGGGCAAGCAGCCTGAGCAAAATGCGGCAACTCAGTTGGGCGCCATCTTGGTGCTTGACGTTCGCTTGACTGCGGCAGGCCAGATGGAGAACGCAATTTTGAACTCGATGCAGACGGCCGGCTTGGATGCCGCCAGCAAACGGGAACTAGCGGCAGAAATCGTCGGTCAATTCAGCGATCGGATTGGCGATAGCGAAGCGAAAGTTGCATCCGCGGACGACGTCACGGTGATGTACCTGGAAGCCTCGGCAAAGAAGCTGGACCGGTTCTACCTGAGTCTGTTGGCCGACACCGTGGGCGTGGAGTCGGTTGGCATGTCGTTGGCCGTCAACGCGCCGATCTTGCAGGTGGTTCGGACTCTGGTGCCCGACCCAACGACCGTGCAGCACGCCGATACTGCGGTGGAACTATCCGGGAAAGGAAGTTTCGTCAGTCAATTCGCGAGCGAATTGAGCCGTTTGGAGTTCGCCCCACTCAGTCGAGAAATGGCCGGCGCGATGTCACCCAGCGGTCCGGATGTGCCTTCGCAAATTCTGTTGCTAGTTCGCTAACCAGTTGCTCGCTGTCGGCTGCTGCCAGCAGACGCACTCGATTTCGCTGCCGGCTGCGATGAAAGATGCCGCTGTGAATCATGCGACTCGGGAGAGCACAAGATCCAAGGTTTTTCTTAGCGCCGCAGCGCTGAGCCGCAGTCCCTGCACCTCCTTGGGCCAAAGATCGATTTCCAAACGCTGGGCAACCCCGCACTGGCCGACCACCGTTGGTACCGAGAGCGCCACATCGCGGATTCCATAACAGCCCGATTGCACACTGCTGACCGGCAAAATCGAGCGACGATCCAGCGCTATCGACTCGATCACATCCCGAATTGCGATGCCGACCGCGAATCCGGCGCCTCCCTTGCGCTTGATCACTTCCGCACCGCTGCCGCGCGTCCGCGTGAACAATTCTTTGGCCAGACTTGGACTCCAGCCCGGATACTTGTCCAACGGCAAGCCGGCGATCGTGGCGCTACTCCAGATCGGGACCATGGATTCGCCGTGTTCGCCAAGAATCAAGGCTTTGGTTTGAGTCGGCGGCGAGTGCAGCTGCGCGGCGATCAGCGAGCAGAATCGAATCGTATCGAGCTGCGTGCCCAAACCGATCACTTGATCGACCGGCAATTCCAACTTTTCGGCGGCCACATAGGTCAGGATGTCCACGGGATTGCTGACTACCACAACCTTGGCCGTGCTCTGCACGCCCGCCGCCTTGACCTCGTTCAAGATTTGCAGGAACAGATCGGTGTTGCGGTTGATCAGGTCCAGGCGTGATTCGTCCGGCTTGCGGCGCAAACCCGCCGTGATGCAAATCACGTCGCTCGAGGGAATGTGTTCGTAGCCGCCGCCTTGGATTGTCTGGTCGGCAACACTTGGCCCACCATGTTGCAGGTCAAGCGCCTGCCCGACGGCCAGCTCTGCGTTGACGTCTAGCAGCGCGATCTGTTTGACCACAGCCCCACATTGCAACGCGAATGCGGCACATGAGCCAACTAGTCCGCCACCACCAATGATCGATACTTTCATGGCAATCAGTTTTCGTTTTTTGTTTTTTAGTTGACAGAAACAGCAGGCCGCAGCGGCCAGCACGGTTGCGGCAGCCGCTGGCGAATTCTACGCCTGCAACTGCCGGATCACTTCGTCGGTAATTGCTTTGACCAAAGCTTCCTCGTTGACTCCACTTGCCGGCGCGACCGCGGCCTCGGCCTTCAACGGTGGCGGCGCTGGGAAGGCGCGCCGCTCGACTCCCGAATCGGCCCAGGAGTCGCGGAAGATATCGTTGGCGCAGATATCACAGTTCTCGTACTCCGCCGTGTTGCGCGGATCCTTGTAGCCCCATTGTTGCTTCAGGTCCAATAACTCCTGCGATTTTTGACCGCCTAAGAATGATACGTTGCCCAACTGTTTGGCCAACATCAGCATCCGACAGTAAGAATCCAGAATCTCGGTCCACCAGTATGCTTGTTCGACGGATTCGCCGTAGCTGACGGTTCCATGGTTGGCCAAGATCATCACGTTGGTGCGATTGACGAACGGAATGATGGTATCGGCGAACGCTTGTCCGCCGGGGGTTTCATACTTGGTAATCGGCACATCGCCCAGGAACACCTCGACCTCCGGCAAGATGCACTGTGGGATCGGTTCACGGGCGATCGCGAAGGCGGTTGCATGTGGCGGATGACAATGCACGACGCTCTTGATGTCTTCGCGTTGACGATAGATCTCCAAATGCAACAGCGCTTCACTGGACCGTTTTTTGCGGCCGGCAATCTGCTTGCCGGTCATATCGACAAGGGCGATATCGTCCGGCTTTAAGAATCCCTTGCAGTGCAAGGTCGGGGTGCACAGCACTTCGTTGTCGCTGATGCGAACGGTAATATTGCCATCGTTGGCCGCGGCGAATTGACGGTTGTAGATCCGACGACCAATGTCGCAAATGTCTTGTTTGATTTTATGAATATTCTGCATTTTTGTGCCTCGTTAATGAGCTCATGAAGGTCGCTTTTCGCTCCGCGAAAAGGTCGTATTCTCAGTCGCTTTTCGCTCCGCGAAAAGTTTTAGGATCAGTCGCTTTTCGCTCCGCGAAAAAGTCGTAGTATCGGTCGCCGCTGGGGCCGCGAACTCGGCGGAGGTCGCTGCTTTTGCCTGGCCAGGGGAAACGCTAATTTTTATCAGTTCATTCCAAATCAACTTGATCCAGCAGCGCCACGATGGACGCGTCGAGTGGTTTGATCTCGGGACGGAATGGTTGAGCCGACTCGGGACCTTCGGCCAACGCCACTAGGTCACCGATGCCGCTGCCACACAGATCCCAGGCGACGACTGTGTCACCGCCCAGCGGTTGATCGTTGATTCGCTCGATCGAATCAACGATCTCGACACACCGCAGTCGCGCCGCGTGCATCGACGGGTGAAACCGCGACAGAGTGATTGTTCCGATCGTTCTGGCAATCTTCATCGCTACCGAGTTCCCTGTTGGATGATTTTGACGGCCGAGTTGACCGCCGCGGGTAGATTCAATCTCTTCATATCCAGGACCCAAACGTTTGGGTTCAGTTCGCTGGCGAACCTTTCGATGTCAGCGATGGCGTTGATCATCGCCGCGCGATTGCCAGCGTTGATTTGGTGGTACACTTCCTGCGCCGGCGAATCGCTCAACACGATCTTCGCGGTACCCAATGCGACGCCGCGTCGGTCAAGTTGTCGTTGCATCGCCAGGGCCCGACCAGGATTTTCGGTATCAATCACCTGGCTGCCCGCTGGCTCGCTGATGAATGTGGATTCGCTCGTTCGCTCGATCGCGATCCCACGGCGGACAGCCTCATCGCGAGCTGACGGCGTGATGACCGCCGACTTGGCAACCAGCAGGGGTGTTTCGGAATGTTTTTCAATGGTTTCCAGGGTCACAACTCGGCTGCTGAGAGCAGTTTGCTGATGCGTCGGCAATCGCGCGATGACTTTCCGCACGATCTCGGCAATCAGTGCCGGATCGATTGTGTCGCCGGTCGCTATTCCATCTTTTGCCATTCTGATTCAGTCCACGATTCCCAGCACGCTCCAGCGAGCCGGTGTTGAATTGTCTGCGGTTATTTCCCGTGCATAGCTGCCGTCGCTGGTCAACAACACGCGGTCCCCTTGGCGTGCGCCAAATTCATCGATTGCAATCAGTGGCGGGCCATCGGGTCCGTCGTCGACCAACAACAGTTGGACGATGATCAATCGATGACCGCTGAAGCTCTGATGCCTGGTGGTGGCTCGAGTCGTTCCGAGGACGGTTGCTATCTGCACCTGCTTATACCACCCTCAATTCGTCAACCATGCTGCATCGTCTTTCACGCGTAAAAGTGGTCGGAGTCGTGACACCCTCGCCGGTTGGCCCGGCGATCGAGAAGGACAAGTATCCTTCGCCGCCCAATCCGAGCGCGGCCATGCAAGGACCATTCTTGACATACAACGTCGTATCCAATGCTCGCCCCATCTTGGTCATGTGGCGGACGTTGCGCGAGTGAATGATCGCGGTGTGCCGAAAACCATGTTCATATTTCTTCGCCATCGCGATCGCGTGATCGATATCGCGAGCGCGGACAAACGGCAGGAAAGGCATCATCTGCTCGACGCTGACAAACGGGTGGTGCTCGTCGGTTTCGCCAAATACCAGCTCCGTGCCGGCCGGAACATGGACGCCTGCTGCCTGGGCCAGAACGCTGGCATCCTTGCCGATGAAATCCTTGGCAGCCGCCAGGTGCTGGTCATCACCGACCTTGACGATCGCTTGACTGGTCAATTTCGCGATCTGATCGGCGTTCAATTCAACGGCCCCCGCCTGTCGCATCGCGGCCATCATCTGGTCGAACACGCTGGCGACGACAAACACTTCTTTTTCGGCAATGCACAGCAAATTGTTGTCATACGCCGCACCTTGAATGATGCATTTGGCCGCATTGTCAAAGTCGGCTGTCTCGTCGACAACGACCGGCGGGTTTCCCGGACCGGCAACGATCGCTCGCTTGCCGCTGTTCAACGCGGCGCGACCGACCGCCGGTCCACCGGTGACACAGATCAAGGCGACGTCACGATGTTTGAACAGTGTTTCGGCCGATTCCAGTGTCGGCTCGGCGATCACACAGATCAGATTGTCGATGCCCAGCTCCCCGTCAATCGCCTCGTTGAAACGGCGAACGCCTTCGGTGGCAACCTGTTTGCCGGACGGATGCGGATTGACGACAACGGTGTTGCCGCCGGCCAGCATGCTGACCGCGTTGCCGGTGATGGTCGGCAACGAATGGGTGACCGGAGTGATGGCGCCAATCACACCGAACGGTGCGCGTTCGATCACAGCCAAACCGTGGTCGCCGCTAAAGCACTTGGTTTCCAAGAACTCAACGCCCGGGGTCTGCTCGCCAAGAGTGCGCAGCTTGTCGATCTTATGTTCAGGCCGACCGATTCCGGTTTCCGACATCTCCATCAAGCCTAGTTCTTCGCACTGGTCGATCGAAATCCGGCGAATGATGTCGATCACCCGTTTGCGATCCGCCAAACTGAAGCCGCGAAATCGCTCGAAAGCGGCGCGGGCAGCGATGACTGCCGAATCAGCGTCATAAAACACGCCGTGTTTGCCGCCGCGATGTGGGCTCGATCCGCTGGCCGAACGGGGTATGACGTTTGGCTGATGCGGCTGACCGTTGGCCTTGGGCAACGGACCAACTTCGGCCAACACCTGTGCGACAACGCTGCGAATGATATTCTCGTCAAGTTGCATGGTTGATGTTCCCAGTATCCCAGTAGTGATTGCTGATTCTGTACAGTAGGGGGTCAAGCGACCGATCATTCGGTTCGCGAGTAAACGTTTGTCTTTTCAAGATGAACTGTGTCGACAATGCCGATGATGACCGCGTCAATCGGCAAACTTTCTGTCTCTGGTGTCAGTCTGGCGCTGCTGCCTTGAGTGATCAGCACAAAGTCGTCTTCACCGGCGCCCAGGGTATCGACAGCGATGAAGGTGCGTCCTGTGCTCTCCAGCGTCTTGCGTTTTTTGCTCTCCAGCCGATACGGTTCGACGACCAACAATTTGTGGCCGGTCATGGATCCGACCTTCTGGGTGCTAACGACGGAACCGGTAACTTTTGCAATGAACATTGGTGATCGCCTGTTTCCTTTACGACTGATTCAATAGTTCGACGCACTGCCGTGCGACGATCACTTCTTCGTTGGTCGGAATGACCCACAATTGCGTACGGCTGTTGGGCGAGTGGAAAGTCGATTCGCCGCAAGCGGCATTGTTGGCCACGACATCGATCTCGATTCCCAGCTCTTCCAATCCGGCACAAACGCCGGCGCGGATACTCGCTCCCTTTTCGCCGATGCCGCCGGTAAAGACGATCGCGTCGACTCCGCCAAGAGCGACAATCATGCCGCCGAGATGCCGACGAATCTCCTCGACGAACACATCCAAGGCCAGCTGCGATTTCGCATCTCCCTGAGCCGCGGCCGACTGCAGATCGCGAATATCGCCACTGTGCTCGCTTAAGCCGAGCAAGCCACCATGGTTGGCCAGTTCTGATAAGACTTCGTCCAACGTCAGGCCGGTCCGCTGCATCAGCAACGGCAATGCGAACGGGTCAAAGTCGCCGACCCGATTGTTTTGTGGCAGTCCGGTTTGGGGAGTCATGCCCATCGTCGTCATCACGCTGTTGCCATTCTGGATCGCGGTCAAACTGCTGCTGCCGCCCAGGTGGCATGAAATCACCCGGGCATCGCGGCGACCGAGCAGCTGAGCGATGCGGGTGGCGATGTATCGGTGCGAGGCGCCGTGAAATCCATGTTTGCGAACATGAAATTCGTCGGCCCACTTACGGGGAATCGCGTACGCGCGGCGGGCCGCTGGGATCGTCTGGTGAAAATTGGTTTCGAAGGCAGCCACCAGCGGCAGTTCGGGAAACCGCTGCTGCAACAGCCTCATTGCGGCGATGTAAGGTGGATTGTGCGCCGGTGCTGCGGCGTTCATTTCGGCCATCGCGTCGAGCACCTGATCGTCCACTCGAAAAACCCCCGACAGTCTTCCACCGTGAACGGCTTTGAATCCAATCGCGGCGACTTCCGAGGCATTCTTGAGCGCACCATGCTCGGGGTCAGTCAGTTGTTCCAGGCAGGCGGCGACGGCAACCCCGTGATCGGCCACGGCCATCGTTCGCTCGTCCGTCCAATCGCCGATTTCGACGGCGCAGCGACTTTCAACAGCACCGATTCTTTCCACGCTGCCGCGCGCGAACAGCGCTCGTCAGTCATGTCAAACAACCGATACTTGAAGCTGGTCGATCCGAGATTGGCTACGAGGACTAGCACGGGAGCTATTGCAAAAAAGCCTTCGTCAGACCTTCGGATGGACGCGGGATGATGTGGCTGCTGATCAGCTCGCCGACTTGCGCAGCGGCGCTGGCACCGGCTTCGACTGCCGCCCGCACACTGCCCACGTCGCCGCTGACCACGGTGGTGACCAGTCCGCCGCCGATATCGACTCGTTTAACGATTTCGACGTTCGCCGCTTTGGCCATCGCGTCGGTTGCCTCGACCAGCGCCAGCAGGCCTTTGGTTTCTATCAGTCCAATTGCATCGTTCATGGTTGGTTCTTCTATTTCAAGTGTTTGTTGGATAAGAGGTGGATGCCGACTATTTTTTTGCGGCGGTGACGGGAAGCTTGAGGATTTTGGCCAAGTCTTCATGGGGTCGCGGGATGACCTGCACACTGACGACTTCGCCCACGCGCCCGGCCGCCGCCGCGCCGGCGTCGGTGGCAGCTTTGACAGCGGCCACGTCACCGGTGACGAACGCGCTGACCAAGCCGCTGCCGACCTTGTCCCAGCCTAGGAATTGAACATTTGCCGCTTTCATCATCGCGTCGCAGGCTTCGACCAGGGACACAAACCCTTTGGTCTCAATCATGCCGAGCGCTTCGCTGATCTTTGCCATCGTTGAAACTGCCTTCGAAAAGGGAGGGGTAAAAATGCCTGCCCAGTGTTTTGCTGGTCAGACGTGGAACTATGGTTTGTTATGGCAGCCGCAGCCGCTCTTTTTCAGGATCACTTCGGTCGCCGCGTCCAGGTTGCAGGCGTTGCCCTCGTCGGTGTCGATATGGACTTCCAGCTTCGACGTCGCGTCAGCGCGGACCAACACATCATCAAAGGTCATCGAGCAATCGGGGCTGACTACTTTCAGTTGCATCATGTCACCATTTGCGACGCCATAATGAGCCGCGTCGGCAAAGTTCATGTGGACATGCCGGGCGGCGCGAATCACGCCGCGGTCCAGTTGCACGCTGCCGACCGGGCCGACCAACACGCAGCCCGGTGTCTCTGCGATCTGGCCGCTATGTCTGACCGGCGCGTCAATGCCCAGCGAGATTGAATCGGTCAATGCGAGTTCGACTTGACTGAAGGAGCGGGTCGGGCCGAGCACGCGGACATTGGGCAACATTCGACGCCGCGGGCCGACCACCATCACCGTTTGTTTTGCGGAATAGAATCCGTCCTGGTACAAATCTTTGTCCCGCTCGAGCACACTCCCGGGGCCGAACAGGATTTCCACGTGCTGGTCAGTCAAGTGACAATGCCGGGCCGAAATGCTGACTCGTAAATTCGGTTTGCCATCGATCCAACCAGGGGGATCATGGCTGTCGCCGAGACGGGCAGGCGCAGCGGCGTACGAAGCTCGAACTGCCGCCCGAACCAGCTGTTCAATTTGATTTCGATCAATGGTGGTTGTGTCGATCACTTCAACGACTCTCTGGCGACTGATGAATCCCCACTGCTGACTCCCGCTTGCCGATCTCAGCTAACACTAATTGGACACCGGCAATTTCCAGATGCTCTTTCCACGTCGATTCAAGGCTTGAGTCCGACACGACCACGCCCACTTCGTGCAATCCGCATAACCGGCTTAGGCTGACCTTCCCAAACTTGCTGCTGTCAGCGACGACAATCGACTGGTCCGCTGAATCCAACATCGCCTTCTCGCTTTCAACCAACATCATGTTGCTGTTGAAATAGCCGCGATCGGTGATCCCGGCGACCGACAGAAAGGCTTTGCCGACATTGATGCTGTGCAGCATCGAATCGGCCATCGGACCGATCGTCACCGCCGTCCGGCCACGAACGCAACCGCCAATCATGACCAGGTCGATCGACTCGCTGGACGACAGCAGGTGGGCCACCGGCAGACTGTTGGTAACGACTTGCAATGGACGCGCGACCAAATGGCGAGCCAATTCATAAGTGGTGCTGCCGCCGTCAAGCAGGATCGTATCGTGATCTTCGATCAACTCCGCCGCGGCCGCGCCGATCGCCGCTTTGGCAGGCCAGGAGTCGTCGCGACGCGTCTGGAAGATCGACATCGTGTCCGACTGGCCGGTCCAGAACGCGCCGCCATGGGTTCGTCGCGCGACTCCCTGTTGCTCCAAGTACTCCAAGTCACGGCGAATGGTCGACTCGCTGACCTCCAGCAATTCGGCCAATTCACCGAGCGCGGCGAAACCGCGGTCTTGAACGAGTTCCCGCAACTTGCCGCGTCGCGATTCGGTCGTGATGGGCCCAGCCAAGCGAGTTCCTGTCGTTTGAGGAGAAGATGCGATTGATAGTTTTCTCGCATTGATGAAAGAAATCAATCATCAAACTCGGTAATTGATAGATTTTGACCAATTTTTGACACAAAACTCTCTCGCGAGGTCCCCCACCGCGTCCCTGCGAGGCTCGGCGAGCCACCTTAAATCACTCCGGCGGCCCCTCTGTCGAGGGCCACCCCAAAAAAAAGGGCCACTCTAAAGAACCTGCGTGCTGCGCCGAGCCGCTGGCTTGTCTGGCTGGCGGCTGCCCATTGACAGCGGCAAAGTGTTCGGGACCTGCGGTGACGACGCTTGCCGGTCCGCAGGATCGGTAAACTGCTGACTGATTCTCCAACCGCGGCTCGATCGAGCGCGCCGGCGACTGTCGAATCCCAACCCCCCCTTCCCGAACCCCTCTCAAGCAATGACCAACCTGACTGGCCAACGAGCAATCGTCTCCGGCGCAACCCGCGGCATTGGCCTCGGAACTGCGATTCAGCTGGCCGCCGTCGGCGCCGAGGTGGTGATCAACTACCGAGCCGGCGAAGATTCCGCAGCGGCAGATGAAGCGGTCGATCAGTGCCTGGCGGTCGGCGGCAAGGCTCACAAAGTACAAGCCAATTTTGAAAACCAAACCGAGATTGAACGACTGGTCGAACAGTCCGTGGAGATCATGGGCGGACTGGAGATCGTGGTCAGCAACGCGGTCTACAGCGATCGGCAATTATTTGTCGAGCAGGAGTTCGATGAGTTTCGCAAGACGATCGACGTCAGCATGATGGGCGCGTATTACTTTGTCCGCGCCGCAGCGCGGCAGATGATCGCCGCCGGCAATGGCGGCAGCATCGTGGTGATTGGCTCGCTGCATTCCCACGAGGCAATTCCCGGCTCCATGGCTTATAACATGGCCAAGGCGGCGAACAACCAAATGGCCAAGACCGCGGCCTGCGAATTGGCCGGGCATCGGATTCGCGTGAATCTGATTCATCCTGGTTGGATCGACACACCGGGAGAGCGCAAGTTCTTTAGCGAGGAAACGCTGCAAGCCGAAGGGGCGAAGCTGCCCTGGGGAAGACTGGGCCGCCCGGAAGACATCGGCCGCGGCGTTGTTTTCTTGTGCGATCCGGCGAGCGAATACATCAATGGCAGCACGCTGACGATCGACGGCGGCATCAGTCTGCCTTGGAAAGAAATGTACCGGCTGCAGGAAAAACCTTAGTCGCGATCTGCATTTCCTGGGGGCTGACCCCTTCTCGGTCCCAAAACTGTTCGGTCCCAAACCTTGCCGGACAGTGGCTAGGGTAAATGCTTCAGGTCCTCGAGATCTCTCGGTCGTCCCGTTGCCTGCTTCATTCGTTTTAGCCAGTCCAGGCTCGCAAAGGGGCGGCCCTCAGCGACCACCGCGGAGGCGAACAAATCGTCTAACGGTTCTTCCGGCAGCCCAGGAATAAAATCGAAGATGTCGATGTAGCCGTGCTTGGTCCCCAGCATCAATAGATGACTTCGCCCGACCTCAGCTTTGGTGATCTGGTGCGTTTTCTCGATTCCTGTCGCCGGATCGATTTCGTTGTCAATTCGAAATGCCTCCGCCATACTCAGCACGTTGTACAACGCTTCGACGGACTGCCTGGTGCGACGATAGATGATGTCAACGTCCTCGGTCGTCCTGAGATGACCGTGAAAATTGACAGCGTGACCGCCGATGATCACAAATGGCACTTGCTGCGCTACTAAAGAATCGACCAGCGCCATCGGCGTCGAGTCATTCATCGCTTGCTCGATCGACCCGTCCAAGCAATTCCAGTTCCAACCGGCGGACGTTCGACTGGCGGCGTTTATGGTGATTGCGGCGCAGGAAAGCCGCATAAGCGTCTGGGTTTGATCGCAGCGTTGCAAACGCTTGGCTTTGAATTTGTTCGAACAACTCCATCCGCTGCCCTGGCGACATGGCCTGCGCTGCGCGGCGTCGATAGTTATCCGCCGCCTCACAGGCTTGTCTGATCTGCTCGTTGGTCGGCTTCGCTTCGTCCTCCATCACGCCAATCCGGTCAACGCACCGTCTTCGCAATACTGCGGACTTCCAAAGGACTCCACACCATGCCCCATCGCCTCGGCGATACTCATCAGCAACCGGTTATGCGGCACATGAGGGAACTTCAACGCGCGACCGGTCTTCCAGCGCAGTCCACCACCGACCATCACGAAGGGAATGTTGTTGCGGGTGTGGGAGTTTCCTTTGCCGAGTTCGTTGGTCCAGATGATGGTTGTGTTGTCCAGCAAGGACCCATCGCCGCCTGGTTCGGGAGTTTCGGCAAGCCGCTGGGCCAGATAGGCAATCTGCTCGCAGTACCAGGTGTTGATTTGGATCAACTGCTCATACGCCGTCTCGTTCTTGTCCGGTTCATGCGAGATGCTGTGATGACCTTCGTTAATTCCCAGCCAAGTCATTCTCGGGTTGCCAACGCTGTTGGAAATTTGATGCGTGACAATTCTCGTAAAGTCGGCCGCTAAACTATTGACGATTAAATCTGCCTGCATCCGACTGACGGTTGGCATGTTGTCGTTTTCAATCGCAATGTTGGATTGAAGCTGAGGAACCGGATGACCGACGTCGGCCTGCTGCGCCTGCACTTCCAATTCGGCAACCATTTCTTTTTCGACCGTTCGCACCATTTCCAAATGTCGCTCGAGCAGCTGCTGATCTTCGCTGCTGGCCAGGCGCTTGATTTTTTCAAAGTCATCACCCAGATCATCCAACACGCTGGCCAACAACTGGCGGTTTCGAGTTTGGCCGTACAACTTGTTGAACATCTGGTAGGGATCGCTGATCGGCGCCAGCGGCTCGTTGGCTGCGGCGTAAGACCAGCGGGTCCATGTGTCGGCGCGGTCGGGGACCAGCAAACCAAACTCCAATGAGCCGAAGCGCGTGCGAGTTGCCGGATCGGCCTGTAACTGGTTCTTCAGGTGTTGATCGATGGACATTCCCTTGGCCCAACCAGCCGGTGTGTCTGAGCCTCCTTGAACATCGCCGGGAAACAGTTCGATGCCGGTCAACAGACAGCCGATGCCGCGCATGTGCCCGTCGCCATCACCGCGAATCTTATTATCAACACCTTGCAGGGTCAGAACCTGATCGCGAAATGGTTCCAGCGGTTTGAGAATCCGCTTGAAGTCCAGCGAGGCCTGGTCAGGATCGGGCCAAAAATGCTTTGGGATCACGCCATTGGGGCTGAACACAAAAATCAGACGCTGTTTCCCGCTGGCGGCGGCGGCGGCCCAACCCAGGCTAGGGATTGCCAATAAAAAATTTGCGGCGGCGGTGCTAACACCCAGTTGACGGGCAAACTGGCGCCTGGTGATTCGCTGGTTCATCTTGACTTGGCTCTGTTTGGCTGGGCGGTTGCCGGCTGGACGGTTGCCGGCTGGGCGGCGATCGACGCAATCCGAATGATCAACTCCTTGATATGGTAACCGCTTGCTCGAAAAGATTCGATCAGATCTTGACTGGTTTTCGTCCCATATGCGGCAATTGGCTGTTTGACGAAGTGCTCGAACATCGCCTCGACGAAGGCGGTTTGACAATCTTCGCTGCGTGCCAGGTAATCACCTAGAGCACGGGCACTGTCAAATTGAACCATCGCCCCTTCGCGCGGCTGATAGCTGCCAGTCGCGTCGATTGCTCGTTGACCCTCCGTATTTCGGTATCGTCCGACCGCATCGAAGTGTTCCAGGGCGAAGCCGAGTGCGTTGATTTTCTGGTGACAGACCTGGCAATTCTTTTCGCCCGTCTGCAGTTCGACTCTTTGTCGCGTGGTCAGATCAGGATGCAGACTTGCGTCCAGCGGCGTGAATGAGGCTTCGGGGGGGCGAATCACCCGTCCCAAGATGTAGCGCGACAGAAACACGCCGCGGTGGATCGGTGACGTGGTTTGGTAGTAGGCAAAGTGACTCATCAGCAAGGGATGAGTCAAAACGCCGACGTGTAAGTTTGCATTGCTGACTGATTTGCAGAGCTCAATGGTCGCATCTGCGGTAGGCTGGGCGGGTTGCCAGGCGTCGCCGTAAAACTGAGCGATTCGATCGTTGGTCATCGACCAATCCGCTTGCAGCAGCTGGCGAAAATCGCTCGACTCGCTGTGCACCACCTGATCCAGAAACGCATCTAACGATTGCTTCAGATCGCTGACCAACTGTGGATCAAAACCAGGATAGACTTGCTGATCTTTGCTCAGCTCGCCAAGCTGCTCCAGGTCCAACCAGTGGTACAAAAAGCTGCGAAGCTTGGCTCGGCAGCGGTAATCATCCACCATCCGCCGGGCGGCCAGTTCGATCCGCGATTTCGATCGCAGCTTGTTGGCTGCGGCCGCTTCGATCAGCCAGGCTTCAGCCGGCAGCGAATCGAACATCACCAGCGCCAGTCGGTTGGCGGCGCGCTGACTTTTCGATCGATCCGCGTCCAGAGTTGGGTACAGAAAACGCGGCGACTTGAAGCACCTCAACACGACCCGACGAATCGCCTCCTGATCATCATCTCCGCTCTCCTGAAGCGCTTTGTCGATGTAGTTCGCCTGCGTTTGATCATCGATCGGACCGCGCAAGGCGGTCTCGACAAATTCGGTCAGGAATTCGCGAAGCCTGGTCCGATTTTCATCCGCCCCGCCGTGACGCTTGCAGTAGGCGGGAAACAAATCCGTGATCACCTGATCGGAAAATTCGATGCCCGCGGCGGTCGTCGATTCGTCCCAGGAACGATCGACCGCGATCCCACGTTCGTACCCGTAACTGCGGTCATCGGGGGGCAACTTGGCTTGCAGGGGAAAAGAGGCAGGATAGGAATCGGGGATCAGGTGGCGTTTGGGGATCACCTGCTCGGAGCCACCGGGTGGAACCCAGGACAAGCTGATCCGCACGGCAGGTTGTTCGGTTTTGCGTTTGCGTTGCTGCAGCTCGATCTTGATCGGATAAACGCGCCCGCCGGTCAGTTGCACGGTGCGGCGAAACTCCTCTTTGCCTGCCGATTGGACGTGGTTGTCAAAGAACAGCGGACCTAGTCGGCCAAATTGCATTTGGAATGAACAGCTGCTGCGAACGATGATTTCGTAACGGCCCGACCGCGGTACCAGCAAGGAACCATGCCAGTGGATGTAAAAGACCTCGGGATCGATTTCCTCACCGGGACCGCCCCGACCAAAGTCAAAATCGACCACATCATCGATGCGCTGGATCCTGAGGCGGTCATCGCCCCAACCAGCACCGGTAAAATAGGTTCCTGAGATTCCGCGTCGGTCGGTCGTCCACAATGGATTGTTAAAATGCGCGTACAGATCGGCGACGCTCTGACGCAGTTGCTCGCCGGTCAAACGCGCCAGGCGAATCTGCGGCGGATTCCTTTTCGCTTGGGCAATCGGGCTGTAAAAGGCATGGTGAATGTAGGCAGCGACCGCCTCGGCAGCTTCGGCGACGCAGCTGTCCGGATCATCCTCGGGCATCGTTTCGGCAATGATCTGAGCCAACTCGGCGACCGACAGGTCGCCGGTCAGGGGATCCGCATATCCATCGGTGCCACCTTGGCCCTGATCGCCGTGACAAACGGCGCACGCTTCGTTGTAAATTTGCTTGCCCTGCATCCGCAGCCGCGCCTCGGCTGCCTCCGCCGTGTAAAAGCAAAGCGTCCAACAAACGAGTGCGGATAGAATTCTGATCGGTGGGGCAAGCATGGGTGGACTGATTTGAGTTGGCTGAGACCCCAGTTTAACCGCAATCCGGCGGCCTGTTGAACAGGCTGCTCGGGGTCGGCTGGAAGTTGCTGGTCACCGTTGCCCAGCTTGGTCAACGCCAGTTTGCTCGGGCCCAATTTGATTGATGCCCCGTTGATTTGCCGCACCGCCTGGCCCACCCTTGGAAACTGCCGATGGCGCTCAACCCCCCGTAGCTGACTGACAGATTCAATCCGATGCAAGCTTCCCAAAGCCAGTTCGACGTCCGCCAGCTAGCTGACGACGAGGACGAATTCATCTCGATTTTGGGCGAGTCGTTGATGAATTATGGGGAACCAATTTGGAAGCGGTTCCTGGACCGGATCGGCCGCGACAATGCGCGTTCGATCCGGCGCGGCGGCGGTTGCGTCGGCGGGCTGGCGTTCTATCGAATGGGACAATGGTTTGGCGGCAAGCCGCTGGATTGCGCTGGAATCTCGGGGGTCGCCATCAGTCCGCAGGAACGCGGCTCGGGAGCCTGTCGATACCTGCTTGAATCGGTATTGAGGGAGGTTCACCTAGACGGCTTTCCACTGGCCGCGCTCTACGCGACAACCCAGGCGGTCTATCGCAAAGTGGGATTCGAGCAAGCCGGCACGCAGACGTTGTACTCGTTGCCGATTTCCTCGATCGAAAGTGGACACGATCGCCAATGCCCGGTACAGCGATTGAAGCCCGATTCGTTTGACCTGCTGCAGCGGGTCGCTGATCGCCGTGCCTTGGCGGGCAACGGACAATTGCAACGCACCGACGGTCTGTGGCAGCGGCTGGTCACCCCCAACGACAACCTGGAAACAAAGACCTACTTGTTTGGCGATTTAGCCGATCCAGAAGGCTACGCGATTCTGAGCGCCAATCGCGTCGGTCTGGGGTTTCCTCAGCCGCTGGTGGCCAGCGACATCGCTGTCACGACGCGTCGCGCGATGGAAAGGCTGCTCGCCCTGGTTCGGGATCATCGGTCGATGTGTGATTCATTTCGCTGGTATGGCGCACCCAATGACCCGTTGCTGTTGGTTGCCGACGAGGGCCGCGCCTCGGTGCTGCAGCAGACCCGTTGGATGTTGCGGATCTTGGATGTGCCCGCGGCGCTTTCGCTCAGGGGCTATCCGGACCATCTGGACATCACCCTTGAGCTACAGATGGAAGACGAGTTGATTCCGGCGAATCAGGGAAACTGGCAGCTGAGGATTGCCGGTGGAATCGGCGAACTGAGACCGGGGGGTGGGGGGAGTCTAAAGCTGAACGTGCGGGCGCTTGCGCCGCTCTTCTCGTCCTACTTTTCCGCCAGCGATTTAGTGCTGCTGGGACAAATCCAAACGGACAGTGCCGCCCAAGTCAGCGCCGCCGACCAAGTCTTCGCCGGCCCCGCCCCCTGGATGCCGGAACTGTTTTAAAAGATCGAAAAAGCGAACAGACACCGCGGCGATCAGGGAATTCTGCCGGCGGCAGCAGCTGCTTCTCGCGCCTCATCAACGTCTCCCCTGGCCGACAAGGGCGATCGGTGTTTGAGGACGGATTTGCCCTTGCAGATCGCGGTCGTTCCGCCATACTTACCCGCTTCGCGAGTGCTCCGGCGATCGCCGGAGTAATGGTTCGCTTGCGCTCAGGAGCGATGCTTCGCTTGCGCTCAGAGGGAGACAGGTCTCGCCACACCACAACAGCGAGCCTCTAGTGGCAAATGTCAATTCCAGAGAAATTGCAGAGAAGTAGGGTAGACGACTGATGACGGACGTTCTGGAAGTAGAGAAACGAGCTGAGGTTGGTTCAATGGCCAGTCGCAAATTGCGGCGAGCGGGCCGAGTCCCGGCCGTTTTGTATGGGCACGGCGAACGAAACGAGCATCTGTCGATTCCGGCCGCACAGGTAAAAACGCTGCTCCGCCATCACAGCAAGACGGTCGAATTGGCCGGGGCGATCAAAGATACGGCACTGGTCAGCGTGATCCATTGGGATCCGCTGGGCATCGAAGTTCTGCATTTGGATTTAATCCGGGTCAATCTGCAGGAATTGGTAGAGGTATCGGTGCCGATCGCCGCTCACGGTGACCCGGTTGGGATTCGCGAGGGTGGCATCCTGATCGAAAATGTTCACGACGTGGAAATTCGCTGCCCAGCCGGTTCAATCCCCGACAATATCGGCTTGAACATCAATGAATTGCATTTGGGCCAGAGTCTGACCGCCGAGCACCTGGAGTTGCCCGAGGGGGTCCAGCTGATCACACCCTCCGACACCGTGATCGTGCATGTCGAAGAACCTAAGGCGGAACTGGATCTGGAAGAGGAATCCGATGAAGCCGAGCCGGAAGTGATTGCCAAGGGAGGAGAAAAGAAAGCAGAAGCGGAGGACTGAACCCAGGCTCGATTGGCGACCAGCGCAGCCTACAACCAGTGCATCCACGGCCAATAAGTTGAATGTTCGATGAAGCTGATTGTTGGCTTGGGAAATCCCGGTCGTAAGTACGAGCAGACGCGACACAACCTCGGTTTCATGGTGGCCGCCAAAGTAGCCGCGATCGCCCGGGCAGGGCCGTCAAAAGTTCGCTTTGAAGGCGAGCTTGCCGAGGGCAGCCTGGCCAAAGGGAGCGTTGGGGAGGAGAAGCTGTTGATCTTGTGTCCGCAAACGTACATGAACACCAGCGGAAAAAGCGTGCGAAAAGCATGTGATTTTTACAAGCTTTCACTGCAAGACCTGTTGGTGATCAGCGACGATTTGAGCCTGAAAACGGGTCGCGTGCGAATTCGACCTCGCGGCTCGGCGGGTGGGCAAAAGGGGCTGACCGACGTCATCCGACACCTCGGGACAGACGATTTTGCCAGATTGAGAATTGGGATTGATCGGCCACCCGAAAATTGGACCGTTACCGACTACGTGCTGGGGAAGTTCAGCAAGCAAGAAACTGATAAGATTGAAGCCGCGATTGACCGCGCCGCCGAGGCCACGATTCTCTGGGCGACCGAAGGAATCGGGCCGGCAATGAGCCGCTACAATGCCGATCCGTCGGCCGCAAAAACAGCAACACCGAACAGCAAAAAACAGACACCTGCGATCTCGCATGAACCAGAGATTGCAGATCATGATACGAACAAACCCGACAAACCCGACTCAAGAACTCAGTAGAGAGATCCAGACAACGTGGCAAATACCTATGAAACCCTGTTGATCCTTGACAGCAATCACTACGCTCGCGATCCAGGTGGGATTGCCAAGCAGATCGAAACGATCGTTAGCGAAGCGGGGGGAGAAATCCTCGTCAATCGGCTGTGGATGGAACAAAAGCTCGCCTATCCCATCGACAAACATCAGAAAGGAACCTACTGGCTGGCCTACCATCAGAGCGATGGGCCGGCGATCCCCAACATCGACCGGGCACTTCATTTATATGAGCCGGTCTTACGACACATGACGATCAAACTGGAGCCGCGATTGGTCGAGCCGATCCTGGCCAACGCCCGCGGCGAGTCGGTCCAAGTCTCGACACCCCAGGACACCGCGACGGAACATTCCGAGGAGCCGAACGCGGAACCCGTTGGTGCCGATTACTAGGACTAGGATGATTCGGCGCTCGATTCATGAATTTCATCACATCGGAGTGATTCCATGGCCAGTTACAACCGCGTGATCTTGGTCGGCAACCTGACCCGAGAGATCGAATTGAGATACACACCCGGTGGGACGGCCGTGATGGATAACGCGATCGCGGTCAATGATCGCCGCAAGACAGCCAGTGGCGAGTGGGTCGAAGAGACCACCTTTGTGGATGTCACCTTTTGGGGCCGCACGGCCGAGGTGGCAAGCGAATACCTGGGCAAAGGTTCGCCGGTCCTGGTCGAAGGCCGATTGAAACTGGACAGCTGGGAGACCGACGGACAAAAACGGAGCAAGCTCCGCGTGATTTGCGAACGCATGCAGATGTTAGGCGGTGGCAGCGGCGGACCGAGAGGCCCTGCATCGCAAGCCAGTCAATCGAGCGAACACGACGATCATCAGCACACCAGCCCGGGCAACCGTGAGGCACAACCCACTGGCAGCGGAGCCGGTTACGAAGACCCCGACATTCCCTTTTAAGCGTCCCGCTCCGCTGGTCCGAAAAACCGCTGGTCCGAAAAACCGCCTGCCCGAAAAACCGCCTGCCCGAAAAACCGCCTGCCCGAAAAACCGCCTGCCCGAAAAACCGCTGGCCCGAAAAACGGCACCTTACCAATACACTAGACCACTCAATCCCTCGCACTCAATGGTTCCATGGCATCTACCAAAAACCAACTTTTCAAGCGCCTTCCCAAAGGTAAGCACGGCGGCATCCAACTGTTACTGATCCACAACGTCGAACACCTGGGCAAACAGGGTGACATTGTCGAAGTCAAAGCTGGATTCGCGCTCAACTATTTATTGCCTCAGGGACTGGCCGCGGTAGCGACGGAACATCACAAGCGAATGGTGGAAAAGCATCGCGAGAAATTGCGTGCGATCGAGTTGGAAAAACTTGGCGAGTATCGCGACCAGGCCGATGAATTGGCAAAACAATCGATCACCATCGAAGCCAATGCCAATGACGAAGGGCATCTCTACGGCAGCGTGGGGCCGCACGAGATCGCCGAAGCACTCAAGGGCGCCGGATTCAACCTGTCGCAGGATCAGATTCGACTGGAAGGGCCGCTCAGGGAGTTGGGACTGTACACCGTCAAAATTCACCTTCACAGCGAAGTCGACGCCAGCGTCAAGGTTTGGGTCGTACCGACGGTCACGGGCGACGAAGGTCAAAGCGGCGGAGCCAAGTCTTAGTCGCGGCGCTTGCGGCGGCGGCTGGAAAATCGCGGGGCTGTGGCGGAACTGGCAGACGCGCTAGATTTAGGATCTAGTTCCTTCGGGAGTGCAGGTTCAATTCCTGTCAGCCCCACTCGATCCGGCGGAGTCGCCACCGCCGGGTCCGCCGCACTTTTGGCCGTCGTCGGATTCAAAACAAACACACTGCACACTGCACACTGCACACTGACAATTCACTCACCACAGCTTTGATAGAGAACACAACGATGGTCAAAACTGCCGCTTCGGCAAATTCAAAAATGGTTTATTACTTCGGCAAAAAGAAGACCGAAGGCAAAGGAAAAGGCAAGGATTTGCTCGGCGGCAAAGGTGTCAACCTGGCCGAAATGACCAGCATCGGCCTGCCGGTCCCTCCCGGATTCACGATCACTGCCGAAGTCTGCGATGCCTATTACAAGGCCGGCAAGAAACTTCCCGCCGGCATGATGGACCAAGTCAACGCCGCCGTTAGCTTGCTGGAAAGAGAACTCGGCAAGAAATTCGGCGACAACGCCAACCCGCTGCTGGTCAGCGTGCGCAGCGGCGCCGCGGTCAGCATGCCGGGGATGATGAACACAATATTGAACCTCGGTCTCAATGATGCGGCGACGGCCGGTTTAGCCAAGGCGACCAAGAACGAACGGTTCGCCTATGACGCTTACAGACGGCTGATCAACATGTTCGGCGACGTGGTGATGGGGATCGATCATCATGTTTTTGAAACCGCCTTTGACAAGATCAAAAAGCAATACAAGGTTAGCGAGGATACCGATGTACCGGCCGCGGGGTTGCGGCAACTATGCGAGGCCTACAAGGCGGCTTTTAAGAAACATGCCGGCGCCGAATTTCCACAAGACCCGATCAAGCAACTGGAATTGGCGATCATGGCGGTGTTTGGTTCCTGGAACACAACCCGGGCGGTTCGTTATCGTGAGATCGAAGGCATTCGCGGGTTGCTGGGCACCGCCGTTAACGTGCAGTCGATGGTGTACGGGAATATGGGTGATGATTCGGGCACCGGGGTCGCGTTCACTCGCAATCCAAGCACCGGCGAGAACAAGTTCTTTGGCGAATTTCTGATCAACGCGCAAGGAGAGGATGTCGTCGCCGGCATCCGAACTCCATTGCCCGTGGCCGAGATGCCGCATTGGAATCGACCGGTCTATAAGCAACTCTTGGAAATCAAGAAAACGCTTGAAGACCATTACACCGACATGCAGGACATCGAATTCACGATCGAGCGGGGAACCTTGTTCATGTTGCAAACACGGACCGGCAAACGCACCGGAGTGGCGGCGGTCAAGATCGCCTGTGACATGGTCAAAGAAAAACTGATCAGTCAAAAGACCGCTGTGCTGCGCGTTCCCGCCAACGATTTGACTCAGCTGTTGCTGCCCAGCTTCAAGCCGACCGCACGAAATGCCGCGGATGTGCTGACACGCGGTCTGCCGGCATCACCAGGGGCGGCGCAAGGAAAATTAGCGTTCTCTGCCGCGGAAGCACGGACGCGAACCGAAGAGGGCGAGAGCGTTATCTTGGTTCGCAAAGAGACCAGCCCGGAAGATGTTGACGGCATGAACGCGGCGGCGGGAATCTTAACCAGCACCGGTGGGATGACCAGTCATGCCGCTGTTGTTGCCCGCGGCTGGGGTAAATGTTGTGTCGCCGGCGCCGGAGAAATCGTGATCGATGAGAAAGCCCAGAAGATCACCGTCGGCGGCCGAAAGTTTGGTCCCAAAGATGTAATCAGCCTCGATGGCACGACCGGCGAAGTGATGGCCGGTGAGGTGGAAACGCAAGAGCCCAAACTCTCAGGTGACTTTTCCAAGCTCATGAAGTGGGCCGACGAGTACAAAACTCTGGCCGTTCGTACCAATGCCGACTCACCGGCCGACAGCAAGCGCGCCCGCGAGTTCGGCGCCCAGGGAATCGGCTTGTGCCGTACCGAACACATGTTTTTTGAACCCGACCGGATCATCCACATGCGGGCAATGATCTTGGCGGAAACCGAAAAAGAACGCAAAGCCGCCCTGAAAAAACTGTTGCCGTTTCAACGCAAGGACTTCGAAGGCATCTTCAAGGCAATGAACGGGTTGCCGGTAACCATTCGACTGTTGGATCCGCCGCTGCACGAGTTTTTGCCGCATGAAGCTGAAGCTCAAAAGACAATGGCAAAAGAGCTTGGCGTCAAGCAATCCGATATCGTCAAGCGCGCCGACGCACTGCACGAATCCAATCCCATGCTCGGACACCGGGGTTGCCGTTTGAGCATCACGTATCCGGAAATTTTGGAAATGCAGGTGCGGGCAATCGTGGAAGCGGCGATCAGCTGCGCGGGCAAAAAGATCAAAGCCCAGCCGGAGATCATGATCCCGCTGGTCGGCACCGCCGACGAACTGGCGACGCTACGCAAGCGCGTTGAGCAGACGATCGAGGAAACCAAAACGGCCAAGAAATTCAGTGGCAAACTGGATATCTTGATCGGCACGATGATCGAGATCCCGCGGGCCGCGCTGACCGCCGACCAAATTGCCCAGTACGCCGATTTCTTCAGCTTCGGTACCAACGACCTGACACAAATGACCTTCGGCTACAGTCGTGATGATGTGAACACATTCCTGCCCGACTACTTGTCACAAGACATTCTGCACGTTGACCCATTTCAGTCGTTGGATCAAACCGGCGTCGGCCAATTGGTTGAAATGGGCGTGCAGAAAGGCCGCAGCACCAAGAGCAAGTTGAAGATTGGCATCTGTGGCGAACATGGCGGCGATCCCGCTTCAATTGAGTTCTGCAATCGAGTCGGACTGGACTATGTCAGCTGCAGCCCGTTCCGCGTCCCGATCGCCCGCTTGGCAGCCGCCCAGGCGGCACTAAAACAGGCTTGACCAACGCGCCACTCGATCCGGGATTTTGCTCGGATCGACTTCGGCATCAACGGGCCAGGAACAGAGGAGATGCTCTCGATGAGCGACTTGCACACAAAATACAACGCAGTCGAAAAATTGATCGACCAGGAACGGTTTGACGATGCGATTGCCGCGCTCAATGAAATCGTCGCCGATGATGATTCTTTTGTGCTGGCACATTTGGCGCTGGGCCGGGTTTATACCAAGACCGGGCAGCACGATTTGGCGATCGAGCACTCGGAGAAGGCTTGCCAACTGGAGCCCAATGATTCGTTCAATTTCACCGCACTGAGTGTCACCTACCAACGCGCCTGGGCGGGGACCCAAGAGCCGCAGTACATCGCCAAGGCAGAGGAAGCGATGGCTAAGGCGCAATCGCTAGCACAGGGATAAGGATTTTCGGTCCACACGGCAACGACAATCGAGCCAGCCGACCAAATTTTACATTCCTGTTACATCCAACACGCTGATTGGTGACAGAGGATTTTGGCGATTCCGATAGACTACCAGGCCGTAGCTGCATCGACACGATTCGTCGACGCACCGATCCAAACCCTGGAGTCTCCATGTCAGCTGTCATCACCCCCTCAAAAACCAAACAACCTGGTAAGTCGAACATCACCAAGGCTTCCGGGGCTAAGAGCAAAAAACAAGACATTGGCTTGACGGCCACGCAGCGGCGCCAGTGGCGACATGTCAGCCTGTGGGCGATTGGCTGGCTGGTGTTGGTCCATCTGGTGGCCCTGACCGCACCCTGGACCTTCACCTGGACCGGGCTGATTGTGATGTTTGCTTTGCACTGGGTCACCGGTGGCCTTGGGATCTGTCTTGGATACCACCGGATGCTGACTCATTCCGGCATGAAGACCTATCCTTGGGTACGTTATTTGTTTGCCACCATTGGCACGCTGGCCGGTGAAGGAGCTCCGTTGGACTGGATTGCCGATCACCGCAAGCACCATGCCTTTAGCGATCAGGATGGCGATCCCCATTCGCCGCACGACGGCGGCATTTGGAGCCACGTTTTTTGGCTTGCCTTCCACACCCACAACGGAGACCGCGCCAGTCATCTGCAGCGTTGGGCACCCGACCTGTATAAGGAGCGTGGGATGCGCATCCTGGATAAGTTATTCCTGCCCCTGCATGTTGCGGTCGGTGTGGCCCTGCTGGGGATCGGATGGGCTCTGGGTGGAATCCAGCTGGGTCTATCCCTGTTGGTTTGGGGCATGTTTGTCCGCCTGGTGGGGGTTCTGCATGTGACTTGGATGGTCAACAGCGCTTCTCACATCTGGGGTTATCGAAACTACGAAACCAGCGACGACAGCCGCAATAACTGGCTGGTCGCACTGCTGGCCTATGGCGAGGGGTGGCACAACAACCACCACGCCTATCCTCGTATGGCCAAGCATGGCCATCGCTGGTGGGAGTTTGACCTGACCTGGCAGATGGTCCGCTTGCTACGGGCCACTGGGCTGGTTTGGGATGTCGTTGACTACCGAACAGCCGCGGAAAAAAAAGCTGAAAAACTCAACACTGCGGCCTAGAAACCGGCAGGTGCCGGAGTTGGGAAGCTTTTGTTGATGCTGCCTCGGGGGTAAACTGTCTTACAGTGTGTGGCTAGAATCTCACTTAAAAGGCAGATGGCATGAACGTTCGGGAAAAATCGAGTTTCGCATTAGGACTCGCGCTGATCGGAAGCTTGATCTGGGTTTGGTCCCCACCGGCAGCGGCGACAGAAATCGGCGAACAAATCGGTGATCTGAGCTTCAAAGACATCCGCTACCTGCCTCGTTCGCTAGCCGACTTTGGCGAGCGCAAGGCATACGTATTGTTCTTTACCAACACAGATTGTCCGCTGGTTCAGCGCTACATGCCGGTGTTGATGAAGTTAGACGAGACCTATGGCCCCCAGGGGGTGCAATTCGTCGCCGTCAACGTTGGTCGCGAAGATTCGATCAAGGACATGGCCGCTCATGCGTTGGAATTCGGCGCGGCGTTTCCGTTTGTGAAAGACTTTGACGGCAGCGTAACTCGGGCAGTTGGTGTCGAGCGGACTCCCGGGGTCGCGGTGTTAGACGGACAGATGAAGCTAGCATATCGTGGTCGCATTGATTCGCAGTATCGCCTGGGCGGAGTCAGTCCGAACCCAGGGCGTGCCGACTTGGAAGAAGCCATCAAGCAAGTCCTTGGCGGCGAGTCGGTTTCGGTGGCGGAAACTCCAGTCGATGGCTGCAAAATCACGTTTGCCAAGCTGCCGGAACCCACAGAGCCGGTAACCTACAGCAGGCAGATCGCCCGGATCATGAAACTGCATTGCCAGTCGTGTCATCACGAGGACACGGCGGCTCCATTTGCGTTGGGAACCTATCAGGAGGTTTCCGCGCAAGGGGAAATGGTCGCGGAAGTGGTCAGCGAACAGCGGATGCCGCCTTGGTACGCTCATCCCGAACACGGCTCGTTCAAGAACGACCGCTCTTTGACGCGGCAAGAACGAATCCAAGTTGCCCAGTGGGTTGCCGCCGGGATGCCAGAGGGTGATCCCAAGGATTTGCCGGAACCTTACGTCGCACCTCAAACCGACTGGGAGATTGGGCAGCCCGACTTGGTGATCAAGACATCCTCCGCCTACACCATTCCGGCGCAAGGATACGTCCCCTACGACTACGCCATATTGCCCTACGTGTTTCTTGAGGACACCTGGGTCGAGGCATTCGAGATCAAGCCTCACAATCCTGAAGTGGTCCATCATTGCAACATGGCCTATGGCACGATGGGGGGTAAATCGGGTTATGAAACCTTCATCACCGGTTACGTTCCAGGCGGTCAGGCGATGGATCTGGCCCGCATCGAGCCCGGCGTTGCCTACAAGATCCCGGCCCGCTCAGTGCTGGGCTTGCAAATCCATCACGTCACGACCGGCAAAGAAGAACAGTCGGAAATATCGGTTGGGCTGCGGTATTGTAAATCGACCGTCCGCAAGCAGAGCCATCACTACGTGCTGGACAAGAAAATGCAAATCGAGCCTCAACATTCCGCTTGGCAGGTTAGCGATTCCAAGACGCTTCCCAAGGATGCGACGATGCTGGGAATGTTTTGTCATATGCATCTTCGCGGCAAAGACATGACCTTCTACGCACACCTACCCGATGGAGAGACTCGCACGTTGTTGGAAATCCCCAATTACAACTTTGATTGGCAACTCGGATACGAGCTGAATCCGGGCGACGTGAAACTCCCGGCCGGCACTAAGATTGAGGCGGTGGCTCATTTCGACAACTCGTCGTTCAATCCGTACAACCCCGATCCGAATCGGACGGTTCCCTACGGCCAGCAGACGTATGACGAGATGATGAACGGATTCATTTTCTTCATTTATGACGACGAAAACCTGAACATCGAGGTCGACCCAAAGACAGGCAGGCCGAAGCCTGGGGCCTAGCGCCCAGCGGCAGCAAATCGGAGAAAGCCGGGTAATCGCCGTTGACAGGCGTCGCTGTTTCCAGCTATTTCCCGGTCAAACCCAGATTATCAAAGCGAAGAAGGAGAGTCGCGTTGAATCGCCTCGTTTCTGCACCACGCCGCCGTTTTTTCAGCACGCAGCCGTTGGTTTGCGGCGCTGCTTTATGGCTGCTTGCGCCGCTTATCAGTTCCGCACAAGTTTCCGCTCCACAAAGCCGGTCGGCTGAATTTTCCCAGCCGCTGACCCGGTTAGCCGACTCGCAGCGGAGTGTAGCCGCCTCTGCGACCACCAGCGTCGACGCTTTGCTGGTGCAGACGAAATCGGCGCTGGACCGCAAGGATTACCACGCGGCCGTTCAAGCGTTCCGAAAAGCGAGCGCTGCCGCTAATAAGACCGCACCACAAATTGCCGGGCTTCAGCAGCTGCACCAACGGTTTGCTGTGATTGGAATCGACACAGCCTTGCTGACCATGCCTCCGCAGGAATCTACGAATTCGGTTCAAAGATTGCCCAGCATCGCGGGCGCCAAACCGATCGCCGGCGCCGCAAGTGGGCTGTCGGTCAAGCAGCAGGCGCTTCGCTTGGTCGCCCTTGGCCGTGCCGCGCTGGATCGCGGCGAAGTAGCCAGCGCTTTGTCGCTGGCCAGAGCCGCCGAGGCACTCAAGGTTCCGGAAAAAGAGTTTGCCGCTGGTGAAACCAGACCTTGGCAACTGGTCCTGGACGCCGAATCAGCGGCGCGTCGCAGTGGCGTTGCGTTGGCCAGCGCGAGTCAGGGCAACCTGGAGCGGGCGGTCCAACCGGCAATCGCAGCCTCCGCCGCGGGCGACGCCGGAGGGGTGCAGCAGATGCTGTTTTTGGCCGATGCCAGCGATGGCCAGACAAATTCCAATTCAGCAAATTCCAATTCAGCAAATTCGAGCCCCACCAACGCCAACCACATCCAACAAGTTCAAAACATCCAACCGTTGCCACCCGGCCAGGGCGGCGTGCAAAGCTATGGTGAGCAATTGTTTTACGCCGGCTTGGATGCGCTGACTCGCGGCGACAAAGAGAAAGCCCGCGAGCAATTCAAAGCAGCCTGGAAACACGAGGCTGATTTGAATCCGTCACAGCGGAACCAACTGAAGGATAAATTGACCCTGCTGCAAGCGAAACGCTTGGGGTCAGCCGCCGAGAAACCCGCCGACCAGCTGACACCAATTCAAAAAGCAAGCCTGGAGGCCGAGCAACAGACCCGTCGGCTGTTTCGCGAAGTCACCTCCGAGCTTGCCAAAGCCGAGGAATCGAAAACATCCAACCCGCTGCGAGCGCTCGACCAGCTCAATCGTTTGAGCCGCCGGGTTAACGATTCGAACATCGACGAACCGGCCAAGCATTCTTTGTCGAAAATGGTCGAACGAGCGATCACCGATCAAAAGCAATACGTCGAAGCCAACCGAGCAAAGATTGATCTCGATTTGCGAAACGAGGCGATCCGTTCCGAACGAGAAAGTGACCAGGCACGCGATCTGCAGATTGACGAAGAAGTCAAGACACTGGTCGACAGCTTCAACAAGTACATGAATGAGCGTCGCTTTGCCGAGGCGGAAGTGGTTGCCAAACAAGTCATCGAATTGCGACCGGATCATCCGATCGCAGGCCAATTGAATCACATCAGTCGCACCAAATCGAGTATCGCGACCTATGAAGAAACCCAGGGACTGAAACAAGTTGACTTCCTGCGTCAAATGAACGACGTTGATCGTTCCTCGGTGGGAATCGATCCCGATCGACCGTTGACATTTGGCGATGAACGGGACTGGGCGAGCATTTCGCAGCTCCGCGCCGGCTACAAGGAAGACCGCTATTCGAACCTTAGCGAAGCCGAACGCAAGATCAAACAAAAACTAAACACACCAGTCAGCATCAAATACTCCAACCGCCCACTGAACGACGTGCTGAACGATTTGGCCGCCATGACGGGTGTCCCGATCGTGGTCGACCACCGCGCGTTAAGCTCAGTGCGGGTCACCGCCGAAACTCCGATTTCGATTCGGCAATTAAACAACATTCGATTGGAAAGCGCGTTAAATCTGATCCTTGAACAGCTGGAACTGACCTACGTGATCGACAACGATGTGCTGGAGATTACCAGCATGGAATCGAAACGAAGTCGGGTTTATCCGCGAACCTACCCCGTCAAGGACTTGGTCATTCCAATCCCCAACTTCTTCAGCAGCTATGACGATGGTTTGGCCGGCGCATTGCGTGCGGCGATTCAGATGACGGGCCCGCAAGTGGACGTTCAAGTGATGCCGGTCTCGGCAACTGATCTCGGCAGCCGCATGTCCAAATCGATGTCGCCGACCTACATGGGCAATGATGTGATGGGCCAGTACCACCAGATGGGCAGCCAAGGTGGGTTTGGCAACCCATCAAGTATCGGAGGCGCAGCCGGCGGCGGCTCGGTCGCCGACTTTGACTCGCTGATCGAATTGATTGAAACAACCGTGGCTCCCGAGACGTGGGAGTCACTGGGCGGTCCCAGCAACATGCAACCCTATGCACAGAACTTGAGTCTGGTGATCAGCACCACCAGTGAAGTGCATGATCAGATTGTTGAGCTCTTGGAATCGCTTCGCCGTCTGCAAAACCTGCAGATCACGATCGAAGTTCGATTCATTACTTTGGCTGACAGTTTTGCCGAACAGATCGGTGTCGATTTCAATGTTCAATTTGACGACAACATCACCGCCTTGCCCGCAGACGACTCGGGATCGGCGGTGACCATTGGATTTGACGGCATCGCTGGTTTGCCGACGCCCGACTTGGATATCCGATTCGAGAATGGCAGCTTTGGACTGACACCACCGTTTGGAGCTGCTGCCCTTGGCACACCGTCGACGATCGGCTTCGCAATTTTGAATGACATCGAGGCCTTCTTCTTTTTGCAGGCGGCTCAAGCCGACAACCGCAGCAACATCATGCAGGCACCAAAGGTGACAATGTTTGACGGCCAGTTTGCCAATATTGCCGATATCACACAGCGACCGTTCGTGACCAGCATCATCCCGGTCGTCGGTGACTTTGCCGTCGCGCAGCAGCCCGTGATTGTGGTCTTGAACGAAGGCACCCAATTGAACGTGCAAGGAATCGTCAGTGACGATAAACGATTTGTGCGATTGACCTTGGTGCCTTATTTCAGTCAGATCGGTGATGTCAATACCTTCACTTACGAAGGTCGGCGGACGACCCGAAACAGCAGTCGCGCTCAGACCGATACCGACGGTGACGGCGATATAGACGAAAATGATGTCGTGGAAGAGAGCGATCAGGAAGACGTCATCGAAGGGACCACGGTGCAACTGCCCACCTTTGCCTCGACTTCGGTTCAAACCACAGTCAGTGTTCCTGACGGCGGCACAATCTTGCTGGGCGGGATCAAGCGAATGGCCGAGGGACGTGTCGAGCGAGGTGTCCCGATGCTTAGCAAGATTCCCTACGTCAACCGTTTATTTCGAAACGTTTCGGCCGGCCGAGATGCTCGTAGCTTGATGCTGATGGTCACGCCGCGAATCATCATCCAAGAGGAAGAAGAGCTGGCACAAACCGGGTTCAATCCGAATGAGCGGTAGTGGTTGGCCTTCGCGGCAAAGCCGCAGATCTCCTCAAGCTTAGGCCGCCCGCGACAATCGCTTGGCTACCCGCAAGGGTGGATTTCGCCAGCGTCGATGAAGCCACCAGTATTGTTCGACCGATTGCTCGATCGCTTTCGCCAGCCGGTCGTTGTACCACTTGGTCAATGATTGAACCGAACCACAAACTTGCTGTTTGTCATCCAATGGATCGGCAATTCCGAAGCATGACATTTCGAATCGCAGCGGTCGTGCATCGACGCGCCGAGTCGCTCCGACCAGCATCGGAGCGCCGGCACTGAGCGTGAACAAGGCAAGCGCCTTGTGGCACGACGCCGGCACACCCAGGAAATTCACCCAGCATCCTTTGTGGCCGGCGTGTTGGTCCGCCAACAGCGACAGAATTCCGCCTTGCTGCAAGTGTCGGTCGACCGCGTTTGCGCACCCTTCTTTGTCAATCAGCATTTGCCCTTTGGCGCCGCGAAAGCGTTCGACCCAGCGGTGCAGGAATCGATTGTCCAGTTTGCGGGCAATCGACAGTGTGCTGAGTCCCATCAAGCCGATCACGTGACCTCCGACTTCAAAGTTGCCATAGTGACCGGTGACCAGTACCGTCGGACGGGTTCCCAGCAGGTGTTTGAGCATTGTGCGGTTTTGCCGAAACGTGACGTGCTGTTTCCAGTTGCAAAGGTGCAGCCGTCGCGGGGCCCATGCGATCTCGCAAACCGTCAGCAGTAAGCTATGCCACATTTGATAAGTCGTTTCCTGACGCATTGCCGCGTCCGCAGCTGGAAACACGCGGCTCAAGTTCTGTTCGGTGACGCCAGCGCGGATCTTGATCGGTCCGCTAGCGATACGTGCCAGAACACGGCACAGAGAGTCACCCATGTCGGTTGGCAGCGTCTGAATCCCGGCAACCAAGACTCGCAGGGCGGAATAAGCGGCGAAGTCCCCGCCGCTGGCAAGCAACGATCGGAGTAACCCGCCGATTCGCGGATTCAGCGACTGAGCTCTGGATCCGGCGGCGTTTTGAATCAAAATCGGTTCGGACACAATCGGTGCCTGCGGTTGGGGGGAATCAATTCCGATAGATTTTGTCCGATTTTGCCCATTCGAATCCAGACAGATTGGCCCGACTTGTTAGTTTTGGACTCAGAGACCACGATTGTGATCGATGCCAAGTCAGCTGGGCACAGACCGCCGGCCCTACCCCCCCCAATTGGAACCAGACCGTTTCCCAATGAATCAACGCCACCCGGAAATTCCGCACGCTAACATGCAGCCCTGTGCTGTCGTGATGGCTGGTGGAAAAGGGACTCGGATGAAAAGCGATTTACCAAAGGTGCTGTGCCCGGTCGTCGATCGTCCGATGATCCATTTCGTGATCGACGCCCTGGAAGCAGCCGGGATCCATCGCCAGATCGTGGTTGTCGGATATCAGGCGGACGCGGTTAAAGCCGAGTTGGACGCACGCGGTGGAAACATTCAATATGCCCTGCAGCAACAGCAACTGGGCACCGGCCACGCCGTGCAAATGTGTCGCGACGCACTGGCCGGACAAAACGGCCCGACCATCGTCGTCGCGGGTGACTCTCCGCTGATTCAGCCATCAAGTATCAAGAAGTTGCTCGCCCACTTTCACTTGCACCAACCCGCTTTACTGTTGGGCTCGCTGGAGAAAGAGGACCCGACGGGACTAGGGCGAATCGTGCCGCGACCAACATGGCAACTTTGTGGAAATCGTCGAACACAAAGACGCGACCCCAGCGCAATTGGCTGTTCGCGAAGTCAACATGAGCACCTACCTGTTCCAGACCCAGGATTTGCTGTTCGCGCTCGACCGACTTTCTAACGAAAACTCACAGCAAGAATACTACCTTACCGATTGTGCCGCGCTGCTGAGAGAATCGGGCCGCAAGGTCCAGGCCCTGCCTGTCCTGCAGGAATGCGAGTCGCTGTCGATCAATAATGTGGACGAACTGAAGCTGGTCGACGAAAGAATGCGAGCGATGGGATATGCGTGAACTGAAGATCTTTAGCGGTCGCGCCAATTCGGTACTGGCCTTGAAAATTTGCCGTCATTTGCATCTGGAACCGGCTGCGATCACGTTGGGAAAATTTCCCGACGGTGAGAATTACTGCAAATTGGACGAGGATGTTCGCGGCCGCGATGTGTTTCTGGTACAACCCACTTGTCCTCCGGTCAACGACAATCTGATCGAACTGTTGATCATGATCGATTGTTGCAAACGGGCCAGCGCCGAACGGATCACCGCCGTAATTCCCTACTACGGGTATGCTCGCCAGGATCGCAAGGACGAAGGCCGGGTCCCGATCACCGCCAAACTGGTAGCCAACCTGATCGTGCGGGCTGGAGCGGATCGAGTGTTGACGATGGACCTGCACGCGGCGCAGATTCAAGGCTTCTTTGACGTCCCCGTGGACCATCTGTATGCGGCACCGGTGCTGAACGATCACTTCAGCGACCGCGGATTCACCGACGAAAACATTGTCGTCGTCAGTCCTGACGAAGGCAGCATCAAACGGGCGCTCGGTCACAGCAAGCGACTAGGCGGGTCTTTGGGAATTGTCGACAAGCGACGCGCCAGCGCCACCGAGGTGCGGCAGAGCACAATCATCGGCGGACCCATCGAAGGCAAGATCGCGTTGCTGTTTGACGATATGATCAGTACCGCCGGATCGATCTGTGGTGCGGCCAAATTGGTGCACCAAGCCGGCGCCAAAGAAATCCACATCGCGGCCACCCATGGCGTGCTGTGCGGCGGTGCGATTGAAAAGCTGCGCGAGGCGCCGATCGATTCGATCGTGGTCACCGACTCGATTCCAGTCCCCGCCGAAAAACAGCTGCCCAACCTGGTGCAGTTATCGGTCGCCCCATTGCTGGCGGAGGCAATCAAGCGAATTCACCATGATCAATCGATCAGCGAACTGTTTCGGGAGCGATAGGACACCCTCACGGACATGGAAAAAACGAACGTTGCAATCGTCGGGCTAGGAACGGTCGGCAGCGGCGTGGCCCGATTGCTGCTCGATCACGGTGACCGAACAGCGCGACACGCCGGGCGGACGCTGTGGCTGAAAAAGGCGGTCGTTCGCGATTTGAATAAACCGCGAGATGTCGATTTGCCCGTTGGTGTGATCACAGACTCGATCGATGACGTGATCAGCGACCCCGAGATCAGTGTGGTGGCTCAGCTGGTCGGCGGCTTGGAACCAGCCCGCAGCATCATGCTGCGTTTGATGGAATCGGGCAAAGACATTGTGACGGCGAACAAGGCGTTGTTGGCCGAACATGGTCCCGAGCTATTCACGGCCGCCAGAAAATTGGGACGCAGCATCGCCTTCGAAGCTTCGGTCGCCGGCGGCATTCCGATCATCGCCAATATCAGCCAGTGTTTGTCGGCCAATCAGATTCTGTCCCTGGAAGGGATCCTTAACGGCACCAGCAATTTCATCGTCACTCAGATGGACGAAAAAGGTGCTTGTTACCAGGATGTGCTTCGACAAGCTCAGCAGCTTGGCTATGCCGAAGCCGATCCAACCATGGATGTCGATGGCACCGACGCGGCTCAAAAGCTGGCCATCCTGGCACACCTGGCCTTCGGAGCCACGGTGGAGTGGCCGGACATTCCCCGAATCGGAATTGATCGGCTCGATCCCGACGATTTACGCTACGCGCGACAGCTGGGGTATCGCATCAAATTGTTGGCGATCGCGAATCTGGCGGCGGATGGATTGGAGCTATCGGTGGGGCCAACACTGGTGCCGATCGGAACTCCACTGGCCGAGGTCCGCAACGCGTTCAATGCAATCGAAGTGATCGGTGACGCTGTCGGCCCGGTATTTTATCACGGACTGGGAGCCGGCCAGATGCCAACCGCCTCCGCCGTGGTGGCCGACTTGATTGACACCGCGGTGGGAAGAACCAAATTGACGTTTCAAACACTGGAGTATTTTTCCCGTGACCAGCCTCCGCGCGTCAAACTGCGCGGAGCGGAGACGTTGGTCGGTCGTAATTATTTCCGCTTGACAGTCGCCAACCAACCGGGAACGTTGAGCGCGATCGCGGCGGTACTGGCCAAACACGAGATTTCGATCGCCTCGGTGATCCAACACGAAAGAGCCGATGGCACCTCGAAGAACTCCAACGTGCCGCTGGTGATCATGACTCACGAGGCAAGCGAAGGCGCGGCCACCGCGGCCACCAGCGAGATCGAATCACTGAGCGCCGTCTCCGGACCGGTGGTCCGGTTGTCGGTGAAAAACTAGCAGGATGGTAAATCCCAATCCTTCCCGCTACGGCAGATCGATCGTCTGAATCGACGCCGGCGCGCCCTTGGGTTGCACCATCACAACGGCGTGCAAATCGTCCAGCTTGTCAAGCTGCACAACGTCGCTCAGAGTTTCGATCGTTTCATAACTTTGACCGGCCGTGCCACCTCCCTTGACCGGCTCACTCAATCCATTTTCACGTTCCAAGTCCTCGGTGCTGACTTTCATCACACCGCGCGCTGTTGGCCATCAACAGGAAATCCTTGCCATCTTTCTGGTACACAATCATGTCCAACGGACGGTTCATGTTGCCAAGCTCGGCGACGGTGGTTCCTCGAACCTTACTGTTGCTCTTGATTTTGGCGATCGGCATCTTCACCAGCGGCGTGCAAGTGTAACCGGCTAGCAGACTTGGCTCGCCGCCAATGTTGAAAGGCACAAACGTCTGGATCGCAGCGGAATCTTCATTGCGGCCATGCGCCGCATGAAAGATCTCGACCTGCATCCCATAGGATTTCTCGCGGAACGGAAAATCAAACTCGCGGACCGTGCTTGGCGAATCACCCGCGGACAGTCCAGCGACCAGCAATCGACCGTCGGTATAGGCAATGTCGGTGATCGATTGCTCGCGATCGTTGCGACTGCGGCGGCCACGTTGAACAACTTTATCCTCGGGTGGATTGGGAAGCGTCGCGACGGCATGTCCGATTTTATCCAAATTCAGTTTGCTGATTTTGCCGTCAGCAGTCAGTTTAGCGATCGCCGCCCGATCGCCGACGAGGATGCTGAGGAACAGGTTGCCCGTTTCTGGATTGACCGCCATGTCGGCGACCGATACCTGTTGGTCGCTGAATGCCCCGGACAACAGTTCGGTCAGATTCTGGATGTCGTAGCCCGTTGCCGATCGATCGCCTTGGTCTTCGGTGTTGATTGCATACACCTTGGCCGCCTTCGCATCGCCGACAAATAACACCCCGGCAGGACCAAAGGTGATCGGTCCAGCCGATTCAAGTTCGACCGGTCCGGGAGACAACCCATACAGTTCCGCCGCGGTCACTGGTGCACAGAGCAGATGAGCGGTGAGCAGGGCAAAGGCCGAGCTGGAAAGGAGACGACACATCGATGGGTTCCTTGGAAACGGGGGAGTTGGTCAGAACGGGAGTGCTTGAGACCGTCATAACGGTAACAGAGTCTAGCGGATCTGGGATCGAGTTTCGCTACGGCGAGGCGAGTTTCTTTGCCGATTCGCCGCGGCTTGAGCCGCGCTTCTGGTAGTTGACCCGATAGACCGGGATTCGCTGCAGACGGCTGCGGCGTTCGAAATGGGTGCGGTAGTCCAGGTCATGCGTCGACTCGAGCTGTTGCTCGGGGATCGGCACGCCGAGTTCGGGCGCGACGCGAGCGATCATTTCAATGGTCTGCTCGAAATAGTCCAAGACATCGGTCCAAAAATGAAGCCTGCCGCCGGCGGCCAGCGATCGGGAAACGTTCGCGATGCAGGTTTCATTCAACACCCGTCTTTTACGATGGCGTTTTTTCCACCACGGATCAGGAAAGTAAACATGAACCGCCGCTAGCGAACCGGGTTCGATTCGCTGAGCCAGTAACGGTTCGGCGTTACCACTGATGATCAGTGCGTTGGCGGCATTGGATTTAGCGAGTCGGCCGGCCGCATGGGCGGCGTACTTGGCCATGATTTCGATACCAATGAAATTCTGCTCCGGACTGGCGGCGGAGGCCGAAGCGAGGAACAGTCCTTTTCCCGAACCGACTTCCAATTGCAAAGGACGGTCATTGCCGAACAAAGATTCGCTGGACAGAATCGGCGGCAGGCCATCGACGGTGCGCAACACGCCGCTCAGATCGACGCTGCTGGGCGGACGTTTGACTGGGCTGCGTGGCATTTTCGTTCAGCTGCGTAACGTTTGCTGGGCGGCTTTGGAGAAAGTGTGGACTGCCCACAATCGTAACTTCATTCAAATGCGCTACAATGCTCCTTAACGACCGCTCCACATCCGTTTCACTCTCTTAACCACGCTTGCCGCACCGATGCCGAAAGCCAACGCCAATTTCAACGGACTTAACATTGCCGCCCTGGAAAGCCGCCGCGCCGATGATATGGCTCGCCTGATCAGCCGCAGCGGAGGCGTGGCGCATGTCAGTCCATCGATGCGCGAGGTGCCGATCGAGCCCAATCGGGGTGCCATCGACTTCGCCTACCGGCTGATGACCGGGCATGTCAGCACCGTCATTTTGATGACCGGTGTCGGTTTCCGCTACCTGATCGCGGCGATCGAACGACATATCGACCGCCAGCGATTCTTGGATTCCCTGTCCGATGTGACCACGATTTGTCGTGGCCCGAAGCCGGCCGCCGCGATGCGCGAAGTCGGTTTGACTCCTTCATTTCGAGTACCCGAGCCCAATACCTGGCGGGAAGTGCTCAAGACCATCGATGACAACCTGTCCATCGCCAACCAAACGGTCGGCTTGCAAGAATACGGCGTGACCAACGCTTCGCTGATCGCCGGCCTGGAAGCGCGCGGCGCGGCAGTCGAAGCGGTCCGCGTCTACGGCTGGGAGTTCCCCGAACAAACCAGCTTGCTGGAGGCCAACGTACGAGCGTTGGCGGCAGGTCAACGAGACATGCTGTTGCTGACCAGCGCCCATCAAGTGGTCAATCTGCTGCGGATGGCCGAGCAATTGAATGTCGTCGATCAGTTGCGCGATGGACTGCATCGAACGGTAATCGTATCGATTGGGCCAACCACGTCGCAGATGCTGGAGGAATGCGACATCCACGTCGACCTGGAACCGAGCCATCCCAAAATGGGCCAGCTGGTCAGCGAAGCCGCCGAGCGCGGCGTGGCACTGGTCAAATCGAAGTCAAAACTGCGCGCCATTCCGGCGGGTCGCAAGGCCAGCCCGCATCCCTCCGGCAACAGCCTGTTCATGCGCGCTTGTCGGCGCGAAGCCACCGAGCGACCGCCGGTTTGGTTGATGCGTCAAGCCGGTCGATACATGGCCGAGTACCGTGCAGTCCGCAAGAACCAAACATTCCTGGAACTGTGTGCGAATCCCAAACTGTGCAGCGAAGTGATGTGTACCGCGGTCGATCGCCTGGGCGTCGACGCCGCGATTATCTTTTCGGATCTGCTGCCGATCCTGGTGCCAATGGGATTCGACCTGGAGTTTGCCGCCGGTGACGGCCCGGTGATTCACAATCCGGTTCGTAATCTGGCCGAGGTCAAACGGGTTCGAGCCCTCGATCGGCCCGAAGAACTCGATTTTGTTTTCGAGACGGTCAAGCAAACACGCGCCGATCTGCCCGAGTCGATCCCCTTGATCGGATTCGCCGGTGCGCCGTTTACACTGGCCAGCTACGCGATCGAAGGGGGCGGTAGTCGACAGTATGCCAACACGAAGCGGCTGATGTACAGCGAGTGCGGCGGCTGGAAATTGTTGATGGACCGGCTCTCCGAAGCAATCACGATTTACTTGAATCATCAAATCGCCGCCGGTGCGCAGTGCGTGCAGTTATTCGACAGCTGGGCCGGTTGCCTATCGCCGACCGACTACACGGCGCACGTGTTGCCCTGGATGAAGCAGATCATTGGCTCGATCACGCCCGGCGTACCGGTGATCAACTTCGCCACCGGAAACCCGGAGCTACTGCCACTGTTGCGAGGAGATCGACGGACGGTCGTGGGGGTCGATTGGCGGATCCCTTTGGACGCCGCCTGGCAACGAATCGGTCATGATTGTGCGGTGCAGGGAAATCTGGATCCGGCGATTCTGTTGGCCGATCCGGAAGTGATTCGCCAGCGGACAGGCGAATTGCTCGACTCGGTTGCCGGTCGTCCCGGTCATATTTTCAATCTCGGGCACGGGGTTCTGAAAGAAACGCCGGTGGAAAACGCGATCGCGCTGGTCGAAACGATCAAAGCCATCGCTTGACCTGAACGATTTTGCGGCTGGTAGCGCCGTTTGCTATCAATCTAATTTGCCCCCGGTGGATCGGCCGAATGGAAGGGATGAGTCTCCACTTCCTCCCTTTTCGATCGGAACTTCATCATGCGTCGTGCCCTGTTTATCGCACTTGGCATCATGGCAATCATCATCGGCCTGGAGTGTCTGATGATCGACAGTGCAAACTTCTATTCGGCCAAGGAAACCAATGCCCGTTCCTTCTTTAACCCTTCGGGGTCACCGTCGTTTGACACCGAAGTCTGGCGACCGAAGGAATGGCTCCCTTGGACCTGTTTAAGCGTTGGAGCGATTACGGTTCTATACGCATTTACACTCCCGCAGCGATTCCAGGGACCCGTGATCGGATAATCGAAGTATTCTTCCGCGAAATGCCAGGCAGAACCGCTTGACGAAGCCTGCCGACGATGCCTAACTTGCATTAAACCGATTTCAGCTGCATAGCGTAATCATTAGTTTTTTTAATGCCAAGGCGTTTCTACGGGGAACCCGATTGCAACTTCGTACGCTGGAAATTTTCTGTACCGTTGCCGAGCAGCGTAGTTTTTCACGAGCTGCGGCGATGCACGACATCACCCAGAGTGCGGTCAGCCAGTCGATTTCCCAGCTGGAACAATCGATCGGTGTCCAGCTGATAGATCGCTCCACGCGACCGTTGGTTCTGACCGCGGCAGGCAAAAAGTACTTGCACGGCGTGCGGGATGTGATCCGCAGCTACCAGCGGCTCGAAAACGAGGTCCGCAGTGCCGGCAAGCAGCTGAGCGGTCGGATCACGATCGGCACGATCGTCTCGGTCGGCCTCAGCTACATGCCGGAGGCGACCGAGGAATTCAAGCGGCTGTATCCCGAGGTCGACGTCAAAACGGCGATCGGCTCGAACAATCGAATTTTCGAGATGACCGAGCAGGGCGAAGTCGATCTCGGCCTGGTCAGTTACCCGCGGAATACCAAGAAATTGCAGTCGATCCTCTGGCAACAGGAACCGATGCGGTTGGTCTGTTCGTCGGAGCATCCGCTGGCGACCAAGCACGAAGTCTCTTTGTCGGAGATCGAGGGGATGGAGATGATTGGTTTTGATCGTGAATTGACGTTACGGCAAGAAATTGATCAATCGCTTGCCAAGGCCGGGGTCAATGTGAAGATCAAGCTAGAACTCGACAATGCAGATTCGATGATCCGCGCGATCCAGGCCAATCGAGGAATCGGGATCGTTCCCGAGGCAGCGGTGCGTCGCGAGACCGCCATCGGATCGTTGCGAGTGGTCGCCTGTCGTCAACTGCGGATGACGCGTCCACTGGGCATTATCTTTCGTCGCAGCGGTCGCCTGCACCAGGCTGCCAGCGAGTTCGGCTCGCTGTTGTTGGGTCGGCCGTTGATTGCGGAAAAACCCAACCAGGCCGGTAGCGGCAAACTGGCGATCAACACTGGCATGAAAGAATCAGAGACCTCGGTGGTTGTTTAGGGAATGTTGCGATGAATAAGAACTTAATGCATCTGCCTCAGAAACAGGGCCTGTACGATCCGGCGCTCGAGAAAGATTCCTGCGGGGTTGGCTTCATCGCTCATATCAAAGGCCAACCGAGCCATCAAAACGTTTTGGACGCCGATCAAATCCTGGTCTCGATGGATCATCGCGGCGCCTGTGGATGTGAACCGAACACCGGTGACGGCTCGGGCATCCTGTGCGGACTGCCGCTGAAGTTTCTCAAGAAAGTCGCCAGGCAAGATTTGGGAGTCGAATTGCCCGAGCAGGGGCGATTCGCGGCCGGCTTGGTGTTTCTGCCTCAAGATGCCCAGGAGCGGGCGTTTTGCAAGCGTAAGATCGAAAGTTTGATCGCCGACGCCCAGCAACAGTTGATCGGCTGGCGAAAAGTACCTCAGGAAACCGATCTGGCGGACGTCGGGCCCACCGCTCGCAACAGCGAGCCGGTGATCGAAATGCTGTTTGTCGGCGCCGCCGAAGGTCTGCAAGGCGAAGCCTTTGAGCGCCAGCTGTACTTGATTCACAAGCAGGCCTCGCATGCGTTGCGCGGCAGCCAGACGCTCGAACAGGCGCTCGTTTTTTACATCTGCTCGCTGAGCACCAAAGTGATCGTCTACAAGGGAATGCTGACACCGGCCCAGGTACTGCCCTATTTCCCCGATCTTCGCGACGAAGATTTTGAAACGCATCTGGCAATGGTTCACAGTCGCTTTTCCACCAACACGTTCCCCAGCTGGGATCGCGCCCAGCCGCTACGATTCATGAGCCACAATGGCGAAATCAACACGCTGCGCGGCAACAGCAACTGGATGAAAGCCCGGGAAGGCTCGGCCAAGAGCGAACTGTTTGGCGACGACCTGCGAAAGCTGTTTCCCGTCGTCGAGCCCCATTGCAGCGATTCCGGAACTTTTGACAACGTGCTCGAGTTCTTGTTGATGAATGGCAGAACGCTGCAAGAGGCGATCATGATGATGGTCCCCGAGGCGTGGCAAAAGCACGCGACGATGCCGGAAGAAAAGCGGGCCTTTTACGAGTACTTTTCTTGTTTGATGGAACCCTGGGATGGACCGGCTTCGATCGTGTTTACCGATGGCCAGTACATCGGCGCGACGTTGGATCGTAACGGCTTGCGGCCCAGCCGGTTTTACATCACGCATGATGACCGCGTGATCATGGGTAGCGAGGTTGGCGTGCTGCCGGTCGATCCAAAGATCGTGAAATCCAAAGGCCGTCTGCAGCCTGGCAAGATGTTCTTGATCGACTTTGCTCAGGGGCGTTTGATTCCGGATGAAGAACTGAAGAGCGATTTTGCCCGCAAGATGCCCTACGGCGAGTGGCTCAGAGAACAGCGGATCTGCTTGTCAGACTTGCACCCGGAAAGCGAACCGCATGGGTTCGATAGCCAGACATTGCTGGCCCGCATGCAAGCGTTTGGCTATACCGCGGAAACGATGAATTTCATGCTCCGTCCACTCGTCGAGCAGCTTCGCGATCCGGTCGGTTCGATGGGCAACGACAGTGCCATCGCCTGTCTGAGCGACAAACCACGGATGATCTATGACTACTTCAAGCAATTGTTCGCGCAGGTCACCAACCCGGCGATCGATTCGATTCGCGAAGAAGTGATCATGTCCTTGGAATGTTACATCGGACCGGAACAAAACATCCTCGATGCCACGCCCGAGCATTGCCACCGCTTGTTGATCGATCATCCGATCTTGACCAACGAGGAAATCACCGCGCTGAAGCATATCAATTACGAGGGTTGGCAGAGCCGGGTGATCGATATCACCTTCGACCGTCGCGAAGGAAAAGCGGGCTTGCAAAAGACTCTCGATCGGATTGCCGCCGAAGCGGAAGCAGCCGCCGACGACGAAGTCGAATTGGTCGTTTTGAGCGATCGCCAGATCGGACCAGACCGCGTCCCGGTCAGCGCTTTGCTGGCTGTCGGAGCGGTGCATCATCACCTGGTCAAACAGGCCAAGCGAACGCGAATCGGCTTGTTGATTGAAACCGGCGAAGCCCGCGAGGTGCATCACCATTGCCTGTTGATTGGTTACGGTGCCGACGCGATCAACCCCTATCTGGCCTTTGAAGCGCTGTGGCAAGCCCGCCGCGATGGCGTGATGAAGGTATCCCTGGATGACGACAAGATTGTCGCAGCCTATCGGAAAGCGGTCGGCAAAGGCATGCTCAAAGTGATGGCCAAAATGGGCATCAGTACGCTGCAAAGTTACAAAGGCGCCCAGATCTTCGAAGCGCTCGGATTGCGGGACGAAGTGATCAACAAGTGCTTTGTGGGAACCGCCAGCCGTATCCAAGGTGTCTCGTTTGACGTGATCGCCGAGGAAACTTTGCGCCGCCATTCGCTCGGCTACCCCGAGCGTATCGACGACCAGTTGCCACAGTTGCCAAACCTTGGCGAGTTTCATTGGCGGGCCGAAGGTGAAAAACATGCCTGGTCGCCGCAAGCGATTTCGACCTTACAGGTCGCCGCGCGGACGAACGATAAAGACGCCTATTGGAAATTCGCTCATACCGTCAACGAAGACAATCGCAATCGGTGCACCCTGCGAGGCTTGCTGGAGTTCGACGAAGATCGGGTCGACTCGATCCCGTTAGACGACGTGCAACCGGCCAGCGAGATCGTCAAGCGGTTTTGTACCGGTGCGATGAGCTTTGGCAGCATCAGTGCTGAATCGCACGAGACGCTGGCGATCGCGATGAATCGCTTGGGCGGCAAGAGCAACACCGGCGAGGGTGGTGAGGATCCCGTTCGCTTCGGAATGCTGGAAAACGGTGACAGCAAACGTTCGGCGATCAAACAGGTCGCTTCGGGCCGCTTTGGCGTAACGATCGAATACTTGACCAATGCCGACGAACTGCAGATCAAGATCTCGCAAGGTGCCAAGCCAGGTGAGGGTGGCGAGTTGCCAGGTCGCAAGGTCGACAAGAACATTGCCCGTATCCGTTACAGCACCCCTGGAGTGGGACTGATCAGCCCGCCGCCGCATCATGACATCTACTCGATCGAAGACCTGGCACAGCTGATTCATGACCTGAAAAACGCCAACCGTGCCGCCCGTATCAGTGTCAAACTGGTCAGCGAAGTGGGCGTCGGAGTGATCGCCTCCGGGGTGGCCAAAGCTCACGCCGATCACATCTTGATTTCCGGCGATACTGGAGGCACCGGTGCCTCACCGCTGACCAGCATCAAGCATGCCGGTTTGCCTTGGGAACTTGGCATTGCCGAGACCCACCAAGTCCTGGTGCTCAACGATTTGCGCAGCCGCGTTGTGTTACAGACCGATGGTGGGTTGAAAACGGGACGGGACGTGGTGATCGCCGCGCTGTTGGGGGCCGAAGAATTCGGCTTCTCGACCGCGCCATTGATCACGCTCGGATGCATCATGATGCGAAAATGCCACCTGAACACTTGCCCGGTCGGAATCGCGACGCAAGATCCGGAGTTGCGGGCGAAGTTTTCCGGCAAACCCGAACACGTGGTGAACTACCTGTTCATGGTCGCCGAAGAGGCTCGTCGGATCATGGCAAAGCTCGGATTCCGCACGATCGACGAAATGGTCGGACGATCCGATGTGCTGAGAACCGATACCGCGATCGCTCATTGGAAGTCGGACGGCTTGGACCTGACCTCGGTGCTGATGCCGGCCAATCGGCCGCATGACGGCGTCCAAGTGATCTGCTCGATGCCGCAAGATCACGCGCTTGAAAAATCGCTCGACATGACCCTGCTGCTGGACGCCGCCAGACCGGCGCTCGAAACCGGGCGACCGGTCAGGATCCAATCTCCGATCGTCAACATCAACCGCACCGTCGGTACGATCTTGAGCAACGAAGTGGCCAAGAAGTACGGTCAGGAGGGGCTTGCCGACGATACGATTCGGATCGAGCTAAGCGGATCGGCCGGACAAAGCCTGGGTGCTTTTCTGGCTCACGGAATCACGATCGAGCTGGAAGGCGACGCCAACGACTACGTCGGCAAAGGTTTAAGCGGTGGCCGCGTGATCGTCTACCCACCGCGCGAGAGTAGCTTTGTGCCTGAACAAAATATTCTGATCGGTAACGTCTGCTTATACGGTGCGACCAGTGGCGAGGCTTACTTCCGTGGCCGAGCAGCCGAGCGGTTTTGCGTTCGCAACAGCGGTGCTCACGCCGTGATCGAGGGGGTCGGAGACCACGGTTGTGAATACATGACCGGTGGACGAGTCGTGATCCTGGGAACCACAGGACGCAACTTCGCGGCCGGCATGTCGGGAGGCATCGCCTACATTTGGGACCGAGACGGCGATTTCAACCTGAACTGCAACTTGGAATTGGTTGCTCTGGAACGGATCGAAGAGGCCGAAGAAGAAGCGGATGTCAAACGCATGATCCAACGGCATGCAAAGTTCACCGGCAGTACGACGGCTGAAGAGGCGTTGAAGAATTGGGATCAATTCCTGGCCCAGTGCGTGAAGGTAATGCCGGTTGACTACAAGCGAGTCCTACAAGAGATGAAGCAAGAAGAATTGATCACCACTGGATAACGGGAACAGAGATGGGAAAGCCAACTGGATTCAAGGAGTTCGAGCGCAAGAAAGTGCCGTGGCGTCTGCCGGTCGTGCGGATCAACGATTATGACGAAATCTACACCCAACCGCGGGTCGAGCACTTGCAGGAACAAGGTGCGCGATGCATGGACTGCGGCGTGCCGTTTTGCCAATCGACCACCGGTTGTCCAATCGATAATTTGATCCCTGAGTGGAATGATCTGGTCTACCACAATCGCTGGAAGGAAGCGAATGAGCGATTGCACAAGACCAACAATTTTCCAGAATTCACCGGGCGCACCTGCCCGGCGCCGTGTGAAGGCGCTTGTGTGCTGGGAATCACGAATCCCCCGGTGACAATCAAGAATATCGAGAACGCCATCGTCGATCGAGCCTGGCAGCAGGGTTGGATTCAACCCAAGCCGCCGGCTTCACGCACCGGCAAAAAGGTGGCCATCGTCGGTAGTGGACCGGCAGGCTTGTCGGCTGCCGACCAACTGAATTCAGTAGGCCACCAAGTCACGGTATTCGAACGGGAAGACCGCATCGGCGGATTGCTGCAATATGGCATCCCCAATATGAAGCTGTCGAAGGCTGCGGTGCAGCGCCGCATCGACAAAATGACGGCCGAAGGCGTTGTCTTCAAAACCGGCGTGAATGTCGGCCAAGACATCGACCCCAAACATTTGCAAAGTGATTTTGATGCCGTGCTGTTGGCTTGCGGCGCGACCAAGCCCCGTGATCTGCCGATCGCCAACCGGGCTGCTCGCGGTGTTCATTTCGCCATGGAGTTCTTGACGGCCAATACCAAGCAAACCATTCATGGCGATTCACTGGGCGAACGTTTCATTAGCGCCGAAGGAAAAGACGTGATTGTGATCGGCGGCGGCGACACGGGAACCGACTGTATCGCAACCAGCATTCGCCACGGTTGCCGCAGTCTGGTCAATTTCGAACTGCTGCCCAAACCGCCTGCTGAGCGGGCCGCGGATAATCCCTGGCCCGAGTGGCCAAGAGTTTTTCGCGTTGACTATGGTCATGAGGAGGCGGAATCGAAGTTCGGGCGCGATCCACGCGAATACCAGCTACTGAGCAAGGAATTCCTGATCGACGATGATGGAAATTTGCTCGGAATCAAAACCGTTCAGGTTCAATGGACCAACAGCGACGATGGTGGATGGTCGATGAGCGAGGTCGAGGGAAGCGAAAAGGATTGGCCGGCCCAGCTGATTCTGTTGGCGATGGGGTTTCTCGGTCCTGAAAAATATCTCGCCGAATCGATGGGCTTGGAAGTCGATCCACGCAGCAACTTTCAAGCGATTCACGGCAAGTTCGCGACGAACATCGACGGCGTGTTTGCCGCGGGGGATTGCCGACGAGGTCAAAGCCTGGTGGTTTGGGCGATCAACGAAGGCCGCGGCGCGGCCCGCGCAATCGACTGTTACCTGGAAGGCACCAGCAATTTGCCGGCGCCAGGCGTGACGATGGGAACCGCGATGCAGGTTTCCTAGCGACGATCACCAAAGATGATGAACAGGTAGTATGCCAGCGTCATCACCGACTGCAGCGTCGCAGCGACATAGGTCAACGCAGCGGCGTTGAGCACTTGAGCCACGTACTGTTCTTCGTTGCCAGCGATGATTCCCTGTTCCACCAATTCGTAACGGGCCCGCGAACTCGCATTGAATTCCACCGGCAGATTTACCAGCTGAAAGAAAACGACGCAGGCGAACAGGATCACGCCTAGCAGCATCAAGGGCTTGATCGCCAGGATCGCGCCCAAAAACAGCAGCCCGACTCCGATGCCAGAGCCAAAGTTTGCCGCCGGCACGGCCAGGTTGCGAATGACCAGCGGAGCATAGTGGTGGGCGTCCTGGAAAGCATGACCTGCCTCGTGACAGGCGACCCCCAGCGAAGCCATCGTATGACCGTTGTAAACGTCACTGCTCAACCGTAACACTTTAGCGCGTGGATCGTAGTGGTCGCTCAAATGCCCGCCGACCTGCTCGATCGCGACCGATTGCAGCCCGCCGCTATCCAACATCCGCCGCGCCGCCTGAGCACCGGTCATGCGAGCGGGAATCTTGCTCATCTGCGAAAACGCCGATTTGACTCGCCACTGGGCGTACAGCCCCAGCAGAAACGGCGGAATGACAAACAGGAAATAAAGGCCCATCGTGTGCATTTGCTCCAAAAATCAGGCGTAAAACAGGGGTTAGCCAGAATGACAGAAATCCCCATTTGTAATTCTCTATGCAAGTTCCGCGCCAACGCGGCGGTCCAAAAATGCCCGGTCTTGCCTGGCCAACGCCGCGGCTCGGGTAGCGAACACTCCTTGAATTGGCTGGACTGCCGATGACGAACGAACAATCCATTCATAGGCCCTACCGTCAGGACGTCAACACGCGGTAACTTCACTTGCGGCGATCGCTCGGTGACAAAGCGGAATGCCCGCGAATTGATTCGGCAGAGGGCACTTTTTATTGGCAACCGATTCCAACAGCGCCCTAATCTCGCGAAGAGGGCGTGACCTTGATGTTGACGGTTTCGTCACCACGCCGCACGACCATCTCGATTTCTTCGCCGATCTTCAGCGCCTCGATCGCGTAGGTGTAGTCGTAAACATCCTCGATCTTTCGCCCGGCTAGTTTAATGACAATGTCGCCTCCTTGGACGCCTGCTTTGGCGGCCGGACCATCGGCCGCAACGCCACTGAGTTTCAATCCTTTGATATTACCGGCAACGTAGTCTGGAATTGTCCCCAGATAGGCGGTCAATCTGGCGCGCGGCGCATCCTTGGGGACGTCGCCTTCTTCCAACTGAAACTTCGGCGGTTCGGCGGCTGTCAGAATCCCTCGCGCGATCAGTGCGAACAGCTTCGACACTTGGGCCGCCCCATCATAATTCAGTTTGTCCGGTGTATCGCGCGGAGTGTGGTAATCTTCGTGGGCGCCAGTGAATGCGGAAAGAATCGGAACGTCACGAGCGACAAACGACGCCGCGTCGGTCGGCAGCCGGGTACTCGTCTTGTCAAGCTGCAGTTGCAGACCAACAGGCACGTTGCGCCGCTGAACGTCGCTGGCAAAACCGGGGGATGATCCGATCCCTTGGACCACCAACTTTTCTTTCAACCGACCGACCATGTCCAAGTTCATGTAGGCCGCGATCGCGGGGGTCAGTGGATCAGACTCGGTTGCCGATCCGTGCCCGCTCGGTGGCGAGCTGTCTTTTTCGGCCGGTTCGATTGTCGCATGCGGCGCCGCTGGATACAGATCGTAAAACGATTCCACATACGCGCTGGACCCCAGCAGACCCAATTCTTCACCGCTCCATCCGGCGACGATCAAATCGCGTTTTGATTTCAAACGCCCCGCTGATTTTTCGGCGGCCAAATATTGGGCGATCTCCAGCATCGCGGCCACCCCGCTGGCGTTATCGTCGGCGCCGACATGCACCAAGTCTCGTTCGTCATCCTTGGCCAGTGAACTGCTGCCGCCGCCGCGCCCAAGGTGGTCAATATGGGCCCCTAAAATCAGTACCGGAGTTGCCGGCGATGGCTGGCCGGTCGCGTTGAGCCGAGCGAGCACGTTCCGGCCGGTGCCCCGCTTGCGATTGATGCCAATGGTCGCCGACGCCGTCGCATCGAGCGGATAACCCAGCTTCAACGACCCATCGTCCAGCTCCTGTTGTGCGGTCAACAGATCCGAATCCGCCGCCTTGAACAATTCCGCAGCCACTTCGTTGGTGATTGTGATGGCGGCAATGCTGACTGCGGCGTGCGAACCCTGGTCGTCAAAGCGGACAAGCTGCTGTTTGACCTTGCTGGTTGGCCCCGCAACAAAAATGATCCCCTTGGCGCCCATGTCGCGGGCCACCGTCGCCTTGCGGCGCGGAGAGCTGTAGCGAGCCAACTGCTGACGCTGTTCCGGCGTGATGTCTTGCGGCAGATCGCGAAAGACCAGCACCCATTGTCCGGCGACGTTCAGATGGACGTAGCTGTCGTATTCGCTGGTCTCTTCCGTTTTGGGTACCTGCATGCCGTAACCGGCAAACACAATGTCGGCCGGCGCGATCTGGCCGGTTTCGGAGAAAGCCAGCGGACGCCACTGTTGGTTGAGAACCAGTTTCTGCTCACCGATCTGCAGCACATTCTGGTCGTTCAGCTCCGATCCGGCTGGAAAATCGAAGGGTTGAAAAAAAGTCCCATTCTGACCAGCCGGTTCAAAACCCAGGCTCTCCAGGTAGGCGGCCACATAGGCCGTCGCTCTACGCTCACCCTCGGTTCCGGTCAATCGACCGCCAAGCTCCGGGCGGGTCAAATAATCGACATGCCGCATCACGTCCGCAGGTGAAAAAGCGGGCGACGACGACTTGGCGGCCGCCAAAGCCTCGGAGCGATCTTGATTGGATGAACCGTCGCTTAAACCAAGCAACTGGCGTGCTTTGGCGTCGTTCCAATCGGCCATAAAAATCTGTGACCGCTTTTCAGTGGTTCGATTGGATGTCCACGACAGATGTTTGCCATCGGGAAGAAACACAGGCAAACCATCAAACCCGTCGGTGTCGGTCACGCGAACCGGATCTCCCTGGCCATCGGCCCGGACCAGGTAGAGTTCAAAATTGGCAAAACCATGCTTGTTAGTGGTGAAGATCAGATAGTCGCCACTGGGATGGTAGTAGGGCGCCCAGCTCATCGCGCCGATGTCTGTCAGTCGCCGTACATCGGTGCCGTCGATCTTCATCGTGTAGACCTCGGCCGTCGCCCCATCTTCGGAAAATCGCCGCCAACAGAGGCGCGATCCATCGGGAGAAAAGAACGGACCACCATCGTAACCGGGAACATCGGTCAGTCTGCGCACCTCGCTGCCGTCGGCGTTCATGATGTAAATGTCGTTCATGAACGCGGGGTCAATCTCGAACTGCTTCTGTTCCCGTTCGCTTAGCGGTCGCGAGTAGGCATCCCGATTGGAGGCGAAGGCGATCAACTTTCCATCGGGACTGTAGCTCCCTTCGGCATCGTAACCGGGCGCGTCGGTCAGCCGCTGGTAATGACCCGAATCAAGATCTTTGCTGTACAGATCAAAACTCTTGTCATAGTCCCAGGCGTAGCGTCGCTGCTTTCCACTGCTGCGCAGCTCCAGCTCTTCTTGCTGCTTGGCCTGGGCCGCGGGATCATCCTGCGTGCTGGCATACAACACGCGATCTCCATTGGGATGAATCCAAGCACAGGTTGTTTTCCCGTAGCCAGGCGATATCTGCTCGATATCGCCCGTTTCCAAATCGGTCAGATAGATCTGGTAAAAAGGGTTTGCCGGGTCACGCTCGCTTTGGAACACCATCCGCTTGCCGTCGGCACTGAAGTAGCCCTCGCCGGCGCGCAGCCCCTCGAAAGTGATTTGCCGAACACCCGTCAACAGGTCCGATTCCTTGGCGAAACCGACGCCGGGCATCGTCAACATGGACAGCGTCCATAGAATTGCCGGGAAAAGTTGTCGCTGTTGCATCTGAGTTCCGTTACGGGACAAATGGATAGTAGACCGTCAAAAGCATCTTACTGAAGTCAGAATAGATATGAAACGTCGCCATTTTTTAAATCTGGCCGCCACCGCCGCGGCGACCGCCAATCTACCATCGGCGGCGCTCGGGAAGGAACCGAGTGTGCCATGGTCGCCGCGATACATGCTGTCCTCGTGTATGTATGGCTATCAAAACATCGCAACCATCCTGCCGGAAGTAGCCAAGGTCGGTGCCGAGGCGATCGACATTTGGCCGAAAGTGCATGGCGACCAGCGTGAACAGCTCGACGCAATGGGGGAGGTGGCGTTCGCTGCCTTGCTCCGCCAGCACCACGTATCGCTCGGCTGCATTACGCAGTACAAGCTCGGACCGTTCGGTCTGGCTGACGAAATGCGGCTGGCGGCTCGGCTGGGATGCAAGACGATCGTCACGGGCGGCAAGGGGCCGGTCGATCTGAAAGGACAAGACTTGAAAGCTGCCGTCGCCGCATTTATCGACAAAATGCGTCCTCATTTGGAGCTCGCGGCGGAAACCGGCGTCACGATTGCAATCGAGAACCATGGCAACAGCCTGATCGATTCCCCCGATTCGATTCGCTGGTTAACGGAACTGTGCGACAGTCCCCAGCTGGGGATCGCGTTGGCGCCCTATCACCTGCCTCAAGATCCGCAACTGCTGGCCGATTTGATTCGCCAGTGCGACCAGCGCCTGGCCGTTTTTTATGCCTGGCAACACGGCCAAGGTTGCATGCAGAAACTGCCCAAGGATCAGGAGTTACTGCAGATGCCGGGCCGTGGAAAACTTGATTTTGGTCCCTTGATCGGGGCGCTTGCCGAGATCGATTACCAAGGTTGGACCTCGATCTTCATGCATCCGGTGCCACGCGGCATTCCAATTCTGCAAACCACGGATCAGGTTACCGCCGAGATCAATCGAGCGCGCGCGTATCTGGCGACGGTTGATCGTTAAGATTCGAAGGGGAACATCGGTCTGCGTCGGTGCTGAAAATTCAGTCGTCTCAGATCAGCGTTGGTGCAACCCGGACTGTTGACACGAATCAAGTGTTTGCAAACCGGTGCATAAGCAGCGAACGGCGCGTTCACGCCTTTAGCGATCAACAGCTGAAACTTTGCCGGATCGATTTCACAACTGGTCAATTGCACCAGGCTAAAGGGCGGCATGCGTAGCGACGTCAGCAAGCAGGTTAAGTTGCATTGGTCCGTGCTTTGAACCACTGCCGATCGTCCCTGGTCACATCGAGTAAATCCACCGTGGCGAGTCTCGGTTTCCGTGAAGCTGCCATCGTAAAGTCCCTTGATTGTGAAGGTTCCCTGATAGGGGTCGCCGTGCAGCTGGTCGGTTTTGCCGCCAATCTGCATGTCGATTGTCGCGCCGATTCCCGCAGCACCGGCTTGCTGGGTGGACTGCGGATCGCAGATACAAACCAGTGCGTCCTTGAGGCCATGCCGTTTGATGGCGTGGGCGATGTGCGTGCCGTCCCCCGGCGATCCGCCGCCGACGTTATCGCCCATGTCCAACAAGCAGACTGGACCTGGCAGAGACTTGGCTTGCAGCAAGGCATCGTCAATACTTGTAAACGATCCATCCAACTGCTCGCGATGCTGCCACAGGTAATCCGACAGTGCTCGGGCCTGCCGGCCGGCGACGGATCGATTGCCATCGGCGACTACCAACACCGACGAACCCATTTCCTCCACATCCGCGTAGGGGAAACCGAGCAGAATGCTGTTTGCCAGCACTCCCCGTTGGTCCAGTAATGCGTCGGCCAGTTCAAACGCACCGGCCAGCGGTGGCTCGCTTGTCATCTGCCGCTGGATGTTGATCGCCAGCGCTGGAAACTCGGCCTGTTGCACAGGTTGAATTTCGCCGCGAATGGTTTTGGCGATTAGATTTGCCGCCTCGATGCCGCGATCGCGTTGGTCAAGATGCGGGTTGCTGCGATAAGCGACCAAGGCGTTGGTTGAATCGACCATCAATTGGGAAAGATTGGCGTGTGCGTCCAGAGTTCCGATGATCGGGACCTGGTCGCCAACTAGCTCTCGCAACTTTGCCAGCCAGTATCCGTCCGCATCCCTGATCGATTCACAGACGGTGGCACCATGAGGGGCCACCAGAATTCCATCCAGTGTTCCCGCCTTGGAGACTTCAGCCAACATGGTCTCGATCAGTTGTTGGAATGTTCCGGTCTCAATTGGGCCAAATGGCAACGCCCGCGCGGCAAACAGGGGAACCGCTTCGAGTCTCTCGGCTTCCAGGGCGGCGAAGAATCCTCCGATCTCGTGTTGCGCTTCGGCGAATCGACCGCGGATCAGCTCGCCGGTCAGTAAGGTATCCTGTACGAAATGGCTGACAGTCGTGCTCTGGCGGATGAATGTATTGGATTCATGCAACAGACCGATGATACCAACACGCATAAGACGCACGATCGTAAAAAAGATGAGTGAGATTTCAATTTCGATGATGCGCGAGTCATTGTACGCAGCGGTGGTTGCCGACGCGCTCGATTCGATGGGTCTGCGAAACCAATCGCCGCGCCGCCAATTCACACCGTATTCTAGCCAGTCTCTGCTGGTCGGTCGCTGCCAGACAACCTTGTGGGCAGACATGTTCCACGAGGATCCACAGCCCTATCAGCTGGAATTGAAGGCGGTCGACAATTGCGCGCCAGACAGCGTGATGATTTGCGCCGCCGGCGGATCGATGCATTCCGCCTTGTGGGGCGAATTGCTGTCGACCGCAGCACGCAACTCCGGTTGCGTCGGCGCGGTCATCGATGGCGCGGTTCGCGATGTGACGAAAATACGAGAACTGGAATTCCCGATCTTTGCGCCGGGTACCAGCCCCTACGACAGTCAGCATCGACAGCGCGTGATTGACTTGGATGTGCCGGTCGAAATTGGGGGCGTCCGTTTTTGCCCAAACGATCTGGTCTTTGCCGATGTGGATGGAATTGTGGTGGTGCCGCAAGAGATTGAACAGGCAGCGATCAAACGTGCCTGGGAAAAAGTCCACGCGGAAAATCGAACGCGCGACGCGATCCGCAGCGGCATGAAGGCAACCGATGCTTATCAAAAGTTCGGAGTGCTCTAGTGCTTTGTCCAAGCAGGTCTTGTGAGTGAACCGTAGTGGGATTCGCCAGAATTCCTGCGGGCTCCGGAATTCTGGCGAATCCCACTACACCCAAAATCGAAATGGATGATGCACTAGCACAAGGACGAAAGGGGCGCGACCCTCGTTTAGAGCTTTTCTATTTTTGATGCAGGTTGTCGGGAAAAGGGGTCAACAGCTGGCCTTCATCGCTGGCCTTCATCCTTGTCGCCGATCGAAAACAGTTTCGTGCGCGTGCGGAGAATCAGTCGTCCGTCGGAAATTGCCGGAGTCCCCAGGATACTTTCTTGCATGTCATTGCGAGAGAGCACTTTGTACTGCGGGCTGTCTTCCAGCACGACGACACGTCCATTGTGTCCGGCGATGAAGATTTTTCCGTCACCGTAGATCGGTGAGGCGAAGTGATCGCTGGCATTGGGGATCCGTGTCGGTTTGCGCAGCGGCTCTCCCGTGGAAGTTTGAAACGACGTTGTGATTCCTCCACTCTTGACCAGCAACATGCGGCCGTCGCGAACCAATGGAGAGACGATGTGATCGGTATGTTTGGTCGGATGTTTCCACAGCACGTTGGTTTCCGTCACGTCACCGCGACCGCCGCCGCGAACAGCAAGGATGTACTCGTCGGCGGGATTTTCAGCCTCAAAAGTTGCCCCCGCAAAATTATCGGGAAACAAAAACGCTTCATCGAATTCCGCACCTTCGAGAACTCCGTCTTGATTCTTGTCGCCGCGATCAAAGGTCCGTTGATAGAAAGCCTCGGGTATTTTTGTCTCTCCGACAAAGGCCTGCATCTCGGCTTTCGTCAGTTTTCCATCGCTGTTCCCGGTCTCCGCTCGATCGACTGAGGCCAGCCATTGATTGGCAATCCCGCCACTCTGCAAGGAAATGTAGATGGTGTCGCCGACGCAAACCGGAGTGGTCTTGATGTTTCGCAGCAGCGTTTTTGCGTGCCACAGCCGCTCTCCAGTTCCGGGATCGTAGCCGATCAATTTGCCAGTTCCCGCGACGATCAGCTCGTCTCCTTGCTCAGTCCGGCAAATCACAGGATGGGAGTAATTGACGGCCATTTCCAACCGATCATCCTGCCAGAGGATCTGTCCGGTCTGTGTATCCAGCGCATACAGAGCTGGATAGAGATCGTCGTCCTGACAAAACAGAACCTTGTCCTTGTACAGCACTGGGGACATCCCGGCTCCCCACTTGAAGACGAAAAACGGTTTGGGAAGCGGCCGCTGCCAGAGGACCTCCCCGGTCTTCGCGTCCAAGGCAATCATGCCGAGGGTCTTGAAGTAGAAATACACACGATCGGCGTCGGCAGCGGGGGTTGTGCTGGCATGCGAGTTCGTCTTGTGGATTTCCATCAGCCCTGGTGTTGACCAGGTTTTGCGCCACAGTTCCTTGCCGGTGTCGGCTTCCAACGCGAACAGGCATAACGTCTGATTGTCGATCATCCCGCTGGTGAAGACTCGTCCCGCGGCCACCACGGGACAACCAATGCCATCACCCACGTCGGCGGTCCAATGTACATTCTTGGTGGACGAAAACTCCGCCGGAAGCCGCTTCTGCTCCGTTGAAACGCCCGTACAGTTGGGGCCTCGAAACTGTGGCCAGTCGGCAGCATGGAGTGGGCCTGCTGTGAAACAGAAAATCATCGTCAGACAGCGGGCAAAGCCACGCCGGCGATGCAGCAGAAGTTTGCTTCGGTCAGCCAGAATCAGTCGCATAAGTTTGGCTCCGGAGTGCGGGGATGCCAGGCTTTTCCGAGGTACCTCAACCTAGCCTAACCAAAAGTCAACGGGGACGATTGCCTTGCCGGCGGCGCCGGACGCGGTCCGAATTGCGCGGCGCTGTCCAAGGCAGCTCTCGGTCTAAGGCAGCTCTCGGATCCGAATGTTTCGAAAGTGAATCGGCGAGCCCTCGGCTTCCAAACAGAGATAGCCTTCCGCCGGGTCGGATTCGTTGCCACCGGAAACCTCTTCGCCATTGACCCACAAGCGAATCTCGCCATTGATCGCGCGAACATAGTAATGGTTCCATTGGCCAAAACCTTTGCTCAGGTTCTTGCTCGGAAAACTGCGGCTGCCATTGGGAGACAGCGGAGGAAAGGGATTCAGTTTCGATCTGCCTACAGGAAAAATGTCGCCGTTGGTCGAAAACCAATCGGCCGGTTTACCTGACTGTTTCTGATACTGTTGGGTGTAGCCGTGATCGAGCATTTGGATTTCAATGCCGGCGCCGGGCAACGATCCCGGCTTTAGACTCTCAAGCGCTGAATCGGGAACCCAGGCGAACACACCGCTGTTTCCCGCCTCACGTTGATGCGACCACTCAATCAACAACTCAAAGTTCTTGTATTGCTTTTTGCTTCGCGTTACTCCGACGGGCGTGCCGTTGCAGATCGCCATCCCATCGCGCCAGGTCAATGTATTTTCATCACCGTTGACTCGCACAAAGTCAGCCTCACCCAAATCGACCCAGCCCGGCTCCGTACCTGAGATCAGCAGTCGTTGTGGTGCAGGATTGTCGTCCGCTAGGGACTTGTCCTCCGGTTCGCCCGGGTCGGTGGGTTCGCCCAGCATTTCCGCCAACAGTCGATCGAGCTCTTTCCCCCTGGCCCGCAAGGAAACGACCTTACCTTGTTGGTCAACCAAGATCGCGGTCGGGATTCCTGAAATCCCGTAATGAGTGGCGATCGGATTGTCCCAGCCCATCTGCTTTGGATCATCGCTGATCAAATTGGTCCAACTCAATTTTTCTTGTTCGACATACTGGTCACAGGCCTCACGAGTGTTATCGAGATTGATTCCGACGATCACGAAGCCTCGCTGACCATAGCTTTCCAGATTGCGCTTCATGTTGGGAATCTCGCGTCGACACGGCCCGCACCAACTGGCCCAGAAATCGACCAGCACGACCTTGCCTCGATAGGATTCCCAGTCAAATGGCTCACCCGCCGTTGTCGTTCCTGAGAGCTCCATGAAATTCCCGGGCAAGCGAACACGTCGCGCGGCACCCAGCATTTTCGGAGCGAGCTGTCGCAATTTCTGATCGTCGGACTGCTCCATCTTGCCGCTCAGGAATTCGTAAAGATCCGCGGCTGTTTCGGGTGCCTCCGGATTCTCAACGCCGCGAGCCAGCATGCTGCCGAGGCTGTAGTCAGCTCGATCAAACTGACGTTCGGCAAACATCGACTTGTATTTGGACACCAGTTCGGCCTGAGCCTCGGGACCAGCCGCGCTGGCTGCGGCCAGTTCGGCCTTAAAGGCTTCGACTTCACCGATCCTCGCAATCTCCACTCGTTGATCATTTCTCAGCTGGTCAATCAGATTCTCCAGCTGCTCTCTGCGAACGGGTTCCAATCTGGACAAGAAAGATAGCGCTCCGAGTTGCTCACGGATGGCCAGCACTTCGTATTTGATTTCGACCTCCTCGAGCTCGCGAATCGCCTGCGCCGCATCGGCCGCGGCGGCGGCGGATCGCCGGATCGTTTCCAAAGTGCGTCCCCGTTTTTGTTTGACCTGGCCAATGAACTCCAACAGCTGCTCAGCGTCGGCGTCGTCGGGAACCGCAAATTCATCCGGCTCCTGCTCTGACGCCGCATCCTTGTTTTCCGCGTCATTGTCTGCTGGCGAAGTCGCAGCCCGCAGAGGAGACGGTTTGTTGTCGTCATCCGCCTGCTGGGCAGCAACTGGATTACCGCTAAACAACAACACAAGAGACAAAACGGTCCATCGTTGAACCCACAAACTGACGACCGATAGGCTGGAAAACGAGTTCGATCGATGATCCATGATTGTCTCCTGAGCAAAAGAAACCGCAAAAGCGTCAGCGAAATCTGACAGGTCTAACTCGGCAGTAGCTGATCGCTAGTTTAGCGTATTGGCGATCTAGGATCGCCGACCCAATCCCAAAACGCTTGGTCGATGCAAATCACCCGTCAGCCAAACGCACCAGCGATTTGAGTCAATTCGTGCTTGGTTGGGGGTCTGGACTGGTGGTGCTGGACTGGTGGTCTGGACTGGTGGTCTGGACTGGGACCGTTGTGCAGGCACCTCAGCGAGAGGGGCGAGAAAAGAATTCGGCGAAGTCGCGATAGTTATGATAGCGAACAGATGATTGTTTCCAGTGATCAACAATCGCGTCATAACGTTGGCGAAGGCTCGTCAAGTCGTCGGCCGCGGTTGCAACGCCAGCCAGATTGGATCTCTCCAGCGGATCATTTTTGGTGTCATACAGTTCCTCGGTTGGTACGAATCCGGAGTCATGCTGCGGCCAATGAATGTATTTCCAGTCGCGCGTGACAACGGCCAGACTGTGAACCGCCGGGGGCCCCCAAACGTTGATCAACGGCAATGAATCGTGAATCGATGTTGCCGTCTGATCATACAAAACCAGCATGCTTTTGCCGTCCATGTTGTCCGGCACTTCCAGCCCGGCCAATGAAAGGATGGTTGGCGCGATGTCGATATTACCGGACAGCGATTCACACCGCAGCTGTCGGCCACTGCTGCGATGCCTGGGGTCATACACGATCATCGGAACCCGCGACGATTCTTCGTACGGCAAAACCTTCGAACCATAGCCGTGTGAACCGCACATGAATCCGTTGTCGGAGGTGTAGATCACCACCGTATTTTCAGCGATGCCGCTGGTTTCGATGGCGTCGCGAATCATTCCCAAAGCCACATCGATGCCGTAGATCTGCTGATGATAAACCGCCATCACGGCATCGTAATCGTCGGCATATCCCCAACTGTAAAAGCGCTCGTACTGTCTGCCTTGACGACTTTGCAGCGAGAAGTGCTGGCCATAGTCCCGTCCAAAGTTGGCGGGTTTGGTAAACGTCCTGCCTTGGTAAATCGAATTGAACTGTGGATCCGGGGTCGCCGGCTTGTGGGGCGCCTTGAAGCTGACCGAAAGACAGAATGGCCGATCGGACCTGGCCGCATCACGAATGAAATCAGATGCGAATCCGCCGTAGGCAATCGTCGAATGTGGATACTTTTCCGCATAGTGCGCGATCGAGGCGTTCTGCTTGGTTTGATAAAAAGTCTGTCCAGGGCTGCCACCCCAGCGGTCGAAGTCGGTTTCAGGCAGCTGCCCTTGTTCGTTAGGAACTCGAGCAACCGCGAATCCGAACTTACCAGCAAAAGCTGTTTGATATCCGGCCTCGCGAAGCAGCACGGGATAGGATCTTCTCCAATGCTCCCTTAGCAGCGGCCCGTGATCGAAGTTGCAACCGGTCTTGTATTCCAACATCCCCGTCATCACGCTGGCACGACTGGCCATGCAGATCGCGGTCGTGTCATAGTGGTTATCGAAGCAGATTCCATCCCGGGCAAGCTGATCAAGATTTGGCGTTTGCACCTCTGGGTTACCGTAACAGCCCAGGGAGTAGGTGCATTGATCGTCAGCCATCAAAAACACGATATTGGGACGACTGTCGCCGGCAACGACGGCGTCGAGCGTCTGCGAGGCCAGCGCCAACAACGTCGCCAGAATGATTCGACAACCCATAAGTCGTCCGATCAGTTGCTCTTACTGCGGCGCGTCAATCCCGCTCGTTCCATCAACGAACTTTTCATCAACTCTTCGACAAACTCGTCGTCAGCTGGCGGAGTTCCGAAAGCGCCTAACAGCGTCGGATCGTACTGCAGGATATAGTCGTGGCGGGCAATTGACAGTTTGCAACCCGGGTCCGCTCGTTTTCGCATCACTTGACGATTATTGACCTTCGTGCCGTTGCGACTATTCAAGTCATGGACGAACCAATATCCGCTCTCTAAAGTCATTCGGCAGTGTTGGCCCGAGACGTTGTTGAACTTCAACTGGATATCCGTTTCGTTGCGGCGGCCGACGACCAGCTGTTTTTTAATCAACGGAATTGGGTCTCCGCCGCCACACGGCGTTAGTTGACCAAAGGGACCGGCAAATTTCGTAGCGTTCTCTAATTCCACGACTTGGCCTCGATAAACTGAATCAGCTATGAATAATAAAAACTTTAAGGATCAGCGCTAAACTGATGCCGATTTCCTATTTTGACCCGTTATCCGCATTTGGCAACTATTGACGTGGCTGCAGCGCCAAATTCTGACCAGCCTCCGGCCTGGCAAGGCGAAGGGTTGCTGATCAATGCCTTCGGTGCCCACTTGCGGCGACGCTTCGGAGGCCGGATCCAGCGGGTCAGCATCGACGCCGGATTTACCTGCCCCAACGTTGACGGAGCCGTTGCCCGGGGCGGCTGCAACTTCTGCGATAATCGCTCCTTCAGTCCTTCACGGCGGGTACGGCTGCGGCAGGTCCGCCAGCAATTGGAATCGGGAATTCAGACCGTTCGCAGCCGATACGACAAAGTCCACGGTTTCATCGCCTATTTTCAGCCGGCCACCAACACGTACGCCCCCGTCGAGCAGTTGTCAGAGGTGTTCGAACTGGCCCTGCAGACCAGTGATGAAGTGGTCGGAATCGCGATCGGAACCCGGCCTGATTGCGTTCCCGATTCGGTTTTGTCGATGATTGGACAGTTGGCCAGGCGGACCTACGTGTCGCTGGAATTTGGGATGCAAACCATGCATGAGCAGGGGCTGCGCTGGATGAATCGGGCCCACACGCACGATCACCTGGTCAACGCAATTGACCGGGCTCGTGGTCGTGGATTTGAATGTTGCGCGCACGTCATTCTAGGAGTGCTCGGCGAATCGCATGCAATGATGATGCAAACCGCCGATGAAGTTGGCAGGCTGGGTTTTGATTCGATCAAGCTTCACAATCTGTATGCGGTTCGCGGCACTCCACTCGGCCAACAAGTGATTGACGGACAGATTAAGATGATGCCGCGTGAGACCTACGTGCGAACGGTGGTCGACTTTTTGGAACGAGTGCCTGCTGAAGTGATTGTCGAACGCATCAGCGGCGACGCGCCGGCGAACTTTTTGATCGAGCCGAAATGGTGTTTGGAAAAATCCGCATTACGGATCGCGATCGAAAACGAGTTTCGCCGCCGCGGCAGCCGTCAAGGCGCGCGTTACACGCCACCCATGGTGTTGCCCTGCAATCGGCCGGTCCCATCGGACAACACACCCGATGCCATTGCCGCTCGGATTGAAAGTCGCGGACGGCTGCCGGTATTGAAGATGGAGAATTAGCCCGAAATGGATAGATTCTTGGACGCCGCGATCGCCGAGGCTCAGCGAGGTTTGCAGGCCGGCGGCATTCCGATCGGATCGGTGCTGGTGATCGACGGAACGATCGTTGGCCGCGGCCACAACCAACGGGTGCAGAAGGGCAGCGCGGTATTGCACGCGGAAATGGATGCGATCGAAAATGCCGGCCGGCTGAGCGCCTCGGATTACCAAAGATCAACCTTGTACAGCACGCTTTCTCCCTGCGATATGTGCAGTGGCGCCGCGTTGCTGTACGGCATTCCGCGGGTGATTATCGGAGAAAACCAAACGTTTCGTGGACCCGAAGCGTATCTCCGATCCCGCGGCGTCGAACTGTTGGTCGTCGGCGATCAACGGTGCATCGATATGATGCGACAATTTATCACTGACAAGCCGCAACTCTGGCACGAAGACATCGGTGAGTGAATGCGACTGGATTGTCCCCTCGCCGCGATCACCGTCGGTGACTACTCTACGGGCAGGCCAATGACACCAACACTGGCGCATCAACGTTAGGCGGATTGAAAACCGATGGCACGAATTGGAATCATCTTTGGACTGCTGCTATGTGGGCTCACCTATGTCGGTTTGGTCCTCACGACGGCCAAGAGTCCGATTCAGTTCATCCCGATGATGATCGGCATTCCAACTTTGTTCTGCGGTGTCGTCGCACTGAATCCACATCGCCGAAAATATGCCATCCGGGCCGCAGCGATTTTAGCGCTGCTGGGGGCCAGCTTGGGTGGGTTTCGCAGCTTGGTTTGGCTAACGCGCTGGATGCGCAATGAGGCAATTGATCATTTTGCAGTCGGCATGAACGTGGCATTGCTGCTGATTTGCGGGACTTTCTTGTTGATCTGTATTGGTTCGTTTGTCCAAGACCGACGAAGACGACATGCGAAGCGTGCGGGATCGATTCCGTTTCGACCATCGCTGGATCAAAAGGAAACCGAATCGCATGACGGCACCGCGCTCGTTGGTCAGCGGATGCGGACCCGGCCACTACCGGTACCGACCTCCCCTACCGCCGGTGAGAATTGATTCTCACCCTTGCTGCTGATCCACCAATTGCATCAAAGCGGGAACAAAGCGGCGCAGAGCTCTCGATCGATGACTGATCGCCCGCTTCACTGACAAATCCAGATCTCCAAAGGTCCGATGATACTCGCGGATCACAAACAGCGGATCGTACCCGAATCCGCCGCTGCCGCTCCGCTCAGTCGCGATCCGGCCGCTGCAACTGGCGTGCTGCTCGATACGCACCTGGCCCATCGGGTCCGATAAGCACAAGTAGCTGTTGAATTGGGCGCCGCGAAGATCGGCTGGTACGCCGCTCAGTTCGCGTAGCAGCTTGTCATTGTTCGCTTCGTCGTCACCGTGTGCGCCGGCGTAGCGAGCCGACAAGACACCTGGTCGGCCCTGCAGCGCATCGACGGTCAAACCACTGTCTTCGGCAAGTACCCAGCGACCGAGATGTTTGGCCTGTTCGGTCGCCTTCAGTGCGGCGTTGGCGGCGAAACTATCACCGCTCTCTTGAACCTCAATGGCCTCCGGAAGATCGGCCAGCGAAAGCAATCGAATTTGATCCTCGGGAAGCAGCAGTCGCAGCTCAATCAGCTTTTTGGCGTTGTGCGTTCCCAGGACCAGTTCAAACATTTCATCTCATTCCTAAAGCTGCGCCATAGAGGCTTCGTTTTGACGATTTAGGGACGATAATGGGTTTCGGTTCGACATCAAACGGAATCAAGGCAACGGAATTGGCTGCGACACTTTTTGACCCCACCGGAACCTGACGCGCAAGCTCAGGACGGACATTCAACGCGCGATACTTGTTCATCGTGCTGCGAATGTCCGCCGCATACTCAAACTGTCCATCCGGCAACTCTCGCCCCAAATCCTCAAAACTACCAACGGTCACCAGAGATCGGAAGCGGTCATGAAATTGGAATGCTTCGACCCCCTGATCGCGAAGCGCTTCGGTCATGCGGTTGGCATCCTCGGAATTTCTTGCCAGTCGATCACCACTCGGCTTGAAATCCTTGTCGTGCTTCCCATCGACAATCGCACCTTGACCTTCAAAGGTCTTCACGACGACGGTGTATTTTCCGTCACACTTCAGCAGACTGAACGGCACACCCTCATTCAACTGATGGACAAACGAATCGACTTGCGGAGTCTCAAAGTATTCATCGGGAAGAATTGGATTGCGGGTCACAAACGCGTTGCCCATCGGCCCTAGTTTCTTGTCCTTTCTCTTGCGCAGCATTTCGTTGGTTAAGTCCTTGACTCTTTCGATGGGACTCAACCGATCCGAGTTCGCCGGCGCCTGATGGGAATCTTGAAAAACAGGCAGGTTTGCCTGACGAATTCGTTGCAGATCGCGCTCGACGCTGGGGTGATTGATCGTGTCGTATTCGCCGACCAGTACGGCGTAGGCGTCGTATCGATACTGATTGGCATACCGCAATCGCTTGGACGGGCCGGCGTTGACGTTCACCGACCCGGTAAAATCAAAATTCTCTTGGAAGATAAATGCCGGTAATTGAAGTTCTCTGCGAATCTCCAGCGCCAACTGCTCAGCTCGCTGCTTGGAACCTTCGCCCACTTGAGTGGATGCCAGGATCAACCATGGGCCTTCGGTTTCGGTCAGCTGATACGATTTCGACTGGTCTGCTTCGACCGCTGGAACCCGGCGAAATATCTTCAGCAGGCTGGGCGTCTCGGCCAAGACGGGCGAAATCAGAACGAGGAACAACGGCATGGTCAAACAGGATCGCCGGATCATAGCGTCAATCATTCCCTGATTTTGGCGTGCTTTTCGGTTAACAGTGTTCGGCTTTCAGCCAACGGGCTCACGACTCGCCCCTGGACGGGCGCGACGGTCTTGGCGTCGGCTACCACTCTCCAGCGCCGCTGCACTGACAACGACCATCGGCTGGCCCGCGTTTGCCGGCGCACCGATGCGGCTACGTTGAATTCAGTAACAAAACCGACCCGACCGACGAAAGACAGGTTAACTCGGCGTGAAACTCGCCTATTCCGACAAACCTCGCCGCGCTCGCAGACGAACGAACATCGCCGCGGTACAACATCCCAGCAACGCCGCACTAAACGCGAAGTAGCCTATCAGTACCCGAGCATCGCCAACATTGGCCGGTAAATTGTTATTCTGCCGGCTTAGCTGTTCGTCCAATGGGATCGCAAATAGCGCCGCAAATGGACTGCTGACTCCCGTCCACTGCATGCTTGCAATCTGGGCACGATCAAAATTCAGAATCTGCATCAGCGACACAATTGCTGGAGGGCCCACGTACATCAGCAACAAAAAAACATAAGTCGTCAACAGCGCTATTGAAGTCTTGTGGCTATACAGCGAACAAACCAACGCCACGGTTGCATTGACAAGACAAACCATCAGAACCACGGCAAACATGCCAGCTACCGACAACCAGTTCGACCAGAAACTGGAATTCAAGGCCGTTCCCAGTACCAACGGCCACAGCAGAAACCCAGTCAGAACAGCCGAGATGCGAAAACCAACAATGAACTTTCCCGACAAAATCTGCCAAGGCGTCAATGTGGTCGTTAGCAACAGGTCCAGTGTTTGTCGTTCACGTTCGCTGGTCATGCTGCCCGCCAGGAACACTGGACCAACCAACATATTGAAAACGACCACATACACCGCAAACCAGGCACAGCGATCGATCTGCCAGAACAAGAATACGCCCATCAATGGGATCGCCAGCAACATGCTGATCTGGATCACCAGTCGCAGCATCAAAGTACCCTGGCTGAAGATTTCGCTGTGAATCTCTTTGTCATAAACCGGGTTGGCGCCGTCCGGCATCAACTCCTGTTTCTTCGGGGGCGCGAACAAGCGGTCGGGGAATTGATCGGGTTGGATCACCAGCCCGACCGCCTCCTCAGCTTCCCGTTCCAAGTCAATCACTTCCTTGCCTTCGCTGCCGAAGTCGGGGGGATACAGCATTCTGCCGGCTGCGGCGGCGCACATTAAAATCACCGCGGAGAGCACAAACGCCGGGACGACCAGCAGCGCCATCTTCAATCGCAATTCGCCATTGCCCTCAAACGCTTGCCAGAACAACACGGCCCCCAAGACGAGCGGCAAAATCACCAGATAGCTGACCACCAGCGAGCTGGCTGTGCGAGAAAAATAGCTGCTGCAAAAAACACCAATCGCCCCGAACAGAATCACTGAGACGATCAATCCCAGGTACGCGGCCAGCACCTCATAGACACTCACCCCGCCCAGCGGCAAGCAGAGCACGATGATCGGCAGCGACGCCATGATCAGCATTCCCAGGTGAGTCAGCGAGGCAACCATCTTGCCAAACACGATGGCGCCCGGACGCAGCGGACTGGCCAACAGCATCTCGTAAGTTTGTCGTTCCTTTTCCCCCGTGATCGCGCCGGCGGCAAAACTGGGCGCCATCAATGAAGCGATCACGTATTGGCCCAAAAAGAACAGATTGACCAAATTCCGCGCCGACTGCGGGTTGGTGGTCAGGTCCAATCGCTGGGCCGTCGGCCAGGCGACCAGAACCACCGCGGCAAGTAGCAGCTGATACACAGCAAGCAGCAAAAATGCCCGATTGGTCCTCAGGTTAACCAACAACTCGCGCTGCAAAACCGGGTTTTCAAATACGTACATCTGCGCCAAACCAACTTCGCCTGATGCTGTTTCGTGACAGCCAGGTCAGTATAGACAAGTTCTCCTCGCGTTCTGGATTCGCACGATCAGCGCGACGGAGGTAACCAGCACAAACGCGATTTGACGTCAGCCTCAGCAAAACTACGGCTTACGTCAAGGACCGGATCAAGAACCGCCAAACGTGTTCCTCGCTGGCCATGAATTGGATGGCCCCAGCGCGGCGGGTTGGAATCAGCGTCACCATTTGCCCAATCGGCCAATCGATCAAGGAACCAGACATGATTCACCATTATTCGCGTTCGCATGCTTTGTCTGGAGGTAGGCCAAAGATACAATAGCAGCCGGGAATCGTTGCAAACCGCCTGTACGTTTTCCAGCAACTTCCGGCGTTCTGCTACGGCTATGCAATGACTTCAATTCAATCGACTGCCCGATCAATCTCGTCACAACTGCTGGAAGTTTTGAAAGACTTCGATCGAGTAATTGTGGTGATGCACGATAATCCTGATCCGGATGCAATCGCTTCGGGCTGGGGCGTGAAGGTGCTGATTGACGAGCAGCTTGGACTGCCGACGAGGCTCTTGGGTGGCGGAGCAATTGTTCGCGCGGAAAACCATCACATGGTTGAATTGCTTGAACCGCCCGTCGAGCTGGTCGACGATATCGAAATTGACGATCGTACGGCGACGATTCTGGTTGATTGCGGTGTGGAAGCAACCAATCACATTCTGACGCGGCGGGGAATCACGCCGGTTGCCATCATTGATCACCACGCCATCGGTCCCAGTGGTATCCAGACTCCGTTCGCCGATGTTCGTTCCGACGTGGCAGCGTCCGCGACGATTGTTGCCAGCTATCTGCGCGAACAGAATATCGATCCGGGACCAAAGTTGGCAACCGCGATGTTGTATGCGATCAATACCGAAACCAGCGCCTACGAAACACACTATTCCCGACTTGATCGATCAATATTGCCGTGGCTGATGGAGTTTGGGGAACCGGAATTGCTGGCCGAAATCCGTAACGCGCCGCTGACTCAGGATTACTACGGTGATTTACTGCTAGCGCTGCAGAGCACGTTGCTGTACAGCGATGTCGCGATTTGCTTTCTGCCACGCGCTGCCGGCGTGGAGATTGTGGGCGAAGTGGCCGACTTGTTGATCCGCTGCGAAAATGTCCATCGAGCACTGTGCGGCGCCGTCGTTGGCGATGAGCTGTTCATTTCGGCCCGCACCCAACACCACACCGAGAGCGCTGTCTGTCTGCTGCAACAAACGCTCGAAGGACTTGGCGGTGCGGGCGGACACGCACACCGAGCCGGAGGAAAAATCTCGGCTATCGGCAAACGAACCCTGTCCGCGGAACAAATCTTCAACGAACTGCGGGTTCGCTGGTTGGGAGTCTGCAAGGTGAAACGAAAACGTGGAACCCGATTGATCGCCAGGCGCGAAATCGTCCAGCACCTGTAGTTGCCTGCGAACGAGGCAGATGATCGCGACTGGAGCACCGGCACCTGCCCGAGCACCGGCACCTGCCCGAGCACCGGCACCTGCCCGAGCACCGGCACCTGCCCGAACGCCCGCACCTGCCCGAACGCCCGCATCCGACTGGGCGTTACGGTCGGTTGCGGCCCAGCTTGTCGTGGCTGGCGATCCAATCGCCGGACAGCTGCGCGCTGGCTAGCGATGTCTCCCCAGCCAGAACTGTCGCCGCGCAAATTTCGGCGAATTTGTTGGCCCCTCCGGTACCATAGCAACCGAGCATTTCCAAACACTCGCGCTGCGTCGCCAACCCCGTTCCGCCGCCATAGGTTCCGACAATCAGTGACGGCAAGGTGATCGACCAGTAGTAATCGCCATCGGTTCGCAATTCGACGTGCGCAATGGCGGCATGCGATTCGGCCACGTTGGCCGCGTCCTGTCCGGTGGCGATGAACAGCGCGGCGATCCCGTTGGCGGCATGCGACCCGTTATTGGCTGAGTTGCAAAGCACCGCTCCGGTGGCCGAAACATGCCTGGCGTGGTTCAAGGCGGAGGTGTCAACACGCATGATCCGCTGTACGACGTCCTTGCGCAGGACCGCTTCGGCAATCACTCGCTTTCCGCGCGTATGAATCACGTTCATATGAGAGTGTTTTTTATCGGTATCGATACTTCCGGAAATCAGGTACCGCGACGGCTTTGGGTAGTGCTCGTTAATCCACTCACAAGCCGCAAGGGTCGCCGTGCTGACCATGTTTTGACCAGCGGCGTCGCCGGTCGTGTAATTGAAACGCAGGTAACACATGCAGCCGATGACAAACTGCTGGATATGAGAAAGTTTGCCAAAATTGGTCGTGCTTTCGGCGATTTCCCTGATCCGCGGCAATTGCTGGTCGAGCCATGTACCAAATTCACGCGCTTGACGGGCGTCGTCGAACAGGTACACAGGCGAACGCTGCATGAATTGTTCGATGATCGTCGTCTTCACGCCACCGCATTCGGACAACAATCGCATCCCACGGCTATAACTGGCGACCAGCGTCCCTTCGGTCGTTGCCATCGGGACATAGAACTCGCCGCGGGCATATTCACCATGAATCGTGATCGGCCCTGCCAGGCCAATCGGCACTTGCGCGACACCGGTAAAATTTTCGATATTGCCCGCAACGATTGAGGGATCAAAGGAATACTGTTGCGTGTGATCGAGAGCGACGCCGGTTTGTTGTTGGACAAACTGCTGGCGGGCCGCAACGATCTCGCGGCTGTAGTTATCCTGTTCGTCGCGTGGTACTGGAATTCGATCGCTGGGCATTACTCGCCGGTCCAATAGTCGAGCACTCGGACTTGTTCCAGGATTGGCCTCAACAGCTTACCGAACGCTTGGTGATCGGGGTGCGGCAAGTACTCAGCGCGTCCCGCTTCCGAATCAAACGTTAACAGAAAGCAATGGGTGAAACCACCGTCGTAGGGCCCGGGCTGGAGGTTCTTTCCCCACTCGAAACCTTTGATCGAATCGATCTTAGCAGGCAGGGCGGCAAAAGCTTGTTCGACCTCGGCAATCTGCTGCGGCTCGGCGTCCGACTTGAACTTAAAGTAGACCGCATGCCGCAGCCTGCGCTGGGCCGGCTCTGTTTGCTTGCCAAAATAATCAACGACAAACAGATTCGCCGTCAGCGGTGTTGCCATTTCAACCAAACCACGATGGCCTGGATTCGGAAGGTAGGCTTGCAAACCTTTCTGATCAGCAAAGGTGACTAAAAAACAATGGGTAAAACCGTCGTCAAGTTTTTCCGGGCTGTTATTGATCCCCTTTTCAAAAGCGATGATCGAGGGGATCGATTGCTCGAGCGCCGAGAAGGCATCGACAACGTTTTGGATGTCCGACTGGCTGGCGGATTCCTTAAACGAAAAGTAGACGGCATGGCGAAGTACTGGTTCTCCCACAGCGGGCTCCTCGGTTTTTTGGCCCAACACGGGAAGGGCACCAAGCAACGCGGCAGCAACACCGGCGACAGCGAACAACGGGCGGCTCATCAATGATCTCCCTGCCGAAAGAAGGAAATGAGTGGTGAAACAACGTGATCGTCGAAGTTCACCGAACGAGCTGATGTTATAGCGACTGCGTGCTCGGTTGTCTTAGGCTGGTCTCACTTGCTGAGTTCGAATCCCGAATTCTGCAATTGCTGTCGCACCGCGGTTCCGATCGCGTCCCCCAGCGTATCGTCTCCCTCTGCTGAGGCGATTAGTGCGCGTTGGCTGGCCAGGAAGGCTTCCCGCTCGCGGCTCAGCTGAGCAATTTTCTGTTTAATCTCAGCCCTTTTCGCCGCCATCATTTTGATGTGCTCGGTGCGCTGATCGGCCGACATTTTCTGCATCGGTTCAGGAAGCTGATCCGTTTGCAGCTTGGACAGGATCTGACGATCTTCCTCAAACGTGTCGACCAGATCACGGCCGGCGTTGCGATACAGCGCACTTGCTTTGGCTTGGCCCCGTCCACTGCCAAAGCCTGATCCACCGCCGACCCTCAAGGCATTCTGGTCTTGGGCAATTTGGTTCTCGAAATACGCCTTGCGTTTCTCCTGACTGCCAAACCACAGATAAGTTTTGTTCAACTCAGCATTGAGCTGAATGATGATCTTGTCTTGTGGACAATCGATATGAATCACCTTGCGATCTTGGTTGATATTCAAATAGTTGCCCTCGGCAAGATCGGCGCCATCTTTCCAATGCGTCTTGATCCCGGTTTCGTAATCGCCGCAGTGGATCGTGTTGACAACGATTCCATTTTCGATCGCCGTCTTGCAACTCTGTTTGTAGTCGACCGAGCCTTGGGTGAAGGGCTCGTTGCCGGCGATGAAAATCGCTTTGTAGCTGTTCGGTTCGCCAGACCAATCGAGACGCTTGATTGCCTGTTCGATGACCATCCCACAGTATTCGTCGCCGCCTTCGGTTTGCAAACCGAACAAGACCTCGGAGACTTTATCCAGATCGTCGGTCAGTTGAACGACCTGGCGGATGTAGCCTTCGCTGGCAGGCAAATTTGTGTTTCCATATTCGAACACGGCGACTCGCAGAATCGGCGTCTTGCCGGCTTGCTTGGCATCGGCAAACTGCTGAACAATGCTCCACAGCTGGCTCTTGGCCTGCGCAATCAACCCGTCCATCGAGTTGGAAGTATCCAACAGAATCGCGATATCAACGGCCGGCCGGGTGCCTGTGAAAGGAGGCTTGGAGGCTGATCCCTTGTCCCCCTTGGTGATCGTAATCTTGACATCCTGTGCGCGGGCTGGATGCTGCCAGGTACCACAAGCCATCAGTGAAAAGGCGATCGCAAGCGCGGCTACAGAAGAGCGTGTCATCGTGGGCTCCAAGATTCGAGAAAAGTGTCTGCCAACTACCCTGATGATACGAATCTGAGCCAAGTTTCTTAGTGAAAAAAGGAATCAAGCGAGGATATTTCTACAGCAGCTGGCGGCGAAACTGTTGAATTACGGGGATTTGATCGAGCCACGGCGAGGCATCCGCCTTGGCGTCGTCATGCTCGCAAACGTCGCCGGCAAATCCTTTCGGAATCTGGCTGTAGTGATTTGGCTCGCCACCTTCCTGCAGCGATTCTTCGACGTAGTGATACTCGTATCCGGGAATGAACAGATCGTCGTCGGCGATCACATCAATTGTCCGCACTCCATAGCTGGACAGTTCGGTCGTCGTCGCTTGAGGCGGAATGATCCATACATGTTTCGCCCCGGCAATGAATCCATACTGGATCTTGCGATTAGTCGACAGGATCCGAAAGCGTTTTAACTTGCCGTGGTACAAGCGACTCATCGACTCACTGGTCTCCAGCACGCCTCGTTTGAAATCAGGTTCGTACCCCTTCGCGAAACGCAGCGAGGTCGGGTCGTTCCGCCGTGTGAACCGGGCGATGCTGCGACCACCGTTGATCAGGTTGCCACGCACGGCTGCTGCCCGCTGCCGCGGCCGAGTGAAATCGGCGTAGGGCCGGACGCGTCCTTCGGGCGCCTTGCGCAGTACCAGACCAATGATCTTGTCATCGCTCAGGGGTCGCCGTGTCCAGCGCAACACGTCTTCCACCGCCGATTGCATCTCGATCGGCAAATCGGTCGTCGATTCTCGCGAAGTCTCGATCTGGTGATCGTCTTCAAAGGTGACATAGGTCGCACCTTTACCAATCCATAAACCGTCGTCGTCGCAGAAATGTGAAGCTGATCTCCAAACCAGGGAAAGATCCTTGTAAAAGATGCGCGGAAATATTTCGCTGCGCCCCGTCGATCGGTTTTGCTGGACGACATAACCAACCACAAAGCGGAGTTCCGGATTCTGGCGAACATTGCTCAGATAGAATTGCGTGTCAAACAGTTCAATCTTGTGTTTCGGCGTGTAGCCGAGTGACAATAGTCGTTCCGGAGTTGGCTTTCCCCGCGCGGCGACGCGAAGCTTGGCGCCGTGATGGATCAGATCACGAAACTCCCGTCCGACCTGTTCGCAGGTCAGTTCTTTTCGAGTGACGCTGGGGACGATCGCAGTGTGAATCTTTCGTGAATAAGTGTGCAAGGACTTCAATGAATCGTTCACGGTGTTGTGGGGTTCCTTCCATGGCCGAGGCGGGTGATATACTGTGATTAATTGGCTGTATCGTAGCTAATCTGATTGGACCACGCCCCGTCTGGATTGACCTCAGGCCGATCGGTCCTAGCGCCGCAGTCAACCCGCCAACGGCTGATCAGGTTACAATCCAGTCAGCCGGAAACCCATCAAACCGCTCTACGGAAACGCAATCATGCAACTGCTACGGATACCTTCCGCCTGTCTTGTCGTCGCGCTGCTGGCCTCGTCGGCAATCGCCGATTGGCCGGCTTATTTGAACGGCAATCAAAGAGTTGGTTTTAGCGAAGCTCAGCTGAACACGCCGCTGCACTTGACGTGGACCTACAAGACTCAGGCGAGGCCGGTCCAGGCCTGGGAAGGACCGCGCAGCGCGCCAATCGAAGGACACGAAATGCGTCATCGTGTTGACTTTGACGACGCGATGCAGGTCGTGATGTCGGACGGTCGCGTTTACTTTGGCAGCACTGTCGACAATCGTTTGTACTGTGTAAGTGCTGAGACTGGCGAAACGATCTGGAGTTACTACACCGAGGGACCGATTCGACTGGCGCCCACTCTCGCTCATGGGAATGTCTATTTTGGCAGCGACGACGGAAACGTTTACTGCTTGAATGCGGTCGATGGGAACGAAGTTTGGAAAATGCGAGTGGGACCAAAGGACGATCGGCTACTCTCACGCGGTGAGATGATCTCGCGTTGGCCGGTCCGCACCGGTGTTTTGGTGGACGGACAGACGGCATACTTCGGTGCGGGTGTGTTTCCGCACGAGATGGTCTACCTGTGCGCGGTCAATGCAGCCGACGGCTCGGTGATCTGGCGGAACGACACGATCAGCGAGCAAGACGCGGGGCGAAACGATTTGTCGCCGCAGGGTTACCTGCTGTGCAACGAGACAAATTTATTTGTTCCCTCGGGTCGGTCGTTACCGGTTGCGGTTTCCAAGAAAACCGGGGAGATCACCTTCCAGCGAAAGTACTCTTGGCGCAGCGATGCCGGCGGCGTGGTGGGCGGAACAAAAGCGCTGTTGGGTGACGGACAAGTCTACTCCGGCGGCCCCCATCACTTCCTGGCGATGGACCAACAATCGGGAGAAGTCGGGGAAGCCTATATCAACGGTCGCCAAATGGTGTTGGCGGGCGATCTGGCCTACATCATGACCGGCGAAAAAATCATCTGCGTCAATCGAGCCGAACATGCGCGGGCCAGTCAGGAAAAGCAAAAATGGTTCCTCGTGGCACGCGATAATCGAAGAGATCCCGAAAAGGTGGCCGAGGCGAAAAGGAAGATGGAAGAGTACTCGGCCGTCGGAATTCTGTGGGAGTTTAAAAGTGACTTTGACGATGTCTTGATCGCGACGGGCAACCTGGTGGTTGCCGGCGGACTGAATCAGTTAGTGGCGCTCGATCGAACCAGCGGAGCACCCCTGTGGGAGCAAACGGTGGTCGGCAATGTTCGCGGCCTGGCGGTTTCCGATGGAGTGCTGATGGTCAGCACCGACGAAGGGCATCTGTATGCTTTCGCCAGTGCACCCCAACCACCAGCAAACGTCAAAAATTGGCCGCTGGCGTTCGCTGAGCCGTTCCCCCAGGATGAGCTGACCGATCTGTACCGGTCGGCGGCCCAAGAAATTCTGCAGCAGAGCGGTCAGCGGCGCGGCTATTGCCTGGTCGTTGGTAGCGAGCAGGGACGACTGGCCTACGAACTGGCAAAACAAAGCAAGTTGTCGATCATCGGGGTCGAGCCCGATCCGCAGAAAGCAAATCAGTCACGAGCGAAATTAGAGCGTGCGGGGATTCATGCGACTCAGGTAACGATCGTCAATGCACCACTAAGCAGCATTCCTTTTGCAAACTACTTCGCAAATCTGATTGTTTCAGATTCGCAGTTGATCACTGGCCAGCCGCCCTGTGAGGCACAGTCGATTGCCCGGTTCCTGAAACCCTGTGGCGGCGTCGCCATCCTCGGCAGACCGGCCTCCGCACCGGCCGCCCAGAATCCAAGTAGCGCCAGAATCCAAGTAGCGACCAGAATCCAAGTAGCGACCAGAGCGTGACACAATGGTTGACGGAGTTGTATCGCGAGGGTGAAGGGGACGTTACCGCAGACGCGCCCTGGTTCATGTTTCGGCGCGGAAAATTGGCCGGCGCCGGGAATTGGTCCCATCAATATGGCAATGCAGCCAACACTTCGTGCACCGACGATTCGCGAATCCGCGATGGACTGGGTGTGCTGTGGTATGGGGATCCCGGCCCTAGCGCCATGATCAATCGACACGAAGCAGCCGGTGCTCCGCTATCGACCAACGGTCGGATGTTCATTCAAGGGATGGAATCTCTGATGGCCTACGACGCTTACAACGGCACCTTTTTGTGGGAGCACGAAAATCCGGGAGCGCTTCGTACCGGTGTTTTCAACAACCGCGAAACGCACAATCTGGCGGCCAGTGACGATGTCCTGTACGCGGCAGCGGGAAACAAATGTACCGCTCTGGATGCGGCGACCGGCGAAATCGTCGCCGAGTACACGACCCCCGAAACCACCGACGGCATCCCCCGCGCCTGGGCCTATCTGGCTTATGACAACGGACAACTGTTTGGCACCAGCACGATTCGACAAGAACTGGAAGAACAAATGCGTCGTCGCGGCTTGACGGTCACCAGCCAAACTGATGCGCTGTTTGCGGTCGATACGCAAACGGGCGAGCGGATGTGGACTTATCGCGGTGATAATATCCTGCATACGACCATCGCAATCGGACCGGAGCGTGTCTACTTCATCGACAGCTCGATCAGTCCCGAGGAGCGTCAGCAGTTGTACCTCCGCGACAAGGGAGAGTTAAAGCAGCTGACCGGCGAGGCGGCGCTCAAAGCCGAGGCTGAAATGAAGCAGCTGGATCTTCGGTTGGCCGTTGCGTTGGATCGCCGAACCGGCGAAAAGCTGTGGGAACAAGCGGTCAACGTTACCGATACCACCAACGTCAGCGCCGGTGGCGGCAGCCTGACGTTGATGTACGCCGACGGCCACGTCGTGCTGTGCGGCGCCAACGCGAACGGACATTATTGGAAGCAATTCCTGGCCGGCGAGTTTGAAAAAAGAAAACTGCTGGTGCTCGATGCCAGCAGTGGAACCGAATTGTGGTCCAAGAACGCCAACTACATGAACCGGCCGGCCGTGATCGGACACGAAATTTTCGCCGAACCTTGGGCCTTTGATCTGCACACCGGCAAGCCAAAGACGCGGCCGCATCCGTTGACCGACGAGGAGAGCGAGTGGCGGTTCAGCCGCCCGGGACACCACTGCGGCGTGATCACGGCAACCCCGAATACGATGTTTTTCCGCTCTGGGTTCATCGGTTACTACGATCTGTACAACGACAGCGGCACACGCCATTTTGCCGGCCAGCGACTTGGTTGCTGGGTCAACGCGATTCCCGGCAACGGATTGGTCATGATCCCCGAGGCAAGTGCCGGTTGCGTATGTCAGTTCTCGATCGCATCGACGGTGGTGATGGAGCCGAAGGCCGAAAACAAGTCCTGGGGCATTTTCAGCGCGGTGGGACCAACGACGCCGGTCAAACGAATGGGAATCAACTTCGGTGCCCCGGGTGATCGCAAAGACGAAGCTGGCCGCGAGTGGTTCGGTTATCCGCGGCCGACGGCCGTTGAAAGGTTGGAGTTTGTCTTCAACCTCAATCAACAACTCGCGCCCGGTGGTGGCTGGTACAGTCGCAATCAAGAATCCACACGAATTGAACAAACTGAAACGCCGTGGCTGTACACTTCCGGTGCGCGCGGGCTGAGCCGTTTTGAACTACCGCTGTTGGGCGCGGATGATTCCGAGGCTAACTACACCGTTAAACTGCACTTCGCCGCGCTGGAAACGGATCGGCCGGGAAGCTTCGACGTGCGTCTGCAGGGCAAAACCGTCGCGACTGCGGTTGACATCCAGGGCGAATCAGGGACCAATCGGGCAACCATCAAAGAATTCAGCGACGTAACGGTCGACCGTAATTTGCTCGTCGAACTGGTCCCCACCGATGCCGAGACGCTGCCAACCCTGGCCGCCCTGGAGGTCCTCCGGCAGGACTGATATCTGTCGACGGTGCCGTTTTCGGGTTCCTGAATTATCAGTGTACCGCCGGCATTGTCGATGGTTTTCCAAACGGCATGACCGTTACTGTCGACAAAGTCAATTCAATGCGGGTTGTGTTCTTGAGATAACTCGCGACGCAGTTACGTCGCGCCACGAACCGCCTTCTTACGCATGCCATCTTTACCAGGCAACGTCGCCCGAATACGCGAGACGAAGACTGGTCATGCAACACTCGCTGACACAACGCAAGAAACCAATTCAGCGCGTGATGCTGGTCGATGATGACAGCACTGATAACTTCCTACACGCTCGTGTGCTGGAAAAATCAGGTCTCGTCGAGCAAGTCATCGTTTTCGAGCACGCCGAAGACGCACTTGCTTACCTGCGGTCGAATGACCGCCCGGTTGATGTCATTTTTCTGGACATCAATATGCCTCGAATGAACGGCTTTACCTTCTTGGAGAAATTTCGAGAACTTGAGAATGCCGGCCGAGCCAACGCATTAGTCGTCATGCTCTCGACTTCCATCAGCCCCGCAGACATCCGCCGCACGAAGCAATTCTCGGCGATCGTGAGAACCGAACAGAAGCCGCTGAGCCAAAACACACTGGAATCGTTGGTCGGGGATTGCTTCAATTTTCCAGTCGATACAGAAATGGAAAGATGATGGATACTGCCCGAGGTACAATCAAAGTGTTGTTGGTTGAAGACCAAGACATCGAGGCCATGCTGGTCAGTCGCGTACTTCGTCATGCGATCCATGATTCATTCACGGTCGAGCATGCAAACTCGCTCGCAGATGCTTTTCAGATGCTGGCGGCGAACGATTTTGACGTATGTCTGTTGGATCTAGGCTTACCGGATGGCGTTGGGATCGACTCACTTCACCAGCTTCGCAGTGTGGACGCGCGATTGCCAATCGTCGTGCTGACCGGCAGTGACGATGAACGTCTCGGCTTAAACGCCATTGAAAACGGAGCCCAAGATTTTCTGGCAAAGGAATCCATTAATGGAAGACTTCTTATTCGATCACTGCGTTTTGCGATAACCCGTCAGCGAAAAATGCTTGGATTCGCTGCCGATGCACATACCGATTTGTTGACGGGCATGCCCAATCGCAGACGTTTGGACCAAAGTTTTGGCGAACTGATGGCTAACTGCGATCAACTTTGCCTGGCCCTGCTGGATATCGATCACTTCAAGCAAATCAATGATACACACGGTCATTTGGTCGGTGATCAAGTCCTGCGTTGCCTGGCCACAGTGATCCACCAATCCAGCAATAACGGTATCCAGGCGGCGCGATTCGGTGGCGAAGAGTTCGCACTGTTGCTGCCTGAAACCAGCGTTGAAAGCGCTTGCGAGATCATCAATGATCTGTTGACTCAGATCGCCGATTCGCCACTGGATATCGAAGACACTCGCCTGCGGGTCACAGCGAGCGCGGGAGTTTCAGAGGTGGGTCCAGGCGACTCGCTTGAAGATACTCTGCGACGAACCGATGCCGCGCTTTACGACGCAAAGCGATTGGGCAGAAACCGAGTGTGTGTCAAGACTCGATGAAAAATTCGACTAATTCATTTAGTAGGGATGGGCGAAACAGGCTCGAAGCAACCGGAACTCTGCGCTGGTTTCATTGGGCGGTCGTCGCACTATCGCTGTGTTTGACCTTGTTTGCCTGGTACTACTCACGCAACCAATTGCGCACAAAAATCGCTCTGCAATTCGATCGAGAAGCGGATCATGTGGTCGAACTGGTGATCGAACGGATGAAGAAATACGAGGACGCGTTATGGGCGGGCGTCGCATTTATCGGAACGAACAACGGCCGGGTCAATGATGAGCTATGGGAACAATACGCGACCTCGATTCAAGTCGAGCAAAAGTATCCCGGGATCAACGGCATCGGCGTAATCGCCTCCTTGGACAGCAAGCAAGTTGACGGATTTCTCAAGCAACAGCGCATCAATCGTCCCGACTTTACAATTCATCCACCCCGAATAGCCGATGAATATTGGCCAATTCAATCGATCGTCCCGTTGCAGGGAAACGAACAAGCGGTGGGTTTGGATATGGCTCACGAGACGAATCGAATCACGGCAGCTCGACTGCGCACGACACCGCCCAGGCTCAAGTGACTGGTCCGATCGTGCTGGTTCAAGACTCATTGAAAACTCCCGGATTTCTGTTCTTCGCGCCGTTCTACAAACGCAATTTCGACGACAAGGAAGAGCATGGCGAATTTGCCGGCTTAGTCTACGCACCGTTCGTGTTTCAGAAATTGATGGCGGGCACGCTGGAAAAACAGAAACGTCAAGTTGCAATCCGCATCACCGACTCATCAGACGTCCTGTTTGACGAACATCGGGAATCTGAAGACGATTTCGACGCGAATCCACTGCTCAAGAAGAAGTTCTCGCTTACGCTTTACGGGCGAACGTGGACATTTGACGTTTGGAGTACCAAGTCGTTCCGTCAGAGTGTGAATTCGACGCAGCCAGCGACCATCCTAGTCGCCGGATTCGTCATCGACGGACTGCTAATTGGGCTGCTTCTGATGATCTCACGCGTATCGCACAAGGCGGTCGGTTATGCCAACGAAATGACCGTGGATGTAGAAAAGCTGGAACTCGCGGCGCGCGTCAATAAGATTGGGATTTGGGATTACGACCCAGTCACCGGCGCGTTGGATTGGAACGACGTGATGTTCGAGTTATACGGCCGGCGTCGCGCGGATTTCTCGGCCGCCTACGATGCTTGGACCGCCAGTCTTCACCCTGAAGATCGTTTGCTTTCGGAGCAAGCGCTTGATACAGCTTTACAAGGAAAAGGCACATTCGATTGTGAATTCCGTGTGATCCATCCTGACGGTTATGTACGTCACATCAGTGCTAAAGCCGTGGTATTCCGCGATGAATCCGGCAATCCTATTCGTGTGCTCGGTGCCAATACCGACGTAACCGACCGCAAAAATGCAGCCTGCGAGCTTGAAAAGTCGCGGCGTTTGCAAGCCGCAATTCAAGACGCCGCCGGAGTTGCCATCATCTCGACAGACCCCTGCGGTTTGATCGTGACATTCAATACGACCGCCGAACAGATGCTCGGCTACAGCAAAGAAGAGATGTTGCTGAAACAGACGCCTGCGATTTTTCACGACCCAGACGAGATAACCCTTCGGGCCATGGAAATCAGCACAGAGTTACAACGCGACGTGCAGCCCGGTTTCGAAGTGTTCGTAGCCAAAGCGGCCAGTGGCGGTAAGGAACAGCGGGAATGGACTTATATTCGCAAGGATGGCAGCAAACTTCCAGTCCTGCTGACGGTCACAGCGCTGCGCGATCAAGACAACGCCATCTACGGATATCTTGGTGTTGCAGCTGATATTTCCGAACGCAAACTCGTATTGCAGAAGCTCGAAAAAGCTAACCTAAGCCTCGCCCGCAGCAATCAGGAACTAGCCCAGTTTGCATATGTCGCATCCCATGATCTGCAGGAGCCGCTCCGCAAGGTCAGGTCGTTCTGTGAACTTCTACAAGAAGATTGCGGCAGCCAACTGACCGTCGAAGGCGAACAATACATCGCATATATCGTTGATGGTGCGCGGCGGATGCGAAATCTGATTCAAGATTTACTTTCCTATTCTCGTATCGAATCCGATTGTCCCAGGACGACCAGGGTTGATGCCAACGAAACCGTGCAACTCGCGATTGACAATCTATCCGAAGCGATCCGCGAATCTGGCGCGGAGGTCACTTTTGACGAATTACCAATCGTGGAAGCGGATCCGGGACAACTCGCGCAATTGTTCCAAAATCTGATTGCTAACGCCATCAAGTACCACGGCGATCAAGCTCCGCAAGTCCATGTCAGCGGACAAACCGTGGATTCCCGCTGGATATTCGCGGTGAAAGACAATGGGATTGGTATCGAACCTGTTCACCGCGAACAGATCTTCGGGATTTTCAAACGACTACACAATCAGAATGAGTACAAAGGAACTGGTATCGGTTTGGCCATCTGCAAACGCATCATTGATCGGTTGGAAGGGCGCATCTGGGTCGATTCTTCGCCCACAGGTGGTTCCATTTTCAAGTTCGAATTTTCTCGGTCGGTAACAATATTGCCGATAGCACCGGTGGCCCAAACGCATGCCGTCATGTCCTCGGTCTAAAATAGCGGCGAAGCGACGCGATCAAAACCGAGTGATGCGGCTCCCAGTTCTTTCTGTTGCCCAGCTACTGGAAATCGGATCGGCCAGCGTAGACAATCGTCTTACAGCATTGTGCGAACCTCTCCCAAACATCGAGGACAGTGGTGGAAGTAGCGCTGACCATACGTGATCACATCGAACGAGCAGCGACCGTCTACGGTAAGCGGGTGGCGATTGTCGATGAGCCCGTTCAACCCGCGCATCCGCTTGCTGATCTGACGTACCACGAAGTCTGGTTGCGAGCCAAGGCATTGGCGGCCGGCTTGCAGAAACTGGGGATTCAGCCAAGTGACCGCGTCGCGATCGTGTCACACAACGCCGCCCGGATGCTGGTGTTTCTGTATGGTGTGCCCGGCTGGGGACGAGTCGCCGTGCCCGTTAACTTCCGGCTCAATCGAGTCGAAGTGCAGTACATCATTGACCACTGCGGCGCTCGGATCACCCTGGTTGATCCGGAATTGATGGGGTCCCTGGGCAAACTGAAAAACACGAACGTGATCGAATTGGGTTCGTCGCAAGAAGAGGAGTTGTACGATTTCAATTCCGAGCCGAACGAATGGCAATGGGACGAGAACGCGACAGCCACCATCAACTATACCAGCGGCACCACCGCGCGTCCCAAGGGCGTCGAGATGACGCACCGCAACCTGTGGATCAATGCGACCGTCTTCGGATGGCACGCCAGTGTCAGCGACCGTGACGTTTACCTGCATACCCTGCCTATTTTTCACTGCAACGGTTGGGGCATGCCATTTTCCATTGCCTCCATGGGTGTCAAACAAGTGGTGCTGCGTAAAGTGGACGGATCGGAAATCTTGCGCCGAATCGACCAGCATGGAGTGACGTTGCTGTGCGGGGCTCCGGCGGTGTTGGCCGCGATCCTGGATGCGGCCAAGGATTGGAAAGACGAGGTTCCAGGCCGGGACCGCGTTCGCATCATCTGTGCGGGCGCGCCGCCGCCGACTGCGATGATCGAGCGAGTCGAAACGGAACTTGGCTGGGAATTCATTCAAATCTATGGTTTGACCGAGACAGCGCCGCTGTTGACGATCAGTCGCGACCGATCCGAATGGGATCAGTTGTCGCCCAACGAGCGTGCTCAAAAGTTAAGTCGAGCCGGCGCACCGGCATTGGGAGTGCGGATGAAAACGAGTCCCAATGGAGAATTGTTGGCTCGCAGCAACGTGGTCCTCAAAAGCTACTGGGAACAACCCGAGGCAACCGCCCAGGCACTGCAAGACGGTTGGTTTCACACCGGGGACGGCGGCCTCATCGACGATGAGCATTGCGTGGTGATTTCGGATCGTAAAAAGGATGTGATCATCTCGGGAGGTGAGAATGTCTCCTCGATCGAAGTTGAGGATGCGATCTACTCCCATCCCGCGGTGGCCGAAGTCGCGGTGATCGGCGTCCCGGATGCTAAATGGGGCGAGACCGTCAAGGCCCTCGTCGTCCTGGCTGCCGGCGCCAGTGCCAGCGAAGAGGAGTTGATCCAGCACTGCCGCAGTTGCCTGGCGCACTACAAGTGCCCGACCTCGGTAGAGATCCGCGACGAGCTTGCCCGCACCGCCACCGGCAAGCTGCAAAAATTCAAGCTCCGCCAGCCGTACTGGGAAGGCTTTGAAAAGGGAGTCAATTAGCCGACAGCGCCCCTGAGCGGCTGACGCTAGCCACGGGCCTTTCGCAAAACAAACGCGGTCCACACGACGCCCGAGGCTAGCGCCTACGGCTCACAGGGTCTCGATCCGCGCCCTGAGCCGCTGGCGCTAGCCACGGGCCTTTCGCAAAACAAACGCGGTCCACACGACGCCCGAGGCTAGCGCCTACGGCTCACAGGGTCTCGATCCGCGCCTGAGCCGCTGGCGCTAGCCACGGGCCTTTCGCAAAACAAACGCGGTCCACACGACGCCTGAGGCTAGCGTCACAGGTTCTCGATCCGCGCTGAGCGGCTGACGCTAGCCACGGGCCTTTCGCAAAACAAACGCGGTCCACACGACGCCCGAGACTAGCGCCTACGGCTCACAGGTTCTCGATCCGCGCCTGAGCCGCTGGCGCTAGCCACGGGCCTTTCGCAAAACAAACGCGGTCCACACGACGCCTGAGGCTACGCTCACAGGGTCTCGATCCGCGCCTGAGCCGCTGGCGCTAGCCACGGGCCTTTCGCAAAACAAACGCGGTCCACACGACGCCCGAGGCTAGCGCCTACGGCTCACAGGGTCTCGATCCGCGCCTGAGCCGCTGGCGCTAGCCACGGGCCTTTCGCAAAACAAACGCGGTCCACACGACGCCCGAGGCTAGCGCTCACAGGTTCTCGATCCGCGCCTGAGCCGCTGGCGCTAGCCACGCCTGCAGCTCACCGCTGAGCCGGGTTTCACTTGTTCTCTGCGATGCAATACAGCCGCTTGGAGGTGCGAATCAGCAGTTTATCGCCCAGCACCAGCGGCGTCGCCATCCCCATGTCGTCCTCGGCAAGCTCGTTCTTGTACAAGACTTTGAATTCGGGACCGGCCTGAATCACGAACGTGACACCATCTTCGTTAAGACAAAAAATCTTGCCCGCATAGGCGACCGGCGAACTGGAAAATGCTCGTCCCCCCGGAATCCGTTTTCGCGAGTAGACCTCCGCGCCGGTCTTGGCGTTGAAGCACTGCATGAAACCATAATCGAACAGCATGTACAGATTGTCGTCAATGATCAACGGTGTCGGATGATAAGGCGCGATTTCCGAATACCACTCGATGTATTCGCCTTTCGGCTGGTCTTCGGAAGGAGTGATGTCTCCGGACGCACCCGGTCGAATCACGTAGGTTCGGTTGTCTCCAAAGGCAACATGACCGGAGGTAACGTACAGCAACCCGTACTTTTCAAACGGGCGTGGAACGGCAACGGCGGAATACCCTTGAGTTCTCCATAGTTCATTGCCATCCAAATCGTAGGATCTGGCAAACAGCTTGCCATTGATCACAATCTCAGTCCGCTGATCGTTCTCCCAGATGAATGGCGTCGTCCAGTTGGAAGGGCTTTCACGCAGGACTTTCCAGATCTCTTCGCCGGTGTACTTATCAAGCGCGGCCAGCCAAGATTGTTCTTCGTTGTCGTTGACAATGTAGACGCGGTCCCGATGCACCACGGGAGACATCGACGTTCCCCAGCCATAGGTTGTATCGGTCGGTTCGATATCGTATTTCCAGATCAGTTCGCCATCGAAGTCGTAACAGTACATGCCGAGGTTACCGAACAACGCATAGATTCTTTCGCCGTCGGTTGCCGGTGTCTCGGATGCCAGGGTATTTTTGATATGGTGCGGCTTGGCCGGAATGCCTTCATGAGCAGTCCGCTCCCAAATCATATCGCCGGTATCAAGATCGAGGCAATAAACCATGTACTTATGAACGTCCTTCGGTTTGGGGTACAAGTTCGCATCCATGCTTTCGAGGTACAAACCTTTTTTGGGCTCTGGCGTCACACCGGTATTGATGCAAGATGTGATGAAGATCTTGTTGCCCCAGACGATCGGTGACGACCAACCGAGGCCCGGGATATCGTGCTTCCATGCCACATTTTCAGTAGCCGACCATTTCTCGGGAGGATGGACCTTCGAGCCCGGCTGTGGCTGACGAGCCGCCAGAAAATCAGGAACATGGAACTCTTCGCTGATCGCGCTTGAGGACAGGATCGAAACAGACAGCAGCACTGCGAGCGCCAACGAGCATCTCATGTTAAATCTCCAAAACACGAATCTGAATTCACTGACAGACGCGCCGCGGCGGTCTCCGTCCTGTCATCGGTTCATCCTTGTCTTCGTTTAGACGCCATTAGCATATACGAAATCAGTCCGAGCCGGCTGGCGGAGCTAACCAACCGTACAGCAGCGGCAATACCAGCAAGTTAACGACGGTGGCGCCGACCAGACCGCACAGGATGACCAGCGCCATCGGAAATTCGATCTCCTGGCCGGGCAGTTCTCCAGTGACCACCAAGGGGACCAGCGCCAGACCAGTGGTTAGCGCCGTCATCAGGATCGGGGCGAGACGTTCCTCAGCCCCGCGGAGGATCAGTTCTCGAGGCGTGATGCCTGGTACTTCGCCGGCCAAGTGGCGGTAGTGGCTGATCAACATGATCGCGTTCCGGGCGGCGATACCGAGAACAGTCACGAAACCGACGAGCGAACCGAGTGAGATAATGCCGCCGCCCGCAAACACCCCCGGCACACCGCTGAGCAATGCCAGCGGCAAGGCGAGCAGGATCAGCAGCACAAGCCGCCAACTGCTAAAGTCAATGTACAAGATCACGCTGATCGCCAGGACCGAACCCAGCGAAAGCAGCAACAGTCGCTGTCGCGATGCTTTGGCCTCTGCGTACTCGCCCAAAAATTCAGGGTGGTAGCCGGTTTTGAATTCGACGCCGGAGCGAACCGCTTGTTCGATCTCGGTGGCCACCGACGCCAAGTCGCGGCCCTCGACGTTACAGGTAATGTCTAACCGCCGCGACGCCCCTTCCCGTTTGATCTCGTTCGGTGCCGGCACGATCGACAGATTTGCGACACTGTCCAACGGAACTTGTGCGCCCGAGGGAGTGTCGATCATCAAGTTGCCCAGTGTTTGCAGATCACTGTGCAGACGGTCCTGACCACGAACGATGACGCCAAAGATTGCTTGATCACGATAGATTTCACCGACTCGCGTGCCGTTCACCAGGGTCGTCACGTTCCGCATCAACACGCCGGGAGTCAATCCAAACTGTGACGCGGCATCGGGACGCATGTCGATCGCAATTTGGGGCACCAGCACTTGTGGCTCGACCTTGAGCGTGATGACTCCGTCGATGGACTGAATCTGGGCGGCGATCTCGGCGGCGGTTGCCCGCAGTTGATCCATATCAGGACCGAATACGCGGACCACGATCGAGGCACTCGTGCCGGTAAGAACTTCTTTGATTCGTTCGCTCAGGTAGGTCAACAAGTCGCGGTACAAGCCGGGATACCCGTCGACGATTGCTTGCACCTTGGCGACCGTCTGATCGTAATCCTGGTCGTCATCGATGCTGATCCAAAGTTCCGTGAAATTGGGGCCCACGACTTCATCGGCGACCGTGGCGCGACCGATATGTGAACCAAAATTACGAACGCCGGGGACCGCCATCAATTCCTCGCTGGTGCGCAGTGTGATGCGATCCATGGCTTCGATTCCGATCCCGGGTTTTTCGACCCAATGCATCAAAAAATCGGTTTCGCGAAACTTTGGCATCAACTGTTCACCAAGCCGCGGAATGGACGCGGCAATCAACAAGAAAACGATCGCGGTCGCGGCCAGCGTCGCCCAGCGGAAACGCAACGCCGAGCCCAGGAAAATTCGATAGATCGACTTGAGACCGCGGACAAAAGGGCCATCGACTGTTCGTTTTCTTGCTGAGACAGGGAGCAACAAGAGTGACATCGCCGGTGTAACCGTCAGGGCCACTGCCAGTGAGGCTAGGATGGCAAGAATGTAGGCGGCCGCCAGCGGTCGAAAGAAAGCGCCGGCTAAACCGGTCAGGAAAAACACCGGCAGAAATGCGAGCACCACGATCACAGTGGCGTAAACGACAGCGCTACGGACTTCCAAAGACGCGTCCAGGACGACCTGAAAGTTGTCACGAGGTTTTTCCAGTAGCGTGTTCAGACGCAGTCGTCGGATGATGTTTTCGACGTCAATGATCGCGTCATCGACCACTTCACCAAGTGCGATGACCAAACCGGCCAGAACCATCGTATTGACGGTGCCGCCACGCCAGTACAGCACCATCACGGCCGCCAGTAGAGACAATGGGATCGCGGTCGCGCTGATCACCGCACAGCGCCAGTCAAACAGAAACAGCATCAATACCATGATCACCAGCACGCAGCCGATCAGCATTGATTTGCCAAGGTTCGTCAGCGCTCGCTCGATGAACGTTGCCGGTCGGAAAACCGTCGTATCAAATTCCACCTCACCCAGTGCCGGACGTAATTCCTCCATTGCCTGTTCGACATTGCGAGTGATCTCTAGCGTGTTGGCCCACGGCTGTTTTTCGATAATCAACAGCAAGCCGGGTCGGCTGTTGATGATCGCGTCTCCGATGGGTGGTGCATGATCGTACCGAACTTCGGCGACATCTTTGATGCGCAGCGGAGTTCCAGGTCCGCTGGGCAGCATCGTGCCGGACGATGTTGCCGCGTTGACCCCAGCGGTTAGGCCCGTCGATTGATAGGCGACCACGATCTCACCCAATTGCTCGGGCGTATAGACCGCTGGAATGTGCCGCAGTGCCAGTCGCTGGTTGGCGGTATCCACAAATCCGCCGGCTCCGACAGTGGTCGCATCGCGCACCGTTTGCAAAAGATTATCGAGCGTCAGATTGTTGGCGCGCAGTCGGTCGGGGTCAACGACGACCTGTAATTGTGGTTCCTTTTCGCCCCACACCGCGACGTTGGCGACGCCGGCCACGGCCATCAATCTGGGTCGAATGGTCCACTGCGTCAGCACAGTCATTTCCATCTGAGTTTGAGAATCTGACCACAAACCAATCTTCAAACAACGGCTCAGCGAGGACAGTGGCGGCAGGATCACGGGGGGACGTGCGACCATCGGCAGTTGCCTGGCAGCCAGCGATAGCCGTTCCTGAACCAATTGACGCGCGGTCAACAGGTCCGTGCCCGATTCGAAAATCAACCGCACGCTGGAAAGACCGAGCACCGATTTTGATCGCACCGTCTGTACAAACGGGATCCCGTTGACCGCGTTCTCGATCGGAACGGTGATCAAACTTTCGACATCCTCGGTCGCAATCCCGGGCGCTTCGGTTTGAATTTCGACCAGTGGCGGCGCGAACTCCGGAAACACGTCCAAGGGGACAGATCCTGACGTGCGGACGCCGACGATTATCAACACCACCGCCAGCACCATCACCAGCAAGCGAAATTGCAGCGAGGTTCGGATCAACCAACTCATGATGCGCTGCGACTCACTTTCCGGTTCCGAATTCGGTGCCGAACAACTCCGCCGCGCCGGCGACGACCACATCGCTGCCGATTGGAGGCCCCGAAGCGAGCATCGTCTTGTCACCACTGACCCAGCGAATAGCAACGCGATGACGCTGGTATTGTCGCTGGCCCGTGGCTACATAAACCCAGGCCCCGCCGTTGACGTCGTACAGGATCGCCGGAGAGGGGACAACGAGCGCTTCGCGGTCGCCTTTGAGCGGCAATTGGACGCCGATTCGCTGGCCGGGACGCAAGCCGAGTCGACGATTGTCAACTTCGTAGTACAAATCAACCGACGAACTGTTCGCATCGGCAGTCGGCGGCGCCGCAATCGGCCTGGCTGGGGAGGACGTTTCCAATGCGGAACCTGAGAGTGAAACCAAATTGGCGTTTTGGTCGGTCTCAATGGTTCCCAATAGATCAACGAACACGGGCACCCGAATCCAGATCGTGTCCAGGTTGATCACTTCAAACAACACGCTGCCGGCGGACACGTTTTGTCCCGCACTCACATTCAAGCGGTTGACGATTCCGCTGATTGGAGTCGAAAGAGGCAACTCGATAACCTGCTCGTCGCTTTTTGTTGGATGCTGTAGGGCGTCAAGGAGTTGAGTCAGTTGCTGGTCTCGCTGCAGCGCCGCTTCGAACACCGATTGCGAAACACTCAATTGGGCTTGCGCGTCATCGACAGCTTTGCGAGCCCCAGCTCGATCTTGAAACAGCTTCTCCGCGCGATCGAGCGCGATTCTGGCCGCCTCGACTTCGGCGCGGCTCCGCTGGACGTCGCCCTTGGCAACCGTTTGCGCAGCGACCAAATTCGCCCGTGCGCCAATCAGTTGAACTTGTTCTGCTGGAGTTGGAACATCTCGCTCTGGCGAAAGCATTGGAATCAGCGTCAATAAGTAGTCGCCTCGGTTGACGTGAGTTCCTGGATTGGGAATTGGCCGCTTGTCCGGCCCGGCCACCATGCCCGCAACCGGCGCCGAGACGGCAATCGTGTTGCCCGTGGGAACGATCGCCTGGCCGCCCAATGTCCGCCGGGGAGCCACCGTTTCTTGGGCGACCGGGACGGTTTCGATGCCCAGTCGCCGCTGGGCGTCCTCAGAAAGGGTGACTTGCGCAAGCTCGGTCTCGACCGGCAGCTTTTCAACCTTGGCCGGTTTCTCGGCAACCGCCGCGCTTTCGCTGACAGCTGGGCCGCAACCTGGGATGAACAACAAACTCGCAGCGCAACCGAGGCAAAACGTGAATTTGAGGAGCGGCATGCTGGCGAGATCAACCCATCGAACAAGCGGGAAAATATGGAGCGGGGATAGGCCTGTTCAATTTCCCCTGCTTCAACAGAGGCTGGAAACCTATCCGCCAGGACCCACTATAGTTGCCTATGGTTATTGGAATCAGGCCAGCGGACCGATACGGACGCAAATCCCAAGCGTGCGGACGCTTCCGCTGATCAGAATCCCGATTTCCTGTTAGAGATGTAGCTCTGACGTCTCATCATCGATCAGGACCGGGTCGCTCAGCTGGCCGGTCAAGTCCGCCGGTGGTGTGGTCTGTTGCAATAGTCCCGGCAAGTCCATCGGCGGGCCATCGAGGCAGCTGCCGACGCTGCGTTCAAGTTCGGCAAGCGCTTTTTGACAGGCAGCGGTCTGGTCCAGGATTCTGGCGCGCACATCCAGATATTGAGAGCTGGTTTGCAGCACCAACAGGTACTCCGTGCCGCCATCGGCAAAACCCTTCTCAGCGATCGACACCGCGTCGACCAGGGCAGGGGCAACGTCATTGGTAAGAATTGCCAGGTTTTGTTGGGCCTGACGCAATTGCCTGGCCGCCATTCGTACCTCCATCACAATTTGGTCACGAATCGCGTCGCGCGCATGGATCGCGGCGTTGACTTCCCAGTCGGCTCTGAGAATGCCGCCTTGATTCCGATTAAAAATCGGTAGGGAAGCTCGCAGACCACCGCCGGTGCGGACGTCACCAAAGCCGGTCCTGACATCCAGCACTCCGTCGAACAACAGAAAGATCCAACGCGCAAGATGCGACCGCTGACTCGCCGCGGCCACGGCCCAACAGGCCGCGTGGTAGTCGGGGCGACAGGCCAATGCCTGGTCGATCAACTGAGCTTCATCGATCGAGATGGGATCCGGAATTTGCAGCGGCAATGGCACCAGCGGCGCATTGAGCATTGGTAAGCCGATCAGGCTGATCAGCTTTGCTTCCGCGATCGAGACCGTGTACTGCTGGAACGATGCTGCCGCTGAGGCGTTCAGTTTATCGACGTCAGCCGTGGTCGATTCCAGCTCGCTGATGTCGCCTCGGTCCAACCGCCGGTCAGTGAGCTGAGCGATACGGCTGCGAAGTTCGAGTGCTTCTTGCGCCAGGCTGGCTTGCTGACTGGCAACCGCATAGTCGGCGTAGGCGAGCCGCACATCGCGAGCAAGATTTAAGCCATTCTGCACCAACTGCTCGCCCACGCGGCGATACTCCCGGTTGGCAATCTTGACTCGGGTAGGACGCAGCAAGTACGACTCGATCGGACTGAACAACGTGTACTGTCCTTCCTTGATGCCGGTCGGAAAGTAGATCAAAAGTTGCGGATTGGCAATCAGGTTCGCTTGCACCACATCGCCGCCAGCCATTCCCAGTTGAGCCAACGTGGCTTGAAAAGCGGAATTGTTCGCCAGCGCCGTCTGAACCGCTTCGTCTTCGGAGAGTCCATCGGTCAAGCTGACGCCCGCTGGAATGACTTCGCAACCAGGTTTGACCATTTCTGGCGCAATGCCCGTTCGAGACTGCAATTGATGTGAGACGAAGTGGGGATCGCAAGACGTCCGCGGCGTTTTGCACCCGACCAGCAACAACAGCGCGACAGCCAACGAGCAGTTCAACGCATACGATCGCCGCCAAACGGCAGTCGTATTCGGAAGTGCAGTCGAAGACATGGCATTGGGTCCGCAAAGATAGTTCGTCTGCGCAGCACGAGATTTAGCGCGAGACGCTACATCTGAATCGACCCTCATGACCGGCCCCGTCCATCGAGACTGACGCAGGTCGTCCAAGCGGCACAAGCGTAAGAGTCACCGCAGCAGTCGCGTCAGCAGACAAGATGAGCATGTTTCTCGACGAATGATAGCAATCGACTGAAAGGCTCTTGTGGCGATCAAACAAAGTCGCCTCCACAACTGTCAATCCCACCGAACGCGCTGACCTTTAAACGCAAAGGCAGCAAGGCGCAGAGATCTTGGCGTTCATTCATCATTCGTGGTTCCACGATCAACAGTCAGCGCAAAAAAGATCACGAGAAGATTGCGACCCACCAGATTCCTTGACTTATCAGTGTCGATTCGCGTTTTTAATCGCCGCGCGCATCAAGCACTGCTGAGCGACGCTAATCGAGCGATGACCGTCAGGTGTGATCGGCTAGAGGCACAGTTCTACTACAGGAAAACACGTTTCGAGGGGACTAAACCAGCACGTCACTGATCACTCGACCATAGTCGATTTCCAACCGTTTCTGACCTGGAATTTGCAGCCGGCGGCTGTCGAGCCCCAGCAAGTGCAGAACCGTGGCGTGCAGGTCGGTCACGTAGTGTCCTTCGCCAAGCGCGTGGTACCCCAGCTCATCCGTCGCGCCGTGCACATGGCCCTGCTTGATCCCCGCTCCGGCCATCCAGATTGTGAAACCGTTGGGATGGTGATCGCGGCCAGTGGTGCCGCCAGACCGTTTCTCGAGTCCCGGGGTGCGACCGAACTCCGTGCAGAATACGACCGTCACGTCGTCCATCAACCCGCGTTGATTCAGATCTTGAATCAGTCCCGCCACCGGTTTGTCAACGGTTTCGCACAGGCGCGTGTGATTCTCTTTCAGCTTCTGATGTGAATCCCAGACGCCATAGGCCGAAGGAAAGACTTGTACGAATCGCACGCCCCGTTCGACCAACCTGCGCGCCCCCAGCAACCGGCTGCCCGCCAATTTTGTTGACTCTTTGTCGATTCCATACAACTTGTGAGTGGCTGCGGTTTCGTCGGCAAAATCAACTGCCTCCGGCACGGCAGCCTGCATTCGAAATGCGAGTTCATACGATCGAATGCGGGCCGTCAGTTCTTGATCCTGGGGATACTCAACGGCCGTCAGCATGTTGAGTTGATGAATCAAATCGTACTCCGCACGTTGCGACTCGGCGGTTTGGCCGGCGTGTCGTTGACCGAATGCTAATGGTTTGTTTGGATCCAGCGCCAGCGGCACACCCGCATGCTGCGGACCGAGGTACAGCGAATCAATGGAAAGCCGTGTGTCGGGACGCGTCGGGCCGCCCAGCACCGCGAATTTCGGCAGATTCTCGTTAAGCGTTCCCAGTCCGTAGTGGGCCCAGGCACCCACACTGGGTTGCTGTGGATCGAGTCGATGCCGGCCCGTATGAATTTGGTTTTCAGCGGCGTGGTCATTATCCGTTGTCCACATGTTCCGCACGAAGCATAGTCGGTCTACGTGATCAGCCAGATGCGGCCACCAGTCGGTCATTTCGATCCCCGACTGACCGCGTTTCTGCCAACCAACCTGCATTGGGTAGATTGTTGGATAAACGTCACGAACGTTCACTTCCTCCGCGGCAACCGAACGAAATCGCAGTTTGTGGAGCGGCGAGTCAAGCGGATTTTCAAACGGCGTGTCGTCGAATGTTTTTCCCGCGTATTTATTCAGTGCCGGTTTAGGATCGAACGTTTCGATGTGACTGTAGCCTCCCGACAAGAAGATCCAGATGATGGACTTCGCTTTGGGCTTGTGATGCGGCTTATCAGCGGACAGAGGATTCCCATCGGAAATATCAGCCGCTCGAACGATTCCATCGTCCGCCAGCATGCTGCCGAGCGCAAGTCCGGTAAAACCCATACCGAGATCTGACAGGAAGGCCCGTCGTCGCCTGTTCTGGCAGCCGCAGCTGGAATCGAATTGGGAGATCGGGTTCATGAAATCATCTTACCGTGACAAAGTCGTTGTGATTCAATAATGCCCGCACCAGGCTCTCTCGGGCTTTGCAAGACGCATCCTGTGCGCTCTGTTGGCCGAGCAATTCTCGTTGTTTTTCCAAGCCGCTCAGACACACCTGCAGTTCGGCATCGGTGGGGGTTCGTGTCAGGATTCGCTGAAACATTTCCGTCACAAATCCGACATCGAGTCCGCTGTCGGCTGGGTCTCCAACTGCCGCCGACCAACCACTGACGATCGCGGCGGCAACTCGATGGACAAGCTCACTGTTTGTCAGAGCCAACGCTTGTTGGGGAACGATGCTGCGCGTGCGACGGTAACAATCCAGCGGGCTGGGCGGATCGAACAGGTCGCTCAACTCGCTGGCACCGCCATCCTCTGGATAAACTTCGTAATAAATGCTGCGTCGGTAAGTCTTCAATGCCTGGTCATTGGCAAGCGGTCGACCTCCCATCGCAGAGTCCAACAGGTCGCCACAAGATAAAAGACTGTCGCGGATCACTTCCGCTTCCATCCGCCCGGTGTTCATTCGCCCCAGCAGTTTATTTTCGACATCTCCAGGATCAGCATTGCCGGCGGCCGAGTTCCCCTGCTGAGGAAAAGATTGATCGGACGAACGGCGATATGCTTGGCTGGTTACGATCAGCCGATGGATGTGCTTCATGCTCCAACCCGATTCAATCAATTCAACGGCCAGCCAATCGAGTAATTCAGGATGTGTCGGCCGGCTGCCGTTGCGACCAAAATCGTAAACACTTTCGACCAATGGCGAGTGAAAGTGTCGCAACCAAAGGTGATTGATCGCGACCCGAGCGGTCAGTGGGTTGTCGCGGCTGGTAATCCACTGAGCCAAGGCCCGCCGCCTGCCGCTGCTGGTTTGGGGATAGATCGGACTGAGTGGCGAATAGGCTTCGGAGTCGGCATCGATCGGGGCCGACCGTATTTCCGCCAGAGCATCTTGAGAGGCAGTCAATTGTTTTGTTGAAGCGGCAAGCTGTGGCCCGCGTTTCTCGTCGCTGGGCGGTTTTGACTCCGCGATCGTAACAGCGCATTGATCTCGTAATAGATCGGCCTCCGCTTTGCGTAGTGCTGCTTCACGCTCAGCTTGTGCGGCTCTTCGCGCTAGCGCCGGTGCATCACCCTCGGGCGTCGATTCATATTTCGCGCGATCAGCCGCGATCCGAGCTTCCAGGCTGGCCAGTGCCGATCTGCTTGCCACCAGCCTGGCTTGGGCTGAATGCAACCGCAATTCCGGAATCCGGATCGCTCGCCTTGCGGCCTCCAACTGCTGCTCGAGCTGGGAAAGTTTCGCATCCTGGACAGCGGCGGTCACCACAGACGTTGCCGGCGCAGCGCGTAAATGATGAGCTTTGCCAATTTTCAAGCCCGACCACATCTTGGCCGATCAGATAGGGCGGCGACTCAAAACTGAATCGTATGAACTGCCGCGATCGATGCTCCTGCCGCCGGGCAGATTCCGGGTCGAGGGCATCCGTCGATGTCGTTATTAGATCTTTGGATGTCGTTATTTGGTCTTTGATCGGCGGAGGAGGGCCCAGGCTCAACTCGTCGACCGCAGCTATACATCCTGTTTGCGCATCCAGAAAGATACCATTGTCGGGATTGACGATTGGATTCCAACCGTTCAGGGCGACCGGCACTTCGGCGGCCAGCAGTCTGTCGTCAGATAACGAGCGAATTGTCAGCAGGCACTGATCTTCGCTGGGCTGGAGCACCAGCTGTATCTCAAAACGATTCTGTCGAGCCGCGAAATCATATCGGCCGACTTCGAATTCGTTCAAGGTCCGCGGCTGATAGGAAACAAGTCGTCCCTTATCAAAAGCAACCAGTGCTGCCGTGAGTCCCTTGTCCAGATGCTTGGCAAGCTGGAAGTTGAAATGGCCATCGGTCGTTAGCAGCAATTGGAACCGAATCGTGAACCCTTCGTCAAAGTTCTTCAGCTGTAAAAGTCGGTTCTGCAGCACACGCCTGCCTTGGGTTGCATCGAGCAACAATGATTGTTTTCCTGCGATGGCTGTCAGGCGGCCTTCGCGTCTGGCGCTGTCCAATTCGGCTCGATAAGCCGCTTCGGCGGTGGCCAGCTGATCCAGCGCGGCTTGGGGCACATCGAGCTTAGACTTGGTTAGCTCTGCGAGCTCCGATTCTGCCTTGGAAACTGCCTTGCGTGCATCGTCGAGCATGGTCTGCCGCAGCTCGGCGTCGAGTCCCGGATACCAGGCAACCGGAGGCAGCTGAATTGGTTCGATTGTGATCGGTTCGAAATCTAGAAAAGCGGGCACACCCGGTGGAATCGAACCGCGCTCTGATTGACGATTGCGTTCATCGCCGCCCGAATAAAACCAGGTTGGCGCGTCGGGTGTCTTGTCAAACGCCCGCACCGCTCCCAGCTGCTGAATTTTCCTGATCGTGCTGTAATCGTAATCTTGAAATGGTCCCGGATCGGCCTCACCGGGGACACGGTCCTGGCGAACATACAACGGTTCAAAGAAAGCTCGCATCCGAAAATAGTCATCATGGCTGATCGGATCGTACTTGTGATCGTGGCAGTGCGCAATTGAAAGTCAGACCCAAGAACGCTTTGCCGGTATGTTCAACATTGGCTCGCATCCAGTCATTGGGGTTCAGCGCGTACCAGTTGCGAATCAGGAAACCGGTGGCGTACGTTGACATTCGATCTTCGGGACAGACTTCATCGGCAGAGAGCATCTCAACGATCATGCGATCGTAGCCCTTATCCTGATTGATTGAATCAACGATCCAATCTCGCCACCGCCAAACCTGTGGAGCACTATTCCAGACGTCGGGCACGTTTCTTCGTCCATACCAATCACTGTATCTCCAGACGTCCATCCAATGGCGCGCCCAGCGTTCCGCATGACGGGGATCCTGCAACAATCGATCGACAACTCGGCTCCACGCTGAGTTGGAATCGTCTTGCAGAAAGTGATTCAGCTGCTCGCCAGTCGGCGGCAGCCCAATCAGGTCCAGGTAAACGCGTCTCAACAACACTTCCTTACGCGTGACCGCTTCCGGCTGCTGGTGGTGCTGCCGCAGCTTGCGATTGATAAACGAATCGATCGGGTTCGTTGCACTGGTATCCCCCGCAACAGCGGGCACACTCGGGCGGTCGAGTCGCTGAAACGACCAATGTTCGCGAGGATCGGACTCCGGTTGTTCATCGGCTGGTGATTTGGCACCTTGCGCGATCCAACTTTTCAAGGCCGCGATCTGTGCCGGCTGCAAAGGTTCTCCCTCCGGCGGCATCCGCTGGTCGGAGTCGTCAGCGGTCACGCGCTCAATCAGCAGACTCTGGGCCGGTTCGCCTGGCTCTACGGCTGCTCCACTGTCTCCGCCGCTACGGATCAAGGCACCTGTATCCAGTCGCAAACCGGCTTCTTGTTTCAGCGCGCCGTGACAAGCGAAGCAACGCGCTTGTAACAATGGCCGGATTTCGCGAATGTAGTCCGTTTCACTACCGGTAGCGGAGTGCGCGGTTGCAGCGACAAACAAGGCAAGCACGAAGACGAAAAACTTGTAGTAACTCGGCACGCTCAAGTTTTCTGAAAAGAGACTTTTCTCGCTGATCCGCCTGAAATAACACTCAAGTTCATCATAGGCGAAAAACAAGCCGTTGGTCGTTTGGTTGACAAAAACATCCCCTGCCGGACATCTCCGCTGGTGATCAAGCGCTGGCGATTAAGGAGCGGTGGCTTCGGCGGGTCGAATATAGATCGGATTGGACAGTACCCACGGCCGGGGTTCTCCCACGAATCGCAGCCAGGCCTCGGTACGATAGATGCCGGGCTCCTCGACTGCGAAATCAAGCGCCTTGCCACTGGATTCGCGAATGACTTCACCATCGCGCAACAGCTTCCAGTCGACCGGCAACGCCGCTTCGGCGCGTAACCGTAGGCCCTCGACCATCGAAATTTCGCTCCCCATGGACCACTTGCGCGGCGCGGCTTGGTCAGTTTCGTCGGCTCCTTGCTGAGCCAGAAAAACGAATCCCGTCGGATCGGCCATCCAGTCGAAGGCGACATAGGCGCGCCCCGATTGCAGCGCGTCCCAGACTCCCTGACGCGTGATTTCATTGATCAACAAGTGAGTGCTGACATGGCGAAAACTGCGCTCGTAGGGATCAAGATCAATTTCCAGGACTTTCTCGCCCGGCTGCCGATTTCCCAGCAGCAGCTTGAGCGCTGGAATTTTCTCGGGATCGAGCAAGGCCAACTGCTCGCCCAAGGCGTCTTCAAGTCGTATCTGACGGTCTTCAGTGACAACCGCCCGGTATGCCTGATTGTGATGCGCGTCGTTGGCCGCCACGCCGGTGTGCGGTGCGCGCTGGCACCAACGATCCCAAGTGCTGAGGTATTCGGCAGGGTAGTCCTGAATCGCGGCGAACGTCTCTTGCGGATACTGCTGTAGCGCCGGCATCAGTTGCAGCAATTTAAGCGGCTCTTTGAACATCGTCAGGAACCGCTGCTCGTCCTTTAAGTCAGCATGCGTGTTGTAGATCTCATTCCCGGTCAATCGGTCCAACTGCCAATCAAGACGTTCTTCCAGATGCGAAACGAATGACAAGCCGCCATCGTTGTGCAGCAGATCGACGAAAGGCTGGGGCGGCTTCTCGCGCTGGCCTTTCATGCTGCGGGTCGGATAGACCAGCATGCCGCCTGTCTCGGCACCCGGCAACAGCAACACGCCGTCGTGCATCCCTTGCTCGGTGTCGGCGAAGTAATCGTAGGTATCAGCAGGGTGGTTGGAGAACATGATCACGCGGACGTTCGTCGCGTGGGCCGCGTCGACAATTTCCTTGATTGTGCCGACGCTATCGTGCGACAGATAGGAATGAGCGTGCAGGATCGCCCGCACGTCGTCATATCCACTCTTCAGCTGGACCGGTTTCCATTCCGCCTGGTAGGCTTCGACTTGTTTGTGGGTCGCCCTCAGTCGTTCAAGATTGATGCGATCCATCGCATCGGCAAAGAGGGTCGAGGGCAGCAGCGCGACAAAAAGCAAACCAAATGTGGATAGTTTCACGTTTTGTAGAACTCCGTAGTTTTTATGCTCGGTAAGCCAAAGAGGCGTTCGGAAATTTTTTGTTGCTTAAGTGCTGATCAAGAGCGCTTCTATCCTAGCGACAACCGAGGAAAGAACCTCGTCCGAAACCCGATCGATCAGCTCGATCTGCCTTGCTCGCCAATCTACATTGCGCAAATGGTCGGAGAGGATCACACTGATTGTTCCATCGGGATTGGGAGCCTCCACTTCAAACGCATATCCCTTTTTCTGGCGAGTTGCCGGGCAGATAACACACAATCCGGTCTTGCGGTTGTAGTTTCTGGGGCTGACGACCATCGCTGGACGTCGTCCCGCCTGCTCATGCCCGGCGGTTGGATTGAGCGTGATCCACACAAAATCGCCACGGTCCGGCACGTAAGCATCCCGTTTCACCCGATGATCTCCCGTCCGACATCGGGGCCGAAGTCTGTTTCGCCGTGCAATTGTGATGGCTTACAGTTCTTCAACAAGTCGCTCAATTTTAGGCGAGATCGCCGGATTGGTCGTACGACCAACTCTCCCGCTCGCAACTCGAGCTCCACCGCTGTTCCTTCGGTGACCTCCAATTGACCTGCCATCGCAAGCGGGATCCTGATCGCAAGACTATTGCCCCACTTTTGCACAGTCGCCATCACTACCCCTCCAGTTTCGAGTGTATCTACAATGAGTATACATATCACGGACACGCTAGACAAGGGAATCCAGCCGAGGATACACCGAATCAGGGTTTCCAGATCGTTGCCGCGATGTATCGATCACCTTTGGGCGTATCGTGGATGTAGTACACCGTGACCACTTTGCCGTCACCGCGCTGCACGCCGCGCGGATACCCGACATCGCGCCCACCGCCATTGTCGCGCAACACAATCTCCGGCTCCCAGGTTCGGCCGCCGTCACGACTCAATCTGGCTCGCATTCCAAACGGCGCGGCGCGGTAGCCGTAAGTCAAACAGAGACGGCCATCGGCCAAGCGGATCAAGCTCGGTGGATTGCCCTCGCCAAGATCTGGGGCGGGCACCGTATCGAATTGCCAACTCTGAGCGTCGTCTTTGGATCGATACGTTTCGATCCAGCGCCGCTGGCCCGCGCGACAACGAACGGCCGAGAGCAATTCACTCGCACCCAGCCGGACGGTTGACGGCATGATGGCAAAGCCATCGGGGTTCTCATTGATCCAAGAAACGAAATTCCACGTCTTGCCGCCGTCAGTGGTTCGAGCGCAAAAGGGGCGGCCTTCCTGGCCGTTCGGTTTGGAGGCGGTCAAGAACAGCATGCAGTCGCTCGGTCCATTGACGATGTAGTCGGTTCGGGCGGCAACGCCTCGTTGTCCAAACAAGGGCAGCCGGAAGGGACCTAGCCAGGTTTTTCCGCGATCGATCGAGTAATAAAAACGGGACGGCCCGGCATCCACGTCAGTCATTCGCAGCGTCATTGCAAAGTCGGGATGTGTAAAGTCAATCCCGCCGGGACAGTCTTGCCAGGGTTTCTCGCGCAGCCCGGGTGGGACAACGCCATGTAGCGCCTTGCCGGCTGGTATCAGCGCTCCCCGCTCGGCCGGATTCTCGATCGCCCACGTCTGACCGCCATCGGTGCTGCGGGCCAGCAGATGTTCCTCGGCTCGCTCACGGTCAATCGCGTGTCGGTCTGGCCCCAGATCCTTGTGATAACCTTTGCTGAAGCCGACCAGAATTTCATCGCGCCCGTTTTGATCCGGCCAAATCCAAATGCCGTGGTTGGCTGGCCAGCCGCCAAAGCGTCCCGGTTCGGCAAACACCGTGACATGCTTGACCTGATCGTTGCGGGGCGATTGTGAAAACACAGGCACGCTGGCAAGCGACACCGTGAGAACAGCAAGGATCAAACGACGCAGATTTAACACGGTGGCATTGCTTGGAAATGAAGGTCGGTGCAGCATCCCGCCGGGCAACGCCGAAACGGATCGCAACTACGAAACCTCTTTTTCTTCGATCCAGGTCATCATGCGGCGCAGGCCCAGGCCGATTTGTTCGACGCCGTGTTGGCGCTCGCGGCGGCGGGTGGCTTTGAAGAATGGCGCGCCGGCTCGGTTCTCCGAGATCCACTTCCTGGCAAACTCGCCACACTGAATCTCTTCCAGAATCCGTTTCATCTCCGCTTTGGTTTCGTCGGTGATGATTCGTGGTCCGCTGACGTAATCCCCATACTCAGCGGTGTTGCTGATGCTGTACCGCATGTAACTGAGCCCGCCCTGGTACAACAAATCGACAATCAGCTTCAATTCGTGCATGCACTCAAAGTAGGCCATCTCGGGCTGATAACCCGCTTCGACCAACGTGTCGAATCCGGCTTTGACCAATTCGCTTACGCCACCACACAACACCACTTGTTCGCCGAACAGGTCGGTCTCGGTCTCTTCGGCAAAGGTGGTTTCGATCACTCCGCCTCGCGTGCCGCCGATCGCTTTAGCGTAGGCCAGGCCGATTTGTTTGGTCGATTCGGCCGCCCCCTCGCCCATCGCGATCAAACAGGGAACGCCGCCTCCTTTTTCGTATTCACTACGAACCAGGTGGCCCGGCCCCTTGGGGGCGACCAACAGCGTATCGATTCCTTTGGGCGGTTCGATTTGGCCAAAGTGAATGTTGAACCCGTGCGAGCACATCAGCACATTGCCCGGCGATAGGTTGTCGCGTATTTCATTGCGATAGATGTCGCCTTGAACCTCATCCGGCAACAAGACATTGACCACATCGGCTGCCTTGGTGGCTTCGGCAATCGACATCGGCCGAAAGCCATGCTCGACGGCCAAGTCGTAGTTGGCCGATCCGGGGCGTTGGCCAATCACCACATCACAACCGCTGTCGCGCAGGTTTTGGGCCTGCGCGTGACCTTGCGAGCCATAGCCCAGGATTGCGATCGTCTTGCCCTTCAGATGCGAGAGATCGGCGTCGTTTTCGTAGTAGATCGTTGCAGCCATAGGGGGTCTGTGCTTTCCGAGTTTTGTGGAGTGGATGTGTTAGTAGAAGTTGATTCCAACCGATGCTGACATCAGGAAGCGGCACGGGTTTCGGAATCCGTGGTGGCGGTTTGACCAGCCGCGCTGCGGACCATCGCGATCCGACCGGTGCGTACCAATTCGGTGATCCCATACGGACGCATTCGTTCGATAAACGCTTGCACCTTATTTTCCCGGCCGCTGATTTCGACCATCACCTCGTCGGGGCCGACATCGACGATCTTGCCGCGAAAGACGTCGGCCAATTCCCGAATCTCGCTGCGATCGTTACCGGATTGAGCCTTGACTTTGATCAACAGCAGATCGCGTTCGACAAAGTCTCGGCTGCTGACGTCCAACACCCGGACGACCGTAACGATTTTTTCCAACTGTTTGCCTACCTGCTCCAGGACTTCATCGCCACCGACGACGACAAAGGTCATCCGAGACAGGTGAGTATTTTCGGTTTCGCCGACCGCCAGCGAATCGATGTTAAAGCCGCGCGAGGCGAGCATGCCCGAAATATGAGCCAGCACGCCGGGCACGTTCTGCACGAGCGCCGATATGACATGGCGCTCTTTGGAGTTGGACATCGGCTAATTTGGGGTGATGCAGATTTGGGGTTGGTATATTGGACCAGGCCAAGCATCATAATTTTGGCGATTAAATCCAACAAGTGTGTCGATTTTTGGTCGATCAACCACTTGCGATCCCCGTCCGGCGTACTGGAATCCGATGGCATTTCGAGTTGAACTTCCCGCTTATCGCGGTCCGCTGGACCTGCTGCTGTATCTGGTTCGCCGCCATGAGGTCGATTTGGCCGAAATGCCCCTCGCCAAGATCGTCGATCAATACATGGGGTACATCGAGATCCTGCAAGAGCTGGATTTGGGTGACGTGGGCGACTTTATCAGTTTGGCCAGCACTCTGGTTGAAATGAAGAGCCAGGCGGTATTGCCCCAAGTGGTCGACGAGGAGGACGAAGAAGAGATCGTCGACCCGCAATCCGAATTGGTCCAGCGGCTGCTCCAGTACAAGGAAATTCGTGACGCGGCTTCGATTCTGGAGGAAATGGGGAGCCGCTGGCAAGAACGTTACCAGCGCATGTCCGACGACCTGCCGACCCGGCGAGTCGATCCCGGTGACCAGCCAATTGTTGATTTGGAGATCTGGGATTTGGTCAGTGCGTTCGGCCGAATCATGCGAGAGGCGGGCGGACCACCTGAGACCGAGGTGATCTACGATGACACGCCGATCCACGTTTATATGCAGAAAATCCACCAACGGCTCAGAGAGTCAGAAATGGTACAACTGGTCGACCTGGTCAACGGCAGCGTGCACAAGTCTTCGCTGATCGGCTGGTTCCTGGCGACGTTGGAACTGACCCGTCATCACGGCGCCGCGGTCGAACAGAACAGCAGCGGCGACATTGTGATCATTCGCACCGCGAACTATTCGGACCAGTTGAACGTCAATGAGATCGAAAATCTCAGCGACGATGACTGGAATGCCGCGGACATGCCGGGAAGGCCGCGATAGTGGTGGGGAGCGGGCACCGGAAGACGAGACAACGCAGAGCGGATAGATTGCAACCGATTGGGGCGTCTGCATGCCGCGATTGACTTCTTAGATTAGCACCGATGGTCGAAAACGTTCCCATTCTGACTCATTGCCACGACGGTCTAACGATCGAAGGTTACTCACGCGCCGCGGTGCAAACATGCTGGCGCGTGAATGAACTGAAGCTGCTGTTCGATGTCGGCGTCCAACCGTGGGATTTCATGGGCACGTCAACGATGTTCATCTCTCACGCTCATTTGGATCACATCGCCGCATTGCCGGTCTACGTTTCGCGGCGTCGCTTGATGAAGATGGAACCACCCGTCATTTACCTGCCTGATTCGGCGGTCGACATGGCTTGGGACATGTTGCAGATGTTTCGGCGGCTAGACCGAGGAGCGATGCCATGCGAACTGATCGGCTTGCTGCCGGGTGACGAAACGCATATCAGCCGCGAGTATGTCGTGACCGCGCTGCCGACCCAGCACACGATCCAGTCGCTTGGTTTCGTGGTGCATCATAGGCGACATAAGCTGAAGCCCGAGTTCCAAGATCTGAGTGGCAATCAAATCCGCGACCTGAAGATGTCAGGTACCGAAATCACGACCGAAGCGCGGATCCCAATCTTCGCTTACACCGGCGATACGAATCCAAAAGGTCTCGATCAGAATCCGGTGTTTTATGACGCTCGAATTTTGATCAGCGAATTGACGTTTGTCGCTCCGGAACATCGCAAGGACTTGATCCATAAGCATGGCCACATGCATATCGACGATTACCGAAAGCGAGCCGATAAGTTCAACAACGAACTGATCATTGCCGGTCACCTCAGCACTCGCTACAACGACGCACAGGTCAAACGATTGGCCCAACAGGCGCTGCCTGGCATGTTGGATGGCCGAATGAGGCTTTGGCTGTGAGTGGTTTCTCGTGGCCGGTGGCCCGGTCGGCGTACATCCACGTTCCATTTTGCCGCCACCGCTGCGGTTACTGTAATTTCAGTGTGGTCGCCGATCGGGATGATTTGATCGATCGGTATCTGCGGGCGATCGATCGTGAGCTTGCCGGATTGGATCGCCCCGTGATTGACACCCTGTTTATCGGCGGTGGAACGCCAACGCATCTCGATTCCCCAGCGCTCGAACAATTTCTCCGCATCCTCAGCCGGCGACTGGTCTTCGATTCGGCTTGCGAATGGACATTCGAGGCCAACCCGGAAGATATCAGCGATGAGAAACTGGATTTGTTGGCCGGCTATGGCGTCAGCCGGATCAGCCTTGGTGTGCAGTCGTTTGACAACAGCAAACTGCGGATACTCGAACGAGGTCACACAGGCGACTCTGCGCGGCAATCGATTGAAGCGGTTGCCGCGCGGATCGCGAACGTTTCGATAGACCTGATCTTTGCAGCCCCCGGCGAAACGGTGCAGTCGTGGCTCGACGACCTGGACGCAGCGCTGGCGCTGCCGATCACACACTTGTCCGCCTACGGACTGACGGTCGAGCAAGGATCTGCTTTTTGGGGACGTCGCGAGCGAGGAGAATTAAGTCAGCCGCAAGAATCCGAGGAAGTCGAAATGTACACACTTGCCCGACAGCGAACCGCGGCGGCAGGTCTGGATCAGTACGAAATCAGTAGCTTTGCCCGCCCCGGCTTTCGCTGCCGCCACAATCTCGCCTATTGGCAAGGCCACAGTTGGTACGGGGCCGGACCGGGAGCCGCCAGGTTCATCGCCGGTCGGCGAGAACTGAATCATCGCAGTACCACGACTTACCTGAAACGAATCGAATCGGGCCAGAGTCCGGTCGCCGAGGTTGAAACGATTTCGGCACAGGAGTGGGCTCGCGAACGGGCTGCCTTTGGAGTCCGCATGACTGACGGTATCGAGCTGGATGCGATTTCAGACTCAACAGGAGTCGATCTGCGCGAGCTCTGTCGCGACGCGATCGTCGAGAGTACCCAAGAAGGTTTGATTACCGATGCCAGCGGCAGAATCTCGTTGACCGAGCAGGGCACTCTGTTTGCCGATACCGTGGCCCGCCGGTTTCTCAGCTAGTTCCGCGGAAAAGGGGTTAGACAATGGTGGCTGGCTGTTGGAACGTTACTGCAATTTCTCTCGGCGTTTCAAACTCCGTGTGAGTGTGCGGTCCAGCTGATTGGCAAAGGCTTGCAGATCTTTTTGATTCTGCGGTTTCGGACCACTGGTTTCCATCCCCGCCGCACGAAATTGTTCCATCAGATTCCGTGTCGCCAATCGTCCGTGAACGCTGGCATCGTCATACAGTTCCCCGCGCGTGCCGATCGCGATCCCTCCTTTGTCGACCACGCGTGCAGCCAGTGGGATATCGCCTGTGATCACAATGTCGCCGGCCGTCATTCGGTCAATGATCACGTTGTCGGCGATGTCGGGACCATCGGGAACCGTGATCCGGTGAATCAGGTCGGAGCTGGGAATCGATATGGATTGATTGGCCACCAGAGTCATCTCGACCGCGAGGCGCTGGGCAGTTCGAAACAACAGCTGTTTGATGGCGGCCGGACATGCGTCGGCATCGACCCATAATGCCGGACGTTGGTTAGGCTTGTTCTGCAAAATCAGGCATCAGCGAGGAAAGCGGGAACTGGGCAAGGAGCCAAGGTTAACAACAGTGACAGGGGGATTCTACGGTGTTTCCGCTTGTCCCTGAGTTTCACGCACGTCGTGCCGCGGCAAGCTTTGCCGACTGCGCAAATCAATTCAACTTTGTCGATTGCGCCGCCGATAACGATCATGTTCACGCACACATGCTGATATAGGGTTCTCAATCATGTCACCAGTCAATCGAATCGCCATCGCTTTATTCAGTACCTCTGCCCTGTGGATGACCGGCTGTGTCGGTCCCATGGCTTGTGGTCCGGGAGGAGCTTATGGACCGCTGGCTTTTAACACTTGCGACGGCTGTGGTCAGTGCGAAGGATGTGGCGAACTGTACATCGATCCCTGGATCAACGATCCAGCCGATTGCTGTGATCCCTGTGACCGCTGTGGTAACTATAACGGCCAGTCCTGCGGCAAATGCCGTTCGATTTTCGCCGGCTTCGCCAGCTTATGGGGATACCGTTGTGATCCAGCCTGCGACTCTTGCGGATCATGTGGTTGTGACGGCGGCTGCGATTCGTGTGGGTCCTGTGGCTGTGATGGCGGCTGCGATGGAATTGCCGTCGGCGGCTGCGAGCCTGGCTGTGGATGCGATTCCTGTGCCTCCTTGGGCGGCGAGGGTGTGATCCCGATCGCCAGCGAACCGACACCGGCCACGCCGATCGCCAAGGCAAAACCGACACCCCAGCCATACCAGCCGCGGCGGGAGCGACAAATCTTCAAACCTCGGAGTCAGATGGCCGAGGGAAAAGCGATCTCGATCGATTATTAGGCGGCTGGGAGCGGGGCCGGTTGAGACTTGCGGCAGCTTCAATGATACTCTTGAGTGAGACACGGACCAGGTTCCCTGATTTGTCCTCGGTATGGCGCTGACCGCCGGTTTTTCATCGTTGTTCGCGAACAACCGGTTATTGGCGGCACTCCGCTTGGATTCAGTGCGATTGGAACCTGCGCCTCTGTTTCGTTACTTCATTCGCTCAAGTTCCAGTCATGCCCGGTAAATCTGATGCCAAAGTTTTTGTTCCTGCTGTTCGCTTGCTCTCTCGTTTCCGTCACCCAGGCCGAAACCGCGCCTAACACCTTGACAGAGTCCGAGGCGAGGAGCGGATGGAAGTTGCTTTTTGACGGCAAGTCGACCGACGGTTGGCGGAACTACAACAAGCAGGGTATTTCCGACGGCTGGCAAGTCGTCGACGACGCGCTGGTAAGGACCAAGAAACGTTCCGGCGACATCATCACCGAACAGAAGTTCGGTTCGTTTGAACTGTCACTGGAGTATCGGATCAGCAAAGGGGGCAACAGCGGCGTGATGTTCCACGTCGTCGAAGGAAGCGGACCACCTTGGCACACCGGTCCAGAGATCCAAGTCCAAGACAATGTCGACGGCCACGACCCTCAGTTGGCCGGCTGGCTGTACCAGTTGTATAAGCCTGGCCGATCCAAAGACGGCCCGATCGATGCCACCCGTCCGGCGGGCGAGTGGAATCAGTTGTACATTCGCATCAACAAGGATGACTGCGAAGTCTGTATGAACGGTGTTCACTACTACCGATTCAAACTCGGCGACGAAAAATGGGACAGACTCGTAGCGGAGAGCAAGTTCGCCAAATTGGAAGGTTTTGGAAAAGCGGGCGAAGGCCATATCTGTTTGCAAGATCATGGCAACGAAGTGGCCTATCGTAATATTAAGATCCGTGAGTTTGACGAAAACGGATCGGTGCCACAGCCGATTGACGGCAAACTGAATCTGACCGCCACGCTGGCCTTTCCAGAGCTGACGTTGGATCAATGGGAAGCGGTCGACGACGCCGGCAAGATTCGGCCATTACGATTCATCGAACTGACGTACGCCAAAGATGACAGCAACCGGTTGTTCGCGGCGTCCCAACAAGGACGGATTTGGACATTCCAGAACAAGTCCGACGTGCAGGAGTCGCAGCTGTTTCTTGACATTCGGGATCAGGTTGTCGACTGGCAGAGTCCGGGTGCCAACGAACAAGGATTGCTCGGATTGGCGATGCACCCCGACTACAAAAATAACGGTTATTTCTATGTCTACTACTCGAAAACCAGGGAACGAAAGTCTGTGCTGTCGCGATTCACCCGCTCGTCCGAAGACCCTAATCGTGCAGATCCGGCTTCCGAACTTGTGCTGATGGAGATCGAACAGCCGTTCCAAAACCACAATGGCGGATCGATCGAGTTTGGACCCGACGGATATCTGTATATCGGGCTGGGCGACGGTGGATTACGGAATGACCCCTATGGACACGGCCAAAATCTAGCGACTTTGCTTGGTTCAATCCTGCGAATCGATGTCGACCATCCCGCCGACGGAAAGAATTACGGAATCCCGGCCGACAACCCGTTTGTCAATGACGCCAGTGCTCGGCCCGAGATCTATGCCTATGGACTGCGAAACCCGTGGAGGATTTCGTTTGACAAACAGACCGGTACCTTGTGGTCCGGAGATGTCGGGCAAGAACTGTGGGAAGAAGTGATCATTGTCAACAAGGGTGACAATCATGGCTGGAACCAGCGCGAAGGAACGCACCCGTTCGGCAACTCGAAGGCCGACACAGACATTGTCAAGGCGGTCGAACCGGTCTGGGAATACGACCACCAAATCGGAAAGTCAATCACCGGCGGACGCGTTTACCGCAGTTCGCGTCTGCCCCAGCTGGAGGGCAAGTATTTGTACGCCGACTATGTAACCGGCGGAATCTGGGCACTCTCTTTCGACGCATCCGGCAGGGCGACAGGCAACGAACAAGTGATTGCCGAAAGCGTTCCGGTGTTGGCGTTCGGTGAAGACGCCAACGGAGAGGTCTACTATTTGACCTCCAGTCCAAAAGGTCAGTGCATCTACCGGTTTGATTCGCCGCAGTAGTCGTTAGGTCGCGCGGAATATCCGGCAGTTTCGCTGCGAGGCTGTGAACTTATTCAGCTGCTTTTGTGTAATGTCGCCTTTTGCTCCGCAAAAGTTGCGCCAAGGGACGTTGCTTTCGCGGAGCGAAAGACGACTCTGATAAATTCACACGCTATGCGCGAACTGCCGGCTTATGGCTTTAACCTCTTCGAGGTATCCGAACATGAACAATGAACCATCAACGGCCCATAGTTCCATGCAACTTTAGCCACTCGAAACCTCGATGGAACTTTTTCGAGCGACGATATCAAACATGAAAACCCACTAGCTTCGAGGCTGACCGTGCACGCCCGGTCGCTGCGGTCGGTGGGTGTTCATGGCCGCAGACTCGACAAGATCTTGCCCGTACGGCTTTGTGCGACCAGCGCGACTTCGGCCGGCGTGCCGCTGGCGATCACTTGCCCACCTGCCTCCGCAGCCCCCGGGCCGAGATCGATGATGTAGTCCGCCGCTTGCATCAACATCGTGTTGTGTTCAACCACGATCAGCGAATGGCCGTCGGAGAGCAATGCGTCAAAACAATCAACCAGCCGTACGATATCCGCAAAGTGCAAGCCCGTGGTCGGCTCGTCCATGATGAACAGAGTCTTTTTGCGCGAAGCCGAAGCCAGGAACGCGGCGAGTTTCAATCGCTGTCCTTCACCACTGGAAAGGCTGGTGGCACTCTGGCCAAGTTGAATGTAGTCGAGTCCGACGTCGATCAATCGTTTCAGCCGATGCTGAACCTTTTCGTATCCGCGAAAAAAGGAGTGGGCCTCTCGCACCGTCATGCTCAGAACGTCGGCGATCGACCGGTCGCGATACAGGATCTGCAAGATTTCGTCGCGATATCGTGAACCGCGACAGGCTGGACACTGCATCGAGACGTCAGCCAAGAATTGCATATCAATTTCCAGCACGCCGGCCCCTTCGCATTGTTCGCAGCAGCCCTTGTGGCTGTTGTAGCTGAAGTGCCCGGGGCCATAATTGCGAGTTCTGGCATCGACCGTTTCGGCGAATACTTTTCTGATCGCATCGAAGGCTTTGACATAAGTCACCGGCGCGCTCCGCGAGCTGCGACTGATCGGCGATTGATCGATCAGCAGGCAGTCGTCGATTCGACTAGCTCCCGAGATCGATTTGAATGGCAGCGTCGCGATTCCTTCGCCACTCTTTCGGCTTTTAATAGCTCCGTACAGCGTGTCCTGAACCAGCGAACTCTTGCCGCTTCCAGAGACTCCGGTGACCAGGCACAGCACACCGAGCGGAAAATCAACATCAATCCCGGCCAGGTTGTGTCCGCTGCGCCCCACGGATCGAAATGGAGTCGCGGCGTTGCCGAGGTTCCCGATCGCGCAGCGTCCAACCCCGCTGGCCGGATAGGAATTGTCCAGTAACGCTATCGGTATCAGCTAACATCTGCTGCGGTGTGCCGACAAACGTGACGTTTCCTCCCGATCGACCAGCACCCGGACCAATCTCGATCACGTGATCGGCCAGCTGGATCAATGTTTCGTTGTGCTCGACCACGATCACGGTGTTGCCACGGTCCCGCAGCGATAGGATCGCATTTGACAATTGTTGGACGTCGGTTGGATGCAAGCCCGCGGTCGGTTCGTCCAGAACGTACAGCATGTTGACCAGACTGCTGCCCAGCGCCGAGGTCAGCGCGATCCGTTGTGTTTCGCCCCCCGAGAGCGTGCGCAGGGTGCGGTCCCATTGCAGGTAACCGAGTCCAACCTGCTGCAAATAGCCGGTCCGGTTCAGGATTTGCCGCAACGGCTCCGCCGCGATTTGGGCTTCACGCGGTTCCAGTTCCAGGTTGCCAAAAAGCGCTTGGGCTGTGTCGCTTTGCATCGCCAGCATGTCGGCGATCGTTTTGCCGGCAATCCGATAAGCAAGCGTTTCCGGCTTGAACCGTTTGCCCTGACATGTTTCGCAGGTTCGATAGCTACGGTAGCGGGCCGCGAAAATGCGGACGTGCATTTTGTACTTCTTCCGTTCCAGCCAGCGAAAGAAGCCGTCCAATCCACCGAAGTTGCGTTCTGGAACGCCCTCGCGAATCAACCGGAGTTGTCTTTTGTTTAGCTTGCGGTAGGGAACGTCGACCGGAATGTCATAATCGTCAGCGAGCTCGAGAAGCTCCTGCAGTTCGTGTTTGTAGGAAGGCGCATTCCAGGGCGCGATCGCGCCGCCGGAGAGCGACAACGACTTGTCGGGAATCACCAAGTCCAGATCAAAATCGACGATGTCGCCAAAGCCTTCGCACTGCGGACAAGCTCCCAGCGGGTTGTTGAAATTGAACAAACGGGGAACCGGATCGGGATAGTCGATGTCGCAGCGGTCACAGCGTCGATCGCGGCTGACGATCTTTTCCGTCCAAGGGCGCCCATCGATTTCGCGCTGTCGATCCGATTTCGACGGATCAGCCTCGGTCAAGACGACGGCTTGCCCGTGACCTTCATCCATCGCTGTTTCCAATGATTCGGTCAAACGGCCCAAGTCGGTGTCGCTAGAAACTCGATCGACCACGACGACGCACTCGACTCCCTTCGCGCCGACCTTTCTCGCCAGCTTTTGGCGATCATCATCGGACAGATGAAAGGTATGTCCAGCAACGACCAGACGTTGATAGCCTTCCTGCTGCAAGCCAAGCAGGATTTCGCTGGCCACCTTACGGCTGGGCAACCAGATCGAAAAACCGATCATCGACCGACTCTGCGGCGGCAAACCGATCATCTGCTCGGCAACGGTCGCCGGGTCATCGCGACTGACTCGCTGACCGCACTGGTAACAATACAGCACGCCGATCTTGGCGAACAATAGACGCAGATATTCGGCAATTTCGGTCGCGGTCGCGACGGTGCTGCGATTCGTTTTCGGCCCACTGGCCCGAGTGACGGCGATCGCTGGTGGAATCCCTTCGATCGAATCACAGTCGGGCTTGTCCAACCGCTGCAGGAACTGACGCGTGTAGGCGGAAAAACTTTCGATGTAGCAACGTTGACCCTCGGCGTACAGGGTATCGAGAGCCAGCGACGTCTTGCCGCTTCCGGAAAGTCCACAGATGGCAACGAGTTTTCCGCGTGGGATATCGACGTCGACGCCGCGCAGGTTATGCACCCGGCATCCACGGACCGAAATCAGGTCGCTACTCAACGTCGATGTCTGAGGCTCGAAGTTCTAATGATGATGGACACGCCTAATGCTTGTAGCCGCCTTCTTTGACTCTAGCAGTCGGCTCAAAGATCGACTTGTTGTACTTCGCTGCCAATCGCTGCAATTGATCGGTCAGATCCCAATGAGAAATCTGGCGCCCAACGCTCATCGGACCAGTCGGATTACCGGTCGAATTGATCATGGCAAGGTCAACATCATTGACCGAACAAACGCCTTGTTCAATCAATTTGGTCGCCTCGTTGATCTGCACAAAAATCATCCATAGCGGGCTGAATCGCTTGGTCGCTTTCTTGAGATCAATCTCGGGTCGGCCCTTTGACCAATCGAAGTAACCCTTGCCGGTTTTTTTGCCAAGATTCCCTTGCTCGACCATCTTCAGCAGGTGGGGAGCCGGTCCGTAATCGGGATGCAGCGTTTCGGCAAAGTAGTTGCCAACGTGGACCATGACGTCAACGCCGACGAAATCGGTCAATTCACAGGGTCCCATCGGCGAACCGATGCTGCGCATGAAAGCGTCCAAAGCTTCCGGTTCGATCTCGCCGCGTTCAATGATCTCTTGCACCAACACCACCGGAGCCTGATTGACCCGATTGGAAATGAATCCGGGTGTGTCTTTGCGAACGTGGACGGGAACCTTGCCCATTTTTTTGCTCAGCGCCATGCCGGCGGCGATGGCGTCGTCGGAGGTTTCGTCGGCACGAATCACTTCGACCAATCGCATCAGCACGGCCGGATTGAAAAAATGGAGTCCCAACACTTGGGAGGGACGCTTGGTGCAGTCCGCGATTTGCGTGATGCTCATCGTCGACGTGTTGGAGGCCAGCAGCGCCGCCGGCGGCGCGAACTCGTCCAGCTTGCTGAAGATCTCCTTCTTCAATTTCAAAACTTCGGGAGCCGCCTCGATCACCAGGTCGGCATTGCTGGCGGCCTGTTGAAGATCGGTCGAAGTTTTCAGCAGCTTGGTTTTGATCAGCTCCGGTGCTTCGGCCGGTGCCTTGCCTTTTTCAGCCAGTTTTTCGACGCTTTCCAGGATGCGTCCCCGCCCTTTTTCGACCGCCGCGTCGTCGATGTCGTACAGCACCACGTGGTAGCCGGCCAGTAATGCCAGTTCGGCAATGCCATGGCCCATGTCGCCGGCACCAACGACGGTAATGTTCTTCACTTGATCAATATTCATGAGACTTAAGACCTTTCGATGATCATTGTTACCCCTTGGCCACCACCGCAACACATCGTGGCACAGCCCAGCTTCGCGTTTTTCTGTTCCAGAGTTCGGGCCAGGGTGCCGACGATTCTGCCGCCGCTGGCACCCAGCGGATGACCGATTGCGATCCCGCCACCGTTGACGTTCACCGTTTCCGGATCGAGCCCCAGTTCGTCAATGGCGTACAGAACGACAACGGAGAAGGCTTCATTGATCTCCCAATAGTCGATGTCCTTCGCCTCCAAACCGGCTCTTTCCAGCGCCCGCTTGGTTGCCGGCACCGGGCCACGTCCCATCACACTCGGCTCGACGCCGGCAAATCCGATCGAACGGATCGTAGCCATTGGCTTGATCCCTTTCTGTCTCCGCTTTCTCTTTGGACATCACCAACAAGGAAGTCGCGCCGGCGTTCAATGGGGAAGCATTGCCGGGAGTCACGCGCCCATTCTTGCGAAACACAGTCCGCAACTCTTTCATGCTTTCCATCGTGGCGTCGGCACGAACGGCCTGGTCCTGATCGACGGTCATGGTTGACCCGTCCCATTGCGGAGCTTCGATCGGCAGAATTTCGCCGGCAAAGTACCCTGCTTGTTGAGCGGCATGGGCGCGTTGATGTGAGCGCACGCCCCACTGGTCCATCGCTTCGCGTTCAATCTTGCCCAGGTCGGCCAGTTTTTCGGCGGTCAACCCCATGTTCATCGACGTCATCATGTCCCAATGACCAAGCGACGGATCCATGTAAAATCGCAAATTGGAATCGATTGCTCCGTCACCTCCGATCGGCACACGAGTCATGTGCTCCATGCCGCCACACATCACGACATCTGCCTGGCCGGTGGCGATTTCCAGGAAAGCGATTTGCAATGCCGCCATGGTCGATCCACATTGCTGGTCCACCATCTTGGCCGGCGTGCGGTCGCTCATGTTGGCCAGCAGCAAGGGTGAGCGACCACCGATGCTGAACTGTTCGCTAACCCCTTGAGCACAGCCGACGATAAAATCATCGACTTCATCCGGTTCGACACCGGCGCGGGCCAGCAATTCCGGCAACAGTCGCGCCAACAGATCATCCGAACGGATCTTGGCGAACCAATCGCGTCCCGGGTCATTCGGACGGGACCTTGATTGGGCTGTCCGCAAGTACTGTGCGATCACCACTTCGCGCATGGGATGTTCCTTTCAGTGATTTGGCTGATTGATCGATGCTGAAGACCGTCAGACTATCGCCCCAATCTGCTCGGTACAAGCACCAAGCGTCGATGATAAAAATGGGAGGATTTTTATACCGCACAGGATTGCGAATTCCTTATGATGATCAAGACAAATCGGATTTCATCCTCGGCGTTGGAGGCGCCGGACCTGTCGACTGGTTAACAGATCGATGTCGAATTCACCAACGAACACTGGAATTTGAACATGTCTTTTCGCGACGAAGACACGGTTGAGACACTGCCGAAGGTCAGGCCCTCGGAGCAGGTGGTTGCCGAGTCTTTCCATGAATCGGGGCTCGAGATCGCCGCACTGACCCATCAGGGCAACGTTCGCAGCACCAACGAAGATCAGTTCTTGGTCGTGCGGCGGAGGCGAGATGCAGTCGTGTTGGCGAGCAGTGTCGCCGATATCGACGTATCGATTGGTCAGCAACATTCCTGGCTACTGGGGGTCGCCGATGGAGTCGGTGGCCATGTGTCCGGGGAGGTGGCCAGTGCAACGGCGTTGAGCACGATTTTGAACGTTGCCAACGACCTGAGTAGCTGGGTGATGCGGCCAGGCGAGCCAGTGCGTGAAGATTTCGACGAGCGAGTGGAAGTTTATGCGACGGCGATTCAACAAGCGTTGCAAAATCGGGCCGAGTCAGATCGTGCACTCGCGGGAATGGCGACGACCTTGACCACGGCTTACATTTTCGGCGACAACGCCGTGGTGGTTAATCTTGGTGACTCGAGATGTTATCTGGTTCGTTCGGACGAAATTCATCAGATCACGCGCGATCACACGCTGGGCCGTGATCTGGAAGAAAAAGGTCTCCCAGCGGAAGTCGTGCGAACTTATCGCAATGTCTTGACCCGTTGCTTCAACACAGCCGGTGAAACGGTCAACATGGATGCATTTCAACTCAGCTTGCAACCGAACGACCAACTTTTGCTGTGCACTGACGGATTGACGGACATGGTCAATGATCAAGTGATCCTGCAGCTGATCACGGCCGACTGTCCAACCAAAATCGCCGCCGAACATCTTGTCACAGCGGCGCTCAACAACGGCGGTCGGGACAACATCACCGTTGTTTTGGCGCGGGTGCAATAAACCGCCGATGGTGGTTTCCAACTTTCGGGGCACAGACATCAAGCGACAAAAGCACACCTACTTTAGTTCGGATCCCAGAAGGCAATACGGGAATATCGGAAGATCCTTGTAACACGGTCGCAACTACTGAAAAAAAGCCCCTTTTTCAAAGAAGACCCACTCACCTTTTTCCACCGATCCGTTAACGATTCACCGCGCGGCGGATTGCCGTCCGCTATTCCCCTCTCTCGAACTCTCTCCCCACGAAGCGCGGGGGAGAGAGCACAAGAGAAACACTTCAATTCGTTCCCAGGCTCCAGCCTGGGAACGGACTGTCTTGGAGGCTCCGCCTCTCTTCGCTCGCCTATCACTCCAGCCATTCCGTTTCCAACCGAAGCAGCGAGCTCTGACCACAAAACAAATGAGCCGGCAACGGCTTCCATCACTTCGATGTCACCCGCCGCTTACCGGGAACGCCGATAGAACCTGGCCAATCTCTCGGCGGAAACCCCGCTCGCAAACGCCGCTTGGATCATCCAGTTGCGGATTGTCTGCCGTAGCACTCCGAGTTGTTGCCACCTGTGCGCGCTGATCCGGACCGGGCCCTCCAGTAGCACTGGTTTGGCGATCCGCCGCATACGCAAGGCGAATTCTAAATCTTCCAGGAACGGTATCGCCGCGAATCCACCCTGACGGTGGAATGCTTCGCGCCGCACAAAGACCGCTTGATCGCCAAACGGAATCCCGCGGCAACTCACTCGCCAGGCATTGCCCCATTCGATCGCTCGATAAATCCTCTGCGGTGCATCGATCTGCTGCTCAAAGCCACCCCAAACGACGTTCGGCTGTTCACAAAGCTGAACCAGGCATTCAGCGCCGAGTTGATTGTCGGCGTGCAAGAACAAAATCAGCTCGCCGCTGGCCAGCGCGGCGCCTCGATTCAATTGCACGCCGCGGCCGGGATCGGACTGGACGACGTCGCTTGCGCCGGCTTGCCGAGCCACGGCTACGGTTCGATCCGTGCTGCCGCCATCGACGACAATGATCTGCTGAGCGCCAGCCGACGTGGCTGATTCGATGCTCGCCGCGATCGATCCGACTTCGTTGATCGTCGGAATCACGATCGAGATGTCGGCCGGTGTCATGTCCGCTGAGTCATATCAGTTGCACGTCGCGGAGGCGCACATAGGCAAACGGGCCCAGCGCCAGCAAGGGTATCCAGGCCGCCATTGTCGGCGACAACAAATAACCGCTGCCACCCATCGCGCCGCACAGGGTTTTCAATCCGAAGAAGACCAACACCGTCAACATGCAAGCGGCAATCATCATGAAGATGTTACGACCTCGGCGGTTGACGACCATCGGCAATCCCAACAGGATCAGCGTAAAGTCGAGCGGCGGTCGAATGATTCGTTCATGCAACAAGACGTGCAAACCGGTGCTGCTGTGGACCGCTGGATTGCGGACACGATCCACCAATTCGACGACCGATGCCAACCGGGTTGCCGTTTGATTGGTCTGTAACAAACCGGTGTGCACTGTGGTCGCAAAGAAGCACTGTCTCGGTTGCAACCACGGTTGGTCGTGAGCCGTCATCAGAATCGGACGCTGGCGGAACCCCACCGAGGCGAGCGAGTCAATGTTTTCCGGCAACTGCACTTCGCTCAACAGATAACCGGCCGGTCGCTGACCGTCGGCGTCGAGCCACTGGGCTGATTTGGCAACCATCACTTCGTCGAATCCCGGATAGGTGCCATCGAGTCGAAAGCTGGGCTCGCGGATCAGCTTGGTCTGGGGTAACAGCGAGGTGCCATCGATCAAGATCCTATTCGCCTTGTCATATTGGGCGAGAATCGGCTGCTCGGTCTCGCCCGCGATGCTTTTCGATTTCATGTTCAGTGCATCGCGGTAGTGAGGCAGGATGAACTCGCGGTTGACCAGTTGGACCAAGACGACCAGCAACGAAGCAACGATCATCGGTCGAAACAGTCTGCCATGCGAAATACCGGCCGACAGGACGGCAGTCAATTCTCCGATGCGGCGGATCCAGCCAACGGTGAACAAAAAGGCCATCAGCGCGATGATCGCGCCGGTCCAATCAAACAACAACAGCATGTAAGGGCCGTAGTAGCGGAGCATCACTCGGACCAGGCCCCCTTCGGTCTGCCCCTGTTTGACCAGTTCGTCCATGCTGGTGAAGGCATGGAAAACGATAAAGATGCCGGCGATCGAGGAAAAACAGACCAGCACCGTGCGCAGGAACAAAAACAGAATGTAGCGATCGATTTTGGTCACGGTTCACAATCAACGAAGGGCAAGCGTGGCCGCTGGCGGCTGGAGATTTCGGGAATATCGGAAAACTGGGCTGGTCGTGGCAAGACCAGCGGGGAAACTCGATTTTGATTGGCACCGACAAATCGATCGATCCACGATATGATCGGTCCGACGGCAGATGACTGAATCTGATTCTTTGAGAAAATAGATATGCGTCGAGTGATTCAATTCCGTGTCGGTTTCCCAACCGCAGCTTCAAGAAAGCCGGTGATTGGGGCCATATTTGCCGGAACCGTGGTGATTTGCGCTGCCGGCGTCGGTTGTTCCAAGTCCGACTCCAAGGCGGCCGAGGCGTCAGCCGAAAAAGCTCCGTCAGGGCCGCCGGCGTTTCCCAGAGAAGAACTGGTGGCCAACGAGGCAGCCGAGCCGATCGCGGGGAACCAGCCGCAGCCGCAAATTGGATCGAAGTCCCCGGGAGCGTTTCAGGCCCCTCCGACAGAGGTGATTGCAGTGGGTCCCGCGATCGCCGAACCGAACCAAATCCAGCCGATTGAGACTGAATCTGACCCGCCCCAGCCGACGCGGCAGCTTCGTGGCGACTTATCCCCCGACGAATTGGTCCAGTTCTTGGCGGCTGCCGACCGCGACATGGAACTGATCCATGGCAATCGATCGGGAATCGAAGATCCAAGAGAGGCTCGCCAGACACTGCTGCAGATCGTCAACATGAAGCTGCAGGCGTCGCGACAACTGAGCAGCCATGCCGGCGCCACCGCCGAACAAAAAAGCGAAGGCAACCGGGGCGAATTGCAATCGTTATCGCATCTGGCCGCGCTATCGGATGTCCGCTCGGCCGAGGAACTGGAGAAACTTGCCCAGCAAAACATGTCCTCCGATGACCCCAAGCTGGTGGCCGACAGTCGCCTGGTCTTGATCGGCTTTGCCATCGAATCGCTACAGAATGGCAAGGAGCAGGCGGCCGACAAAATCATTCAGTACGTCAACGAAATTGCCAGTTCGGATTCGCGGGACGACGTGCCCGCTTTGATTGTGATGGGCCAGGCCAAAGCGGTGCTGGAATCCTATGGATATGCCAACCAAGCGAAACAAGTTCGCGATACGATTATCAAAACCTTTGCCGATTCCAGTAATCCCGACGTTGCCAGCATGACCGCTGAAATCGCTGGTAATGTTCGGTTTGACGGAGTCGATAAGTTGCGCGGCGAAATCCTGGAGGGTGCTGACGTCGGCATCGATCGGTGGGTCGGATCGGTCGAGACGTTGATCGACGAGTCGGCTGATTTGCAGACCGCCCGCTATCTGGCCGGCGCCGCGGTCGATTTCGAAGCCAACGGCATGATGCCGTTTGCCGAAGCAACGCTGCAGACGTTGAACAAGCGATTCAGCGAGCCTGATGCCGCGACGACACGCGAAGTGCAAACGGCGATCAAAGCGACTGCGGCCCGCCAGCAAATCATCGGGCAGAGCTTTGAACCTGATTTGCCCAGCATCGACGGAACCCGGCTGACGCTGGCCGACTATCGAGGCAAGGTTGTGTTGGTCCCGTTCTGGGCAATGGGAATCCCTTTATCGCTGCAACCGATTCCCTCGCTGCAGTCGATTTGTGACGCCAACCCAGATCAAGTTGCGATGGTTGGCGTGAACCTTGATCTGGACGAAGCACCGTTGGACGAGTTTCTTGAGGAGAGCAAAATCAGCTTTCCCAGTTTTCGGTTGGCCTCTGATCCAGCCTCGCAGATTCCCAGAAATTTTGGCATGGTATCGATGCCTTTCGTCGTGATCATCGACCGGGCAGGCAAAGTTGCCGCAATTCAGCTGAGTGAAAAAAATCTGCAGCAGACCGTTCAGCGGCTGATCGCCGAGCCGTGAAAATAGCGCGCACGGTCAAGCGGCGCTGATTACAATGGTGATCTCAAAAAGGATCTGACGAAACACACTGGGGCTATGTTGAACCGCTATGAAAAATGAGTTCATTGAATTGACCGGAAAAACTTTGCTGGATGTCGTCAACGAAGGGGAGATCGATTTCAAGCAACTTCATGATGCCGGCGTCTCGGGCGACTCGATCCTGCGGATCAATCGTCATGGCGAGATCGAACTCCGCTGTAAGTCATCCTGGATGTTGGTTGGCGGGCTGATTGGCAATTTTGAAGAACGGCTGATGAATCTGACCAAACTGGATTGGGCCGAATGACACGGCGAGTGGTTTGTCAGTATTTTGCTTGAGGGTTGCCAACGAAAAGGCGTCCGACAAACCACTAGCTTTCCGGCCCTGCCAGTGAGGGGTCAGCGGCATTCAAAACCGCTTTCCAGGCGGCCAATCGTGACACGGACAATACCCCTGTCCGCCCGGCTTCACAAACGTCGCCGCGAACGGCAAAGCAATCGGGCTGAATCTGATTCTGCCGTCGCAAGCTCTCCGCTTGGTCCAAGCGGATCGAACCAGCTAGCGCCCACCATAATCGATGGCGTTCGGCCAGTTGCGACAAACGTTGCAGGGCGGCTGTGCCCAACAGATCAATCGTCGATCGTCCATCTTTGACGTAGGTGTCAATCAAACCACGTTTGAATCCGCACTCCGAAGCCAATGCGAAGACCTGCTCGGCCGGCAAACAACCGCTGGCAAGATGATCAGCATAGGCTACCGCAACCAGTTCGATCTGCGGGGAGAGGAGCTGACGGATATCCGACCACAATTGCCGCAGGCTTTCCTGGCTGCCGCATCCGCTGGGGCCAACCTTGGCGAATGCGAAGCGCTGCGGCAAGCCACTGGCGATCAAGCGAGCCTGCTTCGATTCTCCCAACGCGGCGGAGAATCGGATCAACGGGTGCTTGCCCGCCCGCTGGGCTACCGATTGCCACAACTGGACGCTGGTCGGCGCCAAAGCCCCATCGCTGGGTTCCTTCAAGTCGACGATGTCGGCACCACCGGCAATGGCTGCATCGATTTCCCACTCGCTACGAACACTGACCAGCAGCGAGGGTGCGGCGCGCTCCGAACCAACCCGGGAGGGTGAAGCTCCCGCCGAACCAACCCGGGAGGGTGAAGCTCCCGCCGAACCAACCCGGGAGGGTGAGGCTCCCGCCGAACCAAGTTGGGAGGCTGAGGCTCCCGCCGAACCCGCGGAATCGTTTGATCTGGATTTGGCGGGCGGTTGCAGTGGCGATCCACTCATACATCACCATTTGGGGCGGATAGATTCTCGTTGCTTGTCGAGTTACAGTCTTGTAGTGAAGACTAAAACCATGACGTAACCTCCGTTGTTGACCAAGCGTACCGTTGAACCACGAGTCGATAAATACCGCTGACCAGCTCCGCGAGTTCTGTAGCGAACTTGCGGATTGTTCGGTGATCGGTTTTGACACCGAGTTTGTTTCCGAGGACACCTACCGGCCGCAACTGTGCCTGATCCAAGTCGTCACCGAAGATCGGCTGGCGATCATCGATCCTGTGCACGTGGAGCAAACGGCACCATTCTGGGAATTGCTGACCCTGCCGGGCGCACGGTAATCGCCCACGCGGCCCGCGAAGAATCACGCTTTTGTTACCGCTTCACCGGCAAGCCGATCAGCGGCCTGTTTGATACCCAGTTGGCCGCCGGATTTGTGGGGATGGAGTATCCGGCGTCCCTGGGGACGCTGGTTCAGCGTTTGACGGGCAAGACTCTGCCCAAGGGAGAGACGCGAACGAATTGGGGGCGGCGACCGCTGACCGAAGATCAAATTACCTACGCCTTGCACGATGTGACCGACCTGCTGGACATGCACCGTCAATTGGCCGGCGCGGCCGAGAAGCTCGGTCGTGTTAGTTGGTTGGAAGAAGAAACCGATACCTTCCAGCAAAAAGTGATCGATGCCGAGACGCGCGAGAATTGGCGTCGGGTCAGCGGATCTTCGGGGCTGAATCCTGTTCAGCTGGAAACGGTTCGCCAACTGTGGCTGTGGCGCGAGAATCGGGCCAAGATCACCGATCGGCTGCCGCGACGCGTGTTGCGAGACGATTTGATCGTCGAATTGGCCAAGCGCGGATCGACTAGCGTTAGTAAGATCAAAAGTATTCGTGGTATGGAACGGCGGGCGCTGTATGACCACTACGAAGACATTGCCGAAGCGATTCAGACCGCTCTGGACACACCGGAAGAGGACTTGCCGCGGCGACCGCGCGGATCTCGGCGCGTCGTGTCACCGATGCTGAGTCAGTTTCTATCAACCTCGATCGCCTGCATCAGCCGTCAACATAAACTGGCGCCGCCGATCGTCGGCAACGCCGATGATGTTCGCGAGTTACTGGGCTACGAATTGGACCGACGCAAAAACGATCCAATTCCGTCGCTGTTGAAGGGTTGGCGCGGCGAGATCGTGGGGACGACGTTTCGCAAGATACTGGCCGGCGAGTTGGCGATTCGAGTAGCCGATGTGACGGAAAGTCAGCCACTGGAGTTCATCGAAGTATAGCCCGTATTATTCATCAACGATGTAGGCCGGACCGAGCAAACCTTGTGGTGTCCGCCGCGGCGGATCGCAGTCTGATCGAGATCAAGCTGTGCATGCTGCGCCAACGATATCGAAAGGTTTGCGCTGCAGAGGCAGCCACCAGCGACCTCGTTCCGGCCTACGTGAATCATCGGGACTAGTGCTTGTCGTCTTTCGCTTCGCGAAAGCAACGCTTGGCGAACTTCGCCGAGCGAGCGACGACGGTGTGTGCCAACGTTCGCGGAGCGAAAAGCGACCTTCTGGCACTACACGCGTGGGATTTCAAAGCCGGGCGCGGCGTCCGCGCAAGCAAGGCGGCTGCCTGATCGTCGCCGATAATCTGCTCCGCTTTCGGATCCCAGCGGATCGTGCGACCGAAGCGGGCCGCGATCGCCGCTAGATGACAGGTGCTCATCGCTTGCAAGTGCGTATAGACGTCCGAAACCGGCAAGCCCCCTTCGCGGATGCAGCGATAGAAGTTGGACTTGTGTCCCTCGGCCGGCTTGTCTTTGTACAACCGCGCCAGGTCCGTATCGCCAAACTGATCCTGGTCCCAGTTTTCTTCGATCGGGGTGCCGGTGATCTTGCCGCGATTGACGAACATTCGGCCTTTGGACCCTTCGAACATGATCCCATTATCACCACGGCTGGTGACATGCATCTCGATCCCGTTATCAAATTTGCAGACCACGTCGTAGTCGTGTGCCGTGTTATAAACGTTGTCGACGGTGGGATAGCCGTCTTTGAACTGACAAGGATGATTGGCGTCGCGGCCGTCGATTTCAACCGGTCCCATGCCCGGTTTGTCCTGGCCGATCGCCCAGGTGGCAATGTCGACATGATGCGCGCCCCAGTCGGTGAACTTGCCGCCGGAGTATTCGTACCACCAGCGGAAGTTGGCATGACAGCGCTGCGGGATGTAGTCGACCTGCGGCGCTTGACCCAGCCAGGCGTTCCAATCCAAGTTCGAGGGCGGAGTTGATTTCTCGAAGGGGCCGCCGGTATCACCACCATCGATGCCGACGGTGATTTTGGAAATGTCACCCAGCAATCCTTTTTGGACCATGTTGACGGCGCGCAGAAAACGGCGACGGTCGCTGCGCTGTTGGGTGCCGACGAAGAAAATTTGATCGGAGTACTTGCGGCAGGCGTCGCGGATCAGTTGGTTTTCTTGCAACGTCAGTGTCAACGGCTTTTGGCAGAAGACATGCTTGCCGGCTTGCAGGGCTTCGATGGCGATTTTGACGTGCCAGTGGTCGGGTGTCGCGATGCTGACGACATCGATCTGTTTGTTGTCCAGGATCTTGCGATAATCGGTATAAGCCTCGGCGGTTCCCTTGCCGATCTTGGCGTCGTTTTTGGCCCGGTCGGCATGGTTCTGATCGACGTCCGCAACCGCGATGACGTCACCAAAGCGGGCGTGCTCGCGGCAATCGCCGCTGCCCATCCCGCCCAGCCCGATGCCACCGATCAGCGGTCGATCGTTCTTGGATTCATTGGCAAAGCCGCGCTGCGTCCAAGGAAAATAGGCGACCGCACCGCTGGCAACTGCGGCGGTGCCGGCAGATTTCAGGAACGAGCGTCGCGATTGATTTGATTTTCTTGACATGGCTAGTGATCTTGTCGATGGGAGGGAGGTGGAGCACTAAGTTTAGTTAAGGATCAGCGAAGACGGGAGGGCGAGGCTCCGCCCGAGCCGCCTGGTCGACCCCCCCCGCCGCCACCAGTTGACTCGGGTCAGACATCACTGTACTATCACACTAGTAAGGTAATGCAGTAGATCCGCAGTGGTTCGCAGTTCATGTTTTTCACCGTCGATCCCTCCTCCGGTGTCGCGATCTATTTACAGATCGTGCGGCAGATCAAATTCGCGATCGCCGAACAGACACTCCGTCCCGGCCACCTGCTGCCCAGTGTCCGGCAGCTGAGTCAGCAGTTGATGGTCAATCCCAATACGGTGGCGCGCGCGATCGGGCAACTGCAAGCCGATGGTGTGGTCGAAACGCTGCGTGGCCGCGGGGTGGTGGTTTGCAAGGGAGCCGTCGCTCGCTGCCGCAAAGAGCGCAAGGCGATCATCGCCGATCGGATTGGCGAAGTGTTGTCCGAAGGCTTGCACGCCGGGCTCTCAGCGGACGAGATTCGCCGGGTTGTCGAGCAGCAACTTGCCTCACTCGAAGGCACCGTTCAATCCGTTTCTACACCCGTAGCCGAGATCGAGTCATGAACCAGGTGATCACAACAAACGGCTTGACCATGCGTTTTCGCGGTTGCGATGCCCTGCTTGACGTTGACTTGGCCATCGAGCCGGGAACCGTGTTCGCGTTGCTGGGCGAAAACGGCGCCGGCAAAACAACGATGATCCGTATCTTGACCGGTTTCCAGCAACCGACCGCGGGGCAGTGCCGAGTTTGCGGAATTGATCCGACTCGGCAACCGTTGGACGTTCGCCGCCGAATCGGATACGTCTCTGAGGCACCAGCGCTGTACGGTTGGATGACGGTCGCAGAAATCGGCTGGTTCACATCGTCGTTCTATGATCCGCCATTTTTGGATCGTTATCGAGAGTCGATTCGCCGTTACGAATTGCCGGAGAATCGAAAGCTAAAGAAGCTTAGTAAGGGTCAACGAGCCAAAGTGGTCCTGTCACTTTCGCTTGCGCACGACCCGGAGTTATTGATTCTGGACGAACCAACCTCGGGGTTGGATCCCATGGTACGTCGCGATTTTCTGGAAAGCATGATTGATCGGGCGGCAATGGGGCGAACGGTATTCCTATCCAGCCATCAGATTTCCGAAGTCGAACGGGTGGCCGACACGATCGCGATTCTGCACCAAGGCAATTTGAAACTTTGTTGTCCATTGAGCGAACTGAAGGACTCGGTGATCGAATTGACCATCAGTGTCGACGATCCTTTGATCACGCTTCCAGCTTTACCCGAGCCAGTTGAAATCTTGAGCGAAGAAATCGATGGCCATCATCGACGCATCATCGCACGCCATTATCGCGGTGAGATGTACGATCGATTGGCGACCGTCGAAGGTGTTCAATCAGTGCGGCAACGATCTTTGTCACTGGAAGAAATCTTCATCGTTTGTACAAAAGGAGCCACAGGTCTGACTTCTTCCGCGTCAGCTAACACGACACTCGGTGAATTGAACGAAACCGTCACCGAGGAGATGTTATGATGTTTTTGGATCCGGCGACGAAGGGATTGCTGTGGAAAGAATTTCGGCAACTGGTGCCGCTACTTGCGATGCTGATTGGAGTCGGCATTTTCTTGGTTCTAATCGCCGCGCTGGCCGAGCGTTCCTCCGAGAATTTATATCTCGCGTCGGCTGTGATTCGTTGGGCGCTACCGCTGCTGTTCGCTGTCGGCGCGGGTGCGGTGTTGGTGGGGCAAGAAAAAGAACAGGCAACCGTTTTGTGGCTTCGGTCGCTGCCAATTGCGCCAATCAAAATCGTCGGATTCAAGATCGCCGCGGCAATCATCGGATTGGTCACAATTTGGTGCTTCAGCGCGGTTCTGGCGGCAATGATCAGGATCGGAGTGACCGATTTGCGTCCGAATTTGCCCGGTGCTCAAGCTGCCCGGGTTGATTCGCTTACCGTTGTCCCGATTTGGCTGTACTTATTGGGGTGCGGATTCTTGACCGCCTGGTGGTTTGAGAATGTATTTGCTTCGCTGATCGCGATCGTCCCAATCTCGATGTTTCCTTACGGAGCCGTATCAGCGCTAGATTCCTTAGAGTGGTCTGTTTATCGCGTCAACAGAACTTGGCGCGTCGCCGACAATTGGACCAACACAGTACCTTTGGCGGTGTTGGCTATCTTCATTGGCTTGGTCTATTGGCTCGCACTGGTGGTAGGCCGAAAGAGGCTGAGTCCGGCTAAACCGCCGCGACTGGAGAAAGCTTTCTCGCCTTACGCATTGCACCTCTGGCGTCCCGTCACGGCTGCTTCGGCAGCAACTGTGCCGTTTCGATACCCGATCTCTTCCATCGTTTGGCAAATGATGCGTCATAGCACCTGGCAGTTGCTGGGAATCGGATGCTTGATGCTCATTGGCTTTCTGGCGATCCCGCAAATCGCTGAACTTACCAACAGCCGCGATGAATACCGCGTCTGGTTGACCATTGCCGAAGCGGTCGGATGGCTGGCGACAATGGGGTTAGGTGTGATCGTGTTTGCCGGCGACGGGAATGCGAGACATATTCGTTTCTTGGCCGATCGCGGTATCTCTCCACTGGCCGTGTGGGGCGGACGTCAACTGGTGGCGATTAGCCTGTTGTCGCTTGGGGTACTCGCCTATGCACTGGCGATCACTGCACGATTATATTCGTCAGAGTTCATTGTTCCACTACCATCGGTTGCGATGTTCGCGCTGATCGTGTGGTTGACCTACACGATCGCACAGTGGACCAGCCAACTGTTGTCGATGGTCGGCCTGTCGGTGGTCCTGGCACCAGTGCTCGCGATAACCGGATTGTACTGGCTCGTATTCGCTGCTGTGGAACTGAGCGCACCGCTGTGGCTGCTGATTCTGTGCAGCTGCCTGCCACTGCTAGCGACCCTGGTTTCGATGCGCCGGTTCATGGACGGAAACCAAGCCATCCGCCGCTGGGTATTCGCCGCCGTGAGCGCCATTCTATTTGTTGCGACTCCAGTCATTCCGTTTGCGGTCGCGGTCGTCCGGCGCCGGGCATGCCCAACGACACGCGCCAGCGTTTGCTCGGCGAAACGGCGCGAATCGAATTCCAGAGTCCCTACAAGCTGATGTACACCGATTCGCCACTTGACGGCGGCAGCGCTATGAGCGGCGATCCGGACAGTATCAGCGGCGAGGACGCGTTGCGACTTTACCGACAGGCCGATCTTGGTCCGCAGGGTAGGTTCCTGGATTTCGGCGGTGACAAGCTGTCCGGCACCGGGATTTCTGCCGATCAGACAATGGTTCAGACGATGATTGCCGCGGCAACTCTGGCGGTACTCGCGTTTGAGCAAGACCCTGATAACGAACAGGCGAAACAGTTGCTTGGCCGCTGGACATCCTGGCTTGTTAAAGTTGCCCGCGGGATGCGAATGAGTCAGCAGTGGGTGGATCAAGAGTCAGCCGACGCGATCGAGATTTGGTTGCTGGGGATGCTTTCACGCGAATCGAGCCAATCCCTGCGGGACATGCCATTCTATTCGGAAGCGGTCAGTTTGCTGGGTGACCAGTCTGGTCGCAGCCGGGCCAGGCGCAGAGCAGTGCTGGCATCCTGGCGCAGAGCCCAGAGAGAGTCCAGCGGTGGCAATGCCTTCCATTCGATTGGTGGCTACACGCTTGGGCATGATCGTCAGTCGCTCACCAAGCGGCGTTGGACGTCCGATATGACGGCCGATGCGTTCGTCGCTGCGACGCTGCGACTGATCGAAGTCGGGTCGAGCGGAAAATCGACTGAGGCGATCCGGCGTCAGTTACATGACTTAATCGTGGGCCCAAGGATTCGTTTCGAGGACGGACCCTACTCCGATCGCCTTCGCGCCGGTCGTGAGACTGACCTAGTGCAGAATATCGAACAAACGATCCGTTACCCAGCCAATCAGTGGTACGCGCCCTGGGAAAGCGAAGCGGCTGAGTTGGCTGGCAGTTCAATCGCCAGCGACCAGAATTCCGGCGACCAGAATTCCAGCGGCAACGATTTCAGTGGCAAGGAGCCAAGTGACCGAAATCTCAGTGACCGAAATCTCAGTGACCGAGATCCCAGTGACCGAGATCCGGACGGTCAGAAATAGAGCAATCCAATGACTACAGAACCTGCATCGATCACGGTTGACAGCAGCCGACATGAAATCCGTTACCTGGCGATGGTGCTTGTTCCACCGCTGTTGGTCGTTGCCTTGATCGCATTCGGGTTGGTCAGCGAGATCCGCGATAGTTCGAACTTGGACGCGCAAATTGCCCAGTTGAAACAGGAAGGACGCGCGACATCGAATCATGAATTGACTGTGGAGTTCGACAGCCGCACGAGCCGCCAGAACAGCGGGGATTGGCAGGATGTCATGCGCAACTCTGGCATTGAGTCAACGGTTTAACCCACTGCAGCAGTCAGTTGAATTGGACACGAGCAAAGTCTTTGGCCCGGATCAGTTGTGGGAAGCGGCGCCGATCGCGACCCAGTACGCCGACGAGGCGGTTGCAGTGATTGATCTGGTCGAAGAACTGTTAGACGACCCGGTTCCGTTTTGGAGCCCCGTCCTGTTTGACGGCTACGGAACTTTGCTCGACGATGTGCACGCGATGCAAGGCGTTTTTCGATTGCTGGTCGCCGAATTTCGCGTTGCCGTTTATCGGGCAGACCACGACCGAGCATTGCGAGCGCTACGATTGATGCTTGGTTTGGCGGATGCCTTTGATACAGACATCGCATTCGTTGCCAAGCTCGTACGGTTTGCGATCCTCAACGAACATCGCTCGTTGATTCAGCAATCGCTGGCCGTCGGGTTCTGGGATCAGCCGGAACATCTTTCCCAGCTGCGAGATCAATTGCAGCAGCCAGGGAATTTGGACGAACATTGGAAACGATCCGTGGATGCGGAATCGGCCATGTTGGCGAGCGAATTGCTTGGCGACACCGCAGTGGGTCACGATCTCGCATCCTTGATGGGTGGGACCGTGAATCCGTTGCCGTTTGGCATGCTAAAATCAACCAGCCTTGAACTGTTCAGGCAACTGGCGGCGCCGCGGAACATCACCGGGGCGGGAAGCAATCAGCATGTTCAAAAAGTTCTCAGCCTGGACGAACAGTCCAATGCTTCGCGCTCCCGATCGATGGCAAACTCTGTGGTCGGAATTCCGCTGGCGAATTTTGAGATCCTTGTGGATCTCGTTCGACCAGCCTATTCGCAGTTGGCTTTGGCTTTTTCCCGGTTTGAATTCGAAACCAAGATTACCCTGCTGGCAGTTGCAATCAAGCAATACCAGATACAACTGAATCACTGGCCGGCAAAGCTGAGCGACCTGTCGGCCGTCGGATTGTCAGCGGACCAGTGGCAAATCGAGCCCTCCGTTGCGATCGGCTACAAGACTGACGATGGCGGTCAAGCAGCAATCTTGTGGGCGGCGGTTGGCAATGACTCGCAGATCTTTGTACCTCCCCTGCCGGCGACCGAGAAAACGCCACACCAGCAGCGGATTTGGAACCTGACGATCCGCTAATCGCAACTCTAGCTACGAAGCCCAAGCCAATTTGTTTGGTCGATTCGGATGCTCCCTCGCCCATCGCGATCAAACCGGGAAGACCGCCGCCTTTTTCGTATTCGCTGCGAACCAGGTGGCCCGGCCCCTTGGGGGCGACCAACAGCGTATCGATTCCTTTGGGCGGTTCGATTTGGCCAAAGTGAATGTTGAATCCGTGCGAGCACATCAGCACATTGCCCGGCACTAGGTTGTCGGTGGTCAGGGGCCGAGCTGTCGAAATGGCGCCGCCTGTTCCAGTTGCAAGGCAAGTTCCAACAGCAGCCGCTCCTGACCCACCCCGGCGCCGAACATCATCCCGACCGGCAGATTGGTCTGATCGTCGCGCCCGAGAGGCAGGCTGACCGACGGTCCGCCAGTCGCATTGGCATACGGAGAAAAGCAGGCCCACTCGCGGACTCGCGGGAATAACACCTCAAACGGCAGGTCCATGCCAAGATGACCAAGCGGTGGCGGCAGCTGACCGACGGTGGGACTGACAATCACGTCACGATCAGCGAACAGCGCCGCGTAGGTGGCGGCCGATCGGCGCAGTCGAAAGATCGCCCCGGGCAACTTGTGAATGCGTCCCCGGGTCTGTCTGGCCAGCCCACGTGTGACACCGGTCAATCGAGACTTGTCGAACGTCGAATCGATCAGTCGTTTGGATGTGAACTTAACCAGCCAAGCGAGCATCGACCAAAACGCGATGAAGTCCTCGGCAAATTGTTCGTCAACCGGCAGTCCCATCGGTTCGACCTGGTGACCGAGCGATTCCAGCAGTTTGACCAACGCGTCGAACTCTCGCCGGACCACATCGTCAACGACTGCGTCGGTCGGCGGATCAATGATCGCCCCGATCCGCAGGGGACGATCGAGCGGACGATCGACATGACCGATCGGCATCAACTTTGGATTGGGGTCAAGCCGTTCCGCCTCCGCCATGAAGAGCGCCGTGTCACGGACGCTGCGCGTCACAACACCATCGGTCACAATACCCACAAAAGGTTCCGCGGACTGCGAAGCGGGAAGCCGGCCGCGACTTGGTTTTAAACCGACCAAACCACAGCAGGCTGCCGGGATGCGGATCGAACCACCACCGTCGGCAGCATTGGCGATCGGCACGATGCCGGCCGCGACCAGCGCGGCCGAGCCACCGGAAGATCCACCGGCGGTGTGATCGAGGTTCCACGGATTCCTGGTCGGCTCGCGATGGGGGAACTCAGTCGACGGCGTGAAACCGAACTCAGGCATGGTGCTCTTACCAAGGCAGACCATCCCCATGTCAAACAGTTGCTGGGCGATGCGATGAGTCCGTTTGGCGGCCGCCGATTTGTACAAGGCTTCCGAACCGAATCGCGTCGGCATGCCGGCAACGTCGGTCATGTCCTTGATGAAAGTCGGCACACCGGCCAAGGCGCCGGTCAGCGGCGTGGCGGAACGATCGATTGCCTGATCAAAACAATCTACGACGATCGCGCCAATCAACGGCTCCATCTGCTCAGCGCGCAATCGCCGCTTTGGTGACCTCCGCCGCGGTCAACTGGCGATCACGGATCAGACCTGCCAACGCCACACCGTCGTGCCGTCCGAGCAGGTCATCATTAAACGCGTGAGCGGACCGGATTGTCATCAAGCATCTCCAAGTCGGTGGATCGCGGATCTTCGTGGCTAAGTTACCCCCGAGAATCGTAGCCCAACTTGGCGGAATTCGGGAGTATGACAGCCGCCGTGCGAATGCGGTTGGCTTCTCTCGACTGCAAGCAGTTCGACCTGCCGCGGCCGCGCCGTCGATTTCGGGCGCCGATTGTCGTGATCGGCTATTATGACTGCTGGCAGTCCTCTGACACCTCAGCCTGAATTCTGATGCTCGGCAATCCCGTTACAGTCCCGATGTGGCAGATCGCGATATTCGCGATTCTCGCGACGTGGTTCGTACTGGAGAAGCTGCTGATTCCCAGCATCCGTTGGATGATCCGACGCAAGGTGAATCGGGTGCTCAGCGAGGTCAGGAATGATCTAAGAATCGGAATTCGACCCTTTCAGCTGACCAAACGCAAAGTCTTAATCGATCGTCTGGTATTTGACTCCAAGGTCAGCGAAGCAATCGACGATGCTGTTGAGTCAAGCGGCATCTCGCGCGAAGTGGCTCAGGAACACGTGCGTCAATATGCAAGTGAAATTGTGCCGGCGTTCAACGCCTATGTCTATTATCGATTGGTTTATCGATTCTGTCGGTTTGTACCCCGCCAGCTGTACCGCATCCGCGTTGGCGTGGCGGATGAGAGTGAGCTCCGCGCAATCGACCGAAATGCGACAGTCGTGTTTGTAATGAACCATCGCAGCAACTGCGATTATCTGCTGGTGTCCTATCTCGCTTCCAAGCAAACGACGCTTTCCTACGCGGCCGGTGAATGGGCCAAAATATTTCTGCTGCAATCCGTGATCCGTGGTATGGGCGCGTTCTTCGTGCGACGCAATTCGCAAGATCCGCTGTATCGTTGCGTGCTGGAACGATATGTGCAGATGGCGACGCGAGAAGGCGTCTGCCAGGCTGTCTTTCCCGAGGGTGGCTTGACCAAGACCGGCGCGCTGGCGGCGCCGAAACTCGGGTTTCTCGATTACATGCTGCGCGGGCTTGATGTCAACAAAGATCGAGACGTGGTCTTCGTTCCCGTCGGAATCAATTACGACAAAGTGCTCGAAGACAAAATTCAGATCAAGGCCGGAAAAGGAATCAAAATCGATCGTTCCATTTGGAAATGGACAGGGGCGTTGTGCCGATTCATGCTGGTCTACCTGCCGATGCGCAGGGACCGGCGGCGAGACCTGTTCGGCTATGCCAGCGTAAATTTTGGGCATGTGGTTTCGACCAGGAAATTTGCCGACCAATACGGAATCAACTTCATCGCCTTGGACAAAGAAACACGGTTTCACTATACCGCGTTGCTAGCCGAAAAACTGATGAACGGCATCGGTTATGTCACACCTGTCCTGCCCGTTCCATTGATTGCCCAAGCGTTTCGGCGGACTGGCGCGAGATCGATGTCAGAGCTGGAGGTGATCACCGAGGCACATCAGCTGATTGACTTCTTGATCGAGCAAGGCGCGCCGCTGAACGATGCCGAGAAACCAGCCAAAAAGACCATGCAAAAAGCGCTCGCGATGCTGGTGCATGATGGGCTGCTGGAACTCGCCGCAGACCGCTACCGTGTAGCCGATAGCCAGCAAACCTTGTTGGACTACTATGCGAATTCAATCGAACACTGGTTCGGCGGCGTCCCGACTATCGATCCGCGACAGTATCGGATCGACGTCCCGGCAATTAAAACCGCCTGAAACGCCTGAACAATTCGTTTGCCAAGCGAGCTCAAGTGAACCACACCTGCTTGCCGTCGAAGCTGGAAATCGTGCGATAACCCGGCGAAAGTTTCGGAAAATTTCAGCACCTTTGGGCAATGCGCGTTACGATCAAAGGATCAAATTGATTCAACAGTGCGATCTGGCAAATGGCATCGGAAGATGGAGACCCAAGTCCAACCCGTTTATCGATACTGCTTGGACGAGGCGAACGTGATTGTTTGCGTCGACCACTGGTGGCTTGCTTTCGCCCAGGAAAACAATGCCGCTGGGCTCAATGAAAATACGGTGGTTGGCAGAGCGCTGTGGGATTTCATCGCCGATGAACCAACCCGGATGTTGTACCAAGAAATCAATGATCACGTACGTGCATCCGGAAATCCTATTAAGGTTCCCTTTCGCTGCGATTCGCCGACCCTGCAGCGGTACATGCAATTGACAATCAGCAAGCAGGCCAACGGCAAATTGTTGTACGAGAGCGCCTTGTTACGCGCTGTCCCGCAGCGCCGTCTTGCCGTGCTGGATTCTCAGCAGAAACGTTCGAACGCTTTTCTGACCATGTGCAGTTTTTGCAAACGCACTTTGATCGAGCCATCGGGTTGGCTGGCGATGGAAGACATTTCACTGAACTTACGCATGTACGACAAACAAACGGTTCCCGAATTGCGATACACGGTATGTCCTGATTGCGCAAACGAATTGCGGCACCAAGAACGGCCGGCGCATGAAGTTTCGGATTGAGGATCAGGCAATTCGAGCGGAGCCTTGGGAACTGAGTCGCACGAGATCAGACTGAGTAAGTGTCTGATGCAATTGATTCGGGCGCGCTTTTTGTCATCCCCATGGACCACATACCAAGGTGCTTCGGGGAATGATGGCAGCGGTTACACTGCCACCTCTTCGGATTCTACGCTGGCCTCCGGCTGCTCGCGGACGTTATTCATCTTGTCTTCACCGACCAGCTTCGCAATTCGCTTGGCAAAGTAGTACATCCGTTTGAGGTATTCCATGATCTCCGATTCCAGTCGGAACATTGCCAGCCTGTTTGGCTCGTCTGCCGACAACCGTCTCGAGAGATGATCCTCTGCCTCGGCTGCCAAACGATTGATTTCCTTTTTTTCTTCAGCCACTTCACGAGCGCTCTCCTTGTCGTCGGAAACAATAGCGCGGATCGCCCGTTCTGTGGCCCGCGTCACTTCCTTGTTCAAAGCGCTGAGCACATCTTCCGTGGTTTGGCTAATCTGTAAATTCTTTTGCAAGCGAATGCGTCCGGCATCAACAAGGTTGTTTTCGATCATGTCGCCGATGCTCTCAATGTAATTAGCAGCCGCCAAATAATCATGAAGTTGCTTGGACTGGCGATCGGAAAGATTCTCCTGAGAAAGTCGGCCCAAGTAAGTGACAATAGCTCCGTGCAACGCATCGACGTTGTTGTCGAGTGCTTCAAGTGCGTCGATATCCTGTCTGGATCCGTGGATCACGGTGTCGAGCGCGCCACGCATCATATGTAATGCGGCAGCCCCCAACCGACCCATCTCCATGCGGACAATGTCCATCGCCAGCGCCGGCGTTTGAAGCAAGATCGGATCCAGGTACTTTGGTCGAGCATACTCGGCCTCCACCTCGGCACGCGCTGGCACAATCCGCTGTACAAGCCAAGCCAAGGGACTGGTAAACCAAATCAGCAGCATAGTATTGGAGACGTTAAACACGGTGTGTGCATTAGCAATCTGTCGCGGCGTTTCTGCAGCCAGCCGCGCGTTGCCCACCAAGTCAGGACTCGACGGTGAGAGCCAACTGACAAAAACTGCGAGCTGGGGAATGAAGGCAAGCCAGATTGCCACCCCAGCTACGTTGAACAACACGTGCACCGCGGCAGCGCGCACGGCCTCACGCGGCTTGCCGATCGATGCCAGGACCGCCGTAACGCAAGTACCGATGTTGGCGCCGAAAATGAGCGCAATGCCTGCATCAAGAGAAATGAAACCCTGCGCGGCCAGCGTGATCACCAAACCGGTTGTCGCCGACGAGCTCTGGATCAATGCGGTAAAGCCCGCCGCCAGCAGGACTGCCCACAACGGGTTGTCCATCTGCTGCATGATCTCCATGAAAGGCTGATACGAGTGTAATGGCTTCGTTCCCTCACTCATCAGGTGCATGCCAAAGAAGATCAATCCCAAGCCCATGATCATGTGGCCGTAATGTTGCGCCTTCTCGTTCTTGGAGCAGAACAGCGTGAAGAAGCCAATCGCTACAAGCACCAACGAGTAATGAGTTATCTTGAACGCGATCAACTGGGCTGTGATCGTTGTGCCGATGTTCGCTCCCATGATGATGCCAATCGATTGGGCAAATGACATCAGACCGGCAGAAATGAATCCGACGACCAGTACGGTTGTCACCGAAGAGGATTGGACAATTGCTGTCACGAATGCGCCCGCAAAAGCCCCGGTGAACCGGTTCGTCGTCAGCTTGGCAAGCACCTTCCTCATCCCCTCGCCGGCGATCAGCTTTAACGCGTCAGACATCTGATCGAGGCCGAACAGGAATAGAGCCAAGCCACCGATCAGCCCCATCAAAATGGAGCTGACCTGTAAGGATTCGGTAGTGGCTTCAGCGAGCAACAAGGGGATCTATCTCCAAGCAATGTTCGTAATATCTTAACCCATTTTTCATCATTACTGAGCAGCTGTAACACGGTGAATCATCGGTCGCTGCGGATTCAGATACGTCACCTCGGATGTGCGGATGTCACCGGTGTATTGGCCAGCGAGCAAAACAGAGGTTGATGGACCTGCATTTTGAAGCGGCCATTCGTCTCCCCGGATGCCTTTGTCACCCCAACCAACTTTCGATCATCTGCTACCCTGCGCCGCTGGAGAGACCGTTGGCGCGGATACGCACCCTGCTGCGAGAATTTTGGAACAATCTGTGACCGTGCACGGGGCTCGGTTCTGGCCGATCGCCGGTCCCGATTAGACTTAGCTAGGTCATACAATTCGCTAACTGACTGTAGCGCGCGAAGAAAGGACCAGAAAGATTTGATTGTGGCGTCGTTTCTGAGTTTGCTCGTAGTAATACCATTTCGATTACCGTTCTCGGGTCCAAGCCGTCTGCTGAGCATGAAAGACATTTACAAACCACTGTCCGGCACGGAATTGCTGTCCCCGCGAGAGCCGCTAACAAGAATGACACGAAAGCGGCAATCATTGATTTACGTTGCTCTGCTGCTGTTCCTGGCGATGCCAATCTGTTCGGGAACGGTTGCCAAAACCGGCGTCATGACCAATTCGACTTACGCGGCGGACTCACCGCAATCACCGCGATTGGAAACCGAGGCTGATGTATCTGAGCCGTTGGTTGCCAACGGCGATGGCCTAACCGTCAAGCTGATTCCTGATCAGAAGGCATTTATTGGTTCGCCCGATACGCTGATCGACTTGAAGGATGTCTTTTCGGAAACCGAAATCGCACGCGACGGCGCATCACTGAACCTGGAAGTGATCCGCAGTAAAAAGGACGTCGCGGAGGCTGTCATTGAAGGTAACATCCTGCGACTGAAATGGGGCTCGCAAACCGCCAAGCAACGTGAAGTCCTGGTCCGCGCCAGCAATCAGTCCGGTCAATACGTCGACACCAAATTCTACGTCGAACTCTGGGAGCCGGATTACTGGAAGCTGATCCTGACGGTCTTGGGCGGTTTGGGCATCTTCCTATTGGGGATGAAGAATCTCTCGGAGGGCTTGCAAGCCGTCGCCGGAACAGGACTTCGGCGGATGATCAGCGTGGTGACTAACAATCGTCTGATGGCCACCGGCATTGGCGTGCTGGTCACGATGCTGGTCCAATCGAGTTCGATTACCACCGTCATGGTGGTTGGGTTCGTCAACAGTGGTTTCATGACCCTGACCCAGGCGATTGGCGTGATCATGGGGGCGAACATCGGCACGACGATCACAGGCTGGATCCTGGTGTTGAAGATCGGAAAATACGGCCTGCCGATCGCAGGCGCCGCTGCTTTTTTCTATTTGTTCGCCAAGCGAGATCGGTTGCGATACACCGCTCTAGCCATCATGGGCTTGGGACTGGTGTTCCTCGGCCTGGAACTGATGAAAGACGGATTCGGAATCATTAAGGAGTTGCCGGAATTCGAGGCCTGGTTCAAAGCGTTTAACGCCGGAACGTATTTTGGTGTATTGACATGTGCCTTGGTGGGCTGCGTGTTGACATTCATCGTCCAATCTTCGTCAGCGACTTTGGGGATCACGATTGGCTTGGCTCAGATTGGCGTGATCCAGTTTGAAACGGCGGCGGCGTTAGTGCTTGGCGAGAACATCGGCACCACGATCACGGCGTGGCTGGCATCTATCGGATCGAATACCAACGCCAAGCGAGCGGCCTACTTTCACGTATTATTCAACGTGGTGGGCGTCGCTTGGATCACAGCGGTATTCCCGGCTTACATGATGCTCATTCGCCGCTTCGTGGTGGGGGACGCGGACGCCGATATGACGCTTGGAATTGTGTCCGCCGCTGAAATTACCGCGGCGATTGCAGCGACTCACACCGGTTTCAATATCACAAACACGATCGTGTTCTTACCGCTGTCGGGCCATTTCTCGTCGCTTCTCCAAAGACTGATCCCAGACAAGCCACTCTCGGTCGACCAGGAAGAACATCTAACGAACCTTGATATTCGGATGCTGGAATCGCCTGTTGTGGCGGTCGAGCAATCTCGCGTCGAAGTGTTGCGGATGGGAGACGCCTGCAAACAGATGATGGTTTGGCTGAAGGAGCTGCTGCACAGCGACCCGCCCGATGAAGAACTGACGCAGAAAATTCTGCAGATGGAGGCGGAGCAGGATGCCATGCAAAACGAGATCGTGACGTTCATGTCCAATCTGCTCGTCGGCAATGTTCCCCACGGTGTCGTCGATGAAGCGCGTCGTCAACTGCGGCTAGCCGATGAATATGAATCGATTAGCGATTGCATTGCAAGCATACTGAAAGCGAATCGACATCTGCGCCGCCATGATCTGCGTCTTCCCGACGATCAGCAGGCCGAGGTCTATGAGTTACACGACATGGTGGCCGATTATCTGCAGCAAGTCAGTCAGTACTACAAGCAATGGGGACGCGCCGATGTCGCCGTCGAAGCAATACCACATGGTGAAATGATTACGAAGCATGCGAAGTCGTTGTACAAACGATTGCTTGCCAAATCGCCCCAACAGCAAATCGAAGCACGCTCGATCGTCGCCTACAATCGTCAAGTCGCGGCCTACCGCCGCATCCGCGATCATCTGGTAAACATTGCCGAAGCGTTGGCTGGTGAGAAGTAAGCCACCGTCGGTGAGTGACGGTCGCATCGTCGTCCTTTGCTCCGTGAAAGTTACAAAAGCAGCGTGCTTCGGAGGCGCAAAAGGCGAATTTCATCGCTCGGCTGATGCTGAGTTGCTGTTAGCTACCAACGCGGGCAGGACCGGCCGCGTGAACCTGTCCGTGAGTGACCCTCTCGGGTCCTGTTTCGAGATTATCTAAACCTCTTAGCGGAGGATGAAAGATAATTCTCGCCCCCGATCCCACCGCTTTGAGGCTATGATTGTCAACGGAACAAGGCCCGCAAATCCACCGTCCGAGCAGTTCGAAGGAATCAACCATGAGTATCCAAACGATTCGCCAGTTCCAGGTCGGCGACGTGCTCAGCGAGGGCTGGGAAGGATTCAAGGCGAACGCCGGCGTATTGATCGCCGCCTTGATCATCACGGTAGTGATCAGCGTGTTCGTCGTCGCTCCATTGAACTTCGCAACCAATCTTGCGAAAGATCACTGGGCACTCGTAACAATCTTGTCGCTGATCAGAGGCATCGTCCAGACACTGATTTCGGTCTTCTTCCAAATGGGATTGATCACGATCGGCCTGAAAATCGCGCGCGGACAAACACCTGAGATCGGTGACCTGTTCGCCAACTTTGACAAACTCGCCACCGGCTTCCTGGTCAATGTCCTGCTGGGGATAGTGACTACCATCGGCTTCATCCTGTTGATTGTTCCGGGAATCATTGTCGCGCTGATGACCTGTTTGTCGATGTGGTTTGTGGTGGACCGAAACCTGGGTGTTTTGGATTCGATCAAGGCATCGATCGATGCCACCAGAGGATCGCTGCTGAACTTATTCATCTTTGGCGCGGTCGGTATCCTACTCTCGGTGATCGGGGCCATTCCCTGTGGCCTAGGCTTGTTGGTGGCGGTGCCGGTGCTGACCGTAGCCGCCGCTCATATCTATCTGGCGCTGACGACAGAAGCGTTAGTTTAAGAGGGCATCAACCGAAGCAAAAGAAAGCGATCATTTCGAGTCTACTGCCTCCGGGCTGTGCCAAACCTTTCTCGAAAGCGGGTGCGTTCGGGATTGCACTTCATGTATGATTTAAGAGTGGCACGGCGCTAGCCGCCGGTTTTATCTCAAGTCAGGCAGTTTCAATCGCCGCGGACCGGTGACTGGGAACTGCCCCGCAAATCGGACAGTGCGTCGCAGCATTCCGCACAGACAGGTGCGATTCGCCGCTGAATCTTTGTTGAGTTGGTACATTTTTCACAAACGGGTTAGCTGACAGGCGAATCGATGGCAAAACCGACTTTCAAATGGGATGATCCTTTTCTGCTGGAGGACCAGCTTAGCAGCGAAGAAAAGATGATCCGCGACGCGGCGCGCGACTATTGCCAGTCGAAGTTGATGCCGCGCGTCCTGGAAGCTCACCGGCACGAAAACTTCGATCGCAGTGTGATGAGCGAGCTGGGGGAGCAAGGTCTGCTTGGCCCAACCCTGCCGCAAAAGTATGGCTGCGCGGAACTCAGTCACGTCAGCTACGGGCTGATCGCCCGAGAGATCGAGCGAGTCGACAGCAGTTATCGCAGCTGCATGAGCGTGCAAAGCTCGCTCGTGATGCATCCGATCCACGAATATGGAACCGAGGCCCAGCGCGAGAAATTCCTGCGGCCGCTGGCGGCCGGCGAGATGATCGGCTGCTTTGGACTGACCGAACCCGATCATGGCAGCGATCCCGGCAGCATGACCACGCGGGCGACCAAAACCACCGGCGGCTGGGTGCTGCATGGCAACAAGACTTGGATCACCAACTCCCCGCTAGCCGACGTGTTCGTGGTCTGGGCCAAGGCGTACGGACACTCCGATGGCGAGGCTGGTGAGATCCGCGGTTTTATCTTGGAACGAGGCATGGACGGAATCAGCACACCGAAGATTCGGGGAAAGCTGAGTCTGCGTGTGAGCGTGACGGGCGAGATCGTGATGAACGAAGTCTTTGTGCCGGATGAAAACTTGCTGCCGGGCGTCACAGGATTGAAGGGACCGTTTGGCTGTTTGAACAAAGCCCGCTACGGAATCTCATGGGGTGCACTGGGCGCGGCTGAATTCTGTTGGCACGCGGCCCGCAATTACACGCTCGCGCGAGTTCAATTCGGAAGACCGTTGGCCGCCAATCAACTGATCCAACTGAAGCTCGCCAACATGCTGACGGAAATCGCAATCGGCTTGCAGGCGGTGCTGCAAGTCGGCCGCCTGTTTGACCAGCGGAAAGCGACCCCGGAAATGGTTTCGATCGTCAAGCGCAACTCTTGCGGCAAAGCACTGGAGATCGCGCGCATCGCGCGAGACATGCACGGCGGCAATGGAATCTCGGATGAATTCCATGTGATGCGGCACCTGATGAACCTGGAGGCCGTCAATACCTACGAGGGAACTCACGATATCCATGCGCTGATTCTGGGTCGGGCGCAAACCGGCATTCAAGCATTCACGGGTTAAATGCAAAGATTGGCATCGATTCCATCCCACAGCATCGGATGCCGACTTCTAGGCGAGCGCCGCGGCGCCCAGCAATTCCCGGTGAAAACTGGTGTCGCCGAACAGAAATTCGTTGGCCTTGGCTCGTTTGTAGTATAAGTGCAAATCGTGCTCCCAAGTGAAACCGATTCCACCGTGACTTTGAACCGACAAATTGCCGGTCCGCCGCGCGGCATCGGAAACATAGGCTTTGGCGACCGAAACGGCCTGGTCGGCATCGGCGGTCCCCTCTTGTACCGCCCAGGCGGCGTACCAAACCGCCGCCCGTGCACTTTCGGTCAGCTGCAGAATATCGGCGCACATGAATTGGACTGCTTGGAAAGATCCAATCGGTTTGCCGAACTGCTTTCGCGTCTTGGCGTATTCGACGGTCTCCCTCAACATCCATTCTTGCAGACCCAACATTTCGGCTGAGGCGACAACCGTGACTGTCGCCAGCGCTTGCTTCCAGGCCGCGACAGCATCGGCACCGAGAGCCAACAGTTGGTCGCTGGAAACCGCAACTTCACTGAAATCCACCTGATAGAGCGTGCGGGTCGCATCGATTCCCGACGTCCGTTGCACGCTGACCCCGGCGGCAGAGGTGGCGACGATCACAATCCCAATCTGATTGTTGACTCGAACGGGAACGAGCAAATGATCGGCCTGACCAGCGTTTTGAACCAATTGTTTCTGGCCATCAAGAACACCGTCTTTCAACGTCGTTTCCAAATTGTCGAGGCAGAGTTTCCATGAACCTCCATTCTCCAAAGCACAGACGGCCCCTTTGACCGAACCGTCGATCAGCTTGGGCAACAGTTCTTTGGCAACAGGTCCGCCAATCGACTCCAGTAACGTGGCGGCCCAGGTGGTCGCGAGCCAGGGCCCCGGCACACAGGCACGACCAAACTCCTCGGCAAGCACGGCCAGATCGACCGTGCCCAAGCCGAGCCCGTCGTAGTCTTCGCTGATGTGCAGTCCCAGCCAACCCTGGTCAGCAAACTCTTGCCAGAGACGATCGTCGATGCCGGCATCGGTCTCCATCAACTCGCGGACTCGTTGGGCAGGAAACTCTCGCTCACAAAACTCACGCACGGACTGGGCGAAAAGTTTCTGAGGTTTGGAAAGATCAAAATGCATGGTCAAGGCTGCTGTGTTGGTTGGTGGAAACTGCGCCAATGTTTGAGTGACAAGTTAGTAGCCCTTACCGAGCCCAAGGACACGCTCGGCGAGGATACCTCGCTGGACTTCGCTGGTACCGCCTTCGATGGTGTTGCCACGCGATCGCAGATAGCTGTAAGCCCAACTTCCTGAATCGAACGATTCGAGCTGTGAAACGTCGCCCAGGATCTCCGTTGCGAGTTGGACGAATCGCTGGTTCGCTTCGCTCCAACCAAGTTTCAAAATCGAGCCTTCCGGGCCAGGCGTCTCGCCGGCATTCGACTTGCTCAGCGCTCGGTCCATTGTCAGACGAACGATCTCCAGCTCCGTGATCGCCTGACCGATCTTCTGCTGCACGATCGGATCGTCCGCTAACAGTCGGCCGTCCCGTTTTCTTGTTTTGCAGAGCCCGATCAGCGAATTGAGCCGTTGCTTCAGTCCCGTATAAATGCTTGGTCCCAGGTTGGCGCGTTCATTCATCAGTACCGCGATGCCAACGCCCCAACCCTGGTTTAACGCACCCAGCTGATTTTCGACAGGCACGCGAACATCGGTAAAGAAGACTTCGTTGAACCCGGAATCACCCGTCATTTGGCGAAGTGGTTTGGTCGAAATGCCTTTGGATTTCATGTCGACCAACAGACAGGTGATGCCTTTATGTTTTGGAACGCTTGGATCAGTCCGCACCAACAATAAACACCAGTCGGCGATGTGTGCAAAACTGGTCCAGATCTTTTGACCGTTGACCACGAAATCGTCGCCATCGAGCACCGCTCGAGTACCAAGGGACGCCAGATCACTGCCTGAGTTTGGTTCGGAATAACCTTGGCACCAGACGTCGTCACCGTTGAGAATCCTGGGCAGAAAGCGTTTCTTTTGTGCTTCGGTGCCCCACACGATCATGGTTGGACCGACCAACCCCTCGCCAATCACCCCCAGATTCTCGGGCGCCTTTGCTCTGACGACTTCGCTCAGGAAAATCGACTGTTGGATTGGACTGACACCCCGCCCACCATATTGCTTGGGCCATGACAGCCCGGCCCAGCCACCATCGAACAACTTTCGCTGCCAATCGCGAAGGAAATCGAAATACCCGCCGGCTTCACTGCGCTTCTCGATCGGCCAAGGCTCGGGCACATTCTCTGACAACCAAGCTCGCAGGCCGTCGCGAAACGATTCTTCTTCGGAGGTTAGTTTTAGGTCCATGGGTTTTTCCGTTACTCGTCTGTTTACAAAATTCTAACGAAGGGCAACGCGTGGTGGAGCGACGCAGAGCTCGTCGGCAATCGCCGCTGGCAGCTCGATGATGCTCGTCGAACTTGCATCAAGACCCCCGGAACTTGCATCAAGACCCCGGCGACCCCATCACGCTTGTTGGTTTTTAATATTTTCCCACATCAACTCGGCGATATCCTTAACCGCGATCTCCCGATCTCCTTTTACCGCCCCCAAGCCGTCCTCCAACATTGTGGAGCAGAATGGGCAGGCAACGGCAACCGTTGCGGCTCCTGTTTCCAGAGCCTGTTTTGCGCGCACGCGATTGACACGCGTGTCCGCGGGCTCATCGACAAAGCTCATGCCACCCCCAGCGCCACAACAAAAACTTTGCTCGCCATGCTGCTCCATTTCGACCGGTCGTTGACCGCTGATTCGCTCCAATAAATCGCGCGGTTCCGCGGTGATTCCATTGTGTCTGCCTAAGTAGCACGGATCGTGCAATGTAATGCTTTCCATCGCCTTGGGGTCAACTCGCAATCGATTCTCACCGATCAATTTGGCAAGATACGCCGTGTGATGAAAGACTTCGACATCATCGCCAAGACCGGGATACTCATTCTTGAATGAATTGAAACAGTGAGGACACGACGTCACTATCGTACGAACCTTGTTCTCCTTGAGCGTCTCGGTGTTCGCTTGCGACATTGTATCGAACAGAAACTCATTGCCCGCGCGACGCGCCGGGTCGCCGGTGCACGATTCGTCGCGACCGAGCACTCCAAACCGAACACCGGCGTGATTCAACAGCTCGGCCAGCGCACGGGTTGATCGTTGGTTGCGATCGACCAGCGCGCCGCCGCAGCCTACCCAGAGCAGGATTTCCGGATCTTCGAGATCGTTGTAATGTGGGATTTCCAGACCCTCGAACCAATCGGTACGCGATGCCTGGCTGCCCCGGAACGGATGACCTCGTTGTTCCAGCCCGGTCATCGCATCTTGCAACATCGGCGGCATATCGGCCTCTTCCATCGCCAGGTAGCGGCGCATGTCAATGATCTTGGGATATTGTTCAATAGAAACCGGACAAGTTTCCACACATGCGCCGCAGGTCGTGCATTCCCACAACGCATCGGCGCTGAGCGCTTCAGAACTATCGATGATGGGAAACCGGGGACCGACGTCTTCGGCGGCCTGATCGCCAGCCGGTGCGGCCGCCAAATCAGTCGTTCGCATTCTGCCCTGAAGTTGCAAAATGATGTCCCGCGGAGAGAGTTGTTTTCCGGCCGTGTGCGCTGGACAGACGCTCGTGCATCTTCCACACTCGGTGCAGGCATCGAGATCCAGCAGATCTTTCCAGGTGAACTGTTCGAGACTGTTAATTCCGAAAGTCTGGGCGGTTTCGAAGTCAATTGTCTTGAGCGAACCCGCCTTGGCGTCCAAGTTTCCCGTGTAGATGTTCAGCGGCGCGGTAAGGACATGCAGCATCTTGGTGTACGGTGCCCAGGCGATGCATCCGAACACGATTGCCAAATGGCCCCACCAAAAAAACAAATGCGCCGACTGCAACGTCTGCTTCGACGCGACCGCTAGCGACGCCCGAGCAACGGTCTGACCAATCGGCGACCAACTGGCCCACTGATCATCGGTTGCCGCAATTCGCCAGCCTTCCAATAGAAAACCGCTGACCAGGATTACGAAGATTGCGATCAGGATCCACGACGCCTCGTCTGAGAAGACAAGTTTTTTGGGCCGCATGATCCAGCGCCTCACACATCCAATGCCAACGCCAACCACCGCCAAGCCGCCGACAACATCGACAAACAGTGACTGAAAATACAGGTAGAAATCTCCCTGCATGATGCGGATATGCAGGTCCTGGTGAACGAATACCACGGTCGTCGCTGCCAACAGGGTCAAGAACCCCCAAAACAGCATCGCGTGCATGACACCGGCCACCGTGTCGCGCCACAGCGACAACTGCAAAATGGCCAACTTGAACAGTCGGGCGAAACGTTGCATCGGGCGGTCAAATCGTACCGCGCTCTGGCCCTGCCTCCACTGGCGAACGTGACGCCAAACCCCGTATCCGCTGACGGCCAGCGTCGGAACGAGCAACACGTACATGATCCAGACGTGGTTAATGTTCCAGAAAACTTCGCGAGTTGGCGTCAACGTAGTCCTGACCGATCAGATGAGAGGGAAAGCGAAGTGGTGAGCCAAATTTTTAACGGAAATCATAATCCGAAACGCTGGTGGTGTTGCGATACGGCGGAATAGATGGCTTCCCATTCCCAACTTTCCCGACCACCTACAACAACTCGGTAATTCGCTTTTCCAGCGGACCGACGACTTTTTGCCAATCTTCGACGATCCCGAATTGACAGCGTTTGAAAATCGGGGCTTCCGGGTCGATGTTGATCGCGGCGACCACTTTGGCATCGGCGATCCCCATCAAGTGTTGACTCGCTCCGGAAATCGCAATCGCCAGATAGAGCTCGGGAGCAACCCATTTGCCGGTTTGGCCGACTTGCAGTCCTGGCGGAACCCAGCCGGCATCACAGGCCGCTCGTGAAGCGGAAACTTCGGCCTTCATGACCGAGGCGAGTCGCCGCAGGTGCTCGAAAGGTTCGGGTCCGGCCAGTCCACGACCGCCGGAAACAATCACCGCGGCATCTTCAAGATTCACTTCGGAAGCCGTTTCGAGGTAACGCTGGGTGACTTTGGTCGGGTGGCTGGCGTCGATGCTGAGATTCAATTCCTCCGGTGTCGCAGCCTCCGGTCGCTCAGCACCGGAGGTGAATGCACGAGCACGAACCGAAATCACCGCGGGAGTCGACCTGGCCTCGATGATCGCGACAGCTTTGCCGCCATAGACGCTGCGCGTGGCTCGGATCGAACCCTCTTTGACTTCAATCGCCTGGGCGTCGTTAATCGAACAACCACCCAGACGGTGACCCAATCGCGGTGTCAATTCCTTGCTCCAAACGTCTTGCCCAAGCAAAACTGCTTGAGGCGTTAAATGACTGCACCCGGCACGCAGGGCGTTGAGGCACGACTCTGGACTGTCGGCGGAAAGCTCATCGCATTTCAACTGAATCACCCGGTCGGCATGCTTACCCGCATTCCGCAGCATGCTGTCGGTGGCATCCGCGCACAACACGATGTGACAGACACCTAGAGCTTTGGACAGTTGCTCTCCGGCGGCGAGCAAACCCTCGGCGGCCCGATCAAATTCGGCGGCGGGCAAAAAACAACTGATCACGCTAGACAATTTCTAAGTCTCCCGACAGTGTCACAGTCTCTGGGGCAATCAAACGCTGCGGATGATCTCGACAACTCGCTGGGCGAACTGATCGACCCGCTCTTCGATCGTGTCGCCGCTAACGAATTCGCAAGTCGTGTCACGTTCGGGAATGAACAGCTCCACCACCTGCGTTCGACCAGCCACTTGCTGGACGGCCTCGGTACTGAGTCCCACATCCTGCAACGACCAGCATGTCAACGGTTTACGATGGGCCATCATGATATCACGTGTCTTGGGAATACGTGGAACGTTCTGGTCGTTGTTCGTAATCGACAGGACGATCGGTGTGGCCGCGCTCAAATCTTCGCTGCCGAGATCCGTTTGCCGGTGCACAACCAGCCCGGGATCGCCCGATTTGATCGAATCCACGAAAGCCACAAACGGCAAAGCGAGTTCTTCGGCTAGCAGCGCGGCGGTCTGACCTTCGCCCCAATCTCCTGCCTCGCGTCCGAGCAAGATCAGATCGAACTGACCAAGCTTTCTGATTGCCGCAGCGAGCACATGGGCGGACCCTGCCGAACCAAATTGTTTCGGTTCGGGATTCACTACTTGGACAGCATGGTCAACCTTCAAGGCGAGGGCTTTGCGAAGCACATCTTCCGCCTCGCTGTCACCGAAGGTCAGCGCCGTGATTTCACCGCCGGAGGCCTCACGCACCTGCAGCGCCGTTTCGAGCGCGTTCTCGCAAAAGATATTCGTAACCAGACTTGCCGAACCCCGCGCGGCAGTCAGGTGATCGCGGTCGATCCGAAAGTCGCGAGGTGAGACCTCGGGATCGAGGATCTGTTTTAAACCAACAAGTATTTTCATGGCGTTAGATCAGCGAACAACGGTTGGCAAAGCGTGACTAGGGTTGTAATGGCACTCTGGTAGACCGTCAACAAGTGGCCGAGATTCAATTTGGATCAGCCTCGTGCGTTTTAACCGCAAACCATCAAGATCGTTCACTGCGGAGAGTCGAGGTGCTCAGGGATCGATCAACACACCTGGATTCAGCACTCCTTGGGGATCAAGCGTTCGCTTTGCCGCACGTAATGCGGTTGCGAAAAGTTCCGGTCGTTGACGGTCGTACCAGGGCCGATGATCCCGTCCGACCGCATGATGGTGTGTGATCGTGCCGCCGGCGTCGATCAAGGCATCCGAGACAGCCGTCTTGATCTCATTCCATTGTTCCAATTGTCGATCCCGCGTCGATGGCGCAAGCACCGTGAAATAGGGCGCAGGGCCATCGGGATACACATGCGTGAATCGGCAGGTTACCATCCCGCCCCCGCAAATCTCGGTGAGCGCACTTTCAGTAGTCTTGATGATTCGTCGATGGAACTCCTCGAATCGATCCCAGGTCACGGCGGATTCGAAGGTCTCGCTAATGAATCCCATCGCTGTGACTGCGTCGCGCAGGTAGGGAGCGTTCAAAAAGGCCTTGCGCCAAGCTCCGGCGGCACCCTCACGGCCAGCCGCCTCGTCGATCCGCGTCGCTCCGCTACCCTTCGGAACATCACCACCGTGATCACCAGCACACTCTAGCGCCCGCTCCATCCAGGGATCCAGAGGATGATCGGCGGATTCGAATCCTACGATCAGGACGTGCTTTGATCCATCGCCGGCGCCATTCATGAAAGCTTCACCGGCATCGAGCAGTCGCAGGTTGGTTGGAAACAGGCCGGTCTGTGAAATGGAACGGACACACTGCGTAGCTCGAAGGTAATCATCGAAGGTTATCGACGCCGAGGCGCGAAACTTGGGCCGGTCCTGCAATCGCATCCAGGCCTCCGTAATGATCCCCAGTGTGCCTTCGGAACCGATCATCAATCGATCAGGACTTGGCCCAGCACCCGAGCCGGGCAAGCGACGTGATTCCATGATGCCGCTAGGAGTGACCGCGCGAATCGATTCGACAAAATCGTCGATATGTGTGTACAGCGTTGCATAGTGACCGCCGGACCTGGTGGCGATCCAGCCACCGAGCGTCGAAAACTCGAACGACTGCGGAAAATGTCGCAACGTCAGTCCCTGCGGACGCAATCCTTCTTCGAGCGCGGGACCAAAGATGCCGCTTTCGATTCGCGCGGCGCGCGATGTCTTGTCGATTTCCTTGATCCTGCCCAACCGCCGCAAGTCGATTGAAACTGTGCCGCTGTAAGCGTCGCCAACGTTCGCTTCCACGCCACCGACCACGCTGGAACCACCGCCGTAGGCAATCGCGGCAACCCCTGAATCGCTCGCCCAATCAAGCAGCGAGGCAATCTGTGCTTCGTTCTCGGGGAACGCGACGACGTCCGGCGCCGCTGAAAAATCGCCTCTTAGTCCGCGAACAATATCTCGAAAGCTCTTGCCGTACGTGTGCGAAGCGCGATCGAAGGCCGATACAGAACCGATCGAAGCCAATGAATCGGGCAAGGCGATACGCGGATTTGGAAGCTCGATGTCAGCGATCGCGGGGGGTGCCGCCGACTGCTGTACTTCGACTCCAAAGCGGTGTTTGAGCAAACCGGCGATCATACGGCGCTGATCAACGTCGGTCGACTGATCCTGGTAACCCCAGCCCCAAAAACTTCTCGTTCGTTCGTCGATTGCCATCGATTTTCTCGCGCTATCGCCCATCTGTTTCGCGGCACCGGTATAACGGAATCTAATTTACAGCAGCCGATCCGGAAGATTGTCGCGATCGGCGCGCCCACTTGCAACTTTCTCGGCCCGCCCATGAACACCAATTACAGATCGATCTCGGATTACTCGAAGACCACTCATGCAATCACCTCGGGCGACGGTCGTCAGATCAAGCATGAGGTCTACACGATCGGCGAGGGCGCTCCGATCGTTTTGATCCAAGAGTTGCCGGGTATCGGCGTGGAAACTCTGCGTCTCTCTGACAAGTTAACTTCGGCCGGCTTTCAGGTCGTTTTGCCGCATCTGTTTGGCCCGCTGGGCAAGACTCAGATGCTGGGCAATCTGGTACGTGTATTTTGCCTGCGTCGAGAATTTCATCTGTTCCAGTCGAACCAATCCAGCCCAATCGTTGATTGGCTGAAATCACTTTGTCGACATGTCAAACAAACCAGCGGTGCCAAGGGAGTGGGTGTGATCGGGATGTGTTTGACCGGCAACTTTGCTATCTCCCTGATGGCAGACGATTCTGTACTCGCGTCTGTTTCCTCGCAGCCGGCGATGCCGCTGGGCAAGCAAGCTGCCTTGCACCTCAGTTCACAGGAGATCCAGGCTGTCAGGCAAAGACTGGACCAGGTTGGCCCGATGATGGCGCTCCGTTTTGAAGGTGACAAGCTTTGTTCCGGAAAAAAGTTCGCGTGCATCAATCAGGCATTTAACGACGCTGGAAAACAACGGGTCAACCTGAAGACGCTGCCTGGCAACGGGCACAGCGTTCTGACGCTTGATTTCGTCGACCAGGTTGGTCACCCGACTCACGAAGCGCTTGACGAAGTGATCACGTATTTTTCCAGACAATTGCGTTAGTTGGACAGCGCGACTTTTGTCCCCCCTCGCCCCAATCGTTCGCGCGTCAAACCTTCCGTTACCAACAAGCAGTGCCGCGAATGACTTGGGGGAGGGGGATAGGGGGAGGGGCCAGTTAGTTGTAATGAAGATAGCGTTCGCTGCCTGATCGAAGGACCCGCTGCTCATTCGGCGACCACGTTAGGTGGCTCTTCTCGTGGTGACTGGTCGGTACCGGAGACGGCATTGGCCGCTACCGCCACTGCGAAGATCACCACCCCGACAATGTCAACGCTTAAACCGACTTGGGTCTCTCCGATCTTGGAAATCGGCGCCAGCAGCAGGGCTGCTGACACGAACATCGCGATTCGTTCATAGATGGAAAGCTTTCGTCGAAGGTATCCCGCCAAGCCCGCGGCCAAAGCAAGGATGCCGACAATCGCTGCTGCCAAAGCGTGAATCACCGCCCACGCTGTAAGTTCGCCGCCGACCGGTGCCAGCAAACACAAAGCTGGTCGGTAGACGAACATGAACGGCAACGTGAATCCGACCAGTGAAAAGCGGAATGCGGCCAGTGAAGTTTTCATGATCGGGGCTTCAGCGATCGACGCGCTGGCGTATCCAGCCAATGCCACCGGGGGCGTGACCATCGACATCATTCCGAAGTAGAAGATGAACAGGTGGGCGACCAGCGGAATTATCCCCAGCTCGCTGAGCAGCGATCCCATCAAAGTCGCCATCAACAGGTAACAGACAACCGACGGAACCCCCATCCCCAGGATCAAGGAACAAACCATGATACCCAGCAAGGCAGCGAACAAATTCGTTTCGACAAATCCTTTGATCACCACACTGAAATCAGTGGCGATGCCGGTCTGCTGAACGATGCCGATGATGATCCCCACACATGCGCTGGCTGCAACCAAGGCAATGCCGTTCTTGGCCGACTTGTTCATTGACGAAACGATTTCCGGTCGCCAAGCGGGATGAACGAGGCCAAAAATCAACAACCCAAACATGCCGACGATCGCAGATCCCAAGATGGAACCGACGACCATCAGAGGCGCAATCGCATCGGATCGTGGATCGACCCAAGAACTGGCCACAAATGGCTGCAGGAATCCCGGCGCGTCTTCCCCAACGAAGATCGTGATTTGATGAACGACAAGCACGATGAAAAAGCTGGCAAAAGCCATCCAGCGAGCCGCCGGAGTGATATCGAGCTCTCGTCGCAGCGTCGCCAGCACCAGGATCACCGCTAATGCTCCGGTGACGCTGCGGAAAGGGGAAAAACCGAACAATAGTAACCCGACCAACGTGGTCAGTGCTCCGACGAACACAGCTGCCTCGAAAACATTCAGCTTCTTGTTCCTGAGCGCCTCGGCGTCAAGTCCAGCAGTTCCCAGTCGTCGCGAATAAAAGTACACGATCGCCAGGATCGAAAGGTAGTACAGCATCGCCGGCAGGATCGCGGCTTTCATGATTGTTAAAAACGTCACTTGCGGCTGCACCAATTCCAACATCATGTAAGCCGCCGCACCCATCACTGGCGGAACCAGAGCGCCCCCGATGCGGCGGCCGCCGTGATGCCGCCGGCGATATGATTTGGAAATCGGGCACTGCGCATCATCGGAATCGTGAACGTGCCCGTCGTGACGGCGTTGGCAACCGCGCTGCCGGAAAGCGAGCCCATCAAACCACTGGCCATCACCGCAACCATGGCCGGCCCACCGCGAATGCGCCCGAACGTTTTGGTGGCAAAGTCGATGATGAATTGCGTCGCGCCGGACATCTCCAGAAAGGAACCAAAGACGACGAACAGAAATACATACTTGAACATCACCGATGCGGCGGGGCCGAAGACGCCAAGCGACTGCAGAAAAGTGGTACTGACGATGTCTTTCAGGCTCTGCCCAGCATGAGGCAGCATCCAATCAGGCAACACTGGCCACTGATAGCGCAAACTTCCGTAGCAGTAATAGGAGTGTGCGACAAACAGCAGCGCGAGTAGCGGAACAATCAATCCAATGCTGCGGCGAGCTGACTCGAGCACCAGGATCACGCCAATCAGGCCGATTACGAAATCGGTCGTCGTTTCGCCACCAGCGCGATTGCCAAGTGACATGCCGTCGGCCCAATAGTTCTGAAAAATCGGTTCGGTTTGAACGAACACGTAAAGACAACAGACCGCGGCCGCGATGGCCAGCAAGGCATCCAACAGGCGAAGGAATTTATTATGTTTGAATTTGGGGTGAACGGGAAAAGTCAGAAAACAGAGGGCCAACCCAACACCGACGAAGACCGCCAGTGCGGACTGCGGCTGCAACAGGTTGTAGTTCACCTCGAACAGCGTGAAGAGACACAAGAAGATGCCGAGGGCTGTGACGACCGACTTGCTCAGACGTTCAAAGCTCTCAGGTTTTGTACTACTGGTTTCAAGGCGACTGGGTCCTTCACTCACGAGCGGTTCCTTGATGGGAAGAGAATGTCGTTGTGGCATAGCGCAGCTGTAGGGCAGGCGCTAAAAAATCACGAGCTCGCAGCCGCATTCGCGCCCTCTGTACCGCAAGATTATTGCTGAGTCGAAGGTTCGACTTCGGCCGTCGGCCAGATCCCCGCCTCTTTGTAGAACTTGACGGCACCTGGGTGATACTCGATGCCTGTGTCGCGAGCCACATTCTTCGGGTTGATCGCCTTTCCGGCAGGGTGTTTCGCAGCGATCTCTTCGCGGTTTTCCCAGATCGTTTTTGTGAGTTGATAAATCAGTTCATCGCTTTGCGCCGCCGAGGTGATCAGGTGCATCGAACCCACATCCAGACCCTGATAGTCGCTGTCGAGTCCTTTGTAAGTACCGGCAGGAATGATCGCGGACTGAAAGAAGGGGTACTTTTTGATCAATTGCTGGCGAGCTGCTTCGTCGAACGGAACGAATTGGACGTCAAACGTGCTGGTCGCCTGGGTGATCGACCCCGTCGGTACCGCGCCGCCAAGAAACGCGGCGTCGGCTGATCCATCACCCAATTGATCGACCGAATCGCTTTGGGTCGCGTTCAGCGAAGTGATGTCATTCCAACTCACTCCGTGTTCCGCCAGGATCGGTTCGACAAACATCTGAAATCCGGCTCCGGAGGGGCCTGTGATCACTCGCTTGCCTTTCAGGTCGGCAATGCTCTGGATTCCCGAATCCGCGCGTGCGATAAACAGAGCAACATTGGGTGCCAGGTTCGCGATTGCTCGGATATCGTACTTCTCAGTCCAAGTACCGTCACCACGAGCGGCAAAGTAGGAGATCGCTGCATTGGAAAGAGCGAGTTCCAATTCGTTCTGCTGCAGACGACGAATGTTTTCTTGGGAGCCTTTGGTTCCCTTGGCCTGCACCTTCCAATCGATCGTGTCTTTATGAGCATTAAGGACTTCCGCGATCGCACCGCCGACAACCGGAAACGCTCCGCCCACCGGAGCCGTTCCCATGCTCAGGAACTGTTTCTGGTTTGCGTCGCCGGTGGTCGATGTTCCCTTGCTACAGCCGACGCAGACGGCAAATGCGAGCAGTAAGATGCTTGGTAGACTGTAGCTTCGAGCCATCGGCGTGAATCCTGTTGATGGGACGGGTTTAAACGGAGAATCTGTGGAAAGCAAGAACTGCACGATCGTAATCTTGTATGGAATATCGTAACACGTCGCCCGTCTTCGGTGTGAAGCCGAACGATCGACCTGATCCACCGCCGTTCAACGCTCTAGCTCACGGTAGAACTCGCTGATGTTCTGCAACCACGGCTGCGGACTTCCCAGCTGACAAAAATGACCAACGCCGGGCATCACAGACAGTTTGGCCTGTGGGCAAATCGACTTCTTCAAGTAATGCGCCATTTCAATTCTGGCCACTTGATCGGCATCTCCCCAACAAAAATGGACGGGGGTCTTGTCACTGGCAATCCGCAAGCCGGCCAGCCAGCGGCTTTCTTCAAACCGCCGTCGGTCATGCAGATAACGAATGGTCAGATGGCTCTTTCGATTGCCATTCTGGAACTTCATATTCTCCCACAAGTGCTGAATGTCTTGCTCGCTAAGCGCATCGGAGCTCGAACGATCGACCCCATGAGCACTGAGCACGGCGGATCGAAAGGTCCTGAAATTCGTGGCTCGACTGATGATCGCGCCCCAGCGAGTCAACAACAATTTTTGCATCACGCGAAGTTTGGCAAACTTCAGCGCCATGCTGCCATTGGTGAAGGTGTAGAGGATCTGGCCGATCAACATTGTTTACGACTAACACGGCAGAAACGTAAAACAGACGACGCCAATAGCGAACCACAGCGCGGCGAAAATCAATCGGTAGCCAAAGAACAGGCGAAAGTCGACACGCGCGATGTTCGCACCCACCACGGCCCAGAACGGAGTGAGCAGGTTCCCCATGTGGTCACCGACACTCAGAGCCAGCAAGGCGCGCTGTGGCGTGACACCGACCGCTTCCGCGGCGGCGGAGGTGATCGAACCCTGAATGGCCCACTGTCCGCCGCTGGTCGGAATGAAGATCGCCACAATCGTGCTGATCGCGGCAACCAGACATGGAAAGGTGTACGGTGTCGAGATCGGAGCAATCGCGTCGACAATGGACTGGCCCACGGGTGTGAATTGAATCAGTCCGGCTACGCCCGCATAGAGGTGATACAACACAACCACCGGCCAGCTCATCTTGATCGCGTCACTGAGAGCATTCTGGAAATTTTCCACGTTGCGGTGAAATAACAAGGCCGCGAACAACAAACACGTGTTCACCGCGTTTAAGTCCAGGCTAAGTTGCTTGACAAAAAAGTGATAGTACAGCCAGGCGCCCAGCATCAGAACCAAGGGGGCAATCACAATCGAACTGCTCTCCATCCACTGAGCGGGAGTAGGGTTCGCGGTGCGCACCGCGGCTGCTTCGCCCCGCGTGGCGCCCAAATCGGCAACCTTCAGCGCGTCGGGAAACTCCGAGATCGGGCGCACCTTGCTTGGCATCAGAGTGCATCCAGCTACGATCGTCGCCAACAGAAATGTAGCGACGTGCACCAGCGCAGCAACTGACCAGATGGTCGTACTCAGGGGCATCAATTCAGCATCTTGGACAATGACTTGTCCGGGCGTGGCCATGATCAAAGGCGCGCTCGCGGAGAGCCCGAATTGCCAGATCGAACCAACACCCGCCAGCACCGCCAACAGGAATAGAAAGTCGACCGCGATTTGCTTGCGTTCCGCCTCGCGGCAGAAATGAATTGCGATCATCGGACCGAGGGCAAGCGACAATCCCCAATTCAAGTAGGCGATGCAGCCCAGCGTGAGCGAGGCCATCGTCACCACTTGGATTCGTGTTTGCGGAAGCTTTGCCAGGCTTACAACCAGTAGTTTGAACACCGGCGTTGCAGCGAGCACCAAACTGAGCACCAGGATCAGCGTCATCTGCATGGTGAAACTGAGGAACATCCATAGTCCCTCGTAGTAGGCATCGATAGTTTCCATGGCTGAAGCGCCGACCATCAGTGAAAGCACCACCAGCACCACCATCAGGGCGACTGCCGTGGTCAGCGCATCAGGAACCCATCGTTCCATCACGCGTGCTAGCACGTCGACCCAAGCCGAAGATGCCGCGTCGCCCGCTGGCGTCGCCGATTCAGGGTCCGGGCCTTGCGAATCCGCTGGTTCTGTTGTCATAGAGCACCACCAATCCGATCCCGTGTCGACACAACCGCCAACGGTTCCTAAAAGCGCAGGCATCGCCGCTGCCCCGGTCCGCCATCGCCCAAGTCACAGTTCCGACTGTGACAACCCAAGTTCAATCAGTGGACCGGTCGGACGCGAATGTACCAGGAAACGCCGAGCGGTGTGCTGATCGCGGATCCGTTCACGGCAACGTGATCGCTACTTCGCGGGCGCAGCGCAAAACGCGAACATCCCGTCGGCGAAGGGGAAGCGATAACTTGGGCGTGGCTGCAACCCGATGCTGATCCTGCAAGACGTCAAAGATGAATTTGCTGCCCTTCAAGATGTGGGCGGTTCCCTGAAATCGGGCGAATCCCGCGACACCTCTGAAATCTGATTCCTGGCTACCACAAACGCTAGGGACTTAGCATTGGTTTCCAGCGGCGGTAGGTCAAGCGTTGCCCCTGCCGGCACGATACGATGGGTCTTGATCGCGGCCTGCCGTCAGTGGTTCAGATCACTGATCAGGCTGCTGCCCGTCAATTTCGTCACCATGACCAGTAGGAGCCCAGCACTATGTTCCATCCGCAAACCGCCCTCTCGCGTCGAGGATTTCTGGCCACCGGCAGCGCCGCCGCCGCGCTCGGATCCGGATCCGCACTTGGCGCCGACAACGGAGCCACCGTCAAATCGAAAACTGAAGAGCAGAACGAACAACTGATCGCCAAGATGTGCGCAGAGATTGCTCATTTGGACAACGAAAGAATTGCGCCCTTCATCGGCGATGACATTGTCTTCCAACTGATCGATGGCCAACCGCCGATCAAAGGCAAAGACGCATTTCTGGCCGGCGGGGCGCAGTTTTTTGAGCCGTTCGAAAGGGCTGAATTCGTGATCCATCGCTCGTATGCGATTGGAAATCTGGTCATCAACCATCGCGATGATCATTTCTACCCCAAAGACGGAGGTCAGCGCACCACCTATACGGTCTCCGGCTTCTTTGTGGTCAAAGGCGGCAAAATCGTCGAGTGGCGGGACTACGCGATGCCCTCCTAACGAAATCAAAACGCGCGAGGAAAAGGGGTCAGGTACCACATCATTTACTAACATGCTCTAATGGGGGTCCGCAGCGTGCGACCCCGTATTTGCTAGTCGCTTTCATCGTTCAAACATTAGGTTCCGCAGAAGGTCGCTTGCACGACTTCATCGGGTGCCGGCGCGTGTTCATACTCGCTGAATTCGACTTGTTCGGCCAGCGGGGTTTGCAACACCCGATGGAGTCGGTGAAAGGGTTCGAAGTCACCCTCGTAAGCGGCCTTGATCGCTTCCTCGATGCGGTGGTTGCGAGGGATGAACACCGGGTTCGCGCGCCGCATCAAAGCCACGGCCTGGCCGCGCTGGAACTGCTGCATTCTCGCGCGCCAAACGCCAAGCCAAGCGACGATTGCCTGTGGTTGCTTGAACAGGCGGATCACGGCGCGATCATCGCCGCTTTCCAGCGATTCCGAAAGATGTCGGAACACCAATGTATAGTCAGCCTCTCCGTCTGCCATCGCCGAGAGTAACGTTTGCACCAGGTTCCAGTCGCTGGTCTCGCCAGCTTCGATACCGATCTTCGCTGTGAAACGTGCTAGCAATGCAGCTTGGTGGAGCTCGGCGAAGCGGTCGAGAGCCACTTGAGCTTCGTTGATTGCAGTCTTCGGATCGTCGTCAAGCAAGGGCAGCAGGGTTTCGGCGAAGCGAGTCAGATTCCAGAGACCAATCGGGCCCTGATTGGCAAAGGCGTAACGCCCTTGTTGATCGATTGAGCTGAATTTTTTTGCCGGATCGTAGGTGTCCATAAAAGCGCAGGGTCCGTAGTCGATCGTCTCGCCCGAGACGGTCATGTTGTCGGTATTCATCACCCCATGAATGAATCCGAGCTGCATCCAGTGTGCGATCAGTTTGGCTTGCCGCTCGATGACTCCGTCCAGCAGGGCGCGGTAGGGATTCTCCTCGCGCTGCGCATCCGGATAGTGACGTTCGATGACATAATCGGCAAGAATCTTTAAGTTGTCATGATCCTCGCGGGCGGCGAACCACTGAAAGGTGCCGATGCGAATGTGCGACTGCGCGACGCGCGTGAAGACTCCACCAGGAATCAGCCTTTCGCGGAGCACGTTGTCACCACTTGCCACGGCGGCGAGCGCACGGGTCGTCGGCACACCCAGGGCGGCCATCGCTTCGGAGACAATGTATTCCCGCAAGACCGGGCCTAGCGCCGACCTTCCATCGCCGCGGCGCGAGAAGGGCGTGGGTCCCGAACCTTTGAGTTGGATGTCGTGGCGAACGCCGTCATTGCGGATGACCTCACCGAGCAGAATCGCGCGACCGTCGCCAAGTTGCGGCGAAAAGCCACCGAACTGGTGCCCGGAATATGCCATCGCAAGAGGCTCGGAGCCGTCCGCGCACTGGTTGCCCGACAGGATGGCGAGACCCTCGGGCGAATCAAGCCGAGCGACGTCGAGCCCAAGCTCGCTGGCCAGGTCCTGGTTCAACCGGATCATTGTCGGAGCGCTAACCGGGGTAGGTTCGACCAGCGTGAAGAATGCGTCCGGCAGACGGGCGTAACTGTTATCGAACTGGAAAGGCATCAAGTAGTAAGGGGTCAGCCAGGTTATCGGTTGATGGGAAAGCTCACCCTACCTATTCTAACCTGCAGCCGCGACAGAACAGCAGTCCAAACCAACATGACGGCAATTGCAGTATCTTCGTTAGATCTCCGAGCAGGCAGTCAGCACTCAAGCTCGCTATCGAATCCGAACTCCTCTGATTGGTTTCTCAGCTCGGTTTCTAGTTCGATCAGTCTCGCCACGGCTGCCGGATCCCCCGGCGTCAAGATGGAAAGCCTGGTGACTTTGTCGGGTCGCAGCATCTTGATCGCCTTGGCATAAGACTTGTCGTAATACGTCAGGGCCAGTTTTGTAAACTCAGCCAGATCATTGCGCTCAAGTGCCTGCAGCGCTAAGTTCAGCCGCAATCCTCCCAGTCGCTTTTTCAATTTTTCAATTGCGGAGGCGAGTTCGTGTGTTGGCAGATTACCGTACTGGGCCATCAGAAACTTGACTCGTGAATCAAAAGCGACTTCGACAATCACGATCGGTGCTCGCCCCATTTGCATCCACACCGGTTGCGGAATCGGCAGACGACCAATCGTGCGACTCTCACCCTCAATCCAAACAGACTGCTGTGGATCCGCGTCGCGCCATTGCACAAAGAGTTCATTTTCGAATTGCTCTACCGTCGGTTGCGGCGGCTTGCCCAATCCGCCAAACGCCGAACCCCGGTGTCCCGCCAGCTGTTCCAGGTCAATCACCTGCTGGCCGGCCGCTCGCAACGACTGCAACAACCACGTTTTGCCAGATCCCGTATGGCCGGCAAGGACGATCAATTTGCGTGGTTGGTGAAAACACTCTTGTGCCGCGCGTCGAAAAGCCTTGTATCCCCCCGCCAGTCGCCGCGGATGCATGCCGGCTTCTTGACACAACCACGCAAAACCCTCGCTGCGCATCCCGCCTCGCCAACAATGGACGATGAATTCAGAGCCCAGCACGGTCTGGCCAGCACGATCGACCAGACACTGAGCCTTGCTTCGGGCGATCGCGAGCCCTCGCTCGATCGCAATGGTTCGACCCGCCTGTTTGTAAAGCGTGCCAATCTCGGCACGCTCCGCATCATCGAATACTGGAATGTTCGACGCGCCCGGGATGTGGCCGCGTCGAAATTCTGCCGGTGCACGAACATCAACGATGGGCAATCCGAATTCGTTTCCGAGTTGATCGACATCAAGGCATGCGATGTCAAGCTCCCGTGTATCGCCTGCATGCAGCTTGGCGGCCAGTGCATCGATTGCGTCTTTCATTCTCTACTCACCCTTCGCCAAGCCAGGCGATGCTGATTGAGGAATGAAAATTGGTCACATCGATGCATCGCGGAGCGGCTCTGCAATTGGCCAAACCTATTGTACCTTCCGGATTCTTTATGACTAAACAGAACTTGACCGACGCCGCTTGAAAAACATGAGACGCGTTTATGGCAAGGGTCACCAACGCGACGGATGTCTTTTCACCCACTGAAGAGCGCAAGTTTAGCAGGTTCCAAAACTGCCGGATGTCTGGTGGCAGGAGAACTTGTGCAGAATCGCGATACGCGGACTTGTTTCTTGCTTCAGCGATGGCCGTTGGTCTGGCGTCACTTGGACATGCCGTGCGGCGGACGGTTTCGGGTATATTGAACGACCATGATTTCCAAATCCCATTCTTACCAGCAGCTGGCGGAAATGGTGGGCGGCGAAACGCTGCCGATCATGCTGGTCGATCTTGAAGCGTTTGACCGAAACATAGAAAAGTTGGTGGCGATCGCTCGAAAGCATGGCAAAAAGCTTCGACCGGCAACGAAATCGATCCGCGTTCCTGATTTGATTCAGCGGATCGTCGAACTGGGAGGTGATACAATCCAGGGGCTGATGTGCTACAGCGTCGCCGAAGCTGACTTTCTTGCCAGTCGGGGTTTCGATGACTTTCTGATCGCTTATCCACACGTTCAAGCCGCAGACGTCCAGCAGGCCACGGCGCTTGCCAGGCAAGGAAGATCGATCACTTTGATGGTTGATTCACCGGCCCAGGTCAAGCGATTGGCTGGATTCTGTGATCAACTTCAGCAACCACCGCCACTGCGGGTCTGCATCGATGTGGATGCGTCGCTGAGAAAATTTGGCCAGCACTTTGGTGTCCAGCGCTCGCCGCTTAGAAACTTGGAATCGCTTCGTAGTTTGATCCAGACTCTCAAGCAACATCCACAACTGAAACTCGTTGGCGCGATGACCTACGAAGCCCAGGTTGCCGGCTTGGCCGACCAGAGTCCACATCAACGTTTGCTCAATCCAGTGATTCGCCGAATTAAAAAGGAGTCGATGGGATGGCTTTCCGCATATCGGCAACAGATTCGCCAGATATTTGCTGATGAACAGATTGACATGGAAATTTTTAATGGTGGCGGATCGGGTTCGCTAGCGCAATCGGCTGGGCACGCGGCGCTCACGGAGGTCACTGCTGGTTCCGGATTCCTGCAATCACATCTGTTCGATCACTACGCAGCCAACCAATGCGAGCCGACTCTGTTTTTTGCCTTGCCGATTACACGTATTCCGCAACCAGATCGCGTGACTTGTCATTCCGGGGGCTTCATCGCCAGTGGGTCGCCCGGCGTCGATCGTCAACCAAGCTGTTATCAGCCAGAAGCGATTGCGGCCGATCCGCGGGAAGGGTTCGGCGAAGTACAAACTCCTCTTATCGTCCACCGCGTGCTACAGGGAAAATTGAACATCGGTGATCCAATTTTTTTCCGTCCGGCAAAAGCCGGCGAGATCGCCGAGCGATTTAACGAATATTGCTTGTTTCGCCAGCTGAAGATCGCCGACCGGGTGAAGACGTATCGGGGTTGGGGAATGTGCTTTTTTTGATTTGCAAAAAAGGTCAGGAACCCAAAGTGCAAAGCACCCGAAGGGCCATGCCGGCTATTGGTTTCTGCCCCCTTTTTCGATGACTGGTTTGGACGCGTTATGTCAGACCGCTCTTGTTCCGGTTTTTTTGCGGTATCGCAAGACGCTCAAGCAAAGCGCGATCATCGCGATCAGCATCGCAAATCCGGTATAGCCGTGCCAGCGGATCAGCGTTTCCATGGCTGATGTCGATGGTATCGGCAACATGCACAGGAAGATCGTTGCGATCGTCAGCAATCCAGTGCTGACCACGATCCAGAATCCCAATCGCTGCGTCGGCCGCGACGCGATGCTACGAACGTATGCTCCTAGTCCGCTGAAGGCGAACAATGGCAAGATGATTACCAGCGCGCCACTGGCAACCATGTGCATCAACAGCAACATGCCATTTAGATGACCATTGTTAAGCGCGGGCGCAGCGGTGACGGCAAGTGACACGACGACCAGCGTCAAGCCAATCAGCATCAACACGTCGGTCCAACTTGCAGGACCTTCTGCCGTCGCGGCCGAGCGAATGCTTTGCTCGCCCAATCTTGACGCCAAGTTTCCCACTCCCAGAAAGATCGATACCACTACCGAGGCAAGCGAACCGGCGATCACATATTTGAAAAACTCTCGCCAGCGAAATAATTGGTTCCAGACTAACAACTGGTTAGGATTCATCCCGCGCAGCGCCGCCATGGTGGTCGTTTCGGCCACGCCTGGGGCTGGACCAACTGGGGTTACGGTGGATGCGAAAATCAATCCACCTTCCGAATGACATTCGGTGCACCCCTTGACGCCCAACGACCAACCGGCAGATCGAACGTTGTGGGCAATCGGCCAGGTAATCATCCCAGTCGCATCAGGATCGGTTGTCGTGATTTGTTTCAGCCTGTTTCCTGCTTCGCTACGCGCATAGACTTTGCCTGTCGAAACATAAACGGCTTGATCGACGCCAAATTCCGTTTCGATTGCCTGCAGCGCGGTCGAAACCTTTTCGTGGAACGCCTCGATCCCAAGTTCATTGATGCGCCCGCAACTTTGCTCCTCTGCTGATCCGTCCACTCATCGGCGTCGACATTCGCTTGATCCTCGCCAAGCAGCAACTTCAATTCACTCGAATTAAGGGTGGGTTGCAAGACTTCGCTAACAAAATTCCGGCGGACACGAAGCGCCTTTCGCGTCACGTCGAAAACCTTGTCAGGCGCAAGCGGCCGCACTTGATCACCCACAGTGACTCCCCAGTAGGCCGGCCATAATCCCCGTTGCGGATAGATCCGGTCGTCATCCAGAGTGGTGTCGTCCAACGTGGTGTATAGCGGCCCAAGCATCGCGGGCAATTCCTCGCCGGTGCGACGTCCTTTTTCACCCAAGCCGTGCGCAAGCGATGTCATCAGGCGGAGCGCTTGTTCACGCGGTACCGGACCGCTATGACATCCCGTACATGAAATCTTTTCAAAGTGAATCGCCGGCAAACCTTTGTGAGCCGGCTTGGGCGACCCGAGGCGTCCGGCGCGAACGGCAATCGGTGCCGACTGATCGGCGCCGTGTGGTTCGTCTCCGAGATGGCAGCCGGCACACGAAAGTGTTGCCACCAATTGGCCGACGGATTTTTCTTCGTCATCGAATCCACGAACGATGTGGTGATCGATACCGTTTCGGTGACAGTCTACACATTTCATACCCGCGCAAATGAACGTCTTCGTCGCGCAACCAATGCTGTTCAATTCCCGCGCCGGAAACAATCCTGGTGCTGTGACATTGGTAGCACGCATTGTTGGATGGCTCACGAATCAAATCCATGAACACGGTCCCATCGGCGCTAAATCGCCGCGCATCGTAGGCGACCTCAGGCAGCTTCTGTTGGACCGTTGGGTCATCAAGGTCCGAACCATCCTTAATCCGCGATATTTTTCCCGTCACCACCCCCAACCGTAATCCTGCGGTTCGCGCCCAGGCGAAGTTTTCATACTGAATCTGCGTACGACGCTCGTTAAAGTCGTAAGCGCCAGACACTGCATGGCAAACCATGCAGTCAACTTCCAGGTTCCCAGTGAGCAGCCATCGATCAAGTGACTGGGCGGGTGTTTGTCCGCTGCCGGAGTCACGGTTTTTTTCGATCCTGGCGGTTGCCGACGTGTTGCCGGCCGGGAGCTTAACACCTGGGATTCGTGCGCCAAATTGCCGGACCATCTCCCAAGGGGAGATGCCCAGCTCAGTTGGACCAAAGCAATGATCCCATTTACGGTAGGACAACGGCAGCTGCGTAGCCGTCCGCGGATCGGTCCAGATCCAGGGCTCGCCCTTTCGGCCTGCCTCGCTATCCGGATAGATGGCGTTGAAATGCCAGCCGCGGGAAATCTGCTCATAGTCGTGGCAGCGACCACAAGTTTTCTCGTATGAAAAAGGACGGTCGGAGGCGGGCGTGATCTTGCGATTATCGAAATCGTACAAGTCGATGTGGTGCAGATACCGAGCATCACTATCGCTATGGGACCGACCGTCGTCCGCTGCGGAGGCCAAAGTGGCATGGCCTAGAAGTACCAACGCGAAACCAAATAGACTTGCTGATCTCACTTCGAACCTGCTCGAGAAAAATTTGTTTCTCGACGGTCAACCGAATCACGGTTCGCGCTGACCGACTGGAGCGGACGAGTGTATCAGATCTGGGAACTGCATCCAAAGTGCAATCTGCTCGGCGAGTCGCGGTACAGCTGAGCCGAACAGCGTCCCAACAGACAGTTTTAAAAATCGCGTTCCTGGTAGTGAAAGTTGGCGTTTTTCGCCGAGCAAGAATCGACGCCAAGCAACTTCGGACTAGATTGACATACTCTCACTCGGATCATGGTATTCTTGTCGATTCTTTCCCCAATTCGCCGCCGAAGCGTCCTAAAGAACTTCGCTCATGTACCGATCCTGCTTGCTGCTGACCGTGCTTGTTATGACGGTCCCGCTAACCGCTAAATCGATTCCCGACAAACTGGTCATCTTGACGTTTGACGATTCCGCCAAATCCCACTTCACCATCGTGCGTCCGATCTTGCTGAAATACGACTTCGGCGCAACTTTCTTTATCACCGAAGGATTCGATTTTCGTTCGAACAAGCAAGACTACATGACTTGGGAGCAGATTTCACAGCTTCATCAGGATGGATTTGAGATCGGAAATCACACCCGTGACCACCTGGGGATCGAAGACAAGAACGTCGACCAATTGATTGAGCAGCTGACAGGAATTGACGAGCATGTGCGCACGATACGGCATTCCCAAGCCGATTACGTTTGCCTGGCCCGGCAACGCCACCTCAGCTAAAGCCTTTCCGATTCTGAAGAACCACGGCATTCTTTTTGCCAGGCGCGGCGGCGCACCGGAATTTCCCTACGATCAGGGACGCGGCTTCGCATATCAACCTGGCTTGGATCATCCGCTGTTGATTCCATCAGCCGGTGACGCGCGACCCGACTGGGAATTGGATGACTTCATCGGTGCCGTAGAGCAAGCGCGCCCGGGCAGAATCGCCGTGCTTCAATTTCATGGCACGCCGGATACAGCGCACAGCTGGGTCAACACGCCGGCACAGAAATTTGAGGCCTACATGAAATACCTGGCATTGAATGACTATCAAGTCATAGCGCTTCGCGACTTGGCAAAGTATGTGGATCCTGACAACACGCCGAGGAATCATTTGCAGGTGATTGCGGATCGCCAAGCCTCGTTGGCGACCAGGCGTTCGCGCGAAGATGCTCGCGAGCCGGAAAATGACCAGGACTTGCGTTACTGGCTGGAAAATATGCTGACCCACGGTTTCGACCGCTTCGAAATGGCGGCTGCTACCGGCTTGGCAGCGAGCCAGATCGCCGACGCGTTGAACAGGTTTGCGTTGGCTCCCACGGATCGACCGCTGCGGAGGCAAGCGACCCTGACCGTGCTGCCCTATCCTGGCGGACGACATCCCAGAATCGGTTTCCTGGACGGTGCGCTGCGGCCGCAACGCGAAACCAAGGTCAGCGTTTTCACCCCCTGGAAGGATGGAGGCTATGTGGTCGCGGATACGCCAGAAGCGATCTGGTGGCGTCAATCCGACAACACAGAGTTGCTTTATTTGGCACACACCCATGTCCCGACGATTTGGGATCGACAGGGAATTTCGCTGCCGCCAAAAGAATGGCAGCGGCACGCGGACGGACGCCTAACGGCTGAGCGACAGTTGCCCAATGGTGTCACGTTTGGAGCAGAAATCAGGCCTGGGGAAACGGCCGTTCAGATGGAGATGTGGATCCACAACGGTACGACGCTGCCAATCAGCGACTTGCGGGTGCAGAATTGTGTGATGTTGAAGGCGGCCGTTGGATTTGATGATCAAACCAATGAAAACAAGGTCTACGCCTCACCTTACGCGGCCTGCCGAAGCAGGGATGGCCAACGCTGGGTGATCACCGCCTGGCAAAACTGCACGCGACCATGGGGTAACCAGGATTGTCCTTGCTTGCACAGCGACCCGCAATTTCCCGATTGCCTGCCGGGCGAAACGCAACGGCTCAAGGGCTGGCTGTCCTTTTACGAAGGCGACGACATCGAAGCAGAATTCAAACGAATCGATTCGCTGCCCTGGCAGTGAGGCCCATGAATCCGGAGTCTCGATTCGGCGTCACTAAATCCGCGTAACCTGAAGTTTTCACCAGCGGTTGTGCGGAAGTAATGATTCACGATCGGCAACGCCGGCTTGCAGGGTACCGCGACAATTGGACCAACCGATCAGAATCACTTCGCTTGATTCATTTCGCCGTTGTCGCCTCGCGGAGTTTTTCAGAGCGACCCGCGGACCAAATCTTCAGACCTTCCAGTCGCTGCCGCCCGCGTTCAAAGTAGACATGATCCAGCGATTTCCAATGTTGATTGAACAGCTCGTCTCGTCGCGTCGGCCACGCTACCTGAGGCTGCACGATCTTTAAATCCCGCAGCAGATCCATGATTTCCGCGGCGATCACTTGATGGCCATGGAATGTGGGGTGTACGTGATCGAAGAACAGGTTGTTGCCGGGAATCGCCCCCTCGCTCAACTCCTCGAATATTCGCCGCATTTCAACACAAGGAGTTTCGGTGTCGGCGGCCACTCTACCGATGACCTGATGCAACGGCTGGATGATTCGCAGCGGGCATACGTCTTGCTCCAGCGCGATTTGAAAGTGTTGTTTTGCTTGCGGAAAGCGATTGGAATCAGCGTAGTAAGTCCCAAGCTGAAAGTGAGTCCCGGCGTGATCGGGATCAACCGCCACGGCCCGCTCCAATAACTCGATCGCGAGATTCGTGTCGGTCCTGGAAACCTCAATCGCCTGGGCCACAAGCCGTTGGGCGGTCGCTGAATTTTGCTCGGAAAGATTGACGGTAGGCTCGCTCTTGAAGGGAGGACAATTTCTCAAATTCGCCGCTGGATCGACGATCACGATTGGCACTCCTGCACGATTCGCCAGATTGATTATCCTCCGCAGGTTGAACTCGAAGTGCTCGACCACGTCCTGCCGCCACTGCGAGTTGCGATGATAATTTTCGAGGCCGCCTCGATAGTCAAGCAACGCATCCACTTCGGTTGTCAGAATCTGCTTGTCAGTTGTGATTCGCTGTGTGGCACGATCGCTGGCAACCAGTTGATTCAGGTACTGCACACTCTTCAGACGAGTCAGCTGCCGGTATGCGTAAGAAACCAGTGCCGGAGTACGCTTAGCTCCGGCATAACTCCGGTCTTCCAGAAACTCGTTATGGCCGGTGTATAGAATGATCAGGTCGGGCCGGTAACCAAGCATCTCCTGGACAATCGGCACCAGACGGTAGCTTGCATAGGAAACGCCGCCGCAGTTGATCACGTCCCACTGTCGTGATGAATCGGCAGCTCGCAAGCTGAGCTCTAACCAGGTGGTGAACGAAGTCTCGATCGCATACGGCCTGCCCTGGACCGTCGATCCGCCGACGCAGACAATCCGATACTCGTTCGCTTGCTTTTCTAAAGCAAACGATTCAGGTCGAAAGTATTCCAGTCGGTTTGCCGCCGTCACCATCAACTGATGATCATCATCAGGGACGAACAACGGACGGACGGTTTGAAAGTCGACAAATGGATCGCTGACTGGAATCGTCACTTGCCAGCGCGTGACTCGAAGCGTCGCTTCGCAGATTAGAAACGGCGTCAATCCAAGCAGCACCGCCAAAACGCGAAAACTCCAACGCTTGGCCAGCGACTCGTGCTGCCTGGCGTGGTCGGCCGAGCCATTCATGCTTGATTCCTGTCGCCCGCAAGGATGATTTCAAGGTTGGCGCTGATTTGGAAGATAGCAATCCCGACTGGATGACGGCAACCGTGTTGGGTCCGTCCTACCCGTGACAGCCTAGACTCTGAGTACTTACCCGAGTCTACCACGATTTGGCGGCTGCCTTGGATGTCTCGGCGCGAATTGTCAACGCGGCAGCGCCTTGACGCTTGCTGCTGAGCCGCACCGCGGAGAGCTTGGCTGCCTACTCACGAATGCAGTGCAATTTCTCGGCATCGCGCATCAGCAGCGACTTGCCGACGATCGACGGAGTTGACCAATACAATCCAGGGATTGAATTCGAAGTGACCACATTCAGCTGATCGTCGGCCTTGATCACCAACGTCTCGCCCGACTCACTGAGCGCGTAGACGTTATCGGCAGCTGCCCATAGCGACGCAGTGACACGAGAACCGCCGGGCAACCTGGTTCGATAGAGTTGTTCTCCGCTCTCCGCGTCGTGGCAACTCAAGATTCCGCGACTCAACACAAACAGCCGTCCGTCAACGACCACCGGTGAACACATGCTTGGCGCGGCTGAGTCTTCGACCCAGGCAACGCCACCGTTGCCGGGCGCATCGATGTCCAACTCTCCGGCGGCGCCCGCGTTGACCGCGATCAGCGGACCTCGACTGTTGCGTCCGCTGTTACCAAAATAGATGCGGTTGTCGTCCAGCGCCGGTGAAGCACTGAATGCGCCACCCGTTCCGGCAAGCTTCCATAGCTCGGATCCGGTCTTCGGATCGTAGCCAACCACAGAACCACTGCCGCAAACAACAAGCTCGGTGCGTAGACGATTCTTCCAAATCACAGGAGAACTCCAACTCGTTCCCCCCTCCCGCTCGACGCGCCATGCATCCTGGCCGGACCGGCTATTCAATGCCAGGACGAAGGATTGTTGTTCGTTGTCACACTGGATGAACAACAGTCCGTCCAAGATTGCCAGCGAACTGCCGGTTCCAAAGTCGTTTGAAGTGGGATAAGCGCCGACGTTGCGGGACCAGACAATGTTGCCCTCGAAATCAAGACAAGCAACTTCACCAATCGCCGCAAAGTAGGCGAACACGTACTGTCCGTCGGTGGTCGGTGATTCGGTTGCAAACGAATTCGAAGGGTGAATCTTGAACGCAGGCTTGCTGGAGGCGACTTGCTTCTTCCACAGCAGCTTGCCTTCGGACAGGCTTAGGCAATGAACCTCGAAGCTGATCGGATTCTGGGGTGGTTTCGACTTGTAGAACGACCGCATCGAAGAAGTGCCGTCGCTGAACCCCTTCGGCCGCTCGAACTCACTGGAAACAGCCGTGGTCAAGAAAACCATATCCTTGGACGTTACCGGCGACGACCATCCGCCTCCAGCTACCTCCACCGACCAGGCGAGCTTATCATCGACACCCCAGCTAGTCGGCAGCGACTGATCCACCGCGCCGTTGCCCCGAGGCCCGCGAAACTGCGTCCACTGACTATCGGGCGTCGCTGCAATCACCGTCAAAAAGCTGGCGTTGAGCCACATGCAGGCGACAAAGAACACTGTCCATTTTGTGATTGCCATTGGCTCGCTATTGAATTCGGGGTAACGGAGTTTCAGACGCTGGAGTCTTTCTTGCGGCGTTCGCCAATTCGAGTAGCTGTGCAAACGTTCATTCCCAGCGCTGGCAGCATCAACTGGCTTCGAAAAAACAATTCAGATCACAACCTGGAGTGCATTTTCATGTTGATCTAGTCGCTGGAAAAAGGTCCATCGAGGTTTCGAGCGTCTGGAGTTGCATGGAACGATGGGTCGTCGATGATTCCTGGTTATGTTCGGATTCCTGGTTCATGTTCGGATACCTCGAAGAGATTAGCCGGCAGTTCGCGCAGCGAAACTGCCGGATCAAGGTTTGAACGAGAATTCTCCCGCCCGCGTCCCGGCTATGCCGGGTCGCGGGCGGGCGGGGGAGTAGAAAACATGGTTCCGAATACCCCGGATGCGCTGCGCGATCCGGGGCTAATTGCTTAGATCCCGATTGGGATCAGGATTGATTTCAGAGTATTCTCAGCGTCGAACCCACGCAGAATCTCGTCGGGCCCCCCTGTTTCCGGAAGGTACATCATTTTTTGAATCTGCAAAGGGATTTCAGATTCCGACTTGAAAAGTTTTGGCCGCGCTGACCTGCTTCAGTAACCTTCGGCGGTGCCGTAGCCGCGCGGGTCGGAGATACCGATGAACGTGCCGTCGCTCCGCACATAGATCGCCTGGACGTCCCCGAGTCGCTCCAGCGGTTGGATCACGTGACCGAGCCGCTCGAGACCATCGAGCGTGTCGGGGGAGAATCCGCCCGCTTCGATCAAAATACGGTCCGGCAAATGCTGATGGTGCATCCGTGGAGCGGCAACCACCGCCGCTGCAGCCAAACCAAAGTCGATGACGTTGGAAATCGTTTGGAAGGTCGCAGTGATGATCGTCGAACCGCCTGGCGATCCGGTCACCAGCAGCAGTTGTCCATCGGGGTCCAGGACGATTGTCGGAGTCATGGAGGAGAGCATCCGCTTGCCCGGCTCAATCGCGTTCGCTTCGCCTTGGACAAGCCCGAATCCGTTGGGATAGCCCGGTTTGGCGGCAAAGTCGTCCATCTCGTTGTTCAACAGAAAGCCCGCGCCGTCAACCGTCACCAGGCTGCCGAAACTCATGTTGATCGTGGTCGTTACCGAGACCGCATTGCCCTGGCCGTCGACGATCGAGAAATGCGTGGTATCGTTGCCAAAATCGGCGGGCCCCAGCGCCGGGCCAACTTCGCTGGCTGGCGTGGCGGCACTGCCGCGGATGTCGGCTCGACGACGCGCCGCGTAATCATCCGAAATCATTTCTTCCAGCGGCATCGTGACAAACGCCGGGTCGCCCAAGTAGTGATTCCGGTCACTGAAAGCGCGCTTCATCGCTTCGGCCAACAGATGGATGTGTTCGGCTGAGTCGTAATCCAATTTCGACAGTTCGTAGCCTTCAAGTATTTTGGCGATCTCGCCCATCGTCACGCCGCCAGAGGAAACTGGCGGCATCGAAACGATTGTGTACCCGCGATATTCGAACACGATGGGCTCGCGCCACTCGGCTTGGTACGCGGCCAGATCGGCCAGCGTGATGATTCCGCCGTGCCGCTTCATCGTGGCGACGATCAGTTCCGCAGTCCGACCGCGGTAGAAACCATCGGGCCCCAGGTCGGCGATGCGGCGCAGGGCCGCAGCCAAGTTGGGCTGGCGGAACATCGACCCCACAACCGGCGGCTCGCCACCGGGGTAGAACTTGGTCAGCGTGGCCGCGAATGGATCCAACTCCGACGCCGATAGGTGCTCCAGCTTCTTGCTTGCCAGGCTGAGACCGTCGTGCAGCGAGGCCTGAACCTGGAAGCCTTCGGCCAATTGTATCGCCGGTTTCACTAACGCTGACCAGTCCAGCGAACCGAACCGCTGGTGGGCTTGCCAAAGTCCCATCGGGGATCCGGGAACGCCAGCCGCCAGCGGTCCAAGCAAAGAACGGTCGGTCATATCGCCCGCCGCGTCCAAGTACATGTCGTGAGTGGCCGCCGCCGGCGCAGTCTCGCGAAAGTCCAATGCCGCGCGGGTGCCATCGGCCAGTCGCAACACCATGAAACCGCCGCCACCAATGTTTCCGGCCGTCGGATAGGTCACCGCTAAAGCGAAGGCGGTGGCCACGGCGGCGTCGACCGCATTGCCGCCTGCTTTTAGCACATTCAAGCCGACTTTGCTGGCGTAACTGTCTGCCGTGACCACCATCCCTGCGGTTCCCTGCGGCGCACTGGCGTCCAGATCGAACCGCCACAGCGGAGCTGCAATTCGGGGCGCTCGCAGCTCGTCGGGCTTCACCGAACTGGCCGCATCCAAACTGGCCGCATCCGAACTGGCCGCATCCAAACTGGCCGCATCCGAACTGGCCGCATCCGAACTGGACGTGACCGAATCGGTCGAGACCTGATGCGTCACGTAGCCCGCAAATATCAGGCACGACACGATCAGGAGCACTGCTGGGTACAGAGGTTTGGTCAGCATCGGACCTTGGGCACGCGGCGCGGGCGATTCTTTAGCCTACCAGGATCTCTGGAAAGCAGCGTCAGCAAGCAGTTATAGCAGATACCCCAATCGAGGCTGATCACCACGTCATCCATTCGGGAGCTGATCAGATCAACCATGGCGGTGCCCCGAACCTGCAGTATCCAGGACATGGGCAGCTGTGGTCTCGCTACCCGGACGAGTGGACGAAGGCATCCGCGAGCGGCTGCAGCGGATTCCCGGCATCCATACCGTCGTTGTCTCCGCAACCTGGAACCCAGCATGGACCCTTTCGCGGATCAACGCAGCTGGGCGCCGCGCCGTTGGATTAAGTTGACGCCGACGAAACTGCATAGCAGGGCGCTAGCCAGAGTGACGCTTGCGGCTGGAGCGCCAAAGCGTAATCCCCGCCCCGATGCCGAGGGCCAACAGCAGCAACGTCGACGTTAATTCCCAATCAGTACCGACCAGTGCCGGAAACAGCGTTTCGAAGCCCTCTTCCCAGTTCTGTGTGGCATGAAAGATCAAGCCCGGGATCAGCGATCCGCCACTACCGTTGAACAAGATGGTGAAGATGAAGCTGAGACCGAACGATAGCAGTAGAAAAGCGATAATCGAAACTGGATCTCTGCCGAGCAAGACCGGTAAATGCCAAAAACCCCACAGGGCGCCAATGATCAGGCTGGCGCGAAAGGCTGACATCGAAGTTTGCAGACGCGGTAAAGCGAAGCCACGCAGACCCAGTTCTTCTCCGAACGCGCCCCGCAGGAACAGCGAGACAAACAATCCGGCTTCGGCGCTGAACAGGATCGTTCGAAAAGTGATCACCGATAGGTCCGCCGTAACCTCGTTCTGGCGACCAGACGACGCGACGATCAGCGCAATCGAGTACAAACCCAGCGGGATCAGAGCCAGCAGATAATACGCCCAATGGAAGCGCCAGCGCATCAGTCGGCTGCCTAGTTCGCGCAGACCCTCGCGACCCGCGGTACAGGCGATCATGATCAGGCCGGCGATTGAAAATGCCCAGTCCTGCAGTCGAGTGATCAGGTACACAGACCAGGCAGGAACAGCTAGATCAAGACCGGCAAAATCCATCGCCTCGGCTTGTCGCAGCAGTGAAACCGTATCGGCCGCCCCTGAGTGTTTGGCAATTTGGCCGAGCAGTAGAAAACCGCCCCAGGCGATGCCATAGGCGATCGCAAAAAAGGCTACCAAGGACCAGTCGATGGCACGCCACCACGAGGATAGCGAGCTACTGGTTGTGTTGGAGGCGTTTTGATCGCGCATTAGATGTCTTCGAAATTACCGTGGCGTCCCTTGCCCGCGGCGAAACGGCGGGCCCCGGGAACCGCTTCATCGGAAATGACTTTACTACCGTCTCGGAACTCAGCGAGCATCGCCTGTTCGAACGATCGATCAAAGCTACGGTAGGCGGAGAGGCGATCAGCCCGTAAGCACCGCTGCGGAAAACGACATAGCTCTCCGGCCAGCTGCTCGGCCGCCGCGCGCGCCGCTCCCGGCGGCACGACCCGGTTGACCAATCCCATCCGCAGCGCCTCGTCCGCTTCGACCGCTCGGCCAGTCAGAATCAGATCCAGCGCGTGCGAGAGACCGATCAGGCGCGGCAGCCGCACGGTCCCGCCATCAATCAACGGAACTCCCCAGCGTCGGCAATAGACACCGAAAACGGCATTCTGCTCGGCAATCCTCAGATCGCACCAGAGCGCCAATTCGAGACCACCGGCAACAGCAAAACCACTGACCGCGGCAATCACCGGTTTCGAAAGTACCATCCGCGAAGGGCCCATGGGACCAGGCTGCTCGAGGCTCTCTGCTGCTTCGATCGGTAGCGACCGCTGGCCGTTAGCCACCGCCTTTAGATCAGCTCCTGCGCAAAAACTTCCGCCGTTTCCCCAAAATACGCCTGCCGACAACGAATTGTCGGCTTCCAATTCGGTAAAGGCATTGACCAATTCTTGCGCGGTCTGATCATCCACCGCGTTGCGGACATGCGGCCGATCCAAGATCACGGTCAGTATCTGGCCACTACGTTCACTGCGAACACTACTCATTGGTGTACCCACCCTGATTTCGGTGCTAACTCTGCCCCCGCTTGATCAATTATAACTGTATGTCATGACACGTTACCTTTGCGTTCTGTTCTGTGGACTCATTCACTTTGGAGTTGTTCAGGCGGCCGATGCCGGCTTGCGGGCTGGAGCAGCAGCGATTGATATCTCGCCCCGTACGCTGCCAGCAATCCGTAACGGCGGTTTCCTGCAAGCCATCTCCGAGCGGGTCGATGATCCCTTGTTCGCACGCTGTCTGGTTCTCGCCGACGGACGGGAAACGGTAGCCATTGCGGTTGTCGATTCGTGCATGTTTCCAACGGACATCTGCGATGCCATCAAGGCGCGAGTTTCAAAGCGAACCGGCTTGCCGACTGACCGAATTCTGATCAGCGCCACGCATACCCACTCGGCTCCCTCGGTGATGTCGTTCTGTCTTGGCAGCGGACGTGACGAACCGTATACCGAATTCATCGTCCCGCGAGTCGCGCAAGCGATCGAAGCAGCCTACCAGAATTTGCAAAGTGCAAAGCTGGGTTGGGCGTCGATCGATGCGCGGGAACTGACGAATTGTCGTCGCTGGATTACTCGAAGTGACCGGATGGGAGTCGATCCGTTCGGTCAGCGGACGGTGCGGGCGATGATGCACCCGGGATATCAGAATCCCGATTACGTCTGCCCTGCAGGTCCGATCGATCCCCAACTTTGGGTAATCAGCGTGGTTACCGCCGAGTCAGAACAGCCGCTGTGCGTGTTGGCAAATTTTTCGATGCACTACTTCGGCGCCGGCGCGGGTTTCTCGCCCGATTACTTCGGCCAAGTCGCGGGCGAGCTGGAATCGCGCCTCGAGAGCCCCCACGACGATCAAACTGATCGATTCGTGGGCATCATGTCTCAGGGAACTAGCGGCGATCTGCACTGGATGGACTATTCAAAGCCACAGCGTCAGATCAATCGGCAGCAGTACGCCAGAGCGATTACCGAAAAAGTGCTCGCTGCCCGCCAGCGGATTCAATACAGAGATGATTTGACGCTGGCGATGGCCCAGTCGCGTCTGAAACTGATGCGGCGTATTCCAAGTGCTGACCGACTTGCCTGGGCGATGAGAATCAATCAACAACGCGGCGAGCAGCCTCCCCGTGATCAGGCGGAAGTCTACGCGCAACAAGCTCAGTGGATTCACGAGAATCCCGAAACCGAACTAGTCTTACAAGCAATTCGGATTGGCGATCTGGCCATCACGGCACTCCCCAACGAAGTTTACGGAATCACTGGGCTGAAGTTGAAGCAACAAAGTCCGTTGGTCAACACATTCAATCTGGAACTGGCCAACGGAGCCGAAGGTTACATCCCGCCACCGGAACAGCATCGCTTGGGTGGATACACGACATGGCCGGCCCGTTCGGCCGGCTTGGAGGAACAGGCAGAGCCGCAGATCGTCGAGTCGGTGCTGTCGTTGTTGGAAACCGTCAGCGGAAAATCACGGCGACCGCTGATCGATCCGGCAAACGACTATTCTCGCGCTGTGATCGATGCCCAGCCGATCGCTTATTGGCGGCTAGCAGATATCGTCTCTGACCGGGCGATTGACGCGGTAGGCAAGAATCACGCTAAGTTTACCGGTGGCGTAGCGTTGAATCTGCCGGGACCGAGTTCCGATGGTTTTGCCGGCTCGATCAACCAGAGCGTCTATTTTGCGGGTGGAAACCTGAGCGCCGAGGTCACCGGTCTGCCCAGCCAGTACAGTGCGGCTCTCTGGTTCTGGAACGGATTGCCGGCCGAGGCGCGTACGCAGTTGGGGACGCTGCTGGCGCGCGGAACGGGCAGTTCACAGGAACGGCTGTCGATGGTCCGTGAGGGAACCGGGATGGCAACGTTGATGTTTCATTCTGGGGCTCAGCGCATTGCGGGCCAGACACCTTTGGCAACCAAAACATGGCATCAGGTCACCGTGGTGCGGAGTTCTGAGTGGGTGAGAGTCTTCTTGAACGGAAACCAACAGGCCGAGATTGATCAAGCGGTTGCCGCACCGGCTCCCGACTCGGCGAGTCTTTTGTTTGCCGCAGACGGCCAGACGGCATACGGCTTTGACGGCAAGTTGGATGACATCGCACTGTTCGGCCGGACTTTATCAGCCCAGCAAGCCCACCAATTATATGTCGCTTCGGCAATGACGCCGCCAAAAACTCCCGTACGGCCGGTCGTGTTTAGCGAAAGGAAATCGGATCCGGAGTCGCTCAAGCGCTACGAGCAAACGGTGACAGATTCCAAGCCGGTTGCTTACTGGAACCTTCATGATCCCGATCACCAAACGGCGCGAGACCTGATCGGAACCAGCGACGGTCTTTATGAACCGAATTCGCAGCCGTATCAGCCCGGGTCGTCGACAAGAAACTTCTCCGCTGGACGAGTTTTGACAACTGTGCCCAGACTTGCCAATACCTACAGTGTCGAACTGTGGATGCGTAACGAATTGCCGGTGACCAGCCGACCGGTCACCGGATACATGTTCACGCGCGGGGTTGATGGTGCCAATGATGCCAGTGGTGATTGCTTGGGAATCGGTGGGACTCACGCGGCGCCAGGGCGGTTGTTTGTCTACAACGGCAACAAAAGATCGGAGTCCATCGGCGGTGACACCATGATCGCACCGGGCGGTTGGAATCACGTTGTGATGATCCGAGAGAACGAGCATGTTCAAGTTTTTTTAAACGGCATGCCCGAGATTGATGGTAAGTTGCCAATCACTTATCCGGACCGATGTCCACAACTGATGATCGGAGGTCGCAACGACAACTTCGCCAATTTTCAAGGCATGATTGATCAAGTCGCTGTTTATGATCGGCGACTAAACCAAGCAGAAGTTCAGTCCCATTTCCAAGCCGCCGGTGCGTTAGCGGCCGACCTGGGCCAGATCGGCGAATTCAAAGCCGACGTAGCCGACGAGCCACAACCGACTTCGCCCGAAGCATCACTGAACCAGATTCATGTGCGTCCGGGGTATCAGATTCAACTGGTTGCCAGCGAGCCGTTGGTGCAAGACCCCGTCGCGATCGATTGGGGGCATGACGGGAAGCTGTGGGTCGTGGAAATGGCCGATTATCCGCTGGGCATTGATGGCAACGGCAAGCCGGGCGGTCGCGTCCGCTGTTTGTCAGACGCTGATGGTGATGGAAAATATGAAACCTCACAGCTGTTTGCTGAAGGGCTTAGTTTTCCCAATGGAATTTTGGTCTGGGGCAAAGGTGTGCTGGTCACCGCGGCACCAGAGATCTTGTACCTGGAGGACAGCAGCGGAGATGGAATCGCGGATGTCCGGCGAACGCTGTACAGCGGATTTTTACAAGGCAATCAGCAATTACGGGTCAACGGCTTGCGTCTGGGACTGGACAACTGGGTTTACTGTGCCAGCGGCAGCCATCATTCCGGTTACGGCAAAGAAAATCAAATTCTGTCGACACTGACCGGGATCAGCCATCAGATCGGCAGTCGTGACTTTCGTATCCGACCTGACACCGGTCAGATCGAGCCGCAAAGCGGTCCGTCTCAATACGGACGCAATCGCGACGACTGGGGCAACTGGTTCGGTGTCCAGAACAGTCATCCGTTGTGGCACTATGTGCTCGCGGATCAAGACATTCGCCGCAATCCGCACTTCGCCCCGCCTGATCCAATCAGACAAGTAGTGACGCCGATCAATCCACCGGTCTACCCGGCAGCCGAGCTGCAAAAACGATTTCACAGTTTCGACCAATCAGGTCGGTTCACCTCGGCCTGTTCGGGGATGATTTATCGCGACGACCTGCTATTCAATCGCGTTGACGGCCAGCAACATGCGTTCACGTGCGAACCATTCCATAATCTGGTGCAGCACAACATCATTATCGATGACGGCGTCAGCTTTCAATTTCGCCGCGATCCGCAGGAATCGGAATTCGATTTTTTTGCCAGTCCGGACCGCTGGTGCCGTCCGGTCATGGTGCGGACCGGACCCGACGGCGCGTTATGGATCGTCGACATGTACCGCTACATGATCGAGCATCCCGAATGGCTGCCGGAGGCCGGTAAAGACGAACTGCGACCCTACTATCGATTCGGTGAGTCTCAGGGCGCATCTACCGAGTTGTGCCCTTAGCCGAAGACCACCATTCGAATCGATTGGCGGCGCCGCGACCGGCTGACCTGTCGGCGCCGGCGCTGGTGTCGATGCTGGAAAGCCCCAACGGCTGGCAACGGGACGCGGCACAGCGACTATTGATCGGCCGCAATGAACCTTCGCTGATCGGGCCGTTGCGACAGCTGGCCGCATCGAGTCAGCATCCGCTAGCGCGGCTGCACGCCCTGAGCACGCTCGACGGGATGGGTGCATTGACGCCGGCAGACTTGCAGACTGCGCTAGCCGATCGGCATCGCGGTGTTCGACGCCACGCGGTGCTTTTGGCCGCCAGGTGGCCAGTCGATGTTGCCAGACTTGTGACTCTTGCCGACGATCCCGACGCCAAGGTTCGTCTGCAACTGGCTGCCACGTTAGGAGCGGTCGATGGATCGCTGGCCGCACAAACACTGGCAAAGTTGGCTGCTGATTCGGCCGATGACATCTACATCACGGCCAATGTCATGAGTTCTCTTCATCAAGGAAATATTGCCGACGTGCTATCGGCATACCTCAAACGAATTCCCCATCTGGTCGAACTTCAGCCGAGCCAACGAGAGCTGCAGAGGAAATTGTTTGCCCAGGTTGCCGCATTGGGAAACGCAGGGGCGATCGGCCGGATCATCGAACTGAGCTGCCAGAGTGGTGATCAGACTGATCGAGCGTGGCAAATGTCTTGGTTAGCCGACCTGCTTGATGGGCTTGGAAACAGCGAATCTTGGCAATCAAAAGTTTCTCAGCGGCACCGAGATTTGATCGCCCAGTCGATTCAGCAAGCACGCCGGATCGTTGCCGACCGATCAGTTCAGTCGTTGCCGGAAACTGTGTCGGCGATCAGGTTGCTGCTAAGACAACCGGATGCCCGTGAACAGGACCTCCGCCTGCTTAGCGAATTGCTTGTTCCACAATCGGCGGTGGAAGTGCAAACCGCAGTGATTGATCGCTTGGCAGAACTGACCGACCCGACTGTGCCCGTTGTATTGCTGGCCGGTTGGAACGCGTACGGTCCGATTCTGAGGTCCAGGGTGCTCAACGTCTTGGCGAGCCGCACGATTTGGAGTCAGACGCTGTTAGCCCAGATTAACAACGGGGAGGTCTCGAGCGCTGATATTAGTCCGGCATTGCAGCAATTGTTTTTGTCGAGCGCCGACGAGGCGTTGCGTGCAAGCTGGGGGGAAATCTTTGCGAAATCACAAGCCACAGATCGCAAACAAATTGTCCAGGATTTCAGGTCGGCTCTGCAGCTACGCGGGGATCCTGATCGTGGCGCCGCGGTATTTCAGAAAAGCTGTTCTGCCTGTCATCAGCTTGGGACCAATGGTCCGGAAATCGGACCGAATCTCGCGGCGATTACCGACCGCCGGCCAGAGGCCTTGTTGTCGGCGATTCTTGATCCAAATGCCGCAGTGGAAGCCCAGTATTTGACTTATACCGCACTGACCGTCGACGGTCGCGTCCTGAGTGGCCTGCTGAAGAGTGAAACGGGCAGCAGCATCACGCTGTTGACCGCGGAAGGAAAGCAGGTGACTGTGCTACGCAAGGATATCGATCAGCTAAGGGCCACCGGAAAATCAATGATGCCTGCCGGATTGGAAAAAGACCTGGCCGCGCAGGACATCGCCGACCTGATCGAACACTTGCGGCGACTACCAGCGGTCGGTACGAAATGAGCTGGCCGGCAAACCTGCCCGGTTGATCAAATTAGGCTGGTCACCGCTGTCGAAGGCGTAACGGACTGCTGCTGGCTGTTTGACATCATCGCAGCTGACAATGACTTGGTCGCCGTCAATGACCGCCGTTGCGGCGTGGAATACCTGGTCAGCACCGGCGATCGAGAAATGGCTCGGCGGCCGATCATCGTTGGTCCCAAGCCCACCGTCGAGATGATCGAACGACAACCGAACGCGACCGTTTTCGTACTCGGCTTCGGCAAAGATCGGACCGGAATAGATCAGCTCGCGCCCGTAGTCTTTTGCCAGTGCCCAGAGCGCCAGACGACGCCCGACCTGCTGTTTGTTCTTGGGATGAATGTCGGTCAAGTTGCCGATGTCCATCGTCACCGCCATCCCTGTATGCGAGACGGACATGGTTTCTAACTGGGCTTCGCGGAGGTAGGCGGCATTGATGCCACTGTAATTGAACGGTGCAATCTGAACGAAATAGAACGGGAATTCGTAGCCGAACACGCCACGCCAAAGCTCAATCATCGTGGCAAACAAATCACGGTATTTTTCCGCTCGCCCCGCATTTCCTTCGCCTTGATACCAGATAGCTCCTTTGATCTTGAAATTGCGCAGCGGATGGATCATCCCGTTGTACAGCCTGGTGGGAATTTTCGCCGTTGGATCTTGTGCGGCGGTCGCCGCTTGATCCAGTTCCGCTGAATAGCCCAGTTTTTCCAGCCCCGCCACCGGAGTCCAGGCCTCGGCGGGAGTCCCACCCCAGGAGGAATCGATGATGCCAATGGGTACCTTCAGTTCGCTGTGCAGATTACGTGCGAAGAAGTATGCGGTCGACGCAAAATAGGGAATCGTCTCGGGCGCGCAAACGTTCCATTGGCAAGCTGCCGGCGGAATCCCATACATCTCGATACCGCTCTGGACATCGTCCAGCGGCTCGCGGCTGCTGAAGTTGCCAACTTGAAACAGCCGGATCTCTGGGAACGCGGACGATGCAACTTCTGCATCCGCGTTCTGGATTCCGGTGTAAGCATCCGAAACGCTTACCAACGGCATCTCCATATTCGATTGTCCCGAGGCAAGCCAAACCTCGCCGAACAGAATGTCATTCAACTCGATCGTATTCTCGGCCGCGATGCTGATCGAGTGTGGACCACCGGCACCAACCGTGGTGAGCGTAAGCTGCCATTTGCCATCGGAGTCCGCCGCGGCGTCGACCGACGCATCGAGCCAGTCGCAGTGCACAACCACTTGTTCGCCGGCGTCGGCCCAACCCCAAATCCGAACCTCGCTGTCACGCTGCAGCACCATGCCGGATCCAAGAATCTTCGGCAACCGCAACTCGGCAAGACAGGGTGTCGAAACAAGCGCGAAGCAACACAGCAGGCATTTATTCATGGGCAGTTGATTCATCGTATGCATCCACGCATCCCGGGGATTGATTCAGACACCAGCTGAGCAGCTTTCCAAATAGCCTGATCCAAGCATCACGGCCGTCAAGCGCCGAGGCTGACCAAGCCGTCAAACAAGTTTCTGTTCCGCAACAATGACTCCTGTCTGATCAGCGTAGATGAAATCACCGGGCTTTAGGGTGACGCCGGCGAAAGTCAGCGTCACATCGACTTGGCCTTCGCCTCGTTTGTCAGTCTTGCGAGGAATGCTGGCGATCGCCATCACACCCAACGGCATCGCAGCGATCTGCTGAATGTCACGAATGGCACCGTAGATAATGATTCCCTCCCATTCGTTTTCAATCGCTTTGCCCGCCAGCTTGTCGCCCAGCAGAGATCGCCGCAACGAGGCTCCACCGTCAACCACCAACACGCGGCCATTGCCGGGACTGGCAACCGCCTCGGCGATCCGCGAATTATCCTCGAAACATTTGATCGTGGTGACTTGGCCGCCAAACTGTTGCCGAGCGCCGAAGTGACGAAAGATGGGCTCGGCAACTTGGACGGAATCACCATACTGGTCACAAAGATCGGAAGTCGAAATGCTGGGCATATTTGGTAACCATCAACAACACAAAGCGGACGTGATCATGCTCGCTGGAGTTCCTCACACAATCGGTATCTTGCTGCGTTGCTCCCGCCCGTTCCAAGACATAGGTTGGCACGGCGTATCCGGGCAGCGCATCGTACAGTTTCGCCATCAGCAACTTTCCCTCGTCAATCGGCACCTCGAAGTGGGCTGCGCCGCGAACGCGGTCAAGTTGATGAAGATAATACGGCTGAACCCGATGATTGACGAGCGTGCGGCACAGTTCGATCAAAGCGGCAGCATTGTCATTGACGCCGCGCAGCAACACGCTTTGATTCAGGACGGGAATACCCGCCTCGATCACTTTGCTGAGGCGATCGAGAACGCTCTGGTCCAACTCGTTGGCGTGGTTGCTGTGAATCACCAGCCAGATCGTTAAACGGCTGTGTGACAATCGATCGACCAGAACGTCGGTCACCCGCTGGGGAATCACGATCGGCATCCGGGTGTGGATCCGCAGACGACGGACGTGCGAAATCTGTTCGATCGCTTGGATCAGATCATCCAGCCGATCGTCGACCAGCGTCAGCGGGTCACCGCCGCTGAGAATGACTTCTTCAAGCTCTGCGTGATCACGAATGTATTCGATCGCTGGCCGCCAATTTTGGCGGCGCGAGCCGGCATCGGCATAGGGAAACTCGCGACGGAAACAATAGCGGCAATGAATGCCACAGGCACCGCTGGCAATCAGCAGCGCTCGACCGGCGTACTTATGCAGCAAACCGCCGGCGACAAGCGAATTCAGATCGCCGACCGGATCGGCGGTGAATCCGGATCGATCGATGGTCTCCTCCGGCAGCGGCAGGACTTGCCTCAACAGTGGGTCGTGTGGATCGCCGGGCCGAATCCTGGCCAGGTACTCCCAGGGCACAAAAACTGGAAACTGGTGCTGACCCCCGCCCTGCTGGTCTGGTGGCAGACCGAGGATCTGTTTCAGCTCGGTGCCGCAGCGAATCGCTCGTTTGATCGCGGTCTGCCAATCTGTTGGGCCGGTATGCTCGCATTGCGAACCGGTCGGGACAAGATTCGATCCGCCCGCTAGAATTTCAGCCGCATCGCTGCTGCGACCGCCCGATTCGCTAATCAAGCGGGAACGGTCAGTCACGGTAGTCGAGTCTCTGTGCATGTGCTCAGCAACGATCACCCGAGGAACGCATTTACTCCCTCACAGGACGGAGTCATCACTACATGGCAACTTACAACACAAGCGATTTCAAAAAAGGCCTGAAAGTCCAAATTGACGGAGATCCCTACCAGATCACCGACATGCAATTCGTCAAACCTGGCAAAGGAAATGCCTTTTACAAGTGCAGGCTAAAGAATTTGGTTCGCGGCACGACCTTGGACCGGACCTACAAAGGTGGCGATTCACTGGAATCGGCCGACGTTGAAACAACCGACGTCTCGTTTCTGTACCGGCAGGGCGAGGACTACGTGTTCATGCATCAGCAGAGCTTTGAGCAATACGAAGTAGGTATCGATGTGGCTGGTGACATCTGGAAGTATCTCAAGGACGGGATGATCTGTACGATGACTACCTACAACGGCAAAGCAATCACCGTCGAAGCTCCGATTCATGTCGAATTGGAAGTGATCGAGTGCGCCCCGGGGGCCAAAGGTGACACCGCGACCAATGTCACCAAACCAGCCAAAGTGGAAACCGGTGCCGAGTTCACCGTCCCCGGTTTCATCAAGGAGGGAAACGTCATCAAAATCGATACTCGAACCGGCGAGTACGTGGAACGGGTCAGTAATTAAATCACTTGGTCAACACTCTCTTCCTACCCGAATTGCGCGAGATGCTGGCCGACGCAAATCGGGTGGAGCTGGAGGAGTTCTGCACCACGTTGAACGCCGGCCGTACGGCCGAATTCATGGAGGGATTGTCGGACGAGGAAGCCTGGCAGGTGTTGCAGTACGCGAACCCCGAGCGGCGCGCCGAGATCTTCAGTTATTTCGAGGAAAGCCGCCAAATCGCGATGCTGCAGGCGCACGAGCCGTCTGAAGTTGCCGAATTGGTCGAGGAAATTCCGGCTGATGACCGCGTCGACTTGTTGCAAGAACTGACGGATCAGCGAGTCGAAGAGATCTTGCCGTTATTGCCAATCGAAGATCGGCGCGACATCCAACGGCTGCAGTCTTTCCCCGAAGGGACCGCCGGTGCGCTGATGACCAGCGATGTCGCGATGCTGACTGAGAACCTGACCGCCCGTGAAGCATTGGAAGAACTTGGCCGCCAAGCGAGTGAGCTGGAGACGATTTATTACTTGTACGTCGTTGATGAGAACAAAATCCTGCGGGGAATCGTTTCCACCCGCCAATTGGTCACCTCACTGGCCAATCCAACTCGCACGCTGGGCGAGATGATGGAGACCGACGTTGTGGTCGCCCAAGTTGACGAGGACCAGGAGGAAGTCGCCGAAAAAGTGGAACGTTTTAACCTGTTGGCCATTCCGGTGGTCGATCACGGTCGCAAACTTGTCGGGCTGATCACGCACGACGACGTGATCGACGTGGTTCGCGAGGAATTGGCCGAGGACGCGCAGCGAATCGCGGCCGTCGCGCCATTGGAAGACGACTACCTGCGGATCGGCCTGTGGACGCTCTCCTGGAAGCGGGGGTTGTGGTTGACCATCCTGTTTTTCGCAGCCTTGCTGACCGCCTTTGCACTGCGTCACTACGAAAACGATTTGGAGCGCTATGGCTGGCTGGTCTGGTTTATCCCCTTGATCATCAGTGCTGGCGGAAACTCAGGTAGTCAATCGGCGACGCTGGTGATCACCGCCATGACCAGCGGCGAAGTCGAGTTTGCGGATTGGCCCAAAGTGATGTGGCGAGAATTGATCGTTTCACTTGCCCTGGGCGTCTTTTTGGCGTTGATCGGTTGGACCGTGGCTGTCTTGATCGCACCGACCCGGATCGATGCGTTGGTGATTCCGCTGACGCTGGTTTCGGTGATTTTATGCGGTTGCTTGTTCGGCGCCAGTTTACCGATCCTGTTTAAGCGAATCGGGTTGGACCCAGCGATGATGAGCAACCCGTTCGTAGCCGGGATCGTCGATATTTTGGGAATCGTCATCTACGTCAACATCGCGCGTGTTATTTTGGCGGATTTGTGAAGGTACTTGTGCTGACCGGCGCCGGCATCTCGGCCGAATCGGGAATACCAACCTTTCGCGGCAGCGATGGCTTGTGGGCAGGCCAGCGACTCGAGGATGTGGCCACGCCGCAGGCCTTTGAGCGAAACCCTGCGCTGGTCCATGAATTTTATAACGGTCGCCGTCAACGATTGTTGTGCGACGATATCCAGCCCAACGCGGCGCATGACGCACTGGCCCGGTTCGAAAGGCGTCATGACGATGATTTCCTGTTGGTCACCCAGAACATCGACGACTTGCACCAGCGAGCGGGCAGCCAGAACGTACTGCCGATGCATGGTGAATTATTGAAAGCCCGTTGCATTGATACGGGAGTCGTCTTCCCCTGGCGCGAAGACCTTTCGATGCAGACGCCGCACCCCCATGATCCATCAAGGCTGGGCCGCCTGAGACCGCACGTGGTCTGGTTTGGCGAACTGCCGATTGGGATGGAGCAGATTGAGCAAGCGGCAAACCAAGCTGATCTATTCGTCGCAATCGGGACGTCAGCAGTGGTGTACCCGGCGGCCGGAATCTTGCGTTGGACGCCCCCAGGCTGCAGAACCGTCGAGATCAATCTGGGAGAAACCCCAGCCTCGGATGCCTTCGATCTGTCGATCCGCGGCATGGCATCCGAGGAAGTGCCGAAATTCCTCGATTCGCTCGCGTAACGGTTACGCTTGACCACCAGCAAACCTGCTTCCAGCGACTCCGACCGGTTCGTCGCGCGGCTTGCCGCAGAGCGGCCAACACCCGCTGCACAAATTGCAGGCACTACCGCTATCTTGTGCTCGCTAAGCGTGCCGTCGCGATTTTAGCCAACCTACCAGTCGCAACATCCGCCGAAAACAATGGCGGGATATCGACCTTGCGAAGCAGCAGACGGTCGGCTGAAGGTCCGTTGCGTCCGATCGAAGAACGCTGCTCGAACTGATGGCACAAAATTCGCTTCGCACTCAAAGCGGGTCAAGTGGACCTGCGTCGTCACGACGGTCAGAGCAGATGTTGAGCGCCAGGGAAGGCGATGCTTGATTCAAAGTTGTTGCCCAATCCCCCTCTCTTTCTTTCTTTAGGAGCTCAAATGAGCACGACCTTAGTGCCACCTCAAACTTCCTCCCGATCCTCAGGAGCATCTTCGAAATCTAACCGCTCCAAGTCGGGGGTTTCTCCAAGGCAAGCGGCTGTGGCCGCGGTGATCGAAAACTCGATCACCTCACAAACGATCGAATTCGTTGACATTCCCGCCCAGGAGTACTATTCGACGAACGTGTTCGGCAAGGCCGTGATGAAGGATCGGCTGCCAAAGTCGGTTTACAAAAAGGTCATGTCCACGATCGAAGCAGGCGAAAAGCTTGATCCTGAAGTTGCCGATATCGTTGCTTCGGCGATGAAAGATTGGGCGATTGAGAAGGGGGCAACGCACTACGCCCACATTTTCTATCCGCTAACGGGGGCGACCGCAGAAAAGCATGATAGTTTCCTCTCGCCGACCGCTGACGGCGGCACGCTGTCGGAGTTCAGTGGTAAGCAATTGATTCAAGGCGAGCCCGATGGATCCAGCTTTCCGACCGGCGGGATTCGCGTTACCTCACAGGCGCGCGGTTACACGATTTGGGACGTGACCAGTCCAGCCTATATTCTGGAAAACCCCAACGGCACTACGCTCTGCATCCCGACGGCGTTCGTTTCCTGGACCGGCGAGGCGCTGGACAAAAAAACGCCTGTACTTCGCTCCATGCAAGTCTTGAACAAGCACGCGCAGCGGATTCTGAAACTGTTTGGTCACCACGACGGCGCCTTTGTCGCTTCCACGGCGGGACCCGAGCAAGAGTACTTTCTGATTGACCGACACTTCTATTATGCCAGGCCCGATCTATTGAATGCAGGTCGGACCTTGTTTGGAACCAAGCCGCCTAAGGGCCAAGAGTTCGACGATCACTACTTTGGCGCGATTCCCGAGCGAGTTCTGGCGTTCATGCTGGACGCCGAGCGGGAGCTGTTCAAATTGGGAATTCCGGTCAAAACCCGGCACAACGAAGTCGCTCCCGGACAGTTCGAGATTGCTCCTGTGTTTGAGTCGGCGAACGTTGCCGCGGATCATCAACAGCTGATGATGACCACCTTGCGGCGTGTCGCAGAGAAGTACGGTATGGCATGCCTGATGCATGAAAAACCGTTCGCGGGTGTCAACGGATCGGGCAAACATGTGAATTGGTCGTTGGGCAGTAGTTCACAGGGCAATCTGCTCGATCCCGGTCAAACCCCGCACGACAACGCGCAGTTCTTGGTCTTTTGTGCCGCCGTGATCCGAGCCGTTTATCGTCACCAAGGGCTATTGCGAGCGGTGGTAGCGTCTGCGGGCAACGATCATCGCCTGGGCGCCAACGAAGCACCTCCAGCGATCATCTCCATATTCCTGGGTGATCAGCTGATGGACATCTTCGAGCAAATCAAGGTGGGCGGGGCAAACTCCTCACTTGAATCGGGGACGCTGACCGTGGGAGTCGACGTGCTGCCGCCGTTGCCGAAGGATGCGGGTGACCGAAATCGAACAAGTCCCTTTGCCTTTACCGGCAATCGATTTGAGTTCCGCGCTGTGGGTTCAAACCAGTCGATCTCCGGTCCCCTGGTGGCAATGAATACGATCATTGCTGAATCGATCGACTACTGCGCCGGCAAGCTCGAGTCGGCAACTGCAGATGATCCCGGCGCGCTTAACGGAGCCGTTCAATCACTGCTGACCGAAATCATTAACGAATGCTCTCCGATCATCTTCAATGGTGACGGTTACTCCGAAGAGTGGCATCAGGAGGCTGAAAAACGGGGGCTGTTGAACCTCAAATCAACCCCCGATGCCTTGCCTTGCCTCGATTCGCCAGAAGTGATCAAGCTGTTTGAAACTTATGGAGTGCTTTCGGAGCGCGAACTGGAAAGCCGCCTGGAAACGTATCTCGAGCAGTACTGCTTGACCGTCGACGTGGAAGCGAACTTGACGATCAAGATGGCTAAAACACTGATTTTTCCGGCGGCGATTCGCTACCAGAACGAGCTTGCATCGACCTGTGCGAATTTGAAAATGGTCGGTTACGAGTTTGACACCGATACTCTGGATCTGATCACTTCGCTGGTCAAATCGCTGCAGGACAGTATTTCGACTTTGGAACAAGCGGTTGCCGAGAATGGAGCGAGTGATCCGTTATCCGAAGCTCGACATCGTTGCGACGCTGTCTTGCCGTCGATGCTGGCGGTTCGACAAAGCGTCGATGCACTCGAAACTTTGGTCGCTGATGATCTGTGGCCTTTGCCAACCTATCAAGAAATGTTGTTCATCAAGTAACTCGATACTCAGGAGGTCTCATGGAGCAGTGTTGTTTTCCACTGGCTTGCCTGCGCGGCAGGTAAGCTACTTAGAACCGACCTCGATGGTGTCGGTACACGCAGCGCTTGGACCGTTTGGTTGGTCGTGACTTTTTAGATTTGGTAGCGACCTGGCAATCGAGTATCAGGCCCTAGATCCCCGCAGGCGACGTGCCCGCAGGCGGGGATCTTTTTTTCATTCAGCAGCGACTATTCGTCGGTGTCTATGTCTATTCGTCGGTGTCTATTCGTCGGTGACGCAACCTTCGCTAGCTGTTTTCACGCACCGGATGTACTTGTACAGCGTGCCGCGAGTTGCTTTGAGTGGCGGTGCTTTCCAGGCTTTCCTTCGCCGGTCTAGTTCGTCATCACTGACGCCGACATCCAGCCGATTCTTTTCGGCGTCGATCGTTACGATGTCGCCATCTTGTAACAGAGCCAACGGTCCTCCGGTTTGAGCCTCGGGTGTGATGTGGCCGACGATAAAGCCGTGACTGCCGCCGCTAAAACGACCGTCAGTCAACATCGCTACATCGCTGCCAAGTCCGGCGCCCATGATCGCGCTGGTGGGCGTCAACATCTCAGGCATCCCCGGCCCCCCTTGGGGCCCTTCGTAACGGATCACGACCACGTCACCTTTTTGAATCTTGCCGGCTTCCAGCGCGTGAAGCATCTCTTCTTCGCTGTCAAAACAACGAGCCGGGCCAGAGAACGTTAGTCCTTCTTTACCGGTGATTTTTGCGACCGCGCCGGCGGGGGCCAAAGAACCCTTGAGAATGCGGATATGACCTGACGATTTGATCGGTTGATCGATGGGATGAACGATGCTTTGTCCCTGCTTCAATCCAGGAACCGCGTCCAGGTTTTCGGCCAGGGTTTTGCCTGTCACAGTTAGACACGACCCGTCCATCAGACCGTTTTGGAGCAAGTACTTCATTACCGCCGGTGTACCGCCGATCGAATGCAGGTCTTCTTGCACGAATTTGCCGCTCGGTTTCAGATCGGCCAGATAGGGGATGCGATCACTGACGGTTTGGAAGTCGTCGATCGTCAATGCGACGTCGACGCTGCGGGCCATCGCAATCAGGTGCAGCACCGCGTTGGTGCTGCCGCCGAGCGCCATCACGGTAACCATCGCGTTTTCAAACGCCGCGCGAGTCATGATGTCGCGGGGTTTGATGTCGGCCTTGAGCAGTTCCAGGATCGCCGCTCCGGCGCGGCGGCATTCGTCCTTTTTGTCCGGATCTTCGGCCGGAATGCTGGCGGAATAAGGGAGCGACATCCCCAGCGCTTCAATGGCCGTGGCCATCGTGTTGGCTGTGTACATTCCGCCGCAGGCGCCGGCGCCGGGACAGCTGCGGCGGACGATCTGTTGGCGTTCTTCCTCGCTGATTTGGCCGGCGATGAATTGACCATAGCACTGAAAAGCGCTAACGATGTCCAGTTTCTCGCCCTTATAAAAACCCGGCTTGATCGTGCCACCATAGACCATGATCGCCGGCCGGTTCAGACGGCCCATCGCCATCAGACACCCAGGCATGTTCTTGTCGCACCCCGGCAGCGCAATCAACGCGTCGTACCACTGCGCGGCCATGATGGTTTCGATCGAATCGGCGATCAGGTCCCGACTTTGCAGACTGTAGCTCATCCCCTCGGTGCCCATCGAGATACCATCGCTGACACCGATGGTATTGAATCGCATCCCGACCAGGCCGGCATCGGTGACCCCTTGCTTGACTTCGCCAGCCAAATCCAGCAGATGCATATTGCAACTGTTGCCCTCGTACCAGACGCTGCCGATGCCGACTTGCGGCTTGCTCATATCCTCGCGGGTCATCCCGGTCGCGTACAGCATCGCCTGCGAAGCACCCTGGCTCTTGGGCTGGGTGACGTGGCTGCTATATCGGTTCAGTGCGTTCTGCGGTACAGATTGGTTCATTTCGTCGTGCATGCCCTGGATGCGGGAACAAAAGCGAAGGGGAACAGATTATCATCGTTCAGCTGAGATTTGACAAATGGACACAAGATTCGACCAGAAAGGTTCCGATTGATGCGGCCGCTCATGGCATTTTTTGCGATCACGCTTGCTGCTGGCTCTGCGCTAACGGACGATTTTGCCGATCAATCACTGCCGTTATTCGATGGACAGTCGTTGCTTGGCTGGGAAGGAAACGGCTACTGGTTCCGTGTTGAGGAAGGGGCGATTGTCGCTGGTCGGCTAGACGAACCGATTCCCCACAATCAATTCTTGTGTACTACACAGAATTACGACGATTTTGAATTGCGTTTGGAAGCAAAACTCCTTGGCGCTGGCAACAATGCCGGCGTGCAGTTTCGATCCAAGCGGGTGCCCAATTCAACCGAGGTCGCCGGTTATCAAGCTGATCTTGGCCTGCTGGGCGATCGTATCCTCTGGGGATCGTTGTATGACGAATCGCGGCGGCGACTGACTTTGGTGCAAACCGACCAGGACTTAGCGAAACGGATTGTCCAAGTGGAGCACTGGAATTCGATCCGCGTGGTCTGCACCGGCCCCCGCATCCAAATTTTTGTCAATGGCCAGCAGACGGTCGATTACACCGAGCAAGACGGGCAGATTTCCGATTACGGCGTGATCGGTTTGCAGATTCATAGCGGCAGTCCGTCCGAAGCCTGGTACCGCAGCATTCGTGTGCGACAGCTGTAAACTCAATACGATTTTGAAGCTCGTGATCCAATTCGTGTATTTCGACCTCGGCAATATCTTGCTCTCGTTTGATCCGCTGCTGACTTGCAAAGGTCTCGCAAGTTTGTTTGACACCACTCCGCTGAAGGCCCGGCAGGCGCTCTACGACAGCGGCCTGGAGACTCGATTCGAGCATGGTGAGGTGACGCCCCATGAATTTGCCCGGCAGCTGCGTGACACATTTGGTCGTTCCGAGTCCAGTCATCCTGATTCGTTGATCCTGGAAGCGGTCAGCAATATGTTTACAGCGATCGAATCGATGGAAGGAATTTTGCAAGCGGTGCGCGATTCGGGTCGCCGTGTCGGATTGCTGTCCAACACATGCGTCGCTCACTGGGACTGGATCAGGCAACAACAATTCGCCGTCATGGATTTTGCCTTCGACGCGACGATCCTCAGTTTTGAAGTCGGTTCGATGAAACCTCAACGACGAATTTATCAGGTCGCCCAGCAGGCGGCCGGCACGCCAGGGGATCAAATTCTGTTCCTGGATGACCGCCAGGAGAATGTCGACTCGGCGCTCTCGTACGGTTGGCAAGCCAGGCAGTGTTTCGGCGGTCAGCAAGCGATTGGCGTGTTGCAAGATTTTCGGTTATTGGATCTTGCCCGTTGAAATCACCCTTTCGCTCGTTGCTGTTCTGGTTGCTTCTCAGCGCGGGGATCGCATTGATTTGGCCTGTCAATGATCTCGGGTTTGATCCCTTTGTGTCGACTCCGTGGCTGCTGTGGACATTGATTTCGATCACGATGTTCGCGCTGGGAACTTTGGTGCGACCCGCCGAGTTACAGCCGCTTCGATCGTCGCCCTGGTGGGTCGTGTTGGGAGTCGCCACACAGATGACTGTCATGCCACTGGCTGCTTGGCTGACAACTCGCCTGATACCGATGGATCCGGAGCTCGCGGCCGGGGTGATTCTGGTTGGTTGCGTGCCAGGCGCGATGGCTTCCAACGTATTGACCCACACAGCCGGCGGATCGGTCGCCTATTCGGTGAGTTTGACTTCTGTCGCGACGGTGCTCTCGCCACTCTCGGTGCCGTTGGTGCTGTGGATGGTTGCCGGCGCGAAAGCCGATCAATCGCTCTCGGGGGCCGCGATCCGACTTGCCTTGTTGGTCGTGCTGCCAACGATCCTGGGCTATCTGGTCGCCCGCAGGTCGCCACCTTTGCTGGCCTGGTTTGATAGGTTCGGTTCGCTGATTGCCTCTTTTGCGCTGCTGTGGATCATCGCCGGCGTGGTAGCGGCGAATCGTCAATATCTGGTACAAGTCAGTGGCATCTTGGTCGTCGCCTTGCTGGCAATCAACCTGAGCGGATACCTGGCCGGCTACGGTGTCGCCCTACTGTGGGGTCTTCCCGAGCGTTATCGACGGGCGCTCACGCTGGAGGTGGGCATGCAGAATGCGGGGCTCGGCACCGCTTTGGCCTCGTCTCTTTACGGTGCCGACACGATTGCCACGATTCCGACGGCGGCTTACACGTTTGGCTGCATGTTGAGCGGTACGATGCTGGCGGTTTGGTGGAATCGCCAGGCGAAATGAGACTGTTGGGATAGGCTGTATAATGGTGGCGGCCCCAGCAGTGATCTTTGTTCCGTACTTTTCCAATAAGACCTTCAGTCAGCATGCCGCAATCGAGCCCGCGACCAACCGCTGTTACCGAGCACGTGGCCCCGCGAACGGTCGCTGTGATCGACATCGGGACCACCAGCATGCGCATGGCGATCGCTGAAATTCGCGCTGACGGCACAGTCCGGACGCTCGATACACTGGTCCAATCGGTGGAACTAGGACGAGAAGTCTTCGAGCATCGGCGCCTGTCCCGAAACAGCATCGAGCGGGCGGCATCGATCCTGCAGCGTTACAAACGAGTACTGCAAGAGTATGGGATCACCTCACACGATGATGTACGGGTGGTCGCGACCACGGCGGTACGCGAAGCTTCCAACCGGCTGGCTTTTACCGATCGAATCTTCGTGGCAACCGGCTTGAATGTCGATTCGATCGATGAAGCCGAGGTCAACCGCATCACCTATATCGGTGTGATGCCGTACCTGACGTCCCATGGCCAGCTGGCTGACGAAAAATCGCTGGTCGTGGAGGTCGGCGGTGGTAACACCGAAGTGTTGCTGGTCCGCAGCGGGAATGTGCTGCACAGCCAGTCCTATCGGCTGGGATCGCTGCGGCTGTTAAGCACGCTGGAAAGTGTGCGCTCCAATCGGTCACGTCATCGCGCCCTGATGGAGAGTCACATTCGCCGCACGCTGGCCAGACTGTCCGACGAAATTCAAGACGACAATCCGGTTCAAGTGATTGCCTTGGGAGGTGACATCCGATTCGCGGCGCACCAATTGATCGAAGACTGGGATGAATCATCGCTGGCGGAGTTGTCGACCGAGCGACTCAGTGATCTGACCGACAGCATTCTGAAGTTGGATGTCGATACGATCGTCAAAAAATATGGAGTCAGCTTCATCGAGGCGGAGACATTAGGACCGGCCTTGATGGCCTATACGATGTTGGCAAAACATTTTTCGCTCGAGAGCGTCTTTGTTTGCGACACCAATTTGCGTGACGGATTACTGCATGATATCTCGGTTGGTGGCGGCTGGACGGCCGAATTTCGCAATCAGATTATCCGTTCGGCGATGTCGTTGGGACGAAAGTTTGATTTCGATGAAACGCATGCTCGCAATGTCGCCGAACTGGCCCACAAACTTTTCAGTCAGCTGGAGAATGAGCATCGATTAGACAATCGCCACGAAGTAATACTGTTTGTCGCTGCGCTGCTGCACGAAATCGGATTAGCCGTCAACATTCGAAGTAATCACAAGCATGCGCTATACTTGATCCGCAACAGCGAACTGTTCGGGCTTTCGGAAGGCGAATTGCTGCTGGTCGGTCTGGTAGCCCGATATCATCGCAGGGCATTTCCGCAACCGTCGCACGAGGGATACGGGACCTTGTCGCAAGAACGACGCGTGGTCGTGGCAAAGCTGGCTGCCTTGCTTCGACTTGCGATCGCGTTGGATGATACCCGCAGTGGACGGCTGCGTGAGATCGACTGCAGCAGAGACGGCAAACAGTTGGTGATCCAGGTTCCCGGCGTCGATGATGTTTCCTTGGAACAGATCGCGATGCGCGAAAATGCCGGCCTGTTTCGGGACGTGTTCGGGTTGCAAGTTTTGCTGCGGGCAGGCAAACGATGATCAACAAAACGGTTCGGTTTGGCGAATACCTGCTGGCGGTGATAGCAATGAGTTGGTTGATCCTACCCGGCCGACTCAGCGCCGAAGACCGTTATGCCGCAGCCCGTGACAAACTCGTCCGTGATCGAATTGCATCCTCTGGTGTCACCGACTCCCGCGTGCTGCAGGCGATCCGCACGACTCCCCGGCATGAGTTTGTTCCCCTGCATCAACGCCCGCAGGCCTATCTGGATATGGCCTTGCCGATTGGTGATTCACAAACAATCAGCAGCCCCTTTATCGTGGCCCTGATGACCGAATCGCTGGATCCCCAACCAACCGACCGGGTACTGGAAATTGGTACCGGCAGCGGATATCAGGCAGCAGTCCTTAGTCCCCTGGTCGAACATGTGTACTCGATCGAAATCGTAGCGGAGCTTGGGGAAAGGGCCCAACAGACCTTATCTCGACTCGGCTACGACAACGTTTCGATCCGCGTTGGAGATGGATTCTTGGGTTGGCCGGATGCCGCTCCGTTTGACAAAATCATCGTGACCTGCAGTCCCGAAACAGTGCCACAGCCGCTTGTCGATCAATTACGCGAGGGCGGCCAAATGATCATTCCAGTCGGCCAGCGATATCAACAAACGCTGTATCGAATGATTAAAAAAGACGGCAAACTCGAGCGCGAACCGCTGCGTCCAACGCTGTTCGTTCCGATGACGGGAGCAGCAGAAGAGCTGCGGCAGGAGCAACCCGACGGGGCTCACCCGACGGTGATCAACGGTGACTTTAAAACCGCGCCAGCTGATCCACAGAGTAGGATCGCCGATTTCGTCCCCGGTTGGTATTACGGGCGACAAGTACAGCGGATCGAGAACCGTGATCCAACCGGCTCGGCAAATCGCACCTCCGCCGTCGCCCGGTTCACCAACCAGACGCCAGGACTGAGTTCGCACCTGCTGCAAGGGATCCCGATCGATGGGAAACAGGTTCCGATGATCCGACTGCGAGGGGAAGTCCGAACCGAGAACGTGCAGAAGGGGCCCAATCCAGAGTCGATGCCCGCGATCGCGATCAGTTTCTATGACGCGCAAAGACAAGAATTGGCAACCTACACGGTTGGCCCATTTCGCGGCACACGCCCCTGGCGGTCATCCAGCAGGCTGATTCGGGTCCCTGCCGAGAGCCGTGAATCCATCTTGCGAATCGGTTTATTTGGGGCGACCGGTGTGGCTGAGTTTGCCAATATCTCCCTCGAGAGGGTTGATTAGCTTCCTCAACCGAGCTCAAATTGATCCCAATCAACCCTTCTGGCTTAATTCCCCCAGAACTCCTGAGGGTTAAATTTTGCCAAGCCTGCTTGTTTAGCGCCGTCCCATAGTTATTCTACTTGGTTGACAGCTAATCAAGACTTGATTGGCGCGGCTGACCAGTTTGACTTCGCGACCGTTATCTACAAGGAGAGTTCTGAAATCATGACGTACTTTCGATTCCTGGCTATCACATTTTCGATAGCCGCAATCTCCATGTTCTCGCAACCTGTCGAAGCAGGTCGTGGTTCTTGGGGCGGTTCATCTGGCGGTTCGTGGGGCGGATCCAGCGGCGGCTCATCTGGTGGATCTTGGGGCGGATCCAGCGGCGGATCCTCAGGCGGATCGTGGGGTGCATCCAGCGGCGGTTCGTCAGGCGGATCTAGCGGCGGTTCCTGGGGTGGCAGCCGCGGCGGCCTGTTTAGTCGCATGGCAGCCCGACATCAGGCCCGCAAGGCAGCACGTCGACACGCTTATGGTTCGTCGGGTGGTTCGTCGGGTGGTTCGTCGGGCGGATCTTCAGGCGGCTCGTCGGGGGGTCAAATCTATACGACTTCGTGGAATGGTTCGAGCGGCGGTTCAAGTGGTGGTTCGAGCGGAGGCTACAGCCAGGGTTATTCGTCTTACTCTGCGTCTTCCCAGTCCGCGCCGGTTTACTCCAGTTCCAGCTACTCGCGGCCGACAGGTTCGTCGATGTCACTTGGCACCACCGTGGCGCCCTATGAATCATCGACCGTCAGCCCAGCCTACAGTTCGGGAAGTACGATTATCCAAAGTGATCCGATCATTGAACAGCCGATGATCGAGCGTTCGTTGAACGATACGATCGTTCCATCGAGTCATTCGATCCAATACGAATCAGCAAAACCTGCGATCGAGTCGGACGCCGCGATCTTAACCGTTTCGGTGCCTCAGAACGCGACCGTCACGGTCAACGAGCACCCCACAACCAGCGGTGGCAGCGTTCGCAAGTTCATGTCCCAGGGCCTTAAACAAGGTTATGTTTACACTTATGTCGTCAAGGTTACTTACGACCGCGACGGTGACCAGAAAACGGACAGTCAGGAAGTCAAGCTGCGAGCTGGTGAAACCAAAGCGTTGAACTTTGAAACAGCGGCCACGCAAACGGACGCGGCTGACCAAATCGATGATTCCTCGGCGTCGTCGCAACCGGTCGATCAAGATCTGGTCACGGTGGTTCAATTGCATGTCCCCTCGGATGCGAAAGTGACGTTGGCTGGCAATCCAACCAATGGAAACGGTGTCCTGCGGACCTTCCGCACCAACCGGCTGACCGCCGGACAGCAATGGAAAGGCTACACCGTGCAAGTAGTGGCGGTTGTCAACGGTCAATCGATTACGCAACAGCGTACGATCGACGTAACTGCGGGAAGCACCAATGAATTGACGTTCGATTTCGGCAATACCGACTCGATAGCACTTCGCTAGCACGTCGTCTTGGTCAAAAAACTCGTAAGCCGCGCTCTTGGTAACCAGAGTGCGGCTTTTTTGTTGCCTCCGCGGCCGTCCGGCAACGGAATCCCGCTGTACATCGGCCTGATAGAAACTAACTTGGAGCTCAAAGCGTAGCCCTAATTGGCAAGCACTCCAGCTCCTGTTCGACAGCACCAGATCGATTTCAGATGACGGCTTCTCATCAGCCAGCGTCCCCGCGGCAACCAACGAATCTCTGGTCACGGCCGATTCGCATCGTCGTTAGCCTACTGCTTTGCGGGCATCTGCTGGCCGTGGCCTTGCCTCCGCTGGCGTTTCAAGCGCGGGGCCCACTCGGTTTGTCGCCAGCGGTTGAAACGGCGCTGCTGCCGGTCGAGCAGTACGGCCAGTTCATGTTTCTGGATCGCGGTTATTCGTTCTTCGCGCCGATCCGGGGCCCAGCCATTTGATTCAAGCAGGCTTGACTGATGGAGCAGGAAACCTAAGCGAGGAACTGTATCCCGATTTGGACAAGCAATGGCCTCGCTTGTTGTATCACCGGCACTTCATGCTGGCAGAATTTTTGAATGAAATTTACCAGCCACCCGGACCACCGCCCGAGCTAGCCGATGCGAACGCGGAAGCCGCCGCCGTTTGGCGCGGCAGGCGCGCGCGGTATGAACACGTCCGTCGCTCGATGACAATGCACCTGCAACACGCGCATCCGGGCAGCACTGCGGCGATTCGGCGAATCGAACACTTGATCCCGGACGTGATCGAATTTCAGCAGCAACCGATCGAACTTTCTGATCAGCGACTTTATCAAGTTTTGCTGGACCAGCCGCCGGCAGCCGACTCGGACGCCGAAATGGTCGCGCCGACGTTGCCGCCGGAGGCGGTTCCGCCGCCCGCGGGTAAGCAGTCGGGCGAGCAGCCCGACACCGATCCACGCGGGGCCGAACCGCAGGACAGCAAGCCGCTGGAATCCACCGATCGCTCAACGGAGCAGGTGGAAACATGAATGGCCGCGTGTTGCTGTCAGAATTGCAAAGCTGGGGCGCAAGCTGTGTTGCGGCCTGGGATCAGTTCTGGTTTACGCCGCGGATGCCCTACACCCTGTGCGTGATGCGGATCATTACCGGCGCCTTCTTGTTTTACTCGCATCTGGTTCTGGCCAGCGATCTGAATTCCTTTCTCGGTCAGAACGCTTGGATCGACAACGAAACCGCTCGTGCATTACACGACGGAACTTTTGGGACGTCCGATGTCGCGCGCAGCTATCTATGGGCCCTCAGCAATCCGCTGCTAATCTGGCTTCATCATGGTCTGACGATGTCAATCACGGCCGCCTTCGCGATTGGATTGCTGACGCGAATCACGGCTCCAGCAGCCTGGATCTTGCAATTGATGTATCTGCATCGCTTGACAGGTGCTTTGTTCGGATTTGATCAGATCGTGACCTATTCGACGATGTACCTGATGCTATCACCCTGCGGTAGCTGCTTTAGCGTTGACGCTTGGCTGCGCGAAAAATGGAAGGAAAAGCGTCGTCGCGATCCGAGAATCGCTTGGCTGCTACCCGAAGTCCGTCCCAGCGTGTCGGCTAATATTGCGACCCGACTACTACAGTTACATCTGTGTGTGATTTATCTATTCGGAGGTTTGGCGAAAGCGCGTGGGGAAACGTGGTGGGATGGAACCGCAATGTGGTATTCCGTGGGCAACTACGAATATCAATCGATTGACTTGACTTGGATCGGACGTTTTCCGCGAATCTTCACGGCAATGTCGCACGCCACATTGTTCTGGGAAATTTTTTATTGTGCGTTGGTTTGGCCGCGACTGACCCGACCGATCGTACTGGCCATGGCAGTTGCCGTGCACGGAGGAATCGCGTTGTTTCTGGGAATGATCACTTTCGGCCTGATGATGATTGCCGCCAATCTCGCATTCATCACACCCGAAACGATGCAACGTTGGCTGCGGAGGCAACCGCCAACGGACGGATCGGCAGGCGAAGTTGATCAGGTCCCTGCGACTTCAACGCCGACAGAAGCCGCCGGTCAAGCCGCCGGTCTGGCGAGCAAGGAGCAGCGTCTTCGTGCGTCGAGCAAGAAACTCCGCCAACGCAGCAAGAAACTGCGACAGAGAGAATCCGAATTCCGCCAGCGCGTTCAGCGATTGAAGGAACGCGAGGAAAAAATCAAAACGCTCGTCGAGCGGCACCGAACCTCTAAAACCGAAGATCGACACGAAGACGAGGAACTAACGTAAACACAGGTTTTCGACCGCTGCCTGGCCTTGACCGTTGATGACAGCTCGGACCAAATCATTGTGACTAAGCAGACCAATGATTACTCCTTCTTTGGAAACCAGACACAGGCCAGCTGATCTACCCGACATCCATCCAAGCACGGATCTGGCACTGCACTGACCACTGACGATTGGCAACGACTGATCGTTGTCGCCATGGTTCATTCCAGTCGATGAGGTCGAATCGATTTGCGCCGCTTTGGGCGCTGATTGACGTTCGTACTGGCCGGCGACCAGCGCCGCTTCCCCGTTGGCTGCCAGGAAGACAAAACCGGCGATCAAAACCATGAACACATTGCCGACCATCAGCCCTAACAAACCGATGCCAACCGCCGCCACCTTACCAACGGCGACAGCGATTTCCGTAGCGCGCTGGTAGGACAAACGCGAAGCCAATATCGACCGCAGCACGCGCCCCCCATCCATCGGAAAGGCGGGAACCATGTTAAAAACCACCAGTGCCAAGTTCACCAACGCCAACTGCTGGAGCCACATCGGTACGCTAGCAAACGCCGGTTCGCTGATCGTGGCAACGATGGCAGCGGCCAGCAACGCCGCTGCGATCACAACGTTGACAGCCGGACCGGCAACGGCGATCACAAACTCTTGCCATGGAGCGCGCGGCATTCGCATCAAACTGGCGACGCCTCCAATCGGCAACAAGGTGATATGCCGTGTTTCGATGCCAAAGTACCGTGCCGCCAAGGCATGTCCCAGCTCGTGCAACACGACACAACCGAATACGGCCAGCACAAACAGAACGGACACGATTGCGCTCGCCGTACCGGAGCCGCCGACGAGCGACGAGAAATAGATCCAAATCGGCAACAACAGAAAAGTCCAGTGAACGCGCACGTCAATGCCGGCCAGCTTGCCCAGGGTCCAGGCGTAGCTCATGACAAACTCCAAGCAGTTAGAATAGAAACGCTCTGACTCAGGAGCACAAATCGTGCCAGCGCAAAAAACTCGCAATCACGAGGGTCTCGATCAAGCTCGTTGGGGCAAAACGCCACGGCGCTGCGTTTGGCCCCAGGTTGCGATCGATCCCCGCCCGGCAGGATTCAAGCCGCTGCTGGATCAAGCTGGCGAAGCTTGGCCGACAATCGATCGCGAGCGCGACCCTGGCGAATCGGCCTATTCACGTTTTGCCAGTTGCAACAGCGATTCTCCGCTCATCTCCGGCGGTTTTTCCAGCCCCATCAAGGCCAGGATCGTCGGAGCGATATCGGCCAGTCGCCCTCCCTGTCGAAGGCTTGCACCTGGCAACGTCGCTTCGACGACGATCAGCGGCACGTCATAGGTTGTATGCGCTGTATGGGGACCGCCCGTTTCCGGATCAATCATCTGCTCACAGTTTCCATGATCGGCGGTTACCACCAACGCCCCGCCTTTGGCAAGGGTTGCGTCGACAATTCGACCGACACAGGCATCGACTTTTTCGACCGCCGCGATCGCCGCCTTCAGGACTCCCGTGTGTCCGACCATATCGCCGTTGGCAAAGTTGACGATGATCAAATCCGAGCGCTCGGATTCGATATCCGCGAGCACTTTCTGGGTCACCAGTTCGGCCGACATTTCCGGCTTTTTATCGTACGTTGAAACATCTCGCGGTGACGCCGCCATATCCCGCTCTTCGCCCGGAAACGGCTCGTCACGGTAATCGTTGAAAAAGAAAGTGACGTGTGGATATTTCTCAGTCTCCGCGCAGCGGAATTGAGTCAGTCCGAGCGAACTGACGTATTGGCCGAGAATGTTCGGCATCTTGTCACGCTTTTCAAAGATCACATGCACGGGTAACCCGGTCTCGTAACCAGTCATCGTGGCGAAATAAAGATTGTCGATCTTGTTGCCGCGATCGAATCCACCTCCCTCGATCGCCTTCCATTGTTCATCAGGCAGCACGAATGCCTTGGTGATTTCTCGGGTGCGATCGCCGCGATAGTTCAAAAAAATGACCGCGTCGCCCTCCTTGACGAGTCCTGTATCGTCGATCGTTGTGGCGGTGATGAATTCGTCGCCGGTACGACTCGGCTCGGTGGGATTGTCATAGTAGGACTGAATCGCGGCCGCAGCGCTAGCCGCCCGGTTGTCGGCTCCTTGGGTCATCATCCGGTAAGCCGCTTCGACGCGCTCCCAGCGCAGGTCGCGATCCATCGCATAAAATCGGCCAATCACACTAGCGATTCGGCCGACCCCAAATTTTTTGGTTGTCGCCTCCAGATCGCGGACATATTCCAGTCCACTGGTGGGCGATGTGTCACGACCATCGGTGATCACATGGATCGCCAGAGCGTCGGCAGCCAAGCCGGATCGCTTGGCCAGTTCGACAATGGCTTTGGCGTGTTCGATGTCGCTGTGCACCCGCCCATCGGAGATCAAGCCCAGCAAATGCAATTTGCCGCCGGTCGATTTGACATGGTCGATCGCTGCCAACAACACCTTATTGGCGAAGAATGACTGGTCACGAATGCTGCGTGTGATTCGCATCACTTCTTGGTCGACGATCCTTCCGGCGCCGATATTCTGGTGGCCGACTTCGCTGTTGCCCATCACACCCGCTGGCAGCCCGACGTCTTCGCCCGAGGTGTGGATCAGGGTGTTGGGGTACTCTTTCATCAACGCATCGGCCACTGGCGTGTCGGCCAGATAGACCGCATTGGCATGATTCCACTGAGGAAATGGATTTTCGCCCCACCCATCACGAACGATCAGGACAACAGGTTTGCGATCAACGGTAGTCACGGCGACGGCCTCAGTAGGGGAGCGGGGAAACTTGACTGCTGCCAATTTAGCTGTCTGCGTGGAACTGTAAATCGCAGGCCGGGCCGATGACCGCTGAGCTGTCGGTCAACGGCGGCGGCGCCATGGGTACCCACGTGGGAGAACCTGCTGGTTTTGGTTACTCTGACGCGTTGGCCGATTCGCAGATTCGCCAAACCAAATCAAACGGGAACGCATGAGCCTTCTTCGATTCGACCCCTCCGGCAGCATCAACGGCCAGTTCGGTGTCACCCAAGCCCAGTTGGATGGTTTGTCCAGCCAACTTGACGCGCTGCGGATGGAGATGCAGAAAACGGATCGCCATCGATACGACAGCGGTGACCTTCCCTCGGCACAGCAACCACTGGAGGCTCGCTTCTTTCGGCTTCCTGAGCAGCAACTTGCCGCTTACCAAGCCGATCGCGAGAAGTCCGAGCTGGGTCGCATTTTCAGAGTAGTCAATGGAATGCACGACGAGATCGACGCTGTGCTGGTGCTGGGCACCGGCGGATCTTACCTGGCAGCCCGAGCGTTAATGCAGGCGTGTTGCGATCCATACCACAACGAACTGACTCGCGGCGCGCGGGGCAGTAAGCCACGCATGTACTTCGAGGGGAACAACCTCGATAACGATGCCAGCGCGTCATTGCTGCATCGCCTGACCCAGGGTGGTTATGGTGATTCACCAGCCGAAAAACGGTTCGCAATTGTCGTGATCAGCCAAAGTGGCGAGACAATGGAAACTGCCGTCGCATTTCGAGAATTTCTGGCGGCGCTGGAATCCAACATCCGCGGCGACACCAAATCACAGCTTGCTCGGTTGGTGATCCCGGTCACCGGCGGGCGTGGGAAACTGCACGACTTGGCTGGCGAGGTTGGCTGCACTGAGATTTTTAGCGTTCCCGATGACGTGGGCGAAAGGTTCAGTGTGCTGTCGGCCGTCGGATTGATGCCGGCCGCATTCCTGGGTCTTGATTGCATCCAGTTACTCGAAGGAGCGGTAGCGATGAATGAACATTTCAGCAGCGCCCCTTACGCCGACAACGTGGTCTTGCAATACGTTGCCGTTAACCACTTGCTGGCCCTGCATCGTGACACATCCATCCGCGTGATGAGCGTCTGGAGCAAGTCACTTGAATCAGTCGGACGGTGGTACGATCAATTGCTGGCCGAATCAAACGGCGATCAAGACTTGGAGGTTACGACGTTGACAACCGTCGATACTCAGGATTTCGATAGCCGTCATCAACGGCATCAGCAGGGACGCAGCGACAAAGTGTTCAACAACCTGATTGTCGATTCGTACCGCTGCGGTCATTTGAAGATTGGACAGAGCGATCGAAACCAAGATAACTTGAATCAGATTGCCGGCAGAAGCTGGCCAGAACTGATGCGTACGGCGATCCAGGAAACCAATCACGCATTGCACCAGGCCAGTCGACCGACTACCGATCTGGTGTTGCCGGTGATCGACACTTATGTACTGGGACAATTGTTCCAAATGCTGATGATCGCGACGGTCATCGAGGGTCGATTGCCCCGATCAATCCCGACGGCCAAGTGGGCGTTGAACAGCACAAGAAAATTGTCAACAACAACGTAGTTTGCCTCTAAATGCAGCAGCCGAGCTGAGGACAGATCGGCTGATTATTGAACATCCACGATCCCCCAAAGCCCATGTCCGCTATCGATCAGCTTTTTACCGACCTTCGCGCTAAGGGTGAAAAGGCTTTGATGCCGTTTCTGACCGCCGGCGACCCCGACATTGCCACAACCGCGCAACTGATTCGCGCTGCTCAGTCGGCCGGCGCCAATCTTTGTGAGGTGGGGATTCCCTACAGCGACCCGGTTGCCGACGGACCGGTAATCCAAGCGTCGTATCAAAGATCGCTCGACGGTGGGTTCAAACTGCGGGACGCTTTCGAATTGGCGAGCGATCTTGAGGACCTCGAGATCCCCCTGGTCACGATGGTCAGCTACGCGATCGTCTATCGCGTGGGCTTGGAAGATTACGTACGACAGGCCAAACAGGCGGGCTACGCCGGCGCGATCGTGCCCGATTTGCTGGTCGAGGAATCGGATGAATTGTCTCGCATCTGCCGTGCCGCTGATTTCAGCCTGGTGCAACTGGTCACACCAACCACTCCCCGTGATCGCCAAGTGCGGATCGCCCAGGCGTCCTCGGGCTTTCTGTACTATGTGTCGGTCACCGGCATCACGGGCGAGCGAGTCGCACTGCCCAACGATCTAGTCGAGAACGTCGGATGGTTGCGGGAACAGACCGACTTGCCGATCTGCATCGGGTTCGGCATCAGTTCTCCGGAAACGGCGGCCCGGCTGGCCCCGGTTGCCGATGGCCTGATCGTAGGCTCGGCCATGATTCGGCGAATTGCGGAGCACAAAGCGACCGCCACCGATGAGATCGCCAAGTTTGTGGGACAGCTTCGAGCAGCGATTGATCGGGCCTAGTACTGGGCTGAGAGTCTGCGCAGTGATGGTTTCGGCTTGCTGCGGCGGCCGCTGTTTCGTTAATCTCGGCCGCAATCGCACGCAGCGCGATGCTGCGCGTCAGAGAGCGACAAGCCAGCGAGGAACCCCGATGTTCTGTGTTCATTGTGGCGCCGAGGGAGCAGCCACTTTTTGTCCCCTGTGTGGGCTCCACCAACAGGCCACCGATAGGAGTATGCCACCGCAACTGGAGAGCGGCTATGGCGACGAGGAAATCGTCGAGGCGCTGGTGGCTTGGCCAGAGTCAATCCAATATGAAACGTTGCTGGGCGACTCCGAAGTACGAGAGCGGATCGCCGCGGCCGCCCGCCATGCGACTGCCGGAGTGACCGGCGAGGACTTGCTGGCCGTCTTTGATGCCGTTTCGCCGATCGGTTTTTCGCTGGGCAAGTTGACGACTGCGATTCTGCCCATTTATGACAAATTGGGGATCAAGACCCAACGACAGTCCCAGGGTATTTTCGATGCCGCACCGGGTCGAGTGATGTTGGCCGTGCTTTGCACGTTGGCAGCGAAATCACTGGTCATCGCGGAGGTGCACCAGGACGCTGACAGGTGCTCGCTGATCGCCGACATACCATCGGGGCTAATCACCAATCGCGGACAGTTAGCGATTTTGATCGAAATGAACCAGAAATATGTACAGCTCTCGTTGGCCACCACCATCTCCGGCCAATGGTATGACTGGGGAAAATCGCAGCGAATGATGGATGAACTGTTCTCGGCCGTGCACGCCGATCTGACCGAGCAGCAGCGTGGCCAAGCACCCCGGTACCGCCGCGTGGCGTGAGCAGCGAAGCAAACGGCATTTTGGGCCGCACGAATCTGGAATTGACAACTACCCGACCGGGATCATCGTCATCATCGTCATAACCGGGCGGCTTGCCCAAGCGATCCCACTTTTCTGGTGCGAATACTGAGTCTAATCGACCAGGTTTGCCCAATCGCTGTGCTACGTTTCTCTGCCACACAATTCCCAGAGAGAGGTCGACTCGGCTAACGGGGGTCGCTGTCGACCGCACTCTCACTTTGCACGAGGATCGAAAGCATGGCTGTCAAGAAAGTTGTTGACCGGAGCGTTGAGGAAGAAACTGTTACCATCGATCGCCGCCGCGACGATCGCCGCAAGTTGGAAGCTGCAGCCGCCGATTCCGGATCCGCCAAAACGCCTCGACGAAGAAAACAACGACGCCGCCATATCGATCCGACGACTTGCGAGCGTGATTATAACGACCAAGAGATCGAGTTCATGCGCGCCATGGACGACTACAAGCATGCCTCAGGACGGATGTTCCCAACCTGCAGCGAGGTCTTGGAAGTCGTCCGCAAGCTTGGGTATATCCAGCTGACAGAAGACCAGATCGAAGAATTCGGCTTGGACATCTGCGAGTCGGAAGCGATCGATACGTTCAGCAGCGAAGAGTCGGACGAAGAACTCGCCGAAGTCTGAACACAACCGCATATAATCGAACAGCCTGGATCCAAGTCATGAGTGAACTCTGACGCTTGTCCAGGCTGTTCTCGGTTGATCAGGAGACTTGTTGCATGCGATTTTGCATTCGAATCGCGTGTTATGCGTGGCCACTGCCATACACCTTGTTGGGGGTCGCGATCGGGCTACTGCTCAGTGGCCGGTTCCAATGGGTCGATGGAGTGATCGAGATCCACGGACCCAGAATCGCTGCCGTCTTGAGTCGCCTTTACGTCCCGGCCTTAGCGCTGACCTTGGGGCATGTCGTCTTTGGCCAGACGCAATCGGCGCTTGACTCCACGCGCTCCCACGAGCGGGTTCACGTTTGCCAGTACGAACGCTGGGGAATTGTCTTCGTGCCGGCTTATTTAGCCGCGTCCGCCTTTCTGTTGCTGCGCGGTCGCCACGGCTACCTGGAAAATCCTTTCGAGCTGGAAGCCTACGCGAACGATCAGATCACGAACCAGAGCTCGTAACTGCGCTAAAAAGCTAAGTCCATTTTTCGGCGGGTTGCTCGGCAGCCAGCTTGTTCATCGCCTGATTCAGTGCCTGCATCAGTTCCGGCTTGTGGAGCCCTGATTCGAGCGGTTCACCGACGAATATATCGCAGAAGAAGGGAACCAAGATGGCCTCGCCTTTGGGCAATGCTTTGCCCAGTCCACGCATGAAGACCGGAGTAATTGGAACGTCTGGGTGTCGTTTGGCCAAATGTGCGATGCCGGTTTGAAATTCGTGCATCTGTTCCGGCTCACCGCGCGTTCCCTCGGGGAACAACAAAACGATTCCTGCGGTTTCGAGGAATTCCGAAATCGGCTCCAGAGGATGTCTTCCATGGTCTCGCCGCACGTGGATCCGATCGATCGGAATGATACCGACAATCCGCGTGGAAAACCAATTACGAATGGCATTCGTTTGGAAGTAGTCGGCTGCCGCCACCGGTCGCACATGCTTGAGCCGCCTGAGCCCCAAGACATTCATCAGCGCAAAAACGTCGAGGTGGCTGTTGTGATTGGCCACAATGATCGCCGGTCCCTGCTCGGGCAGCAATTCCGGTCGCCGCACGTTGGTGCCCAGCACGACGATCATCAATGGTCGCACGATCAAGGCAAAGAACAACAGACGAAGCAGGTGATTCATTATCCGTAACAGTAGTTCACGAAATGAAAGAACAACGGCGCGGTAAAGATCAACGAGTCGACTCGATCGAGCACCCCACCATGACCCGGCAACGTCGCGCCGAAATTACTGATCTTCAGGTCACGCTTGAGCGCCGACATGCAAAGATCTCCGGCGAACCCGGCAAAGGAAATCAGTACTCCGGCGATCAGCGCCCGCGGAACATCCAGCAGCGTAATTGCCGGCCCCACGATCACCGAACCGGCAAGCGTGCCAACCACACCGCCGATCAAACCACTGTAGGTCTTTTCGCGACTGACGGTCGGGGCAACCCGGGATCCGCGTAGTGACTGTCCCCAAAGTCGCTGAAAAATATCATTCAATTCCGTCATCAACACCAGGAAGAACAGCAGTCCGGTACCTGGAAAGGCTGCCGCGATTGACGATGGGTGTGCTGGAGCAACGAGCGTGGACTCGCCTGGCTGGAAAACCAACAACAGGGCCGCGTGCGAAAGACTGAACACGGTCAACATCAGTCCCCAATGCATCGTGCCGGCCGCCCGCAAAAAGCCCTCGGTCTGGCCGATCAGCCACATTCGCGTGGGCAGCCAGACGAACATCAATACCGGAATGAAAACTAGGAACATGCCGAACGATCCGGAGGCCGCGAAGTAGTACTGAATCGGCACGGATAAATAGGCATAAAACAAGACTCGTCGATCGGCGCGACGCGTCGGCGTCATCGAAAAAAATTCTTTTAGAGACAGATAACTGACGAATGCCAGAAATACGATCGCGGCGGTCAAAGACCAGGCAAGCGAGAACGCGAACAGCCCAGCGATCACCCACCAGGTTCGTATGCGGCTTCGCGGCTGGTGAAAATCTCGATCCGGGTACCACCAGGAAGCCGCCAGTGCGATCCCGCTGGCGACAGCCAAAGCGGCGAACACACAGAGGATCGAAGTGCGGATCTCTGGTGCAACGTGACTCATCGGCGGTTATTTACCAGGGCAGCATAATCTGTCAGCTTCGACAGCCACGTCGAACGTCCCATGCGATTACAATCTTGCCACAACTGTTCGACCCGTGTCTATCGCCTAAACCGTCAATGGTGGACTTAACTCAATGATAAGCAATCGACCTTGGCTGCTGGCTGATTCGACGCTGGAGGATGTCCGTGCTGCCGAGTACGAAGTCGCGGTATTGCCGTTCGGAGCCACCGAGCCGCACAACACGCATTTACCCTACGGCACCGATACGTTGGAGGCGGAGATCATTGGGCAGGCGATCTGTCGACAGGCGCACCAGGATGGAGCCAAAGTCGTATTGCTGCCGACGATTCCGTACGGCACCGAAACCAACATGCATCGACTGCCGCTGGCGATGAACTTGAACCCAAGCACATTATTGATCGTGCTGTCAGACCTGGTCGAGTCGCTGACCGGCAGCGGGATTCGCAAGCTCCTACTACTGAACAGCCACGGTGGCAACGAGCTTAAGCCGTTTCTCCGCGAACTTTGCGGCAAAACGGAAGCACAGATATTTCTGTGCGATTGGTTCCGCATGATTGGCGATCAATATGCCACGATTTTTGACCGTCCGGAGGATCACGCCGGCGAGCTGGAAACATCGTTGGGGCTGGCTTTCTTTCCCGACTTGGTGGTTCGCGATCAGGACGGCCGGCTGCGGGCGGACGACGGCGCGACCCGTGCGACGAGATTCCCGGCGGTCAACGAAAAATGGGTCTCGATTACCCGGCCCTGGCATTTGTTAACAAAGCAGTCCGGGTCGGGAAACCCGCACGCGGCGTCCGCCGAAAAGGGACAAGCGGCGTTGGATTTGATCGTTTCACGGTTGGCCCCGTTCTTGGTCGAGTTGTCGAATTCGGAGATTGATAGCGAGTTTCCGTTTTGAGGTTGTACCAGCTGGTGAGTTTTCGTAGCGTTCGGATCAAGTTGTCCGGATCCGAAGACGTCGCCTACTGCCTGCGGCCCGGAGATCTGCCATCATTTGTCATTTAGCGAGGCACGGATGCACGCTGCTACCCACCGAGCATGGACTCCATTTTTGACGGCGCTCGTCGTTGCCGGCACCGTTGGGTGCCAGGGACCTCGTCCGTTTGGATCGATGGTCGAAGTCACCCAGGAAAGCCGAGCCGGGCTGCCGGAAATCGATCCGCCTTTGCAGCGGTTGGCCACGGCCAAGCCCCGCAGCAGCCCAGCCAAAGCTGCCACGGACCAAACGCAGTCGCCCGCGACGCAGTTGGCCAACACGGCCGCTGACCGGTCGAATCTGACTTCGCGGCGCCAGCCGACCGCGGCAAAACGAGGGCTGTCCAGTGTTCCGTCAGAACCTTCCCCAGAGTCGGCCACCAACACAGCCAGTTCCAACACGGAGCTGCCCGCGGACGACGCGGAGGCCTTGATGGTCGCCTTCAAGGACTACCCGCCGGAAGTGCAGCGCAAAGCGCTGCGACGATTGGTCGCCGCCACAGCTCGTTCGGCGGCCCGATCCGATCAACCCCAATCGCTTAACGCAGAGCTGCTGCAGCGGCTCGGCGATCTACCCGAGCTACCAGAATCTGCGGCAGCCGATCCGAACGCGCCGCCGCCACAACGGATCGCGGCCAACGACTCCACGACCAAGCCGCTCGCGTCAGCCGCTGCAGCTGCGAACTCGTCATCTTCCCCGGACAATCAAGTGGATGCTCCGCGGCTGACCGATATCGAAACCACGAATTTGGATCAAGCCGCGGTGCGCGCGAGCGAGCAAACCGAGCCCAATGGTCAAGTCAAGCCAGCGGTTGCGGAAGAAGTGGCCGACCAGGCTGCGGTCTCCCAGGTCAGCGTTGAAAAAGAGATCAGGCAACCCGCGACCGCCGGATCTTTGGCTGAACTGCAGACCGATTCGGGCGTGGAGACCGTGCCGTTGTCCAGCAAAGACTTGTTTGCGCAGCTGCTAAAACAGCTTTCGATCGCGCCCAGCGATGAAAGTGAAGCCGATCGCGCCAGCCGACTGATCAAATTGCGGCATCTGATGGTGCTCTCGGGCAATCCCGATGAAGCGGTCACAAAGATCGACGGCATGGGTGAGATGGAACAGGAGTACTTGCGGCATCAGCTATTGGGACTGTGGACGATGATTGATCCGCAAGGTCACCCGGTGCCGGCTCGTCGCTTCAGCACCGCGATTGGGCAAATTCGTCAGGCGGCCAAGTTTGCCGCTGCCGCGACCGATTCGCTGGAAGTTCGTTCGTTGGCATTTTGTACCGAAATTGAATCTTATGGTCAGGTCAAGCCATTCCAGAGCAATCGTTTTGACGCCGGACAGCAAGTGATTCTGTACTGCGAAATCGAAAATTTTACCGCCCGTAAAAGCGAAAACGGATACGAAACTCATCTGCAGGGGAGCTACGACTTGTTCAATGAGAACAACGAAAAGGTCGTCAGCCAGCTGCTGCCGGCGGATCAACAATTGTCAGCCAATTACCTGAGAGACTATTTCATCGCCTACCAGATGCACTTGCCCGACCAACTGTCCAAGGGCAAGTACAGCCTGAAATTGACGATGGAAGACCTCAATGGCAAAAAGTACGGGCAGGCGAGCATCCCGCTGGAGATCAAAAAGTAGCCTTCAACAACCGGCTTTCCGCGTTTCTCTGCAAACGCCTGAGACGATAGGCACTTGGAAAGCCTGCTGTAACCTACAACTCAACCGTATCCATCACCTGATACGTTGGGCCTTGCTTGTCCAAAAAACTGGCGAAGACGTGGACGGTATCGACGACCATCGTGCCGATCTCAACTTCTCGCTCGTTACTGAGCCGCGCGATCACATCGTCGCCCGCGCGGCGGCTGCCACTCTTGGTGCGGCCGAGCGTCAGATGGGGCTGATAGTCACGCGGCTCTGGCTTGAAACCCAATTCCGCGTACTGTTGATCGAGCGCACCGACGATTTCGGTTAGCGCCTGCGACTGGTCCTCGATTCGCACATACAGGACCCGGGGTCGGTCGATGTTGGGAAATCCATCGGTGCCGGCGAAATGAAGCTCGAAGGGCTCGAACTCGCCGCAGACTTCTCGAACGACGTCGCAAACCGCCGGTACCTCCGTATTGTCGACTTCTCCGAGAAACTTCAGCGTCAAATGTAGGTTGTCCGTCGGCACCCATTTGATACCATCGTTAGGTTGGCGCAGTCGTTTGATCAGGCGGATCGCTTCTCGGCTAACCTCGTCGCCCAGCGGGATGGCGACGAATGTTCTAATCGTTTTCATCCCCGCAATCGTATCACAGATCGATTTCAGGCTCGAACGATGTCACGAACTGAAAAACGCGCCGCTTTCCAGCCGCCTCCGTTTCAGCCTCACCGACTCTGTCGTGGCGGGCACTTGCAGACCATTTTGTCGGTCAGCATTCTCGATTCATCGAACTTGCAACCGATCCAGCACGTGGTCCCGGTTTCCGATGGCGATTCGATTGTGCTGCACGAAGACCAGCCGCCCGGCTGGAGGCCTGAGCAAGGTTCGATGTTGCTGATCCATGGATTGTCAGGGTCCCATGAATCGGCTTACATGATCCGCCTGACCAGCCGATTCTACGATGCCGGCGTGCGTGTCTATCGGATGGACATGCGAGGAGCCGGCGCGGGGGCGAAATTGACTCGCAACCTGTTGCATTCCGGCCGTAGCGATGACGTGATCGCAGCACTTAGCGAGATCGCCAGACAGACCCAGTCGGGGCCCATGATGGCGATCGGAGTCTCCTTGGGCGGACATCAATTGTTGCGCGCTGTTAGTCGGATCGGCGCGGGGCTCGACCAGGCTCCCGAGTGGTTGGATCGTTTGGTGCGGATCGCTGCCATCGCACCCCCTTTCAACCTGCCGCGCTGCAGCGAGAACATGGGACGGCTCAGTCGACGGATTTACAATCATTACTTCATAAAGAATCTGATTGCCCAAACGCCGCCTCTGGTGCAAGAGCGAGAGGAATACAAACGATTGATTTCGGAACGTCGCCCCCGCACCCTGCTGGAATTGGACAATCGGATGACTGCGCCGCTGAGCGGCTTCGCCAGCGCGATGGACTATTACGAGCGTTGCACGGTGCACCACATTGCCAAACACAATCCAGTCACCACGTTGGTTTTGGTCGCTGCAGATGACCCGATCGTGCCCGTTACGAATTTCACCGACCAAGAAGTCCGTTGGCCTAGCCCAACCACCTTGCACATCACCGATACCGGCGGCCATGTCGGCTTCATCGACCGCTATCGCAAATCCTGGATGGATCAGGCGATCATGCAGTGGTTTGGCTGACAGTGGCCACGATGATCGTTGGCCAATGCCTGGCAAACGGGACCGTCGCCTAGGCGGGATCGTATGCCTGATTACCCATGCCGCGGCCTCTGGGAACGAACATACACATCAAGATCCCCAGCGCGTACAGGAATACCAGCGGGATCGCCAACGCGATCATGCTGGTCACGTCGGCCGGCGTCAACAGCATCGAAAGCACAAAGATCACCAGTACGGCGATCTTCCAACTGCCGATGTACGCCTCGGTTTCAAACAGTCCGATTCGCTGCAAGAAAAACATCACCAGTGGCAACTGAAACGCGATCCCGAATCCAAGCGGCAACATCAAGACAAAGTTGACGTAGTAAGTCAAACGGGGTTCCGCCGCGACGCCCATACTGCCGTTGAACGTCAGCAGGAATGTCAGCACATAGTGCAACACCAGAAAGAACGCCAGGATCACACCCGAGATAAACAGCGTCACGCTGACCGGCAGGTAGATGTACACATGACGCCGCTCGTGCGAGTGTAGGCCGGCGGCGACGAAGGTCCAGAGGTGATAGAAAATCATCGGCGAGGCGATCACGGCTCCCACGATCAAGCCGGCCTTGAACCAGATCATGAAAGGTTCTTCGATCTTCAGCGAGCTAAGTCCGGTCTTGTTTTCAACGAATCTTACTTTCGGTTTCAGCAGGTTGGGATCGCCCAGCGACTGCAAGACCTCGGCCAGGTCCGACGTTTCGACCGTGTCAAAGTCGCCGGCGAGCGTGTCAACGATTGGTTGCTGGTACTGATCAGGAATCTCGTAATAGCGTTCCAGCGTCAACGCGTTGGTGGACAGGAACTGTCGCAGCGGCTTGAACTCGGCCGCGTTTGGATTGTCGATCTCGAGCCGGTGCATGTCGCGGTCGACTTTAAATTCCTGGATCGCCGCCTCGAGTGGCCTTTGGATATACAGAATCACCCGATCGGCGAACAACAAACCGATCAACAAACCGGCAACCAGCCACAGAATCGCCTTACCCAAAGCTTTACGCAACTCTTCGAGGTGTTCCCCGAAGGTCATCGTCGAGCTGTCAAACAGATCGTCTTTGGGGCGGGCCAATCGGTCCACGAATTGATTCTCGTTTGGAAAGTCGGGGCAGGAGCGGTACAGGAAATCGCCAGTGGAACGGATCAGCGGCAGCAAAGGTGTCAGACCCCAAACTGCCAAGCACCTTCGGACCGACGGCCAAACGCGTATCATTACCAGACCGATTGCCCGTCGGTGCCACAGTGGCTTTCGATGCCTGACCCTGGCCGATCAACACAGTTTAACAGCAGTCATCTGAATCACTACCATGCAAGCTTATCCCCTTACTTTTGAGCCGATTTTCAAGCGATTGATCTGGGGCGGCCGGCGGCTTGGTGAACAACTGGGTAAACCGATCGGCGAGGAGTCGGACTACGCCGAAAGTTGGGAAATCGTTGATCACGGCCCAGACCAGAGCATCGTCAGCAATGGCCCCCTGGCCGGCCAGTCATTGCGGCAATTGATTTTGGATCATCCCAGCTGGTTGCTTGGTGAGGCACTGGGCGTGGGGCAATTTCCGTTACTGCTGAAGTACCTTGATTGCAACCGTGTGCTCTCGGTCCAGGTTCATCCCGATGATGCCTACGCGGCGGCGATGGAAATACCCGATCTTGGCAAGACCGAGGCCTGGTATATCGTCGCCGCTGAATCAGCGAGCCTGGTCTACGCCGGTTTGAAGCAAGGTGTTGACCGGGCCGCATTGCAAGCCGCAATCAGAATGGGCGAGATTGAACAGCATTTGCATTCGTTTCACCCGGCTGCCGGAGATATTGTGTTCATTCCCGCCGGTACGGTGCACGCGCTGGGCGCTGGATTGCTGGTTGCCGAGATCCAACAATCGAGCGATACCACGTTTCGGTTGTTCGATTGGAATCGAGTCGATGCGGATGGCAATCCACGGCAGTTGCATTTGAGTCAAGGATTGGCAGTGACCGACTACGACTCTGGTCCGGTTGCGGTCCGACGTAGCGATCAGTCGGCTCAGGGAATGCAAACGATGGTGCGCTGCGACAAGTTTGTGATCAGCGTGATCAACCGGGGATCCGCCACGATCGGCGGCGACAACAAGTTTCACGTGCTGACGGTTCCACACGGAAACGCGAGCTTACATTGCGGCCAGTCGCTGACACCGCTGGCCGCCGGACAAAGCGTCCTGTTGCCCGCCGCAATCGAGCCCTGCCGGCTTTCGATTGCCAATTCAGGGACGGTGCTCAGCGCTCACCTGCCGGATTGATTCGTCTTGGTTTGCAGTCCCTTGTTGCTGTACCCTATCAGCACCCTGTCCACGAATCTCTAAGGAAGCCCATCGATCATGGATGCGATCAGACACCTGGCCTTGGCGACCGCGATCCTGCCGGCCGTTGCCCTGTTGGGCGGTTGCCAACACACCGGTTGGACAGGTCCCGCAGGTCCCATGAACCAACAGCAGGCCTCCGCGGCCGTTCATGATCCGTTTCCTCTCAACGACATCGGCCCCACCGACGGTGCACAACGACCGCCCGGATACGAACAACCGTTGCCCGAACCAGTGCGAGACCGAATCGGCCCCGATTCAATGCCTTGGTTGGGACAGTAGCTGGGCCGCTAACAACGTGTTGTGCAATAGCATCGCGATCGTCAACGGACCGACGCCACCTGGCACCGGCGTGATCGCCGCCGCAACTTCGATCGCTTCATCGTAGGCGATATCACCTACCAGTCGATCATTCACACGATTGATCCCGACATCGATCACAACCGCGCCGGGTCGAATCATGTCACCACGGATCATCTCCGGCCGACCGACCGCGGCGATCAAACAGTCGGCTCGACGACAGACTTCGGCCAGGTTGCGCGTTTGGCTGTGAGCTAGGGTGACGGTTGCGTTGGCAACTTCAGGCCCGCAACTGCCGTCACGCTGGGCCAGCATCATGGCCAGCGGCTTACCAACGATATCGCTGCGACCGACGACCACGACCTGCTTGCCGGCCACACGAATTTGACAACGATGAAGCAATTGCACGATGCCGTGAGGCGTGCAGGGCAGAAATCGAGCCCGCCCTTGCATCAGCAGGCCGACGTTGACCGGCGAGAAGGCATCGACGTCTTTCAGCGGTTCGATGCTATCCAGGATCGCTCGCTGATCAAATCCGGAGCCTCCGTTGCCATCGGCTGGCAGCGGCAACTGGACCAAGATCCCATGGACGGCGGGATCACCGTTGAGCTCTCCGATGGTATCAACCAGAGCTTGCTGCGACGTCGCGGCCGGTAGTCGAAGCGTACGTCCGTCGATGCCGGCTTGCTGACAAGCCCGCCCCTTGTTGCGGACGTAAACCTGACTGGCGGGATCGTCCCCCACCAGGACCGCGGTCAGACAGGGCTGCGGGCCCCCCGAGTCGACAAATTGACGCACTCGCTCGGTCAACTCGGCGCGAATTTCGCCGGCAATCCGTTTTCCATCCAGCAACTCTGCGGTCACGCTGTTTCCCTCGCCAAAGGATCGCCATAGTGAGATATGACCTTGCAAGTTATAGTTTTGTGACGCTTCCGACCACCCACAAGCTTGAAACAGAATCACACAGGATTTGTGTCTCGATGTCCACCGACGCAAAAAAATTGAGCCCGGTCGAAACGATCAAACAGGAAAGTAATTTTCTCCGAGGGACAATTGGCCAGGAGATTGCCGACTCGACCGATCATTTCGACAAAAACAATATTCAACTGTTGAAATTTCACGGCACCTACCAGCAAGATGATCGCGATCTTCGTCTGACAGCCAAGCAGACCGGTGCCGGCAAGGCTTATTCGATGATGGTTCGGCTGCGGATTCCGGGCGGTCGGATCAGTTCGGATCAGATGTTGTCAATGCTCGATCTGTGCGAACAGTTGGGCAATTCGACGATGAAAATTACGACCCGCCAAACCATCCAGCTGCACGGAATTCTGAAAGACAACCTACGTCCCACAATCAAGCGGATCAATGATTTGGCGCTGTCGACGCTAGCCGCCTGCGGTGACGTCAATCGCAACATCATGTGCTGTCCCGCCAAGCGAAACGATGGAATTCACGCCGAATTGGAACAGCTGACCGACGCATTGACTGATGCTCTGGCGCCACGGACACCCGCCTACCACCAATTGTGGATGACCGATCAGGAAACGGGCGAGAAAACACTCCAAGGGGGCGCCGAGGTCGAACCGTTGTACGGTCCTACCTACCTACCGCGGAAATTCAAAATCGGAATCGCACTGCCGGAAGACAACTGCATCGATATTTACACGCAGGACATCGGATTCCTGGCTGTCGTGCGTGAGGGAAAGATCATCGGCTACAACGTGCTCGTTGGCGGCGGCATGGGAACCACCCCGTCGGCCAAAAAGACTTTTCCGGCGCTGGCCAAACGGATGGCGTTTTGCCAACCTGAGCAAGCAATTGGTGTCGCCCAGGCAATCTTGAAAGTGCAACGCGACAACGGCAATCGCGAAGACCGCAAAGTCGCCCGCATGAAGTATCTGGTCAACGACTGGGGGATCGAAAAATTTCGTGCCGAGGTCGAGAAGTACTTTGGCCAGTCGTTGGCCGATTGCAGCCCCGATGAGGTCCATGATTTTGACGACCATATGGGGTGGCAAAACCAGGGCGACGGAAAATGGTCCTACGGATGGAACATCGAAAATGGGCGGCTATATGACAATGAATCGATCCAGTTGAAAGGGGCGTTACGCGCCGTTTGTCACCACTTTAAAACTGAAATACGGATGACCGGTCACCAAAGCGTGATCTTCACTGATATCGACCAAGCCGACAAAGAGAAACTTGTTGAATTGATCCATCGGCACGGCGCGGTGGCGACCGAACAGATCAGTACCGTTCGCCGTTGGTCAATGTCATGTGTCGCGCTGCCAACTTGCGGTTTGGCGATCACCGAAAGTGAGCGGCGGCTGCCGAGTATCATCGATGGACTGGAACAGCCGCTGGCGAAGCTTGGTTTGAGCAAGGAACGATTTACGATCCGCATGACAGGCTGCCCCAACGGCTGCGCTCGACCTTACAACGCGGACCTCGCTTTGGTCGGTAAAGCCAAAGGCAAGTACACGCTGTTTGCCGGGGGTGGCTGGCTGGGCAACCGACTGGCCTACGTCTACAAGGACCTGGTCGCGGACGAAACGGTGATCGACGAAATGATTGGAATCTTCGCTGCCTTCAAAGCAAACCGCCAAGGAGAAGAATCGCTGGGTGATTTTTGCAGCCGTGTGGGGCCGGAAGACTTGGCCTTGCTGGCCGCCGCCGCCCCCCGCCCCTAACGTCGACCGACTTCGTCAAGCCAGGGAGATTTTGGCCGACCGTTAACGATCTGCAGCCGAAAACCGAAAAAAACCCCTCTTAGGAGGTATTGCCTGCCGTGGAAGCAGGATTCCGTTTTGACCAATCCGTCAGCTTCGGTGATAATCATCGGGGCCGTTAAGGGGTGTGATCTCCGCATCCTTTCCCATTTTTTTGCGGACAAAATCCGCGGTTTCGCGTCTTAATCATGGAGACGGTTTCTCGTCCAGCTATTTCCTCCTTTTCCTATCGGTGCTGTCATGACCACAAAACTCAAATCGAGCGACCAGATCGCCACGCCACAGAGTGACGTTTCGGATGAAAGCTTGATCGCTCAGTATCGTGAAAGTGGCGACAGAGGACTGTTCGAGACACTGATCCGTCGCTACGAGCGTGAGATCTATAACTACCTGCGTCGGTACATCGGCAATGCCGAGATGGCCGAAGATGCTTTTCAGGGAACGTTTTTACAGGTTCACCTGAAATGCCGCCAATTTGATTCTTCACGCCGGTTTCGACCCTGGTTGTACGCCGTCGCGACCAACCAAGCGATCGACGCCCAGCGGCGCAGCAAGCGGCATCAAATGGTTAGCCTTGATCGATCATCGGCGACCGATCGGGAGGGCCAAGACGGCAGCTGGTCAGAACGGATCGTCGGAGCCGTGCCTGATCCACATCGTGTCGCCTCCGACCGTGAGCGGAGCCGCTGGATTGACCAGTCGGTCGCTTCACTCGGTGAATCGATGCAGCAAGTGGTCAACCTGGTCTATTACCAGGGACTCAAATACCGAGAGGCGGCGGAGGTGCTGGGAATCCCAGTCGGCACCGTCAAGAGCCGATTACATGCGGCTGTCGCGCGGCTGGGAGTGATGTGGGAGGAGACTCACCCGGATGAATCTAGCGCAGACGATTGATTTTCGATACGGCCTCCCGCAGCCACTAACCTGAATCGAACGATTTGTATCAAACTGTACGCCTCGAATTGAATCGCTGATTGAACCAACTGGTTTTCAGGGCGTATTGATTGGAGTTTGACGTAACTTAAGGCTGCTTGAGAGTCAGCTGAACGGGCAACTTACCTACCTACCAAAACTGTCCGCCCTGTGATGCACGAAGACTTGCTTGGCTATCTGCTGGGAGCGTTGGAGCCCCACGAGATGCGTCGGGTCGCGCGTTTGATCCAAGAGAATCCATCCGCCAGAAAGCAACTTGAGCAGATTCAGCGGGCCTTGGAGCCTTTGGAAGGGAACCTCCAGTCGATGGCTGAGCTACCACCTTCGGATCTTGTCTCCAAGACCATGGCAAATCTGCCACCCCTGCCACCCAGCCAGACCGAAGCTGACGCGACATTGGGCCAGCGGTCGCGGGCAGACTCTCAGTCACAAGCGACGTTCGATTCCTTAATTCCCATGCATCCGGAAATCGAATTTACCAAGGCCACGAATTGGTCCTGGCTTGATTGGGCCGGTGGCGCGGCGGCAGCGGCGGCCGTGCTTGGTCTGTTAATTCCAGCGCTTGCCGAAGGACGATTCGAAGCGCGCAAAGCGGCTTGTCAAGCGCAGCTAAGGCAATTCGGCACGGCATTCACCCAATTCGTCAACCGCGACTTACAGCATCGACTTCCCGCGGTGGCCGAAGCGGGACCGGAGGCTTTTGCCGGAGTTTATGCGATCCGTCTCGGCGATGCGGGTTTGTTGCCTGATGCGTCGCTGCGCTGGTGTCCTTCTCAGGCGACGCCCCGGCCAGCCAAGGTTACTCTAACGCCCATCGAGACGGTCAGTAGTTTGGACGATTTGTACCAGGCGTCCGCGGATATGCTGCGCCAGATTCAGCAATTCGCCGGTGGTCACTACGCCTACACGTTGGGCGTGATCGACCAACATCGGCTTAGACCTCCCCGGTTTGAATCGCGCTCATCATTTGCGGTGATGTCGGACGCCCCGCCGGCCGGTTTCGCCGGGCGCAATGATTTGGATCGCTTGACCGGTCACGGCGGTGAAGGAATCAATGTCTTATTCGAGGACGGTCGAGTCGAATTCATTCGCCTGCCGGCGTTGAACTCAATGCCAGATCATCCGCTGTTGAACAATCGAGGTCAAACCGAAGCGGGTGTCAACATCGACGACGCCTCGTTGGCCCCCAGTTGGGTCGCGCCCTTCATCAACGCGATCCAACGGTAGCTTCGACTGCGGCGAACTGGGCCGAGTTGTGCCAAAATCGGCCTACAGCGTTTCAGCAGCGCGGCTGATCAGCTGTTGCGATGCCAGGGTCGCCAGCGCCTTGAGAGTCAGTTGCGGATTGATCTCACATCCAGCCGGAAAGATGGAGGCGTCCGCGACCGTCAGGTTCTCGACTCGCTCGCCGCAATCGGTCAGCAATTGAAAGGTTGCTGGATCAACGACATCGAGCAGCGAATTGCCACCTTGCGGATGTGTGGTTAGCAGATTGACAAAGGCTGGCCCGCGGCGTCGGATCTGGCACAGCGCCCATTCAAAGTCTTCCATGCTGCGAATCCTAGCCGGACGACCGCCACGCATCAAAATCGACTTGGTCGGCAGGTGCAGCGTCACACCATCATCCGGCTTTGCTGCGGCAAAGTAGATCCTGGCGACGCGTCTGATTCCCCGCAGCAAAGTCTCGAATTCGCGATCGTCGAACTCCAGATGAAACTCGCCGCAGGAATCGACATAGTTGCCGCAGCGTACGCCAGTCGGCACGACGACGCCCGACATCGACAGATGATTGAATTTGCGCATCACACAGGCAAATTCCTTGAACCAGCCGGTAAGCGCCAAGGCGACCGTGCCCGGAAAGTGGAACCAATTTTCCAAGATTGGCTCCTCGACCAACTGGCCATCCTGTTCGATCATTCGCTTATCGACAACGAAACATTGCGTTACTCCCGGCTCGGGTCGTCCGCTGTCCGAGGGCCAGATCGGTTTGTCGAACATGGCGTAGACGGCAGTGCCGATGTTGGCCGTCAATCTTTTGCCCAGATGTCGATTTCGAAGTCCCGCGGCGTGCAAGCTGGTGCTAAGCAGCCTGGTGGTCGCGCCCACGCCGGCGGATACCACGTATTGATTGGCGGTAATCGTCGAACGAATTCGATGCCCCGAGTCTTCCACTCGACAAACGTCAACGCCATGAACTTTTAGTGAACCAGATTCATCGCGATGGATTCTCAGCCTGTTCGCCCTCGTCCGATAGCTGACCTGGGCAGGAACCTGATTGTGCATCGACGCAACCAAGAAACTGTTGGGGCCGCCTTGGACATAAGGATGAACACCACCAATGTGGTCCCCGAAACTGTCGACAGAGTTGTCGCTGCCGCAACCGGTGCATTCGCGACGAATCGCCACCGGCATCGGTTGGACGTCTTCGCCCAGCGCGATGCAGCCTTCCTGAAATCGACGGCTGCGGTCGCTAATCTGTGATTCGGTCGGAATCGCGTTGACACCCAATTCGTCTTGAATGGAGGCCATCAATTGCAAGAACTGAGGATAATCGACTCCCGTCGGTTGGCGTTCCGCCCAGCTGCGATAAACCGCCTCGGTGATCGGCAGGTGGATCGCATTGTTGACGTACGGACCGCCGCCGAAAACTTCCGCCTGGCAAACGTTGACCGTCTGCTTGGCCGGAATCTTCTTCCGTTTCGAGGGGATCGCCAGCTCCAGTTTGGAGTTGACTTTTCCCAGTCCGCCCGCGATTTGCCCGGCTCCGTCTTTGTACAAGCGGTACAACACTTGATCGCTGCGCGGCGGCTCGAGCCTTACCGAGCCATCTTCTTGAGGGATCCGTTGAATCAACGCGTCCGGAGCGACGAAGTCTCCGGCGTCCAGAATCAAAACACGTAAACCCGCAGCCGACGCCCGACTGGCGGTCGTCGCACCGCCAGCGCCGCTGCCGATGATGCAGACATCGTAGTGCGTGGAAAGATCAGCCAGCGGCGGAGCCGCGACCGTGACCAGATTCGCGGAGTCGCAACAAACACTGGACCAACCTATCTGAATTAGCTTTCGCGCGGGTTGGCGTGAGTGAATTACCAGTCGTCCCAGCATCGCGATCCCGCTGACCGCGGTGTGCAGCAGATGGTCGTCGGTCCACTCAATGCGGGGCGGGTCATGGGCACGACGGCCATATTCACCTTGGTTCAGCAATCGCTGCACCTCGCTCGGATTCAGTTTGTGCAAGCGACGGTGAACATGTTTGATCGAATATATGTCCAGCCACAGCAGCGCCACAGACAAGCCATATTGCAGGCGCTTAGGAAGGTGTTCCGCGTAGACCAAAACCTCTCGCGCGACGGTGCAAGCATCGTCACCTTGACGCCCGCACCACAGCGCATCGATCTGGGCGCGAACGATCGCCACGAGCGTGGCGAATCGATGTTTGTAAACAACCTCTAGTGGACGCGCCGGAATATGGTCGGCAGCCCCGCCTAACCCAAACGGCAGCATCCCGGCAAACGTCGCAGACTTCAAAAAATCGCGTCGTCCAAACGATTCCAGCGAAGAAAAATCCAGCATCCGTGCCAGCTTGTTTGGAGGAAGGGGAGAGCAGAATGGTCAGCATCAAACAACCTGAGAATCAATCGACTGCCAGGCGACGCTAGCAAAGAAAAACTGGATCAAAGGGGGCTGATCTCGCGCTCCGTCCGCACAAGGCAACAGGAATCAGGATCCTGCGGATTGTGCGGCCTGGTTCAGCTGCTGATTCCCGCCGGCACCGCCGCCGCGAAGCTGACAGGCATGATGCCATTGGGCTCGTGATCCCATTTTCAAAACCGATACGTCCCGTCGGAACCTGCCTGAACTCGATCACGCCACTTTCCAGTTGGCTGGCGTTGTCCAGCTAAGACTGATAGTTGGCCAACGCCGACATGGATGTTTTCAATTGGCTGTATAGGTCTTGGTAGATCGGAAACAGTTGGTTGTAGTTCTTAATGGCCTGTTTGTCCGGCGCCGTTTGCCGGGCAATTTCGATCGTGGCCTGGCACGCCGATTCGATTGATTTGTAGGCTCCCTCGCCAACCGCCGCCAGCAACGCGACCCCGTAGGCCGGACCTTGCTCGACTTTCAGTGTGGTGATTTCTGTTCCGAACACGTCGGCTTGCATCTGTCGCCACAGCGGATTCCTGCTGCCGCCCCCGGAGGCACGGATCTGTTTGACCGGTACGTTCAGCGATTTGATTATTTGCAGCGAGTCGCGCAGCGCGAACGTGACCCCTTCCATCACACTGCGCAGTCAGATGCCCGCGCGAATGCGTCAGGTTCAAACCGACGAAGCTGCCCCGCGCCTGTGGATCGGCGTGTGGAGTCCGTTCACCGTTCAAATAGGGCAAGAACAACAACCCGTCGCTACCGGGAGCGATTTTGGCCGCCTCGGCAGTGGCCGCTTCGTAGCGTTGGCCGTCGGGGATTCCGGGCAGTCCGCCGAGCACCGAATCAACCCACCATTGCAGCGCACCTCCGCTGGTCAAATTCACACCCATCATGTGCCACTTGCCATCAACCGCGTGACAAAAGGTATGCAGCCTGCCCGCGGCGTCGTATTGCGGCTGGTCGTTGTGAACGAACATCACGCCGCTGGTTCCAATCGACGTGCTTAGGATTCCGCTCTTGACTACGCCGTTGCCAATGGCTCCGGCGGCGCAGTCACCGGCGCCACCGACCACTTTGCAGCGGGTGGTCAGACCGAGTGCTTTGGCGGCCTGGGCCGTCAACGTGCCGGTCACTTGCTGGCTTTCGACCACCGCAGGCAGTAGATTTCGATCCAGATCCAGCTTGCCGAGCAGCTTGCTGGACCAGCGTCGTTTGACGACATCCAACAGCAATGTGCCGCTGGCATCGCTGACCTCGGTAACATAGTCGCCGATTAGACGCCGGCGAACGTCATCTTTGGGTAACAGCACCTTGGCTAGTTTGTCGAAGTGGCGTGGCTCATGATTGCGCAGCCAGAGAATTTTGGGAGCTTGAAAGCCGGTCAGCGCCGGGTTGGCGACCATTTTGATCAACGCTTTGCGACCGCCGGCCGCCGCGGTGATTTGCTGGCACTCCTCTGAGGTGCGTTGATCGTTCCAAAGCAGAGCGTTGCGAATCACCTTGTCTTGCTTGTCCAGAAACACGCTGCCATGCATCTGTCCGCTAAGACCGATCGCGCTTACATCAGCCGGTTTTAACCGGGACTGGCGGACCACCTTGCGGACGGTTTTGACAGTCGCGATCCACCAGTCTTCCGGATCCTGTTCGGTCCAACCCGGTTTCGGTTGGTGCAGCGGGTAATCGGCATTCGCTTCGGCGATCACCTTACCATCAGCGTCGATTAGCAGCGTTTTTGTTCCGCTGGTTCCAATATCTATCCCCAGAAAATAGCTCATCTATTCCACTTGCGGAGACACGAATCACGGTCAGTCGTTAGGCCACCAGTTCTTTATGGATCAAACTCTGCAAGGCTCCGCCGTCCGGATCCAGCAGCGCAGCGACTCCCTCGACGTTGACATCGGCGACGATGATTTCGCCGACTTCGTTGGCGACGTGACCGTAGATACCAAGTTCCTGCATCTTTTCGGTTTGCGCCTGGTTATCTTCGGTGGGGCTTAAATAGTGCACCGCTACTGACTTGTAGCGATGAATCAAAAACAGATGCATCAAAGTCATCAGACGCTTCTTTCGCAGCGACTGATCGAAGGTATTTTGGTCACGAACGGACAGGATCGCGTGACCACGACGATCGTGGATCGTGGCAAAAATGACGTTCGCCAACTTGTCACCAGCTTTGTTCAACACTTGCAGTTCCAGCAAATCGGAGCCGGCTCGATGAGGACGCAGTGAAACGTTCAGCTCATCGTCAAGCGAGTAGAACTCGGCCCACGAAACAAGCCATTTCTTCAGCAAGCCGGGTGGAACCTCGGTTTGCAATAAGTGCTGGAATTGTGTCGATCCCTTACCCATTGCTTTGGTGGTCGCTGTACGACCGGCCGAGGCGGCCAGCGCGCTATCGAGCCGCGGTCCACCGACGAGCGACTGTGGCGTTCGAAAGGGCGATTCGACGAGTCGAAACTTTCGCTGCACACGCGCAAGCGCCAACATGCCATCCTGTCGCAATGCCTGGGCGAATTCCTCCGCGGCCAAGCCGTCGATTTGATGGCCACCATAGGTGATGAAATTGAATACGAATCCGAGCTTGCCCAATTCTTCCGGAAACGCCTTCATCTCTTCTTCCGTCATGCCGGTTGTATCCCAACTGAAGGAAGGTGACAAATTGTAGGCCAACATCTTTTCTGGAAACTTGGCATGAATCGCGTCGGCGAATCGCTTGGCGTCCGCCAGGTCCGCCGTTTTGGTTTCCATCCACAAAATGTCGCAGAATGGCGCGGCAGCCAGTGACTTGGCGATGGCAAAATCGATGCCACCTTTGATTTGGTAATAACCCTCGGGAGTCCGCGCGCGCTCGCAGTCCCAGATCACATGAATTCCCAATTCCTTGGCTTTGGCCTTGGCCGAGGCAAAGGAGGCCGTTTTGGCAAACTCGTTCCACTGCTCGACCGTGATGTCGAAGATCTCATCCTCGTTCTGACGGAACTCCATCACTTCGGCAACCGCCTCGCCATACGTTTTCAGACCAGATTCTGATTGCCAGGCATCAATCAGACGATTGGCAACTCGATCGAGCAAGGTGTCGACGCTGCCAGGGTTTCGCCGGTACTCGGTGACGCTTTCCTTTAACAACTTGGTGATGCCGGTACGTTCGAGCCACTTGGCGGCGTCCTGCTGTTCGTGCTCGGAAACGGCGTACAACAAGTGGCCGTTGATCTCTTCAATGCCCTGATCGTAGAACTGTTTAAGCAGGGTCAGATAAGCCAACTTGTAGGTCGGCACATTGATACTGGTCGCGCCCAGAATGAATGCCTGGTCGCGTTCATCCCCGTTATTATCCAACAACGTCGCGGCCTCAGCGTCGGTTCGCGCGACGATGATGCCGCCGACTCCCATGATATCCAATTGAAATCGGGCCGCGTTCAGCCGTTTGATCTGTTCGTCTTCGGAAACCAGCACCTTGCCGCCTTGGTGTCCACACTTTTTCGTGCCTGGGCGTTGGTCTTCGATGTGATAGCCGGGAACGCCGGCTTCGACAAATCGTCGAATCAGATTGCGAACGTGGGCATCACCGCCGTGACCGGTATCCGCATCGGCGATGATGAACGGTCGATAATCGTATTGCGGCGACGAGTCACGTTCCTGTTGCGTCATCCGCGAGCGCATGAACATTTGATTTTTGTCGGCTGTCAACAAGGCGCGGACCAGGACCGCGGCTTCGTTGGGCACCTGGCTTAAGGGGTAGCTGGCCAGGTCGGGACCGGGATCTTCGTCAGCCGAACCTTTGGCCGATGTGGCCCAGCCGCCCAGATAGATTCCCTCGATCCCCATTCGCTTCATCGCCACCGCCTGGCCCGGGGAATAAGGACCGAAGGTGGTAATCGATTTTCGTTTGTGAAACAAATCCTGGAGCAATTGATAGAATCCATCAGCCGCTTCCCGGGCAACTGGGTAGTCGTTGGGAATCGTGCCCTGCTGGATGACCACTTGAGGGGCTGAATACAGCCTGGTGATACCCGCAAAGCGATCGCTCTGCATCCACTGCTGCGTTTCCGAAACACGTTGTTCAAAAGATTTCATGATCGAATCGTTCTGGTTGGAAGGGACGTTGATTTGGGTTGCTTGGTCGAAATGATCCGTCCTTAACCGTCAGTTTAACCTCGCGCCGCTTGGCGTGCGGCTAACCGGGCCAGATATTTGGCGGCGCAGGCCTAGCGGTCGAAATCCAGATTCTCGGTGATTCGCGTTCCGTCCCGGTGGAATGCGTCGATGTATTTTTTAATGCGATCCTTAGCGACCGCCAGATCGTGGTTGTTCAAATTGACGTTCAACAAGTCGACATACCAGGGCATTTTCACCGAGTCAGTCACATAAGTTTCGACGATTTCTCGTGCGATCGGCAGCGTCGTGCGTTTCGAATCATCGTGCACATCACGATTGTCGGCTTGCAAGAGTTTCTGGTACTCCTCTGTCAACAATCTATGGAACAGCTCCGCTGTGAATACATCGCCTGGTTGCAATCCGGTACGAGAATCGACGTCAGTGAGTTTCCCCGATTTGTGCAGCCACTCCCACAAGATGCTCAGCCGAATTTCACCGGTGGCCATGTCCTCCATCAGATACAGCACGTCGTCATTGCCGAAATGGTCAGCCGGTTTCAAGGCAGCAGCTTGGAACCCTTGCGCGAACGCGTTTCCGTACTGCAGTGCGACGCTTAGCAAATCGCGGGCACCATCAACGGTTCGCGGAGCGTCTTCCAATAAGATCAAACCTTCGGCGTCTGCAGGATTGTAGGTCAGCGGCGGAAAGTCGCGGCCAAGCTGATTTGCCTGACCGACCTGCTCCCAGACCGGGCGTACGATATGGACCATTTTCCAATGCGCGACCCATTTGCCGCTGGCACCGGCGCGTTGTTCCCGCTCCGCGCCCGCCACCGCTTTTTTCATACTGGCCGCCACCCCGGCGGCAGAACCGACGGGGATGTTCGGCTCCATGCCACCTTGCCATAGCGCGTAATTGCCGTTTTTGTCGGGCGTATTGACAGCTCGCCGGACTCGGTCCTCGTAATTTCGCATGTAACCGTAGGTCATGCTGATCGCATCAATGTTGGGATTGATAAAGGCTGGATCCCAAGCCATCGCATCAGCAACGCTGTTGATGTAATCCCAACGGCCGGTATTGAAGCCGACAAAATGTTTGCCTAGCGCGGCGCGAATCTCCATCAATTGATAAGAGGCTTCCAATTGCTCGATCAGCACGTACGTCTTGATCGTACCTTCGCTGAGTCCCAGGTGCTGCTCCAACGCCGACAAAATTTCATTCCACAAGCCGGCTTCTGCAGCCGTCTGGATCTTCGGCAGATACAGCACAATTGAGCTGCCCGCCGATCGCAGCGACTGCAAGTTACCCAGCACATACAAACAGAGATCCACGATCGATGCGGAAAAGCCCGCACCATCAGCTCGACGAACATGACGATCGTCCAGATGCAAGCCACGGGCGCGAAAAATTTTGGTCGTGAAATCGAGTTGGCTTTGCCAGTCGTCGATGATTCGGCGGCCCAGAAAGCCCTCGGCCCAGTGGTTCATCTCCGCAGCGACCTGCTCGGCGGCCCGCATGAACACGGGTGCCTTGTCGATCGCCAGTTTCAGGTTTCGTTGGTTGTCCAACGACATCGTGGCGACCTGGCCCAACGCATCTTCGCCATCAAACATCCAGCCGTCGGCACCTGAGAGCAGAGCGTAGGCAACGTTTCGAATACTCTTTTCGACCGGCGCGTCGGGTCTCGCCGCCGGCCCTGTCCCTTGAATCCACTGACGTTGCAAATCTGGCGGTATCTCGGAACCAATAAAGTTGCCGTCTCGTGCAGCTTGAACCCCAATCGACGTTCCGCCGATCAAGGAATCGGGGTTCAAAAAATCGATTCGCTCCCTGTTCTGTGCACGATTCCGCCGCCGCGCGGTTCTCTCAGCGAGCAACCGTCGGCGGTGATCGTCAAAACCCGACAATGCCGACATCGCCGCGATCGCGGCGGGCGAGAGAATATCGCCATAGTGTTGCTGAACGCCGTCGCGAATTTCAAGCCTGTGAAGATCGCTTTCCGAATGTGCTTTGGACATGTCCCTCGTTGCCAGGCCCGCTTTGATCAAGCCAATGTGTGTGTGAGTTCAGTTTCAAACCTTTCACACCGCTCATTTGGACAAGGCTTCGCGAGTGCGGTCTCTACTAGCCTCCGCCCGGATCCTGGGTGCGAAATTTCTGCAACACATATGCAAGGGTTGGAAATCTTATCGACGACAGGTTGCATGTCCAGCTTTTTGTTTGTCGCAGCGTGGGCAAGCGAAGCAGCGGCCGAGCCGCGGCGGTGGAAAATGCTGGCCGGAACTGACGAATTAGCAAATGCGACCTGAAAACCTGCTTCATTATGCCGCATATTTTAGGGTGACTGAAAACGCGACAACTGACCGATAACGGCAACGATTCGTACTTCGGCACGTTTCATTGGAGTCTCGGCCCTACATCCTCCCGGAACTGCCGCTCCGCCGCGCGATCCAGACGCCTACCGCGATCAACGAGATCGCGATGGCGGTCAGGCCGAGCGCGACCAGGGGTAGCGGAAAACTGCCGAGCACGAGCAGCGGAATTCCGATCGTCAGCATCCCGCCGCCGACAAACGGAGACGACATGGGTGCGGCGAGCGCGTAGTCTTCGGCCGCTCCCGAATCGAGCTCAGGGTCGATCATCCGCAGCAGGACGAAGCCCGTCGCTGTGGTTCCCGTCGACATGCCATAGTTGATCAAGCCGAGTTCGAACCAGTGGTCCGGCGGCAGAATCCAGCGGGACAAGACCACCAAACAGACGGCGGTCCAAAGGGCTGCGACCAGAATCAGAATCACGATCGGGCCGGCCTGCTGAGCCACGGCGGTTAGATTCAGTGAGGCGATCGCAGCCACCACCAAGACATCCATTGCGGTCGAAGTCAGCCGATTGATGCAGACCGGATCAACGAGTCTGGACAGCCCAAAACCAATCAGCAGACGCCGCAGAATCAGTCCGCCAAACAGCGTATAAATGAATAGCGGAAAGCTGCCGATGATCGCGGCGGCGGCCGTTCGCTCGGCCAAAGGGTCTTGGCCGGTTTCGGTTGGCAACGCGGTGGCAGGAAAAAACCACTGGGCCAGCAATTCAACGCTCCACTGCAGCAGCATGCCGATGCCGAAGGCGATCGACAACCAGATCGCTTGCACCAACAGCGGATCAATCACATCGGGTCGGACCACAGCCTGGCCCATCGAGCTCTGGTTAACCGCCGGGTTGGCAGTCTCCGATTTGGTTCGCTGAGTCCATCCGCGGCGGACCCCGATGTTGATCCAGAACACACCCGAGATGACCCCGTAAACCAACCCCACCGTGGCCATCATGACCCCCAGGTCCAACCCCGCTTCCAAGCCCACGTGCTCGGCCGCAAACACTTGCCCCATCGCGGCGGCGGTTCCATGACCACCGGCGAATCCGGTTTCAATCAGCATGCCGAACGCATCCGGCAGCGGATAGAAGGGCTGGATCAACAACCAGGTTGCCAGTAGGCCCAACGCGGTTTGGCCCAGCACAATGATCCAGACCATCAGTCCTTCGCGACCGGCGCGGCGAAGGCTATTGCCCATCGACGCAGGTTGCCGTTCCAGCAACATGCCGGCGAACACGACCGCGATCAACAGACCCGGCCAGCTTTGCCATTGCTCCGCCGCCGAAGTGAAAGCTGCGGCAAGCGAACTGCTCTGCTGAGCACTACGGCTTGCCAACTGGACGCCAAGCAGACCGCAGAAACCAGCGATCACGGCGGCTGGTATGAACAGCCACTGAAACAGCGGAATAGCCAAACGCAGCAGCATTCCGACCAGTAACAGACAAGCGGTCAGGATGATGGCGATGGTCATCGAATTGACAGGCGCTCCCCAGGAGGCTGCCGTTGCCGCGCTGAACCAATGGAAACAGGAACTGCCTGAGTCGGCTCAGGATTCGGCGTCGTCTCCAGCACCAGCTGTCACAGGTGCGGCCTGTGACGGTTCGGCGGATTCGCCCTCAAAGGCTGGTCGCGCGGCTTTGCGTTTGACGCGATCGTTTTTGCCGACCAGTTCCAGAATGGCTCGGTCGCCCGCATCACCAAGACGTGGTGTCGCCAATTTTAAGATCCGCGTGTATCCGCCCGGACGGTCGACAAATCGCTGGGCAATCGTATCGAACAGCACGCGGGTCGCCTCTTTATCACCGATCAGCTGAATGACGCGGCGCCGTGCCGCAACGACGGGGGCTCGTGCGGTGGCCCACTTTTGCCAATCATCACTGTTGCGCCATTTTTTATAAGCGTCGCTGCCGCGATCGGCCGAGGTCTCGTATTGTTTCGCCTGTTCGGCGGCTGGCAAAGATTTCTTTGCGATCGTGATGCACTTCTCGACCAGCGGCCGAACTTCTTTGGCTTTGTGCAGCGTGGTCGTGATGCGACCGGTCACCTTGGGGGCGTTGTCGTCATAGGTCGCGTCTCGCTCGGTCAAAAACAGCGCGCTGGCAAGGTTCTTCAGCAGTGCTTTGCGATGGCTCGGGCTGCGGCCGAGTGTACGGCCTTGTCGTCGGTGTCGCATGACGTGTTTCCGTCAGTAATGGTGTAGGGGTCAATGGATGGGATAGCGGGCTAGCGGAATCCAAATGTCGTTTGCCGGGGAGCTGGTTTTGCTGCGCCAATGGCTTGATTCAGAACATCGGCTGGTTGGGGACTCGCATGCCTAGGTGCAAGCCGTACTGGGCCAGTTTTTCGCGGACTTCGTTGAGCGTTGTATCGCCAAAGTTGCGGACTTCGAGCAACACGTCTTCGGAGCGCTGTACCAAGTCGCGCACGGTTTGAATGTTCTCGCTTTCCAAACAATTATTCGCCCGTACCGACAATCGCAGATCGGCCAGGGTCATGTTTAACTTGGCTTCCAGCTGGGCCTCCGGCGATCCGGCACCACCACGAGCGGCCGAAAAGATACTCGGCCCAAGTTCCCGGTACTGGACAAACGGATTGAGGTGCTTGCGAAGGATCTTCGCCGCTTCGACCAACGCCAGTTCGGGATTGACCGAACCATCGGTCCAGACCTCCAAGTTCAATTTGTCAAAGTTTGTCTTCTGTCCGACACGAGTCTCTTCGACTTCGTAGCGAACGCGGGTGATCGGGCTGAAGACCGAATCGATCGGAATGATTCCGATTTCGTGATCCACCGAGCTGTGTTCGGTGCAGGGCACATAGCCACGACCATTCTCGACAACCATTTCCATCATGAACGGAACATCATCGGTCAAGGTGGCAATGACGTGATCCTTGTTGATGATTTCGACATCAGAATCGGTGTGGACATCGGCACCGGTGATGACACCGGCTTTGTCGCTTTCGACCGTGATCACGCGAGTGGCCTCGCTGTGATTGCGGACCACCAGGCTCTTGACGTTCAGCACGATATGGGTGACGTCCTCCAGCACACCGGGGATGGTCGTGAATTCGTGTTGAGCGCCGCGGATTTTGATCTGCGTCACCGCGCTACCGAGCAAACTGCTCAGCAGGACTCGACGCAGACTATTACCGACACTTGCACCAAAGCCTCGCTCAAATGGTTCGGCATAGAATTTTCCATAAGTCGCTGTTAGCGTCTCGCGGTCGACATCGACCGTGCTGGGCAATTCCATGCCACGCCAACGAATGTGCATCGTCATTGGACCTCGATTTCTGGAAACAGATGTTGGAGGTGATGGATCAGGGTTATCAGGCGGCCGGCCATACCAGGCCGACCAAAAAATTTACGAAAGCAGTCGTAGGCTGGTTTAGACGCGACGCTTTTTGCGGGGACGGCAACCGTTGTGAGGGATTGGCGTCACGTCTTCGATTAACTTGACATTCAAACCGGCGGACTGCAGCGAAGTGATCGCACTTTCGCGACCACTGCCGGGACCTTTGACGCGGACTTCGACATCCCGCATCCCGAACTTCGTTGCTTTTTCGGCGGCCTGTTGTGCCGCGCATTGACCGGCAAAGGGAGTGCTCTTGCGGCTGCCTTTGAAGCCGCTGGTCCCAGCGCTCGCCCAGCACAGCGTGTCGCCCTTGGGGTCGGTGATCGTCACGGTCGTATTGTTGAATGTCGCGTGAATGTGAGCGATACCGCTGGAAACACTTCGTTTGACGCGTTTCTTTTTGTTGGTCTTCGCCATCGCAAAGGTCTCTTAATCTCTTTAGGGAATGTAGTCGAATACTCGCTGTTGCAGTCAGCAGCGCGGGTGAACTTAGCGCAAATCCTTAACGCCTTTCTTGCCGGCGACCGTCTTGCGGGGTCCTTTTCGAGTCCGCGCGTTTGTTTTGGTTCGCTGCCCACGGACAGGCAAGCTGGTGCGGTGGCGGATGCCGCGATAACTTTTGACTTCACGAAGTCGGCTGATATTTTGGGCGACTTGCCGGCGCAATGGACCTTCGACCGTGTAATCGCGTTCGAGCAGCGCCGCAATCTGGCCGAGTTCGTCCTCGTGGATGTCACTGGCTGGGCGGCTCGGATCGATTCCCAGTTTTTCACAGACCTCACGAGCGCTGTACAGGCCAATCCCATACAGGTAGGTGAGTGAGTATTGAATCTGCTTGTCGTTTGGGATGTCGACACCCATCAAACGGGGCATAACCGTGCTCCGGCATAATTGTTGATGATCAAATCAGTCAATCTTGGCCTTCATTTCCAACGGCATCCCCACGCGCTGTCGCTCGCAGGACAGCGTCGAAGATCGGAAATACGTCGGCCACGAACTCCGGAATATACCGACTGGCCCCCTTTTTGCTCAATGGGGACGTCAGGCGAAAAGTCAGGAATTTCTTAATTCCCTGTTGGGGCAACCGCCTGATCATCAACCGGAAACCGGACCAGACGCAGGAACTCGGTCGCATACTCGTCTTTTTCGGAAACCGGCAGTTCTGTTCGCTCGACCACCTTGAACCCGGATAGATCAAGGTCCAGCAATGTGTCTCCGTCGATTTCTGCCAGCACCCGTGTCAGCAGCAATTCATTGCACTCAGGCAGCAGCTGTCGATAGATTTCGGCGCCGCCGACCACGAAGGCGCGGCGATTGCCAATCATCTCAATCGCCCGAGAAGGGCTGGGGGCTCTCAGCACTCCTGCCGCCGACCAGTCTGGATTCCTGGTGATCACAAGGCAGTCGCGACCCGGAAGCGGACGGCCGATTGAATCGTAGGTTTTGCGGCCCATGATCAGCAGGCCACCCATGGTCAAATTCTTGAATCGACGCAGATCAGTGCTCAATCGCCAAGGCATACCCCCAGCGCGTCCGATCACGCCAGCAGGGGTCATTGCCACGACGGCCGTCAAACCCTTGATCCCGGAACCGGCCGGCAAGCTTCTGGAACCTGAGGGTAAGCTGGTGTCAGCGGGGCGTTTGGTGTCCGCGGCGTTACTCATACGGCAACCGGAGCCCTGATCGCCGGATGCGGATCGTAGTCGATCAATTTGAAATCGGCGAACTGGAACTGATCAATGCTCGGGCGATCGGCCAGTTCCATAGTTGGCAGGGGACGAGGATGTCGCGAGAGTTGTTCTCGCGCCTGATCAAAGTGATTGCGATACAGATGCAGGTCGCCCAAAGTATGCACAAACTCTCCGGCCTCCAGCCCCGTTGCTTTGGCCATCATCATCGTCAGCAGCGCGTAGCTGGCGATGTTGAACGGCACGCCCAGGAAAATGTCTGCACTGCGCTGATACATCTGGCACGATAATCGATCGCCGGCGACGTAGAACTGGAACATCAAATGGCATGGCGGCAGCGCCATCTGATTGACCTCCGCCGGATTCCATGCCGAAACGATCAGTCGACGGGAATTCGGATTCGTGCGGATTTCATTTTCAACCCAGGCGATCTGGTCGACCGTTTGATTTCCGGGTCCTTCCCAAGATCGCCACTGCTTGCCGTAAACCGGGCCAAGATTGCCAGCTTCATCGGCCCATTCGTCCCAAATGGTCACCCCCTGTGCTTGCAACCATGCGACATTGGTCTCCCCGCGCAGAAACCACAGCAGCTCGTAGATGATCGATCGCAGATGCAATTTCTTGGTGGTTAACAGCGGAAAGCCGTCGCTGAGATCGAACCGCATTTGACGCCCGAACAGGCTGCGCGTACCAACTCCAGTGCGATCCTCGCGGTCGAGGCCGTGGTGGAGGACTTCATCAAGCAGTTGCAAATAAGCACGCATCAGAAAACCGCAAATCAGGGGCGAACAGCAAACAGGTCAAACGGATTGACACAGCTCTGGAGCAGGCAAGCTCTCATTGGAACGCTTCGCTGACAAATGCCAAGTCCCCGTGCAGTAGCGAAGCGTGGCTGTGACCAAATCCGAGATCGCCACTGGGGCGCCACCGTTTTTCTCGAGGAACTGGTGGGCTTGGCTGGAGTTCGGCACGCCGCCGCTGGAGTTCGGCACGCCGCCGCAGGCCAGCAGTTGAGTACAGCCCTTGACCGTGTGCGCCCTTGATCCGTGTGCGCCCTTGACCGTGTCGCCCTTGATCCGTGTGCGACCTTGAGTCGGCGTGCGTTGAACTCTGGTCAATCGGAACTTGGTCCAGGCGGATCCCCTTGATAATGATTCAAAATCAAATTGATACCAGGTCAGGCCAGACCGGCGAAGACCGACAAATCTAACAATAATATTTACCGGCGCCCGTTGCCTTGGTTGAGCGATGCCGCGAACCGCAATCGCGAGAATCAAGGGGCTGCAACAGGTGTCCAGATCCGCTGAGTCGGTTGAGCGCTGATCCGCACAAAACATGCAAGAATATTCGATGCCCTCCGAGCTCCCAACTGGTGATCTCAGGGCCTCTTTCGATCAACATTGTACGGGGTCACAAGCGCGGCCGCTTGTCAGCGGATTTCTAGCTGCGGCTTCATGTCATCAAAGCGATTGCAAGCAAGAATGCAACTCGGAATGCAGCAAATCGTGAAGATTTTGGTGCGGCTTCGGCGCCCTTAAAGGTTGATAATGTCGTCGAGAGTTATATTGACATCTTTTGAATCATAATCGTCAGGGAAATACTTTTTTGCGGCTTTATTCTAGTAAAAAGGAATTGAAAGTTTTCGTTTGTTCGTTATGGTGAGATTTTTGTACACCCCCGCCCTCCTGATGGACCCTTCCCTTGAACTCCCGTTCAACCATCGACCCGGTTCAGCAACATTTGGATGCCTTTAGACGACATCGCGGCAAAGCGCTAGCGTTTTTCCTAATCGTTGTTGTTGGTGCCACGGCCGCATTGCTAGTCACCCCGGGCACCTATCGCTCAGACGCCCTGCTGTTCGTCAAGTTAGGTCGAGAAAGCGTCACTTTGGATGCGATCGCGACGACCGGCCAAACCGTCAATGTGTCGGAGTCTCGCGAGTTTGAAATCAACACCATCGCGGAAGTGCTGGCTAATGACGGATTGGCGAGCAAAGTGGTGGATCAGTTGGGACCCGATCGGTTGCTCAAGAATGATATGGACCTTGAGAGCTTGTACGCCGAGCAGGGAATTTCGGGGTTCGCGAAACTACAGGTGGCAAAGTTTCTCGCCGCATCGCATCGATCTGGAAAAGGGACAGACGAGGAGCGTGCCCAAAAACTGCTGACCTCAGGTCGAACTGTTTTCCCAGCCCCACGCAGCGGTTTGATTCAGCTCAGTTGCCGCGCGAACACGCCTGACCTGGCACGCGAAATGACGGCATCGCTGATTGACCAATACCTCAATCAACATGGATCGATGCATCGGTCGAGTGGCTCGGAGAATTTCTTCTTGGAGCAATCGGAATTACTGAAACAGCGGCTGACCGACGCTCAGGCGAATTTGGAAGCTCTGAAGAACGATTCCGGAATGCTTTCGGTGGAAGGAGCCCGCAATCAGTTGCAGCAGCAAATTGATTTGATCGAGCAACAACGATTGACGATCAAGGCTCAGTTGGCCGGTTCCAAGTCGCAAGCAGTTGCTTTGAGTCAATTCGTCGATAAGACACCCGACCGAATGACGATGTCCGAGACCACTGGCCTGCCAAATGTCGCCCGCGATTCGATGCGACAACAACTGTATCAACAGGAGATCGAATTGCAGGACATGTTGTCACGATTGACCGAATCCCATCCACAGGTGGTAAGTGCCAAGAAGAAAATCGAAGACGTTCGGGCGATCCTGGAAAGCCAACCGGACGAGCGTTCTCAGGCGGTTCGGAATGTGAATCCAACGCACCAATCACTGTCGCTCGAGGCAATGCGTCAACAGGCGGTCGAGTCCGGCTACCAAAGTCAATTGGCTTCGCTGGACAGTCAACGAGACGAAATCTTACAGCGGATCAGCGTCATCAATAAGCAGGAAAATCGCGTTCGAGAGCTGGAACGCGAGGTCGATATGTTGGCTGCGACCTATCGGACCTACGCCGATAAATTGGAGCAAACCCGCATCACATCGGAGCTGGAGAAGGGCCGCATCTCCAACGTCCACGTGGTCCAGCAACCATCTTTCTCGACGCGTCCGGCGTCACCTAACAAACCCGCACTCCTTGCTGGCGCAATCATTTTTGGCGCCATCGGAGCCTACCTGATGGTGGCCTGCATCGAGATTTTGAATCGTCGGTTGTATCGTCCAGAAGAAGTCGAGGAGCTGACCGATATTCCTGTTGTGGCAACGGTGCCGCGCGTTGCACGTCGGTATGCCTCTTTGAATTAAGCACAATCAAGCACATCCTGGTTTGGATCAAACCAGTCCCTACCCAACAAAGCAATCCCCATGCTGCAACGTACGACCCCCAAAGAATCCTCCGCTTCTCGTGTCTTGAATCGAGTTGCCGCCCATCCGCTGGCTCAGCACTACGGCACTCTGTTACACAACGTCTGTGGACGGGATGCCTCAGCCCCGTCACGCACGACGATCGGTGTGACATCCGTGCATCTTGGTGCCGGCGCCACGACAGTCACGATGAACCTGGGTTGGCGATCCGCCGGCGAGGGCGCATCGACGCTAGTTGTCGATCTCGATTTAAAGCGACAAGACTTGACTCGCCGGCTTCGAGGTAAGGCAAAGACTTGCGGTTTTCTGGAGTATTTACACTCCGAGGTTGACCTGAACGATTGCCTTCAAGAGACCGAAGACGATCACTTACAGCTGCTTAGCAGCGGCAAAGGTAGCGGATTGGTCGCCCCCGAAGTGGTTCAGCATGTGATCTTGGAACTTAGCGAACGCTTTGATTTGGTGCTGTTTGATTTGCCGCCTGTTGCCGAAGGGGGACTCTTGCAGACACTTGGTCAGTATTTTGCCGGGACGCTGTTGGTGCTCGAGGCGGATCAGGAAAGCCGCCGCGAATTGCTGGAAGCAAAGCGAAAGTTAGCAGAGATGGGAGTCAAAGTGACTGGAGCGGTATGGAACAAACAAAAAGTCGTCTAACACGATCTCAGTCGACTAAATCATTTATCGGACGTGCATCAAGCTTGGCAAGAATGATCAACCTACGAAACACCCTACGCTCAATTAATCTTCGTGGTCCGCGCCGTGGGATATCGATTCATGATGCGGACAGTTTTCGTCAATTGATCCGGCGCGAGAGATACCGTGCCGATCGCGCAGGCCACAGGTTTGCGCTGATCGCGATCAGATTCCTGCATTCGAGTGAGCAATCCGCGCGAGACGAAGCAGATGTAATTCATTGGCTTCAGCAAGAGTTGCGGATAACAGATGACGTCGGTGAGTTGGATCACGGTCGTATCGGTGTGCTGCTTCCCGATACCGATCGCGAGGGTGCCGAAGTCGTTGCCGATCGAATCCGGCTTGAATGCATGACCGTCGAGTTGCCAAACGAAATTGAAATCTCCGTATATCCTGAATTGGGCCAGCACACGGCTCCGCCGCTCGATCCACAGCGGCAGCCGGAAACGGTCAACCAATCGATGTCGCTGATGCAGTCGCTGTTTGTCGAGCGGACACCGCTATGGAAGCGGTCGCTCGATGTACTCGGTGCCAGCATCGCGATTTTGGCTACCTCACCACTGCTGCTGGGGATCGCCGTGGCGATCAAAGTGACCTCTCCGGGGCCGGTATTTTTCGCCCAAGCGCGAAGCGGGCTCGGGGGCCGTCCTTACCGGATCTGGAAGTTTCGCACCATGTGCCAGGACGCGGCCGAGAAACACCACATGCTGCTCGCGCTCAATGAACAGGATGGCCCCGCATTCAAAATGAGAGACGATCCCAGAGTGACTACGCTGGGACGATTTCTGCGCAAAACAAGCCTCGATGAGCTCCCCCAATTGTGGAACGTTTTGGCAGGCGAAATGTCACTTGTGGGACCGAGGCCACTCCCTTGCCAGGAGACGGAGGCTTGCGAACCTTGGCAACAGTATCGCTTGGATGTGACGCCCGGAATCACCTGTATTTGGCAGGTCCACGGCCGAAGCCGGGTCAGCTTTGGTGACTGGATGCGGATGGATTTACAGTACATTCGCAGCCGTTCGCCGCTGCGGGATGCCCGCCTGCTGTGCAAAACCCTGCCGGCTGTGTTGTCCGGACGTGGCGCGGTCTGATCCGCTGCTACTGATCAAGACATGCGTGCGCTGATCAATCGCCGCTCAGCTGAGTGCTAAGGCGGTCCGGATCACCGCCGACGTGCGATCGGCGGCATGCTCGGTCGTCAGACACTCAACCCGCTGACGCGCCATCATTCGCATCCGATTCAACTCCTGCACCGAAGTGGACATGCCCGATCAATCGCGGAGTCCCGTTCGGCGGCCACGTCCGGACGAAACGTCCAACCATTTTCGCCATCGCGGCACAGCTCCTCGACGGCCATGCTATACAGGCTCCCCAACACCGGAACTCCAGCGGCCATCGCTTCGTTAACGACCATTGCCCATTCGTCGGCCAGCGTCGGTAAGGCCAGGATCCCGGCTGTCGCGTACAGTTCGGCCAGTTTGTTGTAGGGCCACTCGCCAACGATCCGTACTGTGAAATTCTGTGGATGCCGCATCGCTCTCAGTTGGCCTTCCTGGGGTCCCGAACCGACAACATCCAGCTCGATGGCACGTTCTGGATGCTTCTCCGCCCAACGATCCACCGCGGCGACAAAGGGCAGCACCCCTTTGCGCTCGATCAATTGACCCACGTAAAGCAGTCGATGGGCGTTCTCTCGACTGCGTTCGACCTGGCAACGATCAAAGACGCTCGGCGGATGCGAGTAGGGAACATCGAAGACCCGCTCGGAGTCGAATCCCAGCCCGCTCAGATATCGCCTTCCGCTCTCTCCGTTGACGATCACGCAGGTCGCCTGCTTCAGTAGCCATTTGCGCAGCATCAGGCGAGACCAACCGCGCCCTTTTTCCGTATGTTCCGAGAGCCGCGCCTCGAGGATCAAAGGCGTACGCCGAACCCGAGTGGAGTAAACGGCACTGAGCAGCGAACGAACTCCAAACTCGCCTGAGATGACGACATCCGGACGCAGCTGCCGAAGCAACCCAATCGTATCGCGGGGCATATGAATATGCACGGTATCGGTAAAACCGGCATCATGACGCCACGGTCGCCTGAACGTTGTGGTTCGTTGAACCCGAACATCCAGATCGTTGGCCTCCAGTTCCCAATTACGATTCGATTCCATGGGAGTCGAGATCAGAATCGTCAACTTCTTCACGCGTTTGGCCAGGGCGGTGTAGGTATGCACGCTGTAGGGCGTCAAACAGTTGGTCAGGGACACGACATGTGCCGGCACGGGACCCGTTTCGATCGCCTCGCTTGGCTGCCCTTCATTCATGTTTGGAGTACTCAATCAATCTTCCGTTCGGACAGCGATGTTTGATCGCGAGTCGGAAAAGACCGCCCACAAAATCAATAACGAGCTGGCTGCCTGACCCGCTGAGGCTCCCAAGGGAATGCTCAATTCTTGCCAGCGATCAAAGAACAACCAAATGAAGCCAACCATGACCACCGCACCTAGTAACCTGGACCATACCCCCACGATCGGCTTTCCCCGTCCACGGAGATAAGATTCCGCGAAGAGCGCAAAACCGTCGATCGCATATTTAGGCAACAGCGCCAGTGCAAGCGGAACCGCCAAGTCAAAGCTCTCGCCGAACACCGATAGAATCAAGGGCCTGAGTATCAACGCCAGTATACCGGCGGACAAGACTTGCAGGGCGAGCATTCCCGCTCCCGCGATCGCTAGCTTTCCGATCGGCCTGGAATGCTGCTCACGTGCCCCGGCGTTGAAGGCGAACAGGGCCAAGCCATTGGGGACCAGCAGTAGCAGGCTGGCTGCCGGTACGGCCACTGCATAGCAACCTTGGGCAGTAAAACTGAGCAGCCACAGCACCAGTAGAATATCCAGCCGACCAAGCAGATCGCCGGCCAGGACAGCATAGGCATACGGCCTGCCCTCTTTGATCAACTGCCTTACCGGCGGCGAAGCGGGCTGGAATGGCCGCACTTCGGTGTGAGCTTGCAGAAGTAACAGCAGGCCGACGATCGGGGCCCCGACCGCAAGTCCCACGACCAAGCTCACCGAATCCAGTCCCAGTGCCCACAGCACCAGCAGACCCACGGGAAAAATGGCGGCCGACAAAATGCGGTTGACGTTGTACCTTTGAAAAGCGGCGCTACCGTGGTCGACTGCCAGTAGAGTCAGCCGCATCTGATCGCAAGGCAGCAAACAGGCACAACCAACGGCCAGCGGGGCAAGGTAACGTTTGCCCTCCGGAAGCGCGATGGCACCCAACACCATCGCCACGATCATCGTCACAGTGCCGGTCGTCAAACCGGTGCGGAGTGCTGCGTTTGCCAACATCGGTCCGCTCTGCGATTGCTGCCCCGCGCGGCGAGCGATCGAAAACAGTGTGCCCATCAGTCCGACGTACAGCAGTGTCTGAGAATAGAAAATCGCCGTCGCGTATTCGCCTCGCGCCTCCGGTCCCAGGATCCGCGCCAGCAAGATGCTTTGTAGCGTCATGATGGCAAAGATGCCGATCTGCGCTCCCAAAGTGCCAATGACCTGTTGCGATCGCGACCCCGTCACGAGCGCCGTTGACCGGCGCAGCAGTCCAGCGCCGGCGTCCCCCGCTGGGGCCTCGGCTGTCGGAATCTGATCGCTTGACTCAGCTTGACTGCTCATCGCCTGGCCGAAATTTATCCGTCTCAAAAAGGATTAGGAATCTGCTGAAATAACACGGATGGTCCCTTTGCAAGCGACGGTCATTACCGACGGTGCTGTTCCGCGAACCACAGCGGTCAGATAGTCGGCGAACCGGGCGGAATATCCTGGCTGGTCATGGTTTCGGTTGCCAGGTACAGCGGCGGGCACCCGGGTTTGGCCGAGGAGCGCCGTGTTTGGGCACAGCGTGGAATTGTTATCGACGTGGAATTGTTATCGACGTGGAATTGTTATCGAACTGATCGGCAACCAATATTGGTGGATCCGACCACCATCTTAATCTCCAGACCGATATTTCATAGAAGCGTCAAACAGCACATGGATACCGCACTGGCAAGTGCGGTATCTGAGTCTCGGACACCTTCTCGCCGCTGGTCGATAAAGTTGATGATGCTACCGCCACGATGGCCGCCACGGCATCACACATGCTTGGAAAAGTACTCGACCTGTGGATGCTCGATTCTCATGCCGTCGTGATAACGCAGGTAGATCGCTTCGTTGTGCGAGTTACCTTCTGGTACGATCTGTTCGTCTGCGCTTAACGACTGGTCAGTAGCTGGCCGGACGACCAGAACAAACTCGTCATCGACGGTCAACAGGACAGTTTTCGCGACGTTGTCTCCGGGGACGGACGTCCAGCGTGTGGGCAAGATGCTGCGCGGTGCAAGCGCTGAGGTGCGGCAGAATCTCGAACGGAACACGTTCTGCTTGCGGGAATTCGCGAACATCCATGAGCCTGACTCCAAACACAAAGGGATGCCGTAAACCGTGCGTTTGGACGCTCATCTGCCGACGGTTGAATTCGCACCCAGGAGTCTTCGATCAAGAGGAAGCCAACTCCCAGATGCGCCGTCTCCTCGATATGAGCATTCACGGGGTGATCTCAGGGAAAAAATGCCCGCTTGATCGGAAATCGCCAAGCCTCCGACAAGGCGTAGGCGGCACTCGGGGTCCACTGGTAACGATCGCGGGTCCGCCTTAGTCTTATCCCAGGCGTATTTTGCATCCGCGTTTGGCGGCTGATGCGTCGGTACCGCAACGGGATTCGCCGTCTTTGAAGTTTGATCAATAGAATCATTTCCGGAAATCCCGGCGAGTTCGCATGTCTGAGCTGAGATCCAATTAAAGTTGGACGGGAACGGTGCAGACGAAATCCTGACTGCTACAGGTGATTGAATCCATGAAGAAACTGACAGAAATCATTTCCGAGCAACAACTTGTCAGCGAAGATTTGGAGTATTTGCGCACTTCGTTAGCGGAAGAGTTGTCCGAGATGTCAGGTAGTCGGATGCTGATTACCGGCGGCGCAGGATTCCTGGGCTATTACTTTGTCAAGACGGCACTCGACTGGAACCGTGCCAACCCATCAGCCGATCCGATCGGCGTTACCGTCTACGACAATTTTTTGCGCGGGATGCCGCAATGGTTGCAGGCACTCCAAGAGAACGAAAATCTGTCCGTTGAGGAACGGGATTTGATTCAGCCGTTGCCGACCGATATGGAAGATTTTGACTACATTGTGCACGCGGCGGGCATCGCATCGCCGATCTACTATCGCAAGTATCCACTCCAATGTATTGACGCCAATATCAACGGCCTGCGAAACTTGCTCGACTATTCGGTCGCCCAAAGAGAACGGAATAAGCCTGTAAAGGCCTTCCTGTTTTTTTCCTCAAGCGAGATCTATGGCGATCCGATCGCCTCACAGATTCCTACCCCAGAAGACTACCGCGGCAATGTATCTTGCACGGGTCCAAGAGCCTGCTACGATGAATCGAAGCGGTTTGGCGAAACGGTCTGCGTGGTCTTTGCCCAGCAGTATGATTTGCCGGTGAAGATAGCGCGGCCGTTCAATAATTATGGCCCAGGCCTAAAGATCACCGATCGCCGCGTGATACCTGACTTCGCGCGAGACGTGTTGAACGGCGAGAACATCGTCATGCTCTCCGACGGTTCGCCGACCAGAACATTCTGTTACAGCAGCGATGCGATCGCTGGTTACTACAAAGTGCTGATTAAGGGCCGCCAGGGCGAGTCCTACAATATTGGTATCGAGGAACCTGAGATCTCCATGCGCGAGTTGGCTGAATTGATCATCGACAAAGCCCGCCTGCTGTTTGGATACGATGGCAAGCTGGTTAGCGGCGCTAGCCAGGACAAAGAATACCTGATCGACAATCCGAATCGACGCTGCCCCGTCATCGGCAAGGCTCGCGAGCAACTCGGATATCATCCCCGGATCGAGTGCGAGGAGGGAGTAACCCGTTCGCTGATCTGGTACTACCATAACCAACAAGCGGCAGAGGCCTGATGAAGATCTCAGTGGTAGGCACAGGCTACGTCGGCTTAGTCTCGGGAGTCTGTCTGGCCGAGAAGGGCCACCATGTTACCTGCGTGGACAACAACCCGTCGAAGGTCAGCGCGATCAATCAGGGTCAAGCCCCGATTCACGAAGACGGACTCGATCAGCTGCTGACCAGGCATGTCGGCAAACGACTCTGGGCAACCGAAGATTTAGCCGCCGCGGTGCGCTCAACTGATTTGACCTTCATTGCCGTTGGCACGCCCTTCGACGGTACTCGGATTGATCTGAGTTACATTGAAACCGTCGCCCGACAGATCGGAGAGGCGTTGCGGGACAAAGCCGCCTATCACGTGGTGGTGGTCAAGAGCACCGTGATCCCAGGCACCACCGATGGCCTTGTTCGGGATTGTCTGGAACAAGCCTCTGGAAAGCGGATCGGTCCGGAACTGGGTCTCGGAATGAATCCCGAGTTTCTGACCGAAGGCCAGGCGGTCAAAGACTTTATGAATCCAGATCGGATCGTCGTTGGTGGCGTCGACGGAGCCTGCAGAGAGAAGCTCGCAGAAGTATACGCCGCGTTTGAAGCGATCGATACAATCTTCACCAACAACAAAACCGCCGAAATGATCAAGTACGCATCCAATGCGTTACTGGCAACCATGATCTCATTCTCCAACGAGATCGCCGGGCTGTGCAGCGCGCTGGGCGGAGTCGATATCGTTGACGTCATGAAGGGCGTGCACGCCTCGGCTTACCTGACGACCCGACGCGGCGAGGCCGAAGCCCCAATCGTCGCAGCGATCAGCAGCTTTCTAGGCGCCGGCTGCGGATTCGGTGGCAGCTGTCTGCCTAAAGATGTCAAGGCCTTGGCCGCCCAGGGCGCCGACAACGGCTTGCCAATGTCGCTGCTCAACAGCGTGATCGAGGTCAATCTTGGACAGCCCGCCAAGATGCTGGCCCTGATCCAGGACCACTACCCAACGCTCGATGGAGTCCGCGTTGCCGTACTCGGTCTGGCTTTCAAGCCGGATACCGACGACGTCCGTGAATCGCCAGCAGTTCCGGTCATCCGCTTATTGGTCGACCAAGGAGCCACGGTGCTTGCTTATGACCCGATCGCCGTTGCCAATGCGAAGCCCCTGCTGGCCAACCTGGGCGTGCAGTTTGCGACCAATCTTGACCAGGCGATCAGCGGCGCCGACGTCGTGGTGTTGATCACCGCGTGGGACGAATTCAGATCGCTTCCTGAGCGACTAAACAAACTGGCCAAGCCGCCGCTGGTGGTTGACGGCAGGAGAATTTTGGACAAACAAGATGTCCAGCGCTACGCCGGCATCGGCCTTTCATGAATTTGGCTGCGAGATGAGATTCATTGAAACTGACGTCGCGGGCGCGTTCATCGTTGAGCTCGAACCGCGTGAAGATCAACGCGGTTTTTTCGCGCGAATGTTTTGCCAGCAGGAATTCGCCGAACATGGCATCGACCCCACAATCGCACAAATCAACACCTGCCTGTCTGTCGTTGCTGGAACATTGCGGGGGTTGCACTTCCAAACCGAACCGGACGCCGATAACAAGTTCGTCAGATGCCTGCGGGGAGCTGTGTTGGACGTCTGCCTGGACTTGCGACCCGACTCTCCCACCTTTTGTCAACACGTGGCTGTCGAACTGAACGACGAGAACCGACGAATGCTGTATCTGCCGGAGGGATGCGCTCATGGCTATCAAACATTGACCAATGACGCAGAGATTTTGTACACGACCAATCGCCGCTATAGCCCCGAGTGCGCTAGCGGAGTCCGCTACAATGACCCAGCGTTTGAGATACAATGGCCGCTCGCCGTTACAGAAATATCCGCAGCCGACCGCGGCTGGTCCGATTTCCATCGCTAAGCCGACGCTCGGTGACAGGAGAGCAAGATGATCATCGTTGATACAGCATTGGCAAGACGAGAAGCAGATGGGAATCCGGTGCGCGTCGGCATCATCGGCGCTGGCTACATGGGCCGCGGAATCGCCAGGCAGTTCCTCAGACCGCTGACTGGGATGCGGCTGGCCGCGGTAGCCAATCGCACGCTTGCCGAAGCCCAACGGGCCTACACCGATGCAGGTGTCGAGCAGGTGCGGGTTTGCGGCAACATCGAGGAACTGGAATCGGCAATCGATGCCGGCACCGCAGCGGTCAGCGAAGACTGGGAATTGCTGTGCCGGGCCGATCAGATCGATGTCATCCTGGAAGCCACCGGCGAGGTCGAATTTGCCGCAAATGTGGCGATGAAAGCCATCGAGCATGGCAAGCATGTCGTGCTGATGAATGCCGAAGTCGATGCCACGATCGGTCCAATTCTGAAGCATTACGCCGACAAAGCCGGCGTGGTGATCACCAACACCGACGGGGACGAACCGGGTGTGGCGATGAACCTGTTTCGCTTCGCCAAGACGATCGGCTACGAACCGGTCTGCGTTGGCAACATCAAAGGAATGATCGACCACTATCGAACGCCCGATACTCAACGCGCATTCGCGGAGAAGTACCATCAAAAGCCAATCATGATCACCTCGTTTGCAGACGGCACAAAGCTGTCAATGGAAACCACGGTTCTGGCCAACGCGACCGGCTTTGGAGTCGGACAGCCGGGCATGCATGGAATTCAATGCGATCACGTCAAGGACACGCTGAAATTTTTCACTCCCGAGCATTTCACCAATGGCGGACTTGTCGATTACACGATTGGTGCCGAGCCCCACACAGGGGCGTTCGTGCTCGGTTACAACGAAGACCCAGTCAACCAGCAGTACATGAGCTATTTCAAAATGGGGGACGGCCCGCTGTACTGCTTCTACACACCTTATCATCTACCGCATCTGCAGATCGTCACGACGGTAGCTCGCGCGGCACTGTTCCAGGATGCGACGGTCGCGCCGCTGGGCAAACCAACCTGCGACGTGATGACGGTCGCCAAGCGGCCGCTTAAGGCTGGCGAAATCCTGGACGGCATTGGCGGGTTCTGCGCCTACGGGATGATCGAGAATGCCGATCGAGCAATGACCAATCGTTGCTTGCCGATGGGGCTGTCGCATGGCTGCAAGGTCAAACGCGACCTGCCGATTGATCACGTTTTGTCTTATGCCGATGTCGAGATGCCCAGGACGCGGCTGGCCGACAAACTCCGTGCTCAGCAGGATGCCCACTTTTTTGGCGACATCCCGGCAGCCAAACGCAAAGCGATTTACAGCTAGCGGCTTCGGCGACGGATGTTCACCAGGCAGGCTCGGCTCAATCTGTTTGCCCTGGAAACTAAGAACCGTCTTGGTTCCACACCTGCCACGGCGCGTCACCCTGCTCGTACATCTGATCCAACAACTGCTTTTCCTTGTAGGTGTCCATGCAGGCCCAGAATCCGCGATGTTTCAACGTCCACAGCCCCGCAGTCGGGATCAAGCGGGGAAACGCGTCGGTCGCCAGTTCGTCCCCTTCATCCAAATGGTTAAAGATTCGGTTGGAAAGCACGAAGAAACCACCATTGATCCAGTTGTCCATGTCTGTGAACAAATTGATCCCGTGAACGTGGCCCGAATCTTCGGCGTCGACACAATGAAATGTATTGTTTGGTTTGACCGATACGAAGGTGGCGACCGCCTGCCGCTGCCGATGAAGCTCGATCAGATCGGGTAGCGAAACATCCGAAAGACCGTCAGTGTAATTCGCCAGGAACGTATCTTCGTTCTTAAGGAAAGGCTCAACGGCCTTGAGTCGCTGACCAAGTACGGTTGAAGTTCCAGTGTCAACAAAGGTGATGTTCCAGTCGTCAATGTCGCTACTGAGCAGCGAAATGTCATTGCCGCCGGAGGACAACACGAAGTCGTTCGACATACACTCGTTGTACTTTAAGAAGTATTCCTTGATCACGTTTCCTTTCCAACCCAGGCAGAGGATAAAATCCTTGTGACCGTAGTGCGCATAGTACTTCATCACGTGCCACAAAATGGGTTGATAACCAATTGGCACCATCGGCTTTGGGATCGACTCCGAGTACTCTCGAATTCGCATGCCAAGACCGCCACAGAACAGCACAACCTTCATACTTGACGCTCGTTCATAGTTGAATTTCAGAACCCAAGGTCACAATTTGGGCAATTCCTTGCACTCAGACTGTTTTACAGCGATCCTCCTTGGCTTATAGTGAAATGTTCGTCCGTGGGCGAATAAAAATCAAATCGTTCAAGCTACATAAAGTCAATTTTCTGTGGAGACAATTTCGAATGAGTAGGAAACCCGTTCTCGTTGCCGGTGGTGGTGGATTCATCGGTGGGCATTTGGTCGCACGATTGCTAAATGATGGCCATCAGGTTCGTAGTGTTGATATCAAGCCAGTGGATGAGTGGTATCAGGTTTTCGATGGCGTCGAGAATATCGTTGCCGATTTGAAGCGGAGCGAGAATTGCCACTCAGCCTGCCAGGGAATAGGCGACATCTACAATCTGGCTGCCGACATGGGTGGCATGGGTTTCATCGAAAACAACAAGGCGCTTTGCATGTTGTCGGTGTTGATCAACACGCATCTGTTGCAGGCAGCCACGGCAGCAAAGGCAGACCGTTATTTCTATGCCAGTAGCGCCTGCGTCTACAACGCCGACAAACAGAAGTCGGAACATGTGGTTCCGCTCAAGGAAGACGATGCTTATCCGGCGATGCCTGAGGATGGTTACGGCTGGGAGAAGCTCTTCTCCGAGCGGATGTGCCGCCACTTCCGCGAAGATTATGGACTCCACACCCGCGTGGCTCGTTTTCACAACGTCTACGGCCCCTATGGTACTTGGGAAGGTGGCCGAGAAAAGGCACCAGCCGCCACTTGCCGCAAGATCATCCACGCGAAGGAAACGGGCGCTACGGAAGTGGAGATTTGGGGCGACGGTAAACAGACCCGCAGCTTCATGTACATCGACGACTGTATCAAGGGAATCCTAGCGATCACCGATAGCGACATCCTGGAACCGATCAATCTGGGTTCAGACGAACTGACGACGATTGAAGCTCTGTACAACATGGTCGAGGAGATTGCCGGGGTCAAGTTAAAGCATACGCACAACCTGACCGCACCAAAGGGTGTCAATGGCCGCAACAGCGACAACACCAAGATCCAAGAGTATTTGGGTTGGGCACCTGGCATCCGTCTTCGCGACGGGATGGAGAAGACTTACGACTGGATCTACGGCGAGTATCAAAAGCATTACGCCGGCCAGCCTGCTTAGCACGTCATCGCTTACCCACGAGCAACGCCCCGAGATTGCAATCCCGGGGCGTTGTCTGCTGGGGAGCTGGATTCAGGAAATCCTCAGCTAGCTCTTGCCCTTACGGCCGCGATGACCCCCGCAGGGCCGATCAGCTTTATCTCTTTTTTCCTGTCCAACTCAACCAAGAAGGGCGTAGGGAACGGGTCAACACAGGTTATCTGCGATTCGCATTGTCGCCCGACGACAAGCGGAAATCAATGATCATGGGGCTGGCAACGTCCGATTGCAGATGGCAGCTTGGAAAATGTGACCAAAGTGTTTCGGTCTTTCAGGCTGTTGAAGGACAGAATCAATCCACTACATGCAGCGAATTAGGCAATCGCGTAGTGAAGGAATCTCTGATTGCGACCGGGCGCGGAAGCCGATCAGAATCTGATTTTGCGGCAGTGAAATGCTTCGGCATATCCGGACGGAGAATTGCACTCCAGACCTCGCAGTGTTAGCAAGGAAGAAAACGCCTCGCGGGTGAACCATGATTTGTCTTGTTGCGACTTAAAACACTCGTAGGTGGTATTGATCTTGAAGTCGCGCAATTCCTGGTCCAACGGAACGAACACATTTGGATGGCCTAGGTCGCCCTCATATTTGGGAATTTCGTACTCCCAGATCAGATGATTTCTGAATGCATGCCAGGTAAATTCCGCCACCAAACGGTGGTCCTGATGTCGATCTTCAAGCCAATGCGTGAATACGATATCGGGTTCCACCTGCTGCGCAGTCGCGTGAACAAAGTCTTTGATTTGCTCTGCCTGTTGAGGAAAATATCGGTCGCGAAACTCCTTGATCACGATGCGATGCCGAGACGCGCCGCCCAGAAATCGGGTCGCACTGAGCTGTGCTTCCGCCGCCCGCTCGCCGGCGCCGCTGAGCACCAACCAATGAATTTCCAGGTCATCGTGGTCACGCAGCAACTTCAGGATCGTCCCCCCGCATCCGAGTTCGATATCATCGGAGTGACAACCAACGCACAGAATCGTGTTCAAACCTTGAAGCTGGGGTGCGTACATAAGGGACTATCGGGGGCGATTGCCGTGGGCGGTGCGAAGCGATCTGTGCCGGGAACCCATCGGCACAATCGAAGCCGCCGCGGTTCGAAGCCGATCGGACCTTGTCTGTGATCCTGGGGTAGATACGGGTCTTTCCCAAACGGTCCAAGGCGCATTCCCTTGCTCGTGCATGGCATCGAGAATCTGTTTCTCTTTGTACGTATCCATGCAGGCCCAGAATCCTTCGTGCCGGTAGACGTGTAATTTCTGCTCAGCCGTCAGCCGTTCAAAAGGCTCGGTAACCAGGTCCTCACCGACATCGATGTAGTCGAAAATCTCGTTGCGGAAAACGAAAAAACCGGCATTCATCCAGAGGTCCGCTTCTGCCATCGGTGTAAGCTGCTTGACCAAACCGTCTGAATCGGCATCAATCAGATGAAAGCTCTGATTGGGCTTCACGGCCATGCAAGTGCCAACCGAATCATGTTCATGAAAATGGTCGATCAGCGCGGGTAGCGGCAAGTCGGTCAAGCCATCGGAGTAGTTGGCCAAAAACACCGGATCCCCCTGCAGATAAGGCTCGACCGCCTTCAATCGCTCGCCAATGTTCGCATTGATTCCGGTGTCGACAAAGGTAATCGTCCAGTCCTGCGTATCGCTGCTCAGCAAGTCAACTTTACCGTGTTTCTGCAGCACAAAATTATTGGATACACATTCGTCATAGTTTAGAAAAAAGTCCTTGATCGCATTCGCTTGCCAGCCCAGGCAGAGGATGAAATCGGTGTGGCCGTAGTGCGCGTAATACTTCATCAAATGCCACATGATTGGACGATTACCGATCGGAACCATCGGCTTGGGAATCGACTCATTGTATTCCCTCAGGCGTAAACCCAATCCGCCGCAAAATAGAACTACTTTCATGGTGTCACTCTGGTCAGTCCATCGTTCACTAAAACAATTTTTTCGATCGCGAAAACTATTACCAGCTACATTAAACTCGAGTTTCTAAAATTTGCAACGATCTTCCGATTGCCGGCGGCAACGATCCGAATCTCGCGGGATCGCTAAAGCGAATCTTTACGATCGTTCCATCGCTCAAATCCGTTACCATCGATTCGTTCGATCCAACAGCCGCGAAACGGGACTCTCGCTGGACAAGCTGAATGGATCCGATTCACCAGGGTGAATCCAGGTTGGTGATGGTGTCCATGCTGGGCGGAAAACCGTCTGATTGCCGTTGGTTGACCCAAGGCACTGCCATCATCGGTAGCGCCGACTGGCCTGCCAGAGACATTGGTGAAGCGTCATCGCCAGCGCTTCGGCAGTCGGAATATTCAGCTTTTTCCGAGACCACGGAGTGAGTGGGCTCGAATCTTGCATCGGATCTGGTGATACGCCCAATGCGGGTGGCGGATATAGATCCACGACTTGAAGCCGAGTTCCAACAGCAATTGCAGCGACCGTGATTCTGGGCCATAGCGTTGGACAACCGTGCGATAGCATCGGTCAAGCTCCGAATTCTGAACTGCCGAGCTATTGTCGCCATGCATCCGAAAAATCGCGACGGTCCGATTAAGGCGGCTGAAGGGGATGTCTCGCGCGATCGCCCGTGTGAAGAAATCATAATCCTCACAGCGTGTCAGCGTGGTATCGAAATTACCTAATTCGCGATACAGTTGGGGCGTAACAAAAGTCGAGATCATTCCGAAGTAGTTCCAGCCAAGGCAGGCGTGAGTCGCGGCGGTCAGCCAGGCGGGTGCCGGAGCAAGTTCGCCCCGCGACCGAAGCTCCGCATCGGACCACCGACAGCGACAAACAACCCAGGGACGCTGTTCGCGACGCCAGATCTCTGCAACGCTCTGCAGTGCGCCAGGCAGGAATACATCATCAGCGCCCAAATAGCCGATTAAATCACCTTGCGCGTTTTGGTAACCGAGGTCAATCGCATCCACAAGGTTGTGCTCTGGTTTACGCGGCAACTGCGTGACGTGGGCTTGGTCAAGTAGTTCAAGCGTCCCGTCCGTACTTCCGCCGTCTAGAACCAGATGCTCAACTTCAATCCCGGCGGCACGTTGTGACTCCACCGACGCCAGGCAGGCGGGCAGATAACGCGCCGCGTTGAGCGTCGGTGTGACAATCGAAAATCGCACTTTCGGACTCTCGGCATAGGCTGGCTGCAGTTGATTCGCCAGTGCCTCGGCGTGATGGGAGCGATCTTCTTCGAGCCTAGTCATCGATCAAATTGATCATAGGAAATCTAGCGAGCAGGAATTGGCGATCATTGTGGCCAATCACGCGGCTGGTTACCAGGGTCGATCAGGCGTCGGAAATCGCCAAGCCCCGTCAATCGAAGTCCGTGTTTGTTTTACCGGCGGCCTTGGCGTAGGTTGTCATTAGATTCCTGTACGCCGCCGAAGCAGTGAATTGTTGATCAAACGTGGTCCGAGCTGCTTTTCGAAACCGCGTTTGATCGGTCTGCTCGGAGAAAAACAGTTCAATGGCACGTTTCAGATCTTCCGCGTTGCCGCTTTCGAAGTGAAAACCGTTTTGACCATCCGAAATCAGGTCCGTCAAAGACCCGATTCTGGACGCGATGACGGGTGTGCCGACCGCAAACGCCTCGACGATCGTGCGCGGCAGACCTTCATACCAGATCGACGGTATGATCAGGCAAGCGGCGTCCGAGAGTAGCTCGAGAACCCGTTTGGGACTTTGGTAGCCCATCCATTCGATCCGATCATCGCGCTGGCCCGCGGCCCGCACTTGATCCGCCAGCGGCCCATCACCAACGATTTTCAGCTTCAGTGACTGCCCAAGCTGGCTCCAGGCTTCCAGCAGGATGTCGATACCTTTCTCCGGCGAAAGCCGCCCGACGTAGACCGCATATCCGCCGGCGCCGGTCCCCGGACTTGAACTGATGCTGAGAAAATTTGGATTCACAACCAGCTTCTCAGCAGGAATCCCACCTTCGACAAACTTGCCTCTCGCGAACTCGGTTAGCGCAACAAACACATCGACCCGCCTCTGAAAGGTCCTCAGGACGCGGTGAACAGCGAACGCGCCAGCCACAGCGGCACTGCCAGCGAAACTTTGTTTGTAACAAGCGTGGGTGACCGCGGGCCAAGCAAATATCTTCCCCACGCACTTTTCGCAGGTCTTGCCGTCGCGAAGAAAGTACGCATTGGCACACATCAGTCGATAGTTATGGAGTGATTGAACGACCGGCACACCCTCTTTGGCCGCCGCGTAGTAAACCGCGGGCGAGATCAGAGGAAAGATATTGGTGCAGTGCACAATCGCAGGCTGCTCGCGGCGTATGAGCTCGCGTATCTGGAGATAGGTCTGGCGGTTCCAAATCGTCTTGCCGGCGACCTGAATCTGTCGCATGTCCTTGATGTCGTCGTTGTGCCGGGTGTAACGAACCACGTCATGCCCTTCCGATTCCAGCAGCGCTCCCTCGCTGAGGAAACATTGGTCCTCTCCACCAGGTTGTTGGTAGTAATTATGGCAGAGAAGTATCTTCAAAACCGGCTCCCATGCTGCTGAAACCGCTCGGTAGTTTGCGGCGACTGCGAATTGACAAAATCGCTGTTGATCGAGTTCCCACTCAGGAGTCCGAGCCCTCGACCGTCTGTTGATAACGGATCGCATAGGCGATTCCTAGCAGAGCGAACAGCGGATTCATGTACCAGACGCCATAGATGATCGGATTGTCCGTCACTGCAATGATTGACAAGGTCACGAAGCCACAGAACGCAGCCGTTGCCGGCCAATTGGCATGCTGAGTGTCAGCACGACAAGTCTTCCATAAGTCAACCAATTGCCATAGCAGCGCTAGCACAAACAAGGCCAACCCAGGGTATCCAACTTCAAAAACAACCCGCAAGTAATCGTTGTGCGGTTTGTCGATATCTGGCCAGACGCGTGGGACGAATAACTTGGACGAGCCCACACCGTGTCCGATAATCGGACGCTTCTTGGCTTCTTCCCAGATTAATGGCCAGGCATAGCTTCGTCCCTGGGTCGTTTGGACGTCGAAACTTACATCCGAAAGCGAGCCCGACCTGCCAGCAAAGAATCGCTCTTGGATAGCTGGTGTCGCAAACGCCACTATCGCGGCCAGCAGCATGATTGCGACGCCCAACACCCGTCCAACAAATCGGTCGTATCGTGGAACGACACACCAAAGAATCAGAGTCGCAGCGGACGCCGTACGACTGCCGGACAATACACACACGCTGAGACAAGCCAGCCAGCCGACAATACCGAGAAATCCATTCTGACGAGCCCGTGCGACGAACACGCAAGCGAAGATGCACAGCGTCATCGCAGCACTCCGCGCACCGAAAGCGATGCCTTCGTCCTCAACCGCCGACTCAAGCCCCTGCTGGGAGACATTGCCAAGTCCATATCTAAACAACACAAAGCTGGCGACGACGATTATCGAGCAGAACACGCATGTCCTAAAGAACCGCTGCAGCATCTGCTGGTCGTATCGCACGCAGCCGGCGATCAATCCGACCATGGGAGGCGTCAGCAACTGCAGGCAGTCCTGTAGATTTGGTCGTAGCGTGAGTTCGCTCCAAGCAAATGAAAACGTCATCATTGCATACCACGGTAACCAGACGATCCAAGGGAATGCAGACCGCTCGCGCCTCGCCAGCAACAATAACGCCCCGACGACCATCATCAATGGCCAAATGAAGCCGGTGTGACGTATTCCCGACAGCTCGATACCACTGACGCAGCCAATGGTCGCGGTCAATGGAACGGCCAGCACGTACAGATAATGCAGGGATCTCCGCTGCATCAGGAATTCATCATTGTCGATCGCTAAGGCTGATCCAATGTCGCTCAAGTTAGACCCATGTGATCTGCGGGGCGTCGGGCCACCGATCCTCTACGGCGGCGAACTCGTTATCGGTTGTCAATCAAGATTCTTCAGCGGAACCGACACTGCTTGTTCCATCCTTGTGCCGGCTCAGCGGCCCTGATCCATCTAATCAATCCATCGTAATCAAAACGACGCTGCCGCGGTGCGGTGCACCTTGCCTGGTTTCTCACGGCGTCCAGGCGCAGGCCGCCTAGCTTCTTCGTGACCGCTTAAATCGTCAACGCCGCCGCAAATCACTTTCGCCAAGCCACCTGCAATCAACGTCTCTTGATTGGCAGTCGGCGAGGATTTAGAGACCTTCGTCCAGCCGATGTCTGACTCGATTATCGCTTTAGAGCGCGCGTTAACGCTTGCTTTGCAATCAAGCAAATGAACGTGGTATTCGTAAACAAATACCGTTTCCATAACCTGCGAGGCTCCTGGATTAATCGGTACAGCCATTCCAGACCGTGGTCTTGCATCCACCGTGGAGCTTGCGAAACATCCCCCGCGTAAAAACTGAACGCCGCTCCGATTCCCATCATCACGGCCATCACCTCCCCTCGGTGTTTGGCGATCCATTTTTCCTGATTTGGACATCCTCTGCCCACAAACAGTAGATGTGTTCCCGCATCGTTGACCTGCTGGGCGGTCAACGTGTCGTCATCCGGGCGGGCTTCGCGGTAACTGCCGCAAATAGTTACCAGTGGATAGTGTTCGCGAATGTAACGAGCGAAACCATCCAAAGTTGCTTGTGTATTCCCTCCATACAAAAACACTCTCAAACCGTGTTGATTTGCCTGCTTCAATACATGGAGCGTCAAGAATGGTCCGTACACGCGATCAGTCAGATTCGTGTGATAGAAATGGTTCATCGCCCAGCGAATTGGCTGGCCGTCAGGAACGATCATGTCTGCTTGATCGGTGGCGGATTTCATCTCCGCATCCCAATGGCTCTCGGCGATAACGTGCACGGCCGAGGCTAACAGCCCAAAGCTTTCGCGACGCAGTGCTTTCTCGATCACAATCTTCGTCGCCAATTGATAGTCTACAACGGCGTATTGCACGCCGCAGATATCGACGGTGGAAAAACTTTTATCACTCACGAGTTGGAATTTGAAAGGGCGGGTCTTTCGAAGCGGAAAAGGGCGAGAGCTGACATTGGGTCAGGTTGCGGAATCATCAGCTCGGCGAGTATGAATGATCAGATTCAACAAGCCTAGGGGACGACCCGAACGTGTACATTAAGGGCCCCGCCTGGGCTCAGCCGCAAGATTGTTGATCCGGTAATTTCCGCCAACACAAATTGTAAAGGCGGCAGAATCCCGCGACCGCTCGGGTTAAAATCTTTGCTTTGTGTTCAATCCCCAGTTCGATCAATTGGACTTCTAATGAATTTGACCCATTTCAGCCGCCGCTACTTGCTCGCCGGCATTGGCTTCGGTTTGCTCTCGATTGTCGCCATGAAAGCAACCGATCCACCCGGCGTTCAATTGCAAACCTTTGCCGATGCGTTCTTGGGGACCCTTACCGAGGATCAAAAAGCGATCGCCGTGATGGAATACGATTCGCCGCAGCGGGTCGATTGGCACTTCATCCCCAAGAAAACTCGCAAAGGTCTGGTGATGCGCGAAATGAATACCGCGCAGCGTACCGCGGCGCTGCGACTGGTGCGGGCAATGCTCAGTGAAGCGGGATACGGCAAGGCTAGCAAAATCATGTTGCTTGAAGGCGTGCTACGACAATTGGAAGGTGACGGTGGCAATTGGGAACGCGACCCGCAAAAATACTATCTCACAATCTTCGGAACTCCGAGCAACAGGGGAGCCTGGGGGCTGAGTTTTGAAGGGCATCACCTGTCATTGAACTTTGTCTGCCGTGACGGCCAAGTCGTTGACAGCACGCCGCAGTTTTTTGCCGCCAATCCCGCGACTGTGATGGACGATCTCCCCGGTCCGATCAAGAAAGGCACCCGCGTTCTTCGCGAGGAGGAGCAACTCGCGTTCGACCTGGTCAACTCACTCGGCGCCGACCAGCGCGAACAAGCCCTGCTGTCCGACCAGGCGCCGAAAGAGATCCGGTTTGCGGGCACGGCACAAGTCGAAATTGGCGATCCCGAGGGCATTCCCGCGAGTAAATTGAATGAATCGCAGCAACGGCAATTGCGGGATCTTGTGCTGACTTATGTGGATGCGGTGGCGGACAAAGTCGCCAAACGTCGCCGGGCTTTGATCGAACAGAATGGCTGGGAAAACATCCATTTCGCCTGGGCAGGCGCGACCGAACCGGGGATCGGGCACTATTACCGGATTCGTGGCAAAGACTTTTTAATTGAGTTCGTGAACACCCAGGCCGACGCGGCAGGGAATCCCGCCAACCATATCCACTCCGTATGGCGGGACGTAACCGGTGATTTCGACCTGTTACCGAACAACCCATAAAACGACATCACTTTGGCTGCGACGAGACCCCAGTCCCTGGTTGGCTGGCCCCGGACAACCGCAGTCCGCTGGGGCCAAGGCAATTTGACTAGTTTCACCCTGCCGGCGATGCTCAACGGTCGTGGCTAGCCGAGCGCTTCGGCCAATTTGTTGTCGTCCGACGCGGCGATCCAGCGCAAATCAACGACCAGCTGCTCGCCGTCGACGCCGGTCAAGACCGCCGGCACGCTCTCGACCAACGTTTGCTGCCAGGCCTGAGCTGAGATCGAACGATGCTTCAATCGCAATTGATGCGAGGGGAACCGCCAGCGTCCACCGACGGTCAGCTGTGCTTGTTGCTGGGTAACCGTACTTTCCGCAACCGAATCGTTGCCCGACAGTCGAGTTGCCATCCTTTCGGCCCGATCGCGCAGATTTTCGATGTTGGTACTGAGCAAGGCGTGAACGGGAATTTGATCTTCGCTTGCTCTGGCGACTTCCAACGTCGCGAGCACCATAGCGGTAACCGCTTTGCTTGCCGCCAACGCCCGCCAGGCAGCGGAAGATTTCATGCGCTCGATCGGTAGCTTGGTTCCGACAACGATCCCGCAGGACGGTCCGCCGAGCATGCCATCGCCGGGTAGGACAACGAAACTGGCACCGGCGGACAACATCGATTCGACCGACGGAATCTGTTCAAAAGATGATTGCGACATCGTGGCAACCGGCAAGACGACGGCCTGGATCGCGTCCTTCGGTATCTGCTGTAACAATTCGATCGGCCGTGATCCGACATCGGCCATGATGGCGCAAAAACTTCCCAAGCCATCAAAGTCACCTGGGCTGACGCCATCGGCGCTGCCCACTTCCTGGATCACCGGAGCGAACAATCCGCAGGCATCGGGCAGCGGTAATCCATCGGGCAGACGTAGCGCATGATGGCGGTGGACGACCAGTTGATATTGTGGCAGCAGAAACGGCATACATGTCAGCGCGGCGGAAAAACTGCTGGCGACAGCGATCGACAGCTCACTGTCCGGCAGCACTCGATGGAACCGCCGCGTCAGTCGCTGATCCAGCGCGTTGCCCGTGATCGAATCGCCCGCCAACAGCTCTTGACCTAATTCGACGGCCAGCGGTGCCAGGGGAACGCCCGAACCTAACGGGTTCTGCAGCAGTCCGCTGGCGTTCAATACGGGTACCGCCAGCGTGGTGTGTTTTTTGGCCCAGCGTTCGATCGATTTCTTCCCTGATTCGGCGGTTCGCATCACCGATTCGATGCCGCGGGCTGCGGTCTCGGGCAGGTCACCTAGGATTTCAGTGGCTTGCGATTTGATTTTCTCGAACGTCTCAGCGTCACCGGCTCTGCGGGCAACATCGGTCAGTCCGCGTCGAATGAACTCGACGGTCCAGGGAGGTAGTGCCATATCGGTCTTCAAAAGGTGGAATCGGGTCGCTGAACAAGCGCCAGTATGCAATCATCGCCGCCGCAGTCGATACCGGCAAGATACGACATCCGCAGCCTGAATGCTGCCACCAACGATCCGGGCGTCTGGAATGGCGGCCCGGTAGCCTGATTCTGATGAAACAACCAATCAATTTGAATCTATTGACAGAACGCCGGTCGCTGCGACCGATTGAATTTCAGGACTTGGCAGCTCTGCACGCGCTCTGGACCGACTTTTAGAACATTGCCGTATCAGTAGGCCTGTTCCTGTTTCCAGACCACCAGCAGGGTTCGCAACAGGATTTTGAAATCGAGCCAGATCGACCAATTCCGTATGTAATTGTGATCCCACTCGATGCGGCGTTCCATCTTTTCCAGCGTGTCGGTCTCGCCACGGCATCCGTTGACTTGAGCCAGCCCGGTAATTCCCGGTTTGACTTTGTGTCGAAGCATGTACCCACGAATCAGACTTCGGTACTGTTCATTGTGCGCGTTGGCGTGCGGACGAGGTCCAACCAGCGACATTGTGCCGCTTAGGACGTTAAACAACTGTGGTAATTCATCCAAGCTCGTCTTCCGCAAAATGCTGCCCAGCCAAGTGATGCGCGGATCGTCTTTGGTGGCTTGTTTGACGACCGGCCCATTGTCACAGACTCGCATCGATCGAAACTTCCAAACCAGAATCTCCTGACCATCTAAACCGTATCTGCGTTGCCGAAAGAAGATGGGGCCTGGCGAAGAGAGCTTGACGGCCAATGCGATCAGTGCCATCGGCACAGCTGCGGCCAGCAAAGCTACAGTGGCGATCATCAAATCGGCAACCCGTTTGACCATTCCATCGACACCATACAGCGGGTTCTCGAAGACACTGACCGCCGGTAAACCGCCAATTTGGGTCCAGCGCGAATGCAGCAGCTCAAAGACGAAAAAGTCGGGAACGATATAAACCGAAACGGTTGAGTTACTGAGTTGATCCAACAGGAATCGAATTCGATCCTCCGCCCGCATCGGAAGCGTCACCAAGATCGTGTCGACTTCACCGTTCTTGGCCGCGGCAACAAGATCATTCAGGGATCCCGTCAGTTCCAGGTCTTCAGATTGCAGCTCGCGATTGTCGTCACGAGATTCGATTCGGTCATCATAAAAGCCGATTACCCGCAGCCCCAGCGACGGTTCGTTGACAATGTTCGATTCGGTTTGTCGTCCCAAACCGTTTAAACCGGCAATCGCGACACGGCGGATTCCAACACCCCGCTTCAGCAGACCGCGTTGCACGATGCGCATCGACATCCGACCCAGTCCAATCAATGTCGGCGCAAGGACAAACCAAATCGAGATCACCGATCGCGCGAATTGATCGCTGTAACGGGTAGCAAAACCAAGCATCGCCAACACCAGCACGGTCAACGTCCAGGTCGCTGCAATGCCCGTCATTTCCCGGTTCGCCGATCCGATATCACCGCGGCGGTTCAAGCCAGTCAAATGCGAGAGCAATAGAAACAAGACCACCGCGATCAAGCCGATCGCGATCGTTGTGTCTTCCATCCCTCGTCCGGTCATCCAGCGCACGATCGCCAGCGATGCCATCACGGCAGCTGCATCAAGCGTCGGTTGCAAAAAATCGATCCAGCTTCGATGGCTGATGATTTGAGAACGCGATTGCATGGAATTGCTCAATTGACAACGACTGTTGGCTGTGGTGCTTTGTGCGGATCAATGCCGGCTGACCGGGGCGAACCAAACCGAGGCCGAGCAGGTTGGTCCCGCCTCAGGGCTTGGAGGCCGGTGTTGAGTGGCCGGGGTCGAGTCCTCGAGCCCCAGCACTAACTGGAGGCTCCCCGCCGCTGTCCCCCAGCCACGCTGAAATCAAGGGGTGACCAGGCGTTCGTCCCCGTCCGCCCGGCAAAACTAGCTTGTGATCGAGTCAAACCAGTCCAATCCGAGGTCCAAGGAGGTGGCTTGGTGGGTAAGTGCACCGCTGCTGATACGGTCGACACCGGTTGCCGCGATTTCGGCGATCGTATCGATTTTGACGTTCCCCGAAGCCTCCAGTTCGACCTTCGATCCAGCGTCATTGCGTATCGCGACCGCTTCCCGCAGTTGATCCACAGCGAAGTTGTCCAGCAGAATGATGTCGGGACCGACGCTCAACACGTCGCGAAACTGCTCGATCGTGTCGACCTCGATTTCGACGATTGCCGGCGCGGTTGCCCGATCGACCTTTGCCCCCCGCCAGGCAAGTGCCCGGCGGACCGCTTCGCTTGCCGAGAGCGGTTTGCCGTCACCGCCGGCCAGCGCCAAGTGATTGTCTTTGATCAAAAAGCCGTCGTACAAACCGCTGCGATGGTTGTTTCCGCCTCCGCAGTTGACTGCGTACTTTTCCAACAAGCGCCATCCCGGCGTCGTCTTGCGAGTGTCATATAAACGGACACCCGTCGATGCGATGCGATCAACATACTGGCGCGTGATCGTTGCTACTCCAGATAAGCGACCGATGATATTCAAGACCGTCCGCTCGGCCGTCAACAAGTCGCGAACGTTGCCGCGCACGATCGCAATCGGTTGACCGGCCACCAGCGGTTGGCCGTCGGCGATCAAACATTCCGCCTGCAAGTCCGCATCGAATTCGTCAAGGATCCAGGGCAACGTCGCCAGCCCGGCACAGATACCCGCTTGTCGAGGCACGATTTGGCATCCGCCGCGATCATTACCGCCAATCAAACATACCGTCGTCCAGTCAAACAGCGACCGCAAGTCCTCGGCAATCGACAAGCGAACCAGTGCCCGCAGATCGTTCTCCAGCGCCGCATCCGCGGTGACTTTTCGGTAGTCTTTCATCAGTTTTCGATCGCAATTGCGTCGTCTTAGCTTGAATGGTTCAGTGACTGATTGTTGCCAAATTAACCTTCGCGCTCGATAATGCGTCAAAGCGGGCAGCACATAGCTTACTGATGCTTCCTCCGCGAGATCACGAAGTTGGCATACGAAGCATGACTCACAGGAGCGAACAGGTCGAGCCACCGTTGAACTCGCGCGGAGTCCAGATTCTGGTGGCAGTCCTTGCGCTGCTGGCTCTGATTCTGACGATCTGTTGGGTCCCGGAGGACCGTGATCAGCCGGATGCATTGTCGGTTGAATCAATCACGATTGATCTGAACGTTGCGACGGAGCGAGAATTATCGCTGCTGCCCGGAATCGGACCAGTTCTGGCCAGGCGGATCCTCGAAGACCGGAACCGTTTGGGGCCGTTTGTCAGTCCACGCGAGCTGGGAAGAGTCCACGGTGTGGGCCCAAAAAAGCTCCGACAGCTTCTGCCCTACATTTGTACCGACGCGCCTGCACCCTCGGCTTCCAGTAACCGCGGTCCAGCCACCAGCATTGCTGCATCCGCCGCTGACGCGGCCGCGGAAGCTTCCTTCGATCAATCAAGTCGCTGAGTTACGATGAGCCAATCGATCGCACTTCCGCCCGCACAATTCCACCTGCAACAGCCCTTTCCGCCGGCCGGTGATCAACCGGCGGCGATTGAATCGCTGATCAAAGGTTTCCGCAGCGGTCGCGACGCACAGGTGTTGCTCGGCGCCACTGGAACGGGCAAAACCTTCACGATGGCCAACGTGATCGCTGAGCTGGGCCGTCCCGCGTTGGTCCTGAGCCACAACAAAACGCTCGCTGCACAGTTATACAGCGAATTCCGCGAGTTCTTTCCCGAAAATGCGGTCCACTATTTCGTTAGCTACTACGACTACTACCAACCAGAAGCCTACATTCCGCAGCGCGACGTCTACATCGAAAAGGATGCTTCGATCAATGAAGAGATCGATCGGCTGCGACTGGCAACCACCAGTTCGCTTGTCAGCCGACGCGACGTGGTGATCGTCGCCTCGGTCAGCAGCATTTATGGACTCGGTTCACCCAAAGACTACAAAGACCTGATCGTCGCAATCCACAAAGGACAGCGGATGCGACGAGACAAATTGCTGCTTAAGTTTGTCGACGTGCAGTACGATCGCAACGACATCGCGTTCGAACGAGGCAAGTTTCGCGTGCGTGGCGATTCGATCGAATTGTGGCCGACCTACGAGGAATTCGCTTACCGAATCGAAATGTGGGGCGATGAGATCGAACAGATATCGATCATCAAACCTGTCTCCGGCGAAACCATTCGAACGCTGGACCACGTTTACATCTATCCCGCCAGGCACTTTGTGATGCCCGAAGACCGGGTGCAAGCGGCGCTGCGAATGATCCGCCAGGAGTTGGCCGAGCAGTTGGAATTGTTTCAATCGCAAGGCAAGTTGCTCGAGGCTCAACGGTTGTCGGCGCGAACGCGATTTGATTTGGAAATGATGGCCGAGGTCGGCCATTGCCCGGGGATCGAGAATTACAGCCGACCGCTGTCGGGAAAACCACCCGGTGCAACTCCTGATACGTTGTACGATTTTTTTCCCGATGATTTCATCACTTTTGTCGACGAGTCGCATGTCACCATTCCGCAAGTTCGCGCGATGTACGCCGGCGACCGAAGTCGCAAAGAGACGTTAGTCGGTCATGGCTTTCGCTTGCCCAGCGCCATGGACAACCGGCCGCTCAAGTTCGAGGAATGGGAACAGCGCGCCAAGCAAGTTTGTTTCGTCAGCGCCACGCCGGCCGATTACGAACTGCAGCGGACCGGCGGGGAAGTGATTGAGCAAATCATCCGACCCACCGGATTGCTGGATCCCCAAGTCAAAGTCGTCTCGGCCCACGGTCAAGTCAAACATTTGCTGGAGCAGATCCGCGATCGAGCGGCCAAAGACGAGCGGGTATTGGTGACCGCGCTCACGAAACGACTGGCCGAGGATCTGGCCACCTTTTTTCAAGAACAAAACGTGCGTTGTCGTTGGTTGCATAGCGAATTGGATGCCTTCGAACGCGTCGATCTGCTGCAGGAGCTGCGCGCCGGCCAGTTTGATTGTTTGGTCGGTGTGAATCTGTTGCGCGAAGGACTCGATTTGCCGGAAGTCTCGTTGGTCGCGATTCTGGATGCCGACAAAGAAGGCTTTTTGCGGAGCGAAACCAGCTTGATTCAGACCATTGGACGGGCCGCTCGGAATGCCAATTCACAGGTCATCCTGTATGCCGACAAAGTGACCAATTCGATGCGGTTGGCGATCGACGAAACCGAACGTCGACGTGCAATCCAACAGCAATACAATGACAAGCACGGGATTACACCCGAGACGATCCGAAAAACGATCCGCGCGGGAATCGAGACCGAAGCAGCCAAACATCGCAAGACGGCGGCCGCGGCGAAAGACGAATCTGAAGCCGTCTACATTACCATCGAGTACGTCGATGCGCTCGAACAAGAAATGCTGTTCGCGGCAGAAGCATTGGAGTTTGAGCGCGCGGCATCACTGCGAGATCGCGTGCTGCAACTCAGAGAAAATGTCGGCAAGCCGTTTTCTGAAGTCGAGATCGACGAATCAACCCGAGGACCAAGTGGACGGCAAAAAAAACGTCGTAAAGGAGTCAAGCAGAGCGGCCGCAAGAAAATACCGAGACCCAAGAGACGCTAAAGCAGCAAAATGGTCAAACTGGTTTTCGGACCCCGACCTGCTGGTCTGGTGAGCGTCCGCTTCCAGCCCGGCAGAATACTCCTCCGCTGCCGGGCCCTTTGGTCCCCTGCTTTCTTTGTCGGCGGTACACTGGTGTCACCGTTCAGCGGTGACTGGGCTTGCAAATTGAAAACCCCGTCCGACGCCATTTCACGTGTGAGTCGATCATGACCGTCGAAATACAGCTGACAATCAACGGTTCACAGCACACCACGCGGACCGACCTGGAGCGGCCACTGTTGGACGTGCTTCGTGAGGACTTCCAGCTGACCGGTACCAAGTACGGCTGTGGCGAGGGTCTCTGCGGCGCGTGCACTGTATTGGTTGACGGCACGCCAACGCGATCGTGCATCACCTCGATCGGCGAAGTTACCGAGTCGGAAATCGAAACGATCGAAGGCATTGCGTCAGACACGCAGCTACACCCGGTTCAGCAGGCGTTCTTGGATCACCAGGCAATGCAATGTGGGTATTGCGTCCCAGGTCACATCATGACCGCTGTTGCGTTGGCCCGCACAGGGGAGTCCATCACATCCGACGAAATCATTGCCGCGATGAGCGGACACATTTGTCGTTGTTGCAATTACGAAAACATTCGCGCCGCAGTCGCAGCCGCAATCATCAAAGACTAATCATGCAAGATTCCCTTGACCGACCAGACACAGCGGTCGAACGATACGAGCTTCGCGAACAGCCGACCTATCAGTTCGCGGCCAATCGCAGAGAGTTCACGCAAATCCTGGGCGCGGGAGTGATCGTCGCCGTCTCGGCCAGCCGCACCAGCGGCCAGACTCGCGGTCGGCAAGCGCACAGCGCCGAAACGTTGTCCCACAGGTTCCATCTCGGCGATGACGGCAGCGTCACGGTGTTGACCAGCAAGGTCGAGGTTGGACAGGGGTCACGAACGCAAATCACGCAAGCAGTTGCCGAGGAGCTTCGCTTGCCGATCAATCTGGTCAGAGTCGTCATGGCCGACACCGAATTGTGTCCCGATGACGGGGGCACCGCCGGCAGCCGAACGACGCCGTCAACGATCCCGAGAATACGCAGCGCTGCCGCCGCACTGCGCGATCTGTTGATCTCCGCCGCTGCCGCTCGGTTCGGCGTGACAGCCGACAAGATCAGCTTCGCTGATGGAGACTTTCGCAGTGGCCCGGATTCCGTTTCACTTGCGAAACTCGCCTCCGATCCCGGCTTGGCCCAGCAATTGGAAACCGCACCGGCAAGCTCTGGATCGGTTCGGCCGGTCGATGATTGGCAGATCCTTGGATCATCCGCCCCAAAAGTTGGCGGCCGCGAGGTGGTCACCGGTTTGGCGAAATTCCCAGCCGACATTCAACGACCGGGCATGCTGTATGGCAAGGTACTGCGACCGCCCTCTTACGCTGCCGAACTTGAGTCGATCGATCTCAACGCAGTCGACTCGACTGTTGGTGCAAGAGCAGTTCGTGACGGCAATTTCGTCGGCTGCTTCGCACCGACCAGCTGGCAAGCCGGGCAGGCCGTCGACGCACTCGCGTCGACCGCAACATGGAACCAGCAAAGTCAGCATGTCGCGAGCGACGGCTTGTTCGCGCATCTGAAGCAAACGGCCATTTCGGATGGACGTAATCGTGATCACCAGTGGGGTGATCGAATCGCCGCGTCGTCGGCTGCTGCCGAGCGAATCAAAAGCCAATACACGATCGCCTACATCCAGCACGCACCGATGGAACCGCGGAGTGCGGTTGCCCAGTGGGATACCGGACGGCTGACCGTCTGGACCGGTAGCCAGCAACCAAGTCGTGTCCAAGCGGAACTCTGCCAGACGTTTCGTCTGACGCCTGAAAAAGTTCGCGTCATCATTCCCGATACCGGTGGCGGGTTTGGCGGCAAACACACCGGTGAAGCCGCTGTGGAGTGCGCACGATTAGCCAAAGCGGCCGGAAAACCAGTCTCCCTGCGATGGACTCGCGAGGAAGAATTCACCTGGGCCTACTTTCGCCCGGCCGGTTTGATTGAAGTCATCGCGGGGATTGACAAATCAGGCAGCCTCAAGAATTGGGAATTCACCAATTACAACTCGGGGGGATCGGCAATCGCAACACCGTACCGAGTCCCCAACGGGATCACCAGTTTCAAACGTTCTGACTCACCCCTTCGGCAGGGCTCCTATCGCGCACTGGCATCGGTTGCCAACACCTTTGCCCGTGAATCGGCAATGGATGAATTGGCTGAACTGGCAAAAGCTGATCCGCTTGAATTTCGCTTGCGCCACCTGGATGATGGCCGCCTCAGCAATGTGCTCAGCGCCGCGGCCGCGCAATTTGGCTGGGCTTCACGAATGGAAAAGCTGCCCGCTAGTCGCGGAATCGGCTTGGCCTGCGGCACCGAGAAAGGCTCGTTCGTTGCCGCCTGCGCGGAGGTCGAAGTCGTCGATGGCAAGGCTCGCGTGCTGGAAGTCTGTCAGGCTTTCGAGTGCGGTGCGGTACAAAACCCCAAGAATCTCAGAGCCCAGCACTCCGGCGCGTTGATCATGGGACTCGGCGGCGCACTCTTTGAGCAGATCGAATTTGCCGAGGGACGAATCGCCAATCCAGCTTTCTCGTCCTATCGAGTGCCTCGGATCAGCGACGTACCAAAGCTTGACTTGGTGCAGTTGGACCGGCGGGACCTGCCGTCAGTCGGGGCGGGAGAGACACCGATCATCGCGGTCGCACCAGCGATCGCCAACGCCTGGTACCGGGCGAGTGGGATTCGCGATCGTTCGCTGCCGTTACGGTCGATGGCGGTTGCCTGATCGTCACTGATTGAGCAGCACCGGCCCGAGTATCACGTCGTGATGATCGTGGCCGAGCGGCTCTTGGAGAGAAGGGCAGAGCGGATCGCGGTGGTTGCGGCTGGCAACAACTACCACTATCGCGATCCTAAAAAATCACTTGCAGGCAGGCAAGTGTGCTGATTAGAGCGCTTCGACTCCGACCTCTCGCGTGCGGATTCGCACGGCTTTCTCAATCGGGGTGACGAAGATCTTGCCGTCGCCCACGTTCCCTGTCTGCGCTGCCTGGCAGATGATGTCAACCACTTCATCAACCAGCGGTTCATCGATCGCGACTTCCACTTTCACCTTAGGATTGAAATCGATGGTGTATTCCGCGCCTCGATAGGTCTCGCTATGACCTTTTTGCCGTCCAAAACCTCTTACATCGGTAACAGTCATCCCATGTGTTCCCGCAGCCGAGAGTTTGTCGCGGACCTCATCCAGCTTAGCGGGTTTGATAAGGGCAGTAACAAGTTTCATGATGGTTGTCTCCGTTAGCAGAGGCTGGAAAACTGAACAGGGTTGCAGCTAACAGAGCATTTCACGTGCCAACAACCGGCACCGTAGACGTCATGAAGTACTCGGCTTGGTCGACCGTTTCGTGATCCCAAAGAAATATCAGCAGTCAACAGCCAAAGCGAAGTACACCTCCGGCCAACCACTTTCATGCCTGCCGCGGCGGACGGGTACGGGCGATGGAGTTGCCTTGGTCGTGCTGTAAGCTGGCCGCTTATGAAATAGCCGGCAAAGGCAAGTTTAGGAACGCTAGCTGGCAGCGTAACTCACAAGGTGCCATGAGTAATCTTGAGTTAGAAAATACGACACTCCGCAAGGTCGCTTGGCGGCTAGTTCCGCTGGTCTGCCTACTGTATCTGCTGAACATTCTTGACCGTGCCAATGTGGGCTTCGCCCGCCTGCAAATGCAGGACGATCTGCAGCTCAGCGAAGCCACGTTCAATCTCGGCTACGGGATGTTCTATCTGGGCTACCTGTTTTTCGAGGTGCCCAGCAATCTGCTGATGCGGCGGGTGGGGGCCCGCCGTTGGATCGCCAGGATCATGATCAGCTGGGGACTGATCTCGTCGGCAACCATGTTTGCCTATGATCAGTGGTCCTTCTACGGCCTGCGGATACTGCTGGGGATCGCCGAGGCGGGATTCTTTCCCGGCATCATTCTGTATCTCAGCTACTGGTTTCCCGACCGAGAGCGCGGAAAGATGACGGCTTTCTTCATGGTGGCAATTGGCTTGGCGAGCGTGTTTGGAAATCCGATCTCCGGCTTGATCATGCAAACTCTTGACACAGCCGCCGGCCTGCAGGGCTGGCAATGGCTGTTTCTGCTCGAAGGTATCCCGTCGATGATCGTCGGCTGTTTCGTGTTGGTCTTTTTGACCGACTACCCTCGAGATGCGGCCTGGTTGTCGGTCGAGCAGCGCGACTGGCTGGTCGCTCGCATGCAGCACGAGGAACAGTCGCGGCGCAGCCGTCACGATGCGGACCGTCTGGCAGCGCTGATGCAGTGGCGTGTCTGGCTGTTGATCGCCATCTACTTTACGGTTTCAGTGGGAGCGAATGCGGGCGGGGCTTATTTTCCCAAGCTGATCCGGGGACAATTCGCAGGCCTCAGCACTTTTCAGATTGGTCTGCTAAGCGCTGTGCCTCATCTGTGCGCCGTCGTGGGGATGATTCTATTCGGCATCAGTTCTGATCGGCGCAACGAGCGCCGCGGACATTTGGTGATTGCCGCGTTGCTGGCGGCGACAGGTTGGGCTCTGACCGCATCGAGTCCGTCCGCGGTGCTATCGCTAATCGGACTCTGCATGGCTCAGACCGGAATGATGAGCATGTTGCCGATATTCTGGACATTGCCCACATCGTTCCTGACCGGGGTTGCAGCGGCCGGCGGAATCGCGCTGATCAATTCGGTAGCCAACATCGGTGGTTTTTTTGGGGCCACGATTTTGGGAAGCTTCGGACTCTGGTCGATGGCCGCATGTCTACTCTTGGGAGCGGTTCTCGCAATGGCCGTGGATGTCAGACACCAAGACGCATCGGCGACGTAGTACAGGGACCAACGATCCATGACGATTCCATTGTTCGATCTTACCGACAAAGTGGCCGTTGTATCGGGAGCCGCTCAGGGACTTGGCCAGGCCACGGCGACTGCGCTCGCACAATGCGGTGCCGACGTCGCGCTGATTGACCGCAATGTCGACGGAGCCGAGGCGACGGCCGAGCAGATTCGTTCGCTCGGCCGATCCGCGCTGGTCGCCGGCACGAACGTCTCCGATCCAGATGCGATTGCCGAGTTGTTCCGTGTGATCGATGCCGAATTTGGACGAGTCGATTTTTTGGGCAACGTCGCCGGCGACGGACATCTGGCAAAGCCCGAGGACCTGTTGATCAAAGACCTGCATCGTGTGCTGCAGAACCTTGTCGTCGGCCGCTTCGCGATGTGCCAAGAAGCGGGAAGACGCATGCTGGTTCAGGGGCGCGGTTCGATCATGAACATCGGCTCGGTGGCCGGTTTGAACGCGCTCGGGCGGGGCCATATCGCCTACAGCATGGCCATGGGATCGGTCATCCAGATGACCCGCGAGCTGAGTACCGAATGGAGTCATCGCGGCGTCCGCGTCAACTGCGTAGCACCAGCTCAAGTCGTCAATCCCAGTCTGACAGCCCGGATGAACGATGACCCCCTGCTGGAACAGCGATTCCTCAAAGGCATCCCCGCCGGCCGGCTCGGCGGACCGCGCGACATCATGGGACTCGCTGTGCTGTTGGCCTCCGACGCTTCCTCATGGCTGAGCGGCGCGATCATTCCTTTGGACGGCGGGAACAGCGCAATGAACGCGGGCGGAACACCGGGCCATCAGCAACACATGGTGCAAATGTTCCGAGCCGAAGAGGATTAGCGCTGCACCAGCGCCGCGCCACAGAACTGATTCGATTTGCTCTGTCGGCAATGTAAATTACGGACTTGGTTAACAACACACGTTCAAGCACGTACCACACAGAACAGGAAATGCGGCATGGCGAAGATCACGCAATTCAAAGGCTATACTGGCGACGATGCAATGCCTGACATTCCCAAACCGGAAACACCGCCCGATCCGATGATCGTAAGCGTTCAGCAAGGAGTCCCGGTTGTCTATCCAGGTTGCCACGGTGTCGGCGTTCGAGTGGTGCATCCTGTCAATCCGAATGCACCGGCCAAGAACATGGGCTTGGTGATGTTCTATGTCCCGCCGCACGTGGTTCTGGAACCAGGCTCTCACCCCACCGAGGAAACCTATGTGATTCTAGAAGGGGAGGGGGAAATGACGTTTCACCGCGGCAAACGCGAGGTTAAGAAGGGAGACTTCGTTTATCTTCCCGCCTGGTGCCTGCATGGAATTGAGAATACCGGAAACGACACGCTCGTCGTTCTGATCTGCACATCACCGCCGAATCCGTAGGCAAGGCGGGCCGCGAGATGGTCGCCCTGCTTTGTCACCGCTACAATAGGCGGTGCCCGCAAATGTTGAAATCGACAAAGCGACCAGGCCTGAAGACGAGCCTGACACTCGAAAAGCACAAACTGCAATGACCAAAGTACAGATTTACGATAAGGCGATGTGTTGCTCGACCGGAGTTTGCGGTCCACAGGTCGATCCCGTGTTGCCCAAGTTCGCAGCGGATCTCGATTGGTTGCAACAGCAAGGGCATCAAGTCGTCCGCTTTAATCTCGCGCAAGACCCGTCCGAATTTGCAGGCAACCCGACTGTGCACAAGATGCTGACCGACGAGGGGGTCGAATGCTTGCCGCTAGTGTTGGTCGATGGTCGCGTTGTCAGTCGTTGCGAGTATCCTTCACGCGAAAATCTGGCCCTCTGGACGGGCACCCGGATGAAACCGAAAGCGACCTTGCCGTTGGCTGCGGACTCCGGCGAATGCTGCGGCAACAGTGGTTGCTGCTAGTCTCGGTTTGCGACATCCACAGGAGTCTTCCCTTGCAATTCTTGGAAGCGCCAACACGCAACCTGTTTTTCACAGGCAAAGGGGGTGTCGGTAAAACATCGCTGGCTTGCGCCGCCGCCGTTCAGCTGGCCGATCGGGGCTCACGGGTGCTACTCGTTTCGACCGATCCGGCGTCGAACCTGGATCAGGTGCTGGGCACACCACTGGCAAACCATCCGACGCCTGTTGAATCGCTGCCCAATCTGTTGGCAATGAACATTGACCCGGATGCAGCGGCCGCTGAATACCGAGAACGGATGGTTGAACCCTACCGCGGCCTGCTGCCGCCAGCGGCGGTGCGAAGCATGGAGGAACAATTCTCCGGTTCATGTACGCTTGAAATCGCCGCCTTTGACGAGTTCGCCAAGTTACTTGGCGACAAAGATGCAACTGTCGGCTTTGACCATGTGATCTTTGACACCGCACCGACGGGACACACGCTTCGTTTGCTGACGTTGCCCTCGGCTTGGTCTAGTTTCATGGACACCAACACAACCGGCACCTCGTGCTTGGGACCGTTGGCCGGCTTGCAGTCTCAACAGGCAATCTACAGGCAAACGGTCGCCGCTCTTCGAGATCCTTCCGCGACCACCTTGTACCTTGTCACGCGCGCCGAGCCGTCCGCGTTTCGCGAAGCCGCACGGACAAGTGCCGAACTTCAGCACCTGGGCGTAAACAACCAGCACCTGATCATCAACGGTCTGTTCACCAGTCAAACGCCTACCGATCCAATCGCGACGGCCATGCAGCGTCGCGGCGATCAGGCAATTGCGGCCATGCCCAACACCATCAGCCGGCTCGATCGCACAACGGTGCCTTTGGCCGAGACCCAGTTGACAGGGATCGATTTACTGCGCCGGTGGGGAGATCGACCAAACGAGTTGAAGGAAACAAGGGACGACTTCGCTGGAATCGATTCGTACCCCAGCGGACTCGACTCGCTGATTGACGCCCTGGCGGCGGCCGGTCGTGGCGTCATCATGACGATGGGAAAAGGGGGCGTGGGCAAGACCACGGTCGCTTCGGCAGTCGCAATTGCTTTGGCCGAGCGTGGTTTTCAGGTTCACCTGTCGACTACCGATCCAGCCGCCCACGTTGCGGCTACCATCGCGTCGGACGAAATCCAGGGACTGTCGATCGGCCGGATCGACCCGCTGAAAGAGACTGCGGACTATACCGCGGAGGTAATGCAGACCGCCGGCGGTGATCTCGACGCGGCAGGCCGAGCGCTACTCGAAGAAGACTTGCGGTCACCGTGCACCGAAGAGGTGGCGGTGTTCCGAGCCTTTGCCAGGGCCGTCTCGACGGGTCTGGATCGATTCGTGGTTCTTGATACCGCACCCACCGGGCATACGATTCTGCTGCTCGATTCGGCGCTCGCCTACCACCGCGAAGTCAGCCGGCAAGCAACCCAGATGCCCGAGTCGGTCCAGCACCTGCTGCCGCGGCTGCGTGATCCCCAGTTCACACGAGTGCTGGTGGTCACGCTGCCTGAGGCGACCCCGCTAGCAGAGGCGGCAAATTTGCAGAAAGACTTGCGGCGAGCCGGGATCGAGCCGTTCGCATGGGTCATCAATCAAAGCCTCTTGCCGTTGGAGGTTACCGATCCGATGCTGCGTTGCCGCCGTAACCAGGAGTGGCAGTTCATCGACCAGGTGAATTCGTCCCTTGCCAGCCGCGTCGCCTTGATCCCGTGGCAACTCGAGCCGCCAACGGGCCTGGCTGGTTTGCGCCGCGTTGCTCTCTCCGATTCCTCACGCGCACGTCAAATCAAAGCAGGGACATGACGAATCATGAAAGTGTTCTGCTTGTGCACCGGCAATCTCTGTCGCCGCCAGATGGCCGAGAGCCGGGCGCGTCACTTTCACGCGGATGCGATCGAGCCCTAGATTGCCGGCATCAAAGCTGACGGCATCAAAGCGAACGCGCTGCAAATGATGAAAGCGGCCGGTATTCGCATCGCCGACCAGTCATCCAAACTCACCGATTTAATTGTCGAAATGGCGCTTGATTTGGTTTTCGGAAACAGCAGTCAGACACCAGTCGTGCGAAGCACCCGTTCGGGCCGTTTACAGTCATTCGTCTCTGACCGGGGTCCCCACCTACGCCAATGATGGAAACGCCGCAGGTCGGATTCAGCTGCCGGTGGTGAGCCGACAGATAGCCGCGCCGCTTGGGTACCGATACACTGCTTGCACGTTGCAACTTTTTTCGGCAGCATTTTACTGGCAGCATTCAGTCGTCCTGATGAGACTTAAATCGTACAACCGAAAGAGGTTAGGCAGATGGCAACATCGAAGGCAGACAAGCTAAAGGAGTGGTTGCTGTTGACGCTCAAAAGTCCGGGCGAAGCAGTGGACCGCGTTTCCACACTGATCAACGTTAAGAGCGAAAGCATGTTGGTCACACCGCCACAGTTTCAGACGGTACCGATGTCTGAGGTGCTCGCAAAACTCGCATCGCTCAAGGGAGTTCAATTGGATTCCATTCTGCAGGAGGCCGCCGACGTGGAAGCAGCGGTAACAGAGCGGATCTCCAGCCTGCAGAATGCGCCGATCGATCACGTGCATAGCGCAGATTTCGCCTTGGCTCGTGTCTGTTATGCGGCAGTCCGAATCATGAAGCCCGAAACAATCGTTGAAACAGGCGTCGCCTACGGAAACACATCGGCGTTCATTCTGGAAGCATTGGAGAAGAACGGTCGCGGTACGCTGCACAGTGTCGATCTGCCGCCGCTCGGTCCAAACGTGGATGACTTCGTCGGAATTCTGATTCGCGACGAAGTACGGCCCAGATGGAAGCTTACTCGCGGCACGTCCAAACGAGTTCTGCCGCCGTTACTGAAAACTCTCGGTCGACTGGATATGTTCGTCCACGACAGCCTGCACACCTATAAGAACATTTTGTTTGAATTGGAATTGGTTACGCCACATCTTCGTTCAACCGCGGTTGTGATTGCCGACGATATCGACGAGAACCCGGCGTTCACCGAATGGTCGAATCGCCATCATCCTGGGTACTCGGCGGTGGTCCAGGAAGAGGTCAAGCAAAGCCTGGTCGGCATAGCGATTTTCACCGGTGAGATTCCTGATCCTGCATGAACCTAGGCAGCGTTGTTTTGACGCTTCAACTGTTTTCGCAAACGCCGTCGCTCCGACTTGTTTAAACCGTTCCAGTCGATCTCTTCGGGATCGATGTGGTCATTGCCACTGGCGGCAGCGCTGCCGTTAATGGCATTGCTGCCCGAACGTTTTGCCGCCGTCGATTCTTCGCTTCCAGCGGACTGTGCCGCTTTCTGGCGGCGAAATCCTGCCAGCCCAAAACGGCGTTTCGGTGTTGCTTGCTCGGCTTCTCCTGATTCAAGTTGTTTTTCGTCGACCGCCTCGACCTGCTTTGCGGCCGGCGGCTTGAGCCGCAGCGAGAACCGACTTCGCCGCGGTTTGTTGTCGGTCGGCGAGTCTGCCGAAGAATCAGCCTGGGTTTTTCGCCGTGTCGAGTCCTGTTCGCTGGGCTCCGATTTTGCTCGGCGCAGCCCAAACCACCGTCGCGGCTTCTTGGTTTTTGATTTTTGTGGCTCGGGCCCCGCCTGCTCGGCCGACGGTTTGGGTTGCGGATCTTGATCGTCAAGTTCTTGATCGGGCGACTGGTCCGAACGAGATTCGTTGTCCGAAAGTGACTTGCTTCGGGCGCGGCGCCACCAAGAGCGGCGTGGCGAGTGGTTGTCTGGCGATTGCTCGTTCGATTCCGCCTGGTCACCTGGGCGTTTGAAGACACGCAATCGCATTTGTTCGAAGCGGTCTTTCAACGAATCGGTTTCATTCAGTCGCCTCACTTCGCGGTACAGCATCCGCAAGTAGATTCCAAACGAGATGAACAGTGACGTAAATGCCAACAGCGGCGCCGATGTGATCAGCGCCCAGCGTCCAATCGTTTCGACTTCCAAGACGTTCCATTTCACCGCTTCGGGAAGTACCAGAAACCCGGCGGCGGCCAGCATCGCCACCAGCGCCGCGCGGGATCGACGGACTTCGGCGATCAAGCGGAGCATCAAAATCGCTCCGCTCACTGAGACCACGATCCGTATCCAATCGGCGCCCGACAGGGCGACGCGCTTTCCCAACCCCGCCTCCAGCAAGGCGCCGCTCCAGTCGATTAGCGAGACGACGGAATTCAGACTGGCCAGCAGCATGACGATCAACACCAATCGCCATAGTCGATAGTGACCGCGAAAATCATCGGAGCGGTGTCGGCGCAACTGGTAGATCAAAAACGATGCTCCGGCCGATCCGATCATCAGCATGCCGATGAACCAGCGACCGAAACTGTCGGGACGATCAAGTCGCAGCGGTCTGGCAATGTCGCCACGATTGGCGATCGATGGCCAAGTCACGGCGATATAATGGGCGGCACACAACATGATTGTGATGGCGGCCAGCGAGCCGACCACGGCCGACATCGTTCGGCGGCGCACCGGAACTAATCCGAACCAGCGTCCCCGCAATTGCTGATGGACGCGAGATCCATAGTTGGACGTCGGGCGCCTTGCTTGGCGTAACCGGGCTGCTTCGCGTCGGCTGGCGGCGGTGGACGGTCCGGAATCAGCCTGGGCCGTGTACAAGACCCGCCTGCGTCGATCGATCGTGCGTCGCCCCTGGGACATCCGTTGCCTGCGGTTTCGATTGCTACCGACCGACGTTTCATCGGCTCAGCTTGTGTGTCTCGAACCTAGAAAATCTTCCCTTGCAACGTCAATGGAACTCGGCATGCTATCAAACCAACACACCGACCAGGGCGATCGCCACAATCACCAGGCCGGCAGCGACTTTGCCCAGCACACCGGCGGTCCGTCCCCAAAAGGCCGCGTGGCCGATCGCCCAGCTTTCACGCCAGGGCCGACCATCGGACCATTCTCCGTAAATCGCTCCGGCGGCCGCTCCGAATCCGCCAAACAGGACAGCCGCCAGAATCGGACCGATGATCGGGACAGGAATCCCGATCAAAGCGCCGCCTAACGCGCCCACAATCGACCCCACAACCGCGTACAGGGTCGCTCGGCGACTGGCGCCGGCCCGTTTCGCGCCCAAGGCGCCGGCAGCAAACTCAATCAGCTCACCCAACAGCGCGGCCAGGAACGCAGCCGATACGGCACCGTAACTGATCGCCGCCCGGCTCTCTTGCGGACCAAGCCAGGCATACAGTGCCAGCATCGCAACGGCCAACCAGTTGCCCGGCAAACCAACCAGATTAATCGCCCAGGCGAGCAAACAAAGCACCACCAGCACCGCAGCCAACAGCACGGTCACCGTGGAAGCAGACCAGGCAGACCAATCGCCCGCAACCACGCTCTCGGCGGTCAAGGAATGGATAGCGGTCAGCGTGACGTCGGCCAGACCTGATCGAATTTGCATTGCTGTGAAATTTTGCTGAAGAATTGTGTAAAACGAACCCGCAAGGCCGCTGGCTGTGTCCCCACAGAACCGCCGATGGCCTCAGAGATTGGCAGCAAGTTAGCCGAAATCTTGTCCATTTATTCCCTTCGCTGCCGATCGCGGAGCCGAGATCCGCGCTCTGCTGGATCCTGGCAAGCGACCATCGGCATACCACAACTGTTCGCAAGTAGAATAAGATCTGCTCCAATTGCACCAAGCTGGGGGCGTTTCTGGTTCAACTGACAAAAGGATCGAAGCCAACATGACGCAAAGTGTGCTCGACACCAATGTACTTATCTTGAATCGCTTTTACATGGCGATTCGCGTCGTCAATGTGCGCCGCGCCCTGACCCTGTTGTATCGCCAGTGCGCTGAAGTGATCGACATGGATCGAGGTCAGTATGTCAGTTATGACTTTGAAAGCTGGTGCGAGCTAAGTCAACTGACGTCGATCGACAAGCAACCGGGGGAAGAGTACCTGCAAGCGGTTGGTTTCGAACTGCAAGTTCCGCGAATCGCGCGGTTGACTCGATTCGACAAGATGCCGATGCAGACGGTCCGCTTCAACCGCAAGAATTTATTTGCGCGCGACCAGCATACCTGCCAGTATTGTGGTCGCAATGAACCGGCGTACAAACTGAGTTTGGATCACGTGATTCCCCGTTCGCTTGGTGGACCAACGACGTGGGAAAACATCGTCTGTTGTTGCTTGCGTTGCAATAGCCGCAAAGGAGGACGGACTCCCAAACAGGCGCGGATGAAACTGTTGTCGGATCCAGCCAAGCCGCGAGTCAGCCCGCTGCTGATTCAGTCGATTGAAGACCCGCGTTACGAAAGCTGGAAAACGTTCATACCCGCCGCCGGCTGACCATCGAGTTGGGCCGCTTACTCTTCGGCAAGCGGTTCTTTCTTTTCCGTGATCACTTCGCATTCTCCCGATTCGGATTTCGTGGCATTCAGCTCGATGTAGCTCTTCCATTCTTCCGGTAGGTTGTCTTCGTGGAAGATCGCTTCGACGGGACATTCCGGCACGCACGCTTCGCAGTCGATGCATTCTTCGGGGTGGATATACAACATTTGATCCCCTTCGTAGAAACACTCTACGGGGCAAACGACTACGCAATCGGTGTATTTGCAGCCCGAGCAGGGCTCGGCAACGACGTGCGTCATATTTCAAACCTTTCTTTACAACACAAACATGAACTTGCTTTACCGGGACGATCTCGTTATCGGCCCATCCGTCAGATAACTGTACCCGAATGGCACCATTGTGGCGACTTGCGTCGGCTGTGACGATGGAGCAAGCTGAGCCCCGATAATCCATCCGACGAATTGTTATTGTGACCGATTCTCAACAACCGATCCCACTGCGGCTCAAACCCCAGCGACATTACCCGTTTCTAGCCCGTCATCCATGGGTTCACGCCCATGCCCTGGCCGAAGACGGCCGCGACCTGGAAGCGGGCCAAGTGGTGGATCTGTTGGATCACGACGGTAACTGGGTCGCCCGTGGGTTAATCAATCCGGCCAGCCGCCTGCGAATCCGACTCTACTGCTACGATTCGAACCTGGGGATTGGAAATGAACTTTGGCACCAGCGGATCGACCAGGCCTTGCATCGACGAAAGCTCGGCGGGCCGCCAGACCCTGAGGGTGCCGAAAGATTGATTTTCAGCGAATCGGATCTGCTGAGCGGGATCATCGTTGACAGATATGCCGATTGCCTGGGTATCCAATTCACATCCGCCGCCTTGTTGAAATGGCAACACGTCATCTTGGATCATTTACGTGCCACGTTGCATCCCCGCGCGATGATGGTGCGACTGGATGCCAAGACGGCCAAGTACGAGGGGATCGAACCAGTCGAATATTGGTACGGCGAGCATGAATTAGCCGAGCCGGTTGCCTATCAGCAGAACGGGCTGTGGTTGTCGGTTGATCTGCGAGAGGGTCAAAAAACGGGCGGTTACTTGGACCAGCGGCAAAATCATCTCGCCGCCGCCCGCTACATGAAAGATCGACGGGTGCTCGATGTCTGCTGTTACACAGGCGGTTTCGGACTGGTTGCCGCCCGAGCGGGAGCCGCTTCGGTGCTGGGAATCGACTCCAGCAGCCGAGCGCTCGAGGCGGGCGCCGAGGCCGCTCATCGAAACGGGATCGAGTCGATGGAATTCAAAAAGGGAGATTGTTTTGACGAATTGCATGAAATGTCGCGGCGTGGTGAGACTTTCGACGCCGTGATCCTGGACCCGCCCCGGTTTGCCGGCTCGCGCCACCAAATTGATTCGGCCATTCGGGCCTACACTCGTCTGAACATGGCGGCCGTTGATCTGCTGCCAGTCGGCGGCATCCTGGTCACCTGTAGCTGCAGTGGACGGGTTTCGCGGTCCGATTTTTTGAACATGCTGCTGGATGTGGGGCGGCGGCGGCGGCGAGATTTGATCGTCTTGGAAAACCTCGGGCCGGCTCCCGACCACCCGGTAGCCATTTCCTGCCCCGAGTCGAACTATTTGAAGTGTGTGATCGCGGACGTTCAGTGATGGAACGTTCACACCGCAGTTTTTCCCAAATTTTTTAAATGTTCATTGCGGTATGACGGGGGGAAATGCCGCGTCTATACTAAATCCGATAGAGTCATTCCAAGACTCTCCCGAGTCCTCCTCTGCTTTGGAGTGCCCGATGACGGGCGTCACACTAAAGATTCTTCATGGTGCTGATCGCGGCAAGGTCTACGAAGACCTTGAGCCGCCGTTGACGGTCGGCCGCGAGGAGGGGAATGACATTCAGCTCAATGACGAACGGGTCAGCCGCTGTCACTTCAAAGTCCAACGCGACAACGATCGTCTGGTGCTGACCGATTTGGACAGCACCAACGGCACGAAGGTCAATGGCGTGGAGTGTCAGTTAAAGATCCTTCGGCATGGCGACCTGATCGCGGTTGGCCGCAGCCTGATGCTCGTTGGATCAGAGTCCCAGATTGCTGCCCGCTTGGCTGCGATGGGGGGCGACAATGCAACCATTAGTCGCGAGATGGCCTCGTCGGACGTTTCGATTGCGGTCGAATTGAGCCATGAACCGAAGAGTCCGTTTCCAGCGGAGATGATGCGGATTCAGGAGTTGCCGTCGATTCCCGACGATCTTTCGCCCGGTCAGAAGGCGCAGTTGTGCGAAATCTTGGACTACGTTCAATCTCGTCTGCACAAGTTGATTGAAACGTCGCGGAGCGACGAGACCAACCAGGAGGTGATGCTGAAACTAGCCGCCTGGCAGCAACTGCTCGATACGCAAGCGAGACTTTCGCTGATGACTCGCAAAATCGCCGACCCCGATTGGTCAGGGCGCTGAGCATCGCTTCCAGAAGTTACGCCCGCGGATGAAACTGCTGGTGGACCTTTTTCAATCGCGAGTGTTCGACGTGCGTGTAGATTTGCGTCGTCTGAATGCTCGCGTGGCCCAGCATCTCTTGGACCAACCGCAAGTCCGCGCCGCCGGCCAGCAGATGTGTCGCAAAACTGTGCCGCAAACTATGAGGACTAATGCTGCCGTCGATCCCGGCGCGTTTGGCATACAGCTTGACCAATCGCCACAGCTGGATCCGGTCCAACGCCCGACCGCCGCGTGAGAGAAACAATTGCTCGGGTGGATGCGGGCTCTTTGCAGCCAGTTTCCCTCGTAGCTGATCGGTGTAACGATCGATCGCTTCGATCGCACGTGTTCCGATGGGGACCATCCGTTGTTTGCCCCCTTTGCCCTCGCACTTCAGTTGACGCTCGCCGAGCGACAAGTCGCGGACCCGCAAATTGCAAACCTCCGATGCCCGGCAGCCGGTTGCGTAGAGCACCTCCAACATTGCGACGTCTCGCTGATAGTAGCTGTCAGATTTTCTGGGGGCCGACAGGAATGCGTCGACTTCGCGCGGCGACAGCACGCCCGGCATTCGTTGCCACATTTTTTGGGTGGCGATCAGCTCGGCGGGGTTGTCGCGAACGATTCCTTCCAATTGCAAGTACTTGAAAAAAGTTCGGATGGCAACCACGTTGCGGGCGACCGATGCGGGAGCCAGTCCCTGCAGGTGCAGCGAGGCTACGAAATCGGACAGGTCGGTGATTGTCAGGCTCGCCAGGCGTTGCTTGCCAACCCAGCCAACAAACCGTTGCATGTCCCGTCCATAGGCAGCGATGGTATTGTCCGCCAAGTGGCATTCCCCTCGCAGGTAATCCAGAAAATCGCTGCAAACGGTTTCCGTCGCCCGGCCGGTTTTCGCCGCTGGACCGGACTGTTGCAACTGTTGTAGTTTGGTCGCGCGTTTGGCCAAAGCTTCGGTTCAGCGTCGGGAATGTGGATGCTCGGTTGGTAACCGGAAATCCCGGCTTCTGTTCGAGAACGCTCCGTATGTCTATCCTGGTCGTCAGTTCACTTGAGATTGCTTGAGTCATCAGCGTCTGCTGACGCTTTTTCCCTCTGACAAAAAAAGAACGGTTGCAATGAATGTCATGGTCGTCGGTGGTGCCGGCTACATCGGCTCTCACGCCGTCCGTCTGTTGCTAGACGCCGGACACACGGTGTGCGTCTACGACAACCTGTCGCGCGGCCATCGCGCGGCGGTTCCCGATGGAATGCTGGTCGAAGGAGAACTGGCCGATCGAAAAAGAGTCGTCGCCACGCTGCGTGACAAAAAGATCGAAGCCGTGATGCACTTTGCCGCCTTTGCACTGGTCAACGAGTCGGTCAATGACCCGTCGGTGTATTACCAAAACAATGTGATCGCGACACTGGAACTGCTGGAAGCGATGCGGGAAGCGGACGTCAAAAAGATCGTCTTTAGCAGCACCACTGCCACCTACGGCGAACCGGACGTGATTCCGATCCCGGAAACGACTTTGCAACAACCGATCAATCCGTACGGATTCACGAAATTGGTGATCGAACATGCGCTGGCCGATTATGCCGCTGCTTATCAATTCGCCTATGCGGCGCTGCGCTACTTCAACGCCGCCGGCGCCAGAGCTGACGGCAGCATTGGCGAAGACCACGACCCGGAAACTCATCTGATTCCCATTGTCTTACAAGTCGCCCTCGGTCAACGCGAAAAAATCACCGTCTTTGGTGATGACTACCCGACCCCCGACGGCACCTGCATTCGCGACTACATTCACATCGACGATCTTGGCGATGCCCACCTGCGGGCACTGGAAAAGCTCCAGCCAGGCCAGGGCTTGTGCGTCAACCTGGGTACGGGCAAGGGTACCAGCGTGCGGGAAATTGTGGCGGCGTGCCGGGAGGTCACCGGTCACCCCATCCCGGAAGCAATCGGCCCGAGGCGGGCCGGCGACCCTCCCGAATTGGTCGCCGACGCTGCGTTGGCCAAGCGACTGCTGGGCTGGAGTCCCCAGTACATGGACGTCCGGCCGATTGTTGAAACCGCTTGGCGTTGGCACAGCTCGCACCCGCGAGGATACGCATCCTGAACTGGATGGAAATCGAAACCTGCGGATGCCACACAAATCAACCAAGCGACGATCCAACAAACGCCCAGCCGGCCGATCCGCCGGGCCCGACGTCGCGGGCACTCAGCGCCTGCAACGGCTGCTCGCCTCGGCCGGCTTTGGTAGCCGTCGACAGTGCGAGGAGTTGATTGAGACCGGCCGCGTCCACGTCGACGATGTCGTTGTCACCAAGCTTGGCACAACCGTTGATCCCCAGATCAACAAAGTCCGCGTAGACGGCGTGCTGCTGAAGAAACAGAAACTGGTCTACTACGCGGTCAACAAACCGGTGGGCGTGGTAACCACCAATCGAGATCCGCAGGGACGACCGCGGGTGGTTGACTTGGTGCCGCCTGACGAGCGAGTCTTTCCGGTTGGCCGCTTGGACCGCAACAGTGAGGGACTAATCCTGTTGACCAACGACGGCGAGCTGGCTCAGCGATTGACGCACCCCAAATTCGGCGTCCGCAAAATCTATCGGGTCACCGTCGCCGGCAAGGTGGACGGTGAAACGATGAAGCAGATGCGAAAAGGAATCTATATCGCCGAGGGATTTGTCCGCGTCGAAGGGGCTAAGCTATTGAAATCGCGCAGCCGATCAACCGAGATGGAAATTGTGCTGCGGGAAGGCAAAAACCGCGAGATTCGCCGCATCCTGGCAAGGCTCGGACACAAGGTCCAACAGCTGCGCCGGATCGCTGTCGGACCGTTGCGTCTGGGTGATGTCCCGCCGGGAGCCTACCGGGTATTACGCCGCGAGGAAATCAAAAAATTATGGGCGGCAACCGATCAAGCAGTCGCTGCGAACGCTGGAAAACCGACGAACAAGCGAAGCAAACCGACCGTTGCTGGCAAAGTGAAACGCGGTCCTGCAAATCAACCATCAAAACCAAAATTATCGCTGCGCGATGTTGCCGGTTCACCGCGCAGCGGAGCCGTCATCGGCGGCGATCCGCCGCAGTCGGATGATGCACGAGAATCAAAACGAGCCACCAAGAAACGGGTCTCGGGGAAACGGGTCTCGGGGAAACGGGCCACCAAAAAGCGGGCTACCGGGAAACGTCCCGTCGGGAAACGGACAACACAACCGAGGACCGGCGGCAAACGCAATCGCCATCGCTGATGTCAAAACTGGATGCTGAACATTACGCCGACGCTCTGCACCAAATCGACGCTCCCTTGGAGCGAAACGACGAAATTGCTGAGTCGACCTACCTGATCCGAGTCGCGGCGCCCGCGATCGCCGCGGCGGTCGTGCCGGGCCAGTTCGTGATGATTCGCATCACGGGGATCAACGACCCGTTGATCGGACGGCCGCTGGCGGTCTACGACGTGATCCGCGACCAGGCTGGTCAGCCGACCTGGATCGACTTGGTGTATCTGCGCAAAGGGACTTTGACCACGGCGCTGGCCAATAGTCCGTTGGGAACGCAAGTCACACTTTGGGGACCGCTTGGCAATGGCTTTGCCACCCGCCGCTGCGATCGATTGATCATGGTCGCTGGCGGAATCGGGCAAACGCCGATGCTGTTGTTGGGCCGCGAGGCGCTGGCGGCTCAAGGGCTGGGAACTTCCCAACGACCGCAAGGCTGGTCCCAGCAGGTTGAATTGATCTATGGCGCGCGGCGCGCTAGTTTGCTGGCCGGGGTCGACGATTTTCGGTCCGCCAACTTCGACGTCACACTCTGTACCGATGATGGTTCGGCAGGACTGCAACGGTTGGCCCCCGATGTGTTGGCAGAACGGTTGGCTAAGTTGCCGATGGGCGAGCGCGTCCGAGTGGTGACTTGCGGACCCGAGATCATGATGGAAAAGGTGGCGGCGATCTGCACGTCCCGCTCGATCGATTGTCAAGTTTCGATGGAGACACCAATGGCTTGCGGGATTGGGATCTGCTTTTCTTGCGTCGCGAAGGTCCGTCAAGGCGGACCGGAGCAGTGGGATTATAAACGGACCTGCGTCGAGGGCCCGATTTTTGACTCACACCAAATCTGCTGGTAACCGATCTTCGCGTTAGCGATAAAACGATCCGCTGGTCGTCGGTTCGATGTCACCGGTGGGATAGCCATGGCTGGTCGCGGTGCTGCCCGGCATATAGCCGCCGCTGCTGGTGGATGATTTCGGCGTCGCGACCGCCGCACTTGGCGCCGTCAGCGATGCCGCGGTGCTGGCCGTTGAAAAATCTGGCGAAACTGCGGCCGGCGGTGCAAAAGCATTCGAATTCTGCTGATCGGCTGGTGCGACCTCAGCCGGCGAATTCGAAGTCTTCGAGGTGGCGACGGGGAAATCTGCCGGCAACGTATAGCCTGCTGACGGATTGCCTGCAGTCGCGTCAGGCTGCGGCGCTGTCTTGGCAAGGGTCGCGTTCCCTCCCGCAGTCGGATCGTCGACCGTCGGGGGCGGCGTATAGCTGGTTGACGGAGTCGCGATCCCACCTGTCAGCGGCGCGTAGGCCGAATTTTTCGCGTAAGCAGAAGGATCCGATGCCGGGACTGAGGATGGATTTGTGGCTTCGGCGCGATCCGCTTTGGCGGTCAGCGCTTTGGATCCAAACGTGTAACCAGAAGCCGCCGCCACCGCACCGTTGGACCCGCTGGCTGGGTTGCTGCCGTAGATTCCATTGGCCTCGGCAGCCGCCATGTTGGTGGTCGAGTTGCTGGATGCTGGAGTCGCATAGCCGGGTTTGATATCGATTCCAGCAACCTGGGCTGTCGCTCTTTCGGTCACCGGCTGGCCGCCCGGTACAGCGTATTTCGGCGGTAGCGTGTTGGGTGCCGTCGTGCCACCGGCGACCGAGGCAATCGCCTCCGGAGTTGCCGAGGCACTTGGAGGGCTAGGGTAGGTGGTTGTTGGTCCGTTGCCGGCAAGCGTCTCCGCCGACGGCCCGTTGCGAAAAGCGAATAAATTTCGACCCGGCATGCTGCGACAACCGGTTAAGGCAATCAACGTGGCAGCACAAGCTGAGGTCAATAAACAGCGATAGAAGGGGTATTTGTTCAGCATCCTGCCAACCTGCAACAGATGGGATTCTCCAAACCAACGACATCCTATTCGTTGTTTCGGAAAATCCGCCTCACGAATTTATCCATTTACGATCAACGGCCTTCCCCCCACAACCGCTTGCGCACGTTAAGAAGCAAATTCAACGAGTGTCAATGTCAGCTTGGCAAGAATGGAAATACTTTCTGTTTCACGCCAATGCCTCCATCCTAGCGCACCTTTTGAGTTCGCAGATGTAATTCGCTCAGCTGATCTTGATCGACCGCGCCGGGCGCTTCGGTCATCAAGTCGGATGCCTTTTGCGTTTTCGGGAACGCGATCACCTCGCGAATGTTTTCCAGACCACTGAACAACATCACCCAACGGTCGACGCCCAATGCGATTCCACCGTGCGGCGGTGCGCCGTACTTGAGAGCATTGAGCAGAAAGCCGAAGCGATCTTCGGCGGTCGCGCTATCAATCCCCAGCAATTCGAAAACTTGCGATTGGGTCGTCGGATTGTGAATTCGAATCGTGCCTCCGCCTGCTTCGCTGCCGTTGATCACCAAATCATAGGCTTGGGCGCGACAAGCCCCGGGATCATTTGCCAGCAGCGGCAAGTCGCTCTTCAGCGGCGCGGTAAAGGGATGATGCATCGCGTTCCAGCGCCCCGTCTCCTCGTCTTTTTCGAACATCGGAAATTCGGTGACCCAGCTACAGTGCAACTCTTGGGGGTCGATCAAGCGAAGTTCGCTAGCTAAACGCTTTCGCAGCCCGGCAAGTCCTTTGCAGGTGACTTCCCAGGAGTCGGCCAGAAACAGCAGCAAGTCGCCCGACTCGCCGCCCAGCAATGCTTTGATCTCGGCTAGATGTGCGGCATCCAGGTTCTTGCTGATCGGACTCCACAGGCTGCCGTCGTCTTCGACGCGGAACCAGGCCAACCCCTTGGCGCCAAAATCGCTTTTGACGTATTCGGTCAACTCGTCGATTTGTCGCCGCGAATACTTCGACGCAGCCCCTTTGACGGCAATCCCGCGGACAAAGCCTCCCGAATCAGCGGTGCCGCGAAAGACGCGAAAGTCGGTTTTCTTGGCGACCTCGGTGACGTCGACAATCTCCATCTGAAAACGCAGATCCGGGGCATCGCTTCCGAATCGCCGCACCGCTTCATCGTAGGTCATCCGCGGCAGCGGCGTCTTGACTTCCTTGCCCAGCACTTCCCGAGCGGTACGGGCAACCAGGCCGTCGATCAGTCCCATGATGTCATCCGAATCAACGAACGACATTTCCAGGTCCAGTTGTGTGAACTCCGGCTGACGATCGGCTCGCAAGTCTTCGTCCCGAAAACATTTGGCGACTTGCACGTAACGGTCGAAGCCGGCGACCATCAAGATCTGCTTGTACAACTGGGGTGACTGCGGCAGCGCGTAGAACTTGCCGGGATGAACTCGGCTGGGGACCAAATAATCTCGGGCACCCTCCGGTGTGCTGCGGCCAAGAATTGGCGTTTCGACATCGATGAAGTCGTGTTCGGCAAAGTAATCCCGCATCGTTTTGACGATCTTGCTGCGGGTGACCATGGCCCGCTGCATTTCGGCCCGACGGAGATCCAAGAAACGATACTTCAAGCGCAGGTCTTCACCCGGCAAGTCACTTTGGCCGGGCGTGAACGGCGGAGTCGCCGAACTATTCAACAGCTCAAAGTGCTCGCTGCGAACTTCGATATCGCCGGTGGCCAGCTTGTCGTTCGTTTTGCCTGTCAAGCGGTCGGCCACTTTGCCGCGTATCAAAATGACGCTTTCGGCTCCCACTCGTCCGGCTTCGTCAACCAAACCAGGACCGGCCTCGGGCGGGCCGATCACAACTTGAGTCAAACCATAGCGATCGCGAAGGTCGATAAAGACGGCGCCGCCGTGGTCTCGCTTGCTTTCGACCCAGCCGCAAAGAGTGACCTCGGTTCCAACGTCAGATTTGCGGAGTTCTCCGCAGGTATGAGTACGTAGCACGAATTAGATTCAGGGGCTAGAGAGACAAACGGGTTCCCGATCCGAAACGGATTCTAGACGGAAATCGGTCGATTGCTGAGGGGCCGGAAAACGATCGCATGCGCGGGGCCCGCAGTAGACGGATCCGCCCCGCCCAGCGGCCCAACTTAAGGATTCGTTGCCCGCCGGGGTTCGCTTGTCCCAGCCCAGCACATCGGTCTAACTCTCACCTGTGCCCAACGCAGTCGTTTCCTCCATATCGACAGTCAGAGCTTTGTAGCCGCCAATCGACCTGAAGTAAATGATCAACAGCAAGTAGCACACCGCCATGACGGCGGGAACGATCGCAGTCAATTTCAGCGCCATCCGACTGCCGTGAAGCGTCGCCTCTTCGACAGGGCCTGCATCCACTGATGCTTTAGGTTGCGCTTCATCAGTCCACCATTGATTGAGCTCGTCAAGGTTTTCACTGGTCTCTCCAGTTCGCTCAAGAATCGCCAATTCGTTGACAATATTGGCTCCGTCTTCGCTCAATGTGGCTACCTTCTGGCCATTGAGACCGTTAGTCTTGAACACCAGGAATGTGTTTTCATTGTCGGCTTTGTAACGCTCAAAAGTTTCCTCCGAAACCTCTTGAAGCTTTTCCGAGGCGAACTTGTCTTGCTTGAACCCGATCCCGGGCCCACCCAGCAGACCGGCTGACAACATGCCGACACCGCCGACCATGCCAAGCGTAACCGCGCCACCTTTCGGGAAACGCTCCGAGACGACCGCCAACATGGTCGGCCAGAAGAACGTCTTGCCCAACCCGTAGATGGTCAACGCGCCCAGCGCGGCTATCGTCGTACCAACACCGCCCAATACGTAAAGACCGATCGATGCCAATATGGCACTGACAAACAACAATCCCAGTGGCGAGATCTTATGGACGATCGGGCCGGCCACAAATCGCAAGATGAACATCAACGCGGAGGTATAGACGAACAACCATCGCCCCGTTGACTCGTCCAAAATCGAACCGGTGATGCGGGCGATCCATGAATCTGTACCCAGCTCTACATAGCCAACCATGGCTTGAATGAAAATCAAGAAGAGAAGCAGTGGCGCTGCGAATTGAAGCAAGATCTCTCTTATGGAAAGACCTGCCGCACTCGCTTCGGTTTTTGGCATTTGCTGCCCGAAAATCATCAAGCCGTAAATGATGACAGGAATCAGGAACAGGCTGATCTGGATTTGCCAGGAGAAGACATCTGCCATGAAAATCGCCGCAATACCGCCGATGATCAAACCGGCCGGCCAACCGGCGTGCAAAATATTCAGATAGTGCGTTTTGTTGTTCGGAAACAGCGTCGCGGTCAGCGGGTTGACCACCGCTTCACAGATGCCGTTGCCAATAGCGAACAAGAACATCCCAACAAACAGGGTCCAGTACGTCGCATCTTTACCAGCGGACGCGAAAACAGCTGGCGCGGCCAACGTCACCACAGCGGACAGAAAGTGGACGGCAAAGGCGACGTACATCAGGCGGGCGTATCCAACCGCCTCAGCCAGAAAGCTGGAGATAATGATCACGATGCCGAAGCCGACCAAACCGCCACCGGTGATCCCACCCAACTCCGTCTGCGTGAATCCAAACGCCTCCGACCATGCCCCCAGTACACTGGCGCCACGAACAGAGAATCCGACGCCTGCAGCAAGGATTGCGACAAATCCGGCCCAAAGCAAGCGTTGGGCATTCGGGGATGCCGCATAGTTGAGTGCCGAAGGATCGTTACTGTTACTCATGGACGGTTTCCAGCTTGTTTCGACGGTGTTTGGAGACGTGAGCGGTGGAGGCCTGAAATGCTCCCAGTCTGTGAAGATCACGTCAAGTAATTGGCAGCAATTATGGCCTGCTGCAAAACGTAATCGCCGCAGGCCGCTGTCGCCACTGTGATCCTCGCTATACTGTGTCCAGAACAATAAATTTACCTTCAGGGGCTTCACCGTCCCGACCGCACCCCTCTTTCGGAGCCTGATCGATGCGTTTGATCCTTTCTCTCTCTCTTGTTCTTGGTTCGCTGACCGCGTTGGCCACTGCCGCAGACGAACACGAGTGTGCCTTGAACTTCGATGCGAAAACGATCGACGGCGAAACCGTTGATTTGGAAGACTACGAAGGCAATGTCGTCTTGGTGGTCAATGTCGCCAGCAAGTGCGGCCTGACGCCCCAGTACGCCGGCCTGCAACAGCTGTACAAGGAATACGAAGATAAAGGCTTTGTCGTACTCGGTTTTCCCTGCAACCAGTTCGGTAGCCAAGAACCTGGCAGCGAAGCCGACATCAAACAGTTTTGCAGCACGAAGTACGATGTCAGCTTCCCGATGTTCAGCAAGGTTGACGTCAACGGAGACGGGGCCGCGCCGATCTACAAGTATCTGACTTCGAAAGATGTCAAACCCAAGGGAAAAGGTGCGATCAGCTGGAACTTCGAAAAGTTTCTGATCGACCGTGAAGGCAATCTGGTCAACCGCTTCGAACCACGCACCAAGCCCAACGATCCCGCGTTGGTCAAAGCGATTGAAAGCGAATTGGCCAAGCAATAAATCGCAGTAGCGGCCGAGAGCAGGGCGAAATGGGGAACGGAGATCGCCGACCAGTTGGTCGGCGGTGACGGGCCAGAGCAGCCTGTGACCGCTTCGCTGCGCAGGCCGACAAAGCGATCTGGCAAGTCGTGGACCAATCAAGCGGTTTCTGAACGCTGTCGCTTGGTCCCGGTTCTTGCCAGCGTCCCCTCCCCGGCGTAACCTTACCGGTTTGCGCCGCGAGCCTCTTCGTGCGGCGATCTGCCTTTCGTTGGAGTTTGTGGTGTCGAGTACTTGCGTCATTGGTCTGCAGTGGGGTGACGAAGCAAAAGGAAAGCTGGTTGATCTGCTGGCCCCTCAGTTCGACCTGGTCGTTCGTTACCAAGGTGGGGCCAATGCGGGCCATACCGTGGTCGCCGGCGACCAGACCTACAAATTGCACCATATCCCCAGCGGTATTTTGCACCCCCAGGTACAAAATCTGATCACGCCCGGTGTCGTGATCAATCCGGCAACCATGCTGGACGAGATCGATGGCTTGGCCGCGCGCGGTGTGGATTGCAGAGGCAATCTTCGCGTCAGCGAATGCGCTCACCTGGTCATGCCGTGGCATATTGCCGAAGACAAATTCATCAATGCGACCATCCTGCGCGGTGAGTCGATTGGTACCACCAACCGCGGGATCGGCCCTTGTTACCGCGACAAAGTCGGACGGACTCACGCGATCCGCATGGCTGACTCTGATTGCCCCCAGCCGTGACGAACGAATTGGAACAGTTGCCGAGCAAAAACTGGCGCTGTTGACCAACTTGGGAGCCACACGCGACGACCTGGATTCAATCGCGCCGGACCGAGTCGTTGCGCTGGCCGCTGCCTGGGCCGATCGGCTCGACGGAATGATCGGAGACACCACTTACCTGTTGCTCGACGCCTGTGAGGCGGACAAGAAGATTCTGTTTGAAGGAGCGCAAGGCGCGCTGCTGGATATTGACCACGGCACGTTTCCATTTGTAACCAGCAGCAACAGCAGCGGCGTTGGCGTGTGTGCCGGCGCGGGCGTACCACCGCGCTGGATCAATCAAGTGTTAGGTGTCTGTAAAGCGTACAGCACGCGCGTCGGAGGCGGACCGTTTCCGACCGAACAGGAGAACGAAACTGGTCAGCGGATTCGCGAACTTGGCAATGAATTTGGCACGACCACCGGGCGCCCGCGCCGCTGTGGCTGGTTCGATGCGGTGGCCGTCCGCTACACCGCACGGCTAAGCGGTGTCACTCAGCTGGCCTTGATGATGATGGACGTATTGGCGCACTTGGACGAATTGAAGATCTGCGTCGCTTACGAGTTGGATGGCCAGCGAATCCAGCGCGTGCCAAGCCATGCCGATCAGCTTCGTCGCTGTAATCCGATTTACGAAACCATCCCCGGCTGGAAGGAACCGGTGGATCACGCCCGCCGTGTCGCCGATTTCCCCGCCGGCGCGCTGGCTTACGTGCGGCGCGTCGAGCAATTGGTGGGCGTCCCGGTGGGCGTGTTGTCGGTCGGTCCGGATCGTGCCCAAACGATCTTTACCGACGCCGCCTCCGAACTGGAACTTCAGCCGATCGCTTGACAATGACGCAAAACGCGAGCGATACGGATGCGAAACTACTGACTGATGTGCCGCCAGAGGAGCGGCCGCGGCATATCGCGATCATCATGGATGGAAACGGTCGTTGGGCGCGGGCCCGGGGCTTGCCCCGTGTCGAAGGACATCGCCACGGCGTCAGCACCGTACGGATGATCAGCGAGACTTCGACCCAGCTGGGGATCGACGCGGTCACGCTGTACTGTTTGTCGAGTGAAAATTGGAAGCGACCGCGCGCGGAACTTGATTTCCTGATGCATTTGTTGGAGCAGTATCTGATTGAAGAACGGCGAACGATCATGGAACAAGGCTTGGGGCTGAAGGTCATCGGTCGTCGTGATCGACTGCCGCCAAGCGTGATCCAAGCCATGAACCGCACGATCGAACTGGCCGCCGGTAACGCCGGCACCCAACTCGTACTGGCAGTCGACTACGGCGGGCGCGACGAGATTACTCGGGTCGTTCGAGAGCTATCGCGACGCGTATCGATCGGCCAATTGTCGATTGACGAAATTGGTGAGCGCAGCATTAGCGAACTGCTCGACACCTCAGGGCTACCCGAGGTCGACCTGATGATTCGCACTGGCGGCGACATGCGCGTGAGCAATTTTTTACTTTGGCAATTGAGCTACGCCGAGCTGTGGGTTACCGAAAAGTGTTGGCCTGATTTTTCGCAAGCGGACTTCTTAGGCGCGATCCGCGATTTCAGTTCACGACAACGCAGGTTTGGCGGGTTGAATGTCAATGAGTAACAAAGATTGCTCACCGAGCAACCGTTGCCGCACAACCGATTCTGGGGACAGGCCATGCTGAAAGATCGTCTTCGCACCGCCACGGTCTTGGTGGCCCTGATTGCGGGTTTGCTGTACCTGGAAGCGAAATACCCGATCGCCGGCGTGCCCGGAGTATGGCTCGTTCCTGTGGTCCTGTTTTTTGCCTTGGGCACGGCCTGGGATATCAGCGGGTTGCTCGTAGGCAGCCAGCGAGTGGTTTCCAAACCGACTGTCCTGTGGGCTACGGCACTGGTGACACTCTCGGCCTGCCTGCCGATGTTGTGGCCGCTGGCCGGCTCGACTTATCCGGAAAACTGTCCGGTAGGCAAACTGGGCTGGATCGTGGTGGCGGGAATTGCCGCGATTTTTCTGATCTTGATCGGCGAGATGTATCGGTTTGCCAATCAACAGACCGGCGTGATCGAGCGGGCCTGTGGATCCGTGTTCGTGGCGATGTACGTGGGACTGCCGATGGCGATGTTGCTTGCGATGCGTTCGCTGGGAGATGGAAATTGGGGCCTGGCAGCGGTGTTGACCACGGTCGCCGTTACCAAAGCGGCCGACACAGGTGCCTATTTCATCGGAAAAACTTTCGGCAAACACAAGCTGGTCCCTCGTCTCAGCCCGGGCAAGACGCGCGAGGGGGCGGTCGGTGGGATAGTAACCGCGACAATCGTTGCCTTCGTCTGTCTGCAGGCCCTTTTTCCAGCCCTGGCCGATCCTGGCAGTGGGCCCTCCCAGAGGCCCTCATTTGCCGGGATTGAGCAGCCAATTTGGGGGGCGATCGTCTTGGGCCCGTTGCTGGCAATCGTGGGAATCATTGGCGATTTAGCCGAATCGCTGGTCAAACGTAGTTGCGATGCCAAAGATAGTGGCAGTCTGCTGCCCGGGATGGGCGGGGTGTGGGACGTGACCGATTCGTTGATTGCAACGATTATGCCGGCCTATTTGTGTTTTGCCATCGGGATTGGCGGCAACGTATGATCCCCTCAGTAGCATGTAGAATAAGATTCGTCTGACTGATCCAACTTGCAGGCAAGTGAATGAGCGAAGCGACGCTTTCGATCGCCAATCCTGATGAACTCCTGGCCCTGTTCGGGCCGCGCGACCAACACCTCCGCAAGTTGCGTCGGCTATTCGATGTCAGTATCACGCAGCGCGATGGCCGAATTCTGGTTACCGGCGAAGGTCACGACGTTCAGCGGGCGACCCGCACGCTGGAAAAATTGCAGCGGCTCTCTCGCAAGAAGGGAGAATTGAGTGCGGGCGATATCGACCTGGCCGCTTCGGAAGAAGGGGCGATGGCCGATGGCGATTCGGCGCAGCTGCCGCTGTCCCGCGAAATCGACATCCAACACGCTGGCCGCAAAATCAAACCCCGGACTTCGGGACAAGCCAAATATGTCGACGCGATTCGCCAGCACGATTTGACCTTGGCCACGGGTCCCGCCGGCTGCGGAAAAACCTACCTGGCGGTGGCCACCGCGGTCGAAGCCCTCAAAGCGTCGCAAATTCGTAAAATCGTGCTCGTCCGTCCGGCGGTCGAGGCGGGAGAGAGTTTGGGGTTTCTGCCCGGCGACTTGAGAGCCAAACTGAACCCTTACCTGCGACCGCTGATGGATGCCTTGGGCGAAATGGTCGACTACAACCAGGCACGAAACTTGATGGAACAAGACGTGATCGAGGTCATCCCCTTGGCTTACATGCGGGGCCGCACATTGAACGATGCATTCATCATTTTGGACGAAGCTCAAAACACGACCGTGGCTCAGATGAAAATGTTCCTGACGCGAATGGGCGAGCGCAGCAAGATGGTCGTCAGTGGCGACGCGACCCAACAGGATTTGCCTCGCGGCGTCACTAGCGGACTGAACGACGCCTTGCATCGGCTGGGAAAAATCAAAGAAATCGGCGTGGTTCGACTGCAAGCGACCGATATCGTCCGCCACCGATTGGTGCAGCGGATTGTCGAGGCCTACGAGCAGGAAGATCGACATGATTCGAATCGAGAAGCATTGAACTCGCACAACCGAACGACACAGCGCGGGAGCAATAAGGATCATCGATGATCGCTGAACGGGCTGCCGCGCGCGGTTTTCGGGTTACGGCCTGGAACGCACTCGGCAGCGATTCAGAATCACCGGGTCCATTGTCATGAGTGTTGCAAGTAAACAACGAGGACGACAGGAGCGTATTGAATCGCTGGGGATTCAAAAACCGCGCCTGATCCAGTGGTGGCAAAACAGCGACAAAGCGGCTGCGACCACGCGTGTTGGTATCGCGGTGCTGGCCGCGGTCCTGTTGTTGGTCTGCTGCCGAACCTGGCGACCGACTTTCGCTTACCGACTCAATACCATCCCCGCCGCGACTTAATCACACGCGCTACGTTCGAAGTTCCCAATGAATTGGAAACGAACACGCTAAGGGATCGGCGCAAACGCGAGCAATTGGCGTTTTACAGCAATCGCACCGAACCGCTGGACCAGCTCTGCGCGACGCTCGAGAACGATCTGTTGTTGGTGCTGGGTGCTGACTCTTACAACGCCTTGAAGGAAGATGAACGCACCGCGTTTGCCAATTTCTATGAAGGCGACGAGGAGGCTCCGGAAAACGAGCCAAAAGAGCGATTTTCGAATCTCAAATCGGTGTTTGCCGCTGACCCAGAATTGAAAAAGCTGGATGCCGCGCTCAAGTTCGCGCTCGGTGCCAATTACCGATTTGGTTTAATACGCGCACCGCAGCACTCTCCCGAGCAAGGCAATCAAGAGCGAATCATTGTCTACCCGGTCGGCAATCCGGACGCCCTCCAGTTCGTTGAAATCAGCGACGTTCGCGTTACCGAATCCGGCAATGCGATGGCCAAGGAACTTCGAGATCAGTTTCGCCGTAACTTTCCGGCGGAGAATTATGAAGTTGTGGCGAAGATGATCAGCGATTGGATCGTCCAGCGTTTAGGCGATTATGAAACACTTAGCTACAACGACGAGCGAACCGAGACCGCGCGCCAGCAGGCGGCTAACAACGTCGATCCGGTGATGACAACCTATCGCGCTGGCGAATCAAAACTGGCGTCCGCGGGAACGCTGCTCACGAAATCAGAAATTGACCTGTTGCGACGCGAGTGGGAAACGATGGTCGACAACATGCATCCGGTCGACCGGATCGTCCGCGTCCTGGCCTACGCAGGCATGATCGCGGCCTTGTATTTACTTTGCGCCACTTACATTTTCTTTGTCGACGACCGCCGCCTGCTGTTTGACCGCGTGCGGCTTGCCAAGCTGCTGACAGTCATGGTGGTTGCGATCAGTCTCGGTTATGCAGCCTCCAGCGATCAATGGCGCGGCGAGTTGGTTCCGCTGGTGCTGGCATCGATCATCTGCGCTGTGGTTTACGGTCGCGAACTCGCCTTGCTGCTGATGGCGGCGGCAAGCATTAGCTTGACTTTGTTTTTGGGCGCCGACCTGTCCGAGCTGGTGATGATGATGGCCGCCTGCTTCAGCTGTATTTTGTTGTTGGGACGAATTCGCACCCGCACTCACCTGTTTTTCGTCGGCGCAACCTCCGCGGCGATCACGATGTTGACCGTCATTGGCGTTGGCATTGTGACCGGCAACACGATGTCCGTCGGTTTTTCAGCGACGGATTTGGAAGCGGTTTATCTTGGTCCGTCGTTCAACCTGGTCCTGTGGGAGTTGATCAAATCGGCGGTATGGGCTGGTTTCAGCATCATGCTTTCGGCCAGCATCATGACCCCCCTGCTGCCGTTTGTCGAAAAGGCTTTCGGTGTGCAAACGGATCTCAGCTTGCTGGAACTGGGCGATGCCAGTCATCCCTTGCTGCGAAGATTAGCGCAGCGCGCCCCGGTACTTACAACCATTCCATCAATGTCGCGTCGATCGCCGAAGCGGCGGCGGATGAAATTGGTGCCAACGGATTGCTGGTTCGCGTCGGCGCCTACTTTCATGACATCGGCAAAATGTTCAAGCCGGAATACTTCATCGAAAATCAGAGTGCCGGCGTCAATCAGCATGATTCGCTGCAACCGGCAATGAGCACTCTGGTGATCATCGCGCACGTCAAAGATGGTGCGGACCTGGCCCGTAGCCACCATCTGCCCGAACCGATTGTCGATTTCATTCTGCAACATCACGGGACCACGTTGGTCGAGTACTTCTATCGCGAAGCGGCGCGTCGTAGCGAAGAGGATCCTAACGGAGAAGCAGTCAGTGACAAGGATTTTCGCTATCCGGGTCCCAAACCGCAAACTCTGGAAGCGGCCGTGATGATGCTGGCCGACACAGTCGAAAGCGCCAGTCGCACGCTGGTCGATCCCACGCCGTCGCGAATTCAAAACTTGGTTGATGCGATCTCGCAAAAGAAAATGAGCGACGGCCAGTTTGATCAGTGCGGACTGACCTTCAAACAACTCGACAGTATTCGCAGAAGCCTTGTCAAATCTCTCACCGCCATCTATCACGCTAGAGTCAAATATCCTGGACAACAGTCTGCCTGATTCCGTGTCTCTGCACATCGAAGTTTTGATCGACCCGCATGTCCTGGCGACCATGGATCATGACACGGTCGCCCGGCTGGCGCGGCGGGCGGCGCGATTGACCGCGAACTCGCGCGCGGCTTTAATTGTGGCGAGATTGGGATTCGCGTGACCGATGATCCGACGATCCAGCAAATCAATCGGCGGCATCTGGACCACGACTATCCCACCGATGTGATCAGCTTTGGGTATCAATCAGCTGCCCCACAGATCGCTGGTGAATTGGTCGTCAGCATGGACACCGCATACCGTCAGGCAAACCAATTAGGCTGGGACCCGATTAACGAACTGATGCTGTACATCGTTCACGGCGTCCTGCATTTGACTGGCCTGGACGACCTGGCACCCCAACAGCGGAGTCAGATGCGCACAGCCGAAGCGGCGATCATGACCCAATTAGGAGCTGGCGAGATTGTTCGTTATGGCGCCGACAGCGACCAAACCACCGCCGCGGAGCAACAGTCGTGAACGAAGCATGGCATTGGTGGATCTTATCCGGGATCGGCTTTTTGCTCAGCAGCATCGGCGGACTCGGTGGCGAGTTGCTGGATCGATTCGCCGGTCGCTCGTTGGAAGTGTACTGCCGACTGAAAAAGAATCGTGATCGTTTTGGTGCCGTGCTGGATCATCAAGACGCGACCATTCGCGGCAGTGAATATCTACGGATGATTGGCACGGTCCTGTTTTTGATTGCCGGTACCTCGGCAATCTTTGTTCGCGGCCAGCAGCCGACCGGCAAGTTGTTGACGTGGGCAATCGCCGCGGGCGGTCTGATGATGATGATCCACGTCTGGTTACCCGCGGCGGTGACTCGATTCGCGTCGACCAAAGTGCTCTACCATACCTGGCCCTTTTGGCGTGCCCTGTCCGTCTTGATGAGTCCGCTATCGGCACCGGGGGAATTGCTGGAGATCATCGGACGACGACTCTCTGGCAACGAGGAACATGCAACCGAGGACGAAGAGCAACTGGAGGACGAAATCCGGACAATCGTCACCGCGGGTACGCGCGGCGGACACTTTGGCCCAGGCGTGCGTGAAATGATCCAGGGCGTGATGACGTTGCACGAGGACACAGTCGGACACATCATGACGCCTCGCGGCGATGTCGATGCGATCGACGTCAGTTGGGATTGGTCGCGGATCTTCGAAACCGTAATCCATGCCGGACGAACACGCTTTCCGGTTTATCAGGGAACCTTGGATCGCGTGATCGGTGTGCTGTACGTCAAGGACCTGCTGCCGTTTCTGCGGCAGGGATCGGCGCCCGATCGTCCGCTGACCGAAATCCTGCGGCATGCCTGGACAGTCCCCGTTGATCGAAGTGTAGAGCTGATCTTGCGCGAGTTCTTGCACAGTCGAAGCCATATGGCGATTGTGCTGGATGAATTTCAGCAAACCGCCGGAGTGGTCACCATCGAAGACGCGCTGGAAGAGATTGTCGGCGAGATCGTTGACGAATCAGATGAGGAAGAAGAATTCGGAATCGAAATCATCGATGAATCGACCGTCGAAGTCGACGGCCGAGTAATGATCGATGATCTGAATGACCACATCACTTGGGAGATACCGGAAAGCGACGATTACGAAACGGTTGCCGGTTACGTTCTGTTTCACACCGGTGCGATTCCCGAAGAGGGTGATCAACTTTCGATCGGCAATGCCGAGTTCGAAATTCTGAAGGCGAATAATCGCAAAATTGACTCGCTGCGGATTCGTCACGCTCCGCTGCAAGATCAGCTGGCGGGATAGCGGTTGCCGCGCCGGCGGATTCGCGTAGGACCGCGCAAAGCCGCGATCGCGGGCGCTCTCGGCTACCTCTGATTGTGGCTCTGACAATGCACGGGTAAACTGCCAAGATTGCTGGACGAGAGTGTTTGACCTGCCGAAATTGCTGATGAGTATGACCGCTAAGCTGGAAATTCAACATACTGACTCCGCCTCGCTCAAAGTCGGAGACCAAGAGTTCGAGATGCCGGTGATCGAAGGCAGCGAGGCTGAGCGGGCAATCGACATCAGTCGACTCCGCTCGGCAACCGGCTTGATCACGTTGGATGAAGGATTCGTCAACACAGGCAGCACACGCAGCGCGATCACTTACTTGGACGGCGAAACAGGGATTCTTCGCTATCGCGGTTTTCCGATCGAGCAGCTGGCAGCGCAAAGCGATTTTCTGGAAACCGCCTATTTGTTGATCTATGGCGAACTGCCTGACAAAGGGCAGGCCGACGAGTTTCGCACCGGGATACGTGAACATACGATGATTCACGAGGATATGCGTTCGTTCTACAACGGATTTCCTCGCGACGCCCACCCGATGGCGATTCTAAGCAGTGTGGTCGGCGCGCTGTCGACCTTCTATCAAGATTCGATGGACTTGGAAGACAAAGCTCAAGTCGAAATGTCGATCTATCGCTTGCTCGCTAAGTTACCCACGATCGCCGCCTACAGTCACAAAAAATCGATCGGGCAACCATTCATCTATCCGAACAACCATTTGGATTACTGCGAGAATTTCTTGCACATGATGTTCGCTACGCCGGCCAACGAATATCTGGTCGATCCCGATTTCGCCGAAGCCTTGAATCTGTTACTGATCGTTCACGCCGATCACGAACAGAATTGCAGCACCTCAACCGTACGCATGGTTGGTAGCAGCAATGCCAACTTGTTCGCTTCGATCTCGGCCGGCATTTGTGCGCTGTGGGGACCGTTGCATGGCGGTGCCAACGAAGCCTGTGTGAACATGCTGGAACAGATTGCAGCCGATGGCGGAAACGTCAAAAAATATGTTGACATGGCCAAGGACAAGGATAATGGTTTTCGGCTGATGGGATTTGGCCACCGCGTCTATAAGAATTTCGATCCTCGCGCGACGATTATCAAAGCGAGTTGCGACAAGTTGTTGGCAAAAATGAATCTGGATGATCCACTGTTTCGAGTTGCCCAGGAATTGCAGGAGGTTGCTTTGCAGGATGAGTACTTCATCGAGCGCAAACTCTATCCCAACGTCGACTTCTACTCCGGTGTGATCTATCGCGCCTTGGGCATTCCGATTCAGATGTTTACCGTGCTGTTCGCGATCGGGCGGCTGCCCGGCTGGATCGCTCATTGGCGGGAAATGCACGCCAACCCCAGTGCCCGGATCAACCGGCCTCGACAGATCTATACCGGCAGCCACAAACGCGATTTCGTACCGATTGACAGGCGCAGGAACCAGCAGCGCGGGGAACCAGCAGCGCGGGGAACCAGCAGCGCGGGGAACCAGCAGCGCGGGGAACCAGCAGCGCGGGGAACCAGCAGCGCGGGGAACCGGCAGCGCGGGGAACCGGCAGCGCGGGGAACCGGGCGACCGACCCCAACGGACCTCTCTGCCATAGGCGGAACTGACCTGCGGCCGCCCCCTTCCGATCAGCCTTGCAATTGATCCCTCAGCGTCTTCATGCCGCGATGCAGCAGACCGGCAATCGCCCCGGGGGACTTCTCTAGCTGCTCGGCAACTTCGCTTAACTTCAGGCCTTCCAAATAGTGCAACCGGATCGCGTCTCGTTGGGCCTCCGGCAACCGCTCGACAGCGGCGGCAACCTGCAGCACATGCTCGCCGATTGCCGCATTCTGGCTGGGCGTTGGTCCATCGCCAGCCAACAAGCCTTCCAATCGCATCGATGATTGAGCTAGCTTTTTTTCGATCGATTGTTCCCGCCGAATGTCTCGTTTGTCCCGATGCAGGTCGCGATCAAGGTGGCACAGGTGGTGCGCCAAAATCTGACGCAGCCAGCCACGAAATTCCGCTTCCGTGCCGCCCCGAAAACCATCCAGACCTTGGACCGCCTGCAGCATCACCTGCTGCACAATGTCCGAGGCTCCCAGCTTCGCCTGATAAGCTCGTCTGGCTTGCATGCGTGCGAGCATACGAAGATAGGGTTCGTACTGAGCCACGATGGCGGGATCACTGACATCGATCGGCTGGTTCTCGTTTGCTTGGTCTGTCATGCTGGCTACGCTTCGTTTGCAGCGCCGGTGGCAACGTCGGCCGGCAACTGTGCTTCGATGGATTCGATCAGAACCTCAGCCAATAAATCCAATTCCTGTTCGCTGGCGACCAATGGCGGCATCAAAATGATCACGTCACCAAGCGGTCGAATCCAAACACCGCGCTGAATCGCTTGACGACAGACGTCGCGGCCAACCAGCAGCAGCGGGTCGAAGCTTGCTTTGGAGACACGATCTTTGACAAGTTCAATCCCGAACATCATGCCTCGTCCGCGGATGTCGCCGACGTGCGGATGCTGCTCCAACGAAGCAAGTCGCTGCCGCAGGTAGTCTGATTTCTGCGGCACCTGCTGGACGACAGGCGTCGATTCCAGCAGCTCGATCGAGGCCAGGGCAGCGGCCGCCGCCAACGGGTTTCCGGCAAAGGTGTGGCCATGAAAAAACTGACGCGAGTCGGCCGTGGGCGCCAGAAAGGCTTCGTAGATTGGCGTCCTGGCGATGGTGGCCGCCATCGGCAGATAACCCCCGGTCAGGCCTTTGCCGAGACACAAAATGTCAGGCGTGACCGATTCGTGCTGGCAAGCGAACAACCGTCCTGTTCGACCAAAACCGGTTGCCACCTCGTCACAAATCAGCAACACATCGTAACGGTCGCACAACTCGCGGATTCGCCTCAATAGGCCCTGCGGATGCGTGATCATGCCCGCAGCCCCTTGCACCAACGGCTCAATCACGATCGCGGCCAGCGTACGGTGATGGTGACGCAGCAACGATTCCAATTCGCTGGCGTAGTGCTGGCAAGCCGATTCGGCGGTCACGCCGCTGGGGAGTCGATATGTGCAGGGCACCGGCCCGCGCACCGCATTGAATAAGATCGGCGCGAACATTTGGTGAAACAGTGAAATGCCACCCAGCGAAACTCCGCCGGTCGTGTCGCCGTGATAAGCCGAGCCCAGGGCCAGGTAGTTCGTCTTTTGCGGCTGAGGATCGCTACGTTGTTGCCAGTACTGCAGCGCCATTTTCAACGCTGCCTCGACTGACGACGATCCGTCGCTACTGAAAAAAACATGTCCCAGATCGCCTGGCGTGATTTCCACCAATTTTCTGGCCAACCGCTCGGTCGTCCCGCACGACATGCCAAGCGATGTGACGTGAGCAACCCGATCGAGCTGATCTCGAATCGCTGCATCGATTTGCCAGTGCCGATGTCCGTGAACATTGCACCATAAGCTAGACACACCATCCAACAATCGCTGACCGTCAGCGGTGGTCAAAAAACAGCCCTCAGCACTCTCGATCTCCAGCGGCTCGTAATCGGCCATCTGTGTGAATCCATGCCAATGGGCATGTTTTTGCTTCGTATCGAACGTCATAATCGCGTTCGTTCCCCTTTTGCGGTTCGCTTGCAATACGGAAATGGCTAAAACTAACTTCGCAACTTCTCTCTGTGGGAGAGGTCGGACGCAGGATAGGCGGCCGGCAGAGGGATCGACGTACGAGGACCAACCGCATGGCACGAGAAGCAGTTTACCAACAATCCGATCCTGAAACCTCCGTCACCGCCAAACTTCCCGACAGCCAGAACGACGGTTCGCTACGTCCGCGGCGGATGAACGAAATGGTCGGCCAGCGAGACGTGATCGAGCGGTTAAGGATCGGCATCGAAGCGGCGCAAAAGCGAGGAGATCCGCTTGGGCACATCCTGTTCGACGGTCCGCCTGGACTGGGCAAGACGACCTTTGCCACGGTGATCCCGGCCGAAATGGGCACGACAGTGCAGATGGCCAATGGCGCGGGACTCAGCGCGCCCAAGGATTTGCTGCCGTATTTGACGAACTTGTCAGAAGGGAGCGTGTTGTTCATTGACGAAATTCATCGCGTGCCCAAAGCCGTCGAAGAGTACTTATACACAGCAATGGAAGATTTTCGTATCGACATCGTGCTGGGCGAGGGTGTCAGCGCGCGGACTTTGAATTACGAGCTCCGTCCCTTCACGTTGATCGGCGCCACAACGCGGGCTGGAATGTTGAGTGCCCCGCTACGCGATCGATTTCAGATACGCGAACACCTTGGTTGGTACACCCTGTCCGACCTGTGCGAGATCGTGCTCCGCAATTCCAAAAAACTGAAAGCTACCAGTGGACGATTCATCGGCTGCGGTGATTGCCGCCCGCAGTCGCAGCACACCCCGACTGGCGAATAACCGATTGCTGTGGGTTCGTGATTACGCGCAAAGTAAAGAGAACGGCAAGGTCAGCGACAAAATCGCGGTAGCCGCGTTGGACATGATCGGCATTGACGATCTGGGCTTGGACAAGCAAGACCGGGGATACCTGGACACATTAATGCGCATTTTCGCCGGCGGTCCAACCGGATTGGAAGCCATCGCCCACACCATGAACGTCAGCAGTGACACGCTGGAAGACGAAGTTGAACCGTTCTTGCTAAGAAGTGAACTGATCGTGCGAACTCGTCGAGGTCGGATTGCGACCGACAGGGCGTACCGACACCTTAAACGAGAACCGCCCGCGGAGACTGCGTAGGAGGGCAGTCAAACTGAAAGCGGGGACCCAGACGACAAGTGGGACCAAGCGGACACTTTGCTATCCCATCGGTCTGGCGTCGCATGGGTTGCCTGCGTCTCATCGGTCCTATCCGACTCCTTCCGGCGGATTTTCTATTTCGATTTCTTGATGGTTCGTTCGCACCACTCGATGTACTTCTTCACCGTGACCCGTTTGATCGCCTGACCGACGACTTTCAGCGGGATATCTTCCAGCTGCTTGAATCGCACACACGACTTGCCCATATCCAACTTGCAGCCGGTTTCTTGCCAGGCTTGGACGAACCAATCCCGATGTGCCGGGTCTGCGTAGATGCACATCAGATAGATCGACAGGTAGTTTTTTTGCGAGGCCAGCGACGCGTACGGCAGCGGTTGCTCGGGATTGCAGTGGTAGCCGCTTGGATAAACGCTGTGTGGCACGTAATAACCGATCATGCCGTACTGGATCCCTTCCTGGAAACCTTTGGGAAGGTTTTTTAGCATCACCTCACGCACGGCTGAGATCGCCGCGCGGCGATCGGCCGGCAGTTCGTCAAGATACTGCTGGACCGTGGTGGCCTTGCTTTGCATGGGAATCGTCGTTCCTTCGCCAGGATGGTAACTTGTGCGTCTCCGTTTCGTTCTATTTTATCGACTGCACCGCCACTCGGGAGAATCGAAGTTGTCCGCCACCGATACAAGCAGCGAAGAGCACATTTTAGTTGTACCCCGATCGGTCATTGCCGGGATCGGAAACATTAACGGGTTTGAAGCCGATGTCGATCGCTTTCTGGGGCCGATTTTGCAAAGCGATCAGCTGTCGTTCCAGCCTCGTAGCCAGATGGAAACGGATCCCGATTACAAGCAGTTGATTCCGTATGTGCTGTTGGAGTGGACTGAAAACGGAGTGACCAAGCTGTTCACCTACACTCGCGGCGGTGGCGGCGGCGAGGCCCGTCTGCACGCCAAGCGGAGCGTGGGAATTGGTGGACACATCAGCCGCCAAGATGCGGCCGGCGGCTCGGATCCCTATGCGACCGGAATGCACCGCGAATTGGGAGAAGAAATTCAACTACAATCAGGGTATACCGAGCGGATCGAAGGCTTGATCTATGATCCGTCCAATGACGTTGGGAAAGTCCACCTCGGTGTCGTCCATCGATTCGTGCTTCAGCGACCCGATGTGAAAAGCAACGAAGCTGAATTGGCCGAGGGGGGATTCGTCAGCATCGCGCAGTTGCGAGCTGAGATCGATCGGCTGGAAACCTGGAGCCAATTGGCGATCAACGCGCTCTACTAACAATGATCTATCTCGACAATCACGCCACGACTCCCTGTGATCCGCAAGTGGTCGAAGCCATGCTGCCATGGCTTTCGGAGCACTTTGGCAATCCGCACAGCAGTCACCAGTTTGGGCGCGAGGCTGCAGAGGCGATTGAAGCAGCGGTCCAGCAGATCGCCCAGACGCTCGGCGCAGCGGCCGATGCCATCGTGATCACCAGCGGAGCCACCGAAAGCAACAACCTGGCCATTCGTGGTGTGTGCACTCATCCGCGGCAAAAGCGACGCCACATCGTCACCGTCACCACCGAACATCCCGCTGTCCTGGATGTGGCCGCCGATTTGGAACAGGATGGCTTTCGCGTCTCCCGCGTGCCGGTGATGCAAACCGGCAGTCCCGACGCCGGAATCGTCGATCTGAATCAACTAGCTGAGCGCAATCGATGACGATACGGCGCTGGTGTCGGTGATGTGGGCCAACAACGAAATCGGCGCGATCGCGCCGATGGCACAGATCGCCAAGATCTGCCATGACCGCGGCGCACTGCTGCACAGCGATGCGACCCAGGCGGTCGGCCGAATCCCGGTCGATGTCGTTGCCGCCGACATCGATCTGCTCAGCGCGACCGGCCACAAGCTATATGGGCCCAAGGGAACCGGCTTGTTGGTCGTGGGAAACGGAAACCGCCGAGTCCGGCTGCGTCCGCAAATCGTCGGGGGCGGTCAGCAGCGAGGCATCCGCAGCGGGACGATGAATCCAGCAGGGATTATAGGCTTGGCGACCGCCATGCGGCTGTGCGCCCAGTCGTTGGGCGAACATCATGCCAAAGCCTTTGCCTTACGCCAGATGCTGTGGCGGATGCTCTCTGAGGCGATCCCCGGGATCACGCCCAATGGTCCCGACTGGTCAGTCGAAAAGCGGATTCCGGGAAACTTGAATCTCGTGCTGCCGACGATCGAGGGCGAAGCCTGGATGTCGGCGGCCCCGCAAATCGCCTTCAGCAGCGGCTCGGCCTGCAGCCACGCAACAGCCACGCCGAGCCATGTTTTGACATCAATTGGGCTGAGCGAGTCTGAGGCCAGGCGAAGCGTACGTTTTGGTGTCGGTCGCTTCAATACCGAGCAGCAGATCCAGAGTGCGGCAGAGCAGTTGATCGGAGCCTACGACCGGGTCGCCTCATTCGCAAACTGAAATCAGCCCAAACCGCCTCCGCTGCCGAGCCTGGCAAAACTCCGTTTCTCTCCGCCATTTACCCAACAAATCTCTCTTTACCCTGTCAGGTTGATGGCGGTACGATTCCGCCTTGAAACTTCGGGTACGGCTGCGCGGATGTAAGCGCACCCAAATCCTCGGAGCACGAAACATCATTCAAGGATCGAGCGATGGGTGGAATCCCGGTGCTGGTAGTTGCCCTGATGGGCATTACCTACGGATGGCAAAGCGATGGCGACGGTGGTGTGGAATACCTTGTTCAGCTGTCGCCGACAGAGCTACAGGAACTGGATCGGTTGGGCGAGATTACCAGCGCGATTGATCCGGCGGTCGCCGGCCATGTTTCCCGCATCCGAATTCGTGTTGGTTCCGGGCCGCTACCGCGCCAGACGCCGAGCCAGCTGGGTCAACGACACGCCGCCGGACAGCAAGCCGTCCCGCTTGATGACCCAAGTGCGATGGCGTCTGATCAGACAGCGGTGCCCATGCCCGAGATCCGCCAACAAGCCCAGCGCGGGCCGATTCGATCCCAGGTAGCGGCGATGATGAAACCCGATCCGGAGAACGGGGCCGCGGGCCCCGGATTTCAGTTTCCTCCGTCCCTGGGCGCTAACGGCGGCAATCCAACAACGGGAATTCGTAGCGATCTAGACCAGGCTGGACGAGACATCGTCGCGCGCGGTCAAAACATGGTCGACAACCTATCAGGCAGGTCCACCAGTTCACTGGGCAATGCGGCCGCAAACGGCGGCGGCAACCTGCAAAGCGGCGCTAGCCAAACCGGTAACGCACGCCAGGTAACCTTGCCTCCATTCACTGGCACCGGTTTCAGCGGCCCCACCACGACCGCCGGGTCGACCAACTTTCCGAGCGGCCCGTCGACCGAGCCCACGGTGCCCCGAGACCAGAGCTGGAACGACTATGCGGGACGCCGTACCGTCGGTCCAACCACCGAAACCATGCCTCGCCCAGCCAACACGGCGACCAACAACGGCGGTAACACCAACCTGGCGCCGGGAGGAACATTTGGTCAAATCCCCCCCGGCATGAGCTTTCCTCCTCGCGACCAATCGACCGATCCATACAGTGGTGACCGCCTTCCGACGACGCAGCAACCAATGGAGCTGGATCGCCAAAATCCGCGGATTTCAACCGCGCTTCCAGCCGGTCAAGAATCGTTGTTCAATCAACAATCGGGACTTTACACCGGCAGTGCCAGCGGCTACGCCACATCCAGTCTCCCCAACAGCGATCCGCGATACCGCGAACCGCAGAACGAACAGAATCGGTTGATCACCGATCCAAGCCAGGCTCCGGATCGGCGATTGACCGCGGCGGAACTCGATGCCGGTGCTTGGTCGATCGACAGGTATGGCCGCTTGTTCGATCGCAATGGTCGCCTGATCCCAGCGCTTGATCCAAACAATCTGACTCCCGATCAGCGCACCACGCTCAGCAACCCCTACAACCCACGCTTCCCCTTTGAACAGCCGGCGTTGAATCGCACCGGCACCAATGGTTCAACCATCGGCGGCGTGGCGCCGAACAACTTCGATCGTCCACCGTATGCTCAAGAACCGAATCGAACTCGACTCCCAGATCTCGATCCAACCTCGTTGACTGCGGCCGGTCAGTCAGCCTCCAATAACGGGGCTGAGGGAATCAACACGGTGTCGAAGACCGCCAGGAATCAGTTTGCGGCTCAACCGTTGTTCAACGGCTTGCTGCTGATGTCGCTGGTGGCAAATGTCTACCTCATGTTCTGGCTGAAGAATCTGCGTTTGCGGTTCCGGGAGCTGGTCGCGGCCAAACGAGTGGCCAACTCCAACGTGCAGGCCAGCTAGCATCTATTTTTGAGCGAATTTGCACTCCTCGCCCCTTGTCGTATGTTATTTTTGAATAGTACAATGGGGGGGTAGGTAATTGTGAAGTATTTGGTAACCCTTCTAGGTGGGGGTGCCTGAGCCTTTTCATTCCTTCTTGGATGGCATTCTTTTGGTGCGATTGTGGTCGGCATCATCACTGGGATAAGTGGCATTCCTTCAGTTGATGTCGATTCTCCAACCCTGGAGCCGGTCGAATGCAATCACGATAACCTGCCGGGAGCCAGGTCGGTTATCAATTGGTGACTGGACTCAGATCCCGATCGCCAAGTCGAGCGGGGCCAAGTCAGCGACGGCGTCTTGACACAGCGAACCTTTCAGCGATTGGAACACCGATGAGCATCAAACTATTGATCGTGGACGACCATGAAATCATTCGGATGGGGCTGCGGTTGATGCTGGAAGGGACCGAATTGAAAATCGCGGCCGAGGCGGCCAGTGCAGCGGAAGCCTTGGCATCGATTGAAAAATCTGTCCCGGATGTGGTGTTGATGGATATTCGGATGGAAGGCGGGGACGGACTCAATGCCCTCGGTCGTATGAAGCTCGATCACCCGGATCTTCCGATCGTCCTTTACTCGGCCTATGACAATCCGACCTATATCGCCAGGGCGGTAGCTTTGGGAGCGGCCGGTTACGTGCTGAAATCGGCTCCACGTGCGAGACTGATCGAGGCCTTGAAGATTGCCGCCTCGGGAGAATCGGCATGGACTCGGGAGGAGCTGCGACGGGTCACCGGGGCACTGGCGACACCCCGTTTGAGTCAAGACATCGAAGTTCCGCTGACTCAGCGAGAAAGCGAAGTCTTAAGGCAAATGGCGCTTGGCTTAACCAACAAGGAGATCGCCAAGATGCTGGGCATCAGCTACGAGACGGTCAAGGAGCACGTTCAGCACATCCTCCGCAAAATCGGCGTCAGTGACCGCACACAGGCGGCAGTTTGGGCGGTTCGCAAGAATCTGGTCTAAGCATCGACCTGGGCAGAGCCCGATCTTCGTCGACGCATCATCATGGGCCCGGTGCAAAGCTTGGGCCCAGCGCAAAGCTTGGGCCCAGTGTGAGGTTGGGCCCAGTGTGAGGTTGGGCCCAGTGTGAGGTTGGGCCCAGTGTGAGGTTGGGCCCAGTGTGAGGTTGGGCCCAGTGCAAAGCTTGGGCAAAAGTCGTCCGCCGACTCCCAATCCGCTAGAGCGGATCGCTCACCCATACCACGTCACCCACTCCGCCCAGCGCTCGGGTTGTGTTGGTGTCGCGGATGGGAAACTCATTCCTTGGTCGGAATCAAGGGACCGTCGCCCCCTCCCAGACCACCTTTCAGGTCGTCTTCTTCCAGCGACGAACCCGATCCGCCCCCTGACCCATCGGCGGCTTCGGCGGCCGCAGCAGCCTGCTCTTGCTCTTCGCCCCAATCGACTCGTTTGAGCGACAGGCCGATCTTGCGTTCGTCGGTATCGACGCGAAGCACCTTGACTTCGATTTCTTGTCCAACCTTGACCACTTCCTCGGGATCCTCGACTTTATGGTCGGCCAGTTCGCTGATGTGCAGCAAGCCTTCCAAACCATCTTCCAGGCCGATGAAGACACCAAAATTGGTAATTTTCGTCACGGTACCTTTGACCAATTGGCCCGGCTGATATTTGTCGGGAATGTCGCCATCCCAAGGATCGTTATCAAGTTGCTTCAGACCCAGAGCAATACGGCGACGTGATTCGTCGACACTCAGCACGCGGCAAGCAATTTCCTGACCTTTCTCCAGCAGTTCACTGGGATGTCCGATTTTGCGGGTCCAAGACATGTCGCTGACATGCAACAAGCCATCGATTCCCTCTTCCAACTCGATGAAGGCACCGTAGTTGGTCAAATTGCGGACCTTGCCGGTCACGTCCTGGCCTTCCGGGTAGCGGCTGATGACTTCATCCCAGGGATTCTTCTGGGTCTGCTTCATTCCCAGCGACAGCTGTTGGCCCTCGGGATCCACACCCAGAATCTTGACCTCGATCTCGTCGCCAATGTTGACCAATTCGCTGGGGTGATTGACCCGCTTGGTCCAGCTCATTTCACTGATATGCACCAAACCTTCGATACCGGGTTCCAGCTTTACAAAGGCACCGTAGCTCATCACGTTGACCACTTCGCCCTTGTGATCGGAACCGACCGGGTACTTGGCTTCGATGTTTTCCCAAGGATTACGGTCCTTTTGCTTCAATCCGAGCGCGATTTTCTGTTTCTCGCGGTCGATATGCAGCACTTTGACTTCGATTTCCTGGTCGATCGAAACCATTTCGGTGGGATGTCCGATCCGCTCCCAGGCCATGTCGGTGATGTGCAGCAGACCATCGATGCCGCCGAGGTCGACGAAAGCACCGAAATCGGCGATGTTCTTGACGATCCCCTTGCGGATCTGACCGACTTCCAGCTCCTTCATCAAGTACGCACGGTCTTCTTCCCGTTGACGTTCGATCAACGAACGCCGGCTGATCACGATGTTGCGGCGGGTGTCGTCGATCTTCAGCACTTCGGCCTGGATCACGCGGCCAATGAAATCGCCGATATCGCCGGGACGGCGGATATCGACCTGGCTGCCGGGCAGGAAGACGTTGACACCGATATCAACCAGCAATCCACCTTTGATCTTGCGAATTACCGTTCCGGTGACGACTTGGCCTTCGCTGATTTGGCCAATGATCTTTTCCCATTCAATGATCTTTTCCGCTTTGCTCTTGCTTAGCGAAATCATTCCATACGGGTCATCGGCCGCCCCGAAATTATCCTCCATCTCCTCGATCAGGACTTGGACAATGCCCCCGACCACCGGCTTTTTCTCTTCCGGTCCCCATTCGCTTAGCGCAACCGTCCCTTCGCTCTTGAAGCCAACGTCGACCAGCACCCATTCGTCGTTGATTTCCACAATCTTGCCATCAACGATTTCGCCCTGCGCGTAATCTTGCTGTTCGCGGCCGAGCCATTCCAAAATCCAGCCGTCGGTCTCATCTTCCGGAGCCAGGACAGCCAGTTCGTTTGCGATATCGTCGTCGTCAAGATTCCTAATTAGATTGCGATTTACCATTAATTTTTTAAGTTTCGAGCCAGTATCGGCAGCTTCGACGACGACCAAGTCGGGGGCAACAGTTGGCTCAATGCGGGGCTGGAGGATCGGGGGTCGTCGGCGGAACACTGCGTCCCGCGATAGATAGCCCGGTAACGTATCAAAGCCACCCTACACCGACAACAGCTAACGACGGCTGTTTCACGCTATTTCGCCAGTTTCGTCCTCGGTAGCAGACATCCAGCTGGCAGGTCGGATGACGCCGGCGATCAGTTTGGGTAACCTTTCGCAACGGCCGAAATCCAAAGACCCTTGGCGATCAAATGTCCCGCTCACACAACCTCCGAGTCGCATTGGCGGGCGACCACGCCGGCTTTCCGCTCAAGCAGTTAATTGCCCAGCGCTATCAGTCTCGGCTGGCCGCGCTAATCGATTGCGGAACGGACTCCGAGGCCAGTTGCGATTACCCCGATTTTGCAGTCGCCGTGGCCAAACAGATCATTGCCGGCAGCGCTGATCGAGGCATCGTCGTCTGCGGCAGCGGGGTCGGTGTCAGCGTGGCGGCAAATAAGATCCCCGGAATCCGCGCGGCCGTCTGCCACGATACCTACTCGGGCCATCAAGGGGTCGAGCATGACGACATGAACGTGCTGTGCATCGGTGGCCGGATCATCGGATCGGAGCTAGCCTTTGAGATTATCGATGCGTTCTTGTCGGCCAATTATCAACCACAAGAACGTCATGCCCGAAGACTCGATAAAGTGCTGGAGATCGAGAAACGGGGCTTGGCTATTTTGGGAGGGTGAGGCCTCGCGCCGAACCAAAGCGTCGCTGGGCTCGGGCGGAGCCTCGCTTGCCCAGAGCCGCAACTCAAAACAAATGCGACAGATCTTGACCGATCTTTTGCGACGCGTGCAGCATCGCTGCGTTCATCAATTCAATCGCGATACGCGACTCCAGAGTCACTCCAGCGCGAACGCCAACACAGGGGTCATGACGCCCTTTGCGCAGCTCGAATTCAATTTCCGACAGATCTTTGCGAACCGATTGCTGCGGCTTGTTGATTGTCGACGTCGGTTTGAAACCAACACGAAACACCAACGGCATTCCGGTCGTGATCCCGCCAATCAATCCGCCATGACTGTTGCGAACATAGCCAGCCGTTCGGATCGGATCATTGTTTTCACTTCCGGCTCGGCCGATTACATCGATACCCGCTCCCGACTCGCAAGACTGCACCGCGTTCAATCCGCCCAGCGCTCCCATGATCCTTACTTTCAAACTCTGATACAACGGTTCGCCCAAGAGCGGCGGCACATTCAGGGCAACGACCTCAACAGCCGCGCCCAGCGAGTCGCCCTGTTTGCGCGTCGCCTTGATCAGCTCGCCGGCGCGCTGGGCGAACTCCGCGTCAATCGTTTCAATTTCCGAATCGGCCAGTTTTTTTTGGACCGATTCGATCTCCTGGTGGTCGATCTGGTGACTGCCCGATTCGTTGATCCGCTGCTGAAAGTGTTCCGCCAAACTGAGGCTTGCCTGTAGCGGACCCACCTGCGAGATCGATGACATCAGCACCGTGCCGAATCTCGCTCGCAAGAACTCGCGTGCGATGGAACCACCGATCACATCGCTGATGGTGGAACGGTAGCTCGAACGGCCGCCACCACGAATGTCGACGAAACCGGCCGACTGATGAAACTTGACCAGATCGGTATGTCCCGGACGAACCTCTCCGGTCGGTCCGGAAAACTGGCTGTAATCACCCGATTTTTTGCTGGTTGACAGCACGATCGCAGCGATCGGTTCACTGGTCGTAAAGCCCTCCTCATAGCCCTCGGTTTGGAACGAATCGTCTCCCACGTCGATGGCAACCCGGCTGCCACCAAGCAACTTGTCGTGATCGTCTTGATAGATGCCGGAGAGAAAAACGACTTTGTCCTTTTCGTTGCGCGGTGTGCCGTGCCGATTGCCCCCGGGCCGCCGGCGATCGAGAAATGACTGAACAGCGGATCGCCGCAGGTACAGCCCCGGCGGACAGCCGAACACAATGGTCGTGATCGCGGGCCCATGCGACTCGCCCGCTCCCGCGACACCAAACAACGGTCCACCCAAGATTTCCATGAACTGATCCAAACCATACTGTTGCTATTTTCCTGTTCCAGCATACTCCGAAACGCCGCGACTCGGGAGCCAACCCACGATCGCCAGCCGATCGTTGCCGGTTCGACAATCGCACTGCGCCGCACGTCCAGTGCACGCTAGAGCATCTCCATTTTTGATTTAGTTGCCGGGAAAAGGGGTCACCGGGAAAAGGGGTCAGGCACCAATAGCCGGCACGGCCCGAAGGGTGCTTCGCACTATTGGTGTCTGACCCCTTTTCCCGACCTGTGCCATTGATGGAGATGCGTTAAGTGTGAATGTATCCCTGGGGGGCGAGCCGCTGTAACTTTCCGGTCTGCCGTTTCCAGAGTCCCGTACGACCGGTTGCGCTGCCGATCTGAGTCAACGAGGACTCTGACGCGAGCGCCTTATCGGCATCTGACTGGTTCATCGTCACGATCAGTTCAAAGTCCTCGCCATCGCTCCAGGCATGCTCCAAAGGTGATCGACCCGATTGCTTCGAAAGTTCGACCGCATCTTGGTGAATCGGAATCGCATCGACATCCAGCTCCGCGCCAACGCCACTGGCTGCGCACAGTCGGTCGAGATCTAACGACAGCCCATCGCTGATATCGATCGCCGCGCTGACGCTGACGATTTCGCGAAGCCGTTTGGCTAGCTCAATCCTGGGCGATGGTCTTAAATGACGACCGAGAATGCTACCGCCGACCGGACCGCTAAGCAGAATTGCATCCCCTTCGCGGGCACCGCTCCGCAGCCAGGCCGCGCCAGGGTCCACGCTGCCCAACAGGGTCACGTTGATTGAAAGTGGACCTTCGTAGGTCGACAAATCCCCACCCGCGATGGCGACATGAAACTCCGCAGCCGCTTCCAAAATGCCTTCGTACACATCACCGGCGATCTCAGTGGCTTTCTGTTTTGGCAATGCCAGCGTCACCAGGGCGGCGGTGGGCGTCGCGCCCATCGCTGCGATGTCACTCAGATTGATCGCCAACGCCTTGTAACCAACGTCTGCCAACGAATGCTGATCAAAGCGAAAATCTACGCCGTCGATGATTTGATCCGTACAGGCGACCAGCTGTTGTCCCTCGGCAGGATCCAAAACCGCCGCATCGTCTCCGATTCCAACCGCAACTTGGGGAAGCGTGCGGCAGCGACCACGCAGGTAGGCTAGAAAGGACTGTTCCACTGGCCGGCAAAAAAACGAAAAACAGGGAAATCAGGAGGCAAGACCGCAGCAGGCTGAAATATAGCAGTTGTGGGGAGCTTTCGTCCTCGGTCCTTCCGCCGTTAGACTCTAGCCCGCTACGACACTCGGTCTTACCTCCCCAACTGCGGCAACATCGGTATGCAAAAACTGATTTCACTGAAACTCATTTCACTAGGCTTGCTTACATTACTCTTTCCGCAACTCTGTCCGGGTCAGGACAAATCGGCAACGGATTCCTCGATCGCCGCGATCCGCAAGGCGGACAAACTGGGGGTCGGATTTGATCAGGCGATTGCGGCAGCCAAGCAACTTCGTCAGCTGCCGATCGACGAATTGACTGCACTGCTGGATGGCCTGGCGGATGCCAATCCAATCGCCGAGAACTGGCTGCGTGGCGTGGTCTTTGATGTGGTGCGCCGCAGGCGCCGTTCCCGTGGAAACGCTTTCCGAGTACGCGATGGACCAAGCCAACAATCCAACCGGTCGCGGGCTGGCGATGGAACTGATTCGAAAACAGTCGCCCCAAACCGCCCAGAAACTGATTTCCAAGTGTCTCGACGAAGTCAGTCTGCCACTGCGGGAAATGGCGGTGCAGCAGAAGATCGACGAAGCGCAAGATCTTGCCAAGGGAGACCCGGAATCGGCCCAGTCAATTTTTCGAGAAGCCTTGTCTGCCGCCAGGCACCCACAGCAGCTGGAAACAGTCGTCGAGGCGCTGCGCAAACTTGGCGATGATCAGGTCAGCATCGACGGCGCCTTTGCGATGATCGGCAAGTGGCACAGCTTGGCCCCGATGAACAACGTCGACGGTGTCGGTTATGACACGGCTTACGCGCCGGAAGAAGAGTTTGCCAGCGGCGGCACCATCAATCTCGACGCGCAGCACAAGGGAAAAAATGGCCCGATCAGCTGGCAGGAAGTGACCTCCAGCGGTGACAAGGGGGAAGTGAATCTGGCGGCCGCTTATGACAAGGAAAAGGGGGCTGTCTGTTACCTGTACACCGAATTCGAGTCAGCAACAGCCAGGCCCGCCCAGGCCAGACTCGGTTGCATCAATGCCAACAAAGTCTGGATCAATGGAGAACTGGTGATGGCCAACGAGGTCTATCATTCCGGGTCCATGATCGACCAGTACATTGCCAATGTGCAGCTGGTCAAAGGCACCAACCGAATTTTGCTAAAGGTTTGTCAAAACGAACAAACCGAACCGTGGGCACAAGATTGGCAGTTTCAGTTTCGGATCACCGACCCGACCGGCAAGGCGCTCCGCAGCGGTGATTGATACAGAACCTACGCTGATTTCTCAAACGCCCATTGATTGAAGTTACTACTCCAACGCTCGATTCTTTCACAACGCTAGCCAGAATTCATGAACGTTACCACACATTCCATCACGCATCGCTTTCTGTTCGTCTTCTTGATTGCCAGCGCGGCGCCCAGTTTGGCGGCCGACCCGACCGACCAAGCGAAATCGAATCGCTGGTTGGGTTTTCGAGGCGACAGCACCAGCACATCGGCTTCCAAGGCTCCGGAGAGACTGGCGATTGGCGACGATGGCAACTTGGCCTGGCAACTGGCCATGCCCGGCCGCAGCGTCGCTGGGCCAATCGTTATTGGCGATCTCGTGGTCACGACCGGCTCCAGCGGACAATACGGTGAAGTGCTGCACATCAGTGGCGTTGACCTGGCCAGCGGACAGCTGCGCTGGGAGCAAACCTTCCGGGCCACTGGGCGTCCCTTCTGTCACCCGACCAGCGCCAACGCGGCGCCGACGCCGGCCAGTGACGGCCAGCGGATCTTTGCGTTCTTCAGCAGCAATGATCTGGTCTGCTTATCGCTCGACGGTGATCTGCTCTGGTACCGCGGACTCGGTCGGGATTATCCACAAGCGGGAAACGATATCGGCATGGCCTCTTCACCTGTGATTGCCGACGGCGCGGTGATTGTGCAGGTCGAAGCCCAGGGAGACTCATTCGCGATTGGGGTCGACGCCAAAAATGGCCAGAACCTGTGGCGGATCGATCGCCCCAAGAATTCGAATTGGTCTTCGCCGATCGCCATCGTAAGACCCGATGAGCGCACCGAGGTAATCCTGCAATCCAGTGACAACGTGATCGCTGTCGATCCTCGCACCGGAAGAACATTCTGGGACACCGCCGAAGGAGGTTCGTCCGTTCCGTCCCCAACGGCAACCAAGGATATCTTGCTGCTGCCCGGCGACGAATTGACGGCGCTGAACATCGGTGCCAGCGCGTCGATGCCGGAGGTCATCTGGCGAAACAACAAACTGGCGCCTAAGAACGCCAGCGTGGTGGCGACGGACCAACGAGTCTATGCGCTCAAAGGTTCGGTCCTGGTCGCCGGTAATATCGCCGATGGCGAAGTGATCTGGCAGCAACGGCTTTCCGGTCTCGGCGGAACCTGGGCGACGCCGGTTTTCGCAAACGGCAAACTGTACGTGTTCGACCAGCAGGGTATCGGGCTGGTGGTCGAAGATCAGGGACAGCAAGCCGAGACGCTCAGCGAATTGGAACTCGGTGAAGCGGTCCTCGCCTCACCGGCGATTGCCGACGGACGGTTGATCGTCCGCGGCGACAGGACGTTGTACTGCTTCCAGTAGCAAGCTGCGACCGCGATCAAAGGGGTTGCACCCGGCAAGTCCCCAGCGTCCAAGTCTTCATCTCTACCTGCTTCGCCTGCGAAGCGGCAATGCGAAGCGGTCCTGCGCCCCACTGGAGCGCGATGGTTGGCTACAATTAAATGGTTCCCGCTCCATACCCCGAACCATTTTTTTTGAGGTTGATCATGTCTGCAACACTCACCGCCACGCCCGATATCAAGATTCGCGAAACCGAATGTTTCATTGATGGAAAATGGGTTCCCGCGCTCAGCGGGAAAACGTTTGCGACCATCAATCCGGCGACCGAGGAAGAAATCGCCCAGGTGGCCGAAGGTGACAAGGCAGATGTCGACGCGGCAGCCAAAGCGGCCCGCGACGCGTTCGATTCCGGTCCTTGGTCAAAGATGGATGCTCGTGATCGCGGCCGGCTGATGTACTTGCTGGCCGATCGAATGGAACAGGAGATCGACGATCTGGCGCGATTGGAAACCTTGGACAACGGCAAACCGCTGAACGACAGTCGCAACGGCGACCTGCCGCTGGCGATTGACTGCCTGCGGTACTACGCCGGCTACGCCGACAAAATCCATGGCAGCACCGTGCCGATCCGCGGCAACCATTTTTGTTACACCCGCCGCGAAGCCATCGGTGTGGCTGGCCAGATCATCCCTTGGAACTTTCCCATTCTGATGGCCGCTTGGAAATGGGGACCCGCGCTGGCCGCCGGTTGCACGATTGTGATGAAACCAGCCGAACAGACGCCACTGACCTGTTTGCGGATGGCACAGTTGGCCAAAGAAGTCGGCATTCCCGATGGTGTGATCAATGTCGTTCCCGGCTACGGCCCCACCGCCGGTTCAGCTGTGGTCAAGCATCCGTTGATCGACAAGATCGCCTTTACCGGCGAACATCGCACCGCGCAGATCATCACCCGCGAATCGGCGGATACGTTGAAGCGTCTGACTTTTGAACTGGGTGGCAAGAGCCCCAATGTGATCTTTGCCGACGCCGATTTGGACGCGGCAGTCCAAGGTGCCTACATCGGTCTGTTTTTGAATCAAGGTCAATGCTGTTGTGCCGGCAGCCGTGTGTTTGTCGAGCAGAGCCGACACGATGAATTCCTGGACAAACTGCAGAAATTAACCGAGCAACGCAAAGTCGGCGATCCTTTTGCCGCGGACACCGAACAAGGTCCCCAGGTTGACCAGGCTCAGTTCGACAAGATCATGTCGTACATCGACAAGGGCAAGCATGCCGGGGCAACCTGCGTTACCGGTGGCGAGCGAGTCGGGGATAAAGGTTACTTTGTCGCGCCAACCATCTTTGACAATGTCAAAGATGACATGGAAATCGCGACCGACGAAATTTTCGGCCCCGTGCTCAGTGTGCTGACCTTTGACGACAAGGAAGACATGATCCAGCGCGCGAACAATACATTCTATGGACTGGCCGCCGCGGTTTGGACTCGCGACTATCGCTGGCCCATGAGTTTGCCGCCCGCGTTCGTGCTGGAACGGTCTGGGTCAATTGCTATGACGTGTTCGACGCCGCCGCACCGTTTGGCGGTTTCAAGATGAGCGGCTATGGTCGCGAACTGGGCGAAGAAGGTTTGAAGGCTTACACCGAAAGCAAGACGGTGACGATTGCCTTGTAGCTAGCCAAGCTGGCCTCCGGCAGCACAGATGAACGACGCCTTTCGACAAGCAGCACAGGACAGCGTCCAGTGGTACAGCCAACTTCCCTGGCTGTCCTTGCTGCTGCTTGCCGCACCGCTCGCTGCTGGCCGCCAAAAAATTCAAGATCTATCCGTCGATCTGGTGGATCTCGATCCTGGTTCTGCTCGCTGCTGGCCTGCGTCATCACCATTTTCTTTCCCGACTTCTTGATCGTGGCCGCGGCGATCGACTTGACTTTGGTCGCGGTTGCCACGATTGATTTTTTGCGTCTTTACCTCAGCAGCAATCGCGGCATCGAAGCGTCGCGGACGATCGCCAAAACTTGTTCGCTGGGCTGTTCCGCTGGATAGCGAGATCACGATCGAAAACCGCTCGGGACTGACCCTGATCGGAAAGGTTTGTGACGATTTGCCAGAACATTTTGACGTTACTCCGGCCGACCATCTGCTGCGCTTGCCGCCCCTGGGCGCATGACCGCCCGCCGCAAACTGACCCCCAACCGTCGCGGTGCCTTCGCGCTAGAGCACGTGTACCTGAAATTTTCCAGTCCTTGGAAATTGTGGATTCGACATCGACAGCTTGATTTGCATGATCCGCTGAATGTCTATCCCGACATGAAACAGTTTTCCGAATACGCGCTGCTGGCCCGCACCAATCGATTGAGCTTGATCGGCGTCCGCAAGACTCGGCGCGTCGGCCAAGACAGTGAATTCGAGCGGCTCCGCGATTACACCCGCGATGACAACTATCGGCACATCGATTGGCGCAGTACCGCCAGGCGTCGCAAACTGACCGTTCGGCAATTTCAAAGCGACCAAAGCCAACGAGTGATCTTCATGCTCGATTGCGGTCGTATGATGACCAACCAGCGAGACGGCTATTCGTTGTTGGATCATGCGCTGAATTCGATTTTGATGATGGCCTATGTCGCGCTGACACAAGGCGATTCGGTGGGGTTGCTCTGTTTTTCCGATACGATCCATTCTTACATCCCGCCCCGCGGCGGCAGCAGTCAGATGAATCGATTGCTGCAGGCGGGATTTGACCAGTTCCCGCGACTGGTCGAATCGCGGTACGACCAGGCATTTCTGTACTTGGCAAATCGTTGCAAGCGACGCTCGCTGGTCGTGCTGACCACCAACGTGATCGACGAAGTGAACGCGGGATCGATTGTCGATCACTTAGGCAATATCAGCGGACAACATCTGCCGCTGGGAGTCGTGCTCCGCGATCGAACGATGTTTGACGCCGCGGACTCCGTAGCCCAAGACGGATTTCGAGATGTATCGAGCCGCGGCGGCAGCCGACATTTTGCTGTGGCGAGACCAAGTCTTGACCGATCTGGTACATCGAGGAGTGTTGGTCGTCGACGCGTTCCCGGACGAACTGACCGCGCCGTTGGTCAATCAATACCTGGAGATCAAAGCCAAGCATCTGCTGTGACTACCACCGCATCAGCGCAGTTCCCCAGCACAGCCCGGCGCCGAAACCGCTCAACAGGACCAGGTCGCCGCGTTTGATCATGCCCGCTTGGTTCGCTTCGTCGATCGCCAGCGGAATGCTGGCCCCCGAGGTATTGCCGTAGCGATCCAGGTTCACAAAGACCTTGTCCGCGGGGATCTTCAAACTGGAAATGGCCGAATCGATGATCCGTTGATTCGCTTGATGCAAAATGCATAGCGACAGTTGATCAGCCTGCCGATCGGCGTGATCCAAAACTTGCTCTGCACTGTCGATGACAACTCGCACCGCCCACTTAAAGACGCTGCGGCCATCCATCATCACGTACTGCTTGCCTTGCCGGTAAGCCTCCGGAGTCAACTCCATTCGCGTGCCGCCAGCCGGCTTGCACAACATTTCGCCTCCACAACCCTCGCTCCCCATCTGGTACGACAAAATCTCGCCGCTGCCCTGGTCGGGTGTCAGCAACACCGCGCCGGCTCCGTCTCCAAAGAGTGGAAATGTCTTTTGATCACCAGGATTAACGGTGCTGGTCATGATATCGGCACCGACAACCAACGCACATTTCGAATTTTTCGCGGCGATAAACTGCGATGCCGTTACCAAGCCGTACATGAACCCAGCGCAAGAAGCGTTGACATCCATGGCCGGCGCAAGGCAACCGAGTCTGCGTTGCAAATGGCAGGCGGTGGAGGGGAAGGTGTGATCCGGTGTCACCGTGGCAACGACTATCAAATCGACCTGATCGGCCGACACGCCTGCACGTTTCAAGCAGCGAATCGCAGCGATGTAGGCCAGGTCACTGGTCGCTTGATCCGCGGCGGCCCGCCTGCGCTGCCGAATCCCGGTGCGGCGAACAATCCATTCACTGTCACAGCCAAGCTCGTGAAGGTCCTCGTTGGTGACGACCCTCTCTGGGACATACGATCCTGTCGAGGCGATCCGCACACCAGCCACACGGCCCATCCGGCCGCGAGTCGTTGTCTTGTTGGTTCCGATTCGCAGCTTTGACAGCGAAACGTTGCCAACGACCGGGCTGATCTGGCCAACTGAGACGGGGAGTATCGAGTCGGACGTCGTGAACGAATCGGACATGATTTATTGCAACAGAGTCTGACGAAAAGCGCCCCTGGGCGACCAACGCTCCGAGGTGGTCGGCGGAGCATAGCAAGATGCCGATCCTGTTGTTAGAGCGTTCTGGCCCATTACGAGCAGGCCCATTTCCGCATTTGCTTGCATTAGCACCACCGGCCGCTTTGCCGACGTTTTCCGTCGCATCCGTTCAAGATCCTGGCTTCTTTTTTAACGTCGTCATGTACTCGACGATATCGATCAAGCCCTGCTGATCAATCGTCTGATGCAAATCGTCGGGCATGATCGACTTTTCGCTTTGCTTGATCGACTCGATGTCTTCGGAGGCGATCTTGTGATCGATCGCATCGCTGGTGCGAATCACAACCTGATCATCAGTCTTGGAAATCATCAGCCCGCTGATCAGTTGCCCGTCGGTGGTCAGTACTACGTAGCCTTCATAGTTGTGACTGATGCCGGCGCTCGGATCCAGAATTGAGGTCAACATCGCTTCGCGTGACAGTTTGCTGCCAATCTCGGAGAGATCGGGACCAACCTGCTTTCCCTGTCCGGCGACGGGATGGCAGTTTCCGCAAGTCGCCACGCCACCGAACAATCTGACTCCGCTTCCGGCGTCCCCCTTCATCTGGGCCAGTTGGTCGATCGGCGGCAATGGCTGGCGATCTTTTTGTTTCGGTTGTGGAAACAACTTCGACGCCCGAGTCCGAACATCGGCATTTGACGAACGTGCCAACAAACCGCCCGCCAACATCCGGGTGTCGGTGGGCAGATCGCCTGACTGGGCGATTTCCAACAGTTTCTTGCTGGCGTTCGCATTGCCAGCCATCGCAACCACGGCATGCTTGCGGATGTCGAACGGCCGCTCGGAATCGGTAACCACTTCGGCCAGCAAGTCCTTCGCTTTGTGATCTCCCAACAAACCAAGCACGCGAGCAACCACGGCAACTTGATCCATGAAGTCTCGTTTCATCAGCTGCCGTAGTTGCTGGCGGCCCGCTGCCGTCGAAGTCAACAACCCGATCGCTTCTACGCGAACTTGATCGGGCAGGTCACTAAGGATCATCTGTTGAAGCTTTTGGTCCATGCCGGCGGGTTTGAACTTTCCTGCCAGTTTGACCCACTCAGCGGTCCCTTCGCGAGCGGCCAGGTAACGTGTGATCGCGGCCTGGACGTGATGGTTGTCGGTATAGTCAAAATCGTCGATTCGCTCGATCGCGCGAACGATGATCGCGTCGTAATCTGTGCCCAGAGTCAACAATGGCTTCATCGCCGCCTCGCGAACGGCGGGTTCAAAATACTCCAGAGAGCGAAAGTAGCGGTTGGTTTGCTCGAGCGTCGTTGCCGGTTTGCTGATGATTTGGACCATCGTTTCGGCCGCCTTCGGAGCTCGAACTCGCCAGGCGATGTCGTGTCCGGCCGGCTTGTCCCAGGCGCCATTGACGGCAGCCAGCCAGGCGTCGAAGCAAGCTTCGGCGCGCAAATCGCTGCCGATGCCCAAGGCTTCCAAGTACCAGCGGTCCCGGCCGTCATGCGCGCTGGCAAGCTCGGCCCAAACCTGGGGCATCGCCTCGCTGTCGTCGAATCGCAAGGCCAGTGCTAACTCGCGGCGGACAGCGGGCGAGGGATCGCTGGCCAGCGCACGACAGGCAACCGACGGTTTCATCCCCAGTTGTTTAGCCAATCGAATCGCAGTGATGCGAATGTCCGGGTTCTCGTCCGCAATCGCTTTGGCAACGTAGTGCGGTCCGCGTCCAGCGATCTTCCCCAGCAGCCACAATGCACGGGCTTGCAAACGAGGATTCGCATCGGCGTACAGTTTCAACAATTCCTCTTCGGCGGACGCGCCCATTTGATTCAGTGCCGTCCAGGCTTTATAGCGCACCGCTAGATTCGGATTACGCAGTGCATCGACCGCTCCGGCAGCGGTCGCATAATCAAACTTTGGCACCACATACTTGGAACCCGGAGGCGCGATACGAAACAATCGCCCGTGGTCACGGTCGGCCTGCTGATGTCCACCGACACCAGGGTCATACCAATCCGTCACAAAGATCGATCCGTCGGGTGCCACGCTGACATCGACCGGACGAAACCATTTGTCTTTCGTTCCGCTAACCAACGGTTCGATCGTAGCGCTGTAACCCGCGCCGGCGGTCGTTGTTGGATAAGCGCGGACGACGTTCGGACCAGGATCGCAATGAATCACTTGATCCCACAGACGCTGTGGCAACAAGCGACCTTCATAGACGCAGATTCCGGCTGGGGACCCAGCCCCTGTCTGCAACAAGTTGGGAACGACACCGGGATCGTTCAGATGCCAATGTTGCAGCGGAATCTCCTTTTCCATGCTGATTCGTTCGTCCCGCCAACCCGCGCCGGTGCGCTGGTCGCGGTAGCCAAAATTGCCCTGCTCCATCACGTAATTGATTCGCGCAGCTCGGTTGCCGTCGTCGTCATTGTCGCTTTGCCAGATTGTTCCAAAGGAATCGACAGCGACTTCCCAGTTGTTGCGAAAGTTGTGTGCCAGAACTTCAAAGTTCGTGCCATCCAAGTCGCAGCGAAACGACATGCCGCCAAAAAACGGCTGCGCCGTTATCGACGACGGGTCGACCGTGAATGTCGATCACGGTTTCGCCCGCCGCCGTCTGAACTTGTTTGCCAGAATTGCCGAAGTTCCAATACAGTTTGCCGTCGGGACCGAATGAGAATGAATGGCCGGAGTGATCGTGCTTGGGGTTCGCGATGCCCGTGAACAGCAATTCCTGCTTGTCCGCTTTGTCATCTCCATCGGTGTCGGTGAATCGATAGACGTTGGGCGTCGCGGTCACGAGAACCTGATCACCAAGGATGCAAATCCCCATCGCCGAATTGATCTCGTTTCCCTGATAGTACGTCTTGAACGAATCCATCACTCCGTCACCGCTGGTGTCTTCGCAAATCAGAATCCGATCTCCCTGTTTGCGGATGTCATGGTAGTGGGGGCCGTAATTCATCACGTCCATCACCCACACGCGGCCGCGATCGTCAATATCCATGTTGGACAGGCTTTTAATATTCGGCTCACTCGCGGCCAGCGTGACCTGCAGTCCGTCGCCAACTTCCAAGCCGGCAAGCGCGTTGTCCGCGTGTCGAGGATCGGCCGACTTGGATGACTGCAGCTTGAATTCTTGTTTCGTCTTGTCCGCGTCGAAGTCGCCCGGCTTGGGATAGTCCTGGTTTTCCAACAGATCTTCAATTCCAATCGGTTCGCCCATGGATGACCCGGCTTTCGGAATCTGATCATCGCGCTGTCCAGCGGATCGCATTAGTGACCAGACGACGCATGTCATCGTTTCCCCAGTTCCAATGGAAGTGGCCGCCGGTAATCCCGAACGAACGCCCGCCATTGGGTCGCTCGTAGGCCCAAGCAACCGTCTGCGGTTCGCCGGCGGCAACACTCTTGCGAACCGCCGGATTCCCGCTGTGGGGTCCATCTTGACGCCGCATCGTGTGCTCGGGCGCGACCGCGGCGAGAATCGGAATCACTTGGTCCGATTCTTTGAAACGAAGATGAAAGTACCATTCGTCGTTGGTGCTAAATGGCTGCACGCCGGCTGTGATTGGATGATCGGGAAGCGTCTTGAACTCAGCGACCCAATGCGGATTCACGCTCCAGTGAACCTCAAAGTGACCACCCAGCAGGTCGACCATCGTATCACCGGGCAGGCCGGGAACCATTTCGACGGCGTAATGAATACAGACGAATCCGCAGCCGGTGGTCATTTTCTGCTTCAGCTGATCGAGATGTTTGATGGCGGGATGTCCTCCGCCGCCATCGCTGTAGATGACGATCGAATCAGCCTGCTCGATCAACGACGCATCCTCAGGCCAGCCTTTGACCACCGTGACATCGATTTTGTCGGTACTTGATTCAATCGCTTCGGCCAGGATTTTCAGGCCGGCATAGTGCTCATGGGCGCCGTATCCATGGGATGGACGACCAGCGATCATCAGTACTTTTTTCTTGGCATCCTGTCCGAGCAGGAATGAGGCTGGAATCAGTAAACAGATTGCCAGCAGAGACCTAACAAGCATGCTTCGCGAGACCTTTCCTTCCGAGACACCGTGATAAAGGGACGCGTCCGGTACGCGAACCCCTTAAAGACAGTGTAGCTGATCGGGGAGGGCGAGGCTCCGCCCGAGCCGCACTCAAACCAGCTTGCGATAAACCGCCGCGGTTCCCTGGGCCATGGCATAATCCGAGAAACAACGCGCATGCCGTTGGCAAGCCGCTTCAGCCATTTGCCGCCAGTTCACTTTTCCGCTCACCAGCATCTCAATCGCTGCCGCCAAACTTTGCGGATCTTGCGGCTCGGCCAGCAGGCCTTCGACGCCGTGCGTGATCGCTTCCGGCGTTCCCTCAACCCGGGTCGCGATCACGGGCAGCGCCGCGGCCATCGCCTCCAGCACCACCATCGGTAATCCCTCGCCAAACAGACTTGGCAACACCAGCGCGTCCAGCCGTGCCAACTCCGCGGGCACATCGTTGGTGAATCCGACTCGCTCGATTCGATGTTGAATGTTCAATTGCGCGATTTGGGTTTCGATTTCCGCCTCGTACTGTTCGGTTTCAAACGGACCGATCACGCGCAGCACGACATCGTGGCCCGCTTGCTCTAAACGGGCCATCGCTTGCAGCACAACCTCCAGTCCTTTCCGGGCGCGCATCAAAGCCACCATGCCGATGATCCAACGTCCGCCTGGTGTTGGCTCTGAGTGACGTCTGGGTCGAATCGCCGGAACACCATTATGAACCACCGTGACCTTGTCTTCGGCCGCGCCTTTGACGATGCAATCCAGTCGCAAACTTTCGGAAACTGTGATCAGGTGTGCGCAGCCGCGGAGTGATTGCTTTTCGATTCCCGCGTTGATCCAATTTGAAATTCGGGCGTCACTGTCGCGCGCCGCGGGACTGTGTACATGATAGACCCAAGGCAGGCCAGTCAAGTGGGCAGCGACCGACGTGACCATCGCGGTTCGCGGCGTATGCGCATGCAGCAGCTGGTATCCGTACTGAGACACCAAGTCGCGAACTCGCAACGCGGCCCGCAGATCGAACCGGCTTTGCATCGGTGCTTCGTATCCCTGTCCCCAGTCGCCCTCATGGTCCTGCAACATTTGTGCAAACTTGACTGGTTTGACGCAAGCGAAATCGGCTGCCACGCCATACTTGGGCAAGCAACGCCCAAGGTGCGATTGAACCCGTTCAGCGCCGGAGAAATGCTCGCCATTGACCACGTGCAGCACCTTCAGGTCAATCCGCGGTTTATCGGCGGTGGGCGTGAGGACGACAGCCTGGTTGACGACAGCCTGCTGTAGCGCGTTGGCAGAGGTTGGCGGGAGCATCGGATCGGTACTTGGGGAACAGAGACAGATTTAGGTAATCTTCCCTCGCAGCGGGGCGCTGGGCGGCGCGGTTCCGGCAAACAATGGGCGGTCTCGGCGGAACCTGATCGATTGAGCCGGTCATACCGACCATACCGATCATCAGGGAGAGTTCCGCCCCTCCCCCTAACCCCCTCCCCCAAACCGTTCGCCAGCGTCGATGTCACTCAACTGAAACGGATCCGCGCGAAAGGTTTGGGGGAGGGGGGACAAAAACAGAGTCGTGCGCTTTCCTGTCCCCTCGCCCTCGCGCTTCGTGGGGGAGGGGGGACAAAACAGAGTCGCGCGCTTCTTGTCCCCTCTCCCCCGGCTTCGTGGGGGAGAGGGTTAGGGAGAGGGGCCAGCGGTCGGCAACGACCGGCCGCGTAACAACGCCTCCCCCAACCGTTAAAGGTACCGGGGACAAGATAAGCCGGTTCCGTTAAATTGGCGGCCAATCCCATCACTCTTTTTCCACTCTCGCGGTACAGAATCCCTTGAAAGCGAACATTGTCCTGTTGCCAGGCGACGGAATCGGTCCGGAAATTGTCGAACAAGCAACCCGCGTTTTGCAAACGATCGCCGACCGATTCGGCCATCAGTTTGCCTTCTCTTCTCATCCGATCGGCGGAATCGCGATCGACAGCTGTGGTGATCCGCTTCCGCCGCAAACGATCGACGCCTGTCGCACCAGCGATGCGGTGCTGCTGGGCGCCGTGGGCGGACCGAAATGGGATGACCCCAACGCCAAAACTCGTCCCGAAGCAGGCCTGTTGAAGATCCGGAAAGAACTCGGCCTGTTCGCCAACTTGCGACCGATCCGATTGTTCAAGGAGCTGGTCGACGCCTCTCCCTTGCGCCGCGAGATCATCGAAGGGACCGATATTCTATTTTTCCGTGAATTGACCGGCGGGATCTACTTTGGCCAGTCGGCAAGAGCGGCGAAGGTGATACGGAGTCGGCGTTTCAGTCGATGGTCTACAGTGCTCCGGAAGTCCAGCGGATTGTCCGCTTGGCCGCCCGAGCGGCGCAAGGGCGCGACAACCGTCTGACCAGTGTCGATAAGGCGAATGTGTTGGAGCCGAGCCGTTTGTGGCGCAAAGTCGCAGCCAAAGTGATGGCGGAAGAATTCCCTAAAGTCCAATACGACGTGGTCTTGGTCGATGCCATGGCGATGCACTTGATCAATCGCCCCAAAGATTTCGATGTGGTCGTCACAGGCAACATGTTCGGCGATATCCTGACCGACGAAGCGTCGATGTTGCCGGGATCGCTGGGGATGCTGCCTAGCGCATCGCTGGGGGATGGCGGTCCCGGTCTGTATGAACCGATCCACGGTTCGGCGCCCGACCTGGCAGGCAAGGGAATCGCCAATCCGCTGGCAACCATTCTGGCGTCTGCGATGTTGCTGCGGCATTCGCTCGCTTTGGAGGACGAGGCGGCAGCGGTGGAAGCGGCGGTTGCCCAGGTTCTCTCCGACGGACTTCGCACCGCTGATATCGCTCGCGGAGGTGATTCGATCAGCACTGCGGCAATGGGCACGGCGGTCGTCGAGCGTTTGGACGTCGGATGATGCCTGATACCCCAACCACCAACGCAGTCCGTGCGATCGGGGAAGCGAGTTGGCACGATCCCAGCACTTACATCCTGTTAGCTGTCGCGCTGATCGCGCTCGGCATCGCCACGATCGCTGGAGTGGTCTTGGCGCGACGGGAAAAGATGGGCGTCGAATCGGCTGTGGTCCGCCGCTTCAACCAGAACTTGAGGGTCTGGTGGATGATGGCGGTCATCTTCGCCTGCGGGTTTCTGTTGCAGCGAATCGGTGTGGTGGTGCTGTTCGGCCTGGTCTCGTTCTGGGCCTTGCGTGAATTCATCACGATGACCCCCACTCGTCGCGGCGACCATCGTTCGCTGTTCTGGGTTTTCTTTGTGTTCACGCCGCTGCAGTACATTTTGATTGGACTGGGCAGCAATCCACCGGAGTTGTTTGGCGGGCCCGAGACCGACTACTACAACTTTTACAGCATCATGATCCCGGTCTACGCCAGTTTGTTCATTCCCGCGCGGGCCGCGTTCGCCGGCGACTACAAGCGCTTCTTGGAACGCAGCGCCAAGATTCAATTCGGTTTGTTGATCTGCGTCTACTCGCTCAGCTACGCGCCGGCGATCCTTGATTTGAACCTGATCGAAACCAATGGGACCAAGTGGCAGGGAAGCACCGCCAGCGTGCTGGTCTTTTTTTTAATGATCGCCCAATTGGCCTCGGTGTTCGAACGGATCTGGGGCAAGGTCGCCGGCCGCACGGTGATCGCCGAAAGAATCAATGCGTCGCGAACGTGGGAAGGGTTTCTGGGCTCGATCGTGACGACCGGCATCATCGCCGCGTCGCTCTCCTGGGCAACTCCATTTTATCCCTGGGAAGCCGGTGTGTTGGGCGCCGTGGTCGCAATCATGGCCTGTGCCGGAACGATGACGATGAGCGCGATCAAGCGCGATCGAGGTGTCACCGATACCGGCACGCTGGTCCAAGGTCACGCGGGATTGCTGGATCAGATCGACAATGTCTGCTTTGCGGCTCCGATCTTTTATCACGTGACGCGATTCTTCTGGTCGGTATGACGCTGCCGCTATTCGACACCCACGCACACCTGAACGTCGATGCGTTCATTGACTCGGTCGACGACGTGGTGCAACGAGCAAAACAGGTCGGCGTGCAAGGAATTGCCGTGATCGGGATCGACGTGGCGACCAGTCGCCGCGCCTGTGAGTTGGCTGCCCAGTACCCAGGTTATTTACACGCCGTCGTCGGCATCCAGCCCAACTCGGCATCCGAAGCCGCCGCGGACGATTTTCGCATCATCACCGAACTCGCCGAACAGCCCGTCGTTTGTGCGATCGGCGAAACGGGTCTCGATTGCTATTGGGATGACACGCCAATTGAGCTGCAGCATGACTTTTTCGATCGGCACATGGATTTGTGCCGCCAAAAATCCCTACCGATGGTCATCCACATGCGCGATAGTGGTGATCTGATCGTCGATCAATTGCGGCGGCAAGTCGCTGTCCCCGCCGGGGTCATGCATTCGTTTACCGGCGATGCACGGCTGGCCCAGCAGTGTCTCGAGCTGGGGCTGCACATCAGCTTTGCCGGAATGGTCACGTTCAAAAAGAGTGACGAGCTGCGCAGCGGTCGCCAAGCGGATTCCCGAAGATCGACTGCTGGTCGAAACCGATTCACCCTACTTAAGCCCTGAACCGTTTCGGGGCAAACGTCCCAATGAGCCAGCCAGGGTGCAGTACACGCTGCGTTGTTTGGCGGACGTGCGCGGTGTCTCGGCCGAACACCTGGCGGAGGCAACGACGGCCAATGCGAAACGTTTATTCGGTCTCGACCAGCGCGGAACAAACATCCGTTAGGAAAAAGGGGTCTGCACTAAAGTCAGCCGAAAACGCGAGCGTCGGGCCTTCTTGTTCCCAGGCTCCGCCTGGAAACACACTGTCCCCGAGGCTCCGCCTCACTCCCCCACACTTGGAGCCTGGAAATGAGACAAAGCCGGTAGCAAGCAGCCTGTTGATTTTCGGTTTTCTCATTTGCAGGCCGATATCAACTTTGCGGCATTCCGGCGATACCTAGCCATTGATCAGCTAGACAGCGACACTTTTGAACTGAAATTCCCTTTTTTGCCGCTCGCTCAAGCTGTAGTCCTGCGAGTCCCTCGCAGGGCATTCCGGAAGCAATTTCCACAGAAATTGCCCCGCGAAGGGACTCGCGGGACTACCAGAGTTCCGCTGTCCAGCTAGTCCATTTTTATGATTGATATAGTCGCTCGAAAAAGGTCGCCCGAGGTTTCGAGTGGCTAGAGTTGCATGGAAGAACTATGGGTCGTCGATGATTCCTTGTTCATGTTCGGATACCTCGAAGAGGTTGAAGCCATTAGCCGGCAGTTCGCGCAGCGAGACTGCCGGATGACGGTTTGAACAAGAATTCCCCCGCCCGCCCGCGACCCGGCTAGCCGGGTCGCGGGCGGGCGGGGAAATCAGAAAACATGCATACCCCGGATGCGCTACGCGATCCGGGGCTAATTGCTTAGATCCCTATCGGGATAAGGAGTCATTTCAGAATGTTTTCAGCCGGAGCGGCGTCGCTGACGCTCCTTGTTGCCGGCCTACTTCCCTCTGCCGACAAAAACCGGCGGCTGGCGCCTTACCGCTCGCAAATGAAGCTAATCCTAGCTTGCGCCGGTCGCTCCCTGCTTGATCAGGTTGATCAAGTCATCGGTATTCAGCTTGCCGGCGCGGTCGGTTCCGTCCAAGACTCCGGCAACCAGTTCGCGTTTGTCGGCATGCAGCTCCAGAATTTGTTCCTCAATCGTTCCCTCGGCCACCAAGCGATAGACCGTGACGGGGCGTTCTTGTCCGATCCGATGGGCGCGGTCGGTGGCCTGATCCTCGACCGCCGGGTTCCACCACGGATCGAGGTGGATCACATAATCGGCGCCGGTCAGATTCAATCCCGTGCCGCCTGCCTTCAGCGAGATTAGAAACAGGTCACCCTCGCCGGCCTGAAACGCATCGACTCGGACCTGCCGTTCCTTGGCGGGCGTTGATCCGTCCAGGTATTGATAGGGGATTTTCTGGGCGTCCAATGTTTCTCGAATCACCGACAGGTGTTTGACGAATTGACTGAACACCAGCGCTCGGTGTCCTTCGTCTCTCAATTCATCGATCAACATCATCAACAGTTCCAATTTTGCTGACCCTTTTTTCCAAGTCTTGTCGACCAATCTTGGGTGACACGCCAACTGTCTCAGCTTGGTCAGCCAGGCAAGCGTGCGAATCCGTTGCTGGCCCGCCTGTCCGCCGTCGCCGACAGCGCCGCTCAGTTCGGCGAGCGCCGCGATCCGGGCATCCTCGTACAACTTGCGCTCGGCCTTGCTGAGTTCAGCGTGCAAGGTAATCTCGGTTCGCGGCGGCAACTCTTTCAGCACCGCATCCTTGGTCCGCCGCAAGATAAACGGCTGCACCAGCCTGGCCAAGGACTTGCGCCGTTCATCATCTTTGTGTCGTTCGATCGGGTCGGCAAACCGACTTCGAAAGCGATCCCAAGAGCCAAGCATGCCGGGGCTGATGGTGCGGAACAGACTCCACAACTCGCCGAGATGATTCTCCAGCGGTGTCCCCGACAAACCAATCCGCCATTGAGCGTCGATCTGACGAATCGCCTGAGAGGTTTTCGTCTGTGCGTTCTTGATGAACTGAGCCTCATCCAAAACCAGCGTATTCCAACTCCTTGAGGCAAACTTTTTGGCGTCCCGCTGCACCAGCTGGTAACTGACGATCACCAGATCATTCTCGCCGGCCGACTCAATCAGTGAATCGCGGTCCGAATCGCGGTACAGTTTGGGGTGCAGAGTCGGTGCAAATCGCTCGGTCTCTCGCACCCAGTTATCACCGACACTGGTGGGAGCAATCACCAGCGCCGGACCGTCGCTACCTCGGTCGACCAAAGCGCCCAACGCCTGGACCGTTTTTCCCAGTCCCATATCGTCCGCCAAGACTCCGCCGACACCCCAGCTGCTCAGCCGCGCCAACCACTGATAGCCTTCCAATTGGTAATCTCGCAGCGTGACATCCAATGCTTTGGGCTTCGACGGGGTCCAATCACGCAGCGACTCCAAGCGACCGATCGAATCGTGCCAGCGGGCGGTTGCTTCCAGCGGTACGTCGGTGCCGATCAACTCTTGCACGGCGGGCACAACGGCATCCGCAATTTTTAGCGAACCCCGTTCATCGACCACCGTGTCACCCAACTGACGCAGCCGATTTCGGAACGCATCGCTGATTTTCGCAAACTCACGATCACCCACTTTCACCAGCGAACGATTGTCCCGCACCGCGGCCAATAGTTCCGCCAGCGATACCTCGTGTCCATCGATCGATACCGAGCCCTGCAACCCGAACCAATCACGGCGGTCGTCAATCTGGACTTTCAAAGCCGACGGTGTGATCTCGCCGCGGACCCGCAGGGTTTCTCCCTCGGGCCAAATCATTCGCGGCGCTTCTTCTCCCGCGCCGTACAGTGCGGCCAACAAATCCAATGCTCGATCATCCGTTTCGGCGATCCATCGATAGGCACCTTCGCTGGGGTAACTGTTCAGCTGAAATCTTTCGACCACAGCGTCGGCTTGGACCAGTTCCGCGGCCAAATCCCGCTGCAATCGCACCGGACCATCGTCGGTCAAACAGGGCACCAAATCGGGTGGTTGTCCGGGGGCATGCAACTCGCGAAACCGCTCGTCGTGCAATGCCAGCGAGACGTGCAAACCAGCGCCCAGACGCGGCCGAAGTTCCAGCACCAGTTCAGCCGCGACCGGTTCGATCGGGCCGGCCAATTGTGGCGGCAGACGAACCCGCAAGATGGAATCGACAATGCCGCAGCCGATCGCGAACTTGGCCGCCGACTCGGCATCCAATAAGACTTCCGAAAAATCGGTTTCCAGCAAACGCTCGATCATGGTTACGCCGCGAACATTGCGCAGCGGACAATAGACCAGGCGGTTTCCTTTGCGGTCCGCGATCAACACGACTGGATCGACGGGACTGGCAAAACCGAGGATCACTTCGGCCTGGTCCAAGTCGATGTTCATGCCGCCGACGTCAATCCGCGGCCGAAACTGAACTTCGCGCCTGCTCGTCGACATCCGCATGCTCGGGTTCGATCTCGACCGGATCGAGCGTCAAGACAAGTTCGGCCGACGAAATGGTCAGTGGCTTGGCATGCGAGTCATCCCAGGCAACGCAGGGATGGCCGATCATTTCCTTCAACGCTTGAAACTCGTTGAAGTGGTCGCCGTCGAACGAATAACTTGGCGCACCGGCAAGCGCCGCGATGCGGCCATCGACAGGATGGCCGTGAAAGTCGCGCCGCAACAAGTCATAGACGCGGACCTCACGACCCTTGGTCCAACCTTTGCCGTTCTTTCGCGGCCGTTGTTCGTAAGGCGTTATCGAGACCGGGCTGTAGTAGCGCGAACTGGTCAGACCGATTCGCCACTGCAGACGCGTATTGGAATTTTCAGCGGGGCTCTGGGCACATTCGGCAGCCATCGTCAACAGCTCGTTGACCATGTCGCGGCCGGCGGCAACTGAATCGACTTCCAGTTCACCGAAAAATTCAAGCACTTCGGTAATCGATCGACGACCGAGCTGTTCCTGCAGCCACCAGGCGGCGGCCAACGAGTGAGCGCATCGGCCTGATGATCGAAACTCACTGCAGCTGCATTGTGGGGCCGCAGTCAGGGCCACGCTTGACGGCTTGTAGTCGAAATCAACCTCGCTCGAATCGATCTCCGGTGAGATCAAGATCGCGGTCTCAACCGGCTTCTGACGATTGCCGGTGACCGAGAATGCGAAGTGAATCACCCCTCCTTCTTGGGAGAAAACCGGGGATCCGACGGTCAGCATCGCGGCCCGTTTGTCCAGGGACTCGTCATGCGCATCAACCAGCCGCTCGCACGCCTCGGAAACCAGCAGACCAAAAGTACCGATTGCGTCTTCGGACATCAGATCCATAAGTAGCTTATCCGTGGTGAAAAAGATTCCTGTGAGTCACGGCCTGGACTCAGTGACCCTGATTTTCAATCTTTGACTAGGTTGCCAATGGTCGGGAAAAGGGGTCAGACACCAAGAGTGCGAAGCACCCTGCGGGCCGTGCCGGGCATTGGTGTCTGATCCCTTTTCCCCAACTTATGCCATTGATGGATATGCTCTCGCTGTACCATGTTTGACCAACCGTCTGTCAGGGCCGCCGCCAGACCGTTTTTGGCAAGCCCAATAGTGTAACAGGAACCCGTAGCTGGGCGATCCCCAATTGACCGCTCACTCGAGCCTCCAACCGATAGGCCAGGAACGACTTACAAAGAACCTTGACGTTTCCCGTCGACTTGTTGTAGTACGGGATCACTGAAAGCACTCCCTTATTTTACCAAGGACGGCAAAAACCGATGTTTCGAATAGTATTGCTGACCGCCCTGATCGCGGCCGCGCCGGCGATTGCGGGGGCTGACGAGATCGTTCGCTATCAGCTAAGCGATTGGAAAGCGAAGCACATTCATGATGCCAAGAAGGCGGAGACAATCTCAAAAACGCTTGAAAAGCTCGGCTGCGAGCTCAAGCGGGCAGAGCACAATGGACACATTGACGTGCGGTATCGCTGTCCCAAATGGCGTGAATTGAACCTGGACAGCCACGAGGACGCGCACAAATGGGAAAAGTGGCTGACCGAATTTGGCTTTAAGACCGAGCACAAACATTGAACTTGCCCATTTCCGCCGCCGCCGCGGTCATCGGTGCCGCCAAACTAGCTCAGGGTATCGCCCAAGGGGTCTCTGGCGCGATCGGGTTTCACGACGTGCTGTCTCAGCCCAGCGAGGCTGAGACCGGCGAGGCGTTGCAGCAGCTGACCGAAGCGATCGGGCAACGATTGTCGGGGGCCGGCATCGAAGTGAACCAGGAGTTGCCGATTGGCGTCACAGACGATGGCCAGTTGCGAGTGGACAGTAATCATCCGCGGGCTGCGGAAATCGAGTCGCTATTGAATTCCGACGATCAGATCACTGCTGCGGCGCGGCGAATCGCGTTATCGGGCTCGGTCAGCGTCTTGACGATCCCCGCCGGCACAGGGAACATAGCCGGCGGCTCCGGAGGGTATCCGAATTGGTGAGGAGGTTGATTCGAAATCAATTGCCCCGCAAGGGGTTGCGGGTTCGAGTCCCGTGCCCTCCGCTGTGAACCAACCACGCCTCGGCGAATTCGCCGAGGCGTTTTTTTGTGCCACTTATGCCACTCGTACCCAGGCTCCCGCCCTCTTTATCCTACACATCTGATTATGTATTCCCGAAGGCCATGTAGGCGTCGCGGTACGCTTCGAGTTTCCGTAGGCCGCGCCAGAGCGTCGTCGAACCGGGCGGGCCTTGTCCTTTCTTTTTCAGGTAGCCGCCCAATTGGGCGAGCAACAACGTAAATTCCTCCATCGTCGGTGCCATTTGCGGTAAGAGTTGTGTTTTCTTCGCTACCATGTAAGCAGGCTTCCATTCCGCTGCTTCGAAGTACTTTTCGCAGCTTGCATCTCCTTCGACTCGCGCCGCAACTTTGATTTGCTCCACTCGCCAAGCTACCACCATCATTAATGAGGAAGCGGTTAGATAACGCTCGATCGTCTCATATTTCATCTTCTCGATGCCCAGACCGCTCTTGAGCGTTTTGAAAAACAGTTCAATTCCCCATCTTAAAGTGTATTGCCATACGATGCGTTGCACTTCAGTGACTGTATCGATTGCCAAAGAAGTAAGGAGAACCCAACGAATTGCCTCTTCGCCCTCAGGTGGGGCGAGCTCAATCGCTTCGACAACATTCAATGTTACGTTGCGTAATCGACCGCCAGCACGATCTGGTCCACGCATCGTGACCGTCGTTGCTCGGACTCCTACGGTTGCGATTCTCGCCGATCGAGATTTGCGACGCGGGCGAGTTTCGCCCACAATCATCGATGTCCGCTCACTGATATTCACCTCGCATTCCGAGCGAATCTCGCAACTAGCAAGGGCTTCATCAATGCTACCAGCGCCATCTTCATGTTGTACCAAGCTGCGGTTCTGACAGCCGCGCAGGATGAAATCGTGATTCTCAGCTTGGTCCTCGATTTCGAGGAATAACTCATAAATATCTGACTCGCTATCGGCCACATGGACGTAGTGAGTTTGTGGATTTGCTCGGGCAAGCTGTTCGCCACTTTGAAACATTTCCAGCCAGCGATAGCTCTCCTTCTCTTCATAACACCCCTGCCTGCGTTGCGCGGCCCTTTCCGCTCGCGTGAGATTGTCCCGAATCGGCTCGCGAACCCACGTTACGTGATCCACGATGCCCAGTGGAACGCCTTGCTCACTGATGGCATACAGCGGATGAAAAAAGAACCCAAACTTATCGTTGGATTCCAACGGTCCTGCGCCTTTGACTTGGAGCTTGGGTTTGGTCAAATCGACGATCGTTGTGTCTTGGGCGAGAATCACAGTATCGCAGTCCGTTGACCGAGCAATTGCTGCCTGACGATGAGCAAGCAGAATCGCGTTCGGAGAAATGGCATCATTATCCGCAAATCGATATGCTGCTTCCAAAGCAGCATTGTCCCGGCACGCATCGGGAGTGGAATCGGCCATACTTGAAAGCTGTTGGACAATAATCTTCGCTCGCCGCTGGCGCCGTTTGTCATTCAAATCAAGCGTTGAAAACTCATCCTCAATCCATTGCAATGCCATCATTTCCCCTCCTGGGTCACGTAGAACGTCCAAACGAAATTCTTCTATCCTAAAAGATGTGTAGGATAAAGAGGGCAGGAGCCTGGGCACGAATTTGAGCCCGGCTACGAGTTTGAGCTAGGGACGACTGGCGACTGCGGCCTGGCATTTCTTCCAGATTGCGGCCTCGTTGTTGAGCCCATTGGTGTCGGCGAACTCGGATAGCGATCTGGTACCAGCTCTCCGGGGACGCACCGGTGGCCCAGCAGACCTTGCTGCTGCACTCGGGGCACAACGCCAGCGGCGCGTTGTCCAACTCCGGGATGCTGTTGGCCCCGTTCATGCAACAGCGATAGGCGACACAGTGCGGTATGCCGAACATGTGACCCGTTTCATGGGTGGCCACTTTCAGCGTACGCCGCAAAAAGAGATCGTAGGCAGCCTCGTCCTGGTCCGGGTCACCGTAGCGATACAGCGACCAAACGCCGACTCGGTCGCGCAGCGATGCGACACCGAAGACGAAATTCAGTGCTTCACCGGGCCACAGGTCCGATGAAGTCAGCGCCAGCAGAGCGACGGCATCCGCCGGTCGGCTGGGCTTCAAGATTTGATTCAGCACGTAATCGGTGCGGATCTGCTGGTCACCCCAGGATGGATGCACGCGGCGGGCCGAGGCCGGAATCACATCCAGTTTCAGCGGCGGCAACGACTTCACCGGAACGCCATAGACCCGAGACAACAGGTCGGCCGTCGCCGAGACGACTCGTTCCTGAGTACCGCTGAAATCGCCCAGCCGCTGAATGTACATCGTCCGCCGAGTGCCATCGGGACGATTCGGTTTGCTGGCGATGTACTCCCCCAGCGTTTGCAGCTTTTCTTGCGGATGCAACTTACTCCACGACGTCGCCACGAAAGGTTCGTGAAACGGTGCCACCAGATCCGCCGCTAACGGAGCCGATTGCTGAGCAACACTGGCTGGTGGGCCTTGGCAGGCAGCACTGTCGATATGGATCGCCGTCAACAGCAAGCCAAGGCAGTATCGGATCGACCGAGTGTGATGGACCAGCATCGGGGATACTCCACAGATGGACGCACGAAAATTCTATCACGCAGCTTGATCATAGATCAGAAGTTACTGCTCGTCCCGAGGCGGGAGGGTGAGGCCTCGCGCCGAACCAGAAAACCGCCCGTACCAACAGGGGAGCCTGGGAACGAGTTTTCGTCGCTAACGAAATGCGGCGTGGCCGGCGTTGATGGCGGGATCGCCTTGAAGATTATCCAGGCGAAAAGCGATCGAACGTGTTTCGCCGTCCAATCGGCTTGTTCGCAGCGTGACAGCTTCGCCCGGCACGACCATCGCCGAGAAACGACCGGCCAACCTGGAGAGATCACCGTGCTCTTGAGACAAATGCTTCCAGACCAGCGCCCATAGCGCCGTCCCATGCACGATGATGTCGGGAAGTCCCGCGGCCAGCGCGACTCGTCGCTCGGTATGGATCGGATTCCAGATCGAGGCGCACTCACTGTAGAGATGCGGAAAGGTGCGCGAGATCGGAATGGTTGTGGTCTCGGTGTACTCGGGCGGCGGCAGACTGCGAAGCGAACTGGAATCTTCGTCAGTCACAGGTGACGCGTCCGTTTCGACGCCGCGGTAGATCGCGTCACAGAGGCTGGTGGTGATCGGGTCGTCATCGCCCGAACCAGTAACTTCCAAACGACTGGTCACTCGCGCAGCCGGCGCGGGTCGCACGGATCGATTCGATTCGCCCCGAAACCGTCACTTTTTCGCCGGCGATCAGTGGTCGGTGAAATCGGGTGTCCTGTCCCGCATGCACCCCCCGCAATTGTTGCTCCGGCGTCAGCGCCAGCACAGCATGTTTCGTCGGATCACCGGCAATCAGCCATTCCAATGAGACACAAAACGGCGGCGGCGCGATCAATCCGCCCGGTCGGGCATCATCCAGATAGCAGTCTTCGGTGCAACCAATCGCGGCCGCATAAGCAAGCGTCATGCGCGGGGTGACCGTAACCGTCCGCGGTTCAAACCGCGTGCCGGCTGCCGAAGCGGGAATTGTCATTTGTCAGTCACCACTGCGCTAAAAGAACCGACCTGAGCCGAGGAAAACGACCGCGGCCGAACCAGTATGAACCATAAGGTCATTCTAACCGCTCATTGTTTTCAACCAATCATTGAGCCGATCGCCAAATCATCGGCAGCGACACACCTGCGCAACGGATCCTCATCTTCCGGTTCGAAGGCAACTTCGAGAGCAAGTCCCCGACGTCGACCTCAGCGTCGGCCTCGGCTACGGTGGAATCTACCTGGAATGGGCGCGGTGCTGGTTTGGCGGCTCGTTCTTGGAGCCTGGCATACCCACGCGATGCCGCTGTGCCCCTAAAATGGAGGCCGCTTTAAAGACGTCAGCTATCCAGGTAGTCGCCGACCATGACGATCGACACCATGAACGAATCGGAGACTCTTTACTATTGTCGATCGACCGCCGATGGAGAGATTGCAGCGGTGGCAACAACGCCGCCTCAGGCTGACGACTTATTCGCCATCGGCAATCGGCTGGAAGATCGCTATTTGCTAAAGTCACAGCTTGGTCAAGGAGGCCTGGGACGAGTTTATCTGGCCAGTGACGAGCGACTTGAACGAGACGTCGCAATCAAGGTATTGCTTCATAACCGCAATGTTGCCGAGAGCAAACGGGACCTGGAAATCGAAGCCCGTCTCGGCGCCAGTCTTCAACATCCCAACATTGCCGCGGTTTACGACTTTGGGTTCTACCGCAATCGATCCTTTACCGTATTCGAACACGTAGACGGCGAAACACTGCGTCAAGTGTTAAGGCGCCGTCACCGCCTGCCGTTGGATGAAACTCAGACCATCATCGGCCAATTGGCGCGGGCGCTCGACCACGCTCACTCCAAGGGAATTGTTCATCGTGACCTAAAACCCGAGAACGTCTGCTTGACCGCCAGCGGGATATTTAAAGTGCTCGACTTGGGTCTTGCTCGCGATCTGAAGCACGAATTTGCCGCTGGCATCTATTCCGGGACCCCGGCATACTCGTCTCCGGAACAGGCAAGCTGCCAGCCAACCGATGGTCGCTCCGATCAGTACTCGTTGGGGCTGATGTGTTACGAATTGTTGACTGGAGTAAGGCCATTTCAAGCGGGCAGTTCAGCGGAAATGCTGTTGCAGCAGATCCGCACGCCAGCGCCCGATCCGCGGCTGATGAATCCTGAAATACCCGAGCCGATTGGACTGGCAATTCTTCGATCGCTGGCAAAAAATCCAGACGAGCGATTTGCGACTTGTCAGGAACTGGCGATCGCGATCGGTGACGATTCGATCACCGGACCGAGCCTTCCGATCGGCGTCCCAAAGTCGGATCGATACAGCTTCTATGTCTGCCACGGTCCCGAAGATTCAATCATTGCCAGGCTGTTGTCCCGCGGCCTGGAAGCCAGCGGTCTGTCCTGTTGGGTTTACCAGCGTGATGCGTTGCCGGGAGTCTCGTTACAGCAGCAAGTGCGCTCGGTGCTGGGACGATGTCATGGCGTGATCGTATTGATTTCGCGGGACTTTTTACAGATTCCGGCATTGATCGACGAGTTGACGCATGCGCATCAATTGAATCGGACCTTTTTTCCACTGTTGCTGGAGATGTCGCCAGAGGAATTTGATGGCCACAAACCGGTTTGGCGTTCCATGCTTGGAGCAGCCGCTCCATTAACACTGAGCGGTCGAGATGCCATCGATCAAATGGTCGGGCGAATCGCTGCCGGTGCCGAGGCGGTGGGAATCCAACGACAACCGACCGCACGCGTGGCACGCAGCGAAGTGACGCCCCAACTGACGGGACAGCGTTGGGCCACCGATGCCAATCAAATCAATATCCAGGATTTGGACCGCGTCGTTTTTCGGACGGAAGCGATTGAGGATTTTCTTCGCGCCGACAACAAGACGTTTCTTTCCGCGACCAAAGGCTTGGGCAAAACGCTGTTGATGACGTACAAGCGACACCTGCTGACGTCAAAAGAGGCTCCCAGAAGCACGGTCACCAAGATTCCAGAGGGACGTCCTTATTTGGATTTCATGAGCGAATTGAGGTCGCTTTCCGAGCGCTACCACAAACCTCTGGCCAATCTAAACACCACCAAGCGATTGTGGAACGCGGCGTTGCGCATATCCGTTGTTTCTCATCATCAAGGTTTGGTCGGCGCCGACGAGGCATTTGAACTCGAGTCCTTTCCGCGACGCCTGCGGCGTTGGATTAGCGGCATCCACGTCCAGCCAACCGTGGCATTCAAGGAATTGACCAGTGTCCCCGTCAGCGAACTCAATCGAATTGTTGACGATACTGAAAACTTCCTCGATCAAAAGATGCGCAGTATCCACAGCGGCACTTACTTGTTTGTTGACAAAGTCGACCAGGCGGTGCGAAATTTGCCTCGAGCATCGTGGATCAGCGTCCAGGCCGGACTGATCGAAGCGGCCTGGGAAATGATGAATGCCAACAGTCACATCCGAGTCTTTGCAACGATTCGCGAAGAGGCATTCGCCAACTATCAGTCGGATGTGAAAAGCAATCTGTTCGGTGCCACGACGCGGTTACAGTATTCGGAGCAGGAACTCGCGATGATGTTGGACCAGTTGGCAAACTGTTACGAAGGCTGTAGCGACTTTCGAGAGTTTGTCGGACTGAATGTGATTCGGCATGCTGGACGACCGGACCCGGAGGACAGTTACCAGTTCGTTCGCAGGCATACATTTGGTCGTCCGCGCGACTTGGTAGCGATGGCATCTTCGATGTCGGCAAAACGGGCATCGCTAACGGAAGACCGATTTCGCAAGACCGTTTACGAGACTAGTGCCGCCAGCCTGGTTTCCAACATCTTCGACGAAGTACAGGTTTTTCTGACCTGCTTGGACGATCAAGACAATCGTCAACGGTTCTTGGGCAGCATCCCACGGAACATACTTAACCGAGCGGAAGCAATCGAGGTCTGTGAGCAGTTCAACGGATTGTCGGCCGGTTCGCTGCAACACTTTGGCGAAGAATCGGGCGACATCTTTCATCCTTTTCGCGATTTATATCTGGCAGGGCTGCTGGGGGTTGTCGAAACGGATAGCGACAGTGGTCAACGCTTGCAACGCTTCCGCCAACCGCAAGACTTTCTGTCGGATACTAGATTCGAATTGCCCGAATCCGATTATTACCTGATTCACCCGGCGCTCAATAGCTTCATCTCCGCGCGTCGCACTCAGAGTCCCTATTACGTTTATCAGCATGTGCTGCTAGGCCATCGGCTGCGCTGGGAATCGTATTTCGGATTGTTCTGTGAAATTGAGAAGCAATTGAAAACAAATCTAAGTGCCGAAGTGCTGAAGTCAGGTCAACGGATGTTGGAACAAGCCCACTCGCAACTGAAGTCGAATCATCAGCACAGTCAAATGCTGTTCGCGGCCAAGGAATGGGAAACCGTGCAACGGGCAACACCGACAAGCGACGAACTGCTGTATTGGCTGGAAGAACTCAAGGAGATGTGCAGCACTTGATCAAGATCTAGAAACGCCGCGAGCAGAGGCAGACGCGCGGGACTGACGGGGTAAAGGGGTCAGACATTGGTGTAGCAGGACGGTCGGCTTTTGCTCCGCAAAAGTCCGCGTATTTTCGCGGAGCGAAAATCGACTTTCGGTGTGCACCGTGTCATTGGATCAGCGCGCTGTTTTCAACCAGCTATCAAGCCGCTTCAGGCCTTCGTCGATTGCTGCATCGTCGGCGGCGAAGCACCACCGCAGCCAGCCCTCGCCTTCCGGGCCGAAAGCGACTCCCGGCGCCAGCCCCAGACCTGCTTCGGCAATCAGTCGCTTGGCAAGCACGACCGAGTCAGTGAAGCCATCGATCCTGAAAAACGTATACATCCCTCCCTCAGCTGGCGGCGCCTGGACGCCAGCGAGCCTGCGTAATCCAGCAGTGACTCGTTCTTGTTTCGCGATCAGGTCGGAGCGCAAAGCAGCGACATGCCGCTCGCCCTCACCGATCGCGGCAACTCCCCCGGCTTGCACAAAGTCGGGGGCACAGGAGGTGTTGTATTCGATCAGCTTGCCGACGTCCGTTTCCATGCCTGCCGGCGCGACGATCCAACCGAGTCGCCAACCGGTCATCAGCCAGGCTTTGGAAAAACTGTTGACGCCGATGACCCGATCATCTGCTTCGCAGAGCTCAAGAAATGAAGGCGCTGCGCGCGAGAGGTCGAATGACAAGCGTTCATAGACATCATCACAGAGCAACCAGATGCCATGCCGTCGGCAATGCTCAAGAATCGCACTTCGCGTCTCGGCCGGCAGCACCCAGCCGGTCGGGTTGCCCGGCGAATTGATCAACACGAGCCGAGTCTGCGGGGTGATCGTCCGGAGAAAAGCGTCGAGATCCAGTGACCAGCCATTGGGCGTTGGATCAAGTCCGAAGCGGATCACTTCAGCGCTCAGAATTCTGGGGATTTCGGTGACATTCGGCCAGACGGGGGTGACCACCACAACTCGATCACCGGGGTCCAGAATCGCTTGCATCGCGATCATCAATGCGGAGACTCCCGAGCTGGTGATCGAAATTTCGGCCGCGTCGAACCGGCGCTGGTGCAACCGCGTCAGGTAGGCGGCGAGCGACTGGCGCAGCTCCGGGTTTCCGCTGTTATGGGTGTAAAAGGTCCGACCGGCCTGTAAGGCGTCTATAGCGGCTTGCCGAATGTAGTCAGGCGTCGACAGGTGGCTTTCGCCGAACCAAAACCGCAGCACATCTGCTTTACCAAATCCGGCATTGGCGATCTCACGGACTTTGGAGACGGGCAACGCCCTGACCAGCGGGCGGGCCTCGGCGGTCTCGATTTCTTTCAATCGCGCACTCCCTCAGAGTTCCACTATCGACCGGGTTGGACTTGGGCAACGCCCCGCAGGTTAACGCGCCGGTACCGCACGAGAAAGAGTTTCACTCAGTTGTTTTGAGCGTTTTTCGTTTTCAGGCTCCTTTGGAACTGCGGAGCGGTGCAACCTGAGCCTGTCGGCATCGAGGCAGAGCCTCGTGGACAGTCTGTTCGCAGGCGGAGCCGGGAGAACATACACAGGTCAAGGAAACTTGGACCGAAGTTCGGTATGCTGGTGAGCAGGGAGAGCGAGGCGGAGCCTGGCAATCAGGAGGCGATCGAAAATCCTACTCAAGCAAGATTGATTGAACATGTTCTGGATCATTGGTTGGATCGTTTTTGGCTTGCTCGTCGGCTTGATCGCGCGGGCAGTGGCTCCCGGTCCGCAGCCGCTGGGCTGTCTGCGAACCATGCTGCTGGGGATCGCCGGTTCCTTCGTTGGCGGCGCGATTGGTTTCTTGCTGAAGGGAGGTTCCCTGATCCAATCGAGCGGCTGGATCGGATCGATCGTGGGAGCGATCATCCTGCTGATCCTGTTCGTTCGCCGCGACAAGTTCAGCGGTTATCGATGACCTGGTGCCGTCGCGGACTTTTGTCCTGAACTTCCCTTTTTTTGCCGCGTGTCCAAGTTGTCGTCCCGCGAGTCTCTCGCGGGGCATTGCGGAAGCAATTTCCAGGGTAACTGCCCCGCGAAGGGACTCGCGGGACTACGAGAGTGGCGCTGTCCATTTAGGTCGGGAGCGAGGCAGAGCCTCCGAAACAGTGTGTTCCCAGGCGGGAGCCTGGGAACAAGATTGGTGGATGAAAATGACCTAGCCTTCCAGCCACTCGGTTTCCTTGTTGACTCCCGGCATCGGGACGGGGTAGCTGCCATCCTCCCTGGGCTGCAGTGGCGCGGGGCCGTCGGCAGTCAGGCTGGCTACGGTGGGAGCAAATTCATGCTCGCAGCCGAGCATCTGTTCAAACGTGATCTCTTGCCCGGTGTGCGCTGCCATCCGTCCCATGCTGGTGACCAGGCTCGCTTCGACGCCGCGCGGGACTTCGTTGTACGACTTGTTGTTGATGATCGCGTCGACCAGGTCAATCCACTCCAGTCGATAGGGGTTCTCTTCCGGTTGAGGATATGCCCAGACGACTTCCTTGCGATCCTGCCGCTGTCCGCTGAAGGTTCGCACTCGGCCCGGTGTATGACCCGAAGTACTGACGATCGCGCTGCCCTTGCTGCCGTGGACAGTGCTGGACATGTCGTTTCGACAACCGACCATCGTACGCCCATCGAAAAACAGTTTTGATCCGTCATCGTACGTGTACTCGACGGCATAGGTATCAAAATTCTGATCGATGTAGTCTTCGCGAAAGTGTCGTCCGCCCAGCGCCTGAGCCTTGATCGGCCAAGAATTTTTCATCCATGATGTCTCGTCGATTTGATGGATGTAGAAATCGCTGAACAGGCCGCCGCTGGCCCAGATGAAGCTGTGAAATCGCTCGATCTGGTACATCAGTTCTTGTTTGCCCTCGGGTTTTCGTTTTGAAAACGCGGAGGCAACCGGGCCGTGCATACGATAGGCGCGCATGTTGATGATGTCGCCGATCTCGCCATCACTGATCCGTTTGTGCAGCTCTTGCCGGCCGCGACAGTGACGAACCATCAATCCGACGCCGCACTTTAAATTTTTCTCATCCGCCTTCTTGGCCAGTTCCAGCATTCGCCGGGCGCTCGGTCCGTCGGCGATCACCGGTTTTTCCATGAACACGTTGACCCCTTTTTCAATCGCATACTGGAAATGAACCCAGCGAAAGGCCAGTGGTGTGGCAAAGATGGCGATATCGCCCGGACGCAACGCGTCGATCGCATCCTTGTATCCTTCGAAACCGATGAACTGGCGATCGAGCGGCACATCGACCTTTTCCGGCGTCGCCTCGTACTCGCTTTTGAGCGCTTTCAAGCTGGATTCCAGTTTGTGCGGAAACACGTCGGCCATCGCCACGACTTTGGTCGGGGCGTTGTTGGCCGCCAGCGCATCATTGGCCGCGCCGGTGCCGCGCCCGCCGCAGCCGATCAGCGCGAGTTGAATCGTGCTCGAATCACCATCCTGGCCAAACACGTGAGGAACCGCCAACGTAGTGGCCGCGGTGATCGCGCCCGCGGTACGAATGAATTGACGTCGATCTTGCTCTTTCATGATGGGCTTGTCACATAAAAAGGGGGGGGAGGTAGCGGTTACTTCGCGCCGGTCGCGCTATTCCAATAAAAGTACATTTCTTCGGCGGTAGGGACCTGCACCGGGCGAACGATTCGGAAACCAAGCCAGGGTGCATTGGTATGGTACCAGAGGCTCTTGGGTAATTGTGGATCTTGCTGTTTCCACGACTCATCCGATCCTCTACGAGCGGCAGACCGAAGTTGTTCCGGATCATCGTCCCAGCCGCCGCCGCGGACTGAACGCGGATAAAGCTTGCTGGGACGAACCAGCGGGTTTTGCGGATTCGATCCGATTTGCGAAAAGTAGTCGCGGGAAAACTGATCGATGCACCACTCCATCACGTTGCCATGCATGTCATGCAAGCCAAACGGATTCGGCTTTTTCTTGCCCACCTTCTGGTACTTCTCGTTGCTGTTTTCGTAATACCAAGCATAGTCATCGATCTTTTCGCTGCCAAAGGAATAGGCCGTTGTGGTGCCGCCGCGGCAAGCAAATTCCCATTCCGCCTCGGTCGGCAGTCGATAAAAGTGACCGGTTTGAGCGCTCAGCCATTGGCAATATTTATTGGCCGCGTGCTGAGTCATGCTGATCGCGGGGAATCCTTTCTGCCCCATCCCGAAACTCATCTCCGTATAGGGCGCGGTCGGCTGGCTGATGCCATCAACGATCGAATCCTTGGCGGGATCGTAGTCTTTACGACCGCCATGCTTTTCGCGATCAACTTTGGTGATCATGTACGGCTCGTACTCGTCCCACGTCACTTCGAACTTACCGATCCAAAACGGATCCACAGTGACTTCCTGCCGCGGTCCTTCGCTGGCCTGCCGGTTCGGTTCGTCATCCGGACTGCCCATCAAGAACTTGCCGCCGGGGATCGGCACCATCGTGTAGGGGGCGCCAGTCCTCGGAATGGTCGCTGCATACTCCTCGAAAGAGGCAGCCTGCCTGGTCTCTGTCTGCTGGATCAGAGCGTGAATTTTTTCTACCAATCGCATGTCGTCAAAAGTTACTTGCGGGCCAGTCTTTTTCTGCCGCACCTGTAGCGGCGGTCCGTCAGGCCAGACAGCACCCTGCGAAATCCACAGGGACAGCCGTGCGATCGATTGCTTGTCCAGCGGACCATTGCTTTCCGGCGGCGGCATCAACGCATCATCATCCGCGGGCAACATCGTCGAGGTCAGCAAGGGGCTGTCCAAATCGAACGGAATCAGCGCCGGACCACTGTCGCCACCTTGGATTGCCGTCTGGCGAGTCGACAGGTCCAGGTTCGCCTCCGCGTTGTCAGCCTGGTGACAGGCAATGCAGTTTTGCTCCAAAATCGGTTGAACCTGGGTCGCGAAATCAACCGGTTTGTCCTGGGCAGGGCAGGGCGAAAGCGTCGCAAGACAGCAGACGGACAGAATTACCAGCTTTTGCATAGATCCAAGGTTGCGCACAGTTCGAGAAAAACGGTACCTAGGCTATTCTACTCAAGCCTTGCTGATCTGTCGGGAGACAGAAACGACTTTTTGTGAAGCCGACGTTACGGTTGAGTGAACGTCAGAAATTTTCGGCGGCATTCTGGCTTTTTGCTATTTGCCTTGATCGGCTTATTCCTCATCCTATCGGCCACTTCCAGGTCTTTTTGAAAGAGTCAAATTTTGAAACAAATCACCGATCCCGATCAGTCGCTGACCCCATCCCGCGACGCTGGCGAGAATACCGCGACCGAACTCAGTTACGCCAGCCAGCATGACAATCGACTGGTGCGATTGCTGATCCGGGGCGTCGAATTCTTATCCGGTTCACGGCGGCTGCAGCGCGTTTACGACCAGCTGCTCGCCGAACAGCTGTCAACCTCAGAGATTTGGGGGAGGGGGCTGGAGAAGCTGAACATTTCGGTCGATTATGATCCGCAGATCCTTGAAATGGTGCCGGCAAAAGGACCTGTGGTGTTCGTGGCCAACCATCCGTTCGGAGTGGTAGACGGCGTGATCTTGTGCCACCTGATCAGCCGCGTCCGCGACGACTTTTTTCTGTTGGTCAACGAATCCGTCTTGCCTCAACCCAGCGTCGCGAAACACCTGCTGCCGATTGATTTCCGACCGGTCAAGGATGCCTTGGCGAGCAACCTGCAGACCAAGCGATTGACGACCGCGCGGCTGCGGGACGGACAAGCGCTGGCAATCTTTCCGTCCGGCTGCGTCGCGACGTCGAAGACCCTGTTTGGTCCAGCCGAGGAACTGCCCTGGCATACTTTCGTCAGCCGCCGAATTCACGAAGCGCAGTGCACCGTGGTGCCGCTCTATTTTCACGGACAAAATAGTCGCCTGTTTCAACTTGCCAGCCGCGTCAACGTGCACCTACGGTTAGGCTTGCTGATGCACGAGACCAGCAACAAGATCGGCAAGAAGATCCGCGTGAAAATCGGCGAACCGATCCAATACGAAGACGTCCAGGGTTACCGAAATGCTCAGGAGATGATCGAGTATTTGCGGACTGAAACAATGAACCTGGCCGAGGCAGCCGGTGACCGCCGCTTGCGGCGGCGAATCGTGCTGCCAGTCAACCGCTTGAAAAAATGGATGCAGCGAAAGGACTCCAGTGCGGATCTGTCGGTATCGCCTTGATCGACGAAGCGTGGCGGCAAACGAATTGAATTTCTGTTTCAACAGTCTTCAGGCTACCTGATCACTCGATCTCCGCGTATTCGTCTCTACACAACCTCTCTGGCTCCCTTCTCCCCCGGATTCTACGCAAGTGGAGCTTGTGTAGAATCCGGGGGAGAAGGGCTGGGGATGAGGGGGCTGCGGTCCTGCTGAATCCGACGGTCGATCGCATTCTCAATCTTTCTTTTGACCCCCGCTATATCCTGCGATACTTGATAGCCGTCGAATCGCAGCACCTCGAATCCATGACTCTGCAGAAACCGATCACGAATATGATCGCGACGTTGTCCCTCTTCGGTTTGGTGGTCCTTGCCATCGACTTCAACAACGATCTTGAGAGCCAGGCACACAAAATCGACCGTGTAAGGGGTAATCGGATGCTCGCGCCGGAACTTCACACCGCGTATTCTAGATGCTCGCAACATTTGCCAGACGTCGTGGGCAAATTCATTTGCTCGAGCTCGCTGATCCCTCGCGAATTCAATTCTGTCTGGATGCCGATTCGAGCGACGGTTTGTGCGCGAACTTCGATTCATTGGTTCAACAAATTGAGACTTCGTGGAGATTCGGCGAGCTATATTAGTAGTCGAGTCGCTTGCAGAATCCCCCTCCCCCGTATCGGACGCAAGTGGAACTTGCGTCCGATACGGGGGAGAGGGGAGCCAAGCAGAGTCAGGACGGAGCCGCTCCGAAGGTCGAGTGGTGTAGATACCCATGCCCGCGAAGGGACTCGCGGGACTACCCACGGATCGCTGTCCAGCTACGGCGCCGGTTCGAAACCTGCTTCGACCAACTCGCTGTAGCCGGCCTCCAGCGGCCGGATGTCATACCCCTGCGAGCTTAGCAGTTCGGAAACCGTTAGCACTCGTCCACCGCTTTTACAATGCAAGTAGATCGGTTTGTCCTTGGGAAGGTGCGCGTTCAATTGATCGTCCAACGGACCTGCCTTGACGACGCTCATCGGGATCAGCTTGGCAACTTGCAGGTGGCCAGCCTCCCACTCCCCTTGCTCGCGAACATCAATCAGTACGGCCTGTCCCGCTTCGACGCGAGATTTGACATCGCTGAGGCTGTCCGTGGTATGTCCTCGAGCAGTCAATGTGGCCGATCCAAGCGGGGCGTCGCTGACTTGGCAGCCGCAACAAACAATCAGGATTGTCAACAGAAATTGTTTCATCGCGTGGTCCCAGGTCGAAAGCGAGCTCTGAACTAAGCAAGAATTGTGCAAACGCTCGACCACTAGCGTATCATCATCAACATCCTCCTACAAACAATCTGATGAACAAATATCTCGACCCGACTCCCGTAATTGACTCGGATCACCGCACTGTCATCGATTATGCCAGGCAGCATACCCAGGATGCCGGTTCGCCGACCGAACAAGCAATTGCCTTGTACTACGCGATTCGCGACGGCATCCGTTACGATCCCTATCGGCTAGACTTGAGCACGGTGGGAATGAAGGCCAGTCACACGTTACAAATAGGTCACGGTTGGTGTGTATCCAAGGCGGTTCTGTTAGCGGCCTGCTGTCGATCGGTCGGTATCCAATCCAGAGTGGGATTCGCCGATGTCCGTAATCACTTGTCCACCGAACGTCTTCGTCAGGCGATGCAAACCGACGTATTTCATTGGCACGGCTACACGTCGTTGTACCTGAATGACCAGTGGGTCAAAGCGACGCCGGCATTCAACCGTGAATTGTGCGACAAGTTCGGTATCGGCCGCTTGGAATTCAACGGACGCGAAGACTCGCTGTACCATCCCTTTGATTTGACCGGCCAAAAGCACATGGAATACCTTCGCGATCGAGGTGAGTTCGCGGATTTGCCCTTGGAACAGATACGAAGCGAGTTGCAAGCGTTCTACCCGAGTTTGATCGCTGAAACCGAGGGCGACTTCGGGGCTGATGTCGAGCGGGAAACAGCGGGTTAATAACTCATGTCAAGCAAAGAGTCTTATCGTGGGCTTCCCCAATTGGCCGGCGTCAGTTCGATGCGGCGAGCGATCGAGAGTGACTGGAGTGTGGAGGAAAGTGTGCGGCGTTGGAAACGCCTGCACTTTGTGCTGCGTCAGCTGTTCCAAACGTTGACTGCAAAGATCACGGCCGAGCCGATCTACGAACTGAAGACCGCCTTCAGCCATCACGCCTACATTTGCGCCGAGCAGGTCACGGCGATTCGCAGTCGAGTCAGTGAAATGCGCGAGCCGCCCTTGGGGTTGGACAAGGTTCCGCACGCGGGACTTCAGCGGCTGATGGATGAGACAGCCGCCTCGGCCACGACCGAACAACTGCTGGTCGCGATTTACGAAGTCGTGCTGCCCGAAATCGTCAGTGCCTGTGAAAAATTGAAACTCGAGGCCCATCCGTTGGCCGATGCTCCCTCGGTGCGGATCGCAAAACTGATTGCCTTTGAGCTTAGCGAATTGATCGAATTTGGTGCCCAGGCGATTGCCTGTCTGGTTGACGATGACGGTCGCCGGCAAGTCGAACCATGGATCAAGTACTTGCGGGACTGTCTGGCCAGCGCGGGTGGATTGACCGGCAATCAGCGAGAACTCGGTGAGCTTCCGCCGCCCTGGCACAGCGGTCAGCCCTTGATCTTTGACAAGGAACCAAAGCGAGACGATCGGTTTCGGGATCCGTACAACGCCGGTGTGAATCCGGAGGCGTTCCTGTACGACGAACGATTTTCGCCGCGCGATAAAACACTGATGATGTATTACAAACGGATTCGGGAACTGGACGTCCCCGAAATGATGGCCAGCATTCTGGTCGAGCTTGCCGACGCCGAACCGTGGGAATTTCAGCTGCAGATGTCGCGTCAGCTGTGGGACGAAGCCCGGCATGCGATGATGGGCGAAGTCGGTTTCGTTTCCCAGGGAATTGATTGGACGGAAATTCCAATCAACTTTACCTGGTCGCGCAACTTGAATCTGCAACTTGATGCCCGTGAACGGCATGGCGTGTTGTTCTATATCGAACAAGGCCTGATGCCGCGAACCGGCAAGCGTTATGAGTGGGAAGTCGCGACCGACAGTGGCGATCCCCTGTCAAAATTATTTCAAGACTTCGATTGGGCCGACGAGGTACTGCACGCCCAGATCGGGCGCCGCTGGTATGTGCCAAAATTTGAATCACTCAACGAAGCGCTCGCTTACGGCGATCGATGTTGGACCAAAGTGCTCAGTCATTGGCACGAATACAAGGATCAAGGCCTGACCGAGCATCGGAACTGGTGGCCGGAACTGTACAAGCAAGCCTGTGCGAATTGGGGACAAGAACCGGACCCGGCGGCGCTGGCGTTTTGCCAGACCTACGAAGACAGTCGGGCTGATTTACGAAAACTGAGCGAATGAAAATCAACCCTCAATCATCCGACCGAGAATGTTGGCGGTGATTTGCTGGATACGCTGGTCCGGTCCCCGCGGCGACGTATAGACACTTGGCCGGACGTAGCCGGGCGGCTGGCTCAGTCCGTCGGCCCACCAGCAGGTCGCGGCGTTGAAGACAAAATTGTCGCGTGGCCCTGGATAGATTGTGGCGGTGTATTGACCGCCGTTTGGTTTGCCGGGCGCCTCTTGAGTCGGACCGCTGGCGACGATCTGCAATCCCTCGATCGGCGCGGGATCGCCGTGCCATTCCCAACCGATCATACCGGGGATCGCGTCTCCCTGTCGCATGCCTGTGTCGCGGTAAATCCAATGCTGCGGATTCGTGCAGACCCAATCCGCGCCTCCCGTTACGGGGCCCGTGCTGTGGGCACCGATCAGTTCGTTCGCATACGGACGCTGATGGGGTAACTGGTCCATCGACGAAAACTCGCGGGTTCCACCGGGCGGTCCGAACACGCCCACGCGGCGAAAACTTCGCTCGGCCGACTCGTACTCGATTCGACCGCACACGGCATTGCCCGAGAAAAATCCGACGTTCACACCGGCTGCAATCGCCTGCTGCACGTTGCGAAACATCTCAAGGGTCCAGTACTCATCGTGGCCAACGCTGAGAAATCCGCGGCCGCGCTGCAGTCCCAAGGCGTCATGATGCGTGTCTTGGTTGGACAGGTAGGAGACGTCGTAGCCTTTGGATTCCAACCAATGAACGAACGGAAACTCCCACAGAAAGAACTCGCCGGAACCAGTCGACAAGGGCTGGTCGAGTATCTGGCAATATTTGCCGTAGGGGCGGTTGAAGCTGACCCTTGATTCGCCGCCCCAGTACCACTGGTTTTGTCCGTCATCGTAAAGTGAAAACTGGGATGGCCAACGGTTGTAGGCTTGCCAGGTATGGTCACTGCACTGGAACAGTAAATCGGCGGGGCGATCGTCGCGGACGATGAAAATCAGATAACTCTGCCAACCATCCGCCAGTGATGTCAGCTTGCCAACGTAAACACCGCTGAGCCAGTCATCGGGGATGGTCAGCTCCGCCGCCGCCGGCCAATGGCAGCTCCGCAAACGATGTTTGCCCACCTCAGGATCTTGCATCGTGGTCGAATCGAGCGGACCGATCCGTTGCTTCAATCGTCCACCCTGTCCCTGATAGTAACCCAATCGATAGATATCCAGAGTGAATGGTGCGGCCGGATTGGTGCTGACAAAGAACTGTAATGTCTCGCCGCAGCGGATACTGGTGTGCGAACAGAAACCTTCGATCCGAGGAGAGCGATAGCGCGTATCGGGATCAACCCCGGTTTTCTCAAGCTGCCACTCGGTGGTGCCGGGCTGTTGGTTCTCCTCAGCAACGGCCTGCTTGCTACCGGGCTGCTGGGCGCAAGCGAAGTCAAAGTTGCCGGTGGCCAGCGCCAGCGAACCGACCGCGCTGGATTGGATCATCGCGCGTCTGTGCCATCGCTTTTCGGACATGCCAGGGACCACCGACTAGTTGGACGCAGCCGTTTGTGCCGACGGCTCGGACGAACCTTGCTCGAGGTCGCAGTGCAGTTCGTCTTTGAGGAACAAACATGCTTTTTGCAGCGCATCTTGATTCATGGCAGCTTGGATGTGCCCGGCGCCTTCGACCAGATGGATTTCTGACCGGACACCAACTTTCTTGAGCGCATCGTGACAGTCCTTGGACCATTTCACGGCGACCAGCTTGTCGGCGGTACCGTTGAAGAAGAAGACGGGCGCGTCGTGTTCATCCACAAAGGCGACTGACGACGCGGCATGGAACTTTTCCGGAACTGAATCCAAGTCTCCCCCCATCCAATACTCAGCCCATTTGCCATTGTCGTCAAAGGTACGAAAATCGGTTGGCGCACCGCCCGCCGCCGCTGCTTGAATTCGCGTATCCGCATTTCCGTTGTCCGCGTTGGGTGCCTCTCCGGTCGTTGCCAGCAGCGACACCAAATGCCCGCCCGCCGAGTAACCGATCGCTCCGACACGACTGGAGTCCACTTGATACTGCTGGGCGTTCGCGCGAACCCATTTCAGCGCCGTACGACAATCTTCGATTTGGGCCGGAAATTTGTGCTCAGGTGCCAGGCGGTAATCGATGCAAAAACAACAGAATCCCATGTTTGCCAACTTCATCGCATATCCACGCAGCTGCATACGATTGCCGCTCTTCCAGGAACCGCCATGGATCACCAACACCGCTGGGTGAACTCCCTCGGTTTTGGGAACAAAGGCATCGAGTAACAGTTCACGGTCCCCGACGGTTGAATACGGGACACTGTAATGACTGTCAAACTCGATCACCGGTGCCGCAGCCGGCTTCGCGGCCGATTCCGTGGCGACATCGGTTTGCAGCGGCGCAAGGCAGAGAATGGCCAACAGAGATTCGATCATTTGGATTCCTCGGGGAATTGGTACGTGGCTAGTTGAATTGTAGTCACTGATCGGGCGGCGTGCCTCCCACGAGTGATCGCTGGCGGCGATCGAGACGCATGATCGGGTTTCAATTTGTTGACGTCAGCGATCGATCCGGGACAGGCTCGGTTGAGGAGAGATCGGCGTCGCACCAAACGGCAGGATGCGGTTACAATTCGCGTCTAAGACACCAGCAAACTGAGAAATTCGAGTGCCCCCAATCGTACGACGAGCCTTCCTGGCGATCGCGTTGCTGGTGGTTGCCGTTGCGCTGGTTTGGGCCTCCTTTTTTGAAACACTGCCGCCGGCCGACTTCAGCCTGCAAAACGGTTCCGATGCGAAAACCCTCGATCCGGCCCGCGCCGAGGGCCAAGTCGAAAGTCGCGTGATCTTCGCCTTGTTCGATGGATTGTTGCGAATGATGCCCGAGGGAGCACCAGATCCTGAGACGGGGCTGCAGCCGATGAGCCCACAACCAGCCATGGCCGAGTCTTACGAGGTATCCCCCGACAACCGTCGCTACACCTTTCATTTACGTAGAAGCGCTCGCTGGACCGATGGAACGCCGGTCAGCTCCCACGATTTCGCCTTTTCCTGGCAGCGGATGCTGCATCCCGAAGTGCTCTGCCAGTACACCTACCATTTGTATGGCTTGCCATTTGCCCAGGCTTACAACCAGGCAACTGTCGAAGTTGGCGACAAAGTCGAAGTCGAGCTGTGGGACCGTCCTGGCGACACCCCGGATCAATCCAATGGACAGCCCTTTCCTCGGGGCACAATGCGATTCGGTGTGGTCGAGAAAATCGAAACAGAACCAGAACCAGAATTTCCCCAGCCGCTACCAGAGTCGCCAATTGCCAGGCAGGTCGAAAGCAAACGCCGAGCAAAGATCATGGCCGACTGGCGCGATCGTTGGGTCCATTGCGTGCGAGTGATTGAACCCGATGAAAACGGAGATGTCGACTGGGAGGCCGACGGCAAAATCGAAAAATTTTGTGTCAACATGACTTCCGAAGTCGCGGACGAAGCGACGCAAAGATGCCATTGGGTGTTAGTCGCTTTCGGAAAACTAGGTGTGCTGGAGACGCCTGACGATCACACCTTGATCGTCAACCTGCGCGATCCAATTCCCTACTTTCCCAACGTCGTGGCTTACTATCCTACGTTTCCGGTCAATCGCAAATGCATTGAAACGTATGGATCGCCAATGTGGACCAAGCCGGAACACATCGTTTCCAACGGGGCGTTCAAGCTGCAATTCCGTTTGCTCCGCGACCGTTTGCGGCTGGTCAAAAACGAAGACTACTTTGATGTCAACAAAGATGGCTTCGATACCGTGGATTTCATGTCGGTCGAAAAAGACACGACCGCGATGAACATGTACGAAACGGGACAGCTGCAATGGATCACCGACCCGCCGTTGATCTTGCTGGACGAATTGAAAAAGCGCGCTGACTTGTATGTCGCACCGATGCTGACCGTTTACTTGTATCGTTTCAATGTCAACGTGCCTCCCTTGAACGATGTTCGCGTCCGCCGCGCGATCGCAATGGCCATTAACCGCGACGAGATCGTCAACCAGGTCACCCGCGGCGGACAACAGCCCGCTTTCACGATCGTGCCGCCGGGACTGCTGGGCTACGAAAGCGCCGAAGGATTTAAGCATGACGTGGGCGAAGCGAAACGATTGCTGGCCGAGGCGGGTTATCCCGGCGGACGGGGAATGCCCAAGATCACCGTGCTTTACAACACCAGCGAAAGCCATCGCGACATTGCCGAAGTGGTTCAACAACAGCTGCGCAACACACTGAACGTGCCGATCGCGCTGGAGAACATGGAGTGGGGTTCGTATCTGGACAAGGTCACCAAACTGGATTATCAGGTCGCACGCGGGGGCTGGATTGCCGACTATCCCGATCCAAACACATTTCTTGACATGTGGGTCACCGATGGCCCACAAAACAACACCGGTTGGAGCAACCGCGAGTACGACCAGCTGATCGCCGACGCGGCCCGCGAGAGCGACCCCCGAAAACGAATGGCGATTCTCAGGAAAGCCGAAGCGATTTTGGTCCAGGAAATGCCGGTCACCCCGTTTTATTTTTATACCTCGCTGAACGTGGTCGATCCCCGCGTCGAGAACTTCTTTGCGTCGCCCCAAGACCTGCACCCGCTGCATCTGATGCAGTACAAGTCCGGAGCCAGGTGACGCATTGAAGGATTTACTTAGCTATCTGATCATTCGTCTGGGATGGATGGTGTTGACGCTGTGGGCCGTCTTTACCGTCTCGTTCTTCCTGATGCACATGGTGCCGGGCAGCCCGTTTTCCAGCGAGCGAAGTGTGCCGCCGGCGATCGAACGCCAGTTGATGCAAAAGCACAACCTGGACGCGCCGCTGCACCAACAATATTTCGACCGATCTCAGACGCATCGTCACCAAGGGCGATCTTGGCTGGAGCACCAAGCTGGAAGATTACAGCGTCAATGAAGTGATCGCCGAAGGATTCCCGGTCTCCGCCTCGCTGGCCATCTTTGCACTTGTTTTCGCCTTGATGCTGGGCATTTCATCGGGAGTGATTTCGGCGGTCTACCGCGGGACGTTGGCCGATTCATCGATGATGATCGCCGCGGTGCTGGGAATCGCGATCCCAAATTTTGTCTTGGCCAGCCTGGCGATTCTGGTCTTCGTGTTTTGGATCCAGATCTTTCCGGCGGCCGGCTTTGGTTCGCTAAAACAAATGATCTTACCGTCGCTTTGTTTGGGAGCACCGCTGGCGGCCTACATCGCCCGACTGTGCCGGGCTGGCATGTTGGAAATGTTGACCAAGGATCATGTGCGGACCGCGTTTGCCAAGGGTTTGCCGAAACGGACCGTGATCATCAAACACGTTTTGCCGGGCGCCTTGTTGCCGGTTGTCTCGTTCCTGGGACCGGCTGTTGCCGGGGTGCTGACCGGATCACTGGTGCTGGAAAAGATCTTTGCGCTGCCGGGAATTGGCAGCCATTTCGTCGAAGCCGCTCTGCAGCGCGACTACACGCTGGCCATGGGGATGGTGCTGACCTACACGGTGTTGCTGTTTTCGATGAATACCATCGTCGACCTGATGTACGCCGTGATCGATCCGCGAGTCGAGTTGCAGTAGTACCCCTGAATGAGTACCGCCACCACCCACGAAAGGATCAACGGCCAGGACCGATTGGATCACATGTTGGCCGAATCGCGGAACATTCAAGGGGTTTCGCTTTGGCAGGATGCCTGGCGGCGGTTAATCCGCAATCGAATGGCGATGATTTCACTCGGTTTTTTGATCGTCATCTCGGTGGCCGCCTTCATGACCCCGCTGCTGCCGCTGCAAAGTCCGATCGACAAAGACCTGAAGAACCGACAACTGCTGCCCCCCAACACAGCCCCGTACGTGATGGGCCAACGTTCAGGTTTGAAATTTCCCCAAGGTCGGCTGACGCTGGCGGTCGCACAGTTCCAGGAATTGATCGCGCTTGAACAAGCCAAAGTGAACTCCATCAGCGCGGCGGACCAGCGCACCGCACGCGGCAAAGAACTGGCCCAACAAATCGCGGTCGAGCATCCGTTCAATCAGTTATGGAACAACCCTGGCCCTTTGACTCGCGCCATGTGCAGCGCTCGGATCGCCATGTTTGGGGACTGGGCAATCCCGTCGATTTGCGGCACCGACACGCTTGGCCGTGATGTCTTGGCCCGGATATTTTGGGGCGCCCGTGTGTCGTTGGTCGTGGGCCTGGTCGCGACGATGGTTTCGCTGGTGATCGGCGTCAGCTACGGCGCGACCGCGGGGTACTTTGGCGGCCGAGTCGACGCGGTGATGATGCGCTTCGTTGACCTGCTGTACAGCGTGCCCTTTATCTTTGTCGTGATCTTTCTGTTGACCTTTTTGACCGAAGAGACCATTCGCACGCGGTTGGAATCCTACGGGATCGAGCGGATCACGATGTTCTACTTTCTGATCGGCGCGATCTATTGGCTGACCATGTCGCGGATTGTCCGCGGCCAAGTGCTGTCGTTGAAACAAGAGCAGTTTGTCGAAGCGGCACGAACGGTCGGAGCATCGCCGGCGCGAATCATTTTTCGCCACTGGTGCCCAATGTGCTGGGGATCGTGATCGTCTACCTGACATTGACGATTCCGGCAGTGATGTTGTTCGAGGCATTTCTGTCGTTCCTTGGCCTGGGCGTCGCCGCGCCCGATGTGTCCTGGGGATTGCTGATGAACGAGGGAGTCGAGGCACTATCACCCGTCAAGCTGTACTGGTGGTTGGTGGCGTTCCCGGGATTCGCGCTGGCGGCGACGCTGTTTGCGCTGAACTTCCTGGGCGACGGACTACGTGACGCACTGGATCCGAAAATGAAGCACCGAGACTGATGGCTGAACCCATTCTGCAAGTCGAAGACCTCTCGGTCAGTTTCAAAACCGACGAAGGGATCGTCCGCGCGGTTCGCGGTGTTTCGTTCGACGTTCGTCCCGGCGAAACCATCGGCTTGGTCGGTGAAAGCGGCAGCGGCAAAAGCGTTTCGAATCTGGCGTTGATGGGTCTGGTTCCCAAGCCGCCGGGCAACATCGATGGCGGACGCGCGATCTACCACGGACAAGATCTGCTGCAGATGTCGCAGCGCCAACTGCAAGCGATCCGCGGTCGCAAGATCGCAATGATCTTTCAAGATCCGATGACGGCGCTGAATCCGTTGATGACGGTCGAACAACAGATGACCGAAATGACGCGACTGCATCTGGGACTGTCGCGAAAAGAAGCGCGGCATCAGGCCGCCGAGATGCTGGAATTGGTCGGAATCAGCGTCGCCCGAACAGCGACTTCTCGACTATCCCCATCAATTCAGCGGCGGCATGCGGCAACGAGTGATGATCGCGATGGCGTTGTCCTGCGAACCCGATCTGTTGATCGCCGATGAACCGACCACGGCACTTGACGTGACCATTCAGGCTCAGATTTTGGACCTGCTGGCGGATCTGCAAAAGCGACGGGGAACCAGCATCATCTTGATCACGCACGATCTGGGTGTCGTCGCCGGAGTCTGCCACCGCGTGATGGTGATGTACGCCGGTCGGATCGTCGAAAAAGCCGGCGTCCACGATCTGTTTCGCTCGCCACGCCATCCCTACACGATCGGCTTGCTGAATTCGTTGCCGCGATTTGACGAAGAGCAGAGCGAGTTGCTGCAGGCGATCCCCGGACAGCCGCCCGATTTGGCTGATTTGCAACCAGGCTGCGCTTTCCGCACGCGCTGCCTGTATGCCACGCAGCAATGCGCCGCGATCGATCCCCCGCTGGAAGCGATCGAGAACGATCGTTTGGCCGCCTGCCTGGTCGATGTGCGAACGACCCGGCCCAGAGCAGCCCCCCACGAGATACCACCAACGGTCGACCAGCAACCATGAGCGATCCACCCCTGTTGCAAGTCCAAGAACTGAGTGTGCATTTTCCGTTCAGCCGGGGCACGATTCTGCGGCCGGAGCGGGGCTTGATTCGAGCAGTCGATGGGATCTCATTTGAGATTGGCGAAGGTGAAACACTGGGGCTGGTCGGCGAATCGGGCTGCGGAAAATCGACCACCGCCAGGGCGATCGTCGGTCTGGTCAAACCAACCTCCGGCCGTGTCCTGCTGAACGGCGTTGACATCACCGGTCTGAGCGATGCTGCGATGTTGCCACATCGACGCGCCGTGCAGATGGTGTTTCAAGATCCGTTTGCATCGCTGAATCCGCGGATGACGGTCGGCAACATCATCGGCGAACCGCTGGCCGTCCACCGCCTGGCTTCAGGCCGCGATCGCAAACTGGAGGTGATGCGATTGATGGAATTGGTCGGTTTGAATCCTCGATTTCTGAATCGTTATCCCCACGAATTCAGCGGCGGGCAACGACAACGAATCGGCATCGCGCGGGCCTTGGCGGTACAGCCCAAGCTGATCTTGTGCGACGAACCGGTGTCCGCGCTCGACGTATCGATTCAGGCGCAGATCATCAATCTGCTGATGGAGCTACAGCAGCGACTCGGCCTTTCGTATCTGTTCATCGCTCACGACTTGAGCGTGGTACGGCACATCGCGACACGGGTGGGAGTGATGTACCTGGGTCGAATCGCCGAGATCGGCGAATCGAAATCTCTTTATCAAGGCACCGATTCATCCTTACACCGAAGCGTTGTTGTCGGCGGTTCCGGTGCCCGATCCGGAGCTCTGCGCAAGCCGAAAACGAATCGTGCTGGAAGGGGAAGTCCCCTCGCCCGACCGCCAGTACATCGGCTGCGCTTTCGCCGATCGTTGTTGGCTGGCCGAAAAAAGATGCACAGAGCAACGTCCGCAGCTTGGCCGTGATCAGCACACCGCGGCCTGCTGGGTCCGGAATCCACCGCGATTGCTCCCGACTCCTGGCCGCGCCGGAGGCAACGGCGAGCTGGTTGGACAGCTGGGATTTGCAGAGCAGATCGTGCCGCTTGCAAGCTGTTTGGCTGCGGAGTCGGTCTTCACCCTCCCGAGGGAGGTGAATTGAGTTGCACGATTGACGCCGTCGATCGCTCTAGCTGTTGGGCACCTCGGCGCTGGCCTGCTCGTCGGCTTCCACTTCCTCGGCCGGCGCGGCGGCCGACTCCGAGCGGCGCGGCGTAGCCACCCGCAGCCATCACATGCTGTTTGATCTCTTCGGCCACGTCGGCGTTCTCGATCAGGAAGTTGCGGGCTTTCTCTTTGCCCTGGCCCAGGTACGTTTCACCGTACTTGAACCACGAACCGCTGCGGCTGACCACTTTGTGAGTCGTACCAAGATCCAGCAAGTCGCCCTCGTAGCTGATGCCGTTGGAATGCATCATGTCAAACTCGGCAACTCGAAATGGCGGCGCCACTTTGTTCTTGACGATCTTTGCTTTGACCCGTTGACCCACTTGTTCTTCGCCGTCTTTCAACGCGCCGATGCGGCGGACGTCGATTCGGCAAGAGCAGTAAAACTTCAACGCCCGGCCACCCGGTGTGGTTTCCGGGCTACCGAACATCACGCCGATTTTTTCGCGGATCTGATTGATAAAGATCACCACACATTTACTCTTGGAAATCGCACCGGTCAGCTTTCGCATCGACTGGCTCATCAGACGGGCCTGCAGGCCAACGTGACTGTCGCCGATCTCCCCTTCGAGTTCCTTTTTGGGTACCAAAGCGGCCACGGAATCGATGATGATCACATCGACCGCGTTACTCTTGACCAACATTTCGCAAATCTGCATCGCCTCTTCGCCACTGCTTGGCTGACTGACCAACAGGGTGTCCAATTCGACACCCAGTTTCTTGGCCCAGGTGGGGTCAAAGGCATGTTCGGCGTCGATGATCGCAGCGATCCCGCCAGTCTTTTGCGCTTCGGCGGCGCAGTGCAGTGCGAGTGTGGTTTTCCCACTCGACTCAGGCCCAAAAATTTCGATCATGCGGCCGCGAGGTACCCCTTGTCCCCCCAGCGCCATATCCAGGCTCAGGCTGCCGGTGGGAATGCCTTCGATCTGTAGTCGTTGTGAGGCGCCCAGGGGCATGATGGAACCCTCGCCGAACGTCTTTTCGATCTGTTCGAGCGTTGTTTTCAGCCCGGGTTCACGCTCCAGAACCATCTTCAAGCCGGGGTCCACTTTGCTTTTTGGCGACGCTTTTGTGGTCTTCTTAGACATTTTCCCTATTCCCTTTTCGTAAGAAACCGTGTGTCAAAGCCCGACTTGCCGTTGGTCCAATGGGTTATCGGTGAACACACTTATAGTATCGAATGAGCGAACCGGGCACAACCAAAGATCCTGACCCCGTTTACTGCCCGTTTGCTCTGACATAAGCAAGTATCCAACCGCCTGGTGACACGTCTGGTCCACGGCGAACCATCGCTTGCGGCGAGCTTCATCGGACTGTCCAAAAGCGAAGTCTAAAGGCGAAATCGATGTCGTTGAACCGCAACCAAGTTTTGGGAAATTCGTGATCAAGTTTTTCGCCACGTAAGGGGCATTCACAGCGGGCTTTTTCCGCTTAGTTTACCGAACAATTCGGAACTATGCGGCTTGTTCAAATTCTAACTCGGCAGCTCCAAACAAAACTTCTCGCACACCACGGATCGGAGAATCACACGGTTGAGAATCGCTGAAACTGTACCACTCTCGGTACTCGATGCTCTGGATCAGGCGGGGCTAAGTCGCAGCTCGCTTTGGATGGCTCACCTCACCGACGTATCGCTGGTCGGCCGACCCGCGCAGCAATGGCTGGTCGTTTGCGGCCGGTCGCTGTCAGTGGTCGATCAGAACGAACCTGCGCGAATGATAATGACCGTCCCGTGGCGTGACATCGAATCCATTCGCACTCAAGCAGGCGTTGGTGGCGGAACCTTGCAGGTCAAGGTCGGCGAGGATTGGGTGGACCTGCTGCGGTTTTCCAACTCACTGGCTCAGCGATTTCACAAGGTTTCGCGACTGCTGGAACCGATTTGCCAAAGAGGCTGCGAGGAATTTGATCCGGATGATCGATCGGTGCCGCTGGAGCTTGCCATGTCGATTGAATCGGATTTCGATCCGCCGACGTGCGCGCTCTGTTCGCTGCGATTGTCCAACGCCGATGAATCATGCCCCCGCTGCATGCAGCGCGGACATATCATTCGCCGCGTCAAGGAACTGCTGACACCCTTTCGTCACGGTGCTCTGTTGCTGTGCATGTTAACGATTGCCGGCGTCGCGGCGGAATTGATTCCGCCCAAGCTTCAGCAGTACATGATTGATTATGTGTTGGCCGACCATTGGGGCGCGGATCACATTCCGCCGGCCGGCGATGCAGGACAGCCGCTACCGGACTTCAAAACCGCGTTGTTGCTGGTGGTGCTGGCGCTGGCCGGATCGAGGGTGATTTTGAGCGTAGTGGGGGTCATCAAAGGTCAAATTGCCACCACGATCGGCACCCGATTGACCAGTACGTTGCGATCACAATTGGTTCGCAAACTGCAATCCCTGGCGGTGGTTTACTACGACCGGCACCAAGTTGGTTCGATGTTAAGCCGGGTGGCCCATGATAGCGAAGCAATGCACGGATTGATGCATCAGTTGACCGGCGGTTTTTTGTTGCAAATCGCGCAGCTGATTGGCGTGGGTGTGATGTTGGTCTGGATCAACCCCAAGCTAGCGCTGTTCACGCTGATCCCGGTTCCGTTGGTCTTCCTGGGAACCTGGATTTTTTGGCGTAAGGTCTATCCTCGCTACTATCGCTTGTGGGATGCCTCGGCCAAACAAATGTCGGTGCTCAGCGGAATGCTGTCCGGTATTCGCGTTGTCAAAGCGTTCGGTCAAGAAGAGCGCGAGTACAAGCGTTTTGAGCAATCGAGCGAACAATTGCGGGACTGGCGATTGTGGGTTGAAAAAACGAACGCCTGGTACTCCGGTACCATGGCACTGGTATTCAGTTTGGGCGGATTGATTGTCTGGTATGTGGGCGGTCGCGACGTGATCGGTCGACAAATGACGCTGGGTGAATTGATCGCGTTTTTGGCTTACCTGGCGATGTTTTACGCGCCACTGGGGGCATTATCAAACTTCACCTCTTGGTTGACCAGTTTTCTGACGGCCAGCAAACGAGTGCTCGAACTGCTCGATACGCCCCTGGACGTATTGGATGCCAGCGCCCCAGTGCCATGGCACGACCCGCGCGGCGAGATTCGGTTTGAAAATGTGTCGTTCGGATATGATCGCAACCAACCAGTGATACGTGATGTCTCGTTTGACGTTGGTGCCGGCGAAATGGTCGGCATCGTCGGCCGCAGTGGTTCGGGGAAATCGACGCTGGTCAATTTGCTCGGCCGATTTTACGATGTCCAAGAAGGCCGGATTTTGGTCGACGGAATCGACTTGAAGGACTTGTCCACCCATGATCTCCGTGAGCGGCTGGGGATTGTGTTTCAAGAATCGTTTCTCTTTCGCGGCACAATCTGGCGCAATCTCAGCTTCGGCAGGCCCACGGCAACTTTGGAAATGGGACTCGAAGCAGCCAAGGCAGCCGGGGCGCACGACTTTATCTGCCGCCAGCAGCTTGGTTATGAGACCCTGTTGGGTGAACATGGCGCGGGCCTCTCGGGAGGCGAGAAACAACGACTGTCGATTGCCCGTACGCTGCTGTACGATCCCAAGATCCTGGTGCTGGACGAAGCGACCAGCAATATTGATGCCGAAGCAGAAAAGTCGATTCAGGATGCGTTGCAGGTATTAGTCCGCGGCCGCACCACGATTGCGATCGCCCACCGATTGTCGACACTTCGCAACGCCGATCGTATCCTGGTCTTTGATCGTGGCGAGTTGATCGAGCAGGGGACGCATGCTCAGCTGCTTGACGCCAACGGCACCTACGCGCGGCTGGTGAAAATCCAAACCTCAGTATCCAAAGACCCAAGCGTCGATCGTTTGCTGCATCAGCAACAGTCCGACAACGACAAGGCGTCATCCAAACAGCAATCGATCGGGGGTGCTGAGAATTGTCGGTCCATCGATTCAACCAATACAGCGGTACTCGACGCCGATGCAGACGACGATCCAATGCAACACAGTGATCTGATCGATCACCCCAAAAAATCGGCTGCTCAATCCATCCGTTGGTTACAACCTTTGGCGACTCAGTTCGTTCGCGGCCGGCACGATCGGATCGAGGTCTGGATCGATGGCGATCTGGTCGGTTCCAGCGTGTTCGCGCTGCGGACCTTTCCGGCAACACGTCCAGAGGAATTCTTAAGCATTCGTGGTTGGAATGAAGCTGGCGATGAAGTTGAATTGGGAATGATTGCGAAATTGGACGACTGGCCGGTCAGAGACGCCGAGCTAGTCAACGAATCGTTATCTCGGCGTTACCTGCTGCGAAAGATCTCGCGAGTCCACGATCTTCGGCTGGCATTCGGCTACCTGACCCTGGACGTGGAAACCGAACTGGGTCGCGAGCAATTCACGATCCGTTGGACTCAAAGTCAAGCACTTGACTTTGGCGAAAACGGCAAACTGTTGATCGATTCCAACGAAAACCGCTACGTCGTCACCGATATCGACGCGCTGCCAGGCGTCGACCGCCAGCGATTTCTGCAGTACGTTTACTGGTAACGTCGGAGTCCAAACTCGAGTGTGTCATTTCCAGCCCAAGGACCGTACTGCAACTACGACAGAAGTTTGGCGGACAATTGCTTTCCACAAGCAGCAATCACTTTGTCGATCAGCTGGTCTGCCTGGTCGCCGCTAAGCGTCGCGTCGTAGCGCTGCAGTTCGACCGTCAGCAATACTCGCTTGCGCTGCTTACCGTCCTTTTCCTGATCGCGGTAAGTCTCTCGATAAGTCACCGAGGCAAGCTCGCTGCCGACGGCCGTTCGTACCACATGCTCCAGTTCGCTCCAGCGTACCGATTCACCAACCACAAAGTTCAAGTCGCGTTGAATCGATGGGAACTGACTGATTTCTTGATGCTGCGGCACCAAGTGCGATTGCTCCAGCAGCACCGGTAACGACAATTCAGCAGCGACGACATCGCCAGACAATTTCAAACGTTTCAACAGCTTTGCATCGACCATCCCGATGTATCCAAGCAGTTGATCCCCCAGGCTGACACTGGCACACCCTCCGGCTGCGAATCCTGATCGCTCGACCGAGTCGACTGTCAATGGCTGGCTGACGCCCAGTCGCCGGCAGAGCACTTCGATCAGCCCTTTGACGGCAAAAAATCCGGCTCCGGAAAGCATCCCGAGTGAGTACTGCTCGGCCGGTAACGCATCAGCCGACTTGCCGGGCAGATAAATATGAGCGATTTCGAAAAAGTTCGCCTCGATGCTGGCCGCCGCCCAGTTTGCCGCCCGTCCCTGCAACAGACTTGACACCAAGGTGCGCCGCAAGCGACGAGCCCCTTTCAACATCGGCGTCTGCGTTTGCAATGCGGGCTTTTCGGTCCAGGGTGAGAGAGTCTCGTCGACCGCGGCGGTCACCACACTGGGCGTCATCGCCTCACTCAATCCTCCAGCGGTCATCACTTGGCGGATGCGATCGAGCGCCGTATCGAATGATCGCTTGGAACTGGGCGCGACGGGAATCGGCGCATGTTCGGGAATCTTATCATAGCCGTGAATCCGAGCCACTTCTTCGACCAAATCGGCCTCGCGAGTCAAGTCATGGCGCCAGGAAGGGGGCACATAAATCGCATCGCCGGAGGACTGCTTCGATGGCTGGCAACCGAGTGTGGTCAAGATTCGATTGATTTCCGCGGCGTCGATTTTGATCCCTAAGACCCGTTCAACTTGGCTCAACCGCAACACGATCGGATCCCGCGGCGGGATCTCCGGCGCCGTATCGATGACGCCATCGGCAACGCTGCCGCCAGCGATGTCGACGATGATCTGACAGACTCGGCGGCTGGCAAAATCAACGCCCACGGGATCGACTTTACGTTCAAATCGGTAGGAGGAGGGACTGTGCAATTTCAGGTTTCTTGCCGTGTGACGAATCGACAGCGGTGAGAAGATGGCGGACTCGATCACCAGGTCGGTCGTCGATTCGCTGACTTCCGAATCCGCGCCGCCCATCACCCCGGCAACCGCCGACGGTTGTTTTGCATCGGCGATCACGCACATCGATTGATCCAATTCGTACTCGCGATGATCGATCGCATGAATGGTCTCACCCCTCTGGGCGGGACGAACGATGATTTTGGACTGGGCAACTTTGGCATAATCAAACGCATGCAGCGGTTGCCCGCATTCCATCAGCACGTAGTTCGTCGCGTCGACCACATTGTTGATGCTTTGGTACTGTTCCAGCGTGCCGTCTCTCTTCCGCTTCCAAAAAACGCTGCCCAGCGCCTCGACCAACCAATCGGGACTCGGTCCGATTTTGACACCCTGGATCACGCGAGCGGTGTATCGGGGACAAGCAGCAGTGAACCGATTTTCCACGCTCAGCAGCGATTGGATCGAATCGGACGAAGCTGACAACTGAGGCTGGGGAATCGAAACGGGGAGTCCGTACAGCACACCGATCTCGCGGGCGACACCGATATGTCCCAGACAATCCCCGCGATTGCTGGTCACCTCCAAATCGATCACCACATCGTCGTTGATCGTCTCGGTCGACTCGTGGTTCAGCCCGGCCAGACTCAACCGCAGGGCAAGCTCCTGGTGGCTCATCGGCAGGTCAACGTACTTTGAAAGCCACTTCCAAGAGACAAGCATGTTCAGCAGCGATTGAAAAACGAGGGGCAAGCAAAAGATTCCAGGACACCAATCTATCGAATCACGAAAATCCGCCTACCCACGGCGATGCAGGCGAGTTGGGAACTTGGCGAATTGGGAACTTGGCGAATTGGGACAGATTGCCCGCGACTTGGGTCAGACTGCCCTGCCCAAGGAGCAAATCGATAGAATGTTGCCATGGCTCTGTTGCCGACCCCAAGCTCGTTCCACTGGGCCCTGCGCTCCGATGCCTCTGTCTGTTCAATGCCCACGCTGTAATCAAGCCGCGACGATCGCCGACGATTCCGCCGGCCAGCGGGTCAAGTGCCCGCATTGCCACCAAACGTTTCTGGCTCCGGGCTTGGCCAGTTCGACGGGCGATGATGACGACTGGTTACAACTGGATCAAAAGGAAGACCCGCATCCGCTGGACGATTTTATCGCCACAACCGAACCGCCTCCAACGCCGAAATCCGACCTTGTTCGAAATCGGCCCGGCAAACCGCAAGCGGCACCCGTCGAGTACGCCACCGAGTACCGCGTCAAATGCAACATCTGCGGATCGGTGATCTTTGTCAAAGCAAGTCAAGCCGGCAAGACGATCAAGTGCTCCGATTGCTATTCGCCGATCACAATTCCGTCACCTCCCAAGGTCCCTCAAAAACAAAAGATGGACATTGATTCGGCAGCGACATTCAAATTGGAACAGCCGACATCGGTGCGAAGAAAGGAGACGGACCCGAATCGCAAGTCGGCCGCGCAACTGTTGGAAGAAGCAGCCCGCGAGGAATCCCAAGCACCGAAGAATCGTGACACCGACACACCCGATATTCGCGAGTGGTTGGCCGGTGTGTTCGGGATCTTCCGTGACATGGCGGTACTGACTCATTGGGTTGGATTGTCGATTGTTGCTGCGCTAGCCGCGGTGCTGGTGATTGCGATCGACAAACCACTCTTTTACCTGATGACGTTGCCGGCTGGTTTGTTCTTCGGCGCCTTGGTTGTCAGCTGCGGCTTTGCAATTCTGCAATCGGTTGCCAACGGTGAAAAACAGGTCAGCGAATGGCCGATCTTGGATCCCCCGTCGTGGTTGGGCGAATTGGTGGTCGCGATCGCCGCGGCGGCGGTCGTGGCGGCTCCCGTGGCTGCTGTTTCGCAGCTGTTGAATCTTGGCATGTTGGGGATCGCGGTCACCATGTTTGCGATCTACGGTTTCTTTCCGTTTGTCCTGCTTTCGATGATGGACATGAACTCGCCGCTGAAGCCATTTTCGGCCGAAGTCGCCCGCAGCGTGAACAAGTGCGAGGAAGCCTGGGGCGGTTTTTATTTCTCATCCGGTTTATTGTTTGCGGCGCTGTTTCTACTGATTGTCGGCAGCCGCGCTTTCGGACTGGGAGTGATCGGCGTCGTGATTTCGATCTTTGCCGCGGTCGGTACCGCATTCATTTACTTTGCGATGATTGGTCGTCTGGCCTATGCAATCGGCCAAGCGGTCAACGCGCCGCCGACTCGCAAAGAGGAACCGGCGGCCAAGCAGCCGGGTGATTCCCGGTAGTTTGTTTCAGCGGCGTCGATTCCCACGCTCGGCTCTCTGCCTCCTTGGCGAGCGGCCAGCGAACTCTAAAATCTGTCTTCAACAGCAACAGCACGACCGTTTCGCCTCCAACTTACAGTAACAAGATGCCCGACCACCATTCGCTCGATATCAAACGTGTTGCGATTCTGTTCGCCGGCGGACCCGCCCCCGCGGCCAACGCGGTGATTTCGACGGCTGCGTTTTCGTTCCTGGAAGATGGCGCGCAGGTCTATGGGATCAAACATGGATACAGTCGCCTGGCTGAATACACCGCCGCCGGTCCGCTACAAGAAGGCGTGGACTTTATCCGCTTCACCAACGAAGGGCTGACCAATGCCCGCAGCAGCCGCGGCATCATGATCGGTACCGCGCGTACCAACCCCGGCCGTCACGTCAGTTCGCCCAAGCACTTGGAAGACCCCGAATTGGTCGCCCCTCTGCGGCGCGTCTACGAGGGACTGTGCTCATTGGAAATCGACGCGTTGATCTCGATCGGCGGTGACGACACGCTCAAAACCGCAAATAAATTGAAGTTGTTCCAAGACCGATTGCCGCCCGATGCGCGTCACTTTCCCATCATTCACCTGCCCAAGACGATCGACAACGATTATTGGGGGATCGATTTTACATTCGGATTTTTCACCGCCGTCGAAACCTTGGCGGAAGAAATTCGCAATTTGAATTACGACGCCGCCGCCGGACGAACTTACTTCCTGTGCGAAGCGATGGGCCGCAGTGCAGGCTGGCTGGCCTATGGTGCCGCGATCGCCGGCGAAGCCAGTATGGTGCTGAGCGTCGAGGATATCACCGGGGCACTGGCGGACGAGGAAGTTGTCAATCAAGAAACCGGTCAGACGCGAAAGGTGATGGCCTTGGAACGAGTCATCGATCGCATGGTCGACATGATGCTGGCTCGCGAACGCGAAGGCCGTCAGTACGGCACGATCGTGATCGCCGAGGGGATGGCCGAGTACCTGCCGTCGAAGTACCTGGAGGGAATTAGTCGCGACGACCATGGGCACATCAACATTTCTTCGGTCAATTTAGCAGCGATGATTTCGTCACTACTGAGCATTCGATACAACGAACGAACCGGGCGGACCAGAAAGATCAATGGATTGCAGCTGGGATACGAATCCCGCTGTGCTCCCCCGCATGCCTACGACGTGATGCTCGGTTCGCAACTGGGTGTTGGTGCCTATCGCGCTTTGGTGGAAGAAAAACTCAACGGCGTGATGGTCTCCGTTTCCGGACAACTCGATCTGCATTACGTTCCCTTTGATGAATTGGTCGATCCCGAGACGCTGGTCACTAAAGTTCGCTTCATTGAACTAGACAGTGATTTCCACCGACTGGCGCGGTTCCTCGAGACCTGTGTCGACAGTTAACAGGATCTGCGGTCAGACGCCGAGAACCAGTGTAAAATACGCGTTCCTGTTTCTTGACTGCGGACTCCTGATTCCCGGCTTCTGATCACTGGTTTGCCAATGTCTTCGCTGCGCTCTGACCGTTGGTTTGGTCCTGACGATTTACGTTCGTTCGGTCATCGCGCTCGTCTGAAAGGGGCGGGATTTGACGATGTCGATTTCAAGAATCGACCAATCGTCGCGATTCTGAACACCTGGAGTGAGCTGAACACGTGCCACTCGCATTTTCGCAATCGGGCCGACGAAGTCCGGCGAGGCATCCTGCAGGCCGGCGGATTTCCGGTCGAGGTGCCCGTGATGTCGTTGGGCGAAATGCTGATGAAGCCGACCACGATGCTGTACCGCAACCTGTTGGCGATGGAAGTCGAAGAGGTGCTGCGGTGCCATCCGATCGACGCGGCCGTGTTGATGGGCGGCTGTGACAAAACGGTCCCCGCGATGTTGATGGGTGCGATCAGCGCCGACATTCCGTCGATCTTTCTACCTGCTGGCCCGATGCTCAAGGCGCGGTGGAAAGATGTCACCCTCGGCAGCGGCAGTGATGTTTGGAAATACTGGGACGAACGAATGGCGGGCAACCTGTGCGACAAAGATTGGCAGGGGATCGAAAACTGTATCGCCCGTTCGGCCGGCACCTGCATGACCATGGGAACCGCCAGCACGATGGCCTGTGTCACCGAGGCGATGGGATTCTGCTTGCCCGGTGCCGCCTGTACGCCGGCGGTCCTGGCCGAACATTCGCGGTTGGCAACGCGGACCGGACGACGCGCGGTCGAAATGGCCTGGGAAAAATTAAGCCCTTCACAGTTCATGACCATTGAATCGATTGAAAACGGATTAATCACTTCGCTGGCGATCGGCGGCAGCACCAATGCGATCGTCCATTTGATCGCGATCGCCGGGCGTCTGGGAGTCGAATTGAGTCTCGATCGGTTTGACGAGCTTTCCCGATCCACCCCGGTGCTGGCCGATATTCGTCCGGCTGGCCGTTATCTGATGGAAGACTTTTATGATGCCGGCGGGTTGAGTGCCTTGTTGGCTCGAATGCAAGATCTGATTCGGACCGACTGCCAGACGGTCAGTGGAGCAAGCTTGGGCGACCAAATCGCCGGCGCCGAAGTGATCGATAATGAAGTCATTCGCAGCCGCGAAAATCCAGTCTCGGAATCTGGCGGCACCTGTGTCCTGCGCGGCAATCTGGCCCCCAGCGGCTGCGTGATCAAGTCGATCGCGGCGGACGCCAAGCTGTTGAAACATCGCGGTCCAGCAATCGTGTTTGATGATTACCCGGCGATGAAAAGTCGCATCAGTGATCCCGAATTGGACGTCAGCGCCGATAGTGTGCTGATTCTGCGCAGTGCTGGACCGTTGGGCGCTCCCGGTTTTCCCGAATGGGGCATGTTGCCCATCCCGCAAAAACTGTTGCAGGCCGGGGTACGCGACATGGTCCGCATCAGTGACGCCCGCATGAGCGGCACCAGTTACGGCACCTGTGTGCTGCACATCGCCCCCGAAAGCGCCGCCGGCGGACCACTTGCACTGGTTCAAGACGGTGACTTGATTGAGATTGACGTCGCCAACAGACGGATTCACTGGGACGTCAGCGATGAAGAGATCGCCAGACGCCGCAAGCAGATGCCGCTGAAAAAACCGATTCCCGAGCGAGGTTATTCGCAGTTGTACGCCAAGCATGTCACGCAGGCCGACCAGGGCTGCGACTTTGATTTTCTGGCCGGCCGTTCGCCGGGCCAAGAACCTAGCATTCACTAGTTCGATGCTAGCGTCATTCCGCTTACCCTGATTCAATCATGCAGTTCTCCTCCGACCAACTTCGTGCCTCCGTGATCGCCGTACCTCCGTTGGCCCGAGATGCATCGCTGCGAGTTTGTGCAACTGAAAATGCCAAGATCATTCGCTTTCTCGAAGCGGGCGGAATCCGCTCGCTGCTGTACGGCGGCAACGCGGTCTTGTACCACGTGCGACTGAGCGAATACGCCAACATTCTGTCAATGCTGACCGAATCGGCCAGCGGCGAAACGATGGTCGTGCCATCGATTGGGCCGGCCTATGGATTTGCGGTGGATCAAGTTGAAATTCTGCGTGACTATGACTTTCCGACCGCAATGTTGTTGCCGTCCCGCGATGTTGTCGACCAAGCGGGTATCGCAACGGCCGTGCGGAAACTCGCCGACCAACTGGGCCGACCACTGGTGCTGTATTTGAAACACGATCGCTGGCTGGGCGCCGGCCTGATCAAGTCATTGGCAGCCGACGGGGCAATCTCCTGGATCAAGTATGCAGTCGTGCGCGAGCGACCGAGCGAGGATGATTACCTTCGTGAGGTACTGGAAATTTTTTCGCCGGATCGCATCGTTAGCGGAATTGGCGAACAACCGGCGATCATCCACCTGCGCGACTTTGGCGTGGCCGGATTCACCAGCGGATGCGTCTGTGTCGCCCCGCAACGATCGATGCAGATGCTGCGGGCGATTCAAAGCCGTGATTTCGACCAGGCCGATGCGATCCGACAGTGGTTTCGCCCGTTGGAAGAACTACGCAACGAGATCAATCCCATTCGAGTCCTGCATCACGCGGTCGAAATCGCCGGCGTCGCCAAGACCGGGCCGCTGATGCCGATGCTGAGCAAATTGCCTGACGATCAGTGCCAACGCATTGCCATGGCGATTGGACAGATGGATCGGTAAGCTCGGCTAGCGCGTTTCCATTTTTTTAATGCAGGTTGTCCGCAAAAGAGGTCAGGGCAACGGCACTTGTTGAGCTGATTGCAGGTATTTCAACAGGTCAATGGTCTCGACGTCACTTAGTACGTCCAGCGTTCCAGTCGGCATCATCGATACCGGCGCGATCTCACGCGACTGAATCTGAGACTTGGCGATCACGATCGGTTCCTGGCGATCGGCCACCCGCAGCTTCAGTTGTCGCTCGTTTTCCTCGGCCGGTATTCCTGAGTAGATCCGGCCATCGTCGGTCAACACGATATGCATCTTGTAGGCGTCTTGAATGATCGCGCTAGGGGTCAAGATATTGCCCAACAAGTATTCCATGTTGGCTCGGTTGGCACCAGAAATATCGGGCCCGACGTTGCCGCCATATCCATACAACTTGTGGCAGGCGGCACAGGTCTTGTTGAAAACCGCGCGGCCCGCCGACGCATTGGCCTTGTCCAATGCATCAGCCGTGGCAAGTTCACGGTACTTGGCAAACTGCTGTTCGGTGTTGGTGTCGATCGATTCGATCGGTCCCCACACGTCCGCAAATCGATTTCCAACAACTCGGCGTAAGGTCCTGGCGATGTACGCCGGCACATCTGACTTGGGCACATCGCCGCGAGCCATCGCATCGGTCAACTCATTGGCATAGCTTGAACGTGACGACAATGCGTGAACGACTTCCAGCTTGTCTTCGGCCGACAGTTGCGTGTAGCGGCCCAACAACTGCCGGGCCAGCTCGCGATCCTCAAAAGCGGCCGTCGCGCGAATTGCATCGCGACGCAGGGAGTCGTCGCTGGTCAGTGAAATCAAGTGAGGCTTCAACTCAGCTCGCTTGCGTCCCGCCAAACCGGTCAAGGAACGCAGACGATCAGCCGTTTCGGCTGAGTCGTCAAGCAACGTTGCCAACATAGCGTCGGCAGCCACGCTATCACCGAACTGCCCGGACAGCTGCAGTGCAAGTTTGGCGGTTTCGCCACCGGCGCTGCGGAGTTTCGGGTACACGTCTCCCCAGCCGGCGGGCGAGTCCATATCAAAGCGACCTTCGACGCTGTCGCGCAGCCCCAGCAACAGGTTTTGTTGGGTATCACCGTCGTCGGCCGAACCAATGGCGGCAACGAGCGGTTCGAATTTTTCACTGTCACCGATGCGGCGGGCGATATGCCGAGTCAACATCGGGATCTGCGACGAGCCGGATAGCTGTAGAGATCTTTGGATGTCCCCCATCACCAGCGGCTCCAACGCGAACCAGATCATCTTGGGCAAGTTGTGGTCATCAACGTCCTCGCCGTGCGCGGCCAGCGCTGCCAAGATCGGCCAACTTGCAGCCGCCTCCAAACGCCGAGCTGCCGAGGCCAGATAGAGTCTGACGACCGACGACGAATCGCTCTGGGCCATCGCGGCGAAACTGTCGATCGTCGCGGCCGATGGCTGACCGTCTTCGCACAACAACTGAATTGCCCAAGCGCGAACGTATTCGTTTTCATCCTGCAGTGCATGGTTCAGAGCTGCTTGACCAAACCTGTTGGTGACGTGCAGTGCCCACATCGCTCGCAGTCGAGTCGATTGATCGGATGAAGAAACAAACAGCTCGCGAAGCGAATCAATCGCATCGGCGTCAACTCTGCTGGTCACTGACCGGTGTTGCAGAATCAAACGTGCACGACGCGCGTGCCATGCGCTTTCGACGGTTTGCAACTTGGCCAGATCCAAGTCACTCAACTTGTTCAGATCGGCATAGCGATTTGGAAAATCTTTGGCGTTCGAACTGTCCGGCGTAAAGCGAAAGATTCGTCCGGTTTCCTTTTGCAAAACCTCTTTGCCGCAAATATCGGCGTCGTGCCAGTCCAATACGAACAGATTGCCGTCGGGACCGATCTCAACGCTGAAGCCAATCCACTGAGCGTTATTTGCGAGCGCAAAATCATCACCATGGCGACCGATAAAACCACTGCCGCTTGGCTCCAGAATATCGGTCAGCACCGCGTGTTCATGAATGTTGGCCATGAAAATACGGTTCTTGTACATGTCCGGAAAGGCATCGGACAGATAAACTCGTGCACCGCCATGTGCCGATCGATGTCGATGGTCGGCGATCGTGCGAATGTCGCTGTAAACATGCTTGTTGTAGTGCTGACCACCTTGTCGATGGTAGATGCCGCCGGGGACGACGTGCCATAAATGAGGGATCACACAGGCAGTGATGAATAGTTGCCCACGGGCATCGTAATCAAGCCCCCAGGGATTGCTGAATCCGTGCGCGACGACCTCGAAGAGATCTTTCGTCGGATGGTAACGCCAGACACCCCCGTTGATGTCGACCGGATCGCCTTCGAATTCAAACTCTTTGGGAAACTCTTCGCCACCGCGAAGGACCTGGCCGCCAGCTTTCGGCTTGCCGACTTGCGACGGCGTCGCATATCCCTGACATCCATACAACCATCCATCGGGGCCCCAGCTGAAACTATTCAATGTTTCGTGACGATCGCGGATTCCCCAGCCCGTCAAACGGACTTCGATCTCGTCGATATCCGCGCGATCATCATGGTCGCGATCGGGAACGAACAACAAGTTTGGTGGAGCCCCCAGCCACAGTCCATCCAGGCCGACGGCAATCGCGGCAGGGAAGGGTATCCCTTCCAAAAAGACCTTGCGTGAATCGGCCACACCATCGTGATCGGAATCTTCCAGGATCAAGATTCGACTCTTCCCGTCCGCGGAAAATCCAGTTCCCCGAGATTCGTAATCGCGATTTTCAGCCACCCACAAACGTCCGCGGTCGTCCCAGCAAAAGGCCATCGGTTGAGTGATCATGGGCTCGGCGGCATAAACATTGACGTGAAAGTCTTCCTTGAGCGTCATGCTTTCAACCGCTTTTTCTGGTGTCAGAAATTCCGCTGCGCGACCTTCCTGTTGCGCTAGATTCCACTGCGCGTAGGCCATCTCCTGCCCAGAAAACTCACTCCATCGTGCGGTCAACCAGACATCGTCCAGTTCGCCGGCGAACACAACCAGCCGATGCCGAACGGTCATCGTTTCACCCTGCCTGATCGTACGATCTGCTGCTCGAGTCGTGGCCGGACCGACGCCGTATTGACCGTCGACTCGCCAGGCTTGTGGAAATCCTGGGTTGGTCGGATGGTCAAAAATCGCAATGTGCGCCTGGTCGTCGCGACCATCGACTTGGATGCCGACATCCAACCAAACGGCCCGGCCTCCCTCGGCGCAAATCTTCTTGTCGCGCCGCATTGACCACTTTGGCTTCCATCCCGGGCCGCCACGGCATGCGCAGAAAAAGTCCGCCGTAGTCGTACTGGCCCAACGTTATGTCAACGTTGGCGGTCCCCTGCCATTGCAAGTCCATGAGGTACTGGTCGCCCTGGTCGCGGATCGTCCAAGTCTGAGTCTCGCGCATGATCGGACTGCCATCCTCGCCCAGCAGGTCGTAAACGGTTTGCCAGGCAACCGAGGGATCATCGGAATCGGCTTCGGCCTTCAGAACCGACACACTGACTCGTTGCCAGTGAGTCGACTCGGGATGATGAAAATAGTCGCGCCCATTGACTCGCGTGAATCCCCAGTACAGTCCCGTTTGATGCTTGTGATGAGCGGGGCTGTACTGCGTCAGTTGTCCCTTGCCGTCGGGAGCAACCAGCGGATGCAGATAGGGACGAAAGTCAGCCTTGGCAACTTGAGTCACGATTGGGCTGGAGTGATCCTTGCGATGTACCGTGACTTGATCCCCCGACTCGTCCAACACGACCGTCAAGTTGGAATGTTCATGCGCAACGGCAACAATCGGCAAACAAAACAGCGCGGGTAGAATCAGTATTCGAGTCATGGAAAACGATGGAGCGAGTGCTGAAACAGGAATTCCACATGATAATCGATTCAAGAGCTGCCAGCGCTTGGTCAATTTCTTTTCCTTGCGAACTTAATTAGCCGTCATTGGTTGCAAGACCTATCGGTTTGCAATTCATTCGGCAGTGGGCAACTGATACACCGCGTAGGTATCGTTCCGCTCGTCAGCTGTCGGATAAAGCTGAATGAGTGGCAACTTGTCTCCGACCATTCTTCGATCCACGATCATGTAGCGAACATGGTACTGCTCGCGAAACCGGCGCAACGTATCGTAGCGGACCGTGACTCGTACGTTGCCAAGTCGCTGTGGAAAGACTTCTTGGAATCTACGGTGCCACTCTTTCAAACTCAAAGCGTCCTGGGGCACGTCTTTCCAACTGACAACCTCGGCGCGCTCGGCATACCATTTGAAAGTCTGCTGATGCCGTGGTGTCAAGAAGACTTCGTCCGGCGGCGTGGACGCTTGCGCCCAACGACAGACGGATAGCCAATCACGAAATGCGGTTCGCTGATCTTCGTTCGTTGCACCGGCGGGTAAACCGACGAATTGATCACTTGCCGAAGGGGGCAGACCGAGTTGGGATCGGTGATAGCCGGAACGAGCGATCAGGATCGCGGCAACGAGCAGGCTCAAGATTCCCAGCGCACGCAACGTGGCCGCGCGCGGCGAAGGTTTGGATCCGGTGATCATCTTCGCCACCAGCAACCCGGCCAGCAACGGGATGATCGCGTCGGCTAAGCGAAACCAGTAGTATCGCAGCAATTTTGCCGCCAAGTCGGGGACCAGCGGGGGAAGCAGTCCTACTAGCAACCCGATCATGGCAATCAACACCGCGCCGATCGCGAACCACCCGATTCGTTGTATCGGTTCGCTGCTCCGCCAATAGATTCGAGCCACGATGGCAGTGACCACCATCAGGGCCCCGGAACGCAGGTACCAGTGAGCCGCAAAGTCAGCCGGCAGCAAATGATGCTTGATTCGATAGTAGCTGTAGATCCGCGCCGCCAGGGCTGAATCCTCAGGACTCGTCCCGGCGGTTAACGCGATCGCTGGAATCAGTCCCAGTAGCGAGATCGCGCCGCCCAAAAACAAAGACGGCGTAAACAGCGGTTGACGGTCCGTACGGTCGCGCTCGGTAAACCACCAGGCGATACCCGCCGCGATCACGGACCAGCCACCGGTCAAGACATGAAACGCCGCAGCCGCGCCCAGCAGAATCCAAACCCGATTCCAGCGGCGGTGAACCAGTTCCGCCAAGCTCAACAACACCAGGCCATAGGCCGGCACTTTCGCTTCGATTCCGCCGATCACCCACTCGCCGGCCAGGTTGCAGTATTCAATACCGGCAATCCAAACCGTGGCAACCGCCAGCGATGCATATCGCAGTGAAATCACCGCCGCGCTCAACCGTTGCACTCCAACAGCCACGATCGTCCAGCCGACGAATCTTCCAATCCAGGCAGTCATCGGCAACGAAACAAACAGCGTCGGCCAGCCCAATAAAATATAGAACGTGGTGTGAACTTTGCCTGATGAGGCAAACAGATCTCGCTCGCACCATTCGGGCTGCCAGAAATTTTTTGCTTTGACCAGATAGTGGGATTCGTTGACCATCGGCGGAACGTCACCGGCATAGGCAAAGAACAGCAGCACCAACAGCAGTACCTCCACGACTGCCTGTTTGTTGAAACCTCTCATCCTCGGTCGGCTCGGCTCAAATCGATTGCCATCGCGATCGCCGCCAACATGCTGTGGTAATTCGCCGTGCCCCGCCAGGCCAGATCGGATGCCGTGCCATGATCGACGCTGGTGCGAACGATCGGCAAACCGAGCGTCACGTTGACCGCGTCATCAAAAGCCAACGCTTTCAACGGAATCAATCCTTGATCGTGGTACATGCAAACGTAAACATCGGTCTGGCCCCGGATTGCCGGAGTGAACGCGGTGTCTGGCGGCAGCGGACCGCTGACGTCGATGCCCGCGCGACGAGCTTGATCAATTGCCGGCTGAATCACGTTCACTTCCTCGCCATGGCTCAACAATCCGTTTTCGCCAGCATGCGGATTCAATCCGCAAACGGTCACGCGCGGCGCCCGGTCCAGCCGCACCTGCATCGCCTGGGCGGCATGCCGAATCGCGCGCTCGACCGCCGCGGTGGTCAAAGTCGATGCGACGTCAGCCAGCGGGATGTGAATCGTTGCCAGCACACAGGAGATTTCCGGACTGGTCAACATCATCGAAACTTCCGAGACGCCGGTCCGATCAGCCAGCAATTCGGTATGGCCGGGAAAATCGATTCCGGCCGCGTGCCAGGCTTCCTTTTGAATCGGGCCGGTCACAATCGCGTCCACGCGGCCCGCGATCGCGTCGGCAATCGCACGCTGGACCGCCTCAAACGATGCCTGACCGGTCTCGGCGGTAAAAACTCCCGGTTTCAATCTCTCGATATCGACGGTGCCAACATCCTCGATGTGCACATCCGTTGCCAGCCCAACGGCCTCAGCGATTTTGATGATCGCTGCTCGCGGTCCATACAGAATCGGGGTGCAACGCTCGATCAGTTCGCCCATCGCCGCACAGCGCAGCGAAAGTTCGGGACCTACGCCGGCAACATCGCCGACAGTAATCGCGATACGCGGCAACGGTGCAGATGGTTGGGTTTGGTTCACCGATAAAACCACGGCAGAAGGGCCGGGCGTCTGAGCGAGGCAACGTCTTGGAGAAACGACTATCCGCTATCGTACACCAAGGGCCGCTGCGAGCCGAATCGAAACCGTGTCGAAACCCTTTGATGATCGGGGATCAGGCCGCTCGTTTCTCGGCGTCGCCTTGTTCAACTTCAGGGTCATCAGCAACTAGATTTTCCTGTCTCTTCTGCCAGCCGCGGCGGCGCTCCGTCTGCTCTGGCTCCATTTTGTCGAACAGGGAACCCATCAATGCCGGATGGTGACAAACATAGGCCCAACCAAGTCCGACTGCCGCCGATCCGAACAAGTCGCTGAGGAAATGTCCGCCGCTGTTAAGTCGTTGTAGCATCGTGCCCAGACAAAGCGTCAGAAACAACCAACGGCCACGCGGCAAGACGACCAACAGTCCCACCGTCAATGCCGTCGCGGTCGCCACATTCGCGCTTGGAAAGGCGCGCGTGGCCGCATCAAAACTGGCGACGTGGGAAAGAGTCCAATCGAACGACCACGTCCAGGCCGAGTTCTGGGTCGGCGAACCAAGATCCACATAGGGTGAACTGGGACGGGGCCGCAGAATAAAAAGTTTGGCCAGGGTCGCTACAGCGCCGGCGCCCAAAGCGAGCGTCGCCAAGCGGGGAACTTGCCAGCGACGCTCCGGCGCGAGCAACACGATGCTGATCAAAATCAGGAACACGCCGCTGCCATGCGCATAGACCTGCGAGAGGTCCAGCGAATCACTGACATCACGTGACAGCGGATTACCGGCGAACCATCTGGCGATGGGAACATCGATCACCGTAGCGATCGGCACCAGCAGCAGCGAGATACCGGCTAACCAAAGCAGTCGGACCAAGCGAAAATGGGCTGTCTCATCCTGCAGTTGATTGCGTCTGACCGACGTCCAATCTTGCGACACCGTTTCTGAACCGCTCATGCTTTGAATTTGGCCACCGTGAAACTCGGAAAGGAAAACGCATCGAAAAAGGGGGTCAGACCCCAATAGCCGCCTGCGGCCCGTAGGGTGCTTCGCATCCGATGACGATGCTAATCAAATTCACTGCTCGCGAGAAAGAGAAGATTCGCGATGCCGGGCCGCTCAAACGCTGCTCAGCCCACGGCGGCAGTGACCCGGTGCGCGATTGCTCGGCGCGGCCCACATTGACCTTGTGTCCGCCGCCAAGACCGGACTACAAGGCACTCGATTCTCCCGATCCCAATCCATTGCAGGGCCCTCATGCCGCCCCGTTTTCTAGCCGTCCGCTCACTGTTCTTTGGCGCCTGGATGCTCGCTGCGCCGGCCTCCGCTCAGGTACCGACTCGGCAGCAGATTGAGGACAGCCAAACGCTTGAAATCTCCGATGATCCCGCCGCGATCGTCGCAATTGTGGGACAGAGTCCGATTTTAGTCGGCGACTTGATGCCCAAGGTCGAAGCGCGAATCACAGAAGTTCTGGAAAAGTCCGAACAGCAGATTCCGGAAGACCAATTACATTTTGCGCGCCTGAATTTGATGCGCGGATTGCTGACGCAATCGATTCAACAAAAGATGATGCGTGAATCGTTCTTGATCGATCAAGTAGGCACTGCCACCGCGGAGAAGCGGAATGAAGCGGACGCCAAATTGACAAGTCGTGCGCGCATGATGTTTGCCGAAAGCGAACTGCCGCAACTGAAGGAGCAATATAAAGTCGAAGACCTAAGGGAGCTCGACGCGCTGCTTCGTGAGAAAGGAAGTTCGCTGGCCGCGCGTCAACGGGAATTCGTCGACGCGATGCTGGGCCACTTGTACATTCGCAATAAAATCGATCGTGATCCGAAAGTTACGATCGCGGAGATTTTTGAGTACTATCAGGGCAACCTCGCCGAGTTCCAACGGCCGACACGGGCCAGATGGGAACAGTTGACGGTCCAGTTTGCCAATCATTCGTCCCGAGAGGCCGCCAAACAAGCGATCACCGAGATGGGACGGGAAGCCTACTTTGGAGGCAACCTGCAAGCGGTGGCCCGCGACAAGAGCGAGGAACCGTTTGCCACCAAGGGAGGACTGCACGATTGGACGCCGCAAGGTTCGCTTGCCTCCGAGCCGCTCGATCAAGAAATCTTTTCAATCCCGCTAAATAACATGAGCGAGATCATCGAGGATGACTTGGGGATGCATATCATTCGGGTCTTGGAACGGACACCCGCCGGAATCGTCCCTTTAAGCGAGGTCCAAGACGAGATCCGCGCCGAAATTCGCAAGCAGAAAATCGCCAACTCGCAAATCGAAGTGATGCAAGAAATGCGGGAACGAATCGCGGTTTGGTCGCTGTTTCCCGACGATGTCCCCGGGGCCAAGCCGTTACCCGAGATCTTCGCCAGTCGTCATCACGCGACCATCGTTCGTTGACTGCCATGAACCGCGAAGTTCGCAAGATCGCCCATTGGCTGCCGCTGACTTTAATGATTTTTTTGGTCGGTTGCGGACAATTCCTGTATCGGATCAAAAACGACGCGCCGGAGTCGTTTGTACCCAATCCGCTGGAGCTGCCGCCGGCGGAAGACGACTTCGTCTGGTCTCAAGTAGTCGATGCGGTGGACGACTATTTTCGCATCGCGCGCGAGCAACCGGTTCAAAACTCCGATGGCATCTTACTGGACGGTCGCATCGAAACTGCCTATCGAGTCGGATCCTCGCTGTTCGAGCCCTGGCGAAAAGATAGCACCGCCGGCTTCGAACGCTTGCAAAGTACCCTGCAATCGATTCGCCGACGCGCGATCGTGACTGTTCGTCCTCGCGGTGCCGCCTATGTGATCGATGTGATCGTGCAAAAGGATCTGGAGGATACCGACCGCACACAGTACTCGACAGAAACGAATGAGGCGGTGCGGCACGATGGCACCGTGGTAAGACAAAAGGATTATTTCGACGACAGCCCCAAGACTTTGGGCTGGATTCCGCTCGGTCGTGATACTTCGCTGGAACAGGTAATCCTGCGAGACATTTTCGGTCGTATCACTCAAGCCGACAGCGACACCCTTCTGCATCACCGCTAGGCGGCACACAGAAAACCGCGCGCGCGCGAAAGTGTCACAACCCCTACGGACTGTCGCTCAGACAGTCTGGCGAGCAATAGTCTTTTTTTGGAAACTAATCTTCGCTGGGGTCAGCGCCGATACCCATCCAGCCAGAGCGAATAACCACCGCCTTATGGACGTGTGATCGGATACCCTCAGGACCCCACAGATGCATATGATCGGTTTTACGCCCACAAGTATCGATCTGCCCTCGCTTTCCACCACGATCGAGCAGCGATTGTGCGAAATCGGCCAACTGGTTCCGAACCAGTTTCCCATGACTCAACGAGAGGTCAGCCGGGGAGGAAAAACGGTTGGTGTCTACTTCTGTGTGCATGGACCAAGGAGCGTGAAACTGACGGCGATTTGTGACTTGGTAAGAAAGGTGGTTGTGTTCTACGGAACCGATGGCCTAAGGCGAGACAGTATGCCCGTGCGGGCAAGTGGGAAAATCGCCGCCTAGCACTGTCTGGTAATTCGATTGGGCGAGACAATGCCCAGCTCGCCAGGATCCAACTTGACGATCACCACGGACAAACCATACAGGTGATCTTATGGTTTGCGTTCGTACTTGTCGCATCGCGTTTATCAGCATCCTGGCTTGGTCCGGGGGTTGTCGTATGGCTGTGCCGATCCACGTATGGCAGCCGGCCAGATTGCAGTCGACCGTAGGCAAACGAGTCGTCTTGCAGACGGTTGCGGGACCGGAAGAAACCGCCGCAATCGTCAAGGACAAACTGCTGACTTTGGTTCCGCAAGACACTGGTCGCGCGACGACTATCGTCCAAGCCTCCGAGCTCCAACAAGATTCGACCTTGCAACTCGTCTCCGCGACCGATAGCCAACCAAGCGATGTCGCGGTGGCATCAGCGGCGCGTCGCCAGGGATTCGATTACGTGCTGCGCGGAGAAGTGCTCCAGCAAGCTGGCGAATCCAATCAACAAAACGATCCGATCGATCAACCTCAGCCACCGCTGCAACAGCGCTCGCAAGCCACAGCAAAAGTCCCCGAGAATCCGCGACTGCTGCTCTCTTGGCGGTTAGCAGCGATCGGTCCAACCCCGTCCACCGCTGGACAGCCGGTGGCCTGTGATCTTGAATCAGCGCTTCAGCGCTACCCCGATCTGTCGATGCTCGGTGATCCCAAAGAAGTGCTTGCGATCGCGGCCGCGCGAGAGACTTATCGGTTGATCACTCCGTCGGTGGATCGACAACGCGTTCAACTGGCGATCCCGTACCTCACGTTGGGCAGCCGACAGGTTCGCCAGGGCAACCTGGCCGCCCTTTCCGGGCGGTGGGCGGAAGCGGAACGGATCTGGAGCGAAGTTCTAGAGAAACATCCCCTGCAAGCCGCCGCGGCTCACAACCTGGCACTGGCAGCGGTGGCAGGTCAAGATTTTTCTCGAGCTAAGAAACTGGCGCGGCAAGCAGTTCGATTGCAACCGACGCCGCTCCACAAGAACACACTGGTTTGGATCGAGTTGAGACAACGCGACTATCACAAGTCGTTCCAATTGCCCGATCCGCCCGAGGGTTGGTTCGTGACCCAATCAGAATTCGATCCGTAGGCGTTCAGCTCGTCTCATGTAGCAGTTCGTCGAAATTCAATTCCATCTGGTTGTCACGATCATCTCCGCCGAACTCCCGATACATCAAGCTTGGCTGAATGTCTCGGCTGTGCTGATACTTGTCGTCGCTGCAGTACTCGTCACATTTACCCTCGATTTGCAGATAGTAGATCTGCGCGACCTGCATGCCGGGGTAAATCCGGACTGGCTGAACGCAATGCATTTCCAACGTCCAAGTGCCGCAGTAGCCGTTGTCGCCCACGCTGCCACCTGGATTGATGAACAGACCCAGTCGGCCAAGCGAGCTGCGGCCCTGAATCATCGGAACCACACCGCGTGTCTCGGTGTACTCGACGGTCCGACCCAGGTACAGCATGTTCGGCTGTAACGTCAAACCCTCCGGCGGGATTTCGATCCGCCGGTAGCGGTTGGGACTGGCCGAATCCAAAACGACTTCTTCATAGACCAGCAGTTCGTCGTGCAGGGCCAAGTTGTAGCTGTTCGGATTTAGCTGTTCCGGATGGAAGGGATCGATTTGAAGACCGTCACCAATTCGCCGTTGTATCTCGTCGCCCGATAAAACCATCGTGTTCAGCCAGCTCCGCAGGGTCACCTGAATACTCTCGCCACCGGCTCATTGTCAGCCAGGATCGCTGCGGAGTCAATGATTTGCTCTCCCCAGTCAGTCGACAGGCGGCCTATAATTGATGAACCTTATTCAGCTACCATAGTCGGCAGTACGCTTTAGCCCGCTGGCGGCCTTTGGTAATGGCCCCCTTTCACTCACGACAGCAGCGTCAGTACCAGTTCCTGGAAAGAGAAAACGATGATCAACGAAAACGCTCAAAATCCCTACGCGGTCAGCCAGGCTGGATCGGCCGCAATCTTTGCCGAAGATTCCCAACGCTTGACGTTCATTCGCCGCACCTACGCCCATCTGACCGCGGCAATTTTGGCACTGATCGGATTGGAAACAGCGCTATTTTCGTTGGTCCCAGCGGCCACCATGAACACCATGGTCGAAAAAATGCTGGGTGGCTGGGGTTGGTTGTTGGTGCTGGGCGCCTTCATGGCGGTCAGCTGGGTCGCCCGTATGTGGGCCAGCAGTGGAGCGTCGCGAGCGATCCAATACGCCGGTTTGGGACTGTACGTCGTGGCCGAAGCGGTGATTCTGTTGCCGCTGTTGTACCTCGCGATCGGCATCGATCCGCAAATTCCCTTGACCGCCGCGCTGATCACGGCCGTCACCTTCGTGGGTCTTTCGGTATTCGTGATGACCACACGCGTGGATCTGGCCAGTTGGGGCAAGTATCTTGCGCTGGCTGGTTTCGCTGGAATGGGTTTGATCATTGCCAGCGTGGTGATGGGAGGCTTTTCGTTGGGTATCTTGGGCTGCGGCGCATTTGTCGCATTGGCCTGCGGATACATTTTGTACGACACATCCAACGTGTTGCATCATTACCAAACCAGCCAATACGTGGCCGCTTCGCTGGCCTTGTTCGCCTCTGTGGTGCTGCTTTTCTGGTACGTGCTGCGAATCGTGATGATGTTCTCCAATAACGATTGATCGGCCGTGCTGCAGATCATTTTTGATGCGGGATCAACGCCCGCCGCCGCGCTGTCGGCGGTGCGTTTGACCGAACGCTGGTAGCGGAACTTGACGATGCAAAATTTGGACGATGTTACCCAATTACCGGACAACTTCGATGGTCGGGTCCGCCTGTTTCCACTCCCCGAATTGGTCGTTTTCCCGCATGCGATGCAACCGCTGCATATCTTCGAACCACGCTACTGCGAATTGCTGCAAGAAGCGTTGAAGACCGATCGGCTGATCGCGATGGCAACTTTGACTGGCGGAATCGCGACGACGATCGACCAAACACCGCCGATCGCCCAGACCGTTTGCCTGGGCAAGATCATCTCGCACGCGGAAGTCGAAGCCGATCGGCACAACATTCTGTTGGTTGGCATTCGTCGAGCCAGGATCGTTCGCGAAATTGATGCCGGACGCACATTTCGAATCGCCGAAATCGATGTCACCGAAGACATCTATCCGCCGCTGGGTGCCGAATCGCGAGTGGAGTTGAAGCAGCGCTTGCTGGATGCTTTCGGCGAAATCATTCCCGTCAGCGCCAACGTGCAAAAGAACTTGCACGAACTGATGGCCGGCCAAATGGGGCTTGGACCAATTACCGATATCGTCTCTTATACGCTGCCGTTCGACGCCGAGGACAAACTGCGATTGCTGTCGCAGCCCAATGTCGACGCCCGAGCCGAGGAATTGATTGCTCTGCTACAAAGCGGCAAGATCGTGCTTCATAGTGTCTCCGTCGAAGAACAATCGATCGATGATCCGGACAACGAAAAATTTCCACCTCCCTTTAGTATGAATTAACCGATGCTGACGATCGACGTACTTTCCCGAATCATTCACGTCGGCACCGCGATCACTCTGATTGGCGGAAGCGCGTTCATGTTGCTGGTGCTGATCCCGGCGGCCCGGCAATTGGGCGATGAAGCGCACGACAAACTGGCGGCGGCGATTCAGTCCCGCTGGAAACGGTTTGTCCACATTGGCGTGACCTTATTTTTGATCAGCGGCTTCTATAACTATCTGCAGGCGATCCCGAACCACAAAGGGGACGGTCTCTATCACGCCTTGATCGGCACTAAGATCCTGTTGGCACTGGTGGTTTTTTTCATCGCCGCCGCGCTGGTCGGCCGCAGCACCAAACTGGAATCGATGCGACAGAACAGATCCAAATGGCTGACCATTCTGGTTTTGATCGCCGCGGTGATCGTCGCAATCTCAGGCTTTGTCAAAGTCCGCGGAGTGCCAGTGCAACCGGCGGCGACCGAAACGATCGAGTAAGGAAACGCAAAACTTCGGGCAGCGTTTCTCAGTCTCTCAGTGCGTCATCGCGTAGGTCACGATGTTGATCCCCATCGGATAGGCTTTCTTGACCGAGAATTCGTTGAAGTACCAGGGGGCCACCCCTTCCTCTTCCCAGCCGTCACCCAGATCGGTGTTGTGGCAGATGAACACCATGATCCGATCGTCGTCATCGGTGATCGCGCGGAAGTGGGGCGTGCGCGTGTCGCTGCCGTCCCAAGTCTGTTCCCAAGTCCCATACTCGCCATTGGCCATACGGTAAACTTGTCCGATCGCTGGCACCTGCGGCTTCTCTTTGAGGTCATAAACACAGTGAAAAATCTCATGCGACAACGGGACTTCATAGGGATCGCGATCGGGAAACACACGCTTCAATTCAGTCCTTAAATTCTCATACTCGCTATCGCCCCAAAAGTCATCAACCATCACGAATCCGCCATTGTTGCAGTACCGCCGCAGCGCCACCACTTCTGGCTCGCTGAACGTCAACGCACCCGGTTCGATGATGTAGACGAACGGATAATCAAACAAGCGATCATCGGTCAACTCCAGAACGATCGGCTCGGGGTTCACATTCAAGGAAGTCAATTGCTGAAGCCGCAGTGAAAAATTGAGATCGCTGTCCGGGTAATCGACATACCAGCCGCCTCGCCGTCGGCCGTAGCCGAAAGCCGATTCGTACTTGATCCGTACAAACGTAAACACGTCCTCGCTAAAATTTTGGTCGATCTGCCAGTTCGGAACATTGCCGCGATCCATGGTCGGAACATCCGATCGCCAGCGATACCCGCGCTGGGCGACAGCGCCGCTGACCAGCGCGACTGCGGTAATCAACGACACCAGCAAGCTGCGACGATGCGTCAGTGATTCAATCACCCGTTTGCTCCCCGCCCGTTTGCTGCTCATCCGTTTGCTGCTCGTCCTGTTGCTGCTCATCCGTTTGCTGCTCGTCCTGTTGCTGCCGGACGTTCTGCTGCTGCGAGACGATCTGTAACAACAACCGATGCGCGTCGCGGTACCGAGGCGCTTCGTCGAGCGCTCGCAGCACATAGTGTTTGGCTTGATCGTATTGCTGCAGCTTCAGCAAAGCGTTGGACAAACGATAATCGACCGCCGCCGGATCGACCGGATCCATCGCGCGGAGGGCACGAAGCGCGTCGGCAACCTGCTGCGGACGGTCCAACTTTTCCGCCGCGTCGGCGATCGATAGATGCACCGCGGGTAACAACGGTTGGATCGCCATTGTTTTTTGGGCGTAATCCAACACCTGCTCCCATTGCTGCTGCGCTTGGGCAAGTTCCACCAATCGACTCAGCGATGGCAGGGCGTTACTGGAAACCGTAATCACCTCCTCCAGTGTCTGCCGTTCCTGCTCCGTTTCGCCGAGTTCACGATAGACGGTCGCCAACATCTCCAGGACACCGCCACGATCACCGGTCGCGGTACCGAGTGAGCGTAGTTTTTCCAGCAGCGGCTTGGCATCTTCAACTTTACCGCCAGCCTGGTAGATCTGAGCCATCATCCGTAATCCCCAGTAGCTATTGGGACGCTCGGTGATCCATTTTTCCAAGTCCTCAACAGTCGGTGGGTCTGGCATTTCGTCGCGTGACCAGTCGGCGTCGGGTCCAAATTCGCTGGCGATTTTCTTGGCGTACTCAGCAAATTCAACATCCAGCCTTTGCAGCGAGCCGACACTCCGTTCCAAAGCGGCATTGATCGTCAGACCATTGCCCAGATCATCCAGAATGGTTTTCAGCGCGTCGATGCCATGCTGATCAATCAAATATTCGACGACCAGCGAAGCATGGAAATAGGCGAACTGCAAATGGATCGGCGAAGGCGGATTCAAAAACGCGGAACTCAACTGACTGACGGGAATCAGATCGTCGGCCAACAACATTTCGCGGTACTGTGGCGTCATCGATTCGCCCCAGGAAGCATCCCGCTGCCGTTCCTCATACACCGAAATTCCTTCACTCAGCCAACGAGGCATTCGGTTCTTCGTTTTTTCCAGCGTCACCACGTGACAAAACTCGTGCCACAGTACACTGTGCCAGTTCGACGGTCGCTCACCTTGCGAGGCGGGACTGTTAGCGGTGATCACCCGTCCAAAACAGACACCTAGAAAACCAGCGCCACCGGGCAGTCCAAACGTGCGAATCGCAAAGTCCTTTTGCTGCGGAAAGATTTCGACCACGATCGGCGCGTTGGGCTGGACATCATACTTGGCACACAAAACCTGCTTGGCTTGGCTCAGCAAATCGAGCACTTCCCGGCCATACACTTCCGCTTCATGTGCGTCCATGCGAACCGAAATGCCCTCCGCCTCCAGAATGCTGAACTCTTGCAGGCGGTCGTACAACGTCATCAGGTTGTGAGCCACCACGTTGTATTGATCTTGATCGGCTACTTGCTGGGCGATCTTCCAGCCTTCGGCATCATTGCCTAGCCGTAACAGGTCCTGGGCGAGCTGAAACTTGGCCGGCGTGTAGTCCGGATCCAACTGCAGCGCCCTACGTTGGTACTTCGCACCTTCGGCAAAGCGATACTTTTCCGACAGTTTCTTGCCGATGGTGTGATCGACGAGCGGGTTTTCGGCCCACGTTTCCAGTGCTTTACTGCGAATCGCTTGCTCTTGCTGATACTCGCCGCGCAGGTGTGCGAGTACGGCCTGCAGGGCAATCGATTCGGCATGGCTGGGATTGACCGTTTGCACTTGATCAAGGATCTGATCAGCCACGTCGTAGCGTTCCGAATCGATCGCCGAGTCAGCTCGATACAGCAGGCTGGGGATATGCCTGGGGTTCAGCTCCAACGCGCGATTGAGCGCGGCGGTCGCTTTCTCCGAATCACTCGATTGCCAGGCGCGGGCGGTCAAGTAGGGAATTCGCGGATCGGTTTGATCGTACTGCTCAGCCTGTTTCAATGTCTCGGCGGCGACCTGATAGTCGCCCTTTTCGATCGCCAATTCAGCAGTGGCAATGTAGGACTCGACGTATCGGGGGTCGGCCTTGCGGACACGGTCGAAAAACAACTTGAGCACTTGCCGCGCGTCCTCGCCTTGGGCGAGAAAATAGCGACCGGCGGCGATCAGATTGTCGCGACTGGTAAACCGTGACGGTGCGCTTTGCAGGATTCGAAAGAATTGAAGTTCTTCCTTGTCGGCCAGGTCGGACTGACCGCTCAGACGCAGCGCTTCGATGCCCAAATGCCGCAGGGTCAAACTGGTCGGATAGCGTTTGATCACCGCCTCGTAGGTCTTTCGAGCCTCGGCATATTTGCCGGTGGTCAGCTGGCACTGGATCAACCACAGCGGCCAGCGCTCGTTCCAGATCCCTGCATCGACTTGCGATTGGGCCAATTGGAGCGCGGAATCATAATCGCCGGCGTGAAACGCGGTTTCGACCTCGGTGAGCGAGGGAGCGGCCAGGATCAACGGCGGCAGGCTGGCGCAGGCAAGTGACACCAACGCGCTGGCCGCCCAGGTTCGAGATGCTGGAATGCAAGATGCGGCAATGCAACGGATCAAGAGGCCCTCGTTGGCTTCGAAGCGGAGGCGGGTTTCGCGTCGGTCAACCAGAATTTTAGCGAGTCATCAGCCAAAACGTCACGCAGGATCGAGCGAAAAAAGGGTGCAAGTGAACCTTTCGCCAAACGCCCTGGTCAGCTACTCTACGCCAACCTAGTCGATCGGGGCGTAGCTCAGCCTGGCAGAGCGCCTGCTTTGGGAGCAGGAGGTCGCACGTTCAAATCGTGTCGCCCCGACTTTTCGTAAGTTCTTGGTTGATAAGCTCTTGGCTTAACCGGCAGCGTGCCGTGCAACCCGTCATTACAGTAGTTATCCGGTAGTCGTTTTCCGGTAACTCGAAAATGACGGTTTCTCAGCAGCGTAGATCCCAAAAACAACCGCTCCCGACTATCGGTATCACGTCAGCGGGCAAGCGGTCGTTTCACTTGCCTGCAAAGACGACGACCTCGGCAAGCCCGACAGTCTCCGAAAGCCGCGGAAAATATTGCGGTAATTATCATTGGCTGCTGCCGACTTCCACGCCAATGGATCCCAGGCAGCCGCGCAGCCGGACCCCCGCGGACGAGCCGATCGCAATCAGCGACGTTTCAGCGGAATTCCGTGAGCGGATCCAGCAGAGACACGCAGGTCAGAAGAAGGAAACGGCGGCGCTAGACGGCATTTTGTGAAGTGCTGGAAGACAACCACGGTGACCTGCCAGCCAACGAATTTGGACCACGAATTCCGCGAACGATTCTTGTCAAGTGAGACAATGACGCAGTCATCTTGCGATCTGAATCTGAAGACCGCAGTTGCTGATCAGCCGTGATTGTTAGCGAATCGGCCATCGAACCCAAGTGAATCTCCACGATTGCAACTTTGTAAGGTTGCTCGGAATGTCCACGGTTTGCCGCACTCGAGCTTTAGAGCAAGAACGAGGCTCTCTTCAATCGCATCCACTTTCGTTCTGTTCTGCAGGTGAATTTCATTCGAGTTGAATTGCTGTGCGAATGATTCGTTTCACTCGGGAGATGTGTTATGTACAAACCATGCTGTTTGAGACGTCCGGCGGATATTGGGTGCCTAACGATTTGCCTTTTGTTCCTCTGCTTTGGCGGTGTTCCGAGGATGGTGCAGGGCGAAATCATCAGTCACAACGGAACCGTCAGTTCGACTCCGCCGGGGACGGGTGAAGTCAATGTGAACGTGACCGATTTGGGCAGTACGAGCACATCGCTGGCCGCAAGTGAAGGCTTCTTTGACATCGCCATTACCGACCCCACCCGGGAGCATCGCTTGAGCATCGCGGGCGAATCGTGAGAGATGGCAAGTCCGCAGCAGCATACTTCACGCTGCGAGTGCCAGGCTGCCATCGATACCCAGCTAAGTGTTTTGCATTCCTCGCGACCAGTCACTACAAACACGATCGGTCGCTGTTGCTGCTATCGACGAAAGCCGTAGTGTGCGGCGAGCTGCTGTTGACGGCTCGGACGGCAGTTCGAAACAGCACCACCTGAACTCGTCGCGTACGTCGAACGCATTACAGGAGACCCCAGATAGACCGGTAAAATCTGCCGACCGAAGCCGTTCGAGGGCCGAACCCCCGGCGCATAGATCGGATATACGTGTCGCCGTCCCGCATACTTATTTCGCCGAGTCTCTAAAGCGATGCTGCGACGTTCATTCAAACGCTCTTTGTAGGCGTCATTAAGTTCCTTGTTCGTGGCTGCCGGTACGTTAGGCGTACCGGGATCATCGCTACTGGCGCTGGTCGGAAACGTCAGCGATGCCAACAGAATGGTGGTTGCGACTCTCATGCTTGATTCTCGTTGCGTGGTGAGCTGGATCGAATCATGAACAATCTGGATTATACGCACCTTGGACGCCCAGAAAATAAAATACCGCCACAAACCTTTGCCAGCACGCTTCGATAACGTGATATCGCTGTGAGCGATGCTCGCCCTCACTCAATCGATCCTTCGGCAAGATCGCGCGGCATGCGCGGCGCTATCAACGAGCGCACCGGTTCTCCGACTACCAGATAACCTCTGATTTCGGTCAACAGCTACCGAAACACGATCTGGACTTGCCACAGTCGTTTTCACACCGCTCGGCCCAGTTTGGACGCTTGGTCCACGGCGAGGGGTTTTGTTGCAGCGGAAGAGTGGCACGAGTCAAAAGACGATCGACTGTAACGCAGTTGATCGTGAGATTTGATCGACAGGACGTGCCCCATCTTTGGTACCGCGCACCAAGCTGCGGATGCCAGGTGCCTCGTCCGGCATCTCGAACAAAATCGCGGGATCGGTGGGTTTGGCAATTAGCTTGCCAAGCGGGAAGAATCGACGACAGCGACTTCTATTCCCAGCTACTATCGGGAATCGGCTTCGCTTCGACGATCTCTATCAGCACCTTGTCCGGGGCCATGATGAAGAAGCTTTTGTGCCCCACGTCCTCGCGCAGTGCGATCGGCTCGACGATCTCCACGCCGTCCGCCTTCATCCGTTCGAACACCGGTTCGATGTCCCGATAGGAAAACGCCAGGTGGTCAATGGCCCGACCTCGGGTGGTCTGGAATTCGTCGACAGCGTCCTCTTTGGTGTAACTGCCACCGGGCCACCAACGGCTATCAAAGTCGGGACGTCCGAAGACGGCAAATCCGACGTTATCGCATTCGATGAAACCCATCCAAATGGCGCGGATGTCTTCGCGGCTCTTCAGCGTCGGCTTGGGGCCTACGCGCGTCGAGAGTCCCAAGTGCTGCTTGTACCAATCCGCGGTCGTCGCCACATCGGTGGCCCACAGGTGCACGTGATTGAAGCGGTGGTTCTTGTCACCAGTCCACAACTCGACCAGTTCCTTGTCGGGGCCATAGAAGTACATACCATAGTTGTTTCCCAATTGGTCAATTGGCGTTTCGAACTCGACGCCCTGGCTCTTTAGCCACTCGTAGTCTGCCTGCCCGTCGACCGAGCCCCAGCCAATGTGCGAGATCGCCGAATGCGGCATGTACTGCGGCGGGCTGTCGACTTTGTTGAGCAACAGAAACGACCGCTCGGTGAACAAGGCATCCACCAGGCCGTGGTACTTAGTCTGGGTCGCGCCTAAGTTCTTGGTGTAGAACTTGATCGTCTCAGCCGGATCGGTGACGTTCAACCGCACGTGATGGAAATGCGCAGGTTCAACGCCCTCTGTATCCTGAGCAAGACTGGCTCGAGCAGAAAGCAACAACAGCAGTGCCGTGGGTCCCAGGAGCCATGCTTTCATCGTCAATTACCTCCACGTCGCTGAACGTACAAACCGGGCACCCGTACTTGACTCGGGTGATTGATTCCGAAACACGCGGATGTTGATCCGCTAACATCAATCCGTAGAGTCTAACCTATTCGAAAGACATCAGGGTCAGCGCGAGAATCCAGCTGGTGGCCGAGTCGCCGAAGCCCAAGCTCCAAGGATCGGTCGAGCCTCACCCAGCCAGCTCCGCAGATCCCTGCAGACTCAAAAAAGGTGTCGGACACCTTTTTGGCTGACTGGGTAGTTTGCGTGGAACTGGACTTAAGAGAGACGATCGAGCAAAGGTTGCAAATGGACGTTGCGGGTAAGACGAGTAAACGGCGCGGCAAAACTCGCGGCAACCACAAATAATCGACCGTCCGGGCGTCATGCCCGGACGGTCGACTGTTGGGAACTTCGCAACCGTCTACCAAGGCAACCAGCCAAAGACAGCCTGCACCACCTGGACTACGGGATTAACGACCGGCGCCTGTGCTACCACGGCCGCGACCTTGCTGACTTCCTGGGAAGCCTGGTTCACCGCATTCTCGGCGAAATCAGCTACTTCGTTGGCGGCTTGCTGGACACCATTGCTGACCGTCTGACCGACTTCCTGAGCGAACTGAGCCACTTCTTGTGCGGCTTCCTCGACGCCCGCTTTGACTGTCTCGGCGGCATCCTCGAAGAACGCGGCGACTTCGTCGCCGGCTGTTTCAAATCCGTCAAACAGGTCGGTGAAAGCATCCGCCGTTCCCTTCCCGAATGCCTCGAAATCTTCCTTGATTTCCTCTACGTCGATTTCGACTTCGAGGCCGAGTTTTCCGCCGATACCGAGTGCTGCCCCGATCTCAAAATCGAACTGTAGTTTGCCGTCAACGAACTGCGCGCTGCCGTCCAGTTTCAGGCCGGCACCAACCCAACCTTCAGCCGAACCACCCGCACCCAATCCTCCGACCGATCCAGTTCCGCTAGCGGCGAATTTTTCGCCGGCAAACGCTTCGCCACCAACGTTCAGGCCGTCCTTGTTGAAGTTTGCGGAGCCCTCGGCAGTGGTGCCGAGGAAGATTTCTGCCTCACCATCGGCGCCCAGCGTCAAGTCTCCGACGTTCACATAAGTCTCGCCGCTGAGCTCGATCGTTTGACCGGCTCCGACCGCGGCATTGGCGGTTAATCCATCGATGCCAACCGCCGCATCGGCCTTGGCGAAAACGCCGACGGTGATGACGACCTCGCCATTGACCCCGGCTTTGACGTCAACCCCACCGAGCTGGACCGTTTTGGTTTCGGCGGAGCCCTTGGCTGTAAGTTCAAGTAGGTACGCCTTGGCTTCGGCAGAGACTTCGCCGTCGGAGAAATCCGAGTCGACCTCGATCGTGGTTCCCAAGGTGTCGACGGTGAAGGAGCCGTTCGCATTGCCGACTTCGCCCTGAGTCGAGCCACTGACGGTAAAGCTTGGGCTGGAAGTAGCGCCGTTGGACCCGCCATCGTTCGCGGTCGAAACGACCGATGTCGAACTGGCCATCGGTCCGGTCCAGCCGCCGCCAGAATCACCTTCGCTGGTGGTCGAAACAGCCGTCGTCCAGGCCGCTGCTTCGAAGACATCGACATCGTGCAGTTGATTGTCACCGGCACCGCCGTAAAGTTCATCGTCACCGCCGCCGCCGATCAGTGTGTCATCGCCGTCCTCGCCGAACAGGATGTCCCAGTCATCCCCGCCATCGAGGTAATCGTTGCCGGTGCCGCCGTAGATGTCGTCCCAATCATCTCCACCGAAGATTTCATCATGGCCGGCGTTGCCGTACAACACGTTGTAGCCTGCGCCGCCGTAGATGTCGTCGTCACCTTCGCCACCGTAGATATCATCGTCGCCGTCTTCACCGTACAGGATGTCCCAGTCACCGCCGCCGTCGATCAGGTCGTTGCCTTCGCCTCCGTAGACATCGTCCCAGCCGTCACCGCCGAAGATCTGGTCGTTGCCGGCACCCCCGCGAATGATCGCGTACAGGCTCGTGTTGTTGCGGACGACGTCATCGCCGCCACCGGCATTGACTTCGACATGCTGCAAATCACTGACCAGGAACGAGCCCTTACTCAGTAGCCGACCCTGGTCGTCGAACACCGTGGCGGTCACCGCCTGACCATTAGCGGTGTAATCGAGCGAGATTTCATCGGCTGCTGCGGTGCCATTGACCGTCAACACACCGTCTTTAAGACTCATTCCAGCGCCTTGATCTACGGGGGATCCGAACGCAGAATCGAACCAAGTGGCATCGGGACCATAACAGACGACAATGCTGTTCTGATAATTGGGCTCGGTCGCCGATGTCTTGACCTCGGAGAGATCTAGATATGCGCCGCTGTTGTAATCGGCGACTTCGAATGCGAGATTACCGAAATCAGCAGCCATTAACGCACGACCTTGCAGGTTCTGCATCAGCAGCTTTCGGCGAGTGATGCGTCGCTTGCTTGATTGGCGATTGGCATGCTGACGATTGTGGCGGCGAAATAGTTTGGAGAGTGACATGGTCGTCCTCATGGGTGCGGGGTGGTTTCTGTTTCAGCACCCATACATGCCGCCAAAGACGCGGATCCTGCGCCGGCTTTCTTTTTTTGTTGCAAAAATCCGCAAACAAGAACGCAGCCTATTTGCTGACAAGCACTTAGGTGAGCTGGAAGAACGCGCAATTACTTCACACCCGCGTTGTGCTGACAAACCAAGTTCAGTCGATTGCACCGATAGCGAAAAGCGATGTAGCATATTCCTTGCTGGCAGAAAAACTTTGCTGCAATGGCAAAATCGTGCCGCTTTCGAGATCGCTCGTTAAGCCCACCCTGGCGAAGTGTCTGGCATTCTGATGACTCTGACTTCATTCTGTTTCTCAACCTGGCTTTCCCTGTGACTGAATCGTTCGAGGCAACCCGATGGTCGATCATCGACAAAGCCCGCGGCGACGAATCGACCGTTCGCCGCGAAGCCTTGGGCGAGTTGTTGCGATGCTACATGCCAGTGCTTAAAGCGCACTTGGTTCGTCGCAAACGGCTGTCGCCGGAACTGGCCGAGGAGCTGCTGCAGGGGTTCGTGGTCGAGAACATCGTGGACGGCCAGTTGATCCAGCGCGCCGACCCCACCGCAGGTCGTTTTCGTTCCTGGTTGCTCAAGTGGCTCGATCTGTATGTTCGCCATCAACTCAGCAACAACCGCCGCAAGGACGCAGCGGTGCGAGTCGGCGATCCCGACGAGCTGGCTGCCGACGCCGACGCGGCCGATGTATTCGACGTGCAATGGGCGCGTACCACGCTGCAACAGGCCTTAGATCTGATGCGGCAAGAGTGCCGTCAGCAAGGACATAAGAAGCGTTGGGTGGTCTTCGAACAGCGAATTTTGTTGCCGCTTTTATCTGGGAAAACGCCGACCGACTACGAGGAACTGGTCAGCCGATTGAAACTGGTCTCAGCGGCGCAAGCGCAAAATGTCATGGTCACTGCAAAGCGCCAGTTTCAACGCACGCTGGAACAGGTGGTGGGCCGATACAGTGATTCGCCCGCCGCTGTTGCCGAGGAGTTAAGAGAGCTGCGACGTATCTTGGCCACCGCTAGTCCGGACGCCGCTGACCAGTGGGAGCAGAGTTCCGCAAGCCGCGCGAAGGCCTACCTTGATTCCGTTACCACTGCGAGCCCGGAGCGGGCCTCGCTACTGCTCGGCTTGGATTCCGCCGAGGTGTGGCGCCGCTGCCTGGCCACGCCGGTTGGCGAGCTACTGGATTCGACATCTCCCGACGATGAAGTGGATTACCCACTGGCCGAGTTGTTGACCGTGCCTGATCCGCCACAAGCATTGCTGGTTAGCCTGAAGCGATTCGGCTACATGCGAATGCAACACGAGACCGAGGAAACACCGGCCGAAGTCGGCGGGGCGGTTTACTTGTCGGTCATTGCCGCGGCCATTGTGCGTCTTAATGCCTCAATCTCCCAGACGCCTCCCGAAGTTTTGCAGAATTGCTTTGACTGGCTGCAGGCCCAGGATTGGATCGACGACGATACGCGGACATTGATGACGGAGGCGAAAGGTTCCCTGGATCGAGGTGGTTCAAGTGACGAGCGTTACTCCAGGCCGACCGATTGACCCTCATCTTCCGATTTTCAACCAATTGACTTGAAGGCTTTTAATGCTCGTTCTCGTCCTGGTTTGTAATCGACGACGAAATCGGGATAGTCGATACCCCGTTCCTTGATCGCGGCGGCGAGTTTTTTCTCGTCGTGTAGCGTTGATTTTGGCAGATCACCGAGCTCCGGACAAAATTTCTTGATGAACGCCCCTTGCGGGTCGAAGCGTTTACTTTGGCTGAATGGATTGAAGATCCGAAAGTACGGCACCGAGTCGGTCCCCGTCGACGCCGACCGCCGTTGCCCTAGAACTCGCCGAGTTCGATCAACTCTCGACGCAGTCTCACCAATCGCGATGCATTCATGTTGAGTAGACGTGCTGTCGCGCGACCAACCGGGGTGCGGCCCATGATCATCCCATTTTCAACTTTGAAATGCGCCTCCCAATCGTCTTGTCGTGGTTGAAAGATCGCGGCCTGTTCGTTTGATTCCGGGTCGATACTGACCAAGTTCGGACCCTTATGGTAATTGCATTCACTGCAAGCCCAAGCCAAGCCCTGCACGTCATCCGACACATCGTCGACGTGTTGCTTGGCAATAATATGGTCGACGTGAAAGACAAGGTACGGGACCGCACTTTCGCGAAAGCGGCAGTACTCGCAACGATTGCCCGCCCTTTGTCTGACTAACTCGCGGGTCCTTGCGTCCATTCTCTAGTCGTGCGTGCCAAAGAAGTGACGTCGAGCTTTGGCTTGGATCAAGCTGATGACCTCTGCGTCGTCGAGGTACGCCCGATATTCGGCATCCTCTTGATCTGAAAGAGACCCAAGATTAGCCTTCCGGCCAAGCTCTTCAACGCGTGCGCTCAGTTCATCGCTGATTTTCCAATCAACGAGTATCTGCGCTGATTGCGGCGTGAGCCATCCAGAATCGGGGTTTAACAGCTGGTCGAGTGCACTGGAAGTTGGCATACCCTAAGTATACCAAGGGTCGTCATCCATTGGCAAAGCAAACTTCCACCAATCCACACTCGGATTTTGGTAACGGATAAAGGCTTCGTTCAGATAGTGCCATGCGCCTCATTGCCTTTCTGGGTTCGAACCGCCGCCGTTACGAGCCGGTCTGGACGACGAGTTGGCTGTGCCAGTCCACTACACAGTATGACCAAAACATTGGAAACCAGCGGCGCTCGCTGTGGTGCAACGAGCTCGACCATGTTGTCTCGGAGACATACTGGGCCGGCCTGACCCTTTCGATTCTCAACCAATTGACTTGAAGGCTTGTAATGCGCGTTCTCGTCCTTGTTTGTAATCGACGACGAAATCGGGATAGTCGATACCCCGTTCCTTGATCGCGGCGGCGAGTTTTTTCTCGTCGTGTAGCGCTGATTTCGGAACATCAGTGAGTTCTGGACACATTTTTTTGATGAATGCTCCCTCAGGATCGAAGCGTTTACTTTGGCTGAATGGATTGAAGATCCGAAAGTACGGCACCGAGTCGGTCCCCGTCGACGCCGACCACTGCCAACCGCCGTTGTTGGCCGCCAAGTCACCGTCAATCAGGTTTTGCATGAAATAACGCTCGCCCCACCGCCAATCGATCAGCAAGTTCTTGGTCAAGAACATCGCCGTCACCATCCGCAAACGATTGTGCATCCAACCGGTTTGATTCAGCTGCCGCATCCCGGCATCGACAATCGGATAGCCGGTTTGGCCCCGTTTCCAGGCCGCAAAATCATCCTCGTCCGTTCGCCAGTCTAAAGCCTCGGTTTTCAATTTGAATGGCCGATGCATCGACACGCGAGGGCAGGCGACCAGCACATGGGTGTAGAAATCCCGCCAGGTCAGCTCCGAGATCCATGTCGTGGCTCCGTCGCCGCCGCGGATCTTGCCCTGGTTGGCCTCGATCGCCGCCGCTAAACACTGGCGCGGAGAAACGACGCCGGCAGCCAGATAGGGTGACAGCAAACTGGTTCCGTTGATCGCTGGAATGTCACGGGCCTGGTCATAGTCGGCAATCTTGCCGACGAACTTCTGGATCCGCCGCTGGCCTTCCGCTTCACCGGGCGGCCAAAGATCATCGCGACAATCATTGAAATCGAATCCGCGAAGTTCCGTTGGAATATCAGACCTTTCGGCATCAAGCGGTGGCTGCTTTTTGGGCGTGGGATAAACGTCCATGAAATCAACTGCCTTGGTATCCCAGACACGTCGATAGGGTGTGAACACCGAATAGAATTTGCCTTCCTTGGTCGATATTTGTTGCGGCGGAACGATCACCCGATCATGAAATCTGCGGACTGCGATGTCAGACTCCTGGCACTGCGACACTACCTGGTCATCGCGGCGCAGCTCATTGACTTCATACTCCCGGTTCCAATAGACGGTTGAACAACCATGTTGCCTGGCAAACTTGACAAGCTGCGCTGGTACTTCTTGGTAGCAGTCGCATGTTTCCACCTGCAGCGGGATCTGGTAGTTCGTCAGCTCAGCGGAAAGCGCGACAAGATTGTCCAACCAGAACTTGACCTTAGAGTCCGCATCATCGTGCTGCCGCCATTGCTTTGGCGTGACCATGAACAGCCCAACCACCCCGTCGTCAGATTCCTGTGCAGCGTGATACAGCGCGGCATTATCCGCCACGCGCAAATCACGACGAAACCAGACTAGAGCTCTCATTGGAATTTATCTTTTGGGAACGGACTGAAGGTTCGCGCCGCCAAATGACGGTCAACGTCGAACCCACAACCATGGCGACTGCCCCATCACGCCCGTCCATGGCGACCCTCCCACGGGAGGGTAAAGTGATTGCTTAAGTACCAAAACCAGACGATTACACGGGTTTCACTCACGCCGCAGGGGCGGTGCCGCGAAGCCACCGAAAACCGAGTGATAACTTTGCCGTCAGACTACGGTAATGATTAGCAGATGACCAGCGAGTTACTTCAAATGACGCCCTCCGGGCTGTACTGTGCAGACGGAGATTTCTTTGTCGACCCTTGGAAACCGGTCGATCGAGCGGTGATTACGCATGCGCATGCTGACCATGCGCGATCGGGTTCGCGGCAGTATCTTGCGGCCGAAACCAGCCGAGAAGTGATGCGGATTCGGCTGGGGGAAACGGCACAGCTTGATTTTCAGCCATTCGGCAAGCCGCTCACGATCGGTGGTGTATCGGTGACGTTTTTTCCTGCGGGCCATATTCTTGGCTCGGCGCAGGTCCGGATTCACAAAGCTGGCGAGTCGATCGTCGTTTCCGGGGACTACAAGCGACACACCGATCCGACTTGCCAGTCGTTTGAAGTCGTGAGGTGTCACACTTTCGTGACGGAATCGACTTTTGGCTTGCCAGTCTTCCAGTGGCCAGAGGATCAAGTTGTGTTTGACCAGATCAATCGTTGGTGGCAAGGGAATCAGACAGCGGGCAAAGCGAGTTTGCTGTTAGCCTATGCGCTGGGAAAGGCTCAAAGAATCCTTGCCGGGGTCGATTCGCGAATCGGCCCGATCTTTACCCACGGTGCCGTCGAAAAACTGTGTGCCGGCTATCGAGCGGCGGGTATCTCGCTGCCGGAAACGATCTATGTCGGCAACGCCCCGGCGGATACCGATTGGAGCCGCGCGTTGATCGTCGCCCCACCATCGGCCGCCGGCACAGCCTGGGCACGGCGGTTTGGAAAACTCAGTACCGCCATGGCTTCGGGCTGGATGCAGATTCGAGGCACGCGACGCCGCCGCGCGATGGACCTAGGGTTTGTTTTGTCGGACCATGTCGATTGGCAAGGCCTGATGCAAACCATCGGCGAAACCGGGGCCGAAGATGTTTGGGTGACGCATGGTTATGCGGACATTGTCGTGCGACATCTACAGGAAACCGGTCGCAACGCGAGGGTGGTTGAGACGGAATTTGAAGGCGAGCAATTGGAAGACGGTTCCAGCGAGACGGCTGATGAATGACTTCTGTGAGTTGTACTGGAAACTTGATTCCACCACCAAAACCAGCGAGAAAGTTGCGGCGCTAAGAGCCTACCTGGACCGCGCCGCCGCGGAGGACGCCGCCTGGGCGATCTACTTCCTGGTCGGTCGCCGAATCAAGCGGCTGATCGGGACGAGGTTACTGCGGCAATGGGCAATGGAGCGCACCGGCATATCAGATTGGTTATTTGCCGAATGCTACGACCGCGTGGGAGATCTTGCCGAGACGATTTCGTTGATCCTCCCCGAAAAGCAATCGCAGCATGAATTCAGACTCGCCGAATTGATCGAAGAGCAGTTGATGCCGCTGCGTGAAATGCCGATTGAGCAACAGCAACAGACCGTGCTGGGGCTGTGGAGTGCCTGTGATTCACGTCAACTGTTCGTGCTGGGCAAACTGATGACCGGCGGCTTCCGAGTGGGGGTTTCGCGCAGACTGGTCAATCGAGCCCTCTCCGAGCTGACCGATATCGACGCTGCCATCATCGCTCACCGATTGATGGGGCCCTGGAAACCCAATCCCGAGTTTTATCAAGCACTGATCAATCTGGATCCAGGTGAAACGGCGATCAGCAAACCGTACCCGTTTTTTCTTGCCAACCCCCTGAAGGACGACCCGGCCTCGCTGGGCGATGCATCGCAGTGGGTCGCCGAATGGAAATGGGACGGCATTCGTGCCCAGTTGATTCGTCGCTCGGGCCAGACCTTTCTGTGGTCACGTGGTGAAGATCTGATCACGGAACAATTTCCCGAGGTGACCGAGGCGGCGGAGAACTTGCCGGAGGGAACGGTGATTGATGGCGAAATCCTGGGCTGGGACCAGTCCGCTGAGCGGCCCCTGGAGTTCAGCCAGCTGCAGCGACGGCTAGGCCGCAAACGGCTGGGCAAGAAACTGTTGAGTGAAGTTCCAGTCGTATTGCTGGCGTTCGATTTGCTGGAGCAGGACGGCAACGACATTCGCCAGCAACCATTAACGCGGCGGCAGCAGCAATTGCGGGAAATCGTGACGGCGCTGATCGCGCCAGCTGATGAAAGTACCAGTGAATTGTTCGCAGATGACCGTGAAATCTTTTCGGCAATTCGAATTCCACCCAGCGTCGAAGGGCAAACCTGGGATCAGTTCTCGCAACAGCGTCAGCAGAGCAAACAGATTCGCGCGGAAGGATTGATGCTGAAAAGAAGCGTGTCGGCCTACCAGGTAAATCGTCCGGTGGGTGATTGGTGGAAATGGAAAGTCGAACCGTTTACGGTCGACGCTGTGTTGGTTTACGCTCAACGCGGACATGGCAGGCGAGCAAGCCTGTACACGGATTACACCTTCGCCGTTTGGCGAGAAGGCGAACTGGTTCCGTTTGCGAAAGCCTATTCCGGACTGACCGATCAGGAGCTGCGCCAGGTTGATGCATTTGTCCGAAAAAATACGAACGACAAATTTGGGCCGGTGCGAAGTGTGGTGCCGCAGTTGGTGTTCGAGCTCGCTTTTGAAAACATACAGCGTTCGACGCGTCACAAGTCAGGCGTTGCCGTTCGATTTCCGCGAATCAACCGATGGCGGCACGACAAAACGCCGGATCAAGCGGATCAGTTGGAAACCATTCTGACCATGTTGAAGTCGGAATGAGATCCACAGCCGGCAAGCAAGTAAACGGACTAAGAACGGTCACCGCTTGGATGAACAGCGGCGGCCGAAATCCTTTTCCGTTTCAGCGCAGGGTCTGGAAATCGATCCTTGCCGGCCAAAGTGGAATCCTGCACAGCCCCACAGGGACTGGGAAAACGCTGGCGGTCTGGCTGGGGGCACTCGCCGCCCGGATCGATGCGGCAGCGGCTGAAATTGCATCCGGCAAATCACCGCTGCAGACCGGGACTCGAGGGAGGGCCCGCAATGCAGCATTGCCTATTCAAGTGATTTGGATCACTCCGCTGCGAGCGCTGGCCGCGGATACGCTGCGGGCATTGCAAGCTCCGGTTTCCGATTTGAACTTACCCTGGACGGTGGAATGTCGGACGAGCGACACGTCCAGTTCGTCAAAGAAACGACAACAACGTCGGCTGCCCAGTTGCCTGATCACAACCCCGGAAAGTCTATCGTTGCTGTTGAGCGACCAGCACTCGCATTCCCAATTCGAAAGCCTGCGGTTGATTGTCTTGGACGAATGGCACGAGTTGATGGGCAGCAAGCGTGGCGTGCAAACCGAGCTCGGTTTAGCGAGGCTGCGGAAACTGAGTCCCGCTATGATGACTTGGGCACTTTCGGCGACCATCGGCAACGTCCAGCAGGCACTGCGAACAGCGTTGGGAAGCCAGCGCCATGCTGAAAGCGCGGTTGTGGTTCGCGCTCCGGCAAGTCGCCGGACCACGATTCGCAGCTTGATCCCCAAATCGATCGAGCGGTTCCCGTGGGCGGGTCACATGGGTCTGAAGTCACTGCCCGACGTGATCGATGCGATTGCGCAAGCCAACAGTTCGCTGCTGTTTACCAATACCAGATCACAGGCTGAAAAATGGTACTCTGCGATTCTGCATGCACGACCCGATTGGGCAGGCCAAATTGGCGTCCATCATGGTTCGCTTGATCGCAAGACGAGATCATGGGTTGAACGGGAACTTGATGCAGGCAAGCTGCGCTGCGTTGTCTGTACCTCGAGCCTCGATTTAGGGGTCGATTTTTTTCCGGTTCAGCAAGTGTTGCAGGTCGGCAGTCCGAAAGGTATCGCCAGGCTATTGCAGCGAGCTGGCCGCAGCGGTCACTTTCCAGGCGGGAAAAGCCAGCTGCTGTTTGTGCCGACCCACGCGCTTGAACTGATTGAAATCGCCGCGGCCAAGCATGCCGTCAAGGCCAATCAAATCGAATCGCGTCTACCGGTAAGCGGACCGCTTGACGTGCTGGCACAACATCTGGTGACGATCGCGGCCGGGCCAGGCTTTGATCAGCAAGCACTATTTCACGAAGTCAAACAAACTCATGCGTTCGCCAATCTGCACCAAGTTCAGTGGCAATGGGTACTCGATTTCGTACAACGCGGCGGCGAGAGCCTGAGTGCCTATCCGGATTTTACTCGTGTGATCGAAGACCATGGCAGCTTCAAAATCAAAGACCCTGGTATCGCCAGACGGCATCGGATGTCGATTGGAACGATCCCCAGCGATGGAGAAATCCTGGTCAAATTTATCAAAGGTGGCCGGCTGGGAACAATTGAAGAACGCTTCATCGCCAAGTTAAAACCGGGCGACAAATTCCTATTCGCTGGACGCACGCTGAAGTTGGTGGCGGTACGGGACATGACGGCGTGGGTGCGGCTGACCAAGGGACAGGTTGCCGCGCTGCCGCGCTGGCATGGCGGACGAATGCCGCTGTCCAGCGAGCTGGCCGGCGCCGTCCGGCAAAAACTGAGCGAAGCGCAAGCTGGCAGATTCGTCGGCCCCGAAATGAAAGCAGTCAAACGACTGCTGGAGCTACAAGCGGAATGGTCGGCGATCCCCTGCGAAAATTCACTGCTAATCGAACAACTCAAAACCCGCGATGGATTCCATGTTTTCATTTATCCATTCGCCGGCCGGTTAGTGCACGAAGGTTTGGCCGCGATTCTCGCCTGGCGGATCAGCCAGCGGCAGCCGATCACGTTTGCCACAACCGTCAACGACTACGGCATCGAATTGCTTTCGCCGTCCGAACCTGCGATTCAAGCTGCCGTGGAACGAGGACTATTTCAAACGACCAATCTAGCCGGGCAGATCGAAAACAGTATGAACGCCGGCGAGCTGGATCGCCGCCAATTTCGTAACATTGCTCGGGTCGCCGGACTGGTGCACGGCGGCTTTCCCGGCCACAGCAAATCGGCGCGGCAGATTCAGGCATCAAGCGATTTGTTTTTCGATGTATTCTGTCAGTACGATCCGGAGAACTTACTGCTCAAACAGGCGCGACGCGAAGTGCTAGATTTTCAGTTGGAGTATCAACGGCTTGCGGAAGCCTTGGATCGCATCTCGCAGTGCCGCTTGATCTGGACAAAACCACCCAAACCGACACCACTGGCGTTTCCGCTTCTGGTCGATCGGTTACGGATGAAGCTGACAAGTGAGAAACTTGCCGATCGCATTGCCCGCATGACACAGCAATTCGAAGCCGCCGCCGACAAGCAGACTGAATGAACGCGCGACTACGGCAACAAATCGAATTAGACAAAGGTCGCAATCAAATCGTGCTACGTGGTGACGGCACGGCTTGGCTGCCGGATGAACAAGCGCTGTTAGTTGCGGACCTGCATTTGGGCAAAGACGCTTCCTTTCGCGCCGCAGGCATAGCGGTACCAACCGGAATCAATCGACAAACTCTGTTGCAACTTTCGCAGTCGATCATTGCAACCCGTCCGAAATCGCTGTATCTGTTGGGAGATCTGATTCACAATCGCGACTCCATGACGGCGGCGGTCAACGATCAATTTGCCGCTTGGCGACGGCAGCATGCTGATTTGCCCGTGACACTTGTTTTGGGGAATCACGATCGACATGTAGACCGTTTTCCTGACGATTGGAACCTATCGATTTCCGAATCAATCCAACTGGATGACTGGACTTTGGTTCATCAAACATCGACGGAATCTACAGCGCACGGTCACACGCAGATTGGGGGGCATTGGCATCCGGTAGTTCGTTTGGGCAGATCGCTGGATCGTACTTACCTGCGCTGTTTCGTGGTCGATCCAGGACAGATCACGTTGCCCGCCGTAGGTCCGTTCAAAGGAGGAACGTTGCAAAAGTCCCGGATCGACAGGCAGATTTTTCCAATATGCGACAACCAAATTTGGTGCGTCGAAACCAGCGCCCCAAGCTCTGACGCGTAATGTCTGGCCTGAAACAGAGCGCACGTTGTCCAACTAGGATTCGCCGAACAATTCCATCTGACTTAAGGACTCTGTTTTCGGCTTCGCTGAAAGCGTCCCCAAAATCCTGCCGGCGGCCGCCATTCCGCTCAGGAAGGCACTCTCGACCGGCGAATCATCGGACCAACCTCCGCAGGCAACGATTCCTGCGGCTGCATCGAAGTAGCACCTGTGCTGCGATGCTGCAGCGGCAATCGAATCTTTCCAGCGATCAACTTTCAAGTGACTATAGGGCTGAAAATTGACAAATAGTTTGGCTGTCTGCTCGACGGGGATGGCAACAATCAGTTGATCGAACTTTCCCACAGCCAATGCCTGCTGATCAAACAGTTCAATGCGGCCATCTGTCCGCTGGATCCGGTTAATCTGAATTTGATACCGAATCTCCAAATCGTGCGCCAGATGTTGGCAGATGGAGTTGCTGGCGGGCACGGTGACGAATCGGACCTGCGATTCCGAATTGCCCTCGATCTCTGCATCCCTGGTCACCGCACGATCCCTGGTCACCGCACGATCCCTGGTCACCGCACGATCCCTGGTCACCGCACGATCCCTGGTCACCGCACGATCCCCGGTCACCAAGCGCCCCTGTTCCGCCTTCGAGAGGTCTCGATCAGGCCAGGCAGCCACGATTCCCTGTTCGATCCAGGAATCAACGTACCGCCGAAACCGCGGGTCGCCAGCGGTAAAGTATTGGGCCTCGTGATCGAAGCGCGACTGGTCGTCGACGCTGCTAGTCGCCATCTGCCCGCCGACTTCGCGGCTTTCGTCAAACACAGTCACTTGTAACCCATGATCGGCCAACGTCCTGGCCGCGAACAGTCCGCAAATTCCCGCACCGACAACTGCCACAGTTGGGACTGGATCGAATCGAGGTGTGGTGACTTTCGCGTGGTAGGCCGCCGGGTCAAGTCGTTTGGCATGCGCAGCTGTCGGCCGTGGTCGAACTGTACCGATGATTGGCTGTTCGGGCTGAAAAGGTCGGTCGAATTGGCCAAGACACCATAAGATGCCTCCATACGAGGCGGGATCACGGCCATCAAGAGCGTAACGATGGTTCAAATCGATCATCGTCTGCAAAGCTTGCTGTGGTGATTGCGTCCAATTCAAAATTGCTTTGCCCCAGGTCATTCGCACGTTGTTGTGGAGTTCGCCTTGCATCAGTAAGGACTTCTGTGCCGCATTCCAAAGTGAATCATCGGTTGCACCGCGGGCCAGCTGTTCCCAGGTGTACGTCGGATCGCGACGGTCCAGCGCATGATCTTCAAGGGTTTCACGAGCCCACTGAGGTATAGCCGACCACTGATCGTGATCCTCACGATGGAAACAGAACGCATAGGCCAATTCCCGCCAGATCAGAAGCTCGTCCAAATATTTTTCAGCACCGGGGTTGTTGATCGCGGCAGCTTCTCTTGCAAGTCGGAATGGAGAAACCATTCCGTAGTGCAGATACGGTGACATGCGACTGACACCATCGATCAAGGCGTCGTTGCGTTTTCGGGCGTAAGCGGTCAGCCCAGTTTCCTTGAAACGGTTCCAGCGTCTGTAGCCTGCTTGCGAGCCACCAACGGAATCAACGACCGGTCCAACCGCATGATCGATTTCACATCGCGCGACCAAGTCAGGGATCGATTCGTTGAGCAAATCGAGGGGCGAAAAAGGAAGCGCGGCGGCTTCGCAGGGCCTAACCAAACACTTTAAGTCAGGCCACGATCGGGTTACCCGCACGGAATACAGCTTTTTTGTCGCGTTGCGAAACTGAAACGCTCGCGTGTATGGCTGTTTGACCAGTCTCATTGGAACGACACACGCTGTATCAACACAGACGATGGCTGTGGGCGTTTTGTGGCGCAGCGAATTCAAGAACCGTCGGGGCGGGTCGACCGGCATTTCTTCCGTCACAATCAATGCGGCTTGATTCGCAAGAGTGACCAAGTGGGGACGCCGATCTTCCGGCGTTGCCAGATGACAGGCATAACTGATCCCCAATTCTTGAAAACGTTGCTGCACATCGCGTGCAGCCTGCAGGATAAATGTGTGATGTCGATCGGATGCAAATTCGTAGTGTTCGGACAGTCCCTGATAAACCAGCAACGGCAGACGGCGTTGATTCGCGATGAGGCGGGCCACATCCAGGGCAGGATTTTCGTCAACGCGAACAGCCGTCCGCATCCAATACAGAACAAACGTTCCGCCGGATGGTTGATCGCCCAGGACTCGTGCTCTTTCACGCAAATGGTCGGGCAAGTTTGAGATCATGGGCGGAGTGTCAGTAAGTAGGGGTTGGGTCGACACTCTCTCGCGATCCGAGTCATCCGGGAAGGGGTCGGTCGCATGCCGTTTGTTGATCGCATGGAACGGCAAATTCGCGTATGATTGGTCTCGTCGATCGCGTTGATTGATCGATCGACCAATGCACGTTACAAAGTGATCCAGCAAGCGGCGCTGTCGGCCGTACTGCTTGATAGTTAGGGCAATCAAATTCGTATTGGTTGAAACTCCAGGTCTGGCGCCCAGCCGCAGCGTGCTCATTCGCGAGCAGACTTTAGTTTCGGGAGATGCCATCATGCTACCACGATCCTTATCTTACGCATTTCTGTCACTCGCGACTTGCGCCATGGCGCTACTGTCGACTTTGGCGCTCTGCGCTGCGGAGTCGCGGATGAAGATCGGCGATCAGGCCTCCGGAAATGATTCGTTGCGCGACCTGTTGGGCAACGTGCGCCCTTGGCCGATTTTGAGGGGAAAGCGATTGTATTGGCTTTTATCGGTGTCGATTGTCCACTAGCGAACCTGTACATCCCGCGACTGATTGAGATGCACCAGGCGTACGCTGACAAAGGAGTTCAGTTTCTGGCCGTCTACCCGAATCGTCCGGAAACGCTGGAGCATATTTCAGCGCATGCCTATGAGCGATCGGTGCCGTTTCCAGTACTCAAGGACTTCGACGCGGAACTGGCCGATTCGTTGGGAGTTTCCCGCACACCGACCGTTGTCGTGCTCAACAGTGACCATCAGCTTTGCTATCGGGGCCGAATCGATGACCAATTCGCCGTGGCCAGCCGTCGTAGCGCGACCCGACATCACGACCTGCGCGACGCGATCGATGCAGTGCTGCAGGACAAACCTGTCGAGCGTGCCGAAGTCGCATCCGACGGCTGCCCTTTGAATCGGGCTGCACCAACGACAAGTAAGCAACCGCTAACGTATCACGAGCACGTGGCCTCGATCATCCATGATCGCTGCGTCGAATGTCATCGGCCGGGCCAGATCGGACCGATGCCGCTGTTGACTTACGATGATGTCGTGGACAACGCCGAATCGATCGCGGAGGTGATCGAACAGCGTCGCATGCCGCCTTGGCATGCGGACGGACGGTACGGCCATTTCGCTAACAATCGTCGTTTGTCGGACGATCAGCTAGCCACGCTGTTAGGCTGGTTCGAACAAGACATGCCCGAGGGCCAAGCGGCGGCGGATGTCAAGGAAGTTGACCGTAGCGAACGAAGGTGGAACATCCAGCCGGATGTCGTGTTTCGGATGCCCGAAGCGGCGGAAGTTCCCGCCGACGGCGTGATGCCGTACCAATACTACCTGGTGCCAACGAATTTCGAAGAAGACCGTTGGGTGGTGGCGTCGGAGGCGCTCCCCGGCAATCCCGAAGTCGTCCACCATGTGATCGTGTACTTCGTCGGCGAGGGCCGCGGCAGCTTCTTTGGGTCCGACCTGGAGACTCAGATTCTGGCGATTGGCGGACCTGGCGAGGGCATCTTTCGGGCTCCCGAGGGAACCGCGCTGCGGCTGCCCAAGGGGACCGAGTTGCTGTTTGAGATGCACTATCAGCCCAACGGCCTGGCGAGCAAAGATCTTTCGGAGGTGGGGATTGTATTTACCGACCAACCTCCCGAGCGCGAGCTGCGGATGAACATGTTCGGCACCGAAGATCTGAACATTCCGGCCCACGACCCGCACTATGCTCAGGAAGTAAGTTTCACCTTTGACAAGGATGGAACCATCTACTCGCTGCTGCCTCACATGCATTGGCGAGGCAAAGCATATTCGGCCTGGATCGAACACGACGACGGCCGGATCGAAACGCTGCTGACGGTTCCCCGTTACGACTTCAACTGGCAGACCGCGTACCGCTTTGCCCAGCCACTGGCTGTGAAGGCGGGCACCACCATTCACTCACGCGCTCACTGGGACAATTCAGCCAACAATCTAGCGAATCCCGATCCCACGCAGGATGTTCATTACGGTATTCAGACCAGCGAAGAGATGATGTTCGGTTTTTTGTCGTACGCCTACGACGAACCGGTTCAGGAACAATTGCCATCGGAGAAGCCCAATGCGCTGGCCGCGATGATATTCAAGTCGATGGACAAGAACAGCAACGGACTGATTGAACCGTCTGAAATGCCGGAGCGGATGCGCAAAGAGTTACTGGACGAGGGCATGCAGATCAACACGTCGATCACGCCACGCGCGTTTCGCGCATTGATGATGGACGGCCAGCAGCGGCAGCAAAAGTAGCGGCAGTAGCTCGCGCGACTAGTGCATTTTCATGTTTGATATAGTCGCTCGAAAAAGGCCCATCGAGGTTTCGAGTGTCTAGAGTTGCCTGGAACTATGGGTCGTCGATGATTTCTTGTTCATGTTAGGATACCTCGAAGAGGTTGAAGCCATTAGCCGGCAGCTCGCGGAGCGAAACTGCCGGATCAAGGTTGGAACAAGAATCTCCCGCCCGCCCGCGACCCGGCATAGCCGGGTCGCGGGCGGGCGGGGCATTAGAAAACATGGTTCTGCATACCCCGGATGCGCTGCGCGATCCGGGGCTAATTGCTTAGATCCCTATCGGGATCAGGAGTCATTTCAGAATTTTTTTCAACGTTGAACCCACGCAGAACCTCGTCGGACCTCTGTTTCCGGAAGGTACCTCATGCTTGAACCTGCCCTAAATTGTCCGCTCCATCTAAGTTGAAAGTTGGAGCCGTAGCTCAGATCCGCTCTTGAGCCGCGCTGGCGGTCTGTTCCCCGACGTGCTGGTGATTCCGCAGGTGGTCTGGGCAATAGGCTTTCTGGCCATCGCATTTGCTGCAGTAGCGAAAGTCGACGTCGGGGTAAGTGTTGCTGTCGATTCCACAGACGGCACAGACGTGACGCGGCTGATTGCCAGGTTTGAACTGCTTCGATTCCCATTGCTTGCGACGACGCCAGTTACGAGCCCAGCTGACCACGGTTGGCGCGAAGAAGATCAAATAGTTGGCAACCGATGCGAATACCAGCAGCTTGATCGCAATGCCACCGCTCAGGAACGCCAATCCGTAGCCCGCCGCTTGTAACCAGGCCAGCCACTTGACCTTGACCGGCAAAATGAAAAACAGGTTCAAGGTGAAATTGGGATTGAGCGTCGCAAATGCCAGAAAGACAGTTCCCTCCAAAAACGCGCCGGTCACCGGCATGGTCGGCACCAGCGCGACCACTGCGATCGTGATCAGCAGCCCCAACCACAAAAAAGTGTTGTAACGTACCACGCCCCAGTACTGTTCCAGCGAAGTCCCAAACAAGAAAAAGATATAGAGTGCAAAGAACAACCACAGCGGGCTATTGGTGATCGGGATGAACAAAAAGGTCAGCAGTCGCCAGACTTCGCCTTCTAGGACCGCGCTCCAAACAAGCGTTGCCCGGTCGACCATTCCCGCGTCGGAAAGGCTGGCCAGAAACATCAGCGCCTGGCCGGCGATGATGATTTGAGTCAGATTGGGGATCGCGATCGGGCGAACGAGTCGATCCAAGCGGTCTAAGAATTTCATGGTCGGCATTCTATCGGTTTATTCGCCGGCGCGTTACCGGACCCTCTGGCACTCCGCAACCAGGAGATCAGATCGGCGACATCCTTGGGCGTGATCGATGTGGCCAGGTCCTCCGGCATCAACGATGCTTCGCTCGCTCGGATCGCCTCGATGTCTTTGCGTAGAATCGTTTGCTCTTTCCCTTCTGCTTGACGCAAGGTCACGCTTGTCGGCGACTCGGCTGACATCAGCCCCGTCACGAGGACTCCATCGACCGTCTGAACGATGTAAGTGGCATAGCCAGGTGAGATGGTCGCATTGGGGGCCAGAATATCCTGGACGAATGTCTGCTCGCTGCGACCGAATTCCGAGACCAGATCAGGGCCGACATCGAAGCCAATCGCGCCGACTTTGTGACAGTTGCTGCACCGCTGTCTGAAGACTGCCTCGCCGCTGGACAAGTCGCGTTTTCCTGACAACGCCTCTACGTACCGTCGAGTCGTTTCCTGATTGAGTTTTTCTCCGCTGGCAAAGACCCCGGCTGCCTGCTGGCGTACCGCTTTGTCATCGTCGCCGAGAAACAGTTCGCGTTGGACTGCCGATAAAGCCGAGGCCGGCATTTGGCCCGCTTCAATCGCGTCCAAAATCAGCGCACGATTCTGCTGGCGCGACAGAGCCGCCTCCAGAATTGCCGCTCGAATCGTCGGCGTGCTGTTGTTCAGTGATGAGAGCAGAAAACTTGTCGAATTCTCATTTCCTTCCTCCGCCAGTTCTTGGACCGCGGCGATGCGCAGATCGACCGGCAGCCGCACATCGATCACTCGCTGGGAAGTTGCCTGCAACCGATCCGATCGCTCAGCATCCGTTTCAGCCTTCATTGCAACTAGCAGGAATCGGGCGGCCTCGGCGACACCTTCGTCCCTTTGCTCGATCGCCGATCGCAAGGCGGTCTCTGCCTGTGCCGTCAATGCGACTTGACGACGAGTTGCGAATCCCTGTTTGAATCCCTGCAAACAGGCAAGCTGTTGAGCATCGCTGCCACGGCCGGCCAGTATCGAAACCAGTATCTTTGACAGTGCTGGATCGTCGCGGCTATCGGCGACCATCTTGCACAAACGAGACAGAAAGCGAGCGAGCGCGGTTGACGGATCGTCGTTTGCCGTTTGCAGCAGTAGCGCGCGCATCACATCGTCAGCACCAGCGCTGAGTGAACTTAGAATCGCATCGTCCATCCAGGGAATGTCGATGGATTGAAACGCCAACGTCGCCAGTGACCGTCGTGCTCGAGAGTCTTTGGTCTCGCCCAGCGAAAGTGCCAGCTGCAACAACACGCGATCATCGGAATGATTGACAAGCGTCAGCGCCTGATCCAACAGCGCCGGATGATCAACAAATCGCCGGTCGGCAAGTCGCAAGGCTTGCACAACCACACCGGGATCGCGATGGTCTATCGCCAGTTTCAACTCGGTTGCCGAAAGGCGGTTCAACGCGTCAAGGGTGTGCAGCGCTGCGATCACCGCCGTCGGCTGTCCGTCGCTGGCAACCGTCGATTGCAAATCTGCCCGCGAGGACACCGCATTGCGTTCGATCAGCAATCGTTTTGCCGTCTGCCGCCGCCAATACCGAGGACTCGAAAGCTGGCGGACTAAATCCGCGGCGCTCATACGACTCATGTCGGCCGGCTGGGCTGTTGGCAGATCGCGATGCACAAGCCGCCAGAGCCGACCGTGCTGTTCGCCATGTTTCAGCTGGTACTGTTGCTGCAGGTAGCGCGGAATCGCCGAATAGTCCTCGATGATCTCGCGATAAAAATCACAAATCACCACGGAACCATCAGGCGCGTGGGAGATTGCGATCGGATGAAACCAGATGTCACGCGATGCCAAGAATTCCGCGTTCGTTTCACTCGGGTGACGTTGCAGTTTGGGCACCAGGCCGGTGCGTGAGATCAGTGATCGGTGGATCAGGTTCTGGGCCGGTTCGCAGGCCAGTAATTGACCGGTCAGGGGTAAGGCGTTGTCTTTGTAGATCAGCGGGGAACAGGCGGACGTGAAGAAACCGTTAGGCGCCGATTCGGTGGCTCCGTATCGAGTGCGATAAAGTTCTTCGAAACCGGGATCTTCCGCCCGCCGCGAGCGCCAGGGATGCGGCTTGCTAGTCGGATAGGTTTGATTTCCTGGTCCAACATCGACCGTCATTCGCCCGTAGCCAACGTGGGGATTTCGCGACAGGTATCGCCAAGGGAGCGGCGCCACATAGATCGCTGGCGAACCGGTGGAGATCACGTAGCGGTCGTCGGTTGCCGAGAAAGTGAACCCGAAAGTCCAGGTGCCGGCCGGCAGTGGTTCGATCGCCGAGCCATCGGCTTTGAAGCGAAAATCGTTGTTGGGCATTTCAACCGGCCCATCGAGTTTGGGTCCTGTGATTGTGCCGCCGCCAGCGCCGACATAGATCCAATCATCAACGCCCCACTGTGGCGCGCTCATCCGCCGTTCCAGCACCCCGGTGCGAAAACCGGTGAACAGGGTCTCGCGCACTTCGGCCAGGCCGTCTTGATCGCGGTCAGCTAGAAAAATGATATGTGGGGCGCACAGCACAATCACACCGCCACGAGCCGGCACGACACCAAAACAAGCGGGCAAGTCCTCCGCCCAAATTTCGGCCTGATCCATCCGGCCGTCTCCATCGGTATCGATCAATCGTTTGACTGAACCGGTTTGGTCTTGCTCCGCTTTCTTGAGCGCCGCGGCGGGAGCAGCCAGGCGGCGAACTTCGCGATCAAGCTGGCCGGTTTTGTTTAGTTCTTCGATGTCATACTGACCTTCCATGTTGTATCCATTCAGTTCGCAAACGAACAATCGACCACGTTCGTCCCAGCAGACGCCCGATGGATTTCGGATCAGCGGTTCGGCGGCGAGCAGTTGCAACGAGAATCCGGGAGGCAATGAAACCGCGGCGGCACTGTCGGCAGGTGAACGTGGCGCGGCGCATCGGTGGGGATTGCGATTTCAGCACCGGCTAAATCAACCATCCAAACTAAGAATAGCAATGCGATTTTTGTCGGCTGCTGTGGATTGCTCATTTAGCAAGTGTTGCCATCAGGTAGTGACCAGTGTCGGTGTCTGTCGCGGCGACCTGTTCGGGAGTGCCCGCGGCGACGATCAAACCACCGGCGGCGCCGCCGGCGGGACCGAGATCGATGATCCAATCGCAAGCCGCCAACAAGTCGAATTGGTGTTCGATGACGATTACCGTGTTGCCGCCCTCGACCAGTTGGTGCAGGACATTCACCAAGCGCTGAACATCGGCAAAGTGCAATCCAGTGGTCGGTTCATCCAATAAATATAGCGTTTGCCCGGTCGCTTTTCGCGCCAGTTCCGTCCCCAACTTGATCCGCTGAGCCTCGCCGCCGCTAAGGGTTGTGCTGGACTGTCCCAGCCGCAGGTATCCCAGGCCGACCGTCTGCAGCGAATGGAGCAACCGTTCGATCCGCGGAACGTTCTGGAAAAACTCGGCCGCCTCGTCGATCGACATGTTCAGCACATCGGCAACATTGGCCCCTTTGAATCTTACTTGCAGGGTCTGTCGATTGAATCTTTTCCCACCGCATCTTGAACAGGTAACCAACAAATCGCTGAGGAAGTTCATTTCAATCCGCTCGAATCCCTGGCCCTTGCACAATTCGCATTGACCGCCGGTTGAATTGAAACTGAATCGACTGGCAGAGAATCCCCGGGCTTTGGCATCGCGGGTCGCGGCAAACACTTTTCGGACTTCGTCCAAAACGCCCGCGTAAGTGGCTGGACAACTGCGCGGACTACGGCCAATCGGCGCCTGGTCGATAAGAACCAGCTTGTCGAACTTATCCGCTCCGCGCAGCATCTTGTGGGGCCCCGGCGGGGGGGCGACGAGGCCCAGTTTCTGTGCCACAGCGGGGTACAGCGTATCGTTGACCAGGGAACTCTTGCCGCTGCCCGACACGCCGCTGATTCCAATCAAGGTTCCGATCGGAAACTTGGCAGTCACATTCTGCAAATTGTGCGTGGTTACCTGTTGAATCGTTAACCAATTCGATGGCTTCGGTGGCCGCCTGGCCTGGGGCGCACTGACGCGTCGGCGGCCAGAGAGAAACTGACCGGTCAGGCTTCGTTTGTCTTTGATCACTTTGGCCGGCGTGCCCTGGCTGATGATCTGTCCGCCGTTTTCTCCAGCTCCCGGTCCGATATCGACCAACAAGTCAGCGGCGCGCATGGTTGCTTCATCATGTTCGACAATCACCACCGTGTTTCCGTGTCGCTGCAAATCACGCACACATTCGATCAATCGTCCATGATCGGCCGGGTGCAAACCGATGGATGGTTCATCCAGGACGTAGCAAACGCCAACCAACCCGCTGCCGATACTGGTCGCCAATCGCACGCGCTGCAGTTCGCCGCCGCTAAGCGTATCGGCTGCGCGATCAAGGGTCAGGTAGCCGACGCCAACTCGTTGCAGGTATTCCAATCGCCGTACCACTTCTCGCTCGATCGGCTGGGCAACTTTGCGATGCAGCGCCGACAGCTGCCGATGGATCCCGCTAAACCATCCGGCAGTTTCGTTGATCGGCAGTGCGGTCAATTGATGGATCGCCAGATCGGCGATGGTCACTCGCAACGCCTGTTGGCACAGTCGGGCGCCGCCGCAAAGCGAACAAATTTCGTCATCGACTCGGCCCAGTCCGTCGCACTGTCGGCAGGCACCGTAGGGGCTGTTGAAGCTGAAAGTCCGCGGCTCAAGTTCCTCGAAACTCTGACCGCACTCGACGCAGGCCATTGCGGTGCTGTAGATCGTTTCGTCCCATTGACTATCGCCGGTCTCGGTCAGTGTGACGATCCGACCTTCGCCAAGGCGGAGAGCCAAATCGACTGAATCGCGCAGCCGGGATTCGATTCCTGCGCGAATGGTCAGTCGGTCGATCACCGCGTCGATCGTGTGGTTCTGTCGTGGCGCGAGGGCGGGAAGCTCGTCCAACAAATAGGTCTGTCCATCGACACGGGCGCGAATCAATCCTGATTTCCGAATCGACTCAAACACCTCTCGATGCGCGCCCCGTCGCCCGCGAATCATCGGGGCGAGCAACACCAGTTTGGTTTGTTCGGGCAACGCCAGCAAGGAATCGCGAATCACATCGGCTGATTGCTGCGAGATCGAGGAGCCACATTCGCTGCAGTGCGGCGTACCGGCGCGAGCAAACAACAGCCGTAGGTAGTCATAGATCTCGGTGACGGTGGCAACGGTGCTGCGCGCACCAGTGGCGCCTGGCCGCTGGTCGATCGCCAGCGTGGGTGCGAGACCGTCGATCGAATCGACCTCGGCGCGGGGCAACTGATCCAAAAATTGACGGGCGTATGTCGAGAGGCTATCGATGTATTGCCGTTGTCCCTCGGCGTACAGCGTGTCGAAAGCCAGGGAGCTTTTGCCACTGCCCGATACCCCGGTGATCACGGTGATCGCGTCTCGCGGAATATCAATGTCGATTCCACGCAGATTGTGCTCCCGTGCACCACGGATTCGGATCACGCCAGCGGACCCAATTCTGTTCTCGGGGCATGCCTGCGATGAGACTTGATTCTTTGACTGCGGCAAGTGACGATTCGTGTGTGCGATCTCGAGAAGCCCTGTTAGACTAACCACGGTAAAGGAACGAGGTTCCTGGAACAGGGGGGTCAGAACTAAATTGGATCACACGCAAACGGAGCCGATCATCGACTTGCGTCGATACGCCGATCGCGAGCAAGTGTTGCTGGCGACCTACGCGATGCACAGCCGTGATACGGCAGGTCGAGTTCACGACGAACTGGCTCACCCCTATCGCGGCCCGTTTGCGCGCGACCGGGACCGAATCTTGCACAGCAGCGCGTTTCGGCGGCTAAGCGGCAAGATGCAAGTTTTTACCGATGAGATGGGTATCTACCATCGAACTCGCTTGACCCATACGTTCGAGGTCGCGTCAGTCGCACGGACCATCGCCAGGGTCTTGCGTTTGAACGAAGATCTGACCGAAGCGTTGGCCCTGATGCACGACATCGGTCATCCGCCTTACGGACACTGTGGCGAAGACGTGCTGTCGGAGTGCATGGTCGAAGTCGGGGGGTTTTCGCACAACGAGTTCGCGTTGGTGATTGTCAGCGAGCTGGAGCAACGATACAGCGAGTTCAACGGATTGAACTTGTCGCGCGAAACCTTAGCCGGTCAAGACGTTCGTGCCCACAAAGCAGAAGCCGCTGTCGGGCGGTCACCGATGCTGGAGGTTCAAATCGTCGATTTGGCCGATTCGATCACCTATGATGCGCATGACGTCGACGACGCTTTGCAAATGGGATTGTTGTCGATCGACGAACTGTCGGAACTGGCCGTCGTCCGGCGGGCGATGGAGTTGATTTGTGACAAACATGGCTCGCTGCCGAGAAGACAATTGCGACAAGTTTTGGTGCACGAGCTGATTGACCTGCAAGTCAGTGATCTGTTGACCGTGGTCATGGACCAACTACGCAGCGTCGAGGGACTGAGCACAGCCCAAGTAAGTGATCGAGGACTCCGACTTGGCCACAGCGAATCGCTCGGTCGTGAACGATTAGAACTCGAAACGTTCTTGTTTGAATCGGTGTACCGCCACCCACGCTTGATCCCTGTTCGCGAGGCGGCCGGCCAGCGGCTGCGGACTTTGTTCACCACACTTGTCGAACATCCCGATTGGCTACCGCCGCGATTTCAACGGCGCGCCGAACGGATGCCGATTCAGCGAGCGATCGGCCACTATCTGGCCGGTATGACCGACGAATTCTGTGACGCGCAACATGTCCGCGCGACCAGCAGTGGCACAGAACCGTTGCACGACTGGTAAGAAGCTGCTGCCAACGTCACCCAAGTTATCGAACCGCGCTCATATAGAAGCTAAACACACGCGTGGTGTCGGTATCGGCTTTGGCGACAGGGTAAGCAAAGTCAAATGCCAGTGGTGCGGGCCCGAGCATCGGGATTGCCACTCGCAAACCGAGGCCGGGCGCGACCCGAAAAGTGTCGGCGGGTATTTCGATATTTTGTTCGACGGTTCCGAAATCAACAAACGCCACACCTCGAAACGCGTCATCCGCTGTGATTGGAAACATATACTCCACTGAGTTCAACCATTCGAAGCGACCGCCCAATTCGACGAGCGTCGTCGGATCGACCGGACTGGCGCCACGAAAATCAAACCCGCGGATGGTGGCATAACCACCGGCAAAGTAGTTCTCGAAAATCGGCGTATCTTTGCCACTGATTCCCAGTCGGGTGGACAAGGAGAGCGTCTGTTTGCCGGACCCGTCGGCGCGTTCGGCAAGAGTCAAATACTTGCGGTACTCGGTCTCGAAGGTCGAGTAGTCGAAGTCGCCGAAGGTCTCCGAGAAGTTGAAGTTAAAGTAGTGTCCGCGGCTGGCCAGGATCGGACTGTTGCGAGTGTCATGCTGCAGCCCAACCTCGCCGCTGTAAATGCCATTATTTCCAAGCACTTCGAGCAGTTCGGGAGGAGTTGGAATGGCTGGATTCCTGATGATCACATTCTGCCCGCCGGCGGCAACCGACAAGGACAGGTCTGGTGTGATTCGATAGCCCAGACCGACACGTCCGCCCAACCGCTGCTCATCCCAATCGGTGTACCGGCGATCGTACAAGAATCCACTGACCGACATGCTGATTGGGCGATTCAGTACGCTTGGTTCGGCAAAGGTCAGCATGTATCGCTGGAATGAAGTTCCCGGGGCCGCTTCAAGCCGCAGCGTTTGTCCGCGGCCGCGAAAGGCCGTTCCACTGACCAGATCTTGGAATGAAGTCGGCCAACGGGTAATGTCAAAGTTTCTTTCGTCGATCGTCAACTGACCGGTCAATCCGGCGTCACTGTTGACGGCACCACCGAGCATGATCCGGCCAGTCCGCGCCGGATAACCGCTCAATTCCAAGTCGGCAGTTCGCTCGCGGGGACCTTCGTAGATTGAGTAGGGAGCGACGGGGGCATAAGGATCGCCCAAGGCACCGGGCACGTCGGTGATCGAAGGAAGTGGACTGTAACCGCCGGCCCCGGGCGCGTTGGGATACTGGCGAACGGTATAGCGATTTGGATCGCTAACCGGCGCGGTGTAGCCCACTTGTGAAACCGCTGGTGCGGAAGCTTGTGGCCTTTGGTAGTCGAGCGTCGGCGTTGGTGCGAGAGGTTGTGGGCCGGTTTGTTGCCCACTGGCGGCCGGAACCGCCGGATTGCTGGAGTTCGTTGCGAACGGTGTCTGCTGATTCGCAGCCCCAAATTGGGCGCATCCAGTGAACCCGACCAGCGCAGCGCTGACAGCCAACCAAATTGGCGCGCGTCGTTTCGGCGTACGGGTCAATCTGTTCATCCAATCAACCGTGTTGTTGTGCTGGTTTGATCTCATAGCGTGCCGAGGTACTCCTCGCGCGGAATGACCTTGATGTCGGGCGGATCCGCCACTTGAGGATTGACCTCCAGCAATTGGCTGCGTTCCAATCGGGTTCGGTTCAGCTCCAACGTGCGACGATCGATCCAGTCACCCTCTCGAAGATCGACCAAGTTCAACATCGTGGTTTCTCGCATCAAGTGTGGTTCGCCTTCGATGTTGACGCGAATCTCGCCCACTCGCCAACGATCTCCCTCGGTGATTTCGTAGACCAAGTCAACCACGTCGGCTTCGTCACGCATGACCGTCTTTGGCTCGACCTCAGCGTAGATAAACCCGAGTTCCCCATAACCATAGGTGATCTCACCGACATCTCGCCGCATGATCGTGCCGTCAAACATGTCTCCAGGCTGCAGTTCCAGACGCTTGCGCAGCGATTCTTCTTTGACAAATTGGTGTCCCACCAGCAGGATGTCGTTGACTTTGTAGCGTGGTCCTTCATTGACAACGAAAGTGACGGTGATCCATTTGCCGGTTTCGTCGTACTCGAAATGTCGACCAACCGTGGCTGTCAGGAAACCAAGGTTGTGGTAGTACGACTCCAATACGTTTTTGTCTTGGTCCAGTTTTTTTAAATCGGCCGTATTGCCAACGTACCAGCCAACGCCGGCAAACGATCCTCGGCTATTGATCACCTTTCTAAGTCGTGCCTCGCTGACGATCGTACTCCCTTTGACTCGAATTTCTAAAATCCGTTCTTTGGGACCTTCGTTGATTCGAAAGACGACGGCGCCGGGATCCGCTTTGATGCCCAGGGCACTTTCGATCGCGACCTGATTGAAACCTTCTTCCTTGTAATAGTCGACTAACCGGCGGCGCGCCGATTCGATGGTGAATTCGTTTAGTGGATCTGATTTTTCAATGCCCGCACGTCCCTTGAGCTCCCGATCGTTGAATCCCCGGTTGCCGTGAAATATCACGCGCGAAATCATCGCGCGTTCGCGAACGGTGAACGTCACCGCGACTCCATCTTCGCGCTGCTCGACCTTGAAACTGACATGGTCAAACGAACCCAGATCGTTCAGTCGGCGAACGTCACCGAGCACGGTTTCGTAGTCGTAGAATCGATTCTTGCGGGTTTGCAATTCTTGCAGAATGATGTGGGTTCCCACCGCTCGATTGCCAACGACGCGAACGTCCAAGACGACCGCATCTCCCTTTTCTCGCTGCAGCGGAATTCCATCTTGACCGTGGACATGCTCGCGAAACTTTGGTTTCTGTTCCGGCGGTGGTGCCGACGCGCCCCCGCCACCAGCTCCCATCCCGCCGCCGCCCATTTGAGCTGTGGCCTGATCGGAAAGCAGCATCATCACAATCGCGGCCAGAAACAGCGGCGCGCAGCGGAGCAAGCCGGATCTGTGCTGTCGTTTTGATCGGGATGGTAAGATCATTGTCTGCATCAGCAGTGGCAATCCATACAAACCAGACGGTCGCGTTAAGGTGTTCGTTGTCGCCCGGATCGACGAATCGAAAATGCGGGCAGTTGGTAACTACCAACGCATGCGGATTCGCCACAAGTCGGATTTGAGCGCAAACCGATCATGAAACCCGATCTGCAATTCGAAGCTGCCGATGAACCGATTTGGCCGAGGGAAACATGCCCGTGAAACCCACTCGGGCTTGGCAAGCCACAGTGAAATCGGTTCGCCACCGAGATTGGCTTCGCTTGCAAACAAGCCGGGCTCGGTGCCGGCCGATCAGTACCCCGAAGTCCGAGAAATTTTTAGCGATGCGCGAGATCGCCGGCCACACCGGTGGGACTGATTGACTGCACCGGCAACTCAAGCCAATTGGTGATCAAGACTCGTTGCACCAATGCTTCGTCCAGATGCTTTTGTACCACTTCCATCAGACGCCGCCGGATCTGCATTTGCGCTGGATCGCTGAGCCACTGAGGATCGACTTGTCGCAGCATCTGCTCGGCGGACTCATGAATTTGCATCTTCATTTGGGCCAAACGTTCTTCGGCGTGAAAACGTCGGCTCGGGTCCAACACCGCGTGCAGGTCGAACTGATAGACCGTCGTCATCCGATCGACCGGCTGGAATCGAAAAGCGCCCAGTTCGACCGAATTACTCGTCACCTCGCCTACATGGGCCACCCGGCTACGCAAGTAACCGATCACGGCGGCGTGGACTGCCACCATCATCAGGATCAAACCGGCGGCCCAGTAACGTCTTAGCAGCGTCACGAATATGGTCTCTTTGAGTTACGAACGAATGAAGTCCGGTTCTACCGATCAAATCGAATAGGATTTCCTTCGACCCGACTGGTCACCGCACAAGGGTAGGTTACGATTTCGGGGGTCGGCCGCCAAACTGGACGAATTTGTTGGAAGAATTCGATGCGGAATAGTCGAGGATCCTGGCATGAATCAAGCAAGCAACCAACTTTCAAACCCGGTCCCTCCGGTCCAGGTCGGTGCTTATCAATGCGGCGACCGGCAACCGTTGCTGCTGATCGCCGGTCCCTGCGTGCTGCAGACAGTGGACTTGGCAGCCGAGATCGCTGCGCTGCTTGCCAAATTGAACCAGCGCGATGATCTGAATGTCATCTTCAAAGCGTCGTTCGACAAAGCCAATCGAACCAGTTTGACCGCCGAGCGTGGACCGGGGATGGAGGCCGGGCTACGGATGCTGGAACAGATTGAAAAACAATTCGGATTACCGACCACCACCGATGTCCACCTACCCGATCAGACGGCAGCTGTCGGTGAAGTTTGCGCGTTGCTGCAGATTCCCGCTTTCCTTGCCCGCCAGACGGACCTGTTGGTTGCCGCTGCCCAAACGGGCCGACCCGTCAACGTCAAGAAAGGTCAATTCATGTCGCCGGAGGACATGCGTTATGTGGTCGAAAAGGTCCGCGCCAGCGGCGACGGCGGAGTGTTGCTGTGCGAGCGCGGCACGTTTTTCGGATATGGCCGCCTGGTCAACGACATGCAATCTTTGCCGTTGATGCGGTCACTGGGTGTGCCGGTTGTATTTGACGCCACCCATAGCGTCCAGCGACCAGGTGGTTTGGGCGGTGCGACCGGCGGAAACCGCGAAATGGTCGAACCTTTAGCTCGCGCTGCCGTAGCAATCGGTACCGACGCGCTGTTTTTTGAAACCCACCCAAATCCGGAAACTTCGCCTAGCGATGGACCCAACATGATCCCGCTTGGCGAGTTTGAACCGATGATTGACCGGTTATTGCAATTGCGCGCGGCGGTCACCGCACTCTGTTAATTCGACAAATGCTTTCATCATTGATTCAAGTTTCCAATTCACACTCTTGCCGCGATCAGCGGACCGACGGTCGCCGCCGACTTAACTGGGCAGCGCCGGGGCGTGCTGGGCCAGCGGTCAAGGGGCAAACAGCAGCCTGGTCGCAGCCATCGCCGCTGCGATGCATGCCTATTTTGTTCAGCCACGACTTGAACGCCCGACCATGGCGGTCGTGGTACTATCCTCCGCGTTGCTGCTGACTGGCTGCAATGATGACACTGCAAAAGTTCGCGAACTACAAGCGCGCAGCCAGAATCGGCTGCAATCGGAATCCGAGCAAGACCACCTGGCCGAAACGTTTTCGCTGCTGAGCCGATTGGTGGAACTGAATCCCGTGCAAGCCCAACGGCAGATCGCGTATCACTTGAATCAGTGGCGCGACGGCAAACAGTTTGGACCCGTGGCAGTCAGCGATCTGATTCAAACGGTCAGCGATGTACTGAGCGAGGAACAAGCGAGCGGGCGAATCGATCATGAAAACTACGTCAATGCCGACATCAATCACTTGCGCAATGCCTATTTGTTTAGCCGCATCGTCCGTTGGGTTGATAGCGAAAGCAGTGATGATCCGCTGTTGGCCGAGTGGCTGGCTGAGCGAGAGCAGAGCCTGGATGACGAAGCTTCACGACAGTTGCGAACAGCAACCCGTCTGTTCGATTGGACGATTCGCAACATCGCTTACGAACCCATTGAACCGACCGACCCGGCACCGACGCGTCCGAAAATGTCCAGCGGACTTGTCTTTCGCGGCGCCGGTTATCGTCAGACCGATTATGAATCGGTGTGGCGAGGAACAGGCGATGCGATGCAGCGCGCCGGCGTGTTCACGCAGTTGTGCCGACAAGCATCCATTCCCGCTTTTCTGCTCGCACTGCAGTCGAGCGAGTCGGGATTCTTGGCCCCCTGGGCAGTCGGCGCTTTGATCGGCAACGAAGTCTATTTGTTCGAACCGGAAATTGGCACCTACATTCCCGGTCCCGGACTGGTCGGCATTGCGACACTCGCCGAAGCCCGCAAAGACGCGTCGGTATTGCGGCGGCTGAACGTACCCGGTTTTTTTGACTATCCACTGACCAAAACGGACATTCAACAATCGGTCGCCTTGCTGAACGTACTGCCCGAAGCAATCAGCCCGCGGATGAAGCATTTACAGTCAGCATTGACTGGAGACCGACGCATGATCGTGTACGTGGATGTCGATGCCATCGCCGCGAAGGTCGATGCGGTACCGGGGATCGCCGGCGCACGTCTGTGGCACATTCCCTACCTGGCTGAGATCTATCAGCAGGATTTGCGGGCGGGGATCCAGCGCGACCCACTGCTGGCCTTCTGGTACCAGTCGCGCTGGTCGATCATGGATGCGCCCGTCAGCACGGCTGAACAATTATCGCTCGCCCGCTGGCGTCACTTGCATGGTGAATTTGACAGCAACGAGCAAGAGAACCGTGACGGAGCGTTGGTGTTGTACCTGGCCCAACGAGCGCCCGAGTTTGATATCGAAGATCTGCCAATCAACGTTGATTTACAACAAGCTTATGGCGTGCGCCGCGACGCGCGCATCTCTCCGGAAATCTACGAACAACAGATTCGAATTACCCAACAACAGATGCGGCTGGGAAAGCGGACTGCCACCTACTGGATCAGTTTAATCCACTATGACAACGGGCGCTATGAAACCGCGTCCACATGGCTGACCAAACGCGTACTTGATGAAGAACAAGTCGCTCAGCGCTGGGAATCGGCCGCCCGCTACAATTTAGCGCGAACGCTGGAAAGATTGGGGGAGAACGAGCGAGCGATTGAAATCTACAAAACAGCCGGGGCAGCGAACGAACATGGCAACCGGTTGCGGGCAAGACTGGTCGCCCGAGCCACCAAGGACAATCCAGAGCCGGGTACGGACGAGTGATTCAAGTCGCCGGCAAGGCCAACCGGATCGATCTTCTAATCGCCTTGTGATCAAGGATCAGCGGAACTCAATCAACAAGCCGCAGCCCGCGGATCCAGGTCGGACAGGTCGACCTGGCATTGATCAATCGGTGCTTTGCAAGTCAGGATCCAACGGTACTTCCAGCAGACACTGGAACTCTCGCGCAAAATCGACCGAGACTCGGGCGTGGACGGCTCCCTGCTTGTCGTAGAACCGATGCTCGCCCCGCAAGGCAAAGACTCCTTCGTGCCAAACATTGGGATGGATGTAAAATCCTTCGTTGCCGCTGAATCGAAAGCAGACAAAATCTTGCGGTTGAACATCGTCTCCCGGTTTCGCAAGCGGAGATAAGAATGGTTTATTGACTTCGGGAAAAAACAGCTGGCCTCCGTCGGGGTGGTAGTTGGCGTGCCACAGCAACAACGTTTGCGGATCGCGCTGGTGGTTCGGATTCGCTGCCCCGGGCTCGACACTGTATCCCAACACATAGTGCCCACCAACCGCGGCGTTGCGACCGTACAAGACGTCGCCTTTCCACTGGCTGATGAAGATTCCTTCGGTCGTTCCCCCTTCGTCGCCACAGTCGTCGTCGACCGGCCGCCAGCCTTGCGCCGGCCAGCGAACAATCTCGATCTCGACCTGATCCGGGTCCGAAACCAGAAAACCATAACCTTTCAGGCTTTCATTGGTCGCGTCGATGATCGGCATCGTCACTCGTCGCAGGCCTGCTGGGATGTCAGGATTCAGATAATCGGGGGCCGTGCTCATCGCTTGTTCGGTGATTGTGTGTGATCGATTCTGGAAAAGGGGTCAGACACCAATAGTGCGAAGCACCCTTCGGGCCGTCCGGCTATTGGTGTCTGACCCCTTTTCCAGACCTTTGCCATTCTCTGGAAATGCGCTAACCATGATTGGGAGGTTGGTCGTTTGCCAACGGACATTACAATACAGGCAAATCTTCGTCCGTTCACGCGGTCGCCCCCTCACCCTCCCGAGCACATGAATCAGCTCCGTTTCCTCGCACTGCTATGCCTGGCCGGTGGCGCTGTCGTGTCGGCCGCCGAATCGGATCCGACGGTCGATTTTTCCCGCCAGATTCTGCCGATCCTGTCCAACAAGTGTTTTGTCTGTCACGGGCCGGACATACATGATGACACCGATTTGCGCCTCGATTCGCTCGAGCACGCGACCGCTGATCGCGGAGGTTACCGCGCCATTGATCCCGAGCAGCCAGCGCAGAGTGAAATACTGGCGCGGATCAATTCGCAAGACGAACCGATGCCGCCGCGGGATGCGGAGAAGCAGTTGACCGATGCCGAGCGCGAGTTGATTCGGCGTTGGATCGGGCAAGGGGGCCAATATGCCCGCCACTGGGCCTTAATCGCCCCCCGAAAAGCCGACACTTTCGACAGCACAGCCGCAGCGATCGATGCTTACATCGGAACACAACTGAGCGAGAACGGCATCGATTTCGCCTCCGAGGCCGATCGCAGCACTCTGGCGCGCCGCGTCGCATTGATCCTGACCGGCCTGCCGCTGGAGCCCGAAGCACTGGATCAATTCCTTAACGACGAGACTCCGCACGCTTACGAACGTCTGGTCGATCGCCTGTTGGACAATCCCCGATTCGGCGAACATTTCTCTCGCTACTGGTTGGATGCGGTCCGCTATGGCGACACGCACGGATTGCACCTGGACAATCGCCGCGGCATCTATCCATACCGCGATTGGGTCGTTCGCGCTCTGAACACCAATTTACCGTTTGACAAATTCATTCAGTGGCAACTGGCCGGCGATTTGTACCCCGACGCAACGCTGGAGCAACTGGTAGCCACCGGATATGTCCGCCTGAATCCAAGCACCGGCGAGGGAGGCGCGATTGCGGAGGAGTTTCAGATGAAAAACAACTTCGATCGCGTGGAAACGCTCGGGACCGTTTTCCTGGGTATGTCGTTAACTTGCGCACGATGTCACACGCACAAATACGATCCCATCGAACAGACGGAGTACTACAAGTTGCTGGCTTTCTTCAACAGCACCGCCGAGCCGGCACTGGATGGTAACTCTTATACCTACGGCCCTGTCGCCATGGTACCGGCGGACCAAGATGGATGGCAGCGATGGCAAGATTTACAACTCGCCAGCGACGAGTTGATCAGTCGGGTCGAAGCCACAGTTGGCGACTTCAGCGAGGCGATCCGATTCGCCAGCGACCGCAGTAACTGGTCCACTTCCGACTGGAGAATCAGCACACAGATTCCCAAGACCGATCCCCGCCTGCCGGAGCCCGATTCCGCCGCTGCAAATTGGATCAATGCGGCAGGGTTACCCGGCACCTTGGCCGCGAACATCGCCAAGCACCGACAACCGGGCGACGAGCAGCTGGTTTGGGTTTCCTTTGCTTTGAAAGTCCCTGCGGAGCAAACGCTGGATCTCACTTTCTCAGGAGCCGCCGGATCTCATGTGTTGATCGACCGCAACAACGTCCCGGCGGTTGAATCCGAGGGATCGGGGATCAATACCGACGCTGCGATCAAGTTGTTTGCCGGTGATCACACGGTTCAGATCGCCGTCTACGGCGACGCGAAGCTGACAACGCTCGGCGTCGGCGTCAGCAACCGCTGGGACGCGCTGGCAAAGTCAAGAGATTGGTCAGCATTGAAGCGGATTGAGAAACTGCGGCTGATCGCCGACGCCAATGGACCGCTGGCGGGAACTGAGAGCGACACCGCGGCCCGGCTCGCCGCAGCGATCAGCCGAGAGCAATCGCAATTCACAACCAGTTTGATCGCCAAAGAGTTACCCCAGCAACGCGAAACTCGTCTACTTCGTCGCGGGGAGTACAACTTGCCCCTCGGCGATCCGCTGGAACCGGGAGTGCCGGCGGTGATGAATCCGTTTCCCGCTGGCGCCCTGCGCAACCGGCTCGGATTGGCCACCTGGCTGACGTCAGCCGATCATCCGCTGGTCTCACGCGTGTTGGTCAATCGACTGTGGCAGCAAGTTTTTGGAACGGCATTGGTGCGAACGCCGGAAGATTTTGGCTCGCAGGGGCAGCAACCAACGCATCCAGAGCTATTGGATTGGTTGGCGGTCGATTTCCAGCAATCGGGTTGGAATCTGAAACAGATGTTACGTTCGATGGTGACCAGCCGGACGTTTCGGCAAAGTTCCGCTTGGCGCGGTGACGTCGATGATCCCGAGAATCGATTGTATGCCAGAGCGTCAAGCTATCGGTTAGACGCCGAGGTATTACGCGACATCGGACTGTGGGCCAGTCAGCTGCTGGACCCGGTAATGGGCGGCGAAGGTGTCAAGCCCTATCAACCGGACGGCATGTGGAAAGCGCTTGCGCATCCGGCCAGCAACACGAAACAGTACCAAGCCGATACCGGCCGGCGAGTGTATCGGCGCAGCCTGTATGTCTACTGGAAAAGAACCAGTCCGCATCCGATGATGACTTTGTTTGACGCCCCGGATCGTGAATCGAGCTGCGTCAGGCGATCGCGGACCAATACTCCGCTGCAGTCACTGGGGATGCTGAACGAAACCCAGCGGATCGAAATGGGACGCAAATTTGCCGAACGGTTGATCCGTAGTTCGGACGATCAGCGGGCGAGAATTGATTCGATGTTTCGCTTGCTGGCGCATCGAAACCCTTCACAGATCGAACAGCAGACTTGCTTCGATTTACTGCAGAAGGCGACCGCGCGATACGCGGAAACTCCGGCAGACGCCGAATCGCTGCTGTCGATTGGCCAGGCAAATCGCGATCCGTCAATCGACGCGGTCGAACTGGCTGCCTGGACTCAACTGGCCACCATGATCCTGGCCAGCGACGTTGCTATTTTACTGTACTGATTGGTGCCGCGATCGGCTGACTGATATCCAGCACAGCGATTGGCTCTCGGCCGGTTCGACGGCGAACAAACTGGGCCAGTTCAAAACTCGTGCTCCACATCGCGTCGCGCAGTCTTGGATACCAGGCAGGAGCGACAGCTCGGAAGCGAAACACTTGTCGCGATTCACTCGCCATCCGCTGCTTGTAAGTCTCGTCGCCACGCATGTAATCGATTCCGACCAGATCGTTGCGGTACAAATGCTGTAGCGTGTCAACGCCGAGCACTCGACCCGGTTCCACGTCCGAATGATCAAGATCAAATCCACTGCTGTAGGAATACAACACACGGTTGTCTCCGATGATGTTCAACTCGACACCGATCACTTGTTCGTCGCGCCGCAGCGCGGTCAGGTACAACGCTCCTTGGCGGAAAAACTCGATCGCGGTGTCGCGAATGAACTGCCGAAATTTGGGATTTGCATAACTCCCTTGCTCGCCGGCTTCGGTCCAGCGTCGCTGGTGCAGCTGGATCAGTGCATCAAGCAGCTGATCGACCTGCTGCGGCGAATCGGCGGAAAATTGGCTTAGCGAATCATGGTCCTGCAGAGCTTTGCAAAGCGAACGCATTTTGCGGCGCTGGGACTTGCCATGCGTCTGCAGATGATCATCCCAGGATTGGGACGCCGGGCGCGACCAAGTGCTCATCCGGGAATGAGCGTGAATGGCGGCGCCCTCCTGTTTCATGGTGTTGGCCAATACCGACATCGGCTCGTCTCCCTCGACCACTCCGTCGATCTCAATGACATCCCAGCCGACTTGGGAATCGGCGGCCGTGGCGACCAAATATTGTCCGATCTGGCGGGCCACTTCGACCGCATCCTGATCGCGAGCCAGTACCGAAACGTAGTCGGAGCAGGCGTCACCGTCGCCCAGCATGAACAAGGTCCGCCCACCGGCTGTGCGGCACAGCTGGTAGAGCGGCAGAATTCCCCGAATTTCTCCGGCTGCATTTCTCGCAACCACCGCGTGACCTTGCATGCCCGCTCCAAAATTTCGCCACCACGGGCCGAGCCACGCCGTGTTTCGAAACGGGACTCCCCGAGTTAGCGAATTCCAGGTGTTGGAATCGGCCAGGAGGCCGTCTAGGTCGTTGCTGGTTTCGATTTGGAACATGTTGAATTCTGTGGGTGTCTCAATGATTGATCGCATCGCCCAAACCGTCTGTCAACGATTGGAGGTCCGCTCCGACCGCGGCCTGAGGTTTTGACTGCACCGGAAAGCCTACGCCCTGGCGGCTTGCGAGCGTTGTTTTCCCATTACAATGCGCCGGTCGTCGCGACAACGAATCCGACACAATCATCCCAACCGTTCAAACCAGACCAGCGATGCCAATTCATCAGCACATACCTGCGCCCTCGATCTTGTTGATTTTGTTGGCGGCCTTAACCGATTTGTCCGCCGTCGCCGAATCGCCTTGGGCTCGATTTCACGGAACCGAAGGATTGGGCTATGTCGCCGGGGCTAATCTGCCCGCGACTTGGAGCGACGACGGGTATGCCTGGCGACGTCCGCTGGGATCGCGTGATGTCGGATCGCCGATCGTGCTCGGCGGCAAGGTCTACTATCTGGTCTCCAAACCACAGTCCAATCAGATCGCGCTGGAATCGCTCGATCTTCAGACCGGTAAACTGCGTTGGTCGAAGCAGTATCCGCATCAATCCCATCACCTGCACGCGCGCAACACACTGGCATCCAGTACGCCGGCTGCGGACCAACAGAACGTCTTGATCGCCTTTGCGGAACCAGCACACACCTATCTGAAATGCCTGGATCATGATGGGCACGAAATCTGGTCACGTGACTTTGGTCGCTGGCAATCCCAGCATGGCTTTGGGACGTCGCCTCAGATCGTCGGTTCCATGGTGTTGCTGATGAATTCTCAGCAAGCCGAGCGCGTTGATCCGGGTCAAATTCCCGGGCAGAGTCGACTCACTGCGGTCGATCGGGCAACGGGTAAGACGTTGTGGGAGACGAGGCTGACAACGACAAGGTCTTGTTACGGAATCCCGGCAGTCCACCACTGCGACGATGGATCAGTCCAATTGATCGGTGCCAATACGGGCGACGGTCTGTTTGGTATCGATGGTCAAAGCGGCAAAATGCTGTGGAGTCTGAAAGTGTTCGACAAACGTTGTTGCAGCACGCCGCTGGTGGTTGGGGATTTGGCGATCGGCACCTGCGGCAGCGGGGGCGGGGGCAATCAGCTGGTCGCGGTTCAGATCCCGACATCAGCGGATCAGCAACCGCGCGAGGTGTATCGGATCGACCGGGCAGCCCCTTACGTCCCCACGCCGGCGGTCAAAGGCGATCGGATGTTTACTGTGGACGACAAGGGCATCGCCAGCTGTTTGGATTTGCGGACGGGCAAGCTGCTGTGGAGCAAGAGAATTGGTGGAAATTTTGGCGCCTCACCGATCATCGTTGGGGACACGTTGTTGCTGATCAGCCTGGAGGGTCAGGCAACGGTGCTGAGCGCCTCGGATCGATTCGAGCGGCTCGGCGAGGTCGATCTGGGTGGTCCGGTCGGGGCGACCCCGGCTTTTTCCGACGGGCGATTGTTGATTCGGGTCGATCGAGAGATCCGCTGTTTGGGCGGAAAGTCGATTTAGCGAAAATAAAAACGTCTGTTGGCATGAGACTCGCATCTATGGGACGATCGCTGCTTGATCGAGGGGATCTGCGCCGGTCCGTTGTTGCAGATTGCAACAGATGTTGCGATTTCAACCACTGAAAACCGGATAGAACCTTGGGTTGAGCCGTGTGAAGAGCCGTTTTTCCGTAGCGAAAGCCGCGGAGCGAGAATAAACTCAGAGTTAGAGTCTTCTCGAATCCCTATTCACCAAAAATCACATCGCCCCCGAGTGGCTCAACCAATCGGGGGGTACTGGTCGAGCCGAGCAAACAGACCCGTTGTTTGCTGTCAAAGCGGAGATATTTCCATGGGAATGCGACAAGTCGCAAAGTCCGGCAGCTTCAGTTTCAATCGAACGATGGCAATCGCTTTGTTAGCGATCCCGCTAGCGAACTGCGCGGCCACCGAACCGAGCGCTTCGCGGGCAACCTCATCCGAGGGTGCTCAGGTTCGCATCGCCAGCTACGAGAACGAATCGGGGGATGCTTATTTTGCTGCCTCGATCCAGCCGTCGGCCGATGACGCCTTGTTGGCGGCCGTGCGGAAAGCAGAGGCGGACGTTGCCGTGGTGGTCGACACCTCCGCAACCCAGGCGGGCGAGTACCGCAACGAATCCATCGCGGCCCTGCGCACCGTGTTGGGAAAACTCCGCGGTGTTGATCGCGTGCGGATCTTCGCCGCCGATGTTCGGGCATCCGACTTGAGCGGTTCGTTTGTCAAGGCGAGCGAGTCGAGTGCGGCGATTGAGAAACTGTCCAAACGGCTGCCGCTGGGCAACACCAATTTGATGACGGTGATCGACGCTGTGCGCGCGGCCTTGGTCACCGAACCACAGAATCACACTCGCTCGATTGTCTACATCGGTGACGGCGCTTCGATTGATGCGATGGGCGATGAAAAACGATTTGCTGCGATCGTCGACGCTTTGAGAGCCGATCGGATTGCCGTTCACAGCATCGCGGTAGGCCCGGCAACCAATGTCGAACTGCTGGCCGTCTTGGCCAATCAAACGGGCGGCGTCGTCGGGGTCGTTGGAGACGCAGGGGGAGCCGATCCAAAGTCGATCGCAAGCCAAGTCGGCAGCTCGGCAATCAAGTCGCCGATCTGGTTGAGCAAAGTGACCCTGCTGGAGGGGATGAAATCGGTTCAGCAAGATCGCTTGCCACCGCTACGTTTAGATCGCGACACAATTTTGATCGGAACGGTCAACGCCGGAACGGTTGCCGCCGGAACAGGCAACGCCGGAACAGTTGCCGGGCCGCTGCAGCTGACCGGGGAAACAACGGGATCCAGCGTCAAGATCCTTGCCAACGCAGCGCTTGAAGAAAGTCATCCTGATTTTGCGTTCCTAGCCGGATTGGTCGGGCAGGCGAGCGAGAATGGCGGCCTGACGCTGCCGACAGCCGGTTCGGGAATGCTGCGGGAAGCCGCTCGGATCCTGGCGGCGCAGTCCGCGGCACTGGTCAAAGCCGGAAACATCGCACTTCAACAAGGCAATCGTCGTGGCGCCAAAGCCGTTGCCGAGAAAGCACTGCGGGCCGATCCGAACAACGCCGAGGCGCAGACACTCGAACGCATCACTGGTAATCGTTTGGTGATGCAAAACGATGACGGTAACGTGGACGACATTTTTGGCGGCGCAGGACAAGCTGAGGATCCGTTTGGGGATGCCCAAGCCGCGCCGGCGGCCGCAAACAAAGACGCTTTGGACTTTGGCGATCAGAGTCCGGCTGAGGATCCGTTTGGGGATGCAACCTCCGAACCGCCACCGGCACCACCGGCCGCTGTCAATCCGGTCGTGCCACCGGCGAAGCCGCAATCCCCGCCGCCTGCCGCCGTTGATAACTCAGTGGACAGTTCATTCGGCAGCCGCTCGAGCCGTGATGATCAGGGGCTGGAACCGACTGGAGACCTGTTGGATCGAGCCCGCATCGAACGAACGGCCAGCGAGGGTCGATTACGAAACATGGTGACTGGAAACCTTCGCGAAGCCAGTCGTCGCCTGCGGACCAATCCAGTCGGGGTCGCGGGTTCGCTAAAAGGTTTACTTGCGAACGTCGAAACAACCCCCGATATCAATCCGCAGCTGCGACAAGAGCTGGAATCTCAGGTTCGCTCGGCAATTCGCATGGCCAGCCGACGGGAAGCGGAATTTTTGGAAGCACAGGCGACACAGGAGCAAATCGTTCAAGGCGCATCGGCCCAGCAACAGTTGCTGCAGGATACCTACCGCCGTGAAGACACATTGAAATCGCTGTCTCAACAGATCAATGCGTTGGTGGATGAAGGAGAATACCTCAAAGCGGATCGCCAAATCGCCCTTCCGTTTGCGGCGATCGCCGGCGATTCGATCACTCGCGATTCGGTAGCTAGTCATCAGTTTGTCGAAGACTTACTTATGCTGCAAACGTACAATCGCGACCAACGTGCCCGCGAGTTACGCAGCCGCAATTTTGTCGACGCCTTTAGTTTGGTGCTCGAGACTGCCATACCATTCATTGACGAGCCTCCCATCCACTACCCAGAAGCGGATGTTTGGAAAAGGATGAGCCGACGGCGGTTGGAGCGCTACGGTGCCATTGAACTGATCGGGGACAATGAAACAGAACGACGCATCCAAGCGTCGCTGAACCAGGAAATCACGCAGAACTTCGACGAAACTCCCTTGGTCGAGGCGGTTCGCGAGATCAGCGAAACGAACGACATTCCAATTGTTGTCGACGGACGCGCCTTAGAAGAGATCGGACTGAGCGAGGAAGAGCCGATCACGATCGATTTGAAAAACGTTTCCTTACGATCCTTCCTGCGATTGATGCTTCGTGAGCTCGATTTGACCTACATGATCCAGGACGAAGTGATGCAGATCACGACGGTCGAAAAAGCCGAGCAGAATCTGGTCAACAAAGTCTATCCCGTCGGCGACCTGGTCGTCCCGATCATCAGCGGCGGCGGCATGGGCGGCGGTGGCATGGGCGGCGGCATGGGCGGCGGCGGCATGGGCGGCGGCGGCATGGGCGGCGGCGGTATGGGCGGCATGGGCGGCGGCGGCGGCATGGGCGGCGGCGGCGGCGGATTCGGCGGTGGTGGCCAGTTTGCAGTTCCCGATGACGCTTCGCTGGGCTCCAAACAGACGAGCACGGCCAAACAGACCGACGAGCAAGCCGCGAGCCAACCTGTCGCTGCAGCGGCAGAGCCACGCGATCAGTTCCCGTCGATCCGAATCGATATCAAAGCAGATCAAACCCATGCCCAGGCTTGGGATGATTTCTTTGCCAATTTGTCAATCAAGTCTGCTGAAGAGCTGGCGAAACTGGACCAGCAGATTCGCGCCACGGTCCGACTCCACTCAGCCAAAGCTGCCCGCGCAGGAGTCGAGCAAGATCGACGGCGCCGGGCGGCAACAGGCAGTCGCCGAGTTTGAAAAGGCACGCGACATCATCGCCGCGGCCATTCGATCGGGCAACGCACAGTCCTGGATGTATCACGCCTATGCGATCACTTTGAAAGCCACCGGAGCACCGACCGAAGAGGTCGAGCGCGCTCTTTTGTCAGCCGTTGACTTTGCCGAATCACCGGAGGAATTGCTGCATGTCGCGGCGCGACTCGAGGAAATTGGATCAGACGCGGCGGCGATCCAACTCTGTCAACAAATCGCATCGACGGATCGGTATCGCCGCGAACCCTACGTGATCGGATTGCGAATCGCCAAACGATTGGACCGAGTCGAAGATTTGGTCTGGGCCACAGAGGGAATCCTGTCACAGGCATGGCCAGATGCGTTTCAAGCAGTCGTGGACGATGCCCGACTGATGGCGCGAGCCACGCAGGCTCGGCTGATCGAAGAAGGCCGCAGCGAGGAAGCCAGGGCGTTCAGCGAGTCTCTTAAGCAGGCCGTTTCGCATGATGTCATTGTTCGCGTGTCATGGACGGGTGACGCCGATATCGATCTGGCCGTCGAGGAACCATCCGGCACCGTCTGTTCGATCGATAATCCCACGACCGCCGGTGGGGGAACGTTAATCGGAGATGCGTTTCCAGGCAGCAAGAATGACAAGCAAGGGACCGTCTCGGAAACCTATCTGTGTCCCGAGGGGTTCTCGGGCCAGTACCGGCTGTTGGTTCGCCGCGTGTGGGGAAATGTTTCGACCGGCAGCGCGACAGTCGAATTGTTGACCGACGTGGGACGACCAAGTCAGCGGTTCATTCGCAAACAATTGCCGCTGACCGAAAAAGACGCATTGGTGGTATTTGAGGTCAAGGAAGGCCAGCGTAAACAAGAAATAGCCGACGCTCAGCTCGCTCATTTGCAACAGGTCCAACGCGATCTGCAAGGCGAGGTGCTGGGCCAATTCATCGGCGACGGCCAAATCGATGATAACGCACAGGTCTTGACCGACCTGTACCGCGACGTTCGCGCACTGACCGGTGGGGGAGCCGTCAACACTGGATTTTTGGGGGGCCGCCGAGGGGGTGTCGGCTTTCAGCCACAAATCACCACACTCAGCGAGGGTGCCACCTTGAGCGCGCTAGCAATCATCTCGGCCGACCGGCGTTACGTGCGAATCTCGCCACAGCCGTTTTTCTCGCAAATTGGCGACGTGACCACGTTCAACTTCGTCACGGGATCCACCGGCACCAGCGGTTCCGGCAGCACCGGCGGCGGTGGACTCGGCGGGGGCGGATTCGGAAATTAGCCGTTTTCTGCTCACTCGAACTCTGCAAACGGTCGATCCGTATTAAGAGCTCAGGAGGGTAAACATGCGCCAACTCGACCACTCATCGGATCCATCGACCAAAGAGCTGCGATCCGGCCAGGAATCTTTGGCCGTCGATCGCTGTCTGGAAGTTCATCGGATCATGGTCCGCGCTCGGGCCTTGGAAGAAGGCATGATCCGGATGTGCAAATCGGGTCAAAGTTACTTTTGGATCGGCGGCCCCGGGGAAGAGGCGTTCAACGTCTGTCTAGGTTTACAGGCCCACAAGGGGCGCGGACCGGCGTTTGACTATCTGCATCTGCACTACCGTTCCAGCGCCGTGATGGTGGCGCTGGGAATGCCTCTGATCGACGCGATTCGACAGGCGGCGATGAGAGTGACCGATCCGTTTACCATGGGCAGGAATTTCGTCGGCCATTACTCAGTTCCTGATTGGAATGTCGTGCCCATGTCCTCAGTGGTCGAAAACCAGTTTGCGATCGCACCGGGCACAGCGATTGTCCAACGCCGATTCGGCGGTGACGGAATCACGATTGTCAACGGCGGTGATGCTGGAACGGCGCAAGGAGACTTTGCTTCCTGCATGATCTGGAGCACTCGTCCTGACAATCAATTGCCGGTGCTGATGATCACCAACAACAATCATTGGGGAATTTCGACGGCCGCCGGAACGCAACACGGCGAACGCTTTGTCACCGAACGGGGCAAGGCATTTGGGATTCCGGGCGAGGTCGTCGATGGCAACGATCCGATCGCCAGCTGGCATGCCTTGGAGCGTGCGATGGGGCACTGCCGTCGCCGGCGACATCCTTACATGTTGCAGGCAAACATGTCTCGGCTATACGGTCACTCCTCAGCTAGCGGTGCGGGACGAGCCAAGGAGGAACCGGATTGCCTTGCCCTGTTCGAGGAAAAACTTCTCTCCTCAGGTGCGCTCACCGGCCAACAGATTGGGCAGATTCACGAAGCTGCCAACGCCGAAGTGCAATCCGCCATTGATCAGGCTCTTGCCGAACCCCTGCCGACCGCCGATGACCTCTACTCGCACACCTTCGCGCCCAGTCGCGTGGACGCGATCTATCCGCAGGGTTGCCACGGTCTGCCGGGGTAGTCTCCATGGCCACAATGGTTCAAGCGATTCGGCTTGCTTTGCACTACGGGGAAACCCATCTCGGCGTGACTGATATCTTTGGTGAAGACGTGGGACCGCCGCTGGGAGGCGTGTTCACGGCAACGCAGGGCTTGGAGACCGCCTGGAACAGTCCGCTGGACGAACGCGGAATCATCGGTACGGCGATGGGCATCGCTTATGCCGGCGGCCGACCGGTCTGTGAGATTCAGTTCTGCGACTACGCCTTCAACACCATCGATCTTTTGAAAGTCGCCGGCAATCAGTATTGGACCAACGGGGGTAAATGGGAACTGCCAATGGTCTTGATGACGCCCACCGGTTCCGGCATTCACGGCAGTATCTACCACTCCCATTCGTTTGATAGCTGGGCCACGCGCTTACCGGGTTGGAAAGTGGCCATCCCCAGCAATCCACTGGACGCCTACGGTTTGATGCTTTCGGCCATCGTCGATCCAAACCCGGTCATGATGCTGTTGCCCAAAGCCTTGATGCGACATTGGGGCAGCGAACTGATTCCTGGCGAACCGCAAGACCGCGAACAACTGAAAAAGATGATCGATGCGCCGCTTGGCGATCGGACCCATTGGACGCCACAATGGCCCGATGTGAAAGAATATTACGTGCCCTTGGGCCAAGCCGCGCTGGTCAGCGAAGGCAGCAGCGGCACCGTGATCAGCCAGGGTCGTACCCTGCCGTTGTGCGTGCAGGCCGCCGAGCAATTGCGACGTGAAGATGGATTATCATTTGACGTACTGGACCTGCGTACGCTATTCCCTTACGACTGGCCGGCAATCCAAAACAGCACGCTGAAAACCGGCCGTGTATTGATTGTCAACGAAGACACCGAAGTCACGAACTTCGGCGAACACTTATTGCGGCGGATTGTCGACGAGCATTTCTACGATTTACTGGCGCGGCCCCGGGTGCTGTTGGGCAAACACTTGCCCGGCATTGGTCTGGCCGATGTCTACGAGCAAAACTCGGTGCCACAGCTGGCCACGATCAAAACAGCCATGCGTGAAATGGCATTGGAGGAGGCGTGATGGAATTCTGTTTGCCCGAACTCGGCGAAGGCATCGTGCAAGCCGAACTGGTGCGCTGGATGGTCTCGGCCGGTGACCAGGTTTCGCGAGGTCAGGAGATTGCCGAAGTGATGACCGATAAAGCGACGGTTGAATTGCCCTCAACTTTCACCGGCACCATCGAACAGTTGCTGATCGAACCTGGCGCGCAGATTGACGTTGGCGCAGCGATGCTCCGCTATCAGCCGGCCGATGTCGGCGCGGCGGCCGCGATCAACCCGGAAGCGGAATCCCAACCTCACGGCGCTCAGATTCAACCACCGGCGACCCAGCCACCAGCTCGCACCAGCCCCCCTGCTGTCAGCGCTGCCGCATCGTCAGTCGCCGCACCGTCGGTCCGTCGTATGGCGCGAAAGCTTGGTATCGACCTATCGACGGTGCAGGGGAGTGGTCCCAACAGGCGAGTGCTGATCGACGATTTGGCGGGCTTGGTCAACCGCACGCCCAGATCAACCAAGACAGCGGCAGTTCAACCCAAACCTAAAAACGGGAGGCCTTTGTCAGTTGACCAACCATCACCCGGATCCCGCGTTCCCTTGCGAGGGCTGCGCCGCACGATTGCCCAGCGGATGACGCGGGCGATGCAGACGATCCCCCACTTCAGCTACGTCGATGAGGTCGATGTGACCGACTTGGTACGGATTCGTGAATCATTGAAAGTACAGTTTGCGGACAAGGGAATCAAACTGACCTACCTGCCTTTCATTGTCAAAGCCACTGTTGCCGCTTTGCAAGAAGTTCCCCAGGTCAATGCTTCGATCGATAGCGAAGCCGATGAAATCGTCCTGCATGACCAATACCATCTTGGGATCGCGACGGACACAGCCGCTGGACTGGTCGTGCCGGTGCTGCGTGACGCAGATCAAAAAGACTTGTCACAGATTGCCCTCGAGATCGGACAGTTGGCCGAAGCAGCGCGAACCGGCAAAGCCACACCTGATCAGTATCAAGGCAACACGTTCACGATCACTTCGACCGGCGGCATCGGAGGCCTGATTTCAACACCGATCATCAACGAACCGGCGGTTGGTATTCTTGGCATCGGCCAAATCGTCAAGAGACCGAGGTTCGACGAGGCCGGCAATATCCGCGCGGCGGATGTTGTTTACTTATCCTTCTCGTTTGACCATCGTGTCGTCGACGGCGCGGACGCCGCTCGCTTTGCCAATGCGCTGATCTCGCATCTGAGCAATCCAGCGGCACTGTTGCTGCCGGAGTAGCGGATCGGAAGCTGACTGGACGGCGAAGGGAAGAGTTAAGTTTTTGATCGCCCCCTGTGCGTCTTTCGCGCTACGCCAACAGATCTTTTACCACTTGGCCATGGACATCGGTCAGGCGGTAATCGCGGCCTTGGAACCGATAGGTTAGTCGCTGATGATCAAAGCCGAGTTGGTGCAAAATGGTGGCCTGTAGATCATGGACATGCACCGGTTGATCCGTCACGCCGAAACCGAGTTCGTCCGACTGACCGTACTCAAAACCTCCCTTGACCCCGCCGCCGGCCATCCAGATCGTGAAGGCGTCGGGATAGTGATCGCGACCAAGATTGTCGCTGTTGGCAGTGCGCCCCTCTCGGAATGGCGTGCGTCCAAACTCACCGCCCCACACAATCAACGTCTCGTCCAAAAGACCGCGTTGCTTGAGATCTTTGATCAGCGCGGCAATGGGTTTGTCCATGGTCGCGCACTTGTTGGTCAAACCGGTCGTCAAATTCTCACCCGCACCGGTGCCATGAAAATCCCATCCCCAATCGAACAGTTGCACAAATCGGACCCCGGATTCAACCAATCGACGAGCCAACAAGCAATTGTTGGCCAAGCTCGAACCGCCCAGTGATGCACCATAGTCGGCCAGTGTTTTGGCCGATTCCTGCGAGATGTCCATCACCTCGGGAACCGCTGTCTGCATGCGAAAGGCAAGTTCGTACTGCGAGATCCGCGTCAGCGTCTCGGGGTGCCCCATCGTGTCAGCTTGCCAATGATTCAAATCGCGCAGCGCATCAAGACTCATTCGTCGCATCTGGCGGTCCATGCCTGCTGGGTCGGAGACATACAGAACCGGGTCACCCTTGGATCGACACTGCACGCCTTGGTAGACCGACGGCAGAAAACCGCTGCCAAACGAATTCTTGCCGCCGTTGGGTTGCACGCCAGAGGAGATCAGCACCACGAATCCGGGCAGGTTTTCATTCTCGCTGCCCAGTCCATAGATCACCCAGGAACCCATCGAAGGCCGTCCGCTGCGGGGCGACCCGGTGTAAACCAACAACTCGGCAGGCGCATGATTGAATTGATCGGTGTGCATCGAGTGGACGACGCACATGTCATCGGCGATCTCGTGCAAGTGCCCAATGGCGTCAGACATCCAGATGCCGTTCTGGCCGACCTGCTTCCACTTTCGCGGCGAGCCTAGCAGTTTGGGAACACCGGTTGTGAACGCGAACTCTCGACCCGCGATGAACTCATCGGGACAATCCTGACCGGTTCGCTTGACCAATTCGGGTTTGTAGTCGAACAGATCCAGGTTCGGCGGCGAACCAGTCATGTGTAAATAAATCACCCTTTTCGCTTTTGCCGCAAAGTGCGGTTGCCGAGTCGCCAAGGGATCTTGCGAAGCCGAAGATTCAGTTGCCAGCAAACTCCCGAGCGCAGCCGCACCGATCCCTGCGGTCGATTGCTGCAAGAAGTGGCGACGTGTTTGGTTACGAATTCGTTCGATTGACATGCTACTTGGTTCTACTGTTTGCTGATGATTGTCGGCTACCGGCTGACCGTTACCTTTTCATAAACATTTCGTCCAGGTTCAGGATCACATTGGCGACAACGGTCCAGGCAGCGTATTCGGCTGGGTCCGCTCCCTCTGGCAGCTGGCCAAAGGGCTCCGTTGCCAACTTGATTGCTTGTTGCGGTTGAGTCTGAAATCGTTGCTGTGCCTGGTCTGCCAACAAGCTCAAACGATGCAGCTCGTCGCTGGTGGGATTTCGGATCAAACAGGTTTGACAAGCGTACTGGATTCGGTCCCGGGGTGTGTCACCGGCAGCGATCATATTGCGTGAGAGCGCCTGAGCCGCTTCGATGTAGACCGGATCATTCAGTGTGACCAATGCTTGCAGCGGGGTGTTCGTGCGGATGCGACGGACGGTACAGACTTCGCGATTCGGCGCGTCGAACTGGGCCATCGACGGATACGGACTGGAGCGACGCCACGTCGTATAGACGCCGCGGCGATATCGATCGTCTCCGTCGCTGGTCTTCCAATCGGTCGCACTGCCAAACGCAGCATTGAGTCCGAGTTGAGGTTGTGGTGGTCGCACGGGCGGCCCGTACAGCTTGTCGCTCAACAGACCACTGACAAACATTGCCTGGTCACGAACCATTTCCGCCGAGACACGAAAACGAGGGCCTCGAGCATACAGCCGGTTTTCCGGATCCGCGTCACGCAAGCGCTCCGTAGTGACGCTGCTTTGGCGATAGGTGGCCGACGTGACCAACAACTTCAACAGCTGTTTCAGATCCCAACCGCCATCGCGCAGCTCCACAGCGAGCCAATCGAGCAACATCGGATGGGAGGGCAATTCACCTTGAGACCCAAACTCTTCGCTGGTGTGGACGATTCCGGTGCCAAAGATTTCTTCCCAATAACGATTCGCCATGACGCGAGCAGTCAGCGGATTTTGATCGTCGACCAACCAACGAGCCAATGCCAGGCGATCGCGAGGTCCCTCGTCGCTGAGCGGATGAAACGCAGCAGGAGTGCCTTCGCTGACCGCTTCGCCGGTGCTTTGATAATTTCCGCGAATCTGGACTTTCGTTGTCCGACGCGCCTCATCGGCTAATTGTCGCATCACCGGTACCGTGGTGATCGGCTTGATAGCGTCAAGCTGTTGCCGGGCCTCGCTCAGCTGCCGCCGCGGTTCATCCAGCAACGGCGCTACGCTGCGATAGTAAGCCGCCAGTTGCTGTCGTTGTTGATCGGTCCGACGGCTGGATTCGGTTTTGATGATTTGGCGAACATCCTCCGGAATCTTGGACCACTGCGCGACATTCGGATCATCGGTCAGCGAAAGTCGGAAGTGATCCAACGGCAACCGTTGATGACTCGATGCGAAAACCAGTTGGACATTCAACTCGCCCGTGCCCAAATCGAGTGGCTGGTCAAGGGCTAATGTCAACTGATGCGGTGTTCCCGTTTGCGGCGCCACGGCCCAACCCGTTTTCGGATCCGGCTCGCCCGAGAGCAGTGACGAAGCGGGAAATCCTTCTTGTTGGAAATCAGCGTTGGCTTCGACAAACCGAATCTCTACGCTGCCATTGGGCCGATACACCTGGCTGGGCTCAGGAAACTCGGGCGAAGTTTGTTGCCAAACGGATTCACGATTCTGATCGAGCAACGACAATCGCAGGCCTCGAATTCGATCGCTGATTTGCTTGCCGCCGTCGGTACGATTCCAGAGCACTATTCGGTCAATTCGGTGCGGCGATCCTAAATCAACTTCGATCCAGGGATTGTCTTCGATGTTGGTGTGCGTCACTGAGTTTTTCTGGTAGTCACCATCGGTGTTTCCATCGATCGCTCGGCTGACCACGCCGCCGAACCCAGTCGAACTTTGAGTTGCCGATCCGCCGCGAGCGACGTTGACTCCATTAGAAAAAGCTTCGATTTCAGCCAGGTGAATCATCTTTTGCTGGCCAGGTAATTCAATCCGAATGAAACGCGCGTCAATCGCATCGCTGCCCGGCGGCGTCCAAGTCGCCGTGACTTGCGAGAGCACAAAGTTTTCCGTTTGTTCAGCTGGCACGTCAATCCTCATTGCCGTCAGCTTGCCCTCGTTCTTGGGATAGCTAAGCGAGTACTGATCGTGCTCGGGACGTTGCCCCTGGGCATGCACCGAGCCGTCCTCGTCAATTCGCAGTTCTCGCGACTGGGCGGTAGCTTTGCTCGGATGGATCGGGGTCCAAATCGGTTCGGTCTCGAACGATTTGAGCCACTCGATCTGGGCAGCAACCAATTCAGGCGTCGGCGCGGCAAGCTTGCCGTTCAGATCCTCGATCTGTTCTTGCAACTGGATCTTCAGAGATTTCTGTTGGTCAGTAAAGAGATCGTACGTCGGACGTTCATCGCGTTGGTCGGCGTCGGCTGAGTTGTTAAAAAATGCGAAGAGCTGGAAGTATTCTTCTTGCGTGATCGGATCGTACTTGTGGGTATGACACTGAGCACAAGCCATGGTGGTCCCCATCCAAACTTCCATCGTCGTATTGACACGATCGACGATCGCGACGTTACGGAATTCTTCGTCGTTGGTCCCACCTTCGTTGTTGGTCAACGTGTTTCGATGGAAGGCGGTCGCAATCAATTGATCGTCGGTGGGATTGGGCAGCAGATCACCGGCGATCTGTTCGATGGTGAATTGATCGAATGGCTTGTTTTCGTTCAGCGAACGAATCACGTAGTCACGATAGGCCCAAATTGTCCGCGGCGGGTCGTCAGCATAGCCCGCCGAATCCGCATAGCGAGCCAGATCCAGCCACAGACGCGCCCAACGTTCGCCGAACGATTGTTTGGCCAGCTGACGATCGACATACAATTCATAGGCATCAGCTCGCGGGTCGGCCGACAAACTCGGCCGCCTCGTGCCAGGTCGGCGGCAATCCGGTCAGGTCCAAAGCAACACGGCGAGCCAACGTCAGTCGGTCGGCCTGCGGGGAAGGTTGCAAGCCCACCGACTCAAGCCGGGCGAGAATGAAATGATCGATCGGATTTCGCGGCCAAGCGGTCAAGTCAACTTGCGGCAACTCGGGTCGAACCGGCTGCTGGTAGGACCAATGTTTGGCGTAGTCGGCACCCTCGGCGATCCAGCGCCGGACCAGTTCGATTTCAGCTCCGCCCAGCGGGATCCCTTTGCCTGCCGGCGGCATTCGCAACTCCGGATCGCTCGGTGGTCAGGCGCTCGCAGCAGTTCGCTGTTGTCGGGTTCACCGGGAACGATCGCCGCGTAGCCACCTAAGTCGATGCGCGAACCGTCTTCGGTGTCGAGCCGCAGATCGGATACCCGCTCGTTCTCATCGGGACCATGACAGGTCAAGCAGTTGCCGGAGAACAACGGACGAATGTCTCGATTAAAGTCGACGCGCTGATCAGCTCGCGAAATCGACGATAGCCCGACCACCAAGGTGGCCAGTGTGATCATCGCACGAGTCAGAATCGATCTCATCAGAATTGGTTGCCAGCGGGGCAGGGGAGGGCAGGGCGACTTCTATTCTAAGCAGTAACGAGGGAATGCCGAAAGTGAAAGAAAACTGCCTACATCAGCTGTTCCCATCGCTGGTAGGCCGCGGCGAGGTCTTGTTCCAGCTGTCTCAGCTGCGCGGCGTCACCGGCGATCCTGTCTCCCGGCTGTTGAAAATAGGCTGCATCGGACATCGCCCGGTGCAGCGCGGCAATCTCGGTTTCGATCAATTCGATTCGACTGGGCAATTGGTCCAGCTCGCGCTGGTCCTTGTACGAAAGTTTCTTCGCGGGACTTGCTTTGGGTCTGTCGACCGTCTTCGATTTCTCAACCGGCTTGGCCGGCTCCGCCGGGAGGGCGGATCGAGCGACCGCCTGCTGCCAGTCGTCATAGCCGCCGACATACTCTTTCACACCGGTCGGGTTCAAAAACGATGGTGCTGGTCACGATGTTGTTTAGGAACGTTCGATCGTGACTGACCATCAGTAGCGTGCCGGAGAAACCGGCCAGTTGGTCTTCCAGCAACTCGAGCGTTTCACTGTCAAGGTCGTTGGTCGGTTCGTCCAACACGATCACGTTGGCCGGTTGCGTCATCAAGCGGGCCAACAAGGCGCGGTTCGCTCGCCACCCGAGAGAAAACGCACCTCGGTGCGTGCTCGCTCGGGCGTGAATAAAAAATCTTGCAAGTAGCCAAGGATGTGTTTTGTCTTGTCACCAATTTGCACTTTGTCACTTCCTTGACCCACGTTTTCTTGAACCGTTTGATTGGGGTCCAGTGTGTCGCGCAGCTGGTCAAAGTAGGCGACTTGTAGATTTGTGCCCAGCTTGACTGATCCGCTATCAGGTTGCAGTTGACCGAGCAGCAGTTTCAGCAACGTGGTTTTGCCGGCACCGTTGGGACCGATGATGCCAACCTTGTCTCCGCGCATCAGCGTAGTTGAAAAGTTGTTGACAATCGTTTGCTCACCGTAAGCGAACGAGATCTCGCGCAGGTCGGCGACCAGCGCACCGCTGCGCTGGGCTTCTTGAATGTTCAACTTTGCCTTGCCGACCGCTTCGCGGCGCTGAAGCCGTTCAACGCGCATCGCCTTGAGGGCTCGGACACGCCCTTCGTTGCGAGTCCGTCGGGCTTTAATTCCCTGCCGAATCCAGACCTCTTCTTCGAGCCAATTTTTTGTCGAACAGCGCGTCCTGTTGTTCTTGGGCGACCAGCAAGGCTTCCTTACGCTTCAAGAAGGTTTGATAGTCACACGACCAATCGAATAGTCGTCCTCGATCAATTTCCCAAATTCGCGTCGCCAGGTTCTGTAGAAACGAACGATCGTGAGTGATGAAGATCAGCGTGTTTGGCCAACGGCTAAGGAACTGCTCGAGCCACAAAATGGAAGGAATATCCAAATGGTTGGTCGGTTCGTCCAACAGCAACACATCAGGATCGCCGGCAATCGCCCTGGCCAACAGCACGCGGCGTTTCATACCGCTGGAAAGGGTTGCAAAGTTGGCTTGTTTATCTAGCTGCATCCGCGACAGGGTTGATTCCACGCGGTGCTGAATCTGCCACTGTTGTTCGGGATCCGCCGACGCTTGCTGACCGGCCAGGACGACCGATTCGATCGATCCGGTCAGTTCAGCGGGAACATCCTGGGGCAATCTGGCGATCTTGGTTCCCGGGGCCAGCGTGATCGCACCATGATCCGGCAGGATCTCGCCGACCAACATCTTCAGCAGCGTTGTCTTGCCGGCGCCATTGCGTCCCAGCAGTCCGATCCGCTGGCCAGGGTCGATCGTCGCGTTGACATTGTCGAACAGCTGAGGCCCACGAAAGCCAATGGACAGATTTTCGAGCGAAACAAGTGGCATCACGCCCCCAGTTGACGCATCACTCGATGCACGATTTTCTCGATCGTCTCGGGCGGCAACACGGTCGGCTGACCAAGTTCCGCCACGTCTGCGACCAAGGCGTCAATCTCTCGTTGGGTCCGGGCAATTGCGTCTCGTTGCTGCGGCGACAAGGGAACTCTTCCGGCGCCCAGGTTCCAGCCGCGCGAACGGGCACCGGCGCGGAAGCCTTCGGGAAATTCACCCAGAGAGATCATGGCGTCAAAAAGCGGCAACAACTGATACTGCAATCGCATTGCTTCCTCGATGTTTCCGGCGGCAACGCTGCGATGGATCGCGCGGGTCAGCTCAGGAACAACGCCGCTGGTCGCGTTGGTTCCACCGTCACATCCGGCGATCAACATCGGCGCCAGCGCCGCGTCCCAGCCAGTCAGGAAAGTGAAGTCATCGCGAAGCGGCCGAATTGCCGCGATCATCCGCATCATGTTCGGCAGGTCGCCACTGCTGTCTTTGATCCCGACAACCCGCGGGCATTCCGATGCCAAACGAATGACCGTGTCAACTTCGATCGGCGAGGCGAACAGTGGAATGTTGTACAGAGTCACATCGACGGAGACGGTATCGGCAATCTCGCGGAAATAGGCGTACACACCCTCGCTGCTGAGTCGGTAGTAGAACGGGGCCACAATCGCAACCGCACGGACTCCCATGCCACCGTAGACCTCACAGGCTTCGATGGTCGATTTCACGTTGGCTTCGGCGGCACCGGCCAGACACCGGAACTCTTTCCGCCGTTTGCTCAACCACCACTTGCACGATTCGCCGCCGCTCGTCGGCTGAAAAGCGAACAAATTCTCCGGTGCTGCCGTTGGGGTAGAGTCCATCGACACCGCGATCGATCAACCAATCGACGTAGCCACGCAAGCGTTCCTCGTCGACGCGTCCTTGCATCGTCAACAGGCGTGATGTTGGGCGTTAAAATTCCGGTGATTCGTTCCGCCATCGAGGGTGTCCTGGCTTGCTGACGCTAAATGAACGAAGCAATCACCAGTGCCACGACACTCATCAGCTTGAGCAAAATATTTAACGATGGACCGGATGTATCTTTGAACGGGTCACCGACGGTGTCGCCGACGACGGCGGCCTTGTGGGCGTCACTTCCCTTAGTCAGCATTTGCCCGTTGTGCTCAAACCCCTCTTCGATCATCTTTTTCGCGTTGTCCCAAGCACCACCGGCATTGGACTGAAACAGAGCCATCAGCACACCACTGACGGTAACCCCGGCCAATAGTCCGCCCAGCATCAAGGCATTGGTGTTTCCCTCGAGTCCCAGGTACTTGGGTACAAACCCAAACAGCACAGGGACCAGCACGGCGACCAAGCCAGGCAGGATCATTTCACGAATCGAGGCCCGAGTCGAGATCGCAACACACTTGCCGTACTCCGCTTTTCCGTCCGCCGCTTCGAAAGTGTCTTGATCCGCTTTCGACCACTCGCTGAACTTCTTTCCGTCGTTGGTCTGCATGACATTCAGCGCCGCTTTGAGTTCCGGAATGTCTTTGAATTGACGACGAACTTCTTCGATCATCGCCATCGCGGCGCGGCCGACCGCATTCATCGAAAGTGCCGAGAACAGGAATGGCAACATGCCTCCCACGAACAACGACGCCATCACGTACGGGTTGGTAATGCTGATATCGGTGATCTTCTGGTCGACGTGGGTCGCGTTGTAGGCCGTGATGTAGGCCGCAAATAGCGCCAAAGCGGTCAAAGCCGCCGAGCCAATCGCAAATCCCTTTCCGATCGCCGCCGTGGTGTTACCGACGGCATCCAGTTTGTCGGTCCGCTGGCGAACTTCCGGGGGCAACTCGGCCATCTCGGCGATTCCCCCAGCGTTGTCCGAGATCGGACCATAGGCATCAACCGCCAACTGAATCCCGGTGTTGGACAAGCATGCCGACCGCGGCAATCGCGATCCCATACAGCCCGGCGCACGAATAAGCGCCGATGATCGCCAGCGCGATGATGATGATCGGAATCGAGGTCGACATCATGCCGACACCCAACCCGGCGATGATGTTCGTGGCCGATCCGGTGACCGACTGGCGGACGATCGACTTGACCGGTGCCGTCCCGGTGCCGGTGTAGAATTCGGTGATCTTGCCGATCGCCAAACCGGCGCCCAAACCAAACAGAATTGCAAAGAAGACACCGTTGCTGGTGTACTCGAAAGTCCCTTTCGTAACAAAGTCTTCTTCCGTCCAGGTCGCCGGGCAACATGAACTTGATGATCGCGTAGGTCAAAACCAGCAGAATCGCTGCTGAACCAAATTCACCCACGTTCAGGGCGTGATGCGGGTTGCCACCCTCCTTGACCTTGACAAAAAACGTGCCGGCGATCGAGGTCAGAATCCCGACTCCGGCCAGGACCAGCGGCAACAGCACCGCCGACAATCCGTTCAGATTGTCGGCGCCTTCCGCATTGAACGCAGTGAAGAATGCCGCTCCCAACACCATCGTTCCGATGATCGAGCCCACGTAGGACTCAAACAAGTCAGCACCCATTCCGGCGACGTCACCGACGTTGTCACCAACATTGTCGGCGATGGTGGCGGGGTTCAGCGGATGGTCTTCGGGAATTCCTGCTTCTACTTTGCCAACCAGGTCAGCCCCCACGTCAGCGGCTTTGGTGTAGATCCCGCCGCCAACTCGCGCGAATAGGGCAATCGAGGATGCACCAAAGGAGAATCCGGTCAGGACCGTGATCACTCGCGTGATGTTCGCTTGAGAGTCCAAGCCGAACATCGTTCCATAAACGACGAACAGCACACTTAAACCGAGCACACCGAGTCCGACGACACCCATTCCCATCACGCTGCCGCCGGCGAAGGCAACTTCCAATGCGGCACCAAGACTGGTCCGCGCCGCGTTGGTCGTCCGCACGTTGGCTTTGGTCGCCACGCGCATGCCAATGAAGCCCGCCAAAGCGGAACTGAACGCTCCGGTCGCGAACGACAGTGCGATCAAGGGCGAGGACGAGTCGCCTTGGGTACCACCGGCATAGCCTAGCAAGATCGCGACAGCCGCCACAAAAATCACCAGGAACGTGTATTCCGCTTTCAAAAAGGACATCGCACCTTCAGAGATGCTGGCGGCGATTCGAGCCATTTTCTCGGTACCGACTTCTTGTTGCGCGACCCAAGACGATTTCCAGTAGGTGAAACCGAGACCCAACAAGCCGAAGACCGGGATCAAGTAAGCGATCGCTGGGACACCGACGCCGGAGCTGATGGTGACCTCGTCTTCGATCACCACGGTTTCGACCGATTCCTCGGCGGGTGGAGCATCGCTGGCCGCCTCTTGAGAGATCGCGTTCGGGGCGAAGCCCGTCAGCAAACAAGCGAAGATGCCAGCGATCAGCCAATGGATACAATTCGTTCGGCCAACTTTGCAGATGGTACGGGATACAAACATTTCTACGATGGTTTCAAAGAGTTAAAAGAATGGATGGGTGGCGGGGATTATGACGCAAGCTAGTCACAACTTCACAGGCGGGTTCGAAAAAAAAAGTGGGGTGCGTCAAAAAAGCAGTTAATCACGCCGTCTCGCTCGCATTGCGCTGTCGCTCGAGGGGCGGATCGTGATGGCCAACAGCGAACCACGGCCGGAAGTTTCCCCTATCTAAGCTTCTGCCACGCCGCTTGGCCACCCCGTTGAACGTGATCCTGCAGCCGGCCGATCAACTGGCGAAACTGCTGCGGTGATTCGGAGGCCAAGTTCCTGGTCTCTTGCGGATCGCGGGCTAAATCGAATAACTCAAATTCGTTTGTCGGCAGATTATGGACGAGTTTCAGATCTCCCTTTCGCAATGCTTCAGCGGTCAAACCAGCGTAGCGTAATCCTCCCTCGCGTCTGACAAAGTAAATCTCACGCTCGGGCCACAGGTGATCGGGACTGGCCAGCAACGGCCAGAGCGATGCCCCGTCGATGCCCTCGGCCGGGACGCCGCCGGCGATCTCGGCCAGCGTGGGCAGCAAATCAACGGTGCTGCAGATCGCATCGGTGGACGTTCCCGAGTTGGTTTGGTGGGGAACTCGAATGCAACCCGGAATCCGCAAGCCGCCTTCGTACATCGATCCCTTGCCGTCCCGCAGCGGACCATTATTCGCACCGACCTCCAACTGCCCACCATTGTCACTGGTAAAGACGATCACGGTATTGCTGTATTGCTCGGTCCGCCGCAAAGCGTCGATCACCCGACCGATGCCGGCGTCCAGGTGTTCGATCAACGCGACCAATGCCGCGCGCTTGGGGTCGATCTTTGGTTGCCGCTGCTGGACCCGATTCAGCCAATCCACAGGCGGTTGAATCGGGGTATGCGGCGCATTGTAGGCGAGATACAGAAACCACGGTTTCTGCTCCGTTCGCCCGGCATTGGAAGTAATCGACTCCACAGCCCACTGGCTGAACAGATCGGTCGCATGACCTGCTGGATCAATCTCGTTTCGACCTTCGCGCATGTAGTTGATGCCGTGACGGCGATGGTTGTAATAGTCGTCCATCATGTCACCCAAAAAACCTTTAAATCGATCAAAGCCCCGGCTTTGCGGATGGTTTTCTTGGCGCAGTCCGAGGTGCCATTTTCCGACTGCCATGGTTTGATATCCCTGATCCCGCAGGATCTCCGGCAACGTCTTGGCAATCGGCCGATAGTAGCCCCAACTATTCTGTTCCGCCGTACGAATCACTCCTGGTACGCCGACCCGATCGGGATAGCACCCGGTCAAGATGGCGGCCCGGGTAGGCGAGCAAACCGGGCAACTCGCATAGTAGCGGTTCAAGCGAAGTGAGTCCCCGTAAAGCTGATCCAGCGCTGGCGTTTGCAGGTCGTCGCTACCGAGGCAATGAAGATCGGCAAAGCCGAGATCATCCACCACCACCAGGAGGATGTTTGGCGGCTGGCCAGAGTGTGTCAGCTGTCGATCGAAGAGGGCAAAGTGGACGAACCCGACAACCAACAATGACGCGAGCTGGCGGTTTCCGCGGATACAGGGCATGACGACTGAAACTCCCGACTGACTTCTGTTTTGTTGACCCAATCAAGGGTTCGAATTAGACTAATCTCAACGATGCAATGTGATTGCTGAGCAACGTGTTTGCTGAACAGTTTGTACTTGATTATCCAGGGCTATGACCCAGGGATGATAGCAGCGCGTTGAAGCTTGAGCGCGAAAACTTCGCTGCTGACGGCCAGCCTGGTCAACCATTCTTGGCAGCGGACGCATTGCATTCTTTTCACTTAGACTCTAACCCGGTCTTCGGCAGGCTACCCACTTGGCACCCGCGATGTCCTCGGACCATTCGATTCCAGAAAGCTCAACGATCAAACCGGCGGCCGAGCCAGCCTTGACCGGGGACATCTCACCGCAAACCCAGAATCAACCGTCGTTGTCGGACCATGAATTTGATTCGGCCGATGATCCCGAGAATGTGGCCCAAGCAAACACGGTGATCCGCGGTTCGTCCCGTATCGAACGAGCCGGCAATCCACTCCAGCAGACACCGGCGGTCATCACCAAGGTCTTGGTAGGCCAGCAGCTGAATCAATATTTGATCGGAGATTTGATTGGTGGCGGTGGCATGGGTGCCGTCTTCCGCGCTCATGATCAGCAACTTGATCGTACAGTAGCGATCAAGGTGATTCCATTTGTTGGCGACGATCCTGATCTGCAGCGGCGGTTTCGCAACGAAGCCCAAAGCGCGGCAAAGCTGGATCACCCGCGAATTGCTCGCGTCTATGATGCCGGCAATCACGACGTCTGGCATTACATCGTTTTCGAGTTCGTCGCAGGGACCAATATCCGCGATCTAGTGGTTTCGGACGGGGTCTTTACGATTGATGATGCGGTTTATTACACCAGCCAATTGGCCGGCGCAATTCAGCATGCGGCGGACCGTGGAATTGTTCATCGCGACATCAAACCTTCCAACGTCATTGTCGGCAGCGATGGAACACTGAAACTGGTCGATATGGGACTGGCCCGCAGTGAGCACTTGGAGATGTCGGACGATATGACCGCCAGTGGCGTGACACTGGGCACGTTCGATTACATTTCGCCCGAACAGGCGCGCGACCCTCGGAATGCCGATCTGCGGAGCGACATTTATTCGCTCGGCTGTACGCTGTATTTCATGTTGACGGGAAATCCACCTTATCCCGGTGGAACCATGGCTCAGAAAGTGATCAGCCACGGAACCGCGCCGCCGCCCAACGTCCAGAAATTGCGACCTGCCGTCAGCGACCATTTGACCGCCGTGCTGAACAAGATGCTGGCCAAGGCACCCAGTGATCGCTATGCCAATGCGAACGATTTATTGGCCGACTTGCGCGAGGTCGCCCGCCGCGATGACTTAGCCAGAACGTACACTCTGGCGCCGCGACCGATTGCTCAGCCGGCACCGACCCCTGATTGGTTACAACGTTATGCCCCCTGGATCGGAGCATTCGCGCTGTTGTTGCTAAGTGCCGGCTGGCTGTGGTTCGAGTCGGCTTCGAAGCGCGATGATGTGGCCGTGCCTGAGTCCGCCGTGGCTCCGCAACCGGTGTTGGTCTCTGATCAAGCTGCGGCGGCAGCGAATCCAGCGAACCGTTGATGATTCGATCGGCAAGCTGTCCAAGCAGGCGATGCGGCCAAAAAAGCGAAAAATCGTCAATGATTCCGAAACCGAATTGACATTTCCGCTCGGCCGAGACTTAATTGAGGGGACTGCTTGATCGGAGCGAGTCCCCGTCACTTCCCGGAACCGTTGCCGCAGCGGTCACTTGGACCTCCTACTGAACCCTCTTGCCCGGCCCGCGGCAACGCGGATATTGACGCCGACCGGCCGGAACGACTTTGTACTTCGGAGAATCTTGAATGAGACGATTGGCTGTAATGATTGGATGCCTGATGTTTTTGGCGACACCCGCGCTGGCAATCACCGATTTCAACAAGCAATGGAAGGATAAATATCTCGGCGATGACTCGGAAGCGAGCGAAGAGTTCAAGCTGGCTGCGAAAAAAGCCGGCTGCAACATCTGTCATGTCAAAGGAAAACAGAAGAAGGCCAAAGATAGCCGAAACGAGTACGGCAGGGCGGTCAACAAATTCTTGAAGGCCGAAGATTTTCCTAAAGACAAAATCAAAGCTGATCCCGAAGGCACGAAGAAGGCAATCCTAGAAGGGATTCAAAAAGCGAATGAACTCGAAAGCAGCGATGGCAAGGTCTTCGGCGATAAAATCAAGAACAACGAACTGCCGGCAACCGACGCGGGGATTTAGTCCGTCGCGAAAATAAAGATCGAAACCCCACGCGGATTGACCCGCCTGTTGATCACCGATGAACAAGTGATTTACTGCTCGTTGATCCGGAGCAGCTCACTGCTCGTTGATCCGGAGCAGCTCACTGCTCGCTGATCCGGAGCAGCTCACTGCTCGCTGATCCGGGGCAGCGCGCGGTCCATCAGCAGTTGGGATGTTTTGGTACCGACAGGCGCTCCGTAGATGCCGCTGGGACGACGCAACCGGGCTTCGATAAATGCATCGGCAACGCCCGGTACGCCGGCTCCGATTAGTAATGTGGCTTGCAGCAGCAATCCGCATTGCTGGACAATCTGCCTGGCGCGATATTCGATCTCGTCGCTGCTGGTAAACGCGGATTTCAATCGCTCGATTTCTCGATCCAGGTCGGCGTCGCTGCCCCTGCCCGTTTCGATCGTCGCCAACAACACGTCCAGCGTCTGAGCATCCCGGGAAATCGCCCGTAGAACATCCAGGCATTGGACGTTGCCGCTGCCTTCCCAAATTGAATTCAAGGGCGCCTCGCGATAGAGACGCGGCAGAATTGATTCTTCGACGTAACCGATCCCGCCGAGGCACTCCATCGCTTCATAGACGTGCGCCGGCGCCCGTTTGCAGATCCAAAACTTGCCGATCGCCGTGACGATCCGCGCCAGGGCAGCCTCACCAAGATCAGAGTCTGCCTGATCAAGCGCCCGACCCACACGCATCGTCATCGCCAAAGACGCTTCCGATTCCAGAATCAGATCGGCCAACACGCTTTGCATCAGTGGTTGATCGGAGAGCCGCTTTCCGAATGCTTCGCGGTAAGCGCAATGGTGCGTTGCCTGGGCAACTGCTTGACGCATCAACGAAGATGATCCGACCATACAGTCAAAGCGGGTCAGCGCGACCATTTCGATGATCGTTGCCACGCCGCGACCAGGTTCGCCCAACATCTGGGCGTAGGCGCCGCGAAACTCGACTTCGCTGGATGCGTTCGAGGCATTTCCTAGTTTGTTTTTCAACCTTTGAATGCACATTGCATTTTTGGTTCCGTCCGGCCGCCAGCGCGGCAGCAGGAAACAGCTCAATCCTTCGTCGGCTTGCGCAAGAACCAGAAACGCATCGCACATTGGCGCCGAACAAAACCATTTGTGCCCGATCAACTCGTAATCGCCGCCAGCCCCTTGCTCGCCAATGCAGGTCGCCTGCGTGGTGTTGGCGCGGACGTCACTGCCGCCTTGTTTTTCGGTCATCGCCATCCCGATGGTCGCGCCCTGTTTCTGACTGATCGGCAGATTGCGGGGATCGTAGTGCCGAGCGGTAATCAAAGGTTCCCACTGCTGCGCAATTTCTGGTTGCCGCCGAATCGCCGGAATCGAAGCATAGGTCATTGTCAGCGGGCAGCCGCACCCCGACTCGGCTTGATTCCGCATGTACTCCATCGCAGCGCGCGCCACCTGGGCGCCTCGGCGTTCGGTCGTCCAGGGCAACGAGTGTTCGCCGCGCTCAATGGCGGCGTTCATCAGTTGGTGGTAACTAGGATGGTACTGGACCAGATCAATCCGATTGCCAAACCGATCATGGCTATGAAACACCGGTTTGTTTTCATTCGCCTGGAACCCAAGCGGAAAGAATTCCGTCCCCACTAGTTCCCCGTAAGCGCGGATCTCCGTCTCAAACGAACCGGCACCTTCGCGAGCGACCGCTTCGCGGAGCGCGATATCGGCGTCGAACAAGTTGTAATTCTCCAGCGGCGGCGGCTGATTGAAAACTTCATGTGTTTCCTGCCAGAATCGATGGTCGGTCGTTAACACGGAAAAACCTTTGCTCTCGAGAATGCCGGCACAGCCGCCACAGATCACGGCCTCACCACAACTGCCATGATAAGCGGCTGAGATGGTACAGGAAGAAGGGAATGCCGAAGTTGGTGCTATGGCTTAAAACGATCCAGCAGCGGACCCGCGAATCCCAGCGGGATCGCCGCGGCGCGACCGCCCGGATGGACTTTCCGGACCATGTGCGTCGTCTCGTTAGAGCGATGATTGGTCGTAAACTTCGCAGTCAGCGCGGGAACCGATCGCGTGCCTTATTTGCTGGTCTAAGCTTTCGGTCAGATACTGGACGCTGCCGTCACACATTACCGCATGAACTCCGCCCAGGTGAAAACTACCGATTGAAATTTCCAGATCTTCTTTGCTGGCTGAACCGAGTTCCAGGTTGATACCCGGCTTAAGCGATGCCAAGGCTTCGGAAAAGTCCGTCCCTTGTACCAACTGACCTTCGGAATTGATCGCAGGCTGATCAAAATCGGGATGATACAGCGAAAAATGGTCACAAATACTGCAGGCATCCGGATCCAAGTAGCGAGTTTCGCTAACCAACACCGTGTTGCTGAGCCCATCAAAGATCGCCGTGAACTTGATCGACCGTGGATTGGGTTGCCGTGGATCAGTCACAAAATCGGCGACCCGCAACACTCCGTTTCCCGAATTCATGCCAGTCAAGCCGACCGTGCTGTAGTTGTCACGGTCAACGTCGCTGCCGGCATTGCCCAAGTAGCTATTGAGCGCACGTCCGGTGATCGAATCAAACGCTTGCTCAAAGTGGGTCGGCCCTGGTTGCGATGGACAGCGGTAGGATGGCACTGCGAACCGTGCTAGCTGGCGGAACTTGATGCTCTCGGGGATGTTTCCGGTCGCTGCTCCCGTTTCTCCCTGCGGCGTGTTCTCCCAAACCGCATTCTGGTCAATGAACGGCAAGATGTCGGTGGTCCAACTGTGACCCCAGCCACCTTTGGCGCCCCATGGCAACGTTCGATACGACGCATGATAGTTCTGCATCGCCAAGCCGATTTGCTTGAGATTGTTTTGGCATTGCATCCGTCGGGCTGCCTCACGAGCCGCCTGGACCGCTGGCAACAAGAGCCCAACCAAGATTCCAATCGCGGCGATTACCACCAGCAGTTCGATCAACGTGAACGCCGCACGTTCAGGTCGGTCGATGTTCGTGTTGCGCTGCCAATGGGGGGTCACAGGTAGAACCGTTTGGAATTAGCCACAGCGGGGGGGGGAGCAGAGTCAGTCCCGTTCAGCCACACTGTTCGCCTCTGCACTGGCGTCCGCGGCGACAGGTCTGCCGCAGAGGGTCCCACGAACAGCAGGTCCACTTTCCCTGTATTATGCCCTGTTTGAGTCAACAGGAGAGGGGCTGGACAGGGTTTAGAGCCCCAAAATGCCCTGGATTAGCCCCTTCATCGCTGGACTCGCGGCTTTTCGCACTCTCAATCGGTCACCAGCCCGCAGCGCATAATCGCTCTCCGGTCGAGCCGAACGCCCGTCGGATTCCATTTTGATCGCCAGTGGCATGCCGGCGATCGAGTCGCTCGATGGGCGAAATAGCGTCGCTTCGATCGAGCCAAGCTTTTTGTTGACACCGGTCTGCCTCAGCAGATTGCTGACCGTGACACTTTGATCGTCGCCGGGCAACGGCAACACACGAATGGGTGAGCTGTCGCCGACGATCTGCAGCACGACTGCGTTGCGTGCTTTGGCCTCGCGAACCGCCTGATAAATCTGCTCACCCGCCTCCGGTTGCATTTCGAACGCCCGATGCTCCGGGCCGTAGGTTGGGGTAGCCGGCTTGGAAAAAGGGGTGGGAGGGAATTCGAGCTGAGGCACCTGCATCGAGCTGCAACCGGTCAAAAAAAGCAGCAAAAACCCATGTGGCACGGCAACAGCGGTTCGTTCAGCAAGGATGTTCAAAGATCGCATGGGGTGTCTGCGCGTGCGTGGGTAAGACCGCTGCCAGATCGATGTCAAACTTTACCGATTAGGCAATCCAATGGGTCCATCGACTGCAGCCAGCCCGTAACTTGAGCAAAATCGGAAAAGCCGGCTGATCACCGCCACCCCGCCGACCCGCCGCTGCCAACATTCCTCCTTCACCTGCAGCACCAGGATCGCTATATTACCGGGCCGAAACTTACCAGCGAGTCGAATCTCCCAAACGTAACAGTCGAGTGAACTAATGGCACGGCAATGTGAAGCCTGCGGCAAGAAGGTCCAGATGGGCAACCGCATTGAAACCCGCGGTAAGGCCAAGTATTTGGGCGGAGTCGGTACGAAAATTACCGGAATCACGCGCCGGAAATTCGTTCCGAACCTGCAAAAAGTCCACGTGACGTTGCCCAACGGTACGAACAAGTCGATGCGGGTCTGCACTCAGTGCATTCGCAGTGGTGTGGTCCGCAAGACGGTCGCCGTGAAACCGTTTGACGTCGGTAATAGCAACAAGAAATAACTGCTGTGTCGCTCTCGGATGATCAAGTTCGTGATCTCGCCCTGCTAGCCCGACTGCAGCTTTCGGACGACGAAGTCGCCACCGTGCGAGTTCAATTGGACAGCATTCTTGGGTTTGTCCAGCGGCTCAGCGAACTGGATACCGACGACGTCGAACCGATGACCACCGCGCTGGATGTCGACAACCGTTGGCGCGAAGATCGTCATGTCGATGGTTTAAGCAGCGATCAAGCGCTCCACAATTCACCGGCTCACGACGACCAGTGCTTCTTGGTGCCGCCGGTGCTCGGTACGGTCGCGGCTAAGAAGTAGGCCGTCCGTGCAACCAGGTCCGTGAAACACCGCGACGGTTGCCAGAAATTGTAAGAGTTACATTGCTTTGCCAATTGTGATTGGTGCCCGAGGCGGATCCTGTTCTGCTGACCAGCGCCGATTCGCTCAGCTGGCAAGCCTGGAATGGATTCTTTAGCTGCCGGCCCCGCAAACCCATTGATTTGGCATCGATCTTGCATCGGAATCCCGATTGTCGTTAGTGGATCTAAGTAGCTGCGACGGATTCTCGGATTTCAAGGACAGACATGATTCGCAATACAACAGGCGGAGCGTTGATATTCGCCGCCGGCTTATTGGCGTTGCCAACCGCCGGGGCTCAATCGATCGACACGCCGCAAACTCGACTACGTCCGATCGGGGCTGCGAGTATGGTCGACCAGTACTTATCGTCGCCCGAGCGTACCGAATATCGCGATACCGTTGCCCGGCAAGATCATAACCTCGACCCGCAGCACGATTCGTCGGTCCAACAAGCGGCCTGGATGCAAACCGGGGAAGCTCCCTTGCTGCCCAATTCCGGCGGGATGGCACTGCCCGATGCCTTCAGCCCCGCGCCGATTCCTTTCCCCTCGGCGGCCACGCCGCCGCCTCCATCGATGCCACCGGGCGTGCCCCGAGGTTTACCCTTCAATCCAGGGGCAGCTCCCACGGCTCCGGTTCCAGGCAGCGCTGGCCAACTGGTTCCCGCTCCAGGAAATCCGCTTGCCAACAACGATTACGCGCCACTGAATCAACCTCGCTTGGACGATCGATTTGCAACCCTGGGCAACAGTTGTCACGTTTCGGGGCCGAGTAGCTACACGGCGGCCAGCGCATCGGGATGCTGCGCCCCGGTGAACTATCAGGCGCCACCGGCCTACATCGCCCCACCGGCTCCGATCGCGCCGCCGCCAATGACCATAACCGGTGCACCAGTGGGAACTGTCCTTCCGGCCACACCCATCGCCACAGTACCCCGGGCCGCGCCCGCTGGATCGCTGCTGAGCTTCGGGCAAGATCGCTATCCGGTCCAAGTCGGCCAAGGATTGTTTGGTCAACCGGTAGCCTACGTACCGGGGCAAAAATGCCGTAACTGGATCCGATACTTTTTTCCTTAAAAAGCTGCGCGCTCGAGCGACCGAGGCGGTCGCGGCGGCACCCCAGCGGGGCGCCGCCGAATTGATCACTTGTCGTGAAGTGAAGCGGTTTGTTATCCGCTGTTATTCAGAGACGAGGATTCCCAGCCGTGCCCGACCGCCGACCAGAACAGAAATCAACGCCGCCGACGCGCGTTGACAAGTTGACGACAACGCTGATGGTTGTCGCTGCGCTGTGTGCGATGACAGGATTTGGCATCTTGTTTTCGATTTGGTGGCAATCGGGAATCACAGACAAGTACGAGATCCTGCGGATCGCGTCGCAGGAGTTCGTCCGCGGGCATCCGATTATCGCCGGCGATTTGGCCGAAACGGTTGATTTTTCCGAGCAATCCGACGATCCCTTGCCGACTGCTCGATCGTCGGCCGATCCAACAACCCCCGAGGATCCTTCGGAAGCGGACAAGAAGCTGAGCGCGGCCGAGATCGCCGAACCACAGCAAGTCCGCAAAGCCAAGGAGAAACTGCAGGACTGGATTCGGTTACGTGATTTTTTGGTCGGTGCCGGCAAGGTCGCTCGGGCCAATCACGAAACCGACAGCCGCGATCGGCGGCGTTTCCTACGTGAGGCGTTGCCGCACTTGGAAGCGGCCGCAAAATCGGGTTTTCCGCCGGGGCGGCAAACCGAGGGTAACCGGATCATGGGCGAATCGATGTTCGAACTGGGGCGCTACGACGAGGCGATTCCCGCATTGCAAGCTGCGATCAATCGAGACCCCACCCTGCAACGCGTCCTGGCTCCCCGCTTGGCGGAAGCGGAACTGCGCTCGGCCGGCAGCACGGCAGATCGAGCGCTGGAGACGATCGAAAAATTCCTCCGCGATGATTCATTGCAACCTGAGCAACGTTGGGCGGGTGAGCAGACGCGGGTTCGCGCACTGATCGGAACGAAACGATGGGACGATGCCACCGCCGCGATTGCTGCGGCTCGGCAACAGGCACGGTCGGCCAACATCGAAGAACCGACCATCAAAGATGCGCTACGGAAGTTCAGTGACGAACTGAGTCTGCTGGAAGCAATTGTGAAAATCCAGCGCGCGAAAGAACGTTACGGCCCAATTGATGACGAAAATCCATTAACTTCGCGGACACAAAATCGTGACTTGGAAGAAACGCTGCGCGAATTAATGAATTTGCAACGTGAAGCAATGCCGCCAGTGTCTACTCAGGCGCGACTGTGGGCGGCGCGAGCCAATTTGATTGCCGGGCGCCGGGATGATGCGTTGGCATTGTTGACCGCGGTCCGCCAGCAGCGGCCACTCGGTCCTGATGGGATCATTGGCGGCTTGGAGGAGATTGAATTGTTGGCCAAACAAGGGCGCGGCGAAGAAGTCTTGCAGACAACTCGTTATTTGATGCGCGAACTGGGTGACCCACAAGGATTTCAGGCCAGTGAGATCTCGTTTAAGGATTTTCGCCTGCGAATGATCCAGGCCTTGGACCAATTGCGTCAGCTCGGTGACTATGAACACGCGATCGACGCATCGCGCGCTTTGCCACCGGTATTCGAGGCCAGCGAAGCGCTGATTCAGGAAGGGATCGGCTACCAGCAATGGGCTGCCGCTACCAAAACGGATGACCAGAATCTGAGTCATCAGGCGGCGCGAGGAGCGGCTCGATTGGCGAGAACTCGTTATCGGGCTGCCGGTGACGCGTTTGCCCAAGCCGCGAAGGAGTTGTTTGATACCGAGGAATACTTGCCGGTTCAATGGTCAGCGATCCAAGCTTATCAAGACGGTCGTCACTTCAGCCGCAGTATCGCGCTGCTGGAGCCGTACCTGCGCTACGAACATCGGCGGCGCCAACCGCGCGGACTGGTCGCCTATGGAAGGGCGCTGCTGGCCGAAGGCGACGCCGACGAGGCGATCGAGGCGCTGACGACCTGCATTAGCGAATTCAAACGCGACCCATTGCGGTACGACGCGCGATTGCTGGCAGCCTTGGCGCATGCGGAAATGGGTAACCTGGACACAGCGCGTCAATTGCTTACCGAAAACCTACAGGACGGGAACCTAACACCGCAAAGTCCCGCCTGGCGCGACTCCTTGTTCACGCTGGCCGAACTGTTGTACCAACGCGGCTATCGAACCTATCTGCTGGCCGAACAGTCGAGTGCATCCGAGCGATTGAAATTGCTTCGCGAAAACCAACCAACGCTGGACGAGGCCGTTCAATATCTGGATCAAGCCGTCGAACGCTACAAGTGGATTCCACGTACCGAATCGGCCGCATACATGTCGGCCCACGCGCATGTGTTGGCGTCGCGATGGCCGCGCATGGAGTCGGAATCGCCGGAGATTCTCGATACCGCGCGCCGCTCGTTGCGGTCTCGCGCTGACGCTCAGTTGCAAGTTGCCCTGGATGGTTTCATTCGGCTGCGACAGCATTTGCTGTCGCGAGAAGACGAACGTGGTTTGCCTGAGCGCGAACAACGCTTGCTTCGTAATTGCTATGTGGCCGAGGCTGATGTGCTGAGACAGATGAACCGCTTGGAAGAAGCAGCCAATGCGTATCAAGTGATCGAGTTGCGATACATGAATGAACCTACTGCGTTAGAAGCCATTCTGGGACGCGCCGCTTGCATGCGCGAGCTTGGACGCGATGGTGAAGCGGACATGCTGATCCGACAAGCCAACGTGGTGCTGGGACGTATTCCAAGAGAATGGGATGCGAAATTTGCCGAGATCACACGCTACGATCGCGACGGCTGGCGAGCATTGTTGGGCTGGATGAATGACCGAATCAAAGACGACGCCTGAGGAGATGAACCATGAATGGCAAGGAACTTTCCGAACTGATCGCCCAGCGTTGGTCCGCGCTCGATGAATTGCTGGAACTCGGGCGTCTTCAAACCGAGGCAATCAACGCTGGTCAAATGAGCCAGTTGATGCGAATCCTATCGGCCAAACAAGCACCTCTGAATCGGCTGGACAGCATCGCCAAGCTAATTCGCGCGGCCGCCGACGATGACCCAACTCAGCGGGCTTGGGACAATCCATCGATCCGGGAATCTTGCCGAGCGCAACAGGAACAATGCGATCAAATGCACCTGGATTTGTTGGCGATCGAGGCGGCCTGCGAAACTGCGTTACAAGAGAACCGATCATCCCTGCAAGCTGAGATTCTTCAGATGAACGCTTCGCACCAGGCCGCCAAATATTACGCGCCCCGGACATCGGTCGCGACCAGTGGCCGGCAGCTTGACCTGAGTGATTGAACAGAACAGCCGATTGGCGGTCGCCCCAGGCTGGCTAAAGTACGGCACGCCAGCGTGAGTCTGATCAAGCAATGCACTCCCGGGCCCTGGCGAAACCGACTAGGATTCCGGATCCACACACATTCCATGTTCAGGATCCGACGATTCCCCAAGAGGTGCTTGATGTCTGTGCCGTCGATTCTTCAGGACCGGCTGGTTTTGCCGGTGGTCGCCGCGCCGCTGTTCATTATCTCGCATCCGCCCTTGGTGGTTGAGCAATGCAAAGCCGGCGTGGTCGGCTCTTTTCCCGCCCTCAATGCTCGACCAGCACAACAATTGGACGAGTGGTTGGCTGAAATCAACGAAACTTTGGACGCTTACAACGCCGCCCATCCCGACCGACCCGCCGCGCCTTTTGCCGTCAACCAGATCGTCCACCGATCGAACGATCGTTTGGAGCACGATCTGGAAATGTGCGTTAAGTATCGAGTACCAATCGTGATCACCTCGTTGGGCGCTCGCCCGGAACTGAATGATGCTGTGCATCAGTATGGTGGGATCGTATTGCATGACATCATCAACAACCACTTTGCTCGCAAAGCGATTGAAAAGGGCGCTGATGGCTTGATCGCGGTCGCCGCCGGAGCCGGTGGACATGCCGGAACGATTTCGCCGTTTGCGCTGGTTCAGGAAATTCGCGAGTGGTTTGACGGACCGCTACTGTTGTCCGGATCGATCGCACGCGGCGACGCGGTGCTGGCGGCCGAAGCGATGGGAGCCGATTTGGCTTATATCGGATCCGCATTCATCGCGACTACCGAAGCGCGCGCCGTTGACGATTACAAACAAATGATTGCCGACAGCAGTTCCGAGGACATTGTCTATACCAACTTGTTCACCGGTGTGCATGGCAATTACTTGAAAGGATCAATTACCGCCGCCGGATTGGATCCCAATGACCTACCCGAATCGGACCCCAGCAAAATGAGCTTTGGCAGCGACTCCAGCAAGGCTTGGAAAGACATCTGGGGCTCCGGACAAGGAATTGCAGCGGTCAAAGAAGTGCAGACAACCTCACAACTTGTTGCCCGATTGCAACGGGAATACCAGGCGGCACGAGCGCGACTGCTGGGGAAACCGACTGGTTGACCTGTAGCACGGAAAGGCGGCTAAGTTGACCGCAAAACCCTGACCGGCGATCATCAACCGACTCTGCGCAAAAACCACATCTGCCGGCCGGTCGCGCGCCCCAACGTCCAGGCCACGGCGCCAGCAATGACCGTGTTGAACCAGACAAAGGCCGTGTCCATCAAAATATTGGACGTGAACGAAAACCTTCTCGGGTCGGGGCCGATCGCGGCGTCGTACAACCCATTGATGGCCCAGGCCGCCAACCAGCCGCAGGCCAGCAGCGCTGCCAAACTGAACCACAGGTGCCGCATTGTCAGAGTCCGTGGCGACCATAGCACCGCGTACACAGCCGACATGGCAATCAGGATGCCGGTGCAGGCAAGACGCAGCGTCCAATTGGGGTGATTGCCCCTTGTCAAGGAGAGCCAAATCATGAACGCGCAAACCCAGAAGATCAGGTGAAAATGGCCGGCGGACTTGTTCAATCTCGTTTTCCCGACGTAAGGACCTGCCGACGCCGACCCCGATCGGAGCAAATGAACGTCGAACAATCGCCTTCATTCTACGGATGCCGGCGTCGGGCCTCCGATAGCCGCCAGCCTGGATCGTGAAACTGAATGCTTGAAGATTCGTCTTGCGACAGTCTCGGCGGCTCGTTTATGAGCAATTCATGGGGGTTCAATTTGTTGTTTCGGCTGCCCTCACATTTTTGGAAGCGCACCATGTCAGATCATTGGATCGAACCAAACTCGTGTCCCACTTTAGCGGTTCTTGTCGAATCGGTTGCCGGCCCGTTGCTGATGAGGCATGTTGCTCCGATTGCATTGGAAATGGACATTGATGCCGAGCTTGCCGTACCCGCTGACGCCGTGCAGACGGCCGAATTGGTGCGGACCCTGGTCAATCAAGCCATTGACGAAATGCCCGAGGGCGGCGATCTGGTCGTGACCGCCTGTGAAACGGCTGCCGGAGTGGAACTGGAATTGGCAGACACGGGCGGCGATATCCAGCAGCGCGCACAACGATTACCGATGGCGGCAGCCGCCATCGGCGCCCGACTCGTTTGGCACAACTGTCCTCAGGGGGGTGCCGCGGTCACGGTCACGTTCCGTCGCCACAGCGGCCAAGGCAGAATCGCCGCGTAGGTGGGATCAGCATGTTCGGTATTTTTCAGTCCACAACGATTCCGGCGCTCGAGCAATCGATGGCCTTTGCCCAACGGCGTCATGAGCTGCTGGCGGGAAACGTTGCCAATATCGATACCCCCGGATATCGTCAGAAAGATCTGGATGAAACTCAGTTCCAACATGCGTTGGCCGATGCAATTCAGTCCTCGCAGCAACCGTCAGCGATTGATGGCATCTCGCCGGCAACTCGTGACGACATGTATTCCGGACCGCGCGCTGCGAGCGAGCAAATCGTATTTCACGACGGCAGCGACGTTTCGTTGGAACGTCAGGTCACTGAGATTGCCAAGAATCAGCACTTACACGGATTAGCCGTGACCACAATGCGCAGCCAATTCGCCTTGCTGCGGGCCGCGATTACCGAACGCGCCTAACATTTTCATCTCCGTTGAACCATTCGAGCCCCCCTTATGCTAAGAGCACTTGACGTCAGCACGTCGGCATTGATCGCCCAGCGAACGCGGTTGAACGCGGTTTCTGGAAACATTGCCAACATGTCGTCCTTGACCGACGAAACGGGAGCCGCCAATCCGTATCAGGCCCGTGAGGTCGTGTTCCAGACTGATGAATCGATTTCGGTTCAGGGCGCTTCGGGCGTGAAAGTGTCAGAAATCAAAACCAGTGATGCGGAACCACAATATCGCTACCAGCCGAAACATCCGCTGGCGATCAAAGAGGGCAAGTGGAAAGGCTACGTCGCATATCCAAACATCGACTTGACCACGCAAATGGTCGATGCGTTGGAATCAACCCGTGCCTATGAAGCCAACGTCGGTGTGATGGAAATCACAAAAAACCTCAGTCGCGAAACCCTCTCGATCCTGGCCTAGATGGTTGGGCCGCACGGCTTGAAGCCTATCGAACATGAAACCGATTGCCGCAATCCAGCCGCCCTCTCGCCCCTCCTCGCCGCTGGGCAATGTCAATCAATACGCTGGCGGCATCAAGCAATCAGCGGGGCTCGATGAATTTGCCGGTTTGCTGACCCAGCAGGTTAAAAGCGTCAACACGATGCAAACCGACGCGAATCAGATGGTGCACACGATGTTGACCGGTGGAGACGTCAACGAAGCCGAAGTCCTGACCGCGGTCCAAAAAGCCGACCTGGCCTTTCGGATGCTGCTGCAAGTACGTAACAAACTGATCGAGGCCTACCGCGAGATCCAACAGATCCAGATTTGAGCTAGATGAACTTATTCAAACAATCTTCTGAACAAGCCCGCAATGCCTTGGCGGCCATGCCGATGCAGTCGCGGGTGATCTCGGTGATGCTGGCAGCTGCGATTGCGATCGGATTGGCATTTCTGGTTCGCGGCAACGGCTCCGCTTCGTCCACCTTTCTGTTTGGCGGACGTACTTTCGGCGAACAGGACTTGGACGCGATCGAGTTGGCGTTCAGTGCGGCTGGCCTCAGTGAGTGGGATCGCGAGGGACGTCGCATCAAAGTACCGCGTGAGAACAAGTCAGAGTACTTGGCGGCGTTGAAGGAATCGTCTTCGCTGCCGTCAAGTTTGCATAGCAGTGTCCAAGACGCGATCAACGCGACCGGCGTCTTTGATTCCAGCGATTTAATGAATGCCAGGCAGAAAGCGGCCAAGGAAGCGGACTTGGGTAAACGAATCGCGATGTTGCCAGAGGTCAAGACTGCCTCGGTGGTCTACGATCGGGGCGAGCGTCGCGGTTTGAGCCAGACTCGGCCTCAATCGGCCAGTGTGTTGGTGGTACCGGAAGGGACCGCGCCGCTGCCTCGTTACCGAGTGCTAGCGATCAAAGAAATGATCCGCGCCTCGTATGCCGGCATGTCCAGTGATGATGTTGATATCGTCGATACCAACGGGACCACCACCTCGTCGCTGGACAGCGATGACGATCCGCTGCTGCGAAAACAGCAAGAGACCGAAGCCTGGTGGAAACAAAAAATTCGATCGGCGCTCGCGCTTACCCGGCGACGGTGGAGGTCTTTGCGGAAATCGATCCTACCATGGACGTCGAAAAGACGGTGCTGAGCTACGATGCCGAGGGAACCACGGTCAGTAATCGAAGCCGCAAGATTGAGTCCCAAAACAATCGGCAACCTTATCGCGGCGTACCAGGCACAACGCCCAATGCCATCGGTAATCGCGCCGCTAGCATTGACGAGAACGTCGAATCCAGCAAGTTGTCTGACAAACAAGACGAGGTGCAAAAGGTTGCGGGACAGCAATATGAAAACTCCCGAATGGCGTCACTGATGGTCAAAAGCATCAGTGTCACGGTTGGTTTGCCCCACAGCTATTTCAAATCCATTTACGCCCAACAAGAGTTGGAAAAGGATCCGAACAAGACCGTCGCCGATCTGGCCCCGATGAGTGATGAGGCGTTTGAAAAGTTAAAAACGAAAACCTTCAACACCATTGATAGCGCGGTATCCAAACTGTTACCGCAGCAGTTGCCCGGCGACGATCGGACCAAGCTGGTCGAGACTTTCGTGACGCCCGACCTGCCGTCCGAACCGCTGCCGACCACCGATACGACCCAAGTCGCGCTAACCTGGCTGGCGGATTCTTGGCAATCGATCGCGTTGATATGCTTGGCGCTGATCGCGTTGTGGGTGGCCCGCTCGGCTGCCCGCGCAACCGGCGACACACCGCCGGCGGAGTTCAGCGAAGGCTTCGGATTGGAATTGCCCAAACCACCAGCAGAACCGGAAACCTCGCATGAGGACGATACGATGACCATCACCGGTGGCAATTTGAAAGACGAGCTGGTTTTGATCGTCGAAGGAAACCCCGAGGTCGCCGCCAATGTGATCCGCAGCTGGGTAGGAGAAGCCGCTTAGCTAGACATTCTCCGTTGACTTGTCGCCGACGTCTTTTCTACAAGCAAGTCGTATCTTGGCGACAGCAAGCTGGAGCGGCGGTTGATGGCACAGGGACTTAATTCAGGACATGATCGCGAGGCAATGCTGAGGCGCGTTGCTATCGTCCTGAGTAGTCTGCCGGCTGCGGTGGCCGCCGGGTTGCTCGGATCGATCGCGCCGGATTCCAAGCAAGCGGTACGCCGGGCGATGCGGTCGCTGGACGATGTAGACCCACTGGAACTGCGGCGTGCTTTCCAGGCCTTCAAAATTTCCGTCGAGCAGCAACACCGGGCCACCCAAACTGCAGGCCCTCAGGCACCGATCAACGAAGCATCGATTGACCAGCCGCTCAGTTCACCAGCCTCCGGTTCCCGTGTGGTCTCGGGCGATTCGATTCGTAGACATGCCGCCACGGGTGACTACACCGCAAACGCGACAAGACAGGTAAACGAAGCGACGACGCCGATGTCGTTCTTGGAAGACGTCGACGATGGGATGCTGTTGCAATTATTACGGGGCGAACATCCGCAAACGGTCGCACTCGTGCTGGCCTCGATCTCACCGGCTACCGCGGGTAGGGTATTGCCGCAGCTTGACGCCCGAACTCAAACCGAAACTCTCAGTCGAATCGGTCGCATCCAAGAGTTTCCTGACACGGCAATTGAGGAGGTTGCAGACCACTTCAGAAAGCGCATCCTGGAACAGACAAACAACGACAACCAGCGACCCGGTCGAACCGCTTTGGACGCGATTCTCGCAGCGATGCCGGAGCATGCTCGCCAGGTAGCCGGATCGCAGGTCCGTGCAGCGGCCGAAACTGTCAGCTGGCCGGCAGCGGCGGACTTTCCCACCGCCGAAGCACCGCAGCATGAGCTGATGCACAAGCTACGTCTGGCGGAGCATACGCGGCCACCGGCGAGATCTGCGGGGCCACTACCACCGAATCGCTCGACCACGCAGCAGTCGGCAAGTCAAATTGACGCGTCCCAACAGAGTCCGGTCAGATCCAATTCGACGCAGCCGTTCGATTCCACCGATTCGATCGCCCGGCACCTCGAACAACTGACGCCCGCCGATCTATGCCAGGCGCTGGGGCAAGTCGACACTCGAATAGCCGTGTTGGCGCTCTGCGGCGTCCCCAATGCGACGGCCGAATCGGCGCTGTCGTTACTTCCCAAAGCGGAAGCCAGGCGCGTTCGCTCGGCAATGATCTCACTGGGATCGTTGAACTTGCGGGACATTGACGATGCCAAAGAAATGGTCGCCCGCGCGTCGGTGTCCTTGGCCCGCGCCGTACCGACGGCGGCATAACCGGGAGCTGCAGCGATGGCATTTGTATTGAAGAACAAATCGCAGAGCGAAAAATCGGCGGCGCAGCGAGAGGTCTCGGGATTGGCCGGGTTCAACCTCAGCGACTTGGCCGATGAGGGTCGTTTGCAGCTGGAACAATGCCGCAGCCAGGTCCGTCAGATGTTGGCCGATGCGGAACAGCAAGCTGAGTTGATTCGACAGCAAGCGGACCAGCGCGGTTACCAAGAGGGACTTGAAAGAGCCGCGATTGATGCCGAACAGAAACTGCAACAAGCGGCCGAAAGTCGTTCCAAGCAGAGTTTGGAAATGATTCGGGATGCGGTTTCGCAGCTACACGCGACGCATCAAGGGTGGATGCAACAGTACGCCGACGTGCTGACGCGAACCTCGCTTGCGGCGGCCGAGCGGATCGTGATGCGAACGCTCGATCGCGAACCAGCGATTCTGATGCAATGGGCCGCCGAGGCGGTGTACAGCACTCGCGCGGCGTCCAATCTAACGGTGGCCGTCCATCCGGAAACGCTCGCCCAGCTAGGACCCGAATTTGACAAATTGCTGGCTTCACCGGAGTTGCCCGAACAAACGCTTGTGGAAGCGGACGAATCTGTCGACCGTCGTGGAGTGGTGGTACGGCAAAGCGGAGGAAACATCGATGCCGGTCTCCGCGCACAGCTGGAGCGGCTGGAGGAGTTGTTGCCGTGACCGCACTGAGTAGCTCCGAACAGTTCACAATCCAACCACCGCCTTTGCCGGAACTCGATTCAATCGATCAAACAATCGCCGCTGCGGTAACCCATCAAGTGTTCGGTCAAGTCGCGGCGATTGCCGGCGAATCAATCGAAATTGCGGGCATGACAGCTCCGATCGGGGCGATCTGTGAAATTCATTCGCTCGGTGGCAAGCCCAAACGATGCCAGGTGATCGGATTTCGCGGCGTCAGTCCGATACTTGCGCCGCTCGAGCGACTGGAATCGGTCGCCGCCGGCGATCGGGTGCGACTGGTCGACACGGTATTGAAGATTCGCGTCGGCGACGGTCTGTGCGGCAGGGTAATCGATGCCTTTGGTCGCCCGCTGGATGATCGAAAACTGCCTTGCGATCTGGTTTCCTACGACGCCAATCGCCAGCCACCGGAATCCCTTGATCGGCCGCCGATTGATCAACCGCTGCAAACCGGCGTGCGCGCAATCGACACGATGCTGACTTGCGGTCGCGGACAACGACTTGGGATTTTTGCCGGGTCGGGAATTGGTAAGAGTACACTATTGGGAATGCTGGCACGCGGCAGCAGCGCCGATCGGATTGTGATCGGGATGGTCGGCGAGCGAGGTCGCGAGGTCCAGGATTTTCTGAAGCGATCTCTGGGCGAGGCAGGGTTTGCCAGAAGCGTGGTCGTTGTCGCCACTAGCGATCGGCCTGCCGCACAGCGGGTCGCGGCGGCCTGGACCGCAACGGCGATTGCCGAGAGTTTTCGTGACCGGGGCCAGGACGTGTTGTTGCTACTGGATTCCGTCACTCGATTTGCAACCGCGCAGCGCGAACTTGGCCTGGCCGCTGGTGAACCACCCACCACGCGTGGATATCCGCCGAGCGTCTTTAATCTGTTGCCGCGACTGGTGGAACGAGCCGGCCGTACCGGCCGTGGTTCGATCACCGCTTTCTACACGGTGTTGGTTGAGGGTGATGATAACAACGAACCGATCGCCGACGCCCTGCGGGGCTTATTGGATGGTCACATTGTCTTAAGTCGATCGCTGGCAGCCGAATCGCACTGGCCTCCAATCGATGTGCTCGGCAGCCTCAGTCGGTTACAGCCGCACCTGGTCCGACCGGAGCTGAATCAAACGATTTCCGCGGTCCGACGATTGTTAAGTGACTACCGCGACAATCGAGATTTGATTTCGATCGGCGCTTACCGTGCCGGCAGCGATCCAAAAATTGACTTGGCGATTGCGATGCGCGGACCACTGAATGACTTCTTGACGCAATCGTCGGAGCAGTTGACGTCGCTTACAGACTCCCAGGCACAGCTGACTCAACTGATCAACAGCGCCGCGACGGCCGCCGAGCTGGCGCGTACCCATGCGTCGGTCCCGGTTCCCGGCAACGCGACCTTGAATCCAACGCAGAATTAAGGGACCAGTATTGTGTCTTATCAATTTCGATTCGCGACGCTGTTGCGACTTCACCGCCGCACTCGGGATGAAGCCGGCGCCGATGTCGGAAAAGCGAACGAAGCGATCCGACGAATCGATGAACAAACCGCGGCGCTGACGGACCAGCGAGCGGCGATGCTGCGACAGGCTGAGCTGTCTCGAGTCGGCACGGTCTCGGTCGACACAGTGCTATCCCAAGGTCGATACGATATCCAACTGCAAACGGAGATGCGTGCGCTGCGTGAAACACGGGTCCAATTGGAGCAAGAACTCTTGCGACGTCAGCAAGCCTTGAGAGCGGCCCAAGCGGAAGTCAAACGCTTTGAACGACTTGCCGATCATGAACTGGCGGCGCATCGCACGAAATCACAACAGCGCGAGCAAACAGAATCTGATGAAGCGGCGGCGACTCGCCATCTGAGGGAGCAACGAAATCGATGATCTCAAAATTACTCGGTGCCTTTGCCGCCTTCTGCGTCGCAACGGTACTGACGCAATTAATCTTGTTCGGTTACTTCCTGACACGGGGCAGCGTTAACGGTGACACTGCGACCAAAGTTGTCGGGCTTTTGAACGGAATCGATATCTCGGGCAACCGACTGCGGCAAATCCTGCGGGCCAGCGAAGACCGTGAACAACCGGATTTTGACGACATACTGGAAGCCCGAAAAATGGAAAGTTACGACATGGACGTCCGTCTTCGCAGCCAGAAGGAGTATCGGGACTTACTGAAAACCCTCGAAGCTGACATCAAGCAGTCGGGTGCCAAATTGGACGAACGTCTTACAGAGTTTCGTCGCGAACTTGAAGAAATCCAGGAAGTTGCCCTGAAAGAAGGCATTCAAGATGTGCAGCGAACGATTCAGTCGCTCGACGCGGTGCAAGCAAAAGAGCAGCTGCTGATAATGTATGACGATGAAAGAATTGATGACGTCGTCACAATCGTTAAAGCCATGTCCTCAGAAAAACGATCAAACATACTGGGCGAGTTTGTCAATGAAGCCAACAAGGAACCTGAGAAACTGGCCGAGATCCTTCGTCGCATCGGCGAAGGCATGCCGACAACGGCACTGATCGACGAAACACGCGATAGTCTCTGACGTTTCGCGAATCGGCACTGTGCGAGCAGCACGGCGCCAACAAGCTCTAGATCTGGGGGGATCTACGGATGGGTGATCTGGAAACGAGCAATTCGGCCGCGCGAACGGCGAGCGTTTCATCGCTAGCCAGCGGCAAACTTCGAGCGCTAGCCGATGTCGGTGGTCGTTTTGGTGAAACCGAGCCATTGGTCGACGCCTTTGCCGAAGTGTTCGCCCGCATGGCGATTGCCATTCCGACTCCCGCTCCGGTTCCAAGCGAAACCGATTCGAGGGCCGAGCAACCCGAACCTGCCGAGAGCGATCCGACAACGGATTCGGCTGATCGAGCAGCCGCAGACGGTCGTGACCAGCCACAGCTGGTTCCAACAAGGCAACACGATGGCGCTCAGCAGGTGCTGCCTCAGCAACCGCCCGCTGGTCGTGAAACAGCTGGGCAACCGAAATCGACGACCGATTCAGTCACCACCGATGACCATGCCGCTAATTCGGCCTCGCCTGATTCGGAACCAGGAAATGTGAATTCGATTCAGCCACCAGCTGATGATGACGCGCATGTCGACCCGTCGTCGTCGATTGTTGGCCACCAGACGGCCGAGTCGATCAAATCGTTGGAATCGGCGCCTCTCGCCGCCGCGAACTCGGAATCCTCGGCCGCAAGGAAAGGAGAGTCAAACGCAACCTCGCGCACGGATGTCGGCACCAACATTCCAGCCACGGGCAGGTTGGATCAGACCGGCGAGACGTCCGACCCGACACTGCGGGAAGATCAGACCGTTTCGTCCGAACGTTCTCCCTCGAAAGCTGAGCAATCACAAGCTGACCCGTTACCGGCGCGCAACAAGCGGCAGCAACGCCTGCACGAAAATCGCGAAAGTCCGCCAAATCAAACATCCTCCGGGCGTGCCGACCAGCAAGGTTCGGAAACGTTTCAGAACGCTAACTCGACGGTTGCCGCGGGAAACCCTGAGCCCGCCGAAACGTTTCCTCAACGAGCCGAGCCGCGACCCGAATCAACGATCGCCCGCCCCGTCAGTACCGTCGTCGATGGACTTTCAAGCGCTCCCATTAAATCCAATCCAGTCGCAACGAGCGGCAATCGGGTGGAATCACGCGGAACCGCCAACTCCTTGCAGTCCAGCGAGCTCAATCGAATTGATCCAGGCCAGCGCCGTGAAACAGCGAATACCAAGCAAACCGCCACTGATACGACAGCCCGAGTCAAGTTGGTTCAACGTGTCAGTCGTGCTTTTCAGCACTTGGGACCAGATGGTGGCATGGTTCGATTGCGACTGGCGCCAGCAGAATTGGGTTCTGTTCGACTGGAAATGCGGGTCGAGAAACAATCGGTGCGCGCACGCGTCATAACCGAAACCGAAGCCGCCAGCGCCACACTGCGAGAACACCTACCCGATCTGAAAGCGAGGCTCGAATCATTTGGCATGCAGGTCGAGCAAATCGAGGTTGAAACCGAAGCCAATAATGAACAGTCCGGTTTGCCTTTTGATCGAGAATCGCAGCAGCGGGAAAACCACCAACGCCCAGGTCAGCAAACTCAAGCTTCGGTCAGCCAAGAGGCCAGTGCCAGCGAGTCAAAATCAGTCTTTGACAGCGGTCAACCACTGCGGGTAGCGCTGGCATCGCAAGGGGTCGACCTGAGGGTTTGACGAGACACCCGAATGCCTGGTCCATTGGATTTGTCTCTTGCCACCGGCGATCGGCAAATAGTACGACATTCCTATCGCTCCGCGCTCCCCCGCTTCCTACTCCGAGCTTTCCCCAATGTCTCAAATCTCTCAAGCTGCCACAGCAGGTTTCACAGCACGCGAGGCGACCGGACAGACCGGTGGGGCCAGCGACGCTTATAGCGACATCGATATCGATCAGTTCCTGGCGCTGATGATTTCCGAACTGCAAAACCAAGATCCGCTAGACCCGATGGACAACAGCGAGATGGTCCAGCAGATTGGTCAAATTCGCGAAATCGGGGCGACAGATCAACTGACCAAAACGCTGACAAATCTTTCCTCCAGTCAGGAACTGGTCACCGCCAGCAGCCTGATCGGTGAACAAGTGACGGGACTGGCCGAAGACGGCAGCCCTGTCGATGGGATCATCGACCGAATCACAGTTGAAACAGATCCGGAAAAGAATGAGCGAAGCATCAAAGTTCACGTCGGTGGAAAGACGATGAGTATCAAGAACATTCGCGAAATACAGACTGGGCAAACTTTGCCGGTTGATGAGACGGTTACCGAGACCCCTGCAGAGGGTCTCTAGCCGACCATCGACCCAGTTTCCCAGGCACCTCCCTGGGAGATCTAATCGATGGGACTGACATCTGCTCTGACCACGGCCTTGACAGGCTTAAGTGCTGCTGAAACACAGATCGATGTGATCGGCAACAACTTGGCCAACTCGCAAACCGTTGGATTCAAGTCTTCGGACGTAATTTTCGCGACGCAGTTTCTGCAAACGCTCTCGTTGGGAGCGTCACCAACGGCGGACAACGGCGGTACCAACCCGAGACAGATTGGTCTCGGCGTGCAGGTTGCTGAAATCGCAGCGAACCACAATCAGGGCACGATCGAAATCAGCAGCAGCGCTTCGGATTTGGCGATCCAAGGCGATGGATTTTTCATTGTTGAAGGCGCCGCCGGCGAGCGACTGTACACGCGTAACGGCATCTTCAAGCTAAACGCCAACGCAGAATTGGTTTCGTCCACTGGCGAACGATTGCTGGGATACGGTGTCGATGAACAGTTTCGGTTACAAGAATCAGTTCTGGTTCCGCTGCAGGTTCCGCTGGGAACCGAAAGCATCGCCAAGGCAACCGAGAATGTGACTTTTGAAGGAACCTTGACTCCCGAGGGAGAGCTATCACAAGTTTCGCAGGTGATCCAGTCGCTGAAGCTGGGCGACGCAGAAATACCACGCCCGGATGCGTCAGGCATTTCGGTGGACTCCAGTCCGCTGTCGGACGCCAGCGGCATCACCATTAACTCAAGTGGCATCGGAACTTTGGGTGCGGGAACTTACCGCTATCGTGTTGCCTTGGTGGACTCATCGGGCAATGAATCGACGCCCAGCAGCTCGATCAGTGCAACCGTCGGTGCCGGGGGACGGATCGAGCTGAGCGACTTGCCGGCCGAGGGAAGTGGAAATTTTCCGAACGTCAATATCTATCGCACAGGCCCCAACGGGTCGGACTATTATCGGCTCGCTTCGGTGGCTGCGGGGGGAGCCTTCATCGACGATGGAACCACACCGTTGTCTGGAACTGCTTTGAACGATGTCACCTTAACCGGCAATTACAGCTATATGGTGACCTATCACAAAGCGGGAGAGGTGGATAGTCGACCCAGCGCCTTGATCGGACCGGAAAATGTCTCCAGCGGGCGCGTCACCATGTTCGACTTTCCAACGCCGCCGACCCCGACAGCGACAGACGGCTTTCCCGCGTATGATAAAATCAGCATCTATCGCAATTTGGCAGGCGACCAGAACAACTTTTACCTGGTCGATACGATCGATCCCGGCGATGTCTTCACCGATACGAAGACCGATGCGGAGATTGCCGACCTTAGCATTTCCGGCAACAAACTGATTGATTTGGAAGGTCCCACGATTAACAGCGCGACGCTGTTGACCGATGTTTTGAAACGGGACGGGCTGACCTATCAGAGCGTCTTTGAAGTTGGAACCCTTAGCTATAGCGGACGCAAGGGCGGACGCGCGCTGGGGACCAAAGATCTTGAGATCACTGAGACATCAACGGTCCAGGACTTCATTGACTTTATCGAAGCCTCCTCGGGCATCCAAAGTCTGCAACTCGATTCCCAGAATCCGATCCTGCCGTCGGAGAACAATATCCCCGGCGAGACCGGGAATTTGGTTCCCGGTGGCTACATCGAAGACGGCTCGTTTCGTTTTGTCAGCAATACCGGCGAATTGAACGCGCTCGACATCGACTTGGCCGCATTTCGAATCAAGAACGAGGCAGGCGAAATCAGTACGCCCAACCTGGGATTCGGGATCTTGCAGGAAGCCGAAGGTCAGAGCGCCGCCAGCGACTTCATCGTCTACGATTCGCTGGGGGTTCCAATCAACGTGCGGGTCACCGCTACGCTGGAAGAGCGAACCGACGAAGAAACCATTTACCGCTGGTACGCCGACAGCCCTGAGAACCGAATCGATGACGGAACCGACATTGCCGTCGGCACAGGTTTGTTAAAATTCGACGGAAACGGTAACTTTGTCAGTGCCACCAACTCACGCATCGCCATCAATCGGACCGGCATCCCGAGTGTTTCGCCGTTGCAATTTGAAATGGATTTTGGCCTGGTCTCCGGCTTGGCAACCCAAGAGGCCAGTCTGGCCGCTACCCGGCAAGACGGTAGCGAACCGGGCGTGCTGAATAGTTACGTGATTGGCGAGGACGGCACGATTCGTGGTGTCTTCAGCAACGGGGTCACACGTGACCTCGGTCAGTTACAGTTGGCACGATTCGCAAACCCGGTCGGCTTGGAGGCACGGGGTTTGAACATGTTCGCCAAAGGGATCAACACCGGATTGCCGGTCCAAGGGGGACCGGGGGAAAACGGGATCGGCAGCGTGATCGGCGGTGCACTGGAGCTCAGTAACACCGACATCGGACAAGACTTGGTGGAACTGGTCCTGGCCAGCACCCAGTACCGGGGAAACAGCCGGGTGATCACGACCAGCCAGCAGTTGCTGGACGAATTACTGAACCTGCGTCGATAGTCGAAATTCTGGCAGACCGATCTGCCTCGAAAGACCGCTTGCCGCGCCGAGCGGCACTCAGGTCGGCATGCGGGCGCTGCTAACCTGGCAGAGTACAGTCTGCGCGGCGCTGTGCGGCCTGGTCCTGGCCTGAAAGCGGATCTGCGCGCACAATCTTTGTCTGGCAAGTTCAAGGCATTCTGCTCACTCACCTCTCCGCTAAAGTCCATGGCAAAAGCTCCGAAAACCGCGATCCAACCGACTCGTCAGCAAGACTATCCCGAGTGGTACCAGCAGATCATCAAGGCGGCCGACTTGGCCGAGAATTCGCCGGTCCGCGGCTGCATGGTCATCAAGCCTTGGGGATACCGATTATGGGAAAACATGCAACGGGCTTTGGATGACATGTTCAAGGCAACCGGGCATCAAAATGCCTATTTCCCGCTTTTCATCCCGATGAGCTTTTTGGAAAAGGAAGCCGAACATGTCGAAGGCTTTGCCAAAGAATGCGCCGTGGTAACTCATCACCGCCTGGAACCCGATCCCGACGGCGGCTTGCGGCCGGCAGGCAAACTGGAAGAACCATTGATCGTCCGACCCACCAGTGAAACGATCATCGGCGCCAGTTACGCCAAGTGGGTGCAAAGCTATCGTGACTTGCCAATTTTGATCAACCAGTGGGCCAACGTCGTCCGCTGGGAAATGCGGACGCGGATGTTTTTGCGTACGGCCGAATTTCTGTGGCAAGAAGGTCATACCGTTCACGCCACCGATGTGGAAGCGATCGAAGAGACCGAGCGGATGATCGATGTCTATGCCGACTTCGCCGAAAATTGGATGGCCATGCCGGTGATCATCGGCAGCAAAACACCAGCTGAAAGGTTTCCTGGTGCGGTCGAAACGCTGTCAATCGAAGCGATGATGCAGGATCGCAAGGCATTGCAAGCTGGAACGAGTCACTTTCTGGGACAAAACTTTTCGCGCGCACAGGAGATCGCGTTCCAAGACGAAGATGGTGAGCGCAAGTATGCATGGACCACCAGCTGGGGTGTGTCGACGCGCTTGATCGGTGCATTGATCATGACGCACAGCGATGACGATGGACTGGTGCTGCCGCCCCGCTTAGCGCCGGCCCACATCGTCATCCTGCCGATCTATCGCGATGATGCTCAACGTGCCGAAGTGCTGACATATGTCGAATCCTTGAAAGCCGCGCTGACCACGCAGCAGTACGCCGGTGCACCGCTCCGAGTCGAAGTTGACGATCGTGACATTCGGGGCGGTGAAAAGAAATGGCACCACGTCAAACGGGGCGTTCCCATTCGTTTGGAAGTTGGGCCAAAGGATATCGAAAACAACAGCGTCTTTCTGGGCCGTCGCGATCAAGCGAAAAGTCAAGGTGTCGGCCGCGACGAATTGGTGGCAACAATCGCCAACATGCTTGCCGAAATGCAACAGGGATTGTTCGACCGCGCCCGGCAACTTCGCGAAGACCACTCAGCGGAGATCACCCAGGAGGCGGACTTTCGCGACTTCTTCGCGTCCAAAAGCGAGAATGAAATCCATGGCGGATTCGCGCATTGTCACTTCGCCAACGAACAAGAGTTGGAGCCGCTGCTGAAAGAGCTGAAGGTCACGGTTCGCTGCATTCCTCGCGACAACAACGTCGAAGCCGGTCGTTGTTTCTACAGCGGCAAACCAGCTCGGCAGAAAGCGATTTTCGCAAAAGCGTACTAAGAATCGGAACTTCGCACACGGATGGAATGACACGTATTTTGCCCGCGCGTTTCCCATCCGCGTCTCTCCATCGGTGTGCGAAGCCTGCATTGTGAACGATCAGGATCAACGATCATCTAGGAAACAGTCGCGCGATTTCCAGAGTCGCTGACGACTGGCATTCAGGCGAGATCGTCGCATCACGCCGATGAGTCTCCATCGAACGATACGCTCGTCCCCGTGGATCACGGCAAACCGTTACCGCTTCATCCCCCACGTCAACGATCCAGTACTCGGCAATGTTGGCTTCGGCGTATAGCTGCAGTTTCTCACCGCGGTCGAAGTTTCCGCTCGAATAGCTAACCTCGATCAGCAGCCGAACGTCATTTGGCTGTGGGTGACAGTTGCGATATCGATCACGTCTGACCCAAGCGATATCGGGTTCCGGGCAACTATCGTGACCAGCGATCTCAATCGGCTTTTCAATTCGGATCCGAAACTTACCTGCGGCATGCTCGTAACTCCAATCCTGAAGCTCGTCAACGGGATCGGCGTGTTCCGGGCCTTGTGGATTCATTTGCACAATCCTCCCGCGAATCAATTCGATCTGCCCGGTGCGATCGTCGAAGGCCCCGCTTTTGACCAGGGTCTGAAACTGATCAACGGTCAGTGGAAGGGTGATCGGTTCTGATGGATTGACAATCGCCATAGCAATATCGATTGTAACCCGTAGAATCCCAACGTTCACCATCGCACCGGCGAATTCTCTCGGGCGGCTGGTAGCCGACGCGGTGATCGATGATCTTTCTGTTGGTAACTCCGCTCTTGAGCATGCGACGCCTGAAACCAGCCGTTTCGCACAAATTTGGCAACCCACCGAGGTGCTGGAATATAACCACCCAAAGGCTTGGAATCCCGACAGCCTTGGATAAGACTTAATGCGATTTTTGATAGATCGCCGTCAACAACGACTCGGTGTCTTTGAACTTTTTACCGCTGGCGAGCACGCCGTCGATCAGTTTCCTGGCGTCCGATTCGCTGTGGCCCAATGAGATCAAGGCATCGTAAGTCTCAGTGACTACTGCAGAGCCTCCCTCGACCACTTCTTCGGCACTCTCGCGGTCGACCATCAAGGCAAAGCGAGGCATCTTGCGTCGCAACTTGGCGATCACTCGCTCGCTCGTCGCCGGCCCGATTCCGGGAAGCGCGGACAGGCCTTTGGAGTCCTGGCCTTCGATCAACATCGCCAGCTCTTTGACGGGGCGAACCATCGCTCGCAGTGCTTTCTTGACTCCGACACCATCAACGCTGCAAAACAAATCAAAGAATTGCCGTTCGGGTTCGGTCATGAACCCGATCAGTCGCGGAGTCAGCCGCCCGCCGCTTTGCGCGTTGCCTTCGATGTAATCGAGCGTATGCAGGCGAATCTCTTGGCCAACACGACTTTGCAGTTGGCGGCGAGTGTAATCAGCGATCAGGACTTCATACTCGAAGGGCGTTGATTGAATCGAAACCGAGGTCTCGCCAACGTGAACCAGTTTGCCAGTGATAGTGATAATCAAGATCTAAAAATCCTTTTCAAGCGAAGGTTCGCGCAGGGTCAACGTAGTAGTCTGCTCCGCAAAAATCACTCCAGCGAGGCTCTCTGCCGCGGAACCGATCGATCGCAGCAACAGGCGACACCGATAAGTTAACGGCCTACATCTCCAGCAGCGATCCCGCTCCCAAGTGATGACCACAAATAGCGATCGCTAGCGCATCGGCAACATCGGTCGGCTCGGGAACGCTGGCTAGTTTCAGTTGCATTTTCACCGCCAACTGAATCTGATGTTTGGGTGCCCGGCCGTTGCCGGTCATGATCTTCTTGACCCGCGTAGGTTCGAAGTGAGCTACTTCGATTCCAGCCTGACCGGCCGCCAAGCAGATCACGCCGCGCGCATGGCCCATCAAGATCGCTGTGCGCGGCCGATCATAATGGGAGAACAACTGTTCGAGCGCCAATAGATCGGGTTTGTGAGCCTCGATCACTTCCTGAACGCCGCTATAAATTTCGTTCAATCGCGATTCGATTTTGTCTTTGGCCCGACTTCGCACGATGCCGGCTTCGCAAAGGCGAACGTCATTGCCGATCACTTCGACGACGCCGTAACCAGTGGTGTTCAACCCCGGATCGATGCCCAGGATACGCTTAGGCGTCACGAACTCCGTTCCCAGCTGGTGCCTTCTTTCTTGTCCAGCAGCGCCACGCCCAATTCGGCCAGTCGATCACGGATCGCATCGCCAGTTGCGTAATCTTTTCGCTCGCGAGCTTGTTTGCGGAGGTCGATCAGCAAATCGATGACACCGCTCAGCAGTTCATTGACCGCCTCGTCACCAGCGCCCGCCGGAGCCGCCGGTTTTCCGAACAAACCCAGCACATTGGCAAGTTCGCGAATTACGGTCGCGGCGGCAACCAAGGATTTGGCCGCCGGGCTGGCCGTCCCCGCGCCGGGCGCTAATCCGCTCTGGTCGATGTACCGGTTCAATTGTCGCAGTGAATCAAACAGCACGCTAATCGCCAATCCCGTATTGAAATCGTCATCCATCGCGGCCAAAAACTTCTCGCGGCCGGCGTGTATTTCGCGCAACAACGGATCATCACCGGGATCAAAATTGCCAGCCTCTCGTGTCGCAGCCGGTGATAACGAATAAAACGAGTGGCCGGTGATCTCGGCGAATCGATCAAAGAAACGATAAAACGCCTCCAGCGATGCGCCGGCTTCCAGCAATCCCTCTTCGCCATACACGATCGTGGAACGGTAATGGGTTCGCAGCAAGAAGAAGCGGATTCGTTCGCCGGTTTGACGACGAATCAACTCCGACAAACCTCCGGCGCCTTTGCTGCGGCTGATCTTGCCGGCGGATGATTCGTCGACCGACTCCTGTCGATCACTCTTGCCGCCCACCTTTCCTTTCTCGCCGGCCCGCATCAGTCCGTTGTGCATCCAGTACTTAACCATCGGTGCGCCGTGACAACAGCTGCTTTGCGCCCGTTCGTTCTCATGGTGCGGGAACATCAAGTCCAATCCGCCGCCGTGAATGTCGAACGTGTCGCCGAGAATCTCGTGACTCATCGCTGAACATTCGATATGCCAACCAGGTCGTCCAGGTCCCCAAGGGCTGTCCCAGGATATTTCATCAGCTTTGGCGCTCTTCCACAGCGCAAAGTCACCCGGCGAACGCTTCTTGGCCGCCGCCCCGCCACCTTCACCCTGCTGATCGTCGATGCTGCGATTGGAAAGTTGTCCATAGTTCGGATCTTTGGCGACGTCAAAAAAGACATCGCCATCGACGGCATACGCGTGGCCTTTTTCCTCCAGGGTCTGAATGAAACGGATGATTTGGGGCATGTGATCGGTCGCGCGAGGCAGATGATCGATTTGATTGACGCCCAATTCCTTTAGGTTGGCCAGGTAATCCGCGGTCATCTCGCAGGCGATTTGGCTCATCGGTATCCCCCGCTCGCGACTCTTGGCGATCAACTTGTCATCGACATCGGTGATGTTAACCACCCAAGTGACGTCGTAACCGCTGTACCGCAGATAACGTTTGATGGTATCGAAGATGACCGGTCCGACCATGTGACCGATGTGGGATTCGGCATACACCGTCGGTCCACACAGATAGATGCCGACCTTCGGGGGCCGCAGCGGCAGAAACGGCTCTTTGGTCTTGCTGAGCGTGTTGTAAACGCGAATGTCGGGTTTGGTGGACGCGGTTTTTGATATCATTTCAGCGGCAGCAGCGGTGCTCATGATTCCCGTTCGTTTCAATGGCCGTGGGTAGTCCGTTTGGCGAATTATAGAGAGGCAAGGCGGATTGGAGGTAGGCCGGAACAAGCCATCGCCGCTGCGGATTACGGCAGTTCGATCGCAACTTCGCCCAGCACCGCCCCGTTGCCGCCGCTGATCCGCATCAGCAGGGGGTCGAAATCAACGATCGGATCACGAAAGTTAAATGCCGTATACCAGCACGACAACCCGTGCGGCGACCGCCTCGGCGTGTCCGATCGGGCCGATTCCCTCGCCCGTTTTCGCTTTGATGCTGATGCGATCGGTGCTGACATCGGTCAAGCCACCGATCACTTCTTTCATGGCATCGACATGGGGTGCCATCTTCGGACGTTCGGCCAGGATCACGCAGTCTAGATTGACAATCTCCATGTGATGCTTGCGCAGCCGCCGCATTGCCTCACGCAAAAAGTCCGCGCTGTCTCGGGCACGATTCTGAGGATCGGTATCGGGAAACAGCCGGCCGATGTCCTGCTCGGCCACCGCGCCAAGAATCGCGTCGGTGATCGCATGCAACAATACATCCGCATCACTGTGTCCGATCGCATGAACTTCGGCCGGGACATCGATGCCTCCCATTCTTAGCGGTCCGCCGTTACCCAGCGGGTGCGAATCGAAGCCCAGACCGACACGGACGGGAGGTATGGATGGGGACATGTTGACTGCTGGCTGGCTGTTAGAGTGAAACAATTTACTTTATCTTCCACTGCTGATTCCCCCAAAGCTACCGCCCATGCCGATCATCGAAGTTCGCCAGCTGACCAAGTCCTACCGCGTGTACCACAAACGCGAGGGTCTGCGCGAGAGCATTCGCGGACTTTTTCGCCGCGAATATCGCCACGTCCAGGCAGTCCGCGGGATCGATCTGGATGTCGAAGCCGGCGAGTTGGTCGCCTTCCTGGGACCCAACGGGGCCGGCAAGACAACGACTCTGAAACTGCTTAGCGGAGTGATCAATCCGACCAGTGGAACCGCTACGGTGATGGGGTTTACCCCCTGGCAGCGCAAAAACGAATACCGACGCCGCTTTGCGCTGGTGATGGGCCAGAAGAATCAACTGTGGTGGGATCTGCCGGCACAAGAGTCGTATCGTCTGCACCAACAGATTTATGGAATTCCGTCAGACCGATTCGAGCGGAACATGTCTGAATTGACCGAACTGCTCGATGTCGCGGCATTGTTGAACCAACCGGTTCGCGAATTGTCGTTGGGCGAACGAATGAAGATGGAACTGATCGCGGCGCTGCTGCACAGTCCTGAAGTCCTGTTCCTGGATGAGCCGACGATCGGATTGGACGTGATCGCCCAACACAATATCCAGCAGTTCCTGCGTTACTACCAGGAGAAGCGCAAGATCACCATTTTGTTGACCAGTCACTACATGAAAGACGTTGCGGCGCTTTGCAAGCGAGTTGTCATCATCGCTGGTGGACGGATCGAATATGATGGATCCTTGTCCGGAATCATCGACAAGTTTTCGGGTCATAAAGAAGTGACGCTGCAAATCGGGGAAGGCCACGAGCCGGAACTATCACGATTCGGCGAAGTGCTGGAACAAACTTGGCCACGCGTGCGAATGCGAGTCGCCCGGGGTGACGTGCCGCGAATCCTGGCGGAAGTATTGCGCGATCACCCGATCGAAGATGTGTCAGTAGAAGATGTGCCGCTGGAGCAAGTGATCGCGGAATTGTTTCGCGAGACAAGCGAGAAAGCGGCAGGCGAGGGGTTAGCCAGTTAACGATCTTGTGCTGGCTCGGCCCAGACTCTGGGCTGATCATCAATCCACTGGACGTGCAGTACGCTGGGGTTGCAGCAAACGGGGCAATCCTCAACGTAACTCTGGCTGGCTCCGCCGGATGGATCCACAGGAATCACGATTTCTTCACCGCAGCTGTCGCAAATGTAGGATCCGTCGGTTTCCATCAAGCTTTTCCCTGGGGGTAGTCTCTCGTCGCTAGCGCGGGACAATCTTATAATCGCCAGCGCCGCATGCGCGACTTCAACCTTCCTCATTCTAGTCTATCGTCATGACAGGCATCACGGACCCGACCACGCTGCTGACCAGGTTTGGCTTGTCTGAGTTCCGCCCAGGTCAGCGGGACGTGATCGACGCAGTCGCGGCCGGCCAGGATGTGATGTGCGTGATGCCCACCGGTGGTGGAAAAAGCCTTTGTTATCAGCTGCCTAGCTTGGCGCGCAGGGACCACGATTGTTGTTTCGCCTTTGATTGCCCTGATGAAGGATCAGGTTGACACGCTACAGAGCTTGCAGATCGCCGCCAAATTGATCAACAGTTCGCTGACCGCCGGGGAACAAGCGGACGTGATGCGGGAAATGGCCGAGGGTCGTTTGGATCTGGTCTACGTCGCGCCGGAACGGCTGCGCAACGGTCGTTTTCTGGAAGCGGTCGGATCAGCCAATGTATCGCTGCTGGCCGTTGACGAGGCGCACTGCGTCAGCGAATGGGGGCACGACTTTCGCCCCGACTACTCGCGACTTGGTCGTTTTCGCGAGCGTTACCTTGGCGGCGTGCAAACCATCGCCTTAACCGCTACCGCAACACCGATGGTCCGCGACGACATCTCAGCGTTGCTGGGTCTGAAATCACCGCGAATCTTTGTCACCGGCTTCGCCAGAACCAACTTGCACTTCAGCGTCCTGCATGCCAGAGCGGACCAAGAGAAGAACGATCGACTGACCGATTATCTCAAAACGCAAACGGGATCCGGCATCATCTACGCGGCAACCCGCAAACGCTGCGAAGAATTGGCCGATTGGTTGCCGGAAAAAACCCGCCGACCGATCGGTGTCTACCACGCCGGCTTGGAACCGCAGCAGCGACGCCGAGTGCAAGACGATTTCATGTCGGGAAAATTGGCCGCTATCGTAGCGACGAATGCATTCGGAATGGGAATCGACAAAGCCGACATTCGATTCGTCGCCCACTACAACATTCCGGGCTCGCTGGAAGCCTATTATCAAGAGGCGGGCCGCGCCGGACGTGATGGCGAGACGAGCGATTGCCTGTTGATGTTCTCCTATAGCGATCGTTACATCCAAGAGTTTTTTATCGAGAATCGCTATCCATCACGGGAGACCGTCAAAAAAGTTTACGAGTACCTGCTCTCGTGTGAGGAAGATCCGATCGAGTTGACGCTCGATCAAGTCCGAGAAGCGATCGATGTCAAAGACGGCAGCGAAGCAATCGGGACCGCCGAAACGCTGCTGGCCCGCGCTGGCGTGTTGAAGCGAATGGACAGCAATGCGAATTACGCGGTCGTCCGCATCGACAGCGACGCGGCGACAATGTTGGACTTTTTGCCAGGCGAGGCGAAAGTGCGCCGACGCGTGATGCGGGCGATCGAAAAAGTGGTTGGAAAACGACGCGGCGAAGACGTTTTTGTTCTTCCCAGTCAATTGGCTGAATTGGCCAGTGTTGATCGTGAACAGCTGACGCGAACTCTGCGGGAATTAAAAAAACTGAAGGCCTTCGATTACGTTCCACCGTTTCGCGGTCGAGCGATCCACTTTACCGACCGTGACATTCCGTTCGATCAATTGGAGATTGATTTTGAGGAATTGGAACGCCGCAAGAAGGCCGACTACGAGAAACTGGAAGCGGTCATCGACTTTGCTCGCACCAGCGGTTGTCGGCAACGCGTGATCTTGAACTACTTTGGCGAAACCGGCGGCGGCAACTGCGGCACTTGCGATCGTTGCAATCCGGTCGATGGGTCGATTGGTCGTGGATCCGATGTCTCACTAGCCGACCGGCTGCAGGGAATCGATCCACTGCTGTTGCGCCGCGGCGTCCAAGTGGTGCTCAGTGGCGTGACCCGGATGCATGGTCGGTTCGGCAAGAATATGGTCGCGCAAATGTTGTCCGGGTCCAAGAACAAGAAACTGCAGCAGTGGAAATTGCACCGGCTCAGCACTTACGGGCTGCTGTCGGCACTGCGCCAAACGGACTTGGTCGCCGTGATGGACGCGCTGATCGAATCCGGCATGCTGCTCCAAAAAGAAGTCGATGATCGACGGCCGACGGTCCACGTTACCGATCTGGGTCGCCGCGTGATGAAGTCCGAGGATCCGTTACCGCCGGCGCTGACCATGCCACGGCAGCTGGCAAAACGACTGGCGATCGCGGCCGCCCAGATCGAATCGGGCGATGTGCAAATCACATCGGCTGGTAGCGACCAAACTGAACAGGTAACGGAGCGATCGGCCCAATCCACTGAATTGATCGAGCGATTGAAACGGTGGCGGCGAAAGACTTCCGCCGCACTGGGCATTCCCGCTTACCGCGTGTTGACCAACGCTACGATTGATCGCATCGCTGAAATGATCCCGCAGACGACAGACCAGTTAGCAGCGGTACCCGGGATTGGAGCGGCGACAATGGAACAATTTGGCTGCGACATTCTGGAACTAGTCAACGAATCGCAATCGGCAGCCGATCCGCCCACAGAGTCGGATGGCAAACAACAGGAATCCTTCGATCATCCCAATCCGACGGACGCCTATTGGACATGGCGACTATTTCGTGATGGATACACGGCCGACCAGATCGCGGCGATTCGTCGCTGTCAGATCTCCTCGCTCGCGGACGATTTGGTCTGGGCGGTATCAGCCGGACATGAAATCAAACCCTCGTGGATCGGCACGGTTGACGGAGCCAGCAGACTTTCGAGGCCTGAATCATCGGCGCGAATGGGCGGTTAGTCACTTTCGGAATAAGCCACTACAATTGGGCAGACAAAGCAGTCAGGTTCAGCCCTGGCACTTTGCGCCAGGACTGATCCTGGCCCACCAACACCGCCAAAAGGCAGGAAATGGAAAACAAGTCTGACAATAACGGTCCCCGCAATAACGGTCCCCGCAACCCCGGTCCTCCCCCGAATCTGCCGGGCAATCGTCCTCCAGAGGGTCGCCCTCAACCGAGTCGCCGCAGCAATAATTCACTGCTGATCTTCTTGATCCTTGCGGCGCTGGTCGCCTTGCTGTTCTATCAGGGTGCGGACGAGCGATCAATCATTACCGCTAGCGAGTTTCAAGAGCAATTGGACAAAGGGAATGTGGCCGAAGTCAGCATCGGTGAAAGGTATGTCTTCGGCGAATTCAAAATCCCGCCGGAAGCCCCGCCAGAGAAGGAGGACGACGCGAAAAAGACCACCGACAAAACTGGCCAGCCGGATAAATTGCTGAAGGAATTCGCTTTCGTCAGAACGACCGATGCTGGCTGGGTGGTCGACTTTGAAAAAGAGCTGAAGGCCAAGGGCATACCCTATGGTTATCAGAACCCCGACAACACGCTGCAAATGCTGTCGCTGATCGCCATGATCGGTTTGCCGCTGGCGATTTTGTTTTTCTTGTTCATGATGTTTCGCCGGACCCGCAGCGATCTGATGGGCGGTGGCTTCCTTTCCGGATTCAGCAAGAGCCCGGCGAAACGTTTTGAAGCGTCGGAAAAGATGGTCACATTTGCGGACGTTGCTGGCCTGGAGGGTGTCAAAGCCGATCTGCAAGAAATCGTTGAATTCCTGAAGACGCCGGAAAAATTTCAAAAACTTGGTGGCCAAGTCCCCAAAGGTGTGTTACTCAATGGCCCTCCCGGTACCGGCAAGACACTGTTGGCCCGCGCGGTTGCCGGCGAAGCGGGCGTGCCGTTCTTCTCGGTCAACGGCAGCGAGTTCATTCAAATGTTCGTCGGTGTCGGCGCCAGTCGCGTGCGAGATCTGTTCAAAACCGCCAAGGAACATAGTCCGGCGATTATCTTTATCGATGAGATCGATGCGGTTGGCCGTCAACGCGGCGCCGGACTCGGCGGCGGACACGACGAACGGGAACAAACGCTGAATCAGATCCTGGGTGAAATGGATGGGTTCGCCGGCAACCAAGCGGTGATCGTCGTCGCGGCGACCAACCGACCCGATGTGCTGGATCCCGCCCTGCTGCGTCCGGGCCGCTTCGACCGACACATCACGGTTGGTCGACCGACCATGAGAGGCCGCGAGGCAATCTTCAAGGTGCACGTCCGCGACGTCCCGTTGGCCGAGGATGTTGATTTGCGACGATTGGCTGCCGGCACGGTCGGGCTGACCGGCGCGGATATCCGCAACATGGTCAACGAAGCCGCGTTGTGGGCCGCCCGCAACGACAAAAAAATCGTCGACATGAGTGACTTCGACTACGCCCGCGACAAAATATTGATGGGCGCCAAGCGAGAGGAAGTCCTGCAAGACGATGAAAAAGAAAAAACGGCGTATCACGAAGCCGGACATACGCTGACCGCCTGGCATCTCGATGGCGCCCATGTCGTTCACAAAGTCACCATCATTCCTCGCGGCCGCGCCCTTGGCGTGACGCAGTATGTCCCAAACGAGGACCGCCTGAGCGTCAGCAAGAAAGAACTGGACCATCAACTGATCGTCCTGCTCGGCGGCCGCGCGGCGGAAAAGATCGTCTACAACGAAACTTGCGTCGGCGCAGAGAATGATTTAGAGCGGGCAACCAGCATCGCCAGACGAATGGTCACGCACTGGGGCATGAGCGCCAAGATCGGACCGGTCAGCTACAAAACCTCCGAGGAGGATCCGTTTCTAGGCCGCGAGATTCATCAGACGCGTCAGTTCAGCGAACATACGCAGGAATTGGTTGACGAAGAGGTCGCCCGGATCCTGTTGGAGGCCGATCAAAAGGCAGAGCAGCTGTTGCGCGAACATCGGGCGGATCTCGAAAAGATCACGCGAGCATTGCTTGAAAATGAGGAACTGGGTGAAGCCGAATTGACCGCGCTGATCGGCGAATCCATTCAGTCACGAATGCGAGCCGAAAAAGATCATCCGCCGCGCGGCCAAACAATCGCACCCGAAAGCGCTGCCGAACACAGGCCTGGAACCGTCGTCAAACTCGATCCTCAATCCAATTAGCCAACCGGCGCGGTGGCCCAATGGGCTCTCGGGTCACGGCGGTGCCAAGTCAAACCAGATGGGGAAAAAGAAGCGATCCAAGCAGCGAACCGATTTTAAAAAGAACCACCAGGGGCGTGTCCGGCGGGGCGACCTGACGCGCGATTATCAGGGCGGCAACAAAGACCAGGAACTGGCCGACGCTACCCATGGCGAACGTGTCAGCGGCAAAGGAGATCTGACGCGCAAACGAACCGTGATCGGCGATCAACGCGATTCGGAACAAGATCTGCAGCTGCTCGAGGGGCGCGTCATTAGCGTTCATGGACTCAAGAGCCGTGTTCGCACAGCCGACGGACAAACTTTTGAGTGTACGATTCGCCAGGTGCTCAAATCGCTGAGCATCGAACAACGGAACGTGGTCGTCGCCGGTGATCGAGTTCGCTTCCGCGCCCAATCCGCCCAAGACGGGACGATTGAAAGTGTCGCACCGCGAACAGGCATCATCAGTCGCACTAGCCGCGGTCAACAACACGTCATCGCTGCTAACGTCGATTACCTGTTGATCGTCGCCAGCGCTGCCCTGCCAAGTTTGAAACCGGTGTTGATCGACCGATTCTTGTTGACCGCGGAATCTTGCCAAGTCGAACCGGTTATCGTGATTAACAAGATTGACCTGGTGGACGCCGGTCCGTTACAGCAATTGATCGGTGTCTATGCCTCGATGGGATATCGCGTCTTGATGACCTCCGCAGACGACGGCACCAATGTTGCGGCTTTGAAGTCGCTCTTACAAGGGAAACAAACGGTCGTGGCGGGGCAGAGCGGGGTAGGGAAGAGCAGCTTGTTGAACGCGATCCAACCAGGGCTGGGCCTGGCCGTGGCGGAAGTCAGCGCGGAGAACGAAAAAGGACGACACACCACCACCGCTTCTCAACTGATCCCGTTGCAAGGCGGCGGAGCTGTATTTGACACCCCCGGGATCCGGCAATTCCAACTTTGGGACATTTCCGCCGGCGAAGTGGCTGGATTCATGCCCGATCTGCGCCCTACGTCAGCGCATGCCGTTATCCTGATTGTCTGCATCTGAGCGAAGACGAGTGCGCCGTCAAGCATGCGGTGGCTGACGGCCGCATCGATGCTCGCCGCTACGATGCGTACTGTCACCTGCTTGAAAACGATTTGATGAGTTAGTCCGTTAGCCCGAGGTGCCGGCTTCAAACCCGACCGAATTTGACATTACAACACTCAGCCGGGCGGCGAATACCGTAGGCTCGCGATCCAGATAAAGCATTACCCCGCAGGCACGACCATGGATTCACGATCTTCCGTCAGCCCGACCTATCGAACGATTGTGCTACTGCTGTTGACACTGGTCTACACATTCAACTTCATCGACCGTCAGATCATTGGGAATCTATCACCGTTCATCAAAGAAGACTTGGGCTTGGCAGATTGGCAGCTCGGCATTCTGAAAGGGTTCGCATTTGCACTTCTGTATTCGATGCTGGGGATTCCGATTGCGTGGGTTGCCGATCGTTACAGCCGAGTCAGAATCGTGGCTGTTTCCCTGGCGCTGTGGAGTGGATTCACCGCGATGTCAGGCATGGCGACGAGTTTTCTGCAAATTGGATTCGCGCGACTGGGCGTTGGGATCGGTGAGGCGGGCGGCAGTCCGCCATCGCATTCGATCATTTCCGACCTGTACCCTAAAGAGCAACGGACGAGCGCTCTGGCCGTCTACTCACTGGGAATTCCCGTTGGAATCATGTTCTCGTTCTTTGCCGCCGGCTTGTTGGTCGAGTCGTTCGGATGGAGAGGAACGTTTTACTCTCTCGGGGTGCCGGGAGTTCTGTTGTCGATAGCGCTGCTGTTGGTCGTCAAGGAGCCCATACGCGGCGCGATGGAATTCCGGGACGGGAAATCAGCAGCCAAGGTTCAAAGCACGGGCGAGTCAATATCGACACTATTGTCAATCCGATCGTGGTGGGGAATGTGTCTGGGAATCGCCTTTACGTCGTTTGGAAGTTATTCGGTCGGTACTTGGGGCGTCGACTATGTCGTCCGGCACAATCCCGACTACAGCTTTACACGGCTGATGACCATCTTGGGTTTGATCAATGGAATCGCTTTTGGAGCTGGTACCTATTTTGGCGGTCTGTTAGCCGAGAAGTGGGCAAGAACGAACGTCCGCGCTTATGCCTTGGTACCCGCAATCACCACACTGGTTGGAATTCCATTCTACATTTCCGCGTTTTGGGTTGAGCATGTCGATGTCTATTTGGCCTGTATCGCGGTCTACCTGTTGATGGCCGGATGTTATCTGGGACCGAGTTTCGCCATCGCACAGACGTTGGCGCCCATTTCGGCGCGCGCCATGTCAACGGCGCTGTTTTTCCTGGTTCTGAACATCATTGGTCTTGGCTGCGGTCCAACCTACATTGGATTTCTCAGCGGCCACATCGAAGGTTATCTGCCGCCCGAACATGGCGCCGAGGATGGCTTACGGCTAGCAATGTCTACGATCGGGGTGGTCTTCATGATCGCCGTTTCGGCGTACTTGTACGCGGCAAAGAACCTGCCCGAAGACTGGGTCATGGCAGAATCCAGGAACGAAGGCGCCGCGAATGAGACGTGATTGCGCAAGCCATTTCAGCAATCGAATCACGAACTGCCTGTGCGAGAGAATTACGACATTCAGGCAATGATATCTCGCCGATTCTGGACGTAATCCCAGAGCACGAAGCGATCGAGATCTTTTCCGCTGGTGAAAAAGACTCGTCCTTTGGTCGTCTCGGCCAGCCGATGGGCAAAGCGAATGTCCTCTTCACTTTGCGACCAACTCGGGATCAGGAAGATATTGATGGTGATCCCCTCTTTTTGACAAAGCACACCTTCCCGCATCGTCGCTTGCTCGGTCCGCGGATCCGGCGGATACAGCATGTACAATCGCTCGCCTTCGAAGTGCGCCGTCGGTAGACCATCGGTAATCAAAACGATCTGCCGATTCGGAGTATCGCAGGTCGCCAAATTCTGTCGACCCATCTGCAGGGAATGTTGGATGTTGGTGAAATGCGGATGAATCTGTTGTTCGCTGATGTCGGGATTGCTCATATCGACCGACAATTGAACCCAAGGATCATGGATCGTGACCATCTTGGGCATCAGTTCAATGATCTCGCCCGGCGATCGCAACTTGGCAAACGTGTACATTTCGATGAATCGCAGGAAATCTCCCGGATACTCGCTTTGAATTAAACCTTGCAACGCCAGTGCCATTCGTTTGACATTGACATACTGGCCCTCGTAGCGCATTGACCCGCTCATGTCCATGATCACACAGGTTGCGCACTTGGGATGATTACGAGTCTTGTGAACTTCAATATCTTCACCGCGGAGCCTTAATGGTCGCTCATCGCCATGACGAACCAATGCATTGATGACGGTATTGGTGATGTCGATGTTGGCGACACTGTCGCCGAATTCATAAGCCTTGGTCTGCTGCAATTCGACTGCGCCTTCGCCAATAACCGGTGTTTGATGGCGACCCGTTTTTGACGGCGCGAGTTCACTAAAGATCCGCTCCAACAGTCGGCCTTGAAAAATCTTGTAGGCCTTCGGGGTTAACCGAAAGCCGCCATCGCCGTTTCGTTCCAAACCTTGACGTTCGGCCTGTTCCCGAAGCAAATTTTCGACTTGGCGGCGCATTTCTTCCAGTTGCTCCATGTCGCCCGGCTGTGCGAACTCGCTCAGCAGTTCCATGTCGATGATTCCGATCTGAGCGTTCTTGGCCGCTTCCTCGAGTTGCCGAAGCAATTCGTCGATCTTTTCCAGTTCTTCCTTGACTTCCAGTGCCTTGGGCACCGACATCGACTGATTGCCGGTGAAATCGTACTTGCTGGCCAGTTCCTGAACTTGGTGTTTGTCAATCATCCGCTGCCCAACTTGCAGTAATCCTCGTGCTAGTTGGCCATTATCGTCGCCGGCGTGATACCACAGATGCTCGATCAAATAAGGTTGTTCCTGCACCACGGCGCGCTGAAACGCTTTTTCCATCTGGCGAGGCACCCGCAAATTCGCCGCTTCGATGCGGAAAGATTTCGCCGCTTTCTTTTGCACGCTCCGTGCTTCGTAGGTTTCCAAAATCTTTCGCTTCCGTTCCTCCAACATCGCCCGCAACATGTCCAGGCTCGGCCCCAGGCCAGCGATTTGGCTGGGATCCAGACGGATCGCATTGGCCAATTCCTGTTCGGTCAGCTCGCGATAGTTGCCATACATCAACGCTTGTTCAAAGGCTGGTGAGACCAGGTCCGGTGGCGGCTGTGTCGGCGAAGGAAACTGAGCCGGATCGTATTTTTGATAAGCGTGAATTACGCCGCCGGGGCGATAGGGCATCTTGGGTTACCTGGTTGGGTTGTAAGTGGCTGGTCCGAGCAAAGGAATTGACCAGAGTCTGGCTCGTGTTTCGATTGCTCGTCCGAAAAGTGATCGGAACCCAAACGCCGCCAGCAGCACTCTGGTTCCCTCGCACAATTGGGGGCAGACTCCGCTTCTTGGCTGTCCCCTTGCGAGACCGTGCCTAGGTCTCGTACTCAATTTTACCGTGCCGTTCACTGCGGCTGATACGGTCCATGCTATACAGTCCGGCGAGCACAAATTCAACGCAACTCGCCCTCACCGCTTCGCTTTCGCTGGCGTTGACCTCAAAGGCCTTACGCCATGCCGGCGGAACCGCTTGCAACCGATCGGCATATTGGCTGCTCGGCAACATGTCTCCGACCTCCACTCGCACCCCGCCGCGAAAGATTTCGGCGATCTCGGCCAGTCCATGCTCTTCAACATACTCCGCAAACACAACTTGGATTGCCTGAGCCACGACCGCGTCCAAAACTTGCCGCTCGCTCATTTGATGCGTGCCCATCAAATCAAGTTCCAACTTGCCCAACGAACTTGCATATAGATGGCCAAAGTCACTGATTCTTGGTACCGCCGGATTCTCCTTGTGGATGATTCCTCGTTGCCGAGCCGCCGCGATGATTGTGCGGAAGTTGGCCAGTGAGAATCTTGCCGAAACTCCGGATGCCTGATCGATGTACTTGCTGCGCCGTGCCTGATTGGTGATTTCTTCGACCAGCTGATACATGAAAAACGGCACCTGGACCGGGTAGTCGCCGGCCAAATCATCGCCAACTTCCTGCTGAAGGATTTCGATGCCTTCGTCGCGCTCCAAGGGATAGTGGGTTTGCACGATCGTGCCGATGCGATCCTTCAACTGAGGAATCACTTTGCCACTGCGGTTGTAAGTGGAGGGATTGGCCGAAAACAGGATGACGATGTCCAAGTCGAATTGGATTGGATATCCTCGGATCTGAACATCTCGCTCTTCCAGAATGTTGAACAAACCGACTTGCACCAACTCATCGAGTTCAGGGAGTTCGTTCATTGCAAAGATCCCTCGATGCAACCTTGGAATCAATCCAAAAGACAACGCCTCCTCGGCGCTCATGCTGACCCCGCCAGTCAGTTTTGCGGGATCGATTTCGCCGATCACATCGGCGAACTTCGTACCGGGACTCAAACGTTCGGCGTATCGGTTGCTTCGATGCCACCATGCGATCTTGATGTCATCCGGATCATGCTGAGCGATCAACCGCTTGCCCAAAGCGGAAATGGGATGAGTCGGATCTTCATGAAACGGCAAATCCGGATGGTCGATGTAAGGGATCCATTCGTCCAGAAAACGTGTCAGCATTCGCATGATGCGGCTCTTAGCCTGTCCTTTCTCGCCCAGGAACAACATGTCGTGTCCAGCCAACAATGCCAGGTTGATCTCGGGAATCACGGTATCGTCGTAGCCGACGATGCCCGGAAACAGCTGTTCGCCGTTGGCCAGCATGCGAGTGAAGTTATCGCGTATTTCTCGTTTGACCGTGCGGGACTGCCAACCGCTATCAATCAATCCTGCAAGCGTGGTCGGATGCGGTGGTGCCATAATCGCGTTCATCAATGAAAGTCTCTGTCCGTTTAAGTTATTGATAATCTAAAGATTCTACCGCTAAAGCGGTTTCATTCCCTCTCCCCACCCTTACCGTTGATGGTAATGACTTAACTCTCAAGTGGCTGGTGGGTTGCCGATTCTAGCGGCGTGGTCCGAATTGTCAGCTGCATTTCGACATCAGGGTGATAGACCCGCTGCTGCGAAAGACCAGGGTCGGCATCGTCGAGCCGCCAAAAGGCAGGTTCGGCCGCGGCGGCCTGCATCAGTCAACAGATTGTTCGCCCGTCAGGGTGCAGGGTCAATGCGGCTGCTCGCTGCAGTGAATCGAATCCGTCCAGCTAATCGCGTCGAACCAACTGTCCATCGGTCAATCGTGATCCGCCCAGGGATTCCACTTGCTGCAAAACAGCAAGTGTCCGTCAGGGATTCTGGTCGGCCGATGGCAAAGCTGAGACGGCGGCGACTGATCTTAAATCCTGGGGCAGCAACTGAATGACCTGATTGATCTGCCGCTGAATTTCCAATTGCTGAATTGCTGTAGCGCCCGCTAATGACCCGCGCAGCAAATCAACCGCGTGCAGTCGCATTGAGTTTGCAAATCTTCCCTGATAACTTTTCGCAATCTGAATCCAGCGTTGGGCGACCAAGACGGTGGAACGATCATCGTTGATTTCAAGTTCCTGTTTGGCAACTGCTGAGATCCGATTGTCGGATGCTTCGACAAGCCAGGGCAATCCGAGATCCCAGCGACGGAGCATCAAGCAGTAATAGCGGCCGGCGATCCCGGTATCTTTGGTCACGCTGCTGTACTCTTGTTGCTCAGCCCAACGGTTTGTCGAACTAAGTAGTCGACTCATCTGTGCAATCGCGTCCGAATACTCCTGCACTCGCTCGATTACCAATGGTTGGCCTGTGGCTTGTGCGACCTCGCTAAGTTTTTCCACCACTTGCCGGCAAGGATCGATTGATTCGTGGATCAACAACCAATCGCAAAGCCGCAAACCATGGACTGACAAATGTTCGAAATTCTCCGGCGCTTGGGCCAGTGTGCATGCTTCCATGAAGGTATCTGCAAGTAACCTTGGCAACTCCACTTGATAGCGATTCGCTTGGCTTGCCAACTGGCTCTGAACTCGCTGCATATCCTCGACCAGCCACATCTGCTCTGCGAACATCAGGATCGCGGCCCAATGTGCCGCGGTGCCGGCGGTTTGCTGACGAGTAACAGCTTCCAGCTGGGCCATGCGAGCGGCGACCGAGGCGAAATCGACCGAATCGGACCATCGTGGTAACTTGGCAACAAGGTACCGCCGAGCCGCGCGAACCTCGTCGGCATTGGGAACAAGATTCCGTTGGAATGGACCAGCTTGCCGACCCGCCTGGCGCTCTGTCGAGCCGGCTTGGTCGAGTTCGGTGCGCAGGATTTCAACCCTCGGCACGACACTCATAGCGAGTGGTGGCCCCGAAGGCGGATCCTCGCGGTGCGGAGGACTCGGCATCAAAACCGATTCAAGTGACGATTCAAGACCAGCGATTTCTGATCCGTTGACCGCCAACGCAGAACCCTGCTGATCGCCAACTGCCGGCGAAGCTACAGGCGAACGATCAACAGGTTCGATTGCTTCGGATGCTCCTTGGTGCTCGGCAAAATCATCGTGTTTCCGCATCATCGCCATGCTTGTTAGCGCTCCCATCGTTACTGCGGCGACGATCAACGAGAACCACACATACCGAGAGCGATGGTAGTGGGACCGGCGTCTGGCCTGCTTAATTCGGCGGAGGATGGGATGTTCAGCAACCAAATCCTGTTCGGCTAGTGAGATTGTCCAATTTGGTTGTGGCGCGGTTTCGCCGGTCAGAGCTTGCAGGTCTCTGTCTTCCACTGCCGATACGTCGCCGGAGGAAAATTCGCGCTGCTGGTCATAAAACTCAGTCAAAAAATTTGTGCGGCCGGCTACCGATAATTCGTCTGCCAAGATCCTTCCGACCAACATCCGCTGAATCGGATCCTCGCGTTGTCGTGGGTCCAACACTCGGTATGCCGATGTGACGACACGAGAAAGCTGCAGCGCTACCTGTTCGGACGGGGCCGAAAGCTGTTGATTGGCGAGCGACCTGGTAGTGCGAAGTGCGGCCAACCGAATCACGGTTTGCCGACATTCGAACGGACGCACGCCCAAACGGCGAAAGTCTTCGAGAACGGGGTCCGAAAGCGGTTCGGTTTCGTTCCGGTCGGCAGATGAGAATGACATGGTTAGAAAGGACGGCAGGGTGCGATCCGATTACTTTCTGGCACACTCTGCATGGACACGCTTGGTCAGGCGAGGTTCCCGCGCTCACGAAACATTGCAAGCATCGAACGACTGTTTCAACGAAGCGATTGGATTCTTGCTCCGTGGTCTAGATTCCTGAGCGATTTAACCCGGGTAACCGGTCTCTAGTATCGCTCAAATCACCGCTGCGAAGTCGATTTCTTGCCTCTCTTCCAGTTTACCCGATCCGCTATTTCCAGCCGTGTGATAGTGCCCCATTATCGGCTTGTAACGGCGTGATCAAGGAACTTGAGCACCAAATCCGGCAGCGAATTATCCTGCTGCGGCTCTCATGGAGCAGCCAACGATCATCCACCGAATCGATCCAAAAACAGATCCTTAGCAGGCTGACCAGGATCATTCGATAATCGATCACAGACAAAGGGGTCAGGCACCAACAGTCGGAACAGCGCACGGGCGTTTCGCACTTTTGTTGCCTGACTGCTTTTTCTCGATCCGCATCACCGTTTCAGCGCCTAAATTTCTCGGTGCGACATGCTACGGCACGCTGACGCTGATCCAAAAAGCTCTTTTGCGGTCCGCCCGTTGCCGAACATCCTCGAGCATCGTCTGTAGAGATCCGTCAAAATCGGCTCGGATGGTACGGTTTCCGTAGCGAATGCGAATTTGATCATTCAGGTCAATGCCATCGACCGGTCGCAACATGACCTTGAATGTCTCGGTCGGTCCACCGACCGTAATCAAGTTATCTTCCCCGATCAGCATCGAAACCTTCCCTGCGCGAAGTCGATCGGCTTGGTCCCAAAGTATCGGATCGATCGCGACGCTCGGATTCAAATCGCCTAACTCCAGGAACCAGAAAAACTGGTCGCCTGTCCGCATCGTTGAAACCTCGAACTCCGTCGGTATTGGTCGGCGTCGATGCGCGGGCAACTTCATCCAATCAAACAACACGGGAATTTCGTCGTAAAAATACTCACGGCCACGGCCACGATACATGACAATGATGGCATCATGCTGGAAAGACATGTATTGATCGATCAGCGAACCGTCAGCCCGGGTCTGATCCAATTCGCCCATCACGATATACATTGGGACCCGTTCGGAGTTCAACTTGTAGTGGGGAACGGTTTTTGCCGGCGAACCGCTGATCGAAATCATTCCAGCCCACAAGTCGGGATGGGAAAGTGCGATGTCCCAAGCGGCTGTCGCTCCCTCTCCATGACCGGCGATAAATATACGGTCTGAGTCGATCGAGGCGCGACGCATCGCATCACGCATCGCGGTCAACACGCGCTGATGTTCGACCGCCGTATATTCGTAAACTTGCTGCCTTTGCCGACTCCAAACCGGGGCGACGACAATGAAACCTTGCCGCGATGCATGGCCGCGACGGGTCTTTGTTTCCTCGCTGTAAACACCCGACCACCAATCGATTTGACCAAGTGGACTGCTGCGCGTTTCGTGCAGCGCTATGATGCAGGGATACTCGCGAAGCGGATTGTATTCGGGAGGCAATTGAATCAAATATCGAGCGTCGCCGTTATCTATCGAAAACAGCCCACCGATGGTCTCGTGTGCTGATCCCTCAGGCATTGGCAGCGTTGGCGTCAGTAGCGGCAGCATGCGATCGACATATTCCGGCCGAGCACCTTCTAAATTTTGGAGTGCTTGGAGAATCTCGCCGCGTCGCGCGGCAGCCGGCGTGGACAGGTACTCAGCAACCAAATCTCGCACCTTGATCAAGGAAATCGCAATGTTCAAATTCTGTTCGCCGCTGCCCGATCCCAGCAGCCAACCCGCCACCGCCAGGGCGACACGGTTATCCAAGGGCAGGTCTTCGACGTTCCCCTGCAGCGAATAGTCGCTCAGTCTGGCCAACGTATCGGGGGACAATCCCAAAGCGATTTCGTCAATGATTGGTCGCAACGCTTCGCGCTGTGAATCGTCCAACAGCGAGACTTGGGCCTTGAGCTGTTCGATCAGCGACTGGGCTTTGGATTTCGACTCATTCAGTTTGGCCAGTGCATCTTGAACCTGGATCTTCGTGACCCTGTCGACCGATTGCACTGGGAACTGAGATAAGATGGCCGTGGCCAATTCGTATTGTCCCGCCGCGGCCCTGACTTCCGCTTCGCCAAGCAACTGAGAAGCTTGTCGCTCCGTCAGCGCGGTCAACTGCGCCGACAAATCGGCTTCTTGCGGAAACGCAGCAATCGTTTCTTCCAGCGCAGCCTTCGCGTCCCCATACCGCTCCGCTGCGATAAAAAATCGCACTGCCTGCAATCTGGCACTCAAGTCGGCTTGGTCAAAGCGGCGGCGAAAAATCGTTTGGAGTGTCGCCGAGTCAATCGACCGACTGGCCAGTCGCATGTCCCAGGTCAGCGAAGGATTTCCTTTGAGCGCGACCAGCTTGGCATACCGAGAATTCAATTCCGTGATTCCCTGGACAATTTTGACCGGACCCTCGGGACCGCGAACCGTCAGAATTCGTCTGCCAAACTCGTTGAATGGGGAAACATCAATGATATTGCCGAGTCCGGCGACCACTTTTCCACCCAACGGCTGGGGTTGCCAGAATTCGATCGACTGCTCCAAGTCGCCAACGTCGATGGGGTTGCCGGCGACCATGCCGCGTCCATGAATATAGACTCGCCTTAACCCATCATCGATCAACCAAATCGGACGTACCGCCGCTTGGTTTGCGCCGGCAGCTCCGAAGCCCTCCTTGAGCGTGGCGATCTCGGCCATCGAGCCACGAATCACCAAGCCGTTTCGCAGCTGAAAAAACTGTTCAGCGGACGCCGGACGGTGGATCGCCAAACTGGTCAAGCATAGCGCCCCAACCAGGGCAATGGAGCCCGAACGTGGCCAATATCGAAGCCGGATCATGATGCTTGACTACGATTACCAACGGTCAAAATGGTCACCGCCTGCAGCAGAGACTTGCCCAGCGGGGCAACGCCTGCCTGGACCGATCGAACCGTCGGCATCGTTTGTGCGATCCAATCACGCCGCCTGACGGAATCCCACCACTGAGCCACCCGCAAAGCGTCTTCCAGGTCAGCGGCTTGTTGTTCCGAAATCGAGCTGTTCGCAAAAACCAGCGGCTCGGTAACTTGCGAACGATTCCGATCCAGGAACGTCACGGCAATCAACACGGTCGCGGCAACCGCCGCCAGCACCACCGGAGCAAACTGTTTGATGGCCGATCTGGACGAAGCACTGGTGGACGGGGGGCTAGCAAGGCCTTCGGAGCAAATTGCCGACTCGATCAACCGCCATGTATTCAATTGCCCGCGGCAATCGGCACAGCTCGCCGCGTGTGCAGTCAGCTGCGGATCGTCGCCCGGCTCCGAGCGAACATCCAACGCTGCCTGCATTCGAACATGGAACTGTTCACAATTCATCTCTGCACCTCGAACCGCGATCGACCGCGACCATGGCAATCGCCAGCGGCGAAATGAACGACTTCGCGGTCGCGCAAATCCCGGACCAACTGGCGGCGAGCGCGATGAATCCAGGTTTTGATCGTTCCCACCGGTCGCCCCATTCGCTGTGCGATCTGATCATAACTGAGGCTTTGGCGGTGAAACATCTCGAAGGCCTCTCGCTGACTGACGGTCAGTCGATCAAGTGCCAATTCGATCTCTTCATTCAACGAAGCCAGGGGACCGGCGGGGTCAAGGTTGATCGATGGCTCGACAGCTGGCGATAATGAACGGTGACCTTGACGCGAGGCCAGAAAGGTGCGGCAACGATTTCCGGCGATTGCGATCAGCCAGGGCTCCAATGGGCGTGCCGAATCCCATCGCTCAAGGTATCTGGCAGCACGCGTGAATGTCTCTTGCGTCACGTCTTCGGCATCTTGCCGATGCCCGAGGATTCTCAAGCACACACTAAAAACGCGCTCATGGTAACGACCGAAAATCACCGCGAACGCACTCTCGTCTTGCTCGAGCACCCTTTGCGCCAAGATCGCGTTTGATTCATTTATCAACGATTCATGCCTCGCGTCGGGACAAACCTAGCGCCCACTAAAAAACCGCTTGAGCGCATCGTCGGCAGCATCTCGAGAGTTCTCGGACATCTGTTTTCGAAAATTCTCGGGCAGCTTTCCAGGCTTCTTTTTTTCACGTTTCTTTTTCATCACGGATGAATCCGAACCGTCGACCGACAGTTCAGTGCTGTCGTCATTCTGGCCACCGCTTGCTCCTTCGCTTTGGCTTGCAGATTCGTCGAAGTGAAACTGGCGGGTGTCGGGGTCTGATAGCTTGCGAACGCGATCAATCTGGTCGGCCTCGTCCAGCCAAGCACTCACGTCAACCGCCTCGACTTTGCTGTCGTCGCCGCCTGATTCGACGGTCCGCTTGGCAGCATCCCGAACGTCGGTGACCTCCGGCTTTTTATTTCCCTGTAAACCGTGCTCGATAACGACTTCGAACAACAGTTTTCCAATTCGCAACTGATCACCTTGACTGACCAGGGATGCGCGATCGGTTGGCAAACGTTGCTCGTTCAGAAACGTTCCATTGCGGCTCTTCAGATCTTGGACTAACAACCGACCATCTTTTTGAACAAGGATGCAGTGCTTGCGACTAACCGATTCGCTCTTCGGTCGCAGCTGACACGATTCACTTCGTCCAATCAAAAATTTATCGGTGGTTATCCCTATCTCGGTGCCTTCATGACTGCCCGTCAAAACCTTTAGCTTGACCTGCACGATGACTATCTTCCAAACTCAGGTGTGGTCGAGCAATTCCCACTGCCGCCCAACAATTTCCCTAACTTGGCCGTCTCTCCGTAGATGGCCAACCAATCTGTCCATCAATAAAATCATGGGTGATGATCATCCCGACTCATCAAAAATCACATTCGCCGAAAACTGAATACTAAATCAAAAATAAAAATCTCGCTGCGACGAACGACCGCCGGACACAGACTAGCCAATACTTTCCTGCAAGGGTCCGGCAGAAGGGATACCTCAATTCTAAGCCGATTATCGGCTGCAAGCATCCCCATCCTGGCTTTTTTGGGCGACAACATCGCCACTGGCTAAATGACCCTTCTTTGGGGCTGATTTCGACGCCTCCGCCAGATGCGGCGATCGGGGAAAAAAATCTGCTTAGCGTCGGCGGTTCCATTTCTCCGCCGCATACCTTGTGCTGGCAATCTCAGCGACTCGATCTCGCTCTGGGCGGGTAAGCGGCTCTGGCTGGAAGTCGAAATCCAATTCGTTTCCCAGGTGCCGGATAAAGCAATCGGCACACTCACTTGCTGATACGGATCTGCCGGTTAGTTCGTTCAACCCCGGCAACTCAGGGGCGAATTCGCTGGCCCGTAGCAGCAGGCTGCCATGCTGCAAAATCGCGTATCGCGTCTTTCGCTGCGCACTTCCCAAGACCTTATAGCCGCCGATGATCAGATCATCGGCGGTGCGTCGCATGAAGCACAGGAAAGGCTGTTGGTTATTTGATCTTCGGCCGGATTTTTCGAACGTGGTGGCGCACACACCGAACTCTGCCAGGGCCGAGCTGATCGCACCGTGAACCTGGCGATAAAGTTCCTGGCTGGCGCCAACCGAGGCCGCATCAAAAGGGACCGCCAGGCTGTACGTAAGTTCATGATGATGAACGATCGCGCCGCCGCCGGTGGCCCTTCGCACCAGCGCCAACTGGCGACTAGGTTGATGTTTTTCACGTTCGGCTGCGGTTTGAAAATAGCCAAGTGAAAGAGTCGGCTGGGACCACCCGTACAGTCGCAGCGCCGGCAAACCAGCGAGGCTGACTGAGTCTAAGAGCAACTGGTCGATTGCCATGTTCTGCGCCGGGCCGTCGCTGCGATACGGAACTAAGCGAGCCGGGCGGAATTCGTTGGTCACTCGTTCTCTCAGTCTCGACTAGCCGGCTTCCGCACATTGCTTTTGGTATGCCGTCCAATCCATCAGCGAATCCAGCCCGGCAGGATCCGTTACACGAACTTTGACGATCCAGCCGAACCCAAATGGGTCTTCGTTTAGTTTTTCCAGCGAGTCTGGAAGTTCCGTATGAACTTCGACCACTTCGCCATCGACGGGACAATACAGCGGACTGACCGCTTTGACCGATTCTACTTCACCGAACTCCTCGCCCGCGGCAACCGTGCGACCGACTTCGGGCAAGTCCATATACACCAAGTCGTTTAGCTGTTCGATTGCAAATGCCGAAATTCCGATCGTGGCAATCTGGTCGTCCCCGTCTTGGGAGAGCTCGACCCATTCATGTGTCTCCGCGTACAGCAGTTGCGATTGGTCCCGCGACATCTGATTCACCCTTTAGATTAAGAAAACTTAGGAACCGGAGCGCCGATAGAACGGCAATGGTGTCCGCCGGGCGGCAACCGTTTTGCCGCGAATATCGATTTGGAATTCCGAGTCCTCGGCGTGCTCCCTATCAACGTAAGCCATGGCAATCGGAATTCCCAGAGTCGGTGAGGGGCCACCGCTGGTGATCCGCCCGACCTGCTTTCCGCTGGCGCTGAGCACCGGACACCCTTCGCGGCCTGGGCGTTTCCCCGCGGGCAACAAGCCGATCCGTTTTCGCTTGGGACCTGTCGCCGCGATCGCCCGCAACGCTTCGTCTCCGATGAATGAGCGATCTTGCAACGTGCAGGCAAACGACAGTCCCGCGGAGATCGGATCGATCGACTCGTCCAATTCGTGGCCATACAACGGCATGGCCGCTTCGAGCCGCAGGGTGTCTCGCGCACCCAGACCGGCCGGCACAAAACCAGCGTCTCTGCCGCACAGCAACACATTTTCCCAGACCCGGGTCGCTTCCTCGGCCCGCAAGATCATTTCGAATCCGTCCTCACCGGTATATCCGGTCCGGCTCAAAATCACGGGCTTGGAAAATTGGCTCGTGATCTTGGCTCGATAATATTTCAGCCGATTCAAATCGAAATCAAACAATCGCTTGCAGACGCCGATTGCCTGGGGGCCCTGGACCGCAATCATTGCCGTCAACTCGGTTCGATCCGACATGGTGACCGACGGAAAATCAGCCAGATGCGGCTCGATCCACTTCAAGATCTTGGCCCGGTTCGACGCATTGACGACCAGCAGGTGATAACGCTGTTGTGAAGGAGTTTCCAGATGCGATACCAACACATCGTCCAAAACTCCGCCGTCGGCGTTGCACATCAAGGCATACCGCACGCCGCCGACGGGCAGATCGCTGACGCGTCGCGACAGCAAATGATCAAGCAACATTTCGCTGCCGGCACCATCGAACCGCAGCCGTCCCATGTGCGAGACATCAAACAGCGCCGCCGATCGACGACAAGCCATATGCTCAGCGACAATCGATGAATACTGAATTGGCATCTCGTAGCCGGCAAAGGGAACCATCCGAGCGCCTGCCTCGCGATGCCAGCTGTCAAGAGGCGTTCTAGCGGGCGGAGTCTGGGCGAGTTCAGTAGTCATGTGACACAGTTTAGCCGGCACCAGAGATTGTGACAGTAGCACGTTGTCTGGGAGTCGCTGTAGAATGGTGAGATGGGTCACGTCAACCATCCAGTCGTCGAATTCAACTCGGCTGGCGATGCGCTGGGCCGCTGGTGGTCTACTGAGTCGGACGGACGAATTCTGTGCGAGCTTTGCCCACGGGCGTGTCGCTTGAAGCCTGGAGATCGCGGCTTTTGCTTTGTTCGCTCCAATCGCGATGGTCGGATGGTGTTGGACACCTATGGTCGCAGCACCGGATTCTGTATCGACCCGATCGAGAAAAAACCGCTCAATCACTTTCTGCCCGGTACGGCGGTGCTTAGTTTCGGAACAGCCGGCTGCAACCTTGGCTGTAAATTCTGTCAGAACTGGGACATCTCCAAAAGCCGCGAAGTGGCGCGGCTGAGCGATCTGGCGACCCCGCAGGACATCGCGGCGGCGGCACAGGAATCGGGTTGCCGCAGCGTCGCGTTTACTTACAACGATCCAGTGATCTGGGCCGAATACGCGATCGACACCGCTGCCGCCTGCCATGCGATCGACATCAAAACCGTCGCAGTCACCGCCGGTTACATCACGCCGCAAGCGCGAGGTGAGTTCTTTGCCGCGATGGACGCCGCGAACATCGACCTGAAAGCGTTCACGGAAGACTTTTATTACAAATTGACCGGCGCACACCTGGATCCGATCCTGGACACGATTCGCTATGTCGCCCGCGAAACCGATTGCTGGATCGAATTGACGAATCTGGTGATTCCGGATGCCAACGACAGTGACGATGAATTGCGGCGGATGTGCGATTGGGTGCTCGATTCGGTGGGAGATGAGGTACCGGTTCACTTCACGGCCTTTCATCCCGATTTCCGCATGACGGATCGGCCCCAGACCAGTCACCAGACGCTGGTCCGAGCGTTCGAGATCGCCCGCGACGCGGGCTTGAAATATGTCTATGTCGGTAATGTGCATGATGTCGCCAGGCAAAGCACCTACTGTCCTTCCTGCTCAGGACTTGTGATCCAGCGCGATTGGCACAATCTTGGTCGCTATGCTTTGAACGACAACCGTTGCGGTCATTGTGGATACGTGATCGCCGGGCGATTTCAGTCGACTGCTGGAACCTGGGGCAGAAAACGTCAGCCGATACGCATCACGTCCCACCGCACAAATGCCCCCATGGAAACGAGGCCCCCCATGGAAACGAGGCCCCCCATGGAAACGAGGCCCCCCATGGAAACGAGGACTGCCATGGAAACGACCAGATCGATCGATCATCAAGATTTGGCCGCAATCCACTTTGGCGCCTGCCGCACCGTTGCCGCGATCGTTCATCAGCGACAAGTGGACGTCGAACAGTGGTTGGGTGAACTTGCCGCCGCTCCGATTTCTGGTCTCTACGTCACGCTCAAGCGCGGGGATACGCTGCGAGGCTGTTGCGGTTGGCAAGGAACGGAAACTCCGCTCGCCACAGCGCTGATCGATTCGGCCACCCGGACGGCCAAGCATGATCCTCGGATGGCGCCGATCACGCCCATCGAACTGCCTCATTTGAACCTTTCGATTTCGATTCTCGAATCTCCCCGAACGATGATCGCCGTTGGTGCCGATCGAGCGGATGAACTGAAAGTCGGTACACACGGATTGCGAATCCGAATGGGAAACAAAGCGGGATTGTTGCTGCCCGTTGTCGCCCGCGAGCGGAATTGGAATTCGCATCAGTTCCTGGACGCCGTCTGTATCAAAGCAGGCCTGCCGCCCGGCAGTTGGCTAAGCGACCAGGCAGAAATCGAAATCTTCGAGGGCATCGATTACGGCGCACCGATGATCCTAGAGGATCACGTAGAATCAGAATCAGATCCTGGACTGTTCAGCGGTGATGATCTGGTTCGCCTCCGCTCCTGGATTCAATCCAACATCGTCGCGTTTCAATCGGGTGCGACGCCGGCTTACTATGCCAACGGAGTGCCGGATCATTCGGTCGCGGGCATTGTGCTACGTGTGGCGCCGGATCCGAACCAAGCTGCGATCGGCTGGATGCAGTTATCGATTCAAGATGGCATGCCGGGTCAAGCCACGATTCTGAAAATGACTGAGATCGCTGCCCGCTCGCTGATGCAACATAGTTGGACCGACGGCTGGCGAGCCGATGTCTCGGTATTGTCATCGCTGATTCATCATGGCAATGACAGAGAGCACGATTTGCGAGAAGTTCGCTGTGCCAATCGCGCCTTGCTGGCACTGGAAGGTCGAAAATGGTCGATTGGATTTGACGGATCCGCGAGCCAAGAAGACTTACTGCGTCAGACGCTTGCCGCGCAAACTTTTCGATCCCAGCTGACTCAAATCTATTCGGCCCGCTGCGATACAACGGAAAACCACTTTGCAATCTCATCGGCACCAGAAGTGCGCGCCCGCGTTTCCACTCGTCCCCCGGCGGTCGCGGGAACGTTTTATCCAGCCGACGACAAATCCAGAGTCAGCATGGTCGATTCATTGCTAAGTGGACTGGAGCAGGTTGCCAGAGGGAAAGTCGCCGCCGCGATGGTACCGCACGCCGGACTCCGTTTCTCTGGTCGCATCGCGGCCGATGTGCTGCGGCGGATTGAGTTGCCCGAGACCGTTTTGATCATCGGCCCCAAACACACCCCCGATGGTGCTGATTGGGCCGTCGCGCCGCATGACGTTTGGCGAATCTCCGATGCCGCCCGCCTGGCGGGCGACATTGAATTGGCAAACCGGATCGCCGAGGTCGTTCCCGGCATGGAATTGGATGCGGCCGCGCACCAAAGGGAACACGGAATCGAAGTCCAGCTCCCGTTGCTGCATCGAATCTCGCCCGACACCAAAGTTGCCGCCATCGCCATGTCGGCAGCCAGCTACGACGAACTACAAGCCGCCGCCGAAAGTCTGGCTGAGTGCTTGTCGTCACTCGACAAGCCGCCATTGATGATCATCAGCAGTGACATGAACCATTTTGCCGATGACCAAGAAAATCGTCGCCGCGATCGCTTAGCGCTCGATCAATTGAAGCTGAATGATCCACGCGGACTGCTGGAAACCTGTGCCCGCGAAAACATCAGCATGTGCGGACAGGTGCCCGCGGCGCTGGTCCTGTTGACGCTCCGGGTGATGGGGATTGCTGCGAAGTACACCGAAATCGCGTACGCTACTTCCGCCGACGTGACCGGCGACAAATCACGAGTGGTGGGTTACGCCGGTCTGCTGTTTTAATTCATACCGCCTGTTTACCTGCTCGGAGCGCAAGGTTTACCTGCTTAGAAAGCAAACATGTCCAACCAAGTTTTGATCGTCATCGGTGATGCCAGCGAGACACTCGATACGATGTACCCTTATTACCGACTCCAGGAAGCCGGGTTTGTGCCAGTGGTTACGGGGCCGCAAAAGCGGCTGTTTCAGCTGGTTTTGCACGAGGTCAAACCGGGTTGGACGATCACCAAGGAATGGCAAGGCTACAGCCTGGCAGCCGATATCGCATTCGCCGACGTTGATCCGCAAGACTACGCTGGCATCCTGTTCAGCGGTGGTCGAGCGCCGGAGTACATCCGCTATGACCCAGATCTGGTGCGAATCACAAAGCATTTCTTCCAGACCAACAAACCGATCGCCAGCGTGTGTCACGGTGTTGAGATTCCAGCCTACGCGGATTGCGTTCGCGGTCGGCGAATGGCAACCGTGCCGAAATGCCGATTCGACCTGGAGGTCTGCGGCGGAATCTTTGTCGATGAATCCTGCGTGATCGACGGCAATCTGATCAGCGGCCGTACCTTTCACGACAATGGGCATTACGTGGGTCCTTGGATCAGGTTGTTGGAGCAGGAACGGGATCGTGTTTAGCAGCTACGACCGAGGAACCGCTAAACGACGGCAATGAAACGCCAACCACAGCCTCCAAAGATCGGATTTATCACAGCTTTCTACTACTCTTTTCCGCTACCTCAGCGACAGGCCTAGAGAAAGTGGAACTGAATTAGACAAATTGTTTGCCGCCGCGCATCTAAGACTCTGATGATCCATTCTCTCTCTTTCTCTGAACACGTCCGGCGACAGGCTGATCGGATCGTTGAAAGCCACGCCGCGGCGTTGTCGGAGTTGTACGACTTGACCGCCACTCGGTTGGTCCGCTACGCCACAACGATCACGCGCAATCAACATGATGCGGAGGACGCGGTGCAAGCATCGCTGGTGAAAGTCGCCGTTTCACCCGCTCGGTTTGCCCAGTCGAACCAGCCCTGGTTGTATCTGTTGCGAATCGTTCGAAACGAATCACTACTGATTCTGCGGCGCAGAAAGCGCTGGTCGTTTCTAGGCAGCCTGGACGACTTGTCGACCCGGCAAGCGATTGATCAAATCGATCAACAAGAGACTCACCGGGCGGTCTGGGCTGCGCTGCGAAGTTTGCCGACCGAGCAGAGCGAGGTGGTTGTCTTGAAGATTTGGGAGCAGATGACGTTTATTGAAATTGCTGCCGTGCTCGACGCGTCACCCTCGACAGTCGCCAGTCGCTATCGATATGCGATCGAAAAATTGAACGAACGACTGCGAGCCGCTGATCTGTGCGAGGCTACCGATGCCCGATCTTGACCACCCGGACAAGTCCGACCAGGGGGTCGAATCGATGATTCTTGCGGCTGGTGCACTAGTCCGTCCAACGGACAGCCTGCGTCCCCGAGTTCTGGATGCTGGACTCCAATGGCAATCCGACCGTCAAGTTCAATATCGACTAGGCCGCATGGTGATCATTTCTCTGGCCGTGCTGGCGATCGGTTCTCGGTTTGGCCAATACGCGGTTTCGTCACAGGCAAAGCTCAGCTCACCGCCGGCCGCTGAGGTGGAACGCCGCGCGATTTCTTACAGTCAGGCCACCGGAATTGGAGCTGACTGGGGACTTGTCGAAGTCTTCCGGCAATTGCGAAACGAACAGGCCCAAAAACTTGGCCCCAATCGAAATGGCGATCGCATCCGGGTTCACAATAATAATTAGGCAAATTCTCGGTCGTCGCGCATCCTGTTTGCATGGGCGACGCTTCAATCCAACCGATTCTGGATTTCAACCGGGAAATTGCTGCGCTAGCCGCTGCCGGTTTGTATTTTGATTTAGCAGAGACTGCCGTTTCGAAGATCGACGATCTGGAAACTCGGCTACAGCAAATCAACACCTCTTTGGAATCGCGCGCTGGCGACGGCCAGACCGCCGAACAGGCATTGGACAGCGATCCAACGATTCCGGATCGCTATCGGGCAGCGATTGAGTCGTGGCTCAAGTGCGGAGATCGAACCGTAGCTTTGGATTGCCTCTCAGCGACCAACGAGGCGCGACAGCAGATGCGAGAGAACGTTCGACGTTCGATTTCTTACCCGACATTGGTCATGATGTTGACCTATGGTGCTTTGGTCTGGCTGTGCCTGTTTACCGTCCCCAAACTTCAAGCCCTTTACGAACAGATGGGACAAACGCCTGACGCGGCCGGTACGTTCCTGGTTCAATGTCGATCCTGGCTGCCGGTCTGGGGACCGTCATTTCCGTTGGTGGTGATCGTCGGCTGGTTTTGGTGGCGAAAGCAATCGCCGCTTTGGACGTGGCGCCGGTTACCGGGCAGCGACAGCTACTTTTCGAGCATCCAACAAGCCGAATTGGCCAGCCGTATGGCCGCCCTTCTCGATAGCGGTGTTTCGTCACAAGACGCGGTCGTCGTTGCGCAAGCGGGATCCCTTGAGGCGAATCGCTTACGTCCTCTGCTGGCCTGGGCTGTCAATGGCGATCTAAATGGTCAACCTCGCGCCACAGTCATGCGCATGGTTGCCGAAACCTATCGACGAATGGCGGATCGCCAAGCAAAGAATTGGTACACCTTCGCGAGTCTGTTTGTCGGTCTATTGATCGCCGCGGGGTTTGTACTTGCCTACGGTTTCGCGCTGTTTCTGGCAATGCGAAACCTATGGATCGACATTTCAATTCGGGGAGGGCCGTAGCGAATGCCGCAGTCCTGTGAATCGGTCTACGCCGCTATTTTCGAGCGCCGCGACACTCTTTTGCCGGCCCTTGAGGCAATCGTCGGCGAAACTTCCTTCGCGGCTCACAATCAAGAACTGCGGAATTTGACCGATCAAATCCGCAACAGCCAGAGTCCGCAGGATTTAATTCAGAGTCCAATCGCAGCCGACTGGTTGCCGGTACTGGCAACCGGAATCGGCTACGATTCAGCCCGCCGCACAATTGATCATTTGATCATACGGTATTCCAGAGAGATCGATGCGCGCCGTGCTCAATGGCGATTTCTTGCCTATCCGATGATTCTGTTTCTGATCTTGCTGTCAATGTTGGTTGCCGCCTGCGCATTGATCGTACCAGCGTTTCGCGAAATGTACGTCGAATTCGGTATACAGTCGCCCTGGCCAACGCAGCTTCTGTTTGAACTTTCCGCATTGATCGAGCAGCAACCGATTCGATTTGTGATTGCGATGTTGGCTTTCGTGGCCTTGGTCATCGGCAGCTTTCATCTCTGGAACCGGTATGCCCTGAGCACGCTATTGTTTCAGTCCGCAATCGCCGGCAACACGGCCGCTCTGTTGGGAATGTCTCGATTCACCGAGAATGTCGCCGACTTGCTGTCAGTCGATCTGCCGCTTGATGATGCGATCACGCTTGCCGGCCAGGGGTGTCGACATCACCACTTTCGCAAGTCCGCCGAATTACTGGCCCGACAGGCGCGACAAGGACATGGCCCGATCAAGGATTGTCCAGCCGCCCGGCACCTGCCTGCTAATGTTCTGCTCGCCATCGATGCGGCGGGTGGTCCGAATATCGAACTGCTGCGTGAGTTATCGATTCTGTATTCCGAGCGGGCAGCGGCGCGGGTCGAATGGTTGGGAGACATTGGCGCAATCTTTGGCGTTGTGATCATCGGTGGATGCGTGGCGCTGTTCATCTGGTCAATCTTCTTGCCGTTTTTCCAAGTTTCCCAAGGGCTGATCTGACGGATGAACGCAGCCTGGATTCAATCGCACTTACCGACGCTGTACCATTTGGTCTGCCGCTTACAGGTTTGGACGACACGCCGATCGTCATGGCGGATATCGACCTGGTGGCCAAGTGATTCTCGATCCGCAAAGCAGCAGTCTCTGTTACGGTTACTGGTTTTCGCACATCGCCAGCGGATCGATCCGGCCTCGCTGGTAGCCAATCTGGCCAGCGAACACCGTGGGGTTTACCGCTGGCGGCTGCGGCAACTAGCCCAACGCCTTGCTGAGGGAACAGCGGTAATTGACGCCCTGGAGCGAACTCCAGACGTGCTGTCCGATGAAACCGTATTGGCGATTCGCTATGCCGGTCAAACCGGAACACTCAATGTCGTGGGTCAATCGCTGATCGATCGCGATACTGAAACTGCGGAACAAGCAACCCGCAGCATGACTGCGACGATGGTCTATTGCTTCGGAATGCTTTTGGCGTTCGGCTCGTTGCTTACATTTCTGCTGATTGCCATTCTGCCGCAGAACATGCGAATCTACCAGGACTTTCAGCTGCGGCCTCCATCGGCAGCGAGCCAGCTGATTGCCGTAAGCAGCTTCATCTTTGACCATGGGCCCGTCTTGATGATGACGGCTTTGTTGCTGGCGTGGTTGTGCTGCTCACCAACCAGCCGCCGCTTTTTTCGCCGCAACATTGCCTCGCGTTGGTTTTCAAGCTCGGAATACACTCGTAGCGTTCATTTGCTGCGACTGTTTGCGTTGACCACGAAATCGGGAAGACCGCTGACATCGGCGCTATCAAGCTTGGGGCGATACCACTTTGATGCTGGTATTCGCAATAAGTTGTTGTATGCCCGTAATGAAATAGAACAGGGTACCGAAGCCTGGGCGGCGTTGGCCAAGACACATTTGCTAAGCAGTCAAGAGGCACTTTCCCTGGCCGCGTTGTCTCGCGAGACGCAAGCCTGGGGCTTGAATCGGCTCGCCGACGAGCGGCAACAGAGAATCGATCGCCGACGGCAGCGACGGGCAGATCGGACTCGCACGCTGGTCATCCTGGGCTTTGCCGCGATCGTACTGTGGCTTTGTTTCGCATTTCTAGATCCCCTGGCAAAGATGCTCGCATAATGATTAAGCAGCAAAATGATTTTGGATTTGCGATGACGGAAGTCGTCGTCGCAGCATCGCTGTTGATGACGGGCATGGCGATCGTGGTACCAATGATTCTGCGCGGCCACCGCCTGCAGCGCGAAACCGAACTGCAAACGACGGTGATTGACGAATTGTCTTCTCAGCTCGAACGGCTCACGCATCTTGATCGAACTCGACGAATCGATTCGCTCGGCGAGTTGCGTATCGCCGAACATCTGGCAAACAGTCTGCCATCCGCTCAGCTCGATGCAAAAGTGATCGACGACCAGCAGGGCGAACGAATCGTAGTCAGTCTGGACTGGCAGCGTCTCGGTGATCCGCCGCCCGTATCGTTGGTGGGTTGGATTGCCACGCCAAGTATTGACGCCGTCCGCGAATCCGAAGCGCAGCGAACAACTAAAAAAAATGATTAGCCATCGAACCACGATTAGCTGTCGTCTTTCGCTGAGCGAAAGTAGTTTTTGCCGCATCTTTCCCGCAGCGCAGGGCGACATTCGCGGCCCGCATGATGCAATCCGTAAAGGCTTTTCGCTGATCGAATTGCTACTGGCGATGTCCGTAGGCAGTACCGTGATGTTGCTATCAGTCGGTTTATTGCACCGCACCATGGCCCAGGTTTCGCGAGCCACCGACAGGGCGGAGCACCAAGCGGCGCTCAATCGTCTTGTTGAATCGTTTCGGCGAGACGTGCATAACGCGGTAGAAGTCGAACTTCGATCGCCACAAGAGTTACGGCTACAGCTGTCCAGCGGAGCCGAGGTCACTTATCAGTACGAATCGCACGTCGTCAGACGCAGCCAACGAGTGAACGAAGAACAGGCGGGGCGCGATTCGTTTTCGTTGCTGCCAAGGACGAACATCGAATTCTCGTTACTCGCGCAACCCCAACGCATCTCACTGAACGTTACTGCCGAAACAGAGCTGGATAACGAACCCCCTGTTGTCGATCGTCGCTCCGAAGCGGTGATCGGTCGATTGGCAAACTTTGAACGTGCGGAGCTCGCCCAATGAGACGCCGATCAGGCTCTGATTTTCGAAGCGGTGATCGTCGCGGTGCGCTACTGATTTGCACGCTGGTCTGCCTGCTCGTTTCAACATCGCTGGTGGGAATCTTGATCCACCGGGCGATTCGATCCCGACGACACGTCCATACGCTTCACCAGCTTCGTCAGACCGAATTGCTGCTGGATGCGGGCGTGCTACGCGCCGCCACGCGATTGCAATCCGATCCACAGTATTCAGGGGAGCTTTGGGAACCGTCGATCGCGATCGAAGCATTCCCGAATCCAACAGTCACGATCCGAGTCGATGGAACGACTTCACCGGCAGAGCGGTTTGTAGCCGTCACCGCGAGCCTGGGTGACGAGAGTACGGACGATCAAGCGGCCTTAGGTATCGCAACCCGGCGCAGCCATTCATTCTTGTATCGAATTCCTTCCAATCCCGTTCCCGAATCCTCTAGCGCAAAGTAGCTATCGATGTTGACCCGCACCCAAACCTCACCGGACATCAGAAAGCCCGCTAGTGGCTTTACACTTGTAGAGCTACTTGTCGTTATCGCCATCATCGGGGTCTTAATCGGACTCCTGCTGCCAGCAGTTCAGGCGGCGCGAGAAGCGGCGCGGCGATCGTCATGCGGAAATAACATGATGCAGCTTGGACTTGCCGCGCATCTGTTCGAATTCAGTGCCGAACACCTGCCGTCGGGCGTGATCAACCCGGACGGCCCGATCCGCAACGAGCCACAAGGGCAGCATGTCAGTTGGATGGTGCTGATTTTACCTTTCGTCGAGCAGCGCAATGCCTACGAGCAATTTGACATTGCGGCCGGCGCCTACGCCAGCGTCAATGAGCCGGTACGCAAAGCCCAAATCCAGACCTTTCGCTGCCCATCATGCCCCTTCCTGTCCGAACAGGGGATCGGATTGAGTGATTACGCCGGGTGCAACAACGACGTGGAGGCGACAATCAACGTCGACCGCAATGGTCTGATGTTCCTGAATAGCAAAATACGCTACGCCGACATTTTGGATGGTGCATCACAGACGATTCTGATCGGTGAAGTGGTCGCCCACTCACGGAGCCTGGGCTGGGTATCGGGTACACGTGCGACGCTGCGCAACACGGTTGATTTTGAAAAGAAGGAAACGTGGCAAAACCAGCAGGAATACCCAATCGGGTCGTTGGACGTGGGTGGATTTAGCAGCTGTCACACCGGCGGAGCTCAATTCGTTTTTGCCGATGGCTCGGTCCGCTTTCTCTCACACAGCATCAACCAAGATCTGCTCCGGCAATTGGGCAATCGCGCTGACGGTGAATTGCTCGTGGATTACTATTACTGAATCGCGTTGGCAGGTCTTCCGGCGCTCAGGCGAAATTCTCCACCACGCCAACGCCCTGAACACCTGCTTCACACATTCGTTTGGAAATCTGTTGGATTTTGGAATCATCGGTGCGGGCAACATCGCGGACAATGATTGATGTATCGACGGCCGTTGCCATCTGAAACACGTGCGACGTTGCACAGCAAGGTCCATCGATCACGAGCAGATCGAATTTACTTGTCAGGCTCTGCACCAGCTGTGTGACTTCATAGGCGGTTGCAGCGGTCTGGCCGTTGGGTGGCATCAGCGGAATCAATGTCACTCCATCCTCGACCGCGTGAACTGCGATTTCCTTGATTGGCAATCCGCCGCGGACCGTATCGACCCAACCGAATTGCAGTTCCAACCGTAATTCGTCGGCCAGAGTCGGATTCTCGGTATCCGCGTCAACCAGGGCGACTCGTATTCCAGAAGCAGCGGCCGCCATCGCGATCCCGATTGCCACGCTGCTGCGTCCTTCGCCCGATCCGCTACTTGTGACCAAAACACTTTGCAATCCCGTGCTCACTGCTGCCGACATTCGTTCAGCGATCTGTTGATAACGTTTCCCGTCGAAGAATAAACCGGCAACGCGAGAGGGGACGTCAAACACATCCACCTCCCAGACAGCCTGAAATGGTTCGATGCTGCGGGCTGCGGCCTGCTGAGGCTCAGCCGGTGCGCGTGCTGGTTGTTGTACAACCCGGTGGTGCGGCGTTGGCGGTCCGCAAGATTGCGGATCGAATCGCTCTGTCGCTGGCCCGTGGGAAGCCTGCTCAGGGACGCCGATCGGACGATCGATTGGTGGCTGGGCCGGCTGTGGCGGCGAAAACCGTCCGGTATTCATTGTCGCAGCGACCGCTGCGGAAGCGTCTTGCGGAGTGTTTTTTGGTCCTAAGGCGGCCAACCGCTGTTGCTCGGCCGGATCGACTCCGCTCTGAGCCTCAGACGCGGATTGAATTAGCGGTGTGTTGCCGATCGTTTGTGGCTGGTCGACGCGCGTGATCTGCTGAGGGGCAACGGTGCTCGCATCCGGACTAGCCGCCGAAGGGGCCGTGGTCGGCTTCTTTCCCACAACGCGACTACGGCGCGAGAAAGCCTTTACAAATGCCTGTTCGTTTGAACTCATAGTCGTCAGCAATCAATTACGGGGAGCGGTTGGGAGCTCGGGAAGGTATCGGGACCAATCACTGATGCCCGCCGGTGTTTTAGACAGAATCGGAACGTCAGGTCTGGATTGGCCAGCCACGGAATTGGCGGAGGTCGCCGGCTGGTTCTCCGACAACGAATTCTCCAAGACTTCCAAGGACGGCGGGTTGAACACCACATCGGAATCGGCGCTGGAGTAGTCGCCGTTTCGATCGGATACCGTTTTTGCATCAAGTGGCGGCGAGAACTGAGCGGTTTGGCCGAGTTCTTCCCTGCCGCTGTCAGACGGCGTCAGGTTCGCATTGGTCGCTGCGCGAGGAAACTCGAGCGTCGCAACCGACGCGGTCGGTGCCGTGGTCTCGGAGACGTTCTCGACAGCCGGTACTGCCGCAACCGTGTCAGCCGAAACGCGGGCGGCGACAGTCTCGGCGGATGATTCGATTGCCGGTTGGAAATCTGGTTGATAAGGTGTTTTACCCGCATCGGCTACAACATCGGAATCCATTCCGTTAAATTCGATGACGTTCGCAATCGATGCATCTGAATCGTCGGGATTCGAATCGCGGCCCGTAAAGACGGCTGTGGCAACGACAACCAACAGCAGCATCACGACGATTCCGTGTTGCCGCGCGACCTCCATCCATGAACGTCCCGCCGGCGCGTCAGCCGAGCGGCTGTACAGATCGGGGAACCCAGGTGCCTGGCCCTGAGAATCTGCTTCCAAAGTCTGATCAATGGGTTCGACCACAGGATCCGAAATCGGCGGCGCCACCTGTTTTTGCGGCGCAGTCGGAGTCGTGAATTGCGGTGGGACTACTTCCGCCAGAGGTATCGAAACCTGCTGATTGGACACTTCCTGGACTGGTACCGGCGACTTGGGCGGCGTACTGAGCCTGGGCAATCGAAACAGCGTCGGCGGCATGGAACCGGCCGCCGGAGCGTCGGCTGCGAGGCCATTGCCGGCATCAAACGGCCTTGGCGTGTCGTCTTGTGGCCATCTCGGCGAGACCGTCATAAGACAATCCTGGTGAACGGGTGCTGGGGTTGCGGGTCACAGGCCTTGATTTCCAAGCATGCAAACCAGCAAGGTACTCGCTTCTATAGATCGGAACGGTCGATTCCAATCTTTAGGGATCTGCGGAATAGCCAAAACGAGCCAGTGGGGCAAGATTGAATGCCCCATGTTAAGGCTGTTGGGTTGTGATTTCGCGATCCTGTGAGGAAGATGGGGTGTCGTGATGATGTACTCGATTTGCCCGTGAAACCCGTCCCATGCCAGATTCCACCCCTGCCTATTCCCTGCTTCCCGAACTGATTCGCGAGCGCATCTTGCTGCTCGACGGAGCGATGGGGACGATGATCCAGCGATTGGGGCTGGACGAGGCGGCCGTTCGCGGTGATCGGTTCGCCGATCACCACAAGGATTTGAAGAATTTTTCGGACATTCTTTGCCTGACCCACCCCGAGAAAATCACCGACATTCACCGGGCTTATTTCGAAGCGGGCAGCGACATCGTCGAAACCAATTCCTTCGGTGCTTCGCCGGTCGGGATGGTCGAGTTTGATCTGCCCTTGGAATTGGTGGATGAAATCAATCGAGCCGCCGTCGCCTGTGCCCGCACAGCGGCTGACGAGTGGACCGCACGGACACCGCACAAGCCTCGGTTTGTCGCCGGATCGATTGGGCCGACCACCAGGCAGACTGCGATCAGTACCAGGGTCGATGATCCGGCGCATCGTGACACGACCTTTGATGAGATGAAAGATAGCTATCGGGCGCAAATCGACTCGCTGGTCGCCGCCGGTGTCGATATCCTGCTGCCGGAAACCGCCATCGACACACTGAATTTGAAAGCCTGTCTGTTTGCGATCCAAGACTTCTTCAACGCCGGCGGCCGCCGAGTCCCGGTCATGGTCAGCGGCACGTTTGACAAGGGAGGCCGCACCTTTGTCAGCGGGCAAAGCGTCGAAGCCTTTGTTATTTCGTTGTCTCATTTTCCGATGTTGTCGATCGGCATGAACTGTGCCCTTGGGCCCGACGTGATGCGAGCGCACTTGGAAGAGATGACGCACGCGACTAGCCTGCCGGTTAGTTGTCACCCCAATGCCGGGCTGCCCAATGACATGGGGCAATTCGATCTTGGTCCCCAAGCGATGGCTGACATTGTTGGCGAATTTGCCGACAACGGCTGGGTCAACATTTTGGGCGGTTGTTGTGGCACCACACCCGATCATATCCGCGCGATTGGCGATCGGATCGCCGGTCGCAAGCCGAAACAGGAATCGGCCGGCCCGGTGTGGACGCGGCTGTCGGGCCAGTTACCGATGGTGATGCGTCCGGAAATCCCCTTCACGATGGTGGGTGAACGGACCAACGTGACGGGCAGCAAAAAATTCGCTCGGCTGGTGCGCAACGAGAACTACGAAGAAGCCGTGGAGGTCGCCCGTGAACAGGTCAACAACGGTGCAACCATTATCGACATCAACTTTGACGACGCGCTGCTGGATGGCGTCGAAGCGATGACGCGGTATTTACGACTAATCTCGGGTGACGATGTCGCCGCATCGGTCCCCGTCATGATCGATAGCAGCAAATGGGAAGTGCTCGAAGCCGGACTACGCAATGTGCAAGGCAAATCGGTCGTCAACTCGATCTCGCTAAAGGACGGCGAAGCAGAATTTTTGCGCCGTGCCAGTCTGGTCCGACAATACGGCGCAGCGGCGGTTGTGATGGCCTTCGACGAACAAGGACAAGCGGCCGATGAAGACAACAAGGTTCGGATTTGCAAGCGCGCCTATGACTTGCTGACCAAACAGGTCAACTTTCCTCCCGAGGACATCATCTTTGATCCCAACATCTTGACGGTCGCAACTGGCATCGAGGAACACAACAACTACGCGGTCGATTTCATCAACGCGGTGCGGCGGATCAAACAGGAATGCCCTGGTGCGAAGACCAGCGGCGGGGTTAGCAACATCAGTTTTAGCTTCCGCGGCAACGATCCGGTACGCGAAGCGATGCACAGCGCGTTTCTTGTTCCATGCGGTGCAAGCCGGCTTGGACATGGGCATCGTGAATGCCGGTCAACTGGAGATCTACGAAGAAATTCCCAAGGATTTGCTGGAACGCGTCGAAGATGTGCTGCTGAACCGACGCCCGGAAGCCACCGATCGACTGCTTGAATTCGCGGATACCGTCAAGGGCAGCGGCAAACAGAAAACGGGCGAGGATTTGTCCTGGCGCGAGGCCCCGGTGACCGAGCGGATGAAGCATGCCCTGATTAAGGGGATCGACAAATTCATCGTCGAAGACACCGAACAAGCCCGCCAACACTTTGATCGCTGTTTGCAAGTCATCGAAGGTCCCTTGATGGACGGCATGTCGGTGGTCGGCGACCTGTTCGGCGCCGGCAAAATGTTTTTGCCGCAGGTCGTCAAATCCGCTCGCGTGATGAAGAAGGCGGTCGCCTATCTGGAACCCTTCATGGAACAGGAAAAGAAAGAGGCCGGACTCGAAGGCAGCGGCACTCGCGGTAAGTTTTTGATCGCCACAGTCAAGGGAGACGTCCACGATATCGGCAAGAACATCGTGGGCGTCGTACTGCAATGCAACAACTACGACGTGATCGATCTGGGAGTGATGGTCTCCAGCGAAACGATTCTAGCAGAAGCCGAAAAGCAACAAGTGGATATGATCGGTTTAAGCGGGTTGATCACCCCGAGTCTTGACGAAATGACGCATGTCGCGCGCGAAATGAAACGCAAAGGCTTGCAATTGCCCTTGTTGGTCGGTGGCGCGACGACCAGCGCCAAGCACACCGCGGTCAAGATCGCGCCGGCATATGACGGCCCGGTCATGCACGTGTTGGATGCCAGCCGCAGCGTCAATGTAGTGGAGAAACTGCTTAACAAAGAGCAGCGAGACCGGTTCATCGCTGAAAACAGCAAGCTGCAACAGGAACTGGTCGCCAGCTATCAAGGTCGGCAGCAAAAACTTGTTCCTTACGCAACGGCGCTGGAAAAACGGTTTGGAACCGATTGGCAAACCGTGCAAATCGACAAGCCGTCCTTCACCGGAGTTCGCACCCTCAAAAATTTTCCGCTGGCCAAGATTCGACCTTACATCGATTGGTCGCCATTCTTCATGACCTGGGAACTGAAGGGCAAATATCCGAAGATCTTTGACGATCAAATCGTGGGTGCTCAGGCCAAGGAGTTATTTGACGATGCCAATGCATTGCTGGACGAAATCATCGCCGCTGGATCCCTATCCGCCAACGCGGCGTATGCTTTTTGGCCGGCCGCCAGTGATGGCGACGACATCGTGTTGTATACCGACGAATCACGCCAAACCGAGCTTGCCCGTTTTCATTGCTTGCGTCAGCAATGGGAACGCAAAGGCCAAGCCGACTTTCGGTCGCTAGCCGATTATGTGGCACCGATCGATAGTGGACGCGAAGATTACATCGGCGGATTTGTCGTTACCACCGGGATCGGCGCGGATAAACTGGCGGCGAAGTACAAAGCCGAGCTCGACGATTACAAGGCGATCATGGTCCAATCGGTTGCCGACCGTTTGGCCGAAGCCTTCGCCGAACTGTTGCATCAGCGTGCCCGAGAGGATTGGAATTTTGGTCAGGCGGAGGACTTGAGCCCTGTCGATTTGATTGCTGAAAAGTACCGCGGCATTCGACCGGCGGCTGGCTATCCAGCCTGCCCCGACCACACCGAAAAACGCACTTTGTTCGACCTGCTGTCGGCGGAACAGAACACCGGCGTGGAATTAACGATCAGCTATGCGATGACCCCGGGTGCCAGCGTCAGCGGCCTGTACTTCGGACATCCCGAAGCCCGCTACTTCGCGGTCGATCGAGTCAGCAAGGACCAAATCGAAAGCTACGCGAAGCGAAAGGGCAAACCGATCGACGAAATCGAAAGATGGTTGGGACCCAACTTGGCTTATGATCCTGGTTGAATCATTGACGATCGCCGCTTAGTGGCAGCGTTGGCGTGATGTTTTTCAGGTCAGTCCACAAGGTTCCTTCGCCGGCATAGAACAGTTTCAGGTCTAAATCGTTTGGCAACTGCTCGGCGAACTCCCATTTGTTGAAGCGCGCGGACTGCCAAAGGCTTGGACCGCCAGGCGGAACTTATCGGCTTTTGCTTCGGCGCTCAGTTGTTCGGCCCCTGCTTCGGCGCGACCGAGTGTGACCAGTTTTTGGGCATCCAATTCCGCTGTCTCGCGATCGATCACCGCCACCAATTTCTTTGTTTCCGCATCGATCTCGCGAGCTTCTTTCTCTCCCTCGGCGAAAACGCTCGCTCGCATCCGCTCCGAGTCGACGCGAATCCGCTCGGCCTCCAGTTGAACCTTGCTCTCCGCCTCGCGCAAGTCGGCTTCGATTCGCGCTGTTTTGGTTTCTTCATCTCGCGTCAGCTTCAACTCGTCCGCGACATATCCCTTTTGAATCGGCTCGCGGACCTGTTGCGGAATGTAGATGTGGCGGACAAGTCCGTACAGCAAAGAGATATGCTTGTCGGCCAGCACATCCTGAAAATCACTGCTGACGGCTGTCTGAAATTCCTCGCGCGATTCTCCGATCAACAACTCGACGGCTCCCATTTTGGAACCGTTGTTGCGACAGATGCTTTCACTTTGGGGTTCGATGACCTTGTCGTCGACAGCGTCAATATTGCCAAACAGCCGCACAATCTGCGCTGCATTTTCGGGCATCACGCCCCAAATCGCGGAGAAGTCCAGTTGGATGTCGAACCCATCATTGCTGGGAAAATTAATCCCGGTGTCGGTCACCGCCAGTGGTTCGCCCTGTTCGTCGTAAAGCGGTTTTCCGCCGGCATCCAATTCCTTTTCCACCTGGATGCTGGTTTCGCGATAGCCAATATTGATGATGTCGATTTGCTGTTCCTTGGGATTGATCGGATACAGGCCCGGTTGCAAAACGCCGTCTTGGATTCCAGGCACCAAACCGAGCGCGGGATTGTCGGTCTGCATCGTGACAACACCCACATAACCGGTTGGTATCTCAACCCAGCCACTTGTCTTCTCCTGGTTGCCGACGTTGGCCGTTTCATGACCGACAATCTTGAATTCGAACGCATAAGGATTGGCGCGGTATCGTCCCGGACCAAAAACCTTTCGCAGAATGCCTTGATTGACGGCCCGGTTGGCGCCGTCGAGATCCCCATCGACCAAAAATTTGCCAGCCGGCAGCGGCATCCCAGCCTTGCTGGTGACGACACCGATTTGCCCCGGATAAATGATCACATCAGGAACGATGGTTCGCTCCCAGTAAATCGGATTGTAAAAATGACGGCCCGGTCCACGCATTTCCTCCAACACGCCCAACTCACCCTCCTGAGCAAGCCGTCCCGGCTGCGGATCGATCCGCTGTCCGAATACCAAGGGTCCCTTGTATCGCAGTAACAGGCTGTTGCCTTCGGGTACATAGACGCGACAAGCGAACCATAAAAAGCAGCCGTAAAGGGCAACCAAGATCCAAATGCTGCTAAACGCCAGTCCGATCAGCGAAGTATGTCGTTTGATGCTCATTGATCGGCTCCCGTTTCCACTGCCGTGCTAACTGGCTCGTTGATTGATTCCTCGATTGATTCGTTGTTACCATCGGTGGGCGAAGTCGCGTCGGCGGCGGCCGGATTGAATTCGTTAAAGATCTCCATCAGCGGGCTGTCGGCGGTGTTGACCATCATCTGACGAAAGCTGGGAGCCAGCTTTTTCAGCATCACCCAGCGAGCGTACTCGTCGCCACTACCGTCGTAGGCGTCAACTGCCTTTTGCCAGCCGGCCGCTTCAGCTTGATTCTCGAATTGGATCACTTCGGCAGCCGCTTTGCCGAGCGCCGTGATTGCTTGGGCTTGGTCCTCGGCTGCCGATAATTCAACTTCGGCAACTTTTTTTCGTTGGTTGGCTTCGATCACCGCGACTTCCTGTTTTCGGTGCGCCTCGGTTGTCAGCTTCACCACCTCGCGATCGGCCTCGACCAACAGCTGTTTTCGCTCGACCAGCTCTTGCTCAATCTTGAGCTGTTGTTCACTGAGCTGCTGCTCGATTTCCTTGACGTACTGCGCCGACTCTTGAACCGCGATCTGGCGCTGGCGAACGGGTAATGCAATCTGCTGTGGGGGTGAGATGCGAGTGATCAAGGCCTGGATGATTTCGATCCCTTGCTGTTTGCAGGTGGCTTCGAGAGTCCGCTGGAAATCTTTCTGGAACGCCAATCGTTTTTCGCCCAGAATGAAGTCCCTTCCCGAATTGTCACTCCCCCGTAGCCGGCAAAACGAGCGCGCGTTGGGGAGGATGATCTTTTGAATGATCTCTTCTTCCACAACCGCATCGTTGTCGATGTCATTGTCGCCATCGTTGTAGGTCACCAGAACTTCGGCCGCGCGGTCGGGATTGACACGAAATTCGATTCGTCCATCCAACTTGACCCAAAATCCATCACGACTGGGGAAACCCATTTGACCTCCCGTACTGAGGTCGAACCGTTGGCTGCGACAATCAACCAACGAAACACGTTTCACGTACGGATTGATGTAGTAAACGCCTGGGTCCAGCGTGGTTCGTTGCACTCCGCGACGACCATCTTCGACCAGCAATTGATTGGGGTCTTCAGCTGGCGGCGCTGAGAGCAACGTGACGACGCCTTTGAAACCAGCCGGCACAACCACCGGTTTATGCAGCTCGACCAGTTCGATGTAATTGTCGCGAGTTGGATTTGGCTTGGTACCCGCTTCATAAACAATCGCGTTGAGCGGATATCGACCGGGACGCAAGACATCCTCGGCAATGCCTTTCTGATGCTCATCAGCGGCGATCAAATTGCCGTAGCCGAGATCGTCACCATACAGTCGGATCCTGACTCCCAGTCGGTTTTCAGGAATTTCGACCTGGTCCACAACATCCCATTCCCATTTCCAGGGGTTGTAGAAGTAACGGCCCTCAGTCAGCACCTTCTCTTCGATGCCTTTGAATTGTCCGCTCTTGGCGGCGGGGACAATCTCGTCCGCGTTGGTCAGTTCGTTGCCGGTCTTTTTGACCAGGACGGCGATTTTTCGGCTCGGTACTTCGATGCGGCAAAACAGGAAGACCCACACCGCCAAACCGCATAATCCGGCGATCCCGACCAGAATCGTCGTTCCCAGACCAGGCACGCTACGGATCGAATCGCCTGATCTGTGAGCAGGAAAATCGTCAAAATCATTAGACATGGTTTCGCTCCGGTGCGTCTGAGAGCCAATTCGACGGGAACCGTCCCACCCAATAGGCACCCAAACTTAGCACTCTCGGGCGCGCCGATCAAAAGAATTGCCGAACCGGACTCTTGGCGGCCAGCCGCATCGGCGCTGCTGCTCGCTGACTGCCCGGCACTCGGATATGTTGCTGTCTATGGATATTTCAACAGAATTGGCCGATCGTGTGATGCGATTGGTGCTCGCGAGCGACTATCGTCCCAGCAAACCCAAAAAAATCGCCGAACAGCTGAAGCTGGAGGGCGACCAATATCGCGAACTGCGACGTGTGATCAAACAATTGGTCATGGAAGGCCGATTGATTTACGGGTCAAACCATTTGGTCGTCAGTCCCGGAGCAATCGGTGGGCCAAGCGACACAATCCGCGGCAGTTTTCGCCGGGCGATGGGGGGTGGATTCGGATTCGTCCGGCCCTCTGCTGCCGATGACGCTGACGTTCCCGAAGACATCTTCGTGCCACCCGGCTCGACCCATGGCGCGCTGGAAGGCGACCTGGTCGAAATCAAAATTCGCCCCAGCCGCAAAGGGGGCAACGAAGGCGAGGTGGTTCGAGTTCTGGAGCGAGCGCGTCGGCAGTTCACCGGCACGTTTCAGATCGTCGCTGATCACCCGGTCGTGTTTCTCGACGGCACTCCGTACCAGGCTCCGGTGGCGGTCGGCGATGTCCGTGGCCTGCCCTTGCAGAACGATGACAAAGTATTCGTCGAAATGGTTGAGTATCCCGATGACGATGGTCACGGTGGCTCGGCGGTCATTCTGGAAAGACTTGGCAGCAGCAAGAACCCGGCGATCGATACGCTGTCGATCATGCGCCAGTACGCTTTGCCGGATGCGTTTCCCGAGGCGGTGCTGGACGATGCTCGAAAACAGGCGGACGCCTTCAATGACGATCGGGTGCCAGAGGGCCGTAGAGACCTGACCAAGCTGCTGACGGTCACGATCGATCCGTCGGATGCGCGCGATTTTGACGATGCCATTTCCTTGGAGCGAGAAGCGGGCCGCTGGCGATTGTGGGTGCATATTGCCGACGTCAGTCATTTTGTTCCACTCGGCAGTGCGCTCGATCAAGAAGCCAAGAAACGGGCGACCAGCGTCTATTTGCCCGATCGCGTTGTCCCGATGATCCCCGAAATCATCAGCAACCATTTGGCCTCTCTGCAGCCGGAGCGGATTCGTTTGGTCAAATCGGTCGAGATCGAAATGCTGGACGATTTGACGATCACGCACAGCGAGGTTCACAACGGGGCGATTCGCAGCGACATGCGGTTGAATTACGAGCAGGTCGATCAGTTCCTGGCGTCACCCGAAAGCCATCTCGAAAAGTGGGGCAGCGAGATTTGCGATCTGCTGGCACGGATGCACAAATTGGCCATGCGGATACGCAAGGCGCGATTCAAAGCAGGGGCGCTGTCGCTGGACCTGCCGGAAATCAAATTGGATTTGGATAACACCGGTAAAGTCAGAGGTGCTTATCGGGTGGAATACACCGAAAGCCATCAGATCATCGAAGAGTTCATGCTGGCCGGCAATCAGGCGGTGGCCACCTGGCTGGATGACTTGAAGTTGAATTTTTTGCACCGCATCCATCCCCCACCGGACCGTCGCAAGCTGCGGCAACTGAGCAGCTTTGTCGAGGATCTGGGTATCAAGGTTGGCAACATCGAAAGCCGCTTTGAAATTCAGGCGGTGTTGGACGCGGTCGCCGGATCACCACTCGAAGACGCAGTCAATCTGTCGGTGCTCAAGAGCCTGAACAAGGCGATCTATGCTCCACAGCTCGAAGGTCATTATGCGCTTGACTTCCAGCACTACTGTCACTTCACCAGCCCGATCCGCCGTTATCCCGATTTAAGCGTTCATCGTCTGGTCCAGAATCTGCTGGACAAGAAACCGACCCCGGACGATCCTTTTCCGTCCCTAGTCATCTTAGGGCACCACTGTAGCGATCAAGAGCGGAATGCCGCACAGGCCGAACGCGAGCTCATCGAGCTGAAATTGTTGCACTTTCTGAAGAAAAAGATCGGGGAAACGATGGAAGCGGTGATCAGTCATGTCTTCGCCGATGGCATTCACGCGCGTTGCATCAAACTGCCGGTCGACGGTTTCATTCCGATCACGGCTCTGCCCAAGGACAAGTATCGATTCGAGCGTCGGGTCCACATGATCAGCGGATTCAAAGAGGGGAATCGATTCCGCTTGGGGGATCTATTGACCGTCAAGATCGCTAAAGTCGATTTGCAAGACCGGCAACTTTATTTTGAAGCGATCAAAAATCACACGGCCAGAGGCGAATCAGGCTCGCGAGGGGACAAGACAAAAAAGTCCAAATACAAAGGCCAGCGTAAGCAGCAGCGGCGAGATAAAAAAAAGAAACGGAAACGCTGAAACCGCTGGCAACACATCGTGCGCCGGTGGGACGTTGACCGACCGCCCCGCTGCGATTCTGCACACTGGCATGGACGCTCAGCAGGAGATCTGGGCGCCGGGTTTCAAACGGCCCACTGACTAGGCAAATGCCGCCGACACGGCGGTATTGGTGATCTCTCCGGCATGAATGTTGACCGCTTGCCTAAGCGGACCATCCGCGGCGATCGCGGCGGCGCAGCCGATCTCGGCTAGTCGTGCCACCCAACGCAAGGTGGCGTTACAGAGCGCAAAGGTGCTGGTGCGACCAACCGCTCCGGGCATATTGGCGACACAGTAATGAACTACGTCATCGACGACATAGGTCGGATTGCTGTGCGTCGTCGGACGGCTGGTTTCCACACAGCCTCCCTGATCGACTGCGACGTCGATCACGACACTGCCGGGCTTCATCCGCTTCAAATCCTCGGCACGGACCAACTGCGGCGCTTTACCTCCCGGAATCAACACCGACCCAATCACCAGATCGGCGAGGGCCAGCTGTTCCAAGATATTGTGGCGATCGCTGTAAATCGTATTCACGTTGGCCGGCATCACATCGTCCAGATATCGCAGCCGATCGAGGTCCACATCCAGGATCGCCACATCGGCCTGAAAACCGGCCGCGATCCGAGCCGCGTTCGCGCCGACCACACCTCCGCCCAAGACTGTAATATGCGCTGGGGCAACTCCGGGAACACCACCCAGCAGTATGCCTCGCCCCATCTGCGGTCGCTCCAGATACTTCGCTCCCTCTTGGATACTCATCCGACCGGCCACTTCGCTCATCGGAGTCAGCAGCGGAAGCCGCCCATGCTTGTCGCGAAGCGTTTCGTAAGCAAAACAGGTTGCCCCGGAGGCAACCATGGCGTCGGTAAGCTCGCGAGAGGCCGCGAAATGAAAGTAAGTAAACAACAGCTGGCCGGGCCGAATCATTTCGTATTCAGTGCTCTGTGGCTCCTTGACTTTAACCACCAGATCCGCTTCCGCGAAGATTTCAGCACCACTGGAAACCATTTTTGCCCCGGCCCGTAAATAGTCGTGATCGGCGAGTCCCGATCCCAATCCGGCACCCGACTGAACCATGACTTGATGTCCTCGCGCTACCAGTTCTTCAACACCGACCGGCAACATGGCCACGCGGTATTCGTCGGTCTTGATTTCGGTAGGTACGCCAATCTGCATAAGTCAATTCCTGCGAAAGAAGTTTATCGCTCGAGCGAGGGTCCGCTGGATCCCGAAGGTACGAGCGTCGCGGATTGGCTGCTGCCTGGCCCGCGGTGTTCTGCAATCGGATTTGCCTCCAGGGCCAGGCAATCCAACATCGTCGTTAAGCGCTGGGCCAGTTGCTCGAGCAACGGATCGGTGACCCCACGAGGCGACTTCTGCGGCGGTACGACAATCGGGCGGTCGAATTGGATCACTGCATGCAAAGGAATCGAACCATCGGCTTTCCCATACAACGTTTCTTGCATGCGTTGAATGGTTTCGACGATCCGAGTATCGGTCGCTTGATCGGGCTGCAGATAACAGTCGGGATAGGAAGCGATATCCTGCACCAACTCGGCGGCGATCACGCTGGCGCGAAAGGACTGTTTCTCGGCCGCGCTAGCCGCCGCCCCATACAACGTCATTGCTTTACTGCGAATTACCGAAACACGCCGCAAAACGTTGTCATCGCCGTCAGGAATACCCAAGCCCTGTTCCAGCTGAATCAACATCTGCTTGATCAAATGATCGCGTCGCTCCGACAGTGGACCGCTACCGGATTTCCCCAAGTATTCGATTTCGCGGAGCGAAAGCAGAGCTTCCGCCAAACGAACCGTACGTCGCCAGACGTTCAGATTGCCGCGCCGTGTCCAGCCTAATCGTTCTTCGATCCGAGTCAGCTGAAGATTCGCCCAATCTGTAATATCGGTCTTGCACAGGTATTTAATCGCGACCGGCACCATCACGACTTGACCGGCCGATTGTTTGCGCGCCTGCGCGCCGCTGATCGGGCAATGAAAGTGATTCCGTCAAGTAACGGTTTGAGCACATCGTTGGTGCGATTGGTCGTGCCCTCGGGAAACAGAATCAAAGGCCGCTCGGCGTTCGCCAGAATGTCGATGGCAGTTTCCAGTGACTGACGGTCCGGACCTTCACGATAAACACTGAACGCCCCCATCTTCTGTACTGCAAAGGCATCGAACCAGCCTTGATTGAACAGATGCCAGGATGCCATCGCGTACAGGTAGGTATTCAGTTCTCGGGCCGGATGGCCGAGTACCAACGGATCGGCGTACCGACAATGGTTCGGCGCCAGCAGTATCCCGTCGCCGCGACGCATCGCGTCGTGCACATACTGCAAACCTCGAGATTCCTGGGATACGACGCCTTCTTTCTTGCGCAGGTATCCGTCGTACAGTCGAAAGGTCTGAATAATCCATGGCCACCCGTTACCGCGATGAGGCGGAACAAACTTGTAGGGCCGATCAAAGACGACGGTCATCGTGTTCCTTAGCTCGTGATCCGGGCCAAGAAGAAACCCAATGCCAAGGCAACGACAAACAAAACTGTCACAAGGATGCCAGCCAACACGGGATCCAGGCCGAACTTTCCCCTTGCCGAGTTTCCTTTCCAGTGGCCGTCGGCGGTTGCCTGACCATGGGGCCCCTGGTCACCGCCGGCTGTTCCGTCGCCCTTGCCAGCTCGGTGCCGTGTCCCCAGTTTCGAATCACGACGGTACCCCGATTCGACTTGTAAATCCAAACAACTGCCGCTCGATGCGATGGATGATGGACTCACATCGATCAGGCGACCGCTATCACCGGGGCTGATCCCTTCACCCTCAATCAAATCGCTGCGAGCGCGGGACAAAGTTTCATCGTTTTTGTTCGCAATCGTGTCGCCTTGACCAATTTGCGGCCGTGATTCGATCGTCGAGGGCTGATCAAGACCACCCAGCGAGATGGACGAAGAACCAGCCTCCGAACGCGTCAGCAGCTGCGCACCTCCGGCGGTGACCTTGAATGCCACCGGAACGTGAGCGACGTATTTCTCAAGCGCTTCGGCAACATCGCCCGCCGATTGGTATCGGTACTCGGGTTGCTTTTGCATCATCTTGACACAAATTCCCTCTAACTCGCCGGGGCAATCCGGTCGCACCTGGCGCAGCGGAGTGGGCATCTCCGTTTGATGTTTGGCGATTCGCTGTGCCAGTGTGCCATCACCGAATGGTGGCTTACCGGCGATCAAATAATACATGGTGCATCCAAGCCCGTAGATATCGGCACGCTGATCGACTCGATGGCTATTGATCGCTTGTTCCGGCGCCAGATAGTCAGCCGTCCCCAAGACATTCTCATTGTTGGCGACAGTCATGGATTCATCGCCGCGTGTCGCTACGAGTGCCAAGCCCATGTCCAAGATCCGCACGCGTCCATCTCGATCGATCAACACGTTGGCCGGTTTCACATCACGATGCACAATCCCCTTGGAATGCGCATGCTGCAGGCCCCGCGCCGCTTGGGCGATCACATCAGCGGCGGTTGAAAAATCGAACGGACCATCTCGTTTGACTAATTGATGCAAATCCAATCCGTCCACGTACTCCATCACGATGTAGTGCACGTCGCCCTCATTGTCGATATCATGCGCTAGAACGATATTGGGATGATTCAAAGACGCGATCGCTTTGGCTTCCAACTGAAAACGCGCCAAGTAGGTGGCATCGTTGACGCGAGATTTCGGCAACACTTTGATCGCCCGCTTGTCGCCCATTCGTATATGTTCGGCCAAGTAGACGCTACTCATGCCACCGGTGCCGATGTGACCGAGCAACTTGTAACTGCCCAAGAAGAAACCTCTGTATTTCCCGTTGAGTAGCTTTTCGACATGCCAATCGGTCAACAGATGATTGTTGGTAAATACCTTGGCCAGCCGCTTGGTGCTGGTCGGCAATTCTCCATTCAACCGCTCGCGAACCTTTGCCTCGACCCGATCCACGGCGGATTGGTCCATCAGGCCGCTCTTGACGACCATTTCGAGAAAGCGTTCCGAGGTGATTGGTTGCGACATCGACTGCCGGGCATTGATCCCATGGAGCTGCGGGAGAGGATCTGGGAAGATAACAGGTTTGGCGATGCTGGTTAACCGTCAAAACCTAATCCCACCAGTTCCAATTTAATCGTTTCGCCAACCGAATGCGACGGGAATCCGCTCCCATCAACGAAATGCTAACGATCGGTTTGATGGCCAAATACTGGCAAGTGGGCAAGGTCAAAACGCGACTTGGCGCGTCAATCGGAATGACGCGCGCTGCTCGAATTCATCTGCTGTTTGTCCAGCATTTGTGCGACCGACTGGGCAATACCGGTGCCCGCCGCACGCTGTGCCTGGCGCCGATCGATCGGCGCGGCGATGTACTTGCGATGTTGCGATCGCTGCCGACGAGGCCGCAGTGGACCGTGATCGATCAGGGTCACGGAGATCTGGGCCAGCGCATGGAGCGATGGTTCCGTGGTTGCCTGGTCGATCGGCAGCGTCGAGCAATTTTGATTGGCGCTGACTTCCCGACGATTCAGCCGGAAATGCTGCTGCGTGCCGACCAACTGCTGCGACGCCACGATGTCGTGATCGGGCCGGCTCGGGATGGTGGATACTATCTGATTGGTCTACGTGGAGCTTGGGCCGAGCAAGGGCCAGCTTTCGAAACTCTTTTTCGTGAGGTTCCCTGGAGCACGTCAGAGGTTCTGCAGCTGACACGAAATCGAGCACGGCAAGCCAAGTTATCGCTGGTTGAACTCGCAATAGGCGAAGATGTTGATACAGTCAGCGAATTGAATAACCTTCTGCAAACCCTCGGTGAGCACGAGTTGGCGTTAAAAACAGGCATCGGGCAGATACTTGATGACCCGAATTTGGCGGACCCGCCATGACGGGTCATACCACGATTGTCGGTGGCGGAGTGATCGGTCTGAGCATCGCCTGGACGCTGGCTCAGCGTGGTGGCGGCGTCACCTTATTGGAACGCGACCGCATCGGCCGGGCCACTTCATGGGCGGCGACCGGAATTCTGCCGCCAGCCAACTTGGAAACGGCGACCGACCCTCTTGATCGGCTGCGTGGGCTGAGCCACCAACAATTTCCCGGCTGGGTCCAGGAGTTGCAAGCAGCGACCGGCATCGACGTGGGTCTGCGATTGTGTGGCGGTTGGTACTTAGCCGACACGCCTGGCGAACGGGCAGCGATGTTGGGGATGACTCAGTACTGGAACGACTTGCAAATCGAGTGCGAATCAGTACCGCTAACCCAAGTCGCCAGACGAGAACCCGCACTGGCACCGTGGACGACTGCCGCCCGCGGCGCGGCTGCCTGGTGGACAGCGGGCGAGTACCAAATCCGCCCCCCCCGGTATCTGCAAGCGCTAGCGACGATCTGCGGGCAGTGCGGCGTGCAAATCCGCGAAAGCTGCAGCGTGGAAGACCTGCGATTTGCCGATGGGGTTGCGGAACTCTTTATCAATGGCGATTGGGTTAGCGACGATTCGATCGTCCTTTGCGCCGGAGTTTGGACGGGACGGATCGCCAGCTCCCTCGGTTTGGCATCGGCCCTGGTTCCGGTGCGGGGCCAAATCCTGGCGCTAAAGACCGACGAGCCTTTGCTTCATAGCGTGGTCAACTTTGGCAACCGCTACATTGTCTGTCGCGATGATGGACTCGCACTGGTCGGTTCCTGCGAAGAGCAGGTCGGATTCAATCTTGGCACGACTGAGCCGATGTTAGAAAGCCTTCATCAGTTCGCTATCGAGAAAGTTCCTGCGCTCTCGTTGGCCCGGCGAATCAGTCAGTGGTCAGGGTTAAGACCGATGACCTTCGATGGGTTTCCCATGATCGGGCGGGTCCCGGCAACGCAGAATTTGTACGTCGCCGCCGGACACTATCGCAGTGGGTTGCACCTGTCACCAGGGACGGCGGTCTGCATCGCCGATCTGATCGACGGCAAACAACCACCGCTTGACCTGCACGCCTTTGGCGTTGCAAAACAGCAACATGAACCAGCCGATCGAACCTGAGCCAGACGACTCGATGACGTTGGACCCGCCCGGTTCAATCGCCGTGGTCGGTGCGGGCCCAGTCGGAATCGAAGCAGCCCTGTATGGCCGTTACCTTGGTTACGACGTCACACTTTTGGAAGCCACAGCGGTTGCCTCTTCGCTGCTGGATCGACAAGAGTTGCCGCTGCCAATGCTACCCAATCGCGCACTTTCGCCGTTGGCGATTCTGGCCCTCAATGCGCAGCAACTGGGCGGCAGCGGTGTGATTGCCGAAGCAACCGGCGCGACACCTGCCCAGCCCTTGCCGATGACCTACGGGCAATGGATCAAGCACAGTTTGATTCCGTTGACTGAAACCGATTTGCTCCGCGGCCGGGTTAAGATTCCGGCACGCGTCACAGGGATCGAAACCGTACCCGTTCAGCCAGACCAGGAGGGTGAGGACACGAGCGACATTCCTGCCGACTTCCGATTAACCACGCTCGACGGTCAAGGTCAAAGGGCGACCCTTGACGTCGAAGCGGTGATTCTGGCAATCGGGGCCAGCCCGCCAATCGAACTTGGATTCTCGCCTCCGACCCCGTATTTTTTTCAGATTGGCCGCCATCGATCCGACGACCCGCAGCACGACCTTCGCAGCGCGCTGCGAGAAGTCGTTGCGGCTTATGCCGGTTTGATGGGTCGCAGTAATCTGGATCTCTACCGCCCGCGACGCGGCTGAACCGGCATTGAACCGAGTGTAACGGTTGCGCCGATTGGGCGGTTCCCGTCGCGTGATCAAGACGCTGTTTCTTTTTCGCCACTTCCGTCTCGCCCTCTCAACGTGACTTAGCTTTCAGTGACGATTACGGTCGCAAGTGACCGCCATAACCGTTGCACGGACATCCCCCTAGGGAAATTCCCATGATCAAGCTGACTCGACTCGATGGCGAATCGTTCGTTTTGAACGCCGACCTGATCCGTTATGTCGAACAGCGCCCCGATACATTCATCACGTTGACCAGTGGTGACCGAATCGTGGTTGCCGAATCGATGGATGAAGTCATCGACCGGGCCGTGCAGTACCAACAGTACAAGCACTATATGCCGGTCCCGGGTAGATCATCGAGCATCGGCCAGCGCCGGCAATTAGACAACAACACCAACTGATCAACACAATCACTGAATCATGGATATTGCCAGTCTCGTCGGCCTGATCCTCGCGCTGGGTCTGATCATCGGATCAATTGCCCTGGGCAATGCGCCATTCGCCGCCTTTATCGACATCCCCTCGGGGCTGATCGTCATTGGTGGTGCGTTCGCGGCGGCGCTGATCTGTTTTCCCCTGGGCAGCATGTTGAAGTCGCCCATGATCGCGATGAAGGTGTTCTTGAACAAGAGCGAAGATCGCATGGGGCTGATCAAACAGATCGTCGAACTAGCGGAGACGGCGCGACGCGACGGATTGTTAGCCTTGGAATCGAAAGTCGCCGATATCGAGAACCCGTTGGTCAAAACGGGCATCCAAATGGCCGTCGACGGCAGCTCACCCGAGGTTGTCGAAGAGGTGTTACGTACGGAAGTCGAAGCGATCACCGCGCGACACCGCGAGGGCAAGAGCATCATGGACCAACTTGGACGCTTCGCGCCGGCTTACGGAATGATCGGGACGCTGATGGGGCTGATCATGATGCTTCAAGACATGAGCGATCCATCGGGCATCGGTGCCGGGATGGCGGTCGCTTTGATCACGACGATGTATGGTGCCATTTTCGCCAATGTCTTCTTCAGCCCTTTCGCCGAAAAGCTGGGGTTGATGAGCCGCAATGAAATGATCAGCCACGAAATTGCGATTCGCGGCGTGATGGCAATCCAATCCGGCGAGAGTCCACGGGCCATTGACCAAAAGCTGCGCACATTTCTGCCTCCCAAACAACGCGAGTCAGAGTAAGCGATGAATGAAGAACCAGAAGAAATGGGCATCCCCGAGTGGGTTGTCACGTTCGGAGACATGATGAGCCTGTTGTTGACGTTCTTCATTATGTTGGTTTCGCTGAGCGAGATCAAAGAAGAAGAGACGTATCAAGCGCTGGTCAACTCGGTCCAACAACAATTCGGCTATCAAAAGACGATTGATGCGCTGACTCCGGGCCAAGCAAAGCCGCGCACAACCGCGTTCACCCCGATCGCCACGACCGGCCGCGCCAAGCACAAGGACACTGCCAAAGGGGGTGTCCCGGAAAAAGCTCCGTATGGCGAGGAACCGCAGGTGCGAATTGTCCGTCCGGGCCAGATGACCGCCGTCGGTTCAGTGGTCTTTTTTGAAGTTGGCTCCGATGTGCTGTCGCCGTCAGCCGATTTGGCAATCAAAAAGTTAGCCGTCCAACTGCGCGGCAAACCACAAAAAATCGAAGTTCGCGGGCATGTTTCCAGCGAGTATGCCGCGCGCACCGAGGGGACCGAAGACGCAGTGATGCTGGGTTTTCAGCGTGCCGCGGCAGTTCGACGACTGTTGGTCGAGCGCGAAGGCATCAGCGCCGCTCGGTTCCGAATTTCCTCGGCCGCCGACAGCGAACCGATGAGTCGCACCGGAAAGAACGGTGCATCCAACCGCAATCCGCGCGTGGAAGTTTTCCTGTTGGACGAAACGGTCGAGGAATTGCACGGTACGGCCGATGAACGAGAAGCGGAAACCATGACCATGGACGAAGCAAACCGGGAGATTGAATGATGGCAGCTGAAGAGAAAAATGCCGAAGAAATCGAGCAAATCGAAGAATCGTGTGAAGCATCCACCTCCGCCGGTGGAAAACGGCTTTTGATTGCATTCGTGGGCATCGTGGTGTTGCTCGAAACCGCGATGTTCTTCTTCCTGGTCCCCAGCGCAGATCAAGTCAGTGCCCTGGCCGAACAAAAGTTGATTCAGTCGATCCAGGACGGCGAAACCGAAGCCGAAGAACAAGCCTCGGATGAAAACAAAGTCGAAGAATTCAACCTTGGTCGATATGGCGAAACCTTCAGCCCAATTGATACGGAAAAAACTTACCTGGTCGAAATCATTTTGTACGGACTGGTTCGCGCTAAAAATCAGGACGCCATGCGGTCAGAATTCAACGAGAAGGAAGGCCGGATCAGCCATGCGATTCGCATGACCATCCGGAATAGTGCTCTGGAAGAATTGAACGAGAATAATTTGGGGTTGCTGGAAAGACGGATTTTGACGAAGTGTAACCACTTGTTGGAAGACGATCTGCTGCTCGGGGTAGGCTTCAAAGGCTATCAACTGATCGAGCAATAGATTGCTTTGGCTCGAAACGCTTGAATCTGTTTGTGAAACATGGCTGGTGAAACACGCCGGCCGTCACGAATCGTCCATGGAGGGACGCAATCATGGCGGATCAAATCCCGCCGGAAAACTCCGGCGATGAACCAATCGCGGCTACCGCAGCCGAGGACGTGACTGCTGACGTCGGCAACGTGCAGAGCAGTACAGCAGAAATCGAACAGCGACTCGACCAAGCTGCCAGTTCATTGGAGCAGGCAGCCGGAGATAGTGTTTCGGCCGCGGCCAAGCCATTCAACCTGCGGAATCTCTCTCCCGCAGCTGATGGCTCAGACCGCCAGCCGATCGATTTGGTCGGCGAAGTGGAAATGGATCTGCGGATCGAGCTGGGTCGCACTCAGATGCGGCTGGAGGAAGTGCTTCATCTTCGCGGCGGATCCGTGGTCGCACTTGACAAACTGGCCGGTGATCCGGTTGATGTGTTTGCCAACGGACGCTTGATCGCCCGTGGCGAAGTTCTGGTGATGAACGACAATTTCTGCATTCGCGTCACCGAATTGGTTGGTGCGTAAACTCCACTACGGGTTTTCACAATCATGCTGTCACTGCGGCAAACATTTGTGCTGTTCACTCTGATCGGCGCCCCTTTCGCGACCGTCATCGGGCAAGAATCTTCGCGCCAGATTTTGGCTCGAGGCAATGTTGCCGCGGTTGAGCACAACGAAACGCGACCAGTTTCGTTTCCAAAATTAAGACCAAGATCGCTCGCCGCCGAGCAGGAAACGAGTCTCAACAGTGACGCGGCTGCACCGATGAAGGCCTCCGGTTCGCTGATCACTGTCTGCTCGAGCTTGGCAGTCGTTCTGGGATTGTTTTCTGGGTTGGTCTGGATGACTCGCAAGTTCGGATCGAAATCCGGTGGCCAGCGTGCGATTCCAAAAGAAGTGATCCAGCCGCTCGGTAGTACGGCGATCGACGCGAGGACTAAAGTCACGATGCTCCGTTGTGGCAATCGGATCTTGGTATTGGCACAGACCCCCCAAGGGGTTCAGTTGATCAGTGAAATCACATCGTCCGATGAGGTCCTACAGCTGACCGCTGCATGTCTTGGAGATTCCAAACAAGCCTTCGCGACGACACTGCAGTCGATCGAACGGGAGCGCGCAAGCAACGGTTTTCTGGACGCGCAGACAGATCAGCGGACCCCGCCTGGTCGCGGTCGACTGTTTGCAAGCGCGTAAGTTGTGCGTCCGCCGGCGGCTGCTTTGCAGAACCAGCGGTTGTTCGATTACACTTACCAGCTGATCAAGCCGTCACCCCCTCAAGGATCAATGCTGTGGACAGGATCTTGCGTCAATGCGCGGGCCACAGAGAAGCGGAAGACGCTTCGCGACAGGATGATTCGATGCTGTCGTGGAATCGTCGTTTCGATGCGTTTATGACGATCATGGCACCCCATTATGCAGCTGCCGGAAGACTTCAAAGAATTTATCGAATTGATGATCTCCGCGCGCGTACGGTTCGTGATGATTGGCGGCTATGCGTACAACCTGTATCGAAATCCGCGCGCCACAGGCGACATTGATTTTCTGGTTGCCGGCGATATCGAGAATGAGTCGCGAATTCGTCTGGTTCTGATCCAGTTTGGTTTCGGTGAAATCTTGCCACCCTCCAATCAGCGATTGTTGGAATCGGGCAAAGTATTGATGCTCGGGCGATCTCCATTTCGTATCGATTTGATGACCGAGATTGACGGAGTCAACTTCGATCAAGTCGAAGCAACGTGCCGTAACTTCGAAATCGGGGATCTTGAAATCCCAGTCATCTCGCCGGAAATGCTGCTGAGAAACAAAGAGTCGACCGGCCGAGCAAAGGACACCGCAGACGCGCTTGAATTGCGATGGATGCTCGAACAAGAAACTTGATTCAAAGCGCAAGCCTCCTGTGTCGCGCCTAATCCTTGGTCACAACTCCCAGCTGCCGTAGCCATTGCCGGCACAGTTCCGGCCACTGAGACGCGCCCGGTGTGCCTTGTGCCAGGCCCAGCCCGTGACGGCCTTCGGGAAATAGATGCAGCTCGGCGGGAACGCCATTTGCTCGACAAGCCTTAAAGTATTCGATACTGTTTTCCACCGGTACGGCTTTGTCTGCGACTGTATGGAACAAAAACGTTGGTGGTGTCTGCTCGCTGACTTGCTGTTCGTTGGACAACGATTGCACCAACTCAGGATCCGGGTTTTCACCGAGCAGATTGCGCTGGCTGCCACGGTGGGTGTAGGGCTTATCAAATCCAATCACAGGATACGCCAAGATCGCAAAGTCCGGCCGCGACGAGACGCGCGCGATCGGATCAGCGGACGATTCGTCCACTTTGGCAAAGTGAGTCGACACCGTGGAACACAAATGACCGCCTGCCGAAAACCCGATCACTCCAATACGCCTTGGGTCAATGTTCCACTGCTGGGCGTTAGCGCGCAGCGTTTGGATTGCCCGTTGGGCATCGAGCATTGGATACGGATGCCCGTAACCCTTGCCCTGATTCCCTTTGCCGCGAAGTCGATAGGTGCAAATTGCCGAACTGACACCCAGCGATGCAAACCAATCGGCAAACTGGTGCCCTTCGTGATCGATTGCGTGACCTCCATATCCGCCGCCGGGCAGAATCACGACAGCAGCGGTGGGTTCGTCTGATTCAACAATCTTCAGCATCAGCTGGGGCAGGTCGCCCTCGGCGCGGACTGTCGATCCCGGCGCACCGTTTGCCCAAAGTGGCTGCACGGTAGTTCTTGGACTCTCTGCAATGGCCCTGGATCCGAACACCAAGAGACCAACCAAACCAAGCAAAAACGGGGCGCGAAGCATCGACGGAGAACCTTTTCGTAAGTCGGTTTGGGTATTGCCTGCGCCATTCTACAGAAATCGCCACACCCCCAAAGTGCTCAGACCGGGCTGGGCGAAAAATGGCGATTTCGTCCGATTAGCACTCGTCATTGATGGTGAAAACCGATATCAATCCGGCAATCATCTGTCGCTTGTACCCGCCAACCCTCGACTTATTCGGCATCGTTGTGGCCAGCACGGTTTCCGATTCCCCTCTGCAGCAATCGCTAATCCGCCAACGACTGTCGGTGTGGTGGACCATCTTTCGGACCTCGCTGGGCGAACGATTGGTCTATCGAGGTGACTTTGCCTTGGGAACTTTGATGCGGTTCCTGCCAATCATCACGCAGATCTTTCTGTGGTACGCGATCTTTGATTCGATTGGCCAGGTGGAGGGCAAGAATGCCGAGCAAATTGGCGGCTTCGGGTTTCGAGACATTGTCGCCTATTATCTGCTGACGATGATCGCGCGAGCATTCTCCAGCATGCCGGGACTGGCCTCGGGGATCGCGCTGCAGATTCGCAATGGCGAAATCAAACGATACTTGATTCAACCGGTCGATCTGATTGGCTTCTTGTTGCTGACCCGAATTGCACACAAAGTGGCCTACTATGCCGTCGCGATCGCTCCTTTCGCGCTGGTCTTTTTTCTGTGCCGAAATTATTTCGTTTCCGGTTGGCCAGCGCCGCACATCCTGGCCGCTTTTATCGCTTCGTTAGTGATGGGATTTTTGATCGGATTCTTCATGGAAGCGGCGATCGGTATGATTGGGTTCTGGTTCCTGGAGGTCACGGCGCTGCTGTTCGTGTACATGTTGTTCAGCTTTTTCTTGTCTGGTCACATGTTTCCACTTACCATGCTGCCGGACAGCATCGAACCTTTTGTCAATATGTTGCCGCTGAAATACCTGGCCTTTTTTCCTGCCGCTATCTTCCTGGGTAAAATTCCCGAAGAGGACTTGGCGACGGAGATGGCGATCGAGTTTGCCTGGCTCGTGTTCTTCATAGTCGCCTGTCGGCTGGCCTACTCGCGTGGCGTCAAACGGTACAGCGGCTATGGAGGATGATGGCATGACCGACGACCAACATTCGCAGTTCAAGATTTCACGGTCCACGGTGCACCCGAACTACCTGAAAGTCTTTCGCACCTTTGCTCGCAACTCACTGGTTCGCGACATGACTTTTCGCACAAATTTCGTGTTGCAGTGCGTCAGCAGTCTCGGCTGGACTGCCATGAACGTGGGTTTTTATTTGATCCTGTTTCAGTATGCCAACACGATTGGCGAAGGTAGCGGGTGGGATCGTGATAAGTTCTTTTTGTTCATTGCGACGACCTGGTTCATCAACAGTTTGGTGCAAGCATTCTTCATGCCCAATGCCCAAGAGTTCAGTGAGTTGATCCGCACCGGCGGACTCGATTTTGCGCTCTTGAAACCGATTGACACCCAGTTCTTGATTTCATTCAACAAGGTCGAATGGAGTGCTCTGACAAACTTCTTTGCCGGGCTGATCATCGCCGCCATCTCGCTGTACAACCTGGCGACTCGTCAGACCGATCCGATGGTGCCAACGCCGCAGTCGGTCGTGCTCTACATCTTCTTTTTGGGCTGCGGTGTTGCGATGATGTATTGCCTGATGATCTGTCTCAGTGCGACCAGTGTTTGGCTGGGCCGCAATCAAACGCTATACGATTTCTGGTTCTACATCACAAATTTCAGCCGCTATCCAATGGAAATCTACAAGCAGGGCTGGGGACTGCCGCTGTATGGTTTTTTCACGTTTGTCGTACCCGTACTGTTGGTGGTGAACGTACCGGCACGTTTACTGGCTCGGCCGATCGATCCCCACACTAGCGAAGAATGGATGCTGGTCGGCTGGGCACTTGTAGCGACGATATTCTGTATCATGGGAAGTCGCTGGGTCTTCACGCGAGCGCTGTTGAGTTATCGAAGCGCAAGTTCTTAAGAATCAACAACCAGGGGTCATCCATCCATGTTCAATCGATTTTGCCTTGCCACACTTGTACTGCTGGTCGTGACATTGCTCTCCACCGTCACAGCCGATGACGCCGATCTTGGCACACACGGTTTTGCACAGTCCGGCGACGTTAAAATTCATTATGTCACCAAAGGCGAAGGTCCTTTGCTGGTGATGATCCACGGCTTTCCCGATTATTGGTACACCTGGCGAAATCAAATTCCCGAGCTTGCCAAGAACTATCAAGTCGTTGCGATCGACCAACGTGGTTACAACAAAAGCGACCAGCCGGAAGGTGTCGAAAATTACGCGATGCCAAAATTGGTCGCTGACGTGGCCGCGGTGATCAAACACTTTGGTAAAGACAAAGCGATCATTGTCGGACACGATTGGGGCGGCGCTGTAGCTTGGACGTTTGCGATGATGAAGCCGGAGATGACCGAAAGATTGATCGTCTTGAACCTACCGCACCTCAACGGCCTGCAACGTGAACTCGCCAACAATCCCGATCAGCAAAAAGCGTCCGCCTACGCGCGCCGCTTCCAGGAGCCCGACGCCGCATCATCGTTGAACGCGCAGGCCTTGGCCTTTTGGGTAAAAGATCCCGACGCGCGAGAAAAGTACGTTCAAGCTTTTGAACGATCGTCATTCGAGGGCATGTTGAACTATTACAAAGCGAACTATCCCAGACCTCCCTACGAGGCACCTACCGGCGATCCGATCATGGTCCAGTGTCCGGTACTGCTGATTCATGGACTCGGCGATACGGCACTGCTGCCAGGGGCGCTCAACGACACCTGGAAATGGCTGGAAAAGGACCTCACTTTGGTGACGATTCCAGGCGCCGATCACTTTGTTCAACAAGCGGCAGCCGACAAAGTGACCAAGACAATGGTCTTCTGGTTGCAACTGACGGCAGAGTAGACACGCGCGTCTAAACGGCGCGGCCCACGACCGCCTCACCGCGTCGCTCGAGCGCCTGGCCAATTCGCGTTCGCGTTTGATCATCCAATGTCAAACGCATCGCGGCGGCCGTCTCTTCGATTTGACAAGCCCGTTTGGCGCCACACAGCACCGAGGTAATTCCCTCTTGACTGAACGTCCAGGCGACGACCAACTGGGCGACCGTGATTTCCAGATCAGCCGCGATCTCGCGCAACTCGTCAACAAAGTCCTGGTTCTTGCTCCACTCCTGACCTTGAAACATCGGATACTTCGCCCGTCCGTCTGCTGCGGCAAACACGTGGTCCCGTGACAGCTTGCCGGCCAACAGTCCCTTCATCAGCGGCCAGAACACAACGCATGACACCCCATTCCGCTGGCACCAGGGAAGGATTTGGGCCTCGATGCCACGCTGCAACATATTGTAAGGGGGTTGAACCGCGGTGATCGGACAAACGGCATGGAACTCGGCTAGCTGATCGATCTTGAAGTTCGATACGCCGACGCTGCGGGTCTTGCCGGCATCCAGCAACGACTTAAGCGCTCCGGCGGATTCGGTGATCGGCACTTCGGGGTCAGGAGCGTGCAGGTACAGCAGGTCAACGTAGTCAGTTCCCAACCGTCGCAAACTTTCGTCGCATTCCTGCGCCAGTCTTTCCGGCCGGGCATCCTGCATGCGATCCCCGTTGTCATCCCAGTGAACTCCTCCCTTGGTCGCGATCACGAGCGACTCGCGCCGATCGCCCAGAGCTTGCTGAATCAAACATTCAGCTTCTCCGTTGCGGCCATAACAGTAAGCGGTATCGAAAAAATTGATCCCGGAATCAACCGCGCCGCGAAGTGTCCGGATGCTGTCAGCGTCATTCACCTCCAAGCTAGTCATCCCGGAAATCGGCCAACAACCCATCGCCACGGGTGTCACTTCAATATCGCTCTGGCCAAGCCGTCGTTTCACAGTCATGCAGTCTCGTTCGCGTTAGGGCTGGATCGTTCGCGTTAAGGCTAGGGAACCGATCGATTACAGATTAGCGACCCGGCTGAAAGACGGAACCACCGACCAACCAAGTAGACTGCTAAATCGCTAATCAACGCTGATCGGCCGCTAACAAACACAGACCCGCCGCGTTCCTATCCACGCCCAGCCGAACTTCCATCTTCTTGTTAGCGTCCATTAGCGGTTCCCACTCCTGGAACACCGTTCAACTTCCCACGCTGGCCAACCAAACCAACAGCCCGATGATCATGCCGCAAACTCCACAGGAAGCGAAGAATCCGATCAGGTCTTTGGCGGTGGGCTTGACAAACTCCCAGTCAGAATCGGGCCACAGTTTGCGGGCGTTGGTCGCCTGCGGTGCCGCATAAGCAGCTTCCAGAGCGCGGCGATCCGCCTGTGGATCCGCCAATACCGGCGTATTCATTTTGGCAAAGTATCGATCGAGGGACTCGTCGCTCACCCGCCCAGTCACCTGACTGAGCACAAACAAGACTAAGAAGGGCAGCAGCAGACGAGTCGGCAGCCGGAGCGCTTCTAAGGTACCTTTTGAAGCGCCGGCCAAGTCAATTCCCAGCGCTCGATACACGATGAAATCCAGGTTCAATCCACCGCTACCGACTTGCGATCCCAGCTTTCGTTCCACGCGCACGGTGACGCCGTCCTCGCTGTATTGCTCGACCAATTCGGTGGCGACGGTTTCGCCGTCGGCACCTTGCACGCCGCCGCGCCAAAAGATCGATTCTCCGCCGCTGGGGGGAGTCGTGATCGTCAGGGTCTGACCGACTTCGGTTGCCTTGGGAGGTTGCGAAAGCTGTCGCTTATCGGCGGCGTTCGACCAGGCCGCATAGCGCTCGACATCCACTTCGGTGGCCGAACGCTGATAGGTCTTGGTCACAATATTGGTCGTCGTGGCCAGCAACGGGTCGCTGCGCAGCTCCGGCCGCATCAATGGGATCACGACCGGCAGCACAAAGAACACCAGCAGAGAAAAGACCATCGTTCCCCACACAGCGCTGTTATTGACGCGTCGCCAGTACATACCCAGCCAAAAGGGGGCCGCGAACAAGATCGGCAACTCCATCGCCATTTTGAACTGCCCGAACACATCGGCGTACCAGAGCGCGAAAACTGCCGCGCCGAAGATAATTACCAACCCGGTGATCCGACCCACCAGCAAATACTTTCGCTCTTGAGCGTCAGGATCGATGTAGGGCGCGTACACGTTTCGCACCACCAGCGCCGAGGTCACGATCATGTAGGTATCGGCCGAGCTCATCATTGCAGCCATCAAACAGGCCAGCATCAGTCCCACCAAACCAAGATTTAGCGGTCCCAAAATTTCTCGGGCCGCCACACCCCAAACTTGATCGGGGTCTGCGGCGATCTCGCTGCTGCCGGCAAATAGTGCCAGCGCAATCAGCGCCGTCAGAGCCCAACCCACGGTGCACAGCCGCTTTAAAAAGTTGCCGACCACCAAACCGATTCTCGCTTCGTCCTCTGTTTTGGCAGATCCGCCGCCGGTGGCAATGAAATGCGGCTGCACTACGATACCGACCAGACCCAGCAAAGATAACGAGACGATGTAGGGCAATGTAAACTCGCCGCTGCTGGGACCGGAGAACAACTGGAAATTGTCAGCCGAGACACGCTCGTGCATGATTCGAAAACCGTCGATCAGATTCTGCTGCTGCGGATCGCCGTACCGCTGAACCAGATTCCACAAGCCATAAGGAATCAGCAGCACCGACAACAACAGAATGAACAATCCCTGAATCAAATCGGTCCAATAGGCGGCCCTCAGTCCACCGAGCACTCCATAGACAACGACCACACCGGCAATTGCGGGAATCAGTGTGTACTTCAGATCGTACCCAAACAATCCTGTGTCGACGCCCATCAAGGGAACCGCAAACTTTGCGATCGCCGAAAACATGGTCGAGAGATAAACCATGTAAAAGACAATCGCAAACAGCGTGTACGCGGCCCCCATTGCGGGCGATTCGTATCGTTCGACAAACCAATCGCCCAACGTCATGTGCCGCATCCGCCGGTACCAAACGGCCGTGATCCAATAGACTGGCGTGACGAACAGCCACATCAGCGCCGACCACACGCCGCTCAATCCGCTGGTCCAAACCGTACGTCCAACCTGGACCGGTTCATGAGCACCGGTACCGGCGCCGAAGGCGGCGAAGGTTTGCAGCAGTTTTCCAAAACCGCGACCGCCCAGAAAATAATCCTCCTGATTGTGAACGCCGCGCATCACATACAGGCCGATGCCAATCATGGTGATGAAATAGCCGACGAGAACGAGATAATCGATCGATTGCATCGGTGGTCAAGAGGGCTCGGCGGCGAGTGGATGCTTTCAGGAAGCGAATCAAAGCCAAAAACATGAATTGACGGCAAGATTCTAGCAGGCTTCCCTGCACGCATGACGGTTGCAGTTCAGCGGGAGGGCGAGGCTCCGCCCGAGCCGCCTCAGGATCGGTTCGCCATCAGCCTCACCCTCCCTCCCGCTTGCCGATTGGGCGTCGGCGAACTACCAATAGGTTATGCCTACTTTGCCGAGCCGATCGAGATTCTCTGATTATCTGAAATCTGTCCGACAGCGATCTGCCGCTGGCGAGCGTCCTGCGCCGCATGGCAGATCATCGAATCCGAAGAAACTGGGGGATCGTCAACGCAATTCTTGGGAACTGTTTCGCGAATTTCTTAGACTCACGTCGAATCATCGCGGTCAAATCATCACGGCCCTGACGCTGCTAACGGTGGCCACCGGTTTGCGTCTGGTCCCACCCTATGGCACCAAGCTGGCGATCGACTGCGCGTTGACCATGCCACCGAAGCCTCTGCCGGAGGCTCTGCAATCGCTGGGGCTGCCGACCGCGCCGCTCGCATTGCTGGGCGTGATCGCAGCATCGGTTGTGGTGGTCACCTTGTTTGCGACGCTTGTCGGGCTCTCCGGTCGCTGGATGGCGACGAAGGCCGTCAATCTGACCCAGGTGTCGGTCCGCCGCGCAGTCTTTGAACATGCGATCAAACTGCCGCTACATAAAGTCTATGGAATGAAGAGCGGGGGCGTGGCCAGTCTGATCCGCGAGGACGCCGGCGGTGTATCTGAGCTGATCTTCAGCATGATTTACAACCCCTGGCGCGCGATCATCCAGTTGGTCGGCAGTCTTACGATCTTAATGATCGTTGACTGGCGACTGATGGTCGGTGGTCTGTTCTTGTTGCCCGCCGTCTGGATCACGCATCGAACATTCATCAATCGCATTCGCCCACTGTATCGCGACATTCGCAAGCAACGACAACACATCGATGGTAACGCGACCGAAACGTTTGGCGGCATTCGAGTGGTGCGAACGTTCTCGCAGGGTCGCAACGAATCCTCGAGGTTTGTCCGCGAAGGCGATTTCATGGTGCGCCAACAAATGTTTACTTGGTGGTGGACGCGGATCATTGAAATAATTTGGGAAGTCCTGATTCCGTTGGCCTCAACGGGGCTGTTGCTGTATGGCGGCTATCGCATCATCAATGGCCAGCTAACGCTTGGCGATCTGATGATGTTCTTGGTTTATCTGACCATGCTGCTCGGGCCGGTCGCAACGTTGGCCGCCAGTGCGGTCACGTTTCAGAACAACCTGGCGGGACTCGATCGGATCTTGGATGTCTTGGAGATCGATGAAGAATTGCCCAGTAACCCGGGCGCGATACGCCTTCAACGGGCTGCTGTTGAAGGTGAGATTTCGATTCGCGGAGTTTCATTCGCCTACCCGGAAACGGACACGTATGTCTTGAAGAACGTCACGCTGGACATCGCACCAGGCCAAACGGTTGCGCTGGTTGGACGAAGCGGAGCGGGCAAGACAACGCTTACGAATCTGATCGCCCGGTTCTATGATCCGACAGCCGGCAGCATTTGCTTGGATGGACGTAACCTGCGCGACATTCAACTCGGCAGCTACCGCTCGCTGTTAGGGATGGTCGAACAAGATGTGTTTTTGTTTGACGGCAGCGTCCGCGAAAACATTGCATATGCACGTCGCAAATGCAGCGATCGGGAGATCATTGGGGCTGCGACCGCCGCCGCCGCTGATGAATTCATTCGTAGCTTGCCAGAGGGCTACGATACTGTGATCGGCGAGCGTGGAGTCAAACTCTCAGGCGGACAAAGACAGCGGATTGCCATCGCCCGGGCGATTTTGGCCGATCCAAAGATTCTGATTCTCGACGAAGCGACCAGCAACCTGGACAGTGAAAGTGAACGGTTGATTCAATCGGCACTGCGTGAATTGTTGCAGGACCGAACCGCGGTCGTCATCGCCCATCGATTGAGCACGATCACCGAAGCCGACCAGATCGTCGTCATCGAAGAGGGCGAAGTGGTCGAAGTCGGCACTCATGACGAACTGTTGCTGCATGGTGGCCGCTATCGAGACATGGTGCACCTGCAAATGCAGGAAGCGAAGACGTAGGTCAAACCATCGGCGCGTTGTTTTCCCAACCCTCCCTTCGGGCGTTGGTATCTACGTCATTCACTTTACGCTCCCTCCTGGGCTGTGAATCGACTCGGATGCGGTCGAATAAAGTCGCCTTTTGCTCCGCAAAAGATGCGTTGCAGATTGCTGCTTTCGCGGAGCGAAAGGCGACTTCCATAAATTCACAACCCATCCGCTCGGGGTCGCGAGGAACAAGCGGGGAGGGCAATCGCGGTTGATGTGGGTTCAACCTTGGCAACAAAGTGCCACATGAGCAGGCATTGAATTTGACCTGCGGATCCTTGATTCGACCAACCAGCCCTGCCGTGCAGTAGAATATATTGATGTTCTCCTGGGAGATGACTTGATGTGGCTGCGTCCCAAGCGATACGGCGGCGAGCGTCCGCGCAACAGCGACGCGCTACTGGTGATTGAGGTTGCCGACAGCAGCCTACGTTATGACCTCGGTGAAAAAGCGACGCTATACGCTGCGGCTGGAATTGGCGACTACTGGGTTGTCGATATAGCGGCCAGGCGAATCCACTGTCTCCGTGACCCCGCGAACGACCAGTACCAGGACATCAGGATTTTCGCCGCGGGCCAAAAGCTGCACCCACTGTTCAAGCCGGAGATTGAATTATCGCTAAACGACTTGTTCCTCCCCGAATGATACAGCGGCACCGCTCGGTCACCGCTCTGGTCCGGGTCAAAAAGGTGAGCGCTAGCGACCATGATTGCTCGCTTGCATTGACACCGTCGGAACCGACAACAGCTCTCTTGGCAAGCTGGACGAGAATGCCGCCCATCGAGTACTCTCATGGATCGAACCACCCGCTGCCGGCGAACGATCGCTTGTGCAACTACCCCATAATTCCTGACCACTGTTTTCTTCAAACGAGCGGCAAATATGTCTGAATACGATGTGATTGTGATTGGCAGCGGTGCAGGTGGGTTGAGCGCCGCGGTCGCGCTGTCGAACCTGGGCAAGAAAGTGCTGGTGCTGGAACAGCATTACCTGCCCGGCGGCTGGTGCCATACGTTTGCCCTCGAGGGACACAAGTTCAGCCCCGGCGTCCACTACATCGGACAGCTGCAAGCAGACGGACAGATGCGGGCGATTCTGGAAGGCCTGGGCGTCGGACCCAACATCGAATTCTGCGAATTGAATCCCGATGGCTACGACCATGTGGTTTTCGAAGACGAAACTTTCGACATCCCCAAGGGCGAGCAGGCATTTCGTGAACGACTTTGCAATCGTTTTCCCACAGAGCGTGATGGGATCGAACGTTACTTTCGGTTGATGCGAAAAGTCGATCATGGTTTGTCATTGATGAGCCAAGCGCGGGGCTTGATCGGCAAACTGAAACTGTTACTGCAAGCGCCCGCTCTTGTGTTCAACGGGCGAAACCTGCCGCCGAAGTGATCGACCGTTACGTCAAAGACCCCAAGCTGAAAGCGATCTTGGAGGTTCGATCCGGTGACCACGGCATGTCGCCCGCCAAAGTACCTTTCGGCATGCACGTCGCCATCGAAAGTCACTACTGGGAAGGCGCCTGGTTTCCCAAAGGTGGCGGCGGGGCGATTCCCCGCGCGTTCATCAAACGACTAAAAAAGAACGGCGGAGAGATTCGTACGAGAACCCGAGTCGATCGGATCCTAGTCGAAGGGACCGGCGACGGGCGCCGTGCCGTCGGCGTTCGATTGGAGGATGGCGAAGAGATCCGCGCCCTGCGATCCTATCCAACGCCGACGTCTGGACGACCTACAAGAACTTGCTCGGCAAAGAGGACCTGTCGGCAGACATGATCGCGAAAGTCGATCGACTGGAACCGTCCCTTACCGCGCTCAGCCTGTTCTTGGCCGCCGACATCGATGCCGACGCACTGGGACTCGACTCGGGCAACTACTGGCTGCTGAGAGAGGCGGATGTCGACGCCGCCTATCGCCAGGCCGATGACGATGACCTCAGCGGCGAAGGACCATTCGCCGGCGGATTCCTGACGATCACGACGAAGAAAGATCCGAGCAAGATGCATGACGGAATCCACACGATGGAAGCATTCACGTTCGTCCCCTACAAAGTTTTCGAACGTTGGCAGGATACCGACGTCGAGGATCGGCCGCAGGACTACGAGGCATTCAAGCAGCACCTAACCGAGCGCATGCTCAGCACGATCGAAAGCGTGGTGCCGGGGGTACGAGATCATATCAAGTTGTGCGAATTGGGCACGCCGCTGACCAACGACTTCTACGTCAACTCCTATCGAGGCAATCTGTACGGAACGGCCAAAACATGGTCACAGATCGGACCCGGAGCGCCACGAATTCGCACCGACATTCCAGGTCTGTTTCACTGCGGCCAATCAACCGCCGCGCACGGAGTGTTGGGCGCGATGTACACCGGCATGATCGCGGCGGCAAAGATCAGCCGAAAGAGCATCGACGAGATCTTGGTGTTCAGTGACGAGGGCCCCGTCCACTGTGATCTACCGGAGGCTGCCAAACCAGACCGCGCCCCAGTGGGCGTTCATTAGCGGCAGGGCGGCACTTTCGTAGTCCCGCGAGTCCCTCGCGGGGCAATTCTGTGGGAATTACTTCCGGATGCCCCGCGAGGGACTCGCGGGACTAAAACTTCGACATGAGTCAAAATAGGGAATTTCAATTCAGAAGTGGCGATATTCAGTCAGGCACCGAACAAATGACCGAATCATCCCTGCCAGCCTCTGTACTGCGGTTAATCGACACGCAATCATTGCGTCTATGACCACGACCAATGCAGCGATTGACGTTTGGTTCGGACCGGGGGCGCAGAAGGGTGTGTTCGGCGCGGGCGTTGCGCTTGGATTACAGGAGTCGATCGACACTGGGGAAGTCGATGCGTCTCAGTTCAGATTGTACGGATCGTCGATCGGCTGTTTGACCGCCGCCTTCCTGGCGTCGGGAAACGCGGGACAGGGCCTGCAAATCTTCCAAGAGGAAACGCGTCAACTTGCCGTACTGTCCAATCTGATGCCCGCGTTGGCGGTGCGCGGAGTCAACGGACTGATACGTGTATCCAGGCTGACTGACGCGGCGCTTCGCGTGCCGAATGTGCTGAACCTTGATCACGTTTTCGGTGTGATGGAAAAACGCACGCCCGACATTGTCGATCAACTCCGTCGTTCACCGATGCAAGCGTTTGCGGAAACGGTCGATCGACATGGCAGGTTTCGATACGCCGAGCTCCGATCGGCCGACAAGCCGCTGGACGAAATACGCAGTGCTTTGAATTTCGTGCCGTTCACGCATCTGCCGGAGACCGAATGGATGGACTCGGCGATCAATGGTTTCGGCTTTGCCGATCTGCTGCTTTCCCGCGCACGACCGTTAGTCGTCGTGTTGAATACCAGACCAACAACCGGATCGCGCACAACGCTGGTCGATTTGACCTGTGCTGCATTGTCGGTGGATCGCCAAATCGGGCAGCTCTATTTGCGTCGCCGCAAACAGCGTTACGCCGCATGCCAAGAAATGTTAAACGGCGACCCCAACGTCCTGCTGACCACCCCACCCCGGATCGTCAAACTCAACAGTCCGTCCGCCTACGAAGACGTCCACAAAATGGGCCGCGAGGCAGCCGGGCAGATCGTCGAGTTTCTTAGGGATTCCACAATGTCAAATCATTGTCCGAAGCCCACACAATCTTAGCCGAGCAGTCAGGATGTCGAACCTGGTACTAGCTGGAGCTCAAGAAAGTGTCCGACACGAATCGTGCGGTTTCAGGTTGAGACGCAATTTCTTGGATTTGCTTAGATCCTCAGGGTTACGATGTCTGCCAACTCAGCGAAGAATTCATCGAAGGCGTGTTCTAACGGTGCCGTGCCGGGCAATCCGCTGACCATCACGCTTCGGTTGGCGGGGCCAACGTCTGACAGAATCACACTGAACGTTTCGCCCAATTCCACCATGCCATCGGCGGCTGACCAAAAAAGTGTCGGACACCTTGTTCGCGTCAATTGCCCCCATGTTGCAACTCTGTTGCACCGCAGGACGCAGAACAGGTTGTCTATTGGTGTGAGCGAAATCGGAACCGTTGCGTGACTCCTTTTCGCAAAAGATTCTGGGTGCCTGCCACTACCGCCAAAAGCGAAGTTGACCCATAAGCGAATTACAGCCTGGTTCGTGACCTTCATTTGCAAGAATTCCGCAAATTTTTGTTGATCGTTGCGTACTTCCGCAGAATCAAAAATTCACGACCAATCTGGTTGTTAATCGCTGGAATCGGTCACCGGCGAGCGATATTCTGAGGTAGACCGTTTATGCCGCCGTAACTCGTCGGCGGTCCGCTAACAGAGAATCGGTGTCGCGAAAGCACATTGACCAATCGCGCTAATTCTCACGCTGAGAGACGTAACCGCCCACGAACGAGTCCACGAGCAAAGTCTCTGGCAGTCGCTTTTCGATGCGGCTAGAGCGGGGGACCGGGCCGCACTCGGTGAGCTTTGCGAGCGGTTGCGTCCCCAATTGTTATGACTTGCTAATCGTGATTTGGGTCAAGATTTGCAACCAAAGGTGGCGGCATCCGATGTCGTTCAAGCCAACATGCTAGAAGCTGTCGATGCGTTTGATCGCTTTGCAGGGGAACGTGAAGCCGACTTTCAAGCTTGGGTCCAACGGATCGTTAGCAACAATCTAATCGATATCGCTCGCGCCTATCGGAACTCTGAAGAACGTCGTGCCGCTCGAGAACTTCCGATCGATGCGATCGAGCGCAGTCAACGAATCATGGATCGTTGTCCCACAGTCAGTAGCGTTGTTCGCCGTAAAGAAACAGACGCGGAATTGTTGCACTTTGTCGCTCGTTTGCCCGAACGGCGCCGACAGGTCGTCGAATTGCGGTTCCGCAATGCGCTCAGTCATGCCGAAATCGGTCAGGTCATGGGCATCACCGAAGTGGCCGCCCGCGAATTTCTTTCACGAGCCATAGGGCAACTTCGAGTGATGCTGGCAGGCCAAGAAATTTCAGGGCAAGAACATGTCGTCCGACCAAATCGACCCCGCTGATCCGACCCAACACGATCGGGATCAGAGCCCCAGCAAAAGCGAGGTGGTCGAGCGATTGCAGCGGTTGTGGAACACGCCTGCCGACAAGTCGCCATCGCCGTTTGTACAAACGCATTTGGATCACATCGACCGATTTGAAATCATTCGGGTGCTGGGCGAAGGGGGCATGGGCCGCGTCTACCTGGCGATGGATTCGCAGCTCGATCGCGAAGTCGCGATTAAGGTTCCGCTGTTTGATTCCGGCGCCGATCGAACCATCATGGAGCGATTTCGTCGCGAAGGACGCGCCGCCGGGACGATCCAACATCCCAACGTCGTTGCGGTCTATGAAGTCGGTGATGTCGATCACGGTTTCTACATCGTCAGCGAATACATTGACGGACCGACGCTGCGGGATCTGTTGCAGGACCGCGCCGCGCCGCTGCCGCCGCGCTGCGCCGCGCGATTGCTGTTGACGATTGCTCGCGGCGTGAGCGCCACGCACGGGCAGGGGGTGATCCATCGTGATCTGAAACCATCCAACATTCTGCTGGAAGCACTGTCGGCGGATGGGCCTGACCGATCCACCGACGGTTCGGTGCTGCAAATCGGCGAGCAATGGTTTCGGCCCAAGGTTGCCGATTTCGGTTTGGCAGGCTTTGTCGATCATCGCACGGCGATCACGATGTCAGGTGCCTTGGTGGGAACTCCCAGTTACATGGCGCCGGAACAAGTTCGTGACGCGCCGCTGGGTCCGCAAGCCGACGTATTTTCGCTCGGGGTGATCCTGTATGAACTGGTCACGGGCCGCTCGCCGTTTGCTGCCGAATCTTACGCGGCGACGATTGATCGCGTGCAAAGCCATGATCCGCCGCCGCTAACGAAAACCAACTCTGGTTTTCCGCGCGACCTGTCGGCGATTTGCGAATGCGCGATCTCCAAAGAACCGCTGCGACGGTTTCTCAACGCCGGCGAAATAGCCGATGATCTGCAACGGTTCCTCGATGGCCAACCGGTTCGCGCGCTTGCTCGGTCCGGTGGGACGGTCTCAACGCTGGGTCCGGCGACATCCCGTCCATGCGGCGCTGGTCTGCGTGATTTGCGTGGCGCTGGCCTGGTCGCTAGTCCAGAACGGACGTTTGCGATCATCACTTCTTCGATCGGATGACTTACAAATTCGAATTTCGGGCACCGCGGCCAAGTTAAGGGATGCCAATGCCAAGTATCGGGAGACCGTCTATGTGCAGGACATGATCTTCGCATTCGATGCTTGGGAGAATCGTGCGATTGCCGACGTTCGATCACTGCTTGATCGTCAAGTGCCGACGGATTCCGAAGTCGATCAACGAGGGATTGAGTGGTATGCGCTATCAAGTTCGATCAAGACAGATCCACCACGGGAGTTTCTGGGGCACGAAGGTGAAGTTTATGACATCGTCGTAACACCCGATCGAAAATCGTTTTTCAGCGTAGGCGAGGACAAGACACGACGATTATGGAACCTGGAAACCGGAGAGACCTTGCGAGTAACACCATCGGACAAGATTGGAAAGTCCTATGCTGTTGCGCTCAGCCCTGACGGGCAAACACTCTATACGGGTGGCAACAATCTTTGCCCCTTGAATATCTCGGACGATTCGTTTGCGCAGGGCAAACCTTTGACCGTTCATAAGTATGGAATTCGTGCCATTGCGGTATCACCCGACAACCGTTACGTCGCATCGCTTTGTCTTCAGCACCAAATTCACATCAACAGCATTGAACCGAATCATGAATATGCAAACACACTGATCGCGATTCCGTCTCAACGTTGCACACGCTTGGATTTTTCACCGGACAGCAAAGAACTTTATTTTTCAAAAAGGGTCGGCAGTGGTCGGAATCGTTCAGCAGATCAGTTCGTGGTTTGGGACATCGAATCGAAGCAACAAGTGTTTTCAGGCGAGCCGACTTCAGAAAGTCACGTGTTTGGTCCTGTCGATGCGTCGGGGCGATGGCAACTTGGTCGCCATTGGTAGCAGCAGACATGTACAGCTCTTCGACACCAACAAACGCAAATACTCAGAAGCGATTAGTACAAGCAATGCCTACGTTCTGGACGTAGAGTTCTCGCCTGACAATCGCTTCCTGGCGTGGGCTGGTCGCGATGGCACGCTCGGTGTTTCCGAAATCAGGATTGGGAACGCCATCAATCAACGAGTCATACATCAAGCTCGAAGATACAAAGATTCTATCAACACGCTGGCCTGGGTTGATGATCGGCACTTGCTCACCATCGATTGGTCCGGAATCGGCCAAGTGATCGATCTGGACACGAGCCGAATCATACATCGAATCGAGGGAATGAGACCGCAGCCAACGTTGTACGCTAAAATCGATCCCACGGGAAAATGGCTAGCCGTTTCGTATGGTAACCAAGTGCAAATTTGGGATCTGCCCGGTGAGACAAAACAGTGCCAGTTTAACCACCACCCGAATTCGTTCACGGATTCAGAACCCACATACTCAGTCCGAAGTATTTCCTTTTCTCCCGACGGCAATCGCATCGCAACCACGGGCAGTGTCGACGGAAAGGTGCTGGTTTGGGACACCGCGACGGGACGTCAACTCAGTGAGATTTCGCACGATTCGGATTCGATGGGATATTCCACCGCCTTCTCTCCCGATGGACAAAAACTGCTTTGCGCGAGCGCCACGAATTCCTTCGTTCTTGATCTGAACACGGATAAACAGAAGTCATTGGGGATCGCGAGGATCAAAAATGCGGAGTGGATATCGGGTCAGCAAATCGTGGTTTTAAACGCAAACGGGCTGCTGGGCATTTTCGATGTTTCGGAAGAACTGGCTGGAACCATTCTCAGTGATCAGAATCATCAAGCACACCGAATGGCAATCAGCCCAGACGGCCGGACAATCGTCACGAGTTTCAGGCAGACATTATCCTTCTGGCACGTTCCGTCGCGACGACTGATCGGCACCATCCCACGAGAGGCTTCCTCACTGGCGTTTTCTGCCGATGGATCAAAACTTTATCTAATAGCTCCGAATCAAGAGTCCAACAGCTTCGATTTGCGAGTGATTTCCAGGTAAGGCAATGCGGCTCGGGCGGAGCCTCGCCCTCCCCGCCGGAAACGCCTTCGCATTTCGCTTGGCGAACTATGCGGCAACGCGCTCCTTTCTCGGAGCGAGAGGCGACCGTCTACCTTTGGTAGATCGGCAGGAAGCCTCGATCGAGTTGCAGCATGATCAGGTTGCAGGCGGTGACGTAGACGGGATGGATCTGGCCTTCCCAGTGTCCGTCGGGGCGCTGCTCGCTGACGATCCGGTCGTACAGTCGGGTGCGGAACGGTTTCCACAGCTCGTCGCCTTGCCGGTACACGACTTGGCTGTAGTACAAATAAGTGTAATGCCAGTGGCCAAAGGAACGGGCCGCGTCGCTGATGTCGTGCAACTGCTCCTTGGAATACTTCAACATATCCGGTACGTGCTCGCTGTCGTAGTCACCGGCGTTGTACAGAGCCGCCAGTGCCGCGGCGGTGATCGCCGGACGACTGCTCCCCTTCTGGCGGCTGCTGTAGCTGATGCCGCCGTCGGGATTCTTGCAGCCGTAGATGTATTGCTTGGCTTTCTCGATCACCGCGCCAGTCACTGGGATGCCAGCGTTACGACATCCGCGCAGTCCCTGGACTTGCGTGATCGTGGTTGAGCCCTCGTCAAAATCGTTGCCTTCTTTGGCCGACACGTAACCCCAACCACCGGCCGCTGTCTGAGCGTTGCCGCTGAAGGTGACCGCTCTGGTCAACACATCGACGATTTCCTCACGCCGGTCAATCAAGCCTTCCTCGCCCAATACTTGCGACAAAAACAACATCGAGAAACCATGCCCGTACGTGTATCGCGAGTCCGTTTGGGGGTCACCGATCAAGCCATTGTTGCGACTCTTGCTGATCAAGTAGTCGGAAGCACGGGCAATTTCTTTGCTGTACGCACCTTGGGTCGTGGTACTGCCGCTGCCAATCAATGCGGTACCAGCGAGCGCGGCCATCGCGGTCGGATAGTTCTGCGTGTTCCACTGGCCGCGCGAGGACTGAGTACGGCTGAGCCAATCGAGGCCCTTGGTGACCGCTTCGTTCCAGCGCGGTTGCGAACCGCTTTCTTCCGCAGCCGAGGAGCGAGAAGCCGCTCCCGCCGCAGTTAATAGCGCCGCAGTCCGGATCCAGTCCCGTCGTGATTGTCGTTGAAGTGTCATAATTCCGTGCAGTCGATGGCCATATGGGCAAGCTAGCAGACAGGCTCCGCCTCTGTCTGATTGTATCATCAAATGAAGTCCTTTCAGATGGACAATGAATTATACTACCGGTTGATTCCTCGCATTGAAGATCGCTACCCGAATGTCCCAGTCTGAAACTTACGTTGACCCACAATCGCCGCGCAGAGGCGAACCTGTCTGGCAGCTGGCCGCCATGTTCCCACGGCAGGGAAGTTGGTCGATTGAGGAATATCTGCAACTGGACGCCGGACGGTTGGTCGAATTTGACAATGGATCGATCGAGGTCTTGGAAATGCCAACGCTCGAGCATCAACGAATCGTTCAGTTCTTATATCGTTGTTTATTCGCATTTGTGTCGTCGTCAGGGCTTGGCGAAGTTTTTGTCGCTCCGTTACCAGTTCGATTATGGGAAGGTAAGTATCGAGAACCTGATCTGATATTCCTTGGGCCGGATCGTCAGAAGGGGGCGAAGTATCCCGATGGTGCTGATTTGGTGATGGAAGTGGTCAGCGACGATCCGCAAAGCCGCCGGCGTGACCTTCAAACCAAGCCATCGGAGTACGCACGCGCTGGCATCGCGGAGTCCTGGATTGTCGACCCGCATGAATCCGTGATCGTGGTCCACGTACTTGTAGACGGGGCGTATCAAACGACAACCGTCAGCAAAGGCGGAATCGCTAAATCGACGATCCTTCCCGGTCTCGAAGTCGCAGTCGACGATGTACTCGCTGCTGCCATTGGCTGACACTGCGCTAACGCAAAATCGATTGCAAGCAATGGCCGACCAAAGACTGTTCGGCTTACGATACCGACGCGTGAATTCCGGATTTGCGTTGACAGACCGGACAAAAGAAGGTGCTACGCTGGGCTTGTACGATGCGGCGGATTTCTCCCTGACGGCAGCGAGGACATTCTTCGCCAGCGTGATTGTAGACCCGATGGTGGTTCTGATACCCACCGGCGTTGTTGAGCGCGTTGCGATAAGTTCCGTCACTGAGCGTGCTGCCCTCGTGTCGAATCGCTTCGTTCAATACTGCTGCCGTCGCGCTTTGAATCCGTACCCATTGAGGTTTGGATAGTCGATCGCAGCGGGTACGCGGATCAACGCCAGCGACAAACAAAATCTCGGACGCGTACAGATTCCCGATTCCCGCCACCGCCGATTGATCCAACAGCGCCACTTTGACCGCTCGGCGACTGGTGCCGAGTTGTCGCCGCAGTTGATCCGCCGTGATCGAGAGCGCATCGGAGCCGAGCCGGGCGTCGACCGTGGCAGCGATCTGGTCAGCCGTAAGCAGTCGTACGGTTCCGAGTCCACGCCGATCCCAGAACCACAATTGCCGGCTCGGCCCGCCCAACAGCCGTAGTCGCAAACGCAAATGCTGGTCGGTCGGTGGGTCCGCCAACAATACCAAACCAGTCATCCGCGGCTCAATCACGATCACCTGGCCGTCGTCCAAGTACAACATTACTCGCTTTCCGCTTCTGCCAACGTCGACGATCTGCTTGCCGCGCACGCGACGATCGAACGCGTCGATCCGCGGCTGAAGCAAGATCGGCCGCCGACGGCAAGGAGGACGCTCGGCCGATTCGATGCGGCTGCCGATAATTGGCAGCAGACCACGCCGCATCGTTTCGACTTCGGGCAACTCAGGCACGCAGTGGAGAGGGGGAGAGAGGGAGAAGGAGGGGAGAGAGGAGAAACGGAGGAGAGTTGAGAGTTCAGCAGAGATTATTGCATCCGCTCACTGGATCGAAACCCAGCTCCCACTCTCCCACTCTCCCACTCTCCCACTCTCCCACTCTCCTTGTCTCTTAAACTCCCTGGTTGCTAAGCTGAATTAGCTCGAATCCATCAAAATTACCCGAAACCCGAGGCATCCCTTGCTGACCTCCGTTCCCGATACCCGTGGCCGCTTTGGCCAATTCGGCGGCCGTTTTGTCCCTGAGACGCTGACTCGTGCGCTTGAGCAATTGAGCGATGAATACGAGAAAGCGAAAAAGGACCCGGAATTTCAGCGAGAGCTTAACGGACTGCTGAAAACATTTGTGGGGCGGCCGAGTCCCCTGTATCACGCTCGACGACTAACCGATTTGGCCGGTGGAGCCCAGATTTGGCTCAAACGGGAAGACCTGAATCATACCGGCGCCCACAAGATCAACAACACACTCGGTCAGGCGCTGTTGACGCTGCGGATGGGCAAGACGCGAGTGATCGCGGAGACCGGGGCGGGCCAACATGGCGTCGCATCGGCCACAGCATGTGCTCACTTTGGTCTGCCCTGTACCGTCTACATGGGCAGCGAAGACATCCGTCGGCAGAAGCCGAATGTGTTCAGCATGAAATTGATGGGGGCGAAAATTTGCGCGGTCGAAAGCGGATCCAAGACGCTGCGCGACGCTGTCAACGAAGCAATGCGCGACTGGATGGCATCGGTCGAGAACACGCATTACATCATTGGCAGTGTGATTGGCCCGCATCCGTTTCCAATGATGGTCCGCGACTTTCAAGCGGTGATTGGCCGAGAGACTCGTGAGCAGTGCCGTGACACATTTGATCGGTTGCCCGATTGCGTGGTCGCCTGTGTCGGCGGCGGCAGCAACGCGGCGGGCATGTTCTATCCATTCATCGAAGATGAGGGCGTGCGACTGGTCGGTGTCGAGGCGGGTGGGCGCAGCAATCAGCCTGGCGATCATGCATCTCCATTGACTTACGGTCGGCCGGGCGTGTTGCAGGGATGTTTCAGTTATGTGATGCAGGACGATGATGGGCAAACCTGTGACGTCCATTCGGTCAGTGCTGGTTTGGACTATCCCGGTGTCGGGCCAGAGCATAGCTATTGGAAAGATTCCGGCCGCGTCAGCTACTGCGACTGTAGAGACTCGGCGGCGATGGAAGCATTCAACATCTTGGCGACCACCGAGGGAATCATTGCGGCGCTGGAAACGAGCCACGCCGTCGCGAAAGCGATCGAATTGGCAGCGGAGATGCCGAGTGATCAACATTTGGTCATTTGTCTCTCGGGCCGAGGCGACAAAGACGCCATGGAGATCGCCAGACTGCGCGGCGAATCATGGTAGAATGAGGAAGCAATCGTCCAGCTTGCGACAAGCAGGATTGGCAAGCTGGAAGCTCAATCCACCATGCAGGAGCCGACCATGGCTACGATGATCCTTGATCCGAACCTGGCCGAACGTCTGAAGGCCGAACGCGCGTTGAGCGGCGCGGACCGGTTTGATGAAGTCTGGGAAGGGACTTATGTGATGTCGCCGCTAGCAAACAACGAACACCAACTGCTGGTCTCAAAACTGACGTCGGTCCTCGAATTGGTCATCGGCTCGGCTAAGCTGGGAGAGGTCTACGCCGGCGTCAACGTCAGTGATCGGACCGAAAACTGGGAACACAATTTTCGTTGTCCTGATGTCGCCGTTTTTCTATCCAGCACGACTGCCGTCGATTGTGGAACCTTCTGGCACGGAGGTCCGAATTTGGCAATCGAAGTCGTCAGCCCGGGTGATCAAACGCGCCAAAAACTTGACTTTTATGCGAGCGTCAACACAGGTGAGTTGTTGATCATTGACCGGGAACCATGGCAGTTGGAATTGTATCGCTTGGCCGGCAAATCGCTGGAGCTCGTGGGTACTAGCAACTTGAATTCCGCTTTCACACTCACCTGCGAGGCGACCGGAGTCACGTTTGAGCTTCAATTTGAGCCGAACAAGGACCGCCCTAAACTGATTGTTCGACATCCGGAGTCGAATCGGGTTTGGACCATTTAGCTGGGTAAGGCTTCTCGAGTCCAATTGCCCGATTCAGCGTCGACACGATGCAGGAAAGTCACGATTTGCGACGAATCGCACCACGACCACCAGAGGGAAATCAATGACAAAACTAACCTGGCTTGGCCACGGCAGTTGGCTGATTGAAGCGGATCAGCATCGAATCCTGCTCGATCCATTTTTGACTGACAATCCGGCAGCAACGTTGAAACCGGATGAAGTTGGCGAGATCAGCCATATTTTGATCTCTCACGGTCACTTTGATCACGTCGCCGATGCAGCCGACATCGCCAAGCAAACCGGTGCAACGATCGTTGCGATTTTTGAAATCGCTCAGTGGTTCGCCAACAAACAAGGCATTGAATCGACGATCGGCATGAACTTGGGGGGCGCCAGCGACCTGCCGTTTGGAAACGTCAAGATGATTCCCGCATTGCACAGCAGCGATCTGCCTGACGGTTCCTACGGCGGCAACCCGGCAGGATTCTTGTTAACGATCTCAGGCAAGCGGATTTACTTTGCCTGCGACACGGCGCTGTTCAGCGATATGAAATTGTACGCTCACCGAGTCGATGTCGCGGTGCTGCCGATCGGCGATCTGTTCACGATGGGAATCGAAGACAGCGTTGCGGCGACCAAGTTGATTGAGCCAACGATTGTGCTGCCGGCCCACTACAACACTTGGCCGCCGATCGAGCAAGACACCGCAAAGTGGTCCGAGCAAATCAGCAAACAGACCAACGCCAAGCCCGTCGTGCTGCAAGTCGGCGGTTCGTTGGAAGTGTAGATAATTCCTCGCTGCTCTCCTCTTTTCTCCTCTCTTCTCTTAATCGTAATCCCCGCGCGCCTCCCGCCGCTCCAGCCCGACAGACGAGAGCAAGATTAAGATTCAGAACTGGAACGCCACGGCACCACCGACCGCGAAGGCTCGGGCCGGGCAGTCGAGATTAAGATTAACAGTACGATTAAGATTAAGAAGAGAAAGAAGAAAAAGAGAAAGCTTTACGACGATTCTTGTTCCCGCACCAAGACTTTGTCGCCTTCGATCTTGACTTCGAAACAATCGACTTTGGTTCTCGGGTTGTCTTCCCAGGTGCCGTCCTTGATGCAGAACCGCCAGGCGTGCCAGGGGCAGGTCACGGTGTGATCTTCGACATGGCCTTCGGCCAAGGACGCTCCCATGTGGGGACAGAGGTCGTCGATCGCATACCACTGGTCTCCAATGCGGAATACCGCCACCATGCGGCCATCGACTGGCACTGCCCGGCCGACTCCATCCTCGAATTCCGACACTTTTCCGACGACTTCAAAATCACTCACTGCTCGGTTCTGTCCCTGTCAAAAATGGGCTTGGCTTGCGTTCCAGGACGGTTCTAAGCCACACTAACTCCCTGCAACTTACCTGAACTTGACTGATCTGACGATCCGCCGCAACGGTTCGTCCCTCGTTTGAAGCAGAGACTGATGATCAACCACCAACGTCGTCGCCAACTTGAATCGCTTGTCTGGCCGCATGTCCAGACACCGGCCCAGTACGTCGGTGGCGAACGCAATATTGTGGTCAAGGATCACTCGACCGTGCGCGGCAAGCTGTGCATTGGGTTTCCCGATGCCTACACGATCGGGATGAGCCACCATGGTCTGCAAGTGCTGTATTCGCTGATGAACCGCCGAGACCGACTGGTGTGCCGAACGAGTCTTTACACCCTGGCCCGATATGGAGCAGTTGCTTCGCCAACACGGAATCCCGTTGTACGGGCTGGAGACGTTCACGGCGCTTTCCGACTTTGATGTCGTCGGCCTCTCACTCCAATACGAAATCAGTTCCCCCAACGTGCTGACGATGATCGACCTGGGCGGCATTCCGCTGCTGTCGGCAGATCGAACGATGGCCGATCCACTGTTGGTGGCAGGCGGACCTTGTTGTCAAAATCCGGAACCGATGGCCGACTACTTTGACGTGATGGTGATTGGAGACGGCGAACCAGCCTTGCCAAAGCTCTGTGACTTGTGGCTGGACCTGAAAGATCAGTATCGGCGCGACGACGGCACGTTCGCCACGGGTGACCAAGGCCGCCGCCAACGTGAAGCGGCACTGGCAATCGTGGCCCAGAAAATGGATTGCGCTTACGTACCCCGTTTCTACCAACCTGAGTATGCAGACGGTCGTATCGCGGCGATCAATCGCACGCGCAATGACGTTCCTGAAACGATCGCGCCCAGCACGATCAGCGACTTGGACGGCATGCCGCTGCCGACGGCGCCGATCGTTCCCTATATCGAATGCGTCCACGACCGAATCGCGGTCGAAATCATGCGCGGCTGTCCGCATTTGTGCCGGTTCTGCCAGAGCACGGTGATCAAACGGCCGCTACGAATTCGTGAAGTCGAAACCATCGTCAACGGCGCCTTGGAAAGTTACAGAAACACAGGCTTTAACGAAATCAGCATTCTGTCGCTCTCCAGCAGCGATTATCCTCATTTTGAACCATTGATCTTGCGCTTGCACGAAGTCTTCAAGCCGCTGAACGTCAATATCAGCGTCCCCAGTTTGCGAGTCAATGAACAACTCCGCACGCTGCCGATCTTGCTGGGCAGCGATCGACGCCGCAGCATGACGCTGGCGCCGGAAGTCGCCCGCGACGACATGCGCGAACAGATTCGCAAAAAGATCAAGAACAGCGATTTGATCGAAGGCTGTCGAGTTGCGTTTCAGAATGGATTCGACAGCGTCAAGCTCTACTTCATGTGCGGTTTGCCAGGCGAGCGACCGGTCGATTTAGAAGGGATCGTCGATCTGGCGGAAACGATTGCCACCGTCGGCAAACAGGTCAATGGGCGCTACGCGAGGGTCACAGCCAGCGTTTCCAACTTTGTTCCCAAAGCCCACACGCCCTACCAATGGAACGGCATGCAAACACGTGATTACTTCAAGTGGGCGCACAAGTACATGCGGCAGCGTTGTAAAATCCGCAGTGTTTCTCTGAAGTGTCACGACGTCGAAACCAGTTTGCTCGAGGGGGTATTGAGCCGCGGTGACCGGCGGACGGGCACCGCGATCCGATTGGCCTGGGAGCGCGGTGCTCGGATGGATGGTTGGACCGAGTATCTGGATCCCGATCGCTGGTGGAACGCGATCGCCGACGCCGGGATTGATGTGCAGGGGCAGGTGCATCAAAAATACGAGCTGATGGACAAGTTGCCTTGGGATCATGTGAACGTCAAATTCGGCCGCGGCTATCTGGAAAAAGAGCAGGGCAGGGCGACTGTCCAATTGGCTGAATTGGCAAAGGTTCAATAAGCTTCAGCAGATTCTGTGAGCTAACGTTTCCCGTACTCCACACTTGCACGGGAACTCTCATGGACTCACAACCGATACAACCGTCACAAACCAATTCATCGAGACGCCATTCGCTATTTTGGTTTGCCGCGACCACCTTGCTTGGGGCCTTTCTGGTATTCCAGGTTCAGCCGGTGATCAGCAAATGCGTGCTGCCATGGTTCGGCGGCACGCCGGCTGTTTGGACAACCTGTATGTTGTTCTTTCAAGTGCTGTTGTTTGCCGGCTACGCGTACGCTCATCTGCTGCGGACCTTTTTCCAGCCCCGACAGCAAGGCTTGATCCATTTGATTCTGCTCTGTGCAGCCGCTTTGGTGTTGCCGATCGAACCGGCCGCCGCCTGGAAGCCCACAGGCAGCGAATCGCCGACCTGGTATCTGTTGTGGATGTTGGCTGCTCATGTGGGGCTACCTTACTTTGTGCTTTCCAGCACCGGCCCGTTGGTTCAAGCCTGGCTGAGCTACCAGGACGATTCGGATCGGGTTTACCGGCTGTACGCGCTATCCAACGCTGGTTCGCTGGTCGCTTTATTGAGTTATCCGTTTCTGGTGGAACCATTCTTGTCGGTTTCGGCTCAGTCGGTTGTCTGGTCGCTGTTGTTTTGCGGATTTGTGATCGTTCAAGGGGTCGTTGCCATCAGCTTGTTTCGAATCGCCCCCCGGTCAGCTGGCTCTCGCGCGGTTGACCTTACCGAGAGCAACAGCGCTACCGCTGTGACTTGGCAATTGCGTGCCGCTTGGATCGGGCTTCCCGCGCTAGCCTCCACCATGTTATTGGTCGTTACCAATCACATCTGCCAAGACGTGGCCGTAATCCCATTCTTGTGGGTGTTGCCGCTGAGTCTGTACCTGGTCAGCTTCATCGTCTGTTTCGATTCACCGCAGTGGTACAAACCACGTTGGATCGCTGTGGCGACTCTGGCGGCCATTTTCGGGACGCAGGCAAAAACCGTTTTACCAAGCTCGCTGCATTTGATTGCTGATGTGGTCAGCTATATGCTGACGCTGTTGGGCGTCTGCCTGCTGGCGCATGGCGAAGTGGCGCGGATCAAACCCCGCGCTGCATTCCTGACGCAATATTACATGCTGCTGTCTGCTGGCGGAGCGATTGGTGGATTGATTGTCGCTGTTGTCTGTCCCACGGTATTCAATACCCATTTCGAACTACCGGTGATGATGGCGTTGGTCACATCACTTTCGTTCATGATGTTGTTTGTCTGTCGTGGTTGGTCAACGAACCAGTACGATTGGTCGGCCGTACACCGCCTGAAGTTTGCGGCGCTGGCGATGACTGTGTTGCCATTGGTGGCGATCGCGTTGACACCGCAAGAAGAAATCATCACCTCTGAACGAAACTTTTTCGGCGTATTGAAGGTTGAACGACACGAGTTGGGCGCTCGGCTGGTCCATGGCAGCACCATTCATGGCATGCAACTGTACGGTGATCGATCAGGCCAGCCAACAACCTATTACAGTCAACCAAGTGGTGTGGGACTCACCCTGCGAGCCTTGCAAGATGCCCAACCGCAGCTGCGGATTGGGGTGGTCGGATTAGGCTGCGGCGTGTTGGCGACGTACGGACGCCCGGGCGACCGATTTGACATGATCGAAATCAATCCAGCGGTCGTTGAGATTGCCGAGCAGCACTTTTCTTTTTTGCAAGATAGCGCCGCAACGATTCAAAACCACCTGGGCGACGGGCGTTTGGTACTGGAACGGATGACCGATGCGCGATTTGATCTGCTGGTCTTGGACGCGTTTAGCAGCGACGCGATCCCGGCACATTTGTTAACACGCGAGGCGTTTGCGTTGTACAAGTCGCGAATCACCGATCACGGGGTGTTGGCCATTCACATCTCGAACAATCATCTTGATCTTTCACCGCTGGTCCATCGGCTGAGTGCCGACGCGGGACTGGACAGCCGGGTGATTCGGTCCAAGAGTGAGAGAAATCTGGGAACCGAAGACGCCTTGTGGGTGATCATCACACCACAGGGTCATCCGCTGTGGCAAGAAGCCCGTCTGAGCGACGCGACCGGACCGAACGCTGAGGATCTGGAGCACGGTCCACTGTGGACCGATCAGCATCACAATTTGGTGAGCGTCTTGCGGCTTTGGTAATCAACCATTGTCGCTCGGAAATCGGGCGTCACCCAGCTAAAATCCTGCCAGTCGCTGGGCCGTGTCTTGAATCGCTTCGTAGGTTCGCTTGACTTCTTCATCGAGCGCATCGTCGACCGACAGGCCTTGCTGGGCGAGAGAGTAAAGATCTTTAAACGCTGCTATCGATCCTTGACTGTTGGCGGCGATCGCGGCCGCGTGCTCGGCTACCAGCGCGTCGAGCGCCTCTTGATCGGCTACCGCAGCGTTGGCAAGTCCCCAACGTTCGGCGTCTGATCCCAAAAATGTTCGCGCTGTGAAGGAAAGCTCTTTCGCGCGGCGCACGCCGACGGCTTGCGAGAGGGTTTGACTCATGCCCCAGGTCGGCCGCAATCCAAATTTGGCGTGAGTATCACCGAATTTTGTCTTCTCGGTCGTATAAATCATGTCACATTGCAGCGCGATTTCGAGGGCTCCGGTGAAACAGAAGCCATGCACCTTGGCGATCACTGGTTTGCCGATTTCGCGAATCGCCCTTCGCAGCTCGCGGGCCGGAACATCAAACAGGTCGCCGATCTTGCCCGCCTGCGGATCGATTCCCTGCAGCACCTTCAGATCGACGCCCGCCGAAAACGCGCGGCCGGCACCCTGCAGGACAACGACCGCCACCGCGGCATCGTCGTCGGCTCGCCGCAGCAAGCGGGTCAGCGCGTTGAGCATCTCTGGCCGGATGGCATTGAGCGCCTCGGGACGGTTCAGTGACAATGTCAATACGCTGGAATCCAATGCTGCTAGCAACATTTCGGTATCGCTCTGAAAATCGCTCAATTGGTCGTCCTCTAGCTGTTGATTTCGTGATTCGGATTGTTAGGCTTGCAAATCGGGACAATTGTAAGCAATGGAGCGCCGACCAGAGCGATCCGAATCTGCAGAATCCACCTTGCCGACGGTTTCACGCCTTTGCTAATGTCTGAGCGTCGTGGTCTTGGAATGTGGCCGAAATGTCGAGAAAGGACTGAAGATCGCTCGCTCAAAAAGTCGATGACTCTACTGTTTTCGCCCTTTTGCGCACGAAAGTCTCTTTTCGCTTTACGGATTGCATCCACTGGACAAGGATCGCGGCGCTGGAAGACCGATACGAAAACGACCAAATCCCCCGTCTGACTATGATGGTTGGGCGGGTCTGGTCCGGTCATTTTGCGCATTCGCACCCCATTCAATCGACCGGAATAGTCGTCTGCCGTTGGCCGACGATCTCGTGAGGATGGGATAACCAGTCCCAACAGGGAGCAATTCGACTATGCAGATCTACGGCCCTTACCGGGTTTCGACGACTCAACCAAGCTCTCCTGCCCAGCGCAGCGGGCCACAAAAACCTGCCGAGGCGGTCGGCAAGGCAACGGCAGCACCGACCGACCAGCTGGACTTGTCCAGCAGTGTGTCCGCCGCCAATCGCTTGACTCCCGCTGAATCCGCCGCAAACGGGCAAATTCGTATCGATCGGGTGGCCGAAATTCGGCGCCAGATTGCCGACGGCAGTTACGACACGCCCGCGAGGATGGATGCTGCGTTGGACAAGTTTTTGGACCAGTACGCTTAGATACGCTTAGAGCTGAAATCAAGCGCTCTGAAAATAGCGGTGGTTGGGAGAGGCTCTGCTCTCCCGATCACCGTCTCAGGGTGCTGCGTTTGCTGGCGGCGGAGATCGCCAGATCGGCGAAAAACCTGAATTTTGCTCGATTCAGCGATCAAGCACCGCCGTAATCGTGGCGGCCAATGCGGTAGCCTTCGTTTTCACCGTGGTTCGGTTAGAATGAAGCGGAATTCAACATGGCTAACCCGAATACCATGACAATTGTGTCCACCTCCTCTTCCGAACCGCTTCAGCCGCTGGATGTCTCGCTATCGCCTCAGGAGCGATTTGAAGAGTACCTGCAGACGCGTGGATTGCGGCAAACCAGTCAGCGAAAGTTCTTGATCGACGCAGTCTTTCAGGAGCATGATCACTTTGATGCGGATGAGCTGATCGACCGACTGCCGCGTCGCGGTGAACAAAATTACGTCAGTTCGGCGACAGTCTACCGAACGTTGCGTGAATTCGTGGACGCCGGATTGCTCAAAAGCTTTCAGCTCGATGGGCGAACAGTCTACGAATTTGACTATGGATATCCACAACACGACCATTTGTATTGCACGCATTGCCGTCAACTGTTCGAGTTTAGCAGCGACGAGGTGACAAAGATTCGGGACGAAGTGGCATCGGAACTCGGTTTTCGCGTGACCAGTCATCGGATGATCATTCACGGGATTTGCCGCGACTGCACCAAGAACCGGCGAAAGAAACGCAAACAAGACCTGGTTTAGCCGCAAATCTGCTTCAAGATCGCCTCGAACACCATCTCGTTGCTGTCGAAATCCCGACTTTCGGCCTGCATCTGGACGAAAAAGTCGCGATCGCCGATCTGGATAAACTTCAATCTCGACACAACCATCAGGTCCAGATAGTAGAACCGTAAGTCCACGGTCCGCCCCCGGTCATCGGTCGCGATTTCATCGCGTTCAACTTCGCCGTATTCTTCGGCGATCGAATCGGCGACCTCGCCGATCAGTTCGTCGGTCAACTGGCCGACCCGGAGCGGTTCGATGCTGAAGAATCCGCCGCAGGGAAGTTCAAACGTGACGCCACTGTTCCCCTCAATCTCGGCGCGATCAGCGATCGTCCAGTTGTCGGGATACAAGAATTTGAGGCCAAACGAATCGAAGGTTGCTGGCATGACAACGGATGCTGGTGGAATGAGCCGAGTGTTCATTGGACGAAATCAGGACGATTGGGAGAAGGGGCGATTGGAAGTAGGGAGATCGAGAGCAGCTGCAGCGGGGCAATCTAGCGGACAATGACAGGTTGATTTTGCCGATTAGGATTTGCTATGAGTTGCCAGATGAAGGCTACTTTCGTTCGTTTCGCTTGTGCTGCGCTGGCTGCTGCATCGGTCGCCTCAAGCGGTTGTCGAGCGATTCGGCAAATTGGCGAAAGCCGTCAATCGATCGCTGCGCGTCGCTTATCGGGACAAGGGTTTCAGGCGATGCACGATGGCCAATGGGAGATCGCCGAGAGACTGTTTACCGACGCACTGGACGCTTCCAAGTCAGATGATCGCGCCCATTGGGGCTTGGCCGAGGCCTATTGGAAACGTGGGGAACGGGAGCTTGCCGTTGAGCAGATGGAACAGGCGGTACGTCTGAGTGCCGATGATCCAACGTTTGTGGAAAGACTGGGACGAATGTACTTGGAGCTCGGCCGTTTACAGGATGCTGATCTGCGCAGCAGGTCGGCGCTGGAATCGGAGCGTGACTCGCCGGCCGCTTGGGCATTACGAGGGGATTGCCTGAAGGCCGCCGGTCAACATGAACAGGCGCTGGCGGCGTATCACCGCGCGCTGGCACTACAACCTGATTTTCCCGAAGTCCAAATTCAAGCTGCCGAGATCTATCAGGCCCAGGAGCGTTATGACCGACTCTTGGCAACGCTGGACCGACTACAGGATGGCACGGGAGTCGCACAAGCTCCGGCTCGAGTTGACATCCTGCAGGGAATTGCCATGCGACATCTCGGTCGCACCGAAGAAGCCGGGCGCTGCTTTGCACGAGCAGCCGCCAAAGATCCAAGTAATCCGACGCCGCACATGGAACTTGCCTCGCTGGCCTTGGAAAGAGGTGACACCGATGCGGCCCGCCAATCACTTGCACTGGCTCGTCAGCTCAATCCAACGTCGATCCCGCTGGTCACGGAGGCGGAAGACATTAAAAACGCTCCGCAACGAATCGCCAACGAACCGCAGGCATCCGCCTTGGTCCCTCAGCGGCGCTAGACCGGCCGCGATTCTGCACCGCGCATGCCGCTGGGCCCAGTCCCGGATTTCTGGACGCTAGCCAGCTTGGCTGGCGACATGGCGAAATCGGAATGAGGTAACGATCGTATCAATTTTGCGGATCGAAGGCCGCCTGGATATCGATGCCAAGACCGGAAGAACTGGACGCCGGCAAGTGTAGTCCAAAAAAAACCTGCTTCGATCCGTCCTCAGTCAGAATGGTGTCGTAGGGTTTCTTCGGACAATTGCGCTCGGATACCTGGAACTCCGGCCAGTCCAGCCACGACAGCGGTTGCACGGGATTTGACATCACATCTGCCGATGGCGCGTGCCCCGCCCTTGTCTTTGAGGAAAACCAACGATGACGCATTCCACACTTTCCAACCAAACTCCGAATCCAGCATCAGGCGGTTTTGTTGAACGTCGTACGACACCCGTCACTGACACCGACAGTCGCGGCGAACGACGCCAGTTTGGAAGCTCCCATCTTGGACTGTCCGACCAGGGCCGCGAATTGGCATTGGCGATCGATCAGTACAAATTGCAGAATCACCGCCGCTACCTGACTTGCGACGAAATGCTGCGGGTGCTGGCCGATCTTGGTTACGAGCAAACATAGCAATTCGCGGTCATCCAACCACTCTGTCGTTGACGGTGATCACGGACTGCTGACTGGCCGTTGCTTACTTGATCAACGGTTGAACCAGTTGCCGGCGGGTCACGACGCTGCGGACATCGCCGCCGTCATCCAGCAACACCGCTACCTCGCTGCCCGCATCATAAAGTCGAAGCAGAATTTGCAGATGTCGGTCGGACACTCGCCCCCGGATGGTCGGCATCAATTCCACGCGCGGATGACGGACGCACAAGTCGGCGTACCACACAAATCCGACAATCCGTCCGCCGCGCCGGACCAACACGATGGGATGGTTGTGACGGCGCGCTCGGTGCCGCGCCTGTTCGACATCAACCGGCGCATCGACAACGGCTAGTCGATTTGCCGGAACGCCAAACGAGATCGCGGCTTGGTTCCCGACTTCGAACAACTGCTGTGCGAGTGAACGCTGTCCGGCAGCCAGAATCCCGGCTTCATGACCCTGCCTAAGAATTTGATCAAGTTCTCCGCGAGCCATTGCCAATCGCAGTCGGAAGGGGGTTTGACCGGTAATTCTCTGCAGCACACGACCGAGCAGCCCCAGCACCAGCGAAATCGGCGCGAACAACACGGTCGCGAGCAACAATAAGGGCCGAATCGCCGTGATCAACTGATAGGGTGCATGATAGAACAAATATTTCGGTAACAGTTCGCCAAACACAAATACGATCGGAGTCATCAGCGCTGTACCGATCAATTCAGAACTCGCTGCTGATCCGAACGCAGTGCCAACTCCAAGGACCACGGCAAAGCTGGTGATGTAGTTGGCGATATTGTTTCCGACCAGCGTGGTGGCAACGAAGATGGCCGGATTATTCAATAGCCAGACGATCCCGCGAGCGGCGTGCGAGCCACTGAGTCCATCCAGCACCAGGCGTGTTCTTGACACTCGGTACAAGCCGGTTTCGCTGCCGCTAAAGAACGCGCTGAGCAACAAACCGAGCAGAAATAAACAGACGCTGGTAATCATGCCGGTTCCTCCGCTGTGCCTTGAACCGCGAGTACGCTGATCCAAGGCACGTTGTCGTCATCGTCCTCCAGCACCGTCAGAACGAAGCGACCCATCGGAGCAGTGTCCCCCTGCCTCGGCAATCGTTCGTTATGTCGTTGTATAAAACCCGCCACTGTGGTGAATCCCTCGCCAGCGACGTCGATTCCCAATCGTCGGGCAAGACTGCGGATACTGACCGAACCGGCGACGCGATAATGGTCCACGTCAATCCGCTGAATGGATGCTTGACCGAACCCGTTGTCATGATCGCCAGGGGCCAGCACGCGGTGCAGAATGTCGTCAATCGAAACCGCGCCCAGCATCTCGCCAAATTCATCGACCACGATGGCGACCGAGCGGTCTTCTTCATTCAGTTGATCCAGTACTTGGGAAACCAATGCCGACCAGGGCACATAGATCACCGGTTCCGCGGCGGCCGCCAGGTCATCCAACTGACTCGGCCGCAGCATTCGCGGACCGACCGCCTGGACCACTGCTGAGTGCTGGTCGGTAACCAACAAATATCCGCTGGCCGAGACGCTTTCAAATATCGTGGCGCGATCTGGCGGTCCTTCACAGATCCACAATTTATTGCGCGGACGCATCAATTCGTTGACCCGCGTCTCGGCCATCTGCACCAGTCCGCGCAGCGCGATTCGCTCACGCTGCAGCAGGGCCGCGTCATCGGTACCTAACTCGATGGCACGTTCAATGTCCGCGAGATCAATTTCCGGCTCGGGCTTGAAATTTGGCCAGATCAATCGGCTGGCGGCCAGATTCGTAAACGACACCAGCGGCAGCAGCGGACTGACCAGGCGTACGGCCAGCGACAGCGGCGGACCAACGATCACGGACAACCGCATCGGTGCCAGAACTGCCAAGCTTTTGGGCAACATCTCGCTGAAAAAGATGATGGTCAGCAAGCTGATTACCGTGAATGTGACCGCAACGGATGATCCGATCTGTGGATCCGATTCCAACTTGCCACCCACAATTGCGGCAATCGCAAAGTAGGTCATGTTGATTAGCAAGTTCCAAAACAGAATTGCTGACAACAATCGTTCGGGTTCCTGTAGCAATCGCGATGCGACTTGTCCACCAATCCCTGCTCGACCAAGACTCCTGCGACTGCGATGGTTCAATGAAAACAGGGCAGCTTCGCTGCCGCTGAACAGAGCGCTGAACAAGATCAGCGCCCCCATCATGATCAACCATCCCCAAACCTCGGCAAGCCAGCTCAACCTTCGTCTCCGCCCGACCCGCGATCCCGCTCCAAGGCAACATCAAACTCGCTCAGCGCCGGTATCATCATGGCCGCGGTGGTAAACGCATATCCAGCCACCAAGGCGGCAAATACGTACAAGTGATCCGTTTGCAGCAGGAATTGTGTGATCGCATAGAACGTGATCAATGGCAATGCAAAGGAAGCCAGGAATATCGCTGATGACGGATTACGCCAACCAAGTGAAGCGAACAGGGCGGCCCCTCCCCCCAGAATCATCACCAAGAACGGAGCCAATTGCAGTTGGAATGCGCCGCGAAAGCTAACCATGATCGTCATGCAGATCGCGATGCCAACGCACAAGAAAAAAATCGTTCCCAAACTAACCAACGTGGCGGTCCGACTGACCGCATAGCTGAGCCCTGAGTGAATCCCCAGCATCGTCACGAATACGAACAGCAACAATCCACCCAGGATCGCGTAACAGATGTTCTCGGTCGTGATCACACCCGCAACGGCCAGATAAATCAGTAAAACGATCGGCAGCAGGATCATTTCCTTGCCGACATACAAAACACCCAGCAATTTGCCAAACACGAACTCTGTGGGACTTAAATCGGTGACCAACAACAAATCCAGTGTCAGGGAGTCCCGCTCGCCGGTGACCGAATTGACTGCCAGTGCGTTCAACAAAACCAAACTGATCACTCCCAACGCGGCCAGTGGCAATGTCGCTGACGGCAACGCCCGGCCGATACGAGCTCCCGGCTCGAACGCGACACCGGTTTGAATCTGCAAATACAGCACTGCGCTGATCAGCAGAAATATGACTACGAATGCGGCCCGGATCACAACCACCTTGCGTCCATAAGCCCAGGTGCGGATTTCGCGCCACAATATCGGGTTGCTCCAAACGGCGCGCGGTGCACGGACTTGCCAACTGGCCGGCGTCAGTTTTCCAGCGGACTGTTGCGATAGATCGCCACCATCCGCCGTGAAGCGAATCTCGCGTGAAGGGTTCCAATGGCGAACTCGCGCGATCCCAATCGTCAGCACGCCAAAAGCTGCCAATAAGGTGACAACCACAAACATCATCACGCCTCTAGCGGTCTGCTCGGATAAACTTGCCAGCGGCGATGCGGCAGCCGAAAGTGCCCGGGGAGGACTTATCGCCAAGGCTGCGAACTCGGTCAATCCAGTTGCCGATTGGGCCACGACTTCGCCGATCCCGATGTAGATCAGCAGCGCGAGGACGGTTAACGCAATCGCCTGAAAAGTTTTCTCACGCCACATTCCCATCACCGTTCCGACACTACCCGCCAACAGGATCGTTGCGGCGGTCACAACGAAGACCAGCAGCACCTGCCAGGGTGAAACGCCGCCCAGCAACGGAAAGGTGAAAAACAACGGCAATCCACACAACAACATCGATAGTGGCGCAAGCAAAACCGCGGTGAGTTTGCCGACGACCACTTCGAATCCGCTGAGCCGGGTCATCAACAGCAAAATCAGAGTGCGTCGATCTTTTTCCTGGGCCACGCTACTGGCTGCTCCGACGGCGGCCAAACTGGACAAGACCAGCAATTGCAACGGAGCGAGCAGGGTGAACATCCAACCGGAAAATCGGGATGAATCGCCGGTGGTCGCCAAGGATCGCGATCCGTCCAATACCAGATAGCCCGTGCATAACAGCAAAAACAGCGTCAACACGTAAATCCCTCGCCCCAGATATGTCTTGGGGCGTTTGGGGGCAATGGCGGCTTCGCGGTTGAAGATCGGTCCGAGCATAACACGGAATATCGTGACATAGTCGTCACAAGCGGAACAGTCCGCAATGGTCGCGGCAGCAAGAGAAGAATCGACGATCCTTCCAACCCTGACGGCGGTTGGGCAGGCTCACAGCGCACTATAGTTCCAGCAGCGGGCGCATTGGGGTCCCAACAACCGTCCGTGTTGGAAAGTCTGCCAATCCTGCCCCACTGGAATGTGAATCAGCCATGAATAAATCACTGCAAAAATCGATTATCGAGTTCCTTGCCGAAGAAGATGGTCCGACGGCCGTCGAGTATGCCGTCATGCTGGCTTTGATAGCCGCGGTTTGCATCACGTCGGTGAACTTCATGGCAACCAAAACGATTGAGAGCTTTGACAGCTCCAAAACAGCCATCGAAGCGGCCAACTGAGCAAGCTTGCGGTCCCACCCGAGGCGAAGCGAAAAGATGACCAACCCAGCGTTCAAAGCTCGCCGCCAACTGCTGATCGACGATCGCGTCCAATGGCCCATCCTGCAGCGAACGGCGTTCTACACGACGGCCTGCGCCGTCTACTTCATGGTGGTGCTATTCTACGTCGAATCGAATCGAATTGGCCATGAATCGTTTTCCCGAACTTTCTTTGCCTGCCTGGACGTGATTGCTTGCTGGGCCCCCGGACTGATGTTATTGGCCCCGATCATCACCTACGATATTTTGCGGTTTACGAATCGGTTTGCTGGCCCCATGTTTCGATTGCGCCGCGAAATGCAGCGGCTGATCGACGCCGAGTCGGACCAACCGATTGCGCTCCGCAGCGACGATCACTGGCCGGAAATGGCAGATCTGTTCAACCAGATTCAAGCCGAATTGATTGAATTGCGCAAGCTCGTTCCAAACAAACCCAAATCTCTATTCAGCGCTGTCGAAGAGGATCTGGCGGATCCGTCGGAGTTCGATCCGAAAGACTTGCCATCGCAAGACCAGCAGACCCCGGCGCCGCAGGCGGAAGCCGAGCTGGTGGCGGCTGCCCAGTAGCGACAGATGTCCGTTTCGGGACGGCTAGGCGGTAAACAAGTCTCGATGCTGAGGATCCAAGACGATGCCTTCGGCAATTCGTTCGGCGAGTGCTGAAATGGTCAATAACGGATTGCAAGCGATCGATGTGGGGATGATCGAACCATCGGCGATGTAAAAGCCTTGATGGACCTTTGCCGCGTGTTGCTGCCCCAGTCGTTGTGGCGAATCGATCGATCCCAACATGCCTCCGTGGCGGCCGTCGAAAACACGCCCCAGGTCGTCGACCACTCCGTACAACGGATCATCAGCCATCGCGCATCCGCCGAGCGGATGAACGGTGATGAAGTTGTCGCCGAAAATTCGCAAGTACTTGTAAACTCCTCCGTGCGCTTGCGCGACTCGATCAAATTCGCTGCGAATCAGTCTGCGGTAGTAGCTGTCTTTAATCCCCGGCCACTTGACCGCACCAAAACCGTCTTCGCGCAACACGATCCGGCCTTCCGAACCGTCGTGTCCCATCCCTAACATGGGCAGCGTTTGGTCCAGGTCCATATCCAGCATCAGCGCGCCGAGAATATTGGCATAGGATTTGGTAACGGCACCGTCTTGGATCAGGACCCGTTGGGCCAATTCTCGATTAGGATAGGTCAGATTGGTTTGAATCGTGGGACCGACTTTGTGGCCGTGCAGCGGGTAGGCGCCCTGACCCGCGGTGTTGGTCAGCGTTTCACTCTTGCGCACAAACCCAAGCGCATCACCATTCATCGTCCATCTGTACCCAATGCGATCGGACAGTTCCATTCCGCATCCGCGACTTCGCAACAAAATCTCGTTACTGCCAATGCTGCCGGCACCCAGGATTACGATTCGGCTGGTCACGCTGCCGCAAATCGGTTTGTACTTGCCGCGGCGGTCGGGGAGGTAATTCTTGAAATGAACTCGATAGCAGGCACCGATTTTTTCGACTCGAACAACTTCAGTATGCGTATAGATTTCCGCCCCGTGCCGCTTGGCGATCGGCAGATAATTCTGAGCAAGCGTGTTCTTTGCGCCGACATTACAACCAGTGGTGCAATCACCACAGTCGATACAGCCCCGTTGCCGTAACCCTTGCCGATTGATGATCGCCTCGCCACAATCGCCGCCGCGCGTCACTGTCAAAGCAGCATTCTCGAATCGAACACCGCAAGCTGCCAAATTCTGGGCTGCCAATCGTTGTGACTTTGATTTTGGAGTCCCGTCGATCGGGTCCACCTCGACTCCCAGTTCCCACGACGCGCGATCGTAATAGGGATCCAGCACGCTGCGATCACGCAGCGCGGCGGGCCAAGCCGGTTGTCCAAAGCAATCCGCATCTGGTCGAATCGCCACGCTCGCGTTGATCAAGGAAGATCCTCCCAGACCGTTGCCGGACAAGACGTTCACTTCGTCGTTCTGAACCACGTTGACCAAACCGACGGGATTGGCCAGTTCATTTCTGCGAGGACCCAACAGCTTGAATCGCGACTCGCGGGTGCCCTTGCGGAGTGTGTCTGGAAACGTGCCTGGAATCCACTCCCGTCCGCGTTCCAATACGGCCAATCTGACCTCCGGACTTTTCGCCATCGCCAGCCGGGCCGCACAGATCGAGGCGCCGTAACCCGACCCGACGATCAGTATGTCAAAGTCGTACGGAACCGATCGCGCTGGCTGATTCAACAGTCGCCGTCCGTGCTGAGCGAGTGATCCGCCCAGGGGACTCATGTTGGCGACGTAGTCAGCGATCGCCTGTTTCTTGTAGTCGCTTTTGTAGCTGGTTGTTCGACGAACAATCACCGGCAAAGACCGCAGCGGTGCCAGATCCGCGGTCGCATTGCCACTGGCTGCTGCAACGGCGGTCGCCACGGTCGCTTTCAATACGTCTCGTCTGGAGGAAACAGTCATGCTGATCAGCCGGTCCTTGGCTTTTATCGAAAGATCTCTGGGACATCCGCCCAACAGATGTATCGGCAAGATACGGCGAGGATTGCAAGCACTCGAACCAGCAAATCGAATTGCGACCGGTGCCAGCCAGTTATGATGCTCGTATCCATTGCGACGACTTTAATTGATTGCTGCGGGCTGCTGTAATCGTCTCGACCAGCGGGGACGACCGTTGCTAGGTGGCTGGCGATGTTGGTTGCCCGGCGCCGGAGCGACCGTTAGAATCGGAGTTCTTTCAAGCGGCACCATGGCCAACCGGCAGCGGTTCGAATCATTGAATGAATTTGGAATTTGCCGCAGACGACCAACTATATCAACTCGCCATCGTTCTGCTGGCAGGGATTGTTGGTGGAGAACTGGTTGCACGAATCCATCTGCCCAAAGTTACCGGATGGATCTTTACCGGGATCTTATTGCGCGGCCTTTCCCAATACCATGGCACAGCGACCGGCCTCAGCGCGGCAACTCCAGCTAGCTTCGCACCCTACATGGACTTTGTGCTGGGGTACATCGCCTTCACGGTCGGTGCAGCTTTGCACTTTGCCAGTTTGCGAAACTCGGGCAAGCGGCTTGGCTTGCTGCTGGTCGGCGAAGCGCTGCTGACTCCGTCAATCGTGGTCGCCACGATGTATTTCATCGGTGGACGCATTGCGCCCGATGAGATCACGATGCGAGGCTGTTTGTTGCTGGGCGCGATCGCGATCGCGGGCGCGCCGGGAACGACCGTTTTGGTGGTGCAAGAAGCACGCGCCCGGGGGATCCTGACCCGCACTCTGGTCGCAGCGGTCGCGCTGATCGACGTGATCGCCGTCGGCGTATTCGTGTTCATGACGTCGTACCTGGTGGCTACGGGCAATGGAAATGGCTCGTGGCACGACAGCTGGCAGCTAGCAATTTTCTCAGTCGCTCACGAGCTTGCTTTGGCCTTCGGCGTCGGAACCTGCGGCGCTTTGGTGGCGCTGGGCTTGACGCGTACCGTGGTGGGTCCCGCCTTTTTGGGTCCGACCATGGTGGCGCTGATCTTAGGGGCCTGGGGTGCTGCCGAAGGTTTTGGCGGATCGGGGATTCTGGCCTGCACGTTTGCCGGAATCATGGTCTCGAATCTGCGACACGACACGGTTCGATCGACCGAAGCCTACCTGCATTCGATCGGCGGGGTATTGTTTGCCGCTTTTTATACCTTGGCTGGCATGAAGCTGGACTTTTCGCTGGTGGTCAGCGCCGCCGGTTTGGTCGTTCTCTTTTTCCTGGCGCGATTCGCAGGCAAATATTTTGGCGCTTACGCGGCGATGTTCTTGGCCGATGTTCCATCCCGCGTACGCAACAACTTGGGTTTGGCATTAGTTCCGCACGGCGGCGTCGCGGTCGGTTTGATCATCTTGGTGCAGGACAGCCCAAATTTGACCGATGTTGCTGATCTCGTCACCACGGTCGCGCTGGCGGCACTGGCGATCAACCAGTTGCTCGGACCAAGTGCGGCACGGTTTGCACTGAACAGGGCGGGTGAGACCGGCAAGGATCTGCCGCGGTTGCTGGACTTTTTGGACGAACACCACATCGCAGTCGGCATCTCCGGCAACTCTCGGAAAGAAGTGATCCTATCGCTCACCGCACAGCTCTACACGACGAAAGACAAACCGGCGATTTCCCAGGAAGAGTTTGTCGAAAAAGTCTTAGAGCGAGAGCAAGTTGCGACGACTTGTCTATCCGAAGGCCTGATGGTTCCGCACGCGATTTTGGAAGAAGGCCACGAGATCACTGGGATCTTGGGAATCAGTTCCAAAGGACTGGAGCTGGGAGCACCCGACGGAATTCCGATCCATGCGGTGTTGTTGTTGGCGACACCCGAAACAGATCGCAAACGCCATCTGGAGGTTTTGTCCGCATTCGCGACCGCCATCACCCGCAACATCAATTTGCGCGAGCAACTCTATCACGCTCGCAGCGCCGCCCATGCGTACAATGTGCTTCACGCCGAGGAAGCCGAGGACATCAATTATTTTCTCGAGGACGCAATGACTCGCGCCGGCGTATACGACCCATAATCAAAGTGAATAAACCAGCAATGCCCGCCCGAACTCAGATCGTGATTCCGGCTCGGCTCGCGTCGACGCGGCTAAGCGAAAAACTGCTACGGGTTGCCGGCGGCAAGTCCATTTTGAATCGGACGTTCGACGCAGCCTGTCGAGCACGGGTTGCCGACGGTGTGATCGTGGCCGTTGACGATGCTCGCCTGGCTCAAGAAGTCGACTCTTTCGGCGGTAGGTGGATCATGACGAGTCCGAACTGTGCTAGCGGTACCGATCGAATTGCCGAAGTGGCCGCGGCGATGCCTGAAGTCGAGCTGTTTGTGAACGTTCAGGGCGACGAACCGGAGATCGATCCAAGCGTGATCGATGCTGTGGCAACGGCTTTGATCCAGGCACCCGATGCGGACATGTCCACCGCGGGCACACCGATCCGTGACCAGCAGATCTTGAACGATCCGTCCTGCGTGAAGATTGTGATGGCCCAAGCTGATCCCGCTAACGCAGCAGGAAGCGGGCAGGGCAGGGCGGTGTACTTCAGCCGCGCTGTGGTGCCCCATTGTCGCGACGGCATCGATCAGCAGCTGCTCAGCGGCGAGCCACCGATCTACTGGCACCACATCGGTTTGTACGCCTACCGCCGGGAGTTTCTCTCTTGGTACTCTCGGCAACCGCCCAGCGTTCTGGAGCAAACCGAACGACTGGAACAACTGCGGGCGATCGAGGCCGGAAAAAAGATCGTCGTGGCCCGAGTTGAATCGGCAACACCGGGAATCGATACCGAAGCCGATCTGGCAGCATTCATTCGCCGCTTGGCTCGATCAACAGGAACTCAAGCGTCTTCTGAAGCGTCTTACTGATCAATGTCGCCCGGCGGGGTTGCCTTTTGCGCCAGTGATTGAGGGCAGAGAATCAGCAATCATCGTGACTTCCAGAATTGGACCGTCATGGTATGATCGATTTCCATGACAAAACACATCTTTGTAACCGGCGGCGTGGTCAGTTCACTTGGCAAGGGGCTGACAAGCGCCTCGATCGGCATGCTGCTGGAACAGCGTGGTTTACGGGTCCGAATGCAAAAACTGGACCCCTACATCAATGTCGACCCCGGCACGATGAGCCCCTACCAGCACGGCGAGGTTTATGTGCTGGACGACGGCAGCGAGACGGATCTGGATCTCGGCCACTACGAACGCTTTACCTCCGGCGCCTTGACTCGAGATTGCAATTACACCACCGGCCAGATCTATCTGTCGGTGATCGAGAAAGAGCGCAAGGGTCAGTTCCTGGGTAAAACGGTGCAAGTGATTCCCCACATCACCAACGAAATCAAATCAGTCATCAAACGGCTCGCTGGCGACGAGGTTGACGTTGTGATCACCGAGATCGGCGGCACAGTCGGAGACATCGAAAGCTTGCCGTTTCTCGAGGCGATCCGCCAATTTTCGCTTGATGTCGGTCGCGAAAATTGTCTGTACATTCATTTGACTTTGGTCCCGTATTTGAAAGCCGCTGACGAACTAAAAACGAAACCGACCCAGCACAGCGTCGGTCAACTGCGGGAGATTGGGATCCAGCCTGACATCTTGGTCTGTCGCTGTGAACATTCGATCAGCCGCGAAGATCGCGAAAAGATCGCCCTGTTCTGCAACGTGCCGGTGGAAGCAGTGATTGAAGAAAAGGATAAAGATTTTTCGATCTATGAGGTGCCGCTTTCTCTGGTCGATAATAAGCTGGACGATTTGGTCGTCAAAAAGCTTGCCTTGAATGCCAGCAGTTTGGACATTTCGCCGTGGACCGATCTGATTCACCGCTTGCGGAATCCGCGCCACGAAATTTCGATCGCCGTGGTCGGCAAGTATGCCGAACACAAAGACGCCTATAAATCGATTTATGAAGCAATCGACCATGCCGGCATGCACCATCAGGCCCAAATCCGAATCGGACGAATTCAGAGTGCTGACATCGAACGCGAGGGAGCCGAGCGGTTGCTAAGCGGCTATCACGGAATCCTGGTCCCCGGTGGTTTCGGTGAAAGAGGAATCGAAGGCAAGGTCCAGGCAATCCGCTTCGCCCGCGAACGGAAAATTCCATTTTTGGGTATCTGTTTGGGAATGCAGTGCGCGGTGATCGAATTCGGCCGCGACGTGATGAAGCTCGAAGGTGCCCATTCCAGCGAATTCGACAAAGATACCAAGCATCCTGTGATCTGTTTGCTGGACGAACAACAGAATGTGACTCAGCTGGGCGGGACGATGCGGTTGGGCAGCCAAACCGCAAAATTGGATCGACACAGTTTGTCAGGCAAAGCCTACGACACAGATACCATCAAGGAACGACACCGCCATCGATACGAATTTAACAATCAGTACCGGCAACAATTCCAAGCCCATGGAATGCGATTCGCCGGCACCAGTCCCGATGGAGGATTGGTTGAAATCATTGAAATTCCCGACCATCCTTGGTTTGTAGCCGTACAGTTTCATCCCGAATTCAAGAGCAAACCGCTGACAGCCCATCCGCTATTTGCCGGTTTCATCGCAGCGGCGATTGCCAGGCACGATCGCCGATCACCGGCTGACCAGGCAGCGGTGCCGACAAGCCCAGCCAAGAATGAGGAGGCCACAAGGTGACCGATTCTGACTCTCAGGAACCCAAGATCATCGTTGATACCGACTGGAAAGAGCAGGTCGCGAAAGAGAAAGAGCTTGCCAGCGAACAGTTCGTACCCGAGCCGGCAAGCGATCAAAGCGAGCACCCGCCGGCCTTACCACCAGCCACGTTTGAAATCCTGGTCTCGATGCTGTTTACCCAAGCGATGGCGATGCTGGGTCAGATCCCCGATCCGGCCGGTGGCGAATCTCAAATCAACAAGCCGTTCGCCAAACACACGATCGACACTTTAGAAATGCTGGAGGATAAGACCACCGGTAACTTGAGCGAGGATGAATCCAAGATGCTCGCCGAGGCGCTGCACGCGTTGCGGATGGCTTACGTCAATACCAAGGCGTAGATCCGGAGGGCGAGATCCAGCGAATCTATCTCGAACGGCTGGTGCACTTTGCAGAGCTGTCGCTAACGGAAATTTGACGGCTTAGTCCGGCATCAATGCCCGCTGATGCTCGGCGACCGCATCGATGATGGCATCCAGGTCTTTACTGGCCCGCTCGCCGATCGCCTGTCGAATCCGTGTCAGAACGGGTACGCGTCGCCGAATGTCTTCGAAAGATTCGTCGTAGGCTTCAGCGTAACTTTGAAATTCGATCCTCGCCGCCGGGTTCACTCGCTGAATCACCCGCTGTGCCAACTCCAGAATCGAGATCGGCACATCGCTGCCAATGTTGTACACGCGGCCCGCGGCGCTTGGCGTTTCCACCAATGCGACGACCGCGCCAACCACGTCATCGACATGGGCAAAACAGCGAACTTGTTGTCCATCATCGTGAACTACCAAGGGACCGCCGCGCAGCGCCGCATCGACGAACCGCGGCAGCACCATTCCGTAAGCGCCCGTTTGACGGGGGCCGACGACATTAAAGAAGCGACCGATGACGACCGGCAAGCTCTGTTCTTTGTAAAACGCTAATCCCAGAAACTCATCGACCGCCTTGGATACCCCGTAGCTCCATCTTGGTTTGGTGGTTGCGCCGAATACTAAATCATCTTCTTCACTCCATGTCTCCTTGGGATTCTTGCCATACACCTCGCTGGTGCTGGCGATGAAGCAAGGCACCAACTTGCCGCCGCTGGCGCGCTCTCCCAGCCGGTCAAGGATCAATTGCGTGGGATAGATGTTGCGTTCGATCGTTTGAATCGGTTGCCTGGCGATCAGCGCAACTCCAACCGCGGCGGCCAAGTGGTAGACCCGATCGGCTCGATCAACCACATCTGCGACCAAGGCTTCGTCTTCGACCGTCCCTTCGATGTACTCCAGCCGATCGTGGTCCAGCACATCGCCAAGATTCGCAGATCGACCGGTCGACAAATCATCGACAACGATCACGCGATGGCCTTGGTTCAACAGAAATTCGGTCAGATGCGAGCCAATGAATCCGGCTCCGCCCGTGATCAGGCAATTCTTGCTATTCACAAACACTCGATGTTAAAGAGGAAGGAAACATCAATCACAGCAAGCCTCCTAGCAAACCACGCTGCGACAAGGTGGCGGCAGCCGCACCCACATCAATGGCGACGCAGCGGCCCTGATCTGCCCATAGGGTGGTTGTCTCGATCATAGGATTACGGAAACGGTTGTATCCCAGTTTGTCGATTCGCTTGGCCAGACTGGGTGTTTCGGCAACGATCTGCGGCCCCAATTACCTAGGGGGCAGCCGGAACAAGGTGAAATGGGCAACTTACATCGTTTACCAGTTTACTTTCGCGATCATTCGGGTGGTCGAGCGAACTATGGTGATTGCTGCCCGACCGTTAGAATGATGTCAACATTGCAAAGCTCAATCTAACATTTCTGCAGTTCTTTTCACTTAGTATCTTCCAAACGAGCTTATGAATTCGCGGACGAGACCTCTGACGATCACGATTTCGATGATCGGTTTGCTGCTCTTGCTTTCGATGCAATATGCGCCCGCCGCGGAGGCTCAACAAGACGACGCGGCAATGGCGGCCTATGCCGATGCCGCGAATTTTCAAACTGGTGGCGCGATCGATTTGGCGATTCAAGCCTGGAATCAGTTCCTGGCTGAATACCCCAAGCATGAAATGGCGCCACTTGCTTTGCATTACTTGGGTGTCTGCCATATGCAGAGCGAACAGCCGGACTTTCAGGCGGCGGTGAAAGCCTTTTCCGGAGCGTTGCGGACCGCCAACTACGAACTACGGGAAGAGAGTTTGGCCAATTGCGGTTGGTGCCTCTATGCGTCGGCTGGTGCTGGTGAGCAACGCGATGCGAATCAACTGAAACAGGCCATCCAAACGTTCAAATTACTGCGCGAAGAGTTCCCAGAAAGCCGATTTATCGATCGAGCAATTTTTTGTAGCGGAGAAGCTGCTTTCGGATTAGGTCAATCCAAGCAAGCGATCGACTATTACAACGAATTGCTGTCGATGCCAAATATTAAGAACTCGCCTTTGCGATGCGATGCATTGTACGTGCGCGGCATTGCCTACGAGGGCCTTGACAAGTTTGACGATGCGTTCGCCTCGTACAGACAACTGATTGACAGTTGTCAGGAAAGCGAGCTGATCACCGACGTTCATCTGCGGATGGGGGACGTCGAAATCTTGCGGCAGAATTTCCCACAGGCGATTGAGTCATTGGAGCAGGCTTATCAATCGAGCGATGCGGACGAAGACAAAGCCTATTCGTTAATTCGCCAGGCTTACGCGCTGATCCAGTTGGACCGGCCTGCCGAAGCCGCCGCGAAGTACGAAAAATTGCTCGATGAATTCCCCCAATCCTCGCACGCCGGCTCGGCGCTGCTGGCTTCGGCCCAAAGTACGTTCCGCAGCGGCGACATCGATCAAGCCGCCAAGCGGTTCCGGCGAGTGCTTGAGGGCAGCAACCTGGCCGCGGCGACCGAAGCAGCGCATTGGTTGGCGCGAATCGAGATCGGGAAATCCCGGCCAGGGCAGGCCGCCAAGCTGCTGCGCGAGCAAATCGAACGAGGTACCGATGGACCTTTCGCCGCGGAACTGCAGTTGGACCTTGCCGAAATCCTGTCGATGGACATCAAGACCGGCAACGCAGCGATGCAGTTATTTGAGCAAGTGTATCGTGACAATCCCGCCGCTCCGATTGCCTCCCGCGCTTTGTACAACGCCGCGTTTTCGGCACTTCAGATCGGACAATCGGAACACGCCCACGAACTGGCAACCGAGTTTTTACAACGATTCCCCGACGATCAATTGAAGCTGGACGTTCAATTCATCGCGGCCGAAAGTTTGCTGGTGAATCGTCAGTACCAGCAGGCTGCGGAGCAATACAAGCAGTTGGTTAAGTCAACTCCTGAGGATAACGTTCAGCGACCGATTTGGTTATTGCGAACGGCGACCGCGCTCAACGCGGCGCGGCGGTTTGATGAGACAGTCGAGCTGGTCAGCGCCGAGCTCGATTCAATTACCTCAGCGGATCAGCAGGCCGAAGCCCGGCAGCTGATTGGTCGCGCCCAAATCCTGGCCGGTCGCGCGGATCAGGCAATTGGCTCATTTCGGACCAGCATCGAAACCGCACCTCAGTGGAACGGTGCCAACGAAAGCCGGCTACTGCTGGGTCAGGCCCAAGCGGCGGCGGGAAACAACGAGCAAGCGGTTTCAACTTGGAGCGAACTGATTCAATCTGCGCCAACCTCGCTTGACGCCGACCAGGCACGCTACAGAATTGCCCAAATCGAAAGTAGCAGCGGAAATTACGATCGGGCAATCTCACTCTATCAAGAAATTCTGGATTCTGGTGCCGCTGCGGGAATCATCCCGCATGCCCAGTACGGAATTGCTTGGGCAAAGATGCAGCTGGGCAAGTATCAACCGGCGATCGAGTCGCTCAATCGACTGGTTCAGGAGCATCAAGATCACCCGCTGCAAGTCGACGCCAGGTTGGCTCGCGGAATCTGCCTCCGCAATCTCGGTCAATTTGATCAGGCCAAAGAGGACCTTCAAGGATTTCTGACTTCATCGCCAGCCGGCACAAATCTGGGTCACGCACTGTACGAACTGGCGTTGATTGACCAAAAGAACAAAGCACCGCAGCAGGCTGCTGAAAAACTCGCTCGCCTTGTCTCCGAGGTTCCGGACTATCCGGGGATGGACAAGGTTCTTTACGAATTAGGCTGGTCACTGCAAGAGAGTGGTCAAGGAACTGCCGCAGTGGAACGCTTTGAAGATTTGATTGCCAATTATCCGCAAACTCCGCTGGCTGCTGACGCGGCCTATTACGTGGGCCAAGATCATTATTCGGCCAAACGCTGGAAGCAAGCGGCGGAACGATTCAGTTTGGCCGCCAACAGCACCGACGATTCGCTCTCCGAGAAAGCGTTGTACCGGCTCGGTTGGTCTCAATACAGGTTGGGTAACTACCAGCAAAGCGAAGCATCGTTTGCCGATCTAGCAAGGCTGCATCCTGCGGGAAAACTTGCCTTTGACGCGCTGGCGATGGTCGCTGAATGTCGTTTCAAACAGGGTGAATTCAAACAGGCTCTGGAGGGCTACAGCCAAGCTCGCAAGCGAATTCAAGACAATGATGAAACCTCGACATCGATCCGTGACGACGCAGCGCGACAAGTTCGCGAGTTAGCCCTGTTGCACGGAGGTCAAAGCGCCGCGCAGCTGAAACAGTGGGATACGGCAATTGACTGGCACAACGAACATCGAACACGTTTTCCAACCTCGAATTATCTGGCTCAAGTCTTTTACGAGACCGGATTCGCGTATCACCAGAAAGGCGATACTGCCAACGCGATGAGATTTTACACCCAGGTTGCCGACAAGTATCGTAGTGAGGTGGGAGCGCGTGCTCGGTTCATGATCGGTGAGATACATTTCGGCGATCAGCAGATTGACAAAGCGATCTCAGATTTCCAGCGCGTGATGTTCGGATACGGTGCCGAACAAGCGCCGGCAGAAATCAAGAACTGGCAAGCCAAAAGTGGTTTCGAGGCGGGCCGTTGTAGCGAGGTTTTGATGAATTCAGCGAAGACCGCACAGAGTCGACAGAAGGCGCTGAATTTCTCGGTGGATTTCTATAATTATGTGATCAAAAAACACGCCGATCATGAACTCGCTGCGGCAGCCCGTAAGCGGCTGGAGGCGTTATCCGAGTGATGCGGCTAGAGAACGATCGACGTCACTTTTGGCTCCGCGCCTGCTGTTTGGCAATCGCGGTCGGATTCAGTCTTTCGATCGGGGCATCCCGTGGTCCGGCACAACTCAACCAACCAGGGAACGATCAAGAACGACAAGGTCCAGTTCCTATCGAGTCCTCGGAAATCGAGGCGATCATGAATGAACAGCCGGCCGTGACACCAACGGATCCATCGATTCCTTCCGGCATCGATCTGTTGACGCTGTTCGCCAGCGGAGGCGCGTTCATGATTCCCATCGCGGTGATGAGTTTTCTGGTGGTGGCACTTTCGGTCGAGCGATTATTGACATTGAGGAAACGAAAGGTGATCCCCAAATCGTTGATCGATCAGCTGCGGCAATTGACTGATCCGCTGGACCGGTTCAACCCCAGCGATGCCTACGATTTGTGTGTCGACCAGCCTTCATCGACCGCTCGTGTGATCAAGGCAATGCTGATGCGAACCGGCCAAAGTATGGCTGATGTTGAACGAACGGCTACCGAGACAATCGATCGCGAAGCCGATCGGCTCGCCGCCCCAATTCGATGGTTGACGCTTGCCGCGGCGGCAACTCCACTGATGGGCTTACTGGGTACGGTGTGGGGCATGATCGTAGCCTTTCACGAATCCACCACGCTGACCGCCGACCGCAGCCGCAGTGAACAGCTTTCCGAGGGGATCTATACCGCTTTGGTCACGACTCTGGCCGGTCTGATCGTTGCGATTCCCGCCGCCATCTTGGCTTTGTACCTGGAAAACCGACTTGCCAAACTGTTTCACTCTCTGGAACAAGTGGTCTTCGACGTCGCGCCGGCGATTGGACAATTCAGTGGCCGCAAACGATTGGACTCTCACGGAAAACTCCATTCGATCGCTGCGCCCCTACCGCCACCGATCGACCAAATTGCCACACCACCACCGCCGCCAACGACTTCGTCGGCTGGAACCGGGCAGTCAAAATTAAAGAATCACGGAACCACCAAGCGGGTGAGTTGACTATGGCGAAGTTCAAGCGCTCGTCGATCGCCAGCACACTCAGCCTGACGCCGCTGATTGACGTCGTTTTTTTGCTACTGATCTTTTTTCTGGTAACCAGCGAATTCGAGGAAGAAGAGCGCCGGCTGGACATCGTCTTGCCGACCGCATCAAGCGCTGTCCCGATGACCAGCAAGCCTCGCGAAATTATCGTTGACATTGGTTCCGACGGCAGTCTGTACTTACACGGCCAGGCAACGCCACTGGACGAACTACAACGATTGCTGTCGCTTGCCGTCAGCAAAAACCCCACCAACCAGGCGGTGGTCATCCGAGCCGATCATCGAACCTCGTTTCAACCCGTCGTCAGCGTGATGGATGCGTGTAATCAGACCGGGATCAGCGACTACAGCGTGACGACCAAGCAGGAATCCAGTGGTGACTAAGCCGTCATTCTTTTTTTCTCGACCATGACTTGCTCGTGAGCACCAATCATCCGTCGCCGATCGACCAATCCACCCGTCAATCAGAAAGCCTCTGGCCTCTTGACCTGGGGATCGTCGCGCTCGCCGGCCTGGTGCTGTACCTGATCCTCGCGCAGCTGCGGTTTGACGATCCGCGATGGACGCACAACGGTTGGACCTACGTGATTGCGGTTCCCGTGACCGCATTTTTACTCTCAGGTATTTCTCGTGCGATCGCATCCCAATACGTCCATAAATCGCTTCAGCTGGGATTCCTGTTCAGCCTGTTTGTGCATTTGCTGCTATTGATCCTGGCGATCAACGTTGTCATTTTCACAAACTACTTTCCCGATGCATTGACCGGAATCAAACGAGAGCGTGCACCGATACGCCGCACCATTCCCGAGTATGTGTTCCGGGTACCTAACCAGGAAACACCCACACCGGATTGGTCACAGCCGGTCGATGCGGAAACCGCCTCCCGCGTCATTCCAACCGAAAAACGACAGATTCCCCCGGTCGATCACGTCGCGTCGAAACTGGAATTGCCCAGACCCATCGATCCCGAGCGAAGGCCGATGCAGAAGTTTTTGATGAAGCGCGAGCAACCATCGCAGTCGATGCCTCAACCCGCCAGCTCCCCTGGACGACTGGCGCGACCACGATCGACCGAGAACGCAAGTTCGGCGGCCTGGTCCTTGGACAAGCCGATCGCACCCGACGTGAAAGCCATTTCGTCCGCCCGCGCGACGATCGCCGAACGATCTGTGGACTCCTCGTCCCCCAGTCGTGCGCCCGCGGTTGCACAGTCGATCGCCTCGCCGGCCGCGTCGGATCTATCGGTCAATCTGGGAGCGCCCGTCGAAATAGACCCCTCGGCCGCCGCCACGCTGGCCCGCTCGGATCGATCCGCCGTACCTGAGGTTAAGCCCCCCCAACTGCGTAGGCGGCCGCAATCGATCCGCAGGGACATTCTGGCTGCCGGCGCAAGTCCGTCGGCACCTCGCGTTGCAATCGATCGAAACGACGAATCGAGCGAACGTGTCGCCGACGCGGTAGATAACGTTGCAATCGCCAAGTCGGATACTCAGGGCGCGGATCTGTCGAACCAGACACGCACCGATTCCAGTTTGACAACGGCCGACGATCCAGCAATTGTCCCGATCGCCGCTGATCGACAGAGGGCGACCGGTGGTGCGGATCTTCCGGCCATTGCCGCCGCAGAAACGGGTCGACGAGGGCAGGCCGATTCACGGCCAACCGGTTCGACGCAAGCGTTTGTTCCCGCCGGTTCGCCCAGACAAGCTACCGGCGGCGCGGCTGCGGTCGGTGATCGTCCCAGCCGGGACCAGCAGATCACCGATCGACTGGCCGATGTTGATGCCGGAAAGCGTGTCGATCGTTCCGCCAGTGGCCAGATGCAATTGCCGCCTCTCCAAGCTGCCCAGCAAGCCGGTCTAACACTGGATTTGTTGCTTCAAGACGGTCCGGTAGGAATGGCATCGGAGCTCAGTCGCCATTCGGGCATCGTTCCCGGCGAATCAGTTCCTGAAATCGCCGCGCTGGAAATTAGCCCAAGCTTACAGCGTCGCCCGAATTTGGGTGGTCCCGTCACGCCGTTTGGAACCAAGATCGCGGCGGTGGAATCATTCAGTCGTCGGATCAAACGGACTGAAGGGAGCGGCGCACCGACGCCCGCTGGTGCCGTCGGACCCGCGACCGAGGAAGCGATTGAACGTGGCCTGGCCTACCTGGCCAGTGTCCAAAACGAGGACGGCAGTTGGTCGCTGCAGGGCCACGGCAGTGACGTTGTACTTCGCTCCGACACCGCGGCGACCGGCTTGTGTCTGTTAGCGTTTCAGGGCGCCGGCTACACCCATCGTCAACATCAGTATGCCGATACGGTCAGCCGCGGACTGAAGTTTCTGCTGGACAATCAAAAGACCAACGGCGATTTGTACCGCAGCGAAAACCGCATCAGCAACGACAATGTCGCACTTTACTCACATGGCATCGCCGCTCTGAGTCTGTGCGAAGCCTATGGGATGACCCAAGATCCGGAACTCAGAAGACCCGCCCAAGATTGCATTCGCTACATCGTCGAAACACAACACCGGCGAAGGGGAGGCTGGCGGTACACGCCGCAAGTCAGTTCCGACACCAGCGTGACTGGATGGATGATGATGGCATTGAAGAGTGGACAACTTGCCGGATTGGAGATTCCCGAAGCGTCGTACCGCGGAATCGAAGTTTGGCTTGATCACGCACAAGTCAGCCGTGATCGCCAGGACCGCTACCGCTACAACCCTTTTGCGCCCGACACGCCATCACAACGTCATGGACGCACGGCGACGCCGACGATGACCGCGGTGGGAATGCTGATGCGGATGTATCTGGGTTGGCAACGTGACAACCAGGCGATGCAGTCCGCGGCAGACTACCTGATGCAATTCCCCCCCCAAATGGGATCCACCAGTTCGCCTCAGCGAGACGGTTACTACTGGTATTACGCAACGATGGTGATGTTCCACATGGGTGATGAGTACTGGCGGCAGTGGAACAGCTATTTGAAGCCGGTGTTGTTGGAAAGCCAAATCCGCGAAGGCGAGTGGGCCGGCAGTTGGGATCCGCGTCTTCCTGTACCCGATCGCTGGAGCCCTCATGCCGGTCGTATTTACGTAACGACCATGAATCTGTTGAACCTGGAAGTCTACTACCGACATCTGCCGATTTACGACGAGGTGGTCAACTAGGGTTTGTGAGCGGTTGTCATTGGCCACGATCAATGATCATGGTCGTGACCCTCGTACAACTTGTGATTCTGGTCGCCTTTGGCATAAACGTAGGCAAGCAAATCCAAAATTTCCTCGCGTGACAGTTTGTCCAGCAGGCCTTTCGGCATCAACGAAACCTCCGATTTCTTCTCTGCGGCGATCGAGCCAGGTTCGACTACCGTCGGCTTATCCTTGGCCAACGGATTGATCACGACTTGAATCTCCTGTTCACTCTCCTGGACAACCATCCCGGTAATCGTACGGCCGTCGTCCAACACGAATATCTTCGATTGAAATTTCTCGTCGATCTCTTTGGACGGTTCGACGATCGATCGCAGCAACGACTCGGGAAGTTGCTTTTTGCCCTCCAATTTGGTCAGGTCGGGACCAAACACAACTCCTTCGTCGCTGAGTTTATGGCAACCTGTGCAACTGGCAACTTTGAATAATTCTTTGCCAACCTCGAAAGATCGGCCGTGCATCAGTTCGCTCAATTCGCCAGCCAATTCATCGTAGGTCCACTCGCGGCTGCGCGTGTTCATCGTCAACAACTCGTCCTGGACCGGCAGATTCACCTTGGCCAAATAAGCTTGCGGGTTGGACTGGTATTCTTCCAAATCTTCGACCACATACAGTGCGCCGTACATCCGCCGCCAGTGACCCGGGTAGGTGCAAACGTAGGGATAAACACCCGGCTCGGTTGGCACATCAAAACTGAGTGATTGATTCTCACCAGGCTGAAGCAGTTTGCTGGCGAGCAAGATCTTGTCCGATTCGGGAATGTAACCGCGTTCCATCGCATCGGGATCGCGACCGGTCGCCTCGGCCAATTCACCAATCTCCTCGAGAGCGCCCGGCTGGACGATCGCAAAGTTATGGGGCATTGCATCGGTGTTGCTGAACCTGAATTCGACCGGCTTGCCGGCCTGGACCACGATTTCTTCTTTATCGTAGATCATCCGATGCGACACCGTGCCGATGGCAATCACGCGGACATCTAAATTCTCAAGACGATCGCGTAATGACTGGGCCGCATCCTCGGGTAATTTCGCAGCCAGCGATTTGGTCAGTTCAATCGCGGCGGTGGCCGCCGGTCCGGTGCGCAATCTGGCCGGCATTCCGCTGAGGTAACCAATCAAGTTATCGGCCAAGGGACGGATCAGATTCTCAGACCAGGCTTGGGCTGGAATCACGCCAATCGCTGCGATCGCCGACGCCCGACTCTTACCTGCGGCGATCAAGGAGGCCAAAGCAACGAACTTTTCAGTATCGTTTCCGGGGATCGATGAAAGTGCGCGGATCGCGACATCGTGCAGCGTTTCTGCGCCGGCGACCGACAGCTTGTCAGCGGCGATCGGTTGTTTCTCCAGCCCGGGACCCTCCCAAGCCACTTGCAAACCATCCCCGCCCCCGTTGTCAAAGTAGGTTACGACCAGTTTGTGGGGGCCGGCCGGCAAGTCGATGCTGGCTTTCTTTTCGATGACCCCATGCAAGCCGTCGTTGTCGATCAACAGCTTGTCATCAAGATAAATCCGCGAGCCATCGTCGGAAGCGATATAGAAGGTGTAGTTACCGGCTTGCGGCACAAACAATTGGCCGGTGAAGCGTAAAGCGAATTGATCATCCTGCTTCTTCTGGGGCACGTTCATCACGATTTGGGGGACAACGCCGATTGCTTTCGGCACTAGCTTGTCCAAGGTTTCGATCGCCACGTTCTGCTTGCTGGGGTGATAATACTCGACTTGAATTCCCTGCTCCTGCAATCCACTGCTCGATTCAGCTTGCAAGTTGCCAGGCAACTCCGAGATCAACGGTCGAACTTTGTCGAACAGTTCGCCGCGGACCGTCGGATCGACCGTTGGTATGGCGTCCAAGAAGTCCCGCAGGCTTTGCTTGCTTCGCGATGCGGCCAAGAATGCGTCGCCGGGACCGGCGGCGGCGACCCAAGCCGCGTAACCAAGTCGCTTCAGCTCCGGCGTTTCACCATCGACAGCGATTGATTCAATTTGGTCACGGACTTGTTGCAGCTGCTGGGGCGAGTAGCTGGCCAGCAGTTTCCCCAAGCCGAGCAGATTATCGGCGGAATTCTTGCGGGCCGCTTGAATCAATTCCATCAACGCGCTCAGCGGTTGCTGCCCAGTCGCTTTGGCCAGCGCGTCCAGCGCGTCGGTCATTTGGGCCGGTGAGGCGTTGCTGCGCGACAGAATCGCGCGGCTGACCGCTTCGCTTTTTTCCAACTTGGCCAATTGTTCAACACTGGCGTTTCGCAGGACGTAGGTTTGGACGGCCGGCGTCAACTCGCGACCTGAGGCCAAGGCCTCGTTGACAAATCCATCGATATCGATCGATTTTTTGGCGTAGTCGATCACGACCACCAGTTCGGGATCGGTGGGACGCGTCGCGACCTCCAAAACCACTTCGGTTGCCAGCGGATTGTCGGAAAATTCAACGGCTGCTTTGACTGCTTCGGCGCGCACCAAAGCAGATTCATCCTGCGCTGCGGCTTGCAAAGTCGACTCCCAGTCATTGACCCGGCCGGCCCAATGTCCGAGCGTGCGAACGGCGGCCGCGCGAACGCGAGGCTCGTCGGCCTGAAATGTTTTCTTCAACAGTTCGATATTCGGGATCCGATGCTCCTCGAATACCCACAACGATTCCAATAATGCTTGGGCCTGATCACGCTCTGCGGAGACCAACTTTGGATTCAATCGATCAGCAAAGGCTTGCACTTGATCGGCGATGTCATCGGAATCCCGTCCGCTCAATTCGAGCCGTGCGCGATATCTTGTCCCGTTGGCTTTGGCAAAAAAGTTCTCGCAAACTTCGGCGATCGGTTTGCCCTTCATCTTGGCCGGCTTGCTCAATTGCCGGCCTTTGGCCGTCACACGGTAAATGCGTCCGTGTTCGTGATCTCGATTGGGATCCCGCATATTGTGTTGCATGTGTCCAATCAGCGTGTTGTGCCAGTCGGCAACATACAGCGCTCCGTCGCCGCCAACTTCGATGTCAACCGGTCGGAAGTTCGGGTCGCTGGAGACGAGAATTGGTTCGATCTCGGTGGCCGTGATGTCGGCGCCGTTGTAGCGGACTTCGTGCTGCAATACGCCTAGAAATCCGATCGTGTTGCAAATTAAGAAATTGCCCTCGTTGGCATCCGGAAAATGGCTGCTCGACAAAATGCCCGTCGCCGCGACGGGGCGTACTCGTTTTTCGAACCACTGTTTATTCCCCTTTCCTTTACCGATGTTGACATAGCTGCCGGTACCTCCGGTGCCGTCATTGGCGAACTGGTAACCCCAGCGGTCAATCACATCACCGTGAGGGTTCGGTCCGATCGGGAAATGAAACTCGAATTCAAACGTGCGTGGGTTGAATCGATGCACCCCTGATTGCCCGCTACGAAAGGTAGTCGTCGGAGTCTCAAAATTGGCGACGTTAAAAATTCCGCGCGACCAATACATCCAACCGTCCGGGCCGATCAACACCGCGTTGGCCGAATGATGGGTATCGGCGCTGGAGACACCCTGCAACATGCGAATTTTCTGGTCGGCCCGATCATCGCCGTCAGTATCTTTTAAGAACCAGATTTCGGGCGGTGCGGCGACCAACACGCCGCCGTTCCAAAACTCGAACCCGGTCACGCTGTTCAACTGATCGGCAAACACGATCAATTCGTCGGCTTCCCCATCCAGATCCTCGTCCGGCAAGATCACGATCGCATCACGCCGCGGCTCGGTCGGATTCCAGTGCGGGTAGGAGGGCCAAACGGAAACCCACAGTCGGCTGTCGGTATCGACGGCCATCTGAACTGGATTGACCAAACGAGGGAAACGTTCCTCGGAGGCGAACAGGTTGACCTCCATTCCATCGGCGACCTTCATCTTTTCGATCGCTTCTTTACCACCCAGATAGGGCCAGGAACCATCTTCGTTTGGTCCCTGTTTGTTGGTTTGGACTTCGACTTCTGGAGGAATGTTATCGTCGATCACCTCCAAATCACCGCCACGGGCGATCGCCCAGATCCGTTTGTCGCGGTTCGCGGTCATCACGTCAAAGATCTCCATCTCGCGCTGCATCACATCAGCGTTGGATTGACCGTGCCAGGCCAACTTCGATCGTCCGCCATAAACGTTGTACCCATCGACGACCCGATAACGGCTGAACCAGTAGTAGTTCTTGTCCAGAATCGCTTCGCGCAGTTTCGCGACACTGGCAGTGGCGGTCTTACCGGGAAACAGCTGACGGACGATTTCGCCAGCGACCACTTGATTGCCGTAGTCCAGCAAGTGAATGCCGTTCATGGTCAGCGGCTGTTTGGCAATCTCGTAATACCGCTTGGTCGGTGTAAACAGGTCGACAAAGATAACCCCTTTGGCTTCGCAAATCTCTCGCATCCGCTGGGTATACTTCGCCAGCTTTTCATTATTTTCACTGCCGTCGGGAAGATGTGGGCTGTAAAGATTCTCGTGCGCGATTGGCGAACAGACGATCAATTGCGGTGCGGACTGGCCGTTGTACTGCTGGGACCGCATGTGGTCGATCATCTCGGCAAGGTCCGCTTCGAATCCCGAGAAACCGCTGTCGCCGCGGAGCGCCTCGTTGTATCCAAAGAAACAGAACACAACGTCGGCTTCGCATTTAGTCAACCATTGATCGGCGTCGCCAAAGCTTTCACTGCGCGGACGCTTGCTAATTTCATCCCCAGCAAATCCCAGATTTCGGAAAGTTAATTCCAATTCTGGATGCAACGCCTGGATGTAGGTTTCCAACCAGCCATCATGCTGCATTCGATCGGCCAGCGTATTGCCGATGATGGCGATATGATCACCTTTGGTTAGCTGCAGCGACTGGCCCTGCGAACTGTCTTGGGCACTCACATCGCCGCCGCAACAGCAGGCGACGGCCAGCAGCGGCAGCAGAAAACGAAGACATCCAATACGAACAAATTTGATCACGTCTGCGGTCCTTTGGTCGGTCTAGGTGGCAGGGAAGGGTGGGGGTTCAGGCGATTTTCACGTCGGACGGAAAAGACAATCTTACTAGGAATCGCCGGATCATGGCTTCGTCGATGCCGATGGCAAATGGAGCCCGCCTGAGGTAGCTTTGAATTAAAGATCCGGTAACGATTCCTACAACGCCGGCATCGCTTCGAGAATACCTCTTACATTCTACACAATTGGACCGGACTAAATCCTGTCCACGTAGCGATTGACGAGGTTTTCGAGCATCTCTTGGCGACCACTGACGTTTGGTGTGGCGTCACCTTTTTCCAACATGTACGCCTCCAAATCGGCCAGTCCGATGCCTCCCGATTCGATCCTGGCGCCGATTCCTTCGTCCCAACTGCGATAACGTGTGTTGATAAAGTCATCCAACGCCCGGTCGGCTCGGATCGCGGCCGCGATCTTGAGTCCTTTGGCAAACGCGTCCATGCTGCCGATGTGCGCGTGGAACAGATCGACTGGTTCGAAAGATTCGCGGCGCACCTTGGCGTCAAAGTTCACTCCGCCACGTCCAAGACCACCATACTTCAGGATGTAATACATCGTTTGCGTGGTCAAATAGTAGTCGGTTGCAAACTGGTCGGTGTCCCAGCCTAGCAGCAAGTCGCCGGTGTTCGCATCAATGCTGCCAAGCGCCCCTTGCATGCCGGCGTAGTCCAATTCGTGCATCATCGTATGACCGGCCAGCGTCGCATGATTGGTTTCCAGGTTCAACTTGAAATGGTCAAGCAAGTCATAGCTGCGAAGGAAATTCAAACACGCCGCCGCGTCACTGTCGTACTGATGCTTGGTCGGCTCTTTTGGTTTGGGCTCGATCAAGAACTGACCACTGAATCCGATCTGCTGGGCATATTCTATCGCCATCTGAAAGAAGGCCGCCAAATGATCGAACTCGCGCCTCATGTCGGTGTTGTAAAGGTTTTGATAACCTTCGCGACCACCCCAGAAGACGTAATTCTCCCCGCCAAGTCGATGAGTCACCTCAATCGCTTTTTTGACTTGGGCCCCGGCATAGGCAAACACGTCTGCATTGCAGCTGGTGGCGGCCCCGTGCATGAATCGCGGGTTGGAAAACATGTTCGCCGTGCCCCACAACAACTTGACCCCAGTTCTCTGCTGCTCCCGCTCGAGCACATCGACAACCGCATCAAGGTTGTCATTGGACTGCGCTAATGAAGCGCCCTCGGGTGCGACATCTCGGTCATGAAATGCATAAAAGGGAGCTTGCAGTTTCTCAAACAATTCGAATGCGGCCAGCGCCCGGCGTTGTGCGTTTTCAACCGACTCGCTGCCGTCGTCCCAGGGACGTACCGCTGTTCCCGGACCAAATGGATCGGCGCCGGTACCGCGAAATGTATGCCAGTAGACAATCGAGAACCGAAAGTGGTCCTTCATCGGTTTCCCCTCGACCAGCTCTTGAGGGTTGTACCAACGAAATGCCAGCGGATTGTCGCTATCCGGGCCCTCGTAGTGGATCTTTGGAATATCGGGAAAGGCACTCATCGCGCAATACGTCTAGATGGGGATGGAGCAGGAACGAACCGCGCACAGTATCCTGATCGTCCAAAGCGTCGACAACCGCCCTACGGTCGGTTGGATCGCCAGGTTTCGAATGGTTACGGGGAGGTGAGTTTCAATAACAGCCAATCGCCGAGCCTCGGGAAGCCGTGACCCAGTGAGATCAGCAGCCGCAGATAGCCCGGAACGACAATGTCGGGTAAGCGTTTTTCGATGCAACGCACAACCGCATCGGCGACCCGCTGCGGCGGCAATCCCTTCACCTTCGTCCCACCCCCCGGCGCCAACGCCTGGGCTGGCAGTCGGTCATCGACCGCGTCGCGATACCGATCGCCGGCGTCAGCGCGCTGATCGGTCCTGGGCTGACCAGACCGACATGAACGCCGGTTGGTTTTAGCTCCAATCGCAATTGTTGGGTCATGCCGGCCAAAGCGTGCTTGGCAATCGAGTAGCCGCCGATGTAGCGAGCGCCAACTTTGGAAGCTAGCGAACCGATGTTAACGATCGCGCCGCGCGATTGTTTCAGCAGCGGCAGCGCCGCTTGGCAGCAGAGCAGGGCAGAGAGCACGTTTTGGTCAATCAACAGTTGCATGCGTGCTGGTTGCAGGTCTTCGATCAAGCCGCGGTCACTGATCCCAACGCAATTGACCAGCACGTCGAGCCGCGACAACTCCGCGATCACTGCGGCGATATCGGCGGCGTCTGTGACATCGCATTGACGGGCAATCGCGTGCTGACCCAATTGCCGGCAGGCCTCGTCCAGACGTCCTTGATCACGCCCCAGGATCACGACTTGATAACCCCGCAGGCAGAGAGTTTTGGCCACCACCAATCCCAAACCTGCAGAACCGCCCGTCACCAGAGCAACAGGCTGCGGGTCAGAATTCATAGGGCGTGTTTCCTGATTGGCCGGACGGTAGGTCGCCAACTCGTTGTCCCCACTCGATTGATGGCAGCCAATTAGCCGCAGCCGGTACGTGGCGGGTCGTTGTCAATCTGGTGATCGTTCAGCTGGGGACCGATCAGCTAGCGGACGCTGCGATTTTAACGGTTTTGCTGCTACGATGTTCCCGGCGGTGTGTTAACTTGCGACTTTTGTGTTATGGAAATCCCATGTCCCGACCATCCCTACAAGAAGCCTGTACCAAGATCGTCGCTACCGTCGGGCCTGCTTGCAGCAGCGTCGAAAAACTGTCCGAATTGATCGAAGCCGGCGTGGACGTCTTTCGCATCAATACGGCACATGGCGATCGAGCTCAACACGAACAAACGCTGGCCAACATTCGCGACGCTTCCGAGCGCAGCGACTTCCCAGTCGGTGTACTGCTGGACCTGGCCGGTCCCAAAATCCGACTGGGCCAGTTGCGCGTCGATCCGCTGGACTGTCAGCTGGGCATGAAGCTGAGTTTTGTTCGCGGGGATTCTCCTCAGCGCGACAGCGAATTAACCAGCTCGTACGAACCGCTGATCGACGAACTGGATGCGGGCGACCGCGTGATGCTGGCCGACGGCACGGTGGCGCTGCGAGTAGAAACCGTGACCGCCGATCGAGCTGATTGTGTGGTCACCGGCGCAGGATTGATCCGCAGCCGTCAGGGAATCAACCTGCCGGGAGTCAAACTGTCGGTCGCGTCGATGCTGCCCAAGGATATCGACAATGCGAAATGGGCAGCCAAGGTCGGCATCGATTTCATCAGCCTGTCTTTCGTTCGCAAAGCGGATGACGTGCATGCCTTGAAATCCTTGCTGGCCGAACATGGATCCCATGGCCTGGTGATCGCGAAAATTGAAAAACCCGAGGCGCTTGAGAACTTGCACGAAATCGTCGACGCGAGCGACGGCGTGATGGTCGCTCGCGGTGATCTTGGTGTCGAAATCGATGTTGCCGAAACACCGATTGCCCAGAAAAGGATCATTCGTGCTTGCCGTGCCAAAATGAAACCGGTGATTGTCGCGACACAAATGCTGGAATCGATGCATCAGAGCCCTCGTCCAACACGCGCCGAAGTGAGCGACGTGGCGAACGCCATCCTGGATGGCACGGATGCTTGCATGCTGAGCGGCGAAACGGCGATCGGCCAATATCCGATCAAAGCGGTCGAAATGATGAACCGGATCATGCTGTGCACCGAACGAGACATGTTGCGGCACAGTCGCGACCAAGATGGAACCAACTTGCGAGTCCATCCGATCACGACCGCCGTGACGCGCGGCGCAACCGACATCGCCGAATCGATCCGAGCTAAATTGATCGTGATCGCGACACGCAGTGGAAACACAGCCTGGGTCAAAAGCCAGACGCGTAGTCGGATCCCAACCCTCGGTGCGAGCGATTCGGCGGAAACGATTCGCCGCATGAACCTGTTATGGGGAATCAAACCGATCCGTGCTTCTCAAGTGGAGAACCCATTCGCCTTTCGCAGTGAAATCTGTCAGTGGGGACGCGAACATGCCGAGATCGAAGACGGTGACCTGATCGTGTTTGTCACCGGCACCGGGGTGGTCGAGAAGGCACACAATTTGATTGTGGTGCATACGGTCAGCTAATCGATTGCCAACATCACTTCGCCGCTGATGCGGGCGGGCTGATCGGTACAGCCGCAAAGCGTCAGTTCAATCAAATTGTTGTTCTGCAGCAGATCACTGACGTCCGTATCGACTTGGTCTGCCGCATGAGCCAGCACGTGACCGTTGAGCGTGATCGAATCGAGCCGGCCGGACCAACCGCTGATTCGCAAGTAAACTCGCGAAGCAGTGGTTAAGCCTGTGGGTCGATTGAAACGCCGCCGATAGCGGTACTCAGCATCGGCAGTTCCTGCACTGGCTACCAGCTCGGGGACATCGATTCGATCAACCTGGTCACTTCCGATGCGTGACCTTTCCCAGGGCCGCCGCAGTCGAATCGTATACATCAGCGGATCATCCCTGGGCGGAGGTCAATTCGCGTCCGAAAAGATCTGATCGATAGCGCTTTGAAAGTCGTCGTAGTCCGTGACGTTCTGATTGGCTTGGAAGAAGTCAAAATCGTTGATTCCACCAAAGAACTGCACCATGCTGCCATCCGGACTGACGATCGTGTTGTCATGCGACACCCTGGCCGACATCAAATCGCCGTTTTCAAGCAGTACGGTCAATAACGCGGCATCCTGTTCCGAGTCGCTGATCATTCGTAGGTCAGCGTACAATACGCCGTCAAAACCCTCGCCCGCGATGAAGAAATTGGACTTTCCGCTGGGATCCAGCGAGACGATCGCTCCTTCGCGGCCACCATTGCTTGCCGCCAGGATGGCCGCCAGGACGGCCTGATTCGCAGCCAGTTGGGGTCGAGCCAGAATATCGATGGCAGTGGTGGCGGATGGGACCAACCCGATCAACGCAATATTCATGTTGTCGACCGTCATGCCGCCGGCAGCGCCAGACGTTGATCGACATGCTGGTGGGGCCATCGTAAATCACATTGGCTGGCGCGTCGTAGACGACCTGGTAGCTGCCAGGGGCAACGTTCGTGAATTCATAGCCACCATGGATATCGGTGTACTCCATGTAGGTCATGCCGTTGCCGATCAGTTGGATCGCAACGCCGCCCAGACCTGACTCGTTGGCGTCCTTCATCCCATCACGGAAAGGGTCGGCACCGGCGAGCACATCACGCATGTTTTCAATACGGTCGATGAAAACATACCCGCCGATACTCGATGGATCAAAGTTCAGAACGGATACCCCGACTGAACTACCAACCGGTGTTGTACCGTCGCTGATCTGGTAGTTGATCGTGGTCTGTCCTTCGAATCCGGGAGCCGGGGTAAACACGATTGTCCCGTTGGAACTGACCGTACCGGCGGCGGGGTTTGCCAACGACGCGTTAACGATCGACAAGTTTTGATTCTCGCCGGCTCCCGCGCTGGCGCTGGACAAGACATCGATTGTGATCGGGCCGCCATCGGTGAATGCGGTCGCGTCCGGGACATTTCCCGCCGCTGGCGCGTCATCAATTACTCCATTGATCGTGACGGTGGCGGTCTGAGCAACGCTGCCACCGAAGCCGTCGATGACGTTGTAAGAGTAACTGATGATTTCCGATTGGCTGGGCAATAAGTATCCATAGTCCGCGGGATCGACCGTCAGCGAATTAGTGCCCAGCGAGATACCAACAGCATTCCCGGAAACCAGCGTCAAACCGCTGACGCTCAGAGTCTGGTTGTCGACGTCACTGGCTCCAGCCAACAGGTCGACCGTTCCATTGCCGGCGCCCTCGTTGAATGATGCTGTTACCGGACCAGAAACCGTCGGTGCCGAATTGACGAAGTCGGTCACGCCATTGATCGTGATCGTGGCGGTCTGGTTCACCGTGCCGCCATTGCCGTCGTCCAAGGTGTAAGAAAGATTGATCACCTGACTCTGCCCCGTGTTCAGCGCACCGTAGGCACCTGTCGCCACGCTGGCGGTGGTGCCGACCAGGCTAACAGCGTTGCTCGGGTCACCGGACTTGGCAAAGTTCGTGACCGTCAACGTATTGCCATCGGAGTCATTGGAGAACTGCAGCAGATCCACCGATGTGGTGCCATCATCCTCGCTGAAGGTCGCGCTGATCGGAGCGGAAACGGTGGGTGCCGAATTGGTGACGTCGGTCACGCCGTTGATCGTGATCGTGGCGGTCTGATTCACCGTGCCGCCGTTGCCGTCGTCCAAGGTGTAAGAAAGATTGATCACCTGACTCTGGCCCGTGTTCAGCGCGCCGTAGGCACCTGTCGCCACGCTGGCGGTGGTGCCGACCAGGCTAACAGCGTTGCTCGGGTCACCGGACTTGGCAAAGTTCGTGACCGTCAACGTGTTGCCATCGGAGTCATTGGAGAACTGCAGCAGGTCCACCGATGTCGTTCCATCATCCTCGCTAAAGGTCGCGCTGATCGGAGCGGAAACGGTGGGTGCCGAATTGGTGACGTCGGTCACGCCGTTGATCGTGATCGTGGCGGTCTGGTTCACCGTGCCGCCGTTGCCGTCGTCCAAGGTGTAAGAAAGATTGATCACCTGACTCTGGCCCGTGTTCAGCGCGCCGTAGGCACCTGTCGCCACGCTGGCGGTGGTGCCGACCAGGCTAACAGCGTTGCTCGGGTCACCGGACTTGGCAAAGTTCGTGACCGTCAACGTATTGCCATCGGAGTCATTGGAGAACTGCAGCAGGTCCACCGATGTCGTTCCATCATCCTCGCTGAAGGTCGCGCTGATCGGAGCGGAAACGGTGGGTGCCGAATTGGTGACGTCGGTCACGCCATTGATCGTGATCGTGGCGGTCTGATTCACCGTGCCGCCATTGCCGTCGTCCAAGGTGTAAGAAAGATTGATCACCTGACTCTGGCCCGTGTTCAGCGCACCGTAGGCACCTGTCGCCACGCTGGCGGTGGTGCCGACCAGGCTAACAGCGTTGCTCGGGTCACCGGACTTGGCAAAGTTCGTGACCGTCAACGTGTTGCCATCGGAGTCATTGGAGAACTGCAGCAGGTCCACCGATGTGGTGCCATCATCCTCGCTGAAGGTCGCGCTGATCGGAGCGGAAACGGTGGGTGCCGAATTGGTGACGTCGGTCACGCCGTTGATCGTGATCGTGGCGGTCTGATTCACCGTGCCGCCATTGCCGTCGTCCAAGGTGTAAGAAAGATTGATCACCTGACTCTGGCCCGTGTTCAGCGCACCGTAGGCACCTGTCGCCACGCTGGCGGTGGTGCCGACCAGGCTAACAGCGTTGCTCGGGTCACCGGACTTGGCAAAGTTCGTGACCGTCAACGTATTGCCATCGGAGTCATTGGAGAACTGCAGCAGGTCCACCGATGTCGTTCCATCATCCTCGCTGAAGGTCGCGCTGATCGACTGACTGACCGTGGGGTCGCTGTTAGAACCGGTGGCGTTGATCACCAGCGCGGCCCGACCGTTACCCAACACATCCGCATCCGCAACGCCTTCGATGATTACCGTGTCATTGGAGATCGGCACACGATCGTCTTCGCCGTAGATCAGAATCGATTCGGTCGCCGCGCCTTGATCCGCATTCGGCTGAACGCTGACGACAAAGTCCGTCACCGGTTGAGTGAATTTGACGGTAAGGCTGTAGGCATCAAACGGTCCGGGTGGATATCCGTTTGTCGGAGCTAATTGCGGAATCCCACCTCCTTGGCTTGGCACACCGCCGATCCCTTTAAGTCCTGTAAAGCCTGTCGCGGGATCAAAGTTCCCATCGACGTTCGAATTGTAAAACGGCTCATTGTTGTTGAATGTTCGGCTAAAGACATTCAGGTTAAACGGGATCGCCGCCGGATTGAACTGCGGTTGACCACCCACCAGAATCGTAGGCGGAACCGCCGCTTGGGAAGTCGGAATGTTGGCTGCTCCCGGCGCCTCGTTCACCTCGATACTGATGTTTGGCAAATCAACGTCGGCGTACTCCAGATCCGTCCAGCGAATTTGAATCCCGGTATCATCGCCGACGCCTTCCGGAGTGGCGAGAAAAAATTCATCACTGGTATATCCGAAAGCTTCTAACGCCTTACGTACTTCGATCTGCGGGCTTTGTGAAAACGCGGTCCAACTTGACGTGAAGGTTAGATCTCCCGATTTTCCAGGTGGTAAATTTGGGATGCTGAGCGTGATCGACGTGTTGGGTCGGTCGGCGAAAGCAACCGATTCGATCGCCTGATCAATGATCAGCGTTTGAGTTTCGAACAGAACCGGGGTCAATGCATTCCCCTGGCTGGTCAGCACGTCGGTAATCAGCTGGAATGCTCCCAACCGGCTACTGAACGTTCTCAAGTCCTCATAGCTGACCTCTAACTCGAAAACTTCGCCCACCGCGACGTTGATCTCGTTGTTCACGTCGGCTGCGATCAGATCATTGTTAAACGGAAAACTGGTTCCCGGTTCGACGCCATACTCCCGTGCGGTTAACAGCAACTCAATCAATGGCTCGCCGGCAGCCTCGCCGCGGCCAATTGCATTGATTACCCCCAGTGCGTCGGCGGCGGTAATCTGATTGTCCCCGTTGACGTCGTAGAACATTTGTTCACCGACACCAGCCCCCTGTTCAGCCTCGCCGCCCCGGCCCAAGTAGTTGATCACACCGAGCGCGTCACGGGCTGAAATGGTGTAGTCATTATTGACGTCGAATTGATTCCACGGATTGTGGAAGGCCAACATGTCGCCAGCCAACAACTCACGTCGCTCCAACGACTCAGTGGTCAGGCGTCGCTGAGTCGGTTCGGCGCGGCGGGCCAACTGTCCGCGCCGCTGCTGCTTGTCCGAGGATCGGGTGCGGTAGCGACGAATGAGCTTGCGCAGATTGTTCATCTGTATTCTCGGGATGATTCGTTGGAATCGTGATAGATCGGGGGCGACGAAGACGGCCGACGGAAACTTACGAATAGAGAACCCATCTTATCCGGTTCGCCTGTTTTATCAACAAAAATGGGGGTTCAGTGGTTTCTGGACAAGCGGCTTAGCCATTAGACCGTCAAACCGCCAAATGGTTCCTGAAAATCGGGGTCAATTTGTGTTTCCAGCTGCTGAAGGTCGTTCAGATCGGCCTCTGGATCGCTGCTGATTGCGGGATCGTTGGCTGTGGTTCCGGTGAACTTTCCCGGTTGCATCGATTCTGCGGCTAGTTGACTGTGGACCGAATCGTCATCCGTGACGATCTTCGCCCACTCGTCTCTATCGGCACCGAACGACTCCTTACTTTCAACAGGAGCCCTACTACCCGCAGAGTTCAACATTTGGGTCGCACTCGGGGTTGCCAAAATCGGGGGACCCGCGACTGAAGCCGTCGGCTCCGATTGGGTGAAAACAGCTTCACGTTCGCTTGCCGAGTTTTCACGGCCCAAAAAATTGATCACCAACAGGGCGTCAAGCGCGGACACCATCCCGTCATTATTGACGTCGACATCGAATCCGGCTGTTTCATAAGGCTGCAATATTCGCTGTGAGTTGCGCCCCAGATCATTGATGACCACCAGGGCGTCGACCGCCGTAACACCGTCAAATCCATTGACATCCTCGGGCAACGAGGCGTTGTGGCGAATGCTGTCGACACGCTGTGCGCCGGCCATCACCATTTCGCTGAATCCGCCGGACACTTCAAAATTGATCGTCGGGCTCTCGAATTGGTGGATCACCCGCTCGGCGGCCAATTCGGCGATGTATTGGCCATCGGCCAAATTTTGGAAACTCCAGGAACCGGTTGAATCGGTAAAGATCGTGTCGGCCACTCCGAACGTCAAGCGACCCAACGCGACCACCGTCTCGGCATGTCCAGCAGCTCGGATGCTGACGATTCGATTTTCCGAATCGGTCACGGTGATCGTTTGCACTTCCCCTGTGGCCAGTGACTCGGTAGTCGTGCGGGCAATCAGTTCCCCCTGTGCGTCGTAGGCTTCCAAGCGACCGTATCCACCGTCTCGAATTCCGATCACATCCAGCGTTACCTGTCCAACGGGCTGGTCAAGCGTCGCGCCGAAAACAACGTCACTTGACCACTGGTCCGACCATCGATTCAGAAACGGATCATACGAATACAGAACTCTTCGATTTCCGGCTTCCACAGACGAGAACGATCCAGCGTTCGGATGCAGATCGTCGCCTTCGACCGCGATCGTGATGCCGGGCAGCGATGGAGGCAGCAATCCATCGTCCTGATCGTGGGGATCGACTTGACCTTGGAACAGCGGCGAGCCATCGGCATGCCGGATCACAACGGTGGTATTTTCGAGCACCTGTTCGATACCGTCGCGTTGACCGCCTCCGTCGGTATCAACAAAGGCCAGACCGGAAACACTTGATGATGCCAGAGCGGGTATCAGTCGAGTGCCGGCAATGATCGGGCTGGTGACGCCGGTACGCGAATCGCGAGCTCGCCACTTGATCGTATCGAACGGCTGGTCGATCGATAACGTGAGATCAAACTCGGCTACTTGCTGATCAGGTGCTGCGGCATCGATCCAATCTCCGTCGTCCAATCGATATTGAATTTGGCTGACTCGATTGAGCGTGATGTCGCTTTGCGGACCGGATGAGTTCCGATTCAGCAAAGGAACAGCCGACGCGATACCGCGGAAGTGATAGGCGGAAGTATCCAAGTCGAAGTAGCCCTCGGCATCAAGTTTCAACGGCACATCGGCGAGATCGAAAATTCCATCACCATCGCTGTCTCGCCAGCCGACATGCGCCAGAGTCGATGCCGGGCTAACGTGCTGTTCAAAGGCAGCGTCCAATGCCGCGAACCCGCGCATGATGCTGATTTCCTGGTCTTGGTTCGGATTATCGGCGGCGTTCAAGGCCGGGGTATCGTAGTAGCCGCGTTGATCCTGGTAAGAGGCACCGAAAACGTACTCATCCATGGCCCAAAAGACGTGGCCAACTTCATGAGCAAACGTGGCAGCCGATCGAGTTGACGGCATGACCATGAACAAACCGCCCGCAAAGGCGAATGCCCCGCGATGGCCCTCTCCGGGCGCGAACATGTCATCAACATCATCCGAAGCATCGACCACGAAGATCGTCAGTGCCCAATCGGTGCCATGCAAAACACGTTGATCTTGATTGAATCGACGCACCCCTTCTTCAATCGAAGCGGCGTCTGAGTATCCGCGGGCCACGATGAACTCGGAAACGTAATCAACAAACTCCTCGCCGTTGCGATCAATCGGCTCGTACTTGGTGGGAAACGGATTCTCGACATAGCTAAGGTCGAGCTCGAATTCCAGGGTATGCACAGAGTTGAGTGAATCCAGGGTATCGACCCACCACTGCAGACCAGCATTCAATCGTGCCATGACCTGGTCGATCTCGTCCAAGCCTTGTGCATTGGTTTCTGGAGACCAATTTTGCGTCTTCGGGTCGATTTGACCGGTGCTATCAAAAAAGACGGGGGTCACCGATACGGTACCCAACATGAACTCGCCGGTATCCAAGGGCGTTGCCCCTAGTGGCAACGCGGCCAACAGCTGGCGTGGCTCCAGTTGCTCCAGCCGGATCAGCGGACGCGCTTTGGCCCGCTGCCGATTATCTCGATTGTGTAGGCCGTATCTGAGCAAGGGATGCTGGGTCACAAAGGCAAAGAAAAGGAAAAACCGCTACGTTCTGTACACTTTATCGGGGCATCGGTCCTACGGACGTGCAACGCGCCCGGTTGTGCCGGAGAGGTCTTGTTGGCCGGAAAAGTTTCACTAATCGGATTGTACGCGGTGGGTGAGGTTAAGTCGTCCAATACCCCGCTGGCGGGCATTTCGCTGCCGGCGGGAAAAGGGGTCAGACACCAATAGTGCGAAGCACCCTTCGGGCCGCGGGCGGCCATTGGTGTCTGACCCCTTTTCCCGACCTGCTCCATTGATGAACATGCGCTAAAACGACGCGAACACCTGATCAACCGACTCTGCGGTCTCCTCGGGGCGCGAATCGACCAGGTCTGCGGCCAAAGTGTCGACAATCGGATCGAGTTCCACCACCGCTGCGCTATCAAAGACGCTGGTTTTGCTTGGCGGGGTGTCGATCGTCGTCACCGATTCGACCAAAGGTCGTTGGTTTTGCTTCTGCTGAGCGATCAATTGATCACCGATCACGGTCCCGCTGGATGCCAAGACACCGTCGGCAACCGGAACGAATGGTGAGGCGATTTCAGCGGTCCCGGCGGGGGCTTCCCCTTCACTGACAATCTCGGCCAGTTTATTGATCACCTGCAGGGCGTCGGCGGCAGAGACGCGACCATCGCCGTTTACGTCGGGATAGGCCGGCAAATCGGCGGGCAAGGGTTCGTCGGAAAGGTTGATCTCATTGCCGCCGTTGCGACGCATCGCATTGATGATCTGCAGCGCATCGAGTGCGGAGACGAAGCCGCTGTTGTTGACGTCGTAGCGACCGATATTGTTACCGTTATTGTCAAAGATCGCATTCGGATTCTGGAATTGATTGTTACCGACCAGGATGCGATAGTCTTCGACTTCGCCGCTTGCCGCGTCGCCACTTGGTCCAAGCAATGGATTTTCGCTGGGGCGGAACAAGCGGAATCGCGCATAAGTCTCGCCGACCGCCGCGTCACCCGGAACTTGAATCGGGATCGTCAATTGGCCCTGTGCGTCGGGGCCGAATTGAACCGAGGAGACGGTGATCTGCTCGTTCGATTCGAAAACACCATCGGCATCCCAATCGAACCAGGCATTGATCTGAAACGCTTCGCCGGAGGCGTTGGTCACATCGATGACCAACGATGCGACCAAGCCAGGTTCTAAATCGCTCGGAATTCGCACTCCGTTATCATCATCGGCGTCGATCAGCCGAGGCGCGGCTTCCGCTGAAACGGTGCTCGCGGCTCCGACGGGAGCCAGGGCAAACGTGACATCAACGCCATGGCGGGCCGGATCAGTACCGCTGGTCGATGCATAGGGCGCGTCACCGTAGTCCTCGCCGCCGCCGACAAAGATCGTCAGTTCGGTGCCACCGTCGGCTTGATTGCTTTGCACTTGGTTTCCGACTTCATCACTAACAACGACGGTATTGGCGGCACCCACGCCATTGATTCCGGCGGTGCCTTCGACCAGGATCTTCGTCCCGAAGACGGTGGTCGTAACGCCGGACAAATCGGCCGCGTCAATGGCCGTGGCGATCGTCTGTGCGGTCTGATCTGCTGTTTGTTCCAATCCGATCGTGATCGGCACCGTCGGCCCCTGTCCGGGCACCCCAACGACCAGCAAGGTCGAGTCAACGGGATCGACCGAGTAGTTCGCGTCGCCGCCAAGGAACACGCGGCCGGAGCCGACGTTGGCTACGCCCAGGCCTAGACCGGAGCCGCCGATCGCCCGCACAAGTTCGTCAGCAAGATCATCCAGCGAATCATTGAATGCAAAGTTAACCGGGATCGCTCCTTCGGTCGCCAAAAAGCCGTCACTGTCCAGCTCGAACGTGACTTCGATGGCGGCTCCTCGGCGAATGATAAATGTTTGTTCGTCCTCCACGGTATCCGCAATCTCGGCACCATCGTTGGGGATCTGAATGCCGAATCCGATCGACGTGCCGATTGATCCACTGGCAGCGAGCAACGTCGTTTCGGCGGTGACCTCGGTCAGCGGCTCGGTGCCCAGGAACTGAACGCCGAAATCGCCCGCCGTGGCGACCACATTCAATATCGACGCGTTGACCGCGATCGCCAGCGCTTCGAAGACCAGCGAAGCTGGTCCCGTTTCCGGTATCTCCACAATTGTATTTGTCGGGTCAAAAGTCTGATCATTGTCGAATTCAAACCCCACGGTCGTAACGCCGTCAAAGACTTCGACGACGACGCCATCGGCCGTGCTGGCGTCCAAAGCAGTGCTGGTCGGTGCCAGAGTGATCCCCGTCTCGTATTCGAATCTGGTCACTTGAGCAAAAGAATCCGCCACCCGCAGCACGTCGCCATCGTCGTATGCGGAACCGGCCACCGCTTGGATGATGCCGTCTCGAGAGTCGGCCAGGCGAATCACATAGGTCGAATCTTGTTCCCAAACCCCCGCGATTGGAGTGAATCGAGCCACATTTGTACTGGGGTTATAGCCGAACCGGTAATCCCGACCTTCAACCAAGACCTGGCCATCTTTGCTCAGCAGCACCGAATCACTGGAAACCGTACGATCATCGATGCCCGTGCCAGGAACGATGTCAGCCGGAGCCAAGCCGTCGATAAACTGAACCTCGAACGCCTGCGGTGCTTGACCGGAAACCGTTACCAGCCCGGCATCGAGCCCCAGATCAGGAGCCTGAGGCGACAACAGCACCACGCGGGGACCGACCAGGTCGCCGCGATCGGACGCTCCACGGTCTTTGAAAATACGTTCTCCCAGTCCGCTCGGTGGCTCGACGGCCGGATCATCCACGCGCAGTTGACCGTTCACATCCAGGCGGGGCGCGATGATCGGTGAGGGTGGTAAGCCCAGCGGCGCCTTCACGGTGGTCAAGCTGGCACGATCCAATAACGAATCGAGCGAGCTATCGATAATCGACGCACCGGCGGCGGGTACAAATACCTGTGCCGCCGCGCCAAAGAACAGGACTTCCGAATCAGGGACGATTTGAGCGAACTCGCCCAACGACGCACCGGCCGGTGCATCGGCCGTATTGCGATAGTACGTATTGCCTCCCAAAATCGGCAGCGTGTAGAGCGGGTCGAGCTGCAGTCCTAATTCGGAATTGGCTACCACGTTGTTCATCAGCGCCGGTGCCGCATTGCCGGTCAGTTCGATTCCCGTGCCGCCCGCGATGTATCGCTCGACCGGAGTTGAACTGATCGCGCCTATCGAATCGATGTCCGCACCAAGGGAAGTGACATCGTCGCTACCCTGGCGCAAATCGGTTAGCCGCACGATCGCGAACTGGTCTCGGGGTCCGAATCCAAACTGATCGATATCGACGGTGTTGCTCAAACCGCCGATGATGCCAACGGAAAAGAAATTCACGCCATCGCGGCTGATCTCAACCCGCACCGATTCGATCTCGCCGGTCTCGAACACGATTAGGTCCGGATCGCTGTCACCGCTGCCGGTCAGCAAGTTGTCGACGAATTGAACCGTCAGCGAACCACCCAAACCAAGCGAAACCGAGAATTGACTGTCCAACGGTTCGGCACCACGTCCCATGCAATCGGGCGGCCCGAGTGCCGCGTCGGCCATTTGGTGAATCTGGGTCGGCGGATCGCCACCGGCATCCGGCGAATAGTCAAGCACGGCGTCGGCAAACGAAATTCGACCGACTGGGAAGACCACACCCTCAAACTCTTCGGCAGGCGCGCTGATGCCAGCGAAGACCTGGCCGCCAATGATCGTGTTATTGACAATCCGATCAAAGGCAACAGGATCACCAGCGGTATCGTTGACACCGAGACCAATGCCATTGATCTGCAATCCGCCTGCATCGTTGAAGGCCATCACATTGCTTTGCAGCACGACACCCGATGTGATCTGTTCGCTGTTGAGCTCGACCAAGTTGCGGGGATAGCGCACCACGGACGGCGTACTCTGTCCGGCGACGTCGGCCGATGTGCCGTGGGAAACAACCACGCCATGCTCAGCATTGCGAAAGAAGACACTGTTCTCGACCAGGATCACGCCCTGGGCGTCTCGCTCTCGGTTGTCGTCACCGCGGAGACTTACGCGCGTGACGTCAGCCAACACTCCATCACGATCCTCAACCAAAACTTCGCCCGGCAAAATGATACGTGGACTTAAAGTACTCTCGACGCCGCTGTCAACGACGGCTGACACATTGATAAGTTCCTGTACGTCGTCACGTGTAACAGCGGCAACGATACTCGCGGCGACTTCTGCAGCTGTTTGCGGGCGAACAATGCCGCTTTCGAGGTCGCTAAGCTGAAGCGTGTACGGAACGCGCACAGTACCAGGAGTGACACCGGTACTTGATTCGACTAGGTCAAACTCAAAGACTACGGTGTTGCGTCCATCATCGATTGCGAACGTCGCACCGTCGCGTAGCTCGGTCGCCGACAATGCGGTAATCAGCACGGCATCTGAAAGTGGCTGATTCGTATCAAACGTTCGAAATCGAGCGCTTTCAGCGGAACTCACATACTCGCTGGCATCGCGGATTTCAACTTGGTAAGTACCGGCAAAGACATCACTTGTGGTCTCCGGCGGGTTGGGAAAAGTTAGTCGACCATCCTCGATAAAGTCACCACCAACGGTACTGGCTCCGGTTGTGATCTCACCTCGTTCGACAAAGCCGATAATGAAGTCATCCAAGTAGACGCCTTCGAATTCATTGTTCGACAAACCTGCACGATAACCGTCCGCAAACTCGTAGCGATCCGACTCACGAACAAATGGCCCTGGATCGGACACACTCAATCCGCCCAAGCGTACGGTCGACCCGGAAACAGGCACCGAACCCAACTGGCCCGCGCCAAATCTGGTGGCAATTGCCGCCGCAACCGCCTCAGCAATCTCATCGGCCGACATGAACTGACTGATCGGGATTGCTGTCGTGCCTGGAGGTGCCTCTGGTTGATTGAGTGACAGTAAGGTGTCAGGGCTTACCGATATTGGTTGTGTTGCACCTTCGTAGACGACAACGTTACCCGCGGCGGTTAATGCCGTAATCGCCAGCGTCACCGTATAGCTTGAGTCCTCGTCGACATCACCAGGTACAACCGTTTCCAGATCCGTGGGATCGTACAGGTCATTACCGGCGCCGCTGATCCCGATGAAGACAGTTCCGTCTGTTTCAGCGATGTACCGAATTGTTCCAGTTGTCGGATCAACCACCGTGGGCAAATCGTTGCCGTCCGGGTCGAAGAAGCGGACGACTGGATCAGCGACCGCCGCGCTCAGGATCTCGATATCGAACTCAATCAGCGTATCGGCCGAGACGGTTAACTGAACCAAGTCGACATCGTCAAGATTGGTGACCAATCCAGTACCTTGATCAAGCGAACCTAGCCGTCCATCACCGAGAATCCTGGCGCTGCCCCCGGTATATGGCAGTGGTGTCGCGGTCGCCAGCAAATCATTACGACCGGTCTGACCTGGAATGTCTTCAGCGTCTGAAAAATTGACTCCCGAAATCACTTGGATCGCTCCGTCTAGCGGTAGCGTCGCGCGGGCAACCGCTGCTGCGATGTCGGCACCGCTTAGGTCAGCCAAAGTTGTTCCAAACGGTTGGCCGAGCAACAGATCAATGCTCATCTGTCCGGGTTGGAGTATTCGAGTCCCATCGTCCAAAACATACGCCTGGCCCTCCACATCGATGACAGCGAGTGCACTGGGATCTAGATAGAACTCGGCCAATTCCGCGCCAGAGGGAAACGCAACCGAAGTTGCCAGTTGCAGCACAAATCGTTGATTGCCTCCACCCGGCGTGTCTGATCGGATCGTGAATTCGCGATCACTGGTACCGGCTAGCACTGCGCCGCTGACCACGCGCAACGCATCCGATGTCGTACGAGTAGTGCCTGAGGTTGAAAACTCAATTCGCAGGCGCAGATCTGCCTTGTTGGCAAAATCATCCAGTGGAACCCTGACTTGGCGCCAGCTGTCGTTTACTGATCGCGTCGTGTCAAAAACCTGTTGCACATCAGCGTCGATATCGTCCAATCGATCAGGGTCATCGAATTCGTCGTCCCGCGTGCCAGGTTCAATGTTCAAGTTGCTGGTTGCAACGAGATGTTCGACGCCATCTGGTGTGATCACATGGACACGCAACGTGTCGCGACCATCATCACCTTCGGTTTGCAAATAATAGTTAAAGTACAACACCGGTTTATCGGCCGACGAATAGCCCGCCAGACTAAAGGGATTGCTCTCGACCACACCTTTGGCACCGCCGGGGAAGTTGTACGTGCTTGCGATTAGCTGTTCATCTTGGCGCGGATTCAGTACATTGCCGGCGCCATCGAACAATACTGGCACATCGCCTGGCGCATAGTTGCCATTGAAGGCGTTTGGCTCAAACTTAAAGGCCAAGCTTGCTCCGCCTGGCACGCTTGCTCGTGTGACGACGCCGGTTCCGTTGTCCAGCTGATTGATCCCATGTCCGGGATCTAAATCGCGCTGAATCAAGTCGAACTGACTGGTGACGTGCCACAGGTTGTAGTCCAATGTGCTGAAGTCCAGTCCTTGGGCACCGAAAATGCCTGTCGAGATCGAACTGCTGCCGCCAGCAAAGATCGGCTGCAGCTCGCCTGCCAAGTTGAACGCATAGATGTCTCCGGTGTTGGTAATGCCGAACAACATCTGCTGAAGTGTTCCGCCATTGACACTGTCGGGACCTGATCGAAGTGCCGTGAACGTAACGTCCAGGCCAGCCAAGTCGGTTGCCGTGGACACTGGATCGGCGATGTTGGGGTTGTTGCCGTTAGCGCCGGGAACGCTCAAGCGGCTAGCCGGCACGGTGAACAGTCCCCCGATGTCGGTCAAAGCATATAAGGTGTTACCTACCAATTCGATTCCCACAACGGTTCCGCCAGTGGCCGCGGCGCCACCGACCAAATTTCCGGTCGCCGTAACCGTACCGCCATCAATCAGCAACGAACTGTTGGTGCTGCCAGCTTGATCGACCGAAACGCCGGGTAATGCTCCGCTAGCGGCCGCAGCATTGATCGCATCGGTAAATTTCTGGCGAATGACATCGACCGAGTCTCCGGGAGCGATCTGAATTTCCACGTTTCCGACCAGCACGTTGGGCTCGCCGTCAAGGAACACGCCCGTTGTCAAAATCGGGTTCAACGGATCAACGGACACCGCGGCAGCGGCCGGCAGGGCCATTTGCGTGCCGACTCGATCAACGGTGATCCCCTCGGCCGTCATCAGCGAGGCCAAAATCTGCATCAGCGTGTCGGGCGCGATCGTTTCATTGACCAACACTTCGACCGCGGTCGGATCGCCAAGTAGGTCATCGCCCACCGTGGCGACGCCGCTGCCGTCAATCGTAATCGACGTTGGCTGGCCGGCAAAAAAGACTTCGTTGTTGAATGCGTCGGCGTCAATTCCGGGGAACCGCAAATTCACTTCGTTGGCCAAATCGGACGCGACCGCGGCGGCTGATCGAGTCGATCCATTGCTGTTCAGTAGCAAGATCGGCGCGTTCCCGGTAGCGGGCGCATTGGTTCCAACGAATTCAAATCTTCGCGAAGTACCGGCAAATTCAATGGTGACGATGGTGCCGACCGCCAGCGCGCCGGCGGGAACAGGATCACTAAGCTGCAGGCGTGTGCCGGTGTTGAATTCAAAGGTGGTTCCATCCACGACGACCAAATCGCCGTCGCGAACGGGTGCTGTGTCGGCGACGATCGTAAAGCCTTGCTCCAGCTCAAATGTCAGCTCGCCTCCGGCGATCGCCGTGATCGTAAAGGTGTCGCCGTCAGCAAGACCCGGTACGATCACACCTTGGTTGTTGCGCACCGACGCGGCGCTGATCCCCAACCGGGCCAGCGAAGCTTGTTCGTTGACATCAATCTGCCCCAACTCACGCGGTGAAGTCCCGGCCCCGGCATCGATTTGATTTGGGTTGTCGTATACGGGTCCTTGGATCAAACCGGTTTCGTCGTCGAAGGCGTAAAGAATATTCCTGGAGTACTGTAAACCACTAGTCGGTCCGACTCGGTTGCCGACGAAATATCCGGTCTCATTCCCCTGGAAGCTGGCAATCGTGATCGCGTTGACACTGATGCCGGTGTCACTGGCGACATCCAAAGCACCGTCGTCGGGCGGGTCAGCTGGATCTTGACTATTTGTTGTGATTCCCGTCCCGCCGATGTTGGTTACCGCGGCCGTTGATGCATCGATGCGGACATATTGGGTCGCGTCATCGGTCGCGATTGGACCATTGTTGGTGTAAGCAAACAGTTCGCCATTGGCTCGGAACGCGACCTCGGAAATCCCCTGCTCAATCCCAAAGCTGCCAAGCGTATTTCCTTGTGGGTCACCAGCCAAGTAATTCTCGCCCGTGAATGGATTGACCAGATACAGACTACTGCCCGTGTTGACGTACAACAGCACGTCGTCCAACGAGAACGGCACAATCGAATTTTCGTCGAAAAGAATCGGCACAACCGGTGCCGTGGCCGTTCCGCCGCCAAACGAGCCAATCCGGTCCTCGGCGATTCGTCGGACGGAATCAACTGGCTCTAATCGCAGCAAAGGGTTGTCTGAATCAACATTAAAGAACTGATCAAACTGTGGAGGAACGAATCCAGCACCGGAAGGACCAACTCCGGAAACAGCGAGGTAGTACGTCCCTTCCGCTAACTCGATTGGCCCAATGAAAGGATCCTTAGTACTGATGCTGCCTCGGGAAAGATCTTCGATGTTGCTAAACTGGTCTGTGGTCGGCAAATCGTCCGCAACGTTGCTGTCATCCCCGAAGTAAATGACGTTGCCGGCACTATCGAACAATGTCAGCCTCATGTCTGGCCGACCAAAGCCAAATCCATAGTCCAGGTCAATCACTGTGGAAAGATGACGCGGCAAACCATCAGGTTGCAAGTTGGGATACGCGACTTCAAATTGGTAAAAGTCGACATCACCAGCGTCCAACGATCCAGCTATGGAGATAGCCAGCCGATCGCTTTGCAATGGCCCAGCCCCCAGCGCCAGCTGATCGGTAGCGGAGGAGAAGAAACCCAATCGCTGCGCGGTTACTATGGACCCGTTGTCGCCCGTAATTTCGAATTCCTCGCCCGTCAGCGGCGAATGCAGCGGTTGACCGATGATGTGCAGACCGTCGGTGGCGTAGCGCACGTCGGCAAACCGTAGTTGCGTGCCGGCCGACTCATCGGTCTCGCGCAAGCGGATCTGCAGCTGGTAGTTGCCATGTGACAGCCCACCGCGTACGGGGCCGCCAAAGTGGGTGGGGTCGGTTGTGTTGCTGCTGCGAACCCGCACGTGATACAGGTTTCGCGTGCCGAGCTCGCCAGGCAAGACAATCCGCATGCCCGCGTCTTTGCGATTGGTCGTGTAGCTGTCTTGCAATTCGGCGTCGGTCAGTGGACCGCCGCTCATGTCTTGCACCACCGACAACGGTCGCACGGCGCCCGGATCAATCACGCCGGGGCGATTGAATAATGCGTCGGGATCGGTTTCAGCCAACAAAGAATCGTTCGAGGCAGCTAAGACGATGCCGTTGGCGTCGATTAACTCGACGACGGAATCGAATTGGTTGCTGGTGCGATCAATGTCCAACCAGACTTCCGTACCGCTCTCGGCGATAAAGGCATACACATCCAGATCGTCTCTGGTGGCGATGGCGCCGTGAACTACGAAACCCAGCCTGCGGTTTTCATCCCCTGATTTTTCATTCGGAGCGATTTCGCCCAGAAACTGCGCCTGGCCGGGAATCGCGTTGCCATCACCTACGAAATCATTGTCGTCGACAAGTGATGTGCGAACCGGCTCTTGTTCGGCGAAAGCGGCCACGTTGCGGTCGCTGGCCCCTTCCCGAATCACAATCCCGTTCCAGAGACCCGAGTCAAAAATCGGTGTGGTCGCTTGCAGCGCGGGGTCGGCGGCCAGTAACTCCAGGAAAGAAGTGATCGCAGCCGTCGAAGCTGCCGCGTTGGTGGTCCAACTGAATGCTGTGGTCACGTCGGCGGGACCGTAGCGAGTCCCGAAATCGATGTCCGTCGACCGGGGCAAATCTGTTAGATCAATGTCGCCCGCGATGCTGTAGGTCTGGGTGTCGGCAACAATCTGTGTTTGAAGTTCGTTGAATTGATCGGCTGCCCAACCGTCGTAGGTTGCGTTGACCAGGTTTTCCCCATCCTCAGCGTAGAAACCGCCTTGAGAAAAACCGAAACGCCGCACGCCGTCGATTGTAAATGCTCGAAAATCAGCTTCGCCCGGTGTTCCGGTGGTAACCAGAATATCGTCATCGATGCCTTCGACATCCTCGTCCAGATAACTGATCACGCGGATGTCGCCCAACGCATTATCGCCAGCATCCAACTCTAAACGCGTATCAAGTCTGGCCACCCCGTTGATGAACGACGACGTGGCGATCCACTCCACGGTGCCATTGGGGCCATCGAACGTACCGCGACTTTCCACCACATCATTGGCGATCAGCGTGGCCGGCTGCGTGATGGTGGTTTCTTCCAGACTCAGAATCCCGTCAGCCGTCGTGACATAGGTTTGATAGGCGAAAATGTAGTCTTGATTGATCAGTGTTTGTGCAGTCGCCAAATCACGCACGGTCACACCACTGAGAGTGATCGCACCATCATTGAGGATCCCAATCCCGTTTCCGTTACCGATGTCGGCTTCGAAGTGACCCACCCGGTTCACGTTGACGTCGTTGTCGATTAGCGTCCCATTGTTCACTTCCGGACCAGTCGGCAAGGCTAGGCTCGCGTCGGTAGAACCGGCTGCGACAATGCCGTTGTTGTTTGTGTCGACGCCCGCAGTCCCGTTCAGCGTAAACCCGGCGCCGGCGGTGTCGTCGGCCAGCGTTGTCAGGACAACCGGAAAGTCCGGGTGGCCGATCACCTGTAAGGCTCCGCCGATGCGGTCGGCGATGTCGACGAATTCCTCGCTGGCCGATTGCAGGTTGCCGCCGACCACGATGCCGGCCGTTTCGCCCGGGTCGCTTTCAAACTTGACGACCAAACTGCCACGCGCGTCGCTCTTGAGCAGCAGGCCCCCGTAGATGTGTTGGTTGGGGACTTCGATAGAGTCAGTGACGACATGGACCACGTCCACGTCATCCCAGACTCCCGCCACGGCGACCTGGCCACCGCGAACCTGCATGCCGTTGATCCGATTGTTATCGAACACATTACCTTGCAACAACGGTCCGGCATTGCCGGCCACGCTGACGCGACCCAGGTTTCCGGTGGAGCGGCCGGGATCACTGACCTCGAGGTCGGAAAGCGAATTGACATCGACCGAAATTGCGACTGCCTGGTTGCCGACAAACTCGTTGTTGACGATCACCGGAGCAGCGGCGCGGACGAACAGACCGCCGGTCGCATTATCACCACGGCCGACGCGCTCGTCATTCGGTTCCCCACGACCGTCAGCGTTCAATTCCAATCGCGAATTGGCCAGTCGCAGATTGCCCTGATGCACTTCAATTGCGTTGAACGAAGCGAAGCCTCCTTCGATGCGAGTCGTACCGCCACCGCCGGCAATCACGGCGTAATCAAGGCTGGCCGATCCTGCGGGCCCGATGTAGATACCGCCCCAGTCACCGGGATTCAATTCACCTGCGTCACCCCGATCGTTGGTATCAAACGTGCCGCCGCTTCCGTAGCGTTGGTCCTCCAGCGAGGTGAACACAACTGGCAGGCTGGGCAGACCCTCGGCGATCAATCCGGCGCCTAGTCGCGCTTCAATCCTGGCACCGTCCAATTTGATTACGGTACCTGGATCGATGATCAAACTGGCATCGAGTCGTGAACGCAAAACAGCGGTGTCGGCGGTCAATTTTGCGGTACCCGTGGCCGCTGAATCCAGGTAACTCGTGTCCGTCGCGTTGAGTGTCGCAACCAATCGGAAATCATCGGGACTGCCCTCCTCCGCGCGATACAAACGGCGAGCCACGAAGTCGCTTCCCAGTTTGACAGCAGGCAAGTTTGTTAGCCGAATGCCACCAACAGCGCCCAGCATCACTTCACCAGTGGACAAACTAGCCGCTGATTCCAAGCCATTACGTGTTACATTCGTTAGCCGGTATGTATACGTTCCAGCGGGAACCTCACCACTCCCGATCACGGCTTGCGTATTGACCAACAGCGTGGGCGGTGCAGCGGTATTGATGATCGCTCCACCGGGGGTGCCATCGATCACCAGGTTTTCGGCCAGCACATGTGTGATGTCGGTGTCGTCAAACCTGGTTGTGGTGCTGATCGATTCCAACACATCCCCTGTTCGCGTGACGATGCGAATGAATAAGCCGTTGATGCTGTTGTCGATCAGCGTATTGCCGGCGATCCGTGGTCCGATTCGGGAGTAGTCGGGAGTGAAAGGGGCGGCCGATTGATACAGCGGATCGGTAAAGATTGTTTCAGCAAAGGTGTCCGGGGTGGCCGCCATTGCGGCATCGGCGCTATGCGTGATTCGCGAATTGATGACTGTCGCGCGGGTGATCGCCAGGTCGATCGGGGACACAACGGTTTGCCGTCCCGCTATCGAAACGCTGCCGCCACCGTAACGCAGGTCGGCAAACTGAATGTGGTTCAGAAAAACGCCTTCGAGTTCCCGATTGCGTCGTGATTCGTCGGCCGCATCCAAATCGCCGCGAAAATCGATCCCACCCCAGTCACCCGGCCCGGGGGCCGGAGCAAAGGCAGGCGAGTTGCCCATGCCGATCGTTGAATCGTTGATGCTGGTGAAGTAAACGCTACCGGGAACAATCTGTCCCATGTCATCCCGCGCCACCGTTCCAGCCGCCGTCAGGATGCGAGGCGTGCCAAGCACCTGTAAGGACGCGTCACTGACATTGACCGTGGGCGATACGCTGCCGATCCCAATTCGCGCATCGCTCAGTTTCAAAATCACGCCGGCGTCAATTACCAGATCAACTCCGCGCGGCAAATCCAATGTCCGTCCATCTTCGAGCGCCGTGCCGATCGAAGTCGATCCGATCTGGTAGCTGAAATTGTCTGCGGGCGTTTGGACCAGGCCATCGAGTCCACCGTTGGCGACCAGGCGGATGGTGATGTCTTCGCTGCCGCGCCGTACGGCTTCAGCAATTGCCAAATCGATCTGCTGAAAGGGACTGCTTACCGTTCCCGTACCGCCCAGCGATGCCTCTTTGTCGACGTAAATCGTGTCGGTTGGATCGGCGGGCTCAAACCAGAAGTCAAACACGCCACCCGGGCGTCCATCGCCATCACCATCGAGCGCTACGTTGGTCGTATCGGTCATCAAATCGGTGACCAGTGGATCGAAGGTGGCGATCAACTCGTACTGACCTTCGGTCAATCCACCAAACCCCGAATTGTCGATCGCGGGGTCATAACTGGTGTTGCCGCGAGCGCTGACACCGACAATGTAGGTGCCGGTTTGAGTTAAATCGAACCTGATCAGCGAATCGTTGCTGAAATAGTCGTCGTTCTGCGCGACTTCGACATACTGACCGGGGCTGACTTCACGATACAGACGAAGCGCCGTATCGAGCAAACTTGGATTGGCCAACCGTTCGGCCAGAGTCTCTACGGTAAACGTGCCCAGTGCGGTCAATTCGAACTGAAATAAATCGATGTCCGTACTCTCGGGCCGATACAGATACTGGCCATGTACGATATCACCGAAACTGGGATATGAGGGTTCGACTTCGTCGGCCAACTGTGCAATCGGCGCATTCCCAAGGACCGGCGGTTGAGTGATTGGCTGCGGAAGGTCTTCGGCAAAGCCAAAACCCAATCCCTGACCGACCGCAAACATAGCGCCGCGAAAGAAATCGCCTCCAAATTGGTCGTCAATCGAGTCATCAAAATCCGCGAAGTCCATAACCACTAACGGTGATAAACCATTGAAGCCAACTGCTGCCGGTAATCCACCTTCGGCGCTGAATGATTCGGCATCCGCGCCATACAGTTCGCCGACTGCGATCGACAGCACGTTCGGGTCAGTTGTTTCAGTGCCTTCTACTTCAAAGAAGCTCACGCCCAGGTACTGGCTAAACAGCGTCATTACCTCGCGTACACGTTCCTTTTGCTCTTCGCTTATGATGTTGAAGTAAGTTTCATCTAGTTCGATTCCGGCGCGGTTGGGGTCGTCACCCAGCCAGGAAGAAGGGAAGCTATATCCCTTTACAGAGATACCGTCGGTCGAATCTCCATCCGCACGCAGATGATCTAACGGCACAGGCCGGTCAAGCCGCGATGGATCATCCGGACGAACGTCACGTACACCCGGCACCTCAGGTCCTGGCAGCGATAATCCGTAGGGTTGCGTGTTTACGATTTCGCTGGCCAAGCGCACCGAATTGAGCGAGTCGCTGCCCAACGATATGACTGTCGCATCGGCGAACGTATCTTCGGGATCACCGGCGATCGACATTTCGACAGGAGCCCCCGGTAAGCCTGCCGTTGTCCCGACTCGCAATCGCGCTGCGCCTTCGATCGGCTGGCCAGTCAGCGGATCAAGAATCCTTGATAATGGGCGACCAAAGTCCAGGGTCGCGATCCCGGTACTGGAATTGTATTGAACGCTACCCGCCGCCAACGGCACGATGTAGTCGTCGGTGTTGCTGACGGTGTCGCGAGTGAAGATCAGCTGATAGAAGGCTGGATTCGTCGCGTCGGCAACATTTAACCTGTCGTCGTTGAAATGAACTTCGATCTTGCCGGCTTGCGGAACCAACTGACCCGCTGCGTTCCGCCGCACCGGTTCGGGCACCACCGCCACCACCTTGGGCCCCAAATTGATACTGAACTGCCGACTCTCATCCACCCCATCGCCAAAGGGCTCGCCGATGGTGTTCAGCAGCGCCGAGGGACCGGTTCCCAAGATATCGATCTGATACTGGTCATCCGGCAGCGGCTGGGCAAATCGAAACACGACTTCCCGAGGCGAATCGCCCAGTCCGATGAATCCCGGTTCGATCACCACATCGGTCACTCCGGTCAGTGACAAGGTCGGCAGCGGAGCTGTTCCCGCGCCGATCTTGGTCGACAAATCACCACCCTGTGGCAACACGCTGACCAAGGCCGCCGAATCCGGATTGTTGTTGATCGCGTCGATGAAGTCCTGGGCGGTCGATTCACTTCCGAAGGAACTGTTCAACTGGACCAGGATCGATTGACCATCGACGACCACCAGCGGATTGGTCGGGCCGCCAAAATTACGACGCTCGATCGTGATTTGAGTCCCCAGCCCGTCGGCTCCGGAAAGCTGCGAGACGATCCGAACCGAAACGGCACCAGCGGTACCAAAATCGGTGGCTGCCTCGGCCGCGTTGGCGCCGGCCAAGGTCAAACTCAGGCCGCTGACGATCGTGGTTCCCACAGGCGTCTGTGCCGAACCGCTGACCTGAATCACTTCCAACAAGTCTTTGGCGATGGGATGATTTGCCACCGCCGAAATCAAACCTTGCACGCGGGTCGGATTGGCGGGATTGCTGTTGACCTCGATGGTCACCGTGTTGTCGATCACGGTGATCGGGATGGCGGACCCGGGTCGCGAACTGGACAGGAAGTTGACTTCGATGCCGTTGCCAATCTCCCCAGACTGGATCGCCCGAAACTCGACCAGCGCCGCGCCGGCCGTTCCCAAGTCGGAAGTCGCAGTCGCCGATTCGAACACACCGTCCTCACCAGCGCGCGTGATCCGGATTCCGTCGAGCGTTGTCGGATCCAGTTCCGTGCTGTCATCAAACCGGAACACGATTTCGCGCGGTGACACAAACAGCACCTCACCACCGTTGATCAGCGAACCCTCATTGGGTTGAACGCCGATCAGGTCGGGGCCGGCCAGCAGTTGGCGCTGTTCGAGCGATTCCGACAGCAACCGCCGATCCTTTCGCCGCCGCCGGTCACGTAGCCGCCAGGCAAAACCGCGAGCGCCTTTTCGGATTTGCTTGTGATCGCGCAAGTCACGGTGAGTCATCAAGTTGCCTCTTATTCAGGTACCAGAGAGCCTCTGGCCGATTTCTGCAGGAAAAGACTGTTCTAAGCGTCACCGATTGCGTCCATGATTTCCGGAGCTAGAACCAGTTTTGGAGTCTAGTTGGGGATGCCCGTTTCGCAATGAAATTCGCTTGTGTGACGGGGTTTGGACGCATTCTGTATCGGTTGTGAGGGGTATTTGGATTGGCTTGCTGGCCCAACTGGGGGTCCCAGCCCAGCGGCCGGCATGGCCCTGAGGGCCTCGAGCACCGTTGCGGCTCGGCCTGCTGTGCCGGGCTGGTTTCCGCACCATCCGGCCAACTTTGACGGTCCGCCGGCCTAAAAAGTTCCGGTCTTGCCACGTTCAGCGGCTGATTGATACGGTCTCGCCATACATCGCACGAAATCGTGAGCTTTCTCGCGTCAGGACGACCGAAACGGCCAACAAAAGGTGCGAACACAAGCCGCTTGCGTCAGGAAGACCAACCCTCATGGCTCCACGACAAACTCCCAGCCGCCAACAATTCAGCGCCGTTTCGATTCCTTGGCTACTGGTCATTTGCCTGCTGATCCCCGCCAGCGGGTGTCGCTGGGCAGCCAGTGGACAGAACGCGACCGGAGCAAAACTGTACGAACAGGGGCAGTATTCGGCCGCCTTGCAGCGGTTTCAAAAAGTGATCGCAGCCGACCCCGCCAATGCGGATGGGTATTACAACTTGGCGGCGACCAACCACCGTTTGGGCAACCAACGGGGTGACGTCCAGCAGCTGACTCAAGCCGAATCTCTGTACAACCAGTGCCTCGACCATGATCCCAATCACGTCGAATGCCATCGCGGATTGGCAGTTTTGCTAATTGACACCGGACGTCCCGATCGAGCGTTTGCGCTGATGAAGAACTGGGCTTCGCAAAACCCTACATTTGCCGAGCCAAGGGTCGAATTGGCCCGCCTGTACGAAGAGAACCAAGACCCGGCAACGGCCTTAAAATACCTCGAGGACGCGGTTCAAACGGACGCCAATAACTCGCGCGCCTGGTTGGCCCTGGGCCGACTTCGTGAGCAGTCGGGTGACCTGCCCCAAGCGCTACAGAATTATCAACGCAGCCTGGCGATCAACAGCATGCAACCGATGGCAGCCGAGCGTGTGGCGGCACTGAGCCGTCAAATCAGTGCCAACAATGAAAGCATGATGGCAAGAGGCGTCCAAACCCAGATCGCCACTCAGCCTGGCTTCAACAGCAGTCTGATCCGCCGCTATTAGTGCTGGCAGGCCAGCTGAAGGCTGGTAGTTGGTGGACATCGCTGGGCCGGCGGTTCCTGGGGGCTCGCTGCGCGTCGAACCCACATCGCCCCCCGCCGCCGGGACACTCAGCCACCCGAACACCAAGCGCGGACCGCTACTGCTTTGTCCAAGCAGGTCTTGTGAGTGAACCGTAGTGGGACTGGCCAGAATTCCTGCGGGCTCCGGAATTCTGGCGAATCCCACTACACCCAAAATCAAAATGGATGATGCACTACGGCCCGAGTGCGACAATAACCCCCGGTACGAACATTGTGGGGATCGACGCTATAGTACGGTTATCAACGAACAGGAAACAGGTTCGTCCTGCCTTCTCCGAGTCGATATGTCGAAGCCCCTTCCTCCGCAACTTCTGGTTCCGATCCAAATCGGACTCCTCGCGGCTGTCTGCTGGACTGTGACCGGCTGCAATCAACCCGACCCGATCGTGACCTACACGATCCCAACTACGGTTCCGTCACAATTGCAGCTCGGCGCGGACCGCATGCTGGCCGTGATGATGCCCAAAGGTGACGATGTTTGGTTTTTTAAATTGTCGGGGCCAGAGAACGCGGTCAAAGAGATCGAAGGTCCGTTTCGCAGGTTCGTTGCCGACATTGAGTTCGACGGTGATGGCCCCAGTTTGCGGGATCTGCCAGAGGGTTGGCGTAAAGCCGGTGAAAAACCAATGCGGTTCGCTTCGATCAACATCGACACGCCCGGCAAGCAAATCGACCTGAGCGTCTCCAAACTCTCAAAACAGCAAGACTGGGACAACCAGGTTAAAACCAATGTCAACCGTTGGCGCGGCCAGGTCGGACTGGAACCTTCCGATGACAAATGGGCTGGGGCCAGTGAGTTCGAAATCGCGGCCGCCGATGCGAGCGGCGTGTGGGTCGATTTGATCGGTCAAAGTTCCAGCGGCTCAGCAATGGCTCCCCCGTTCGCCCAGGCGGGAGGAGCTCTGTCCGGGGGCTCCATGCCACCGAATCATCCACCGATTGATTCGCCGGCGGACCCGACGGGCCCGCGATCCTCGGCTCCGCCGGAGCGATCGGATTCGCGACTCAGCTACGACCGCCCCGACGGCTGGCGCAAAGGTAGAATGAGCAGCATGCGAATGGCCGCCTTTGAAGTCGGCCCGGCGGCGGCGCCAGCCGAACTGACTGTGATTCCCGCCGGTGGTGATTTAAAGGGGAATGTCAAGCGTTGGATGGGTCAAGTCCGCAACAATGAAGTCAGCGATGCAGAGGTGGATCAAGTCGTTGCCGACGCTGCCGCGGTCGAGGTCTCCGGTCTCACTGGACACCGTTACATCTTGATCGGTGATCAAGAGACGATCGACGCGACCATTGTGCCGATCAATGAAGGCATGAGTCTGTTCATCAAAATGAAGGGGCCGGCTAAGACCGTCGCGGCCGAGGAGGCTGCGATCGGTTCGTTTCTCAAGTCTTTAAAACTAAATTTATAGATCAAGTTTCCATGGCTACCATTAGCAACGATTTCAATACTCAGCAGCGCACTTCGACCATCGATGTCGGTGCAGTCCTGTGGAAGATCTTCGTCGCCCTGGGCTCGCTGAAGCTGACGGTCACGCTGTTTGCACTATCGCTGGTCATCGTTCTGGTCGGCACACTGGCGCAAGACGAGATGAACATGCTGGAGGTCAAACAGCGGTACTTCATGTCGTGGATCGCGCCACTGCATCTGGACGACTTTTTCCCACAAGCCTTTTTTCCACATCAGAAACCGATCGGCTTGATCGTCCCCTTTCCTGGCGGCGCGTTGATCGGATTGTTGCTGATGGTCAACCTGTTGGCGGCCAAAAGCACGCGATTTCACATTCATGCGCGGGGGGCGCGTCTGGCGGCGGGAATCGGTTTTATGATCGCCGGCGCCGCAGTCGCAGGATTCGTGATCCTGGCCGGTCACAGTAGTGATGGCCTGCAGGGAACTCCGCCGATCAGTTACCCGCAGCTCTGGGCGTTCACGCTGACCGGGATCGCGCTGCTGGGCCTTGCCGCAGGCATCGGCGCGACCCGGATTCCCAGCGCCACGATTCGTAATATCGGGTTTGCCGCGGCCGCCCTGATTGGTTGCTTTGTGATTTACGCGTTGGCAAGCGGGTTTCGCATTGGCGACCCCGGTTTGCGAATCGTCTGGCAACTGGCCAAGGGTTTGGGGGCCGGCTTGATCCTGTTGGTTGGATGCAAACTGCTGTTCGACCAGAAGGGAGGCAATATGCTGCTGCATATCGGCGTGGCATTGATGATGGTCGGGCAATTCGCCTTCGGCGACCGTCAAACCGAGCAGCGATTGAATCTGATCGAGGGCCAGTCGACCAATACGTTTGTCAACATGGACTCGGTCGAAATGACCTTCATTGAGGCCGGCGAAGACCAGCAGAAAGTCACGGCGATCCCCGGCAGCCGACTGCGGCAAGCGGCCCAGACCAAGCAAACGATCAGTGACCCGTCACTGCCTGTCGATGTTCGTGTACTCGAATTCTACGACAATTCGTCGCTGGCCGACGTCGACGCGGGCAATTTGGCAACCACCGGACTTGGACTGCGTGTGCAAGCGGTACCAAGGACCAAAGCCGGCGGCACGGAAAGCGCCGTCAATATTGCTTCGGCGTATGTTGAATTGCTGGACAAGTCCTCGGGCAAATCGATGGGCAAGTACTTGATCAGCCAGAATCTTTCCGACCGCGCGATGTTTTCGCTGGAAGGAAATTCGGCTGACATGTTTGACTCGCTGACCGTTGGAGAGAAATCTTTCCAGATCGGCTTGAAATTTCATCGCGAAGTCAAACCCTATTGGGTCCAGTTGCGCGATGTGCGACAGGTCAACTACAGCGGGACCACCACTCCGCGTGACTTTTCATCTTTCATAACGATCATTGAAAATGATACCGGCGAAGAGCGAAAAGAACGCGTCTGGATGAATAATCCACTTCGATTCCAGGGGGAAACCTTTTACCAATCGAACTATCAGCAACTACCCGGCGGCAAAGAGTGGACCAGCATTCAAGTGGTCCGTAATTCGGGCTGGCTGATTCCCTATGTCGCCTGCAGCATCACCGCCATCGGACTATTGGCTCATTTCTTGGGCACTTTGACACGGTTTCTTCGCCGTCGAGAACGTGAAACGCGGAAAGAACAAGCCGAGCTCGCTGAGTTCAATCTGACGCCGCCATCGCGATGGCCAGTGTATGCCGCGGTGGGGTTGTTTGCCGCCTTTGCCCTGACGATGCTCGTGCCTTGGCCGGCCGTGATGAACCAATTGCGTCCGGCGAGCAGGATGACATCCTTTGATTGGTACGCCGCCGGCAAAATCCCAACTCAGTATGGTGGTCGGGTGATGCCGCTAGACGCGTACGCCCGCCAGACCTTGAAAGCTGTCAGCACCAAGGAATCGCTCTCGCTCGACACAGCGCCCTCGGCAATCAAGGAGCGTGTCGATGGCAAGAAACTGTCGGCCATTCAATGGCTGATGGAAGTCGCCATCGACGAGCCGGCATTGCAGTACCTGCCGATGATTCGAGTCGATGCCGAAGAAGTGCGAAGTGAGCTCGGAATCGATCGCCGCGAGAGCAAACTTTACTCGTTGGACGAAATTCGCGGGCAAGCCGAAAGCGCGGACAGAATCGTGACCGCCGCCAACAAGAAAGAGCCTCGCGACCGGACATTCAAAGAGCGGAAAATGATTGAGTTAGCCGGGCGTACGATGCAATATCAATTGACATCTGAATCATTTCGCCTGCCGTCGCCTCCGAACATTTCGGAAGCAGAGTTCAAGCAGGCCTTTCCCGACGAAGATCCCAAGCTGCTTCCGGTCTACGCCATTCGAATGCTCCAGCGACGGATGGAAATGATCAAGAACGCCAACACGCCGGCGATTGTGGCGCCGACAGAAGCGAAAGCCGCCGACGCGGTCAACGATCCGCGCTGGGTTCCTTTTGCGGCGGCGTTCGTTGACCACGCCAATGATGTGATTCTGTCCAAGTCGACCGACGCCCAGTCGCCCCCCGGGATGCAGACGTTCGCGGACATGATCAAAGCCTATGCCGACGGCGACGCCGAAGCGTTCAACCAGGCAGTCGACGCGCATTTGCAATCGGTCAACGAGTATCCGATTCCGGGATACGATCGAGCGAAAGTCAGCCTGGAGCGCTGGATGCAATCGAACTGGCCGACCGGCGTCGCCTGGTTTTTATACATGGCCTGTATGGTGTTGAGCCTGGTTTATCTGCTGGTCAACCTGCCGCGGTTGCGGCAAGCAACTTGGGGCATCTTGGCTGTCGCATTGGCGATCCATACCGTCGCGATTCTATGCCGAATCGCGATCACCGGCCGCGCTCCGGTAATCAACCTGTATTCGGCGGCGGTTTTTATCGGCTGGTGGGCGACCCTGTTCGGGTTGGTGGTCGAACGGATCTTTCGTCGCGGCGCGGGCAACATGTTGGCGGCCGCCGCCGGGGTGCTCTCGTTGCAGGTGGCTTACGGACTGAACACCGGAGACACGATGCCCGTTCTGCAAGCGGTGCTGGATACTCAATTCTGGCTGGCCACCCACGTGATCACCGTCACACTCGGTTACTCCGCCACGATGGTGGCAGGCACGATTGGCATCGGTTACTTGATCGCCGGTTGGTTTCACGCCGATAAAAAGCGTCTGCACAATCTGTACCGCTGTTGTTATGGCGCCGCTTGCTTTGGGATTCTGTTCAGCTTCATCGGCACAGTGCTGGGCGGACTGTGGGCCGACGACAGCTGGGGACGATTCTGGGGTTGGGATCCGAAAGAAAACGGTGCGCTGCTGATTGTGATTTGGAACGCGTTGATGCTGCACGCTCGCTGGGACGGCATGGTCGGACCGCGCGGCTTCGCGACGCTGGCCATTGGCGGCAACATCGTGACCGCCTGGAGTTACTTTGGGACCAACGAGTTAGGCATTGGCCTGCACAGCTATGGATTCACCGAAGGAGTGTTGATGTACCTGAGTCTGTTCGTCGCCAGCCAACTGGCGTTCGTGGTCGCCGATGGAGTGATCCGAATGCTGGGCATCAAGTTCGGACCAGCAACGTAAATCGCTAGTAGCGCGCACCTGGTTGCTGACTACGGACGTCCGTGACCGGTTGTGCGATGGTCGGTCCGCCCTGCCAGCGCTGAGCTGAACGGATTCGATTCTCGCCGCCCGGCAGCGGGCGACTGGGTGGTACCAAGACGTAGGTCAACCAATCGGTTTGATTCGATAACGGCACCATCACGCTATGCGACGGTGCAATCGCAGTCGCCACGGCTAGCGCATCAAGCTGTTGCCCGGACGATCGGACCAGGGGATAACCATCCATGCACATCACGACGCCTGCGTCATGATTTTCGAATCCGGGTTCGGTACGGCAAATGCCATTGAGTGTCAGCTGGGTATTGTTGATATTGAATTCGATCGCGATCAAATCAAACGGTACATCACCGACACCTTCGGGAAAGCGAGCCTCGCAGCCCAGGTGTTGTTGAGCGGACAGCAACAAAGATCGTCCGATCTGGCCATGCTTTGCCCGGATTGATCCAACGATGTCGCTGCGACGCCGCTGGGGTTCGATTCGGCAACGATCGAATTGGATCGTCGCGTCGCCGGAGAGCCGGTGTGATTGTTGCTCGAACAGTCGATCCAGTACGACCTTGTCGAACCGCGCGCCGCCAAGATCAATCATCCAATGGTTTGCGTTCGCTTGCCATTGCATCGTGCCTTGAAATTCCGCTCTGCTGCCAAGCGACTCCAGAATCGGCAAATACTCGGCCAGGGCAGAGCAGGGCAGGGGAGTGCCGCCGGTATCAAGCCGCCAGCGGGTCGAGGGAATATCGGTACTGCGATCGCGACTGGCCGTGATCGTCACGGCAGCGTCCGAGTGATAGTTGGCTGGGGTACACTGAACCGTCGCTACGACTGTTTGACCGTCTTGGCGCAGCGACGCATCGACGCCTCGCAGCGTGATCGCGCCGGAACGACTGTGAATGGTCAGGTCATTGGCCGCCAGTCCGACCGGCACTGATGTCCGTTCCGGGCGGCACAGAAACCGGTCATGCAGCAAGCACCAAGCACTTTCTAGTTGACTTGATTGCAACTCGGGTTGCTGAAGTGAAATGGAAACTTGGTTGTCTTGCCTGATCCACCGCACCTCGCGAACTCGTGCAACTTCGCGCAGAGTTTCCGGATGGACAACACGGACTCCGCTGAGTTGGACGGTTGACGGCGCGTAGCGACGAAAATCGTCGATCCGAACGATCAATCCCGATTCACGTGAGACTTCGTTTTCAATCGCTCGGAGCACCCGATGGTGGTACCACGGCGTCCAGGTTACTAGCACACACAACAGCGTCAGCGCCGTGGGAACCGCGCAGCAGAAAACGAACAACAATCGGGCAATCGCTCGTTGAGTCCGTTCATGCACGGGATTTCCTGGGCTATGCTGGCAAGCTGCGATCTTAGATTTACGAGTCAATTCACCGATAGATCGTTTGGGAAAACTCGCCGCATGCTGGCAAATCTGACCAAGAACTGGTTTCTTACCGCCCTCGCTGTCTGTTTCACAGTCGGTTACACCGGTGCGGACTACCTGCAACCTTTGCTGGATCTGCCGCTGCTGCGTGACGGGATCGTGTTTGCCGTCATGTGGGCGATGGGCGTGACGCTGCATGCCGACACGGTTCGCCGCAGTTTCACGCGACCCTTGCCAGCGCTGTTGGCAATCGGGATCAACATCGTGGCCGTGCCTGTCCTGTGCTTACCGACGATCTGGCTGTTGCCTGACAAATTGTTTGGTGGATTGTTCATCGCCTCGATCGTACCCTGCACCTTGGCATCGGCATCGGTATGGACGCGAAAAGCGGGCGGCGACGACTCGGTCGCGATGATGACCACCGTGGTGACCAATTTGGCCTGCGTTGTCGTCGTGCCGATTGGAATCTTCTTAATGCTATCTCAAGAGACCCAAATCGATGTGCCCCAGCAGGTCAAGAAACTGTCGCTGGTGGTCGTTTTGCCTCTGCTGATCGCTCAGCTGATGCGGTGGCTGGGCGCCTCGGTCTGGGCCGATCAGAACAAACTGCGGCTATCGATATTTGGCCAGATTGGGATTTTGGCAATGGTTGTCTTTGGCGCGATTGCCAGCGCTCGGATGATCGGCGAGGTCGGCACTCCGCAACCGGGTGCCGCCGCGCTCGGTTCAATCGCGATCTTGATCATCGCCGCCGCCTCGATACACACGTTGGCTTTGCTGATCGGCGTGACGGTGGCCAAGGCCTGTGGAATCGACCGCGGGCGACAAATCGCGATCGGGATCGCGGGCAGTCAAAAGACGCTGATGGTGGGCCTGCAGATTGCCATTGATTGCGGAGTCAGCGTGATCCCAATGCTGGTTTATCACCTCAGCCAACTGATCATTGACACCTTGATCGCTGAGCGCTGGAGAGGAACTGTGAAATCGGACCAGCCATAACGCAGAAAACGTTGACAGCGGGCCAACAGCGCCCTTGATCGATCAACCCATCTTGGCTTAGATTGCAGAGCTGGCTCAGCCTGTACAGTGCCAGGAAGCCACCCCCGATTTGACGAAGAAAAAGCCATGAAAGAGGGCATCCACCCCCAATATCAGGAAACCAAGGTCACTTGTGGTTGCGGCAACACGTTCACCACTCGCAGCGTCCGCCCTGAATTGAAGATCGACATCTGCAGCGAATGCCACCCTTTCTATACCGGCAAGCTGAAGTACGTTGATACTGCCGGCCGGATCGACAAGTTCCAAAAGAAGTTTGCCGCCGGCACCTACGGCAGCCTGGTCGAAAAGAAAAAGAAAGGCAAAAAGAAGTAGCTACGCCGATCATCGAATCACATCACAGCCGCACGGTCTGCCCTACCAAGACCGCCTGCGGCTGTTTTCGTCGGGCCACTGAATGTGATGGGCTGCCGGCCTGTCATTGAATGAATATCAGCCGCAGGCCAGCTCACATCTGGCTACCACAGCCAGGTTTTCTCTGGTTTACCAAAAAGTACCGCCATGAGTGGATCGATTCGCGACACGCTGGAGCAGAAACTCGCCAGGTTCAAGCAATTAGAACGCGAGATGTCTGACCCCGAGGTGTTGGGTGACGGGGCGCGAATGAGTGCCGCGGCGCGCGAGCACGGCGGGCTGGCGAGGGTCGCCAACAAGTATCGCGCGTTCAAAAGGCTGACTGACGAAATCGCCGGTTGCAAACAAATGGCCGAAGCCGCTGAGGACGCCGAAGAACGCGAGATGGCCGAGACCGAAATGGAATCGCTCCGCGGGCAACGAGAAGAACTGTGGGAAGAACTTCTATCTTTGACCGTCGGTGGCGAGGATAGCCACCGCACCCGTTGTGTGATGGAAATTCGCGCCGGTACCGGAGGCGACGAAGCCGCTCTGTTCGCGCGAGATCTATTCGAGATGTACAGGCGTTATGCCGAACAGCGCGGCTGGAAAACCGAAATCGTAGAAGCCAGTCCAACTGAGATGGGCGGCTTCAAAGAAATCATCCTGACCTTCGAGGGCGAAGGTGTCTACCGCGACCTGCAATACGAATCGGGCGGCCATCGGGTGCAGCGCGTGCCGGAGACCGAAACGCAAGGTCGCGTGCATACTTCGGCAGCAACCGTCGCGGTGATGCCGGAACCGGAAGACGTCGAAGTGGAACTGAAATCGGATGACTATCGAGTCGATAAATTCGGTGCGTCGGGACCTGGCGGCCAGCACGTTAACAAAACTGAATCGGCGATCCGCTTAACTCATCACGAAACCGGCATCGTGGTTCAGTGCCAGGACGAAAAAAGTCAACACAAAAACCTTGCCAAGGCGTTGCGCGTTCTCAAAGCGCGGATCTATGAGAAGAAGCGGGAAGAGGAAGCGGCCAAGCAAGCTTTGCAACGAAAGGGTTTGATCGGCTCCGGCGATCGAAGCCAGCGAATTCGGACCTACAACTTTCCCCAGAATCGACTGACCGATCATCGCATCAATCTGACGTTGTACAAGCTGGACCAGATCATCGCCGGCGATGTCAGACCAGTGACCGACGCACTGATCGAATACGATCGTGATCAGCTGCGCGGCGACATGATCGACGAGTGAGTGATCGGCTGGCAGCGCACGGGAAAAGGTGTCTGACACCTTTTCCAGACCTCAACACGTTCAACGAGCAATCCGCATGTCCGCCCGCCAAGCCACCGACGAACCCTGGACCGTGCTGCGGTTGCTGCAGTGGACCACCGAGTTTTTCAAGCAGAAACAGAGCGAGTCGCCGCGGCTGGACGCTGAAATCTTACTGGCGCACGCTCGACAGTGCAGCCGCATTGAACTTTACACGGCGTTCGGCGACCAGCCGAGCGAAGAACAGCGTACCGCGTTTCGGGAACTGGTCCGCCGCCATGGGGAAGGAATGCCGGTCGCCCAATTGGTCGGTTATCGCGAGTTCTACTCGTTGAGATTTCGTGTCGATGAAAACGTGTTGATCCCCCGCCCGGAGACCGAGCACCTGATCATTGAAGCGTTGGACTGTGCCAAAGCAATGAATATCTCCGATCGCCCCATTCAGATCGCAGATATTGGAACCGGTAGCGGGGCAATCGCTATTTCACTAGCCAAACACCTGCCGAATTCTGAATTGACGGCCGTCGATAAGTCGGCATCGGCGTTGAAAATCGCAAAATGGAACGCCGAGCAGCATCGAGTCGAATCGCGGATCAAACTCTTGGAAAGCGATTTGTTGGCGTCGGTAAACAAACCTCAACAGTTCGACATCATTTGCACCAATCCACCCTATGTCAGTGAATCAGAATACGGCGAACTCTCTGCGAGCGTGCGGGACTTTGAGCCCCGTGAGGCGTTGGTGGCCGGTCCAACGGGAACCGAGGTGATCGAGCGGATCATCGACGAGACTCCTGATCGAGTCGTCTCGGGTGGTAGGCTGATCATCGAACTGAGTCCGATGATTGCCGACGCCTGTGAGCAACTAGTTCGGCAAAGCGATGCTTTCACAGACCAGCGATTGATCAAAGATTTTGCCGGACAGCGGCGGATTTTATCAATCCAACGGACGTAGTCCGGCAAGTCTTCTCGCCAGGCATCCAGCTGCGCTGGGCCGGTGAAACGCCCCACCAGCGAAGTCGCGGAACCAGGCAAAGCCATTAGTGCTTGACCAACAACGCCTTGTCGCTGATGTCTTTTCGACACCAGGCGCCGCGCCAGCGAATCTCTTTGACTCCCTTGTAAGCTTGTAGCTTGGCTCCGCTGATGGTCTCTCCCAAGGCGGTGACCCCTAACACGCGACCACCATCGGTCACCACGGTGCCATGATCCAATCGTGTTCCCGCATGAAATACTTTGACATCGCCGAGAGCATCGGCGGCTTCGATTCCTGTGATCGGCCGGCCTTTTTCGTAGTCGCCAGGATAACCTTCACTGGCCATCACCACGCAAATGCAGGGTCGCTGATCCCACTGCAACGGTTCCAGATCCGCCAGCGTTCCATCGACGGTCGCTTCCAAGACCTCGACCAGATCGGTCTTCATACGCATCAGCAAAGGTTGGCATTCGGGATCGCCGAAGCGAACATTGAACTCCAGCACCTTGGGACCTCCTGGTGTCAACATCAGCCCGGCGTAGAGCACGCCCTTGAAAGGGCGCCGCGCCCGTTTCATCGCATGCACGATCGGAACCAGAACTTCTGACTCGATTTTTGTGATCAACTCTTCGTCGACAATCGGCGTGGGGCAGTAGGCGCCCATCCCGCCGGTGTTGGGTCCGGTATCACCGTCACGGGCTGGTTTGTGATCTTGGGCCGCCGGCAGCGTGACAATCGTTTCCCCGTCGGTGATCGCCAGCACGCTGACCTCCTGGCCGATCAATTTTTCTTCAATGATCAACTCATTTCCCGCGTCCCCGAACTCGCGTTGCGAAGCGATTCGGTCAATTGCATCGAGAGCCTGTTCGCGAGTGTCGCAGACGATCACTCCTTTCCCGGCCGCCAGCCCATCGGCTTTGACCACCACCCGCACCGGTTCGTTTGGCTCGGGGTAGCGATCTTTGATGTATCGCGAGGCGTCATCCGCGGCGCGGAATACTTGATAGTTGGCCGTCGGAATATCCGCGGTATGAAGTAAATGTTTGCAGAATACTTTACTGCCTTCCAACTCGGCCGCTTCTTTGGAAGGTCCAAATACACGCAGCCCTTCCGCTTCCATCGCATCGACCAGTCCGGCAACTAGAGGTGCCTCGGGACCGACGACGGTCAGATCGATCTGATTTTCTTTCGCGAACTGAATCAGTTCAGCGGTGTCGGTCGCGGCGATCGGGACGTTGATCGCGTCGCGTGCCGTGCCCGCGTTTCCGGGAGCCACATAAACCGTTTCGACCCGTGGGCTCTGAGAGATTTTCCATGCCAAGGCATGTTCACGACCACCGTTTCCAACGATCAAAATTTTCATGATTTACCTTCCTCATCCCCGCCAGGCTTGCCAACCGATGGTTGGATCGTCTTGGTAGCGGTAGCAACAAACCGGCAATATTACGTGGTTTGGCCATGATTCGACAGCGGACGATGGGTTGCCGACTGGGGCTGCCTCGCGCTGGCAGTGGACTGCCTGCGGCCAGCCACTAAAATGATGTTTGCAGCAAACCGATCCCTTATTCCTGGAGACACAACGTTGAGCGTTCTCAAGTTCATGCCGGCTGTTTTATTGGCGATCACACTCACCACCACCGCCGGGGCCGACGAAACCGGTGATTTAAAAATTCGCTTTCAATACGACGGCAAGGCATTCACTCCCAAACCGATCGACGTCAACAAAGATGTCGAATTTTGCGGCAAGCACGGTTTGCTCAACGAAGCTTTGGTTATCAACAAAGAAAATAACGGGATCAAGAACGTCGTCGTTTACGTCTACACTGGGCGAGGCGGATCGAAATTGGCCAAGTCCGAGCCGGCCAATAACACTCATACCCTGGCCAATGAAAACTGTCGCTTCGAGCCGCACATCTTGATCACGCAAACCGGAGACACATTGAAGGTCACCAATCCCGACCCGGTCGGGCACAATGCGAACATCAACTTTTTCAACAACAAAGCACAAAACGTGATGGTACCTTCCGGACAAGAACAATCCATCGCGCTTGAAAAAGATGAACCAGCACCCATTCCAGTCGACTGCAACATTCACCCTTGGATGAAGGCATACGTATTGGTGCTCGATCATCCATTCGCCGCAGTCAGCGACGAGAATGGCGATCTGACAATCAAAGGTCTGCCGGCCGGTAAGAAAGAACTTGTGTTTCGTGTCTATCACGAAGCCGGGGCGATCAACGAGGTCGAAATCGACGGTAAGAAAGAAGACTGGAAGCGAAGCCGATTCGAAGTCGAGATCAAACCTGGCATGAACGATCTCGGTACGGTGGTTGTTCCGGCCGATGCACTGAAGTAGCCACGCCACAGCAAGCCTCAGCCTGACTGTGGCCCCCACGTCGGTGTTGCGCCGCGAATCAATATATTGCCACGCCAATGAACAGGGAGCAGGCTCGGCGGATGCCCCAGTGCGACCATTGGCGCCGGGCGACCATTGGCGCCGGGCGACCATCGGCGCCGGGCGACCATTGGCACCGGGCGACAATCGGCACCGGGCGACAATCGCCGCGTTGCCAAATCCAATGATTGGCGGTTAACTGAGTGATGTGTTTTCCTCCACGCTCACCAAACGAATCCGTGCGAACCGCTCTACTGCTGCTGGTTGGCCTGACATTATGGACAGGTTGTGATCGGCAGGTGGAACGTTTTGGCAGCAATGACGTCTTTGCGCTCTCACTGGCGCGATCTCGATCGATCCCCACCGAGACGGCCAAAGTGGACGTCACCGAAGTGGTGACCGAACTATTTGGCACGCCGGATCAGCCTCGCTGGCCTGCATTGATTGCTGACTCGTTACCGGCGGTCGATTCAGATCGGATTCGCCGGGCGGCCGGGCCTTTGAGCAGCCAACAAGACGGTACGCATTTAGGCCTGTTCCGCGAGCATTGCGTCATCTGTCATGGGCTCTCTGGCAGCGGTGCGGGGCCGGCAAGTCAGGTGCAAAACCCATATCCTCGTGACTTTCGCCACGGTGTCTTCAAATGGAAATCTACCGAGCGGTCGGCCAAGCCAACCCGAGACGATTTGCGAGAATTGCTGCTGCGCGGTGTGCCCGGAACGGCCATGCCGTCGTTTGCGTTGCAGTCGGCCGAGGACGTCGAGGCCTTGATCGACTATGTGATCTATCTGTCGGTTCGCGGCGAAGTCGAACGTCGCTTGATCGCGGCAGCGGTTGACCAGCTGGATTACGGAGAAGCCCCACCTGAAGCTGCACTACAACTGAACATGCAGCAGCAAAACGAGGGTCGTGACGTGATTGATGAGGTTTTGGCGAGCGTGGCCGAAGCTTGGAGTTCGGCCCAAGAGTCGATTGTGAAAGTGCCAGAATCGCCGCATCCGATTTCGCCAGAGTCGATCCAGCGCGGCAAGGAAATCTTTCATGGGCAAATCGCCAATTGTGTCGCCTGTCACGGTCGCTCCGGAAACGGACAAGCGGTCACGCTTGACTACGACGACTGGGCCAAGGAGTACTCGACGCGGCTGGGGCTGACGCCTGACGACCGAGACGCGATGCGGCCGTTTCGGCAGGCGGGCGCTTTGAGACCCCGTTTGGCTCAGGCTCGAAACCTGCGACAAGGCGTCTTTCGCGGAGGCGGAGATGACCAAAGCCTGTACCGACGAATCACTCAAGGGATTGCCGGCACACCGATGCCCTCAGTCGCCGTAGTCGATCAGGAGAATGGCAAGGGACTGACCGAACAGCAAGTTTGGGACCTGGTTTCGTATCTTCAGGCGCTCGGCGAGAACGGAGCGACGCAATGAGCCAGGAGACCTATCGAACGATCGGGGCCATTGCCGGGCTGGGGCTCGGCATCATCGCCACCGTGGCACTCGGATACAACGGCCAGATCATCCCCAGTGCTTTGTTCGGAGCCGGCGGCTGTGTCGCCGGTGCGGTCACCGCCGAACGGCTTTACGCTCGGAACCATCATTGATTTACAAATGGTGTCGATCGAGAACGCAACCACCGAAATACCTTACCCCCGATGGCTGCATCGGCTGGCGGTGCTGGCTGTCTGTCTGGTTTGGCCACTGATTTGGGTGGGTGGATTGGTCACGACCTACGATGCGGGAATGGCGGTGCCCGATTGGCCTAACACCTACGGATACAACCTGTTTCTGTATCCCTACAAAACCTGGCTGCTGGGTCCTTTTGATTTATTTATCGAACATGGTCATCGATTGCTCGGCGCCATCGTAGGCGCCGTGGCGATTGGGATCGTCAGCCTGTCATACCTCAGCGAAACGCGGCGCTGGGTATTCTTGCTTTCCATTGGCATGCTGATCGCCGTGATCGGTCAGGGTGTTCTGGGTGGAATGCGCGTTGTCCTGGGTGACCGAACACTGGCAATGGTGCATGGCTGTTTTGGCCCAGCCTTTTTCGCGCTTTGCGTGGCGATGACAGCGGTGACCAGTCGCTGGTGGTCGCGTGAAAAGTTGCGAGCGGTCTCGGTGGCCACGATTGGGAAAGGGAAAATTTTCCTGGTCAGTTCATTGGTCGCGGTCAGTTACACCCAGCTGATCCTCGGTGCACAGCTTCGCCACGCGCAGCCCGACGCGACCCCTGGCAGGTTCACTATGACCGTCGCTTTCCACGTGATGATTGCATTCTTGTTGTGGATACTGACTGCCGCCGCCTGGCGGGTCCTGCGTCGCTGCGGCGATTTGACACTATCGCGTCCCGCCCTCAGCCTGATAGGATTGGTGGGGCTACAGATCTTGCTCGGGTTAGGAACTTGGGTGGTCAACTACGGCTGGCCGGGTTTTCTGGACTGGGTGCCTGGCGCCGCCGGTTTCCTGCTCCGTTCCAAGGGCTTCGCCGACTCGATCATCGTCACCGCGCATGTGGCGACAGGCTCATTGATCCTGGGAGTCGCAACGTTAGAACTTGTTCGTCTTTTAAGAGTTCGCTGGTGCAGCATGCACAGTGACATGCCAATCAACTGACTGACTTGAAACGCTCCATGTCAACCGACTTGCTAAGCCGTACCTCAACGCCGGCGCGACGCCCCAGCAGGGGTGCGGTATCGAACGCCGATGCGTTGCTGATCGAAGCCGGGGCAGGGCAGGGTAGTGAATCCAGCGGGGTCCATCATTCGGTCGTTCGAGACTTCCTGCAGCTGACCAAGCCGCGAATCGTTGTGATGATTTTGGTGACGACGGTCGCGACCGCAATCATCGGAGCGGGGGCGACAGTGTCAGCCGTTGATTTTGCTTGGCTGTTGGCAGGCACGGCGCTGGTCGCCGGCAGCGCCGGCGCGGCGAATCAGATTTGGGAGCAGTCGATCGACCGAAACATGCCTCGAACGGCCAACCGTCCGCTTCCCAGCGGTCGCTTGCGAACCGCGCCGACGATCGTGTACACCGGCATCCTGGGAATCGCGGGTAGCGGATTTCTGTTCGCAAAGTTCGGAAACGCACCGGCCATTGCCGGGGTCGTGACTTGGGCCCTGTACGTTTTGATCTACACTCCGATGAAGACTCGCTCGGCGTGGAATACCACGGTCGGCGCTGTCGCTGGAGCCCTGCCGGTATTGATCGGGTACACGGCGACTGGTGGATCGCTCAATAACTGGACACCGTGGTTGTTGGTTGGCGTGCTGGTGGCTTGGCAATACCCTCACTTCATGTCGATTGCCTGGCTGTATCGTCGGCAATATGCCGAAGCCGGCTTTTGCATGACCACGACGGTCGAACCAAGCGGTCGATCGGCCGGCTGGCAAAGCATCGCCGGCTCCTTGGCACTGATCGGATGCGGAGTCGCTCTTTGCTTTCTGCCAGGCGGACTGACGAGTGCCTTGATTGCCGCGATCGCGGTCATCGCGGCGTCCGTACCGATGCTGCTCGCTTCGGCGCGGTTCCTGATCGAACCTAACGATCTGTTGGCTCGACGTCTGTTGCGATCGTCCCTGTTGGTTCTGCCCGCCGTCCTGGCCGTGGTTACGATCCGCGTGTTTTGGTAATCGGCTCATGATTGCAGGCTCAAAGATCGCTGAGGCAGTTTGCATCGCCCGCGGCTTGCAGCATCGCTACGGAGACCACCAGGCACTCAAGGGGATCGATCTGGAGGTTCGGGCGGGTCAGATTGTGGCTCTTTTGGGACCTAATGGCAGTGGCAAAACGACGCTGTTCCGCCTGCTGTGCACGTTGATGCCGATCCAGCAGGGCACCGTGCATATCGCCGGTATCGATGTCGCGGCAAATCCGTTGGCAGCCCGCGGGCGGATCGGAGTCGTGTTTCAATCTCCCAGTTTGGACAAAAAACTGACAGTTGACGAAAACATTGCCTGCCAGGCCGCTTTGTACGGTGTCAAAGGGAGCACACTGAAGTCGCGCCGCGACGAGTTGCTTGATCAACTTGACTTGACCAACCGCCGAGGCGATTTCTGTGAATCGCTATCCGGCGGTATGAAAAGGCGGGTTGAATTGGTCAAGGGAATGCTGCATCGTCCCCAGCTGTTGTTGCTGGACGAACCGAGCACGGGACTTGATCCGGCCGCCAGGATTAGCTTTTGGGACGCGATCCAGACGATGGCGGACAGCGGTATCGCCGTCCTATTGACCACACATTTGTTGGAAGAAGCCGACAAGGCTGACCGAGTCGTGATCATGGCCGATGGCCGAAAGATTGCCGAGGGATCACCAAATCAGTTACGCAGCGAATTGGGTGACGGCGTGGTAACCGTGGCTGCGAACGATATCGCCAAAGTCGAACAAGTGCTGCGGGATGAACTGGGTCTAAATCCGCAGCGAGTACACCATCAATTCCGCTTGCAAACCGATTCCCCAGCGACGCTGGTTCCCGCTTTGGTGGAAAAGCTGGGTGATCTAGCGCAATCGATTTCGATTGGCCGACCGAGCCTGGAAGATGTCTTCATTGCCAGGACCGGCCAACAATTTACTGAAGAACTGGAATGAGCATGTTGGCCGATACGATCGACCCAGTCGATCAACGAACATCCGTGGCGAACAACCCAACGGCCGTGACCGCAGGGGATACCTTCGCTGCGACGTGGATGTTGGCCAAACGAGAATGGATTCGCTTTTTTCGGCAGCGCAACCGCGTCACGGCAGCGATCGTGCAACCGTTGTTGTTCTGGCTGTTGTTCGGCACAGGCTTGAAAGGTTCATTCCAAGCCGCTGGCGATTTGGACTTCATGCAATTTTTCTTGCCCGGAACCGTGGCCTTGATCGTCTTGTTCACGGCCATCTTTACAACCATCTCTGTGATTGAGGACCGCCGCGAAGGCTTCATGCAATCGGTATTGGTCGCCCCAGTCGGTCGATTGCCGGTATTGCTGGGCAAAGTAATCGGCGGTTCCGCGATCGCCTGGGTGCAAGCGGTTTTCTTTTTGGGTCTGGTGTACCTGGTCGGAACGGCGACGATCGGTTGGACGGTTTTGCCTCTATTGGTATTGTTAGCCGCGATTGCAATCGGCATGTGCTCGCTCGGGATGATTGTCGCTTGGCCGATGGACAGTACGCAAGGGTTTCATGCGATCATGATGCTGGGATTGATGCCAATGTGGCTGCTGAGTGGATCGTTCTTTCCAATTCCGGCCATCGCCGCGGAAACCGGAATCGGGCAGTGGATCTTGGGCGGCATCATGCGAATCAATCCGCTCAGTTATTCAATGGTTGAACTGCGTCGATTGCTCTATCCAAACGCCGACTACGCGTCCGCTGGATTTGCACCAGGCTCTTCGGTCTGTTGGGCCGTCACGATCGTGGCCGCTATTTTGACCACGTTATTGGCTTGGCGATTGATGCGCGGCAGTCGCAAAGTCGACGTGATCGTGTAGTCGATTCCAGCTCCAGAACACCAACCTGACAGACAAATCATGCGGACTTCCCTACATATCGTGTTGATCTTGATGATCGCTGCCGGACTTGGGCTGGTGATACGCGGGCTTCGACCGGACGCTGCCGACGGCCCGGCCCCGGGCGAGCTCGTATATTCCAACGACGACCCCGAGGACGTCGACCCATCGTCCGTTGAAAACCCGAATCCGAGCCATCCGCCCGAGAACGAATCGTGGCTCAGCCGGTTTGAGTTGATCGAGCGAAGCGGCAAAGCAGTCTCAAGTGACCAGTTGCTCGGGCAACCTTATGTGGTCAGTTTCTTCTTCAGCACTTGTCCGAGTGTCTGTGTCCAACAGAACCAGAAACTTAAAGAGTTGCAGGATCAGTTCGAGGGAAAGGGGGTCCGGTTTGTCGCGATTTCGGTCGATCCTGAAACGGATACACCTGAGATATTGCGCGAATACGCCGCCAGGTTTGGCGCGGATAACGATCAATGGTTATTCATGACAGGTGACCTGAACTACATCCGTCGCATCGGTGCTGAGATCTATCAACAACCAGTCGATAAAAAATTTCACTCAGAACGGTTTGTGCTGGTTGATCCCCAGGGAGCGATCGAAGGCTTTTACAACTGGCCCGAGAAGGTTCAGTTCCAAAAACTTCAAAAGAAGATTCAGCAGATGCTTGACAGCCAGGAATCGTCATGAGCTGGCAATTTCTTTCGGACAACCTGCCGCATGTCACGGCGTCGCTGAACGCCGCCGCGACGGTGATTCTGGTACTAGGGTTTCGCGCGATCCGGCGAGGAAAAGCGAGGCGTCATAAGAATTTGATGCTCTCGGCACTGGCCGTCAGCGGCCTGTTTCTGTTGCTGTATCTGCTGCACAAGGTGGCGCTGTATCAGGTCACTGGCCATCCAAACACACAATTCCCGACCGATCCCGCGATCGCCTCTGCGGCCGCCCGGTACACCTATCTAACAATTCTATTGACGCATCTGGTGTTGGCGATGACCGTTCCCTTCTTGGCTCTGCGGGCGGTCTATCTGGCGATCAACGGGCGCATCCTCGCGCACAAACGGATCGTTAAGTTCGCCTATCCCATATGGATGTACGTTTCGGTCACCGGAGTGCTGGTCTACCTGATGCTGTATCAGATCTACGTTTAGGCCGACAGCCAGCAGAGCCTCGTTACCGCTTTGCAGGCAGCAGCTTTTTTTCCGTGTTTCAGCGAAGTGGCGAGCTGCTTGTTTCGGTCCCCATCGGTCTGGGACCGCCAGCGTTGTGGTAGAATCTGTGGCATGAATATGAGCGCGTTGGTTCTGATCCGTTGGTTCGCTCTGCTGCTGGCCGCCATCTTGTCACTGCCAGTCCGTGGTGATCACCAGGTGTTGCTGATGGTGGATGACCACGACATTCATTCCCGCCCCGGCACCCGTCGTGTTCTGCACCAACCGATACGCGGACAGCCCAATCCGGTGATCTCCGAAACGAAACCTTGGGAAGCGGCAATCGGTTACTGTAGTGTTCACCGCGATCCGCAATCCGGAAAGTACCAGGTCTGGTATCAGGCCTATGCCGGTCAGCTTGCCAAGGATCCGACTAGAAGATCGGTTGTTGCCTACGCGGAATCGGATGACGGCCTAAATTGGTCCAAACCAAACTTGGGCTTGTTTGCCTTCAACGACATTTCCGACACCAACATCGTCTTGATCGGCAACGGCGGTCGTAGCGTCAACTATGGGGCGTCGGTCTTGTTTGATCCCAGGGATCCCGATTCAAGCAAACGCTACAAGATGGCTTACTGGGATTTTGCTCGGCGGGATGGACACGAGTACCCAGGTTTGTGTGTTGCTTTTTCCGAGGATGGCATTCGCTGGACCAAGCATTCCGATGCGCCGCTGCTCCGTGGGTCTTATGGTAAGCCGGGACCGACTCCGTTTTGTGACGACGAAGACAACAAGCGATGGAACATTCCCAATTCGATCAGTGATGTGATTGATCTGCTTTATGATCCTCGCCGTGAGGCATATGCCATCTATGGCAAGACTTGGATCAACGGACCAAACGGCGACCTGTACTGGAAGCGAGCGGTGGTACGAACCGAATCCAAGGATTTCTTGAACTGGTCGACTCCCGAATTGGTCTTCGTGCCGGATGAACTGGAAGTTGCCCAGGGAGGTGACGCGAGCAAGATTGAGATCCATGGCGGACCGACCTTCTTTTACTCGGGTGTTTACTTTGCCTTGCTGCAGATGCTCGATTTTGGTGCCGGTGGAACGATGCCCGCCGAGCTTGCCGTCAGCCGCGATGGCGTCGCCTGGAAGCGTCCCTTTCGTGGTGATTACTTTTTACCGGTGACCGGGACACGAACAGAATTTGATGCCGGTTGCCTGTGGACGAATTCGACACCCGTATTCTTGGACGATGAAATTCGGTTCTATTACGGTGCATATCCCGACTGGGACTCCGACCTTGACCAGTCACAGACCGGTATCGGCATGCGATCACTACCGCGCGATCGGTTTGCCGGGATACGACCGATCGACCAATACGGACAGATCACACTCCGTCCCCTCGATTTATCCAACGTTTCTCAGCTGGCCATCAACGCGAATGCCGAAGGAAGCGTTCATGTGGAACTGTTGACTGCTGACGGCTATCGTGTGCCAGGCTTTACCCGCCAGGATTCCACAGCGATACAGGGCGATCACCTTCGCTATCCGGTAACCTGGAATGACAAATCGATTGGTGATCTTCCAGATGGTCGTTATCAGGTTCGGGTCTACCTGCATAACGCCGAATTGTTTGCCTTAATGATTGCCGAGTAAGCTGAATTCGTCCGCACTTTTTTTGGGAATCGAAATGAATACTGAAGCACCTGTGCCGACAGAAAAAGACGATTCGTCTCCAACTTCGCGACCCCTTCGAGTATGGATCCCATTGCTGTTGCTCGCGGCGATGCCGGCCATTCGCTACCTGCCAAGGAGCATGGACGATCCGCCGCAGGCATTGATGTTCGCCGCTTCGATCGGGCCGGCTCTGCTGGGCATCCTGATCCTGGTTTGGTGGATCACGTTCAGCCGTGCCAGTTGGCGAGAATGCTTGTACGGATTGGTCGGAGTTGCAGCCGTCTTCGGACTTGGTTTGGCGCTAGCGGACAAGTCGATGTTAGAGCTGCCGCCGATCGCTTTGTTAACGCTGCCGATGGGACTGGCTGGTTTCGCGATCGGAGTGATTTTGCTGAGTCATCGTTCACCGCTGGCGCGTACCTCGGTGGCCGTTTTGCTGGCCGCGATTGGATTCGGATATTCCGCTTTACAACGCAATGAAGGGATGTGGGGCAACTATGCACTGGAACTTGATTGGCGTTGGAATCCATCGCCGGAGGAACAACGATTGGTTGCCCGCGCGGGCGAAGGAGCAACCGTCCTGAGCGACGATCAGATCCGACAGTGGATAGCCGATCCGCAGTGGCCCGAGTTCCGTGGTGCCGGGCGAAACAGTCAATACAAGGGGCCCGCAATCAACACGGATTGGTCCGCGCAGCCCCCGGAGCTGTTATGGAAAATAGCTGTCGGCCCCGGTTGGTCATCGTTCGCCGTCGCCGGAGAGTTGCTGCTAACGCAAGAGCAGCGGGGCGAGATGGAAGCGATCGTTTGTTATTCGACTGAAACGGGACAGGAGATTTGGGTACAACAAATCGAGTCGCGATTTGAAGAAAGCCTGGGCGGCCCGGGCCCCAGAGCCACGCCCACCATCGCCGCGGGAGCTTTGTTCGCACTGGGAGCCAACGGACAATTGATGCGTTTGAATCCAACCGATGGCGAGATCGTTTGGCAATCAGATCTTCGCGAAATTGCCGCTCGCGACCCGCCCACATGGGGATTCAGTTCGTCGCCGTTGATCGTCGATTCTGTAGTCGTGGTCCACGCCGGTGGCGAAGGCGACAAGGGAATTCTAGCGTTCGATATCAATTCCGGCGAACTGGCTTGGTCCGCACCCTCGGGAGACCATTCTTACAGCTCACCGCAACTGGTCGAGCTAGCCGGCGAGCAACATCTATTGATGTTGACCAATCAAGGTCTCACCTTATTGGATCCCAAGACTGGAGCAACGCGGCTCGACTACCCTTGGCAATACAATGGCTACCGGGCCCTGCAACCTCAGTTGGTTGACGGCGACAGCATCTTGATACCGACCGGAATCGGCACAGGAACGCGGCGGATTCGAGTCAGCAAAAATGATTCCGCCTGGTCGGCGGAAGAACAATGGACTTCGCGTTTCATGAAACCGGACTTCAATGACATGGTAGTTCACGATGGGTACATCTACGGATTTGACACAACCACCTTCAGCTGCGTCGATTTGGCGACCGGCCAGCGCGTTTGGAAACGTGGACGCTACGGTGCTGGACAGGTGTTGTTATTGGAACAATCCGACACGCTGCTCGTCGTCAGCGAGAAAGGTTCGATTGTGCTGCTCAAGGCCGATCCGTCAGGACACCAGGAACTGGCCAAGCTCGACGCAATCCAGGGAAAAACCTGGAATCATCCTGTCGTCGTCGGCGATCGTTTGTACATGCGAAATGGACGGGAAGCAGCCTGTTATCGATTGAACCTCCAGGAACCAGCCAACACGACGCAGCAGGCGACGGCTCAATCCGAACAGCAAGCAGCTGCCGTTGTCGCCGATCGGGGAAATCTTCGTGCATCGCCTGGTCTATGATCTTGGCTTCGCTTTTTGGCATTCCAAACCACTCGCAACGAAAAGACCGCGAAAATATGAACCGTATCCTGATCGCCTGCTGGCTGCTCGGTTGTCTGACAATCGACCTGTCCTTGGCTGACGAGCCCGAACCCCGTTGGTGGAAAGGCAACCTGCATACTCACTCGTTATGGAGTGATGGTGACGAGTTCCCCGAGATGATCAGCGATTGGTATCGCCAGCGGGGATATAATTTTTTGGCGTTGACGGATCACAATGTGTTGAGCGAGGGGATGAAATGGATGCCGGTCAAGGAGGTAATTGCACGCAGCGATGACGGAATCATCGGCCGCTACATCGACCGCTTCGGCGACCACTGGGTTGAAACCAAAGGCGATCCAACAGACGCAGCGGAGTACATGGTGCGGCTGAAGCCCTTGGATGAGTTTCGCTATCTGTTGGAGCAGCAGGGCCAGTTCATCTTGATCCCTGCCGAGGAGATCAGCGACAGTTCCGAGGGAAAACCGGTCCATATCAACGCCACCAACATCGCCGAAGTGATCCCACCGGCCGGCGGCAAGACAGTTCGCCAGGCGATGCAAAACAATTTGCGTGCGATTCTCGAACACGAAAAACAATTCGGCCGCCAAGTCTTGCCCCATTTGAATCATCCCAACTTTGGGTATGCCATCACTGCCGAAGACTTGGCGGCAGTGACGTTGGAGCGGTTTTACGAAGTCTACAACGGCCACCCTGAGGTCCATCATCAAGGTGACCAGGACCACCCGAGCGTCGAACGAATCTGGGACCTGGTCAATGCCATACGGCTTACCGAATTGAACCTACCGCCAATGATGGGCATCGGGACGGATGATTCCCATGAATACCATGGGCAACCTGGATCGCGCCCCGGTCGAGGCTGGGTCATGGTGCGCAGCCGGTTCTTGACGCCCGAACATCTGATCAAGGCGATGAAACGTGGTGACTTCTATGCATCGAGTGGTGTGACGTTAAACGAAGTTGCCTTTGACGAAGAAGCAAAATTACTTTCGTTGGAAATCGATGCCGAACAGGGCGCGAGCTATCAGACCGAATTCATTGCCACGCTGGCCAAAGGAGATTCGCCGTCCGATCGAATTGGTAAGGTGATGGCGACAGTCAAAGGTGCCACAGCGCAGTACAAGTTGAGCGGAAAGGAACTCTACGTTCGCGCGGTGATCACCAGCGACCAACCTCATCGCGACCCTTCGTTCAAGGATCAAAAACAACAAGCCTGGACCCAGCCAGTCGGCTGGCAGTGAGCGAAGTGAACGACGGCTTGGTGGCTTGCTGGCCGACGATCCGATTGGGAGTGCAAGCGGGCGAACCGCAAGCCGGACGTGGCGATGTTGGCAGGCTAAAACCTGAACTCGCCGCCGACATTCAATCCATGCGCCCAGAAATCAGTTTCGACGAACTGGAAATCGGGTCGCAGTGGTCCGTCCAGTGGAACCGGCTCTGGTGGTAGCAGATTCGAATTGACGTCGGTGTCGATCTGATCGCCGGCGCGGACCACGTTTGGAAAATAGAGCACGCTGTATCCGAATGTCGCATACAGACGATTGGTCAGCCTCAGTCCCAGCGTCACGCCAAGCTCCGGAACCATCGAAAACTCGTCACGGCTGTAGCTGCCAATATTGGTTCGCTGGGCAAGTAGACGGCCGTTGAATGTACCAGTAACACCCGCGCCGGTGCTCTCGGTATTGCCGTTGATTTCCACTTTTTGTCGGTTGTTACCAATGGCAACCTTCAGGTCTGATTCGAGTCGCGCCCGGCGGTAGTCTGCCTGGTACCTAAAACCGAGCTGCAAACCGCTGAACTGGTTTTTGGTGGAAAATTTTTCATTGATTGCCAGCGTCCCTGGCTCAATCAAGACCAGCGAATTTAGATTTTCATTGAAGGAAAGTTTGTCTTTCAGTTCGAGATACCGGTAGCCGATGATCCAGTTCAGCTGATTCGGTTGCGCGCCGGGATCGCAGACCACCGGAGCGGTCGGCAGCAATGCGCCCTGCCCGGCAATCATGTAGGACTTGAGCGACGTCTTGGAGGCGATCCAAAGATCACCCCCGACCAATCCCGGATACGAAACCAGTTGCGCTGCTTGGCGAGCGTTGAGCACATCAAAATAAGGACGCGCGATGATTGGCGCGCCGTTCCCAGACGCAGAGAACCCGTCATTCTGACTTGTAAGCTGAAAGAACTGACTGGTGATTCCAAATCTGCGTTCCGGCGAAAACCATAATCCGGAGCTGGTGCGCAGCCCGCTGGTTCCACCGTCGTTGATGACTTGATTCCCAAACAGGATGCTCGTGTCGGGCTCGCCCAGCACACCGGCTTCGTTGGGTGGCGTACCCGCGGGACTCGTTGTAGCCAAGGGTGGCAGATCCAACCCCCGGGTCCACCAATACAGGTACTCGGCACGCCACCAAACTCGATCTCGTAACGAGTCGGACGTCGGCAGCCCAATCCCCAGACCGGAGAACCAACCACCCGGCTGGGCAGGGCCGCTGGCATAGGGATCTGCAGCGTAATAAGGATCTGCAACGTAGTACGGGTCCGAACCGTAATACGGACTGGCAGCGACCGGAGCGAACTGGACGTAGGGAGCTGTTGACGATCGCTGAGCCGACAACTCGGAAGTCCCGCTGATCCATAGCGAACTGAAACTGAGCAAGACAAATGCAGCTACAGGCGACTGCGGTCTGGAGATCAACAGGCGAGCGACGTTTCTCATTAAATTTCTGCAGATACATTCAAGAATTCCGAGCCACCAGCCGGACGTTCGGAAATCAGGCGGTTTCGGGTCAACCCCGATCACTCGGCTTTCGGCGTCAGACTGACTTCAACGAACCTGTTCGGCGAGACTCGCGTCAGTTCTGGCTCGCGCAGAGATAGCTGGGCAATCCGGCGGGCACCACGTAGGATTTCTGCTCACCATTCCTCCCGCTTACGCCGTCCGGGCAAAATCCATCGACTTTGAACGCTCGATCATCCAATCGCTTGTACGACGGCAATTTCTTTCTTGCCTTGATTTGCCAGACCTCTTTTGTGTGCGCCAACACTTTGATGGCACACTATGCGAGGTGGATTGAATTTCTGGGGGGTGACCTTGGCCAGGTGGGACTGGTGATGGGATCGGCTGCGACCGTCGGATTGATCCTGCGACCTTGGATGGCCCAATGGATCAACCGACTCGGGGCGCGGACGATGTGGGCATTCGGTTACGGCATTTTTGCGATTGGGTCACTGGCAAATCTAGCGTTATACGACCTCGGCTGGATGATCTACGTCGTCCGGTCGAGCCTGGTGCTTGGCGTGGCGATTGTGTTTACCAGCGGGCTGACCTACATCACGCAATCAACGCCTCAACATCGTCGCACCGAAGCGATTGGCATTTTCGGGATCGGCGGATTTTTAGGCATGTTGATCGGCCCACTGGTTGGTGATCTGTTTCTGGCCGACCGAGAGCGAGGCAATTTTGCCGTGCTGTTCGTTGTTGCGGCCATCGCCAACCTATTGCCGGCACTAGGACTTTATTTCTTACGTCCGACTTCAAGTGAACGAACCAATTCGTCGGTTCGTTTGCGGGAGTTCGTGTCGACCACGCGGCAACATTGGCCCGGCATGATCCTGCTGGTCGATCTTGCCTTTGGCGTTTGTGTCGCCGGCCCGTTTGTGTTTTTAGCTAGCTTTATCGACCAAGCTTCGTTGAACATCCCGGGCACCTCGGTTATCGGGCTGTTTTTCCTGTTTTACGCCGGCGCCGGAATCACGTTGCGATTGGTGCTGCGCCGGCTGCCCGACCAAATCGGTGCCCGCAAGGTACTGTTGGCCGGCATGGTGTTCATGGCGGCAGGCATGTTCTGCTTTGCGTTGGTCGACTCGGCGTACACTTGGCTGATCATCCTGCCAGCCGTGTTGACCGGAACCGGTCACGGATTGATGTTTCACACGATGACTTCTTTGACGCTTGAGAATTATCCGATTGCGGTGCGAGGCAGCGGTTCGGCGCTGGCGCTGATGATGCTGGATCTGGGGACGATCGTCGGTGCGCCGGTGCTGGGTTTGATTGGCCAGCGTTTTGGATTTTCGATGCTGTACGGAGCGATTGGCGGCTTCACTTTGGTGGTCGCGGCAACGTACATGGCCAGCGGTGCTGGCTTCTTTGCTATCAAACATGAGTCCAACACCGCGGTGTACCCAGCCGTCTCATTCCGCCGAGACGATGCTCGAGATCCGTAAACGGATTCTCCCTTCCGCCGGCGGCTCCGGTTTTTCTATGGTCAAGTCGAGTGATTCAGTCCTTTTGTCGATGGAGCGACGGCGGTTTGTCTCGGTACCTGATCTTGCTGACCTTGCTGTTAGCCGCGTTGGTCGCTGCGCCGGCAACGGCTCAACAGACGATCACCAATCCAGCCCCGACCATCGTCCAACAACCACCGGTGACCGTTCCGGTCCAGGCACTCGACACACTTGCCGGCGGTCCCGAGAAATGGACCAGTCCTGAAAGTCTGGCCAGCAGTCTGCAAATCATGCTGCTGCTAACGGTGCTCTCGATGGCACCGGCGATCCTGTTGATGACCACTTGTTATGTGCGGATCATCGTCGTGCTGGGATTACTCCGCCAAGCGATCGGATTGCAATCGCTGCCGCCCAGCCAAGTGATGACCAGCATCGCGCTGTTCATGACACTGTTTGTGATGACACCTGTGTGGACGCGCGTCTACGAGGACGCGATCCAGCCTTACACCGATCCGGCAATCGAAATGTCGTTGCAGGAGGCCTACGAAGCGGGATCGATTCCGATTCGTGAATTCATGTCCCGGCAAATCGATGTCGCCGAAAACGCCGATGACGTGCTGTTGTTCTATGAATACATGGACAAAACGGCGCCCGTACCGAGCGGTTACGAAGACGTTCCCATGCGGGTATTGCTGCCGGCGTTCATCTTGAGTGAGCTCAAAACCGCATTTTTGATGGGCTTTCAAATCTATTTACCGTTCTTGATTATCGACTTGGTCGTTGCCAGCGTGACGATTTCGATGGGGATGCTGATGTTGCCTCCGCAAGTTATCTCGCTGCCGTTCAAGCTGTTGCTGTTTGTACTGGTCGACGGCTGGAACCTGGTTGTGCGAACGTTGATGGACAGTTTCGGAACGATTGTTTAACGGAGAACGAACGTCATGCTGGACGCAGCGAGCGCGATTGACCTGTGCCGAACCACGCTGTTAGCCGCGGTCGTGATTGCCGCACCGATGCTGATCGTCGGCATGGCCGCCGGTCTGTTGGTCGGTTTGATGCAAGCGCTAACGCAGATCCAAGATCAAACCGTCGCTTTTGTGCCCAAGATCTTGGCAATGGCCGCCGTGTTGATCGCCTGTACGCCCTGGTTGATCATTCGAATGGTCGACTTCACGCGAACCGTGTTTGAAAACGCGGGCGGCCCGTAATGGAAGACCTGACCCAATGGATGGCCGAGCATCTCGTGCTCGGCGTGTTGGTTATGACCCGTTTAAGCACGCTATTGATGGCGATGCCAGCGATCGGTGTAGGGGTACCCAAACGAGTCAGAGCGTTTCTGGCCTTGCTGATGACCGCGCTTGTGCTGCCACCGGTGGCCGCCAGCACGTCGATCGAATCATTGCCAAATATCGAAAACCTGGTCGACTTGGGCATCGCGATTGGTCGTGAAGCGCTGATCGGGATGTTGATCGGCGCGACAATTCAATTGATCATCACCGGCATCCAGTTGGGTGGCGAAGCGATCACCAGCACGGGCGGCATGCAGTTGGGTGACGCCGTCGATCCGACCACCGCCAGCAGCATGCCGGTGGTTGCCCGCCTGGTAGGAATGCTGGTAACCGCGATCATGTTAGCGATTGGCGGGCACCGCATCCTGTTGAGCGTCCTGTTGGAAAGTTTTGAAGCGCTGCCGGCCGGACATATCGTCTTTCATGATTCCATGATGACGCTGGTCATCGATCAACTCTGTGCGGGCATGACAGCCGGCATTCGAGTCGCTGCGCCGGTGGTGGCCGCATTGTTGCTCAGCAACCTGGTCACGGGCTTGATCAGTCGCACGCTGCCCCAAATCAACGTGCTGGCGATCGGCTTGAGTATCAACGCTTTGGCGATGCTGGTCGTGTTGGCGCTGACAATCGGGTCCGCCGGATTGATCTTTCGTCACGAGTTGGCCATGGCTGTCAATCGTTTGAACGGTCTTTGGTGATCCAACAGACAAGGGTGGGTGAGCGCCGATGGCAGATTCCAGTGGCGATAAAAAACATTTAGCAACCGACCGACGACGGCGACAGGCTCGCGAAGAGGGCCAAGTCGTTAAAAGTCAAGATCTGACCTCGGCTGCGCTGCTGCTCTCGGCAATGGGAACGCTGTGGATGATGGGCGAACCAGCGGCTGAGTACCTGGCCGGCGCAATCGAAGACGCATTGACGACGCATCGCGTGGCCGCGCTCGGCACCAACGACGCCACCAGTTGGTTGTTAGGCTACGGCGGCCGATTGGCGATGGCAACGGTGCCGATGTTACTGACGATGTTTGTCGCCGCCGTACTGGTTAACGTCCTGCAGACGGGATTCCTGTTTTCGACGAAGAAGCTTGTTCCTCAGCTCAGTCATATCAGCCCCTTGTCCGGCGCCAAACGGATTCTATCGCTGCAGGGCTTGATGCGACTCGGGTTCGGTCTGTTCAAAGTCGTTGTCATCGGTGTGGTCACCTACGCTGCCGTTCAAAACTACCATGGATCAATCCTGAGCATGGCGACGATGAGTGTCCCCCAGATCGCCACCACGCTGTTCCATACGTTGCTGGGCACCGGCCTCTGGATCGGGGCCGCATTGTTCGTGTTGGCAATCTTGGAATTCGCGTTCCAAAAGTGGAAAAACGAACAAGACCTGATGATGACCGACCAGGAAATCCGCGATGAACTGAAAGATACCGAGGGCGACCCACAAGTCGCCGCGCGACGGAAACAAGTGCAACGCCAAATGATGATGCAACGGGCCGAATCGGAGGTTCCCAAGGCCGACGTCGTGGTCAGCAACCCAACCGAATTAGCGATCGCGATCCAATATGATCCGGTCACGATGCCAGCCCCAATCGTGCTGGCCAAGGGAGCCGGCTTGCTGGCACAAAAGATCCGCCGCATCGCGCTGGAGAACGGCATCCCGGTGGTCGAACGCAAGCCACTGGCCCAAGTGCTTTACAAAACAGTGGATGTCGGCGACGTGATCCCTGCGGATCAATACCAAGCGGTCGCTGAGGTGCTGCGATACGTTTACCAACTGCAAGGCAAACAGATCCCCAGAGCCGCCGCTTGAGCGACATCAGCCGCTGCTTGAGCGACATCAGCCGGCAGCTGACTGGACTCAGGCCGAATGACTTTGCTGATACGTGCTGGGTCCGCGTTGCACGCGTCTGGGCTGTGTGCAGGGGCTCGTTGCGTTGCAGGGGCTCGTTGCGTTGCAGGGGCTCGTTGCGTTGCAGGGGCTCATTGCGTTGCAGGGGCTCATTGCGTTGAACCGGCTCACGATTCGGCGCCGCGTGCTGCGGATCGACCCGGCGTGACTGGACCGCTAGTTGCGGCTCTGCTTGCGCGGACAACGCTGCGACAGACTCGGCATTCTTGATATGCAGATCGAGCTGTGGGAAGGCAATTTCGATCTTTGCGATCTGGAACTCTCTGGCGATCGCTCCGTTAATTCGATTGACCACGTCAATGTACAAATCACGCTGCGGAATAAAAACCCGCAGTTCAAAGTTCAACGTGCTGTCGCCAAAACCTTTGAAGATGGTTGCCGGCTCCGGCTCGGACATCACCAATCGTTCGCGTTTGGCGATCCGCATCAGAATCCGATGGACCTGTTCGACATCCGTGCCGTAGGCCACGCCAACGGGCAACACAATGCGACTGACCTGATCGCTGAGCGTCCAGTTGATCACGTTGTCGGTAATGAACCGCTTGTTTGGCACGATGAACTCGCGGCGATCAAAGTCGGTGATCGTGGTCGCCCGCATCTGCATCCGCGTCACGTGGCCGGTGACATCATCAACGGTGACAAGATCTCCAGCTCGAATCGGTCGTTCAAACAAAATGATCAATCCGCTGACCAGATTGGCAAAAATTTCTTGCAACCCAAAGCCCAGACCGACAGTCATCGCGGCCGCCAGCCACTGGACACTAGCCCAAGACAGCTCAATTGCGTTACAGGCGAACATAATGCCAGCTAGCGTCGCCGCGTAACGAATCAAAATCGCCACCGCCTGGCGTCCACCGTGATCGAATGGTAAGCGTTCTAGAATCGTCAGTTCCAATAGTCCGTGCAAGCGGCGTCCGACGACGATCGTCACCATGCAGATCGCAACCGCGGCCAGCACGTCAGTCAGCGTCGTTGGCGAATTTCGCTCAAAGGTGCGAATCGACTCGGTACCATTGGCTCCAACGACCGCCTCAGAGACGGTTTCGATGTTCTGCCACAAAACGACGTTGTCAAAAACTCGTAGCGCTGGCAACACATCGGACCAGATGTACCAGCCACCACAGACCAATCCGATGATCGCGACATAGCGGAGCAAGTCCTCTGTTTGCTTACTGGCTGTTGCATGTACCGACTCCTGGCTCACCGTCTCTGGCTCCTCTTGCGCCGTGCCGGTTTCGACCACCGTCGATCCGTTCACCGGCTCTTCTTCCTGCGGTTGATCGCTTTGCGCATTTGCTACGTCTCGGTTACTGGCTTTGGCTTTAACCCAACAGCGGGCGAGCGAATAGAAAACAATCACAGCAACAATCACCGCGCCATTTTCAGCAAGCCGGCTGGAGAGCTGGAAGGCGGAAAAATGATAGCCGACCATCGACAGTGTCGCGAATGCCAGCGGAGCGGCTGCGGAGAGCAACCAAATCGGGCGGCGTAAACGGTAGACCAACGCAGCTGGGGATTGAATTTGCAAAGTCGACATTAATTTTCCTTTGGGCCGCAACAACCATCCGATTTGAAACCCGACCAGCATCAGAATCGTGATGAACATCACCCGCTGCAGGTTTTCCATCTCCGCAGTTTCTTGCCAGTGCGTTAGCTGCAAAATCGCAAACAGTGGCACGCCGACCAACAACGTCGTATCCGCGGTCCCGCGCAGCGATGTGGTGACTTCAGAAGACCAGCCAAAAAGTCTTTCACCAATTCCATCGCGGCGACTTAGCTCGCTGATCAGTTCCAATCCCCAAACGAACAAGATCGTTGTGAACAAGGCAGCGCCGACCGCAATGGTCCAAGGCGTCGCATCGACGCCGTGTTGGGCTCGATAACCGATTGCCAATAACAGCAGCGGCCAGCGTACCGAAACAAGGAATGTCAGCGCGAAAGCCCCTAGAAAACGGACAAATTCAATCGGCGCTCCGTTGGTCGGCAGATCGCTAAGCCGAGACTGCTTTGTCAGTAAGTTGGCGCGAAACATGATTGCCAGTACCAGCAACGTGATCGCGACCAGTCCGGCAGTGGGTCGGCGTACCAAATCGCCTACGCAAACCCGTACCACCTCGGCCCAGCGTGCCGGCGTCAGCAGCGTACCGAGTCCGCGGGCAGCCTGACGCAAATCAGCGCTGCTAAGTGCTTCGTTGCTCCGCATCCACAACACGCGTTGGTCAAGATACTCGCGCATGTCATCAACTTGTTGTTCGAAAGTTGCGTTGGCCATCTCCAACTCGTTCAGATCGCGCAAATAGGTATCTTGATCGGGAATCGCTTTGTCCAGCAAACTGCGGCGATCGGAGAGTAATTTGTTGACAATCTCCTGAACCTGGCTGGTATCGAATTTGGCCAGCGATCGATCCAAAGTCTGCATCACTTCGGTTACCGCGTCATCCACTTCGGCGACTTCACGGCGACGCTGCTTCAGCTCCATCAACTGCAAATGTGCCTTCGGCATTTCAATGGCTACGACTGCGGCACGCCTGGAAAATTCCTGCTCACTTGGCAACTCACTGCGTTGCTTGCGGAGCAGGATCCCGGTCGATGAAGTTGTTCCGGCATGTTCGACTTTGCCGCGCAAGTCTTCGAATTGTCCGGCGAATTGCTTGGAAGATTTGTCGATTGCGTTGAGTAACTTGGCGATCCGTTCGATGCCTTTGGCGGTCGCCGTTCTCAATTCAGCGATCTCGGCATTCTGTTCCGCGATCGATCGCAGCGCGGGATGTGATTGCTCGGCAATCCGCCGAGCCTGCTCAGCCTGCCTTTGCGACTCTCGCTTTCGCCACTCACTAACCGCCTCTTCCCAGCGGCGTAGTTGTTTCTTGAGCGCCGAAGCCGTACGCACCGCCAAGTCGCGCTGCAGCGGCATCACTTCACTGGTTGCCTCCAACAGGGATCTTTGGGTCTTCAGTGCTGGCAGTTGTTCGCGCAGAGCGAGTAGCCACGCCTGTTGTTCTAATCGACTTGATTTGCCGGGGATGTCGGTTTCGGCAGCAGCGGGAATTCCTTGTTCGAGATCTCCAATTCGTTTCTCAACTTCTTGGGCTTCCTTTGACAGTTGCGCCAACCGCGCGGCGCGGCTCTCGGTTGCTTCCTGCGCAGCCGCCGCTTCTGTCTCGGCGGTGTTGACACTTTGACGGATCTCGTCCAGCCGTGACTCCAAAAGTGCCACGGTCGCGTCTTTGGGCACCTCCGGCGTAGGCAGTTCGACGGCGCCAGCCAACTGTCGGCGAAGTTCCTCCAACCGCTGCGGCGCCGCGGCAATTTCATTTTCCCACTGCTGGCGTTTGGTGACCGATTGGCGAGCCTCTTTGAGCCATTTTTTTGCTGTATCCAACTGACCCACCGAATCCCGTTTTGACTCTTCCGTCAAATCGGTGGCCGACTCGATCGCCGCCTGCAAGGCGGCAATCTCTCCCTCGATCATCGTCGCGGTCAGCGGCACAAGCGGAGCCGCGTTGAGCGGGGTTTCCAATCCAACCGGCTCGGTGCTGCCGGGGGCGAGATGTGCCGGAATTCGGGTGGCCGGCGACGGTTCGGGCGTGGAGCCGGTCTGAGCGTCCGCCGGCGACGCCAGCACAGCGAACGCGAGAATTACAAGCGGGGTCCAATGCATTGAAATTGATCCAGAGCCGAGAATGATGGAAACATGATGGTCAGCAGTCTCGTGATTACTTGATTGCTGAGAGGACCGTCAATGTGCTTATCTGGCCCGATTCTTGTTGGGTCCAGGCCCGCGTGATCGCAGCTGCCGCTTGCCGCGGAACTTTCAGGAGTCTCGTTTGCTGTGAAACTGGCCCGCGCAGCCGAAAGTCCGCTGCGACCGTTGACGGCAACCCTACTGGAGGCCTAACATACGTCCATGCCAACCAAGTCCCTCCTAACGCTACTACTTTTGCGACGCCAAATTGGCGAGCGATGAGGGTTCACTGGTTTTTGAGACTGGGCTTTGACCAAGCTCAAGAGAACACAAGACAGCAAACCCGAGTCGCCAGGCGACTCGGGTTTTTTCATTCCCCCACTTCGCACGACATTCTTGACCAACCATGTCGAAATACAAACCTTTTCCACCGATCGATCTGCCTGATCGGACATGGCCCAATCAAACCATCACGACAGCGCCCGTCTGGTGTTCGGTTGACCTGCGCGACGGCAACCAAGCCTTGATCAATCCGATGGGACCGGCGAAGAAACTGGAAATGTTCAAGACTCTGTTGAACATCGGCTTCAAAGAAATTGAAGTCGGCTTTCCCGCTGCTTCGGAAACCGACTATGCGTTCCTGCGGGAATTGATCGAACAGAATTTGATTCCCAGCGACGTCACGATTCAAGTTTTGACGCAGTCCCGCCCCGAGCTGATCGAGCGAACCTTCGAGGCGATCCGAGGTGCTCGGCAATCGATCGTCCATCTGTACAACTCGACTTCGACTCTGCAACGCCGCGTTGTGTTTCGCGCCGACAAAAAGGAAATCACGAGAATCGCAGTCGACGGTGCCAAAATCGTCAAACAGATCGCCAACGGCATCAAGGATCAGATCATTCGGTTTCAATACTCGCCGGAAAGTTTTACCGGCACCGAGATTGACTACGCAGCCGAAGTCTGTGACGCGGTTTGTGACGTCTGGCAACCGACGCTTGAAAACAAAACGATTATCAATCTGCCGTCAACCGTCGAACTGGCGACGCCTAATGTTTATGCCGATCAGATCGAGTTGTTCTGTAGGTTGTTCCAACATCGCAAGCAAACGATCATTTCACTGCATACTCACAATGATCGCGGTACCGGAATCGCCGCCTCGGAATTGGGACTGATGGCGGGTGCTGAGCGGGTCGAAGGAACGCTGTTTGGAAATGGCGAACGAACCGGAAACGTCGATATCGTGACGATGGCGCTAAACCAGACGACTCAGGGAATCGATTCGGGGTTGAACTTTTCCAATATCAAAGACATTCGCCGCGTCGCCGAGTTCTGTACCGAAATCAAAGTTCACCAGCGGACACCCTACGCCGGCGATTTGGTCTTCACGGCGTTCTCGGGGTCGCATCAAGACGCGATCAAGAAGGGCTTTGACGCAATGAAGGAGACACAACAGGAATTATTCGAAGTCCCCTACCTGACGATTGACCCGGCCGATATCGGTCGCCAGTACGATCCGGTGATCAGAGTGAATTCGCAATCAGGCAAGGGGGGCGTGGCGTTCTTGGTCGAAAGTGAACTCGGTCTTCGGCTCCCTCGTCGGCTGCAGATCGCTTTTAGCCACGTGATCCAGCGAATCACCGATGCCAGCGGCCAAGAGATACCGGCCGGCGAGATCGCGGCCAAGTTCCTGGAAACTTACGTCAATCCCCCCGCCCTGTTGACCTATCACTCTCATAAGCCAATCGAATGTGAAATCGAAGATCTGGAACGTTACTCCTTTGTGTTTGAATTCAAAGGCGACAAGCGGACGGTCCAAGCCCAAGGCAATGGTCCGCTGGACGCTTGTGTGCATGTGTTGACCGAAAACTTTGGCCTGGCCTATGACATCAAGGACTTTCAAGAACACGCCATGGAAACCGGATCGGATAGTACCGCCGCAGCTTATATCCTGGCGAAAAAACCCGATGGCTCGGAATGGTTCGGGGTGGGGCAGAGCAAATCAATCACCAAGGCTTCGATCTTGGCATTGGTCGCCGCGATCAATCGAAGTCTGTCGGGCTGAACGGTTTTGATGAAAGTTTGATCGCATTTGCATGATCTTCGTTAAATCCATGAAACGAGGCAACTTACGTCGTCCAAATCAAGCTTGACCTAAATTAGGGAATCGATAGAATTCGGAGATCAGGCAAGCTTGGTAAAGGAGAGAGACTTGGAGTTTCTTGCCACCTACGCCCTTCACGCAGAATATTAGCGAAATGTGCTAGTGCGGTAGGGCGGCAAGTTTGTTAAACGACGTTCATCGAGTGAATGGTTCACTCAAAAACGGACTAGTCAGGCAGGGAGGATGGTTTCCGCCATGACCACCAAAACGGTCTTCACGACAGGCGAAGCGGCCAAAATTTGTAAAGTCAGCCAACAGACGATCATTCGTTGTTTCGACAATGGATCGCTGAAGGGATTCCGCGTCCCCGGCAGTAAATTCCGACGGATTCCTCGCGAGCAGTTGTACCTGTTCATGAAGGACAATGGGATTCCCACCGATGCGCTCGAGAGCGGCAAGAAAAAGCTGCTGATTGTCGACGACGACCAGGATTTAGTCGACTTGATCCAGGATGGTTTCGAGCGGGATGGTCGTTTCGACATCCGCACCGCCAATAATGGCTTCGATGCCGGCATGGGGGTTAAAGAGTTTCGCCCGGATTTGGTGATTCTCGATGTGATGTTGCCAGACATCAATGGCAAAGAGGTTTGCCAGCGGGTGCGCAGCGATCCGACGATGGACATGGTCAAGATCCTCTGCATTTCCGGGATGGTCGAACACAGCAAGGTCGATGGCTTGAAGGCCGCCGGAGCGAACGATTTCATGCAGAAGCCATTTGCGATCGAAGACCTTGTCAGTCGATCGTGCGACCTGCTGGAAATTGAGCGCGGCGTCGTCGGCTAGGTGGACAGCGATGCAACGCCGTCCAGCACAGAGAGCGAAAACGCAACCAGTAAGCTAGGTAATGGAACTGCTCATCGGAAATTGATGACGAGGACCAGCCCGGTGGGTTTGTTTCCATGTATCCGACGAGGCAGTGACCGCTGGTGGTTACCTTGCGGCGGAGCAGCGACCGAGGCGATCGGGCAATTAATGTTGGCCGCCAAGGGGCCAGTGATCGACAACGCGACCCGCTCTCAGGTGCTTCGCACGCTCGAATCCGATCCACCATTGTTGATTTTCGCCGCGTTAAATTGGTCGGCCGACCGCGTGGACACAGACGAATTGGTCGCTTGGCTTGCCCAGCATGTGACCCAGCGGTTTTCCAGCGGTGACGCGTTTCTGGGTGCGCCAACGATATCAAGACCCCTGCAACGACGGTGGAGAAAACTACGCGACCATTTTCGCACGTTGCCGCTCGAACGATGGCTGGACGATGCCGCATTGTGGCTCGAAGCAACCGGACCCAAGGTATCCGTTACGTGGCGACAACAGTGGCCACAAGTCTCGGGCCAGTCTAACCAGCCAGCCCAGGCAGACGAGGCGGCAGGCAGTGGCATGTTGCAACAATTGGCCAGAATGACACAGCGTCAACGGTCCCTGGAACAATCGTTTGACCGGCGACTGAACAGCAACAAACTCATCGCGATCAAGGAGTTGGCTTACGGATTGAGCCACGAAATCAACAATCCGCTAGCAAACATTTCCACACGAGCACAACAGCTGCAGCGTGGCGAAGAAGATCCCTCGCGTTTGGCGACGCTGCAGCGAATCGTCGATCAAGTCTATCGTGCGCACGAGATGATTGCCGATCTGATGTTTTATGCGAATCCGCCGAACGCCCAGCTCACTCGGTGCGACCTCAATACAATCGTCCAATCAGTCGCGGAATCGTTTGGCGAAGAAACCGAACGTCAGAACATTCATTTGGAAGCCACCTTGCCGGCGGAGCCGACGCTGGTCTCTGCCGATCATGAAATGATCGGCGAAGCGGTACGAGTATTGATTCGCAATGCAATCGAAGCGATCGGCTGTCAAGGGACCATCATCGTTTCGATTGTCCACAATGGGGATCAGGTAAAAATCCACATCGCTGACAGCGGCCCCGGGCTCTCCGAAGCCGCTCGCCAGCATGCCTTCGATCCCTACTTCAGCGGACGGGAAGCAGGTCGCGGACTAGGACTGGGACTGTGCCGCGCCTATCGCATCGCCCAGTTGCACAGCGCCGAGATCACGCTCGCCGGCGGACCGGCCGGATGTGTGGCAACGATAGCGATGGCAAAACCCCTAACGCCCGATCGGGACAAGCCTGACGGAGCGCCAGAAGCGGGTTCGACGCACTAGGTAGCTTCCCGGTGTTGGTCCCGTCCGGGACAACCGCTTCCTTACCCGCTAGTGGATTTGTTTTCGATGCCCGATAATCGCAGTTTCCCAAACCAACTGTAAACCTGTCGGCTAGAGAACATGCTTGATTCCGCGACGGAAATTCTTCGCCTGCAGACCGACGGTCAGGCGACCGCTGTCGAAATTACGATGCAGTCCTTGGCCGCAATCGAAGAGTCTCAAGAAAAAATCAACGCCTTCACGCACATTGATTCTGAGCAGGCGCTGTTGGCGGCACAAGCGGTTGATGCAAAGCGGAGGGCTGGCCATCAGATGGGAGCTTTGGCCGGGATCCCGATCGCGGTCAAAGATGTGCTCTGCACCAAAAACATGCCGACCACCTGCTCGTCGAACATGTTACGAGGCTTTCGTCCTCCCTATGACGCGACCGTGATCGAAAAGCTTCGCGAGGCGGACGCGGTGATTGTCGGCAAAACGAACATGGACGAATTCGCGATGGGGGCCAGCACCGAAACAAGCGCCTTCGGTGTGACGCGCAACCCCTGGGATGCCAGTCGCATTCCTGGTGGCAGCAGCGGTGGTTCGGCTGCCTGCGTGGCCGCCGGTACCGTACCGCTCAGTCTGGGAACCGACACCGGTGGTTCGATAAGACAACCTGCGGCGTTGTGTGGAGTGACGGGCTTGAAACCGACTTACGGGCGAGTCAGCCGTTACGGTTTGGTCGCCTTTGCCAGCAGTCTGGATCAAGTTGGCCCTTTGGCGTGGTCCGTCGAAGATGCCGCCTTGCTGATGCAGGTGATCGCTGGCTTCGAACCCCGCGATTCAACATCGCTCGATCGCGAGATTCCCGATTACTCGGCCGCGCTTCAGTCCGCCGATCTGCGGGGCATGAAAATCGGTGTCCTCCGCGATGCCTTGGAAACCGAAGGCGTCAGTGAATCGATTCGCAAAGCCGTGGTTGATTCGATCGATGTCTTTCGATCCGCCGGCGCAGAAATCGTCGACGTCAATCTGCCTCATAGTGAGTATTGGGTTCCCACCTATTATGTGATCGCTCCCAGCGAGGCGAGCAGCAATTTGTCGCGCTACGATGGGGCGCATTACGGGCATCGGGCAGATCAGCTGGATGCCGATAAAATCGCATCGCTCGGTCCTCTTGTCGCGAGCTATTGCCAAAGCCGCGCGGAAGGATTTGGTGCCGAAGTCAAGCGGCGAATCATGGTGGGCTGTTACGCGCTGAGTGAAGGCTACGCCGATCAGTATTACAACCAGGCGCTCAAAGCGCGTCGCTTGATCAAAGGAGACTACGACGCCGCGTTCCAGCAGTGTGACCTACTGCTTGGACCGGTGACGCCAACAACCGCCTTCCCGTTGGGCGAAAAGATCGACGATCCAATCCAGATGTACTTGTGCGACCTGTTTACCGTCGGAGCCAACTTGGCCGGCGTCCCCGCGTTGTCCTTGCCAGCCGGGCTGGACGAGAATGGATTGCCGATCGGAATTCAGCTGCAAGCTCCGGTCCTCGAAGAATCTCGATTGCTGTTCGCCGGAGCCGCCTTCCAGTCCGCCACCGAATACCACAAGCTTCGACCCAACCAAAGGAGAAGATGAAACAGGAGTCAGGCACCATTTGCCGGGACATTGGTACTTGACCCCTTTTCGTTCATCATGACGCTTAGCGACGGTTACCCAGCCGAGACGATCATCGGTCTGGAAGTTCATGTGCAACTGAAGACCAATACGAAACTGTTTTGTGGTTGCAGCATTCAGTTCGGCGCTCCGCCCAACAGCCAGGTTTGCCCGGTCTGCTTGGGCCTGCCCGGCGCGCTGCCGGTGATCAACGAGCAGGCGGTTGACTTGGCGGTTCGCGCTGGTCTGGCCATCGACTGTTCGATCCCGCCGATGACCAAGTGGGATCGCAAACAGTATTTCTATCCCGATTTGCCCAAAGGATATCAGATCAGCCAATTCGATCTGCCGATTTGCGCCGACGGTTTTGTTGAGGTTCCGGACCCCGCCGATCTCGATCGAACGCGGCGGATCGGGATCATCCGCGCTCACTTGGAAGAGGACGCCGGCAAAAGCATGCACGACGAAGCGGCCGGTCGTAGTGACTCGCGTATCGACCTGAATCGCTGCGGCACTCCGCTGCTCGAAATCGTCAGCGAACCCGACATGCGATCGAGTGCCGAAGCCAAGGCGTATCTGAGCGAGTTGAAGTTACGGATGACGCACCTTGGTATCTCGGATTGCGAGATGCAGCAGGGGAGTTTGCGAGTCGACGCGAACGTCAATCTGCAGATCACCGTGGACGGCAAAAAAATTGCCACGCCGATCGTCGAAGTCAAAAACATGAACAGTTTCCGAGCCGTCGAACGGGCAATCGACTATGAGATCGATCGGCAATACGACGTCTGGGAAGAGACCGGCAAGACCATCAACGACGAAGCGAAAACGACTCGCGGCTGGGACGATCAAAAAGAGCAAACGTTTCTGCAACGTGAGAAAGAGGAATCGGCGGACTACCGATACTTTCCCGATCCGGACCTGTTGCCGATTCGATTGCCCATTGAACGGATCGAGTCGATTCGGTCAAGCCTGGGTGAGCTGCCAACCGCGATCCGGCAGCGATTGCAAGCTCAATACGGCATCAAGGCCTACGACGCCGACGTAATCGTGAACCAGGGACCCGGCGTGATCGATTATTTTGAACGAGTCGCCACGTTATCGGGCGACGGCAGGCGTGCGAGTTCGTGGATTCAGCAGGATCTGATGCGGACGATGAATGAACGGCAAATCGGAATCGCCGATTTTCCCATCTCGGCTGACAAGCTCGGCCAGTTACTCAAACGTGTCTCGGCGGGCGAATTTGACAACGCCCGTGGCCGCGATCTGTTCTATCATTTGCTCGAGCACCCTGTCTCGGTCGATCAGGCGACCGAAGCGTTGGGTATCAAGGCAGTCGACAGTGGCGAGATCGACGCGCTGTGCCAGAGACTGTTGGAGGCAAACCCGCAAGTGATCAACGACGTTCGCGGCGGAAAAGTGCAAGCCGTTGGCGCCTTGATCGGGCAGGCTAAACAGCAAAATCCAAACGCCAATCTCCAACAGGTCAGAAAAACGCTGTTGCGTCTGATCGAACAAATCTGATGATACGATTTACTTGCCTCAGCCAGACGTTTGCCGATGGGGTCGCATTCGTTGCGATTCCGATCTCTGTTTGACCACAATCGCAAAGGAATGCCGAGCATGAATCAGACATCCGCTAAAGGGCGCCGTCTAGACGCCGGCTTCATCGCCATTACCGGCTTGGTGGCGCTGATCTCCATTTGGTTGCTGCTGACTCCATGTGTGCCCTCGATCGCCTCGGCGACGATGCGTCGGTTTCATTTGAGTAGCAGCTCTTTTCTTGCCTGGGCAATCCAGTTTCCGATTCCCGCGATGTACAACTTTGCCAATCAGTACGAGGTTCGCCAACTGCCGCCGGGGCTGGTCGATCCGATCCTGGAAGAAAGCGAAAAACGTCATCTGAACCATTTCCCGGCACGAGTACTGACCTTTGCTGATAACCGATATTTTCTGCTGCATGATGGCAAGGACCGCTGGGTGACGATCGAAACGAGCTATCGGGGACAGCAGATCGAAACAGCGATGCACGCCAGACCAACAGAGAATGGGCAGGGATTCGAGCTAGTAAGGCTTGGCGAGCGGGAGTCGAGCCGATGAGCGAAACGGCTGCGGCGGCGCCAAAACTGAATCGTCCGCTGGTGGTTGATCGCATCGTTCAGGCGGGACTCTTTCTGACGCTGGCCTGGAAATGGTCTTACTTTCGATTGTCGGCTGAAGTCTATGCCGAGATACCGCTGTATGATCCATTCTTTCCTGATTGGCTACGCTCGCTGTACACACTTTCGGCCGCGTATCTGATCGCGCTGGCGGCGGTCGTGATCGGCTTTGCAACCGCCAGTCGCCCTATTCGACGCAGTTGCGCCTGGCTGACGATCGCCGCCGTAACGATCTTATGTATCCACCAAGGCAGCTACAACGACATGACATTTGTGACCGCGTGGTGGACCAGTTTGTGGGCGCTATGGTACGTCCATCAAGACTGGGATGCTGATCCAGATACCATGCTGCGACGCGCCGCATGGCTAAGTCGCTTGATCATCTCGATGATCTTGCTCGGTGGCGCGGTGGGAAAATGGACCGCCGAGTACTGGTCGGGCGAAGTATTCTACGACATCTACTTTCGTGACCGTGACTATTGGCTGTTCAATGTTTTGCGGGCGAACCTTGACAACGAAACACTGCGCGAGATTGCCAAGTGGTATAGCCGGCAGGTGATCCTGGTTGAAACCGTGGCCGGTTTCGGATTGTGGCTGTTGCCGGCCAAATGGGCCGCGATCACGGGAGTTGCCTTGCTGACGTCGATCGCTTTGCTGTCCAATTTCCTGTTGTTTTCAGTCCTGTCTTGCTTGATCGGCTTGGCCGCGGTCGGATTGTTCGTAGCAAAACCACGGCTCGAGTAGACTAGACTCTGGGAACTCTCTCAATATCCAATACCACGCCCTGAACGTTTACTCATCGCAGATCATGCCAGCTCGATTCGCCGCTTGTGTCCTACTGTCAATGCTCTGGCCCGCCAGCGCGAGTTTCGTTTTCGCCGATGCAAACGATTCCGAATTTCATCCGGTCAGTCTGGTCGACCTGTTGATCAGCACCGGCGGAAACCGCGTCGTTTGCGGCCACAATTCGCCTGCCGCAACCACTCCGCTGGGGCTGGTTCGCTTGAGTCCGGACACGGCATCGGCCAGCGGCGCCACAGCCAACAACAAATCGGGCTATTTCTACAGCGATCCTTTCATACTCGGCTTCAGCCATACGCGGTTGTGTGGGACGGGGGCTGTCGACGGTGGCCATTTTCGGGTGATCCCAACCGGCAATGATGATTCGCTACAGAATCTGCGCAAAGGGATGCGCGGCCGACTGGATCATGATCGCGAAACCACCACCCCCGGTTACTACACGATTGAGTTACCCAGTTACCACGTCCGCGCCGAACTGACCGCGACAGCCAGGGTCGGCTTGCATCGATACCACTTCGATGCCGCCGCGACACCTCGCATTTTGATCGACGTCGGCAGTGCGCTGGGCCGCGGCGAAAGCAAAGACTGCAGCGTCCGCGTGCTGCCCGATTCGCAGGAAATCGTCGGTTCGGTGCGCACTTTCGGTACATTCTCGGGGCGCTACGGCGGACTGAAAGTTCACTTCGTCGCGAAATTCCGCACCTCTTGGCAGCAGGCGACCACCTGGTCCGGTGATCAAATCACGGCCAATGGCACAGAGGCTGCTGGTGAGGACGTGGGCGTATCGCTCAGCTTTGCTGCCGATCAATCGCAGCAGACGATCGAACTGGCGTTGGCCTTGTCGCATGTCAGCATCGCAAATGCTCGCGAGAATTTGCAATTCGAACTGGGGAAACGCAGTTTCGATGAAGTCCGCACCGCGGCGGCCGATCAGTGGAACGATTTGCTCTCGAAGGTACGGGTCGATGGAGCAACAGAATCAGATCGGAAGATTTTCTATACAGCGCTGTATCACTCGTATGTGATGCCGACGCTGTTCAACGACGTCAACGGCCAGTATGTCGGCTTTGATAAACAGGTGCATCAGACCGATGGCTTTGATTACTACACGGACATGTCTTTGTGGGACACATTCCGCACCACTCATCCGCTGTACACACTGTTAACGCCGCAGCTGCATCGGGACATGCTGGTTTCATTAATCAAGATGGCTCAGCAGGGAGGCAGTCTACCGCGTTGGCCATCGGGGACCGGCTATACCAATTCGATGTTCGGCGCTCCGGCGGATATCGCAATCACGGAAGCATACCTCAAGGGAATTCGAGATTTTGATGTCGGCGTTGCCTACCAGGCGATGCGCAAGTCGGCGCTGGAGCCGGCGCCACCGGAGGCTCGCTATTCCGGTCGCCGAGGAATCGCCGACTTTATCAAATACGGCTATTGCCCGTCGGACACGATGTCAGGTGCCGTCGCCAAAACGTTGGAATACTCCAGCACCGACGCAGCGATCAGTCACTTGGCTGCCGCCCTTGGTCACGAGGATGACGCTCAGCGATTCGCTCAGCGGTCACAGTATTATCGGAATTTGTGGAATCCCGAGACGCAGTATTTTCAACCGCGTGACACCAGCGGCAAGTTCTCTACACCGCTCCATCCGTTGTTGCTAACCTACATGGATTTTCGCGGCGAGGTGACCGACGACTATGTCGAAGGTAGCGCACTGCAGTGGCGGTGGTCGGTATCCCATGACGCCGCCGGATTGGTCTCTTTGTTCTCCAGCCCCGAACACTTTGTCAGTGAGCTGGAAGCCTTCTTTGCCGGTTCGAAACCTGCTGTGGGCAAGTTGCCCAACGGGTATTATTGGCAGGGCAATCAACCGGACATTCACGCCGTCTATCTTTTCAATGCCGCGGGGCGTCCCGATCTGACCCAGAAATGGGTTCGTTGGATTCTGAATCACAAACATGGCGACGGTCCCGACGGACTGGACGGCAACGATGACGGCGGCACGCTGTCAGCCTGGTACGTATTCAGCTCGCTGGGGTTTTATCCTGTCGTTGGCAGCGATCGCTACGAACTGGGCAGCCCGCTCTGGAAGCGCGCGGTGGTGCTGATCGGGGACAAACAACTAGAAATCGTGGCTGACAATTACTCGCCCGATCGATTCTATGTGGAGCGAGTCGAACTGAATGGCAAGCAGCTTGATCGCACCTGGTTCACGCATTCTGAAATCGTCGACGGTGGAACGCTACGATTCGTGATGAGCGATCGACCCAAGATGCCGTAGTGGCGAATTTTTTTCAAATCGTTAAAGCACACCCTTGGTGCTGGGTACCGCATCACTGCGTGGATCGCTTTCAGCAGCCATCCGGACAGCGCGTGCGGTCGCCTTAAAGACGCATTCGCAGATGTGATGACCGTTACGGCCATAGTGCAAAAGGACGTGTAGATTGCTCTTTGAATTCGCGGCAAACGATTGCCAAAAATGTTCGACCAACTCGCTGTCGAACGTACCAATTTTGGTTGCCGCGATCGGAGCGCAGTACTCAAATGCATAACGTCCACCCAGATCAACCGCCGCGGTGACCAAACATTCGTCCATCGGCAAAGTGAAGTGGCCATAGCGACGAATCCCGGCGCGATCGCCTAGCGCTTGTTCAACCGCCTGACCCAGCGCGATACCGATATCTTCGGTGGTGTGATGATCGTCGACATGTAAGTCGCCGACCGCTTGAACGTCCAAGTCAATCAAGGCGTGCTTGGCAAACAAATCGAGCATGTGATCCAGAAACCCGATGCCGGTTTCGCGTTTGCCCGAACCGTCACCGTCCAGATCAATCGTTAACGTGATGTCGGTTTCCCCAGTTGTTCGCTTAATGGTCGCGGCACGGCTCATGTTTTTTCCAAGATCATCATGCAGGCATCGATTTGATCGTCCGTACCAACGGAGATTCTTAGTCCATCGCCCCACTCGGGAAATTCCATGTACCGAACCAAAATCTGATTCTTCTTCAGGAATTCATAACGTTCGCGGTGTCTGCCATCCGGGTGCTGACACCAAACAAAATTCGCTTGCGAGGGAGTCACATCGAATCCCAATTCCGCCAAACGCTTGCTCATTCGGTCGCGGGTTGAGTTCATTTTTTGGCATATGTCGGCCAACCAATCCTGGCAGTTCATCGCTGCGGTTGCCGCAGCAATCGAGATCGCATCACAGTTGTAACTGTCCTTGATCTTGGCAAGCTGTGCAACAACCGTCGGCTGCGCGACCAGGAATCCGAACCTGATCCCCGCCAGGCCATAAGACTTGCTAAGTGTGCGGGTGACTAGAATCCGCGGGTTGTTTTGCACCAAGTTCAAACAATGCTGGTCCGCAAAATCGACATAGGCCTCGTCAACCACCAGCGGACAGTCCAGGCTGTCGGCGATTGCGGCGACTTCGTCGGGCAGCGCGACCGTGCCGCTGGGGCTGTTCGGATTCGGCAACAGCACCAAACGGCAGCCCGGAGACGGTTGCCCAAAGGCGGCCGGCAGCTTCCAGCCGTCGGCGAACGGTACTTGTTCCCAATCGGCGCCCTGAATATCGGCAAGTGTCCGGTACAGAATGTAGCTGGGATAGGGCAGACGCAATCGTTGACCTTCGCCGACGAATCCGCGGACCAGCAAGGTCAGGATTTCATCGCTGCCGTTGCCCGCCAAAATCCATTCAGGCCCGGGCAGCCCCAACGCTTCCGACGCGGCGCGTCGAAACGCGCCGGCCATCGGATCGGGGTAGCGATTCAGTGTCCCGGTGGCCGCCTTCTGAATCGCTTCGACCACCGCTGGCGCGGGCGGGTAAGGATTTTCATTGGTGTTCAGTTTGATGAACTTGCCCGGCGGAGGTTGTTCGCCCGGCGCGTAAGGCAGCATCTTGGCGAGGGCAGGGCGGAATAGATCTTGGTCGGACATCGGTAAGCTTAAGTGGATTCAGGCCGACGTATCGTGACGCTTCTTGCGTGGGCCGTTAACCCCTCTTTCTCCGCAATTCGGACAACGTCAGCGGCGATTTGGTTCAGGGCCGATTCGTTGAATTCCGTCACACTGCCACTGCGCAAAAAACTGTTGCTGGACAAGCCGGCTGCCCAACTGCAGGTTCCCCCGGTCGGCAAAACGTGACTCGGTCCCGCCGCATAATCGCCCAAGGCAACCGGGGTGTAGTGACCAAGAAACGCGGCCCCGCTGTTGCGAATTTTTGAAATTTGATCTTCGGGATTCGCTGTTTCAATATGCAAGTGCTCGGGCGCGAAACGATCGGTCAGTTCGCACGCCTGCTGCTCGTCTCGGACCAAGATCAATGCACCGAACGATTCCAGGCTGTCAACGGTCAGTTGGTTTCGTTCCAGCAGCGCGACTTGTCGCTCTAGTTCGGTTTGGACCGCGTCGATCAGTGATGCTTCCCAAGTGATCAAAATCGACGATCCCGGCGAGTGTTCGGCTTGAGCGAGTAGATCGGCGGCAATGAAATCGGCCCGCGCGGTCGCGTCGGCGATCACAATCACTTCGCTGGGACCGGCAAACGAGTCGATGTCGACCGTGCCGAACACATATTTCTTGGCCAGCGCGACGAACAGGTTTCCAGGTCCGACAATTTTGTCGACCGCCGGTATTCGATCGCAACCATAAGCCAGCGCCGCAACCGCTTGCGCACCACCAATCCGGTAGACTTCGGTCACACCAAGCTCGTGACAGGTCGCCAGCATGTCTGTGTTGTAGGCCCCGAACGGAGTCGGAGGTGCAACCAAGGCAATTTCTTGCACGCCGGCGACCTGTGCCGGCACCACCGTCATCAGCACGGTGGACGGATAGGCCGCGGCACCGCCCGGCACACAAACACCTACTCGCCGCAGCGGCAGGTAGCGCTGCCTGAGAAAGACGCCAGGCTTGGGCTGAATCATCACATCACGATGCAGGATCGCCTCTTGAAATTCGGCGACGTTAGCACGGATTCTGCGGATCGACTGGATCAGATCAGGATCGGCATCGGAGTGCGCCTTGGCCAGCTCGGCGATCGGCACGCGCAGCTGATCGGCGGTCAGATTCGCCTGATCCAGCGACTTGCCATAGCGGAGCAGGGCAGGGGTACCTTGATTTTTGACGTCAGCACAAATCGTCTCGACAACTTCAAGGGGCGTGAGTGGTTTACCAAATACTTCTTCGGTTAGCGCACGACCGCGGGGGCTGACCACATTCCCCTGCGGACTGAGCTTGTCGCGAAGTTGATCGAGGATCTCGGTGGCGCCGTTTCGCGCGTCGACATATTGGATTTTCAAAAGAGTATGTCGCCTAGGTTACGTTTTCATCGTTGTATCGTTGGCCCGTCTCGCCGCTTCAATTTTGGGCTTGCCTGAACATGGGTGGCAACTGGTGGTTACATCCAAGTAACCGGCACCTGCAGCCTTCAATCATGATGCCGTCCAAGACAAACCCGACGGAAATCAACGTGAGCATGCTCCAAGTCGGCAACCCAATCATAAACCGATACAATGACTTTGGTTACCCATTGTCCTGCCATAGGCCTGCCATGATCGATCTTCGCAGCGATACCGTTACCAGACCAACCCCGGAAATGCGGGCCGCCATGGCCAATGCCGAGGTCGGCGATGCCGTGATTGACGTCGATCCCACCGTCGATCGATTGGAAAAAATGACCGCCGAACTGCTCGGTAAAGAAGCCGCGGTCTTCATGCCCAGCGGATCGATGACCAACCAAGTTGCCATTCGCGTCCACTGCGACCGGGGCAGCGAGTTCCTGTGCGAAGCCGATTGCCATGTGTATTACTACGAGCAGGGGGCGTTCGCACAGCTGTCGGGGCTCGTCGCCCACACGGTAGCTGGAAAATCGGGCGTACTGAATGTCCAACAGTTGCAGGGACTGATCCGACCCGAGAACGACCACATGGTCAGAACACGGTTGGTTTGTTTGGAGAACACTCACAATCGCTGGGGGGGCAGAATTCAGCCGCAGGAAGAGGTGGTCAGGATCTGTGATTGGGCAAGATCAAACGGACTGAGGCGGCATCTGGACGGGGCCAGGTTGTGGAACGCGTCGATCGCAACGGGGATCAGCGAACGAGAGCTGGCCGAGCCGTTCGATTCGATCAGCGTCTGCTTCAGCAAGGGATTAGGTGCTCCGGTCGGTTCGGCATTGGCGGGTTCGTCCGATTTTGTCCAAGCAGCCCGTCGCGCCAGAAAATTGTTCGGGGCGCAATGCGGCAGGCTGGGATCATCGCTGCCGGCGCGTTGTACGCCGTTGAGAACCACCGCGACCGACTAGCGATTGACCACCAACACGCCCAAGCACTGGGCGAAGCCTGCGCCGCTTGCGGCCCACTTGCGATTCGCGGCGACCGAATTGATACCAACATCGTGATTTGCGAAATCGATCCCGACTGGAACACGGCGGAGGAATTTGCCCGCTTGCTTGCCGCTCAGGGAATCGATTGCTTCGCCATTTCGACTCAGGCCATCCGCCTGGTCACGCATTTGGATGTCACCGCCGGGGAAATTGATCAGGCCTGTCAAATCATTCGGTCGGTCGCCTGCAGTTCCCGGACATCCGGCGTTTGATGCGTCAACCGACGCCTTCCAACCGATCGATCGCAATTTTATCGATTGTCGTCTTTGCGCTTGCCGTCGCGCTGCGGCTGCCATGGTGCCTTGAGAGTTTCTGGGTCGATGAACTTCACTCTGCATGGTGCGTTTGGGACGGACTCGAGGCTGTGGCGTTACGAGCCAAAATGGGTCACCAATCGCCGTTTTACTTTCTTGGGCTGTGGTTTTGGAAACAGTTCATTGGCGACAGCGAGTTGGCGCTTCGCACCAGCAGTGTGTTCGCCGGGGCGGCCAGCTGCTGGGTGTTGACGGTCGGTATTATCAGATGGAGCAACAGTCTTGCTGCCGGCGTGACCGCTGGCTTGATATTGGCCGTCGAGAGCAATTCAATATTTTTTGGCACCGAGCTGCGGCCATTCGCGTTTGTGATGCTGCTGGCGTCCGTTGCGATCGTCTGCTTCGCGGAGCTAGCATCATTGCATTCTCGATTCCAAAGTCCGCGCTCGTGGCTGGGGATGAATATTGCGATCTTGTTTGCGGCTGTGTGCCAACCGACATCGTTGGGAGTATTGATTCTGTTGCCGGTGGTACTTTGGTTCAATTGGCTATCGGCTGATCGGCGTCAGCTGTTCCGAGCCAGTCTATCCGATTGTCTGCTGCTGATTAGCGGGGTCGCTGTCGCGCTGGCGCTGTGGTCGCTGACGTTGGACGAATCTTGGAGACAACGAACCAACTGGTCGTCGTTTGCATCGGCAACTTCGATCTGGCAAGTGTGGCAGGTTTGGGACTGGACCTGGCTGTGGTGTCTGCCGGTCGGATTGTTGTTGGCAGCCATCGGTATCTGTCGATCCGACGAGCTGACTCGGCTTGCTCGGCCAACTTTTTTGCTGGCCTTGATCGCTGTCCTCGGCACACTCGGGTACTGGCTGGTTGCTTGGATCGAGTGGCTACCATTGTGGCACCGCCGATACTTGATTGCCGTGTTGCCGGTATTGGCGTTTCTGTCGGGTGGTTGCGTCGCCGTGATATCCCGAACCGATCGAATTGCCAAACTGGCGCCGCTGATCGCCGTCTGCCTGTTATGCGGCTTGATCTATCGGCAGGACCTGCACCGCTTGTTGCAGCGTTATCCGGTTGTGGCTGCGATGCGGGGCGAAGACTGGCGAGGGGCAATTGACTGGGTACGTGATGAGTCGGGACCGAGCGACCAGATCTATCTTGACAGCGGCTTGATCGAGTCGCAGCGAATCTTCGCGGCGGTATATCGTGGAATCGATGGTGCGACGCTAGCGCCGAGGCCGTCCGAGAAACAGCTCCGCTACCTCTGTTATCCGGTCGAGGGACCTTATCGATTGGAGCGACCCGTCGAGGCCATCGGAGCGGATTTGGAAATTCCAATCGAGATCTTGAACGACAACACCAAACAGATCTTTGTGATTGCCCGTCGGCCAGCCAATCAAATATCGATTGACTCCACGAAATGGGGCTGGGTCTATGGCAACCGCAAACCTAGCCAGATCAAAGCCTTTGGAAACGTTACAGTGATCTTGCTGCCGAAATCTCGCTGAGCGGCGCGGAACCGATTTCGCCAAATCAATCCGCCCGCACCTGAGCTGGCCAAAGAAAAGCGGTTGTTGAAATTGCCGGCGGTTGAGTGCATGTCGCCAGCTTGGTCAGCTGACGCCGATGATTTTCTCATCGGGTCACCGCTGGTCGACTGGCCTACGTTTCAGCAACTTCCAAGGGACCGCCACCGATCAAGACTCCCGTTCCTCGCAGTTTCCACAGAAAGAACGCCGCGCCGGCGGCCATCAGACCACTGCAAACGTAAAAGATCGATTGTGGATGATCGCCAAAGCCGCCCCGGATCGACATAAAGATCACCGCCGAGAGCGTGATGAATATGAACGAACAACAGTTGGCAGTGCCTAGAAATCGACCGCGATCATCGTCGGGTGAAAGTTTCTGAAGCGCCGCTTGCAGCGGAATGATATAGAAGCCCGCGGAGAATCCAGCGCACACAATCAACATCGCAACATTGCTCAGCGCAACACGCAAGTACGGTTGCAAGTCGGGCATCCAAGGAGGGATCGCGGCCAACAGAAAGAAAAATACGATCAACCCCGCCGCTCCAAAGGGGATCAACTTTGGTTCGATGTGGTCTCCGGAAATGTAGCCGGCTGCCGCGCAACCGATCCCAATCGAGATCCCCATGATGCCCATCAGGATACTCGCCTCGGAGTCCTTTACGCCCAGAATGCTGTTGTATTCGGGGACGACAAACAACACCAACCCGGCGATCATGTAAAAGTAACCCCACGCCAACATGACCATCAACAGCCGGGTCTTGGACATCTCGCGGACCGATTCGATGTAAGTCGAAAAAGGATTCCAATTGAACTTCAAATTTCTGTCACCAGGCTCCAGGGGCGTTAGAAAAAGGGTGACGGCGAGACCGGCAATTGCAACCAAAATCATGGCGACGGCGGGTAGCCAAGCTAAACCTGCGGCGCCGTCGCCCGGATGATAGAGATCGCTGATGAAGCCAGCCGCGATCGTCCCACAGATAATTGCCAGGTTGGTCATCATGTTGATCGTACCGTTGGCGCGACTCAATTGAGTATCGTCGACCAACTCCGGAATCATTCCGTACTTGGCCGGACCAAAAAATGCGCTTTGGCAGGCGAGGGCCAGAAACGCCAGTAACGTGACCCATAGATTTCCCGTAAAGAATCCAATCCCGGCCGCAACCGCAATCGGAATTTCGGCGATTTTGACCCACAGTGTTACCTGGCGTTTGGAAAACCTGTCGGCCAGTTGCCCGGCATACCCGGAGAGAAAGATGAACGGAATCGACAAACACATCCCGGCGATGCCTTGGCCGCCCGGACCGAGCTTGCCGTCCCAGATCCCGCCCCCGATGACCATGAATGTCAACACACCTTTGATGATGTTGTCGTTGGCGGCGCCAAAAAATTGGGCGGCAACCAGGCTCAGGAAGCCGCGGTTTTTCAAGTTGCTGACCACGTCGGCTCGATTCATGCGTGGGGGACCGGAAAGTCGCCGAATCTTAGCAGAAAAACCTCAGCGACCGTTAGTTCATCTCGGGCTACAATGTGAGAGCCCGATCTCCCTGGTTTGCTTCGAGCATGTTGAGAATTGAATCCCACCGTACCCTTGCCGATCTGATCGCCGATCTGGGGGTTCCTCCCGAGCGGATCTTGCTTCATCCGACCCCAGGTACGGCAACGGAGCAGGATGTATTGGATTTTGACGACCACCAGGATCGGCTGGTCGAATTGATCGATGGTGTGTTAGTGGAGAAAGCGATGGGATTTGAAGAATCGATCGTGGGAATCTGCATTGCCACTTTACTAAGAAACTTCATCCAACCGCGCAACCTTGGAGTCGTGGCCGGCAGCGATGGGATGGTTCGTTATCGCGAAGGCTTGGTTCGAATGGCGGATGTCGCCTATTTTTCCTGGGATCGATTTCCCAATCGAAAATTACCCGGCGACGCAATCTCAACGGTGACGCCAGATCTGGCAATTGAAATTCTGAGCGGATCCAACACCGCAGCGGAAATGGAGCGCAAGCGAGGCGAGTATTTCGGATCAGGGACTCAGCTGGTGTGGATCGTCGACCACCGCAGCCGCACCGTTGGTGTCTATACCGATGCCCAGACGCATCAGACGTTGACCGCCGACCAGGTGATCGACGGCGGGGCCGCGCTGCCAGGGTTTCAGGTCGCGGTGCGAGAGTTTTTTAAGGACCTGCCGCAGTAACGGGCTGCAGCGAATGTCGCTCGACCGCCGACACTTGGCACCACAACCAAGCTTTAGCCGTTCTGATATTTCTCGATCGCTTCGGGCAGTGGGTATTCGGTTACGTCGCGATCGCCGGCTGTCGCTGCGATCTCGCGTAGCCGCTGGTAGCCACGAGTGACGAGCTGGGTTCGTTGCCGCACGTAATCGTCATCAAGATGCTGCCGGCCGAATTCGCCTGGCACAAACACCCCCGCAAAGTCATCGGCCTGGATGAACTGGGCCACAACGGGGTTACAGCGGATGTGGCGTTCAGGACTGGTGTGCAGAACTTCCGGGTCAAGTTCGCCAATCACATACCGCAGATACAGATCGCTATCGACGATCGACGTCACGTCATCACCACACACTTCACATCGGTAACCTTCGTCGCATTTCGCCATCAGCGTTCTTCTGTGTTGGCAGATATCATTAGGAATCGAACGCCTTACATTCGACTGCTGCTTTTCCTGTCGCAGCTAATGGGCTTGTCGCCGGATCGCTCGAATTGGTGTCGCTGCCGCAAGCGGGCTAAGACAATCCCAACACGTCAAACATGTTGTACAGCCCGGCCGGCTTTCCTTGCAGCCATTTAGCTGCCGCCAAGGCGCCCACGGCGTAACAGTCTCGATTGCTGGCAGCGACGTTGATTTCGATTTTCTCACCCAACATGCCAAAGATGATGGTGTGTTCGCCGGGATTGTCGCCGACACGAATTGCGTGATACCCGATCTCGCTTTGCGTTCGCTGACCTGTTTCTCCTTGACGGCCGTGAACGTGCTTCGTGTTCCCACCAAGTTTCTCAGCGATCAACTCGCCGAATCGCAGCGCCGTGCCGCTGGGCGCGTCGGTCTTGTAGCGATGGTGGCGTTCCAAGATTTCAATGTCGATACCGCCGGCGACATTCTTGAGCGTTTCGGTAATTTGTTGGGCCAGCTTCATCGTCAAGTTAACTGCCATCGACAGACTGGGTGCCCAAACGATCGGGATCGTTTGGGCGGCATCGGCAAGAGACGATTTTTGGGAATCGCTAAGACCCGTCGTCGCGACGACCAAGGGCGCCTTGGCTGAAACACAATTTGCAACGCACGCGTCGACGGCTGTTGGCAGCGAAAAATCGATCACCGCGCCGGCGGATTCCGGCCAATGGCTGGCCAGCAGCACATCTAGCAACGCGGTCCCGGCGACGCTGCCCGCGTCCCGGCCAATCGCTTCGTGATCTCTGTGATCGATTGCGGCGACGATTTTGAAATCGGGATCCTGGGCTGCCAACGCCACGACGCGCTGACCCATGCGGCCGCCGGCGCCGTGAATCGCCAGGTGAATTGGGTTTCTCATGCCCTAAATCTAACGTCTCGCGGGTGAGCAGAGCAGGGCAGGGGGGCGGCAAAATCTGGTCGCCATGACGGATGGCTTGGTCGCGTCGGCGGATCCATGCGGGTTGTTGGGAGTTCCAAAATCAAGAGTACAGCTGGATCGCCTTGATGATGTCATCCAGCTGGTTCGGCACCGCGATCGCTCGATTGGCGTAGCTTGCCTTTTTCACTCCGCGGCTTCCCAAGGTTTCATTGAACACCTGTTGGTCGGTCGTGTGATAGGCAACCGTTGCGGTGGGGTCTTTCAGTTCATGACCGGTCAACACACAGACCACACGATCACTGGGCGCGATCACCCCCTCGCGGCGCAGCAGCTTGGCCCCGGCAACGCTGGCCGCCGATGCGGGTTCGCAGCCAAAACCACCCGCGCCGACCTGTGACTTGGCGTCCAGAATTTCCTGATCACTGACTTGTCGCACGACACCCTGCATGAAGTCGAGTGCGCGCAGGCATTTTTTCAGGTTCACGGGACGATTGATTTCGATAGCGCTGGCGATCGTGTCGGCTTTCAGGCCTTCGCGATCCATCTCGTCGTTGTACTGACGGATCGGATCCATGTCGACATTGCCACCGTTCCAGCGAACACCGCGACGTTCGTATAATTCATAGAGTGTGTCGGCACCGGCAGCATTGATTACCGCCAGTCGGGGCACGCGGGGAATCAACCCATGCTGACTCAGTTCGATGAATGCTTTGGCAAACGCGCTGCTGTTGCCCAAGTTGCCTCCGGGAACGACGATCCAATCGGGAACCTCCCAGCGAAGTGCTTCGAGAATCCGGAACATGATCGTTTTTTGACCTTCCAGCCGAAACGGATTGACGCTGTTGACCAGGTAGATGCCCAGTTCAGCAGAGACCTGGCGAACACGGATCATCGCGTCGTCAAAGTCGCCGGCGATTTGAACGGTTAGCGCACCGTAATCGAGCGCCTGACTTAGTTTTCCATAAGAAATTTTTCCGCTGCCGATGAAGATCACCGCTTTCATCAGCTGGGTAGCGCTGCAATACAGAGCCAGCGATGCACTGGTGTTACCCGTGCTGGCACAGGCGGCCCGCTTGGCGCCCATTAAATTGGCGTGAGTCACCGCGGCGCACATGCCGTTATCTTTGAAGCTGCCCGACGGGTTCATCCCCTCGTACTGCAGGTACAAGCCTCCGGCGTCAAGTCCCACATATCTGCCCACCTTATCGGCTTGCTGCAACAGCGTTTGGCCTTCGCCGACGGTAATCAGTTGGTCTTGGGGAGCAAATGGCAATAGCTCGTGAAAACGCCACACGCCGCTGAACCGAACTGGATTGGTCCGCTGCGACCACATCGCCTCGAAGTCGCTAAGCTGATTTGGGACCGCAGCGCGATCCCAATCGTAGGCGATGTCCAGCAGATCCCCGCACTTGTCACAGGCGGTGCGGATGCTGCGAGCCTCATAAGTCGCGGCGCAGACAGGATTGATGCAGCGTTGGAAAGCGAGTTCGGTCTGCATGGCGTTATGCTTTTCGGCTCTCTGCAGCATGACGGGTAGTCGGAGATCGCGGGGGAATGGAATGGATGCAACCGTTGGATTCTGATAAGAGTAAATCGGAACAAACGGTTTGTCGCTAGATTCAGCTTCGCCACAGCCCTCAAAATACGGCAAACATACCGATCAGGGCGACAAATCGGGCTGGGCGGGCTTGCCCCTTCATTCTAGCGTCGATTCCAATCATAGACGGTCACTTCTTTCCAGCTAATCGCTGAGCAAAAATGGACAATTCCGACCAGTCTGTCGCCGCCAAGGCCAACTCCAGGGAAGCCCATATCGAGCCCCAGGTCAACATCGACCACGCGTTCTCATGGAGCCGACTGGTCACGTATCTCGCTTTGGCGATTCTGGGGGCGGCCGCCGATTTATGGAGTAAATCCTTCGTTTTTACTTGGCGAGGACTACCTGGCCAAAGTTCGGTGTGGTGGGTCGTCAAGGACTACTTGGGGATTCAAACGGCCGTCAATACAGGCGCGGTTGGAGGGCTGGGGGCAGGCTTCGGAAACTGGTTTGCGGGCCTGGCGGTCTTGGCCGCGGTTGCGATCTTCGTCTGGCTGTTTTGGTTCGGAGCGGCTCAGTCGCGCTGGCTGACCTGGCGCTGGGAATGATCACCGGCGGAATCATCGGCAATCTGTATGATCGGCTGGGAATCTGGTGGCAGGAAGGCTACCCGCTCCAATGGCAAACCGGGGTCCGCGACTGGATTCTGTTTCGCATCGAGGGGGTCCCCTTTTTCGATCCTTGGCCGAATTTCAACATTGCCGATTCGCTGCTGGTCGTCGGCGCCTGCATGTTAATGTATCAATCATTGTTTTTGACGCCCAAAGAGTAGGCAAATGCGGTCCTAGCCCGGGTCGGCACGGCGGAGTGCGGCGCGGCCGAGCAACGACCGTTGGTTTGCCAACCGAGCGCCCGGCAACTGGAAACCCCATGATCACGCCTCCGACCAATTGGTCTGCCCTGCACGATGGTCGCACCGAGCGCAATGATCGACATTGCCCGTGCCGCCGGGGAACATACGCTGAAGTACTTTCGCAGCGATTCGTTGGCCGTCGACGCCAAAAAAGACGATTCGCCCGTTACCGTCGCCGATCGCGAAGCCGAACAGTTGGCCCGCAAGCTGATCAACCAGCAATTTCCAAGCGACGCGGTTCAGGGCGAGGAGTTTGCCGATCAAGCCGGCACCAGCCAGTATCGCTGGGTCGTTGATCCGATCGACGGGACCAAGTCCTTTGTCTGCGGTGTGCCGCTGTATTCCACGCTGCTTGCTCTCGAACTTGACGAACAGCCGCTGGCCGGCGTGATCTTCATCCCGGCGCTCGACGAGACCGTCGTGGCTGTGACTGGTCAGGGAGCCTGGACGCGGCGATGCGCGGAGGATTGGCGGCGGGCCTCGGTATCGGCCAAGACCAAATTTGCCGAGGCGATCTTTTTGACCAGCCAAGTCGACACTTTCGACCAGCGAAATGCGACGGAGGCCTACAAGCGAATCGAAAGCGCAGCTTGGCTGACCCGCAGCTGGGGAGACGGATACGGCTATCTGCTGGTTGCGACCGGGCGGGCCGACATCATGATCGATCCGGTCTGTAATCCCTGGGACGTCGCGGCGATCCTGCCGATAATCGTTGAAGCGGGGGGTACTTTTACCGATTGGAGAGGGAATCCGACCGCCCGCGGCGGCGATGGCGTGGGAACCAACGGAAAACTGCATGCCGAGGTGCTTGCGAAGCTGAAGTAGCCATTTACAAAGGCTCCCTCGGCGGCCTAGACTGTCGGGCTTCGATTTCTAGCGATTCTCGCTTCAAGAGCCCGCTTTTTCGTGTTTGAGTCCCTCAGTGACGGTCTGCAATCGGCGTTCAAAAGCCTGTCCGGCAAAGGCAGGCTGACCGAGGGCAATATGCGCGATGGGCTGGACGTCGTTCGCAAGGCGATGTTGGAAGCCGACGTCAGCTACAGCGTCGTCCAAGACTTCATGGACCATGTCTCGGAGAAGGCGCTCGGAAAACGCGTTCTGCTCAGTCTTCGCCCCCACGAAGAACTGATCAACATCGTCCACCAGGAGCTGATCTCGATCCTGGGACCAGTCGATCCGTCCTTGCACCTCAAGAAAGAGGGGCCGACGATCATCATGCTGTGCGGGCTGCAGGGCAGCGGCAAAACAACGACCTGCGGCAAGCTCGCCCAAATGCTGCTGGACGAAAACGTCAAGCCGCTGCTGGTTGCCGCTGACTTGCAACGACCGGCCGCGATCGACCAATTGCATGTGATTGGTGACCAGCTGGGCGTCCCAGTCTACAGCGACAAAGGAAACACCAATCCGGTCGCGGTTTGCAAAGCAGGTGTTGATCAGGCCCAAACCCAGGGGGCTCGCGTGGTCATCCTGGATACCGCGGGACGATTGGCGATCGACGAAGAGTTGATGGCCGAGCTGCAGCGGATCGACAAGAAAGTCAGTCCCGATCAAGTCTACTTGGTCGTCGATGGCATGACCGGCCAAGACGCGGTCAACAGCGCCGGCGCGTTCAATGATTCATTGGAACTGGACGGCGTGATCATGACCAAGCTCGACGGCGACGCACGGGGCGGGGCCTTGTTGTCGGTCAAGCATGTCACCGGTGTGCCGATCAAGTTCGTCGGAACCGGCGAACATTTCGATGCGCTAGAGCCGTTTCGCCCCGAAGGAATGGCGGGGCGAATCCTACAGATGGGCGACATCGTTGCGGCCGCCCGCGAGGCGCACAAGATCGTCGATGAACAAGAGCGCGAAGCATTGGAAGCCAAAATGGCCTCCGGCGAGTTCACGCTGGACGATTTCAAAAACATGATGGAAAAGGTTGCCAAGCCCGGACTGATGGGCCGTATGATGGGATTGATGCCCGGCATGGGGCAGTTCAAAGAGATGATGGACAGCGACGAGGCAGCAGGCGGCATTCGTCAGATGATCGGCGCGATCAACAGCATGACGATGGAGGAACGCAAAAATCCGAGAATGATTGATGCCCGCCGCAGGATGCGTATTGCCAACGGTGCGGGTGTGCAGTCGCCGGTGATCAGCCAGCTGGTCAAGCAGTTCGAAGTGATGAAACCGCTGATGCAGAGCATGGCGGGTAAAGGTGTCGGCGACCGCATGAGCATGATGCGACAGTTGCAGGCCAGCGGCGCCATGAATGACCCGACGATGAAAGGCCTGAAGGTCAGCAAGGGAACCGGCAAACGGCTGAGCCCGGCTGAGCGGGCAAAACAAAAGAAAGAACGCGACAAGATCAAGCGAAAGCTCAAGCGGGGCAAACGATAACAATCATGCCGGATGTTCCGGCAGCGACCCGGCGCCGAAGTTCGTGCTTTGGCCCCAGGCAGTCTGACTGAAAGTAATGACCAACGATTTTGGAGAAAATGACAGCTATGGCAGTACGTATCCGAATGAAAAAGATGGGACGCACCCATCGACCTTACTTCCGAATCTGTGCGATGGACCAGCGAAGTCCTCGTGACGGACGCGTGATCGAAGAACTGGGGACCTACGATCCAATGTGCCCGGAGACCGATGCGCGTGTGACGCTCAAAAGTGAGCGGATCGATTACTGGATCGGCGTTGGTGCACAACCAAGTGAAAAGGTTGCGGTACTGATCCAAAAAGTACGGCACTGCTGGCACGCACCTGGAATCGCAACGGCAGGCGCTCGAGCGATTGAGCATACGAAAGAGCTACACACCTACCTTGGAACCTGTCAAACCAGCCAAGAAAAAGAAGGAAGAAGAAGCCCAAGACCAAGCCGCTGCCGCAGGGGAGCCTGCTGCTGAGCAGACAGTTGAGGGCCAGCAGGCAACGGCTGAGCAAGCCGCTGCCGACGAAGCACCGGCCGCAGAAGCCGCTGCCGAGTGATCGGTCTTGGGTCCCTGGGGGCGAGGGTCTGAACCAGCATGCGTTTCGACATCATCACCCTGTTCCCGGCGATCTTCGACGGATATCTGACTCAAGGACTGTTGGACAAGGCAATCCAGCGAAACTTGGTTCAGATTCACCGGCACAATCTGCGTGATTGGGCACCCGACGACCACTCACCGACCGGTCGATGACAAACCGTTCGGCGGCGGTCCCGGAATGCTGATTCAAGTCGAGCCAACGGTGAAATGCGTCGAGGCCGTCGAGAAACTGGACTCACAACCGGCCAGACGGATCCTGCTGACTCCACAAGGACGACGATTTGACCAACCGCTGGCCGAGGATCTGGCGACCAGCCCCCGAGTACTGTTACTCTGTGGCCGGTACGAGGGATTCGATCAGCGGGTGATCGATATTTTGCGGCCTGAAGAGGTCAGCGTTGGCGATTTCGTCTTGAATGGAGGCGAAGTAGCCGCAATGGTAATTGTCGACGCAGTCGTCCGACTCCGGCCGGGCGTGCTGGGAGACGAACAGAGCAACATTCAGGATTCCTTTAGCCGCGGAAACCGGCTGCTGGAATTTCCGCAGTACACAAGACCAAGAGAATTTCGAGGCCATGCGGTTCCCGAAGTCTTACTCGAGGGTGATCACCAAGCGATCGCCCGCTGGCGAGACGAGCAGAGCCGACGAAGGACTCGACAGCGTCGCAGCGATTTGCTGCTCGAGAACGAAACAAACGAACCCAACTGAAACCCCTCAGCAAAGTGAGCAATAGCCATGTCGCAATCCATCATCGATCTGGTCGAAAAGACCTCCTTGAAAGAAACTCCTCCTCAGTTCGATATTGGTGACACGGTAGACGTGCACCTCAAGATTCTCGAAGGCAACAAAGAGCGGATTCAGGTCTTCACCGGCGTGGTGATTGGCCGCAGCGGAACCGGCAGCCGAGAGATGTTTTCGGTCCGCCGAATTGTCGCCGGCGAAGGGGTGGAACGTAAATTCCCGTTGCACAGCCCGCGCGTCGAAAAGGTGGAAGTCAAACGCAGCGGAGTGGTCCGCCGTGCAAAACTGTACTTCCTGCGAGATCGTGTCGGCAAAGCGGTACGCTTGAAAGAACGGCGACGTTCGTAATCGCCTTGCTGTCCGTAAGCATGCCTGTTCATTGCCGATATGGATGGCTAGGAGATCGAAATCTGGTTCCAGTAGAGCGGCAGGGCACTTCGGTAGGTCTACAATGCGGCCATGCACCGCATGTTTCATCGTTTGTATCAATCCTACATCGCCTGGCGGTATGGTTGGATCGATCCGGCCGCCTCGGTTGGCAAGCGAGGTGAGCAGGCCGCAGCCAGGCTGTTGCGCCGGAAAGGGCTGGTGGTCGTCGCCGAAAGCGAATCGGACAAGGGTGGCGAAATCGACCTGATTGCGATCGACGAGCGAAGCAAAACCGTGATCTTTGTCGAAGTCAAAACCCACTCGACCACCAAGCCGGGGCATCCAGCCGACCGTGTCGACGCCGACAAACAGGGCCGCGTCAGCCGGGCGGCCCTCCGCTATCTGAAGCGAAAAAAACTGCTCGGCAGCCCCGCGCGTTTCGACGTGATTGCCGTCTGGTGGCCCGATGGCAGTCTCCAGCCCGATCGCCTGGAGCACTACGAGGGGGCCTTCGAGGCGGCCGGGGAATTTCAGCTGTACTGACTCAAGCGGCCCATCAACCCCTATTTGCAAATCTCTTGCAATAGCTTAAGTTGTGCTGATGGTCGGTGCCGGCAATCAGACCGACGAAATAGCAGCCAGCAACAACCAAGTCACCGCCATCCATTTGCAGCGATCCAACAGAATGATGCCTCGGGAAAGCAAGCTGAACCTAGATGCCTTGGGGATCTTTGCGTCCACATTGTGCCTGATCCATTGCCTGGCCTTTCCGCTGTTGGCCGCCGCGGGGGCGTTTTTCTTCGCCGCCGATTCAATGTTCGTCGCCAAAACCTCAGCGGGATCGCTATGCGGTGTTTCGCCGGTTGATTTTTGGATTCACACCGGGTTGCTCGGCGCAGTTGCTCCGTTTGGCGTGACGGCTTGGGGGCTGGGATACCGTCGTCACCGAGATGCCAACATTTTGCTGCTGGGGATGATCGGTGTCGGCTTGCTAATCACGGCATTGCTGTTCGGACACCACCTGATGGACGGCCAAGGCGAACCACTGATGACGTTGGCTGGAAGCATTGCGATCGTCGCTGCTCATCTGCTTAATCGCCGCCAATGCCGGTGCGGCCGATCGCTCGAGAGCCGCAACCAGCTTGCGCTTGATCCTGGCTGCTAAAGAGCTGCCGGATCGGTGATCCCGTTCTCGGCGAACCCTTTGTTTCTCAGCAGACAGGCGTCACAGCCTCCGCACGGCTTGCCGTCGGTTGTCGGGTCGTAACAGGAGAGCGTTTTCGAGTAATCGACCCCCAGGTCCAGGCCGCGCGCGATGATTTGTCCTTTCGACAGATTGATTAGCGGCGTGTGGATCTGCAACTTGCTGTTGCCTTCAACGCCCGATTTGGTGGCCAAGTTGGCCATCGTCTGATAGGCCGCGATGAATTCCGGGCGGCAGTCGGGATAACCACTGTAGTCCAATGCATTGACCCCGATAAAGATGTCGGTCGCTTGAAGCGTTTCAGCCAAGGCAAGTCCGAGGGAGAGGAAAACAGTATTTCTCGCCGGCACATAGGTCACGGGGATCTGCGGACCAATTGAATCGACTGAATCCGATTTTGGGACATCGATCGCGGTGTCGGTCAACGCTGAGCCTCCAAATTGGGCCAAATTGATGTCGACGGTTCGATGTGAAATCGCGCCGAACTCCCGGGCCAGCCGCTCGGCCAATTCCAACTCGTACGCATGGCGTTGTCCGTAACGAAAGCTGATCGTATGCGGGGAGAACCCTTGGTCACGAGCAATCGCCAGGCAGGTAGCGCTATCGAGCCCTCCGGAGAGCAGGACGACGGCAGGTTTGATCTCTGACATAGTTGACCGCTTACGCATTACGGATCAGTCGCGTTTCTTCCACAACTTGCGACCGATCGAAGGATTGTAGTTTGTCCAATTTCCATCGGCGGCCACGTCTGATTCGATCACATTGGTATAGGATGCGATCTTGGCGTCCAAGTTATCCAGATGATGCAAGGCCACCGCTTCGAGCGTGACGGGCAACTTGGGGCTGCCGAATTCCAGTTGGCCGTGGTGGCTGACAATCAAATGTTCCAAGTGCAACCGCAATTCCTCTGGAAACGGTTCCTGCGCTTCAATCGACGCTAGCTTGTCGTTGAACATTTGCAGCCCGATGACGATATGCCCAACCATTTGACCGCGATCGGTATAGGAAATTTCACCGTCGTGAGACATCTCGTCGATCTTGCCCAAGTCATGCAGGAACGCCCCGAACGTCAACAGGTCGACATCAAGCTGTGGATACTGAGGCCCAATCAATTGTGCCAACTCCATCAGATCGACGGTATGTCTCAACAAACCTCCGGGATAGGCGTGATGGTTGTTGACTGCCGCAGCCGCCTTAGCGAAAGTTGTCAGAAATTTGTCATCGGAAAGATAAGCTCGACTCAGACGCTGCAGATGTGCATTGTTTAGCTTTCCAAGCAGCTCTCTAAGCTGCTGTAACAGTCGCTCCGATTCACTGGCGTCGAATCGCTCGAACTCGGCGACATCGACTTCTGATGGATCCATCCGTTCGATACCGTTGACGATGATCTGCATCGCGCCATTATGGATCTGCGTGCGTCCGCGACAAAAGACATAGTCGCCGCGATCGAAAGCATCGAACTGTTTTTCGTCTGCGTTCCACAACATTCCTGCCAGCACACCGCTACGATCGGCCAGGCGAAGCAAGATGTACTTTCCCCCTTGGCGGTTTACTCGCAGTTGTTTGTCGGCAGCTCGAAATGATTGTTCGATTTGTTGGCCGTCGGATAATTCGGCAACGGGAGTGCGGTTCACGCGATTTGGCTCCTCGGAAAATGGCAGCGGAGAATTGCGAATCAACAATGCAAACGGGGCGGGTGAGGGCAGCCCGCAAAAATGTTGGAGATGACCAATCATTGTCAACACAAGAATGGCGTTCTATACATTGGATTGGCAAGGCCCGATGCGAAACCCCCTAATCGGAATCCCGTCGCGATGCACCCTCACAGCCACAGCTTCCTTGGCTAGAATGATGCTATGTCCTCAGGCTCAACCAGTGACTCGGGCAGAACCAGTACGGTCAACCTGGTTCGCACTTCGCATCCATGGACCAAGGCCGATAGTGCGGCCGGGTTCGTGCTCCGCTACCTTGCGCCGATGCGTCGTCAATTGACCGAAGTACTTGGCACCACCGAACGAGCTGACGAAGCGTTGAAAATGTTGTTGGCTCATTTGGTCACCGCTGGTTTTGGCGAGCACAAGCAGGGTCGGCTACGAGATTTCTTGTTGCGGGGAATTCGCTCGGCGGCCAAAAACCTGCTGGTTGAGATCCCCGAGGACGAAAGGCCGAACTTGAATCTGGATGTGCTGACACTTGAATCCAAACAATGGATCGGGTTTTGGCGCGAAGGACTTTTGGAAAGAGCCTGGAGAGCGATGGAACGCCAGGAGCACATGTCACCAAACCCGCCTGTCTACTCGGTGTTGCATTACTCCACCGCCAATCGCGACGCCTCTCCGCAGCAGCTCTCTTCGGTCATCGAGTCGGAAACCGGAATCGAGCTGGACGCTAGTGAGGTCAACACCATCCTTCCTCAAGCACGGGCTACCTTCGCGCAACTGGTCGCCGATGAAGTTGCCGAGACCCTGGAAAGCCCTACCGGCGAAGATGTCAAACGAGAGATCGGACAGCTCGGATTGGGACGAGCGTTCAACGGAATCGCTGTCGTTGCCCATCCATCATAGTGCCTTGCTAGCGCGATTTTGCCGTCTGACAGGAACTTGACTCAAAAAACATCCAAACGCAGCGTTAGATAAATATAATATAACCAATGCGAACATCGATCTTAACAAGCGGCCTACTCGCGATCCTGGCAAGTTGTTTTTGCGGATCCGTTCCAGCTCAAGAAGCCGAGGTCTCCGTATCGCCGTTGGACGGCTCGGGAAAGCTGGTCCAATTTGAACGCGACATTGCGCCAATCTTTCGCTTTCGATGCTTGGAATGTCATGGAGCCAAGGAGAGCAAAGGCGACTTTCGCGTTGACGATCCAGAGACACTTGCCGATTACATCGAGCCGGGCGACATCGAATCCAGCGCGCTGTACACAGACTACCTGACGTCGGCGGACGCGGACGTGCGGATGCCACCGGTGTCACACACCGGCCCCTTACCCCCCGCCGAGCTCGCGTTGATTCGAATCTGGATCGAAGAGGGCGCAGATTGGCCGGCAGGTTTTCAATTGTCGACAGTTTCCGAGCAACCGGAAAGCTTGGCAGTCGCCGAAGATCCCCCAGTCGCTCCGATGTCGGTCGGACAACGAGTCTGGAGGGCGATCGGATATCTGCACCCGGCAACGATCCACTTCCCTATCGCGCTACTGTCGCTAGGTGCATTGTTCGTGGTGATTGGTACAAGGTGGCCGGGGGTGGGCACCCAGATTCCCTTGGCCTGTTTATGGATCGGCACTGTTTCGGCGATTGCGGCCGCGACAATGGGTTGGTCTCTGGCACCGACCAAAGGTTATGGCGAGGGCTGGGATTGGCTCAGCTTTCAACGCGATGTCGACATCCATCGTTGGGGCGGGCTGACGGTCGCGCTGCTCGCTACTTTGTTCTCGGTGGTCGCGATATTATCAATTTGGAAAGGTAGCCAGCGGCTGAGAACCGTCTGGAAAGTGGGATTGGTATTATGCGGAATGCTGGTTGGGCTGGTCGGCCACAAGGGAGGCGAGATGACCTATGGTCGAGAATTCTATCCCGAAATGTTCCGTATTCTGACCGGCGGATCCAAACAAACCCAACCAGCCGTCGAACTTCCGCCAGTCGAACCGCCAGCGGCCAAAGTTTCAGTTGGCCAGCCGGCACCGCCAGATGCCTCGCCGACCGAGACTTAGTTGCCGAGGTGCGGGCTTGTGTTTGGTGCTGACAGAACCAGGCTAACGAAACGATGTCCGGTTGTTTATCCTGTCAGCCCAGTGAACGGTACAGCAAAGGTTTTTCCCTGGGCCCTTCTTGATCACAAGCTCTGAGAGGAACAGTGACTGCCAAGCGACCGAATACGAAAAAAAAGCCTCGCAAGATGGCCGGCCTGCTGCCTGAGGATCGCTTCATCAATCGGGAACTCAGCTGGCTCGAATTCAATCAGCGAGTGTTGGACCAGGCCGCTGACACTTCGATCCCACTGCTCGAGCGAGCCAAGTTTCTCGCGATCACCAGTTCCAATCTGGACGAATTCACCATGGTTCGGATCGGAAGTTTGAAGCTGCAGCTGCAGCAAAACGCGATGATTCGCGACCCCTCCGGATTGACGGTTGCCGAGCAGCTGCAAGCGATCGCTTGGCGATGCGGGGCCATCGTATCACAGCAATACGAAATACTTCGTGAGTCCTTTGAACCCTTGTTGACCGATTCGCTGATCCAACGCATCAACCTGGACGCCTGCAGCGATCGCTGCCTCGAAGCTGCCGATAAAAGGTTTCACGATGATGTGATCGCGGTTCTATCGCCACAAGTGATCACCGATGACCGCCCCTTCCCACTGCTGCAAGGTTTGGGGATTCACCTGTGTGTGCGTTTAAAATCGAATCCCATTCAAACGCGTTCAAATTCCCAGGCGGAACAAGATCAACCGGAATGGGATTTCGCGGTGGTACCACTGGGACGATCCCTGCCGCGCTTGTTGCCAATGCCGGCCGACCAAGGACACGCGTACGTGCTGTTGGAAGAATTGGTGTCGCACTTCATCGCCGATTTCTTTCCCGGTCGTGAGGTGGTCGAATGCATTGCTTTTCGGATCACGCGAAACGCCGATGTTGAACTGCGCGAGAATGAAGCCCCTGATCTGATGGTGGGCATGGAAGAGGTATTGGAGAGTCGTCGACAATCCCGCGTTGTGCGACTGGAATACAGCCACAGCGCAACGGATCCGATGATCGCCTTTCTCTCCGAGAAAATGCTGCTGACCAATCAAGACCTGTATCCGATCGATGGCCCGTTGGACCTGAGCTACCTGTTTGCCCTGCATGGACTAGAAGGCTTCGATTCGCTTCGCGATCAACCATGGCCGCCCCAGAGCACGCCGGCGATCGACCCCGCCGAACCGATGTTTTCGACCATTGCGAACGGCGATTTACTGATGGTCCATCCCTACGAGAGCTTCGACCCCGTGGTTCGAATGATCGAAGAAGCAGCGATTGACCCCGATGTCTTGGCGATTAAACAGATTCTATATCGCACAAGTCGCAATAGTCCGATTGTCGCCGCACTGATGCGGGCGGCCGAGCGCGGAAAATACGTTTCGGTGATTGTCGAACTGAAAGCAAGGTTCGACGAAGCACGCAATATCGAATGGGCGCGCGAAATGGAACAAGCCGGCGTCCAAGTGATCTATGGCATCCGGGGCCTCAAAACCCATGCCAAGGTGTGCATTGTGGTCCGCCGCGAATCCCAAGGCATTGTACGCTACATGCACTTTGGAACTGGTAACTACAACGAAGTCACTGCGAACCTGTATAGTGACGTTTCGCTGTTGACGTGCAACGAGGCGCTGGGACTGGATGCAACCGCGTTCTTCAATGGCGTAACCGGTGCGAGTGAGTTGCAACCGCTGAATCATTTGGCGGCAGCGCCCATTTCATTGCGGAATCGAATTCTGGACCTGATCGAGGCAGAAACTCGGCGCTGCCAGCAAGGTCAACAAGCGGAGATCATGGCAAAGCTAAACGCGTTGGTGGACACGCAAGTGATCGATGCGCTGTACCGTGCGAGCCAGGCGGGTGTAAAAGTGCAACTGAACATCCGCGGTGTCTGCTGTTTGAAACCGGGTGTCAAACGGCTCAGCGAATCGGTTCGAGTTGTTTCGATTGTCGATCGCTATCTTGAACACGCGCGAATTCTGTATTTTCGTCACGGTGGAAGCAATCAGCTGTTCATTAGCAGCGCCGACTGGATGCCTCGCAATTTGGATCGCCGCGTGGAGTTGCTGATTCCGGTCGAGGACCCAGCCGCTCGGCAGAAGCTGCGGGAAACTTTGCGGACTTACTTTGAAGACAACACCAATACCTGGGAGATGACAGCCAGCGGAAGATACCAGCGAGTGCAAGCCACCGACCAGCCGCTGCGCGCAACACCGCTTGTACGAACGTGCCTGCAATGCGGTTCGCGAAAGTGGGCAACACCGTCGCAGGCAGTTTGAACAACATGTCCCCAGTCGCAAAGAATAACAGTCGCAAAGAATAACAGTCGCTAGAGCAGGTTCAAAAATGATGTACCTTCCGGAAAAAGGGGTCGTCCTAGGTTCTGCGCGGGTTCGACGCTGAAACTATTTTGAAATGACTCCTTATCCCGGAAGGGATCTAAGCAATTAGCCCCGGATCGCGCAGCGCATCCGGGGTCTGCGGAACCATGTTTGCCGCCCGCCCGCGACCCGGCTGTGCCGGGTCGCGGGCGGGCGGAGGAATTCTTGTTCAAACCTTGCTCCGGCAGTTTCACTGCGCGAACTGCCGGCTAATGGCTTCAACCTCTTCGAGGTATCCGAACATGCACGAGGAATCATCGACGACCCATAGTTCCATGCAACTCGAAACCTCGATAGAACTTTTTCGAACGACCATATCAAAAATGAAAATGCGCAAAGATGATTTTGGGCTGCTTCAGCTATCCAGGCGAGATGGCAGTGATTAGGATCAATTGGTGGCCAAGAAATCGATCACGCTCGGCAGTCAGTCAACCGCGGAAACCATGTACATGAGAACTATCTCTGTCGCGATCTTTGTACTCGTCCTGCTGGATTGCCCGGCGGTGCAAGCCCAGTTGTTTGGACGACCGCGACAGGTGGGGCGTCCGCTGGCGAGGCAACCGCAACCGGCCGCGGTCGAAGAGGTTGGCATGATCACCGGGAGCGAACGTTTCCTGCGTGGCAACCGTGGCCGCGCAAGTTTTGTCGGTGCCGACCAAAACGAAGATCAGAGTTTTGTGGGCAGCTTGCAAGCCAGCAACTCAGGCACGATTGTCTCGTCGACCGCCGGCATTGAAGCGCCGCCCGACCAGTCGCGACAGATCAATCGCCCACTGACACCAGCCAAAGCGGGTCAGCTGCAGTTGCCTAAAATCAAGCTCCAGATCGGGGACCTATCAAACAGCTCAGCAGGCGCTCTGGAACGCTCGACTACGGCTCGGGTGCAGCAGGCGGTTGATCTGATTTCCCCGTCGTCGATCGCGGTGTCGGTGACAGGCCGGACCGCCATTCTGCGCGGGGTCGTCGGCTCGGACGAGGAGCGAAAACTCGCCGAGATAGTGGTGTCTTTCGAACCGGGTATTTCGAACGTACAGAATCTGCTTCAGCTAGCGGCTGAGGCTCCGTCTCAGGCTCGACCGTTACCGCCGCCTCGATAGCCGACGCCGAATCCCCGGACCGCTCGTGAACCAGCGCCGGTGTTCCGGCTTGCTCACCAACCATGTGACGTTGAAAACTTGGTGGCAGTGTCAGTGAATATGACCGCAAACGCCGCTGCTGGGATTGCTGAAGCTGCTCTGCGGAATCATCCTCAAACGCGACTTGGCGGACTTCGGATTCGCCCTCGTCCGCGGCATCCGCACCAGTCTTGGTCGATCCTGGCAACAATTTGTTGGAGGCATCAGAAATGGCGGTGCCGCCATGACGACCATCGAATCTCGCGATCAAACTCAGTGACTGACTTGGTCCACCGACCTTGTCCCACGGAATCCAGACGCTGTAGGAGTCGCCCAGTTCGCTCTTGCTGTGGTGAGCTGCCAGTTGATCCGCCGTGATCACGAACTTTCGCAGCGGTTCGCTCGACGTCCGCTCGTACTCGTCTCCATCGAAGACGTAGACCGTCAAACTTCCATCTACCTGGATAGGATCACCCCCTTCATCGGCATAGAAATAGACGCGACCACCGAATCCGCGGACGCCTGGCTGTCCTGGTTGATACAGCACTGTGTCGCTCCAAATCGGCAGCACCGATTCGGGGATCCGCGGCTCCGATTCCCGTGGCCACTTCCATTTGGGTTTGAAGGCATTGCAGCCGCTCGTGACGCTGATCAGCGCGACTAGCAACACCGCTGTCACACTCCAAAGCGCTGGCAAGAATCCAGAACTGGAGCGGCTTTTTTCGCTTTGCTTGTGAATCCAGGCTCGAGCTGGGCACAGCAACCGATCCTTCATTGAGCGTGCGATTGGCGACCTTGACCTCATGGTGCCCGAAACTCCAACGCATCTTCAAGCAGCGGCGAACCCAGTTCGGGTATGCCATCGATACTGGGCAACGATTCCATCGGTGCCACGTGGACTGACTCCAGCTCACCCGTCGGATTCAAATCAGGATAGATGACAGGCGGCATACTGGAATCGATATGCGGACTCAGACCAAGCGGCGGAACATTGATATCTCCGTGGACTCGGTAAACGTCACACTCACACCAACTCATTCGTGCGACTTCGATCTGTTTCAGCCGCTCGCTGTCATCACTCGATCGAATCACGTGCGGCGTCAGAATGATCAGCAATTCGGTCCGCAACCATCGATCCGAATCAAATTTGAACAGGCTTCTCAGAATTGGAATGTCCTGGATGATCGGAACGCGTCTACGAATGCTTCCGCGCTCCTCGGCAATCAATCCACCCAGGATGATGGTTTCGCCATTGGCCGCGCTAACCGTCGTCTGGGCGGTTGTGGTATCGATTCGTGGAGAACGAATGACGGTTCCATCAATCGATACGGCCACGGGAATTCCATCCGCCTCGTCTCCCAGTTTTGACTTCTCAGCGTCGATCTCCATGACCACCGTGTTGTCAGGGCTGACCCTCGGCGTGACCCCGAGAATCAAACCGACATTCTCGAGCTCGATGGAATTCGATTGGCCATTCTGATTGACCGTCGAGCCGATAATACGGGGAACTCGTTGACCAATTTGAATGAATGCCGGTTGGTTGTCGAGCGTGCGAACTTGCGGCCGGGCGAGGATCCGGACCTGGCGTGATTCGTTCAATGCCCGCAACAGCACGCTGACGTTTCGACTACTGGCTGAAAGCACCAGTCCGCCAAAGCCGGCCGTATCGTTTCCGCGGCCGACGTCGAAGTTCGAAATCGCCTGCCCGCCTACGACACCTGCGGACTGAAGCGAATTCTCGCTTCCGCTGTTACCCAAGGGAGCGATGTTGTTGAACAGAAATCCGGGCAAATTGGTCGCCGCTTGAATGATTTCCGCGGTTGTCGTTGTGACTCCGTTGGCGTCGGTGAATTGTTGTGAGTTGGTGGTCGTCAACAAATCGCTCAGCAAACTACGGTCAAACAACACACTATTCTGAACACCGAGTTCGATGCCAAACTCATGCAGGCTGTTCAAAGCGACCTCGGCGATCAAGACTTGGATCATGACCTGCGGAGGTTGTTCGTCCAATTTATCAATCAACGCCTTGATTTCGTCATAGTAGCGCGGAGTCGCCGCCAGAATCAATTTGTTGGCGACCGGCTCGGGAACCACCACCACCTCGCGTTCCAATTCTTGAAACGGATTGATCTCACCCGGTACCGCTTGTTCGATTTGACGCCGATTCAACAGAAACTGATTGATCGCCGAGGCGACGTCGAGCGCCGGCGCGTTCTTCAACTGAATGACCGTGCTTTTGCGTTGCTGGTCGGTCACTTGATCAAGTCGCAGCAAGAGCGCCTCGACAATTCTCAAGTCACCCTCGGATCCCGTCGCGATGATACTGTTGCTGCGCAAATCGACCGAGAAACGCAGCGGTACAAGTGAGCTTTCGCCTTCCACGATCGATGGTTGCAGAGTCGCTGAGGTTCCGGACTGTGACGGCAACAGCGAACGCAGCATCTGAATCATGCTGGACGCATCGCCATTGATGATTTGAAATATCTTTAATTGCACCTGCCCGGCGGGCGTGTCAAGCTGCTGTAGCAGCGCCTCGATCAGCTCCATGTTTTCGATTGGCGAGGTCACAATCAATGTGTTGTTGCCAACATTCGGCGTGATTTTGATTTGGTCAAGGGATCCCGACTGGACAATCCGTTTGCCGTCGCGGCCGTTGACTTCGATCGCCGTGGCACTCCCCTGTTCGCCGATCGCCGCTTCGAGGGTGGTAGCCAAATCAGCGGCCAGCGCATTGCGGACCTCAAACACGCGGGTGCGCAGCAGCGACTCCCCCCCGCCTGATCCAGCTCACGGATTAACCTGTCAACTTCTTGTAGATCGCGTGGTGAGGCATAGACGATCAGTGAATTGGTACGCGGATCGACCGTCACCACCACTCGAGGCCCCAATCCGGTTCGGCCGGTCAGAAACTCGTTGACCGTCTCGCCCACGTCAGTAGCCAGCGCATGCCTCAGGCGAAACACCGCCGACTGAGTATTCGGACTGACCGGCGTGTCCAGCTGGCGCGCCAACTGGATGATCGCTTGGACCGCGTCACCCCAGCCGATCAACAGCAAGGCATTCGGTTTAACCAAAGGTGTGACCGACACGCGACCTTGACGACCGCCAACCAAATCTTCGCTGGTCTGGCTGATGATCTCCGCGACCGCTTCGCTGGCAGCATGCTGCAGCGGAACGATTCGAATGTTGGGCTGCGTCTCTTTGCTGATCCGTTCGAGCTGCTCGACCACGTCGGCTAATTGGGCCAGGTCGGGATCGCGGCCTCGCAAGATGATCACATCCAGTTCGGGTAACGATTCGATTTCAACCCCGTCAAACTGGCGCAGGCCCTCGGCAGCCTGATCGGCTGTCGGCTGCTTCGGTGGTTGGCCTGAATTTGACTCAGCTTCCGCAGGATCTTGAAATGCGGCTTGACGCACGCTGCCCAGCGATCCGGCAGGTACAAGGTATCGACTCTGATCAACGGGCTTGGCGACACCTAATGGTCGCGGTTTTTCGTTGCCGATTGACTCGACCGCGCCGCGAAGGGCAGTGTGGTTTTGGCGTTGCAATCGAAAGACCTGCGTTCGATACCCATCGCGCGGCGGTGCTGACAGTGTATTGACCAATTTAGAAAACTGATCGATCAGTTGGCGGGGACCGGTAACGTGAATCCCACTGCGCTGATTGTCGAATCGTAATCTCAAGGCCGTACTCGTAGCGCCGCCAGCGGAAAGCTCCCAGGTCGAATCGTCTTCGGTCTGAACGCGGTTGAGTTGCCCGCGAAAAACCGACGCCAGTTGTCGCTGCGTCGTGGGAAATCGAGCGGCTGGTACCGCTATGAAGGCGGTATCGATCCGGTCTTGGTCCGACTGGGAACGGCCAACCTCCGAGGCGGGCAGGGCAGGGCGGTATTGGTTTTGTCCATGGGCAACCGAACCGGTCAGCATGAATGCCAGGCAAAGCACTACAGTCGTCCGCCGGTGAAAATGCATAGCGTTCTCGACGTGACCCTGTCGGTCACGGGGATTCGATTTGGCCAAAGACAGACGAATCTGCTTCTGGCGTGGGTGGGCTGTCGGAATACGAAAGAAACGACCTGACTGTCAAGGCGACCGTTTCCGCTAGCAAGACCGTGGGAACCGGCTAAGCCGCCTTTGGTAGGGCTACCGATTCGTCGAGTTCACGTTCGTCCACTTTCTCGATGCTCTCACCAGCCCTCAAAGTGACGACTCGTCCATTGACATCCAACAGAACTTGACCGGCGATGATGTCGACGACCTCGATCGAGTGCGCAGTGACCTCCAGTTTCTCGCCCCGCTGAAGGACTTGAGTCGGGCCGTCACCAATCGCGAACCAGGCTTGTGCGGTTCCGTTGCTAGCAATCGTAATCGCGGACAACACGATTTTCGAAAGCGTATCGTCACCGAATCGAGCGAACAGGTTTCGTCGCGAGATCGACTGGTAATCTGCAAAGTTGGCAGAGGCCAAGCGTTGCACCGATTCTCCGGAAAGCTCTCCTTTGCGTTCGCAACGCGACAAACCGACGGCCTCAATGTTGGCGCTGAAATCAATCAGCCGGCCACCGGACACTGGATTCATGGTTATGGAAGCGATCTTGTGCAGATGACCGGCTTGATAGAAGTAATGCAGGAATCGCGAGATTTGTTGCAAAGTTCCCCGGCCCCGCAATGAAAAAGAAAACCGCAAAAAAATTTCTTTCGGCTTGCGGGTATCACGATCCTTGATTGCGACGGCAGCCGGTTTTCCCGCATCAACGCTGGCCCCGTTCAATTCAACGCTTTGCACCAGATCGAGTAACCAATCCTGATATCGAGCGCGGGCAAGCTCGGGGTCGTGAGGCAGGGACAATCGCTCCAATTCGTCGAGTCGCTCAGTCGCTCCGGCGGATTCAAAGATGGTTTCTCGCGCCTTGTTGATTTGGGTATCAAGTTGCTCAATCTTTTCCGCTCGATCTTTCGCAGGCTGCTCGATCAAGTTTCGGTATCCGACATCTCCAGCCCACAAAACCCCGACGGCCGACATCGCAATCAATAACAGGCGAGTGCTTTGATTCACTGGATGGACTCCTTGTCAACGCGATTACCGTCACGACGGTCAAGCCCCTTGCCATCGGACCCGTCTACAGCGGATTCGGCTGCCTCGGATTCGGCTGCCTCGGATTCGGCTGCCTCGGATTCGTCCAGGGTAACTCCATCGATCGTCACATTTTCGATCGCATCGGGCAACTCTTTTTCCGGACGAGGCAGTGGTTGAAAAACAATCCGCGTGTCAAAGGACCATGTCAGTTCCTCCGAATCGTTGACCTCGGTAACACGCTTGCTGCTGACTGAGTGTCGATCGTCCCGAATGGCCGATTCCAATTCCGTGATCACTTCGGGCGAATTGACTTGCACACTCAAATCAACCACACCCGCTCCGTTATCGGCTGCCGTCAAAGTCATTTTGCGAACCAAGGATTGGTTGCGCTCGGGGAAACGATCGGACAGATCCTTCAGCTCGTCCAACCAGGTGATATCGTTGCGTTGCCAGACCGCCAGCGCGTCGACGATGTCTTGCAATTCAGCCGACTTGTTGACTCGTTTGGATAATTCAGCGAGGGCGGCTTGCTTTGTTTCGATTTCTGCCCATTGCTCGGCCCGCTCGGTCCAGCCGATGTAACCGAAAACCGCCAACACCACTGCAGCGACCGCGGCCCCAAACGCAAACTTGCGCCACGGTTGTGCCGCCGGCGGCGCCTCTCGGGGCGAAAGAAAGTTTGCGATCAGTCGATCTTGATGAATTGCCGCCGCAACACCGATCAACTGCGCGTAACTGGTCGTGTCCTCGAATGCTTCGATCGCTGAACAGTCAACGCGATCCAACACTCCCGTAATCGTAACCGACGACGACACAGTTTCCGACAATACCTCCGCGACTTCGCTTAGATCTTCGGTCCGCCCCATCAGGTAGATCAATGCCGAATCTTCATCACCGGCTCCGATGAACGCCAGCGTCCGCTGCACCTCGGCAGCCAGCACGGAAGCAAACGAATCACTCGGCTGCACGCCTCGTTGAATCGTACGAAAAAGCACCGGCTGTCGTTGATGCAGTACCGCGATCTCGGTACTCGAATCGGTCGAGGTGATTGCAATGGTGATCGGCAGTTTCTGGTGCGCGACCTGGTGAATCAACTGCACCGCGCCAAAACCATTGTAGGTAGCCGCCAGCAGCTTGAAGCCCGCCTCCTTGAACTCGTGGCTCGCCCGTTCAACGACGTCTCGATCGCAAGTCATTGCCAGAACGTCTGTGGTCATTTTGTTGTCGCTGGTAACCAGAAAATCAATCACCCGATCATCCGCATCATCGGTTTCCTGAGCGACAAAATTTGCGACCAGCGCGGGCAACTCATGAGGCTCGGAAGGCGGCATGCTCCCGGCAAAAAATTCTACGGTCGGCCGGGACAATAATAATGCCGCTTGCGTGCACCGAATCGATTCCTGATCCAGCCGGTTTCTTAGCTGTGTGGCGACAGTGACCTCCTGGTCACGAACAAGCTGACCCTGTAAGACGATCTGTAGCTGTTTCTGATCGTAGGTGGCAACCAAAAACCGAGGTGTCGGATCACCTTGGTCAACCAGCAAAATTGCGTTACTTCGGTTGGGGACGAATGGCAGCTTCACGGTCGATCGTAGCTTTACGGTCAATCAAGGGTCAGCGGTGGCGGGGCGTCAGTCTGTTTGTCGGTTTTCGTGGACGACCTGGTCTGGCTCAGTCTCCGAAAAACAGCCTGCCTGGCCCGGCCATCCGATGCGTCCAAAATCACTTCACAACGATAGCTGGGACCAGCTTCAATGGCACCCAGGTCAATCATGGCACCAGTTTCAATCGTGGCACCAGTTTCAATCGTGGCACCAGTTTCAATCGTGGCACCGGGTTCAATCGTGGCACCGGGTTCAATCGTGGCACCGGGTTCAATGGTACCCGCAACGAGATTCTGCTGCGTTGACTGATCACTGATCCAGCCGACCAATTCGGCTCGTACCACATCCCCGGCGACCGTTAAGTGCGGTAGTACTTGTTGTACGATAGTCGAATCGAGGGTCAGCGACGACAACAATCCGATCGGATGGCGAAAACTAACGTCCAAGTTTGATCGAGTACTAGCAATTTGTTCGGCGATGGACCGATCCAGGCCCGGAACGGCCGCCAGCACGGCGACAGGGGCCGTTAGCACGTTGACCCGTCCGATCAGCCGAGTTTCGCTGGTCAACGTCAGGAGGTCCAAGACTTCGTCGATCGGCCGCTCACCCCCCGGGCCGATGCTGCTGGTCAGCGGACTGGAGACCGTCATCGGCGACTCCCGCCGAGTCGTTTTCGGCAACGTAACGGCGGAATCGATCAGCTCAGTCAAACCGCTGATCTCGAAACTGGCAGGGATGGTCAAATCGACCGCCGGTGTCTGCTTGCCGCCGGTGATGACAACACCACTGGAAGACCCCGTCTGGCCGGGACCGAATTGCCGGAACCAGACGATGTAATCGGCAATTCGAGGCGTCAGGGATTCGCTCAGTTCCTGGTGCAGGGTGACCAAGCTGGGCTGGTTCAGAAAAATCCGAGCATGGCCGTCGAACGATTGATTCCGCTCGGCGCTGTGAACGGTCAGATAATCCAGCCACGCCGGAGCGGTCGGTTCCGAGTCACCGAGATTGGACGAACCGGTTTCATTGGCTGACTCAGTTTGCAAGAACGCCAGTTCATCGACCAACAACGGGAGTGAGTTTCTGGCGTCTTGTTCGTCTCCTTGCAATCGCGGCTGCGAATCGACGTCGATCCAGTCAAGTAACCGATCGGCGATCGATTCGTTCATTTCAGGCAACCGTAACAAAGCCTCGCGTGCCAGACCCGGCGATTGGTCGTCCCACTCCAACAGTCGACGAAGATTCAATTTTGCCGACTCGTCAATCGGCGGTCTGGCGTCGATCGGGCCGGGAAACGAAATCTTGAGATGACAGGCGATTGCGTCCTCCGACTCGGAGGGCCACAGATCGATCGTACGATCGGCAATCTCCAGCAGGCGATCACGATGCTGGCGAGGTCGATCGAGAATCGAAGCTACCAGTTCAATCCCCGACAGCGCTGCATGGCGACTGGTGATTTGATCACCCGCGTTTCTTGCCGCCATGTGTTCAGCTTCCATCGACATGGTGAAATGGTAAGCCGCCAAGCTGATCATCATCACAATCACCACCACAATGATCAGTACTGTGCCTGGTCGACTTTTCATCAAAACGCCTCCAATAACGAACCAGGCGTTTCGACATCATCGGACACTGAATCTCGCTTGGGCGTCTCGGCGGCAGCTGGAATCGACACCAGGCAGCGGTACTCGGTCACGACATCAGCCAGCTCTGTTTGCCCAGCGGAGACGTAAATCCTATCGCGGTCGGCCTGGATCGAAGCGGACGTTGACTGGGGCCGACCAGCGCCGCTCTGAAAATTCTCAGCTTCTTGTTGCGCTGCTGAATTATCTTTGTTGATCCGCAAATCAAAACCAAGTTCAATCGCGATCGGCAATCGGCCCAGGACGGTACTATCCCATTGACTCCGCCAAGCGGCGCCGTCGAAGTAGCGGAAACTCAATCGCTGAATTTCCGAAATTTCGTCAGTCGCATCGGCCGCTTCGGGAAACCGCCGCACTTGGGCATCATCATCCGATGAGTTTTGACCAACTTGCATGAAGTCGTCGGCGTCCAGTGAGCTCGGTCGATTGGTGTTGAGCGTGGCCTGCAGGGAATCGCCGTTGGCGTGGTCTTTCCAATAAGTCCGCCAGGAACGGTCGCGACGGTCGATTCCCAGTGGCGTTGCGTACTGGTCAGTCAAACCAATTTCCAAAGCTTCCACAGTCGGTGCTTCGTTCGACTCCCGCTGGTCGTCGTTTTGCTCTTCGATCACTGAACGAGGCTGGTAGGAGAGTACACGAATCGGATCGACCGCATCTTTGCTGTTGGTCTCGACAGAGACGACAAAATGCAAGTCGGTCTCTGTGCCTACCAAGTAGCCGTTCAGTGGAAACTGATTCCCTGCCGGGTCGGATTCTTGATCGACCGCGACAGCACGCTGGCGATCGACTGCGATGGTATGCAACAGATCATCGCGAAATTGCCGATCGATCGCGCGAACCAGGCTCGATTCCGCTGCCGCGGCGACCCCTTTGGTCTCCAACTTGGTGTAGATGCCGAACATCGTCCACACAATCACCATCAACAGCGTTAGCAGTGACATCGCGATGATGGTTTCGATCAGAGTGAAACCAAGATTTCGGCTCACTGCGAATCCTCCGACTCATTCGCGCGATCGGCTGAGTTGTCGTCGCTTCGCAACCATCTGACGAGCTGAAAATCGAATCTGCCATCGTCCGGGGTGCGTCGGTCAACCAGCGGAGTCTCCGAGGCGCGGATGCGAATTCGCACCAGGCCCGGGAATTCGGTTGGTTCAACTTTGGCCGTGTAGGTCCACTGCGGGTGCCCGGCAACACTCTGGTCTTCAACGTTTTGCCGCAGCTCGGGGTTAATCGTCATCTGATCGATCAAGGACTGGCAAATCATCTGTCCGGTCGCCCGCCGCTCGCCGCGGCGCTGATGTTGCTCGCCGGTCGAAATCAGCCGCAGTAAAACCATCGCGCTGGCGGCGATGATCGCGAGCGCCAAAATCACTTCCAGGAGCGAAAAGGCAGCGCGGCCCGAGCGATCCTGGCTGGAATCAGTATCCAGCAAAGCGCGGCTCGCTTGACTACTCTCCAGCATTGGTCGGCTCCCCGTCGATCGACCCACCTGCGACGTCGTTTGGCCGCGCCTGCGAAGCATCCGGTTGCTCCACCGAACCGATCGATACTTCGGCGTTCAATCCGCGGACCGCCACAGTGATCGATTCTTGCGTGTCGCTTGCGCGGAGGTGGACCGTGGCCGATGTGGCCCGCCCCTCAGGAAAGAATCGGATCGCCTCCGACTGTGCCCAGTCGATCGTTTGCTGTTGACCGACGATCAGTCTGTCCTCGACCCGTAGCTGATCAGGTTGGGTCAGCCGCCGCAGCTCATTCGCTTCGGTTTGATCCAAAAGATCAGCTGGATCGGCAAAGGTGATTCCTGCTGGCAAGGCAAATTCACGAATGAACTGCCGCGATCTGTCCGGGGGTTTTTCCGCCAAATTCGCAGGATTCAGGTCGATTGTCTGTTTGGAAAGGAACTGCGAATTTTCCTGATCACTCAACCGATACCGTGACTTCCCCAATTGGTAGCTGAGGACTACCGGCTTGCCCGATCGAACGGCTTGATCGCGCGCCTCGGCGCAAGCTGCTTTGAAATCGACGGCTGCTTCACGAAATTGCGTCTTGGCCGCGAGCGTGCGCATCCTGGGCCACGCGATTGCCAGCACGGAAACCACAATCGTCAGTACGATCATTACCTCGATCAAGGTGAAGGCTGGGCGTTTGGCCATCGCGGATTACGAGCTGGTGCGGGATCCCAGATCAGCAGCGCTGGGCACATCACCCGCATCACCTTCTGTTTCCACATCGCGCCAGTTGACGATGTCGTCTTCGGTGTCAGCTTCGCCGTCTTTGCCCAACGAGGAAATATTCGGAAAGTCGCGTTGACCATTGACTGGCGGGTATTCATACACGAACGCCTGACCCCAGGCGTCGGCGGGGATCACTTCGTCGTCCAAATAAGGACCTTCCCATTTACGGGCCTTTGCCTCATCGGCCGGTGGCCGAATCAACGCTGCCAATCCGTCTTCGGTGTTGGGAAAGGATCTCATGTCAACCGCGTACATTTTCAGGGCCGATTCGAGGTTTCCCATCTGGGTCATGGTGCCTTTGATGTCCGCCTTGTCTTGTGTTCCCAGCAGACGCGGTCCGGCGATTGCGAACAACATCACCAATATGATCAACACGATCATCAATTCGATCAGCGTAAAACCATGGCGAGGATTGCCTGTGCGTTTCATTTTCAAGTCCATCATTTGCGGGTCCGGGGGTTATCCCTACGAGTAAAATTTAGTCGAGAGCCGTATTCATGTCGAATACCGGCAACAGTACACCAACGATGATGAACATCACCATCGCTCCGATGCACAACAGCATCAGCGGCTCGATCAATCGCACCAGCGCATCGAGCTTTCGTTCGGTTTTTTCATCCATCCGATCAGCGATCTTCACAAGCACCGTTTCGAGCGAATTGGATTCTTCGGCAACGCGGATCATCGCCATCACTTGGGGCGGGACCAAGCCGCTGGCTGCCAGCGGTGCGGCCAGTGAATTGCCTGTCGATATGTTATCGGCTGAGTGCCGAATCGTCTCGGCAAGCAGCACGTTTCCGGTCGATTCGCTGCTGATTTCCAGCGACTTTAGAATCGGCACCCCGTTGCGGAGTAACGTTCCCAGGACGCGGCAGAAGCGAGAAACCGAAGTCGCATGCACCACGGGACCCACCAGCGGGGCCTTTAACTTGAGGCCGTCAAAGACTCGCCGCCCGCGGTCGGTTCCCACCGACCGCCTCAACAGGATCACCAATCCGACCACGCCGCCGGCGACCAAAAAACCGTACTTCAACAGTCCATGGCTGAAGCGCCAACAACAGCACCGTGACCAGCGGCAAACCGACTCCGCTACGCTCGAGACGCGCGAAAGAACGGTTCAAACATCGGCACGATGTACAGTATCAAGATGATCATCACAACAAAGCCAACGACAATCAGCACGATTGGATAAGTCATCGCGCTGGCGACTTTGGATCGCAGCTGATCTTGTTTCTGCAGAAACGCGGCGACATGCTCTAGCGACTCTTCCAAGAAAGCTCCCTCCAGACCGGCCCGCACCATGCTGATCACCAACTCCGAAAAGACCTTCGGATGCGCCGCCATCGCTTCATCCAATCCACAGCCGTTGGCGACTTGCTCGCGGACCTCGGCTAACACCTGGCACATTTGAGGATCCGACGATTCGTTGGACAGGATGGTCAGCGATTCCAACAGGGAAACGCCACCACCTAGCAGGTCGCTCAGCTGCGTCAACGTATCAGCAACGATCTCGATCTTGATCCGCTTGGGGAGCTCGATCCGGATGTCCCACGGCGAAGATTTTGCCGACTGATCACGGACTTCCAGGGGAAACAACGACCGCTTGCGCAACAGCGACATCGCCTCGCGAACGCTGCCCGCGGCAATCGTGCCGTCGGTGTTCTGACCGTCGGACTTTTTCGCTCGGTAAAAAAAGTCTGGCATATCATTGTCACCGAGTCAGCAAGTTGTTTTGACCCCACTCCATTCGCCCGGGCACTTCGGCCACCGGTCAATCCGCCTTGGTGACGCGAAGCACCTCGTCAATCGAGGTGATACCTTCAAACACTTTGTTCCAGCCGTCTTCTCGCAAGGTCGACATTCCCGCTCGAATCGCCGCCCGTTTGATTTCCATCGTGGCGGCTCGGCCGGAGACCAATTCTCGTACCTCGTCGTTGGCAGTCAACAGTTCATAGATGCCAAGGCGACCACGGTACCCGTTGCCGCGACAGGCGGGACAACCAACCGGTCGATACGGCTTAACGTCCAGGTTTCGCATCCGCTCGATGGGAAAATCAGCGGGCAAATCGGTCCGCGGCCGCCGGTCAGGTTCTCGGCATTCGGGACATAGCCGCCGTACAAGTCGCTGCGCCATCACGCCTTCGATGGTGCTGCTGACCAGGAACGGTTCGACTCCCATGTCGATAAGTCGCATGAATGCGCCCGCCGAATCATTGGTATGCAACGTGCTGAACACCAGGTGCCCAGTCAGTGAAGCTTGGATCGCATTCTCGGCGGTTTCGAAATCACGAATTTCACCGACCAGCACCACATCCGGATCATGACGCAGGATACTTCGCAAGCTGGCGGCAAAGGTCAATCCGACTTTGTTGTGGACCTGAATCTGGTTGATGCCTTCGAGTTGGTACTCGATCGGATCTTCGGTCGTGATGATTTTGGTTTGTTCGTCATGAATTTCGACAAGCGAACTGTACAAGGTAGTCGTTTTTCCCGAACCGGTTGGTCCGGTGACCAACACGATCCCATGGGGCAAACGAATCAAATTCTGGAATCGCAGGTACACATCCTCAGGCATGCCGATCTCGGCCAATGAGAAATTCAAATTCTCTTTGTCCAGCACGCGCATCACGACACCTTCGCCATGCAACATCGGAATGATCGACAGCCGAATGTCGACTTCGCGACCATTGACGCGCAGTTTGATTCGACCGTCCTGGGGAACGCGCTTTTCCGCGATGTTCAACTTGGCCATGATCTTCAGACGGCTGATGATCGCGGCACGAAATTGGTTCATTTCCGCAGGAGCCGGCTGTCGCTGCAGCACACCGTCGATTCGATAGCGAATTTTGATTCCACGCTCTTGCGCCTCGATATGAATGTCACTCGCTCGGGCATCAATCGCTTCGATCAAAATTTCATTGACCAAGCGAACCACCGAGGCTTGCTGAGCGACTTCGGCATCCTCCAGATCTTTGCCCGACAACGATCCGAGTTGTTCGTACGAGTCGTCATCTTTTTGCAGCGCCAGCATGCCATCGATCGTTTCAGCACCAACGCCCAGGTACCGCTTGATCAACTCGCGAACTTGTTCGGGAGGAGCTACGACCGGATGAATGATCTGCTCGGTGGCGGCGCTCAGTTGGTCAATGGCTTGAAAATCAAACGGATTGCTGACCGCCACGACCAAGCCATCAACGTCTCGGGTAATCGGAAAGTATTCGTGCCGATGAACGAGGCGAAGCGGAAATTGCGTTAGCAGCGATTGATCGATCTCAACATCGGTCAGGTCGACCAACGGCAATCGCAAAGCAGCGGCGATCCCGGCCAGTAGTTCTTTGGCAGAACCGATGCCTAAATCTTCAGCGATCGACTCAATCGACTGCCGGAGCTTAAGCAGGTCCGCGATGCGTGCAAGCTGGACTCGGTCCAACCGAGTGGTGGATAGATCGTGTGACATGGATTGTCTTTGTTGACCGGTCAGAATCCATCATGGAATCGAGTTCCGACCGATAGGATGAATTGCCATCAATGGCAGGCGGGGAGTATCCTTTCAATTTTGCGCAAGCCCAAGCTGCGGCTGAGTTTGCCAGTTATTCAAATTGTACCCGCCGGGCAAAATATAATGCAATGAAATCGGGTGCTAAGGCAAACTACAGGCCTTTAAACCACTGTTTACGGTAATCCCAGGGCTATCGCTTGCAGCCAAGCCGGTTCGATCAGCCTCAGGCTCCGCTCAGTCGGCATTGATGAATTGCTCAAGTGCCGCTCGAATCGGGTCTGATTTGCCTCGCTTGAGCTGGATCACTCGGACGCTGCGGCTGGAATTGTCTTTTGCCTGTTGGTCAATTTGTGTCGTGAACTCGCGAATCTCCTCGCGCAACTCTGGCGGCGCCCGCAGGATCAGCGAATTGGTTGGCTGATCAACGTCCAAGGTCAGCACCGGTCCCGACGTGGCAGCATTGATCTGCTGCAGCACCGAGGCGACCGAATCAGGCACTCCCTTGGGAATCGATATCGGTTTGCGCCCGCCGCCAGCAGTCAACTGCGTCTTATACACGTTTTCGAGGATCGCCAAGACTCGAGAGGCACGTGCATATTGAAACGTCACGATCTCAGGTCGGTAGACGTTCAGCGGATCGCCCAGTTCTTGTGTGTCGAGTACTTCCAGCAATTGGCCAATCATTTCACGAGCTTGCCGATTTCCATGGACGACGAGCGCGTTCAGCCGATCATCGGCGACGAACGCAGCAGTGCTAAGTCCTCCTCGTTGAAAGGGCAAATCCTCGAAAAGTTTCTTCAGTAGTAATTCGACGTCCGACGCGCCGGTGTTGCGCAACAAGAAAATTGCAAAGTTCGAGTTTGCGCTGCTGTCGCGCGCCGCGCCGGCCATTGCTCGCAGCAACGACTCCATGCGATCCAACGCATCGATATCGTCCGATGAAATCGTGATGCTGTCACTGCTGGTTGTGATCGTTACCGGCGGCGGATCCGCGGCATTGTCATCTGTTTGGCCATCTTGCTTGTCCACAATTGGTTGTTGCGCACGAGTGGTGTTCTGGAAAACGACCAGCCGCGTCTCCAGCGGCGATGGCGACCGTTTCGATTGCGTGTCCGGACGCGGCGCGGTGGATTCCGATTCTGTCGCTTCTGTCTCGCTCGTAGGCCCGCCGGGCACAATCGGTTCGATTCGCTGATCGCTGGGCGTGATCACATCGATTCGGTTTTTGCGCAAACGCGGCCAAATCGTTTTGATCTGATCGATCGCCGTCTGCGTGTCTCCGGGAAATCGAATCGTTCTTGTATTTCCCGACCCGACTGCGGTGTCGCTGTCGGCGGGGATCGATTCACCAAGTTTGACCAGCAGCTGGCGGATCTGATCGATCTGACGTTTCGTTCCCCGCACGAACAGTTTGCTGGTTTCATAGTCAGTCGACACCGATGGCGTGGCGTTCTCGGGTAGATCACCAAATAGATCATCGATCGACATTTCAACGGCGAAGGGATCGCTGACGATCAATTGAAATACTTCCAGCTGTCGATCTTCAGCATCCAATTGCTCAATTGCCTGGCGTATCAGCTGATGCTGTGTCTCATCAGCAACGATCACCAACGAGTTGCTGTCCTCGTTTGGCTGTACGTCAACCGGTGCAGTGGTGCTGTCGGCAATCGCCTGAACCGCCGAGGCGGCGACGGTCGCGGCGACGTTGGTTAGCGGATAAATCCTGATGATCCCACCTTGCGCGCGGCCTTCGATTTGAGCCACAGCCTCTTGCAGAATCTTGTGGTCTTCCTCGGTAGCAGTCGCAATCACGACATTTGACCCCGAATCGTAGCCAATCTTTGCCTTCGGTGCGATCATTTCCAGCGCCTGATTGACCGTTCTGGCACTTGAACGATGCAAACGATAGACCCGGGTCGATTGATTGCCAGCAGGTCGTTCGCTATCGATCTGTTTGACCACCTTTGCGATCGTCTCGTGTTGCCGCGCCGTCGCGGTTGCCACCAACACGGAGGTTTCTGCGTCGATCGCGAATGTTGCTTGGGGAAGCAACGCGGTGAGCGCGTTCAGAGCGACTGTTGGTGCTGCGTTGTTGAAACGGTAAACTTGCGTTTGCTGCTCGTTTGTTTTTCGCAATTGGCTGGTGATCGAATCAATCGTCCCGCGAAACCTGGCTTGCGCCTGCTCGCTGCCTCGCACAATCAGACTGTTCGTCTCGACGTTGGGCTGAATACTTAACTGATCTACTGTCGCGTCGTCAAAGCTTGTGACCAGCGATGACGCGGAGATTACTTCGGGATCGAGCGGGTAGACTGCTACAATTTGATCATCACCGTTGGCATTGACCAAATCTGTCCGCAGTCCTGCGATCGCAGCGGCGATCGCCTGGTGTTCGGTTTCGCTAGCGAATGCGATCAAATTCTCGAAGGTTGCGTCCAGCGAAAGAGTCGCATCCGCAGCGACCGGTTGCATGATCGTGAGCGCGGTTGGACCCGCCCCGCGGGGCAACGGATAGGCTTTCATGATCCGCGCCGATGCGGGATCGGCTTCGATTTGAGTGACCACGGAATCAATCATCCGATGCTGCTCGTCGGTCGCCGTAGCGACCAATACCGAAGCTGTTGAATCGACGGCCATCGTTGCGGTCGGGACCAGCGTTGCCAGCGCCGTATAAGCCACGGTCGGTGAACTTTTCTGGAACCGATAAACTCGGGTCGACTTGACATTCGCGTCGACCAAATCGCTGCGCAGTGCCTCGATGGCAGTCGCGATCGCTTGATGGTCCGCTGCGGTCGCAAATGCGATTAAATTCTGATAGTTGGCATCCAAGGTCAGCGTGGCATCGGGAGCAACCGGCTGCATGAACGTGATCGCCGTCGGGCCCGCGCCGTTGGGTAATGGATAGGCTTTCAGACTGCGGGAAGAGCTGGGATCCGACTCCGTCAAATGTTCCATCGCCTGAGCGACGGTGCGGTGCGCTGCATCGTCACCCCAGACGTACAGCTTGCTGCCATCAGCACTTGGCGAGGCGATCGCGGCTGGCACAAGTTGACTCAATACACTGACGATCTGAGTCGGATCAGCATCGCCGAGATCATAGGACTCCAGGCGCGTGTCTCTGTCTTGTTCGGGGACATCAATGCGTGCGAGCGCGGCAAGCAGACGTTGATGGTTCTGGGCGGTACCCGATCCGACCAGCCGGCGGTTGGCAGCATCGCTGGTCAAAGTCATTTCAGGGAACAACGGTGATAGAATACTGACCGCAGTTGCCGATTCGATCGACCTTAGTGGATACGATTCAATCGTCGGTTCCCGGGCGCATCGGGCTCGGAGTCCAACTGTTCGATCAGCGCACGGTATCTCGGCTGATCAGCAAGCGGCGCGGAAACAAGAATTCGGTTGGAATCCGCATCGGCGGCAGCATTCAGGTCTGGCCGCATGCCCATCAACAGCGTCAGCACGCTCTGAGCGTCGGCGTGTTTCAACGCATAGGGAATCATCACCGACTCTTCGCGCTGCGGCAAAGCCGCTGAAATCTTGTCAAAGGCGTCACGGATGGATTCAAAAGCATTGTCGTCAGCCCAAACATGCAGTGAATGAGACTGTTCATTCAAAACCATTTCGGTTCCGGGGAATCGAGTCTGCAACATTGCGACCAATTCCGCCGGACTGGCGACGGTGACTTCCAATCGCTTTGGCTCGGTCACTGGAGTCCGCTTGTTCTGTTTGATCTGAGCCAGCGTTTGTGCGATCCGCTCGTGGTCGGCCTGCGTTGCCAGCACACTTAGCTTTTTTTCCGCTGGCAACCAGGTCATCGTCGCTTGGGGAATCGCCGCCGACAACACCGCCAGCATCTCACTGCTAAGGGGTTGGTCCAGTGGATAAAAGTTCAATTGGGGTCCACCACTGGGGCGCTGGGTGAAGGCGGCGATCGTGCTTCTTGCTAATTCCTGTTCCTGCGAACTGGCTCGCACAGCGATGCGACCGACGTCGGGAATCACCAAGGCAGCGGGAATCACATTCTGCAACAGCGCTGCGGCGCCGTCGATCGACACCGGGTCGACGGGATACAGCACCACGGTTTGCGGATCGCTCTGGGACGGTTCGGTCATCGCACCGAGACTCTCCAGCGTCTTGACGACCTCGGCATGTTCTTGCGTATTGGCGACCACCAACAATCGGTTTTTTTCAGGATCGGCGTCAATCACGAGCTCAGGATGTGCCAATGTGACTTGATCGATCAAGGCCGACAAGCGATTGGCCGGAACGGGATAGGTTTGCAATCTGGCTTTATTTTCACCAGTAACGCTTTCGACCAATTTGGCAACGCTTGCCGAGACACCGGCTTGGACCTCTGGCACAGCCTGGCAATGAATGACGGCGGCCTGAGGATCGAATTTGATCGCGGCAGCCGGAAACAGCAACTTCAATACTTCGGTGGTCGCCTCGGGATCGAGACCCGGCGCGGGGTAGGTCTGGAAGACGGCCGCGGGCGGCTTGGGTGCCGGCTGTGGCGGTTCTGGTTTCTTGGGGATGGGGACTGACTCGATCACTACGCCGATCGCTTGCAAGCGTCCCGCCGTTTCGGTCACTAACAACTTGTCAACCGCGGCAAGCGGAATCACCTGACCATGAGCACCCACCAACGGCGTGACCGCTTCAACGACGGTGGGCAGCGGACGCCCGCTGAGCGGGAACTCGGTGGTCACGATTTCGAAGCGGCCGTAGTCGGACAGCTTCTCAAGGGGCACCTGTTGTACCAGGTCGTAGGGCACGCCTTGGCTGGTGTCGACAACGACCAACATCCGCTCGCGACGAATCAAGGTAAAGTTTTTGCTCAACAGCACGCTGTTCAACAAATCAATTGCTTCGGCCGGACTGAATTCGCGCGTGTCCTTGTAGGTGAACATCCCCGGCGGTTCCTGATCCATCACCAACGATACGTCCGCCTGCTTGGCAAACCAGGCCAAGACGTCGCCCCACTTTTGTTGATAAAAATTGAACTGCAACTTACCGCCGGTTAGCGATGCCGCGAGCGCCTGTTTCTGCTCGTCGCTCAACAGGGCTTCGATTTGCGCATTCGACTTGGCGACAATCTGTTCCCGGTCGTCGGGTTGGGCGGCAACAAGTTCGTTGACCCGGGTATCGAGAATCTGGGCGATCGCGGCGCGTTGCTGGTCGGTCAGATTGATCCGGGCGGCGTTTGCACTCTGGGCCAGAATCGAATAGTCGACCTTAGCGGGCGGAGTGCTGGTCAGCGGACTTTGCTGGGCGCCCGCGGTGCCCAGAGAGAAAGCACAGAGGGCCAGCATGGCTAGTTGGATGGGACGCATGGAAAGTCGTCAGCGAGGACGGAAAAACTAAGGATCAGCCTAGTCGTTTCTGGCGAAAAGTCGAGTCAGAACCCGACATTGGCCCTACAGAATGGTCCCTGGCCGGTACTTCGCCGCCTCGGGGTACCGTGACGAAATAGCATCAATTTTCGTGATCACCCCCCGGACTTGCGCCGGCGCATTGCCGATAAATTCGTCGGGATCACCGATCGCCGCCTGCAACGCGGCGGCATCCAGCGGAATTCGTTGGTCAGCTGCCAGTCGCTGGATCAAGTCATTCTCGTCGGCGCCACTGTCACGCATTGCCAGCGCCGCGGCCACCGCATGTTCTTTGATCGCCGCATGCGCCAGCTCGCGACCAACACCTGCTTTTAATGAGGCGACCAAAATTTTGGTGGTCGCCAGGAATGGCAGGTAGCGCCGCAATTCGCGATCGATCATGGCCGGATACGCACCGAAATCTTCCAGCACCGTCAGAAACGCTTCCAGTTGTCCATCCATCGCCAAAAACGAATCGGGAATCGCGACTCGACGAACCACACTGCAACTAACATCTCCTTCGTTCCACTGATCGCCCAGCAATCCAGCGACCATCGCCAGATAACCTCGTAGGATCACACAAAATCCATCGATTCGCTCGGCCGAACGCGCATTCATTTTGTGCGGCATGGCCGACGAACCGACTTGTCCAGGCTGGAAGCCTTCGGTCGCCAACTCAGCGCCAGCCATCAACCGCAGCGTGCGCGCAAAATTCGCCGGGGCTGAGGAGAGTTGGACCAGCGACGATAGCACATCGAAATCCAGTGATCGGGGATAGACTTGGCCAACCGAAACCAACGTCGATGCGAACCCCATGTGTTCGGCGATTCGGCGATCAAGTGAATCTAGCTTTGCAGCATCACCTTGAAACAGATCCAACATATCTTGCTGGGTACCCACCGCTCCTTTGATTCCACGCAGCGGCAAACGGGCAAGCAGATTCTCCAGTCGCTCGACCGCCAGCAGCAATTCCTCGGCAACGCTGGCAAATCGTTTTCCAATCGTCGTCACCTGGGCGGGAACATTATGAGTCCGTCCGGTGATCGCCATTTCGCAATATTCAGCGGCGCGCTGTCCGAGCAATGTCAATGCAGCGACCGATCGGTCGCGGACCAGCACCAGTGCCTGGCGGATTTGCAGTTGTTCGACGTTCTCGGTCAAATCCCGAGAGGTCATTCCTTGGTGGATTTGCTGATGGCCAGAGAGCGCGTTGAATTCCTCAATGCGGGCCTTCACATCGTGTCGCGTGATTCGCTCGCGATCGTCAATCGACAGCAAGTCGATTTGGTCGATCACGCGAGCGTAATCTTCGATCGCTTGTTCGCTGACTTCGACTCCCAGGTCACGCTGGGCTTCCAAGACGGCGATCCAAAGCTGCCGCTCAAGCAACACCTTATTGCTGGGCGACCAAATTTCGACCATCGCGTCGCTCGCGTATCGAGCTGCCAGGACGTTGGGAAGTTGGGCCGCCACAATCGACTCCAAAGAACAGTTTTTGATTCAATTCACGGCGAGAATGTACGCCTCAAATCCCAATAATTGTAGTCCGGAACTGTTTTTTACCCGCCGATTACTATTCTTGCCAGTCAATGCGGCGTTTCGGCGGCAATACGGTTTCGATAACATACTCACTTTCCTGTCGTGCTGCCGGTTTGGCAGCTCGACTCGGCTTGATCATGTGAACTGGAAAATGAATGTGCGACTACCTTGATTCCGACCGGCAATCCTTGGCCCCACTGTCGACCCTTCTTAGCTGCACGGTTTGCAACCCCAATCTGTCCTGGAATCTGTTGCGGCTGGTCGCGACCGTGGCACTCATTTTGGTGCTCGGCGATCCCGCGGATCGAAACAGCTGTGCCCAGGATGCAGCTCCGGCCGATCCCTACACCAACGCGATTGACCTGCTGCCCGAAACGACCGCCGGATTGATCCGCATCCCCAATTTTCCCAAATTCTGCGAAGCTTTGGACGAAACAAATGCGGGCAAATTGCGAGATGAAGAATTGGTCAAGCCGTTCTTCGACGCGCAACGCGAACGGGTCAGAAATTATCTGCAATCAGTCAACAACAAGATCGCGATTACGGCTGACGACTTGTACGAAATCGCCTCTGGGGAAGTTGTGCTCGCTTGGCTGCCGTTTCCCAACGACAAGCGAAGACCCTATGCTCTCTGTTTGGTCGCGGACATTCGCGGGCTTAAAGATAAAGCCGAAGCGGCACTGGAGACGATCGACAAAGATTTCAAAGCGGGTGAATGGGTTCGCACCGATGTCAAACATCAGGGAGAAACTGTACGCGTCTATGTAGCCAAGCGGAAACCGGGACAGATTAAGGTCGAACAGATCGCGATTTGTCTGAGCGACGCCCGGATTGTGACCGCCGATCGCGACTCCGTTGTCACCAGTATTCTGGATGCGGCCGCGGGGGAACCTAATGGCAAGCCGATCAGCGAGCAAGCCGAATTCCGCAAAGTCATCACTCGTGCCGGCCAGGCGATTCAAGAGCCGGTCAAAAGTCAGGGTGGCACTTTGGCCGCTGAATGGTTTGCACGGCCTTTTGCGATGGGACGCATCATTCGCGAAGCATTGGAAGTCGACCGCGGCAATGACATCGACATCATCAAACTTCTGGAGAACCAGGGATTTGGCGCGGTCAGCTCAGCCGGTGGTGTGCTAGCGATCAACGGACAAGTCTATGACCTGTTGCATAAAGGGGTCATTCTGGCGGAGCGGCCCTTTGAGAAGGCCGCCAGAATGCTGCAGTTCGATACCACGGCTCGAGAAGAAATTCCGGCTTGGGTAGGTCCAGAGACAGCGAGTTTCAACCGCTTGAATCTGAAGATCGAATCGGCTTTTTGGGCTTCCGGTTCATTGATCGACGAAGCGCTGGGTGATGAAATTTTTGACGACATGATCGAAGGAATTTACAAAGACAAAGATGGGCCTCAGATCGATCTGAAGAACGAGGTGCTGCCGAGCTTGGATAATCAGATCATGCTGATTACCGATAACACCCTGCCGGAGGACATCACCAGCGAAAGACTATTGGTGGCGATCCGAGTCAGCGATGCTGGCAAGATCAAGGCCGCGATCGGCAAAGCGATGGAAGTCGAACCGGATGCCAGCAAGATGGACACCCCCGAGTTGCACGACATTGACGTCTGGCAAGTCGAGCGCGGGGCAGGGGGTGCCGACGAGGATTTTGACGAAGAATTGTTTGGCGATCTCGGCTTTGATGAGGAAGAAGCGAGCGAAGATGCGGCGCCGTTGCTGGACCAATGGGCCATCGCACTGGTGCCCCAGGGACCGGGATCCAAAGCTCCCTATTTGATGTTTTCCAGCCACCCGGAACTGTTAGTCGCGACCGCGTTGCGAATTCAAGACGGCGCTGACGACGGATTGTCGACCGTCCCTGAGGTCATAAAAATCGTCGAATCATTTAAGGCACTCGGTCTGGACAAGCCGATCTTTGATCGCGTCGTTCGCACCAAAATGTCGCTGCGAGTGAAATACGAATTGTTGAGACAGGGAAAACTTCGCGAATCGAGTTCGGTGTTGGCTAAGTTGGTCCAGCGCATGGCCGAGGAGGAGCAGGACAGCGGGGAACCCGATCCGTTGAACGCCGAAACGCTACCGCCGATCGCGGAGATCGAGAAATATCTGGCCGATGGCGGAAGTTACATTGAGGAAACCAGCGAGGGCTGGGAGACAACCGGGTTTCTGCTGAAGTAACCCAAGCTGGTTTCTCAAGCGATCGCAATTTTTTACGGGTTACTGTACCCGCAGCCATCAACGATTGGAAAAGCATTCCTTTACTTGGCGCAGGGCTCGGCTTTCACGGCCTCACGGACCACCGGCAAGACTCGCCCCTGAACCTCCTCGAGTGTTCCCTCTTGAAATGCGCCGGCTGCCGCCTTGTGTCCGCCGCCGCCAAATTGCTTGGCGATCTCATTGCAGTCCATTCCGCAGCGGCTACGGAAGCTTAACTTAAAACCACCACGAATTTGTTCGACAAAAATCACGGCGGCTTTCGCGCCGTTGACGGTCAGGGTCAAATTGATCGCGTCCTCGGTATCACTCGGCTCAGCGCCGGTTTCCGCAAAATCCTCTTTGCGGACATAGGTGTGCATTAACGCCCCATCGAGCTCGTCCGTGGTCCGCGACAGAATGAGTCCTCGCAATCGCAGTCGGCCAATCGTGTCTCGTTCGTACAGATCCGCGTAGACTTCACTGGGGACGACCCCAGCATCGATCAATCGCGCAATCACCCGGTACGTTTCCGCTGTCACGCTGCCAAACCGAAACCAGCCGGTATCGGTGGCGATCGCCGCGAACAGAGGAACCGACAGCGTTCGGGTCAGAGAAACACCGAGCGCGTCGGCGGCCTGGACGACCAAGTGCCCGGTCGCCTCAGCCTGATAATCTTTGTACATCGCCGCACCCAAGTCATCTTCGCCAACATGATGGTCCAAGACGATTTTATCGCAGCGGGCCGCTCTGATCACTTCTGCCATGTCGCCCAACTGAGCCCAGGCGCTGGTGTCCAGCACCATGATGCAATCCGTTGAAATGTCTTCGGCTTCGACATCGTCGCCTAACACTTGGATGTTGCCGGCCGGATCCAAAAACTGCAGCGCGGTGGGGGTCCGATGCGCATTGATGATTCGCACTTTTTTGCCAACCGCGCGGAGCACTTCCGCCATCCCCAGTTCGCTCCCAAGCGCGTCACAGTCTGGACGAATATGACTGACCAGCACGAATGACTCGTAGTGGCGGATCTGATCGGTAAAAGCTTTCCAATTAACGCCCATTGCAGCGGGCTCCTTGATTGATGCGGCTATTCGTCGTGCGAGTGATCATTGGATTGTAGTAGAGTACGAACGGATTCAATGTCTCGATTGAGCTGATCAATCAGTTTTTCGGGGGAGTCGAAGCGGGCAATGTCGCGCACACGGGCGACGAAGTCAACCATCAACTGCTGACCATACAGATCCCCATCGTAGTCGATCAGATGCACTTCGACTTTCACTCGACTGTCAGGACCAAAGGTTGGATTGGGGCCAATGTGTATCGCGGCTTTGTATGCCGACGGGCCCGACTGTGATTGGCCGACCAAGGCGAATCCCGCATACACACCGGCGGCCGGTACGATCACATCGATGCCGGACAAGTTCGCGGTCGGAAAGCCGATTTCGCGGCCTCGGCGGTCGCCGGCGATGACCTCACCCCGAATCCGATACGGGGCGCCCAATAGCTCCGCTGCGGCGGCCACCGCTCCGCTTTCCAGCAAAGCTCGAATCCGCGTGCTACTGATCATCACCGAATCGATCTCGCTTGGCGCGACAATTTTCAGCTTGACGTCGTGCCGAAGACAAAGCTCAGTCAGCACCGCAACATCACCTCCACGATCGCGGCCAAAATAAAAATTAGGACCCTCGACCATCGCGGCTGCTTTCAATTGCCCAACCACCAACCAGTTGAAAAATTGATCCGCAGTCAGCCGCAGAAATTCGCGTGTCGTTTCACAAACCACCAGCGCATCAATCCCATATCTCGACATCAGCTCTGCCCGCCGTTCGATCCAGGTCAATCGCGGCGGCTTCTTTTCGGGTCGCAAGATTGCCGCCGGATGCGGGTCAAATACCACAGCGACCGTTGGTCCACCAATTTCGTCGGCCAACTTGCGGATCGTCTCAAGCAGCCTCGCGTGGCCTAGGTGGACGCCATCAAAGTTGCCAATCGACAGGACCCCACCGGTAACCATCGCCTGCAACTCGGGCGTCGTGGCGAGATGCGAAAGCGGGATGATGCGTGTCACGGGCGGCGGAATCAGAGAAAACGACGAGGGCAGGGGAGTGCGGTGATTATGCCTGATCGGGTGCACTCTTCGTAGACCAGATCAAGCTACTTGGCTGTCGCCTCGTTGAGCGCGGTGGGAATCGCAGCGAGAATCTCAATCGCTGTCAGCGCAGCTTGCCCTTGTTGTTGCGCAGCTAGATCACCGGCCCTGCCATGCACCCAAACGCCCAAACGTGCCGCATCCCAGGGAGACAATTTTTGCGCAAGCAAGCCGGTAATCACGCCCGTCAATATGTCACCGCTGCCGGCGGTCGCCATGCCGGGGTTGCCGGTGGGATTGGTCCAGCAGTGTTTCTCGTCAACAACCACCGTCGGCCCGCCCTTAACCACCACGATTATCATGTGCGTCGCGGCCAATTTCCGAGCTGCCTCGATTTGAACTGGCCGATCACCAGAGGGCGCACCCGTCAACCGCTGCAACTCACCTGGATGCGGCGTCAATATCAAGGGACCGTTGTCAGCCGCCGGGAGCATTCCGAGCATAGCCAGTGAGTTGAGGGCGTCGGCATCCATGACGCGGGGAAGGGAGCTGATTGACAATAGTCGCTCGACGATCCGCCGGGCACCGGGCGCGGTGGTCATGCCGGGACCGCATCCGATCGCGGTTGCCGAGCGAAGATAGCCGGCAAGTTGCGTTCCCGCTGGTTCGCTAAACCGCCCCTGTTGATCATCCGTCAGCGCAACCGTCATGATCGCTGGATGAAAACCAGCAACCGTTTCCAGACAACGGTCGGGGACGGCGGCTGTCACCGATCCCGCCCCGCTATAGAGCGCGGCGATCGATGACAAGGCGATCGAACCGCTCATGCCGCGGGATCCACCGACCAACCATGCGCGCCCGAAATCACCTTTGTGGGCATCGACTGGACGTTGTGGCAATTCAACAGGTGGCGACTGGGCAGCAGACAACTCAATAGGCGACAATCCAGCTGACGAAGTTTCGCTCATGCCTGCCGCTCGTGGCTTGCCGTTGACGTCGCGGATTTCTGGCAACTCTGGCGATTGAGTTGATCGACGACCAAGCCTGCCATGTATCCGCCTTTGAATCCTGCGTCGATGTTGACGACCGCCACATTGGCGGTGCAACTGGTCAACATCGCCAGCAAGGGTGTCAACCCTGCCAACGCCGCTCCGTAACCGACACTCGTCGGCACCGCGAAAACCGGACAGTTCAAATGACCGGCGATGACCGAAGGGAGTGCGCCCTCCATTCCCGCCACGACCACCACCGCCGCAGCGGTTTTCAATTCCGGCAGCACCGACGCCAGTCGCTGTGGTCCCGCGACTCCGATGTCATCAAAGCGCTGAAACGGAACGCCCATCCAGGCCAGCGTTTCAATCGCTTCCTCGGCCACGCGAGAATCGGTGCTACCGGCACTGACGACCGCCGCATGACGAGTGATCGGTGTTTCGTCTGCTGGCAACGCTTCCGCCGGTAAAATGCTGGTCGCGGCAACGCGCAGGGTATGGGCGACCGGATTGTGCTGAGAACAGCTGAATCCCTGGCGGACCTGGAATGCCGTGCCACTTTCAATTCGGGTGACCAGAGCCGACTGCCCGTTGTCCAGTTGTGCCTGGATGATATCGCTGATCAATTCGAAAGATTTTCCTTCGCCATAGATCACCTCGCCAAATCCGCAGCGGGACCGACGACCCAGATCGAGCGTCGCGCCGGCGATTCGCTGCATTTCCATCCCCGCCTTAGGCATCAGATCGGGGTTATCGGCCCGCATCTGGTCGATCAGTTCAGCAAACGAAGCATCTCCGTCGACGACCTTCGACATCAATTCCAACAGGGCAGGGGAGGGGAGAGTCATTCAGGTTTGGGGTTGCAGGTATGGGGGGTGGTTCAGATCGGTTGGCGGGTTGCGGCAAAACCGAATCAGATTTTAAATCAGGGGCATTATCAATATAAACGAATGTGTCACAAAGTTAATCGATTGGAAGATCGTCGAAATGAAGAGTTGTGTATTGGCCTATTCCGGGGGTCTCGATACGTCGGTGATTCTCGGTTGGCTGCAAGACCAAGGTTATCAAGTCCACGCCGTCTACGTGGATCTCGGCCAGCCATGTGAAGACCGTGATGCGATCATGCAAAAGGCCCGAGATTGCGGAGCAGTTTCTGCGCGGCTGATCGATGCCCGCGAGGAACTGTGCCGCGACTTCGCCTTCCCGGTGCTCGCCTGGCAAGCCAAGTACGAACAAATATACCTGTTGGGGACCTCCATTGCGCGGCCGCTGATCAGCAAGATCTGCCTGCAAGTTGCCCGTGAAGTCGGCGCGACCTTCTACGCACACGGCGCCACCGGCAAGGGCAACGATCAATGTCGCTTTCAACTGGCTGCCGAAGCGCTCGATCCACGAGTTGAGATGATCGCGCCCTGGCGCATCAAGAAGTTCCGCGAAGCCTTTCCCGGTCGCAGCGAACTGATTGCTTACTGCGAGCGCAAGAACATTCCAGTCAAGGCATCGACGGCAAAACCATACAGCAGTGACGAAAACGTGTTGCACATCAGCTATGAAGCGGGCCAGTTGGAGGAACTGACCGTCAACGGTGTCGAACTGGTCGACTTTGGAATGGGAGTCAGCCCTCAACAAGCGCCTGACAAAAGCGAATCGGTGACGGTGGGCTTCGAGTCGGGTGTGCCGGTTACGCTCGACGGCAACAAGATTTCAGCGCTGCAAATGGTCGAACAGTTGAATCGAATCGCCGGCCGCAACGGAATCGGCCGCATCGACATGGTCGAAAACCGATTCGTCGGCATGAAAAGCCGCGGTGTCTACGAAGCACCGGGCATGACCGTGCTGTACGACGCCCTGATGTACGTCGAACAATTGACGATGGACCGCGATCTGGTTCACCTACGCAATCGACTCTCGCCCGAAGTCGCGGAAATGGTTTACTACGGATTTTGGTACACGCCCAAGATGGACGCACTGATGTCGTTCATTCACCAGGCACAAAAACCGGTGACCGGCGAAGTGACCTTGCAGCTTTACAAAGGCAACATCAGCGTCGAATCGAGAAGCAGTCCCAACAGCTTGTACGACGCCGAGATTGCCACGATGGAGGGCGGCGGATCGTACAATCAAGACGACGCCGAGGGTTTCTTGCGGATTCATGGTTTGCCGGGCCGAGTGCAGGGAACCGTGACGCCACGATCGTATTGAGCCCCCTCAGTGGCGAATCCAATCCTGCGGTTAATCGGACGCCGAGCTGCAGCCGGAGTGGCGCGGTGGTTGCGCGGTAGGGATTAAGAAGTAAGAGTAAGAGATAAGAGTTCATCTACTTGTCAAAGTATGGCATGAGATCAACGTCGAACACCTGCGGACGCACAGCATCATGAGAGCAGTTCTGATACTTTGCCTGCTGATCGCGACGTTGCCGATCGGGTTGGCCCGTGAACCGAAAGAACAGGACGCGGACGTCAATTACGACGAAGCCCATTTACCGCACTACGACCTGCCTCCGCTACTGGTCAGCGGCACTGGCCAGCGCGTCGCCACTGCCCAACAGTGGCATGACGCTCGCCGTCCGGAGATTCTTGGATTATTCGGCAATCTGATCTACGGGGTGATTCCGCAGCCGCCCACTCCGATCGAGCAAGAATATCAGATCACCGACACTGATCCGAACTTCATGGACGGCAAAGCGACACGCAAGGATGTTCAGATTCGGTTGAGCAACGACAGTGGTCAACTGCTAATGCATTTTTTGGTGTTCGTTCCCAACCATGTTGACCAACCGGTACCTGCATTTCTCAAACACAGTTTCGACGATACCCGGGGCAAAGCCTTCCATGCTTCGGATACTCAAAAAGGCAAGCTGAACAACGGCTGGCCGCTGGGCGAATTTTTTGATCGGGGCTACGGATTCTGTGCCGTCTATCACCAGAGCATGGTGCGTCATAACGAAGTCGAATTCCTGCACGGCATTCACAAGCTTTATTATCCAGCGGGGCAAAGTTTCCCAAAGCCGTACCAATGGGGTGTGATCTCCGCATGTGCTTACGGGGCGATGCGGGGGATGGACTACTTGGAAACCGACGATGACATTGACCACACCCGAGTCGCCATCATGGGCCACTCCAAGATGGGCAAGACCGCGCTGTGGACGGCGGCTCTAGACGAGCGGTTCGCGATTGCCATTTCCGCCCAGTCGGGATGTGCTGGCGCGGCGTTGTGGCGACGCAAATCGGGTGAGACGCTGAACAAAATGGTCACGCGTTTTCCATATTGGCTCTGTCGCAACGCCTGGAAATTCGTCGATCGAGAAGATGACTTGCCGATCGACCAACACATGCTGTTGGCCTGCATCGCGCCCCGGCCGGTCTATGTCCATAGCTCGACCGACGACACCTGGGCCGATCCGCGCGGTGAGTATTTGTCGGCCTATCACGCCAGCGAAGTTTATCGCTTGCTAGGAAAGAAAGGACTTGATCACCAGCAGTCACCTCCAGTCGGCGAGGCGATTATCGAAAGCGACGTCGGTTACCACATTCGCGCGGGAGGCCACAGCATCGAGCCCTACGACTGGCAACAGTTCATGAACTTTGCCGATTATCACTTTATGGGAAAGTAACTTGTGACACTCTGGTTGCCATCAGCGACCCAGCATGTCATCCGCCGGCGGAGCGCGGCAGGCAACCCACGGCCGCGAGGAGCCAAAGCGTGAATCGACTCATCCAAACACTTGTCTGTCTGCTGGTTTGCAACTCAAGCATGCTCGCGCAGGAATCCTCAGGTAAAGTCAAGATTTTTATTCTTGCCGGACAGTCGAATATGGAAGGGAAGGGGAGTGTGCTGGTGATGAACCATCAACTGACCCTGCCCGAAAAGCAGGCCCGATTCGCCTGCTACAGAAATGGCGATCAATGGGCCCACCGCGATGACGTTTGGATCGATTACCTCGGCGACCGTGGACGGCGACATGGCAAGTTAACGGTTGGTTATGGCATCAGCCAGAATGGCAACCGGGATCTGTTTGGACCAGAATTAGGATTCGGCTGGACGGTCGGTGATCACTTTGACCAGCACATTCTGATTATCAAGACAGCCTGGGGCGGCAAATCGCTGGATCGCGATTTTCGGCCTCCCAGCCGTCCGCTTCCAGAGTCGGTAGCGGACCTATACGCGCGGGCAAAGCAGCAAAACGGGCGACTAACGCTGCAGCAGTACGAACAATCATACGGTCACTGCTACCGCCAGATGATTGACGAAGTTCGGCTGGTCACTGGCGATTTAAAACGATTTCTGCCCAGCTACAAAGATCAGGGGTTCGAAATCGCCGGCTTCGTTTGGTTTCAAGGCTGGAACGATCAATACGCACCGACATCGGTTGAAGACTACCGGGACAACATGATTGCATTGATTGATGATTTGCGAGCTGATCTGAAGTCGCCGCAGATGCCGGTGGTGATCGGAGCGATGGGGCACGATGGCGAAACACAAACCGGTAAGATTCGAGCGATCGCCGAGGCGCAGGCAGCCGCTGCCGAGCAACCCGACTGGAAGGGGACTGTGGTGACCGTCCGCACAGCGCAGTTTTGGGACAAGCAGGCCGACTTGGCGTTTCACAAATTCTGGGCCGACCCCAACACCCGAGACGTGGAAAAATGGCGCCAGTACGGCAACGACCGCCCCTACCACTATCTCGGATCCCCCAATTTCTTCAACGATGTCGGCATCGCATTTGGCGAGGCGATGATCCGATTGATCGATCGTTAACGCCGCGATCGGCGTGTTGGTCCGCCGGCAGTTACCATTGATTCAGTCAAGTGTGTCATCGGGCAACCGTTCACCGCCGCGGGGCGTGATCAAGGATCGCAAAATCGATGGATCGGTCGTGTCGGGCAAAAAGTGACCTCGACCATCGGCGGTCGCCATCGCGACTCCACCGACCAGCAATCCTCCCACTTCGGTATTCGGATTGCCTCCGATGTTCCCCTGCATTTTGTCATAATCCACTTCCACCGGTTCGGTCCAGAGTCCCGACAACACAGTCGGCTTCGCCTCGATCACCACAATCGTTTGGGCCGGATCATCAACGATGTCGGCTGGACCTAGCGGACCGGACACGGGAAACAGAGTTCCCGGTCCAGTGACCAAATGGTACCCGGATTGGTAGTCCAGGTTGTGCTGAGAAGCGTTGGGATGTTGATACACCGACGGCATTCTACGAGCGACGTTGGTGTTGATCGGATCGTCCCAGGCGACGCTCAGATCGATCTCGTTGTATAAAATTTCTTCGCCCAAATACGGCAGAATCAAGACGCGCCAAGAATGTAGCGAGCGGCCGGAATCGTCGGTCGTGGCCACTGGCGGATAGCTGCCATGATCAGCCGCATAGGCATTGAGCGCCTCGGCGATTCGCTGCAGATTTCGAATCGACATCGACCGATCTCGACTCGCCGCGACGCGACTGATCGATTGACTGCCGATTTGGATGACCGCGAACACCAGACAGGCCATGATGATCAGCGAAACGATCGCCCCGGCAATCCAGCGCACCGGCGCCGAACGTGCTGCGGGCGTCTCGACACTCGGATCAGCAACGCGGCGGCCAAACTCGGGCAACTGAATCGGGTTACCGCAATTGACACACTGACCAGATTGACCGCTGTAACGATCTTCCACTTGAGTCTGTGTTTGACAGTGCGGACAAGTGAATAAGTAAGGCATAGCGTGTTGTGCAATAGGATACGGTCAATCAGCGGAGCAGGGGAGTGTCGACGGCGGAATCGGATCAACGGTATTCTAAGCAGCGGATCCGAACTGGATTTTACCCAATCGAAAGGAATGTATCGTGCGGATTGTCTTGCAACGAGTCAGCTCGGCAAGCGTGGAAACTGACGGCAAGGTCGTCGGCCGGATCGGTCAGGGACTGTTAGCATTGGTCGGCGTCGGGCTTGGCGATGGCGAGCAAGAAGCTCGCTGGCTGGCCGACAAGACGGTCCAGCTGCGGATCTTTTCCGATGCACCAGGGAAAGATGAATCGATCGGTCGCTGAGATCGGCGGATCGGTGCTGGTGGTCAGTCAATTCACGCTGCTGGCGGACTGCCGCAAAGGAAGACGTCCAGCGTTTACCGATGCCGCAGCCCCACAGTTGGCCGATCGACTGTACGTTCGCTATGCGGAGCTGATTGCCGAGCACGGGATTTTTGTCCAACGCGGCGTGTTCGCGGCGAACATGAAAGTCACACTGGTCAACGATGGACCCGTCACGATCGTGATCGATCGCTAGGTCGGTCAGCGAGATTTGCTGGCTTCACTGCCGAGCAGCAGCTCGCTATCGCCAGGGCACAAATCGCTGAAAATCGATCGTGGGTTTGTATGGCTGAGCAATGTAGGTGTTGTCAAAGCTATTTCGCGTGCGAATGCGATCAACGATGCCGTGATCACACCACGCCAGATACAGCAACAACGCTAGTTTGGCGTAGGTGGAAAAGTTGGCCAATGGATCCTTGCTAAAGAACTTGAGCGCTGTCCCAAATGACTTCTTCAAACGAAAGCCATGTTTCAGATCGATGCTCCAGATTTCGTCCATGGTCAAATGCACCATGAACCCGATCACCACCGCCATGCTCTTGTACACGCGAACCGATTCACTTGGGCAAGGCATTACCAAGTAGGCGATCATGCCAGCCGAGATCGCCGCCGGAATACTGTGCCACATCCCACGATGGACCGTGTACCTTTTGAAAAACTCGACGGCCACAAAGCGGATTGCCAGGTAGACCAACATCGCGGCCAGCGACATCGCCTCATGTGACAAGCCAAGATCACGAAAGCGATCGATCATCAACATCGGCGCGATCGCCGCGACAAACATGCTGGTCTCGCGGAGCGGCACTCCGGAGTCACTATCCAGATCAGGCAGCATGCCGCTGACGGCGCACAAACCGGCTGCCAACATGCCGTTTTCGAGCGACATTGATTGCGTGGACACACCCCAGTAGCCGTAGCCGATGCCGACTAGTGTGCTTCCGGTTATGTGCGATTTAAAATCAGCCACGGCAAACAAGGGCAGGGGAGTGCTAGCAATTGCGCCGCCGAGGGGTCGGCGGCGGCCTTGATAAATAAGCGATCAGCGACGGCCAGTGCCACGGCAAATTGATCTTCGCCCGCGTAAACTCGCTCGCTATAGTCTGATCGGTCGCCGACAGCCGCGTTCGCACTGGCAAACTGTCGGTTCGCAGTGCCCCCCCTTCACTCTCTGCCCCCTTCACTCTCTGCCCCCTTCACTCTCTGCCGCAGCACGGAAGCATTCGATGGAGATTTACGACATTGTCATGTTGGTCGTTCTGGTCGGGGCGGCCCTGTTCGGGGCGATCAAAGGGTTTGCCTGGCAGCTCGCCTCGATTGCTTCGATTTCGGTCAGCTATTTCGTCGCTTACCGATTTCGCGAGCCATTCAGTCAGTCGATTCAGGCCGAACCCCCGTGGAACAGGTTTCTGGCGATGCTGATTCTGTACATTGGGACCGCTTTGATCGTTTGGGTGCTATTCCGCATGGTCCGCGGCACGATCGATCGAATGCGGTTAAAGGAATTCGATCGCCAAATCGGCTTTTTGTTCGGATTGGCCAAAGGTGGACTGTACTGCATCCTGATCACGATGTTCGCGGTGACCCTGATGGGGGATCGGATTCGGACCAAAATCGTGCAAAGCCGCAGTGGCCGATACATCGCCCAGGTGCTCGATCGCAGCCAGGCGGTGATTCCGGCCGAGATTCATGACGTGGTCCAGCCCTATCTGAATCGGTTCGACGAACGGTTCAACGAATCCCAGGATGGCGGGCTGTGGAATTCCATGCCCTGGATGGCCGGTGGCCAAAACCCAAGTCAGACGTACCCAAGTCAGACGTACCCGAGTCAGACGTACCCGAGTCAGACGTACCCGAGTCAGGCGTACCCGCAGCAGCCGCAGCCATGGGCGCCGCAGCAAGCGCAGCAACCGCCGACTTGGAATGGGCTACAACGATAGCTGGCGATGCACAGGGAAGCTGGCGGCCCAACAGGCGGAAACGGGCTGGGAGGCGGGATTTAGACGCCTGCAATACAACATAAGAGGCATTATCGGACGTTGCCAAGCGGTCCGAATCCGCCCCGTCCTCTACGCCAGGTCTTCCAAGAAGACACCGATCCGCCGGAACTTTTCGTATCGCTCGGCGACCAATTCGTCGGTCGATTTTTGTTCCAGCGCGCTGAGGGTCCGCGACAGGTAAGTCTTCAATCGGGTCGCCATCTGGTGATGGTCGCGATGAGCCCCGCCCAGCGGTTCATCGAGCACATCATCGACGACGCCCAGGCTGAGCAGATTGTCGCTGGTGAAGCGGAGTGCTTTGGCGGCCTGTTCGGAATGTTCGGCGCTCTTCCAGAGAATTCCGGCGCAGCCCTCCGGGCTGATCACGCTGTAATAGGCGTGCTGCAGAATCGCGACCCGATCGCCGACACCGATTCCAATCGCCCCTCCCGATCCGCCTTCGCCGATCACGACACAAATCACCGGCGTCCGCAACCGGCTCATTTTGAACATGCTTTCGGCAATCACTTGCGCCGTACCACGTTCCTCGGCACCGATACCCGGATAAGCACCGGGTGTATCGATAAAGCAGATCAGCGGCAGATGATATTTCTCCGCCAGCCGCATTTTGTTCATCGCCTTGCGGTAACCCTCGGGATGGGCGCAACCGAAATGGCAGGCAGCCCGCTCCTTGTAGGTGCGACCTTTCTGGTGCCCGATCACCAATACTTTGAAGCGGTCTAATTTGGCGAAGCCGCTGATCATCGCTCGATCATCGCCAAACACCTTGTCGCCATGCAATTCGACAAAGTCATCAAACGCCAGGTTCAGATAGTCTTGGGTGTAAGGCCGATTCTTGTGTCGAGCTACCTGAACTGTTTGCCAGGCGTCGAGTGAACTGTAAGTATCTCGCAACTGCTTGACCAATTCGAATCGCAATGAACGAATTTCATTTTCAACTTCGTCCGTGCGGTCAGTTTGGCGCTCAAGTTCCGCGATACGGTTCTCGATGTCGGCGATATCATGTTCGAATTCTAAACCGCGACCGGCATTCATGATGATTCATTCCCTTTACGAAGCATGTCATCGGCACCTTTGATTCCCGGCATATCGTCAAACACACTGATCTCCGGCTTCCGCGGCCGCTTGCTGAAGATTTGGATTTCGCGAAAGATTTTCAGCACTTCCCACATGGTGGCTGGGCGAGACTCAGGCTTTTTGGCCATCATGCTGCGAGTCAAATCGGCAAACTCTTTTGTCACGTTGTCGTTGTGAACAATCGGACTGGGGATCGAGGCGGTCAAATGTTTGTTCAGCAAATCATTGGGAGTATCGCCGGTATACGGCGGCTTACCTGTGACCAGTTCGTACAGCACGCATCCAAACGCATAGATATCAGTTCGCTCATCACACACTTTTCGCCGAATCTGTTCCGGCGCCATGTAGCTGCGAGTTCCTTTAGCGACTTTGGCACTGTGAAATAGACGACCGATTCCTTTCTTTTTCTTTTCTGCGATCGTAAAGTCGATCAACTTGGTTGTACCGTCGCGCGCGACCAGATAGTTATCAGGCTTGATGTCCAGATGAATCCAATTCTTGGTATGCATGAAGTACAAACCTTCGGCGGCTTGTTCAATGATTTTGTCTAGCATGAAGGCTAGAGAATCGGGTCCGCGTCGGAGCGCTTGTTTCATATTCAGTTCACTGAACAATTCCAGCACCAGCATCGGCCTGCCTCCCTCCTCGCGGTAATCGAAAATCTTGACGATCCTGGGGCTGTTTAGCTCCTTGGCAACATTGAACTCGTGTTTCAACAGCGCGATCTCGGCCCGGTCCTTGGTCAAAGATTGCTTCAATACCTTGAGCGCGAATCTTTCTTGAGAAACCTCTTCGATTGCCTCCCAGACCTCGGCGGTGCTGCCCAGACGAATCAGTCTGATCAGTCGATAGGGTCCGAGAAAATCGCGACTCTTAGTCATAGGTGATTCACGGGTGGCGGAGTCGATTTTTATTTGCCGGCTCTGTGGCGACAGTTCCGCCGACATGATAACGGGAATCGGCTGACAATGAACAGTCGACGGCCAGCAGGACTACCCTCTCAACACCGCCTGATAGGCCGCTCGAATCTGTCGCGTCATCGCTCGATGATCGAACTGCTCGGTAAATCGCCGCTGCCCTTCCCTGCCCATTCGCAATCGCGTCTCTCGATCCGCCGCCAGCTTGGCAAGTGATTCGGCCAATTGTCGCGTGTCTCCAGGTGGCACCAAAAAACCGGTTTCACCTGTGATAGCAACTTCACGTGCTCCATCGATGTCATAACTGACGACCGGACGTCCGGCGATCAATGCCTGCGGCAGCACCCGCGCCAATCCTTCGCGCAGCGAGGTATGGACCACCACATCCATTGCCCCGATCAAACCGGGGATTTGATCCGGCGGCACCAAGCCTGTGAATACAAAGTGATTGCCCAGCCCTAAAGTGGCGATTCTCTGCTGGTGCGACTCACGCAGCACACCATCACCAACCAGCAGGAATCGGACATGCGGATTCTGCTGGACCACCTGGGCAGCCGCTGTGATCAAGTCTTCGTGCCCTTTCAAATGAAACATTCTGGCAATCTTGCCAATCACGATGTCTTCCTCTTGGAACCCATACTTAGCGCGAATCTCCATCCGCTGCTGGTCGGCTGTCTTGAATTGCTCGACATCCATTCCACTGTAGATCGTGGTGAACTTCTCGCGCGGCGCCACATTGGCAGCAACCATCAAATCCGTCATCGCGTCGGCGACTGAGATCAACTGATGACAATGTTGGCCGGCCCAGCGCTCGCAGCGCTGGAAAAAGTATCGTGCTGCCGCTGATTGATAAGGATGAAACGGCGCACCATGAACCGTATGCAACACCGCAGGAATTGCCAGGCTCCAGGCTGCCTTGCGGCCCAGCATGCCGGCTTTGGCGCTGTGCGTGTGGACGACATCGGGTTGAAAGTCGGCAATCGCGCGGCGGATCGCCTGATAGGCTTGCCAATCATGCCAGGGATGGATCGGTCGCAACAACTCGGGCAGCACACGAATCGGCAGCTCCCCTGCCCTGCCCTGGCTCAGCAGCTGACCCTCGGGGCCGAACGATGGTCCGGTGATCAACAACACGTCGTCCTGATAGTCGCGAATCAGGTCCAAACAATTCAGCAGCGTATTCTCCTGCGCACCGCCGATGATCATTCGGGTGATGACGTGAGCGACTCGCACTAATCGATTTCCTGCTTAGCGGAACCCGCACAGCAAGGCCGCGCAATCACTTGCTGCGGTCCTCTGAACAGCCCGGCATCCATAAAAAAACGGTGTCTCCGTCCAATGCGGCGACACCGTTTGAGTGTGCTTGAAAATCGATCGCGCATCAAGTGCCAAATTCAAGTCGGCGATACCCGAGTTGCTGCTGCAGGCGGTTGACGATCGAAGTGTGCATTTGACTGACGCGCGACTCCGACAGATCGAGCGTTGCTCCGATCTCCTTCATCGTCAATTCTTCGTAGTAATACAGGATGATGATCAGTCGCTCGTTACGATTAAGACCTTTGGTTACCAATCGCATCAAGTCATTCTTCTGCACCCGCCGAGTTGGATCTTCACCTTTCTTGTCTTCCAGGATGTCAATTTCGCGGACATCTTTGTAGCTGTCGGTTTCATACCACTTCTTGTTCAGTGAGACGACGCCGACGGCATTGGCGTCGGATTGCATCTTTTCAACTTCCTTGACCGAAATTTCCATGTGTTCGGCCAGTTCCTGAACCGTTGGTGCGCGGCCGTGCTTGGTCTCCAGTGCCTTGCGGGCCACACCCAGCTTGCTGGCTTTGCTGCGCACCAAGCGTGGTACCCAGTCCATGGTTCGCAACTCATCGAGCATCGCGCCACGAATTCGGGGCACACAGTAGGTCTCGAACTTTACGCCACGCTCCATGTCATAGGCATCGATGGCGTCCATCAAACCAAAGATTCCGGCGCTGATCAGGTCGTCCAATTCGACGCCGTCTGGAAGTCGCTGCCAGATTCGTTCGCCGTTATAGCGAACCAGCGGCATGAATCTTTCAACCAACCGATTGCGAAGCCTTTCGTACTCCGGCGATTCCTTGGTCAGCTTTTTGAACGAGGTCCAAACTTCCAGGATCTCTTCGTCCGTTGTGGCTGTCGCTGACATCCAATCCTCCGTGATGGTAATCTAGTTCCACAGCATCGTGCTGTGCTTATTCGTTGTTTGATCCAGGTTCCAGTGAACCATGTTCGCTGGATCCGTCTTCGATGAATCCCGCGTCAGCCATTGCCTGACGGTACCAGTCGACACGCGCTCGAAACACTTGTTCGAGCGAATCGCGAACCAGGTAGTCGGAAATCCAACCCGCAACCCCACCAATACAGCTGAAAACAATCATCGCGATAATCGCTTCGACTACAACATTTCCAGCCAGTTCACCAAAAATTGCACCACGCAGGACAACCAGGCCCATCGCAAGTGCACCGAGTGAAACAGCAATGCCGCGAATCAATTTTCTTCCAACTGTAAAAGGCGTGATCAGGGATTAGTTTTCCCAGATTCGGCAGACTGTCTTTCTAGATTATCGCTCAAGTCGATTTCTGTCGGGACGGCATGCATAACTAATATCGGTCGGCTGGTCTCGTTCCATGATCTGTTTTCAAATTTATGCCGCTTCGATTTGGGCTGCCGTCACGCGTGCAGGCAACAATCGACTCAATAATGGTTCGGCGTCAGCCATCGCAATGTCATCGGGCACCTGCTGGCCGTTGGTGATATAGCTGATCGGGACCCCCGGAAAATGATCGGACGCGACAATTGCCGAAAGAACGGCCGCCGTGTGAGGCGCTTCGTCCAGTTTGGTCAGAATTGTCGACGTCGGTCGAACCGGCGAGAATCCCCGCAATGCAGATTGAATCACCGAGGCCGAACTGGTGGCGCTGAGCACCAAATGGGTTTCATCCGGTTGCGCACTGCGCAACAATTCGACCAACTGATCAATACGGGCATCACTGCGAGGGCTGCGACCAGCGGTATCGATCAAAACCAGGTCCACGTCTCCCAATCGATCAACCGCCGGTTGCATCTGATCGGGATGTTCCACAACTTCCATCGGCAGATCCATGATTTCCGCGTAAGCCTTCAGTTGTTGCACCGCGGCGATACGAAACGTGTCGATTGTCAGCAGCCCAACTTTTCTTCGCGCTTCGATCCGAAAGCCGGCTGCCAACTTGGCGACCGTCGTCGTTTTGCCGACTCCGGTTGGCCCAACCAGGGCCACTACCCGCCGATCACCCGGATGGGTGCGGATCGGACTGCCAATTCGCAACTCGCGCTCAACCGATCTCTGCAAGTGTTCCAACCAGGGAGTCCCCGAAACAAATCCTCCCGCCTGGGCATCACCCAAGTTGGCTGCAAAGCTGACGGTTGCGGCCATCCATCGATCGACGGCCAGCGGATCAACGCCAATCGACAATAATTCTTCGCGATAGGCTTGTAACTGCAAAGGCAGCTCAGTAGCGACGCCGCCGGCGAGTGAAGAAGACAATTTCAGTTGTGATGAGGTTGGCAGCGATGTGCGCGAGTCGACTTTGCCGTGACGATCGTGCGGCGGGATCGGTCGCCCCTGCTCGTCGCGCAAACCAGCGGTGACTTCGACATAAGTCCGGCCCAGCCAACCCATCCAGCCATCGCGGACTTGTCGGGTGTGCAGCACCGATGCCTCAGGACCCATCTGTGTACGGATTTGCTCCAACGCATCTTGCAAGCTGGCGGCTCGAAAGGTTCGGATGTGCATGGAGATACTCGTCGATCGTCCGAAAAGTGTCTATGGATGTTGAAACTACGAAGGGAAAGTCCGACTATTGGTCGCTGATCACGCCATAGGATTCGATCTTTGTGTCTTGGGTGATTTCGTTATAGGACAGGACTCTTAGCCGCGGCATGCTGCCGACGGTCATCTGCCGAAGTCCTGGTCGAATCCGGGGGCTGACCAGCACCACCGGATGATGCCCGGCGGTAACTAGCTTCTTAACGCCTAGTTGGATTCTCTCGCAAGTGAGGTCTACTGCCGCCGGACTCATTCTGACAAACAATCCACGCTCGTTGTGTTCCAATCCGGCTGCGATCCGATCCTCCATCCCGGGATCAAGCGCCATCACATGCAACCGTCCTTCATTGTCGCGATAACGCGTACTGATGGTACGGGCCAGCCGATGACGCACATACTCGCAAAGCCAGACAGCGTCTTTCGTCTTCGGCGCGAAATCTCCAAGCGTTTCCAGAATGATTCCCAGCTGGCGAATGGGAACATCCTCGCGTAGCAACAGATGCAATACCTGCTGCACCTCACTGATTTTCATCAGGCTCGGAATCAATTCATCCACGACAGTCGGCGCCGCTTCCTTCAATTCGTCGATCAAATGCTTCGTCGCATCTCGAGAAACCAGCTCATCGGCGTGACGCTTGGCGATTTCTTGAAGATGGGTCGCCAGCACGGCACCAGGTTCGACAGTGGTGTATCCGTAAATCGCCGCCTGCTCGCGTCGCATCGGCTCGATCCAAACGGCGGGTTCACCGAACGTGGGATCGCGCGTCGGATCACCGTCGATGACGCCAGTCGTGTGGCCGCTATCAATCGCCAGCAGTCGATCCGGAAAGACCTTTGCCCGGGCCACAATATTGCCTTCAATACGAATCTCGTACTCAAATTCGCCCAGACTCGTGTCGTCGCGGACACGGACTTTCGGTAACACGATGCCGATGTCCGTCGCGATGGCGTTGCGGACACCGGTAATCCGCTGCATCAAATCGCCGCCCCGCGCCGGGTCCGCCAGGCTCAGCAACCCGATCCCAATGGCAATTTCCATCGGATCGACGGTCAGAAAGTCTTCAACCCGTTTCTCGGCCGGTGCGGCAGCCGCCGCTCGTTCGGCTTCGGCGCGCGAATCGGCGGCCAATTGTTGGCGATTTGTCTGACGGTTCATCACAACCGCCAATCCAATGCAGCCGAAACCTAGCGTCGCCATCGGGATTGCCGGCAGGTTGGTCACGATCAATAACATCAGAAAGCCACCCGCCACCGCCAGCGCTTTGGGATTGCCAAGCAACTGCTGTAAGAACTGTTCTGGCAGATTCGTTTTACGGGTGCTGCGCGTCACTAACAAACCGGCCGCCAGGGAAATCAGCAGCGCCGGCACCTGGCTGACCAAGCCATCGCCGATCGTCAATTTGGTGAATAGCGCGCCAGCCTCGCTAAAACGTCATGCCCGATTGCATCACGCCGATGTAGAGTCCACCGATCACATTGACAATCGTAATGATGATCCCGGCGATCGCGTCGCCACGTACAAACTTGCTGGCACCGTCCATCGCTCCGTAGAAATCGGCCTGCGAACTGATCTCTTCGCGGCGCGATTGCGCTTGCTTTTCGTCGATCAAGCCAGCATTCAAATCGGCGTCAATTGCCATCTGACGTCCCGGCATTCCGTCCAATGCGAACCGGGCGGCTACTTCACTAATCCGAGTCGCACCTTTGGTGATCACGATGAATTGAATCAATACGATGATCACAAAAATGATCAGACCGACTTCGATTCGGTCTCCGGCGACAAATTCGCCAAAACTTTGAATTACTCCACCCGCGGCGCCCAGACCACGATCGTCAACTCCGGTCAAAATCAATCTCGTGGTCGCAACGTTCAACACCAATCTGGCTAACGTCGTGGCAAGCAACAGCGAAGGGAAGATGCTGAATTCAAGTGGCGTCGCGACATACACGGTCGTCAACAACACGATCACGCCCACGGTGATGTTGGCTGCTAATAACAAATCCATCAGCGCCGGCGGTAGCGGCACCAGGATCACCACCAAACAACCGATGATGCCCAGCGGTAGCACCAAATCCCGATAGCGGTTGATCAACTGCACTGGCAATCCTTCCGACAGACGACCCGGCAAGCGACCCATCACTTGCCGAAAGTCAGACCGTACCGAAAACAGATTGCCAAGGTCCAGAGTAGAACAGCGGGCACCGTAGCACCAAGGCCCTGTTTCACGGCCCTGTTTCACAGCTCGGTTTCACAACCCTGTTTCACCGCCCGTTTTTCACGGCACTCCCCTGCCCTGCCGGTCTCCGCAGACTTAGCGGTTGGTCGCTTTCGAACCGATCGCTAGCTTCGATCGTGAAACCACATCATGGGACCCATCGGCTTGCAGAATCTTGGCTTCCAAATCCGGGCCGACCAGATCGCCGATCTCCTGACGCAACGCGTCGCAGGTCGGCAAATGATCGGAGCGGATATAGACGACCGGAAGAGCCGCGCGGCTGAATGCTTGGGTCAGCAATTGTTCGCGGGGAAAAAACTGTTGTTGGTCTTCGTCCCAGCGGTCGATTTGGACCGCGCACAGCGGCCTGCCACTGGAAGCGTCACAGACGAGAAAATCGACGTGCTTGCGATCGATCCGCAAGACGTCTTCCAGATGCTCTGCCGCATTGAGAACCCGCAAGGCTTCCAAGAGCCGTGGCTTTGGACATACGATCGCGCGCTGACCAATCGCCTGGCTCAGCAAACGGTAACAATGGAGTTCCAGATCCGTTAAGAACTGTTCTCGGATCTCAAACCGAGCAACCAGCTCTTGCGGCGGCAAAACGGTTTCTTTCCGTCGCCGAAATCGTTTCAATGCGGCACACTTAAACCCGCTCTGGCGTCCCCAAAACAACTTTCATCACCTGGCGAAAAGAAAAGCTAACACGAACTTCAAATGCCTCGGCCCCTGCCCGGCGTGAACTGCCACCCATGATCGATACGCTCGATTGGCAAACTGGAGGTCAACCCAGCTTCCCCAAATCCAGTCTATTCGCGATCGACAAGGACATCAATCGTGCCATCTGACGTCCCGGGCACCTACGATTTTGGCGGCAAATGTCGTAGCGAAAGGACCCCGTTGATCGCGCGAATGGCGGCGATCGTCTGATCGGAAATGCTTCCATCAAGATCGATAATCGTGTACGCCACGTCGCCTCGAGATTTGTTCAGCAGATCATGGATATTGAGGTTCGCGTTGGCCAAAATCGTTGAAATTTGACCGACCATGTTGGGAACATTCGCGTTGGAAATGGTGATCCGAGTGCCACCATTGCGCGGCATGACGGCCTCGGGAAAATTGACCGAATTTCGAACGGTGCCATCCTCCAGATATTCTCGAATGCTATCGGCAACCATCACGGCACAGTTTTCTTCCGCCTCGTCGGTCGACGCACCCAAATGGGGAAAGGACAGCACTTTGGGATGGTTCAGTAATGCACTGGTGGGAAAGTCGATCACATAGGCGTGCAAGTCGCCGCGGTCGAGCGCTGCCAGTACCGCAGCATCGTCACAAATGCCACCGCGGGCGAGATTTACAATGATCCCACCCTTGGGCATCATTTTAATCCGCGCCGCGCTGACCATCCCTCGGGTCTGGTCCAATAGCGGCACGTGGACAGAAACTGCGTCGCACTGGCTGAACAAATGATCGATGCTGACCGCCTGGTCGACGCCGCTGGTCAGTTGCCAAGCGCTTTGTACCGAAATCAAGGGATCGTATCCGACAACTTTCATCCCCAGCGAGTGAGCCGAATTGGCGACTCGGACACCGATCGCGCCCAGACCAATCACGCCCAGAGTCTTGGACGGCAATTCGGATCCGACAAAGTTTTTCTTTCCCGATTCGACGGCGGCCGATATCTCGCTGTCGCTACCGCTCAGTCCGGCGGCAAACTTCATCGCCGGAGATATGTTGCGCGCTGCCATCAGCAACCCCGCCAACACTAATTCTTTGACTGCATTAGCGTTGGCACCGGGCGCGTTGAACACAGGGACCCCGCGTTGGGTCATTTTGTCAACCGGGATGTTGTTCACGCCCGCACCGGCTCGTCCAATCGCGGCAACGGACAGCGGAATCTCCATGTCATGCATCTTGAAAGACCGCACCAAGACCGCGTCGGGGTGACCGATCTCCGATGCGACTTCATAGGACTCCCGTGGAAGTCGCTGCAAGCCTTTGACTGAAATGTTGTTGAGTGTGAGGATTTTGTACATACGTTGAACTTGGTTTGGTTTGCTGCGCTTAAGATCTGCGGTTGCTAGCGGCGAGTGTCACAATCGTTGCCGTGCGCGAATCCGTTCGCAGGTATCTGAGCAAACCGCGGCTCTAGCCCGCCGCGGCTGCCGAAATACGGCGGATTGGCCAGAGTTAGCCATGCTTGGACGCGAAATCATGCATGAAGTTCGCCAGCACTTCCACCCCTTCGCGCGGCATCGCATTGTAGATGCTCGCGCGAATGCCGCCAACGCTGCGATGCCCTTTTAGGCTGGCAAGATTGTGCTGGGCAGCTGCCTTAACAAACATCCCAAGCAATTCGTCGCTAGGCAAATTGAAAGTCACATTCATCATTGAACGACATTGCGGACGGGCGTGCCCGTGGTAGAAGTCACTATGCTTGTCGATGGTGTCGTACAGCAGTTGAGCCTTGTCGCGATTGAGTTGCTGCATGGCATCAAGACCGCCAATTTCGTCGGCCAACCAATGGACAACCTTACCCAACGCATACACCGCGAATGTGGGCGGCGTATTCCAACAGGAATCGTTTTCGGCGTGATTCCTGTAGTTCATGTATCCGGGCAAATTCTCGTCACCGCGATCCAGCAGATCCTTACGAATGATCACTACGGTGACGCCTGCCGGTCCAGCATTCTTCTGCGCACAAGCATACAAGATCCCGTACTTTTCGATCGGCAATGGTCGGCACAAAAAATCGCTCGAAGCGTCGCTGACCAGCGGCACCGACGCCGGACAAGCGGGTTCGGCAGCAAACTGAACACCTTGAATGGTTTCGTTACTGCAGTAGTACAAGTACGCCGCATCCTCGCCAACCGTATAGTCGGCTGCCGTGGGAACGTGGTTGTAGTTGGATTCCTTGGCATCATAGATCGCTTCCGCCTGGCCTTCTTTCTTCGCTTCGCCAAGCGCTTTTTTGGCCCATGAACCGGTCAATAAGTACTGAGCCTGCTTGCCGGTTCCGCGCAGCAAGTTGGCGGGAATCATTGAAAACTGCAGCGCCGCTCCGCCTTGCAAAAATAGCACAGCGTAGTCATCGGAAACCGCTAACAGCGAGCGGAGCGTGGCTTCGGCATCGGCAATGATCTCGATAAACTCCTTGCTGCGATGGCTGATCTCCATCACGGACGCGCCGGCACCCGGAAGACACAGGATTTCTTCTTGAATCTGTTGCAGCACGGGGAGCGGCAAAGTCGCCGGGCCAGCCGAAAAATTGAAAACTCGCTGCGCGGTTGCAGTCACACTCATCGGTTTGCGTTCGTGTTCGAGGAAATTCCGTCAGATTCAGCCACCACGGGCTCCATCAGGACGGGCAAAATGGAAGTCGACACCAGGATTCTAAACTTCGACTCGTTTGTACGGAAGGTTGCGAATCGACAATGACTGGACGACAAACCGACGCAGAGCGAGCGGTCGAACTGGCCGCCCGGCTGCTGGAGCGGGCCATCGATTTACAAACGCCCCATGAGCGGCGCCAGCAAGCCGAGCTGGATCGAATGATCAATCACGCCGGTGATAAGGCGACGCTGGTGGAAATGACCGATCAAGCATTTCGGACTCACACCCCCGCCAGGGTCGCCGATCAACTTGTTCACCTGCTGGATGTCCAGGGCGTGCCTCGATTCTTCAGCCCGGTGGAACAGGCGATGCTGCGCGGATTCCAATCCTTCGGCGAATACCTGCCCAGCGTGGCTGTGCCGCTGGTCAAAGATCGGATGCGCCGAGAAACCGCCAATGTGATCCTGCCCGCCGAACCACAATTGCTGACCGAGCACTTGCGCAATCGCCAACAGCAAGGCGTGGAAATGAATGTCAACCTGCTGGGTGAAGCAATCTTGGGCGAGCAGGAAGCCAGGCGTCGGATCAGCCAATGCGTTGACGCGCTGCGGCTAGCCGATGTCCACTGCCTGTCGGTCAAGATCTCAACGCTCTACAGTCAAGTTTCCGCGCTTGCGCGTCAGCATACGATCATCAAAGTCGCCGACCGATTGGAGAGACTCTACCGAATCGCCGATCAAGAGCGCGACCAAACCACGGGATTAGGCAAGTTCGTTTACTTGGACATGGAAGAGTACCGCGACTTGTACTTAACCACCGATATCGTCCGCGAGACACTTCAACGCGACGGCTTGCAATCGACCCGCGCCGGGATCGCCTTGCAGGCTTACATTCCAGATTCTTATCAGGCCATGCAACGTCTGATCGACTGGTCCGCCGACCGGGTTTCGCACGGCGGTACCCCGCTGACGATTCGTTTGGTCAAGGGCGCGAACATGGAGATGGAGCGCGTCGAAGCGTCAATCGGCGGCCACCGACCGGCGCCCTATCAAACAAAAATTGAAACCGATGCCAACTACAAATGCATGTTGCGCGAGCTGATGGACGCCGCGGCGGAGGGCGCGATTCGCGTCGGCCTGGCATCGCATAATCTATTCGATGTCGCGCTTGGCCTGATCTGGGCCGAACAGCGCGACTTGGGCGATGGCATTCAGATCGAAATGCTCGAAGGGATGGCCAATCATCAGCGGCGGGCGATCTCCGAAAAGAGGGCGAAACTGCTGCTGTACGCGCCAGCCTGTACCCAAGCTGGATTTCTCAACGCCATCGGATATCTCATCCGACGGCTGGACGAGAACACGGGAAAGAACAACTTTCTCAGGCACGCTTTCCGATTGCGACCCGACAGTCCCGACTTTGAATCGTTAGCCGATGGCTTTCGACAATCCTTGCAGCTATCAGCCACCGTCGATCACCGACCACGACGCGACGCAGATCGCCATCAGTTGCCGCGACAACCGTCGGCTGCCGAGCATTGGTCAGCATTGGTCGGCGAATCGGATACCGATTGGTCCGTACCCGCCAACTCGCTCTGGGCCGACAAGATTGTCCAGCGATGGAAACTCCGCTGTGATCAAGATGCCATCGCCGTGCCGCTGATAATCGGCGGGCAGACGATCCAACACGATCAAGCCCAGGTGACCGAATCGACCGATCCCTCCCGGCCCGGCGTCGTGGTATGTCGATTCACCAAGGCAACCGCTGACCAGCTGCGTCAGGGGGTATCAATCGCGGAGAGCGACCCAAGCGGGTGGCGAACAACATCCAGTGAATATCGACATCGCTTGCTGCGCGGCGCCGCGCAAATTCTACGCGAGCGCCGCGCTGACTTGATCGGCGCGATGATTGCGGACGCGGGAAAGACGATTCCCGAAGCCGATCCAGAAGTCAGCGAGGCGATTGATTTTTGCGAGTTCTATCCGCTCACCGCAATCGCCTGGGATAGCGAGCGCACGATTCAAACCACGCCGCGCGGTGTCGTGGCTGTTGTCACTCCTTGGAACTTTCCACTGGCAATTCCCTGCGGCGGAATCGCGGCGGCCTTGTCCGCGGGAAACAACGTGATTCTGAAACCCGCTTCCGAAACCGTGCTGCCGGCCTCGCTGCTGTGCCAAGCTTTTTGGGATGCGGGAGTTCCTCGCGATGCGTTGCAAATGATCCCCTGTGATGGCCGGGTCGCCGAAGCGGGACTGATCTGCAACGAATCAGTCGCTGCGGTGATCTTGACCGGCGGCACCGCAACGGCGAAACGAATGTTATCGGCGCGTGCTGGACTGCACCTGTTGGCCGAGACCGGAGGCAAGAACGCTACGATCGTCACTGCGATGGCGGATCGTGATCTGGCGATCAAACACGTTGTGCAATCGGCCTTCGGACATAGCGGGCAGAAATGTAGCGCCACGTCGCTGTTGCTGTTGGAGCAGGAGGTCTTTGATGACGAACAATTCCAATCAACGCTGGCCGACGCGGTGGAAAGCCTCACAGTCGGATCGGCTTGGGACTTGCACACATCGATGGGACCCTTGATTCGAGCCCCTGGTCCCGAGCTGACGCGGGGATTGAAAACTCTGGAAGACGCCGAGTCTTGGTTGGTGATGCCCGAGCAAATCGTGGGCAATCCAAACCTGTATCGCCCCGGTGTCAAATGGAACGTTCGCCGTGGCGGATTTACGCATCTGACCGAGTTGTTCGGGCCCGTGCTGGGTGTGATGCCGTTTTCCCGACTCGAAGAAGCGATCGAGATCGTTCGTCGTACCGGTTACGGACTGACCAGCGGACTGGAAAGTTTAGACGACCGAGAGATTGAACTTTGGAAACGGTCCATTCACGCCGGCAACTTGTATATCAACCGGCCGACCACCGGCGCGATTGTGTTGCGGCAACCGTTTGGTGGAATCGGCCTAAGTGGCTACGGGCCGGGTTTGAAAGCCGGTGGACCGCACTATGTGCTGCCATTGATGAGCTTGCGGGATCGCAAAACAGACAACGCCTCAACGCTTGATGCGAAACGGTCAGACCGACCGTCAACCGCTGCTGATCCTGAACTCGATCTAGTTTGTCAGTGGCTTAGCGACGTCAAAGCCGATCGGCGAATCAGTTTGTCGACCTACCAGGATGTTATCGAGGCTTGTGCCAGCGCTCGCGAGGCGGTCGACACCGAGTTCTCTCGCCAGCACGACAGTGTCCGGCTGATCGGGCAGGATAACTTGCGGCGCTACCGACCAGCGCGGGCGGTGACCATTCGCACTGAGCCGGATGATTCGCCACGGGATGCACTGATCGCAATCGTAGCCGCCGTTGCCGTCGGTTGCCCATTTACACTTTCGATCGATCCGCAGATTGACAACCAAATCCTGCGCCCTGCTGGAAGCCACGGCGGACATCGTCCCCGGATTGATTCACCCGGTCGAAGAAACCGAAGACAACTTGGTGGATCGAATCCGGGGAGGTGATGTGTTGCGGATGCGGATTCTGCATCGCTGCCAAACAGCGTCAGCCGTGGCCGTCGCCTGCGGCCAGCAGTTTGCCACGATCATTGCGGAACCTGTCCTGCAAGCAGGGCGAATCGAGTGCCTGCGGTATTTGGATGAACAATCGATCTCGCACAACTATCACCGCTATGGAAACCTTGGTCGACGTTCGGATTCAGCACTGCGCTGATCCCGATCTTTCAAAATCTGTGGCCCAGCCTTTCGACCGACGGTCCAAAACAATGCCGGCCGCACGAAAAACTCGGCCAAGGTACTGGTGAACAGGCCACCGACAATCACGGTGGCAATCGGATAGAGTATTTCTTTTCCTGGTTCACCGGCGGCCAGCGCTAACGGAACCAGACCGATACCGCTGGTCAGCGCCGTCATCAGCACAGGCGCCATGCGCTCCTGTCCGGCTCGCTTGACCATCTGACGAGTCCACGATTCGCCTTCGTACTGGACCAGATGTAAATAATGATTGAGCAACAAGATGCCATTGCGACTGGCGATCCCGCAGAGCGAAATGAAGCCAACGATTGCGGCCACGGTTAAGTTCTGGTCCGTGATCACCAGCGCCGCGACGGCACCAATGAACGCCGTAGGTAGCGCGGCCAAAACTTGAATTGAGAAATTCGCACTGCCAAAGAGCATGTACAGCACCAGGAACATGCCGAGTAGCGCGATGGCCGAAAGCATCGCCAGTCGCCTCGTTGCCGACTGTTGGCTTTCGAATTGCCCACCATATTCCAGAAAATAACCGGACGGCATTTCCATTTTCGAGAGTCGCTGTTTGATGTCAGCAACGACATCCACAACACCGCGGCCCGAAACGTTCGCCTGCAGCACGATGCGACGACGAACCTGTTCCCGTTTGATGGTGTTCGGTCCGCCACTCTCGTAAATCCGAGCAACCGCGTCCAGCGGCACGGTGCCGCCATCCGGCAGCGTGACCGCCAGTCGGCGCAGTTTTGGCAAGTCTTCTCGATACTGTTCGTCCAATCGAACGACCAGATCAAAGCTTCTTTGACCGAGTAACACTTGGCTGACCACTTGACCGTTCATAGCGGTTTCGACCAGCTCCATCACATCGGCGGGTTGCAATCCGTAACGAACAAGAGCTGGTCGGTCCAACTCGATCCGCAGCTGCGGAATGTTGGTTTGCTGTTCGACCATCAGATCGGCAAGCCCTTCGATTCCGGTGATCAATTGTCGCATTTCCTCCGCTTTTTGTCGCAGCAGATTTAAATCGTCGCCGTACATCTTGATCCCGATTTGCGCTTTCACTCCCGAGAGCATATGGCTGATCAAGTGGGCCAACGGCTGTTCGGTGCTCGATACAACACCAGGTATTTCCTCCATCGCCTCGCGAATTTGTTCGATCGTCTGTTCGCGATCGGCGCCATCCTCGATTTCCAGCACCAGCTCGCTGACGTTGACCCCCTCGGCATGTTCGTCAAGCTCCGCGCGTCCGGTACGACGAACGATCGTTTTCACTTCCTCGATTTGCAGCAGTCGGCGTTCGACTGATTCCCCAATCGCGTTGCTGGTTGCCAGGGAGGTTCCCGGCGCGAGTCAGCGCGTTGACTTGCACAGAGCCTTCGTTGAAAGGCGGCAGAAAGTCTCGATCGAGCGATAGCAAGGCAAACACCGCAAACGCCACCAGTACGCCGGCGACCCCCAATACTGGACCGGCAAACCGCGTGCTCGATCCGATCACCAGACCAGCGATCCCTTTGAACGCCAACAGCAGGCGCCCTTCTGTTGCCTGTTCGCCCCCCAACCATAGATCCAGTGCCCCGATCGCGAACCAAATCAGGGGTGTGGCGACAATCGCCCACCACAGCGGATGCCCGGGTAACTCCAGCGGTAACCGCGTGATCTGGATCGCCCGGGGCAAGACCCAATAAAACAGCAAAGTCGAGATGCCAAATGCCAGTATCGGTAAGACAAATTGCCAACTCCGTTTGCCGACCAATAACAACGAACACAGTGCTGGAGTCACGGTCAGCGAAACGGCTAGCGAGGCGAGCAGCGAAACCACGTATCCCATTGCCAAAGGCACAAATAGCTTGCCTTCCATTCCTTCCAATGCGAAAAGTGGAACGAAGACCAAGACGACGATCGCGGTGCCAAAGACAATCGAACTACGAACCTCGCTACTGGCTTCAAATACGACCTGCAGCGTCGGCCTGGGAATGTTTAGCTGACGGTTCTGCCTCAGCCTGCGGAAGATGTTCTCGACATCGACAATTGCATCATCGACCAGTTCCCCAATCGCGACCGCGATTCCACCCAGCGTCATCGTGTTGATCGACAATCCGAACGCCGCGAACACGCACGCGGTGGCGATGATTGACAGCGGAATCGCGGTCAGGGTAATGAATGTCGTGCGAAAGTTCAGCAGAAATAGAAACAGAATGACCAGCACCAACACACCACCGTCGGCGAGTGCTTCGATCACATTCTCGATCGCCCGATCGATGAACGAGCGTTGTGAGAATACCTTGGCGATGCGAATGTCGTCCGGCAAGGAAACCTTCAATTCTTCCAGGGCGACTCTGATCGCGTCGTCGACCGCGCGAGTATCGCTGCCGGGCTGCTTGTTGACGGTCAACACCACTGCCGGACCGCCGGCCAGAGCGCCATTCGCTTCGCGAACATAGGCCGAGGCATCACCTCGTTTAAACTGCGGTGCTTTGACGATCCTGGCCACGTCGGCCAGTGTGATCGAGCGCTGATCACGCATCGCAATTACCACTTGCCGAAGATCGTCCAAGCTGCCGACGCGACCTAGTCCCCGTACCAGCAATTCGCTGGCCCCGCGATCATCCAAGTAGCCCCCGGTGGCGTTTAAATTGGAACGCGACACCGCGCGGCGAACGTCGTCCATCGTCAAGCCGAATGTGCGCAGCAAATCCGGATCAATCAGTACTTGGTACTGCAGCCGACCACCGCCCATGGTAAAAACTTGAGATACTCCGGGGATCGTCAGCAGACGTTGTCTGACGACCCAGTCGGCCAACGTGCGAACCTCCATGGGCGACGTCTGCTGAGCCTCGCTCCACATGCCGTACATCAGAATCTGGCCCATGATCGACGAGATCGGTGCGAGCGTCGGTTTGATTCCATCAGGCAATTGCTCGGCGGCCAGTTGCAATCGTTCGTTGACGACTTGCCGGTCGTTATAGATGTCAGTGTTCCAATCGAATTCGACGTAGATCACCGAGATGCCGATTCCGCTGCTGCTGCGTACCGCCAGCACGCCATTGGCACCATTGAATGCCGTTTCAAGCGGAAAAGTAATCAGCGCTTCGACTTCCTCCGGAGCCATCCCCGGCGCTTCGGTGATCACGACGACACGAGGCCGATTCAAGTTCGGAAAAACGTCAATCGGCAAAGTCGTGGCTTGCCAACCGCCGACGACAAGCATCAAGACCGCGATCGCGAGGACCAACAGCCGATTGTGAAGCGAAAAGGAGATGATGCGGTCGAGCATTTCTTTAATGATTATGCCCGGCGTGCGGATCAATTGCTCCGACTGATTTGTTTTTCAAGGCCATTTGCAATTGATGGGCGCCGCTGATCGCGATGGACTGGCCAGGCCGGACTTGCCCGTCGTTGGCAATCGCAACGTTGATCGAATCCCGCGCAATGACTTCCACGGAGACCCGATCAAAGTGGTCGCCGTTATCGACAAACAAATATCTTTCGGATCCCTCCTCGGCGACCGCGTCCTTGGGAACCACGACTGCGCTGTCGATTCGGGAGACTGGCAGTCGCACCGTCAGCCGTTGTCCCGGCTTGTACCTCCAACTGAGGTATCGCTTGTCGCCACGTTGTTCCGAGCGCTCGATTTCATTGGTCAGCGAAACATAGAAAGGTAACGCGCGCGATTTGCGGTCGACTTCGTTGCCGATGTACACGACATGCAAATTGTCAATCAGCTCAGGTTGGTCACCGGATGAGTCGATCACGGCTTGCACGTTTGATCCCGCATCGGCGGCTTGCTTGAGCGCCGCTTGCGTCCCGCTCAAACGCATGACCTTCGATCAAGATCTGACTGAAATCTGAAAGCTGGGCGAGTTCGTCTCCGGCTGCTACCGACTGGCCGCGGCGCGCGTTGAGCTCGGTAACCAGGAATTCGGCGTCGATGTGACGTGGATGCGGGGCCGCGGCCGGCGGCTGGACCAGAGCGACCAATTGATCGTCGGCTGTGCTCGTGCGCCGGGCATGGGCTTGTCCAAGGGACTCGTGATGCAGCGATTGATCTTCGTGAAGTGTCGGAGCGTAAACCGTCACTTCGCGGACCAACTCCCGCGATCGCTCGATGCCGGTGATTTGTGCTTCGGTCAGACCATGCAGCAACATCGCCTGGCGAGCCGCGCGGACAACAGCCAGCAACTTGTCTCGCTCGTACTTGCGCGTCAAAAGTGTTTTTCCGGCGATCGCGCCGGAATTAGCCGCCGCCGATAAGCGCTCGATCTCACGCTGTTCGACATCCAGCTCGCCAAGTTTTGTCAAGAAAGTTTCTTGCGTGTTGACCAGATCTTGGTGCGTCAGACGCATGGTGAACAAGGGCGCTCCGCTGGCGACCAACTCGCCGCGCGAGACCAGCACTGAAATCAGCACTCCGGTCAGGGGCGAAGTCACAGCGACATGCGTCCGCCCGGGCCAGTTTGTAATCACCCCCGGGACCTCGATGTACTGCGTGTAGCCAGCGACCGCGACCGGCGCGGTGCGAAGCTTCATGTTGGTTCGCGCCTGCTTGCTGAGTTGGACAGAATTCGAATCCGCATGTCCCGGATGCTGGTGATCCTGCTGGTCGTTTGAACCATGATCGTGACCGGCATGATCGTGACCGGCATGATCGTGAGTGGCATGATCGTGGCCAGCATGATCGTCTGCCGCGGCTGCGGGCCGTTGATCGATCAGCCCCCATTTGGAAGGCAAATCTGTCAGTGCAAAGACTCCCACGCCAAGGGCGAGCATGACGGCAAGCAAGGTGGTCGCGGCGGCGCGTCAGTCGCGCCGTCCAAGTTATTGACGAGGGCATAGGATTAACCGCAATCGAGAAACGAAGAATGGAGCAGGCGGGAACGAACAAGAACCTGGGACCGAGATTGCCTGAACCCAGTTTGGCGGTCCACAGTTCGCGGTCCGCCTGGATCTGCCAGCAACCATGCATCGCGCACCGAAAGAGCGAGAGTCGCCGCAGTCTTAGCAAAGCCTGCATCGACCCATAATTTCACACCAACTCGATGATCGCTGCCGCAATCGTCGTCAGTGGGCTGATCACGGTGCCGACAGGCATCATGCAAGGTGCATCCGAAAACCGAGTGCAGCAAAATCTTGGCGACGGTAAGTAACTGGTTTGCGCAACTCACTCAGGTTTTTCCCGTGATTTTGCATTTTAGCCTAGTTATCGGCTGTTTGATCGCGTCAGTAAAGCCAAATTGCGCTCCAGCGGTAACCGCCAAGCAGCCGGCCCTTACGTTTCGATCGTTTTCTCAACCATCGACTAGAATCCAAAGTCGCGCATCCACTGCTCGACATCCAGGTCGTTGATCGTTTGCTGTGGTTTCTCGGTTTCTGAATCACCCCCCTGCCCTGCCCTTGTGTTTGATACGGTGGTCAAGGCAACTTTGCCATCAATCAAATCATCCAACCAGGGTTGAGAATCGAACCACGTGCAGCCGCGTCGCTTGGCCGCCGCCTGCACGCGATGGTCCGATGAAACGACCGTCAAATTCTTGGGCGCCGAGTGGGCGGCAATGATCTGCTCCAACAAATCATCGGCTTCGGGATGGTCGACGGCGAATCGTACCGAGATGCCTTCGACCTCGAATTCGCTCTTTCGGTCGAGCGGTGGGTTGGCAGCGTCAAAAACAACACAGGTTCGCGCTCGAACCTCGTCGCTCAGCTGGGTGACAAGTCGGCGAATCAATCGATTTCGCTCGCGCTGCAACCAGATCGGATCCGGAAATCGGCCGGCAGGCGCGACCGGCGCGATCACATTGTATCCGTCGATCAGCAACAGTAGGGACATTCACGAACCTCTGGGTTTTTAATTGAACGGCTCATAGTCGACCCGCAACAAGAACAACCCGTGCGGCGGCGCCGTGGGTCCTGCCGCGTCACGGTCGGCAGCGGCCAGGATCGCCGCAATCGACTCTGGCGTTCGCTTTCTCAAACCAACGTCGACGATCGTCCCGACAATATTCCGAACCATGTTGTACAAGAAACCGTCGGCCTCCACCTCGAAGTTCAAAGACTGGCAAGTAGCTTGCTGATCTGGTTGCAGAATCAGCTCACAGGCCCGTACCTGGCGAACGGTCGTCTTTCGCTGCGAGCCGGCCGCTTGAAAACTGGCAAAATCATGCCGGCCAACGAACTTAGCGGCTGCCGCCCGCATCGCTTCGATGTCAAGCGGACCTTTCAAGTGCCAGCGATACCGGTAATCAAAGGCGTCACGAACTCCACCTACGCGTAACTGGTAGCGATAGCGTTTGCCAATCGCGTCACGGATCGCGTGAAAATTCTCTGGCGCATCGACCGCTTGACTGACGACAATCGTGGCGGGCAGGTGCGAATTGATTGCGCGGGAGAGGCTGTCGGCTGAATGGTCCCAAGCGGGGATCGTTAAACTGGCGACCTGGGCGATCGCATGCACACCCGAATCGGTGCGGCCGCTGCCGATGACATGGATTTCGCGGCCAGTGATTTGATGCAAGTGCGCGATGCAGGCTTCCCTGAATGGTTGCTCGACCGGGCTGGACCTGCCAGCCCGCGAAATCGGTGCCGTCGTAAGCAATCGTCAGCTTGAACGTGCGCGGCACTGTGGCTGTGGACGTGGATGACACGGAATCGGACTATCCGGCTAACCACCCACCAGAGAGGCGCGGCGAATCAGCAATTCGGCGGTTTGCACGGCGTTGGTCGCCGCACCCTTGCGCAGATTGTCGCTGACACACCAAAAGGCGATACCATTGCCTCCGCTGATGTCATGCCGAATGCGACCGACAAACACATCGTCTTTGCCGGCACAGTCACGGGGCATCGGATACTGCCTGGTGCTCAGGTCATCCACGACCGTGATCCCTTCGGCTTGCTCGAATAACCGCCGCGCCTCGAGCGCAGTCAGTGGCCGCTCCGTCTCAACCAAGATTGATTCACTATGCCCGATCATCACCGGCACTCGGACCGCGGTGGGGCAGACATGGATTTCGTCGTCGCCGAGAATTTTTCGCGTTTCGTAGACCAACTTCATCTCTTCGCTGGTATACCCATCGAGTTTCTCCGAGCCGATTTGCGGGATCAGGTTGAAGGCGATTGGGTATTGGAACGTATCCGGCGGGTGAACTTTGCCATCCAAAGCGCAGCGGGAACTTTCGATCAGCTCTTCGTTGCCGGCAATGCCCGCGCCGCTGGTGGCCTGATAGGTGCTGACAATCACGCGGCGAACTCGCGCGGCTTTGTGAAGCGGCGCGAGTGCGACGACCATTTGCGTGGTGCTGCAGTTGGGGCTGGCAATGATTCCGGAGTGCGTGTCGATCGCCTCGGGATTGACTTCGGGAACGATCAGTGGAACGTCGGGGTCCATCCGCCAGTAAGCACTTTCATCGACAACCACAGCACCTTCTTCGACGGCATAGGGGGTGAAGTCGCGGGACACCTCATCCGGTGTGCTGGCAATCACCAGATCCACATCTTTGAACGCCCCTGGTTGCAGCAGTTCGATCTCGATCGGCTCGCCGTTGACCTGCATGCTTTTACCGACCGACCGCGCCGAGGCGAGTAACTTCAATCTTTTGTAAGGAAACTTTCGCTCGGCCAATTGTTCCAAAACGATGCGACCGACTGCGCCGGTCGCGCCTACCACGGCAAGGGATTCGTACACTTAACTATTTCTCCAATTCTGCGATCGCTTTGGGCAGCGACGGATCCACCAAGCCAAGGACACCACGTCCTCCGTCCAAACGCGATTGAACATCACTAATGACGTCCTCGGCACTTGGCTCCCAAAACTTGGTGATGGTTTCTCTGTTCTGTGGTTGCAACGAACGAAAGACCCGAAACCCAACTCCACGTGCCGGATCGTCCGTGAACCACCAAGGACTTTTGGGAAAATTCGGATCACTTTCTTTCCACTGTTCATCGTTGGACGCCAGCCGCGAGGCGCTGCGCACTCGGTCCACTTCCATCTCCCAACTGCCTCCACGAGAGACACAAGGGGACGAGACCTCGGGCCAAACAACAACCTCGACTGCGTTGATCGGTTGCTTGGCACCAAATCTACCGTACCCGTCCGGGGTGTATTGGTTGACAGTCCATTCGGCAACTCCGCCGTGCATATCGTGCAATCCGAACGGGTTCGGTTTCTTGGTGCCCACGTTGGGAAGTATCTGATCATTGTTGTCAATGTACCAAGCGTGCTCGTCAGCGCCGGCGGGGTCGTCGCCCCAACTGTAGGCCGTCGAGGTTCCGCCTCGGGCCGCGTATTCCCACTCCGCCTCGGTTGGCAAGCGGTACTGCTGTCCGGTCAGTCGACTGATCCATTTGGTAAAGTGTTTGGCAGCATACTGTGTCATCGTGACTGCCGGCTGCTCCGGCTCTTCGCCGTATTCGTAGGTAATATCCGGTTCGTACAGCTCCGTTGGGGCTGTGATCGCATCGACCATGTTTGATTGGTTGACCACCCGAATTCCATCCGCCTCGAATTCTTTAAAGGCCCGGTACAGCGCCATGAACTCTTTGTAGTGCGCCCAACTGATCTCGGTTTTGGCAACCCACATTGGATCGACGATGACTTCGATCTGTGGTCCTTCGTCATCGCGGCGATCTGCCTCGCCCGGGGGGCTACCCAGTTTGAAGGTACCACCGGGAACCGGAATCATCTCAATCGCAACGTCGGTGCCGGGAATTGTGAACGAGTATGGCACCATGTAGCCGCCGTCGATTTCGACCGCCGGACCGGTCGCCGGTTTGGCGCTGACAACACCCAGAGGGGGATCTGTTGAATCGGCGTTGGCCAAGGCGGGAACCATCGCCAGCCACAGGCAGACAATCAGAACGAAGGGCATCAATGTGGGTCTCACGAAACCTGGAAAAACGAGCGTCAGGCTGATTATAAGACGAATCGTGATAAAATCGATCCGTGCTTAGCGGTTGAAAGCCTCTGGCCGTGAGCTCAGCGTGACTTTGATTTGCAACAACTCACCCCCTCTTTCGACGCCCAAGGTGACCACGCTGCCGACCATCGATCCGCCGATCAATCGCATCAGGTGACCCATGTTGCGAACCGCCGTGCCGTCGACAGAGACGATGCGATCACGGACTCGCAAGCCAGCAATCGCGGCCGGAGTATTGCCGGAGGTGACGGCAGCCACAATCGCTCCTCGCACCAGCGGATCTTGGCCCGGCGACGGATCCAAGTCACTATCCGTCTCGGCCACCTCATCCAGCTGCACACCCAACCAGGCCCGGTCGACTCGACCGGTTTTTCGAATTCGTTCGTACACTTGTCGGGCCACGTTACTGGGAATCGAAAAGCTGACGCCCTGGTACGTATCACCGACGATCGCCGTGTTGATTCCGATCAGCGTCCCCCGAGCATCGACCAAGGGGCCACCGCTGTTGCCGGGATTGACGGCGACATCGCTCTGCATGAAATCTTGGTACTGAGTGCTGGCGCGAACCATCCGATGCTTTCCGCTGAGGATTCCGAACGTGACCGTCCGGTCAAGCCCAAAGGGACTGCCAACCGCCCAAACCGGCGAACCGACGCGGCATCGGTCACTGTCGCCCCATCCGATTGGGATCAATCGATTCGAATCGATCTTCAACACGGCCAAGTCGGTCAGTGGATCGGTTCCAACCACGGTTGCGGCAACTCGCCGGCCATCACTTAGTTTGACGGTGATGTCTTCGCCATCGGCAATCACGTGACGGTTGGTCAAGATGAATCCATCGGAATCGACTAACACGCCGCTTCCCTGGTCGGAGGAGGGAAGGATATTCGAAAGCAAACCGGCTTCACCAAGATCGCCGATCCCCGTTTGCCGCTGGACGTCAATGTGCACGACGCTTGGACCGACGACCGACGTTACCATTTGACTGGCATCACCGAGTGCATCCAGGGACACGCTGCGAATGCCATCCTTTCCCGCTTCGTACTCGGCGCGTAATTCTCCACGATACCAAGAGTAGCGAATCTCTTCGACGATCCGCGGCAACGCAAAACGAGCCGCCACCAAGACCAGCGCCATGGTCGCCAACAACACCAGGCTTTGCGTCATCGGGTCGGGACGGCGCGGATGAAGATCGATGCTTCGCTGCGCGGGACTGCGAGGCTGTTCGCCGCCGAACTCGATCGGCCCGAACTGCAGGGGGTCTCGCGAATCGCAATCGTCGCAGCTTGGTTCGGAGTCCGCCAGACGATTTGAGCTGGGTTCAACGTGCATTTGGAATATCGACTCCGAAGGATTAACGGAATGACCGACCGCTCTGGACAGGCGGTCCCATTGTAGCGCGGTGCAGGCCCCGGCTGGTAATGAATTCTACAGATTTGATACCGAGATCCGCCCTCAGCCGCCGTCAGAACCAGCCGAACCGGCTGAATTGTCAGCTAAAATCGAACCGACTTCCAGGGCGGACACTGAGTTCAGAATGCCAAACACAGCTCCGACTGAGTATGTTGTGTGTTTGTGTTGCCTGAACATCCACGCCCCCCTTCCCGCCAATCCATTCTAGCTGAGTCATGGCCCATTCCTCCCGCGAGTCAATCTATCAAGCGATCGCCTCGATTCGCTTGATAGACCCGCACACGCACATCAATCCGCACTCTCCGGCGTCGTCTACTTTGGCCGATTTGCTGGGCTACCACTACTACACCGAACTAGCACATTCGGCGGGGATGCCGAAGGCACAAATCGAACAGGAAGGGATCAGTTCCCGTGAATTGGTCGGTCGTCTGGTCGCGAACCTGGCAGCGATCGAGAACACCGCCCAATATCGATGGTTGGTGGAAATCTGCCGGATGTTCTTTGGCTTCGACGGTGATCGGATCGACCAGTCAAACTGGGAACAGATCTACGATTTGGCTGAGCGGCAGATGAAGCACGCCGACTGGCCACAAATGGTGTTGGATCAGAGCAATCTGGAAGCCGTCTTCTTGACCAATGATTTTGATGACGACTTGGCTGGATTTGATACCGATGTCTATATTCCCTGCCTCAGGACGGATGATCTGGTTTTTCATCTGCCCAACAACCGGACGCGCCAGCGGCTGGCTGCGTGCGCGGGAATCGAGCTGGATGGATCGCTTGATTCATTGCGTCGGTCCTTGCGACAACGTTTCGAACACTTCGTTCGAAACGGTGCGCGCGCCTGCGCGATCTCGTTACCTCCCGCGTTTGAACCTAAGCGGGTCAGTGACGGTCGGGCCGCATCGGCGCTGGATCATGTATTGCGCAACGGGCTCAGTTCCGATCCATCGCATCAGGCCGCTCTCTCGCGGCGGATTTTTTGGACGCTCGCCGAACTGTGTGACGAATTCGGTTTGCCGTTTGACTTGATGATCGGTGTCAACCGCGGAGTGTATCGCGATGGAGTGTTCCAGGGCCAAGATTTGTACGATAGTCGCGTCTCGTTGATTCAATACCGCGAACTGTTCAACGCGTTTCCAGAGCTCAAATTTCCTGTTTCGGTACTGGCCAGTGTGACCAATCAGGAATTGGTCAGTTACGCCTGGATCTTTCCCAATGTGATCACCAATGGGCACTGGTGGTACAGCAATACACCGTCATTCATCGCGCGGGATGCGGTGGCGAGACTGGAAGCGGTACCACAATCAAAACAGATCGCCTACTACAGCGACGCGTACAAACTGGAGTTTGTCTGGCCTAAATTCGACATGTACCGCCAAGTGTTGGCCGGCATCTTGGCGGAGCACTTTGTCGAGGGTTGCGGGTGGAGCGAGGAACGGGCAATCGAATTGGGTCGCCGGGTGCTGCGAGACAACGTAGATGAGATCTTTCCAAACACCGCTGAACTGACCGAGAAAACCCACGGCGATACTCAAGAAGAAACCTGGAGCGACGATTCGGTCGCCGAACCATCGGCGGAACATGCTGTCACAGTCGATCCAGCTGCCGCAACCTCTTCGGCATTGGCCGCGGGTGCGATTGGGATGATCGAAGTCAGTGACAACAATCAGGCAGACATCGATCAGCCAGTCGAATTTGACGAAGACTCGCTGCCAACCACGATCGAAGAAGGGAGCAACGTCGAAACGGTGCGGATCGATGAAGACGAATTCGTGGTAAACGACATGCCCGACGATGAATTTGAACTTGCCGATCTGCCGACGTCCGCGGAAGCCGATGATACGGTCCGTGTTGAGGATTATCTACAGGAACCGGACGCAGACCAGCCACTTGATCCAATACCCAGCGACGATGAAATTCAAGCTGTTGATCTGGACGATGTGGTGTTGACTGATCCGATCGCCGCACGGGCCGGCGCTGACCAGGACCAGATCGAGCAAGCAGCTGATTCAGAGTCGCTCGACGTCGGCGACCTGTTGGGCGACCAACCGATCGACGCGCACACGGCCGGGATCGAACCGCTACGCGGTGAGGAATCTTTCGAATTGGATGACGATTCTCTGCAAGTCGAACCCGACCCGGCGACCGGCGAGTGGACGTTGCCGCTGCCCGGACCAAACGACGAGCAAGAATTCGACTCAGATGAAGACGATCTGCTGGCGACCATCGATCTGGACGATGATCAGGACGAACCGGAATTGGACTTCGAGCCGCTAGAGGAATCGGAAGAGGACGGGGAACCGCCGCTGGCGAGTTAACCTGCGCTGTGGGCGGAAAGAGGTCAGCGACCTATCACACTTCATTTGAGCGGAATCGCAACTGCCGGCTAGCCCTCCAGATGTGCCATCACCAGGGCGATATCCGCAGGCGTGATTCCGCTGATTCGCTTCGCTTGATCCAGACTCAAGGGCCGAATCTTGTTGAGTTTCTCTCTGGCCTCGTTGCGTAACGCGCCGATGCGATTGTAATCAAAAGCGGTCGGAATGCGTTTGCCAGCCGATCGTTTTTGTTTTTCGACTTCCAGTTTTTGGCGGCTCACGTAGCCTTCGTATTTGATGTCGTAGACGCACTGCTCCGCGGCCGTCGACTCGATCGCCTCCAGAGCGCCGCAACGCTGCACCATTTCCGCCCATGTGACTTCCGGGCGACGGAGGTAAACGTCTCCGGGAACCGTACCGACCCGCGCTGCTTTCAAGATCTCAGTCGCTCGTTCGATTTGTTCCAGCTTGCGACGAAATCGCTGGCGGCGTTCCGCCGAGATCAAGCCAAGCTGATCGGCGTCGGTCGTCAATCGCCGGTCAGCATTGTCTTGCCGAAGCAACAATCGATACTCCGCGCGACTGGTGAACATTCGGTAGGGCTCGTCCGTGCCCGCCGTCACCAAGTCGTCGACCAGCACCCCGATGTACGCTTGATCGCGAGTAGGCAACCAGGGTTCCTGCGACGCTACCTTACGGGCCGCGTTTAGACCGGCAATCAAGCCTTGTCCGGCCGCCTCCTCGTAGCCGGTCGTGCCATTGATCTGACCCGCCAGAAACAGTCCAGCGATCGACTTCGCTTCCAAGTGAGGCCACAACTGGGTGGGTGGACAGAAATCATACTCGACCGCATAGCCGTAACGCATGATCGATGCCTTCTCCAGGCCTGGGATCAGGGTGAACATGGCGTCTTGCACATCGCGCGGAAGACTGGTCGAGATTCCGTTGACGTAAACCTCGTGCGTCGCTCGACCTTCCGGTTCCAGAAAAAGCTGATGACTGGTCTTGTCGCCGAATCGAACCACCTTGTCCTCGATCGACGGACAGTAGCGCGGACCGGTTGACTGAATTCTTCCGCTGTACATCGGCGCGCGATCAAGGTTCTTGCGAATCAAATCATGAACCGCTTCGTTGGTATGGGTGATGTGACAAGGAAGCTGGACCAGTTCCAGCCGATCGGTCATGAACGAGAAAGGTTGTGGATCGTCGTCGCCAGGTTGCTGTTCGGTTTGGCGGTAGTCGATTGTTCGACCATTCAGCCGCGGCGGTGTGCCCGTCTTGAACCGCTCGACCTCCAATCCCAATCGATGCAGCGCCCCGCTGATTCCGATTGTCGTCCCCTCCCCTGCTCTGCCCCCCTGGGACTGAGCTTCACCGGTGTGCATGATTGCTTTTAGAAATGTTCCAGTCGTCAGAATCACCGCTGGCCCAAAATACTCTGCATCGCCGCGGACGCGAACTCCAACAATTCGGGTCGTCGATCCGTCGGTTTCGGTGATCAGGTCGTCGACCGTCTCCTGTCGCAAGTCCAAATTATCTTGCTGTTCGATCAAATATTTGATGTGATTCTGGTATGCCTTCTTGTCAGCCTGAGCGCGGGGGCTGTGCATCGCCGGCCCTTTGCGACGATTGAGTAAACGAAATTGGATTCCGGTCGCATCGATCGCTTGCCCCATCAAGCCGCCAAGAGCGTCGACCTCGCGGACAATCTGTCCCTTGGCCACTCCGCCAATCGCGGGATTGCAGGACATTTGCCCGACAGTATCGATGTTGGTGGTCAGCAGCGCCGTCTTGGCCCCCAGCCGAGCCGACGCCGCCGCTGCTTCGGTCCCGGCATGCCCGGCGCCGATCACAATCACGTCGTAATGGTAGCGATTGGTTGACATCTAGCTAAATCTCTCAAGAAATGCCGGCAAATTACCGAAAGCGATGAAGTGGGACTCGGTTCCCGCCGAGACGATCCCTGTTGCGGTTCAACGACCGTGCTCCCCGATTATCACGTCATCCGCACTCGACCGAAACCATCATGCCATTGGCCCCAAAATCGCCCTTCCAACCGACCCGCCTCGCCGCACTGGCTCTTTTTTCGATCTTCATATTGATAGAGACAGGTTTGGCTGTCGAGGTGAGCGGTCCGGTTGAATCGACTTTGCCAGCGCCGCGACAATCGGTCAGCAAGCCCCCACATCTCAATCAGCCGGTACCCGCCCCCAGTCAGGATTGTTTCATTTTGGCGGCCCGCTCCTTTACGATCCCCTTCACGGTCGACCAATCCGGCGCTCGACCCCTCGAAGTCAGGCTGTATGTCTCTCGGGGGCCGGACGATCCCTGGCAAATGATTTCCCATAAGCGACCCGACGAGCTGGTGCCTCAGTTCGAATTCACCGCGGCAACCGACGGTGAGTACTGGTTCGCGACTCGCACAATTGACGCCGAAGGCAAGGCGCATCCCAGCAGCAAAATCGAACCCCAGTTGAAGGTCTACGTTGATACCACAAGACCGCTGGTCGAATTGACAGTCGATGCCAGCGCCGATGGTCGCGTCGATGCCAGCTTGATCGTGAACGACGCGACACCGATCAAGAGTTTGTTGATTCGTTATGTCACCGACGGTGCCAAGGAGTGGCAGACGCTAACTGGCGACGGGTTGCTCACTGGTGGAGCACTGGTATTTTCTCCGCCCGAGCCGTGGGAACGAATATCGATGCAGGTGGTCGCCACCGACAAGGCTGGCAACCAGACAATCGTCAATCGATTGCTGAATCGACCGCGAGTCGCCGAGGTTCCGGGCAGTCGTTTCAGTGCAACTGGAATCGAGGCCCAAACCCGCCCCGATCACAAGGGCATGTCCGAGCGAACTCGTGCTCAAGCCGTATCGAGCCCTGTGATCCGGCTGGACCGAAATCTAAACGAGCAGGTGCAATATCAAGCCAATCAGCCAACGGCAACCAATCCGATCGGCGGCTATGCGACAGACGCGCCGACGTGGCCTTTTCGTGGGTATCGGGGTGCCGCCAACCAACCAGCCCCCCCACAAAATTCCCCAGTGCCTGCCCGCTTCGGTGCGGCCGCGATCGCTGCAGCTTCACAGGCTCCTTCCACATCTGATGTTAGCGGCCAATCGCCGACCGGGCCAACGATGACCACCGGAAATGACCTGCCAGGCGATGACCTGGGACTGAACAGCCCACAACAATCGCCGCGCTCACAGCAGCCAGTCGAAACCATTCCGACTCCGCATGCGACTGCTGAGAAGCCTGAACTAGCTCAACCCCGAACGGCCAGCGAAGCGATGCGTCCGCTGTCTGGCCAGTCGGAAGTGCCGCAACGCGAAAAAATCCAAACGCCCAAACCAGAGCGCCGCCAATCCAACCGCCCGGCAACTGTGGATGTGCCTCGTGCTCCGATCCGCCACAGTGATAGCGAACGATTTAGTCTGGATTACGAACTGCAGGCAGTCGGCAACCTTGGTGTCGATGCGATTGAGTTGTATGGCAGCACCGATGGCGGCCAGACTTGGAGCTTGTGGGGCACCGACCCCGATCGCGTCAGCCCTTTTGACATCGAGACGAAAGAGCCGGGAGTATTTTCGTTTCGAATTGTCGTTGTGGGGCGCAATGGTTTGGCGAGTCCTCGTCCTCAAGCGGGTGAAACGCCTGACATCGTCGTCGTAGTTGACAAAGAAAAACCGCAAGTTCGTATCACCGCCGCACAATATGGCGAGGGAAATCGGATTGGCGCGTTGGTAATTCGTTATGAGGCTGTGGACGCGAATTTGGGACCGCGGCCGATTGCCTTGTCATTCAGCGACAGCACCAACGGACCATGGACAACCATTGCGGCGGGCCTGCGCAACGATGGCGACTACGTTTGGCCTGCTGATCCCGAATTGCCGCGTCGAATCTATTTGCGAATTGACTGTAAGGATGAAGCGGGCAACGTGGGCACTTACATCCTGGACCAGCCGATCGACGTTCAAGGTTTGGCGCCGCGGGCCAGGATTCGCGGTTTCCAGTCACTCTCGGGAATCGAAGCGTTTCCCGTCGACGAACAAACCGCCGAGCGGACCGGCGCTTCGTTCAAGTAGCGACAGGGCACTGATTGGTCGGCCCGGTCAAAGCAGCGCAGTAGGACGGCTTGCGCCGTTCCGCTGAGATCTGATATCGTGGTGTTCATGACATTGATCCACGCATTTGAATTACTGCCCGGTCCGATCGACGATGTGCCCGATGTCATCGCGCTGTTCGGAGCCGATGCAACCCTGCGGTTTTGGTCCATGCAGTTCTTGACAGCGCGTGGCGACGTCACTCAGTTCGAAGGAGACACAACACGTTGGTCCGATCTGCATGATGATTTGGCGACGGCGTCCCTGTTTGATCTGGGTGGTAAACGCACGATTGTGGTTCGCAACGCCGATAAATTTGTCAGCAGTCAGCGCGGCGAGATTGAATCGTTCCTGGCCAAACCAAGCGGCGCGGCTCGCTTGATTCTAGAACTCGAGTCACTCGCATCAAACACGCGTATCTACAAAGGCATTCTGAAAGATCAATTGTTGGTTGCTTGCGGATCGGCGGTTGATTCCAAACTGGGAATCACCGCCGCAGCGCGACGAAAGTTTTTGACTAGTCATGTCGCTCCGCGCCACGGAGCGAAGCTGACCAAACAAGCGGCCGATGCATTGGTCGAAATACTGGGCGAAGAAATCGGCATGCTCGATACCGAGATTGCCAAACTGACTCTCTATCTGGGACCGGGCGGCACGATCGACGAAGCGCTGGTGCGTGAGATCGTTGCCGGATGGCAGAGCAAGACAGTCTGGCAGATCACCGACGCGATCGCCGCCGGCGATGCGGTCGAAGCGCTACGACAGCTGGACAAGTTGATGAGCGGAGGTCAAAAGCCAATTGCTTTGTTGCCACAGATTGCCTGGTCGCTGAGACGTCTCGGGATGGCGACCGCGATCGTCGAGTTTGGCGAACGGTCCGGTCGCAAATCGCGCCTGCAAGATGCCGTCGCGGCCTCGGGAATCAGGCGACCAGACGAAATCGCGCGAGCGACCAGTCAGCTGCAAGGACTCGGCCGCAAACGCGGCAAGCAACTGCTGCCCTGGCTGTTGGATGCCGATTTGCGGCTCAAAGGAACGCACAGCGCGGAAGGACGTGACCGATTTCTGCTCGAGCAATTGGTGATGCGGCTGGCAAAACCGACCCAGTGAAGCGAGTCACATGCGGGTGCTGGTGCCTTTGGTTAAGGCCATGAACGCCGATTCCAAATCCAATTCCTCTTCGCTGAACTGGCGGAGGTCGATGTTGTTTTGGATCAACAGCCGCGGTAGATCACTGTATTCCGTCACTTGGCTCTTCAGTACCACGCGCATCGCGTCATCGCCCAGTTCGCATGCCTGCACCTTGGGGTGACCTTCAAGCAACTTGGCGATCTCAGTTAGCTGCTCGCGGTGGGCCGGCTGTACCACCAATACCGTGTGCTGGCGAACCATCCGGATAACTTCCGCTTTGGTCGCGTTCTGTTTCAACTCTCCCTTGTCGATGATTCCGATCTTGTTGCAGACATCCGCCAACTCGGGCAGGATGTGACTGCTGACAATGATCGTCTTGCCCAGCTCGCCGAGCTTGCGAAGCAGATTCCGCATCTCGATCCGGCGCGCGGGTCCAATCCGGACAGCGGCTCATCGAGCAACAGCACCTGTGGATCGTGCAGTAACGTGCGGGCAAGTCCCAATCGCTGGGTTTGCCCCCGTGAGAGCGTGTTGGCAAAGGCATCTCGTTTAAAATCCAAATCAACCACGTCCAGCATTTCGTTGACGCGGTTACGGCGCGCCTCTCCATTGATCCGGTAACTGGCGGCGAAAAACTCCAAGTATTCGACCACGGTCATGTCGTCGTAGACACCGAAGAAGTCGGGCATGTAACCGACCAGCCGTCGAATTTCCTTGGGCGCCGTGTGCACGCTGTAATCGCACACATAAGCCTCCCCCCAACTCGGTTCCAACAGTGTCGCGATGATCCGCATCGTGGTCGTCTTACCGGCGCCGTTGGGACCGATGAAGCCAAACAGGTCACCCGACTTCAAGTCCAGGTCGATGCCTTTAATCGCGTAGGCATCGCCATACTTCTTCGTTAAGTCAACCGTTTTGATCACGTTGGTTTCGCTGAATGATTATTGGAACTGTCAGTGGCTTTCGATGGTGGGCTGCATACCCAGGGGATTAAGAAACGGCCGAGCATCAACGATTTCGTTCCTGAACGGGCAGGACCACGCGAATCAAGGAAAGTGTCTGGCCGATTCTCTGACTTGCCGCCTGGAACTCTGTCGATCGAGAGTCGCTCGCATCCATCTTGGTCAATGGACTGGCCAACCGTCCGACTAGCATACATCGATCATCAGACAATAAATTACTTAGATCCAAAGACGACAATGGATCGTCGCGGAGCGTCGTGTATCGCGTGCTGCCGGCCGCGTCGTGAAACATCAGCATTTCGGCGATTCGATCAAGCGAATCGACCATCGTCGGATCCCACTGCTCGTTCTGGATATCGCTCTCTTCCAGAGCCTGCTGACGAGAAAGTTTCCAGCGGAAGTTTTTTTGACGCAAATTGGCAACCGCCGCAATCCGCGCGCCGGCGGGAAAGCGTGTGGGAAGTAAATAGGCCCAGTTGCGAAACACCAATACGCCGTCCAATAAGTCCAATGGAAGCGGATTGATCAGCTCGCCGCGCAACAGCTCGCTGCCAGCGCGGCGATACATGGTCACGTCGCTCGTCAGTTTCGGTTCAAACCAGCACTGACTGACAATCCCTTTGCTGCTGCGCGAGGCGATCGGCAAGCCAACCAGGGAGTTGGATACCGAACCGCCGTGGTCTTCAAACGGGGCCAGATAGGTGGGCAAACGCGCATCTTCGATTGCAATTGGAATTCCACCAAACGCCTGGCCGGGGTGGCCCAGCGGCGCGGTAATCATGGTCGGCGACATCTGTTTCGGCGTCATCTGTTTCGCTACTGGCCCGCTAATCAATCGCAGCGCATCGTCCGCAGTCACATCAATGTCCAGGCGGCGAGCTTGGTGCGAATAGAAATACCTGGCCGCGAAACCTCGACCGACACCGGAGAGCGAGTCGATGTCGAAAATCTCGATTTGATTGGTTTCCAATTCGGCCGCGTTTGCCTGCTGCGCTGAGCCACCGCCTGTCGAAGGAACCGCACGGGAGAGGAAAATCAACCAGAGCGATAACCCGATTGCCAGCAGCGGAAACGTCATCCATCCCAGCAACGGTCGTCCGAGCAAACGATTGACGAGCAGATAATCCAATGGTCCGATCGCCGCGATCAACGCCAACAAGACCAGCGAAATGATCGAGAAGCTGAGGCCGCTGCGCGTTGAGAATCGATCGAGCGTTGCGCGCAATTGTCCTGCCAGGTCGTCATAGGCGGTGGCACGACTACGCGGCGCTGCCTGGTCGGACTCCGGAACCAACTTGGTCCCTGTCAGCTGTGTGATCAAGTCCAATCGCTCCGGCCAGGCCGCAAACAATTCCTCTTCGAGGTCCGCGGCAATCACCACGATCTTGCCGAATCCAACGCTATATTCGACAGCTAGCGGTGTACTGACGCGGCGCGTGGTTCGTCCCATCACCAACAACTGTCCCTGATCCTTGGGCAAGATCAAGCCGGCAAATGTGTCGAGCGGAGTTTGGGTCGACGTGAAGGTTTCCAGCGCTGATGGATTGACCTGGTCGATCGTTACCTGATCCAACGGCAATGAATCCAACAACCATGGCGCGGCATCGAACAGTTTTTCGGTTGACTGACCCAAGGTCAGCAACAGATCACCACCGTTACGGATCCAGCTTTGGATCGCGTTTCGCTGCTTCGTTGTCAGTGAATCGAGCAACGGGGCGCTCGAGCCACCAATGACCATCAAGTCAACACCATCGTAGCCAAGCATCGAATCGGGCAATGATGAAGCAGAGCCTGGTTTTGAGACCGCGATTTTCGCGTCACGGCCAAGCAATTCGTTCGCACCGATTTTATCAATCCCCAACGGATCACCGAATGCGATTACCCAACGCATCTCGCGTGGAATCATTGCCGCGCCGCGAGCAGGTGATCCGATGGTTGGAAATCGAGTCGTTAAGACAACTTCGCTGTCGCCGTGGATCACCAAGGGTGCCGCCTCGCTGCCGGGCACCGCGTAGCCCCAGCGCGACTCTTTCAGTTGGCGGTATTCAACGCGCACGCCGTCGCCATCCCGCGTTTCGATCGCCGAAATGGTCTCGGTTCCCGTATATCGGACGGCGGTCCAACAACCAACTCGGCAGTGACCGTCGATGCCAACGGTGACCAAATCGACCGCCACGGGGGTTTCTCCAGCGAGTCGTAACGGCCCACTGAGCAGCGCAGTCGCGGTCGCAAGCAGAAGCAGCAGCGCCCGATGAAACCTCAATCTCATGTTCCCCACTACGGCTTTCCAGAATCGGGACATTGGCAAACCAACCGCCCGCAGCCGGGACACCCGCTGCCATACTTGGCTTGCAGCGCCGCATTCAAGTCGATATCCGCAACATTGGCAATCGTCGTTAGCCAAGCGATGACATCGGCAAATTCTTCGGCCAGGTTGTCGCGATCATTGCCTCGTAACGCCGATGCAAGTTCACCGATCTCTTCCATCAACCACATGAAAGTGCCGTCGATGCCTCGGGCAATGTCCTTCTCGAAATACATCTGCCGAATGTGCCTTTGCAAATCGGCGATCGAAAGTTCCTCGGGTCGATCGTTGGCAGCCGCTGGTGTTGGGGACATCAATCAAATCATCGAAAAAATAGGGTGCGATCTGGAAAGAAAGATATCCGGCTGCACGGAACCACGATAGTCAACTACAGTGTTCGCAGCCGAGCGGTTCCCGCATGATTCCCGTCCTTTTTGGAAACAGTGCCGGAAACCGAGCGCCAGATGACCCTCTGGGTGCTGCGCACTTTTGGTTCCTGACCCTTTCCGACGCCGACATTCGTGACGCAAACCGATTATCACTGGTATCCCTTTTATTCGCCCAGGTTCTGGCATGGAATGCGTCCGTTGGCATGGTTGCGGCTGCTACGCGAGGGCCGCTTCCGAGTCCACCCCACCCGGATTCCACTGGCAACCGGCGTCACCGTCGCGACGGTCTTCAATCTGGTGCTCGGGACATTGCAAAATTTGATTTATCGTCGTCGGCTTGCCGAAGCCGAGCTACATGGTCCGCCGGTGTTCGTCGTCGGGCACTGGCGCAGTGGAACGACGCTGCTGCACGAGTTGTTGGTACTGGACGAACGACTTAGCAGCCCATCGACGCTGCAGTGTTTCGCGCCACACCATTTCTTGATCTCGGAGTGGTTCTTCCGACGCTTTGCGCGCTGGTTGTTGCCGAACAAACGCCCCATGGACAACATGCAAACCGGTTGGGATCGACCACAAGAAGACGAATTCGCAATGTTGGCGCTGGGGCTACACTCGCCCTATCGGCGAATGGCGTTCCCGAATGAAACGCCACCCGATCTGGACTACTTGGATTTTCGTGGCGTTGACGCAGACGCGATACAGGATTGGCTGGCATCGCTGCGATCTTTTTTGGTCACCGTCAGCCTCGTGACGGGGCGTCCTTTGGTTGTCAAAAGCCCCACTCACACTGGCCGAATCGAATGGTTGGCCCGCGAGTTCCCCGATGCGAAATTCATTCACATCACCCGTGATCCGCGTGAACTGTTTCCGTCAACCTGTCGACTTTGGCGAGGACTGGACGAAGCCCAATCGCTGCAGAAACCAAAGCACGAACATCTGGAAGCTTATGTGATTGAATGCTTTCAGCGAATGTATGAGGCGTTTCATGTCGGACGTGACCAAGTCAACTCGCAACGGTTGATTGACATTCGTTACGAAGACTTGGTCCAGGATCCCGTCGCCACGATGAAACGGATCTACGAGACGCTTCGGTTGAGCGATTTCGGAACCGTGGAGCCTGTGCTGCAGCAGTGGGTCGACTCCGAGCATCGACAGTACAAAACAAACAAGCATCGGCTTGACGAAGCAACCGCGGCACGGATTGGCAATGCCTGGCAAGACTACTTTAAAAGATATGGATATGAGTGACATGCGTCTTACGATCCTGGCATTTCTGCTTGCCACCACTCCCCTGCCCTTCTCTGCCGGCTGCGGCCGCGGCGCGACCAAGCCGGAGGCGAGAATCGAAAATTCGGAACAATCAGCGGCCAGGCTGGAAACGGTTTCCATGGAAGTGAGCGCGGAAGAGCTGCTCGCCGCGCGACTGCCGGCCAATCTCGCCTCCGCGGGATGGATTCGTTTGTTCGATGGGCACACGCTGTACGGCTGGGACGTCGCCGGTGAGGCAAATTGGCACGTTGCCAACGGCAGCATTGTTGTGGACAGCGGCCAACAGTCACTGCTGTGTACCTCGGTGCCGTGGCAAAACTACGAATTGATCCTGGAGTTCAAGGCAGCCGAAGAAACAAACAGCGGCGTCTTTTTGCGCACCCCTTTGCTGCCACAGGATCCGGCGACCGATTGTTACGAAGTCAACATCGCGCCCAACGACAACCCTTTTCCGACCGCCAGCGTGGTCCAGCGCAAGAAAGCGGATCAGTCCGATTCCCGGCAATCGGCCAACCAATGGCGAACCCTGCAAATGCACTTAGAGGGAGGCCACCTGCAAGTCACGATCGATGACCAATTGGTTACCGACTACACCGACGAAAACCCGTTGCCCCCCGGCAGGATTGGACTGCAGCACAACCGTGGGCCGGTCGAGTTTCGCAATATTCGACTGCGACCGTTGGGGCTGACGAGTTTGTTGGATCAAGAATTGTCGCAGTGGAAAAAGTACCCCGAGATGTCGGGTGAGTTTTCGACCACCGACGAAGGCTGGCTGCATGTCCAGGGAGGACCCGGGCAGCTGGAAACGAAGGAGAGCTATGAGGACTTCGTGCTGCTGGCCGAATACAAGTTGCCAACTGCCGATTCGAACTCGGGCATTTTTTTTCGCTGCATTGCCGGTCAGCAGATGATGGGTTACGAATGCCAATTGAGCAATGCGGTCAACGATGGCAATCCGCTGTCACCGGCCGATTGTGGGACTGGCGGAATCTTTCGCCGCCAGCAGGCCAGAATCGTGGCCGGCGAAGTGGACGAGTGGGCAACCGTGGTACTGGTCGCTGATCGCGAAATGATCGCCGCTTGGGTCAACGGTTTACAGGTCAGCAATTGGTACGACGATCGGGAGCCAGACGAGAATCCGCGCAAAGGCTTACGGTTGGAGGCGGGAACGATCATGATCCAAGGCCACGACCCGGGAACCGATGCCCTGCTGAAACAAATCAGCCTCACCAGGATTGTGAACTGAGGTGCTGGGGTACGGGGTACTCGGTACAATGTGCGCAGTACGGAGGTTGCTTGTGACGGGTGTGCAAGATTTTACCGACTTGCGTATCTGGCAGCAAAGTCGTGAATGGTCGAAGCGAATCTTTGTTTGCACTCAACGCGACTTGTTCCAAGCTGACCGGCGGCTGGTGTCCCAGATTAACGATTCATCCGAGTCGGTGATGTCGAACATTGCCGAAGGATTTGGACGAGGAACCCAAGGCGAATTCATTCAGTTTCTCGGCTACGCGATTGGCAGTTTGGACGAGACACGATCGCACCTTGTTGCTGCTTACGACCGGGAATATCTGGCTAAGGATGAGTATGCAGAGCTGTTCACATTCGGAACTGGTATTGGCAAACAAACGGTCGCGTTCATCAGATCGATGGTCAAACCTGGATCGGGCGTCAAGCACATGCGAAAGCAAAAAAGCTGGCCCGACCAGGTCTGGGAGATCTACGAACGAACCACCGGCAAAGAACGCCCCGAGCAATTCCGTAACCCCTGACTCAGTAGTCAGTACTCAGTACCTGGTGCCTGGTACCTAGTCATCCGCGTCGCTGGCGTCCTTGATCACGAAACGGGCTCGCAAGCGGGCTACTTCTGTGGCCAGGCCGGCCGTTTCGACGCTCTTGAGCACTTCATCGAAATCCTTGTACGCCGCAGGTGCTTCGTCTTTGGGATAGCGCCGGCAATTGGTCAGGATGTCGGCCGAATCGAATGAGTCGTCGACCTGCTGCTGGTCCAACTCGCGGATCGCTTGACGGCGTCCCAGCATTCGGCCCGCGCCGTGGTTGACGCTGTAACAACTTGCTTCAGCACCGGGCAACGCCACCATCACGCTCGATCCGGCTTGCGGATTGCCGGGTAACAGAATCGGATGTCCCGTATCGGCGAACGGCGTGCCGCGCAGTGCGTGATGTCCGGCCGGAAACGCGCGCGTCGCTCCTTTGCGATGAACCCAACTCTTGCGGTTGTTGACAACCTCCTGTCGAGCGATGTTGTGGCTGATGAAATAGACCAGCGACCCGGTGATTCCCGGGATCACCTCTTGGAACGCTTCCAACACCAACTGGTTGATCAACAGATGATTGACCGTGGCGAAGTTTGCGGCCAGCGCCATGTCGTCGATGTAATCGTCGGCTTCCGGTGTTCCCAGCGGCGCGTAGACCAGCTGCTTGTCATCGCCGGGAAAGGGAATACTCCACTGCGTGAATTTTGCCTCGAGCGTGCGAAACTGATCGCTTGCCAAACGATGTCCGATACCCCGCGAACCACAATGCGATAAGAACGCGACGTGACCGTCGCGCAGTCCGAATACTTCCGCCGTATTTCGCGAATCGTCATCGTCCAACACTTCAACGACTTCACATTCACCGAAATGATTGCCACCGCCATACGATCCAAGCTGCTGGACCTTCATACGAAATTTCTCCAGCGTTCTCGATTGGCGTTGCTGGTACAGTCGTTCGCGCAACGAGTCGATCGAATCGTCATGACCGCGGTGGTACGCGTCTTCACAACGATCGGCCCAGCTGACTGGGATTCCCAGTGACACCAACAGCTCCGGTGCCGCGCCTTCGGTCATTGCCGCGCTGCCGATCTTTTCGTCGATGCTGCGTCCTTGGGGAACGTCTCGCGTTCCTTTTCCCATGCCGGTTGGAATGCGTCGACAGACAGCGTTGATCAAGTCGCGGCGGGTCTGCTTGTCCGTTACCGCATCGGCAGGCAGATCGGTCTGCAACAAACTCATCGAGCACTTGATATCAAACCCCACCGGACCGGGATAGATATGCGTCGGCGAGGCCAGCACGCATCCGATCGGCGCCCCGTAACCGCAATGGGCGTCGGGATTCAAAACCAGATCGGTCACACCAGGGGCGCAACGAGAATTGATCGCCTGCTGCAGACACAGATCGTCAAAGGTGGCGCGAATCTTGGCGGTACCGAAAACCTTGACCGGCGAATGACGATCGCCGGCCGGCAGGATGGCCGTCGCCTCGCCGGTTGGAATCAGTTGGTGCGTCAACTTTTGTGCTCAATCAAAGGAACGGCCAGTGCCGCGTCGCTGCGGGCACCTCGATAGTCTGATAGAGAGCAAGATCGGAAAAGCGCGCAGCAGGTTCAGGGAACGATGTACACTCCGTTGGCTGTGACTTGCAGCAAATTCAATTCGGAATTCCAGTGAGCGCTGCCCTTGACGATCACTTGATCCCCCTTGTTCAGGTCCAGCAGCGACGAGGCGGGACCGGAAATCGGATTCGCTTGTTCGTCGACCAACACCACGTGCGCCTTGGGCGCGTTGGCGGCCCGTCGTTTACAGAATGGGCAGTTATCGACGTCGTGACCCTGGCCCTGATCGTGATCGCCAGTTGGTAACTCCGACAACATGAACGCGGCCGTTTGCGGGTCAAACGGATCAAAGTCTCCGGCATCGATGCGGCCAACCAGTGTGACCTCGGCAGCCGAGACGGTCGATTCTTTGGCTTCGGCAATTGACTGCGGCGCCTCAGGGGCTGAACTGAGCAACAACTGGCCGCGGGCAGCCACAATCTGTGGGTCAACTGGCTGGCGACAGCCATTGCTGATCAGGGCGACCCAACCAAGCGAACAGATCAGCGCTAACTTTCGATTCATGCTGTTAAATCACTCATGGGAATGCTCGAACGACTCAAGCGTTTTCAAACTGGCGGCAATCTCCTCTTTAACATCATCGTAAGACTTGCCGTCTTCGCCGTGCATGATCGCATCGACCGCACCGTAGGCATCCATCAATTGGTTAACCGCCGCGTCTAGCGATGCTTGCTGCTGCTCGGAAAGCCCTTCGTCTTTGGCAAGGTGCGGGAGTTCCTCGAGCAGATGGCCTATCTCATGCAACGGCTCATGGGCTGCGTCGGAGTCACCTTTGGCCATCGACTGGCCAATCGTCCCGGCCAGTTCTTCGATTTTTCCGATCGCCTGTCCAAAACTCAGGCGGTCGTGATCGTGATCGTGATCGTGATCGTCGGCTTCGCTTGCGGTTGGTTCCTTTGGGCCGTTGCATCCGATTTGGTGGGTGATGAACAAGCCAAGCGACAAGAGACACACAAACTGCAGCGCGCGATGCATGGTTTTTATTCCGAATTTGGATGGAGTGGACCTGCTCCAATCTAAGTCCTGCGGCCCCCGCCTGCCAAGCCATGAAGATTTTCAGCGATTCACCGGCAGCGACACCTAGTTGGAGACTTCTTTGGCAAGCGCACGCAGCGGTTTTGGCAGTGGGAATTTAACTGACTCTTCCCGCACTTGTTGAACCTCGACGGTCGCGTCGAATTGGCTTGCCAACCAATCGATCGTCTCCTGCACCACCGACTCAGGAGCACTGGCACCGGCGGTGATCAACACCGTCTCGGCATCCTCAAAATCTTCGCGGTCCAAGTCTCCAGGACCATCGACCAGATAAGCACGTTTGCCATTCGCAGCCGCCAACTCGCGCAACCGCTGGCTGTTGCTACTGTTTTGACTGCCCAATACGACGATCACGTCCGCTTGTCGAGCGAGGGTTCTGACCGCTTCTTGACGGTTTTGGGTGGCATAGCAGATGTCTTCTTTGGGCGGACTTTCAATCTGCGGGAATCGGTGCCGCAAGCGGCGGATGATTCGGTTGGCGTCGTCGACGCTAAGCGTTGTCTGGGTCAGGTACGCAAGCTTGGACTGGTCGGGGATCTGAAGCTGATCGACACCTGCTTCGTCTTCGACCAACAGGATCGCCTCGGGAGCCTCTCCCATCGTCCCGATCACTTCATCGTGCCCTTGGTGGCCGATCAGAATGATCGTGTACCCTTGCCTGGCATATTTGATCGCTTCCAAATGGACCTTTGTTACCAACGGACAGGTGGCATCAAGCGCGTTCAGTTTACGTGCCCTGGCGGCATCGCGAATTTCCGGAGAAACGCCGTGCGCGGAAAACAGCAATACGCTTCCCGGGGGGACTTCGTCGATATGATCAACGAAAATCGCGCCTTTATCGCGAAAAGAACGGACGACGTACTGGTTGTGAACGATCTCGTGATAAACGTATACCGGTGGTCCAAATTTTTGTAGCGTCAAATCAAGCGAATCGATTGCCATGTGGACGCCGGCGCAGAAGCCACGAGGCGCGGCCAGGATAATTTTCATACAGTTTCGGTTGAATGTGAATGAGTGCAGACTGTTTCCAAGATAACCGCTCCAGGTGATGATCGTCTAACCGCAATTCCAGCTCCTGCTAAAATACGACAGAGACGAGTGATTATATTCAGGTCATGGTCCATCCCATTTCCCTCCGCTCCAGCTATCGGCGTGCGGCCCGCATTTCGGGCGGCAGCCGCAGTAGTTTCTACCGCTCGTTCTGGCTGTTGCCCCGGCCGAAGCGGCAGGCGATGTGCGCCTTGTACGCGTTCGCTAGAACGACCGACGATCTGGGGGACTGCAATCAGCCCCGGGAGCTGCGAACGGACTGGTTACAATGGTGGCGGACCACGGCGGAGCTGAATTTGGCTGATCAGCTTTCCAGCGAACCTCGAATTCAATTGCCAACTGGTCCAGTCGCAGACGCGAGCCAATCCACCGACCGGTCCAACCAAGACCTCAAACACTGGCCGGTCGATGTCAAACAGCGAGCTCTTGATATTCTTCCGGCTCTGCGAGATACGGCACGCCGGTATCAGATCCCAGCTCGCTATCTATTGGAAATCGTTGACGGCGTGTTGGCCGATCAACAGAAGACTCGATTTGAAACCTATGAACAACTGGAACATTTCAGCTATCTGGCCGCCTCATCGGTTGGTCTAGCCTGTGTTCATATCTGGGGATTCAGCGATCCCCTGCCCTCCGCCGCCGCACTCGATTGCGGGATGGCGTTTCAGCTAACCAATATCCTTCGCGATATACGCGAAGACGCCCGCCAAGGTCGGATCTATCTGCCGCGACAGCATTACGAGCAACATGGCTTGAGTGAAGACGATCTGCTCAGGCCGCGCGGAGACGATCGGCTGCGATGCCTGGTCAGCGACGAAGCCCGAAGAGCGCAACTGCTGTTCGAATCGGGATGGCACGTCTGGGATTCGCTGCATGAAGATGGCCGCCCGATGTTCAGTATGATTTGGCGAACCTATCGCAAATTGCTGGAACGGATCATGGAAAACCCGGCAGCAGTCGCTCAGGGACGCATCCGACTTTCACGGCGCGAAAAAATCTCAATCCGCACTCAGCACTTCATCGGGCCACTGTTTCGACGCTTACCCGTACCGCCGATCGAATTGCAACAAGCCTGATCAATGCTCACGCGCCTTCCTGGTCAAACAGCTGGGGCTTGGTGTCATGTAAGATCTCTAAGATGTCGCTGCGGATTGCCGATGTCAGGTGCTGGAAAGCGGCGGAGTCGTTGTTTCCTTGCAACACATCGCGAAGCAACTTGACCACGCGATCGCGGACCTGCTCGGGCAATTGATCAAATGCGGGTGAATGGATCAAGTAACTGCAAGGGTACCGGAACAAGCGGTTGCTAAGGTCCAGATCGCGGAGCGAACGACCGCGCGCGTCGCGACGTCCTCGGGCGGCAAATTCAGCCGCGAATTCACTCGTTCCGCAGACCTGGTCAGTCAACGGAAACTCATCGCACATCAGCAGGTGAGAAACCACACGCTGGGCCGCCTTGTCGAGCCGACGCTGCGCACTTTCGCTCAGATAGCCCGGTTCGCGCTGCAGCAACTCGTTCATCTGCTGCATTTGATGAAGTGCCTCGCGAGCCTCGTAATTGGCCGATGCAATCGCATTGTGCATCTGAGTTTGATGCTCCAGAATCATCAGCGCAACTAAGTCGCTGTGGGGTGACAGATAGGGGGCGGTAGAGAAGAACTCGTCCAGAGATTTCCGATTGGCACCCGCCTCACGATCTCCCTGTTCGTCATTTTCATCGAAGTACACATTTCCCATGTGCCGCATTCGGCCGTGAGTCCCTGTCACATACCACCCCCCCCAACGCTCGGAAAAAGGACTGCTGTGATCGCTCGTGAAGGTACCGCTGCTCAGATTCGGTTGTCCCGAACGAGCGGCAAAGACGCTGCGGACCAGATAGCCGGGAACGTTTTGCGTTCGCCCTGTTGCGTGACAAGACAGACAGTGCCCGCGATCGCGAACGATCCGGGGTGATTGATCTGCTGTCTGTTTGATCGTGTAGAACGATGCCCCCTGTTGCGGATCAGTCGCGGCCAGTTCCAACACTTCGCCCCCCTGGCACCAGCCGACATAGACATCGTCGCTAAAGTAAACGGCGCGCGGCCGCCGCGGCGAAATGTGATGCAGCTGCATGCTGGTCTTGGAAAAGACCAACACCTGGGAACTGACCGGAACTTCCAGCGCTTTAAGCACTGCGGGCAAGTAACCCCGCTGGCTGTCGAAGTCGAGCTGCAGCCGGCCGGCATCGATTTTCTCCGCCAGGTTGGCCACCGGATCATGCACTGGGGTGTTCAAATAATCGATCGGTTCGCGTTCGAACGAGGCGCGCTGGGCAAAGCTGGTTGTGCAGAGCACCAAGGCGGCGATGGACGTTGCCAAGGGGATACGAACGGTTTGACGGGTGGCCTGGGCGAGTTGCATCGGGGCGACAAAGTAGGAAAGAAATTCGGCAATTCACTTCCCGTCAAATTAACAATTGCAAATCTATACGTCAAGGTGTAGGATACAGGTTTTGCCGAACATGCTTGGACCACGATGATTTCCAAAACCGCGGAATACGCGCTCCGGGCGGTCGCCTGCCTGGGCAATCGCGACGGTCAGCCCGCCTCGGCAGACTACCTGGCAGCCAAGACGAAGATACCCCGCCGTTATCTCAATCGCGTGCTCCAGGATCTGGTGGCTGCGGAATTGTTGCATTCGCGACCCGGTCCGGGCGGCGGTTACCTGTTGAGCGGTGAACCAGATCGAATCACGATCTTGGAAATCGTCAATGCGGTCACCCCGCTGCAACGGATCCACAGTTGTCCGCTGGGATTGAAATCGCATACCCAGCTATGTCCGCTGCACGCCGAATTGGATCGCGTCTATGCGGCGACCGAAGCCGCATTTGCGGAAGTGACGATTGGCCAGCTGCTGGGGTCGACCAACCCGATCGTGCCCCTGTGCGAGGTCGATTAGCGGACCGACCAGCGCGATTCTATTGCAGCCGCGGTCGCCGGACTTCGCGGCGCACAAGAGCCCGCTGCCGAAGCTTCGCGAATCCGCCGAAGCGGCGTGGAAGCGCCCCCCATCAACTCGGCTGCGCGGCCAACGAGATCCGCTCGGTCAATTCCGTCAGCAGGTCGTCGATTTTGACTCGGTGTTGCTCAAGCGAATCTCGATCTCGGATGGTGACCGTCTGGTCGTTCATCGTCTCGGTGTCGACCGTGATGCAGAACGGAGTGCCCGCTTCGTCTTGGCGTCGGTAACGGCGTCCAACCGCTCCTTTTTCGTCATAAAAAACGTTCATCTGCTGCTTCAGATCGCCGTAGATCTGTTTGGCGACTTCGGGCATGCCGTCTTTCTTGACCAGCGGAAAGATCGCTGCTTTGATGGGTGCGAGCCGAGGATGCAGTTTCATCACCGTGCGTGTTTGCATCGCGCCATTTTCGTCCGGCGCCTGGTCCTCGGTGAATGCTTCGCACAAGAAGGCCAACACACCTCGGTCGGCTCCGGCGGAGGGTTCGATCACGTGCGGAATATACCGTTCGTTGGTGATTTCATCACGATAACTCAGGTCCTTACCGCTGCCACGATGCTTTGGTTTGCCATCTTCGCCCAGCTCGACCGTCATCGGTCTGGTCCCCGGATCAAGCTTGCCTTCCATGTGGCTGCGGAGGTCAAAATCACCGCGATGCGCGATCCCTTCCAATTCGCCATATTCGCCGGCGGGCAAAAAGGGAAATGCATATTCGATGTCGGCTGTGCCGACACTGTAGTGTGCTAGTTCATCAGGGTGATGTTCACGCATGATCAGCGACTCGCTGGAGAGTCCCAGCGCCGTGTACCAGTCCATCCGCCGATCTCGCCAATAACGGTACCAATCCTGCGATTGGTCGGGGTGGCAAAAGAACTCGATCTCCATTTGTTCGAACTCACGCGATCGAAAGGTAAAATTGCGAGGCGTGATCTCATTTCGAAAACTCTTGCCGATCTGGCCGATTCCGAACGGCACTTTCACACGGCTGCTGTCCACGACGTTCTTGAAATTGACAAAAATGCCCTGCGCTGTCTCTGGTCTCAAGAACGTGACGTCCTCTTCGCCGCCGAGTGCTCCGAGCGTCGTCTTGAACATCAGATTGAATTCTCGCGGCTCAGTCAGCGTGCCCAGATTCTTGGCGTCGGGCGCGAGCACTTCGGTCGTTGAATCCAGCTTGTCCAAACTGATCGATTCACCAGCCACAGTCAGTTTGTCGGCGTCTTTATTTCGCAGCTTAAAAAATTTCATACCGCGGCGGCGAACCTCGTCAAGCTCTTGTTCGGTCTCCGCCATCGTGGCGACGAAGACACGTTTGGCCTGATAGTCGACCCAGCGACCGCGCACTTGATCGAAGCGATATCGTTTTTTCGATTCGCGGCAATCGACCATGTAATCATGAAACAGGTCGTAATGCCCACTGCACTTCCAGACCTGGGGATGCATGATGATGGTGCTATCGAGCCCGGTCATTTCGAATGTGCTTGGCGCGCCGGCCGGTGGCACCAATTCGTTATGGCTGGTGATCATATCATGCCACCAAGCCGCTTTCAGATTCCGCTTCAACTCGACCCCCAGCGGTCCATAATCCCAAAATCCTTGCACGCCGCCATAGATTTCACTGGATTGAAACAGGAAACCACGTCGCTTGCAGAGCGCGACGATTTTGTCCATCGACTTCATGGTGGATTGAGAAAGTTGCGAGGTTCGGGTCAAACAAGACAGCTACCGAACCGCAGAATGTAGACGTTTTGCGCTCCCACGACGAGGTCGGCTGACCAGCCTGGTCGGCCGAGGAAATCGGGGTGAAGTTCGAGCTCGCAGCGGGAGACGAGACAGCGGGCGAGTCGCCGCTACGGATTCCAGCCCATCAAACTGATCAATGAATCGGTCAACGAACTGACCGGTGCTGATGCTTCGCTATAAGCCCACATGTTGCGGACCAGATCGGTCATCAACATGCCGCTCAATCCCAACATCAACAAGATCATCATCAAGCCCACGCACTGGAACATGCTGAAGGGAACTTCGTAGCTGGTCACCGCGGCGCCGCGGGCGAGTTGCTGTTTGCTGAGTTCTACTCCACCCCCGTCAACATCAAATCCGCCACCGGCGTCGGCCGCAAAGGCGTCTCCGCCGCCCAATGGCTCGGCATCGGCGAAAGCGTCGTCGCCCAGTTCCACTGCTTCGCCGATCGCTCCGGAGTCCTCGACTTCGATTACCTGAGAACCACTGTCGATGTCGGCTTCCAAGCCGAGGCCAGAAGGAGACAGCTGAAATTCTTCGTCGGCCTGGAAATCGACAACCGATCCACTGCCGCCGCCACTGCTGCTGCCGATCCCGCTGCCGTCGGCAAGTTCGGCACCCAGATCGAGGGCCGAGATGCCACTGCCGGCAAAATCCCCCGGCTCGCTTTCCAAAGACAATCCGCTGTCCGATGGACTCATCAAATTGATCCCGCTCTCCCCGGCAACCGACAGATCGCTTTCGAAACCGCTCGCTGAACTTCCGATCGCCAAGTCATCGTCATCATCCGAGATGATCAGGTCATCGTCATCGGCCAGTGCGTCGCTCAGACCAGACAGATCGGATTCCTTGAACGCGTCAACTCCCATGCTGCTACCGAGACCCGACGAGCCAAGCACCTTGGCACTGTCGCCGGTGATTAACCCGCTTTCCTGCTTGTCGGAGCTAAGCAGATCGAGTTCACTGAGCACGTTTGCACTGCGCGATCCCAGCGCGGCAATGTCGCCAGGTTCGCTGACCGCATCCAAATCGCTCATCAATTCCAAACTGCTGACACCACCCGAACTGAGGATATCGCCGCTGATTTTCGACTCCGACGACTTGAGTTCGATATCGCTACCAAGCAATTCAATCGAATCATTAGCGCTGATCAAATCTTCTTGATCGTCGTTAGCAGGAATGCTCAGATCGCTTTCGTCCTTAAGCTGTTGTCGACTCGATTCGGGCGCGAGAATATCCGGATGCGACTCCGCGATCTCTTTCAGTTCTGCTTCCGTTACCGGGCCAGTACTTCCCTCCTGCGGTTCGATTGCCAAATCCAGCTGGCCCGAATCGTGCATCACGGCCGGACCTTCAAGGTTCAACTCGGCCGAATCGATTTCAACCAATTCTGATTCGCCGCTGTCAAACAATAGTTCGCTATCGCTGGGCACAATCGCCACGTCGCTGCCGTCACCTGCGGAGGCGATCAGATTGACATCGCTGCCACTGCCGCTGCCGGTTGCAGCTGCGTCACCACCAACACCGATGTCGCTACCACTCCCTTCGCCGTCGGTCGCTTCATCCCCGCCGATCACGATACCACTGCCGCTGCCGATGCCCGAACCAAGTCCACTCTCATTGACCAGGATGCCGCTACCGCTGGAGATCAAATCTGGCAGATCGTCAGCCAATCGATCGATTTCATTCTCGGGAAACTTCCAGCTTGACCCGTCACGGAATCCACGCACCTGACCTTGGCTGCGCAGTTCGACCAACCGATCGGTGGGGATTCCTAGTTTCTTGGCAGCTTCTTCCAGCGACAGATAATCGGCCATTCGGTTCTTCGGCTCCGGTTGATCCCGACCAGCGCCGGGATCATCAAACGGGTTTCACCCTCACCGGCGACCGATTTGGCGAATCTCTTCGGGCAGCGGCGAGGTGGCGTTGAATTGCAGTGAAAAGTCAGAGTCGATGGGACGACTGCTGACCAGCCGGAGTGTCCCCGACTTATCAATATGATACACGGCCATCCATGATTTTTTGCAATCAACCAGCGTTATTGTCTGAGTTCCCGAGCTGTCAGAATGGGAAAAACCGATCATATCGCCAGAGACACCCACATTCGGCAATTTGGCCAGCGGCTGGGCCACCGAGACCCCCGGACCGGGCGAAGGCAGCGTCGCCGCTCGCTCGTTGACCCCCGGCGACTGACTCTGGGCGATCACCGCGGTGGCGGCGACCAACCCCAGCGTCAGTCCGATCCGCTCGGCGATCGCGACGATTTTTAGCTTACTTTTGGCTGAAATTAACATCGATCCAAGCTCCTTCTCTTGATCCGAGGAACAGCAGGAAATTGCTTGGATGCGACCTCTTGCTGAGCCTTCGAGCTACCTGCTTTCTCTGCCGCAACCCTACGAATCGGTACGCCTCCCCCGCAAGACAAAATCTACCGATTGGGTAAAGCCGACCGGTCTCAACGGTCGATCCGATTAGTGAAGCGGCCCGGCCCCAACGCCGGTCCCTCCTTACGATTCCGAGCGATCCACTGCGAGTATCGACGTGAAAAAGGCCAACATCGTGCCCGACGTGCAGCCGAACTCCTCGGGGGTTCCAGAGCGCGGTACGCAGCGAACAAGTCCGCTGTTGCCCGGTTCCGAGGCGATCCAGAACACAGCCCCACGGCCGGCGGGAAACTCGGTCTTGGCGGCGGTGCTGGGCGCAACGCTGTCGATCAGCTTTTACTTCGTCGTCATGGTCGCCCCCTGGCAACCGCTGCGACGTTACTTTCTCGGCCATCCCGTCTCGGTCGCCGCGACTTGCTTGTTCTGCTTTGCGATCGCCGTACTGATCGCCAAACTACTTGGGATCACCACTCAAGCCAGCCAGCTCAACGCGCTCCGCGACAGCGACCTTTGTCCGCCCGGCGGAGACGACACTCCCGCTGGACGCTGGCTGCACCAAAAAGATGCCGGGCACGTTGCCAAAATCTGGCTTGCTACGCTTGGCCAGCTCCCCAAGGCGACCCGCGACAGCCAACTCGTCCGCCGGCTCGGTGAGCTATTGCATCGTCAAAGCCAACGCGGCACGACACGTCAACTGGCCGACGATCTGCGCGAATTGTCGGCCCGCGACGCCGATGCCATCCACGACTCGTACGGCTTTGTCCGAATCGTCGTCTGGGCGATCCCGATGCTCGGTTTCTTGGGCACGGTGATTGGAATCACGCAAACCCTGGGGGGATTGGATTTTAGCAATGGAACCGCCGCCGTGGATTCATTGAAAACCGGTTTGTACGTCGCGTTTGATACCACCGCGTTGGGATTGGTGTTATCGGTCGTCGCAATCTTCATTCAATTCCCGATTGAGCGCAACGAACAGCGATTGCTGGCGGAAATCGATGCTCGTATCGGAAACTTGGTTTCGTCCAACCTGCCTAGCGATGAAACCTCCGACAATCAAACGGCGCTGATTGCCGACTTGTGTCGCGGCGTGCAAACGGCGGTCGCCGAGTCCCTGGAAAACCAGACCAGATTGTGGCGCGAAACGATCGACGAAGCGCGTGGACAGTGGCAATCGGTACATCAGCAAAATAGCAATCATTTTGCCGAAGCCCTGAAACTAACTCTGCTGCCGGCACTGGCCGAGCACGCAGCGGCGATCGACGAATCGGCGAAGTTCGCCAGCCAACGAATCGACCGGCAATGGCAACTCTGTGAAGAAGCGATTCATTACCATGCCGATACGTTGTCCTCCCAACAATTGGAGCTAACAAGCCAGTTCGAAACGCTCAGCCAGACCTATCAACGAGCCGGATCGATCATTGAATTGCAACGCTCGCTGGACGCTAATTTGGAACGACTGGCCAAAACCAATGACGCGATTGAGCGTAGCGTCGAAGCCTCAGCTGGAAACGGCATGGCCGATGCAATGCGCACGCTGGCCCGCGCCGTCGACATACTTTCCAATCACTTGACCCAGTCGCCGGCAAACCCGTCGCCGGCAAGCTTGTCGTCTGCCAGCAGGCGAACTTCGACGACTCAACCAAGGCGAGTGGCATGACTCGGCGAAACCGCCAAGATCTCGCCCCATCTCTGTTCCCTTTCCTGGCCGTTTTAGTCTGTACGCTGGGGACGCTGATCCTGTTGTTAGCTCTGGTAGCCCACAACACCGCGACCGCCGCCGAGCAGCGGGCACGAGCCGAATTGAGTCAGCAAACCACCGTGGCCCAACCGGACGCTGACCAACTGACTCAAAGTCAGGCAGCGGCAATGATTGATGAAGCCGGATTTCGTATCGACGCCGTCGAATCGATTCGCCAACAGCAAGCCGCCGCTGTGGAAGAACGGCGAGAACAGTTGACGCATCTGGAAGATCACATCGATCGATTGCAAAAGGACCTCCGGCGGCTCAGCGACGAAATGCAACTGGCCAGCGCTGACCGACAAGTCACCGCTGTCGATGACGCCGAACTCGCGTCGATTCGCGAGCAAATCGCCACAGAACAACGGGCCATCGAGCGCCTGCGCCGCGAAACGGGCAACGAAACTCCGCGCGTCGTGATTGTGCCCCACAAAGGCCCCAATGGCACCACCCGGCGGCCGATCTATGTTGAATGCACCAGCGCAGGACTGACGATCTGGCCAGAAGGAGTCAAAATCACAACCGAGCAGTTGGTCGACCGTCGATCGCGACTCGCCAACCCGCTTGACGCTGCCCTGCGTGTCGCGCGGTTGCATATCATGCGCACCTATGGCGACATCGATCCACCCTATCCGCTTTTGATCGTCCGACCTCACGGAACAGATGCTTACTTTCAAGCTACCGCTGCGATGGATGATTGGGATGATCAATATGGGTACGAAATGTTGGATAGTGATATTGAACTCGCGTTCAATTCGCCGGATCCCAACTTGAAACGACGGATGGAACAAGCCATCCAACAAGCGCTCGCTCGGCAAACCGATCGTCGCACACCGCGAGCGGTGCCCCTTTCCGCGTCTCAGTTAGCCCGTGATGGAGGGTCGCGAGGCTTCAGCGAAGTTCCCGATCACGGCTATGGCGGTCAAGGCGCCGGCGGGACGACTGACTTTGCCCAACAGACAAACCGATTGAACGAGATTTATCGCCAGGCAGCCCAAGAGCTTCGCGCTCGCGACGATCAGGATCCCACGCTTGATGCGGAGGTCCAGTCCGGGAATCAAGCCGGCAACCGCGACCAAAGTCGGGGAATCGCCGATGCCGCGGACCCGGATCAACCACAGCGGCAATCCACTGCCTCCAATGCGTCGACCACCTCAGGCGACCTGCGCGGCGATTCCCAAAACGGGTCAGGCGCTTCTTCGCCGCCAGCCAGTCCACAGCAATCCAGTTCCGAAAACCGAGTGAGCGGAGACCAAGCCAATCCGTCGGCGTCGGTGATGGTCCAACGTGACGGAGACAACTGGGCGTTACCATCAAGCGTCACCAGGGCGACAGGGATCACGATCGTGCGCTCGATTCGCGTCCAGTTCTACCAGGATCGATTCGAGGTCCCCGCGTCTCGGAGCGAGCGACGGCAAGTGATTCCAATCAACGGAAATATCGATGCTGCCTCGTTACAACTTGCCACCCTGCTGCGAGACCGAATCGAACGTTGGGGAGTCGCTTTAGATAACGGACGCTGGGAACCGCGATTGGAAGTGGAAGTGATGGACGGCGACGTAGCGAAGTTCCATCAGCTGAAACAACTGCTCGACGGCAGCGGAATCGAAGTCACCAATGGATCAGCGAGATGATACCAGTTCGACGAAAACGAACGACGCTGGGAGTCGGGCACGACGCGTTCTTGGATATCGTCGCCAATTTAGTTGGTGTGCTGATCATCCTGATCGCCGTCTTCAGCGGCACCTCGGCAGTGGCGGTCCAGGAAGCACAGCGGAAAGTACAGCAGGAGTTGCTACAGAACCCCGAACTGGTTAGCGCCAGCGACGCCCAAGTTTTGGAACTTTCTGAACTTGCCTCGCGGGCCACCGCCGCCCATCGCGATAGCGATCATCTGGAAAATCAAGTCGCGCAGTTCGACGCGGAAATCGAGCGACGAAAGCGAGACCGGGCGCTATTGCTGGACCTTCGCGCCGCAGCCTCAGAAGCTTGGTCCGAGAAAAGAATGCAGCTGGATCGCGCCCAAACCGAGGCGGCTCGACGTCAGATCGAGTTGACCACCATGACCGAAAAATTGGCCGAATTAGAGGGTGAAAAAGCGAGACTGCAGAATCTGCCCGATTCGGTAATCGCACTGCAACACTTGCCGACACCGATGGCCAAGAAGGTCTACGAAGACCGCATCGTATTGCGGTTGCGCAACGACCATGTGTCGGTCGTCCCCAGCGATGCGCTGATCAGCGCGATATCGAAACACGTTCGCCGTTCCATCAGCGGCTCGCGAAAACCAAAGGCGACAGATGTGGTTGGACCGATCCGAGGTTATACGGCGAGATATTCCCTTGTCCTTGGTCAAACCTCGGCGCTCTTTCACGGCGCGATCTTCCAACCGGTGCAAGAACCGATGGGGCAATCAATCGACCAGGTCATTTCAGGACAAAGCGAGATCGAATCCGAGCTGGCGGGTCGAGATCCGAATTCGACTTCGATCCTGGTCTGGGTCTATCCCGACAGCTACCGATCGCTGCGAACGCTGAAGGAATATCTGTACCAGAAAGGTTACGCAACCGCCGTCCGCCCGCGGGAAACCCACGAACCGATCGGCATCTCGGTGCTGGGCACCGGCTCGAATGTGCAGTGAACCTCGTCATGACCCGTACGGGCGCTGCTTGGCCGGCGCGATCTGCTAAGCTGGCGTAATCAGTCCCGGTAGTTCAATTGGATAGAATGTCGGCCTCCGAAGCCGAAGGTTGTGGGTTCAAATCCCGCCCGGGATACTTTGAAAATTCGCGTGGTTAACGACTTCAACCCGATTCCTGCCGGGAGTCGGCAGAGCACATGTTCCAAACCGGTTTGGGGTATTTACCCAAAAACCTCAACAGAGGAATGTGTGAGCTGACACGCCCAAAAATCTTACGTCCGGTCATCCCGAAAGCAGCCAAGCGGGCAAGCTCGGGTCAGGATCAAGGGACGTGACTTCTATCCGGGTTCCCATCGGACCAATGCCAGCAAGCGAGCATACGACCGCATCGTCGCGGAATATCCAGCTAGCGGTCGCCGTCCGACGTTCGGTGCAACTCCGGATCAAATCACGATCGCATCGGTGAACGCGTCGGACTTCGGCCCCAACGAATTCAAAGCGGTGCGGCAGTCGATGGTTGACGCAAGTAGACCTTTCTATGATCCACGACTGAGAGGGTTGGTCGATTTGCCTGGCAAGAGCCTGCTTCACAAATATCAAAGAAACTACAGCACCTGACCCAAATACTCCCCTAGGCTGTCGATCCGTCGGCTGCGGTAGGCGATGTGTCCATCGGGTCGGATCAGGTACAGGCAGGGTTCGTTGGCGGCGTAACGCGCGCGCAGCACGGCGGCGGGATCGCCGATGTGCGTGACGCCAGGCGGCAATTCGATTGCCGGTTGATTGTCGGGTGTGACGACACTGACATCGAGCCAATGACCGTGCTTCTGTTGCGTCGCCCGGCAGATATCCACGAGACATTCACTCGCTTGACTGGGCCCGTATCCGCCAAAGAGCAGCAGCCGATGGTTAATGCCCGCCAGGAGCGAGACTAGGTTTATCCGCTCTCCGTCGAAAACAATCGCAGACGCGTTGGGAGCGAGCATTCCGGCGTGTGGCCCAAGCTCGAATTCGCCGTCGATCTCTCGGCAGAGCGGGCTATTTCGGTAGTCGAGATCAACTTCTTGCAGATGGCGGGCGGCTTGCAGTCGCTCCGGTTCGGGAATCAACATGTGGGAGACCAGTCGCTCGCGTTGGTTGGGTGATAGCCTGGCGTAGTGCTCGGCGCTTTCGGTGATGGCCTTGGTCATGGCGACAACGCCCTCGCCGACTGTCCGTCGCTCTGACTCGTAAGTATCGAGCCACGACTCGGGCGCTACGCCACGGATCACCAGGGCGAGTTTCCAGGCGAGATTGAACGCGTCCTGAATCCCCGTGTTCATTCCCTGACCCGCCAACAGACTATGGACGTGCGCTGCGTCCCCCGCCAGAAAGATCCGGCCGTTTCGGTAGCGGGGAGCAAGTCGATAGTGGATGTGAAAATTCGCCAACCAGCGCGGGTCGCCGATTTTCAGGCCCGGCAGTCCGCGGGTGTCGATCAACGCTTGCATCTGTTCGAGCCGCGGAGGCTCGACGGGTTGACTACCCTCCGCCAAACTCGCGCAGACCAGTCGCCGCCTGCCCGGGAGCATCGTGAAGATGAACAGATCACCTTCCTCGTGCAGAAAGGCGTAACCCACCTCGTCTTCTAGTTCGCCTTGAATAGCCACGTCGGCCAGGACGTAGGCAAATGGGTCTTTGTCGCCGGGAAAGTTGCAGCCGATTAAATGGCGCGTGGTACTGTGCGCACCGTCGCACCCGATTAACCAGGGCGTTTCGACCGTCTCCTCTCGCCCGCCGGGGTGCAAGAGCGTTGCGACGACCCGATCTTCGTGCTCAACGAGCGAAACCATTTCGACATTCCGCTCAACGCGCACGCCGTAGCGGTTTAAGTGCGCTTCCAGCACTGCTTCGGTCTTCGCCTGCGACTGCGACATGCCGAACGGAAACGGCGAGTCGATTGGCTCGTGCCGATTCACCCCGACGAGCTTTCCACCGGCATAGATATTGATGCGCCGCTCCTGAAACGAGCCCTCGATCGCGTCGTCGACAATTCCCAACCCTAGAAAGATTTCCAAGGTCCGAGAATGCAGCAGATTCGCTCGACAATGCGGATCAATTCCCGGCGACTTATCGACGATCCGCACCGGCACACCCCGCCGCGCGAGTTCCGCGCTCATTACCAATCCAGTCGTGCGCCCCCCCACCACCAACACATCTTGCATACTTGCTGACTCCAATGACTTGCCGTATTCGCCAGTGCGGTACAGAGCAGCCATCGCATACTGAACATCGAAGGAATGGTCACGCTAACGCATCAAGCTGCATCTGTCGAGCAGCTTCACCACCCTCGACTGGCAAAGCAGTCGTCGATCGATGTTGTGAACGTGCAGCGGCGGAAGTCCCGTATCGCTATCGAACAATTTCAGCGCAGGTTCGCAGCGTCAACGCCAACGCGGTGAGAGTCGGGTTTACGGAAATCGGCGTCGGCAGGAGGCCAGTCGTGCCGACGTACAAATTCGCGAAGCCGTGAACTCGTCCTTCGCGATCGACCACACCTGGTCCCCGGGATGAATCCATCCGGCAAGTGCCCATCAAGTGCGATCCCTTAGGAACCCAGGTTGGTTCGCAACCCTTGCGCCACGTTCCAAGCATCGCGGCCAGTTGTTCGACGTCCGACTTCATTTCGTTCATGAGGCGGCGATCGTTTTCAGATAACGCGAAGCGGAATCGTACCTGTCCGTCGTCCGCAATCTGCATCGAGTTTTCGTCACGCGATTCGACCGGAACAAAGCCTTGAAACTCCAGCAACCGATGCAGGTTGCCGACTGGCTCCGACGATGGCAAGGGACACGTATCGCGCATGACCTGCAGATGCCAAGGCGCCTGCCTTGTGGGAGGAATCCAATAGCGAGGGGCGCTGTCTTTCTCTTCGTTTGCGGCAGCCAGGCCTTCCTCCAACACAATCTGGGCGAAAAGCAGGCTATGACAGGAAAGCCCCCGTCCGAGCGCAGGAGGCCGAATTCCCGACGCATACAACAATCGGGGCGTCGCGATTGCACCGCCGCACAAGAGGATAACCGGCGATTTGAGAACGGCCTCAGCATTGTCTGGCCCCTTTACCTGAACCACAGTGACCCGATTTCGGCTGTGCAATAGCTTCGTAACTGCCGTGTTGGGCTGGAGAGTGACTCGCTGTCGCACGTCGTCGCTGGCGGCATCGAGGATATCTGCTGGTGCGTGGTAATGGAGCTTCTCACTGCCAAGTTCCCGCCCGGAGAACGGCAAGCCGCGAATCGTTCTGCCGGCGGCGTTCAACTTCTCGACGAGTCGGCGGCAGACATGCTGTCCCGTTCTCGATGCGGCCGAGGGTTGCTGAACAACTCCCAGCACAGTCTCCGCGTCGCTGTACCAGCTTCCCCACTCGTCGCGAGAGAGGATGTCGGGCAGCTCGAAGTCAGGGGCGCGAGGGCAGTTGTTCGTCCACAGAATTCCTTGCCCGCCAAGCAGCATCGCATCAAAAGCCCCGGGCAACTCCGGAGGCGCACTGAGGTGGCGTTCCACGGTCGCGAAGTAGCCGTCGGGGTCGCTTTGCACTTCGGGACGGTTACGCAGATGCGAGCCGGGTGGGACCGTGATCGCCGGGCCTGCCCCTAATATCAACACATGCATGTTCGACTCCGCCAAACGAATGGCAGCAGCCGTGCCGATAGGCCCCGAGCCGACCACAATAGCATCAACGTCGCACGCCATATTAGCCTCGTCGATTTGGAGCATTACTGCATGGCCAAGTCGCAAGCACCGATTCTTTCACGAACACCTGGCAACAGAACATTTGATTTACACGGCGATCACGAGCTGCCTCCGAAGCCGAAGGTTGTGGGTTCAAATCCCACCCGGGATATTCGCAACTTCGTGATTCTTGCACCTTCGAGGTACTTGCACACACACTCAACCGAGCTTGCTGTGGTGCCCATGGCGACTGCTACTTCTTGATGCAATAGACGCGGGCGGCGGTGCGAATCAACAGTCGGTCACCGGCAATCGCCGGGGTTGCCATGCCCATGTCGTCCTCGGCCAACTCGTTCGTGGCCAGCAGTTCGAATTCCCTGCCCGTTTTGATCACATACGTGACGCCGTCTTCGTTGAGGCAGAAAAGCTTTCCGTCGTAGATCCACGGCGACGAAGTGAATGCTCCGCCGGGGAGTCGTTGACGCTTGTAAACCTCCGAGCCGTCTTTGGCATCGAAGGCGCCCAGCAAGCCACGATCGTACAGCACGTAGACGATTCCGTCGTAGGCAATCGTCGATGGATTGTAGGGAGCGCTGTCGGGCAGACTCCAGACAATGGAATCGTTGGAAGTTTCGTCGCCCTCCAACGAGATATCGCCTTCGGCACCCGGTCGGATCGCGTAAATCGGCCGCGATGGATCACCGACATAGCCGGAGGTGATGTAAAGCAATCCGTCATATTCGTAGGGCATGGCGATCGTGATGCTGGACATCCCCGTCAGCGACCACAGTTCGTTGCCCTCTAAATCATAGGAACGAACTTTGCCGGTTCCCGGGGTAACGATTTCGGTTCGCAGCTCGTTCTCCCAGATGTAGGGTGTCGCCCAATTACTCTTCTCGTCTCGATCGACTCGCCAAACTTCATCACCGGTTCGCTTGTCGAGTGCCAACAAATAGGATTGTTCGTCATTGTCATTGACAAAGTACAGTCGGTCGCCGTGCAGCACTGGTGAGGCGGCCGATCCCCAGCCGTATCGAGTCTTGACGGGCTCCAGCGAACGCTTCCAGATCTGTTCGCCGTCGAAATCAAAGCAAAAGATGCCGACGCCGCCAAAGACAACGTACAAATGTTCTCCGTCGGTCACCGGCGTCTCAGAGGCATAGCTGTTCTTGAGATGAATTGGGGTTTCTGGCACGCCCTGATGCACCTGTTTGGACCACAGCACCGAACCGTTTTGCAAATCGAGGCACTGCACAACCCACTGATGCTCGGATGCCGGCGGCTCGGGTCGATTACCACCAAAGTAAAGTCCTTTTTTCGGTTCCTCCGACTCGCCGGTGTTGATCACGGTGGTCAGAAAAACTTTATTGTCCCAAACCACTGGCGACGACCAACCGCGGCCGGCAATATCAGTCTTCCAGGCAACATTGTCCGTTGCCGACCAGGTAACAGGTAAGTTCGATTCGCCGGCAACGACACCGGTTGCATCGGCGCCGCGAAATTGCGGCCAATTGTCAGCGGCCAAAACATCAGCATGCCAGCCAAGCGAAATGGAGATCGACAGGGTCAGCCATGAAAGAGCCAGGTTTCTATACATCAATGGGTACCGATCAAGACGGGATTGTGGAATCTGCCAGATTACGTCCGGATTGCGATTATAACGTATCGCGTGGCCTCAACATGTGTCTGTCCGATCGCCTTTGTGTTGGCCAGATTTTTCCCCGCTATGGGCGATGACCCGAGTCGCTCCGATCATTTCCGACCAATCGCTGGTTGGTAGAATTGCGAACATTCCAACCGAATCGGCCCACCACAGGGAATCGATCATGCGCCGCGCCGCTTACCACTTGGTTGCCGACAAGGCGACTGAGTGATCACAGAAAATGAACATTGGACCAGCGAGCGAAAGCGGCCTAGAGAAGATTGCGATACAGTCGAACCAACCCGCGATGCAGGATCAGACTCATTCGTTTACTTGGCGAGCCTTCGTGTCCAACGCGCAGCAATAGTTTGCGATCGGCGATTGGCGTCGAACAGGCAAGTCGCTGTTCGACCGTCGAGCGCAAGTGAGCCGCCCCTTCACGGCTGTGGCAAACCAGGGACATTTCCAAATCAAATTTGTCACTACGCCCATTAAAATTATGGCTCCCCAACATCCACGTCTGGCCGTCAACAATCATCAGTTTCGCGTGCAATGTGTCCGGACCGTGGAATTCCCGCAGACTCACTCCATCACGCAGCAGTTGACGTTTTTGATTTTGGTAAGCCGCGTACACGCAGAGTTGATCGCAGGACCGCAGTGAATTGGTCACGATGGTGATGCTGACACCACGGCCAGCTGCTCGTGAAATCGCGGCACGCGTCTGGTGAGCAAACGACGGGTAGGGCGTTACGATCAGGATCGAACAGGCGGCATGATCAAGCATTTGCACGATGTGCTGCTGAAAATGCCGCTCGGATTTATCTGCTCGACAGTCGTGAAGCAAACCGATCTGCAGATCCCCAACCGCACCGGTCATCCAATCCTGCGCCGATTCCAGTTGCACGCCGGATCGACAAGTCACTCGCTGCACGGACTGATCCAACAAGCCTTGAAAGTCCGCCGCGCTGTCAGCTCGGCGCCAGCAATCTTTCCAAGCGGGATCGCCCTGGGGTCGATAACTCAAACGCTGCAAGTCCAGCAACTTTTCCTGTCCACAATCGCGCTTCACATCTGGCAGATTCCACAACCAGTCAAAGTAACTCTCCACCCGCGCACCGACCTCGCCAGTGACCAATGCGTCGCAATCGACAAAATTTCGTCGCTCGGCGCAGCCAAAGTAGCGGTCCTCCAGATTACGGCTACCCACAATCGCCCGCGTTGCATCCACGACGATTAGTTTGCTGTGCAAACGCCGATTCAAGCACCGCAATCCGCCTTCCGGCGGTTGGTGAAAGAATCGTACCTGGATGCCGTTGCAATTCAGATAGTGCACCAACCGGACAGGCAATCCGCGCCTCAGACCATCAACGAGCAGGCGCACCGATACGCCACGTTGGGACGCTTGCCGCAACAGTTCCAGGACAGCAATCGGCACTTCACTCGTGTCGACTTCAAAGTAGGCCAGGTCGATGGTATGTCGCGCCTGCTGGATCAGATCAATCCGAGCCTGCAGCGCCTCGCGATTGTCATTTAGAATTCGTAAGCTGCTGGCACGCGCTTGACGGGGAACCGATACGAGTAGAAAGATCGCAACAACGCCAAGTATGACTGCCGGCCGCGCATGTCGTACCCCAGCGCCCAATGAGCGTCGTAAATAGCGCAAGCCGCGCGGTGGGAGGCGAGGCGATCAACAAGATTATCCCAAGGGAGGAGGTCGGGACCGGACTATTGAAACGATCGGCCATGGGAGCCACCCAATCCAGTCGACATGCAACTCCCCTCTTACGTGTCACGATCGGCACTGGTATAGAGGTTTATTGATGATTTTACGCGTTCTAACGGCTTGCTCGCCTCGCTTGCGGGCTGCTGCGAGATCGCGAAATCGGCAATTCGATCAGCACTCATTCGGCAAAGACCAAATCACCCGGGCGGCGTGTCATGTATGAACCCATTCAATCACCCATCAAAGGGCTGACCCTGGTCCGAGTTCTGATGACGGTCTGCGTGATGGAGTTCTTTGGTCCCTGGTTCAAGGATTATTCCGAGTCGCATTTGTTCAATCCGGACTGGGTCGGACATGCTCGTGTGCACATGATGTGGCTGCTCGGATTCTTTCTGTTCTCGGGCATCGCCAATCTCTATCTGATTTGGTTTGTCAGGCCCCTGCGGCTGGCCCATTTATATGTCTCATTGATGTGGCTGGGATCCAACTTTCTGGGATTCTGGCTCTCGGTCTCCACTGTCTCGCTTTACGATGGGCTGGTGGTGGTGCCGCAGCATCACGTGTACATCCTGGGCATTGAAGAGAACATTTTCGCGTTTTCGGTGCTCGGCATCATCTACCTGACCGCGCTCGGACTGCTGCACTTTCAAGTCAGACCTCGTCTGCCAGGAGCGCAGCATGGGTAATGCAGACACCGAGTCGGTGGATGTCCTGATCGTGGGCGGGGGACCCTCCGGTCTGGTGTCGGCTCTCTTACTCGCTCGCCTTGGCCTGAGCACGATTGTTGTCGAACGAAATCAATTCACAGACGAACATCCGAAGGCGCACGAGCTGAACGCCCGGTCCATTGAGATCCTTCGTGATGTCGGCATCACCGTACAAGAGCTTGCCGCCGAGGCCTCGCCGCTGGCAGACGCATCTCGTATTGAATTCTGTCGATCGATCAACGAAGAACTCGGTCGTATCGACCTGTTGGCCGATCCTGCGCAGGGAAAAGTATCAACAGCATCTGCAGCAAACACTTCCCTATCTGAACCTTTCTCAATCCGAGTTTGAAAAAATTCTGGTGGCACATGCCAAAGCATCGCCCCTGATTCAGCTGCGCTTCGGTCACCAATGGGACTCGCTGGACGATCGTGGCGAAATCATGGTCAGCGCAATCTCAAGTGCCGGTCGGGATTATCGTGTTGCCTCGAAGTATCTGCTGGGCTGCGACGGAGCGAGCAGCCGTGTGCGCAAGGCACTGGGCATTGCCATGGATGGTCCCGCCGAAATCCAAACTTTCGTGAACGCGTACTTCCAGCTAAATCTGCGCGACCACGTTAAAACTCCCGCAAAACTGTACTGGATTCTGCACCCCGAATATGCAGGCACCCTGGTCGCACACCATATCGAAAAGCGGTGGGTGTACGCGGTTCCAATCTTCAAACCGTGGGAACAGCCCGAGCAGTATACCGAAGATCGGATGCGTGATCGGATTCAAGGCGCCTTGGGATTCGAGGTGCCGGATCTACAGATCACCTCGCTTAGCACCTGGCAGATGACCGCGCAGATCGCCCAGCACTACCGTCGCGGTCGCGTGCTGCTTGTCGGTGACGCGGCGCATCGATTTCCTCCGACCGGCGGACTCGGTATGAATACCGGTATCGCGGATGCCCACAACCTGTGCTGGAAACTGGGACTTGTACTGTCGGGGCGAGCGGGCGAAGCATTACTTGATACCTACGAACAGGAACGGCGGTTGGTCGCACAACAGAATTGCGAAGAGAGTCTGCAAAATTTCGACAAAATCTTCGAGGTGGTCAATGCGCTTGGTCTCAGCAAGAATGGCATGGCGCAGCTCGCACGTTTGATGAACAGTTGGCCAATTCGGTGGTTACCGGCTTCATCACGGCGATTCGTCCGATCTGCCGTTACGCGAATTCCGTATTGGTTGGTCGGTCGCGGGCTGCGCGACGGTCGCGTTCGAGCACGTGTCTCCGCGGCGATTGCAAATCAAATCAATCACTTCGACCGCCTAGGCCTTGATATCGGCTACATTTACCAACAGGGCGCGGTCGTCTCCGATGGTCGCGAAAAACCGAGTCCGGACGATCCTGTATCGCAGTACATACCCTCGACCTATCCGGGTGCGCGTCTGCCGCATTGCTGGATCGGCACAAATGGAGAAAAACGGTCGAGTCTCGACAATCTTTGCTACACACAGTTCAGCTTGTACATTGCCAAAGATCAGGTCACTGACATCGACAGACTCGCGGTACCGGGAGTCGGAATTGTCGACACTTCGGATTTTCCGCATCAACTGTTCCCGCCAAATCGAGCCCTGCTTGTACGTCCAGACGGCCATATCGCCTGGCGTGCCACCGTTCAGCAATGCGATGCTACGCAATTGAAGCGCACAATCGACTTACTACTAGCCGGCCAGTCGTAATGAAGAGAAAGCTGATTCTGATATTCCTGGTGATCGGCATCGCCGCGACAGTCGCATTTTTCCTTCCTCAGCAGACACCTGTCTATCCGGACGCGATGTTTGAGAATCAGATTTCAATTGCTCCGCTGCAACAAGCACTGACGTTTGCCCGCAGCAAGGACGGCGGCGGCGTAAAATTGTTGGCTGTGATCGGCTATCGAGATAACGTCCTTTCCGCGCTCGACCTGACTGAACTTTTCGGTCATCGTTTTGATGATCCTGTGGATTTGTTCAATGAACTAGGGTACGAGGCGATCCAGAGGCGAATCGAGTCGGAGCCACCGGCGGCGCTGATCAAGGTTGATGTTGACTCGCTGATCTTGCCACTTCGCTTGGCCGATTCGCACGTGGCAGCCGGAACCAACTTCGCTGCACATGCGGACGAGTCATCCGTCGAAGATGGTCCTTTTCTGTTTACCAAGCTTGTCACGCCAACGCCCTCCAATACGACCGTCTCGGCTGACGAAGCGCTACTGGATTATGAAGTCGAACTCGCCTTCGTGACGCTGTCGCAAACCCCATTGTCCGAGGTGCCGCGATACATGGGACTGATCCTGGCCAACGATTTCACGGATCGTGCCACATTGTTGCGGCACCTGAACCCGGACGACGTGATTTCGGGCGACGGTTTTACCACAGGCAAGAGCCGCGAAGGTTTCCTGCCGGTCGGAAACATGCTGGTTATTCCAAGTGATTTGCGGAGCTTTGCCAACGCGATCGAACTCAAACTTGCCGTCAATGGGAAGCTTCGCCAACGCTCCAGCATGGAGCTGGCAATTTGGGATATCGACGAGCTGTTCAAGCAAATTCAGGCTCGGCAAGCAACGCGATGGATGCATCTTGATCAACAGATCGGACTTCCCATACAGAATGGAATGCTGCCGGCCCGCACCCTGATCTTAGCGGGCACTCCCGACGGTACTGTATTCTCAGGAATCACAAAGCGAACCATGGCGGCAGGACTGCTGAATTGGATGCTCGGTGGCTGGGGCATCCCACTGAAACAACAGGTGATTCAGCAGTACATCAAGGCTGCCAGCGCGCAGGGACAGTATCTGCACTCTGGCGATGAAGTGGTAATTCAAGTCGATCGCCTAGGGGTCGTTCGATCCAGAATTCAGTAAACGGCCCGACTGTCTCCAGAATTCGCCTGATCGATCACGATTCAAATCAGTGTCTTCTGGCAGGAAGCCGACAAATCGCTCAGCCGCTGGACATGCCTGCTGAGCCGCAGCGCGTAGTTGCGAAAACTTGGCTTCGGTATGATATCGATTCGACGACATCCGTTCGATGTCGTGTCCTGAATGCTTCCGCGGACCCGAGCTGCTGCGATGACTGCCGATCGAAACCTGTTGCTGGGAATCCTCGCCTTGCAAATGGACTTCATCGACCGCGATCAGCTGATCGCCGCGATGAATTCCTGGGTCTTGGACAAATCTCGACCGCTCGAGGCTTTGTTGGTCGATCAAGGCCACCTCTCGGCCTCGCGCTGCGAACTCCTCTGCTCGCTGGTTCAGGAACATCTCAAGCAACATCACGAAGATCCCCAACGGAGCTTGCAAACGCTGTTGCCGTTGCGAGCGGACCGGGACGCGTTGGCCAGTCAGATCGACGACGACGACGTGCAGGCGACATTCGTAAGGTTCGCAGCCAACCTGCGCGAATTGCCAGATCTGCACGCGACGACGGACTTCAGCATTGGTGAATCGAGTTCGGCAGGGTTGCGATTTCGAGTCCTGCGGCCGCACGCGCAAGGTGGGTTGGGACAAGTCTTCGTCGCACTGGATCAAGAATTCGGTCGGGAGGTAGCGCTCAAGGAGATGCAGCAGCGGTTTGCCAACAGCGAAACGAGTCGCAGCCGCTTTGTGATGGAAGCCGAGGTGACCGGAGGACTTGAACATCCGGGCATCGTCCCGGTCTACGGGATGGGCCAGTACGCCGACGGACGGCCGTTCTACGCGATGCGATTCATTCGTGGCAGCAGTCTGAAGGAAGCGCTCGAGCGTTTTCACGACCCACAGACAAAGCAAAACCAGGACGCCACCACTCGCAGGCTGGAATTGCGGAATCTGCTCGGCCGCTTGATCGACGTTTGCAACGCGATCGAGTACGCGCATAGCCGAGGGGTGTTGCACCGCGACCTGAAACCGGACAACGTGATGCTCGGCAAATTCGGCGAGACCTTGGTTGTCGACTGGGGGCTGGCGAAAATGGTCGGCCGCAACGACGAACATGGTAGCGGTTCGGACGAACCGACATTGCACGCGGGGTCTTCCGGCAGTTCGGCGCCGACGCAAATGGGTTCGGCGATTGGAACGCCGGCCTACATGAGCCCCGAACAGGCGGCCGGACGACTCGACCAGCTTGGCCCGGCCAGCGACGTTTACAGCTTAGGGGCAACGCTTTACTGCGTGCTGACCGGAAATCATCCGTTTAAAACCGTGGCATCCAGCGGCGACGTGCTGCGATTGGTGCAACAGGGCAACTTTCCTCGGCCCACCGAAGTCGATCGCGACGTCCCACTGGGACTCGAAGCGATCTGCCTCAAGGCGATGGCAACCGACCCGGCCGCGCGTTACTCATCCCCCAGCGAACTTGCCGAAGATCTGGAACACTGGTTGGCGGACGAACCGGTCGGTGCTCATCGTGAATCGTTCTCCCAGCGGCTCGGTCGCTGGGAACGCAAGCATCGCAGCTACGTGCGGGCCGGCGGAGTCGCGCTGTTGATGGTCGCCCTGGCCACCAGCGCAGCCGCGATCGGCATCAATGGAGCGCGCCGGGAAGAGACGCTGCAGCGGATCCGCGCCGACCAGAACGCGGATCAGCAGCGGATCGCCGCCGAGGCAGCCCGCGAGGCGGAACGCGAAGCGCAAGCCAATCTGGCCCGCGCGCTGGCCGCCGAATCAGAAACCGAGCAGGCGCTGGCAAGTGCGAAGGCCGAAGCGGAATCTTCCGCTGCTGTCTCTGAGTTCTTGACCAATTTATTTTTGGGGTCCGATCCAACCGGACTCGGTGGCGGACTGGCCGCAGTCGACGAGCGCGGAAAAGACATGTCGGCGGTGGAGTTGCTGGAGTACGGTGCGAAATCCCTCGACCAGCAGGTCAACGTGAAACCGCAAGTCAGAGCGCGACTATTAGACACGTTGGGCTTCATCTTCACGACCTACGCAGAATATGAATTGGCCAGGCCGCTGGTGGACGAAGCCCTTAAGCTGCGAAGCGAGTTGTATACCGATGACCATCCAGAGCTGGCCGAATCTTTGAAGAATGCCGGCGTGTTCTACTATTTGATCGGAGACTACCGGCGAGCACGGCGGTACGAACGCGAGGCCCTGGCGATTTGCGAGCGTTACTTCGGTCCCGACAGCGGGCCGACAGCCGAGATGTTGTTCTTGGTCGGTTGGCACATCAGCGCGGGCTACACCAACCCAACGCTGCTGAAGGAATCCGAGCAGCTGCTCCGCCGCGCCATCAAAATCCAGGATACGCTTTATGGCCAGCCGGACCTGCGTGCGATTTTCTCACGACTCGCTCTCGCTTATACACTGCTGCAGCAACAGCGGACCCTGGAAGCCATGATGCTGATCTCCGGAGCGATTCAAAAAATTGGCGCCGCGCAAGGTGACTCTCGTCCCGCTGAGATCATTTCCAACATGATCGCCGGAATGGCGGCCGAACAGCAACAGGATTGGGAACAGGCTGTGAAAAAAATGGAACGCGCACTGGAGCTGACAAAAAGTGTGTTCGGCGAACGCCATTCGTTCGTACCCTATTTCCAGAGCCCCATCGCGGGTTACCTCGAGCAGGCCGGCAACGACGAGGCGGCTGAGAAAATGCTGCGGAAATTCGTCGACGCCGAGCGAGAGATACTTGCGGACAGCCCGTGGGTCGCTTTTCGACTCGGGGATCTAGCGGCTTTCCTGCTGCGTCACCAGCGGTATCAAGAGGCCGAGCAGCAGTACGAAGAATCGCTACGGATCTTTCGAACGGCGCTTGGCGAAGACAGCCTGTTCGTCGGCTCGTCCCTCAAATCCCTGGCGGACATCGCGCAAACAAGGTGACTTGCAACGGGCCGAACAATTGCTCAATGATGCGATTGCTGTTTACGACACAGCCACCGAAGATCACCCCGATACTGTGGCCGCCTGGCGGGCCGAAGCGGCAGCGAGCCTGACCGCCGTCAAACAGGAATTGGACACAGCGAAGGCGAGCAATTGAATCCCGGCGCAAAGTGTCTGCAGCAACCGATCGAATGCCCCAGTTCGAACTTGTTCGCAGCGACGATCTCCACTTGTTTCGCAAGTTCTCCTGCAGCTGCCGAAGATCGAGCGTGCCGAGAGGGTCAACCGGATCCGATTCAGTTGGCTCGACACCAAACACTGCAATTTGAGACGTCTATCATCGATTGCGGCCGTAGCTTTCGTGGGCATCGACAAATTCATCGGCGACGATGGCACTGGCTAGCGAAATGTCGCCCGCCAATACCGTGGCCCCGATGATTTCGGCTAGCTTCTTCGCTTTTCCTTTCCCCACGCAACCGAGCATCTGCAGGCATTCACGCTGCGTTGGCAGATTGGTGCCGCCGCCGTGAGTTGCGCAAATGACCGATGGCAACGTGATCGAGTAATACAGATCACCGTCATCGGTCAGATCCAAGAAATTGATTCCAGTGTGCGATTCAACCACGTTTGCTTCGTCTTGACCGGTGGCAATGAATACCGCGGCAATCCCATTTGCCGAATGCGGACCGTTGTACGCCGAACCCGCGAGCATTGCGCCGGTCATCGCTCGATATCGCATGCGAAATACGTCAATCGGTTCGGCGCGCATCAAACGCCGCAGGACTTCACGCGGAATTGTGGCCTCGGCGATCACTCGCTTGCCACGACTGTGCAGCAGATTCATGTGCGAATGTTTTTTGTCGGTTTCGATGGCGCCCGACAACTGGACTCGCATAAAGCCACCCGGGAAATGATCGGCAATCCACAGCATGGCAGCCCGAGTTGCGCGGCTGGTCATGTTTTGACCAGCCGCGTCACCAGTGCTGTAGTTGAAGCGTGTATAGACCATCCGCGCGACCGGCCAACGCTGAATACTCTGCAGCTTGCCAAAACTGGTCGTGGCTTCGGCCGCCGCGGCGATCGCCGCAAAGTTTTCATCGATCCAGTGGCTGAAGTCCCTTGCAACACGTGAATCGTGACATTCGAACAAGGGCGCGCGTTGCATCACATCATCGATCACCGTGACCTTGACGCCGCCGCTTTCCGATAGCAATCTCATGCCGCGGCTGTAGGAGGCGACCAGCGTGCCTTCGGTTGTCGCCATCGGCACGTAGAACCAACCTTTGGCATGTTCGCCATCGATCAAACAGGGCCCGGCGACCCCGACCGGCATCTGCACGACACCGAAAAAGTTCTCGATGTTGCCGGCGAAATCACTCGGCTGCGCGCTGTAGTGACCCGTGTACTGGAAGTCGGCGCCCGTTTGGAGAGCTAGAAATTCTCGGCGTTCGGCGGCGGCCTGTTCGCTGTAGTTATCGTCATTGCGGCGTGGGACCGGCTTTCTATCTTGCATCGAGGACTCTCCTGTCGGACTTAAATGCAGCTGGCACGTGGCCGGCAATTGTATCGAAGCGGCGGCTTTCGGGTCAGTAACACGGCAGGCAAGCGGTTTCGTGGGAATCACGAATTGACCACGCTCAGGAGTTGCTCGGCAGCGATCCCGCAGTTCTAGTAGAATCGCAACTATGAACAAGTATCGATTCGACCGGCTTGCGCCCTGTCTCTTCGCCTTTGTATCGGCAACTGCGCTGGCAGAACCGGTCGATTTTGTCCGTGATATCAGACCCATTCTGCAACAGCACTGCTACCGATGTCACGGCGCGGAAAAACAGCAGAGCGGCTTGCGATTGGACATCAAAAGCGAGGCCTTCAAAGGTGGCGACGCTTACGGACCGGCAATCGTCGGATCGAACGTTGCCGACAGCCCACTGATCGAATTGGTAACCAGCGACGATGATGATTTGCGAATGCCGCTGTCAGGCAAGCCGCTTTCTCCCCAGCAGATCGCAGTCCTGAGCCGTTGGGTCCAGCAAGGGGCGACTTGGCCTGACGGAGTCGATTTAGCGGTCCTTGAGGACCGTCGTGACCATTGGTCATTCCGACCACTGACCGATCCGGCCACCCCACCGGTGAATAACCAAGCTTGGCCCCGTAACGAAATCGACCGCTTTATCCTGGCACGACTGGAGCAGCAGACGCTGCGTCCGTCGCCATCGGCGGATCGTCGAACCTGGTTAAGGAGAGTTTATTTCGATCTGATCGGACTGCCGCCAACACCCCAGCAACTGCAATCATTCTTGCACGATTGCAGCCCTGATGCCTATCAGCGAGTCGTGGATCAATTACTCGCTTCCCCACGCTACGGCGAACGCTGGGCTCAACACTGGTTGGATGTGGTCCGCTACGCCGACACCGATGGCTTTGAAGTCAACACGCCACGTCCCAACGCCTGGCCCTATCGTGACTATGTGATCGAAGCGTTCAACAACGATACGCCCTACGATCGGTTCATTCACGAGCAACTTGCCGGCGACGCGTTACAACAAGATGCCGCGACCGGTTTTCTGGTCACCGCGGCCGCTTTGTTGCCCGGCCAAATCGGACAAGACGATCCGTCAAAACGGCTCGCCCGGCAGGATGCGCTTGCCGAAATCTTGATCAACACCGGTGAAGCCTTTCTGGGCCTGAGTATCGGCTGCGCCCGTTGTCATGATCATAAGTTCGATCCAATATCGCAGCGCGACTATTATTCCATGCAGGCCTTCTTTAGCGGTGTCCAGTATGGCGAGCGCCCAATCCAATCCCCACAAGCCGAGGCTCGCCGCAAACAAGTAAAGTTCTACCAGCAACGACTCGCCGAGCTTGATCAACTGCTGGCCAGCTACGAACCACTCGCACAAGTGGGCCAAGATCTTAACCCTGATCAGCGGCGAGCGGCGATCAACCCCCAGCGGAATGTGGATCGCTTTTCTGCCGTCAACACATCGGTGCTGCGGTTCACCATCAACAAGACCAATAATCGGGAACCTTGCATCGACGAATTGGAAGTCTTTGATAGCGACGGCCAAAATGTCGCGTTGGCCTCGCTGGGCACGACGGTAACCTCATCCGGCAATGCCCCGGTCAGCGACCAGCACAAACTGCAGCACATCAATGATGGACAATATGGAAACGGACGCAGTTGGATTTCGAATCAACAAGGTCAAGGCTGGATCGAATTGAAGTTTGATCGACCACGCAGCATCGAACGTGTGGTCTGGGGGCGCGATCGCGAAGGCAAGTTCAAAGACCGTTTGCCGCTGGAGTATCTGATCGAAGTCGTTGGATCCGAAAACAATCGGCAGATCGTCGCTTCCTCGCATGACCGCCAGCCCTTCTCTGATTCCGACCAACAGCGACCGACGTTCTCGGCGATTGGACTGACCGAAAAGCAAGCGCGGCAGGCAAAACGTTTGTTCGATCAGCAGCAGTCAATCAAGCAGCAGATTTCGTTAGCCACCCAGGAACAGCAGGTGTTCGCCGGCAGCTTCACGACCCCCGCAGCCACTCACTTGCTTACTCGCGGCGATCCTGAACAGCCCCGCGAGGAATTGGGGCCGGCAGTGATCGCGGCACTGGGCAAGTTGGAACTGCCAACCGACGCGGCAGAACAGCAGCGCCGTCGGTCGCTGGCCGACTGGATCGCCGACCCGGCAAATCCGTTGACCGCGCGGGTGATGGTCAATCGGATCTGGCAGTGGCATTTCGGAACCGGGTTGGTCGAGACCGCCAGCGACTTTGGTCGTAGCGGTGCGCGTCCGACCCATCCAGCACTGTTGAATAGATTGGCGATTGAATTCATAAGTTCCGGATGGTCGATCAAGTCGATGCACAGGAAAATCGTTTTATCGGCGACTTATCGGCAGTCAAGTCAGATTGACCTCGAGGCACAATCGCGAGACGCCGACGTTCGCTTGCTGTGGCGATTTCCGGCGCGTCGGCTGGAAGCCGAAGCGATCCGTGACAGCACCCTGGCGGTCAGCGGACAACTGAACTTGAAAACCGGCGGTCCCGGGTTTGATCTCTTCAAATCACGTGGCGGACTGAATGGTTTTCCACCGATCGAATCCTTTGGCGACGATGGTCTTCGCCGCTTGATCTATGCCCATAAAATTCGCATGGAGCGGGAAATCGTGTTCGGAGCATTCGATTGTCCCGATGCCGGCCAGAGCATGCCGCGCCGTCGCCAGTCGACCACGCCAATTCAAGCCCTGAATCTGTTCCATAGCCAATTCTCGTTCGATCAAGCGGCGGCGCTCGCCGCGCGCGTCTGTGCCGAGACGGGAGAGGATCCCAGCGCTCAAATCCGCCGCGCTTATCTGCTGGCCCTTGGACGAGTCCCCGATCAAGATGAAGTCAAGCGAGCAAAACAGGTCTGCGACGAGCACGGTTTGGCAACGGTGTGTCGAGCCATCCTGAACAGCAACGAGTTTTTATTGATCCCCTAGCGGTAGCCGGAGCCGCCGAACTTCAGGAAATCGCCCTACCAGCCGAATTCTGGCGAGTCCGGCGAAAGTACCCTGCCCTGCCCTGACCGATCGACGAAATGAATTTCCAGCAAGCAATGACCAACAAGCAGCCCACTTTTGATCGGCGCCGATTTCTGGCCGATACGACGACAGGCATCGGTTCGATCGCGCTGGCCAATTTGCTCGCCGGCGATCAATCGCTCGGCGCCGGACCGACGATCGACCCATCGCACCCTTATGCGCCTCGCCCGCCCCATTACGCGCCCAAGGCAAAGAACATCCTGGTCATTTTCTGTGCTGGTGCTGTCAGTCAACTCGAAACATGGGACTACAAACCGGAATTAATTCGGCACGATGGCAAACCATTGGAAGGCGGCCCGGCCGTGACGTTCCAAGGTCCGGCGGGTGAACTCGCCCGGCCGCAGTATGAGTTTCGCCCTCGCGGCGAAAGCGGAAAAATGGTCTCCGAGCTGATTCCCGAGCTGGCAACACTGACCGATGAGTTTGCCTTTGTCCATTCATTGACCAGCAAATCCAACACCCATGGTCCGGCTGAAAATTTTCTTTCGACCGGATTCGTGGCCGACGGATTTCCCAGCATCGGGGGTTGGGTTAGCTATGCGCTGGGAAGCGAAAATGAGAATCTGCCGGCGTTCGTGGCGATCCCCGATCCGCGCGGCGTGCCGCAAGCCAGCGTTAACAACTGGGGATCGGGATTCTTGCCGGCCGAGTTTCAAGGAACACCGTTTAGTTCGAGCAATCCGATCCGCCATCTGACGCCACCAACCGGCGTTTCCGCACGGGCAAATGAAGCTGCGCGACGGCTACTGCAGCAAATGAATCGGCAACACCTGCAGAGCAACCCCGCCGATCAACAGCTTGCGGCGCGGATCGCCAGCTACGAGTTGGCCGCCCGGATGCAGTTAAGCGTCCCCGAAGTGAGCGATCTGAGCAGCGAATCGGCGCAAACCATGAAAAGTTACGGTGCCGATGACGAATCAAATCCTATCAAAGCGGCCTTTGCAAGGAATTGCATTCTAGCGCGTCGCCTGATTGAAAGCGGCGTGCGATTCGTGCAGTTGTTCAACGGCGCCTATGCCAGCGGCGGCGAGTTGAACTGGGATGGGCATAACAAACTGAAAGAACAATACGACAAACACGCCGCCATCATGGACGGGCCCGTCGCCGCGCTGATCCGCGATCTGAAAGCGCGAGGTCTACTGGACGATACCTTGGTCGTGTGGTGTACGGAGTTCGGCCGCATGCCGATGTTTCAAAAGGGATCCAAGGGCCGCGATCACAATCCCGACGGGTTTACCTGTTGGCTAACCGGCGCTGGAGTAAAACGAGGTGTCAGCCATGGGCGCACGGATGAATTGGGCCGCAAGGCGGTCGAGCAGATCCACCCGCTGTACGATTTGAACGCCACGATCCTGCATTTACTCGGTCTCGATCACCAGCGACTGACCTACAACCACAACGGAATCGAGCGACGTCTGACCGACGTTCACGGTCAGGTGATTGACGAGATCCTGGCGTAGTGCCCCTGGGCATCAGCACTGGCGAACAGCCGAGGCACGCGCGGCCATGCGAACGCCACGCGACAGTGCGTCAGCATTTGAAAAAGCGTTCAAACCAACCCGAAGCGCCAGCAAGGATCCCAACCTCAACCCGAAGCGCCAGCAAGGATCCCAACCTCAACCCGAAGCGCCAGCGAGGAGATCCATGACTCTCCGTGTCCTCGCTAGCGCTTCGGGTTAGTGGGACTGAACCCGATTCTAACTGACAGGTGATTCAGCATCCTGTGGTGCAGGAGCGTCCGTTGCCGCATGTTCCATACGGCGTCCGACGGCAAGTCAATCTTTCTCAGCAGCGATTGGGGGACGCGTACGCGCGACGAAGTGTCGACTCGCCAAGCCACGAAAACGATGACGCCATTTGCGGCGGGGCTTGCGCTGAGCCGATAAGATACGTAGGCTAGTGGTCGACGGCGCCGAAGAGTTGCCGGTTTTAAATGGTCACCGAGAGTCGCTCCATGAAATCATTTCAGAACAAAGTTGCCGCCGTTACCGGCGCGGCCTCCGGTATCGGCCGCGCCCTGGCGATCGACCTGGCCCAGCGCGGTTGCCGGCTGGCGATCAGTGATGTCAACGAAGCAGGACTTGCCGAGACAGCCGACTTGGCTCGCGCCGCCGGCGCTGAAGTGGCGCAACAGCTAGTCGACGTGGCCGACCGCCAGGCGGTGCAAGCGTGGGCCGATTCGACAGCGGCCGAGTATGGCCAGGTCAATCTGGTGTTCAATAACGCCGGAGTCGCGTTGGCGGCCAGCGTCAAGAGCCTTGAATATGAGGATTTCGAGTGGCTGATGGGGATCAACTTCTGGGGCGTTGTGCACGGCACCAAATCCTTTCTGCCACATCTGCTGGAGGCAGGCGAAGGACATATCGTCAACGTTTCCAGCGTATTCGGACTGGCTGGATTCCCCGGCCAATCCGCCTACAACGCCGCCAAGTTCGCCGTGCGAGGATTCACCGATTCGCTGCGCGAAGAGCTTGAGATGATGAACTGCGGCGTTTCGGCGACCTGCGTCCATCCGGGTGGGATCAAGACCAACATCGCGCGCGGCCCGGAAGCGTGACAGCATTCGCGAACTGGGAATGCGGGAGTATGGAGATGGCGTTGAGTTCGAAAAAGCGTTTCGCACGACGCCCGAGCAGGCAGCCAAAACGATTCTTCGCGCCGTGGTGCGAAATCGCCGGCGGGTGATGGTCGGTACCGACGCTCACATCCTGGACTGGATCGTGCGACTATTTCCCGCTCACTACCAGCGACTCGCCATCCGCAATGCCCTGCAAGGCGCAAACTAGCCAGTCACTCCATCAACCCCGAAATCAGAGGCCGCAAAACACGGAGATCTGCTGAAGAGCACTGTCGGATTTGCCCAGTGGCAAGTGTTGAAGTTGGCGTGCTTCAGCCTCTTATGTGCTACGAAACCATTCCATGATCAAGACATTCGATGAAGCCTACCAGTTTGTGCTGGAGCAAAAGGTTTGCACGGTGTTCGGCAGCACCAGTTCTCCGTACCCTTCGTTGTGGGACAATACGGGACTGTCGGAAAAGAAACCCAAGGCGGGAGGCTGGAGCCCGAAGGTCGTGGCCGTTTGGGATTGGAAGACGCGGATTCCGCAGACCTATCCCGAAGCGGTCTTCTATGGAAAGGTTCCCGGCGGCGACGCGGTGCTGATGGAAATGCAGCACTTTCGCAATGTGCATTACCCAACTGCGTTTCAGAGCGCCAGCGAGTTAGATCCGCTCGCTCAGCGAAGTGTATGAGTTGATCCGTTTGGAGCCTGCCTACACGGGACCGCTTCGCAAACGAGCAATGGAGCGACTGGCGTGTACGAAGAGCCAATTCGATACGGCGCTCAAGAAACTGCAGGTGAGTCTGAACATCGTTCGCTCGAACGATCCGAAACACAAAAACGATTTCTGGCTGCCGATGCGCGAAGTGCACTTGGACATCGTGCAGCAGCATGAGTAGTGCGCGGCCAGACGTGGCCGATTCGATCCTACTCGTACTCAGCGAAGCGGTACTCGTACTCAGATCGGCTGCTGTTGATCCAGCAGGAAATCGAGTACCGTCCTGCGGACTGAGTACGAGTTGGAAAAACGCTTTTGGGGTGTTTCAACGATTCGACCAGACCCACACAGAACCTCGATGGACCAAAATACTTCACGCGAAAAAAGGCGAAAATCGAGTTGTGTTTCCGATACAATCTGACGCTGATTGCTGTCCGAGAGAATACGAGACCCGCAGAGGTACCAATTCTACGTGGCCAACGTGACGACTCAGAAAACGTATTGCCGCATCTGCGAAGCCCATTGCGGGCTGGAGGTGGATACCAATGCGGATCACGAAGTGTTGGCAGTGCGACCGGATAAAACCCATCCGGTCAGTCGCGGTCATGTTTGTGTCAAAGGGACCGCGCTGGGTGCTCTGCATCACGATCCGGATCGAATCAACCATCCACTGAAAAAAGTAGACGGGACGTGGCAAACGATCCCTTGGGAGCAAGCTCTCAGCGAGATCGGCGGCACACTCAAGCGTCTGCGCAAGACTCACGGCAACCGGTGTCTGGGGCATTACACGGGCAATCCCACCTTTTTCAGCGCTCAGAATTTGTTGTATTCCGGTGCCTTGATGGAGTCCTTGGGTTCGCCGAATCTATTCGCCTCGCATTCGATCGATGTCAACAACAAGTTCTTTGTGTCGACCGAGATGTACGGTCTGTCGACCGTGCAGCCGATTCCGGATTTCGATCATTGTCGCTTTTTGATGTATCTGGGCAGCAACCCAATCGTTAGCCAAATGTCGGTGGTCAGTTTGCCGCGCGCGATGGAAGCTTTGCGGGGAATCGTCGATCGCGGCGGGCACGTGATCAGCATCGATCCACGTCGCCATGAGACAGCGGCCAGAGTGGGTGAGCACCGCTTCATTCGCCCAGGTACGGACGTTTGGTTGTTGTTGGCCATGACCCAGGTGCTGACCGAAGAACAACCGATCGACCTTGATCATTTGCGGGGCAAGGTCAACGGATTGGATCAGTTCATCGCGGCGGCCAGTGGATGGACTCCCCAGCGTGTCGCAACCATCACCGGGATGGCGGCCGACGACATCCGCCAACTGGCACTCGATTACGCCGCAGCCGATGGAGCGGCGCTGTACATGTCGACCGGTGTGAATATGGGACCATTCGGTTCGCTCAGCTACTGGTTGGTTCAAGGCCTGAGCCTGATCACGGGAAATCTTGATCGTCGCGGCGGTCTGATCATGCCCAGCGGGCCAGCCGACATGTTGCGCCTGTCACGACTGCTGGGACTTGGTACCTTTGATGAACATCGCACGCTCGTGCGAGGCTTTGGTCGAGTCACGGGTGCTTTTCCGGTTGGTACGTTGGCCGAAGAAATTGAGACCGATCATCCACAGCGCATCCGCGGGTTGATCGTCAGCGCGGGCAACCCGGTCCACTCGGTGCCGGGCAACCAGTTGCGGGAAGCTTTCAAGCGGCTCGACATCCTGGTTGCGATCGATATTCAAATGAGTGAGACCGCGGGTTTGGCCGATTACGTGTTGCCGGCGACCGACATGTTGGAACGATCTGACTATCCTGTCTCCCACAGTTTGTTGATGGCCCGACCATGGGCGCAGTACACCGAAGCGGTCGTGCCGCCACTGTATGAGCGCAAGCCAGAATGGTGGATCTTCAGCGAACTTGCCCGTCGGGCCGGAGCGAGTTGGTTTGGACTGACGCCACTCAGTGCGTTACCGCGTCTCAATCACCTGCTCAGCATGTTGCCCGGCTTGGGGCCGATCACGCCGGATCATTTGCTTGATCTGATTCTACGAAGTGGTCGACAGGTGAACCTAAAGCGGCTGCGTGCAAACCCTCAAGGCTTACCGCTAGCGCCCGATCAGCCCGGCAGCTTTCTAGGTAAGCGAGTTCCCACGGCCGACGGCCGCGTCAACATGGCCCCCGCATCGCTGCTGGCCGACTTGCCACGTTTGGTTGCCATGGCGGATGCCGAGCCGGTCGCGGACGACAAACTGCAGCTGATTGGCCGTCGCCAGCGCGGGTCGCATAACAGCTGGATGCATAACAACCCCCACATCAATCACGACCGGGGATTGCAAGTTCTGATGCACCCCAGCGACGCGGCATCGCGCCAAATCGTGGACGGCGGCGAAGCGATCATTGGGAACGAGAAAACGCTGACCCTGCCGGTTAAGCTGACCGCTGATGTGATGCCGGGCGTGATCGTGGTGCCACACGGATGGGGACATGCCGGCAGCGGAGGCAACAAAGCGCGCAAATTGCCCGGTGGCAACATCAATGAAGTGTTGCCCGATGCTCGAAATCACCTCGAACCGGTCAGCGGGCAAGCGATCATGCATGGTCATCGCGTGTCGGTGCGAGCGGTGAAACGCTAGATTAGCTGCACAGCGCCACGCTCGTAGTCCCACGAGTCCCTTCGCGGGGCAATTTCCGCAGGAGTCGCTTCCGGAATGCCCTGCGAGGGACTCGCGGGACTACAACTTGGATATGCGGCAATGAAAGGGAATTTCAGTTCAAAAGTGGCGCTGTCCAGTCAGGCACTGTTCTGCAAATGAATAGCTTGCTTGCGGATCTTTCGCGGAGCCAAAGACGACTTTGAAAATCACGACCTCGCCGTGTCGCGATCAGAGGACGCCTAGATCTTTCCTTTAACCGGCTGTCCGCACCCCGAAGTCGGCGAATTTTGAACGTTCTTGAGCACGGACTTTGCTGCTGCCGACGTCCCGTGTTTCCCGCCTGCTGTTCCACTCGTGTGCTGTGGCGAAACAGTCGAGGGGGCGAAACAGTCGAGGGGGCGAAACAGTCGAGGGGGCGAAACAGTCGAGGGGGCGAAACAGTCGATTGGGCTTGGGCCACCAATGGGATTGCAGACGCTGTCTCGATTTCGGTACAGACCGCTATTAAGGTTCTACACTACTCGATATCTGAATGGAGTCACTATGTTGCGAAATGTTCTGTCAGTCATGCTCTTCTCCTTTTCCGTCTGCTTAGCCTCTGCGGCGACGACGGTCTTGGCTGCAGAGTCGAAAGATCAATGCACGAAAAGCGGTCAATGCTCGAAAGGCGCGTGTGCGGCGAGCTGCGAAAAAGATTCCCGCCAAGAGGTTGCATGTGCAGCCGATTCGTCCGATGCAGAGTTGTCCGCGGTGACGGTATGCTCGACCAAAAAGACATGCTCGGCGAGTGCTTGCGACAGCGGCTCGTGCGCGGCCAAGACGTGTTCATCAGACAATGTCTCGGCAAAAACATGTTCCACGAAAAAATGTTCGGCCAGCGCTTGTTCCGGCGACGCATGCGAAGGCAAGGCTTGCTGCTCAACCGAGGACACGCTGGTCACGGTAACCGAGTCCAAAGTCAATGCTAAGTGTGCTTCAGGTGCATGCTGCAAAACCGAAGCTTGCGAAACCACCTGTTGCGAGACGGCTAAGGAATGTTCGGCCTGTACCACGGAAGAGGTCGTCGTGGTTTTCGACGTGGTTAGCGATTGTCCTTGTGCCTCCGCGACCGCGGGGACCACTGGATGTGACACGAAGTGCGAATGTGGTTCGGAGTGCAAGTGCTCGGAAACGGCTTCGGCACACGTAGCTGTTCTTCACGAGCGACTGGTTGGTGAAAACGCGAAGATTGCCAAACTGACCGCTCAGATTCAGCTGCACGAAAAGCTGGCGCAAGCACGTGAGGCATTCAACAAGCGCATGTTGGCCAAGGATGTTGAACTTGTGCACCTGCAGGCCCAAGTCAAGCTTGCCGAGGAGCGCAGCGTTCTGAACCAGAAGGTTGCCGCGGCGGTTGCGGAAAACGTGCAGCTGAAAGCCTCGCTGCGTGTCGCCCAAAGTCAAACCGACGCTTTGCAGCATCAAATTGCCCACCGAACTCACGAAGTCACTGCCGCGCTGGCCGATTCCAAGGCTGACAACGCGAAACTGACGCAGCGAATCGTCGAGTTGGAAAAGCGGCTTGAAATGCTGAACATCCGCCTGGCCGAAAAGCCAACGGACCAGCAGGTTCAGTAGTTTCCGTTGCTACAGCCGAGAAACGCGGAGGTCAAAGGTCACGCCCTTGGCCTCCGCGGCAGGTTGTCTGGAGACTCGCTGCGGTAACTTGCATTTACTGTGCAGCATCAGAATGACAGGTTTCGACTCTTCGTTCTCCGAACTCTCAGCCTCCCATTTTCGCAGGAACAGCACCTCGCCGTCGGTGGTCTCAAACTCCAGATGAGGTTCGCTGAAGTCTCTTCGCAGTTCCGCTGCCCGGCTCTGAGAGATTCCATCGTGATCCACCACGGATGCAAACGGAAAGTATGCCAGTACCAGAGTTGCGATCAGAGCGATGATCAACAGTGGGAGCATCGCCTTGAAGGTTCGCTTCATCCACTTTTTCATGATCAGAATTACCGGCACTTAGAAAAGCGTTCAAAACCGTTCGGGTGTCAGAACCTCGGAATTGGAACTATCGCGATTGCCCGACGGATAGAGATTGTAGCCGCATCGGCAAACATTCGCGGGTCAGGTGCGATTCCGACGAAATGCCCAAACACTAACAGGGCAGCGCCATTTTTCTTCGTTCCCCCTCCCCCAAGAATCCACAATTCGAGATAAGTCTCAGAATCGAGGCCGTCAAAAATATCTACCGTGAAGCGGTTTTCAGCCATTAGCCGGAGGTCGCGCAGCGCACCTTCGGTCACAATCGCGGCCCACATCCGCCGACCCCGGCGGGGTCGAAGCGCATCGTAGTGTGACCCCGTTGGGGTCAAACACGCAGATAGTCCGGCGGTGCGCTCCGCGACCGCCGGTTAATCGCATGCAATCCCTTCGGGACAAAGATGTGGGTAACCCTAAGGGGTCAGACTTTGCAACGGTGACGCGTGGTTCAACTTTCCGGTAGCGCGTCAAAGACTTTGGTCAGTAAATCGTTCCACGGCATCGCGCTCAAGTCGGGCGTCAGTCCCATCCGTACGATTACCGCCTTACGCGATGGAATGATGAACACGGCCTGACCGTCAAAGCCGGACAAAAATATGAGATCGGTTGGGCCGGCGGTAAATTTCCGATCCTCGGGATTGTCGGGTGCGCCGGCATTCAGCCAGATCTGGGCACCGTATTGGCCCTGCGGCGCGGCCGGTGTCGGAGTCGTCATGTAGTCCACCCAGCCTGCTGGCAGGATGCGCTGCTCGTTCCACACGCCATCTTGCATCAGGAACTGGCCGAACCTGGCCCAATGCGCGGGGTGCAATACATGAAGGACGAACCAACGAGGGTTCCTGAGGCGTCGGCCTCGATCGTTGCCCGCGTCATGCCGAGCGGATCGAACAGACGCTGGCGAACGAAGCGATAGTAGTTCTCTTGATCGCCGCCAATCGCGTTGCGGACGATTCGCGAAATGATGTTCGTCGTGCCGCTGGAATAACTCCACTTGGTATCGGGTTTGGCCTCCGGTGGCATGCTCGCCGCAAACGCTCCGGCGTCGGGTGATTCGTACAGCATCCGCACGACGTCCGACGGTGTGGAACTGTACTCTTCTTGGAATTTCAGACCACTACTCATGCGCATCAGCTGATCGAGCGTGATCGCCGCCCGCTCGTCGCCTTCACCTTGCCACTCCGGGACTGCGGCAGGAGCGTTGATGTCCAGCTTTCCATCACTCGACAAGATGCCAACCAGGCTGGCGGTGACCGTCTTGGTCATCGACCACGACGTGATTGGCATGTCTTTGTGATAGCCGTTGGCATAGCGTTCGGCGATCAGTGCTCCGTCATAGACGACGACCATTCCTCGGGTGCCCCGCTGCTTATCGGGATACGGTTCATCAAAGGCAAAATCAAGCGCTGCACTGAGTGCGTCCGTATCGATACCCTCGGTGGCGGGTGTTAACTCGGTCGCGTTGCCCTCGGGCCATGCAAGGTCGGCGGGTTCCTCGGGACGCGGAAAGGGTGCGCCGACCGATTGCGCCCGCAGCTGCTCGACGGTCATCTCTTGCGCGACCGTGCAGCCGCAGTTCTCACGGTAAATGGCGGTCCGCGAAATCGGGCCGATTGAAACTGTGACCGAACGAGCGGACTCGTCGACTTGGATCATCCAAATCGGAATCGGGGCCGCGTTCATGTCGGTCGCGTGGATGCTCTCCAGGCTGCGGCCCGAAATAAAGACTCCCGAGCAGGTCGTTTTGGCGGCGTAGGCCGCACCCAGACGGACCGTCTGGACGAGCGTCGGCCCTTTCACAACGGCCAGCACCACAGTGGCAAGCAGCAAAACTCCGAGGACGCGTAATACGATCTTCTTCATCAATGGTCCTGTGTAGTGTCCTAGCAAAACCGCCTGAAACAATGATATCTGACCCAGTCCTGTTCGGCACAGAAATTGGGCCCTGAATCTTAGCATCAGTGGGCACTCCGGTTGCGCACGGTAACACTAGCGGGTGCACCGATTTCATCGACCGGTCCTTTTTGCGCTGGTGCGGTTGAACCCCATTGATCGGTGCAGACAGATTTCCGGTTTCGAGATGCAGATCCGCTCGGCGCAGACGCATGACTCGCAACGGCTTGAAGGTCCGCCTTTCGCCGAGTTTAATAACAAGTTTGATTCTTGCCCTCACGCGCAACCAACGAGCCACCTTCCCATGTCGCGACGTCAACGAATCTCTCTGGCCAGCCTGTGGTTGCTCGCGGCGGGCCTCCACGTCTCGGTGACGACGCCTGCCGATGCGCAGGATCCCGACGGCATCGTTTTTCACGATGACTACAACAAGGCGATTCGAGAAGCAAAGTTAACGAAGAAGCCGATCTTTCTGGAATTCCGCTGCGCACCCTGAGTCAACGGACGTGCCTTTGACGCGCAGGTTGTGCTGTCACCGCCCGATTCGACACTTGGAAAACTTCTTCAGCAGTATGTCTGCGCGCGCATCACCAGGATGGATCAGATTGACATCGGGTTGTTTGATTTTGACAGGCACAACGCGCTGTACTACTTCGTGCTCAATGCCGATCAGCAGATCTACCTTCGCTATGGCGGACGCGATGCGGAATCGGCCAGCACTTATTTGAACCTGCGCAGCCTGGAACTTGCCTTGCAAGCAGGCCTGAAGATGCATGCAAGCGGTGAGATTTCGGAGTCTGAACGTCCACTTGCGCTATATGCGACCGACATACCTCTGCTTCGAAGCCGAACACTCGAGCGGGGGCAGTGCGTCGAATGTCACTTGATCGCCGATTACCAGAATATCCAGAGAGAGCTGGACAATTACTTGGATCGCCCGCGCGATCTGTACCGCTCGCCCGACATCAAAACGATTGGGATCCACCTGGATGTCCCCTCTGGATTGAAGGTCGGTAAGGTAGCGGGCGCTGTCGCCGAGGCAGGGATGCGGCCGGGTGACACAATCACTCAGATTGATCAAAAACGTGTCCGCACATTCGGAGACCTCCAGTACTGCTACGACAAAGTGCCGCGCAATTCAACCGAGATCAGCATCGAAGTCTTGCGAGACCATAAGCCCCATACTTTGACGGTGAAACTTCCCAAACTTTGGTGGGTGACAGACCTCGAATTTCGTCATTGGACGGTCGAGCCACTGGTACACTTTAAGACACAGGCATTGACTGCTGAGCGCAAGGCGGAATTCGGTTTTCCCATCAATGGGTTCGCCGGTGAAGTGAACGAAAGGAATCGGTTTTTCATCACGGCGATGCCGCCACTGAAGCGGGGTGACATCATTTATGCGGTCGAAGGTGTGCTGGAGGACGAAATTGCAACCACGCCGGAGCTTCACATCAAGCTTCGTTATCGCGCCGGAGACAAGGTCAAGCTGCAGGTGCTGCGAGATCAAGAAAGGTTTGTTTCTGAGTTGACCACCGAGCGACAGAATTACAGAAAGGTTGGTCCATGATTCTTGCCATTGTGCTCGCGCTCGTTTTGGCCATGCCGACTGATGACGAGCCTGCGTGGTCAAAAGCAGCGGTGGTGCGTCAGGGGAGCCAACCGGTCGTACGTTTTCAGGCCCGCATCGAAGGTGACTACCTGCTTGTTCGGGCCACGCATCGGGAAGGATGGCATACCTATGCGATGGACAATCAGGCTCGTGGCGAGCAAGCGCTGCAAGGCAAAATGTCACTGGGCATCGAACAGGGTATCGAAATCAAAGTCAATCGTGGACTGGTCCTGGATGATCATTGGTCGCAGACTCCCCCCCGCGATCTCTCGAAACCGGAACTTCGCTGGTACACTTTCGGATTCGATCAAACAGCGATATTTGCTTGCCGTATCAAGACGGTTCGATCGGAACCGATCGCCGTGCAGATCCGAGGCCAGGCATGCAGTGGAGAGTCCTGCCGGAACATCGATGTCGTCCTCGAGATTCAGCAGCGTCGGCCCGTCGAGCAATCTCCCCAGCAGGCTGAACGACTCAGGACGATGCTGAAGGACCTGGTGCCGGTGGTAAAACGGACGCCTGAACCTGCCGATGCACCGTGACGGCATTTGGCTGAGTCTTGTGAACATTCGCACGAACCCACAGAGAAGGGCCAAAAGGGACGGGGGCTCATATCGAAGCGACAGCGTATCGGCATTACTCGATGCGCCAGTCTGATCCACGCTGCAACGACCAAATGATGACCGGAACGCTCGCCTGATTGTCGAAGCAACGCTGGGCGTCGTAAAATTCGTCATTGGTCCGGGGGATCACCCGCCAGATCAAGCACATTCACAGCGGGTGTGACGCGCCTGCCTCCAAAATCCCTCCGGGAGATAGCACTACCATGGCGGACTACCTGAAATTCTATATCGACGGCCAGTGGGTCGATCCGATCGGCAAAGAGACCTGCGACGTAATCAACCCGGCGACCGAGCAGTCGATCGGCAAGATTGCTTTGGGCAATGCCCAGGATGTTGATCGTGCGGTCGCGGCTGCCAAGGCCGCCTTCGAAAGCTACAGCCAAACGACGAAGCAACAGCGCATCGAGTTGCTGGAAAGCATTATCAAGGAGTTTACGGCACGTCTTGGTGATATCGCCGAGGCGATCTCGCAAGAGATGGGTGCTCCATCGAAGCTGGCCAATGAGGCCCAAGCGCCTGCTGGCCTGGGCCATTTCATGACCGCGTTGGAAGTGCTGAAGAATTTTGAATTCGAGGAAGATATCGCGAACGCTCGCATCATTCGCGAGCCCGCCGGCGTCTGCGGATTCATCACGCCCTGGAACTGGCCGATCAACCAGATCGCCTGCAAAGTCGCGCCTGCGCTGGCGGCCGGCTGCACCATGGTCTTGAAGCCATCGGAAGTTGCACCGATCAATGCGATCCTGTTCACCGAAGTCATGGACAAGGCTGGCGTGCCAAAGGGGGTTTACAACCTGGTCAACGGCGATGGTCCAACCGTCGGCGCGGCGCTGTCGTCCCACCCAGACGTCGACATGATGTCGTTCACCGGTTCGACTCGCGCCGGAATCGAGGTTGCCAGGAATTCGGCGCCAGGCGTCAAACGGGTTGCTCAAGAATTGGGCGGCAAGTCGGCGAATATCATTTTGGATGATGCCGATTTTCAGCAGGTGGTCGCTCGCGACATGTTCGGGATGTGCACCAACTCGGGACAAAGCTGTAACGCTCCGACCCGCATGCTTGTTCCCAAGTCGCGCATGGACGAAGCGGCGGCAATCGCCAAGGCGGCAGCCGAGAAGATCACCGTCGGTCCGCCGGATGCCGAAGGTACCACGATCGGACCGGTCGTTTCCGAAGTCCAGTACAAGAAGATCCAAGCACTGATTGAAAAGGGAATCGCGGAAGGTGCTCGACTGGAAACCGGTGGCCCAGGCCGTCCTGACGGTTTGGATTCCGGTTATTACGTCCGACCAACGGTTTTCTCCCACGTCACCAACGACATGACGATTGCCCGCGAAGAGATCTTCGGACCGGTGTTGTCGCTGATCGGATACGAAGACGACAACGACGCCGTGCGAATCGCCAACGACACCGAGTACGGATTGTCAGGATACATCTCCGGTAACAGCGATCGAGCCAAGGCGATGGCCCGGCGAATTCGGACCGGAAACGTACATTTGAACGGCGCACCACTGAACCAACAGGTGCCCTTTGGCGGCTACAAGAAGTCCGGTAACGGACGCGAATGGGGACGCTACGGTCTCGAGGAGTTTCTGGAGACAAAAGCGATCATGGGCTACAACGACTGATCCCGCATCGCTCGTTCAGCGAAACGCACAGGACACTCTCGCGGAACTCTGATGGTCCAGTCATGAATCGTTGCCTGCAAATTATCGCTCTTGCCCTCAGCCTGTCGTCGTACTGCTTATCGATCAGCGCACAGAATCCTACGTCCTGGATGGCTGGGTTTTCGCGCGTCGACGTCACACCGACCGAACCGGTTCGGATGGCTGGCTACGGCAATCGCGACCACGCCAGTGAAGGAATCGACACACCTCTGTATGTACGCGCGTTTGCACTCCAGTCGTCCTCCAGCGACCAGGCATCACTGTTGATTTCAGTCGACACAATCGGCTTGCCAGGATCAATGACACGCGAGCTGGCAAAGCAAATCAAAAGCGTCCATGGAACACGCCGTGAGAACATCGTTTTTTGCAGTACGCATACTCACTGCGGCCCCGATCTTGTCAGCGAGCTGTCGAATATCTTCGCGACTCCACTAAGCGAGGAAGAAATCGCGGCCGGCCAGCGATACAAGCAGCAACTCAAGGAGGGAATCATCAAGGCGGTCGACCTGGCACTTGCGGATCTTGTCCCCGCCAAACTTGCCTACGCGGTCGGTCATTCAACGTTCGCCGCCAACCGACGTGTGCTCAAGAACGGTCGCTGGACCGGGTTTGGAGTGCAACCTGACGGGCCAGTCGACCACACTGTTCCGATGTTGCGAATCGCGGATGCCGAGGGAAATGTGCGCGGAGTCGTATTCAACTACGCGTGCCACGGCACAACACTGGGAGGCGATCATTACAGGATCAACGCCGAGTGGTGCGGTTACGCGGCAACCAACCTAGAGGCGACATATCCCGGCGCCGTCGCGCTGTGCACGATCGGTTGCGGCGCCGATGCGAACCCAGAGCCGCGCGGGTCACTCGACGCAACCAAGATTCATGGCCGTTCGCTCGCAGTGGAAGTAAAGCGAGTCCTGGACGGCGAAATGAAACCAATCGACGCGCCGCTGCAGTCGCGGTTCGACTACGCCGCTTTGTCATTTGATTTGCCAACCCGAGAGGAACTCGAAGCGCGGACCAAACAACCCGACCCACAGGCCAAGCGTCACGCCCAGCAACTGCTTCAAGTACTTCAAGAACAGGGTCGCCTTCCCGCGACCCATCCGGTGCCGATTCAATCGTGGCAGTTTGGCGATCAGCTGACGATGATTTTCTTGGCCGGAGAAGTCGTGGTTGATTACGCGCTGCGACTCAAGAAAATTCTCGATGACCCGAACCTTTGGGTCACCGCTTATGCCAACGACGTGCTTGGCTACATCGCCAGCGAGCGAATCCGCAGCGAGGGTGGATATGAATACGACCGCAGCGGTGTGTTCTACGGTCTGCCTGGGCCGTGGGCAACCGGAACCGAAGATCTGCTGGTGAGCCGTGTTGAGCAGCTGCTGAAGTCCCGTGGTCGCTCGCGAGGGATCGACGCCGATCAAGCTTTGGAAACATTTCAGCTGATCGATGGCTACAAAATCGAATTGGTTGCCGCCGAGCCGCTGGTTCAGGATCCAGTCAACATCGCGTTTGATGCGCACGGCCGACTGTGGGTTGTCGAGATGGGCGACTACCCCGAAGGCGAAAACGGCGGGCGAGTGAAAACGCTCACCGATAGCGACGGCGACGGCGTATTCGATCAGGCAACGGAGTTTCTCTCTGCCCTGCCCTACCCCACTGGCGTGTATCCCTGGCGCGATGGCGTCTTGATTTCCTCGGCGCCGGATCTCCTTTTTGCACGCGACACGACCGGCGATGGTGTCGCTGACGACGTCGAAAAACTGTACAGCGGTTTTCCGCTCGCCAACCCACAACACCGGTTTAACGGATTCACTTACGGTCTCGATCATTCCTTGCATCTGGCGAGCGGTGACAACCTCGGCAAGCTGAAAAGTGAACGGACGGGTCAGACCGTCGACGCCTCGGGGCACGATGTTCAGATCTGGCCCGATACCGGCGGGATCGCAATCACCAGCGGACGGACTCAGTACATCCGCAGCCGCAACGATTGGGGCGAGTGGTTCGGCAACGACAACTCCCGTCCGATGTACCATTTCCCGATCGACGATGCCTATCTGAAACGCAACACGCAGGTGTCGTTCGCCGCCAACAACCAGCCATTGTTTGATCCTCCCGTTGCCCCGCCTGTGTTCCCGATCACTGCCGCCACAGAACGCTTCAATGATCTGTTCGCTGCCAATCGATTCACGTCCGCCTGTAGCGCCATTGTCGCACGTTCCCCTGATTTTGCAGTCTCAGGATTCGAAGATCGCGATGTCGCATTCATTTGCGAACCGGTTCACAATTTGGTTCACCGCGCGGTGCTGCAGCCCAAAGGTGCCACCTACGAGGCGGTGCGATCACCACAGGAAAGCAATCGTGAATTCATGGCTTCCAGCGATCCATGGTTCCGACCCGTTCGCGTCATGGTTGGTCCGGATGATCAGCTGTACATCGTCGATATGTATCGCGAAACGATCGAACACCCTGAATGGATCCCAGCTGCCTGGCAGAGCCAACTCGATCTCCGCGCCGGCTGTGACCGCGGACGCATCTATCGGGTTTCGCGTCTCGCGTCGCAGGTGAGTCAGCCGCGGCGTTTCGACCAAATGACCATTGAGCAACTGGTCGACCAGCTCAGATCTGCTAACGGCTCGCTCCGTGACCTGGCCCAACAAGGGATCATCGAGCGGGACGACCCAGCAGCGAAGCCATGGTTGTTACAGCTTGCCAGCGACGAAACCAATCCACGAGCGCGTGTTCACGCGTTGTCGATCCTGGCAGTCCAAGAACAACTTGAAACGAAGACGCTGTTGTCGGCGCTCGAGGATTCTCATCCTGGCGTGTTGCTCGTAGCCATCGCGATCGCGGAATCACGGCTGGAATCAGAGCCTGGGCTGCTCGATCGACTTGCCATGACCGCCCAGCACCCCGACCGACGCGTCGTACTTCGCACTGCACTCGCACTTGGCAATACCAAGGCGCCGGCCGCCGGGAAAATACTTGGCGAAATCGCGAAATCTGCAGCGTCGGATCCCTGGATTGCTCGCGCCGTCAGTTCCTCGGCGCGACACCACGCTCCGGCCATTCTGGCGAAGCTGTTGAAACAGTCCCAGGCGATCGAGCCGGCATCGGAGTTGCTGACCAACTTGTTCATCACGGCTCAGGCGGGTGGCATCGACATCGCAAAAGAGTATGGCAAGGTATTCGCAGAATCGCAGGCCGAATTTCGATCGCAGTTGAAGCTGGCAGCCAGCTTTGCCACAGTGCTTCGGTCGGCGAAATCCGATCATATGGCCACTTTGTTTGGGCCGCTTTACGAACGCTCCGTCGCAATCGCCGGGAACGAAAACGAAAGTGAAGCCTTTCGCTGTGAGGCTCTGCAGCTGATCGGAATTGGCATCGAATCAGTTGAGAAGGAACAGAAATTACTGCTCGAATTGCTTACGCCCAGCACTCCAATCGGCGTTCAGTGGGAAGCGATCGATCGGTTGAGCCAGTTCGCAGATCCACAGAGCTGTGATGAGCTAATTCAGCGCTGGCCGTCAATGTCCAAATCGGTGCGAGACCACTGCGTGACAAAAATGCTGCAGCGACACCAATGGACTGAGCAGCTACTGACTGCTCTGGAATCTAAAGCGATCCCGGTGAAAGATCTGACGGCCGCAGCGCGGCAGCAATTGGCCTACACGGGAACGCGAAGCATGCGAGTTCGCGCCGAACGAATCACGCGGACCGCCGGTACGGTCGAGAAACAGGCATTAGTGCGGAAGTACCTGTCCGAAACGAAACGCGACAGAGATCCACAAAAGGGGGAGGCCTTATTCAAACAACATTGTGCTGTGTGCCATGTCGCCAAGGAGCAAGCGCAAGCGGTAGGCGCGAGTCTTGATAACTTGACCGATCGCAGCGATCAAGCGATTCTCACCGCAGTCCTTGATCCCAACCGAGCGGTTGATCCCAGATATCAGAGTTATGTGATACAAACCGACGATGACCGTATTCTGGTCGGTGCAATCGAGCAAGAGGCGGGCGAGAGCATTACCCTAGCCCATGCAGATGGCAAGCGTACAACGATTCGCCGCCAAGAAATTGCCCAGCTGAAAAACTCTGGCGTCTCACTGATGCCAGAAGGTCTGGAAGAAGTGCTGGGGCCGGCCGCGATGCAAGACTTGATCGGATTCTTGCAAAGCCAAAGTGGCCGGCGCACGTCGCCATGACATTCTTCTTTGTGGCTACGCTCACCACAGCGTGGGGCAACCAGTATCAATACCAAGTCTGGGCGATCGCGTGTGCCGAAAACGTTCGGATCTTGATCCCATCAAATTGGCCTTGGGCAGACTATCCAACACGGGTCAGCGGCCGAAAAGACGCCAAACGTCCGCGACAATCAATCCGTTGATCGATTGCCCATGGAACGATGAGCAAATCTGAGGCCTTTTTCAGGCCAATTGGTTGAAGTATCGGCTGATCAAGAACAAGCAAAAAAAAATCTGAAGATTTGTGTCACCAATCCATTTGCTGCGACAATACCTACAGGTAGATGTAGAAAGCGATACAGATCAGATGCCAGACCCAAGAAAACTGTTCGAAGCGCTCGTCCGCGAGCACGCCGACATGTTGACGATCTATTTGAAGTCGGCGTTAGGTGATACATCCGACGTCGACGACCTGTTCCAGGAAACCATGGTTGTTGCGTGGCGACGATTGGATGAATTCGACCAAACGCAGTCGTTTGGTCCCTGGCTGCGTGGTATCGCCAAACACCTGATTCTTGCCCACAATCGCAAAAGAACGCGTTGGCTATGTTCTTCGGCGGCGCTCGATCAGATCGATACACGAATTAGCCAGATTTGGGCCTGTCCCGGCGACACGTGGCGCGAAAAGCTGGACCTGCTGCATGACTGCGTCGATTCTTTGCCAGAACACTACCGTCAGACCGTTTGCTTGCGCTATTTCCAAGAGCAGGCGATCGGGCAAATTTCAACAACCATGGAACTGAGTACTGCCGCGGTAAAGAAACGGTTGCAAAGGGCGCGGTCGCTGGTGCTGGAATGCATCGAGGGTAAGTTGGCGCCGTTGGAGAGTTCGCGATGAGTGAGTCAGAATGGCGCGCAAATGTTGATCGACGCAGCAGCGATTGGATCGATGCCGATCGTTGGGATGCGGAACCCGGGTCCCCAGAATTCTCACTCGAGGATCAAGTCGTTGCCCGGGTCGCGGATTTGCAATTGGTCGATGCGCTGCTGGGGGCTCTTGCGGGTCGAACCAGAGACGAGCAAAGCGAACGAATTCAGCGAGTCATGCGCACGATTCCCAGCGAATGGGTGTCCGCTGACGTACGTCAAACCAACGGGTCTGGGGTTGTTCGTCCGGCGAGTACTATTCCCTGGTCACCTCTACTTGCCGTGGCGGCTTGCCTGCTTGTCATCAGCGTCCTTTCGTCCCTGTTACTGACGCCAGATTCTCGAGCCGCAACGCTGCTGCCACAAATTAGCGAAGTTGCAACACAGAAGATCGATCGTGTGTATGACATTCGGCGTGTCTTAACATCTGCCGATGGTCCGGGCGAGGCTTTAATCGCGAGGCTGTATTTGCGGGGTGTCGAAGGATTTGTTGTGACCTCGGGTGGTGCCGTACTTGGACGTAACGGCAATCAGTTTTGGTTTGTCTCACCGGCGGGCAAAGTGATCATCGCTGACGATTTCGCCTGGATGATCGACGAGTCGGAACCGGAAAGACAAGAGCTCGGCTTGCTCAAAGAACTCTCGGTGGAATCGTCTCGAGTTCCTCTAATGCAATTGTCGTCAGTCGCCAAGTTGATGCAGCATGATTATGACGTCACCGTCCAAAGCGGTGTGCTACACGGTGAACAAGCCGTTGATGAACTGATTGGAAAACAAAAGAGTGGCAACAGGGAGTTGCCAGATACTATTCGGTTGTGGTCCGGGGCGGAGTCACGAATCATTCACGGAGCCCAATTCATTTGGGGAAACGAGAAGGAGAAATCGCAGCGAAACACTCTTGTTTTTGAGTTGGTTGATGCGGAGGTTGTACCTGATAACTGGTACCAACACAAAGCGCACCACTTACCGGATCGCCCCTAACGGCGAGTTCCTGCTGATTTGTAGTTCCTGCAAATCATGATCGCAACGGACGTTACACAAACACTCAACAAATCTAGGATTCGTAAGATGAGACTATTTGCAATCACGACACTGATGGCCTCCCTCGTACTGCCCGCCGCCGCGGCGGATTTTCAGCCGGAAGCCAAAGACATTGTCGGAGCCTGGCAACTGAAGTACACAACGCCCGACGCCGGAGACAAAACGTCGGCGATCATTGTCGGCCTTCAGAATGGCGAATTTGCGGCATGGCATATGGATGATGGAATTGCCAAAGGAAATCCGGAGGCGATTGAGAAAGTTGAAATCAAAGGTGACTCCCTTGAACTCACATTTCGTCCCAAGAGCCGAGACGATCAAGTTGAAGTGACGTTGAAGGCGAAACTGGATAAGCAGGATGCGTGCAGTGGAGTCGCCACATACGCCGCCGACGATGGTGAAAAAGGTGAATTCAAGTTCACCGGCAAACGACTTGGTGAAGCGGATTTCGACGAAGTCCAATCGTGGAAGCTCAAATTCACAGGTCCCGATGAAATCGAGCGCACCCCAACCGTGATGGTGGCCTCCCTCGGCGAACAGCTGTTTGCCTGGTACAGCCATGAGAACTATGAACTCCCCGCGACAAATATCACGTTGACCGATGACAAAGTTGCGATGTCGATTTCGGCGCAGACGCCCGATGACCAGACAATCAATGTCACCTTTACCGGTACCGTAAACGGAGACCAGGTCAAAGGAGAAGCGGAATACGAACTGGCCGGAGAAACGGGTAGCTTTAATTTCGCCGGAACCCAGCAATAGCGTGCAGAACAGCAGTCCGGCAAGCAGTTGAATCTGACGCCGATGCGTTAATTAAGCGGACGGGGGTATTCATTAAAAATGCCCCCGTCCTTTTTTTCAGCATCGATTAATCGAGATCAAATTCGTACATCACGATTTCTTCGCCTGCTGCGAACAGCTCGTTGTAGAGCCCGCGCGGGATCATTGTCGAGTTCGGTGCCCAACCAGCCTGACTGGCAACCATGTTCTCTTCCCCAGGCAAGCATTTCGCGTGACAGCAGGCGACCGATTCCACGGCGACGGTGAGTCGCGGCAGTACCAAGTTCGTCAATGTACAGCTCGGTCGGCTTATCCGGATGCTGATGAAGTACCGCTGCGCATTGTCCGACCACCAGTTTGCGACCGTCTGGCAGCTGTTCGATCGCCAACAGCAGCAGATTCGTCGGCTGAGCGAGATAGGCGCGCAGCCGATCGGCTTGCACCGGCTCGTCGAACACCTCGGGCGCGACGTGCCGAAACAATTCCGTCTCACCGGGCTGAACTCGCTGGGTTCGAATCGCAGACAGGGACATGGTTCAGATTTCCTGGAATCGGGATCTCAGCCAATATTAATTGGTAACGTCCATGCCGACGACCCGGCTGGGGGTCACAATCAGCCGGAGCCCATTGGTTGCCGGCCGGTCACAATCGTGGGACGATGGAAAGTCGGTTTTGTTGTCCTTCGAATCCTAGATTCAACGCCGCAATGGCTTTCGAGATTGCCGGCGGCAGACTGGGAGCCAGTCGCCCTGCGAGGTCAATCGATGCTTGTTTCGTTACGTTCGCTTGCGGTTGTCGGTTTGATCGCCGCCGCTGCCTGCAACGCCCAGCACACCGACACTCTGCGCGTGCTCAGTTACAACATCCATCACGGTGAGGGGATGGACGGCAAACTGGATTTGCCACGAATCGCCAGGGTGATTCAATCGGCCTCGCCCGATATCGTAGCTTTACAAGAAGTGGATCAGAACGCCGAGCGTTCCGGGGCGATCGATCAGCCGGCTGAATTGGCACGCTTGACCGAGATGCAAGTGGTCTTTGGCGGCAACATTCCGCTGCAAGGAGGGCACTATGGCAACGCAATCCTTGCTAAGTTGCCGATCATCACCCACCAAAACATTCTCCTACCGTCGCACGATGATCGCGAACAGCGGGGCGTGATCGTCGCACAGTTGCGATTTGGTCGAGGGGTACTACGGATGATGGCAACCCACTTTGACCATCGTCGCGACGACGCCGAGCGATTGGAAGCGGCGCGGCGGATCAATCAGTTGGCCTGGGGACAGCCGTCGGCCCCCTCCATCCTTGCCGGAGACATCAACGCGACCCGAAATTCCAATGTCTTGAAAAGACTCGAACAGGCTTGGTCCATCGCCGGGGACAGCGAGCAACCGACGATCCCGGTCGCGGTGCCGGATCGGCAGATCGATTTTGTCTTCATGGCACCAAAAAATGCCTGGCAAGTGATGGAAACCCGTGTGCTGAACGAATCGATCGCTTCCGATCATCGGCCGATCCTGGCGGTGCTGCGATTGAGGGAAGACGGCGGCGAACATCCAAGCGAGCAAGTCGTCTATCAAGACGTCCGCGAAGTGCTGGACGACCAGGGCCGGATTACGGTGGCGGGATCACCCGAGCAATGGAAATCACGTGGCCAAACGATCCGCCGGGCGATGCAATCGATCATGGGCTTCCTGCCACAGCTGACCGATCGGCAACCGCCCGACATAACGGTGATCGAAGAGGTCGATTGCGGAGACTACATTCGCCAGAAAATCACCTACCTTTCTCAACCGGGCTGCGACACACCCGCTTACCTTTGTATTCCCAAGCACATCAGCGCCGGAGCACGCGTGCCAGCCGTGCTGTGTCTGCATCCGACCGACGACGTGATCGGTCACGGTGTTGTGGTTGGTCTGGGCGGCAGAGCGAATCGACAATACGCCAGCGAACTTGCCGAGCGAGGTTATGTGACACTGGCGCCAAGTTACCCACTGCTGGCCGATTACCAACCCGATCTGAAGGAACTTGGTTGGGAAAGTGGGACGCTAAAGGCGGTCTGGGACAACATGCGGGGAATCGATTTGCTGCAATCGTTGCCGTATGTGGACCGGGATTCGATTGGCGCGATCGGTCATTCGTTGGGTGGACACAATTCGATTTACACTGCCGTATTTGACGAACGGATCAAAGTGGTTGTCTCTAGCTGCGGTTTCGATTCGTATGCGGACTACTACGACGGGGATCCCAAAGTTTGGGAACCGGGCAAAGGTTGGACGCAGCTGCGATACATTCCGCGACTGGCCGATTACCGAGGGCGATTGGATCAGATCCCATTTGACTTTGATGAAATGCTCGCGGCGCTGGCCCCGAGGAATGTGTTGGTAGTCGCGCCGCTACACGATAGCAACTTTCGCGCTGCCAGCGTCGATCGAGTCACGGCGGCAGCGAGAAAGGTTTACTCGCTGTACGGTCAAGCGGAACGATTACAAGTGTTGCATCCCGACTGCGAACACGATTTCCCCGATCCCATGCGGTTGGCGGCTTTCGATTTATTTAATCGAGTATTGAAGAGCCGACATGATGCCCAATGACTGCTTGCCGATGCTGTCATTCGTTGCAGGTCCGTAAAGTCTTGACGTGCCTGTTTTGATCTTCGGCTTTTGATCGTCGGCGGCTTGCCCGGCATCGCGCACGTCATCCAGTCGATTGAGCGACGGATGTTTTCTAAACCGGTCGGCAGCGCCAGGAAGCGTACAGATAATAGACTGGGTGAATCAAGGATAGCAGCAACATCCAGATTGGCGGATTCGGGTATTGCCACAGCATCGCGAACATGATTGCGGCCCAAATCATGGTTCCAACGATGATCGATCGACGCCACAGTCTGGGAGCCAGGTTGGGATAGATCGCCCAAACCGGCGATACGGTCAACACCGTCAGGCCCCACAGCAGGATCGCGGAGAGCCAAGGGCTGATCATGGCACTGAAAATTCCCGCATAGAACGCAAACGCGTTCCAATAGGAGGGAAAGCCCCGAAACATTCCCCGCTGTTCGTCTTTTGCTTCGACATGCGAGAAGCCCATCAAGCTAGCCCCCATCGCCAACACCACCGTGGGTCCCAATCCCTGGGGAAGCCAGTCCATTCGCCAGATCAGCATCAAGGGAATGAACGCGAAGGTCAGGTAATCGAGCAGATCGTCAATCGTTCGTCCATCAATGCTGGGGGCGAATCGCCTGACATTCAATCGCCGTGCCAGCGGCCCGTCGCAGGCATCAATCAAAGTCCCCACCAGAAGCCAACAAAATACGATTCGCGGATCGCAATCGGGTTTGAACATCTGACGCATCGCAAGGGCCGCCGGGATAATCCCTGAAGCCGTGAACAGATGCACGCTGTAGGCAGCGAATCGTCTTACTCGTTCATCATCTGTGGACCGTGTCATATTCAAGCCGGTTCAGTGCACAGCAATTGCCGCGAATGTGTGGGCGATCAGACAAATTGAGCAAACGAACAACCGTGAAGATCGAACTACTATTCACGGAATTTGGTTCAGCGTGTAGTAGGCGTCGCTATGCAACAATGGCGCACCTGTGTGACTGCGAACGCCAGCGGCCACCAGCTCGTGAACAAAATACTCTCGCAATCCGTCAACCACGAGCTCCACCCGCATTCCGTCTGCCGACACCTTTACTTGTCGTAGGTTCAAATCTTGTTTTAGGATTTCGTCGCTGCCGTAAGTCGCATGGTAGCGGTAAGTGTGGCTGCTGATGGAATAAGAGTCTAGATCCGCCGCCGAACCTGGATCGACCGGTTGGGTAAAGATCAGCTCGAATCCAGTTGGTCGCGCCCGCATCTGCTGGATTTCGAACGGCATTTCTCCCGTCCACACTAACCGTTGCAGTCCATACGACGCCGGACCCAGGCTGCTCCATCCGCGGTTGCTAAGCCCGACCAGCATGCTGCCATCGGTTCCCTGCGTCAAGCGAATCACCGCCGAGGCGAATCCTTCACGAAACGGAAAGCATGCTCCTTGATATTCTCCGCCAACTTTTTCAAGAAATACCCGATGCACCGACGAGAGCGTGAACTCGCCGACGAATAGCTGACCGTCGAATGGACCGAATTTGCCACCACTATCATCCAACATGATATCGGTCGTCGATTGACCGACCTTTTTATAAGGAAACCATACAGCCGGCGGTTTCATTTGCGGTAAACGCTTGAGGGCTTGGGGATATGGCAACCCGTTTGGAATGCTGGTGATCCCATCGATAGGCGAACCGGGTTCGTGCATCGAAGAGAGCGACTCGGGATGATGAAAAAACGCACCGGCACGCATTTGGTGTAGCGAATTGGTCCCGACCCAGTTTCCCTGTTGGTCCGTATAGAACATGTCTCCGGCACGATTCGCGGCCAGGCCACTGGGCGAGCGCATGCCGGCGCAAACCGGAATCAATTCTCCGCCCGGAGTTACCTTCATTCCCCAACCACGCCATCTCGCTTGGGAGACGCCGAGCGTCGGTTCAGTCAGCAACCGCGATTGATTTGGACCGACGCCGAGACCGATATTCAAAGTCAGCCAGAGGTTGCCGTCGCGATCAAACTTGGGGCCGTAGGCATATTCGTGATAGTTGCCGGTGGTACCCCAGCCTTTGGCAACGGTCAAATATTCGTCGGCGATGTGGTCGCCGTCGGTATCTTGGATTCGCGTCAACTCGCTGCGTTGCACCGTATAGAAGGCACCATCGCGATATGCCAAACCGAGGGGTTCGTGCAAGCCTGTAGCGAATCGATGGTAGACGATATTACTGGGAGGATCGTCATAGACTCCGCTAAGAATCCATATTTCTCCCTTACGAATGGCAACCGCAACTCGATTATCTTGCAGCGCCACGATCCCACTGACTTCCAAAACCAGATCATCGGGAGTTGGTTTCCAGAATTTGGACCGCGAATCGGTAGCAGCTTCGGACGTCGCGATCGTGACGATGCGGTAGTAGTCCGCTTCGTCGCCAGCACTGACTGAGATCGTCGAAAGCATGAACAAGCAAACCAACACGCTGAGTAATGGTTGACTCGCTGTCGCAGTGAGAGAGCGATGTGTGCTTGTGAGCCCCGCCAACATCAATAGCTGAAGATTCCTTACCACCGGTACGTGACCTCGATCGTGGTTTGTTCAGCAAGATCAAATGGAAGCAGCCAAGTCGAGTTACCTTCAGTCGTCTGAATTTTTGCCTCACTGGGCAGTTCGCTGTCCACAATCACCAGCAGATCCTGTTCATTGCTATAAGCGTTAAATGCCCGCCGTTGCAAACTGCTGCCGACCAGCATTCGCAACCAGATACGTACAGGTTTGCTTTGGTTGTGAAGCGGTTTCAGTTTCAATTCCCGTCTCAATCCACGATCACCGGCAGGGACAAGCCGATCTTGAACAGCCACACCTTCACAGTGGTACAGAAACGTCGGTGTCCCGGACTTGTCCAAGCGGTAACCGCCAAACACGACAGCGGCCGCGCCCGAACTGTCAGACTTCAGCAGCAGCGAACCAGCCGGCAGATTGATGATGTCCGTTCCCAACGGATGGGCCGGAGGAGTGAAGCGATCGTACCAGGTGCCATGCGCATCCAAGAATCTTCCACGCCACAACTGCGCGACCCGAACGGTCTCGGCATCAAACGCGAAATGCACGCCCTCTGGAAACCCCACTGCAATCGCATGCGGACCGGCATCGTCCATGAAGGTCCTCAGCAAGATCGGCCTGTCCCGCGGCACCAATTCGAAATTCTGCCTTTTTGCCTGCTCAATTTTTTCCGGTAACGGATGCTTGTCCGCTTCGCTCAGGTAAACCCACAACGAATCGATTTGGCGATCAACGTCTCCGTCCAACAGTTCTTGCTTTGGACTGTTGCCGCTGGCAAAAAACGTCGGCATCCGGGTGCGCGGCTTTAGGCTTGCGGGATCAAGGATGAAATTACGAAACCATTCGAGTCGCACTCGATCGTTGATCGCGGCTAGGTCGACTCCAAGCACGCCGGGTAAGTACTCACCGCGAAGGGGATGGCACTGCACACAGCCAACATCCATCAACGCGCGTCCCGCATCGACCACAGCGGCCGAGAGATCAGGCGGCTGCGCGTCAGGTGTCGACTGGGACAGGTCGGCGGTTTGGAAAGCTGCCGATAGAGACTCGGTTGCCGCACCGAAAACTGGCATTCTCGCGGTCAAGTAGGGCGCACATCTCCGCTGCCACTGAACACTGTTTTGAAACCCTTGGAAGTCAGCTTGGACCCCACTCCGTCCAACGGCGGCGGAAGTCGACCTTCGTCGCCCAAGTCGACATGCCCCACCGTTTCGAAAAATCGCTGTCGCTGAGGCCCGACGCCACCGCGACCGCCGCGCTGGTGACAGGCATAACAGTTCAATTGACGCATACGAAAATCAACAACGTCAACAACCTGGGGACTTTCGAGAGCGCTGTTCAGGGCGGACAGCTGCGCTGCGTCGAGTTTGTAGTGCGGCATTTCCGGCCGCGGCTCGCCAATGCAACTGGAGGTCGCTGCGAAGTTCAAATGCGCCAAATCGATCGTCGACTTAGCACTCGACGTATCACTCGACGTATCACTCGATGAGCCAGCGACACGATGACAATTACCGCACCCCAATTCACTAAACAGCTTGCGGCCGGCGGCGATCGAATCAGCACTCATCGTGACGTCGATCGAATGATCATCTGCTGTCCGATCCGGCAACAGATACGCTGAAATGTCGGCTGCTTCCGTAGGTGTTAGTTTCAAGTCAGGCATTCGCCCGCTGGGGCGGGTTGCCAACGGGTCAAGTAGAAAATGGGTGAGCGATCGACGCGAGTATTTGTCGCCGAGCTTTGGATGTGGCACCGAATGGACCGTTGGCGATGGATCGCCGATTCCCAAGTCCCGCAGTTCCTCCGCATCCAACTGCGAACCCAGCCGATCTAAGCGCGACCGCTGTTGGCCAGTAGTTTGATAGTCCGGATCAGGCTCGTGACAGGCGACGCAGCCGATTTGGTGGTAGCGAGCTTGCCCGCGCAATCGATCGCCTTTGGACCAAAAGCGCTGGGCGATCGGGTTGCTGGAAGTCGATTCCAGCTCGGCGAACGGTTGTTGCTGTGAAACCAGGAACGACACTAAGGCTTCAATCGCAACTGTTTTGCGATCGCTTTCCCAACCGGCCAGCAGATCGGGCATCGTGGTGCCCGGTTTGGTTTGTTGCGGAGCGGCGATGAACCGTCGAAGCCAATCAACTTGCAACCGTCGTCCAGCACCTTCCAGGTTGGGTCCTCGTTTTGGCTGTGCAGTCGGGTCCGTACTGGTATGGCAAGCGGTACAGCTCAGTTCCGAAAGCAACAACCTGCCGTCAGATTCGGTTTGTTCGACTGCGAAGCGATCGAATCCCGCGATGAACGGTGACGTATCCGCAAAACCTTGGCCGGCCAGAACGAACGCGAAAACAATGAAGGATGCCCGCACGCTAACCACGATCAATCCGCTCAACTTGGGAACAATTGCGAAACATCGGCGGTACAATATCAAGATCCCAATCAATTTTACAGCCAATCTGAAATTCGTCCGTCATTATAGTCAGATCGAATGCCGACCCACCAAATTACCAATGCTGTATTGATCGCTGTGGCGTTCATGAGTTGTGCGGCGATTCTTCAAACAGCGGCAGCCCAAGAGATCATCGGCACCCATGTGACGCCTCATCAATTTTCCAGTGAGATCAAGTATCGCAAGCCGCCGAATCCCGAACTGTCAGCAAAGACCGAATTGTATTTGCGCAACAATTCTGACAAACCGTTGCTGCTATCTCGAGACAATTCGATCAAATTCGACCAGCAAACTGCCGAACAATTATTGGCCGATTCACAGTGGGCCTGGTACTCGACACCCGACGCTTGGCCGAACGACGCCGATAGCTTGCCGCCGGAATGCCTGGCTGTGTTGACGATCAACGGCATGACAGCGGCCTGGGGTGTCGGTACCAAACACACGTTGCAGTTGGGCCAGGATGATCTGGCGCCACAGGAGTTCGCGATCGAAGCGCCCACGGCGTGGTTGTCGGCGGTGACCTTCTTGTCCGCCGATTCTGCCCCAACCGATCAGCAATCAATCTATCCCGACCGGATCGTCGTCCATATTTGCAACTCCGCAGACGACGCGCTGCAGATCCGCGCCTTGCGGTTGTGGACTGCTCAGGATGGTGAAAGCCACCGCGTCTATTGTGCTGGGGAAGTGATTGACGAACTGAATTGCTTTCCCGAAAGTGGCGTCGTCAGAGCAGGCGACAAAGGTGGATTTACGCTGGACTGCGATCCACTTCCTTTGACCGAAGCGGTGGTGGAGGTCCGCGTGCAGCGCCGCGGTCGAGCCGAACAATCGTTATGGTCACAGCTGCGAATCAAGCGCGAAGTATTTGATATCAGCGGCGGTTGGGTGGCTTCGGACGTCAATGGCCGCAACAGTCTTTTGATCGATCAATATCAACAAACTTTGCAGCGAATGCACATCAACACCGGGCATATCGAAGAGGTCGGTGGCTTTACCGATGATCCGCAGCAGTATGCCAAATTGCCACTGAAAAGATTCAGTCGCCTGTGGCCGCTCTCGCGCTACGACACCGACCAGCTGCTGCCGACGATTCATGCGGTCGAGTTTCTTGGCGAACCACAGTATGGAGGGGGCAAGCCGGTTCCGCCTCAGGAAATTTGGCAGAAACTTGCGCCTATTGGCCCAGTCGCCTGCCCACATCGATCACACTCAGCGAAGAGCGGACGTGGCGCTATTACGCCGGTCTATCGGACTATCCACACTACGACGCTTACCGCGTGACTGCGCCGGCGGCCGATTCCTTTCGCGCCTACGATCGCTGGAATGGTCAGCGGATCGGCTGGGCGCGCCGCTGGAAACGATCGGCGTGATGACACGCAGTTTACGTGAACACAGCCGCCCCCGACCGATCGCCTACTGGTCTCAAGGTGCTCATGCCGGCTGGGGTGGTCGCTGGAACCCACGGCGACCTTCGCCGACTCCCGACGAGCTACGTTCTCAGGCATGGCACGGCCTGGCCAATCGAATCACGTCGCTGTATTGGTTCAATCTCAGTTTTCAATCACTGGTTCAGTTTCCGGACCTGATCGATCCGATCACGCGAGTCAATCGCGAAATACGGATGTTGGACGAAATCTTGCTCACTGGTGACGCCTACGAATATCGACGCATCGAGCATGCGAGCACGCCGATTTGGGATCTCAATTCGATCGCCAGTCCGGACGCTGCGCTGCTGGTGGCGCATGATTTGAGTTACCACGCTGACACCGAACGCAATGAATTCGTGTTCGAATCCCAGTCGGGCAATTTTCAATTCAATCGACCGCCCTGGCTAAGCGGACAAATCAGGATCTTCAAGGTCGATGCCGATGGAACGCACGATGTTGAGCACAAGGTAACCCACAGCAGCATCGAAATACGAGATCAAGTCGATGTGGTTGGGATCTATCTGGTGACTGCGGACCAGTCGATGAGGGATCGGATGGAAGCGCGCTACCAAAGGTTAATCGAACAGGAACAGGCCGTGGCGTTTGATCCTGCCAGCAATCCGGACGACTTGGCCCGCTTGAAAGGCTATTTGGAGCAGTGATCAAGCTCGGGCAAACGGCGGCCCCACCGGTCCGCAAGAATTGTCAGTAACACCGCAGAGAAAGAACATGATCTGGATGCTAACAAGAGCACACAACGGCGTGGTGGTCGTAACCACGATTCTGTTGTATCTCGTTTATTTCCAGACGGCACGGCATGCTGCGGCTGCCGAATCAAAACCTAACCTCGTTTTCATTCTGGCCGATGACTTGGGTTATCGAGAACTGGGTTCGTTTGGCCAGAAAAAAATTCGCACGCCGAATTTGGACCAGCTTGCCCAGCAGGGAATGCGGCTGACACAACATTACAGTGGAAACGCGGTTTGTGCCCCCTCGCGTTGTGTGCTGATGACCGGCAAGCATCCCGGACACGCGGTGGTCCGCAACAACAAGTCGACACCGCCCGAGGGCCAGTATCCGATCCCCGATAGCGAAGTGACGTTGGCCGAGTTACTGCAGGACCAGGGATACGTGACCGGTGGTTTCGGCAAATGGGGACTCGGCGGTCCGGGGTCGAGCGGTCAGCCGCTGGCTCAAGGTCTCGACCGTTTTTATGGTTACAACTGCCAATCACACGCGCACAGTTACTATCCCGCCTACTTGTGGGATAACCAGCGGCGAGTCCAGCTGCTGAACCAACCGCCGATTCCCGGGCACGCGTCGCTGCCGCCAGGTGCAGATAAAGACGATCCACGCAGCTACGACGGGCTAAAAGGTCGCGACTACGCGCCTGAGAGGATCAACGCGGCAGCCTTGGAGTTTGTTCGAAACAACAAAGATCGAGCGTTCTTTCTGTATTACCCAACGGTCATCCCCCATGTCGCGCTGCACGTTCCAGACGAAGATTTGCAACCGTACCTTGCACTGGGCTGGAACGATCCGCCGTTTACGCGCGAACGCGGAGGTTACACACCACATTTCACGCCGCGGGCCGCCTACGCAGCGATGATCACGCGAATGGATCGCTATATCGGAAACCTGTTGCAGCTGCTCGATGACCTGGGGTTGAGTGAGAACACGCTGATCGTCTTCAGCAGCGACAATGGAACGACTCACTTAGGCGACGAAGTCGACTATCAATTCTTTCAAAGTGTCGGCGAGTTGCGAGGACTGAAAGGATCGTTGTACGAAGGTGGCGTACGAGTGCCGACCATCGTCCGTTGGCCGGGCAAAATTCCGGCTGGTTCAAGCACCGCTCGCGTCAGCGGTTTCGAGGATTGGATGCCGACGCTGCTGGAAGTGGCGGGCGGAAAAGATACCGTACCGAATGACAGCGACGGCATTTCGATGCTGCCGACTCTGCTGGGCAAAGAACAACCGGAGCGGCCCTACCTGTATCGCGAGTTCCCCGGCTACGGCGGACAACAAACGATTCGTGTGGGACCGTGGAAAGCAGTTCGTCAAAATATGAATCAAGGCAACGTAACAATCGAACTGTACAACATCGCCGCCGACAGCGGAGAGCAGAACGACGTCGCCAGCGAGCACCCGCAAGTCGTCGAGCGACTGGCCAAGCTGATGGAAGCGGTGCGGACGCCATCGGAGGTGTTTCCGTTGCTGCCGTTTGATCGGGCGGAAGAGTAAGCTTCCCGCCGCATGCGAAGACTCGCGCGGAGCCTGGCCCTGCCGATCGCATAGTTTCGGTGATGGAAATGCGCTAGCCAGGCGTTTGCGATGAAGTCAATTCTTGCTTGGCCCAGGCGGCGGCGCCCAACACTCCGGCATCGTCACCGAGTTTTGCCGCGACCACCTCAAACCGATCTCGATAGGCGCTCATCACGCGCTGCTTTGCCGTCTTGGTCACCTTGTTGACAAACAACTCTTCCATGGCCTCGACCAAGCCGCCGCCGAGCACGATCTTATCGGGCGCCAACAAATGCACAACGTTGACGACCGCGATGCCGATTGCCTCGGCGGCTCCTTCGATCAAAGCTCGAATCGCTGTGTCACCTTTCTCAACCGATTCAGCCAGCACGCCGCTGCGAATTTCGGCGACGTCGGTCCCCGCTTTCTTGAACAGGTAGGGTGCGTCACCGCGGTACGCGGCCTTGGACGCCTCGGCGGCGATTGCCAAACGACTCGCCTCGGCTTCGACAGTACCGGCCAACTTGTAACCGCTGACTCGAGTTCCACTGCTGATTCGAGTGTGTCCAATTTCCATACAACTGATGCCGGCGCCGACGAAAATGCGTCCTTGATAGACACAGCCACCGCCAATCCCGGTGCCGGGAAAAATACCGACAACACATCGCGAACCCTTGGCGGCACCAAACATGTATTCGCCGAATACGCCCGCATCGACGTCGTTGATCACGATCGCGGGGCAACTGAAGCGATTCCTGAGAAAGTCGGCTACATCCACATCGTCCCAACCCAGGTTCGGCGCCATCGTCACCCGTCCGCGGTCCAAATCGATCGGGCCTGGACAACCGATGCCAATCCCGGCGATTCGATCTGAGGAGATTTCGTGCTCTGCCAGCAACCGATCGATCGTTGACCCGACTCGCTGAATTCCCGAATCGTTTTTCTCGCTGCCGCGAGTTTTGCGGCGTTTTCGCCCGATCACCTTCCAGTCGGGGCCATAGGCGACCGACAGCATTTTGGTGCCGCCCAGATCGAAGCCGATCCAAATATCCTTTTGATTCAACGCCATTTCAATTCTTTCCCCCAAGCCGTGAACGTCTCGCCACTGGCGAAAAATAGATCAAAGATCTGGAAAACAGACTTCACAGAACCCCTTGGATCAACCCGCCATCGTAGCCGAATCGCGACCATCGGTGCGAAAAAAGCGTCCCCCGGACCTCCGACAGCTGCTAAACTGATTGTCAGCTCAGCACACTTTGAGACGATGTACAGGTTCAGGCGGCTGGCGGCCGCTTGAATTGTCCATTGTTGGGCCCCCACCTGACTCCCCCCCCCTGCCCTTTGATCCAAATTCTTTCCATGCGCATGCCAACTCGCACCGCTAGACGATCAGATTTGCTTGTGATCGCAAACATCTGCTGGGTGATGTTCGCTGCTGGCCATGCCTCATCGGCCGAACCGATACAACCCCTGAGCCAACGATTTGCCGAAGCGGACACTGGCGAGGTGCCCGACTTCCAGAAGCACGTGATACCTTTGTTGGGAAAGCTCGGTTGCAATGGTCGCGCATGCCACGGATCCTTCCAGGGTCGCGGTGGATTTCAGCTTTCGCTGTTCGGGTATGACTTCAGCGCGGATCACAAAGCGATGTTGGATCAGGCAACCGGTCGCATTGATTTGGCTGACATCGAAGAAAGCCTGATCTTAACGAAACCCACTGATGCCGACATCCACGAAGGTGGAAAACGATTTGACCAAGGAAGCTGGCAACATCATGTCTTGAGACGCTGGATCCAGTCAGGCGCGAAGTTTCGTGACAAAGAATTGCTGACACTCGATCGCTTGCAAGTCCTGCCGAGCGAAATTCAGTTTGACTCGCCCGATGACATCGTTCAGCTGAAAGTGATCGCCCACTGGGATGAAGGCACCAGCGAAGATGTAACCCAACTGAGCCGATTTCATTCCAACAACGACGCGATCGCAACGATTGATCAAGTGGGTCAGGTCAGCGCGGTGGAGCGCGGTGATACTCATGTCGTCGTCTCTTACGACAACGCCGTTGTGCCAGTCCAAGTGATCCGCCCCTTTCGAGACGGGTTACCGAAAACGACCACGACAGGCGGCCACCCGATCGACCAGCTGGTCCAAACAAAACTCGCAAAACTTGGAATCGAGCCCTCGGGACCATGCACCGACGCCGAGTTCATTCGCCGCGCGACGCTAGACATCACTGGCATTCTGCCCTCTGGTCAAAGGGTTCGCGAATTCTTGGACGACGAGTCGCCAGAGAAGCGAGCCGCGTTGATTGATCAACTGCTTGATTCACCCGGCTACGCCGCATGGTGGGCCACGCGGTTCTCTGATTGGACGGGGAACAACTGCGCAACAATTGAATAACGCATTGCCGGTTCGCAACGCCGCCAGTCGATTGTGGTACGAGTGGATTCGGAGCCGAATTGCCAGCAACATGCCCTACGATGAAATTGTCGAAGGGATCGTTACGGCCCGCAGTCGCCAGGCGGACGAGAGCTACCTGGAATATTGCCAGGCGATGACTGCGGCATGCCAACCGGGCAACGAAGACCTGTTTGCCGCCCGCGACGGATTGCCTCTATTTTGGAATCGTCAGAACTTCCAGAAACCAGAAGATCGTGCGATCGGGTTCGCCTATACATTTCTGGGCGTCCGAATCGAATGCGCCCAGTGCCACAAACACCCCTTTGACCGCTGGTCAAAGGAAGACTTTCAAAGTTTTGCCAGGCTGTTTTCGTCCATCCGCTCCAATCCCAATGTGGTCTCCCCTGATGCGAGAGCCGATCGGATGGAATTGATCAACACGATCACTGACGGCCAGGAGCTGAGGGGCGGGAAATTGCGCAAAACAATCTACTCGGCGGCGGCGGCAGGAAAGATCGTTCCATTTCCGGAGCTGCTGATCAATACGCAAGCGATCAAGGCAAAAGCCAGAAAGGCGGCCAGGAAAGAAGGTCCCAATGCACCGATGCGAATTCCCTCTGGCAAAATTCTGGGTGAATTGGATCAGGTCTCGCTGGATTCCGATACTCGGCCCGCGCTGATGGATTGGCTACGTTCGCCCGACAATCCGTACTTTGCCAAAGCAGTTGTCAATCGCGTGTGGAGCAATTATTTCGGTATTGGTATCGTTGATCCTACCGATGACATGAACTTGGCGAACCCGCCCAGCAACGGGCCGCTGATCGATTACCTGGCCAGTGAATTCATTGCCAAACACTACGATTTGAAGTGGCTGCATCGCACCATTGTGACCAGCGAAACTTATCAGCGAAGCGCCGAGCCGAACGAAACGAACGCTGCTGATCGAACCAACTTTTCCAGGCACGTTCCCCGTCGGCTGCCAGCCGAAGTTATTTTCGATTGCACGGCACTGGCAACCGGATCCGATGAGTTGGCATCCAGACTGCGCGACCGGCTGAGTGGATTGGCAATCGCCAATGGCATCCCTCGTCGTCGCAACCAATCCGATTTTGCGTTGACGGTGTTTGGTCAGTCGATTCGTGAATCAAATTGCGACTGTGACCGCAGCGATAGCCCCAGTTTGTTGCAATCGATCTACCTGCGCAACGACCAGGAAATGCATTCGCGACTAAAAGCCGCTGACGGCTGGGTAGCGCAAGCCTGTGCCGCGATCGGGGTTGGCGGTCCGGAATCGAAACAGGATGACGGCGTCAATGGTGCGGAGCGGAGAGCCGGCGCGATCAAGAAACAATTCTCCGCGCGGATAGCAGCGTTCAAAAACCAACCACAGCAACGCCAGGCGAAACAGCAGGCCCAGTTGAAACGGGAACACGAGCGAATCACCGAAAAACTCAAGCTGCTCGGCTATCAAGTTCCCGAATTAGAAAGATTGCTGGCTGACGGCGAAGCTTGGGGTCATTTGGAACCGTGCGATAGGGAGCAAACTGAAGTGGCCAAATCAACGATCGAAGAGATCGTTCAGCAGGCTTACCTGCGCACGCTCAGTCGCTACCCCGATCCAGAAGAGACTCAGATCTCGATTGACTACATCAACCAGTCTGACACACCCGCCGATGGAATTGAATCGCTATTGTGGGCGTTGGTCAACACGAAAGAATTCATTATCACGCACTAGGTTAGACCATGAGCATCAATCATACCTGTGATGGAATCAAACGCCGCGACATGCTCAAGGCGGGAACGCTGACGCTGGGAGGTTTGACACTGGCACGGTATGCCCAACTGGCCAGCGCCGGCCAACTGCACAGCGCGCGTGCCGAGCGGGCGATCTTCATCGAGCTACCTGGTGGTCCATCGCACCTGGATTCGTTCGACATGAAACCCAATGCGGCAGCGGAAATCCGCGGTTCGTTTCAACCGATCGCGACGAACGTACCTGGCATACAGATTTCCGAACACCTGCCAAAATTGGCGACAGTGGCGGACAAGTTTGCGATTTTGCGCGGCGTAAGTCATACACTGGCAGCTCATCGACTTGGTCGCGAGTACGTGAACACCGGCAGCAAGCCAATCCCTGCTTTGCAATATCCAAGCTACGGCAGCGTGGTTGCCAAAGAACGCCCGAGTGACCAAGACATTCCCAGCCACGTGGCGATCCCGCGCAGCAGCCAGGGTGCGGGGTTCCTGGGGATTCGTTACGCCGCGTTGGAAACCAATTCGACTCCACAATTTGGCCAGCCGTATTCAGTGCGCGGTATTTCATTGGCCGCGGGAGTCGAAGTCGAGGAAGTGAACCGGCGACAAGGTCTGCTGAAGAAGCTGGACCGTCGATTTGCTGCGCTGGAGCAGGATGATCAATTGTTAGAGGGTCTGGACCGGTTTGGTGAACAAGCCCATTCGATGATCACCTCGCCCCGTGCCCGCGCCGCCTTCGACATTGGGCGGGAACCGGAAAGCTTTGCCAAGCAATTTGGTGAGGATCCCTTCGGACAAAGCTGCCTGCTGGCGCTCCGCCTGGTCGAATCAGGCGTCCGTTTTGCCAGCGTCCAGTTGGGGGGTTGGGACACGCACGTCGACAATTTTACGAAGTTAAAAACGACCAACCTGCCGAAACTCGATGCGGGTTTAAGCGGACTGCTGACCGGACTGGAGCAGCGTGGGATGCTGGAGTCGACTGCGGTTTTGGTCACCGGCGAATTTGGCCGTACTCCGAAGATCAATGACCGCAGCACCGAGGGTGGCCGAGATCATTATCCGCGTTGCATGTTCATGTTGATGGCGGGAGGTGGTGTGCGTGGCGGACAAGTAATTGGCGAGAGCGATGACACGGCCGCTGCCCCGCGCCACGACAGCATCTCGCCCGATGACGTCGCCGCCAGCTTTTATCACACGTTGGGAATTGACCCGGCACTGGAATACGACAGCACGACCGGCCGTCCGATCACGCTGGTTCGCAATGGCACGGTGATTGACCAATTGTTCGCTTAGCGAGGGACAATCAGTCGGTCAGTTGCGCGGCCTGCAACGCCTGCAGACTGGTAACGGTATCGTCTTCCTGATTGCCCTGCGGCAGATCGTGGCTTAGGAACCGACGGGTGTCGAGCAGATCGGATACCGATTCGACGACAATGTCGGGACCGAAGGCATAGTGATCTAGATCCGATGTCTTGGTGGTCCCGGTCAGAGTCAACACAGTGCGATACCCCATTTGAACGCCGCCTAATATGTCGGTCTCCATGGTGTCACCGATCATCACTGTTTGCGACGTTTCCAAGCCTAGTTGCTTGCGCGCGCGCGCATCATGATCGGGCTAGGTTTGCCGACTCCGAACGCCTTGATTCCCGTGACAGCCTCCAGATAGGCGACCGTTGCCCCGCAACCGGGACGCATGCCGTTTTTGGTGGGACAATTCGGATCCAAATTGGTCGCGATCAACTTGGCGCCCTCAAGGATCATATTGACCGCCCGTTCCAACGTGTCCAGAGTCAGCATCCGACCCTCGCCGACCACCACGAAATCGGGTGCATGGTCGACGATCGAAAAACCATGGCGATGCATCGCTTCCAGCAATCCCCCTTCGCCAATCACATAGGCTGTCCCCGATGGTCGTCGAGATGCCAGGTATTGCGCCGTCGCCATCGCGCAGGTAAAGATATTTTCGGCGTCGACGGAAATTCCCATCCGCTCCAACTTTGTTGCGACGTCGCGCTGCGTACGCTGGCTATTATTGGTCAAGAACAGAAACGGAATTCGTTCACGTTTCAAAGAGTCGATGAACCGATCGGCGCCCGGGATTAATTGACTGCCTCGATAAATGACGCCATCCATATCGATCAATAATCCGGTCTTCATCTTGATTTCTCCAAGGTCTTGTCGGTTTTGCTCAGCAATCCGTAGCTGGGATCGTTACCGCCAGTATTGACCTGTCACCAAGAGCGTCAAGCGAATCATCGCGAGCCGGATGAATCCGCGTCATTGCGCGATCGGGAAGGGGCAAAACCGCACCGGAGCAAAGGGATTTTGTCGAATCCTTCGCGAATCTTCATGATCTGGACTAGCAGTTTTGCAACACGATTTTGCCGGTATGGCCAAAGTTTTCCATCAATTCAAAGGCGGTTTGGGCTTCCGTTAACGGCAGCACCCGATCAATCACCGGCTCAATCTTCTTTTGCTCAACCCAATCCAACATCGCCGCGAATTCTGCTTGCGATCCCATCGTCGTGCCCTGGATTCGCACTTGTTTGAAAAACAACTTCGCCAACGGCAAACCCTGGGATGGATTCCCGAGCGTTGATCCGAAAAAGACATAGCGTCCGGCGGGCTTGAGCGTGTCGAGCATCAAGTTGAGTGCGTCGCCCCCCGCGCTGTCGATGATGGCATCGAAGCCGCCAGCCAACTTCTTCAACTGCTTGTAACATTCGGGATCGTGATAGTCGGCGCCCTCACTGGCGCCGATCGCTTTGGCCGCCTCGATTTTTTCCGCAGTTCCGCTACTGACGTAAACATCCGCCCCATGGCTCACACACCAAAGAATTGCCAGCGTGGCAACACCGCCACCGGCGCCGGTGATCAATACCTTTTGGCCAGGCTGAACTTCGGCGTGGGTGATGGCGGCGCGCCAGGACGTCAAACCGGCCAAGGGAATTGCCGCCGCCTGGTTAAAGCTCAGGTGCGCTGGCTTGGGATACACGGTGTCTGCCGGAGTACAGATATACTCGGCGAAAGTCCCATCGTCGGGCATTCCGAGGACGCGGAAATTCGGACCTGGTGCCCGCCAGTCGTCACCCCACTGACGTGCCGGATAGACCACGACTTCGCGGCCGACCATCCCCTCATCGACTCCCGAACCGACAGAGTCAACCACACCCGCACCATCGGATCCAGGACGGCAGGGAAACTGCATTCCGGGATAGAGTCCCTTGGTCATCCAATAATCGCGTCGGTTCAGGGCCGATGCGTGCAATTTAACTCGGACTTCGCCGGCAGCCGGTTGGGGGTCATCAACTTCGACGACACTAATTTTCTCAGGTCCACCGACTTCGCCTAGCACAACCGCTTTCATGATGTGGTTCCTTATGATGCTATTTCTTAAGACGCAGAAGCACGAATGTTACTCGATTCAGCTCTGCTGGTGGATGATGGCTGGATTCCAGCTACAGGATTTGGATTGGATCCTGGTTCGGCAAGATGACGACCGATTCCGGGTCGAATCGCGCCAAGAGCTGTCGGCGCAAAAGAGAAGGGCCATGGTGAAGCCCTCCCTGCCTCACCATGGCCCCTTCATTGCTGGAACGATGGCACCTATCGTTCCACCCTCCCAATCCATGGTATTAGACAGATCGGCAGAGCGACCGCTCGGCCTGAATCAGAACCGGACAGGAGGGCAGTTTTTTTCAGCTTCCGCTGATTTAGTACTTCACAATCTCGACTCAGCCGTCGCAACTTGTGCAATTATCACAAGTTTTCTTTGGCGACCGGTGCTGGCGAGAAGGGAAAAGATTGCAATCGGTACATTCAACCACGGGGCCGTGATAGACCGGTACGACCTTCTTCTCTCTGACCTTGTAGCAATCGCAAGTTCCATTGATGTGGCTGTTGGAGCATCGGCAATGCTGGCGATACCCATCCCAAACATTGGTATTGCACTTGTTGCTGCGGAAATACTGATAGAACGTCGAGTACGGCAGGCTGGGAGTGACATGCGGCGTGCAGGTAAATTCCGATTCGCTCTCTGGCTGGTCGCAATCTGCGCAGTCGTCATGCAGCAGGCAATGGCCGACTGGTTGAGCTTCGATACCCGATTTGGGCTGCTGCACCGCAAAGGCAGCCTCTAAGTCGACCTGATCATCAATGATGGTCAATTCAGTGGAAACGGGAGCCTGAAGCTCCACTGCACCTGGCATCGTTAATTCGTCGGGGAGCTGGCGCAATTGCGGCTGCTCGGGCGGGTCCGTCGGCGTCAGATGCTCGTTCAACGCCGGGACGTCGCCAAAACTCAAGTCTGCCAACAGGGCGCTAAAATCGTCGGCTGTGGCGATGGCAACGCTGGCAAGAGTGGCTAGAAATGCGAACGCAATGATGGACTTATGCATGGGGGTAACATCCTTGTAGGGAGGTTGTTTGGGAAGAACTGGGTTCGAGTCCGCCAAAGCCACCGATCTCCATGCCCATGGATTCAAGAATCCCGACAATAACCGATGAATTGGCGATCGCTTGGTTGGATTCCCGTTGAATTTCGGCAGCTCATCAAGGTTGCCGGTGGGGGGTGGAAGAATCCGCCGAGCGATCATGTGGTCATTGAACCACCCAAGCATTGCCGCGCGTCAAGCTACAGGCAAGCAAAAGCAGCCAAAAGCACTCGAATTCCTCAAGCCATCGGTGGCGAAATCCGAGTTCTCGAAAATCCTTCGCTGCTCTGCCCAATCGTCAAGATTTACCAGCCACAGATGCTGACCTAACCCATGGCGGCCAGCAGTGCTTCTTGAATCTCTCGTTGCCGCTGGGAATCGATCATTCGCGATCCGTCTCGCTCCGAAACATAAAACACATCGGCGACTTGATCGAGATGCGTGTCGATTTTGGCAAAGTGCAGAACCACCTGCTGTTGGGCCAGCGCGACAGCGATCCGATACAACAACCCGACTTGGTCGTAGGAAAAGACCGAAATGATCGTATAGCGATCGACCGAATCATTGTCGAACACAACTTTTTTTGGCAGCACGTGAACGCGATCGCCTTCGCTGCCGCGGCGGCCATCCCAAGTCCGCCGGGGAGCGGGCAGAGGTTCCTCAGGCGAATCCAAATAGTAACGCACCTTTGCACAAATCGCGTCCATCCGAGAACGGGGAGATCGGCTATCGGGATACTCCAAATCGGTGACCCAGAAATCATCCCAGGCAAATTCGTCGACCATTTCGATTCGAGCGCGCATGATGGTCAGACCGCTGGCGTTTAAGGCTCCGCAGGCGCGTGAGAAAGTGCCGATTTCCTGCTGATCCTCGCGACGAATGACGGTATAGCGAGTCGACTGCCAACGATCCTCGTAGCGACTCATGCAAATGGTGCTGTCCTGTTTGCCGAAGTGTTCGCCGACCAACTGCATGTCGGCAGCCAGTTGGACGGGATCACTATTGCCGAGCAGCGAAAGCGGAAGTTTATCCAACAGCTCATGACAAAACTCGGAGGCATTGATCTCCAGCAGCTTCGCGCGTAGCTGAGCCCGTTTCGTTTCGATCTCGGGGTCATCTGGACTGCCGGGCAGCGAGCCCGAATCGAAGTATCGGCGCGTCCGCCTATACAGGTCTTCGATCAAATTCAATTTCCAGTCAGTTGCCACATCTGGTCCGACGGCGGCCAGGTCGGCATAGGTATGCAGGATCAGCAGTTCCAATCGACGGATCGAACCGACTTCATGAGCAAACGACAAGACAATTTGTGGATCGGCAAGATTGTGGCGAAAGGCGACCACGTTGACCGCCAGGTGTTGCAGTACTAACCATTCCAGTGTGTCGGCATCCTCAGCGTCCAAATTAAGACGTTCGGCAGTGGCGCGGGCGATTCTGGCTCCGACAATGCTGTGATCTTCGTCATAGCCTTTGCCGATGTCATGAATCAACAGCGCCAGGTGCAGCAGACCTTTTTTTTCCTGGCGACGATATCGGCGGCCCATGCCACCGGAATCGTTTTCCAAATTGGTTGCCATTTCCACGGCGCGAATGCTGTGCGCGTCCACGGTGTATTTGTGATAAGCGTTGAATTGCAGTAGTCCGCGCATCCGCTTGAATTCAGGAATCAGCTGCTCGATGATTCGTAGCTCGTGCAGCCGTCGCAACAATGAGGCCAGGCGACCGGGACAGCTCAGCAAAGACAAAAACGCCGCGATCGACTCGGCATCGGGAGGAGCCGGCTCACGATCTTGCATCGCTTGCCGAATCGCCTGCCAGGTTTCATGTGCGATACGGCGGCGATGCTGGTTGGCCAGGCTCATCAGCCGCAGCACATCAGGCAAGCTGGATGCGAATTCGCTCAGGTGTTCCCGAGGCACCCAGATCAGCGACGGGCCCATCCGTATCTGTTCTTCAATTCTGCGTGACAAGATCCGTTCGACAGCGCGTTGCAGCAGCGGACGGCTGTACGCATCGTCGACAAAATAAGTCGATGCGTAGCGGACGTTGCGAGTGTTGTCAAAATAGTCTTGCATGAACTGCTCAACCGGCAACATGCCTTCGCTACCCTTGTATCCCCAAGCTTCGGCGATCTCCATTTGCGTTGGTCGATCGAGAACGTCCTGACTTTTCTGCTCGCGAAAGTGCAATTCGTGTCGCAGTCGCAGCATGAACGCGTAGGCGGTGCGCAATTGGCGATAATCTTCTTCGGGAAGTGCGCCTAGCTTGATCAATTTTTCCAAGTCGGTCTCACCGTGCTTGGCGAAACCGATCCAACGAATCAATTGAATGTCGCGCAGCCCTCCGCGCGAACATTTGACGTTGGGACGCAACAAGTAGCTGGTCTCACCCCATTTACGACGCTCCTCGCGGCGGGCGGCAACCACGTCTCGTATCAGCCGCTTTCGTCGCCGCATCGCGCCGCGGCGGAAGGCGTCAAAAAATCTCGTGTACAGCTGCAAGCTACCCGCCAACAGACGAGACTCACAGAGCGACGAATAGACGACGGGATCCGTCCACGCCAAGCGACATGCTTCAGCGGGTGTTCGGATCGACAGTCCGGGACGGATACCGGAATCACTTAAATCGCGGGTCAGATTGCCGGCAATTTTGCTGGCCAATGATTCGGAGCGGCTGCTCGATAGCAACATCAGATCGGCATCGGAAAAGGGCGACAGATCGCGACGTCCGAAACCGCCGTGCGCGACCAACGAAAGACCGCCTAATCTTTCGTCAGTGGTGTGTTCGCGAATTGCCTCATGCCAGATATCCAGTACCACATCGTCATACAAATCGGCTAATTGCGTCGAGACGTGAACACCGGAGGTGCCGGAGAGATGCTGCGAGTAAGCCTTGTTTCGACCTTCGCGAAGCATTTCGCGGCAACGCAACACGATCGATCGCATGGACATCAGCGAACTATAACGCGTCCTCGCCTCGTTCGCCCGTGCGAATGCGAATCGAATCTTCCAAATTGGTGACAAAAATCTTGCCGTCACCGATTTGGCCCGTCTGAGCGGTTTGCAAAATAGTATCCACCACGGTTTGCAAATTGTCGTCAGCGCAGATCACTTCGATCTTGACCTTGGGAACGAAGTCAATCGCGTACTCGGTGCCCCGATAGATCTCGGTATGACCTTTCTGTCGTCCGAATCCGCGCACCTCGCTAACCGTCATGCCGTGAATTCCCTGGTCCGTTAACGCATTCTTGACATCTTCTAGCTTGAAGTGACGGACGATGGCTTCGATCTTCTTCACGACAATACCTCAGGCACTGACAAACGGTGACACCAACAAGTGACACGGTATTGTACACTTCGTCGACCGTCCAGCCAGCGGGGGAGCAGCAACGACCGGGCCAAAGTGGTCGAATTGCCACAGTTCCAACAACAGCAGGCCGATGCAGAACCGTTTCCGTTCAATCTGATTTTGCGGCCGGCTTGACCCAGGCCGTTTCATCGTCGCCTGCCATCCGATTGATGGTCCGAGATAATACAAACATCAGGTCACTGAGCCGATTGAGATAAATGATCAGTTCTGGAGAAACGGGGAATTCCGTCTGATCCAATTGGCCGGCCAGCGTGACCACCCGGCGTTCGGCACGACGACAAATTGACCTGGCCAAATGAGCGCTCGCGGTCGCCAGGTTACCGACCGGCAACACAAAATTTTTCAGTACGGGCAGCTCTCGCTCGTGCTCGTCGATCCATTGCTCCAGTCGTTCGATGTTTTGACTCGCCGATGATCCGCATTTGATACTGGTCCGGATTGGGTGTCGCCAACTCGGCACCGATCGAGAACAGCTCGTGTTGGATAGTTTCCAGCTGCGAGTCGATCGCTGAATCGACGCCGGCCGCGCGAACCACACCAATCGCAGCGTTCAATTCGTCCACGGTTCCGTAGGCTTCAATTCTCGCATCATCTTTGGACACCCGTGGACCGCCAAACAACCCAGTACTGCCAGCATCGCCCGTTCGTGTGTAGATTTTCATTTGTAAAGACTTTGTTTCCGAGTTTGAAGGTAATTCAAAGATATTCAACGTGTCCGCAAAAAAGAAACCCGGCAGCATAGTCAGAGCGGCAGGCATTCTGCTGATGACACCGCAATCCAGTCCTGAACAGTTTCTGTTGATGCGGCATCCGAAGCGATGGGATTTGCCCAAAGGCCACTGCGAGCGTGACGAATCGTTTGAGGAAGCGGCGCTGCGCGAGACGGAAGAGGAAACCGGAATCTCGCGTCATGCCATCATTCTCGATGCCGACTTTCATTTTGATCTGATCTACCCGGTCACCTACAAACGTTGGGGCGACCAGGTATTTCAGAAACAGGTGCGATATTTTCTGGGCTTCATTGAATCCAAACCCCCACTCACTTTATCAGAGCATCAGTCGGCGGAGTGGATGACGTGGAATCCCCCACACCAGATTCAGCCGCAAACGATCGATCCGCTGCTAGCCGCGGTCGCGAAGCACCTGAGCCAAACGTGAGCAATTAGTATTTGGCCGCCAGCACCTGGACTTCCATTTGACCAACGTCCTCAGTTAACGGTGCGAAGGCCTGATTCTGGTCGTTTTCACTGAGGTTCGTGGTCGAAAGCAATAGCCGATCAGCAGCGGCGGGCTTGCCCACGGTCGCATCCAGGTGCACCCAATGGTCGTCGATGTAGGCGATTGTCCAAACGTGCGCGACCATTCTCTGCTCGGCAGGCGGCGACGCGGATTCAGGCTCAAACCGTAATCCAATCGCGATCCGCGACGGAATGTTCTGCGCCCGCAGCAGAGCGGCCAACAGCACGGCGCTTCGCGTACAGTCACCTTCGGCGACAAGCGCCGTTTCCGAAGCCTTCGCAAGACCGCAGAGCCCAGGCGTCAACTTGACGATGCGGTTGGCTGTCTCGGTCAGCTCGAGGGCAATCTCCAGCTTGCTGAGCTTCCTTTTTCCCACAGCGGCGTCAGCAAATTTAGTGACCAGCTCGGAACGACTATCGACAAAGAAGTTAGGACGTCGATCCTCGATCGTCGGCTTTGGCTCGTCGGCAACGAAACCGCCGCTCGGTTTTTCTTCCTGGCGGCTAACCAGTACCTGGGCGGCTCCGTCGTCGGTAACCCGCACGAACTGCCCCGGACCCGGTTTGATGCCAACGGTTGATTCGCTATCGGCCGGCGAAATACGGTAGGCGACACGCTTGGTCTCCTGTGGCCTGTCCATCGTGCCCCCGACTCCAATCCAGACCGGAACAAGGTCATCTTGCTTGACCCCAGTTGCCTGCGCTTGATCAGTTCGATAGGTGATCATGTTCAAGGCGGGCGAATAGGTTCGGACCACGTTTCCCTCTTCGTCGGTCCATATCGCCGAGTAAATCGGAGCAGCACCATCGATCTCGATCTCGACGTTGATCTCGATCAACTCCTGTTCCGTTCCGCTAAGCATTGGAACGATGGCGATGCCGCTGCATCGTAACTTTGCGGTCGCTAATTGGTATCTTCCTGAGATCAGCATTCTCAGAGCGCGTGTCTGTCCTTTCTCGCGCATCGGACTGGCGCGGAGAGATTGCTCGATGGCGAAGATTCCTCGATAGGCAAACTTCCAGGGAATTTCGCTTCGCTCGACGTCGCTGCCGTCACGTATTTCGACGATCAAATTGGAACCATCGATCGCGCCGGAGTAGTGTGTGACTGCGAGACCAGTTTGCATGGTTCCGTCAAAACCAAGCAACCTGCCATCTCGAGTCTCGTCACTGGACAGAACCATCCGCTGTAGGATTTTGGCTGTTTTGTTCGTTTGGTACACGCGGTAGTCCAAATCGTAATGGACACCTCCGGTTGTGCCCACAGAGTTGGGTGATGCCTTCACATGGCTGTAGCCAACGTGCTGGTTATTGGAGTAGTAGGCGTCCCAAGTCTCCCAGGCCGGCTGATCCAAAGCGGTTGGCGGTTCGAGCGACTCCGCCTCCAGGCCGGATACCGGATTCTCCGACGACAATGCGGCTGTGGACTTTACCATTGGAAATGTGGGCCGGTCCGGCAAATCACAGCCGGCGTCGATAACGATCAGCAGCATCGACAATACGGCTCCCGATACCGCAAAGCATTTGGCCCTACGCGGGGGCAACAGGAAAAAACGATTGTTCATCGGTCCACTGATTCAAGCCTGAGTCGTCCAACATTGGTCAGCGTTCATTGTATCCGCCCCCCGGACTGTTCTCGTGGTGCCGGCTCTAAATTCGTCTTCCCAATCTTTGTTTCCGTGCTCCTTGCACCTGCTATTCCGATCGCAACGGCATATCGCGACCGGGACCGGTCGTAACGATTGCAGCGGTTTTATCCGAACCAGGGCGGTTGGTCATCCATGTTTTCGCGTTCCCGTGGTTGGATCAACGGATTCGATTCAGGGATGACCTAGCGTTGGGTGTTAGAAATCGGTGACCAGGTCGCTCAACTTACGAGTCTTGGTCCGGGCAGTCAAATTGTCAGGAAATCAGATCGGAATCCGCTATGGGTTTTCTCAAACGCATCCTTCGCACCGGGGTTAGCGATGAAACCATTCAGAGTGTTTCTGAGGGAAGCTTCGAAACGCTGACCGATGAAGAGCTGCAAACGCATCTGGGCATCCGCAGCTATGGGGCCTTCGATCTGACCGATGCAGTGCGGCCTTCGTATGATCTGCAGATCGTACCGCGGCAAGGATTTCGCTACGATCAATACGTGGACGAATCCAACGGCAGCAAAACACCTGTGATCATGGCCGCAGCTACCCAGCGGACTCTGATGGACTTGTTTCTGGAACTGATCGAGCCGCTGGGCTCGGTCGTCGATGTCGTGCTGGAAACCAGTCACCGCAGCGGTTCTGAACACGAAGATTTGTACCGTGAACATATCGATATGCCAGTGCTAAAGAGCATCTTGCTTGAATTCGAAGATCTATTGCTGAACGACGGATGCACTGGGATTGCTGTGATCAATCCCGGCAAACGGCAAGAAGTTCAATTGGACGAACACAAATTGTTGATTATCTATGGCGATCCCTTGCATGACTTTGAATCGGTCTTGATCGGCGGCGACGTCTATCCTGATCAAGAGATCAAATTCATCACCGAAGCGGAACATGTCCATAGCAGCAGCGAGCGGATGTTTGACGAGTTCAATATTTTGAGAAACCGTCTGGGAATGGACGGCGAAGAATTGGCCGGGGCATGGTAGGCTTTAACCGGTAGCGTTCAGGATCCAGGCCGCGGCTTGGGCACCGAACTCCGGACCTTTGGCCGATCAACTCTGACCACGAACCCTTCCTATGATCTTGGTGATCAGTTCGTCTTTGCATCCCGAAAGTCGCAGCCGCGTCTTGGCGCGTGCCTGCCTGGAACGGCTGCAGCAGTTGCGCGAACCGGCACGGCTATTTGATCTAGCCGAAACGTCTCTGCCAGCCTGTGACGGGGCGACCGCCTACGGCCACCCGAACGTCCAAACTCTGAGCCAGCTGATTAAACAGGCCGACGCGATTCTGCTGGCCGCGCCGGTTTACAACTATGATGTGAACGCGGCAGCCAAGAACGCGGTTGAACTGACCGGTCAATCCTGGACCGGCAAAGTCGTTGGTATGATGCTGGCCGCCGGTGGACAAGGCAGTTACATGTCGGCGATGGGGCTGGCCAACAGCCTGATGCTTGATTTTCGCTGTCTGATCGTGCCACGATTCATTTACGCCACCGGCGAATCGTTCGCAGGCGATCGACTGGCAGACCCCGAGATCCAGAATCGGGTCATCGAATTGGTCAACGAAACACTCAAGCTTGCCCACGCAATGCGCCCGGCGTAGCCTGCGCGGTCACGGTAGGCTCTGCCCTGCCCGGCGAAGCCCACCTGGGCTTGCTGACTTTCCCCGAGCGAATTAACCCCGACCGAATTAACCCCGACCGAATTAACCCACAGCGAGTCAACCCAGATCGGGCACTGCCCAATGGCCGTCGCGATAGCTTCTGCCAACGTAGCTGTTGGCCTGCTGGTGGCCGATGATTTGTTCCTGGTCGGGATCAAACTGCAGACTTGATTGACCGCTGCGGGCGATGATGTTTGCCAGATGAGCGAGAGTAGCTCCCAGATGGCCCGCTTCGGGGGGTGCATTGGGTCGCCGACCCTGACGAATCGAGGCCGCAAAATCGGTGACGTGGTCAAGTGTCGAAAACTGAGCCGATTTCTGCTCTCGCAACTCGCCCCTGGGGCCGAACATCCGATAGCCGGACTTCTTTTCAAAGATCAGATAGCCATCGGTACCGTAAAACGCAACGCCGTTCTCGATCCCTTGCTCCCCGTACGGTGTCCAGATTCGATTTTCAAAGATCAGCACTTTGCCCTTCCGCTCGTCGCCACTTGGGTCGGGATACTGGAATGTCACGTGCTGGGTATCAGGAAACTGTTGGTCATCGTCAAAGTACATCTTGGATCCTTGCCCCGCTGCAAGGGTCGGATGGGTCTGGACGTTCAATCCCCAAACGGCCACGTCCAACTCGTGCACTGCGTCGTTGCCGGCGTCGCCGGTGCCAAAGTCATACCACCAATGCCAGGTATAGTGATGACGATTTGATTGAAACGCCGGTTTCGGGGCGGGACCTACCCACAAGTCATAATCGAAACCAGCCGGGACGGTGGACGGCCGGGAGTGACCGATATCAGCGCGGCGCTGGCTGTTCCAGACCCGCGCGATTTTGACATCCCCGATCGCTCCTTGGTGTAGTCGTCCGATCGCCTGTTGCAGGATCGGTGTGCTTCGAGTCTGTGTACCAACTTGCACGACCTTGCCGGTTCGCTTGGCGGCATCGATCAAGGCTCGTCCTTCACGAATGTTGTGCGCACAGGGCTTTTCAACATAGACGTGTTTGCCTGCATCAAGGGCCAGGATTGCAGCGGGCGCATGCCAATGGTCAGGCGTCGCCACAATGACCGCGTCGATTGACCGATCGTCGAGAACCCGGCGCAGGTCTGTATACGCAAGCTTGGCACCGAGTTTTTTCTGGGCCGCCGCAAGCCGAACATCATCGACATCACAGACAACGGGGATCTCGACGCCTGCATTGCGAAACTCGACGGCCACACTCAGCCCGCGCCCGCCACCAATCATCGCGGCCCGCAACGGTTTCCCCTCGTCGTCGGCTGAGGAAATGGAAGTGACGGCCGCAGCGGCCGCCAAAGTTGTCGATTGAATTGCGGTACGGCGAGAAATTCGGTTCATGGTTGACGACTCTGGCAGGTACGACGTTTTGACCATCGCGACAAACGAAAGCCTTCGTCTGCTGATGATACCAGGAATAAGAGAAACAGGAGAGAAACGGTCCAGCTGAACCGCGGCTCGGGATACGAAAATTCCTGCCGTCGAGGAAATTTCGACGTTGCATCCCGAATAAAATTTTTCGAGGAACTCCGCGCCCTCCAAGACTGAAATTCCTGCCATACTGATAGCGTCGACTTGTTGGCGAGAACCCCTGAGTGAGCACCTGATTGATGGCCACTGCTGACGACCAGTTCCGTCCCGAGCCATACGCCAGTCCCGACCAGGCGCCGGCTGACCCTTCGAACGGCATTCTTCGCGGCTGCCTGTTTGGTTGCCTGTTTTTGATCATTTCCGGAGCCGCATTGATGATCTGTGCCGGTGTTGGAACCTATTGGTTTGTCTCCGGTCAAGTAGAAAAGTACACCTCGACGACTCCAGCGGAGTTTCCCAGTGTCGAGTATTCGGAAGCGGAGCTTACTGCACTCCGCAGCCGTCTGGACTCGTTTGGCGAGGCATTGGATCAAGATCAGACGCCGGGAGAGGATCTGGTGCTGACCGCCAAGGAAATCAACATCTTGATCGCCGACGATGATCAGCTGCGCGGAAAACTGTTTGTCCGCATCGACGATGGCAAGTTGACCGGAGATGTGAGCATCCCCACTGACCCGATTCCGGGAGGCAAAGGCCGCTACTTCAACGGTTCGGCGACATTAGAAGTGTCGATGGTAGCCGGTGATATTTTTGTCACCTTGGTCGACGCTGAGGTAAACGGCGAGCCGCTGCCCAGATCTTTCATCGACGCCATGTCTGAGCAGAACCTGGCAAAGGATGTGTACAATAATCCGGACTTGCGAAAGTCATTGCGTCGTTTCGAAAGCATTTCGATCGAGGACGATAAAATCGTCTTGAAAGTGCGTCGAGATCAACCACCCGGCCCCGCGCAAGAATCAGCACCGCCTGCCGTGGAAGCCGAACCGGCTGCAGCGGACGATGCGGCCCAAGAGTGACGGCCCACCTACCTTCGGTCTCAGTACCCTCCGTCCGTGTGAGCTTTTGCCGCAGCCAGGGTCAAAGTGTCACTTCGCCGCCGCGTTCCTCCTCGCCGACATGACGAGGCGCTTCGCCATGACGAGGCGCTTCGCGATGACGATGAATCCGCGGTCGAATGATTTGGTCGGCCAACCCCACTGCGCCAAACAGTCGAATCAAATAGTAATTGATGTCGATTTCCCACCACCGATGCTGCATCGACGCGCTAGCTGGATCGGCGTGATGGTTGTTGTGCCAGCCCTCGCCTGAGGTCAACAGGGTCACGAACCAGTTATTGCGGCTGTCATCTTGAGTTTCATAATTGCGATAACCGAACACGTGCCCAATCGAATTGACCGACCAGGTGATATGCCAAGTCCAGACCGTTCGGGCCGCCACTCCCCAAACAAACAGGCTGGCTGTCATCCGGTATGCTTCGGCGGTATTGCCGAGAATCAGCACGCACGATGCCAGCGCCAGCACCGCGTAAAGAGCAGCATGAGCGATAAAAAATGTTCCGGCAGCGAACGGAACCCGTTCGATCCAGCGGTAATATGGATCGCTCAAGATGTCGCGAGCAAACTTCTGGTACATCGCGAAAGTCGCCAACACCGTGCGGCTTTCGTAGACGGTCCAATTGACGTGCGCCCACATCAATCCCAAACGCGGTGAGTGTGGATCGCGATGTTGGTCCGAGTTTGCATGGTGCATTCGATGCCAGGCAACCCAGCGGGCTGGCGTTTCCTGGCCACTGCACATCGCCAGCGTGACCAACAAATGCTCGAACCATTTCGGCGTGCGAAAACTGCGATGCGTCAACAAGCGGTGATACCCAATTGGAACTCCCAACTGACCAAACACAATCACGCCGGCGACGAACGCAACGACGCCCGACCATGAAAAGAACCAGGGGACAAAGACCAACAGCGTCAACAGGTGCAACACCGTAAAGAATCCCAAATAGTCCCAGCGGATCCCGACACCGGCGGCACGCGTCGGCGACTTCATTTCGTGGCGGGTCAGGTTCCTGACAGCAGGATCCGTGGCCCGGCGTCTGTTCCGTGGTTTCGGTTTCGCCTTTGGGCTCGATCGGCAGAACGGCATTGCTAAGCGCGGTATCGATAGCTATCTCGACTTCCTTGTAATTCAAGCGTTATTAGAAGAGCATTGACGATTAACCTAACCGATTCGATTCCGATTTGTGCAGACCTAAAACTGAAAAAACGATCGATTCAACTCGAATGCAACAAATTGCCTCCGCAAACCGCTATCAATCATCCTTAGCTCTCAGGCAAACTTGACGAACCCCACGCGCAGGTTCTCTGGCACCGCGAGACAAGGGGGCTGTTTGCAATCGACGGGTCGCCGCGGGTTCGATTTGGGTTCGCCGAAAGTGGTGCCTGCCGCAGCTTTCAATTTGCGGCCCATCAATCTTTTTGACCACTGGATACCCTCGATGACGGCTCCACATCACGGCCGCTGAGGAACGCAATCAGTTCTTCGACATGATCTGTCTGGATGCCATCGGATCCCCACGCCAACGCATCCTGCCAGCAACTCGGATCGCTTTCATCTACGATGACAATGGCACCGGCCTTGTGACAAGTTTCTACAAAAGTCTTAGAGTAGTGTTTCCAAACTGCGGCGATCACATCGGGCTTGAAACGGTTGATGATGCCGGGAAGGTTCCGTTCCAGATAGGGATCTGGCATCGCGATGCAATGGTCACAGCACTGGTTAAGCTGCTCGAGCTTGCTGGGAGACGCATACCACAAGATTTCACGCTCCATACGATGTCGCTTGACAATCTTGACCAGGCCCGCGACATCCGCATCCTTCAAGTCAAGGTAGATCCCAATTCTTCCCTTGCACAAATCGAGAATTTCATCGAGCGTGGGAATTCGCGTTCCAGTCCAACGCGGACCTAGTCGCGCACCGATATCGAGGGCTCGCAATTCAGCTAGCGTCATCTCCTTGACGGCACCAGTTCCGCCATGGACGTAAGCATCGATCGTCGCATTATGGATGCTGACGAACTGGCCATCCTTGGTTGTACGGATATCGATCTCCACAAAGTCAGCCCCCAGGTCGATGGCCCGCTGATAGGCGGACAGTGAGTTTTCTGGGATCCCCTTGTGTACGCCGCGATGAGCTACCACATAGACTCCGCCGTGTTTGGGAGCCCGCAAGGACAACTTGGCGTCCTCGTCGTTGGCTTGGCGAACCTGATGCTGGTCAGCACCGTCCGCCTGATGTTCGTCCGCTTGTGTGTTCGGTCCAACGCACAGAGCCAACACCAATGCGAGACTGCATTGCAACGTCATCAGAGCTTCTTTAGTGCCCATCTTTTTCCTCTGATGTGTAGTTTCCCAGAGATTCAACAGAACTCATGATCAACCGGGACTGATGAGACTGCTGCGGAAAAGGATATTTTCCTCCATCATGGCGTTCCGGCCGGCTCTCCGAATTCTGGATCACTTCGATGGAGTACAACATATCAAACCAATCATGACCACAGGATCCCAATGGGCATGGATAACCGAGTTCGCAACCCGCTGCTGCAACCCTTGCCGCTGTTGCTGATCGCTCTGTCACTTTCGATCGGCTGGGGAATTCGCGGCAACTTTGGACATGAAGCCGGAGCGATGATCGCAGGCGCCTTGTCGGCAATGGCCGTGGCAATCGTTTCGCGCCGCGACGACTGGCAACGACGAGTCCTGTACTGCGGTTTCTTCGGCGGCCTGGGCTGGGGTTTCGGTGGTTCGATCGCCTACATGTATCCGCTTTCGTTCACCGAATCCGGCCACACCGCGACAACGTACTACGGCTACTTTGCCTTGTTTTTGGAGGGCGGATTGTGGTGCGGCATGGGGGCCGCAGGTACAGCCTTAGCAGCTTCGATGCCGATTGATCGCCTGACTCGCCTGTTCGTACCACTCTGCTTCGTATTGGCCGCCTTGGGTTTGCGACACTACATCGAAGAACCACTGGAACACTTGCTCGCTCCCGCCGGCTCCGATACCGGGGACGAAACCTGGCAGCGGCATAAGAGTCCGCTGTATTGGTTTGACGCCGATTGGCTGCAGGCCGTGATGGCATTGCTGGGAGTTTGCACGTACGAATTGTACGATCGCGTGGGCCAGTCCAAAAAGCGGTTGATCGATCACCCCTGGATGCTAGTGCCCTTCGCTGGCGTCGGTGCCGCGGCCGGCTACGCCACTGAAGCCGTGCTTGCCCGGGCCGGACTGGATCAAAAGCTCGGTGATCTGTTGGTCGTACGGCTGGGTGACTTGGACTACGTGAATCCCGAAACGGGTGGGAAGTTTCAACCGGATCAATTACTGACCAATTGGCCGCAATTCTTTGGCGACTACCGTGAGCATCTCGGTTGGGCTTTTGGTTTGATCTGTGGCTCCGCAATTTATTTTGTGCTAACCGGCAGGTTTCGCAACGAAGCGTCGCTGCTGCTGTATCTGTCGTTGGGCTGGTTGATGGCGTTCATTGCCATGCCGACGCTCGGCAGCACGCTGTTGATGGATTACGGCGGATTGCGGGTGATGCCTCCGCGCAGCGACGACTGGGCCGGGATCACGGGCGTGTTTGTAGCTGGCCTGATCTGGTCTTACCGGTACGGGCTAAAACCTGTCGCCCAGGTGATGTCATGGGGATTCCTGTTGGGTGGAATCTCATTCGCTTCGGTGCCCATGTTACGTTACTGCGTCAGATATCCAGGGCACCCTTGGCGTTATCCCGAAGGTGTGCCGGACGGGTGGGCGCATTATCAGTCGGCCAATTGGCACAGCATTCTGGAACAGCTACACGGCTTCGGATTCGGATTGTCGATCGCCATCGCCATGGCCATGCTTTGGCGGAGGCAATCGGTTGAGTCACCCGCACAGAACGGACGAACCTGGACGAATGGTTTCGCGGCGGCGTTCGTTTTGTTTGGCTTTGGCTTTTTGAATCTTCACAAGCTAGTCAGCACTTGGGTCGAGAATCAATCGGTCCCGGCGACGCTCAAAGCACCGTTGATTCAGTGGATCGAAGCGTCGCCCGGTGTTTGGTTTCGTGTGGTTTGGTGGTCGGCAACGGCGGTAGGAACGATCCTGTTGTTGATTCATCTGCGGCGGCCGTTGGACATCATTCCCACGACCTGGATTGGCAAAGGACAATTGCTGTACCTGTTTTTTTTGTGGTTGATGGTGATTGGCAATCTGATGCGCGCAATCCCGGGATTTAGCGAGGGTCGCATGGTGACCGAGTGGGTATTGTTCATGCACGCCTGCGGGGCCACTTTGTTGGTTGTCGCGGTACCGAGACCGGCGCTGGCCGACAACACCTGGGAGATTTGTCCCAAATGGTCACCGCTGCGCTACACTTGGCTGCGAGGCATGCTGCTGGCTGCAATGTTGATGATTGTGTACGGATCTGCAACCTTGGCGATGTACCAGCAACATTTGCGGGGCAAACCGTGGGCGAACCACCGTCGCTTCGGCCCCGACGCGATCTGGCGGACCAAACCAATTCTCAAACAAGGCAAACACCCTTGAGAGCATGTTGTGGTCTGAATGCCTTGGCGGCCAGGCCGGCAATTACAGTCCCGGGAAGGAAAATTTGTACTTATCCAACATCGTGTAAATGTTGATCAGCGCTTGGTTCATCATCTCTTCTCCGGCGCCCAGGCTGACCCAACTGACCATCGGATCGGCTCCGTATCCTCCCTCAGCAGCCCCTTCGATAGTCGGGAAGTACATGTTGTGACCGTTGCAGTAGCCGAAAAACAAGGTCTCTTTGGCCCGCGAGCGCTCCTTGAGCCGATTGGAATGCTGACAGAAGAACTCACCTGATCCGCCGACCAAGGCTAGTTCGTTGTTGATTAAGATGGTGACCAGGTGGGGACGAATCTTGTTGTGCTGCAGTTCCTCGGTCATCGACGCGCCGGCCAGCTCCGGAAAAAATGCTGCGCTGAACGCTAGTCGCAACAGCGGGTTGTTAAACGGAAGTCGAGTGTCAAGCTCGAATGAATCGTATTTGCCCTCGATTGTCGGTGACTCGGGCACATTGGTTTCGATGGCTGTCGCGACTTCGCTGACATGATCGGCCATCGCTTTTCCAAACGTCTCGATGGTGTTGGTCTCGGGTGTCGTGCGAACCGACATATCGCCGGCCGAGCCTTGCATGAACAAACAAGGCGCCCCGATCGTCTCTTCAACTGCATTTTGCATTTGGCCGGGCCATTCGGCGGAATATCGCAAATCGCTTGACTTCAACATCGTTGGGTGGGCCGCATAATTGGCGACAATCGCAATCGGCTTGCCCGCCAGTGAGTCGAAACGGATGACTCCCAATTCCGGATCGGTCGGTTGAGGTTCGATTTTGCTGTGCCGATTGCGATTCATGTCAACGATCTTGGTACCCCAGCCGATGCGGGCGTCTTGAACGTTTTTGGCCGCGGCAACAATCGTGTCGATAATCTTAATTTCCAGTTCGGCCGCATAAGCGACCGCGTCATCGTAGATGCCCTTGCCCTTGCCGACTTCGTCCAAGAGTTCGATCACCGGTCCATGATGGGTATGGGAACCGGAGATCATCACGAAACCGACACCCGCCTGTGCTTCGACTGCCGCGCGAATTCGTTCCATCTGGTCATCGCGGGGCGATCGTCCGAGGTCGAGCCCAACGATGGCCAGTTTTTCGCTGCCGACGTCAATCACCACTGCTTTTGCCATCAGCGGGTCTCGAACACCGGTCGACAGCGCATTATGGCGATCGCCGTAACCCCACATCGGCATCGCCCGCGCTGGGGTCACGTTCTGTTTGGCAAAGCCAACCTTGAAGTGGTCCGCATCCGCAACCATGCAGCTGAGTAACAGAATCGCTATTGAGAACATAAATCGCATGGTTTTGAGCTCGACTTATTAAAGTTGTAAATTGCGGAATGGTAATCCGCCGTTCGAAAGTATCCTAGTTCTACTTCGCCTGCGGCGAGCAGCACCGAACAATGGGACCGTTGTTCGACAATCAAATATCGCGACCGCGTCATAAGGACCGTGATTCCAGCGCTCGCGGCGGAGACCATCTGGCGGTGCATCGAGAGACGATCACAATCGTCGACAGTCCCATTATCATACTCAAAGTGCGAAATGGAAAGTTGACTACTCCGTCGGCATCCATCATCGGATAGGGCAACCAGGTGGGAATACCCAGCACCGGTTCCCCCCCTCCGCTTCTTAGCGCGGCCGCTACCAGGAAACCGGCCAGGCTGCCGATCGCATTGGCCCGACGATCAAACAAGGCGGCAACCAGTTGAGGAAACAGGATACAGTAGACAAAATCGCTGCACAAAAACCAGAGCTCGTAGACGCTTTGAATCCGCAGCGCAATCAAGGTTGCCGCAATGCCGACAATCCAAATCAAGCGGCGGACGATGAGCTGCAGATTTGCACCGCCACCGCCTCGCAAAGCCAGCGGCCGGTAAACATTCCAAGCGCCCATCGATGATGCTGACAGGATCGACGAATCAACGCTACTCATCACGGCCGCCACCAAACCTCCCAGTCCAATGATCGCGATCCACGACGGCGCGAGATGTTTGACCACATACGGCAACGCGATCGCCGAACTCTGGGGGCCATCCAAGCCCAGCGCGGCCCAATCGGTGGTTGCGCAGATCATCCCGATCAGTACCGCCGGCAAGGCGGCGATCAAACAAAGTCCACCGGCACCAAATGACAACCATTGTGCCGCTGATTCGCTCTGTGCCGATAACACACGCTGGAAATAAACATGCCAGGGAATGCCGCCGAAAATCAACAACAAGGCATAGTCCCACCAAAGAAAATAAGAGTCGCCCCAATCCCGCGATGGCCAGGGCACCGCGGCATTGCCCAGCTGGTCTTGGTACCGATCCCACAGCCCATCGAGTCCGCCAGCGGGCATCACAAAAGGGATCACCAGGTACAGACCCAACATCAAGATCGCTAGTTGAAACACGTCGGTCATCGCAACCGCCCGTAAACCTCCGATCGCCGTGTAGGCGATCGCGATTGCCGCGCTGATCACGATCGAGACACTGAAATTGATTTCCAGAATCAAGCCGAACGTGGTGCCCAGCGCGGTCAGGATTGCGGCAGTCCAAAAGATCTCCCCCATCAAGGCGGGCAAATACAACAACCCAGCCATCCGCCGACCGAATCGGTCTTCCAAAGGATCTAACATCGTCATGTAATTACGACGCCGCATCGGTCGGGCAAAAAATAATCCCCCAATGATCAGGCTCAGTGCGTAACCCCACGGTGCTTGAGCCCAGGCGATGCCGGAACCGTAAACCGATTCGGCAGTGCCATTGATAAAGCCTCCTCCGACCCAGGTGGCGGTCATGGTTAGCAAGGCGATACCGAGCGGTAAAGAGCGTCCGGCCAACAGCATTTCACTGACTTGATTGTCACCTGGTTTGGCAGCGATCAAACCAAGAAAGAACATCACGGCATAAAAGAACGCGACGGCCAAATAGCCGCCCCAAAACAAGCCACCATTGAAGTGCTGCAATCCCAAGCCAACGGCGACCAGGCCGGCCAACAGCAGGCTGGCAAAAGCGATCGAGCGGACGACTGGTGGACGCGGTTCCGACAAATGACTACTTTCCCATTGAGGCGACGCCGCGTTTGCGGGCCTGGACCGCTAATCGATAGGCCTCCTGCTCGCCGTACTTCTCAATCGAAAAGCGTCTGGTCTTACGGACCCCTTTGCTGGGACTCCACTGCGCGACCCAATAGCCGTACTTGGGTTGCGATTGCCAACGAAAATCGGTCTCCTCGACTCGCCTGACTCCAACGATCCCGGACGTGTTGTTGGATCGCTCTTTTTGCGAGAGTTGTTTCGCGGTCCAAGCGCGCATCGTTTGTTCGAGATGATCTCGATGCGATCTGGCGGCGCTGAGCGCGTTTCGTTTGCCGCCGTAGTCCCGGTCCGCAAAAAACTGTGAAGCTCGCTTTCCTTTCCGCATCACGCGGACCAGGAAACCGCCACCGACGGTTTCACGGTCAATGCGGGTGATATTTCGGTTGGCGCGCACTGAATGGACACTGCTCTGGAGTAGAAGAATGCGTCAGCTGGCCTGATTGTAGCGTGTTCGCCTGGAAACGCGTGACCACCGATTGCGCATCGATTACGCTGGCGGACCAGAATACCAATCCAAACCACGGAGCAATCGACATGACCATTCGAAAAATACAACTGCTATGCGCCGTCTCGTTCATCTGCCCTGCATTGATATCGGCTCAGCAGACCGATCTGATCACCGAACCGACGCCCGGCCAGCAAGTCGAAATGACCCTGACGACATCTGACGCGGCAACGGTTGAATACTTATTGTACCTGCCAAAGAACTATCAAGAACAAGACAAGCTACCGTTGATGTTGTTCTTGCATGGACGGGGAGAGAGCAACGGACCGCTTTCATTAGTCGCCAAATGGGGGCCGCCGCGGTTGGTTGCCCGAGGCGACGAACTGCCCTACATCATTGTCTCACCGCAGTGCCCACGAGCCGACAGCTGGAAGTCAGAGACGCAGCAAAAGCGACTGCTCGAATTGCTGGATTCGGTGGTCGAGTCGCTGAAAGTCGACCAGCAGCGAATCTATTTGACGGGATTGAGCATGGGTGGCTACGGTTCCTGGCGATTGGCGGCCGATCATCCGGATCGCTTTGCCGCTGTCGTACCGATCTGTGGAGGCACGAGTCCTAAGGATGCCGAAGCGCTGAAAAAAATTGCCGATCTGGGCTTTTCACGGCGACAACGACAAAGTGGTTCCGATCAAGCAAACCAGTGGCATCGTCGATGCAATCAAACAAGCGGGCGGGACATCGATTCAATTCACCACGCTCGAAGGGGTCGGCCATAACAGCTGGTCATCGGCCTATGCGACACCCGATCTGTATCATTGGTTGAACCAACAGCAAAGATCGTCAGAATAATCTCAGCGCGTCAGCGCCACCAAGTAGAGCTTATTCAAGCTTGCCTTTGATACAGCTTCTGCGCATCGATCAACGCCTCAACAGCTCGCGGGACTCGAAAGCGAATGCTTCGGCCCTCGGCAATCCGATCACGCAGTTCAGTACTGGACAACTCGATCAACGGCATCTTGACCATGCTGCGCCGGATCTCGTCGATCCGATCCTCCGTCGCGAGGCCCTCCAGGACCGCCCAGTCGATTGGCTCGGCCGCACCTCGACCCACCACCGCAAGGGTTGCCAACTCCAAAATCCGCTGCGGTTTATGCCACTTGCGAAAAGCAGCAAGTGAATCCGCGCCGATGATCAAAAACAGATTGTCATCCTGTTGCTCGGATTTCACCGCTTCTAAAGTGTCGACCGTGTAGCTGATCTCCCCTCGTTTGATCTCACGGTCATCGACCACATGGTATTCGCATCCGGAAACAGCCAATCGAACCATCTGCAATCGATCTTCCGCAGGCGCCAGCGGACCGCCGCGTTTCAGTGGCGATTTGGCGGCTGGAATCCAGCGGAGCTGGTCCAATCCAAGCGTTTCCAGCGCTGCCTCGGCGATCCAAAGGTGGCCGATGTGGACCGGGTCGAACGACCCGCCAAATATTCCGATTCGCATGGCTCGATCTGTCACTGTGACGGGAACTGACAGCAGACTGTCAGTAAAACTCTAGATAATCATCGACTCAGAATGACCAGCAGAGCGTTTTCTGACCAGACGTGTCTGTGGGCCGGCAAATCATGGCAAGACGTTCGCTGCGTCACCCATCATGTCATCAAACTCTTGATCCACTATGTTGACCGATAGCTCCTCCCTGCCCAATCAGCCTGTTTTGTCCGCGCCAACGATCATGCCGTCTGCTAATGAACCGCCGCGCCGCAACGAGCAGGGATCAGCGCCGTATTTGGCTCAAGGAGAATTGTTCGACACCGCGCCACCCCCTTGGGAATTGGCTGTTGACGATGATCTGGCGATCGCGGCAGTCGTTTTCAGTGAAGCTCCGCATGGTCCCTACGATTACCGGATACCGGACGAATTTCGCGATCGTCTGGAGCCTGCAATGCGAGTCCGGGTACCCCTCGGGAGGCGCCGCAAACTGACCACTGGCTGGTGCGTCGAAATCAAACTTGGTTCGTCGGCCGGGCGATCATTGCGTGACGTCGGCGAAATCCTTGATGACGAGCCCCTATGTGACCGGTCCTTAATCCGTCTGGTGCTGTGGATGAGTCATTACTATCTGGCACCGGCTGGCCAAGTCTTTGACGCTCTGATTCCTTCGAGTGTTCGCGGCGGTGCGGGAACGCGAGAGCGCACTTACTATACTCCCCATCCATCACTGATCGATGAAGTAGTCCGATCATTACCGGAAAAACAACAACTCGTTGCCCAATCATTAATCGCTGCCTCGCAGCCGCTAACGGCCGCTCAGTTGATGGTCGAAGCCGGCTGTACGAAAGATCCAATCAACCGATTAACCCGAAAGGGGCTGATTCAATCTGATCAGCGGCGCGAGATGTTAGCTGGCATGCCGATCCGCTGGCAATTGAGTGACGGCGAACAGGAACAATCGCACTCGCTTACCTCTGATCAAGCCGTCGCCTTGGAGCGAATCGTTTCTGCAATTGATTCGGCGGCAGCGAAAACGTTGCTGCTGCACGGTGTTACCGGTAGCGGCAAGACTGAGGTCTACATTCGGGCAATCGAACACGTGGTCAAATTTGGTCGCGGCGCGATCGTACTGGTCCCCGAAATCAGCTTGACGCCGCAAACTCGCGGACGATTTGAGAGAAGATTCCCGTCGGTTGCCGTGCTGCATAGTCAGATGACACCGGCCGAGCGTCATTATCAATGGCAACGGATTCGGCGTGGCGAAGTCCAAGTGGTGGTCGGGCCCCGCAGTGCGGTCTTCGCCCCGCTGCCCCGGCTGGGTTTAATCGTTTTGGACGAAGAACACGATTCCTCATTCAAACAAGACACACAGCCGCGCTATCATGCTCGTAAGGTCGCTTACGCGCGAACCAAGTCGTTGAATATTCCACTGGTCTTGGGCACCGCGACGCCATCGATGGAATCTTGGCATGCCACCAGCACCGGTCATGCCGAATTGATTTCAATGCCCAGCCGAATCAACAACCGTCCCATGCCCGATGTCCAGTTGGTCGACTTGCGCAGTCGTGATAATCGAACCTCGGGAGCGATCAGCCGCCCGTTGCACACGGCGATGCAAGAGACGTTGAATGAACAGGGACAAGTGATTCTGTTGTTGAATCGGCGCGGGTTCGCGACCACGATTCAGTGCCCCGCATGCGGGCATGTGGTCTCTTGTCCCGATTGCGACATGCCGCTGACGCATCATCGAGACGGCAGCAAAGCAGTTTGTCACTACTGCAACTACACGATCGCAACCCCGCCCTGGTGCCCTGATTGTCGGTTCGACGGGATTCGCTACGGCGGACTGGGAACTCAGCGATTGGAGGCCGAAGTCAAAGCTCGCTTTGCCGAGGCGCGGATCGCGCGGATGGACAGCGATACCATGCGCCGCCCGGGAAGTCACCAAAGAGTGCTCTCGGCGTTTCGTGCCGGCGGCGTCGACATCCTGCTGGGCACACAGATGATCGCCAAGGGATTGGACTTTCCCAACGTGCTGCTGGTCGGTGTAATCAATGCCGATAGTGCCCTGCACTTTCCCGATTTCCGGGCGGCCGAGAGAACGTTCCAGTTGGTCACCCAAGTCGCCGGCCGTACCGGACGCGGTGACCGTGGCGGACGAGTGATCGTGCAAACCTTTTCACCAGAGCATCCGGCCATCCAAGCAGCTTCCCGTCATGACTACTTCCAGTTCGCCACCGACGAATTGGTCCACCGCCGCAAGTTCAACTACCCACCCCTGGGCAGCATCGCCCGGATCATTGTCCGGGGCGAAGTCGAGGACTTAACCGAAGCAACCGCCCAGTCGCTGCTCGGTAGGCTCGAATCGGCCAGGCAAGCGCTGGGGCACGAAGTTCGCATCTTGGGACCCGCGCCACCGCCGATCTCTAAGCTGCGTGGCAAATATCGCTTTCACATTCTGCTGCAATCGGTAGACCCGGCACACTTGAACGAAACCATTCGCAGATCCATTGAATCGTTCAAGATCCCGGAGAAAGACGACGTGCAGTATGTCGTCGACATCGACCCTTTGGACATGCTTTAAATCGCGGCGCCCTTTTGAACGAACCGGCGTTGTCGTCAGAGCACGAGAACCGAACCAGGGGATCTGGATCAAGCTCTTGTTTCCAGGGGGGCTGACGTCGAATCGTTCTGCCGCTGGGATGAGCCGCAAAATCTGGTTCACTCGGTCAAGGAGGCTTGGAATCGATTCGTCCTGCCAGCGATCGCCGCTACAGTTCATTGGCGCACTGATTGCTTATTGTTGGCTGGGCTGCCCAACCACTGCCAATTTGGCAGTCTATTTCTCATTCGCAAAAACGGTTTATGACGGACTCATTGACAGGAACCCTGCTCGTCGCCTCCTCGCTGGCCACCGATCCTGTGTATTGCAACGGCGTATGCCTGGTCGTTCACCAGGACGAAGCGAACGTGATTGGCGTGATGTTGAACCGACCGCTGAAGCCGAGCCCGGAAGCCTTGCTGAAACTATTGAACCAAGATCCCGGCAAGCGGGAGGCGGGTAACCGCTTGGCTCAGCGAGACCCAACCTCAGCGGAAACCGCCATCCCGCAAACCAATTCGGCCTTTGGAATGTTGCACTTTGGCGGTCCTCGCTCGGGGCCCGTGGTTGCGATTCACCAAACCAGCCAATACGCCGAAGCGGAAACGGGCGATGGCGTCTATGTGGCAGCTCAAAAACAACATCTCGAAGAATTGGTTCGCGACCACCCAGCCCCCTATCGGCTGATCGTTGGACACTTAGGATGGGACTCGGACGAAATGGAAACTGAACTCGCCGCGGGAATCTGGCACCTCGTTCCGGCAACCACCGATACGGTCTTTGGGGCAGCCGAAGAGATGTGGCCGCGATTGATCCGCCGAGCGACAGCCAATTCGATGGCGCGCTGGATCGGCATTCCTGATCTGGTCGGCGCTGGCGACTTGAACTAGTGCCGGCCGCGGGTGCCGATGACCATAGTTAGAAAGTAGATACCGTGCCGAAGCCTGACCCAGACGATGAACCGAAGAAAAAATTTCGCATCCAGCGTCAGCGTCTAGGCAAGATCATTTCGATCAAGGCGGAAAGCCATTTCGGTTTTATTGAAGCGGAAGATTTTCGCGACGATGTTTTTTTTCACTTTCAAGACTGGCAAGGTCAAGTCGAGAAAAACGGCCGGACTGTAACGATTGCACCCGAGCCGATGATGTGGGTCGAATTTGAATTAGACGACGATCACTTCGAGACTGAGCAAAAGCTGCGGGCCAAATTAGTCCGTCCGACGGATCGACCGATCGGACGAAAATTGTCCGGACGTGATGCGACCTTCAAACTCGTGACGCATCACCCCAACGCTCGAAAAAAACGCCCGAACTGGCGCAAGTAAGACGGCGTTAAATTTCCAGCAAGGGCTCGCTGGCGTCCCCGAACTGGTCCAGATCGAGACCCATCTTATGGATCATGCTCAGATACAGTCGGCACATCTGCCGATTTTCATGGCCGCTGTAGTCAAGGACGCGGCCGCCCTTGATCTTGCCCCCGGCACCTCCCAGCATCACCACCGGCAATTGCGTCGCATCGTGATGCCCGTTCATCATGCTGGAACAAAGCATGATCATGGAATTATCCAGCGCCGTTCGCTCGCCTTCTTCAATCGCAGCCAGGCGACTGGCAATGTAAGCCATCTGTTCCAAGAAAAACTGATTGACCTTGAGCCAGTCAGCGGTGTCGCTGTGTGAGAGCAAGTGATGGATCATATAGTCGACTCCCAAGTGCGGAAATCGCAATGTGCCATGATCGTTATTCAGCTTCAGCGTACAGACCCGAGTGGTGTCGGTTTGGAAAGCCAGCACCAGAATATCCGACATCAACCGCATGTGTTCGACAATGTCTTGTGGATAGCCCGCGGGAGGACGCGGCAGATTGGGTTCGCTTAGTGTAGGTCGCCAGCCTTGCAGTTCGCCGCGATCTCCAGCCCGCTCGATTCGCTGCTCGACTTCGCGCACCGAATTCAGATATTCGTCAAGCTTGCGCTGATCGCGACCGCTGATGCCGCGTCGCAGGTCTTTGGCATCGTCCGAAATCGCGTCCAATACGCTAGCGTCTCCCGCTTGGGACACGTCACGAAATAGCTGATCAAATGCCAGCGAGGGATAAACTTCCAACGGAGTCGGTGTTGTCGGACTGCTCCAGGAAATATGCGAGCTGTACAGCATCGAATAGTTTTTATGGACGGACGGGTTTGCCTTTTCGCAGCCAATGACCAAACTGGGCAGCTTTGTTTGATGACCAATTCGCTGCGCGACGACCTGATCAACGCTGGTTCCCGATCGAATCTGTCCACCGGAGGCAAGCGGCGCGCCCGACAGCAGGTTGCCCGTTTGAGAACTGTGTATGTTGCCTTTGAGCGCCTCGGCGTTGTACAGCCCACGAATGAACAACAGCGAATCACGATGGTCCTGTAGCGGCGCCAGGACCTGTCCGAGCTGCATGGATTTGCCCTCGCCCTTGGCCCACCACTGGTGGCTGTGAAAGCCACAACCGGAGAATAAAATCGCCATTCGCGTGGGCGCTTCGCTGGCGGGCTTTTGATCCTGCGTTACGTCGCCCCAAACCCGTCTGGATTCCATCCATGGCAACGCCATCGTCACGCCCAGACCACGCAGCATGGTGCGGCGAGAAATTTGATGTCTCATCTGGTTTACCTGTTCACAGTCGCGGGCAGACTTGTCGCGTCCTGACCGCTCGCCGCGGGCACGGGGTACGTTCCGATTGATCGTCCGAGCTCATTCTAGTACATCGCCGGCAGCAAGTCGTCCGCGAATTTGGCGAAATTGCCGACTTGTCACAATCGATTCAACGGCGACCGTCAGCCGATAACCGTTGGCCTGCAACTGCTGTTGCATCTGCTGCAATAACGGCTCGTCGGACAACTGAACTTCGCGACCCAATGCATAGCCCAACAGTTTCTTACAGAATTGGTAGACAATGTCGTCGCGCCGTTGCTCGGAAAGATATCGGCGAAGACCGTCGAGTCCGTCAATCGATTGACCATCGGCAAGGGTTGTGGTCGTCAGTACCTTGCTTGGACGCATCCGACCGATCGTGTCGAACTGTTCGAGCGCGAAGCCATAGGGATCAATTTTCTGATGACATTTGACGCACTGAGGCGCTGCGCTATGCTGTTCGATCAGCTGACGCGCCGTTTTGCCTTCCGGTACCACTTCGGGCAATTGGGGGATGCCCGCAGGAGGCCGTGGCAATCGCTCGCCAAGCAAAGTTTCGTAAACCCAGTTCCCGCGCAGAATCGGACTTGTCCGCGATGCTCCGGATTGGCTGGCCAGGACCGTTGCCATGCCCAGCACGCCACCCCGACCGCGCTGCCGCATCCCTTCGATTCGCTGCCACTGAGACCCGCTGATGTCAGCGATGCCATAGTGCTGGGCCAGGCGTTGGTTCACAAATGTGTGGTCCGCCGAAATCAGATCCAAGATCGAGCCGTCATTGGCAAACATGTCGGCAAAGAAGCGGACCACTTCTTCATACATGTCGCCCCGTATCTGAGCGAACTCGGGATAGATTCGCTCGTTCTTCTCCACCGTCTGATCAAAATCTCGCAAGTGCAACCACTGACAGGCAAAGTGAATCGCCATCCTGCGGATTTTGGGGTCAGTTAACATTCTACGTGACTGCTCGAGAATCATTTGCGAGTCTCCGAGCGCTGCCGAATCAGCCAGGTCCCGCAGCGTTTGATCAGGCGTGGAGGACCAAAAAAAATAACTCAACCGTGTCGCCAACTCATGATCTGTGACGTCCACGGCATCATGACCGTCGCCAGGTTGTTCCAAACGATACAAGAACGCCGGCGCCACCAAAACTCGAGCAATCAGCAGTCGAATCGCCTGATCGTGAGAGATCGCTTGCTGACGAAGTCTGTCGTAGGCGGTTCGCAAGCGATCTTGTTCAGACGCTGACAAGCCACGGCGCCAAGCCCGGCCGGCAAATTCAACGACAAAATCCAAATGCCTGGGTTCGGTTTCAATCAAGCGGTCGCGAAACTGCTCGGCTCGATCGCGGTACTCGGGTTTCAATTCGTCGAACTCGACAGCCAAATCGGGGCGGTCCTGGGTAGCAAACTGTTGCAGCTGCTCCAGAGTCACTTCGGCGGCGATCGGCTCCTGGGCAACATACAACAGTTCGTCCCACAACCGATCAAGCTCAGCAGCCTGCAGATCGTCACACATCAGACGCTTCAGCTGATCATCCTCGCGATAATAAAGTTGCAGCGTCACCACCTCATCGACCGGCACGATCTTGGTGTAACAAAGCGCCGCGGGGAACAGATCGCGAAACTGATCCAACGCTGACGATAAAACTGCTCTTGAGGATTCACCCGCGCCGATCAGGATCGGCTGTTCCGGAAGCATCGAACTTGATTCGGGTTTTGTTAACGACGCGGAAACTTGAACCGCTTGCTCACCGGAGCCCGATGCCAGTTCGACGTCGACGTAAAACGCGCCGCCACCGGCGAATTCAGCAGGGATACGAAACTCAGTTGTGTTCGGCGCCTGGGCAAAAAAATCTGTATCCGGTCGATCCTTCGATTCCGGGCGCTGACCAAATCGCGGATCCGGAGGAATTTGCAATGATCCGACCGATTCGATTCCAACGACGCGTTGCAGTTGCTGGTACAAAGTTCTGTCGGCAGACGGCTGCTGGGGTACCGAACCCTGCACCAGCGTTTGAATCTGATCGGCCAGCAATTGTCGTTTCCCGGCATCCGTTTCCTGTTGCCATTTCGCCAGCAAGCAACCCGCAGGAATCGACAGTTGACCCGACTCCGCGCCGACATCGACAACTCGCCCTTGGTAGAAATGCCAAACAGAATCGTTTTGATAGGAATCAGACTGTGGATTGCGGTCAAGCAAGTGACCAGAAACGTCCGCGGCAAGATTCCACTTTCGGTGTTCGCCATCCAACTCGGCAATCGACAGATCGACACTCGTCAGATCACACGAGTGTTCCCCAGCTTTGGGGCCGATCACGAGCGACAACAAATCGCCTTTGCGAGTTTCGATGCGAATCCCTGTTAGTGATTTGTTGCCCCCAGTGGCGATCTGGCCATGATCGATGTTCGCCGAACCACCCCCATTGCGATGCAGCAGGAACCACTCGATTCCATTTCCACATTCCGGATGGGCATCCGCGACTTGAGCATCGATTTCAATGGCGCCGTCGATCGGACTCTGCCAACCCACGGCCGCAAACAGTTCGGGCGAAGGGTGAACAATGATCGAGTGCGGCCTGGCAATGCCAGGAATTCGAACCTGTTGGTCCGAAGCATTGGCGACAATTGACGGTGTTGCCGGGGATCCCCAGCCCGAAACGAAACTGTATCCACCGACATCTCGGATCGTCTCGGAAAAGTGACCTTGCACAACGACACTCTGCGTTCCAGCAATGCCTAGATAGCTGAGCCATCGATTCAACAACGGACCGTTCAGCTGATATGCGCGGGCAGCCTGATCCGGGCTGGTCCCGGCTCGTACTTGCGATGCGGCTAACAAGTAAGCGGGCAGTTTGGAATGAAATTGGTTTCGTGTATGGGTTAATTGATCAATCGCCCCACTGACATCCCGCAACAGAATTGGTGTCATTCCATCGACATGCAGTGTCGGTTTTCGCCAGGCCACGACCGTGTCATCGCCGGCAACCTGGGTGGCCGTCAGATAAATTGAAAACTCCGCCGGGTCCGAACTTGCCGGCAAATCCAACCTGAGCTGTTGCCGCACAGTGAACGGGTCCGTGGGAGTCATCCAACGTTTGGAGGCCCCTTTGCGGCCGATGTGACCAATCGAATGAAACTGCCAAACCGCGTGTTGCCATCGATTGATTTCCTGGACGATCGCCTCGCTCTCTGCGGTCGTCGCGGTCTGCCATTGTTTGCGGAGCCGATTGAGCAGGAAACCACGATCTTGGTCGTCGCCAAGCAAGTTCCACAACAGGCTCAGATACTTGACGTTCAGTCCCGCGTTTGTGCCGACATCGGCCAGGGACAGCTGCCCCGATCGTAAGGCGTCACGATGCTGCAACGTTGCCTGGATATAGCTGTTCAGAGGAATGCGGCCGCTGCGATCGGAGTCTTCGTTCTGGCGTTCCCAATCCAGATACGTGCCGCTAGTGTCGACAAAACGATCGTAAAACTGGCGGATCCGCTGCAACCCTTCATCGGTCCAATCGCGACGACTGGTGAACTGGGAAAACTGCGCACCGTCCGGCAACAGAACCGCCTGCGCCGAGATCTGCTTGGCGGCATCCAGGTATTTGGTGACCAGCGCCGGAGACATGCCGAGCGCGTCGCCGGCGTTGGTAAACCCCTCGCCAGCCGCGCCGTCGACAGGAAACTCGCGGGCCGGATCGAGCGAATCGATCCCCGTCAAATCGCGTAACGTATAAGTATATTCGGCGTTGCTGAGTCGACGCAAGGTGACCGGGCCTGGATCACCCGCATGCGCGGCCGCTTCCTCGCGGAGAAAATTCCGCAGCCAATCCGTGATCACACTCTGCTGGCGATCCGTCGGCTGTAACGCATCCTTGGGCGGCATTTGCCGCGAGCCGAGCATGTCACTGACTCGCTGCCAAAGCTTGGTCTGCTGACGAATTTGGTCGATCGATTCAAACTGCTGCAAATCAACATCGGCTTCCGCCTGATCACCCTGATGGCAGTCGTAACACAGAAGACTGAGCAACGGTTGGATATCGGTCTGAAACGACGGTTGCTGGGCAGACACCGGTTCAACAACCGCGCACCAAAAACCAGCGCACAGCCAAACTGCGGACAGCATCCGCTTCGATAGGGAAAAAGCAGCCATGGACGCCTACTGGAGAAATTCCCATTGTAAACGCTGGTCACCGGGATGTGCCAATGGCTAGATTCAGCGAACCGCGGCAGCGAGAGCCTTACCCGGCCTCTGGTTGAACATCGGCCGAGGGTAATTTACCGCCGTTCTCTCGGGCGGCAATCAAATCGGCTTCCAGTTGGCGAATCAGCTTGGGGGAGATGTACTTGGACAACAACTCTTTGGTCGTCGTAAACAGCTCGTCGACTTTTCGGCGCTGGCTCATATTCTTATTGCCGATCTCTTTGATGAACTCAATCTGTTTTTTGCCAATCGCAGTGGAAAGTGTTTCATGATTCGGTTGCCTGCGTAGCTCGGACATCAGGGATTCGGCTTTCTGCAGTTCACCGTGCTGCAACTGCAACCGTATCCGCGCCTTGTATAATTCTCGAATTGCGACCAGATCGGTAATGTCATTCTGCGCACCGCGAACATAAGCTTCGGCTTGCAGTCGCAGATCATCGCCTGACAAATCGGCCGTGGCGGTTGGATCCAGCCCCGGCACAATCGGTAGTCGGGCCAGCACCGCGCCGCCGTTCTTGACGTACAACAATCGCAGCGGGTCCCCTGTTTTTGCGATCTTCAATCGACCATTCCAGTCGGTTCGCCCGACGAACGTCATCTGCTTGGAGTTCAGCTGCCGCTCGTACAGTTCGTAGCCGATCAAGGGAAAATTTTCGTTCTGCCGTTGATACAAACGCAACTGAGTCGATTCGCCGAGCGGACGAACTTTGAGCGCCGTACGAAATGTTCGCTTGTTTTTTCGACCCTGCAGTCCACCGCCGCGACCGGCGTACAGGTCCATCTCCAGATAACGACCTTTGATTTCAGTGGTCAATAGCAACGCCCAATCCAATGGTCCAATCACGACCGGGCTACCATTGCGATCATTCTTGCGGACCATCGGCTGCAAAGCATCGCCAATCGAAACGGCCGCTGGCGACGCCTTGTCCAGGATCAAACCTCCGGCCCGCAGCAAACCGGTCGCGGTCCGCTGTCCCGCGTTTTCAATACGCACAATCGGTGCGAACGCGCTGGTGATGCCACGTCCAATTGCCGAGGCAAGATCGCTTGAGGACGAAAAGCGTGTGGTCACAACCGGACCAAAATGCTGCATCAGCGTGTCCAATTCGACCACGTCAACCGCCGCCGGTGTTTGGCTGCGGCGAACATGAACAATGAATATTTTGTCGTAAGCATCAACGGCTTCGCCGACCAACCCAGTGATCGGCGGAGAGATCAACTTGGCTTCCGGATCGACCAATGTCTTGGCAATGCCGCGCGAAACCAATAACGCTTCGGTCTGGCTGTCCGCCCATGACTGGCTGACCGTCAATTCATCGCCGGCGACAACCTTGAGCCGACTGGCGACACCATTGATTGTCGGATCACCAAGCTCGATAGCCCGCGCCGTCACATCGTCGATCCGTCCCCGAGTGCCGAAAATCGACTTACAAAATTCCCCCACGTTGCTGGGGGTGCGAATCCGAACCGCGTCGGGATGATCTCGTTTTACTGCCAATACCGGATCCGACGCGGTAATCACCTGATAGTCCAACTGGCCGATCGCTCGCGCGGAAATCGACCGAATCGAAGTGGGTGCGTTTGCGATCTCGGCTCGCCAAACGGCGGCAAAGTCCCGATCAAGATAGGCTCGCAGGTCTTTACCGACGGCGTCAGCGTTGATCGACGGGTCATCGGCCGATAGCCAAATCAACACACGATAAGGTGCATAGTCCCACGCTTGTTCCAGTTCGGCCGACCGCAGCGTGACTGAATAGCCAATCAGCAGCCACAGCATTGATAATCGAATTCCGATCATGGGCCTAGCTTCCACTTTTCAGCGTTCTGATAAAGCGAAACGATATCCGAGCCGACACCGGACAATTCGCGGCGATAAGCATAGGAATCGATCATTTGCCAAAGTGGGATCACTGGTAACTCGTGGTGCACGATGGCATGCAAATCAAGCAGACCGGTGCGAACATCTTTCCAATTTTTCGCCTCTTCGATCCGTCGCAATCCCAGTCCCACCAACTGATCGGTACTGCGTGCGATTCCCTCGGGTCCCAACAAACGGCGGGCATCGATGACCGGCTCCCAAACCGCTGCCGAGACATAAACGATATCCGCGATGTCAGCACCGGGATCTGGAAAAGTCGTTCCCATCGGCAACTCGACTAATTCAACGACCAATCCCAATAATTCCCACTGGCTTTTGATCGCCTCGCAGGCAACCCGTGACATGTTGTCCGCTGGCAAGGCAATTCGAATCGGCGTCAACTCGGGTACTTCCTCTTTATTGACCTGGGCGACGGCCTTCAAATGGTTCGCAGTCATGGCAATCAATAGCCTGGCCAACGGTGGCTCGTAAGGCCGCGGAGTCAAATTCTGATCGTAGGCGTATCCCAGCGGATCATTCGGCTGCACGCCTGCCGGGAACGGACCAGAAAGAACTCGACAGCCCTGCGACTGCAAGCCTTCCAGCAATTCGCCTTTTAGAATGTCTTCTCGATTGGTCCCATAGACAAGCGCGCGACGAAAGGTGCGTTCGGCCAGGTAGGGATGAGCGCCGCAAGGGACCAACATATGAATGGTCGGTAGCGGATAATCAGCGACCTGAATCAAGTTGCTGCGCCGCAATCGCACAGCGTCGGCGGGAAAGAGTTGGTCCAGCACATCAATTTCGCCCTGCAACAACAGGTTGACCCCTGCGGCGGCCGATGTGCAACGAATTTCAACAATCTCTTTGGGCTGAGTCGCCGCTGATGGCTGGCCCGAGAGGACGTAACGCACCAAGTCATCCTCGACAAGATCACGTCGGTAACTGCCCGTTGGCGAACCCGCTGCGCCGCCAAACCAACTACCGTCGACCGGAATCTGCAGCAAGCAAGTCGGCAGCACATTGGGCCGCCGCAGACTAAAGGTCACTTGCTTTGGCCCCTTGATGCCCACCGTTTTGACAGCCGCCGCCCAAGGCTCAAAGTAGGTCGAGGTACCTTCGATCGCCCGAGCCGCCAGCACATCAGCCAAATATTGACCTTCAATTTGATCGAGCGGTGGCAACAACGACTCGGTTTTCAAGTTCAATTCGAAACGCATTCGGTCGGGGCTGCTTTCCACGTCGCCGAAGATGAAATCGTATTCACCACCCTCCGGTCCAGCGCCTTTCATTTCAAACAAAGTGCGATAGATCAAACGGCCCGCTCGTCGGGCACCCCAGTTATCCAGCCTGGTCGGTTCCAAATTCGTCGCCGTTTGCAACACACCCACGCGAACCAACGGATAAATCGCATCGATCTGGCGAACCAGTTCCTTGCCGCCATTAATCGTCGGCTTCAGGTAGATACTTTCCCGCGCCAGCTTTCTGGCGGCGCGGTAATCTTTGGCTTCGAGCGCGGCCAACGCTTGATCCTGCTTGGCCTGAGCCATCTGCAGAAACTCGGCGTTCCATTTGGTAATCGAATCCAGACGATCGTTCTGGTAATCCTTCTCCAATCGTGAAAACACTTGCTGGGCCAAATCCAATTCGCCGGCAGTGACCAGGTCGGTCATCAGTCGGTCAGTAATGCGGTCAATGGCGCCGGTTACCGAGGCGGATCGATAATCGGGCGCGTAGCGGCGGAGCTCTTCCAACATCGCCAGCGTGGGTGTCACTTGACCGGCTTTGGCGCGCGCGACCGCATCGTTCCAGAGGAACTCGCAGCGAAGCTCGCGCAGCCCTCGCTGTTCCGGATAGTCACGCAGTAGCACGGACAAGAACGGATAAGCGCCAACAAAATCACCCTTTTTGATCCGATCTTTTGCCTCGCGCTCCAAGCGAACCTCCCACAGATCGACACGCTCGATGTCGTCCCAGCGGGCGATAAAATCCTTGCCCTCAAGTCCGACGATCTGGAACGTCAACGTTCCCTCCCGGTTGGTCGGAAGCTTGCGGCCAGCAAGATTCAGCGGCACCGTCTTGACCCATCCGCCCCCCGCTTCCTCGCGAAAATAAAGCAAGTCATGCGGTTGCTGCTGCAACAATTCCAGCCCGGGATCGGGAGGCAGCCCCGAGGCCGCAAAATTCATCAGCTGCGCGAGTCCACTGCTGGCCAGGATCACCGACCAAAAAACAGCGGCTAGCACAGAGAGCCTCAATCGCGATCGCAGCGTGTTCAAACGACTTTGGAACATCAAGATCAAACTAGCGGGCGGGAATTTTCACGATATAGATCACACCTTCTTGGCCAGGCACCAACAGACTGCTTCCGATGGGAAATGGAGAAGCTGATATCGGTTGCCCCAAATCGGCCTGGCCAACCAGTTCGCCACTGCTGGGATCCAGCCAGGCCAACCAGCCTGTTTTGCCGGCCAGCACAATCGAACCATTGGAACTGACGGGTCGGCCGACCGGTTGTCCAGCAGGCAGGGGAACCGCAAAGACTTGTTTACCCTCAGCGGTATAGGCGCGCAAATTTTTGTCGTCGGTTTGAATCAGGCAGAGCCCATCGGCAGCGACTGGACCCCAAACGATTCTGCCGTCGAGCAGCGTCTTGAATTTTTCGTCCAAGCTCGCCATTTCGAACCCGACCAGCAAGTCAGCCGACGGACCGCTGGCCGCCGAAAACCAGCTGCCGGCAACTCCGGCCGCGGGACCAAACAAGTCATGTTCCAAATCCTTTGACGCCAGCTCTCGGATCTGTTCGGCAACGCGAACTCGATAGATCTTTTTGCTGTCGTTAGCCAAGATGACTTGGCCGGCGTCGTCGGGAAGCGACACCGGATTGGTCCAGACCACTTTTTCGGTCGGATCGACCTCCGGCTGGAACGGCGTCGCTTTCGCTGCCCCGGTGCGAAAATCAATCAATTCGACTCTACCGATATCAAGCGGTATTAGAATTCCGCCGGCGACAGCCAAAGCGCGGCCAGTTGGAAGTCCCGACGACAGACTCATCGTCACCGCCCGCAACTGCTCGCGCTCGCGATTGGGGTCATACACGATCATCGATTTGCCGTCGACTTTGTTCAGCATCACCGCCCGACTGTCATCGATGTCGATCGGGTTCTCAAAACTCTTGGCGACAATTCGGTCACCCGGATTTTCGATCGGCCCAGTCGTCGATCCGCTGACTAGTGCCTGTCGGTCGAGTTGATACAAGGCCGCTTGCGTCGTCACGACGTGTACCCCCTTTCCATCGGGCGCTTGCCGAAGCATGGCAATCGGAACGCCGACATCGGTGTGCCAGATTTCAGTGCCCGACTTGGCGTTAGCAGCGGTTACACGAATAGCCGACGTGCCCCTGAGCATACGTGCATGAACCAGCGTGTCGTCTTTAGCAAAGGGTTGGCCGATGAACGTGTCGGCATCGTGCAAGGTCCAGTTGCGGACAATATTGCCGGTATTGATCTGCAATTCAAACCGCCCAATCCTGGTTCCGGTGATCCACATTTGTGTGCCCGCAACCGCCATTTGAGTGGACGTGGGTTCGTCATAAAAGGCTGGCAGTGTGGCGGCTTCGGCAACCTGTTCCCGTTCCGCGGTTGGTTCGATGTCATAGACCACACCTTGGCCACGGTCAGTCAAAACGATCAATCGTCGGCCTTGGATGATGGGATTGATCCGCACATTTCCAGTCAATCGAAAAGGCGGCTGGGCGACCTTCAATTGGCCGCCTGATTCGCTGACGCGCAGGACGTGCACGTTTGCGTAGTCGGACCCGGCATTCTCGATCACAAACAGATGACCGAGCAAAGGAATCGGCGGCACGGCAATCGTGCCCTGCTGGTGACCGATGTAAAAGCTCTCCAAACACGAACCATCGGCCGTATTGATCAGGTACAGGTTGCTGTGGTCACCTGGAATGTAAGCTCGCTGGGCGCGGCGATCGACACCAGGCCCCGTTTCCAAAGGCTGCGGAAACTGTGTCGCCCATTTTGCCTCACCGCTGACGGCATCCAGCGAAATCAAACGACCTGATTCGACGGCCACAAAGACATCCTGATCGACCGAAACGGGCAGGCAGAACGATTCTTCGATTGACGCCCGCCACTGAATGCTGCCGTCTTGCGAACCACAACGAATCACCTCCAGCGATGACGAATCGCTCAACAACACTCCATCCTCTCCGGTCAGCCGAACCGGCGGCAAATCGTTGGCATAGCCGACAAATTTTCGCCATTTCAGCTTTCCTGTTTCGCCATCAAACGCCAGTATCGAACCGCCCGCGCGCAGATACAGAGTTTCCCCACGCAAATCGGCAGCCGAACTTCCCTGCAGGGTTGTCAATACAATGGTGCTAAGCGATTCGCTTGGTCGAGCCTCTGTTGAAACCGTTGGCAAGCTAGTCGATGGTCCCACCAGGGTTTGTTGAATCTCGCTGGCTCGTTGAACCAATGTCACCAGTCGCGGGTGATCGTGCAAATCGGGAAAGTCTCTGAGCAGGTCTTTGCGAACGGCATACGCTTGCTGGGTTTGTTTACCATCAAGCAAAGATCGCATCTCGGCTTCCGTTTCATCCAACCGGATGTTCCGATTGATATCGCGCTGTACCCGATCCCGAGCTTCGTTGACTGTATGAATCTGATTGGCCAAATTGGTGCGCAATTTGGCAGTCATGTACATCGGATTGTCCATCAGCTCGCGGTGCTGATCCAGTTTGGCCAACAACTCCTGTTTCTTGATTGTTTCGTCGGCGCGGCCGGCCGAGGACGCCAGGTTTGCGGCGATGTCGACCAGCAGTTGAGCCAGGTTGCCACGGTCCTCGTTCATGCCTTGTTCATTGGCGATCAGCGGTAGCTTTTGTTTGGCTAAATCAACTGCCCGCCAGGGCTCCTGTTTGAAGGCCGCCGCCTTGTACAGTTCGGTCATGACGACCCGCACTTTGGCCATCGATGCATGCTGGGAATCGGGGTAGTCGTCGGCGAATGCCTGGTAGGCCAGCTGCGCCGCTTCGTAATTCTGTTGGTCGTACAATCGATTGGCGTTCCCGATCACCTCGTCGGCGCCCTCGCGTGTCAGTACCCAGGCCAGTCCACCGCCGACCAACAGCAGGAACGCGATGATGCCCAGGTATCCGTAAACCTTAAAAGAGTCCCAAACGGTTTGGCGTGGTTCGGGGATACGCCGCGCGGGGACCGCGCGGACAGCAGGAGGTTCAACATCGATCGCTTCGGGGGCAGGGGCGACGGAGACAGGATCGCCGGCGAATTCGACGACTGGCGTTGGCTCCGCCGCGTCCACTACTTCGACCACTTCTGCGGATTCGCCTTCGGCGAATCCAAGCTCGTCGAGACCTGACGCAGGATCGCCTGACTCCTGATACTGTCCGCTCCGCAACTCACCGATCAGCTTGGTCGCCTGAAAGTGGGTCAACTGGCCGTTGTCAACCAGCAACTTGGCGACGGCCTCCGGCGTAACGCGAGTCCCACCTTCGGCCAGCTGTTGGCGCAGTGCTTCGATGATCTCTGGGTCGAGCAAACCAAGTCGCTCCAGTCGATCGATCAGTTCGTTTGCAAGCATGTCTCTCTTCAGTGAATGAACTTGGATACGGTCGGCAATGTCAGACGGGGATCGGTGCGAAGTGTCAGCGGTGTTCGGCGGCGGTCAATCAAAATCTTCGACTTGTTTAACTTCCAATTCCGAGAATCCGGCGATGGTGCCTGCATCCATCGCATCGACCAGCGAGCGTAGCTTGGCCATTTCGTGGACCTTGACCCTCAATCGCATCCCATCTTTGGCGTTGGCGATCGCCTCTCGGAGTGCGGTGATCAAATTTTGTTTGCCGGGCGTTTCACGCTCCCATTCGGGCGCCATCACCAGAAACGATCCGAACTCGTCGATCTGAACTTCGACCAAATCCAAATCTTCGACTTCCTGTTCGACGTTCGTGCTGGGCGCGTCCGTTTGTTGGCGCGGCATTTGAATCGATTTTTGCAAGCTGAAAGCCGCGGTGACCATAAAGAAAATCAACAGCAGGAAGGTGACGTCGACCATCGGCGTCATGTCAATGTCTTGCTCTTGACGTTTGCTCCGCGGCAGCACGTCGTCGTCGTCTTGATCGTCCAGAATTACGATTCGTGTCTCCTGCGGCTCGGTCAGAGGCGCCTCTGCGATGGGTTCGCCATGGATCACCGGCGCCGCTTCGAACGACTCGTCCGCGAGGACTTCTTCTTCATTAATTTCATCAACACCATCCTGGGGGTCGGCGGATCCTTCATCGGCCGATGTTGGCCCGGCCTCGGGGACGTGAACCACCGTATCGCATTTCGGACAACGCACGCGCCGCCCGGCCAACCGTTGGTTGACGCGATGGCTGGTTCCGCATTCGATGCAAGTGACTTCGATCGCCATCGATCCTATTGCTCCTTGACCGCGATGTACGTCGAACTGATGTCCTCGAACGCGTCTCCGATGATCTGTTGGATCCGCGTGATCTGACCGACTTCGACATTCGCGTCGCCAAATAACATCACCTGCTGTTTGCTGACGCCGAGCGATCGCTCCAATTCAGCGGTGACGTATTCAATGATCTCCGCGACTTGAACATCTTCGTCGCGGCTGAACTGGCTGCCGTCAAGTCTTGACAAGATGATTTCACCGTCTGGCCCGGGATCAACAAAAATTACCGCCGATGTCTTGGCGGAAATCGCCAGTCCATTCTCGGCCTCCGGGATCTTGCCGGTGTTGGTCGGGTCCATGGTGGAACAGACCACGAAAAAAATCAGCAGCAAAAAGGTGATGTCGATCATCGGCGTGATGTCCATTTCGTCATCATCACGCCGGCGGCGCGGCAACGTAAAATCATCTTGGGGTTCGTCGTCGATCAAGGCGGCGTGGGTGCTCATCGTTTCACTCGACTGCGTCTTCGATGGCGATCGAATCGATCACCGGTTCACCGGATTGCCCGCTCAGGGTCGGTTGGCCAGCAAGCGGCGTCCGAAGCACAGACGGTTGGTCTGCCGGAGACCGCGCCAGACCGTCTCGAAAAGCCACCATGAACCGCGCCAGTCCGGAACCAATCAAATCTTCCATTTTGGCGATCCTGATGTTGACGTTCGCGGTCAACAACATCAACGGAATGGCAATCGCCAATCCGCAGGCGGTGGTCCGCAGCGCTATATTGATATCGCTGGCCAACAGCGATGGTTCGACCGATTCGTTGGTTGCCAACGTTTTGAAGGCTCCCATCATGCCAAACACGGTTCCGAACAAACCGATCATCGGAGCACTTTTGATCACCGTGCCGACCCAACTCAGTCGGTACTCGAGATCGCTCATCACGTCGCGTTGAAAGCGGTCCATCACAAACTGTCGCGCTTTTTGTAACCAAGACCACGGTGCTCGACCGCCATTTCGACGATTTGCGGGATCGCCCGCCGGTCGCCAGCGCAGTACTGAGCAGTGCCGGCAAAATCACCCGCTCCGAGCAACTGCTCAATATCGTCCATAAAAACGTCTTGCTCGGCTTCGGTCTTGAAACGTTTCTGATTGACTCGTGTCCAAACGAGCACAATGCAATAGAGTCCCCAGAGGGCAACGCCGGCTAAGGCCAAGTAGGTTGAATTGGAAATGATGTCGAACAGAGACGTTTCGGCAACTAGCATCAGGATTTTAGTCCTTCTTATTGTTAGGGATCTTTTGCTGATTCGATCGCTTCGCCAAACAGCGTTCCAACATTACAATTTTCCCCGCGACTTGCGGTAGCGTTGGTTGACCACTTCGAATTTATAACCGCTTTGGTCGGCCGTACTCTCAAAGATGGTTTTTGCGATTTCGACAACCGATGAGTGTCCCTTGGATTGGGCATAGTCCAGCTCCGTGCGGGCTAGCAGGTTTTCCAAATCCGGCGGAATGAATTTCAACATCTGGCGCTTGCCTTGCAGCGAGATATTTGCCTTTTGCAGCAGCTGACGGTCGTATTGCATCAACGGACTTGGGCTCGTCCAGATGAAATACAAGCGCTGTTCTTCTTCGGTATTGACGATGCGACGCGACTGCGGACTGCCGGCCAAATTGCTGGCTACATCGACACCTTGAACGTTACCGCCGATAGCACCGAGTTCGATTTTGTAAAAGTCCAATTGCGTGGCATATTCACTGATGTTGTGCGCGCTGAAGTTCAGCTGCCAGCGCTCAAACCGGGGAATGATGTCTTCACCTTCGCCTTCCGGTCCGGGCGGACGACTGTCACCCTTCGATTCGGAGGTCGACTGGACCGTCGCGAATGTCGCCGCGACGCTACTGACCGCATCAGTGACTGCGGTGATCGTTTCTTCCAGTGTCGGCTCCAACAACTCCTCGACCTCTTCGGCACTGGGAGGTTCGAAGTCGCGTTCCAAGCCTTCGGCATTGTCGGCGCGTCCAGCAGGATTCTCGATGATCGGTGCTATCGCGCATGGCGCGAATGTCCAACGACTGGTCAACCAGATGATGAACAACATCGCCACGAACACCCCAATGAACAGGATCAGGGCCATGAAAAAAGAGGTCACGATGTCGAATCGGCTGATCCGCAGCCTCTCCCGTTCTGCCTCGCGCGCAGCGCGACGATCGGCCGGTCCCGCAGTGGACCTTGCGGAGGGCGATTGATCGGAGAGCTGCAAACCAGAGTGGTCGCGATGGTCTACCGAAGCCACTGAGCAAACCTGTGGGGGAGCGAAAATGGTGAACTGGAGATCCTCTGGATCGACGCGAATCGAGCTTGCTTGGCGGCCGGCCAAAGGCCAGCCGCGTCGAACCGATTGACGAGTTCATGCATCATACCCTACGATCGGCAAACATCGAATTGACCCCAGCGACGGAAAATTTGGGGCATTTACGCTGTCAACCACGGTCAGGTAGCTCAGTTGGTAGAGCACGGCCCTGAAAAGGCCGGTGTCGGCGGTTCGAGCCCGCCCCTGACCATTTGCCTGCGCTTGCCAGGATGCCCGAAGCTTGCCCGAACTGACCAACGGGGACCTGATCGCGGGGACCTGATCGGCAGACCATCAATCTCGCTCGCCGACCCCCCTGGCGACCGTCCCACGCGAGTCTTCCCTCGGCGCCAACCCAAGCAGCGCCATCAGCGCCACTGGCCGCCGCGAAAGATCGGTCAGAAATGCTGGTTTTCTTGACCGAGAAACGATCTGATTTCGGCAGTTGGTGTCGCCTTGTTTGAAGTCAGACTTTAGCCTGTTACCGATCCTAAAAACTGTTCCAGGCCTGTTTTCGCTTTCCACGAGTCCATCATGCCCTTCGCCTGCTTCCAAGTATCCAGGTTTGTGGTTCCCGCCGTGCTGGTGTTGGCACTGGCGAACCAGGTCTCAGCTGCGCTCCAAACCGATTCGTCCAGCGCCGAACAACAGGTCGCGGCGAAGCTGGAATCGGATGCAGCGTCCACAGCTGACTCGACAGCCGAGGCCGGCGGGGCTGATTCCAGCGTAGCGATCGCTCAACCGCAATGGATGCAGTCAGTCGACGGCTGGTTTGGCAAGTACCTGGTCGAGCCAATCGCGACCGTCTTGTTTTACGATTTCGGCACGTCGGTACCGTTCATTGTGCTGTGGCTGCTGACCGGCGGCGTATTCCTGACGCTGCGGATGGGCTTCATCAACATTCGCGCTTTTCGCCATGCCGTCGATTTGACGCGTGGTGTTTACGACAACCCTGATGAACCGGGCGAAGTGTCTCATTTCCAAGCGTTATCGACTGCCCTGTCAGCGACCGTTGGGTTGGGAAACATTGCCGGTGTGGCGATCGCGATTGGTACCGGTGGACCGGGCGCCTCTTTTTGGATACTGGCCGTTGGCTTATTGGGGATGTCCGCCAAGTTCACCGAGTGCACGCTGGGGCAACTGTACCGCGTTACCGACGCGGACGGTCATGTGCTGGGCGGGCCGATGCGCTACCTGCGGGTTGGTTTAAAAGAGCTGGGTTTGGGGACGCTTGGCAACGTGCTCGCCGGGGCTTTCATGATTTTATGCATCGGGGCAAGTTTTGGCGGCGGCAACGCCTTTCAGGTTGGTCAATCGTTGGACGCGATTCGGGGCTCCGAAGGATTGCTGGCAGAGCGCCCTTGGATCTATGGCTTGATCATGGTGTTCGCCGTGGGCATCGTCATCATTGGCGGGATCAAGAGCATCGGCGCGGTGGCCAGCCGAATTGTTCCGGTCATGTGCCTGTTGTACGTCGCCGCCGCACTCTACATCCTGCTGCGAAACTTCAACGAAATTCCCGACGCGATCGCCACGATCTTCCGCGAGGCGTTTTCGCCGAACGCCGTTTATGGAGGATTTCTTGGTGTCTTGGTGATTGGTATCAAACGGGCCGTGTTTAGCAACGAAGCGGGAATCGGCTCGGCGGCCATCGCTCATTCGGCGGCAAAAACAGATGAACCGGTCAGTGAAGGAATCGTCGCGCTGCTGGAGCCCTTCATCGACACCGTCGTCGTCTGCACAATCACGGCACTGGTGGTGGTCGTCACAGGCGTCTATCAGGATCCCGAGATGGCGTCGGTGATCGCCGGAGATCAGGGCGCCCGATTGACGCTTCAGGCGTTTGTCAGCGGCGGCTACGATTGGTTTCGGTACATTCTGTACTTCTCTGTGGTTCTGTTCGCGTATTCGACCTGTATCAGTTGGTCTTATTACGGCGAGCGTTGCTGGGTGCAGTTGTTCGGCACCCGCACGTCAATCATTTACAAGTTGTTGTTTCTGGTGTTCACGTTCCTGGGGTCGATCGTGACCCGAGGAAACATCCTGGTCTTCAGCGACTTGATGATTCTGGGCATGAGCTTTCCGAACTTGCTGGGGGTGTTCTTACTTAGTGGCGTTGTCAAACGCGCACTCGATACCTACTGGAACAAGTACAAGAGTGGCCAGTTGCATCGAACGGATCGACTCACGTGAACAAGCTGTGCATCATCAACGTCGTTGGCTTGACACCAAATCTATTGGTTCATGCGCCGCGGATCGCCGCGGTTGGTCAGGCGACTGCTTGGAAGAGTCCATTGCCCGCCGTTACCTGCTGCTGCCAAGCCACCATGCTGACCGGATTGGCGCCGCGCGAGCACGGCATCGTGGGAAACGGTTGGTACTATCGCGACACACAGGAAATCCGTTTCTGGCAACAAGCCAATTCCCTGATCCAAGGCAACAAGTTCTACGCAGGGATCGAAACCGCCAAAATGTTTTGGTGGTTCAATCAGGGGTCGGGTGTTCGCTACAGCGCCACACCGAAACCTCATTACGGCTGCGACGGATCAAAGGTGTTTGACATCCTGGATCACACCGCTTGCGACTTGACCAACAAACTCGGTCCCTTTCCTTTTTTCTCATTTTGGGGCCCGCATGCTGGTTTGCCCGCCAGCCGCTGGATCGCCGAAGCCACTGCGCTGGTGATGCGCAAACAGAACCCGCAACTGACACTGGCCTATTTGCCCCACCTCGATTACGACTTCCAGCGACTGCCCGACCATGATCCGCAGCGAGTCGCCGAGGTCGATGCCTGCGCCGCGGTGATCATCGATGCGGCGGAGCAAGTCGGCGCGACCGTGGTGGTTGTTTCGGAATATGGACTCGTTCCGGTCAATCATCCTGTCCACATCAACCGCCACTTGCGTGGTGCCGGTTTGGTTTCGGTAAGAGATGGTCCTTTCGGCGAAATGTTGATGCCAGGCGAATCGGAATCCTTCGCAATCGCCGATCACCAACTGGCTCATGTGTACGTCCGCGACAAGCAGCGGATCAGCGAAGTCCGATCGTTGCTGGAAAAAGTCCCGGGGATCGATGCCGTGGTCGATCCCGGCGACGTCGAATTGGATCATCCACGAAGCGGCGAATTGATCGCGCTGGCCAAAGCGGATGCCTGGTTCACTTACTACTACTGGAACGACGATGCGCTGGCACCCGACTTTGCCCGCACCGTCGACATCCATCGCAAACCGGGCTACGACCCCTGTGAACTGTTCCTGACCAGCAAATTTCGGGCAATCGCCCGCGTGGCGCAAAAGAAGCTTGGGATGCGCTACAAAATGGATGTGGTGCCGCTCGATGCGACCCTGGTCCAAGGTAGCCATGGACTTCGTCCCCAGGACCCAGCCGACGGGCCGTTGGTGATCGGTCCGGGCCAGCCGCCGGCTGAGATGCGGGGACTGGCCGCATACGCCAAGCGATTGCTGGCTTCCTAGTCTGACCGGTGTTTAGGTCGATTTAGGGCTAGCCTGCCGCGGCAGACAGATCGCTGACGGTCTGAGACAGATCAGGCAAGGCATCTGGTTGACAGCTTGCCGGGGCCGCGCTAGCTTTACTCTTGCGCTTGGCGACCCGTTGCTTTGGGCAACGTGTGTGAACAGGGAACTCCGGTGAAATTCCGGGACGGTCCGGCCGCTGTGAGCTGTCAGCGAGCAAAAAGGTGTCAGACACCTTTTTGCTCGCAACCTAGAACTCCTTCTTTTTTGAAGTTCCATTGTCTGTTGCGACGGGCGAGAAGGTAGCGAGTCAAGGGTTGGACAGCGAGTCAGAAGACCTTCCAAGCGCAAGACGACTGAGTGCCCTCCCGGATTGGGGCGACGCGTCGCAGCATGATTCGCCATTGCCGGTGAGCATGCGATGAAAACCTAAACCAACCAACGCCGCAGTACTGATTTGATTTCGCTGAAAATCGGGCATCGCGCAAGGTCCCCGCGCCGTGGATTCACGCTCGTCGAACTGCTGGTCGTGATCGCGATGATCGCCGTGCTGATCGGTTTGCTGCTGCCGGCGGTGCAAGCAGCGCGCGAGACGGCGCGGCAGGCCAGTTGCCAGAATAATTTGAAACAGATTGGCCTGGCGCTACAAAACTACGTGGCTGCCTTTGGCGAGTTTCCAATGGGCTGTCGCGGTTGCCAGCCCAATGCTTTTCCACCGCCGCCAGGATTCTACCGTCGGACTTCCTGGAACAGTTGTATTTTGCCTTACCTGGAACAGCCGGAATTGTTCGATCAGTACGATTTCCGTGTTCCGTTTTATGCAGTTGAGAACAGAATCCCGACTTCCAAAACCATTCCCGTTTATTTGTGTCCCAGCATGGCGACAACGAACCGCCCGGGTCCAACAAGTGGAGATATCCACGGTAACGGTGTATGGAACCCCGGCGACGATCTCGCCTGGACCGATTATGGAGGAATCTCTGGAGTCTCGTTTGCGACGCCAACGATCCTGCCAGAACATCAAGGCATGATGCTGTACGATCGTGCGGTTCGCTTTCGCGACATCTTTGACGGCAGCTCTCACACCGCGGCGATCGGTGAATGCACTGGCCGCGATCACACGCGCGATTCGCAATGGGCCAACGGAAATAATGTTTTTGATCATCGGCACGACCGTCGACCCAACGAGTCGCAAGACAATGAATTGTTCAGCGACCATCCCAGCGGCGTCAACATCGTATTCGCCGACGGGCATGTCACTTTTTTGTCGGAACACATCGACCTACAGGTTCTGCGGGCCATCCTGACAAAGGCCGGCCGCGAGTCGGTCTCATTTGAATAACGAATTAAGCGAATCCTAAAAAACGGAAGTTGTTGAATATGAAATACAATTGCGCCACGCCGTCGTGGGCGATCTTGATTGCGGCAATCATGATAGGGCCAGTCACTGCCGAATCGGTGACGACGCTGGCGGATATCGAAAATTGGGTCGGCCTGGGTGATCGACAAGCGGGACTTGTAATCGACTGGAACGACGGCCAGGAACCGCAGCTTTGGGGCTATCGATTCAACGGAACCAAGTCCGGCCAGGATATGTTTTTTGAAATCGTGGGGGCGCGGGCCGAACTGTTCGCGAGAGTCGGGCCGGACGGACCCTTTGGAAGACCGATCTACGGAGTCGGACTCGATCGCAATGGTGGCGAGTTTGGCATCAGCGACGAGATCGGCGACGAATCCGCAATCTTTCTTGGATCTACCATTGCCGAGACTCCGGTACCAGACGAGTTCGACAACGCAGCAAGTAGCAACGACCCCGGTGATTCTTATCAAGAAGGTTGGTTCACAGGATATTGGACCTACTGGAACAGCACCGGACAATCCGCCAATCGCGGTTGGGGATCAGCAGCGACTGGAGCGGCGGACAGAATTTTGAGCGACGGCGATTGGGATGGAATCAGATTCGACCCCACGTTTTCGTTCCTTGACCCACCAGCCGTAACGCTCAGCGTGCCAGAACCGTCTGCGGTGGCAATGCTCTGCGCCGTCTGCTTGACGATGTTGACGCGCCGGCAGCGTGATTAGCGCGTGCTGGTTCTTGACGTAGCCGCTTCAGAAACAGCATCAGTCAATGCCTCGGTCAGCAGTTGTCCTGCGTCTAATCGCCGTGCAGCGCTCGCAACCGGCCCGAGAGCCTGAGCATCCATTGGATTCGTTCGAACTCATCAAGCCATTGACCAACGACCGCCTGCAACAGCGATGGGTGCTCGCCCCCGATGCCGGTGGGGCATGCCGCGCCTAATTGTTGTTCCGCCATCTCCCGATACTTTGCTAACGTTCGATCGCCGTAGCGACCACAAACGAAATCGTCCTCGCTGAGAAACAGTACTGACGGGACACGATGAGCGCCGCAAGTCGATAGCAACTCGCCCAGGTCGGGATTGTCATCGCGGTCATAAAAGCGAAGCTGAATCTTGGACGTCGCAGTGGCGAAGTGATCGAAGATCGGACATTGATTGACACAGTCACCGCACCACGCGCCGGCCAAGACCATCACTTTCATCTCCCGCACAAAGCCACCTAGCAATTTGATTTGGGCCGCCGAAAGGTTCACTTGGCCGTGCATGCCCTGCCAGCGAGCACGGTGCTGCTCGCTGCCGTACTTGTGCAAAAAATCGGCGTAACTAAGTCCGGAGTCGAATTTCTTGCCGTAGTCCATGATGGGGATCGTCCTATCGCTAAGAGACTGGCCCGAGTAGGCCGTTGATTGCCGAGCGGCAAGAATCACCGTTCGTTCAAAACCGCTGCCACGGTCGGAAAATGTTCATTCACGACCGCGTAGAAATCATCGGCCGTGGAAACTTTGGCGACCTGAGTTCGAAACTGCCGTGCGCCACGTTTGCCCTGAGCATAGCAGCAGGCGTATTTGCGCATCAGCACGGTACCTTTTTGTTCGCCAAATCGGTCCACCACCAGCTGATAATGCTTCAGCATCACATCGCGCTGCTGCTCCAGAGTCGGCTCGGGAGGGATTGGTTCACCGCGCAGTGCCGCGGCGGCTTGCGCAAACAACCAGGGCCGGCCAAGACACGCGCGTGCAATCATCACGCCATCAACCCGGTAGTTCTCAAAGGCCGCAACCACTTTTTCGGCGGAATCTAAATCGCCGTTACCGATCAGCGGAATCTTTTTCAGATGAGACTTGATCTCGCTGATGGTTTCCCAATCCGCAATGCCGCTGAACATATCGGCAGCGGTCCGGCCGTGAACGGTGAGCGCCGCCGCGCCGGCCTCTTCGACCACTCGGGCCACCTGATTGCAGTTGACATTGTCGCGTGTACAACCGAGACGAATTTTCGCCGTCACCGGTGTTGGCGCGCAAACCTCGACCAGGCGGCTAATGATTTTGAACATCCGGTTTGGCTCTCGCAGCAGGTAGCTGCCGCTGTGTGCTTTCTCGGTGACTTGTCGGACCGGGCAGCCAAAATTGATATCGACCACGCTGACGTGATACTCATGCACCAATCGGCGGCCAACCTTGGCCATGGTGTCGGGATCGTTGTCCCAAATTTGGACCGCCAGCGGGCGTGCTTCCTCGGCCACTCCCCACAATCGATCGGGATGCTCGGCCAGTTGCTCGTCCATCCAGACGAAACCGCGGGCGTTGACCATCTCGGTTGCCAACAGCCCCACTCCGCCGAACTGGCGTACTACCTGACGGAAGGCGGCGTTGGTAAAGCCGGCCATGGGCGCTTGCAGGATCGGCGGGTCGATGACCAGGTCGGCAATACGAAGCGGTTTGGGAGGCATCAACTGTCAGCCAAGATAATTGCGGAGCCGGAAAGCGAATGCCTCATTGTGGCTTCGCCAGCCGGATCGTCCAAGCACCGAAAAGCGTCTTTACCAGCCTCTGGACCAACTGGCGAAGATCGAATAATCAGTTTCCAGTTGGATGCCGTCGACGTCCTGTCCGAGCGTCGGGACGATCTCGGCGCTGAAGTAGTGCCCTTTGTGCATCAGCTGCGTGCCGATCCCAAGGCTGTACCAGTAGCCGCCCCGAAACGACTCGACATTCGTCGAGATCACCTGATTCGGCGTAGCCGGATCTTGGCCACCGAAATTCGTTTTCCAGAGGTGCTGGCCACGCAACGAGACCGCCCAATTGTCTGTCAACAGCAGGCTGGTCCAGGAATTCAAACGGAACTCGTCGCTGACGCTGTAGCCGCGATAGTTACGCCCGATCGGCAAGTCGGTTTGCAGCTGAATCCCCCAGGAACCCCACGGGCAGAACTTCTTGTACGTCGCCCCGGGCCGTGCGTTGAAAGTTCCACTGCCCAGTCGCATCGGGTACGAATAGGCCTGGCGAAACGCCCCTCCACTCGGAATGCTGGTCTCACGGTAAATGTCGCCGGTTGGGACCAAGCAGCCCAGATTGAAGATCAGGTCGCTGTCGCTATCGCTGTACAACCGCAGTAATGCGCCGAACATCGTGTCGCCAAAGCCGCTGTTGTGTAACGTGAAAAATGTACCCCGAGTCAGTGGATTGAAATCGCCGCGAATATGATCCATCGTCAAACTGGGCAGCATGACCATCGTGTACAGCGTGACGTCGTCGGTTGCGCCGTACATCACATGCGCCATATGCATCTCCATTGTCATTTCGGTTGGCGAAGCGCCGACGTTGGTCTGAATCCCTTCGACGACAATTCCAGGAGGAGGCCCGGGCGGGCCGATCGCGTCAAGATCGCTGATCGTTCTGGTGCCGATTCGATTGTCGTCCATGTACATGTTCATGTACTTGTACTCAACCATCCATTTGCCTTGACGGTGCATGTGATCGCCCATGATCCCAGCCGGACCATGCTTGTCGACGAGGCTTTTGCGACTCGGACCATCAGCCTCTGCGAGTGCGGGCAGGATCGCCAACAGGGCAAATGAGATCACGGCTCGCAGCATCAATTCGTTCGATCGGCGGAATGGAATCAAGGTGACTAGCACCTGTTTTCGGCACTACGGTTAAACCTGTCCGAGCTTACCGCTTGCGACCCCTACGCTTTATCTGATCGTCGTGACCCGCTTAGAAATCGCTCAATTCCAGCCAGCGCGCCTCGGCTTCGTTCAATTCATCGCTGATCTGGGAAAGCTGTTGATGCAGCCGGACCGCATCATTCGGATCGGTCTCCCTGAGCAACCTGTCGTTGATTTCAAGCTTTTCCTGATCCAGCCGGGCGATTTTTTTCTCCAGATTCTTGATCTCCTTTTCCGTTCTGCGCTGATCCCGTTGGTTTCGACGATGGTCGGTTGCCTTGCCCTTGGGCGGTTGGCCACTGGCCTTGCTGGTGGTTGCTCCGGCCCGCTCCAACTCGCCCTGGTCCACTTCATTTTCAATCGACTGCAAGTAACTGTCGTAGTTACCGAAGTAGTTCTTGACGCTGCCATCACGGACTTCGATCACGCTGGTCGCCACTCGGTGCATGAAATGTCGGTCGTGGCTGGTGAAGATCAGCGTCCCCTTGTATTGCTGCAAGGCGGAGGCCAGCGCTTCGACCGTTTCGACGTCCAGATGGTTGCCCGGTTCGTCCAGGACCAACACGTTGGCGGTACCAAGCAACAAGCCCGCCATGCATAACCGCGCCCGTTCGCCGCCGCTGAGCACTTTCACTTTTTTGTGAATGTGTTCATCGCGAAACAGCAATGCGCCGGCCATTGCCAACAAATCTTGTCTGGTTGTATTGCTGTCAGAGGTGTACTCCAGATGCTCCAGCACCGTTTGCCGTTCGTCCAGGCTGGTGTAAACGTGTTGCGCGTAAGTGCCGATGTTGACACCATGTCCCCACCTGAGTGTCCCTGCGAGGGTATCGAGCGAGTGGACGAGGGTGCGCAGCAAGGTGGTCTTTCCTTGCCCATTGTCGCCGACAATTGCGGCCCGATCCCCGTGTTCGATTTCCAAGTTGATCCGGTCAGCCACGACATGATCGCCGTAACCGATCGCCACAGCTTCGCAACGAACCGCAGTTCCCTGGCGCGGTTCGACGCGCGGTGCCCGAATACGGACTGTCGGTTCATCGATTTCCAACTCGACGGTTTGCAGTTTTTCTAACTGCTTTGCTTTGCTTCTGGCCTGACTGGCAGTCGAAGCGTTAGCGCGATTTTTGTCGATGAACCGCTGCAATTGCTTTTGTTTGGCGATCACTGTGGCGTTGACGCGGCGATCGTGTTCCCGGCGTTCCTCGCGAAACTCCAAGAAGGCATCGATCTTGCCGGCAAACATCGTCAATTTTCCGCGCGCCAGTTCCAACGTGTGGTCACAAGTCTTTCCCAAAAAACCTCGATCGTGACTGACGATCAATGCGGCCTTGTTGAAATCACGCAGGAAATGCTCGAGTAGAATCTGAGTCCGCAGATCCAAAAAGTTGGTCGGCTCGTCCAGCATCAGCAGGTTGGGATCGTGTAGCAGCAGCGCCGCGAGTTTAACGCGGGTCTGCCAGCCGCCGGAGAGCTCTTTGACCGGGCCTTCGAGGTAGGCCCCTTTTAACTCGAATTGCCCGGCGACTTCGCCGCATCGCCAATCGGGCTGGCCGCTGTCGCGGATCAAAAAATCAAGTGCTGATTCGCCCGGTTTGAACGGATCATGCTGGCGCAGGTAGCCGATCCGCAGCGTGGGATGGTGAATCACCTCGCCCTGTTCGAGTTCTTCGTCCCCCATCAAGGCCCGCAGCAGTGTCGATTTGCCCGCCCCATTGCGGCCGATGAAACCAACTTTGACGTCATCGACCAGCGACAGTTCGGCGCCGTCCAGCAGGACTTGATCGCCATAGCGTTTGTGAGCGTCGCGGACTTGGATCAGAACGGGCATTGCAGCGGCGGATTCGGCGGAAACAGCGGGGTCGACCTACGATGATGCGAAAGAACACGGGGCGAAACAAGGCGTGCTCGTTCCGGCCTACTCTCGTTAGGCTCAATTCTCTAAATTGCACGTTACGCAACCCCTGCCCATGAATCTCTTCATCAACGAACGGCCATTGCCGCAGCCATGAATACATACAGTTTGGACTACATCGACGACTTGTATGTCCAATACGTTCGCGACCCCCACAGCGTTTCGGACAGCTGGCGAAAATATTTTGAACAGTTTTTGGTGGTCTCCGGGGATCGGCCTCCGGAAAGGCCAACGGGCAAGTCAAAGAATAACGGAGCCGAGGTCGCAACCGACCGCCCCGGTCGGAGCGAGGCCGAGCATATCGACCAAGCGCTGTGGCTGGCCCGGATTCAGGATCGCGTTAATAACCTGGTTCGTGAATACCGGGTTCGCGGACACCTGGTCGCCAACCTCGATCCGCTCGGCTTCTCGCGCCCCGATAGCCCCAAGCTGAGCCCGGAGGATTATGGCCTCAGTGACGAGGACCTGAATCGACCTTTTGACAGTACAGCGCTGGAGAATGTGATGGGTGGAACGATCAAATCGTTCCTGACCCGGCTGCGCAACACCTACTGTCGCAGCATCGGTGCTCAGTTCATGCACATTGATCGCCGCACCATTCGTGATTGGCTTCAGCGGCGGATGGAAACGACCGAGAACCGCTTGGAAATATCCCATGAACGACAACGTCGGATCTATACCCGTCTAGCGGATGCCTCGATCTTCGAAGAATTTGTTCGCCGTAAGTTTGTCGGCGCAAAGACTTTTTCGCTCGAAGGAGCAGAAAGCCTGATTCCGATGTTGGATTTGGCGCTCGAGAAAGCTGGCCAACACGGAGTCCAAGAGGTCGTGATGGGAATGGCGCATCGCGGCAGGTTGAACGTGATGGCCAACATTCTAAAAAAACGGGCGATGAATATTTTCTGGTCCTTTGAAGATCCCAGCCCAGAACTAAGCCGTGGTGGCGGCGACGTGCGCTATCATCTTGGTTACAGCAGCGATTGGAAAACTGCCTCCGGTGACAAAATCCATATTTCGCTCTGCTTCAATCCCAGCCATTTGGAGTATGTCAACACGGTCGCCCAAGGCCGAACGCGCTGCAAACAGGATCGTCGCGGTGATACCAATCGCCAACAGGTGATGACGATACTGGTTCACGGCGACGCCGCTTTTGCCGGCGAAGGGGTTGTGCAAGAGACCTTGAACCTGAGCCAGCTGGAGGGCTATCGCACCGGCGGCACACTGCACATCATCATCAACAACCAGGTTGGCTTTACCACCGAACCGCACCAAGGACGCAGCACCACCTACGCGACCGACATCGCCAAGATGCTGCAAGTGCCGATCTTTCACGTCAACGGCGAGGATCCCGAAGCAGTCGCGCAGGTGGTCTCGCTGGCAATGGATTTCCGCAAGGAATTCCACCGCGATGTGGTGATCGATCTGTATTCGTTCCGGCGTTGGGGCCACAACGAAGGAGACGAGCCCCGGTTCACTCAGCCGCGGATGTATGCCGAAATCGATCGGCGCGCGTCGGTTCGCGAACAATATCTTTCCCGCCTGCATCAACTGGGAAAAATCAGCCGGGAAGAAGCCGAGGAAATCCAGAAAACGAGAACCGAAAAACTGGAACGCGAATTCGAAGCAAGTAAAAACGAGGCGTTCGTTCCCGACACACAGACGTTGGCAGCCAATTGGAGTGAGTACTTTGGCGGACTGGAACCTTCCGAACCAACGGACACAACATTCGACCAAAAACGACTTGCCAAGCTGATCGATTCCTTGACTCGCTTGCCCACCGAGTTCTCACCGAACAAGAAACTGAAACGTCCGATGGCGCAGCGTCGTGAAATGGCAGTGGGGAAGCGACCGCTGGATTGGGCGACAGCCGAGCTGTCCGCCTTTGGTTCACTGCTGGTCGACGGGCATCCGCTGCGGATGACCGGTCAAGATTGCGAACGGGGCACGTTTAGCCATCGCCATGCCGTGCTGCATGACGTCAAGGATGGATCCACCTACACGCCGCTCGAGCACCTCAGCCCCGATCAGGCATTGCTGCAACTTTACAATAGCCCGCTTAGTGAAGCAGGTGTGCTGGGATTTGAATACGGCTACTCGCTGGACTTGCCCGATGGACTGACGATTTGGGAAGCCCAATTCGGCGACTTCTGGAATTGTGCGCAGGTAATTGTCGATCAATTCATCGCCAGCGCCGAAGATAAATGGAATCGGCTGAGCGGATTGGTGATGCTGCTGCCGCATGGTTTCGAAGGTCAGGGACCCGAGCACTGCAGTGCTCGGGTGGAACGGTTCCTGGCCATGGCGGCCGAACACAATATCCAAGTCTGCCAACCAACCACGCCGGCACAGTACTTTCATCTGTTACGCAGGCAAGTGATTCGCAAGTGGCGGAAACCATTGGTGGTGCTGACACCCAAGAGCTTGCTGAGACACCCCAAGGTGGTCAGTCCGATCGAAGAAGTCGCCGGCGGCGCCTTCCAAAAAATTCTTGGCGATGACGAGGTACCGCTAGATCAGTGCAAACGGTTGCTGCTGTGCACCGGGAAGATCTACTATGACTTGCTGGAGGGGCGGGAAAATCAAGCACGAACGGACGTTTCGATCATGCGCGTCGAGCAACTTTATCCGCTCGGCGTCGAGGAACTGACCGCGGCAGTCGCCCAGCTGCCCGCCGGCAGTGAATTGCTCTGGGTTCAAGACGAACCAACCAACATGGGCGCTTGGCCATATATCAAATTCAATTTCGGCGACGCGCTCTCCGAGCGGTTTCATTTACGGCGAGTCAGCCGCGTGGAATCAGCCAGCCCCAGTACCGGCAGCATGGCCGCGCATAAGCTGGAACAAGCCGAACTGATCGAAGCAGCGTTTGCAACGTAGTCAACAACGACTCGACGGAGCCAGAGAGCTACTTATTTCCCTTCCCGCAACTGGTTGAAGTACTGCTGAGTCTGTTCTCGCTCGGTTCGCGGCAAGGTTTGATTCTCTGCCGGATCGCTCTGTTGGCTGATCGCCGTATCAATTGCCTGTTTGACGTCTTCGCGGGTGACACCTTTACGGTTCGGTCCATCGGCGAAACCAGCGATGACCGCTTTGCCTTTTTTCACTTTGCCTCGGACTTGGGATTCGTAGGTATTGGTATCGTCCTCACTCTCGGGTCGATCCCCCTGTCCGCTACCTCGTCCGAGGCCGAACCCAGGTTCGTCTGACTGTCCATCTCCACGGCCTTGGCATGCCTGACAGCCCTGGCCCTGGCATTGCTGACAGCGCATTTGTTCCTTCGATTGCGACAACTGGTCCATCGTCGATTCCAAATCTTCCAATTCGGACATTTCATCAGCCAGCTCGCCCAACTGATCGGCCATTTGCTCAAGTGCATCAGCCGCTTCCCCGGAATCACCCGACTTGATTGCCTCGGCCGCGTCGTTCATCGCCTCGGCCATTCGCTGCAACTGTTGCATCTGGGCGTCCTTCTGCTGCAGCTGGTTCATTTGCTGCTGCAGTTTGGCGGCGTCATTTCCACGTCCTTCCTGGCGTGCCTTATCGATTTTTTGTTGCAGGTTCTGTTTCTGCTGCTGCTGTTGCTCGACCGTTTTCTCGAGCGCATCCTTCATCTGGCTAATTTGTTTTTTTAGTTTTTCTTTTTCCGTTTCGGAAAGATTGCCATCACGAGTATTTTTCGCCAGCTCTTTGACCAAATCCTTGGCCTGATCAAAATCTCCTTTCTCGATTGACTTGGCGACCTTTTCCCCTGGCCCAGCCTCCAGGCCTTTCATTTGCGCCAGCGCCTTTCGCATCTGTTCGGACGACCCGAGTTGCTTGCGTCGATCGGCCAGCTGTTTTTTCAGATCGTTCATCGCAATCATCGCATCTTTACGATCCATCTTTTCGCGCTTTGTGATTTCGTCCAATTCCGCTTCCATTTTCTGATACAGCTCAGTCGCCTCTTTCAATCCTTCCGATTCCGCTTTGCGGCGTTGCTGCTCAATTCGCTTTTTCAGCTGCTTGGCAACCGTTTGCACTTGCTTCGTTTCAACCGCCGCGGTCTTGCCCGCACTTTTGGCGCTCGACTCGCTGATCGGCTCGACCAACAGCAACACCACGGTCAAGATCGGAATGATCGAGATCGGCAACCAGCCAAGCCTGCTGGGTTTCAACGCGAATCGGTCGGCGATCTGCAATTGGTCGGCACGCTGCTCGGCATCGGACAGCAGCGCGACTCCGAATTCGGTATCGCGTTGCTGGGACGGCAGCATCAGCGAACTGCTTAACCGTTCCCGCAAGCCAAACCGCCGGTCGACCTCGGCCGCGACCGCTTCCTTGGCCGGCGCGGTCGCAATCGCATAGATTCCGGCGACCACCAACGCGGCGACCGTACCTCCGCCAACCCAACCGTAGATCCAACTCTGGAAATCGATCTGCATGACCCGCAGCGCCGGCACTGAGATCGCCATCGTGGCCACGATCAGAGCGATAAACATCGTGATACAGAGGGCGCGACCGAATTGACCCAGAATGATTCGTCGTCGGGCGCTGGCAACTTTGCTTTCAATTCGGTTCATGGCGTTAATCGACAAGCAGGTTTGGCGGTTATTGACGTAAGATGTCAGTATAGGGAGCCCAGGTCGCTCCGCTTAGGCCAGATTGACCGGTTTCCGACGAGAATCAAATGCTGCGGCGCAACAACCTGAACGATCCGGACGTGCTAACTGACGCGGATGTCGTGATTTACGACGGGCACTGTAATTTCTGCCGCGCTCAGGCCAGCAGACTACAGCGGCTCGATCTGGGCCGCCGGCGGCTGGCGTTCCTGTCGCTGCATGATCCTCGAGTTGGCAGTCGCTACCCCGATTTGTCCCATCAACAGTTGATGGATCAAATGTATGTGATCGACCCGCAGGGCCGGCGGCATGCCGGTGCCGACGCGGTCAAATATCTGTCCCGCAGGCTGCCGCTGCTGTGGATCGTGGCGCCAATCTTGCATCTGCCGGGAACGGCCCGGCTGTGGCGCTGGATGTACGGACAACTGGCCCGGCGACGCTACAAGCTCTCAGGCAAATCATGTGACAACGACGCTTGCAGCGTTCAGATCAAGTAAACCACTCGACGGCGTTTTTAAACATCGCAAGCCCGTCCCCATACTCCGGCTGCTCGCTGCGGCGAGTCCAATAGGGATGCTGAGTCGGATCGATGTGCCTTTCAGGATGTGGCATCAATCCAAAAACTCGGCCGGACGCGTCGCAAACACCCGCCACATTCGCTGCAGCACCGTTCGGATTGTCGGGAAACGGCAGTATCTCTTCCTGTACCCCGCCCTGCCCTGCTGCGGCGTATCGAATTGCCAACCGCCCTTGTCGGCGAAGTTCGTTCAGCACCGAATCGCTGGCCGCGACAAACTTACCCTCCGCATGCGCCATCGGCAGATACATCCGATCGATGTCTTTTAGGAACGCGCAAGGCGTTTGATCGACAACTAAATGCACCCAGCGATCCTCGAAGCGCCCGTGATTGTTCCAAGTCAGTGTCGCGGGCGGTTGTTTGCCTTCGCCAACTCCCTCGGTCAATACACCCAGCCGCATCAAGACTTGCATGCCGTTGCAAATTCCCAGCACCAATCGATCGCCGGCTCCGTGGACAAACGTATCCACCATGTCAGCCAGGTGTTGTTTCAGCCTGGTCGCCAAGATGCGACCGGCCGCGATATCGTCGCCATAGCTGAAACCACCCGGCACGCACAAAATCTGGTAGCGATCCTTGAGTGCGCGGTTTTCGATCAAGCGATTGACGTGAACGCGTTCGGCCGTGGCACCGGCGCGTTGGAATGCAAAAGCGGTCTCCTCGTCACAGTTGGTTCCGGGGGCGCGAAGGATCAGGACTCGAGGTGCGGGCATGTTGCTTCAAATATTAGCGCGATGTTTGATACAAATTCAATGCCAGCTCGCACGCTGGCCGGAGAGGTTGCGATTTCAGCCGCTGGAGGACTGGTGAAAACTGAGCCGTCGGCGCTAGACCCGGACCTGAGGCACACCGCTATCCAAACGACAAGGCCCGAGACGAGCATCATTGGCTTTAGCCAAGTATTCATCCCCCAGGGATGACCAGCCATTAGTCGGAGGAGGCGCAGCCAATCCCCGGAATTTTCTACGGCTCGAAAGCAAAACTTCAAGAATGACAAGGCTAGCGCCTACGGGTCCCAAGAGATGACAATTTGATCAGGCCACCCCGCGGCAGCGGTGACCGATAACTTAGTCCGCCACAGGGTCAATGAGAACCGCCGCATCAAACCTGGGAATCGATTTTCACTTGCAACCGCTCGTGCAACGAATCCCAGCCGACAACCGTTCCCCGGCCACGCCACTGACCCGCGTCAAGTTGTTCGAACTCATCCGCCAGATCGTGGGGTACGTACAACACCAGCGGAATTTGCGGGTCGGGATAATGCGCCCAGACTGCATACCCGTCCTGATAAACGTGTGGATCGTCATCGCCACTGTACAACAAGCGGCGCTCGACAATCGCCGCGATCTCAAACGACAATCCTGTCACCGCTTCGACCAGCGCCGCTCGCTGACTGCGATCGTTCCGCAGCGACCAGAGATGTCCGGCGGTTTCGTCAAAGGTCAGCTCCGTCGACGACGGCTCTAACGCGGGCGCCTCCAGCGGCGCCGCGGCAGCCACCCCCGGCTGCTCCGCAGCCGGCTGGCCCGATGGAACCACCGACAAGGGCAGCTCTTGCTTCCAATCAGGCCACCGCGGAATATCGACTCGACAGATCGTCGACCAGATCAAATCGTTGTCATCCAGATCGATGCTGTACGGTGCGTCAGCCGGTAGCGCAACCGAAAACGGAAATTGGTGCTCCTGTCCAGCCGATAAAGTCGTGGCTTCCTGCAAAATCTCCTCTCGCTCGAACAGCACATGTTTATGAGTTGTTCGATTGCTGCCACTTCCGCTGACACATTGTTCACGAGCCTGAAAAGTGAGCGTGATGCCATTGATCGAGACATTTTTTCGAGGACGAATGATCAATTCACCGTCGACCGAATCGCCAGGCACGGCATGTTCGGCTCCGATCCGATAGTTGACCTCGCCCAACAGGTACTTTGGCAGAAACCATCGCAAGAACCAGAACACGCCGCCAATCAACGGAACTAGCGCAAACAGAAACGCGAACGATCCCAGTGATGCCAACATGAACACAAAGGGGATGAAAAAGCCGATGACCGCGATCCCGATAAGGCAGCCGACAATGCCCGGTATCTCGGTCACCTTGCGCAGGACTTTCGCGTCCTCCGGTCCGCACGCTGGTCGCATCGTGAATAGCGCCGACGCTTTCGGATCGAGGCCCCAGGGAATCTTGGCCCGCGCATCGATGTAGTGGTCGACATTCAAATAGTGACCGTGATAGCTGGGGGGCCAGTCAGCGATCGCCAGCTCGAAACGATACTCAGCCGATTCACCCGCCGTCCATCGTCCGGTGTACAGCGTGGCCGAATCGCAATCGCCCGTGGCCACATTGCCGCGTCCGTGTGTCCGCCAGACCGATTTGACTTCCAATCCATTGCAGTTCACGTCGGCATCGACCTGCACGCGTACCACACCGCTGATCGTTTCGCCGCCGGCGTAAAGGCGATCAGGATCGTCCAACTCAATTGTCAAATCGCACTTTGCCATGGTGATCCACCTGAGACTGGACCTGCTCGTACAAATACCCCTCGATGCCACGCAGATCGGTGCCGAAACGATCGAACAACCGCCTCGCCAGCTCTAACGAAACAACCGGAATCGGGCCGCCACTTAACCGCGACGACTCGATCCGTCGATTCAACACCTGGCAGATCAATTCCGGTGTATTGTCGGCGCCAATCCATTGCGTATGGACCTGATAACCAAATCGTCTTAGCGGCGCGGAGAGATCGCGATGGGTGGCCAAGACCAGCGGCAACCCAGAGAGGAACAGCATCCGCCTGACGCGCAGCGGCAAGCGTTGTGCCTCGTCGATCAAAACGGGTCGGCCCCAGGGAATCGGTGGGCAACCCTGGTCCTCGGCAAGGTAGGTGTAAGATGCCTCGGGAAAGCGATCGGCCAGCTTCAACAAACGAGTGGTTTTGCCACGACCGCAACCGCCGACAAATTGGACCGCCATCTGGTTCTGCGAGATCAGGGGAACGATTTGCTGCACATCGACCACCGCCAGTTCCGCCCGCTCACTGCGCGATAGTTCGCCGAACGGATTACGATGTAGATTACTGCCGACCCAATTGTTCTTGGCCCAATGCTTGTTGGCCCAATGCTTTCTAACGCAGTTGTTTTCGGCCCGCTGGCTCGTCGTTGTAGGAAAACAAACGTTCATTTCGGTTACCATCACCTGCCGCCTGAGTGGTTGCTCGGCATACCATAGACTTTCGCCGTGAAGAAAACCATCCGCCCAACCGTCTACGACTCGGCAATCGACTTGTGGGTCGCGCTGCTGATCATGTTGACCCCAGTGTTATCCGCTGTGATCGGCTGCTATCTGCTGCTCTCAGGCAACGCCGAGGGTGCGATGTATCTGTTCTTGGTCGGCGCGGTTTCGCTGCTGGTCACGCTGGCCTTTACCCTGCCCTGTCGTTACACCATCCTGGATGACGCGGTTTCGATTCGCTGCGGGATTCTGTTTTACCAGATCGCATTGGCCGAGATTGAAAGCGTCGAGCCGAGCGCAAGCTGGCGAAACGGACCGGCGTTGTCGATGCGTCGGGTCAAGATCCAAACCAGCAAACGGATCGTGATCGTCTCGCCGCGGCAGCGCGAGGAGTTTGTCGAAGATTTACTCGCCGCGGTAAGATCAGTCAGATCCGTTGAGTCAGACTGATCCGACCGATCTTAGGTGCTGCCCCGATCGGAATGCACACGCATTGCACCCCCAGCGTGTGCCAATCGTTTCGCTCAGCGAGGAACTGCGTTTCGCTCAGCGAGGAACTGCGTTTCGCTCAGCGAGGAACTGCGTTTCGCTCAGCGAGGAACTGCGCAGCCTCGTTGACGGTAGAGCGTCCGCTCGATCGCGGCGGCCATCGCTGTGGCGTTGACACAGTCGCCGACAAACGCGGCGACCCGCGCTGCGGTTTCCGCGGGTTGATCGACCGCATCGGCGTAGGAAACGACAAGTGCGGGAATCTGTTGCGAATTCAACAGCTGCAGGGTCTGGTTCCATTGGCGCTGAAACACACTTTTGACACGCTCGGCGGCCAGATCGGTGCCCCGCATGCCTTGCCGGTCGAGCATCGCTGACTGGGACTCCAGCACCTCGTCGAGGTCGCATTGCATCAGGAGGACTCGGTATCCTAACCCCTGAGGCAAATAGTGAATCAGCTGGGCCACCACTTTGATGACTCTGCCCTGGGCATCGGCCACCAAGTCGCGCGAAGTTGGAATCGCCTTTTTGCGATTTGCAGCGTAGATGCGTAGAATAGAGGCTTGCGAGATGGAAGAGAGATCATTCAGGCTGATGTGAACGATGAGTACCGGTTTGCACCTAACGTCTATCGAATTTGATCGCATGGTTGATTGTGGGGCGTTTGATCATCTCAATCGCAAGATCGAATTGATCCGCGGGGAGTTGCGCAAATGAATCCGGCAGGTCCTGTTCACGATGATCTGATTACCTATCTGACGAATTGGTCGGTACTGGCGGCATCGAAAGAATCGATCCTGGTCACGTCGCAAACCGGTCTGAATCTCGCCGAGCTCAACAGTCGCCCCGAACCAGATCTACTTTGGTTGCGTCGGGCTCGGTACCGTGAACGCCATCCGTCGGCGACCGACGTCAAACTGGCGATCGAAGTTGCCGACGGCAGCCTCCTCACGGACCTCCATGACAAGGCAACGCTGTACGCGGAAGCAGGTATCATCGAATATTGGATCGTCGATGCCAGTGGGTTCTGCATTCACGTATTCAGGCAGCCGCAAGGTGCAACTTATACCGATCGATCCATCGCCAATCGCGGCGAAAAGCTATCGCCACTTGCTGCCAAAGATGCAGTGTTGGATCTCGATGACTTGTTCGGAGTTGATTAGGAATCGACTTTGGTGAAGCGGCGAACAAGCTTCATACTGCCGGCCAGGGTCTTCGCCACAACCAAAAACCAAGCCTGACGCGGGTGACTTTGCTCATAGCCCAGGACTCGTCCTGGCGAGATAATTGCTTGCGGAGATCGCGCGCGTGCCGAGACAAGTCCTGGCCTACTTCTTCTCTGACGTCGCCGCATCGCCGATCGGTTGGTTTTCAACGGCATACGTGATGGCCTGTTTTGCTTCATCTCGCAGCAGATCCAACGTCAACCTGCGATTCCAGGCTGGCGGGTTTTCCTCGTCGCTGAGAAGGCTGGCCGTCCACTGATTCACCTTGGCAAGAAGCGTTTTGGCTTCCTCCGTGTTGCCCAGGGCCTGCTGGGTCATCGCCAAGAAATACCAACCGTAGGCTGGTGACGCGTTCATCTTCGCATCGGGGTTCTCATCACGTTGGGTAATTTTCAGGAGCAGCTCACGAGCCGCGTCATACGTGCCCGCTCGGAAACGCGTTGCCGCGATGACCAAAACTCGCAGCGGTGTACGGTCCAAAGGCAGTTGCACGCGAAAGCCAAGGTCGTTCAAACCATTATTCGGCACTCGCAGATCACACTGATAGATCCCTATGGTCACCTCTTTCCCGGCCATGGGGCGGTTTGGGCACATGTTGAGGCCAACTTGCGACGCTGCCTAACCAGTGATTCCTCATTTTGAAACGGCCGGTTCTTCGTCGAGTTCTTCCCGATTAATCCAGGTGTTCGCAACATCTCGCCTTTGCCGGTAGCTGGGGTTGCCTGGAAAGTCTTTCTCAAGCTTGGCAAAGATGCGGTACGCCGCTTCGAACGCATCCTTGGCTTCCGCGTCGCGATCGACGAGTAGAAGCGTCTCCCCGAGCTCAATCTGCGACAGACCCAACTGACTTTGGTAGTAATTCACGGTGGGGAAATCCTCTGCCAGTACACTGAACAGTCGAACGGCGTCGCCGTGCGCGGTTGCCGCCTCTGGGAATCTTTCGCTGTCGCGGAGAAGTACGCCCCAACTTCGATAAGCTCCGCCCAATATCGCATGGTGGGAGCCAATCACATCCGCGTCAGATGGACCTGAAGCTTCGCCGATGAGTTCAATCGAGGTGCGATAGTTTTCTTCCGCCTCCTTCGTTTTCCCAGCGTCGTAAAGAAGACGTCCCAAGTGGTGATGGTCGTGGGCGAGCTGCCCGGAATAAAATGAATTTTTTGGCTCGGCTCTTTTCAGGTCAGTGAAGAGCTCGCGTGAGGCGGTAAAGGCCAGAAATGCTTCGTGCGAATCTTTCTGCATGTGGCCCAATTGATGGTAGCTTACTGCCAATGCAGCCGAGTGTTCGAGTTCCAACGGAAATTCCTCTACCAGTTGCGTTTGAATTTGAATCGCCATTCGGCAAAACTCTTCGCCGTCTTCGAATTGGCTCGTTACGTCGAGAGGTTTTGACAAGAACCAATAAGTAGATGCCAAGTCTTGCCGATAGCGAGGATTAAGCGGTGCCTGGTTTACGAGTCCTTGCAGCATCTCGATGGCGGTTAAGAGAGCTTCCTGCGACTTATCGTTCTGCTCGAAGCGATGGTAGATTTCGCCCACTCGACGCCACGCCATCGCGGTCTCGTGCTTGAGCGTGATGCTGGAGTTTATTTTCGCGAAGGCTAGATAGTAATCCAGGGCCTTTTCAAGAACCCTCTTTCGACTCCCCTGGGATCGTGGCGTCGTGCGCGATGATTCTGCTACTTCCGTGTACATCTCATTCACTGCTACCATTGCAAGTCGCAAATTCTCTTCAGCGCGTTGAGCCTGTGCATTTGCGATCTTGGCTTCCTGATTCGCTCTCACCGCTTGCGAGATACTGACGCCTGTTCCCAGCAGCAGTGCGATAGAAACCAGCGATGTCGTAACCAGCGCCACTTTGTTTCGCCGGGCCAACTTTCTCAGTCGATACGCGGTCGACGGTGGACACGCGTGGACAGGTTCGTCGTTCAGATAACGCTTGATGTCGGCGGCCAGGCCATTGGCGGTTTCATAGCGCCGCGAACGATCCTTCTCGAGCGTCTTCATTACAATCCAGTCCAGCTCGCCACTGAGCTGCCGCGTCAATTCGGCTGGTGTGATGTGACGGTTGGCGGCGATCGAGGGCAGCGTGTCGACCGTGCTCAGACGCAAACTTGGCTTGGGCGGCTCTTCCTCGCGAATGATCCGCAGCAGTTCGTCAAATGCCGCACTACGCATTCTTTCGCGATCAAAGGGCGTGTTGCCCGAAAGCAACTCGTACAACAAGACTCCCAGCGAGTAGATATCGCTGCGGGTGTCGATATCCATCTGGTTTAGCTTCGCCTGCTCGGGACTCATGTAATCGGGCGTGCCGACAATCTGCCCGAATTCGGTGAACATCGTCTTGGCCGTCAGCCGCTTCTCCATCGCTTTGGCTAACCCAAAGTCGATGATCTTTGTCACGGGACGATCATCGTACTCAGCGACCAGTACGTTCGATGGCTTGATGTCGCGGTGGATGATTCCCTTTTGATGCGCATGCTGGACCGCCTGGCAAACCGGCAAGAACAATTCCAATCGCTGGCGAGGTGTCAACTGATGCTCGTCGCAGTACTGCGTGATCGGCACTCCGCGAACCAGTTCCATCACAAAATAGGGGCGCCCAGAATTGGTCGTTCCGACATCCAGTACTTTGGCGATGCCCGGATGATCCATCATCGCCAGCGCCTGCCGCTCGGCCTCAAAGCGGGCGATCACCGCTTTGGTATCCATTCCCGGCTTGATGATTTTCAGCGCGACGCGCCGCTCGACCGGCTCGATCTGCTCGGCCATGTAGACCGCGCCCATGCCCCCTTCGCCAATCTGTTGCAGCAGCTTGTAGGGACCGATCTGGCTACCCGTCCCCTCTGTCACGGGAGCGAGGCTGGTCTCGCCCAATAACCATTCCGAAGGGGGCAATTCCAGAAAGCTGCCGCTCTGATCAAACGCGGCCAGTAGTGCATTGACACGCTGTTCCATCGCCAAGTCACGGCCGCACATCTGCCGGACGCAGGCGGCGCGAGCCTGCGGTGAATCGATCTTCCGAGCGAGCTCAAAAATCGCTTGATCGTCTAGCTGCTTTTGCGGCATGATGGCGTCTCCAAAAAGCAGTGCGGAATCCGAGCAGAGTTTCCCCGGCGAATTTCAAATATTTTCGCACGATGACGAAAACCTCGCTAAACAATGACCTTCACTCGGCGAGTCTGACTCGCAACCACGCTTTGGCATAAGCCCAATCGGCGTCGGCGGTCGACTCGGAAATGGCCAACGCTTGGGCCGCCTGTTGAATTGTCAAACCGGCAAAGTAGCGAAGCTTTACCAATTCTGCCTTGCGACGATCTTCGACCGCCAGCTGGTCGAGCGCCTCATCGAGCGCAATCACATCGATGCTACGGCCGCTGGTTTCGATCTGATCATCCAGCGGCACGCGTTTGCGGTTGCCTCCCCGCTTGGCCGCCTGCTTACTGCGTGCTATGTCCACCAAAATCCGCCTCATCGCCTCGGCGGCCGCCCCAAAAAAATGACCGCGGCTGTTCCAGTGTTGCTCCTGCTGCTGATTCACCAAACGCATGTACGCCTCATGAACCAACGCGGTCGGTTGCAGCGTTTGCCCGGGCTGCTCATTGGCCAACCTGGCCATGGCCAAACGCCGCAGTTCGTCGTAAACCAACGGCAATAGCTGCTCGGCCGCAGTGGGATCTTGTTCCAGTTGAGATAGGATTCGAGTCACGCTGGTCATCGGAAGACTCCAAAAGCACATTGACTAGCATACTCGATGTGTTCGGCGGATACCCGTGTTACGTGGCATCACTAAGAAACTCGAAACGCGAGCGAGTTCTGAGCTCGTGACTTCCTCGCTCGCGCTTCGGGTTACTAAGTCGAATGAGAGCGATCTCCATGATCACTAAACGATTGTGCCGTTAAACGACCTCCTCTGTCCGCACAAAGACAAATTCGTTGCATCCCCAGCCTTTGCCGATCAGTTTGGATCGCTCCAGATTGAACCCTTGTTCGACGAGCATCGATTCGATCTTGTCCGGTGTGGCCACTTCAAAGGGCAGGCCGCCGACCCAATCGACCCAGTCGTGCCAGGCCGACATGCCGCGGTCCTGTCTCTTGGCGCGCCAATCCGCACATGGCAGCGGGTTCTTTCCCTTGGCAAGGCGCGCGATGGCAAACTTGGTTTCATACCAAACCGCGATCATCACCACCCACAGCGGGCGCAGCAATCTGGGTAATCGGTGGTAGCAGCGTTTGATCGTCAGCCAGCGGCGACTGGCGGCGCCTTGATCGTTGTAGATCGCGATGCAAAACAACCCTCCCGGCTTCGTTGCCCGTGAGGCAATTTCGATCGCTCGATCCAGCGCACCGGTGTGATGCAACACACCCCAAGCGTAAACCACATCCGCTTGACCGAGCGATTGCATCAACGTTTCATCCAGCACCGAACCCTGCAGGATTTGCCAGAGAGGTTTTGAGCTGCCGTATCGATCCTGAAGTTCCCGCGCACAGGCGACCGAATCGCTGTCAAAGTCAATCGAAATCACCTCGGCTCCCAATCGCTGAGCGGCCAGCGAGAACAGACCACTGCCGCAGCCGAGGTCCAGAAACCGCTCTCCCTGCAGCGATTCTCTTCCGAGCAGCGCTTGCAAAGATTCGATCGCCACAGCGATACGATCTTCATCGAGCGCAGAGAGAAACGATTTCCAGTTCTTCCCAAACTCAAATCGTTGTTGGCTCATGCACGAATACGGTACATTCTTATTACCGCCCTGGAATCACCCCTCCTTCGTTGGATGCACCGAACGCTCATGTCCAGTCCGCTCAATCGCCGCTCGTTCTTGAAATCATCGGCGCTGGCGACCGCCGCCGCACCCGCCATCCTAACCGCCAAACGTTCGGCCGCTCAAGAATTGGTCGGCGACGGAGAGTACAAGTTTCATTGCCAACACTTGTTCCCGCAGCTTCCCGACCAGTATTCCTGGCAAACCACCCACAACGTCGCCGTCGATCCCGACAACAACTTGTACGTCATTCACGAAGGGCATGCCGATAAGACGAACCATCCGTCAATCTTTGTGTTCGACAGTGACGGTAAATTCATTCGCGCCTTTGGCCAACAATTTCAGGGTGGCGGCCATGGCCTGGAAGTTCATGTCGAGGACGGCACGCCCTACCTGTATGTGGCCGCCTATCAGCAGCTAAAAACGATCGCCAAGTTGACTTTGGATGGCCAGCTCGTTTGGCAACGATACGCGCCGATGCAAAGTGGCCACTACGCCGACGGTGAAGGGAGTAATCCTCAGAAAGTCTGGGGGCGAAATCGGTTCTTGCCGACCAACTTTGCATTCTTGCCCGATGGCGATGTGTTATTGGCCGACGGTTACGGCGCCTATCAAATTCATCGTTACGACACCGATGGTAATTGGAAATCAAGTTTCGGCGGTGCCGGCAAGGGTGAAGGTACCTTCAATTTGCCGCACGGCGTCTGGGTCGACACGCGTGACGGCGGCGAAACGGAGATCGTGATCGCCGACCGCGCCAACAACACGCTGCAATTTTTCACTCTGGACGGCACGTACAAAAAAACGGTCTCAGGATTCGGTTTGCCGGCCAACATCGACACCAACGACGACTTGATGTTGATTCCGGAGCTGGTCGCGCGCGTTTCGTTGCTCGACCGCGATCACAACACGATCGTCACCATCGGCGACGATCGGCAGCGGATTCTGGCCGATCAAAAAGCCAATGGGTTCAGCATCCGAAGCCACGAAGATCAATGGCAACAGGGCAAGTTCGTCCATCCGCATGATGCCTGTTTCGATCTGGAAAACAACCTTTATGTCGCCGAGTGGGTCAGCAGCGGGCGGATCACCAAACTGACTTGGGCCTAGCTGGGATCGATGTATAATCTAATTTCACCCGCCTCGCCCGTTCTCGCGCTGACCCATGCCCCGTCTGCTGCTCGCCTTGTCGCTGTTTCTCTGGTTCTCCTCGTGCGCGGCGCTGATGACGGTGGCTGGCGAGAGAGATTTCAGTTTCTTTGAGAATCGGATTCGGCCGGTTCTGGCCGAGCACTGTTATTCGTGTCATTCGGCGGACGCCAAAATCGTGCGCGGTGGATTGCGACTGGACAGTCGACAGGGCACGTTAGCCGGCGGCGATTCCGGACCCGCAGTCGTTCCCGGCGACGCCGATCAAAGCTTGCTGATCGCGGCGCTCAAGCATCAGTCCTTGGAGATGCCGCCGGAACAGAAATTACCTGATCAGGTGATCGCCGATTTCGAGCAATGGATCGAGCTCGGGGCACTGGACCCGCGAACCGAATCGGCCTTGCCCGATACTCCAGTCAATTCATCGGCCGCCCACGATCATTGGGCGTTCCAGCCAATCGAGTTACCCTCAGTACCTGTCGTTGCCAAAGCAACGCACCGCTTGGGCAATCCGATCGACGCATTCGTATTGCAAAAGTTGAACGAACAAGGCTGGGAACCGGCTCCGCCTGCCGACAAGTACACGCTGATCCGCCGAGCGACCTTTGATCTGATTGGCTTGCCGCCCAGTGAGCAAGAGATCCGTGACTTTGTGAACGACCAGTCGACGGACAGTTTTGCAAAACTGATCGATCGCCTACTCGCCTCGCCCCATTACGGCCAGCGTTGGGGACGCCACTGGCTGGATCTGGTTCGCTATGCCGACACCAACGGCGCGGACGAGAACCACGATCTGCCCAACGCCTGGCGTTATCGCGATTGGGTTTTTCGGGCGCTCAATCGCGATCTGCCGTTGGACCAGTTCATCATCCAACAGATCGCCGGCGACCTGCTGTGTGATGGTCAGGACGAACAAACGATCGGCGAGCTGATCACGGCGACCGGCTTGCTGGTGATCGGCCCCAAGATGTTGGCCGAGCAAGACAAAGAAAAGATGCGGATCGACATCGTCGACGAGCAAATCGACACGGTCAGTCGAACCATGCTGGGGATGACGATCGCCTGCGCTCGCTGTCACGACCACAAATTCGATCCGATCACCAGCGAAGACTACTACGCGTTAGCCGGAATCTTTGCCAGCACCCGAACGATGCTGAACAACGATTTCGTCTCCCAATGGATGGAGCGCGATTTACCGTCAACGCGGATCGACGATTTAAGAGCGCAACAGCAAACGAAAATTGACGCGGCCAAGCAGCGCGTTGATGAAATCATTGCTGAGGCAAACCGTGCTTTGATGGTGCGTCTGGCGGTCGACCAGCTACCGGAGAACCATCAGCAGCAGTATCCGGAAGCGATCCAGCAGGAGCTGGCCGCGGCGCGGGAGTTGCTCAAGCAGGCCGAGCAAGCGCTGCCGAAATACGATTCGGCAATGGCGGTTACCGAGGCCTCGCCGATCAATCTTCGCGTGCATCTTCGCGGCAACCATCTGGACAAACGTGGCGAGCCGGTGCCGCGAGGCGTTCCCCGGCGCTTGGCCGAGGTCTCGCCAATCACGGCGATACCGGCGGACAGGAGCGGCCGCCTGGAATTGGCTCGCTGGCTGACGTCGCCCACTCAACCGCTGACTGCACGGGTGATGGCAAACCGCCTTTGGATGTGGCACTTTGGTCAGCCATTGATGGGATCGCCGTCAAACTTCGGACTGCAAAGTGAGCGGCCGCTTCATCATGCACTGTTGGATTGGCTGGCCCGCTGTTTGATCGACCAAGGCTGGTCGCAAAAGCAGATGCACCGGACAATCATGCTTAGCAACACCTATCAGATGACCAGCCGCACGAGGAGTCACGAGAGCGCAGATCCGGAGAACCAATTTCTGTGGCGACAAAATCGCCGGCGACTGGAAGTCGAACCTCTCCGAGATGCGATTCAGATGGTCGGCGGTTCTCTCAATCGACGATTTGACGGGCCGTCGGTTGAGCCGAACTCAGCACGACGGGCGGTCTATCTGAAAATCAATCGCGCCGCCCTGTTGGATTTTTTTTCCACTTTCGATTACGTGGAAACGGCCAACCACTTGGAACAGCGTCCGGTCACGACGGTCCCGAATCAAGCCTTGTTTTTGCTCAACAACGCCTTGATTCACCAGCAGGCACAGCAATTGACACGATTGCTGTCAGATGATCCGGCACGACGGATCGAACGATTATGGTTCAGACTGTTCGGTCGTCCGCCAAGTGAGCAAGAGACGGAGTTAGCAACTGCCTTTGTCGATGAAAGCGCAAACCAACTGCCGAAAGATTCCGATCCTTGGGCCGTACTTACTCGAACGCTGATGGCCGCAAGTGGGTTTAGTTATGTCGAGTAAGCAAACTGAGCTAACACAGATACGACTTGGCTCGGAAACAAGGGTGACCTGCGCGGACCGTCGCGACTTCCTGAGCGGCACGATCGGACTGGCGGGACTTGCCGCGGCCGATTTGTTGGCGGGCTCGCCGACCGCCGCTGTCGCGTCACCGCTGGCGGCGACGCACCATGGAGCTCGAGCCAAACGTGTCATCTTCCTGTTCATGCATGGCGGTCCATCTCATGTGGACACGTTCGATTACAAACCTGAGTTGGACAAACAGCACGACAAGCCACTGCCGTTCGATAAGCCGCGAATTCAGTTCGCCAAAACAGGGAACCTGCTTCGCAGCCCTTGGCAGTTTCGTCAGTACGGGCAAAGCGGCCAGTGGGTCAGCGACTTGTTCCCTAACGTCGGCCGGCATGTTGATCAGATCACCTTCATTCGGTCGATGCATGGATCTAACGAAGCACACGGCGGCGCAATGCTAAAAGTGCATACTGGTAGCGACACCTTTGTCCGTCCCAGCATGGGTTCCTGGATCAGCTACGGTCTGGGTACCGAAAACGCCAATTTGCCGAGTTTCATCACGATCAATCCGTCGCTTGGACACGGCGGGGTCCGCAATTTTGGCTCCGCGTTTCTGCCACCAATCCACCAGGCCACGCGGATCGGCACCGCGCGTGCCTCGATGAAAGATGCCGTAATCGAGAATCTGCAGAGTGCGACAGGGACGACTCGGAAGTTGCAGCGACGACAGATCGAGATGCTGCGGCGGCTGGACCAAATCAATTCGCGCTCAGACATCGATCGGCAACTTGCAGCGCGGCTGGAGTCTTTTGAGTTGGCCTTTCGGATGCAGACAGAAACACCCACGCTGATGGATTTGTCGCAAGAATCAGCAAAGACCTTGGCCTTGTACGGAATTGACCAAACGCCGACCGATAACTTTGGACGCCAATGTTTGCTGGCCCGCCGACTCTCGGAGGCCGGTGTGCGCTTCATTCAACTGACGCACAACTATTGGGACCAGCACGATTCGCTAACGAAAAAACATGGCGAGCTAGCCGCCGAATGTGATTTGCCGATCGCAGGACTACTAACCGATCTAAAACAGAGAGGCTTGTTGGCAGACACTTTGGTGATTTGGGGCGCGGAATTCGGCCGCACTCCAACTGGGCAAAACAAAGACGGTCGTGATCACAACCCGCATGCATTTACCTATTGGCTGGCCGGCGGCGGAGTGAAAGGTGGGTTCAGCTTCGGAGAATCCGACGATTTTGGTTTCTACGCAGCGAACGATAAAGTTCATATCCATGATTTTCATGCCACGGTGTTGTCTCTGTTGGGCATCGATCACGAGCAACTGACTTACCGCTACGGAGGACGCGACTTTCGCCTGACCGACGTGGAAGGACGCGTGGTTCGCGAAATATTTGCTTGAACGTTCCGCAGCGAGCCACGGCTGGTCACGATGCGATTGTCTGTCGATTCACCGGTCCGACTGACCAGCCATGATTTGACGTATACTAGCGGCGCAAATAGGCTGTGCCTGTCTGATTCTTGAATTCTTGCTGGAGCGATCGATGCGACTTGCATGCTTGTCGGTTTCCCTATGGTTGGCCCTCTGCTGCCAGAGCGCAAGGGCCGAAAAGATCGCGTTTACCGGCGCCACGATTATCCCGATTAGTGGTGACGTGATTGAAAGCGGAACCCTGATCATCGATGGCAATAAGATCGACGCGGTGGGTTCCGCCGAGGACATCAAGCTACCGGCGGGAATCGAGCGCGTGGATCTGAGTGGTAAAACCGTGATGCCAGGATTGGTCTGTACGCACAGCCACATCGGTGGCATCGGAGGTGCCGACGGCAGTGGTCCGATCCAACCGGGAGTTCGCGTATACGATTCAATCAACGTCCATGATTCAGGTTTCAAACGAGCGCTTGCTGGAGGACTGACAACGCTGAACATCATGCCCGGATCCGGACACCTGATCAGCGGCCAAACGGTCTATGTCAAGCTGCGTTTCTACGACGCTAAGCCCCGCACGATTGATGACTTGCTGATTCGTGGTTCTAACGATGAAGCGCTGGGCGGACTGAAAATGGCCAACGGCACCAACTCGATGCGGGTTGCACCGTTCCCTGGCACGCGAGGCAAGTCCGCGTTCCTGGTTCGACAGCAGTACATCAGGGCCCGAGAGTACGCGGCGAAAATCAGCAGCGCGGGCGACGATCCCGATAAAATGCCTCCACGTGATTTGCATTTGGAAGCACTTGTGCAGGCGATGAAAGGCGAGCGAATCGTGCATCACCACACTCACCGTCACGACGATATCATGACCGTGATTCGGATTTCACAGGAGTTCGGTTTTCCCGTCGTGCTGCACCATGTCAGCGAAGGCTGGAAGGTGGCCGACGAAATCGCGGCCGCCGGAATCCCTTGTTCCATCATCCTGCTCGACTCGCCCGGTGGAAAGCTCGAAGCGAGATATTTGCTGCCGAACACCGGGAAGGTGCTTGAAGATGCCGGCGTCCGAGTAGCCTTTCATACCGATGACTGGATCACCGACTCGCGCATCTTCCTGCGGATGGCGGCGCTGGCCGTTCGAGCGGGAATGTCACGCGAAAAAGCGCTGCAAGGATTGACGATTGCCGGCGCCGAAATGCTCGGCCTGGACAAGCGGATCGGTGATCTGACGCCGGGAAAAGATGCTGACTTCGTGATTTTGAGCGGTGATCCGCTAAGCGTTTACACCAAGGTCGAACAGACTTGGGTTGAGGGTCACAAGGTGTTTGATCGGTCGGATCCGAAAGATCAGCTGTACGCCGTCGGCGGTTTTGGCGCTGGTCACGATCAAGATCCTTATTTTTGTTGTTTTGACCAGGGAGCCCAGCAATGATCGTCGCTCGGCACAAACTGCCAATCTTGATGTTACTGCTGGTGGCGGGCATGTTTTGCTGCGGTGCGAGCCTGTCCGCGCAGGTCGTCATCGAAGGCGAAACTGTGTACACCATGGCCGGACCAAAGATCGACAACGGCGTCGTTGTAATCAAGGACGGCAAGATCTCGGCAATTGGTAAAGCCGGTGACGTGGTCGTGCCGCCAGACTTTGAAGTTCTGCGGGCCAAGGTGGTCACACCGGGACTGGTGGACGCTCACAGCACCGTCGGTCTATCAGGCATTTTGAACGTCGACCAGGACCAAGACCAGCTCGAACACAGTGATCCGATTCAGCCGCAACTGCGCGCTGTGGATGCTTACAACGGCAGTGACGAACTGATCGAGTGGATTCGCGGCCACGGCGTGACAACCGTGCATACCGGTCACGCGGCGGGAGAATTGATTTCTGGCCAGACGATGATCACCAAAACAATCGGCAACACGGTCGAGGAAAACCTGCTAAACGGTCAATGCTCTGTGGCGGCAACCTTGACCTCGGCTGCCCGAAAATCGGAGGCGAAATCGCCCGGCACGCGCGGGAAAATGATCTCGATGTTGCGAGATGAATTGATCAAAGCTCAGCAGTACGTGCGCAAGCACCAGGCGGCTGCCACTGCCGATGACAGCGCAGCCCGGGACAGCGATGCTGATGCGAGTGATGCCGACGAAGGTGATGTCAAGGACAGCGATGAAAAGGACAAGGAACAGTCCGGCGCTCTGCCCGACCGCGATTTGCGATTGGAAACGTTGGGGCAAGTGCTGAGCGGGGAAATCAAACTGATGATCACAGCCGATCGCGCAGGACATTGCCAGCGCGCTTCGCTTGGCCGACGAATTCGACATCAAGATTTGGTTGGATGGTGGCGCCGAGAGTTATCGCCTGATCAACGAAATCAAAGCAGCGGGAATTCCCGTGTTGATTCATCCGACCATGCAGCGCTCCGTCGGCGATCGCGAGAATCTAAGTTTTGAGACTGCCGCCAAACTGATCGAAGCGGGAATTCCCGTCGCCTTTCAGAGCGGCTACGAGGCCTACGTGCCAAAAATTCGAGTGGTGTTGTTCGAAGCAGCGCTGGCGGCGGCAAACGGACTGTCATTCGAACAGGCGCTGGCCGCTACCACGATCGAGTCCGCGAAGATTCTGGGCGTTGATGATCGCGTTGGCTCGATCGAGGTCGGCAAGGATGGCGACTTAGCGTTGTATGACGGCGACCCCTTCGAATACACCACTCACTGTGTCGGTGTGGTGATCAATGGCCAGGTGGTCAGTCGCGAAGTGCGTTGAGCAAAGCTCCTACGGTCGGCATGAGACGCTCTAGAGTTTCGCCGGCATCTCGATTCCCAGCTTGGCCAGATGGGCGTCGAGTGAATGACGCGCCCAGGGAATAGCTTCGACCGCAGCGTCGTCGTAGGCCCGAGACAAAAGTTCGTCGAACGTCGCGGCGCCCTCGGCGTGTGCTGCTTGACCTTTTCTTCGCGCCACAGGCGATGATCCAGGTGTGCCCTGAGAAACTCGCGCGGGCTTCCCGCCGGCTGGCCGTGAGCGGGAATGATCAGCTTGCAGTCCACCTGAAGCAATCGCTCGGAGGCTGTGCATGAAGGCAGCCATGTCGCCGGCATACTCGCGTGAGACCAGGATCGTGCCCGGGTTGGCGACCATGTCACCGGCCAACAGCGCGCCGGTCGATTCCTCGAAGAAACAAAGATGTCCCGGATCGTGTCCTGGCGTGTGGATGCACCGCAGCTGCCACTTGGGATCGCGACCGCTGGCCAGGACGTCGCCGTCGTGCAAATGACGGTCGATCGCGAAGCGACAATTGTTCGGCGGTGGCCGCATGCGCCATGATCGGCACGTCGTACCTTTGCCGCAGCGCGTCAGCCCCCGCCGTATGGTCGACGTGGGAATGAGTCAGCAGCACAGCTTCGACGCGTCCGCCGATTTCGATCAGATGGTCGATTTGGCGATAGAGGTGTTCCGTTTCCGCCCGGTTGTCGGCGCCCGGATCGATCACATAGAGGTTCTCTTCGCCAACCACGATGCAGTTGGTGTGGGTGGCGGGCGGAATGGTGGCCGTTGCCAAGCGGCACCAGCGTGATGCCCCGGCGAATCTCGAACCAGTTGTGCTCGCCCGGCGCCCGCTCCGTCCCGCGCTCCAGTAGCGGCAACGCAGCGGGCAGCCCGGCGGCGGCCAGCTGTCGCAGGGTATAGGCGACGGGCGTCGAAATTTTGATCTGGCCGCGATGCCATCGGTTGCGTGCCTCGGCCGGAGTCATCCAGTCGAGGCCGACGATCTCACCTTCGATCAGTTCTTCTTGTTGGTCGTCGCGAACGTGGTGCAGAAAGTAGTTGGTTTGAAAGCGAATGGGCAGGCCCGCCGGCGTGAGCCAGTCTCCGGCCGGCTCGAAATCATCCGCGTCGATCGTCAGCGAATGCTGCTCGAGAAATTCGTTGAAGTTCAACTCGTCGTTCAACACACGGCGCCGCGCCTGACGTACAAGCTCGCTGGCAGGGAGCGTCCCGCGCACGCAGAGTATACCGGTCTCTTCGAAGACTTCTCGCGCGACCGCCTGGATGGCCCGGGCGTGGTCGGCGTCGGCAGCATGCGACCACGCCGCTGGCGGTTTCGTCGTCGTCGCATCGCCCGCCCGGAAAGACATGATGCCCGGCCATGAACCGCAGCGTCGGATTTCGTCGCGCCAGCAACACCTCCGGCGAGTCACCCCGCACGAGTATGCAGGCAGCCGCTGTTCTTGGCTCGGCGGACATCACTTACTAGTTCTCTGGGCAGCAAACAGAATTCTGGACACGCTTGAAGACAGACATTGTAACCGGGCTCCCGCCGCGAAATCCACGCGGCGCCCGATGCGCACCGCGGCCTGGGTTCATCCGGCAGTAGACCCCCCGGCCCGCGGACAAACTCATCGAAGTAGCTGTGGGGATCAAGAAGACGGTAGTCAAGGCCGCCGTATTGTCCGGCGATTTGAGTTAAGCTGAGCCTCACCACATTTGCATGATGAAGCCCTTTGATTCGGATACGCGGATCGGGGAGTGAGCATCATGACCAACTGACCCGGGCGCCAGCGATTCCAACTTCAGGTCGGTTGCCGCAACCAATATCAGTGCGGAGTTGCGTGACGCCGGTGATTGGACCGAAGAAATGACTGAACAAGGCCAAGATGCCTGTTAGCCGGACAAGATTTACGTAGTCACCGGAAAGGGCAACCAGAGACTCGCCTCACTGCCACGCAGTGCTTTCGGGCCAGCATGTTTTGAAAATGGCCGGCAATCGTCTTGGCAAGCGAATCGGGAAATAGCGATTCGCAGCAGAGCTGATCATAGTATCGATCCTTGGTACGTAGTGGACGGAGCGATTCTGATCCTCTGGGCCTAGCCATGTGCAATCCAAGCTCACTGGCTGGTGCAGCGGACGACTATCCGGTACTTTTTGCGGGCCCGAGTGTGGCTGGATCGTCAATGGGAAGCGTTCTATCGGACCCGCGCGATGCGGCGATACTTGATTAACCCGGCTTCGAATCGTACTCAGGCGCGAGCCGGTATTGGGATTCGAGTGGATTGACGATGAGCGAAACAATTTTCGATTTCGATCGACGGGACGTTTATCGCCTTTCGATCGATTACGTCGCTTCATCGTTCACGGCCGCGAAGGATCTGAGCGGCCTTGATTGCCATGCTCGCGATCTAGGTCTTCTGCGCGGCCCCGGTGATGACGCACATTAGGCATCAAGGATTTTCCCGTGGCACTACGTGAACAGTTCGAAACATCCGGTTTGTGGCTTTTTCGTTACCGCAGTTATTTGCCCTTGGTCCTGCTGGCCCTGATTCTTCACTGGCTGGGCTCGTTTACCTATCTCGGTCAAAGCCACGATACAAATGAGATGTGGCAACTTTTTTGCTGCCTAATCGCATTGGTCGGATTCGCGATTCGCGTTATCACAGTGGGACATGTTCCTCACGGCACGTCCGGCCGCAATAGCCAGCATCAGGTTGCTGACGTTCTCAATACAACCGGGATGTATTCCGTCGTTCGGCACCCTCTGTATCTCGGCAACTACCTGGTCTTTCTCGGCTTCGTCGCGTTTTTCCATTCCTACATGATTGCGCTCCTTTCCACATGCCTGTTCGCCCTCTATTACGAGCGGATCATGTTCGCCGAAGAACATTTCCTGCGCCGGAAATTTGGTGACGCTTTTGAGCAGTGGGCAGACACAACACCGGCGTTCATCCCAAGAATGTCGGGCTGGAAAACAGCCAAACTTCCGTTCTCGATTAGGACCGTACTATCTCGCGAATACTCTACGTTGTTTCTGATCACGTCGGTCTTTGCCGTGCTTGACGAGATCGCCGACTCGATCGTGGAACAGCGTTTGATCGTCGACTGGCGCTGGATTGCCGTTTTTTTTTCCGGAATGACTATCTACATCACGTTGCGAACGATGAAAAAGCATTCTTCCTGGTTACGCGTCGCGGATCGATGAGCGCAAAGCCGTAATGCGTGCCGGATTATCGCGATTCGTCGCAAATCACTTGTATTCGGACTCCCGAAACTTGCGATCGGCTGCCACTTCGGACGACGCAATCAAAAGAGTAATTCGCCTGCGGATGATTGGGATGTGAGCCGCATTGCCGCGGCCATCTTCTTCTCTCCTAAAATTTTGGTGCGTCTGCGGTTTCTCTTTAGTGGGGCAATCGACCGAATTACCCGGTTCTTCTCACGTCTTGTCTACGGCAACCTGCGCTGTCACGATGACTGCGTGACGTTCGTACACTCACCTCCAGGTGGTACCATGCTCGCGCGGCTGAAGACTTTCACCCTGCTTGGCATCGAAGCGATGCCGGTTGATGTGGAAGTCGATATCTCGCCAGCGGCGATGCCAAAAACCATCCTGGTTGGTTTGCCCGATGCCGCGGTCAAAGAAAGCACCCATCGCGTCGAGCGGGCGATGGTCAACAGCGGTTTCATCCGACCGCAAGACCGTGTCGTGATCAATCTGGCACCAGGAGACTTGCCCAAACAAGCCGCATCGTTCGATCTGCCGGTGGCGCTGGGGGTGCTGGCGGGCAGCGGCCAGCTCAGTACTGAGAGAATCGAAGATTACGCGATCATCGGCGAGCTGGCGCTCGAGGGAATGACACGCCCGGTCAAGGGAGCCTTGTCGATCGCGATCGAAGCCGCCAAGAATCAACGGCTGCGTGGCATGATTGTTCCGGCCGAAAACGCCGGCGAAGCGGCAGTGGTCGAAGGGCTGGAGGTGATTCCCGTCGCCTCGTTATCGCAGGCGGTCGCTTTTCTCTCCGGCCAGATCGATGTCCATCCAGCCCCCAGTCGGCTGGACCAGTTGTTTGAACAATACAGTGTTTACGACGTCGATTTTGGTGACGTCCGCGGCCAAGAATCGGCCAAGCGAGCGATGACGCTGGCCGCCGCCGGCAATCACAACCTGATCATGGTTGGCCCGCCCGGCAGCGGAAAAACGATGCTTGGCCAAACGGATTCCCAGCGATCCTGCCGCAACTGAGCAGCGCCGAATCGATCGAAACCACGCGGATCTACAGCGCGCTGGGACAGCTTCCGGCCGGTCAACCTCTGCTGGCGCGACGACCCTTCCGCAGTCCGCATCACACGATCAGCGACGCCGGGTTGGTCGGCGGCGGCAGTCCCCCGTCGCCGGGCGAGATCAGCAAAGCGCACAACGGCATCTTGTTCCTGGATGAACTGCCGGAGTTCAATCGCAAGACCTTGGAAGTGATGCGTCAACCGATGGAGGATGGAGTCGTCACGATTTCGCGCGCGTTACGCAGCACCACTTTCCCTGCTGATTTCATGTTGGTAGCCGCGGCCAATCCTTGTCCCTGCGGGTATCGCAGCGACCCACGGCGAAGCTGCAACTGCACGCCGCCGCAGATCGAAAAATACATGGGGAAAATATCGGGGCCGCTCATGGATCGAATCGATATTCATATCGAAGTTCCGGCGGTTCCTTTTGAAGAATTATCGACCGCTTCGGTGGCCGGAACCACGAGCGGGCAGATGCGCGACGATGTCGTGCGGGCGCGGGAGCAACAACAGTCGCGGTTCGGAGAGGGACCGATCCGTTACAACGCGCAGATGTCCAGTCGCCAAGTCCGCCAGTTCTGCAAGTTGGACAAAGCCTGCCAGAACATGCTCCGTCATAGCGTCGAAAACATGGGACTGTCGGCACGCGCCCACGACAAAATCTTGAGAGTTGCCCGCACGATCGCCGACGTCGCCGGCGACCCGTCGATCGAAGAGATGCATCTGGCCGAAGCGATCGGTTACCGGACGCTCGATCGAGACTTGTGGATCTAGGACCACGAAAAGTGGACGGCGAGCGGCAGGCAGAATCAACCTCAGAAGCCTCGTAACGACTCCGAGAGAAGAATGCGACCTCTCACTCTTTGGTCGCGGTGACCATCAATCCTGCCGGGAACGCGAAGTTGTCACCCGCAAGCCTCACAGCTCGTGCTGGCGCGAAAAGGAATCGCAAAGCGGAATCCGACAGGGCTCAGTCTTGATTTTCGATGCTTGGCTTATGACGAATGAATAGCGTCGGCACGCCCAGCGAGTGGCTCTTGACCGTGAAGACATCGCTGCCCGGTTTGCGTCCAGGGCGGATCTCCGACGTCGTGACACCCGCCTGATCCAGCCGCGCTTGGGCGGCCGCCAGATCTTTCACGGCCCAGGTGATTCCCCACAGTCGATCCTGCGGCGACGGTGGATCGCGGAGCTTGTGGACGACTTCCAGTGTTAGCCCACCGACACGAAAGAACAGAAACCGCGCGCCCGATTTCATTTCCGTCCGATCGAGGGTTAGATTCAGTCCCAGCCGGCCGCCATAAGTGGCGACCGTGCGCTCTGGATCCGTGGTTGTCACAACGAGATGGTCCATCGAGTGTACCTGGTCGGCTGTGGACTCTGGTTGCGTGAGTTCTTGCGAGTGCTGCGATATTACAAAAGTCTTGATGCCCGCCAGCGATTCGTCGGATAGTCGGAAACGTTGCCAGCTGCGAATCGCATCGCTGCCGAGATCTCGGCTCGAGCTAGAAACAATCTCGCCCGGAAACAGCCCACGACGGACGAATCGATGATGGTCGTCACGGAGTTGGTCCGACGCGAACACCAACGATGTCAGTGCGGGACCGCCGGCGTCATCGATCAGCTGTTTTAGCCGATCTGACTGCAAACCGGTGCCACACGGTGCAATCAACTCAAGTGCTGTGTTGTCGACCAAAAACAGCGCAGTAACCATTTCTTCGCTCGCGGTCGTCCAAACTGGCGATCGGCCCAGCAGCAACGTCAGCTCGGCAACTCCACTGTCCAAATCGGGGCAAACGAGTACCGTGTGGTCCAAAGCAACAATCATGGATCTCGATTGATCGCCGGGAGCGTGTCAAGGGAAAATGCCGCATGGCTTGGCCGCTTACGCATTGCGGCTCACAAAGGCACACATGCACAACTGCTGCACTTTAACAGATGCGCATCCGACTGCTACATCGAGTTGGCGACCAGCAGAAAGATGACCCTCTATTTGAATCCGGCCCGACCGCCGGCTCCGGTGCTTGCACTATTCTGCCTGGGGTCGATCCGGCTCGTCCTGAAGTTTCGCGATCTCCGCTGCTTGCCGGGCGATGATTCGAAAAAGCAAGACAACTCCGCAATACATCATCCCCCATCCGATCGACGCCACAATGAATGGAATTGCCGCATGGCATTTTTTCATCGCGAAACAAATTGGAGATACAAAATAGCAAGAGCCTGTAGAATGAGAGGGCAATCGCGTTTCGCTTCGTGACCTTATTATTATTGAGTCGCAACTTCATTGCTCATGAGTAAACCGCTGATCGATCGCCGTCGGAACGCAACGCCGTTAAACAGAGCGATCACCAAGTCGCGATTCACAACGCCGTCATCGTAACCGGTGCGGAAACGGATATCGATCTTGCGCACCTGAATGCTTCCACACCGCTTACACACCAGGGGTTCGATCAACTGCTGCTGCAGCTTCGATCTCGAGGGAGACCAATCAACGCTGCAAAGCCTGCTGGTTCATGGGCTGCGCGATCAATCGCGTTGCTGGTCCGGGCAGCAAACCATTGCTCAAAGACTGTCGAATCTAGAGCAAGATCTCGATCGTCGCGTTGATCAGAACCCCGTCGTCGGTCGTCAAGAAAGCGGGTACGCCCGCCTCATGCACGATCTGTGGCAAATCGGAAATGTACATCACGCCCAGTTTCAGGCCGGTATCGCATCCCTTCAGGTTGATGTAGGTCGTCCCTTCAAGTTCGATCGTGGTCGCGTCGCCCGATAACTGATTGAATGCCGTGCCGGGCAGCAGAGTCGTTCCAGTAAATTTGTAATCGGCTTCCAGGTCAAAGTAGCCGACGGCAAAATCAAGCTTCGATCGGTGGCCCAGCAGGCAGCCATCCCAACCAAAGATCGCTTTGCCCCCAGTCAAATCGCTGTCCAAATCTTCTAATAGCAAGCGATCTCCATTGCGATCGAGCTGAAAATGCTGGTCGAATGCCATGTAGCTAAACGCGACTCCAGCCGAGAGACCACCAAATTGGGTTCGCCAGGTATCTCGCAGGGCGAAATCGACCCCGTAATGGTTCAAATCGCTCTGCGATTGAGTCCGTCCGCCGGCAAAAGTCGGCGGCGCGATGCCGGTGGCCGGGTTGGGAATGTCGATCGGCGCCGTCGATCCAAGCTTATTGGCGCGAACGTAACCGTAGAACAGGCTCGTTTCGAAACTGGTTCGCGTGCCCAGAAACCGTCGGACCGCGTTCAACTCCCAGCGCCCGCCCAGATTGTCCAGATCGTCGTGATAGGCCGGCTCGCCAGCGGCATCGGAGCCGAGGTCATAAGAGGGCAGCAAAACGCCCCACGGGCCACTGCCGTAACGCAGCTCGAAGGGGAGATCGGAGATCGTGCTTTGGGACCAAGCGGTCGTCACAATCAACAAGGATAGCAAACCGGAATTGACCGCTCGATTCATGCTGTTCAGCCGTCCATGACATGAGTGATTCGCGTGCCATCACCGTCACGCCACAGATTCTGGTATCGAATCATCCGCATTGCGAATTGGCATCAAATGGGGCAAAAGATCGGTATCAAGTCGACTGGTGGTCCGGTGTGGTTAATCAGTCAGTGTTTTCCAGTCAGTTAAGCAAGGCAAACTTTGCCGCTTGTTCCACGGCGGTCGACGATCATCAGCGATCGATCGCAGCAACACACTGCGGGTCGTCGTTGCGGGGACTGTTGACGTGTGTCGAGACGGGGGTCAGTTGCAGGCAATCCGAGGCCAGCGGTACTAACAAGGACTTCAGTGTTTCGACGTCACGAAAACCGGGATCCATCCATCGATCGTAATCCGCTTCATCCAGGATCACGGGCATCCGATCGTGAATCGCTTTCGTTGTTTGGTTTGCCGATGTGGTGATGATGGTACATGATCGGACGATCGATCCGTCTTTGGCCGCGCGCTGATTCTGTTCCCACAGTCCCGCCAGCGCCATCGGTTCACTACCCGGTTGCTCGATCAGAAATGGCTGCTTGAGAGTCGACGTTTTCTGCCATTCAAAGTAACCGTCGGCGATGATCAGACAGCGGCGATGACTGAATGCTTTTTTGAAGGAAGGTTTCGAGTCAACGGTTTCGCCCCGGGCGTTGATCAGCCGATTTCCAATCTTCAAGTCATCAGCCCAGGGCGGAATCAGTCCCCAACGCAACTTGGCTGCAACCGCCCGTTGACCAGTCGCCGGCCGTAAGACACAAACGATGTTCTGAGTCGGCGCGATGTTGTAACGCGGCTTGTCAACAGGCAACGACCCGGGGTCCAGATCGGGCAGAAACATCTGGCACCAGACGTTGGCAGGGGTCCGCAGGGTGAATCGACCGCACATCGACTACAGTGTAGAACAAATGACTCGATGGTTCCCGGAGCGCGGCGGCGGCGACGAAAAAAATTCGGGGACATGTACTGCAGCCTCACCTATTGCCAGATCCAGCGATGAAGCCCACTTTGATTCTCCTCTACACCCTGTTCGCGGTCACCGTTGCCGGCTCCGACTGGCTTTGGTGGCGTGGCCCCAGCCGTAACGGCGTTGCCGATTCGGATCAAACGCCGCCAACCTCGTGGAGCCAAGACGAAAATATCCGCTGGAGAACCCCGCTGCCTGGGCGCGGTCACGGATCGGCGACCGTGCTCGGTGAGCGTGTTTTCTTGGCCATCGCCGACGCACAGCGCCAGGTACAAGGAGTCCTCTGCGTCGATCGCCAAACGGGCCAACAGAAGTGGCAAGCGATCGTTCACGAGGGTGGGTTCCAAAACAAAGGAAACCCGAACAGAAAATCCTCGCTGGCCTCATCAACGATCGCCACCGATCAACAGCGGCTGTTCATTACGTTTGTCAATGACAGCGCCGTGTGGGCGACCGCGCTCGATCTGAAGGGCCAAATCATTTGGCAGCAGAAAATCTGCGACTACATCATTCACCAGGGTTACGGTTCGTCGCCAACGATCTACGAAGACCTGGTTATCGTTTCGGCTGACAACAAAGGCGGCGGCGCGATCGTTGCGCTCAATCGCGAAACGGGCGAAATCGAGTGGCGGCGCGAGCGACCGAAGAAACCAAACTATGCTTCACCTGTGATTCTGAGGATTGATGGTCGCGATCAATTGATATTCACTGGCTGTGATCTGGTCACCAGCCTGGACCCACGAAGTGGTCAGGAATTGTGGGAGATCGCTGGCGCCACCACCGAATGCGTGACCACGGCAGTCACCGATGGCACTCATGTATTCACCAGCGGCGGCTATCCCAAGAACCATATCTCGGCGGTGGTTGCCGATGGCACGGGAACCGTTGCCTGGGAAAACAACACTCGCGCGTACGTTCCCTGCTTGTTGCAGAAAGACGGATATTTGTACGCAACGCTTGACGCCGGCGTGGCAATCTGCATCCGCTGTGAAGATGGAGTGCAAATGTGGAAGGGACGACTGGGCGGCACGTTCAGCAGTTCGCCAGTGTTGGTCGGCGATCTGATCTATGGCAGCAACGAATCCGGTGAAACATTCATCTTCAAAGCCGACCCGGAAAGGTTTGAGCAGGTGAGCCAATGCAAGCTGGGAGACGATGTTTTCGCCACGCCAACGATCTGTGACGGCCGAATTTATGCCCGCGTCGCGTTCAACGAAGACGGAAAGCGACAGGAATACTTGTATTGCATTGGGCAGTAGCTAAAACCGGTCTCGTCGCTGCTGTTCCGTTCCAGGCCTTTCCGCTCGCACTTTGAAAACGACTCTTGAATTTTCCCTTGCTCTCTCGGCTGCTCGGATCCATCTGCCTGCTGATCGGTGGATCGATGGTCTTTAGCATTCCCTTTGCCTTTCCGGCTTTGGCAAGTCGAACGGATCTACCTGGAGCGACCAGCTTCGAAATCGACGGCGCCGGCGCTTTGCTGATGAGCATGGCGATTTGTCTGATTCTGGGTTTGATCCTGCGGCGGCTTGGGCGCACGACGAAACGGTGCGCTGTATCAAAAGGAAGCGATGGCGATCGTCGGACTCAGTTGGTTGCTGGCCACCGTGCTGGGTGCCCTGCCCTATTTCCTCAGCGGTACCTGCACTCGCGAGGGAGCACCGGTCACGTTCATCGAGGCGATGTTCGAATCGCAATCCGGTTTCAGCACGACCGGCGCGACGATTCTTACCGATTTGGAGTCTCCCGAGTTGGTGCCTCATTGCATCTTGTTCTGGCGCTCGTGGACTCACTTCCTGGGTGGACTTGGCATCGTGGTTTTGTTCGTCGCCATTTTGGGACAAGGTTCGGCGGGCAAAGCGATGATGCGCGCCGAAATGCCGGGGCCGACCAAAGAAGGCAGCATGCCGCGGATGCAACACACCGCGTTGGTCTTCGCCGCGATCTACGTCAGCCTGAACGTGCTCTTGACGATCATCTACTGGTTCGAAGGGATGTCGGTATTCGATTCCCTCTGTCATGCCTTCGGCACGATGGCGACCGGCGGCTTCAGCACCTACAACTCCAGCCTCGGCCACTTTAACAGCGTCAGTATCGAATACACGACGATCGTGTTCATGGTGTTGGCCGGAACCAACTTCACGCTGCTGTATCTGACGCTGATCGGAGGACCGGGCCGATTGGTCCGCGACTCGGAGTTTCGCACTTACATCGGCATCATTGTCGTGGTCACCCTGGGCGTGATCTTTTTCGGTATGAAAGCAGGCGACGTGGGCTTTGCCACAAGCGGCGAAGCGGCTCGCAATAGTTTGTTCCAAGTCGTTTCGGTGCTGACCACAACCGGCTACGGCACCGCCGACTTTGATGGCTGGAACAATTTCGGACGTGGGATCTTGTTGCTGTTGATGTTTGTCGGCGGTTGCGCCGGCAGCACGGGGGGCGGTCTGAAAGTGATTCGACACATCTTGTTCTACAAGATCTTGCGGCTTGAGATGGAAAAGGCGCATCGGCCGCGAGTGGTGCGATTTCTGCGGATCGGTGGCGCGACGGTCGACGATCCGAATTTGGCCCACGGCATTGTCGTCTACTTTTCGATGATCCTGGCGATCTTTGTCTTTGGCTGGTTGTTGTTGATCACCTTTGAGCCCAACAGCACGTGGGGAGCCAGCGAAACCGAGAGCACCTTGGACGAAAAACTGCTTGACTCGGCCAGCGCCGTGGCCGCGACGCTGAACAATATCGGTCCAGGCCTGGGAGTGGTCGGGGCAACCGAAAATTACGCCGGATTCAGCCAGGGATCGAAATTGCTGTTCGTCTGGATGATGATGCTCGGCCGAGTCGAAGTGTATAGCGTATTGGTGCTATTTTTTCCGTCATTTTGGCGACGAGTTTAATCTCTGTTTCAGCCTACAATAAGGAACGAATACGGTTTCCAAACAATTTCGAATCTGATGGGTCAACTACCGATGCGTGCGATCCCAACTTTTCTGTTCGCACTCTTGATTCCGCTGGGCGGCCTGCCTGCGTTTGCCCAGGTCATCAATAGGGCTCCCGAAGCCCAATTGCGATCGGCCGTGATCATCCCCTTTCAAGAAGACATCAACACGATCAGCGGCGCGTTACTGAAGCGAAAGTTCGCCGACGCGGTCGAATCGGGCGTCGATGTCATCATCTTGGATATCAAGTCTCCCGGTGGATACACTCACACGACCTTCGAACTGATGGAAATGGTGCTGGACGCCGACGGTGTTGAAGTGGTCGCCTTTATCGAAAAAGAAGCGTTCAGCGGCGCGGCTCTGCTATCACTGGCCTGCGACAAAATCATCATGCTGCCAGGAGCCCAGATGGGTGATGCCGGCGAAATCGTGTTGGGACCTGACGGCGCATTTCGCTACACGGAGGCGAAAAGCCGCAGCGCCCTGGCTCAGAAAGTACGTGAAACGGCCAGAGCCACCGGACGACCGATCGCATTGGCCGAAAAAATGGTCGACAAAGACATGGTCGTCTTCGAGGCGACGAGCAAACAGAGTGGCGAAGTCCGATTCTTTTCTGACAAGGAATGGGAATCGCTAAAGGATGCGAAAGAGTGGAACAAGGGAAAGCCGATTCGCGAAGCCGGCACAGATATGTTCTTTACCGTCAACGGGGCGCGAGCGGTGGAACTTGGCATGGCAGACCAAACGATCGACAGTCGCGGTCAGTTGGCGAAAGCATTGAACGTGCGCGAGCCGATTCGCGTGATCGAGCGAACCTGGATCGACACGCTGGTCTACGTCTTGAACAGCGGTTTCGTCACCTTCCTGCTGATTGCGATCGGCTTGATCGCCCTGACCGTGGAAATGAGCGCACCGGGACTCGGCGTCGGTGGCCTCGTCTCGATACTCTGTTTCAGCCTCTTTTTCTGGAGTCGTTTTCTGGGCGGAACTTCGGGTTGGCTGGAAGTCACGCTATTCCTGGTCGGGTTGGTGTTTGTGGCCGCCGAACTGTTCGTGATCCCCGGTTTTGGCATCGCTGGGATCGGAGGCATCTCGCTGGTCTTGGGATCGCTGGTGATGGCCTCGCGACGAGTCGTCATTCCGCAGAATACCGAACAGTTGACTTCGCTCGGTTACGATGTGTTGACCGTGATGGCCGCTTTCGCCAGTTTCGTGGTCGCCTTGATGCTGCTTTCCAATTACATCGGCGACATTCCGGGCCTCAGTCGTTTGACACTGAAGCCACCGGTGGCGCTGGAATCCTCGGCGGGTGAATTGGTCAATCCAGAGGCCGAAGCTTTGTTGCCCGGCTGGCAACGCGTCGAAGTGGGAGATGTCGGTCAAACGATCTCGCCCCTGCGACCGAGCGGCAAGGTGCAGGTAGGACACTTTACCGTCGATGTGGTTACCGAAGGCGACTTTGTAGAAAGCGGCAGCGAAGTCAGAGTGATTGGCAAACAAGGTTCACGAGTCGTCGTCCGCCCGCTCGCCTGAGCCGTCGGTGCTGGCGCCAAGCCAACGGGGTGCTGGCCTTGAGCCAACGGGGTGCTCGTCGCGATCGACCCGTCGGAACGCCCCGACGCAAACTTACCAACGCCCCCATTGAGCATTCACTTCTTCCACCTGCCCGTTCAAGGTCAGCGTGTCATAGATATAGCCGATGCCCAGCAATCCGAAGGTGCACAGGTATAACAGCCCCGTGAAAATCTTGCCCATGTAGAATCGATGGGCACCGAAAACTCCCAGCAGCAGGTGCAGCAGCCAAGCCACCGTATAGTCAATCCGACCTGGGGGATAACGGCGATTGGCGCTATCAGCCATGGCAGGAATCAGGAACAGGTCGACGATCCAGCCGATCAAGAACAGGCCGCCGGTAAAGAACCACAAGATGCCGGTCAGTGGTTTGCCGAAATAGAAACGATGAACCCCGATAAACCCAAAGCCCCACAACAGATAACCGATCAAGATCGGATGCGTCGGAGCGGGCTGGTCGTAGGACATGGCGTGCGGCGGGAAAGGCGAAGCGTGTGTGGCGGCGTGCATGTTGGTCAGCTGTGGAAAGGATCTGCTACGGAATCAACAAATCACTGTTCGTATCGCACAGTTTGATCTTGGGATTCGGCCACAGAAAAATGCTGAGGCAGGTGACAAACAGCAGGTCTTGTGCCGGGGAACACTGTGCCGGGGAACACTGTGCCGGGGAACACTGTGCCAAGCAACCACAGGTCACTTGGCGGGCCTGAGCGTGGCGAGCCCCCAGCGGCCGAGCAACAAACCCGCCACAGCTGGGGGGCGGGATGGTTCGGAAACCTCAGCTCCAAAACCCAGCGGCGCTTGGTCTGACCGATCCGATTGGCCAGCTTGAATCTAGCCCACGCTGCCTGCTAAAGTGAACAAAAATTCACTTCAGGCCAAGACATGCGATACGTTGAACTTCATTGCAAAAGCAACTTTTCGTTCTTGGAAGGGGCTTCGCATCCCGGCGAACTGGTCGAACGGGCGGCCCAACTTGGCTACGCGGGACTGGCGCTGACCGACCGAGAATCAGTCGCCGGCGTCGTCCGTGGATTCACTCCGGCCAAAGAGCTCGGTTTCAAATACCTGGTGGGCAGCGAGCTGCATCCCGCTGATTCTCCGCCGCTGGTGCTGTGGCCAACCGATCGCGCCGCTTATGGACGAATGTGCCATTTGATTTCTCGAGGACGATTGCGGGCCGAGAAAGGAAGCTGCCAGTTGCGTTGGAATGACGTGGTGGAATTCGGTGATGGGATACTGGTGGGAGTGGTGCCTTCGGCATGTCCCCCCTCCCCGCGCTTCGAGGGGAGGGGGTTAGGGAGAGGGGCCCCTCTCCCTAACCCTCTCCCCCGTCAAAGCCCGGGGGAGAGGGAACAAGAAACAGAAGTGCAATTTGAGACAATCCGCGACACATTTGGAGACCGGGCTTACTTGCTTTGTGAACTTCATCGAGGTGTCGATGATCGCTTGCAGGTCGAGCGGTTGTGGGCGTTGTCAAAAACATCCGGGCTGCCCTTGGTTGCCGCTGGCGATGTGCATTATCACACCGCCGAGCGGATGTTGATGCAGGACTGCCTGACCGCGGTGCGCAAGGGCAGGACGATCGACGAAATTCATGCTCAACGGTTCAGCAACAGTCAACGGCATCTGCGCTCGCTGGCCGAAATCGCCGATATTTATCGGTCTGTTCCCGAAGCGATTGAACGAACCCTTGAAATTGCCGAGCGATGTTCGTTCTCGCTCGATCAGCTTCGTTATGAGTACCCCGAGGAGATCGCGCCCCCTGGGATGACGTTGATCGAACATCTCAAACGGTTGACTTGGGAAGGTGCTTCTCAGCGTTGGCCCGGCGGTGTGCCGGAGCAGATCATCGACTTGATTCGTCATGAAATGGAGATCATCGAGCAGCTCCGTTACGAGGCCTATTTCCTGACCGTTTGGGACCTGGTCCGGTTTGCTCGAGAGCGAAACATTTTGTGCCAGGGCCGTGGATCAGCGGCCAATTCGACCGTCTGTTATTGCCTGGGGATCACCAGCGTCGATCCCAGTCAAACCGATCTGTTGTTTGAACGGTTTGTCAGCCGCGAGCGAGATGAGGCACCCGACATCGACGTTGATTTTGAACATCAACGCCGCGAAGAGGTGTTGCAGTATCTGTATGAAAAGTATGGCCGCGACCGGGCCGGGATGACGGCAGTGGTGACGACCTATCGCAGCAAGAGTGCGATTCGTGACGTCGGCAAGGCACTCGGTGTGGACGAAGAGGTGATTGATCGAATCGCGAAATTGGGGGGACGAGGGGGTGACACAAGCGAAAACAAGGTTCCGCAGACGGATGATGTCCCAGTCCCCTCTCCCCCGGCTCGGCGGGGGAGAGGGTTAGGGAGAGGGGGCAAGCGGCCGGCGGCCGGACACGAGCGGCAAGAGCAGAAGCCCCGCCCCCTAACCCCCTCCCCTCGAAGCGAGGGGAGGGGGGACCCTGCGGATGCAACCTCCCTTCGAAACGAGAGCAGCGGGGACCGTGCGGATGGAACTTCCCCTCGAAGCGCAGGCAGAGGAGACAGCTTTGCCAAGCGCTGCCGTGACGGGGGACTCGATCCAGATTCGACCACCGGAAAGCGATTCGTCTACCTGGTCAAAACATTAACGGGTTTTCCGCGGCACCTGTCACAGCATGTGGGCGGGATGGTGATGACGGCGGGCAGTCTGTGTGAACTCTGTCCCATCGAAAACGCGGCCATGTCCGGCCGCACCGTGATCCAGTGGAACAAGGATGATCTGGATGAACTGGGAATATTGAAAGTCGATGTACTGTCGCTGGGCATGTTGTCGGCACTGCGGCGATGTTTTGATTTGGTCGCCAAGCATCACGGCCGACAATTGTCACTGGCGACCGTGCCGCATGATGATCAGGCGACTTATCAGATGATTCGCCGGGCCGACACGATTGGTGTGTTTCAGATCGAAAGCCGCGCTCAGATGAGCATGTTGCCGAGATTGAAACCTCAATGTTTTTATGACCTGGTCGTGGAAGTGGCAATCGTTCGTCCGGGGCCGATTCAAGGCAACATGGTCCATCCCTATTTGCAGGCGCGCGAGAATCCGGACAGCGTGATTTATCCCAACGATGCGATTCGCGGTGTGCTGCAGAAAACGCTTGGCGTGCCGATCTTTCAAGAACAGGCGATGCGGTTGGCGGTCGTGGCGGCCGGATTTACACCAGGCGAAGCGGATCAGTTGCGGCGAGCGATGGCGGCCTGGCGACGACCGGGGGTGATCGATCAGTTTCGGATCAAGTTGCTTGAGGGGATGAAACAGACGGGGCTGAGCGATCAGTTCGCCGAACATGTCTTCAATCAGATACGCGGTTTTGGTGAATATGGATTTCCTGAATCGCATGCGGCCAGTTTTGCCCTGTTGGCTTATGCATCGAGTTATCTGAAATGTCATTACCCGGCGGCTTATTGTGCGGCGATTTTAAACAGTCAGCCGATGGGTTTTTACGCGCCAGCCCAGCTGGTCGATGACGCCCGCAAACATGGCGTGGAAGTCCGTGCGCCCGATGTCAATCACAGTGATTGGGATTCGACGCTGGAAGACGACGCGACTTCTGCTTGTTCCCCCTCCCCTCGCTTCGAGGGGAGGGGGTTAGGGGGAGGGGGGGAACGCAGACCGCGGAACCGCGCATCCTCGGCAAGCAAGCTTGACGATTCGCCGGCGATTCGCCTGGGACTGCGAACCATTCGCGGTTTGCCAACCGAGTTGGCTGAAAATTTGGTGGCGGAGCGAAACCGCGGTGGCTGTTATCGCGACATCAACGACTTGGTTCGCCGCTGTGGTGTTGGCAAAGGAACGCTGGCAACTTTGGCTGACGCCGATGCGCTGGCGTCTTTGTCGGGTAACCGCCGCGCGGCGATCTGGCAATCGCTGGGTCAGGAAATCGGAGCCAGGAAAGCGTCGTTGTTTGATCACCTTGAGGAGCAAGAGGAGATTCCCGAGCAATTGATCCCGATGACGCTACTGGAAGAAGTCTATGCTGATTACCACATGACTGGATTGAGTTTGAAGGCGCATCCGATTTCGTTTGTGCGGGATGAACTTAGCAAAAAACGTTGCCTGCGAGCATCCGATTTGCCGCTGCTGCGCGATGGACGTCATGTTCGTGTAGGCGGACTGGTGTTGCTGCGACAGCGACCTGGGACAGCCAAAGGAGTGACGTTTGTGACACTGGAGGACGAAACGGGTTCGATGAATTTGGTGTTATTCGAGGCGGTGTGGAAACGTTTTTTTCCAGTTGCTCGGACCAGCAATGCATGGTTGGTCGATGGCAAGTTGGAGAATAAGAAAGGGGTGATTCATGTGATCGTTGGCCGGATCACGGACCTGGCTGACGAGGTCAATGGGTTGACGCTGCAGTCCCGCGATTTTCGTTGAGCCTGGTTAGGGTTAGGCCTAGCAGAGAACCCAACATCAACGCGCGGCTCGGGCGGAGCCTCGCCCTCCCAGCTGAGCGGAGCCTCGCCCTCCCAGCTGAGCGGAGCCTCGCCCCGCATCACTCACAAAACGGTTTCGGCGACCACTAGTTCACGAAACCGCTGACAGGTCTCGACATGCCACTGGCCGACTCCGTCACTGCCCAATTGAAATTCCATGAAAAATTGAACACGACCGTCTCCATTGGGTTGCCGCCAAACCACTTCCACCTGCTCGCGCCCAAAGTGGTAATCAACGCGAACAGGCTGCTCCAATTGCCAATCCGCGTCCGGACCGAACTGGCGAATCCAAACGTTCAAGGGAAGCTGGTGAAAAACAGTCAGTTGCCGCTGTGCGTTAGGATTCGATGCATAGTAATCTTCCAGCGACATCGTTGCCGGAAGCTGATTGGGATAACTCCTTGTCAATTCGCGAGCCAGCATATCGTTGCCGTTGGCGATCAGATTCAGATATGCCAGCGAAAATCGCTCGGCCTGACCGCCCAGAGTCAATGTCCTCAGATAGGGAACCGCGACACCACAAGCGCCGAAACCAACCGCCAGAATCAAACCGATCTTGGCGGCACCGGTTCCCAGCGGTGCCCGGCCTTCGCACCGTCGCAAGGCAAACATGCCCAGCACGACTGCCAGTAACGGCAACACCAGCAGCGGGATGCCCATGAAAGAGATCACGCTAAGCAAACCAAAAACCAGCGCGGCAAATCCGGAAACCCGCGCCGACTCGACCGGTTGGTCGGCTTCGAAACCTGGTTCAGCCCCCAAACCGGCAAGGGCCGTTTCGCTCTCTGTCGTCATCGTCGGCTCAAGGAATGAGGACATGAAGTATACCAACAGCCTACGCCGATTTGACTCGCTTGGTTTGCCCAGTCTGGCGAAATTTTCGGCTCGGCCACAGACCACTACGGCCGCTTGCTGGGAGCCGCACGCTCGCCTGTCGGGGCTAGGCGGCGCGACTGGCAACTGCCTGCGACTTCTCGGTCCGACCGTTCGCTAGCTGTTGGCAAATCCAGGCAGCGGCCTTCGAGGTCGCTCCGCCGCGCGCGTGTTGATTGCGCAGCTGGTCCAGCTGTGCCAGCGTGCGACGATAGTAGAATGAGTCGTCCAACATCGCTGCGACCGACTTGGTCAAAAAATCAACCGCCGGCTCGGTTTTTCCGACCGACACGAATTCCGGAAAGACTTTACGATCGCCCATCAGATTGGGCAGGGACAAACTGTCGATGCGGACCATCATTCTACAGATCGTGTGCAACAACCGGCTAACTCGATAGACCACCACCGCCGGCGTCCGCCGCGCCATCATCTCCAGTGAGACACTGCCGCTGACCATCATCGCGCATTTGGCCGCCTCGATCACCTCGCTGGTGCGACCGACATAAAATTCGATAGCAATGCCTTTATCCTCGTCCGTCAGGGAATCGCGACATCGTAAACATTGACGGTCACGATAAGCGGCGACCAGAAACCGTGTTTGCGGATGTTGTTGATACAGGCGGCGAATCGATTGCAGCATGATCGGCCAATTTCGATCGACTTCATGATCTCTTGATCCTGGCAGCACCGCGACCAGTTGCTGACCGGACTGAGAGAGCGAATCGAAGCGGCGCAGCAGGTGATCGTCCAATTCGGCTTCGTTCACCGCGTCAAAGAAGGGATGCCCCACGTAGGTCGCCGGAATGTTGTGTTTGTGGAAGTACTGTTCCTCGATCGGCAGGACGGCCAACACATGATCAACGCTACGCCGCATCTTGCGACGGCGCCAACCGCCCCAAGCCCACAGTTGTGGCGGACAATAGTAGTAGACTGGAATTCCATATTTTTTCGCGCGGCGGGCAATGTGCCAGTTGAACCCCGGAAAATCAACGAGCACCACCGCGTCGATATCTCCGCTGCGAAACAGGTCCTCAGCCTGGTCAGCGAACCGGAAGAACTGGCGCAGTTTCGGTAGCACTTCGAACAATCCAAACACGGCATGCTGGGTCAAATCACAATCGATTTGGCAACCTGCGTCGCGCATCGAATCGCCGCCAAACCCACGAGTACGAGTACTGGGATCGAGACGCCGGATCTCAGAGATCAGCCTGCCGGCGTGTTGATCGCCGCTCGGTTCGCCGACGGAAAAGAAGATCTGTTTTGACATACGTGCCCTGCTGGCCGCTCCCCGGTGGATCTTGGAATCTGCCAAGTCGTGAGTACGAAAAAACGGGTCTGGGGGTCAATGCGGATCGATCGCTGGCAAAGCGAGGGGGAAGGGGGGGAGAGAGACGGAGAGTGGGAGATTGAGGAGAAGGGAGGAGACTAGGAGTCGAAACCAGCATCGTCGTATCCGCGACGCCGCCGCGCCGAAGTCGGGATCCAGCTGCATCCGAACCCGGACCGGCCGGCCAAGGGTGGGAAGTACCAGGTACGGAGGACGAGTACGGGGTTGTTTCCGACCACTCGAGTCCTGGCTCCTGGCTCCTGAGTGCTGAGTTCAAAAAAAAACGGCCCGCCAAAGTTTCCTCTGGCGGGCCATTTTGAAGTCACGTCTGAAAGGTTTTCAGTTCGTTTCCACTTCGCTTATTCAGCGGGTGTAAACGGCACTGGCCTGAATGACGCGACGCTTTCGACTTACACGTGCACTTGGATCGACAACCGGTGCCGGTGGCATCGGGGCAGCTTCCATTGCTGGAGCCGGAGCCGAGCATCCACCACAAGCAGGTGCTTCGCAACCGCAAGCTGGCTCGCAACCGCAAGCTGGCTCGCAGCAGCTGTCGCAACCGCAGCTGTCGCAACCGCCGTGATGGTGACCACCCAGGCAGCTGTGGTGCTTCAGGTTGCCGAACATCTTGCTTAGCAATCCGCCGTGCTTTTTGGCACAGGGATCACAGCAGCTGTCACAGGCAGCAACTTCGCAGCCACAGCGATGGTGCTTCGCAGCAGCTAGGTGCTTCGCAACCGCAAGCTGGCTCGCAGCAGCTGTCGCAGCCCTTGTCGCATCCACCAAAGCAGCTCTTGCCGCTGAACAGCTTCGACAGCAATCCGCCGTGCTTTTTGGCACAGGGATCACAGCAGCTGTCGCAGGAAGCGACTTCGCAACCGCAAGATGGTGCTTCGCAGCAGCTCGGCGCGTCGCAGCAAGCAGGTGCTTCGCAACCGCAAGCTGGTTCGGCACATCCGCAAGCGGATTTCTTACCGAACAGGCCGCAGCCGCTGAGGCCGCAGCTTTTTGCTTCGCAACCGCAGGTTGGTTCCGCACAGCACGAATTTGCGTCGCAGCAAGCAGGTGCTTCGCAACCGCAGGCTGGTTCGGCACATCCGCAAGCGGATTTTTTACCGAACAGTCCACAGCCGCTGTGGCCACAGCTTGTTGCTTCGCAGCCACAGGCTGGTTCAGCACAGCACGAACCTGTATCGCAGCAAGCAGGTGCTTCGCAACCGCAAGCTGGCTCAGCTTCGCAACAGGATGGTGCATCGCAGCAACCGGTATCACAGCAGCTGCTTTTGCAACAACCGTCCACTCCGAGCATACGATCCAAAAGGTCGAACCCATAGCTTTGGCTACAGAAACTGCAGCTAAGTACCAGGGCCATAGTCATGATTGTCCGCTTCATTGGAGCCACGTCTCCCTATTCTCAAATTCGCGGGTTGTGTTTTTGTTGTCAGCTTCAGGAAACCGATCGGTACGATCTGGTGATGAATGGTTTAGTCGGAGGTGTGTTCGGCGGACGAAGTTGCCCCCGGACACACCTGTTTTCCCTCCCCCAACGAACACAAACGGACACGGGTGCGGGACACCCGGCCCGCGACTTCGCTCAGTTCGTCGTTTTTCATCACCCGATGGCAATCCCGAACACAACAAGCCAGGCCTGCTGTTTGTTCCTCAAGACTTCCAACAAGACTCTTGACATCCCATGTCAGAGCCTCTGGGTCTGGCTCACGCCGATCGGGCTGCAACGAGCAACCGTTTCAGAACGTGAGTCTGTAAGGGTATCGACCCAGAATAAGGATAGAATCAGTGTTCCAGGGGATTTTCGGCCTCTTGGAAGAGTTTGACGGCTGGGAAATTCGGCTCGATTTTGATGGCTGTTTGCGATCTTCCAGTCGTGCGCGTGGCACATCACGAGCAATCCGTATAGACTGCTATTTTGTCGCTGCTAAGGCAGTTTCACGGCGGAGCTGGCGCTCCCATTTACGAACCATTACCGCGACGACCAATCAACCTCGTGTCTGCCAAGCCAGCTGTTATCAATCTCACCTCACTCCCCGCAGTCCCCTGCCCGTGCGGCGTGGCCCGTCGCGCCTTTGCCCAGCACGACGAGTTTCCGGGTACGGTTCATCTGACGAACATCAGCCGTGATGCGGCTCGGCATTATCATCGCAACCAAACCGAGGTTTACGTCGTACTTGAATGTTCCGCAGGAGCGGCGATCGAGCTGGACGAGCAGCTCCATCCCGTCGCTCCACTGACCTCGATTTTGATCCCCCCTGGTGTTAGACACCGGGCGGTGGGTGAAATGACAGTCTTGATTGTCTGTACGCCGAACTTCGATCCGAATGACGAATATTTCGATTAACAAAGTCTCCACCCCATGACGCACATGAATGATCAACAAGTCATACGTCCGACCACGATTGCACTGGCCGGATTGCTAGCACTCAGCTGCGCGGCCGCAGCACTGGCCGACTGGCCCTATTGGCGGGGTCCCCAGTTCGACGGCAGCGCCGAAGCGACTGGACTGCCGGACGATTGGGATTCCAAAGGTGGCCCAGGGAGCAATGTGTTGTGGGAGCGAGACGACATTGGCGGCCCCTGCACACCGATCGTGATGAACGGCCGGTTGTACACGATCCAGCGCAGCGAACCGGGAACCAGACGCGAAGGAGAGAAAGTGGTTTGCTTGGACGCCAAAACGGGCGAGACCCTGTGGGAGAGCAAGTACAACGTCTGGCTTTCCGACGTGCCAGCCGAGCGGGTCGGCTGGAGCAGCTTGGTCGGCGACAAAGAAACCGGTAACGTCTATGCGCTTGGATCCTGCGACATTTTCCTCTGTTTCAACGGAGAAACCGGAGAAGTCCTCTGGAGCATCCCGCTGCACGAGCAATTCGGGATGCTCAGCACGTATGGCGGGCGAACCAACTTTCCAGTGATCCACGAGGATTTGGTGATCATCAGCGGGATCATCATCAACTGGGGCGAAGCGGCCAAGCCGAACCATCGTTTGATCGCCATGGACAAGAAAACCGGGGAAGTGATCTGGTTCAGCGGTACTCGCGATCTTCCCGATGACACGACCTATTCAGCCCCTTCGATCGTCACCATCGACGGACAACGGCAATTGATCTTGGGGACTGGCGACGGGGCAATTTGGAGCTTTCAGCCCCGCACCGGCAAACCGCTGTGGCACTATGACTTGTCGCTGCGCGGCATCTTTGCCAGCCCGCTGGTCGTGGGCGACCGAGTCTTTGCCAGCCACAGCGAAGAGAACGTCGCGCCATACAACAATCTGATGGGCGCGGTGGCGGCCCTGCGCGTCTCGGGCACCGGCGACCAGACCCAAGTCGAAGAGCTTTGGAAGCGAATGGAAGTGGTCGTCGGGATGTGCGAACCGGTCTTGATTGACGATCGGTTGTACGTCGTCGATGACCGCTGCAAAATGTGGATCTTTGATGCCGAAACGGGCGAGCCGATCGTGGAACGCAAATCGTTTGCCGGCAGCCGCCAACGATCGGCACTGTTGTATGCCGACGGAAAAATCTATGTGCTGGCCGAGGATGGAGCCTGGGCGATCCTGAGGCCGACCGAGGAGGGATTCGAAGTCATCAACAAAGGCCGCCTGCGCGGAATCAATTTCATCGCCTCCCCAATCGTCGCCGACGGCAGGCTCTATTTCCAAAGCACCAAGTCTCTCTATTGCATCGCCACCGCCGACAGCGCGCAGACGCCGATAGCGATCGAGCAGTCGATGGGGCAGGAAACTCCGGTCGCCGAAAACCCCGAGATCGCACAAGTTCAAATCGTCCCTTGCGAACCATTGATCAAGCCGGGTCAATCGCTGGAGCTGGCGGTCAACGTTTTCAACATCCTGGGTCAGAAATTGGAGCCACCAAGCCAGGTCAGCTACGAAGTCACTGGACCGGGAACGATCGAGGGATCGACCTTCACAGCGGCAGCCGACGCCGCGCACACCGCCGCGACGATCACGGCGCGGGTCGGCGAGGTTACTGGAACCACCCGAGTGCGGATCGTGCCCGATCTGCCGTGGAAATTTACCTTTGACCAGTTGAAAGAACCGCCGCTCTCTTGGATCGGGGCTCGCTATCGAAATGTAATTCGCACGGTCGATGGTTCGCCGGCGCTGACCAAAGTCACCACCATCCCCAAAGGTGCCCGCAGCCAGGGCTGGATGGGGCCGAGCGATCTGTCGGAATACACGATCACCGCCGACGCCCGCGGTTCGCGAATGGAACAACAATTGCCCGATATCGGGCTGATTGCCCAGGGTTATATCCTGGACCTGATGGGGCAACACCAAGAACTTCAAATCCGCACCTGGTCGGCACAGCTGCGGATGGCGGAAACGGTTAAGTTTCCGTGGAAAGAGGATACCTGGTACCGGATGAAGTTGCGGGTGGATCTGGAGAGCGAGCCACCGGCAGCGGTCGCGCTGTTGCGCGGAAAAGTCTGGCCGCGAGATGAGCCTGAACCCAAGGAATGGACCGTGACGGCTCGAGACGAGTCGCCTAACCTATCAGGCAGTCCCGGATTGTACGGGAACGCCAAAGTCGCCGAATTGTATTTGGATAACATTGAAGTGACCGCCAATAATGAAGACGAGCAATAGAAACATGCAAAACAATCAACTATCCGTTTGGTCCGTGTTAGTCGGCGCAGTGCTGCTCGGTAGCCTCGTGTCGGTCGCCCTGGGCGGATGCAAGCCCAAAACCATCACGGACATCGACACATCGACCGGCCCACGCAGTGCCAATATCACGGCCAGCACGGAGGCTACCGAAGGATCGGAGGACGGCGAGATTTCACCGGCGGTCGCTGCAGACACCCCGCTCACAGACACGACCGAAGCAGTCGTGACTGAAGCAGTCGTGACCGAAGCAGTCGTGACCGAAGCAGCCGTGACTGAAGCAGTCGTGACCGAAGCAGTGGCGACCGAAGCAGTGGCGACCGACCCAACCAAAGCCTCGGCCACCAAGCTGGTGGCGCTAGCCAAAGAGGCGGCCAAGCCCGAAGACGTCATGGAAGCGGGTGGTGATTGGCCTCAGTGGGGCGGCACGCGGATGCGAAATAATGCTCCCGCGGTCAAGAACCTGCCGACTCAGTGGGACATCGGCAAGTTTGACCGTCGCACCGGGGAATGGGACCGCAGCAAGGCGCAGAACATTCGCTGGTACGCCAAGCTCGGTAGCCAAACCTACGGCAATCCGGTCGTCGCCGGTGGCCGAGTCTTTGTCGGCACCAACAATGGGGCGGGACACCTCAAGCGTTATCCATCGGATGTCGATCTCGGCTGCCTGTTGGCTTTCAACGAACAAGACGGCGAGTTTCTGTGGCAACACAGCAGCGAGAAATTGATCACCGGCCGAGTCCATGACTGGCCTCTGCAAGGGATTTGCTGCGCACCGCTGGTCGAGGGCGACCGATTGTGGTTTGTCACCAGTCGCGGCGAAGTTCGCTGCTTGGACACCCATGGATTCTATGATGATGAAGATGATGGAGTGGTCACCGCCGAAGAGGCGTTCGTTGCCGGGATCATGAAGGGCGACAAGACGGCCGAGGCGCATGCGGCAATTCTTGCCGGATTGAACTCCGGCAATCTTTCCGACGATGCCCAGCAATTGCTCGCCGCCGCTGGCGAAGCACTCCAAGGCGAGGCGACGATCGAAGCAGTCGAAGCAGGTAAAATTTGGAAAGCCACTGGAAATTTCGGCGGCGTCGATCGTTCGCTGACCATCAAGCAACTCGGACCGAACATCAATTTCTTCAAGGCACTCGGTGTCCATGACAAGCAAGATGCTGACGTGATTTGGATCTTCAACATGATGACCGATCTGGGCGTCAGCCAACACAACATGTGCGCCTGCAGTGTGACCAGCTACGGCGATTTACTGTTCGTCAACACCAGTAACGGCTTGGACGAAACGCATCGCAGTTTGCCGTCGCCCGACGCGCCCAGTTTCATCTGCATGGATAAGAACAGCGGCGAGGTATTGTGGACCGATAAATCGCCGGGAACGAATATTCTGCATGGTCAGTGGTCCAGCCCGACCGTCGCGGTCTTTGAAGGCGTGCCGCAAGTCTTGATGGCGGGCGGCGACGGCATCCTGTACAGCTTTGCTGCCGACCGAGGAAATGATGGCAAACCAACATTGCTGTGGCAGTTCGATTGCAACCCAAAAACGTCCCGATGGGAACTGGGTGGTGCCGGCACACGCAACAACCTGATCGCCACACCGGTGGCCTATGATGGATTGGTCTACATCGGGGTTGGTCAAGATCCCGAACATGGCGACGGCGAAGGTCATCTGTGGTGCATCGACCCCACCAAGCGCGGTGACATTTCACCAACGCTGGCGATGAAAGTCGAAGGGGGTAAACGGACGCCGATTCCCCACAAGCGACTGATTGCGGTCGAGCAAGAAAAGGGGGAAGTGGAAGTCGACAATCCCAACTCTGGCGCGGTTTGGCATTACCATGTCGCGGACCGAAATCAGGACGGCACAATCGACTTTGAGGAAGAGATGCATCGCACCATCGGAACGGTAGCGATCAAAGATGATCTGCTGTACATCTCGGATTACTCGGGACTCGTGCACTGCTTGGACGCCAAAGGGAGCAAGGACGGCCAACCGATCGTCCACTTCACCTATGACATGTTGTCACTTAGCTGGGGCAGCCCACTGATCGCTGACGGCCATGTGTTCATTGGCGACGAAGAGGGTGACGTGGCGATCTTTGAATTTGGCAAAGAGAACAATGAGCCAATCGAAGAGATTTTCATGGGCAGCAGTGTGTACAGCACGCCGGTCGCGGCCAACGGTTCGATCTACATCAGCACCAAGGACAAGCTGTTTTCGATCGGCAAAGAAGAGTAACGGGATCCGCCGACCACGATTTCGACTTTTGCCGAGCCTAACGATTGGGCCCGGGAAAGAGGGAAAACCGGGCCGATTCCTGGAAAACCACGGTTGAGGCAATTTTGACCGGCATCTATTGTAGGAGCCTCGCTCCTCGCCGGCAGAACCGATGAAATACCGTCAGATCGATCAAATTACCTCGCTCCAGCCAGGCCAAAAGCTGACGGCCCTGAGGACGCTGCACGCGGACGAAGAATTTTTGAAAGACCATTTTCCTCGGTTCCCCGTGATGCCCGGCGTGATGATGCTCGAAGCACTGCATCAAGCAGCGGTCTGGATGATCAGGTCGGGCGATCAGTTTGCAGCCCCTTTGGTCTTGCTTCGTGAGGTCCGAAGCGTCAAGTTTGGCGACTTCCTGGCCCCGGGCGACACGCTGGAGGTCAACGTCGAAACGATCAAGGAAGAAGAAAACCGAATCACCGTGAAGGCTTCGGCGACCAAGCAGGGACGGATCACGGTCTCGGCAAGACTGGTTCTCGAACGCACCGTTACCGGCGACCCTCCGCAGTTCGGCACCGACGACGATGTCCGCAGTCGCAGCAAGCAACAATTTCATGAACTCTTCGGCGACCCACCGCTGATCAGCTCATCCACGTCTTAATCCACGCCCAGTTCAATAACCTCTCATTCGTTTCGCAACGACAAACCTACAAAGGAACATTCGATGTCTTTGGATCAAGAAGAAATTTTCGATAAAGTACAAGAAGCTCTCGTCGACGCCTTGGGCGTCGATGATGATGAAGTCAGTCGTGAGTCCACATTGGTCGGCGACCTGGGTGCTGAATCGATCGATTTTTTGGACATCGTCTTTAAGCTTGAAAAAGCATTCGATATCACGATTCCGCGCGAAGAACTTTCTCCCGAGGACATTCTGACCAACAATCAGTACGTCCAAGACGGTGTTGTCACCGCCGACGGGATGGCCGAGTTGAAGCGGCGGATGCCATGGGCCAACCTGTCGGAGTTTGAGAAGAACCCGCGCGTGCAAGATTTCGGCAACCTGCTGACGGTCGGCGACCTGTGCAGCTACGTCGGCAGCAAAATCGGTTAGGCATCCATGCGCTGGCTTTGGGTCGATAAATTTACCGAGTTCGTCAGTGGTTCGCACGCTTGCGGAATCAAGAATGTAACGCTGGACGAAGAGGCCGTGGATGAATACTGCCCTGGTTTTCCAATCTTGCCGCCAACCCTGATCATCGAAGGGATGGCGCAGCTCGGTGGAATCATGGTCGCCCAGCACTTTGCTTTCGAAAAACGGGTCGTGCTGGCCAAAGTCAGCAAGGCAATCTTTTACTCTCCGGCGCGTAATGGCGACCAATTACAGTACCGAGTCGATCTTGATCGGATCGGCGACAATGGAGCAACCGTCCGCTGCACCAGCCATTGCGAGCAGGCCCTGCAGGCCGAAATCTCATTGATGTTTGCCTTCCTGGAACCAGGTCGGTTTACCGAAGGCTCGCTATTCGAGCCGGGGGACTTAGAATCAATGCTTCGATTGATGAACTTTTTCCATGTGGCGGTCGACGCCGATGGACAGCTGCTGCCAAAATACGACAACCTGTAACTGGCATTTCAGTCTTCGTTGATCAGGACAAGTTCTGGCGTGCAGCCTACGGGCCCACATTTCATTTTCTCCTTTGCTTAAAAAGACTTCTCATTATGCGTCGCCGCGTAGTCGTCACTGGGATCGGCATGATCAACCCTATGGGTCACGACGTCGAAACCGTTTGGTCGGGTCTGCAAGCAGGCAAGAGCGGCGTCGCCAAAACAACGTTGTTTGACGCCAGCGGATTTCCCACCCAGATCAGCGCCGAAGTCAAAAACTGGGACATCACCGATTGTGGCGAAGACGCCGAATTGTGGCGGCATCGGGGACGTCACACGAAATTCGCCGCCGGGGCCGCCAAACAAGCGGTCCTCGACAGCGGTGTACTCGACTCGATCGACAACCCGGTTCGCTTTGGCGTCTACCTGGGCAGCGGCGAAGGGAATCAGGACTTTGCAACCTTTAGCAAAATGATGACCGCGGCGCTGGCCGACGGCGCCTACGATGAGGCCAAATTCATTGCCGCCGGCCTGGAATTGCTCAACCCGGCCATCGAACTGGAACAAGAACCGAACATGCCAGCCGCTCACTTAGCCACCATGTTCAACGCGCAAGGCCCGAATCTGAACTGCTTGACCGCCTGTGCCGCCAGCAGCCAGGCGGTCGGCGAGGCAACTGAGATCATCCGTCGCGGCGACGCCGACGTGATGCTCTCCGGCGGCACTCACAGCATGATTCATCCGTTCGGGGTCACCGGATTCAATTTGTTGACGGCGCTTAGCGAGAGCAATGACGAACCAACCAAAGCCAGCCGCCCGTTTGATCGGCTGCGCAACGGATTCGTATTGGGCGAAGGGTCGGCGATGGTGATCTTGGAAGAACTGGAAGCCGCCCGAGCACGTGGCGCGAAAATTTATGGTGAAGTTGCCGGCTACGGTACCACCGCCGACGCCTACCGCATCACCGACATTCCTCCCGATGGCCATGGCGGCATCGCCGCGATGCGGATGGCAATCGCCGACGCCGGTCTGAATCCGGCCGACATCAATTACGTCAATGCTCACGGTACCAGCACGACGGTCAACGACAAAGTCGAATCCAAGGCTTGTCGAGAAGTTTTCGGGGACGCCGCCGACAAGATTCCGGTCAGCAGCACCAAAAGCATGATGGGACACTTGATCGCGGCCGCCGGCGTCACGGAGATGATCGTCTGTCTGATGGCGATCCGGGATTCCGTACTGCCGCCGACAATCAATTACGAGAATCCGGATCCCGAATGCGATTTGGATTACGTCCCCAACGAAGCCCGACAGGCTGCGGTCCAGTACGCCCTGAACAACAGTTTCGGCTTTGGCGGCCAAAACGTCTGCCTGTGCCTGAGTAAGTGCAAGTAGATGAGTGCAAACAGATTCGTCTTTCGCTTGCGTAGCGACAAACAACCATGAACCGATTTACCGACGCCGAACTTGCTGCCTTTCTGGAGGAGGCGTTGCCGCCGGCGCGGTGTTCGCAACTGGAACATGATCTGCGAAGCGACGCCGAACTGCGGAATCGTTTGATCGAAGTCCGCGGGCGCGAGACCGCGGGCTTGCACACCTTGGGCGCAATCTGGCGACGGCACCGCTTGTCCTGTCCCTCGCGCACCGAACTGGGACAGTTTTTGCTTGGCACACTCGATGATGACACCGCCGGTTACATTCGCTTTCATATCGAACAGATCGGCTGTCGATACTGCGAAGCCAATCTGGCCGATTTGAAGTCAGCTTCGAAACCGGACGAACAGCCAACCCAACGACGTCAGCACTACTTCCAGACCAGCGCCGGATATTTGAAGAAGAAATGAACTTGGTTCCTTCGATTCTACGCGTCCCGGCTCAGCATCCGCTGTAAACGGTCCAGTGTCGTCACCATCTGGTTCCACTCGGTGACGACTTCCATCGTTGCAAAGCTCGTTGCATGGTCGCGGATTGGACGTAGTATTTGGCCATCGTTTGAATTCCTTTCTGGTGATGTGGTGGTTCTGCCTTGCTTGGGACACAATTAGCATCGCCGCGGCAGTGACAAGGTTGGTCACGGCATGAATCCCGATTTTCAGCACCTAAAAATTCCCCATGAAACTGATTCATCATGGCGCCCATCAAGGTGTCACCGGGTCGTGCCATCAATTGTTTTGGGGGCAGGATCAAAGCCTGCTGGTCGATTGCGGAATCTTTCAAGGAGACGAAGCAATCAAGCATCCCGACCCGGAGATCAATTTCTCGCTCAGCGGAATCCAATCTTTGTTGCTGACCCACGTCCACATCGATCACGCCGGACGGATTCCTTATCTGTTGGCCGCCGGGTTCGCAAAACCAATCTATTGCAGTGGTCCCACCGCTCGCCTGCTGCCATTGGTGATGGAAGATGCGCTGAAGATCGGGTTCACGCGCAGCCGAAATCTGATCAACAAGTTTCTCAACCACATCGGCAAACTATTGCGACCGCTGTGTTACCACCAGTGGCACTCGATCGACGGTGGCGTCCAATTGCGACTGCGACCGGCCGGGCATGTGCTGGGTTCAACCATCTTTGAAGTGCAACTGCCGGGCGGTGAATTGGTCGTCTTCTCGGGCGACATCGGAACCGGTAGTGATCCCTTGTTGCGACCACCAGTCAGCCCCGAAAAAGCCGATTTGCTGGTGCTGGAAAGCACCTACGGTGACAAGCTTCATCCCAGTGCGGAGGACCGCTGCCAAACACTCCAGCGAATACTGCAACGCACATTGGATAATCAAGGCGTGACGATCATTCCGGCATTTAGTCTGGGACGTACTCAATCCTTGCTATACGAGATGAATACGATCTTCGAGCGACTGCAAAAGAAAGCCGGTCGCTCGTTGCTGAAGCAAGTCGACGTGATTGTCGATTCGCCGCTCGCCGCGCGATTCACCGAACTGTTCACTGAGATGCGAGAGTATTGGTCGGTCGAAGCGCAATCGTTGTTGCGGACCGATGACCAACCGCTGGTGTTCGAGAACCTGACCACGGTCGGCGACCATCGTGAGCACCGCGATATTCTGAACTACCTTGATGATCGCAAACTGCCGGCAATCGTGATCGCCGGCAGCGGGATGTGTACCGGCGGACGAGTGGTCAACTATCTGAAACGATTTATCGATCAGCCGTCGACCGATATCATCTTCGTTGGCTATCAAGCCTCCGGTACGCCCGGGCACTCCATCAGCCGAGGTGCTGATTGGGTACGACTGGATGGTCGCAAGTACGATGTGGCGGCGAACATCGAGCGAATCGGTGGCTATTCCGCCCACGGCGATCAGGCCGACCTGATGCGCTTCGTCCGCTCGATGAATCAAGCTCCCGGCCAGATCCGCCTGGTGCATGGAGACTATCAGCCAAAACAAACCCTCGCCGACCTGTTGACCGGCGAGGGTTATCGAATCGTTTAGAGTTTAGAGTCCAACAACACCATTGGCGTTGTAGAACACGGTAAAGGGAACGACACCGTAGATCCCGTCGGTGAAGACCTGTTTGACCAGATTGTTGATCAAGCGAATCGGAGTGCTTGGCAACACGATCACGTCATTGTCTCGCAACCAGATCTCGTCGGCCGGATGGGCTTCCCGTCCCAAAATCGCACCACGGACATCGAGCAGCGTTGACAACAATTCGTAGTTTTCGCCGCGGCGAAAGACAACGACTTGTCGCAAGTTGGCACCGGGAATGTGTCCGCCCGCCAAGGCGATCGCGCCCAGTACCGTGGTCGGCGAATTATCCAGGCTGTACCGACCCGGTTTGTTGACCTCGCCAAGCACAAACACATTGTGCGGAGCCTGGCTAGCCAGTGATGGTTCCACTTCGAGTCCGCCGACCAATTGATCGTATCGCAGATTGATCTCTTGCTTCAATTCGTCAAGTGTCAAGCCTTGTGCTTGAACGCTGCCAATCCGGGGCAAGCGAATCTCGCCCGCCGGAGTAACCGTTTGAATGGTTTGTTGCGGGTCAAAACCACCGGTACCACTGAAGGCTTCGCGAATATAGACAGCAGCCGTTCCCGTTCTGATCGGAGTCACGTCCACATTTGGCTCGTCATAGAATTTCCGATACTTTTCATCCAAAACTTCGCGGAGTTGTTCGATGGTTTGTCCGACCGCATAGACTTGGCCGATCAACCTCAGCGTGATCGTCCCATCCGGTTGGACCGCCAAGCCGCGTTCAAATGTTCCCCGGGTGATATCCGCGTCCGCCTCGGACTCAATCAACAACTGGTCGCCAACCGCCAATCGGTAAGGACCTTCGGTTTTCAGACCGACGATCAAGAACGTGAACGCAATGGTATCACCTGATCGCAAGCGGTATTCGGGAATGCGTGGGATTCGCGCGGGACCCGCGTACTCGCCTGGACCATACACGTCGAATGGTGGATTGTAGGGACACTGCCAGCATTCATGGTCTTTGTTAATGCAGGGTCCAATGCCGTTTGCCATGCCAAGTTCGCCAATCATTCCCTGACCGTTGCGGTCGACACAACGCAAACAGTGGCCACAATTGCACGATTGTACGAAGATCGGACCGTGTGACATCAATTGGATCTGAGATCCGCTGGCAATCTGTCCATCCAAGCTGGGATCGGTGGGATGGCGTTGATTCGGCAACAATTCGTTTCCGCTGCGGCGCTGTGGAACTTGGCTATCGGATGCGTCGGCGGTCTGCCAGTTCACTTCACTGCCCTGCGCGCCCACGATCGTCAACAGATCGTCTGCCGGCAGTTTTGGACAGGTCGTCAACCATGCTGTCGCCATCAGACACGTCAATGCCGTTGCTCGAGAAGCGGTCTTCAAAAAAGTCGTCGTCACGGGATATCTCATCTGCTAGGAAGGTAGGTAAGCATTTGGTTTGAAGGGAATAAGCGTTGCATCTGCGAATACTAAAAATCGGTTTTACTTGCGTCCAAACGGGATCATGGATCTGAAGCCGACGCGGATTGGTTGTGAGTCGGCGGTAGCGCTATGCGACGCTGCCGCGGTCGTTTCGGTCTCCTTGGCCGGCATCGCTGCCAGATTCGGTCGATACGTAGCCGCGAATTGTGTCGGTGATATGGTTCGCACGGGAATCTCGTTGGGCAGGTTATCACTGCTCGCGCGGTGACGCATGCATGTGCCGTATCAATATCACCGCTGCGGCGCGAAACCTCCAACAATTCTGCGTATCCGCGGCGTGTCGGTTGAATGGACAAGCTTTGTTTCAAAGAGGCGGCCGCCTGATCGATCAATCCCTGGTGGCTCAATGTAATTCCCAGTTCACAGTGGGCGGTCATGCTCTGTGGCGCGATCTCGACGGCAGTTTGCTGCAACATCACCGCAACCGCCGATGCATAGGCGTTGTCCAACGCGACGGTCTCGCGCTCGACATTTCCCAAAATCACCAACGCGTCACTCGCTTCACGGGCTCCGCCGGCAGCCACTACCAGATTCTGTTTAGCGAAATTCAGGTACTCCTCGGTCGCTTCAATCGCAGATAGCGATTCTAAATTTCGACCTTTCAGTGCCGGCGTTTCGTGAACCGCGACCATTCGCTGCAGCGCCTTGTAGTCGACCGCACCAAAGCTGCCGCAGAAATCTCGCGACTCACGAATCGCGTCCAGCGCGGCATCCAACATTTTTGCGTGGGTGTTTCCACCCTGCTTTGCGTCTTGCATCGCGACGATCGAGCGCAGCGTCTCTAGTGCATACATTTTCGCCGAATGCGTTGCCCGATGACGCAGTCGCTGCCCTGCACTACGAAGCGACATTCGCGCGGCTTCGTGAAGACGAATGGCCTGCGCATTGGCAACCGGTGAGAACGCTGGTCCAGATGGTTCGGATTCAATCGCAGCATCGGCTTGGATATCGGCTAGCGGAAAGAGTTCGAAGCCGTTCTGCTGCGTTTCCAAAGCTGACTGTTCGGAAATTGGCTTGAACATCGCGACCGGCAATTCCTCCGGCTCTGTCGCGACAAGCGGTTCGTTTGACGCAGCTTCCGATGTCGATTCCGGTTGCTGAATCAGTTCTCTTTGCGCCTCGGCGATCGATTGCGGCGGCAGTTCGGCGATCAATTCCGGTTGCAAGTCCAGGATCGATTTCGGTTGACGTTGGACAATCAGCTCAGGTTGTGCCTCGGCAATCAACTGCGGTTGCCCCTCGGCGATCGGTTCTGGTTGCACTGGAACGAGCGATTGCCGATCGGCTTGCACCGATGGTTCGGTCGAAAGTGCAGCAATTGGTGTCGGTTGCGGTGCGACGATGGGTTCCGGTAGCAGTTCTTGGACTGGTTCCGGAGCCAGTGCCGATTCCGATGCTTGGATCGGTTCCTGTTTCAATGCGGGCTTGATCCTGGGCACTTCGATCAGCACCGCTTGCTTTCTGATCAACTCGGCCAGCGGCTCCGCAGACGATGCGACTGGCGGCTGTGCGTCATTTTTCCAACCCTGCGCAATCAGGCTGCGGAAGGTCGACGTCGGTCGAGTACCCTGTTCATCAGCATCCACATCGGCTGCAAGACAGGAAATGGCGACCAGCAACGCGAGGCGACGTAGCGCGCGGCTCTGTTTGAATTCATCCATGAAATCAATCAACCTGAGGATCCGGAATGCTGCCACAGACGTCTGTTCCAAACGACGCACCGAAATGGCATTGCCGGTGATATCGACTGCAATGGACTTTGGGTTGGACCCATTCCGCCCCAGCTAGGCCCGGAAACCTGCCCGCAGGCTTCATAATTCGGACGAGAATCGCAAACCGAACTTTCGGAATAATCGGACCGCCGCTCAGACGTTTAGCGGGCCGCCGTGAAACTCGTGCGGCGATGGGATGCTATTTCAGCTGACGAATGCGAATGTCGCGCCAGCGAACTTCAAATGGTCCCGTCCCGTTGGCGATGCTGTGTACCTGCAAACCGACAAAACCCTTACGACTGGATTCTTCGTCACGAATGTCCGTAATTGCCTGTCCGTTGACCCAAATCTGGATCCTCTCGCCGGTGGCCCGAACAACAAATCGATTCCACTGGCCATTGCGATAGGCGTCCTTGATCGGCTGCTCTTTGGTGATCCAACCCCGACCGGTCCCTTCGCTGTACAAATAACCGCTGTCTCCCGGCGCCGTTTCAATCTCAACTTGCGGACCATGAACTCGGCCATTCTTGTAATCCGCTTTGCTGAGCGAGCGAATCTGCACACCGCTGTTCAATCCAGGATCATCATTGACCTCGAAAGTCAATTCAAAATCACTAAACTCTTGCCCGGTACACAAGAACGAATTGGGGCTGCCCTCGGCCGTCTTGCCGATGATCATGCCATTTTCGACGCGGTAGGTTGCCGTGCCATTCTTTTGCGTCCAGCCGGTCAGGTCGGTTCCGTTGAACAGGGAAACCCAGCCGTCACCGGTGATATCGGGCATCTTGGCGGGAGACTCTGTTCTGATATTCGCCGGATCGCGGACGGCGGGCTGGCTGTCGGTCAGGACGTCGCCGCCAATCGGAGGCAGCGTCACATCGCCGGTCGCCGCCCACTCGGTTCCTCGCTGCAAGGTAGCTTGAAAAGCGACTCCACGGATCGCTTCGGCGTCGTGACCCAGCGTGGTATGAAAGACGCGTCCGTTGCCAAATTGAATCGTCATCAACAACGGTTCGTGTTCACCGCTGCCGCCGGTTTTCGGAGCACTGAACCCGGTCGCCAAAACATGCATGTTTTCCGCCGGGCCCCGCAACGTGGCGTACAACTCGTCATTGTTTTGCATGAACGAACTTGGCAACCCGCGCGTGATCGGATGGTCGTTGTCGCGAATGACGATCAGGAACGGGACTCGCTGGCCGTGTGAACCGCCGCTGCCGGGGGACGCATCCCGCGTGAATCGCTGTTGATCTTCCTTCCAGCGCACATAAGGACCATCCTTTTCGCTTCGCCCGCCCCAACCACCCAATCCAATCATTCGATTGTAGGCGCTCCAATTCGGAAATGAATTATCAGCCGCATGGACACAGACAAATCCACCGCCGCTGGCCACGTACTTTTCAAAATCTAGCTGCGTCTGCTCACTCCAAGGGTCGCCGTTGTAGTTCGAGACCACAACGTCGTAGTCCGCGAATTTTGGTCGAAACTCGCTCATTTCGGCACCCGTCGGCGGTGATGTGACCACATCAACCACAAACCGGCCGCAGCCCTCGAGCGTCTGCCGGATCAGGGGTGTTGTCTGTTGCCAGTTGTGATTGTTTTGACCGTCGACGATCAATACCGAGATCGGAACTTCTTTGGCCGCCGCGCAAAGACCGACCGAAGCCAACAACAACGCATAAAGTGCCAATCGAATCGTGTGCATCATTGCCAACAAATGGTCGAAGGTAAGACTCAAGCCTTGAACGACTAAATTCTATCAAACTGTACCAGCAACGTGGACAGGAAGATTCACGTCAACCCAATCGAATGTCACGATGCTTCAATCGATGTTGTGGTTGATCATTTTGATGTCATTCTTGTGAATCTGGTTCCAAGCACCATGGCTCAGCCAACCATCACGATCGCCCAGCTGCTGACCACACCGATAATCCGTCCGACTCCCCGCACCGGGATCACGGGCCGCTGATCAGCATTGCGGCAAGAAGTCGATTGCGACCGGCGCTGATCGCGGCCTCTAGCGCGGAGCTCAGACCGCCGCGACGCCAAAAGCGGAATGCATGCTCACGCCGGGAAAGGCATCGACAGCAAGATTGATGTCAGCAGAATCAAGCAAGCGGCGATCGTGATCTCCATTGTCCGTCCCCATTGTGCTGTCCCGTCTTTGGCAGCGCCCGGCAGGAAACAAGGCATTTTCAGAAAAACGGACGGCGATGCTGGATCGTGAAAATGAGATCCTAATGTCGTGCGGGACAATTGCCAGGTTTAAATCGACAGCCGACAATGTTGCGATTGCCCGGCAGCGCGATCGGGCTTCGTCCCGGGGCAGCGAAACCGCGGCGTCCGAGTCCAAGATCCGATTTTCTGCCTCCTTAGGAGCCGCCAAACGATGTCCGCTGAATCAGCAATCAATGAACCTGGGACTCGGCCACCCGTTCGGCTGCGGTTTCCGATCGCGATCGCGGTCCTGGCCGGTCTTGCTCAGGCCGCGTTGTGGGTTTTGGCTGACGGTGACTTGTCGATGCTCCGCGGCTTCGGCATGGTCATCTGGCTGTTGGCCGGCTTGATTGTGACCGCCTGGTTTGCCTTCTTTTCCGGCATTCGCCTGCGCACGCGGATGGTCGGGATTGGGGCCCTGGCACTGGTGGTCGTCGGCTTCTTCGGCCTGTTTCGCATGAACGGGCAATCCGGCGACTTCGTGCCTCGATTCGTTTATCGGTTTGCTCCGACGGCCGAAGACAGGGCGGCTGAGTACTTTGCATCCCAACAAGCCGCACAACGGCAAGCAGTGATCGACGATGACGCCTCTCGACTTGAAGTCAGCGAGGCCGATTGGCCGCGGTTCGGCGGCGCACGGGGTGATCAAATTGTTCGCGGCGTCAGCATTCGTCGCGATTGGAATGACAATCCACCGCAACCGCTGTGGCGTCACCCGGTCGGGCCAGCCTGGTCTTCGTTCGCGATTGTCGGTGATTTCGCATTCACCCAGGAACAACGGGGTGACGACGAGGCAGTGGTCTGTTACGACGCCAAATCGGGCGAACAGGTCTGGATCCACACCGATCCGGTACGTTTCGAAGAAGTGGCCAGTGGCGTCGGTCCTCGCGCCACTCCAACGGTCCATGATTCACGTCTGTACGCCTTGGGCGCCACCGGAGTTCTGAATTGCCTCAGTCCGCTGACTGGCGGGCTGCTGTGGAGCACGAACATTGTTGACGACGCCGAGACTGATTTGGTGATGTATGGCATGGCCGGATCACCGGCGATCCACGAGGACCTTGTGATCGTCAATCCAAGCGGCCAGAACGGCGCGGTCGCCGCCTATGACCGATTGACCGGCGAGAAACGTTGGTCCGGCGGTCAACAAACTCAAAGTTACGCCTCGCCTCAGGTCGTCACCATTGACGGCGTACCGCAAGTCTTGATCTATTCCAGCGAAGGGGTGGGTGGGCACGATTTGAGCTCCGGCGAGCTGCTTTGGATGTTTCCCTGGACCAACGTCACTAAATTAAATCTCGCCCAACCGATCGTGTTGCCCGACGAGAGCGTGTTCATCAGTAGCGGGTATGGAACCGGCAGCGCGCGATTGGACGTGACTGAAGAGGCAGGCAAGTGGAAGGTCGAACCTCGTTGGGAAAGCCCGAATCGGTTCAAGCTGAAATTCAACGCAGGAATCTATCGGGACGGTTATTTGTACGGGTTGGACGAAGGGATCCTGTCCTGCATCAACGCCGCTGACGGAGAGCGGACTTGGAAGCAAGGCCGCTATCGATACGGACAAATTCTGATGGTCGGCGACGACTTGCTGGTGGTGACCGAAAGTGGCGAAGTGGTGCTGGTCGAAGCGACGAGCGATTCAGCGCGCGAGATTGCAAAATTTCAAGCGATCGAAGGTAAAACATGGAACCATCCGGTGCTCAACCGAGGCCTGTTGTTCGTCCGCAACAACCAGGAAGCGGCCTGCTACGACCTGCGCGCTGAGCAGAATTCGCAGTAGCGGAAGCCGCGGATCAGAGAAAAGCCTGCTAAACCGCCGCCGATTATTCTACTGACGGCGCTGTTCGATGCCGGTATAATGGAAGTTTGTCGTCATGCGATCCGAATATCCGATTTCGCGTTTGAATCAGTTTTGCAGTCCACCCATCACAGGGTCAGTCATGCCCAGGTTGTTGATCAACAAGCCAATCTTCATCCAATCGATCGCATCAGCGTCGTGCCTTTTGGCACTCTGTGCGGTCAGTTGCCCGGCAATCGCGGTCGAGTCCTCTGGACATTCGATCGGCGAAGCCGTCGCTGACTTCACGCTGAAGGATTACCGCGGCAGATCTTATTCGCTCAGCGAGTACGACGGCAAGGTTGTGGTGGTCTACTTCACGGGTACCGAATGCCCACTGGCAAAACTCTATAGCGGACGGATGCAGCGGCTGAGCGAAAAATACGCTGACCAAGGCGTGGTGGTGCTCGGCGTTTGCTCGAACGTTCAAGATTCGATCGCCGAACTCTCGGCCCATGCACGCGATCACGGCATTACGTTTCCGCTGTTGAAAGACTTGCACAACAAAGTAGCGGATCAGTTCGGTGCCACTCGCACGCCGGAAGTGTTTGTGCTCGACCCCGATCGCAAGATCCGCTACACCGGCCGCATCGATGCACAGTACACCTTTGGCTCCGGGGTCGGGCTTTCTTCGCCGGCCGAGAAACGGGCCGACCTGGAGATCGCCGTGACTGAATTGCTGGCCGGCAAACAAGTCAGCATGCCGGTGACCAAGGCCCGTGGTTGCATCATCGGTCGAGCCCGACGCGTGAGAGAAGATTCGGCCGTTACCTTCTCGAATCAAATTTCCAGACTGTTTCAACAGCGTTGTGTCGAGTGCCATCGCGAAGGCCAAATCGCGCCATTCGCTTTGACCGATTATGAAGAAGCCGCCGGTTGGGGCGAAATGATTGCCGAAGTCGTCAGCGAGCAACGGATGCCGCCCTGGCACGCCAATCCGAAATATGGTCACTTCGCCAACGAGAACCGTTTGAATGACGAGGAGAAAGAACTGATCTACACCTGGGTGGAAAATGGGACGCCCGAAGGCGATCCAGCCGATCTGCCCGAACCGTTGGAATTCCGCGAAGGTTGGTTCATGCCGCAACAGCCCGATGAAATCATCTACATGTCCGAATCACCAGTCGATGTCAAGCCAGAGGGAGTCGAGGACTACCGATACTATGTCGTCGATCCTGGATTCAAAGAGGACAAGTGGGTCAAGATGGCCGAATGCATGCCGGGCAACAAAGCGGTGGTTCATCACATCATCGTCTACATCATGTCTCCGGACGCCAAGAGCAGCAACATCGGCCAGCATGAACTGCTGGTCGGATTCGCGCCGGGAACTCGTCCGATCAGCGGGCCTCCGGGTTGGGCCAAACGAATTCCCGCCGGATCGAAGCTGATCTTCGAGATGCATTACACTCCGATTGGCAGTCCGCAAACCGACCGCAGCAGCTTGGGCCTGGTGTACATGGATCAGGAAGATGTGACTCATCAAACCTGGACCACCAACGCGATCAACACGCGGTTGCGGATCCCGCCGCATGAAAATGCCCACAAAGAGGTCGCGGAAAAGGTATTTGACGAGGACGTCAAATTGATGTCGCTGTTCCCCCACATGCACATGCGGGGCAAATCATTCCGCTACGAGTTGGAGTACCCTGACGGTAAGAAAGAAGTCATCCTGGATGTTCCTCATTACGATTTCAACTGGCAAACTTCGTTCGTGTTTTCGGAGATGAAGGACGTTCCTAAGGGCACCAAGATGCTGTGCACTGCTTACTACGACAACTCGGACGAGAACCTGGCGAATCCTGACCCCACCAAGACGGTCCGTTGGGGCCCGCAAACTTGGGAGGAGATGATGATCGGGTGGCACGACGTCGCAGTACCGGTCCAGAAAAAGTAAATCCGATATGGCAGAGTTTTGCCGCGGGCCATTCCCCGCGACTCGAATGCGGCGGGTGCGCCGGCACGATTGGTCGCGCCGGCTGACCGCCCAGACACGGCTGAGCGTCGATGATTTGATTTGGCCGCTGTTCGTGTTTGACGGCCCAGGACGGCAGCCGGTCGATAGCTTGCCTGGAGTGGATCGTTTGGGGACCGACCAGGTGTGTCGCGAGGCGGTCCGCGCTTGCCAGCTGGGGATTCCGGCGATCGCGATCTTTCCGGCCACCGATCCAGGACTGAAAACCGACGAGGCCAGCGAGGCGGTCAACCCCGAAAACCTGATCTGCCGTACGGTGCGGGCGATCAAGCAAGAGGTCGGCGATTCGCTGGGAGTGATTTGCGATGTCGCACTCGATCCGTACAGCAGCCATGGTCACGACGGATTGGTCCGCGATGACTACGTCGTCAATGACGACACGGTCCGCGTCCTGCAGCGGCAAGCGGAAGTGCAGGCAGCGGCAGGCTGTGACATCATTGCACCCAGTGACATGATGGACGGCCGCGTCGGAGCCATCCGAGAGTCTTTGGACAAGTCCGGATACCAGCATGTCCAGATCATGTCTTACGCGGCGAAATATGCCAGCGCGTTCTACGGTCCCTTTCGCGACGCAGTGGGATCGGCCGCCAACTTGGGCGGCGCGAGTAAAAAGACCTATCAACAGTCGCCGGCACAATCGGACGAGGCGTTGCATGAGGTGGCGCTGGATCTGGCCGAAGGGGCCGACAGCGTGATGGTCAAACCGGGAATGCCTTACTTGGATATCGTCCGCCGTGTGAAGGATACGTTCGCGGCGCCAACATACGTCTATCAAGTCAGTGGCGAGTACGCGATGATCGCCGGCGCGGCTAACAACGGGTGGCTCGATCGACGATCGGTGGTACTGGAAAGTCTGCTGGGGTTCAAACGTGCTGGTGCCGACGGCGTGCTGACCTATTTTGCCGCCGAGGCAGCGCAGTGGCTGAGCGAATGAAAACGCATCGATCGGTCGCGGCTGATGGCGCGTGGTCGATCGATCGCAAACTGGCTTATGATTCGCTCGCGCAACAGACCAGCGAGCGGTTTGCCTGGCATTGGGACGAGGTCGAAATTGCCGGCCAGCTGCGACCTTTGGCCGTCGCCTCCGATCCCGACGGGATGTTGATCGAAGCCTGTCAGCGCCAGGACGCCGGCGAGCAGGGCGTGATCGATCCGTTTTGGGCAGCGACCTGGCGCGCCGCTGCAGGATTGGATCGTTACTTGGATCGACTCGAGCTCTCCGGGCTGCGAATCTTGGAACTCGGCTGTGGTACCGGACATGCCGGTTTGTCCGCGGTCCATCGGGGTGGCAATGTCGTCTTGACCGATGGAGTCGATGATCCGTTATGGTTGGTCCGACTGAGCACTTGGGAAGTTCAAGATCGGTGTCAAGTACAGCGCTTACGATTCGGGATCGACCGATTGAGCGTACCCCCATTCCCATTGATCTTAGGCAGTGATGTGACCTACCTGCGGACGCTCTGGCCGCAACTGGAACAGAGTTTGAAACAGCACCTGACTGATGCCGGCCAGGTCTTACTAAGCGATCCGTATCGAATCATTGCCAACGAATTTCGAGATTGGATTGGCCAGCGAGATTGGCAATACGAAGAACATCAGATCCAATTGGACGACGATCCGGATCATCCGATTCGGGTGATGCGGCTGCGACCAGGGAGACGCGGCTAACAAGCCTCGGAGACTGGTCCCAACAGCGCCGCCGGATCAGCGTCATGTCGTTTAATCAGCTCCGTGCCAATCTCATAACAGTGGCTGGTGATCCGTCGAGCGCGGACAACCAACACCTGGACCCAGAAGGCTGGCAAAGCGATTTGAATGCGTTCTTCGGGATAGAGTTCAAACGGTGCCAGCAGTCCAACGCCGTTGCGCGAAAAATCTCGGCTGTAGACGCCGACTGGTTCGCTGGATCGGTCACAGAAAGGTAGCGACTGTTCAAACCACATCGCACCATAAGTGCGGATCATCATTCGTTGGTTGTTCCGCACGTCGCCCTTGAACGAAGCGGTCTCACCCCGAACGTCAAAGTAATCAGACCAATCGCGGGGCAATTCGATGTCCCACACGATGGACTCGATCAGCTCACCAAATCGCGATGAATAATCGTCTTCCAACATGCTAGGATCTCCGGATCAAAATGGGTTCCGCTATCTCGCTGCTGCAATACCAAAGCTTTGCTGCGCGGCATTGGTTTGCGGTAGGGGCGATGACTCGTCAAAGCCTCGAATACATCAACGACAGCACATAATTTCGCCCATGGATGGATCTCGCTGCCAAGGCACCCTACCGGATAGCCCCTGCCGTCGATTCGCTCATGGTGTTGATAAGCCATCATCAATTGGCCGGCGACCAGATCCTTGCGGTGGGCCAATTTTCGAAATCCGGTGATCGGATGAGCCTGAATCCTGCGGAATTCGAAGTCGTCCAGTTTTCCCTGTTTGCAGAGGATCGCTTCTTCGATCTCCAGCTTGCCGAGATCATGTAATAACCCGCCGGTCGTGATTTGCTTGATTTCGGACTTGGAATAACCAAGTTCCTCGGCCAGTATTCCACAGTAAAACGCCACGTTTGTGGAATGTGAAAAGGTGGCATAATCATGATGCAGCACGCGGAACAAGTCGCCGGCAGCGAACTGATCGTTGGTGATGATATCCGTCGCCAACCCACCCAATTTTTCCGCCGCTGTGACCGTTTGGTCAACTTCCTGATACTTGAAGGTTGACTCTAGGACATCGCGAACCACTTCGGCCAGCGCGCCGACTCGAGCGGTGAATGGAATCGATTCAGCATCACCCTTGGTGGCAATCGAGCGCAGGTACGTTTGATAAATCGACCGTGATTCTTTGGTAATGTAAAGTCGGTGAATGCCCCGGCTGCGCAAGCGATCCAAATCGTTCAGCGACAGTGGATATTCAGCTCCTCGATAGAGCACCACACGATCCGAATCTTGTTCCTGTTGAAACAGATCAAGCCCGACTGCTTCGGTAGGCAGTAGAGTAGCGACGCTAATCGGTACGTAATCGGCGACTTGCATGAATTCGGAAGGCTGTTGGGCAGAATGGTGATTCCGTGTACAGACCTGCAAAACTAGAACGCCGGACGCGGTGCCGTCGCCTTGGGCAGCCAGTGCGAGGGGATTTTCCATGTGACAGTCGGCAATCCCCCCGAACAACTCTTCTAACCGGACCCAGCGGCAGGGCGCCAGCCTGGCGGTCCGATCGGCGCCTCTGGCAAGGTTGCGACCTGGTACGATTCGCAAAGCAGCTGGTCCGCGGTCTCGTTTCCGGCGAAAAACGGTCGAAAGTCGATTCCCGAGCCAATTTTCAATTTTCGCGCGGAATTCCGACGGCAGTTCGTACTTGCCTGCTGAGGCTTGCCGTGTCGTCACCAGAATCGACTTGCCGGCCGGTTGTTGCGGATCATCCGCGACCACCCAGACCAATGCTTGTTTCGGATCGCTCGGACCGTTTGCCGTCCGATCCGGGTTGGCCTGCACCACCAGATCGGTCAACACGGCTCGCAGCGAGACGTCGGTCTTTGCGAATCCGCGTATTTGTTGGTTCTGGGTGATCCCCATCTTCTGAAGATCTCCGCCAACGATTCGTATCGGAGGCATTTTGACGCCGGCAGGCAAACGCTGTCGAAATTCGCTGAGCACGGTCTCGACTGCGAATTCCAGTGACTCCTGGTCAAACGAAATCGACATCTTTCTGTCCAGCAGCTGATCCAAGGTCAGCGTATCGGCGACCGCAGGATTGGCGACCGTGGCAGTCCTGCCGGCAGGCGTATTGATCGCCAGCGAAAACGCCAGGCACAACTGGGGTACGATCCGCTCCGGTAGATACAGATTCACAACAGCTGAACCGTCGCTGGTCCCGAACCTTGCATACCGAACCACAAATCGTATCATCAACGGCAATCGCGTCGCCAATAATCGCCACGTTGGCGCAGGCTGCGAATCGATCACAAACTGATCAGCCCATAACGGTAATTCCGCCGCCGCATCACTGAGCTTCTTCATCAACAGCGCATCATTGCTGCCACCGCTTGGCAAAAGCCTTAGCTCGCCATACAGCCGTTGTCCCTCGGTACCAACCACCAACAATCCCGCCGATACGTCCGGAATCAGAAACGCTCTGAGTGGCTCGACCGCTTCGGGCATCGAGGAGAGCAACAACGTTCGACCATCGGCGAACAAAAAATTGGGAGTTGCCAGCACCGCGAAATCGGCCTCTTCACTGGCGTATTTCCACAGCGACTGCAGCCCCGGCGGCAACAGAATCTCGCCGCCATCCAGATCGGCAACCTCGCTGACTCGGTCAATCGATCCGATCGCGAACTTGGAAACTCGTTCTTCGTCACCCTCGATTGGTGAAAAAAAATAAGCTTCGCCTGACCCTTCATCACTGACATAAATCGTCGATCCGGCCGCGGTACGCGAAGATGAAACCTGCAATTTCTCGGCCAGCGAGACAATCGATTCCGGGCTTCGGAGTTCAATTGCCAATGACGTTTCAACATCAGCTGGCTGCTTCGGGTGGATTGCGATGGTGCAGCGCTCAATCGATTCAGGGGACACTCCGGTCCGAGATGACAATCGATCCATCAGCTCGGACAACTCAGCTTCAAATGCATTGGCTAACGATTCATGATCCGCTGCGGCAAACAGAAACGCTGTCCGAATCGATGCGATCACGGCCGGCCCGGGAGGCAGCAATGCCAAAGACACGCTGGGTGAATCCAACCGATAGGGCGGGACATACAACGTCTGATCATCTTTGACCAAGCGATAACCACGCGTCAACGTTTGTTGATCGACAATGCTCTGGCCTGGCTGCAGTGGATCCGACGGCTGTGCGGGTGGTGATTGACTGCTCCGCTGCACGACGGCATCGGACGTTTGCCGTTGCGAAGCCGACTGGCCCCAACGACGGATACCAAAGCCGATCAGCAGCAGCACAGCCGCCGCCGATACACCGGCGGCGATCAATGCTTGACGCGGACGCTTCCGCTGGCGACGCCGCTCTTTTTTCGTCACCACCGCGGGCGTCCGCCGGTCGATCAAGCGTCCGGAATCGACGGCTACGGCCGGCCCAAGTTCAACCGCTGTGGGCAACTTTTCAGCCACGTCACGGGTCAGCGGCAAGGTCGCCCGTAATGCGGCTGCCAGCTGGTCTGCGGAATCAAACCGCACCTCGGGACTCTTCGCCATTGCGAAAGCGATCACGCGCAGCAACGGGTCTCCCGATCCTCGCTGCGCGACCGCGGACACCAGCAGCGGCGGCGATGTTCGGGCATGTTCGCTGACCGCCTGGTCCCACGAAGTTGCATCGATTGGCGCGCGGCCAGTCAGCGTTCGGAACAGCAAACAGCCCAAGCTGTAAAGGTCGGTGACGATATCACAGGGCTGATTGGCGGCGGCAAATTCCGGAGCCGCATAATCGTGCGGAGCCTCGCCGGTATCCAACCAGTCATCGTCGCCAGTTCGACCTTGATTGGACAGCTCGATCGCCGGATCGCGCAGCAACATCAGCTGCCCGCTTTTGGTCACCCAAACTCGATCTGCGCGAACGGCCCCATGCACCACAGAGTTACGGTGCATCGCGGCGAGCGACTGGGCGACCACGATCCCCAACTTGCAAACCTGCGACGGAGCCAGCGATACGCCTGGGCCGCATTGTTCGGACAGCAATCGGCCCGGCTCGATCGCCGAAAATACCAATGTCTGTTCCCCAAGCGTCTCGATTTCCAAGGGCTGCAGTTGGTCCGCCGAAACGCGCAGGTGCGCGATCAGCTGAGTTCGGATTCGCTGATTGATTTGCGCTGTCACGAGCTGCCGCAGGAATCCCATTTGATTGTCTGAGACCCGCGTCGCGACTCGCCATCGACTCCAGGGCAGCGGAGACGGCTGCTGACGGACTTGATAGCTGCCCAGACGAAGTTCTTGTGGCGACATCGACATGGCGACAATGATTGGAACAGGGAACAGTTGTCGAAGCAGGCAACCCGCCTGTGCAACGGCCAGCAACCGGAATTGTACCCGATATGATGGTGAAGCTTAGGGCGGCCAGCTACACTCATGCCGTCTGTACGTATCCACTCTCAACGAGCATCGGCGTTGAACATTGTTTTTCTGACGACGGAAACGGTACCGTTCGCCAAGACCGGCGGACTGGCTGATGTTTGCGGTGTACTGCCGGCTTGGATCTCAGCGCTGGGGCATCGTGCGGCAGTGATCATGCCGGCGTTTCAAAGCGTGCGTCAATGCGGACTGCCAATCGAATCCACAGACATCAGTTTTGCGATCCCAATGAGCCGGCAAAAACTGGTCGGTGCGCGGCTGCTCAAGAGCACGCTGCCCGACAGCGATCTGCCCGTTTGGTTCGTTGATCAGCCGCAATACTTTGATCGACCAGGCTTGTACGGAACGTCGGCCGGCGACTTTCCCGACAACGCCGAGCGGTTTGCCTTTTTTTGTCGCGCCGCAATTCACGCGATGACGCGGATCGGATGGTCAATCGACATCGCTCATTGCAACGATTGGCAAACCGGCCTGATCCCCGGACTGATCAACGCCGGCCGCTCGAGCGCCAACCCAGCGATCAGCGAAACAGCGACCGTGCTAACGATTCATAACTTGGCCTATCAAGGAAACTTTGCCAAACAGGCGTTTGAATGGACGGGTCTCGATTGGCGGCACTTCAATGCCAACGAGTTCGAGTATTACGATCAGCTGAACTACTTGAAGGCCGGGATCGTCACCGCCGACACTGTCACAACCGTCAGTCCTCGATACGCACAAGAAATTCGGACACCGCATCATGGGTGCGGATTAGATGGCGTTTTAGCGGCGGCGTCCGACCGGCTCTGCGGGATCATCAATGGGATCGACCAAGCGGTTTGGAACCCGGCGACCGACCCTACTTTGCGCGCAACTATGACAGTTCGTCCTGGCGCGATGGCAAACGGGCGAACAAACAGATGTTGCAAGAGAGATTTGGACTCGAGCGAAACGACGAGCTGCCGCTGATCGGATTGGTAGGCCGCTTGGCTGAGCAGAAAGGCTGGGATTTGATCCTGCCTGTCTTGCAATCGCATTTAATCGAGAATCGGCCGGCCCAGTGGATCGTGCTCGGCAGCGGCGATGCTCGAATCGAACAAGCCCTGCTGCCACTGGCCGGCGAGTTTCCCAGCCGATTCGCAGTGCATCTGGGGTTCAGTGACGAACTGGCGCACCAAATCGAAGCGGCTGCCGACGTGTTTGTCATGCCTAGCCATTACGAACCTTGTGGACTAAATCAGCTTTACTCCCTGCGTTATGGAACGGTGCCGATCGTCACGCCCACGGGTGGACTGGCCGACACGGTCGTCGATTGCCTCGAATCGACGTTGGCCAATCGGACAGCGACCGGATTTCACTTGCGGTCATGGCACCCGACTGCCCTGGACGAAGCGATCGGCCGAGCGCTGAACTTACGTTATCATCATGGGGCCCAATGGGCTCAACTTGTCGAAACTGGGATGGCTCAAGACTGGTCGTGGCGAAAAAGTGCGAAAGAATATGTAGCCCTTTATGAGAGAACGCTAGCCCTTAAAGCGAACTCAAAGCCCGTCGACGCGCAGCAGCGCGAATAACGGCCGAAACATTCAAAAATAAGTACTGCGAAAACCGCTGAATTTGGAGTAAGCTTTGACCCGTTTGAGTCGTATCAGCCGATCACTCGTATCAGCCGATCACTCGGTCACTCAGACGCATGCTTCGCTCGAGTGCATTTCGATGGTTAAAACCGTAAAACCAAAAAACCAAGCCGCTGCACCGGAAAAATTCAGTGCCACCGTCGGGCAGCCGCTCCGAGCTGCGGAATCCCGACTTGACCTGCTTACCGGTCAATGGTCGGTTTTTGCACCCAATCGGGATGCCCGACCGGAGGAGTATGTACCCAGTGGCGAAACGATCAATCGCGCGTTGCAATGCCCTTTCTGCTGCGGCCACGAGGGATCGACTCCGGCACCAGTCTGGATTGGGCGAATCGACGACGGCGTCTGCCAAACCGACGTAACCGATGGCTCCCAAGCCGATTGGTCGGTTCGGGTGGTGCCGAATCTGTATCCGGCCGTGGACGCAACACCCAAACCGATTGAATCGCAGGCCGGTTCCCCGCTGTTTCAAAGAGCATCGGCTTATGGCGGACATGAGGTAATCATCGAGTCTCCGCAACACGTCGCTTCGATGTCGCGCCTTGACCTGGCCGAGGTGCAATTGACTTTCCTTGCGTATCGCGACCGTCTGAGACATTGGAGAAAATGTCCCGGTATCTCTTATCTGACCATTTTCAAGAATGTCGGCGAGAAAGCAGGCGCGTCGCTGCGGCACAGCCATAGCCAGCTGATCGCTACCGACAGATTGCCGATGTCCGTTGAGACATCCGTGAAACGAATGTCTCGACATCGCGCAGAAACGGGTTGCTGCTTGCAATGTGATCTAGTGCGGGCCGAATTGAAGGCCGAACATCGAGTGGTTTGGCAGGATGGAAAACTAATCGCTTTTTGTCCATTTGCCAGCCGCCTACCGATGCTGATGCGAATCACGACGCAACAACATCAGTCCTGTTTCGAGCAACTCGATGAGGCGACCATTGAGTCTGTTTCACGAATTGTGTACCGAGCCATAGCCTGGTTGGAAAAACTTCGTCCTCGCACGGCTTATAATCTCTGTCTGTCGACCCAGCCGCCGGCCGCCGACGATTCGTCCGATGCGTTTCATTGGTCGATTGATCTCTTTCCGCGGATGACCCAGATTGCCGGGTTTGAATGGAGCAGTGGCTGCATGATCAACCCGGTGTTGCCTGAAACAGCCGCCGCAGACTACCGGCGAATGGCGAAAGCCGAAGATCCGCGCGCAGCGCTGTAAGGTTTTGGTCAATTTTGTCGATCGCGCCGGCCGATAACTGCTAGGCGGATTGCGCCTGCGACGCTGACGTATCCGCTTGGGATACGATCTCCGGAGTTAACGATTCAGCGGCACAGGTCAGCTTTGTTTTTGGTGATCAGCGTCTGTTTTGCCTATTGGGACTATTCGATCGATTGCTTTCGAAGCCTACAATCGGCCTACGTATAACCGCAAATCCAGATTCACTTAACGACTCGAATCATACTGTGAACCATGACGCATCACGCTTACCTTTGCCTTGTTCTTCACAATCACCAGCCGATTGGGAACTTCGACGGCGTATTTGAACAGGCCTATCAGGATAGCTACCTGCCGTTTCTGGACGTTTTTGAGCCCTACGAGCAGCTGCAAATTTCGCTGCACACCTCGGGCCCGCTGATCATGTGGCTGGCCCAGCGTCACCCAGAATACCTGGACCGTCTGCGGATGTTGGTGGATGTCGGCCGCGTCGAGATCATCGGTGGTCCGCAATACGAGCCGATTTTGACGATGTTGCCCGATCGCGATCGAATTGGCCAGATTCAAAGCTTCAGTGCCTGGCTGCAACGCAATCTGGGCGCCGTGCCGGCTGGAATGTGGACCCCGGAGCGAGTCTGGGAATCGTCCCTGACCCGCAATGTGGTCGATGCCGGAATCCGCTACACGGTGTTGGACGATTTTCACTTCCGTGCCGCCGGACTTCGCGATCAGCAGTTGACCGGATATTACCTGACCGAAGACGATGGCCGGGTATTGCGGATTTTTCCTGGATCGGAACGCCTGCGGTACACGATTCCGTTTCGACCGGCATCGGAAACCATTGATTACTGCCGGCAAGTCGCCGAGCGGTCGCCGGGTGCGGTTTTGACTTTCGGAGATGACGGCGAAAAATTTGGGACCTGGCCCGACACCAAATCGCACGTCTACGAACAAGGTTGGCTGCGTTCCTTCTTCGACGCTCTGACTGAGAATTCGGCTTGGTTGCAGACCGTTACGTTAGCTGAGGCGATCCGCAAGACTCCACCAGTCGGAAAGGTCTATCTGCCCGATTGCAGCTATCGCGAGATGACCGAATGGTCGTTGCCTGTGGAAGCGCAAGAAGTTTTTGATGACGTCGTCCATGCGATGCAACAAGATCCGCGCTGGGCGGATCTGAAATCGTTCGTTCGCGGCGGCTACTGGAGAAATTTCAAAACCAAGTACGACGAAACCAATGAAATGTACGCGCGCATGATGCATGTCAGCCGACGCCTGGCCGATGCCGAGGCAGCTGGTGTCGATGCCGGCGAATTGTCGGAGATTCGTGATCATCTGTATCGCGGACAATGCAATTGCCCTTATTGGCATGGCGCGTTTGGGGGCATCTACCTGCCACACCTTCGCAACGCGGTTTACAGTCATCTGATCCAGGCTGATACGCAGTTGGATCATGTCTTGTCGTCAACGCTCGGCGCGGTCCATGCGACAGTCGAAGACTACAACTTTGATGGCTTGCAGGAAGTCCGTCTGAGCAACAATGCGCTCTGTGCCTGGGTCGCCCCTGGTCGGGGCGGGCGGTTGTACGAGCTGGATGTTCGCGGCATCAGTCACAACCTGCTCGCTACGCTCCAGCGCCGGCCGGAGAGTTATCATCGCAAGGTATTATCCGGACCCAACGAGGCTGGTGACGACGTCGCCAGCATCCACGATCGGGTGGTTTTCAAACAGGCCGATTTGGATCAGCGGTTGCAGTACGACGCGTTCGCCCGTAAAAGCTTGATGGACCATTTCTACGACAACGAAGCAACTCTCGGCGCGGTCGCACGCGGCGAGGCGATGGAGCGAGGTGACTTTGTCGAATTGCCATTCGAGGCGAAGTTGCGGCGCGGCAGAGATCGTGTTCAGGTGCAGATGCGCCGCGATGGAAACGCCTGGGGAATCCCCATCACGCTCACCAAAGCGGTCACGCTGGTCAGTGGCAGTGATCGCTTATCGATCACCTATTTGCTGGAGCACCTGCCACCGGGTCAGCCGCTTCACTTTGCGATTGAAATGAACTTTGCTGGGTTGCCCGCTGGAGCGGACGATCGTTACTTCAGCGATGCGGACGGAACTATGCTCGGTCAATTGGGCAGCCAGTTGGACTTGCATGATGCAACGGGACTCTGTTTGTCGGACCGCTGGCTGGGAATCGATGTGTCGCTGGAGATCGACCGCCCCAGCGGAATTTGGGCTTTTCCGATCGAAACGGTTAGCCAAAGCGAGGCTGGTTTCGAATTGGTGCATCAGAGTGTCTGCGTGCAACCACACTGGATCGTTACCGCCGACGCTGATGGTCGTTGGGACGTACAGATCGAAATGGCCGCAAAGTGTGAAGAAAAGATCGAAATCATTGATCAGCAGCAAGTGATTGAACTGTAGCCGTCAGATCACCTTGAATTCCCAGCGGCGCTGCTGAGCCAGGCGAAGGCGATTAACCAATCCGTTTCGGGATCGGGAATTCGAGTACAAACTTGGTCCCCCGACCAACTTCGCTTTGCACGCTGATGCGACCGCCGTGCGCTTCGATGATCTTCTGAGCCGTCGGCAGTCCGAGACCGGAACCACCTTCCTTGGTGCTGTAAAACGGTTCGAACATGTGCATCACTGTGTTTCCATCGACCCCTTCGCCGGTGTCGATCAAATCCAAGGCAACGCTCTTGGGGGTGGTGTAAGTACGGACCATCAATTGGCCTCCCTGATCCATCGACTCCAGGGCATTTTTCACCAGATTCATCAGCGCCGCCTGCAGGGAATCGCTATGCAGCGCGATTACCGGTAAGTCCTGGTCCAAGTATCTCTTGATGTCGATTCCATTTGCATCGGCCTGAGCCTGATAGGCGCGCAACACGATCTCGATCTGATCGTTCAGATTGCCCGAAACCAAATCGATATCGCGAAGCCGAGTGTACCGCAGAAAGTCCCGGAGCAGAGCTTCCATGCGCTCGCATTGGCCGCGAACAATATCGATCCGATCGATCGACCGACGGCAAACCGGCGAATTGATCTCTTCCAGATCTTCACTCAGCAAGTCGATGTTCATGTGGATCACCGAAAGCGGGTTCTTGATTTCGTGAGCCAACGAACCAGCCAGTTCGGCCAGTTCTTCGTACCGCGATCGCAGCTTGTCGACTTCCGTGCTGTTGTCGTCTTGAGACATATCAGAATTGTAGCGATCTCAAGGCAAGCGGGTGCAGGCGGTGTGAAACAGCCGCTACACCCTTGCCGAGCCGCCCTGGCGGAACGTAAGTTGTAGCTTCCAAATCTCAACATCTTTAAGCTTGATTTCCAATGACTACCGCCACCAAAGACGATGCCGTGATCGCCTCCGACCCTTACTTCCAAAACTTGTTCGCCGATCGCATCGGCGGTGCTCTGTATGGCAAAGGCACCGAGATCTACAAATTCGAAAAAATCAAAAGGGCAAAGCGAAAGGCGCTGCGCGACTACCCGGATCGACAACTGCTTGATTTCGGCATCGGCGAAAATGATTCGATGGCGGCCAAGTCCATCCGTGACGTGATGGCCGCCGAAATCAACAAGCCGGAAAATCGCGGCTATGCCGACAACGGGATCGCCGAGTACAAGGCGGCGGCGGCCCGGTTCATGCAGCGTCACTTTGGTGTGTCGCTCGATCCAGCCACGCAAATCAACCATTGCATCGGCAGCAAACCGGCTTACGCGATGCTGCCTGCTTGTTTTATCAATCCCGGCGATGTCACGTTGATCAGCGTCCCCGGTTATCCGGTCGCGGCGACACATACTCGCTATTACGGCGGCGAAGTCTTCAAAATGCCTTTGCTGGCCGAAAATGATTTTCTACCGGACCTGGATGCAGTCCCCGACGATATTTACCGGCGCGCCAAGCTGATGGTGCTGAATTATCCGAACTCACCAACCGGTCGAACCGCGCCTCCCGAATTCTTCGAAAAAGTGGTCGCTTTGGCCAAGCAGAAAGAATTTGTGGTCGTTCAAGACGCGGCTCATATTCTGCTGACCTTTGACGGCCAACCCCGCAGCTTTCTGCAAACCCCGGGCGCGCTCGACGTCGGCGTCGAAGTCCATTCGATGAGCAAGGGTTACGACATGATCGGTTGGCGAATGGGATTCGTCTGCGGTCACCCACGGATCGTCTCTGCCTTCGCCGACGTAAAAGATAACAGCGACAGTGGCCAGTTCATTGCGATTCAAAAAGCCGCAGCAGCAGCGCTCGATGATGATTCGATCCCCGCGCAGATCAACGCCAAGTACCGCCGCAGGCTGCACAAGCTGGTCGCCACGTTGCAGCAATGCGGATTTGATTGCGAGCTACCAGGAGGAACCTATTTCCTGTACAGCAAGGCGCCGACTGGAACGAAATCGGGCGAGACCTTTGCAGCGGCCGAAGACGCGACTCGTCACCTGATCGAACAATTTGGGATCGTGACAGTCCCTTGGGACGACGCCGGAGCCTATCTGCGGTTCAGCGTCACTTACGTCGCCGAGACCGAGGCCGACGAGGACGCATTGATGGCCGAGACCAAAACAAGGCTTGGTGATGCCGGGTTGGTTTGGTGAATCGATTCGCCCGCCCGCGACTTTGATCGCAACGACGATTGCGATGCTCCCCCAGCGATATCGACTTCAAGTCACGTGGACCACCTCGATCGGCGTTCGACCGCTAAGCTGGTACAGATCGCCGCGACGGTCGTGTAGCGGCCGCACGCTTCCCAGATCACGCTGTTCGGCCAGGCTGCCGAGATCCAACTCGGCGATCACCACGGTTTCGCAGTTGGGGTCCGCTTCGGCTGCCACGCCGTCTTTGGGGAACGCGATATCGCAAGGGGTCAGGACAGCCGCCTGACCATAGTTGACCAGAAAACTGCGCACCTGCGGCAGATTGCCGACGCATCCCGCCAACACGACATAGATCATATTTTCGACCGCCCGCGCTTGGGCACAGTAACGCACTCGGTGGTACGATTTGCGCTCATCGGTGGCAAAAGGAACGAAAATGACCTCCGCGCCTCGCAGCGTTAACAGCCGCGCAAGTTCAGGAAATTCGATGTCGTAACAGACTTGGATTGCGATTCGCCCCAAGGGAGTATCGAACAGCTTCAGCGATCGACCTGGATGAATTCCCCAAAACCGTCGCTCGCCAGGAGTGACATGCAATTTATCTTGCGTGTATACGTTGCCGCTCGGCGCGAACAGGTGTGCGACATTGTGTAGCTTGCCGTCGCTGGCGACTGGATGCGATCCCGCGATGATATAAAGTCCATGATCTCGCGAGAGACGTTTGAACAGTTCCAGATACTGGCCGTGCATCTCGGCCAGCGCCGAGATGGCTTGCAGCGTATCGAGGTCATGCGGCATAGTGCTGAACAGCTGAGCGGTAAACAATTCCGGAAACAGCAGGAAGTGGCAGTGGTACTCATTTGCCGTGATCGTAAAAAACTCTGCTTGCTCTTCAAATTGCTGCCAGCTTTCGATTGGACGCATTAAATACTGTGCCGCGCAGACACGAATTTTACGCACCATACGGGTAACGCGAGAACTTGCGATCTTTCGTTTCGCCGCATCGTAGCTGGGATTCAGCAGCTCAATTGAGGTCGCGTAATTCAGGCTCTCGCTATCGTTGAGATAATCCAGGTGAACACCAAGCACACGGTATCCAGCTTTCAAATGAGCTGACAGAGCGCTGTCGGACAGCTCGCCGCGCTGCACCGCTTCCACATACTCTTCGGCCGTGATTTTGCCTGCATGCTCTGCGTATCCCGGGATCCGTCCGCCGGCGACCATCCGTCGCAGGTTGTAGCGGGTCAGCAGTTTGCGTCGAGCCGTGTAAAGTTTTCCCGCGATCCCCCGTCCGCGAAATTCGGGATGAACGGCGATATCAGCACCGTACAAGGTATCCCCAGCGGGGTCATGTGTGCTGAATGTGCCGACGCCGGTAACTTCCGCGTAGGAGTATCGCTGGTCATCATCGCCAAGCTGGACGATTAACGAAGTGGCATAGCCGACGACTCGACCGTTGATCTCACACAACAACTGTCCTTGTGGGAACGCGGCGAACTGCAACTCGTAGTTGCGTCGGTCGCAAAGATCGTCGTCTTCAAACCGGCTGTAAGCCGCCCGTTGAAGCGCGACGATCTCGGACAGATCGCTTTTTTTCCAGCGACGGACAGTCACCTTTTCAGTGGCATTTTCAAGATCGTTTTTATTCGTCACGCTGCTGCTTTCAAATTGCCCGCGGAACCGTGCTGGTAGAACGTCTGTCTAAGACGCCGAAACTTGCAACGACATTGCTTTTGGGTGTTCAGCGCGCTGTTGAGGGACTGGATGCTGTGTCGGTGGGATGGTGTATCTTGCTTGGGCGGCCTCGATGATCATTCGCAGCAAATCGGTGTAACGGAGTCCGGCGTAACCCGCCATAAAATTCAACTTGCCATCCCAGCACCAACCCGGATTCGGATTGACTTCCAACAATTTGACCCGTCCCTCGGCATCGGCTCGAAAATCGAATCGCGCGTAATCTCGACAGCCAAGTCGCTCGAACAGCAGGCCCGAGTAATCAAACAGCGATCGCAGAGTCTCATCATCCAGACGGGCTTGATGGCACTTGATTTGCGTCCAGTAAGGAGAATCGGGAAGCCACTTTGACTCGTACCCAAGAATTCTTGGTAGATTCGCATCAAGTCCGCTGTAGTCCACCTCTAGCGGTGGCAGGAACTGATAGCCCTGGCCGGGGTTTCCCACGATCCCAATGCTGTATTCAGCTCCCGTCAAATATTCTTGGATCAGCAACGGAATTCCCGGCAATTGCTCCCGCATTTGCTCCATCCGCATGATCAGCTCGGTGGCCGTCTGGACCACCGAATCGGCTGTGATTCCGACACTGCTGTCGCCATAGTTGGGTTTCAGCAGGGCGGGCAGAATCGACGGCAAGGTAGCGGATTGGTCGTCGGGGTCGACGTAAGTTTCCAGCGGCACCGGAACCGACAGCGCATCAGCGATGCAACGGACATAAGATTTGTTGTAACACATCCCCAGTGCCGCCGGCCCGGCACCGCTATACGGAATCCCCAACAGCTCAAGCACCGCTGGTACATGCAATTCTTTGAAGGCATCGTTGTTGAAACCTTCATCGCACAAATTCAGCACAAAGTCGGGGCGTTGGGAACGGAGGTCCGAGAGCAAGGAGGCGTGATTGTCAACAAAGGTGAACGAGTAGTCGGTCAGCTCGCTGAGTGCTGCCTTCAGTTTATCGAGTGTCTCGAAATCTTCCGGATTGAACTGTCCGCTTCGCTTGCAAGGGTCGGGCAATCGAGGATCACCCAACAACACGGTCACTTTCGCAAACGCCACCTTGCGCTTACGAGGTTTCAGGGCCGGCCGCGGTGACTTGGCCGAAATCAACATCCGACATGCCATCATCCCCAAATCTTGGTTGCGATCCGATTCGCTATCGACGGCGCCATGATGACGCAGGTCGGTGAATCCCGCGGTCTCCAACAGCGTTAGGATCCCCTCTTGCGAATAGAGTCGCTCGGCGTAGAACTGGTCGACCAGCACGCCCTGCTCGGCATGTACCACGACTTCCCGCGAAATCAACCGTCCTTGATCGGCGGACAACGAGCGTTCACGACAGACGAAATGTTCTTGATCGATCCACTCCCAGCTGCGGGGGGCGAAATTTTCCCGGACCCAATCACCATTGGCAATGTCCAAGACCAGGTCGCCGCCGGAACCGAGCGCACGAATTACGGATTTTAACACCGCCAAGTCATCCGACTCGTGATCGAAATAACCAAACGAATTACCCAGCAGCGTCACGCAGTGAAAGTCGCTCTGCTTGAGCCGAAATCGACGCGCATCTCCCTCGTGAAAAGAAGCGTTTAGAGATTGCTGTTTGGCGCGGCGGCGGGCAAGCTGAATCAGATAACGAGAACGATCCACGCCCGTGACGTGGCGAAAGCCTCGGCGAGCCAGTTCCAGACAATGGCGCCCCTGACCACAACATAAATCAAGAATCCGGTCGTTGGATTCCAATCCGGCGATCGCGATCAAACGGTCAACATCACGCGATGTGTTAAGATCGTTTTCAACTACGTCTCCATCGGTTTTCAAGTACACCGAATTGAACAGCGTACGCCACCATTCCGGTGGCAGATGTCTCTCCAAATCCGACAGCGGTCCCAACGTTCGGGCCGCTAAAGCCATCTTGCCGGCTACGCGCGTTTCACCGCTGGAACGATTGCTCCCTTTTTGATCAGTCATTGGCATCTCCATGGGCGGCCAAGGTTGTTATTGGGTAAAGACTGCAAGCACACAGTTTTTAAGATTTGCTAATTTCAAGAGCTGCTAGGCTGCCAACCCTTGGTTGCGTTTTGGATCGCGCGGGCCAGCGACCGTCAAGATTGGCGAATCCACCAATTGGGCAATCGCCGTCGGACCTGTGCGGTTGAAATGGTCCACTGAGTTGTACCTGCCGGCGAGAGTTCCGCTGGCGCCGGGTGACCCGGAAAGCACGTTCATTCGGTGAGTTAAAACTCTTGAAAAGCAACCGATCGGCCGACCGAGAAGATCGTTGGCCCGTGGTTGACGCCTGGATTATTCGTCAATCAGTTCGGCAAGACAAGAGGGTCAGCCGACACCCTTAATCAGCTTGATCAAGCGGCTCTTGGTGCGTGCCGCCGCGTTATCGTGAATCAAGTTCTTGCTGGCTGCCTTGTCGAGCCTTTTTTGTGCCAGCTTGAACTCCGCCTGTGCCTGCTCACGATCACCCGCTTGCACCGCCTCGCGAACCTTGCGAATCTGGCCTCGCATCACACTCTTGGCCGCCCGATTGCGAAGCCGTAGTTTTTCGTTCTGACGCAGACGTTTTTTGGCACTCGGGGTATTTGGCATTTCTGGTCTTGTCGCCGCGCTGCTGGGCGGAATTTAGCGGAAGATACTGATTTTCTGAGCCGCCAAGTATGGCGATCTCGTCACCGTCTGTCCAGAGTCGATCGAAAAAGCGCAAAATGGGCTGATGAGCGGACGTGTATACCTGATCGGAGCCGGACCTGGAGACCCCGGGCTGCTGACCCTACGCGGTGCCGACCTGCTCTCACGCGCGGACGTCGTCTTGTTTGACGGGCTGAGCAATCCCCAAATGCTAGCGCACGCCCCCACAGCCCAGCACATTTGTGTGGGAAAACACGGCCAAAGTCGCATCTGGCGGCAAGACGAAATCATTGCCGAGATGCTCCGGCACGCCCGAGCCGGCAAACAGGTCTGTCGACTCAAAGGGGGTGATCCGGCGGTATTCGCGCGAACGGCTGAGGAAGTCGAGGCGCTTCGCGAAGCCAACGTTGCCTTTGAGATCGTTCCCGGGATCACCGCGGCGCTGGCTGCCGGATCTTTCGCCGGCATTCCGATCACCGATCGTCGGCTGGCATCGGCAGTCGCGCTGATTACCGGCCACGAGGAACCGGGAAAAGACGTATCAGCACTCGATTGGGAGCCGCTGGCCCGTTTTCCTGGAACGCTGGTGGTCTACATGGGCCTGACAACGGCCGAGAATTGGACCGGAGCGCTGATCGCCGCCGGCAAGTCGCCCGATACCCCCGCCGCGATCATCCGCCGCTGCTCGCTACCGGACCAACAAACCATTCACTGCCGGTTGGACGAAGTCAGCGGGCAGATCGATTCCGTCAAAATCCGTCCACCGGCGATCGTGATCATCGGCCCGGTTACCAGAGTTGCCGAAACGGCTCACTGGGTGCAAGGACGGCCGCTGTTTGGACAAACCGTGCTCGTGACTCGGCCGGCCGATCAAGCCGAGTCACTGGCCGCGCCGCTACGCGATTTGGGCGCCTCGGTGCTGCTGCAACCGGCGATCGAAGTCGCACCACCGGCTTGCTGGAACGACGTCGATGCGGCGATCATGAATTTGGTCGATTTTGATGTCGTTGTATTTTGCAGCCACAATGGCGTGCGGTACTTCATCGACCGGATGCTCGACTCGGGTGTGGATACGCGCCGTTTCGCGGGCGCTCTGATCGCCGCCGTCGGGCACAAGACCGCTGATTCGTTGCGACAGTACTCGATCAACGCCGACCTGGTTCCCCATGATTTTCGCTCAGAATCGCTCGCCCAGAGCCTACGTCCAACAATCCAGGGGAAACGCGTGTTGATCGTACGAGCGAGTCGAGGTAGCGATGTGTTGTCCAAATCGCTCGGTGCGGCAAAAGCGGAAGTCACCCAAGTGGTTGCCTACACCAATCGAGATGTGGTGAAACCTGATCCCGAGATCGGTGAATTGTTGACGCGAGGCGACATCGATTGGGTTACCGTAATGAGCAGTGCCAGCGGCACGAGTCTGGTGAAGATGTTTGGTCAATCGCTGAAGCAGTGCAAGATCGCAAGCATCAGCCCGGTCACCAGCAGTACACTCCATGATCTTGGTTATCAGGTAGCGGCCGAAGCGAATCCGTACACCACCGAGTCATTGGTCGACGCGATTCGACGGGCCAGCATCCAATGATTGCCGGGTGACTAACTGCACGCGATCAATCGGCGGCTCGATCAACCAGGTCCACAAAAGGATGAACGATAAACATTTTCATTTCTGGCAAAAATGGTTGACTTCGGCAAACGTGATTACCATCTTCGTGGGTCTGTTGGTCGCCATTGGTGATGACCAGAAACAGCTTCAAGCCTCTTACCCGATGTTGATGCGCGATTTCCGGAGATTGCGTGGCGATAAACTGGCATGACCAACTCGATCGTTGCTATCACATACCCTCGTCCGACCGAGCCCAAAGATATGATCCCGAAACCTTACCAACAGATGCGTCAGACGTATCCCGATCTGATGCAGGCGTACGAATCGTTCGGCAAAGCAACCCGCCAGGCCGGCCCGCTTTCGGAACGCGAAATCGCGCTGGTCAAACTCGCGATCTCGATCGGCGCGGGACTGCAAGGCGCAACTCACTCGCATTGCCGCAAAGCACTCGAGGCTGGCTGCTCGCCGGAGGACGTGAGGCACGTCGCCGTCGTATCGGCGCCAACGATCGGATTTCCAACCATGATGCGGGCGCGCTCCTGGGTTGACGATATTCTGGAAAAACACCAGCCGTGAATAGAAAATTGCTCGGCGTCGTCCTCTGCGGTGGTCGCTCCGCTCGCATGGGTCGTGACAAAGCCACGTTGCGATACGACCGCCACTCATTTTTGCAGCAGGCAATCATGCGTCTGAAAAACGTTTGTGATGATGTTGTCATCAGTGGCCAAACGCAGCTGGCGCACGAGCTGGTGATGATTCCGGATTTGATCACTGATCTTGGTCCAGTCGGCGGAATTGCCGCTTCACTCGAGCATGCCCGCCAGCACCAATTCGCTGGTTGCCTTGTGACCCCGATCGATACCCCTTGGTTGACAGCCGACGATCTCGGCAAGCTGCGCGACCAATGGCGGAGCAGCAACAAATTGACCGTGGCGGTTTCCCCTCGCATCGAACCATTGGTTGCGATCTATCCAGTCGATCTGACAGACCAGCTGCAACAGCTTGCCGCCTCTGCCGATCGCAGCTTGTACCGGTGGATCGACCGCCAAGACCACACTCCCCTGCCCTTCCCTGCTGATCGGCTGCGAAACATCAACTCTCCCGCTGACTATGCCAAACTTGTGGCTGCAAAAGATGAGTGCTAAGAAATTTGCCTTTGATCACCCCGACGATGCGCTCGGCCGACTGGCCGAGCGACTCACGACCGTGACGGTGGAGAAAGGTGTCCAGATTGATGATTGCATTGGTCGAGTCTTGGCGGCCGAAGTGGTCGCCGATCGCGACAGCCCCGCGGCGGACGTTTCGGCGATGGACGGTTACGCGATTCGGCTCGGCGATCTGAACGCCAACTCCGAGATTCCGATCAGTGCCGAAAGCGTCCCTGGCGCCCCACCTCCCGAGATCACCGACGGCGCTGCCGTTCGTATCTTTACCGGCGCGATCGTGCCGACAGGATTTGACGCGGTGGTCAAACGAGAGGACACCGAGGAACTGGACGGAGCGATCCGTTTTCGCGAGTCCGCAAAATCGACCGCCTTCGGCGAGCACATCCGCCGGGCCGGCGAAAACGCTGCGGTTGGCAGCCGAGTTCTTCCAGCGGGCATTTTACTCAACGCGGCACACCTGGCGACGATGGCCAATTTCGGTTGCGATCAGGCCGAAGTCCATCGCCGCGTACGGGTGTCAATCATCACGACGGGCGACGAGGTCGGATCGATTTCCAATCGGACGCCTCATCCTTGGCAGCTTCGCAACAGCAATCGGTGCTCTCTGCGCGGTCTTCTGGCCCAGCGAAACTGGATTGCCCTGCCACCGACCGACCATTGTCGTGACGACTCCCGAGCATTGACCGAACTGGTGGGCGAGCGACTGCAACAGTCCGACGCAGTGCTGTTGACCGGTGGAGTCTCCATGGGCGACTACGACTACGTCCCCGACGTCGTTTCAGCGGTCGGCGGCGAAGTGATCTTTCATGGTTTGCCGCTTCGTCCCGGCAAACCGATCCTGGGGGCTGCGACCGGCCAGGGAAAACTCATTCTGGGCCTGCCGGGAAATCCGGTCAGCGCCACGATCGGTGGCCGACGGATGGCACTTCCACTGCTCGCCATGATCAGTGGCCAAACCGAGTGGCTACTCCCCTGCCCCGTCGTTGGAATCTCTGACGCTGACAATCAGAAGCTTGATTTACATTGGCTGCGTCTGGTCCGTCTGACCGGGCACGGCATCGCGACCACGGTGATCAGCCAAGGATCAGGAGACCTGGTGTCGCTGGGCCAAAGTAGCGGGTTCGTTCATCTGCCACCCGGTGAATCCGGGCCCGGACCCTGGCCGTATTACGGCTGGGAGTAACTCACGGAAAACTGGCGGACGAAAAAGCGACACCAGAAAGCATCAACCGCCGGATTCCAGCTTGGATGTCAATTATCTTGCTGTGGAATCCTTCGCTATAATTGGGAGGAATGCCCCTTCGTATTCGAACAATCAGTGTCAGAGAGATCCAACTGAAACGAGCGGCAATGCGCCCAAAAGACTTGGAGGCAATTTCGGAATTGGTCGCAATCCTAGCAGAACGAAACGGGGCCGGAGAGTGAGCTCAAAGCCTGTGAATCCATATCAGCCTCCGCCGCCGGCCGATCCGCTGGCTCAGGAGGACGACGATCAGACGGTTCGCTTCTACACGACCGCCGCGAATCTGCGATTTGCGGAGTCGCACTTCGTGCTGCGGCTGCATCCGCTGCGGTTGATCCTGGTCTCCTTGGCTTTGATCGCCGCCAGCAGCCTGGTGATGGTCGCCTCGATCATGTTCAGCCCGCTCGTTTTTGCTTTTTCGTCGATCGCCGCGATGATCATTTCCGCCTTGATTTATTTGGCCAGCGTCTATCGAAGCAAGCTGCGACTGCGCGTCAACTGGGCACAGCATGGTTTACAGGATGGCACCATCAGTTCGGTGGCGATCGATCAAAATGATCTCGTGCTAACGTCACCGGCGGGAGTATTTCGCTGGCCTGTCGATTCGGTCAAAGCGTATCGAACCAGAAAAGGTTTGATGTTGTCGCCGCGTCCGATGTTCTGCCTGTTCGTCCCCAAGCGAAACCAGTCTGGTCAACAAGTCTACGATCAGTTGCGATTATCGCTGGGAAAATGATCGAATTGTGGCGATGCCCCAGCAGGCAAGGACGATGGGATTCGACCAGCGGGTTCAGAGTCTAAACGTCCAAATTGCGCACATCCAAGGCGTGCTTTTCGATGAATTCGCGTCTCGGTTCGACCTTATCTCCCATCAACAAACGAAACATTTCGTCGGCGGTTCCGGCATCCGTTAAATTCACCTTCAGCAGCGTTCGGTTGGCCGGATCGAGCGTGGTTTCGCGAAGTTCTTCGGCGTTCATTTCACCGAGTCCTTTGAAGCGGGTAACTTGCAAACCTTTTTCGCCGGCCGCCCGCACCTCCGGAAGCAAATCACGCAGATCCTCCAGCGGCCGGCGGCTATCTTCGCCGCGCAATAATTCGAATCGTGCCGTAGTCGCGCCCGTCCGCTCGACCGGAATCAAATCGTCAACATTGAATCCCAATCGTTGTAAATCTTGCAGGCCGCTATTGATCGTGCGCACTTCGTGGAGTTCGGCCAGATGCGCGACCCTGGCTGTACGATCTTCGCTGGACTCGCCAGCCGACGCTTGATCCTCCTGCTCCTCGTCGTCCTGCTCCTCATCAAGAGTCAAACGGTGTTGGTTCAAGTAAGACTCGACCTCGTCTTGATTGTGAAACCAATGCTCCTCGCCGCCGTGAGTCAACAGGAAGGCGGGCAATTTGTTGGTAACTGGATCGATTCTCAACGCGTGCGTCCGCAGGCTGAAGCCGTGCTGTTCGAGCGCCAGAATTGATTCTTCCATCGATGCCAGCGCGGTGCATAGTTCGCGCATCTTGTCGCCTTCGACGACCCGGCCATCCTCGGCCTCAAATACCGTATCGGCCAGACCTCGCTCGAGCAGTTGTGATTTCATCTCGACGTCGGATTGCACGTAATACCGCTTCTTGGCTTGCTGGACTCGGTACAATGGCGGCTGGGCAACATACACGTGGCCGCGGGCAACCAGCTCATACATCTGGCGATAGAAAAAACAGAGCAATAAGGTGCGGATATGGCTGCCGTCCACATCGGCGTCGGTCATGATCACGATCTTGTTGTAGCGGCGTTTGGACAGATCCTGGTCAGCGCCGATTCCGGTACCGATCGCCTGAATCATCGACTGAACTTCGGTATTCTCCAGTACCTTGGCTTCGCGGCTCTTGTACGCGTTGATGATTTTTCCGCGCAGCGGCAGAATGGCCTGGTACTGACGCATCCGCCCACCTTCGGCCGAACCGCCCGCCGAGTCACCTTCGACCAGATACAGTTCGCACTCATCGGGATTCTTGCTGATGCAATCGCGCAGTTTTCCGGGCAGACCACCACCGCCGAGCGCGTTCTTGCGGGTTCGGAGCAGATCTTTTGCTTTGCGAGCTGCCTCGCGCGCCTCGGCCGCCAGTAGTCCTTTGCGGACAATCGCTTGGGCGACCCGCGGGTTTTCTTCGAGGTACTTGGCCAAATGTTCGCCGACCCCACCGCTGACGATGCCTTCGACTTCACTATTGCCGAGTTTGGTTTTTGTCTGTCCCTCGAACTGCGGATGGGGAACCCGCACGCTGATCACCGCGGCAATTCCTTCACGGAAGTCATCGCCACCGGGGGCCGTGCCCTTGAACAAATTTTCCTTCTTACCGTAATTGTTCAACGTTCGCGTCAGTGCGCTGCGAAAACCCGAGACATGCGTGCCTCCTTCGATCGTATGGATGTTGTTGACGTACGATTGCACATTCTCGGTGTATTCGGTGCTGTATTGCATCGCGATTTCGTACTGCGTTCCGTCCTTCTCGCCAACGATGTGAATGACATCGCTATGCAGCGGGTCGCTGGCGCGATTCAGATGTTCGACAAACTCGACCAAACCTCGCTGGTACAGGAAGTCGCCACCTTCGCCGTTTCGTTCATCGTGAAATTTGATCTGCACGCCGCTATTGAGGAACGCCAGTTCCTGCAGTCGCTTGTACAGCATGTCGAAACTGAACTTCAAGACACTGAAAATCTGATTATCGGCCTTGAAGGTCGTTTTCGTACCGGTCTTTTTGGTTGCGCGGCCCTTGCGAACCGGACCGGTCGGGACGCCACGCGCATATTCTTGAATCCAGGTGAAACCATCGCGACTGACTTCGACCTCAGCCCACTGGCTGAGGAAGTTCACGACCGTAACCCCAACGCCGTGCAGGCCGCCGGAGGTCTGGTAGGCGCCTTTTTCGAATTTGCCACCGAACTTCAAGACCGTCATCACGCCTTCGACAGTCGTGACCTCGCGTTCGAGCTCCTCGGACAGCTGCTCGTGCAGGGTCACCGGAATGCCTCGCCCGTCGTCTTCGACGGTGACACTGCCGTCGGTATGGACCGTGACTGAGATACTTTTAGCAAACCCGGCCATCGCCTCATCGATCGAGTTATCGACGACTTCATAGACCAAATGATGCAGGCCGCGCGTCGCGGTATCGCCGATATACATCCCTGGTCGTTCCCGGACATGCTCCAGGTCCGAGAGGTGCTGCAAGTCTTTGTCGGTGTACTCAGCGTTCGCCGAGGGAATCGTCGAAATGGGGGGGTCGGTACCGATTGAATCTCTCTGGATTGCGTCGGCAGCGGGTGTTTCCGCCTCGAAAGCTTCGCTCATGAAGACCTGCAACAATGACTAAAAATAGGGCTCTCGGCACTTCGCCTCACAGCCCTAAAATTCTAGCGGAATTCCTCGTTTTCCGCGATCCGGGATCGCCTCACCCAGGCGAAGTTTTATGCGGTAAAAACGGTCGTTTCAGGACTTTTCCAAATACTTCTGATAAGCCGCCACGGCCAGCTGGTCACAGCGCTCGTTTTCCAGATGTCCGGCATGACCTGGGACATGCTCGTAGCGGATCTGGTGGGTCTGCATCAATTCATCCAGCCGTTTCCAGAGTTCGACGTTTTTGATCGGAACCAGCCGCGATCCATCCTTTCGTTTCCAACCACGACGCTTCCAACCAGCCAACCAATTTTGCATACCCTGCAAGACGTAGCTGCTGTCAGCGTACAGAGTCACTTCGCATGGCTCCGAGAGCGCTTCGAGCCCGCGGATCACGGCGGTCAATTCCATTTTGTTGTTGGTCGATTGTGGTTCCCCATCGCTGCGTTCCAATTCCTTGCCGGTTTGGCCGCAACGCAAAATGAACGCCCAACCGCCCGGTCCGGGATTTCCACTGCACGCGCCGTCGGTAAAAAGTGAGACTTTCTTCATCTGCCCAACTTATGCTTTTGCCGTCTTGCTGGGAATCGCTAGAATCTCAAGAAGATTACGACGCCGCAGAGGGTTTGATGATGCAATTTCGATTGACCGTCGCGTTTGCGATCAGCTCCGTTGTCGCCTGCGCGAACGTTGGCGTTGCTCAATTGTCGCCGCCCTTTGGAGGCGTGCCGGCCGGCCTCTCAGGAGGAGTCGGATTTGTTGGTGGCGGAGTCTCGGGCAGCCTGCGCTTCAACTTTGGCCAAACCAGCAGTCGGTCGATCAGCAGCACCGCGGCATCGCTGACCACGTTGGATGGATATCCCGGCAGTATTTCCTCAACCGTGACGCGACCCTTTGTGACCGGATTTACGCCGATCGTTGGCGGTTATCCGGAGATACCCGACCCGGCGGAAGAAATCACTCGCCAGGATCAGCAACAGTTTTCCCGTATTCTGCAGTCGCAGCAGAAGCTGAACCAAAAATCGTTGCAAAAGTATTTGAGTCGGGCCGAGCGAGCGGAGCGGGAGGGCAACAAACGGATGGCCCGAGCCGCCTACAAACGCGCGATCGGATTGGCCGATCCGCCTTTCCGCGCCGAGCTGCAGCGAAGACTACACGAAATGCTGCAGCGGTAGCAGGCTCGAAACATTGCCGATCGATGTTCTAGACTGGTGCCTCCAACAGCCATTGACCAGCTTAGGCACCCGCACGATGCAACTGTTCGCCGCCACGATCAACGAAACTCCGATCGAACCCGCCTCCGGTGGTGTCATGCTACTGTTCGCGGCGATCATGCTGGCGACCTATGTCGGAGTAGCGCTGGAAAGATTCCATAAAACGGTCGCAGCACTCTGCGGGGCCGCGGTCTTGGTGATCTTGAGCCTCGCGCTGGGCCTGTTCGAATATCCGAAACTGTACGACTTTCTAAAAGAAGACCTGAACATCTTCGGTGTCATCATCGGCACCGGCATCTTGGTCGACGTGGTGGGCAAGAGCGGGCTGTTTCACTTCATCGGCATGTGGATCGTACGGTTTACGCACGGACAAGCATCGAGGCTGTTCCTAACGCTGTGCGTGGTGACTTTTTTGTTCGTCGCCGTACTGACGATCGTGCCAGCGATGCTGATCCTCAGCTCATTGGTATTGGTGATCTGCCGGTCGCTCAATTACAAACCGGCACCGCTGCTGCTAAGTGTGGCGATTTGTGCCAACAGCGGCGCGATCGCCACGTTCGCCAGCGGACTGCCAAATATCATGATCGGAACGGCGGCCGAGATTCCCTACCTGCATTTTTTGCAGGTGTCGTTGCCCTATGCGGTAATCAGCTTGGGGATCGCGATTGTGATGCTGCGATTTTTTTATCGGCACGAGTTGCCTTGGAAACAAACGCCGCAGCAGCGACAGCAACTGCGTGAACAGATCGAAACCTTTGATCCCTGGGCCATGGTTGATGATCGCAAGGTTTTGCTTCGCAGCGGCCTGATTCTGATGACCACCGTCGTCGGTTTTATCTTCGCTCAACAATTGGGCGTTGGCATGGACTTTGTCGCGATGGTCGGTGCAACCGCGGCACTGTTGTTTGCCGGTAAGGGTGTCGAGGACGCAATTCACAAAGTGAATTGGACCGTGATCCTGTTTTTCATGGGCCTATTTGTGATCATCGGTTGCGTCCGGGAAACAGGCGCACTGGCCTGGGTCGCCCAGCAAGTCGTGGCGCTCTCGGATAATCGCATGGAATTGTTGATCCCATTGCTGGGCGGATTCTCGGCCGTCGCCAGTTCGATTGTCGACAACATTCCCGTTGCCGCGACGCTCATTCCAATCGTGCAGGACATCTCCGGAGACGCCGTCCCGGCCGAACCGCTATGGTGGACGTTGATCATCTGCTGCAACCTGGGCGGCAACGGCACCCCGATCGGCTCGATTTCGTGCGTGATCGCCATCTATGCGCTCAAACGCGAAGCAAATGAGCATATCGGTTGGGGAACGTTCCTGAAACTCGGTGGTACGATCATGTTGATCCAGGTTGTCGGGGCGATTTTGTACGTGCTGTTAAGTTACAACCAAGGTTGGATACCGGAGTTACTAAGTCATGGGCGTTGATTCGAACTCGTCGGACTTGGGCCGTGATGTCGATGCATCGATGCGGATGTTTGAAAAATCGAAAGTCGGCCAGGCCGCCGTGATCGCGTCGCGAACACCATCATCAGTGCTGCTGGTGCTGGACGGCTCTCCGCAAGACGACACCAGTTCGCAGGCAGCAAATTATCTTCAAAGCCGTTTTCAAACAGAGACGCTGATTCTGGATGCACGCGACAAGGCCGACGACGATCCGGATTTGGCAATTGATTGCGCCTCCCAAATTCCCGGCGCGACGGCGATTCGGCGAAGCGAAGGGGAATCGTACGAGGCCATTTTGGCGGCTGTCGGGCAACACCCGGTCGACTTTGTGATTCTGCCCTGCCCTTTCGGCCGATTGTTCGAGCATGTCGGCGTTGATAGTGCTGGTACGGTGATCGATGTCTTGCTATCTCGCTGTCCCAAACCGATGCTGGTGATTCGCCGCGACGATCAACAATTGGCCGATTCGCTCACTGCAGTTTCGATGGTCATCAGTGGTGAATGTGATGTCGAAACGGAAGCGGCTGCCTGGGCCTTTGGGCTGGCCGAAAACTCGGCCACGATAACCCTGAACCTGGTGATCGATAAAGAACAATTCGAAAACATGCGCTCGCTCTTAGAAGCACTCCATCCGACGGAAAACATCGAGCCTGAACAATTCAGCGACGCGCTGACGAAAACTCATCAGTCGATCCACGCAGCGATGGCCAAAACAGCGTCAGCTCTGGGCATGAATTATCGGCTGCGACCTGTCGCGGGTGAAGTCGCGCCACCCAACCCGCTGAGTGAATCCAGCAAGATGTTGTTGGTGATGCCGCTGGAGGTGGATGATCGATTCACTCAAGGATTCGTTCAGGACCGCATTCGACGCAGTCCTCATCCCGTACTGGTTGTACCTGGGCATGTGCCGCAATGACCTCGCTGGCTGTCGAACCGGTATATGGATCGTTGCTGTTAGCACTGCTCGCGGCGGGATTGACCGCAGCGGTTATTTTGTGGGTGACTCCGCCAATCGACAATCCTTTGCAACGTCGCTGTTTGATCGCGCTGCGTTTGCTGGCCTCGATTGTGCTGGTGCTCGCACTGCTCCGCCCTGCCCTGATTCGTACCGACAATCGCCCAGCCGACGCGGCGTTGATCGTCGCGGTGGACCGTTCGAAAAGCATGACGCTGCCCGCCGGCACGGGAGACGATCGCTGGACCGTGCAAACCGAAGTCTGGCGAAAATTGGCGCAAGCCTTGATCGGTGTCGACGAGACTCTCGATCTTCGCTTGATCGCTTACGATCAAAACGCTGATTCAATCGACGTCAGCCCGACATCTTTGGAGGCACTTGCGCCCGACGGAGAATTGACCGATCTGGGGACCGCCGCCCGAGCGGCGATCCAGGCTGCCGAAGGTCAGCCGATCGCGGGGGTCGTGCTGATCGGCGACGGCACACAAACCGCTCCGCAAACCACTGGCGGGGTTGGGCGTGTGGCCGAAACTCTCAATTCGCTTGGCATCCCGCTATGGACAGTACCGATCGGGCCAGCCGGCGGACAATCCGCATCGCGAGACGTCGCGATCGACGCTTTGGACGAAAGTTATCAGCTATTCGCGGGTAACGAATTCGACGTGCAGTTCCAAGTCCTGGCGCGCGGCTTGGTCGGTGTCGATGTGCCAATCAATTTGACATGGATCGCCAGCGATGGCACAAGCACGGAAGTTGCCGTACGGCAGGTCGCCGCCACGAAATCAAATCAAACGATACCCCTGACCATTCCCCTGACCGCGCCAGCTGCCGGCACCTATCGCTTGCGTGTCGAGGCCAAGCCGCAATCCGGGGAATTGGTCACCACAAATAATGTCCAAACCGCTTTCGTCGATGTCCGCGAGGGCGGCGGACGGATTCTGTATCTGGAAGGAGCCCTGAGGTACGAGCAAATGCTGTTGCGACGATCTCTACGTCGGTTCCCGGACCTTGATCTGACGTTCCGTCCAATCCTCAAGGATAGTTCGAACCGTTGGCCAATTGATTTGAATGATGCGTTTGAGCCCAGCAAGTTCGATATCTATGTGATCGGCGATTTGGATGCCAAGGCGCTCGGTGACCGGCAGCTCGGCGAATTGGCCCAAGCGGTCGCGGCCGGCGCTGCGCTGGTGACCCTGGGTGGTTTTCAAACCTATGGCGCCGGCGGATATGCGACATCACCACTTGCCGATGCGATGCCAATCGAAATGGATCCGGCACGACGTCGATCGATCGACGCGCCGACGTCCGATCGAAGCGACCAAATCCCCGGCGAGGTGTCGATCACGCTGGCCCGTCCCCACCCGATCACCGATCTTGGTGGACCAGCCTCCGAGCAGACTTGGCAACAATTGCCAAAGTTGCTGGGAGCCAATCGACTGATCGGCCCCAAAGTGGCACCCGGCGTGGAAGTCCTGCTGGAAACGGCTGAAGGACAGCCGCTGCTGGTTGTCGGCCAGTACGGCCAGGGACGAACCGCGGCTTTAGCATTCGATTCAAGTTGGCGCTGGTGGCGCGGCGGACAAAGCGAAGCGCATCGCCGCTTTTGGCGGCAGCTGATGTTATGGTTGCTCTCTCGCGAAGAGTCTGGAGCCGACATCGTGATCGAAATTGACTCGCGCCGCTTCTCCGCCAATGATCCACCGGAGTTTCGCGCGCGGGTGCAATCGATCGAGCAGAGCAACGGAGAAATCGACCTGATTGCCGAGCTGGTCGACGAATTGGAAGCGATCACCCCGATCGACGTCATACGCGCGGCCGATGGCAATTCCATCCGCGGCCGACTACCAAAGACAACCGCCGGTTTCTATCGACTGCGAGTTCGACCAGCAACCGAACCAGGATCACTGGAAGTAGCCGAGAAGGCGTTTCAATCGGTCGACCAGAGTCGGGAGCTGTCCAACCCGATGGCTGATCCGGTCTTTCTAAAGCAACTTGCCGGCATGACGGCCGCTCATGGTGGCGCCTCTTATTCGCCCGACGAGATCGAATCATTGATCGCGACCATCGGCAAGCGGCGGCGGGCGGCAGAGGCTCCGATTGTCGAAAAGCTTCGACTGGGGGATGGACCAATCAGTGGCTGGATCCTGTTCACGCTGTTCGTCGGCACACTCTCGGCCGAATGGTTCTTGCGGCGCCGCTGGGGTTTGGCGTAGCGCCTGCCAGCTCGTTTCCAAGCCGCTTTCCTAAGGCTCTCGCTTAACTCCCTTTCGGGGCCAGCGTGGCCCACCAAACAAAGGCGATCATCACGAACTGCATCGGCAATCGCAGATACAGCAACGTTGTCGAAGCTTGGGGATAAAGTTCCGGGTTCATCGCCATGTGAATGTTGGCCGGATAGACGGCAATCATCAGTGCGATCAAACCATAACCGGCCAGCCGGCGCAGGTTGGGCACGAGGACGCCGAGCCCCCCCGCGATCTCGAAGAATCCGCTGATATAGACCAGCGCCAAGTGAGCCGGTAAGTAGGGCGGCACGATCGAGACGAAGAAATCCGCGCTGGTAAAGTGCAATATTCCCACCGCGACAAAGGAAACGCAAATCAGTCCGATCGCAAACGTTCGAATCAGCTTGATCATGTTGATGGCGTTGGTTCGGGGCGGCTGGCAGGGTCAGATGTGGTAGTATTGACCTCCGTTTTGGTCTGTCAACTGCTAACGGACAATTGTCAACCGACATGGGCCTGACTTACTTCAAACGGTTTCGGATGGAATTCGATTTGACCGACTCGGTCCCCGAGTCGGGACCGGTTCCGATGGGATATGAATTCGTGCCATTCTCCGAGCATTTGGTTCGCCAACATGCGACCGCGAAATTTCAGAGTTTTCGCCAAGAGCTCGATGCAAACGTATTTCCTTGTTTGGGTCGCCGCGATGGTTGTCTGCGACTGATGCGCGAGATCATTGCACGTGCGACGTTCGCGCCGGAGGCGACCTGGCTGTGTCGGTTTCGCGACCCCACATCAGATCTGTTGCTACCAGTCGGTACAATTCAGGGATTACAAATCGACCAGTGGGGCGCCATCCAGAATATTGGCGTCGATCCGCTGCATCGCGGTCGGGGACTAGGGTCGATGTTGTTGGCCAGGGCCGGTCAGGGATTTCGCCGCGTGGGTTTGAAAAAAATGCACCTGGAAGTGACCACCCACAACACCGCGGCGATAAGGTTGTACGAAAGACTCGGTTTTCGCAAAGCACAGGTCGTTTACAAGACGGCGGAAGTCGCTGGGGTCTAGCGGGAAGCGTGAGGCTCCGGCTTGAAACTCGCGTTGGATCACGGCTCCGGCGGAGGCCCGCCCGGCTGGAAGTTGGCGAGCTGCAACAACATGGTGTCGGCACTGTCGAGGCGGCCAATCGCGACGAATCCTTCCGATAGGTATAGGTCGCGGGCGAAATTGTCTTGTTCGACGCTCAGACTGATCGACCCAATTCCTCGCGTTACCGCTTCATCGATCATGCGTTGCAACAGGGCGCGGCCAATGCCTCGCCGTCGCCAATTCGCAACGACTCCGATTCCAAGTTCTGGAATCGCATGATTGATGAATCCGTAGGAATGATTCGATTCGGTCCAAAATCGAAGCCAAGCGGCGCCAATGGGTTGATCGTTGCTGTGCGCGATCACGGCCAAGTCACCTTCCCGTCCCCAGTTGGCCAAGATCTTGGCGATCGCCGGATTGGACAGTCCTGCCTGCAAACTGGGACGCTTCGAATCGGCCCGCCAGAAGGCAGCTTCGAACAGCATCTGCCACAGGAACTGCACGTCGTTTTCAGTAGCGATTCTGATCGCGAATTGGTCCATGCTTAGCGGCTGGTAAGCCTTAATAAAACAAAGTGGTGAGTGGTCAGGCGACAGCACGTCCCCCGACGTGCGCACCTGGGAACTCGAATGTTGATTGAACTCAGATCTCGACCCCAGATGACCCTGGCACTACAGCCACCCCTGGCACTACAGCCACCCCTGGCACTACAGGCACCTCTGGCGCTGGGCTAAGCGATGATCTCGCGAATCGGCTCGACATCTTCGACGCCTACCAATCGTTGATCGAGTCCGCTGTAGAAGTAGCTCAGATGATTCGGGTTGAGTCCCATTTGGTGCAGGATCGTCGCGTGCAGGTATTTCACGTGCAACGGATTTTCCACTGCACGCGAACCGAGTTCGTCGGTGGCTCCGTAACTGATCCCGCCCTTGATTCCGCCGCCGGCCATCCACATCGTGAAGCCGTAGGAATTGTGGTCCCGGCCCGTTCCTTTGGCGTACTCGGCAGTCGGTTGACGCCCAAATTCTCCTCCCCAAACGATCAGCGTTTCGTCCAACATGCCGCGTCGTTTCAAATCGGTCAGCAGCGCCGCGATCGGCAAATCCGTATTACCCGCGTGCTTGTTGTGGTTCGCTTCCAGATCACCGTGTGCGTCCCAGTTGTCGTCGTTGTGCGCTCCCCCGCTGTACAACTGGATGAAGCGAACGCCCCTTTCGACCAACCGTCTAGCCATCAAACAACGGGTGCCGAAATCACGGGTGCGGTCGTTGTTGATCCCGTACAACTCCATGGTAGCTGCGTCTTCGGACGACAGGTCAACGGCTTCGGGCGCAGTCGTTTGCATGTTGTAAGCCAATTCGTAACTGGCGATCCGCGATGCCAGATCATGATTGCCAGCATGGCTTGCCAAGTGCCGGCCGTTTGCTTGTTGGATGGAATCGATCAGCTTTCGCTGCACACCCGGCGGCAAGTCGGCCGGTGGCGCCAGATCCAAAATCGGCGCCCCTTGGCTGCGAAAGACGGTGCCCTGATAAGTCGCAGGCATGTAGCCGCTGCTCCAATTTTTCGCCCCGCTGATCGGACCCGCTTTGGGATCCAGCATGACTACGAAACCGGGTAGATTTTCGTTGACACTGCCCAGTCCGTAGTTGACCCATGACCCGAGCGCCGGACTGCCGGAGAGCACCCGACCGCTATTCATCATCAACATCGCCGAACCGTGGATCGGTGAATCCGCAGTCATCGAATGCAAGAAGGCGATGTCGTCGACATGTCCAGCGATGTTGGGGAATAACGAACTGACCCATTTGCCGCATTGTCCGTAGGGTTGAAAATCCCAGCGCGGTTCGACGATTCGCCCCCCTTTCTTGTGACCACCGCGGCCAAAGGTTTCGACGTCGACCGTCTTGCCATCCATCCCTTTCATCTTCGGCTTGCGATCAAACGTGTCGATATGGCTCGGTCCGCCGTACATGAACAGGAAGATCACCGACTTGGCTCGGGGGGCAAAATGAGCTGGTTTGGCGGCCAGCGGGTTTTGATAGTCGGCTTCGGCAGCAGCGACGTTACCAGCAAAGAAACCATCGGTGGCCAGCATCGATGCCAGTGCAGCAGCACCAAAACCGCCGCCGGTTTGCCAGAGGAATTCGCGTCGCGTGCGGCCACAGAAATTTGGTCGTTTTTTAGTCATTTCAATCAATCCAAGAACAAAAACTCGTTCCAGTTCAGCACGGTAAGACAATACAGTTCGACGGCGCGTCGGCGATTGATTCCGTCATCCTGTTGCAACGATTGAATCAAAGTCTCACCGCTGTTTGTTTCCTCCGGCGTTGCTTCCCGCGCCAGTACCGCTCGTACCGTTCGGCGCACCACTTCGTCGTCGGCGATGTTTGCCGCCTTGATCGATTCAGCAAGCTTGCCGGCCTGCTGGTGGATGAAACCGCTGTTCAAGAGCGCCAAAGCCTGGCCCGGCTGCAGGGTCGCAAAACGGTCTTCGCAGGTCAGGTCCGGATCGGGGAAATCAAATGCCGTCAGCAAGGGATACAGCAGCGAGCGTTTGACGTGGATGTAGACGCTGCGGCGGTTCTGATCCTCTGCGGATGACTCGTTCCAGCCATCACCCGGTTTTGATTGACCGTGCAGCACTTCCTGGGACAGCGCCGGATAGATGCTCGGTCCGTAGACCTTTCGGTTCAATACGCCGGTCACGTCCAAGATCGTATCGCGAACCTCCTCAGCGCTCAGGCGTCGCGGATTGAACCGCCAAAAATGATCGTTGTTGGGGTCGATCGCCAGTCCAGCCGCCTGGCCCTCGGATGACATCTGATAGCTGCGGCTGCTCATCAACAGACGATGAATTGACTTCAGTTTCCAGCCACGCTCAATCATTTGGCAGGCTAGCCAATCGAGTAACTCAGGATGCGTTGGCGGCGTACCAAGCTGACCAAAGTTGTTGCTGCTGCGGACGATTCCCCGTCCAAAGTGGAATTGCCAAATTCGGTTGGCGATCACTCGAGCGGTTAGCCGATTATCCGGACTGGTAATCCAATCAGCCAACACCCGGCGGCGGCCGGCCGAGCGGTCGGTTGCGTTGAAGCTCTCGGCCGCCGGTGCCGTCGATTCAAAGATGCTCGGAAACGCCGGTTGCACTTCATCGGCTGGCGAATGTGGGTTGCCGCGGAACAGCACGTAAGTCGGTTCCGGCTGCGCGATGGCCTTGGCCAACCCCATCACGGTTTCGCGCTCGGGCAACTGCTTCAGCTGCCTGGTCAGGTTTCGTGCATTTTTCCTCAACGATTGATAGCGGTTCCATTGATCATCGCTCAAATGGTCCCGCAGTTTTTCCTTCAAGACTTTGGCTCGCTCACTCTCAGGTCCTTCGCTGGCCCGTTGATCGGCAGCATCCATCTTGATGATCCCCTGCTGCTCGATCTCGCGCAGGTGGTCAGTAATCTCTTTGAGCTGAACTTCCAATCGGCGATACTCAAGGGTCTTGTCTTGCGAAACTTCAATTTGATTGTTCGACTTTTGATCGCCGCGAGTTCCCCAGGGAGTCACGTCAGCGAGAAACGCCAGAAAGCCGTAATAATCCTTTTGTGGAATGGGGTCGATCTTGTGATCGTGACAGCGAGCGCAGTTCAGCGTCAGCCCAAGCATCGCTTGACCAGTGGTCATGATGATATCGTCCAGCCCGTCGTAACGAGCCAGTAGCGGGTCGGCGGGTTCGTCGTCCCAAATGCCAAGCCGATAGTACCCAGTGGCAGTCAGCGTCTCGATCGTGACATCGTCCACTTCGTCACCCGCCAACTGCTCACGCAGAAACTGGTCGTAGGGCTTGTCATCGTTGAGCGACTTGATCACGTAGTCGCGGTACTTCCAAGCGTTCGGTTTTGGTCCGTCTCTTTCATAGGAATTGGTCTCGGCGTAGCGAACCAGATCCAACCAATGCCGTCCCCAACGCTCGCCGTAATGGGGCGAGTCCAACAACTGGTCAACGATTTTCTCAAATGCCAGCGGATCGGAATCGTCCAGAAAATCACGAACTTGATCGGCCGACGGCGGCAGACCGGTCAGATCGTAGTAGGCACGCCGGATCAGGGTGGCTCGATCGGCGGGCGGGTTCGGTTGCAGACCAGCGGATTGCAGCGCGCGGTAAATGAACGCATCAATGGGGTTTTCATTCCAGGCGGCATCGGCAACCTTGGGTGGTTCAACGCGCCGGATCGGTTTGAAGGCCCAATGCCTGTCCCAATCAGCACCTTCGGCGACCCACTTGCTAAGAATTTCGATCTCTCGCTCACTCAGCGGATCACCTTCCGGGGGCATCCGCTCCTGTTCCGACATCAGGCGAGCGATCAGCTTGCTGGCGGCTACGTCGCCCGGAACAATCGCGGGTTCACCCGATTCCGTTTCGGACAGCGCCGCCTCGCGACTGGTCAGTCGCAAACCGGCTTCGGCCTGATCAGGTCCATGACAGGCGTAACAATTCTTGGCCAGAATCGGCTGGACCTGTGTGATGAAGTTGATCTTCTCGCTCTCGGCACGCAGATCATCGGAAAGCCACAGGAGGACCAGCGTCACCAACAAGATCGGCGCCAGGGGAAACCTGGGAAAACTGGGACAAAGGCGACCGGGTTTCGGCATGTTGGTTGGCACTCGGGGCGGGATCAGCAGTTTCGGGCAATTGCCAATCAAGATTATAACGCAACTCGAATTCAGACGTGAAATCGGACAGTTGTTTGATTCTGAGCTTCGCGCGTGGGCCGGTCAAATCGTATACCCGTCGATGACTGAAGTTTGCCGGATACGGAAACCAGGTTTTGGACTCAGCACAGGGAGGAATGCGCGATTTGACGCAGATCGCGCTGACACGAATGATCAAGCGTTTTGGCATCAAAGCGGCGGGTTGGTTGGTTGGGTTGCTCGTGCTGACGCTGCGAGTGACCTGTCGACGTCGGCTTCACGCAGACCCCCGCCCGGCGCTGACCGAAGCGGGAATCCGTCAAGTGTTTGGCACTCTTCACGCCATGCAGTTGGCTGGATCGATGGCGGCCTATCGAGGGTCGGGAACGATGGTTTCGCGTTCCTTGGACGGTGAAATCCTGGTCCCCGGATTGAAACTAGGCGGGATCGTTCCGATCCGAGGCAGCAGCGGACGCCACAGTAAGGGTGGCGCCACGGCGCTGGTTCGTCTGATCCAGCACGCGCGGACAGGCAGTCCGGTGATCATGGCAATCGATGGACCGCGGGGTCCGCGCGGCGTCGTTCAAAAAGGAATCGGTATGCTGGCGGAAAAGTCGGAGGCGGTGATCTTGATCGCGGTCGCCGTCCCCACAAGGCGCTGGATTCTGACGCGAACCTGGGATCGAACTCAGATCCCCAAGCCTTTTTCGGCAATCGATTATTATTTCTCCGAGCCGATTGTCGCCGAGGCGGGTGAGTCGCTGGAGAGTTTGACCACTCGAGTCGAAGCGGCCCTGCACCAGCTGGCAACACGATACGATCCGCAGGAAGCCCTATACCTGACCACCCGATTGCAGTCGGCCAATTCCGATCGCCGTCGGCGGCAGGCAGCCTAGACCCGATTTCTCTTTCCCCTCCGGTACCATTATCATTCGCGTCATGAACGCGACTGAACTTTCCTTGCCCGATGCCAGTACCGCCAGCGAAATGTTGCGGGGGGCGATCGGCCAGATCCAATTTGCTCGGCAATACACTCTCGAATTATTGGCGGCAACGCCAAGAGAACGCTGGTTCGAAATCCCTCTGGGCTTACCGACCAATATCGCCTGGCAGGTCGGGCACTTGACGGTTAGCCAATATGGGTTGTTGATGTTTCGCCTTCGCGGACGAAAACCGGAAGATCTGTCGCTGATCCCCGGAAAGTTTCGCAAACAGTATTCGCGGCAATCAACTCCGTCGTGCGATCAGGAAACACAACCGACGGCGGACCAGCTGGCGGAGCGGATGGCGCAGGTCCATCAACTGGCGATCGCAGAACTGTTGTCGGTCGATCCGAAGGTCTTATTGGAACCGATCGACCAACCATTTGCGGTCTATCCGATCAAGTTGGGCGCGATCTTGTTTTGCCCGCTGCACGAGCAAATTCATGCCGGACAGATCGGCTTGATTCGCAGAGCGCTGCATTTGGAGCCGTTGCGTTGAACATCGAAACGGTCACAGAATCAATCTACGATCATCCCAAGTACTACGACCTTGTGTTTGGCGCCGACTGCGCTGCCGAGGTGAAGTTCATTCTGGGCTGTGGCGAAGAGTATTTGCGGCGGAGGCCGGAGCGTTTTTTCGAACCCGCCTGCGGCACCGGGCGGCTGCTCTTTGCGCTGGCCAGGAAGGGATACGAAGTCAGCGGATTGGACTTGAACGCCAAGGCGATTGAGTTTTGCAACCGGCGATTTGCCCGCCATGCAATGCACAGCTCGGCATTCGTCGCCGACATGGCCGATTTTCGAGTCAAACGCCGCTATGACATTGCTTTCAATACCATCAACAGCTTTCGACATCTGTCCAGCGAGTCGGCGGCCCGCGGCCATCTGCAGTGCATGGGCAAAGCGGTCCGAGTCGGCGGTTTATACCTGCTGGGGATCCACCTGACACCGACACAAGTGCCGCCTAGCGAAACCGAATCCTGGTCGGCCCGGCGCGGGCATTTATCGATCAACACGCATATGTGGACCAATCATCGCGACATGCAAAAACGCGTGGAAAGATTTGGGATTCGATTTGATGTTCACCGCCCGCGTGGCAGCTTTCGGATCGTCGATGAACTGGTGCTGCAGAAGCTACACGCCCAAGCAAATGGCACGTCTGATTCAAGCTAGCGGCTGCTGGGAGACAATCGCAACTTATGACTTCGGATATGACTTGCGATATCCGATTGACGTCGATGCTTCGACCGAAGATGTGATCTACGTGATGCGGCGAAAGCGATCTTGAAAGTCGGCCGCGGAGGTGACCGCCCAGCGGCGAGGTTCCAGGTACGCCGACATGGGTCTGATTTGCCAAGTGTCGAACAAAGCGACAGCTGCGGCAAATCAGCCTGTGAGGCTCAGATCGCTTGCTTTCGGCGGGCGGTTGCCGCCAGCAACACAGCGATCAAACCACAGACCGATCCGAGGCCCCCTGCGATCAAGGCATTGCGGCCCCAGTCCCGTTTGGCATTGGCGGCAATCTGGTAGGTATACGGCTCCGGCAGCTCCAAACCGTACTTTTCCATCTGCTCATACTCGCGAATCAGCTGGGCAGGCTCGATCGCCTTGTATTGCTGGCGCAGCTCGGCGATGTGCTGCTCGCTGGTCAGCGGAACATCGGTCAAAAACCAACGAATTCCGCAAAAGCTGCCGACCAACAGGCATCCGGCGGCAAGGAAGGCAAACAGACCAAATCCGATGCTGCGGGCACCCGAAGCCTCTCTGCCAGCGAGGTTTTCTTTGCTATCGACCGTTTCCTCCACTTTTGCCAGCAATCGCAGCTCGCCAAGCTTGGGGATGTCAACGCTGGCGCCGCACAGGGGGCACTGTGCTTGGCCGCCCGCCTGCGAGGGAGATACCGGGATGCCGGCGTCACAGGAGGTACAGGGCAGCAGATACATCGGTGTCGAAAGCTGAAGAATTGAGCAAGAGCCGACTGGACCGGGCCGTGGCGGTGATTAAAATCTGAAAGAGCAAACGGCACCACCCGCCCAACAGCCCAAATGATAGACGATTCGCATCGATTCTATCGGCGGCTAACCAACAACGAACTGTTTTGTTCGTACCGGGGATCGAAGGACGCGAATCCCATCTCGCGTGGTCTGTTGCTGAATGTTGCCATGATGGCGGGCGCACGGTTGTGATGAAATTATTTCGGGGGACTTCTTTGTACGTCGATCTGCTCGCGCTGGTGACTGCGCAAATTCATCGATCGACGGTAGCCGTTCCCCGGCTAAGTCCGTTTCAACTGCTGTGAACCGGGTGATTCTTCCAGCAAGTTACTCTTGGCGGACAACGTCTGTTCCAACCAAGTCACTTGCAGAACGAATGACTCTCCCAAACAGAACCTTTTTCCAATTGCATCGGGTTTGACAGAGATGCCGCATTGGGGTGGTAGAGTTTGATTGTGAATCTAGCCCAGAGTCAAACGATTTCAACCCGAAGTTGCAACTAGCCACATCCATTTTTTAACCGCCGCCGCGAGGAGTCCCTAGCTTTGTTCGATACCCTGTTGGACGAATTTGAAGCCGTTGCTGATCAAAGTGAAGCCATGACCGGTGGCTTTCGCAAGTTGCCCATGGATGACAACGAAGATAACAACGTTGCCGTCGCGATGGCCGCGCAAGCCGAAGGCGAAGTTCAATTAGACAGCCCGGATGAATTGATCGTTGACGAAAGTGATACCTGGTCGGATGATCCGGTACGCATGTATTTGACGCAGATGGGTGAAATTCCCCTGCTGACTCGAAAAGAAGAGATCGAGCTGGCCAAGCGAATCGAAGAAACGCGCCGTCGCTTCCGCACCAAGCTGTTGGAAAACCACTTTGTCCTGGTCGAAGCCTACAAGACATTAAAAAAGGTCTATCGCGGCCAGCTGCCGTTTGACCGCACTGTACAAGTCTCGGTCACCGACCGCCTGGAAAAAGAGCAGATCATTGGGCGTTTGCCGCACAACCTGCGAACGCTGCAAACTTTACTCAAACGGAACCGCCACGACTGGAAGGTTTCACTTAGCAAGACTGCCTCCCAACGTCGTCGCGTCGAAGCCTGGCGATCGTTGGCTCGCCGTCGTCGCCGCGCCGTGCGTCTGATCGAAGAACTTGGACTGCGTACCCAGCGGATCGAAACTCGGATTGAATTACTGGAAAAATTTTCACATCGATTGACGGAAATCGATCGTGAAATGTCGCGACAAAAACGCACCCGGCATGGTCGCGAGACGCGCGACAAGCTGTTGCACGAGCGTCGCCAAATCTTGACCGCCTGTCAAGAAACGCCAACTTCACTGCGCAATCGCGTGAAGATGTTGAACAAGGTCTACGCCGAATATCAACAAGCGAAACGAGAGTTGAGCGAGGGGAATTTGCGGCTGGTTGTTTCGATTGCCAAAAAGTACCGCAACCGCGGGCTGTCTTTCTTGGATTTGATCCAAGAAGGGAATGCCGGTTTGATGCGTGCGGTCGACAAATTCGAGTACCGCCGTGGGTTCAAATTCTGCACCTACGCAACATGGTGGATCCGCCAGGCGATCACCCGCGCCGTGGCTGACCAAAGTCGAACCATCCGAATTCCGGTTCATATGGTCGAAACGATGAGCCGCGTGCGGAATGTCGCCCGCCAGTTGCTGCAAGAACTGGGACGTGAGCCGACGATCGAGGAAACGGCCCGCCGCGCCGATGTGACGGTCGAAGAAGCCCGCCGCGTGCTGACCATGAGCCGCTTTCCGATCTCACTGGACCGACCAGTGGGCAACAGCGAGGACAGCCAGTTTGGCGACCTGTTGCCAGACGGTGCGGCCGAGAGTCCGCAAATCGGTGCCACCCAGGAAATGTTGCGGGACCGAATCACCAATGTGCTGAAATCGTTGTCCTACCGCGAACGCGAAATCATCAAGCTGCGTTACGGATTGGGCGACGGGTACAGTTACACGCTCGAAGAGGTCGGCCACATCTTTAAGGTAACCCGAGAGCGTATCCGCCAGATCGAAGCCAAAGCGGTGCGAAAGCTGCAACAGCCAAGCCGCAGCCAGGATCTGGTTGGATTTTTGGATTAAGCCCACGACAGGTCATGTTTGGCGAGCGGCAAGTCCCGGATCCGTTTGCCTGTAGCGGCAAAGATCGCATTGCAAAACGCGGGTGCGAACGATGGTATCGGTGTTTCACCGACTCCGGCAGGACTGGCCTCGCTTTCGACCAAGTCAACGATGATCTGGCGCGGTGAATCGCTCATCGTTGCCACTGGATAGTCGTCATAGTTCGACTGGTCGGCCTGGCCATTGGTAAACGTGATGCTGCCGTATCGAACCTGAGTGGTCGCCATCGCCGCGGCACCCTCGACTTGCGCACGCACACGATCCGGGCTGACAATCACGCCACAGTCAAGCGAAACCCAAACCTTGGGAATCTTGACCTGGCCGTCCTGGCTGACTTCCACTTCGACCACATGTCCGGTGTAACCCAGAAACGATCGGCAGCAGGCGACCCCGAGTCCACGACCCTTGGGCAAGGTTTTGGCGCGATCCCACTGAGCAAGTTCGGCAGCTCGCCGGGTTACGTTCTTCAAACGACCAATGTCAAACGGATACTTATCGGCCGACGCGCCGCGGTTGCCCATGCCAACCGCCTTCATGTCGATCTTGCGGTCTGGGCCCAACAACTCAAGCAGGAACTCATACGGATCCCGGCCGGCCGCTTGTGCCATTTCGTCGACAAACGATCCGACGGCAAAATTTTGATGGATATGGGCGACTGACCGCAACCAGCCGATCCGGACATGTGCATCTGCCTGCCCGGATTCCACGCGATAGTTAGGCACGTCATACGGCAAGTCCGTTAGTCCCATTTCCAACTCGCTACCCGACGGGCTGTTGGCCATCGGGTTGAATGTCGACGTGATCGTTGGATAGGCGGCACGTACCAGCCAAGCGGTCGGCAGTCCCTTCTCACCGGTGGCGGCTTCCATGTGGATCGCCGACATGGCGTGATAATAATCGTGCCGAATGTCATCCTCGCGAGTCCAAGTCACATGCACCGGTCGCTTCAGTTGCCTGGACAACAGCGCCGCTTCGACACAGTAATCCGGTTTACTCTTGCGACCGAATCCGCTGCCCAACAGGGTCACATTGACCAGCACCTCGCCGGGCGAGATTTGCAACGTGGGACCGACTGCCTGCTGGACGGCTTGTGGGTTTTGGGTCGCGGTAACGACGTGACAGGAGACCACTTTGCCGGAGTCATCGGTTTTCACGTCAGCCACTGCACAGGGCGTTTCCATCGACGCGTGCGCCAGATGGGGTACGGAATAGTCAGCCGAAAGCTTGCTGGCAGCTTTCTCCAAGACAGCAAGGGCGTCACCGTCATTACGCCTCTCTTTGCCCGGTTTGTTGACCGCCTGCTTCAGCTGCTGGGCATATTCAGTGGTGTTGTAACTGGCGTTCTTGCCATGATCCCACTCGATCTGCAGCGCCTCGCGACCTTGGATCGCGGCCCAAGTACTGGTGGCGCAGACCGCGATGCCGCCAAGCGGTTGGAAGACAGGAGCCAGGGCAAATCCGGGGATCTCGACCACGTCAACCACTCCAGGTACCTGCTTGGCCTTGGACGCGTCGAACGATTTCACTTTGCCACCGACCACAGGCGATCTGGCGACGACGGCAAAGAGTTGATTCTCCATCCTGGCATCGATTCCGTAGACCGCTCTGCCGGTAACGATATCATTCAAATCGGTGATCGGTGCGTCTTTGCCGACGTAACGCCACTTTGCGGGCGGCTTGAGTTTCAGTTCAGCTTCCTGGGGCACGTCCAGTGTCCTGGCGATTTCGACCAGGTCGCCATAGTCGATCGAGTTGCTGCTCTTTGTGTGAATCACTTTGTGCAGCTGACCTTGGCATTCGTCGGCGCTGACGTTCCATTTCTTGGCCGCCGCTCGTTCGAGCATCGTGCGGGCTGTCGCGCCGGCAATTCGCATGCGATCAAAGAATTGCGTGATGCTGTTGGAACCATCGGTGTTTTGCGAACCGAGCCGCTTGTCGCCGATTGCCTGGTCGATCACCACTCGATCCCAATCGGCTTCCAGTTCATCGGCGACGACACGGGGCAAACTGGTGCGGATCCCGGTTCCCATTTCCGATCGGTGAGCCAGGATGGTCACGGTACCGTCGGGGGCGATCTGGATAAATAAATCGGGTTGGAACAGGTCGGCGCTGGTCTGGCCCGCGGCAACGACCTGAACACCTTGGCCCTCGCTGATCTTGGCCATCAAGACCATCGAGCCTGCCGAGAGACTGGCCAGAAAATGGCGACGAGAGAGTATCGATGTTGATGGCATGTGGTCTGACTTGGTTTGGGTCGAGTCGCTCATTATTTCTGCATCTCCTTGGCCGCTGAGTGAATCGCAGCGCGAATGCGGGGGTAGGTGCCGCACCGACAAATGTTCCACATCTGGGAATCAATCTCCTCGTCGGTCGGGTTGTTGTTCGACTTCAGCATGGCAGCAGCCATCATCATCTGGCCGACCTGACAATAGCCACATTGGGGGACATTGTGTTCTTTCCAAGCCTTTTGGACCGGGTGGGAACCATCGTCGGACAGGCCTTCGATGGTGGTGACTTTCGAGTCGCCCACGGCGCCGACCTCGGTTTGACACGATTGCACCGCCTCGCCGTCGAGGTGCACGGTACAGACACCGCACTGGGAAATGCCGCAACCGTATTTGGTGCCGGTCAGGCCGAGTTGATCGCGAAGCACCCACAGCAGCGGTGTCTCGTCGGGCACATCTTTCAGGTCGTAATCTTTGCCGTTGACATTGATGGAAGTCATGAGGCTTGTTCCCCTAAGAAAATCTATGATTAGCAGCGAAAATCTATGATTAGCGGCGAAAATCTTTGTTCAGCGACGGCGGCGGGACCGCCCTGGGCCGCTAGGTTGTACCAGTTTTCCGCTTCAACTGCTCGTACTGCTCCAGTGTATCTACATCCGTGACCCGTTGCTCGGCAGAAATCGGAACGAACCGCTTGGCGCAGCGGTCTACGATCCGATTGATACCTTCGTCTTCCGCCAAGGCAAAGATTTCTCGGGTCAACGGCCACGGCAGCAGGGCGGGATGACCGGGGCGGTCGCCGAACTGTGGCACCACTATTTTTGCCGCTTCCGACTCCGCCGTTGTCGGGTTTTCGCTGCTCAGCAGTTCGATGATCTGCGCATCGATGATCAGCGCATCGATGATCAGCGCATCGATGATCTGGGAGCTCAGTGTGGGCAGATCGGCCGGGGCAATGAAGCAGCGGTCGTGATCGCGGGGATTCGCATGCTCGATCAGATATCGCAAACCAATCTGAATCGATGCTTTCATGTCGCGCGGTTCGGGCTCGACAGCCACGACCGAAACGGGCCAGCGGTCACAGACCGCCTGTAGCTGAAGGTCGTCTTGGCGAACGACCACGACCACTTTGCAAACTCGACTCGTCGTCCAAGCCTGCAGGACCTGATCGATGATCGTGGTCTCTCCCCATGGCAACAACAACTTCGACTGTCCCATTCGTCGGCTGCGGCCGGCGGCGGGCACGACTGAATAGCACTTGGCAGTCTCTGTGTCCATTTGCGCCGCTGGGGCTTGAGGAGTTATCGCGGTTTCCGTGCCGGTCCTGAATGCAAGCTGATGACGGTAGTTATAATACCCGCTCGCAAGTCAGACAGTCCGCGTCTCGGAATTCCATTTCATTAGCCCAGCGACCAATGCCATGAAGATCAAAACAGCCACTCTTTCGTTTGCCGTTTTCCTATTCCTTGCAGCCGCGGTGGTCGCCGAGCAAGGAGCCGCGGTAACGGACGTTGCGTCAGCCGGTCCAGAATTTGCCCTGCAAGGCGAGTATCAAGGAGCCGTTGATATCGGTGGTGGTGAGGAGAACTTTGGAGTTCAGATCATCGCGCTGGGTGACGGAAAATTTCGACTCGTTGCCTTCCAAGGCGGATTGCCGGGTGATGGATGGAGTCGCAGTGATCAGCAAATGGAAGGCGACGGAGCACTGGCAGATGGAAAAATCACAGCGGCGATTGAGGGTGCTGATCTGGAAGTCGCTGACGGGACAATCACAGTCACCGCCGAAGGCCAAACCATTGGCAAATTGAAAAAGATCGAGCGCAAAAGTCCAACGCTTGGCAAAACACCTCCAGAGAATGCGATTGTGTTGTTTGACGGCAAATCGGCGGACAAGTTCGACGACGCAGAACTGGTTGACGGAAAGTATCTGGCAGCAACCAACGCGACGAGTAAAGAAAAGCTCGGCGATCATCAACTGCATCTGGAATTCCGCACCCCGTTCATGCCGGCAGCGAGAGGCCAGGGACGCGGCAACAGCGGTGTCTATGTGCAGGGTCGATACGAAGTCCAAGTCTTGGACTCGTTCGGACTCGAGGGCAAAGACAACGAGTGCGGTGGCATTTATTCAATCGCCCAGCCGATCGTCAACATGTGCTTTCCACCCCTGTCCTGGCAGACCTATGACATCGATTTCAAAGCAGCCCGGTATGACTCCGGCGGCCAGAAAACCGAAAACGCACGGATAACCGTCCGTCACAACGGTGTGCTCGTTCATGATGATCTGGAGCTTGTCCATGGCACACCGGGTTACCACGAAGAAGGTCCCGAGGACGACAGCCTGTTTTTGCAGAACCACGGCAACCCGGTGGTGTTTCGCAACATCTGGGTTGTTCAACAATAGCTCAGCTGTGCTACCTGCGGTACGTATCGCGTCCAGGCACTTCAATCCGCGGCACTGCCTCGCTGAACCGCGTCACTTTTGAACTGAAATCCCCTTTTTTGCCGCATCTTCAAGTTGTGGTCCCGCGAGTCCCTCGCGAAGCATACCGGAAGCAATTTCCAGGGAAATTGCCCCACGAAGGGACTCGCGGGACTACCAGAGTGGCAGTGCCTGGCTAGGCAAGCTCTTTGCGGACCTTTTCCAACAGCCGCTTGGTCGCACGGATCCCTTCGTATTCGTCCAGCTTGCTGCCTTCGTATTCGATGCCCACGTAGCCGTGATAACCGGCATCCAGGACGATCTTCATCATCTTTCTGTAATCGGTGTGAATTTCGTTGCCGGCGGCGTCAAAGTCGTGGCTCTTCGCGCTGACCGCTTTGGCATACGGCATCAGTTCGGCCACTCCCAGATAGCGATCGTATTCCTCGTCGCGACTAACGCGGAAGTTTCCAAAGTCAGGCAGTGTGCCGCAATTGGGCAGATCGACGGTCTTGATCACTTCGGTTAACCATTTTCCGTTGGACGACAAGCCACCGTGATTCTCGACGATCACACTAAGACCGTGTTTGGCACCGAACTCGCTGACGCCGCGAAGCCCGTCGGCGGCCAGTTTGATTTGCTCCTCGTAACTTCCTTTGGATCCAGCGTTCACTCGAATGCTGTGGCACCCCAAGAATTCAGCCGCTTCGACCCACTGATAATGGTTTTCGACAGCTTGCTTTCGCTTTGCCTCGTTGGGATCTCCCAGTTGTCCTTCGCCATCGATCATGATCAACATCGCTTTGACACCAAGGTCATCGCCGCGTTGCTTCAGATCGGCCAGGTAAGTTTTGTCTTTTGCCTTGTCTTTGAAAAATTGATTGACATACTCAATCGCGTCGATCCCGAACTCTTGTTTTGCCGTTTCGGCAAAATCGACGTTGTCCAATTTTTTGGCGAATAGCGCCTTGTGCAGTGACCACTCGGCCAAGGAGATTTCGAACAGCGGCGCCTGTTGGTCGGCTGCCGCTGCGTAACTGCCTGAGAGGGAAAGAGCGGCGCTGGTCGCGCCAACTGTTTTCAGAAAGTTTCGCCGAGTTGAGTCTGTATTCATCATGAGATCCGTGGAGCTGTGGTTTAGCAGGGGTGGTCGGGAAGGCGAAGCGCCGCCCAAGCCTTGATTGTTCCGGCTGGGGCGAGCCTGCTGTTTTCTCCGAGAAATTCGCGAGCTACCAGTGTACGCAGAATGCCCCAGGATGTTCATTGGCCACTGGGCGGTCAGAATGGGGTTTTTCGTATTTTCAGCCCGACCGCCGGCTGACCTGTTGGCGAGCCAAGATGATGGCCAGAAGCGGGGTCACGTCTTGCGATTCGAACGGTCAGCAATTTGATATCGGCGTTTCGGCAGCTTAGAAACGTTGGAATCCCCAAACTCGCTTGAGACTTCCGTCTGCCAGCTGAATCAACTGATGACAATCACTGAATCGAATTGGCCCCAGCTAATGGAGGCCCTCGGCAGGACCAAGATCCAGATTGCAATCGTCTGCACGGGGGGCGGATCAGGAGCGATTGCACGTTGTTTCCGCCGTGCCGGCGCATCGCGCCACTTTGTTGACGCGGCGATTCCCTACTCCCGCGCTGCCGCTTTCGAATATCTGGGGACCAAGCCGGCTGGACCCGCAGCCTCGTCGACGTTCGCCTCTCAATTAGCGAGCGTCGCACTTCAGCGAGCGGTTCGTTTCAGTGATCGAGACCAGGTCGATGCGGTTGGCCTCGCACTCGTTGCCGCGCTGCCGACCGAACCGATCCGAGACGATCAGCAGCAAATTCACGTTGCAGTTCACAGCAAGCAGGATCACCGTTGTTGGTCACGGACATGGAAGCAGGGCGAACATACGCGAGCATCGGCCGAATCGGTCGCCGATGAAATGATTTATCGAGCGCTCGCGGAGCTCGTCAATGACATCGGCGGCACGGACATCGGCGGCACGGATCAGCCCCTGGAGCGCTAGGCACTGTCCCGCTGCCAATCCGTTCAACGCTCAAGCCAGGATTCCGTCGATCACGCGTCCATGGACATTCGTGAGACGACGCTCGATTCCGTTGTGATAGAAAGTCAACTTCTGGTGATCAATGCCCAACAGGTGCAACACCGTCGCGTGGAAATCCGGCCAGCCGACTCGATCGGTTTCCGCGCCAGCCAACTTCGTCAGTTTCACCATAGGCAAAGCCTTTCTTCAATCCGGCCCCTGCCATCCAGACCGTGAAACCTTCGGGATTGTGATCACGACCTTCGCCTAACACACCGGGGGGCGAACCGGAAAAGGGTGTTCGACCGAACTCGGATGTGCAAACCACAAGCGTTTGATCCAACAGACCACGTTGCCGAAGATCGCTTATCAGTCCGGCGACCGGTTGATCCAGCATGGCCGCTTCGCGGCCGTGATTGCGATAATTATTTTCGTGTCCATCCCATCCGTGCCTCGGTTTTCCGCCGAAGGATCCGCCCGAATAAAGTTGTACGAAACGGACTCCACGCTCGATCAACCGCCGCGCCATCAAACAGCGCCGCCCAAAGTCGCCGCACAACTGGCCATGCAATCCGTACAGCTGCTGAATCGACGATGATTCATCAGCAAAATCAATCGCCTCGGGAACGGAGGTCTGCATTTTTGCCGCCAGCTCATAGGCGCGCACTCGAGCTGTGAGCAACGGATCATGGTCATGCCTGACTAAGTGTTGCGTATTGATTTGCCGCAGCAGCAATCTGGCATCGGCTTCGGCCTGATCGGAGATCGGTTGGTCTAGGAACAGATTGCGTACCGGCTGATCGTTGCTGCCAAAAACAACGCCCTGATGTTCGGCGGGCAAGAATCCGCTGGTCCAGTTCGCCGCGCCACTGTTGGGCAGGCTGCGCGCGTCGGGCAAAACGATGAACGTCGGCAGCGATTCGGATTCGTTGCCAAGCCCGTAAGAAAGCCAACTGCCCAGCGAGGGAAACCCGTTGCTGGCGAACCCTGAATTCTGCAAGAACATGGCTGGCGTATGGTTGGCCGAATCGGAATGCATCGAGTGAATCAGGGTCAGTTCATCCGCCACATCGGCCAGATGGGGAAACAGCTCGGAGATCCACAGACCACTGTTGCCGCGGCGGCGAAATACCCATTCGTTCTTTCGCATCAGACCGGCGTTGCCGAAAAACGTGTCGGGCTTGACGAAATCGGGCATCTCTTTGCCGTGCAGTTTCTCCAGTTGCGGCTTGTAGTCAAACGTATCGACTTGACTGACACCACCGATTTGGCAGATATGAATGACATGCTGAACCTGTGGCCGATGGTTGGGAAACTGTGACTTTACACTGCCGGCACAGTGCCGCGCTTCGAGCGAGGCCAGCGCAGCGGTCGCCAAGCCGGAGACGGAAAAATCAAACATTTGGCGGCGTGTGAAGCGTTGCATCAGTCTGTTGTCAATCAATATAAATTGATTCATTGCTGTTCAATAAAACCCGACAGACCAGTAACAGGCCATGTCGATCGGTCATCTCGATCGCGGCGCTCCGCTCGGAGGCGCGGGGCAGTCTTCCCAGCGCCAGCGCCAGGCGCGGTCAATCTTCTCGCCCACATCCGCCCGCCTGCCGAGTTCGTTTTCGACCCGATCGGCAAGCGACTGAGCCATCCGGATTACGAACGGGTGATTCCATTGACTTAGTGCTTGAGTCGGAGTCGTGGTGACGCCGCGTTTGGGTGTGGTTGTCGATGGATCAGGGCAGTCAAATGTCTCGAGTAATGAACTGCGCTCGCCCCGGGCTTGCCATCGATAAATCGTGCGGCGATTAAACTCTTCGCCAATCGGGTCGATTGCGACGTAATAGCGAGCGGCTCCCACCGCATCGGTGCGAACATCCTTGAATCCAGGTCCAAACATCCGACGATTCAACACGCCGGCAACGTCCAACATCGAGTCGCGAACGTATTCCGCGTCGGCCCGGCGGGGATTGAAACGCCAAAGCAGACGATTGCTCTGGTCGAGGCGTTGGGCGACATCCCGCGTGGGGTTGTCGGCAGGCAGCGAAGATTGTTGGTAGGTTTCGGAGGTCACGATCAGGCGGTGCAGATTTTTGATCGAGTAGCCGCCTTGGCGGAACCAAATCGCCATCCAATCCAACAATTCCGGATGACTTGGCTGACCGCCGTTGAAGCCAAAATCATTAGGGGTCGCGACGATCGCGGATCCCAAATGATGAAACCAAACTCGATTGACGATCACTCGATGAAAAGGACCGTTGTCACGATGGGTAATCCAATCGGCAAGTTTGGTGCGCCTGTTGGCATCCGCAGCATCGGCTGCAATTTCAAAGGTGGCGGGGACTCCCACAATCGCACTGAGACCAGCGGGTGTCACGGCATCGCCAATTTGCGTAACGTCGCCGCGCTGTCGCACGTGCATCACACCCGGCCGACCCGCCTGGACGGTGTGCATTGTCACGGAACTTAGTTTCGCCACTTGATCGTTGATCGATTGCAGTTTCCGTTGTATCGATTGCTCCGGCTGCGTTTCGGCCAGGATGTCGGTCCGATTCGCTTCGCCGCTGTACAACTGCAACGCCAGGTTTCCGGGGCCAATTTCAACAACGTGAATTGCATTGCCTCCGGCGTGTTCCCAGCTGAGGGAAGATGAACCAAAAAACACCTGTTTCCCCGTCGTCGCTTGAACGCCGGGTGGATGAAGGTGGTTCAAGTCATCAAAGTCATCTTGAAAGATTACAGCACCATCGGCGGCGCGAACCGCCAGATCATCGACGGCTCCTGCGAATCGCGTCGTCGCTCGCTGCGGTCGAATCTGGATTCGAATTGGGCCGCTGCCGTCACCGCGATACCCAAAGGATAAGCGTTCGAAGCGATGGTCCTCCGACTGGATGTCCCACGGCCGAGGATCGATCGTTTTGCTCGCCAACACCGACTGATCGTCGCGCAGTACAAGGATCTGTACCGCGTCGTCGCTGGTCGTCGCTTGACTGAGATCGGCCCAGGTGGTGGGAGCCACCGCAAACGATACTTCGTAGTGTTGATCGCGGTGGTTGGCCGCGATTGGCTGGCGGAGCGTGACGACATTGCTGGATCCGTTGATGGTGTTGATTCGGGATGCGAATAGTTTGGCCAACTCGGATTCCAAATCTTGTTGGGTCCTGATCAGTCGCTGCTGCTGTTCCAGGTCTGCGGTGCGGGTCAGCTGACGCGTCCCGAATCCGACACCGTCGATGGCGGCGATGAACTGGTAGTATTCCCGGGTCGAAATCGGATCGAATTTATGATCGTGGCATCGCGCGCAGTTGACGGTCAGGCCAAGCAATGCCTGGGCTGTGGTGGCGGCGATTTCCTCCAGTTCCTCATGACGTGCGGTCTGTTTCATCGCCTCGCTTTTGCCGAGCACTGTATTGTGAACACCGGCAACCAAAAATCCAGCTGCCGCAGCCCCCTCGATCGCATCGTCGGCAATGATGTCTCCGGCCAACTGCATGCGGACAAACTGGTCATACGGTAGATCGTTGTTGAATGCTCGAATCAACCAATCGCGATAGTGCCAGGCATGCTCGCGCGGTTCGTTGTACTCAAAACCATTGGTTTCCCCGAAACGAACGACGTCCATCCAATGTCGGGCCCAGCGTTCACCATAATGCGGTGAATCCAAAAATTGGTTGACAAGCTCGTGCCAAGCCTGGCGCGACGGATCGGAACTGAATCGATCGACCACATCGGCCGGCGCAGGCAAACCGAGCAGATCAAAATAGAGCCGGCGAACCAAGGTTCGTGGCCGGGCGCGGGGCGTTGGTTTGATTCCTTCCTCGTCCAGCCGGCGGCGGATGAAGTAGTCGATGGGGTTGACCAATCGATTGGTCGGACTCGGCTGAAAGCCAGTGTCGTGATTGGTTGCCAACGGTTGCAGCGACCACCAATCGTAGCCGGCCCGTTTGGAGGACGAAAAGCGAAATGGATCGATCGGATCGGTTCCCCAATTCGCCCCCGATAGGATCCACCGGCGAATCACTTTCCGCTGCACCTCGGCAAGAGGCTGCTCGGGCGGCATCTCGTCGCTGGCGATCCGTCGCCACAGCAGGCTGGAGGCAAGATTTTCGCGATCAATCGCTTCGCCGCTGTCACCCCCGACGGCCAAGCCTGCGGCCCGGCTGAGATCGAGTCCAGCCTCACGCTGAACGGTCGAGTGGCATTGGAGGCAGTTCGCCGCCAGAATCGGCGCGACTTGGCGATCAAAATCATGAACGTCAACAGCTTCCTGCGCCGCGGTCGCATGGAACGGCATTAGCGCAGTGACAAGCAAGATCAGTCGCAAGCCATTGGTCAGATTGCTCAGATCAATTTGGACAAATCCACTCGAATCTCGCGAGCCCGGCGACGATCGATATTGAAAATGCATGCTAATGATCGAAGGTTAATCAAAAAACTTCGCCAAGGTTGCTTCACTGGGTCGCGGTGTGATCAGGGAAACGATGATCATCACGATTGCCGAACTGGCAACCATCACGACCACCGGCATCACTTCGTAAGACTCGCCTGCAATCGGCAGGTGAATCGTATATTCGCTCAAACCGCCCTCGTCCAACGGCACTTGGGTACCCTGGTAGAACAGGTAGCACCAACTGCCAATCGCCGCCAAGATTCCTGCGATCGCGCCGATCGCCGATAACCCGCGCCAATACAGGGCGGCGACCACGATTGGAAACAGCGCGCTGAATCCGCTGAAGCACCAGACACCCATCGCGAATACGCTGCGGACGTTGCCCAGACTTAGCACGTAAGTGATCGCAACAATCGCGATGATGAACAACCGGGTATACAAGACCTGTCTGGAATCGGTGACTCTTTCTTTGCCGATGTAATGAGTCACGATATCGTTGTTGAACATGGTACCGATGCATAAAAACTGGCTATCGAGGCTGGACATGATCGCTGCCAAAATCCCCGCTGCCAAAAAACCGCCCAGTACAGCGCCGGTTTGGGTTGTGACTAGAAATGGCAAAATCGAGTTGGGATTGCTCGGTAGCGGCGGGCCCGGCGGCTTGAGTGCCGGGTCAGCATACACGCCAACCGCCCAAACACCGATCAGCACGCAGGGAACCCAGACGATCATGATGAAGATCGGTTGGCAAACCACCGACAACTTGAACGTGCCGGCGCTCTTGGCCGTCATCCAATGTTGAAATACATGTGGAAACATCGCCACCGAAAGCGGAATCAACAAGTAGGTACAGAACTTCGTCTTACTCATCTCGATTCGCGTGGCGAGCGATTCGGGAATCACTTCGCCAAGCTTCTGCAGATTGGCGACGAAACCATCCTGGCCACCCAGTCGGTTGGCAATCACGTAAACCGTGGCCACACCCAAAACCATAAAGACCATCGTCTGAAAGGTGTTGGCCCAAGCCGTTCCCCGCATCCCGCCAAAGAAAACATAAATCAACACAACGCAGCAGATGATTAGCGATCCGAGCGCCGGAGGCACGCCACCATTGGTGCCTTTGTTGATCGAGCCATCGGGGTTCAACGCTTCGAACCATTGCGGCGACAATCCGGCCGTCAGGTTTTGAATGACAACCCCGCTGCTGATCACGCCAATCAACAGATAGGGAACGATCAATCCGACCAGGATCGGAAACAGCAACAATCCGATCAAATCACTGTCCAATCGATCGCGAAAAAACTCGATTTGAGTCGTGTATCCATTGCGCCTTGCATACGTCCAAACCTTGACTCCGACCAAAAAAAAGCAGAGCGAATGAACGATGCCGCTACTGCTGGCCAGCATGCCGAAAACGCCGATGCCTTCGCGAGATGCTTCGCCAGTGCTGCCGACCAATGCAAAGGCCGTCATCGTCGTGCCAAAGATGCTCATCAGCAACAAAAACGGGCCGATCGAATGACTGGCGACCTGATAATCCAGCTTGGTGCCGCGGAACAGGCGGCTGGAAAACACTCCCAAGCCCAGCAGCAGTCCCAAGTAGAGAAGGATGATGATCAGTTGCGGAAGACCGGGATGTCCGATCATTTTCGATCCTCCGCGGAAAACTGCTCGTCCTTTGGCCAGGCAATCTTGCTGGCCAGCAACCAAGTTGCCGTTGCAGCGATCGAAATGCCGGCATGCCAGGCCAATCCGATCGGCATGAATCCGAAAACCAGTGTTCCATCGGTCCAGAACCAGTTGTCTTGATGCAGGATCAGCAACAGCAGGACCAGGCCGGCAATGATCCATGGACCGGTGCGGTTCGATCCGGACCCCTGCGAGCCGGGTTTGGTGGTTGTCATTTCTGAGCTTTGGCCTGGAGGGTTATCGTTCGCTGCGATTAGTAGTGTAGTTGAGTCGCCAGCGGAGCGAAATTACGCTCGCCGGCCCGGACTGCCGTTCGGTTGCGAACCAAAACGGAGTATCTTGTGTTTCCCGATACCCTTTCAACGGCCACTCGAAAAAATCTGAATCCGCAATGACCTGGGAAGCATGGTTGACACTCGCCGTGGCCTGCACGTTGCTGATCAGTCTGGCAATGCGTGTGGCGGCAACCGATCTGCTGGCGCTGACCTGTTTGGCAGTTCTGGTGGTCGTGCAAAACATTACAGGCACGACCCTGTTGCCGACACCAGAGCAGGCGGTGTCGGGGTTTGGAAACAACGGTCTGATCACGATCGGATTGCTGTTCGCGGTCGTCGCCGGCTTAGAATTTACCGGCGGCACGGAACTGGCAACGGGATGGTTATTGAATCGCGCTAAGAACCTGACCGATGCCCAGGCGCGGTTGTTGATTCCGGTCATCGGGCTGAGTGGCTTCTTGAACAACACACCGCTGGTTGCGGCGCTGATGCCTGTGGTTGGCGACTTGGCCAAGCGAATTTCTGAAAGCACCAGTCGCTTGTTGCTGCCGCTGAGTTACGCGGCGATTCTCGGTGGCATGTGTACCTTGATGGGAACCAGCACGAACCTGATCGTGGCCGATTTGAATTCCAGTGCAATCGCAGACGGACTGGCAGCCGAACCGCTAAGTTTTTTTTCGCCGGCGGTTGTCGGAGTCCCGGCGGCGGTGCTGGGACTGATCTACATGCTGCTGACATCCCGCCTGCTGATCCCCGAGCGGCGTAAAGCGGTCAGCGTGGCCGATGACCCACAGCAATATACGGTGGAAATGCAGATCGAACCCGGCGGCCCTTTGGTAGGGCGCAGCATCGAAGAAGCCGGGTTGCGGCATTTGCCGGGATTGTACGTCGCCGAAATTCAGCGCACCGACGGCACGATCGCGGCGGCGAAACCCAGCTTGCGACTGCAGGCAAACGACGTATTGATCCTGGTTGGCGCGATCGATAGCGTGGTGGACCTGCGAAAAATCCGTGGCTTGACCACGTCGGATGATCAGGCCCGAAAACTGCAACTCCCAGCCTGGCGGCGGACCTTGGTCGAAGCGGTGGTCAGTCCGCGCTGCAGTCTGCTTGGAAAAACGATTCGCGAGGGACGTTTTCGTTCCCATTTCAACGCTGCCGTGGTTGCCGTAGCCCGCGGTGACAAACGGCTGGAAGGCAAGCTTGGCGACGTGCGTTTGGAAGTTGGCGACGTCTTGCTGTTGGAAGCGTCACCCTCTTTTCTGAATCGACAGCGCGAATCACGAGATTTTTTCTTGGTCAGCACTGTCGAACAAGGAGTCGTTCGGCGACCGGAGCTGGCCTGGACCGCAGTCTTGATCGTGATTGCCATGGTCGTCTTGGCCGCCTGGACCAAGATCACAATCATGACTTCAGCGCTGGTTGCTGCGATCGCGATGATTGGATTTCGCTGCTGCACCACAGGCGAAGCTCGACGCAGCATTGACTGGTCCGTGTTGATTGTGATCGGGGCTGCGATCGGAATCGGGGCGGCGATGAACGAAAGCGGCGCCGCGGTTTCAATCGCCGAAGGCTTGATCGGTCTGGCCGGTGGAAACAAACTGTTGGCTTTGGCCGGCGTCTTTCTGGCAACCATGTTTTGCACGGAGTTGATCACCAACAATGCAACCGCCGTGCTGATGTTTCCGATTGCACTGCAGACCGCAGCCTCGTTGGATTGCAACTCAACGCCATTTGTGATCACGGTGATGATCGCCGCATCGGCCAGTTTCTTAACGCCTTTCGGTTATCAAACCAACATGATGATTTACGGGGTCGGCGGATATCGGGCGGTCGATTACGTGCGATTCGGATTGCCGCTGAGCCTGATTGTGTTCATCATTACGATGCTGGTGGTCCCTCTCTACTGGCCACTCTGAATCTACTCTGATAGGCCACCCTGAATCTACTGGCCACCCTGAATCTACTGGCCACCCTGAATCTACTGGCCACCCTGAATCTACTGGCCACCCTGATCGTTAGCGAAACTCCACTCGCACCCACTCGGTCGGATTCGGTATGGCCAGTGGAGTGGTGATTTCGCCCGCCGCAACCGGTCGTGCGGAAACATACCAGCTCTGACCAGCATGAATGGGTAGATCCACCAGGTCGCGGCGTAGAATCGCCAGCTCGATCGTGACCCGTCCGTCGCCTTGACGGGTTTCGCGATACCAGGTGGGATTCCACGACAGATTACCATCGATCCCGTCATTGGTTTGACCTCGCGCCGATACACAGAACTGAAACGATGTCAGCAGGTCGCGGTCGATGTCGATCAACAATTGCAACCGATCGACCTGAGTCAAGTCGCGATCACGCAACCCTCGGTCTTCCTCGTTGGCTGCCATGTCGGTTCGCATCTGTGCTTGGGAACACTCAAAGCCGACGTACAAGAACTGGTCGTCATACGCCAATCGAATCTGTGTCGGGGCAGCCGTCGTCAGCGCCGAACGCCAGCAATCCTCGCTCAGTACAGCATCTAACTTTGGCGGCCTTGCGGTGCGATGAGCCACGATCGCATGCGGACTCGAAGGGCGGACCAGCGGCGACCACTGGGCATCAGCCGATCGCACTAATCGCTTCAATTCCGCTGAAATGCCCGCCGTCGATTGAAGCTTGCCATCGTCGCCACGTTGTCGTGCCGCCTCACGCGAGATCAGGACCAGCGGATGAAACTCCCAGGCCAGATCGATACTGCTGGTCGATTCGTCTGAGCGGCCTCGAGCGTCAATCGTATCTGGTTTGGGAACCAGCAAAGGTGCCACGGCAGAGACTTGTTGGACCTCCCTGTTGGGTTCTTGAAAGGGTGACACGGGCACACGATCGGCATTGCCGGTGACCAAAACATCCGATTCTGAACCGATCGCCTCACTCAGTCGGTTCCATTCCACACTGTGCGCTCGGGAATCAGACAGTAACCGTGCCCACTGTGCCGCCGAAAAGTGGCCTGCCGCGGGGCTGGAAAATCGAGTTACGATTTGGTCCAGCAAAGCCTGCTGATAGGCGGCCGCCGAAGCGCTATTTTTGACGTCAGCGGCCTCTTGCAGCATCGACCAGGCCAGGCGGAACTGATCATCGCCGACCGTTTGATCCAGCATCATGGTCAGCGCTTGGGCAAATTGACTCGGCGACGGTCTAGAAGCAATCAGCTTTTGCACTCGCACCGATTGACTGCGCCGGGCCTGGATCGTCTGCAATTGACGTCGCGAAGCGGGCGGCAGCGCGACCGCCAAGGTTTGCCCCGGATTCAATGGGACGCCCCCAGCAACCGAGTCGCCGCGACGATCCGAGGAGCCACTGTCGTAGTAGTACTGCAAAGCGATGGACTCAGACGCGGATCGATCGGGGGCGATGAACTGATAAGCATCGTTGGCACAATCGCTGACCAAAATCCCTGAATTTGGCAGCAGCGCGTCGCGATGAATCGCATTGGGCCCGTTGCCGCGACGATAGATCACCACTCGATAGACGCCGGCCGCGGTGGCCGCTTTGATGAACGCATCTCGGGTCACAAGTTCCAGTTCATGATCGAGTACCAAGACGCTCGGTCGATGGACGGCAATCCATTGCCCGGCCATGATTCGGATATCCCCTTCATCGGCTCTGGCGAGATCAGCTCCGACTCCTCCCAACATCACGGCGACCTGGTCGACGAGGTCCCCTGATTCGCCGCTTGGTTGATCAATCAACAGCGCGACACGGTTGCGATGTTCCAGCGCTTCCTTGCCCAGCAATCCCCAGGCCACCGAAGTTGGGTCGCTGGCGATCATCAACACCGAAGTTTGCCGACCCGCGCCGCGGCTGGTCGACCATGTCCGACCACCGTCGCGGCTGACCAGGATCACACCATGATCGCCGACGGCAAACAGAGTTGTTTCTCCGACTCGGCAAGCGTCGCGAATCACCACGGGGACTCCGGTCGCAGCAACCCACTTGGCAAACTGACCAGGTTTCGCCGGCAACGAGCCACGCTGTGATTGGTCGATCGTTTTGTCTTGCGATCCCTGGTCGGCAAGCCAAGTCTGTCCGCCATCACGGCTTTCGTAGCGATTGGTGAACATCGCGTGCGACCAATCACTGACAACGATCAAGGTACCGTCCGCACGCCGCTGGATCTGATGCAAACTAGGAAGCTCATCGGCCGACACAGATCGCCACTGATTTCCCCCATCTTCGCTGATCAACACGACTGCGCGGCTGATCCTGGTGATTCGGTCGTAGCCCCCGCCGACGACCACCAATCGGTGCTGATCCAACCAGATCACGTCGCTTAGTCGACACTCAACACCACTGTTTCGCAGCGTCCACGATTCGCCACCATCGTCGGTCGTCAAGATCGCGCCACGATCCCCGCAGGCGACGCCATGTCGATCATCGGCAAAGGCGACAGCGCGAAGCGACGCATCGGCGCGAAGCAATTGAACGTGTGAATAAGGTGGGAATCGCTCGGGTTCGACCGCCAGTGCCGGCGTCCAAGTCAACAGCAAGACCGAAAGCGCCGGCGCGATCCGTGAAACGTAGCCGCCGCGCAACCTGACATCGTGGGCCAGTGCTTGCAATGCTCGCCAAGCCGGACGTGATCTGCGGCTGATCGTTTGTGGTTGCCCTGCGGCGCTCATCCAATCGATCCTTTCACGATCGCCGCCGCGGCCAGCAATGCGGCCCAGCCGAGCAACAGGTTCGCCGCCACATACAGGCTGGCTGTCGGCAGGCGACCAGCGGTAGCCAGGCTGGACGATTCAGCGGCTAGCGTCGAAAACGTGGTTAGTCCTCCTAGAAAGCCAACCTGGATCGCCAGGCGCGCTCGCTCCGAAACGACCCCTTCGGCCAGGGAATATTGAGAAAACGCGCCGATTGCCGCACAACCCAGCAGGTTTGCGATCGTCGTGCCCAGCAGCGACGAGCCTCCGGGAATCCCCGCCGAGGCGATCGTAATCAGATAGCGGGCGACCGAACCGAGCGCACCGCCGCCAGCGACGGAGAGCAAATTGAACCAAGTTGTCATCATCGGGGTCGTTTTAAGGATTGCCTTAATTTCGGCACGAATCTACGTTAGCAGGTAGATTCGGAGTTTCCGCTCGCCACGTAAACGCCAGTTTTTGCCCCTGGATTACCATTTACTCACTAGTTACCTGTTCAAAAGCACATGAGTTCAACAAAAACCGCCACGGAATCCCAATTGATGAGCGGTGCCGACATTTTGGTCAAATCGTTGGTCGATCATGGCGTGGAGGTGCTGTTCGCTTACCCGGGCGGCTGTAGCATGCCGCTGCACCAAGCGCTGACTCGACAGGAAGCAAAGCTGCGGACGATCTTGCCCCGCCACGAACAAGGGGGCGCGTTTGCGGCTCAGGGTTACGCGCGAGCACCGGAAAAGTTGGCGTTGTGATGGCGACCAGCGGACCGGGCGCCACCAATCTGGTCACCGCCATTGCCGACGCCAAGCTCGATAGCGTGCCGATGCTGTGCGTCACCGGCCAGGTTCCGACCGCTGCGATCGGCAGTGACGCCTTTCAAGAAACGCCGATGGTCGAAGTCTGTCGTGGAATCACCAAACATCATTACCTGGTGACCAACATTGCCGATCTGCCTCGGATCATGAAGGAGGCGTTTCACGTTGCCCAAAGCGGGCGGCCCGGCCCGGTGCTGGTCGACATGCCCAAAGATGTTCAACTGGAGGACTTGAGCAACGTCGATCTGGACCCGCAGATGGACTTGCCCGGTTACGAGCCCAATCCACCGGCAGTACCCAGCGAGACCATTCGTCAAATCGCCGCCGCGATCAAACGGGCGCGACGCCCGATGATCTACGCGGGTGGGGGAATCATCTCGGGCGAAGCAAGTGAACAGCTGCGGCAGTTCGTGACCAAGACTGGCATCCCTGTGACCACCACGGTGATGGGCATCGGCGCGATTCCACCCGAGCATGAACATTCGATGGACTGGCTTGGCATGCACGGTGCCGCTTATGCCAATTACGCCGTCCGTGACTGCGACCTGCTGATTGCTTTGGGAGTCCGCTTTGACGATCGTGTGACCGGCAAGGTCGAGGCCTTTGCCAAAGATGCCAAGATCATCCACGTCGACATCGACGGATCCGAGCTGAACAAGAACAAGACCGCCCATATCCCCGTTCGCGGCGATGTCAAGCAAGTGCTGGCGGAGCTGAATCGAGTTGTTGAAGCGCCCGAGATCGCGGACTGGCAACAGCATTGTCGGGAACTGAAGGCCAAGTACCCGCTAACCTACGACGAAAATTTTGACGGGATTCTGCAACAGCATGCCATCAAAACGCTTAGCGACATTACCGCCGAGATGGATACCTACATCACCGTCGGGGTCGGTCAGCATCAAATGTGGGCCGCCCAATTTTACAAATTCCGACGTCCGCGAACGTGGCTCAGCAGCAGCGGCTTAGGCACGATGGGCTTCGGATTGCCCGCGGCGATGGGAGTCCAGGCGGCGCATCCGAATTCATTGGTCGTCGACATTGATGGTGATGGCAGTTTTCAGATGAACATTCAAGAACTGGCAACTTGTTTTTGCGAAGAATTGCCGGTCAAAGTCTTGTTGTTGAACAACCAGCACTTGGGCATGGTGGTGCAGTGGGAAGATCGCTTCATGGAACGCAACCGCGCCCACACCTATCTAGGTCCGATCCGTCACGAAGAAGCGGCAGGCAAGAGCAACGCCGATCGCTTCAGCTATGCCAAAGATCGCTATCCCGATTTTGTTGGCATCGCCAAGGCTTACGGGTGCGGTGCGGCAACGATTCGCAAGAAGAGCGATCTGGAAACCGCGATCCGCGAAATGATTCAATACGATGGACCTTACCTGCTGGATGTGGAAGTCCCCTACCAAGAACACGTGCTGCCAATGATCCCCGGAGGCAAAACCGTCGACGATATGATCTTGGAGTAAAGTGCCGCTCATCCGTCGTGCTCTGCAGCAGCTGATTCCCAACATCAACTCGGTAGGTGACTGCCAAACGGTTGGCGGTGGTTGCATCAGTGACGCCAACCGGGTCACTGTGGTTGATAACTCGCTTGGCGTACGCGAATTATTTGTCAAATCGAACGACGCTTCGTTCTTGGATAACTTTCAATGTGAATGGGATGGACTACGCAGGTTGAGCGCCACCCGCGTGATCGGCGTTCCCGACCCAATCGCCGTTGGCGTGGTCGACGGGCGAGCCTATCTGATCACCGGTTGGATCAACCAGCAACACGCTGGCAACCATTTTTTTGCTGACTTTGGCCGGGCGCTCGCCGATTTGCACCGCGCGACGCTGGGCACGCGGGTCGGATTGGATCAAGACAACTACTTGGGCGCAGCCAGACAGATCAACTCGCCTCCGCGGTCTTGGGTTGAGTTCTTCGCGGCCAACCGCATCGAATTCCAACTTCGCTGGGCCATCGACCAGCGACGGGCCGACAACGCCTTACAACGTGATTGTCAGCAGATCATCGACTCGATGGACCACATCCTTTGCGGTCGCGACGAATCCACTTCTCTGCTGCATGGAGACCTGTGGAGTGGCAATTATCTGTGCGGTCCAAACGGTCAGCCATTCGTGATTGATCCGGCAGTCTATTACGGTTGCCGCGAAGCCGAATTCGGAATGTTGAAACTATTCGGCTCCTGTCCCGAATCTTTTTATAGCGCCTACATCGATCGCTTTCCCTTGCCCGCCGGATGGCGACGCCGCGCCGACGTCTATGTCCTGTATCATTTATTGAATCATCTAAATCTGTTCGGCGGCGGTTATCTGGGCCAATGCCGGTCGGTTGCCGCCGATATCCTTTCCAGCAACTGACCCATGCTTGCCGCGCGTATCATACCGTGCCTGGACGTACTCGGCGGACGAGTGGTCAAAGGGACGAACTTTGTCAATCTTCGTGATGCCGGCGATCCGGTCGAGGTCGCCCGGCGTTATGAAGCCGAAGGCGCTGACGAGCTTGTTTTTTTGGACATCACCGCCAGTCACGAAGAACGAGAGATCATTCTGGATGTCGTTCGCCGTACCGCCGAACAGGTATTCATGCCGCTGACCGTTGGCGGCGGCGTGCGGACGGTTGATGATGTTCGCGCGCTGCTATCGGCGGGTTGCGACAAAGTTTCGATCAACTCGGCAGCCTGTAAAGATCCCCAGTTCATCCGCCGCGCAGCCGATCGGTTTGGCAGTCAGTGCATCGTCGTCAACATCGACCCCAAGCGAGTTCAACAGCAGGGGCGGGAAGTTTGGGAAGTTCACATCCACGGGGGACGAACACCAACCGGTTTGATGGCGGTCGAGTGGGCGAAAGAAGTAGAACGACTCGGTGCCGGGGAAATCGTGCTGACCAGCATGGATGCCGATGGCACTTGTGATGGATACGACTTGCCTGTGACCGCGGCGGTTAGTGACGCGGTATCCATTCCGGTAGTGGCCAGTGGTGGCGCCGGCAACCCTGATCATTTAGTCGAAGCGATCCAGAAAGGCAAAGCCGACGCGGTGCTGGCGGCCAGTATCTTTCATTTTGGTCAGTACACGATTGCCGAAGCGAAACAGGTCATGCGGAACGCCGGGATTCCGGTTCGGCTGTAGTCCAATCGCGACCCCGCCGCCGTTTCTCGCTACAATGGGTTCTCCTGCCAATTCTCCCGTTCGACAGCTTCGACATGCTTCGCACTCTGGGACTGCTGCTGATCTTTGTCTCACTTGGGGTCACCGCTGCCGCCAACGATGCCCGCAGCGGGTCACCCGAGTTTGCGGTCGACGTGATGTCGGTACTTTCCAAAGCCGGTTGCAATGCCGGTACGTGCCATGGCAACTTAAACGGCAAAGGAGGTTTCAAGCTGTCGTTGCGCGGTGATGATCCGCAACACGATTTCAACTCGCTGGTACTTGCTGCCAGGGGACGGCGTGTCAATTTGATGTCCGCCTCGCGGAGCCTGATCCTGCAAAAAGCAACAGGCGCTGCTCCTCATCGCGGCGGCATTCGGTTTGGGACAACTTCGCCCGAATATCAGCTGCTCCTTGACTGGCTCCGCGACGGTGCCCCCGGGCCATCCGCTGATGCGGCAACGGTAACGCGCCTGGAAGTTCAACCGAGCCAGGTGATTGTTGCTTCGCCAACGGACGACGTACAAGTTCGCGTGACAGCTTTCTTTTCCGACGGCACGTCGCAACAGGTGACCAACCGCGCCTGCTATGAATTGTCCAATCTCAGTGCCAGCGTCGATGCTGGGGGGCGGGTGAGCCGAAACAAGTTTGGTGAAACAACGCTGATCGTTCGCTACCTGCAACAACAGGTTCCAGTGTCGATCTGCTTTATCGAAGCCCGGCCGCAGTACCACTGGAACGAGACTGCGGAAAACAACGAAATCGACCGGCATGTCTTTGCAAAACTGCGACAGTTGCGGATCAATGCCGCGAACCTTTGCGATGATACGGTCTTTGTGCGCCGAGCCTTCTTGGATGCGATTGGCCGACTGCCGACGGCAGACGAAGCACAGCATTTTGTCGGCGATCAGGATCCCTGCAAGCGAGCGAAGTTGATTGACGCCCTGCTGTCGCGTCCCGAATTCGCCGATTTCTGGGCGCTCAAATGGGCAGACGTTTTGCGAACCGAGGAGAAAGTCCTGGACAGCCAAGGCGTCAAAGTTTTTCATGGCTGGATCCGCGACAGCCTTGCGGCGGCTAGGCCGCTGGACCAGTTCGTGCGCCAGCTGGTGCTGGGATTGGGCAGCACCTTCAAAAATCCGCCGGCAAATTTCTATCGCGCCAACCGCGACCCCGCGACTCGGGGCGAAACCACAGCCAGACTCTTTTTGGGCACTCGTCTGCAGTGTGCGAAATGCCACAACCATCCCTTCGATCGCTGGACCCAAGACGATTACTACGGCTGGGCGTCGTTCTTTTCCCAAATCGATTACAAGATGGACAAGAACGAACGTCGCGATAAACTTGACAAGAATGAATTCGCCGGCGAACAAACCGTCGTCATTGATCACAAAGACGAAGTCAGGCATCCATCGACAGGGCAAAATGTCGAACCCAAGCTGTTGGGGGATGAAGTGGTGGCACTCGACAGCACCAGCAATCGACTTGAGCGATTGGCCGATTGGTTGGTCAGCAGCGAGAATGAACTGTTCGTCAAGTCACAAACGAATTTCATCTGGTATCAGTTGATGGGCGTTGGGCTGGTCAATCCGATCGATGATTTCCGGTCGACCAATCCCGCCAGTCATCCCGCCCTGCTGGACGCGCTGGCCCGGCAGTTTGCCGACAGCGGATTCGACATCCGTTTTTTGGTGCGGCAGATCATGAACTCGAGTACCTACCAACTGTCGGCCGCGCCGCACGGGCCCGGCGGTGAAGAGGACGGGACTTATTCGCACGCCGTCGTCCGCCGCTTGCCGGCCGAAGTGATCTTGGACATGCAAAGCGACGTGCTGGATCTGCCCGCGCAGTTCGCCGGTTACAGCTTAGGATTGCGAGCGGTCCAGATCCCCGGAGTCAGCAGCAAAAAAAAGGGAGCCGGTTCACCAAAACCAGGCGATCGATTTTTGAAAACCTTTGGCAAACCTGAGCGAATTCTGGCCTGTGATTGCGAGCGATCCAATGAAACGACGCTCAAGCAAGCTTTCGTGCTACTGGGTGACGGACTGAACAGTCGACTGGCATCGCCGGAGAACCAAATCAGTCGCTTGGCCGCCTCCCACAGGTCCGATTCGCAGATCGTCCAGCAGCTGTATTGGGCCGCTCTGTCGCGAGCACCCGAGCAGCGTGAATTGACCGCGGCGGTTGAGATGATCAGCGCGGCCCAGTCGGATCGCGCGGCCGCCTTGCAAGACATTGCCTGGGCGCTGTTGAACGCGAAAGAGTTCTTGTTTCGCAGGTAATTGGATGACGCAACATGAGCATGGACCAAGATTCATCGACGATCGATTCTGCGCGTCGGTGGTGCCGGTTTGCTCGGCCTGACGATGCCCAAATTGTTGCGGGCGGCCGAGCGCCGGCAGACACTGGTGCCGCGGGCCAAGTCCGTGATCTTCCTGTTCCAGTGGGGCGGGCCCAGTCAGCTGGATACCTTCGACATGAAACCCAACGCGCCGCTAACGGTCCGCAGTCCCTATCGCGCGATCGCCTCCAGCGCCGATGATATTCAGGTTTGCCAGTTACTGCCTCAACTGGCCAAGCGGATGCACCACTGCACGTTGATCCGCACGATGACGCACCAGATGAAAAACCATGCGTCGGCCGGCTACTACGCGCTCAGCGGTCACCAGCCGCCCAGTGATGATCAGCGTTTGCGGGATTCGCTGGATTTGTATCCGGCCTACGGCAGTGTGGTCGATCATCTGGCGCCCAACGACAACGGCATGCCGACGTCCGTTGCCTATCCATATGTGATCCGAGACGGTTCGGTTGTGCCGGCCCAACACGCCAGCTTTTTGGGTAAGCGTCATGATCCGCTGCGGTTTCTGGAAGATCCCAACGACGCCAACTTTCGTCTGCCGGAGCTCAGTTTGCCGACCGGGCTGAGCGTTGATCGACTGCAGCGGCGGCGCGCCATGCAACAGCTGATCGATCAACAATCGCGTTTGCTGGATTACTCTGGCGAAGTGCGTGGGCTGGACGAGTACTACGAGCGGGCGATTTCGATGTTGACCTCCGACCGCGTGCGCAAAGCTTTCGATCTGTCGGCTGAAAGCGAGGCGACGCGGGATCGCTACGGGCGCACGACTTACGGTCAAAGCTGCCTGTTGGCCAGGCGTCTGGTTGAATCGGGAGTCAAGTTCACGACCGTCTATTTTTCTGCCAGCATCGGCGGCCGTAAAGTGAACCAGGGCGGTTGGGACACGCATGGATTCGACAATACAAGGATGTACGAAATCGTAGACAAGTATCAACTGCCTTTGACCGATCAAACGCTGTCGGTGTTATTGGATGATTTGGACGAGCGCGGTTTGCTGGATGAAACTCTGGTCGTTTGGATGGGTGAATTTGGCCGCACACCGAACATCAATAAGAACATTAGCCGCGATCACTGGCCACAGTGTTACACGACGCTGCTGGCCGGTGGTGGTGTGAAGAAAGGCTATGTCTATGGTCGATCCGATGAACACGCGCGGTTCCCGGCAGAAAACCCGGTCAAGCCGGAAGACCTGGCGGCGACCATCTTCGCGGCGCTTGGAATCGATCCTTTGACAGAAATCTACGACTTAGACAACCGTCCGCTGATCATCGGTGGTGATACGATCCATGATGTTTTCGCTTAGACGACTCAGGACCAACACGGCCGAGCCGCAGAAATGGAACTGTTGATGAAGGACGGCAGAACAAGACTAAGCGGCATCGACACTCATTGGTCGATCGTTCACCGCGCACACGACGGACACGATTCCAACGCTCGCGATGCGCAGGCCCTGCTGATGCAGCAGTACGGCGATGCGGTGCGTCGATACTTGATTGGTGCGCTAGGATCGGTCGATGCTGCTGACGAGGTGTTTCAGGAGTTTGCCGTTCGCTTCGTTCGTGGCGATTTCAAGAACGCCGATCCCGAGCGCGGCCGGTTTCGTAGTTTCGTCAAGACGGCGGTCTATCGTCTGATCGTCGATCACTACCGACAACAGAAGAAAGTCGGACGTAATACCGAACTTGCTGAAATGATCGCCGCTGACACAGACGGCGGACCGGCTCAGATCGATCTGGAGTTTGATCGCAGCTGGCGCGATGAATTATTGGCGAAAGCCTGGGAGGCTTTGGAGTCATTTTCCGAATCGAACAACAAATCCGACTTTACCGTGCTCCGTCTATCGGCCGATCAGCAATCACTTACTGGAAGTGAACTCGCCAAGCAACTTTCACAACAACTTGGTCGTTCGATTAGCGAAGAGAACGCGCGACAGATGCTGCATCGGGCGCGTGTGCTGTTTGCCGAATACCTGCTGCGTGCGGTAGAACAATCGATCGACGATCCAACCACCGAACGACTCGAAGACGAACTGATTGCCTTAAATTTGCATGACTATTGCCGCGTCGCGTTGGCGAAGCGGCGTCCAAGTCCGTAGCCTATTTCATCGCCAAATTGATATCTTGTTAACATGTCAGGTCGCTAATCGGTGTGAATTGCCAGATTCTCCACTGTTAACAATACAATTGTCTTCGCAGGTCGCACGCTATGTCGGACTCGTCAAATACCGAATCGACCGGTCCCCTGGGCGAGGAACGAGTTCCAAGCTACCGAGCGAAGTTGCCTGCGCTGCCCTCGTCTCCATTCGGATCTCCATTTGCCAAAGCGGATCGAAGCTCAGATTCCAACCGATCGGCAGCTCCAGAGATCATCGGCAAGTTTGATCTTCTGGAGGTTGTTGGACGCGGTGCGTTCGGAACCGTCTACCGTGCCCGCGATCGGGACTTGCATCGGATCGTCGCCGTCAAGATCCCCAAGAACGGTCAATTTGTATCCCAGGAAGAAGAGGATCGGTTCGTTCGCGAGGCACGCAGCGTTGCCCAGTTGAACCATCCCGGAATCGTTCCGATTCATGAAGTCGGACACACGGGCCATCTGCCCTACTTGGTGGCGGAATTCGTGGTAGGCGCGACATTGGCCGACTTGCTTGGTAAACGCAGATTGCAAGTCGAAGAAGCGGCAGACATCGCCGCCAGCATCTCGGAATCGCTGGCGCATGCGCATGGCCGCGGTGTCGTCCATCGGGATATCAAACCGGCCAATATCATGATGGAACGGATCACTGATACAGAGGTCGAGGAAGTTGATACGGGGTCAGATCCCCTGCGTTCCAGTGCTCGCCGGCTAAGTACAAATCGTACGTGTGGTCGTCCGCGATTGATGGATTTTGGACTTTCCCGACGCGATGTGGGCGACGCAACGGTAACCAAGGACGGTCAGTTGTTGGGGACACCCGCTTACATGAGTCCCGAGCAGGCCCGCGGTGAGATTCAGCAGATCGATGCGCGCTCGGACGTCTACGGCGTCGGAGTCGTTTTGTACGAGATGCTAACGGGCGAATTGCCGTTTCGCGGTAGTAGCCCAATGGTCATTCAGCAGGTGATTCAGGACGAACCAACCAGCCCGCGGCGACTGGCAAGCGGAGTGCCGATCGATTTGGAAACCATCTGCCTGAAGTGTTTGGAAAAAGAGCCCGCCAGACGATACCAGTCAGCCAAGGAGCTGGCCACCGAGCTGCACCGCTATCTCAACGGCCAACCGATTCTGGCCCGACCGATTTCTTCGCTCAACCGCGGGTGGCGTTGGTGCCATCGAAACCCAATGGTTTCCGGACTGCTGACACTGCTGTTTGTGTCGATGATTTTCGGATTGGCTGGAGTCACAACTCAGTGGCGCCGAGCCGAACGCAATGCCGCTCTGGCGATGATTGAAGCCGAGCGAGCAAACGAATCGGCCAACGCGGCCAGTGCTGCGGCTCAGCAAGCAACCCGGGCGGCCGAAGCGGAACGCCAGTCGAGACTACAGGCCGAACGAGCGGAGTCGGCGCCGAAGAAGCGGCGGCAGAATCAGCACGCCAGGCTGAATCAGCGCGCCGAGTTGCCGACTTTATGGTCGGCATTTTTCAAGGTGCCGATCGGGTGGGGGTTCGCGGCAAACGGTTCGGCTGGATTGGCGATGATGACCAAGACCCGACAGCGCGACAGTTGCTCGATCGCGGCACAAAATTGATTGAAGACGAGCTTCAAGATCAGCCGGAAATTCGAGCCACTGTGATGGCGACCATCGCGGAAACTTATGCGTCGCTGGGATCGGTCAAGGATACCGATCGTGTGGCGAAAGCGACACTGGAAGTTCTTAGAGAGCTACATGGTGATTCACCAAACACGTTGACAGCCGACATGCTTTTTTTGCTTTCGTTGGCTAGATACGTCGAAGGGAACTATGAAGCCGCATTGCCACTGGGCCGTCGCAGCATTGCAATCTACGATGAATTGTTTGGCCAGATGGATCCCCGCGGCGCGACGGCCAAACTGTTCTATGGAATGATCTTGCTGGAAAGTAATATCGATGGCAAAGCAGTTGCACAGGCAATGCCGATCTTCGACCAGGTCTTGGCGATTCGCCGGGCCCAAGATAACGCCGATCCCACTGAAATTGCGATCGCGTTGGTTGGCAAAGCGATCTCACAACGCGTTCGCGGTCAGAACGCGGCGGCGATGCTGACGCTGATGGAAGCGAATCGATCGCTGGGTGGTGATCCGCAAGCTGGAAGATATGTTCAAATCGCCATGCGTGCTGTGCGCGCCTCGGTCCTTTGGCAGGCTAAACAGCCGGCACAGGCGAAAGAACAAACTGTGATCTTGATCGCTGAAGCAGCGCAACTATTGGGGCCGAACCATCCGCTCGTCGCTTACGTGACGATGGATCAAGCTGTGCGGATGATGGAGTTTGGTGATTTCGAAGATGGCGAGCAGCTGTTGTTAAGCGGCATCGAGAAATCACGAAAAAAGTTCGGTCGCCAACCGCGCACTGCCAAAGGGCTTTACAGCTATGGCTACATGCTGGATTGGAAAGGACACAAACTCGACGTCGCCGCCGAAGCGTTGGCCGAGTCAGCGAGTATTTACGCTGAATCACTGGGACGAAACAGCGTTCGCACCCAGAAATCGTTGGCGGTCTATCGCAAAGTGATGAATCGCTTGGGCCGCGAGGACGAAATCGAGCCGTTTCTGGCAAGTCTGCCAAATTGAAGCCCCTGACCTGCCCCCTTTGTCGCTGAATCGCAACGAAAAAGGGCATTCGAGACGATGACGATCCAAAAATCTTTGCTCGATTTGGAAATTCTCTGTCACAGGGTCACTTCTCGCCCGAATGAGAGTCGGCAAATCGCTGGTCTGCTTGTCTAAACACCCAGTTCTGCCTCCTCGTCCTCAGGCTGATCTGATTCATGTCGACTCTTCTCTCAAACCATAATACACGACCTAAACGCCGCAAAAAATGCACCCGACACCGGCGCAGGCGGTCGATCGAAACCCTGGAACAACGGCAATTGCTAGCGGCCGATCTGGGGGTGATCCAGGATGGATTGCGGAGCAGTTTCTTCACCACTTTACAGAGCCAGCTTGACGAACAAGTGTTCAGTGCTCCGGCGCCTTTGGTCGGCAGTCAGCTCGAATTCTCACAATCGTTTGTCCAAGACATCGGTGCTGCCGTTGCCGATTTTTCATTACCCGAATCGCCCAGCATCGCGCAAGTCACCAGCCAACTGCAACAACAACTTGACGGTCTGATCGGTCCCGGCGGGATTACCGTCGTCGAAGATTCCGATAGCACGGCTGCCGATAGTGTGACCCGATTTCAAATCGATGTGCGGGCGATCGAGAGGTTCACCCTTGATGTTGACCTGGCGTTGGGCGATGACGGCTTGATCCAAGCCAAGCTCGGCAACGAAGCCAGGCTCGACACCACGCTCGCTTGGGACTGGAACTTGGAGATCGGCGTTGTCCAAGCAGCCGGCTTTAGCCAGTTCTTTGTCAACTTGGAACAGCCCGATGAACTAACCGCTGAACTGACGGCAAGGGTGAACAGCTCGTTTGTCGACGTGAAAGGTTTGGCAGGTGTGTTTGCTGCCGAGATGTCAGTCGATCCAGCCGCCGGAGTTTCCGAGTTTCGCGGTACCTACACCGTGGATCTGATCGATGACTCCATCAATTCTGATGGTGCGTTGACCATCGCCGAGCTCTCCGATTTGCGCGTCGATGGAACGCTAAACGGTAGCGGCAATGTTTATCTGGACGTTGACGCTGAGTTCTTTCCTGACTTTGCGGGCGATGTATCCAGCGACAACCTGTTCAACTTGGCTGTCTCGACCGATACGACGATCACGTACAACTTCAACAATGCGCCGACAGACATTTTCGATGATGTCTCGGGCGTCCAATTCCGCATTTTTGGTGATGACACCGAGGTCGTGTATGAGAACATTCAGCTCGATCTGGGCACCTTGTTCCGCGACTTCATCAATCCTGTCATCGCCGGCGTGCAAACGGTCTTGGAGCCGTTTCAGCCGGTGGTTGATTTCTTGACCGATCCCGTACCGGTGATCAGTGACCTGAGCACCCGTAACGGCGGTGACGAGATCACGATGTTCACGTTCCTGAAATTGGGAGCGCCGAACCAGAGCACGTTGAACAAGATCGAAAGAGCTGAATCGGTGGTCAGCTTGTTCGATCGAATTCTTTCCTATGTCCCTCCTGGCGACGGTGATTTGAGCGAGGCAACCACAGGACTGGGCAGCTTCGGGATCACCGCCAGCAAGACGGATTACCTGGTTCAGCAACAGCAGCCGGGCAACAACGCCAGCCGTGAGCAGAAAAATCAGCATGCGCGGAGCCGAAACAAATACAAGTTCAAGCATCCCGATGATTTTGAACCTGGGGATGCACCGGTTGGGCCCGAACGGGAGTTCTTTGCCGACTTTTTGGGTGACTTGCAACTACCCGTGCTGACCAACCCGGAGAACCTGTTTGCGCTCCTGCGAGGTGACACGTCACCCGAACTGTTCAAGTTTGCGGCCGATTTCGGTTTCGGCGTCACGCACAGCGTCTCCTATCCGATCTTTCCGGGGATCCTGTCCGCCGATTTGGGACTGACGCTCGAAGCGTTGGCCGATATCGATATCGGTTACGACGGCCTGGGCATCGATCGGCTTAGCGGTGCGCTTGATTTCAGCACCGAAGCGGCGTTGCAATCAAGTTTCGCCACTTACCGGCATCTGCTCCGCGATGGATTCTATGTCGATGATCACAACCCAAATCTGATCACCGATGGTGCCGACGTCAGTTCGGTAGCGAGTTTGGGCAGCGAGCAACCCGAGCTGATGCTGACCGCTTCACTGACCGCGGGCGCACGGATCGGTGTGGATGTGTTGGTCGTTACCGCCACCGCCGACCTGACCGGCAAATTGAGCGCGAACATTCTGTTTGACGTCAACGATCTGCCGAATCCACTGCCCCAAGATCAATGGACGTTTCCCGATACGCCGGTTTATCCGAGCAACCCGGCGAATTGGGATTACGACGGGCGGGTTCGGATGGGCGAATTGCAGACGATTATTGATGCCGATCCGTTTGGATTGGTCAATGCCTCGGGAGAATTGGTTGCCGGACTAAGCGCCGGCGTGCATGTGTCGGCAGGCTTGTTCGATCCGTTTCGCGTGACCCTGGTGGACGAGCGTTGGACGCTGGTCGAAGCGGTCTTGTTCAATTTCAACATCCACCAATTGAGTGATGCCGACATCATCGCCGGATTGACCTTTGAACCTCCCGTGCTGGGAACGGTCGAAGAGGGCCAATTGCAAGTCCATGCCGGAGCGACGGCTAACCTGCGCGAGAACTCGAACGAGACTCGCGATGGTGTGGACAACGTGACGAACGAAGTCTTCACATTCAGCTCGCGTGGCCCGACAGATCCTGGTCGGCCGGAGTTGGGGGAGACGATCGTGGTCACCTTCTCCGAGGCAAACCTGGACCCGAACGCGCCGCGGTCAGAAATCTTTGTGCGACAGATTTTCGAAAACGTGACTTCGATCACCGCAGATGGCGGCAGTGGTCAAGACACATTCAACGTCGCCAGGAACGTCGCTGCGCCCGTCACCTTCTCTGGTGGTGATGGGAATGACATCTTGGTTTCGGCTGGTCGCGGTGCTGCAATCCTGTCGGGCGGCGACGGCGATGACTTGCTGATCGGCGGCGATGGCGACGATTCACTCTCCGGTGGCGACGGCAATGACGAACTGCTGGGCGGGCGTGGAATGGACGTACTGGTTGGCGGAGACGGCAATGACATGCTCAGCGGCGGCCTTGATGGTCAAGACACATCAGCAAACGACATCTTATCCGGTGGTCCGGGTGACGACATTTTTAATTGGCGAGTTGGCGATGGCGAGGATCGCATCGATGATTCATCCGGCACCGATGAACTGTTGGTGATCGGCGGCAACCGCGTGGTTCCCGGCGGGCGCGGTGGAGAGTTCGCTGTCGTCGTGCCCCAGGACGATTCGATCACGATCCGCCAGACAACCAACGGGTTACAAGTCGTAGCGGATTCTGCCGGGGCAACGGAAACCATTCAGATCGATGGTTTCGAACGCTTGGCAATCTCGCCGGGTGATGGCAGCGATTCGATTAGGCTACGGGACCTGAGCGGCAGCTCGCTCCAGTCGCTGGGAATCGACCTGTCGCAATCACAACTAGATCGAGGCAGCGACACCGTGACGTTCGTCGGGACACCGTCGGCGGACATGATCGACATCCGCGCCGTCGATGTGACCAACTTGGGCGAAGTCGCGGGCATCCCGGCATCGGGAAGTTCGGCCGTGAAGATCGTTGATTCGTCACTGGTAGATTCGTTGCTGGGCAGCGATCAAAACATCTATATCACCGGCAGCAATCCAGATCGCGATCGACTCGTGGTTCGAGGAGGCGAAGGCGATGATCAACTCAGCATCTCGGCTGGCCCCAATGGCGAAAGCGTCTTGGACCTGATCGACGTCACGCTCAGCGGTGAAGCGGGCAACGACACGCTGCGAACGGTACTTGTTGACGTCGATGTGGATGGTGGCAACGGTGTTGATTCATTGATGGTCGTCGGTGCCACTCAGTTGGAATCGACCGACGTCGCGCTCAGTGATAACAGTTTTGTGATCCGTGACGGCGACTCGGGCAACTTGGATAGCCTGATCGGCTTCGCCGAAATTGAATCGTTAGAACTGACGCTGCTGGATAAAATCGGCGGCAATCGAGTCACGGTGTTGAACACGTTGGCAAACGTTGTTGCCCCGACCCGGATCATCGACGCTAACGGCGACGGTGACGACCAGATCTTTGTTGAATCGGCTCAAGCGGCGATAGAAATCGAATTGGGAGACGGTAACAACGCCGTCACAATTGGCAAAGATGGGTCGTTGGCATTGATCGCCGCGCCGATTGACATCAGTGGCGGTAGTGGCAGCGACCGACTGACCTATGACACCCGGGGCAACACCAGCGGCCAAAACATCGACATTGGACAGCATGAAGTCTTCGGTCTGGGACTCGTGACGCTGGTCCAGTTTGATGACTTGGTCGAAGAGATTGAGCTGCTACTTGGCGATGGCGATGACCTGGTTCAATTCGGATTGTTGGGCGCGGTCGCGATTCCGATCGATCTGAATCGCATAGCAATCGTGCGCGGCGGTGGCGGCGACGACCAGTTGGACTTCACCTGGGTTGGCGCTCCGGTCGCCAGTGGTGCGCCCGTGATCTCGGCTCCGCGCATCGAAACGACGGGCGTCGAGGATGTGTCGTTCGTCAGTGAAGCAAACAATCGCTCGCTCGGTTGGCTTGTTCACAACGGACAATTGCGAACCGGGCTACCGTCCAACGCCAGCGCCGCGGTGCCGGACGAATTCGTGCTGATCGTCATCGATTCGCCCGACGCCAATGACTTGTCGATCACGCTGGGCGATGATCCAGTTCAATCCGAAGCTTTACGAGTTTGGAGCGTGATTCAAGATACGCATATCGACCTGCGTCAGGGAACGGACACGCTGCGCGTCGGCGAGAACCCGGTCGGATCGCCCGCCTATGCATTGTCCGCGATCGCCGCACCATTGCATCTGGCTGCGTCACCGGCAGCAAATCTGATTTTTGATGATCGCGTTTCAACCGTCGATCAGGCCGGTACGATCGAGCCGGGTCAAGTCAGCGGATTCGGATTAGGAAGTGTCACGTTTGCCGGTTTTGGGTTGGTCGAACTGGTTGGTTCAGACATGAACTACGACGTGCAAATTGAAAACACATCGAATCCAACTCGTGTCACCCTTGGCTCCGGCACCGACAATGTGACGGTCGCTGAAACCTCTCACACAACTGGTATCGACTTGGGCGGAACCGGTGCGGCTGGACAAGACATCCTCACCGTGCATGCCGCCGCGGCACGTTTGGACCTGCGCGGCAGTGCCGATGTTGACCTGCTGACCTTTGCCCCGCTCACTGGTCCGGTCACAGGGACGGTGCAAGACTGCGACAGCTCATTTGACATTCACCAGTTGCTTGATTGCTCGGTCGATCCAGTTGGTCAACTTTCCTTTCCTTCCATTGCACCCGAAATCAACTTTGTTGGTTTTGATCAAGTCGATTTGGAACTTACCGACGCGGATGACACTGTCACACTCGATTACACCAACCACGAACAATTGCTGCAGGTCTTGGGTTACCGAGGAGCCGACCAGTTGGTCGTCAACCAAGTTGGCGGCCCGGTCGATTTTGACCACGACACGGGACCCGACAATGTCGTCTTGACCATCGCTGGCAATCCAGCAGCGACCACCATTGCAGACAACCTGACATTCGCGCCGGGATTGGAAAAGCTGACGATCGACAACAGCGGATATGCCAGTCCGGTTGATTGGATCGTCGATAGCGACCAGGTGTTTGTGACCGATGGAACGACCGAAACCTTGGTGCTGGATCTAGCGGGAACCGTTAGCGCCGAAATCATTGGCGGTACGGAAACCGATACGCTGACGATTCGCGAGAGCAGTGAGTTGCCGGTCGATGTGACGATCGTCGGCGACAGCGTCGAAGTGATTTCCGGTGAAGTCGTGCTGCGTCCCGGCACGTTTTTGAATGATGAAATTCCACTTCCGCGCGAGTTCGTCCAACAAAGGACCTTTGGGCACGTCAACGGAGACGCGAAAGGCGTAGCGGTCGGCGATTTGACCGGCGATGGAATTCCCGACGTCTTCCTGGCACGCAACGGACCGAACCGAATCGTCGAATCCGAAACCACGCGAATTCGCCAAGACAGTGGCCGCGAGCTGGGCGATGCGAACAGCAATGACGTGGCGCTCGGTGATTTCGATGGCGACGGCGACTTGGACGCGCTGGTGGTCAACGAAGATCAGCCGAGTCGTATCTGGATCAATCAAGGGGGCGATCAAGGGGGAGTCGAAGGTGATTTCGTCGTCACAGCTCAAGCGATCGAATCGGGACGAACACTCACCATTGGCGATATCGATGGCGATGGCGATATCGACGCAGTCATCGTCAGCGACAACGCGAGGATCTGGATCAATCAAGGTGGTATGCAAGCTGGCACCGCCGGTCAGCTAAGCGCGACGATTGATCTGGGCACAAACATCAACGAAGTGGCATTGGCCGATTTTGATGGCGATGGTTTGATCGACATCGTTACCGCTAGTTCGAGCGGCGGTAACAGTTCGATTTGGTGGGGTCAAAGCGATGGTGTTTTTACGGCGACTTGGCGTCGCACGTTCGGGTCGCATCAATCCAGACACGCCACCACCGTGGCCGTCGGCGACATTAACGATGACTCCATTGCTGATATCGTCACCGCTAACGATCAAGCCGTTTACGTTTGGCATCGTGGGAGTAGTGCACGGAGCATCACTGCCGGCCCGTGGTATCCCATCGCTTCTCCGGCGATCGATTTGGCAATCGGAGATTTCTATCGCAGTGATTTTTCGCAATCCCTAGGCGACGAAATCTTTGTACTCGTCAGCAGCCCTGACGATGGAGTGACCACCGCGCCGGCTGGCGGTCATCTGTTCATGAACTACACCGCCGGGTCACCATCTCGTTTGCGGCCAGTGTTCGGTTTCAATGATCCGGTCTACGACCAGCCAGACGGAACACGCCAATACACGCGATCTCATCGCGTTGCGGTCACGAATTTCTTGGGCGATGGCGTGACCACGCAGCTTGTGCTGGCCAGCGACGGAGCCGCGCCCTCAGCGGTGATGACAACCGGTCGCCGGGGAAGCCACAACCCTCCCCGGGCGGGACGCGAAGAGATGTTCCCGACCGGCAATCAAACGCGCCGCGCGTTTGCCGAGGATTTCGATGAGGACGGCGACCAAGATCTGGTCATGACGGATTCGCAAGGAGCAGTCTATTGGGTCAATCAAGGCGGCGACCAAAGCGGTGTACCCGGCGAGTTCCAGCAAGGCTTTGTCACCCCAGGAGCGACGATCCGTCCAAGTGAAACCACCGCAACGGCGACCGGTGACATCGACGGCGATGGTGATATCGATCGTGTTGTCGGCACATTCGGTGGTGAGAATCAAATCTGGTTGAACATCGGACCGGCCAGCCCCGGTTCGGAAGATCAATTCGTCGCTGGGGGAACACTTGGATCGACCGATGTGAACAAACTCGCATTGGCTGACATGGATCGCGATGGTGATTTGGATGTGGTGTTCGCCGCCGAAACAGGTGCCAACGAAGTTTGGCTGAACCAGGGAATCGGTCCCGACACGACATGGCAAGGCTTCTCGCTGCGTCAGCCAATCATCCACACCGCCGGTCCTGCCCGCACATTGGTGGTCTTCGATGCGGATAATGACTCCGACCTGGACATCTTCTTCGGCGTCGTCGATCCCGACGGCAGCGACCGCATCGGAGATTTTTACGACGAACTGTGGATCAACCAATTGGTTGTCAATCCAACCGATTTGCCAAAATTTGTCGACAGCGGACAAAACCTCGGATTGATCAGCCAGAATTCGATCGCCGCCAAGCTGGGTGATTTCGATGGCGATGGCGATCTGGATGTCTTCTTGGCCAATGACGGAGCCAATCGTGTCTGGATCAATCAAGGCGGCGACCAACGTGGAAGCCCAGAATTGTATCTCGATAGCGGTCAAAGCCTCGGTACACAGATCAGCAACGCGATCGCACTGGGTGATATCGACAACGACGGCGACCTGGATGCCTTTGTAGCTAACGGCGATGGCGGTTCCGGAAATGGCAATGGCAACCGAGTTTGGATCAACCAGTCAGGAACGTTCGTTGATCTTGGCCAGTCGTTTGGCACATCGAATAGTCTCTCGGTCGCGCTGGCCGATCTAAACAACGATGGCAACTTGGATGCTTTCATCGGCAATGGTGGCGACAGCTCGGCCAATACCATTTGGCTTGGTGACGGCACGGGGAACTTTGCCGACAGTGGATTGACGTTTGGTGATCGCGATTCAGTTGATGTGCAGATTACCGACTTCGATGGCGATGGCGACCCAGACATCTTGGTGGCCAGTCGCAACGGCGATCACGAGATTTTGATCAATCGAGGCTTCGGAAATCCGGGCGTTTTGCCAGGCTTTGTTCCGCTGACTCCCACACCCGGTGTCGCTCAGTTGGGGTGGGCTGATGGAACTTCGATCGCGACCGGAAATTTCGATATTGACGGCGCGACAGTGGTGCAAACAACTGCCGACGGCACTGTCGAATTCTTTACTCCAGTGCTGGACAATTCCAGTGGCGTCGATGAACTGGTCGGGTTCTTGCCCGGTTTGAAGTTGTTCGGAGCGCCAGAAAGGTTTGATGATCCGAGTGGATTCTATTTCAGCGCCCATCAAGTCGTGGCGGGAGATGTCGACGGTGACGGCGATCTGGACGCCGTCGTTTCAACCGATCGCGTTGAATATCAGCTCTTTGTCGACGATGTGACTGGCGAGGAAGTCACCACCTTTACAGCGACTCCCGTGGTGCTGGCACTCGTCAACCCAACTCTTGGTATCGAAGCGGCCTTTGGCAACGAAGTCGAGGTGGTCTTGCTTGACGGCGCACTGCTAGACGGCACCACCTTTTCCGACTTGGTGATCGGGGATGTTGATGGCGACAAAGATCTGGACATCTTCGTTGTCAGCAGCGAGGGATCGCCGAACCAATTGTTGATCAATCGTCAAACACCCCAATTCGATCTACGCTGGCCGAGTGGCCAAGATGCGCGGGATCCGAATAGCTCACCATTCGCCGGTTTTGGCATATCGAGTGCGCCGGATGCGATGGTTACTGACGTCGACTACGGCGATTTCGACGGCGATGGACGCCTGGATGCAATCACAACCATGGCGGGCGGTTCGGATCTTGTTTGGCTGAACTTGGGTGATCAGTCAATGCGTCCTTACCAATACTTAGCGATTGGACTCTCGCCGTTTGATCATCCCGACTCCACAGCACTGGAGCTTGCTGATTTGAATGGAGACGACATTCTGGATGCGTTCGTCGTTGGCCCTGAATTCCACTATGTTTCGCTTGGTACAGGAGAGGTTGGCCACAACGACCGCTTACCATTTGTCGAGGGAGGGTTCGTTGCCCAAGGAACGGGCCTGCAAGGCCAAGACGTTGCTCTCGGGGATTTTGACGGCGACGGGGACCAAGATGCAATTGTCGTTGGGCAAGACAATTTTCTGTATTTCAACGATGGTGCGACGCCCGCAACGGGTGTGCCGAACTTCCAAACCAGTAGCCAAGGTGTGGGCTCGGGCGGCAAACAAGTTCAAGCCGGCGATTTGGACAACGACGGTGACCTGGACATTGTCATTGGCAGTAGCTTCGGAATCGACGTCTTGATCAACAACGGCAACGGAAACTTCGCCCCGCCGTGGCGAATAAATACTTCTGATATCTCCGTCAGTGATCTCGTACTTGCCGACATCGATGCCGATAGGAAATTGGATATCGTCGTCTCGTACTCATTCGTAACGACAGACTTGCTGGGGAACACCTACCAGAATGAAGCAATCTATTTCAATCAGAACGAGGACGGACTGTCTTCTTTTAGCGCCGTTCCGTTGACCGACGAAGGGCCGCGTGCGGAGATCAGTAATACGACCATCAGCACCGGAGATTTTGACGGCAACGGTCAAGTCGATCTTTTCATTGGCTGGAATGATGCAGGAATTAACGAAACCAGTTTACCGAACCGATTGCTGCTGCAACGTCATGATGGTATCGATACCCATCCCGATCGATTCGTAGAGAGTTTCGATTTTCATGATCTTGGATCAGCTGCCACTGCGTCCGCTGCGGCGGATTTCAACGAGGATGGTCTGCTTGATGTAATGATCGTCGAGCCCAAGTTCTCCAGGTTTAACAACTGGCCGTATAATCGCGCCCCCTTTGTTGCCTACAACCAACCGGCACAACCACTAATCCGCGCGGGTGCCTTTGACAATACGCTTGATGCGGCAATCGATGTTGCCCTGGGTGACTTGGATGGTGACGGTGACCTGGATGCCTTTGTGGCGATGGATGGACCCGATCAAGTTTGGATCAATCAAGGCGGAATCCAAGGCGGTGCGTCCGGCGAGTTCGAATCGACCGGACAAAAGTTCCCCAATACTTCCTCGACCAGTGTCCAACTGGCCGATTTTGATAACGATGGTCATCTGGATGTCTTCGTCGCCACCGACGGACGGTTCGGCAGCGACGAACTGGCTGCGGATCAGGTTTGGATCAACGCGGGCGACGGAACTTTCGCCAGTCCCGTATCACAATTTACCAATCGCGGTCGGGATTTCCTGGCGCAACATTCGGTCGACGCAGCGGTCGGACGTTTGGACGATGCATTTGTCGACGATGACATTGTCACGATCAACTCGAGCGTGGACCGACCGTTGGTCGTGGCGATTCGTTACGGATTCAACGGTGTTCCCCTGGTCGAGGCACCCTTTTCCGGACCCGACGGAACCTTCGTCGACGGACCGGCCGCCGCCGCGGCTTTGCAAGGGGCCACCGCCGTCGAACTGGCCGACATCGACGGCGACGGCGATCAAGACATCATCGTGGCCGGCGCGAATCGAGTATTGATCAACGAGCGAACCGTCACGGCCACCGTCGATGGATTCTTCATCACCTATCCGCAATTCGGCGAAATCATCAGCTTCGACGGCGGCAACTCGACCGACGTTCGCGCTGCCGACGTTGATCGCGATGGTTTGCCCGATCTGATTTTGACGGTCACCAACAACACGTCCGACGCATCCCAAGGTGGCAGCCGCGTGCTGTTGAATCGCACCGTCGTCGGAGTGGTGAACTTCGTCGATGGAGGTCAACGTCTGGGCGCGCTGGCCGATGTTGGCCCGAGCGGAGTCGATATCGCTGATGTCGACTCCGATGGCGATCTGGATGCCTTCATCACCAGCACCTTTGGATCGCCCAACCAACTGTTCATCAACCAAGGCCGTCGCTTCGGCGGCAACTTTGGTACCTTCGATGACAACGGGCAAAGCCTCGGGTCGCTCAGCAGTTCCGCCGTCGCCTTTGGTGATCTGGACGGCGATGGTGACCAGGACGCCTTTGTCGCCAATGTCAATCGTGGCAATCGAGTTCTGCTGAATGAAAAAGTAGAAGCGGGCATCACGACGTTGCAGTCGGTACAGTTCAGTCCCGATGGCGGATTCATCTATGGCGTTGATCCGAACAAAGGTGCCGCGGTTGTCCTGTCGGTGATTGAAGTCGATGAAGATCATCCCAATGGCGGATTCGACGTGGTCCAAGTCTTGGCCAACGGTTTTGGTGACGATCGACATTTGGGCAACGCTTCGGAGCTAACCATTTCCGCCGATGGCACGAAGGTTTACATCGCATCGCCGCTGCAAGAATCAATTGTCGTCTACGATCGCAACCCCGATGGATCGCTTTCCAATCCACAACCAGTTGTCAGCGAACTATTTGACGATGTTCGCGATCTGGTCACAACCGACGATGGCCTGGAAGTTTACATCGCAACGGGCACGACTGGAAAAATCCTCAAAGCAACGCCAACGATCACTGAACCGTTCGCCGCCGAAGCATCGATCGGCAATGCCGCGGCGATTGCGATCAGCACCAACGGGCAATACGTTTACGCCCTCGATTCCGGCAGTGGAACGTTGCACGTTCTCGATCGCGACCTGAATTCGACTAAAACATTCACAGTTGCGCCAGGCGTCAATGCGTTGTCGGTGGCCCCTAGCAGCGTCGATTTCGGTGGTGACTTGATCTATGTTGCCAGTCCGGCAGACGAAAGTCTGCATGTGGTTCGCTTTGGTACCGATCAATCGGTTTCGTTGTTGCAAACATTGCGTAACGGCGTCGGCGGCGTTCGTGGACTGGGTGGTGAAAAATCGACTCTGGCCACCGCCACGCACGTCTACGTCACCAGCACGCTCAGCCGATCGCTGACGATCTTCAAACACGATCCGACCAGCGATCGTTTGAACATGGTCCAGTTCATGCGCAACGGCAACAGCAACACGCTCGGACTGCGAACACCAAACTCGGCAACCATCCGTTCCGATGGCAGCGTCGTGATCGGTTCGACCGCCGGCAAGGGACTCGAACGTGGCGGTGCTGCATCGTTCTTGCCACCGATCCCCGGCGGGCCACCACTGGCGGCGACGTTCACAATTGGATTCCAAAACATCGAATCGTTGTCACTAGAAACGGCTGGCGGTGCCGACAATTTTGCACAACTGGCCGCGCCATCAATCGATATTTCGATCAACGCTGGCGATGGTGACAATACAATCGATCTATTCGCCGCATCGGGCACGACAACGGTAAACACCGGCAATGGCATCGATGTGATCGACTTGCGAGCCGACAACGACGATGCAATTTACTTCGTCAGTTCTGGTGGCAACGATGATCGGGTTACTGTCCGGCGACTTGGTCAACGAGGACTGATTCAAGTCGATACTGGCATTGGCAATGACAAGGTTGTTGCGGTCGGTTCGAGCTTGCACCCCACGGCCAGCGTGTTCGTTGATGGTGGCGATGGTGATGACGAGTTCGAATTCGATTCGGCAGGACTGGAAACCGATCCCGCGAATCGCGTCCCGACGGTACCCATTGGCAGCGTCGCGGCAATCGATCCCGCAACAGGCGTATCTTATGCAACCGTCCAGTTCACCAACATCGAAGAAGCCTTGATCATCACGCCGCCCATTCCCGATCTCGGTGGTCCCTACACGATCAACGAAGGCGATGCGATCACGCTCGATGCCCGCGGCACGATCCTGAACGGTGACAGCGGAACATTTCAATGGGATTTGAACGGCGATGGCGAATTCGATGAACTCTCCGGTGATCTGATCACGTTGTCGTTCGCTGAATTGGCGGACATCGGGCCAAACGATAATGGTCAGTACGCGATCGCGCTGCGCGTGACCAACGATCGTGGCCAAACCACCGATGGATTCACGACGATCACGATTTCGAACATTGCGCCCACAATTCAACTTTCGAGCGGCCCACTGTTCAATTGGTTTTATCTCGTTGGTGACGACTATGCATTGTCACTGTCGGCTAGCGATCCCGGCGACGATTATGTCACACAGTGGGAAATTGACTGGGGAGACGGCAGTCCAACGCAACGATATAGCGGCGATGTGCGGGCGGCCAAACATCGATTTTTGGATACCGGCACCTTCACGGTCACCGTTTATGCTCGTGACGAAGACAACGCTACGGGGACGCTATACAGCGCATCGACCAGTGTCGTCATGATTTCACCGCTGCCATCGACCGGTGGGCCCTACACGATTGCCGAAGGCGCGGATTTGCACTTGGCCGGCGATGCACCAGGCGCTCCCGAATTTCACTGGACGGTCGCCGGCACAGCGCTCCCTGGGCCGACGACTCGTGATCGCGTCGTGTCTTGGAACGAATTGTTGGCACTGGGGTTCGGCGAGAGCGGAGCGACGATCGGGTTGTCGCTCCAGTACAACGGCGGTGGCGGAAGTGCAAGTTCGACCCCAATGCACGTCACCAACACCGCGCCGACAGCCGACTTCACCAGCAACGAATCTGTCTTCGACGAAGGCGATCAGGTTGTTGTATCGTTTGCCAATCCGACCGATCCGTCGCCCGCAGACCAGGCAGCCGGATTCACTTATAGCTACGACTTTGACAACGACGGGGTCTTCGAGGTTTCCAGCACCGGCGATTGGTCGCAATCATTCATTGCCACCCAGGCCGGCAGCCAAGTCATCCGCGGCCGGATCACCGATCGCGATGGCGGATCTCGCGACTATCTTGTCTCGATCACCGTTGCCGAAGTCGCTCCGAGATTGATCTTGGACGGTGAATCAACCAGTAGCGAAGGACAATCTTACGCATTGAATCTTTCCGCAACCGATCCCGGCAACGACGCGATCAACGGGTGGTCGGTCGATTGGGGCGACGGCAGCACGTCGATTGCCGACACCGCCAGCGCCTCGCTATCTCATCTGTTCCCCGATGACGGTACGTACCAAGTTCGTGTCACCGCGGTCGACGACGATGGCGTCTATGTGGTAACGAAGGCGGTGACGGTTAGCAACCTTGTACCGACACTGACCATGTCGGGGATGTCAACCGGACATGAGGGTGAAACCTATACGTTGAACTTGGCTGCCATCGATCCGGGTGACGATCTGGTCTCGCAGTGGATCGTCGATTGGGGTGACGGCACGATCGACCAAGTTGGTGGAGCAGCCAAATTTGCCACGCATCAGTATGCCGACAATGGCAACTATGAAATTTCAGTAGTGGCAGTTGACGATGATAATTCGGTTGCCAACCCATACATTGTTTTCGACGCCACAAGTTCCGCAGCGTCGTTGAATGTTTCGATTGCCAACGTGGCCCCGCAAACGACAATCGTCGCCGCTGACGAAGTCGCCGAGGGGAGTCTCTTCTCGCTGACCCTCAGCCCGCCGATCGATCCAGGCGACGACACGGTGTCTGGGTATTTCGTGATTTGGGGCGACGGGACGTTCGAATTCTCAGACGCGCCTGCAAGCGATCGCAATGGATTCACACCGGCATTGAATCTGTCGCATATCTACGCCGACGGATCCGCCCAACACACCGTTCTTGTAGTGTTGTTGGACGAGGAGGGACATTATCTGAACTCCCAGTCGCATGCGGTGCAAGTCAACGATGTTGCGCCGCAGATCGAACTGCTCGGTTCATCTCGCGCCACTGGGTCAAGTCTATACGCTGACACTTGGTGCGATCGCAGATCCAGGCATCGATACCGTCACCGAGTATCGAGTTGATTGGGGTGACGGAACGCCGGTCGAAAGCTATACGTCGGCCGGTGACATCACCCATGTCTACACCGTACCGGGTGATTTCGTGGTCACCGCGACCTTGGTCGACGAAGACGGCACTCATGCAGAAGCAGGAGTCCGTCAGGTCACCGTGGGGCGTGTCTTGGCCGCCCTGAATCCAAGTTTGACGCTGGTTGACCTGATCGTTTCCGGATCGACCTGGTCAGGCGGCGAAAATGGTGCGCCAGACTTTATCGATGCAGTCGACGGTGCTGGTTACGGGGCGGGCAATCGACTGGGATTATCGCTGATCGACCAAAATTCGACTCGCAATTTGCCTTGGGCCAGCATTGATACGATCTACTTGGTATTCAGCCAAGACATCGGAAGCTTCACGGCCGACGACTTCACTCTGACCGGCGTATCGCCAACCGCATTCGGACCAGTAGGCGATTACTCCGGCATGATCGGGTCGGTTAGCTACGATGCTTCACCGCCGACTTTGCCTATCGGGACATTCATTGCCACGATCACCTTGAACGTTCCATTGGGAACTGCCGGTACGATCACGCATGGCGACAAGCTGTTGTTGTCATTGCCAAATACGGTGTTCGATACCAACGGCAACGGTTTGGGAGACGTGTCGTTACGATTCAACGTTTTGCCCGGCGACGCAAATGACGACGACTTTGTATTGGGCGATGACATTTTGGCGATCAACGCGGTCCGTAGCACATTTGCTCCGCTGGCCGGATTCACGGACCCGAACTATGACCCATTCCGTGACCTGGATGCCGATGGAATCGTTCTCGGTCCTGATGTCTTATTTGCCAATCAGCGGCGGACCGAGTTTCTGCCGTTTGGCGAGCCAAAATCTGCAGTATCCAGTAACGCTGGCTTAGCGGCGATCGATTCCTTCTACAGCGACTTAGGCGATGATGACGAAGACGATGAATTGACATCAACCTACCCGAACGAAATTTTTTAACCGTGCAAACAACATCCCTAAAGCAACCCGGAAGTTTCTCAATGAATCTTTTCACTGGCAACATGCCTCGCATGCTGTTTGGATTATTGGCTTTGACGGTGATCGATTCATTACAAGCAGCAGTGACCTTGGAAGTCGCTGAACCCCAGAGAAATCGATCCGCTGCAATTTATCAATTCGACGTTTATGCGCGAAACGACATGCCAAATCCGATCGTCGTTCTATCCTTTGATCTGCCATTCGATCTGGGCGCTGACGGATTGTATTCTTCGGGCACCGACGCTGGGTTCAGTTTTGCTGGTTTTTCGGCTGCTGGAACGACTGATAGCGATGGAGAATTCTCGACATCAAACGTCAGTCCGCAAGGCAATTTTTGGGATATACTCGTAAGCGCGACCGCCACTGGTTCCGATCGGGGACTACCGCTTGATCCCGGCGAGCGCAAGAAGCTATTTTCGATCGACGTCGAAAGTGACGGGACTTCGGTCGGTGAAGCTCTGGTGGCGAGTCTGATTCTGGACGGTATCGGAGCACAATTTGGGCGATTCAACGTCGACGATCGAGGCAGGAATATCTACGGAAGTGGGTTGGATTTCAATGGTGATGGATTTGCTCTGACCGCCGTTCCAGAACCGACCGGGCCATCACTGATGTGCCTTTGCGCCGCGACGCTTCTGCTCCATCGCAGACGAACGTAGCGAACTAACTCGGACCGGTGTTCTGAACGTGGTAAAACAATCATTAGGCCGAATCGCTTTGTTGACTGATTCTGACCGCAGGTGCCGAGTGAAAATTTTTTATCCGATGCCCCGACTCCCAATTCTGTGCGGCTCTCTTATCCTGCTAGCGATTTGCGCAGATCGAAGTGTCGATGCTGATGAGTCGCGAAGGTTAAGCATCGTTTCCTACAACGTACAGTTCCTGCCGCCGCCGGGCAGCTTTGCCAACAAGCGACCGAACCCTGATTATCGTGCTCGCCGAATTGCCGAAGAGGTCAGCCGCTTTGATATCGTCGGCTTGCAAGAAGCTTTTCATCTGACTCATCGGCAGCAGATCATCGATGCCGTCGGCGGAATCTGGAAACAAGATCTGCAGCCCGTGATCGCGCCGACGCCCGACGGCTTCGGCGCCAGCGGCGGCACACTGCTGCTGACGCGGCGGCCCGTGCTGGAATCAGACTCGATGGTTTTCGAGCACTTCAGCAAACCGGAAGACTATGGTTGGCGGGCTGACGGGTTTGCCGCCAAAGGGGTCATCCATGCCCGCATCGCGAAATCCAAGACGCAGCTCGACAACACGATCGATGTCTATGTGACTCATCTGGAAGCTCGCGCCGATCACCTGCGTCCAAAGCAATATGAGGAACTGGCCGCGTTCATCAAAACGACCAGCGATCCCAACCGACCGATCGTGCTGCTGGGGGACATGAACACGCGCGGCATGACCGAATACCGCAAAGATCCCAAGTCGCAATATTCGATGTTGATCAAGGCCTTGAATGGGGCGCGCCCCAACGGCGGTATGACAGACGTCTGGACGCTATTGAAGGGCGACGAATTAGGTGGAACCTCCGAGCAGGAATCGAGTGAAATTGGTAAACGGATTGATTACATCTTTGTCGGCAATCCAGCCTCGCCGGCTCCGCAACTTGCCGCAAAGTCGATCGAGGTGAAGACCTACCAGGACGACAAGGTCGTTGCACTTTCCGACCACAACGCCGTGGTCGCCGAGTTCCAGTGGAAAGAGTGAATCAGCTATCTGGCGTGGCCGAATCAGTCCGCTAAACTCTTGCCTGCGACACCTATTTTCCGCCAACCTGGTTTGTGCCCCGTGAGTGATGTGGTTCCGATACGTAACGCCCTGATCAGTGTCAGCGACAAGCTGGGATTGGCGGATCTGGCTGCCGGCCTGCAACGCGCCGGTGTGCGAATCTTCAGCACCGGTGGTACGCGAAAGCATCTGGAACAATCGGGAATCGATGTGCTGGACGTGGCCGAGTACACCGGATTCCCCGAGATGCTTGACGGCCGGGTCAAGACGCTGCATCCAAAAATCTTTGGCGGCATTCTGGCGATCCGTGATCGCGATGACCACGTTCGCGCGATCGAAGAACATGGGATCATTCCCTTTGACTTGGTGGTCGTCAACTTGTACCCGTTTGCCGCAACCGCGGCCCGCGCCGACGTCACTCGCCAGGAGTGCATCGAGCAGATCGATATTGGTGGGCCGAGTCTGGTCCGCGCCGCGGCCAAGAATCATGCCGACGTGGCGGTGGCCACCCGTGCCGAACAATACAGCCAGATCTTGGCTCAATTGCAGTCCGCCGGCGGAACGAATTTGGAGTTGCGCTCGCAACTGGCCGCTGACGCCTTTGAACACACGGCCCAGTACGATCGGGCGATCGCTGATTACATGCGCGGCGATTCGATCACTGGCGAGTTCGCGGCCAGCTTGAATTTATCGCTGCGTCGCAAGACACATCTCCGCTACGGGGAAAACCCCCATCAACGCGCTGCTGTCTACGTCGATCCCACGATTCGCTCGGCCAACCTGGTCTCGGCGCGCCAATTAAGTGGTAAAGAACTGTCCTACAACAACCTGTTGGACCTTGATTCGGCGCTGGAAATCGTCCGTCACTTCGGTGGTCCAGCAGTTTCGGTGATCAAGCACAACAATCCCTGCGGCGCCGCGACCGATGCCAAACTGTCCACTGCCGCTCGCAAGGCGCTTGACGGTGACCCGCTGAGCGCCTTTGGATCGGTGCTCGGTTTCAATCGAACGGTTGATGCGGCGACGGCTGAAATGTTGTGCGAACCGGGCTTGTTCATCGAGGCAATCGTAGCACCCGACTTCGAAGCCGAGGCGGTTGGGCTGCTGACATCGCGGCCGAAATGGAAAGCCAACGTCCGTTTGATGCAGGTCGGTCGCTTGGACGATCCGCCGCCCGCAATTCAGCGCAGGTTCATCAGCGGGGGCATGTTGGTGCAAGATGCGGATCGCATGACCAATTCGCCACTGCAATGGAAGACGGTGACCGAAACCAAAGTCCAGGATGATCTGTGGGACGACATCTCCTTCGCCTGGGAGATGGTCCGGCACGTCAAGAGCAACGCGATCGTGTTGGCCAAAGAGACGTCGTTGATTGGTGTTGGCGCCGGACAGATGAGTCGCGTTGATAGCGTTGAAATCGCGATCGACAAAGCAGGTGATCGCGCGAGCGGATCGATATTGGCCTCCGATGCTTTTTTTCCGTTCCCCGATTCCATCGATGCGGCGGCCGAGGCAGGCGTGGTCGCGGTCATTCAACCGGGCGGCTCGCGGCGCGATTCCGAAGTGATCGATGCTTGCAATGAACATGCGATTGCGATGATCTTTACCGGTCGCCGGCACTTCAAACACTGATGACGATTCTGGACAAAATCCTGCAGCAGACGCGCGCGACGATTCAGTCCGATCGCGCAGCCGTACCGGACTCCGAACTGGAGTTGCAAATCGCCCGCCGACCAGCATGCCGGGATTTTCACGGCGCTCTTGCCGCCGGCGACAGCGTGCAGCTGATCGCGGAGATCAAACGTGCCAGCCCGTCGGCCGGATTGATTCGCAGCGATTTTGATCCGGTCGCGATCGCCCGCAGTTACGCCGCAGGAGGCGCCGCCTGCATCAGCGTGTTGACCGACGCGCCCTTCTTTCAAGGCTCGCTGGAATACCTGAAACAGGTCCGATCAGCCGTCGACCTGCCTCTGCTGCGCAAGGACTTTATCGTCGATCGTTATCAATTGTTACAAGCCCGCGCGGCCGGTGCCGATTGCGTGCTGCTGATCGCCGAATGTTTGCCGCCGGAGCAGTTGCGGCGATTGCATCAAGAGGCAGGCGAACTGGGACTGCAGACATTAATTGAGTTGTTTGAACCTGAGAATCTCGAGGCGGTACTGGCGACCGGAACTCAGTTGGTTGGAATCAACAATCGCAATCTGCATACATTTGAAACCTCGCTCGATCGTACGCTCGAGCTCTGCCCATCGATTCCCGCCGACCGCTTGGTGGTCGGTGAGAGTGGGATCCGCGATCACCAGGATCTGGAGCGGTTGCGACAGGGGGGTGTCAAAGCCGTGCTGGTCGGTGAGTCGCTGATGCGACAAGACAACATTGCCGATGCGACGCGACGTTTGTTGGGTACGGCCTAGATCGTTGATGATGAATCCGGATTTAGCGGTCGCTGTGATGAGCGACGGCCGGACAGCCCGCGATCACGTATTGGGCAACCGCCGTGCCGCCGATCAGATGCTCTTGCAAGATCCGTTCGATCACTGCTGGGGTACCGCTGCCGTACCAAATGCCCTCTGGCTGCACGACCAGGATTGGACCTCCTTTACAGACCCCGAGGCAGCCGGTTGGCACTCGCAGCACGCCCCCTTGCTTGGCCAATCCCAGTTCCTTGAGGCGTCGTTTGAGATACTTCCAAGATTCCCGCATCTGTTTTTCGCCGGCACATTTGGCGGTCTTCTGATCCAGGCAGATCAGGATCATTCGGTTGGGCTGGTTCAGGCCCAGCTGTTCGCAGCGTTTCCTGGCCGATCGGAGATTGGAGTGGCTCAACTGAGGGTACCCGTAAATCGGCTGAAGTGACGTTGACTGGGAAATCGAGGTGAGTAGACTTAACGTTATTGAGAATAGTTATCAACTGTCCCTGCGAGAAGTGCAGCGTGCAAAACGAGCGAATTTTAGATGTCTTTCCGGCCTCCGATGATCAGCACCGGCTGGTCTTGGCGATCGCTGAAAACAGCAACGGCGATGGTCGATTTGTGCTTCGCCAGGAGACATATTCCGGCGACGTTGGCTGGTTCGTGCAAAGCCGGATCTCGATCGAACCGGCCCAGCTGGCCGGGATCAAAGCAGCGTTGACCTGTGGCCGAGCCCTGCAGCGGGAACCACATTCCCGCAGTCAGGTGCCCGCAGTCGTACCGTTTCGGGTCGCCGCAGCGAGCTGAATCGTCGCGGCAGAGGGCTGCTAGGAATCGCTGTTAACCATCGCCGTACAGAATCGTTGGGCGAATCGATGCAGCTGGCCGCTTTGTCTGGAAGCTGCTCCCGCTGTAGGTTGGATCAACCCGAGCGATACGGGGAGCGACTAACCGGTCTTGGAGGTCCGTCCGCTGGCGGCAGCGGCAACGCCCGAATCTCGGAGCAGCTTGCTGTATTCGTCCACACCCTCCTGCTCTTCCTTAAGAATGTCTTCCAGGAAAATGACCAATGGTCTATTGTCACCGGCCATGTCGATCGCTTGCGAGTACATTTCAACCGCCTTGCTCTCAAAGGCGAGACTGAACTCCAGCACTTCCCGCAGCACCCGTGACTGCTTGATTTCATTGCGGGTTGCCACCGGAACGCCGCCCAGGGCGACAATCTTTTCGCCAACCAGTTGGGCGTGCCCGAACGACTCTTTGGCGTCATTCAGAAATTTGCCTGAGTACACCTCGCGCCAGACGCCTTCGACAATGAACCCGGCTTGGGCGTACTGCGCGACCCCGGTCCACTCGTGTTTGAGGATTTCATTGAGGTGATCGATGATGGCTTGGTTGCTCATGAGATTCGCTTTCGGAAAGGTTTCAAAATTGGTTTCTTCTCTGTTAGCAAACCATAGCGATCCAGCAAGGATTGTCAAACGTCGAATGCCGAAGAAAGCACCCAGCTTCAGCACGACCTGCGTGTGTTGCAATCCGGTCTCAACAGCACTACCGCTGCGGCACTAGGACTCGGGTTGGGACTGCGGCGGCTCGAAAGCGAATTCTTGCCATTTGACCGCTTTGTCCATCGGCTCGATGCGCATGACCAGATGGCCGTCCTGATACAACCGGACGGTGCCGGTTGATTGGCTGACGACGACTGAGATTGCTTTGGTTTTTCGCGTGATCGCGGCTGCCGCCCAATGCCGGGCGCCAAGACCTTTGGTCATCTTCAGGTCTTCGTGCGAGACTTCCAACATTTGGCGGCTGCGCTCGATCACTCCGTCACTGTTGATGACAAAGGCACCGTCCAACTGGGCGACTTCTTTGGCGTCGTCCTGAACTTTGGCATCCAACAGATTGCGATGCACGCGGTTGTATCCACGGAAAGGATCGACGCCGCTATCGTTGGAATGCTCCAGCACCTTGCGGGTGTCGCCAACGACGAACAGCGTGCCGACCGGCTTGCCCTCACGTCCTTCACGACCGATCTGAGCAGCAAGGTCAACAACGGCTTTGATGGTTTGCAATGGAACGCGGCTTTCCAGCATCTGCAGATCGCGGCTGGTCAGTCGGCGCATCCGTTCGTCCAGCTGCAAGTGACTGATCGAATCGAGTCGGCCCTGCTGAAATCCGCTGTAGACCGCGACCACTTCGCCATTGGTTCGGATCAATTCGTCGGCCGCCGCTTCCAGCAACGAATGTTGCAAACGCTCCAGTAGCGGTGCCTTTTCCTTGTGTAACGCCAACGGTTTTAAGCCGGCTTCGGCAGCTCCTTCCAAATCATCTTCGGTATCGACCGCGACAATCACCGGTTTGTCAGTCCCGGCGGCCATCTCGGCAATCCGTTTCCAATCGGTCGATCCGTCCAGCAAGATCAGCAAGGCATCGGCATTGCGTTCATTCAGCAGCGCGAATGCGGCGGCGACCATGGCGGCGTTGTGTTTGGTCAGTCTTTGGGTCGCCATCGCGGGGGAGCGCCAAGAATGGGGAATGATCGGCCGGGTTGCTGCATTGTTTTAGCCAATCCCGGTCGATTCGCCCAGTGACGGACGGCGACAGTACAATGATCTGAGGGCGAACCGGTGTGCCGAGACAACATGCAATTCCTCAAGAGGTTATCAAATGGACTGGACGACACGACTGTTATCGATGGTCCTTGGCAGCTTTCTGGCAACCGTCGCGGTGGCAGAGGAAGTCGCCACGGGAGAGCTGATTTTCCCCCTGGAGAATTGGCACAATCACGGCTCCTGCATCGTCGAGTGCCCCAACGGGGACATGTTGGTCTGTTGGTTCCACGGTTCGGGCGAACGGCAATCCGACGACGTCGAAATTCTTGGTGCCCGTCTGGTCAAACAAACCGGCACCTGGACCAAACCGTTTCCAATGGCGGACACGCCGGAATTCCCCGACACCAATTGCTGCATGATCATTGACCAACAGCAAACACTGTGGCTGCTGTGGCCGACGATCCAGGCGAACCTGTGGGAATCGGCCTTGATGAAGTACAAGAAGTCAAAAAACTACATGATGCCCGAGGGGCCGCCGCAATGGGATTCGATGCAGGTCATGCACGTCAAGCATGCCGGCGATTTCCCGGCCGTGGTCGATAAAAAATTGCAGGAATACATCGGTGAAGAAAAGATCGAGGGCCGCGTTCAAGCATGGATTGACCATGTTGCCGAACAGGCAAACGACAAACTGACCCGCCGGATCGGCTGGTTTACGCGCGCTCATCCGCTGATTTTGCCGGATGGTCGAATGCTGGTGGGTCTCTATTCGGACGGCTTCTCATTCTCACTGGTCGGTATCACCGACGACCTCGGTAAAACCTGGAAGTACAGCGAACCGATCGTTGGCGGAGGCAACATTCAACCAAGTTTTGCCCGCCGCAACGATGGCACGATTGTCGCTTACATGCGCGACAACGGCCCACCACCGAAAAGGGTGCTGGTTTCGGAATCCAAAGATCGGGGAGAGACCTGGAGCAAGGTCTATGATCATCCGCAACTCGCCAACCCCGGTTCCGGATTGGAGTTGATGCGAATGCAGGATGGCGATTGGGTCTGTATCTACAACGATCAACCCCGCGGCCGACACACACTGGCGGTATCTCTATCCGATGACGAGGGCCAGACCTGGAAATGGACGCGCCGCGTGGAAGACCGCCAACCCAATACGGGCTCGTTCCACTATCCATCGATCATCGAGGGAAGCGATGGAAAGCTTCACGCAACCTACAGCTACTTCATTAACAATTCGCAAGCAGGCGAAGAACAAGGCAAGAGCATTCGCTATGTGACTTTCAGCAAGGACTGGATCAAGGGCCAAGACTAATGTCCTGGCCAATCCACCGTTAGCCGACGCACCACTGCTCGGTGAACCATTCAACCCGATCGGCTCGCCGAGGACTGTGTTTGGCTTTGGGATTGAACCGCTGAAGCTCTAAGTAAGAAACAAAGGTGCTGAACGGTATCTGCGCGTGCTGGGCGACCACGTCTACCATTTCGCTATCGTGGTTCCAATCGTACAGCAGTTTATTGTCTCGCTCGAACCAGGCGTCCAAGTACTCGGCATCGGTAGTGCTGACAACGACAAAGTCGCAACTCTTCTTGCATAAAAAACCGAGCAGTTGGGCCGCCAATGCCCGAGTGTTGGCTCGATCGCCGCCGCAGGATTCCGAAGCGACGTTCCAGATACTGACAAAGCCGTCTTCATCGATATCGCTGGGCGCGGCCTTGATTTCAAGCGAATCGGCAAACTCTAATGATGTCATTCCAATTTCCAAATGCGAAGTTCTGAACCCGATACCCTGATCATAGAGCGAATTCAGATTGGAATGAAGAGCGAACCGGCAATTATGCCCAACAAGGGCATTATTAAGGGCAATACGGCTTCGCTCGGGCTACTGGCTCTGCCGAAGTTCGCCGGCAGCGAATCGGAAGTCCGCGGTATCGGCGCACGGACCAGCGGATGCGGTGATTAGCGTTGTCGCGTACTTCTCGAACGCGCCGTGGTGATGTGCCGCCAAGCGGGTCCGCTTTGATAAACCCGTTCGTAGTACATCGCCAGCGATCTCAGCGCATGGCCTTTGGGGCCGATCTCCCAATCATGGTTACGTTCATGGTACATCGATTTGAGCAAGAAGCCGATCGCGTTGACCAACCGTGGATTTTGTAATTCCGAATCAGGCGTTACGGTCAACAACCATTCGACGATGTGTCCGGTGGTTTGAATCCGCCGATCCAGATCGTCGGTGTCTTGGCGGCCCTCCAACCAATCGGTACTCATGGAACCGTCACGATTCTGCAACCGATATGTGTAGGCAACAAAGTCCTGAAGGTACTTTTCCGCCCGCTGCCACTGGCCTGTGATTGGCTTGCCCTCGGCTCGTCGTGCACGCAACGCGTGCCCGAAACCCATCAAGCGGTGAGTGCCACCGCATGCGGCACCGACGATCGGTTGAGCAAGTTCTTCGCGAAGCAAGCGTTGGAAATCCCAGAGTTCCCCGTCGGCGGCTCGCCACTTCGTATCGGTGTTCAGATAATGCGACAGCCCGATCAAGGTAAACGTCAGCTCCTCGGCACTCTTGCAAGCCAACATTTCAGACTTCACCAAATCGTCGACCGTATGTTTTTTGGAATCCGCGTACAGCACGTAATCCCGCGGAACGCCGGCCAATGACAGCACCGCCAGGAACTGTCCTTGGTGCCCCTGCAGTCCGACGCCGCTGTTGGCCGTGATCTGACCGTTGCTTTCGCTCAATAATTTTTGGCCGCGACATGCGTTGTTGCCGGCAATCCACGCGATCGCGCTGTAACGCTGATTGCCGACAATGATTTTCGTATCAATGCCATAGACCATGATTGCGTGCATCATGCCCCAATTGCTTCGCTCGTCGGCCTGCTCCGGGCGGTTGTAGTAGTAACGAAGACACTGTTGCATCATCGCTCGCATCCGCATCACGTTACGGGTCAAGCGAATCGAACCACCAGGACGGCCGGTGTAGTCAAGCGGTTGTGCGGTTGGCGGCGAAGCCGCAGACTGCTTTTGATTTACTGTCTCCAGGTCACCGACGTATTGGGATGGCTCACTTTGGTCAATTTGACTGGACTGCTGATCTGGCTTGGATCGCTGATCTGGCGGATGCTCGCCTGTTTCCACTGCTGCAATCGGATCTTGCTGCGTGATTTCGTCGTTGAGTTCGATGGATAAATCGCCAACCGCAGTACCGTCGTGGCTAGACTCTTTTTCCGCAGCCTGCAAACCCAGGATGGGCGGCGTCTTATCGACCCGTTGAACTTCAAGCGGTTGCCTGAGTTCCAATTGCGGTGGTTCGATTTTGCCGACGATCACATCCGCGATTTCGTCGACGAGCTCATCCTCGATGTCGCCGACGGTTAACTCTTCGATATTGTCACTGACTGCCTGCTCCGCTGCGGACTCGACGAGCGGATGCGTTGGTTGCTCGACCACCGCCTGGGAAGGGGATGCGGTTTCGCCTCGAGCCGCGGTGTCCGAATACCGATGCTGTGGGTCGCCTTGCAGTCCGCCAGCACTCTCAGCAGACAGACCGGAGGGAGCTGGACTTTGGACCGGATCAGAAAGTCGCCGCCGCTGCGATTCGATCGCCCGCGATTCGGGAACGATCCCAGACATGCTGGGTGGATCGGGAAGTTCCGCCGGTGGTCTCGGCGGATTCATCTTCTGTGACGGCTCGGGACGATTGTCCGTTAGTTTTTGCAGCAGCCACGGTCGCCGGGCAATCCGCAGCTCGGCAGACAAATCGATCGGCAGCAGATCGGTTTGGCCGCTGGGTACCGGCCGGTTCGCTGGTGCGGGATTGGCAAGCGTTGCCGGTGGCGAGACTGCGCTGGGTCCCAGCAAAATGATCTGAGATCGATTCTGCGCCGTCGCCTCGGTCTGGGTAGTGGCCTGTGAACTGATCGACGTGTTCTCGGCCTTTGCCAAACCACTCACGCAAAGGCTAGCAACTGCCGAGCAGTGTACGAAGCAATACAGGCAAAGGCGAAAAGGCACAGCAGGCTCCAGAGAAGGTTGACGCACATAATTCGATATCGGACGTCAACCCTCCTCGGGTTCACCTGGAAATGACGCAACTTATCGTCGTCAATTCCCATAGCCTCCAGGCCAGGCGTTAAAACCGATGGAAAGGGCGAAATTCTAAAGATCAAACTGATCCAGAGAATCGATCAGGTGGTCCAGCTGATCCTTGGGAGCGACCGCTCGATCGGCCTGCCGTTTCTTCAGTTGATCGTCGATCCCGACCGCGTCTCGGCCCGCCAACAATAACTGCTCATCTCGCTCGCGAGCGGCCGTGGCGATCGGATCATCACTTCCGGCCGGAGCACCGAACAGCTGCGAAAGGTCGATTTTGAAACCTTCATCGCCATCGGTCTGCGCACCGGCAATCGCGGGAGCCTTGTGCTGCGGAAAGATGATCGCATTTTCGGGGCAGACTCGACTACAAGCGGGACAACCTTTGCGGCAATTGTCGGGTTGCTCGACCAGGATATTCTCGCCGTTATCAACCCCGTAGACACCAAACAAACAAAAATCGATACATTCCATGCAGTTGGTGCAGCGATCAAAGTCGATTACCGGATACCAACGACGTGAAGTCTGTTCGTCGACTTGGACGATTTTTCCTCCAATGATCGGCAACGCTGTTTCACGCGGTTGGTCTTCGGCGCCGATGATTCGTTCAATCTCGCCGATGAATGCGGAAGCCTGGGTATCGATTTTAAGATCGATACAAAAAATATACCGCTCGGGGCGCGGGTACAGATCCGTGACGCGCTCCGCTTGGTCCCCCGCATCGGCGGCGAGCCCTTCGGCGGTTGGCGATTCTTCGTCTTCTTGTTCGCTGCCCAATAGCACTTCGCCCGTCTGACCCCCAATGCCGTTGCGATCGAGCACCCAGTGGGCGGCGCGAGGAAAGATCCAGCAGAGCACGACAAGATCACCTTCGATTTCCGAGAGTCGCTGGTACGATTGACTACCTTTGGCCAGATCATACAGATGAGGAATCATCACGACATCGACACCATCCCAGCGTTGGGCGGCATCGGCGATCGCTTGTTCCAGCGCGCGCTTCTCAGGATTTCGCGATTGGCCGCGCGAAATGACCACAGTTGTCGTCGTGTTGTTGATTGCTGAAATCATGATTCGTAAGCAGATCTAAGCCAAGTCAGTAGTTTCGCTTGTCGACCCGGAACAGGTCGCTCTCAATCTCAATGCCAATCCAACGGCTTTCGCCAGGCTTCCTTTGCCTCGGCAATGTCAACCTGCACCGCAAGCTCGCCCATGCAGGTCACCGTCAGCTCGGCGGAAGCATTGATTGTACCCAAACGAAAGATCGGAAGTTGACCAGCATGGCACTGCTGTTCGAACTCGACCGCTTTTTCCGGGGTTACCTCAACCAAGAACCGTGTATTGGATTCACTGAATAAAGCCTCGGTCGCGGACAATCCCGCCTCGCAGACCTGGCTGATATCGATTGCGATCCCCAGCCCGCCGGCCATCGCCATCTCGGTTGCCGCGACCAGCAATCCGCCTTCGCTCAGATCGTGGCAGGCGCGAATCAGCCGCTGCTGGATCGCGGCGTGAATTCTTGCAAATGTTTCCTTCGCTACAGCCGCATCGACGGTCGGTACTTCGCCGCCGACCAAGCCTTGCACCAATGACAGCTGCGATCCACCCAACTCGCGTTTCGTCTGACCGACCAAAAAGACCACATTGCCCGCTTCCTTGGCATCCATCGTAACCGCCAAGGAAACGTCATCCAGCTGTCCCATCGCGCTGATCAGCAGGCTGGGCGGTATCGAAATCGTCTGTCGATTGCCGGCAGCGTCTTGATAACTGAATTCATTGTTCAAACTGTCTTTGCCGCTGATAAAGGGCGTTCCCAAAGTGATCGCGACGTCATGACAGGCGAGTGCGGCGCGAACAAGCGATCCCAGCGTCTCGGGTCGGTCCGTGTAACCCCAGCAAAAGTTATCCAGAATTGCAATTCGATTGGGATCGGCGCCAACAGCAACGGCATTCCGCATTGCCTCGTCAATTGCCGAGGCCGCCATATGATAAGTGTCGAAGTCTCCGTAGGCGGGATTCATGCCGCATGAGAAAACCAATCCACGCTGACTGTCGATCCGCGGTCGAACCACTGCCGCATCACTGGGGCCATCACACTGGGGACCAACCAGCGGCTTGATCACGCTGCCTCCTTGGACTTCGTGATCGTATTGCCGAATCACCCAGTGTTTGCTGGCGACGTTTAGGCTGCTCATCACGGCCAACAAGGCGCGGCGATGATCAGCGGCCGACATCTTGGGCAAATGGATCGGCTGGACAACGGTGGGTTGGTAAATCGCGTCGCGAATCACTGGCGGTCGACCATGGTGCAGGAACTGCATCGACAGATCGCCAACGACGTGACCGTGGTAAGTCAGTTGCAATCGTCCGGTCGGGGCGAATCGACCCAGAACCGCCGATTCGACCCCTTCGCTTTCGCATAATTGCCGAAGCTCGTCCCAAGATTCCTGGGGTACTGACAGCACCATGCGTTCTTGGGCCTCGGAAATCCAAATCTCAGTATAAGTCAGCCCTTGATATTTAAGCGGCGCTTGGTCCAACCACACTTCCGCGCCGACGGTCTCGCCCATCTCGCCAACGGCACTGGAAAATCCGCCGGCGCCACAATCGGTTACCGCATTGAATAGTGCTCGGTCGCGAGCTTGGATCAATACATCCAATACCATCTTTTCTGTGATTGCGTTTCCAATCTGGACGGCACCGCCAGAGAGAGATTCCGATTGGCTGGTCAGTTCGGCCGAACTGAAGGTGGCGCCATGAATGCCATCACGACCCGTTCGTCCTCCGATCGCGACGATCAGATCGTCCGGTTCGACTTGTTTGTTTTCCATCCCCACCGGGATGATCCCGGCGGTACCACAGTAAACCAACGGATTGCCTAGATATCGGGGATCAAAATAAACTGCGCCGTTGACCGTGGGTATTCCCATTCGATTCCCGTAGTCACGAACGCCGGCAACCACACCTTTGATCACGCGGCGCGGATGCAGCACGCCGGCGGGCAATTGGTCGGCGGGCGTGTCGGGCGGGGCAAAACAAAACACATCGGTGTTGCAGATTGGTTTGGCACCCATCCCGGTACCCATTGGATCGCGGATCACGCCGCCGATGCCGGTGTTGGCGCCGCCATAAGGCTCCAGCGCCGAGGGATGATTGTGGGTTTCGACTTTGAAACAAGCGTGAAATTCTGGATCGAACCTGACCACGCCGGCATTGTCTTTGAACACACTGACACACCAATCTTGATCACCCAACGACTGACGAATCGCTTGCGTGGCCGCGAAAATAGTTTCCTTGAGCATGTTGTCGAACTGGCGCTCTTGCGGCTCGCCGTCCGCTGCCGGCCCGCGATAACGAATCCGCCCGGCCAGCGTTTTGTGACTGCAATGCTCTGACCATGTTTGCGCGATCGATTCCAATTCGATGTCGGTCGGATCGCGGCCAAGTGAAACAAAGTGTGCGCGGATCGTCTGCATTTCGACAAGTGTCAAGTACAACTGTCCTTGCTGGGACAGTCGTTGCAGGCCGGCTTCGTCCAAATCGCGAATCGGTACCGTTTGCAGCTCGAACGGTTGTGGCCAACCAACATCCAGCTGATCGATCTGCAATGGGCCAATCACCACTTGTTCAATCGCATCGTTGGACAACGCGCGGCGGCAGATCGAATCGAGTGCCCCTTGATTGGTCTCGCTCAACCAGTACTTGCGCATGGTGCGAACCGCTTCGACGTCGAATCCGGCGTCCTGGGCGGCGCCGACAGTGCTCTCGGCGACGGGATCCATCACGCCCGGCTTGGGCAACACATTGACCAATGTGGTTTGCCGTCCCGGCGGCTGGCTCAGAATATCTTGGCCCGCGATCGCAACGATCGACCGCTCAGTAATGCCATCGCACAACAGCGTCTCGGCCAACCGCAGTGCCTCGGCACGAGCAAAGTTGCCCTGGACCAAGAAGGCTTTTGCGAACGAGACTGAAACGTCGTCACCCAAACCGAGTTCCGCTATCTCTTCGCAGGTGCGGATCGCTTCGCGGTCAACTTCACCGTCGGCCGGGTAGATATCGATTTGCCAAAGCGGCATCTGGGATCAATCCTGAGGTTTGCGAATCTTCAGTTACGATGCGTCAGCTACGAGTTTTCTTTGATTCGTTTCGCTTCGGCAAGCCAGGTATGAATGGCCTGGTCGGCCTGGTCCGAAGTCTGACTGAGCGTCTGTCGCAATTGCTCCAGTTGATCAGCCAATCGCCGCAGTTCTGTCAGGATCGCCTGGCGATTCTGCCGGCAGATCGCCGTCCAGATGGTCGGGTCCCCCGCCGCCACGCGCGTCATGTCGTCCCAGCCGCTGCCGGCCAGCGATCGCGACTGGTCCGTTGCCAAATGCGCGATCAACGCGGAAACCAGGTGCGGCACGTGGCTGATCGCTGCCAAATGGGTATCGTGATCGGCCGCGCTCATGGTGTGAATCTCACCACCAACCAACTGCCAGAAACGGTTCACTTTTTCAATCGCAGCGAAATCGTTCTGGGCGGTCGGCGTGAGGATCACCGCGCGGCCATCAAACAGATCGGCCTTGGCATGCTGAAAACCGCTCTTTTCGCTGCCGGCGATCGGGTGAGCGGCGACGAATTTGCTCGCTACCCCAGGTCGCCCAGCGACCTCGTCGACGATCTGCTGCTTGGTGCTGCCGACATCGGTGATCACACAATCCCGCGGCGAAGCCTCGGCAGCCTCGATCACCAGCGACGCGATTCGGTCGACCGGTGCCGCGACCACAACCACATCGCTTTGATGGCAGGCTGTTTCAACACACATCGTTGCTTGGTCAACGATGGCCGCAGCGACAAGCTGGTCGCATTTCTGTTCGCTCCGCGCGGTCCCAATCAAAGTGGCATTCGGTCGCCGGCGGCGGATCGCCAGCGCGACGCTGCCGCCAAGCAAACCGACGCCAAGCACAGTCACGCGGCGCGGCCAATCAGTATCGAAGGTAGCAGGCATAAGACAGGTTACTGAGCCGGTGGCGCTGACCACCGGCAGGTATGGTTTTGACTATCGGTGGACAGGCACGACGCTGGCCATTGGGCTCCGAGTCAATCATCCCGAATTCTACATCTCGGGCAACTGATGCCCCATCTTCGCTCGCTTCGTTTCAAGATACCGTTGGTTGTGTTGGTTCACTGGCGAGACAATCGGCACTTGATCGATCACCTTCAGATCAAAGCCACGCAAGTTGAAGGCTTCGGTCTTCTTGGGATTGTTGGTCAGTAATCGAATCTGACTTAGTCCCAAATCCTTCAAAACTTGCAATCCCACTCCGTAATCGCGCATATCGGCTTTGAACCCCAGCGCGTGATTGGCTTCGACCGTATCCATGCCGCCGTCCTGCAGCGCGTAAGCCCGGATTTTCTGGGCCAGTCCAATGCCGCGACCTTCTTGAGGCAGGTAGATCAACGCGCCGCGTCCCTCGCTACTGATCATCCTCAGCGCCATGTCCAACTGATCTCCGCAATCACATCTTAGCGAAGAAATCAAATCACCGGTAAAACAACTGCTGTGCATCCGGACCAGAGGCGGTATGCCGGGTTTCTGTAAATCGCCAAAGACCAGCGCGATCGGTTCCTGGGATTCGTACTGCACCTCATAAACAATGATCCTAAAATCCCCATATTTGGTCGGCAGCGCAGCTTCGGCGGCGCGATGAATCAGTTTCTCGCTGACCCGACGATGCGAAATCAACTGTTCGATGCTGATGATTTTCAAGTCACGATCTTTGGCCAACTTTGCCAAATCGTCACGCGATGCCCGATCGCCTGAATCATTCAGCACTTCGCACAACGCCGCGGCGGGCTGCAAGCCAGCCATCCGCGCCAAGTCCATCGCTGCTTCGGTATGACCGGCTCGCCGCAATACGCCTCCTTCTTTGGCAAGCAACGGATAGACATGACCGGGGCGCACAAACTCCTCTGACTTGCATTCGCTCGATGCGAGTCGTTGAATGGTCTCGCTCCGCTCCTTGGCCGTGATACCCGTTTTCGACTGACAAGAATCAATTGGGGTCAGAAAAGCCGTTTTTAACGGCGCATCGTTCTGCGTGACCACCGGATGCAGGTCCAACCGCCGCGCCGCTTCCGGCAAAATCGAGACACACAGCTGACCCCGACCAGAGATCATGAAATTGATGACTTCAGGGGTCGCCTTTTCTGCGGCGCAGATGTAGTCCCCCTCATTTTCACGGTCTTCTGCGTCGACGACGATCACGACCTCGCCGCGACGGATCGCCTCGACCGCCTCGGGGACACTATTCAGATCGATGGACATGCTGGGCCGGTTAGTATCGGGTGCGGAATCTAGGTAGCTGCGGAATTTACGTACAGGCATTCAATTTCAGCAAGGAACACGCGCACCATTATACGTGCCGCGGTCGTTCCTCCCACCGCCCGCCTAGACCCGGATATCGGCCTAGACCCAGATATCGCTCGTGCAATCCCCACCGGGAAAGCGAATCTCATGAGCGCGGACGGCACCCTCTGGTTCGGCGCCGAAATCGACCATGAAATCCTCGTTCAGCGTGATCCCGCCGCCCGTGGTGTCGCAGTCGATTTGCAACAGATAGGAGCCGTTGTGCTTCAGCTCCGGATAAAACTGCTCGTCCCAGGGACTGTAGAGACTGTTTGTCACATACAGTCTTTTTCCGTCCAGGCTCAGCTGCAGCATTTGCGGGCCGCCGGCGAGCGGTTTCCCACGGACGGTAGTCGATTTGCCGATCACGCCGCCAAGCCACAATTGTCCCGTCAATTTGGGATCCGCCGGATCGCGGACATCGTACTGCCGCAAGTCTCCGTGCAGCCAATTGGCGAAATACAAATACCGGTCGTCCATCGACAGCACCAGATCGGTGATCAAACCCGGCACCGGGAACGGCCAGCCTTCCTTTGGTACCGACTCAACCGCGATCACCTGATCCGCTTTCCATTGATCTCCGTCGCGAAACCAATGCCACATGGTGCTCGAAAGCGCCGCACCGACGAACCCGTGCGTGCTGGTCGGGTCGTGATGAAAGCGAACCTCCAGCGGAATCATGCCGGATTCACCAAGGTCGATCGATTGTTCGATTTTACGATCGGTCCAGTTCCAAAAATGGAGCCGCCGCCCGTATTTTCCCTCGGCAACGTCGCTTGGTTTGAAGCCCTTGGAAACCGTATTGGGCGCACCCCATTCGCTGCTGACCATCACGTTATGACGAGGCTGATACCAAAAATCATAATTGAACTTCATTGGGCCGGTGTCGTCCGTCCAGCGTCCGGCGATGTTGAACTGATCGTCCAACAAAATAAATCCTCCGGGCGCCGATCCGTCAGCCATGCCCAGCATCGAAATCATGATCTGGCCGTCGGCCAGACAGTGCACGGTATGCGGCGCGCTCAGGCCGGTGATTCGTTTGACCTCGTCGCCTTCGATCACCTTGTGCAACTTCGGCGCTTGCGGATCGATCGTGTCGACAATGTGAATTCGGCTGCTGGTGATCCCCGGCAGAACGATGAAGCGACGCCCGGGACCCTCTTTGCCGTGGCAACTGCTGCACGAGTTCCAACCAAAGTGATGCAATTCGTCACCGACATTGGGCATCGATAATCGATGGATGACCGAGCCAAATCTTGCAGAGGTGGGATCCACGTCAACGGTCGCCAAATAGTCCGGTTTGTTGATTCCCGTGTTGGCACGGATACAAGGCACGTACGCGATCGTTTCGACCGGCGATTGCATGGCGTCGGTAGGACTCGCATAGGTGCGCTCGCAACAGGCCAGTGCTGAATCGTCAGCGACCGCCAGTTTCCCCCAGCCTGCCATCGAAGCAACGGCGGCCGCGTCGACAGCGGTCCGCAGAAATTCACGTCTTTTCATGATTCCTTACCTCTGCTTTGGGTACTGATTCTAGACCCAATCCGTGGGCTAGGAATCAGTGTTTGCTTTGTTCAGCGGCGATCGGGGATGAAATCCCAATCCCACGCATATCAACCCGATGATGACGGCTCCAGGTCCAGCGCCCAGATCGGAGACTTCTCCATTGTACCGCAACATCAACATCGAGCCGCGAAGGATCGTAGCGACCCCCGCGACCACTAGTCCGAGACCGGTCAATCCAATTCCAATCCGTTTGATTTCCGACCATGGCATGACGGTACGTTGCCTTCGCTGATCTTTGACAGCAAGATTCTGAGCCGCCGGCTGTGCCGTGACAGCAAATTTTCGCAACTCGAGCGTGAATTATGAACAACGCCAGTGAAACAAGAAACCCAACCGACGTCGGCGAGGCCAAAAATCCAGGGCGCTGGGATCGTCCGTCCTGACTCCACGGATCTGCTCGGACTAGGTGCGAATTTTTCGACGCGGAGCCTGCGGCCAGCGGGTCGAATCCTCGGTGTCCCGCTGGAAACCACCATACAGCTTCGGCTGTAACCACGTTGCCGAGGATGATAGGGCCGGAAAATCGCGAGTAAATCGCTTCAATCCCATCCATCACAGCTTGGTTCCCGTTGGCCCGATACTTGAAACCTTGGGAAATCGATCCGAGTATAGAAGAGCATAGGAAGAGGTTTTCAGGGCGGCATCCGTGATCCGCTTGCCTTGAATCGCCTAGGAAAACCCCATTTTGGTCCTTGTCTCTCTGCTCCTCGTTCCCCGCTCGGCCATCGCGATGTTATCGATCATGCGTCTCGTCACCGGTCTGCTGTTCATTTTGGTCTGCGCTACCAGCGTCCAGCTGGAAGCCGCTACGCCGGTCGAAGCGGTCAGCTTGAAACAGTTCGAACTGGTCGATTATCGAGGCCGCCAATGGACGCTGGACGATTTCAAAGACGATTCTGTTTTGGTGCTCGCCTTTTTGGGGACGGAATGTCCGCTGGCTCAGCACTATGCCGTTCGGTTGCAACAGATCGCTGACGATTACCGTGACGGAGGTGTCCAGATCGTGGCGGTGATGAGCAATCGCCAGGATTCGCTGGCAGAGATCGCGTCATTCGCCTCCAGACAAGAGATCCAATTTCCGGTCTTCAAGGATGCCGGCAATCGCTTGGCCGACCAGGTCGGCGCCAGTCGGACTCCCGAGGTCTTTGTCTTTGACGCGCAGCGAAAACTCCGATACCGGGGCCGCATCGACGACCAATTCGGAATCGGCTACACGCGCCAGCAGCCGCGTCGGCATGACCTGGTGATTGCGATCGATGAATTGCGCTCTGGCAAGGCAATATCCGTCTCGCGGACCGAAGCGGTCGGCTGCATCATTGGTCGCGCCAAACCAATCAATCCGCACAGCGAAGTCAGCTACGGAAACCAGATCGCCAAGATTCTCAATCGTCACTGCGTCGAATGTCATCGTGAGGGCGAGATCGCGCCTTTCGCGCTGACAGAGTACGATGAAGTGGCCGGTTGGGCCGACATGATTGCCGAAGTCGTCCGAGACGGCCGCATGCCGCCGTGGCATGCCACCGACCAACACGCCGAGTTCGCCAATGATCGACGTTTAAGCGAGCAAGAACGCGAAATGATTTTCGCCTGGGCCGATTCCGGGCGCCGGCGGGCGACCTCGGCGATCTGCCACCGTTGCCGGAGAAAGTTGCTCACTGGCTGCTTCCCAGGGAACCTGACCTCGTGTTGCCGATTACCGAGGTGCCGTTCCAAGTTCCCGCCACCGGGAAAGTGGATTATCAGTTTTTCTCCGTTGACCCAGGTTTTGAACAAGACGTTTGGGTGAAGGCGTTTGAAATCAAACCCGGCAATCGCGCCGTGGTTCATCACGTGCTCGGCTTTGCGGTCGATCCGGGACAAACCGCCGTAGCCCTGCAGGCTGCCCAGGGATTCAAATTCGGCTTTGTTCCCGGAACTCGATTTCTCGCCGCCCCCGAAGGTCACGCGATTCGAATTCCCGCCGGCTCCCATTTGTTGTTCCAAGTCCATTACATTTCCACCGGCCAACCGCAAAGCGACCAAAGCCTGCTGGGACTGGTGCTTGCCGATCCGGCCGAGGTGACCCATGAAGTGCTCGTGGGCAGCGCGTTTCAGCTTGATTTGAGAATTCCACCCGGAGATCCCCATCATGTCGTCCGGGCCGCCGGACCAAAATTCCCTCCCGATTCGACTTTGCTGAGCATCAATCCGCACATGCATGTGCGCGGTAAATCCATGCGACTTGAGTTGGAAACCCCCGACGGAACGCGCACCACTTTGTTGGATGTCCCGAATTACGATTTCAATTGGCAAACTTTGTACGTGCTTGCTCAGCCAATCGCCGTTCCCGAGGGAAGCCGAATGCTGTGCGAAGCTGTATTCGATAACAGCCAGGCCAATCTGAACAATCCCGATCCGACCAAATGGGTCTATTTCGGCGATCAGACTTGGAACGAAATGATGATTGGATACTATTTCTTTGCCGTTCCGATCGGACGCACTGATTCGGGGTTGACCCGCAGTGAAATCTTCAAGAAGAACCAAATGCGTGCCACCTTACTGATGATCTTCGAGATGATGGACGGAGATCACGATGGTCAGGTCAGCAAGGATCAATTGAGCGGTCCGCTGGCACTGCTATTTAGTGAATTCGACGCGGATCACAATCAGCTTCTAACCCGCGAAGAGGTATCCGAGGGCAAAATTCCAGTCTTGATGGAAATCATCTTGGCGAACCTGATGCGTTGAACTCCGGCTGACACAGCCGCCTCGGCAGCCGCTAAACTATCGGCCCGGCGGAAGGCACTCGTTTCGCGATTCTGCCACACTGAGGGGAGAGACCCGCATGAGCGTTGTCATTGCATTGGACCAAGGTACGACCAGTTCTCGTGCCATTTTATTTGACCACTCTGGCAGCATGCTGGACGTTGCCCAACAGGAGTTCCGGCAGATCTTTCCGCAGGCCGGTTGGGTCGAGCATGATGCCGAACAGATTTGGGAATCTCAACTCGCCGTCGCTCGAGAAGTGCTATCCCACTCCGGCACCTCGGCCGCCGATGTGGCGGCGCTGGGGATTACCAACCAGCGTGAAACGGTGGTGATCTGGGACCGCAAAACGGGTCAGCCGATTCATCATGCGATCGTTTGGCAGGATCGGCGGACGGCCTCCGATTGCGATTCGCTGCGTCAAGCTGGTCATACCGAAATGGTCCAGCAAAAGACCGGACTGATCATCGATGCCTATTTCTGCGCCACCAAAATTCGCTGGCTGCTGGACAATGTGCCCGGCGCACGTCAGCGCGCCGAACGGGGAGAACTCGCCTTTGGAACGGTCGACAGCTGGCTGTTCTGGAAACTGACTGGTGGTCGCATTCACGCCACCGATGTCACCAACGCATCGCGAACCATGCTGCTGGATATTGCTTCCTGCACTTGGGACGACGAGTTGCTCGGCTTGTTCGAAATCCCCAGGTCGCTGTTGCCGGAGGTACTGCCGTCGAGCCATTTATTTGGTGAAACCGAGACAGAGTTATTTGGCGCACCGATCAAGATCGGTGGTGCCGCCGGTGACCAGCAAGCGGCATTGTTCGGGCAAAACTGTACCCGCAACGGGATGGCAAAGAATACCTACGGGACCGGCTGTTTCATGCTGATGAACATCGGCAACCGGCCGCAAGTGTCCAAACACAAGCTGTTGACCACCGTCGCCTGCAGCACCGACGATTCGCGACAATACGCGTTTGAGGGCAGCGTGTTCATTGCCGGCGCCGCGGTCCAGTGGCTGCGCGACGGACTGGGCATCATCGAATCCGCCGCCGATGTCGAGGCGCTGGCCACCAGCGTTGCCGATAGTGATGGCGTTTACATGGTCCCCGCCTTCGCGGGACTTGGCGCGCCCCATTGGGATCAGTATGCGCGTGGCACGATTATCGGGATCACGCGCGGGACCACGCGCGCCCATCTTGCGCGTGCAGCGCTGGAGGGAATCGCATTTCAAGTCGCTGATGTGTTGGACGCGATGAAACAAGATTCCGGCCTTCCAATCAACGAGCTGCGCGTCGATGGCGGAGCATCGGCCAATGACCTGTTGATGCAATTTCAAGCTGACATCATGCAAGTTCCCGTCGTTCGCCCCAAAGTGATTGAAACAACCGCCCTGGGTGCCGCGTTTTTGGCCGGGCTGGCCGTTGGCTTTTGGGATGATGTCGAAGAGATTCACAAAGTTTGGCAAACCGAGCGGGTGTTTGAGCCCCTGATGGGCAGTGACGAAGCCGCCCGCCGCCGCAGCCGCTGGTCCGCGGCCTTGAATCGGTCCAAGGACTGGGAATCAAACGCATGACGTCGCGCGGTCTGTCCCGAGACGATTCCATTCATCAGATTCGCCACCGCACTGATCCCTGGGACATCGTCGTAATCGGTGGCGGCGCAACCGGTGTCGGGGTTGCGCTGGACGCTGCCAGCCGCGGATTGAGCGCCGTGTTGGTCGAGCAATCCGATTTCGGCAAGGGAACCTCCAGCCGCAGCACCAAACTGGTGCATGGTGGCGTACGCTACCTGGAACAAGGGAACATCACGCTGGTCCGTGACGCGCTTCGCGAGCGAGCAAGGTTGAGCGAAAACGCGCCTCATCTGGTTCATGACATGCCATTCCTGATTCCCTGTCGCAGTTGGTGGCAGCGATTCTATTACGGCCTAGGATTGAAGATCTATGATTTTTTGGCGGTCGGCAAAAGCTTTGACCGCTCGCGCGGAGTTTCGCGAGATCAAGTCATTACGATGGTGCCGACGCTGCAGCAACAGGGACTGCGGGGTGGTGTGATCTATCACGATGGCCAGTTCGATGACGCACGATTGCTGTTGAATATGGTGCGCACGGCGCGAGACCAGGGTGCCTGCCTGGTCAACTACATGGCGGCGACATCATTGACCAAAGACGATCGCGGGCGAGTCGCAGGAGTTGTGGTTGTAGACGCTGAAACCGGCGAGGAGTTCGATCTGCCGGCTCGCTGCGTGATCAACGCAGCCGGACCTTTTTGTGACGCTGTGCGGCGATTGGACGATCCACAGAGCGAAGCGATGATCGCGCCCAGTCAGGGAGTGCATATCGTCTTGCCGCGCCGTTTCTTTCCCGGCAATGTGGCAATGATTGTCCCGAAAACTTCGGATGGTCGCGTGATCTTCTTGATCCCCTGGCACGATCACGTGATTATCGGAACGACCGACACAGCAATCGCGGAGGCGACATTGGAACCGCGGCCGCGCGACGACGAGATTGCGTTTCTGTTGAAAACCACAGCGGATTACTTAGAGACGCCGCCGACCATCGATGATTTGCTGAGTGTATTCACCGGGATTCGGCCGCTGGTAAAAGGCGACAAGTCGGCGCGAACCGCATCGTTGTCACGCGACCATGTGATACGTATTGGGACGTCAGGCCTCATGACGATCACGGGAGGCAAGTGGACAACCGTCCGAAAAATGGCCGAAGACTGCGTCGATCGGGCCTGCCAGACATTCGGATTGAAGTGTCAGCCATGCGGTACGAAAGAATTGAAACTACATGGATTCACCCGCCAAGTCGATTCAGGCGAGCGCGGTTTTTATGGTGCCGACTTGGACGCGATTGAACAACTGGAAAGTGAGAATCCCGCCTTGGCTCGGCAACTGGACCCTGCACTTTCGATTCGCGCTTCGGACATCCTCTGGGCGACTCGCCAGGAAATGGCACGAACCGTCGATGATGTCTTGGCACGGCGCAGCCGCGCCCTGTTTCTGAACTCCAAGGCCGCGCTAGCGATCGCTCCACAAGTCGCCGCTTTGATGGCCGAAGAATTGGAACAAGACGATGTTTGGCGTGCCGGACAAGTGGAAGACTTCAAATCGATTGCCGCCAACTACGTGCCCCCAACATCGCTGCACTGAAATCCTTAAAGCATTTCCATTTTTGATGTAGCTTGTCAGGAAAAGGGGTCAGACACCAATAGTGCGAAGCACCCTTCGGGCCGTGCCGGCTATTGGTGTCTGACCCCTTTTCCCCGACCTACGCCATTGATGGATATGCTCTAAACTACCCACTTCTGTTCATCCTCGATTCTTGATTCCTCATTCACCATTGATGACCGATGTCTGCATTCACCGCTGAATTGATTGGCACCATGCTACTGATTTTGTTTGGAAACGGCGTCGTCGCGAATGTCGTCCTGGCGCGAACCAAAGGAAACGCTTCGGGCTGGATTGTGATCGCCGCTGGCTGGGGTGTGGCCGTTTTTATCGGCGCGTTTTGTGCCAATCCGTTCAGCGGCGCGCATATCAATCCGGCGGTCACCGTGGCGATGGTCACGGCTGGCAAACTTGGCTTCGTTACCGGAATCGGTTACATCATCGCGCAGTTCATCGGCGCGATGATAGGTGCCGCATTGGTTTATCTGTTTTACCGAAAACACTTTGTTGCCACGGACGACCCGGATGCCAAGCTGGCGTGTTTTGCCACGGCACCGGAAATTCGCGACAACATGCAGGCGTTTTTCTGTGAGGTGGTGGGAACCTTTGCGCTGATCTTGCCCATCTTTCTGATGGCGACACCGAGTCTGATCCAAGGAGAGGCGCCAGCCGACACCGACCCGGTGCTCGGTCTTGGCTCGCTCGGCTTGCTGCCGGTTGCACTGGTGGTCTTTGGAATCGGCATGTCGCTGGGCGGAACCACCGGCTACGCGATCAATCCGGCCCGCGATCTGGGACCGCGAATCGTGCATGCCTTGTTGCCGATCCATGAAAAGCGAGACAGCGATTGGGAGTACGCCTGGGTTCCCGTCGCCGGGCCGCTGGTGGGTGGCATTCTGGCGGCAATCTTGTACCTGATTTTGACTTAGCATACTTGAAGCCGGTTGACCGTCGTGACTTGCTCGCGTCAAGGCCGTCATGAACGATCGCAGCAATACAATTCGAAAAAGGGGTCCGACCCCAATAGTGCGAAGCACCCTCCGGGCCGTTCCGGCTATTGGGGTCGGACCCCTTTTTCGGTTCTTACTTCACGACAATCCCCAAACTTTCCGAATGACTGTTGAACTCCGGCGCGTACATGCACTCGATGTTAGCGATTCCGGTTTGATATTCCCCTCGCAATTGAACGCGCGTCGAGTACTCCAGCACGTAGGTCCCTTTGGGCAAGTAGTCGATGAAGAAATGGCTGGCCACATCACGGGTTGATTCGTAATATGCCAGTCCATCCTGGTACTGGTACCGCGATAAGACGTTCACCGGCTCGGTACCACTACCGCGATAGTCTTTTAAATGCACGTACTCCATGTCGCGATCGGATCTTAAGACAATTCGGACCACCAGTTCATCTCCCACCGCGACCGGCCCCGCTACTTTTTCAAGTAACTTACCCTTGTCGGTATTCTTCTTGACGTACAGCTCTTTGGTTAATTTCAGCGGCGACCCTTGGTGCGGCGTGATCTTGCTGATGTCTTCCAGATATTGCCAGTGGACGCTTCCCCAGGCTACACCTTCATCGACCTTCTTGATCGTGATTTCGGCAAGCGTGGGCTTGATTTCCGGACCAACAAACCGCTGTTGATAAAAGCCGGTGCCTGCCTCGAGATCCGTTGCTTCGATTGCTTCGCCGCCCAAGGAAACCTGCACCAACTCGTCCGAAGCCAGCAAATCGGTTCCTCGCAGCAACAGTGCATAGACCGCGTCGGCGGTCGCCTTGGTGGTCTTCCAGTCTTGAGTCTGCTTCTGTTTGAGCAACCAAACCTTGCAGTCCTCGACCGCCTGTTGATCGTTCATCACTTCATCGAAGGCTTCGATCATCATCGCCTGCGTTTCGATCGGTGCCCGATACCACCACCAGGAGAGTTCCTGATCGCGCCAGAACATACCCAATTCCTCGTCGCTGACCGAACGCTCTTTGATCGATCGCATGATGCCTTGAGCCGCTTCCAGATCACCGAATCGCTTCAAGGCGACGGCCAAATGTGCCTGTGATTGTCGGTATGCCAGAGCCAGCCAATGCTGTTTGGCTTGCGACAACCAGAAATCGACCGCTACTTGATGCTCGGCCGCGACCGCTTGATCTTTCAAAAAGAAGCTGCGTCCGTACAGATAGAGTGCGATTGTGGTCGTTAAATGATTGTTTTCACGCAGGTCCGGTTTGATCTGCTGGTATTGCTCGGTGACCCAACCGTCGAGCCGGCGCAATGAGTTGACGGCCGCGGTGGTGTCGATATCGACTCCCAGATGCCGCATTCGGCCAAATCCGCTAGTGATGTAGAGCGTGATGAAATCATTGGCTCGCCCGCCGGGAAACCAAGGCCAAGCACCATCGGGAAGCTGCGTTTGAATCAGTTTCTGCAGTGCCCGCGCCGATTCATCATCTAATCGATTGTTGTCAAACAGGATTCCAACGTTGCGCCGCGCCTGGCTTTCCTGCTGTGCATCTCGATACCAAGGCGTCTCTTCCAACATCACCGATTTCAGCTCTTGGTTCTTTTCCAACGGGCTGTCGAGGGCTGCCGTACCCCGCCACTGCTGGAATACTCGATCGATCTTGGGATCACTCTGGATGATGTGCCGCGCCAGTGAATTGGCGTACAAACGATTAAAAGTCTGCTCAGTGCATTGATACGGATACTCCATCAGATAAGGGAGTGCCATCACCGCATACCAGGATGGATTGGAAACCATCTGCACGGTCAGCGATTGATGCTCGAGCGAATCGGATCCAGCAGACTCAAGCAGTTTGCCGAATCGAAATTGTTTCGTTTGCTTGCCCCGAATCGGTAGCGGCATCGATTCGGTAACCAGAATCCGACGCGACAAGACAGGGATCATCCCTGCTTCGCCATCGGACAAACGACCAGTCGATCCGACCGCTTTGTAGGTAATTGGCCCCAAACCATCGGGAACCGACAATCGCCACGAGAGCGACGTCGATTCGCCGGCGGGAATGTCGAAGGCACGATCCCGATCCTCGTTTCCAAGCCGCGCGTCGACCGGTTGATCGGTGCGAGCATCGTTGAAGGACAACCTGGCGGTGCCGGTTTGTCGGGTCGCCGATTGATTGCTGACCTTCACAGTGAACTCCAGCACGTCGCCCTCGCGAACAAAGCGGGGTGGATTCGGCTGGATCATCAAGTCCTTGGCGGTCACGGTGGTGCCGGTCAGCAATCCGCCGCGCAGATCATTGTCATGAGCAAAACCGAGAAACTTCCACTCGGTCAGCGCTTCGGGCATCGTGAACTCAATGCGAACGGTGCCGTCGTCGCCGGAAACAAGCTGCGGGAAGAAAAAGGCAGTTTCGTTAAGATTCTTCCTGGCGGACACATGACTCAGGTCCGGCGACTTGGCTGCCTGGTCTGCGTCACCGCGGCCACCGGCGGTTTGAGTCGAGGCTTGATTCATCACCTGACCCTCCGCGGCAGCGTCGGCCATGGGGGCGGCCGCCGAAAGCGCCAATCCGTCACTCGCTTCCATTTCAACCCCGCCACGCATCATCCGACCTTTGGCGCGAAATTGATAACCATACAGGTTGTCGGTGATCCGGGCCGGAAAGTGACGATAGCTAAGACTGCCGTCACGTTGATCGACTGGCCACCGGCCGGCGAAATACTGCAGAGTTTTCAGCTGGTTTTCGAACATCGAGTAAACGAGGCTGCGATCGGTGCGAAAAACGCCAAAACCAGCCGGCCATTGATGCGGCAGATAGGCATCCAGGGAAGCGTCGTACATCGCCGCGACCATTTCGGCGACCGCTTTCTCCGCGCCCGAGCCGCTGATCACCGCGGTGAACTTTTCCTTCGCTGCCGGCTGGAGTTTGGAAACAAAGTGCTCCCATTTCAGCGTCAGCTGTTTGTTGGTCCAGGGGACACTGACATGCTGACTCTGCAGGTATGCGCGATTCTCGCGGACCATTGTGGTCCGAACGGTAAATCCGCCCCGCATTCCCTCGTCGATCTGTTGCGAGATCTGAACTTGCGTCTGACCCGGTTCGGTCCAGTAACTTTGCAACAGCTGGCCACGATGTTCGACTTCCACCAGCGCGCGGGCCGACTCGTAGCCGCTGCCCCAGATCGCTTGAAACGTCTCGCCTGGTTCCCAGGTTCCCTTAGGAGTTGCGAACAGATTCGGTAGCTTCAGGGTCAACTGCTTTGCCTTGGGGTCGATCACCTGCAGTGGCAGCTCGGCGGTCACGGTTTTGCCAAATCGATCCTTCGTTTCCAGCTTGGCGCGGTACATGCCGACGGACAGCTGGACAGGAATCGTCAAGTCGCCCGAAGCGTTGGTTTCAAATTTGGTCTCGTGGACCGCGGCGTCCAGCGGCCATGAGTTGGGGTTGGACGGATCAGCTTCCGGCTCTGCCTGACCTTGACGCCACCGAGGGTAAACGGAAGCCAACGGAGGGCGTTGGATTTGCTCGGGTTGTTTGATCCGATAGACAGTTACCGTTCCACTAGCGGCCTGACCATCGCCGTCCAACGTCGCGGTCCGCAGTTTGATTTCGACCGGCTTGTCATCGGTCAGGTAGTTCTCAGCCGACATGGAAGCCGACAAGGCCGTGTAGCCCACATTGACGGAGCGCTGATCGGACCTGGTTTCGCCTGTCGTATCGGTCACGTCCGCATAGATGGTGAACTGGAACGTTGGCTCGGAATCCTCACTTACCGACAAATCCGGTTTCGCGTTGAACTCGATATCGAATGTTCCGCCGGCCGACGTGGTCGACACTCCGTGGGCGATCTCTTGGCTTTCGCCGCCGCCGGGCGGCATCCACCAACAACGCCAGTACCACCAGATCGGATAGCGGACCTGGCGAACGACCCGCCAGCTGACTTTTGCATCGTTGATCGCTGCTCCGGTGTAAGCGGTGGCCGTGCCCTGCAATGACACTTGCTCGTTCAACTTAGCCGCTTCTTTGGGTGCATCCAAAGTGACTTGAAACTTCGGACGTTTGTATTCTTCGACGGTCACGCTTGCGGCGCCCTGTGGACCGCCGTCGACACGCAGAACCATCTGGCCCATCAACCGATCCCGCGGCGCGGTGACGCTACCGGTAAAGCTGCCGTAATCATTGGTGCGATGCTGACGGCGCTCGATCTCTTTGCCATTTACATCCGCAAATACGACTGTCACGCCGCGACGAGGAATCGTCTTGTAGTCATCCTGTTGCTGATTGACTGACAGACAGATCCCTTTGTACTGAATCGTTTGTCCCGGACGGTACAAAGATCGATCGGTAAAGAACATCGTCTGTTCACTGCGTTGGTCCGGATCATACCGTTGAGACTGCAGGTAATTGGCTGAAGAGAGCGAGTGTCCATGGTGGCTGGCCAACAACAGCAACCGGCGATTCTGATCGCTGGGCAGCCGGAACTGACCATTTGTGTCCGATTCGACCGCGGGCAGCGAACGGAGTTGATTCTGGTTGTCTCGCTGCCAAATCTTGACGGTGGCCCCCGCGATAGGCTCGCCGCTACCGGCGCGAAGCACAAAGCCGTCGACCAAACCGCGCCCATTGTGATTTCGCGTCACCAGTGCCAGATCACTTTCCCAAACTTCCGTGAACGAAAGCTGGTTATCCTGCTCACTGAACTGGTCGTTGTGGCTGGCGATTAAGTAATAGGAACCCGGCGGGACGTCTTCGGGGGCTGGAATTCTTTCAATCCGCTGCTGGTAGTCATCGGTTGCCGGCAAGTCGGCCGACCAAATCTTGATCGGCTGGCGGACCAACAAGGCACGTCGCTGTTGTTGGTCCAGTTGTTCGCTGCTCCAGCGATTTGATCGGATGAATTCGTCGAAATCCCATGCGACTAACCGAAAATAGACCTTCGTGACGTTGCGATAAGCCACGTCGATCGTGGGCCGCGGATCATTCCAAACTCGCTCGGTGGTAATTACAGCTTCTTTGGCTTCGATCTGCTGGATCAAGTTGTAGCAGCGTTTGCCACCAACCGATTCGGGGAATCGCTGCAGTCCTTGCATCGCGATCTTGCGGGCTTCGACCCAATCGCCTTCGCCATGAATCACTTGCGCCAATTCATGCAAAGCGCGAGCCGAGATCACGTGCTGAGCGTTCTGATCGGCAAATCGCCTTAGCGCCGCCTTGTACCTTGCTGATTTTTCTTCGCCAAAAGCTTTGTTATTGCCGAAATTCAGTCGCAGCAGATCGGCATCCAATAGCGCTGACGGATCGTCGTCATTCTGGTGGAACCGCAATAGTTCTTGGTACGTCGCGACCGCCTTGAGAGTCAGCGACTGCGGATCCGCCGAATCGGGTTTCCAGCCTAAGAAATCCGCGGTCGAGGCAAAAATTGGGCTAGCGGCCGAAAGTTCAAACGAATCGATTGCGCGCGAGCCAGCCTGTTCGCCCGAGGAATAAAATTCCAGAGCGTCATGAGCGACGAAGTCAAATAGCGTCGGTCGGTAGCTGTCGGGCGCGTTTCCTTTTTCGAGCAGATCATCGTACTCGGCGATAGGTGTTTGTTTCAAAACTTCCGCAGAGGCGAGCGTGCCTGTGAACTGGGTGTCGATCTCCGCTAAAATTCGCGGCAAACTCCAGGTGGTGAAATCATCTGGCGGCGGTGCGTCGGTTTCGGTTCGCTGCAAGAACCGCCAGCGGTTCTGCTGGAAATAGTGCCAGTACCAATTAGCGACGATCGCTTGCATCATCGGCTTCATCTCCGCCGGTGCATTGTTGATCTCGGCTTGCATCCGTGTGATCTTTTCTTCCGGCTTGTTGCCTTCGATGGTCCCTTCCAGGGCGACTTTCATCGCGATTGCCTTGATCGCTTCGGCGTATCGTTTTTCCATGGTTGCGGCTGTAATGATCGGCTGGAGTTTTTCGATCGCGGTTTTGGGCAGGCCCTTCTGGACGGCATCATCGACCTCTTTCCAGCTCTGCCCGGGAGTATCGGCGGCAATTAGAAACGTAAACGCGGCGAGCACCGCGACACTACCAATGATCAGACGATGGCGAGACACGATCGGATCCTCATTCAGACATGGGGTGTGCGTACAATGCCCATTGTATCGCTAAGACGTCAACGATCGGCTGAAAAGTTTATTAGGCTAATTTGGCCATCGCGGCGGCAGTTTTCGCCACCGAATCGCCATCGATCGTGTGAGGTCCCACGAACGAGTGAAATTCATTCTCGATACCACCCGCCTCGAACATCTGATGCAGCACCAAAGCGCTGGAATAAGGCAGGATCGGATCAAGGGTGCCATGCGACTGAAAAACGTAGGTATTTTTGAGCCGACTCATGGCCGATTCCCACTGAGGCCGGCAGACAACCGTGCTGGAGAATTGAATCAACACCTGGGGTGCGTCGATCCAGCCTCGCAGTGACGCGTCCAGCGCCAGCATGGCGCCTTGAGAGAATCCTCCCAGCACCAGTGGGGTGGAGTCGCCCATCAGACTCAGTTTGACTTGCCGTACGGTCTGGCACAGCATCTCTCGGACTTGATCGATCCCAGTCGGCTGACGATCGTGCAGTTGATCGTACTTTCCTGTCTGCATGAATTCGACCATCTCCAGCATGTCGATCGGCCACCAGGCTCGACCACCAGGCATACCCAGCTCGGCCAGCGAGTGCGGCGCGTTGGGAAAGACGAAACGAAATTGAGTGGCAAGTTCGCCGAGCACCCGCATCCACTCACCTGAGAGCGGCGCAAGGTCTTCGTCGTTGGCCCCATATCCATGGCAGATCACGACGGCAATCCTGGGATCGGGTCCGCCGTCCACAACGATGCAATCAAGCGATTCAATTCGGAAGCGTTGAGCAGTAGGCGGCATGGAAGCGGGGAGAGCGGAGACTGGAGATGGGAGCCGAGAAATATTCTGCAGAGAATCCCATGGTCAGGCAATGGTACGGTAACATCCGTCGCTTTTCGCTCCGCGAAAATTTGCCATTGTCCAGCAAGATTTTCGCGCTCCGTCGCTTTTCGCTCCGCGAAAATTCGCCGTACTTGGCGAGGTTTCGCGGAGCGAAACACGACGGACATTCACGGCACGCAAATCCTCCGCGCAGCAAAGTTTCGCGGAGCGAAACACGACTGACATTCGCCATGCGATGCGCGAGTTAGACGGTCGCCATTGTCTTGGCAACTCGCCAATCCACTAGCTGGACTTCGACTTTTCGAAAGCCGCGGAACTCGTTGATCACCGGTCGGTAGGCGATCTCGATCGGACCCTCCGTGGCGTTCAATGGATCGCACCAATCACCCGCGCTAAAGGCGACAGCCCGAATCACTTTATCGGCTTGCCGCAATTTGACGGTCAGATGTCGATCGCCGCCGCCCATTCGTTGGGCCGGCTGGTCCAATTCGACATTGCCGCTGAACAACACCGGTCGCGGATTGCCGGCTCCGAACGGCGCTAACATTTGCATCTGGCTCACCGTCTCCAGATTCAGTTGCCCGAGCGACGCCTCGGCATCGATGCGAATCTCGGGAACGATTTCGCGGTCGGTCCACTGCTTGGCGACTGCCTCGCAAAAATCGCCGCGAAACGCTTCGATCCTACGCTCGTCGATCGTGACTCCGGCGGCCGCTCGGTGGCCACCGAATCGCTGCAAATGCTCGCTGCATTCCTGCAGCGCCTCGTACAGATCGATGCCTGTATCGCCGGCTCGCCCTGATCCGACAGCCTCTTTCTTACCAGCGCCGTCGAGAGACAGAACCAGAACTGGTTTGGCGTACTTGTCCGCCAAGCGACCGGCAACGACTCCGATCACACCTTGGTGCCAACCGATTCCCGCCAGCACCAATGCCGCATCGCCCTGCGCGTCGTCCGACTTTGCCTGTTTGTTGGCCGCCAGATAGACGCTGCGTTGCAATGTGTCGCGATTGTTGTTCAATTCGTCAATGTAGTCAGCCAATTGCCTGACACGCTCGCGGTCGGATGAGGTCAGCAATTCAACGGCCAATTGGGCTTGCCCCAATCGACCCGCCGCGTTCAAGCGGGGTGCCAGGTTGAAAGCGATGCTTTCGGTATCCAGCTTGGAAACTTGGTCAAGTTTTGTCACGCGCATCAATTCGGCCAATCCCGGCAACGGTTGTGCTCGCAAAGTCCGCAGCCCATGTTCGACCAAGATCCGGTTTTCGTCCAGCAAAGGCACCACATCGGCAACCGTTCCAATCGCCGCTAACGAAAGCGATTGCATCAAGTACCGTCGCATCGGCTCGGTGACCTTCTTGCCGCCAGCGATTTGCTGGCACAGCGCCCAGGCCAGCTTGAAGGCCACACCCGCGCCGCACAACTCGCCAAACGGGTAAGCTGTACCTGGCAGACGTGGATGGACGACGGCATCAGCGTCGGGAATCGAATCGCCGATGGTGTGATGGTCGGTGATAATCAACTTGACGCCAAGCGATTGACAAAGTTCGGCATGTGCGACGCTGGTGATGCCGCAGTCGACTGAAACGATCAGCCGCTTTCCGCGCTCGGCCAGTTTGCGAATCGCCGCCTCGTTCAATCCGTAACCGTCTTCCAGCCGATTGGGAACGTGGTAGGCGACATCAGCACCGAGCAAGCGCAGGCCGTTGACCAGGATCGCGGTGCCGGTCATCCCATCGCAGTCGTAATCGCCATAAATGACGATCGCGGTCTTTGCTTGGATAGCCGCAACCAAGATCTCGGTAGCGCGCTGGATACCGGGCAACTGCTCTGGATCTCGCAAGCCTTTCAGCTTGGTGTCCAGGAAACGTGCCGCGTCTGTGGCGCTGTAGACACCGCGGCTAACCAACAACTGAGCAACCACGGCGGGCAGACGAGCGGTTCTCACCAGATGTTCGACGCGATGCGCATCGTGAGGAATGATCCGCCATTGTCGTTGCATCCGTGTCTCCGATTAGCGGTTGGATTCCCAAAATCGTGAGCTGATGGGCGTTCGAGTCGAGAAAGGGGTCAGGAACCAATCGCCAAATGGCCCGCAGGGTGCTTGGCACTATCGGTTCCTGACCCCTTTTTCCTCGTCACGATGCTCAGGTTTGCTATTTCTTCTTTTCAACGTGCACGGTGTGCTTTCGCAGCCGTGGACTGTACTTTTTCAGTCGCAGTTTTTCGCCGCCCGGTTTGCGGCGGAGCGAATAGTTGTAATCGCCGGTCTCTTCACAGACCAGGAAAATCACTTCGGCTTTTTTTTTGCTTTTGGCCATCTCGGGCGGCTCGATCAGGAACAGTGTTTTGTTGCCAGGAAAAGGGGTCAGGAACCAATCGCCAGCATGACCCAGCGGGTGCTTTGCACTTTTGGTTCCTGGCCCCTGTTCCAGTCCAATATTTTGAAGCGAGGATTATGGCAGTGCTAAGCTGTTTGGGCAAGTAGAAACGGGCTACTGGAATAACGTGAAAAGAATCAGATTGGCCACGATTTTGGCAGCCTCTTCGGTGCTGTAACCCGGGCATTGGACCGAATTCGGACTTTCCAGAGCACAGCTCAGGTCGAGCGGCGAGAAGAATACCGCCGCCAATTGATCGAATTGAGCCATTTCCAACTGCGCTGGTCCCCGTCGGCGACCAGCTTGATTTCCTCCGCCGGCCGGCGTGCGAATCGTCACCTGCCGCAGGTCAAAACCATCGGTAGCCGTCATAAGCGGATGATCGGCAGGCACTGGTCGCAGCGGAGATTCGGGAAGTACCTTTTCCATCTCGCGGCGAAAAGCTGTGGAGAACTCGGGCGCTCCGCAGACCGCCGAGCCCAGAATCACGCCACCCGTTTCGATGAACTCGCGCAGCACTTTCGTTTGCGACTGACTGAACGTAAAGTCGGTCCGCCCATGGACCCACAGGATTGAAACGTCGCGCAACTGCTCGGCGTCGAAACCGACCGGGTTGACGGCAGCGTTGATCGAAAGTTCCGTCTGGGCCGTAATCAGGGCCGCCGCATTGGGTAGCGCGCGACTGGCTTCTTGGCCGCCGGCATCGATCCCCAGCGTCGCCAATTGGATGGCCTCTCGCGTGGGTTCCGGCAGATCGCTGCCATCGATCACCAATCGGCTTTCCAATTTGTCCTTCAACTCACGGCCGGTGGCGTAGGCGATCAAATTTTGACCGATTCGCACCGCGCCATCAATCTGTGACCGAATCGATTTTGAACCCTGATCACGGCGAAACAACAAATCACTCTGCTCCCACCGACAGGAAAGACTCAGCGGAACGTAGAACACCGCTGTGCGACAACAGGCTTGAATTCCATACACCCAAAAGTCGTCTGCAATCGAAGTCGGGTCGACGTTACGCTCGGCGAACCAGATTGGATGTTCCGGCGGCAAACGTGCCAAGTTAGTTCCAGGGAACCAGCTTTCGGTCAATTGCTTCACGCTCGCTTCGAACGGTCCCGCTGCGCCGCAACCGTTGCCGGCATCGGCTTCGAACAAAATGCAACCACCCTGATCAAGATACTCTTTTAGCCGATCACTGGCCTGCTCACTAAGACGCAGCGGCTCGCTGCCGCTAATGACCAGCACCGGCGATTGCAATAGATCTTGCAAGCTAGCTCCGGTCAGGTCGATCGTTTGCCAGGTCAGATCACGACGCCACTGATATTCAACGTGGCGGGTCAATTGCCGCAGCGCACCGGGATGTTGTTGCCAAGCCGTAGCCGACTGCGCGGTGGGGTACTTCAGACGTCCGATCACTACCTGTCGCTTTCCTTTGCTCAAAAACAACAAAGCAAAGGAGGTGGCGATCTCTTGATTCTCGAGCGATCCGGCTCCCATCCAGAATCCCTGAAAATCATCTTGCAGTTCCAATAACCGTGCCGCTCCCTCGCGATACCAATCATGATCGCCAATAAAACGCCTGCCAGAGAGTCGACCGACTCGCTCGAGCGCGTACAAATAGTAATACAGGGTGTACTCACCGCCGCCGGGATTGACTTGCACCGAAAAGTTGTCTGCCAGCCATTGCAAACCTGCGGTGATTGGATCTTGCTCGCCTGGTGCACTGCCACAACATTGAATTTGATCGCCATCGATCTTCGAACTGCCGCTGCCCAAACGTCCGCCGGCGATGATCACCGATGCGATGCCGGCGCAAGTCATGCTGCCGGAGTTCTTGCGTCCGGGATAGGCCCAACCACCGTCACGAAGCAAGCGGTTCCAATAGCCCAGCGACAGTTCAAATACCTCCGAATCGACCTCGATCCCGCGGTCATGCGCCGCACCGAGTGCCAGCAGCGCGAATTGCGTATTCGATGGGTCGCCGATTCCCCTGCCGGCGCCATAGTCCCAGCTGCCGGCTCGACCTGCCCCGGCAGCGGCGCTCTTTTGGTTCGCCGTCAGCCAACCGACGTTGCGATGAATTTTCGGCAGGTCGCCGGCGGCACCGAGTTGGCAAAAAACCATCGTTTGCAGCGCCACCGAGTAAGTTTCCTGTGGTTGATACGAACGCAGGTATTTCATGGCGCGAACCAGATCAGGATCATCACGGCCGACCCCCGCGTTCAAAAGTGCCAGAGTGCAGAGCGCGGTTTTGCCGCAAGATTGGCCCGGATATTCGTCCCAACCGCCCCGCTCATTCTGCGCTTTGCGAAGATAGCTAACCCCACGATCAATCGATCGTTGCACAGCCACCGCGTCAATATCGGCAGCATGGCCGTGAAAAGGCAGTAGCAGCACAAACAGCAGGATCGGAAGGGAGCGGCTCCTGCCGATGCAAGCAACGGGAGCGTGAGGCTCCTGCCGAACCAAACAACACAACGGGAACCTCAGGCTCCCGCCCAAATACGCCGAAGATGCGGCTCGGGCGGAGCCTCGCCCTCCCACCGAACCACACAACGGGAGCCTCACCCTAACGCCGACGCGCTGGTGTCCCCGGGTCCCCGCAATCGCGACAGCGCGTCTAAGATAGGAACTGAGACACGACAACCACTTCCCCGCAATGGACTGTAACTTATCTGGCATGAGCAGCATTCCTCCTCCCGCACCCAATCAACCCGCGGCCCAACAACCGGCATCCCCGCCAGCGGCAACCCAGCAAACGGCTCGCAATTTGGGTGACGTGTTGCGCGAGTTCGCCGACCACCAGCAAACGATGCGCGCCGAACTGGCCAAAGTCATCATTGGACAGGCCGACACGATCGAACAATTGCTAGCTGCTATCTTTACCCGTGGCCACTGTTTGCTCGAAGGGGTACCTGGACTTGCCAAGACATTGATGGTCAGCACGCTGGCCGAAATCTTGGACGTTTCCTTCAAGCGAATTCAGTTTACACCAGACTTGATGCCGTCGGATATCACCGGCACCCAAGTCTTGGAAGAAGACGAGGCGGGCAGGCGCAGCTTTCGCTTTGTCGAGGGACCGATTTTTACCAACATTCTGCTGGCCGACGAGATCAATCGCACGCCCCCCAAGACTCAGGCCGCGCTGTTGGAAGCGATGCAAGAACGGCAAGTCTCAGTCGGCCGCGAAACCTTCAAGCTGCCGGTACCCTTTTTCGTTATCGCCACTCAGAACCCAATCGAACAAGAAGGAACTTATCCGCTGCCGGAAGCCCAACTGGACCGCTTCATGTTCAACGTCAAAATCGATTATCCATCGGCGGAGGAAGAAGAGCAGATCTTGACGACGACCACCCGCGGTGAAACCGCGACGGTCAACAAAGTACTCACCTCGCGAGCAATTCTGAATGTCCAGAAACTAGTGGCCAGTGTGGCGGTCAACCCGTTTGTGGTTCGCTACGCATCCCAGCTCGTGCGGGCGACCAGGCCGAGCGATGAAACGGCGCCGCAGTACGTTCGAGAACTGGTCGACTGGGGAGCGGGTCCGCGAGCCGGCCAAAACTTGATCGCCGGCGGCAAAGCGCTGGCTGCGATGGATGGTCGATTCAGTATCGATCCCGAGGACATCAAACGAATCGCACTGCCCGTATTGCGCCACCGCGTGGCGACTAATTTTCAGGCCCAAGCCGAAGGCATGGATACCGACGCAATCATCAACCGATTGCTCAACGACATTCAACCACCGGAGCCGGAAAAACTGCAAGGAAAAGCTTAACCGGGAGGGTGAGGCTCCCGCCGAACCATTCCGACGATGCGGCTCGGGCGGAGCCTCGCCCTCCCAGTGGATCGACTCGCTAACAACGCCAAGCTGCCCCGCTGCCATGCTCTTGTCGCCCGAATCCGTACAAAAAATCAAACGGCTCGATTTGCGAGCACGAATGGTCGTGCGCGGATTCCTGCAAGGCTTGCACTCGAGTCCCTTTCAAGGATTCTCAGTCCAGTTTAGCGAACATCGACGCTACAACCGGGGCGACGATCCGAAATTGATTGATTGGTTGGTTTACGCCAAGACCGACAAATACTTCGTCAAACGCTTTGAATCAGAAACCAACCTGACCGGCTATCTGGTCATGGATCTATCCAAATCGATGGGCTTTACCGAAAGCCAGACGATGACCAAGTTCGAATACTGCACCTGCCTGGCTGCGTCGCTGACCTATTTGATGACCATGCAACAAGACCCAGTGGGGTTGATGTCGGTCGGTGAAAAGATGCGCGCCTTGTTGCCGGCCCGCAGCCGCCGTGGTCACTTGGGCGACGTGATGGCCCAGCTAAGTCGGCTGCAACCAACCGGTTCGACCGACCTGGCAGGCTGTATCACTCAGATCGCCGCGATGTTGAAGCAACACTCCTTGGTGATGATTTTTTCGGATCTGCTGCCCAGCCGCATTCCCGGCGGCAGCGATGATGACAAGGAAATGGAGAAGGTGATTTCCGCCCTGGCGCGACTTCGCTACGGTGGCAACGATGTGATCGTATTCCACGTCATGGACGCGGCCGAAGTTGAATTTCCCTACGAAGGACCGGTACAGTTCGAAGATTCAGAAACCGGCGAAACGATCACGGTCGACGCGACTGGGTTTCGCGCCGACTACTTGGCACAAGTCAACGAATTTCGGGAAGCCTACCGCGAAGGATGCAACCAATTGCGGATCGACTACGTACCGTTGGATACCAGCATGCCGTTTGATAAAGCACTCACGGAATACCTGCTGCAACGCAAACAACAGTTTTAGCAGCCAGGAAACACCAACACCCTCACTCCTCACTCCTCACTCCTCACTCCTCACTCCTTACTCCTTACTCCTTACTCCTTACTCCTCACTCCTTACTCCTTACTACTTACTCCCAGCTCCCAGCTCCCAGCTCCCTTGTCATTTCTCAATGCCACTTTGATTTTCGGTGTCGCGGCGATTGCCGTTCCAATCGCGTTGCACCTGCTCTCTCGGCGCGAGCCTCGCAAAGTCGTGTTCCCTTCGGTTCGTTTTTTGACCAAACGTTTCGAGTCGAATCGCAGTCGGTTGCGAGTCCGCCGCTGGTGGTTGTTGGCGTTGCGGATCGCCGCGATCGCGGCGCTGGCGCTGGCGCTAGCGCGACCGGTGATTGACCGTTCGCTCTCGCTGACATGGCTGACGATCGGATTGTTGGGAGGGATCGGAGTCGCATTGTTGGTGATGGCCTCCTGGGCGCTGGCGAAACATAACTCCCAATCAACCGGCTATGCATTGGCCATCGCATCGTTGCTGGCCATCTTGGCGGCCGGGTCATGGGCCGCCTACACGGCACTCTCGGGTCCGACCATCTCGGTGGATCAAACTCAACCGGTTGCGCTCGCCATCGTTCTAGATAACTCGCCGACTTCTGCCTGGAAAACCGCCGGCGACAATCGGATCGCACGCATGAAAGAGCTGGCGACGTGGATGGTGACCCGCTTGCCCCGTAGCAGTCGGATCGCCATCATCGATCGATCCGCGCAGGTGGTATCGTTCTCGCTGGACACTCGCAGCGCACTGACGCGGATCGAACAACTGCAACCGCTGGAAGTCGTCCAGCCAATCCAGTCGCGATTGGAAGTTGCCGCGCGACTCGTCCGGTCGAGTGATCTGCCCGAGCGCCGCGTGCTGGTGATCAGCGATCTGTCGACGGGCTCCTGGAACGGCGCGCTGGCGGACTCCTCGATAGCGACCACCTTTGGCAATGATCCCCCCGTCGCCGTTACTCTCTTTGACATGGGCGAATTTTCGGGCGTCAATCGATCCCTGACCACAGCTCGCTTTGCCGACAGCTCACCACCGCGCGGCGTGCCGGTGCCAGTATCGACCACCTTGACCGTTGTCGGTGGTGATCCGCAAGCGGAACTTTCCGTGACCGCGGAATTAGAACTGTATCAGAATGATCCGGCGCTACCGGTAGTTCGCGATGGCGCTGTGATGCTGCCCAAAATTCGCAGCGTTGATCGGACGAGCGTCAAAGTCGCCTCTGGTGATTCGCAAGAACTGCTGTTGAACATTCCTGCGCTCGACGTGGGTCTTCATCATGGCCGCATCCGCTTGATTGGCGAGGACGCGATGCCGCTGGATGATACGCGGTATTTTTCGCTGCAAGTGCTGCCCCCTTCGCGCGTGCTGTTGGTCGGTGACGACGAAGACGAAGCGCGGATCATCAGCGACACGATTACAGCAACTGCGGGAGGGTCCGACGACACCCAGGCCGCCTTTATCGTCGAAAGAATTGGCTACGCGGATCTATCGGTGGTCCGGCTGGAGGATTTCGACACGCTGATGCTGCTCGATCCCAGCCGCCAGGCGATCGTCGATCCAGCAGTACTGGAATCTGCATCCTCCGGCGGCGGCGTGTTTATCTGTCTCGGCCCGGCGATCGGCGACGAACCGCTGGAGACACCCTTGTTGCCTTCGCTGGTGCGACGCTGGCGATCACCCGACCCGGGTACGTTCTTTCAAGTGATCAACGCATCCCACGGAGTCACGGCGCCGCTATCGTCCGATACGCCGTGGAGTGATTTTCGCGTTCAGCAGTACTGGCAAGTCGCGCCGCAAGAGGCTGACAGCGTGTTGATCCAGTACGCTGGGACCGACCACGCGGCGCTCGTGGAACGTTTGATTGCCGGCCCCAACTCAGAAAGCCAATCACCCGGTCGGGTGCTGGTCGTCACCACACCGCTTCCCGCGCTGGCGAAGTCAACGCGAAGATGGAACGATTTGTTTGGAACCGATCCCTGGCCAGCCTGGTTGCTGACCCGCAAGAGCGTGGAGTATCTGACTGGTCGGGAGGCGGCAATGCGGACTTCGACCGTGGGCCAACCTCGACTGATCGATTTGAACGGGGAATTCGAGAACACAGATGCAGTGCCCAGCCGCTTGCAGCTGTTTCGGCCTGACCGTGCCGCACCGACTCCGTTGAACATTCCCGCCGGAGCCCGAAAAGTTGCGATCAACGACGTGTCAAGCTCGGGAACTTACTGGATACGCGGGCGACAAGTTGGCGATGGATTCTCGGCCAACCTCGCCGAGGATGACTTGCAGTTGGAACGAGTGGACAAGGCGCAATTGGACGCTCTGTTTGGTCCCGATCGATACGGATTGGCCACCACTCGCGAAGAAATCGAGTTTACCGAGAGCCAGACTGCGCAGCGCGTTTCCTTGCATTCACCAGCGATGTTATTGGCGCTGGCGATCTTCTTGCTGGAACAGATTCTGGGCAACCGGTTCTACCGCAAACCGGCTCCCAGCGCGGCGCTGGCGTCGCCGACGTAGTCCAGCTGAAACTTGCCAACGAATTGGTCGAAATCGATCACTGGAACGATCAGTTCTTTGGACTGAGGATTGCTAAACCACGAAGTGGTTGCAGGCCATTAGCCGAGGGTCGCGCTAGCGAACCCCTGGTAACCGGCACGCACCTCCGTAGAACCGACCCCGAAGGTGGTCGCGGCAAGAATCAACAACAAATCAGAGTCCCCCGCGCGACCTGACTTCAGTCAGCAGCCGAACCGCTAATCCACGCTTACAGGACGCTAATCAACTTTCCGATTAGCGTTTGATTAGCGTCCATTAGCGGTTCCCATTTTTCTGAATCCATCACGGTTTCGTGCGGGTTAAAACTCAAATATTACCGCGCAAACCATCCCGGAGGGATATCAGCGATTAGCCGGAGGTCGCGCAGCGCACCTCCGGTCAGTGAGCCAATGTCAATTTCGACCCCGAAGCTGGTCGCAGCCCTGTCCGCTGCGACCAGCTTCGGGGTCGGCGCTATGCGAAGAGACCGCCACCCCGGGTGCGCTACGCGACCCGAGGCTAATGGCTAAAGATCCCTGCGGGATCAAGAACCAAATAGAAACGTGATGGACCTTTTTTGCATTGCAGATGCTGGTAGCAGACTGGTCCTGCCGAACAGCGTTGCGCGGTCGGGCTTAAGAGTAAGAGTAAGATTTGGATGCCAAGACCGTGGGCCGAACGATTCCGATCACCGGAACGATCAGTTCTTTGGACTTAGGATTGCTAAACCACGAAGTGGTTGCAGGCCATTAGCCGAGGGTCGCGCTCGCGCACCCACGGTAACCGGGACGCACCTCCGTAGAACCGACCCCGAAGGTGGTCGCGGCAAGATTCAACAACCAATCAGAGTCCCCCGAGCGACCTGACTTCACTCAGCAGCCGAACCGCTAATCCACGCTAACAGGACGCTAATCAATGCTCAGATTAGCGTCCATTAGCGGTTCCCGTTTTTCTGAATCCATCACGGTTTCGTGCGCGTTGAAACTCAAATACTACCGCGCAAACCATCCCGGAGGGATATCAGCGATTAGCCGGAGGTCGCGCAGCGCACCTCCGGTCAGTGAGCCAATGTCAATTTCGACCCCGAAGGTGGTCGCAGCCCTGTGCGCTGCGACCACCTTCGGGGTCGGCGCGTATGCGAAGAGACCGCCACCCCGGGTGCGCTACGCGACCCGAGGCTAATGGCTAAAGATCCCTCCGGGATCAAGAATCAAATAGAAACGTGATGGACCTTTTTTGGCATTGCAGATGCTGGCAGCGACCGGACGCCTGTCAACTTTGCACAGCTTCCGTACGCCGGCCGCTTAGTTACGTCGGCGGCGGACCGTCGCACCCGTGCCGGCCAACAGGCAAGCAAGGAAGGCACCACTGGTCGGCTCGGGAATCGTTACGACCACCAGACCGACAGCGGTCAGTCCACCACTGAGATTGGCGGTAAGCCCGCCGGCGGATGCCGATGCGGCGATCGGAAGGTTCAACGTGATCTCGTACTCGCCAGGGTTAAGCGTCAGGGCAGAGACAATGTTTCCGATCCCGGACGTGATGTCGAATGCGGTTGGAGTCACAGCGAAATCGACTGTTTGCAAAAACGACGCGGCCGGCGCACTGACCGTGATCGTGCCGGCATCGAGATCGGCACCAGAATTGGAAGCATCGAAATCTCCCAAACCGTCGACGGCACTGGTTGCATTGGAATAGGGAGTGGCCCGCAAATCTGTACCTGTGATCGTTGCAGCAAAGATATCGAGGTTAAAGTTCTCGAAAAAATTTGCGATTTCAATCGTTCCACCAGTGAACGCAAAGGAGGAGATATTGCCCGACGAGTCGATGTCGATATCGACAGCAACGCTACCCGACAGATCCCTATCGTCGACGGTAACGACATCCACTAACTCAATGCTCAGCAGATTGTCCCCGGCAGACAGATTTGTCAGCGTTAAGGTGGTGGAGACCAGCGCGGCAGAGGCCGACGAGATTGTCGTGACCACGAACAGAGCCGCGATCGCTAGCGAATATGAAAATTTCATGGGATGATCTCGTGCTCTGGAAGGCACAGAAAATGGTGGAAAACTGGTGGGATTTCCCACCAGGCGAGCCTTACATACTACTCCGCCACGCGCCGCAAAAAAGTCGATTTCAAGCATTCGGCAGTGGTAATTCTCAAAAATGAATAATGAGCCACCTGTCGGCCAAACTTGTCCACAATTTGAGGTCAGGATTTGGCACAAGAAAACGCTGGGTCTGAGCCAAAAAACTTCAGACACTTGGGTCAGCCCGCAACCCTGTGCGCGTTTCAAGCAGTCCGGAGAGAACCGCTAATCAACGCTAACAAGACGCTCATCAATTTTCAGGTTAGCGTTCGATTAGCGTCCATTAGCGGTTCCCATTTCCCAAGTCGACTACCACAGACCAGTGTTTGCCGTTGGGATCTGTTCCAAACACGATGGCTCTGACCGTTTCTGGTTTCATTCCCTGGTCGCCCAATGGGACAAAGGCGCCATGGTCGAGCACCATGATTTGATCGCTGGGCAGATTGTCTAACTGACTCTTGGTCAGCACGCTGCAAACGTCATCGCTGCGGGTTGCACCGAGTTCCAATCGATCATCAATGACGCCGTTGCTGTTGTCATCGGCGCCGGCGACACCAGGCATCGCATCGGGACCAGCCTGCACCGCCACAACAGCGGCAGGGTCAAATTGCTGATGAACGATGTCCGTCACACCAAGCTCGGCCAATTCCGATTCAGCAGGATCGCCGCGAAGATCAACCACTGGTAACGGCGATAAAGGCGCGATTGTGTTAGCAACCACAAGCGCCAACCGCAGGGCGGCTGCGATCAGGATCACGATGGGAATCAGAGCTGTGGAATATCGTCGCTGCATGCCTGCGCTCTAACGATCGTCGCGATGGACAACCGACGATTGACGAACTTGGCGCGTCGATGGATTCTCCAGCCGCACGGTCACCCGAATTGCCTCGGGTCGCACTGTGAACGGTGCTGACGTCTCACGCTCGCTCGGATCGTCAGCACCGGGAAGGGTTCCTGTTTCGTCGAGTCCATTGGCGCCCAAATCCGCAACAGTCGGATCCGTATTGGTAGTCCAGATCGTGCCGGCAAAGTTTGGCGTTGTAAATCGCTTGTCTTGCAAAAATCCATCTCGTTCGTACGACGATGTATAAGTATCGAAGGTGGGTTGATACAAGCGAATCCGATTCGAGCCATCCAGGACGAGATGACCGGACTGAAACAAAGAAAGCTGATACGCGGATGCTGCATTAGCCGACACAGATCGCAGGCCGGAATACTCGGAGTCCAAGAAAGGATAGTTTCCCGCTGGAATCGCGTTACTATCGTAGCCGCCCGAACGTCGATCTCGGCTGCCCGCGCCCCAGCCTCGCAGTGAGCCTCCGGCAAGGGTGGGATATGCTAAATCGACGAAACCGCCAAATGTCACGCGACTCGCATCGGCAGGAAGGCCAAGATTGATTACCGCCGCGTTCAACACCTCGCGATAACCGGCGTCGGTCGGACCAACCACCAGACCGGAGCCTGCGTCCGCAATCCAACTCGCGGCCGAGTCGTAAATCTGAACGTCAAACGCCATTGCATTGTTGACCAACAGATCCTCACCCCGTCTTGCACTACGTGACCACCACGCATCGCCTGGATCAGCGTGAATATAATCGTGTCCCAACACGAACTCTGGTCTCAGAAAGCCACACCAGTCGGCCGGGGTTACCACCGGATCGTTGCTGGGGGGAGCAAGACTGGGGGCGATACGGTCTCCATTTTGATTGTTCACACTCAGAATCGTGGCGGGGAGTCCAAGGGCCAGAACGGGCATCGATGTATCGTCGCCCGCGCCGACTCCAAGACTGGCATTGGGTATCCGCACATGGGCGAATCGATTTTGCGGTTTGGCAAGATCCGCCAGCGAATTCGCGGCGACGCGGTTGGTCGGCAGACCATTCGGACCTGGCACGCGGCGAATCGACAGATCGCATTGTTGATGTGCGGCCGCCATCGCAACCTGCCAATTGGTGGGGTAGACGTCGGTCTGCATGAACGGGATTGGAGTGCCGGGGTGCGGAAGACGGGGCAGATGAGGCGGGTCGGTGGCAACGACGACCAAGTCGGATCCGCCACCAACGGTTAGCACCGAGGGATTCACGTTCAGATCCGGACGTATCAATAACACCCGACGATAAATTCGCAGGCGATCTGGAAGTCCGTTTTCGATGCCAGGCGGACCGCCGCCCAGATTCAGCTCACCATCGACATCGACATACCTTGGCGTCGCTGTGCCCAAAGTCGATTCGTCATACTCTGGGCTCGCAAAGTAGATGATCTCGGCATACTTGGACTTGATCACAACCGGCTCGAATGCCGCGGGGTCTGTGGAAGCACGGCTGAACGGCATGCCCTTTACCTCGGCACTTTTTGCCTCCAACAAATATCGAGGCACCTTGCCGGTGAACCAGGTGTTTGGCGGCGCGACCGCGGTGAACGCTAAATAATCATCGAAGTCGCCATATCGCGAATCGGGCAAATCCAGTTTTCCATCCGCGTCGGTCGTCGCCCGAAAGATCGACGAGGTAACGTCGGTTACCGGTCCCTCGTAGTACAGCAAATATCCGGACTGATCAGGGCCGCCGTCGTTGGGCTCTAGACTCACAGTACAACGCCGCAGTTCGTCGTTGATGCGCATCGTGACGTCACGAAGTTCACCAGTCAGTTGCAGATTCGCTCGGCTGTCGCGCACCTGTGCACCGACGAATCCAAATGCACGCGCCAGCGCCGCCATCATCAGCAGCGTGACGGCCATCGCCACCAGCATTTCGACCAGGGTAAAGCCGCGGCGCCTGCTTCGTTGCTTGCGTTCGATCAAAACAAAAAAGCTCATTGCCCGTAACTCTCAAAAATCACGACATCACGAGCATTGGTGTCCTGGCCCGGAATGAAGCCAACCGGAATGGAACGGTCAACAATGAACATCGCTTGATAACGCTGATTTTGACCGATGTCGGCGTTGTACTCGGCACCCAAACTATCAATATTGTTCGGATCAACCTCAAACAATCCCAGCGTCAAGCGAATCACAAAGACCTGAGAATTGTCCGCCACCAGATTGGGCATCCGCATCAAAGTTTGATAACGCAGGAAGGGATTGCGCAAGCGGTCCAATTGCGGTTCGTTGGTACTGAGCGGCGTCTGCGTGCTTTGCCGAACCAATAGCGGCGTCGGTGTGGTCGGAGCTGTGCCATCGTGGCGATCGAGCTGATCGATCGTCCCCAAACCGCGCAGCAACGTGGAACCGATTGGCCGTCGCATCAAGGCGCCCCACTTTGGCATTGTCGAACCTCGCAACTTTGGAGCAAACCGAGCAAGCACGGAGGACTCCAACACACCGGCAAACTGAGTTGGGTACAGTGGGTCCAAGCGGATTGGGTCATAATTGTATTTAGCCCCGGTCGCATCGGTGACGTACTTTTGGCTGCCGGTTCCGGGTGGCATGTAGCCGCGCCGACTGGTCAAGAAGGATTCGAATGACAACTGGTCTGCAGGGGGTACGCCGGCTCGGTTGGTGTACTCATCCGGATTCAGATGTCCTTGCATCAATCCCTGCCAAACTTCAAAAGCGGCCAACGTGTTCACGTTGATTCGCCCGGTGCGACGGTTGTCGTCGACCATGTTGAAAGGGGCCGAGAACAAACCGGCCAATGGGGTTCCCATCACACGCGACGGGTTGATCGGCTGTAATTCGCCACGGAAGTTCGGCGGGGTCCCCACGAAATCGAACAGCTGCCCAAACTCCGACGACACTTCCGTCGTTAGGTCCATTTTCAGCATTCCGCTGTGAAAGAAATTCAACAAATGACGATAGGGGGAGATGAACTTGGTAGCAAACGTCGGGGCTATGGAATTCGATTCTGCGTCCGGATAGACCACCGGATCAGGCGTCCCGCTATCGACCCAGGAAGCCTCTTCGAACAATCGTCCGGACGAACAGGCCGGCACCAGCATCAGCTCGTAGGGACTAGCAAACGGGCGGTTCAACCAGGGATGGATCGCGAAGGGTGTCGAGGGACGACCGCGAAGTCCAAGGGTTTGTGGAGCACCAAAACCGGCGTTCAGGTAATTCAAAGTTGTATCCAACGTCGCCGATCCGCCGTTGAGCGCAAAATAAACCCCTTGTCCCGAATTGATATCCGTCAGCATCAGCGCCTGCGTGCTGTACGAATGCAAAATGTTCATGCCGATTCCATTCATGCCGACGCCATTGCGTTGTCGGGACCCGGACTGGTACTGCTGCTCGATCGTCGCCACCGGGGCCTGTCCCTGGGACGTGACATCCGCCGGCTCGTCCTCACCACTGAAGACCGTCAGGTCGATCGTAATCTGATCAACGGTTCGATAGGGATTCAGGATCGGATGGAAGCCGCGGGTTGGATCAGCAAGCCGTTGCAAGAACGCGGTCCGATAGTTGTCGATCGTTCCAAGCATTGGATCGGCGACCGTGGGATCACCCACAATTGCGGTTGTCAATTGACGAATGGGTCCGCTTAGCCGCATGTCTTCGGGACGATCTTTGGGTCTGGCCGCGGGATCGACGACGGCGCCGGTTCCGCTTAGTTCGACGTATGCGTCGGTAAGCGGATAGGTACCAACGGCGGTCGTATACTGCTCAGTTGGCTCGATGTAGTAGTTGGCGGCAGAGTTTGCCAGCGGCTCCGAGACGTTCAAACCGATTCCTTCTGGGGCGGTCACCGCCGCGTTGGTCCAAGCGACGGACGCGAATCCCGAAATTACCAAACCTAGCCCCGGCTGGATCACGGTCGACGTACTAGGTGTGATTTGAGTGCCGGCGAAATCGTCCTGAATCAGGCCGGTAGCATTTGCTCCGTTGCGAATTTCAAACACTTGACCGCTGGGGCCTACCGGACCGACGCCCGTGTCGGCGAACGTCGCCGACCCCAAATTCGTTTTCGTTCTGGCGCGAGCGTCAGGTATTGCTCGGGCAACAGGTTCACGTTCGCCCCGACTTGATTGAAGAAAACTTCCGCCTGGTCGCCGATATCTGGTATCGGGGCGATTGCTTGCTCCAAATCGGTAACGGACGCGTAATCGGTAAAGAAGACGACTCGGTCGACCGCCATCTTGTTGGGCCTGTCCCCGAGTTCATCCAGCCGCGCGGGCTGAAAGGAAAGTGTGTCGGGAATCAGCGCTCGCAAACTTTGCATGGAGTCGAAATCGTCGTCGGTTGCCCCGGCATTGATCCGCTCGTTGTGTGGTTCACTGATTGCGATTCGCCATACCGGAGTCTGCACGGCGGTGTCGCTGGCGTCCCCATAAATATCATCGGTCGGGTCTGCGGGCGTTCCATTGTCGTCAAACCTGGTTGTGACGGTTCGATCAAGATCGAGCGCGTAGGTCACCATCCCCGGCGAGGCCGGCGCATTGACGTTGTACAGCTCACGCGGAATTCCGGCGGTCGACGGATCGGTCAGCTCGGCCGATACATTTTGACGCGGACAGTAGAGTTCCAAAAAGAGCGAACCCTGTGGGACTCGAACCTGATCGGTGTCTTCATCGTCACCAGGGTTGCTCCCCTTGGCTTTGCCGGACGAATCAAGATTGGTGTCGCGAACGCGGACATCATGCAGGGCTAGTGATTCGGTGAATACGAGTTCCGGATTTTCGACGCCGAAAACGACATTCTGTGTTTCATCGGGTTCATCAATCAGACCATCAGCGTCGTTATCAAGTCCATCATTGCCCGGCGGGTTCCAACCATCGGCGATGTTCTCGTCGTACTCAAACGGCGTCATGATCGAATCGGGATCCCGATAGTCAACCACGTTGACCGCCCACTGCGCCAATCGACGCGCGCGATAGCGATTACGATCGGAAACGGGAACAGGCGTTGTCAGCGTATCGCCATAGCTCGGATAGTTGTCACTGCTGAGCCGACTGCTAAGCGTCATCATTAACACGTACAAATGACGTGCTAACAGCTGCCGCGCATCGACCGATGATGGTTCATCAAAATCGTACTTAGGTAAACTGCCGATGAAGTTTGCATCGACAGGGTCGCCGGCAAACGATCCGAAAGCCTCCGTTTCAGCACTCATTTCGTCTGCTTCGTCGACCGCTCCGTCGCCATCATCATCTCGGCCACTGAGGAAGTACTCGATTGGTTCGTCAATGACACCGTTTGCATTGTCGTCCAATCCGTTTCCAAAGCGACGATTCACATTCAACCGATTACCAAGCCTCAGCTCTGGAGCAATCAGCCGTTTTAGCTGGTTGTTGTTCAAAGTCGGATTGATTGCCGCCGCCAGGGCAGACAGCACCGATGGAAAGCTGGGCTGGGCCGATGGATAAGTCAGCGGGTTGGTCGGCGGAGCATCGCTGGAAGTACTGATCGTGGTAACCTGGTGAGCAATGTCCGGATTGGTCGCGGCAAACGGCAACAGCAACTCGCGCAGCCGACCGGGCAGCAACTCGCTGCCAAACTCGCTGGATCGCAGAATCGCTTCAAACTCGTTGACGGTAAATGGCTGATCGGAACCAAGCTTGCCCGTGGGGTCAAATTCGTAGGGACTGTCGAACGCTTCATTGGTGTCCGGTTCCGTAATCGTTGTTGTGGCACTGTTGTCGGTCAGTGCGATTCCGGAGTTGACCGAGACAAGGTTCCCGGTGGCTGAAATTCCAAGTCCACCACGGCCAAACGGGTCGACAGAAGCCGCGTATCCCGCGTTGGCCCCCAGCGTTCGAGGTCTCCAGCCCGAAGTCAACACATTCAATGCATCAGGGCCGGGGCTGCCAGGAACATTGTCGCCGCCTGCGCCGCCTTGATAGCGCGACATCAACAGCCGCGATAGAACATCCGGCGAAGGGGCTGGGATGTTGATGTCGGCCGGTCCGAAACCCAAGCCGCGAAAAACGAACGGAATTGCCGGGGGACCGGCCCACTGGTTTCCGAATCCCGTCGGGTTGGCTCCCGTCAACCCGGCCGCTGAGTTGACCAACCCAAAATTGCTGTGCGCGTTGACGTTCAAACGACCGCCAAGATCTTCGATCATCGGGGCAACCAACGGCCTCAGCAACTTGCCCTCGGGCGAGGTCAGGACCGGCAGCCGAAAATCGATCCAATAACTATCAGCGCGACCGTCGCCGTCGTTGTCAACGTCCGGTTCTCCCTTGATCAAGGCCAGCATCAATTGGTTTAGCCGCACCGCTCGCGGGTCGACTGCTTGAGCACCGATCGGATCGTGCACAATCGGCAGCGCCGTCCGCAGGGCGAATTCGCTGTTACCGCCGGTGAATCTTTCATTGCGGGCAAGACTGCCGCTGGCCAGCTGATTGGCGGCCAACGGCAACGGACGAAACGTCGCCCGCGCCAAACTGGCGATCGCGCTGCGATAAACGGAATCCGAAGGCGAACTCGGTTCGTTTCCTTCGAAATCGACTTCGTTGAGAATGTAGTTCAGGACCGCAGGCCGATGGAACGACGGAATTACAGTCACGTTACCAGCCGGATCGAGGGTACGGTAACTGAGAAACCAGTTGTAAAAATCGGCCGCATCGTAACTCTCGTCAAAATCTCCGCGCGGTTGGCTGTTGTCGAGTGTTCGGCTCTTGTCGACGTACTTTCCCAAATGATTGGGCTGTAACGCCACCGGCAGCGGGAATCCAACCCCTGGATTGGTGGACGGGTCGAGCGGTTGCGATGGGTTGCGCGGCTGCAACAGCGGCTGATTGTTGGTCTCTGGCGGAATCGGTGGGATCGTCGTCTGCACGGTCGTATCCACGTCGGTCCCATCAAATCCAATCCCCGGTGAATTTCTGGGAACACCGTTCATGCGAAATTTGTCGCCGGCGGCAATGGCGGCGGTAAAGCCGGGGTGCAGCTGGAAGATCAGATCATGCTGACCCGGCGAGGTCGAGATTGACCGGAGCACGCGATAGGTCTGATTCTGATGAAGTCCGCTGGTAAAGGTGATGATCCGACTGGCATAAATATCGTCCCAGTGATTGGCGGAAATCGAAACGTCATTGTAGTCCGTTGGGTCTTGCTGCATCGAAATGCGGACGAATCCGTTGGCCGGCGGCGAGGGCGTTACAGCGACCTGCAGCGACATGTAGTCGGTGCGGCCGTAGTAATCGCTGAGCAAGTCTTCGCCAAACAACGGATTGGTGCCATCATCGGTTCCTCGGATCAACAACATCAGCGCCTCGTTCATCAGCGCATTGGTGTTGGGCTGCTTGATGTTGCGGGTGGCGATCGCGAAGGATGATTGCCGTTTTTGGTTGCTGAAGACCAGATAGGCGGCGGCCAGCACGCTGAAGAAGGTCAGCATGCTGAGTACGACCAGCAGGATGATGCCGGAACGTCGATTGGCAGTGGTACGTTTCATGATAAGTCTCGCGCTGGGCGATGGGAGAAGAAGCAGAAGAGAAGTGATTGATCGGATGACATAACTACAGATCCGCAATTGGGATGACTCGTTCGGTGACCGAAACCACATCGGAAACAATCGTGGCGTAGGTGTTGTCAAATACAGAAGCGTCGGCCGGCCCGGGCGTTGGAAAACCAAAGCTCCAGTCAGGACCATCCAACAATACTTTGTGACGCCAGACAGGATCGGGACGCGAAGTATCGGGCAATGCCGCACCATCAGTTTCAAGCAGCGTGTTGGAAAACGGTACGGCCTGTTGCGGATCGCCGTCGACCGCAGCGACGCGGTACCAGCGGTGTACGGCATCGGTCGCAGAAACTTGTCGCGACAACATCACCCAGCTACCAGTCGTTAGCGACGATGAAGTGTTTGCGGAGGCGGTCAAATGAACCGTTCCACCCGCGCCGCCGCGGAAACCGTAGGCCGCGGTGACGTAGGCCAGTCGTTCGCTGACGCCATTCTTCAGAGGATCGGTTTGCGTAGACGACGGAAAGTCTCGCTGGCGATCGCGGTTGCGCATCACCACCACCGATACCGATGCGTATTTGTTTCCCGGCAACGGACTGATCGTGGCGATCCAACTGAATTCGCCCGATGCGACCCGTCGACCATATTCGAGTCCTGAATCGGTCTGCAGGCCATTGACCCGTGCGTTCTCGGAACGATCATCTGGTCGGGTTACGATCAGGTCGTTGGGACTTTCGACAATCGAACGGACCTGCTCCAGAGATAGGGACGGAAACGGTTCGACGGTGCCGCTCAGGTTGCGAAAACCGACCCGGCGCATCCGCGGCTGTGGCGCGGGCCATGTGGACGGCGCAGATGGATTCAGCAGCGGGTCATGGGTTGTCGAGTAGTACGGGAAGTTGATGTCTGAATAGCCGTTGATCGACGCTGACATTGTCGTTCCGCCCTGTTCCGCAACGTACATGGGATCGATGCAAACCGCTGCTAACGTGGGATTGTTGGTGTCATCGGCATCGCCATCGGACAGAATCAAGGAAGGAAGCGTTCGGGCGTACAGCAGAGCCTTGCCGGAATCAAAATCAACCAGCATTGCATTGTTGATCCAACGTCGCGTTTGGATTTCTTTCATGACCACGTCGCCAACCGCAGCACCAACACTCATGCTGACCGCGTCTTGAGCGCGACGACCGGCCAGCGGCATGATCGACAACAGTCCCAGCAGTCCGATCAGGATCACGCCGATCGAAAAGATGACCTCCACCAGCGTGACGGCGGATCTAACGTTAGTAGGCTTTACGAAACTCATGGTGCTGCATCCAAGGTGTCGGAAAGACTCGCCAGGCGGCGAGCAGCCGCGATGGCCGTCAAGGCCTCGGCGGTCGTTGTGGGCGTCCCCGAAACCGAAGCAAACGGTGCCGTGACCACCCGGCCAGTGCTGGGATTGATCACAATCCAAATCGAATCCAGATCCATGATGTTGGTGGTCACTCGATCGTCGTTCTGAAACAGCTCGGCGAGGGTGGCGGACGCAGCGGCCGGATCAACGACTCCGTCTGTCGTGCCGAGACAGAGATAAATCATTCCGACCGCGGGACCGACATTGCCGAGATTGTCGGTCGACACATACTCAACGCGTCCATCAGGTCCGAACAGAATGTCGATCGGATTGTTGAAATCATTCGGCGGCGCAGCTGTCAAATCGGTTGGCGCAAATTGAACTCCAGTCAGGCCAATGCCCGAATAGTTCAAGTCGATCGCAAGTCCGCGAGAGAAGGAAAGTGGATTGCCGGAGGAAACCTTCGGCTTTCGATGGATCCGGTACGGATAGCTGCCGCCAGCAGCGACTTGATGTCCGAGCGGGAAAGTATCGGTCGTTGGGTTTGCCGCCAAAACTTGTCCATTCTCCGGGTTATTCAGATCAATTTGTGCGGTCACAAAGTCGGGACCAGTGCCCGCCGGTATCTTGACGATTCCGGTGAACTTCAGCGGAAAAGTCTTGCCGCCCGGTAATTCAATCAAATCACCATCGGCGATTGGTGCATTCGGATCGCCGTACAGCGACAGCAGCAAGTTATCGCTTCGCTCAAAGGCAACATTGGCAATGCCCGTGAATGCGTCGACGGTCACGATTCTGACCGTTGCATCGGCGGCCTCGCCGGCGTACGGCGGCACTCCCGCGATTCGCTGCAGGCGAATTGACGCCGCGGAACCGAATTCAACACGCTCAGACCGGGTCAGCCGCTGAATCCGGACACCCGCGTATTGACCCTTGGCGATCGCGTCACTTCTGGCTTGATCAAAATAGGCTGCGATCGAGCGGGCGGCCCGCGATCCTTTTTGGTCGCTCAACAATTGCTTGGCTGTCGGCAACGCGATGCCGGCCAACACCAACATCAACGACAACACGATCATGACTTCGACCAGTGTGAAAGCCAGTGCGTCTCTACCCTGAGCCGACGGCGCTAGCCGCGGGCCTGAGGTTCCAGCGACCTTGCCTGGCCAGACCGACGCCAGCGCGTTGGGCTCACAAGTCTCGCGCGAATCAGGAATCGTAATCCTCGTCGTAAGTTTTGCATCAACATCACTGCTCCGATTGCAAGGCGTAACTGGTGATGTTGTCAGCGCGCTGCTCTTGGGCGTCGCTGCCAGGAATTCGCTGGCCCAGCAAAAGACCCATGAAGTTCGTCGGGTTTCCGACAAAATTCCTCAGGAACGGGTCGATCATTTGATAGGGAGCAGTACGCCCACCCAGTTCGTATCCCATATGCGCCAGATCAACGGCCCATTTGTCCCAACTGGAAGCCACGTTTGGGCCGTAGCTGTATCTGACCTGCTCTGTCGTGCTGTCGGTTCTATCCGTCCACGGATTCAACGCGATCCCGAATTCGCCATCCGCGCCGGCCGAAACGATCAGTGGTCGAATCGACCAGGGGATTGTGGTCAGTGTTGGATGCAGATCGGTGCCGTCGAAGTTGACGTCCGTCGCTAATGCAGCGGTGGCAGTTGAAACATAGGCGAAATCGGAACGGAACGGATCAAATTCATCCGGTTTGGTGGCATCGATCGAACGTTGTGGATCGTCGTATCCGACTGGCCAGCGGAGGAACCCCAGCGGTTGGCCCCAGCCATCGAGGATTTCCAGCAGACCGTCGCCATCGGTGTCGCCAATGTTCGACGCGGGGATGCTGGAGATTGCCGGTTGGCCGCCGATGAACGACGTGGCCATGACTAAGTACAGACACTCGGCACCCTGATTCTCGTGTTCTTCCGCACCGGTCACCGTGGTGTTGATATCGAACGGAGTACCGTCCGCTTTCTTAGTCGGAATCCGATCCCGATAGGCAGCCAATTTTGGCGGCACGTTGTATCTGTTTAGACTCCGGTAGGATGTGTAGTCCGAGCTGCTGTCAAACCAGGGCACCTGGAAAGGCACACGTTGCGTATTGTCATCGCGGGTGCCGATAATTTCGTCGGTGGTGGTGTTCTTCAAGACTGGATTGGCCGCGGCCATGATGGCGGTCGGTGGCGATGCGATGTCGGTCAATCGATCGGGCAACTCCATTCGCTGCAGATCGCGAATCATCAGCATTCGTGCCCGCGCCGCTTCGGTCGACAACAGTTCATAGGCGAACGTATCGCCGGCGGGCGTGAGCACACCTGTGTTGGGAAGTTCCACTGCCAGCGCTCGATATTTGTACGATTCGTACTGTTCCTGAATCACACTATCGACGGCCCCAATGATGCTGCGCGTGCGGGCTGCTTTGGCGGTCGTGTTGACGCCTTGAACGGCCGTCAACACCATCCCACCCATGATCGTGATCACAACCAACACCGCCAGGATCTCGACAAGCGTGTAGCCGGCTGTGGATCGCCGCTGGCGTCCGCTGCCTGGGCTTCGAAACCTTGTCGTCAGATCAATCACTCAGGTCCCCCTCGAGCGTCAGAGTTGAAAAGTTGGTGATGTTGTCCAGATGACCGTTCTCTTTATCGCTGTCTTGAAAACCTTTGATGTTCTGGAAGTTGAGCATGGCAATTGAATTTGCTGATGAATTTGGCTCAACTCCCCGTCCCGTTTCGGTGACAAAGTGAACTGGATTTCCAGAGGGGGTAACCGTGATCGAACCGAACAATCCATCCAGGCCGGGTGAAATGATCTGGAAGGTATCTGGATTGTGAAACTTAAATGCCGCAAACGCGGCAGCTTCTTGCGCAGCCGCATTCCCCGGATAGCCGCCGGCGGGTGGTGGTTCGCTGCCGAATTCCGTCTTGTACGGGCGGATTCCGCCAATATCGGTGGCAACGTATCCGTTGTAGGTGCCCGGCGTTGTCGTTGTATCGAGAGCACCGTAGGTTCGCGAATCGAAGTAAACGAGAGGCGCGAGTTGTCCTTCGACCGCGAGGTACGCGGGCAACAAGTCGTAGCCACCGTGAAAACGCAGACCGAAACCTGTATATTTGAAATCCAATTCGTCACTGCTGAGCAGCGGATCTGTGTCACCGCTGTTGGCAGGGTTCGCTGCATTGATTCGACGGATCGTCAACCGTGCGGGGTTGAAATCAAAAAACGAATTGTCTCGGGTCGCGTTGTATTGGTAGTTCCGCAGATCGGTGTTATCGCCATTGAAAGGTGTCGCAAGAGCAACCAGCGGACCACCGGCGCCGGTCAACGGATGTTGGATGTCGTCACTAAATCCACCCAAAAAGAAAACCAGTGCTTCGGCCCGGTCCATCGCAACCGCGTTGAAGGTGCCCGTTGTATCGGGTGCTTCCGAGCCGTCGGTAAGACGCGCCAGCAACGTCAGGTCGGGTTCGGCCATGCGAGCAAACACTTTTCGCATGTGTTTCGCCAAGACCGCTCGGTCGCTGCCGTCGGGTGGGTAGTCACCGTACTTTTGCGCGTATTGCTCCACCGCCTGCGCCAGCGCGGTGATCTCCGCCTTTTGCGCGGTCTGCTTTCCTTTCCGCACCGCGTAGCCGATTGCCGGGACCGAAATCGCCGCCAGGATGCCGATGATCACGATCACCGTCAGGACTTCGATCAGCGTGAAGCCGCAGTGGCGGCGCCTGTCGTGACGTAATCGCGCGGGAACAGGACGAACGTCGCGGTCAATCGATGAGACCCGACGGTTAAGTTTTACAGTTGCGCTATGCTGTAGGCCGGACCAAGCAAACGATGCAAATGCCGGAGCGGCGGACGCAATCGGTAGACTTTCATAGGTTGTCAGAGACCACTCTATCGTGGATCCGTTTGCGCCGTTCCGGCACGCATTGCGTCCTTGATCCGGCCTACAATCTGTCCCGCACTTCGCTGTGGGGACAAGAGCTACGGTCGGTTGGTTGGTTCGTGTTTCCATGATTCAGTTTTCTGCTTTCTGCTTTCTGCTTTCGATGTTCCCCGTTGGTTGCCAGGTAGGCCCTGGCAAAAATCCTTGCCCCCCTCTCCCTAACCCTCTCCCCCGCGAAGCGCGGGGGAGAGGGGACAAGAGATGATTCGCTCCCTAACCCTCAGCCCACGGCGAAGCGCGGGGGCGAGGGGACAAGAGATGATTCGCTCCCTGACCCTCAGCCCACGGCGAAGCGCGGAGAAGAGGGGACAAAGAAGCAAGGTTGATTGCGACAGGCTGAATGTCAGATCACAAACCTAACTGACGAAAACCTTCACTCCTCACTCCTCACTCCTCACTCCTCACTCCTCACTCCTCACTCCTCACTCCTCACTCCTCACTCCTCTCTCTTAAGTCAGTCCGCTGATCAGGTCCACCAGCGGCATGAACAAACTGATCACAATGAAACCGACCGCCAAACCTAAAAATACAATCATCAACGGTTCCATCAGCGCCGTCAGACCGTCGGTCATCACGCGGACCTCTTCGTCGTAGGTGTCGGCAACCTTGTACAACATCGTGTCCAACTCGCCCGTCTCCTCGCCGACGTCGACCATGTTGACGACCAGGTCATCAACCACCCGGGCTTTGATCTTGGACAACCCCCACAGCGCCGATAACAACCCGCCACCGATGATCAGCTGCGTCGCCAAATAGGTCAGTGTCTGCACCATGCCGTCGGCGTCCAATTTCGTCCCCACCGCGGTGATCGCGATCGACATCAAAATGCAACCGGGAAAGACGCCGAACAACGCCCAATAGAAAATCGACATCGGGTGGAAACCCAAGACGCTGTTTTCCTTGAGCGGCTTGCTGATCACTTCCCCCTCGCGGATCGATTCATTGACCTTCGTGAACATCCGCTCGAACATCGCATTGTTGGCCGTCTCGCGGGTGATGTTGATCGCCTCCAAGATCGGCACACCACTGGAGATCAGCGTCCCCAAGGTTCGCGTGGTCCGCGCCAAGATGTTCTTTTCGATCAACGGACCAAAGATCGGAACCTTGATGATGAACATGTCAAACCCAACCCGCCCGTGCCGGAATTTGCGCAACAGCTTGACCAAAATCAGTAGCGAAACCGGCATCGCAATCAGCAGGAACCAGTAGTCGACGATGTAGTTGGCCATCGCGATCAGCAACACGGTCGGCGCCGGCAAATCCAAGCCGAATTCCTCGAACATCTCTTCGAACGTCGGCACGATCCAAACCATGATGAAGGTCAAAATCGCGGCGGCGACCATGACCACGATCACCGGATAGATCAACGCCCCTTTGACCTTGCGTTTGAGCGATTCAGCGCGTTCGAGAAAGTCGGCTAGCCGCTGCAAAATCGTTTCCAGCGCTCCGCCGGCCTCACCGGCTTTGATCATGTTCACATACAGCCGGCTGAACACTTTAGGGCTCTTGCTCATCGCCTCGCTTAACGTGGACCCGCTTTCGATCTCGTCACAGACATCCATCAAGGCGTATTTCAACTTGCCCGGCTTGGAGTTGTTCTCGAGAATTTTCAAGCTGCGGAGGATCGGCAGGCCGGCATCCTGCAGGATCGATAGCTGACGGGTGAAGGCGCAAATGTGTTTGGTCTTGGCGCCACCGATGGCAAATCCCCGTTTCTTGCCAGACTTGCCGGCCTTGCCGGCCGCCTGTTTCTTGACGGAGATCTTCGTGACGAAGTACCCCATCTGGCGAATCGTGGTTTGCGCTTCTTCCTCGTTGGGCGCATCGATCTCGTCCCGGATCTCTTGTCCGGTCGCGTCCATCGCTTCGAATTGATAGATAGGCATAGTTCAGTTACCAGTTTTCAGTTCACAATCGCCAGCAGCGGAAAAGGCATTCGATTTGAGCGGAATGGCGCTAGCCACCGGTTCTTCGCGATCAACGATTCACGACAAAAACCGGCGGCTAGCGCCGTGCCGCTGACCAATGAAAAGACGGATTGAGTGCCATTCTGGATTGACCCGTTTTCCACCAGCTACTCCTGAACAGTTTCTCGGATCACTTCGTCCAGGGTGGTGATGCCATCGGCCGCCATGCCGATGCCGAATTGTCTCAACGGGACCATCCCGTTGCGTTGGGCTTCGTCGCGCAGCTCGTCGGTCGAGGCGTTGGTCAGCACCATGTCGCGCAATGTGTCATTCATGATCATCAGCTCGAACAACGCGATCCGGCCCTTGTAGCCGGTGTTGTTGCAGTTGTCGCAGCCGGCGCCTTTGTAGAATTTTTTGCCCTTGATGTTTTCGCGTTTCATCCCCAAGTCTTCCAGCATCGCCGTGCTGATCCGCGCTTCTTCGCGGCATTTGGTACACACCCGGCGAACCAACCGCTGGGCCAGAATCGCCTCGACCGTGGCACAGATCATGAACGGCTGAATGCCCATGTCTTTCAAACGAGTGACCGTCGCGGGGGCGTCGTTGGTGTGCAAGGTGCTGAAGACCAGGTGACCGGTCAGCGCCGCCTGGATCGCGATCTCGGCGGTTTCCAAGTCTCGAATCTCGCCGACCAGAATGGTGTCGGGGTCTTGCCGCAGGATCGCCCGCAAACAACCGGCAAAGGTCACGCCAACGTCATTATCAATCGGGATCTGAATGATTCCGTCGATGTCGTATTCGACCGGGTCTTCGGTGGTGATCAGTTTTTCGGTGATGTCGTTCAACTCGGTCAACGATGAATACAGGGTGGTCGTCTTGCCGCTACCGGTGGGACCGGTGACCAAAATGATCCCGTTGGGTCGATCAATCGCGGCGCGGAACCTGGCCATCATGTCCTCGTCCATGCCGACGTTGTCCAGGCTCAAGTTGACGACGCTGCGGTCCAAAATCCGCATCACCACGCTTTCACCAAAGATGGTCGGCAACACACTGACGCGCAGGTCGACCGGGTGACCGCCGACCATCAATTCGATCCGACCGTCTTGCGGCATCCGTCGTTCGGCGATGTCCAGGCTGGCCATCACTTTGATGCGGGTGGTGATGGCAAAGGCCAAGTGCCGCGGCGGCGGGACCATTTCGTACAACACACCCTCGGCCTTGATGCGGATCCGGAACTCGTCCTCAAACGGTTCAAAATGGATGTCGCTGGCATGGTCCTTGATCGCCAACAACAACACCATGTTCAACAACTTGCGGACCGGCGCCGATTCGGCCAGCGCGGCGGCATCGGTGATGTTGAACTTTTCCGTCTCCAGCGCCGAAATCGCAGCCTTCAATTCTTCGTCGTCGGCCAGACTTTGGACCAACTTTTCGACACTCTCCGATTCGCTGTCGTAATGCCGCTTGATCGTCTCGGTAATCTCACGCTCGGTGGCGACGATCACATCGATATCGTGGCCCAAAAAGGTCCGCAATTCGTCTTGAATCGTCAGGTTCTCCGGATCGCAGGTGGCGATCGTCAACCGGTTGGCCGATTCGTCAAAGGCCAGCGGCACGACGCGATACAGCTGCGCCATCGTTTCGCTGATCTTGGCCAGCACGCTGGGATCCAGTTTCTTGTCTTCCAGCGAAACGGTCTGCATCCCCATCTGCTCGGCCAGCGCCTGAATCAACTGTTCGTCCGTGATCAGTTGCATGTCCTCGGCGATCTTGCCCAAGCGCATGCCAGGATGCTGTTCTTGTTCCTCCAGCACGATCTCCAGCTGCTGATCGGTCAGGAAACCGAGATCGACGAGAATCTGTCCGATGCGACGTGAAGACATGCTCTATTCTTCTGGGATGATGATTGGTTCGTCCCCCTCACCGCGGCGGACCTGGACGATTCGTTTGGCCAAGTCATCGGGTCGGTGCGCTTTGGCCAGCACATCTTCGACCGAGACGAGTTCGTTCTTCCAGTGGTAGAACAGCGCATCATCCATCAGCTGCATGCCGAACTTGGCACCGGTTTGCATGGCACTGTTGATCCGGAAAGTCTTGTTTTCGCGGATCAGGTTGGCGATGCCGGAGGTCACATTGAGTACTTCGTAGGCCGCCACTCGTCCGCCGCCGATCCGCGGCAACAGCGTTTGCGCGACCACGCCGATCAGAGTACTGGCCAACTGAGTTCGGATTTGATCCTGCAGGTTGCCGGGGAAAGCATCGATGATTCGATTGACCGTCCCCTGAGCGCTGTTGGTGTGCAGGGTACCAAAGACCACGTGCCCGGTTTCCGCCGCGCTGATGGCCGCTTCGATCGTTTCCAAGTCACGCAGCTCGCCGACCAGAATCACGTCGGGATCTTGCCGCAAGGCGCGGCGAATGGCTTCGGAGAAACTGGGTACATCCACGCCGACTTCGCGCTGGTTGATCGTGCTTTCAATGTGGTCGTGATAAAATTCGATCGGATCCTCGATCGTGATGATGTGGTGATCGATCGTTTCATTGAGCAAGTTGATCAGACTGGCCAGCGTGGTGCTCTTGCCTGATCCGGTTGGGCCGGTCACCAAAAAGAGTCCCCGTGGACGATGGACCATTTTGACCACCGCCTCGGGCAAACCGAGCTGCTCCGGCGTTAATTTGTCATTGGGAATCTGCCGCAGCACCATCGAAATGAAACCACGCTGCTTGAAAATCGAAACGCGAAATCGAGCTTGATCACCAAAGGCGAATCCAAAGTCGGCACTTCCCGCTTCCTGCAATTCCCGCTGACAGCGCTCCGGGGCAATGCTCTTCATCAGCCCCACCGTGTCCTCGGCCTCGAGCGTCTTGGTGTCGAGCTTGCGCATCCGGCCGTGCAGACGAAACACGGGGGGTTGGCCAACCACAATGTGAATGTCGCTGGCACCCTGTTTGATCGCCGCTTGCAACAGCTTGTCGATTAAGACGGTAGCCAAAGTACGTGCTCCTCTAGCCTCAGGACGTCATGTACGCTTGGCTGGGAAAGATGGAAAAGACAAGTAAGCCCGCTCCGCCCCATGCCCAAACAGATCAGGACTGAGGGCCCAAACAGATCAGGACTCAGGCCGAATCAGCACCATGCGGATCGGAACTCGGGCGGACACCCGCTATTATCGCCTCGGGCTTCACTACAGCCAAATTAATTCACATTGGTGGTCGATACCGGCAGAACCAGGCCCCGCGAAGGAGAGCGACCGAACGGCCAAGAGCGGCCAGTTCCATGCCACCCAAACTGGGGGATCACGACGAGACGAACCGGTAGTCTGGGGGCACCGCAATCTTGACTGGTGTCAGCTCGATTGGCTGGGGGAATGCTAGCTGTGGAACCCAGTCGCCTGATCGCCGCCGCGAATCGATTTCTGGTCCGTTACAACGAATCGAGATCGCGAACGATGTGAGCGAACGCCTGTGCCTCTTGCTCGGTCTTTTTGGCCACCCGATAGACCTCGTCGAAGGTCGTGATCCCGCGTGTGACCTTCAACATTCCGTCGGTGTAAAGTGTTGACATACCATTGTTTATCGCTTCCTTGCGAACCGCGGCGGTGGTCGTTCCCTTGAACATCAGTTCGCGCAGCTTGCTGTTGATCAACATCAACTCGTAGATCCCGATCCGACCTCGATATCCGCTCCGTCCACAGTAGGCACAACCCTTGCCCCGCGCGAACTCAGCCTGCTTGAGCATCTCGGCAGGTATGCCTGAGTCGACGAGCACGCTTTCAGGTGGTTTGTATTTCGTCTTGCAGCGGGGACAGATGGTCCGCACCAGCCGCTGAGCCAGGACCGCGATCACGCTACTTGCCACCATATAGGATGGGACACCTATGTCCACCATTCGTGATATGGCACTGGGCGCATCGTTCGTATGCAGCGTACTGAAAACCAGGTGTCCAGTTAATGAGGCCTGGATTCCCATCGATGCGGTCTCGTGATCTCGCATCTCACCGACCAGAATGATATTAGGAGCCTGACGGAGCATGGCGCGGATGATGAGGGCAAAATCGAGTCCGATCTTATGCCGAACTTCGACCTGATTGATGCCCGGCAAGTAATACTCGACCGGGTCTTCGGCGGTGATCACTTTGCGGTCGGGACGGTTCAGGGCGTTCAGGGCGGCGTACAGGGTGGTCGTCTTACCCGACCCTGTGGGGCCTGTCACCAAAATGATTCCGTTGGGGCGGCGGATCAGGGAGTTGAAGTTGCGATAGTCGCGCTCCGATAGTCCCAGCTGACGGACGCCGACCTTGATGTTGTCCTTGTCCAACAGCCGCATCACGCAGGACTGGCCATGATTGGTCGGGATGATGCTGACCCGCAGGTCCAGCTGTTTGTCAGCGACCGTGATTTTAATCCGACCGTCGGTCGGCCGCCGTTTCTCGGAGATATCGATTTTGGACAGGATCTTGATCCGCGCGATGATCGCCGAGAGCATGCGGCGGGGGGCGCTTTCCCGTTCGACGCAGACACCGTCGATACGGTAGCGGATCCGGACCCGGTCTTCGAACGGTTCGACGTGAATGTCACTGGCACGCAACTGAACCGCTTCTTGGATCATCAGGTTGACCAGCCGGATCACCGGAGCGCTGTTGTCGTCGGCGTCGTTGGCTTGATCGATTTCGTCACCGCCATCGGTCTCGGTGAAATCGATCGCCGTGTCGGTAAATTCTTGCAGCATCGAGTCGGCCGATTCGCCCTCGACCTGGCCATAATACTTATTGATCGCCCCGACGATCGCCCCGCGGGGAGCCAGGGCCGTTTCGATTTTACAGTTGAGGATAAAACGGAGCTTTTCGATCGTTTCCAGATCAAACGGGTCGGCGACCAGAACCCGCAGCGTGCCATTCTCTTCGCTGCAGGGAATCACGGTATTCTCTCGCGCGACCGACTCGGGAACCAACTCGATCACAGCATCGGAAATCTGGGTAGTCCGTAGATCGACGTACGGAATCTTGTGATGCTTGGCCATCGCCTCGGCAACTTCCTCGGCCGTGGCGTATTCCATCTGCACCAACACATCGCCAACCCCGGAGCCAGTGGTCTTGGCCACCCCCTCGGCCTCGGTCAATTGATCGAGGCTGATGATCCCTTGCTTGAGCAGCAAGTCGGTAAAGTCCTGCGTCGCGCGGCTCATGGAGTACCGGGTCTTGTGGAAAAAAATGAACAGAAGTGAGCTGACTCTATTTTAACAGAGCCGGAGAGAACGCGTACGAAGAGCCGGCAGAGTTCCGGGAAACCAGGACGTTCCCCCAATCTCGGGCGGTGCTCAGCTGCGGCCAATCCGACCCCGCAAACATCCACAGCAGACCAAGCACTAGATCCCGTTACGGACGACCGCGACGGCGACGCCGATTACAGCCGCATCTTTGACAAAGATTGGATCCATCGCCGCGTTGGCTGGCTGTAGCCGAACTCGGTCGCCCTCGGGATGCCAATACTTCAAGGTCGCCTCGCCTTCGCTGGTTTGCGCCACGACCATCTGGCCTGGTTCGGCATTGCTCCGCTTCTGGATCACCACATAGTCGCCGTCGGTGATATGCGCGTCGATCATCGAGTCACCCGAAACTCGCAGGATAAATCGATCGTCGCCGAACAGGACTTCACTGAAATCGATCCGATCGTTCTGTTCGAAGGCCAAAGTGGTGGGCCCGGCGGCAACCATCCCGGCCATTGGCAAAGCGTTTCCGCAGCGGTCAGCGGCATGCATCAATTCGATTGCACGCGACTTATTGGGGCTGCGTCGGATCAAGCCTTTGCGTTCCAAAGCCCGCAAGTGGCACATCACGCCATTGGGGCTTTTGATGCCAAAGTGTTCGCCAATCTCGCGGACCGTCGGCCCATAGCCCCTTTTCACAATCAACTCGCGGATCATGTCGTACACGTTCTGTTGACGGTCGGTAAGCTGATTGGACATGACTTGAAACCTTTTGTACACCGAGAAGAGAAGGGTCGTATTAGTGACGTCGATTGTACCACAGACTAAACACGTGTCCACAATGAATCAGTTTGGTCGCCGAAAATGGCGAATCCGAAGTAGAACAGCCCCACTAACCCGACCGGCAGGCACCACCAGGCGAACCAATGGAGCCGATCTTGACGACTCCAGCCGATCAACCATTTCAGTGCCACAATCCCGGTGAAAAACGAAACGAAAGCCCCGCCAATCAGCTCAGCAGCGGTAAAATCGGCTGGAACACCCGCACCCGATTGCTCCCACAGGTCCTTCAGGGTCAACACCGTTGCTCCCAGGATCGCCGGGATCGCCAGCAGAAAGGAGAAAGTGACCGAATCCTGGTTATTGAGTCCGATCAAGCGGCCACCCAGAATCGTTGACCCACTGCGGCTGATCCCAGGCAAGATCGCAAACGCTTGAAAGCAACCGATCAAGAATGCTGCCAGCGGCGTCATGACTTGGTAATCGCCGTCCCGCGGTTTCAGCTTTCCCAACACGATCAGCATTGCGGCGGTCACCAACAGCATGCCGCTGGCGAGCACCGGCATCCGCAGGATCGACTCGAATTGAGTCTTGATGGTCAACCCAACGACGACTGCGGGAAGCGTGCCGACGACCAGCAGCGGTATCACTCGGCGGTCTTTACTCAACAGGTCCAGGATCTGTCGCCAAAAGATCACCAGGATCGAACCAAGCGTGCCGGTATGCAGAATGATTTCGAGTGTGGGCGACTCGCTGAGCCCGCCCAGCAAGGCGCCCAGGATGATCAAGTGGCCCGAGGAACTGATCGGCAGGAATTCTGCGATTCCCTGGACGACAGCGAGAATCAAAATCCTAATCACCGTGCTGAGCTCCGCTGCTTTCGGTCGCTCCGATCCTTGCAATGCCGACCGTCAACAGGAAACCCGCTCCGATTAACAACAGCGAACCGGCCTGTTGAGCAGCGGTGGGCACGAAGTACTTTGTCGGCCAGTCCTCTGGATCCAATTCTGGCAAGGTTTGTTCGGTCATCACTTGCGCTTTGACGGTATCGCCGACCAGCGGCCGAGTGCCTTGTTGGAACGGCCACAGCCCGACCGTCGAACCGATCAACAAACCGATCAACACGCCCAAGGTGGCCTTTTGGAAATGGTGCAACAACCATTGCAACAAGTTTCCGACGACGATCACACCGGCGACCACACCCAGACCGACGGGGACCAGAACTGAGAACGCCGGTCCCGTCGCTGCCGCAAGGTCACCGATCCGGAGCGCTTCTTTGAATGAATCGATCGCCGATAAAATTGGCACGTACTGTCCCAACAACAGCAACAGATAGCCGCCCGAAACACCAGGCAGAATCATCGCGCCGGCACCGGCCAGGCCGGCCAGAAACAACATCACGAGGTTTGAATCGCCGCCGCCAACAACGTCCATCCGTTGCAGCCAGGCCAGCCCAACCATGGCGGCAAACGACAGCAGGGCGGAAATGATCAACGACCCCGAGGCGGGCCGAGCCAGCCGCCAGACGACAGGCAGTCCACCCAAGGTCAATCCGATGAACAGGCTGTACATCACCCAACGGTGATCGACGACCAGAGTCTTCAGTGTGCCGGCCAACAACAAGATGCCCACAGCGGCGGCGGCCAGGATGCAGCCGAGTAACACCAGCGAGCGAAATCGAAATCGAAATCGCGTCAGCTCGGCCAACGCTTCGATGAAGCGAGGATAAATCCCGGCCGCCAACAGCATCGTGCCGCCGCTAATTCCGGGGACCAGGTTGGCCAGGCCCATCAAGGTGCCGCCAAAAGTGGAACGTAGAATCAGGGTCCGCAAATCGAGCGGCGCAAAGATTTCACCATCATCGGTTCGATCGCCCGCAGTCGGCTCGCCGACTGCGGCAGCGGATGGTTTGCCGAGCTCGTTCAAACTTTGGTCTCCAAGCGGCTGCGTGCTGTGCTCGGAGAGAGAAATAACCGATTTGAACGGGAGGAAACAGAGGGTACGGAGAAATCGATCAGCGCCGATCGCCGCTCCTCCAGCTCGGCTCCCTCCCGTTCGGTTGTGCAGAGCACCCGGCCGCTGAAGATTGGTTGGACGTCTCTGAGCTGACAGCTCCGGCCAATCTACCAACGTCGGCTAAGCTTGCTATTTCTGCGCGATCAGTTCGCCGGCGTCGACAAACGGATTGGCGCGAATCGATCCGAGCACCACTTCCTTGGCGGTCGGCTTGACGGCTGCTGAGTGACTGATGCAGGGATTGCACATCGGCGCGAAAGGCTCCCGCGGCGGCTCGAGGAACTTGCTGCGCAAGCGGCTGCGATAATCCTCGGTCGGTTGAACCAGCGGCGGCGAGGCAAACGGGCTGACCCCGTAAGGCCGCGCATAACGGGCACCGTAGTAGACCGGCGGATTCAAAGAGAAATAGGGTGGCGTCCGAAGCGAAGTTCCGAAACGAGCACCAAATGGCTGATAGAATCCAAACGGCAGGTACCCCAAATTTGCCGGATATTGGGCCGATGCCCGGGGGGACGTCACGGCAGTGGCGACCAGCGCCAAGAATGCGACAACCAAGAACCTTTTCATCGAAAACCTCTGACACGTTGGGCGAATAAGATATTGGGAAACAGCGTCAATTGGGATTTGCGACCCTAGAACCGATCCTGTCGAACCGATCCGGTAGGACTGTGCAAAACCGCAAGCCGACACTTGCTCCCGTTCACCCCCGTCAACGATTTCCAGATTAGTCGCCGTTTTCGTCGTTTCAACCGTCAATTTGTCATTTTCTGGCCCCTTCCTTACAACCGTCCCAAAACAAAACCGGTGGTGACTGAGCCTTGAAGATCGCCTGCGTCATTCATTCCCTGTGTGGCGGAGGTGCCGAACGTGTGATGGCCGGCTTAGCCTCGCGGTTGGCCAATCGCGACCATCAGGTCACTCTGATCACGCTCGACCAAGGCCAACAGGATCTGTATGCGGTCGATCCCGACGTGGCTCGGCGACCACTGGCGGTGATGGGCCAGAGCCACGGAATCGTCAAGCGATATTTTGGCGCGCGTCGACGCATCATCGCTCTTCGCGGCGCGATCGATCAGATCCGGCCCGACGTCATCCTCTCTTTTTGTGACCGCACCAACATCCTGACACTGATGGCGGCGGGCCGAGGCGCGGCGCCCGTTGTGGTCAGCGAACGCAGCGATCCGGCAGAGCAATCCCTGGGTCGAATCTGGGAAACCCTGCGCTGGCGAAACTATCCCCGGGCAGCGGCGCTGGTCGCGCTGACTGATTCGGCGGCCACTTATTTGCGTCAGCGGATCGATCGCCCGGTGATCGTGATCCCGTCGGCAGTCGATCGGCCGCCGTTGACTTCGGATCGCTCCGCAGCACAAGCAAATCGTCGGATCCTGGCGTTGGGACGTCTGGAATACGAAAAAGGTTTCGATCGCTTGCTCGATGCCTTCTCTGATTTGCTGATTCGTGCGCCCGCAGCGACCGAGGGCTGGACTTTGCGAATCATCGGTGAAGGTTCGCTCCGCCAACAGCTCAATGCTCGGATCCAGCAATTGGATCTAGCGGATCGAGTCAGCATGCCGGGGCGAATCATGCCGGTCTGGGAAGAATTGGCTCAGGCAACGCTGTTTGTCTTGCCAAGTCGCTACGAGGGATTCCCATCCGCCTTGCTGGAGGCGATGGCGACCGGAGTGCCCAGCGTTGCCGCCGATTGCCCCAGCGGACCGCGGGTGATCGTCAATCACCAAGTCAACGGATTACTGGTCGCCAACAATCAATCCTCGTTAGCCAGCGGGATGTGGCGGCTGATCGAGTGTAGCGAGACTCGCGAACGATTGGGCCAAGCCGGCAAGCAAGTGATCGACCAATTCGATTGGGAATCGATGGTCGACGCTTATCAGCGGGTTTTGCAACAGGCGCTCATGGAGCGCAACCAGGGAGCGGCCAGAAATTGAACTGCTGAGATCAGCCAGCACCGGCCATCGATCTGCCTGCCGGTTCGGCGTCGGGCCAAGCCCAGAATTGTCTACAGAATGCCACCATGGGTTCGAATCGGTGTCAGGTGGCTAGGCTGATCCATGAACCAAAAACGTTCCCATTCGTCGCGCAGCGATCGCAAGTCTTCAGAGGTGAACAGGAGTTGGACGACTCTGCGTTCGGGGCGAGCGGAATAGATCGGCACAAAGCACCCGACCGTCGGGGTCAGACAAGCGGCCAGCAAGGTTAGTCGGATCAGACTGCGCATTGAACGTTCCTCCGTGAACGATCCCATCAATTAAGTTTCAATCGGTATCCCAACGGCCACTGGGGCGATCGGGGCGCGGGGGCAGACCGGTTGACCCGGCATGCGGATTATTCGTTTGATCGTTGCCCTGGTCTTCGTCCAAGTCACGAACTTTGGCTTCCATGTACTTACCCGGCTTGAAGGTAACGACGTGCTTCGAGGGCACTTCTACCTGCTCGCCAGTTCGCGGGTTGCGCGCCTTGCGGGCCGCCCGCGGTTTTACCTCGAAAACACCAAAATTGCGTAACTCAATTCGGCGTTCTCGTACCAATGATTCGATAATCGCGTCAAAGGTCTTCTGGACGATTTCCTTTGTCTGTTGCTGAGTCAGTCCAACCTCCTCTGAGATCGTTCGCACGATGTCCTTTTTGGTCACTCTGACTCCCCTCCAGCACTGAGATGAATTTGACGTTCGCTGTAAACCCTTTGCCACTTTCGACTTAACACCAGGCAAAGTCTAGGAGGCGCCGCCGAGGGCGTCAAGCGAGACAGATCAACATCAGCGCGAAAGGGCCACGACAGCCGATTCGTCACGGAACTGGTATCGTCGTCCCTAATCGTCAGCCTTTAACCAATTAGCACAATCGGAGGCTTTAAAACGTGTTAACGACGCAGACTCTGTTTCAAGGAGTCGTTGGTGACGAATTCGGATAATTCGTCCTGCAACACGGCCAGATCCCGATCGATCCAATCAGCGAAAACAGCGGTCGATTCCGCAGACAGGCTGGCTGTCATTTCGAACCAGTGCTCGCCAGCGGCGAATGTCTGCCGTTTGGCAGCCGCCGGATCTGGCACGGTAGAGTCTTGATGGTCGTTGGAAAAAGTCATCGGAGTGGTCTCCGTGGTTCGCAAATCCATTGCTTTGTAAAGGAAACAAACCAAACCCATGCGGAATATCGGTCTCAGTTCGTTCCGCCGCCCTCATTGCTGAGAACAATCGGTTGATAGACCCGTCTGTACCTGAGACGAGCCAGCGGTACCCGAGGTTCTGATCAATACGCCAATTTGGTAGCAATCAAGTCAGCAGCAATCGCTGTGCCTAACACTGAACACCAACCGTCGGATTGATCGTAAACAACTGTCAGGTAGTGGGTTAACGCGACGGCCTAACAGCATTTCCCCGCAGTCTGCGGCGCTGATAGGAAACATCCTTGTCGCGTTTTGCCAACAAAACAGTCAACTGCGGCTATCTATCGGTCAATTTGTACTTCCCTATCCTCACTATATCCCGAAAACCAACTTCAATGAGTGATCAACGTCCGCTAATCGGCGTTTAGCGGAAGTCGAGTGTCGATATTCCGGGCCAGGAAAACTGCGTTTATTTTCCGGGCATCCCCCAAGAACGGGTTTCACAGGGCGAATTCATGGTTGTCAAGCGGAATGCCGCTGGCAAATCAGCCACGAAACTCAGTTAGTACCCGAAGGGGAGAACCATGATCAAGAAACTAGCCATTACCGGCGGCGCGGTCGCGCTGTTGTCGGCCCTGACCGTCGGAGTCCCAGTATTCAGCTACGCCCGCTGTGGTTACGACGCACTGCGCGGTTCGGCCAGCGACGCGGTGCCGGTGGAATGGGAATTGAAGCGAGCCCGCCAGATGATCGCCGACTTGAAACCGGAGATCACCAATAATGCAAAGCGAATCGCCCAGGAAAAGGTCCAGGTCACGCGGCTGGAATCCCAGCTGGAGGAGACCGAACAGCGACTGACCAAGACCAAGAGCGATATCGAACGGTTGACCGAAGATCTGGGCAAGAACAATGGCCAATACACCTACGGCGGCCGTGTGTACACGGTCTCGCAGGTCAAGAGTGATCTTGGCAATCGGTTCAAGCGATTCAAGACCCGCCGCGCCACCGCGGACAAGTTGGAATCGATGCTGGTGGCCCGTAAGGCATCACTTCGCGCTGCCGAAGAGCAAATGGATGTGATGCTCAACGCCCGGCGACAACTGGAGGTCGAAGTCGAAAACCTGCAGGCACGTCTGGGCGCCTTGCGAGTCGCGCAAGCCAGCAGCGGGTTGAACTTGGACGACAGCCACCTGTCGAACACGCGTGAATTGTTGGACCAAATCGCGGCGAAGTTGGACGTTGAGGAAGAAACGATGGCTGTTGATGTCCAGTACTTTGGGGAAATTGACTTGGAAGAGCCCAGTCAGGAAAACTTGTTGGAAGAGATCACCGCCTATTTTGACGGTGAGCGACAGGTTGAATCAGCCAACAAAGCGCTGGTCACCATCCAACTCGACTGATCGGCAAACCCATTCCCTGACACTCTTTGGCTGATTTCCTGTGTCCGCTGCAAACGCCACGCTATCGAAAGTCACGCCTCCAGCACGCCGCTGGAGGCTTTGGGTCGACGGCAGTGGCGGTTACCTGTTGCTGACCGGAAACAGTTGGACGCTGGGAGGGATCAGCGATCGGTCCACCGCCGATGTGCGAGTGCGAGCCGATTGGCCACGCTTAGCCGGCCGGATCGAAAGAGAGGCAGGCGATTATTTCTGGTGCGAGATGTATAGCAAAGGAACCACGCCTCAACCGCGATCTCTGCTGACTCACGGGCGGCAGTTGCCGATCGCCGGATCGGCGGCGCTCAAACTGGTTCAACCCAGTCCACTGACGGCGACCGCCGTACTGGACCTGGCTCCACCTCACCGTTTTGACGAACACGTCGATCGTGTGATCCTGGTCGATCAAACGCTGTTGATCGGCTGCTCTGCTGAATGTCACGTTCGCTGCGATCCGCCCAGGGATGACAAGACACCCGAACGTTTGATCATGACCCGACGCGGCGACCGCTGGCTGGCGGGAATCGCCGGAGATTTGCAGGAACTAGCCGTCGGCCAATCGACTCAATTGCAATCAGTCACCATGACGCTGGAAGAAACATGAACCATCCAATCGATCTGTCGGCCAGCCGTGATGATTCGGTGGACGTTCAAATGTCTTGGGATGGACAAGAAAACGCGCCCGAAAAATCCGAGGATTCCGCCTCTAAATCCGGGTCAGCTCCGAATTCTCAGCAAGCGGGCAATCCTCGACAAAAATATCGGTTGATCAACCGACTTGTCGATAAACTAAGACCAATGGAAGCAGCGCCTCCCACAGCGGGCTTGAATCCCAACTCCGACTCCAAGCGGTTGTTGGCGGAAACCCAACATGGCCGCGAAACGTCGCCACCAATGACTTTCACTTACCCACCCGGATCGCGACCTTTGCCCCGATACACGATTCGTCGTGGGATCGGCGTCGGTGGCTTTGGCGAGGTTTACTTCGCCGTCAGCGATGCCGGTAAAGAGGTGGCGATCAAGCGGATTCAGCGCAACTTGGAAATCGAACTTCGCGGCGCTTCGCACTGCTTGAATCTGAAACACCCCAACTTGGTCTCCTTGTACGACATCTGTCGTGACGACAATGACCAGTCCTGGGTCGTGATGGAATATGTCGCCGGCAAGAACTTGCGACAGATCCTTGATCAAGCACCGGCGGGTCTGCCGATCGAGGAAGTCAATCGTTGGTTCACGGCGATCGCCTCAGGGGTCAGCCATCTGCACTCGGCCGGTCTCGTTCATCGGGATCTAAAACCGGGGAATGTCTTTGATGACTTGGGGATCGTCAAAGTCGGTGACTACGGACTTAGCAAATTCATCTCGGCTTCCCATCGCGGCGGGCACACCGAGAGCGTGGGCACGTTTCATTACATGGCACCGGAAATCGGCCGTGGCCAATATGGCCGCGAGATCGATATCTACGCGCTGGGCATCATGCTGTATGAATTGCTGACCGGTCGCGTGCCGTTCGATGGCGAAAGCAGCCACGAGATCATTGTCAAACATTTGACGGCGATTCCTGATTTAAAAGGCATTGACCAACCCTATCGATCGGTGATCGCCAAGTGTTTGGAGAAGGACCCCGAGAAGCGATACCGATCGGTGCCGGAAATGATGCAAGCGTTGAGCTTGCCAGAGCGCGACGCCGCGCCGGGTGTGATCCCCGCCCAATTGGTTCACAAGCTTCCGCACAAGTGCTCGGCAGCCGATCACATCGAACCGGCGATCCTGGTGGACGACCAGGGCCGCGAACAACGCCGCGAACAGGACGCCGCGACCAGGGCCGCGACCAGGGCCGCGAACACGCCAGCGGACCGCGATCGTCCGAGCCCGCCGGCGGTCAGTCAAGAGCCACTGGCACGAGCGGTGGGGGCGACCTTCACCGATTTGGGCAATTGGTGGAGAACCCTGGACCGATCGCCGGTCACCAAAGCCATCCTGGTGGTAGCGGCCGGCTTTTTCTTGTTGCTCAATTCACACTGGCTGATTCTGGTACTGACGTTAACCGCAATTTTTTACGTGCCTTACTACATCTTGCGACAGATGGTGTTGCATGTCAGCCAACAACCGACTTATGCCGAAGCGCAGCGTGCTCATGCCGAAGCGCAACGGTTTGCCCAGGCCGTGCCGGCCCGCAAGCCGGTGCGACCGGTCAGCCGTCGGCAATGGTGTCAGCAGATGCGAAACGACTTGCGTGCCAAGCGGTCGCTACAGCGCACCGCTGAACTGAATACTTCCTGGATCGCCTCGACTTTGACCGTACTGGGCTTGACTCTGGGCGCCGGCTTGCTGCTGCTGCGCCACGGGCCAGTCGATGCCGTGTCGATCGCGCCCTACGCTTGGATGGGAACGGTCGTGATGTTGTCATCGCTGGGGATTTTGGGACTCGGAAAGCTATGGGAGCGCGAAGAGGGCGAGGGCATGCCCAGACGTTTTGTATTGGCAGGCCTGGGTGCCGGAGTCGGGGCCGCCGCCTATGGGATCAATCAATACTTGATGTTGCCGTTGGACCAATCGCTGCTTCGAGACATTGATGCGACTGAGTTGCCGGCCGCGTTGTACCACAACGAAGTCCCCATGGTGGGCGCGATGATGGCCCATTTTGCGCTGCTGTTTGCGATGCTCCGCTGGTGGAAACCGGTCGACCCGCTGCGGCGGCGACGGATGGGGATCTGGCCGGTCGCTGTGGCGGTACTCGCCGAGTGGGGTGTGCATCAAGTGCTGCCGATTCCCCAACCAGCCGGCATGATGATTGCCGGGGGCACGGCGATCGCCATTCAAATGGGCGCCCCCTGGATCAGCCGACGAGCCCAGCCGACACCAGCAGCTCTGGAATCGGACCAGTACGGTCAAGCCGCTTCCCAGCAACCACCAAACCAATTCAGCCGGCGTCAGGAGTATGGCATGAACGTGATGATTCGAAGCTGCTTCAGCTGCTGTTTAATATGGCTTGGCCGCAACCGCGGTTGCCGGCGAGACCAGCGCGGTCGATCGAGACGCCAAACCGACCGCCGAATTGTCGGTCGCGCCGCTGGATCACGTCACTTACCCCGATGACCGCCCGCAATGGGTCAGCGAGGCTGATAACGGTAGGCCGTACAACCTGATCGACGGTAACAAGCTTGTCATTGTCAGTCGCTTGTGCGACACGCCACAGCAATGCGACGAGCTGCTGACGATTTCCGCACGGGTGGCGGCCGAGCAGTACGTGGTTGAATTGGTGGACTTTGTCACGGATACCAACTTTTACGAGTTCAGCGATCAGCAGATCGAAGATCTGATCACCCGCCGCTACGAGGGTACCGCCAGCCAGGGTGACATGACGATGTACGAGCGGGCGATCGAATTGACATTCACTCCCGAAAAGCAACGCGAGATCAAAGCGGCCTCTAAAAATATCGAAGTCAGTCATCGGCTTCGCCGGATGGCCGGTCTATGCGCCGGCGGGCTACTCGCGCTGTTTGGCAGCTCCGCAATGATCGGAACCATCAGCCGCTGGGGAGGCAAGCGACGAGCGGGCAAGAATCGTCGCCCCGTTTCCTAAAAACCTGGCTCTCAGAAACTCGTCCCTGCCATCTTTTCGAATCGGTTTGCTTGCTTTACGGTGTGCGCTCTGACGTTGAACCGTTGCGAGCGAAACATGACACAAATGCAGGGCAAAGTCGTCATCATTACTGGCGGCACTCAGGGGATCGGCGAAGCGACCGCATTGATGGCGGCCGCATCGGGAGCCGAGGGGATCGTGATCTGCGGGCGACAGGTCGACAAAGGCGCCGCGGTTGCCGCCGCGATCGCGGAGCGCGGTTGCGCGTCCGAATTCGTGCCAGCCGACTTGTCTGATCCGGCAGCTTGCCGTCAAGTGGTGCAGCGGTGTGATCGGCGATTCGGACGCGTCGACTGCTTGCTCAATTCGGCCGGTGACACCAGTCGCGGGACGCTCGATGAAACCACGGTCGATCTGTGGGATCGGATCTTTGCGATCAACGTTCGCGCGCCGTTTATCCTGACGCAAGAAGCAGCCAGAGTGATGCGGCGCGAAAAAACCCCCGGTTCGATCTGCAACATTATCTCGGTCAACGCGGCATGTGGATACGCGATCTTGTGTGCTTATAGCGCATCGAAGGGAGCATCTACACATTGACCAAGAACAACGCCAATGACTTGAGGCAAAATCGCATTCGCGTCAACGGTATCAACCTGGGCTGGACCGACACCCCGGCAGAACATGAAGTACAAATCAGACAGGGGAGTCCCGAGAACTGGTTGGAGATCGCCGAACGTGAATCGCCCTTCGGCCGGTTGCTCAAAGCCGATGACGTTGCTCGTTTATGTCTGTATCTGTTGAGCGACGAATCGGGAATTCTGACTGGATCTTGCATCGATTACACACAGCGCGTGATGGGTCTCTTTCCGCCCGAGGGTGCCTGAGCACAACAGCGTGCCTGAGCACAACAGCGTGCCTGAGCACAACAGCGTGCCTGAGCAACAGAGCAAAGCAGCGTGCCTGAGCGAAACCATGAGTGATCAATCAACGACGGTCGCAGCGCTGCGGCAGATCGTCAACCAGTTTGTCGATCAACGAGAGTGGCAGCCGTTTCACAATCCAAAGAATCTGGCGATGTCATTGGCGATCGAAGCCGCCGAACTGATGGAGCACTTTCAATGGTTGACCCTGGATGAGTCATCGCAACAGTTGGTTGATCCCGACGAGCGCGAGGCGATCTGCGATGAAGTGGCGGACTGCTTGGCCTATGTGCTGGCAATCGCCAACCGCATGCAGATCGATCTGTCGCGCGAGTTGCAGCGAAAGATGGAGAAAAACGCCATCAAGTATCCCCTTGAAAGCTCACGCGGACGTCACCAGCCGCCCGGCAAAGGCAATCGATAAATGGTCTTCGTCTGAGCCCGGCTACGTCGATCCCGCAGGCGGTCGCGGCCGTCGAAACAGCCGACGGCGGCGATTCAGATGGTGCAGAATCTGGCTGGCGGCGACCCAGAACTGACCTCACGACATTTCCGATCAGGCACTATATTCCGGGGAATCTTTGCTTGGCTTAAGATTCGGCACGCATTCATTCGTAATTCAGGGGCATAGGCACGCAAAACATGACGTCTCAAGAGAAAAACGGTGGAGTCATCCGCATCCTGATCGACAATTCGGCTCTCTTGATCGCCGGGGCCGTGATCGCCCTGATTTGGGCCAATCTGGACAATGAGTCTTACAATCAAGCTGGTCCACTTTGACGTTGCCTCGATTTTTAGTGGCGATCAGCCAGCGGAAACCCCAGGCATCGACAGCCATGCTGTCGAAAGCTCGGCGGCGGTCGCAGCTGATTCACAGCAGCACACCGATGCGCATGCCGAGGGTGGCGGACACGGGCTGACGATCCATTTCATCATCAATGACATTTTGATGGCGCTGTTTTTCGCCATCGCCGCCAAAGAGGTCTGGGAATCTTTGCTGCCTGGCGGTGCGCTGTCGAATCCACGCAAAGCGGCAACGCCTCTGCTGGCAACGTTGGGCGGGATCGTGGGTCCTGCGCTGATCTATGTCGCTGGCTCCTATTTGACTGGCACGCATGTCGACTTGGGCAGGGGATGGGCGATCCCTTGCGCAACGGATATCGCTTTCAGTTACTTGATCGCCCGAATCATCTTCGGTAACGGTCATCCGGCGATCGCCTTCTTGTTGTTGCTGGCCATTGCTGACGATGCGGCGGGGCTGATGATTTTGGCGGTGTTTTACCCGCAAGCACCGATCGTTCCACAATGGCTGATGTTGACGCTCGTGGCGATGCTGGCTGCGTTGGCATTGCGCCGCATGAAAATCCATACGCATTGGGCGTACCTGCTCGGTCCGGGTCTGTTGTCTTGGATCAGTTTTTGGCAAGCCAACATTCACCCGGCTCTCGGTTTGGTTCCGATCATCCCGCTGCTGCCGCATGCCCACACCGACCTGGGCATCTTCGCCAAAGCCGAATTGGATCGCGACGACTCGCTGAATGAATTCGAACACTTTTGGAAGATCCCGGTCGAGTTCATTCTCGGCCTGTTCGGACTGGCAAACGCCGGGGTTGTGATGAGCAGTCTCGCCACAGGAACCTGGTTGGTGTTGGCCGGTCTATTGATCGGAAAACCGGTCGGCATCACCCTGTTGACGCTGTTTGCCGAAAAAGGATTGAAGCTGGAAAAACCAACCGGAATGGACTATCGCCATGTGGTGACGTTGGGCATGGTGGCCGGGATCGGGTTCACCGTGGCGCTGTTTGTTTCGGTCGCCGCCTTCGCGACGCCGGGCGCGATTCAGGATTCAGTCAAAATGGGTGCGCTGCTAAGCTTTGCGGCTGCACCGTTGGCGATCGTGCTGGCCAAAATCCTGGGGGTTCGTCCGTTGAAAGTGGTTGCCGATGGGGATCAGCCATCGGCGCACGCGGCTTAGGCCCAAGGTTGCCGGTCGCGCACGGCGTTCCGCTACGATAGCTAGCGGCGGCGCGCGGGACCTGAGACTGCGCTAGTACCGCATTTACTTCCTTTGAAGCGAGACCTTCATGCACCAGGATGATTTGCCGATCGAGGCAATTGGTGAAGACGAAATTCAACGGCCGCAACCAGCCGACGAGCCGATTTCGACGGTTGATTCGCAAGACTTGTACCAGGTCATGCGACACACGATCGATCGCTTGGAAAAGGACCAAACGGCACGCGGCGATCTGAAAATCCTGTCGCGCACCCTCCGCGAACTACGCTACGCATTCACTGTCTTCCGACCCTTTCGCCGCCGCCGCAAAGTCACGATCTTTGGCTCCGCTCGGACTCAACCCGATCACCCGGAATATCAAAGCGCCGTTTCGCTGGGCAATCGATTTGCCGAGCACGGTTGGATGGTGATCACTGGTGCCGGTGGCGGCATCATGGAAGCCGGTCATCGCGGCGCTGGCCGCGAAGCTTCGATGGGGCTCAATATCATGCTGCCTTTCGAGCAGAGCGCCAACGAATACATCATTGGCGACCCCAAGCTGGTGACGATGAAATACTTCTTTACCCGCAAGTTGATGTTCGTGAAAGAGTGCAGCGCCGTGGTCTGCCTGCCCGGCGGCTTTGGAACCCTGGACGAAGCGCTGGAAACGCTGACGCTGATGCAAACCGGCAAGCAGACGATGTTGCCGCTCGTGCTGTTGGATCATCCAGGTGGCAGCTACTGGAAAGATCTCGGTCAGTTCATCAACAAACAGTTGCTCGGCAGCGGCATGATCAGCCCGGCAGACGTGAATCTGTATAAGATCACCAATTCTGTCGACGAAACAATCGATGAAATCATCAGGTTCTACAGCGTCTACCACAGTTTGCGGTATGTGAAGGATCGGTTGGTGTTTCGCTTGAATCGAAAGCTGACCGACCAGCAGCTAGCGGCAATCCAGGAAGATTTTGCCGACATCCTCTCCGGCGGCAAGTTCCAACAACGAGACGCGTTGCCCGAGGAGGAGGGGGAGCCCGATTTAGCGGGGCTGCCGAGGTTGGTATTCCGCTTCGACCGCCGACAACTGGGACGGCTGCGAATGTTGATCGACCAGATCAACGGCTAGGCACTGGAATGACTTGACATCGGCGACCTTTGCCCGCGCGCTTGCGGAGCATCCCGTTTTCGATGATCCGTGGTCGAATTCGGTCCGGTCGATTACGATTTGCCGTTCCAGTTCGTGTCCGCTTTTTCCGATTTGATCCATGACCGCCTCCCCACCCGCCGCTCATCGCTTTGCCGACATTGCCACCGCGCCGCCAGACTCGATTCTGGGGCTGACCGAGGCCTATCTGGCCGATCCGAATCCCGCCAAGATGAATCTCGCTGTCGGCGTCTACAAGGACGCGGCCGGCCGGACGCCCGTGTTGCGATGCGTGAAGGAAGCAGAGCGGCGAATGGTCGACAGCGAACCGACCAAGACTTACTTGCCGATCGATGGGATTGCCGATTACCGGGATCATGTCCGCCAGCTGGTCTTTGGCGACGCAGCCGATGGTTCGCGAATCGCGGTGCTGCAAACACCAGGCGGAACCGGCGCACTGCGCGTCGCAGCCGGCTTGTTGAGCGGCCAGTTTGCGCCGATTCGGATCTGGATTTCCAATCCAACTTGGGCCAACCATCCAGCGGTCTTCGCGGCCGAAAGATTGCCGATCGAATCGTACCGCTATTTGGCCGCGGATCGAACTTCATTCGACTTCGACGGCATGATGGAAGACCTGCATGCAAAGGCCTCCCCCGGTGACGCGGTGCTACTGCATGCCTGTTGTCACAATCCCACCGGGATCGATCCGACCGCCGAGCAATGGCAACAGATCGCAGCGGTGATCGCCAGTAAGAATCTACTGCCCGTGTTGGACTTCGCGTACCAGGGCTTTGGCGCGGGACTGGAGCAAGACGCGATGGCGATCCGCTTGGTGCTCTCTGCCTGCCCAGAGGCGATCGTCTGCAGTTCGTTTTCCAAGAACTTCGGGCTCTACAGCGAGCGAGTTGGCGCGTTGTCGGTCGTGGCAGCCGATCAGTCATCAGCGGCAGCGACTTTGAGTCAGCTCAAGAGTTTGGTCCGTAGCAATTACAGCAATCCGCCACAACATGGCGCGGCGATTGTGGCAACCGTGCTCAGCGATCGCGAGCTAACGAAGACCTGGAAAACGGAATTGAACGAAATGCGGCAGCGGATTAAGAACCTGCGACTGCAGTTTGTCGAAACGATGAAAAAGACCGGCCGAGGTCATGATTTTTCGTTCTTGCTCGCTCAGAACGGGATGTTCTCCTTCAGCGGATTGAATCAGATGCAGGTCGACCAACTCAAAAGGGATCACAGCATTTACATTGTCGGCAGCGGCCGCATCAACGTCGCGGGGATGAGCGAAGATCGCATCGACCAGCTTTGCAAAGCGGTCGCCAGCGTGATCGAAGGATAACCAGTGAACGAACAGATTTTGGAGCTGCGGTCACAGCCGACCTAAGATTTTTTCTTAATCGTAATCTTAATCTTACTCTTAATCTCGACCGCGCAGCCCTGTTCGGCAGCGGCAGTCTGCTACCGGCTTCTGCGGCGCGAAAAAGGTCCATCACGTTTCTATTTGGTTCTTGATCCCGCAGGGATCTTTCGCCATTAGCCTCGGGTCGCGTAGCGCACCCGGGGTGGCGGTCTCTTCGCATAGCGCCGACCCCGAAGGTGGTCGCAGCGCACAGGGCCGCGACCACCTTCGGGGTCGAAATTGACATTGGCTCACTGACCGGAGGTGCGCTGCGCGACCTCCGGCTAATCGCTGATATCCCTCCGGGATGGTTTGGGCAACAAGATTTGGGTTTCAACCCACACGAAACCGTGATGGACCCAAAAAAATGGGAACCGCTAATCGGAAAATTGATTAGCGTCCTGTGAGCGTCGATTAGCGGTTCGGTCTGCATCGATGACGCGGCGCGAACTCGGTGGTGACTCGCGCTGCTGTTTCCGGCCAACTGGCTTTCGCCTCTGTGCCACCTTGCACGGGGCCTCACGGGAGCGGTTGGCCGAATCCCGGACACCCGCGCTCGGCGGATCTGGCGGCTACTGAGCTATCCCCTGGAAAACTCTCCTGCTCCCACAAACTGCCCGGCTCTGGCTACAATACGAGTCATCTCGACCTATTTGGAGTACTTTGATGGCGACCGATTTAGCAGAACCGAGCCCCAAGACGATTCCCGGAACCGGCTTTACCAAAGCGCACGAGCTGTTTCGTCAGTCAGTGCGGAAGTTCGTTGACCAAGAGATCAACCCCTACGTCGACCAGTGGGAAGAGGACGAAATTTTCCCCGCTCATGAGCTGTTCAAGAAAGCCGGTGATCTCGGCTTGCTCGGACTCTCTTATCCGGAGGAATATGGCGGCGCGGGAGCCGATTACTGGTACAACATCGCTCTGGCCGAAGAGCTCTCGAGAGTCAACTGCGGCGCGATCCCGATGGCAATGGGTGTCCAGACCGATATGGCCACACCGGCACTCTGCCAATATGGATCTCATGAGTTGAAAGAGCGGTTCCTGGCGCCGGCAATCAGTGGCGACGCTGTGTGCTCGATCGCCGTGACTGAACCGGGGGCCGGCTCGGACGTCGCCGGCATTCGCACCAAAGCGGTTCGCGAAGGCGATGAGTATGTGATCAACGGCAGCAAGACTTATATCACCAACGCCGTTCAAGCAGATTTCCTGGTCGTGCTGACCAAGACATCTCCGGAGCCCGGTTACCGCGGCATGTCGCTGATCGTTGTGCCGACCAAGACGGATGGTTTCTCGATCACCAAGAAGCTTAAGAAACTGGGCAACTGGGCCAGCGATACCGGCGAACTTTCCTTCGACAATGTTCGCGTGCCGGTTGGCAATCGCATCGGCGAAGAAGGCATGGGTTTTATCTACCAGATGGAGCAGTTCCAGAACGAACGCCTGGTTGGCGCTGCTGGTTGCGCGGCGGGAGCGGAAAAGATCCTGAAGATGACGATCGACTACACCCGCGGTCGTGAGACTTTTGGAAAGCCGTTGATCCAGAACCAGTGGATTTACTTCAAGCTGACGGAGCTGATTTCCGAAGTCGAGTTCTTGCGGCAAATGTGTTATCACTGTGTCCGCAAAATGGAGGCAGGCCAGGATTACACCCGCGAAGCTTCGATGGCCAAACTGAAAGCGGGTCGCCTGGCCAGAGAAGTGGCCGACACCTGCATGCAGTTCCATGGTGGAATGGGCTACATGGAAGAGTATCCACTGGCACGTTACTTTCGCGACTCGAGATTGATGTCGATTGGAGCCGGCGCCGACGAGATCATGCTGGGCATCATCGCCAAGTACGAGGGCATCGCGCCAGGCAAGTAAGTTGTCTCTCGCTGAACGGAATCGGACAACAAGTTGAATATTCGCCGGCCCGGATCGCTGCCGAACGATGCAGGTGACTCGAATTAGATTGTGAACATGTTTTTGAGCCGCGACATCGTCGTAGCCGAAAGGGAATCCTAATCGTGTTGCGACCTGTTCTCTCGACACGGTTGGATCGCAACGCGGACCAATACCTGGTCAATCGCGAATCGGTAATCAAGCAGCTGGAGGAGCTCGCTGGACTGCTTGCCCAGTCGCGTGGTGGCGGCGGTGAAAAATATGTCACGCGACATCACAAGCGTGGCAAGCTGTTGGTTCGCGAGCGGATTGAATTGTTATTGGACCGCGATTCGCCCTTCTTGGAACTCTCGCCGATCGCGGCCGCCGGCAGTGAGTACGAGGTCGGCGCCGGCAACGTCACCGGGATCGGCGTTGTCTCGGGCGTGGAATGTTTAATCGGCGGTAACGATCCGACCATTCGGGGTGGCACGATCAATCCCTATTCGGTCAAAAAGGCGTTGCGCGGGTTGGACATCTGCGAACAAAACCGCTTACCGCACATCACGCTGGTCGAATCCGGCGGGGCCGATCTGCCCCGTCAATCAGAGATTTTTATCCCCGGCGGTGCGACTTTCCGCAGGCTTACCGAACTGTCAGCGCGCGGGATTCCCACCATCGCGCTGGTGTTCGGTAACTCAACCGCGGGCGGCGCTTACATGCCGGCGATGTGCGACTACAGCGTGTTCGTCAAAGGTGGAGCCAAGGTTTTCCTGGGCGGCCCACCGCTGGTGAAAATGGCGACCGGTGAAGAATCCAGCGACGAAGAACTCGGTGGTGCCGAGATGCATTCACGTGTCTCGGGACTGTCCGACTATTTAGCGGTTGATGAACCCGATGCGCTGCGAATCGGGCGAGAAATCGTGGCCAATTTGAACTGGAGAAAACTGGGACCACCCCCCGCCGACGAGGTCCAGCCACCGTTGTATGACAGCGAAGAATTGCTCGGCCTTGCACCGGCTGACTTGAAAGTCCAAGTCGAGATGCGCGAAATTTTAGCCCGGATCGTTGACGGATCGCGAATGCACGAGTTCAAACCGGCCTACGGAGTGAATTTGATTACCGGCTGGGCGTCGTTGCACGGTTACGAAGTTGGGATTTTGGCGAATCAACAAGGTGTGTTGTTTTCCGATGAGGCGCAAAAAGCATCTCAATTCATCCAACTGGCCAACCGCAACAACATTCCCTTGCTGTTCGTGCAAAATGTGACCGGATACATGGTTGGCAAAGAATACGAGCAACGGGGCATCATCAAACATGGCGCAGATGATCAACGCGGTCTCCAACAGCACCGTGCCTCATATCACGCTGCAAATCGGCGGTTCGTACGGGGCCGGCAACTACGGCATGTGTGGCCGCGCCTACGATCCGCGGTTCCTGTTCATCTGGCCCAACAGCAAAACAGCTGTGATGGGTCCGAAACAGCTGGCTGGAGTGCTGTCGATTGTGCAGCGGGCGACGGCCCAAGCGGCGGGCAAACCGTATGACGAACAGAAAGACGCGATGATGCGGCAGATGATCGAGAATCAAATCGAAAGCGAATCACTGGCTCCGTTCACCAGCGCCCGACTGTATGACGATGGCATCATCGACCCGCGCGATTCGCGGACCGTATTGGGCATGGCACTGTCAGCCTGTCATTCAGCAGCGGTGCAAGGCACAAGTCGGTTCGGCGTCTTTCGGATGTAAAAAAATGCAGTGGTTGCGGACGGAATGATTGATAACGCATGACAGCATCACCCATCAACAAAATCTTGATCGCCAATCGGGGTGAAATCGCCAGCCGGATCATGCGCACCTGCCGTGACATGGGAATCGCTTCCGTCGCGATCTGCAGCGAGCCCGATCGCCAGGCCAAATTCGCCGAAGACGCCGACGAAGTATTCCCGCTGGGCGGTTCACGGCCGTCGGAGTCGTATTTGAAAGGCGATTTGGTCTTGGCCGCGGCCAAAAAAACGAATGCCGACGCGATTCATCCCGGTTATGGGTTTCTGGCCGAGAACGCCGATTTTGCTCGTCAGTGCTCCGCCGCCGGGATCACATTCATTGGACCATCCGCCGACGTGATCGCGGCGATGGGATCAAAGATCAAGGCCAAGCAATTGATGCAGCAGGCCGAGGTGCCGATTTTGCCCACGGTCGAAGTTGGCGATCAGTCGCTCGATCAAATCCGCGACCAGCTACGGGAGTTGCCCTGGCCGTTGCTGGTCAAGGCGTCGGCCGGTGGCGGCGGCCGCGGGATGCGAATTGTCCGCCAAGATAGTCAGCTACCGCAGTCGCTTGACACGGCCCGTCGCGAAGCCGAGTCGGCGTTCGGCGACGGTACTTTGTTCATCGAGCCCTACATCGAATCGTCGCGACACATCGAGGTCCAAATCTTCGGTGATACCCATGGGAATGTGATTCATCTGTTCGAGCGGGAATGTTCGATCCAGCGGCGGCATCAAAAAATCATTGAGGAATCACCTTCCCCGATGGTCGATGACTCGTTGCGACGGTCCCTATGTGATGCGGCTGTCAGAGCCGGCCAGCAGATTGGTTATGTCGGCGCGGGCACGGTCGAGTTCTTGATGACCGATGCCAAGCAGTTTTATTTTCTGGAAGTCAACACGCGGTTACAGGTCGAGCATCCGGTTACCGAGAGCGTCACTGGTTTGGACCTGGTCCGCTTGCAGATATTGGTCGCCGAAGGTCGACCTCTGCCGCAATCGGCTATCGACGCGACCATCACCGGCCACGCCATTGAAGCGCGCCTGTATGCCGAAGATCCGGCCCGAGATTACTTACCCGCTGCGGGTTCAATGCATCGTTTTCGTCCGCCGAAGGACTCGCCGGTGCGCGTTGATTCGGGATTTGGCGACGCCGGAGAAGTCTCGCCGTTCTACGATCCGATGCTGGCCAAGCTGATCGCCCATGCGCCCACGCGAACCGAAGCGGCGCGGCAGCTGGCTAAGGCGCTCCAAGCCACACAGATTCACGGACTGCAAACCAATCGTGAATTGCTGGTGCGAGTCCTGCGGCACGACGAATTCATTGCCGGACGGACCGACACTGATTTTCTAAGTCGGCACGACGTCAATCAGCTGGCCCGGCCGCTTGGGGACCTGGATGTCGAAAAACTGCACGCCGCGGCCGCAGCGCTGGCTGGGCAGGCCGAGCGGCGGGCCTGTGCGACTGCACTGAAAACCATTCCATCCGGATGGCGAAACAGTCCGTCCCAGTTCCAACAAGCTCGATTTGTCGCTTCAGGCGACCCGATCGAAGTCGAATATCAGTTGCGGGGCAATCGTTTGTCTCTGCGGATCGATGGTCACGAACAAGATACGGAATTAGTCACCGCCACTGCTGATCAAGTCACTCTACTGACTAATGGTGTGCAACGGGGCTATTCGGTGCACCGCGTCGGCGAGACCTGTTACGTTGATAGCGGGCTTGGTTGCACGACGCTGCGCGAGCTACCGCGTTTTCCCAATGTGGCAGCCGACGCAGTTGCCGGATCTCTGGTCGCTCCGCTGCCAGGAGTGGTTTGCGAAGTCTCCGCCAGCATTGGCGATCAGGTCAAACAAGGCGACTTGTTGTTGATCATTGAATCGATGAAAGTATTGCATCACATTACGGCCCCGGCGGCTGGGCAGGTTACCGCGTTGTCGGTTCAAACGGGTGATACGATTGCGGCCGGCGCGATATTGGCCGTGATTGCGGACGACTGAAGATGACCCGGCGTAGGCGCATTTTGATCGTTCGCTGCTGGGGGCTCGACACTCGTGGAACTCGCGTCTCGACCCCAGCCACTCGACACCCGACACCCGATGAATCGATTGTGGCTTCAAGACATGGTTAAAGAAACATGACGTCACCGCTGCGGATCGCAAACTGTTCCGGCTTTTACGGCGATCGCTTGGCAGCGGCACGCGAAATGATCGAAGCAGGGCCGATCGACTTCCTAACCGGCGATTATCTCGCCGAGTTGACCATGATGATCCTCTGGAAGGCTCGCCACAAGGACGATTCGCGAGGCTACGCCGTGACCTTTCTAAGTCAGATGGAAGACGTTCTGGGCTTGGCGCTTGATCGCGGCGTCAAGATCGTGACGAACGCTGGGGGGCTGAATCCAGCCGGTCTGACGCTGGCGCTGCGCGAGCTGTGCGATCGACTGGGGCTGAGTGCCAAAGTTTTGCATATCGAAGGAGATGACTTACTGCCGGAATTGGACGCTTTGCAGGCGGCGGGGCATCCCTTGCGGCATCTTGATACCGGTAAGACGCTGGCCGAGATGCATGTCAAGCCGCTCTCAGCCAATGCCTACTTGGGATGCTGGGGAATCGTCGAAGCGCTCAATCAAGGCGCCGATGTCGTGGTCTGTCCGCGGGTGACCGATGCCTCGGTGATCGCCGGACCAGCCGCCTGGCATTTTGGCTGGCAGCGAAATGACTGGGATCAGCTCTCGGGCGCTATCGTCGCCGGGCACGTGATTGAATGCGGCACGCAATGCACCGGCGGCAATTACGCGTTCTTTCAAGAAGTACCCGGTCTGGAACATCCAGGGTTCCCGATCGCCGAGATGTCGGCCGACGGTTCATCGGTAATCACCAAACACCCGGGGACCGGCGGACAGGTTTCCGTGGGAACCGTGACGGCCCAATTGCTGTACGAGATTGATCAGCCGGCCTACTTCAATCCGGATGTCGTCTCCCGATTCGACACAATCCAAATTCAGCAAGAAGGTCCCGACCGAGTGCGGCTGTTTGGGATTCGTGGCGAACCCGCACCGCCGACGATGAAAGTCTGCTTGAATTATTTGGGCGGTTATCGAAATCAGATGACTTTCGTGCTGACCGGCTTGAACATTCCAGAGAAGGCCGATTTGGTTGATCGCACACTACGGCATGAATTGGATGTCGACAAGTTCGATGTGTTCGAATTTTCGCTGGCCAATACCGCCAAGCCGGATGCCGTGACGAATCAGGAAGCGGCCGCGCTGCTGAAGGTGACCGTCAAAAGCCAGAATCCGAATCTGGTCGGACGCGCATTTTCAAGCAAAATTGTCGAGATGGTGCTGGCCAGTTATCCAGGACTGTTTGCCACCACCCCACCGACCGACGCAAGTCCATTCGGAGTCTATTGGCCCGCCTTAATACCGGCCGACTTGGTCAACCAGGTTGTCGTGTTGGAAGACGGCACACGGTTACCGATTCCGCCTACCAAAGCAGGCGCCTCAGCAACCGGTAGTTCGCTGAAGCTCGAACCAGACCACGCATCCGGCACAGTCCCCGCGGGGCCGACCAAGTCCGTGCCACTGGGAACCATTTTTGGCGCACGCAGCGGCGACAAAGGAGGCAATGCCAATGTGGGAGTCTGGGCGCGCAGCGATTCGGCGTACGCCTGGCTGGCAGAGAATCTGACGGTTCAGCGATTCAGGCAACTGATCCCCGAGACGGGTGATTTAGATATCCGCAGATATGAATTGCCCAACTTGCGTTCCCTTAATTTTGTGGTGGTCGGACTACTTGGCGAAGGGGTCGCTTCATCGACCCGCTTTGACGCCCAAGCAAAAAGTCTGGGAGAATATCTAAGATCAAGATACGTGGACCTGCCAGAGTCGTTGCTTTAAGCGTGGCAGATTTCCTGTCTCCAACCACAACCGGTCACCCGACCATCCAATTTGGCTTGCGCTTATTCAAAAACGCATCGATTCCTTCACGAAGCTCTTCGGTCTCCCAAGCATCCGCCAGCGCGGTCGTGGTGTAATCGTAGTTGGCGTCGGCGTCATGGCTGTTGACATAGCGGATTAACGATTTCGACGCAGCGACCGCCCCGGCGCGCATTGCAACAGATGCGCAACCTCCTGCTCGACCGCCTGATCAAGTGCCTGTTCGGAGTCGACCACCACGTCCAACAAGCCTAGTTGATGCGCCGCTTTGCCATCGAGCGGCAGCGCATTGAGCATCATTCGCCGGGCATTGGGCCCGCCAATTCGAGCGACGACGTAAGGAGAAATCGTGGCCGCAATCAGCCCCAGCGTGACCTCGGTTAACCGGTAACTGGCACTCGATAGGCCGATCGCGATATCGCACAGCGAGATCAGTCCTACTCCGCCGCCAAACGCTGAACCATTGATGCGGCCAATCAACAACTTTGGCAGCTTGTCGATTTCACGCAGCGTGCTGGCAAAATCACAGGCATCACCAATCCGACCTTCGCGAGTGTTGGACGCTTGCCGTTTCATCCCTTTCAGATCGCCGCCCGCACAAAAAACATCGCCGGCGCCGGTCAGAACCACCGCCCTTACCCGATCATCGCTACCCAGAATCTGCACAGTCTCTCGCAATTGCAACATCAGATCATTGGAAAGCGCATTGCGAGCATCAGCTCGATTGAGAGTCAGGCGTGCGATTCCGCGGTCGTCGATTTCAGATATTACAAAGGGTTCGTCAGCCATAATGCGGTTCCTAGGGTTTGCGGCGGCGTAGTCCTGCGCGTCCCGCGCAGGGCATTGCTTTGAGAATACAAATCCCCGCGAAGGGACTCGCGGGACTACATTGAGCATACCACCGTGTAGTCCTGCGAGTCCCTCGCAGGACACGGAATTGAAAGTACGAATTGCCCGCCAGCGCGAGCGCGGAAATACTCCCAATGTTCCGGCGAGCACTCGCGCAGGACAAAACTAAGAATCAAACCTGCGCCCCGCGAAGGGACTCGCGGGACTACATGGAGCACCCCGCCGTAGTCCTGCGAGTCCCTCGCAGGGCAAGATCGACAACCAACCTGCGGCTCGCGAAGCAACGCGCGGGACTATGAATCGCCGATCTCAGGCAGATACGATACGTAATCTGCTTTGCTAAGCCCTGCCTTTTCTGGATTGCTCTCAATGTACCGTCGAAACTTTCGGAAATGATCATCGTCACGTACCAAATGATCGAAGCTCTCGCTTTGGTACAAGTGTCCTGATCGGCCAAGCTGACGATGGATCTCGCGCGCTTGAAAATGCTTCCAACTAAAACACTGATCCAACATCGAATGCTCGGGTAGAATTCGTGCCAAAATATGTACGTGATTGGGCATTACAACGAACGCTCCTAATTGATAACGGTCGCCGTCGAAATGCAGCAGACTATCCGCGACGATCTTGGCGGGCTCTGGTTGCTTCAACAGACACTCTCCCCACAACTGGTCAAGTTCGTTTTCGAACTGAAGCGAAAACATACGGCGAAAGGTTTGTTGCTGTCGCGGCGAAAGCTGAGCCAGTTGAAGGTGCCAATTGGGATTTGTGGGATCGATCTCATTTCGCAGCAACCAGTCATCGCGAGCGGCCAGAATACGTTCCATGGCGACCGCGGAGATCGAATCGATCGTGCGATAAGTGATAAAGTAAGTGGCGCCTGGCTGCTGCCAATGAGGCAGATGTCCAGCTGATACAGTGAGCTCACCCTCAGGATCGAAGAATTGGAAATCCCGGATCGAGAGCATTGCGCGACCTGCACTCAGTTATGGATCCGCGAAGGAACTTGCCAAACTACAGCAAGCATACCTTCGGTAGTCCTGCGAGTCCCCGCGCAGGAAAAAAACCAAAGAACAAACCCGCGCCCCGCGAAGGGACTCGCGGGACTACATTGAGCATACCACCGTGTAGTCCTGTGAGTCCCTCGCAGGGCACGGAAATTGAAAGTACGAATTGCCCGCCAGTGGACTCGCGGGACTGGCTGGCAAAACCGTGATTACTCGCGAGATCTCTGTCGAATCTGACGGCGTAACGCTGGCCGGCGAACTCCGACTCCCCGATGGCCTTCGCCGCTGTCCCATAGTGCTGATGGTTCACGGTAGTGGGCCACTGGATCGCAATGAAAACGCGCACGGCCAAGCGCTGAATATCTTCAATACCTTGGCGGACTACTTGGCCGCCTCCGGGATCGCCAGCTTCCGTTATGACAAACGAGGTTGTGGGAAAAGCGCAGGCGACTATTTTTTATGCAGTCACAACGATCTGGTTGCCGATGCGAGTGCTTGTATCGACTACCTTGCCGGACGAGAAGATTGTGACCGAGAACAGATTTTTGTCCTTGGCCACAGTGAAGGAACGATCATCGCCGCGCAGCTTGCCATCCGCCACTCGAATCTCGCCGGACTCGTTTTGTTGTGTCCATTTGTGGAACCGATGGAATCGATTCTGCGGCGTCAAGCGCAGCAAATGCAGAACGATTTGTCGCAAGCAACCGGATTTCGCCGCTTCCTGTTCACTTGTCTTTTTCGCCTCTTTGGCAATCCCATTGACAATCAGGAACAGCTGATTGCGAAACTAAAATCGTCCGATCGACCGACGTTTCGATCGATGTTCCGCAAAGTCAACGCGACGTGGTTACGTGAATTGTTGGCACTCGATAACGAGCGCATTTATCGGCAGGTCACTTGTCCCATGCTGGTCCTCGGCGGTGAAAAGGATATCCAGTGCTTGCCTGGCGACGTGCAGCGAATCGCGGAAATCTGTTCGGGCGATATCACGCATCGGGTGATTGCCGACCTGACTCACCTACTGAGACTTGATCCTGATCATCACACCTTTCTGGGTTACAAAAAGTTGATCCGCAAACCGGTGGCACCGGCGGTTTGCGAGTTGGTTTCGCAGTGGATCGGTTCTCGAGCGACTGATGACTGAGTGAGACCGATGGTCATCCCGGTTCAGGGATTTTCTGGGGACGCAATCCGTCCTTTCCAGGCGGGATAGTCTTCTGACAACAACTTGGCCGGCCAGTAGCCGTACCAGCCGTATCCGCTGCGCCGTTCGAGTTGAACATCGGCGAGGCGATAGACTTTCTTTCCGTCACGGTTGCAGAAGAACGGTCGATTGGTATCGATTTCGTAGAATCTTGCCCAGATCGGTGGTGCCTGTTGATCGGCGATTTCGCGGCGATCGAATTTGGCCGTATGACCCTCGAATCGGACTGGCGGGATCGAGAATGTTTCGACTTGCAGACCCTCGATCTTGGCTGCCTCCAGCCAGGCGATCGCACTTTCGACCGCGGCAACGACCTCGGCCGACGGATCGGGAAGTTCCATCAGGAAGCGGACGATTCCCACGCTCTCCTGCGCCGTGATCGACGGCAGTTCATAGCTTCGCGCTCGGACAGGCTGGAAGGTCCGATGGTCGTGCTGCTGGCACCAGGCCGTTTTTTTTCCGTCGACCAAAATTTGACAACTCAGCGTGACCTCGATTGCCCGATCCAATGAATCTGAAAGGCGATCCCGCAGTTCCGGATCCAATCCGTCGAACGGCTGGGCACTTTGGCGAATTTTCAGCAACAGTCGCATGATCCCCACCATCACATCGTCATTGAATGTGATTGCATCGACATCGTTGCCGCGCCACCCTCCACTGGATCGCTGCTGACGCAGAATGTAATTCAAGCCTCGAATTGCGGCGGCCCGATACTGCGGCAGCCCAGTCTCGTGGAATACCCGCAACAAGTATTCGATTTGCGGATAGGTGTTGCGATTGTCCAGCGAGCTGCGGCCGATGGAACCATTTCGAATCTTCGCGATCTCGTCGACTTCGATCTTGGCCAGCCAGTCCAGGTTGGTTGGCCAGCCACCATCCGGGTTCTGAAACTTCAATAGATTTTCGGCAATCTGAACGATTTGATCTGGTTCGAAAACGTTGATCGTTTCGTCCACGACCATCCTTCATTTGCCAGTGGTGGATGCTGTCATCGAACAGCGACAAGTCGATCGGCTCGTAGTCTCGCTGCAGCGCCTGGTTCAGCAGATCACCGTTATCTGAAACTTGCGTCAGGTGTTGTGGTGTCACGACCTGTTGGGCAAACAGGTTTCGACTCGTCCCATTCTCCAGCGGCATGACGCCGATGATCAACAGTGAAAAAGCGAGCAGCGGACGACCAGCGGCAGCTAGCGTGATTACCATGCGATGTCGTTTCCTCGGGCTGCTCAGCGATCGTGATGCTTGAAGAAGCATGCGAGCGACGTTGGTTAAGTGATCTTTGGCGGTAAACTAATATCAAAACGTGACGATTCTTATTACGATAACAGATTGCGGTCCGCGCCCCGTGTGTGCACAGCGCGCCGGCTCGGTATCATTTAGAGAACTGCCTTCGCAAGCAAACAGTCACGGGAGAGAAACAAGATGGCCGGCGAAACCTTCTTTCGAGAAATGACCGAGAGCAGCAAGGAAGACTGGGACAAGATCATGTCGCGGCAGATGGAGTTTTTCAAAAAGTTACCCGATCGCATTCTGGATCATATGAAGTTGCTGGGCGATGACTATGGCGGTTTCCCGATCGATCGGCTTCAGCATTGTTTGCAGACCGCCGACCTGGCGGCCGAAGACGGTCGCGACGAAGAATACGTCGTGGCGGCTTTGATTCATGATGTCGGTGACACGCTAGGCAGTGTCAATCATGCCGATGTCAGTGCCGCGATTTTGCAACCGTTCGTGTCGGAAGAGACGCATTGGATGGTCAAACATCACGCGATTTTTCAGGGCTACAACTTCTTTCATCACTTGGGTCTCGATCGCAACATGCGCTCGAAATTTGGCGGCTCACCGCATTACGATCAAACCGAGGAGTTCGTCGCCAAGTATGACAATAGGGCGTTTGATCACCAGCGGCCAAAATTGTCGCTCGAGCTGTTCGAGCCGATGCTCAGGCGTGTCTTCGCCAAGCCGAAAAATTCGATCTACTTGCGCGACAAAAACGATGATCGGTTCAAATAGCCGAACATGCTGCCGCTAAGATCGCCTGACCTGGCATCCGTCGCACGCGCCGGTCGCCGAATTGATGACTTTGTCATTCGCACGCCGTTAATCCGGCTCAGTAAGTCCGTGTCAGATCGCGAGATTTATTTGAAGCTGGAGAATTTGCAACCCAGTGGTTCATTCAAAATTCGTGCCGCTGCGAACGCGATTCGGTCGCTAACTGCTGACCAACTTCGTCAGGGTGTCGTGACGGTCAGCACAGGTAATTTTGGCCGGGCTTTGGCAAAGGTCGCCGGCAAGATGGAAGTTCCCTGTACAGCCGTGGTTCCAGATACCTCATCGCAGTCGAAAGTCGACGCGCTGCGAAAGATCGGCGCCAATGTCGAAATCGTTCCATTCAATGACTGGTGGATGATGCTGGAAACAAGAACGGTACAAGGACGATCTGGCGTCTTTATCAGTCCCGTCGCCGAACCAGCGGTAATCGAGGGGAACGGGACGATCGCGTTAGAAATTCTGGAGGAACTACCGGACGTTGAAAGCGTGTACGTGCCCTGTGGTGGCGGTGGCCTGGTTTCGGGAATCGCTTCGGTATTTCGACAGCGGGTCCCGGCCACGAAGATCGTCGCCTGCGAAACCGACACCTCACAGCCCTTCGGCACAGCACTTCGATCGGGGCGACCGATGATGGTCGAGCACACGCCGAGTTTCATCGATGGCATCGGTGGACGAACCGTTCTACAGGCGATGTGGCCGATGGTCAGACAAGCGATCGACTCGATGGCCGTTGCCACGCTGCAAGAGGTCGCCGATGCGATCGGTCTGTTAGCGATCGAGCATCACGTCGTCGCCGAAGGGGCTGGTGCGGTTCCGGTTGCCGCCGCATTGTCAGGGCACGACAGTGGCAAAGCGGTATGTATCGTCTCGGGTGGAAATTTGGCTGCGGAGAAACTCTCCAAAATCCTGATGGGAGAAATCCCAGGGCTTCACTGAATTCCAGCTCCGGATGCGAACCACAATCCAGGACCCGCAGCCGTTAATATGATGGGCACGGTTATCGTCCTTCTACCGAAAAAAGTGCTGATGCGAAGCTTTGTAGCGATCACGATTGCGCTGTTAACGACTTCTTCCTGGGCCGACCAAACTCGGTCGCCTACTCAGTTCACTAAAGTCCGTGACCAGATCCAAAGATTTATTGACAATGGCCAGGTTCCTTCGGTTTCCGTCGCCGTTGTTCAAAATGACAAACTGATCTGGGCTGAAGGGTTTGGCCTGGCGGACCTGGAGCAGAAAATTCCGGCAACCGCCGACACGATCTATCGGCTGGCGTCGATCAGCAAGTCTTTTACAGGCACCGGGCTGATGGTGCTGAAGGACCGTGGGTTGGTGGACTTGGATGCACCAGCAAATGAATATCTGCCCGGTGAAAAGCTAAGGGCTTATGCCGGATCGCCAGACGAGATCACGCTGCGGCGATTGGCAAATCACACGTCGGGTTTGCCGCTGCACTACAGCTTCTTCTACCCCGGCAGCCAGCCGCCGCCATTCGATGTCACACTGCGGCGGTACGGGTTCGCCTATCGCCAGCCAGGAAGCTACTGGGAGTATTCGAATCTGGCTTACGGCGTCCTGGATCAGATCATTGGCAACGTTTCCAAATTCGGCTGGCCTAAGTTCATGGAGCTCGAGGTCTACGATCGACTTGGAATGAGCCGTACTTCTGATCACATTCGTCCGGGGTTTGAGTCCGACGCTGCCACTCAGTATGGCCTCGACGTGACCGGTCGCTTTGTCGCCGTTCCGCATTATGACTTTGATCACCCCGGCGCGTCGGCGGTCGTTAGCAGTGTCAATGACATGGCGCGCTACGGGCGAATGCACATGAACAATGGAATACTGGATGATGTTCGCGTGCTGAGCGAGGAGTCCGCTATCGAAATGCGACGGCCAACCGCGTTTTCTCCTGGTCGTAATCTCGGCTACGGCGTCGCCTTCAACGACGGAATCATGCTGGGGCGGCGGACGAACAGCAGCTCCGGAGGGATGCCGGGAGTTTCAACGACGCTGCGATTGTTTCCCGATCAGAAGAACGCCATCGTTGTCTTGACCAATGGTGAAGACCACGTTGTGACAACAAGCGTCATGACGGCGATCGCAAAGGTCTTGTACCCTGATGGCTCAGAAGAGGAAGCTGCGAGCAGCGAAACGGGGCAACAAAATTTCGATCCGTTTGCCGGGAAATGGTCGGGAACGGTGTTGCGTGACGGTGTCGCCATCTCACTTGCAATAGAGGTTCTCGAATCCGGTACAGCAACGGTTGTGTTCGATGGTAAAGAAAAATCAGCGCTGAAGAATCTTTCCATTCAGGACGGACAACTCGTCGGCGAAACGATTGGACGCTTTGTGGTCTCGCACCCCTATCAGGACCGTTCAGAGATTTACTTTCGATTGCGACGTGACGGCGAACGCCTAGTCGGCCGATTGACCGCCACGCAGCCAGCCTACTTTGCGCTTTCCCATTGGACCGAACTCACACGCGATCAATGAATCATGGTGAATTATCTCGATCAATCGTCAGGCTGGGCGAGGCAGGTTAGTTCCGATACTCATATCGCTAAGTTGTTGCACCGTTAGTGCGGGCGCAGACGAAAATACGGTCCAGTTGCATGCTGCCGCGAAACATGGAGACGCGATAGCTGTGGCGCAACTGCTCAACAGCGGCGCCGATGTCGATGCTCCCTCAAAGTACAAAGCGACAGCCCTCTCTTTTGCTGCCCAGCATGGGCATCTCGAAGTCGTGAGATTACTGCTCGACCACGATGCCAAGGTCAATGTAAAAGATACGTTTTACCAACTGACTCCGCTGTACTGGGCTGCCGCCAGAGGTCATACCAGTATCGTCCAGGCGTTGCTTGACGCCGGTGCGGACGAGCCACTCGCTGCGCTGGCGATAGCCTGCAAACAGGGTCGTGCTGAAACGGTATCAGCGATCCTGGCTAAGGCGGAGTTCGACAAGCACGTTCTGTCTGACATCTTGATCGGAGACCCCTATCTGAAATCCGACGTCGCTGATCGCCTCGTCGCCGCCGGCGCTGATTCGCAGCAACAGCCGCCAAAGATTCTCAGCGCGAGCGAACTCGAACTTTTTACCGGAACCTATGTCAGCCCCGACGAACTGCTGTATCAAATCACGATCCGGGGTCCGCGACTGGAAATGAGCCGTGACGGGAACCTGATTGATATCATCGAACCAATCGACAGTAGCCGTTTTCATCCTGTTGGCAGTGATCTTACTACGATCACTTTTGAGCTATCAGAGGATCGGGCGACAGCGCTGGAGATTGCGACCGCGACCAGCACGATGCGCTACAAGCGACTTGACTCCGCAGATTTGGATCAGAACCGGATGCCGCGCGTGGATGAACCGGATGCCTACGTTCGGTCGCCAAAGAACTGGGCTTCCTTTCGAGGCCCGGGTGCCAGTGGAATCGCCGACGGTCAATATCCCCCGGTCAGCTGGAACGTTCAGACCGGAGACAACATTCGCTGGATTACAGAGATCGCCGGACTGGGCCACTCCTGTCCAATCGTTTGGGGAAATGACCTCTTTCTAACGGCAGCGATCAGCGGCGCCGGAGATCACAGCCTGCGCAGCGGTCAGTATGGCGACATCGATTCGGTTGAGGACGAATCAGAACACGTTTGGATGCTGCACTGTGTCGACAAACAAACTGGACAGCAGCGATGGTCGCAAGAAATCCATCGTGGCATCCCTAAAGTAAAGCGTCATCTGAAATCAACCCACGCCAACCCAACGCCGGCGACCGATGGTCAGCACATTGTGGTCAGTTTGGGGTCGGAAGGTCTGTTCTGCTTTGACTTCGACGGCGCCTTGTTATGGAAGCGAGACCTTGGCAAGCTCGCCTCCGGTTGGTTTTACGACGATGCATTCGAATGGGGATTTGGAAGTTCACCAATCATTTACAAGCACCTTGTTATCCAACAATGCGATGTTGGTAAGGATTCGTTCATTGCCGCCTACGAGATCGAAAGTGGTCAGCAAGTTTGGCGTACCGATCGCGATGAGAACCCATCCTGGAGTACACCTGCCATTTACGAGAGTCCTGATGGCGATGAGTTGATCACCGCGGCGTCGAATTATGCACGCGGTTATGATCCGTTAACGGGGGAAGAACATTGGCGCATGGCGCGACTGGCCGAGGTCACCATCCCCACGCCGGTCGTTGCCGATGGTCTGGTTTACCTGACCAGCGGCTACCGGGCGATCAAGCCAATCTATGCCATTCGACCAAGAGCGAAGGGCGACATCACACTGGATGACGGCGAAACGAAAAGTGAATTTGTCGCCTGGAAGTTGGCACGAGGGGGTCCCTACATGCCGACTCCGATTGTCTATCGCGGACAACTTTACGTCTGCCCGAACAACGGCTTGCTGAGCTGTTATGACGCCAAGACCGGCGAGCGAATCTATCGCGAGCGACTAAAGAATTCGAGTGGATATACCGCCTCTCCGGTCGCTGCGGACGGCAAACTTCACTTTATCAGCGAGGCGGGAGAAGTCACGATCGTCCGCGCCGGTCCCGAGTTTCAATTGTTGGGGCGAATCGAAATGGGCGAAACCTGTATGGCAACTCCCGCCATCTCCGATGGTATGATTTTTATCCGGACTCAGCATCATTTGTACGGCATCGGTGCGAAGAACCCTGCCGAAACGACATCGCTTGATCCCTAATCGGCCACGATTCGCAGCGCCGGTCCGACCGCCATCGAAAAGACCTTGACCTTGGAAACGAGTCATCCGCCAACAGAACCGCAGGCAACATTCTACGGAGGCATCTGGGCCGGACTCGTACCGCTCGGTGTCTTCCTTACTCTGGTGCTCGGACTCGTATTCCTCGGCGCCCCGACGACCGAAGGAATGATCGTCGCGGCCATGATCGGCGTCACGGCGGGCATGTTCTTTGCTCGCGACTATGGCGTTTATTGTGAACGTGTTTTCAGCTTGATGGCCAATCGTGTCGCCACAGTCGCAATCGTTTGTTGGCTGTGGGCGGGCGCGTTTTCCGGAATCTTGGGAATGTCCGGGCTGGTCGAAGCGGTCGTCTGGCTCGGTTGGTCGCTGGGATTGGAAGGGTCCGCTTTCGTTGTGGTCACCTTCGTTTGTTCAGCCGCCTTTGCCGTCTGCGTGGGAACGGGACTTGGAACAGTGATCGGATTTACCGCGGTCATGTACCCAGCGGGGATCGTGCTCTCCGCCGACCCGGCGGTGGTCCTGGGCGCAATTGTCAGCGGTGCTGCGTTCGGAGACAACTTGGCGCCGATCTCCGACACCACGATTGTCTCGGCGGCGACTCAGGAAACGGATGTGGCCGGCGTGGTGAAGTCCAGACTCAAGTACGTGCTGCCCTGTGCGGCGATCTCGGCGGTGTGCTTTCTGTTCGTTGGCGGCGGCGACAGCGTCGGTGCCTTTGACGCCGACAAAATCATCGCCGAAACGGCCAATTCGAAAGGGTTGCCGATGCTGTTGCCTCCGCTATTGGTCTTTATCGTTGCAGTTGCTGGATACCATTTTTTGGCGGCACTGGCGGTAGGCATATTTTCAGCATGCGTGATCGGCGTCCTATTCGGGATCTTTCCCGTGTCCGAACTTTTTTCGATCGGCGAAGGCGGCACCACCGAGGGGGCATTGATCTCCGGCGCGATGGGACTGGTACCGACAGCGATTCTGACATTGCTGCTTGTCACTGCGATTGGAATTCTGAACGAAAGTGGTTTCGTCGAAGCGATGATGAAGTGGCTGGATCGTACGATCGCGAAAACTCTGCGCGGCCGAGGCCGCGATCATCATCCTTACCTCGCTAACGAATCTGGCGGTTTCCGTAAACACGGTCGCGATGATCACGGCTGGTCCGCTGGCGAACGAGTTGCGCAAGCGTCACGGCATTCATCCCTATCGTTCGGCGAACCTGATGGATACGGTCTCTTGTTCGTTCCCGTACATTCTCCCTTATTCAGCGGTCACCCTGGCGGCGATCGCAACCCAGCAACAGGTCATGGGGAGGTACGACTTCGTTTCAGTGGTTGCTTGGGAGCAGTATGCACCTTATGCTTTCTACAGTGTTGCCCTGTTCCCGTTCATGCTGCTTTCGATCATTACCGGCTTTGGTAGAAAAACAGGATAGTGAGCGCGGCAGACAGAACCGTAACCTGCGATGCACAGCCGATCAGGCAGCTCGTTTGGCGCGAATCGACCGTCCACCTATTTATCGTGACTTACCGGGCCCGTAAACAACCTGGCCAGGAGTCGCATTGGTGTGTTCGCCGTCGCGCAGCACCGCTACTCCATTGACCAGCACGTCGCTGACGCCTTCAGAGTATTGATGCGGAAATTCGAAGGTCGCGCGATCCCGCACTTTGGACGGATCAAAGATGACCACATCGGCGAAGTAACCGGGCTTGAGACTGCCGCGGTCCCGGATTCTTAAGTTCTGTGCGGGCAGCGCGGTCAACTTGTAGATCGCGGTTTCCAGCGGAATGATCTTTTCATCGCGCACGTATTTTCCCAGCAACCGCGAGAAACATCCATAGGCGCGCGGATGCTGACTCGACTTCAAGAAGACCCCTTCGGTTGCTGACGCGGAAGCATCACTGCCAAAACTGAGCCAGGGCAGCGCGACCTTCTTGCGCACATTCTCTTCGCTCATCAAAAAGTAGACGGTCTCAACGCGACTCTCATCCTCGATCACCAAATCCATCGCCGTCTCTTCGGGCGACTGGTTGCGGCGGGCGGCTACTTCGGCCAGCGTTTTGCCGGTCATGTGTTTCAGGTCTGGATTCTTGAAACCGACCAGTAACACGTTCTCGGCGGACCCGGCCATCGCCAGCAGGTTTTCCCACTGGTCGGTCGGCGTACGCATCTCTTTGACCAATCGAGCTCGAATCTTTGCATCCCGCAATCGGTCTCGCCAACGATCGATGCCATCCGCCTGAACCCAGGGGGGCATGGTCGCATTCAAACCGGTTGCGCCGGCCGTATAGGTGTACATGTTGGCCGTGATGCGCAGGCCATCAGCGCGAGCGGCTTCCACTTTCTCGATGACCTTGTCCAGCTTTGACCAATTCTCTCGGCCGGCAGCCTTGAGATGATAGATTTCGGCGGCGATGCCCGCCTCTCGCGCGATTCGCAGCAGTTCGTCAACCGCCTCAAGCAGTTGGTTGCCTTCGCTGCGCATGTGCGATATGTACAAGCCGTCATATGCTGCGGCGACCTTACACAGTTCGATCAATTCTTCGGTACTCGCGTAGAAGGCGGGTGCGTAGATCAACGAGGAACCGATACCGAGTGCGCCTTCTTGCATCGCCTGGCGCACGATTGCGCGCATCTGATCCATTTCATCAGCACTTGGCGCACGATCGACATAGCCAAGCACATTGATCCGCACGGTGGTCGCGCCCAGGAAGGATGCGACGTTCACGGAAACTCCGCGATCAGCCAAATGATTCAGATATTCGCTAAGCGTCGTCCAAGGAATGTCATACTTGATATCTCCCTGATTTAGCTTGCCGGCAACTTTCATTGCCTCGGTCAGCGGTCCCATTGATTTGCCTTCGCCAAACACCTCTAGGGTCACGCCTTGCCGAATATCGCTCTGAGCTCGACCGTCCGCCAGCAGCGATTCTGTTGCCCAGGAAAGCATGTTGATGAATCCGGGGGCAACAGCCATCCCGTCGGCGTTGATCACTTGTTTCGCAGTCGCGCTGGAAAAATCACCCAAGGCAACAATCTTTTCACCTTTGATCGCAACATCCGTTCGAACACCAGGCGCACCGCTTCCGTCGTATACGGTGCCACCACGAACGATGACATCGAACGAAGGTTTCTGCTGAGCCGACACGTTGATCACAGTCATACTGATCGCAGCCAAGCACCAAGCCACCATCAAACTGCGGCAACGGTGACCTCGCAAACGCGTTTTCATGATTCCGTACTCCACAGCAAGATTGGGGTGGACTATAAATATCCGTCAAATCGCAACACGTTATATCACAGCCGCTTATCACGAGCGAATTTGTTACATGCAGCGAAAGATCGTGATCCTGACCGAAGGCGGCACTAACCCGCACACGGGCAAGACTGCCGCGTCGGTCATCCGTTACCGGGGTGACGAAGTGGTTGCGTTGTTGGACAGTCAGCAAGCGGGTAAGACCAGCGGCCAACTGTTGGGCGTTGGAGGAGACACCCCGATCGTTGCCTCGATCGCCGATGTACCCGGTGTGACAACACTGTTGCTGGGCACCGCGCCACCGGGCGGCAAGATTCCCAGCCACTGGCGCGAGATCATTTTGGACGCGATCTCACAAGGCTTGGACGTCGTTGGTGGATTGCACGATTTTCTGACTGAAGATGCTGAGTTTGTCGCCGCCGCGAAGCAACACGATGTTGAACTGACCGATGTCCGCAAGACAGACGAGAAAGATATTGCACGGCGCGTCGGTCTGCGACCGGATTGTCTGCGCGTGCTGACCGTTGGCCATGACTGTAGCGTCGGAAAAATGGTAACGGCGATTGAAGTGAATCGTGGATTAAAGGAGCGAGGAATTTCATCGAAATTTATCGCCACTGGACAGACAGGAATCATGATCGCGGGCGACGGCTGTCCGGTTGATCGTGTGATTTCTGATTTCGTCAGCGGCGCGGTCGAAAAAATGATGTTGCAACATCAAGATCACGATGTGTTGATGATCGAAGGCCAAGGCAGCCTGGCCCATCCGTCGTATTCGGCGGTGACGCTTGGACTAATGCACGGCGCGGCACCTCAGGCGATGATCTTGTGTTATCAGGTCGGACGGGAGCGAATCACAGGCCTGGAACATTTGACGATACCGCCATTGGCGAAGATCAAAGAGATGAACGAAGCGATGGCCAGCATCTACCAGCCGGCACGCGTGATCGGGATCGCGATGAACAGCTCGGCTGTCAGTTCCGACGAGGCTCAGCAAGAACGCCAGCGTGTCAGCGACGAGTTTGGGCTGCCCGTTTGCGATGTGATTCGACACGGCAGTGGCGACTTAGTTGACGCGATCCTGCGGTTTCGCAGCACAACCGACTGGCGCCGGGAAACATTGTGATGTCACTCAGGCTTCGGATTCACAACTACGATCTGCCGCTCCAGCATCCATTCACGATCTCCCGTGAGACGATTACGTCTCAGCCGACGGTGATCGTCGAGCTAGAGCAAGACGGGCATCATGGATTCGGAGAAGCGACAGCCAGCAGCTACTATGGTTTTAGTGCGGAAAACATTTGCGCGGCCTTGGAACAGGTTCGCCATCAGCTGGAGTCATCGACGCTGGATGATCCCGTCGCGCTATGGACAAAACTGCAGCCTTATTTGCACCACAATCCGTTTGCCCAGTGTGCGGTGGATCAAGCGGCCCATGACTTGTGGGGCAAGCAGCATGGGCAGCCGGTCTACGCTATGTGGGGATTGAAGTCTGACCACTGCCCGCCTTCCGATTACACGATCGGAATCGACAAGATCGACGTCATGATTGCCAAGATGAACGAGTTTCCTGACTGGCCGATCTACAAGATCAAGCTCGGCACCGATCGAGACTTGGAAATTGTGCGGGCGTTACGCCAACATACAACAGCCGTGTTTCGCGTTGACGCCAATTGTGGTTGGACTGCGGAGGAAACGATCCGCAATTCGGTTGAACTGAAGGCACTAGGCGTTGAATTCATCGAACAGCCGCTTCCCGCGGACCAGTGGCAGGCAATGCGTGATGTTCGGCAGAAATCCGCGTTACCGTTGATTGCTGACGAAAGCTGCATCGTCGAAGCTGACGTCGAGCGCTGCGCTGACCATTTTCATGGGGTCAATATCAAGTTGATGAAGTGCGGCGGTCTGACACCGGCCCGACGGATGATCGATCGGGCCCGCGCGCTTGGTTTGCAAGTGATGGTGGGCTGCATGACTGAATCCACGGTCGGAATATCCGCCATCGCACAACTTCTGCCCTTGCTAGACTACGTCGACATGGATGGAGCATTACTGTTGGCTGAAGACATCGCCAGCGGAGTTACGATTGCACACGGACACTGCATCTTTCCGAACGCAAACGGCTGCGGTGTGGTTCTCAGCGCACGATCAAGCGAACCATAACTAACCGGTTCAATTCGTCGTCGCTGGCCGGCAAACTGCTTTCGATCCGCGCTACGATTTCGGTTTGGGCAGACACGAACGATGCCGCGCAAAATACACAAAGCATTCTCGGATGGACCCGCATTGAGTATGGGAAACAAAGTTTCATCGGTAACTCCCTTTAGCTTATCGATCGTTCATTTGCCGCTTGCAGCGCAGGCCGCTGCAGACTCAAAAAGTCAATGCTGGAGGTGCGATTGCCGTCAAGGACCAGTTCAGTCAGTATTTTTCCCAGGGCGGGTGTAAATTTAAAACCGTGTCCAGAAAGACCCGCTGCAAAAGCAACCTGTGGATGATGCGGATGGCGGTCGACTATGAAATGCGCATCAGGAGTCATGGTATAGAAACAAACGGCGTGCTTCAGTTGTCGCGAAGAAACTCCGGGCAGGTGACGCGACAGGAATTCTGCTACCTGGCGAGTTTCTGTGGGTTCCTGCAGACGATTGTCGGCTAGTGGATCGTCAATCTTTGTCCCGCCGCTGTGCAGCGCAACCTTCAGTCCATCGCTACCAGAGGCGGGGAATCCGTAAAAGTAGCCGTCGGAGGAGGCATAGAAAAAACAGGGGCACCCGCGTGATTGTTCATAGCAATCGTCATTGGTTGCGTACCAGTGCAGGTGCTTGCGAACAACCTGCAGCGGAATCCGCAGCTCGGCCAACAGAGAATTTGCCCAACAACCCGCCGTAATGATCAGTTTGCTTGCTTCGAAACGTGCCGAGCTGGTTTCCACCGCGACGCCAGTCTCGGTGGCCGACCAGCCGACGACTTCCACGCCGTGAATTGTCTCGGCGCCCAGCTTCTTTGCTTGCTGAATGAAGGTTTTGACCGCTTGTTCCACACACAGAAAGCCCGCATCCGGTTCGTACAAGACCGCGGCGTCTGGCGGCACCCAGTACCCGGGAAACCGTTCGGCGGATTCAACTGCCGATAACTGTTCGAGCTCGATCCGATGATCTTTTGCACTCTGAATGACTCCCAGAATCGCCGGGTCTTGCGGGTCGCCGATGTAGACCAATCCGGTGCGGTGCAGCAGATCAACACCACTCAGTTCGCACAGATCGTCCCACAACTCGTAGGCCACATTGAGCAACGGAACATAGCCGCTGTGTTCAAAGTAAGAACGGCGGATGAGTCTGGTCTGACCATGAGAGCTGCCACGGTCGTGCCCTGGCGGAAAACGATCAAGGCCCAGCACTCTGACGCCTCGCCGCGCAAACTCATAAAGCGTGGCACTGCCGGCTCCCCCCGTTCCGATTACAATTACGTCGTACATCATTCTCCAACTCAATTCGCTCTTCGTTGCGATTAGAAATATATCAGGCAACGAATCCTCCTTTTGAGGTCTGGGAACAGAAAGCAGGAGCTTTCGCCGAGTTCACCACGGGGCGGAACCATCTGAACGAGGCAGCTCACCAACAGAAAAGGTGTTCCATGAAAACGAAACTACTCACGTTGATGACCGCGACCTGCTTGGTTGCAGCGTCTGCTTACGCAGAGGAGGCGATTCGACTGTATCCGGGCCTCAGCGCCGGGGTCGGAAGAATGGACCCACGAGGAACAGGAATACTACTCGCCGATCTTCAAAACCGAAGTCGTCACCAATGTTGTCAATCCCACGTTAACTCCCTTCCTGCCGGAACCGTCCAAGGCGACCGGAGCGGCTGTGATCATCGCACCGGGCGGCGGTTTTCACGCGTTATCGATCAATAGCGAAGGCACGGACGTGGCAAAATGGCTGAACGAAAAAGGGATTGCCGGATTCGTGTTGCGGTATCGCCTGGTCCCAACCGGAAAAGACGGCGTTCAAGAGATGTTGCTGAAAGCATCCAATCGTGAGCGTATTCAACGGGACATGGCAGACGCCGCCCCGCTTGCCGGAGCCGACGGGTTGGCCGCAGTACGTTACGTGCGTGAGAATGCCGAAAAGTATCATCTCTCCGCCGATCGTATCGGCTTCATGGGATTCTCGGCGGGCGGAGCCGTTGCCGCTTATGTAGCACTGCATGCCGACTCAAAAGACCGGCCGGATTTCCTTGCGCCAATTTACGCTGGCTTGGGTAAATTGAAGGAGGCGGAAGTACCAGAGAATGCACCGCCGATGTTCGTTGTGGCAGCAACCAACGATCCATTGGGGTTGGCAACCGACAGCCTGGCGCTATACACGAAATGGTTGGCCGCCAAAAAGTCAGTGGAACTTCACATGTATTCCCAAGGAGGACATGGCTTCGGGATGAAGCAGCAAAACCTGCCGTCGGACAAGTGGATAGAAAGGTTCCACGACTGGATGACGGTTCAAGGCTATCTGAATAAATAGAACTCGCGAATCTCGACGATTAGCTGTTCAGTTTTTAGTCACCAAGCTGACGCCGATGATGGCCAGGATCATGCCGGCGACATGGCGAGGTGACGAGGGCTCATTCAACAGAATAATCGCCAAGATCATTGTTAGCACCGGACCGGCCGATCCGATAATCGCTGTTCGCGTTGCACCAAGGCGTACGATCGCTTCGTTAATCATGAAACTTGGTAACACCGTGCAAACGAAACCCAGAATCATTCCGTAGACGTAAACGATCGGGTGGGCATCAAATAACGAGTTGACAGATCGTGTCGAGAAAAACTGTACGCAAACGTAAAAGGTCGATCCCAGCATCGCCCAGCTGGTAAAAGCTCGGCTGCCAATCTGTTCCATTCTTGGCTTCGCCATCAAGAAATACAAAGAATAACTAACCGCGGCACCCATTACGTATAACACGCCAAGTCCGACGTTCGCTCCAGCGGTTAGTGTCCTCTCGCCGGAATACATGACGATCACTCCGGCATAGCAAAGGACAATTGCAGCGATGATTTTTCGATTCAATCGCTCACCAAGAAACATCCAGGCCATTACCGCAATGATGGACGGGTAAGTGAACAAGGTCAGACGTTCAAGCTGCGCGGAGATCAGCTGTAACCCATACAGGTCCAGGATCGCGGCTAAATAGAAGCCAAAGAAACCCAACACGAGCGCCCACAAGATTTCTCGGGATCCCGTCCGTTGGCGTTCTGTATCTTGCCGCAAGTAGATCAGAACCCCAACGTAGAAGGGGAGTGAGAACAGCAATCGGATGGTTAGCAGTAGAGTGGGTGTGGCACCCGCAGCGAAGGCGAACTTGATGAAGATCGATTTCAGCGCGAACAAGAATGTTCCGGCTGCCGCCAACGCAATTCCTGTCCGAAATCGACGGTCACGGACCATCTCGCTCGTTGAGGTTTGAATTCTGTCCACGCCGGCTCGCTAGTTGTTTGGGGTTAGCCGACGTTATCGGATCTGGGACAAAGATTAAACTACAGGATCAATCGCCAGACAGCACGCTTGGGAATCAGGTTCGCAGCGAATCCTACTCTTGGCCCCGCAAAAACTCAATTTCCCCTGTTTGATCGGCGTCGATGGTCATTCGATCGATCTTATCGTTGGCGTCACGATGAAACTGCATCGTAAGCCCGCCGGCAGCGAATGTCTCCTCGCGTTGGCTTTTCAGTGGTGTGAAGATTCCGTCACCCGAATCAGTCGATAGCTCAACGCCATCCGCCTTGACGGTGTAGGTGGCCGCCAAAGACTGATTGGTGTAGCGCCCGACGAACGATTCTACCGACTCGGATAGTTCATCTTGTAAGTACAGTTCGGCAACCTGTTCGGTCAGCGAAGCGGGTTCCAGTTCGCTGATATTGGCGAGACAAATTACGGTGAACTCCTGTTCGGGAAATCTTAGCACGTGCGTACGAAATCCATTCATCGCGCCTCCGTGTCGGTTAACCGAGAGCCCCTTGTAACGGTCGATCAACAGACCAAATGCATAGGGCAGCTGTGTGCCGTCGTTCAGTTTGCCGCGGGTGCGAATGGTTTCGATCAACTTTTTTCCACCCACCTTACCGGTATAAAAATTTTGGTCCCATTTGGCGATATCAACAACACAAGAACGCAATCCACCCGAACCTACGTTGTCAAAATTTTGCATCGCGTTTAACACAAAACCGTCTCCGTCACGGTCGTACCCCGTTACCCGTCCGGGAATGATCATTCGATAATCGTCGTGAAATACCGATTGCGTCATTTCCAACGGTCCAAAGATCCGTTCTTGGGCGAACTCACGTAAAGACTTACCGGTTATCTTGCTGATGATTTGAGACAGCAAAAAATAGCCTGAGTTGGAATAGACGTACTTATCGCCAGGCACGTTGTTCAACTTTGGCTGGGACGCAATCAGGTCCATCACTTGATGCTCGGTAAAAACGTCACCGAAGTTCTTTCCGCCAATGGCCATCAGTGCCAAGTAGTCCTTAATGCCACTGGTGTGATGAATCAGATGTCGGATCGTAACGGCGTGCGGATACTGAGGCAGTTCCGGCAAGTACATACGGATGTCGTCATTGAGCGAGAGCTCCCCCTCTTGAGCCAATAATGCGATGCAGGCGGCGGTAAACTGCTTCGATTCGGACGCCATATAGAACACCGAGTGATCATCAAGCGGGATCCCATGGTCCAAGTTCGCCAATCCATATCCTTTCGAATAGATCAAATCGCCATGATGAATGACGCCCACTGCCGCCCCCGGTGAATCGGGTAGATCCCATTTCTGGAATAGCTGGTCAACGAGGTCACTGCGATCATCGGGAATTAACGCCGTCGAAAGAATAGCGGTGCAACAGAGCAAGCAAATGATTCGCGGAATCGGCATCGAGTAGGTCCCGTTGTTACGAACAATAGTAGCGCTTCTTGACGATACGTAGGCGCCAACATCTTTTCAAGCGTTTTGCGCCGCTACGAGTGAAAGTTGCCAGCATTCTTCGCAAACATTGTCGCACCAACAATTGTCCGCAGGATAGAATGCGAATCGCACAGGAGCGAAAGGTCACCCATGTCGGAAGCCATGCCAACACTGAGCGACGTTTATGCCGCGCGAGCAAACGTCTACCGCCATCTCAAGCCAACACCGCTGTATCAGTACAGCGGTTTGAATGACGTCACCGGTCTAGATCTGTATGTCAAACACGAGAATCATCATCCCGTTGGTGCATTCAAGGTCCGCGGCGGATTGAACCTGGCCGCTGGACTGAACGAAACCGAGAAGCGGGCTGGACTGTTCACGGCCTCCACCGGGAATCATGGACAGAGCATCGCTTTTGCAGCCCGCGCTTATGGTGTGCGGGCGACCATCGCGGTGCCCGAAGGCGCCAATCCCGCCAAAGTTGCCGCGATGCGCGGCATGGGCGCGAAGGTTGTTTTTCATGGTGCCGACTTTGATAGCGCCAGAGAGTGGATCGCTGACGTTGCCCGAGAGCGAGACGGGATATTCGTCGGTCCAACAGATACGCCGCTGATCTGCGGTGTCGGTACCTTCGCACTGGAGATTTTGGAAGAGCTTCCCGACGTCGATGCGATGATTGTCCCTGTCGGTGCCGGCAGCGGCGCAGCGGGGGCCTGCATTGCCGCGAAAGCCATCAATCCGGCGATCGAGGTGATTGGCGTTCAGTCGGCGCAAGCCCCCACGCAACAGCTGTCTTGGCAAGCCGGCGAACCGGTCTTGGGTCCAATGACAACGTTCATCGAAGGCGTGGCAACTCGGATTCCGTTTGAAAACACACAAGCAATCATGCGACGGTATCTCGATGACTTCGTATTGATCGATGACAACGACACGAAACTGGCAATGCGGTTGTTGTTGGAGCACACACACAACCTGCCCGAGGGCGCCGCTGGGCTGCCGCTGGCGGCGGCAATCCAATTGAAAGATAGGTTGATCGGCAAGAAAGTCGCAATCGATTTTTGCGGCGGCAACCTGGCCATGGAAAAGCTGCGCTCGCTCTTGTCGTTGGCTTAGCAGCCTGTCTTGCTTTGACCCTCGGAAAAGACTGGCGGCTCGCTGACGCTCGACCACCAGCCACCCCACCTACGCGTGCGTACTCACCACCCTCATCGCTCGCGGACGTGAGATCACGAGGAAGCTAACCGAACGTTGCAGTCCGAAAGAGGCACTACTCTTCCTCTGATAGCCGCTTGAACTCGCCAACGTCATGCAATACGAGCGAGCCAACCTTGCCATCGACATTAAGATGGAAAGAAAATTCTCGTTGCCGAACCCAGCGGTCGCGGTTGTTCATGTGAAAGGTATCGTAGTGCCAATGATCTAGTTTTCCGATGAAAGCGTTGCCGAACTTATAGGTCAACACGCCATCGTCCAGGCCGATAATCAGATCTCCATACATCGGACTCCTGTATGTTCCCCCGTATTGATCGAGTGGCAGGGATGGATTTGCGTCGCGAACCCGCTCAGCAGCTTGCTTCGATTCGTCCTCGTCAGCCGTTTTCTGATTCTTTTCGGTGATGGCCAAGAATTCACTGGTCCAATCTCGCTTTCCAGTATCCAACAACAGGTCGACCGCGCGGTAGCACAGCGCCGCTGGCAAATAGGACCGGTCGCGGTTGATCAAGATGACCACGCCTAGATTTTCTTCTGGTACCAACACAACTTGCGCTCGCATACCATCGATCGCGCCACCATGTTCGACGATTTTGCGGCCGTGATAATCGTGCAAGAACCAACCCAGTCCATAGGCAAGAAAGTGCGCGTCGGGATGGAAGTCATCAATCTTCTCGATCATCTGCGGCGTTTGCATCTCCTGGACGACATCGGCGCTGACGACGCGAGTTCCCTCAAAGAGCCCTTCGCCTAACTGCATTCGCATCCAATTCGCCATCTCCGAAACATTGGAATTGATCGAACCAGCCGGGCCGACATTGTCCAGATCGCGCCAGGCAATCGTTGTTACCTTGTCGTCTATTTTCGAATGCGGAGTCGCTACGTTCTCGGCTTTCAGAACATCGCTTACGCTGGTATTACTTGTTCTCATTCCCAGCGGCAGAAACAAACGTTGCTTGATGAAGTCATCCCAACTGAGACCTAAAACTCTGGGGATAATCTGTCCCGCCGCCAGGTACATGATGTTCTGATAACCAAACTGAGCGCGAAAGCTCCAAGTCGGCTCCAGGTGCCGGACGCGATGCAAAACTTGATCACGCGTATATCCGCTGCCATACCACAACAGGTCACCGCGAGTTAGACCGACGCGGTGGCACAGAAGATCGCGGACGGTGACTTCACGAGTCACATACCGATCGTACAACTCGAACTCCGGCATGTGATTCTGAACACGGTCGTCCCACTTTAGTTTCCCTTCGTCCTGCAGGATTCCCAGTGCCGTTGCCGTGAAGGCTTTTGAGGTCGATCCGATAGCAAACAGTGTCCGTTCATCGACGGGAGCTGCTTCGCCGATTTTGCGGACACCAAACCCTTGCGCCAAAATCACTTCGTCGTCTTTGACAATGCTGATGGCTAAACCGGGGACCTGCCACTGATCCATCGCCTGCTTGATGTACTCGTGCAGTGGCGCCAGCTGCGGTGTATCCGCTTTCGTGATGGCAGAGCATACGACAGCCAAGATTACGGTGCAGCACGGCTGAAACAGCAGATTGGTGCGGACGTCGTACCGGTTCAAGCTGTGGCAACGCATGATCTAATATCTCGGGAGGGACGAATGTTCAGCCGAACCGATGATACTTGGGCGGCGATCATCGATCTACAAACTCATGCTTGCGGACCCAGGAAACCGATTGCAGCTGCGATCGCGACGCCCAAATAGGTTCCGACCGCATATCCGATCAATGCCACCGCAACGCCGGGGATTCGCAGGTCTTTGCGGCCAAATGTATCCGCCAAAGCAAGCGCCGTTGGTGGCCCACCGATATTGGCTTGCGAGACGACCAGGATCATCGCCGGATCTTTGACGATCAGCGGACCAACCAGCAGCATGACGACGAAGTGCACCAGGATCGCAATCGCCGCCAACATACCAGTGGCAACAGCAAGATCGCTGTGCGCGACGACCTTGGCATAGGAGACTTCGACTCCGATCGCAGCGATGAACAGATAGAGCAGCAAGATTGCGGCTGATTCGACCCGCGGTCCCAATCGCCCCAACCGGGTCTGCGCTGCGAGTAAGGCAATGGCGGTTAACCACAGAATCGGGTGGATCAGCGAGAACTGCTCGGACAAAGTCTGCGACAACATGATCGCGCCGGCAGCCGCCGCGGCCGCAATCGATAAATCCAGCGGTGACGCCGAATGAGATTCCGTATGCGTGTCGTATGCCGGCGTTCCAACGGTCTCGGGAACGTTCCAGCGACGAGCTAGCACAGGCGCAAGAGCACGCTGATCAACAGGCTGGTCGAACCGACAACATTGTCGATCGCAACGGCGACACCGAACATCGTTCCATCGCGCGGCATTTCCTTGACCAGCGCGACCGAATTGAAGTTGACGCTACCGCCGGTGTAGGTGGCGGCGTACATCCCTGACAAAGTTGGATAGGCTTTGCCGAGGGTTGTTCCGACCCACGGGATTGCCAACGTGATCAACACGCCCATACAAACTGCCGCCGAGCCTAGAAAGAACAGCAGCACCATGGTTGTACCAGCGCGCCGGAAAACGCCAGCATCAATCTGCAGCAACAACAAGAAGATTGCCGCCATCAATCCGGGACCGAACAAAAAGCTATAGACTGGCGTCGAGCCGGAAGCAGGAAGCGCGCCAACGTTCGCCAGTGCCGCAGTCATGAACAAGGCGGCGACCGGAGCGCTGACCCAAGCAAACGCATGAATTCTGGTCAACCAGAACGAAAACGAGAGAATGCACAACAGCCCGAATGCTGCCCACAGATCGACGTTCATGGCAGGCAGCGGTCTGCTCCCTAAATGACTTGGACAAAACGAACAGCGGCGACCAGTCCACTGGCCGCCGCCACGACAATGATCCGGTGACTTCAGGCCAATCGCACTTGCCAAACAGACGCCTTGCGAAGACTGATCAGTCCAGAAATCACGCCGATCGGACCGGCCACGGCCGGAACCCAACCGGCGACGCGCGATACTCGAAACCGCCAATCCTCTCCGCCGATCAATTCTATGCTCAAATCGACATCGCTTACCAGCGTCAGCAGCATCGCCACTACCAGGCTGGAAACTTGATCGATTCCTCGACGCACCCGATCCCCTCTACTTGATCCGACTGGCCCGATCATGTGATATGGATGCGCCTCTGTCAAATCATCGGAGCGACTCCAATGCGTCTCAATCTTGCTCGGCACTCTTTGCCAAACCTGCTTTGCTGTCTGCTCCTTGGCAACTTGTCCGCCGCTACGTTGTCAGACTTCATCGACCTGACGTACACCACCTTGATTACGGCTGCGGATGATGCGGACACCGTCGCCTGGGTTGTGCGACGCCAAGGTGAGGAACGTTTAATGGTTGCCAGCGGTGACGATGAGCATGCTCGCGAAATCATTGCCTTGGTCGGCGATACCGGCGACACGATTCAATCGATCACCTTGTCTGCCGATGGGCGGTGGTTGGTGTTTCGACGGGGGCCATCACCCGCACCCAATGGACGGCTGCCAAATCCTGCCTCGTTGGTCACGCCACTGACAGATGGTTTATGGATTGCCGATCTGAAGCAGCCAGCCGCGCCAACTTTGTTCGCCACAGCGGCGGGGTCAGCCAGTTTCAGTCCGCAAAGTGACGCGTTAGCCTTTATCCAAGCAGGATCGCTGCGAGTCACCGATCCACAGCAACCTTCGCTTCCCGACCCGCTGCTGACCGACGCAGGTTCCGTTTCCCAGTTTGCCTGGTCGCCGGACGGCAAGTCGCTTGCATTTGTCAGTTCCCGTCGCACCAGCAGCTTTGTCGGTCTCTATCGCCTCGGTGCGGACCGGACTGAGTGGCTGGCTCCCAGCACCGGGAGAGACTCCAGCATTGCCTGGTCAACCGACGGCAGCAAAGTCGCGTTTCTGAGAACTCCCGGCAGCGACTACACCGAGCCGTTTCAAGTGATGATGGGTGATCCGTTTGAAATCTGGTCGGTCGATCTCGCATCCGGCGCCGCCAAGCGGCTGCATGCGGACACCGAGCGCCATGCGTTCAGGCAACTCGGATTACCGTTGCGCTGGCTGGCCGATGGGCGCGTTTTGTTCCTGTCGGCGGCAGACGGATTCTCGCACCTGTACGCTGTGGATCAGCAATCGAATGAATTGAGTCAATTAACCACAGGCGCGTTCGAAGTCGAAAGTGTGGCGGTGAATCGGGCGGGCACGACAATCGCAATCGAATCCAATCGCGCGGATGTCAACCGCAGGGACATCGCGACTTGGCAAATCGGACAACCGTCATTTCAGCGCATCAGTGCCGTGGACACAGTTGCCACCGATCCAGTGTTTGTGGGCAGCACCGGCAAGATCGCTTATCGGTCGGCTACTGAGCGGCGACCGCCGACACCGACCATGATGTCGGTCGATGGCAGCGGTAAGGAGCTGTTGCTGGACGAAATCCCCTCGCTGACGATATTTCAGAAACCTGAAACAGTCACGTTTGCGGCGCCCGATGGCTTGCAGATCACGGGCACGCTGTTTCGAGCTCAGGGAATCACCGCAAACCAGCGTGGGAGCGCGGTGATCTATGCTCACGGAGGTCCACCGCGTCAAATGATGCCGGCTGTGCACCGCAGTCTGTATTACGCCTACGCGTATGCGGCAAATCAATACTTGGCGTCACAAGGAGTCACCGTTTTGGCGGTGAATTATCGCTGTGGCATCGGCTTTGGCACCCAATTTCATTCCGTGCCCAAGTACGGACCGCATGGGGCCGAAGAATTGCAAGACGTGATCGCGGCCGCGGAATACCTGCGCTTGCTGCCGTCTGTGGATGGAAAGCGGATCGGTATTTATGGCGGTTCTTATGGCGGGCACTTGACGGCCAACTGCTTAGGTCGCCGTTCCGATTTGTTCGCCGCCGGCGTCGCCTGGCATGGCATCTACGATTGGAGTTATTGGGTCAAAAATCCCAATCCTGGTGGAATGTTCTTTACGCCGTGGGGCGTGGCTGGCGAAGATCCGCAAGTCGTCCGCGAGAGTTCGGCGATCGCGCATGTCGACACCTGGCGATCACCGCTGTTGTTGGTATCCGGCGACGATGACCGCCGAGTGATGTTCGAGGAGACGGTGATGCTGGAACACGCGCTGCAGCGAGCAGGCGTAGAGGTGGAAACGATGGTTTTGCCGAATGAGATACACAGCTTCCTGCGACACGCCTCATGGCAAAGCGTGCTGGAGGAAACGATCGACTTCTTGCAGGATCACCTAAAGTAAAGGCGACCCGCAACTCCTTGCGGCGCCATGATCCGAAGCCAGGCACTGTCTCACGAATCCGGTGGCGTCGAAAAGGGGTCGGACCCGAATAGTGCGAAGCACCCTTCGGGCCAGCCTTTTGAAGCTAGCTAAAGTCTGGCGAAATGCTGCGATTTTTTTTAATGTTTCGGGTCATATGCTGAGCATTGTTAGCAACTCTCGCATTGAGGCAATACCCATGAAATTCGTCGAGAATGTGATCGAACGGTTCCAGCAGAAGAAGCCGGTGGCGGTGATGACGCGTATGCTACTCGCCAATACGCTCTCTGCGTCCTGCATGGATCGGATCTTTGCAAAGCACCGACTACGTCAAGTCGAAGGCGAACTCGCTTTCTCCGCGGTTGCTGACCTGATGGGAGAAGTCGTGCTGCAGATTCAACCCTCGATCAACGCGGCGCATCGCAATAGCGAATTGGCGATTGCTGTCAGGTCCGTCTACAACAAGTTGCAGGGGATCGAAACGTCCGTCTCCAGGGCGGTCGTTCGCCGGACCGCAGTGCAGATGATGGCCATTATCGACAAACTCGGGGCATCTCGCCCGCCTCTAGTCGATGGCTACCGCACCAAGATCGTAGATGGGAATCATTTGCGGCACACCGACAGCCGGATCGGGCAATTGCGTGAGCAGAATGTTTCTCCGCTACCTGGAAAAGCGTTGGTCATTTATGACCCACAGTATTGCCTCGCGACCGATGTGATTCCGTGCGAGTGTGGTCATGCGTCGGAGCGATCTTTGTTGCCGGAACTGCTCGAGACCATTGAGCCGGGTGATCTGTTGATCGCTGATCGCAACTTCTGCACTCTTGAATTTCTGTTCGCAATCGCCTCTGCGAACGCAAAATTCGTTGTTCGCCAGCATGGAATTCTGCCGTTTGAACTGAGCGGTCGATGTCGCCGCATCGGTGAAACAGAAACCGGCATCGTCTACGAACAAGCGATACGCTGTAGCGACGGGTCTGGTAACACGAGAATGTTTCGCCGAATCACCGTGCATCTGTACGAACCGACTCGCGATGGTGACGTCGAAGTTCACATCATCACAAATCTTCCCCAGCGTCGGACTGCAACACAGATCGCAAATCTGTATCGCAAACGTTGGACGATTGAGACTGCATTTCAAAATATGGCCGAGAATCTCTCTGGAGAAATCAAAACGCTCGGTTATCCGAAAGCTGCGTTGTTCAGTTTTTGCATGGCCTTAGTGAGTTACAACCTGTTTTCGGTAGTTCGAAGCGCGGTCGGGGCAGTTCACGGGGAAGAAGCTTCCGAGCAATTCTCCATATATTACGCTTGCCACGAAGTTTCCTCGACAATCGAAGGCATGTCGGTGGTACTCTCGGCAGAGGACTGGCGCGGCCAATACGAGCGTCTTACCGCCACGCAAATGGCTCGCGAACTTAAACGGATCGCTGCTCAGATGCGGCTGAGCAAGTACAAAAAGAACAAGTGGACGCCCAAGAATCGATCCCAACCCAAAAAGCACAAGACAAATCGTCAACACGAATCAACGCACAAACTGCTCAATGCGGCCCGAGAAACGGCATGAATTGCTGGCTTCAAAAGGCTGCCCTTCGGGCCGCTTGCGGCTATTGGGGGTCCGACCCCTTTTTCGTAATCAGCCATTTACGAGACAGTGCCTACACTTGCGTGGTCGAGGAGTACTTTCCCGATTTCAGTAGCTTTTCGGCGGAACTGGAACCGATTCTGGAAAACCGTCCGTACAAGCGCACGCCCAGACCTGGAAAGGCGTTGACCAACTTGGCAAAAAAGGGACTCGGTAAACAAACCTCAACGGGCCGCTTGGCGATCGCTTTTTGAATCGCGTCGGAAACAAGTTGCGTGGTCAGTGGTTTGCCCGTCGTGAATGAGATCGCGCCTTCGGGTCGACCGATTTGTGTTTGCAACATGCCGGTGTCGACCAGTCCGGGACAGATGCAAGTCACGAACACTCCTTTGTCGCGCAGTTCCGCCGCCAAAGTCAATGTAAATCCACGGACGGCATGTTTGCTGGCACCGTAGAACGAGATTCCAGGTGTGATCGCGATGCCCGCCAGCGATGCAATGTTGATGATGTGCCCGCTTCCCTGCCCGACCATCTGTTCGCTGGCCAGCTTGGTTCCATACAGAACGCCCTTGGTGTTGATGTCGATGTGACGATCGATCGAATCGATCGTCGATTCCTCGACCCAAGCCGGATCGATGATGCCCGCGATGTTGCAGATCAGATCGAGTCGCCCATGCTCGGCCACGACCGATTCGATCAGTGAGCGCCAGCCGACCGCGTCTGTCACGTCTAATCGATGGCACGTGGCGGCGGTGTTGGCAAACTCGTTTCGCAAGCTGGCCTCGTCAATGTCGCATAAAATCAGCGTGTAAGCTTGCTTCCCCAACAGGTCTTTCGCTAAGGTTCGGCCGATTCCGTTGGCGGCTCCCGTGATGATTGTCACCTTGTTCATGCCGTTACCTTATTTGGTCGATCCAATTTACCAGCGACTGCTTTGCGAAGCTGGAAAATGTACGGCCAGTAATCGACTTGAATCGTATGCCGGGTCGAGTCCGTGTAACGTTTCATCATCGACGCCTTGTCTTGGGCGATGACACGTCGCATCTTTTCCTGATCGGGCAGTCCAATCTGCCCTGCTACCAGTTTGGCCACCCATAGCGCCTGCAGTTCAGCGATCGGCATCATCGCGCCAACCACTTGGAACAGGCCCACAAAATATAGGTTTTTTAGATCAGGGTGGATCACACGGCGATACAGTGAAATTTGATTGCTTGGGGCGCTCAACACGTTGTCATCAAAAAACGGGAACGCGATCTGGTAGCCGGTGGCCAGCACAATGCTGTCGATTCGTTCTTCACTGCCATCGTCGAACAAGACCTGATCACCGCGCAATTCCTTGATGTTCGGTTTGACAATCACTTCGCCGTGCGCCGCTCGCTCCAAAAGCGATGATGACATTGTCGGATGCTCTTGCAATAGTTTGTGTTTCGGTTTGGGAATGCCGTAGTTTTCTTGATTTCCAATCGCGATTGAAACGACCGATCGGTAGATGAAACGTTTCAGCCACAATGGCAACTTTGCGCCTGATGGTGTATCCAACTGATCGATTGGCATTCCAAAGGCAAATCGCGGTAGCACCCAGGCGCTGCGCCGCGTAGAAAGGAAAGTCTTGGCGGTAACGTAGCTAATCTCGGAGGCGATATCGACGGCCGAGTTACCAATCCCAACGACCAGCACACGCTGACCGGAAAAGGGTTGTGGCGTATCGTAGAATCGAGCATGCATGATCTGGCCGTCAAAGTGTCCGGGAAATTCGACCATCTTGGGCGACCAATGATGTCCGTTGCCAACGACGACGTGCGAATAGTGTCGCGTTGTCGTTTCTTGGTTGTCCAAGTTGGTGATCGTCACGTCGTAACCGTCGGCACCACGGCCGAGCGGCTCGACGTGATCCACGCGGTGACGAAAGGTGATTCGCGGACGCAGATCATAATGATCGGCGTAGTCGCTGAAATATCGCCAAACATCGCTGTGATGCGGGTAGTGCGGAAGCGACTCTGGCATGGGATATTCGGCAAACTCCATCATCTTCTTGCTGGTGTTGATATGTAGACCGCGATAGGAAGCGGCCACACCATTATCGCTCTGATATTTCCACAGCCCCCCGATATCTGACGCGATCTCAAAACAGTCCAACTGGATACCTTGATCCTTCAATGCTTTGACGGTCACCATTCCCGAGACGCCAGCACCGATGACGCAAACTTTGTCAGGCATTTGCCGCTCACTCCTGTGGCTCTGTTTTGGATTGTTTTTCTCGAGTCCATTTGACCGCCTCCTCGACTGCCTGGACGAACGCGTCCGTTCGAGTCGCTTGCACCATGTGACGCGCGTCGGGGAGCAAAATCACCTTACCGGCCTTGGAGGTACTCGCAATTTCGAACGAGCGAAGCAGGAAATTATTTTCGTCCAACGGTGGTTTGCGAACGTGCTGACCGGCGACGAGGGCCCAAATCGGGATGTCATCAAGCGGCTTTCGGACTTGGCGAAACGCGTCAGTGTGCTCGCGTAAGCGTCGAACTCCGTATAGCCACTGCGCGTACAGATCGGGATTCAGCGCACGATCGCCCATTGCCTGCTTGATTTCGGGCCGATAGTACTGGGCCGTCACTAAACCCGCGCAGCGTTTGCAAAGGTCGTCGTCATCTTTCAACCTTCCCTCTTGCGCCGCTTTCAAACATTCTTCATATTGCTTGACCGCGTTGTCCAACCACGGGTACGGTTGATCTTTCGGTTCGAAGTCGAAGACCGATCCATCAACGGTCACGATCGCTGCGGTGTCTTGCGGGTACAAAGTTGCAAACCATCGCGCGGTGACACCTCCGGCCGACCATCCGACCAGCACGTAGGGGCCGGGAATCTGGGCGTTGGTCAACATCTTGCGCAGATTCTGAACCTCCTGGTCGGCCGGGGGTTGGAGCGGACCGATGTCGCTGAAATTCATCGCCGCGCGGTCGTAGCTAATCACCGTCGTCCCCGTCACTTCGGCGAGATGTTCCTGGATGCCCCACCAGCCGAAGGCACCCCAACCGCCACCCGATTCCAAGACCACAGCCGGCGAGCCGGATCCGAATCGATACATGCTCAATTCATAGCCGCCAACGTCAATCATTTCACCCGGCTTCAGTACCCAGTCAGGAATTTCTTTTTTCCACTGTGCACAGACTTCGACAGAAGCAACAAAGTAATTTACCAGCAACGAGATCAACACGATGGTCCGGAAGCAATTGTTCATGATGGTTTTGGCGTTCAATGAAGCGATCGGAAATTCAGTAGCGTAGCTTAGCCTACAGCCAGGCGCCGAACATCATTTCACCGAATACAATCAACACGGTCGCTCTGCCAGACCACGTAGATAGAATAAACGTCGCCTGCCACTTCGCAAAAGATATGGTCCAGCGCGCTACTTTCCAGGAGCGAAAGGCGACCCTGAATCGTTGCTTGGCTGAACTGTATTATCCCCTCCGTAACTTTCCTTGCTATGAGTTTGACTGTTCGATCCGTACTGGCAGGCGCAATCATCTGGGACAACCACCGATGTTTACCACACGAGCTGAGCACCCGCTGGCTGGAGCAATTATCGGAGCCGCCAAGATTTGCATTCGTGTCGTTGAATATCGGCGATGCCGAGGTTCCCTTGGAAGTGCAGATCCGGCTGGCGGCCCATTTCCGTGCTTGGATCGAAGCCCATTCAGATCATTTGCTGATGGCGAAGACGGCCGACGATGTCCGCCGCGCTAAGTCCCAGGACAAGACCGCCATCGCATTCGACGTCGAAGGAGCGTTCTCGCTCAATGGACAAACCAGTCTGGTACCACTGCTGTATGACGTCGGTGTTCGCTGGATGCTGATGGCGTACAACAAAGGAAACTGGGCCGCCGGCGGTTGTCATGATGATCCTGATCGCGGACTGACCGATCGCGGACGTGATCTGGTCGCCGAGATGGACCGAGTCGGGATGGTAAAATGTTGTTCGCATACCGGTTACCGGACGGCTCGAGAAGTTTTGGAGATCAGCAGTCGACCGGTCATTTTTTCGCATTCCAATGCGCGACAGTTACACGACCATCCGCGTAATATTCCCGACGACTTGATCATTTCCTGCGCACGTGGTGGCGGTGTGATTGGAATCACGGGGCTCAGCATCTTCCTTGGCAACGATGACGATCTCGTTGAGCCGTTCGTTCGCCACATCGATCACATGGTCAATTTGGTCGGGCCAGCGCATGTCGGGATCAGCTTAGACTACGTCTACAATCAAGATGAGATGAATCAACTGTTGACGACCCAGCGAGGGACGTGGCCAGCGGGATATGGGTATGAACCGGGCATCCGCTTTGTCGCCCCAGAGCAAGTCGCAGACGTGGTGGAGCGACTGCTGCGGCGCGGCTATTCTGACCAGGATGTCGGACTCATTTTAGGTGGCAATTTCCTGCGGATTGCCGACGAAGTCTGGAAATCGCCGACTGCCTGATGCAAAGAAGATCGCATGCGCATTGTTGCACTAAGCCTGCTCGTTGTCGTGATCGGGTGTTACTCGATTGCCCCAGCCGCCGAACTGGAACCGATTGCCGAGACAATCGCCAACATCGAAAAGTCGCTTTCACGTGACCGTCGACTGATCAACACAGGTCGTGTCATGCCATTATGGCTAGTGGATGGAAAGCGTTTCCTGTTCGCAGCCAACGGACGCGGCGATCTATCCCTGTTCATGGTCGACCCGGTTGTGAATACCATTCAACAGATAAGCAATGATAGCGAGGTTCGTTCGGCGTTGGCTATCGGCTCAGACGAACCAAACGTTGCACTGGAAGGTTACGATGAATCGAAAAGTCTGTTGCTGATTCGAGCTGGAGATATGCTTTATGAGTACGATCCCCAAGCAGATAGCGCCCGACTAGCTCAGCAGCATCCACTGGACAACGCTCAGCAAATCTCGAATCAGTTCCCCACAACGTTCGGCCCGCTTATGGAAGCCGGGTCGCCGGACGGCAAGCTGTTTGTGACGCTGAAGAATCACAATTTGTACATTCGACCTGCTGGCAGCGATTCATTACGTCCGTTGACCAGCGATGGTCATCTGAAAGAAACCTGGTTGAATACGCAGGAATCTTCGCAAAGTTTCAATGTGTTCTGGTCACCCGAATCCACTCGCATCGCGACCTTGCAATTAGACGCGCGCAAGGTCTGGCACGAGCCTGTGCCACACTGGACGGTGACTCCGCCGCCTACCGAACCGATTCCCTATCCGCGGTCCGGTGAACCGATGCATCGGTTTCGTCCGTTTATCATCGACGTTTCCAACGGCGATCGAGTTGCCATCGAATTAGGCGATACCGAAAACAACTACGTCGACATCCTCGGTTGGCGGGCCGACGGACAGCGCGTTTACGTTCAAGTCACCGACCGTGAGCACAAAGACTTGAGGTTCTACGGCGTCGATGCGACTAGCGGCCGGTCGACTTTATTGTTGCAAGAGCGAAGCGCAACTTATCTTGATACACCAATGCTGCTATCGCCCAAGCTGTTTCATCCACTGAATCAGGGAGGATTTTTGTACCTGACCGAACAGTCGCAGTGGCGGCATATTCAGCGACATGATGAAGATGGCAAGCTGGTGGCGAAATTGACCAACGGCCCCTGGCCGGTTCATGAAATCGTTGCGATTGACCAACAGTCGGGTTGGGTCTACTTTCGCGCCAGCCAGAGCAAAGAGGAGCCGTATGATCTGCAATTGTTTCGGGTCTCCAGTGACGGAGGTGTTCCACAATTGTTGACAGCGGGTACCGGAGTCAACACGATCGAATTTGCTCCTGGCCGCCAGTATTTCATTGCCCAACGTTCATCAACCGAAAATCCACCGATCGTCGAACTTCGACACGCCGATGGACGCATGATTCGTGAACTCGTGAAAGTTTCCGCCGATCCCGTGCTCACCGAAGGTTACGGTGGCGTGGAGCCGTTCACGGCGAATTCGACGGACGATCGCTGGACGATGCATGGTGTGATCATCAAACCACATGGCTTCGATGCCCAGCAAAAGTACCCTGTCATCGAGTTCATCTATGGCGGCATGCAGGCTCGACAGACTCCACACGACTACTTTGGACCACTGCGGACGCTGGTCGTGCAGGCAATGCTGCGCGAAGCGTTCGTCGTGGTCATCGTCGACGCACCGGGCACGCCGGGCCGGGGCCGAGTCTTTCAAGACGCGACGTACGGGATTTGGCCACAAACGGTGATCGATAATCACGTACAATGGATTCGCAAGGCATCGCAAACGCGACCTTGGATGGACCTGTCGCAAGTAGGCATCTATGGCCACAGCTGGGGCGGTTACATGGCCCAGCGCGGCATGATTGATGCACCGGATTTTTACAAAGCGGCCGCTTCACACGCCGCGCCTTCCGATTTCTTCGATCATCCTTACTACATCGAACCGTTCATGGGACTGCCGGCCAACAATCAGGCCGGCTATCAAGCCGGCTCAAATTTGAGCCGTGTTGATCGGATCCAAGGACCGGTGCTGTCGATGCCTGAGCCACTCGACGTGAATGCCGGTTTTTCGCCCGGCATGAAGTTTGTCGCAGCGATGATGGCTGCGCGAAAAGATGTCGAACTTTTTTCGACGCCCGAAAGCAATCACTCGCTGGCGTGCTGTCAGCAGAGCGATTACCTCTACAAGGTCGCGGTGATCACACGCTTCTTCAGACGGCATTTGACAGGCCAAGAACACGATTGACACCAGCAGCGGATCAAGAGATGACAACCGCCAAATAAACGAAAGACGCAAAGCCAAATCGAATTCACGCCTTTCGAACTCTTACTTTCGCGAATTTAGCGTCTTTCGCGGTTGTTCTCCCTGCCGGCTGAACGACACGATCCACGATCAAAAAGTACCAACCTCGAAATACATGAAAGACGCCAAACCAAAGCCGAGCAAATCCACGCACGGTGAAATCTTGCTTTGGCGTATTCAGCCCCTTTCGCGGTTGTATTCATTCAGCGGTTGATTTCGCCGCTAAATCTTCGCTGGCGTCTTCCTCCGGGCCGCTCGCCGTCAGGATTTCCTGCTCATCGTCGGGCCATTGGACCCAAACCCGAAAAACGATTGCGGCCTCGGATTCAAGCGCTGTCATCAAGGTTTGTAACTTGGCGACCCGCTCGGCCACTGTGCTGACTTGCTTGGCGAGCATTTCGTTCTGTTCTTCTTTGGCTCGGACCAGGCGACGCGCGACGGTTGTGTCCGCGGCGCGATAGACCTTGGCCAATCGTGTTGCCTCGTTGCTGATCAAACCCGCGCGGTTGGTCAATTGATCGGCGAATTGTTCGAGCAGCGGTGTCGAAACGAGTTGCCAGTTCATCGAAGGATCGAGTCGTGCGGCGAATCGAATGCGGCAAGAGAGCTTTCGATTGCAGCGGACATCAAATCGAACACCCAATGAAATCTGCTCGTCGCCCTCCGGAGTGACCACGGCGACGGCGCGGGTCCGGCGAATCTGACCGGCCTCGACCGGCTCGATCCAGCCGAATTCAACATCGCTCGGCAATTCGAAATCGATTGCAAGCCGCGTTACTCGAGGAGGAATCGGATGTCCCAGATCCCAACTCGGCATCACATCGTATCGATCGAATCGGAAACGCCAGGGATCGGCTTCGATCGTTGGTCGCAGAAAAATCGTGCTGCCGTTGGTGCCGGTAATCCGACCGTGCCAGAGCGCAGTGGCGTAAGCTGATTGTTTAGCTGTGATCTTCCATGACAACTCGGTTCCCTCCGATCGAGAGCGAATCGTGGCGAGCACGAGGCCCTTGCGCGTGTCGTGTACGGTCCAAGACTGTTCTTCGCTGCGGATCTGCAGCGGTACCTCAAATGGAAAATCGAGCTTGATTCCCCGCAGCCGATGCTCGGTCAGCGATACGGGCGTATCAAGATCATCGATCCGACCCAAATCAACAGCCTTCACACGAGACTGGCGAGTTTGCTGCGGCGATTCCCCGGGCGCTGGTTCGGCGGCATCAAACTGGTCATCATCGATCCGACCGCCGCCAGGTCGTATCGGTTTCGTATCGTCGCTCGCGGCCGGATCGGGATTCGCCGATCCCGGCACAGCTGCTGGGTCATCAATATCTAGCGACTCTCTTGTGCCCAGCCAATCGAGTCTGTCGACTGGCGACAGCAATCCGTCCGATGGCATCGACAATTCGCTCTCTAGCTGCAAAGTTTCCGTTTTCGGGATCGCTTCGAAAGTTTCCAAGCTGACCGCTTCCTGAGTTCGTTTGGAATCGATCTTTGAGGAGTTGGAAGGATCGTCCACTAAGTCCGCCGCAGCGACCGTGGACGGGGTTCGACTGGCGGCTGGATTGTCGGTTCTGACGGCCAAAGACTGCGCTGGGGGGCGGACGGCGCGAATCAGAATAACGGCGGCGGTAAGCAGACAAACGGCGATTCCGACGATGCTGAACTTGCCCAGGGTGCTGTGCAACAGCCCAGGTTTTCGCTTTGCTTCGGCTCGATCGAGCGACGGATCAGCGGTCACCGATAGATCGTCACCAGCCGCCCGTTCAATCGTTGCGGCCGCTCTGGCGGACGGCTGCACCGGGAGCTCCGAGATCCAGCGGCGTCGGAAACTTTGAATTCGATCCAACGATGCTTGCGATGCTTTGTCGGCATCGTCAGAGAGTTCGTAGCAGCGACCTTGCCACAGTAATGCTCCGCTAAGAGTAATCGCCCATTGGTCGAGTTCGATTTCCGGCAGCGGCTGTCCCGATTCGGACTCGTGGGCACTGGCGATCGATCGCAGCTGATCACACCAGCGATTGACGATGTCCTCGGGCGGCGCCCCAAGGCGATCAATCAAGGAGTCCAACGGCTCAGCATTTTCAGCTGCTAGCAACAGCTCGGTCGCCTGCTCGGGCGAGATTTCCCCCGACTGTACGCGTCGCAAAGCGGACTCAATGGCGGCTCGATCGTTCACGGAAAAATTGTTTGCAAAACAGTGGTAATCGCGTGATCGTACAGGCCATGAGTTTATCGGATCGGAGACCGGATCGGCTCGGGCAGATTGCCGTGTCGGCAAAGTTTTCCTACTCCGATCGACCGGAATAACCAAATGCCGGGGTCCGGTTGTGCCGATAAATCCGCCTGAAGCGGTTGTTCCAAACAATCGGATTGCGTGATTACGGCTTGGTGGCCGGCGATCGCGGCCGCTTCTAACAGCCAAAATCCGGGGGGATTTGCGGGTGACCGACAAGGTTGCTCTTCGCATCGACTCCGGTCACTGATTACCGGCCATTGTGCAGCGGCCTAGGCCGCGGGGACGATTGCGATGCAACGAATGATTCAATCAAAAAACCACGCTCGAACCATTGTCTCGCTGGCGATCGCGATCACCACCTTCTGGATCGGCCGGCCACTTTCCGGACAAGCTCCGATGGTGCGGCATGCCGACGCCGATTTCGAGGCGAGCGGCTATGTCACTCCGGCCGGAATGGTCCCACCGTCGATGTATCACGGGGCGGTGATGCCCGTCGGATATATCGATAACGGGTATGGTGACAGCGGTTACGGTGACACCGGTTACGGCTCACCCGGCGGTTACGGCTTACCCGGCGGTTACGGCTCACCCGGCGGTTACGGCTCGCCCGGCGGATGCGATTCGTGCGGACCAATGGGCTACGGCTCCCCTGGCGGGTGCGATTCGTGCGGACCAATCGGCTACGGTTCGCCCGGCGGTTGCCATGCATGCGGTGGCGGCTGCGGACTGTTTGGATGTGGCGGCTTATTCGGTCATGGGAGCTCGAGCGATTGCGATGGCATGTCACCGCTTCGCCACTGTTGTTTGTTTTGCCGGGGCAATGGTTGCAGCGCTTGCCAGCTTTTCGGGCGTGGATATCTGCTCGGGGCATTGCACTTTTTACTGCCCTACGGCGAAGCCGGGCTCTGCGCCCAGCGCTGGTATGACTTTTCTGCCGAAGCGGTCTTCCTGAGTCACAATAGTGGTGTGGGAAACTTTGCCCTAACGTCCCAGGGAGCAGACGTAAGAGATCCGACGACGGGCGCCCTGATTACCGAGGCTCCCCGTGTGTTGAACGCCAACGACGCCGATAGTGGCGGCAATCTAGAGGCCGGAATGCGGTTCTCAGCAGCGATGATTTTTGGTGCCGGTGGCAACCTGGAAGGCACCTATCTGGGAAACAATCGCTGGAGTAGTGTCGCGGCGGTCAGCGACGACAATTTTCAACTTTTCTCTTTCATCAGCGATTTCGGCACCGACCCGCTCGACGGCTATGACGACACCGACCGGTCGCAGTTGCAGGCGGTGCAAAATGAGAGCTATTTTCAAAGTGGCGAGCTGAACTACCGACGCCGAACCATGGGACCTTATTGCCGATTTCAAGGATCCTGGCTGGTCGGACTACGTTACATGCAGTTTGACAACAGCTTTCGCTACTCCGCTCTCGGAGCCAATGACAACACCGTCAACGCCGATTTACCGCGATTCTTTTCCTCCCAAGATCAGCTCAAAAACCGCATGTGGGGTCCGCAGGCGGGGGGCGATCTCTGGTGGAACGTGGTACCGGGAATCAACGTCGGAGTCGGGGTGAAGGGCGCTTGGGTTCAAAATGACATCAAACGACAAACCGTGCTGACCGCGAATTCACTTGGTCCGGTGGCGACTGCAGGTACCAGTAGAATCAGTTCCACGACAACCGATACGACCGTCTTGGGAGAAGCCGAGGCAAAAGTGATCTATCGAGTCAGCCATTCCTGGTCGCTGCGGAGTGCCTACTATTTGATCGCGGCCCAAGACATGGCCTTTGGGACGGTTGATCGTGACACCATCCGCAACTTCATCGATCCGCTTAACAACCCCGACGCAGCCTTGCAGCTGCAGGTAGACGACCTGGTGTTACAGGGATTCTCATTTGGGGCCGAATACATTTGGTAGCCCATCGATCGCGGCCCACACGTGATCGAAAGCCCAGGCCGACCTGTGCCCAGCGGAGACCGAAGGCAATCGCGAAAGACGCTGCAGAGACGAACCAACAGAGACTCTTTTCTCGACTGTTGATCGCGCTGACCTGTTTGCGCTTTTCGTCTGTTTCGCGATTCAAACCCTTTGGCCTCAGTTTCGTGACCAAGTCCGGCGCCCCAAAACGTTGCCAGTGTACGCAAGGCCACTTCCTGTTGTGTGGCTACCCATTGATCGGGTCGTACCGATTTTGTGATCGCGATCGGGAACTTTGACGTCTGCGGCGCATCAGAGGAGGTGCGTTTCGTTGACACTCCAGGGGGTGCAATTAGAATCGCAGACGCTCCTTGTCCATTCGCTAAAGATTGCCCTTTTTTACCTTTTTCTTGAAATGGGCGGCGTTGGCTAATTGGCACATGACCGCGAATATCTGACCGATACTAGTGATACGGCTGCGTGTTGTTGTGTCACGTAGAGCGTCAGTTCGGCATGAATTGCCGCCAGTCGTTCCACACCTTGACCGGTTGACTCTCGATGATCAAACGAAGCGATTCAAGAACCACACGCTCCGGCAAACAGCGGCCGGTGCGGCTTAACAGCAAGCGGCGATTGATCATCGAAGGGTTGGAGCACCGCCAGTTGCTCAACGCCGCGCCGGTGATTCCTAACCTGCCGACTACTCCCATCAACACCTTTGACGGCGCACGAAACATCGGCGCTGTCCCCTCGTTCACATTCATCGAGTCGGAATCGGCGGCCAATTTTGGTCAGAATGACACGATCTTTACGGCCGACCTGGTACCGCTGGGAACCGGACCGGGACAGCAGGACACGATCGACATCATCGGTACGCTACCGGTTGATTCGTTTGTGAATCTACCGTTTCCGCAACCACCGCTGTTGTTCAATACGGATCTGGATGTCTATGCCTTTGATTTGCGTGCCGGAGACATCTTGGACATCGCAACCTTGGGCGCTGTCGGCACGATCGACGTCAGTTACGCCAACGGGACGCTTTGGTTCGCAACCGATATCCCGGATGGGGTGACGGACACGGTCAATGGCGAAGTCCTGCCATTCGCCCCGTTCTATCCGGAAGATTCACCGCTTCAAACCATCGGTGTCGTCGGCGCGGCACAAGTGGTACCGGAGGATGGTCGCTATTATTTGACGGTTTCGCCAGGCGATATCACTGAGAACTACACGATCGGATTGCGAGTCTATCGGCCGGTGATCGAGCAGTTGCCGATTGGTGCCCAGCAAGTTGTCTTTCTTGATTTTGACGGCGCGATCTATCCGCGCAACGTGTTCACCGACTTGAGTGGCGTTCCACAGACCGGCGTGATCCGGATCCCATCGTTGTTCGAGTCGCTACCCGACCTGGGAATTCAGCCGGCTGTCGGCAGCTTCGCCGCGCTCAGAGCAATCGAGACGCAGCTGATCGACAAGATTCTGCAGAACGTCGACATGCTGTTCGGAACGATTGCGACCAACGGAGGGAACGGCGACTACGATTCGACGGGGATTCCGGGTCAATACGGCCTGACCGTTCTGAATAGCCGAGACCATGCTGATCCAGTCACCAACCCCGGATTGGACCAGATCACCACGCGGATCTTGGTAGGCGGAACCAATGATGATGCGGAGCAACAAGGTCTGCTGGGCATTTCCTCGACCATCGATATCGGTAACTTCAGCACGAATGACCTCGTGCTGACGATCCTCGACGAGGTCGAAGCCTACGCCACGCAATTCCCGTTATCCAGTACGGTCAGCGTGCTGGATTCCATCGCCAGACAGATCGCCATCACGATCGTCCACGAAGCGGGACATTCATTCGGTCTGTTGCATACCAACGGAGACAATTTCCAGCCGTCGTTGATCGAAGGTGTGGGTGAAAATACGGCGCTGTTTGACTTGGGAGCCGGTGCCGATGGGATTGTCGGGACGTTTGACGATACCGCAATCGAGTTTCCGTATGCCGATGAATTTGATCTGACCGAAGGTTTTTTCGGATTCGAGCGAGTTGCCGACGCGCTTGCTTTTACCTTGGCAACCGGAACGGTTGGCAATGCCAGCACAGGTCGGGTCTTCAATGACATCAACCGCAACGGATCGGGCAGTGGCGAGCCAGGATTATCCGGCGTCACGGTTTTTGGAGACCTCAACGGCAACGGAATTCTTGACGTTGGTGAACCGGCGACAAGCACTGCGGCCGACGGCACTTATTCATTGAGTGCACAGTCCGGCGTTGCGATTGTTGTGATCGCGCCGGTCAGTTACGCAGCGACGACACCGACCTCCGTCCCTGCGGCTAGCGGTGGCAGCGGTATCAACTTTGGTTTCTACAAGGTCAGTCCCGATATCACCGGTACGGTCTACGCGGACGTTAACGCTAATGGAGGACGAGACACTGGCGAAGCTGGCGTCGCGGGTGTCTATGTCTATTTAGATCTGGACGGCGATAAGCGTCCAGATTTGGGCGAGCCGAACGTCAAATCGGCTGCCGACGGCAGCTACGCGATCAATTTTCCCGGTCCCGGCACCTACACGATCTGCATCGTCGTGCCACCCGGATTTGAACAAACCGAACCGGTCAGCGGCGGACAAACGGTGGTGTTCAATGGCTCTTCGCTATCCGGTAACGCTTTCTTTGGAATTCTGCCGTCCACCGATTTTGGTGATGCACCGGCCAGTTACGGCGATGCCAGCCACGGCATCGTCAGCGGTTTGAGACTGGGGACCTTGATTGACCGTGAACTCGCCTCACAACCCAACGCGACGGCCACCGGCGATGATTTGAATACGAGTGACGATGAGGATGCGGTTTCACTGACTGGTCCGTTGGGACTAGGTTCCACGGCAACGATCCTGGTCAATGTCACCAATACGACCGGCAGCACCGCCTACTTGCAAGCCTTCGTCGATTTGGATGGTGACGGCAATTTCACCGATTTCGGCGAGCAGTTCGTTTCCGATTTAGCCGTCCCATCGAGCCCTTCGTTGCAAACCGTGCCGGTGACCGTAACCGTGCCGGTAACCGCGACTCTTGGTACCACGTTTGCCCGATTCCGCCTCAGCAATTCCCGGGGTGTTGGGGCGACCGGCTTTGCGAACAGCGGTGAAGTCGAGGACTATTCGTTTAGCATTCTGCCTTCGGCGGATCTGGCCAATGACGATCCCGATCCGACCGATCCGAATTCGATGACCGTCTCGCGCAACTCGACTGCCAACGTTTTGAATGTTTTGGCAAACGATTTCCAGACGCCACAAAGCCCGTTGACGATTATCAATCTGAATCGAATCGGTACCAGCGGACAGATCAGCATTTCGGCTGATGGCAAAGCAGTCCTGTACACGCCGCCCAACGGCTTTGTCGGTTCGGACTCTTTCAGCTACACGGTGACGGATCCGTTTGGAACCACTTCGACCGCCGACGTGACGGTCACGGTCCGCTTCCAATCGGCGGACCCGATCGCGGTCGATGACTCCTTTGAAGTACCTCAAGGATCGTCCAATCGCGCCTTGAATGTGCTGGAGAACGATGTGCCAAGTGCCGCCGGCGGGATTTCGGTGATCAGCGTAACCTCCGGCAGCGAGGGCGGATTCTTGACGGTGACCGGCGGCGGCCAGTCAATTCGTTACACTCCGCTGCCCGGTTTCAACGGCACCGAACAATTCACCTACACGATCCAGGACGGCGCGGGAAAGATCAGCTCGGCAATCGGAACGGTGCACCTGTTGCCAGGTGACAGCCTAGATGACATTGTCCGATTCTCTTTCGACCTGTTGGACGCCGACGGCGTCAGCCTCAACGGTGGCAACGATCAGATCACTCCATCGGTTCGGGTTGGCGATGACTTTCAAGTTCGAGTCTTCGTGGACGACTTGCGTAACAACGTGAATCCGGAAGGGGTCGCTTCGGCGTCCCTGGATCTGCTCTATTCCGCGGCCCTGGTCGCCGTCCAAGATGCCTTCCCTGGTCAAAACGGCGGCTTCGCTTTTGACATCAGCTTTGGGCCGATTTTCGGCGGGCTGCAAACCGGTGACGCAGACACACCAGGTTTGCTGGACGAAGTCGGGGCGATCCAAACCGCATTGTCGCCACAAGACCAAGTTGAACATTCCGGGCCGGTCGAATTATTTACGGTCACCATGCAGGCCGTCGCGCCAGGTCTGGCCCTGTTTGTCGGCGATCCAGCCGATAGTCAGCTGATTGAAACCACCGTGATCGGTTCGAATGTCGGACTAACGGTTGGTCAGTTGGGGTTTGATCGGATCGAGCTGCTGATCCTGCCCAAGTCCGACAATTTTACCTCCGCTGTCGAAGATTCGTTCCCGACGGGGATCGATTCCGATGGAAACCCAATCTCTAGCGGTACGCTGCTGCCAGCGCGTCTGGATGTCCTGGAAAACGACAACTTGCGAACTGTCGGTGGCCAAGCAGCATCGATCACGCAGTTTGGTTTGGTCACCAGCCCGTCCTTTGGAACCGCGTCGATCAAGTAACAATGGAACCCCTCTTAACCTAAACGACGATTTCTTCAGCTACCGACCCTTCCTCGGTGCCAACGGATTGGAACAGTTCTCGTATTTCATCGTGGATGATGAAGGTTCCAGCAGTGTCGCCCAGGTCTCGATCGCGCTGGGCAACCAGAATGCCAGCGCCAAAGTTGCGATGGACTTCCAATTGGTCCGCGAAAATGGAACGCCAATCAACCCAGCGCTGGAGTCGATCAACGTCGGTGAACGAATCGGTGTGCAAATTCATCTCGAAGACCTGCAGCCTTTCCCCGATTACGTGTTCGCCGGTTACCTGGATGTGCTCTATTCGCAAGGCATTCTAGCGCCGGCGACAAACGGGGACGCCGCTCTTTGCATCAGCTCGCATGATGGCCGGTTGGCAACGGAACTCGATTTCTTTGCTTGCATCGGAAACGAATATGTGGATGACGCGACCAGCGGCTCGGCAGCGCGACCAGGCGTGATCAACGAGTTCGGCTCGATCGGCAACGAAGTGGACAATCCGAACGGATCGAATCCCGCATTGTTGGCAACGATCTTTTTCGACGCGATCGCGCCGGGAACCGCGCAGGTGGTTGGTTCGCCAGCAGACCGACTTCCCGAAAGCGACACACTTGTCTTCGGTGACAACGATCCGATCGAAGTCTCCAAGATCCGATACGACGCCGTTCAGTTCCAGGTAGTCGGCAGTTCGTTGCAGAACCTCCGCTTTCCACAAGACGTTGACGGCGATGGCGAGGCGACGGCCCTGGATGCGTTGATCGTCATCAATCACATGCACGATTTGGGTGAAGGTGAGTCTGGATCGACCGCGAGTCGCACTTTCTTTACCGACGTCAACGGCGACTCTAAGATCACCGCGGTCGATGCACTTCAAGTCATCAACTACATTTCACGTCGAAATGCCAATAGCGAAGCCGAGCCGACCGCGCGGGCGATCGCCCCGTCCACTGCGATCAGGTCCGTTGCCGCTCAGCTCAGCGGCACCGACGCGGCATTCGCCGATTTGGCCGCTGACGAAGTCCCTGCGATCACCACTGCGGCCTCAAAGTTAACAGCCACTGAGAGTGGCGGTGGACAATCGGCAGCCATTGCTCCTATCATCAATGTTACCGATGACGATCGCGACGAAGATGATTCCCTGGATCTGTTTGCCGACGACGTCTTCGGGCAGTGGAACGGTTAGCGGAACCGTAGACCAGTCCGAAACGGATCGCACCAGCGTGCTTGCAGGCATCAGCCAAGCGGGCCAGGTCGGGAAAAGGGGTCAGACACCAAGAGTGCGAAGCACCCTTCGGGCCGCGGGCGGCGATTGGTGTCTGACCCCTTTTCCCCCAACGCCACCTTCCAGAGAGAGAGCGGTCGCTTGACCTTTCAACCCTTTGCGGTGAAATGCCTGACCTGCGGCAGTAACCTGCGCGTGACCGATCCGGCAATCGTCGGCACCATCGCGGCTTGCCCCAAGTGCCAGTCGATGGTGCAGATTGATCCAGTGGGGATCGATCCCGACGCGGAGGGTCAATCGCCGCCGCAGCAACTGGCGGTCGGCTCGTCAAGCGTGGATAGCCAGGCAATCACCGAAGATGCCATTGCCCCGCAACAACTGGCCGCTGATTCAAAACCAGGGCAACCATTCGTTGGCGGCGAGTTGGTTAGCCAGGAGCAATTGGATCCGATTCCTCCAACCCAACGCTGGCAAAGTGAGCGTACGGAAAGATCAAGACAAATCGCGCTGATCGCAACTCTATCGTTCACCGGCTTGCTGATCGCCGCCGCCATGTTTGGCTGGTTTGTCTCGAGCTGGCATCAACCATCGGCTTCAATTGACAATTCGGAAGTCGATCCCGCGACGGAAACAACAGCCGAAGCGACCGAGCCCGTTGCCGCGCTGCGTGAGGCCGATTCGGTGATCGATGAAACATCACCCGATCCGAATCCGCAAATGACGGCGAACGTCGAAACCGCTTCGCCTGCCGCATCGATTGATTTGCCGGATTCATTGATCAGTGGGAGCGAGGAGCCCGCGCCCAAGCATCCGCCGACGCGGTTCCCGACGGCTTGATCCCGACATCACCGCTCCAGCCGGCCCTCGATACTCCAGTGCCGTCATCGTCTGAGCATCGGTCTGCCGCCGCTGGCGGAGCTGACAGCGAGTCGAGTGGTCTGCAGGAATTGCCGCCCGAGTTTGCCAAGTACACCGAGTTTTTGTTAAAAGCGGGATCGCTCGACAAACCGAACCTGCCCGCACCGCCGACGATCGACGAAATCGAATTGGATGCGGCGGCCAGCGAAGACGAATTCGAACTGTCCCAGACCAAGCCCCGCGAACTGAATCTACGCGGCGACCTGGGCATTGGAATGTTGCTGCAGTCCAAGGGTTACCGGCCCGCCGATCTGTTGTTGCTGATCGGACAGGTGACGACGGTTCCCATCGAGGTCGATTGGATTTCTTTTGACCTGGTCGGCATCGACGTTGCCAAAAAAGTGCCGATCCCGACCGGAACTAAGACTGCCGGCGAGTTGCTTGACAAATTCGCCGAGTCGTTACAGGCCGAGTGGCGCGAAGAAGAAACATTGTTGGTGTTGACACCAACCGATCCGCGATTCGAGACGATGACCGCGAAGGTATTTGACTTGGCTGATTTTGCCGAGGGAACCGAGTCAGCGACCTCCGTATTGATGAAATTCTTGAAGCCCGGGTCGGAGGGGCAGAACCCGAAATTGGATATCGGTTCCAACCGTCAGGAACAACAATTGGCAGTGCTGGCCATCGAATCGTTGCGGCGGATGCGGGAAATCGACCCGAAAATTCCCGAGCCGCAGCTGAGTCGATGGGCGGTCGCCGCCGACGCCGAAACAATCCAGTGGCCGTTGTTGAGCGGCGGCGATGCAGGACCGCAACTCGACACCCCAATCAGCATTGCCGGCTTTCTGCTCCGCGTCGCGCGACGGAACAATGCGGTCTGTTTGATCAATTGGTATGACATGAATCGTCGCGGAATCGGGCCCGAGACCCTGGTTTTTCCTGACATCAAAACAGACGCTGGCGCAACACTGCAAAGCGTCCTGTCACGATGGAACATGCAGGTCCGCAGCTCGGAGGGGCAACATTGGTGGATTGGTAGCCAGGCGACTTACGATCGAATCCCCGTATTGGTCTGGACACGGCGGCTGGGCGAGCGTCGCAGCTTGATCACCGAGCGAGTTCAGGTCGTCGCGGCCGGCAATCCGGGAGACGACGTGCGGATGGTCTACGACGAGGCGAGTGATCGGGCACTGTTGAAAATGCCAAGGTACATTGCCCGACAGCTGCCAAAAATTTTAGCGGTACCTTAGTGGCAGTCCGTCGCCATCGGTGCCCTCCACTTATCGCATGTTGCATCTCACTTTAACGGTGATCGTTGCAAGTCGATTTTCGCTCCGCGAAAACACGCGGACTCACGCTGCACGAGTACCGAAACTGCCCTAGTAGCGAGACCGTGCCACTTAGGCGGCTGCTTGGGAGCCCTTGCCAACTGGCAATCGAATGATGAAGGCAGTACCGCGGCCGACCGAGCTTTCCACTCGGATGCGCCCTTGGTGTGAGTCGATGATCTCTTTGCAGGCGGCCAAACCGAGGCCCGTTCCCCCTTTTCCCGATTCGTCCGGACCTTCTTTGGTGGAATAAAAGGGATCGAAAATATGCGGCAACGTTTCTCTGGGAATGCCGCTTCCCGAATCGCGAACCGTCAATTCCACCCAGCCCGCTTCGCCGCTCGGGGTCAATCGAACAACAATGGATCCGCCCTCCGGCATCGCCTGGCGGGCGTTGATCAACAAATTCAATAACACTCGTTGGATTTGGTTACCGGAAACCAGCGCGCGGGGTGTCGCAGGATCAATTTCCGTTTCCACCGCGATCCGATACTTGCGCATTTCGCGTTCCAACAAGACCAGGGCATCTCGAATGAGCGCTCCCACGTCGGTTGGTTCGAATGACTCGCTGCGGTTACGCGCTTGGGCCAGAATCGTCGAGGTGATCTTGGCGGCACGGTTGGCTGCGTCCAAGATCTTCTGCAGTGCTTTGTCGCGACTCGCATCATCGCGATTTCGGATGCCCAATTTGGCGTAGTTGATGATCGTCATCAGGACGTTGTTGAACTCGTGCGTCGCCGTCCCAGTCAACTCACCCAAGGCCGCCAGCGACTGCATCTTCTTCAGTTCCGTTCTCAAGAACTGTGTTTGGGTCTGCTCGTCCGACTCGGATCCCATCGATGCTCCCTAGGTGCCTGTTGACTTGTACTTGGACGCTTGTGTTGTCCCTAATGATCTATCGTCGAAGGGCCGCGGTATGCTACATCGCACGACGTGGTTCCCGCACAGCTTGCCATGCCACCCTGATCGGCTTGGATGTTCGGAATATTGCAATTGGAGCGAAAAAATGGCTTCCCAACAGAACGTCGACGACCACATCGTGCTGCGTCTTAAAGCCAAATTCCAGCAGGCCCGTGCACTCGGTTTCAGAGTCCGCCTGGAGCTGCTCAGCGACCAGCAGGCGTCGTGGTGCATCCTGGCCGGCAAGCCGACGCTGTTTGTCGATCTGTCCCAAACCGCGGCCGAGCAGCTGCGGGGGATCGACGAGGCGCTCGCAGACTATCTGGAACAATCCAACACCAACGGTTGCGGGGAGATTGCTGACAAGCGGGCGGCGTGAAACCAAGCTGTTTCATACTGTTCCCCAAACCGGATCTGACGATCACAATGGTGATTGCGATTCGCAGGTTTGATCGAGGCAGTGATCCGGTGTTCTCCCCGCGCATGAAATTGGCTTCGGCCGCCCAATTTTGCCACCGTTTGGGTGTCGGCCTGCGCGCCGGAGTCGACTTGATCAAGCTGCTTGACAGTGAAGCGTCGCATGGCTCGGCTGATCAGCGTCGCGCGATGCGATTGCTGTCCGAAGGTGCCTCCCGCGGCGAACAACTCAGCAAGGTGATGGAAAGAGAGCAACCATTTTTCCCCCGTTTGATGACCGCAATGACGCGCGTCGGCGAGGAAACCGGCCGTCTGGAACGAACGCTCTTGTCGCTAGCGACGCACTACGAACATCAGAAAAAGACTCGTAAGGAGTTCATCGCTTCGATTGCCTATCCCGCGCTCCAATTGTTGGGCGCGGTGATGGTCGTGTCTTTGCTAATCTATTTGATGGGAATTCTAGCGCCCGCCGGCGGCGGTCAAATGGCCGACGTGTTGGGTTTCGGACTGCGGGGCGGCAGCGGTGTGCTGTGGTTTTGGTTCTACATCGCGTTGGCACTTGGCATGGCCTGGGCCTGGATCTGGGCGATTTCTCGCAATTTCGCTGGTATCCAGAATATCATTCCCTTGATTTACATCATTCCGATCATCGGTCCGGCGATCCAAACAATCACAGTCTCGCGATTCTGCTGGACGATGGCGCTATCGCTCGACGCCGGACTGGATCCAATTCGATCGATTCGATTGTCACTGGACAGCACCGATAGCGAGTATTATCAATCCGCCGCCGACGACGCCGAGCAGGCCATCCGGGGCGGTGCGACGTTGGCGGGCGCGCTGCAGGCGACCAGTATTTTTCCGCAGGATTTTATCGACCGCGTCGAGATTTCCGAGCATTCGGGGACCGACGCCGAATCGATGGACCAGTTGGCGATCGAGTACGACGAGCGGGCCAAGACCGCTATCAAAATGATCTCGGCGACCGCAACGATCTTTGTTCGAACCTCGGTGATCTTGTTCCTGGTTTATTTGATCTACCGAGTCGGTGCAACTTACATCAGCGCCCTTAACGGCGCGATGGAACCAATCTAGGCAAGCTGTAACGATTGCCAGTTGCTGAGCCTCAAATACTGTTCATCCTGGCGTTTGGGCCCTCAGGACTGATTCGTTCACGGCATTTTACACGTCGGTTCTAATTAGGCGCATCCATTTGACCGATACATAGAACGATTGATTGATCGATTCACGGATGAATTTGCTATTCAATTTTCAGGCGACCGGTAAGCTGACGGAATGATGCAACACCACCAACAGACAGAAAATGTCAAACTGACCGGCGGACAATTCGGCAATCAAACGCGGCACGCTGAATCGAACCGAATTCTACCTGCCGCGCTGATCTTTGGCGCATGGTTATGCGGTACGCTGCTGTTCGAGATTTCCGCGCTCGATGACGTGGGATCACGTTCGGGCGGCGAGCATTGGGGAACCCATGTGACCATGCTGGAAAAGCGTGCCGTTGGTCAAACGGACCGAGCCCCCGCGATTCTGGACCTGCGAACCAACGGCGACGTCAAGTAATCCGATCGAAACGATCGGTACCGATCGGTGACTCGGCGCTAATCATTCTGGTTAGTTCCCCGCGCGCGATCATCGTCTCCAAATCGACGATGCCGCATAACTGATCCAACTCGTCGACCACCGGAATCTGTCGTTGGTTCCGACCGGTCCGCATCAATGCCGACCCCAGTGGTTCACCGGCGCGCATCGAACCGACCGAGGTTTCATGATTGATCAAACGTCCCGCAGGAGTCAGGGGATCGATTCCCGTGGCCAGCGCACGCTGAATCTCCGTCAGGTACAGCATCCCGACCACGGTTCCAACGACAGAAACGACTGGAAAAGCTGGTAACGGATAGTCTTTCCAGCGGGCGATGACTCGGCTGATCGGCATGTCCATTGGCAGGGCTTCGGTGCTGCGCACCATCACATCGCCGACCTTCAAACCGCGAACCGATTCGGTCACTTCGACTTGTCGCGCTTCGGCCATGCCCGCATATCCAACGAACGCGGCGATCAGCACCGGTAGCCATCGCGGTGGATCGGCACTGAGCGCCACAAAACGCCAGTAAGCAAGCGCAGCCAAGCCCTACGCGCGAGGCAATTCTTGTTGCCTTGCGATAGTCGATACCCATCGCCAACAGGCTGCGAAAGACACGACCGCCATCCATCGGAAAAGCGGGAATCATGTTAAACAAAACCAACATGATGTTGATGATCAACATCGTTACCGCGTAGCCGGCAAACGAAGGCGACGTAAATACCTCGTTCACAGTCGCGACAGTTTGTTCATCGAGCGGTAAACCCATTATCGAAGCCACAAAGTATCGCAGCGTGGCGGCTAGCACTGTCAGGTCGGTCAGTGCGAAGAACCCCGCAATCAACGCAGCCCCGATCGCAACATTGACTGCGGGACCGGCAACCGCAACCACCAATTCTTGCCATGGGATCCGCGGCATCCGTTTCAAACGGGCCACTCCGCCAATCGGCAGCAGGGTGATATCGGCGGTCGAAATCCCGAATTGGCGGGCCGCCATCGCATGCCCGTATTCGTGCAGAGTCACACACAGAAAAACGCCCAGCAGTTGGGTAACGGCAAAGGCCATGCCCTCAGTACCGGTGTCGCTCGATGCGAACACGACATACGCGATCACCAACCCAAAGGTCCAGTGAACGAACAGGTCGATCCCCAGGAAATTCCCAAGTTTCAGTCGTCGAACTAACAGGCTTTCCGGCACCAGCGGCCTCCGTCACAATGTCTCTCTGCCATTATCGTATCGAAAAGCCCGCTGCAAACCGAGTCCCAAGCAGATGTTGCGCCACAAGTTGATCCATCCCCAGATTTCGGCCATCCTGGCCTCCGCCGGCCACCACAGCACGGTTCTGATCGCTGACGGCAACTATCCGGCCAGCAGTAAACGGGGGCCACGAGCCGAATTGGTCAGTTTGAATTTGATGCCAGGCATACCGACCTGCGATCAGGTACTCGAGGCGATCCTGTCGGCCGTTCCGGTGGAATCGATCCAAACCATGCAGCGAGAAACCAGCGGGCCTTACGCTTTGGACGGCGACCCGCCGGTTTGGGATGATTATCGCAATACAATCAAGCAAGCAAATCTGGACCTGAATCTGCAAAGCATTGACAAATGGAAGTTTTATGAAGCGGTCACCACCGACGACCACGTCTTGACCGTACAAACCGCTGACCAGCAAAGGTATGCCAACATTCTGCTCCACATCGGCGTTAGGATGGACTAAGGTAGTAGCCGATTTCCAACCCAATCCCTCTTTGCGGCCTCCTCTTTAGACCATGCAACAAGTCACTCGACTATTTGACATTCCGTATCATCAACTGGCAACTTACAACCTGGAAAAGTCGCTTGTTTCGAAGTGCGATGGCAAGTGGGTGGCAACCTCTTCGCAGGAATACATCAACCAGGCCAATGCGGTCAGTCGGGGCTTGCTGCGATTGGGTATCGAGCCGGATGACAAAATCGCATTGATCTCGATGACCAACCGGACCGAGTGGAATGTGATGGACATCGGCATCCTGCAAGTCGGTGCTCAGGACGTTCCGATCTACCCCACAGTGACCGAAGAAGATTACCAGTACATCCTGAACCACTCTCAAACGAAGTACTGTTTCGTATCCTGCCAGACTGTCTACGAAAAAATCGCCGCAATCAAGGATCAGGTGCCGAGTCTGCAAGGCATTTATTCGTTCGAACATGTGCCAGGGTGTAAGCATTGGAGCGAGGTGTTGGAACTGGGCGCGGATCAATCCAATCAGGATCAGCTTGAACAGCGAAAGGCCGCCGTGCCTGCCAACGCGATGGCAACGCTGATCTATACCTCGGGAACAACGGGCCGGCCCAAAGGCGTCATGCTCTCGCATCACAACGTCGTCAGCAATGTGCACGCCTGCACCGATCGCATCGAGATCGAAGCCGGCAGCTCGGTGGCGCTCAGCTTCCTGCCATGCTGTCACATCTTCGAGCGGATGTTGCTGTACTTGTATCAGTATCATGGGGTATCGATTCATTTTGCCGAGTCAATGGAAACGATTGTCGCCAACCTGCAAGAGGTCAAGCCGGATGTGATGTCGGTCGTGCCGCGGCTGATGGAAAAGATTTACGACAGGATCATCGCCGAAGGCTTGAAGTTGGCGCCGATCAAAAAGCGGGTCTTCTTCTGGGCCGTCGAACTGGGACAGAAGTACGAGCCATACGGTCAAAACGGAGCCAGGTACGAGCGCAAGTTGGCGCTGGCCAGGAAATTGGTATTCAATAAATGGAAGGAAGGCTTTGGTGGCAATCTGGAACACATCGCCTCCGGCAGTGCCGCGCTGCAGCCAAGGTTGATCCGCGTCTTCAACGCTGCCGGCATCAACGTCATGGAAGGTTATGGACTGACCGAAACCTCGCCCGTGGTGACATCCAGCGTCATGAAGGGGGGTGGATTCCGGATTGGAACCGTCGGCAAGCCGCTCGACAACACCGAAGTCAAGATCGCCGAGGATGGGGAAATTTGTGTCAAAGGTCCGCAAGTGATGATGGGTTATTACAAAGAACCCGAACTGACCGCGAGCATCATGAAAGACGGTTACTTTCACACCGGTGATTTGGGAAAAATCGATGAAGATGGTTTCTTGAAGATCACCGGCCGCAAGAAAGAGATGTTCAAGACATCCGGCGGCAAATACGTAGCGCCTCAGTTACTGGAAAACCGACTCAAACAATCTGCATTTATCGAACAAGCGATGGTGGTTGGCGAAGGAGAAAAAATGCCGGCGGCTTTGATCCAGCCCGAATTTGCGTTCGTTCGCCACTGGGCCGAGCGGCACGAGATCACTCTGGGTGATAACCAGGACTTGGTCACCAATGAACAGGTGATCGCAAGGATTCAGCAGGAAGTGGACGAGGCGAACGAGAATTTTGCCAAGTGGGAGAAGATCAAGGCCTTCCGACTGACCGCCGATGCCTGGACCTCGGCCGAAGGTCATCTGACCCCGACACTAAAAATGCGGCGCGAGGTGATTCAAGAAAAGTACATCGACCTGTACAACGAAATGTATGGCCACCAACAGCAGGCCAACATGAGCTAGCCGCCAGTATGTGATCATAAGCGGCACGGCGCTAGCCTTCCCCTTCACCCTTCACCCTTCACCTCGTGCTTCTCTCGTGCTTCCCGGCATCAAACAGTTCGATCTGACCGGTCGGTCGGCGATCGTGACCGGCGGTTCGAAAGGCCTCGGCCAGGCGATGGCGGCTGGTTTGGCTTCGGCCGGCGCCAATCTGTTGCTGACCAGTCGGCATGCGGATGAAGCGAAAGCAGCGGCGACAGAAATCGCCACGGACTTCGGCAACCGCGCGGTTGGCATCAAGGCCGATGTCACGTCGACAGCTGACGTCGATGCGATGGTCGAGCGAGCGATTGCCGAATTTGGCAAGATCGACATCTTGATCAACAACGCCGGCATCAACATTCGCGGCCCGATCGATCAGTTGTCTTTGGACGAATTTCAGCAAGTTCAAAAGATCAACGTCAGCGGCATCTGGCTCTGCTGCAAGGCGGTGATCCCACACATGAAGCAGGCCGGATATGGCCGCATCGTCAACATCGCCAGCACGTTGGGGCTGGTCGGACTTGCCAATCGCACGCCTTACGCCAGCAGCAAAGGAGCGGTGGTGCAGATGACCCGGGCGTTAGGTTTAGAGCTCGCTCCGCAAGGCATCACCTGCAACGCGATTTGTCCCGGACCGTTTCTGACCCCGATGAACGAGCCGATCGCGGATTCGGAAGAAGCCAAGAAATTCATCGTCGGCGCCGTCGCGCTCGATCGCTGGGGACGGCTGGAAGAGATCCAAGGAGCGGCGATCTTTCTATCCAGCGACGCATCCAGCTACATGACCGGCAGCCTGGTCACCGTCGACGGCGGCTGGACGGCGCGCTGAGGTTGTTTTTTTGCTTCCGAGTTTGTTTTCGTTAGCGTAGGGTTAGCGTCCATTAGCGGTTTTTACTCAGGCTGATTTCGGAACCAGCAAATCAACCGCTAATCCACGCTAATCAGACGCTAATCTGAGAAAAACTGGACCAACACGTCATCTGATTAGTCGACTCGAAAGCCGGTGGGATCGGGAAAAGGGGTCCAACACCGGCAAAAGACTGGACACGGTGCCGAGCGCGATGCTGCGGTAGCTCACTCTTTCGCAGCGCCGCGTACTGCCGGCAGGGGAAGATCCAAACCGCACCGAACCAGCATCTCGTAAGCGTCGCGGGGTGTCCGATTCGCATTCGGCTGGGTCGCAGCCGCCAGGAAGCCTTGGGCAGCCCCGACACAAATCAATGCGCGATCGGACTGACGCGGCGCCATGGTCATTAATTGCTCGAGTTCCTTTGTCGAACCAGTCTCCGCCAGCGCGAAAGCTAATTGAGCCGCAAGTGTTGAGAGAAACCTGCGATCGTCCTTTTTGACTTGGATCACGCGATTACAATACCGCAGCGCGACTTCGGCCTCGCCGAGCCGTGCTATCGCACCGATTAGGTACGGCAGGTTTTCCCGGTTTCGAAAGTCCACTTCGTCGCATGCATCCAGCGCACTCGAACAGCATCTGACGGCTAACTCGTTTTCGCCAGCCAGTGAACACGTTGCGCCAACCAGCGAGTTGATACTCGAGTGGTAGGTGAAGTCATCCGGACGACTTTCTTTCGCATTGCCGACGATTTCGCCAACGCTCGATTCAAGACCATTTTTTCTGGCGACCAGTTCCAGTAGCGGTAACACGTCGTCTTCGGCGTGATGAAACGCTGAATAACCCAATCGCGTCAACTTTCTCGGACAAGCGAAAAAATGATCAGCAATTAGATCATTCGAAACAGTGATCGATTTTTCAGCAGCGGAATAGTCAAGAATCTGTCCCAGGCGCAGACGACGGCGGATCGGCTCGATCTGGTCTGCGCCAGCCAAATGCTCGGCCGTTTCAAAGTCGCCCGCCCAGGCTGTTGCTTGTCCTAGCGATTCACGGCAGGTGAAGGATCTCGAATGATGGGGATGCGAAGTTTGATCCTGTCCGATCTGTTCATCGACCAGTCGGAGAGCACCCTGATGGTCTCCGGACCATGCTCTTACCGCGGCAAGCTGCAGCAATGTCAGTTGCTTTTCTTTGGTCGTCGAAATCCGTTCCGTCGTCGCTACCGCAGCCGGCCAATCTCCGGCCAGAGCCTGCGCGAGCGAAACACGAGCCAACGCGGCTCGCCGGCTGCTCGCGGGTAATGAATCAGCCAACTGCAGAGCATCGTTCACGGCACCGGCCATGGCCAACTCGACTGCAAACAACAGGGGCGTTTCGTGGTTGTCATACAATTTGACTCGTTGGAATTCAGCCGAGTGTTGACGGATGCCGCCGGCATTGCCCGCTCGTGCATAGGCCAATGCGATCTGAAAGAATGCGTCGGCCCGCTGGTCCACGCGGCGCTTTCTCGGGATCAGGTTTGCGGTCTGTTCGGCCCCAGAGAAATCGCCGGCCGCGGCCTGACGTCCGGCGATCTGTGCTAACGTGTCTACGCAGAGTTGTTCGTTCTGGTCGGGGGAGAAACCGATCAGCATTGGGTTATTCTGTTTCGACCAAGAGCAGGGCGATCTGCGTCGCCTGCTCAAATCTACTTCGGTCGCTCAATCGCGTCACCGCCAGGCGGGTCATTTCACGTCCGCACGACTGACCGAACTTCATATGCCAACGGGTCGAGAATTCGAGGGCCCCATCCCCGTCTCCGGCGTCGACGTAGGCCCGGATCATCTCGGGCCACCAATGTTCGTCGGGAAAGTCGTTGGGAATCTTCGTGACTCTCGAAAATTCCCGCTCGGATCGCTTCAGCCAGCGTATTACTTGCTGATTCGCTTCCGCTTGGCTAAGTCGAGGCTGCTGTCCGACCAATGGTGCTGCAGCTCTTTGTCCCTCTGTCTGGTCGCCGGCGGCAAAGGTCGATGCCGTCTGGAGCGCGATGGCAAGTACACTGAATACCACAGCGAATCGTTTCATTGGACGGTACCCTCAGTATTAGAACGACCTTTGACTCGTCGCATTCGAATCACCGTTTGCTGGGATCCCTGTTCGGAGACGAAGTCCGTCGGACGCGGTTTCCCAGGGGGTGCGTAGCCAATCAATAGTTCGTCGCCTTCGAACCGAAAGATCATCGGCGAAGTCTGTTCTCCATCCTCGGTATGCAGGACCAGTTCAAGTCGATGCGGCATGTGGCTGATGTCAGTCGTGTAGTGCAAGTCAGCTGACGGTTGCCCATTGACCTGCACCGTTGCACGTCCACCCTTGAACTGATACAGCGTCGTTCCCTTGTTTGGAACTGTTTGACCGCCACGTGATGTACTCGACCACTTTCCACACTCCCTCGATTGAACTTTTGTTCGGGGCCTGTCGTTTCGACTGGTCTATGGAGATGTTGGTATGCGGAGAAGAAACTCCGGCAGCACCGTCCGGTGGTCTCGGCGCCGTTGACTGGCTGTAACGCCTCATTGAGTTGACGAATCAGCGTGGCGTGCTTCTGATCGGCTTCGGCGAGATCGGAGATCGCGACTCGAACAACTTTCTCGTCGAGTCGCTGCAGCCAAACATATTCAGTATCCACGGCTGCACAGCTTGCTGGAATGGAATAGGCAGCAGTCGCGTCGGTCCATTGTCGGAGCTGGGCTTGGACGGCCAGATTCTGCGTAATTTTTGCGTTCACCGCTTCCATCGGCCACAGCTGAACTTCACCGTCAAAAGAACCGACCGCGATCCATCCACCGTCCGGCGAAAAATTCACATATACGGGATCATCATGGCCTAACCGCATCAGTTCGATACCTCGATCGGTGTCCGAAAGAATCACCTCCGAACTATTCCGGGAAGCAAACCGTCGTCCATCAGCAGAGAAGCATGCGTCGCCGTGATGTTTTTGTTTCGAACTCTTCAATTGCCGTCCGCTTACGGCATCCCAAATCTTCATCGTGTAACCGATTGACGTGGCAATGCGATTTTCCCTTGGGATAAAAGCGAAATCGTTAACATCGTCGACGCCGGGAACTGGCAGTTCACTCAACAATCGGCGGTGTTGAATATCCCATACGTGTACTCTGGCATTTGACCCGCCGGAGGTTGTCGTGGCAAACAGCTGACCGTCGCGAGAGAACACTCCCGTTTCTTGGGCATAATCTTCGCCGGGTTGGATTAGCGCAGTCACTTCTTGGCCGTTACGAGCGTCGTAGATATGCCAACCTCGATCAAAATTGCTCATTGTAGAAGTTCCGGCAAACCAACGACCATCCGCTGAAAATGCGAAGCGATTCCAACCGTCAACTCGCGCATCAGTGAATTCGGCCAATTGCTGTCCTGTCTGAATATCCCAAACTCGCACCTTGTAGCCGTAGGTAATTAATCTCTTGCCATCGGGATAAAACGCCACGGTCCTCACTTCGCTTTGATGCTTGAGCGTTTTAAGTTGACGACCCGTTATCACGTCCCAGATACGAACTCGTTCTTTCATCAACGTGGTCTTCCCTTGCAAACCTACAGCGATTCTTTGACCATCAGGTGAAAACGCCAAACAGTTGACGCGACCATCAACTTCACCGTTATGGTGCAAAACGACCGGATTTTTCGTGGAAGAAAGTACTGGCGTTATCAACGCAAGCGTTGAGGGTTCCACCGTTGGATCGTCTGGATCAAAGGGATTAAGGGACTTCTTTGAGATCTCCAGAATTGGTGGCGATGACGAGGCGGACTCGACTTCCAGTCGGGCCACCCGCCAAGGTGGATGGTGATTTGTCGCGAGCAGTCACTGCTGCGGATCTTGATGGAGTTGATTCCAATCGATGTACATAGAGACTGCTTCTTTCCTGATTGGCGTCGTCCTTAATGTAGTTACCGTATTGTGCACTGAACACGGCGACCTGTCCGTCTGCGGAGATCAGCGCATCCACCGACATCCCCGTCCGGCGCAGAACCATCCCAGTTGTGACTGATACGTCGAGTACTGCCGGTTGTGCGATCGTGTAGAAAGACGCTTCGGTTTTCGCTCGTCCGAGGCATCACGAGATTGCTCGCGTCGCTAACGAAAAGAATCCGATTGCCGTCGGCCGAAATACTGGGACTTGTGCTGTCGCCCGTCGATTGCCCGCCTGAAGATGAAATGCTGACACGTGTAATCGTGCTTGACTGGTGATCGTATAGAAAGATGTCGGACTTTCCATTGGTATCACGAGGCACCAGATCTGCCGACGAACTACTGAAGGCCAAGAATCGCCCGTCTGGTGTCATTGTCAGGTGTTTGCAATTTGGGTACTTGACCGCAGAGTGCGTACGATAGTCGCGCGTGATTTGAGAGATGCTGCCCAAGCGTCTGTCAACCCAATAGACGTGGTCATCACCAGCGATCAAAGCCTGCGCGTTCCGTCCGCGGAAATGGTTGCGTCAGTAAATCCACTTAGAGTTTTGTCTCCAAACACCTCCGGATTTACCTTTTCGATGGAACTGCTCGTCTGGTCATATACGAAAACACCAGACCCTAGGGAGTAAACAACGAACCGACCTGTCGCGGAGAGTTGCAGTGAATTGGAACGGACGTACGACCCGCTCGTCACGGCAACAGTTACTCCGGTGATTCTATCGTGAAGATAGGAACCCTCCTCGACTGCGTCCGCAAGATTGTGCGCATTACTGGTGAATGTTACAAAGCGTCCGTCGGCAGAGATTGACGGACCATCGCTTCTGTCATCTGCTTCGGTGCCATCAGATGCCACACTGACGCGCGTGGTTGTACCCTGTTGCCTGTCTCGAACGAATACGTCGTTATTACTGTTCGTGTCGTTGGGTACGAGGTTGTCTGCTCCCGAAACGAAAACGACAAAACGACCATCCGCCGAAATCGACTGAGACGGACAGTCAAAAGTCGAATCATTTCCTTGTAGGCCCTGATTGGAGACGATGACGCGCTCGTTCAGCACAACAGTGTCGTCGACCGGCTGTTTGCTCTGCTCTCTTTCTTGGCGGACTTTCTCCAAAGCGGCCTCCAGCGCCTCTTCGACCGTCATGCCTTCGGGAACTTCGATCGTGACGGTATCGTCCGCTGCCGCTTCGGATTCGTCATTTGCAGGCTCTTCTGTCGCCAGCTGTCGCTTCCGCTGAGCTAGTTCGACCGAGTATTCTGCCGCCGCCTGCTGTTGGAACTCACGCAGCGTATTGTCTCTCGAGATCGTGTCCAGCACTTCGTCCACTTCCGATTGCTGGCCATCTGCCGGAGCACAGCCCAGAACCAACAAGGAAGCGGTGAGGCTAACACTTAACAGCACGCCCTTATCGACGATTTGTCCGAATCGAATTCGCTTGTTCGGTTTCATGAAGGGCTCCTTCTAGGCTGATGCTAGGCAAGCTACTGTGTTGGTAAGTAAGTGATGGGTGATGCTATTGGGATGCGTTTTCCGTGGCGTGGCTGTCTGTATCTCTGGCAGCCAGTCGCAACCGCTCCAGTCGCATCGCCGGTCCGGTGGTCGACAGTCGAATCGCGTCGAATCGATCACTCGACTTGGTCGCAAAGGTTGCCAGCACCGGACTATTCCGCTCTGGACGATAAACAGCGTCGGCGCGAAGCGTCATTTTTTCGCCGTGACGTTCCAACGTAAAAGTGTGAACATCAATCGGCAGTCCCTTCCGTGTTGTTCCGGCAGGAGTACCTATTTCCCACGTTTCATTGTCCGACCAGGTGTTTGTTTTGGTCGCGATAATTCGCAGGTCGGCGCCGCCGCCTTCCCCAATCAGGTTCAAGGCAAAACCTGATCGTTCTGCCGGGTGTGCCGATACGTTCAGCTTCAGGATGAAGTCCCCGGCGACAAGAATGTCGGCGCGCTCGATTTCATGATGATTGTTTTGAAAGTCTGTTACTTGTTTCCAATTGGTTGGCGTCTCGCCGAATGGCAACAGGGTGTCGTCAAAACTACTGACAGTGATTAGGGGACGTTCGGGCAGCACCAGATTCTCTGATGGGGCATCAATCGCAGCAGCGGATGCGTTTGGCGTAGTGTCTGCTTCCATCGGACTGTCGACAACATTCAGATGGCCGGCAGCTAGAAATACACCGGCGAACAACAGGACACCGGCGATTCCCAGCAGCGGTATCGCCGTCAACCGCTTGAGTGGCTTAGGTTGCGTTGGCTGTCCGGAAGAGCTGGTTCGCCCTGCCGTGGTGAGCGCAGTGGCCAACTCATCAGCCGACTGGAAGCGTCGGCCCGGTCGCTTTTCAAGAGTTCGCAACACAATGGACTGAACCTCCGACGAAATAGTAGTTTCCTTCGCCGCCGAAGAACTGTTCATCGCATCCGGGCGCGCTTGGACGACCTGTTGGGCAACCGCCAGTATTCCACCCTCCACGGAATACGGAAACCGACCGGTCAACGACTGGTACAGTACAACACCCAAGGAGTAGATGTCACTGCGCTGGTCGACCGAACCGAATGAAGCATCAACTTGTTCCGGACAGGCCCAAAGAATCGAACCTTGAAACGCATCCGCCGGTGTGGCGGTCAGTAATCGGCCAGACGGATCAGCAATGAAGCTCGCCAAGCCAAAATCAAGCAGGTAGGGTTCATTGTCATGGTCGACAAAAATGTTTGACGGTTTCAAATCGCGATGGATGATTCCATGACGATGAACTCGGGCAAGAGCCTCGGAAATTTTTGCAAAGAGTTCCAAGACTCTTTGACAATCGCCTGCCAACAACTTGGAAGCTGCTTGATCGACCGGTACTCCATCAATAAAACGGGTAATCAGATATTCATGTCCGTCAGCAGTTTGGCCCCGGTCCAAAATCGGAACGACGTTCGGTAGTTGTAGCCGCGCCAACGCTTCCGTTTCCGCATCGATGCGGTGTCGTTGGGCGTCCGCCAGTCCTAGCACTCGGAAGACTTTGATGGCGACCTTTTGACCGGTCGATGCCTGGCGAGCCAGATAAACATCTGCTTGGCCACCGGTGCCGATACTCCGCTCGACCTGATATCCGGCAACCTTGGGCAATCGTGGTTGATCCCGAGTTTGCGACAAATCGACGACTTTTCGATGAGCTTCGCAGATCTCTTCGAGCGGGTCGCCAACACGAGCATGAAAACCGAGCAACGATTGAACTTCGGCTGCCAGCTCGGGAGCGTTTCGGTGTAACTCGGCCAAGTAGTCGTCACGCTCGCGTCCGTTCAAATCAGCTGCTTGCTCAAAAGCGGCTTGAAGCCGATCGATTTGTTTGATCTTCATGGCGATTTCTGTCTGCTCTCTGAATGCATGGCTCGATACAACCATGCTTTGGCAAATCTCTACTGTTCAGCGAACGGTGCGGCTCAATCACATCAATCGTCTTGGCGTCGACCGCGGCGGAAAGCGGCAATGATTTTCGTTTTATTTCTCTACTCGTTTCAGACGCCGGCAGGCATCCAGATAACACTTCTGATCGATCGGTTCGTCAACGTGCATCACTGGCCTTGTGCTTGAGCTTGGTATTGTGCCGCGGCGCGACGTTGTTCGTTGATTTGATTCTCGTTGCGCTGCTGCCAGAATTTTCGCTCTTGTTCGTTGCGCCGCTGCTCGTGATTTAGCTGCTGCGACGAATTTGGCGGCTGGAAACCGGGGGCAGACCGGGACGACGAAAGCATCGCCAGGTTACGTGTGGCGACTTCCGAACCTTGGGCAGCTGCGAGCTCCCATAATCTGGCAGCTTCAGCCCAATCCTGCGGGACTCCGTTACCGTCATAAAACTGTTTTCCAAGGTTGTTTTGTGCGCCGACGTGGCCTTGCTCGGCTGCTTCGCGGTACCAAGTGGCGGCCTGCGTCTGATCTGGTTGCACTCCTATCCCATTCTGATAGCACAATCCCAGGTTGTACTGGGCACTGGCGTATCCTTGATCGGCGGCTTTACGATACCAGTCAGTCGCTTGCGACGAATCTTGTTCCAATCCGTCTCCTTTCTGATAGCACAATCCCAGGTTGTACTGCGCGTTGGCGAGCCCTTGGTCGGCCGCTTTGCGGTACCACTCGGCGGCCTTCGTCAAGTCTTTTCCCACCGCCGTCCCGTCCGTATACAAACATCCTAGGTTGTATTGGGCCATAGCAAACCCTTGCTCGGCCGCCCGTCGATACCACTCGGCGGCGCGGGTCAGATCTAGCCTCACCCCCGTTCCATACTCGTACAAACATCCTAGGTTGTGCTGAGCGGTAGCAAGCCCTTGCTCGGCTGCTTTGCGATACCACTGGAACGCTGCTGGAATGTCTTCCTCGATCGCCAGTCCCTCCACGAGTGCGTTGGCGAACAAGAACATGGCCTCGACGTTCCCTTCGTTGGCCAGACGCTTTATGTCATCGATGCTGCCCTCAGTTAGCTCCTGAGCCCGCCGCTTGTCTTGGTCAAACCCGCAGTCAGCCCGATAAAGAAGCGTCGCCATCCACAAGTGGGCCAGCGGATCATTCGATTCCACAGCTTTCGTGAACAGCTTTCGGGCTGCTGCGTGATCAATCTTTCCCGAATCGCCGCTGTAATACCCGATCGCCTGAGAGAGGATGTTGTGGTCATGAAGATGTGGTGATTTCTGATTGGTCAGTTTGCTTTCAGGTGCTTCGGGCTCCACGCTGGGCAACCGCGCGACGCTATATTGCCCGGACCATCCGGTACTGGTTGAAGGGGCCTTACGCCAGCGCACGGTCGCCTCGGAAGTCCCGTGCAGTTGCCACTCGAAATCGCCATGACCGCCTGGAGTGTGGAACTCAAGCATAATTTTTCCACCACGGATGTGACCACTGACCTGGCCGACAAGAGTCCAATTGGGACGACCAAAACGACCGCTGACTTGGCCGCTTGTTGATTGGCTGAGCTCGAAACAAATCCGGTCCGATCGCCATTGGCCGGAGACATCAATTTCATTTCCATTGCGAGCCTCATCTTGTTTAAACATCCCTAAAGCGAGTGCCTGTTCGGAGTTGGTTACTCCCGTCTCGTTCAGTAGACTAAATGACGAGAATATCTTTTCGATTTCCTCCTCCGACAATATCGCCCCGGTGCCCTTACCGTGCTGGGTGACCTGGATGTGGTAACGAACGTCGTCGATGTAGACCATCGCCGAATGGTTCACCGACCAATCATTCCCACGGCGAAAGGTTGATTGAAGTCGCTCTGCGGGACGTCCAAGAATCTCAGCCGGTTTCGTTTCCAGGGTGTGCCCGTAGTCCGGCAATTTCGACTTGTGAAATGCTACAAACATTTTGTTGATCAGCTCGATTCGCTCTTGCGCCGTGTACTTGGCAAGAAACTTTTCCGGCTCATGCGCACTGCACACGCGGATTGTCGTCACGAATTCCTTGTCGGGCGAAGTTAACATCGTCTCGCAGTAATGCTCGCGCGAGTTTCCAAACGGAGTCGGCTGAACTTTGGATGACAGATTGCCCGCACCGGGCATCAAGACGCTGTAGTTGCCAGAGTCGGATACGGTTTCCTGCCACTCAGCACTAGCAGCGGTGTTGCCGATGGTTGCGGCCAATACGGTCAGTGCGAAAGTTCCAAGTGTCCGCCGACGTTCCGCTTGATGACGTGACATTTTGAGTCCTCATTGGTAAGGTTGAACCGAGCCTGTGATCAGCTCTTGCGTGTCCGGGATGTCAAAGTCTTGGCGCGAACGGAGTATGCTTCCGGCAAAGAATTCTTCTGTTTTCTGCAAATATTCATCCCCGATTCGCAAGTCCGTGGAGGCTCCATTCGCAATCAACGGATGAATCACACTAAATCTGAGCGGACTGGCGTTAGCCAGCGGTTCTTCGCGATCAACGACTCACGACAAAAACCGGCGGCTACCGTCGTGCCGCTGACAAAAGAACAGGCGGGTTGTCTGCCCTTGGAGCGTAGGTTTCTGGCCGCCGACGCCGGCAGTACCGCTCGCTGACGGCCCGATCAATTTGGTTTCCCAGCGACGCAACTGACGTGCCCAAAGAGTCGGCGAACTCGCGGTATCGATTTCGTCCGCAAAACACTTGGCTTTTCCGATCAAACTGTTTGAACTTTCTGATTCAGCAGCCGAGCAGAATCTCAGCGAGATACAGAAAGCGTCTCAACGTGCGACCATGATTGGCATCAGCGGCGACCGGATCAAGCATAAGGATGCAAAAGAATTTCAAACCCGATGGTCGTCATTTGGCCCAACACTTAGTTGTCAATGCGCTTCCCGGTACAGAGGACAGCGGTTTCCGTATCCGATCTATCGCGGGACAAACAGCAATCGCCGAAGGTGTCGCCACTGAGACAGATCATCTAGTTGTCAAATTCTGGAAAGAGAAGTCGTTCCGATATTTTGACCGCTTCGTCATAAATTGCTTGAGGAATCTCCTCCGGCTCCGAATCCCTGGGATCCTCTTTAGGCTTGCAGACGAACGGTCCCGTCCTGTAGACCGACTGCGATCTGTCGTCCGTCCGGTGAGAATCGAAAGACCGTCACGAAATCCGGGAACGTGAAGTCGAACGTCGCCTCGCCTGCTTCGGGAAGCCGTCTCTATTTAGGCGGTTCGAGCCGTTCCTGCAGAAACGGATAGTCGAATGTGAACAGACCCTGTCCGGAAGCCGGACAAATAGTCGTCGCGAAACTGACGAGAGTCATCACAACAAGGAATCGTACAGAATTCATGAGATTGTGTCCTTCAGACCAGAAGATTTGTGTTGCCAGCAGCTTGTATTGACGGCGCGTTGGAGCCGAGTTGACGGTCCGCCGCAGTTGTTCCGGTGGGCGTCCTTGCCACCACGCTTCTCCTGTGGGACTTACGAGCTGGTCGGCCCTGTTTATGGCCGAAGTCCAAGAGCGCTTCGAGGGATGTATTGCATTCCTGGCGCCACGTTGTTGTTAAACCTCTGCAGGGCGTCGACTTGAAGCTGGCGCGACTTATACTCCCGGTATCGCGCATCTTCGTCCCACCCAGGCCCACTAAACCGGCTCTGTGGCGCACCGCTCCCGTAGTAGTTTCCGCCTTGGCCAAAGTACGGGAACGGTTGGACGGCAACGCTGTTCCGGCCACGGTTATGAAGAGTGGCCAGGTTCTCTTGGGCTAACTCGTTACCGGCATCGGCAGCGAGTTGATACCACAATTCCGCTTTCTCGAAATCGACATTCAGGCCTAGCTCACCGTTGTGGTAATAGGCGCCCAGATCATTCATGGCACTGGCTTCACCGGCTGCTGCCGCGCGACTGATCCATTGAACGGCCTCGGCGGCGCGGTCGGCATTCTCGTACATCTTTGCGAGATTGTAAGCCGCAATTGAATGCCCCATCTTGGCGGCGACTCGATACCATTGCTCTGCTAGCTGTTGGTAGGCAGATGCCTCATTGTTCTGTCCGTTCCGGTTGGTCCCCAGGCCTTCCTCTAAGGCGGTTGCCCACAAGAACATGGCATGCACATCACCCTGCTTGGCCCGCTGCTCGACCGTGCCGATGACTTCTCCGGCAATCTCCTGAGCTTTTTGACTATCTTCGTCGAATCCGCAGCGGCCCTTGAACAGGCTGCGAGCGAGCCACATGCGGCCCAACGGATCGCCAGTGTCTGCTAGTTCTTGAATGAGCCTTGCGGCACGAGGATGATCCAGTTGTCCTGCACTGCCGCCGTAGCAGGCAACGATCTGGTCAAGCACTTTAGTTGACGATGATTCCGGCACTGTCGATGCGCCGGATCGGGCACGTTCAAAGACATACATCGTTGTGCCATCGCCTTGGCTTGTGCTTAAGTTGCCAGGACGATCTGCCCCTCGACCGGTCAGACGGATCGTGAGCGTATCGCCGTCAAGCCTGTACACGCCCTTGTAGGCTGGATCGATCTCCTGATCCGATGCAAACATATCAAATTGATGTGCAGTGGCTGTGGTATCGAGCAGGAACAGCCACGTTGAATCCGCGCGGCCAGGTGACTGGATGCGCATCGTCCATCCAGCGAACTGCGTCAGACGTTTGGACTTCAAGTTGCGAATCTGGTTGTCCTTTTCCTGCGCAACAAGTTGCCAGCTTCCCTGCATGCGATCGTAGTCCCGCTGCTGGGACGCAGGTGTTTGCGAATCAAGTTGATTCTCTCGATCCACCACTGCGCTGTCCGCGCTCGCCGATGTGGGATTCAGTGGAACTTGACGTTTCGCTGCTCGCGCACACTTGGTTCCGCATCGTATTCAATCACATAGGCTTTGATATCAGCATGATCCCTTCGTACGTCGCACCAGGCATTCTTTCGAAAAGGCTGAAGTCCGTAGATCACTCGATCTTCATCGATGCTGCCCCAATTGTTGGGTTGTTGAGCATCCCATTTCGTATATGTGGATTCTTCTCCGTTAACCCAACCCCAGCCACCATTCGGTTCCGGCGAACCCTGAGCTTGTACGCAACCGATCCATGGCCCGCACACGTTAACGCTTGCAGTTCTGCTTGCGTTCCAATACTGTGGCTTGTCGATCAATTTGAATACGAACGCGTTCTCGGCCTCCGAGGTAATGGTGACCAGATATCCGCCGGCTTTCTCGGCCGCTGCTTGCGCCTGATCCCAGCTAATCCCAGGCCGTACGGCTACTGCCTGATAGAAGTGACCGTTCCCACCTGCCGACACGGGCCACTGGGCAATTTTGGCGTTGTCCAAAGTTGCACGATCATTGTCGGTTTCGTTTTCACTGCTCGCTGCAGTCACATTCAACAACTTGAAAGACGAAAAAACCTTTTCGATTTGCTCATCCGACAACAGCGCGCCTGTGCCTTTTCCGTGCTGGGTGACTTGGATGTGGTAACGGACGTCGTCGATGTAGACCATCGCCGAATGTTCGACGGACCAATCATCACCCCGGCGAAACTTTGACTCGACCATTTCTGCCGGACGTCCAAGAATCTCACCTGGTTTCGTTTGCAGGCTGTGTGTGAAGTCCGGCAATTTCGACTTGTGATATGCAACAAACATTTTGCGGATGACCTCGATCCGTTCCTGCGGCGTATACTTGGAAAGAAATTTGTCTGGCTCGTGGGCACTGCAAACGCGGATCGTGGTCACGAACTCTTTGTCCGGCGACGTCAACATGTACTCACAGACGTGCTGACGTGAGTTCCCGAACGGGGTCGCTTGGTCGACGGTAGAGCATTTGCCGGCACCTGGCATCAAGATGCTGTAATTGCCCGCCTCCGATACGGTCTTTTGCCACTCCGCGCCAGCAGCGGTGTTGCCGATAGTTGCGGCCAATACGGTCAGTGCGAAAGTTCCGAGTGTCCGCCGTAGTTCCGGTTGATGACGTGACATTTTGAGTCCTCTTTGGTAAGGGTTGACCCGAGCCTGTGATCAGCTCGTGCGTGTGCGGGATGTCAAAAGGCTTGGCGTGAACCAAGAACGCATCCGGCAACAAATTCTTCTTGTTTTTGCAAACATGCATCCGCCAGTCGGCAAGTCCGTGGATGCTGCAGTCGCAATCAACGGCTGGATTGATTCGCCAGCGACGCAACGGGCGTGCCCAAGGAGTTGGTGGTCTGCGTAGCATCGACTGCGTCCGCAAAACACTCGCCTTTCACAGACGAACTGCCAGAAGGAGCCGATTAAGCAGCTGACTAGAATCTCAACAAGATACGGAGAGCGTCTCAGCGTGCGACCATCACGATGAATGCGCAGTGCTCAGAGTGCCGGTGTAACTCGGATCAAAGTTCTTGACTGACGGAATCGACGAATCCTTCCAATCAGCGGCTGAGACGGAGATTGAATTCGGCCCAGGCACTCAGAAACGGTGTACCGTCAGCGCGACTGATGGCAAACTTCCAGAACTGGACGCCAAACAACTCAACAACCAGAGCCTTGTGTTCCCGAAGGGTCTCGCGGGTGATCAATCCAGGCATCACTCGTTACCTGCCACTGTGCATTGCAAAACGTATTTGACTTGCCCGAACAGCTGATTGCATTTCGGACGTCAATAGCTTTGGCGTGATCGACTAGCGAAAGAGGCAATAATCGATCTGAAAAGTGGGTCCTTGCGATCCGCCAAGTAGTGCACTGCTCCACGGCCAGAATCAGATTGAGTGGCTGGGGTCTGGAGGTGAGATTTACGAGCATCCAGCCCCCAGCAGCGGGCGATTGAGCTGAATTTCCTGCGCGGGCTCGCCTCGCTCCAACACCGGCCACCTGAAACCTTGTTTGAACTAGCTGGACCAGTGTTCTGCTGCCGCCTTCGGTCGCGACAGGTCGGCTTACTCTGACGGCGAATCAAGGAATCTTGCGAATTTCCGCCTGCTGATGTGGGCGGCAAAACGGCCGGCCCACAGCGCCAGCCCCTCATCGAACCCCGGCGCAGATTGCTCCAGGTTGGCAATGATCATTTCGGCGTTGTCGCGCGCCGATTTCGAGAGCTCGTGCTTGCCCTGGTCGCGGTAGATCAACGCCAGGTAGGTCAGGCCCATCAACTGACTCTGCTGCAGCGCCTGCTTCAAATCAGGCCTTTGCCGGATCGCAAATAGGTGAAGCGGAACCGCGCCGGCCAGCACCACTTCGGCATCCTTGAATCGCCCGGCATGAAACAGCGTTGCTCCCAACCCGATCTTTGGCAGTGGGCTCTGCCGATCTGCATCGACGGTCTTGCGGGCAGTCTCCAGTACCAGATCCCAGTCATCGACCGCGTCCTCACCCATTGCGCAGGCCAAAACGATTGCGAGCATTACGTTCTGTTTTTCGTTCTGCGAATGGCGTTTGACAAAGTCCCGACACAAATCGCGATACGCGGCGTCGTTGCCGGCAGCCAACTCCAGCACTGCATGAATAAACATCATGTGCCATCCATGGCCGTTCAATTCATCAGCCATCGCATATTGCTTGGCCGCTTGCTTCCAGTCCCGCGACAGTGCCGCCGCATCCCCGCAGGCGGCGCGAACCCAATCGGACTTGGGCGCCAACGAAAAGGCCTGCTTCATCGCCGCCAATGCGGACGCCGGATCGCCACCAGAGAGAGAAATTTGTTTTGCCAGCTGAGCGTACAGAACCGCAAGGGCGCGCTCCCGCAGCGGAACATCGGCCGCGCTCAGCGCGGAATTCTCCCAGCCCTTGATCGCCTGTCTGAGAATCTGTTCCGCACTATCGTCTCGTCCCGCCAGATGCTGCACCGCGGCAAGATTGTTGTACGCCCAGGCCAATCCGATCTGATAGTCGGGAACCGCTGGATTCTCCCAAGCGAGTCCCTTCTGAATGTCGACTGCTTGGCGATAATACCCCTCGGCCTCGTCCAGCCGCTTTGCAACTCGCACCAGGTTTCCAAGGTTGGTGTAGCTTTGCGCCAGATCGCTCTTGTATTGCAGAACTGTCGGGTTTTCGCGTTCCAGTTTTTCTTGAATCTTTACCGCTTTACTGTACGAGCTCTCGGCCTCATCGAACCGGTCGGCGATTCGTTGTAAATCTCCTAAATTCGCGTAACTGTTCGCCAGATCACTCTGATATTGCATCACTGCCGGGTTTTCTTTCGCCAGCGTGTTTTGGATCTCGACCGCCCTGGCATAAGCCAAGCCAGCCGCTTTGATCGCTTCGTCCTGGTGTCGCTGCAGATACTCGCCGGGAAGTGTGGGCACGTGTAGAAATCCGCGCAGCGTGTAGCCATCGGCCAGTTCGCTTTGGTACAACTGGACCTGCGGATATTGCTCGACCAGCTGCTCGTCAATTTCAAGTGCTTGCTGCGTGGAGATCACCGCAGCGCTCAGCAGCCCCATATCGCGTTGCAATTTCGCGAGACCAAGGTAATCTCCGGCCAGATCACTTTGGTGGTCCGGGACGTCGGGATCCCTGGCCACCAGCTCTTGGTTTATCTCGATCGCCGTGTTGTAATGAGCAAGCGCTGCTGACTCTTTGCCTGTTGTGCTCAACACGTTCGCCAAACCATGATGGGCTTCGGCCAGGTCGCTTTGATACTGTGACGCGGTGGAGTCCTGATCGGCGAGTGTTGCACCAATCTCGATTGCCTTTGTGTAGGCGACTTCGGCGGCGACGAGTTCCCCTAGCACGCGTCGAATGTTGCCGGCGCGGCGGTATGCGGCGGCGAGGTCTACTTGCAATGAGGGATCATCAGCAAGTTCATCGGCAAAACCTTCGTAATACTGCAGGGAGCGCTGCAACAGTTCTTTGCGGAGTGGTTGCATTCCGGGCTCGTTGATCAGTTGGTTCTGGCTGACCAGAGTGAAGGAATCGTCGACCGCTTGTCGTGCCTTGCGAAACGCCTCGACTGCCCGCGCGCGCTCCCGTTCGGCGTCCTCGGCACGCGCCCCGGCTTCCAAGGCATAGTAGGTCGAAACTCCCGCACCGCCGGCCAGTGCCAACAGCACACTGGTCGCCAGCACGGCTACCGTGCGATGGCGTTTGCACCACCGCCAACCCCGTTCCAAGCGACCAATGGGTCGAGCCAGAATCGGCTCGCCGGAAATGAATCGCGTGACATCATCCGCAAAGTCCTGCGCGGTCTGGTAGCGTTGCCCCGGCTCCTTTTGCAGACACTTCAGCGTGATCGTTTCCAAGTCTTTTGGGATCGAGGCGTTGTAGCGGCGGGGACTCGGCGGTTCTTCGGTCAGCACCTGATGCATCAGCATCTGTGTATTGCCTCGGAATGGAAGCTCGCGAGTGAGCATCTCGAATAGTATGACGCCCAGCGCGTAAATGTCGGTACGGCGATCGACATGATGCCCCTCACCGCGCGCCTGTTCGGGTGACATGTAGGCCGGTGTGCCCAGGACTTGGCCGTCCATGGTGACCGTGATCTCGCCGACCTCGCGCTTGGCAAGTCCAAAGTCCATCAGATACGGTTCGTTCCGCCGATCCAACATGATGTTGGAGGGCTTCAGGTCTCGATGGATCACACCCTGTTGGTGCGCATGATGCAATGCGTTGGCAAGCTTAACACACAGCTTGGCGGCCTCACTCGGCGTCAATTGCATCCCGGTCAGCCAATCGGACAGCGTCAATCCGTCGACAAAATCCGACACGATATAAACACGGTCATCTTCTCGTCCAACTTCGTAAACACTGACAATGTTGGGATGCTGAAGCTGTGCCGCGGTGCGCGCTTCACGGAGAAATCGGTCGGCCTCTTCCTCCGAAATCTGCCCTTTGCGAGGAATCTTGATCGCGACGATACGATCAAGTGTCGTGTCTCTCGCCTTATACACCGTGCCGAACGCACCAAACCCGACTTTGTCAAGCAACTGGAAGTGCCCGATGCCGGCCTGGTTTGTCGCACGATAAGACTTGGTTTCCTCGACCCCGATCAAACTGAAACTACTACCGCATGAACTACAGACAATGTCATTCAAATAATCGTCATCCACCAACTCAATTGGGTTATGGCAGTGCGGACACCGCACGTGCAGGCCCGCTTGATCGCGATGCTCGAGGCCGGCGCCGGAAAAGACGGTCGGATGAAGACCCTGTTCCAAGGGATCTTTGGTCAGCGCGTCGTGTTGTAACAGCGAACGGACTTCGGCGAGCAACTGTTTGTCCTCGCCACATTGCTCGGTCAGCCAGGCATCCCGCTGGTCCTCAGGGATTTCCAGGGCAGAAAGGAATAATTTCTGAACTTGGTTGCTATCTGTTTTGTTATGCATCGGGTTGACCCTGCCAATCGGTAGAGTGCGAGGCACGACGCGTGTCAGTCATTACAGTCACATAGTGAAGGGTGAGGAATGATTTTTCTTCGCGGAATATTGTAACCATTCCATCCTTGCCGCGTCACGAATGACGAGACCGTAGCAGAACGAGCCGTCCATAATCTCGCGAATCTTGCCGCCTGCGGTGCCAAGTTGGTGTACTGGATTTGGTCTACGGAGCCTTGTTGGGTTCGGCTTCGTCAAAGGCGGGAAGTTCTCGATCCAAGAGCAAGACGGCAACGTGATTGGCCCAAGGCCCGAAATTGCTGTCGCGGGGTGTTTCCTAATTGTCGATTCGGTCGACGAGCGTACGAAACGCTAGTCGTGGCTTCTGCTGTTTGTCTCCAGAAACTGGTCAAGTTTCTCCAGTCGGAGGCGCCGAACGCAAATCTTGTTGCCACGTATCGGAGTTTTCAGCGCTCGCTTGAATGACATCTCGATAGTGTCGTTGCAGAATTTCAGCAAGGCTGATTCTTACCGGCGAAGGTCGTTGATTCGTCAGATCTGGATCGCCAAAAAACAATTGATAAATCTCCTCGACCGTACTTTTGTCGAGCTGATATTTGTTTGCTTCATAATTGCGTATAGCGCGATTCATGCTTGCTTCATAATTACGTATAGCCAGATTCAGTTGTTTAAAATCGTTGACTACTTGCTTCGGTTTATAGAACGCACGACCGGCGCCTCCTGCGACGTTGATCACCGCCCACCCTGTATTGGCGACAAACATCAGGAACGCTGACACAAAGACGACCGAGAGCAACGTTGCAAGCACCGGTTCCCGACGACACCAACGCCACGTTTTTATTAAGCGGCCAACCGGCCGCGCTTGGATCGTCTCTCCACGTAAATAGCGCTGAAGATCATCACACAGATCCTGCGTTGAGTCGTAACGAGACGTTACTTGCTTATCCAAACATTTGAGGCAGATCGTATTCAGATCCAGGGGCAGCTTGGCGTTCAACTGTCGCGGTTGGACAGGCTCCTGTTCCAGAACTTGTCTTAGGACATCAATCGAAGAAGAAGCTTGGAATGGAGGTCGTCCTGTCAACAGGCAATAAAGGATCGCACCTAAAGAATAGACATCGGCACCCGTTCCGATATCGTTCGTTTTTCCAGCCGCTTGCTCGGGAGGCATGTAACTTGGTGTACCGATAACGGCACCAGTTCGAGTTAGACCGCTGCCAGCCTCAATTTGTTTGGCGAGGCCAAAGTCAGTCACTCTTGGTTCGCCTTTCGCATCAAGGATCACATTTGCAGGTTTGAGATCGCGATGAATGACGCCTTTACTATGTGCATACGCCACGGCTTCAGCAATTTTGCAACACAGACTCGCGGCTTCCCTGGGGGCCAGAGGTCCACCGGAAAGGTGCTTCTGCAAGCTTTCGCCGTCGACAAATGCCATTGAGAAATAGTGCTGCCCGTCTTGCTCCCCGATTTCATAAATCGGTACGATTCCCGGATGATCCAGCTGAGCCGCGGCTTCGGCTTCCGCTTGAAACCGTCTGACCTCTTCTTGATCAGCAAGTTGCCACGAGAGAATCATCTTAAGCGCGACGGTTCGATTTAGCTTCCGCTGACACGCACGGAAAACCACGCCCATTCCACCGCGGGCAATTTCTTATAGCAACTCATATTCACCGAAATAGCGAACACGATCTCCCACTTCGGGCGCAGATAATGGTTGCCCTGCCGATGTCGGCAACGGCATTTCGACCGCTGGAGCGTGCGTCATCGCTTGGGTACTGCCAACCGGTAAATCAATCTCAGACTCGACTTCAGTTCCGTTTACGGCTGGAGTGTAATCTGGTTCATCGAGGTCTGCGTTTGGTAAGGCCGACGGACTGAGACCCTGTTCCAAGGGATCATTGGTCAGCGCGTCGTGCTGTAGCAGCGAACGGACTTCAGCGAGCAGCTGTTTGTCCTCGCCACATTGCTCGGTCAGCCAGGCGTCCCGCTCCGCCTCAGGAATTTCCAGCGCAGCAAGGAACAACTTTTGGGTTCGATTGTTATCCGATTTGCTATTCACGATCGCGACCCGATTGATCGGATCCCAGCTTGCGATACGGCCAGGCCTTGGCCAATCGCCCGTAGTTGTTGATCGGCAGCATGGGCTGCCGCGAATGACCTGGCAGCTCGCGGGCCGGCACCCAGTGGGCAAACGGATGCCGCTGGTCGTGAATCGACTGTTGCCGATCGGAGGAGTTCGAGGCGGGATGGGCGTCGTTCATCACAGTCACGTTGCGAAGGGTGACGAATGATTGTTCAGAGCGACTCATTGTACCTGTTTGAAGATCGCCCTGTTCGGTCAGATCGCCCCCGCATTCCAAAGATCTCTCATCACTTTTTCGACGATGCCTGAGCTGATTTGGCGCTACTACACGAATCACCGCCCTTTTCAGATATGAGATTTAGACTGCTGATTTCGTTCGCGAGGTTGTCTTCGTTAGCGTTGGGTTCGCATCCATTAGCGATTTCTGCTCGACCGGATTCCCAACAAACGAGATGAAACGCTAATCAATACTGATAAAACGCGAATCAGAGAGAAATAGGACCAAGGCGTCATGTGATCGGCCGGCCCGCAAACCGTGGTGGTCTCGGGGGCCGATTCTTCTGCGAATTCAGTTGCCGCTCAAACATCCGCTCTGCACCCAAAAATGGGCAGCGGAGGCAATAATTCGCCTCCACCGCCGCACATGAAACTACTAGCCAACGTGATTGGCGTTTTCGTCAGCGCTGCTTGATTTCCTTTTTCTTGGCATCATGAAAGATGTCGTTGCCGAGCCCACCGTGGAGACTGTCAGTCCCGTACTGGGCAAAGAACTGATCACGACCTCGGTTGCCATACATCGTATCGTTGCCATATCCACCGACCAGCACGTCGTCGCCGTCATCGCCTTCGAGACGATCATCACCATTGCCGCCTTCAAGTCGGTCGTTGCCAGTGCCGCCCTTGAGGGTGTCGATACCGTTGCCGCCGTACAGCACGTCGTTACCCTGTTGGCCTAACAACACATCTCGGCCGTCATCTCCCCACAGCGTATCGTTGCCAAGACCACCTTCGACGCGGTCGTTTCCGTCACCGCCACTGATCGCATCGTCGCCGGCGCCACCGATGACGACGTCATTTCCAGCTTGTCCGCGGAGTGTGTCGTTGCCGTCTTGACCGTCGAGTGTGTCCTTGCCCGAGCCGCCTTCCAGCAGATCATTGCCGGTACCACCCTGGAGCGAATCGTTGCCTTGGCCACCGTACAGCACGTCGTGATCTTGTTGGCCGAGCAGCACGTCAGCACCGTCATCTCCCCAGAGCTTGTCGTTACCAAGCCCTCCTTCGACACGATCATTTCCGTCACCGCCACTGATGGCATCGTGGCCGGCGCCACCGACGACCAGGTCATCGCCACTTTGTCCGCGGAGCGTATCGTCACCGTCCTGACCGTACAGCTTGTCGTTCGCTGATCCGCCTTCCAGCAGATCGTTACCGGCTCCTCCAATCAAGGTGTCCTTGCCGTCCTGACCGTACAGCTTGTCGTTGTTGTCACCCCCGTCAAGTCAGTCGTTACCGGAAGCCCGATCGGCAAATCGGCGCCCTGCTGGCCATACGACTTGTGCGTTCCGTCACCCCCTTCGAGACGGTCATTGCCGGTACCGCCAATCAGAGCATCGTTTCCCTGCTGGCCATACAGCCTGTCGTTACCGTCGCCGCCTTCAAGACGGTCGTTGCCGATTCCGCCGATCAGAACATCGCCGCCCTGCTGGCCATACAGCCTGTCATTTCCGTCACCGCCTTCGAGACGGTCATTGCCCGCACCGCCAATCAGAGCATCGTTTCCCTGCTGGCCATACAGCCTGTCGTTACCGTCGCCGCCTTCAAGACGGTCATTGCCCGCACCGCCAATCAGAGCATCGTTTCCCTGCTGGCCATACAGCCTGTCGTTACCGTCGCCGCCTTCAAGACGGTCGTTGCCGATTCCGCCAATTAGAGTGTCGGCACCCTGTCGGCCATATAGCCTGTCCTGGCCGCCACCTCCCTCGAGACGATCACGACCGCCGCCGCCAATCAGGGTGTCATTGCCTTCGCCCCCGTAAACACGCGAAGCAATGTTCGTATTGTTTTCAAACCTATCATTACCGGCACCACCTCCGAAAACGATTTCCTTGATGGATAGTGCATACTCTTTATTAAACCAGTGTGACTGTTTACCGCGTTGAATCAGAACGCCGCCGTTCTTAGGTGAGACAACCACACGATCAACTTGGTCTGTACCGTAGATCTCAACTTGTGACGGGTAGCCTTGTTTATTGTTCTGGACTTTAAACCAGGCAGGGGTGGTCGGGGTATTGTCACCGCCTCCGCCTCCGCCACCGCCTTGGTTTGTGTCGTCATTTTGGATCATGCCAATGGCCGAGGCTGTCTCGATCTGGCCTGCTCCCGACGCGCTGGACAACGTCACGGTAAACTGTTCATCGACTTCGACGTCCGCGTCACCTGCAACATTGATCTTGATCTCCTTGGTAGTCTCACCAGCTGCGAAAGTCAGCGAGCCGCGGGGCAGTTTGCCGCCGACGAAGTCAGCAGCATCGGCGGCTCGTTGCTCCCGCTGCCGCTGACCGCGTAGTTCACGGTGGTGATTCCCGATGTTTCGCCCGGCGCGTCACGCGGAATAAGTACGTGGTAGTGGCCCCGGCCGCACCTTCTGGTTTCACTACCACGCCAACAGGATTGATTACCAGGGTGGGCCGCGTTGGAGGCGCCTCGTTATCATCATTAACGATCGATGCAGTTACCGACGCGGTCCCCAACTTGACTCCACGGGTCGGATTCAACAGTTTCACCAAGAATCCTTCGTTCGATTCGACGACTGTATCCCCCAAGACTTCGATCGTGATCTGCTTGGACGTTTCGCCAGCCGCGAACGTCACTCTTCCGCTTGGCAACTTACCGCCAACAAAATCCGCTGCATTGGCCTGATCTTGGCCGCTGCCGGCAACCTGGTAACTGACCGTCGTTGGCAAATCGCTGTTGCCCGAACGAGTGACCGTGAAGATGTACGCCGTTTTGTCGCCGAGATTACCCTCATTCATGCTTGTCGCCCCGTTTGCGTGAATGTCGAGTGTTGTAACACCGCCTGGATTGGGTTCCTGTGGCGGATCGCCGTGATACCGCGTGACCGCCAAGTCATTGTCGGCGCCCCCGACAACAATCAGCTTGCCATCTTTTTGCAGGGCGACGGCCTCTGCCCAACCGGTGCCCGAAGTGACGGTTGTGATCTTACCGACTTGGCCAAAACTGGTATCAAGCTTCCCATTACTGTTCAGACGCATCACCCCGATGTTGTTCTCGACGTAACCGGTTCTATCGAGAAACGTGTTGCCGTTCACTCCACCGACAACAACAATCTTGCCGTCGGGCTGAATGACGACGTCTCGCGCCGTATCGATCGCTCCGAAGTTGACGCGTGTCATACCACGGTTCCCAAACGAGCTGTCAAGTTTGCCGTTGGCAAGGTATCGAGCGACTACGAAGTCGTTGCCACCGTTGCCCACCGCAACAATCTTGCCATCGTTTTGCAGTGCGACTGCTTCGGCCCAATGGGTGCCGGAAACACTTGTCAGGTACCTTGCCACCCGTCCCGAACGATGTGTCGAGTTTCCCATTGCTGTGCAGACGTACGAGGCCCAAGTCGCGTATACCGTTGTTCGCAGATCCTACAACCAAGAGTTTTCCATCTGTCTGAATCACAACGTCGCGTGCAGTATCGACGCCGGCGAAGTTAACGCGCATCATGCCATTGCTTCCAAACGATGTATCTGGCTTTCCGTTGGCGAAGTAACGGGCGACGGCGAGTCGTAGCCTCCGTTGCCCACCACGACGTATTGCCATCGTCCTGCAGGGCGACCGCTTCGGCCCAATCGGTACCGGAAAAATTCGTAATCACTTTGCCGCGTTCGCCGAAATTTGTGTCGAGCTTCCCACTGCTTGTAAGCCGCATTGTCTCAGAGTCATTTTCCACGATCGATGGCCTAGAGTACCTTGGCCCATTTCTGTCAAACCGTTGACTCCACGACGATGATGATCTTGCCATCGGGCTCGATCGAAACGTCTCGCGCGGTGTCCACACCAGCGAAGTTGACGCGCGTACTGCCGCCACTGCCAAAGGAAGTGTCCATCTTCCCGTTGGCCAGATATCGAGCGACAATGAAGTGGTCGCTACCGCGTCCCACAACAACGATCTTGCCGTCGTTTTAACTGCCACGCTTTCAGCCCATTCCGTGCGGAGGGATGTTGGGGAAGACCTTACCTCCCTCTCCGGACTAGCGTCGAGATCGTCCGTCGGAACCCATTTGGATTGACTGCGCAACCGTCGTTGATCGACTTTCACCAACATGGTCGACATCCGCGCTTCGCGGTTCATTCGCCGCTGCATGGCCGGTAGTTCCCAGGGTGCTCTCAACATCATATCTCGACGTTCCAGGGATTCCAGGCGAACGGTTCGTTGTTGCGTGCGGGCTTGCGATGGCGGGACATGTTTCAGTTCCTTTTAAAATGAACGTAGCATGGCTTGGCGAGAGATTGACGTCGCCAGAATGTTGACTCGATTCCGGCCGTGCCTGCGGACTCCCGGGGATCTCAGAAGTGTTGGCGTGAACCGGAAATGCTTTCGGCAAGAAATTTTTGTTGTTCGATTCAGCACGCATTGACGCTCGGCAGGTCCTGGCAATGTCATGAGACGCAATTCCACGCATGCATGCTATTGATGACGAGGACACCAACACCGCCTGCTCGCGACGCTGTCGATTTCGGTTGCCGAAGAGAGCAACTGAAAAGTTCAACAAGTTCGACAAAGGCTTAGCATTAGAGTGCGGTCGCTACGGCATACTCGTCTAGTTGGTGAACTGATTGAAGTGGCTGATCGAGTCGCTGACCAAAATCTCAGTACGACAAATGACTCTTAGACGAGCGAGCATCGCGATGCAGTGCTTAGAGTGCAGACCAGCTCAGATCGAAGCCCCTTGATTGAAGGAATCAATGGATCATTCCGATCAACGATCGATGATCGGTTGAATGCTGAGCGTCCCGTGAAGTGCACTTGATTGGTGGTTTAGATTCGAGGATTTCGTTTCCTCGAATGTTGGAGAGCCCAAATGGCACACTCGAATTGGTCAGCAGAGAGAACTGATTTTTGGCGGTCCGCGCTGCAGCGTCAACCACACAGTGGTTTGACGGTCAAGGATTTCTGTCAATCCATTGGCGTCTCGGTTCCGTCGTTTTACGCTTGGAAGAAAAAGCTCAACGCCCAGCCGCAGGATTCCAGTGACGAACTCGTTCCGGTAACTGTGCTCGCCGCCAACGCAAGTTCACCTCATCCGATCGAGATCGTGACTCCGACGGGATTCACCTTGCGAGTTGCCGCGACGATCGATCGCCGCCAGCTTGCTGAACTTATCGACGCGGTGGAAGCCGCCACCACGCCATCATGCTAAGCGTTGCCACCGATACTCGGATCTTGATCGCCCTGGGTGCGACCGATATGAGAAAGGGATTTGACGGCTTGTCTTCGATCGTGATTGAAACTTTGAAGCAAGACCCGTTGTCGGGACATCTCTTCTTGTTCGTCAATCGAAGACGCGACAAGCTGAAGATTCTCTATTGGGACGGAGACGGGCTTGCGATCTGGTACCGAAGGCTTGAACAGGGAACGTTTCAATTGCCGAAGCTCAGCGAAGATCGAAAGTCGGCTGAGATTCGAAGTGATGAACTGACGATGTTGATCCGAGGCATCGATTACAGCAACGTCAAACGGCGAAAACGGTTCTCGCTTGCCGGCTGATCTTGCCATCACGCAAGGCAACTTCAACGCCCTCGTGACGTCTTGTTACGAGGGCGTTTCTGTTTTGCAAAAATATTTGTTTGCGGCGGAACCTTGGCCAAGCTGGCGCGTACTACTTACATGGACGTGATGGATTTGCAACGCGAGAACGAACGGTTAAGAGTTGAGATTGCCGAAGCCAACGCGCGGCACGCTGCTGTTGCCGAGCAGTTTGAACAAACGCTGCAAGAGAAAGACCAACAGGTCGCGGCGCTGGAGCATCAGATCAAGCTGCTGCTGCAGCGGATCAGAGGCTCGCGGCAAGAACGTATCGACCCCGACCAGTTGATGTTGTTTTCGCTTGAAGAACTCCAAGAGATTGCCGATCAGCTCGACCAAGGGACGATGACGAAGATCTGATTGAAAACGACGCTGCTGCGAAGAGAAGCGTCGCCGATCGCGTGGTCGCAACGGCAAGCTGCCAGCTCACCTGCCTCGCGAAGTCTGCGTCACGAATTGGATCAACAAGAACGAGCCTGTCCGTGTTGCGGAGCAGAACGTGAAGAGATCGGTGTCGACAGCAGCGAGCAACTGGAATTCATCCCGGCCAAACTGAAGGTGATTCAGCATGACCGAGTGAAGTACGCCTGCCGAGCTTGCGAAGAAAACGTCGCCATTGCCGACAAACCACCGCAGCCGATCGAAAAAGGCCTGCCCGGACCGGGGCTTTGCAGCCACACGGTGCTCTCCAAGTTCGGCGACCACCTGCCGCTGTATCGCCAAGAAGACATTCACGTCGCGGCTGGGGATGCAGATCCGTCGCAGCACCCTGTGTGGCTGGCTGGCGCAGTTGGCGCATTGGCTCGCTGCCGCTGGTGATGCGGATGAAGTACCTGGTGCTCCAGTCGAAGGTGATCCACACCGATGACACCTCGATCAAGATGCTGCAGCCGGGCACGGGATCACGCTGACGGCGAAGTTCTGGCCTTACTTGGGCGACTGGCTTACATCCCTACGCGGTGTATGACTTCACCACAAGCCGCGAACGCGATGGACCGCAGAAATTTCTTGTACGGTTTCGAAGGTTACTGCAAGCCGATGCCTACTCGGGCTACGACTGCATTTACGCGGGCGCAAGTTCAAGAAGTCGCGTGTTGGGTTCATGCGCGTCGCTACTGGCATCAGGCACACGACAACGATCCGGTTCGTGCGAACACGGCACTGTCGTTCATCGCGCGGCTGTCGCAAGATCGAAACGCAATTGCACAAAGCCTACCCGAGGAAGAACCTGCAAGGCGAGCGTGACTTCGAGCGGTGGCTGCTGCGCGCCGTGAACACTCGGTACCGATTCTTGACGAGTTCAAAGCGTGGCTGGATCGAGCAGTCAGGGAAGCGGCGAATCTTACCAAAGAGCCCGATCGCGCAAGGCGTTTACTTACACGCTCAATCAGTGGGAAGCGCTGTGTCGTTACACCAAGCAGGGTTACTTGTCTTCGACAATAACGCTGCCGAGAGACTTGTCAAAATTCCAGCAATCGGAAGGAAGAACTTTTTATTCGTTGGCAACGAACGTGGTGGTCGCAACGCGGCGATCTTCTACTCGCTGGTCAGCAGCGCCAAGGCCAATGGTGTCGAGCCATTCGCCTGGCTACGCGACGTGTTTACCCGGCTGCCGCACTACCGGGACAGTCGGCCGTTCGAACAAGCGAATTCCGACGAGCAAGTCACCAGTGACGACCTCGACTTCTTGCTTCCCGACCATTGGCTCAAAGCCAACCCTGGCAACGAATGGACGATTGATGCAGTCCGCCGCAAGGAGCGACAGCGGAAAGAGAATCGTCCCAAACGCCATCGCCGCTAGCGGACCAAGCCGCCGGTTTCAAGATGCACTTCACAGAACGCTCACCGGGAAGCTGCAGATCGAACTTCGTAAAGTGGTGGGCGAATCCCAGAGCCACTCTTGGCCGCGAGAATCACCAGATAACAGCTCCAAAGTACTCGTCTGCGAGTCAATCGCATTGCCGTTAATCTACGAATCGAATCTTGCAGTTACTCTGTCTCGGGCTCGACAACGATTGCATTCTCATCGGAACCATTATGCTCTGATTCGACCATTCGAATCTCCTTCGCTACATCTTGAACGACTATTTCCAGCTTGCCCTTGTATTCGACAATTTTACCGGTCACGCGAATCATCTGGTTGATCAAATCCAAGTTAAGATCGTCAATTCCGAGTTCTTTAAACCCATCCATGGCTCCCTCGGGAACCACGACGGTAAAGCACTTTGGGTCGCGATGATCCGTAAGCGAGTTAATGAAGTACAATTTGGAATCCGGCGAATAGCCAACATGCTGCACATTGAATTTGACCGTCCGTGATTTTCCCAGCGAATTTCGCAGCTCAGCAATTGCAAGTTGGTTTGCAGCAGGACGGTCGGTCAACGACGTCAACTTGCCGCTTTGGTCGTACACAGAAAATTGACGTATCTTGTTCTCAACCGAGATTCGCGTTTCTTCCCCCACGCGGTCGATGATACCTCTAACGCGTATTCGTCGACCAACCAAGTTGCGCGGATCCTTAATTCCGAGTTCTCCCAAGCGACGAAAATCCGTATCGAGCATAGTCACCTTGACGACACAGGGATGAAGAAAGTTTGGCGTCGAGTTAAAGTACAAGTAGCGTTTGTAGTCGTTGAATCCGGCGATCACGAATTCGACGGATTGGTCGGTTCCGATCGACCGCCGTAGCTGACTGAGTGGAGGATTGGTGAGGGAATCAAGTTCGGCCTTAGGATCGTGTCGAGCAATCTCAGACTGTTGACTTTCGGAAAGTTGTTCGCCGCCGCGAACCTCTGCCGATGTCTCATCGGCGCTTGCGACTTGAACGACGCCAAAGTTATCGCCCCTTATCAACAACTTACCGTCTGATGCGATCGCAGCGCACGTTACTGATTCGTTGCGAAAACTAGAAAGATATCCGGTCTGTTCACCAGTTACCGTATCCCAAAAGTACACTTTTCCGTCGGTCGATCCCGATACCAAAACCGAGCTATCTGGCGAAAAGCAGAGCGATGTAATATCCGTGGAATGTCCAATCAATGTCAGGCGCGATGGGACGTTTCGTTCGGCCACGTCCGAAAGTCCACTCCCGGGTTCCGGGCTATCGGCTACATGCCAGATTCGGATTTCATCGTACCAAGCCGCTGCGGCCAGATACTTGCCGCATGGAGAAACGGCCAGAGTCGTGATGCCGTCGGAGTGACCTATGTATGTTGTGGGCGCTTGATTGCTGGTTCGCCAGTCAACTTTCTTAACAAATCCGAAGGTGCCGTAAATCATCGAGTTTCCATCCGGTGTAAACGATAAACAACCGTACGGTCCGTAGTAATCATTATAGGAAGCGCACTTTCGAAGTTGTTCACCCTTCTTCAAATCAAACAACACTAACTCTGAGTCTCGGCAGGCTGCAGCCAGAGCAGATCCATCACAACAAACGGCTATAGTCTCGACGGATCGAGTGAGTGCGCAAATCCTTGATCAACGCCAGGGAATTCGAATCGAGCAAACGAATGTGACCGTCGTCCCAACCGGTCGCGAGGATATCGTGTCCAGGAATATACGTGACACAATGCGCCCGTCCAAATTCGTTCACTCCAACGAAGCAAGCATCTTGTGACCGAGAGGCCAAATTCCACGTGCGCACTGTGCCGTCGTCACCGGCGGTGGCGAAAACTTGATCGCCCGGCGCGAATGCCACCGCCTGAATGTAGCCGTTGTGAGCACCGATTGCCGGCTCTTGCCCCCCTCCCTTCAAGTCCCAAATTCGTACCGTACCATCACCGCCGGAAGATATCAGTCGTCGATGGCCGTCTAAGAATTCCAGGTTGCGGACAAAACTATCGTGTCCGCGCCTCGAGGTATCCAGAATTCGAGCATTTGAAACGCCCCACAGTTTGATCGTTCGATCGGCACTCGCCGTGGCCAGCGTTCGGCCATCTGGCGAAAAGGCAACATCCCATACTCGCGACCTATGTGCCGGGTCGCGCGGTTTCGTTCGTTGTCCGGAACCCAAATCTATCCATTCGAATCCGAAGTCATTGGCGACCGCAAGCGTCTTGCTGTCAGGCGAGAAACAGAGAGCCGATGACCTGCCAACATTCTCGTAAACCTCTAGCGGCTCGTCATATTTTCCTACACGCCAGAGTTTTACGGCACCCGAGTCGTAGGCTGCCGTTGCCAAACTTTGACCGTCGGGTGAAAACGCTACGTCACCGATTATGCCCTTCTCGCGGGTTACGTGCGTTTCTGTGCCGTCTTGCACATTCCAGATGAGGACGATGCCATCCGTCCCATCCATCCGACCGACTACGGCCTGACTTCCATCGGGAGAGAAAGATACCTTGCACAGACCCTTCGTCTCACCGGGAAGACTACGAACAAGCTTGCATTTCGGGTATTGCCAAACTCGAACAGTTCCATCCTCACCTGCGGTCACAATGAACTGGCCGTCCCGAGAAACGTCGATCGAATAAATATCACCGCGATGTGCGTCTACTTTGGCAAGTTCCTTTCTCGTCTGAACGTCGCAAATGACAAGTACACCAAGCGATGAGCCCCAGGCCATCGTTCGACGATCGGGGAACAGTCGCATGATTTTTAGTCGGCTGACTCCGGGGGAAATTTCGCGAGCATGTATAACCTCGCAAGACGGGCGACATAGTTTCGATAGCAGAAACCATTCGAAGCGTCGAATATTGCCGGCATTGTTCTTAGGGTTGTAGTTGTCCAACAATCGTGACGCCTGGTTGAAATCACCGAGATTCCAAGCGCGATACGCCATATTCATTTCGGCGTTGTAAAGCTGTTTGCGCAATTGCGCATTGGCTGCAGTAGCTTTTGTGGCGGCGGATTCTGCCTTCACGGCTTCGATCTGTGCCTGCTCCTCAGCCTCAGAAGCGATCCGGGCTTCTGCCGTGGCCTTTGCTTCCGCCGCTCTTGCTTTGTCGGCCTCTTGATTGGCCCGCAGCCACATGCCGCCGGTGCCCATCAATCCAGCCAGTAGCAGCAGCACAAATACCGTCCCTGACACGAACGCCGCCTTGTGTTTGCGGATTGCTTTCTGCAGTCGATAGCCGGTCGATGGAGGTCGTCGCTTCAATGGCGTCCCCACGCAAATAATTCTGCACGTCGTCGGCCAAGGAGCCCGCACCGTCGTAACGACGATTGCGATCCTTCTCCAGCGCCTTCAACGCGATCCAGTCCAGTTCCCGCTTCAATATTCCACGCAAACGATCTGGCTCAATCCGACGTTGTTCCGATATCCCGGTGATCGCGTCTCCGGAGTCACTCAAACGATGGCTCGGACGCGGCGTCTCTTCCTGAAGAATCAGTTCCAACAGTCGATGGTAGGCTTCTTTGCGAACCCGCTCGTGACCCAAAGGTGTGCTGCCGGTCAGCAGTTCGTACAACAAGACCCCCAGCGAATAGACGTCGGTGCGGGTGTCCAGACCCAGTTCGTTCATCTCCGCCTGCTCGGGACTCATGTATTCCAGCGTCCCCATCGCCTTGCCAAACTCCGTGAACAGCGTCTTGTCGCTCAGCTGAAGTTCGGACTGCAGCGCCTTGGCCAGACCAAAGTCAATCACCTTGGCGACCGGCACTCCGTCACGCTGAGTGACCAGCACATTGGACGGCTTCAGGTCACGATGGATGATGCCTTTCTGATGGGCATGCTGAATCGCACGGCAGATCTGCACAAAGAGCTGCAGACGATCTGCAATGCTCAGTTTCTCCCGATCACAGTACTTTGTGATCGGCATTCCCTGCACCAGTTCCATGGCAAAGTAGGGTGTGCCGTCCTCGGTCATTCCGGCATCCAGAACTTTGGCGATGTTCTGATGGTCCATCATCGCCAGCGCCTGACGCTCGGCCTCAAACCGCGCCACCACCTGTCTGCTGTCCATGCCCGACTTGATCAGCTTCAACGCCACTCGCCGACGGATCGGTTTCTCCTGCTCGGCCATCCAGACCGTCCCCATCCCTCCTTCGCCAATCTGTTGCAGCAGCTTGTAAGGACCGATCTGCTGCGATGATGGTCGCGAACTTTCCAGGGCCGTGGTCGCGGAAAATGGCAACTTATCCGAAGAAGCTTGTCTCCCTGCGTCATCATTTGCGAGTGGCGACTCAAGTTCGGATGCGTGTGTGGCTTGGTTTGAATCGAGAGCCTTGAGGTCCAGGTTCGAAAAATTGGACGGACTGAGACCCTGTTCCAAGGGATCTTTGGTCAGCGCGTCGTGTTGTAACAGCGAACGGACTTCGGCGAGCAACTGTTTGTCCTCGCCACATTGCTCGGTCAGCCAGGCATCCCGCTGGTCCTCAGGGATTTCCAGGGCAGAAAGGAATAATTTCTGAACGCGATTGTTTCTGTCGTCGCTACTCACAATCGTGACTCTATTGATCGGGTCCCAACTTGCGATATAACCAGGCCTTGGCGAATCGCCAGTCATTGTTGACGGTGCGAAGCGAAACAGCGAGTTGTTCCGCTATCTCTTCGGCAGTCAGTCCGCCAAAAAACTTCGCTTCCACGACGCGGGCCGCTCGAGGGTTCTCACCGCCGAGAGCATCCAGTGCATCGTTCAACTCCAGGATATCCATATCCTTGGCCGAATCGGCGACAGAAACGTTCAGGGAATTTCCGCGGCCCGCGGCACCGCCTCGTTTTTTCGCCGTCCGCTTGCGCGCGTAATCGACCAGCAAGCGGCGAATGATGGTGGCCCCCGCCGCCATCATCTGAGAGCGATCGCCGGGATCAACGTTCCGCTGCTCCAACAGCCGCAGATACGCATCGTTGACCAGCAGCGTGGGCTGCAGCGAATGACCGGTCGTCTCCTTGGCCAGCGCCCGCTGGGCAAGCTGATGCAACTGGTCGTAGACCGAGTCTTGCCAATCGGCGGAATTCGAGGCGGGACGGGTATCTGTCATTACAGTCACGTGATCAAGGGTGACGAATGATGGTTCCGAGCCTCTCAATTGTATCGATTCCAGCATCCCGCCGTGGCTGTGGATTGACTCTCGGTTGCCGGGATTTCCAACGATTTCTCGCTGATGCCCGAGCTGACCTGGCCACCGGCTCGAAAATCCCTCCAAATTCGCTAAGGAAGTTTGATTGCCTGTTTTGGATCTTCTCTGCGCCATAACAGATGACAACGATTGAGTGCTGATGACACTCTGCCGAATGAATCCGAATTTCCTTGCTCCGTGAATCGATCGTGCCAGCATCCGCCAACACTGAGACAACGAATACCCACCGATCGCATTCCGGTCGCCGCCGCACGCTGTTGTCTCGGGTGGCACGACGCAAGCGACGGAGCCGAAAGTTACGGATCGAGTCGCTGGAGAATCGTCGCTTACTGGCGGCCACGTATCACGAATACGATGACCTGTTCGTCGGTCCGGGAGGCCAACCGGGTTACCTGTCCCAATCCTTCATGCCACCAACCGAAGAGGGTTCCAGCCGCAGCGTAGTGATCGGCGGCAGCGGACCAATCCACAGCTTTCTGAAGTTTGGCGGTACGCTGGCGCTGACCTCGGATCGATGGCAAACCGGAATCGACCTCGAACCGGGATCTGGTCCGGCATCGTTCTCGATCTCGGTCAACGCGCTGCATGATCTTGTGGCCGTGCCCGAGAATCAATATTGGTTGCTGGGCGCCCGAATCACGATCGCCGAAACATTGCGGATCCCGGGTCAGGAAATCCAGGGAAAGACGAGCGTCTATTCGCTGTATCGATTCGTGACGGCGCTGGCCGCTGCCGACGCCGAAACGGTTGGCTGGGACACGGTGAGGTTCGATCCAACGATCATCGGTCAGAAAAGTTATCAAGCCGTTCACCTGGCCACATCCAGCCACAGTTCTGCCTGGCTCCAGCCGGAACGATCCAGCTTTACACACCAGGCGGCCAGTAATGTGCACGTGTTCGAGTTCCATCCGCAATCGACCGCCGGCGCCGAGCAGATCTCGGAGCATCGGTACGTCGAGCAAGCTTCGCTGGCGGTCTCTCGCCGCGGGCACATCTTTGATCAGCTGAATCTCTACGGCACCATAATCGACGGCGGACCAGATTTGATTGGCGATGGATTCACTATCGATGCGAGTTCGGTCTCGCCAGGCGAGTCGGTAACCGTCGACTACACGGTCACCAACCAAGGCGCCGCGGCGGCCGCCGAGTCCGTGTCCACCTTTGTGATCTCGGCGGATAGCCAGTTTGATCTCGCTCGGGACCAGCGGCTGGCGACGGCGAGCATCCCAGCTCTGCAGCCCGGAGAGCGATACTCAAGCCAGGTTACGGTGACGTTGCCATCGACGACTTCGCGCGATTCAGACTCGCTACATGTCTACCTGGGAATGATCGCCGATTCCGATCAGGAGGTTGACGAATTTGAGATCGGCGAGGCCAACAACGACAATCAAGGCGAAGGCATCGACTGGAGCCGACTTGACTTGGGCCGACCCGATCTGGCCGGAGAACGATTTGTCGTTGACCGTTTTTTTGCCCCTTTCCGCTGGGGCGACACCGTCCTGGTCGACCTTTCACTGGCCAACATCGGTGACGGCATCTCAGATCCGTCGGAAATCGCGATCATGTTGTCAACGGATCAAGATATCAGTCTCGATAAAGACCTGTTGTTGGAACCGATCGACGTCTCGATGCTGGATCCCGATGATCAGTTCGCACTGAGGGTGGAGGTAACGCTGCCTCAGACGCGTCCCGACGGATTCCCCTATCTTGGAAATGTCTACTTGGGAATGATCGCCGATGCCCAGGAAGACGTCGCCGAAAGTAACGAAGCGAACAATCGCAACCTCGGCTGGCAGGTGGACTGGGATCAATTGCCAATCGAGCCGATCTCCGATTTGCTGACAGTCAAGGTGAGCAACGGTCTGGCCAAATATAACGGCGCGGCCACCGGTGCGGTGTTTCGCCGGGGCGAGCACGAACCGACATTCGAAATCACCACAGCGGTGCCGCAAGCGGACGTCGAAGTATCGATCTTTCGTAAAGGCCAACTGGTCAAGCGTTTAAAGATCTCGATGGACAGTGGTTCCGGCGACCGTCAATCCGCGACCGGCTCGGTCGCATGGTTCTGGGATACCGATCTCTGGGATGACTATTCAAAGTATCCTGTCGGTCAATATCAGGTGCGGGCGACGATTCGAAATCCCGACGGCTCGATCGCCCTGCGATCGCCCAAACAACCCTTCTATGTGATTTTTGAAAGACCTCAGTCCATTAGCGAGGCCGAAGAAAAGTCGTACTTGTATAACAAGGATGGATATCATGACGAGTTCGGAATCTTCTTTGTCACTCATGAAAAAACCGCTAATGGGCCAACTGTTAGAACGTTTGGTGGCGCGCGGGCATTCGCATACAACTTGACGCCGTTTGACCAACGGGTTTTCCTTGACGAAGTCATCGGGGTGATCGACGGCACAACGTCTCCTGCCGATGCAGTGACCCGTCTGTCGCGCAAAGTCGGGAAACGTTCCTCAATCACTTTTTCGGAGATCGAAGGACTCAAAGGCTACGACGCGGTCAACAAAACGCTCACGGTCAAGACTTTGTTGACCAAGAACGAGGTGATCTGCGCAGACGCGGCAAATCTGTTGACTGCGTTCCTGCGCTCCGCCGGGATCCCTGCTCATCCGGTGACGGTAGACCAAACGTTGCCGTTGCTTCCAACATTCTGGTCGTCGCCCTTTCACACATGGACCGAAGCCTATATTCAAGACCCCACCACAAACATTGGCGAGTGGCTGGCCAGCGATGCACATAGGAACATACTTGCACCGATCAGCCGATCACAACTCGGGCACCGTGATAGCCTTCATGGGCGCGACAATAACGATGTGGTCATCTTCGCGTTGCCTGGTTTTGACGACTCCAAGCTCAACGACGGCGATGAAACTGGAACGGGTTGGGATATCTCTTGGCAATTCAAGTTCTTTGGTGGCGTTTCGCGGCCCTTCCGGCATCAGGAACCGTGGGTGTTCGATGCTAGTGAACTCTACTGGGGCGATCCCGATCCGAATCAACCGCAATCGAGTCCGTGGCAGAATTCGCTTAATCGTTTTGACGTCAACGGCGATCAGGAAACGACGGCTCTCGATGCGCTGCGCGTGATCAATGCGTTGCCAGAGTTTGCCGGCGGGGTCCTGCCACAAAACGGACCCACCGACTCTCCACATGCTTACGTTGACGTCAACGGCGATGGGTTGGTGACCGCACTCGACGCGCTGCTGGTGATCAATCAATTGCCGAAACTTGATCAGCCGGGTTCGGAAGCCGCTTCGAGTTCCGCCTCGTCGTCGCTGCGGCCGAGTTCAGTCGACCAGGTGTTTTCCCGCGGCGACGAACTGTGGAATCAATCACAATCCTCGATCGCTCCGCTAACCGCCGGATCAGCGAGTCTCGATGATCCGGCCGATCGCTGGATCAGCGACGGCGCGTTGCCAGCGCACCCGGACTCGCACCGATTGTTCTGAGAATTCTCCGGAATTAGGCCCTGCCTTCGTCCGCATACGTATCGCGGCCGCAATCTTGCTAGTGGATGAGATTGGCATTTTTCCAAGCAAGCACGGGAGTCTGAGAAGAATGAGCATGCGATCGCGAAACTACCGGGGATCACGACAGACTTCGCCGAGACTCGGCACCGCCAGATTGATCAACAGGCTGAATCGAAGTGTCCGAACTGCGATCATCGATTGCGATTTTGCAAGAGTGTGTCGAAAAAAACCGTGCGCTGCAACATGTGCAGCGAACGACTCAGGATTCGGTCGACCGGGGCGGTCTCGGCAGTTTCAACAGGATCATTCGATCCTGCTACCGCAACGACAGAAAACAGTGAGGCAAGCGCACAGCGACCTGCAGTGCCCAGTCGGGCGCGGTCCATACCGATCACCCCTTTCTAGAACTCCATGGACTTGTCCAAATCCCGAACCGGAATATGCGTTTCGAAAATACGCTCGATCATTTGATAGGATCTTACCGGTGTGCGGTGGGAAGTGCGAACATTCTGACATATGCTCATTGGATGAACTCGACATCACGCGGCTGGCCAAGATTGAGCCTGCGGTCACTGTTGCTGCTAGTGGCGGCATTTGCGTTCACACTCGGCCTGTTGTCTTATCGCATTCGACGACAACGAGCAGCAATCCTAGTTCTGCGTGAGTCCGGTGGTCAACTCGATAGCCCGCGTTTGGACGCGGCAACTTGGCTCACCGGTATGTCGATTGATAGTGTTCAGTTCCTCGGTCCACATGTGGGGGACGAAGCGATTGATGATATTGGAACGGCGTCCGCTGTGCTGAGTGTGAAACGAATCACCTTCTTCGAAACACGTGTCACGACAACCGGTGTGCGTCAATTGCAGTCGGAACTGCCACTTGCCGAGATCCAGTTGGTGACTCCCACACCCGCTGCCGTGCAACCAATCGAAATGCGGCGACGCTAGCTGGCGTTCTAGTCTGTATTTGTGAGCCGCCGGCCGTGAGGCCACGGGCAATGCGCACTGTGCCCGGCCGCTGACGCGTCGCGGCTCACACCACACCGACCCACAATAACTAAGTAGATGCACCACTAGCTGAGCAGCGGTACCTTTCTTCGTGACCTCTCTCGAAGAATTCCGAAAACCACGCGTTAACGAAGCGACGAATTGCTATCCGAGTTCCTGGGCAGAGGATTAGAGAGAGCGGGAATCCGTTTCACGACCCTGGCCCCTCCCCCTATCCCCCTCCCCCAAATCATTTGCGGCCTTGTTTGTTGGCAATGGAAGATTTCTCGCGCCATTGATTTTGGGGGAGGGGGAACAAACATTTGGTTGTCCCGCCAGGAACTGTCTAATGACCCACAACCCTTTCAGGGTAAATTGCGAGGATGCGACGTCCACGAATACAGCCAACCCTATTCCTTATCCTGGACAAGGCAACAATTTTTTCGCGAATCGTGCCCCCTCCCGCGGGCTCTCGGATCGTAGCAGATGACTTTATCTGCCGTTTCCAAGTCTCTTTTGATGGGAGTTTGTCATGTTCATGCAGGCTGGTCGGCTTCGCCGATATGTCGTCTTTTCCGCACTCACCGCGGTTGTCGCGCTGGCTGCCACTTCGCCGCCGGCCGCGTCGGCCGCCGGGCTGCTGGTCGCCGATGGTGGTTTTGGCGGTGTTCTGGAGATCAAAGAACAGGATGTTCGAGTCACGATCAATAACTCGATCGCCGTGACTCAAATCGATCAAGTCTTTGTCAATACCGAGAATCGTCAAGTCGAAGCGCTGTACACGTTTCCCGTTCCGCGCGAGGCAAGTGTCTCGAACTTCAGCATGTGGATCAACGGCAAAGAAATGATCGGCGAGGTGGTCGAAAAGGAACGGGCTCGCGAGATCTACAACAGCTACAAGCGGCAAAAACGGGATCCAGGCCTGTTGGAACAGGTCGATTTCAAACAGTTCGAAATGCGGATCTTTCCGATCGCCGCCGGTGCCGAACAACGGATCCGAATTGAGTACTACCAAGAATTGCCGGTCGATCACGATTGGGCCACTTATGTCTATCCGTTGGCGACCAACGTCGACGGCAGACCGATCGATACGACCGTCAAAGGTCGATTTTCGATCACGGTCGATGTCAAGAGTGAGGTGCCGATCGCCCAGCTGAAAAGCGAATCCCACAGCGATGACTTTGCCATTGTCAGTCACAAAAGTGATTACGCGCAAGCGGCGATGGAGTTGACCGAGGGAGATCTTTCACGCGATATCGTGCTGGCGATCAACACCAAACGTCCACGAACCGGCTTGGATGTGGTGACCAGTCGCCCCAAGGGCGAAGACGGCTATTTCATGATGACACTGACACCGGGCGATGACTTGAGCAGTGCCGCCGAGCCGATGGACTACTTGTTCCTGCTGGATGTCTCCGGCAGCATGGCTCGCGATGAAAAGCTGGCGCTGAGCAACAAGAGCGTTTCGGCATTCGTCGAATCGCTGGGTCCCGACGATCGCTTCGATTGTCTGGCGTTCAACTTGTCGCCGACTCCGCTGTTCAAAGAACTGCGCAAGGCTACTAAAGAGAACTTGGAGCAGGCGGCGTCGTTTCTGGCCCAGCAGCGCGCACGCGGCGGCACGGTCCTGCAGCCCGCGATCACAGCGGCTTATTCCTATCGCGATGACGATCGGCCGTTGAATGTCGTGCTGCTCAGTGACGGTATGACCGAGGCCGGCGAACAAGCGGAACTGATGCGACTGGTTCAGTCCCGTCCCGAGGGCGTTCGCGTCTTCTGCATTGGAGTGGGCAACGAAGTGAATCGGCCGCTGCTAACTCAGATGGCGTCGCAAGCGGGCGGACTGGCCGCCTTCGTATCGACCGAGGATAGTTTCGCTCGACAGGCACAGCTGATGCGACAGAAACTGGTTCGTCCGGCGATCGAAAATTTGAGCGTGCAGTTCAATGGTTCGAACATCCATGACGTTGAACCGGAAACTTCCGGTGACCTGTTCTACGGCACGCCGCTGCGAATGTACGGTCGTTACGGATCCGGTGGATCGGTGGCGGTGACGCTGAGCGGCAAGATCCAGGGTGCTCCCTGGAGCGAAACGGTCAGCATGGAGCTGGACGAGCAGGACGCGGGCAACAGCGAGATCGAACGGATGTGGGCACAGAAACGAGTCGATCGCCTGCTGGGCATCGAACGATCGGGTCAGGGTTCACAGCGTGATGAAATCGTGCGATTGAGCGAAGGATATTCGATCGTATCCCCCTATGCATCGATGTTGGTGCTGGAGAACGACGGAGAATTCAAGCGTTGGAAGATCGAGCAACGTAATGCAACCCGCATCGTGCGCGATCGGGCTGCTCGTGAGAACGTGCAACAGCGTTTGGCCGAGTTGCGTCGACAGTCAGCTGACAGTTTCAAGCTGGCCAGCAACGACAAACCTGTCGGCGATCAGGTCAACAGCGGCAATCGAAGCGAGGCCGACCCACTGCTGGCCGACCTGAATCGGTTCCCAATCCATCGCGCGGCGTCGATCTGAGCATCAGAAGCGGCGGCGGCGGATCAGGTGGCGGAGCGATCGAACCGGTGACAGCGATTCTTTCGCTAGGCGGGATGGGAGCCGCCGCGTGGGCCGAGCGTCGCCGCAAGCGAAGAGCGGCTGCTCGCAATGAGTCGTGAGCTGGCAGATGTCACCGCTCGCGGAGAACGTTGGGATCTACACAGCTTTCGCTGGCTGTTTCTTGTCCTCTCTCCCCCGCGTTTCGTGGGGGAGAGAGTTAGAGAGAGAGGGCAAGCCGGACGGTCCGCCGCGGCGGACCGCCCGATGGTCAGTGGTTCCCTCGCACCAAGTGGCCCCAGCTTGCCCCCTCCCCCTAACCCCCTCCCCTCGAAGCGAGGGGAGAGGGGACAGGAATCTCGGCGAAGCCGAGATGTGCCGACACCAATGCTCGGAGCGAACGTTAACAACCTTTCAATCGCATAACAAAGTCATGAACTACCATCTACCTCGACGCTACCCGGTAACGATCATCATTTCTCTGTTGGCTGTGTTGATCCACTTCGTACCGACTCTTTCGGAATCACTGCAGACCGACTTCGTTGCTCTCAGCGATGGACAGTGGTGGCGGATTTGGACCGGCCATCTGACTCACTTCGATGCTGGGCATCTGTTTTGGGATTTGCTGATGTTTATCGGCCTGGCGGGGGCGTGCGAACATCGATGTCCGCGACAAATCCTGCCAGGAATCTTATTGATGGCGGCCGCCATCACCTTCGCAGTCCGACTGCTTGCTCCGGAGGTTTCCAGCTATCGCGGACTCAGCGGAATCGATACCGGTCTGTTCGTTTGGTTCGCTGGAATGAGATTGCGACAGTCTCTGACGGATCGGGATCACGTCGGCATGTTGCTGTGGTTGGTACCCTGCGTCGGCTTGATCGGCAAGCTGGTGTACGAAGCGGTCAGCGGCCAAACCTTGTTTGTTGATTCCGCTGACTTCTTGCCGCTCGTCGAATCGCACTTGGCCGGAGTCGTGATTGGATTGTTGATCTTGGCAGCATCGGCGCTGGCAGATCGGCGGACGGAACAGGGTTCAGGAATCAACAGTGCGAAGCACCCCGCGGGTCATCTGGCTGTTCGCTGCTGAACCCAGCGGCAGGTAATCTGAGCGGAAGCGTGCTAATGCAGTACATACCGGCGGCTAGGCCGCGCCGCTCACAATAAGAACGCGGACTAAGTGGACAGCGCCACTTTTGTCCCCCCTCCCCCAAATCGTTCGCGCGTGAAACCTTCCATTGCCAGCAAACAATGCCGCGAATGATCTGGGGGAGGGGGATAGGGGGAGGGGCCAGCGTGATGAAACGGATGGCCCCTCTCCCTAACCCTCTCCCCAAGAATTCGGATAGCGATTTATCGCTTCATTAACGCGCGTTTTTCCGAATTCTTAGGGAGAGGGAACAAAGAAAAGTGGCGCTGTCCAGCTAAGTACCTTTCGTTAATGCCCTTCCGATCCGCTAAGCTCAGGCGATCGATCGAGAAAGCTCAGTAACGACCACCGGCGTGGACGCTGGAGTCCCGCACGGGTTCTCTTGCGCTGAGGCAAATACCGACTCAAACGCGTTTTCAATCACCCGGGACGAGCTCGCGCGGCGGAACGGAATGTTGATCTCGAGTCCTGACTGGTCGACGATTTCACATCCCAATGTTTCCAGCTGCGCTAGATTGGCGGCGAATCGATCGAAGAAGGTGCGGTTGTCCATCTCCTCAAGCAACCGCTGATTCATTTCTCGGATCAGTGGAATTTGCGAGATATCGATCGTTCCCCGAACCTCTCTGCCCGCCGTCTGCTGATGCCACTGTCGAAAGAAGCCCTGCATGAAATGATTCACCTTGCCAAGCTGTGACAGCCTGGAAAGGTTGCGCAGATACATCGTCTGATGACACATCCGATCCTGCATGAAGATGAAACCGGTGATCGACCAGTAGACCAGATAGTCCCACAAAATCTTGACCGGCATCACTGTCGGGTTTCCGAACATTTGGTACTGATCTTGGTAGGCCGTGATCGTTCCGTAGTAGAATCGTTTGAAGATGCGATCGTAGGAAAAGGCGCGAATCCGAAAACCTTGTCCCGTCAGATCGCGGCGGATCAGATCGGTCAGAAACGTGTTGGAGAAGGCAATGAAGTCGCTGCCAGGTGAGTAGAACGGGTCGTGAAAGAAACCAGCCTCGCCGGTGATCCCCCAGCGATTGGCCGAGAAGACCTGCTTGCATTCGACCGCGTAGTGTTTGATCGCTCGAAAATCTTGAACGTGCTCCAGGTTCTCTTTCACCACCTTGGCGCATTGCGGTTCATGCTTTTCCAGCCAGGCAACCGCTTTATCCAGCGAATTGAACTCAGAGAGCGAGTGAAACTCTTCCGTGGCAACGATGCCCATGCTGGTCGATCCGGATGCCAGCGGGATCATCCAGACCCAATAGCCCTGTCCCATCAGGTGATTGGTGCTGTACCAACGACCTGTTTTATCGCTATGCCCTTGCTGCCAATTGGGATCCTGTGACCAATTGTCGATCTTGATATGCTTGCTGAATCGAAACCAGGCTGCGTTGCCGATATGCGCCGAAGGCTTCTGCAGGCCGAGTTGTCGTTTCAGGAACGCGCGACGTCCGCTGGCGTCGACCAGCCAACGCGAATGGACTTGTTGGGGCTGGCGATCGATCTCGTAAGTCACCTGATGGTTGGATCCGCGGCGGGCGACTTCGATACTCTTGACGTCGGCTCGATCAATGAACTCAATACCCTGCTGCAAACACTGATCCGCGAGAAAATTTTCGAAACGTCCGCGGTCCAGTTGATAGCTGGGGCAGGGCGCGTACCGTTTGCCGCCCAGTTCCAGGCGGTCTTCAATGCGCGAGTTGTCTCCCGCCGGAAAGAAGAACCGGAGTCCGAGTTTCGGCAATTGTTGATCGAGAATGTGTTGCCGCAGACCGAGCACTTTCCGAAGTAGTGGGCAGCGACTTCGACGGTCGATTCGCCGACTTTGAAGGCCGCCTCGGGGACGGGATGGTCGCGTTTTTCCAGCACCGTAATCCTGGCAGCGGGCAATTGCTGGCGGCACTGCAGTGCCAGCGACAGCCCGGCAAGGCCGCCACCCAGGATGGTCAGGTCACTCCGTTTTTGCATCTTAAGCTCTTACAGGTCTAGTTCCATTGATCAGACACCATTTCAACTTTTCCAATCGCGATCAGCGCACCATTGCCTCCGCGGCGGCAACCCGTCAGATGTTCAGCGACTCAAAGACATCGCACAGACGATTCGTCTGTGCCGGCGGCCGCTGCGGAATGTCGGTGACCACCTGCGGTTGAATTTGCTTGACTCGCTGAGTGATTTCAAACATCAAATCACGGATCAGATCCACGTTCTTGTTGAACCGATCCTGCAACGCGGCGTCATCAATCTTTTCACGCAGTTCGGCATTCAGACGGGTCATGATTTCGATCTGGCTCTGATCGACGAACGCGGCATTGGCGTTGACGGTGGGATCCGCTTCGTACCAATCGCGGAAAAACTGCTGCATCTTCAAATTCATCTCCCGAATCTCTTCGATTCCCTTCGCCAGCGATCGAATGAATCGTACATCGGTAAGCTTGCCGTTGAAGTACAACAGCGCCGGGAATCCCCAGTAAACCGCGTAGTCCCAAACGAACTTCAGTGCCATGATCCGGGGGTTGCCAAACAACGGGTACTGATCACGGTAGGTGATCAAGTTGTTTTGGAACAAGGTCAGGAAGACGCTTTGCAATGTCGGCGCCAAGTGCTCGATCGAGTGGCCGGCCAGATCTTCTTCGATCAACTTGCCAATCATGGTGTTGCCGATTGCGATAAAGTCGCTGCCCGGTGAATAGAAGGGATCCAAGAACGCGGCCGCCTCGCCAACCAGACCCCAACGGTCGGCCGAAAAGACTTGCTTCGCGCCCCGCGACAGCTTTTTGATGGCCAGGAAATCCTGCATCTTGTCAAGATGCGGATGCAGGCTGGCGGCACACTGGGGTTCGTGTTTTTCCAGCCAGGCAATCGCTTTGTCGAAGCTGTTGATGTCACGCAAAGGATGAATTCGTGGATCGGCAACGATGCCGATACTGGTCGATCCGGTTGCCAGAGGAATCAACCAAACCCAGTAACCTGCTCCCATCAGGTGATTGGTGCTCAGCCAGCGGCGCGGGACTTTTCCAGTCAATGATTGCCAATGCTGATCGTCGCACCAGCGGTCGATCTGAATCGGCGCATCGATCCGAAACCAGACCGCGTTGATGTCATGGTTCAAATCCTCGCCCAGGTCAAGTTTTCGCTTCAGAAAACTGGCTCGACCGCTGGCATCCACGACCCAGCGACTGCTGATGCTCTGCTCCTGGCCATCCTGCAGAAACGTAATGGTGTGATCGGCCTGCGACGTTCCGCTCATCGGCTGATTCCAGATCCACTTGGCGAAGTCTGGCGCCGCTCAAGATGGTCGCGCCCAACTGCTTGACCGAATCGGCCAGGTAGTTTTCCAATCGTCCGCGATCGACCTGATAGCTGGGAGCGGAAAAGAACTCGCTGCCCCCCACTTCGGTCCCCTCGGCCAGCGTCTGGCAAGCGTCTTTGAAAAAGAAACGCAAGCCGAACTTGGGCAGCTGATCGTCGGTCAGATGCTTCTTCAGCTGCAACTCTTCGCCGAAATAGTGAGCGCCGATTTCGACAGTCGATTCGCCTACCTTGTGAGTCGTTTCGGAAACAGGAAAACAACGTTTCTCGATGACCGCGATCCGCGTCTCCGGTCGCTTCATCAGCAATTGCTTCGCCAACGTCAGACCTGCCAGGCCTCCGCCGAGAATGGCGACGTCATAGGAATACTCTGCGATCATCTTTCGGTTCTCTAATGAATGACTGTTTCAGCTGGTTCAAGGTATTGAGCGACTTCGGTAATCCAGTATCGTTTTTTCTGGAACGGATAATGCGGCAGACTGGTACGACGCCGCATCCAATGAGCATCGAACGCCTTGAAGTCCGGATTCAATCCGCCGACATACAATCGGCCAAGTGTGCTCAGCATCGTGGCTGTCGCATTTCGATTGTTTTCCACCGAGGGCAACAACCTGTTCGATTCGTGCTTCCAACTCGCAAGCTGAGCATTGTCGCGCAAACGATCGGGGCCGATTTCCATCAGGAAACCGTAATCCGTTTCTGCCAGCGCCGTCAGACCTTCGGTCAGCATTGGCGCCTCGATCAGGTGTCGCCGCCAGTAGCTGCCGCCAAGCGACCGATGCACGGCAACGGTCTGACCACTGATGCTGCAAACCAATTGCAGATTCGGCGGATAGTAGTTGAATGTGTCGGCCAGTGCTTCGAATCGATCGAGTGCCTCGGCTTGGTTCTGATCAAGCTGTCCCGCGTGGATCGATGAGATGCTCGTCGCTGCTCGGTAAAGAGTCCGAGTTCCCGGAGGGCTGCTTCGCGGTGAACGACAAGCATCAGCGCATCGCAGAAGCTAAGCCCACCTGCGACACAAGCGGCCGTGTACTGGCCGACGCCAAAGCCAAATACAGCATCCGGTTCGATACCCCAAGATTGCCAAAGCCGAGCCAGTCCGGATTGTAGTGCGAACAACAGCAAGCTTGCTGACTGTGTCTGCTTGCCGTCGTCGTTGGTCGCGCGCATCATCCAATCGCGCAAACGGAACACTCGTTGATATTCTTCGCCGTAATGGTCGCTCAATCGCTGATCAAAGTTATCCATCAGTTCTCGGAACACCGGCTCGACGGCATAAAGATCACGAGCTACTTCCAGATCACTGTCTTCGATCACCGGTAAACACCCAAGCCAGTTTGGGAACCGCCTTGGCGACGCCGCAAGCTAGCAGTGAATCATGCACTTCTGGTGGCGGGTGGCCGTTGGTTGATGGTGCTGGCTTGCCATTGCCCTTGGAAAGCGGACTGCCATTGTTTGCGGAGCGATGGCCCGAATGTTGCGTTCCCAAAAACGACGCCAACTTCTGCAGCGCCGCATCGGCTGAGCTGACATGCAGTGCCAGGCGGTGCTCATAATGTCGGCGGCCAACCGCTGCGGTGTGACAGATATCGGCTAGATCGAGTTCACGGTGTGTGCGAATGAATTGATGATAGCTGTCGGCAAGCTCATACAACGCTCGCTCACCTCTGGCACTCAGCACCAACAATTGCGAAGGTCGCGCCGGCGCCAGCGATGGGGTCGAAACACGGGCCGGCAATTGATTTGAAACATCCGTCGATTCCCGAGGCGGCGTGGGTATCGGCGGCGCCGAACTGAGCACGATATGCGCGTTGGTGCCGACCAGACCGAGTGCCGTGACTGCCGCAATTCGCTCGTCGACCGCCGGCCAGTCCGTTCGCTGCGTCACGATCTTGACGGGCAATCGGTTCCAGGGAATATGTGGACTTGGTTGCTCAAAATGAACCTGCGGCGGGATCACGCCATGGTGCAGCGCGAGCACGGTTTTGATCAATCCTGAAACTCCACCGGCTGCTTCCAGATGGCTGATATTGGCTTTCACCGAGCCGACCAGCAACGGCTGATCGGGCTTGCGGCCTTTGCCGTACACCGCCGCTGCCGCAGTCAATTCCATCGGATCACCGAATTCGGTCCCCGTTCCGTGAGCCTCCAGATACTGCACCTGAGAAGGTGCGATTTGAGCGTCCTGCAGCGCTTGGTTGATCGCTCTGGCCTGCGACTTGCCGCTGGGCGACGTGATGCCCCCACTGAACCCGTTGTGAACAACGGCCCCGCCGCGCACCACGGCCATGATTCGATCGCCATCGCGCTGCGCGTCGCTGAGACGCTTGAGCACCACAACACCGCAACCTTCGCCGCGGCCGAAACCATCTGCACTCGCCGAGAAGGATTTACAACGACCATCGGGTGAAAGCAGCGCTGCCTTGGACATCAGCAACGAATTGACAGGGGCCAGAATCGCGTTGGCGCCGCCGGCCAGAGCCATGTTGCAGTTGCCGTCCTGCAGACTTCGCACGGCCTGATAGAGCGCAACGAGTGAACTGCTGCTGGCCGTGTCGACCGCGATGCTGGGGCCTTCGAAACCGAACACGTAACTGATCCGACCAACACCGGCGCTGTGCGACAAGCCGGCACCTTGGAATGCTTTGATGATCTGATCATCGTCAAGTCGCGGCAAGAACGCGTAGTCTTGACCCATGATCCCCATGAACACACCAACGTTGGAGTCCGCCAGCGGATGGGTTGAGATCCCGGCATCTTCCAGCGCGCGGTAGCTGTTCTCCAGCAGCATCCGATGCTGAGGGTCGATCCAGCAGGCTTCCTGATCGGAGATGTTGAAGAAAGCCGCGTCAAAGTCGGCGATGTCGTCCAAGAAACCACCTTCGCGGGTGTACATTTTCCCCGGCTCACGGTCGGCACTGTAGAACTGATCGATGTCCCAGCGGTCTTCCGGAATCTGACCAACGGAATCGACGCCGTTGAGAATGTTGGACCAGAACTCATCGATATCGCGTGCGCCGGGAAAACGGCAACTCATCCCGATGATGGCGATCGGTTCCCGCTCGGCCAATTTTCTCGTCTCGGCAATCACTGTCGGTGCGGATGTCTCCGCCAGCTGCTCGTCCGCATCGCCTGCCACCAACTCCAGCACATGATCCGCGATCGCGTCAATCGACGGATGTTCGAACAGCATTGTCGGACCGATTGCAAACTGCTCGCCAATCATGATCTGCAGTTCGGTACTGAACTCGACCGCCATCAGGGAATCGAGTCCCATCTCGATCAGCGGACGATCGATTTCCGGTGGTTCGGGAGTCGACAAAATGCCCTGCATCGAATCTTGAATCGTTTTGACCAACAGCTCCTTACGAGCGCCACTGCGCAGCTGCTTCAGTTTGCTGACCAGTTGTGAATCGCCCAGCTGTGACTTCTGTCGTGCCGGTGCAAGCCCTTCCAACATGGCTGGTGATTCACCGCCCAGCCCCATCTGCAGTCGACGCCAATCGACATCCATGACGGTCGCTTGCGCCAGATTCGCCGTCAGCATGCGTTCCATCGCGCGATGCGCTTCGGTAGCACCGAGCGGCACGATCCCCTGCAGCGCCAGTCGTTTGATGATCCGCTTATCATCGGCCATTCCTTCGCTCCACGGCCCCCAGTTAATACTGAGCGCCGGCAACCCCAGCGCTCGGCGCTGCCAGGCCAGTCCATCCAGAAACGCGTTGGCCGTTGCGTAGTTGCTCTGCCCAGGTGAACCAAGCACCGCTGACGCGGACGAGTACAGAACGAAGTAATCTAGCGGCAAATCCTTGGTAAACTCGTGCAACAAAGAGGCACCGACGATCTTCGGCGAGAGAACTTTTTCGAAACGTTCCCAACTCTGCTGGTCGATCAACGCGTCGTCCAGAACGCCGGCAGCATGGATCACGCCGCGGAGCGGTTTCAGTTCTGTGGCGAAACGCTGAAACAACTCTTTGACGTCCTGCGGCGAGCTCAGATCGGCCTGATGGATGATGACTTCACAGCCACCTTCGGCAATCTGATCAAGAAACTCGCGGGCCGGTGGATCGGGCGACCGCCTGGACACCAGGACGACTTGCCTTGCGCCCTGGTCGGCCAACCATTTAGCGGCTTGACGCCCCAGCATTCCCAAACCGCCTGTGATCAGATGGCATCCGTCGGCACTGGCCCTGAAGCTGCCAGCGTCTTGTTTGCTGATCGCCAGCTGTTTCATCCGCGGTACGAAGTATTGCGAATCCCGAACCGCCAACTGGTTATCCCGGGTCTCGGTCAGCAGTATCTCCGTGGCCGCGGCGGACGTCTTGGCGTCCTGTTTGGCGACCGCCGGGACGTCAATTAGCCGACAACGGAACTCAGGCTGCTCAGCTCCGATGACCCTTCCCATCCCCCAATATTGCGCTTGGCTGGCATCGCAATCTTCAAGCTCTTCGACCGCGACCGCGCCGCTGGTGATCAATTGCAAGCCGCACTCGATTCGACGAAGCTCGCGACGATGCAGGCAATGAATCAGATTCAACAAGCCGGTACAGTTTGCTTTGGTCGCAGCCGGCAAAGATGCGGTGCTCTGCTGAGTGGCGGCACTCGGATCTTCCCCGAACAACCAGGCAATTCCCTGTGGAGCGTAAGGATCATCCTGCGACGAGAGTGCCGCGAAAAACTGGTCCCAGTTCTCAGCTGACTCACCCCCCATCGTGAATACGGAATCGGATTGCTGAGTCAGCGCCGCTGCGGTACTTAAGTTCAATTGGATGACGCTGTTGCCCCGGTCAGTCAAATTCTTCATCAATCCAGACGCCATTCGGCCGGCGTCACCGCAATTGACAATCAGCCACTTTTTGTCCGACGTGCTGGACGCCGGCAAACGATACGGCTGCCACTGCAGTTCGTACATCGAACGCTCGCCACTGTCACCGCTGATCTGCCGCAGCGCGGCGCGGCTGATCTGCCGGACCTGCAGTCGGTCAATTTGCACGACCACATCACCGTTCTGGTTGAACAGCGTGAGATCCGCGATGCGAATCTTTCCTTCCTGCTCTCGCCAGCGCGCATGACACCAAATTTCCTGGTCGATCGGCTGGTAGCACGTAACAGCGCCGATACCGATCGGCAGGAACAGGCTGTCGTCATCTGTCCGCAACAGACCAACGGCCAGCGAGTGAAGTGCTCCGTCGAGCAAGGTGGGAGGCAGCGTGAAACCGCGAATGTCTCCGTTCGACTTCAGGTGCGCTAGTAGTTCCGAATCGGAGTATCGCAGCGACTGAATCGTCCGAAATTGCGGTCCATAATTCAGACCGATCTCCTGCATCTTGGCGTAGAAGTCATTCGGGTCGGCGACCTCCGTGCAGGCCTGTTGCAGCTTTGCAAGGTCGACCGACGCCGGCTTGGTTTGCTCCGCCACGGCAGCCTTGGCGGAAAAATTTCGATTCCATGTCGAAGTCCCCGCTGCCGCTGAATAAGTTTCGATCGTTCGTGTTTGATCTTCACCACTTCGCACGATCGTTTGCATGGCCGTTCGCGCCGTTGGTTGCAACGGTTGCTCGAAAACGATGTCTTGAATTTGGCCTGAACCGGCTGCCGCAAGCGCCATTTCCACGTAAGCCGCCCCCGGCATCACGACCTGGCCCAGCACTTCGTGGTCAGGCAGCCAAGCTGGGCTGTCGGCATCGATGAAGCTTTCGAATCGAGTTTCGCCAGAGACTCCCGCGAGTGATACTCGAGCTCCCAACAGCGGATGCGCCGTGTGGAATTCGGCATGGAAAGCGCGAGGTTTGTCCGGGCCCCAGAACCGCCGTCGCTGAAATGGATAAGTGGGCAAGACAATCCGTTTACAATTTTTATTCCTGTACATGGCGTCAAAGTTCGGTGTTGCACCGTGCACGTACAGCTGACCGATCGCTTGCAGCAGCGATTCCCCGTCGTCGGCGTCCCGTTTCAGGCAACTGATCAGGCGATCGGCAGGTTGCCGCCAGTTAGCCGCCGCCATACGAGTCAATACAGGCTGCGGGCCAAGTTCCAGGATGACCTGGCAACCTGATTCCTGCGCCGTGTCGATACTTTCAGAGAATCGAACAGCCTGGCGGATATGCTGAGCCCAGTACTGGCCGTCAAGTATCGACGTCCGCATCAAGAACTTTGCCGGTGACGTTACAGATCAGCGGCAGTTGAGCGCGATTGAATTCGATCCGATCGGCAATCTGGCGGAACGGTTCCAGAGCGGGATCCATCAGCGACGAATGAAATGCATGCGAAGTCGTCAGCGTCTTGCAGCGAATGCCTCGTTCGACGATCCTGTCTTCAACCGCCGTTACATCGGACTCGGCGCCACTGAGGACAATGTGAGTTCCGTTCAGCGCGGCCAGCGCCACATCGCCGGCAGCGTTCAGATCCTGCTGAACTTTCGCCAGAGGTGCAAACACCGCCAGCATCCGACCTCCGCTTGGTAGCTGGCCGATCAAACGGCCGCGCTCGCTAATCAACTGCAGTCCGTCGTCCCACGACATGATGCCGGCGACGCAGGCGGCCGCGTATTGACCGACGCTGTGCCCAAAGACCAGGTCGGGAAACAAACCTCGGTCGTGTAACAGTTTTGCCAGCCCCATTTGGACCGCAAAGATGCAGGGCTGAGTCCAATGGGTGTTGTTGATTCGGTCGACTTGGTGGTACAGCACATCGATCAGCGATTCGTTCCGCCAGACTCGCAGCAATGCGTCGCAATGATCGATCGCGTCGCGAAACAGCGGCTCGGACTCGTACAGTCCTCGCGCCATCCCGACGTACTGAGAGCCCTGTCCGGTAAACTGCCAGGCAACTTTTGGCGACCGACGGCCGTTGCCTTGAAACAAAGCTGCTGATTTTCCGCCACGCGCCAATGTGTTCAAAGTCTCGACGGCATCAGCATGATCACGGACCACCAATGCCGCTCGCCGATCGAAGTGTTCGCGGCAAACGCCACTGGTATAGGCAATGTCAGCGATTGACAAAGCAGGATCGCCGGCAAGTCGTCGTTCCAGATTCTCGGCCAGCTGTTGCACCGCTTCGTCGCTCTTTCCGCTCAGCACAACCAGTTGGGCAGGCGGCGAATCGGTTCCCGCTGCTTGCTCGGCCGCGGCGGGCTGACCTGGCAACATGGTCTTGCCGAGTTTCGCTGGCGCGGCAGGCTGCTTGACGGCCGGGCCGGCCGCCTCGATCACCACATGAGCGTTCGTTCCACTCATGCCGAACGCGCTAACCCCGGCAATCCGCCGCTCGCCTGGCGGCCAGTCGGTGACCTCCGTCAGCACTTTGACCGGCGTGCTGTCCCAGGCGATATGCGGGTTCGGATTTTCGAAGTTCAGTTGACCGGGGATTTGGTTGTACTGAATTGCCAGTAGGACTTTGATCAGACCAGCCATGCCGGCGGCGGCTTCCAGGTGCCCAATGTTGGTTTTGACCGAGCCAACCAGCAGCGGTTCGGCGGCGGCGCGGCCAGCGGCGAGTGCCGCGGCGGCGGCCTGCATTTCGATCGGATCTCCGAGTTCCGTGCCAGTGCCATGAGCCTCCAGGTAGGCAACTTCGTGGGGCGCGATCTCCGCTCGCTGCAGCGCCTGACGGATCACCTTCTCCTGGGCCTTTGGATTCGGAGCGGTCAGTCCACTGCTGAAGCCATTGTGGCCAATCGCCGAGCCACGAATGATGCCCAGGATCGGATCACCATCACGGCGAGCATCCGACAAACGGCGCAGCGTGACGACGCCGCAACCTTCACCGCGCAGGTAGCCGTCAGCCGCCGCATCAAACGCGCGCGATTGTCCCGTCGGCGACAAGGCTTTCAGCTTGCAGGTCAGAATATTGGTCGTCGGCGAGCAAATCGTGTTGACCCCGCCGACCAGTGCTCGATCACAATCCCGCCGCTGCAAGCTCTGACAGGCCAGATGAAGTGCAACCAGCGATGAGGAACAGGCCGTGTCGACGGCTACGCTCGGACCTTGAAGGCCGAGATAATAAGCGAGTCGGCCGCACAGAAAACTTCCTGCGGCTCCGGTCGCGATGTACGGGTTCAAATTCAGAAACGAGTCGCTGGCTTCATTCTGATAGTCGTTGTGCATCCAGCCCACAAAAACACCAGTCTGCTCCGCGATCTTCTCCGGCAGCCAACCAGCACGCTCAATCGCTTCCCAACCAACTTCCATCAGCAACCGCTGTTGCGGATCGACCCAAGTCGCTTCCCGCGGCGAGATCCCAAAGAACTCGGGATCCATCAGGTCCAGGTTGTCCAGAAAAACACCATGTCGCGCGTACATCTTGCCGGGAACTTCCGGGTTAGCGTCAAAAAACGCTTCTAAATCCCAACGCTGCTGCGGGATCTCGCTAACCTCGTCTGTCTGGTCGATCAGGCACTGCCAGAACTCTTCGGGCGTTCGAGACCGGCGTGGAAATCGGCAGGCCATCGATACGATGGCGATGGGCTCGGAAACTGTCGTCTGCTGAAGCTGCAGCTCCGCTAACTGCTGTTTCAGCTCGTGAATCTTCAGCAGCGCCCGTTTGTTCGGCGAAAGTGGGTCGTTGTTCTCTGTTAACATGTTGCCTGTCAGCGTCAATCAGTGATTCGTCTTGGTAGAGCTGGTGATCCTGTTTTCTGTAGCGGGAACTTCAACTATCAAGTTCCCGTTGCAACTCGGCCAGAGCCTCGGCTTCGGTCATCGACGCGATCTGTTGCCGCCGTGTTAAGCCCGCAACCGCGGCTTGCTGAGAGTCGACAGCCGCATCGCTGAGCTCCGCCCGATTCGGCTCGCTTGCCGCTTGATCCATCATCAGCGCGGCGACCAGATAGTCAGCCAGATCGCAAATTCTGGGATGGTCGAACACGAGCGTTGTCGGCACTTCGTGCTGGGGACCAAGTTCGACCTGAATCTGGCTGCTGATTTCAACAAGCATCAGTGAATCCAGGCCGGCGTCCAGAAAACGCGCGTCGGTGGCCGGCAATTCCTCGCCGCCGGAAATTTGCTGAACGAGTTGCTGCACAAACAAGTTGGCAATTCGCCCGCGACTGGCAGCGTGCGCTGCTGCGAGCTGCTTGCGAAGCGTCGGCTGGCGGAGCTCGGTGGCGACCACAGGTGCAACCTCCTGGTCGACGCCGGTAGCGGCCGAAGCATCGTCGGCAACTACTTTGATGCCCTGCGTGTCGGACTGGCGAAGCACGGTCTTGAGCACTTTGCCGGACGGATTCCGCGGCAGCTCGTCGATTGGGATCAATTTCCTGGGCACTTTGTAACGAGCCAAGTTGGCTTTGGCGTGTTGCAAGATCTGGGCAAACGACTGCTCAGTTGATTGGGCGTTTTCGCTGAGCACCACAAACGCGACAACTTGTTCGCCAAACACGGGCTCGGGAACCCCGACTACGGCAACCTGAGAAACGTCGGCGTGGTCAAGCAGCACACGTTCGACCTCCGCGGGATAAACCTTCAGACCACCGACCGCGATCATGTCTTTGACACGGTCGACAATGTAATAAAAGCCCCGCTCGTCAAGCAGGCCGATGTCCCCTGAATGAAACCAGCCATCGCGAATTGCATCCTCGGTATCCTGCGGGCGATTCCAATAACCCAGCATCACGTTTGGACCACGGATGGCGATTTCACCAAGTTCACCCACCGCACACTGATGGCCGGTGTCCGTATCGACGATCTTCATTTCGACCAGGTCAATCGGCGTACCAATCGAACCGGGCACGAATTGCAGATGATGGTTATAGCTGGCAAAGGGTGACGTTTCGGTCAGACCATAACCTTCGTTGATCGGCATGCCGAACTTTTTGTTCCACAGGTTGCTGACCTGAATCGGCAAGGTCGCAGCGGCGGAAAAACAATAGTTGACCGAAGCCAAGTCAGCCTTCTGGCAGCTATCGAGAAACAACTGAAACATCATCGGCACACCATACAACTGAGTCACCTGGTGATCCGCAATCAGTCGCTTGGCTTCGTTGAGATCGAACCTGCGTTGCAGCACCAAAGTTGCGCCAACATTGAATGCTGAATTCAGCAGCGCGTTTTGGCCAAAGCAATGAAACAGCGGCACACTCAGCAGGATCCGCTGGTCGGGATTCATGTTGCACAGGTGATTGAACGCATGCACGTTCGAGCGAACGTTCAGGTGCGAGAGCGTCGCCCCTTTGGCGAACCCGGTTGTACCGGAGGTATACAGAATCAGCGCGGCTTCGTGGGGATCCGTTTCCACCCATGTCGACGGTGTGGTGTTATCGGTCCGCATCGGTTGCCCGTCACAGAGCTGACCGCAGTCCGATGTCGAAAAAATCTTGTCAACGCGGCTGGGCAATTCGCTTCGCACGGTGGCCAAGGCGGAAGCCAGGGAAACAAACGTTTTCGCTCCCGAATCCTTGACAACAAACGCGACTTCCGAGGCTGCTAAACGGGTACTGATGGATACCGCGATGGCCCCCAAACGCAGCGCCGCGTAGTACCAGACCACAAACGCCGGCACATTGGGCAGCATCAAGGCGACGCGATCTCCCCGCCGAATTCCGGCTTCGGTCAGATGCTGGGACGCGGAGGCGGACAATCGATCCAGCTGCGCGTAGGTGTATCTTTGACCCTCAAAGCAAATCGCTTCGCGCTCGGGAAACAGCCGCGCGGTGGCGGTTAAATGCTCACAAATATTCATGATGTTGGCAAAGCGGCCGGTCGCGCACCGACAACAAACCTAAAAGCTATTCTGGTCAAATGATTCAAGGATCGGCTCGATAGCCCTGATCAAGGAGCCACTGCCACGGATGTTCTCGTACAGAGACGCTTGTCGTTGCTCCAGCCATTGGTCACGATCGTCAAACAGAAATGGTCGATCTGATCGCGGGCTGCAATCCATGGCACTGCAGGCTGCCTCGTACAGCGAAACTGCCAGGGATCCCAACATGCCACGCCCGTCGTAGTGCCCGAGATTGGATTTAGCCCGCAGGTCCAATGCCTGGATCGAAAAGATCAATGCCACTGACAGATAATGCTGAAACAGTTCCACTGACTTCCAGGCCAGATTCGCCGAACCCCAACTGAGTCCGTTGATGTTTTGATTGTACTGTTCGGCATGTGTCGGAAAATGCTCGACGATCGGATTGCCGTAGTAGGTCAACATCGGCATGATCGAGTTGCCGGTGATCTGCAAACCTTTTAGTCCCATGTTGTAAGCAAGTTGCTCATTACCGCGAAGAGATGCGGGTAGTCCACCATTGAATTCCGGTGCGACCAGCGTCGCGATCTGCACGTCGAGATGCTTGGCCATCAGTCCGATGGAACGCCGCAAGTCGTCCATCGCGATGCCGATGTACTGACCAAGAAAGTTACCGCTTTGATAAAACCTGTTGTTTTCCACATCGACCAACGGATTGTCGGAAACCGAATTCATTTCGGTTTCCACAACCTTTCTGATCCGCGCGACACCTTCAACGATCGGGCCCATGTATTGGGGAAGACAGCGAATCGAATAACGATCTTGGACATGAACAACTTTGCCATTGGCGTGCTCGCGGCCTTCCCGCAGCAGTCGCTTGATCATCTTGGCGGTCCAGATCTGGCCCGGATGTGGCTTATGTTGATGGACGAAATCCTCGAACGGTTCCTCCTGCGCAAGCAATGCCCGTAACGTCATGGCTTGGACGCCCAGCGCCAATGCCATCAGCTTGCGGGTCTCAAAAACGCAATTTGCCGCGATCGCGGACGAGAACGAAGTCCCGTTGACGATCGCCAATCCCTCCTTGGGCAACAATTTCAAGGGCTTGAATCCGAGCCGTGCGGAGCGCGGCCGCGCCATCGACCGTTCGATCGCCAATTTGGACCTTCACAAAATCTGTCTGACCGGTGATCGCTCGAGCGATGGTTGCCAGCGGCACCAGGTCGCCACTGGCTCCGATCGAACCGAGCTCGCGCACAATCGGCGTTGCGTCAGCCTCCAGAAATCGCAGCAAGCGATGCACGATCTCAGGCCGTACCCCCGAGCAACCGCGAGCGAGCACGTTGGCGCGTAGCAACATGGCGGCACGGACGTGCCGGCGCTCAATCGCCGGTCCAGCACCTGTCGCCAAAAAGAACATCAGGTTGTTCTGCGAGTCAGCCGCGAGCTCACGCGAAATAGCGACACCGGCCATCCCGCCAAAGCCAGTGGTCACCCCGTAGACGGTTTGGTTCTGATCGACAGCCTGTTCGACTAGTAAAGCGGAGGCCTCCATCCGCGCGAGCAGATCGGAATCGGTCCGGATGCTGATGCCAGCGGAGCGTGCGGCCAGATCGCACACTTGCAAGAGGGTCAGTGATCGGCCAGCGACGGTCAGAGCAACGGGTTGCCCGGTCGTCTTGGTCAGCTGCTTTTCCACTGTTTCCTCTATTTTCGAGGCAGATTCGCTTGTTCCTCTGCACACAGACCATCCAAAACAAGACTGTGATCGTCAAGGTCAACCCAAATTACCCCAATCGAGCCCCAGTGCCACGCCGTCTGTTTTAGTACGAACGGTCCATTTTCCAACTATTTTGTCTCCAGTCCTGTGTCCATCGGCCGCCTCGGATTGAGCAGCAAGTGGAGCGAAGGGACAAAATAGAGGGCCAGAAAAGTGGCGCCGGCGACGCCACCGGCGATTGTGATCGCTAGTGGCGGCCAGAATCCGCCCCCCCCAATGATCAGGGGGATGAAGCCCACGATCGTGGTCAAAGTCGTGGCGATGATGTGCCGGGTGCAAGACGAGACGACCGCGACCAGTTGCGGGATGTTCCCGTCGCTTGCCGACCGATTGGCGCGAATCGCCGCCAAAACGACGATCGAATCATTGATCCCCACACCGACCAGTCCCATCGTGCCGACAATCGCCATGAAGCCAAAGGGATATCCGAACCAGGACAAGGCCAGCGGTCCCAGCCCGACAGACAGGCCGCCCACGCAAGCCACGATAAAAGCGCAACGAAAGGAACGAAAGGAAGCGACAAGGGTCAGCAGCATCAACGCGAATAAGACAACCCCGTTGGCGATCAGGCGGTTGACCGCATCCGACCGTTGCTCAGTTTCGCCACCAAATTCAAGCGAATAACCGCTGGGCAAAACAAAGTCCGATTCGGCTAGCCGTCGATTGAACTGTTCGATCACGGTCGAAGGCAAAACTTCGGATTCGATGTAAGCCTTGATTTCGTTGGTGCGACGGCCGTTGACTCGAACAATCGCCCCCACGTCGGAATCGAGTTTCAAAGCCGACAGGCTGGCCAACGTGTTTTGCCCAACAGTCGAACGGGATCCGTCAGCGAGTCCAGCGCCGCGCGGATCGGGCGGCCGGCCACGAGTGACCGACTGCAGCGGTAGTGCTGCAAGTCGATCCAACTTCCATTTACCCTCCAGATCCAACTGCACGCGAACCGGTAAGTCCTCGTCCCCTTCGTAAATCTCTCCGGCCGATGCACCTTCTAGAGTTGTGAACAGCTGAGCCGCGATCTGTGACTTGTCGAGGCCTGCCTGTTTCGCTGCCGATTGATCAATCTCCAGCGACAGCCGGGGAATGGACTCCTGCAAATCGGAACGCGTGTGAATCACGTTGGCGGTCTGACCGAGCAGCACACGCAGCTGACTGCCGAGTTCTTGAAGAGTGGCCAAATCGGGCCCGAAGATACGAACTTCGATGGGAGCATCAAACGGCGGTCCCTGCTCCAACTGTCGAACGATGACTCGGGCTTGCGGCGTCCGCTGGTCAATGTCGTCCTGCAACCGCCGGACGAGTGCTCCAATATCGCTGCCGCTTTTCAAGTCGATGAAGGCCTGGGCATAGAAAGGTGTACCGCGGCGACGAGGCACGACATTGTAATAGAAAGTCGGCGCGCTGCCGCCGACGAACCAGTTCTGCTGATCGACTTGGTCATAGCCGCCCACAATCATCCGAATCGCATCAACCGTCTGCTTGGTCGCCTGCAAATTATCTGCCGCCGACAGCTCGACTTCGATTTGAATTTGTGCGCGATCCGACGGTGGAAAAAACTGCTCGGGCAGATTCCTGACTACCACAAATCCCCAAATTGGCAGGATCATGCCCAACAAGATGCCCACGATCGGGAACCGAAAGAAAACTCGCAATGAGTATTCATAAAGTCTGCCAAGGGAAGCATTGGATAGTCCGAAAGCAAGCATGCCTCGTCTTGATGGATCGACTGGGAACAGACTGATCAGGGCCGGGATCACCGTCATCGATAACAGAAACGACGCGGTAATCGCCAGGATCACGCTAACGGCGATCGTGCCGACGAATTCCCCGGGCGGTCCGGGCAGCGTGGCGATCGGCAGGAACGCCAGCGCTGTCGTCAGCGTCGACCCGAATAGCGGCATTGCCAGATGCCGCACGGAGCCGACGATTGCCACCGCTGGATTGTTGCCGCCAAAGATACGCGATCGAACCTCGTCGACCATCACGATCGCGTTGTCAATCAACAAGCCCAGCGCCACAATCAATCCCGTGACCGACATCTGGTGGATCGGGATGGAAAGGGCCCGCATGGTCGCAAGCACCATCAAGGCGGAAAGCGGCAAGGCGGCGGCGACCACAATCGTGCTGCGCCAGCCCATCAACACCAGCACGACGACCATTACCGCGAGCGTACCGATCCCGAGATTACGCAACAACACAAGCATCCTTTGATCGACATGTTCTCGCTGCGAGAACAGCAGTTCGACCACGACTTCATTGGCAAACTTTTGTTGAAAATCAGCAACCGCTTTGCTCATCCGATCCGACCACTGATCGACTCTCAGCTGGTCATTGACCATGGCGCCCAATACGATCGCTGGTCGTCCCCCAATGATGGCGAGATTCGATGGCGGCTGGACAAGTCGCTTCTCGACCCTCGCGATTCTGGACAGCTGCGTTGACTCGCCGCGAGTTCCGTAGGCAATCAAGGCGTTGGAGATGCGCTGAATGGGCATTGGATCACTTTCCAATTCCAGCGGCAAACTGCGCCCATCCGTCTGCAACCGACCGGCTGGCTGATCCGCATTGTTGCCGATAATTTGCTGCGAGATGGCGGCTGTTGAAACGCCAAGGGAGGCCAGCATGGTGGGCGAAATCTGAGCCACGTACTCTTCGCCCGGGTCACCAAAGACGTCCACATTCTCGGTGCCGGGAATCGCGACCAAATCGGCTCGCAACTGGCGCGTCAATCTGCGGAGGATGGACAGATTCGGCTGTACATTGGGTTTCCACTTCACCGCCACGATTGCCGCGAAAGCCTTCATTGGCAGGACTTCCAACTCGGTGGCAAAACAGGATTCCGGCAAGTCCAACTTGGCATCGGAGATTCGATCACGAATCAGCGTCCAGACGGGGTCCACGTCGTCGACTTCGTCACTGAGTTCAATCACGATGTTTGAGATTCCGGTCTGACTGTTGGACCGCACCTGCTTGATCTTCGAGATACCGCCCAGCCGCTGTTCCAGCGGAATGGTGACGAGAGATTCGACACGCCGCGCATTGGCGCCGGGGAATACGGTGCTGACCAGGGCAACCCGTTTTCCAAGCACCGGGTCTTCCAGCCTTGGCATCACGGCCAAGGAGGCCAGGCCGGCGACCACAATGACGATCATGCACAGCAGCAACAAACGCGGATTCTTATACAGAAACGCTGCGATCATTCCGCAGTTTCCGGTTGAAATGGTGCCTTGAACTCGTTGGAAACGTTGATCGTTGTTACCTGTTGGCCGGGAACGATTCGGTGTGTTCCATTGACAATCACAAGCTCGCCGACGTCTAGTGATCCTTGCACCAACGCCTGATCATCTTCCAGTTGGACAATCTCCAGGATCCTGCGGGCGACTCGCAGCGGAGCGTCCTCGGCGTCCTTGCGGCTCCCCTTGCGGCTCAGCGACGAGCGCCGACCAAAGCCCGTTCGCATTGCGTTGCAACGCGGACAGCGGCAACCAGAAACCAGAATTCCCGGTTCGATTCAAAAGTCGGATTTCGACCACTTGACCGTAGGCCCAGGAATCTGGCTGATAACTCGCCGGCGAACTCCAGCAATATTCTCTGACTGCCCGTGGGATCCTGCAGCGGCGTTCTGGACCTGATTTTGGCGACCACTTCCGTGTTGCCGATGCTAACGAGAATCAGTTGGTCCACTTTCAGCTGCGCGGCGGCAGCTCTTGGCAGGCTGGCCTCGACCAACGGTGGAGCATCTTCAATGATTTGAAATGCCGGCGTCGCCGGTGACACCAGCGTCCCTGCTTCGATGCTTCGTTCGGTGATCAGACATGGGTAGGGGGCAACAATCACGCCATTTTTCAGTTCCAGTTCGACCTCTTTCAGCTGGGATTCCAACTTTTGAATTTGCTGTTGCAGCGACGCCAATCTCGATCCGGTTGAACTCTGCAGATCTTGCTTTGCTTGACTGATTGCCTGCTCAATCTTCAGCTTTTGGTCTTCCAGTTGAGTCTGTTCTACTTCGGCGAGTTCGTCACCCTCGGCGGCGCGATCACCGAGTTGCTTGTAGACGGTTTTGACACGACCAGAACGTCCGAAGCCAAGTTGGCTCTGCCGCGCTGCCGTGAGTTTGCCAAAGCAAACGACAGTCTTAAGAGCATTCTCATCTCGTTCCGCCGCGATCACATTGACGTTGAGAACATTGACGGCTGCCGGCTCAACCAAGACGGGTTCCAGCGCGACGCCACAACCGCCAACACAGATCAGCAGCAAACAGGCCACCGAGCGCGCGGTCAGATCCTCAGAAAAGCGGCAGCTGTAGCTGTGATGCTTTGGCGAACGCATTAATTTGATGCAGAATTTTTCCGATGGAAGTGAGCGATCATTGTAGCTGATTGCAGAGCTCGGTAATCGGCATCGCGATGCGACGCTACGGCAGATCGGTCAGCACCACTTCAGTGCGATATCTTTTGCCATCCCGGTAAATGATCATTGGGATTGCGGAACCGATCGGCGTCAGGCCCACCTGGGCGACCAAATGGTCGTCGTTATCAACAGCCCGACCGTTAAACTCCACGATGATGTCGCCGCGTTGCATGTTGGCCGCTTCAGCCGGCGAACCTGCGCGAACGTTCTTGACCAACGCTCCACCGCGGCTAGCAAAGCGGTAGGTCGAACGCTTGGCCGCGGTAAAGTCGGGATCCAAGGTGACGCCGAGATAACCGCGGCGAAGTTTTCCGTGTTGCACTAAATGCTCGGCCACTTGGGTTGCCATGTTGATGGGAATCGCGAATCCGATTCCTTCGCTGCCGCCGCTGCTGCTGGCGATTGCCGTATTCATCGCGACCACTTCACCGCGCAGGTTGACCAACGGGCCGCCACTGTTGCCGGGATTGATCGCCGCGTCGGTTTGGAAGAAGTCTTGCAGGTCAATTTTTTGCTCACCCAGTGAAAGGTCGCGTCGGCCTTTGGCGCTCAGGATGCCGAATGTGACGCTGTGACTAAGTCCAAAAGGACTGCCGATCGCGATCACAAAGTCACCGATCTGGACACTGTTACTGTCGCCCAAACGCGATACCGGAAGCTCCATTTCGGCGATTCTCATGACCGCCACATCCGTGCTGGCGTCGGAAATTACCTGGATCGGATGGAACTCGCGACCGTCGCTGGTGCGCAACAAGATCTCGCCCAGGTTGGAACCTCGGATCACGTGGCGGTTGGTTAGAATCCAGCGTCCGCCATCGTTCAAATCGACCACAAAACCGCTGCCTGCCTCATCATAGGATTGTCGCGATCCTGCTTCTCCTTCCGTCTTGTGCGCTTCGATATGAACCACACTCGGTTTGACCAGCTGTGAGACGCGGCGGACGAGGTTGCCAAGCCGGTCAAACGTATCGAACTCTTCAGCGAGTTCATTGAATAGTCGTTCGCGCTGCAAATCAAGCGATGCCTTGGACAAAGCATGGGGTTCCAACGACGGTCGATAGGCTTGGACACGACCTTTTGCATCAACGCTTGTCTGCGTACCGCGATTGGACAGCTGTCCGTCCTGCTGAAGCAGCGTCCAAAGCAATCGAATTGTCTTGGCCGGATACGACGGCGTCCTGAGGGTGCACAAGAATTAGCACTAACGCGGTGCAGACGATCATCAGGGGTCGCGTTGCAAGACAGGATGCTTGCGCTGCAACGCAGCAATTTGGTAGGGCGAAGACCATGGCGTAGGGGGGGTAAATTGAAAAACCGAATGGGAGGAGGTGCAATCATAGGCATCGTCCATCACCTCGGGCCAGCTTTTCGTCGAGTCACGGTGGCAGCCCTGAGCCCGGCATTCGAAAGAACTGATATGCGCGGCGCATCAAAAACGGCCGGTCATTCAACCGGCCGCTTGGGACAAAATTGGCGGAACTCAGGTTTATACGGAGTCCATCTCGGCGTTATCAAAGACACGATTCCACATCACCGCACCACCCGACGAAGCTCGTGATTCCGCCTTCCTGCGACAACCAATACAATCGGTGGCGTAAGGGATGGCTCGCAGGCGAGTCAACGGAATTGGTTTGCCGCAGGAATCGCAATCTCCGTAATCGCCTTGCTCGATTCTGGCAATCGCTTCGTTGATGGCGCTCAACTCGCGGCTTTCGGCCTCGATCAACTGACTATTCAATTCGTCTTGCACCGCATCTGCGGCCGCGTCCAAAACGTCACCCGTTTTCTCTTGATGGAGCTCGCGGAGTAGGCTCAGATCACCCTCCAGAGCACGCCGCAGCGCATCGCGTCGCCGCATCAGTTGCTCGCGCAGTTGGTTGATTGCATCTTTTCGGGACATCGCCATCACCTCTATCTTGACAAGAAATTCCGGAATCGATTAGCGGCACCTCCTTGTTACGCAGCATCCACGGCGGTGGTTTGAGCGTTGCTGTGATTCAATGGTCGAATCATAGAAACAACCGCCTGCGGTGCCCAACGATCACCGGGCAATTGCCGCATTTTTTGCCCGTTGCCGGTCCTAAATTACCGATTTTAAAGGCTTTGCGGCCGCACCCGCCGGCGGTTTTTCGGCCTCGGTGCAACCGGACATTTCTGCAAGGAGTTCCGCCAACCCCCCCAAAAGGGCTGACTGGTGGCCCCAGCTTCCGCAGAAGCACTCTAAAAGCGTGTTAGCCCCGACAGTTTCTCTAACCGGATGACCCGCGACGTCCGAATACAGAAAAGGGCTTATTAGCCCGGTGCCCAAGATGGGTGCGCGCGCCGCAGATGGACAGACTGACATTCGTTTGCTGCCAAAGTCTTTCGAACGGAAAGGGATACTGACGGTGAATATGGATACCACGAGCGGATCGCCCTGGATTGCGATGAGGGAACTTCGCGGCGGACAGCTATCGCCCGGAACTCCACCGAACATTGAGTCTCGCCCGAGTGGCGGATTCGATCGTGGCGGATTCGATTCCGCCTCGGACAGCGAGCAGGCAAAATCATCGATCGTTGGCGACCCAGCGGAAACAGACGCGATCGAGTTTCGTGTTTCTCGGGCCGGCGAGTCCCGTCGCCGCCTGCGACTGACGGGCAATCGGTACACCTTTGGCAACGCCGACGGTTGTACCATTCGCCTGAACGATCCTGCACTGCGTCCCCTGCACGCAGTGCTGATCCGCGAAGGTTCCCGCGTCTTAATCCGCACCTACTCCGTACCGGTCGAAGTCAACGGGCACGCCGACCACCGAGGCAGCCCTGCAGCCCGGGGACGTCTTGCGGATTGGAATTTATGAATTCGAACTATTGCGTTCATCAAATCGTTCGGAACACCCAAACACCGCGCACATCCTCTGCACCGTCGCTTGCCAGCGCGACAACACCGGTGCGCCCCGGTTTACCCCCCACCGACGAAGCGGTCTGGCGCGAGCGGCTGCGGCGCGAAGTCGAACAGTGGCGGCAACGACAAGAGGATTGTGATCGTCGAGAAAGTCGGATTGATGAACGAGAAGCCGAGCTGCGCAGTCGCGAAACCGAACTGTGGTCCCGAGCCGACAATCTGCATCGCCGCGAAGCGCGAGTGCAATCCCAAGAAACCGAGACGTTTCAGCTGTACGATCAGTTCGCGCAGCGACAACAGGAATTGATGCAGCTGCGCGATGAATCACAGGCCCGTCAGGAACAACTGCTGCGCCGGGAAGCAGAATTTCGCCAGCAAGAATTCGAATACCGCCGCCGATTGGACGAGGCCAACTCGCAACTGGATCAAGCAAAACTGCAGGCCAACGCGGCAACACAGGCTGTTGCCCGGATGCGCGAGCAGTTCGAGGCGCTGAATTCTCAAATCGAGGCGCTCTCGCAAGACCAACAGGAAATCGAAACGAAAGAAAGGCAGCAGGCCGAGCAGTACGAACGAGTCTGCGAGGAACTGGAACTCGCCAAGGCGCAGGCAGAGCAGAGTCGAATTGACAGCGAACAGAAGCGCGAGGAGGCAGAGAACCGAGTCGCGCAGCTGACCGCGGAGATTGACCAGTTGAAGTCAAACCTTGGTGCGGATGCGGAAGCTCAGCATGCCGAGCTGGAGGAGAACAAACGGGTCGCTGATCAGTTGCGTGGGCAGGTCGCCGAGCTGCAACAGTCGGTAGCCGATGCGCGAGAAGAATCTTCCCGGCTGCGCGCCGATTACGAACAATCCTGTCAGCAAGTTCAGCAGCTGGAGATGTTGGTTTCCGAAAGCCAGCAGCGCGGGGATCGGGATCGAGACGAGTGGGCGGTCGAAACCGAGCAGCTGCGCGCTGAAGTCGATCGGCTGTCTGCGGAGTTGTCCCAGGCGAATCAACAGTTAACGGAAATCCGCCAGGCGCACGAAGAACTGAATCAACGCCTCAACGATGTGCGACAAGAACGTGACGATGCACGGGTCGAACGAGATGCGCGCCCCACGAGTGACGCATTCCGAAGCTTGCGGGAAGAACTGGATGCTACCAACGGCCAGCTGACAGAAATGAATCTCCAGTTCGAGCAGATTTCGGCGAAATGGGATGAGGCCCAAGCACTCAAGCCCGAGCCCGCCACCGTGCCGATCGAACTGTCCACGACAGTCGACGACGCCGGCCTGAACCTTACTGATCATGACCGCGCCGATCAGCAACCTGAAGTTCAAAATCCAGAAGAACTAAAATCGGACGATCCAACTTCGGACCAACCCGCTATCAGTGACGAGCCCGTCGCGCTGTCAGCCGAGGGAGTCAATGACGATTCAGATACCGACCTTGCCAGCGACGCGGTCAACCACTGGAGCATCAGCGAAGCGAGCGAGAGCAGCTGGAGCGAAGGCGAAGTGAGTGGCAGCGAGGTGAACGTCAGCGAAGCGGGTGACAGCTGGAGCGGCAGCGAAGCGAGCGACAGCGACCTGAGCGACAGCAGCTGGAGCGATAGCGAAGTCGGTAGTAGCGAAGTCAGTGGCGGCGAGGTGGGCAAAAGCGACGTCGTCAACAGCTGGAGCAAAGGCGAAGCAAGCCTCAGCGAAGCGAGCGAAAGCGACCTGAGCGACCGCAGCCAGAGCGAAACCGAAGTCAGTGGCAGCGACCTGAGCGAAAACGAAGTCAGCGGCAGCGACCTGAGCGAAAACGAAGTCAGCGGCAGCGACGTGAGCGACAGCGGAGCGGTCAGCAGCGGAGCATCGGAGCGACAGCGGAGCGATCAGCGAAGCGAGCATCAGCGAAGCGAGCATCAGCGAAGTGAGCGAGAGCGACGAAGTGAGTGAGAGCAACTCAAGCGACAGCGATCTGAGTCAGAGTAGCTTGCGCGACAACAACTGGAACCACAGCGACTTGGCAGACGGTAGCTCGAGCGACGATAGCGAGGACTACGACGATGTTTGGCCGACTTACCAGTCAGTGCCGACCGAATCATTGCCAGCACCAGCGATCGAGCCGACGCTGGCAATGGAAATCGAAACAGAACCATCGACCAGCGACTCGGCTGAGGCGAACCTTACCGATATCGAAACGGCAGAGGACGAAGGCGTCGCCAGCGACGAAGTTCCATCCAGCAATGCCTGGAGCAATGAGACCTGGAGCAACACCGAATTCCCCAAAGACGCGGTGGGCGACCCGTCCGATCACTCGGAAATCAATCCCGACGCTCAATCCCTTACCAGTGGTCTCTGGCCTGCCGATTCGCAACCGCTGGACTATGAATCATCTGCGATGGCCTCCGAGCCGGCGGACGCGAGCGATGCGTACTCTGTTGTGGAAGGCTCGCTGGCCAATTCATTAATCGCAGATTTGGCCAGTGATCGGGAGTTCGAGACTGCTGCCAACATCGATCGCGAGCTGCATGATGCCGCCGATTCCGATCAACCCGAAGTGACCCATGAAGGCACTTTTGTGTTGTCCGAGAATCCGGAGGAAGCTGATTGGGCTACCCACAAAGAGTCTTTCGGGTCGCACGACGATGAACCTGCAGAACCCGCTGCCACGGAAACGGCTGCTGATTGGGAGGACGTCAGCGATCAGTCCCATGATTTTCTTGGCGTCGACGACGAGGAACTGGAAATTGAGGACGATCAATCGCTCGAGACCTCCTTTGCGGACAGTTTGGAGTCGCCGATGGACGCCACGGCAGCAATGGAATCAGAAGCCGCCGAGGATGATGATTCGATCGAAGCCTACATGAACCGTCTGTTGCGGCGAGTTCAAGGTGGCGATGGAACCCCAGAACCAGTACAAGCGCCGCCGCCTCAGTCGATGTCGGTTTCCACATCGCAGTCCAGCTTATTCTCCAAGTCCACGAACAGCATGAATGTGAGCCGCGAAACTTCGATCACTCAGTCGCAGCCGATTGACGCGGACGCCCCATTGGTACCCCGCTCACACGCCCCTGAGCGAGCGGGGAACCTGTCGGCGATGCGGGAGCTCGCCAATTCTTCGACGCGCAGCGCGATCAGCCAGAGCGCCCGCGTCCAGTCCCGCGACACTCAGATTCAAGCGATGGTCAGCTTCGCTTGCGCAATCGGCGCGCTGGCTTGTAATGCGCTTGCGTTTTACTTTCTAAGTGGCGTGTTGTTGATCGTCGCGGTGGCCATGACTTTCGTCGTAGCGTTCATTTGCTTTCGCGAAGGTACCAATTTGCTGCGCGAGGCAAGACGTCGCGTGGAAGCGGCCGAATCGACCGGGAAAACTCTGGCAGCTAATCTGCCGCCAGCGGCGGGCAAACTTACGGACTGACCTTGACCACCCGGTCGTCGAACATTTCAAAACGACAATCGGCCAGCGCCGATGCTTCGCTTTCACTGTGCGTGACATGAAGCGTCGTCACACCAGTGCTGGTTTGAATCGTTTGCAACAATGTCTGCATCTCGTTGCGTGTCGATTCGTCCAGCGCGCTCAAGGGTTCATCCAGTAACAACACCGATGGACGAAAGGATAAAGCCCTGCCGAGGGCGACTCGCTGGGATTCACCGCCACTAAGTCCAGCCGTTCGTCGCTCCAGCAAGTGTGTGATACCCAGTAGTTCGGCCAGTTCCGCGGTCCGCGCAGCGAGCAGGGATCGGGTCGCTTTGCGGACACGCAAGGCAAACTTCAAGTGCTCGGCAACCGTCATCGTGGGAAACAACGCCAGGTCTTGGGGCACGTATCCGATCTCACGATCGGCCGGCGACCAATCGGTCACATCGACTCCCTGCACGGCAATGCTGCCGGCGCTCACGTGCCGCAGTCCACAGATCGATTCCAAAATGGTGGTCTTGCCGCGGCCCGTTCGCCCCATCAGTACAGCGTATTGGCCGGAATCGATGCAAAACGAAATGTCCCTGAGTCGAAAGCTGCCGGCGTGAATCGCGACGTTCTTTAATTCGATCACGAAGTCAGTCCCGTGCCTAGAACTCGCAGCAGCACCAACACGACGACCGCCATCGCGACCATCAACAGCGAAACGGAAACGGCGGCACCCAGTTCACCGATGCTGAGCTCCAGAAACACCGATGTCGAAAGGACTTCGGTGCGCATCCGTGTTGATCCGGCAAAGACCAGGATCGGACCGAACTCGCCCAACGCACGCGCCCAGGCGATGGTGGTTGCCGCGATCATGCCGCGCCAAGCTTGCGGCAAAGCGACTTTCATGAACGCTTGACCTCGGCTGCATCCAAGCGTCCGGGCAACGTCCTCGGCGCGCGGATCGATCTGGTCAAACGTCACGCGCATTGTTCGTACCGCGAACGCGCACGACACGCTGAACTGAGCCAACACAACCGCCGGCCACTGGAAAGTCACAGGAAATCCGATGTCGTCACGCAACCAGGCTTCAAGTTGCCAATCACCAAACTTCAAGTGGAATAAAATCAGCAGACTCAATCCCAAAACCAAAGGTGGCAATACGATAGGAATGTCAACGATCGTATCGATCATCCAGCGACCGGGAAATCGATAGCGCGAGAGCAGGTAACCCAGCGGTGTGGCGACCCAGATCGATAAGATCGCCGCGGCGGTACAGGACAACAAGGTCAAACGTAGCGCTGCCTGGATTTCCGGCTTGGTCACCGTTTCGATGAACTCTGACGGCGAGGTGAACACGCAGTCGGCCGCCAACAGCAAGACAATCAACAGCACGAAACAGGACGACAGACCGCTGATTACCAGGAAAAACGGAACGTCTGATCTTCGCCGCCTCAAATGCGGACGAGCCTCACCCGGCGAAATCTCGTCAGTCATTCTTGACACTCAGCGCTGCCGTGCTGTCAGGTGACATTTTCCAGCGGAATCCTTCGGCGGCAAAATCAGACTGCGATTGAGCAGAACAGATACGGTCGAAACAGGCGGGCGGCCGTGGCCGCGTTGGGCGACTGCGGGGCAACGGCGTACGGCTGAGTGGCAACGCTGCAGGGCAATCCCTGGATCTGCACGGCATCCAAAAATTCACCCGAGCCGGCCGCGTTGCTCAGGTAGGCAACGGCGGCATCCAGAGATCCAGCCCGCATCTGATTGACCAACATGTCGCCGGTCGGCGTTTGCACCGTGACGTTCGCCATCACTTCTTCCTGCACGCCGCCTTCCCGAAACGTGTTCTGGGTCAGCCAACCCATCGCACATTGTTTCTCGTGACCGATTCCCACTCGCAATCCGGGCCGTGTCAAATCTCGCAGCGATCCGATCTGCTTGGGATTGCCCTTTTGCACCAAAATCACCAACTCGTTTTGCGACACGTCGACCGGTTCGGGAAACAAGTCGGGAACTTGCTTCATGAATTCCGTATCGCAGGCGAAATAGGCGTCGGGAACCTGTCCCGCCTTCATTTGCGCAACCAGGATGCCACAACCGTTGTAAACCGTATCGACGCGAACTCCCTCTCGCTGTTCGAACTCTTTGATCGTTCTTTCGAGCGCGGGACGCAACATCGATCCGGCGAACAGTTTCAGCTCGGGTTGTTCGGTCCACAGGTCGCCGCCGGAAACCTGAAAGCCGTGCTCGGCATAGTGTTTTAAGCCGCGATCACGCGCGGTAATGTAGCGGGCCAGGTGGAACGCGGCCCTGGGGTGGGGGGTGTGTTCGGTGACTCCAATCGCCACCTGCGAACCAGCCTTCCGCAGCGGGTCGATCTCGACCGACTCGAGGCCCGGATAAGGATGCAGTACCGCGTCGTAGACGATCGCCGCATCGGCTGCATCCACCAAGACGTCGTTGGCGGCTTCGCTGACTGTGGTCCGATAGGCGTTGGTGGCCTGATCCAATCGGTCCCAATCTCCAGATTCGATCAACGTTTCGCGAGTCAGCTTGCCGACCGCCGCCGCGTCGGGACTAGCCTGGACCAAGCGAACATCGTCGCGAAGCAGATCGTCGATCGATGTGATGCGCTTGGGGTTGCCCTTGGCGACGGCGACCACCAAATTCATCCGCGCCACCGGCAGAATGTCGGCGACCAACCCTTTGTCGACGGCGATGTTCAAATAACTGTCATCGGCCGGCAAGAACAAATCGCCCGAACGACTGACTTCCAACTGCGACAACAACGTTTGCGACGCCCCGTACTGCACGTCGACCTGGCGGCCAAACTCGCGCCGATAGTCCGCCAAAATTGCTTCCATCACCGCGCGATTGCTGGCGGCGCAATACATCATCACGGGTTTGCCGGCGGTCTGATTCGCTCCCCCGTCGGTTCTCGAATCCCCACCGCCAGAATCACCGCGGGACAGCATCACGAACATCAGCGCCAAACCGGCGGCTGATGCGACCATAGCGACGATTGCACGATTCATGGGTGTTTCGTTTTTCCGGGAGGAATGGACAACAAACTCGGCTCACTCGGGTCGGCGAGCGGCTGATCTGCCGGCGGACCAGCTGGGCCAAACAATTCTCGTTCCCAATCGGTGTCAAGCAACAGGTCGAAACCGGGATTTCGCTCTTTTACTTGACACGAACAGGCAGCACTTAGATAGACCGTCAAATCCAGAATCAACGAAGCCGTCAAGGCACTTGCGGGGATCACCTCCAGCGCCCGTCCGCGACCAAAAACTGGAACGACCAATGGTTCGCTAGTCTCAATCGCCTGGCCACCGCGGATCAAGTTTCGCAGCACCGCTTCCTCAGGATCATCGCTGCGAATTTGCAGCACGCTGAATCGCAATAACAAGGGTACTTCTGAATACAGCTCCGAACCGGGCAGCCCGATACCATCAGGCAGTTCGATCCGGGCGACAAGATCCTCGAGCGATTTTTCCAGCAATTCCCGTGTTTGACGATTCTTTACTGGATCCGCCGATTCGAGCAGTAGCCAGACGATCGCGTGACCTGAGAGTAGTCTGCGGCTCAGCTGGTCGCGAACCGGAGAATGCAGCAAGCGATGCATGTCGCCGCGTCGCAGCGGTCCCTGAAACACCGTGATCGGCTTATTCGCCTGAGCACCGGCTCTGACAACCAGTTGTGGAAGCGCTCTGGGATTCTGCTGTCGGACCTGATTCCAAATCTCCCCAAGCGGCGACGGTTCGTTGACATTGCAGCGAACGATTTCGAGGTTGGCGTAACTCCCTTCCTGTGAATTCGATGCCACGCTACTTTCGAGCAGCATTTCTTCGGCAGCGGACAAGGCTTTGTCGTGGAACACGATCGCCTTGAAGTTGTCGCTGGGCCATCGTTCCAAGGCATAGCGAAACACCGGCACATTGCAGGCAAATGCAGCCGACACGAGCGAGATCGATAGCACGAACAAGGTCAGTTGACGCATCAAAGAATCAGACTACTCCGCAAAACAAACCACCGAACCTGCTGTCGTTGAAAGGAATAATTTTCCGTTTGCCGAGGCCATTCCATCCCACGTCGGCAAGTCATCCAGTTTGATTTGCCGCTCGACATCGCCGCTGTCCGGGTTGACCACCAACAAGGATCCTCCCTGCTTTCCGCTGAGCGCCTCGTCTTGCTGGCGAAGCAACGTTTGCACAGCTTTATCTTGTTCGCTCAATTGCCGAAACGTCGCCTCTTCGTCAATCACGTCAGCAGGGCCGGCGACATACAGACTCGGTCCGGCAAGCACCATTGCGCGGACGTAGATCGGCAGGTCCTGGGTCCATTTGGGTTGCACCAAACTGTCACCGGGCAGTTGATTTTTTCCGCCCTGTTTCTTTTTGTTTCCCGAGCTGAACTGAAGCGCCTGGCCGATCTTGCCTTCGACCGATTTTGCATCTTGGATCGAACCATGATTCTGGTGCAGCGAATGATCGCGGGCCGTACCGTCGTCAAAGCTCACCGCCAAAACCGCGTCGGCCCCCAGCTCGGAACCGTCCGCATATCGGCGTTTGATTTGATCTGCATCGATCTCGCGAAAATACAAACGGACCTCGTCGATGATGCCGGCGAATTGTCCATTGGGGTAGTCACCGACAAACGTTTGGCCATCTGTGCCTACCTGCATGGACTGGGCGGGATCTTTGGACAGCAAGCCGGTTGCCTTGCCGGTCGCCGCCAACTCACCGTCAACATACAGCTTCATCGTCTGGTCCGTTTGCAACACCCCAACCAGATGATGCCAGCCGCCGACAAGCCGCCGTTTGCCGGTCACCTTCGACAGCGAGTTCCGCGCGCGGACATGAAATTCGCTTTGGCCATTTCGCAGCGCCAGTGCAAATCCTTCGGCCGGGCCGCCGCGGGCAAGAATGACTCCCTGCGGTCGAGTCGTCGAGATCCAGGCTTCCACCGTGATCGGCTTGTCGGCTGGATTCAACGTTGCGGTATTCGAAAACTGGACGAAGGAACCGCCAGCGGAGTTCTGTTTGTCGCCGAAACCCTCGGGTATCTCGGGCGGATTCGGTTCGGCAGCGAACAATTGATGTTCCAAGGTCGTCGTCCAGCGTAAATACTGCGGTTTGCGTCCATAGCCAAACACGTAGCCGTTGCCCTGAACCAAAAGTCGCCCCGAGGGGGCGAATCGACCGGCTTGATAGTAACCGGCATGACCTCCAGCAAAACTTTGGCCGAGCACCCAATAGGACCGATGAAACCAGCTCTCGTCCAAGAAGCCCATCGGCGCAAAGATGTGCGCGTCATCGCCGCTTTGCTTGGAAGCTTGTTTGGCGAACTCACCGGAGTTGGGGCCGATCTCTAACCGATTGCCTTGGAGATCAAATTTTTGTGATTTCATGAACACGTGACGGCCGTCAAACGACAGAATATCGGGTAATCCGACCGGCATCTGCAGGATCTGAATTTTCTCTTGCAGGTTGTTGCCAGTCTCCGGGTTGGTGTCGTCCATCAGCGTCTCGGACAATTTTTCGCCGCTATCGAGTTTCAGCCGGATCATTCGCAATCCGCCATCGAGAAAGACTGATCGGCCGGCAACGCAATAGACCTCTCCGTCGCGGACCAGCACGCTGCCGTGGACCGGCCACAACGATTCGAGTTGTTCGTAAGCCATCGTGCGCCGGTCCATCGGCGCGGCGCGATAACGCCAGGCAAGCTGGCCGTCAACGGTCAGGCAATAAACCCAACCATCCGCGCCGCCAAAAACCACCCGTCCCGAATCAATCGTCGGCGGCGAATCGATTCTCGCGCCAATCGTATAAGACCAACGCTGATCTCCGGTTGACTCGTCCAACGCAAACAGCGTGTGCGCGTCTGTTTGCGCCACGTACACGGTGCCGCCGGCGATCACCGGCGCTGTCAATCGACCACCTAGTTTTGCTGACCACTTGAGGTCCGCATCCTGCGCAACCGCTTGGCCGGCACTGCCACTGCGACTAGCGTCGTGACGGTACGTCGGCCAGTCCAGCGATGCCTGTTCTTGATCGGCCGCTGCCAGCGGGGTTGGGTAGGCCGGTCCTGGCTGCAGCCGACCTGCTTCGGAAACTTTGCCCGGCAGCGGGCGAGTCGGCGCCGCGGGTGCCAGGGAATTGAAACCGAACAGTTTCGCCTCGGGGTAACAAGCGCAATTGTGGGGCGGCGCGTAGGTCAGCCCATTGCAGGGCATCACTCCATACAAACATCCGCCGCGGACCCAGTGGTGAATGTTCCAATGCTGTTGATCGGGATCCACAAACTCGATTCCCGTCCTTGAGGGAATCAGAAACCGGTCGGTGGCCTTGGCGATATAACAGCGATGGTGAAACCAGTAAGTGTCGACGTCCGGTGCAAATTCTTTCTTCACTTCACCGGATTTTGGGTCACGTCCGGTGTAAACACCCGAATCCTTGCCCTGAGTCAGGGGCGCTACCCAGACCAGTCCACCGGCGACCATTAAATCTTGCGGGGACTGGTAACCACTGTTCGGAAAAGTCGCATCCCACAACGGCTGGCCGCTGTGGGCGTCAAAACTGGTCATCTTTCCGTCACCCCCTGCGTACAACACGACGTCATCGTGCACGACCATGCGAGGTCCGAAATTAAAGGTGAACGCCTGACGGCGGGTCACCGGATCGGATTGCCAGTTCAGAGCGCCGGACTGTTGATCGAGCGAAAACAATCGCTGGCCATCGTGAAAAAAGATCGCCGAATCGTCAGCGGACAAGGTTAAAGGAGAGATCCGCGTTTGTTTGGCCCACAACTGCCGACCTGACTGTGCGTCAAACGCCATCACCACTCGCGGTTCTTCGTTCCAAAACAGATCCCGTGCGTCAGCCTGATCACCTGTTCGTCCATGCAAGGGCGTGTAGTCTTGCAATTCGGCTTTGCCTTTGCGGACGACCAGGAACAGCAGACCGCCGGTGTGAATGATCTCTTCGGTTGCCTCGCTTCCTTCGTAGCTGCGCAGGATCCGGCCGGTCGCCGCATCCAGGGCAACGGTAGGCGAGTTGTACCCCAGCGTGACGAACACGGTGTTATCGTCAGCAACCAATCGCCGCGCGAGTTGCGTCGGACCGCTCTTGAGCGGCCAGAGGTGGTTTTGCCAATCATCGATGTCCCGCTTCCACAGAATCGTGCCGTTGAACGCATCGCGAGCAATCAATTTCCATTTCGACGGCAGCTGAATCGAGACTCGGCTCCCCTGGTCCATGATGTAGAACATTCTGCCGCCGGTTGAAACCAGCGCACTCATGCTGGCCATCCGATCGTGATGACGAGACCAGCGGGGACTACCGACCCACTGCAAATGCCGGGGCGGTCCGACCAGCTCATCATGGGCGACCGAATTGCCACTCGCGTCGTGCAAATAGTGCGACCATTGATCAATGTTGTCCGGGCGCGGCTTGACCGTTCTTTGCCAGCCGTCTGCCGTTCGAATCATGGCTACCCCGCCGGGAACCAGCACCCGCATCACTTCGGACTGCGTCACATCGCCCAAATCTTGGACCACCAGCAGATTGACCAGGTTGTCGACATAGGGCAGCTGAGGTCCGACAAAATGGTCCACAGCGACGTCGCCATACTTGCCTGATTGGCGAATTCGTTGGCGAATCGGTTCCAGTAACGAGGCATCGCGGACCAAACCATGAACCTGAACCGACTCGCTGCGCCGCAAAGCTTCGGTCAAACCTTGGTCGCCGCCACCATCTTCGGCACCAAGCAGCACAAAGAACCCAGCGCGAATCCCTGATTGCTGAATGATCGATTCAGCCTCGCTGGCCGAATCGGCCAACAGCGCAAGCGGCAACCATACGGTGATCGCGACGACAAGCAATTGGCGGAACATAATTTCGGACACTTCGTAGGCCGTGTGGGGTGGGCCGTATGGGCAGGTTGATTCGATTGTAACACCAACGTCGGCTGGCTTGTCGGGTTTCCAGCTCTCGCATTTTGGCTCCTGTCACAGCGGTGTGACCTACTTTTGACAAAGCAGCGCTGGCTCAGACACGCCGGCGGCACGTTAAGAAACGAAGAATTATCGAGAGACGAAAGATGAAATCCTTCCTGTTTGTCGTTGTTTTGCTTGTCGGCGGGGGCGCTTTTTACCTGTCAGGCGGCAAAGTCATGGTCGAATCCTATTTGAATCCGGAGCCATTGCCAGAGACGATCGAGGTCGAACATGCGACGTTCATGGGCGATGCCCAAGGCAATCCCTACACCAAGTAATTTTTGCAAGCGACTCACTCAGTCGTCTACCATCAAGCCGCCGCCTCGTGCCGGTGTCGGTCGGATTCTGCTAAGCTTGGCGCTCGATTCGATTTAAGCGTCCAAGTTCCTGAATCTTCCTAGCATCTGTCTGATGGAAACCCGTCCTCTGGGCCGTACCGGGCTTGATCTTTCGGTGCTCTCTTTCGGCGCTTCGTCGATCGGAGCCGAGTTTCGGCCAATTGATCTCTCCGAGGCGCTGCGCTGTGTTCATGTCGCCCTGGACCGAGGCATGAACTATATCGACACCGCCGCCTATTACGGTCGCGGCATGAGCGAACTGATGCTGGGCCGGGTCCTGCCCGAGATCCCGCGCGACTCCTACACGCTCAGCACCAAGCTGGGGCGGTACGCGCCCGAGCATTTCGATTTCAGCGCTCGGCGAGTTCAAGAAAGTGTCGACATCTCGCTGGAACGAATGCGGCTCGATCACCTCGATATCGTGTTCTGTCACGACATCGAATTCGTGGACCTGGATCAAATCGTCGAAGAAACCATTCCCGCATTGCGCCAGCAGGTCGACAAGGGCAAAGTCAGATTTATCGGCGTCAGTGGCTACCCCATGAAGATTTTTCACGAGCTGCTCGATCGTGCTGATCTGGATGTGATTTTGACTTACAACCATTACACCTTGCAAAACGACATGGCGCTCTCGTTGGTCGAACCCTGCAAAAAGAAGCATGTCGGCCTGATCAACGCGGCGCCCTTCTCCGCTCGGCTGCTGACCAGCGCCGAGTTACCCGTGTGGCACAAAGCAACCCCCGAAGTTCGCCAAGTGGCCGCCAAAGCGGCGGCTTACTGCACCGAACGGGGAACCGACATCGCCAAACTAGCGTTGCAGTACTCGGTCGCCAATCAAGACTTCACCAGCTGTGTGACCGGATCGGCCGACCCGGATCGAGTCTCGCAGTGGTGCGATTGGCTGGCCGAACCGATGGACGAACCATTGCTGGCGGAAGTGCAAGAAATCCTCAAGCCGATTCACAATTGGGTCTACGTCGAGGGCCGCCCGGAAAACAATGACAAACCACACAGCGGCGGATAACTTGAGCACTTTGGCCCACATCTGAAATTCGGGTCGGTTGTCAGCTGATCCGGTGGCTGAGGTCGAGCTGTGGGTTTCACGAACATCGAGCCCCCAGATATCATGGACGATGACTATCATTGGTCACGACCAAAGGCTCGTTGACGATTTCTGAAGTTGCGCTATCTGGTTGGCATTCGTGGGCCAATGGCCTTGATTTACATAGCCTCGAGCAATTCCCCAGTCACCAATTATGAAATCTTGCGTCACGATTAGTTTGGTCGAAGAGGCCCGTGGCGGGCCGTTTGTGCTGTGGGATGATTTGGCAGCATCGATTTCGTTTGCCGGCGAACTGGGCTACGACGCGGTCGAAATTTTTGCGCCCGGAGTCGAAATGATCGATATCGACTCGCTCGGCAAAATGCTCGCCGCCGCCGGAGTGAAGCTGGCGGCACTGGGTACCGGAGCCGGCTGGGTCAAACATCGCTTGCAGCTTGCCGATCCAGATGCCGGACAACGCACACGTGCTCGCAAGTTTGTTCGCGACTTCATCGATTGCGCCGGAGGACTGGGGGCATCAGCTATCATCGGTTCGATGCAGGGTCCGAGTGGACATACCGACGATCCGAAAACCTCGCTCGGCTATCTCAGTGAAGCCTTGGAAGAAGGTGGTGAGCATGCGACCAAGTACAAGGTCCCTTTGCTGTACGAACCACTGAACCGCTACGAAACGCGTCAGTGCTGTACCGTCGACGATGGTGTTCGCCTGCTGAAAGCTTTATCGACCGACAACGTGCGGCTGTTGTGCGATTTGTTCCACATGAACATCGAGGAATCGGACATCGGGGCAGCACTGATCTCGGCCGGCCCGTTGGTCGGCCACGTTCATTTTGTCGACAGCAATCGCCGCCCGGTCGGACTGGGTCACATCCAGTATCAGCCGATTATAGCGGCGCTACGGCAGATCGATTACCACGGCTACCTGTGTGCCGAAGCCTTCCCCTACCCCGATCCCCACGAAGCAGCACGACAAACGATTCGCGCGTTTCGGTATTGGACGCAGAGTTAGCCATGCCATCGATCTTCAGCAAAATCATTGACCGCGAAATTCCTGCTGAAATCTTGTACGAAGATGAGATCTGTTTGGCGTTTCGTGACATCAATCCGCAAGCGCCCACTCATTTTCTGGTGATTCCCCGCAAGGAAATCATTTCGCTGGCCGAACTGTCGGACGAAGACGAGGCGATCGTCGGACGCTGCCTGGTGGTTGCGGCAAAGGTAGCAGCAAAGCAGGGACTCGACGGCGGTTATCGATTGGTCGCCAACACGCGCGACGACGGAGGCCAAGAGGTGCCACACCTGCACTTTCATGTACTGGGTGGCCGCCAAATGAAATGGCCGCCAGGATAAGCACTGGCAGCGCCTCGGGGCGCTGTCAGCGGTACGGCGCGCCGACGGTGGCGGCCGCCGGCCGCGCCGAACACATCGCATCTACTTCGCCGGTGCCTCGCCGCCGCGGACCGCGCCAACGGGCAATCCGGTCGCGCCGGTCAGGTTGGGCTCGGCCAACTTGTGCCAGGCAAAGCGAAATGCCACGGGTGCCGCCACGGCGTCCGACTTCAAGATCACGGTGTCGCCTTCGATCGTCGCCTCCGCCGGCTTGAATCCGTCGGAATCCCGGCCGATCAGCTCAAAGTGACTTGGTGCCTTGCCGTCGCGTGTTTTCAGTGCTCCACCCGTGTTGGCAAAGCGAACCTTCAAAGCGCCGTCAACGATTTCCAACTGCTCAAACCTCGGACTATCAGCGACAAGCTCGTCGCGCCCGTAGTCATATTTGAGCGCCAGCGCAGCCAAACGCCGGCCCACATCTTGTTTGTTTGGCGGATGGATATCTTGCAGCGTCGCGATGTCGTTGATCACAACCATCCCGGTCTTGGGCAACTCCTCGACCGCCGCTTGGGCTTCCCAAAATCTGGCTAGGATTGCCGGATCTTCGTCGCCATATTGAAACGGTGCGATCTGCACATAGTAGAACGGGAAATCACCTTGCCCCCAAAGCTCACGCCAACCGTTGATCAGCGCTTTCTTTTTTTCGTAATACAGCATCCCTTCGTTATGATTCGATTCTCCCTGGTACCAAATCGCCCCTCGGATCGGATAACCGACGATGGCATGGATCATGCCGTTGTACAGCATCGTCGGATCCTGATGACTCTTGAAGGGTAGCAATTGATCGGGAAAAGCCGGGCTGGGATTGACGCGCTGCATTGCTTGCTGTTTTTGCTTTGCATCGGCAAGCCATTTTTCGGTCGCCGCAATCTGTTTTAGCAGCGCGGATTCGTATGCTTTCGTTCCGACGGTACGACCAATTACCGATTGGTAGATGTCCTGCAACGCGGGCGTGTTTTCAAATCCGACTAGCGGCGTCCATGGTTCGACGCGGGTTCCGCCCCAAGACGAATTGATCAGTCCGATCGGCACGCCCAATTCTTGCTCCAACTCGCGCGCCATGAAATAACCGGCGGCGGTGAACTCGGCGACCGTCTGCGGCGAACAAACCTGCCACTGACCCTGAATGTCATCGATCGGAGACATCGACGGGCGATGACCGAATTTGACATGTCGAATCAGCGGATGATCAGCCGTTTCGATCTCCGTCTTGGCATTGGTGCTGCGCCCGACCGTCCACTCCATGTTGGACTGTCCGCTGCAAAGCCACACTTCGCCGATCAGCACATCGTTGATTTCGAGCTTGTTGTTTCCTTCAACGGTCAGCTTCAGCGGTGTCTTGCTGGCCGGTCGCGGCGCCAGCTCAACGCTCCACTTGCCGTCATCGCCAGCGGTGGTGGTTGCTGTCTGATCAGCGACGCCCACGGTCACCGACTCGCCCGGGTCCGCCCAACCCCAGACTTTGATTTTGATCTGCTGTTGCAGCACCATGTGATCATTGAAGAACCCCGGCAATCGCACATCGGCGCGGATTGAGCCGGACGAAATCAGGGTTAACGCAGCGAACCAAAGAAGTGGAAACCTGAGCAGTTGCAAGTTGCGATTCATGATTGGGCCTGATTGACGGGGGGAATGGTGGATCAAGGCAATGGGGGATCAAAATCAACGATCCACTATTGTAGGCCAAGCCAAGCGAGCAAACAGGAACAGGATTGACGAAATAACTGCCGTACCAGGTGCTCAAGTTTCCCATCACCTGCAGCTGTCGATCCTTGTGCCGTGATTCAACAACCGGCCCGGTTGTGCGATAACTCGGTCTTGGCTCGATCCCCGACCATGATCGGTGTCCCCACTTGATTTCGATCGTTCGGTTCACTTTTTCAATTCCAGGGTTCCATTTCACAGTTCCATGTTCGACGATTCGCTCGACAGTCTGCTCGGCGGCAACGCTGATCCCGTAGCCGCCGGATATCAGTTGCGGGAATTAGCCGAACAAGCGGTTGATCGCGGCCCCGAACTGGTCGCGGAAATCGCCGACCGAGCCGAGCAGCTATCCGAATCCGATCCAGCCATTGTCGGTGGTTTGCTGCGCCCTGCACACCGTTTTGTTGCAGTCCGGCCAGCAGGCGATCGAACAGCTGCAGCCCGCGTGGCTGGTCGAAATCGAAGCGGCGCTGCCCGGGCTGGCGCCGAATCGCGCGCTGCTGCTGCATCTGCTGGCGATGATCCGCAGCGAAGAATCGCTGCGCGAGCTGGTCCGGTTGTGCAAATCCGATCCTCCCCAGGAATGGACCGAAGGAGCCCGCATTCTGAGCCCGCTGATGCAGCATCCCGATTGGCCAGTCGCTGCGTTCTATCCGGATGCGCTGGATTGTTTGCAGTATGCCACGCTCGCCTCGCCGCTGCTGGATCTGGCAAACTTTTTGCGGCGCACCGATCGTGTTTCCATCCATCCGGCTGCCGATCGATTGCCGATGCTGAACCACGCCCTTGGCGAGGTCAGTGGGCGATTGGGGAATTTCGAAGAGAATCCGCGCAGCTTTGGTGACGATGTGGACGCAGTCCACAAAATGCTCGGTGAAGCGGTGGCCCTGGCCGTTTCGTTGTGCGACACCGTGGGGCTGATCGGTGATCCGTCGTCGATCGGAAAACTGAACCAGGCGATTGAGCTGAGGCATCGCCGCGTCCAATGCGAAGCGGCCGGTGCCTTAGCCCGATTGGGAGATGATCGGGGACGACAACGGCTGCTTGAATTGACCGTCGACCCGGCTGCCCGCTTGCGAGCGATCCACTATTTGGACGAACTGGGCTTTGGCGATGCGGTCGATCAGCGCTATCGCAGCGACACCGCGACGGCCGAAGCAGAGCTGGCGTTGTGGTTAACACAACCACAGCAGATGGGTGTACCACCGACAGCAATTGAAGTCATCGATACCAAGCGAATGCTGTGGCCCAGCTTCAACGACCCGGTCGACATTTTCCTGGTTCGATTCGAATACAACTTTGGCGAACAGACCTACAGCAACGTTGGTATCACCGGCCCGGTCACATTCGCGATCGGCAGCGATGTGGCCAATCTGCCCGCCGCTGACATCTACGCCATCTATGCCGGCTGGCACGTTGACCATCCCGAGATCTTCGTGGTTTCGCGGGATCAATTCAACGACGTGCAGAAACGTGTGATGGGAACCTATCAAAAACACCTGACCAGACTTGGCTACGAATCGATCAAGCCGGAGTTGCTGGGCTTCTTTCTGGATGAGCAGTCAGGTGTCTTTTCAGCGGTCCGCGAGCAGACAGCCTGCGTGGTGGTCACCGATGGATTAGAGACGATCGAACAGGTGGTCGCCGGACGAACGCGACCGTTGACACCCAACGACGTGTTCAATCTGTACAAAGGCCGCAAGATGTTACGGACCTTCAACACGTTCGCCGAAGACCCAACCTTTGACAGCGACCCAACGCTCGACAGCGACAGCACCTAGCAGCGGCTCTACCGCCACAGCAGCGGCTCCCGCAGGCGGTCAAAGCTTTGCCATTGCTGCTTGATGAATCGGAACAAGGTTCAGCCACGAATCGCCAAATGGCTCGGAGGTTGCCTCCCACTGTTGGTTCCTGAGCTACGCCAGGAAATGCTCTAGGCCTACACCACCTCAAACGTCAGCCCGGCGTGAGCCTGCAGGCGGTCTATCAACTTATCAGCAAAGATGACCGCCGGTGTTGGGAAACCGCCGGCAACCTCTTCGCCAATATCTTGGGCCAAACAAACGGCCGCTTCGCCCAGCATTTTTGCGGTCGAACCGTATCCCGGATCGCGATCGCCGGTCACTTTGGTTTGAATCGTCCTGCCGTCGGCCGTACTGCCAAAGAATCGCAAATCAAAAAAACCCGCTTCTTGCTGCTCCGGCGATGGACCTTCGCCCGGTTTGGGCAGCACAAATTTTTGCAGCAAAGTGCGCGAGGGCGCCAGCGCCACCAGACCCATGAATCCGCCCATCCCCAGCGTCATTCCCCAGGCGCTGAAACGACCTTTCATCATGCTCGATTCGTCGTACAAGAACTCCCGGCCCCACGGATAGTCGGCCAGCGCATTGCTGCGTAATACGACGCGAGTATTGATCGCGGCCATCACGAAGGGTGCCAGCCAGCGACCGATCTGGGCATCGAACTGGGGCTTGTTGACATTCAACTGGCGCACTCCCTGGCGCTGTCCCTGTGGACAAATGGCGTACGGGTTCTGCAAAGTCTTACGTAGTCCGGGATCCGACTTTGCCTCTGTAAAGACGTTGATCATGCTGGCGATCGTGCCACCACTTGCTCCACCCTTGGCGGCTTTGACCGCCATGCGAATTTGTGTGCAGGGCACCCCGAATCGTTTGATCGCTTGTTGTTGAGTAAACAGCACACCCAGATCAGATGGCAGTGAATCGAATCCACAATTGTGCACGATGTGAGCACCCGTTTTCCGCGCTGTCGATTCATGCGCGTCGATCATTCGTTGCATCCATTGTGGCTCGCCAGTCAAATCACAGTAATCGGTGCCGCCAGCGGCGCAGGCAGCAACCAATTCCGAACCGTACAAGGCATAGGGACCGACCGTCGTGCAAACGACCTGTGTACGCCGGGCCAGCTCAGCCAGGGCTGTCGCATCGTGAGCATCGGCGACGATTGTCGGCAAGGATGCTCCCAGCCGCGCGTTGACGGCATCCAGCTTCTGCTGGCTTCGTCCGGCGATTGCCCAACTCAGATGCCCCCCCTGTGCATGCCGCTGATACAGGTAGCGGCACAGTATTTCACCCACAAAGCTGGTCGCTCCATAGACGATCAAATGAAACTCACGATTGTTCTGATCCACGTCGAAGTCTCTCGGTTAAGGCACCAATCGGTTATAAAAGCAGGCACTGTCTGGCAAGTCTGACAGAGAGCAAAAGGGGTCGGACGCAAATAACGAGAAAGTGCCGTGGCAGATCTTACACGTCCTCAGCCTCCTCAGCTAACCATGACCTTTCGTTTGGCGCCACTTACCGATTGCCAGGACCGACTGAAACGCGATTACATCGAATTTGCTCGTGCCTGGGCCGCGGTCAAACAGGACTGGTCCGACGACCGATGTCGGCAGTTCGAGCAGGATCATTTGACGACGCTGGGACCGAGTTTGAATCGATTCGCCGCCGCACTGCAGGAGTTCGGCGAACAGATTCGTAAAGCCGAATCGGCGTTGCAAGACGAGCGGGCACCTCGTCGGGGATTAGAATAGACTAGGCACTGTCTGGCAAACGCGAGCTAGGACAAGGGGGTCTGAATAAGGAAAAGGGGTCGGACCCCAATTGAATCACGAAACAGTGCCTCGTACCGTTTCAGAGCATTGCATCTACCGGGCCAATCGCCATGAAAGACACCGCCGTCGATCCTGCTGGTCTGTTCGACCTTAAACGGCAGCGCCGCCTGTTGGACGGAATGGTCAATCGTTTTCGCGGCAGTCTGAGCAAGCAACAGATGTTGCAATCCGCTCACGCGCAGCAAAGATCCGTCGAAGAGGCTCAGTTCAGTTCCGAACGCGCGAAGATTGCCAATGATTGCCGGATCGTACGCCGCAGAATGCTGGAACAATGGGACCAGGCCGAGGAACAGGCGATCCGCCAATACGAAACCAGCACGGTCACGGTTCGACAAGACTTGCAGCGACTCGACAATTTGTTTCGGCGAAAAGCGGAGGAAGAAAAACAGGCTGTCGAACGCAAAGTCTTGGCGCGACATCAAGCCGTACAGCATCAGTACGAGAATCGCAAGAATCAACCAGGTCAACAGCAGCGCAGGGAGATCAGTACGATCGACGACGCGCTGGAACCAGTTCAGACATTGGTCCAATCCGCGCGTGATCTGACCCTCCGTCGACTGGACCATGTTCCGGACGTCGGACCCGCGGAGGAACCTGACCAGGACATCGAAATATCAACACCCACGACGATTGACGAATCGGTAGAGTCGATCCGCATGTTGTCGCAAAAGTGTCAGCAGATCGTCAATGAAATGCAGACCACGACCGCTTCGCGAATCGTTGATTCCTATGCCCTGCCGCTGGCGGTTGTTGCGCTTGCGATCTGTTGGGCAATCGTTGCCTATTTCGTCTCATCTGGCTCGCCGCTGTGGATGGTCGCGGGAATCGTTCCTGCCGCCGCGATCGGTTTCGCGACCTACCTGGCGTTGATGCTGCCGCTCAAGCGAACCACACAGCGACTGTTCCCGACGGTCGAACGGATTGGTCGCGCGGCCGAAGCATGTGCGGAAGCGGGCAAGAAAATATCGACCGACATCGCCGACGAAGCTTCCAACGAATTGAAGCAGCGTCGCGACGATCATCTGCAGTCGACTCAACGATGGATGGACGAACAACTGAATTTACTGCAGCAGCGGCTTGAGTCGGAACAACAATTCGAACGCGAGAAACTGAGCGAATCGCTGCACACAGTCGATCGAGACTACATCGAATCGTTCACCGCTGTTGATCACCAGATGCGCAGCAAGGCGGATACGGTTGCGCAGCAAATCTCCCATCAATTGGCAACGATTGACAACTCGCTGCAGCAACGTCGCGACGCCAACGCGGCACGGCGGTTCGGACAACTGCAATACTTGAATAATCGACTTACCCAAGGCGTCCGGCTGGGAATCGAGCGAATGAATCAGGTAGTCCAGGCGACCGAGGATCGCTATCCCGACTGGTCGCGAGTGCTATCGGCCCAACGTGAATCCCCGGGCATTGATTATCTGCCGCTGGGATGGCTGCGGATCGACGAAACGTTGCGATCGGCGTTACGGGCCGAACAACCCGAATCCGCTGCCGGCGGAAACGGATCAATCGACAGCTCGGCCGTCCCCCAGCTGATAACCGAATCGCAACTGCCAGGCCGCCTGCCGGTGGTGCTGCACCGTCGCCTGTATAGCGCCGTCGTGATTCGCTGTGCGGCCGCTGATCTGAATAAAGCGATTGAATTGACACACCAAATTCTGTGGCGGCTGCTGTCTGCCGCGCCCCCTGCGCGGGCAAAACTGACTCTGATCGATCCGCTCGGACGAGGCCAGAATTTCACCAGTTTCATGGCGCTGGCCGATCACGATCCTGCAATCGTTGGTCACCGGATTTGGACGACCGACAGCAAAATCGAAGCCAGGTTGGCGGAACTGGCGCAGCACGTTGAAGATGTCTTGCAGGCCAGTTTGCGCGATCGCTTTGAGCGGATCGAAGATTACAACCAGGTTGCCGGTTCGATGTCCGAACCGTACCGCGCGATCGCGGCGGTCGGTTTTCCCGAAGCGCTCTCGCGCGGCGCTTATAGTCACTTGCGGGCCCTGGTCGAAAGTGGGCTGCGATGCGGCATCTTTACCATTCTGGTCTGCGACAAGTCGAAAGCGTGGCCCTCTGACATGCCAGTTCCGAGTGGTGAGAAGGTGCTCGAGTTGGAGATCAATGAGCAGGGAGACTGGCACTTGCTGGCGGCTGGTTTGCAGCAGATTCCGTTCGCTCCAGCTTGTCCTCCTCCGCAAGCGATCCGTAACGAATTGATCAAACATATCGGCACCGCCGCGGTCAGCGCTTCCAAAGTCAAAGTCCCGCTCCACAATGTGCTGTCAGCCGCCGACGAAGGCAAAGGATCATCCGACAATGGATTGAGCATCGTGATCGGCTCCCAGGGTGCCAATCGATCATTGGCGTTGGAACTTGGCGAAGGTGTGCGCCAGCACGTTCTGATCGCCGGCAAAACCGGTTCGGGAAAAAGCACGCTGTTGCACTCAATCATTTCATCGGCCGCTCATCACTATCGACCAGATCAGCTGCAGTTCTACTTGCTGGACTTCAAGAAAGGTGTCGAGTTCAAGCCGTACGCCGAAATTGGTCTGCCGCATGCCCGAGTGATCGGGATCGAAAGCGAACGCGAGTTCGGCCAAAGTGTGCTGCAGCGATTGGACACAGAACTGCAACAACGAGGTGAAAAATTTCGCGCTGCCGGCGCACAGAGTTTGGCCGAATATCGTCGCAAGTCGGGCCAGCCAATGCCGCGGATCATGCTGGTGATCGATGAGTTCCAGGAGCTGTTCGTTCGCGACGACCGGCTAGCCGGTGACTGCGCGATGCTGTTGGATCGCCTGGTACGGCAAGGTCGTTCCTTTGGCATGCATGTGATTCTCAGCAGCCAATCGTTGGCCGGAGCCTATTCCTTGCCGCGGGCGACGCTTGGTCAGATGGCGGTGCGTATCGCCATGCAGTGCAGCGAGTCGGATGCTTCGTTGATTTTGTCCGATGACAACACCGCGGCCCGTTTGATCAGTCGCCCCGGCGAAGCGATTTACAACGATGCCGGCGGTTTGATCGAAGGCAATCAACCTTTTCAGGTCGCTTGGCTTTCCGCCGATCGTCACCGAGAGATGCTCAGCGCGATCACCGCGCGAGATCAGGCCTACCAGGGGCAGCTTGATCCGGCGGTTGTCTTCGAAGGAAATCGACCCTGTCGATGGTCAGCCAAGTTGGCCGAAAATGCGCTCGGCGGCGCTACCACCACGAGCGATGGCGCCGCGGGACTGCGCGGATTGTTGGGCGAATCCGTGGTGATCGGTCCACCGCTGGCGATTGAATTCACCAGAGACACCGGGCACAACGTTTTGTTGATCGCCACGCTAAATGCCCGTCAAGCGATAGTCGGTTCCGTCGTAACGGCGATCGCGAAACAAGACCCGCGTTTGCAAGTCCTGTACTTTGACGGCTCGCGCGCGACGACAATGAATCGGTCGCCCCCTGGCTGGAAGCTGCCGGTGTTTGCGTCCGCAGCATCAAAGCTCGAGATAGCGAACCGGAGATGGCGAATGTCGCTGAACTGATCAGGCAACGGGGTGACCAGGATGCGGGCGCCGCGCCGATTCTCTTAGTGGTGGATCCCTTGGAACGGTTTCGAGACTTTCGACAAGACGAATCGTTCAACTTCTCGCTGGATGCCGCAGCCGAAGCCGCTGGTGGGGGAGCCTCACTGCAAGCTGTGCTCCGCGATGGTCCGCCGGCCGGAGTGTTTGTGATCCTGATCTGCGGCTCGGCCGAGATTCTCACCCGCTGGCTGCCCAGATCGTCCCAGCATGATCTGGAGTTGCGAATCCTGGGTCAAATGAATCAATCTGATTCGGCGTTGCTGATCGATTCACCAGCGGCAGCCGATTTATCAGAGGCGACTTTGTTGTTGTACGACGACTCCGACGGCCGGATCAGCAAGTTTCGCCAAATTGAATTGCCCGACGCGGGCGTCGTCAAAAAATGGTTGAGATAACTCAATCGACTGGTCAATGCGAGCGGCCAAGGATTTTCCCAACTGCTGCATCATTTTGCATTTCACTACGGCGGCGTTCCCGCTACACCGATTTCACCTTGCCCTAGCTCCGCAGCGACTAGCGTATTTTCATGTTTGATATAGTCGCTCTGAAAAGGTCCATCGAGGTTTCGATTGTCTAGAGTTGCATGGAACTATGGGTCGTCGATGATTTCTTATTCATGTTCGGATACCTCGAAGAGGTTGAAGCCATTAGCCGGCAGTTCGCGCAGCGAAACTGCCGGATCAAAGTTTGAACAAGAATTCCCCCGCAGAACCTCAGACGACTCGGTAAGCGGCTCGAGTGCAGGCTGCCGAGTCTTCATTCCGGCGGCGGCCCGATTCGCGGTCAGATAAATCTCGCGCTGCTCCAACACGCGGTCGCGAAAGCCGCGGGCGTTCTGGATGCCGATCACGGGGATCAGCGACCCCGCGCCGGATGGGCCGGCGGTTTCGATCGAACTCGGCGTCCAGAATGAGCTTTTCGTCTGCTGTCATCAGAAGTCACTTTCCAACGATTCATTTGCTCCGTCCGACATCACCGCTACCGCGCTTCGATTGGTCGATCACCCTCAGCGAGTCGGTTTTACGTCGTCAAGCAATTTTTCCAGTTGTCTCATGCTACGTGACAACAGGACTCGCACGGCGACGTCCGTCTTGCCCAATTTTTCGGCGATCTGTTTGGTTGGCAGCCCCTGGGCGTATCGCATTTGCACAGCCGTCTTTTGTTCATCCGTCAACTCTTCGATTGCTGCCTGCATTCGCACCATACGGATATCACGGCTGACCGCCGCGCTTGGCGAGGTCATGCTGGCGGCCAACAATTGCTGGAACTCGATCGCTGACGAATCGGCATTGCCCGCCGCATGGATCGATTGTTGTCGCCCAGCGTCGCGGCGTTGGGCGCCGAAATGAAACCGATGAGCATCGACGACTCGCCGCCGCGCGATCTGCTGCAGCCATTGCATCGGCTCGTACTGGTCAAGTGGTGCCGTTTCCAAGCCGGTAACGGCCGCGGTCGCTACCTCTTGGATCAAATCATCGACTTCGACCACTGCCAACAAATGCTCGCCCGTGATCGCTCTCAGAAATCCGGCCAATTGAGCACGGTTCTGGTCGATGTAGGCAGCCAGCGCTGTGGTATCACGTCGCTTTATCCGCTCCAGAAGTTCATCGTTGCTATCCATCACGCTCTCCGTCGTTCAATTTTGGCTCCTGACTGCTCGGCTTGCTACATTAGAGTACACTCTCAGTCACTGGTATGTCCCAGCCTGATTCAACAGGAATGGACCATTGAGTTCAATCGATCGTTCAGCCCAGGAGAACCGTGACGAGGCAGTCACCGTCGAAATCCATCAATTGATGGAATCGGCGCTCGAGGCGCTTGCCGAGCGCGGGCCACTGGATGATCCCGCCGAGCTGCGAGCGTTATTGCCCCCGGACGACGATGCCGGTCATTTGGTGCTGATCGAACTGATCAAACTTGACATGGCGCTGGCAGCCGAAGCGAAGCAGATTCGCCGGATCGAATTCTATTGCGAACCGTTAGCCGATTTGCTTTCCGCCAGGCCGATTCCGATCGATTTGGTGATGGAGGAGATCCAACTGCGGAGGGAGTTGGGTGAGCAACCATCAAGAGACGAATATGCCAAACGATTTCCTCAGTTTGACACGGTCTTGGAACGGTTGGTCGGGGGCGCGGAAAAAACGTCATCCGTTCAACACTCGAGCCCGGTTCCCGAACTGACGGTCGGCAGTCAAATCGATGATTTTCTGATCATTCAAGAACTTGGCAAAGGGGTGTTCGCGCGCGTTTATCTGGCCCGCCAAATTTCGATGCACCGCTTGGTTGCCTTGAAGGTTTCGCGAGGCAAAGGCGATGAGCCGCAAGCGTTGGCCCAATTCGACCATCCCAACATTGTGCGAGTCTTTGATCAACGCCCGCTGCCGGAGCTTGGCTTGCATCTGCTGTACATGCAGTACCAGCCCGGCGGTACGCTGGCTGATGTGGTCAAGGCCGTCCGCGCGACCGATCCGAATCGGACAGGAAAATTGTTCCTTGATGTGGTCAACCAAAACTTGCTGAGCGCCGCGCAGGTCGTTCCCGAACGATCGCAAGAACGTGACTGGCTGGGCGAAGCTCAGTGGCCGGCGGTGGTTGCTTGGATTGGGATTCAGCTCGCTCGCGCATTGAACGATAGCCACAAGCGGGGAGTCATGCATCGCGACGTCAAACCGGCAAATGTGTTGTTGTCGGCCGAGGCGATTCCAAAGCTGGCCGACTTCAACGTCTCCTATGCGGGGATCGAGGGAGCCTCTACCGCAATGGGTGGTTCGATTGGTTACATGTCCCCGGAGCACTTGCGCGCATCGGCGCGACATCGATCGAGTCGGCTCCCAGTGTTCAAGAGCCGGCGGATATTTATTCGTTGGCGGTCTTGCTGTGGGAGCTTTGGCAAGGACAACGACCCTTCGTTTCCGGCCCCAGCACGACGTCAATGAGCACCGCGATCAAACAACAATTAGCGGCACGGGAAACGGCGCTTGTCGAACCAACGCGAGTTGGCACGGCCTCCGAACGCGTGCTGGAAAAGACGTTGCGATCAACCTTGGTTTCCGCGCCGGAGGATCGACCGGCAAGTGGGGCCGAGCTGGCTGCTCGATTGCGATTGGCGCTGCATCCGCGCGCCGCGCGATTGTTTGACCCAGAGCCAGGCACCAGACGTTGGCGCTTGGCCAGAACTTCGCCTTGGCTGGTCGCGGCTGTAGCGATTTTGGTTCCGAATATCTATGCCGGCGTGTTCAACTACATCTACAACATGAAAGCCATCATCCAAGGATCGTTGGAAATGGAGATCGGCCTGATGCGCGTTGCCTCGTGGGTCAATTCCATTGCCTATCCGTTCGCCGTCGTGCTGGTATTTTGGTACACCCGCAGCATGGTCCGCGCAGTTCGACTTGCCGAGAACGAGATGGAAGTTTCATCACGGGATTTAACTGACACGCTCGACTTGGGTCATCGCTGCGCGATCATTGTTGGTACGTGTTGGACCATCGCCGGCTTCGTCTATCCAATCGTGTTGTCCCGGATGTTTCCCGAGTTCACGACGACGCAGGCGATTCATTTCTTCATTTCACTGTTGATCTGTGGCGGTGTCGCCATGATCTATCCCTACTTTGCGCTGTCCTTCATAACATCGGCGGCGTACTACCCGAGACTGGTACGCGGATCGATGCAGGATCCAAAGTTCGACGAGCGAGCCGAAACGCTGGTTCGCCGCAGCGAGTGGTATCTGATGGGATCGGCGATCATCCCGTTGCTGGGGGCTGCCCTGTTGGTTTCCAGTGAAAGCTCCGAGCATCGGGTCGTATTGCTGGCGATCGCCGCCGGCATTCTCGGGCTGCTGGCATCTTTCTTGACGCACCGTACTGTCTCACGTACTTGGAGCGAAATGGCAGAAGTCTTGTCGAACCATACCGGAGTCGTGCCGGGCGAGAATAAGAGTCAATAGCGGCTGGTCAACAAACTCTCCCCTCGATCCGGGGAGAGTTTGCTGATTGACCAGTATCGCATTCACTTTGGCGGCGGCCTCACAGTCCGGTTTGTTGGGCGACAGCTTCTCCCTCCTCGCGAGTAGCATCGATTTTCTCGATCGCCGATCGGATATCGTCGGGGCTTTGCTGAGTCGGCGCGACCGTGTTTGCCGGACCACTGGAACCTTCCGATCCCTGCGGTTGCGGTTCAGCGGTCCCGTCCAGGATCGCGGTTCCCTCTTCGCCTTCGGACACGGTTTCGGAAACTGCTTCGACCGTCGTTGCGGCGACCACCGGAATCTCTGCTCGATTCCAAGCTCTGATGTTGTTGGCTTCATTGGTTTCCAACAGTTCGTCATAGCTGTCGATGGCGACAAGCAATCGCTGGAATCCGATGATTTGCCCGTTGCGGTTGCCCATCGCAAATGCTTCGATCGGAAGCTGTAACTGAACTTCCAAGGCCGCACCCGGCAGGACCTCGGCAACGGTTACCGTCGCGGTCGGCGAACTTGGGCAGATGCGTCCCAACATTGCGACCGCCGTAACGCGAAAGTCGCAAACCTTGCGGCTACTGCAGTTTCTAACCACAACGGCGATTCGAGGGCCGCACGATTCCTCTTGATCTGCGATTTGGTTGACCTGCATGATCTGCAGATCGCCTAGCTCGCAATCCGGTATCCCGAATCCTCCGAAACCCGAATGATGATAGACGGAATCCGCACCGGAAAGATCGACAGAGTTGTTAACACCGTGAAGCTGAATCAGGCGGATCACGTGCTCGCAGTGCGACGAGTTATACAACACCTGAGCGGTGTTGATGTTGGCGGCGATGTTCTGAGCCCGCACGGTGATTGTCAAACAAACGACAAGTCCCACCGTCGCGGCACATCGTAAGGTAAGTGAATGGTTCATTGAATTTCCTTTGCTTGGATTGGTTCGATTAAAAAAAAGCCCGGCAACCGCATCGATCGGGTTGCCGGGCTCGTGAAAACAGTCGCTGGACTCCAGTACTCGGTCCGCAGTTTCAATTACCAGCAACCCCAATAGTTCGAGTAAATCGGTGTGTAGCACGAGTACCGAACCGGTTGGTAGCAGTACGATGGGTAGCTGGTGTAGCAGACACGGACGGGGCTGTAGCACCTGTAGCCGTACGAGTAGCCACCGAAGCCACGGTAGCCGCCAAAGCCACGGTACCCGTAGCCGTAGCCGATCCGGCGGAAGCAAGCGGCAATCGCCTCTTCCCCTTGCTCTCCGGCTTCGCCCAGCAAAGCATCGACGTCCGACTGTCCCAAGTCATCCATCTTTTCTGTCTCTGCTGCGGCGCTTTTGTTGGTGTCAAAACTTGCCACGGCGGACAGCAGGCTGTCATCAGCGACAACGGTACCGGCAACCAACATCAAAGGGGCAACCGCGAAAAAGAATTTCTTCAACATCGTTCTGTTCTCCAGAGTTTGGCAGATTGAAAGTGTTAGCAACGCGAGTCTGCCTTGTCTCGTCGTTCCCGTTTGTCTCGTGACTAAGCAGCCAAGCGGGAGTGACGAACGGTTGTTACGACGATTCTGAAATTTGTTTTCTCAACGCGAGTTCGCATTCATTACCTAGTACTTGTGCAAGCAGATCGTTCGGCTTGCTTTTCAAGTCCCCCCTTGCCCTCGCTTAGAGGAGAAGGGTTTCGGGCGCAGGAACCGCGACGGCAGCGGAGGAGCGGGGACAAGCAAGCGGTAGGATCCTCGCGCCGGCAATAGGACCAAGTGGTGCCCGTAACACTCCGCCTGCTTTAACGCTTGGATCTTAGAGTCAGTGAGCCATCGTCTGACCTTTACCCTTCACGCCAAACCCGAGTCAGAGTGTTGCCATGCGTTTTTTCCTCAGCTTCGCAGTAATCACCGCCAGCATTTGTCCGTTCGTTTCAGCCCAATCCAATGACGGCCTGTTCTCGGAAGTCGCGATGGAAGCCGTTTTTGAAAAGCAACAGAACACGACAGCTGAGACGGCCGAAATCGCCGAAAATGACACCCTGCCGCGAATCACCGGCACAGATACCTTGGTTGCCGCGCTGAAATCGGCCGGCTTTGAAGCCACCAAAGATGCCGGCAAAGCGTCGATGAAGCTTCGCCAGGGTCGTTGGATGTTGCCCCTGTCGATGGCCGTTCAGGTCGAACAAGATCGCATCGTGACCGAGGTTTCGTTGGCAAAAATGCAAGACGATTCCGCCGGCAACGAGCAGTTGTTGAACCTTTTGGCGGCTGGTGACGCTGGCCGCGGCACATTCTTTGCCTTCGATAGCAAATCGAAGCACATCGTGCTGCGGTCTTCACTTTCCAATCGGTCGGTCACGCCCAATCAGCTGCGGAAACACCTCCAGCATTTGGGTGCTGTAGCCGAGAATCACGCTGATTCTTGGTCAGCTCTGGGCAAGACAGTGACCACCGGCACGGCGAATCCGGCGACAAAGTCGTTGTCGACACTTGGCAGCTGGACCGCATCGCTGGGCAAAGACTCATTTGCGATCAGGCTGACCGCGGATTCAAAATTCCAGCTGGTCCACCTCAGAAACGGCAAATCGACGATTTCAAAGGGTAAGGTCACGAGATCGGGAAGCCTGATGACGCTGGCCGGCGATGACGGCAGCAAGCTTTCCTGCACCGTCGCACAAACCACTGCTGATCAGTTCCAGCTGTCAATCGCGGGTGCCAAGGGCGCGGCGACGACCAAGTTGAATTTCAAAAAGGCAAAGTAACCAGTCGGCGCCTTCCGCCGCTGCCGATCTCAACCTCTCGGGCCGGTTTTTACCGGCCCTTTTTTATGTAACAGCCGGTCGTAATCGCCGCTTTGCTAGGTAGAGCCGAGCCGATTGCAAGGCGATCCGAACCAGTCATGAGCCAAATTCGAGGTGACCCAATGTCCATTTTCACAACCCATCAGAAACTCCAACGAACCTTCCTTGCCCTCTGCACGCTGACCAGCCTCGGGGTGAGGGCGGAAACCGCCCGGGCGGACGCAGCCAACTACAGCAAAACCCTTCCCTCCACCGCCTGGATCATCACCAGCGATGCCGATGACGAAACGTCGACCGGCACTGGCGTCTACATCGACGCTGAAAAACGCCTGGTGCTGACCAACGCCCATGTGGTCGGGGACAGTCGCACCGCGGTTGTTTTCTTCCCCGATGTGAACAACGGAGCACCTGCCGTGAAGCGAAAGCACTACCTTGATAAGGTCGTCAAACTCGCTCAACCCGGCAAAGTCGTGGCCATTGATCGCCGCCGTGACCTGGCCTTGATTCAACTGCCCAAGACGCCCGAAAACGCGATCGGCGATTGAAATGGCCGAAACCAGCGTCACGCCGGGATCTCGCGTTGATTCGATCGGAAATCCAGGCGGCAACGATGTCTTGTGGGTCTATACCTCGGGAACCGTTCGATCGGTGTACGACAAGAAATTCAAGTCCAGCCACGGATCCCACGAATTCAAAGTCGTCGAAACTCAGAGCCCGATTCGGCCTGGCGACAGTGGTGGTCCCGTGGTCGACGAGGAGGGCAAGTTGATCGCGATCGCCCAGTCGTTTTCGCCAAACAGCCCTCTGATCAGCTACTGTGTCGATATCACCGAGATCAAGTCGTTCATCGACAGCTCGTGGAAACCGGCCCCGCGACCCAGTAAAGAATTGTTGGACGACGCCGGAATCGAGTACACCAAACACGCTACCGGTCACTACGAAATCAAAGAAGAAATTTCCGGTGGCAACACTCAATCGGTGTTCGTCGCCAAGGAAACCGAGTATTTCCAACGTGCCGACGTGCGCAAGGTATGGTCGCTGGTTTCGGTCACGAAAGAGGAACCCAAAGCCGATCTGATGATCCGCTGCCTGCGTCAAAGCTCGGTGACCAAGATCGGATCGTGGGCTGTGGAAAAGAATTCCGCCGGTGAACACATGCTGCTGTACGTCGCCAAGCTCGATGCGACCGCACCTGACGAAGCATTGAAAGGAACCATCAATTACGTCGCCCGCATCGCCGGTGCGATGAGCAAGGAACTGAACCCCAAGACCGAAAAGTCGGCCGCTGACACCCTGGCGTCATGGCTCGCCGACTGAGGGAGTCGCCTCGAGGCGGTCACTGTTCGGTTTGAATCAGGGGCGTGGGCCGATCGTTTGGCGATCGCTCACGCCCCTTTTTCGTATTCCATCACAATTTTCAAATTCTTTTCCTAATCGATGTAACAGCTTCGCGGGCGTTCCGCTTGGTCACTAGATGGCGATTAACAAGACCAAATACTTCGCCAAAAACAAACTTCAACCCAGCGATCCACCCACTCAGGAATCCAAGTCATGAAACGTCAAATCAAACTCGTCGCCGTCACCGCCTTGACCGCCTCGATGACAACTCTCAGCGTCTCTCCGGCACAAGCCTGCGATGGTCGCGGCGGCCGCCGATCCTTTAGCTCACGGATTTCGTACGCACCCGCGCCGGTTTACCGGCACAGCTATCGCCAGCCCGTCTACCAAGCACCACCCGTCCCGGTCTACGCGCAACCACAGCCCGTCATGACCGCCCCGCTGGCCAGCCAACCCGTGGCGATGGATCGGCCAGCTGTCGCACCACAGTCATTCCAGAACCAGCCAGTTCAGAATCCCCTGGCTCAAACTCAGCAGCAAACAACGCTGCCGACATCCGCTCCAGCTCAACCAGCTACCCGCAAACCGGCTGGATCAGAGGCGACCGCCTTGCAAATGCTGGAATCGATCGGCGACAACACCCCATCAACATCAACGGCTAACAGCACGCCGCAAATTCCCGAGTTCACCGCGACAACCTCCGCAGCGGCCGGCGACCACGTCGGCACTTGGAAGGTCACGTTGCCAGGACAACAATCGGTTGAACTGAACCTTAACGACGACGGAACATTTCGTTGGACCGCATCGAAGAATGGCAAAACGAGTGCTTTCGAAGGACAGTACCGACTCGAAAGTGGACGCCTGACCCTGGTCCGATCTTCGGACTTGCAACAAATGGCCGGCAGCTGGACTGCCAACGGCGACAGCTTCACCTTCAAGCTGGACGGCACCAACACGGGAGGACTCGCCTTCGCTCGCAGCTAGAGCACGCTCGCTGCCCGCCACAGCGGGGCGATCCACGGCCGGCCAGATGCGAAATCTTAAAAATCCTGGTCTCTCCTGAGGAGACCAGGATTTTTTTGCTGATTCGAAGTCATGCGTCTGGCTTCTGAATCACGCACACCCTTGGCGGAAATTCGAAAGCCTATAATCAGCTCACCATGGGAATCTACGAGAAATACGTTTTGCCCAAGCTGATTCATTTCACTTGCGGACTCAAACCAATGACCTACCAGCGGCGCAAGGTAGTGCCGTCGGCAAGCGGACTGGTGTTGGAAATCGGGATTGGCTCCGGACTCAATCTGCATCACTACGACGCCCGTCGAGTCACCAAAGTGTTCGGTTTTGATCCGTCAACCGAAATGAGGAAGATCGCCATCGAGGCCGCTAGAGTGGTACCCTTTGACGTCGAGTTCCTAGACTTTTCCGAGCAAGGGATACCATTGGACGACCACAGCGTCGACACGATCCTGATCACCTACACGTTATGCACGATTCCGGATCCGCAACGAGCGCTACGGCAAATGCATCGCGTGCTGAAACCTGACGGCAAATTGATCTTTTGTGAGCATGGCGCCGCACCGGACGCGAATGTTCGCCGCTGGCAGGACCGAGTGAATCCGTTATGGAGCCGGATAGCCGGCGGCTGTCAGCTCAACCGAGCGATTCCTGACCTGATTGAACAGGGTGGATTTACGATCAAGGAACTGGAGTCGATGTACATCCCAGGCTGGCGACCGGCCTGCTTCAACTACTGGGGCGCCGCCGCGGCGGCTTAGCCGGGCAACGGAACGCTGGTAGTCCCGCGAGTCCCTTCGCGGGGCAATTCTGTGGGAATTGCTCCGGAATGCCCCGCGAGAGACTCGCGGGACTACAACTCCGACATGCTACGTGGATCGGTTCGTAGTGGAAATCGACATGATGGTAACATCAAAGCGGTTGGATGATTGATGTTTCAATACCTTGCCCATTCTGCCATGCTTTGCCCCGCTGAACTTCCAGGTTTTTCTGAGGCACCCGCGATGCGAGTTTTCTTTTCGGTAGGCGAACCAAGCGGCGATCTGCATGGGGCGAATCTGATTGGTGCCCTCAAAGATCGTCATCCCGATTGGGAGTTCGTCGGCTACGGCGGTCCCAAGATGGCGGCGGCCGGTTGCCAACTGCATGCCGACTTGACGCAATTGGCCGTGATGTGGGTGGCTCAGGCACTGGTGCACCTGCGGAAGTTTCTGAAATTGCTCTCAACAGCCGACCAATACTTCCGCGATGTGCGGCCCGACATGGTCGTGTTGATCGACTTTCCCGGTTTCAATTGGTGGATCGCCCGCAAAGCGAAGGCCCAGGGGATCCCGGTCGTCTACTACGGTACGCCACAGCTGTGGGCCTGGGCGGGCTGGCGAGTGAAGAAGATGCGGCGGCTGGTCGACCATGTGCTCTGCAAGTTGCCGTTCGAAGAAGACTGGTTCCGCCAGCGCGGGTGCCACGCGACCTTTGTCGGCCATCCCTATTTCGACGAACTACGGGCTCAAGTGTTGGACGCTGAATTTCTGGCCGGACAAGATGACCCCGAGCGGCCGTTGGTGACCCTGTTGCCCGGTTCGCGCACGCAAGAAGTCCGACTCAATTTGCCATCGCTGTTAAAAGCTTCGGCGCTCGTTCGCCAGCGGGTTCCGGGCGTGCGGTTCGCTGTGGCAGTCTACAAAGAGTCTCAGCTCGAGAGTGTCCGCCAACTGGTTTCCGAAAGTGGCCTGCAGGTCGACGTGCAGTTTGGCCGTACGGCCGAGTTGATTCACGCATCGCGGTGCTGCATGGCCTGTTCGGGCTCGGTGTCGCTGGAACTCCTGTACCACACCCGTCCGGCGGTGATTTTGTACCAGATTTCGCGGTTCGGGTACTTCGTGCAGGGCCTGTTCCGCAAAGTGCGTTACATCACTCTAGTGAACCTGCTGACTGCGGAAGATCCATTTGCCGAGCAGGCGGCGGGCATCTACCATCCCGAGGATCCCCGTGACGCTCACGTGTTGATGCCCGAATACCTCACCTGCGAAGATCGATCGGCTGAATTGGCCGAGCACATCGTTACGTGGCTGACTGATGAAACCAGGTACGCCGCCGTGCAGAACAGCCTCGCCAAGCTCAAACAGCGCGTGGGTCAGGGTGGAGCCTCCCAGCGTGCGGCCGAGTACATCACGGGGCTAGTCGACCAATCGGCCCAAGATCAAACAGCGGGCCCGCAGCTGCAACGCCGATCAGCCTAGTACTTGACCAGTGCTCATTTCGCATTGCTGAGCGGCGCCCGCCTGCCAGGCACAACGCCCAATCGATGGTTATCAGCTTCGGCGTCGTCACTTGCTGGTCCCGCCAGCAAACCAAAACCTGTCAGTGCATCGCGCCGGTCCGAGTCACAGTCGATCCCACCGCGATCGGGCGTTTTGATTGATGAGATCGGTTTGTGGGACGAAGTTTTTCCGCAACATGGCGTCTGACTGAGGAATGTGCGATTCGCCAGGAAACGAAGGTGATCGGGACGACCCATTCCTGCTCAGGTGATTCCAACCTGTGGGCGTTGGCAGGTTGGAGCTAGTGCATTCGGTGCGGGCGGCCTGACTGATAGCGATTTTAATCCCTCTTGTCCGTTGACAACCGCAAACAATTCGGTGCGGTCATTTCTCAAATTTGTCGAATGAGATGCCCGTTCGAGTCCCTTTTCAGCCGACGAAAACGACCTCTGTGGGGTCGAAAACATAGGTTGACTAGGGGGGCTGGGTGGCTATCCTAGATGTCAAACCACCATCGTTCCAACAAACTTGTAAGAGTTTGGGATGAACCGACTCGAAACGGGCAGAACTAATGAGTCAACAACGACGAAATGTGTGGGCCGCAGGCGCGGCACTTGTGGGTGCTGTGATCTTGAACTTGGCGCTCACCGGCGCGGCAAAAGCTGCCACGATCACGCAGACCGGCGTCTTTTCCGACATCTTCGATGGGGCTAGCTACACCTCTCCTGGGTCCCTGCCCACCGGCTTCTTTTTTGCTGAAGAGTTGGTGACCGGCGTCGACAAGTTCGACCCTGCGATGGGAACTCTCATCGGCGTGACGGTAAGTGCCGATTTTGAATCGAGTCTCACGTTCGACGTTTTCGCTGACGACGTGATTGACGATTCGCTACCCCATTCGGTCGACGCCGACGCGGATTTTTTGTCTGCCTTTATCGGGTATTCGCCTGGCGGTGGCACGAGCACGTTTACGCTGACTTCGGCCGACTACTCCCCGGTCGCATTTTGCTTCGGAGACCCGTTTGATGGCCCCTGTTTCGACGTATTTTTTGAAGATATGGTCACGTCTGGTTCGGATCTCGTGTCGAGCTTAAGTAGTTTCGATCCGAGCGACTTTGTCGGCGCCGGCCCTGTTACCGCGTTGTCAGCGATCATCGCCATACCTGGCGATGCATTATTTTCCTTGGACAATGTTGGCTCGGCAGGCGCTAACCTTTCCGCCGAAATGCGCTACATCGATCTAAAAGTGACGTACGAATTCACTCCGGTTCCCGAGCCGACGACGCTGCTCCTCGCTGGCCTCGCCTCGGTGGGCCTTCTCGCGCACCGCCGGCGCAGAGCGTAACTACAGAACGAAGATTTGCACGAAGATAGACAAACCAGCGCGTGGTGGCGTTGTCTCAGGCTCGCGTCGGCGCTGACGACCGAGGCAGCTTGGCGGCCGCATATCCCATCGCACCGTCGGGAGGCTGGATTTTTCGAGACAACCGAGAACGACACTATTACAGGATGTCGGTCAGAACGCTGTCGATGTATCGCCACGGAGCGCGCCCTTCAGGAGTGGACACGAAAACGTGCCCCATTGACCAGTGCGTGTTCCGCTTTCCCAGCAACGGAGACGATTGCTGGGTCAGTCCGTTTCGTTCCCGCGAGGCGACGGCCTTTTGCCTTCCGAAAAATTGCTGATCTCAGACGAGCTTTTGGGTTGGAAAGGTTGTAGCCGAATACCGCGCGGAATCACTACTTTGTCAGCGGCGAGTGCGACCGACAGCTCTTCAGTCGCTGGCCTGCCTTGAGGAAAAGATTCCACGAGCAAGACATCGCCGGCTGCCGTGTATGCAACTTTGAAGTGGCACTCGACCGTAGTCACACGATCCGGCCGGCCGGCGAGCAACAGCTTCGCTATGCCGACCCATTCAAATTGCAAAGCTCCGTCGTCCAGAAAGTCACCAAGTCTGAGCGTCTGCTCCCACTGCACAGAAAGCTGCTGGTCTCCATCGGGTAAGAATTGATTCGGCTCGATCACGTCGGCAGGCCGACATTTGGTTACCTGGTCACCCTCAATGAGCAACAGCACGACGTCGTTGCGGCCAGCGTTTGGTTTGTACTCGACCGCGCAGGCTTGATTGTCACCGCGCCATTTGCAGCGAACGATTTTTCCTTCGATATCGGATTCGAAGAGGACGCGGCCTTTAACTTGGTCGGCAAGCTTGAATGTTCTGCGTCCCAACGAAAAATCAGGAGGCAGCCTGAAGGCCAATCGGCTGTCCGGAGATGGCCAGTGGTGATTCTTCGTAGCCGTGTAAGGTTTCCGCGCGGCAGGAAGATTTACCGCTTGCCGATTGACCTGCAATTGCTTGAAGCAGTAAGTACCGAAGAAAATGACAACAAACAACAGGGCGCCAATCAACGTGATGATGATCGAGCCCCGGCGGTGTCGGTAAAGACGGTTGGATTTCATGTTGACCTGCAGGAATTCGTGCCATTGCAAACTACGCTGCCGGAATCGGCCGCAATGGTAATTAGCTTGGGGATCTCGCAAGGGTAGCCGGGCGGAAGGAGACTCAGCGCTTCAATGCTCGGAATTGGCCTTTACGAATTCGGACCTGAGTAATATTCCGATTCTGACGCCCGGGTGCCGGTCGGTACCCGCGGCAATCCGCTGAACCGTCCATTGGGCTGATCGTACCAGCCCCGAAGAAACTCTTCAGGTATTCTGGTTGGGGTCAGGCCTTGTGTTCGGTTTTCTGTGTTGGTAGGGTTAGCTCTTCTTGCTGGTACAGATCACTACAATGCCTCGACCTCCCCGGATCCAGTTCCCCGGCGCAAACTACCATGTCGTCACACGCGGTGATGGGCGTCGCCGTCTGTTCCATGACCTGGGGCACTACGAGCGATTCACACGAGGGCTTCAAGAAGAGGTCCAGCGGAGTGGCTGGATTGTCTTGGCCTATTGCTGGATGCCGAATCATATGCATGCGCTGATCCAAACTCCCGAGCCAAATCTTGCCCGCGGAATGCAGCATTGGCTTTCCGGATACGCCAACTGGTACGCGAAACGAAACCAGCGAACCGGACATCTTTACCAGGGACGTTATAAAGCGTTTCTGGTTGAAGATGCCGGCTACTATTGGACTCTAAGCCGCTATATCCATCTGAACCCCTGCAACGGAGGCCGACCACTGGCTGCCGATCCGGAAAGCTGGCCCCAAAGCAGCTTTGCCGGCTACGCGCGCAAAAGCAAGCGAGTTAATTGGGTTCAGTATGATCTGCTGCACAGTTATTGGAATGCGTCGGTAGGTGGAGCGAATCCAGACGCTGCCTACCGGAAATATGTCAAGGAAGGATTGAATCTACCGGAGGATCCCTTCAAGAGCCAGTTGCGTGAATGGGTATTTGGCAGCGAGGACTTTCTTCGCCGAATGGTTGTTCTTGCTGAAGGCAACAACCCACATCGCCATCGCAGCACGACACGGCGAATGAAGAATGTCAGTGTCGAGGAAATCATCTCAGCCACCGCGGCCGCCCACCGAGTTGACCCGGCGGAGTACGCCATGTTCCGCAGCGGAGCCGCCGGGCGTGACATGGCAGCTTGGCTTTGTCGGCGTTGGTCTGGGACAACGCTCCAAGAATTGGGGCCCTGGTTCGGATTGAAGGGAACCGACAGCGTTTCCAATCTGGTCAGGCGAGCCGAACAACGTTTCCAGGAATCGCCAAAGTGGCGACGACAAACAAAACAGATTGAAACCAAACTCGGACTGAATACCGAATACAAGGCCTGACCCTTGTGAAGCACCCCTAACGCCGATCCGACACACTTCCGACGCACCGACGCGAGTTCGAGCGTTCCCAAACTCGCTGAAGTTGCATCGGCCGCGTGCAGTTCGCTCGATCGCTTCGAGACAAGTTTTCCAAATTCGGACAACCGCTGCTGGGAACTTTGCGCCGAAGATCCCAGCCTGATCGTTGGGTTCAGCAAAGCGAGAACGCGGATTAATGTCGTCATTTCGTTAGGCATGCCCTTAGCAGCTCTTTCGGCTCCTCGACCAAGAGAGTCGGCCGATAACGCTGTAGCAGCGAGCCGGAATTTAGCCCCCACGTAACGGCGGCAACTTCAATGCCCGCCTTGCGTCCGGCCTCGATGTCACGAACTTCATCGCCAACATAGATCACCTGCTGCGGGGGAATTTTCACTGCATTCACTTGTCTGCGAATTGGGTTTTCCTTACCGAAAAGACGTGTGTAGCCGACCACAGACTCGAAATGCCCTTCAATATCGTGATGCGAAAGCCAAGTGCGGATGTTGGTCTCATCGTTCGATGAAACGATGGCCTGCCGCACACCTGCAGCGGCCAATTCGGTAACGCAATCGATGATGCCTCGGTGAACCGGAATTTGATCCAGTTTGTCACGGATTTCAGTGAGGAATACACGAAAAAGCATAGGTATCTTCCGGGCGGGAATACCATGCTGCTTGAGAAATTGGTGAGAAGTCATCCCGCGCACCTGTTCCTGATCATCCACCGGCTTGAAGCCGTGGGTGTCGGCCAATTGATTGTAAACGCACAAAGCATGCCCCAGTGAGTCAGCAAGTGTTCCATCAAAGTCCCAAAGGACGAACTCGTAGCGATGCGGCATTGCTGGGATTGTGTTGGGATGGGCTACCGATTTGATAGTCGAGAACCAGTAAACAGTCGAAGGCACAACCGATAAACCAATGAGTTACCTTCTGACTCCACTCGGCTGCCGTCAATGGTCGCACGCAGTACCAGTCAGGTCCATTGCACCTGAAAGCCCAGGAAACCGAAATAGTCTCCGGATTTCAGGCATAACGGTGAGTGATATGCCGCTGGGCCTTGGTGAGATCGGCCCCCTTGCTGCATTCGGATGCATCGTTGATGCGGACAATGGCCAGTATCGCGCCTGTGCCTAAGGATCATCTACACCTTCCGCAAAACGATCACACGGTATGCCCCGCCCAAAGCTGCCGGCTCGTCTGTGATGATCTCAACGCCGCACGTTTCGACCATTGGCTCGAAGGCCCGGTTGATATCGGTACCAAATAGATTCGTTAGCAGATTAAGCACACGCCGACCGAATGTCGGTCGCTTCCCCTTCGGTAAGAATTTGTCGAAGACAACTGCGCGCGAATCAGGCTTTAACAGCCGCAATGTCTCGGCCAAGCAGGTGGCTCCGTCCGGAACGACACTCAGAACTAGCGAAAGCAGCGCCGCATCGAAAGTGGAATCGGCAAGAGGCATGGCCTGGGCATCGGCTTCAAGAAGTTCGATTTGACGGCCCTTGATCGGCAGTCTGTTTCGCGCTCGGGCCAACATGAGAGGACTCAGGTCGACACCCACTGCCTCCACACCAACAGGTAATAGCGGAAGATCAATGCCAGTTCCAACACCTACTAATAGGACACGTTCGCCAGCCTTGAGCGCGAGCCTCTCATGAGCCTTGGCGCGCCCTGTTCGAAACGGCGCCAGGCCAATCAGCCGGTCGTAGAAGGGCGACCAGAACGCGTATGTCCGGAGATTGCTACGTTTCGTGCGTCGCATGCACCAGTCATTGTAATCATTCGGAACGGAACGACGGTGTGCCGCTGGGCCCCCAAAAGCCTCCATCCACAGTCGCATGCGTGTGTCCGTCGACGAAACCGTTGACAGCTCGAGGACGACACAAAGCCGGCTTCGGTCCTTCCACCGAAGCAGATCTTCGGCTGGACGAATTCGCCTCGGGCGATGCATCCAAACGCACCAGAGTTGACCGATTGGTAATCGCCGTAGGCGACCGTTTAGCTCGCATGGTGTGCTTGGCTATCGTTCGTAGGAAAGAATCGGTCTACACGTCGATCGTATAAGGTTTTCGCTGCTCACGGCGCAACCAGCCATTGGCCTCGTCATCGCCGATGATGGATTCCTTGACCGGATCCCAATGGAGCTTTCGTCGCAGCCGCAGCGAGATGTTGGTCAGGTGGCATGTGGTGACCGTGCGATGCTCGATCCGCACGGGCGCGACGGGCTCGGCGCGTGATTTGACGCAATCAAAGAAGTTGCCCATGTGGTTGTTGCTCGGCCGCACCTTCCATCGATCTTCCGGCAGGGGATCGTCATGGAGTTGCTCGACCGGCTTACCGTAGAGGCCGCCACGGTTGACAAATACGCGTCCCTTGTCGCCGACAAACATGATCCCGTCACGATCGAACGTCTTGATCTCCTCCGGCACGTCGCTTCCGAAAAGGTATTCGATCTGCTCCGGCGTGGTTTCTTGATGGTCCTCCACTTGGCCGAACCGGGCGCGCTTTTCCAGGGCGCTGAAGTACAGTAATTCGATCCCGCTGGGATACTTCATCCGTGAGAAAAATCGATCGGGCGTGTTGTAGTATTCATCGCCTTGCGGATTCGGAAAGATTCCGCGCGCTTCGATGGAAGCTGGACCCGTCAGCTCGCAGTCCATCCCCCACTGTGCGATGTCGACGTGGTGATTGCCCCAGTCGGTAACGATCCCGCCAGCGTACTCGTACCACCAGCGGAAGATCGCATGGGTGCGCTGTGGGCAATAGTCGTGCCAGGGTACCTGACCTTGATAGAAATCCCAATCCAACTGGTTCGGCACGGGCTGTTTCGGAAACGGTCCACCTTTGGTCGAGAAGTAGGGCAGCGCGACCCAAACTTGCTGTAGCGTGCCAATTCGCCCGTTGCGGACTAATTCCACAGCCGTTTGAAACTGCTGGCCACTGCGTTGCTGCGCGCCAACCTGGACAACGCTTTTTGTCTCGTCGACGACCTTGGCCAAAATTTTCCCCTCGTCAACGGTCAACGTAAGCGGCTTCTCGGTGTAAACATCTTTGCCGCAGCGGCAGGCGGCAACGTTGATCGCCGTGTGCCAATGGTCGGGCGTCCCGTTGATGATCACGTCGATGTCGCCGCGTTCAAGCATTTTGCGATAGTCGGTGTAGATCTGCGGTTTGCCTTCGAACCTTTGCCTAGCCCGCTCGGCATGCCGGGTGTCCACATCGCAAACAGCCACGACATCCCCGAACGTGGCGGCCTGCGCGAGTATCGCGGATCCACGACCACCGATACCAACAGCGCCAATGCTGAGCCGATCGGTCTTCGCCTGCGCCTGCGCCCGCTTGGAGGTGAAATAGTAGGGTGCGACGATTGTCGACCCCGCAGCCAGCGTTGTCGCGGCTCGCAAAATCTGTCGGCGATTAACTTGTGTTGACATACGTAGTCTCCTTGAAAAGGTGATCGTGTTTCGTCTCCTCCGGCGAGCTGTTGACTATAGCCGCTTCGCTGCACATTTGCCCGAGAATCGCTCGAAACCAGGCGAACGTTGCATCGAAGCCATCGAGCGAACTCCAAGCGGCCGATGCAACCTCGGTTAGTTGGGCGACTGCCGTAGCGAGATTGCTGTAGGTTGGTTCCTCACCGTTGCCATCTTCGACGATCTCGAACCTCTGATCGCCGCTAGGTGCATAGACGGGGGCGACGAAATGAAGTTAGATCATTCACACGATTCCTTCTTTCGCCACACATTCAGCGGCAAATTCCCGTTGCAAACCGGACACAAGGCCTGACCCCGGCGAAGCCCTAACGAGTTATTCACCGCATGTAGGTCGCGATTGTAATCGCGAACGAAGTTGATGGACAAACCGACTTCACGAAGTGGATTCGCCCCGTGACATCGGTCGCGCTGCAGATTGGCTGATTCGCTGCACACTTCTCAAAAAAATGCTCCGAAATAAGGAGGAAGAGTGCGGCGAAATAATAAAGTCAACTCGCGCTGGACCAGGTGGCCCTGGGTGATTGCTCACCCCGGGCTCCCACAGACCCGTACGTGCGCACATTAGCGCATACGGTTCCTCAAATGGAATTGCTCACCACGTATCCGCAACATGGGTTTCCACCCGATATAATCAGTGATGAACTCTCCATCGATCCGATCGGAGTGGCAACACGGAATGAGAGTCTGGTGAATGCTCATGAAGAATCGAAACAAGTCAAATGTCGTGGAAACTGTGAGCGTACTGAATAGCGCTGTGCGCACTTTGCTTGGGATAGCGATTGTCGGAGGAATCGCGTACGCGGCGTGGTACGGCTTCAGTGTTTACAACGAAAAAGATCAGGCAACCCAACAGCTTGTCGAAGCAAAGTCGGCGTTGTCACTAGCTCAACGTGAGATCACCGAAAAAGAACGATCACTGGCACAAAAGAACGTCGAGATTCAAGAGAAGACGGCGCAGATCGTCGAACTGAACGATACCATCGAGCAGCAAGGGCAAACGATTTTGCGGCTGGATACTTCATTGCGATTCCTGAAAGTCGACCGCCGAGTTGCCCGCTTAAAGGTATTGGACCAGTCGCGCAATGAAAAAGATGAACTCGTTTCGTTAGTTGAATTTCAGGAGCTTGATGAACAAGGGGAACCGCTGGACGAGCCCAAACAGTTCCCCATATTGGGTGACACAGTCTATCTCTATAGCTGGGTTGTCAAGTTTGACGACAAGTATGTCGAAGAAGCAGATGTCGATCGTGCCACCTCGCTGATTTTCTTTCGCCGAATGTTTGGAGAGTTTCAAGAGCCACACGATGGTTTCGCACTTGACCCGGTCGGAGAGCGTCCGACCGCCTATTCCCAAGGCGTCGAAATGTCTGAATTTGAGCAACGCATATGGGCAGACTTCTGGAACGTGGCCAATGACGAAATCAAACAGGCTGAACTCGGAATTCGGGCCGCTCACGGCGACGCGCCGTCAATCAAAGTCGAGAAAGGGAAGTCTTATCGGATCCAGCTGCGAGCTTCCGACGGCTTGTCAATCGTTCCCGAAGGTACTCGTCCTCGCGGCTGACTTCAATTCGTCGGCAAGCTGCGTGCCAACAGATGCTTCGTCACAGCGTCGAAGTAATTTCCCTAACTCCGCGAAGACCATGCATCCTCGGTTAGTTGGGCGACTGCCGTAGCGAGATTGCTATAGGTAGGTTCCTTACCGTTGCCGTCTTCGACGATCTCGAACATCCGATCGCCGCTAGGTGCATAGACGGGGGCGACGAAATGAAGCTAAATCATTCACACGATTCATTTCTTCGCCACACATTCAGCGACAAATTCCCATTGAAAACCGGACACAAGGCCTGACCCCGGCGAAGCCCCATCCCGTCAATCTTCAGTTGAGCACAAACTTGGTCGTAGGTAGGTCCGACAGACCGCCGACTCCGAACCACTTACTCGTCGTTTCTGCCACAGTGGCGTTTTGAGGAACGTTTGGTGGTACTCGCCTTCGTGCCCCTTTTGAGGCTTCGGTGGACACGACCGAAGTAGATTTGGGAGATCCTCAAATCGTCTCGGTCGATGCAACGTCAGTGCGCCGCACGACGAACTGCGGAGACTGCGAATGGTCTGTTCCGCTCCACAGGCTTTTCGATCCATTCCACTGTTGATGCGACGCGTCGATTCGATTTCAGAACGCCTGTCGCCAACTGCCTGAGGTCGCCCACGCGCGACGCGGCAATCACATGGTCGAGATCGTCGGAGCTGCGAGGCTTGAATTCCGAGTCTGACTCCGGCGGTAGCCGCTTCCGAGCTGATGATCAAGATACAGCGCATTCTCCATGCCTGTCGCCGCAGTGACGCAGCTGGCGGCCAGTGGATCCAGACCTGATTCAGTTTCCGATATAATTGCCGACCGATCGACCGTACCCACCACCCCCAGGAATCTCGCATGTCCTATGAACCGGGCCTGCCAGGATCGAGCGACGATCCGTTCGCCGTGAATCCCTACGCGCCGACCTCCAATGTTTCTGGAGCTCCGGTGATGACGGACGAGGTCGAAGCGTACCGGCGGCGATTCCTCAATCACGAAGCGTCGGTCAAGTCGATCGGAACTCTGTACCTGCTCGGCGCCATCTTCCTGGTGCCCCTCGGAGTGATCATGGTCGTCGGATCGCTGGCCAATAACCAAGTCGATGGCATCATGATCGTGGTCAGCGTTTTCTACTTGGGGATTGGATTGCTGCAGGGATTTGCCGGTGTCGGGATGCGACGACTGCAAAGCTGGGCTCGCATGGTGGGGGTCGGTTTGTCGATCATCGGCTTGATTGGCTTTCCGATCGGAAC
>CAVOSP010000002.1:0-127096 GCA_963698905.1 Pirellulaceae bacterium
CAACGCGGCGAGAAGTGTGTTGGCGCCCACAACTTTGCCAATGCGTTTCGGTTCTTTGTCGATCAACTGCTCGGATGATCCCGCAGTTGGCTCGATCGGCGGCGGAGACACATCGGCGAGCGCTTTGACAGCCGGCGGCGCATCCGCTGGTTGCGCAGCGGGTGATTGGGGCCCCGGATCTGCCGGCAAACCGACGTCGATCAGCGAATCAGGCGGCACATCCGGGGCGGGCGCTTCGTGATCCAGCTTGGCCAAGGGCTCGTTGATTGGGCCAGCGGCATCCGTTGCGGATTCAGCCGATGTCGTTTCGACCCCCAGCAGATTTTCCGTTACCGATGGCTCGTCCGCTTCGATCGAAGCTTCCGCCAACTCAACGGTCGCTGCCGGCAAGGCCGCCGCGGCATTGTCGGACGCCGACTCGGGTTCCGCCGATGTCGCTAAATCGTCAACCGCCGGCAGCGACTGGTCGTTTGGCAGCCCAGCCTGTTCGATCAAATTTTCATCTGCCGAAATTTCGGCGACAGATCGATTCTTGGACAACAAAGGAGCAAAGATTCGCGACAGGGCAAACAGTAACACGCCAGCCACCGCCAGAGAAACCAACCACGGCGTGATTCGTGAAGGACGAATCGACCCACCGTAAATCTGAGACTCGGTGATCGATCGTGACTTGGAGCCCGCAAGTGCTGGTTTCCGTTTGCCATCCCTCGATTGAGCCGACTGCGAATCATCGGCAACTTCCATTTGCGCAGCCGCGTTGGCGCGTCCGAGACGCCAGAATCGGCGACACCGACCGGTGCGAAGGGCTGATTGGGATGGTTCGTCGGATCAACGGTGGGCACATCATCGGGCCAGGCAGCCAGCGGTGACGACTCATCGGGGACGACCAACGAGGAAAAACTGCCGTTCGACGCAAGTGGATCGGGCTGTCGATCGAGCAGTTGATAAATTCGCTGTCGCAATTCCGGTGAGACGTTGGCCGGAGTGCCCAGAACCATGGTCAAGATCTGATGACAGGCGGCCGCTTCGGCCAAGTGAGGATCCGACTCCAGACATGCCCGTTCGATTTCGGCGACCTGCTCGTGCGACAGCGTGCTGTCCAAATACTCACTGATTACATTCGCATCTTCGACCGGCCCAACCGCATCGGGCGAGGGGGCGGCCAGCGACTGGTTGCCAAGCGTACTGCGGATCCGCTGTACCAACTGGGTCGCAAAACCGCTCTCAGCCAGCTTTACCTTTAAAGTCTCGGCATCTTGCGAATCGAGGGTATTGTCCAGATAAGCGAGCAAAGTCCGCAGGGTCAGACGCATGGGGATTTTCCGGTGTCACGAGCAAGTCCGCGATTGGCAAACAATCGCACTACAGAAATAGTGACCGGAGAACGGCCTCGGCGTGCAAGAGAATGCCAATTATCAGAAAAAGTTATCCGCCCGCCGTCCAGCTCGTCGTACCGTGTTACGCTGCATTGATAGGGTCGCCACCGGTATGGACGGCAATGGTGTCAGCTTGGACTTCTTGTCGCAGACGGGCTCGGTCCGTCCCCAGTCGGGTGATCGGACTTGTCGTCAGTTGGGTCATTGAAGTGAAGGAGTGTCCCTTGAGTGACGTCGTCGGTCAGTCGGTTGACCTTGGGGAACGCTGGCAGATCTGTTCGGTACGTTTTGTAACCAGCGAGGAATCGCGGCGGGGCCAGCATGTGTGCATCGCACCACTGCTGTTCAGAATTTCACAGCACGATATCGCCATGTCAACGGCAAGCAAGCAAAAGATTGACAAATAGAGCTGGCCTCCCATTCTTCAAGGGGCTGGTTGCAAGCGGCGATAAGATCCACGAACACCACCTGATCGCCGATCCAACCACCAATAATTAATTCGTTCTGGCATTGAAGACACACAATCGTGCTCGTGCTCAGTGAAACGGTGCTCGTGCTCGTAATCGATACGGGGCAACAATGACCGAACCAAATCTTCGACCACGATCGACTCGACGTTTATCGACTTTCGATCGAGTACGTGGCATCATCTTTCAATATCGCGGCAGCGCTCAACGGCCTTCATCATGATCTGAGGCTGAGGCTCAAACGGATTGTTGCGATGCTGACTCGATTGATTGCTCGATCGGATGTCGTCTCCGAGTCCGCAACGGAGTACAACGCTGCCGACGAGTACGAGCACCGCGATGCTGAGCACGAGTACGAGCACGAAGAAGACAAACAGCCAGAACCAAGAAATGCACCGAAGATCAAGGTCCGCCGCGCGTCCTCGGTGATTTCAAACGATCTGGCATGTAACCTGCGAGCATTGCGATTCGGGTTGGAACATCGAGTCTTCGCTTTCGAGGAGCGTTTTTGCGGTTCTTGAGTGCCCGATGGCGTGCGGGAGTTGGGCACCAGAAAGCACAGAGTCCAGGGCTGAACATTCTCGGTGTTCCCCATGACCTCGCTGGCATGTCGTTCTTGTTTGCAACGAATTCGCTGCGCCGTCGCTCCGTGTAAACGACGGTCGAAAAGCGTAGCGGCTGGCGGGCGTCCCCGCGGGGAAGTCCCGACCCAAAAAACAAGTGAGGGCGCAGGGACTCGAACCCTGGACCTACGGATTAAAAGTCCGTTGCTCTACCGACTGAGCTACGCCCTCAAACAAAATTGACAAAACAAACGGAGCGGACAGGATTCGAACCTGCGGAACCAGTTTCCCGGTTCACCGATTTAGCAAACCGGCGCTTTCGACCACTCAGCCACCGCTCCAATTGTCTCGGTCAACGCCCAGATCAGTGAACGTTTCTCGGCTAATCCTTCCGTCAAGCAAGTTCCTTGGCATCGCCGCTGATCCTTGCCCGACAGGCTGGCAAATTGTGTTCTCTCCCGCAGTTTGATGCAACCCATCGTGGCCCCCGCAGTCGCCAGGAACCCGACAGCGAGCTCCCCTTTTGGCGGGACGCAGCGGACCCTAGGGAATTAGAGCAGCGGCTTGGGGGATCGGGTTCGCGGCCGCAGATTTCCCCAGTTGTTAAACTGGGGATCTATGGCTCGCGAAAATCGTTCCCAATCGCTGATCACTCGAGTATCGCACCGCTCCATGGCCACTGATTTTGTGGTCCTGTTGCCTGAGCGTTGGTCCGACCAAGTCGAAATCGCGGTCGCGGCGCTGGAACAACTCGATGCGATCGAAAGCCGCCTGACGATCTACCGTGATGATGGAGAAGTCGCACTGGCCAATCGGCATGCGGCCGACCGACCGGTGCGGCTGTCGGCCGATACCTACCAGTTGATCGAAAAGGCGATCAACTGGAGTGAACGGACGAGGGGCGCATTTGATATCACCGCCGGGCCGCTTGTGGAAACCTGGGGATTTCACCAGGCGAAGCGGCAGGAAACCCTCCACCGCCGAAATTATCGCCGCGCTGACCAAGGTCGGTCACCAACATCTCCTGCTCTCGAAAACCGATCAGACGATCCAGTTTGGCAAGCCCGGCATGTCGATCAATCTGGGTGCGATCGGCAAAGGAGAGGCCCTGGACCGGGTAGCCGATCAGCTTCGTCAGCACGGCATCGGCGATTTCCTGATCCATGGCGGAAATAGCAGCGTGATCGCCGCCGGCGATCAGTATCCCCGTAACGATCAAGATCGCGATCCCCGTAACGATCAAGATCGCGATCCCCGTTACGATCAAGATCGCCAGCTGCCGCGAGGCTGGCAGGTCGGGATCGCTCATCCGACCAAACCTCAGCGCCGGCTCGGCGGCATCTGGCTGCGCGATGGGGCGTTGGCGACCAGCGGCAGCGGCAAGCAATTCTTTCATCATCGTGGCCAACGGTATGGGCACGTGATCGATCCGCGAACCGGTTATCCCGCCGGTGACCTGTTGTCGTTGACCGTGACCATGGAATCGGCAGCCGACGCGGATGCTTGCGCGACCGGATTGTTTGTCATGGGCAGCGAGGGGATGGAGGAGGTTGTCGACCAGGACTGGTTTCCGCCCTGGATCGCCGTGAAACAGGCCGCCCGTCAGGACGAAGTGGAGCTCAGCAGCCGCGGTCCCATCAGCTGGGTGGAAGCTTAGGCCAATCAGTCTGGACTTTGCTGCCGGCGGCAAGTTACAAGCCGGAACTGCAGACACATCAACACAAAGTTCAGGAGGAATCGTCGCCACCGATGAATGTAAATTTCTTTGAATGGCTCCGTGACGGAGTCCGCAATTCAGTTTTGCTGGGCGTCAGCGACGCCATCGAACAGATCGGCACTCCGGCCAATTCCGACGAACTGCATCCGAACGTCGCGGCGCTCCTGCAAGGAGATTCGCCCAAGTCCAGCCGCCGCGGCAAAAGCGACAGTGGCCGCAAAAGACTTGGTAAATCGTTGAAAGAGATGGACGCCGAACCCGCCAAAACCTAATTCGTTGTTGGTCGCCGCTGCCGCGGGACAATGAACTTGATGGTGGTCGGTCCACCTGGTTTGGAATCGACCACCAGATAGCCGCCGACCGATTTGGCACGCCCGGCCATGGCCCGGATTCCGAATCGGTCTTCGGGGGTTGCCGTGGGATCGAACCCGCAGCCATTGTCATGGACAGCGATCACAATCGCCTCGTCACCGCTGGTTGCCTGAATCAAAATTTCGTTTGATTTGCCGTGACGAATCGCGTTGCGGACCGATTCGACAACGATGCGATAGGCAGCCATCGCGACGCTTGGCGAAGTTTCCTCGACGTCGCCGACGATCTCCCAGGATGGGTTGCGTTCCGATTGATCCCACAGTTTGTCGATCGTCTCTTTAGCGGCTCGAACCCACCGCGTACCGGTCAGCTCGGGCGGATAGATTTCGCTCAGCAGGCGACGACCGGTGTGCAATGCATCGGCCAACCAATCGGATACCTGAAGCAATTCTGTTTTCGATTCGTCCGCATCGGTGGGCAGACGGTCGATGGCATGCGACACTCCGCTGGCCGCGGCAAAGATCAACGGCAACAGCGCGTCGTGAATCTCGTGGCCGATCTGGGTCCGTTCAAGTTCGATCAGTTCCAGGTTCAGATCTTGACCTGATTGGGACATCCACGAATCAGCCGAACCATCCTTTTTTGTCAAAGCTAGCGACCGCCTTTTCCTCGTCCGACTGAATGTCAAACAACTTGTTCAATTTGGTGATTTTAAACACCTCCATCACATTCGGTGACACTTCACAGAATTTCAAGCTGACTTCTTTTGATTTGCATTTTTTATTCAACATCACCAATTTGGTGATCATCGCCGATGACATGAAGGAGACACCGCGGAAATTCAGCAGTAGCTTTTTGTGAATGGCTTGTTCGACAACATCTTGCAATTCCTTGCCGACTTGTTCGATCCGTTGGTTGTCAAGAATTTTGCTGTCAGTAAAACCGACAACCAAAGTCTCGCCATTGAGCTGTGAGGTGGTGGCTGCCATCTGTTTGTATTGTCCAAGTGAGTATTGATCGAGGTCGAATTGACCAAGGTGAATCTGTTCACCCTCCGCATTCCGATCATCAGATTAACACCCAGCACAACGAATGGCAATTCGGCGCTGGGCCGCGGCAAGTCGGTCAGAAAGCCAACTTCGCATCACCGCGCCGCTGATTCGCCGCGTGCAGATCTGATCCCGTTTCCGTTGGGCTCAAGCGTCCGCACGGTCCAGTTGATCAATCAAATCGTCTAAATCAAGGTCAGTGAGGTCTCGCTGCGGGGGATCGTTTTTCGGGCGGTTGTACTGTCGGTGGTTTGGCAGCGGCCGAACTGGCCACCGGCGGTGAGACAATGGACGTGCCGATCGAAAAGGTCTTGATTTGGCGATCGGTCTTCAGTACGTCGAGCGCATCGATCAATTCGGTTGGCCGCGAACAATGGTTCAGATCGAATGCATAGACACGGCGTTCCTCGCCGGCGGCGGGGGCCGTTTCGCGATCAAATCGGTGCGGCGCGCGTCGTCCGGCGAATCCGATTCGGCGAAGCGAATCGACGATTTGGTCGGGACTATGCCAATCCAATACCGCGACGTCGGTTGTGATCGCGTCCAGGGTCAGCCGATCGGTCGAGGCTTCGTCCAAGTCCCGAAGCGATCGCACGAGCGTCAAATCGATCCCCGGCGCGCCCGATCAGATTGCCGACAATTTCTTCCGCCAAACGGCCGGCCGCGGCGGTCGGCGGCGGTGACTCGATCATGATTACAGTCAGTCGGACAGCCATCGGTGGAACGCTACCTAGTTATCAAGAGTTTGCCGCTGCTCAGTTTGCACCACATCATAGCAGTCAAACCAGAAATCACGCAGGTTGGTGCCGCGATCCCAATCGTGATTGGCCAGTTTAGCTCTGACAAGAGCCGCCAGCGCGATCGGTAAATTTTCAATCAGTTGCTCCGTCAAAGCGGCACTTCGACAGCGGTCAATCTTGGTTTCAAACACAACGCGCGTTGCAAACAATTTCCGATGACTGGTCGCCAAAATCGACGGCCCTCGGATTCGGCAGCCCTGCAGCAAGCGAAATCGATCCCGACTCCGCAACTGCTCGATTCCATCGATGATCAGCAGGTCGCGACCGCTGAGGCTCAACCACCGCTGATGGATCTCGCGCCAATTTTGCCGCCCCTGGCGAATGCGATCGATGGCGCTGGTCGCAGGCAGCTGACACAGTTGCACGCTGGCGACGCTCGGATAACGCTGATTCAGCATTGGCATCAGCGAACGTAACAAGGTTGACTTGCCGCTGCCGTGCGGCCCGATGATCAGAGCGCTGCGACCGTATTGCAGTCGATTACAGATCGAATTCAGTGCTAAATCTTCGTTCTGATCATCCGGAAATCGGTAGCGGATCGCGCCCGGTTGCACAAACCGCGTACAGAACGGATTCGATGGCGTCACGAATTCCGCGACACCAGATGAAACGGTTGTTCGGCAACAATCTCACGGCCATCGACCAAGAAGATCCGCACTCGAACACCCCACCGCACGCTGATCAGCTGGCCCTGATAACTGAGCGGCGTCGCGGGCAGCAGGCACTGTGTTGATTGCTGGTCAGCGAGTCCGACGCGCTGCAACTGATCTTCGGCCAAGCGGTGGAAGTGATGAACGTGAAGGTCCTCGTCCCCTTTGCCTTCGGTGTACCACAGTACCGAAGTTTCCAAGCTGTGAATCTGATCCAGCGGTACTCTGCTGATTCGCCATCTGGCGGTCAGCGAGCTGCGCACCTGATAGACACCGTCCTCTCGGCACAACGACAGATTCACCGCGGGTTGCGCTTCGGAGGCTGATCCGCTGGATGAACGATGACGGGAAAACTTCGGCAGAACGATGGCCACGGATGAGTTTCTCCTTGCACAACAATCTTCCACCGGATCGCATTGTGGGCGGCGACAAACGAATGCATCGCGTTCTCCGGTAGCGTGAACTCCAATTGTTGTTCAAAGGGGGCTTGCGGGTCAACGACGATATTGCTCTGTTTCCAGAGAGCCTGCGAGTAGGCTTCGTGGCGCTCAATTCGCAAATCCGTCCCCTGACGGTAAAAAGTTTCCTCCTCACAAACGAGCTGGACAGTCAGTTTCTTGACGCGAAACCGCCCGCTCTGAGCGACAAACAATTGGTATTGGTCTCCGGCAAACAAGGGATGATTGCTGATTTCGACGATCGTAGGGCCTACGCCGGCGCGCTGGCGAAGCTGGGTAAGGAAGCGGCGAAATGACCAAATCCCGATTATGCCAAACGGAATCAGCGAACCGCTGACAATCCAACGCGGTTGTCCCGAAAAGAAGCCTGACACGGCGACCGCCAACAACACGAACCAGGCGGCGTTCCAGAGCAGCGCCAGGCTCGCCATGCCGACAAGTGTGTGTTCCGGAATCTCGGCAGCCAATCGATAGGTCAGCCGTTCGCCGGGACTGTCGTTGAGCGACGAACCCAAGGGAACATTGGGCAAGCGGGAACCATCCTCCGATCCGCTGCCGATCAGTTCGATCGCTTCCGATTCCAGCTGCCCGGCGCGGGCCGCCAATGCCGATCTTCGCTCACTGCTGGCCGATTCACGCATCAGCTGAACGGCTAGCCCGGCGCCGCCCGTGATCAGGGCAGCGAGCGACAGGATACCAAACACCCAAGCGCTCAGGTCGCTTTGCAGCGCGTCGGTGGGAACCTTGGAGACCCGTTCGGGCGCCAGCTCGTGGATCAGCACCATCGACAAGCCGAAGACGCCGATTAAGAACAGGAACACGAAGAATGCGAATTCGCCGACCACACCCGGCATCGAACCCGACAATCGCCGCGCACCCCGTTTCTTACTCCAAGGCGTTGGAAAGCGGGGCATGGTCGATCACAGGCGGGGTTTCAATGGTTCGCCGGGCGAATCAAACGCCGGCAGATTCTCGGCTCGGTCGATAGAAACCGAGTTGTTCCAAGGCGGCATACACCTCTTCGAGCGTCTTTTCGCCAAAGTTGCTGATCGATAGCAGGCGTTTGGGGGTTGCGTTCAACAGATCGCGGACGGTCAGAATGCCCGTCTCTTCCAAGCAATTGGTGGTTCGCACCGACAATCCCATTTCGGCGATGCTCAGATCCAGTCGCTCACGTCGCAGTCGTGCTTCTTCTTCGGCGCGACTCATCGGAATGCGGCTCATGTCAAACTCCCTTTTTAGAACAATGGAAAAGCCAAGTCTTGATTCGACTGCAACAGGTTTCAACACAGATTTTGCAGCCGCCTCGAATGCAGATCGTATTCCATCCGGCGCGACCAAAAAAGCCGAGTCTGCCGTTTTCTGGTCCGATTTGGCTGGAATTCCGACTCGATGGGCTTGGGAGAAAAATGCCGGAAGACTATACATAAGGGTTCTTATCCACCCCCCAGCAAACGCCGTCCGGCCGAATTCGTTTCATGAAATCAGACAACTGGAATTTCCTAGCCAATTTGCTGGGAACACCAACCCCGTCCGAGCCACCGCAAGTGCCTGAAGAGGAGCAGCAAAGTACGCCAGCAAGTTCCAAGGACGAACAACCCGCCGGTCGAGAGTCTGCAGATCGACATCCAGAGCAGGGTCAAGCGGCGCCGAGTGATCCCGAGCAACAGGCTCCGCACACATCCGACAAGACGCCTTCAAGCGTCTTGCAGGCTCTCAAGGCCGCTGTGACCCCGACGGTGCTGCCAGGATTCGGAGCTGCAGAGACGGGGATTTCCCAGCCAGTGAACTCAGAACCAACGGCGCAGCGCACGTTCGCTGAGGCGGATCGTAATGATTCGGATCGTAATGATTCGCAGTCCGATCCTGAAGCGAATCAGATCGACGAAGCTGCCCATGAACCCGACGACGGTGCATGGCTTGAGCTGGCAAACCAGTTAGGCATTGAAGCCGATGATCAACCCCCTCCTCGACCGGAACCAGAATCCCTACCGCCGACCCGCGTTGCCGCGCCCCGTCGGCAAGCCTCCAGACGTCCATCGGGCGGCGGATTCGGCAGCGGACTGGGGTTGGACCTGGGCCCGGAACCCGAGCCTGATTCGGATTCAACGCCGGAACCGGAATTGCATCGCGGGTCGGATTCACAGCGCGAGCGACCGCGCGGACGCGGCCCTGTGGCACCAGCGGATGAGGATCGAGCCACTTCGCGCGGCCGGCCCCGCCGCGACCGCTCGGAGTCCGAAGCAGCAGACCGAAGTGACCAGCCTCGGGGTCGAGTGGAACCGGCAGACCGCGACGGCGATCGCGAAGGAAGAACAGACCGCTGGGATCAAAATCGTGATGAATCCGCGGCGGCCAGCGGCGGCCGGCGAGGACGACGCGGTCAGCGACAACAAATTAGCGATGACGATCTGGACCTGCCAGTTCGTCCGCATGCTGAGATTGACATTTCTGACGCCGAAGATTCGGATGATTCACGTTCGCGTGGGTCACGGTCGCGTGGTCGCCGAGACCGTCCGCGAAACCGAACTGACGAAACGCCTCGATCTCGCCAGCCAGGCGGGCGGATCACCAGAGCGGAGTCCGAAGGGGCTGACCAATTGGAAGATCGTGAAGAGCCCGACTCGTTTGCAGCCAATTTGGATCTTGAGCCGGTGGCCGACAAGGCGGGCGATTCGGAAGACGAGGCACCGCGCGGCCGATCAAGACGCCGTGGCAGACGCGGACGCGGCCGCAATCGCGATGCGGTCGATCGACCCTCGCGTGAGGCCGCCGATCATCAAGACGAACCACCACTTCGCGAGTCGGCATTCGACGATGACCACGAGGATGATCTGGAAGTCGAAGTGATTCGAAAAGGGCGGTCGCGCCGCCCACAGGATCGAGACCGAGACGCCGATACGGAAGACCGACCACGCGGGCGGCGGGGCAGCCGTCCTGATCGAGTTCAAGACGACGATGACGACGATTCACCGCGACAGCCGACCCGACATACCGATGTCCCCACGTGGTTGGAAACGGTTGGGCTGTTGGTCGACGTGAACATCGAACACCACAAAAAGTCGCGCGGTAGCGGTGGTGGTGGTGGTGGCGGCCGCGGGCGCGGTGGACGACGAAGGTAACGCTGGTGTGCGGACCGGCAGCGGAGGCGGGACCTTTCCGCTCTGTCGTCAGTCACCTAGAATCAGCTGGATCGTCGACTGCGACCAGCCCCTGCTTGTGCGGCGGTGGCGGCCCTTGCGACTGTGAGTCGTGAACCTGGTCAGGCCTTAACTGGAGCAGCCATAATCGGTGTAGCTTTGTGCAAGGGTCGCCTCCGCCGGACAAACAGGCTGTCAATGATTGGGCTGAGCGTCCCGTTTGCGCGTACGGCAAGATCGCTCCCGTCTCTATCATCCGCCTCTGAATGAACGACCCGATCAACGACACGCGACCCAACGATGACAACTACATTGTCGTTGCGCGCCGCTATCGGCCGCGCGGGTTTGACGAACTGGTCGGCCAGGAACACGTCGGTAGGGCGCTTAAGAACGCCATCGAAACAGGTCGAGTCGGGCACGCCTACCTGTTTACCGGCGCACGGGGTGTTGGTAAGACCAGCACGGCCCGCATCTTTGCCAAGGCTTTGAACGATCCTGACGGCCCGACCGTCAGGCCGGACAACGACAGTGATGTCGCCCAGGCGATCGACTCCGGTGAAGACGTTGATGTGATCGAGATCGACGGAGCCAGCAATCGCGGAATCGATGAAATTCGCAGCCTCCGCGCCGGTGTCGGTGTCCGACCGAGCCGCTGTCGATTCAAGATCTACATCATCGACGAAGTTCACATGCTGACTGCGGCGGCTTTCAACGCACTGTTGAAAACGTTGGAGGAACCGCCTGAGCATGTCAAATTCATATTTTGCACCACCGATCCGGAAAAGATTCCGATCACGGTTTTGAGCCGTTGCCAACGATTCGACTTCGCCCCGGTCGAAGTCCCCAAAATCGTGAACCGCTTGCGAGAGATTCTGAACAGCGAGCAAGGCGAGGCAGATGACGCGGCGCTTGAATTGATCGCGCGGCGGGCCGCCGGTTCCATGCGGGACAGCCAATCATTGTTGGAACAAGTGCTCAGTTTCAGCGACGGCAAGCTGACGGTCGATCAAGTTCACTCGATGCTGGGTACTGCTGACGACGAGCGATTGCATCGGTTGGCCCTCGCGATGGCCCACCGCGAAGCCGCCGAAACGCTTCGCCAATTGGATGCGGCGGTCGATGCCGGAGTGGACGCCGGACGTTTGGCCGAACAGTTACTCGGTTACTTTCGCGACCTGATGGCCGTGACAGTCGGATGCGACCCAACGTTGCAGCGGCATACCTCGGCCGCGCTGCACGGCGAACTCAAGGAACTGGGCGCGAAATGGGGATTGCAGACTGTGCTGGCGGTCGTCGGCTTGATCGATCAGACCTTGGTTCGTATTCGCCACAGTGTTTATGCGCGGGTCTTGTTGGAATCCACGTTGATTCAAATTTGCACCCTGCCGGACCTGCAAAACATCGCCGACCTGGCCGCTGCCGCCGGATCCATCGCGCCGGCCAGTACGACATTGAATGACGAAAAAAAAAAGCGGCCGCTAAGCCGAGTGCCGGCTGAGCTGGATATCGCAGATCGGTCGGAGCTGAACTATCGCTGGGATCAGGCTCATGCCGAACGTACCTGGCAGGATTCGATTTCACGAATCGAATCCTCGATGACCGAAACCTTTGCCAAGGTGGTTCAACAAGTCCGCGCTAGCGGTGACAATACACTGACGCTGATCTTTCCCGAGCACGGCACGCTGGCGATGAAGCGATGCGAATTGCCGGAGCACAAATCGGTCATCGATCGGGCGGTCACCGCGGCAGCCGGGCGGCCACTTAAGCTCGAGTTCAAAGCGGCGCCGCAGACTGTGCACGCCAGTTCGGTCCAAGCGGCCGCCAAGCCTCAGTCGCCAATGCAACGGATGCGTGAAATCGAAGCCAATCAATTAATCAAAACGTGTATCGAAGTGTTCGAGGCACAGATCGTTCGAGTCGACAAACCCCGCTAATGGGAGTCACAAAAAATGTTCAAAGGGATGGGCGGAATCGGCAATCTGACAGCGGCGTTTGGAGCGGTGCAAAAGTTGCCCGAAAAAATAAAAGAATTGAACGATCGAATGAAATCCGAATCGGTCAGTGCCAGCAGCGGTTGCGGACAAGTCAACATCAAGATGAATGGCACCGGTCACGTCGAACAAGTTTCGATCGATGGCGACTTAAGCGGCCACGAGTTGCAGGTCGCGATCCAAGAAGCGACCAATGCGGCCAGCGCGGCGGCGAAACAGTTGTACGCCGAATCGATCAGCCAAATGATCCACGAGATGGACTTGAAACTTCCGGGCATGGAAGGCGTGATCCAGAGCTTGACCGGGAACGGCTGATCCAATGAGCGAACAAGCTGGCGCGGTTTCGGAGTTGGTCCAGCAGCTGGGCCGCTTGCCGGGCATCGGCCGCAAAAGCGCCGAACGGCTGGCGTTTCACCTATTACGCGTCAGCGAACAAGAAGCGCTGGCACTTGGCCGAATCGATCCGTCGAGTGCGGCAGGACGTACGTTATTGCGGCACCTGTTTCAACCTGTCCGAATCAGATACCTGCCTGATTTGCGCCGATCCCAATCGGGACTCGACTCAACTGTGCGTGGTGGAACAACCGCGAGATTTGATGAGCTTGGAACAAGCCGCTGTGTTTAAAGGCGTTTACCATGTATTGTTGGGTCGAATTGCACCGCTGGACGGAATCGGTCCGGATCAATTGACAATCGATGCATTGGTCGACCGCGTACGCACGGGAAACTTTAGCGAAATCATCATGGCGACCAATCCGACCGTCGAAGGGGATGGCACATCGCTGTACATCAGCAACCTGCTGGCCGAGTTTCCCGTCAATATCACCCGATTGGCCCGCGGAATCACCGCTGGAAGTGTGCTGGAATATGCGAATCGGGAGATGATTGCCGATGCACTAACCGGTCGACAAAAACTATAATCAATCCTCGCAACCGCTCCTGGGCGGAGCAACCGATGGAAATCTTATCTCACGAGTAAACGCTATGCGGATGTCGATGGGCCTGCAGGCCCGACAATTGCAAACACAGAAATTAGCACCGCGGATGATCCAGTCGATGGAGATTCTGCAATTGCATGCGCTTGCCTTGCAGGAACGAATCGAACAGGAGATGTCTGAAAATCCGTTGCTGGAGCAACAAGACTCCGATCCGCTGGCTCCCGAAGATGACGACGACTTTGACGACGGCGGCAAAGACACCCGCAGCGAGAGCGAGAAAGAACTGGTGGTTGACAATGACCACGACAACCAGGAGGACTTCGAGCGGCTGCAGAACATGATTTCCGAGCTGCCCAACACCTTTGACGAATCATTCCGACGCTCGGCCAATCGTGTCCAGGAAGACTCCGACCGTCGCCACGACTTGATGGCCAACGCCGTCTCCCGTCCGGAATCGCTGAACGATTTCTTGCTGCATCAGTTGGCGGAAATGGACATCGACGACCGGGTCGAACAGATCGCCGAACGAATCATCAGCACCCTGGATGCGCGAGACGGAGGCTATCTGCGAACTCCCTTGGCTGACTTGTTGCCGGCCGGGCATACGGCTGAAGATTTGAAGTTGGCCGAAACGGCGCTGGAAGTCGTCCAGTCCTTGGAACCGGTTGGCATCGCTGCCCGCAACCTGGGCGAGTGTTTGCTGCGCCAGGTCAAACCGAATTTTCCACACCATGATGAAATGGAAACGTTGATCAAGTCCCATCTGGAGGATCTGGCGGAGAATCGTTTGCCCCAGATTGCCAAAAAGACAGGTTATTCGATCGACTTGATCCAGACGGTTCGCGACGAACTGCATGTGCTGAATCCCAAACCGGGTGCAGCATTCATGGAAACGTACGTTCCCAACGTCACCCCGGATATCATCCTGGAACAAGATGATTCGGGTGAATACCAGGTGCGTTTGGATGACGATCGAGTGCCGCAATTGTATATCAGCGAGTACTATCGCAAACGACTACAAGATCCCAACAGCACCGCCGAAGAGCGGGAATTCATTAAAAACAAAATCAATAGCGCTCAGTGGCTGATCGATTCGATCGAACAGCGCCGCAGCACGTTGACCAAGGTTGCCGAGGCGATCGTCAAACATCAAAAGAAATTTTTGGACGACGGACCGGAGGCGATTGAACCGTTGAAAATGCAGCAAATCGCCGATATCGTCGGCGTCCATGTGACAACCGTCAGCCGGGCGGTCGACGACAAATGGATTCAAACGCCGCGGGGTATCTTGCCGCTGCGACGATTCTTTGTCGGCGGAACCCAAACCGAGGACGGCGAAGATGTGGCCTGGGATACGATCCGCCTGAAGCTGCAAGATTTGATTGACAAAGAAGACAAAAGCGATCCGCTGAGCGATGAAAAGCTGGTCGACGAACTCAAGAAAGCCGGCATGACGGTGGCCCGGCGGACCGTAACGAAGTACCGCAAACGCATGGGAATCCCCAGTAGCCGTCAACGCCGCGACTGGTCATTGGTGAAGAAGTAGACCCGTACCAGCCCACGGTCAACCGTCCACGCAACCGCAGCCAGACAAACCGACGTTCATGCTCGTTGGATCCATGGTTAGCCGATCACTGCTTGGATCGGCTTTCCCTCGCTCCGTTTCATCGGTCTGCCGATCGGGGTAATCAATTCCTGTTGGTAATCGATGCCCAGCGCCGCCAGGATCGTGGCCTGGATATCGGCAACGCTGACAGCGTCTTGGACATCGTCGAGCGGATCTTTGGGCTGTGGCTGTGGATCCGGGGCGGTCGCCCCGTAGACGAATCCCCGGCGGATGCCGCATCCCGCCAGCAGGGTTGAAAAACCATGCGGCCAATGATCGCGGCCATCGGCGGCGTTGATCGTCGGCGTCCGGCCAAACTCGCCTCCGCAGACTACCAAGGTCGAATCGAGCAACTGGCGCTGTTGCAGACGCAACAGCAACCCCGCCAAGGCAAGATCAAGCTGTGCGCAGGCCGCGGACTGCAGAGCATGATTGGTGACATGCGAATCCCAGCCTCCGAGAGTGACTTCGACACACCGCACGCCGACTTCGATCAGCCGCGCGGCGGCCAGAGTTCCGCGGCCAAAGCTGTTCTCTCCAAAGGCCGCCAACTCAGCTCTCGGTTCTTGAGAAACATCAAAGGCGGTCAATTGTTCACTGGACATCATCTTCAGCGCAGCTTCGGTTGCCGTTTGATGCAATGTCCGTCTTGTTTCCAGCTCGGCCAACCGTCCCCGCCGAAATTCTTGCTCGACCAGTTCTCGCAAGTCCTCGACACGCCGATCGTATCGTTCTTTCGAGACGCGGCCACGAACATTGGGAACCGGCCCGGCTGGGTCGTTCACCTTGAATGCATCATAAGCAGGACCCAGATAGCCCCCGCGACCTGGCGCCTGACCGGGCACAATCGAAATGTGCCGCGGAATATCGGCCCCCCCGTCATCGGCGTGACAAACAATCGCGCCGATCGATGGATGTTTCAAAGTCGGATCAGGTCGAAAACCAGTTTTGATGTTATACACTGCCCGCGCGTGATCGCCTTCCTTGCTGGTCACACTGCGAACCAGTGAAGTCAGGTGCATCTGCTCGGCCGTTTGCGGCAACAGATCAGAAATCTGGACCCCTTTGATCGAGGTCTCGATCGCCTTGACTTCGCCCCCAATCCTGCCGCCCGGATGCGGGTCAAACGTTTCCAATTGACTTGGGCCACCCTCCAGCCACAACAGAATCACATTCTTCGGTCTCGCCGGATCGGTCTGGCCGCTCTGATCGGCCAGCGCCAATCGCCGTGCTAACGATGACAGGCAAAGTCCACCGGCAACGCCCAATGATCTTCGACGCGAAATTTTCGCACTCAACATCTATTCACTCCCTATCTCTTCTCTCGCTGCGCTGCACTTGGCACCTGGCACCTGGCACCTGGCACTTGGCACCTGGCACCTGGCACCTGCTAATTGGTACTCGGTACCTGGTACTCGGTACTCCCACGGTTGTTTCACATCCGTGGGTTAATGATTCCATGCTAGTTCACTACTGTTTAACAATACCCAAGTTAAATCCGACCGCGTTTTTTCCGGATCACTCGATTCCCGCAAGCGATCCACAAAATGTTGCTGCTCACGCTCGGTCGGATAACGATTCAAGACACATAAATAAAGCGACTGAACAACCTGCTGGTCGTTCGCCGCGAACATGCCGATGTGCGCCGCTGAGTTCAGTACCGGATTGGGATTTACCATGTCGCTGATCATGTTGCCGTTCATCATCAACAGACGCTGAGTGACGGTGACCGCGTCGGTGGTAAATTCGTCTTCCCCGATGTCACCGTACTGGCGAACAAATTCGTTGGTGCCGTTGAGTGTTTGCAACTGCAAAATAACCGATGATTCTCGATCGGTTTTCTTGATTCTGCTGGCCTGGATCACCGATCCGGCAACCTGTTCGGGGCGGAGGCGGACCAACGGAAAGACGGCGTGGTACTGCTCGTGGGTCTGGTTGATCGGAAAGTCGGCGCGGCTGTCGACCCGGAATGCCGCCGAACGGGCGATCAAGCGGATCAGACGCCGCAGGTTGAATCCGGTGGCCACAAAGTCGTCCGCCAAAGCCGTCAGCATGGGACTGATTTCCTCGTTGAGCGGCAGATTGTCGACCGCTTCGCCCGCTGGTCGGCCGAACATCAAGGCCCAAACATGGCTGACCGCTGCGCGAGCCGCTTGCTGGTTCTTGGGATGCGTGATCCACTGGGCCAGACGCTCTCGGGCATCGCCTTGGCTGGGCAACAATTCCGGCGAATAAGGGACCGCCGGCTGGACGTCGACTTCTTCTTCCTCGTACAAATACTTGTACCGATACTCGACTTCGCCGCTGCGAACTCCCTGCAGGCCGCTGGTTTTCGCACTACTGAAGAACGCAGCCAATTGATGAAAATCGGATTGCAAACCTTCGCGCGGATCATCGACGTCGCCCAGATTGACGTTGCCCAGGAAGTCACTATGGCATTGCAGGCAATCGATCCGCAGTCCCAGAAAGGCGCGTGAAGTACGCGCCGCCAGCCGTACCGGGTCAGCTTGACCTTCGTTGCTGTCGAAGGTCGCGGTCAAGAAATTCACCTGCGGCTGATCGGTCCACAGTCCTTCGGCCGTGATCAAATCGCGGACCATCTGATCATACGGTCGATTCTCGGCAAATACCTCCGTCAACCAGACGCGAAATCGGCGCCGGCGAAAGACGATGAACTGGCCCTCATCGGTACCAACCAGAAAACGAGTCCAACGCTCGGCCCAATAGTCATGAAAACGGGAATCGTTCAACAGGTTCGCCAGATGCACCGATTCACGCTGCGATTCTGGCAATTGCTGTAGCTGCCGAAGCTCTTCGAGCGACAATTGGTTACCGACCAATGCCAGCGACAGCCGTCGGCAAATCGTCAGCCAATCGGCAATCGGGGCCGATTCCAGGCCAATCGCCGTCAGCGAAGTCAATCGTTGTTGGTCAACCGCCTGGATCGTTGCGGCAATGTCATCCTCGCAAGCCTCCGAGAGGCGGTTGTCCTCAGTTGGCCGTGATTCGGAGAGTCCCGAGGCCAGGTAGCCAAAGGCGACCAGTACCAACAGTCCAAACCAACCCCATCGCAGGGCGGCAGCAAACCATGACTTGATCTTTGACATTCGATCAACCTTTGCCGTTGCGAGGCTGCTGATGCTGTTGGCCGAAGGCCACCGGTCTGGGAAGTGGAAATCGGGGCCCGTCACCGGTCCATCCGCTCAGAAACACGTCAGAGCATCTATACTGAGGTTACACGCTTCTCGGCTGCAGACCACATCTATCGCCGCTGACCCTATTCATAGCTCCCGGCCATGCGAACGCCCCTCCTGCTGATTCTATTCGCTCTTACAACCAATCTATTTGCCACCGAACTGTCAAAACGGGAGAAAAAGGTGGTTGCTGAGATCGAGGCGACGATCCGGGCCGCCGCAAAGGAGTATTCGTCTGACCACTACGAGCAGGCCGGCGAGGCTGTTCGGCAGGCGATGCAACAGCTCGACCTGGCGCTACAAGAGGGTTCCCCCGACCTGTTCGAGGTTTTGCAACCGGCGATCAACCGGGTCGCTCGTGCACACACGCTCATCGAATTCGAAGGAATCACTCTGCCACCATTTCGTCCGCCAAGTCGTCCGCAGAGGGCCACCGGAACACCACAATCCAAGCCGAATAAAACAAACCCCAGCCCCACCAAAACGCCGCCATCCGCTGAAATCAGCTTTTCCGAGACCGTGGCTCCGATTTTGGTGAACCGTTGTGGTCGCTGCCATGTCGCTCAGAGCAAGGGGAAGTTCAACATGGGAACGTACGCAGCGCTGATCAGGGGGACACCCGACGGCGTGGTAGTGTTCGCTGGGGATTCGCTTGGTAGTCGATTGATTGAAACCATCGAAAGCGGCGACATGCCGCGCGGCGGCGGCAAGGTTTCACCGGATGAATTGAGAATTTTGAAGGACTGGATCGAGTTGGGGGCAAAATTTGATGGCGTTGATCCGTCTGCGGCGATCGATAGCCGGGGCGCCGCAAGGCCACAAGCCATTGAACCAACACAGCTCAATGCAAATCCACCGGCCGACGCAGAAAAACCATCGGCCCAGCGTTCCGCCGGCAAGGGAACGGTCAGCTTTGCCAAAGATGTCGCTTCACTGCTGGTTCAGAATTGTAACGGATGTCATTTACAAGCGACCAACGCGCGGGGAGGATTGCTGATCGATACGTACGCGCAGTTGCTGCGAGGCGGGGACAGCGGCAAGGTGATCGATCCGGACCGCGGCGAAGCAAGTTTGTTGGTCCGGAAACTGCGTGGTACCGTGGGAGCGCGAATGCCGGCCGGCGGGCGCCCCCCGCTGTCGGATGAGTCAATCGCCTTGATCGCAAAATGGATCGATGAGGGTGCGACGTTGGACGGCGCCAGCGAAACGCAGCCACTGACGGTCATGAGCCAGTTGGCCTGGGCGGCTGCGGCAACACCCGCGCAGATCGGCGAACGACGCCAAGCGAACATCGAGCGAAACCTGAGCCTGGTCGTCGGCGCCGGTCAACAGCTCAATTCGAAGGCAACAGAAAACTTCCTTGTGATCGGGCCCGTTGCGATCGGCACGATCGAGCTGGTCGCTGAACTCGCCGAGTCGGCGCTCGACACAACGACGACTGTGATACCTGACGGCGACCGACCTCCGTTCCGAGGGCGGGCCACGATCGCCGTGTTGCCCAAGCGTTATGACTACAGCGAATTCGCCAGAATGATCGAACAGCGCAGTTTGCCCACCGAATGGACGGGGCACTGGAAATCCGATGGAATCGACGCCTACGTGGCGATCATTGCCTCCGATGACGACGACCGCCAAGCGATTTCCGCACGACTCGCCGCTCCGATCGTTAGTCTTGCGCTGGCGACTCAGGGCAGCGGCATTCCCAAGTGGTTGGCCGAAGGGATCGGATCCACCTTAACCCAACAAAAGTCCAGCCGCCGGGATCGAGAGGCGGCACGCAAGTCAGAAGCGGAGTTTGCTGCCGCCTTTGCAGCAATCAACAGTGCCAAGCAATTTCTCGATGGCAAACTGACTCCGCAACAGTCCGAGCAGATCGGCGCGGCCGTCGCCGCATCGATACTGGAAGGAAAAAGACGGCGTAGCTTCGATCGAATGATGCGACTGCTGGTCGACGGAACACCATTTGACGAGGCATTTTCCCAGACTTATGGAATGACCGTCGAAGGTTTTATCCAGGCTTGGCGTGCCGGGTGGGGACGATGACCCCATCTGATGTCGCCTACGCTTGCAAATTTCCGCATGCTGACAAGAATTCAGACACACCACAAAAACACAACCAGATTTGGCGTTATCAATGATCGTAGTAATGGAACCCGGCGCGACAGACGATCAGGTCCAGGCGTCCGTCAAACGCGTGGAAGCACTGGGACTGAAGGCGAACGTGATCGTCGGAACCGAACGGACAGTGATCGCCGCAATCGGCGAGAAACGAGAGGACTTCAAGGATTCACTGGAGAGTGGTGAAGGAGTTTCCGCGGTGGTCCCGATCGCGGCCGCTTACAAAATGGCCAGCCGCGAAGTTCGTCCCGATCCAAGCCGCTTCGACATCTTGGACTTTTCTACTGGCGCCGGCGCGGTCGGTTTCGTCGCCGGGCCATGCAGCATCGAAAACGAAACGCAAATCATGGAAACCGCCCGCGCCGTCAAGGCGGCCGGAGCGACAGGGCTGCGCGGGGGAGCATTCAAACCGCGCACGAGTCCCTACAGCTTTCAGGGACTCAAGGAAGATGGCCTGAAAATGTTGGCTGCCGCCCGGCAGGAAACCAATTTGGCAGTTTTTACCGAGGTGATGGGGACCGCTGATGTCGACCTGGTCGCGCGTTACGCCGACGTGCTTCAGGTCGGGGCCCGTAATATGCAGAACTATCGCCTACTCGAAGCAGTCGGCAAGTCAGGCAAACCGGTGCTGCTCAAGCGAGGCGCCTCGGCGACGATGGACGAATTTCTGTTGGCGGCCGAGTACATCCTCAACGAAGGGAACGAGCGAGTGATGCTGTGCGAACGCGGGATTCGAACGTTTGAAGACCATACTCGATTTACGCTGCCGCTGGCCAGCGTGCCGTACCTGCACCGCAAGACCCACTTGCCTGTTATCATCGATCCGAGCCACGGCACGGGACACACTTACATGGTCTCTGATATGGCGGTCGCGGCCGTCGCTGCCGGCGCGGACGGATTGATCATCGAAGTGCATCCTGATCCGGCCACGGCGATGAGCGATGGTTACCAGTCACTGACTTTCGAGGGCTTTCGGCAAACCATGCGTCGATGTCTGGCGGTATTGGAAGCGGTGCGTTCGGTTCAGTGACGTTGGTCAGCGCACAACTGACCTGCGGCTAACACAATCACGGCATTACGATGTCCGCTCAAGACGTAACGCTCAGTCAATATCAGCAATGGATGAAAATCAATGCGACTTCGCATTTGATTCGCGCGGCGCGTCAGGTTGGCATCGTTGACGAATTGCGTCAGGGCCAGCGCACACTTGAACAACTGTGTGAAGCGAAATCGCTGAACACTGGTTTCACCGAACTGTTGCTCGACGCGCTGATCGCGATCGGATTCGCCGAACAGTACCAAGACGACTATGCGCTGTCACGGGCCGCCCATCTGTTGTGCCAGTACGACGATGATTTGGGGGACACCCGCTGGGAACAGCTGGAAAGTGCGATCCAAGGGAACAAGTCTCGGTTAGACAACGATGATCGGCAACGAATCAATCGCGACGCGGCCACGCAGTGGATTCATACACGCTCAGCAATTCAAGCGGCCGAGATCTTGGACATCGGTGGTGAGGGAGAACCGACCGGCATCTCAATTTTAGATTTGGGTTGCGGATCGGCAGTCTGGAGCTGTGCCATGGCCCACCGAGATGCTGAGGCGACCGTGACAGCGGTCGATCATGGCGGTGCCTTGCGCGCGGCCCAAAGCACAGCCGATTCGATCGAACTGGGTGATCGATTTCAAACGATCGAAGCGAATTCTTTAACGCCGCCTTGGACCGCTGCGGATTTCGATCTTGTGCTGTTGGCACAACGCTTGAATTGTCTCAGCGACGAGCAAGCGGCAGATCTGCTGGCCAGCGCGGTTGATGCTTGTCGCGGCGGCGGTCGAGTCGTGGTTGTTGACTTGTTTCGCGGGCCGACAAAGCACAACCTGGTCGAATCGATCGAGGCGTTGTCCCTGAATCTGGAAACTCAGGGGGGCCGAATGCGATCGCTCGAGGAAACCCGAAATCAGCTTCGCAGGGCGGGATTGGAACAGATCCAGTTCACATTCCTCTCTGCCAGCCAAGCGAATCTGGGGATGGCGGTGGGTCGGAAACCGGAGTAGCCCACCGGGATTGGCAACTCCGGCCGCATCGAGAGCCGAGACGTCGAAGATTCGCCGAGACGTCAGGACTGCCATTTTGAAAGGAAATCAGGAATCTGACTTGGGACGCGTTGACGAAATCAGCCTGGACTTCCTACGATAAGCGGCTTGAAATAACACGATGGACCCTAGTATCGGACCCTGCAGCGATGGCTGTCCCAAAACGCAAACACTCCAATAGCCGAACCGGAAAACGACGCTCACACGACCGAGTCAAGAAGCGTCAGATTGGCTATTGCCCGCAATGCAGCGTGGCCGTTCCGACCCATACGGTCTGCCCAAAATGCGGCTACTATCAGGGCCGTACCGTCATCGATCACGAAGACAGCTAAGCCAGCGTTAAGCGGCGTTGGACCATGAACTCAGTCGGAATTCTGTTTCCCGGCCAAGGCGCACAAAGCGTAGGGATGGGCCGGTGGCTGTGCGAAACTCATGCGACCGCCAGGGCGTTGTTTGATCAAGCCTCCGAGATCCTCGGATACGATCTGGCTGATCTTTGCTTCACTGGCCCCGAAGCTCGACTCAACGCCACCGAGTTTTGCCAGCCGGCACTGTTCACCGTTGGTATCGCTGCGGCCCAGGTGTTGTCCGAACAACATCCTCAGCGGGTTGCCAACGTCAAAGCGGCTGCCGGATTGAGTCTCGGTGAATACACCGCGGTTTGTTTTGCGGGCGGCATCTCATTTGTCGATGGCCTGCGGTTGGTCCAGCGTCGCGGCGAGGCGATGCAAGCGGCCGCGGACGCCGTCGACAGCGGAATGGCTAGCGTATTAGGCCTCGATTTAGAGGTCATCAACGAGCTTTGCGACCGCTGTCGAGGCGACGATGTATTGCGTCCGGCAAACTTGCTTTGTCCCGGTAACATTGCGGTCTCCGGCCACTCATCGGCGATCGAGCGATTGATTCCAGCCGCCAACGAGGCCGGGGCGATGAAAGTGATCCCGTTGACGGTGGCCGGTGCGTTTCACACTTCGCTGATGGAACCGGCCGTCATCAAATTGCGGGCGGCGTTGGCGGAAATGCCGATCACCGACACCAGAATTCCAGTCTATAGCAACGTCGACGGCATGCCGCATCAAAGCGCCGAGGAGATCCGCGGCTTGTTGAGTCGGCAGGTCACAGAACCGGTTCGCTGGGAAGATTCGATTCGCCGAATGATCGACGACGGCATCAACGGCTTCGAAGAAGTCGGAACCGGCCGCGTGTTGCGAGGCACACTCAAACGCATCCACAGAAAGATCAAAGCCGACGGTTTCGGCGACGGCTGAGCAATACCTCGATTGAAAACGGATATCTATGTCTTTGACCACCGATTTGAATAACCAGGTTGCGGTTGTCACCGGCGCCTCGCAAGGCTTGGGCAAAGCGGTAGCCATTGCCTTGGCTGCCAACGGCGCCACGGTCCTGTGTTTAGCCCGCAATGCCGGCAAGTTAGCAGCGACCGTCGCCGAAATCGAAGCGGCCGGCGGTAAGGCTGAGGCAATCGCCTGTGACGTGACTGATCGCGCCGCGGCGCAGGCGGCGATCGAAGGGGCCAGGGAAAAATTTGGGCGGCTCGACATCCTGGTAAACAATGCCGGGATCACACGCGACAAGCTGATGCGAGGAATGTCCGACGAGGAATGGGATGACGTGATTGCCACCAATCTGACCAGCTGTTTTGTTTGTTCGCGGACTGCCGCAGGGATCATGCGTCGGGCCAAGTACGGACGGATCATCAACATGGCCAGCATCTCCGGCTTGATCGGGAACCCTGGGCAAGCGAATTACGCGGCCAGTAAAGCGGGGATGATTGGGCTGACTCGGACGTTAAGCAAAGAGTTGATTAGTCGCGGTGTGACAGTCAACGCGGTGGCGCCCGGATTCATCGCCAGCGAAATGACCGAGGAACTGGGCGAGGTGGTGTTGGAGGAGGCCAAGAAGCGAATTCCGGCGAAAAGACTGGGAACGGCGCAAGAAGTCGCCGCCGCGGTGCTGTTTTTGGCCTCCCAGGAGGCCGGATACATCTCCGGTCAAACCATCGTGGTCGATGGCGGTATGATTGGCTAATCGAGGCGCCGGACTGCCGGGCAGCGACAGACCAAGCACTCTCTGGCAACCGGCCAAATAGTTACCGGCGGACGAGGTTGGAAAGAAATTTCGGTTAACAACATCGGCGTATTGACGCCTTTTGTCGGTTTCCCCTATGTTTTCATCGAAAGCAATCCAGTAGTCCGGGCTCAATCACTGTATGTGGGCCGGTCTTGCGACTGCGACGGATTTGACCCACAAGACCAACTTACTGTTTGCGAACCAATTTTAGAGACTGCTCATGGCTACTGTTGAAGAACGCGTGATCGATATCGTCTCCGAACAACTCGGCGTCGAGAAAGACAAGATTACCCGCGAGACTTCTTTTGTGAACGATCTGGGTGCGGATTCGTTGGATACTGTTGAATTGGTGATGGAGTTGGAAGAAGAATTCGATATCAGCATCCCCGACGAAGCGGCCGAGAAGATCCAGAAAGTCGGCGAGGCGGTTGAGTTCATCGAAAACGCGAAAGGTGAAGCCGGCTGATTTTGGTCTTCCGCTGTGACCGACCGGAATTGTATTTGCGACACTGCCGCCCCAAATTCGAGCCGCCCAGGTGATTCGAATATTAACGGGCGGCATTCGCTTTATGGCCCCCTAATTCTTGCTCCCGCACCGTGATGCAAAACGAATCCAAACGTCGAGTCGTTGTCACTGGAATCGGTGTGGTCACTCCGCTCGCCGCCGATGTTGAAACTTTTTGGAAACGATTGACAGCCGGCGAATCAGGGATTCACGAACTAACGATCTTGGATACCACCAAATACAAAGTTCACTTCGGTGGCGACATTCCTGATTTCACTGTCGAAGACTATGTCGATGCATCGCGAAGCGAAACGACTTGACCGATTCACTCAGTTCGCCATTCACGCCGGTGGACAAGCGGTTAAGGATTCAGGAATCGACTTTGACCAGACCGATCGCACTCGTTGTGGCGTGATCAGCGGCAGCGGCATCGGCGGGATGACCGAGATCGAAATCCAAATCGATCGGATGCTGCAGCAAAGGGCCCGACCGAGTCAGCCCATTCACCGTTCCTAAAATGATGCTCAACGCCGGCGGTGGAAATCTTTCAATCGCCTATGGATTGAAAGGCCCCAATTACGCCGTCGCCACGGCATGTGCCAGCGCGACCAACGCGATGGGCGATGCGATGCGCAGCATTCGGATGGGTGAGACCGATCTGGTGATCACCGGCGGTAGCGAAGCAGCGATCACACGTGTTTCCTTGGCAGCGTTTCAGAACATGAAAGCGTTGTCGACTCGCAACGAAGACCCCGCCGCGGCCAGCCGACCGTTCGACGCCGACCGCGACGGTTTCGTGCTCAGCGAAGGAGCGGGGATCATGATCTTCGAAGAACTGGAACACGCCAAATCGCGCGGCGCGAAAATCTACGCTGAGGTGATTGGCTATGGCACAACCAGCGACGCCAGTCATATCACGGCACCCGATCCCGAGGGGACCGGTGCGGCCGCCGCCATGCAAGCGGCAATCACCGACGCCGGCATCTCTGCCATCCGACATCGATTATGTCAACGCTCACGGCACCAGCACCCCGCTTGGGTGACAAAGCGGAAACGAAAGCGATCAAAATGGTCCTGGGCGATGCATGCCTACCAGATCAAAATCAGCAGCACCAAAAGCTCGCTCGGTCATTCGCTCGGCGCCAGCGGCGGGATCGAGGGAGTGATTCTGTGCAAAACGATCGAAACTGCGACCATCGCCCCGACCATCAATCTGGACACTCCAGATCCAGAGTGTGACTTGGACTACACGCCTAACAAGGCCGCATCACACCACGGTGCAGGTGGCGATGAGCAACAGTTTTGGTTTTGGCGGACACAATGCTTGTGTCATTTTCTCTCGCTATCAGGCATAGTACCAGGTACTTGAGCCCGCGTACTGATCATGCCCGATCTGCAAAAACCTCTCGATCGTGCCGAATACATTGAACAGGCCTATCTGTATCAACTGTTGCGGCAGCGGACAGCCGAACGAGATTCCGATGCAGGAATCGTTGCAGCAAGTCCGTTTCGAACTGCTCAGCACGACCAACTTGCCGATGGCGATCGACTACCTGCTGACCGAGCTGAAACACTCGGGGTTGATGTCACCGGCGATGATCAGGATGTCCCACTACTTCACCCCGTTTCAAGCCTATTTGGTCAGCGAGGCCGAGCAGGAAACGGGCCGGTTTGCCATGGAAACCGCGCTCAGTTTTTTGGAGGCAGAAGCCAAGTACCGGGTGCAGTCGGCGACACCGGCCGGGCTGTTCTTCTTTCACTTCGAAGTCCTCTGTCGTAATCGACTGAACTACGACAAGGGACTGACCGCCAGCAGCAACGATCCAATGTTTGATGCTCAGTGGGCAAGTTGGATATTGATGCTGCGCGCACAAATCGGATTGGTCGACTTCGCCGACTTGTTGTTTCTGGCCAGCGAGGAATATCGCGAGCAACTGATCGGGGCGGGAGAATCGATCGCTGGAAAAGGACCGTTTTTGTTTGGTCGCAAGGAAGGACGGATCGCGCTGGGCAATCGACAAAAGGACCCGTTGTTCTTGTTCTCCGCGATGCAGCGACATCTTGGCTACCCGCCGGTTCCGCGCCGCAAAGTGAAAGACGAAAACCCCGACCTGGTGCCGCAATTGATGCGGCGAGTGGAGCGGCTGGAAGCAAGAATCAAGTTGATCGAAGAAGAACAGCGAGCGGGACTCGACATCACCAAGTTCTACAAGCGGCCGGATGATGATTGAACCGTCGTCAGAGATCGATAAACAGTTCCAGGCAATGCTGCGGGTCGGTAGACAGTACAACGGCAATCGCGGCAAGATCGAAAACGCGGTTGTCGCCGTTGCGTTGTCTTTCCCGCTGACGTCTGCTTTCTAACGAAATCTCAGATCGCTTTGGAACTGATCGATCAGTCGATTGCAAACGGCATCCGCGTCAAGGCATGGACGTTCGACGAGCCGTATGGATGGGATGCCCACTTTCTCGACGGCCTCGATCAGCGTGTGCAAGCTTTAGCCGGGGAGCTGCCGCCAATGTGCTAACCGGAATTACCAAATACTTCCTCGGCAATCGGGTACCCGGGAGACGAGGCCGGGGTGTTCGAGCGTTGTTGCGAGTCGCGTTCGCTCGACCGATCGTGGAAATCTGTTTTCGTGAGGCGAAGGAAGAGCTCGGCTGGGACCACTTTGAATGTCGCGGTTGGCAGTGCGTCCATCGGCATCTTTACATCTCCTTTCTCAGCCAACTTTTCTGCGCCCGCGTCCGACATCGACTTTGCCGCTCGGAAGTCGTCACTGACGCAAAACGCCTAACCGTTGAACAAGTACGGCGTGCGATGGACGAGTATATCGATTCACTCAGCTTGCCACCGCGATTGCGTCGGCAACGATATCAAGCTGTGGCGGATCAAATCCATCGCACCTGGACCGCCGTGAAACCAAACCCAATGCCTCAAGAATGGCGCTGTCCAGTCGGCCACCCAGGCTTTTCCGGATCTGCCGTGAAGACGGTGGCCAGGAAGGCGCAAGGTGAATCAACGTGGTGGCAGAACCAAATTCGCTGATCAACCGAAGTACCCAGGGCGGGACTCGAACCCGAGCCCCAAAGCCCCGTAAATGTCGTGAAATCGAGCGATCAGGGCGAATGTCACCCCAGAATTCACCCCACTGGCGAACAAACCGCCGAATTTTTGACGCTATGGCAAGCGTTGGAGGAAACAAAGCGACAGGATTTGTTGGCCTACGCTCGCAGGCAGTATGACGCTAGGTCTTTGCAACAACCAACACAAGAGGTACCGAATGTGCAAGACAAGTAGGATCGATGGCGACCAGACTTGTCAGCAATTGACCGATTATGGCAGTGACACGACGGAATTGATTGGCGACGACCGGCTGTTCACCGCGTTGGCCGCCGGTTGTCATGTGGAAAACGCCGCCAAACTGGCCGGCATATCCGAAAGGACGGCCTACCGACGTCTCGCCGATCCTGAATTTCGATGCACGTTGAACGCCGCCCGTGAGTCACTTCGTGAATCGATCCTGGCACGCTTGGCCGACGCCGGTCACGACGCAATCGGCACGCTGTTGGAACTGCTGCAAAGCGATGACGACAACGTGCGACGAAAGGCGGCCAAGACACTGATCGATTCACTCACCGCGGTCCATTCCATGATGCCGAAAGCAAGAACTGCAGTCCGAAAGTCGATCGAAATTAGGGAAAGTCGGGAAGCTACTCTATTTCCATGATTCGCATCGCGTGCCGGACGGCAGAGCAATTATTGACTCGGTTAATATTTCTAGTCTCAGAATCTCGGCCAGTCCGCGACAGTCCAAAATTTTGTCTAACGCGTACGTGAATTCCCTCATCGGCTGAACCGGCGACTGATTTTGCCGAGATACGAAAGGACTTCGGATTCGACGATCCTATCCACGGGCTACTTTTTCTCTATCGTGCCGTATTCCACCCGGACGCCTTGCCGTGGCGGCAGTTTATCATCGATTCCGTTTGTCGCATGTTCCCTAGCGACACCGCGACGTTGATGTGGAAGCACACAACGGATCTAGAGCCCCAGGAACTGGCCAGTCTCGGGTTTCGCATCGTCGCCGGTTGGGTCATGCTGTTCCGTCCCAACATGCTCGAAAATGAGTACTCGGCGTTGGGCGACGTGGCGCGAAGCGTGCGCTACTCGGTGCTACAATGTTTTTGATCGCTGCCTTTCTTGTCACTGCTGTTCTATTTCTATTTGGCTGGATCGTATATCTACTATGGACTGCTGGGACCAATTTTTACTCCTAACTGAACTTCTGAAAATTGGATAACCACGGCGTGAACCGAAGATCGGGCCTATCTAAACTAGGCCACCAAAACGTCCACCACCCGATCTCGATTACGCCCAACGTTCGCCACTCCGAGCGGTTACTCGCGATGGTTAGCATTTCAAGAGCGTCGATTAGCGGTTCCCGCCTTGCCCGCGGTGGATTCAACCGCTGATGGGCGGTGATGTCCCGCGGTCGAATCTGCCACCGAGGACACGGAGCAAAACTTGAGCGCGAACTCTGTGGTCTCGGTGCTCTCTGTGGCTCACTGTCCGGCCTGGCGCAAACTCGTTAACAGGTTGCGCGGACCAAACTTGCTCGGACCTCCTTCGGTCACGTACAATCGAAATTCACCGACGCCCACATTGGTCCGGTGCCTGCCGATCCAAACAACACGAGGCGAACCAATCGGTGCACCGGAGATCGGGTCTTGGTAAATCAGGCCATCACAAGGTCAACCTTCCGATCGCGGTGACCGCGGACGTTCTGGCACGTGATGCGTTCAAATGACCAACGACAATATGAGCAACAAACGATTTGGCCTACGCGCGATGCTGGTTACTGTCGCGGTTTGTGCGTGCATCCTCGGGATGCTTTTGCGTTCGTATCGTGTGGGAGAACAGTCCGGGTACAGCCGTGGTTTTGATGCCGCTATGCGTCAACGACTCGCCGAGGCGAATCTACTTGAAATCGAGTATGCCGTTGACGACGTTCTGAGGAAAGCGTTTCCTGACGACAATCCAGAATTCGCAATTGAAGACATTGTCAAATTGATTGCGGAAAAGGCAAAACCAGAGACTTGGGATTTCGTCGGCGGATACGGAACACTAAATATTAGCCGGACCGAAAACAGCGACTACGTTATCGTGGTGAATAATTCAATCTCGGCGCACCTAGAAATCAGCCGGCTTCTGGACGATCTTCGTGGGGCGGCACCTGGAATTCGTGATCGTAGTTTCGTTACGAAACTTTACGAAGCGCAAACCGAGACTGCGAACACTGAGTAGACGCATCAATGCCAATGGAATGGGGCATGGCTATCTGATACGCAAAATCAGCCAGAACCATCGGTTGCACCCAAGCACGGGTGGAGAGAAAATGGGCCATCACAACGTCGTTCGCCCGTGCTGGGTGAACCGCCCCGTTCGGCGGACCGACCTTTTTCGTTGGAGACGCGGTTGATCTACTTATTCGCCCGTACCGCTGAGAACCGATGGGACTTGCTCGATCAAACCGTGCAGCCTGGTCCCGATGAGGCGTTCGCTCAGCGAGTGCAAGAAAACGAGAAATTGGCCGCCTTGCCGTGGACTATGGTAATCTGCTTGGAGCCAGGTGCGATCGAACTTTCCGAGTTGATGACCTACTGGGGGATGGCTCCCGGCTCGGATCCGCTCGCGGACAATTACATGAATGCATTTGTGAGGCTGGCCAAGGAAAAATCACCTCCTGGCGGGGACGGATGGATCACCTCGCCGTCAGGAACGGCGGTACTGGCAGAGAATCGGCTGGAGACAGTTGAATGGCCCAAACCAACGTTCCTGCCTTTACCAACGTTCCTGCCTTTACCAAAGTCAAGAACATCCGGGAAACCTTGGTGGAAGTTCTGGGACTAGAACAGTCGCCGAACCATCGCATGCACGGGAGCGGCGGTGGCCAGCGGATTCTCAAAGACTTTCAACTCCCGCCGCCCCGTGATGCGTCACGTTCTGGCACGACGTGCTGTCGTACTTGTACTCAGGCGCCAGCCGGTACTCGTACTCCTACTCGAAACGGGGCACCAATGACCGAACCCCTCTTCGACCACGACCGACTCGACGTCTACCGGCTTTCAATCGAATACGTCGCATCATCGTTTGCCATCGCCAAGGATCTTGGCGGTTGCCACCGTCACGCTCGTGACCAATGGCTTCGCGCCGCCCAATCGATTCCACTGAACATTGCCGAAGGCAACGGCAAACGCAGCCTCAAGGACCGCAGTCGTTTTCTCGACATTGCACGCGGCTCGGCGTTGGAGTGTGTCGCGATTCAAGACGTTCTGGCGGCGACCGATGGGCTAGACGATGAACTCCATCGCCAACTAAAGCAAATGCTGCATCGAATCGTGTCGATGTTGACGCGGTTGATTGCGCGATCGGATGTCGTCGCGGAGTCTGCCGCAGAATATAATGTTGGAGTCGAGTACAATTACGAGTACCGCGAGGCTGAGTACGAGTACGACGAGAGATGGCAGCCAGAACCAGGCCGTGCACCTAAGGACGGCTTGCGCGGTTTTACAAATGGAAACTCAATCGTCCGTCCTAGGTGACGGCAATCGTTCTGCAGCAAGTGAGTTAAACAACTATGACGCCATCGGTGGCGTCTAACGCGATTTGGGAAAGTTGAGATGCGTAAAAGGCCCACGACGCACAAGACGTTTTCGCAAAGGGGCCCCAGTCTGTCGGATCTGCCGAGCCTTGGTGCCACATCTGCTGAATTGCTGTCACAGGTTGGCATTCTGGATGCTGAATCACTTCGAGAGCTTGGTTCGATTGAATGTTTCACTGTCTTGCGTACCCGGTTCGGTAAGCGAATCACCGTAAATTGGATCTATGCGTTAGAGTGTGCAATTCGCGATATGAACTGGCGACTGTTGCACCCCGAGCGCAAGGCTGAACTGCGCGCTGCCGCGAGGCAGGTCATCGCCGACATTGATTCACCAAAGTAGCTTGGAGCGCGATCGTGCAACTGTATCGGTCCCAAAGCAACGTCATACAGTGCACGAAATGATGCAGAACCATCCCGTGCACCGAAGGACGGTTTGCGCGATTTTGCAAATGCAAACTGAACCGTCCGTCCTCGGTGACGGGTCACGTTCGGCGGACCGACCTTTTTCGTTGGAGACGCGGTTGATCTACTTATTCGCCCGTACCGCTGAGAACCGATGGGACTTGCTCGATCAAACCGTGCAGCCTGGTCCCGATGAGGCGTTCGCTCAGCGAGTGCAAGAAAACGAGGAATTGGCCGCCTTGCCGTGGACTATGGTAATCTGCTTGGAGCCAGGTGCGATCGAACTTTCCGAGTTGATGACCTACTGGGGGATGGCTCCCGGCTCGGATCCGCTCGCGGACAATTACATGAATGCATTTGTGAGGCTGGCCAAGGAAAAATCACCTCCTGGCGGGGACGGATGGATCACCTCGCCGTCAGGAACGGCGGTACTGGCAGAGAATCGGCTGGAGACAGTTGAATGGCCCAAACCAACGTTCCTGCCTTTACCAACGTTCCTGCCTTTACCAAAGTCAAGAACATCCGGGAAACCTTGGTGGAAGTTCTGGGACTAGAACAGTCGCCGAACCATCGCATGCACGGGAGCGGCGGTGGCCAGCGGATTCTCAAAGACTTTCAACTCCCGCCGCCCCGTGATGCGTCACGTTCGCCACTCCGAGCGGTTACTCGCGATGGTTAGCATTTCAAGAGCGTCGATTAGCGGTTCCCGCCTTGCCCGCGGTGGATTCAACCGCTGATGGGCGGTGATGTCCCGCGGTCGAATCTGCCACCGAGGACACGGAGCAAAACTTGAGCGCGAACTCTGTGGTCTCGGTGCTCTCTGTGGCTCACTGTCCGGCCTGGCGCAAACTCGTTAACAGGTTGCGCGGACCAAACTTGCTCGGACCTCCTTCGGTCACGTACAATCGAAATTCACCGACGCCCACATTGGTCCGGTGCCTGCCGATCCAAACAACACGAGGCGAACCAATCGGTGCACCGGAGATCGGGTCTTGGTAAATCAGGCCATCACAAGGTCAACCTTCCGATCGCGGTGACCGCGGACGTTCGGCAACAAGGCAGCAGTTTATGTACAACGTGTTGATGGCTTTTGTGTTCGCCTGCCCGGCGGTGAGTGTTGCTGATCGGGTGCCTGATAAGGCGGAGCTGCGGGCGATTCTCCGTGAGGCAAGTTCAGACATATACGCAAAACGCTATGACGCTGCATTCGACAAGCACTTGTGGTTTCACAGGAATATGTCGACAATCGAACGTGCTTTAGATGGGCCGCCACTGGCATATTGGCATGAGCTTCGCCTAGCGAATTGGCGCAAGCTAGCGGAGAATCACCCGCCGGTCGTTTCAAAATTGAAGCAGATTCGGGCTGACGCCCAACGCGATGTCCTAAAGGGAACGGACGGCGGAGAGTCTTTTCTTCTGATGGCGGAGATCAACCAAACGTTGGGTGAAGGTTACCACACAATCGCTACCCTTATAGACCTCGGCGAACGAGACCCCAAAGCCTGTAAGCAACTTTTTGGTCACGCTAGACCATACATCTTGCGCGCCCGAGCACATTCCCTCTATGCGAAGTATGTTGACCCGGATGCCGAGCTTGCGCGGCTAACCGCGGTTTACCGCAACGCGAAGAAAAAGGTAAGCGATCGGCAGATTGACTCAGCTGATCTTAAAAGTGCCAATCAACAATATGCAAACGATGTGACAACGCTTGTCGGAAGCCTGACATTGTATGGCCGAAAACAAGTTGCACTGAAAATCGCGGATTCCGCTTCAGCCGAATGGAATGATGCTGCTTTTCAGGCTGAGCTCGAATTATCCCTGATGACTGGTTTTATTCCCGATCCATTGCCGTAGTACCAAAGGGCCGAAATCGGGTAAGGACGCCGGTCTCCCGGCGTCCTCCCCACACCACCTAGCATGCGGGTCCGCACTAGGCGGTTCGACGAAGCGGAGCAAGTTCCGCCCACAAAGTCTTTAAGCTCAGCACACCTTGCTCTTGCAACCACGCGTTGGTCATACCGACCCCGCTGGCGATCGTCTTGGCCATGTGCCAAGGACCCTTGCGAGACCGTGCGTGACGGATCGCTTGACGACGTGGGACGCCCAAGGCGATCAGATTTCGGCGGCGTGTCTTCGGACGTCGCCACTGCTTCCAGTAACAACATCGAATCCGGCGGCGAGTCCAACCGTCCAGGCGAGCAAACAGCTTCAATTGTGAAGCCACGCCGAAGTATCCCATCCAGCCGCGAACGTAACGTCGCAGCTCGCCCAAACGACGCTGCATCGAGATGCCACGGCTACGGCCGGTGATCTCGACAACACGACGCTTGAACTTCTTCAGGGACTTCGGCGACACGTTGATCGTCGCGCGAGATTTGACAAAGCTGAAACCGAGGTATTCAAACTCGTCGCTCGATACGACGCGACTCTTCTGCTCGTTGACCACGAGCCGAAGTGTCTCCGTCAAGTAACCGCTGACCGATGCCATGATGCGTGACGCTGCTCGAGCGGTCTTCGCGAACACGGCGAAGTCATCCGCGTAGCGCACAAACGGCAAGCCTCGGCGTTCCAATTCTTTGTCCAGATCGTCAAGCAGGATATTACTCAACAATGGACTCAGAGGCCCGCCTTGGGGACTGCCAACATCGGTCGGTTGCAAGATACCTTCGACCAGGACGCCCGCTCGCAGGTAGCGACCGATCAACCGTAGCAACCGTTTGTCGTTGATGCGTCGAGACACGCGTGACATCAAGATGTCATGCTGAACTCGGTCGAAGAACTTCGACAGATCGACATCGCAAACGAAGCGGTAACCGCGACGAATCGTTTTGCTAACCTGCTTGGCTGCTCCATGAGCGGAGCGTTTGGGTCGAAATCCGAAACTCGATTCGCTGAACTGCGGATCGAAGATCGGAGTCAAGATGAGCACGATGGCGGCTTGGATCAGACGATCTTGCACGTTGGGAATGCCGAGCAGACGCTGGCCGCCATCGGGTTTGTCGATCGCTTTGCGGCGAACCGGTGAAGGTTCGTAGCTGCCATCGAGAAGCTGCTGTCGAATCGTCGGCCAGCGAGAGCGAAAGTGCTCGAAGAATTCGTCGATGGTTTCACCGTCGGGGCCGGACGCCCCGCGGTTCCGCTTAACGTTTCTCCAAGCCGCCTCCATGTTGGCCTCATCGACAATCAGCTCCATCAGAGACTCTGTGGAGTCACTCAAGGCTGGTTTCTCGGCACGCGCCGCTGCGGTCGATCCCGGTCGGGACAGTGAACCGGTGGTCGCTTCGGGTGAAGCGAGGTTCCCTCGCAGTGAGTTTGCCGATGGCTCCTCCTTGTTCTTCATCGTTCGGTCCTTGGTGTCTCGATTGGAATTCGAGGATCACTCCTACGACCTCTGCTGACTTCTGCACCGCCCGCGATGACTTTCGCCCACGCGTTCCAGTGTTTCGGGCAAGCCCTACTTGTTGGAGCGACGCCTGGCCTCGACCAAGCTATGCAGATCTCCCCGGATAAGAACGTGATGCTTCGCTGCACAGGTTCATCATTTACCTGACGGGTTAACTGGAGACGGCTTTGCATTGATGGGCATGCTTGCCTGATCCGTCCGGCCTTATATGACATTTCTGTTCGTAACCTCGCAGCTTTGACGGGAAGATGTCCGGGTGGCGATCGACAGACCCGGCGCTTACGCACATCTTCGCAGGCTTCCTCTCCACGGTTGGTCGCCCTTCCGCAGTTGCCCTCGTCTAGTACTTGCCTTTCAAGATCGATCATTTGGTATACTGACATCTGAAAGTTTCCAGTCTCGTACAGGGGACTTTCACCCCACAACAATCACGCCCATGACGGGCGTACCCATCGGATGCACCGAAGCACGGGTGGAGCGATAATGGGCCATGCACAACGTACGTTCGTCCGTGCTGGGTGAACCGCCCACGTTCGGCGGACCGACCTTTTTGCGTTGGAGACGCGGTTCGATCCTACTTATTCGCCCGTACCGCTGAGAACCGATGCGGACTTGCTCGAGTCAAACCGTGCAGCCTGGTCCCGATGAGGCGTTCGCTCAGCGAGTGCAAGAAAACGAGAAATTGGCCGCCTTGCCGTGGACTATGGTAATCTGCTTGGAGCCAGGTGCGATCGAACTTTCCGAGTTGATGACCTAGCTGGGGGATGGCTCCCGGACTCGGATCCGCTCGCGGACAATTACATGAATGCATTTGTGAGGCTGGCCAAGGAACAAATCACCTCCTGGCGGGGACGGATGCGATCACCTCGCCGTCAGGAACTTGGCGGTACTGGCAGAGAATCGGCTGGAGACAGTTGAATGGCCCAAACCAACGTTCCTGCCTTTACCAACGTTCCTGCCTTTACCAAAGTCAGAGAACATCCGGGAAACCTTGGTGGAAGTTCTGGGACTAGAACAGTCGCCGAAATCGGGTAAGGACGCCGGTCTCCCGGCGTCCTCCCCACACCACCTAGCATGCGGGTCCGCACTAGGCGGTTCGACGAAGCGGAGCAAGTTCCGCCCACAAAGTCTTTAAGCTCAGCACACCTTGCTCTTGCAACCACGCGTTGGTCATACCGACCCCGCTGGCGATCGTCTTGGCCATGTGCCAAGGACCCTTGCGAGACCGTGCGTGACGGATCGCTTGACGACGTGGGACGCCCAAGGCGATCAGATTTCGGCGGCGTGTCTTCGGACGTCGCCACTGCTTCCAGTAACAACATCGAATCCGGCGGCGAGTCCAACCGTCCAGGCGAGCAAACAGCTTCAATTGTGAAGCCACGCCGAAGTATCCCATCCAGCCGCGAACGTAACGTCGCAGCTCGCCCAAACGACGCTGCATCGAGATGCCACGGCTACGGCCGGTGATCTCGACAACACGACGCTTGAACTTCTTCAGGGACTTCGGCGACACGTTGATCGTCGCGCGAGATTTGACAAAGCTGAAACCGAGGTATTCAAACTCGTCGCTCGATACGACGCGACTCTTCTGCTCGTTGACCACGAGCCGAAGTGTCTCCGTCAAGTAACCGCTGACCGATGCCATGATGCGTGACGCTGCTCGAGCGGTCTTCGCGAACACGGCGAAGTCATCCGCGTAGCGCACAAACGGCAAGCCTCGGCGTTCCAATTCTTTGTCCAGATCGTCAAGCAGGATATTACTCAACAATGGACTCAGAGGCCCGCCTTGGGGACTGCCAACATCGGTCGGTTGCAAGATACCTTCGACCAGGACGCCCGCTCGCAGGTAGCGACCGATCAACCGTAGCAACCGTTTGTCGTTGATGCGTCGAGACACGCGTGACATCAAGATGTCATGCTGAACTCGGTCGAAGAACTTCGACAGATCGACATCGCAAACGAAGCGGTAACCGCGACGAATCGTTTTGCTAACCTGCTTGGCTGCTCCATGAGCGGAGCGTTTGGGTCGAAATCCGAAACTCGATTCGCTGAACTGCGGATCGAAGATCGGAGTCAAGATGAGCACGATGGCGGCTTGGATCAGACGATCTTGCACGTTGGGAATGCCGAGCAGACGCTGGCCGCCATCGGGTTTGTCGATCGCTTTGCGGCGAACCGGTGAAGGTTCGTAGCTGCCATCGAGAAGCTGCTGTCGAATCGTCGGCCAGCGAGAGCGAAAGTGCTCGAAGAATTCGTCGATGGTTTCACCGTCGGGGCCGGACGCCCCGCGGTTCCGCTTAACGTTTCTCCAAGCCGCCTCCATGTTGGCCTCATCGACAATCAGCTCCATCAGAGACTCTGTGGAGTCACTCAAGGCTGGTTTCTCGGCACGCGCCGCTGCGGTCGATCCCGGTCGGGACAGTGAACCGGTGGTCGCTTCGGGTGAAGCGAGGTTCCCTCGCAGTGAGTTTGCCGATGGCTCCTCCTTGTTCTTCATCGTTCGGTCCTTGGTGTCTCGATTGGAATTCGAGGATCACTCCTACGACCTCTGCTGACTTCTGCACCGCCCGCGATGACTTTCGCCCACGCGTTCCAGTGTTTCGGGCAAGCCCTACTTGTTGGAGCGACGCCTGGCCTCGACCAAGCTATGCAGATCTCCCCGGATAAGAACGTGATGCTTCGCTGCACAGGTTCATCATTTACCTGACGGGTTAACTGGAGACGGCTTTGCATTGATGGGCATGCTTGCCTGATCCGTCCGGCCTTATATGACATTTCTGTTCGTAACCTCGCAGCTTTGACGGGAAGATGTCCGGGTGGCGATCGACAGACCCGGCGCTTACGCACATCTTCGCAGGCTTCCTCTCCACGGTTGGTCGCCCTTCCGCAGTTGCCCTCGTCTAGTACTTGCCTTTCAAGATCGATCATTTGGTATACTGACATCTGAAAGTTTCCAGTCTCGTACAGGGGACTTTCACCCCACAACAATCACGCCCATGACGGGCGTACCCATCGCATGCACGGGAGCGGCGGTGGCCAGCGGATTCTCAAAGACTTTCGACCTTTCCGCAGCAACCCACATCCGTCGGTCACGTATCGAAATATCACATTACGACGCCACATGGTACGGCAAAACCGAGGCGAACCAACGCGTGAACCGAAGATCGGGTCTTGGTAAATCAGGCCATCACAACGTCGACCTTCCGATCGCGGTGACGCGAACGTTCGGCAACAAGGCAGCAGTTTATGTACAACGTGTTGATGGCTTTTGTGTTCGCCTGCCCGGCGGTGAGTGTTGCTGATCGGGTGCCTGATAAGGCGGAGCTGCGGGCGATTCTCCGTGAGGCAAGTTCAGACATATACGCAAAACGCTATGACGCTGCATTCGACAAGCACTTGTGGTTTCACAGGAATATGTCGACAATCGAACGTGCTTTAGATGGGCCGCCACTGGCATATTGGCATGAGCTTCGCCTAGCGAATTGGCGCAAGCTAGCGGAGAATCACCCGCCGGTCGTTTCAAAATTGAAGCAGATTCGGGCTGACGCCCAACGCGATGTCCTAAAGGGAACGGACGGCGGAGAGTCTTTTCTTCTGATGGCGGAGATCAACCAAACGTTGGGTGAAGGTTACCACACAATCGCTACCCTTATAGACCTCGGCGAACGAGACCCCAAAGCCTGTAAGCAACTTTTTGGTCACGCTAGACCATACATCTTGCGCACCGAGCACATTCCCTCTATGCGAAGTATGTTGACCCGGATGCCGAGCTTGCGCGGCTAACCGCGGTTTACCGCAACGCGAAGAAAAAGGTAAGCGATCGGCAGATTGACTCAGCTGATCTTAAAAGTGCCAATCAACAATATGCAAACGATGTGACAACGCTTGTCGGAAGCCTGACATTGTATGGCCGAAAACAAGTTGCACTGAAAATCGCGGATTCCGCTTCAGCCGAATGGAATGATGCTGCTTTTCAGGCTGAGCTCGAATTATCCCTGATGACTGGTTTTATTCCCGATCCATTGCCGTAGTACCAAAGGGCCGAACCAAGCGTTGGACACGGAGCCGCGGATCGGGCGGTTTTGAGGTGGAAAATCTACTCGCCGCGGCCCGGTCAACGCGGACGTTCTGGCATTGAAGAAACACAATCGTGCTCGTGCTCAGTGAAACGGTGCTCGTGCTCGTAATCGATATGGGGCTCTCATGACCGAACCAATCTTCGATCACGATCGACTCGACGTTTATCGGCTCTCAATCGAATACGTCGCTTCCTCGTTCGCAGTAGTAAATGATCTGAACGGTTGTCATCGTCATGCTCGCGATCAATGGCTCCGCGCCGCCCAATCGATTCCGCTAAACATCGCGGAGGGCAACGGAAAACGAAGCCTCAAAGATCGGAGTCGTTTTCTCGACATCGCCCGTGGTTCGGCGTTGGAATGTGTTGCAGTTCAAGACATTCTCGCTGCGACTGACGGACTGGGCGACAATCGACACGGCGAACTGAGACGAACACTCCATCGGATCGTGTCGATGTTGACCCGTTTGATCGCACGCTCGGATGCTGTTGGTGAGACCGCAGCGGAGTTCAATGCGGGAGTCGAGTACGAGTACCGCGATGCTGAGTACGAGTACAAGTACGACAAAGACGCGAAGCCAGAACCAAGCCGTGCACCGAAGGACGGCTTGCGCGGTTTTACAAATGGAAAATCAATCGTCCGTCCTCGGTGACGGCAACCGTTCCCGGACTAAATCTGTCGGATGCGATGCACTTTGACGCGTCTCTTTGCTTCATCGACTGAGTAGATGGCACGAACAGGCGCGCAATCGATCCACAGCAACCCGTCCGCCAGCTCCGTGCCGGAACCGGTCGGATCACGCATCAAGACCTGATCGATCTCGCGGATAGCATCGATCACCGCCAAACGATCCTTCGCATCGAGCCAAGTTGATGCAACCTCGCTATACACGTCATCGTCCCAGATGACTTGATACATGGTTACGCCGACCCGGATGCTTGGATACGCTCGACCAATTGATCGGTCGTCAGGCCCGGTTTGTCTGCCGCCCGCCGTTCTTTTGCGACACGGATATCTTCCGCAGATGGTGGACGCGTCAGGGTTCCCAAGCGATTGCCCTTGGCATCGACCAATTCGACGATACCCTCTGTCTCTTCAAGTTGTCGAACCAATTCATCCGACGCAACGATTCGCACCATTTGATGATCTCCGTTTAGCTTCCGCTTATTGTAGTTTCCGAACTGCTTAGCGTACAATCGTATGTCTGCATGGCTCTTTACGACGCATGCTGAGTTCTTGCGAAAAAAGCGAGGAACCACGCCATGAACCGGAGATCGCCATGGCGCGGTTGCTGATGGACACCACATTGGGCGATCCCGGTTATGGCCAACGTTATTCCGTCCAAAAACCGGAGACTGCATTGAAATTCACGACTAGAAGTCTGATTGCAATAACCACACTTTCATCAATTCTTTGTTTACTTTTAACCAACGTTCAAGGGCAGATCCTTAACGATGGCGTCGCATTTTTTGCTCCAATAATTTTGTGCGGATATTTAACTTGGCAATTTTACTCGCGACCGAGAAATTCTTCGATGCTGCGATCGTTTATCACTGGGGCAATAGGTGGGCTTTTTGGCAACTTGGTTTGGCCAACTGGTTTGTTAATAGTGCTCGTCTTGCTCGGCAAGGCGGACTACATTGCAGCGCCTGGTGCGATAATCCTTGCTTGCGCTGCCATTTCATTCACGGTCGGCGGGGCAATGTCTGCTATTCTGACTGTGGGTTTTCCACCTCCAAAGGACTCGCTTCAATCCGGGGTCTAGGCATCAACGGATGATACGGAATAACAAAACGATCCACGCGAAGCCGCCGACAGAGCGTGTTTTGAAGTTAAGATCACCCCGGCGGCTCGGTGATCGTAGCCGTTATGCATCAATCCATCCTTTAACAAAACGAAAGTCGAACATGGCAGTTGTCAGCAAGTACTTTGCGAACCTTGACTTGAATAAGTTCAAACAGGAGACCGACTACTTCATCAACAGGCTCGTCGGCCAAAACCGATTCGTGTCGGCGTCAACGTATATGAGCCCATGGCCGAATCCGAGCGGAGATAGATATTGCATGTACGGCCTCGTCTGGTTCCGCGAGGCCACAGACAAAGCAGTCGAAGATGAATTTCCGGACCTAAAGCAGCTAACATTCATTAGCGATGAAGTGTTGGCAAAGATGCCAGAGCTTGAGCGGATCAACCGTGTAGAACCGCTCGTTCTCGACGAGAAAGAGAGCTCTTAATCGCGAGTGACAGATACAAGGGCGCCTCGCTTAGCGCAAAACCATAAGCCCAGATTATCATGGCGGACCGCTCGCCTGCAAAATAAAGATGCATAACAAAGCGGTGAACCGGAGCCGCCGATGACGCGGGTTTTGAAATCATAGTTGTTTGGCGGCGGCCCGGTTACCGCCGCCGTTCTGGCATGGAAGAAATTGTACTCGTACTCAGGGCGCAGCCCGGTACTCGTACTCCTAATCGAATCCGCGCGACAGTAAGGAACGTGACACGCCGCAGAGATGATCGTTAACGGCAAAGGGTTCCCTCACATCCACGCCGAATCGAGTACGAGTACCGCTGCGCTGAGTACGAGTACGAGCACGATGGTGCGCTCGAAAAAGGAAGCGAGGTCGATCTCGTGCACTCGAAGTTGCGCGGTCGATGATTCGACGGTATGCTGGCCCTTGGTGCCGCCGACTTGGGCCGACCGGATCGGGCCGACCGGATCGGTACCCGCTGCAAAAAGCCAGAACCACGAAATGCACGGGAGCAACGGGCGGCGCGTTTCGATGGTCAGAAACCCGAATTCCGTTGCCCCGTGATTTCAACCGTTCTGTTGCTCGTGTCGAAATCGTCTGAGCCATGATCATGATTGCCTTTCTTGCGGTCGCCTTGGCGTGTCAGGTCGTTTTCGTGTCGATCTTATGTCCACGAAAAATTGTCGAAGCTGCTCAGAGTGCGATGGCTACTCGATCAAGCGAAGTGGATTCTCATCAAGCCCTCAACAGGCGCTATGTTTTGATCAATTACGCAATCGCGATCCTGGGTCTTCCAGTTCTCTTGCTTTGCGTGACGCTTCACTTCAACGGCACCATGGCAATGACCGGGCTATTGCTGTCGATCGGTGTCTTCTTTCTAATTCAAGTATCGACCATAGCAATTCCATTCTATGACGGTGTGCTGCCTGTTCAGCAAACCCCAAGTGAGTCTCTAGACACTCTGGCGTCTTCTGGTGCAGAGCCTGCCTTGTTTAGCATCCTTCCACTCGCTCCTGTTCTGATTGCGGCTGGTCTCTACCTCGCGTACGTGATCACGCTTTGTGTACTTTGGAGTCGTTCGGGAGGAAATCAGTTGCCCAAAATCGTCTCGGTTACGGTCACCAATCTCCTCTTTGTCAGCGCAATACTTTGGTCCTATAGATGGCTATTGAAGGACAGCGACGAGAGAGTGAAGCGATACAATGAACTGGCCCGTATGGGGCCAATCATGATCTTCGGAAGCATCTTCGTGAGCCTCTATTTCTTTGCGAAAGAGATCCTGTTTGTTTTCGATCTTCACGAATTGAGGCCGATCATGATGAGTGTTGCTCTTCAGATGATCGCGATAGCCGTATTCCACGTACTCTGCGGTGTGAAGAGCAACAGAACAATGGCATGAACACGGAGCCGCCGATCGTGCGTTTTCAAGTCGAGCATCAACCGCGGCGGCCCGGTTATGCCGGACGTTCCACCAACCAAAGTCGTCGGCACAACTAGGCGGCGCGTTCGGTTCGTTGGAGTCTTGTCACATGCAAAAGGTAAAGGTGTTCGGTGGTTTCGCCACCGTCTGTTGTCACGTATAGCCAATGCTTTGTCAGAAGTGCTGTTTCTGGGTGCTTTACCGTTACATGAGTGCCATCGCTCATCACAACCGTGAATGGCACGAACGGTTGAGCGGACAACATTTTCTTCAATTCTGCTTGCATATTGCTGGCCTTACATTGACAACGGGCATGATCGGCTTGGTTGATCGCGCCGGATGCGCTTGGTGCTTCAATTGTAGCTCAAATTGGCGAATCTCGCCCGATGAACGAACACAAGGACCGGGCTGCCGATGATTCGACGGAGGGAATAGCCGCATTTCGACCGTTGGCTCGTCGCGATACTGTAAACGTGTGGTGGAACCAACGGTTGCACCCAAGCACGGGTGGAGAGAAAATAGGCCATCGCAACATCGTTCGCCCGTGCCGACTCGCTGATCCTTTCCGTTCCCCTAACCGGACACTTGCATTTCCCTCGATATTGAGCCGTTTTTCCCGCGAAAACCTTTCTGCTACAATGGAAATGGAGGATGGTACATGTCAATCGAAACACTCATAAGCGGTCTGTCGACCGATGAGAAACTGACGGCAATGGACTTGCTGTGGCGTGATCTTTCGGCAAACCACGCGAGTTATCCGTCGCCAAAATGGCACGAGCGAGTGATCTCGGATCGACTTGCAAACCCGTTGCCAGAACCGAAACTTGATCTTGCCAGCTCGGAAGCCGAGGTGCGAAAGGCACTTGATGAACGCCGAACTAAGGGCTGAGGCTCGCGGCGACATCCTGGACGGTGCTTCGTTTTTTGACGGACAGCGAGATGGACTTGGCGACTATTTCATTGACTGCATCTTCAACGACTTGCGGGAACTGGAGACTCAGGTTGTGTTGCATGAGGTCGTGTTTGGGCTGCACCGCAAATAGGCGAATCGCTTCCCGTTCGCAATCTACTATCTTACCAACGACGAAACGATTGACGTTGTAGCCATCCTTGATTGTCGTCGAGATCCCGAACTGATTTCGGGGACAATCCGGACTCGTACTGCTTGACGGGGAACCATCGGTTGAACCCAAGTTCCGGCCTTTCTAAACTAGGTCATTACAACGTCAACCGCCGGAACTGGGTTAACCGCCACGTTCCCCGACTGATACCTCAGAACGATCCGGACGGCTTCACCTTGACGACTCGCACAATCTTGTCGTCCGGCAAGACTTCGAAGATTACTCGCAGGGGCCCTCGTTCGATGGTGAACAAACCTTCGCATAGTTCGACGCCTTCGTTGAGCGGATCACGTTTCAATGCGTGGTCGATTTCATGGGTCGCTACCGTCACTTTGTTACGGTTTGGCAATGCCATCCAAATGCTCGCCAATTCTTGCTCCGCGCTCTCAACCCAAACAACGGTTGCCCCTTTCATTCCGATTCCAAATTCGACAATCGCTCGAGGACCTCTTCGGTCGTGCGCCCCATCGGCTCATTCGCCGCCCGAAATTTTGCTTCTGCGATCTCTGAATCTGTAAACGGCTTAGTGAAATATCCGATTCGATTTCCCTTATCATCTACAATCTCAATGGCGTCTCGGGACGACTTGATTTTCAACGCTTGTTCGGCTGTGACTACAATCTGTACCATGTTTGGACCCTTCGTGAAGCGATGTTTCGATTCTACCTTGCATTCACGTTAGTTACCATTGAGACAAAGGCGGGCTTTTGCGTATCAACGGCGGGTAACCATCGGATTCAACGAAGTCGGCAATCTGGGCGACTTGGCCATCACAACGATGTTCGAGCCGACTCGCTGATCCGGCCCGTTCGCCTACAGAACTCGCCAGAGCCTAAACATGGATGACTTCAAGCTGCTAGTTGACCTGCACAAACACGGTGCCCGTCAAGGTCCCGGCGGAGACGCTGAGACACTGCAGGCTATATCCTTGGCAATGATTGACTCTCGCGAACCACTGGCAATCGCGGATGTCGGCTGCGGGACCGGGGCATCTACTTTGTTGCTCGCCCAACATTTGAACGCTCAGATTTCAGCGATTGACTTCCTCCCTGACTTTCTGGACGTGCTTAACGAGAGGGCCGAGCAGGCTGGTGTCGCCGACAGGATTTCGACAAATGCCTGCTCGATGGACGCCCTGCCTTTCGCCGACGAAGAATTGGATGTGATCTGGTCCGAAGGCGCGATCTACAATATTGGGTTCGAACAAGGCGTCTCGGACTGGCGGCGATGTCTAAGACCGGGCGGCCTTCTCGTCGCGTCTGAAATCACTTGGCTCACTGATGCTCGACCCTCGGAACTCGAAAGCTATTGGAATAATCAGTATCCAGAAATCGGTATGGCTTCCACCAAGATTCGAGTATTGGAGAAGCACGGCTATTTGCCACTGGGGTATTTTGTCCTGCCCGAACGCTGTTGGGTGGACCAATACTACCGCCCAATGCAGGCTCGATTTGAAGAATTCCTGAGCAGGAACGGAAACAGCGAACAGGCTCGTGAGATCGTGGCCGCGGAACAACGCGAAATCGAACTCTACGATACATACAAAGCATACTATAGCTATGGCATGTACATCGCCAGAAAGCTGTAGGAGAAAGGCGAACAAAGCGGTGAACGGGAGCCGCCGATGACGCGGGATTTGAAATCATAAATTTTCGGCGGCGGCCCCGTTACCGCCGACGTTCGCCGATCTGAAGGAATTCTATTATGGTGGTCCGAACTTGAAAGCGAAGCTCATCGTCGTAAGTGGCCGCCCCGGTTCGGGCAAGACGACGCTCGCTCATTTGCTCGCGAAACGGATTCGTTGCCCTGCAATTTGTCGGGACGAGATCAAGGAAGGCCACGTCAATACATGCGGCGAGATCGGTTCTCCTGGCGACGAATTAGCATGGAGAATTTACAATGCGTTCTTTGACACCATTGACACCCTTCTTCGTCATCGTGTGACGCTGATCGCCGAAGCTGCATTCCAGCACAAACTCTGGGCTCCAAAACTTGAGGCGTTGCGGGCGGAACACGATCTTCGTGTGGTAATCTGCAGTGTCGCACCAGAACTGGCCCGTACGCGTCACGTGCAACGCGGTCTCGCCGACCCCGACCGTGAGAAGTTTCATGACGATCGTGCGGTTCGATATGCACGAGCGAACCAGCAACTACCAATTCAAGCCTACGATCCACCTCGGCTCGATTGCCCAAGTCTATAAGTCGATACGAGCGACGGCTACATTCCCGGGATCGATGTCATTGCGGCGTTCGCAGTGAATGGACCGTCATGCGTCGATCGATCCGACAGCAGCGAACCATCGAATGCACCGACGTCCTCAAAAACGGATTTAGACGTGGCGACTCGTCCGCTCGGACTCGGTGAATTCTGACGTTCGGCATGAGGAGTAGGAATCGCAAGTTCTTTCCAAAAGAATATAAGCATCGTACAAACGAGATCCCGACGGCAGATTCACTTCGATATCAACAGAAATGACTTGACATGAATTTAGATCACGCTAAATTTACTCGTATCAATCAACAGCAGGCTACTGAGAACCGGAGCCGGCATCCTATCCCCAGGTGCCGCTCCGTTTTTTAAGCGCGGCACCGATACTGGAGTATCGAATGTCGCTATCTCAAGAGCGGGTTCTTCCGCTGTCCCAGGCCCGAGATTGGTTTCCCGGTCGCCCACCGGCGATGGTCACGATGCGACGGTATGTGACCGTTGGTTTGCGCGGCGTCATCCTCGATTCACTGTTGTTATCGGGTCGTCGCCATACGTCCGCCGAAGCCATCGAGCGGTTTTTGGCCGCTTCCTCTTCCGCCAAGGTGCAGGAGGTGACCCGTGCCTGATCTGTTTTTTCGGGACACCGATCCCGATCAATTGCGGCGTGACATCGTGGCCGATGTTGTCGCCGCGATTCGTCCACTGCTTTCCAAGCGAAGCGAAACACCCAAACGATTTGCAAATCGAGCTGAAATGGCCGAGTTGTTGGGTTGGTCCTTGGCGAAGTTAGACCGTCGAACGAAGGACAAAGCAATCCCATCGATGATGAACGGCGATCGTCGTCTGTACGAGATCGATGCGGTGATTGACACAATCAAAAACGGAACGCCGGAAGCCGAAGCCATGGCTACAAAGCGACAAGCCGACAAGCAAGCGGCGAAACGAAAGGAGGCCGCCAGTGAATAACCACCAACGGCCCTTAAAGCAACGCCGTCATCACATCCGATTTCCGTCGATCGAGGAGCTGAAAAATGCGGCACGTGGTCGATGGTACGATATCCCGAGGTACGCCGGTATTCCCGACGATCTGCTCGATGGACGCGGGCATCCCTGCCCGAAGTGTGGCGGAACTGATCGGTTCAACGCTGCAAAAGACGTGGCGGAATCGGGCGCGGTGTTCTGCCGTAGTTGTTTCGGCAAGTCGTCGTCAATTCCGCCAGGTGATGGTATCGCGACGGTTGCGTGGATCACGGGGACGACCAATGGCAAAGCGGCAAAATGGATTGCCGATCACTTGGGTTTGTCCGCGGCCGAAGCGGTGGGCACAAAGCCGATCGTTGACATTATCGAAGCGGTGGCGCGGGACAGGCGGATGCCGATCGACGCTTTCAAGTTGTTCGAACCATACGCGGAAACTCGTGGACGTGTGAAGCGTGCCGACGCGGCCGCCGAAGTGGCTTATCGACGCGGTGCATCATCGTGGCCGCGTGGCTTCGCGAAAGGCTTTTACGCGCGACGACGACGAACTTCGTAAGGTGATAACCGCCGTGGCAATTGAGGGCCTACCGTCGGTCGTATTCGACAACCTGGACGTTCAGTTGGGCGGTGCGGCATTGGACGCGGCGCTAACGGGCGAAACGTGGTCGGATCGGGTGTTGGGTTCATCGCGAACTACGGGTGACCTACCGATGCGAACAATTTGGTCGGCTACTGGGAACAACATGGCTTTCGGAAGCGACGTAGGGCGGCGCGTGTTGCCGATCCGATTGCAAAGCCCCCTGGAAGCCCCCGAAGATCGTTCGGGATTTGTTCATGCCGATCTATTGGCTTGGGTTCACGAAAACCGCTCCCGGCTTGCCGTGGCTGCCCTGACAATCTTGCGAGCGTATTTCGTCGCTGGGCGACCACCCCAGGCGCAAGCGGAATGGGGAAGTTTTGAGGCGTGGACGCAAATGATACGCGGGGCGCTGGTTTGGTCCGGTGCTGCTGATCCTCTGCCGACCCGAGTAACAGCGATCGAAAACGACGATTCGCGGACTCTGCTTCGGATGCTGATTGTTGGTATCGAAGAAGCCGACCCGAGCCGCGAAGGTTTGACAACGAAAGAGATTGAACGTCTGACGACCCACCGGCCCGATGACGTGCCATTGTGCCCGGTGCTGGTCGAAGCCGTGGCCGAAATCTGTGGCGATCGGTTCAACGCCAAAAAGTTTGGTCGTCGGCTTCGTGGCTACGTCGGTCGAACGTGGCAAGGGCGAATGATCACGTCGGAACCGGGGCACAACAACGTAAAACGATGGAAAGTCAAACCCGCCGCTGATGGGTTTGGTGGGTTTGGGGGGTTACACGAACCGGAATCTTACGCACGGGGTGGTGTATGTTCACCCCGGAATGCGACCGGCGACACAGCGACATCGGGCATCGGACACGACAAACCTAACCAACCAAAGCCCCCAAACCAAAATGCGTCCTACGGTGCAGAGGTTGAAGTATGAACGTGGTCGAATTGCTGTCCGAATTGTCAATGATGGGCGTGCGGGCAATCAGCCCCGAGCCGGGGCGGGTCAAACTTGTGGCGATCACGGGCGAAGTACCGGCCGAAGCAGTGGCAATGGCGACAGCTGGCAAACCTGAGTTGATCGAACACTTCGCTCGAACTTCGATCCGATGCCCGTGGTGCAGCGGCACGAACTTGATCGACGATCCGAGCGGGATTGCTTGCAACGATTGCCACGATTTAGCTTTCGTTGAAATTGGTGGTTCCATTGTTCGGATGGACTTCGTTGATAAGGACTTTGTCGAAGTGGATCCCAATGACGTGCCGTTATGCGATCGGTGCGGGAAATCGTGTGACGTGCAAACGACTGATGACGCTTGGCATTGCGCCGCGTGCGATCCCCAGGCAGACCAACGAAAACAACGAACAAAAAAGTTGCTGCAGGATATCGCTACGATCCGACGCTAACCTTAACGACGCCACGGCTAGGTTTATCCCCGAAAGCTGGTCCCTGACCAGCTCACCGTGGAATCTTATATTCAGGACCAATTGCAGGAGTTAGATCAATGGCCAGCGTTCACAAAAAAACCAGAGGCGGGTATGAGATCCGTTTTTTCATTGGCAAGGAACGTCGATCGTTTTATCCGGGAACGCGATGTACAAAAAATCAAGCTACTTCAATCGGCGTGAAGCTTGATAAACTGGCGTTTGCCGTTTCTCAAAGCGAATCACCGGCGCCCGATGTTGCTGAATGGCTTGTCACACTTTCCAAGCGTCAACACGATCGGTAGGCATCATGGGGACTGGTCCAGCGACGAGCAGAACCCGCCGACACAATCCTGCTTGGCGATTGGCTTGATGTTTACATTGAGCGCGGCAATCGGAAGGAAGCGACCAAGAAGCAATTGCGATTCGCTAAACGCAACATGACGACGTTCTTTAATGAGGACACACCGATCATCGAGATCACGAGTGTTGACGCTGAGGAGGATCGTATTTGGCTGGAAACTAAAGCCCGTGTCGTGGGTAACGACGAGAAGCCCCAAGGTTTAGCAAAAAACACAGTTCGGCGCCGAATGGGACGCGCTCGCGAGTTTTTCAACTTGGCGGTTCGACGTGGAATCATCGAAAAAAACCCGTTTGCGGACGAGGCGGTTAGCGTGAGCGGGAATCCTGATCGCCAATTCTTTGTCCCCAGCGAATGGATTGAAAAACGCATCAAGGCTGCCAACTGTGAAGATTGGCGGATCATGTTGGCGTTCGCACGATGCGCGGGGATGCGTTCGCACGAAACACGGTTGCAGCGCTGGGAGGACATCGACATTCCGAATCGTAAAATGATCGTGCGCAGTACCAAGACGCCACCAGAGCGGGTTTGCCCGATCTTTCCTGAATTACTGCCTCACCTGATAAGAGCCAAAGAGATGGCGCCAGCGGGTGCCGAATTGGTTGTCAGTCGATACACCCCGGATCAGAACATTGGTGAGACGATCAAGAAGATCGTCAAGCGAGCCGGTTTGACCGTCTGGCCAAAGCCAATCCAAAACCTACGAGCGACCCGCGAAACGGAACTGATGGCAGAGTATCCCATCAAGGACGTTGCGAGTTGGTTGGGCAACAGTGCTCCAATCGCAATGAAGCACTATGCGATGACGATGAAATCATCCTTTGATCGGGCGATCCAAAGCGGAGCGCGTGGGGTGCAAAAAATGTCACCCCATAATTCACCCCACGCATCAGCGCCAGCCAGCGCACAACAGCAATCGGGCGATGACGACGATCCGCAAGAAGCCCAGGAAACCGTCGTGTCGAGTGCCATTGATTGCTATGGTGATTCGATTCCAATACCCAGGGCGGGACTCGAACCCGCATAGACGTAACCGTCCGGGGGATTTTAAGTCCCCTGTGTCTGCCAATTCCACCACCTGGGCAGGTGCTGTATTTCGCGGGATTATAGCGACTATCGGCACCTCGGCGATTCGGCGTTGGAATTCGACCGGTCGGCAGAGCGGAAGGATTCAGGCTCGTTGCGATCGGGACTGGTGCCGACCGAAAATTCCAACATCAGCGGCAAGTGATCGGAGCCGTGGGCATCCAAAACTTGCCGATCGGACACTTCGATCTGCTGCGAGACAAAAGCGTGATCGATCGGGATTCCCAACACCGACAGATCAGCGGGCCAACTGGCCTGAGAGCCAAATCCCTGTCGGCTATCGCGCAGTCGCGTGAAGGCCAGCAAATCGGTGAGGAATGGCGACCAAGGCACGCAATTGAAATCTCCCACCAGGATTGTCGGATCGTCATTCGGCGTCAGCCGTGCCGCGACCTGCCTTAGCTCCTGGTTGCGTATCCCCATCATCCGCGGGTTCCGCGGTGCCAACAAATGGACAGCAGCCAGCCGAATTGTGGCCCGCCCGAGTTCGACCTGGGTCAAGATCATCGGCGCATCGGTGTGTTCGGGCGCAAGTTGAACAACCTCGGTGGCTTTCAGCGGATGTTTGCTGAACAAGGCAATCCCAAAAGCGTGCCAGCGCGGCTGCAATACCCGATACCGGTAATCGTCGTGGATTGCTTGCAGATGGTCCGGCCACTGGCCGGCATATTCGAGGATCAACACCAGGTCAGGATCAACATCTCGAATCAGTTCTACAACGGCATCGCGATTTGGATTCGATTCTAACACGTTGAATGAGATTAACTTATAGGTTTCCTGCTCGCCGCCGGCAGGGCGGTGGCTGAGCCACGTTTGGCCCAAAATCCAGCCGGACCACAAACAGAGCGCCACGCGAATGACCATGATCCTCGCCCGGCGAGGAGGGCTGAAAATAGAACAAACCGCCGTTAAGACTAGAATGCCGATCGCCAACTGGATTCGAAAACTGCAGATCAGTTCGGCCACAAACCCGTACCGGCCCCCGTAGGAAATCGCCAGCAAGACAACCAATGCGAGCAGCGTCACCGATAGCAAAGATCGAAGCAAAAGGGCTGGCAAGATCCTGCGTTTCGCTTTGCCTGGCAAAGTTGAGTCGGAGTTGGCCGCGGTTCCCTGTCGCCGTTTCCACATCTGCTGTCCGGCTTGCTGGTATCGGATGATTGGTCGCCTCGGAATGCCAGCCGCTCTTGTCGTGTTCGCGGTGCCCGCCGCCGGCCAGCTGATTGAAGCGTCAAGACGCGAGTCGGTCGCTTCCTTTCGACAGTCCATCTTAGTGTCTTACCACCGTTTACGGCAGCTCCGGCTGCTCCGCATCGCTCGAGTCACACCGTTTACAATCGGTGTCGGCCAGCGACCTAACCTGGATCGATCGACGATTCAGGGTCGCCTGCATTGATTGCAATTTCCCTAGCGGGTACCAAACATGGCTCGAGCGCCTGATCTGTTCAGCCCTTCTTGGCCAGCGACGCGGTATGCGTCCGTCGACTTGCTGAGGGGCGCGAGCATCGTTGTGATGCTTGTTCTGCACACAGTGATGGACGTGCTCGATGCCAATTACTACATCAGCCGGCTGGAAACCGGAGGCATGATCAACGTTGTCGCGTTGATCACTTTGCCTCTGCTGGGAGGCTTGGCGGGCCTGTTTCTGTTGACGTCGGCCATCGGGAACATGCTGGGCATGACCAGAAACCTTGAGAAGGGTTTTTCCCCGTACGCGGTAATGCGCAAACAGATCCTCGGAGGCTCGCTGATTGTCCTGTTTGCGATGTTCGCCGAAGCCGTGCTCGGCTACCACGGCGCTTTGGGCCAGTTGATGCACAATCTGAATGACATCCGTAATACCGACTATTCGCCGATGTACTACCGTGCTTACGTCATCGAAACGTTGCACACAATCGGCTGGGCAGAAATTCTTAACGGAGTCACCCATGGGGTCCTGGCGACTCGATTCGATGTTGTCAAAAACACCGCCAGGATCATCCGTATCTATTGGATGCTGGCAGCTTTGGTGGTGGGGCTGACGCCGTTGGTTTGGTGGTTGACCTCCTGGATGATTCCCGGATACCCGTTTGCCACCAATCCGATGACGGGACAAGCGATGTATCTGCCGGTGATCGGCACGTCTACCTGGTACGATTGCATCAAGTACTTTTTCGTCAATCCGCTCTCTGCGCCGGTGGAGCCGGTGTTCCCGTATCTGGCGACTAGTTATGTCGGCAGCATCATTGGTCTACAGATCAGCAGGAGCCAGGATGACTTTGACCGAACCTTTGTCCGTCGCTACTTCGTGGTCGGAATCGCATGCTTTGTGCTAGGCGCGATCGGCTTGTCGTTGTTGCTGATGAACCTGATGCGAACCGGTGGCCTGGATGAGATGATCATGCAGTATCGACGGATCTATGATCATCGCTACTACACAACAGAAAGTGGCATGCCGGGCGGCTGGTTCTGGCAATACTTGTTGCTCAGTGGTGTGACGCTGATGATCGCAACACTGACCCTCAGGTTGGTGGAGTTTCGAGGCAAGGGCAAGCTGGTCGCTGAGCGGATAGCCATCATTCGCCGCTTCGGATTCATTGCATTCACAGTTTACACAATCCAGTGGATGTATTTCATCATGCATTACGTGGTCAGTGTGGCGTTGGGACTTCCACCGTACGCGCCGCTATCTTGGCTGGGAACGTGGTCGGTCGCGTTCTTGACGCTGCTGGCGCTGCATTTCGTCATGCGTGTCTGGGAAAAAGTGGGATACATCGGTTCGATTGAATGGGCGATCGTCAGCATCAACAACCGTCTCTCGGCAATCAAGAAGCAAGTCACCGGCGGCGGCGAGAGACAAAAGTGGTATCAGCAGGGTCGGCTGGACGTCGAGGGTGCCTTCTATGGCCCGCAGTGGAAAAACCTTGACGCTCAGAACACGACAGCTGACGAAAAAAAGTTGATCTGGTGGTCGTCGATCGCGGGCATACTGGTGTTACCATTCTCGATCATTGCCTTTTCGTTGATTCGGACATTCCAGCGCGATCATCCTCAGCAGCGTCTTGCCGGTCCAAAACTAGTCAGCATGATTGGCTTGGTCTTGTTACTGCTTGCGCTGACCCTTTCGTTGTTCATTTCGCTGGACGATCTCGCTGATTTGCTGTAGCGAACATCGTCGCTGAATACTTCGACATCATGTCCGCCCGCTGCACGTTGAACCAGCCGATCAAAACCGCTGCCTCCTTGCTGCCGAGCATTCTGGTCTAACTCGAGTTGATGAGTCTGGTCGTCAGCCGTCAGATCATCGCAGATAAACTTCCGTCGAGCCGCCGGGTGTTTGTTGTGTCCAGATGCCAAACCGATCAAACTTGGGTAGGCCGGCAACAAGGAGCTTTAGCGACGCTGTTCCGGCAATCACAGAGTTGCAGAACTCAGGTGCAATGCTTGGTCGGATCACATGTTCACTGGCACTCATCCCGGCACCGACCAGTCGGTTCCGGAATCCAAAGGCGCCAGCCGTCCCTTAGATTTCCGAAGCTCGTTTCCTCTTCCAAGCAAAGGCACCAGCAAATCCCCAGCCGAGCAACAGTAGCGAGGAGGGTTCGGGCACGAGCGTACAGTCGCTCTCTGCGGACCAATCGGCAAATCGATCGCTCTTGAAATCGAGTCCGCCGATTTGAGCACCCTCGCTTTGCAGCCCAGCGGTCAGGATGTCGATCACGTCCTGGTTGATCGTTACCGATCCGACGGCTGTCGAGGTGCCACGGTTGCTGTCGAAGTCACCCTCAGCGCCCTGGTAGCTCCAAGAGAAACCTGCCAGCACACAGAACTCCGTCTCGCCGTCGAGCGTGTAAGCACCATCGTCGCGCAGCACCAGAAACGACAAGAAATAAAACGTCCGATCGGCTGGCTGATTAGGAATGTCGAGGAACCTTGAGTATTGGCCTTCTTCGTGAATCTGAACTCCGGCGAAGGTATTGTTGGTGAACCATTCGCTCTGGTTGTAATAGAACGGAAGATTGTCGTCTTCCTGAGGAATCGGGTCGATATTTGGCGGATTGGGAAACAGTGACGAGGGGCCGGACCCGCCATCGTCGGTTGATGTGAAGTCTTGCTGCGTGAGCACGTTGACCCAATCGAAATCGTAGCGATCGTCGAGAAAGCCGAAATGATCGGCGAACGTGAAGTCGGCGCGCAGTCCCGATCCAACAGTGCCGAGCCCGGCAAAACCTCCGTCCGCGACGATCGTTCCGATCGTTTGACTGTTCCCGGCTTGACCTACATCCACTTGCACCGGGATCGTTACCGCTGCCGATACAAGTTGCCCAGTAAAAAGAGTGAACACCGTCAGCAGCAAACATTGAGTAACGCAGAACGGGACGGCCCTCTTGAATCGCTGGGAACACGATTCAGCGGCCGCAACACAGTTGGGTGTCATTGATCAACCGCCTTTGTGATGCAGTTACGGCGTCAAAATAAGCCTGTTGCGGGCGAAAGTCAAAGAATATTCTGGCGAGCCAGGGAAAAACCGTCACACGACCATTCATCGCGGACGTTTGTTGAGTTTTTCCACCAGTTGATGCGGATTGGCGTATCACGGCCATCGATTCAGCGCCAGAGGCACAGTCACGCAAAGCTCTCTAATCTCTTGGTGTTTTCCAGTTCAATCCGCCGACGGCGGGGCTGGATTGACCTTTGCGCTGAACAAAAAAGATGGCGCTGAATTCCCTTCGATCAGCTAGCGATCGCGCTCAACCTTGGCTCAGCTCCGGTGATGGCCGCGGATCTGAGCAGCCGGACCTCGACCCGGTCGCTCTGCCAGTTTGTCGAAACAGCGTTCCAGGTCGGCTTGCCAACCAAAGTCTTGGCCTCGCTGCGAGGAGAAGATTTCATCCCGGAACACAAAATCATGTCCGCGCCTCCGGTGCCAAGCGTCCCATTTTCCGCTGATGATCAGATCCTTGCCACCGCCACCGATCAAGATGTCGGGGCCTGCGCCTCCATCGATCCGGTCGCGTCCACGGCCGCCATCAATCAAGTCGGGATACTGCCCGCCGAACAACAAATCATTGCCGTTGCCGCCCCGCAAAATCAGCGGCACAGTGGCGTCACGGCCGTTAATCGTATCACGGCCATTGCCGGCCTCGACAGTGATCGACTCGAATCCACCGAAATAAATACGACTGTCATTACAGCGAACTTCCGCGGCGGCGATCGCCACGTAATCACCGCGACTGCTGCCAGTGATCTGCAAGCGATCGATGCCGCCGCCACCATGAATTTCTAGCGGGGCATGCAACCGCTCGATCGAATGATCGACAGTGATCGTATCTGCCGTGGAGCTGCCAAACACGACCAACCTGTCGATCTCACTGGTCGCTCGCGAGACGATGACTTGACCGCTGATGGTATCGACGATTTCTAACTGCCTGCCGCTGACTCTGACTTCCCAATCAGCCGCTTGGTCCACCTCTGCGCGGACGACCAATACCTGATCACTACGGAAGACTTCATCTTGCAAATCCTGCAGTGTCGTATTGCGGCGGATCACGTCGGAGAGGCGCGTCGCTTGTACTTCTCGTAACAGATCGCCCTCGAGAATGTTTTCGAAGTAGAACCGATCGCCGTCGCGCGCTCGCTGGAACTGATCGACCAATACCGTATGAATCAGCTCACCGACACTACCTCCAGGCAGATGATCTTCGGCGATCGCTGCGATCCAGACATCGAGATTGTTGATTTGCCCGTCGTACGCGCGGGCTAGATTGCGGGCGGTCGAGCGATCGCCTGTAATTTGTGAAAAGCTAGTCAAGCTCTGCAGGCCAAGGTCGATGCGGGCCTGGTTGTAGTCCGGCAAGCCGTGATCGCGGCCACGTTGAATGTTGATCGCCGCCAGGTCGAACTGGGCGGGCGGATCAAACAGCATGTTCCGCACGCTGTCGCTAACCAGCGCATCAATCTCCTGTGCAGGCTGTACGCTGAGTCCCTTGAGAAAAGCCTCGATGCCGGAATCGACGATCAGCGAGGGCTGAAAGAACGACTCGGCCAACCCAATGGCACCTGCTTGCGTGGGAGAACCATCATCAGCAAGGCGCAGCAATTCATTGGGCAGCATCGTGTGCCCGACACGGTACAGGGCCGCCGAAAAGATGTTCGCCACGGCGGGATTGACGCTGCTGTCGTATCCGGCGTAGGACGACAGTCCATCGGGACCCAGCAAAGCCGGCAGAAATTCGTTGTAAGTAATCGATTGCACCAGAGCACCCACGATCTGACGAGCCCGCTGATAGATTTCCTCGTCGACACTCGCCTCTGCCAGGTCACGGTCGGCAAATTCAGCCGCGGCAATCTCACGCGCCAGGCGATTGTGTTCGCGCACAAATAACGTGTGTAAAGAAGTCAGTCCCGGCTGTTCGTTGGCACGCACGTCACCGGCCAGAAAGTAATCCGCCGCTGACAGCGGCGGCGGAGCGGCATTGTGCAGGCCCACGGTGTTGTAGGGCAGAAATTCCAGGTTGTCATATTCGCTCGTGCGCAACAGGCCGCCGACACCAAGTCGCAAAGCGCTGGCTCGCTGGGGGTCCGAACCGTAGACGTTCGATGCGTCGATGAAGGAAGTGATTTGATTGATCTGTTGTCGCGGATTCTGCGCGTCGGTGCCTGTCGCCGGATCAAAACGTGAACGGAGTAGTGGCACGAAGCCGCCGGGAAACATCTCCGGATCGTCGGCAGGAACGGGGACGCTGAAGTTTTCGACCGGCAGCGCTTCTTCGGTTAAATCCAAGTCGTGATCGATGAATTGTCCCCACTGGAAAACGAACGAAGTCAAATCGCGATCGTTTTCGATCGATTCCGACTGAGCCGCGACGATGTTGCTGATCGTCCGCGGATTCGGTCGTCCCGCTGCCGCTGCTCCGCCGGCCGGCTCGGAAACCAGGTCTTCGTAGTTGACCGTTGTCAGCCGCAACAGCTGAGTCTGCGCGGCGCCCCAGTCACTATTTTCCAAGTTATTTCCGCTGCCATCGATCGATCTGAAATCCGCAGAGAGTAGCCGGCGGGTTTCCAGTTGCTCGAAACGCCCCCAGGGACGACGCCTGCAGTGGCGAGAGTATTTGGAATGCTGCATGTCAAATGCCTACGCAACGAAAGAATGCCTGATGAATTCAACGAACTCTGCTAAACGCTCTGCTAAGCCAGGGATCAGCCGCTTCTACAATAACTGGGGCGGATCCCAGCATGCTAGGAACGATAGGAAAAGAGTCCCAGTTTTTCCGCAGCTGGCATAGTCGGCAAAGCGAGCCTGGTTTTTCTCAGCGACGCTGGCGACACAAAGTGATTGGCGGCTGGCGCTCGAAGGCCGATCCCTGCAGCCTGTCAGGTTGATGCTAACGGTTCCGCTTTTTCAGGACGCCAGCAACGGCGACACGATTCCAAAAGGAAACATCCTGAGGTGGTAATCGATCCACCAAAGTGGTTTTGCTGAACTCATTCCTTGTAGGTTTTACAGCATGCGGCGCCGATGGTGGATCTTTATTTGGGTCCGCGGCACGGAGGACGATTGCTAAATCAAGGTTAATTTCGGACCTAAGGATCGGCAACGGTAAGACGAAACGCCCTTAAGCAACAAGCTGATTCCCGATCGATTGTCAAGATTTGATGAATTAGACCGGCGTGGGTAGGCAACGCTGGAACAAGTTCTTATTTTAACGCGTCGAACGATCCGTACGGCGACCAGCATTGCGCGGTGTGCGATCGGGCCTCGTCGAAGCCGCTCTTCATCACGACCTTTCCAGCCTCATTGAAAGATTCATTCTCTTGATGCAGATGAAAATCGGAACAGATGACGGCGACGGGATCCCAGATGGTGCTGCGGATGTCCTGGCCGGCCGCATCAAGCTCGATGCAAGAATTCATCCTTCTCCTAAATTCATGTTATCAATTATCAACTTCAGCAATTTATCGGAGTAACGCAGATGCGTTTGTTTCGCCGTCCCCCGCGTCGCCAGTTGAAAAATACCCAGCTTCGGCGATCCAACCGCCGCAGGCTCGTTTCGGAATCTCTTGAAGCTCGCCAGCTGTTGGCCGGAGACTTTGTGATCAATGAGTTGCGGATTTCTTCACCGGGATCGCTCGACAACGCGTCGAACAATTTCGTCGAGTTCTACGAGACCTCCGGAACCGCGAGTGATCCGTTCACTGATCTCTCGCTGGTGGTGCTCAACGGAAACTCAGGCACCACTTTCTCCGCTGGCGGTGTCGCCTTTGTCTTTGATCTGAGCACCGGATCAACCGACTCGCAAGGTTTCATGCTTCTGCACGATGACGGTTCGTCTCCTTCGATCAATAAAGATCCCGGGGACATCGAAGCAGCCGACACCGATTTCTTTGGATCGCCTTCGACCTTCTTGTTGGTCTCCAATTACACCGGCAGCGGCACCTCGGCTGACGACTACGACACCGATAACGATGGGATTCTGGACAGCCCGCCCTGGACAGCGATTCTCGATTCGGTATCGCTGAATAACGTCGCGGGTGACGGGTTGAACTACTCGACCAACGTGGTCAGCAGCTCCAATAACTTCACTCCTGCCGCGGTGGCTCGAATTCCCGACGGTACGGGCGCGTTCGCTTTGCAGCGAGCCCCCAACGACCCGAATAATGATCCGTTCGGCGACGACACGGGTGATACGCCCGGGTTCACGAACGACCCCTCCTTTGTGGTCACCGAATCCGACGGCGCGACCGGTGTCGTCGAGGGAACAGGCAGCGATTCGTTCACGATTGAACTGACGACCGCGCCTTCGGACGACGTCGTGGTCGACCTGACGTTCGGCGGCCAAATCAACGCGAGTCCAGCGCAGCTGACCTTCACCTCGGCCAGCTTCGGGGCTCAGACGGTCACGGTGACCGGTATCAATGACGGTATTCCGGAGGGCCTGCATAGTGACACGGTCAGCTTCACGGTCAGCAGTGCGGACGCGGCTTTTGACGGCGCGTTCATTGCCGATGTTCAAGTGACGATCTCTGACCCTCCTGTGCTCAGCACCAATGTCAAGATCAACGAAGTTCGGATTTCCCACAGCACGTTGGATAACGATTCGAATAACTTCATCGAACTGTATGATACCAACGGCACCGCCAGCCTTGATCTGACCGGTCTGACGGTGATCGTCTTGACCGACAATTTTAACGGTACCCCCAGTGGAGTGATCAGTAACGTGATTCCGCTGGACGGCGGCTCGACAGACGCCGACGGATTTACGCTGTTGTATGACGATGGTTCGGATGTGGGCATCGTCAAAGATAGCGGTGACTTGTCCATTGCCAACCTCGATTTCTCAGGTGTCCCATCGACATTTCTGTTAGTCACCGGCTTTACCGGGGCCCAGGGACAAGATCTGGATACCAACGACGATGGCGCGCTAGACGTGACGCCCTGGGTGACCAGGTTTGACGGCGTCACCCTCGATTCCTTATCAGGCACTGCGGGCTACGGGCTCGGTTACCCGGTCGTCAATTCGCCAGATACGTTTGCCGCCGCCGGCGGGCGCAGGATCGTCGATGGCAGCGGAACTTATTCGCTGCTGCGATTCAACGATGACGGTCAAGACACCCCTGGCTTCACGAATATCCTCGCCCCTGGAGTGCGGATCATTGATCCATCGCTGGATATTGCTGACGGAATGACTGCCGATTTGGAATTGGCCGAAGCTCGCACGATCGACTTTTCCAGCAACGTCGAGGCGGTGATGGATACTTTCAGCATTGTGCTGGATGCGGCGCCGGCCGGTAACGTGACCATCACGGTCGATCCCGACACACAACTTCAGTTGTTCAGCAATCCGGCTGGCTCGCCAACGAATCTTACCTTCACGCCGGGCAACTGGTACCTGCCGCAAATGGTCACCGTCACGGCGGTTGATGACTTGGTCAACGAGGGGGACCACACCGGGGCGATCACGGTCACGCCCAGCGGCGACGCCACTTATGCCGCACTATCCCCGATCGGCTTGACGGCCAACATCATCGATAACGACAGCCCCAACAGCGCAGTGGTGATCAACGAAGTCCTGTATGACCCAGGCACGGTCATCGATGCCAATCTGGACCTCGTATTCAGTTCGACTGAAGACGAGTTTGTGGAACTGTTAAACACCGGTGCCTCGCCGATCGATTTATCGGGATGGACCCTTTCAGGCGATCAGGGTGTGGTTCACCAATTCCCCTCAGGCACCGTGTTGGCTGCCGGGCAAGCCTACGTTGTCTTTGCTGGGGGGACGATCGGAGCCTTCGGCACCTACGCTGATTCATTCGACGGCATCGCTCAGGCGGCGGCTGCCTCCTCCGGAACGCTCGGTCTGGCCAACGGCGGCGAGACGGTCACGCTCTTTGACGGCGTGCAAACGATTGACCAGCTGACCTATGTCGATGGCGCTGTCAACGACGAATCGCTCGCCAGAGGGCCCAATGGCGACGGGCCGTTTGCCGGCAGCGCTTCATTGCCAGTCAACCTGAATCTGGAGCTGGCGACGCCTGGGCGCGATAACGAGGGTGATTTTGCTAGCGAATTCATTAATGGCAAAGCGATTCTGACGATCCAAACGGGCAGCGGTTTGGCGGTCAACGAAGAAGGTGAAACAAGCGACACGTTTGACGTCGTACTGGCGGCTCAGCCCAGTGCGCCGGTCACGGTGTCCGTTGTCTCCGACAGCCAGACCACGGTGAGCACGAGTTCGCTGATCTTTTCGACCAGCAATTGGTACATACCGCAAACGGTCACTGTGACTGCGGTCGATGACGGTGATGTCGAAGGTAGCCACAGCAGCGCGATTTCGCTTGCCGCCAGCGGTGCTGACGCCGCCTACAACGCGCTGACGAATCCCGATGTGATTGTCAATGTGATCGATAACGACGGCGCGGCTGTGGCCGTTGTGCTGAACGAGATTTTTGTCAACCCGGGCGGAACCGATGATGGGCGCGAGTACGTGGAGATTCTGTCGACCACTGGCGGCGCCGAAGCGCTCACGGGCCTCTGGCTGCTTGAGATCGAGGGTAACGGTACCGTTGCGGGAACGATTGACAATGCCCAAGACCTTTCGTCCTTGTCGACCGGCAGCAATGGTTTGTTGATGTTGGGCTCCGGCTACGGGACATCCGGCACACCTTGGCCAGCAGGCGTGGTCGATGCGGCGACGGCGCTTGGTGATCTCGACGGGGGAACCATTGAAAATGGTGGACTGACCTTCCTGCTGGTAACCGGCTTCAGCGGCAGTGCCGGTGACGACGTCGATACAGATAACGACGGAGTCATCGACAATCCGCTTTGGTCAACTGTGGTCGACAGCGTCGGCTGGACGGACAACGGATCGGGACTGGTATACAGCCCAGCCGCCTTGACGCAGGTCGCTGGCACACCTGACGCGGCGACGCGGTTCTTGGGCAACACGACTGCCGATTCGGCTGCCGCCTGGTACAACGGCGACATCGACAACACCGATGGCGACTTTTCACAAAACTACGTCAGCGGAGACAACTCGAGCGCCAACTTGCCGGCCGGTGGACGGATCACACCAGGTTCGAGCAACACGCTGGGCGTAGTTGATGCGACTCCGCCCGTAGTAACGAACGTTCGTATTTCCGGGAGTTCGTGGTTGGCGCCGTTCTTAGGCGAAGTCGACCCAGCGGATTCCATCGGTTTCGCGTTGCCGGGCGCTCAGCAGTTAGCGACTCTGCCTTGGTTCAATCTGGACACCATCACGGTCGATTTCAGCGAGCCGGTTGTCTTCAGTAGTAGCGATGTGCAAGTTTTTGGCGTCAATAGCCCAAGCTATTCGGTTGCAGTCGGTGCAGGTGCAAGTGCGTCCCAAATCGTCATCACTTTGACGAGCGGTGACTTTGACACAGACAAAGTGCTCTTGCAGATCTCCGATACGTTGACCGACACTGCTGGCAATCCATTGGACGGTGATTGGATTGATGGAGTATCGTTAGTCTCAGGTAATGGCGGCGACGGCGACTTTAATTTCCGATTCAATATCCTGGAGGGTGACGCCAATCGGTCGAGCTCAATTTTCGGGGACGACGTCACCCTGGTGAACACCAGCCAGTTTCAATTCGCAGGAATCACTCCTGGTTTCAACCCCTTCAACGATGTTAATGCTTCGGGATCGATTTTCGGTGATGACGTGACACTCGTGAATGGAAACCAATTCACGTTCTTGCCCCCTGGCGAGCCCGCACCTCCTCTCTTAGCGCTAACGAGCCCAATCGGTTCGATACCAGCCAGTCTTGCGTCATATCAGACGGAAGTGGACGAACTGTTTGCCGCTTTAGAAAACTCGGATTCTGAATTGTTTTAAGTTGACAGTCATTGAAAACAAATTTACCTTTATCGCTCAATAAGGACACGTTATGAAAAAACCAGCAAAAATATTGCTTTCGCTTTGCTTGCTCGCAGTGGTTGCCAGCCGTGCTGATGCTGCTGTGGTTTATTCTGGTAGCTTCGTGGAGGTAGGCGGACCAGGCATCGTTTCGCTCGATATCTACGCAACTGCAGTTGATCAGGCTGAGGAAATCGTTGCCTGGAATTTGCAAATTGACCTTTCCGACCCCGATCTTGCTTTTGATGGCCTGCAGGCATCACTGACCCCAAACCCCACTTTTGAATTGCGAGCGGCAGGAACGGGAATTGTTCCTGGGCCGGGGAATACATGGTTCCTTGGAGCGACTTCCACGGTTACTCCTGGTCTTGCTCTGAATGTCGGCGAGACTGCGACGATCGCGTCGATCTTGGTGGACGTGCTCGGTGGAGACGGAGGGCAAGTATCGGTAACTTCGCTGAATTTAAGCAACGCAAACGCTCAGCAAATTCCATTCTCTTTCGCGGACACGAATGGTTCACCCAGAGTGGGGATTAACGTGATTCCTGAGCCCAACAGTTTTGCTTTGCTTGCAATCTGCTCGGCGGCTTTGGGATATCGGCGTCGTCGTCGCTAGCGAACCTCACGCGGTCGCTGTTTCGTGCAGCCATCAATCACTCGAAAGGTCTGCGTTGTTCGACGACGCGGCCTTTCTTCTTGAAGCGACCTCGGAAGTCATTGCGGAGTTGCGTTGTCGCAACCAGAGGTAATAGCATTGCTAAACGGACGAAAACCGCGACTTAAGCTTGGTTTTGAAGAACTGGAAGTCCGAGCAATGTTGACGGCACTTCGTGTCGTCAACTGGAACACCCTGGATGGTCCCAACAACGAGACTCAGATCGACCAGTTCACCACAATTATCAGCGCGATCGGAGCTCAGAACGTCGCCGGCACCGCGCGGCCGATCGATTTATTGGCGCTTCAAGAAACCAACCCTCAGCGTGCGAATAACGTCGAGGCAATCCTGGATGGTCTGTACGCCGACGATTACGAATCGATCACGATTGGCGGCAGCTCGCCGGATGAATATGTCGGTTTCGTTTACAACACCGCCACACTGGAATTGCTCGGCGCCAGCAGTGTCAGTGGAAGCTTCACGCACCAGCCTCTCAGAGGCCAGTTTAGGCCGGTAGGCACGTTCGGCGATTCCGACTTTTACGCCTACTCGATTCATCTGAAGGCCGGTAATGCCGGTTCGGACCAGAGTACTCGAGCCGTCGAAACTGCGGCGCTGCGCAACAATGCCAATAACCTGGGCGATGGCCAGCAGGTGATCTTCATGGGCGATTTCAACATGCGCAGCAGCAATGAAACCGCCTTCGGCAGTTTTTTATCACCCGGCAACGCACAGCTTCAGGATCCGATCAATCGTCTGGGAAACTGGTACAACAATCAGAGCTTCAGGGATATCCATACCCAGAACCCGCAAAACAATGCGACCGGCGGATTCATGGATGATCGGTTTGATTTGCAACTGTTGAGCGGTGAGTTTTTTGACGGTGTCGGGATCGACTACGTCTCGGGTTCTTATCGCGCCTTCGGCAACAACGGAACACACAGTCTGAATGGACCGATCACAACAGGTTCGGGAGCGTCGCCGTCGGTGCTGAGCGCGTTGGCGCTGGCCAGCGATCACTTGCCCGTGGTCGCCGACTATGAATTCGACGTTTCAGACATCGTCATCACTGAGACCGAAGGATCAACCGACGTATCCGAAGAGGGCGGCTCTGACTCGTTCTCGATTGTTTTGGCGTCTGAGCCGTCTAGCGATGTCACGATAAGCCTGTTAACCACAGATGGTGAGCTGCAGACCGGAGTTTCGTCGGTTACCTTTACTGATAGCTCTGGACCCATGCCATGGGATGTTCCTCAGTCGGTTTTAGTTGAAGCAGTCAATGATTTCGATCCGGAAGGGAATCACGACGGAGTGATCGGCTTTTTAACGACCTCGAGCGATCCAAATTATGATGGTTTTGAAATCGACAGTTTGATCGTGAATATTGAAGACAACGATCAGGATCTGATTGATGGTGAGACTATTGAATTCGGCGGTGTTGGGACCTACTCTTTCGACTTTCGCGTGACTGCCAAGGTCTCACCACTTGAAATCGGATCATTCAATCTGCCACTCGCTTTTGATATCCCGGGAATCGCATTCAGTGGGTTGGAGCAAGACTTCACTCCCAATGCCGGATTCGGGTTGGAGTTTGTGACGCCGCTCGCTGCGCCATTTACCGCCGATTATGGAGTAGCCGCATCTACCGGTGCTGGAATGATGCTTGCGGTCGGCGAAACCGCGACTTTGTTTAGTATCGTGCTGACGGTAGATGAGTCAGCAAGTATCAGTTCACTCACGGAAGTTGGGCGAGTCGTCAATAGTGGTTTCGACGCGCAAGCAGTTCAGTTATTCGATAAAAGCGCGGCACCCATTCTCGGCATTGAATTCGGTTCCGGGATCTCGTTCTCTCCGTCAATACCGGCTCGAGTCGCGGATGTGCGTGTTTCGAGCAGTGATTGGACGACATCGTTCCTGCAAGAAATCGACCCAATCAACCGCATCGGGCATCGGCTGCCTGGACCGGATCAATTGCGAAATTTACCGTGGACGAACTTGGATACCGTCACCATTCGATTTACGGAACAAGTAGTCATTTCTGAATTGGACGTGTCGCTGCATGGTGTTAACACAATCGATTATTCGATCACTGTAAACCCGGGGGTTGTTCCTGAAGAGGTTGTGATCCAGATCGAAAGCGCTGATCTAGATACTGACAAGTTTCTATTGGTGATCGCCGATACCGCTACCGACGTTGCCGGAAATGCGTTGGACGGGGAGTGGACCGATGGCGTGTCGCTTGTCTCCGGCGACGGTGAGTCAGGGGGTAACTTTATGTTTCGCTTTAACGTGCTTGAAGGTGACGTGAATGATTCGGCATCGGTATTCGGCGACGACGTCACGCTAGTGAACTCCCAGCAATTTACTTTTGCCGGAGTGACATCCAATTTTAACGTCTACGCCGACTTAAACGGATCGGGCGCGATATTCGGAGACGATGTGACTCTCATCAACGAAAGACAATTTACGTTTCTCCCGAATGGTGAGCCCACCGCTAGTTTGCCATCAGCGGTGCTGGCTCAGCGAGAAGATGATGCAGAGTTACGAGCGCTCACAGTCGATCTCTTTTTTTCGGACTTGGATCAGAATATGCTAGATCCGATCGAAAGCTAGTTAAACGCGAATTAGCCAGTCATTTATCAGCCCGCGCTTACACTGCTGGAAATCTTGATCGTAATCGATTTCTCGACCTCGCATGTCGGTCAACGCTAGAATGTGCCGCGATTCAAGATGTCCTCGTTGAGTCCGAAGCGGAATTCAATGCTACCGACGAGTGCGAGTACTGCGATGCCCAGTACGAGCACAACAAGGAGCTAAAGCCTGTTCAGGTTTGCCGTGGCCAAGACGAGATGCCGTAGCCATCGAACAGGACTTGTCCTGGCAAATTTCTTTAGGCCGAGTCCTGGCCTACGCAACTGGCGTGATCGCGAAAAACCGGAGGCTAGCGCCGAACCGCTGATCAATCAAAACACGGACCGGGTGTTATTGATTCCGTTTCCGGTTTACGCCGCTTGAGCATTTCCATCAATTGATCCCGATAGGGATCTAAGCAATTAGCCCCGGATCGCGCAGCGCATCCGGGGTATGCCATCTTTTCTACTCCCCCGCCCGCCCGCGACCCGGCTATGCCGGATCGCGGGCGGGCGGGGGAATTCTTGGTTCCAACCTTGATCCGGCAGTTTCGCTGCGCGAACTGCCGGCTAATGGCTTCCACCTCTTCGAGGTATCCAAACATCAACAAGAAATCATCGACGACCCATATGCGCTCGTCGCTGCCGATGTCGGCCCGGCGCTACTGGCGGTGACTTGGGTTCGCCACGCCGTCGGTCCGGCTGAAAGGATGCAGGTACCAGCGATGAAAGCCAATCCAAACCTTTTTCAGATCGTCAGCCATCAACAACGAACAGGGGACCAGAAACAAAGTCACCGCCGTCGCAAAGATCACTCCGAAAGCCAATGACACCGCCATCGGAATCAGGAACTGGGCCTGCAGCGAGCGGTCCATCATCAGCGGCAATAGTCCAGCGAACGTGGTCACCGAGGTCAACATGATCGGGCGGAACCGTTTGCCCCCCGCTTCCAGCGCCGCCTCTTTCAGCGATGCGCCCAAAGCCATCCGGCGATTGATGTAATCGACCATCACCAGCGTGTCGTTGACCGAGATCCCGGCCAGTGCCAGCATGCCAAAGACCGACAGATACGACGGAGTCATGTCCATGTAAATGTGGCCCAGCAGTGCGCCGATCACCGCGAATGGCACCGCCAACATCACAAAGAAGGGCTGCGTGATCGACTTCAGCGGAATCGCCAGCATCCCGTACAACGTAAACATCAGCAGCACGGCCCCGACAATCGTCTGCTTTCTCGCTTCCTCGGCCTCGGCGACGTAACCTTGAAACTGGTAGGAAAGGTTTTCATCGCGGCACATTTCGTCCAGCCGCGGTGTGATCTGCTTGGAAATTCCCAGAATATCCACGGTTTCATCGACCGGCTGACAGCCGATCCGAATCACTTCCGCGCCGTCGTTGCGTTCGACATAGGAGGGAGCTTTCATGAAGGCCACTTCGGCCACCGTTGCCAGCGGAACATTGGCTCCCCGCGGCGTGCGGATCTTCATGCGGTCGAGCGTGTGCAGCGATTCGCGGTCCTCTCTCGGCAAACGGACCATCACGCGAATGTCGTCGATGCCGCGCTGCACTCGTTGGGCTTCCTCGCCAAAGAAGGCCTGACGCACCTGTTGAGCGAGCATTTGTTGCGTCAGTCCCAGTTCGGCGGCGCGCGGCTTGAGGGTCAGTTCCAGTTCGTCTTGCCCTTCGTTGACCCGCGCCCAGGCGGTGGCGATTCCATCGTAGCCCTCCAACATCGCTTTGATTTCCCGGGCGACTTTGGTTTTCGCTGGCGAACTGGGGCCGCGGAGTTCGATGTTCAGGTGTTCGTCGTCGTATTCCCGGCTCTTGCGAAGCGTCGACTCGGAATAGATCCGCAACTGCTCGGCTTCCGGGATGTCGCCGACGATTTCGGTCCAGCGGGCGGCAATTTCGCTATTCTTCGGTCCCGGCTCGCTCCGCAAATCGGGCGACAGGACTTCCATCGACACGTATCCGCGGGACTTGTTGTAACCGCCTCCGCCGCCATAGCCGCCGATCACTTTGCGGACGTTCAGAATCAGCGACTTCCCGGTACCCGGATCGACGAACTCGCGTCCGACTTGATCCAGCGCCTCCGAAAGCCGATTGATGTACTTGGCGGTGGTTTCAATCGGCGTGTTGTTGGGCAATTCCAAAATGGCGGTGATCCGTTGTCGATCGATCGACGGAAACGAAACGAAGCCCATTCGTCCCCCCATGCAATAGCCGATCATGGCAATCCCCATGGCCGCAAAGCCGGCCAACACCGTCACCCGGTAGCGAACCGCCAATTCCAGCGTGGGTTGATAACCCCGACGGATAAAGCTTTCCAAACCGTTGCTGATCCGCGTTTGGAAACGAGAGAAGATCCCGCGCCCCGTCTCGCGCCGCAGATGCTTGAGGTGGGCCGGTAGAATCAATTTGGATTCGATCAACGAAAACAACAGCACCGGCGCCACGATGGGGGGAATCTGTTTGGCAAAATCTCCCCAAGCACCCTCAAAGAACAGCAACGGGATAAACGCAACGATCGTGGTCAAGGCGCCAAAGGTTACCGGCGTGGCCACTTCCTCGGTTCCCTCGACCGCGGCCTGCAGCGATGGCATGCCCTCCTTGATCTTGCTGTAAATGTTTTCGCCGGTGACAATCGCATCATCGACAACGATACCAACCACGATGATGTAACCAAACAAACTCATCACATTGGCGGTGATGCCAAACCAGGGCATCAACAGCACGCCGCCGGCAAAGGCAACAGGGATTCCGAGCACGATCCAGAACGCCAGCGAAGGTCTCAGAAACAATCCCAGCAAGATCAGCACCAGCAGGCTGCCTTGCAGTAGCGACGAGACCAGCGTACTGAGACGACCACGGATCGATAGCGATTCGTCATCCCAGACAAACAGTTCGATGCCACTTGGGAATCGAGTCTCCGCCGTGGCGACGTATTGGCGAACTTTGTTGGAGATATCGATCGCACTTTCATTGCCGGTCCTCAAGACTTCAATGAACAACGCGGGTTTGCCATTGAATTCAACCGTTCGATCACCTTCTTCGAAATCGTCGCGGATGCTGGCCACATCACCCAATTGCAATTCCGCTCCACTGTCGCTGCGGATCGGGATCGTTTCAAAGTCGCGTTCGGAATAGGCTTGACCGCGGGTGCGAATCACAAACGTGCCGCTATCGCTGTCGATCGCGCCGGCCGGCAAGTCGACCGAAAACCGCCGGATCGAATCGGCCAGTTCCTGGAAACTGAGGCCGTACGAGATCAGCTTGTCCGCGCTGGCCTCGATCGAAATCTCGGTCCGTTGCTCGCCCTGCAGATTGACCCGGCTGATCCCTGGCAATTCCAACAAGTCCTCTTCGACCTGGCGGGCAACCTCGCGCAGGTCGTGCGGACTCATCTTGCCGGTGACCGCGACGCTAAGCACTTCGAAGTAGTTTCCCGATTCGGGAATGAACACCCGGGGCCGCTCGGTTTCCTGTGGAAACGTTGTGATCGTGTCGATTCTGGCTTTGACGTCGTCCATCAAGGCCCGCACGTCGGTCCCCGGCTTTGCGTTCAGGTGAAACCGAGCCATCCCACGCATCCCATCGGCGTTGAGATGTTCGATCCCTTCGACTCCTTCGAGCGCCTGTTCGACGGGGATCAAGATCGCGCGTTCGATGTCCTTGGCGGTGCCACCGCGGTAGGGCATCTCGATCATGACCGTGTTCCAAGACAGGCTGGGAGATACTTCCAGCGGAATTCGGTACATGGCGGTGTAACCACCGGCGACCAGAATGCCCAGCATCAAGAAGTTGGCAGCGATTCCGTTGTTGGCAAACCAGCGAATCATGGACCAGCCCTAGTTGGTGCTCTCGGTGGACTCATTCGGCTTGCAAACCGTTGCCGTGGCGTCCTCGATCTCCGGAATGATTTCCACTTGAGCTCCGTCCGGAGCAAACACGATGCTGGTGGTCGACAGCAGGGTTCCGTCGGTGATCTGCGGATCTCGAACGATCAAATGCTGCTCGTCGGACCAAACGGGGACGATCGTTTTCGAATTCAAGATCAATTCGTTCTGGTCAACCAGGTACACTCGATCGAGCTGTCGAACTGACGCGCGGGGAATCGCAATTACATGCTCCAACACTTTGCCGGCGATAGCGCCGACGACCGGCTGGCCAATCCGCAGCGGTGGATCACCTGATTTCAGTCCGAACGGATCATCGATCCTGGCGATCGCAAAAAGTTCCAACGAGTTCTCATCGAGTGCCCCCTCGGTGCGAACAATCTTTCCCTTCCAAACCGTTTCGGAAGCCGGGTTGATGGCATTCCGCAATTCGACTTCGACAGGGGGGTCGCCGGCGTGCTCGGGCAGATCCAGGTACTGCAGTTCGCGACCGGCGATCGGCAATCGCACTTCGGCGAAATCAACAGCAAACACAATCCCTAGCGGAGTGCCGGGACCAACCGATTGGCCCAGCCCCACCTCTTTTTGTCGAACGCGACCGTCAAAGGGGGCCACGATTTTGGTTCGTGATAAATCCCGCTTAGCCTGTTCGACTTGAGTTTGCGCCGCGTCAAGGTCCGAATCGGCTTGATCGCGGGTGGCCACGGCTTGATTCAATTCGGCTTGTGAGGCGGCGTCCCGCTGAACCAACTTGGTCTGTCGCTGAAAGTTCAAGCTGGCCAGCTGTAATGCCGCTTTGGCGCCCTCGTACTGAGCCTGGGCGAGCGCCAAGGCGTTCTTGTAGTCTCGATCATCAAGTTCGACCAGCACTTCGCCGGCGGAAAAATAGGAACCGACTTCAAAGGAGGGGCTGACGCGGATGACACGGCCGATCACTTCGGCGCTCAAGATCACCTGATTGTGAGCTTGGACGATCCCGTTTTTATTGATCACGATCGGATAGTCCTGAGCCCGCAGCTCAATCACCCTGGTCCGAATCAGCCGTTTTTCCGGCGGCGGTTCCGGATCTTTTTCAACCGGCACCGACAGCAGCTGGTAGGCGTATAGGCCGGCGGCAAGCACGCCGACAGGCAAGGCGACTCGCAGCAGCATGCCCGGCAGGCTTGGCAGCAAGCTGGCGGCATTGCTGGCCGGCGATTGATCGGTACTGGGTTGCGTCATTGACTCTGGAATCGGCCGGCGGCTGGCGTATGTGGCGGGACAACGGTAGTGGGGGCACAGCACCTATAGGATAGTCAACCCGCCGATCTAGCAAATGTTCCGGCTGCCGAAATATCCCGGCCGTGCCGATATTTCGGGTTTTCAGCCGGCACGGCTTTGTTGACCCGTATCTTTCCGTGATGCTTTCCTGCCCCATGACACACAAGGTGGCAGCGTACGGACGGAGATGTGGGTTAACCGAACGGCCAGCACCATCCGCTCAGCGCCCGCGCCATTCGGATCGGACCCCAATCGCAGCAAACGGCCCTTGGAGTGCTTCGCACGATAGGGTTCCCACCCCTTTTTCTACCATCTTTACCCCTGTTTCCAGATCGGGTCGTGGTGGGAATCACGCTCTGACTGGAACCAGCGAGTCAAAGTGGTTTTTTGGCGCGTATAGAAATGGACTCCCTCGGTTCCCTGAATGTGCAAATCGCCAAAGAACGATTCGTTCCAGCCGGTAAACGGCAGCCAAGCCATGGGGGCGGGTACACCAACGTTGATTCCGATCATGCCCGCGTTGAAGTGCCGCTTGAACGTTCGCGCCGCGTGCCCGTCGCGAGTGAAAATCGAGGCTCCGTTGCCATACTTACACGATTTGCCAATCGCAATCGCCTCGTCCAGTGAATCGGTGCGGACCACCGACAGCAGGGGACCGAAAATTTCGTCTTTCCACAGCGGCATCTCGGTGGTCACTTGATCGACGATGCTGGGGCCCAGCAAAAACCCGTCACCTGCTGCGGCAACGCGGCCATCGAGTACCACGTTGGCACCCACTTGGTGAGCGGTGTCCAAGTAACTGGCGACTCGATCGCGGTGAGCCGCGCTGATCACCGGCCCCATCTCGGCGGCGTCATTGCCGTCGGTGGGCGCGACGCGGATCGCGCCGAGTGATCGACCAGGCTCGCTACCAAGGCGTCCCCGGCCTTGCCGACCGCCAGTGCAACCGAGCCAGCCATGCAGCGTTGCCCGCTGCATCCGAATGCCGATGCCGCCAAGGCCTTAACCGATTGGTCCAAATCGGCATCCGGCATGACAATCAAATGGTTCTTTGCGCCGCCGGCCGATTGGACCCGTTTGCCGTTGGCGGTGCCCAGCTGGTACACATGTTTTGCCACCGCTGTCGAACCGACAAACGAGATCGCCGCGACGTCTGGATGTTGCAGCAAGCGGTCGACCGTCTCGGCGCCGCCGTGGACCACGTTGAAAACACCGTCCGGCAAACCGGCTTCGATCAACAGTTCGGCGAGCCGGTTGGCGCTGAGCGGGACTTTTTCACTGGGCTTGAGCACAAATGCGTTGCCGCAGGCGATCGCGATCGGAAACATCCACAGCGGCACCATGTTGGGAAAATTGTAGGGCGTGATCCCGGCACAGACGCCCAGCGGGTGCCGATTGGTTTCACCGTCGACGCCGTCGGCAATTTGCGGAAAAGTTTGTCCGGCCAGCATGGTTGGTACGCTGCAGGCGAATTCGACCATTTCCAGTCCGCGCTGCACCTCGGCTTTGGCCTCGCCCAGTGTCTTGCCATGCTCGCGGGTCACCAACCGGGCCAGATCGTCAAAGTTCCCGGCGATCAATTCTCGGAACGCGAACATCACTCGCGCGCGTTCGATCGCCGGCCTTTCGGCCCACTGCGGCGCGGCGGCGACAGCCGCCGCTACCGCGTCATCCACGTCGGCGGCACAGCCGATCGGCGCGGCCGCGATCACTTGGCCGGTCGAAGGATTCATGACCGGAGTCGTCTGAGTCGCTTCGTGGCTTGCTCTCCACTGCGATCCGATGCGGAGTGGTACAACGGTCGCCGTCATTGATTTGCTTTCTGCTGCGGTGCTCATTCTGCCAGTTCGGGAAATATGCTTTCGTCCAAATTCATGCGTTTGACGATCGCCCGCATGCGAATTTGAAAATCACTTTTGTAATTGGCGACTTGTTGTTCAGTCAGCTTCAATTGGCTGGCCACTTCCTTGTTGGCTTTGCCGCACACGAACAGCAATTCGATCGCTTTCAACTTGTTCCAACCATCGGTCGATTTCCATCGATCCACCTGCTCGGCAATCGCGTCGCGAACCGCGGTCTCCTCGATCGCCTTGCGTTCGGTGCTGCGGACGATCGAACTGGCGACTCGATCACCGCCGACAGGTTCGATTTGGCCACTACCCTGGCTGCCGCGCCCATGCATTTGGATCGCCGGGCGGCGTCCCTCGCGACGCAAATGATCGGTCAATTTGTAAGCGCAGATCGAGAACAGGTAGCTTTCCAGTGGACGGCTGCCGTCGTAGTTCGGCAGACTGATCAGAAAACCGACAAATGCATCCTGCACGATGTCTTCGCTGGTTGCCCGGTTGCGAATTCGGCTGTCGGTGAAGGCCATCAGCCGGCCTTCGTAGCGATCGATCAGGGTTTGCCAGGCGTCGGCATCGCCGGCTCGAATCTGCTGGACCAGGAAGGCGTCGGCTTCGCTGGTATCGGAATGTTTTGCGGGTTGTCTTGAATCGCCCATCCCCTCAAACTACCGTTCCGCTGAGCCATTTCCCAGCCCCTGCCAATAGCGCCTCTGCCAATAGCGACTGACCATGAATTCCGACGATGTCCCCAGCGGCAATCCGGATGACGACGCGTCCGCCGATGAGTTGCATCAGGGATATGATCTGGAGACCGGTTTGCTGGCTCGCGCCCACGAGTGGATCGATCTGTTGCCGCCGCTGCGGCTGTTGCGAACTCTGCGAGTTGCCGGTTCACCAACTCTGTTGTCACTGACCGCGATCGTGCTGGCCATCTGGTTGATTGGTCGGAAAGTGCTGTTGGGTCACGCCGATCCACCCCGTTTGTCGGCCAGCGCGGGCGAAGATCTGCGGTTGCTGGTCGACTATTTTCGTCTCCTGGCTCCCAGCTCATTGCTGGATCCGAATCGTATCGGCTGGCGTTCAGCCGCGGTGGCGATCTGGTCGATCCTGATTTGGAGTCCAGTCGCGATGGTGCTGGCCCGGGCGGGCGCGTTGCTGGTCGCCGATCGGGCTTTGATGCCGTTCGGACCCGGGCTCTCGCTAGCACTGCGCCGGACTCCCTGGAGCTGGCTGGTTGCGTTGGTCCCGGTGCTGTGCATCCTCCCCTTGCTGTCAATCGTGTTTGTGCTCGGTTGGTTGGCCAGCTGGTCCGCCGAGGTGCGATCACTGCAAATGATCGCGGGGCTGTTGGCGGCCTTGCTGGCAGTCCCTTGCGGTTTGTTGGCGTTCGGCGCCCACGTCGCGGTTCCGATCAGTTGGGCGGCATTGATCAACGAACCAGCCGCCGATCCGCTTGATTCGTTAAGCCGGGGATACGAGTACCTGTTGCGGCGGCCGGTGCAGCTGTTGGCCTACGGATTGTTGTCGATGGTCCTGCTGACGATCATCGGATCGTTGGCATCGGCGGTCGCCTGGTCGGCGGTCGCATCGGCAGAACTGACGCTGTCGGCCGCCGGCGGGTCAGCAGAAATCCAGCGGGTTGCGCGGGAGATTCTGTGGCGTTTGCCGGTGGTGGTGGTGCTGACCTTGTTGTGGGGTCTGGTCGGCGGGGTCTATCTGTTACTGAGACAGGATGCCGGAAATCAGGAAGTCGAAGACCTCTGGGAACCACCAGTGGCCGAGAGAACCTCATTGCCCGAGCTGCCCAAATGAAGGCCAACGATACCCGGAAAAAGGGTCATTACTGAAAATGCTCCAGGCAAAAAAGGATCAGACCGCAATCATGCGAAGCGAGCTGCGGGCCGCAGGCGGCTATTCGTGCCTGATCCCACTGTTACGAGCTTTAGCGGCTTGGTGTGGACGCTTTAGCCGAGTTGGTCGAAGCACGGTGCCTTCCTTTATCCCGAACGGGATATCGGCAATTAGCCTCGGGTCGCGCAGCGAACCCGGGGAACGCGATCGCTAGAGATTATGGCTGACCCCGAAGGGGTCACAGCCGGTGCCAGTGCCGCGGCCCCTGCGGGGTGGAACATGCCGAGAGGATTCCAAGCAGAAACAGGGGCCCGTTCAAGCCCGCCGTCACGGAGTTGCCGCCGCTTCAGGACTCTCTAGTCTGAACGCTCGTTAAGGAATTGGCCCCAGACTATGAGGTCTCGATAACCAGCCAAGTTGGTGACATTCGTCGCTGACCCCTTTCCCCGACGTGTTGTCCCGCGAGTCCCTCGCGGGGCATTCCGGAAGCAATTCCAATGGAAATTGCCCCGCGAAGGGACTCGCGGGACTACGAGAGTGGCACTGTCTATCGAGGTTCGTTGGCTCGCAAGCCAACTTGCAAACCGTTTTCACCCACGAGCTACAGTACTCAGCTGCTGGCCTTGTCTGCGACCGGCTGGGGTGGCGATTTCTTGTTGATCTCCAGCACCGTCTTGACGACATCGATCAACTGATCCAGTCGGAAAGGCTTGAACAGAATGCACTTGGGATGCAATCCATCTTGACGTGCTTTGACGATCGAGTGTCCCGGGTCGTAACCGAAGCCGGTCATCAGCGCCATCGGGACCGGTTGCATGATTTCGCCCAATCGCAACATCAGCTGATAACCGCTGTACTTTGGCAAACGAATGTCGCTGATGATCACGTCATAACTGCCCGCACCGCCGCTGCTGCGAACCATCAAGATTGCTTCGTCGCCCAAGTGAGCGGTTTCGACGACGCAACCATAGCGTTCCAACAACTGATGGGCGTCGGTACGAACCTGATCGTCCGCGTCGACCACCAGAATCCGCTTGCCTTTCAAAATCGCGTGTTGTTGCGACTGGACTCCCGCGGGGACCGCCTCCAGAGGGGTCATCTTCTGGCCGATCTGCTGAATCGTCTGCTTGATGTCGCGGGCGTTGTGCAGGATTCGCCGCAATCGATCAACCACCTCGGGACTGTGCCCGATGTAACCTTCCATCACGTTGACAGCGTCGTTAAGAATCTCATCGACCGGCAACGCGACGGCACTGTGGATCGCATCACAGCTCTGCTGGGCCGTGTTGGCGCTTTGGGCGACCAGCAGTTCCAGCGTGTTGAGCGCGAAGGCAACATCCCGGGCAAAGATCTCCAGAAACTGCAAGTCGCTGTCGGTAAAGGAATGCGGCTCAGGGCTTTCCACATTGATCGTCCCCAGCACCTGGTCATGCAGGATCAGCGGCGAGGTCAGCGAACTTCTGGAATTGGCGACGCCGGGAATGAACAGCGGATCGTTTTCGACGTCGTGACAGACATAGCTCATGCCGCTGGCCGCGACGTAGCCGGTGATGCCGTTGCCTTGTGGATGGGCATACAGTTGCCGATCCGAGGCATCCTGATCAATGCCGACACTCAGCAGCGGAACCAGATTGCCGGTAGCGTGCTCGAGCAACCGAATCTCGATCGCCTCGAAATTCAACAGGTCGCTTAAATAGTGCCGGATGTTCTCTTTCAGCAAATCGATTCGCTGATCCACTTCCATCATGAAGATTTCCGATGGCCGCAGGTCGGCCAACTCACGGCCGGCCTGATGAATCGCGGCCAGCTTTTGCTGCTGCAAGATCTCCTCGGTGATGTCGTTGACCGTGACCACCAACTGACGCGAATGATCGGCTTGAACGATCGGCGCGGCGTGCACCTGAAAATAGCTGCCGCCGGCGTGCAGCGTGCTGCTCCCCTCTTCGCCCGTCGCCAGAGCGGTGTGGAAAGGACAAAAATCAGGTCCCATGATCTCGGGATTTGAGAGCAACTCATAGAAATTGATGCCGGCCAACGGCTGGTCGCCGCGGCCGGACCATTCGGCGAGCCGTCGATTGGCCCACAACACCCGGATGTCGGCGTCCAGCAGAGCCACGCCGTCGGGCATGTCCCGCAGCATCACGCCACTTTGAGCCAGTCCCCGCAATTCACTGATCTGCGGCAATTGGTCGCGGGAAATCCAGATTCCCTCGACTCCCGGTTCGGCCAACTGATCGACGACCGCGACCGACGTATCGACCACGATCACGTTTTCGCGACCGATTTCTGCAGGCAGTGTCGCCGGATCCCCCACGCAAATCACTTTGCGAGGTTCGCTTGCTGACGTTGTTGCCTGTGGCAATCGGTTCATCGACCCGTTTACTCCCAGCACCTTTCTTCGGCACTCACCAATGGGGATACCAAGTGAATCATAGGGAAGCTAGTTGGATTTGTCATAGGGTTTGTCGCCTCTGACGTGCCAAGTGTGGTCAAAACGACCGGACCGCCGCGCCGGAATCGATCCATCGACCGTCGCGGCTATCAATTTTGACCCCACTTAACAGTGAATCATTCCCCCGAATCATTCCCCGCTTTGTCTTGATTTTGGAATCTCCACATCTGTGGATCGAACGAACGCCGGAAGATTCTTAGTCATATTCTGCGAATTGGTTTGGCAAGTCGTTGACAGTCAGCGGTGAACATTTACATTCTACCTCCCTAGGCCCTGTATCGCCTAGATTACGCAGCCGTTAAAGATTTCCACGAACTCACTTTTTTTGTGCCCCTAACAGGGCTGTAAGCATTTCCGGAGGGTTACTAGATGACAACACAGATGATGAAGGCCGTTTTCGGACTATGCGCGACGCTATTGTTCGCCGCAAACGTCCAAGCGGGCTGCGGCCATTGTAGAGGCTGCGACAGCGGCTCGGCCTGCGTCGCGACCACAGGGTGCGGCGCCGATTGCGGTACTGCCGGTTGCGTCGGTTGCGGTGCGGCTGACGGCGGCGCGGTGATGGATGGCGCGGTGATGAACGGCGCAGTGATGGGCGGCGCGGGTTGCGGGACACGAACCGTGATGCAGTCGCAATATGTGACCGAAACACGGATGGTGCCGACCACCACTTATCAGCAACAAACCCAAACACGGATGCGTTCGGTGACGCGGCGTGTGGCGCGGGTCGAATCCCGAGAACAAACCTACACGGTCAACGTGCCTCAAACGCAAACGCGGACCGAGACCTACAACGTTCAGGTTTGTGTGCCTTACACCGAAGAAGAACAATACACCGTTCAAGTGCCGGTCACCAGTGAAGTCGAACAGAGCTATCAAGTATCGGTACCCTACACCGAGCAGGTCGAACAGACCTACACAGTGTGCGTGCCAAAGACCGACGAGATCACTCAGACTTATACGGTTTCAGTCCCTTACACAGAACCTGAAACTTACATGGTCAGCGTCCCTTATACCGAACAAGTCGAGCAGACTTATACGGTTCAAGTGCCCGTCCAAAAGACGCGCGAAGAAACTTACCAGGTCAGTGTTCCCTACACGGAAAATGTTGAACAGACCTATCAAGTTTGCGTGCCTGTGACGACGACCACCACTCAGACCTACCAGGTTTGCGTTCCTTATACCGAAACCTTGACCCAAACCTACACGGTTCAGGTTCCGGTCACCGAAACGCAGACTCAGTCTTACATGGTCAACGTGCCTTACACCGAGCAGGTGGAACAGACCTACTCGGTCGCGGTGCCCTACACCGAAGCGGTCGAGCAGACCTACACGGTGGCGGTTCCCTACACTGAGAACGTCGAACAAAGCTATCAGGTTTGCGTTCCCGTCCAGCAAACTCAAACCGCTTATCGCACCGTGACCACTTGCGTTCCTGTCACGACGATGCAAACCGTCACCCGAGACATGGGTAGCTACCAGTGCCAAGCCGTCGAAGTTGGCGGTGGAGCAGGAGCAGGGGGTTCTGCCTGTGGCGGTTGCAGTTCCTGCTCGCCTTGCGGCAGCAGCTGCGGATCGGGTTGTGGATGTGGCGTTGCCGCGGCTCCCAGCTGTGGCGATTGCGGTGCCGCCGGTTCCGGCTGTGGACCGACGATTGCCTATCGCCGCGTCTATGTGCCGAACATGGTGACCACGGAAGTTCCCCAGACGACCTACCAGCGGCAAACGTCGCAGGTTCCTTACACTTACACGACGACCAGCTACAACTACGAAACCCGTACGCGGACGGTGCCAGTGACCCGCACGCGTAACGAGACTCGTACCCGTACGGTCAACGTGACTAAGTATCGCAACGAGCAACGTACTCGTATGGTGACGGTTCAGAAGTGCCGCCAAGAGCAGCGGACTCGCGAATACACCGTGACCAAGTACAACAATGAGACTCGCACCCGCGAGGTGCCTGTCCAGAAGCAACGTATGGAAACTCGCACCCGCGAAGTTCCTGTGACGACCATGCAGATGGAAACGCGGACTCGTAGCGTTCCGGTGACCAAAATGCGAATGGAGACTCGTAGCCGTCAAGTGGCCTACACCGAAATGACCAGCGAGACTCGCACTCGCATGGTCAACGTGCAGAAGACTCGACAGGAAGAGCGCACGCGAGACGTGACCAAGTATCGCAACGAAGAGCGTACTCGCACGGTACCGGTCACCAAGATGGTCAACGAGACTCGTACCCGGATGGTTCCCGTCACCAAGACTCGTTTGGAAACCCGCACCCGCATGGTTCCTCAAACGACCTACACGACAGAAACCCGGACCCGTACGGTCACCAAGAATCGCATGGAAACCCAAGAGCGATCGCGTGAGGTCAGCTTCACTGTGAACGTGCCGGAAACTCGTACCCGCACCTACAACGTGACGGTCTACGACAACGTTACCGAGGAAGTTCCGGAAACGTACACCGTCTGCGTTCCGGTCCAAACGATGCGCGAAGTTCAGGTTCGGGTCTGCCAGCAGGTTCCGGTAACGGTTTCTGACTGCAGTGGTTGTGCGACCTCGGCTCCGATCATGTCGGACGGCTCGGCCGGTGGCGTGATCATCCAGTCGGCTCCGATGCAAACCGGTGCCGGTTGCACCAACTGCAACTAAGCCAGCAGCAAACACCTGGCCTGTCAGGTGCTGAGATAAATGGAAGCCCCGCAGAAGTTTCTTCTGCGGGGCTTTTTTTGCGCCGCGGCGGCGAACATCCGCAACCTGGCAAGAATCGGCCCGACCTGAACGGTACGAGCTTCACGAGAGATTGCCTTCCGGAAATTGGTGTAGGGCCCTTTGAGTGTGAACGGTCCGTGAGCATTTTGATGCGAACGATTTTCTTCACCGTCGTGCTTATTTCCGGGCGCACTCCGCGCTGAGGCTCGACTCTTCCAGGAGGATGGCCTGAAAACGAATCGGCAATTCTCTGTGAGCCGTCGGCTCAGAATTTGTGGCCACCCAGAGGGTGGCCGAATGAATTGGCATTTTCCTGTGAGCCGTAGGCGCTAGCCTCGGGCCTTGCAGAGGCAACGACGGAAGCGTCGAGGCCCGCGGCTAGTCCGGCCGCGGCGGATCGGCTCAGAATTCATCAGGCCACCCAGAGGATGGCCTGCGAACAACTGGCTCAACCAATTCGAAAATGCTCTAGAATGCGGAAACCGTCAGGAGTGCGTTGCCATGCAGTATGTCGATGTCAAAGTTCATGAGAACATCGCCACGATCTTGCTCAGTCGAGCCGTCACCTGCAACGCCCTGAATCCGCAGTTGATCAGCGATCTGATGACCGCGCTGTCGGATGTGCACCAAGAGAAACGAGTCCGTGCGGTCGTGCTGGCCGGTACGGGAGCGCATTTTTGTTCCGGTCTCGATTTGACGGTGTTGGGGGAAATCGCGTCGCTTCCCGAGGCTCAAGCCCAGTCGCAATGGTTCACGCTGTGGAGTGATTTGACGCGGCTGTACGAGGAGATCCTGCGGTTTCCCAAGCCGGTGATCGCCGCGGTCGACGGCGCGGCGATGGGGGCCGGATTCGCGCTGGCGCTGGCCGCCGACTGTGTCGTGGCATCGACAACCGCCAGCTTCGCCGCCAATGCCGTCCATCGCGGCATGGTGGGGCGCGACCGCGGCGCTGCTGACGTTTCGCGTCGGTGCGGCGGTCGCGGCGCGAATGCTGTTGACCGGCCAAACCATCGATGCGACCGAGGCTTATCGCTTGAACCTCTGTGGGCAACCGGTTCCCAGCGACCAGGTTTGGGTGGCGGCGGTCGAACTGGCCAAGAGCACCGCTGGTGGGCCACCGCAGGCGGTTCAAGCCATCAAACGACAGCTGAACGAAGACATCGGCGAAACCTTGTTGACCCAACTGGCCGCCGGCGCGGCAGCCAGCGCCACCTCCTGTACCACCGAAGCGACCCTGCAGAACCTGCGCGCATTCCTGGACCGCGGCTGACGGTTGGTCAACCGAACTCGGCCATCTCGCGGGCGTGGTAGCTGCTGCGGACAAAGGGGCCGCTGGCCACTTTGCTGAACCCCATCGATTTGGCGATTTCACCCAGCTCGTCGAACTCCTGCGGCGGGACAAACCGGACCACCGGCAGGTACTTTTCGCCCGGCTGCAGATACTGACCGAGCGTCAGGAAATCGACGTCGTGGGCCCGCAGGTCGGCCAAAGCTTCCAACAATTCACCCCGCTGCTCGCCCAGTCCCAGCATCAAGCCGCTCTTGGTTTTGACGCTCGGATCATACTCCTTGACTTGTCGCATCATCCCCAAAGTCCAGCGATAATCGCTTTTCGGACCGCGGACGCGGCGGTACAGCCGAGGTACCGTTTCCATGTTGTGATTGAAAACGTCAGGCCGGGCCTCGATCACGCGCCTCAAAGCAGCTTTGCAGTGCACAAAGTCGGGTGTCAGGACTTCGATGGTCGCGCCGGTCCGCTGCCGTACCGCGACGACACAACGGTGGAAGTGTTCGGCTCCGCCATCGGGCAAATCATCCCGCGTCACACTGGTGATCACCACATGCCTCAGCCCCAATCGCGCGGCCGCCTCGGCAACCCGCGCGGGTTCGTCACCAGCGGGCAACTGCGGCGGACGACCGCGATCAACGGCGCAGAAGCCGCAGGGACGTGTGCACACGTTGCCCAAGATCATGAAGGTGGCGGTCTGCTGGCTGTAGCATTCCATCCGATTGGGACACTTGGCGTTCTCGCAAACCGTTTCCAGATTCAGCTCGTCCAGCAAAGCCTGGGTCAGGTGATTCGCGTTGCTGCGCGGAATCGGTTGCTTCAACCAGCGCGGCAACCGACCGCTGGCGCTGACGACAGCGCCGGGGGGCATTTCAGGTTCGGCAACGATGGGAAGGCGAAACGCCATCAAACAGGACTCTTAAACAATAAGGCTGATCGCGTTGAAAGGGTCAATCGAGATTCAAGTTCGGAGTTTCAAGCTCACCGTCACTGGACAGTGCCACTTTTGAACTGAAACTCTCTTTTTCGCCGCCTGTCGAATTTGTAGTCCCGCGAGTCCCTCGCGGGCCATTCCGGAAACAACTCCCAGGGAAATTGCCCCGCGAAGGGACTCGCGGGACTACGAGAGTTTCGCTGTCCAGCTTAAGCAAACGGACTGTATTCTCCTGGTACCGGCACCGGATACAACCCGTTCTCATCGGGCAGCGTTGGCGGCGGAGTCTCCAAAGTGTAGTCGTCGATGCCCGGTGCCAACTCGCGGCCTTTTTCCAACAACTCGTCCCACCGCAGCACTTTGCCGCTGTAACACGCCTCACGGCCCAAGATCGCGGTGAAGGTCGATTTGGCACCGTATTCGCCTTCGTTGTAAATGTCGCCCCGCATCAGCGCCTCGATCAAATCGTGTTGTTCTTGCTGGTGCCCGCCTGGACTGTTGCCGCTGTACTTCCACTGGTTTGGACCGCTGATCGAACCAGACGGATCGGACGTTCCCTTGGAACCGTGAACTGCTTCGCCCACGTGATTCCAGGCACCGCGAACGTGACGACCCTGGCTGAACATCTTGGTGCCGTCGGCAAACGTGTACTCACAGAAGGTGTGGTCAAAGATCTGGGATTTGGACGCATCACCATCCATCCTCAGCTCACGGCCCCCCATCCCATTGCACTCCACCGGGTACTCCCCTTTGACCCAGCAACCGACATCCAGGTTGTGAATGTGCTGTTCGCAGATCTGGTCGCCCGAGAGCCAATTGAAGTGGTACCAGTTGTTGGTCTGGAAGGCCATTTCGGTCATGTCCGGCTTGCGATTGCGGTACCAGATCCCGCCGCCGTTCCAATACACGCGCTGGCAGATCACGTCGCCAATGGCGCCGTCGTGAATCCGTTTGATCGTTTCGATATAGGGCGGTTCGTGGCGTCGCTGCAACCCGATCCCGACCATCAAATTCTTCTTCTTCGATTCGTCCACCGACGCCAGCACTCGGCGAACACCGATCGCGTCGGAAGCGACCGGCTTTTCCATAAAGACATGGCGGCCCTTGTTGACGGCGTACTCAAACTGTTGTGGTTTGAAACCGGGGGGTGTGGCGATGATCACCAGATCGCAATCGGCATCGATCGCTCGCTTGTAGGCATCCAGACCGGCGAACACGTTCTCGCTGGGAACATCGACTTTCTCCTTGTGTTTTTTTCCCAGGCCATTGATCGCTCCTTCGGCCTTTTCGGGGAACGCATCGGCGACGGCGACCAGTTTGGTGTTCCCCTTGGTGTTCATGATTTGGTCCGCCGCCCCGGTTCCCCGACCGCCGCAACCGACAAGTGCGAACTTGATTTCATCGCTGCCGGCGGCATGCGCCGTGCGGGCCACGGTGCTGGTCAGCGCGGCGCCGGCGGCGGCCACCGTGCTGGTCTTCAGGAAACTGCGTCGGGTCGGATCGTTTGGCATCGTTTGCATCCTCGATTGTTATGCTTTGCGGGGGTGGAGGGGTCTGAGGTCGGGAAAAGGGGGCAGACACCAGTCGCCGGCACGGCCCCAGCGGTGCTTCGCACCCTTGGTGTCGGACCCCTTTTCCCGAGTCTGTGCAGATTCAGTTTAACCAATCCGGCTGAATTGTGCCGCTGCGGATCAGATCGACAAAATTTGCGAACAAACCAGTTGCATCCGCGGCAAATGAAATGGTCCTTTCCACAGCCCGCCTTTCAGCGTCGACGTGACGCGGCCGGTGCGATCCAAATAGCCAAACCACTCGCCATCTTGGCGGTCGGGAAAGTGATCGTAGGCCCACCCGTGCGCCTGCTGGTGCCACTGGGCGTACTTTGCGTCGCCGGTCAGTTGGTACGCCAGCAGGGTGGCGATGATCGTCTCGTTCTGCGGCCACCAGAATTTCATGTCGTGCCAGTATTCCTGTACCGGATGACCATACAGATCGGTGAAATAGAGCAGGCCGCCATATTGCGGATCCCAACCTCGCGCCCACATCCAATCCAGCATCTGGCAACCGGTGCGAATCAGCGCATCATCGCCGCGCTGCAGCCCTTCCCACATGATGAACCAGGCTCCCTCGATCGCATGTCCCGGATTGAGTGTCCGTCCGTCAAAGTGATCGATGATCTGGCCGTCGACTCCGACGGTTTCCATCACACACTGCAGCTCCGGTTTCAGATGCAACTCTCGGATCACATCGATCGCCTGATCGATCAAATCATTTGCCGAGGGCAGCTGGATCGATTGCCGCAACTGTTGAGCCGTGGCGATGGTGATCATCGGAAAGCCAAGTCCGCGCGTGGGCCGCGTGTCGGTAAACTTCGCCGCGACCTCGTTGGGCTTCCGATTGTGGTCCAGGAAATTCTGAAATGTCCGCCTCGCTTTCTCGGCGAACTGCGGATCACCCGTTGCCAGCGCAAGCTCTCCATAAGCAATCGCCGCAAAACTTTCACTGAACGCGTAGCGTCGTTTACGAATCGGCCGACCGTCGCGAGTGACGTGAAACCACATCCGGCCATCGGCCGGATCAAAGCAATGTTGATCCAGAAACTTGGCGCCGTGCAGGGCCAGTTCCAACCACTGATTCCGCTGCTCGGCATCGGCGTCCAAGTGGTTGTACAGCTCACCCAGCAACCAGGTGAATCGCCCCTGTTGCCAGACACCTTTGTCGGTGTCGATCACCGAGCCGTCGCGATCGAGCCCCATCATGAAACCGCCATACTGCCGATCGACACAGTGATCGATCCAAAACGGCAGCGTGTCGCTGAGCAGTCCGTCGCGGTAGATCTGTTGCAGTTGTGGCTTGTCCAACATTGAGGAGTCTGGAGTTGTGAGTTGTGAGTCTTGAGTTATCAGTGACTTTGGAAACTTTGGACACTTGTCGGATCGATCCAGCCGGCCAAGCTGCGTCGCCGTGATGTCGCCTTGATGCGTCTCGGCGGAGCGAGCGGCCTGCTTGGATGATGGCAATGTAGCCCTCACGTTGCGCCGGGAGGTCGCTCAGTGGTCAGTTTGACCGGTCTTCAGATCCAAAAATCGCGATAATTCAGTTGGCCGCGAGCGGATGAAATTTGCTTCGTCGCCCAGGTGGTCTAAAATCGATGGTATGCGGCGGCGTTTTTCATGTTGAAAGTACTCAACGATCGTCGTCCGCGAGCCATTGTATTTCCGCACTGTTGGCGGAGGAGAGTTGTGATGTCGGCCAGCTGCATCGATCGGGTAATCCACGTCCGCCGTCGCCCCGCGAAAGAGCTTCCGCACGTCGCTTTTCGCTCCGCGAAAGATCCGTCATGCGTCGCCTTTCGCTCCGCGAAAGATCGTCCGTCCGTCGGCTTTCGCTCCGCGAAAGAATGGTCAGACACTGTTTTCGCGGAGCGAAAAGCGACGTTCACTCGCCGGCTGTGGTGGGCTGCCGCCGCGCTCGGATTGGCTGTCGCCCTGGCGCCGTCAACCGCGATGGCCCAACGGTTTGGCGGCGGCTATGGCGGCGGATACGGACGTTACGGAGGCCTTTCGACAGGCGCTCGTTACCGCGGTGGCTACGGTTACGGGGGCTACGGTTATCGAGGCTTTGGCTATGGCGGCTACGGTGGCTATGGCAATTTAGGGTACGGCGGGTTCGGCTACGGTGGTCGCGGTGTCGGCATTTCGATCGGCTTTGGTTACCCGTTTGGATATGGTTTGTACGGCTACCGTGGTCTGGGAGGATTTGGAAACGACGCGCTGGCCTTCAGTCGTTTCAATTACCCTGGCTACTCCTATCCCGGACTCTATTCCGCCTACGCACCGGTCTACGACTACTCCCGCTATTCACTCGCCGCCCCCAGCTATTCCGCCAGCCCGAGTTATCTGAGCGTCCCTGGTGGAACTTACCGCAGCGGCTATCGCTACGGAGCTCCGCCGGTTGGTGCGGTTGCCGATCCCGGATCGCCAACTTCCGATTTGCGACCGGGCATGGTCTTGCCGGACGGATCGACGGTCATTTCCGTGGGACCGCTCGGCGGCAGCGCCGCTGCCGCCGACGACCCCATCGGAAGCCAACGAACCAATGCAAGAGCCTGCGTCAACGGACGCTGATGACACCAGCGCAGAGTTGCCATCGATTGACGAGCTGCCCGCCCCCGAAGCAGAGTTGCCGGCGACTGAAGACTCGACCACGAATTTTTAGCGCAGCTCTGTTTTCGCCCGCCCGACCAAACGCGGAACGGATGTCCGAGGCAGGCAAGAGTTGGAACCGCGAAATCGACGAAAGACGCGAAAGGTTAATCGCCTGGAGTGATCCCGATCGGCGCGGCGGTATCACGCGAATGGTGAACACCCCAACGGTTTGGGCGAGCGCCTCATTAGCGTCCTGTTAGCGTTCATTAGATGTAGGCCGGACCGAGCAAACGCTTGTGGTGCCGCAACTTCAGTCGCAGTTTGTTTGATATCAAGTTGTGTACGCTACGCCAACGATATCGAAAGGTTTGCGCTGTTCCGGCAGTCATTGCTATGGGTTCGTCGATGGTTCCTGGTTCATGTTCGGATACCTCGAAGAGGTTGAAGCCATTAGCCGGCAGTTCGCAGCGAGACTGCCGGATCAAGGTTTGAACAAGAACGGCCCCGCCCGCCCGCGACCCGGCTATGCCGGGTCGCGGGCGGGCGGGCGAAGTAGAAAACTGGTGCATACCCCGGATGCGCTGCGCGATCCGGGGCTAATTGCTTCGATCCCTATCGGGATCAGGAATCATTTCAGAAGTATTTTCCGCGTCGAACCCACGCAGAACGGATCTCCGAGCGCCTCATTAGCGTCCTGTTAGCGTAGGCCGGACCGAGCAAACCCTGGTGATGCCGGAACTTCAATCGCAGTTTGTTTGATATCAAGTTGTGTACGCTACGCGAACGATATCGAAAGGTTTGCGCTGTTCCGGCAGTCATTGCTATGGGTTCGACCAAGATGGTTCCTGGTTCATGTTCGGCTAGCCGTCGAAGAGGTTGAAGCCATTAGCCGGCAGCATACCCCGGATGCGCTGCGCGATCCGGGGCTAATTGCTTCGATCCCTATCGGGATCCGGAATCATTTCAGAAGACTTTCCGCATCGAACCCACGCGGAACGGATCTCCGAGCGCATCATTAGCGTCCTGTTAGCGTTCGTTAGCGGTTCAAGATCATCGCGAGACCGCGGAGAACCGCTAATCGACGCTCATTAAACGCTAAACCAGGGTCTCTTCCCACGGTCCGGTGATCGCGAAGGTGATGCCGGGCGTTTGCACGTTGACGAACAGCCATTTTCCGTCGGGACTGAAAGTCGCTCCCGTCCACTCCTTGGTCCGATAGTCGCCAGCGAACCGATTGTGCTCGCCGGCCAGTTGAACATTGTTCTCGGCAAACAGTCGCAGCTCGCCTGCTTGCGACAAACCAAACATCCGCTGCGGATACTGATTCGCTCCGTAATCGTTATCTTCGCACAACATGATTCCGCCGCGCGGCGAAACGCACAGGTTATCGGGCATGTTCAACGTCGCTCGGTTGGGCGATTCGAACAACAGCTTCAGCTTTTCGGTTCGCGGGTCGTACTGCCAGATCTGTCCCGCCTCGGCCGCTCCGCCGCTGGTGGCGTCAAAGTAGACCAGTCCGTTGCCGAACCAGCATCCCTCCAGTCGCGAGAACCACGATCCGCCAGCCGCCTGGCCTTGTTTGAAGACCCCCAGTTCATCCGGTGGGTTGCTGCCCGGTGTGTGAGCCAACGTGGGGTCGTGGATCTGGTGCCAGCGGACGTCAAATTCGCTCCCCGCAACGAATCCGCCTCGCAGGTCCGGTTGTCCAACCGCCTCGGCCATCTGCAGCGTGCCGCCGGCCGACAGTTTGCCCGGCTGCGTGGGCAGGTATCGGTAGAAGCCGCTGGTCGGACGATCCTCGGTTTCGTAGACGATGCCCGTGTCGCGGTCGACCGCGACCGCTTCGTGCACGAACCGGCCCATCTGGCGGATCGGTTCCGGCCGGCCCACCCCGTCGGCGGGCACTTCAAAGATCCAGCCATGCGTCTGCTGGAAATCGCGCTGTGCGTGTTGCTTGTACTTGTCGACGTCTCCCGGGCCGAGCACGGTTTCCTCGCAAGTCAACCAGGTTCCCCAGGGAGTGACCCCGCCGGCACAGTTGCGACTGGTGCCCGACATGCTGACTCGACTGGACAGCCACTTCCCTTCGCTGCTGTCAAAGACCAGCGTCGTGCATCCGGCAGCAGCCATCGGGTCGTAAGGGGTACCGCCGTTGATCGGCAGCGCGGGTGAGGCATCACTGATTTCGTGGTTACGACAGATCGTGACCGTGTTGCCACTGGCGGCGACCACCGCCATGCCATCGTGAAACGGCGGAGTGATTGCGCCGTCGTCCATCCGATCGCCGGTCCAGCCGTAGCTGCAGTAGCGAAAGCCTGCCGGCAGGCGCAGCAACGGCAACCCGGTCGTGTCATCTCGGACCGCCACCAAAGGACTTCGTTTGGCAGACTCACCGGCCGCGATTCGCCCGCCGAGCGAACCAAAGGCGGCCGCAACGCCGAATGAGCAGGCGGCGGCGAAATTGTCGCTCAGAAACTGGCGTCGTGTCTTGCTGTCGGTCATCGAGAATGGTTCGTACGGGGAGAAAGGTTGATACCAGAAATGCAGGAGTGATCGTCGGCGTTCGCGTTTCGAGATCTACGTTCTGGTTTGGTTCGGTCATTCTGGTGATTCCCAGGCACTGCTTCGATCTTACCCCCGATTCATAGACGTAAGAGAATCTTACACCAAGCCGATGAATTGATCCTGCTCGATTCCGGGTAGAATTGATGAAGATCAGGTGTCGCCGCGGAGCAAACTTGCACAACGAAACTCGCACACTCTTGTTCCCAGGCTCCGCCTGGGAACAGACTGTCTTCGAGGCTCCGCCTCTCTTACAGGGCATTGACCACGCAGGGCAGGACTCGTCATGGCAAAGTCGCGCTCGAGGACAAGTCCGGAAAAGCCGACGAAGTATTCCGGCTCAACGGAGTTGAAAACGCTCGAAACAAGACGAACCGGAAGCGACGCTAGGTCAACTGCCAAAGGCGTGACCGGTTCGCCGTCAGACGCTGATCTTGCGGCGGCGACGAATTCCTGCGACGGCCAGGCAGACGGAGCCGAGTGCCCACAGTGCGGCCGTGGTCGGTTCGGGAACGACGTGACCAGGCTGCGGTCAAATACGACGATCTGATCTTGCGAGCCGAACCGAGCCAACCCAGTCAGCGATCTCGGCCAACGGATGACTGCGAAGCCGAAGGTCCGCTCGAATGGAACTGCGAAAAGCATGTCTCAGCGACGAAACCGCTCAACCGGGTCGGAACGCATGGAGTTGACGCTGAAATAGTCCTGCACCAACATTAGAGCCGAAGCCGCGGTCCACATAATCATTTGAGATTTCCCAAATCGGCAATTTGGAAGGCGGCCGCAAAATCGCGTCTGCGCAAACTGACTTCCGTTGCGCATAGGTGCACAGCTGGCTGATCATCGGCATCAGCCATGCACCCATGCGGCACCGGCTGCAGGAGTGGGTAGATTCTGCAAGCGTCCAATCTTCGTTGTAATCCATGAAGACTGCCACTGACGTGCTGCGACAGCTCCGTGCAGAAAACGGTGTAGGTCCGTCGGCAGCCGGGTGATCTAACATGGTCGCAGCTGGCCCGCATCGATCTGCAACATTCAATGCCCGGCATACGTGAAACGCCGCTGTTCGCCAATCTGATTTAAGACTGTAGACCGCAGGACACTGTCCGTGGCCCGACCGTGTCGCGTGTAAGCATTCAGCGATATCATGCTGCGGGCACGAAGATCCTGTCGATCAAACCGAGTCACCGCAGCAGCCAATGACACACATCCGCGCCAGATCAATTTGGTCGTATCATCATTTCAAGCCTCTTACCTGTAACAGTCACCTAGTCCGACGTACCCAGCATCTAACGGGACTATTAGTTACCCCCCGGTCAATCCCAGTCAATCATTAAAAAACAAATATTCACTAAATAGACTGACTTGCCCGGACACATAGATCGCTAAGTTGTTTATCAGCATGGACTTATCGATTCTGTAAGCGTCCGGTCTTGTGCTCAGAATCCGCCTGGGAACAGACGGTCTCCGAGGCTCCGCCTCTCTTCCCAGCCCTAGCTGCACAGCGCCCCTCTCGTAGTCCCGCGAGGTACTTCGCGGTGGCAATTTCCGGCTCGAGCTACTTCCAGAATGCCCCGCGAGGGACTCGCGGGACTACAACTTGGCTCTGCGGCAATGAAAAGGATTTCAGTTGAAAAATGGCGCTGTCAAACTCGGCCAGGACTTGGGCTAATGAATTTGCATCGGCCTACGCCAAACGTGCGTGCAAGTCACGCAGGTAGTCGCCGTAGCTGTTTCGGTATTCGTCCGCCAACGACTGCAACTGACTGCGATCAATGAAGCCACAATGAAACGCGATCTCTTCCGGACAGGCGATCTTCAGACCTTGTCGCTTTTCGATCGCCGCCACAAAGTTGCAGGCGTCAATCAGCGAGTCTTTCGTCCCCGTGTCGAGCCAGGCGAAGCCGCGTGAAAAGAGTTCCACGCTCAAATCCCCACGCTCCAGATAGATCCGATTGACATCGGTGATTTCCAGTTCGCCGCGCGCCGAAGGTTTCAGTTTCGACGCGATTTCAACGACATCGTTGTCGTAAAAATAAAGTCCCGGAACCGCATAGTTGCTCTTTGGCTGTTGCGGTTTCTCTTCGATCGAGGTGGCCCGGCCGGCCTCGTCAAACTCGACCACGCCGTACCGCTGCGGGTCAGTCACTCGATAACCAAAGATGGTTGCACCCGGTTTCCCTATCGGCGGCACGAGCCAAACTGTTCCGAAATCCCTGGCCGTAAAAAATGTTGTCGCCCAGGACCAGAGCCACTCGGTCGGCGCCGACAAAATCGGCGCCGATCACGAACGCCTGAGCCAGCCCGGCCGGGTTGGCTTGCTCGGCGTAGCTGAAGGAGACGCCCCACTGCGCACCATCGCCCAGCAATCGCTCAAACGCCGGCAGGTCGTGGGGTGTCGAGATGATCAGGATCTCGCGAATCCCGGCCAACATCAGCGTCGACAGCGGGTAGTAGATCATCGGCTTGTCGTAAATCGGCAGCAACTGCTTGCTGACCGCGCGCGTGATCGGATGCAAGCGAGTCCCTGATCCGCCGGCCAGAACGATACCTTTCATGAGCTCCCTCGGTGTTGATGGTGGATGGAATCGTCTCAGTCACGCCCCAAGAAAGCCGTTAGCTGCCGGCCGACGCAGGAATTGATTCCGAGTTCCATGCCTGCAGCGATTGAATGATTGCATCTTCGACGTGTGAGATCGCGATTCCAGCAGCCAACAGTTTGCTGTTGTCCAGCACACAATTGGATCTTGGCGTCTTGGCGGCCAACCGCATGAACTGGTCCTCACTTTCGAAGAATGAAAACTTTTTGCCAGGTATCAAATGCTGCTGGATCAACTCGCAAACCCGATGCGTGGTGACGCTGCCGGTGTTGGTGACATTGTAAGTCCCAAACGGAATCCGCTGGTCCCAACCGTTCAGGCAAGCATCGACAAATTCATTCAGATGAGAAATTGAATTCTCCGCTTCCAGCAGACGATCGTAGCGAAGCAGCTTTGAAATGTAGTTGCGTGTCGAGTCCTGATGGTTGAAGGGGATTCGCAGCCTCCACACAAAGACATTCTCGGTACCCTGCAGACATTCTTCACCGAGCGCCTTGCAGCCGCTGTAGAAACTGCAGTTGTTCGTGCGGAAGCAAAAATTGGGCGGATCCGACTCCTGAAATCCTGCTCCATCGGAGCGACGCCCGGTATAGATGCAGCCACTGGAGACATGCCCCCACGGCAGCTGACACAGCTCGCAGGCCGCGCGAATGACACCCGGCAAGACGGCATTTCCCAGGATGCATTCGGCCCGATGTACCTCGCAGGCGTCAACGTTCGGCTTGCCCGTGTAGCCGGCCGCGTTGATCAAGAAATTAGCCCTGGTCTCGCGGATCAGTGCGATCAGCTGGTCGCGATCGGTGTAGTCGACCTGCTGTCGAGAGATCCCGCGGTAGGTTTCTCCTCGTGATTGCAGCAGCTGCTCGAAAAGCGCTGCCGATATAGCCGGTCGAACCGAGCAGTAGAATCATGAGTGGGCGGATGGCGGGATGGGAAGGCGGGCAGGACGGGAAAAGGGATCGGCCGAAATGGCAGCAAATATGAGCTGAATGGCGCTAGCCAACGGTTCTTGGCGATCAACGATTTACAATCAAAACCGGCGGCTAGCGCCGTACCGCTCAAAAATGAAAACGCCGATCGTATGCCATTCGGGTCTGAACCTAGTTCCCCGATCAGTGTAATCGCTAACCAGATCGGCTGCTCGCATTTTCACTGGAATCGGATCCGATTCCAAGCCGCCGCAGCCGATAATCGCCCGACAGAATCGATTGCCACCAGGCTTCGTGTTCCAAATACCAGATCACCGTCTTGCGAAAGCCGCTCTGGAAACTCTCGGTCGGCTCCCAGCCAAGCTCTCGTTTGATTTTTTCGGCATTGATCGCGTAACGCAGGTCGTGTCCCGGTCGGTCGGTGACAAACTTGATTTGCCGCTCATAAGGTTCGCCATCGGGGCTGGGCCGCAGCTCGTCCAGCAACCGACAAAGCTTGGTGACCAACTCCAGATTGGTTCGCTCGTTGTTGCCACCAATGTTATAGGTTGCGCCCGGTGTTCCACGCTCGACCACCGTGCGCAGCGCCGCGCAGTGATCCTCGACATACAGCCAATCACGAATGTTCTCACCCTTACCGTAGACCGGGATGCTTTCGCCCCTCAGACATTTCAGGATCACGACCGGGACCAGCTTTTCGGGAAACTGATAGGGACCGTAGTTGTTGGAGCAATTGGTCACGATCACCGGCAAACCGAAGGTGTCATGCCAGCTGCGGGCCAGATGGTCCGAGGATGCTTTGCTGGCTGAGTAGGGTGAATGCGGGTTGTAAGGTGTCGTTTCTGTGAATGCGGGGTCGTCCAGACTCAGCGATCCAAAAACTTCGTCCGTCGACACATGGACGAAGCGAAATCGCTCCTGCGCCTGATCGGGTAGCTGTCGGTAATGCCGCAAGCTTTCCTGCAGCAGATGATAGCTGCCCAGGACGTTTGTCTGCACAAAGTCATCCGGTGAATCAATCGAACGATCCACATGCGATTCGGCCGCCAGATGCATCACGGCGTCGGGTCGAAAATCTTCGATCGCCTCGCGCACGGCAGCGGCATCGCAAATATCGATTTGACAGAATCGATAGCGATCATGACTGGCGAGATCGGTCAGCGACCCCAGATTCCCCGCATAAGTCAACTTGTCGATGTTCAGGACTTCGTGCTCCGTTTGGCACAGCAAGTGCCGAACCAGATTGCAGCCAATGAATCCGGCACCGCCGGTCACGATGATTCTCATACTCGTTGCCGCTGAGGTCTTTGTGTTTCTTGGTGTTTCACTTTTGGCGTAGCCGGTGGTCGAGACGTCAGCTTTGAAGTTGCGCACGTTGGTTTGTATTTCTCGGTACTGTCCCGCAAATCCGGTGGTTTCGAAAAAGGGGTCAGACCCCAATAGTGCGAAGCACCCTCCGGGCCGTTCCGGCTATTGGGGTCTGACCCCTTTTTCGGTTCTCACAGCTCGACCGCCAGTCACCCGTTTCAGTCAGCAACAGCCTTGATCATCGTCACGTCGTGTTGGTGGCAATCTGCTCAATTGAAACCACGATTGTTACCGCTGACACGGTTTTGCCAAAGTACATGAACTGATCGTCAAATACTGCGATGTGCCGCCGATTTTTACCACATACGGTAAAACTTGCGCGAAACTGATCGGCGCAGTTCCTGAACGCCTGATGTTTCACGCTCGACAAACAGTTAACTACTCTCCTGCGCCGCGAGAGGGTCGGGCTCTCGGGCCGTAGGGAGGGACCTCGCGAACATGCCATTGCGAGATCAGTTCTCACAATGAGCTCGTTAGCTGGATCAGCGCCACTCAGGTAGTCCGGCGAGTCCTTCGCGGGGCAATTTCTGTGGAAATTGCTTCGCGGTGCCCGCGAGGGACTCGCGGAACTACACCTTGGGCGGGCGGCAAAAAGGGAGTTTCAGTTCAAGCCGCGCCCGCTGGCCTCGCTTCGCGCTCCTGCCAATGGCAGGCTGATCAAAACTGCACGATCTTCTCGCGCGACGGTAATGGACACTAAGCAAATTAAAAACTCACGCTTTGGGTGACCAAAGGGTGAAACTCACAAATTAAGCATGAGTTGCGAAAGTTGAAGCCAACCATTGCGCAGCGAGTGAAACTCCGCGACTTCGTTTGGTTGCCAACAAATCAACCGTCGACATTGCGTTGCGCGGATCAGCGCGCTATGCCGATCCGCGCAGGCAACAATCGAAACGGTTTCACGAGCGCAATGCCGATGCGAATTTCCGCATCTGCGAAAAGTGATCTTGCCCTGCGGTTTCGAAACTTTGCACATACGGATAACACGGCGACCGAAGTGCAGGGGGCTCGATTCGAATCGAACAAGACGCCGCTACTCTATTCACCTAGTTAACCGTTACCTGCATGCGTAGATCGAACACAGGCAAGTCGTCATGCCGTCTTTTCATTGCGCGAGCAAGCTGGGTGCTGCTGTGGTGCGCTGTGACAAACATCAATGCCCACGGACAGACGGCAGGCCCGGCGAACACCGCAGAGTCGAACTTCGATGCATTCTTGCAAGGTCTGATCGAGGATCAGACTGACTCGGTACCACAAGAATTTCAAATACTGACCGACGAGGATCCGCCGGATTCGGATGCGGATTCCGATCGCGACACAGTCGACCAGACGCCTTGGCTTCCCTCTGACCAGCAGCTCTCGTCCGGCTCCTATATCACCGACCAATTGCCCCAGTCACCGCCGACAGAGTCTGTGGCCAATGAAGTTCAAAACGTTGGCTGGATCGATCGGATCGGCACCGGAACTATCGACCATAGTGGTCGGTGGGACTGCGCTGGTTTCGGGTGTGATCGACCGAACTGCCAGCGCTGTCGCAATCGCCAGTACCTGGTTCCCGAAATCTGGGGCACTCAGATCGGCGGCTGGCTGGCCGGAGGTATGTTGGGAAACCCGGACAATCGTTTCAACACTCCGGTTCTATTCAATGACCGAGCCAACGATTTTCTGCTCAATCAACTCTACCTGTTCGCCGATAACGCCGTGGACGCCAGCGGCAATCGTTGGGACGTGGGCGGCCGTGTTGATCTGACGTATGGCACCGACAGTCGATTCGTTACCGTCCCCGGCTTGGAACGAAATCGCGACAACACGCCCAGGTGGAATTCAGACACCGATCGCTATGGACTGGCACTGCCACAGGCCTACCTTGAATTCGCAGCGCCGGCAGCCAACGGACTGTCGCTGAAGCTGGGGCATTTCTATTCCATCCTCGGCACCGAGTCCTTTCCCGCCCCTTACAACTTCTTCTACACCCACTCCTACGCCTTCCTGTATGGGCAGCCCTTTACCTACACCGGCGCACTGGGGACTTTTCGGCCTAACGATTTGGTAACGATGCAACTGGGCTACACCCAAGGTTGGGATGCCTGGAACAGCCTGGCCAATCCGTACGGTGTGGTCGGTCGATTCGCGCTGACCACCGCCGACCAGCGAACGTCGCTGGCCGCAACCATCAATTCGGGTGAAGACCTGACGGGAGTCACCGCGGGCGACCCCCTGGATGCCGACCGGCACCTGTTGAACCTGATCTTCGCACACTGGCTGACCGAGCGAATGCAGTACGTGATGCAGGGCGACTTTGGCTATCAGGAGGATGGCGAGGTGATCGTGCAACCGGGGCCGGGGGCGATTTCCTTCGACTCGGCCAAATGGGGCGGCATCGTGTCGTACCTGTTTTATCAATGGAACCAAAGCTTGTTCTCTGGATTGCGATTCGAATGGTTCAAGGACAACAACCAGAGCCGGCTGGGGATCCCAATCGTGTTTGAACCGGGCGGGCCGGCATTGGACGGCGGAAACTACTACGCGCTGACGGCCGGATTGAATTGGATACCCAACAACAACCTGATTCTGCGCCGGAAATTCGCTGGGATTGGTCGGATCTGAAAGGCAACGGCGCCGTTCCCGGCGGCGACCCGTCGATCCGTGCCTTTGAAAATCGCACCAGCGCCAACCAGTTGACCTTGGGCGCGGACTTGATCGTGTTGTTCTAAGTCAGCCCGCACCCGTTCTGCTTTCGGTTGCCTCCTTACTCCTACTCTTGCCTCGTAACTGCTGATTCACCATGCGACTCGCCCGGGATTCAAACCGCCGTAACCGATTGCAACGCGCGAAAGTCAGAGGGCGTGCGCTGTTGCTGGAGACGCTGGAGCAGCGTGAGTTGCTGGCCGTCGACACCTGGCAAATTGATCTCAACGGCGGCCCAGGAATCGATCTGTTCGGTCCCAACGCCGGGGGTGACGTGCAATCGCTGTTTGCGCAGTCCAACGACGGTGCCGGGGGAGCGATCAACACCAGCAACGTGCCGGGCGTCAACAACGCCGCCCCGATCGCGGTGGCTGATGATTTCACCGGCACACCGATCGATGAGGACTCTGTCCTGACGATTCTGGCCGCCGGCATTTTAGCCAACGACAGCGACCCCGAAGGCGACCCGCTGTCCGCGGTCGCGCAGACGGTCGGCAGCACGCTGGGGGCGACGGTAACGATCAACACCGATGGCAGCTTCAGCTACGATCCAACAGCCGCGGCGGGGCTGCAGGCGCTGGCGGCCGGTGCAAACGCGAACGATACGTTCCAATATACGGTTCAAGACGCCAGAGGCGGCTCCAGCACTGCGATTGTGACCGTCAACGTGACCGGCCTGAATGACGCGCCGATCGCGCGCGACGACAGTCTGATCGCCGGCGAAGATACCTGGGGCGGCGGCAATGTACTGGCCGACAATGGCAGCGGCGCGGACAGTGATCCCGACAATTCGCTGACCGTAACGCTGGTCAATGGGGCGACCTTTACCTCGGGCGTGCCTTTCGCCCTCGCCTCCGGTGCGCTGTTGATCATGAACGCCGACGGCACGTTCGACTACGATCCCAACGGACAGTTCGAAAGCCTGGCGGTCGGCGAGACGGCCAGTGATGCTTTCAGCTACACGATCGACGACGGCGCCGCACCGCCGTCGACCGCCACGGTTACCATCACCATCTTGGGTGCGAACGACCAGCCGGTGGCCACTGATGACACGGTGACGACAGATGAAGATAGCGCGTTGATTGGCGCCAGCGTACTGGTCGATAACGGCTTCGGTGCCGACACCGACCCGGATTCGAGTGACACGCTCAGCGTGACCGAAGTCAACGGTGCTGCCTTTGCCGCGGGGACACCGTTTGCGCTTCCCTCGGCGCGCTGCTGACGATGAATGCCGATGGCAGCTTTGATTACGATCCCAATGGCCAATTCGACTCCCTGGGCGTCGGCCAGACAGCCACGGATACCTTTAGCTATACAATTGATGACAGCCAAGCTCAGCCAAACAGCACCGACACGGCCAACGTCACCGTCACAATCAGCGGGGTCAATGACGCGCCCGATCTGAACCTGGACGCCGATGATTCGGGTGGCTTTTCGCCGTTTTTCGCGGCCATTTTCGAAGCTGCTTTGGCGACCCCCGTCGCCATCGCTGACAGCGATTTGCAGATCAGCGACATCGACAGCGCTACGATCGCCTCGGCCACGGTGACGATCACCAACCGGCCAGACGGCAACAATGAACTGTTGGCGGCCACACCGAGTGGGGCGATCACCGCTGGCGATATCTCGTTCGATGCCGCTAGCGGAATTCTGACGATCAGTCCGGCCGGCGGAGCCTCGCTGGCGGACTTCCAGCAGGTATTGCGGTCGGTGACCTACAACAATATCGCGGTAGCGCCGACCACCAGCGTTAATCGGTTAGTCACCTTTGTCGTCAACGATGGCCTGCTCAGCAGCCCGATTCGGATCTCTGCCGTTGCGGTACTGCCGCCGCTGACGGTCGATCTGGATGGTAGTGCGGCGGGGACTGGATTCACCGCCGGTTTTGTCGAAGACGGCAGCGGACCCGGCAGCGGACCGGTACCGATTGTGGACACCGACGTCATCATTGTCGCGCCGAACAACCTGGTCCGAGCCACCGTTACGCTGACCAACCGGCTGGATGGTCCGGTCGAAGGACTGAACGTCAACGAGTTTGCGCTGCCCAGCGCGATTTCTTTGGATGGCGCCTCGACGGCGACCAACGTGATCCTGACCAGCGCAGGTGCGTCGGCGGCGGAGTTTCAGACCGCGCTGCGACTGATTGAGTACAACAACAATTCGGAGGACCCCAGCCTTGCCAATCGGCTGGTCAGTATCGTGCTGGAGGACGATACGGCGGCCGTCTCCAACACCGCGGTGGCCACGATCAGCATCAGCGAATCAAACGACGCGCCGGTCGCCCAAAACGATGATTTCGCTGTCGACGAGGATACCGCCGTCAGCGGGGATGTCTTGGCCGACAACGGTAGCGGACCCGACACCGACTTGGACGATTCTCTGACTGTAACCCAGGTCAACGGCGCCGGCTTTACCACGGGACGCCCTTCGCACTCCCCTCGGGCGCGCTGCTGACGATGAACGCCGCTGGGACGTTCGACTACGACCCCAACGGCCAGTTCGAAAATTTGGCCGTCGGTGAGACAGCCAGTGACACGTTTACCTATACGATCGACGACGGCCGCGGACAACCGAACAGCACCGATACGGCCACCGTGACGGTCACGATCGATGGTGTTAACGACGGGCCGGTTGCCCAGGACGACGCGGTCAGTACCGCCGAGAGCAGCCTGTTGGCCGGCGCCAATCTGCTGGCTGATAACGGCTCGGGAGTCGACTGGGATCCCGATACCAGTGACACCTACAATGTGACGCAGGTTGACGGTGCCGGCTTTACGGCCGGTACACCTTTCGCATTGCCTTCGGGCGCGCTGCTGACCGTCAACACCGCTGGGACGTTTGACTACGATCCCAATGGCCAGTTCGAAAATCTGAGTCTCGGTCAAACAGCGACCGACACATTCAGCTACACGATTGACGACGGCCAGGGCCAACCGAACAGTACCGACACCGCGACAGTGACCGTCACAATCAACGGCGTCAATGACGGGCCGGTTGCCGCCGCTGACGCCGTGACGACCACTGAAGACAACGCGCTGCGTCGGCGCCAGCGTCCTGTTCGACAACGGCTTTGGCGCCGACTCCGACCCCGACACCGCAGATACTCTCAGCGTAACCGAAGTCAACGGTGCCGGTTTCGTTGCGGGGACACCGTTTGCGCTTCCGTCGGGCGCACTGCTGACGATGAATGCCGATGGGACGTTCGACTACGACCCCAACGGACAGTTTGAAACCCTGAGCCTCGGCCAGACCGGCCAGCGACACCTTCAGCTTACACGATCGACGACGGTCGGGGTCAGCCCAATAGCACCGATACGGCGACCGTGACCGTCACGATCAACGGTCTCAACGACGGGCCACTGGTCGCCGATGACGCGGTAACGACCAGTGAAGACAGCGCGCTGATCGGCGCCAGCGTACTGGCCGATAACGGCAGTGGTGTCGACACCGACCCGGACTCGAGTGACACACTTAGCGTGACCGAAGTCAACGGCGCTCCCTTTGCCGCGGGGACACCGTTCGCGCTCCCCTCGGCGCGCTGCTGACGATCAATACCGACGGCACGTTCGACTACGATCCGAATGGCCAGTTTGAAACTCTGGGTCTGGGCCAGACAGCCACCGACAGCTTTCGACTACACGATCGACGACGGCCGCGGGCAGCCCAACAGCACTGCCAGCGCCACCGTCACAGTGACGATCAACGGCATCAATGACGCACCCGATTTGAACCTGGACGCCGATGATTCAGGGAGCGTCTCGCCGAATTTCTTGGCCGTGTTCGATGTCAATCTGCCGGTTCCGGTGACGATTGCGGATCTCGATTTGCAGATCACCGACATCGACAGCGCCACGATCGCTGCGGCCACGGTGACGATCACCAATCGGCCCGACGGCAACAATGAACTGCTGTCGGCCACTGCCAGCGGAGCCATTGCCGCCGGCGACATCTCTTTCGATGCCGCCAGCGGGATCTTGACGATCAGTCCGGCCGGCGGCGCACCGTTGGCCGACTTCCAGCAGGTGCTGCGGTCGGTGACTTACGAAAACATTGCTGGCGCACCGACCTCGGGTGTTGCCCGCATCGTGACTTTCCTGGTCAATGATGGGGCGACCGACAGCCCAATTCGGACTTCGACAGTGGCGGTCGAGCCGATTTCGCCCGGTCTGAGCCTTGATCTGGATGGCAGTGCGGCGGGAACCGGCTTTGCCGCCAGTTTCGTCGAAGCGGGGATCGGACCCGGCAGCGGTCCGGTCAACATCGCCGACATCGACGTGGCGATCAACGCGCCGCGGGACCTGGTCGCCGCCACGATCACGCTGACCAATCCGCTGGATGGCGCAGCGGAGAGTCTGACGGTTAACGTGGGGGGACTCCCCGCCGGCATCACGCTCGACGGTGGCTCGACGGCGACCAATGTCATTCTGACCGGCGCCGGCGCATCGGCGGCCGACTTCCAGACGGCCTTGCGTCAGGTCAGCTATGACAACAGCTCGGAGGATCCCAACACCAGCAATCGCTCGATCAGCGTGGCGCTGCTGGATATCGGTCCGGGACTCTCCAACACGGCAATCGCCACGATCAGCGTCACTGCGTCCAACGACGGGCCGGTCGCTCAAAACGATGATCTGACCACCGACGAAGACAACGCGTTGGTCGGCGCCAGCGTTGTGGTCGATAACGGCAACGGCCCCGACGTCGACCTCGACGATCCGCTGGCGGTGACGCAGGTCAATGGAGCCGGCTTCGTCGCCGGGACGCCGTTCGCCCTCCCCTCGGGCGCGCTGCTGACGATCAATACCGACGGCACGTTCGACTACGATCCCAACGGCCAGTTCGACAATCTGGGCCTCGGCCAAACGACCACCGACAGCTTTACCTACACGATCGATGATGGCCGGGGACAACCCAATAGTACCGCAATCCGACGGTGACCGTCACGATCAACGGGGTCAACGACGGGCCTGTGGTTGCCAATGACGCCGTGACCACCGATCAGGCGAGCCTGTTGCTTGGCGGCAGTGTGTTGGCAGATAATGGTTTTGGCGACGACTTCGACCCCGACAGCAGTGACACTCTGAGCGTGACCATGATCAACGGTTCCACATTTACCGCCGGCACACCTCTCGCGCTGGCCCTGGCGCTGTTGACATGAACGCCGATGGCAGCTTTGACTATGATCCGAATGGACAGTTCGACTACCTGGCGGTCGGCGAGACGGCCAGCGATACGTTTACCTACACGGTCGATGACGGCCGAGGTCAACCGAACAGCACCAATACCGCGACGGTGACGGTCACCATCAACGGTCTGAATGACCAGCCGGTGGCCGCCGATGATGCGGTGACGGCCGACGAAGACACCGCCCTGATCGGAGCGAGCGTCCTGGCCGACAACGGCAGCGGCCCGACAGCGACCCCGACACCAGCGACACCCTCACCGTAACGCAGAGTCAACGGCACGGGCTTTACCGCGGGCACACCCTTCGCACTGGCCTCCGGCGCGCTGCTGACGATGAATACCGACGGCACGTTCGACTACGATCCGAACGGCCAGTTCGAAAGTCTCAACGCCGGTCAGACCGCCAGCGACAGCTTCAGCTACACGATTGACGACGGCCGGTCCCAGCCCAACAGCAGCGACACCGCCACGGTGCTGATCACGATCAATGGCCAAGACGAAAGTGCTGGTGTGTCGTCGGTGACCTACAACGGCGTCACCTTTACTTTTGATCGCCAGGTGACCGCTGGCAATTTTGTCACGGGAGAGCCCTGGGTGGTTTCGTCGGAAGCATTTGCGATCACAGCCATCTCGCCCGATAGCCAGGTGCTCAATGGCGGTGTGGCTCATGGTGCGATGAAAGATCCGTATGTCGAGTTCGAGGTCGGCGCTGCCGGTGAGCAAGGTTTTGACGAGTTCCTTGAAAATGCGACAGCGAGCGGATTAACGGCAAGCAATACGACGTACAATCCATCGCTCAATATTGATCCTGGCGCGTCTGGTTCACCAATCTCGATTAACCAAAACGAGGAAACCAGCATCGTCAAGACGGTCCGATTGTCGAGCGTGACTGACCCGAATAACTGGCAGACAATCGAGAAGTATGTTCCGCTGCATGTTTTGTCGTCGGCCCCACCGGCAAACGCTTACCCGCCAACCTCATCCGGGCTGACGAAAACAATCTGGACTCGGGATGACATTAACGAAAACGTCTTGAGGTCGTTGTCAATGCCAGCGAGTTTTGATGTGGACTACGCTTCCGCTTCCGCTTTGATACCAAGAGACCTTGGGCTTTACGGTTCCACCGGCGAACTGTTGCGACGGTTCCGCCTGGATGTGACTACTGGAGCCTCGTCAAGTAACTATTCAGCAACCGTTACGCGACCATACATCGACTATATGATGCTGCTGCACGACAGCACTGTGTCCGTTTCTGATCGCCAGAAGATCATTGATGACGTGGTACGCCATGCAATTCAGATTCACGGGTTAACAACTCGCGGTTGGGAACAAACAAGGGCGTCCGGTGCTGGACAGGGATTTGCCTATCATCCGTGGATTTACTACGGAGCGTTTTTGCTCGGTGACCAAACGATGCTGGATGCTGCACAAGCACTCCAGTCGACGGCGGTATCATTCGCTCAGTGGATTACACCGGACGACGTTGGCACCCCCGCGCCCGGTAAGTCAGGTGCCACATCGCAGACCTTTTTTCAGGAGCATGTGGGCGTACCGTTCATTATCCCCGATGAATGGGGCAGCAATCACGACACACGATACGGGGTGATTGCTCAATCTTCCTCTGCAATCGAGTTGATGGCGATTCAGCTCTTGCAAAATGGGCCAGGGGGCGTGTCGGGTACAGAGGCCTTGCTGGACGGAGAGCTTTTTGACAACACCAGTCAGCGGGCAGCTTCGCTAGCACACATTGATCGCGTGATGACATTCCAGCCGTGGCCGGCCGGCGCTTGGGACCTGACCGCCAAATACCGCGATATTTACAACGTGGTGCAGCCGCTTACCGGCCTGACAGCGTGGACCGGTCAGCCAGATCAAATTCCGGTCTCCGTATTGTCGGTGACCGGCGGCGACGGTTCGCTGTCCTGGGACATTTCGGGCATTGATTACGCCACCGAACCCGTCACGCAAATCGACTTTCGCTATTCGCTCGATGGCGTGCAGTGGATCGTGGTTCCCGATGTGTCCGATATTGACAGCGTGACAGGTTTGTTGAAGGGTACGGATCACTACACGGGTTTCCGCCTTCACAGTGCATCGGGCAGCGGCCCTTGGTCACAGAATTATCCCGTCGCACTTCCTATTGATTCGGGCAATGACCGTGGGGTTGTAGCGACGACTGGATCAGCGACGGTCGCGGCACCCACATTTACGATTGATCCGGCGATCCAATATCGGCAGCACCCAGCCTGGGATGGACCGAGTTGGGCACCGGCCCCGTCAACACTGTCGGCGGAGCAGGTTGAGCTTGCCTGTGGCGTGGGTTACCTGGGCGCGTACCCGGCACCAACGTTCGCTTTCCAGTGGAAGCGAGATGGATCGGACATTGCCGGGGCGACCAACCAGACTTACACAAGAACAGCAGCCGACGCGGGAGCAGAAATCTCCTGTCAGGTAACGGCAACCAATTCCCAGGGTTCGGCATCTGCAACCGCGAGCGGCGTAACGGCCCCGGCACTCACCGTGCTGCCATCAAGCCAATTGATCGACACGGACTTCGGTGGTGCTTTTGCGATCGATTACGAGACAGAATTGGCAAATGCGACGGCAAGTGGTGCGATTGCCGTCCACCAACCAACGCAGTCCTTTGGCGGATTGAGTGGCGTAAATGTAGGGGCACTCTTGGCCGACAAGACTGGCGCTCGTCCAAGCGTCGAACTGCCGTTTCAGAACCCAGCGATTGCGGGAAAGACCTACACCGTGACTGGGCAATTTGTACTTGATAGTTCCAATTCAAGCTATGTCCGTGTCCGTATTCTCAATTCAGCGGATGAAGTATTGTATCGAGAAGCAGGTTGACAGCGTTGACTACGGAGGCTTTCCATTCTTGGTCGATTTTTCTGGGTCGATCGTCGTTGCAGCGGGAGAGACAGATTTGAACTGGTCCTTAGAAACCTATGTCAACACTTCGACAGGCGGTACGACCAATGGCGACCTCTACCTAACGCAATTGACTGTCGAGGAGCAGTAATGAGTCGCGTTCGTTAGGAAACCAAGAGGACTGCAGGGCGACGGCTTGAAGAGCTCATCTAGTCATGACGGTTTCCCGCAAACGCAAGTGGAATTAGAATGTTGTCCAGTTTGTAGTTGGTAGCCTGGCACGCATAAATACATAGCTGTTTTATGAAGGCTTGTTTGACTCTCGTGCCATTGGCTTGACCAAAAATAATCGCAAATCATTGCCGCTTAACAAGAGTGGCGAGCGACTTACTTGAGTGCAGGGCAGCGGCTTGGCAATGAGCGAAGAACATCGATCGTGCTCGGTAATCATCGTCAACTGGAACACCAAGAGTATTCTACATGATTGTTTAGAATCGCTCTTCGCGTCACTCCACGGGTCGAAGAACTCGTGGAGGTGATCGTGATCGACAACGCATCCGGCGATGGTTCAGCAGAAATGGTTGCTGTCGAGTTCCCGCAGGCGCGATTGATTCGAAACACCGAGAACCGTGGATTTGCGGCGGCCAACAATCAAGGTATCGAGATCGCTGGAGGACGTTATTTGTTGCTGCTGAACTCCGACACGCTGGTACTAGGTCAGGCCGTCACAAACTCAATCCGTTACATGGATGAAAACGCGGACGTCGGCGTCATGGGGTGCCGCGTTTTGAATGCTGACCGAACGGTCCAGCATACCTGCTTTCGCTATCCGTCACTTGTCAATTTGCTTTTAAAGACAACAGGTTTATTCAAGGTTCGTTCGGTTGATTTCCTTTGTCGTCGAGAACATGAGCAATTGGAATCGAGATGACGAGCGAGAGGTAGAGGTCGTGACTGGTTGCTTTATGATGGTACGTCGGGAAGCGTGTCTGGAGGTGGGAACGATGGACGAGGCGTTCTTCTTCTTCGGAGAAGAGACCGACTGGTGCCTTCGATTCAAGCAGGCAGGTTGGAAAGTGAAGTTTGCACCAGTCGGCGAAATCGTGCACCTTGGTGGCGCGAGCTTCCAGGAACTCTGTCAAACGCGACTTAATGCTGAGTCAGGGACTCGTTCGATTCCATCGCAAACACTTCGGCGTGTTCTCTGCAGCCGCGGCCTGGGTGATCCTCTTGGTTTTTAACACTTCACGCGCAATCATGTGGTGCATTATCGCCCCGTTCAGCGAGACAGCCCGCGTCAGAATGCGTCACTTCATGCAGGTTTCCAGGTCTTTTTTGCGGGTCTGGCCGCGTCCGGAACGCAATATTTAGTCTCTTGCCTACTCAAATGCCTCCGGCACCGAAATTCGATGCTGCAACGATCGATCACATGCGAGGGAGTCACCGGCGCACACCGCCGGGCTGAATCGAATTGAGTTCACGCCGCGAAATTGAGGCGGCGATGCTGAAAACCTCACGTGATATGGGCATCAAATCGATCACTTCTCTCTGCGGTTGGCTTCACTAGGAGCTCATCGTAACGTTGGACGATCCACTCAATCTTCCGCGACCAGAGATAGTTTTCGCGAATGCGCATTCGGGCAGCGCTTCCAAGCGAATGACGCAAATCTTTGTTCGACGCCAGCAGATCGATTGCGGCCACGAGCTCATCGACGAGCTGCTCTGGATTCTTCGCCCCAGGCATCTCACACCGCACTGATCGGTAATCACGTGACCAGGGCCTCCGTTTCTCGTGGTGATCACCGGCAATCCCTGGGACATCGCCTCGAGGATCACATTCCCGCTCGGTTCCCGAATGCTGGGGAAAACGAACACGTCCGCTTCACGATAAAGTTCCCAGACCTTTTCCATCGGAATCTGACCGTGGAAGGTCACAAGCTCGTTCAGTGATTCTTTTTCAACAAGACTTCGGCAGGCGGATTCATCCGGCCCTTTGCCAGCCACGTCTAAATGAATTGGGTAACGATTACGAAGGCGTGAAAGGGCCTGCAGTGCGAAGTACAGACCTTTGCTGCGAATGAGGCGGCCGACATAGAGTAACCTGACGACCGACTGGTTCGAAGAGTCGCCTGCCCTAAAGGGGAGCTCCGGAAGTCGTTCTAATCCGGTCTCACTGTATCGCTTCGAATCGTTTAAGCGAAACAAATCTCTCAAGATAGTCTTGGACATAGGGCGCGACCCCCAAGACCAGCTCTGCTCTTTCATAGGTGGATCGAAGCCATGGATCATATCGAAACCGGATTCCGTCCAGTCTTCTGAGTTTGACGTACCAGGGCTCATTGAGTTTGCCAATGAAACCGCCGGGAGTATCCAGGCTGCCGCCGATTGGCCCAATGACATAGGGGACATCAAAATTGCGAAGTGGACTTGGGTACCGAATGGCGAGGGGCGATATCTGATGAGCCAAATTAAACTTCTCACCATTACCAATGGCAGATCGAATCCAAGACTTGGCCCGGGCGTGAAAACGCAGGTACCCCGGCTTGAGCATTGCGGTTAGTTGAGGCACACGAGCCGACCAACCGGAATCTTGCCACTCAACAACTCGCAGCTCAGGAAATTGTTCTCGTACCGGCGGATGGCCTGGAAGATGGCTCGACAACAAAGTGACGTCCGTATGCTCCGAAATCCCTTTGACCCAATGGTAATTGCTTCGAGATTCTCCCACGTCATTGCGGTCAATGTAGGGAGCGACGAGAAGGATCTTTGAGCGGAGCATCGGTGGTGTATGTTGGCACAGAAGGGGGGGGGAGGCTTGGAATGCACGATCAAAAAGATCCTTACTTCTACGAAGCTCCGCCAAATGGACTGCCTTGAGCATCATTTTCCGGAATACCTTACTACAAAGGGAGCGTTGCCCTTCTTGTGTGATCGTCGCGTTTGCAATTCCAACCTACTGTCAATCCGACTAAAGGAACTCGCCTCAACCGGCTTCGGGCGGCTTTCTGGCCTCAATCAACAGATATGAGCCACCTGAGAGAATAGAGTTTGAGTTCGTTACATCGAGCCAATCCCGCTCCCTCCTGGAGGTGTTAACCAAGTGTGTGGCGAGGCGAATTCCCCACGAAAGGGGGGTCAGCCAGCGCCGTCGCGCGCGTCTAGCAACAGGGTACACGTTCAGCAACTCGAATCCCGTGTCACGCAGCGCGTTCGCCATTTGAGGAAATAGTAGAGGAATCCTCACATGCGCTTCCGGATCTTCGATCGTTTGCTGCATAGCACCAACGTTGACTGCGTCCGCAATCGATCCGTAGAGAAAGAAACGCATCCTTCTATCCACAGACGCGTAGTTATTAACGTTTATGTAGAGAACGCCTCCGGGAGCAAGCACTCTCCAGAACTCCTGGATGGCACCTCCATAATTGAAGCACCGATGCAATCCGTTCACACAAAGCACAACTGGGAAAGAACCATCATCAAAAGGCAAACGCCGATTCAGGTTTGCAATTGTGAACGGGAAACCTTCGACGCGCATGTTACCGGCGTCGATATCAGCACAGTGAACGTCCCAACCCTCCTCACGAAGAAACGCGGAAAGCATGCCCTGTCCGCACGGCAGGTCCAAGACCTTTGTCGGAGCTCGGGATGAGAGGACCGACCGAATCGTCCGATGTGAGTCGGGGTCTCCGATGATCTGTGGAGTATCAGCCACGGGTGCATTCCTGATTGGACGTATGGTTCGAAGTAATGAATTGAACTGTTCCGGACATGCCGCTCCAACTAGCAGTTTCGTGCACAATGAACTTCTGTGCGAATCCGGAGAGTGTGCATCTCTGTTCCGCAGCTCGCGATAATTGAGCTGGTACTGCAGGGATGACTGACGAGGCGGCGGCGGTTGAAGGGCACGAAGCAACTCGCTTCGTGCAAGAGGGATCATCAACCCTCGACCCATTGACACCGTTGATCATCCAGTGCCTCGGACACAGGCAAACAGGAAACGCCCGAAAGAGTGGCTAGGTGAGGTGAGAACCTCATTGTCTTCCCCTAAGAACTCAACACGATCAAATGACGAAACCCTGGAGATCCAGTCGACAGTACGGTTTGGGTCCCACTCAACTAGACGCGCGTCCGATCCATCGAGGTGCCTTTGTCCATGATCAATAAAGAGCACTCGAGCAGTCGCCCGATCCAGTAGCCGAAGAAGTCGATCCGCTGATATCCCTCCGCCCCCTAAGCTGTAGTGAGGAAGCACACCAAAGCTCGAGACGATATCGTAAGATTCCGTGTTCTCGGTCATGAACCTCGACAGGTTCGCGTGACGCAGCGCCTCCGGCTGGACTCCGTTTGCTTCCGCGCGACCCAGAGGTTCGATTCGTCATTCTCGACACCAGTAGATCGATACCTTAACTTGCCGTACTCGCGTAGGTACCAGCCGTACTTGCAGCCGAGGTCCAGGTGCGTGCCCTGACCGGAATAGCCAAGACCTCGCTCAGAGATGAAGCGGCGCAATTCTCTCCATCCTCCAATCGCAACCTTGACGAACTTTCCACTGAGAGACCTCGGGAAAACCAAGCGGTTGATGTAACACCCTCGACTTTCCGAGGGTGATCTGATCCGCAAGCAAGACTCTTTGGAGAGGCGTCAACGTGGGTTCTGAAAGAATGAAGACTCGCGTGTTTAATTGCCCGCGGGCGTATGCCATGGCAAGCCTGTGCTGCCCATCGATGACCTGGTAGTGGTCCGACCAGAGTACTCGACGAACAATCGGGCTAGACCACTTGCCGGAGAAACACCCAAATGAAACAGGTCGCGCACTCGCGAGCCTTTCACCACTGTAGTTTTGGAGAAAGACGCGAGCGACGTCAACTATCTGAGAATCATTGTACGCGGTGAAGAATCTACCCAGATTCTCGATGCAGCTCTTTCCAAACAAGTAGTATCTAGTCTCGTGGAACCTCTCCTTCTCGAGGACATCTATCCCCACACTCTCAAATGCATCGAGAAGCTCGGAGTGCGGGGAAGGAAACAACGGGGTCGAGGGGTGGAGCCAACTCCCGATCTGCCCAGCGTATGCGTCTGCATTCAGTCCAAGTTCTCCACCACGCAGGATATGGTCTAGGCGCACTCTCTGAGCTCGGAGAGTCCGAACAACATCCCGTAGATTGCGAGCAGCGACACGGAGGTTTCTATGCATTCGGGCCAATGACAAAGACACTCTGATCATAGATGTTGCCCCAATTACGGTTCACCTTCACACCTTCGATCTACGCGGATTTCTTGTCGTTTTGAACTACGCGGTGCTCGGATACGAACGCCGGACGGATTCCTAGAGAACATCTGAGTGGCGCCATGTAGCCTGCAGAATCCGTTGAAGTCTTCCGGATCTCGCAGCATTAAATATAGCCATCACAGAGTAGGTGGTATGCCTGTACTCTGAGGTGGTGACCGAATCCAGGGCGCGTTGAAGTCTTAACTTTGGCCCTGTTGGGTGGATTCAAATTGAATTGGGGCCAGGTTGCCCAAAACGCTTTGGGGTCGATGGTCGTTGTAGTCACCTCGCCAAGTTTCGATCTTCTCCTTTGCGTCGTCAAGCGACAAGAACCAGTTTTCATTGAGGCATTCAGCACGGACGCTTCCATTGAATGATTCAATGAACGCGTTATCCGTTGGTTTTCCGGGCCTACTGAAGTCAAGCGTGACGTCCGTTGGCATACGCCCATTGATCCAAAACTTTTGAAGTGAACTCGGGACCGTTATCCACGCGGATCGATTTTGGTAGCGCGCGACCGCAAGCCAAACGCTCCAAGACCGAGACCACATCCTTGCCAAGCATCCGCTGGCCGACCTCGATCGCAAGACTCTCACGAGTAAAGTGATCGACTATCGTCAACAGACAAATTTGGCGGCCAACAAACAGCTCATCAGACATGGAATCCATCGCCCAGCAGTCGTTGATGCGAGTCGCTTCGGGACGATCGACACGAGTTCGGCAACTGACGCGACGTTTCGGTGTCTTGGTTCGCAAACTCAACTGTTCCTCGCGGTAAAGCCGATAGATTCGCTTTGCGTTTACGTCCCAGCCTTCACGCCTGAGCAGGATATGTAAACGACGATAGCCGTAATGAACTCGAGTCGCGGCCAGTTCTTTCAAACGCATTCGTAGAGCGGCCTGCTCATCCTTCGTGGACTGGTACCGATGACTCGAACGAGCCAAGCCCACCAATCCACAAGCACGACGCTCGCTAGATTCGGTAGCAATGCTTGGCTCCCTCGACGCATTCACGAGCGACTTCAATCGCTTGTTTTCTTCTTCGAATTGTTTCAACCGACGAAGCTCTTCGACACCCAGTCCGGCGAACTTCTTCTTCCACCAATAGAACGTCTGCTGGCTGACGCCGATCATCTGGCACACCTCCTCGATCGGCGTGCCGGTCTCAGCCTGCTTGAGCTGCAAAGGCAATCTGCTGATCCGCGTATTTCGACTTTTTCATGGTCGACTTTCTCCTGCAAAATGACGGCCAGATTCTACCTCGATTTTCTCACTTTCAAATGGCTCAGCTTTTTGGTTGCAGGTCAGTTTATGAGATATCCTTCCGTTCCCCCGCAGACATTAACGGTAATCTCATGCTTCACGCCCCTGGGCGAGTGAAACGAACCGCCGAGCCCAAGCACAAAAAAGTACCATACGAACGAATGATTCCAGTAGTGCACGGTGCATCCAGCCACCATGATGCCAATCATGGAAATGACCCATCCCTTTCGCATTTGTGCAGCTGCGACTGAAAGGGCACGCGGTTGATTCGCAAGGAATAGAACGGTTCCCGTCGCAAGAAATACGAATGCAGGAATTCCATAGGTGACCATCTGGACAAGCCAGAAGTTGTCCATGGAGGTACTGTGCATCCATGAGGGGCGGACCCATTCATTCTCGCCGATGCCAAACAATGGGTTCACCAATGCATTGTGGTAAAAACCCCATTCCCAAATGATCAGTCGGAAGTAAGCAGTTGCCGGGCTGAATGTCAGATAGGAAAGGAGCATATTGATTCCCGATCGATTCGACACGAGATCAGCAGAAACATACGCAGTGCAGCCGATGAACGTCAGAAGCACCCAACGATGACCGATCCATCGCGTGTAGCGTTCCCAGATCGTTAGACCCAGCTGCACGATCAAGATTGTAATTGCACCTGAAGAAAGAGATGTCGTCGCTGTGAATGCTGTGACAAAGCCCCGAAAGATCCCCCCGGAAGAAAACCGGTTCCCTTTTCCGTAGGCATATAGCACCATTGACAGTGCACTGGCGCAGAATGACTCCGCAAAGGATCGGATGGTCAAACGGACCGAAAGCTCTGTGAAGACCATACCTCGTGTTAATGTCGGAGGAGAATCGCCCGCCCGAGAACGCAAGACGCATCACGTGGATCCCGGTAACGGACTCTACGACCGCAAACGGCAAGACCAAGACAATTAGCACCATCACGCAGCGCACGGTTCCAAAATACTCGGACGGAGTGCGGATGAACGCGCGAGCCAAGCAATACGCTCCCACGCCCTCGACAAGATAAATCCCGCCACCTTCAATTGCACGACCTACATCGTGATTTTTTGCAAGGGCCAAGAACACCCAAATCGCATTTCCTAGGATCAGCCAGTCGATAATGCGTGGTCCAACTCGACGGCCGAAATAGACTTTCCCTACCGCGATTGGGAACAAAACAATGAGTAGGACGCGATATCCAGAAAGGCGAAGACCTCCGAGCATTACAGATGTATCTGTAGGCAATAACATTGCGACGACGAACAGAAGTGCCGGCCAGGCAATGCGCGGCCTAATCGGAACCGACTTACCGTTAGGCAGGAGGAATCCCGAAGATTCATCGTCTATCAAAGGTACAGTCGCCATGTTTAGCTAGGGTCGGACCGCTGACTTGGTCGACCGTCGACGAACTCATTTTTTCTCAGTTTCACTTTCCTTGCATCGCTCGAACCATCGTCCTCTTAAGTTTTGACGGAGACGTGTTGGCGAAGCTTCCTTCGGAAGACGCGTCTTGCGGTTCCGACGAACGATTGAAATTTCTGCCGTAGACTCAAGTTCCGAACCCAGAATGGCAGCAACTTAAATCCAAGGAAAGCAGGTACAGGGACACCAAAGAGTCTTAGGGTGAGCAACCGAGCCCAAAGGCTACCGCGCGTCGCCAGCAAATTTGGCTGGGACCTTGGCAACAAGCTTGGGTCAAAGGTTTCGAGCAGTAAGTAGCCCGCCTCGGAGGCGCTTCGTAAAATCTCCAAGCCTAACTTGGTGCGAGCGATGATCAGTGATTTCCCCGACTCGCCCGGCTTGACCTCGCGATACCAGGGGTCGCCAACCGCGATATCGGCAAACTCGCCTGTGTGGTCGGGGCAGATGTAACACCGCCACTGGCGATAGGCTTGTAAGAAGCCCCATGATTCCGCGTAGCTGAGTTCGGCACAGCGGTCGCGGCCGGCCGCGTCGGTCCACTCGACTCTCCACATACCAGGCCAGCCATTGCCGCGGTAGCGGAGATTACGGACGGAGTCAGGGTCTTCGACACCGACTTTGCGGAGTAGCTCCAGCGTCCCACGGGTCGAGGGGGTTCCGGCACAGAAGAACGCGATCGTGAGTCCTAGTTTCGCATCGAGCTGCGGCCGCAGTTTTCGGGCACTCTGAACCGCCGCCACATCACAGGGCTTACCGATGAAGACACATGGTTTGTCCGCCTGCTCAATCAGCTGCAGCGAGTCGCAGGGACTGGCCGGTGCGTAGCGGGAACCGGTGTTGGCCAGCAACTCTTTGCGAGTGGTGCTCAGCACCGTTTGATTTAGATAGGGTCGATCCTCCCGCGCGGCGGTGTGCAGCACCCCGGCCATCCCGGCCTGCTCGAGACAGTACTGCGCAGCGCGGTCGCGGCACCGCCGCTTGATCCGGCGAGCCGGATTTCGTCGTCACAGGCGTGGCCCTCCCAGACCTCGAAGACCGGCCCCCAGGCATCGGTGAGTTCACTGATCAATTCCGGATCATCGCGATCAAAGGTATGCTTGAGACTCGCGCCGGGACAGACGCTGAGCGCGTCGCCTGATTCGGGGCGACCGTTTTCGACCACAAAGGGACGGCGACCGTAATCGAGCGAGTCCCCAATCCGAAATCGATCGGGCTCGACCGAGCGCAGACGCCGCAACCGGTACAAAGCTGCCGCGAACAGACCTCGTCAATTGTGTGAACCGGCAAGCGCATGCGATCCGCGAGCTGATTCTTCAGGGGTGATTGGTCACTTCGCTCATGCTCTACCAACGAAGGCTCTCAAACGTTCGATGGTGATTGGCTCAATCAACAGATCCCCTGCGGAAAGCAGTTCCGGTAACGTCAACTCCCACCACTTCGAAGCCTCGATCAGCTCGATGACATCCTCTTCGTATCGTTTCTGTCGCCTCTTGGCCGGCGCGCCAACCACAATCGTGTAGGGCTCAACATCACGCGTGACGATTGAACCAGCACCAATGATTGCACCATTCCCGATCGATTTACATCCGGCCAGGATGGTTACGCCGCTACCGATCCATACGTCGTTTCCGATAACTAGCGGATTGTCCTCAACTCTCTCAATTGTGTCTTGCGGCACGAGGCCTAAGCAAGAGTTATAGAAAAATGGATGTTGCGACAAGGTACAGATCGGATGATTGCGGCGATAAACCGTAAGTCCATCGGCTATTGAGCAATACGAACCGACGACTGTTCCTGGCGGCAACTCACCAGGGATCAGACATGGTCCGTACGAATAGCGCCCAACAGTCACGCCGTGGTACTTTGCCAGAATGTCGCGCGTCGTTCTGGAGATGAATTGCCCCTTCTCGAGTCGGCTAGCCAACTTCAAGATCAATCCGTCGCAGCGCCGCAATCCGATACATTGCCATGAATACGGGAGAAAAGCGAGAGCGCGACTTGTGCTCTTGCCGGCGTGCCCAATGGACTTGCCTACGTTCGAACGTCACGGACGCGCGTTCCGAGTGAAGGTGGCGCGGCACAGCCTGAGTTTTCGGGTTCGATTCGATCGCGTGCCGGAGCTCGAAGAAATCTGACGGTTAACTGTCTCGTTCGCTGGAAACTGAACGCTAGCACGGGCACCGTGACCATAGCAAACAGAATGCCCACGACGCAAGTAAACACTTCTGAGCTTTGAACTAAGTACGTCGCAGCAAAAAACGAGACTGCGATCGTCAATGCGCAGAGTGACGCGGAAGTCATTGCCGGTGCTATTGCGATACCAGACCGCCTAGAGAGCATCCATGACGAGCTGACGAATCCAAGTAGTTCCCCGAATAGACCGGCGATCGCGATCCACTCGATGGCAAGTCCAGCGTAGGCCGCCGCGATCGCGGCAACAAAACCGGCAGCCCGAAACAGGTTTGCGAGCATGGGATTCATTGTATCGCCGCGCGACATTGCCACGATTGCCGGGCCAGCCTTCGCCATCCGCGCCGCCTGCATCACACCCAGCCAACCAATGACCGCCGTTCCGTCGGCGTAACGGTCGCCGTACAACAGAATTAGGATCGCGGGACCCGCGATAACGAATCCAACCCCCAGCGACGCACCCGCAATCTGGCAGACTTGCATCGTGGCAATGCCTCGTTCACGGAACTCGGCTGGACTGTCTTGCGTGCTCGCGAGAAGTGGCATCATAAAGGAAGACAACACTTTCGCCATGATCAGTGACAGGCATCAGCGTTAACGCAAATGCCGCGCTATACCAACCGAGCACCTGCATGTCGAACGCGGCGCCGACGATCGCTCGATCGCCCTGGAGAATGAAGAACATCAGTAAGCCATTGATCAGCAGCGGCCAGCCAAAATTGATGATTCGGCGGGCTTGGACGCGGTCCCACGCCCAACGATACGGGCGTTTGGCCGTCAGATGCGAAATGAACGTCGCGGCGGTGACCTGCAACAGCACCAAGAACAGCATCACGCGGTAGTCACCGAGCCACATCGCCAGCGGAGCGGCCAGGATGACCGTCACGACTTGCGGCCCAGCATCCGCCCAGACCGACGGTCCAAACCGCATCTGCCGCTGCAGGCGGAAGATGTCAAAGTGCGCGAAGCTGCGGATCAACGGCACGACAGCCAACAGACGAAAGGCCCACGTCACCTCGGGGATCTTGAACAGCAGGGCGACCGGACCGGCAATTGCGAACAGCACGACGCTGGCGAATAAGCCGCGAAACACCTGAAACCCTGCGCGGTCGCCTGCAACCGCGGATTCTCTCCGTCGGTCGCCTGGACGATCATCCGGTCGACGCCCAGGTTGCTGGTCATCTCGACCAGCGACATCGTCATCGCAAAGGTCGCGGCGATCCCAAAGTCCTCGACGCTGATCAGTCTGGCCACAATGATATTGCGCAACAAACGAACAGAGCGAGGCGGCGACGCTGCCAATCGTCAGCACCAGACCGCTACGGAGATATTTACGCGCGGGCATCAGAAGTTACCTCCGCCTCCTGTTCCGATTAGTGACAGAGGCCTGGATTCGCGCGGCGATCGCCGTCAGCTGTTCGTTCACGACATGCTTCACATCCGGCAGAAATCTGACCAGCGATAATTTCGCGTGTTCGCGATCCGCAAAGGATCGTTTGAGGCGCTCGACGACCTGGGCGGTGTCAAGTTGCCGCGGGTCGATCACGTGCTCTGCCTGCCCACAGGTTTCGAAGACACCGATTGCCTTGTCGGAATAGGAGACCGTCGCGGTTGGTACCGCGGACGATAGTGCGGCGATGGTGGAGTGCATTCGCGTTCCGCAAAACCAGTCGGTCTGGGAGATCAGCCACTTGACCTGACATTGGTCCAGCGTCCAGGGTGAGACAAAGACACGGCCATCGAATTCCGGGCCCAGCCGGCGAGCCACTTGATCGCAGGCGGCCGAGTCGGATTCGTAGCTGCCCGCTGGGCACATCACGTGCGGTACCAGCAACAGATTGGCACCCGTCGTTTGCAACAGCCAGCGCAGAAATCGATCAACCAACTCTGGGTAGTCCGCCTTGAATCGGTACCGCGACCGTGATTCGTCGGGAGCATTGTAAATCAGCCCGCTGACATTAAAACCAATCAAGGGAGTACTAACTCGGTCAGTCGCTAACAGGGCCCGCAGCTCGGTTGACAGTCGCTCGAGCGGCTCGCGCGGCGGGAGCCCAAACGCCATGTCGACTCCACAGCGATGCCGCAGCGGATCAAAATTGTCGCCGAGTAAATCCCGCAGCACAGCGAAGGAACGTTGATCCCGCGCCCAACACATGTCTGCGCCGCGGACAACGCTCGCCGCCTGGGTTCGCAGTCGCGGGTCGGTGAACGGTCCGTAGGTTTGCGGCAGCAGGATCAGTGGAATACGGCGGTTGAGCGAGATCTGCTTTGGCCGCAGGACGCTAAAAAATCGCTTCCTACCATACATGTCCGTAAAGCTGTCACCGCCGGAGAGATCGAGCACTGCATCGCAGGTGTCAATCGCCCGAAGATTCGAATTCACAGTTGCACCGATCGTTCCCAGCGCCGACATCAGTGACATAGTCGCGAGATTCTGCGGTCGCTCGTACCGTCGACCGGCCCGAGCACCGCGCCTGATGATTTCGATTTCTTCCTCTTCGCCCACGCGTATTTTCTCCGATCGCCTGCCTAGGCCATTATCGAAGACCGTGATCGAAATCCCGGGGATCGCTTCACAGAGACCAGACACTGTCGAATGGAACAGCGCCGAGACTCCCATGTTGCCGGTGTCGGGTGCGGCACCGAAGAGTGCGACATGGGGACTCATGCTGGCGGCCGAGTCCGCAGTCACCAACGAATTGTCCGAACTGAACATGCTGAGTCTTGGAGAAACCGTTTAGCCGATCGGCCTCGATGAGAGGTCTCGGTCCCAGTTGACCGCGGGTTGATCCGATTTGATTCGCTGTCGCGCGCGATGTTTGGTCAACAATACGACCAGCAGGTAAATGGGTAACGAAAGCAGGAAGCTGGGGCGCAGACAGCTGGCAAAATCACGGATGCGAAGTTCGCGGCGCGTGCTGTGTCCGCGCATCACGTCGGGATGTTTGTGACGGAGCTGGTAGACACCCATCCGCGAACGCGTTCGGACCGCGATCAGACTGCTCAGATCGCGCGGCGGCTTGAACGATCGTTTGGCAGCTATCGACCAGGGCTCGATCGCCGGGGCCAAACAAGCCGCGGATGAACCCGTCGTCGGAGATGATCTCTGGAAACGTGTCGAACTTTGCTCGCCCCTGGGCGCTGAGCGCGTAAGCACCGACACCAATCCGACCCGGTTTGTTGTACGGCAGCGCCGTCCAGACTCGGTAGAAGGCCGCGACCGGCCAACTGGAATGACTGAGGTCATAGATCACGCCGGGCCAGGCCACCTTGGCGGCTTCCGTTTGGAGCGGCCGCTCGATGTCGGCAACGAAGCTGGCGGAAACCTGGATGTCGGCGTCCAGGTAGATGCGGGGATAGGTCGTCAGCTGTTGCTCGCCCAGATTGATCGCCGCACATTTGCCCGGTCGGGGTGTCTCCAGTACGGTCACGCGCGCGCTGGTGCCGCGGGCAATCTCGGCGGTGTTGTCGGTACAGGCATTGCAAACCACGACGATCTCCGCCTGGCGGTCGCCAAGACTGGCCAACAGCGACTGCAGTGTGCGGCCGATGACCGCTGCTTCGTTGTGGGCCGGAATCAGGATCGAAGTCACGGTGTGGAAGGTTGAGGTTGCGAGAGGCTTGGGCGGACAGGGCCTCTGGTAGTCCCGCGAGTCTCTTGGCGGGGCAATTTCAGTGGAAATTGCATTCGGACTGCCCCGCGAGGGCCTCGCGGGACTACGGCTTGGACATGCGGCAAAACAGGGAATTTCAGTTCAACAGTGGCGCTGTCCAGCACAGCACTGTCTCGTTGGGAGGATCGGAAGCGGTAGTGGCCACTCGGCGGAACTCGGAATGGACCGGGCAGGGCGCCGCGAAGACCCTCCCCGGGCCTTAGAGCCCGACCCTCCCGCTGCGCAGGAGGGTGATTCATTTTCGTAACGGTTAAAACTTGAATCATTTACAAGCTGCCCGACCTCTCAGAGAGGGTGAATTACGTGGTTTCAGACTTGTCTGGATATCAATGCCCGGAGCGTGGGTGGATTGCATCAGCGCCGTTCGAAAAGGGTTGTTGTTTTCGTACCGCTTGGGCCCGACCCTGGTTCGTCGCTAGTGGGATTAGACAAGTCGGGGATACCACGGTGATACGTTGATGGTTCAGCAGGCGGCCGGTGGCCGGCCGCTTTGCCCCTCTCTCTAACTCTCTCCCCCGCAAAGCCGGGGGAGAGAGGACAAGAAGAACAGCCAAGCGAAAATTTTGTCGCCACTAGTGAATGTTCTAGCCTGAATTTGTGAGGCAATTCGCAACGTGCCCGGCCGTGACGCGTCGCGGCTCACACCACCCGGACCCACAAGAACTAAGTAGATGCACACCGCTAGTGAGATTAGGCCGGCCGGGGTACCTCGGTGATCGGTTAATGATTTAGCAGGCGGCCGGTGGCCGGCCGCTTTGCCCCTCTCTCTAACTCTCTCCCCCGCAAAGCCTGGGGAGAGAGGACAAGAAAAACAGCCAAGCGAAAATTTTGTCGCCACTAGTGAATGTTCTAGCCTGAATTTGTGAGGCAATGCGCAACGTGCCCGGCCGTGACGCGTCGCGGCTCACACCACGCGGACCCACAAGAACTAAGTAGATGCACACCGCTAGCGAGATTAGGCCGGCCGGGGCACCTCGGTGATCGGTTAATGATTTAGCAGGCGGCCGGTGGCCGGCCGCTTTGCCCCTCTCTCTAACTCTCTCCCCCGCAAAGCCGGGGGAGAGAGGACAAGAAGAACAGCCAAGCGAAAATTTTGTCGCCACTGGTGAATGTTCTAGCCTGAATTTGTGAGGCAATGCGCAACGTGCCCGGCCGTGACGCGTCGCGGCTCACACCACGCGGACCCACAAGAACTAAGTAGATGCACACCGCTAGTGAGATTAGGCCGGCCGGGGTACCTCGGTGATCGGTTAATGATTTAGCAGGCGGCCGGTGGCCGGCCGCTTTGCCCCTCTCTCTAACTCTCTCCCCCGCAAAGCCGGGGGAGAGAGGACAAGAAAACAGGCGCCTAACACTCTCCCCACAAAGCCGGGGGAGAGAGGACAAGAAAAACAAACTGGCGATTGTCGTGGAGACAATGATGACGGTTGAAGATGTTGGTTTTCCCGCGCCCTTGCGGCGGACTTCGTCCGCTTGGGTGACACTCCGGTCGGCCGGATTCGGTTACCCTTACGCCCCGCTTCCCGATCACGGTAGTTGCCCTGCAAGCTATTGGGCCGCAGCTGAAATTGGACCAGGGGCCATGCGCTCAACTGGTCATCGATTCCCCAGGCCGAAACTGGTCGCGTTGACCGAACGAACGAGTATACCTGCGGATGCTCAGCAGCGGATCAGCAGTTTCTCAGTTTCCTTCATTGAACAAGACGGTCTTGAAGGTCCGCATGATCAGATACAGGTCCAGCCAGATACAGTAGTTGCGAATGTAATCCATGTCATGGAAGATCCGCAGCTCGTAGACGCCCCGATTACGACAGCGGACTTGCCACAGTCCGGTCAGACCGGGCCGGACCGATTTGTAGGCTTCGAATTCGTGCGGATAATCGGTGATGTAGCAGCGGTCGTAGGTTGGCGAATCGATGATCGGACGGGGACCGACCAGGCTCATCTCGCCAACAATCACGTTCCACACCTGGGGCAATTCATCCATGCTGGTCGATCGCAGCAAGCGACCAATCGGCGTGATCCGCGGGTCATCGGCTAATTTATGCGTCTCGTCCCACTCCCGCTGAGCCTCCGGATGACGACGAAGATAGTCCTCCAGCACCTGATCGGCGTCGCTGTACATGGTGCGAAACTTCCAGGCGGTGAACTCCCGTCCGCCCCGGCCGACGCGGCGCTGACCATAAAACACCGGCCCCTTTGAAGTGACCCGTATCGCCAGACATAAAAGTAGCCAAATCGGCAACCCCAGCAGCAATGCCGCCAGCGAGAAAGTCAGATCGACAAAACGCTTGCAGAAAAGCTTGAAGGCGTTGGGCGGTCCGCCGGAGAGTCGCAGTCCGGTGATCGAACCGACGGTATAGACGTGGTCCCAGATCCCCATGTCGAAGTGTTCCGACGACAGCAGGACACGATTGGGGATCACGGCGAGCGACTGATCCAGAGCCGGTATTGCGTTGCGACCGACGTTGGTCGCAATGATCGCATAGGTGATCCCTTTTTCGATCGCCACTTCCTCGGCCTGGCGAATGTCGTAAACGGGGATCTGATCGTCGCGGAACCGATGCTCACGTTTCCAATACTGGTCGGGATCCAACAGCACGCCGACCGGGCGGAAGCCGTGCTCCAATTTGTCCTCAAGTCGACGGTAAAGTTCGGCGGCATGTTCTGGTTCGGCAAGGATAAAGGTGGAAACTCCCCACCAACGGAAGTGTTTGCAGGCGTGCCTGGCCAAATAGCGGGCGACCACCACCGCAGGCAAGGCAAGGAAGAAGCCGATGACCGCCGAGGCCACGAAAAACGACCAGTGCTCGGGAAAGACGAACCAACCGATCCCCGCCAGGACTGCCAGGCAGGCGAACAGCGACTTGGCGATCTGCCGAAACTCGACAATCGGATTGTGTCCGATGCCCGGGTAAAGTCCGGCCAGACTAGCGATCGGCAGAATGATCAGTGAAATGAAGAAGGCGGTTTGATTTTCGACTTGCTGGGTGGAGATCCCCATCAGTCGTTCCATCACCCCCGAGGTCCCGAACACGACCAGATAGAGGGTGATGAAATCAGCCAACGCCAGCGGCAGGGCGGTGATGAAGGATTGAGACGCCGCCAGATTCGCCAGTTTGGTAGCCGATATTCCGTCATGCCGATTCGTTCGGCAATAATTGTTCAGGGTCTCAGCAGCCTGGCGGTCAACCCTGTCCAGGCGGCGGTAACGCGCGGACAGCTCAACAGCGGCGGGAGCCTGGTCCTCCGTGACCACCGAATCAACGGTGCCTGACATGAGTTCGCTTGAGGTGGGGGTGTGGTTGGCGGGGTATCGTGGCGGGTGTGGTTGGCGGGGTATCGGCCAAGGGGTGGAGTGCGGCCGTCTGATCCTGACAGCGGGGGGGCCGAATTCACCCGACACGTCAACATAACCGCTGCGGCGGCTGAGTCAATCTTTTGCTACAGGCATTCTTTGGCCGTTCTAGCGGCTAGCTCGAAGTTTCATCAGACTTTCAAAAATCAAGCACTCGGAGATTCGTTTAGCCACTCGCGGGATCGTCGCCAACTGCAAAGTGCGCATCGAATCCGGCGACTCCGCTCGCAGGGCTGAGCTCCTGATCACGTGTCACATTCAGCAGATTTCGGCCTGCGTGGGCCTGGGTGCTCCGGGGAGCGCGGTTAGACCACTAGACCGCGGGGGGACTTAGCTCGGGCCGCTCGAAGAGCTGGCCCGGCCAGGCAGAACGTTTGTGAAGTTTTCCAAAAAGTGCCGATCCGTGCTTGACAGTGGGGGGGGCGTGTAATCAGACTCGATCAGCTTGGTGGAAAAACGTCCACCTTAAAAATCCTCCTAATTTGCCCACCTTAATATGCCTGCCGTTGAACCTGCCTTTGAAACCGCCCGGGAGATCCGAATGATTTTTACGCGAATGAAGCTAGCGTTAGCTGGATTGCTGCTAGTAACGACTGCACCGCTTGCGAATGCTGACCTGATCGACTTCGCCGGCTATGCCCAGAGGCCTCCAAATACAGAAAAAGCGTATGATTTCGGAGCAGAGATCACCCCGAGCACTGTAGCCAACCCAACTTCTATCAAGGTGAACCTATATGCTTGGCTGAACACGGGTGGCATTCCGGTAGTCGGTAATCGACCACTTCCGACCACTGCATCCACGACGGCCAACTGGTTTCACCGCAGGTTTGTCCGTGGTTGACCCGAACACACCCAGCACTTATGCGTACCTCGACGCTTTCTCTGGCGGACCGGGTGGCTTAGGAGTCACGAAAGACGTCAATGCCTCACTGCAGGCCGATCCAAGCAGCGATGACAATGTTTCCTCTGCCGCCGGCGGGGGTGAAGTTGTCGGATTCAGCTTAAGCCGTTCGGCACTTATTGGGGGCTTCACGTTTCACGATGAAGGTCACAAGTTGTATTTCAACGATGCTGGCGATTCGAAGTTAAATTACACGCTCGATGGCGGGAACTCCTGGAGCATCTCGCGGATCTGGTGGCGGACTCGGGAGTTCTAACTTTCGTTACGCCTGTAGCAGTTGCCGCCAATACGATCATCGGATTCGCTTACAACAACGAGCGGTTCTATGTATCGACGGTGACGGCTAGATCGATTCCTGAACCAGGAAGCTTGTTCACGTTCGCGTGCGCTCAATGGCATGATGGGCTTTTGCATGACACGTCGTCGCCGACGGACTGCGTAGCTCTCGCTAGCAGGAATTTGATTCACCGGACGCCGTTTCGATCAGCCGATCGAAGCGGCGTTTTTCGTTGGGCGACGTCGCTGATCGAGCCTGATGCGGGTCGGAGTTGGAACCGCGAAAGAGACGAAAGAGGCGAAAGTTTTGACGCACGCCACGTTCGTGTATTTCGTGGCTTTCTGATGGACACCGCCCCGCATGGATCCTGTGGTAGGAACATGGAGGTAGGAACATGGAGGTAGGAAAATCGGAGAATTCAACCGTGGCCTGGGTCGACGCGGACGTCGCCTCGTTTCGGGCGATCTTGACGTCTCGTTCTCAGGCTCTGCCTGCCCGGAAGGAGGCGGAGCCTCGGGGCACAAGGCGTCTCCCAGGCCGGAGCCTGGGAACAAGATTGAAACAAGATTGAAGCTCGAAGAATTACAACCGCGAAAGAGACGAAAGAGGCGAAAGTTTTTGCGGATCGACTTTTCGCGTATTTAGCGTCTTTCGCGGTTGATTGACTGGGCAACGGACCAAGCATTGGATTGTTCACGCGGACCGGTCGCTGGGGGCGAGATGCGAGTTCGAGGAGGATCGAGCCCACGGGCAGCAAACGGGTTCAGATTTCGGCCGCTCGTTGACGCTCAGGGCCCACCGAAGATGTCCGTCCAAGCGGATCGAGACTTGCTCAAACGGCCGCCACCTTGCTGACGAAGCTGGTGGAAGGCAGCAAATGACCTGGTGGCTGAACCGCCGCTGCCGACTGACAAGTGATCAATAGTGGTATATTTTTCGATTCAGCTCCGATTCGCCTTGGTTTTTGCGGCACTACAATTTTTTTTGGCAAATCTGGGAGCAAAATGGTTGCAAAATCACTCACGCTCAGCTTACCATCCTGAATTGCCCGCATCGTTTGTTCTGTGAACGGTTCGATCGTTAACGAAACGACCCACCTCAGTCACACAGTTTACCCACCTCGAGATTCCAGAGAAAAAAATGTTCAACAGACTTCTTTTATCGTCACTTATGGCGTTCTCAACTTTTCTGCGCTGGTCGATCAACAATCCGCGGTAGGCGGAATGGTCGCGGTCGGAGGAGCGACGTTTACGAGCGGTGTGAATCCGGCAGTTAGGTACAAGGGATTCAGTAATACCAGTGGGGTCAACACGGGTACTTATCTGGGTCAAAACGATTTAGGTGTTGGTGCAAATCGGGTTGAGCAAACAGGCAACTTATATTACTCAGCTTCAAACGCATTTACGTTTACTTTCGACGGCGTCGACAAAGTCACTTCGACGATTGGTGGCAAGTCACTATTGAGCAAAACGATTAGCGCCGATCCAGGTTCGTTGAACGCGATTCAACTGCGCGTGCGTAACGGAGGTGCCGGAACGGTGACGTTGAGCGGCCTGACCGTTAACGGCGATTCAACCTTTACGCCGGCGACCACCTTCAACGCGACTGCCGCCCAAAACTATTGGACGCTGTCGGGCTACGACTTGACCAGCGGCTTTACGATTACCGGCACGATCGGGCTTTCAGGAGCGATGTCGAACAACGAAGGCTCTCAGGTCGAACTGATCGTAGGGCAACTTGTTCCCGAACCGGGCTCATTGGCGATTTGGGCTGTTGGTGGCTGTTGTATTGCTGGGTTGCGGCGTCGACGTCGCTAAGCTTGGAAAGCAAGCCTTGCAGGTAGGCTGCAAACTAGGACTTACTTTTGGGGTGGTTGATCAAAAACAATCATCCTTTTTTTGGTTTGGGGCAGCAGGAATCGGCATTTGGATCACGGTTTTACAAGACCTTACTGAACTTCGATCAGACAAGAAGCGGTCGTCCGCGCAACCGAGTTCCGCGCACGTTGGGATCTCAGTGCAAACACAGGAAGATTTGTTGCCACAGAGGACACGGAGAGCACGGAGTTGAGGTGGTGGTTGAGAACGCCTCTGTTTTCTCGGTGCCCTCGCCTGCTATGGAGCTGAACGGTGCCAGGGGATTCCAACGAATTTACCGGCTGAAGCGACTTTGTTCGTCTTTCCGATTTTCTGCCAAATTCGCTTGCAAGTGCGGTCCCGCGGGCATAGAATCGCGCGGTTGGAGGGGAATGTGCGAGTGGTTCCTTGCTGGAGTTATTCGATCACCTCTATATGTTCCAGATTCCGATGGCGGAGCGAGTTGAACGAGTCCAAAATGATTAAGAAATTGATTCTGATAACCTACGAAATATTTCGCCGAGCTGCTGTTAAGCGAATCGCAGCCACTGCAGGTGCGGCGTTGATCTTTGCGACACTTACTTCCCAGGTCAGTCAAGCGAACCTGATCGGGACTTCGAGTTTTGAGTTTACCATCGCTCCCACAGGCATTGGGCAAACTTATTACCAGCGATTTGGCACTGACTATACGGCTGGCCCAATCGTTACTCCATCCGAAGCCGGTTGGACCGTGACCAATCGCGTGGATGTGTTCGATACCTCGGCTTCGATTACCCGACAACACGTCCCGCAGCGTACGAGGGTGAAAACTATTTGGAATTGAATGGCGTCGATTCACCTGCTCCCTCGTCCGCGCGAGCGGGGCGATTAGCCAAGCCTTCACCACAGTCTCTGGTCAAAAATACGCATTAAAATTTTACTACATTGCTTCCATTCAAGGTCGTCCTCCAAACCCTGATGTTGGTTCGGTAAACGTTACTGGATCCGGTAGTTTGTTCAGTGGGATTATCAGTTATACGGACAATGGGACTCCAGGAACGAACGTCAACACTTGGTCGTCTTACGACGCAACTTTCGTTGCTGATTCCACGTCCACGATTTTGACTTTTGCGTCAACTCAGGATGGCAACTTCGGTTTAGGTCGGACGCCATCAGCGTGATTGCGATTCCTGAACCAACCACCTTTGCCTTGTGGAGCATTGGTCTGGTCGGGATGGGTTTGGGTACGTCGCGTCACGCCGCAAGTAAACGAATTCAACAACCGCGAACAGAATTCAGACGGGTGGCCACGGCCACTCGTTTTTTTGTTGGCGTCGAGCCGCCGCTCTGGTGGGAATTGAATTCCAGCTCGGATGTCGACAGGATTAAGATCAATAAGAACTGCCATACATGAAGCCTGTGGTAGGCACATGGAGGTAGAAAAATAGCAGAGATCAGCCGTGGCAGGGATCGAGGCGGAGCCTCGGGGACAGTCCTGTTCCCCCCAGGCGGAGCCTGGGAACAAGTTTGGCCTGGGAACAAGTTTGTCGGCCGCGCTGCCGGCCTGCAAAAACATTGAACCTGTTGTGTGCGCCGCCTACTCGAAATGGTTGGCTG
>CAVOSP010000003.1:0-2186953 GCA_963698905.1 Pirellulaceae bacterium
GATCGGGTTGCGGATCTCCATCGTGGCGAACATCACGGCGTCAAAGGGCCGCACTCAATCGCGGTAGTTCAACGTTCATTATCCGGTCGTTCTCGGAGTAGTCCACCGGTACATCGATCAGTTGTCCCAGATTCAATTTCAAAATGTGTTTGTCCCCGAGTCCTATGGGGCATCCGGCTACTCCAACCAGTTTATTGTCCAACCTGTGTTTTCGGTCAATCGAAAACCGGGATCCTTTCTCGAATACCACGTGGTTCGCCCCACGCTGCCAATTCTCGAACCCAATCCAGACCCGGATGGTCCTATCGGAGATATTGGAAGCCAGCTTTGGGTAGAGTCCGATGGGAAGGTCGGCGCCTCCATTGATCTAACCACCAGCGATTTCCGCGCCGAGCTTGACCCGCAACACAAGTGGGCAGAATACGGAACCGGCACTCGACTCAGGAAACACAAGCAGTCTCATATCGTTGCTCCGTCGAATGCCGGACTCCAGGATTTGCAGGGCAGCGAGTTCTACTACAACGCCGAGATCAATCCCTGGTTCCACCTGACCGGTGACATCCAAGTCATCGAAACCGAAATTGCTTCGCAAGACACGGCACTCGACCTCAGGCCCCTGGTAGCGGTGCTTGCTGCAGTAGCGGAAGCCCGATGAAGAACTTGATCACTATGGCGTTGAGCAGGTCGATAAAGAACGCGCCGACGAGGGGCACGATTAGGAATGCCTTGAAAGAAGGACCGTATTTGCCAGTGATCGCAGTCATGTTGGCAATTGCAACGGGAGTAGCACCCATTCCTGGGTGCGATCAATGCAACGGCGATGCTACACAGAAGTCCTCCCGTCACGGCAATTGGAATGCTGAACTTGCGAAGCAACGAAATCTTCTGCGTGATCACATTGCCAACCGCGAGAACCAAGATCGCCAGGATAATGATGTCCGAACCTTTGACGACAATCTCATTCATTCGCTATTCCGAAGCAGACGCGTGCAGACGTGACAATTCTTTGCATCCCGGTGAAAAAGGACGTGCGTAGACGGCCGGCGACTTTTATTCTCCTCCAGACACGCCGGACTGCCCTAACGCTGAGAGACGCTGAGACTCGAAGACTGTGTTGGGACTGTCAGTTGACTGGCGTTGGAGTAGGTCAGGCCGAAGAGTAAGGTTCCGATCAGGAGAACGCACGCCGCACCGGTGATCCGCAATCCGGAAGTAAAGCGAGCCCGCCGAGGATCGTCAGCCTTCATCCGGCGGAAGGCGACGCGCCTGCCGAGGATGGCGAGCACGCCGATGCCGGACATGGCGAGTGCCATTCCCGCGGAGATGGCAGCGACCATCAGGATGGCAGGAAAGAGGAGGTCGTTGGCCACGCCGAAGAGCAGCACCAAGAGCGCGCCGGTGCAGGGGACGACTCCCACCGCGAGGGCGAGCCACGTGCCCGCACCCTTCTTTTCTTGCTCCAGCGCGGAGCAGGCGAGGCAGTCGTGATGAGCATGGTCGTCGTGGTTGTTACCATGATTTTCGTGATGGTGATCATGACCGGCGTGGGCGTGATCACCCGTTTCAGATTCCACGCTTTTCCGCGATTGTCTCGAGGCTTGGATGGCACTGCGCAACATCACGGCTCCGATGGCCATGATCAGGACGTAGCTGCCGAGGCGGATGGCGTGGTAGTCCGACGGAGCCTGGCCGGTTGCCTGCCTGACAGCAAAGTCCGCCGCCAGCACGACGATAATCGAGGACAGGACATGAAAGACCGCGATCAACACTCCCATCCTTGAAGCCTTTGCCCAAGCTCCCTCCATCGCCAACAAAGTAGGAGATCACCACCGCCTTGCCATGGCCGGGACCAAGCGTGTGCACGAGGCCGTAACCGAAGGCCACCAGGATGGCGAACCAGAATGCTTTCGAGCTCCCATCGTCGCGAAGGCCGCTCATGGCCTGAGTGAAAATCAGGGAAACCTTCGCCTGCGCTATTTGGAACCAGCTGTGCCCTGCGAAGGCACTCTCGGGAATCTCCACCTTGGCGAGGTCGTCCGACTCCGCAGCCGAATAATCGCTGACTACATCGGTCACCATGGTGTAGGCGACTTTCACCTGCATGCTGCCATCGACGAGGAACAGGTCGTAGCTCGCCGGTTTCACTTCAATCGTTCCTTCGATCCACACGGGGGAGAATTGCCCTCGCGGTTCCATCCCGCCGGGAACCGAGATGTGAACCATCTGGTTCGGGGGCGGAGGGGGCGTGTGAATGCAGGCACCCACCCAGGGAACGAGCAGGAATTCCGTGATCTTCTCCCCACCTGTCCCGAGTGGCAGGACATAACCGGCGAGTCGCACCTGCTTGCCGTTCAGAGTGCCGTTGACCGCGGCCATCGCGTGTGTTCGCTGGGCGACAATCTTTCCGCGCAAAGCGATCAATCCATCCATGTCGATATCTTCCTCCTCAAGCCGCTTTACAGCGCCAGTGAGCTTCTCCATTTGCTCTGGCGTAATGTCCACGCCTGCCGACTGTAGCTCCCGTATTCTGGAGGCTACCACGAGGTCGAGTTTCTGATCAGAGGTCAGCTCGAGAAAGGGATCGTTATCGATCTCAACTTGTGGGACGAGATTTCTCCACGTGATTGGCTGCACCGTATCAGTGGAGGCCGTATCAGTATCAGTGGAAGCCGCCAAGTCGATGCCGTTGGTGAACGTTTGATGGAACGCATTCACAGCGCTATCATCTCGCAAATCTTCCCTTTGATCGACGGTGTTGGCGTCCAGGGTCCAGCCGCTGAACATACGCGACTCTCCATCGAGGATGAATATGGTGGCATCGCTTGGTTCGACACGCAGCAGGCCCGTCACCTGAACCGGCACATAGAGAGACTGGCCCTGCGGATCTTCTTTCAACTTTACCCGCACGAGCTCATTCGGCGGAGGGGGTGGAAGATGGCTGCACATCCCCACCTGCGAGACCAGATAGCCGTAGTAGGTGCCATCTGGGGCCTGCGGCGCGGGGATCAGATAGCCAGACAGCGTCACCTCGACCTTGTCCAGCGCGGGGTTCGTGGCCATGAGTGCGGCCTTCCGCTTCTTGGCGACCTCCCAGCGTTGGGCGATCAGCTGATCGACGTCGTAACCGTTGATCTCAAGCATGTCCTTCGCCGCGGTGCGTCGGGCTTCGAGCCGGGCACGCTCATCTTCAGGGAAATCGTCTTGCGAGAGTCTCTCATCCACCTGAAGAATGAGCTTCAACTCATTCAGTAGTTGGAACCCCATGTCTCTGTAGGGATCGTCAAAGACAACGGCCAAAGGATCCGCAAGGTCTGAAAACTCGATCTCTTCAGGGGCAGCAGAAGCCTTGGTAACGGCCAACATGGCCGCCAAAGCAAGAACGAATCCTAAGAACCGCATATTACACCTTCTGATTTGAATGTGCGGTGCTCACTTTTCGACCTTCTGGGGGAAGGCACCTGAGAAGGTATCCGGCATACCAGTCGAGAAGGTAGCATTCCACGACTCGATCGAGATCGGCTCGAAGCGCGGTTTGTCTTCGGGTTCGAAACGGATCGGCTGACCAGGAAAAACCGGAAGCTGGACATCGTCGCGTACAACCACCTGACCGTTGACGATCACGGCTTTCATACCCGTCGAAGGGATAGCGCCATTTTCGTAGGTTGAATTGTCCGTGAAGAGTTCGGGGTCAAACACCACGATATCGGCAACCATGCCAGTCTGGATGCGGCCGCGTTCTTGCATGAACTTCAAACCGGTATCGCCCAGATGCTTGGCGGCGTTGTAGCTGAGGATCGACATCAGCTGCATCATCGGGATGTTGTTCTCCCGACCGAGGCGAATCGTAGCGCCTCGGCGCCAGCCGTGCGGGGATGGGTGCCGCCCAGCTTTTCCATCGGGTAATCCCACGGGGCGTCGTACGGCGTGGCGCCAACCGCATCGCTGGCCATGGTCACGCCCTTCAGCGTCAACCATTTTGCCGCATCTTCGGCGGGCATCTTGAAAACGACGATCGGCCTGCTCGGTTCGGATGCGACAGTGGCCTTGTAGGTCTCCAAGGTATAGTACTCACCCGTGACCGGATCCAGCATGGTATCTTCATAGCGTTTACCCAAGTCGTCGACCCAGCTCCTAGGCTCTAGAAACGAAGCATTGATCGTGGTGGAACCGGCAGCGTAGGGATAGACTTCACCCCAGATGTTGTGGCCCTGTTCCTGAAGCCCGATGATCATTTCGTGTGCAAGCCGCCAGCCAGGGTTGTTGAAGTGAAGGACGATCGCCGGTGCGCCTAACGCCACGGCGTTGGCGACGAGTTCCTGCGCACCGTTGTTCTCCGTGGTGTCGGTGCCGAGCGTGTAGCGGGTATGTGCGCCGGTTGGGCGGCCATAACGTGCCCCGACTTTCTGCACCTCGTACATCTCGCGTGAAGAGACGCCCTCTCTCATGTAGCCCACGGTGCTACCAATGCCGGGTGCACCAGCCTGCAGGCCCTTGTCAATCTCCTCGAGAATCGCGTTGCCCTGTTCCAGGGTCGGGCGCGTCTGGCTCCAGCCAGTTTTCTTCCGGGTTTCAAAAGCGGCTATGGGTCCGTCTTTCAAGTAATCGCCCTTTGCCCCGTCGATGAACATCGCGCGGGCAAATTCGTGGCTGACCCCAATGCCATAGTTGGCCTGGGTCTTACCGGCGCGTGCCTCATACCAGCCCGAGACATAGGATCCCGCACAGCCCATCTCGAGATCCATGCTGCTGGTCAGCCCGTCGCGCAACCCGAGGGAATAGCCGATCGGCATTTGAAAGTGGAAATGGGTGTCGATGAAACCCGGTGCCACGATATGGCCGGTGGCATCCACCGTCTCGGCACCTTTGAGTGGTTCTTTGCTGATCGTGACGATGCGGCCGTCCTTGACACCGACATTGGCGATGTCGTCGAACAACGTTTCAGGGTCGATGACCCGGCCATTGTTGATGACGAGATCGTAGTCCTGGGCAAATGTCGTGCAGACGGTGAGAAGACTTGTTGTTAACGCCGCAACAAGGGTGAGCACATTAAACTGCTTGCACCCTTGGTTAAGAACTCTTCTTAATTGATTCATTCTGTTTCTCGTATTGCATTCAAAAGTGAAACGCGACAGATTGGCCTAAATCGAAATTGATCTTGGAGAAACCAACGCTGAGGCGTTCGGATGGTTGTATCTAACCACAGCCACTCGAACGGAGTCTCAGCGATGGCAACGCAACTTACCATGGAAGAACGTGAAACGATATCTCTAATGCAAGCCGTTGGACGACCTTCAACTCAGATCGCGGCCGCACTTGGTCGGCACCGAAGCACAATCTATCGAGAGCTTTCACGCAATCGGGGGCCTCAAGGCTACCGGGCTGTGCGTGCTCACCAGATGGCGTCTGAGCGTCGGAAGCAGCGGCCTCTCGTCCGCAAGATGGACCGGCCCGAGATTCGAGAGCAGGTACTCAAGAATCTGGTCCAGTACTGGTCACCAGAACAAATTTCAGGGCGAAGCAAATTGAAGTCCGGCACCTCGTTGGTATCCCATCAAACGGTCTACAGCTGGATTCAAAACGACGAAAACTCCGCACATTGGCGGCAGTTCTTGCGGCACAGCGGGCGCAAACGTCGTGGTGAAGAACGTCGCGGAAGAATTCCCAAGCAGGTGACAATCGAGAATCGACCAAAAATTGTGGACAGGCGGAAACGATGCGGCGACTGGGAAGGCGATACCGTACGTGGCAGCGGATGCAGGGAAGTCATCGTCACGCTGGTTGAGCGCAAAACCGGATTCATGATTGCCGGGAAGGCAAAGAACCGAACGGCCGCGACCGTTGGGAAACGGGTGACTGACTTGTTCGAGCGTGTGCCAATTGAAAAAAGAAAGACGCTCACCCTGGACAACGGCAAAGAGTTCGCAACGCACGCGAAGGTCAGCGAGAAACTGGAGCTTCCGATCTACTTCGCCCGACCCTACTGCTCGTACGAACGCGGCACCAACGAAAACGCAAATGGATTACTTCGCCAATTCGTTCCCAAGAAGTCAGACCTCGGAGAAGTTTCTCACCAGAGTTTGGCATACTATGTCGATATGATGAATGATCGACCACGAAAACGCCTCAACTACAGAACACCGAGCGAATGTTTCGACTCAGCCAGGAATGTCGCAACTGAGTTTTGAATGCAGGCCTTTTTAAATTGGTTCTTGAGCTAGACAGCGCCAGGTTGCGGTGTTTTTGTCGTGAATTGTGGAGTTGGCAATCGCTGTGAGCGGCAAGGCGCTAGCCGCCGGTTGATGCGGCGAAACCCGCGGCTAGCGCCGTCGGCTCACATTTACGGGACATAGCCTAAGCCCTGATTGCAGAACTCACTGGTTCGGTTCAAAAATTCTTGGTTCGATATTGATCTGGTCCAAACGTCCCTTTTCCAATACCGGAAAACGGATCGGTTTACCCGGAAAGACCTTTTGCACTTCGGAATCTTTCACCACCACGACGCCGTTCACCAGCACGTAAGGAATGCCGGTGGAGGGCAGCGCTCCTTCGCCCGGCTTGTAAGTGCTGTTGTCAGTAACCGTGTCCGGGTTGAAGACGACGATGTCGGCATCGGCACCCACTTGCACCCGTCCCTTGGTCCTGAACTGGCTGATGCCGCCCAGTTCATCAAAGTACTTAGCGTGCAGGTAGCTCATCTTGGAAATGGCTTCCATCAGGGGCATGTTCTTATCTTCACGCACCATGCGCAGCACCTTGGCGCGGGTACCTGCACAACGCGGGTGAACTGACTTGCCTTCATAAGGTGAATCCCATGGGTAGTATTGGCCCTTTGCATCCTGGATCGCCATCCCGTCAGAAACAACAACAACTCCTGGCATAGCCATCCATTTAGCGATGTCCTCAGGGGAGTTGTTGAAAATCAAAATCGTTCTGCCCGGATCATTCTTGCGAACGTCCTCATACATCGCCTTATCCCAACGCGTGCCGTCAAGGTTGGCGACGTCCGAATAGGTTATATTCATCTGAGCCATGCTCGACTCTGTGAGAATATCCGTCGAAGCAATGGTACCGCCCGCTGCATAGGGGTAAACCTCACCCCATACTTTGGCCCCTCGCTTTTCTCTTGCGTCGTTGATGAGCGGGATCGTGTACTCCCAGTCCATGTTGCTGTTCAGGTGTGAAGCCAGGAAAGGTGCATCCAAAACCATCGCATTGGCCAGCATTTCCTGAACACCCAATTGTCCCTGGGTGGGAGGTCTGACACCCGCAAAGCGGACATGCGCATTCGAAACACGACCGTATTTTGATGCCAACTCCTGGTATTTATACAATTCGTACTGGGTCACGCCCGTGGTCATATAGCCGACTGGAATGCCCACGCCCAAGGCGCCTTGGCGAAGGCCTTCATCGACGATACTCATGATCTTGGTCATCTGCTCTTTATTGGGCAAGGTGGCAGTCCAGCCTGGCTTGCGTCCTTCTTTCTGGGCCTTTGCGGCGGCGCGACCCACCATAGGGAACAGGCCGCCCATGTCATTAGCACCAGCCACTACTTCAGGACCGTCCAGCACCAATCCACGGGCAAGCGTTGCGAGCACGACCATACCGTAGTTGGCCTGGGTTTTACCCTCGGCCTCTGCATACCATTTAGCGATATCGCCGGCGCCCGCTTCGAAATCCATCTGGGTGGTCAAGCCATCACGCAAATTCACCTTGCGACTGAACGGGTCTGTCGCGTGCTGGTGCCCCTCAATAAAGCCGGGGGCGACGACGTGACCCTTGGCGTCGATGGTCTCCTTGCCCTTGATCGCGTCCTCGGTGATCACAACAATTTTGCCATCCTTGATCCCCACATTGCGCACGCCATCAAAGTCGGTCTCGGGGTCCATGACCCTGCCGTTGAGGATGGCGATGTCGTAGTCCTGGGCCGAAAGCGTAGCGCCGCCAAAGAGGGCAGCAGCGAGAATCAAGGAGTAAGCGATCAGTTTCATGACGTGGGCTCTTTGAGATTGACAGGTTTGGGAGAACGATCGTTTCCCAATCGGTGGTTTTTTCACAGCACGAAGGCGAATGATGACCATCGCGCCATGCGCGATGATCGGATTAGTGTGCGATTAGCGTTTATGAGTTTTCCACAATTTGCCTCTCATCGATTCTTTGGAGCGTGAAGATCGTCGATCAGAAAGCGTTTCCATTCCAACTCACCCTTCTTCCCAAAGTTGATGAGATAGCCCACCCGCTTTTGAGCGATTCGCATGTAGTTGAAAAGTTGCGCCTCGTGATCCGAGCACAGCTCCTTCAACGCCTTCAACTCGACCACGATTTCATCGAACACCATTAGGTCAGGTCGGTTCTTTGCATTCAGAAGATGCCCCTTGAAGTAGATGTCGAGTTCCGTCTGAGCAACAAACCCAATTTCCCGAAGTCCCAGCTCAACCTCCAATGCCGACTGGTAGACATCTTCCGCCATGCCATAGCCAACCTCGTTATAGACCTCGAAAGCGGCCCCCATCAGATCGTAACCTTCTTGCTTCAACATTTCGGTGAATCCAAATTACGGGATGATTCGGTCTGATCAAACACTAATTCAATCAACCAGTGCTACTTCCCCGATCAACGGCGATCAATTAGTGCTGATTAGTGGCAATGAGTGTTCCAAACCTGTCTCCTACCCGAGTGGCGATTTTGGGGAACACTAATCAACGCTGATCAAATACTAATTTCTGGTTGCCAAATCGTTTGATGCGTCTGCGATTGGTCTCATGAGGGATCCTATGAATTTGGGTGCTCAATGGAGCGCGTTTCAAACAGTTCGGAAATGTCGCTGCTGTTCACTCCGCCGCGACTTCCTATGAAGACAATCCGGGACCTCGGGGGTTCCTCTTCCCAAAGCTGTCCGACGGTGATCGCGGCGCGGCCTGACGTTGCTTGCAGGATGTCGACAAGATCGACTTCATTGAGCACCGCGACATCCGACGTTTCAATCACGATGGTCTCCGGTGGTTCGTAAGCCCCCGGTTCGTTCTCGACCAATCTGACCGCAGCCTCTTGTGCAATGGTAGCGGACGTCGCGGAAAGAGCAGAAGCAACCGCACTCCCGGCCGCAGCCATTTTGATGAAGTTACGACGGGAATTGGAGAATATTTCTGTGGCTTGATCGGACGCCATCTTTTATTCTCGAGTGATAAGTAGTTCGTGATGGACTGGCAAACTGCTGGATTGCGAACTCGAATGCTGAAAATTCGTTGATTCTGTTCCCAGTGAACATTCAACAGTCAACTTCGACCTCTTCGCCTTTTCCAACGCGCAGGCTTGACGCCAGCCTATTCTATTGCAATGGGCCACGTGGATGTAAAACTAGAGTGTCTTGTCTCAACTAAATCGATATGCAAAAAGCGCAACCGATGGCTCGTACGGCTCAGAATCAGTCCGACCTACTCGCCACCGAAACGCGGCGGTTTACCGACGTCAGCGAAATGAACGAGGCTTACAGGGGCCGGGCCGATGTTCGATTTATCCAGAAGGCACCCGACACGGCAACGGCGACGTCCCGATTGACATCAATCGGCCCGTTGCAAGTTCAACAGTTTAGCTGGACCGGCAAGCTGATCACCGAGGCTGCAAACGCATCGAATCGGACCACCCTGTTCATTCCCGAACCGCAGGAACGTCCCACGTTCATATCTGGCGAACATCTCAACGCCGCACGAGTCATGCTGTACGGCCCGCACAGCGAGCATTTCGGCGAAATGTCAGGTCGTAGTCGATCCACGCAACTGTTTCTGCCCGAGGGCATGCTTGAGCAAGCGATCGCGGCTCGACTGCAAAAAGATCCGATGAAGCTGGCATCAAAACGCCGACTTCTGAATCCCGGGCGTGTCGCGATGCATTCCCTGCGACAACTGATCGTCGAGCTGACTCAAATCATTGATAACGACGAGGATGCAGGAGTCGAACCAGTCTGCACTTCGTCGCTGATAAACAATCTAGTCGATCGCATTGCCGAGACTCTCTGTCGCGATTCATCGCTGGCTTCGACGACGCATCATCAGCTTCACGCAAGCGGTTGTCTCTTGACTAGAGTGAGGGACATTTCCGAAGAGTCTGGACGAGAGTCGATTCAGCTCTACGAGTTGTGCAAAGAGCTTGGCGTCAGTGCACGTACGCTGCAAATCGCTTTCAAGCAGGCCTACGGCATTTCCCCGATGCGATACCTGAAACTTCGCCGGCTCCACACAGCTCGTGAGCGCCTCGTCACAACCAGTGCAGCTGAGATGAGTATCAAAAGAGCAGCCCTGGAAAGCGGTTTCTTTGATCGAAGCCGATTCGCGGAAGACTTTAAGAAGTTGTTTGGGCATCTCCCTTCGCAGACTCCAAGAGCCTGACACAAGAGCAGAGTCTACCATCAGATTCTCCACGCGTAGATCTTCGGCGTGAACGATCCACCAGCCCAATTGGTATCGCTCACTGCTGACTTGAACCCCGAGACGTTTATGGCCTCATGTGCATCGGCATAAGGCACATTGCGTCTTGGCTAAGTTGTATCCGTCAGTACAGAGACACCGTGGCCGCTCAAAGCCCAAGACAAATCGCTATCGAATGCAGTCAAAGTAACACATCCGCAAATTTGCCAACTCACCCAGAAGGGCGTGTCCTGAGAGTGCAACCAAGCGGCTCCCAATCTGCTCCGATCCGACACACTTCCGACGCACCAACGCGAGTTCGAGCGTTCCCCAACTCGCGGCGGTTGCATCGCCCGAAGCGGCGAAGAGTTTCGGCTAAGTCACTTAGGTCTTTCAAACCTACGCGCCGAACCGAAACTTCGTGGTGAGCGAAGTTGGTCCAACGAAAGCGCCGGGATAAACCGGCTTGGAGTAAGGAATGAAAGAGTCCCACGGAGAAGACCTAGCCAGTCACTCCGGCCTTGAGTCGTACGCTGACCGCGGTAACGCGGTGGGTGTAGCATCGGCAAGAGGTACAGGCAGGCCAGCTATTGAGCTCCGAAATCACCCTTGTCCCGTATGCCCACACTGTGTTGGTTGTGGAAGGCAACACGTGAGGTCGCGATTGATGGCGAGTGACCTCACGGTACGGCGGAGTCGTAGAACCTGAGCATGTCTGGAAACTTCAAGCGCGAGAACCGGGAGATCCCCATGGTTTCCAATTCGAAAGACGAGGAACGATCAGTTAACGTTTCAGACGGTACGGCTGATGTGTACGCCAAGGGGAAGTCAGATGGGTCCATAGTACCTGCGAATCCGACGAACAATGACGGAACTGAACCGTCGGCGGAGTCGGCCGAGGGAAGGGGCCCAGTCAAGAGGAACGTCGACCGACCCGCCCTGCACCGGACGCCGAGCCGGACCAAACGCAGGTCACGCGGACTGGCCGGCGTGCGTGAAGCTGCCCGTAAGGACAGTACGCTCAAATTCACCGCCTTAATGCACCATGTCAACGAAGACTGTTTAACCGAGGCCTTCTTCAACCTGAAGAAGACCGCAGCGGTTGGAGTCGACAAGGTTACTTGGCAAGAATATGAGCAGGACCTGGAGGCCAATCTCACGGATCTCCACGGTCGCATTCACCGGGGAGCCTACCGAGCAAAACCTTCTCGTAGAGTCTGGATACCCAAACCGGACGGTCGACAGCGACCGCTCGGCGTGGCCTCGCTGGAGGACAAGATCGTCCAACAGGCGGTGCTCTGGGTGCTCCAGAGCATCTACGAACAGGACTTTCTCGGATTCAGCTATGGCTTCCGGCCGGGACGCAGCCAGCACGATGCACTCGATGCATTGAGCGCTGCGATCCATGGCAAGCGAGTGAACTGGGTACTGGACGCCGATATCGAAGGGTTCTTCGACACGATCGACCACCAATGGTTGATCAAGTTCTTAGAGCATCGCATCGGCGACCGGCGCATGCTTCGCTTGATCCGCAAATGGCTACTGGCCGGGGTCAGCGAAGCAGGCCAGTGGTCGGAAACGAAGGTAGGAACGCCGCAAGGAGCGGTCATCTCGCCACTCCTGGCAAATGTGTTCTTGCACTACGTGTTCGACTTGTGGGTCCAGTGGTGGCGTGAATACCACGCACGGGGCGACGTCGTCGTCATCCGCTATGCGGATGACTTTGTGATGGGCTTTGAGCATCGCGAGGAGGCAGCGGCATGCTTGGAAATGCTCCAAGCACGCTTCGCCAAATTCGGCTTGAAGCTGCACAAGGAGAAAACTCGTCTGATCGAGTTCGGCCGCTTTGCGGCCCAGCAACGAAAGCGACGAGGTGACAGACGTCCCGAGACGTTTGACTTTCTCGGCTTTACGCACATGTGCGGCAAGACGAGAACTCATGGATGGTTCACGGTCCGAAGATACAGCATTGCCAAGCGCATGCGAGCGACGCTCGTTGCCATTAAGCGAGCGTTGCACAAGCGCATGCATCGTCCCTTGGGCGAAACGGCACGCTGGTTGGCATCGGTCGTGCGGGGATGGCTCAATTACCATGCGGTTCCTGGCAACAGTCGTAGGCTGAAGCAATTCACTGACGAAGTTCACAAGCTGTGGTTCCACGCGCTGCGACGACGCAGTGAGAAGGGCAAGCAGCGGTGGACTTGGAAGCGAATGACCCGGTTGGTAAGGAAACATCTCCCGTCGCCGCGCATCCTACACCCGTATCCAGAGAAACGGTTTCACGCTCGACTCAAGGCAAGAGCCGTATGAGGTAATTCTTCACGTACGGATCTGGGCGGGGGGCCGCCGGCAACGGCGGTCCCTACCGCGATCGAACTCACGAGCTATTTGCTGTTCAACGCAGAGGTGAATTCAACCGACGCGCGTTACAGAATCTGCTGCAGGTGTTTGCAGTTGACCCACATAAGTGATATTCAGGAGACGTTAACCATCTCAAATGATTTTGGCAGAATCCTCATGGCCAAATGGACCGTCGAACAATGTCTGACATTCGCCACTTGGGACGTGCTAAAGCACCGCACAGGGCGATACACGGGAACGATCTTTTGGCTGCGAGGCGACGAGATCATCTCTTGCATCGGCTTTGAAGCCGACCGAAATCAGCAGCAGGTAACGTTGTCGTATGCCGATGATGCAGAGGGCACGAACCCCATCAGGCAGGTCTTGACGCTCCTGCCATCACGAACTCGAAACGATGGTATTCGTTGGTGGTTACCGTGTCCGTATTGCCCGCGACGGTGCGGCACACTCCATCTTGCATATGGCGAAGCATACTTTGCGTGTCGTCAATGCTTAGACCTCAGCTACGACTCTGCGCAGCAGGCCCATGCAGTCAAGCGGCTGTGTCTCAAGTTGGGAATCTCACCGCGCGGTTTGCTCTAACTGCGGGCGGTCCTTCGCTGTTCGTGGCTTCGGCGGCCGTACGCGGCGCGGCATCCATGGCTTGTCCATTCGGCGTTGGCTCCCGCCGAGTTATCACTTCATTGTGTGCTCAGGCTGTTCGTTGAATCGCCAATACTCCACTTCCTGGTCCAAGCGATACACCCAACCCAGGAAGTATCAAGAATAGGCTGAGTCAGCGAATTCCCGGCGCCTCAATATCACGATCAACGCCCTAGCTTGCAACGATCGAATGCATTGTTTAGGTTCAACATGACGAAGGAAACGGGGTTTTCCTCGTAAAAACCGGCGAAAGACGACGGGCAATTTGGTGCCTTGACATCGTAGAGGTCACAGATTCGAGTTCTGTATCGCCCATTGTTGTAAGTAATCTCTGTGAGCAAACCGAAGCCGCTACTCGCCGCTGCCTTGGGCGTTGTTGTTTGCAGCGGTTGGGCAGCTGTGCCGGCCTTGTCGCAGACAAGCTCAGACTGGATCTCCGTTGGTGGTGATCGAGGCTGCACTCGCTATTCGACTCTTGACGAAATCAATCGCGGCAATGTGTCGAAGCTGGAAGTTGCCTGGTCGTTCAGCACCGGTGAACTGCTCAATGGCAAAGGCCGAACGATCGAGTGTACGCCCGTGGTCGTCGATGGCGTCGCCTATCTGACGTCGGCCAATCGGCGCGTGTTCGCACTCGACGCTGCGACGGGCAACGCGATCTGGGAGTTTGACCCGGCAAGCTATGGTAAACCAGCCGGCCCACTGGCCTCCGGTGGCGTTAATCGCGGCGTCGCGTATTGGTCCGATGGCCGGCCGGGCGGCGAGCGGCGGATTTTGCACGGTACCAGCGACGGACGACTTTTCAGCATCGATGCCCGCACTGGTAAACTCGATCGAGCCTTCGGCAAACAGGGGGCCAAGGATTTACGCGAGGACATTCAGCGGGACATTAGCCGGCTTGGTTACGGGCCGACTTCCGCGCCGGCGATCTGCCAAGACACCGTGATCATCGGAGTCAGTAACGACGAGGGACCCGCAGTCGCAGCCCCAGGTGACATTCGCGCCTTCGACGTGCATACCGGTCGGCAGCTCTGGCGGTTTCATACCGTTCCTCGTCCCGGTGAATTCGGCAACGAGACCTGGGCCGATGACTCTTGGAGGAATCGTGGCGGAGCCAATGCGTGGGGCGGGTTGAGCGTCGACGTGGAACGGGGACTGGTGTTTGCCGGACTCGGATCGGCAACGTTCGATTTCTACGGCGGCGACCGACAGGGTGACAACCTGTTTGCCAATTGCACGATCGCGCTGGATGCCAAAACCGGCCAGCGACGCTGGCACTACCAAACACTGCGGCACGACCTGTGGGATCACGACCTGCCGGTCTATCCGAATTGCGTCACCATCTCGCGTGACGGCCAACCGTTCGACGCAGTGGCGCAGGTGACCAAGACCGGACATGTGTTCGTGTTTGATCGAGAGACCGGCGATCCTGTGTTTCCGATTCGAGACGTGCCGGTTCTGCCGTCGGATGTTCCCGGTGAATTGGCCAGTCCCACGCAGCCCATTCCGACGCTGCCGCCGCCATTTGCGGCCCAGCATTTCGACGAAAGCAATGTCACCAACATCGCCCAGGCGAATCGCCAGGGAGTCTTGAAACGACTGAGCGAACTGAAGCGCGGCCCCGCCTACCAACCACCGAGTCTGCAGGGAACGGTGGTCGTGCCGGGATTTCATGGTGGTGCGAACTGGTCGGGCGCCTCGTTCGATCCGACTAGCAATCTGCTGTATGTCAACGCCACCAACCTGCCCAACATCATTACCCTCAGCCCGGCCCGGGAGACAAGCAAGCACCGCTATGGGCACAAAGGTTACATCCGATTTCTCGATCATGAAGGCTATCCGGCGATAGAGCCTCCGTGGGGCGAATTGATCGCAATCGACCTTAATCATGGTACCTTCGCCTGGCGAACGACGCTGGGCGAGTACCAGGAGCTGACCGAGCGCGGTGTTCCACGGACCGGCACCGACAACTTTGGCGGCTCGATCGTAACCGCCGGTGGGCTGGTTTTTATTGGTGCGACTCGAGACGAAAAGTTTCGCGCCTTTGACAAAGCGACGGGCGCCCTGTTGTGGGAGGCGCAGCTGCCGGCCGGCGGTTACGCGACACCGGCCACGTATTCGGCCGCCGGCAGGCAGTACGTTTTGATCGCAGCCGGTGGAGCGGGGAAATTGGGGACCAAAGCGGGCGACCAGTTTGTCGCCTTTGCGCTACCAAAAAATTAGCTCAGCAGCTGTGCTGATTTTCAAGCGTATTTCAATCTCGCTGTCCAATCCTCTTGTCTGGAATCGGTTATGCTGGCGGTTCCAATCCGCTGTCGACCTTGGCGAGTTACAAAAATGGCCGAGTCCGTGATCAACCGTTTGGCAGTTCAGCTGCAGTCCGCCAGCGTCCTGACGGAAACGAAAGTCGCCTCTTGCTTCGCGATGGATGAGGCCGAGAATTCTTTCGCGGAGCGAAAGGCGACCGTCAGAGTTTCTGCGGCGGAGCGAAAGGCGACCGTCAGAGTTTCTGCGGCCGAGCGAAAGGCGACCGTCAGAGTTTCTGTGACCGGGCGAAAGGCGGCGGTCAATGGTTTCGCGTTGCTTACGGTGTTGTGGCTCTGCGGTTCGGCCGCGTTGATCGGCGGCCTGCCCCTTGCGCTGGCGGACGAATTGCCGCTGGTCAGCGGTGTTGAAAAACAACCCTTGGTCGCGGCAACCGAGCGGCTTGTCGATGCGATGAAGGCTGCCGGTTCGCCGTTCTCCGATGAAGTCCTTGCCGCGCTCGAGGCGGCCTATCAGCGGGAGTCCGTCATGGCGACTCGGGCAATCCAGCAAGCTCTGGATCCGCTCTGCATCGCGGCGGTCGATATCAATGCAGAGAGCCGGGTAAAGGTTCAAGAGGGTGATTGTCCAAAGGAACTGATTCAAAACGGTTGGCGAGTCTTTTTGGTCAAGGTTCACAACCAGGCCCAGGTGACTCCCGCCTTGCGGGTCGAGAGTCCCAACGCGGCCCCGCTGTACCAACGGGGCAAAGGGGCTCGGGAAAGACCGCTGACCGACGACAAACTTGTCAGGCCCACAGACGTGCCCAACCGTTTTCTAACGTTGTCGATGCTCGATCGACCGCCGCTGCGAGAAAACCTCAGTGGTCTCGAGCTGGAATACCGTGCGGTGTTGCTGTATTGCCGCGAGTCGGGGAAACGCGAAGCCTCGCTGTCGTTCGATATCGGTGCCGGAACAAAGGATATCGGCTACCGCAACGCGCTGCCGATCCTGTTCGATTGCAGGAGAGCGGTTGAGGTCAAACTGCGGGTTTCCGATTTCGATCGCACGCCGACCACCGCGGCGCTGGAAATCACCGATGCCCAAGGACGCGTGTATCCTCATCAAACCCGTCGCCTCGCTCCCGATTTCTTTTTTCATCGCCAGATCTACCGGCATGACGGCGAATCAGTCTCATTACCACCCGGCCAGTATTCGCTGCGGGCAACGCGCGGACCGGAGTATTTGCCGGTCATGATGGAGATCAACGTCCCCGACGCCGAGGCCTGTGAAGTTGCGATCGACCTGAAACGGTGGACGCACTTGGCGAACCGCCACTGGTACTCCGGAGACCATCACATCCACGCCGCAGGCTGCTCGCATTACGACAGCCCCACCGAGGGTGTCGGCCCGGAAGCGATGATGCGGCATGTGGTCGGCGAAGACTTGAACATTGGCAGTGTGCTGAGTTGGGGACCATGCTGGTACACTCAGAAACAGTTCTTCAGCGGTGATGTCTCCAAGTTATCAACGCGCGAAAATATTCTTCGCTACGACGTCGAAGTCAGCGGATTTCCCTCGTCGCACGCCGGCCACCTGTGCTTGTTGAATCTATCCGACGACGATTTTCCGGACGCCGAGTATCTGGAAGACTGGCCAAGCTGGACGTTGCCGGTTTTGAAATGGGGCAAACAGCAAGGCGGAATTGTCGGCTACAGCCACAGTGGTTGGGGTCTGACGCTGCCGGACTACATGCCTGATGGAAGTCGGGCTTTTCCAGATCGGCCCTGGGGCGGTGCGCCAAACGACTGGCGTGGCAAGGCAGCCCACTCGTTGCCGGATTACGAAATGCCAAAGTTCGACGGCATCGGCGCTAACGAATACATCGTTTCGGTCGCCCACGGATTGTGTGATTTCATTTCGGCGGTCGATACGCCGGCGATTTGGGAATTGAATATTTGGTATCACACGCTGAACTGTGGAATGACCACGCCGATCAGCGGCGAAACCGACTTTCCCTGCATCTATGATTCCAAAGTTGGTTTGGGTCGGATCTACGTCCAACTGGATCCCAATCAACCACTGTCATTTTCCGATTGGGTCAAAGGTCTCCAGGATGGCAGGAGTTACTGTACCGACGGGTTGAGTCATCTGGTTGACTTTTCAATCGATGGACTGGGTCTCGGCCAGCGGGCCGGTGACAACGGTCAACCCAGCCGACTGGACATTGACGGGCCCAAGTTGGTCACGGTCAAGTTTGATGCGAGCGCCTACCTGCAAGAACAACCCACAGAGGAAACGGAGAGCATTCGTCATTCACGGCTTGATGAAAAACCATACTGGCACATCGAGCGCTGCCGAATCGATCAGACGCGAACTGTGCCGGTGGAAGTGATTGTCAACGGCGAGGTCGCTAAAACAGAAGCACTGATCGCCGATGGAACGTTCCAATCCTTTGCGGTTGACGTCGAAATCGATCGCTCGTCGTGGGTCGCGGTGCGGATTCTTCCTTCGTCCCACACGAATCCAATTTTCGTTCATGTCAGCGAGGCGCCGATCCGAGCGAATCCGCGAAGTGCTCAGTGGTGCGTCGATGCCGTCAAACGCTGCTGGGAATCAAAGCGGGGCCAAATCCGCGAATCGGAACGCGGCGCAGCCAAGCAAGCTTACGACCAGGCCGAGGCGACTTACCAAAAGATCCTGGCCGAAACCAAGCTCTAGTTCAGCCCATCGACTCCACAGCTACGGCAACCGCTTCCCCTCCACCGATGCACAGACTTGCAATCCCGCGTCGGCCACCGGTGTGCTTCAAGCCGTTCAACAGCGTGACCAGAATTCTGGCTCCGCTGGCTCCAATCGGATGCCCCAGCGCGATCGCACCGCCATAGATGTTTAGTTTTTCATCGGGGATGTTCAGATCCTTTTGAGCAGCCATCGATACGTTGGCGAACGCTTCGTTGATCTCAAACAGGTCGACCTGGTCGATGGTCCAACCGATCTGCTCGATCAGTTTGCTAATGGCGCCTATCGGCGCGGTGGTAAACCACTGCGGATCCTGGCTGAAGGTCGCGCTGCCGACGATCCGGGCGATTGGGGTCAGACCGTGCTGTTGGCAACTTGCTTCGGATGCGATCAGCAGTGCGGCGGCACCATCGTTGACACTTGAGGCGTTGCCGGCGGTGACGGTTCCGTCGGAGCTAAAAGCGGGGCGCAGGCCACAGAGTTTTTGTTCGTCGAATCGGGCTGGCTCTTCGTCTTCACTGACGATGGTCGCGCCGTGCCGTCCCGGAACTTCGACGGCAACAATCTCATCGGCGAAAGTCCCATCGGCAATCGCCGCGCGGCGCGGGTGTAGCTGCGGATCGCGTATTGATTTTGGTCCTCGCGGCTGAAGTCATACTGGGCCGCGCACTGGTCGCCAAAGACTCCCATGTGCTGACCGCCGTAGGCGTCCCACAGTCCATCATGGATCATCGAATCAATCAGTTCGCCATGTCCCATGCGGTACCCCTGTCTGGCTTTTGGCAACAAAAACGGCGCCAGGCTCATGTTCTCCATGCCGCCGGCAACCACGATTTTTGCATCACCCAAGCGAATTGCTTGATCGGCCAACATCACCGCCTTGAGACCGGAACCGCAAACTTTGCTGACCGTGGTCGCCCCAACCGAAGTCGGCACGTCGGCGGCGATCGCCGCTTGTCTGGCCGGGTTTTGTCCAACTCCGCCGCTGACCACGTTACCCATGATCACTTCATCGACCTCACTGGCCGCCAGGCCAGCTTGTTCCAGCACCGCGCGGATGCAGGTCGCGCCCAATTGCGGTGCTGTGACTGTCGAAAGCGCACCGCTTAGCGAGCCAATCGGAGTTCGAGCGGCAGCGACGATAAAGGATTCAGTGGGCATGATGGTTCCGAGCGGAGGCCGAGCTTGCGGGCATCGCTTGATCGACAATGCGGTTGCCAGTTCAGCTTGAGATTACATTTTTTTCGCGCTTCGAGCTACCACGCTAAACGCCAATGGCACTTGTATCTGAGCGCCTATGGCGATAGCCATGGGTGCTTCGAAATCACCACGAACGATAAAAACCGGCGGCTAACGCCTGCCCGCTCACAGCGGAAAAGGCGGACTAAGTGCCAGTCGTGCTGAGCCCCTTCTGTAGCTCCGCGCAGGCTCGGCCAACAGCGATCGGCCTCCTTCGGGGCCGCGTTCTGATCAGAGCTGACCGCCCTCGGTCGCGGTGAATTCCGCGTACACCGGCAGATGGCTGGTCACCATTTCGGCTTCGGCGACACTGAGATTCTGTTGCCGCTGGAAGTCATAGACGCCGCCGCCACCCAGGTATTCGCTGGTCGTCGCCGCGTCCAACAGGATGTTACATGTTTGATATTGGCCGAAGATGTCGGTTGGATGGTTCCGAATCGCGGCCACTGCTTGGTCGGTTCCCAGCGACGGCAGCAAATACGCGTCATCGGCTTGAAACAGTCCAGCCAGCACGACATCGTCTTCGCCACGACCGTCTTGTCGGATCGCGGTCAGCATCGCCGACAACAGCGCCACTTCGGCAGGCGCCCGGGCCAAATCAACTCGGACATTGACCAGTGAAAAAGTCCAAGCGATCGAGGGATCGGGTTCGGCAGCGCGAAACCAAGCCACAAGTGGATCGTAGGTCAGTTGCCCCTCAGGATCATCAACGGTGTAAGTCTGTTGTCGATCGACAACGACTTTTTGCCGGTCAAATATGAACACGAGTTGTTCTTGGCGTCCGCGCGGTCCAGAGGTAGTTCCGATCACGTAATCGTATCGAGGGTCACCCTGATTGATGGAATCAACCAGTCGAGGAACCAAGTCACGTTCGACCGATGCGATCTGCTGGATTGCGACGATGTCGAATTGACGAACGACATTGACCAGCTGTTTGCGGGCTTGGCGGTTGGCAAATTTTGTCGGACCGTAACCGTCCAGGGCCCAGGATGCGATTCGCAGTTTGCGAAACCGTTGCCGCTGCGACCGTACCGAGTTGCGATCGGGCTTGCCGGATGAGGATCGGATCAGTTTGAATGGATTCTCGGCGGGCGATTCCGTTTGATAATCCGCATCGGCTGCTGAAGTGATCGAGGCCAGTGATAACGGAGCGTTGCCATAGCTGGCGAACAGATCGTCATCGCCCAGCGAGTCCTTGGGATAAACGCTGACGCCGTCGAGTCCACTGACCTTATAGTTCCGAAAGAAATACCAGCCGCCAGCGACGATCATCAGCACCACCAGGGCGACTTGAATCGGGTGTCCTCCGCGGGATTCAGACATGATCGTAGGCCGAAGTGTGTGGTTGGAATTGAATTCGGTCCGAGCCGATCGCGCTAGCCACCGGCCTCCGCTCATCGGTATTCATCGATCCGCCGCAGCCGTTGACCTGACTAACAGCCGGAAATTGAGTAAAAATTGGAATCGCAACGAGGCACGACTGTCGTTGCTATTCCTTGCCGGCAGCGGTGTCAAAATTGGTGCAGTCGATTCATTCGCGAGAAACCCGTCGTTGTGACGCAGGGAATGCGGCTGACACCTCCGGATCGGATCGGTATCTTGAAAGCTTCGCAGCCCCGCTGCGGACATCATCCACTTTGATCCTCCAGACCTTACTTAGAGCAACCAATCTCGTGAGCCAAATCATCAACGTCGAAGTCCCCAGCGTCGGCGAGTCCATTACGGAAGTGCAAATTGGTCAGTGGCTGAAGGCCGAGGGTGACTGGATCGAAGCGGGCGAGGATTTGGTTGAAATCGAGACCGAAAAAGCATCGGTTCCGGTACCCTCACCCACTTCGGGGTTCGTTGAAAAGCTGCTGTTAGCGAACGAGGAATTTGCCAATGTCGGGGATGTGATCGCGTCGATTCGGCTGGGTGAAAAGCCCAACGGCAGCGATAGCGGAGAAGATTCGTCAGCCGCCAAAGCGGGATCCGCCAGCGCCGCTGCCGCACCGGCCGCTACTCAGGCTGCCACTCAGGCTGCGGCGGTCGAGGAGCCGCTCAGTGGAGCCGGCAACGGCAGCCCGGGTAAGTTCGTGATGCCCGCGGCGCAGCGATTGTTGGACCAGCATGGCCTGTCCGCGGCCGACGTCCCAGCCAGTGGTCCCGGCGGCAGGATTTTGAAAGAGGACGTCTTGGCGTTTATCAGCCGGCGTAGCGCGTCCCAGCCTACCGCTCCCGCTGCGGCTCCGACGGGCGATTGCCACGCAGCGGCGCAGTCCGGCGACAAGCTTGGTCACCGATTCGCCCCCTCATCGCGGCGAAGAGGTGAAATCGCTAAGCATGTTGCGGCGAACGATCGCGGCACGCCTGGTCGAAGCACAGCGAACCGCGGCGCTGCTGACCACGTTCAACGAAATCGATATGGCCCCCGTGATGGCGATTCGCAAGAAGTACAAGGATGCGTTCAACGAGCGGCATGGCGTCAAGCTGGGGTTCATGTCGTTCTTTGCCAAGGCAACGGTCGAAGCGCTGCGACGGTACCCGGCTGTGAACGCCGAAATTCGCGGCGACAACATTGTCTATCGCCACTACCAGGACATTGGGGTCGCGATTGGGGGTGGCAAAGGCTTGGTCGTGCCAATCCTCCGCAACGTGGAATTGATGTCCTTTGCCGATGTGGAACTGGGGATTGCTGAATTCGCCAAACAAGCGGGTGAGAATCGGATTCAGCCGGATGATTTGATCGGCGGTACGTTCACGATCAGTAATGGCGGTGTTTACGGATCCTTGCTGAGCACACCGATTGTCAATCCGCCGCAAAGTGGGATCTTGGGTCTGCATTCGATTCAAGATCGCCCGGTCGCCATCGATGGCAACGTCGTGATCCGACCGATGATGTACGTCGCGCTGACCTACGATCATCGTATCGTCGACGGACGTGAAGCGGTTGGGTTCTTGAAGACAATCAAAGAAGTGATCGAAGACCCAGCCAGGTTGTTCCTTGAACTGTAGTGCGGAACTGTAGCGAGCCCCTCCCGCGAGGCGGGACTCGGTTTGCCCGTTACGTTACGGCAAAATCAGTTCGCACAGTTCCTTGATTCCCATCCCTTTGGCGGCGCTGACGCGGGCGATCGGCACATCGCGAAAACCGGGCAAGGTGAAGTTTTGTTTCAATTCTCGCTCCAATCGGTCAGCACCGGGCAGATCTGACTTTTGAATCACGATCAGATCGGCTATCTCCAAAAGTCCAGCTTTTTCCCACTGAATGTCGTCGCCTGATTCGGGTTGCAACAGCAAGACTACCATGTCGGCCAGGTCTCGACAGGCGACGTCACCTTGCCCAACGCCGACACTTTCAATGACCGCCAGGTCGAACCCGGCGCAGTCCAGCGTCAAGGTCATCAAGTCAAGATGTTCGGCGATTCCTTGTTGACCGCTGGGGACTGCCAGGCTGCGCATCAAGGGTTGGCCGCGATCCATCGCCGGCCCTGCCATGCGAACTCGGTCACCGAGCAACGCACCACCGGTGATCGGACTTTGCGGGTCGCAGGCCAGGACGGCGATTTTTCGCGAGTTTTCGCACAGATACTGCAGCGATTCGGCGATCAATGAACTTTTTCCGACTCCGGCGCTACCGGTGAAAACAACCGACCGAATCGGATGATCAGGTCGCTTTTCCGGCAAATCCGAACGCTCGATTCGCCCTTGCGAAATCAGCGTCAGCAGACGTGAGACGGCAACTCGATCTTGTTGCCGCGCCAGACTGATTAATTCCGCAGTGTCATCATCGTCTTGCCGACCGCCAGGTTGCCGCAAGAATTCGATGATCGATTCGACGGCGGTTCCTGGTCCAAAGAAACCGGCGACGCCAAGATCACGCAGCGCCGCATAATCTTCCTCGGGAATGATTCCTCCGAGCAGGACTTTTGTGCGCTGATTGCCGACCGCCCGCAGCGCTTCGATAACTCGAGGCACCAGGGTCATGTGGGCGCCATTGAGCAGGCTAATGCCAAGCCAATCGGCATCTTCGTCGGTTGCGGCGCGGGCGACCGCTTGCGGGCTCTGCCAGATGCCACCGTAGATCACATGAAACCCGGCATCGCGCAAGCCTCGGGCAACTACCTTGATTCCGCGGTCGTGTCCGTCCAGTCCCACCTTGGCCAGCAGGATTCGCTTTGCCGGCGTGGTGCTCCGTTCTGTTTCGGTCAGTTGTTCTTGCACAGGTTTAGCGCTTCGAATTCAAATGGAGTGTGATGCAGATGCCGTTGCGGTCGTCGCAAGTCGACTGACTACAGTTCGCGCATCGTGTAGTTACCGAAAACGTCCGACATGGCGACCATGATCTCTCCCACGGTGGCCCGCGCGTGGGCGGCGTCGATCAGCGTCGGCATCATGTTCTGCTTGGACTCTGCAGCGTCGCGTATCGAATTCAACGCCTTTTCAACCTCGGCATCGCTGCGCGACCGTTTGATCCGCTGCAATGATTGGACTTGCTTCTGCTCGACGTCATGCCCGATGGTCAACAGATCGATGTGATGCTCTTCCGGTTCGACAAAGTCGGTCACACCGACAATTTTCGTTTGACCCGAATCGATGCTGTTCTGATAGCGGTAGGCGGCGTCGGCGATCTCGTTGCGGAAGAATCCCTCTCGAATCGCCGACATCATCCCGCCACGCTCCTGGATCTGCTCAAAATAATCGTTGGCGGCACCAACCATTTCGGCGGTCAGGGTTTCGACAAAGTAGCTGCCTCCGAGCGGATCGGCGGTGTTGACCACGCCCGTTTCGTGCGCCAATACCTGCTGGGTGCGGACCGCCAAGGTGACGGCATGCTCGGTTGGCAGGGCGAACGTTTCGTCCATGCAATTGGTGTGCAGCGATTGGCAGCCACCCAGCACCGCCGACAAAGCCTGATACGCGACCCGCATCAAATTGACTTCGGGCTGTTTGTCTTGCAACGTGCAGCCTGCGGTTTGGGCGTGGAAACGGAGTTTCCAGGACCTTGGATCGAGGGCACCAAAGTCGTCTCGCAACATCTTGGCCCAGATTTCCCGCGCCGCGCGGTACTTGGCGACTTCCTCGAACATGTCGTTGTGCGCGTTAAAAAAGAAACTCAATCGAGGTGCGAACTGATCGACATCGATACCCCGAAGCAGCGTCTGTTCGACATAGTGGCGCCCGTCGGCAAGTGTGAAAGCCAGTTCCTGTGCCGCCGACGATCCCGCCTCGCGAATGTGATAACCGCTGATCGAAATCGTGTTCCACTTGGGAATCTGTGCGGTGCAGAATTCAACTAAATCGATCACCAGAGAAACGGACGGTTCCGGTGGATAGACAAATTCATTCTGCGCATGGAACTCTTTCAAAATGTCGTTTTGGATGGTTCCCTGCAGAGAGGTCAAATCACAACCGCGTTGCTGGGCGGCGGCGATGTAGAAGGCCATCAGAACCGCGGCCGGCGCGTTGATGGTCATCGATACGGAGATCTGTTCCAGATCAATTCCTTCGAATAACTGCAGCATGTCGTCGACGGTATCGACAGCCACGCCCAGCCTGCCGACTTCGCCCTCCGATTTGGGATCGTCGCTGTCGAGTCCCATCAACGTGGGCAAGTCAAACGCCGTGCTTAAACCGGTTTGGCCTTTGTCCAACAGCATCCGAAACCGCTGATTGGTTTGCTCGGCAGTTCCGAAGCCAGCAAATTGGCGGACCGTCCAATGACGACCGCGATACATGTTGGGATGGATGCCGCGGGTAAACGGAAATTGTCCCGGCAACCCAATCTGGTGATCCACGTCCAGACCGGCCAGATCATCAGCGGTGTAGACTTCACGAATTTCCGTTCCGCCAGCAGTCACCAATGGCGAGCGCGGCTGTTCAACATGCGTTTTCTTAATCACCTTATTACCCTAACGCGTTCAATAACTTTCCAGCCGGTTCATTGTAAACGTCGGAGCCGCTCGCTGTCAGTAAAAACAGGCACCCTTGGCCGCGGAATGCTGGAATTCTATACAATGGTGCGGCACCGCAAACTGTAGGTGCTGCGCAGCCTAATCCGACTTGCACGAGCAATTCTGGGTGCTGCGCTTTCGCCCGATTCGATCTTTGGCATTCCGAGGTTCGTGTGACGCAAGCAAATGATTCGCCAGGTAAACGGTTTCGTGCTGCGGCACGAGCCGAGTCTCCGCTGCAGATCGTTGGCGCGGTCAACGCGTTGTGCGCCAAGCTTGCCCGCTGCGCGGGGTTTCGCGCGGTCTATGTTTCTGGTGCGGGAGTCGCAAACGCCTCCTATGGGTTGCCCGATCTGGGCATGACAACGCTCGACGATGTGCTGATCGACGCACGTCGTATCGCGGCGGCGACCGATTTGCCGACCTTGGTCGATATCGATACCGGTTGGGAAACGACGGCGACCATCCCGGCGACGATCCGGCAGATGATCGATGCCGGCGTCGCCGCGGTCCACATCGAAGATCAGCTGGAACCGAAACGCTGTGGGCACCGTCCCGGCAAAAGGTTGGTCGATACTGAGCAGATGAAAGACCGCATCGCTGCCGCCGTAGAGGCGAAAACCGATCCAGAGTTTGTGATCATGGCGCGAACGGACGCGGCGGCTGACGAAGGCTTGCAGGCGGCAATCGACCGAGCCAACTGTTACGTCGATGCCGGGGCCGATATGATCTTTGCCGAGGCGTTGACGGAAGCCGATCACTTTCGCCAGTTCGCGGATTCGGTTTCGGTTCCGATCTTGGCCAACATGACCGAGTTCGGTCGCTCTCCGCTGTTGACCGTTGATCAGCTGGGCGAGCTGGGGATTCGGCTGATTTTGTATCCGTTGACTGCCTTTCGAGCGATGAACGCGGCGGCGGAATTGACCTATCGCGGCTTGCGACAAAACGGCATCCAAAGCAGCATGCTTGATCGAATGCAGACGCGAGATGAATTGTACGAGTTACTGGACTATCACACCTTTGAGCAACGCATCGATGCACTGGCCGCACAACCAGCCGCTGCGTCGGCCGGTCGCTCGGGGGCCAATTCCGGGAGAGAAAAATCATGAGTAACCCAACCGCCCAAAACACTCGTGGCCTTGCCGGTGTGGTCGCCGGCAGCACTCGGCTGAGCACCGTTGGCAAAGAAGGTGCCGGACTGACTTACTGTGGCTATGCCATCGAGGACCTGGCCGAACATGCGACCTTCGAAGAGGTCGCCTGGCTGTTGTTGCATGGTGAATTGCCAACGGCCAACGAACTGTCCGCCTACATGGCGAATCTTAAATCGATGCGCGGGCTGCCCGAGGGACTTAAAACAGTTTTGGAACAGTTGCCGGCGACGGCTCATCCGATGGACGTGCTGCGGACTGGATGTTCCGCGCTGGGAACGATGGAACCCGAGACGGAGTCGTTTCAAGATTTGGATGTTGCCAATCGATTGTTGGCGTCGTTGCCGTCGATGTTGATGTATTGGTATCAATTTCAAAACACGGGCAAGCGGATTGACGTCTGTACCGATGACGATTCGATCGCCGGCCACACGCTGCACATGCTGACCGGCGAAAAGCCAAGTGAAGAAAAACGCCGGGCGGCCGATGTGTCGCTGATCTTGTACGCCGAACATGAATTCAACGCTTCGACCTTTGCCGCGCGAATCGCAGCCTCGACTCTGTCTGACTTCTACTCCGCGATCACCGCCGGCATTGGAACTCTGCGTGGACCGCTGCATGGCGGGGCCAACGAGGCGGCGTTTGAATTGATCAGCAAATTTTCGACGCCTGACGAAGCGGAAGCGGGCATCCTGGGAATGTTGCAGCGGAAAGATAAGATCATGGGCTTCGGCCATCGCGTCTATCGCACCTGCGATCCCCGCTCGGCGATCATTCAAAGTTGGGCTAAGCGATTGTCCGAAAGTGCCGGATCGATGCAGATGTACGAAGTCTCGCGGCGGATCGATGAAGTGATGAGTCGCGAGAAAGGACTCTTTCCAAATCTGGATTTCTATTGTGCAACGGCCTATCACCAACTCGGGATACCGACACCGCTGTTCACACCGCTGTTTGTGTTGGCCAGGACTTCCGGCTGGTCGGCCCACGTATTGGAACAACGCGGCGACAACCGTTTGATTCGACCAAGTGCGGATTACACTGGGTCGGAACTTCGTCCATTCGTCCTCATCGATCAGCGATAATTGAAACTGATCTGCGCTAACCGGAGCAACCTGATGTTTTTCCGACCTGTCCTGTCTGCGTTTGCGGTGCTGCTCGCAGTTCTCTGTGGTTCATCCGCCATGTCAGCCGAAACCGATGGCAAGAAATACTTGATCGTTCATGCCGACGACGCCGGCATGTCTCATTCGGTAAATCAAGCAACGATCGAAGGTTTCCAGAAAGGCTTTGTCTCCTCGGCCAGCATCATGGTCCCCTGTGCCTGGTTCTCGGAGTTTGCCGCCTATTGTCGGGAGCATCCGGATGGCGATTATGGCATTCACCTGACCCTGAATTCAGAATGGGATCACTATCGCTGGGGACCGGTCGCACCGCGCGAGCAGGTTCCCAGCTTGATCGATCCGGAGGGCTATCTCTGGGACAACACCGACCAGGTGGCTAAACATGCCAAGGTCGAAGAAGCCGAAATTGAATTGCGTGCGCAAATCGAACGAGCCAAAGAATTCGGCGTCCCGCTGAGCCATTTGGACACCCACATGGGCGCCGTGATGACACGGGCCGACTTGGTGGAAATGTACGTCAAATTGGGCCTCGAATATGACTTGCCGGTGCTGTTCATTCGGCCCTCCGGTGCCAGGTTGCTATTGTCGGCCGCTTATCCCCAACTGGCCAAGATTGCGCCCCAGCTGTCAGACATGTTGAGCGAGAAAGGTTTGCCGCAACTGGACATGCTGTACCAGTTTTATGACAAAGACGAGCATCAGGTCCGTCGCGACCGCTACATGCATATGATTCGCTCGCTGCAGCCCGGTGTGACCGAAGTCATTATTCACTGTGGTTTTGACAACGAGGAACTCAAGGCGATCACCAGCAGCTCCGGCTTGCGTGACAGCGATCGTCGTATTTTCACCGATCCCGATGTATTGTCCTTGATCAAGTCCGAAAACGTGGAACTGATCAGTTGGAAACAGGCCCAGCAACTGCAGGACCAGATAAACGGAACGCAAACAAGTAACCCTGATGCAAACTGACGAATTATTTACTCAGATCGCTGATTATGTGGCCGGCGACGACGTCGGCAGCGAAGAGGCCTGGTCAACCGCCAGGTTGGTGTTGATGGACAGCATTGGCTGTGCCTTGCTAGCCTTAAACTACCCCGAATGCACCAAGTTACTCGGTCCAGTGGTGCCGGGAGCAACGTTGCCCGATGGCGCCAAGGTGCCGGGAACCGACTACCAACTAGAACCGGTCCAAGCCGCATTTAACTTTGGCGCGATGGTCCGCTGGCTCGACTACAACGACACCTGGTTGGCCGCCGAATGGGGTCATCCCTCGGACAATCTGGGCGTATTTTGATGTTGGCCGACTACTTGAACCGTAGCGCGTCGACCAGCCCACCGCTGACGGTGCGTGATGTGCTGGCGGCGACGATCAAGGCGCACGAGATCCAAGGCGTGATCGCGCTGCAGCATGCGTTCAATCGCGTTGGCCTGGATCATGTGTTGTTAGTCCGTGTTGCCTCGACAGCGGTGGCCACCAAAATGCTGGGCGGAGACCGTGAACGGATCGCGGCGGCATTGAGCCACGCCTGGATCGACGGCGGTGCGCTGCGGACTTATCGGCATGCACCCAATACCGGATCGCGAAAGAGCTGGGCAGCCGGCGATGCGACCAGCCGGGCCGTGAGATTGTCGCTGATTGCGATGACTGGCGAGATGGGATACGCCACGGCAATGACGGCGCCGATTTGGGGGTTCCAAGACGCGCTGTTTGGTGGCAAGCCAATCCAGTTGACCCGACCGCTGGGATCCTACGTGATGGAACATGTGTTGTTCAAAGTTTCCTATCCGGCTGAGTTCCATGCTCAGACCGCCGTCGAAGCTGCCATCGAGTTGCACGACCAGGTCAAAGATCGGATCGATCAGATCGATCGCATCGTGATGGAAACCACCGAGCCAGGAGTTCGTATCATCAGCAAATCCGGTCCGCTACATAATCCGGCCGACCGCGACCATTGCTTGCAGTACATGGCGGCTGTCGGTTTGGTGCTGGGCGAATTGAACGCTGATCATTACGAAGACGACGTGGCGGCGGATCCCAGAATTGACCTTGTCAGGGAACGGATGGAGGTGGTCGAAAATCAGTCGTTCTCCAAAGACTATCTTGATCCTGACAAACGCTCGATCGCTAACTCGATTCAAGTCTTCTTTAACGACAGCAGTTCGACCCAGCGGGTTGAAGTCCACTACCCGCTGGGCCATCGCCGCCGTCGCGAGGAATCCTATCCAGCGATCGATGCCAAGTTTCGCCATAATGCGGGAACCCGGTTGCCGTCTGACCGAGTGGATCTGCTGGCGAGTTTGTTTGCCGATCCAAAGAAACTAGATTCAATGCCGGTCGATCAATTTGTTGATTTGCTGACTGGATCTGTCTGATGGATCTGCGAACCGCGACCAACGACATTCAGAGCCAAGCAGAAATCATTCGCAGCTGCAGCAAGCAGTGGGGCCGCAAGCGGAACGAAAAGCTGGGCCGAATGGCCGTCCGCGATCGAATCGGACAGTTGCTTGATTCCCAGGAACCTTTTCTTGAATTGGGGCTGTGGGCCGGCTGGCAGATGTATGACGAGTGGGGCGAGACACCGGCCGCTGGCGTGATCACCGGCATCGGCCGCGTCCATGGTCGCCCCGTGATGGTGGTTGCCAACGACAGCGCGGTCAAAGCGGGAGCGATGTTCCCGCAATCGGTAAAGAAAATGCTTCGCGCCCAGAACATCGCAATGCGACTTCGCTTGCCGATGTTGTACCTGGTCGATTCGGCTGGCGTGTTCCTGCCTTTGCAAGACGAGATCTTTCCCGATGAAGATGATTTTGGGCGGATCTTTCGCAACAATGCCGTGATGTCGGCGATGGGGATTCCACAGTACGCCGCCGTGATGGGTAACTGCATCGCCGGCGGTGCCTACTTGCCGGTATTGTGCGACAAGTTGTTGATGACCGAGGGAAGCCAGATGTGTTTGGCCGGCGCATCGCTGGTCAAGGCTGCGATCGGTCAAGTGGCTGATCCTGAGGCACTGGGCGGCGCAGCGATGCACTCCCAGATCAGCGGCACCGCGGACTTTCATGAACCCAACGATCCAGCCTGCCTGGCTCGGTTGCGATCGCTCGTCGAATTGCTGCGCGATCCGCGAACGGATCACGTAGCAGAGCGGCCAAAGATTCCAACGGAAAGGCCAGTGGAAGATGTTTATGACATCGTGACGGTTGATGGCAGTTCCGAATACGACGCGCTCGATCTGATACGCACGATCGTTGATGCGGGCTCGATCCAGGAATACAAATCCGAATATGGGCCAACGTTGCTAACCACCTTTGCCAGAATCGAGGGCCAAGCGGTGGGGATTGTCGCCAATCAGCGAAAACGATCGACGACGGCCAAGGGGCAGTTGCAGATCGGCGGCGTGATCTACAACGATTCGGTCGAAAAGGCGGCTCGATTTGTAATGGATTGCAACCAAACCGGCCTGCCACTGGTCTTTTTTCAGGATGTGCAGGGGTTCATGGTCGGCGTCGAATCCGAACAATCGGGCATCATTCGTTCCGGTGCCAAATTGGTCAACGCAGTTAGCAACAGCGTGGTGCCGAAATTCACCGTGGTGGTCGGCGGTTCGTTTGGGGCCGGCAATTATGCGCTGTGTGGGAAAGCCTACGATCCGTCGTTGATCCTCGCCTGGCCGGGATCGCGTTACGCCGTGATGGGAGCGACTCAGGCCGCGGCGACGCTGACCGACCTGAAGATCCGAGATGCTCAGCGAACCGGCAAAGAACTTTCAGATCATGAAAAGTCTGCACTGCATCAACAAGTCTACGACCGCTACGAGCAGACGACCGACATTCGATACGGTGCTGCTCGAGGCTGGGTCGATGCGATCATCGTGCCGCATCAAACCAGGATGTGGCTGGCCGAAGCGCTGCGGATGATCCCGCATGATCGACAAACGCGTGAGTTTCGTACGGGAGTGTTCCAAGTCTAGGATCTTGCCACGCCGGCTGTCAAAAGATCCGCCGACAGAGCTTTGATGAATATCGAGATTCGACCGTCGCGACCAGAAGATGCGGATTCCGCTGTCCCACATATCTACAGCAGCGGACCCTACTCTTTTGACTACGTTTTTGCGACACAAACCACGACTGCGGTGGACTTCTTGCGCTACGGATTCAGCAAACGAGCCGGTGAATTCGGCTATCGGGATCACGTTTCAGTAATCAAGGATGGACAGATCATCGGCTGCGGCGCCGTCTTCGCTCCTCAAGACTCCCTCAGCTACACGCTCAACGCGGTTCGTCAAATCCTTGGCCATTACGGACCCTTTTTCGGGATCGGAGTCATTCGTCGCGGTTTGGCGATCGAACGACTGGTGCAACCGGCTAAGAAAGATCTGTGGATCATTGCCCACCTGGGCATCGATCCGGAATTTCAAGGCCAGGGGATCGGATACCGCTTGATCGAGCATTTGCTCGCTTCGATACGCCGGCGGGGAGGTCGTCGCGTTGGGCTGGACGTTGCCCTGATCAACCCACGCGCCGAAGAGCTATACAATCGCATCGGTTTTGAGATCACCGCAGAGCGAAAGTCGACATTGTCCAACCAGTACGGCGTGGTTCCTGATTTTCACCGCATGGAACTGCGGCTTTGAGTGTTCGCTCTCGATAGGGCGGCTGACAGCGCGGTCGGTTGTCAAACTTCGATCGTATAGATAGCGTGAAATTATGCAGGACCGGATTTGCAAGCGAAACGATCAGCTGCGCCGATCGATCGGGCAATGGCCTGGCAGTCTCCCGTATGACAACTATCGACCGATCAATGTGCCGGCGCGGTTTGACGGTCAAACACTGTACCAATCTTTGATCCAGATGCATCCGCATGTTGGTCCGCAGCAGTGGCAGGAGTGGTTTGAGCGCGGGCACATCTTGAGCGGCGAGACTCCGGTGGCGATGGAGACCGTTGTACGGGGCGGACAGCAATACCGACACCTGTTTCCAGAATGGGTCGAACCGGAGATTGACTGGCGAGTGGTTGTCTTATGGGAGGACGATTGGATGATCGCTGTTGATAAACCGGCACCGCTGCCGGTTCACCCCAGCGGGCGATTCAATCGAAACACGCTGGTATCCCTGTTGGGAACCGTGTATCAGAAAAGTGATTTGAGAGTCGTGCATCGACTGGATGCCAATACGACTGGCGTGTTGATTTTGGCAAGAACGGCCCAGGTCGCGACAGCTCTGCGTCAGCAGTTTCAGGCTAGCGGAATTGATAAGCGTTATCTGGTCAAAGCTGCTGGCCAACCCCAGAGTGATTCGTTCAGCTGTCACGAGCCGATCGCCAGAGCCCGTACCAGGGCTGGGCTGCGCACGATTGATCGGGACGGGCTTGCCGCCCAAACGGATTTCCGAGTGATCGACCGAGTTGACGATGGTGCGAGTCTGCTGGCAGCCCGACCAAGGACCGGCCGCACCAATCAAATCCGCATCCACCTGTGGGCTCTGGGCATGCCAGTCTGCGGCGATCCAGCCTATTTGAAGCAGCATCAACTGGCGCCGACACAGACGCTGAGCCCGTACGATCCGCCGATGTGCCTGCACGCCGCCCAGTTGCGTTTGCGGCACCCGGCGACAGCCGAAACGATCGCGATCGAGGGCCCGCCGCCAGCCTGGCTGGCTGAACTAGGCTGACAACGGTGATCGTCCCAGGGCCCGCCGAGCATCGGCGACTTGACCGGCGTGGAATACAGGGTGAATTGTCATTGCCAGGTAACACTTGCCAATCGTCGCGAACCGGGGACCGTACTTCTCGGGCGCATGGCTGGGTTTTTCCAGATCGGCATCCGAGAGCGTATCGAGATGATTCAGGATCGCCGCTCGAATTTGCTCGAACTTTTCCAATAGGTCATCGATCGGCGGATAGTCTTCGGCGTTGGTTGAAGGCGTACTGCCGACTCCGAACAATTTGTTGAGTTCAGCGAACCGACTGCGCTGGCCCAAGACAAAGCCGTCAAAAATGCCGGCTTCCGTATTGACGATGTGGCCGATCACCCAGAGTGGATGGTTGCCGCCATTGGAGGTCGGTTGAGTTAGCGGCGCTGCTTTCATGTCTTCCAGAAGTCCCCACAGCAAGTCTCGGCTAGTCGCCAGTGACATTTTGATGTACTCGATCGTGGTCATCTTGAATCCTTTTGTATCTATCTAGGTGATTGACGATTCACATATACTTAGACCGCCAGCGATCGACGGAGCAATGCGTTGCCGGGGTGGCTGGCGGTCGAGCTGTGAGTTCTACGAGCATCGAGCTTCCAGCGATCAACCATAACGCCTAGCGGGCCGCCAGCGAATCCGATTCGGCAGCGATACAAACCAGTTGTTCGCGCCGCTGACGATCACTGCCGACGCCGATCCGCAAGAAAATCTCTCCGTCGCTGATCGCCGGGCTGGCATAGCAATCGTCGCCTAGCTGGTTGCGGGCAACTTGCTCGTATTTGTCGCCCGCGCGAAAGACAAAAGTTTCGCCCTTTAGATTGGCGACGTAGATATTTTGACCATACAGAATCGGCGACGCACTGAAGTTGCCACCAAGTCTCGTCCGCCACAGCTGGTCTCCGTTATCGATCGACCAACAATATGCGATTCCATCGTCATTGACGCCGACCAAACGATCACCGACCACCAGCATTGACGGTTCGTAGATCTTCGTCGAGTTCGACCACAGCAGTTTTCCCTCGGCCGACAGGCAGACAGTCTCTTTGTCGGGGTAGCCCCCGCTGGCGAAGATGCGATTCGCACTGGTGACGATCGTTCCGCAGGTTGATTCGGCGACGCATTCGGTGCTCCAGTTTTGTGTTCCAGTGCCGGGATCGTAGCTGGTAACTGCGTCACAACCGCTGATCAGTAACTGGTCGCGGCCGCCAACATTGGCGACGACTGGCGTCGAATAACTATCGATCGATCCGCGTGAAATTCGCCAAGCCACATTCCCGCTCTCCGCGTCGAGTGCCGCTATATACCCGCCGCCACGATTGTCGGCCGCGAAGATGATCAGGGACTTGTAAAGAATCGGCGAGGGTGCGTAGCCAAAGCGAGAGATGAATTTGCCGATTTCCTTTTGCCAAGCGATGTTGCCTTGCAAATCGAGCGCCGTTGCCATGATCGCGTCACCGTTCAAAAAGCCGATGTACAGTTGTTGTCCATCGGTGGCGATTGTGCCATTGGCGTTTGAGCCTTTTTTGTGAACTTGTTCTGGCGGCGGAAACCCGCCCTCGTGAACGACTGTGGTCCAGCTCGGTGTACCCGTTTTTCGATCAAACGACATTACGAGTTGTTGTTGGCGCTGGTCAACCGCTGTGGCCAAGTAGACCGAATCACCAACCACGATCGGCGAGCAGTGGCCGCGCCCCGGCACTTCGGTCCGCCAGCGAATGTTGGTTTGCTCGCTCCACCGCGATGGAAGCGACTTCTCCATCGCTTGCTGCGGGACGATGCCGTCGTTGGTTTTGCCGCGCCAGCTGGGCCAATCGGTCGGCAAGGTGGCGCTGGAAGGTAAATCCCTGATCGCGATTCCACTGTCAGAAATCGATACCTCTTGGACTGGATTTCTAGATCCACAGCCGGCAGCGGCGAAGACCGCGGTGAGGCCAGCAGCGATCAGCAGGCTTTGGATACGCATGGTGATTTTGTTGGCGGTTGGACAGGCACAATCAAAGATACTAACCTCGGGGCGTAACGGCAGTCAGCTGCCAAGACCGGGATGGCCGGCGCCGGTGCTTGCTGCACTGGCGTCCCCGTTCGCTTGAACCAACGCTTCAGCCGGTTCCAAGATCCAGTTTGACCGCGCACTGAGTCACGTTCTCGCCGAGAGATTTTCCGTCATGGCTATTCGACGCGTCAACTGCCCACGCTGCCGCGGTGTCGCTAATGTACCCTCCGGAATGACCAGCGTGAAATGCCCGTCTTGCGGTTCGATTTGGAATCCAAACGATTCCGCCACACCGCTGCAGCAGCCGAGCCAGGCATCGAGCAGCCGAGCGTCGAGGGGTCAAGCCAACGCGAAATCGAGACCAGCAACGAAAGCCGTTTGGATCGCGGGGGCGGTCACTGGCGGATTATTAATGATTGCGATCGTTGGCGGCGGGCTATGGATGCTCGCTCAACCCGCCCCAACGCCCCCACCCAAATCGGTTCCGGTTGTCCAGCAGACACAGCCGGTCAATGCCGAACCTTACCGCGAAATCGCTTTGCCCGAATCAACCCGCCAGCAAATTTACCACGACTATCGGCAGGCGGCCGGATCAACCGTCGAAAAACAGGTTCCCATTCCGAAGGACTCGGCGGTCCGCGGCGCCTTGGGCCGCACGCTTGGCCAGACTCTGGATCGCGAGATCACGCTGCATGCGTCAATCCATAACATCAGCGAGGATGATGTTAAGGAGATCATCAAAGAAGGGAACGCGAAGCAGTGGAAGTGAAATTGCCGTGATCGAACTTTGGCAGCAACAGCCGCCGATAAGGAGATTAACTTTCATATCGGACTTGCATCTGTTCAGTACTCGCAGCAATGCCGGCGAGCACCATGAATTGATGGCCGGGGCGATCGCCCAAGCCGAACTTTGTGTTTGGGGTGGCGACCTGTTTGATTTTCGCTGGAGTCGGCTGCGAGACGACGGTGAGTCGATCGATCACGCGCTGCGGTGGCTTGACGATTGGTACCAGCGGTTTCCGAACACTCAGTTTGTCTATTTGGACGGCAACCACGACGCACACCTCGATTTTTCGGCGCGCCTCTCTAGCTGGTCATCCACACGAGAGCGTTTTCGTTGTGGACTGGATTGTTTGCGCGTCGGGCAAACCTTGTTGCTGCACGGTGACGTGATCGAAGGTCGTGGTTGTCCCGATCGATTCTCTCGATATCGAGGCAGCTGGCAGGATAAACCGGTTGCCGGCAGAACAGCCAATCGATTCTATGACGCAGCTGTGGCCGCTCGAGTTCATCGAGCCGCTGCCGCTGCCGCACACGGGCATCGCAGAACTTGTCTGCGCATCCTGCAGTGGATGCACAGGCAGCCGGCTGAGGCGACCAAGGGGGTACGCCGGATCGTCTTTGGCCACACCCATCGCCGGATCGACGGTTATCGAGTCGATGGGGTCGAGTTTTACAACGGTGGTGCCGCAATCCAGCACGTACCGTTCACTCCCATTTCGATTCAGCCCCATGCAGGAACGTCGGCCAAGTAGCGGTCGAGCGACGAATCAGGATAGCCGTCATAAAAGCGACGAATCCAATGTCGTCCATTCCAATGCGAAAGATGCTGCTGCCAACCGATGCGAGCCAGCAGGCGATCGCTGATATTGCCATTGGATACGTGCGCGACGATGGCGACCGCGCCTCGGACTCGCGCGATTTCGTCCAGCACATGGGTCGCGCCGATGAAAGATTTGAAACCGGCTAACCGTCCTGAGCGAATGTAATCGAGTGTCAGAAAGCCCGGCATCCCGAGTGGCTGATGGTAATCAAGCCAACAGAGTTCGTCGTCGCCGCGACCATACTTGGCTTGCCACCAGACCTGGGCGACCGAAACATTGCCAACGCTTAGGCGATGTTGAATTTCGATCAGGCGTCCACCGCGCATCACAATCCGTCCGCACCTCCAGCGGCGGATTTGATCCGCACCGTTGATCGGATCGGCAACTGAACCCAAGCGAAACATAACGACTGCCCGGCGAAAACCAAGAACGCCCCAAGCCAACCATAGCATTGGGTGAACCGGGTGGTCGGGGAAATCGCTCTGGCAGAAGTGAATGTCGTACCGGTTGTAGCGATCCCGCGCGTTACCAGATCCGCACGCGTTGATCCGGCTTCAAGTACAGCGGATCGGTCGGTTCCACTCCGAATGCCTGGTACCAGGCATCGATGTTACGAACAATTCCATTGACACGAAATTCGCTGGGGCTGTGCGGATCGGTGACCAATCGTTTCAGCAACTCGGGCTGACGATACAAACGCCGCCAAATTTGAGACCAACCGAGAAAGAATCTCTGGTCGCCGGTTAAGCCGTCGATGACAGGCGCCTGTTTGCCGTCCAGAGACAAACGGTACGCCTCATAAGCGACGCTCAGTCCCCCCAGGTCGCCGATGTTTTCGCCCAACGTCAACTCGCCATTGACGAAGTTGCCTGCGATTGGTTCGTAGCCGCTGTACTGGTTGACCAAGCCCTCGGCCCGTTGCTCGAATTTGGCCCGGTCTTCCTGGGTCCACCACATTCTCAGGTTTCCTTTACCATCATATTTGCTCCCCTTGTCGTCAAACCCATGGCTGAGTTCGTGACCGATGACGGCACCGATCGCTCCATAGTTGACGGCGTCATCGGCCTGCATATTGAAGAACGGTGGTTGCAAAATCGCCGCCGGAAATACGATCTCGTTCATCACGGGGTTGTAGTAGGCATTGATCGTTTGCGGCGTCATATGCCATTCCGTGCGATCAATCGGCCCACCGAGTTTGTTGAGCTCGCGGTCGTGTTCGAAGTTCGCAGCCGCGATCTGATTGGTCGCGAGCAGCGGAGAGTCGATCGATAACGATGAATAGTCTTTCCATTTGTCGGGATAGCCGATCTTGGTCGTAAACATCGAAAGCTTTTCCAGAGCTTGCTTCTTTGTTCCTGCTCCCATCCATTCTCGGCTTTCGATTCGCCGAGCAAAAGCTCGTTTCAGATTCTCGACCAACTCGTTCATCCGCGCCTTGGCCGCAGGTGTGAAGTGTTGCTCCACATACAATTGACCAACCAGTTCGCCCAGTGTATTGCTGGTCACGTTGACGCCGCGTTTCCATAATGGCTCTTGCTCGGTCACTCCGCTGATTGCGGTTGCATGAAAATCAAAATGCCGTCGCTCGATCTCTTCACTCAAGCTGCTCGCGTAGCCGTCAATGACCTGCATGCGAAGATAGTTTTTCCACGCTTCCAGGTCGGTGTCGGCAAATTGCTGACCGAGCGCTGCAAAGAAATCTGGTTGACGGACCACGAATTCTGTCAGTTGACCGACGCCTGATTTGTCGGCGTAGGACTGCCAGTTAAAATCGCCCAGCAATGCTTGCAGTTCCGCGGCGGATTTTTTGTTGTAAGTTTTGATCGGGTCGCGATTTTCTGTTTTCGTCCAGTGTTTCTGGGCGATCTGTTTTTCGATATCAAAGACAGCCTCGGCCGCCGAACTCGGATCTTCAACACCGACGTAGCCGAGCATGTCGGCGATATAGGTTTTCAGCTCGGCTCGTAGTTGGACATAGCGATCGTCGTCCTCCAGGTAATAATCACGGTCCGGCATGGTCAGTCCGGACTGCGTGATGTAGACCGCATAACTGTCGCTGTCTTTGGCATCATTGTTGACATAGGCGCCTAGCGGGCCGTAAACCCCGGACCGAGAGAGCTGACCCATCACGGCGGCCAGCTCTGCTTTGGATTTGATCGCATCGATCTGATTCAGCAGTGGCTTGATCGGTTCGATGCCGGCACTGTTTCTAGCGTCCAGATTCAATACGGACTGATAAAGATCACCAACTTTCTGGGCAGCCGAACCTTTTTCGCTGTTCTGCTTAGCCGCTGTTTCGATTAACGATTTGACTTGTTCTCGGGTTGCATCATCGAGCACCGTAAAGATTCCGTAGTCGGACTTGTCAGCTGGAATGGTGGTCGTCTGCAGCCACTTTTCGTTGGCGTACTGATAGAAGTTCTGGCCCGGCGAAACGGACTGGCTGAACAATGATTGATCAATTCCTGAGTTTTTTTCAGCGGAGTTCGCGGTTTGATCGGCCACGACTTGGCCTGCAGCGAGAGCGGCAACCACAAATACAACCGAAACATGAGCGGCGGAGCGAGTCACGAGGATTCCTACCATCTGGTGTGTTGGGTGAATATGCAACTTGGCCCATTTAGGGAAACGAGAATTGCTCTGGCGTGCAACCCCTGTCTTCGCAGTGGGCAATCAGATTTTTGTCCTTTCCCGGACGTAGGGACAATCTCTTCGAAAATGGTTACATTAAAGCTTAACTTTCGCTTTCAGTCCCTCCAAATCGAAACATGGCGACCGAGCGGCCGATGCAAACGGGTGATATCGAGTAATGCGGCTTCTTGCGCGGCTCTTGTCTGGTCACCCAGCGGTGGGGCTTGGGTTTGCGGTTGTGGTCACGGCTGTCTTAAGTCTGGGGCTGCCGAGGCTAGGGTTTGACATGCGCCCCAACGAGGCATTCGCCACGGAGAATCAGGCTTCACGGAATTTGGATCGACTGCATTCAATCTTTGGGGCCGATGACAACGACATGCTGTTGCTAGTCGAGGGCGACGGGCTGCTGCAGTGGGAATCACTGGAATCTTTGCGGAAATTTCGGGATCAGGTCGAAGCGATCGAAGGGGTCAAATTTGTGGCCAGCATCTTCGATTTGAGAAAATCGCAATCGGTGGTGCCTTTAATTCCCGCCTATGTCACCGACAGCTTTGATGCGAACAGGCTGCGGAAAGATCTGCAGAATAATCCAGTCGCCTTTGATCAGCTGATTTCCCTGGACGGACGAATCTTGACGATGCTGGTTCGGATGGAAGGCGAGTCGTTGACGGTGTCGGACATTGCTCGAGTGATTGATCCGCTGAAGGCCTATGTCAGCGAGTACGAATCAGCGACATCAGCGACGGTTCATTTGGCGGGACATCCCGCCGTTCGCGTGGATGTGTTGCGCACGCTGCGTCGGGCGATGCTGATCGGTTGTATTGCGGCGGCGGTGATCGGCTTTTTCGTCGCGATGCTGGTGTTTCGTCACTTGCCGTCGGTCGTGATTTCGGTGGCCGCACCAGCAATCGGCACGGTTTGGACGATCGGATTATTGGCCTGGAGCGGGGTCTCGGTCAGTGGTTTGATGACAGCACTTCCGAATCTGGTATTCATCATTGGGCTTACCGATGCTGTGCATCTGCTGTTGGAGGCACAGCGGGGACTGCATCGTGGACATCGCCAAAGTCAGGCCGTTTATGATGCCTTGATGCGTGTCGGCCCGGCCTGTTTTCTAACCGCCATCACAACCTTTCTGGGTTTCGGCTCGTTGGTTTTCTCCCGCACCGAAAGTGTCCGAGAATTCGGTTTCTGGGCCGCGGTCGGGACAACCTTCGCGATGTTGGCTGTGGTGATCGTATTGCCGTCGATTCTGATGGCCATTCCACGATCATGGGCATGCAATGAGCGCGCGGAGAATGATCGGATCTCGAAAATCGTTCGGCGTTTGGTAGCACCGACGCTGGCCCGACCCGGATTGACTTCGTTGGCGGCTGTCACGCTGTGTCTGGCCTTACTGTATCCGGCCATTCGGCAGCGACCTGACATCGTTTGGACCGAAACGATGCCGCAGAAATCTTCGTCTGTGCTGGCAATGGACCGCGCAGATGAAGAATTTGGGGGAGCCTTGTTGGCATACGTGATGGTTCGCTGGCCGGAGGGTACGGTGTTTCCCGATCCGCGGACCATGCAGGCAACCGCGGATATTCATGCTTTGTTTCGGGATGCGCCAGGGTTTTCTGGCCCATTTTCGATTCGCAATCTGTTGGCCATTGCGCCCGGTCGAAGTCTGGCGGAGCGCTATCAAGCGATTCAGAAGCGTGAGGTGATTCAGGACGGCATGTTGGTCAGCGAGCCGAATCGCACCCTGCTCGTCAGCGCGCGAGTGCCTAATGACGGTTCCTGGGCATTGAGTGAACGTTTGCAGGATCTGTATCAGAAACTGGATCGGTTACGTCTAAAGTATCCCGAGTATGAATTCACGCTCACCGGTACATCCGTCGCGGCGGCGGAGAACATGACCGGAATCATTGTTAGTTTGGTACGCAGTCTTGCGATTGCCGCCGTTTTGATCTTTTTGGTTTTAACGATCGCGTTTCGGTCACTGAGAATCGGTTGCTTGACGATCGTGCCCAATATTTTGCCGTTGCTGATCACGGCCGCCGGATTAACGCTGCTGGGGATGCCGCTACAGATCACGTCGGCGCTAACATTTTCGCTGTGCCTGGGTCTTGCTGTGGACGATACGATCCATGTTGTGGTCCGTTATCGGCTGAATTCGGAACATCAGCACGATCGACGTCAAGCGATACTCGAGACGATTGGCCATGTGGGCCCAGCGCTGATCGTGACGACCACGATTTTGCTGGGCGGATTCGCGGCGATGCTGACCAGTCCGATGCCGGGAATTCGTCTGTTTGCTTGTCTGAGCGGGGTGACGCTGTTTGCCGCGCTCGTCGGCGACTTGTTGCTGTTTCCCGCGATGCTGCTGTGGGGCGAGCAATTCGCAGACCGGCGATCCACGACTCGCGTGATCCATACCAACCACGTATCGGTCAAGCATCGTTGATCGAAGTGGTCGACCGATTCCAGGAAGCTGGCGCGGAACAGCTGATTCGGATTGTCGAGTTCAGGCCCCCGAGCCGGCGGTTTCGGTAAACTTGGCGATCATGGTCAGACCATTGAGGACCATGTGAACGACCAGCGGTGCGGTGATGTTGCCGGTTTGACGGTACAGATATCCAAGTCCCAGCGAAAGAAAGAACAGTGGGATCGGAGCAGCACCTTGGCCCAGATGCATCAGTGCAAAGATCATGCTGGCCAGGATGATCGGCAGATACGATCGAGGTCGCCAGCGGCTTTCGGTGCTTTCGTCGCGGTCGATCAGGCCCTGTAGTCCGCCTTGCAACAGGACTCGGAATAACAATTCTTCCACAAATGGTGTAACGACGGCCGTGGCGATCAGCATGACCAGGAATACCGCAGCAGAATCGACGCTTTGCAACAAGTCCAAGACTTGATGTTGGTAAGGCCACAGCAGGCTCACCAGCGCGCTGATCAGCAGCACCGGCGGCAGCAGCATCAAGGACGCCTTGAGACCCAGCCAGGCATCACCGGCGTTGAACTCCAGGCCCAGGCGCCGCAGTGGTTGATCGTCCAGCAGGCGGATCCGCAGCAACGCGACGGCGGCACTGCCCAAGCCAGCAATCACAACCACCGCGACGTTGCCAAGTTGAGCCTGATTCGATGGCACTGGTTGTTCGATCACATCCGACGCCGGCCCCAGGCCGCGGGCCGTCAGCCAGCTGTGCAGTAACCCGACCAGGATCAGGTTGGTGCCGAACATCACCAAGGCGTCGGCGACGGACCAACAAGGTCGTGGCTGCTCACGAATCGGAACAATGGATTCCAGCAGTGAACTTGGTTGACCGCGACGGCGCATCAAAAGCCGCGCCCAGATCACTAAACAAGCGATCGCCGAGACAATCAGCAGTTTGTCGAGCAGGAAATAGATCGCCTCCGACATCACTTTTCCGTCGGGGACTGGCTGAGCGCTCGTGCCGCGATCATCACGTAAACGTATCCCGAGTAGATGGTCAACAGAATCGCCGACCACAGCAAGATTGGGGCCGTGATCGAGATCCAAAGAGCCGACGGATAAATCAAAGACAGTAGGACGGCAATTGCCGCGGCACATTGCAGCACCATCTTCCATTTGCCCAAGTTCCGCGCGGAAAAGTCACCGCCCGCACTTTCGATCATCGCGCGCAGGCTGGTCACCAACAACTCCCGGGCCACAACGATGGTCGCCATCCATGATGTCACCCCTGAATCGGAGACTTCGACAAGCGCGATGAACGTTCCGCTGATGATGATCTTGTCGACGAACGGGTCAAAGATGCGTCCGAGCTTGGTGATTTGCCCGTACTTTCTTGCCCAATAACCGTCCATCCAATCGGTCGAAACGGCGATCGAAAAGACAACCAGCGCGGACGTGAATCTTTCCAGCGGAATCAACACCATTACTGCGACGGCCAGTCCAAATCGAATGCTGGTCAGGGCGTTCGGTACGTTGTAGATCGATTTCGCCTGCTTGCTCATGATCTCGATCCCGTCTACGTCAGCGGAGCGGCGACTAAGTCATAGCCGTCGGCCGCGACAATTTCGCATGTCACGATCTCGCCGACACCGATCGTTGCCGCGTGATCCATATCTGAGACGTAAATCACGCCGTCGATATCGGGCGCTTCGCCGGGACTGCGCCCGATCCAGACTCCATCCTGCTGCGGCAGCGGCGCGTCAATGATCACCTCTGTGATGGTTCCAACTCTGCTTTGATTCCAGTGAAATGCGATTTGCTGCTGAATCGCCATCAGTTCATCGTAACGCTGCCGAGCAACCGCGTCGGGAACCCGATCGGGCAGTTTTGCCGCCGGCGTATCCGCTTCAACTGAGTATGTGAAAACACCCAAGTGCTCGAACTTTTGTTGCCGTGTAAATTCCACGAGTTGTTCAAAGTCGTCATCGGTTTCACCGGGAAATCCGGTAATCATCGTTGTTCGCATGACCAGGGAATCGATCCGCTCGCGAAGCTTGCCGATGATTTCTTGTTGGAAGGCGCGATTCGTTCTTCGCGACATGCGTCTCAGTACGGCGTCGCTGGCGTGTTGCAGCGGCATGTCAATGTAAGGCAGGATGCGTTGGGCCGTGGCCAGCGTTTCGATCAGCGGATCATCGATGTACATCGGATAAAAGTACATCAACCGAATCCAATCAATTGATTCAATCTGGTCCAGCTGTTTCAACAGATCATTCAGTCGCGGCTGGCCGTACAGGTCTTTGCCATAATAGGTAGTGTCTTGCGCAACAATCACAACTTCGCGGACGCCGCTGTCGCCCAATCGCCGTGCTTCGTCAATGACCTGTTCGATGGGCTTGCTGTAATGCTTGCCGCGCATCTTGGGAATCGCGCAGAATGTACAAAGTCGATCGCAACCTTCGCTGATTTTCAGATAGGCAAAATGTTTCGGCGTGACGCTGCTGCGAACCGCGTCCGACAAGGGACGGATCGGCGCGGGGCGAAAGATTTGTTGCTGTTCTTCGATGCCCGATCGCAGGCGATCGATCACAGAGACGATTTCGTTGCGACCAAAGACACCGATCATCGCGTCGATCTGCGGACGAGCTTTCAACAGTTCGCCTTGCTGACGTTCGGCGAGACAGCCCGTGACGACAACGTTGCGAATCTTACCCAGTTTCTTGAGCGCCAGCATTTCGTCGATCGCGCCCAAGGATTCTTGGCGGGCCGAGTCGATAAATCCGCAGGTATTGATCACCACCACATCGGCGGCTTCGATCGACTCGACCATCTGGTAACCCTCTTGGTCCAGACGGCCAAGCATCTGTTCGGTGTCAACGAGATTCTTAGGGCAACCCAGGCTGATGACCGCATATCGCCCCCGCTCTCCGCGGGCGGGGTCCAACTCAGATTGTTGCGGCGAGATCGCGGGAGCTGCGTCAGAGACGATCGGGAGTTGCATCGAGGGCCGCTTGGGTGAGTCTGGTACTGGATCGACAAATTAGACCCAACTGACTCAAAAGACGCAAACGGTGCCGGCTTTCCTAGCGACTGGCCTGGCGCTGGTAGCGATCGGACTTGGACACCACCGTATCGTCATACGAACCGGAATCAGAGTCGTGCTTGTCTGTCTCCGGTTCCTCTGCCCCTGTCGTTGTGGCCCGTGCTGCGGCGATCCGTGTGATCTCATGCACCACCGCCATCGCGGAGCGTAATTCGATTGGCGAGAACCATTTGACTGTCCCTGTGTACTTACTTTCGGCACGGTTCTTCGCCGCCAGTTCTGCCCAGGTCATGTGGTCCATGAGATGCCAGGCAGCGGCCTGTGCTGTGTTTTGAGCGATTTGACCTGCGGCGAGCGCTTCGCACAAAACGCGAATTTTCGGGTTGTCGGTGAATTCTTCCAAGGGCACGATCTGGTAGGCCATTTTGGGATTTGGATCAGGTTTGCCGTGTTCTAAACAGACGGTCGCAACTTTGATCTTATGCATCCGCTGGGGTTCAATGCGGAAGTTTCCACCGCCACCCATTCCACCGCCGCCACCCATTCCGCCGCCGCCCATGCCGCCGCCGCCAGCTTGGCCGCCACCGCCGCCACCCATGCCGCCGCCGCCCATTCCGCCGCCGCCGCCGCCAAACCCTTGCGCTTGAATCGGAACGCTGGCAAACGCCTTGGGCAATCGCAGTTCGATGGGTTGATCGGTCAGGTTCTTGATCACAACATTCGCTTCGGTCGCGTCGCGCGGAATGATCTTGACGTCGATCTGGCCGGAGTCGATCGCCTCGAACATCCCGGCGTTGATGGCCTGTTGTCGTTGTTTGTCCGCGGCGACCGCGGTGATTTGGCAGACTAGCAGCGACAGCGCAGAGAAAGCGGCGATCGAGATCGTAATTCGACGAGAAATGGTCACAAGAATATTCCCTGGATTGAAGTTTACCTCGCCGGTCGCGCCGAGAAGATCGCTCGTTGCCGACGAACCCCTATCGCCACATGGTAACTATTCAGGCGGCTAAAACCAACCAAAAAGGGCTACTTAAGTGAAATTCCAGGCCTCAAAAGGAAGTAAAACCGGAACCTCCGGCCCTGCCCCGCCCCGCTGCCCGCAGTCGGCTCGTTTCAACGATCCGATCTCGGCGGCCGGCCATCTGGTGAATTCGAGCATCGATCGGTTAACCTTAAGCCCATGAGTGCTAAAACCGATTCGCCCTATGACTCTTTTTTGCTCGTTTCGTTTGGTGGTCCCGAGGGCCCGAGCGAGGTAATTCCGTTTCTGGAAACGGTGCTGCGGGGCAAGAACGTGCCCCGCGAGCGGATGCTGGAGGTCGCCGAACATTACTACAGTTTCGGGGGAGTCAGCCCGATCAATGATCAAAACCGGAAGCTACTCGCGGCGATTGGCGAGGAATTTAAGCGGTCTGGAATCGATTTGCCGATCTATTGGGGCAATCGCAACTGGCATCCGCTGTTAACCGATACGATCCGCCAGATGCGGGATGACGGCTGCCGGCGAACGCTGGCATTCTTCACCAGCATGTTTAGTTGTTACAGCGGATGCCGTCAGTATCGCGAGAACATTGCGGCGGCCTGCGATGAAGTTGGCGCCGACGCGCCGATCATCGAAAAGCTACGGATGGGTTTTAACCATCCCGGTTTTATTGATGCGATGTCGTCGTCCTTGCGCCAGGCAATCTCATCACTCGGCAGCGAGGGTGAGCAAGCGGTCGTGTTGTTCACCGCTCATAGCATCCCCCTATCGATGGCTGAAGGCAGCGATTATGTCAAGCAATTGACCGAGTCCAGTCGGTTGGTGGCCGAGGCTTGTGGTGTCAAGAATTGGCGGTTGGTCTTTCAAAGCCGCAGCGGCCCTGCCCAGCAACCCTGGTTGGAGCCTGACGTCTGCGATGCGATTGCCGAATTAGATGACCAACAAAAACTGCCTGCGGTGGTCATCGTACCGATTGGATTCGTCAGTGATCACATGGAAGTCATGTTTGACTTGGACGAAGAAGCGGCAGAGTTGTGTCGTCAGCGAGGCATTCGTTTTGCGCGTGCCGGCACGGCCGGGACCGACACGAGTTTTGTCAGCATGATCCGCAATTTAGTCCAAGAGCGGATGGGGCAAACGGTCCAGCGAAGCGCCGTCGGTGATTTGCCCCCTTGGCACGACATTTGTCCGGCCGATTGTTGCCAGTACACGCCAAGGCGCTGACGAGGCGTGCGGATGGCTAGTTGCCAATCACACCCGCCGCAGCGAGTTGTGATAGCTCGGCTTGATCGAAGCCCCAATGGATCAGTGCCGGTTGTGTCTGCGATCCGGACAGGTCGGGAGGGCAGCGGATCGCAGTCGGAGTGCGACTGAAACGGGGCGCGGCGTTGGGTTGCACAACGCCATCTTGTTCGACAAAGGTCCGTCGAACGGTATTGTGTGCGTGCCGCGGTGCCTGATCCATGTCCAACACCGGGGCCACACAACAATCAGACCCCTCGAAGATCTCGCACCACTCGGCTTGGGATTTCGTTTTGATCAGTTCCGTCAATTTGGTTCTGACGGTTTCCCGGATGTTTGGGTCACCCCATTGAGGAAGCAACGCCTCGCTGATACCAAGTTTTTCCAGCAACAAGGCGTAGAACTTCGGTTCGATCGCCGCGATCGCAACGTACCGGCCGTCACTTGTCTGGTAAACGTCGTAAAAATGCGCGCCGCTATCCAAAATGTTCTCACCGCGCTGATTGCTGGTCACTCCGGCCGCGAACATTCCGTAGGCTGCCGTCATCAGCGACGCGGCACCGTCGACCATCGCCGCGTCGACCGTCTGACCGCGGCCCGATTTTTGTGCTTCCAGGATTGCCGCGAGCACACCGAGTGCCAGGTACAGCGCGCCGCCGCCGAAATCACCGACCAGATTCAAAGGGGGCGTCGGCGGTTGCTCTTTGCGGCCGATGCTGTGCAGCGCGCCGGTCAACGCGATGTAGTTCAGGTCGTGGCCAGCCGACTGTGACAGTGGTCCAGTTTGTCCCCATCCGGTGATTCGGCCGTACACCAATCTGGGATTTACCGCGGCGCAGTCGTCGGGCCCCAGGCCGAGACGCTCGGTCACCCCGGGACGGAAGCCTTCGATCAGCGCATCGGCTTGCTTGACCAGTCGCAGTACCACTTGCTTTCCCGCAGGGCTCTTCAGATCCAGCTTGACCGTCGGCCGGCTGCGGCGCAGCAGATCGAATTTGGCGGCCATGAAAATGCCCAAGTCACTTTGGTGCAGCCGATCAATCGTGATCACTTCCGCACCCAATTCGGCCAACAACATTCCGGCCATCGGGCAGGGGCCGATGCCAGCGAGTTCGACGATCTTATAACCGGCAAGCGGTCCCATGTGAGCTTCCTTAGCGTAACAGGGTTTGGCGACAAACATCGGCGATCACGTCCTGCGAGGCCAACCGATGAGTGGAAATTCGCTGGGCGATCAAGGGACCGGCGATGTCCGAATAGTCGTTGATGTCATGCGTGTTGACAATCACGGCGACCGCCCGGCCACGACGGCTAAGTCCGATCAACGCCGCAATCGATTCCTCGGTTGCCCGTTGCAAGATGACCAGCAGTGTAGTTTCGGCCGATAACTGGGCTTCGCATTCGACCAGCAACTGGGCTAATGTCAGTCCATCGGTTCGTTCCAAACGAGCCAATGTGCGTTGAATTTCTTTCAGCTGCAGGGGTCCTCGCGAGGGCGGCAGGATGATCGGACGCAAGCGATCGCTGCGATTGCGCATGGTGGCGGCTTGGGTCGCTTTTCCGCGGACCCGATGATCACCAGCCCAGCCTTGGTCGCGAATTCGTTCTGCCGCGTCGCGACCGTTGGTTGCCAGGCCAACCGGTTCGTTTTGATCGTGCAACATCGCGGCTATGGATGCGGCGGTCGTCACTGCCAAATCACTGCGGACCGGTTCGTGCTGTTGTGGCATGGTGTCTTGGTGCAGGTCCAAGATCAGCGTCGCGCCGATGATCGATGATGGCTCGTAGACTTTGCTGTGCAGTTGCCCGGTACGCGCCGTCGCCGCCCAATGCACGCTGCGCATAGGATCACCCGGTTGCCAATGACGAATTCCTCGCAGACGCGTAGGATCGTCCATCACGGTCTCGCGCATCCGAATCTCGCCGACTGGCCGGCGCGAACCAATTTCGTAAGTATTCATCGGAACAATCTCCGGCAGCACCGTGATGTACTGTGGATCGTTGGTCACGCGATAGCGCCGATACAACCCCATCATATCGCCCGTCTCCATCACCGTCGGTCCGATTTGAAAGTACCCGCGCCGCTTGCAGATGATATCGTAGCTCAGCTGGCGCGTCTCGCCGGCCCACAACCGCATGACTTGCAATCGCTCCCCGACGATTTCGATCATCGTTGGGGAATTGGCCAGCGCCGGGATTGGCAACAAATCTTCGACAAGCATCCAGAGCACCGGGATTTTGCCGCGGTTGGTGACCGACAAGCTGATCGGAATCCGCGATCCCATTTGGACTTCGGCGTCAATCCCGTGACGGCTGGTCAAAGTTTGGGTCGACCATGTTCTGGCCAAAAAATGATTCAGCGCCAGCAGCAGGCCAACCACAATGGCAGAGAGCACCCACAGCGAGGCACCAAACAGCATTCCGATCAACAACAGTGCGCTGACGGACGCGATTATCGCGAACATTGATTGGAATCGGCCGGACTGCGGTTGGTCAAAATCGGGCATGCTTATCACTTGTCGATACAACCGTCACAAAGATCAACCGATTAGGGTCGCTAAGATTGTGCCGATCACTATTTGACTGCCTCGCCGGGGAACACAACGCACGTTTTTTGCAAGGCCTTGTTATTGTGACACGGTCATGACTGAGCAAATGTACTGGGGTGCCGGCGATGGCAGAAGAGCTGACGAGAATGCGATCCTTGCGGATGACCAATGCCGCGCTGCCAGGATCGATTCCCCATGCGGCCAGCGCGGCGGTGGCCAAGCCGATCGTGTCGGATCGGATCGTGGCTGATCGGATAATCGACCAGATCGATCAAACCTTGGACCTGATCGCCCAGGCGAACTCGGCCTCCAGCGGAAATTCACCTCTTCAGCACTATGCCGTGACAATCATTGTACCGGTATTCAACGAGCACCGGACGCTGCCAGCGGTGCTAGCTCGAATCAAGCAGGTCATGCCGACCGAAACGGAAGTCATCGTGGTCGACGACTGCAGCACCGACGGCACCAGCGAATGGCTGCGAGGTTTGCCGCCAGCAGATCATTTGAAGGTCATTCATCGCCGCCGCAATCATGGCAAAGGATCAGCGGTCCGGCTCGCGATTCGACACAGTCGTGGCGATGTGGTGGCGATCCAGGATGCTGATTTGGAATATGACCCGGCCGATCTGTTGCGCGTCATCTGGCCGATTCTTGACGGCGACGCTGATGTGGTATTCGGATCCCGCTACCTGCAACGCGGGAACGATCGATCGCTGGTCCACCGCCTGGGAAATCGCCTGTTGACGCTGGCCAGCAATCTGCTAACCGGGTTGCGTTTGACCGACATGGAAACCTGCCACAAAGCATTCCACGGCGACTTGATTCGATCGATCGCACTGCAAGAGAGTCGATTCGGATTTGAACCCGAGATCACAGCCAAAGTGGCTGGCCGGACTTCGCAGATCTTGGAAGTCCCCATCGGTTATCAAAGTCGCGGTTACGAGGCGGGTAAAAAGATCGGCTGGCGAGACGGCTTTCGCCGCGTTGGCCTGCATCTGGAAATACCGTAAAGGCTAACCCGGCAAACGGCGTTTGAATTGCGGCGTCTCACTAGGCGGGATATCAATCTCGTTGTCTTCTTGAAAGCGACGGCGATCAACAGCGCTGGCGTAGAAACGCATCCAAGTTTCGTCGTCTGCGACGCATCGCCACTCCAAACATTTGCCCGGCAGATCGACCTTTTTTTCGCAACAGGGCAGAACGTCGCGATACAGAATCTTGTACAGCTCGCGATCCGAAAGGTGGTCGGTGTATCGCAAGACAACCTGTTGCGAAAACAGTTGCTCGATCGTTTGAGTTAAGACTTCGCTCAGTTCATCATCACTGAGCTGATCAGGCGAGGGAATTTCCAAGGTTGGCGAGAACCAGTTGGCGATGGGCAATGCCGGGGCCCGCTCCCAAGCCAACATCGATTCGAGGTACTCGTTTTCGGCACGTAACGACATGCGATTGATCGAGGGGTCGTCAATCGATTCGTCGCGATAAGGTTCCAATTCGTCCCGCAACCGCGCATTGGCCAACAACAGGTCAACTTCATCGACTCCGCGTCGGCTAGTTTCTCGAGTATCCATAGGATTTTTGTCTCATGGGCGGTCTGAAATTGGGTGATGACTACTTCCGCATCCATCGCGGAACCGAATCACCCCGCAAGCATTTGATGTTATCCGCGGTGGCTTGCTGCTCAATGCGCAACTGAGCCAAAAAAGCGGTTTGGCAAGAAATTGCGAGACCCGACCTTATCCTGACCGTTACGAGCGGAACGTTTTGCCACTTTTTCCCCGTTTATCAACCCTTTGCCATTGGAAATTAGCGCTACGATCGGGCTGAGGAGGGCCTGCCAAGCCACCGATAAAGCTCGATATGGCCTTGCACCATCTGAGCGATCGAAAATTCGTTTGCAATCCGTTTTTGAGCAGCTAGGGCCAAGCGCAGCGCCTCCTGGTGGTCGTCCAGCAGATCGTTGCTCTGGCGGGCAAAATCGGCTCGATCGCCGACCTTCACCAAGCGACCGGTCTGACCGCCAATGACCAGGTCCCGATTGCCTGGGATGTCAGTCGCGACGACCGGGACGGCGGCCTGCATCGCCTCCATCAAAGCATTGCTTTGCCCTTCATATTCACTGCCGATCCAAAACAGATCGGCGTGCGGCAAGAGCTCCTGTACATCACTGCGGGCACCGGCGAAACGAACGTTCTCTGGCCTGGAGACGGCGTTTCGATGACGTAACAGTTCACCGCTTTGCGGGCCGTCGCCAATGATTACCAACACCGTGTCTTCGCGAACGGTCGCCAACAGTTCGGCAGCCCAGATCAAGTCGCGATATCGCTTCTGCGGCCACAATCGACCGACCGCCAAAATGAGTTTTTTGTCGGCTGAAACGCCCAGTCGCCGCATTGCTTCGCAGCGCGTGATCGACGAACTCTGGCGGGGCCCGATGCCATTGGGGATGATCCGAAACAGCTCAGGGTTGATACCGTGGGCCGCGTAAAAGTTGCGTACGCAGGTGCTGTTGGTGGAGATCGCGTCGGTGAACCGGGCCAGCTGTCGATCCAAGAAGAAATGTGCTCCTGTTTTCCAGAAATCCACGCAACGCTCACTGGCAATGATCGTTGGCACCCCAGCCAGACGGGCTGCGACGCGACCAAAGCTGTTCGCGGCGAACAACCAGGTGTGGACGATATCTGGTCGCAAAGAAATCAGCTGGCGCCGCAGCCGCAATAACGCCGTTGGGTCGGCTTTGAATCGTTTGCCGATCACCGAGACGGGAATATCGGCTGCCCGCAACCGTTCATGATAGGGGCCATCACGTGTCAGCAATAAAACGTGAACATCAAACTCATTGCGCGGCAGATTCTCGGCCAACAGACAAAGCTGTTGCTCCGCCCCGCCGCGATCCATTGTCGGAATCAACAATGCGAGCCGAATCGTCATGGCATCGCCTCGATCGATTGGCTGCGCCGTCCGCTCGTTTTGCGATCGATGACCTGCTTAATCAGTTGCACGTAGGCATCGATCGAATCGACTTGGGGATCTGTACGCAACAACAAACGACGCAGTTTAGCGGCTTGATCAAAGGCCGCCGGCAGGTCGTCCAGGACGGTCTCGATGCCGGAGCGGATCGTTTTCGGCGTCACGCCTGCCTGGTCACCGGTCGCGCACCAGGTTACCCACTGGCGTGGCTGAGCAGCGCCGTTTTTTGCCGCAGCATTGCCGATTCGAGACCGCGTTGTTTCAGAGTCGACCGCCACGATCGGCAGTTCGGCCGCGATCGCCGAGGGAAACCAGAACTCCAACGCATCGTCGTCGCACTGATAATAAACGTCTGAGGCCGTCAGAATATCCTCCGCATCGCAAAAAGATCCGGGCATCGCGATCGACATCCGTACGCCGTCGCCGCGGAGCGTGTCGTAAATCCAGTCTCGACGCGGTCCGTCACCCAATAACCATAATCGCAGGTCGGTGTAGCGAGCGACAAATGCCTGGCGGCTTGCACCAAAGAGTTTACGCCGCTGTCACGGGTCATCTTCGACGTGCATAACAACACCCGCGAATCATGGCTCGGTTGCCAGATCACGGTTGGCCGCGGCCAGCACGGCTCTTGCTTGACGCTTGGTGGTTGCGGTGCGAACCGGGCCGGCGGCGAATCCCGGATCAATCCGGTGCAGCTTGTCAGGGGGGAATCCTTCGGCCAACAGCATTCTCTGACACACCGCACTGTGGACCATCACGGCGTCGGCCAGTTTGGCAATCGTCGCGCAGCGGCGCGCGACGCGACTGGAGTTCCACCAACAAGGATCGCTGTGGCGGCCCCAACCGCTGGAGCGCACAATCACCCCGCAGCGGCTGGATCGCGATGCTTCGATCGCCGCTACCGATTCTTCGCGGATCGAATCACAGAGCAGCAGTCGTACGAAGTCACATGCTGACGCAGCCAGGCGGTCAAACTGCGGGTGTAGCGACCGATTGACCAGTCCCGTTTGGGAGCCATCACGGGCCGATGCACGGGAATCTCGCGAATCTTAAACTCGACCGGCCAGGTGGATGAATAACGAGGTGTTAGCACTTCCACCGCAACGCCGCGGCGGTGAAGTGCGGCGGCCAGTTGAAACAGGTGAGCGGCGGAATCGATCGACCCATGCGGCCAGAATCGCCGGCCGATCAGCAATACGCGCAGCGGGCGGCTCACGACTGGGCTTCCGCCGCCGTCGCTTCAATCTCCGCTGGTTCCAAGACGGCCAAGTAGGGTAGGTTGCGGTACATGTCCAAATAGTCCAATCCGTAGCCGACGACAAATTCGTCAGGAATTTGAAAAGCCACGAAATCGGGTCGCATCGCAACGGCATGTTCGCGCTGCTTGTGCAACAGCACTGCGGTACGAACCGAAACCGCACCGAAATCGCGCATCATTTCACTGATCCGATCCAGTGTCTTACCGGTGTCAAAAATGTCGTCCACCAGCAGCACATCCCGGCCGGTGACGTCAATCATCATCTCCGCATCGACTTTCAGCTCGCCCGATGTCGTTCCACCGCGATAGCTCGACGCGCGAATGACACCGACTCGCTGCGGCATCGACAAGCGGCGAATCAGATCGGCAAATAGGACCAGGCTGCCGGTCATGATCGCGATCACGGTCAGCGGCCGATCCCGATAATGGGCGTCGATTTCCTGAGCCAGCTGTTCAACGCCTTCGTGTAATTCTGATTCGTCTAGCAGGATCCGCATCGTTGGCTATCCGGGTCGAGGGTTTCGATTTTAGGAGGAATTTGCCGTTTTGGTAGTTTAGGCGATTCAGGGGCATGCTGCGCACGGTTCAAGGTTCGCCGAACGAAACGATTCCAGATCGCCGAAACAAGGTAAGCAGTATATGCCACTGATTCTATTGGACAGCATCCCGAATTATGCCCGTTCCAAATTACGCCACGATCTGCTTTCAAAAACGGGCTCTTGGATCATGAATTCACAGCGACTGGCGAACGTTCGCAATCGAATGCTGCGCTGGATCGCCGATCACAGCGAAAACGGTTGCGTGGAAAAGATTGTTCGTGAAACGTTGTTGATTCGAGACGAATTTTATGTAGGCCGCCGATTTTATACCGAGTCGCACCGCGCGGTTTGGTTCATCGAGGAAGATCAGCTGAAAATCTACGACGCCGCTGACCGACTGCTGTGCGTGCTTGCATGCGGCGAGCTTGACCCGATCCTTGACGAGCCTGGTGTGATCAAAATGCCGCAGCCGACCGCCAACCAGCACAGTTCCGACGCTCAAATTCGCCGCGCCGCCTAACGGTCGGTGCTCTCGCCGGCGCTCGAAATGGGGCACCCTTGATTGAAGGTCACCCGGGGCTAGCGGAACGCTAGTTTTCAGAGCCGTTTACCGGTGTCCATTGACGTGCTGTTGTACCCCGTTACATTCGACGGCTATGTCAGCCACCGTCAAAAGCTTGCCATCGATTCGCCAGTTGCCAGAAAATTTGGTCAATCAGATCGCCGCTGGAGAGGTGATCGAGCGGCCCGCATCGGTAGTCAAAGAGTTACTCGAAAACAGCATTGACGCTGGTGCCCATCGCATCGAAGTCTCCATTGTCGGCGGTGGTAGCGAATTGATTCGAATCAGCGACGACGGCTGCGGGATGACCGCCGAGCAGTTGCCGTTGGCGGTTGCCTCGCATGCCACCAGCAAGCTGCCTGATGCTGAATCTTTGTTTGGTGTCCGCACGCTCGGTTTTCGGGGCGAAGCGTTAGCCTCGATCGGCAGCGTCTCGCAGCTGACGATTCGCAGTCGCACCGAATCGGATGATGCTGGCAGTGAGATCATGCTCCGTGGTGGAGCCGTGCAGCAGCCCGTGCCGTGCGGGTGCCCCGTTGGAACGGTGATTGAAGTTAAAAACTTGTTTTTCAATACACCGGTGCGCCATCGATTCTTGAAATCAGCGCAAACCGAAAAAGGACACATTGTCGAAGCGTTCACGCGTTTAGCGCTGGCTTATCCCGCGATTCATTTTGTCTTGACCAACAATGACAAACTGGTCCACGAGCTACCGTCAACGACTCGCTGGGCCGATCGGCTGGGCGTTTTTTTCGGCGGCGAGATCGCTGACGCCTTGATACCGATCGAAAGTGATGACGGACAAATTCGCGTCAGCGGTTACGTCTGCGACCCTGCGATCAGTCGTGGGAATAATCGGATGCAGTATTTGTTTCTCAATGGTCGCCACATTCGCGACCGCGCTCTTCAGCACGCACTTGGCGAGGCCTACCGCGGAATGCTGATGGTCGGTCGGCATCCGGTTGCCTTTCTAAGAATGGACATGCCTGCCGAGTTGATCGACGTGAACGTTCATCCCACGAAGCTGGAGGTGCGATTCACCGATGCGGGTCGAATTTACAGTCGATTGCTGCAATCGCTGAGGCATCAGTTCTTGCGAACCAATCTGCATCACCGAGTCGGTCCGGGCGAAGAGCTAAGCGATGATGGGGTTTCGCGAGCAGCGGTGGAAAGCGAGTTAGGCATGCCGGCCGCTGTGGAACATCAGCACCGCCAAGGGGTCATCGACTGGGCGCGGAGCGGAGATGTCCAGGCAGCAGCGGTGACCAGAAATCTGGGCCCGGCCGGCGTTTCGCCGTTTCGTCCGTTTTCCGATGGCGGAAGTAGCACACCGACCTCGGCGGCCAGCCCCGAACCTGCCACTGCTGACCTTGCCCCCTGGGACGATGCAACATCCAACGATGCAAAATCCGACGATGCAAAATCCGACGATGCAATATCCGACGATGCAAAACTACCGAGCGTCTGCTATCTCGGTTTTCAAGTCCACAATCGTTACTTGGTCACTCAAGACGAATCGGGCATGGTCGTGATTGACCAACATGCGCTGCATGAGCGGGTGCTATACGAACGCGTCTGCGCCAAGGTATTGGAAAGTGGCGAGCGGCTTGAGTCACAGCGGTTGCTGGTACCTGAGCCAGTCTGTTTGACCCCGGCCGAGTGGACGGCGGCTCTGGAAGCCAAGGAGACGCTGGCCCAAATCGGCATCGAGCTGGAGGACTTTGGCGGCCAATCGATCTTAATCCAATCGTACCCTGCGATCCTGAAGAATGTGTCCCCCGGCGATATGCTGCGCACCATCCTGGAAGCGTTGATCTCGGCCGGAAAACAGCCTGATCCCAAAGACTTGCTGAACCATTTGCTTTCGACGATCGCTTGCAAGGCAGCCGTCAAGGCGGGCAATCGATTGTCGCCGGCAGAGATCACCAGTCTACTGGAGCAAAAAGACTTGTATCACGACACCCATCACTGCCCGCACGGTCGACCCACAGCGCTGTTTTTCAGCCGCGAGGAACTCGACCGCATGTTTGGGCGGTTGGGGCCGCGGGGTCGTTCGGCAAGCCGACCAACCTCGCACTAGAACCCGCCGGTCGTCCACCAAAACGCGGCCAGCATGCAGATCCAGACGCCGTCCAGGAAATGCCAATAGTGGGCGGCGAAGTCGACTGGCCAATGACGCTCGTGATCGTATCGCCCCAGCAGCGATCGAATCGCCACGAGTCCCAATGCAATCACTCCGCCAGCGACGTGCAAGGCGTGCAGGAAGGCTAGTACGAACACCATCCCGACCACCCCTTTGCCCATGCCGCCCAAAAAGGCGGGACCAGCGAGCATCTTGGACATGGCGTGGAATTGGACGCCCATGAACAACGCCGCGGCAGCCGCGCTGACCGTCAGCCACACACAGGTTGCCGTACGCCGCTCGCGACGGATCGTCCGGGTGGCTGTGTGCATCATTCCGCTGACCATTAACAAGCAGACCGTGCTGACCAGGAAAGTCAGCGGCAACGGTACTTGGGATTGGGGATCGTGCCGGCGTGTCCCGGCGTAGATCGCATACAGCAAAATGCTCGACAGAAAAAAGACAAACAGCGACGACAGGAACAGATATCCCCCAAGTCGAAAACGCTGATCGCTGGGCAACATGGCGCGCGTCGTCTTCATTGGCCCCGAATCCGATACAGGTGGCTGCGACTGCGCAGCAGCAGGTCCATGCCCACGGGGACCAGGCTGGCCACGGTGAAAGGTTCTTTGTCGGAGATTTCATTGCTAGCGATAAGCTTGGGCTGCTCGGCACTGAGCGGCCCGATGACGTAAGTTGTGCCATCTTCGCCGGTCACATACAGGTGGTCTCCGGCAATCAAAGGCGAGCTGCTAAAGCTGTGTCGCGTTTTGTCCAGCTGGACGGACCAAAGAGTGTTCCCGGATTCGATATCCAGGCAGCGGACGACACCTTTATTCTGCTTGCCGTCGCCAACCACATAGACATGACCGTCTGCCGCAGCGGGGGTGGGCACGTCGCTACCGAAATCTTCTTGAAACCATGCGATTGCAGCGCTCCCTTTTCCTGACGCCAGCTCACTGATCCGCACCGCCGTTAAGGTGTTGCCTCGTGCGTAGGGACACACAATCAAATCTCCATCGGCAACCGGTGAAGAGATCGAACGAAAGAATTTTTGTCCAGTCGGATTGAAGCCGCCAAGTTGCGCTAGCTCGGTTCCATCGGCTGCGTGGTGCAAAGTCAAATGGTCAGCTCCCATCACCGCAATCGCGGCTTGGCCACCAACCGCTACCATCAAGGGCGTTGTGTAGCTTTGTGCGGCTTCTTCCGGGGCCTCCAACATGCGGTCGGTTTTCCAGAGTTCATCGCCGGTCTGTTTGTCAAAAGCGACCAGGTAACTGGGGCCGGTTTGCATGACCGCGACCACGATCGAATTGTCGGTCAGCAGCGGAGAGGATCCGAGATCCCACCATAGCGAATCTTCGCCGTATCGGTCCTGTAAATTAACGGACCATTTTAGGTTGCCATCCGCATCGACGCAGGCCAGATCACCGCTGCGAAAATAGGCGAAAATCAAATTGCCATCAATCACAGGTGACGGGTTACTGCCGCTGCCCTTGCGGTGTTTGCCTCCCCGGTCCTGACCGAGTTCGGCTCGCCATTTGATCTTCCCCTGCTCGGAGTCGATGGCCAGCAACACATTCTTGCCCGCGACGCCAGCGGTCAGATAAATGGTCGATTGATGGACCACCGGCGTGCTGCCGCCGCGACCGGGCAATTCCAGATCCCACGCGATTCCCGATTCGGCGGACCAGCGGATCGGGAAATTTTCCCCGTTTGCGACCCCGTTTTGAGCGGCGCCGCGCCACTGAGGCCACGTCGAAACACCTTCGGCAACCGCGGATTGTCTTGCCAAAGGCAAGCAGATAGCGACCGCAAGGAAAGCAAAATGAACGCGATGCATGGGGTGGTGAACTCCGGACATGGAGATTTAGTTTGCGAAAACGATTATAATTTAGCGGAGATTTGATTTCTGAAGCTGCAACGGGTTGCAACGTGCGGCAGCAGTTCGACCGATGTGCTGAATCTTGCCGCGCGGATTCAAGGTTCGGCAAAACGCTCGCGAATAAGGCGAAATGGATTGACGATCGAGATGCGTACGCTGTTTGTAGTCTGGCTGCTCGCAGTTGCCAACACGGTGACCCTGACGTCGCTGATTGCCCAGGAGACCCCGCGCCAAGCCGATTTTGAGCAGCAAGATTTGGACCAGCCGGTGGATCAGCTCTCGACTGGCAGCTACTCCGGTCGTCAACGGGCAACGCTGGAAATGTGGCGCGGACGCAATCAATCGCGGGACCGCGTCCAGCAGGCGTCTCGACATCCCGACGCGGAGGTTGCCGGCCGCGCCCAGTGGATTTGCGCCAGTGGCGGCGCGGTTCGCTGCCGGGGACACCGCCGGAGGTCTCGCGACTGCTCGCCAAATCCCAAGGTGCCGCCGCGATTGGTCCGTTGTTGGTCCAAGGACAGTTTGCCGCCGCCATGGTCGCGGTGGAGGAGTCAGCCGGAACGTTGGAACGAGAATCGATCGCGCAACAAATCCAGCTCGTCTTGCTGCGGCAATTTCCGGCTTGCGTGCATGCCGCCCTGCAAACCGATCGTTTGCCTCAATTGCTGGAATTCATCGACACCGTCGCCGAGACTGCGGAAGTTGCCGTTTGCCGAGTCCGATTGATGCAACAGATGGGGATTGACATCGACGCCGCGGGCTTGCTTCCCAAATCGGCCGAGAGCTGGAATCAAGCCGATCGCGATCGTGTCGAGGCGATCGTGTTGATCTCGCTGGGACGATTCGATCAAGCCATCAAGCGAGCCAAACTCAGTTCTGATTCAAATCTGTTGTTTCGATGCCGAGCGATCGCTGGGCGTTGGGACGATGCGGCCAGCGACGCGGTTGTCACCGCACGAGAATCGGAAGTTGGAACGGAGGAGTACGCGCGACGCTGGTCCCAAGTCATGATTTGCGCGGATCGGCGCAGGATCGCGAACTGTTTCAGGAGGCCGTGGCCGCTTTGACCCTTGAACAATCTGGCGAGCAGCCGGTTGAAAGTCCGCTGGCCCGAGCGGTGCGCTGGCGGACGTTGGCCGTCCATGGCGAAGTGGAATCGGCATTGAAAATCTTGGATCAATTCGATCCGGAATCGGCCGCGATGGTATCGATCGACGGTTCCCGCATCGACCATGCCTTCGAGGTGCTCGGTTTTCCGCTCGAAGAAGTTGACCAACAGATCACGACCTGGGTCGATGCGGCGATCGAACGGCAACGCGAATCCGAATCGGAGGAGCTGGTCCAATCCGTCAACGATCTCCTTGCTCTGGTGCATTGCTTGATCGTGATCGGTCGCGAAGATGCAGCCCGGACTGCTGTGGGGCGACTGTGCCGAACGGATCTGAACGTGGGCCAGCGGCGGTTGCGAGACTATGTGTTGTATTCGCTGCTGTCGACCAGACGCAGTGATTGGGTTGTCGAATTTGCGATCGCCGATGACGAGAAAACACTTTCGCCGACCAGCCGCGGCATCGTCGCTCGCTTGTTGCCCGATTCGGATGCGATCTCTCTGGAAATCATTCTGGAAGCTCTGCGTTCGATCAGTCCAGCCGACTCCGAACAAGATCGCCTGGTCGCTGCTTGCACCTTGATCGAGGGTCAGATTCCTGACGGGTTTGACCCGCTTGTCGATTTTAAACGGTTATACGATTTTGCGGTGGTGCCGAGGTACCCCGGACGCGGCGTCGCAGTCCAGGGGACCGCCGCGATCCGCGCAAACTTGAACATTGTCCGCCTCTTCGCGAGACATGGTCAGGCCGAATATGCGTCAGGATTGCTCGAGAAATTGATCGAGTTCGCTGACCTGGAAGCCTTGCGACAACTGGCCGAACAGCAACTCGATGGCGGCAGTTCGGAAGCGGCGCTGGAGTTGTTCGAGACGATGCGCCAATCCATTTCCGGCGCGCAAACAGCTGGACGATTCGGAGTCGCCGACGGTGATCTGATCACGGTTCAGTCATTGATCGGGACTTGGACGGTTGCCAAGCGGCTGGGGGATTATCGAGCAGCCGAGGAGTTGTTGAACGAGATCCGCTTGGCGCTCTGTTCGCCTTCGACGAGATTGCAGCAATCGGTCGCGGAATACCTCACCGAGCGCAACGAACAGACGCTGGCGACCGAGGTGTTCGAAAATCTGTTGCCAAATGTGATGTTCGACAACCAGGAGCGTACCGGGATTTACGACGTGGCCCGAAGTTACTCGCTGTCGGTACGGCAGTCCAAGGCCGATCAAGCAGCTCGCTGGTTTGATTTAGCGATCTGCGAAATCATTGCTTCGCAGAACTATCGTCCCGGCGCCTACATCACCTTGCCGCTGTACGTTCACCGCTGGTCGGTCGAAGCGGCGATCGAGCGGAAAGACGAACAGGCGATCAGCCTACATCTTGATCGGATCATGCAGTTGGATCCGTTGGACATTGATATGGCCGAGCGGATTCTGCCCAACATGCGTGAGGCGGGGTTCGCGCCACTTGCCGATCAAGCGTTGGATCGAATTCTAGAGGTCGGAATTCGTTATACACAGCAGTTTCCATTGGATGCCATGACCGCCAACAACCTGGCCTGGGTCGCCGCCATGAACGGCAGGCATCTGGACGTCGCTCTGGAACTTTCCGAGCAAGCAGTTTACCAGGCACCCGAGAGTGCTATTTATCGCGACACCTTGGCCGAAATTCTGTTTCGAATCGACCGCAAGCAAGAAGCACTGCAAGTTGAAGAAGCCTGTTTGTTTGACGATCCGACTCAGTGGCATCTACATCAGCAGGTCGAGAAGTATCGCGCCGCGATCGATGACGGGCCGTCCTAGTCATGGTTGCCTGGCACAGTCCAGCATCCGGAGGACCGTCGCGGGTGGTTGTGGATACCCATTGCAGCTGACTGGCTGCGAGTGCCCGGTGCTGTCTCGTACAAAGGCCAACAGTTCCAGGCAACCATCAAATCAGGCGGTGGCGAAATACTTGGCTAAAAGCCGATCTGAAATCCGCGGTGGTGATAGATCGGCGCGTGTCGGTAATAATGATACCGAGGGGCGTAGGGCGGAACGACGTAATGTTCTTCGACAATCACGGGCGGGGGCGCAACGATTCGCTCGCGGATCACCCCCTGCGGACCAACGGACGCCTGCTGCATGGCAGTGATCACATTTTCCGGAACGCCTTGTTGGTGCAGTGCGATGATATCGGGAACCTGTAGTTGGTTTTGGACTCCCCGCTGCTGAATCTGATTGATGATCACACCGTTGCTCAGCCCGCTGCGGCACATCGAGACGACATCGGCAACCGAAACACTGGCCCGAGCTTGGATCGCTTGTTGCTGGTACAGCTGTTGTTGATAGACGGCTCGTTCCTTGTCATTCGCGTTTCCCAGCACACCGCCGGTAACGGCACCGATCACGCCTCCGATCGCGGCACCAGCGCCGGCGTTGTTGTTGCGGTTGCCGATCAATCCGCCGGTTACCGCGCCGGCCAGTCCCCCCAATGCAGCGCCGCGCTGAGTGCTTTGCGATCGGGCGGTTACCGGAATCAACACGATTGTCGCCAGCGCCAGTAAGCGAAGGATTCCAGTTCGATCAGATCCGTGATGGGAGCGATTGATGACCGCCAAGCGGCTATTTTGATTCGAGAGGAACATGTTCGGGTCTGGCTCCGGGGTGATCCGAGGTCAAAAGATTCCGCCAGCGCCGGTGACGGTCTCGCCAGCAGCACTGATAGTGAGAACGGAGACTTCGGATCAATCCCAAAACTTGATTCAACAACCGACAAGCAGGGCCAAGCATTGATCAATCGATCGGATTGATTCAGCCGGAAGCGGCCATCGTCGGCCCGATCATCTTGGAAACCGCCAGCACAAAGTCTTGTGCGTCATTGAATTCGTAATAAACGCTTGCAAATCGGATGTAGGCGACTTCGTCCAGTTTCACCAGATGTTTCATCACAATGTCACCCACTTGAGAGGAGGTAACTTCGGAATCGTAGTTCGAAAAAATATCGGCTTCGATGTCCTGGACCAGTCGATCGATCATTTCGCGGTCGATCGGACGTTTGCTGCACGCCCGCGAGATTCCGCGCCGAATTTTGTCGGGATCCAACGGCTCTCGAGTATCGTCGGTTTTCACGATCAAAACATTCAGTTTTTCGATCGTCTCGGCGGTCGCGAACTTTCGATTGCAGGAAGTACAAATTCGCTTTCGGCGGATTGTAAATCCGCCTTCGGCGGGTCGCGTATCAAGCACACGATCATTGTCAAAGTGACAGTATGGGCAACGCACGCGTGGTACCTGTAGGTTTTCCCGGGCAGTGACGACGCGATATGTTAGCGTGCAACTGGATCTATCCGCAAGCATTCAACTTGCGGTTCAATTTCAGGGATCCATTACTTGGCCAGCAGACGGTGGTCGGTGCCGAGCAGACCGCGGCACTCCAATGAGCCGCGCAGTGGACACCCAGGTGGTCTGAATCGGGCGAGTGGGATTTCGAAAAATATCAGTCTCGCGGGCACTTTCGCCCAGGCACGATCGGAATTGGGGTCTCGTTGGTCCTCGTCAGCTTTTTTGCCATTTGTGGGGATTGGGTTGGAATCGCGATCGATCCTTGCCTCCGCATTGATGGCAAATTTCACTTACCCGATTATCGTTGCCATGTGTTACCGCGAGCGTCATTGGCGGGTAGACTATCAGCAACGGATCGGCGGGTTGCTCGCTCCAAACAGCCTATCATGGTGGACACGACACGCATCAGCGAGAGAGTGCTTTGAGTCAGTGGTTCATCCAGCAAGATGCCAATCGCGAAGATCTCGGGCCATATCGGCCGAGCGAGTTGCTTGATTTGGTCCGCAATGGCGAAGTCACGAAAGAAACTTTGCTGCGCAAGGACAACTCGGCCTGGTTCGCCGCCGGCGATGTGGGTGGATTATTCGAAGCTGCCCTGCGTCCAACGATCCAATATTTCTGTCCTCAGTGCGAGTCCGAGGTCAGCGAGCCACCGGTCACCTGCCTGCGCTGCGGTCGAGAGATCCGTCGGGGAATCACTCGAATCACAGAACACTCGATTGCCCAGCGGACGGACTACCCCGTTAACGGATCTTCCGCAGGCGGTGTGAAACGCTGGTTGCAAAAAAAGAGAATCGGAAAATCGCCGGACCAACATCCGGATTCGTAGCCCGATTCGTCTGATTCAAAAGTAGCAGCAGTGGTGCATTCGCTGGAACTGATCAGATCAGAAGTCTGGCGCGATCGTTGCCGCCGCGAAGCGCTCCCTAAATCCAAGCTCGGCCTAAAATCGCAGTTCGGCGCCAAGCGAGAAACCCGCGAACAGGACATCTTCGCTTGCCGATACCCTCTTTCCGGTTTTCGGACTGATCACGCGATTGAATTGACCCGTTGGGGTGGCAACGCTGGTCAGATACCACAGCTCCGTGCCCGCGCGTATTGATAAGATTTCGCCAAGTTGATAGCGAACACCGGCTCCCAATTCGAACAGGCCCGCCAGCTTGGTCTTATCGCTGGCTCCGGCTTGCACCAGTCCGTCCGCGTTGATCAGGCTAAATTCGTTCGCCGCCCAATTGGCATACGCCCCAGCCCGCGCTCGCAAATCCGTATAGCCATAACAGCAGACCGGGTACAGCAAATCCATACCGACTTGCAATCCGTATAAATCGTTGTCTGTGCGGCTTAGCAATTGGCCTTGGCCGGTTGACGAAAGACTGGTCAGCGCAAATAGCCCGTCGAAGTTGATGTAACGTCCGCCGTACAGCAGCTTGGCGTACTCGCCAGCCCGCGATGTGCGATTCACTTCCAAGGTCCAGTAGTTGGATTCGTAACGTTGGCTTTTCTGCGTGGCGCTCGGAATCGGTTCCGGAAACGGAAATACTAACGGGAACAAAAACTCGGTCATGTCGCCGAACGACGACAAGTCGTTGGGGTCGAATCCCGCTGCCACATCGGGCAACAGCAATGTCCCGAGGAATTCGCCAACAGGGGCGATGACTCTGCGGCCGAGACTGTACTCCAATGGCCCAACAAAGGTGATTTCGCATCCGTTGACGCAATCGGGAACCGAACCAATCGTGATTCGAGACCCAAGTTCGTGTTGGATATCTCCGATCCCAAAGTCTCTGCTGAGAGTGAATGAGCCAAATTCGTCGTTATCCATGTACAGAGCTTCGAACGAGACGTAACAAAACGCTTCGCAGGGGCGCAAACATCGGCAAGCCGATCGCCATATCCGTTGCCGCCCGCGTTGCACGGCCCGCATGACGAATAACCAGGTTCACAACTACCGCCGCAAGCAGCGGTACCACAAGAGCTGCATCCGCCGCCGAAGCCGACCTGCTGAACCGCTCCGACTTGCGACTTGCCCAGATCGGCGGCCGTTCGAAACCCAGCGGTATCAACGACGCGGTAAGACTCCTTGCCCTGCAGGAAAAGACCGTTGCGAACCGTGCCATCGTCGACCGCGGCTGAATCGTAATCAATCAGGCGGGGTGATTGCCCAATCGCATTCGGCACAGCTGTCGCGATGCATGCCATGGCGCAATTAAATGCAACAGAGCGAATCGCTTGATGGATCGTCATGATCTAACCTCGTAGTCTTTCGGCACGATGCAACCGATCGTAGCGTTTGAAACCGAATGTGAATATTTGAGTAACCGCACCATTAGTGCACAACCAATTCGTCTTTGACGGGAACCAGGCAAGTCTTGCGTACCATACGCATGATCATTTTGGCTGATTCTTGATTGTCGCAACGCCCGGCAACTGTCAATTGATCGTCTTGCTCTAGGACAATGACTTCGCAGTCAGGAAACTGTTCGTAAATCGAATCATTCAACTGCTGGCAGATTTCGTCCAGTGAAGTATGAGCAGATTCGGCTGAGTCGGTAACATGGATCTCGAAGGCTCGCTGCAGAGTTTGATCGTCGGGATTCTGGCCTTTGGCAAACACGACGAGTTGAGTGACGCCCGTGCTGGTTCCGACCAATTTCAGCTGACGCTTCCCCGCCGCAACCGCTCTGCAAATCGTGGAATCGGCAACCTTGACCGCGCGCAGATCTTCACCCAGCGTCAGCGTACGGACTTGCGCCAAGTTCATGTGCAAGGCCGTGATCTTGGTGTGGCCGTTGTCGGCCGCCGAGACGCTGTCCGGTTCAAAGACAGGGACCGCGCGAACGATCGCCTCGTCCGCATCGCCATCGGAGCTGCGCTCGATCTGCAGCGGCACGGCCTGAATGGCAACTGGCGGCCGGTAGCGCTGGGAACGACGGAAAGAAACTTGATTTTCAACGGCTCGCTCAATGACCTTGCTGCGACCGTTCAGCGGGGTGCCAAGAGGTTCCAGTATCGATTCGACCGGCTGTTTGAATCTGATTGGATCATCAAGCAAACGAGTTTGCGGCGCGGCCTGGGCCGCTGCGTTGCGTGGTTGGGGACTGCGGTCGGTGAGCGAGAATTGCACCGCCTGTTGCGGTGGCGATGGACTTGGTTTTTCCCCGGTGTTCAAAATGTTTTTGTCAACGGGCCGTGAGCGGACCGGATTATCAGCCGGTTCCGTTACGCCAACTTCAGCGTCGACCAGCGATCGATTCGGGTGATGCACTGAGTCGATCAGTGGGTTTGTTTGGATGATCCGAGGCACCGATTCAATCGTCATTTTCGCGGCGCTTGGATCGCTGGGCAGGTTTGCGTCCGCCAGGTCGCGATTCAGCGGGGCTTGTTCCATGGAATGCAGGCCAATTGCTTTTCCGACTGGCGTCAAACGAATCGTCGAACGTTCGGCACCCGAGGCGAGATAGACCGATTCGCCGACAGTATTCACAGGCTCGCAAAACGGGTTTGACTGGATCGAACTACCACTAGCACGAAAGGTTTGCCGGCCAGGCGGGTTGGCCAACGCAGGTGCCGTCGAAGTCAGCAAAATCGCCAACGCAATTCGGCGTCTGCCACGATCCTGTCCTACTGGTCTGATTGGTTGGTCACGCATGCCACGTCCTTGCGTCCGAGCGATTTTTCTCGGTAATGCCCCCCGCGGCACACCGACCGATGTCAACGGCTACGAAGCTGGAGCATCGGATGTTTGAAGTATCGGATACCGATTAATCCGACATTAACGATTCTCGCGATTCGCGCATGTATATGGATTCTCGCGGTTGGTCCGATCGTAGCAGCTCAAGGATTGCCGCTGCGGCCGTGTCGTTGTCGGCAAGCTTCGTAGCAAATTACCGCGGCGGAAACCGAGACATTAAGACTGTCGCCTCGGCCCAGCATGGGGATTCGGACCCCGGGGATTCGCGTTTGCTCCGTCCGCTGGTCGCCCAACCAACGCCAGCGATCGCCAAGTCCCCTGGCTTCGTTGCCAATGATGATTGCTAGCGCGGCACAGAAATTGGTCGACCACAGCGGCGTGGCGGATTCGACGCGCGCCGCGATGGCGGCGACGCCATGCTTGATCAGGAATTGCCCCAGTTCGGCTTCGCTGCCGCTGGCCAGCGGGACGTGAAACACGCTACCCACACTATTGCGGATCGCGTTGGGATTGAACGGGTCGGCCGAGTCGCACAACAGGACCGCGTCAATGCCGACCGCGTCGGCACAACGGACGATCGCGCCGACGTTGCCCGGCTTCTCGATCTGGTCCAAAACCAGGATCAGGGGCGATTGGGGCAGACTTAGCCGTTCCAGCGATCGAGCCGGCCGCTCGAATTCGGCGACCACCCCGCGCGGAGAGCTACCGTAGCAGATCTTGTCCATCAGTGGATCAGACACCCAGATCGTCCATTCCAAAGCTGGATCGACGCCCTGGTGCTGGTGGTGGTTTGCTGCCGATTCGGCAACGTAAAGTTGACACAGGGTCAATCCAGCATCCAGACCGCGAACGGTCTCTCGCCAGCCGTCAACGATCACTCGATTGGCTCTGCGACGCGCCCGGTTGTCCCTCATTCGAAGCAAGTGTCGAATTCGCGGGTTGGCGGCACTTCGCACGACGACCGGCTTAGACTCGTTCATCGATACACCCTATGATTTGCAGCAGCGTTGCATCAGTGACGCCAAATTTACGCTGCTGGCGAGGAATAATACAGCATGAACCAATCACCGCGATGCGCGCCGGTCGAGACCAGAAGCGACAAGCAGGCTTTCCTGAACCTGGAATGCGAAATTTATCGCGACGATCCCAATTGGGTGCCACCGCTGTGGTTGATTCGCAAGGAGCTGGTGGGGTTCAAGCATCATCCATTTTACGATGATGCCGAAGGACAAGCGTTCTTGGTACGACGAGGAGATCGCGTGATCGGCCGGATCGTGGCGATTGTCAACCATGCTCACAACCGACACTACAAGGAGAAACGAGGTTTTTTCGGGTTCTTTGAATGCCATGATGACGTCGAGGCGAGCCACGAATTGTTTGCGACGGCGACTGCTTGGTTGCGTGATCGCGGGATGACGGACGTTCGAGGTCCAGTCAATCCAAGTTTAAACTACGACTGTGGGTTGCTGATTGACGGTTTCGATTCGCCGCCTACCTACATGATCCCGCACAATCGTGATTACTACGGTCGGCTGGTTGAGGCGTTCGGCTTTGCCAAGACACAGGACATGTATAGCTACGATGCTCATATTGAGATGCTGGCGGATCTGGATCCCAAGCTCAAGTTTGTGATCGACGAAGCGACCAAACGATTTAACGTTAAGTGTCGCCCATTGGACCGACGTCGGTTCAACGAGGACATTCGCACGTTCTTGGAAATTTACAACCAGTCACTGCAACAGACATGGGGATACGTCCCCATGAGCGAGGCGGAGGTCGACGATCATGCCAAAGGCTTGAAGTATCTGATCGTTCCCGAGCTAACGAGCATCGCCGAAATCGATGGGCGACCGGTGGGCGCAGGCTTCGGGTTACTTGATTACAATCAAATCATCAAACAGATCAATGGGCGGTTGTTGCCCTTTGGATTCATCAAGTTGCTGACCAGAAAACGCCAGATCAATCGTCTCCGCCTGATCAGCACCAATGTGCTGCCCGAGTATCAAAAGTGGGGGCTCGGCCTGGTTACCTTGGGCCGAATATTGCCCGATGCCATCGATTTCGGAATCGAGATTGCAGAATTTTCTTGGGTCGCGGAAAGCAACTCCTTGTCACGAGGCACAATCGAACGCGGTGGAGCAAAGCTGACGAAAACGCACCGAATCTATGATCTGGCGCTGTGATCGAATACGGATTGATGCTGGGACAGCGGGTTAGATACGGCAGTCCGAGGCAAATCTGCCGTTGCAAAATCTTGCTGCTCACCCCTCTTCTGCTCCGATCTGTTCATCACCATGGTCACGAATCATAATCGGAGCTTTGATTTTGCGATCTCTTGACCGTCTCGACTCTCCATGCCGCGAAGTAACGTTGTCATCACCGGATTAGGAATCATTTCGTCAATCGGAATCGGTGGTGATTCGTACTTCCAGTCGTTGCTTGACAAGAAATCAGGTATTCGTTCGCTTGCCGATCGCACCGATGACGGTGCGAAGCCGCGCGAAGGTGACCGGATCAGCGGGATTTGGATTGGGGGTCCGATCTTGGACTTCGACGCCAAACAGTATGTTCGCCCGCGGAAGGCGCTGAAAGTCATGTGCCGCGAAATCCAGACTGCCTTCGCTGCGTCGCAGCTGGCGATTGACAACGCTGGCCTTTCGGATGCGTTTCCCGCTGACAGCGCAGGATCGGTAAAACCGGAACAAGTTGGCACGGTCTTTGGCAGCGAGATGTTTTACGGGACGCCTGCCGAGATGGTCGACGCGATTTTGGCGTGCCGGGGAACTGACGGCGCTATCGATGCATCTCAGTTTGGCGCGGCGGCTAGAAAGACGATCATGCCACTGTGGATGTTGAAGTACTTGCCCAACATGCCGGCTTGTCACGTCGGCATCGCAATCAACTCGCAAGGTCCCAACAACACCTTGGTGCTCGGCGATGTCTCCGGTCCTGCCGCCACGATCGAGGCGGCCTCTTGCATCGATCGGGGAATTGCCAAGCTGATGATTGCCGGTGCGACCGGAACGCGAATCAATACGACACGAATCAACTATCGTGGCAACCTGCCGATTTGCTCACCGTTTGATCCGTTGGAGCAGAGTTCACGTCCCCATGATCCAACTTCGGCCGGCGTCGTCGGCGGCGAAGGATCGGCCGCCGTTGTGCTGGAAAATAGTTCGCAAGCTGCGCGACGCGGTGCTCAAATGCGGGTGCAGTTGATCTCCTATGCTTCCTGCTATGCGGCCAGTGGGGGGATGCGTACTGGAAACCTGGAGCGCATGCGTGGATCGTCCCAGGCCATACGGGCGGCAATCGAGCTGGCGATCAAAGACGCCGCCTTAGAGCCTGACGAAATAGGCTTGGTGGTTTGTCACGGCAGCGGTGATCCGCAAATGGATGCGGCCGAGCGAGCAGCGTTAAGCGCGATCTTGCCCCGCCAACCAGTGGCCGCGCCGATCGCCGCACTCGGGCACACCGGCGCGGCGGCGGGTTCGATCGAATTGGTCACGGCGGTCCTAGCCTTGATCCACCGCACGGTACCGCCAACCATTCGCGTCGAGTCAACATCGACTGAAATCGGCTTTCGAGACCAGCCCGAGCCGCTACGCGGCAGTCACGCGCTGTGCCTGACGCACACGGCCGAGGGCAGCGCTACCGCGATCGTCCTGCGTGCCGATTGATCATCGCCGCACGACGGCTGATGATCGCTTCGCGACGGCTGATGATTGCCTCGCGACGACCCGGTGAAAGTGCAAGTAGACTTCGCGATCGATCACGCGGCGGATCCCTTCGACCAAGCAAGCCGGTTCGTTTTCGGTTTCACCCTGCTCGATCACTTCACTTAGCGGTGTTCCCGGATCAACGGCAAACGTGCGTTGATTGATGGTTTGATTGCCTGCATCAAGTTCCGGAATGATGAAGTGACAAGTGGCGCCAAAGGTCAGCATGCGGGCGTTGTAGGCATCGTGATAAGGGCGGAATCCTGGAAATCCCGGCAACAGCCCGTGGTGTAAATTGATGATTCGGCCACCGGCAAATTGCCAGCAGGTCGACGCGGGAAGGATTCGCATGTAACGGGCCAACACGACGTAATCGATATCGAATTCATCCAGTGCCGCCACCATGGCATCGTCGTCGGCCTTGCCGCTGCCATCGCCGATCATCCGAAATGGGACATCGAATTGATCGGCCACGGACGCGAGTTTATCTCGGTTTGAGATCAGTACGGCCCCTTGGGCACCGATCGTGCCGTTGCTGAGTGCTTCCAGCACAGCGCGTGGCGTGTGCTGGACGTACGTGCCGCAAATCGCCAGTCGAGGATTGTGGGGTCGACGTTCGCTACTCCAAACGCGGATGGCCAGTTTCGTATGTTCACCGATCTGTCGCATTGCATCGGACAGCGGCTGGAACTGGTCAGGGGCGATATCGATCCGACACAGCATTGCAAATAGTTGCTCTTCGTCATGGTCGTACATCTGAATTTCGGCAATCCTCGCGCCACGACCAGTCACGTGATGGATGATCGGGTCTGCCAGACCGACGTTGTCGGGACCTAAGGCCGTGATGACGACTTCCACGAATCAAACCTCTGCTTGGTAAGGCGGCCAGCGTCGATGGACTGGGCGAGGAAATGGGGTCAGACGATGCCTGGGACCGGCCGGACTGAGCCTCAGCTGCGGCATTGTGATCGATGGGGGCTTTTTTGCCGACCCCGGGCTTTGCTACCGTTATCAGCATGTCAGCGATTGCCCCCCCCACCAAACGACGCCGCCGCGATTTTTCCGAGTCCGAGAACCTGTGCCAGCATTGTACGGCCAAGTGTTGTCATTACTTTGCGCTGGCGATCGAGGAACCGGTCAGCCGCCGCGATTTTGACTTCATGCGTTGGTACCTGTTGCATGACCGCGCGTCCATATTTGTCGATGACGAAAGTTGGTACCTGTTGGTCCACACCACCTGTAAACATCTGCAATCCGACTATCGATGCGGCATCTACCAGACGCGCCCCCAGATCTGTCGCGATTACACGACGGACCAGTGCGAGTTCGAGGACGACTGGTGCTACGAAAAATACTTTGAAACGCCTGAACAAATCGACGAATACGCCGATGCCTTGTTCGGGCCGCAGTTTGCCGATCCAGCATCGAATTCTCGAGATTCGCTGCGCGGACCGCGGCCAATGGGCTTGCCCTTGGCGTGATCATGACCAGACATTGTGTCGTCGGTCCGCTTGCTACTCGCTCCCTACTCCCAATTCTTCGCTTTCCTGATGTCACTCATTCAACCACGCACGCTGAAGGGTTTTCGCGACTATCTGCCTGCCGTGATGATTCCGCGCGAACAGATGATGCAAACCGCCCGAGAGGTCTTTCGATCATTTGGGTTTGCACCGATCGATACCCCGGTGCTCGAGTATCTGGAGATTTTGACCGGCAAAGGGAGTGAGGAAACTGATCGGCAAATCTATCGTTTTCAGGATAATGGAGGTCGTGATGTCGGGATGCGGTTTGATCTGACGGTGCCGCTGGCCCGTTTTGCCGCTCAGCACATCAACGTGCTGGGAATACCCTTTAAGCGTTATCACATTGCGCCCGTTTGGCGTGGTGAGAATCCGCAAGCAGGACGATACCGTGAGTTTGTACAATGCGACTTTGACACCATCGGTACCGAGTCGGCCTTGGCCGACATCGAAGCGGTGGCAGTGATCAACCGGCTGCTGGAGACGATTGGATTCGATCGCTTCACAATCAGCATCAACAACCGAGTGATTTTGAGCGGATTGCTGCAGCAGCTTGGACTGGCAGAGCAGGCCCCCGCGATTTTGCGGAGCCTGGACAAACTGGCAAAAATTGGTCGTGAGAAAACGGCCCAAGAAATGTGTCAGTCGGCTGGAATCGAAGCCGGGCAAGCCGACCAGGTTCTGGCGATCGCCGACTGTGATGGCGATCCCGAATCGATCTTTCAGCAACTCTCGGAAATCACCGCCGGCAATCAGCATGCCGCGGGCGGCAGCGATCGACTGCAACAGGTCTATCAAGGCGCGATCGCAGCGGGCGTTCCCGCCTCACGGTTGCGGGTCGATCTTTCGATCGCTCGTGGATTGGACTACTACACCGGCGTGATTTTTGAAACGACTCTGGATGACTTGCCTGAAATTGGCAGCGTTTGTAGTGGAGGACGTTACGACAATCTGGCCGAGATGTATACCAAGCAGCATTTGCCTGGTATCGGCGCGTCTTTGGGACTCGATCGCCTGCTGGCCGCGATGGAACAATTGAGCCTGTTGCCGACGGCATCGACGCCGGCACCCGTATTGGTCGCTTTTTTCGATTCCGATCATCGCGACGACTACCTGCGTTTGGCCACCAACCTGCGGGCTGCGGGAATTGGGACCGAGGTATATCCCGACGCCAAAAAGCTGGGAGCACAATTGAAGTACGCCGATCAAAAAGGATTCGCTGTCGCTTTGATCGCCGGGGGCAACGAATGGCAGGAAAAACAGGTTCAAGTCAAGACGTTGGCGACCAAACAGGCGCTGAACGTTGCTTACACACACGATTCGCCCGGCGAATTGGTTGCGGCGATCTGCCAGACCCTGGCGACCCGACAGGCAGTCGCCCACTAGGCGGCCACCCAACTGGCGGGGCCCAAGTGGCTGGGATCAAGTGGCTGGGATCAAGTGGCTGGGATCAAGTGGCTGGGATCAAGTGGCTGGGACCGGGCCAGCGACGCTATTGAGATTTCTATCGTCGCAAGTCATCACCGCGTGGCGTCCAGTCGGCGATCGCTTGCGGTTTGTTGATGCCAAGCCGCCGCTGGGCCCGCATGTCGTCTTCTTCGCCGCGAAGCCGCGCGTGCACGACCAACTCATCTCCGACGGGCCGATCCCCCAGCCAGCGGACAGTCACATGCATTCCACTGATCGGCTCGCGCTTGACCAAATCAGTGAGTTGGTCGCTGGGAAAATCCCAACGTCCGACTCTGGCTTCGCTGGGCGCGCGCTGAGGATCCAGTAGGACCACCGACAATTCAGCATCAATATCAAAATTATCCAAATTGACCGTTCGACCAAGGTCATCCAGGACATTGATCACGATGGTCATCTCGTTGTTTTCACCATCGGTGGTGACACCGCTTGAGAGGCTCGGATGAATCATCAATTTCTCAGGGGTACCAGCCGAGTGCGCCAAGCGAGTCAGGAAGGATGATTCTGCCCGGCTGCTGCGAATCTTGCTCTTTCCCGCCTGCTGGTGGAGGAATGATTTCGCCTGGTTCGATGGGGGGAATGGTCGTATCCTGTTCGCCTGGAGGTTCAGGCAATCCAGGTGCCGGCAACACTTCAGGGGTTGGATCGGTGAGCGCTTCCGGTTCAACTAAATCGCCACTATCGACCGATGGCAATTCCAGGTCCGCCTCATCGAATCCGTTGTCCATATCGATCTGGCCGGGCTGGGCCGATTTCTGTCCACCGCCTGAACTGGACTCGGCGCCGGATGATTTGGGCGCGCTCGCCGCTGATCCGGATTTCGATTCCAATCCCGCGGATGCTTCGCCTGACCGTCCGTTTTCCGCTTTGACTCGGCATTGTTCCAACTGGTCGCTGAGCACGCGGTTGTGATAATCGGCCTCGTAAAGCTGATCTTCAAGGATCCGGATTTCACGCGCAGTTTTCTGTTGGAACACGTCTCGGTAAGCGCCGCTATTGCAACCGGTCAGCGCAACGGTGATCAGTGACGCGAAGATCGCGGCGAAAGATTCCCGGCAATGCCTTAGCACGCTCACCAATGCTCGCTGTGCAATCGCTTGTTCGTATCCCTGAAAATGGGCTCTCGCCCAACGATTCGATAACAGCGATTACCAGGAGATCGGCAGCGGGGTCAACGGTGGATTGGCACTGAGACGGATCGAGCGCTGGATTGCAAGCAAAAAGCCGGAGACCGGTTTGTTGTCCCCTCTACCTCGAAACGGTGACATTCAGCAGGTTTGCATCAGTGGTCGTCTGAAATCAATTCCTGGGGGAGGGGGCATTGGCTTAGGTTTACCCACAATTCGAGATGAGTTTCACAATCGAGGCCGTCAAATTATCCACCGCGAAGCGGTTTTTCAGCCATTAGCCGGAGGTCGCGCAGCGCACCTCCGGTCACAATCGCGGCCCACATCCTTTGACCCCGGCGGGGTCGAAGCGAAAGGTACTGTGACCTCGTTGGGGTCAAACCCGCAGTTGACACGGTAATCCGGAGGTGCGCGGACAAAGCAAACGCTTCGCGTTTCGTTGTCGCAGCTGTCCGAAACCAACGGCGGCTTAACAAGCATTCACAGGCAGCGGACTTGCGCAGACACGGTTGGGCACAAGCAGTTTGGCTTTGGGGGGCGTTCTTTCCAATTCTGCGCGATCGCCGGATCAGGTTTCTTTCTTAATCGCATCGGCCGTGACTTCCGCATCGACCTCTTGGTCCGATTCGGTGGACTCAGCTTCTGCCGCATCGGGGTCCAGCTGTTGCTCAGCGGCTTGCTGTGCTGCTTTCTCTTCGGCCTCTTGCGCTTCGGCTTCCAGGGCCTTTCGCTCGGCGGTCTCCTTGGCGACTGTCTGGTCAAAATCCTCGGCTGCCTGGCGGTGCGCCTGGGCAACCTCAGGATCACCAATTTTTTCATAGCACAACGCCAAGTCGGTGTGTGCTTTCTTAGCTAATGACTCGACCGCCAAGGCTCGTTCCAGGTCAGGGATCGCTTCTTCATATCGCTCCATCAGCATCAGGATTTGTCCGCGAGTTTCATAGTAGTGCGGCGGAGAATTCTTGCTGATCTTGATCGCCTCGTTGATCATTTTCAGCGGTTGCTCTGGATCAACATTCTTGTTGCGAGTCATGACGACTGCAAGATTATTCATCACCGCCGAACTTAGCGGCATGAGCTCACTGGCTAATTTCAGTTCACGAGTAGCCAGTTCTTGATTGTTCTTCATCAACGCGGCGGTTCCTCGAATGAAGTGAGAGACCCCCGGGGAGACACCGGAAACAAGCGATCTTCGGACCGCCGCAATCTGTTCATCATCTTCACCAAGTGTGGCGAGCACTTGGTTGGAAACGAGCGTCAAGACGCGCGGGTTGGTCGGGGCAGCGTTCAAAGCGGTTTTCATCATTTCCAAAATTCTGACCCGATCCTCAATCGATCCCGCTGATGAATTTTCAATATGATTCACAAACTCGACGATCGCGTCCCCATAGGCCCCTCGCGCCAGTTTTTCTTCCTCAGGCGTCTTTGCCAGTTTGACCGCCTTGGCAAGTGTATTGATCGAATCTTCGAACTGCTTCAAGAAGACTTGGCTTCTGGCAACGGCCATTGAAATGGCCAGGTTCCGCGGATCTTCCTCCGACATGGCGCTGACGGTCGCGAGTGACCGCTGGGCGATCGCAGTGGCTCTTTCCTCATTGCCCAATTGTCGCGCCACGGCGGCGGCTTGCAATCCGCGCAACGGATTTCTGCGTGCCAATTCTTCCAAAACCGGCATCGCTTTGGTCAGGCTGCCGGAGGCGATCAAATAGTCAGCGTACAGACTCTGAGCCCCCGGGTCGTTCTCGTACTCCTCGTACATCAACTTGGTCAGGTTTCCGAATTCGTCTTTCTCGGCAGCTTCCAAGTCTTGCCACTTCCGTTTGTCAAATTTGGTCTGCACGATCCAGCGCGCCGCTTCTTTGTGCCGCTTGGTGCTGACCAGTCGCTCCATCCGCATCGTCGCTTCTTCCTTCTTGCCCTGTTCGTTCTGGATCAAAGCAAGCCGGTATTCGAGGTCGCCATCATTAGGACGGTCGTTCACCTGACGCGCGAGCAGCAGTTCGGCGGTTTCGAAATCATCGGCGTCAAAAGCGGTCGTCAGCTGCTTTTTGAGCAAATTTGAACGCCAATTATTGGAGTTGCCCGAAAAGGCGATCACGGCGGCCAGGCTGATCAGCAAGATCAGAATCAGTGCCGGAATCGTCAGCGGCGCATTGCTCCAGGGAAGCGACATTCCCCAGGCGTAAATGAACTGGCCGATCCATTTAAAGTAGGTGAGCGGATTGAGATAACGAAGCATGATTTAGCCCTCGACCTTATTTTGATTTGCAACGCTGGTTGTCTTACTGGGACCCACGGCATCTGCGACAACCGATTTGGCGATCCGCGAACGCATCTCGACAAAATCCAACTGCATCTTTCGCAGTGTTTCCGGAGCTGATTTTCTCTGGTGTGACAAGCCACATTTGGAACATCACCAGATTCTGTCGGCTGATTACCCCCCGTGTTTCAAAGCGATTTTTGATCCGCGATACGATCGAGCCAAAATCGCTGGGTGCTTCCGCGATCGTGCCGTCTTCGTTGACTGCCGAGTAGAGTAAGTATCCAAACTGTCCCTGACGATTTCGGAACCGAGCGGTGATGAAGGAAGTGGTATCAGCTACCGGCAGCTCGGACTCCGGCGGCGATGTCACATCGCGGGTCAGTTGTTCCCAATCCATGCCTCGGTAACAGACACAAAGCTCATGCCAACCGCGATACGTTTGGCTGACAACCACCTGTCCGGGCAGCTGACCGACCGCAATATCCCATAGGTCAGCGTTTTGACCGAGCCGCGGCTCCTGACCGTTGCGGTTGACCTGGTGATCACTGACGACCGAAATCTGGTATTTGCCTTGCAACAATTCGGGTTTTGGATCGAACACGACGTAGGAACCTACCGCCAGTTTTGGGGCCTGGCCGATTTCCACGCGAGTAGCCTGTACCGCGGCGCCTAATCCAATTACGGCAAGCACCACTGAGGCGGCAATCCAGCTGTTGCGATTGATTACGAGCTGATCCAGCAAGCCCGGCTTGGCTTCCGCTGATTCCACGCTCGCCTGGACCTTGCGACCGTAAACGACATCGTCGTTGCTGAAGTCCCAATCAGCAACCAAATAGTTCCAGGCTCGCACCAGCGGGTTGTCCATCGATCCGTCTCCGCCCACATTTGCAGGGTGCAACAAGACCACAATCAGCTGGTCGAATGAAAGTAGAAACAGGGTCGCGATCCCCAGCGTGATGTAGCCTAGCACGTCATGTTGCCAGCCGCTGGACAGATCGTGGGCAAACCAATGCTCGGCGGCTCCGACCGTCGTTACCCGAAGTGTATTCCCGGCTAAGGCTAAAAAGACTGCCACCATTAGATAAAGTGGCGTCAACCAGAGACGCCGACGATTGACCGCGACAACGACACAGGCGATGAAAGCCAACGTGAAGACCGATTGAATGCCGCTGCAAGCCTCGGCAACAAAAAGTTCCTTGGAAACCAGTTGGACGGTGTTTCCGAGAATCGAATGTGGGACGCCAATTACATCCATCGCAACGCTGGACAAATCGGTCGTCACTCCTTGCAGCTGGGCAATCAACACTTGATCGTAGCCAACTGGCAGTTGAATCAGCATTAGCAACGGCACCGCCGCACCAAGCATCGTACGATCCTCGATCCCCCGCATTGATCCCAAGCAGGTAGCAGCCAGGATCACAAAGGCTAGTCCGGCTAGCCAAGTAGAAGGCACCAGCAGCGATAAAATGACCGTCAATACGCCGACAACGACCATTGACCAAGCAAACCAACCGGAGGGAGCACGCAGAACTCGATCCGATCGTGTCCAGGCCAGGTAACCGACGACAAGGAACACAAAGGGGATGTACCTGTAGTGCTCGTAGCTCCACAATTCAATCAGGTAGGGGATGAACATCGGCAATGAGATCGCCAACAAGGCACCCCAAAACCAAAGCCAACGTTGGTCGGAAGCCCAACCAACATCTACTTGCGATTTAGCTCGATCCTCGAAAGATTCTCCAAGTTCATTTGCAGCGGTCATTGGGAAAGCAATACTCAAAGGCGGGTGTGGAGTGGAGTTCGGTCAGCTAATCTCGATAGCATGCCGATGCTTGGTCAGTGAATTCAATCCCCCAGTTTTGACTTCGAAAAAATTCTGCTTCGTCGAGGTCATGTCAGATCGTGGGGAGATTGGCCATTGGACGCAGCGGACAACGGACTGGAAGCGTCCGCCGATGCGGACGTCTCCAAGCGCCCAGAGATAGCCACGGGCTGGCCATTTGCGGCCGAGGTCGACGAATACTGGGATGACTTGCCGTAACCTCGACGATAACGCGTGGCTTGGCGGCCATATCGATAATAGCCTTGTCCGCGATAACCGTCACTCTTGCCGGATTCATCGGAGTTATTGACAACGACACCGATAATGTTCGCCCCCACACCGCGGAGGATGTTTGCAGCCTCTTTCGCATTGGGCTTGCTTTTGCGGCGGACTTTTACGGTTAACAGAACGCCATCGACGTAGTTTGCCAGAATGCTGGGATCGGTAACCAGCAGCAGCGGTGGGGAGTCGACGATGATATAGTCGAACTTCTCACGCAGCAGTTCCAGCAGTCGGTTCATATCGGGCATCGTCAGAGCCTCGGCTGGATTGGCTGGGATCGGTCCGGACGGCATCACCTTCAGCGTCTCGATCGGCGTGTCATGAACCGCATCGATCAACTCGCAGCGGCCGTCCAATACATCGGTCAAACCCTGCTTGTCGCCGGCCGCGAAGTTGTCGCTGAGCTGGGGACGACGAAGGTCACAATCGACCAAGATCGTCTTCTTACCACTTTGGGCAATCGAACAAGCCAGGTTGCCTGCCACCGTACTCTTGCCGTCACCGGGAAGCGGGCTGGTCAACTGAATCACTTTGCCACCCTGGATTCCCGCGGTTTCAAATAGCAATGATGTTCGACAGGCCCGAATTGCTTCGGCCGTGATCGATGCCGGTGCATGCAAGACGGCCAGATGGGGATCGAGCGACTCAAAGGCGTTGATCTCCTCCTTCCGCCCCTTACGCACGCGGCCCTTAAAGAACGGCATGTGAGTCAACACAGGAGCACCAATCGTGTCTGCGATCTCCTCTGGGTCGCGGAACGTGTTGGCGTTCTTTTCCAACAGGAATGCCAATCCGCCGCCGAGCAGCAGACCTAAAAAGGCACCGATCCCCATGTTTTTGTACAGGATTGGAGAGACCAGATAAGCCTGCGAAGGTCTGGTCAATTCAGTGACCCGTGTTCCGCTCTCTTCCTCGGTCAATTGGACCCGCGCGATCTGGTCCTCGACTTGGGTCATCAGCTCATGCTGTTGCTCCATTTCGCTAATCAGATCTGCATTCCTCAACTCATACTCGGCCAATTCAGCCGCTTTGATTTGAGCCTCGGCGATCTGTTGATCCAGCGTCTGCACCTGAGTATTCAACATCATGATCTGAGTCGACAATCCTTTGTCGATCGAGGTCAGACGCCTCGGCCGCGGCTTGCGACTTGCTTTTCGTTGGTGTCAATCAGCTGGCCAACTCGATCGGTCTGCTCCTTGACCAGACGACGCAACTCTTCACGGAGTCCATCGAGCTGCTGTCTCGCCGTCTTGACCTTCGGGTGATCCGCACCGTATTCACTTTGCATTTGGGCCAGCGCCACCATCAGTGGTACCAAGTCACGTTCGACCTTCAGTCCTTCTAGAGCCTCGTCGTCGGCAGCAAATCCGGCTCTGGCACCGAGATTCAAATCGGGAAGCGTAAAACGCCGCTCCAATAGCTGTCCGATCACGGCCAAGGACACTTCGGGATCTTCATTCGACTCGGTAACTGCTTTGACCGCCGCGTGCTCGGTCTGCGCCACACGCAATTCCTCCTGAAGTTCGGCGCGGCGTTGGACCAGGAACATCTGGTGCTCTCGATAGGGATTGATTGCACTTCCACTGGCGTCCCATTGCAGCGGCGCATCTCTTCGGAACTTTCGATATTCCTCCTTCATTTTCCTCATGTCCGGGTAGAGCCGTTCGGTGGCATGCACCATGTAGGCCAACAATTCGCTGCGAGAGCTTTTGTGTTTTCGGTTGTAATACTCCTGCAACGCTTCACTAAACGACTTGACCGCCGTTTCGCTCAGTTCTTCGTTCCCGCTGTCAAAGTGGAGCAGGATCACCACCTCTTGCGAGTTGCCTTCATCGCTGAATTCCGGCTCCAGCTGCAACGCCTGAAACTCCACAACACTTTGGATAAAATCGGCCAGCCCACCGGGGTATTGGTCATGGAAGGGAATCATGCGGGCATCTTCGAATGCTGTTCGGATCACTTGATCGCTGAACAACTGAGATTGGACGACTTCGACTCCCGGTACGCCGCCAACAATTTCGCCGGTCACTGCGTCCAGCATGGGCGAACGATCGGACTCGACAATCAGCCGAGTTGTGCTGCGGAAGCGATCCGGCATTTGCAGGTACACCACAAATCCAATCACCGCACCCAACACGGCCGGCAGTGCGACTGCCCATCGGTATCGCCACATTGCCGCCAGGAAATTTGGGGATCCTCCACCTTGCTGATACAGCTGTTCCTGCTGAGCCGCCAGCGTACCGGCCAGGTTGGACTCTGTGGTTTCGGCCAGTCTGTGCATGGTCCGATTGCTCCCGAGTGGAAAAATAAGGGGTTATGGAGATGATTCAGGATTGAATCGTTGGTGCAAACATGCCGCCCAACGGAGACTAGGTAGTATTGGCAAATGGCGAAGATTTCGACGAATTTCAGATCGGTCGAGCATCCAAAAAGTCACTATCCAACTGCGATTATATGCATTCCAAACATGGCCGAATAGGATCTATGTATCCATTAGTATCAAAAAAATCTTCGCCGATCGGACTATTCCGCACAGTCCATCCAGCCCCTTCGAGCCACACCGGAGTACGCGTATTCGGACAGCAATAGCGGTCGATTATCAAGAAAACAGCGAAGAAATTAGGCCAGGCGCAACCCGAAATCCGAACGCCGCTCGGTCGAGCTCCAATTGGCACCCGGCGAATCTGCAGGGTTCAGCGGGGGTGTTCGAGCTGATGACTTGCCCGGTTTGCAGAGTGTCCCCAAAATGCTTGCCCCAAAATGCTCCCATCCCCAAAATACTTCTTGATCCCAAGGCACATCGGCCAATCGTCACGCACCGCATCCGGGGATGAATTCGAAAACTTGCTCGCTTGCCGCCAGCGTCGCGGTCGAACGCGGTTAGCCCTCGATCGGCTGCGGTTTTCGCGATCATGACAGGTTGCAAGATCGGAGTTGGGGGCATTGCGGCAGCCGGATCGGTTGTCATCAACGACATCCCCGAATTTGAAATCCATGGCGGAGTGCTGGTCAAGAAACTCGCTGACCGGGTTGCCGAGCCTGCATCTGTTGCCACGCATCGCGAGAGGCTGCAATCGGCGTTGAAAGCCAGCCGATACTGCGGCTGTCGGAAGCAGAATGGCATTGCGATCAAGCTGTCACAGATTCGGGCAGCAGCCCATGATTGGCCAATCGGAAGGGTAGGGAAATCGGATTTTGGGGTAGGACGCCATTAGCAATTCAGAATCACAGTGTGGATTCTTTCCTTCTAAGCTCTTTCTTCTTTAGAACGATCATCGATTCGTAGATCGCCATCAAAAGGCAAAAATCGAACCCGGCTCTTCCATCCAAGATTCCCAGCTTTAGGAAATACTGGTAAGCAAATCTTAAGATTGGACGTCCCGGCATCCGTCGGCTCAAAGACCTCATCGAACGACGCCGAATTGCACGGTTAGTGGAAAAAAGTTGACCGAGCTCCATGGGCGGAGAGTTGTGCAACTCCAATTCCGCTTCCAAGCTCGAGTAGCGATTGTGACGATCGAACCAATTCGAAATTCCTTTGCTAAATGGATGATGTAGAAACGGCTCTTCAATTTTGTTTACCACACCACTGAGCTTCGGAATTGGAACTTCTCCGTGGCCAGAGTCTTCAAAACAAACGCCGTCGCGCTTGACAAGTCGCATAATCCAGACGGGAAAGCCGTCGGAATACTTCAACCAAGTTCCGCCGAAAATTGTCTTGCGGCAAAGTGCAAAAGCCAGGCAGTCTGGACTTGCGTTTCGAATCGCTGAATTTACTTCAGCCGCAAATCGTTCGGTCGCAACTTCATCGGCGTCAAAATGTAAAACCCATTGGTGTTTCAATTGTGCGTTCTGCATCGCCCAATTTCGCTGAGCTGCAAAATTCTCAAAATCGTGTTGAACAATCCTGGCGCCGTATTGCTCTGCCAGCTCCGGCGTCCGGTCGGTCGATCGATCATCGATCACAACGACTTCATCACACCAGCTAAGCGACTTGACACAGCGTTCGATATTGTCTGCTTCGTTATGCGTGAGGATGACGGCGGAGATCATTTCTAAAGTATGTAAACAACGGCAATACTCGACGAGTCGCCTCGAGTATTCTAGGTGGTTGATGATTTTGGTCTTGCCGATCTTCAGCGACAAAGATGGAGATCTTACTTAACAGAGAGCAAAAAAATGCGTTCAACGGATCTGGCATCGGCTGCAAATCCGACATTGGTCACGGACGTATTTCCGAACTGAAATAGCCAGAATCGGTGCTTTCTACGCACGAGCTTTTTGTCCCAACGCGATCAGTGATTTTGCTAACGGCGGTAGTCTGCCGACACGCGAAAACCATACGTCCTAAAACCCCGCTTGCTCAAGAAGGATTCCGGACGTGCTTCGCGACCAAAGGTTGATTTGTCGATGCCCGCAAAGGGCAGTAAAGTGTTTGTCCATTCTTGCTGTAAAGGCAAGCACAAGGTGCTGGGAGTAACTTCGGTATGCGTGGCAAGAAATGTGATGCCGCCGGGTTCGGAGAGCTCAAAAAGCGTTGCCGCAAAATCATGAGTCTCGTAAACGCGTTGAACGATCTCCAAACTGATCACGGCGGGGAATGTCCCATACTTTTGAGCAAGCGGGTCATAAGCCGAGCTGATTTGCAGGTCTAGTTCGGGGTACAATTTGTTTGCGTTCGAAATTCCATCAGATAAAGGTTCCACCCCCACCACGTCGGAACCCTGCGACGTCGCATGAGCAGACACTGAGCCATTACCGCAGCCAAGTGCAAAAACCCTTTGCTGATCCAGTAGTATTTTAAAACGCGCGAAACAAGCATTCTTTTCGACGCTCGGACGTAGATCGGCATCGGAGTGTCCCTGGACGGAAGAGTCATATTTGTAGCCGTCAATGACCGGGTTCGCACTCATTTTTGACGTCCTTAATAGTTCGCTTTTTAATCGTGATCGCAGGGTTTCCCGCAACTATTTCCCATGGATCGAGATCCCGAGTAACAACTGCGCGGGCGCCAACAACCGCACCATTGCCTATCGAAACCCCCGGCCCTACAAACGCGTCGGCACAAATCCACGCATCATCACCAATCTGAATTGGCGTTTTCAACAGCGGCATTTCTGGATCTGAGTGATCATGTGATCCGCCGCACAAATGCGCCCGTTGAGAAATGGTTACGCGTTTTCCGATAACGAGCGGACCCAAGTTGTATATGAAAGCATGTTCACCGATCGCTGATTCGTCACCTACCGAGAGGTTCCATGGAAAATAGACGATCGCAGACGGGTAAATGTGAACATCTCTGCCAATGTGGGCTCCGAAAAGTATCAACAACAAACGCCGAAGCCCGAAAAAAGGTCGTGGAGTCATTCGGAAAAATATCGAAGTAACCATCCACAAGCAACGCGCCGCAATTTCCGATCTAGAGTATTTTTTTGCACCCCGATTTTGCTGAATATCTAGCTTTCCAGTCATCTGTTAGACAATGCCGTCATTTCTCCGACTTGCTTTCAAAATCATGCGATCGCCGCCGCGTATCCAGTTCCCGATGAAGGGCCGACTGAACGACTTGATCTTTATCTTCAGGCTTCGGCGGAGCATTGTCGCTGCAATTTAATCGTATCATTGGAAGTTGCAATCCGAAATCTAAGCTTCAGCGATTATTGACCAACGCCGGATTCTGTCGCCGCGAGCGTGTCCCAGTCCGCAGTTTCTCTGACTGGAAGAAACGACTGGCGATTCCTCCGAGCGGGAAACCTAAGCCGAAAATGCGCTCCGTAAACAACGCCAGGTTCCTTCCGCTAATAGTCCATGCTGTGCTTGCCATTGCCACTTTGAATCTCTGCTGGTCGCACAACATCGTCGTGATATCGAATTATATCAAAGGAGAAAACGAGTGCGTTCAGATTGGAGCGAATGAGTAAAGCCGAAATCACCCATTGAAAGACCTGAAACGCTTCAGCTTAAAAGGAGTCTGGCTATCATCTCAATCCAAAATCTTCGTGAAGGTCGTCCGTTGCCTGTTCTCATGAAACCAGAATATTGCAACGCTCGTTTGATTTGTCTCTTACTAACATGGTTGCTGACGTTTCCGCCCGCGTTCGTCTGCTGCCGCCCGACTGTGGCCACCGAGCCTGAGCGTGATCGGGTACTTGTCAGCAAAGGGAGTGACGAGGCCAGCAAATTGATCAATGCTCTGGTTTGCCGACGGTAAAGCCGCAGGCCTCGATGGGGTTTACTACGACAACCGTGACCGAAAGCACTCGGATCTGGGCATTGAAAACTATCCCCAGCTGAAGCCGATCAGGTACACCAAGGAAGAACTTGCCCGACGCGCCGACTGGGGCGGCCAGGGGCAGATCTTGCCCGGCAAGGTTGTCGTCGGTAATTCGTCGACAGCGTCCCCGGCAAACCAGGCCGGCAGCCACCAGCGGATATTCTACGCACACCCGCGGGGCCTGGATTTCCTGTACCAGCAGTATCGCTCCAACGCGCTGTACATCTATCCTGAACACCGCGACCACGACCCGGGTACAAACGGCCTGAATGGATACGGAGACTTGTACCCGGCCAATTCACCCTACCTGATCAGTAGCCAAGGATCGTCGGGTTCGGATCGTGTTTTCGTGCATGCCTTCTTGAAGACCATCGCAGCTTTCCCGCCCGAGACGCGTGAGGTACTCGTTTCCAAACGCCTTCTGATGCCAACCCTCCAGGCCATCTTTCGCCAAACCTACAAAGCATCCGTCAGTCCGAATGACTACTTTACGGGTACAGCCCATCCGAGTGCCTTCGAGGGAAATCTGATCGATGAACTGACGATGGTGAGCTTCGCGCAGGTCATGCGCCCCGCGGAGATACCGCCGCTTGTAATCTTGCGTGTGATCCAAGAACCGAATCTAGAGTCGGGTCGAGATTACTTTGAGCCATCTTCATTCACTGCCGGGGAGTGCCTGTCCGACTCACCCTGCGCGATTGCGAGAGTCATTCGCGGGCCGGATTTCCGAAGGCAGATGCGTGTCAGTGCCGCCGAAACCTTCGACCCGAATGGCCTTGATCTGAATTTCCGCTGGGTGGTGCTGCGTGGCGACCCGGAGCTCATCGAGATCGAAACGTTCGGCGAGAACGGCGAGGAGGCCAACATTTCGGTCTCTTACCACCCGCGCCGACCGATTGCGCCCGGTTCGGACATGTCGTCCAACCGCGTCGACATCGGAGTGTTCGCTAAGGCCGAGGGCAAACTCGTTTCCGCACCGGCCTTTGTCAGTTTCAGTACCCTGCCGAACGAACACCGCAATTACTCAACCAGCGGCAGATTGTTGGAAATTTTTTATGGAGCCCGCAGCCAATCTCTGGGGCTGCCCAGCGCCGACAGCGAGCGATGGGACGCATTGCTTGCTGGCTTGAATGCTGCAACGCAAACACAACCGCCAGGAATCAAGATTTTCACCAACTTCTTAACGGAGGATGAACAGGCAAAGCTCACCGCGCTGGCCGCCGCGACGACGCGAGACCGCGCCCGAGTTGCCGCATTGACAAAAATGCGTAGCCAGATAACTGCTGCCCAGCAACAGGTCCTCGATGCCACCAACCAAGAGCGAGTCGAGGCGGAAGCGTCGCACAAGAAACTCGGGACCGCCGACTCCAAGGCTGCCCTCGACGCTGCGAACGCTCAACATCAAATTGCGAAAAAAATAAAGCGAGATGGAGCGGCCAAACTGGAGCCGGAGATCGCCAAGTGGCGCAACAGGATTGCGGCCGCGATCGGGAGAGTCTCCGCCCCCCAGATCGTTCGCTCTGGATTGGAAAGAATCCACTCTGACGATGAATTCTATTCCGCCAACGAAGCCGCCATCAGGGCCGCCGCCGAAGATTCTCCGAACCCGAACGCGCTGAATGCTCTCGGCAACGCTCTGGAACGTCTCAAGTGGGTGGGCGTCGCGATATCGGACACACCGCCGGATCATGAACGCTATCACCTCGAGCAATTCAACGCAGACATCCTTGGCGACGTTCTACTCCCGCAGTTCCTTAACCGCCCGCCAGGACTCAATTACGTAGACCCCCGATTGACTTCACCGAAACACTGGCGCGATGTTTACCGCTACGGTGACGACGGCAAGCTGACGGGCTGGACCCGATACCAGAACGGTCAGCGGACTGAGTTCGATCAGAACGGAGATCTAATCCTTTCGCGGAAACCGGACGGCTCACCCAACAAGGTCGTTCATGTGCGTTACTCGATCGATCCCAAAACGAAACGTCTTCAAGCAACGGAGACCAAGTAAAGGGCGAGCAGCAAACGCTTTAAGCCGCTGATTCAGCGATGGATTCGAGTTCTAATTCGGGTGAAATCTGGCAATTCGCTGCCATCGCGACGAACGCCTCAGGGCGTTCGGTTGCCACGTTGCACCTGCCTACGTGGCCTTTCGATCAATAGTCGTCCGAATGTCAATCTCTTGGGCGCTGGACCAAATCTGACGAATAATCGCTGCCGCAGGCTTATCCGTTGCGGGGCCGGGAATCGGTTTCACTGTTGCAACCGCGAACGCTGCGCCAACAGTGCGTTTATCGCGACTGCTGGCGAATGAGCCGCCGAGGCGTCGATCTTTGCAGGAAGACGACCTCCTCCTCCCATTCGTCTGGCAGATTCAAGCAGTGACATTAATTGCCCTTAGCGCAACGCATCCCAACGTGCGCGCACGTAGATCTTCTCGACGATTTGTGGCGTTCGTTGCGACTGCACTGGCCACCGTTGTCATTGTTGCACCGGCAAGCTTGTTATCCGCCCAAGCGTTACCATTCCCCCAGCAGTACGATGGCGTCAGTCGATGGAATCAATTCGGGTACTTTCGTGTGCACCACAACGAAGGGCAAGGGTTCAACTTGGCCGACCGTTTCACGACGGTCGGCACGTTCCGCGCAATCGAGGATAGCGACGGCCTATGGTTTTTGGATGGTCAGGTTGGTGTTTCCGACTTTGATCTTGTGGGTGGGAATCTGGGCGTTGGCCGGCGATATTACTTCCCGGAGCTGGGACGACTTGTCGATGCAAGCGTCTGGTACGACGCCGACCAGGTGCGTAACGACTGGTTCAACCAATTGGGGATAAGTTTAGGCACTCTGGGAGAAAAATGGGACGCGCGTTTCGAATTGACGCAACCGATCAACCGCACCGCGCAGCGATCATTTGCGCGTCTCGGGTACTCTGGCAATCAGCTCGAACTTTACTCTGACCAGCTGACGCAGACTGCGCTTCGTCGTATCGAGATCGAAGCCGGACGCAGCCTGTCGGACTGGACCGGGATACCCAGCCTGCGTTGTTACGGGGGACTCTACTTGCTGACCGGTGGAGGTGAATCGGCAGTCGGCTGGATGTCGCGACTCAACGGCAACCTGAACGATAGTCTTTCATTGTCGATGACGGCTCGTCACGATTCTCTGTTCGGTTCCCAGGTGGCGTTTGGAATGACATGGACGTTTCCTGGAGGCCGAGCCCATCGCGGGCGAGCCCCGATGAGCGCTTGGCAGCGCCGCTTTCAAGGTGTCGATCGAAGCGGAGGGATCGTGGTGCGGAGCGATGTTCAAACTCGACAGGAAACGGTACTGGCCCTCGGCGGGGCCCCCCTTTCGATCGTCCACGTCGATAGCTCGGCCAGCGCTGGAGGTGATGGATCTTTCGAATCGCCGTTCGACTCCTTGGCCGTCGCGGCGGCCGCGTCTCCGCTCGGTGCCTTGATGCTCGCTCACGCGGGCAGCGTCTTTGACGGCGAGTCGGTGACCCTGCAAAACGGGCAACGCCTGTTGGGTGATGGCATTGACCATGTCGTGTCGACCGATCAATTGGGGATGATTGTCTTGCCCCGGGCTAACGGCATATCCAGCCTCCCCCAAATTCGCAACTCACCCGGAAACGCCGTCACCCTGGCCGATTCCAGCGAACTGTCCGGATTTGACATCTTCGATTCAGCCGCGGTGGGAATTTTTGGCAGCAGCGTCGACGATCTGCTGATTTCCCGCAACCGTGTATTTGGTAGTGGGGGAGACGGCGTCTTCCTGGACGGTGTCGGCGGCACGAACGTGCTCACAAATCTTTCCATCTACGACTCCGACGCGACGGGCCTGCGGATCAACAACGCCACGCGGAACCATGTTCGTTTTGAATCCCCAGATCATTGAACCGGCCGAGCATGGAATCTATCTGAGCAATTCAGCATTGAACGCCGTCTTCACAAACACCTTGATCGATGGGAGCGGTGTCGATGGGGGATCGGTGGGGAACGGTATCTTCCTGGTCGAAAATTCGACGTCGGACCTCAGGTTCGATGAAGTCAACATTCGGACGGACAACGGCGGTGGCATCGTCGCAGTCAATAGCGGAACCGTAACGGCGCGTGGAACGGTGATCGAAGCCAACGGCGGACCGGCGATCGACATCGACCCCACGGAAGTCTACTTGACCTTCGATCGCTTGATTTCTCGCAACAGCCCGACGTACGGCATTCGGTTGGAGGACGTGACCGGAGCAGTCTCGGTTCTAGACGACGTGATCATCGAGAACCCCGCCAGCTGTGGCGTGCTCATTCGCAATTCGGATGTGATCGTCACCTTCAACAATCTTTCGATTACGGACGCCGGCGGTTCTGCCGTCTGTATTGAGCAGGCTGCAGGGGATTTCTCTGTCAACGGGACGGCGCGCATCGACGGAACGACCTCGATCGGATTCCAGATCGAGCAGTCGACCGCTGACGTCTACGTCCAGTGGGCCGAATTTCAAGACACGATCGGACGGGAAGTCAGCTTGCTCGCCAACAGCGGATCGATCGTGATCAATCGGTTCCAAAGCAGTTTTCGAGTCTTCGACGGAACGCTGTTTAGTAATCGACCGGATCTATCCGCCTATGGGATTGAGCCGGTGAAGATCGCGTCCAACGAACTATTTGTCGGGACATGGCCCAACATCGACCTGGAAACGCCCTCCGAATCGAAGATCCGTCAGTTGGCCAATCAGGTTGCCGATACCGGTCAAATCTTGATCATGAATATCGAACACTGGGGCCTCGACAATCGGACGGTCAGCGAAGCCGAAATCGATGAAAGCCTGTATAAGTTTACCCAAATTCTGACCTGGCTTCGTGACGAGCGACCCGACTTAGAGGTGGGACTCTACGGCGTTCCGCCACTTCGTGACTACTGGACTCCGAACCGCTACTTGCAGGCATTGGAAAACCAACACGATCCGATTTGGGCGGCTCTCTTGCCGACCTATGAAGCGGACTACCAGGGTTGGCAAGCTGCTAACGACCGTCTGATCGGGTTGGCCGAACAAATGGACTACCTTTTTCCGTCGCTTTACACCTACTACGATGATCGCGCCGGATGGCGTCGGTATGCGGTAGCCAATATCTCGGAAGCACGCCGCTACGGAAAACAGGTCTATCCGTTCCTATGGATGCAATACCACAACTCAAACGCGACATTGGGGACGCAATTCCTAGCGGCGGACTTCTGGCGGGAGCAACTCGATACGCTGGATCAGTATTCCGACGGCGCCGTCATCTGGGGCGGTAATGGCAAAGACTGGGACGACAACGCACCTTGGTGGCAGGAAACGCTGGATTTCATCGATGAGATGAATCCCTAAGCTCGACTGTTTGCATGTTCTTTGAGCCTTTGATGGGCCAAGCAGTGTCGGTCAAAACAGCTTCCCCAATTCAAAATTGTGAATCTCGACACACCTGGTTTTCGGCAAGAAAGCCGTCATCAGATACTTTCAGAAGCTATCTCCAGGAGAACTTCAAAACAACTGACGTATCCTGGATTCGTTACCATCCTTCCACCGCTCAATCTGGGCGCAGGCGACACGCCATCACCAACACAGTCCGGCGATCAGCGCCAGTGGACCAAGGATTTGATCTCGAAGTGATCGTGTTTCCAACACAGTTGGCTGAACATCGCCATCGGCGTGATGCAGACGGCCGGCGAATTTTGGTCAAGAACGGAAGCTTGCCGGCGTCAGAGATCATTACTGGAGCCGCACGGATCGAAGGAACGCATGTTCGAGTTTGAGACAATTCATCGAAATAACTTAGGCTCTAAGTCAACGGAGCAGCTTAATCAGGTATTTCAACTGATTGCCTGGAGCGGCCATCAATATCCTGAGGATATGAAACAGGGATCCGGGAAGCTGTAGAATTGAGCGAACAACTTGCCAGCCGGATGCCTTGGATGCTTGAAGTGGCCATCGGGCTTTCTTGATCCACCTGCCGTTGACCAGATTCATCCAGAACACGTCGGCAGGTTCCAACCGAGGTTTTTCGTCAGATTGCTCGAAACTGCTGTTCTTTCCCATAATCGGCTCCGTCAGAGGCGATCGAGCCATGCCCAGGAAATCCAGGACCTCGCGAAAAACGTCCTGCGCTTCGGATTGGAGGCGTTCAGTGTCAATACACAGCGTGTCATCGGGATACTGTGACAGCGCTCGTGCGGTAGAACGCAAGTACTTCCTGCAAACGATGGCGCAAAGCAAAGGATGGTAGGTGCGCTCGAATATAGATCTGGTTTGACTGCCCACTTGCCCCCCTTGGTGCTTGTAGGAAAGCATAAAGTCGTACGGATTACGCTGAGTGATTACAAATTTGGCATGCGGGTAGCTAAGGCGAATGCGGTCAACAAAATGAACATGATGAGGTGTTTTCTCAATCGCGAATGATTTGCCATGGGCCCGACACATGGCCCGTGCGATCGCGTCGAAAACGGTTCGCGCAGTGGCTCCATTGACCAGCAAGTCGCGAAACTCGGAATCGAAGGCGGAGGAGAGTGGCTCCTCCGCTCCTTTCATCGTTCGGTTGCAACTCGCTTTCGCACCAGGTCCCCAGTTCCCCGCTTTACAGTTGTGGAGGATTTTGGCCACTTGATCTGCTGAATAAGTCCCGCGAGGACCAAGTGGGGTGACGTACTCTCGACCCCAAAATATCGACTCCCCAAAACACACGATCTCGGGGTGTGAGTTCAGGCAATTCATCAGGAACGTTGTGCCAGAACGAGACATCCCGGCAATAAAACCAACGACAGGTGTGTCTTCGACCATTAATGAACTTAATTGGGACCGCTGCCATAGAATCTGGAACTGTACATTAACCCCTCCCGGTGACCCGTTTGGAGTCCAAACGTCCGGGAACCGGGCGGCGCCGGATTGGGACTCCAGCAAGTTGGAAACCGGTGCGTGTCTTGTAGCTGAGTGATAGCGATTTTACTCACTCTTGTCACCTGATCTTGCCAGAGATGGCGAGCGTTGACCACCCGCTCGAAGGGTTCTGTGCGGTGAGGAACGGGAGCCATGGCCAATACGATTTATCAGCCAAGCAGACGCCCCGCTACGCGACGTATCTGGCCTCGATGGGACAATAGTCGGGCACAAAAGCGTTGCCCGAAAGCTTGCAGCGCCCCTTCGGCGCGCACCGCGAGCCGCTCCGGACTTTCGATTGGAAACAGCGGGCGGGCGACCTGGCCACAGGTTCAAGGAAATCGGCATCGAGTATCGATCGCAACTCGCGTGTCGCGTCCACCCTGAACTCTGGGACTCGGACGACAGGTGCTCGCGGTGCGGCCGAACTGCGGATCGGGCGTTTCAGCGGGGGCTCGATTCGACCTGCCCCTCGGCGCCCGCGTAACGGCGCCGGTACGGATCGGACGTTCCCACTGCCCGAATTATTGGAGGATCCGCTCGATCAGGTCGCCCTGGCAACGCTCGATCAAGGTGATGATCTTCAGCGCGCCGTAATGGCTGCGCCACCGAGCCAGCGTTGGCTCGCCTGCTTCAAGCATCTTCTGAATCTCTTCAAAGCTCTTGCCACTGCCGAGCATGACATCCGCGTCACGTAGCTTCTTGACGAGCTGTTCCGAGGAATGACATGTGGGTTTCCTCTTCATCCAAGAGTCTCGTTCCCCGGCCCCCGGCATCGGGCTCTAGACTCTCTTGCCACCTGGATTAGCGAGCAACTGGTTCGAGCGGTCATGAAAAGCGTTTCGCGGACCATTACCAAGTCGATCAGCCGCAAGAAAGTCCGGCTAGTCTACTGTCTCAGGTTTTTCACCCTGCCCAGCAACCCACTTATATACCTTGAGCAGCGAGCCTGCCACAGTCGTCCAGCTGTATTGCTGTTGAACTAAACGTCGCCCCTTTTTACCTATTTCTTCTAACTCTGAAACACTCATGGATGCAATGATCTCGAAGGCTTCCAGAATGGATTCGGAATCGGTCTGGATCCGTACGGCTGCCCCTGCATCAAAGCCGTCCATCAGATTGCAGTGTTCGGTCATCAATACGGGCATGCCGAAAGCCCAAGCTTCCAAAACCGACATCGGTTGCCCCTCACTGTAGGACGGCAGTGCAAATAGGTCACATGCATTAAATAAAATGTTTTTCTCTTCACCGTAAGCGATTCCTGAAAACATAATATCGGCATCCAGCTCACACTCGATTACAGAAGGAGCGGATACGGTTGTGCAGTGAAGGGAACCATCTTTCGCCTGTCGCTGAAGTTGTTCTAGGTGCCCCCCCTGATCACGTCCGGCGATGACAAGCTGTATTTTACGTGTCGGCAGCTTACGCTTCCATAAAACCAGTGCTTCAATCAAATTAGACAATCCCTTTTTGGGATGTATTCTTCCTAAAAAAAGAATGCGCAGCGGAGCCGCGTCGGTCTTGGTACTGAAATCAAGAACATGCCGGGAATCAGGAAGATAGACTCCGTTGGGAATGACGCAGATTGGGTTCTTTAACCCGAATGCACGTATGTCATCCCGCTCCTTGAGAGTGTTGGCCTGAATACAGGCTGCGTTATCAAGCATCCTACGCTCATAAAAAGCGCTCGCCAGTTTCTTCTTCCATCCTGAATTTGCGAGGGCCCGAGTTTCAAGCATGCCGTTAGGAGTGACGATGTATGGCTTTCCGTGAAGTTGTGACCATTGATACACGGCGACGGATGTGTACATCCACATCGCGTGCAGGTGTGCAACTTCAGATCTATCGGTTGAGAGGAACTTTTTTAGGGCAGGTGAATAACCGAAAAACTTGGGACCTTTAACAGGAAATGCTTTGACACTGCAGTTCTCCCATTTGTCCTTGTCCTGTTCGAAAAAGGCATCGTCCAAACCCACTGCGGACACGCTGGCACCGTATTCGTTGTTGAGCGTCAAGGCCAGACAACGCTCAACTTCAAAGATGCCAGTAGCCGCCTGAGACAGGGATGGGGAAATGTACAAAATCTTCATCAAAATCTACATGCTTCCAGTCGAGGTTGTTTTCATTGAGCTAGGCATTGTCGTGAGTTGTGTTGCTGATTAGTTGAAATAAAAGCGGCGCAGCCCGCTGTCGGAAGCGTACTTCAATCGTCCAGCGCGGACACAAGCTCACGCCATGAACAAGACTATGACAGACCAACAATCGATACCAGTGGACCAGCAGATCGATCCCAAAGTAAACGCTTTCCGAGTGCAGTTCGACGAGCGAAGCTGTTTGGACGAACTGGTCCACGAACGAGCTAGTTGCATGCGCCGGTCCACGATTGACGCCGAAGCGTAGTCGTTCGTCGCGCAGCACGATCAGCGTCTTGGCCAGAACAGCAAACGGCTCGTCGACAAAAACGGAAGCGTTACCGCTCGATCAATTCTGACCGGCGCGGGTACCATTGAAATCAAATAGAGATCAGTCCGAAACAGCACGGCCGATCCGGATCAGCGTGTTCAGCTCACACCAAGCGTGCTGGTCGCCTAAGGCTTCGAAATGAAGCCGTCGAAGAGCTAATTCTTTGGCTGTGTCTCAAAAAGTTGTTTCCATCGGCGACTTCGGCGAGGCCTTGCAAGCGATCGTCGGAGTCCTAGCGAAGGGACTCAATGCGAACGTAGTCGTTTGCCTGCAGGAAAAATGGTTGGATGAGCACCACCAGTGGTGCAAGCGAGCTTGTTCGGAAGAGCGCTACGTTAGGTCTGGGCTAGGGGCATCCACGCGCAAGTGCGACTGCAAGAGGTCGCCGACATAAAGCAATGGATCGTGTCGCTAACGGGTGCGACCGCGAACAGGAAGCAGGCGTTGATCGCGGCGCTGGACGGCTGTCGAGCATGGGAACGGAACCAGAAGTGCCAGCCTGGCGATGAGGTTCAAGCTTGGTCAATCGGCCTCGAAGAAATGGCGACGACTACCCATGTCGGCAAAAATTTGCTTAGAATGTAATTGAACGAAAGACAGCGGCTGGGCGGAGGCCTTCAAGCGAAATCCTCCCGAGCTGTGCCCAGGGGATCGAGAGCCCGATCTCGTCCGCTGCGCGGGAGAAGTGACTGCGACGCACTCTCGAAGTCGCTGTTTTCAGTTTGAGTACCGCCGAGTATCGTTTGGGCAATCACTTTCGTCGGATGCAGCATCGTCTTGTGCGAAAATGTGCTTTCTTCTCACACTTGGTATGCACTTTATGAAGATTCTGGTCACCGGTGGTTGCGGATTCATCGGCACAAATCTGGTTCGGCACTTGTTGTGCGATTCGGAACACGACGTCATCAACTTGGACAAGTTGACCTACGCCGGTAACCCACAGTCGCTGGCCGACGTGGCGGATTCGCCTCGATATCGGTTCATCCAAGCGGATCTGGCCGACCCCAGCGTGGTGCGTGAAGTCGTCAGCGAGACGGCCCCGGACGCCGTCATGCACTTGGCCGCCGAGTCGCATGTGGATCGATCGATCGACGGACCTTCTGAATTCATTCAAACGAATATCGTTGGCACGTTTAATCTGCTCGATAGTAGCTTGCGGCACGTCAGTGCGCTGGACGCCGCGCGCCGCGATCGATTTCGTTTTCTGCACGTGTCGACGGATGAAGTGTACGGGTCACTCGGCGAAACCGGGATGTTCTCGGAATCGACTCGCTACGATCCTCATTCGCCGTATGCGGCGACAAAGGCCGCCTCGGACCATCTCGCACGAGCCTGGAAGACGACGTTTCGATTGCCGGTTATCGTGACGAATTGTTCGAATAACTATGGGCCGTATCAATTTCCGGAAAAACTTCTCCCCTTAATGATCATCAAATGTCTCAGCGAAGAACCTCTGCCGGTTTACGGGCAAGGTCTGAACATTCGTGATTGGTTGTACGTCGAGGATCATGCCCGCGCATTAACGACGGTACTTGACAAGGGCAGACCAGGCGAGACGTACAACATCGGCGGCAATAGTGAACGTCGAAACATCGATCTCGTGCACGCGATCTGTGAAATCTTGGATGAACTGCATCCTCGCGCGAGCGGCAAACCTCACAAAGATTTGATCACTTACGTCACCGATCGTCCCGGTCATGACTTCCGCTATGCGATTGATTCCAGCAAGATTCAAAAAGAACTTAATTGGAAACCAGTGCACAGTCTGGAACAGTGTCTGCGGCTTACGGTCCAGTGGTATCTTGATCATCGCAAGTGGTGGCAGGACATTCTCGCAGGCAATTACCACTTGCAGCGGCTCGGCCAGTCGCCGAAATCACAAAGTGCCGGCTTCGGAGGTAGTAACGGATGAAAGGAATTATTCTCGCCGGCGGCAGCGGTACTCGGCTGTATCCGGTGACCGTCGCTGTCAGCAAACAGTTGTTGCCGATCTACGACAAGCCGATGATTTACTATCCGTTGTCGACTCTGATGTTAGCGGGCATCCGTGACATTCTGGTGATCTCGACGCCCCAGCATACGCCGCTTTTTGAAACCTTAATGGGTGACGGCAGCCAATGGGGTGTGCAGCTTTCGTACAAGGTGCAACCGAATCCGGGGGGCTTGGCGCAGGCGTTTACGTTAGGTGAAGAGTTTATCGCCGGAGAGACGAGTTGTCTGACGTTGGGCGATAACCTGTTTTACGGTCAGGGGCTGATTAAGACGATGAGTCGAGCGGGAGAGATCGATCATGGTGCGATCGTGTTCGCCTATGAAGTGCGAGATCCTGAGGCTTATGGCGTTGTCTCGTTCGACAAGGACGGCCGCGCGATTTCGCTGGAGGAAAAACCGGCCAAACCAAAATCGAATTATGCGGTACCGGGACTCTACTTTTATGACAATCGAGTCTGCGAGTTTGCCAAAGCCCTGAAGCCATCGGCACGTGGCGAACTGGAGATCACCGACTTGAATCGCATCTATTTGGATGAGGGTTCATTGCAGGTTGAAGTCTTTGGTCGCGGAACGGCCTGGTTGGACACCGGTACCCATGAGAATCTGCACGATGCAAGCAGTTTCGTCGGGGCGATCGAGAAACGGACGGGATTGAAAATTTCTTGTCCCGAAGAAATCGCCTACCGTCAAAATTGGATCACCACCGAGCAACTGACGGCGCGTGCCGAGGAGCTAAGGAACAGCGAATACGGCGCGTACCTTAGCCGCCTGCTCGATCAGCCGGGCAGGCAGCCGTGAAAGTCGTCGTGCTCGGCGCCGGCGGATTCTTAGGCGCATCGATGGCTCGGTATCTGGCCATGGATGGACACCAAGTCATCGCCTATTGGCGACAGCCGCGGCCCGAGATCGCAAGACTTGAAAATGTCACGTCGATGGTCGGCGACATTCGCGACAGTTGGATTATCTCCGACGCGTTCGAGGATACCGATGTGGTCTATCACTTCGCATCCTCGACCTATCCCAGCTTGTTTTATTCCGATCCGACAGCCGAGTACGCGGAGGCCTTACAGCCGTTGTTGGTCGTGATGGAAACGGCCGCCTATCGGGGCGTGAAAAAAATTGTGTTCCCGTCCTCTGGAGGAACGGTTTATGCGGACAGCGATCAGCCGCGGACCGAAGATTCGCCGACGAATCCGCGATCCCCGTACGCGGTTTTTAAGCTGGCGGCAGAACAATTACTTCATCACGCTGCCCGCCAAGGACAATTCGCGGTCGATATCTATCGGATCGGCAATCCGTTTGGGCCGGGACAGAAAGCGCGGCCCGGACAGGGTGTATTGCCTCACTGGATCGAAGCGATTCATCACCGCATGCCGATCAGGGTCTTTGGTGATGGTAGTGCCCAGCGTGATTACATTTTCATTGATGACGTCTGCAAGTTGATGTCGTTGTCGTGTGACCGGTTGGATCAATCGGAAACGTTCAATTTGGGATCGGGAAAACCGACTTCGTTAAAGCAGTTGCTTGAATTGCTTCAGCAGTTGGTTCCCGATCCACCGCCGATTGAGTATGTCGCGGATAGAATCAGCGACATTCAATCGATCGTGCTCTCGCCCGAGCGTCTGTTGAAGCTCGCAGGGGACTTTGAATTCACGCCTCTACGAGATGGTTTGCAGCGGACGTTGGTACACCACCACGTGTTGCGCGAATAGGCGGATTTCACAACCCCTTTGCAGTTGTGTTGGACCTTTGGAATCCCCCATTTTCCGTATGTCAGCGGTCATGCCAGCAAGTTTTCACGATCATTCTGTAGCGCCCGAAAAGTGAAAACGAGAAAGAAAATCAGAAAGACGAGAACAAACAACGCGGAACATACGCTCCAATCAACATCAGGAGCGAATGTGTCCAAAAAGACAATCAGCGTTACCGCGGTCGCCGAGCCAAAAGCATAGTAGTAGATCAATCCTCTGATTTTGTAGTAAGCCCCGAGTGCCAGCAGCGACGCGGTGATCGACATGTTCATTCGATTCATGGAACCGCTAAGGAGCCAGTAGTTAATGAATAGCACCATCAACGCGGAGAAAACGAGCACGGCCCCGTAAGCATTTCGATAGATTCCGTACAGCAACAATCCCAACATCGATGCCAGACCACCGATTCGGATGACGGCAAAAGCACTGGGAATAAAAGGTGCAATCAGCTTCCATATCGAAGCATGCATTGGAACAGTGGAATTTTCTGTAGCCAATCTTCCTGTGGCCATCAGAAAGACCTCGGGAATGAAAGGCGCAAAGTAGATGAACGAAGATAATCCCACCAGGAGTGTGAACGTGACCAATCTGAACAAACTCTGTTTGCCAACAAGTTCCGAAAAGGAAACTGGCTTTGTTTTTTCCAACGCCAGAAAGCAAATCGGGACCAGAAATACTCCGATTGCTTTAAATGCGATCGAAGCTCCCAAAAACAATATCGTTAGCCAATAATTCCTTTTGGTTGGACCGCCAAACGAGAAGTACAAAGCCAGCATCATTAATAATGTTTGTAGGCCCTTGTCCTCTGGAATGATTGTGCCGTCGAACAACAACCAGGGTGAGAATACACCCAAGGAAAGAATGGCAAGAAAATTGGGATTGCCAGTTTCCGTTTTCCAATAGCGTAAAACGAACAAACAGATGGTCGCTGATAACAGTGAATCGACGATTGCAAAAGCAATCCGGTACGCCCAAATATTATAGGGAAATAAGTATTCAATCGCCCCCAAGAAAAGGAGTGTCAGGGGCAAATTGCCGTTGGCATAATAGTCCCATCTTTGCTGCGTCTCGCAGGTGTATGGGTTGAATGCGAATTCATCTAGCCTTAGTTGTTCTCTGAGTGCTTTATTGTCATTGAAGTCATACGGATTAATACCCGCCGCCACGATCTGCCCGCTATCGACATAGATGCCAATGTCGACAAAGCTGTTGCTCGATGGCGTCAACGCGACGAGTACCAAGCGTAGCAGCAGGGCAACCAGAAACGTGGCAGCGAAAGTGAGGCCTAGGCTCTTACGCAGCAAGAGGTCATACGCGCTTTTCTGCATGTTTCAAGTCGCTTCTTCGCCCGATCAATCCGCAACGAAAATCGGAATGAAGTTCAGTGATACGGCTCGCAAATATAATCCTCCCAGGCCCGGGTCGCCATACCATTGCTGCCAAGATCGCTGTGTCAACTTGTTGTGGAGTGCTCGCCCAAACCTGCTCCCGGTGGTATCAGAGTCGCGAGCCTGATTTGGGTCAGGAGACTCCTGGTTGAAGAAGAAATGTAAACGGCATTCCCCGGAACAGATCGTCAAGAAACCTCGTGACGCGGATGTCATGCTCAGCACTGGCAATAGCCTTGAAGAGGTTCTGAAGATACTTGAAGTGAGCGAGGCGACGCTGGCTCGGTGGCGCGGTCAGTACGACGGAATGAAGAGCGAGGAAACCAAAAGGTTGAAGGACCTCGAAGTAGAAAACGCTGGTTTGAAACGGCTGCTGGCGGAGGCGGAGCTTGACAAAGCGATGCTCAAGGAAGCCCGCCGGGGAAACGACTGAGCCCAGCTCCGAAACGCCAGACCGTAAAACGCTTGCAACGTATGTTTTCGATTTCTGAACGTCGGGCTTGCCGGGATGTTGGCTTCACGCGCTGCAGCATCCGATACCGGCGTCGAAACCAGGAATGATGAAGAGGTGATTCGTAAGCGATTGCGCGAACTCTCGTGGGCGTCCGCGGTTCGGCTATCGGCAAATGACAAGATTGCTTCCCGAGAGCTGTCACATCCGTCTCAGAAATCACTTGCTGAACATGGAGGAATTTGACAGTGTTCGCCATGCTCGTGCTCATTCGTCAGCCTGGCGCGAAGATTACAACGGCTACCGACCGCACAGTTCGCTTGGTGGGCTCCCTCCGTCGCTGCTGAGTTTGCGCGTTGCGGTGTTGGTTCCGCTCCGTTTGCTGCGCAAACTAAGCTCCATCAGCACAGCGAAACCAACCCTGTTCCCCAACCCTTACTCTCATAACGCTTGGATCAAAAACGGGGGAATTCCAGGTCGCGTACTGAGCCGCCGTCCAAGATTAAAAGTTTGGGCTACCCGAACAATATCGGAGATCAGAACGACCAAGGACTGACGCTTTTTTGAGTCCGATCGCACTTTGATCACTTGAGTCCAATGACAAGAAACTGCTTCCCCAGAATCCTCCAGGCCCATGGAAATCGCAGGTACCATTTCACGAACAGTACGGGTGCTTCACGCTTGCCGACCATAGTATACGGCATGAACTTGGGTAAACACGTGTGTTTTTGGAAGCCGCTCAATACCAGCATGGCTTGCAGGGACAATTCGGTGAGCGGCAAGAAATGATCCCAGAAGTCCCAGTACCTGCCGGGCAAGTGCTTGATGTTTGGCCCCATGCATATGATCTTGCCGCCTTTCCTGAGACAACGGTGAGCTTCCGACAATGTCTTTCTGAGCGTCTGTTTGTCAGGAATATGCTCGAAAAAATTGCTCGTAAAGACGATATCCAGTGAGTCGTCGTCAATCGGCCACGCCGCAGAGCAATCCTGACACAGGAATGCAACGTCGTCGTTCAAGTGTCTCGATGCTTCTGGGTTCAAGTCCAGCGCGTATTTCTTGGCAGCCGAAACGTTGTTGATAAACTCGCCCCATCCGCATCCAAGATCAAGTACGTGAGCATCCGTTGGAACATACGCCGAAAAAAACTCTTTAATGAGGGTTTTCCAGATGCGGTTTCGGTATTCCGACATTTCGGAAAAGCGCTCGTCGTATTCGCGAGAGAGTTCATCTTGATAAGTCGGAACTTCCACTTTATTTGTCCTAATTGTTTTCAATACGCGGTTTCAGCTGAGGTTTCATTTTCGATCTTCAAGTTCCTCTTGCTCTGGCCTCATGCGCGACTTGATAGTCGTCTTCGATAGCACACCGTCGTCCTGGATTAGGATTCTCTGAAACAAAATCAGAGCAACGTCCACACCTACCTACCCATTTCGCGTAGTCGAATGTTTGGACTCCCCTCAGCCATTTTGCGGGCCTTGGAGCGATTTGATACTTGTCGAATCAGCTCGCTCAGCGATCGTTTTAGTGTAATGCTACAGAGGCACGTGTGAAACGGGCCACAATCTTGAAGCATCGTCAGACCACACGCGTTGAAAGCGCTTGCATGATTGTTGAACTTCGTCCGAAAAAGGACTTTAGCGAATCGATTACCAATGAGCTTGCGCGGTGGCTCGTCTTCAACTCTACTCTCTTTCACGAAGCGTGAGCCATAGACGCAATCAAATCCCGCTTGGATACTGGCGGCAGTAGCGTAGGGCGTCCTCGGAAAGGTCGGCCAACCATGAAGATAATCACCAAAGGTGCTGTGGTACCCGCTGGAGGCCGCTAAGAATGGCTCGACCGATCGTCCCCAACGGCCTCGTTTCGAGATTACGATTCGCTGCTCGAAGAAATTCGTGGCGTTTTGCTGGCCGTGGCCAAGACCTGTTGAGGCTTCCGATAGTCGCCGCGACTGAAGTACCTTTCGAGCCATACATACGCACAAATAAAGAAATACCGGCTGCCCATTTCCTTGATCTTCAGTTTTGCGATTCCCGCCCGGCGATTCCTCCATGTGATGGGAATGACCGTCCAAGAATAGCCCCTCACAATTGCCTTTAACGGCAACTCGACCGTCAAGTTGAAATGCGGTGCCAGCAGAGGTCGCAACCCGTCGATCGTCGAACGGCGGTAGGCCTTGAAAGCATTCGTCGTGTCGTTTAAGCGTGTTTGGAATAGCAAGCGAATGAAGGTGTTTGCCATGCGATTCATCCGCAGCTTAAACCAGGGATAATCCACGACGCCTCCTCCTTTAATGAATCGACTGCCGAAGACACAGTCATATCCTTTGCCTAGCTCTTCCCAATAGCGCACTGCGTCGCGGGCGTCATCAGATTCATCCGCCATCATGATGACCACGGCGTCTCCGCTCATCGTGTCCAATCCGCAAACCACCGCACGCCCAAATCCGTTTTCACCTGTATTGCGAACCGGTACCAGTTCGGCGATCTTTTCGGACAATTCTTGCAGTATCTGCCAAGTATCGTCCGTGCTGCCGTCATCAACGACGACAATCTCGTGGGGTACATTCTGCAGGTTCAATTCTAGGTGCAGGTGTTCGACCATCGATCGAATGACTTCGCTTTCATCGCGGGCCGGAATGACAACCGAGAGAAGTTTCAACTCATCGGCCGTGTTCGAGTTGCTCGTGGGGACCTCTTGACCGGTCGCTTTCTGGGTAATCGTTGTCATGGCTTCGTCGAAATCTCCAACCAGTCCGAATGTTTTTCCGCGTGATCGGCTACTTCCAAGAGAATCTGCTCGAGCGAAATTGCGCAATCCCAATCCCAAGTACGCTGAGCGAGCGTCGCGTCCATGACAAACCAGGGGATGTCGTACGGCCGCTCTTCGTGGGAGGCCTGAATCTCATGGTCGCCAAAACGTTTGCCGCACCATGCCGACAACTGGGCCAGAGACATGGCGCGTTCGAGCCCGCCCCCGACATTTACAATCCGATCTAAGCCGGGCCTGGTGCTATCGACCTGCTTGACGATCAGTGCCGCCAAATCCTTGGGGTGCATGAAATCTCGTACCTGGTACCCTTGCCCCCTAAAACCAATATATTTGAGTGGCCTGTGACTTCTATAAGAATTTATCCAAAATGCGACAATTCCCTGGTCGGCTTTGCCGAATTGGCCGGCACCCGCCAGAACACCACAACGGTTGACCCAAACGGGAAAATCGAATGCATTGCCGAACTCTAATGCGATCGTCTCCGAAGCCAGCTTTGTGCTGCCGTAAATCGAGACGGGCGGTTGGACGGAAAACGATTCTGAGATTCCCTGCTCTGATACTCCAATCGTTTGATTCTTTGCCGCATCGAGTACAAATGCGTCATTCTGGACAGTGACGGCCAACCCCGACAGTGCGTGAATCGAATACACTCGACTCGTGCTGACTAGAACAAAGCTGGACTTGTGCAGGCGGCAAAACTCGAGCAGATTCACGGTCGAATTCAGATTGTGTTCGATTAACTGACGACTGCTGACTCTTCCATCAACGCCGGCCAGCACGCTGGGGTTTGCGGACGCATCGATCACAAGATCAACACCGGGCAAATGCTCCACATCACTCCATAGGCGTAGGTCCCCGTGAAAGAATCTGACACCAAGCCCGTCTAGCCGCCTCCGATTAAGCTCGCTACCGGCGCGGGACAGATTGTCGACTCCAAAGAGCTGCAGGGAACCCCAGGCCGGTCGCCACAATTCGGCAAAGGATTCCAGTAATGAAAAGCCCACGAAGCCGCAGCAGCCGGAAATTAAGATTTTCATGCTTTGTTTAATTGCCCATCAGTAGGTCATCCGCGATTCTCAGTCGCGCTGCTCGCCGCCCGGTTCCGCCAGGACCCAACGATTTCGCGAATGATGACCTGCAGGCTCTTGGTGATCGACCAGCCCGGATAATGCGATTTCATCTTGGAAAGGTCGGAATAGTAGCAGATGTGATCACCGATCCTTGCTTGCTCCACATAACTGGACACTTGCGGCACTCCGGTCTCAGCTTCGACGAGCTGAAACGCCTCGATAATCGAGCACGAATTATCAAAGCCGCCGCCGATGTTGTAGACCTCGCCGCTGCGCGGGCTGCGAATGAAGGAATCGATAAAAGTTACGACATCACGGGCGTGAATATTGTCACGTACTTGTTTGCCTTTATATCCGAAGATTTTGTATTCTCGATTCTCAAGATTGCATTTCACAAGATAGCTCAGAAAACCGTGCAGTTCGACGCCCGAATGATTCGGTCCCGTCAGGCAACCCCCCCGTAAACAACATGTCGGCATGCCAAAGTATCGTCCGTATTCCTGGACGACGACATCTGCGGCTAGTTTCGAGGCGCCGAACAACGAGTGCAGGGACTGATCGACGGAAAAGTCCTCGTCAATTCCGTTGCCGTAATCGGCGTCCGCGTACTCCCACCGCGTTTCCGTTTCTCTCAGTTTGATGCGATTGGGCCGGTCTCCGTAGACTTTGTTGGTCGACATGTGAACAAACGGGGAATCATGGCAATATTGACGTGCGGCCTCCAACAGATTGAACGTGCCAACCGCGTTGGTGTCAAAATCATCAAACGGCAGCTTGGCTGCTAGATCATGAGAAGGCTGTGCCGCGGTGTGCACAATCGCGTCGGGACGTAACTGGCCCAACAGGTCCAGCACGCCCTGCCGATCGCGAATATCCAGTTCGTGATGCACAAACTGTTCATATCGCTTCTTCAGGTCGTTTTGGCGCCACCGTGTGTCTCCCTGCGAACCGAAGAAAACCGCGCGCTGGTTATTGTCGATTCCATGCACCTCGCTGCCTTGTTCGGCAAAGTAGGAGCAGACTTCGGAGCCGATCAGCCCCGACGAACCCGTGACCAGCAGTTTCATAAGATGTCCTGTCGTGACTTTGATGAGATCGTGTTCTGGCAACCGAAGAGCTGCTGGGGATAGTGCTGCCGAGGAACCTATCCACGGCCCTGACTAGAATCATGGTCGCCCGCCAAAAGCGGTGCCAACATTGCCCTAAACCCACGAGCATACACTGGTTTGTTTAACAAGATCAACCCGTAGCACAGGCGATTGAGTGTCTTGGAAACCGGCACTATCACTCCCGGTCCCAAGCCGATCCACCTGAGCGGCGAATGGAGGAAGGCATCGTCGAAAGTTGATGCGGCGGCACGAAAAGTAAGCGATTTCCGAGAACAAATCGACGAGCGGAGCCGTTTGGACGAGTTGGCCTACGAAGTCGCTATGCGAATGTTCCAATCAGCGATTGACGCCGACGTGGAATCGTCGGTCCCCGCAGCACAATCAGTGGGTCGTGCCAGAACGGCAAACGGTTCTTAGTCCACAACGGCGGCCTTCTCGCTCGAGAAATTCTCGCCGCTGCAGGCACGATTGAAAATAAACAGCCTCGCGTCCCAGACGGGACGGCCGGTCTGGGCCAAGCTGTTCAGTGCACGCCGAGTGTAAGGCCTGCCTGCTTGCGTCGAACCAAAGTGAAGGCCTCGATTCTTTACCACCGCCATGCTGCCTGTGGCAGCTAGCTTGATAGGCGTTCATCTGGCTCTTCGGATTTCCGGGACCGACGCAGCGGCGAGGAGAGCAACTTTATGTTTAGGTAGATGCTGAGACGTCAAGCCAAGCACGATTATAAATGACATCAGTTCACTTATTCCAAGCAGGTTGCCTGACTTGTTCATTAAGATCAGACTCACAGTCGTAACCGCCGCAAGACCTGCCATGCTCATTCGCTGCTCGCTAGTCAGGTACTTGGATCCCATGCCTCGGTACACGCTAGTAAATCCCGTGTAGATAAACGCCGCAAACAGTGCGAATCCAATCAAGCCTTCTTCGCACAGCACCTCAACGGGAACATTATGCGGGTAATTGCCGAAGATTTTAATGGAACTGGATGAACCCAGGCCAACAATCCAGTGGACTGGATCTGAACGAACCCAGTAGCTCAACAGATGCTCAACGTTGCTCTGGCGTCCAGTGGTCGCGTCGACGGCTTTATCCCAGTCCCAGCGTTCGGCGTTGGCCAGATTGCCAACCATCCAGATTGCAATTGCCGTAGCAATTACACCGCAAGCCAAACCAACAATGGCCGAACGTCGCAGCGCCAGCTTTCCTCCAATCGGCAACCAGATAAAATTGGCGACCACAAACGCAATCAATTGACCCCGCGAACCAGAACGAACGATGATCCATATCGACAGAAACGCGATGGATAGTCGAACAACGTTCAAGAAAACACCTTTGCGGTCTCGCAACATGTCAAACAAGATGAACGTACCGACGTAAGCAGCATAATTAGCTGCCGCAAGTGGATTGGCTTCGGCTGAATGGATTCCAACCTTGATCTCGAGGCCGCGATATCCGATGGGGCATAAGGCGTGACCAATGATCACGGCACCGCCGAGCCAGATTGTCGCCGAGACGGCGTTTGCCAGCTCACGATGGTTATAACAGCAAAAGGGCGCGATCAATCCGTAGGCCAAAATGTACGGCCCCATAGTTAGCAGTTTTTCGTTGGTGATTTTCGGTGATACACTCCACATGGTCGAAGCGACACACATTGACAATAACGCTAGCAACAGGAGCAGCTCAGTTGGAGGCTTGTCAATTGCAATCCTTCCTTGCAACACGCATTTTACGGCTACGGTGACTGCGATCAGAGCGAGTGCGATATTCAGCAGACTCGACCTGGCCGCAAATACTGGCAGTCCGAACTGGATGACCTGTTCCGCGGCATACATGCCCCAGATCAGCGCCAGCGCATAACCTGGCTTGGACCATGATTTAAGGCCCAAGTACGCCATTAAGGCCAAGATGCTCATGCTGATGGCGGGGTACAATCTTTCTCCTCAGTAATCTCTGCCGGATCTTTGCTAGCGGTCGATTTTGAATCTACGATCGACGCGATGGTTGGCCACGGGAATCAAAACCAGAGGAATCAATCGCCGGCCGCAATGCAGTCAAGCGTAAATGGGTTTTCAGACGGCCAAATGGGACAGCATGTATTTCGCAGATCCGATCAATCTAGGGGACCGGATGATCGGAGACCTAAACGTAGTTTATAAAGCAGGCGCGATGCTCGCCATTGGACATCGACCTCGGATTCGATCCAGTCACCAGCGCAGCGGAAAAGCCTTCTAGATCTACCTTAGCGCCCGCGTTTTTCGAGATTTGGTCGGCAACTAGCCGCGCCATCGGTAGCCTGTCTCTTTCCCATGACCGCCGCGACAAAGCAAGCGCCCAACGTCATCGAGTTGTGCCACAGCTTGTATTCAGCGGAAGCCTTGTTTGCCGAGTTGCAGACCTTTTCGGCCTGTTTCACTCAGCTTGGCAACTGTCAGCCGCATCACTTTCAGCGGGGACCACTTCAGCATGGCAGCGTCAGGCGAAATCTCGTTGACCGCATCACGCTGGCAACCAATCGCCAGGATGTATTACTTCGTCCTCCGAACCGTCGACCGGTAGGCCCAAGCGTCACGCACGGCCAACGATATTCCCTCGCGCCGGACGGCAGTTCGAAACCGTGCGCCTGTTGGAATTCCGTGACCTTATCCTGGCCGGATTTCGGTCCGCGGAATGGACTGCTGCGAAAGTGTTCTTCGACGGCCATTTCTCGTAATTCTTTTGAGTTCCCTGGATTGACCGCTCGCTTGGCCATCTGCAGTTGATCGCGTGAATTCACCTGTCCGCGGTCAGCAGCTGAGGGTCTATGGTTCGGCGAGGATCACCGCAAAGCGCTTGGCCAGGCTGGGATTGCTTAATTTGTCGTAAGCGGCTCGGGCAGCCGCCCCCATCTCGGCCAGCCTTGCGGGCTGACCGAGCGCCTGCTCGATCGCCGCCGCAAGGCTTGACCGATCGTCACGTGTAAATCCAAATCCTGTCTTGCCAAACTCGATGAAGCTGGGTTCCGGCCCCATGTGCCGCGTAATGTCGTCATGAACGACGACGGGCAAGCCCAGGGCGAGGTAATGGAGGACACTAAGGCCGGCATCCCCTGGATAGACTCCCAGCACACACTTGCCCGCAATTTCAGCAATGGCATCGTGCTCGTAAACCGTGCCGTGATACACAATCCCAGACGGTGGCGGCTGCATTAGCCCAGCCAGTTCTCCGCCGCCAACAACATCCAATACAGCCTGAGGGTACGTTTGCCACACCAGCCGCATGGCTTCCAGCAACAACTCGATTCCGCAACCCGGCCGCAATCGACCGATGAACAGGATGTGCTGTGAATTTGCTCTGTTCGTCATCGAGATTGCAGGAATCGGGTAGCTGTTTTCTGCAAACCGAATCTTGCGATGTAGAAATCGCGGTAGGATGGCAGTCATTGCCTGAGCAGAAATCGGAGCGTAGCCGATACAACGATGGCAAAGAACGGCGATGCAGAAGTAGGTTATCCGCTGGAACAATGACGGCGGCTGATGTTTGTAAGGACCTTGGGTGTGTACGAAGCATTGGAGACCCAACAGCCGGCAGATCCAGAGGATACTCCAGAAGGTCAGATTTCGAGGGTTGCCGAAACAAAAGACCCTCTGTGGCCTCTGGCTGACCAGGTAACGAATCACTCCTGGTTGACGCAGCAGTCTCCCACCGAATAGCTGATGCATCTTGATCGGGTGCACTCGGAAACCAACGTCGCCGGCGCAGTCGCCAAAATCGGCGTTCGCAGTGTCGCACAACACAGTGACTTCGTAGTCTTCGGCCAGTTCGTCGTACACCGGCCGTCGATATTCGGTCAGGTAAGGCTGGACAATTGCCAACGAGCGTGAACGATCTTTAGTCATGGTCACCAATGTCAATCCGTCGGTGATCAGCCGCGTAAGATGAACTGCGGCAGCTTGCGAATGATTTTACTGGCAACCAGAAAGGTCGCCGGATGCAAATCATTCAGCTGGCAGGCTCTGGCATCTTCCGGCGACTTTCGCCACAAGTTGGCTGGCGGATCTACTGGCTGATAGAGCTTTGAATACCGGTGTGTTCTCTAACAGTACCGGAAATAGTCTCTCGCTTCCACTTGCCCGGCAAAATTGGTTGGCGCTTTGTGCCTCAATTGTGCTCGATGCATGTCATCCGGCCGATCATGGTTCCGCGTTCGCAACTTTCGACCCAAGCAATTCGTCAACCACACGAAATTCGCTCGCTAGACAAGCAGCCGTGAAGACCAAAAACCGGAAAAACTGAAATGACAAAAAAGCTTAACAACCTTGACTTAATGACTCAGATGTCTCTGTGTGCAATGGATTGTTCGTCGGCCTAGCGCTAATCCTTCGCCGAACTGCCGAGACGAAAGCCGGCCCAAGGCGTCGCAGCGTAGTCGCGAAGCCGGGATCCTTCTGCCTCTTCACGATACTTCGGTGAACCAACTCAAATTCGAGTGGAACGAAATCACTTCCCCGATTGATCAACGCAGTCGTTGGCTTGGCGAAGAGAAACAAGTTTTGCCGATACCAAAATGGAATCGACTGATCATGAATGAACTCGGGCCGAAGTACATCGTGTCGAACAAAGTTGCGTTGACGGAATAATTCGTGCCAATAGTGTGGCCATCTTTCGTTAATGTGCCCCTTGCCTCCTTGGCCCGGGATTGCTGCTGAAAAGACGACGATGTCGGCCGATGCAGTCAGCCAATCCACTAAATCCTCGGCCCGGGATGAGTGAATGTGCTCCGCGCATTCGAGGCAAACAGCGAGTTCAAAACGTCGTAGCTCCGGTAGAAGATGGTTGATATCGATTGGTTGGTAGCATTCTTTCTCAATCACCAGGTGAGGCTCTACCTCGGGGCAGTCGACCAGTAATAGGTCCTCGACACCCAACTTACGAAATACCTGAAGCCAACTTCCATCTCCACCACCCAAATCGACAACCGAGCGAACAGGGCCGGTTACCGAGAGAATCACTGGGACAATTTTCTCTGCAGCGCGGAGCGATGCAGGCATCTCGTTTTTGTGAACGTAGGTAGCTTGGTTCATGTGATTTAACCCGCGAGAGAAGAAGGACGAGCGGAAGAGACGTGAAGAAAAGCGGGGCGGCGACGCTACGCGTTCATTTCCGATTCTACGGAATTCGCCGTTCCGATTCACGCAATCCTTGATTGTTATACAAAGATTCGTGGCGGCCACAAATCGGCTGTCAAGAAATATTCGAGAGCAGAGAGATCAATTTTCTGCATGATCATCCTCGCCTCCATCGTGCGGTTGGTGCTGATCGTCTGATCAGCAAAGCCATCGAAAGGGCTTCTGGGACGATTTTTTACGGTAAGCCGAAGCGATCCTTCAGCTGCGCGCATTCCCTCACTTGCTTGGCCAGCTGGCAGGGCGTCCCACAAACGATCGGCTAAACCGGCCACGAGTTCAGGGAGACACTTGACGCTCTGAATCAGAATCGGAAGCTGAAGCACCAGTTCAAGCATCGTGACTCTGACGATCCGCTGGCCAAGGATCTGTGCTTCGGTCTCGTGGCGAAACCGAACGTGAAGGCTTAACCAAGGCCTAGGCATCCTTCATGTCACAGAAACTGAGCAGGCGAAAGCGCCTGCACCGATGATCCCAACAGAAACTTTGCCGATACCGACTGACTCGCAAGCGGTACAGCATTCGGTATCGCAACACGCGATCCGCCTGTGGGCCGACAAGACGGGATAGTTTCGAGTTCCGGCAAGGTTGTGCGTTTGTGGCGCAGTTTCATGCATTTACAAGATACAACTGGCAATAAGCTTGCGGTGCCATTGGACCGCCGTCGCGATTTGGACCGGCAATCTGATAAGTCAATTGCAATTGCAAGTTTGAAAGAAATCGACCTCGGTTCTAGTTCGAAAGCTCGTACAATAAGTTTTAGGTCGCGTTGTACTCGAAACTGACCATCATAAGTTTGCATTGAAAGAGACCAGAAGATGCGGCATGGCTTCAAACAGGCAGATCGCGCGGCAAATTATCTGCTTGAACACCGATTGGCGTTCTTGGTCTGTTTGCTTTGTCTGGTGTTCGATTTTGCAAAAGCAGCCGAGGCCGAGCCTATCGCCGCGGCGGAAGCAGAACTGCGAGCGCTGACGGAGAAAGTTCCATCGTTTCGTGTGATCACGCTGCCTGAGAAACAAGGTGAGGTTTTCTTAACGAAGGAAGACTCGCTGACCGTCGAGCAGCTTCGCGGTCTGGAGTTGGACGGGAATCCGCCCGAACTCGGGTCGCCAGGGAGACAGTACGACAGACGCATGACAGACGCCTTTCCTGGTACCACTGCGCCTTACGTCGCTGCTGGAATTAAGCCGTTTCGATTTCGATACTTTAACTGCGAATTCAACTACGGCGGCTGGCACAATTTCGCGATGGCGGATTATGCCGCCACGCGGGGCTTCAATATCATTTACCCATACACACGCGAGATTCAACAAGGAACTCATCTACCGCGAGGCACCCAATGGCTGAATTGGGGCGGGTTCGTCAATTGGAATACATGGTTTGGCGAACACGGACTTCCGGACGGTCGCTACGACTTGTTGCTCAAGAAAGATCTCGTCCAACTGCATTTGGACGAGGGGAAGTTCGATCGCCGGTCGGATACCCACCAGCTCTCTCAACGCGCCGATTGCTTGATGATCGATATGGAACATCCCGTTTTGTCACCCGAAGAACTCCGCCGCCAGTCGTGGTATCCGCAAAACGCGTCAGAATCAGAATCCGCGCTGTTTGAGAAACGATACTACGACGGATATGCGCAGACCTATATTTCGGCTGTCAGAGCAGCTCGCAAACAAGGCTGGCGCAACGTCAGCTTGTATGGCTGGGCACCGTACGGGCGGACTTGGGGTGGACTGGAGAAGTCCGAAGTCGATCCGGGCAGCGAAGATGCTTGGGATTCGTTTGGCAAACAGATCTACGATCAAGTGGATGTCATCAACAACTCGGTCTATTGCTTCTACTGGTCGCCGCGGAATGTGGCCTACACGCTGGCGAATATCGATGTGAATATGGCACTGGTCAATTCGATGCCGATCAAGAAGCCCGTTCGTCCGTACTACTGGACGTTGCTGCATGGGGGCGGCGGCGGATGGCGTTGGTGGCGAGGCCAACCGTTGGCCAACGAAGAGACACGGGCGATGATCGCGATGGCTTTCTTCACAGGCATCGACGGCTTTGACGCGTGGAACTGGTCCGGCACCGACAATCATCACGTACCACTGCGATTGACGTCGGACAAGAGTGAAAGCGACGATTTAACCAGCGGCGCCGATCTGATTTTTAAAGACTCGATCAAATTGTTGCCGGACGAATGCACCGGCCGACGCGGAGCCGGAGCGGTTCGTTCGTTACGACGCGGTTCATGTCATCAGCGCCGACGAAACGGCAGGCAACGTGCGGTTTCAGAAGATTCGTCCCGGGGCCAAAGACCAGGGCATCTCAGAGGATCAGCCAATGTTTACCATGCCTATCCACCAATTCCGGAGGCATCTGCGCGTCAAATCGGAACCCATTGCGGCCATGATCGAAGGCATGGCATTGGTGCGACCGTTCGAGTACATCCTGCGTCATGGTGAAATCAAGATCGATGTTTCGGCGCGTCAGCAATTCAAGCAGACTTTGCCGATCGTGCGGCGAGTGAAATACGATCGGACGCATTTGATCATCAGCTATGATCCCCAGGTCATTTATGGGGGAACTCCACGCGAGATACTGCTGGCCGACTTCGACCAGCGTCCCGGTCTGACGCTGCGCGTGCCAGCGGATGATCAAGTTCGCATCTTCGCGGTTCGAAGTTGGCCAACTCTTGACTCATCTACGAGTGTTGGAGAATGAATTCACGCATGGGTTAACTGAAAGGATGTGCGGCTGCATTTGCGCTTTTTCGCGGACCCTAAAAATGTTCCTTGCATTCAGAAACGCAGCTGGATCTCTGTGTGATTTTGTAAAGTCATCGACCGTTCATTTCAACTCCGCAACCCCCCCTGTTAGACGCCTTGATTGAGCATGCCAAAAAATGGGTCCATTTCGGCCATTCCATCGGCGTAGAGAGTCTTGTTTGCGATCGCGAATCGACTGCGAACGGTTGGCCCAGGCTTTATCTCTCGATCGCAAATCAGGAGCGGCTCAGTCACTGCCTAAGAAAGTGAGGTAGGGTACGTTTGGCGAACCTACTGAGCGTCTTCGCGGATGAGAATCTAGCGCAGTTTGCAGCCTGCGCTGGATCGTCTCATCGCCACAATCGACACGTTGCGGTGGGGCGCGAAACGTTAGTATGCTGACTTTTTCAGATGCCGCTATTCCTTTACCCGTCACCATTTCCATGGGTGGGTGTAGCCGGGTTCGTCTGATGCAGGGCTTTGCTTTTGAGGTGCGCGGTGAAATCAAGTGATCAGAAAGCACCTTCGGACGCCCGCGTTTACGATGTAAGCGTCGTCGCAATCTGCCGAGGGGAACAGGAATACATGCGTGAGTGGCTTGACTTTCACCTTCAGATCGGCGTTTCCCATTTCTACATTTACGACAACGAGCCGGACGCGAGTCACGGGGACCTGCTGCGACCGTATGGTGCACATGTAACCTACGTACACTGGAGCGATGAGATCGCATTTCGATACCGTGATGCGATCTCGTCGAAAGTGACATTCAGCCCAAAACTCACAACCATCAGTCGACAAATTCTGGCGTACCATCACTGCATCGAAGAGTATTTGGCGGAGACGCGCTGGCTGCAGCTGCTGGATATCGACGAATACCTGGTTCCGCTCGACGGAACCGATATCACGGAGAGTTTCTCTCGATACGATCCCCAGATCATCGGCCGGTTACGGGTGCCTCGTTATGACTTTGGCTTCAGCGGACATCTCTGGCGCCCAAAAGAGGGATGCCTCTCGGCCTATCGGCGACGACGTCGGGACCCAAGCCACTACAAAGAGGCCGGCAGTGGATACCATGTCCGCCAGGTCGACGGGCCGCATTCGTTCCGGGATTCCGAGCCGATGGTGATCGCTGACAATATCCGGGTATTCCATTTCTACACTAGGTCCTACTCGGAATGGATCGCTCGAACTCGTCAATTCGGCGGTGCCTACCCTGGTGCTGCCCGAGCCAAGGTCAAGGACAGCCTGGTGAAGATGACTGCGAAGTTTGTATCACTCAATTGCCGCTCTTGGTGGGTCGCGGTCGTAATGGCGATGATGAATCTGTTGTTATTGCTTTACGCAAGCGGATATGCCTACGGGTTGCTCCTGCTGAACATCCCGCTGGGCTGGGTATTTCTCAACCTGTATCGTAAGGGGTTGAGCGAGGTATACGACGAGCGCGCTTGGGTTTTGAATTCTAAGGCAACTCCAGCGAGCCGGGGCTAAAGCGCTGCGACGCCAAAGTTGGCGGAGACGTCGGCGAACCATCGCCAGCCGCTTTTCGCCTCAATCGATTCTGAGTTGTCGCTCTTGTCGAACGTAATGGGCTTGAAAGTTGGTTTGCTGGCCTTCATTCGGTGGTCAATCTGTCATCAGAATGATGGTCGATCCGCGGAAACGGATGAGAATAGAAAACCTGGTGAAGCCATGACGAATGCCCCCAGCATCTGGTAAATCGTCCCCCCCCCTTCTATTCAGTCGGTGGAGAGTAAGTCCCGCCATCGGAATCGCGTTGTCGCGACTGGCTAGCCCCGCAATCGATCAGCCACCGTGAGGAATATCTTCACCGATGATTCACTTTCGGGCGCTGGAATCTGCGGCGCAACTGGACGCCTTCTGGCGAACAATCGCTGTTCTTCGGTCTTCCGAAATGGTTTTGCATCAGATACCATCATTGCAGACTGACTGCGAAATCAGGTCGCAAAAAGAATTTGCCATAAGATCAAATTAGTCAATTAGCCTCTTCATCTTTTCATAGGAAGTGACTGTTCTGCTTGCGCCGGTCAAATTGAATTGCCTGCATCGTGGTCAGATTTTTCCGTCAGGCAAACAGCTGTAGCGCTCAAGCCGTGTGTCGCTCCACTGTCTAGCCACTCTTGAAGACCATCGCCTTTCAAGACTTGATTTTCGATTTGCAACCGGTTGCAAGATTAATGCTCGACAAAGAAGCCGTGAAGATCGAAGACCAAGTCAGATGCTGGCGAAGCACTCTACTGAATCTGTTACTCGTCTGAATCTGTTCCTGGTGCGGCACTGAAAGTCTTGGAAACAATATCAACATGTCAGAACCTCAATCCGCTCTTTTCAGACGACTGGCCGATTTGCTTGTTCCGATGAAACCTTCTGGCCGACATCGCGGTCAGATTTCGCCAAGTAGCGATGCCCAGGTCGCGGTCGCGTCGTATGTCGCTGGAGTGTCTCGAACGTCGTCGGTTGTTGGCTGCGGCGATTGAGATCACCGAGGTTCCCGCTTACGGGTCTGGCGGGGCGATCCGAGGGCAAGTCAGCGGTGTCGATCCCGCAGACTATCGCGTTGCGCCCTATATTCAAATCGAGGGCGCAGGCTGGTGGACGAAGCCAACTTTTGCCAATCCGACTGTGCCGATCAATGCTGACGGGACTTTTCAAGTGAACATAGGTGCGGGGGATAGTCGGGCAACGATCTTCTCCGCCGCGCTGGTTCCGACCGGTACCGTGCCACCGCGCGCATCCGGAGCCGGACGAATTCCGGACGATCTTATAAGTGTCGCGATCGACCACGAGCAGAGATTCGCCCGCACTTTACAGTTCGCCGGGCGAACTTGGGCGGTCAAACAAGCTCCTAATGAGGCCGGCCCTGGAGGCAACCGGTTTACATCGGGCCAGGACGACGTGTTCGTCGATGCGGAAGGCAAACTTCATCTGACGATCAAGAAACTGGACGCAAACTGGTGGTCCACCGAAGTGTTTCTTGTCGATCCGCTCGGGTATGGCACCTATTCGTTCCAAACCGACAGCAGCCTGTACAATCTGGATGCCAACGTTACTTTCGGCGCTTTCACGTGGGACCCGTTCGGCGACGACGAGACAGGGGCTGACCCACACCGCGAAATCGACTTTGAAGACGGGAGATGGGGCAATGCCGGAAACCCCACAAACGCTCAAATGGTCGTCCAGCCATTCGACATCCCCGGCAATCTCCGGCGCTACACGATTCCCGATCAAAGTGGCGAATCGACGTTGACGCGGATCTTTAATTGGCAGCCCGATCAAATCGAATTCGTGGCCTTGGTTGGGGCACATGATCCGGCGGCATACCCACAAGACGATGTCATTGACGAATTCACCTACGTTCACAATCCATCGCTGAATCACTACGTTCCAACTGCCGGTCAAGCTGGATTTCGCTTTAATTTGTGGTTGAACACGGGGTCCAGCCCGTTGAGTCAGCAACCGATCGAGGTTGTGATTAGCGATTTTGCCTTTGATGGGTTGAAACCGCCCAGTGACATCACGCTGTCCAACACTTCGATTGCCGAGAACACCGACACCAGTGCTGCCGAAGTGACGATCGGGACATTGTCGACCATCGATGCGGACTTTGACGACACGCACACCTATACACTGGTCTCGGGCATCGGCAGTGCTGACAACGAAAGCTTCACGATCAACGGCAACGAATTGAGAGTCAAGCAGAACACAGGGCTTGATTACGAAACGCAGAACAGATACTCGGTGCGCGTCCGGTCGACGGACAACAACGGGCTGTCAATGGATAAGTCTTTCACGGTCACAGTGGCCGACGTGAACGACGCACCCACGTTGACCTCGATCGGGGCGCCGGTTGATACAACGGCCATAGATACAGAAACGGAATTGACGATTGCCGAACTGGTGTCGCAAGGTGACGAAGCGGATGTCGATGGCACGGTCACGGCTTTCGTGGTCAAGTCGGTGTCCAGCGGCAGCTTGAAGATCGGCCTTAGTGCGGCCGCGGCGACGCCGTTTGCCGCGGGCAGCAACGACACGATTGACGCGGCCAATCATGCTTACTGGACACCTGCTGCTGGCGCGACCGGTCTACTGAATGCATTCGAGGTGGTGGCGGAGGACGACGGCGGGCTGCAATCAGCCACGCCAATCACGGTTCACGTCATTGTCAGCCGGAACGGTGAGGATCCTGTGATCGAAATCACCGAGGTTCCCGAGTACGGGACATTCGGGTTCTTCAGAGGCCAAGTCAGCGGTATCGAACCTGCGGACTATGCAGACTATGAAGTTGCGGGCTATATCCATATCGAAGGGTTTGGCTGGTACACGAAGCCGACATTTGCTTCGCCGACCGTGCCGATCAATGCCGACGGGACATTTCAAGTTCGCGTCGCTTCGGGCATCGACAGTCTGGCAACGGTGTTTTATGCGGCGCTTGTCCCTGCCGGTTACGTGCCTCCGCTGGCGGCGCGAGCGGAACAAATCCCCGGCGATCTTCTGAGCGTGGCGAGCGACATCGAATTGACCGTCGTGAACGAGGCACCCACGTTGACCTCGATCGGGTCGCCGTTGGATACGACCGTTAAAGATACCGAAGTGGAAGTGACGTTTGCCGAACTGACCTCGCAAGGTGACGAAGCGGATGTCGATGGCACAGTCACAGCTTTCGTCGTCAAATCGGTGTCCAGCGGCAGCTTGAAGATCGGCGTCAGCGCGGCCACGGCAACGCCGTTTGCCGCGGGCAGCAACGATACGATTGACGCGGCCAACCATGCATACTGGACACCCGCTGCTGGCGCGACCGGTCTGCTGAATGCGTTCGGGGTGGTGGCGCAGGACAACGGCGGCCTGCAATCAGCCACGCCGGTTAGCGCTCAGATCAACGTCATCGGCGCGGACCCTGTGATTGAAATCACCGAGGTTCCGCAGTATGGGACCTTCGGATTCTTCCGCGGCCAACTCAGCGGTGTCGAACCTGCGGACTACGCCGACTATCGAGTTGCTGGCTATATCTATATCGAGGGATCGGGCTGGTGGACGAAGCCGACATTTGCTTCGCCGACCGTGCCGATCAAAGCCGACGGGACATTCGAAGTCCGCGTTGCTGCGGGCGTCGACAATCTGGCGACGGTGTTTTATGCGGCGCTTGTCCCTGCCGGTTACGTGCCTCCGCTGGCGGCGCGAGCGGAACAAATCCCCGGCGATCTTCTGAGCGTGGCGAGCGACATCGAATTGACCGTCGTGAACGAGGCACCCACGTTGACCTCGATCGGGTCGCCGTTGGATACGACCGTTAAAGATACCGAAGTGGAAGTGACGTTTGCCGAACTGACCTCACAAGGCGACCAAGCGGATGTCGATGGCACAGTCACAGCTTTCGTCGTCAAATCGGTGTCCAGCGGCAGCTTGAAGATCGGCGTCAGCGCGGCCACGGCAACGCCGTTTGTCGCCGGCAGCAACGATACGCTTGATGCGGCCAACCATGCATACTGGACACCCGCTGCTGGCGCGACCGGTCTGCTGAATGCATTCGGGGTGGTGGCTCAGGACAACGGCGGCCTGGAATCTGCCACGCCGGTCATCGCTCAGATCAACGTCATCGGCGATCCGATCGGCGCGGACCCTGTGATTGAAATCACCGAGGTTCCGCAGTATGGGACCTTCGGATTCTTCCGCGGCCAGGTCAGCGGTGTCGAACCTGCGGACTACGCCAACTATCGAGTCGCGGGTTATATCTATATCGTGGGATCAGGCTGGTGGACGAAGCCGACGTTTGCATCACCGACTGTGCCGATCAATGTCGACGGGACATTCGAAGTGCGTGTCGCTGCGGGCCTCGATAATCTGGCGACGGTCTTTTATGCGGCGCTTGTCCCTGCCGGTTACGTGCCTCCGCGCGCGGCCGGGGCTGGACAAATCCCCGGTGATCTTCAGAGAGTGGCGGTCGATATCGAAGTGACCGCAGTGACCGTGAACGAGGCGCCCACGCTGAGCTCGATTGGGGCGCCGTTGGATACGACCGTTAAAGATACCGAAGTGGAAGTGACGTTTGCCGAACTGGCATTGCAAGGCGACGAAGCGGACGTCGACGGCACGGTCACCGCTTTCGTGGTCAAGTCGGTGGCCAGCGGCAGCTTAAAGATCGGCGCCAGCGCGGCCACGGCAACGCTGTTTGCCGCCGGCAGCAACGATACGATTGATGCGGCCAACCATGCATACTGGACACCCGCTGCTGGCGCGACCGGTCTGCTGAATGCGTTCGGGGTGGTGGCGCAGGACAATGGCGGGCTGCAATCAGCCACGCCGGTTAGCGCTCAGATCAACGTCATCGGCGCGGACCCTGTGATTGAAATCACCGAGGTTCCCGAGTACGGGACATTCGGGTTTTTCAGAGGCCAACTCAGCGGTGTCGAACCTGCGGACTACGCCGACTATCGAGTTGCGGGTTATATCTATATCGAGGGGTTGGGATGGTACACGAAGCCGACATTTGCTTCGCCGACCGTGCCGATCAATGCCGACGGGACATTCGAAGTCCGCGTTGCTGCGGGCGTCGACAATCTGGCAACGGTGTTTTATGCGGCGCTTGTCCCTGCCGGTTACGTGCCTCCGCTGGCGGCGCGAGCGGAACAAATCCCCGGCGATCTTCTGAGCGTGGCGAGCGACATCCAAACGCGCGCTTTGCCCCTGTTGGCATCTGGCAATGCAGCCAACTCCCTCAGCACCCAAGTATTGGCACTTAGCGACGTCGAGCCGCTGATGGAGAATGCGATTGCTGCATGGGCAGCGGTCGGGATCAGCGTCGATCAGCGTGATCGGCTGGAATCGCTACAAATCAGCATTGCCGATTTGTCTGGAGCGCGGCTTGGAGAACAATTTGGTAACACGATCACGCTGGACGTCAACGCGGCCGGCTACGGTTGGCACATTGACAGCACTGATCCGCATGCAAACGGCATCGACCCACTGACGGTGATCTACCACGAAATGGGCCACGCGATCGGAATGGACGACGACTATTCAGACCCCAGTTCGGACGACATCATGAACGGCTGGCTGTTGACCAACACAAGACGTATACCAGCCGTCAGCGACGTGGACGTGATCTTCAGCGAAGCTCACGGGAGTGGCGCTGCGTGGCGGATTGCGACCTTGGTAGATCAGCTTCAAGGGGACGATGGCGACCGTCTTTGAGATGCTTCCGGCACTTATCGCGATCAGCGACCCCAGTGAACTCTGCGACGTACTACAAAGTTGTGTCTGTCAAGGAAGGGGACTGTCGACGCTATGAGATACGCCGCTAGCCTTAGCACGACCACGCGACAAGAGATCGTGCAATCGGTTTCTGATATCGCGTATGGCATCGGGTGCAAGCCATCGGATCAGCGGTAGGTAGATTATCGTGCTCACGGTGAGCACGATCAGTACTTGTGTTAATTGCCCTGATACGGTTGCGCCCGAGACGAGTTGAGCCAATACGGCGGCCGCGCCAATGGCAATTGCGCTGCCCAGGAACGGCGCGGAATAAATCTGTAGCATTACGTTGATTCGATTTCCGGAAGACTTGGTCGCCGTGGCGATCAGCATTGGGCCATAAACCAGTGACCATCCCGCGACCGCGCAAGCCACGCCCAGGTTTCCTCCGCCGAGAGCAGCTACCGTAACGACAAGGATCACGAACAGAGTTGCCATCACCGCCGTGAAAACGAGAATTAAACGAAACCGACCCTGACTTTGCATCAAACTGGTGGCCGGCCCGGCTACCAGTCGGGGTGCCATCCCCAGGCTTAGGATCTGCAACAGTGGGATGGCCGGTTCCCATTTCGAATCAAATAGCAATCGCAGCACCGGGTCAGCCAAGGCCGCCTGCAAGACGCAGAAGGGGACCGCCGTTATCGCAAGTAACTGGCTAGCTTTGATAAAGGACCGCATTTGCCGTTCCGGCTCAAGTTGTAGTTTGGCCAGCGTGGGGAACAGCACGCGGACCAAATTTAGCGTGAACAGCCTGACTGTTTGCAGTGACAGGTTGAATGCGAAATAGTACAGCCCCGTGGCGGCGACGCTGGTAAATATTCCCAGAATCACATAGTCACACTGGGAGACAACTGTGGTTAGGATGCCGGTCAACATGATCGCGGTCCCATCACCCAACACCAACCGCCAGCGGCGAACCTGCATCTTCCGTTTTGGCCAATGGGGCGCAATCAACCACAGCAGTATCAGCCGTGCCAAAACTGACGAGACAAGGCCGATCGCGATCGCGTAGGCACCAAATTCATACCAAGCCAGGATGCAGGCGACGACGGCGTTGCACAGCAAAGAAGCTACCGCGATCAGCGATATCGTTTTGAACCGGAGCGCATTGGAAAGTTTCGCCTCCGGAACAACCGTCAGACCACCTAGTAGAGCGTTGAGCGATAATACTGCCAACAGACCCGCCAGCACCGGCTCGCCGTACAGCTGGGTTGCAAGCGGAATCGCCGACAGCGTCAACAGCGTGCCCGCGGCGCCCAACCAGGCGGACATCCAGAACACCGGGTTCGCCCAGCGATCGAACTGAGTGTGCCGGTGAACCAGGATATCGCGCAGTCCCGCCTGCTGCAGCACCGAGATGAAAGCCGTCACCGTATACGCCAGACCGATCAGCCCAAAGTCTTCTGGCATCAGCAGCCATGCCAGCAGAATCTGTGCCCCCAGGTTGATTGCTTTGGTGGCTAGTTGCTGCGCCATCAGCCACGAAAAACCTTGTGCCGCCGCTCCTCCGAGTGACGGTACCGTAGCGCGTCTTACTTCGGGGTCTGCAGGGGACTGGCTCATCTAGTGCGTGTGCCGAAGCTGAAAGGTAGTGGGTAGGTCGAGGGCGGCAACAACGTCTATCGATTTGGCCCGCGGCAGTTCTCCGCCATTGGATTCAGCTTCCTTACCAACTGCTGGCCAGGCAATCGGATGATTGCGTTTCAGCATGCCAACTGTCGACCATTTCGTGCGACGAAAGTTGGGAGCTGGTGTACGCTCAGCCAACAGATGGTGTTTTGAAGTTCACTGGTTCTCACGGCAGAATTTCGCCTTCGAACTTCGGAGTCTCGCCAACGGGCAACAGAGCGTTCTGTGGGTCCGTTGCTGTCTGGGCTCTTATGCGGTCCACACAGGCCACGTTGCACGCCGGAATCTTACTCAAATTCACAAACTACTTTGTCAACCCAGCCTTGAAGATAGGATTCCGCGACCGTATGGCCCATCTGTTCAAGCGATTCAAATAGTTTCGGCAGTTCGCTGCGCTTGATGGCGATCGTCAAATCAACGTCGTGTGTCGGACGCGGAATCGAATGGACCCGTACCGCCAGTCCCCCCATCACAACGTAGTCAAAACCAGAGTGGTTAAGTAATTCAGTGATCGCAAATAGCGTTCGCTCCAACTCACTCATTGGCCCGCCGTTGGGAATGTGCCAACTGCGTCAACATCGCAAGGTTGCGCTTCGTATTCTCGTCATTGAGTCGCTGAAACTTACAAGCCACTTGCTCTTTCGTACCTGCCAATAAATAGGGCTCGCTCTCGTCCATCATCGACAGCGTCAATTCCAATCGCTGGCTGGGTGTCATGCGACGGTAGGATTCGGGAGTTTCAGTGGCAAGCATTGAAAGAGTCGTGAGTCGTGAGCTGTGAGTTGTGAGTTGTGAGTTGTGAGTTGTGAGCTGTGAGCTGTGAGCTGTGAGTTGTGAGCGGTATGGCACTTCCTAATCGCCGGTTTTCCATGGTTTGGGTAGCGATGCAAGAACCGGGGGCCAGCGCCATGCCGCTCAAGAATGAAAATTAGCCGGTATACAGAAGTCATTGAGAGAACGAGGAAGCTATTTTGTCGACGTCATTCAAACCCTTTGAACGGCCTCTTTCCGTGCCAGTTCCAGGTCGTGATCAACCATCAGTTCGGCAAGTTCTTGGCAACTGGTTGTCGCCTGCCAACCCAGTTTCTGTTTAGCTTTGCTGGGGTCGCCTAACAGCAAGTTGACTTCGGTGGGACGAAAATATCGCGGGTCGATCTCGACGTAATCGTTCCAATCAAGGTCCAGATAGCCGAACGTGTAATCCAGGAACTGACGAATCGTTTGCGTTTCACCTGTAGCCAGCACGAAGTCATCGGGTTCGTCGTGCTGCAGCATTTTCCACATCCCTTCGATATAGTCTTTGGCGTATCCCCAGTCGCGTTGGGCGTCCAGGTTGCCCAGGAAGAGCTTTTCTTGCAATCCGAGCTTAATTCGGGTTGCCGCTCTGGTGATCTTGCGTGTCACAAACGTTTCGCCTCGACGGGGCGACTCGTGGTTGAACAGGATCCCGTTGGTCGCGAACAGGTCGTAGGCGTGTCGGTAGTTCACCGTCTGATGAAACGCATAGACCTTGGCACAGGCATACGGACTCTGAGGCTGAAACGGAGTCGTTTCGGTTTGCGGCGTCTCGATCACGTCGCCATACATTTCCGATGACGATGCCTGATAGACGCGTACCGGCTTCTGCTTGTTCAGTTGGCGGGCGGCTTCCAAAACATTCAGTGCGCCAATGCCAACAGTCTGGACGGTGTAGGCCGGCGCATCGAACGAGACGCGAACGTGGCTCTGCGCCCCAGGTTGTAAATCTCGTCGGGCTCAACATCCAAAACCAGGTTGGTCAGGTTCTGACCGTCAGTCAAATCGCCATAGTGTAGGAACAGCTTGGTACCTGCCTCGTGGGGATCACGATAGATATGGTCGATCCGATCGGTATTGAACGTGCTGCTGCGGCGAACAACGCCGTGGACTTCGTAGTCTTTCGCGAGCAGGAGTTCGGCCAGGTACGAACCGTCTTGTCCGGTGATGCCAGTGATCAGTGCTGTTTTTGTCATGGTTGGTTATGGAATCGAAAGCGAGGTGAGTTTTGCTAAAAAGACGGGGATTGAACCGCTAATGGACGCTAATCAAACGCTAAACGGAGTGGTGTTTCGAGACTGGTTTCTGATCAGCGTTCTGTTCGCGTTCATTAACGGTTTGGCTTTCACTCTTGGCAGCGCGTTAGGCTTGGCTGGTTGGGCCGCAACTGGGGGCTCGACGCTCGTGGAACTCGCGTCTCGACCCCAGCCACCCTGAACCTGTTTGGCGAACAGGGACGACTCGTTGTCGAATCCAAGAACCGGTGGCTATCGCCATGCCGCCCAAAGGTAAAATCGCGCAGCGGGTACAGAGTCATGCCTGGCGAAGAACTCCTTGCTTGGTCTCTTGTAGAAAGTCTTGGTAGGTCATTTTCAAGCCGGTTTCCAAATCGATTCGAGCTCGCCAGCCGGTTGCGTGCATTCGTGACATGTCGGTTCGCTTGACCGGGGTTCCATCCGGCTTACTGGGGTCTGTGGTAATTTTGCCCTGGAAGCCAACCACTCGAGCGACAGTTTCGGCTAACTCAACAATGGTAACGTCGGTCCCAGTGCCGATGTTGACCAGGTTTGGCGGGTCCTTCAGGCTCAGCAGATGAAGCAGACCATTGGCCAAATCATCGACGTGCAAAAACTCACGCCGCGGCCGCCCAGTGCCCCAAATCACGACTTCATCAGCACCAGCCAGCTTCGCTTCGTGGAACCTACGGATCAGCGCAGGCAGAACGTGTGAGTTTTCGGGGTGATAGTTGTCGCCGGTTCCATACAGGTTGGTAGGCATTGCCGAGTGGAATAATCGGTTGTATTGCGATCGATAGAATTGACAGAGCTTCAATCCCGCGATTTTTGCCAGCGCGTAGGCCTCGTTGGTTGGTTCCAGCGGGCCGCTCAGCAGGCAATCCTCGGACATTGGCTGGGGCGCCAGGCGTGGATAAATGCAGGTGCTGCCCAGGAATAAAAATCGCTCGGTGTCGAACAAGTGCGCCGCATGGATCGAGTTGGCCGCCATCATCAAATTGTCGTAAATGAACTGCGCTGGGTAGGCATGGTTGGCATGGATTCCACCGACTCTCGCCGCGGCAAAAACGACGATCTGCGGCCGCTGTTGTTCAAAGAACTGATTGACCGCTTGTTGATTGCAGAGATCAAGTTCGGAGCGGTCCCGCAGAATTAAATCCCTGGCACCGGCAGTTTCCAAAGCGCGGACCAATGCTTTACCGACCATCCCGCGGTGTCCGGCGACGTAAATTGATTTGTTGTTGAAATCCATGGCTATTGGTGCGTCAAATTCTCAAATTAGTTGGGGTCTGAATGCCAGGTTAACGTGACAGATGACGCGGGCGGGACGCGTGATCGTCCATCTGAATCCGCACGCAAGCCTGCCTCGTGTGCGTCCGATTGCTCTGACTCCCTTCTTCATTCGTGCTCGTACTCGTACGCAGCTTCGCGGTACTCGTGCTCGACCTCAGCATCGTACCCGATCGCCGGTTCGGCGACGGCGTCAACTCGGGCGATCAATCGTGTCATTATCGAGACAATTCGCTTTAGCTTGCGTTTCAATTCGCCGTGGCGTCCATCCGCGATTCGTTGCGCCGCAGCAAGCAGATCCTGAATCGAGGCACATTCCAATGCGGATCCGCGAGCGATATCGAGAAAACGATTCTGATCTTTGTCACTACGTTTCCCTTTGCCCTCGGCGATGTTCAGCCGAATTGACTGCGCCGCGCGGAGCCATTGATCGCGAGCATGACGATCGACTCTGTCCAGTTCTTTTGCGATGCCGTAGGACGAAGCAAGGTAATCGATCGAGAGTCGATAAACGTCGAGTCGATTGTGATCGAAGATTGGTTTGGTCATCGCCAGTCTATTCGAGTAGGAGTACGAGTACCCCCTGACGCCTGAGTACGAGTACGATTTGAAGCCAGAACCAACATCCCTCCCCCAACTGTGCTGCGTTTGTTGCCAGGATGGTGGGGGCTCGCTGACGCTTTTTGAGGTTGCGCTATTCTGTAAGCCGGGCCAAGCGAACGATGCAAATGCCGAAGCGGCGGACGCAACCGTAAACTTTCATCGGTGTGTGATATAAATCTACAATGGAACCGTTTGCGCAGTTCCAACACGCCGTGCGTCCTTGGTCCGGCCTACAATCGCTTCGCTTCACCAAATGCGCAACTTCAAAACTGACCCGCAGGTGCGCTAGCCACCCGAGCTGTATTCTTGAGCTTGACAACGCACCGGGTGGAACGGACCGGCTAAGGGTTTGTTCGGACGGGCTGGGCGGCTGCCGCCGTTTCGCCAACATTACGATCCTCGCGACTATCATTTGCCCGATTGAAAGAGTATCGAATCCTCGGACACACCTTCCAGTCCTTCCAACTCTTTGGCGACTATCTCCTTGATGATGCGATCAAATCGTGCGTCATCGGGAAATAGCTGCCGCGCGCGATTGGCTGCGGCCCTGGCATTGGTGATTCGCCCGTTTTCACGAAGCCGTTGCACATAAGTGATGTGCAGTCTTGAGTTCGTGGGCGTCAATTGGATGGCGGCCAGCATCTGTTGGAACGCAAGATCCATGTCTTTCAGCTGATACGCAATGTCGGCTGCCAATCGGTGGCAATCCGCTTTCTGTTTGTTGGTTATGCAATCATCACACTTGATTTCATCAGTGGCTCGCTTGAGAAAATCCTCAGTGGCGATTCCTCGATCGACCATCCGTCGAGCAACGCTTCGAAAGACCTTTTCATTCGCTGGCAGAACGGCAAGCAAATCGATTTCTGAACGTGACTGGACCAAGTCTAAGATTCGCAGAGCACGGTCGGGGTCAATTTCCAATGCAGTTCGCCAGAGGCTGGTTGCCAGCTCGAAATCACCGGAAGCGGCCGCATGTCTGCCCAAGCGTTCCAGAATCAGAGGATTGCCCTTGTAGATCTCAGACAACTGGGCGATCGCCGCCTCCGATCGGGGTTGATCTTGATGGATGAAATCAAGGTAGAGTTGCCAGGCGCGTGCTTCCATGCCCAATGGCAGTCGCTGCAGCGACTGCGCTGCGTGATTCAAAATCGATTGATACAAATCGCTCGCCGGCTCAGCGGCCGGAACCCGGGACGATTCATTCTGCGCTGTCGAATTCTGGTTGCGACTGGCATGCCAGGCTGACCGACGTGTCATCAGGTCCGTACGTTGGTAAGCAGCCCTCGCTTGCAGGGGAGTTTGCGGATTTGTTGCCGCTGTTTCTGCCATTCGCGCCTGTGAGTACTCGACCTTTGAGAGCAGATCCAGTAACACAGGTGAGCGATCCCAGCGTGGGGCTGATCGAATCTTGGCGGCTAGCTCGGCAAGCCTTTCACTGTCCATCTGTGCTGCATCCAAATTCGCGGCGGCCGCTTTGGCGACCGATTCAACTCGAGCATCGCCGTCCAGCCGAATGGTTGCCAGGATTGTCAGCAGAATGACCAGGCCTGCCAGTCCCGCACACCATAACCCCGCATGCGTCGGTCGAAAAATGCTCCGTTGGCCGTCGGTGACATTCAGACCAGCCGCGGTCGCCCGAGCGAGGGTCGCCGAAACGAACACGGCAACGGCAATCAGATTGCTGGGAATGATCAGACCGAAATCGAAAAACTGAGAGACCAATAGCACGCCGATTAAGAACCAACCGGACACTCGCAATCCGTGATCGATGGGGTCGACCGAGTGGTTCATGCGCATCAAGGTGCGGATCATGAAAAAGAAAATCAGCAGCGTGAACACGAGACCCGGCAAACCTTGTTCAACCAGCATTTCCAACCACAGATTGTCGGCATGATGGAACCAACTTTCAGAACCAGATGCCTGGTACGGAAGGTAGGCGTATGCATAGCTCCCCAACCCAGATCCAGCTGGAAAATAGGCTTGCGCGGTCCGCAGCGAATCTTGCCAGTGAGGAAATCGCGCGTTGCGTAAGATGGTTGACGTGTCGCCGCCCGAAAATATCTCCAGCCGTTGGATGCTTTGCAAATCCAAATTCAGTGGAGTGATCAGGATCGCCAGGACGGCCAGAATCGCTACCCCAACAACCGGGACCGTCTTCATCCCTCTGTTTTGGCGCATCCATCCGAGGGCCAACAGACCACCAATCACCAGCGACGCCAGGCCTCCCCGTGATCCACATACCAGCAATCCACATAGGCAGAACGCTGCACTGATCACACCGGCAATGGACGCCCGGTCGTTGAGCAACGCCAGCAGATCATTCACTTCAAAGTGTTTGTCGTCCAATTCCATTCCCGTCAAAGCCGCCATTCGCCAGGCCAATAATCCCAGGCTCGCAGCCAAACCAACATTCATGAACAGTGCCGCGTTGCTGTGGTTGACAAAACAACCGAACGAGCCAGATTGCATCTCTACCCCAAATACGTGGAGCTGCGGGTAGACCTGGCGAGCGATGCCAAAGGCGGCGTGTAAAGCGGCACCGATTGCCAAGGCGTGCAACAACATGCTGAGTTTCGCTCGGGCGCCGAATACCTGAGTTGCCGTCCACACAACGCACAGCACCAATACCATTGCGGCAACCGAATGTGCGGTTTGCTGAGGATCAATCGAAATCGGAAAGGAAGTCGGTGTATTCTCGACGCCCAGCAATGGTTCGATCCAGTCGCGGTAGGCGAGCTTCGATCCGTTGCTCAGCAGCCCAACCAGTCCGGCGAACATCGGTACCGTTTGCAGCCAGGCAAACAGGCTCCAAAACAGCAGAATCAGTACGATGTAATTCTGTCGCAGCAGGGCAAGATTGTCAGCGGAGAACAGACTGGGCAGCGCCAACAGCGCAGCAGCCAAGATTGCCAGTGCGGCAATGTACTGAGTCCACCAAAGTACGCCGCCAAAGTCGGCGGCAACCACGGACGGCAGCGCAGCCAGAACACACGCTGAAGCCCAGACCGAAATCGCACAGCATAATCGGAGACGCTTCACGGTTTGATCATCTTCGGTATCAGTCGAATCGAGTTCGCACCCGTTAGTGGCGAAAAGTAATCTAATTTTATGTTTGGTAATGGAATCGGCCCGATCCGGAGGTTCGGATCGTCTACCAGCTTCACCCGGCCGACGCTTGGGACGAGCCTGACCGAGCGGGGTAAACTGATCGGTTGCCTTGGGTCAGCGCTCACCCAGTCGCTCCAAATCAGCGCTCACCATCAAGCGAGCCAACTCAGGTAATTTTGTTTTGGCTTGCCAGCCCAGCAACGAATATGCCTTGGATGCGTCTCCGACAAGCTGACTGACCTCCGCCGGCCGGACGTAACGACTGTCAATTTCGACATATCTCCGCCAATCAAGGTCAACGGATTGGAATGCCGACACCAGAAAATCTTTCACGCTGTGAGCTCGGCCCGTGGCAATCACAAAATCACTTGGCTGTGGCTGTTGCAACATTCGCCACATCGCTTCGACATATTCAGGGGCGTATCCCCAGTCCCGCTGTGAGTCGATTGATCCAAGCTTCAATCGGTCTTCTAGGCCAGCTGAGATCGCGGCAGCGGCACGAGATATCTTTCGGGTCACAAAAGACTCACCGCGCCGTGGCGACTCATGATTGTAGCAAATCGCGTTGCAGGCAAACAATCCGAAAGACTCGCGATAGAGGGTTACCATTTGAGTGGCAAACGATTTGGCGATTCCGTAGGGCGTCACCGGGCAGATCGGGGTCGTTTCGTTTTGCGGTGCAGCGCGGGGACGTCCGAAAATTTCGCTACTGCTGATGTGCAATAGCTTTGGGCGATTCTCAGTATCCCGTAGTATCTCCAATAGCTTCAAGGTTCCCATAGCAGTGAACTGACAGGTCGTTTCCGGTATCTCGAAACTGGCGCCAACGTGGCTTTGCCCCGCCAAATGGTATAGCTCGTCCGGGTTGGTTCGCATCAAGATTCTACGAATCGTCGTCGCGTCATCCAGGTCAGCGTAGTGCAGGAAGAGCGTACGATTATAGACCGCCTTGTTGTAGAACAGCGAATCGAGTCGGCTGCGTACCGTGGTGCTGCTACGGCGTACCAGCCCATGAACGGTGTACCCTTTACCGAGCAACAGTTCGGCAAGGTACGACCCGTCTTGTCCGGTGATGCCGGTAATCAGCGCGGTGTTCACGTGGTTGGGTCGCGGATTGACACTACACAGGCAGAACGATCTAGCGCAAGCATTCGTTTAATAGCTCTGAGAATTGAGCGACGACGACTTTGCGGTCAAAACGTTGGCAGGCAACGCAGCGCGCCCGCTCTCCCGCAGCCAGCCTGGCGGTGGTGTTGCTGGCGGCAACAGCAACAGTTTGGGCGATTGCTCGAGCATCACCTGGTTGGCAACACCATCCCAGATCATTCTCGTTTACCGTTTGGCACAGATCGGTCGATTGATCAGCAATGGCTAGGACGGGGCGACCGGCAGCCAGGATTCCATACAGTTTGCTGGGGCACAGACAGCCAGAGATGTTTTCATGCATGGAAACGACGTGCAAATCGGCGGCAGATAAACTCTGCGATAACTCTTCGCGCGGTTGGTAGGGAAGAAAACGAACCCGGTCATCGGTGGTTTCACCGGCGATGATTTGTAATTCTTGTTTGGCTGCCCCATCACCGACTAACACGAGTACCGCACTGGCCGGCCACGATGAATCTCGGGTAGCTCGTACCAACACATCTAGCCGTTGAGTCAAACCCATGTTGCCGCTGTGCATGATCACGAAGCGGTCTTCGAGACCCTGGTGGCGAAGAAACGCATTCTGATTGCGGTCCAACGGGCGAATCAGCTCGCAATCAGACCAATTTGGAATCACCGAAACTTTTTCGGTGTCAAGCGACCAGGGTTCGCGGTGCAAACGATCCCGCATGCAGCGCCCCAGAACCACGATGTGGTCGGCCGACGCATAAGCGGCACGAAGCTTGGATCGGATGCGTCTGGTCAGCCAGCCAGTGCTTACTTTTCCAATTTCTTCCGCGACATCCGGATAGATGTCTTGAAGGTAGCTGACAAACTTACAACCAACGCGGCGGGAATGGTTGGCAGCGACGATCGGCAACAGAAAGGGGTCGGTTTCGCTGATCAACACGTCTGCCGAGATCCGATTACGCCGCAAGTAGCGGTCCGCCGCGTGCGTGAACGAGATCAAGTTGATCAACCGACCCGCCGGAAACCGCTTGGCAAATTTGCGGTGCTCGAGCCGATGGACGGTGACCCCTCCGCGGCTTTCGATACCCGATCGCTTGTAGTGTTCGACTCGTGGGCTATTGGGTTGCCCACAGACCACGTGGACGTCAAAAGACGGGGAGAGATGTTCACACAAGTCTTCCAGCAGTTGTCCCGTCGCCTCGGTATCGGGCCAATAGCTGCGATTGAGGAAGACGATGCGGGGTTTGTGAGAAGACATTTGGCGTCGCCGTGTCGGACTGTCTTACCCGACGACCTCGAGTTGGCAGTCGTCAAGTTTGACGCTCACGCCCTGTTCCATGAATCGGACCGATACCAAGAGCCGTGTCTCTTGCTCGCGGCGCAGAATCACTCCTTCGTAACCGGCAAACGCCCCACTTCGCACGCGCACCATTTGGCCGACGTCCAGGCGACTTTCAATCGACAACGGAACTCCCAAGTCGATCAGGTCGTAAACCTGCCGGAGGTCTCGGACAAACGTTTCAACGTCAGTTACCTTTGTTGCCTTTTGAACGCATCCTGTGCAGACCGCCTGGTAACGTGCGTCGTCGTCACCGCACAGAAAGACGTAGTTGTTGAACAATGGCGCATAGGTGGTTCGTATGCGGCCGGAGGGTGAACGACGGCGGTGTGCGATCTGCGGGCCGTAGTGCGGCAAGTCGAGCTGCCGCAGGTGACGCATTAATTGCTTTTCCTGACGCGATTTGGTGTACAAAAGCCACCAGTATTCAAAGTTGGGGCCGGCACGATCTAGCAGATCGATAGGATAACAGTCGGGTTCGCGTGGCAGGATGGGCAATGTGGTTCTAGAGGTTAGAGTGAATGAATCAGTCGCTGTCGTCGATGGGCTGGTCAGCGCGGACTTCGTCCACGTGGGTGGCAGGCACCAACCGCGATGGGAACGAATCTGTTTGTCTGAACCATTTCCGTTGGCGATTCAATGGCAACGCTCTGGCCGCCAAATGCATGGACACCGGTTGACCGCCTCAGAATGATCGGCCTGGAATAAGGAACCAAGGATTTCGCCACGAATCCGGCTCAGAATCGATAGTTAACATCCGATTATGCAGAATCCAACTGTTAAGTCATGGGCACTCAGCACGGCCGCGGAACCGGCGCAGTGCTTTCGGACGCCCGGAAAGAATCCTTGCCGCCGTGACTATGACTGCTGCGTTACCGCGGCTTCCCTCTCCGACTGGGTAAGGCTAAAGCTGACGGGTTCGGGAATCGCAACCGACTCGCCAGTCCGCTGACCTTCGCGTTCGTTCGCCGTCAATTCCAAGTCAGCAACGATGCGGCTGATCTGCGGCGTCAGATCAGCCAGATGCTCACTGATTTCCGAAATGCTCTCGTAGGATCTGGCGTCGACCGCGGGTGCGATCAGCTCAAGGCGACCAATCTGCACCTGAATGCCGGCTCGCGATGCGAACAAAGGGAGTTGCATGCGAATCGCAGTTTCCTTTTCGGGCAGCCGGATGCTCTGCCAGTTTGCGTGATAGCCTTCATGCAACCAGGCCATATTCAGATCGATTTTTACCCCGGCCAGGCCATGAGATTCTGCAAAGTCGACCAAAGGTTCCCAGATCGTGTCCCAAGGCCCATGGCCCTGCAATGAAACGCAACGTTGGTGCTTTTCAGAATTGCGAATCTCCGGTGCCGTGGTCAGCGACCGGGCAAAATGGGCCGCTCGTCCCATGACCAGTGTTGCTTCGGCATGCCCGAACGATCTTGTCAGGATTAGAAAACCGATCGCTGCCAAGACGCCGAAGCCGGAAATCCAAGCTTGATGAAGGTAAACCGATAACACCGCCAACACGGTCGTGGTGCTACAGACAGCCGCCACCACAACCAGCATTCCAACCGGACCATACTTTTCTCGCAACAGGTGGTGCAAGTGAGCCCGATCAGCAGCATAAATGCTGCGTCCGGTCAGCCATCGCCGCAGAACAGCGGCGGTTGAATCAAACAGCGGAATTGCCAGAATCGCCACCGGAGCCGCAGACAGAACCGTCGTTTCCTTGACATTGCTCCAGACCGCCAATACGCCGACAAACAGTCCAATCATCATGCTGCCGGAATCGCCCAAATAGATTGTCGCCGGCGGGCGGTTGAAGATTAAGAATCCCGCTAACGCACCCGCCATCGCAAATCCAACGGCACTTCCTAACATCGAGCCGAATTGAAGTCCCAAAAAGCCTAGACCCAAACAGATGATCAATCCGGCTGTTGTCGCCACACCATCGGCACCGTCGATCAAGTTCAATGCGTTGACGGCTACCAGCAGCCAGATCACCGTCACCGGGAACGCAAACACGCCGAGCTGGAGATCGAATCCGAGCAGACCGATTCTGTCGATCACAGTACCGCTGCCGACCATACAAGCGATGATCAGACACTGCAACAATAACTTCTGGCGGCCACGGAGCGCCCAGACATCGTCAACAAAACCGACCAGCAGGATCGCGATCGCAGAGGCGAACAACACATACCATTGGTTCGACACGCTGCCGAACAACTGATCAAAGAACTGTCGATCGATCAGAATCGTGGCGACGAACGCCGTGGCGAAGGACAAGAAGACCGAAATTCCGCCGCCGAGCGCAATTGGAGCTGTGTGAAGTTTCCGCTCCTTGTCGGGGTGATCGACGATTCCAAGTAAATGTGCCAATGAACGGCAAGTCGGCACCACCAACAGAGCCGCGAAAAATGAAATCAGAAAGCAGATCACAAATAGGACAATCATTGATACCGCCGACGGAACTTAGATAAGGAATTGGGTCAGCCGGAATTCGTAATTACGGCCAGATGGATGAGTAAGAGTAATTGGGTAAACCACCTTTGTATCAATTGGTATCAGTATAGAAGTCCCGTTTTCTCCTAGAACCGGTCTTTTCAAAAATTTCGAAAGATTTTCGCAGCTCTGGATACCAAACCGGAATATCGCAACGCGTTCCCCTGAATTACGCGAGTTTGATTTGCAGCTGCCGCAAAGCTTGGGAGGCGGTTTTATCGGTACAGTTGGTATTTTCGATACTTTTGTTCAATTCGGACTGGGTGATCAGGCGATATCTACCCGTACGCGGCTTGCGTTACCCGCATAACCCGCAAAATACGAAACTGAATACAGAATGCCGCGGTAGCCAAGGGGGGCGAGATGGCAATTCGTTCTAATCGTGCCAAAAGGGCACCAAAACAGAACAACACCGATGATCGGGGCCAAGCAAGATCTTCCAGCTCATGGCTCGGTCGCGCTCGGATCACGGCCGGAAAACGGCTGCTGATCGTTGGATTGCTCGGTTTTTTTGCGGCCGGTTTGACCGGATGTAGACTGAGTTCCCAAGTCTGCAGAGGAATCAACAGCGACTGCATCGATGACTTCATGATTGGTTATCGCAATCGGGCCATGGCCGAGAAGGCTTGGCACTGTCGCACACCCTGTATCCCAAATCGGCAATACATCAAAGAGTTCAAGGACGGTTTCGTTGCCGGGTATAACGATGTTGCCAACGGGGGTAACGGTTGTACCCCCGCAATCGCCCCTTCGTCCTTTTGGGGATGGCAATACCAGTCGGCCAGCGGTCAGGCGGCGATCGATGCCTGGTTCCAAGGATATCCCTACGGAGTCAAAGCCGCTGAACAAGATGGCGTAGGCCACTGGCAAGCGATTCGCCTGAATCACTACCAAAATCCGGGCTCGCTGTCCGCCACAGGTCTGGCTCCGTCGGTCGATTCTGGGCCGACTGGACCCGCCGTGACCAACCCGTTCTATCCTCAGCAGGAGTTCGTTCCGGAACCAGTTCCGGAAACTTTGGATGAGTTCCAACTGCAGCCGGGCGATGCAGATCCGATCCAGTTGGACCCAGGTGATTTTGAGCAAATCGATCCGCCCACAGAAGCGGATTCGGTATTCGACAGCCTGTTCCCGCCCGTGGCGGTTGGCGACGCAAGCGGATCCGCATCGTCCGCTGATGCGGTGCTGGCCGAGCGTGCCGGAATTTCGGCACCCGAGGGCGACGAGGACAACAGTCTGCCGTTCAGTTTCGAGTAAACGAATTGGCTCCTGGCAGACAGGCGCCGCAACGATCCATACCATTCGATTTTAGACAGAGAGCTTCAGGGATGAGAATGCAACTTTCAACAGGCAAACAGGGGCATCGACTGTTCCATGCCACAGCGAGCTTGTTCGCTGTCGGTCTGTTCGTTGCAACCTTCAGCCGGTTGCACGGCGTTGACCCTGCCGATCGAGGGTATTCCTGCGAATCGACTGCCGCCGGAATTCTTTCCCGAGCCGAAAGCCGACTTGGTGCCGGTCGATATCTCATTGCTGTCGATCGAGCCGCCGCGCGATTACGAGTTGGGCCCGGGCGATATTCTGGGCGTCTACATCGAGGGTGTGTTGCCTTTCAATTCGCCGGATGAGCCCCCTGTTCCGCCGCCGGTCAACTTCCCTCCGGAAAACAGCCCGTTGCCACCGTCGATCGGTTTCCCAATCCCTGTGCAAGACGACGGGACCCTGTCGCTGCCGTTGATCGAACCCTTGGATGTCGATGGCTTGACGCTGGACCAAGTCCGCGATGCGATCCGTGATGCCTACATCGAGGAAGACATCCTGCGGCCTGAAAAAGCGCGTCCAATCGTCACGCTGATCAAGGAGCGAACCTACGATGTGATCGTGATCCGTGAAGATGGTGGAGGGCGACAAGGCGGCAACCAAGGCTTGATCCAGCAAAATCTTGGGGCCCGATTCTTGGCTGGCGGCACCGACCTGAGCGCGACAGGTGGTCTGATCAACCTGCCGGCCTACCAAAATGACATTCTGCATGCACTGGTCGAATCGGGTGGCCTGCCGGGTGTGAATGCCAAGAATGAAGTACTCGTGCTACGGGCGACTCGCGCCGATCAGCGGAAGCGAGCCCAGTTTTTGCAACAGTGGTATGCAGAACAAGAGCGTGCCCGAATGGATCCCTGCTACTGTCCGCCGGAAATACCTGACGATCCATCGATCATTCGGATTCCGCTACGTGTCAGGCCGGGCGTGATACCGGACATCCCGGAATCGGATGTTCGTTTAGAAGACGGTGACATCGTGTACATCGAGTCGCGCGAAGCCGAGTTATTTTACACCGGCGGATTGCTGCGAGGCGGCCAATTCCCAATACCACGCGACTTCGACCTCGACGTCCTCGGAGCAATTGCGCTGGCCGGCGGTGCGGTTGGCGGAACTGCGGAACAATTCGGCCTGAGCACCGGTCGAGGTGTCCAAGGCGTGCCGCCGGGAATGCTGTATGTGTTACGAAAGACGCCCTGCAATGGACAAATTGCGATTCGAGTGGACCTGGCCGATGCGATCAACGATCCACGCGCCCGTCCGCTGGTCCAGCCTGGTGATGTCTTGATCCTGCAATACAAATGTGAGGAACAACTGATCAACTTCGGGATCAGTACCTTCTTTACCTTCGGAGTCGCGGAAGTATTCCGACAAGCGGGAAGAAATTAACGCGATCCTGACACCACCATGATTGATTTGAAGCCACGCCCGGCAAAGCCGGGCGTGGCTTTGTTCATGGACCGCAAGACGTCTGCGGATCCAATCGAAACTACGATTGACTGTGGCCTCACGCGGGCTGCTGATTTGGTGAGTCGAGCTCGGATTATTCGTGACCGATGTAGGCCGGAACAAGTAAATGCTTGCTGTGTCTGCAGCGGATCGCAATTCCCTCGAAACCTCGGCGCCCGCTCTGCGAATGACTACCAGACCCATTTACGCCGCCCCGGCAACGCTAGTGACCTCGTTGCCGTCTCGCAGACGCACTTGGCTTTCCTAGATACCCCGTCCAAAATAACCGCGATCAATCGCGACATGTCAGCGTATCTGAGTATCAGAGTCAAGCTCCAGGTTCACTCGATCCAGCCCCTTCGGGGCTGTTCATTGGATCAACATCGCCCACCACGAAGTGACCTTCACGACGATCTCAAGCCACTGCTGAATTTCTCTATTTTCCTACCTCCATGTTCCTACCAAAGGATACATGCAGGTGCAGGCCGAACGGAGTACCATCCAAGCATGAACTCCGCGCACAAAAAAACGAGAGATCCCGGCCACGATGATCAAGGCAACGCATTCCCTGCTTCACATCGATCAATCACGGATCTCTCGTTGGTCAAGTTTTAAGTGGTTCGCTGACCAAGTCAAGACCGAGTTGCGTCCAATCGAATCACTATTTATGGCAACCATGGTACGATGCGAAGCCCCGACGTTATCGAAAATCTGACAACAAGATCCGACGCAAACACTTCGGCACCGCGCTCACTCAAGTACAATGCAAGGTCGCGATCGGCACGATTGACTCATGCAGACCAACCTTCGACCCCAGCCGAATCATCATTACTATTTCGTGACCGGGCGGTTGGCGCAAGTCGCGGTCAATGAAATCGTCGCAGAACTTGCCAAGCGGAATGCATTCGAGTATTCGATTGGCGTGATGCCGATCACCGTCGCTGCCTTGATCACGCCGCGTTGGCTCTCGCGTCATCTGCAGCCGCCTCCAGAAGCGACGCACGTCATTCTGCCTGGTTACTGTGAATCAGGATTCGACGAGATTGCGCAGTCCTGTGGAATCCCCGTTATTTTGGGGCCCAAAGACTGTCGCGACATGGCGGCGCTGTTCGGCCAAGATCGACACCAGGTCGATCTGGCTAACTACAGCATCGAAATCATTGCCGAGATCAATCATGCTTCCAGGATGCCGATTGATGCGGTCGTTGACCAAGCCAAGCGACTGGTCGACCAGGGTGCTAACGTGATCGATTTCGGCTGTGATCCTGCATCACCCTGCGCCGAGATCGGTGACTACATCGGTGCGCTGGTCGAACAGGGTTGTCGAGTATCGGTCGATTCGTTCGACGTCCAAGAAGTGTCCGCCGCGACGCGGGGTGGCGCCGAGTTGGTGTTATCGGTCAACTCGAGCAATCGGCAGGCAGCCGTAGATTGGGGTTGCGAAGTCGTTGTGATTCCGGACGCTGTTGATGATGAAAAAAGTTTTTTCGAAACAGTGGAATTTTTGATTTCAAACGGGGTTCCGATACGCCTTGATCCAATTCTGGAGCCGATCGGTACCGGGTTTGCCGGCAGCTTGATCCGCTATGCGGACACGCGGCGAAGGTATCCCAACCAAGCGATGATGATGGGGATCGGTAACCTGACGGAGTTGACCGATGCGGATTCGGCCGGCATTAATTTTCTGTTGCTGGGGATTTGCCAAGAACTGGGCATCCATAGTGTGTTAACCACGCAAGTGATCAATTGGGCCAGATCCTCGGTCCGCGAATGTGATATTGCCAGACGGCTGGTGCATCACAGTCAGCAGCATGGAATTCCACCCAAACGGTTGTCGGAGCAATTGGTGATGCTGCGGGACGCAAGTCTGCGACCGTTTACTGATCACGCGCTGGAATCATTGGCCGAATCGATCCGCGACAACAATTACCGTATCTTCGCTCAGAATGATCTGATCCACCTGATGTCCGCCGGTTTGCACCTGCGGGGCCAAGAACCCTATGATCTATTCGACCAGTTGATGGCAATGCAGCAGTCGCGAAACGTTGATCCGAGCCATGCCTTTTATCTGGGCTTTGAAATGGCCAAAGCATCGATCGCACTGCTGCTGGGCAAACAATATGAACAAGACCAGGCCTTGAATTGGGGACACCTGACCAGAAGCGAGAAGCATCATCGTTTGAAACGAGCGAAATAGTCTTAGGACCGAATGGCACGGGCTTAATCTCCCGCTTTGAGCCGAACGCGCTAGCGTCGGGCCTTGGCGAAGCGCCTCGTACAGTCGAAGGGCCCGTGGCTAACGCCATCGGCTCAATGCTCGTAGCATTCTACTTAGGACCCTTTTTCCAGTCATCAATCGAATAACGAGACAGAGGCTTACTGGACACGACGCTGTCCAGCTAACATTGCCTTGATCAGACTCCAGTTTCCAAGCTCTGCGTTGATTAGCGTTTCGTTAGCGTCGATTAGCGGTGCCGCTCACTTAGGATGAAACATTCGTTTTGAGAAACCATCAGCTTAAGCTTACGAAGTCAGCGAAACCCGTTGGAGAGAGCATGTTCAGATCCATCGCCCGTTTGATCTGCTTCGCCGGCTTGCTCTGCGGCGGCGCAGTCGCAGACGATCCGCATCCCACCAATCGTCTTGCTGGGGAATCGAGTCCTTATCTGCTGCAGCATGCGCACAATCCGGTCGACTGGTATCCATGGGGTGATCAGGCATTCGAGAAAGCAAAACGAGAAAACAAGCTGATCTTTTTGTCGGTCGGTTATGCCGCTTGCCATTGGTGTCATGTGATGGAACGCGAATCGTTCACCGATCCCGACATCGCTCGGATCATGAACGAGCGTTTCGTGTGCGTCAAAGTGGACCGCGAAGAACGGCCGGACGTGGATCAAATCTACATGAGTGCCGTGCAAATCATCAGTCGTGGCGGAGGCGGCTGGCCGATGTCCGTGTTTTTGCTGCCCGACGGACGTCCGTTCTGGGGAGGGACCTACTTTCCCGCACGCAACGGTGATCGCGGGAATGCGACGGGATTTCTATCGATCATGGATCAAGTAGATGCCGCTTGGAAAGAACAGCCCGCCGCAGTAAGGCAGCAGTCCGCGGCCCTGACTGACGCGATCAAGCAGAGTCAGAGTCGTGTGACCAAGGCGAAGGTGGAACTGCGACCGGCAATCGTCGACGCGGTTGCCGAAGCGATCGCCGAGCAATTTGATCCCGAATATGGTGGCTTCGGATTTTCCGCCGCACAGCCGAATCGGCCGAAGTTTCCCGAGCCATCGAATTTGCTATTTCTGATCGACCGTATGCGACGCGCCTCGGTTGATCAAGCTGCGCGGCAGTCGGCCAGGCGGATGCTGATCAAGTCGCTGGACGGAATGATCAGCGGCGCGATGATCGATCAGCTCGGCGGCGGCTTTCATCGATACAGTGTCGATCGACGTTGGCAAATCCCGCACTTTGAGAAAATGCTGTACGACAACGGTCAGTTGGCATCGGTTTATGCCCAGGCGTATGCTGATACCGGTCGCGACGAATATCGGCATGTCGTCGAAGGCATTTGTGATTTCGTGCTCCGCGAATTGAAGGCGGCAGACGGGGCTTTCTACAGTTCCCTGGATGCCGACAGCGAGGGCGAAGAGGGGAAATACTATCGTTGGACCGCAGCCGAGTTGAATTCCCTCGGCAGCGGCCAAGGCTTCGCCGAGTTTGCAGAGGTCTATCGGCTCAGCGGCCAGCCAAACTTTGAACAAGAATTTTTTGTTCCCGACCCTGGCAAAACATTGACTGCGGTTGCCCAGCAGCGCGGCGAACCGTTTGTCGACCTGATCGCCAGCCTGGAACCACAGAGAAAACGATTGTTTGACATCCGCAGCAAACGACAACGGCCGTTGACCGATACCAAGATCCTGACCGCTTGGAACGGATTGATGATTGCCGGACTCGCCGACGCGGGGCGAATTTTGAATCGCCAGCAGTACATACAGGCAGCGGCCGAGGCTGCCGATTTTGTGCTCGATCAACTGCGGGATGACAATGGACGACTGCTGCGAAGTTATGCCCGTGGTGAGGCGAAATTGAATGCTTATCTGGACGACTACGCGTTTCTTGCCAGTGGTCTGATTGCATTGCACCACGCCACCGGGGACCCACGCTGGCTGGAATCAGCCGGCAAAATCACAGACAAGCAACTTGAGCTTTTTTGGGATGCTGACGCCGGCGGTTTTTACTTCACTTCGCAGGATCATCCCACGCTGATTGTCCGCGCAAAGGATCCGGTCGATTCGGCGATCCCGTCGGGGATCAGCGTTGCCTGCGAGAACCTGATTTATTTGTCCGCTCAGCAGAACAACGAACTGTATCGCCAACGACTCGAGCAAACACTTGCGGCGGTGGCGTCGATCTTGGACCAAACCCCCGCCGCGGCGCCGCGCGCCGCGGCCGTGCTGGCCGAGTTTATCGATCGCTAGAGTTCGATTTCAAATCCTTGGCGATTATCGCGGCTGATGAAGCCCTGCGCTTGCTCGTCGCCGAGGACCAGTTCGGCCCGCGGATCCCAACGGATTTTTCGATTCAAGCGACCGGCAATGCCGGCCAAGTGGCAAGTCGAAAGACCGCGATGATGGCTGTGAACATCGGAGACCGGATCAGTCCGTTCGCGGACCGCATCAAAAAAGTTTCGAAAATGATCCGTCAGCTTGCGATTTTTGTAGACCGCTTCAATTTTTTCGTGAGCCAGCGGATTCTGTTCCAACTGCTCGACCGGTTTGCCCGACAAGCGGCCGCGATTGATAAAGATCCGACCGGTCGTGCCTTGCAGCATGATGCCGTTGTCGCCGTCATGGCGAATCTCCAATTCCAGTCCGTCCTCGTAGGTGACCAGAAATTTGAACTCGGTTGCCGTGTTGAACTGGTTGTCCAACGTCGGGTAGCCATCGGCCAGTGGTACCGGATGCTTGACCAAAACTGGCTCGATCGAAACTGGGCCGGTGTCAATTTTGTCGGCGGCCCAGGTGGCGATATCGACATGGTGGGCACCCCAGTCAGTCAGTTTGCCGCCGGAGTATTCATACCACCAGCGGAACTCGTAGTGACTTCGCGACCAGCCTTTGGTTTCGCCGTAGTCACCGTCCAGACGTCGATAGTCGACCAGCGGAGCGGGGCCGAGCCACTGATTCCAATCAAAGTGCTTGGGAACCGCGGCGATCGGCAACTCGGGGCTCCTTGGGCCTGCGCCCAGAGAGCAGCTCATTTTTTTTAGCTGTCCGATGCGGCCATCACGAATCATGGCGATCGCTTTTAAGAATTTATAGTCGCTGCGCTGTTGGGTTCCGATCTGAACGACACGACCTGTTTGCTTGGTGACATCGGACATCAGTCGACCTTCGGCGATCGTCAACGTCATTGGTTTTTCACAGTACACATCCTTGCCAGAGAGCATCGCCTCAATCGCAATTTTGGCGTGCCAGTGATCAGGTGTTGAAATGTGAACGACATCGATATCGTCGCGGTCGATGATCTGTCGATAGTCGGCGACTTGCTCCGCAGCCTTGCCGCTCCATTGTTTCACCAGCGCGGATGCCCGCTCGCGGCGCTCGGCGTCGGCATCGCAAACGGCCAGGATATCACCGTATTTGGGAAACTCTTTTCCGGACCCATAGTCACTCTTGAGTCCGGTTGCCCGATGATCCCAGCGACTGCCCGTTCCGACAACGCCGATGCTGGGGCGATCGTTCGGCTTCTGAAAACCGATTGCACGTTGTTCGTGGCCCAACCAGAGAGCAAATCCAGCCAGCGCGGAAGATTTTCCCAGGAATCGACGGCGACTAACTCCGGCAGGCAGCTTCAAAATTGATGCCCCTTTTGAGGCCCATGCTGGGTCCTCGTCAGGATCTCGCCGCCTGTTTCGGTCATCAACACGGTGTGTTCGAACTGCGCTGACGGTCTGCCGTCTTTGGTGCGCACTGTCCATCCGTCTTTTTTATCATTCCGAGTGTACCGCGATCCGGCATTGATCATCGGTTCGACGGTAAAGCACATGCCGGGATACAGCCGATCAACTCGGCTCTGACGGTTGGGAAAGTGGGGGATCGAAGGATCGAGATGAAATTGGCGACCGAGGCCATGGCCGACGTATTCGCGGACCACGGCGAATCCACGTCGATGAGCTTCGGGGACTACGGTTTCGCCGATCAGCGCGACGCGGCACCCCGGTTTGAGCGCATCGATAGCTAAATGCATGCAATCGAAAGCGCACTGCGTCACCGCGCGCCGTTCTTCGGAAACCTCGCCGATCAAGAACGTTTCGCTTTGATCGCCGTGCCAACCGTCAACGATTGTGGTGATGTCAACGTTGACGATGTCACCTTCGGTCAATACGTAATCGCCAGGAATGCCGTGGCAGATCACTTCGTTGACGCTGGTGCAGCAACTCTTGGGGTAATTCTGATAGCCCAGCGTGGCTGCGGTGTGGCCGTGGTCACGCGTCCAATTGACGACCAGGTCATCGATTTCTTGGGTCGTGATCCCCGCTTTGATATGCGGCCGCAAGTAATCCATCAGCTGCGCGTTGACACGACCAGCGCGACGCATCGAATCTTGTTGCTCGGAAGTCAGAATCAGCTTTTTTTGCTTTTTCAGCATTGCTGTTTTGTTACTCTTGAGTCGTCACCAGGGAAGGGTTTACCGAATCTGCTCTTCCCAGTCCAAATCGTAGCAAGGGATTGAGCCAAACGAAATGCCAGCATCAACGATTGCAATCCGTCGCTGGGGCCTGCTTGGTTGGAGTGACCAGTCTACTCGATCGGCCGACCTCGGCGGTGGCTCAATCGCTGGCTAGAATTGAACCGCCAAATTTCCTGCCGAGGCGAGGGAAAAGAGCTTGCCGAGGCAGAACTCGCTCTGTCTGAAGGGGTTAATAGCAATATGCGGGTAGGTTTTTGGATCCGGCCGTCTCCAGAGCCGCGGAGCGGGGATCAGAACCCACTCTCGGACTAACATGGCTCGGTTGGCCTGTGACTGTTGAAATCAAGCCACCTCCGCTCAATTTTCCCTGTCCAGTCATTCAATGAAAACGACTTTCAGACTATCGCTTTTGATCACGATCGCCGGACTGCTGCTGGTCAGCGAGGCTGTGGCACAGCTGCCCAAAGCGGAGACGGCTGACCCAATCGCCAGCTCGAGCGACGAAGGAACTGGAAATTCTCGGCCGCTGCGATTCAATTTTTCCTCAGCGAACTGGATGGATGTGCTGGAATGGTTCTCCGAACAGGCCGACCTGTCGTTGCAACTGGACCAGATACCGACCGGCACCTTTAGCTTTTCTGACCCAACTCAATCCTACAACGTCTCGGACGCACTGGATGTGATCAACATGGCGTTGATCAAGCGAGGCTACACGTTGGTCCGCCGCGGACGGATGTTGCAGGTGATCGACCTGGAGACCGATAATGCGAACAAGCTGATCAGCGAAATCGCCGAGTTGGTCCGCTCCGAAGACTTGGAACAGCGTGGCAAGTCTGACATTGTCAGTTGCGTGATGCCGCTGGGAAGTTTGACGCCGGACGCTGCTCGTGACGAGTTGGCTCAGGTCGTCGGACCCTGGGGGCGAGTTGTGGTTCTCGATAGTGCTCGTCAAGTGAAGGTGACCGAGACTGCTGAAAAGCTAATCGCGATCCGTGATTTGCTGGCATCGGCCGCGATGGCCGACACGAAGGTGGTAGAGATCGTGTTGAAGCATCGCGGCAGCGATGAATTGCTGGAAATTGCCCGGCCGCTGCTGGGCTTGGAACCTGGTGAAACTTCGAACGAGGAAATCCGGATCTCGGTCGGACTTTACGGCGACCGTATTTACGCAGCCGGATTGCCGGGCAAAATCGGATTGTTGGAAACGTTGATCCAGAAAGCCGACCAACCACTGCTTACCGCGGAGAGCGACGGACAAGAACCGGCCCAGCCAAACTTGCAAACGCACCCCATCACCAGTGCTGACAGCACGGCGGTGTTTGATGTTTTACAAACGCTGTTGGCGGGAACGCCCGAAGCACGAATCTCGGTCGAACCAAAGACCAAGGCGATCATCGCCTGGGCGCGTCCTGAAACCCACAAGATGATCGCTGAGACGATCGCAAAGATGGAAGGCCGCTCTCAAGAGTTCAAAGTCATTGATCTGCGGCGACTCGATCCGACCCAGGCACTGTTGACCATCAACAAGTTCTTTGGGGTCACCGAGGCGGGAGGCGAAGGTCCGACGGTCGATGGGGATCCGGCGACCGGAAAATTGTGGGTCCGTGGAACGAGCGAGCAGATTGCGCTGGTCGAACGACTGCTGGCCGAACTCGAAGGCTCCGATGCGAACGCCCAGTTGGGCCAAAAGGTACGCATTTTGCCCTATTCCGGCGGCGAAGCGCAGCAGGCGTTGATGCAAGTGCAACAGGTTTGGTCGATCACCGGTCGCAAGAACCAGATTCGCACCATCACACCCGCCGGCGGCGCCAACCGTAACGCCAGCGGAATTCCCGAACGGCGCGTTCCTCGCGCTCAACCAAAACAGCCGGAGCCGATCAAACGAAAATCAGCGCCGGACGAAAACTCAGCTGCACTGCCCGGCGAGGTCAGTTTGCTCGCTCCAGCAGAGCTGACAGATCATGAACCACGTTATCATTTTGTTTCTGAACCCGGCGAACCAGATCGGCGATCGGAGCAGCCGCAAGACGGCTCGGCGGAAGCCCCAGCCGCCCACGGAACGCAAGACGCTAGCACCATCATTTCGATCGATGGCGCCGACATCATCGTTCAGTTTACGCCGGCCGGGATGATGGTTGCCTCGGAAGACTTGGAAGCGCTCGATGCGTTTGAGGCCTTGATGGAATCGTTTGCTCAGCCGTCGGTCGGGCAATCAGATTTACCGACCATCATCTGGCTGAAATACATCAAGGCCGAGTTGGCAGCCGAATTGATCTCCAACGTCCTCGGAGGGGGCGAGTCCTCGGTCGCTTCAGCCGTCGATAGCGTTAGCAGCGGTCTTGGTGGCGGGATGCTCGGTTTACTTGGATTAGGGGGTGGCGGTGGCGGCGAGGAAGCCGAGGCATCCTCATCCCGGTCGGTGCTGACGGCTTCTGGTTCGGTCAACATTGTTCCCGATGCGAGACTGAATGCCTTGATCATTCAAGCCAACGCGATCGACATGCGAATGATCGAGATGATTTTGGAAAAAGTCGATCGTGAAGAAAGCCCCGAAGACATTCAAACGGTCAGCAAACCTCAGTTGATTCCAGTGATCTACCAATCGGCCAGCGACGTCGCCGAGGTCGTTAAAGCGGTCTTTGGCCAGCGCATCGAAGGGGCCGCCGCCAGCAACAACGCGCGAGCGTCCGCACCGTCGCCGCAGGAGTTCCTGGCGGCGCTGCGAGGAAGGGGCGGCAAGGGGGGCGAAGCCAAACCGTCGAGCCAGCCGAACAAGATTAGCGTCGCCGTGGACGCCAGGAGCAACGCGCTGGTCGTCGTGGCGACGCCGCAAGATTTCGAGGAAGTCCGCGAATTGGTCGAGACGCTGGACCAAGAAGGCATGGAATCGGAAGAAACCATCATCACGCACACCATGGATGGTAGCCTTAATCCAGAGGTCTTGCGTTTAGCATTGCAGCGCATCCTGGGCGCCGAAGCGGGTTCGACGGCCAGCAAAGAGGCCGTGTCGAACATCACGTCCAATGCCAATGGATCCGCGCAGGCCGCAGCCGACGTCCAACGCCGACTCGAATTCCTCAGGGCGGTACGCGAACAAATGGATGGGGCTGGTGGTGGTGGTGGCGGTGCGGGCAGTGGCAGAGGTGGCCGCGGCTTGCGCGGGCTTGGTATCGGTGGCGGTGGCATTGGTGGCGGTGGCATTGGTGGCGGTGGCCGAGGCGCAGGGCGCGGCGGCGATGCCGGAAGGGGCAGAGGAAATTAGTCGATGATCATGCATGCCGGTGAAATCCTCAGACGACGCGGACTGCTTAGCGACCAGCAATTGCAACAGAGCCGCAACACTGATTCGGCAAGTGTTGTCCAAGCCGCCATCGAACTTGGCTATGTCGATGAGCGTACGGCGTTGCGAGCGCTGGCCGAAGAAGTTGGTCTGAATTACGTCGACCTCCGCGAAACAGAAATCGACCTGTCAGCGCTCGAAGGTTTTCCGCAGAAACTGATCTATCGCCAATCGCTGTTTCCGATCGGGTTCGAGGATCAATCGATTGTCGTGGCAACCTCCGACCCGCTTGACCTGTACCCATTGGACGAAGCGAGCGCGGCCACCGGACGCAGTATCATTCCGGTCGTCGCCGAACGGGCTGAGATCGCGCGACTGATGAATCGACACCTCGGCGTCGGTAGCGAAACGGTCGAAGGACTGTTGGCCGCCAAGGGGGACGAAGAAGTCGAATTGCTGGAGAAAATTGAGAGCGATGGCAGCGAATTGAGCGAAATGGCTCAGGAAGCCTCCGTCGTTCGGTTGGTCAACGAGATCTTGCTGGAAGCCATTCAAACGCGGGCCAGTGACGTCCACATCGAAACGCAATCCAATGGTCTGATCATACGCTACCGGATCGACGGCATGCTGCACCCGCAGCCAACACCGCCAGAGATCAATCGTTTTCAAGCGGCCATCATCAGCCGCTTGAAGATCATGGCCAAGTTGAATATCGCCGAAAAACGATTGCCGCAAGATGGACGCATCCGCTTGCGCGTGCATGGACGCGAAGTCGATATTCGCATGAGCGTGATTCCGATGATCCATGGCGAGGGAATCGTGATGCGTATCTTGGACAAGTCGGCGATGGTGTTTGACTTGAAGAGTCTCGGGATGTCCAGCGACATCTACGATCGCTACAGCGAATTGATCCAATTGCCGCACGGGATCATCCTGGTGACGGGACCGACCGGGTCAGGAAAAACCACAACTCTTTACAGCAGCTTGCTGCAGATCCGCAGTCCGTCGACCAAAATCATTACCACCGAAGATCCCGTCGAATACCAGCTCGATGGAATCAACCAAATACAAGTTCACAATAAGATCGGTTTCACCTTCGCCCATTCCCTTCGCAGCATCTTGCGGCATGATCCCGACATCGTGCTGGTCGGCGAAATTCGCGACTTGGAAACAGCCGAAAACGCGATTCAAGCCTCGCTGACCGGTCACCTCGTGTTCAGCACCTTGCACACCAATGATGCGGCCGGCGCCTTTACACGAATGAGTGACATGGGAGTCGAACCGTTTTTAGTCGCAGGAACGGTCGAAGGTGTGATGGCCCAACGACTGATTCGCCGCTTGTGCGAACACTGCAAAGAACCTTTTTCGCCAACCAAGAACGACGCGCCTGCCGATTTCCCCTGGGATCAAATCTCTGACAACAAGATCTATCGTAACTCTGGCTGCCGCGAGTGCCGTGGCGTCGGTTATCTGGGCCGGCAAGGGATTTACGAGTTGCTGATCGCCGATGAAGAGATTCGCGAATTGGCGCTCAAACGGAGCAGCAGTTGGGAGATTCGCAAAACGGCGGTCAAGCTGGGGATGCGAACCTTGCGAATGGATGCCTGGGACAAAGTCGTTGCCGGTATCACCAGTGTTGACGAAGTGTTGCGCGTGACCAAGGGCGAGGCGTTGTAGGATGCCGACCTTTGCCTACACAGCTCGAGACATGACGGGCAAGCAAATCAATGGAGTTCTAGAAGCTGCCGGTGAACGAGAAGTGGCGGCGATCTTGGCCGACAAATCGCTGTTTCCGGTACATGTCCAACCAGCAGACCGCCCGACCTGGTCGCTGTTCGGCGGCAAAAAGAAGAAGGCCAACGGACAGACGATGGCGATCTTCTATTCGCAGCTCGCCTCGCTGTTGTGCGCCGGGGTTCCAATGATCCGCTCGCTCAATGTGCTGTCCCAACAATCGTCCGAACCTGTGCTGAAAGAGGTGATCAGCGAGATTCGCAATCGTGTTGAAGATGGCCAGCCGATGGGCGACGCGATGGCTCGGTATCCGGGCGTGTTCAGTGAAATGGCCTGCAACATGGTTCGCGCCGGTTCCGAGGGTGGTTTTCTGGAAGATGCGTTGGAACGAGTCGGCGCATTCACGGAATTGCAAGAAGACCTGAAAGGTCGCACGATCAGTGCGCTGGCCTATCCTGTCTTTCTGTTTGCCGTCGGATCGGTGGTGTTGTCGGCATTATTGGTCTTTTTTGTGCCTAAGTTCGACATGCTGTTCGATCGACTTCGTCGCGCCGACCAAATGCCGGTCGTTACCGAGTGGTTGCTCAGCCTGAGTAATTTTTTGCAACAGTACGGTTGGGCTTTTCTGATCGCCGCTGCGGCATTGATCCTGCTGTCGCGGAGGCAATTGCAAACCGATGCCGGAAAAGATTTTGCCGACCGGGCGAAACTGAAAATCCCCGTGTTGGGTGGTATTTTGATGAACCTGGCGGTGGCTCGATTTTGTCGTGTGCTGGGAACGCTGCTGGGCAACGGCGTTCCGATTTTAAAGTCGCTGGAAATCAGCGGCACTGCGGCGGGCAATCGATTGCTGCGAGATTCGGTCAGCAGTGCGACCGAGAACATCAAAAGCGGCGAAAGCCTGGCAGCGCCGCTGCGATCCTCCGGTCACTTTCCGCCATCAGTGGTGGAAATGATCAGTGTCGGCGAAGAGAGTAATTCGCTTGATACGGTCCTCCCTGACATCGCGGACTCCCTGGAAAAGATCACCTTCCGGCGACTCGATCTGTTTGTCCGCCTGCTAGAACCGATCATGTTGCTGGTCATGGCACTCCTGGTCCTGGGCGTCGTTTTGACGCTGCTGATTCCGGTGCTCAAGAGCAGTACAACGCTGTAAGCGAATCGTTCGATGGTTTTCCAAGCGTTATCGAAAAGACTCCTGTTGCGATGGAAACTCACTGGATTGGATCGCATTTTTGTAGGCGACTGCCGCCTGTTTGATCAGACTGCGAACGTCTGAAAACTGGCGCACGAATTTGGGCAGATACCCAGAATTGAAGCCGATCATGTCGTGCGTGACCAGCACCTGGCCGCTGACCAGGTGACCGGCACCGATGCCGATCGTGGGAACGGAAATCGCATTGGTGATCGCCTCGCCAACTTCGCTCGGCACGCATTCGATCAACACGGCGAAAGCGCCGGCATCTTCGGCCGCCTTGGCATCGGCGATCAATCGTTCTTGATCGCGTTGGACTCGGTAGCCTCCATCGACGTGAACATTTTGCGGCCGTAGTCCGACGTGGGCCATCACGGGGATGCCGGCGGTCACGATCGATTCGATTCGTCGCGCCTGTTCCGCTCCGCCTTCCAGTTTAACGGCATGGCAATCGGTTTCTTGCAGGACGCGAGCCGCCGCCTGGACGCTGCGCGAGATTTCCAATTGGCCTTCAGGAAACGGCAGATCGACAATTACCATCGCTCGTTTTGCTGCCCGGCCGACCATTTCAGCGTGATAAATCATGTGGTCCATCGTCGCCGACAGCGTCGTCGCGCGACCGCGAACCACCATCTCCAGCGAATCGCCGACCAGCAGGATATCGATTCCGGCTTCGTCCAGGACCTCGGCGGTCGGGTAATCGTAGGCGGTCAGCATCGAGATCGATTCGCCATCAAGACGCATCTGCTGCAATGCACGAGTGGTTACCCGCGGAGATTTTGCAACCGGCTTGCGGTCGGGTGAAGGCGTTTTGGACATCTATCCATTCCAAGTAGGTCAAAAATCGAGCCGTCAGCGATGGCCGAGAAACGCAAGCCCACAAACTAACCGTACAATGGCCGGCGTCTACCCGGCATTTCGAAACGATTCTGTTTGCGAGTCGATTATGTTTCAGCTCCGCCCAAGCGGCCTCTGTTCGTTCACGCTGTGGATTGTACTCTCCGGCGGCTTGCCCGCTGATCAACCCGGCAAAGCTGGCGACACGGCTGACCAAAAAGTGGTTAACCAAGATTTGGTCACGACATTCACAGGAAAGTTAAAAGCGGTTCAGCAGGGAATGCTGATCATCACCCGCGACGACGGTGTCGATGTGATGGTTCAACCTCCACAAGACGCATCGAAGGCAGCCTTTGTCGCCACCGCCAAACCGGAATTTTTGCGGCCCAGGCATGTTGGTTCGATTCGCGGGAACGTTTAGTCAGGCCGGGGTTGCGCAGTCGCCGATCGCCAAGGTTGAATTGTTCCAGCCGATTCCGGGAAAAGTTGCGGGAAATCTGCGCCACAAGTATTTACCCGGTGTTTACCCCGACAAACGGGCGGCCGTACCAGAGGCCCAGAGCGGGATCGCAAAATGCGATGTCGTCGGTTCGTTGGTGGGGATCGATGCGACGGGCCTGATGATGGTTCAGGCCGGAAAAGTGCCGGTCCAGATTCCGTTGGTGCAAAACGCCAGTTTCGAAATCCGTACCAACAATCTTTCGCTCGCCCAGCCCGGAGATCCGGTCAGCGTCTCCGGTTTTTATAACCCGCCTGACGAAACCAAAGTCCTTGCCGATTCGATCACCATCACCACCGATCGCGTGTACGGTGAAGCGGTCGCCGGCCAAACTGGTCGCCAGCGGCCCAAACGGCGAACTCGCCGGCGCTCAGGCGAAGGGGAAACGGAGCCGAGCGAGGATCAGTTCGGCCAGCGAACCGAGGCCGATTTGGAAGCCGCCAAGCAGCCGCCAGTTACCGCTGCGAAAACTGACGAAAGGCCTTAGCCAAAGCCCCCTCCGCACGATTTGCATGCGGCGGAGCGACAGTGGCGAGGGCCAGTTCAAGAAAATGGCTACTTTCCCAGCGAATTGATGATCTGTCTCTGGGCGAATTGCCCAATTGTTGCGTAGCATATGCGTCGCCAGATCGACGCGATCCGGCTATCCGAAACCACATAAATCCCCACCAACACGACTACCACATGTTGAAAAGACTGACTCTCACGACGCTGTTTGCCGCCGCATTGATCGCCTGGTCGCTTCCCACGTCGCAACTATCGGCAAAGGAACTGACCATTGGTTCGGAGGCGCCGCCGCTGGACCTCGAGTACTGGCTACAAGATGGCGAGGGCTTCTTTAAGCCGGTCGAGAAGTTTGAAAAGGGCAAAGTCTATGTGCTCGAATTCTGGGCGACGTGGTGCGGTCCCTGCATTCAGAACATGCCGCATATCGCTGAACTGCAAAATCAGTACCGCGGTCAAAAGGTTCAGATCATCGGTATTTCGGACGAGAGCGAAGAAGAGGTCAAAGCTTTTCTGGAACAAGAGCATCCTCAGCTGGAGAAGAAAATGGCCGAGGTAACTGCCGCTTATTCTTTGGTGGCCGATCCCGATCGTTCGGCTTACGTGGACTACATGGAAGCCGCGGATCAGCAAGGAATTCCGACTGCTTTTATCGTCGGCAAAGAGGGCAAGATTGAATGGATTGGCCATCCGGCCGAAATGGATCCCGTGCTGGAAAAAGTGGTGCAGGATTCTTGGGACCGAGAAGCGTTCAAAGAGGAACTGCGGTTGGAAAAAGAGCTTCGAGAAAACCTGCAGAAAGTGGACCAGCTGGTTTCCAACGATAAAGTCGACGAAGCATTGGCATTGATCGAAGAGCAGCTGAAAAAGGCCTCTGGCGGACCACTGCAAAAACAATGGTTCTCGATTAAAAACGATATTAAGCTGCACTTTGATCGTGTCGATGACGAAGTCGTCAAGCACTACCAAGATCATCTGGCAAGTGTCAAAGGAAGCCCGCAGGGTGTTGCCCAGTTCGCTTACTGGATGTTCGGTGCTTCGCAACAGGGTGCCGATATCAGTCAGGTCGTGGCGCCCGTTTTGGATGGTTTGAAGTCGGAGCTGGCCGCCGCCGAAGATGAAGAAAAGCCGCTGCTATACAATGCGGCGGCAGTCTTGACCAGCGCGACCGGCGACTACAACACGGCGATCAAATTACAACAAGCCGCTATTGATTCAAGCGTCGATCCGCGTCAAAAAAAGCGGCTGATGCCGTTGCTCGAGGAGCTCAAGGAGCGTGCGGTCGCAGCCGACGCAAAGCAGGACCAGCAACAGAAATGAGCACAGCGTTACTGAGGCGGTATGTCGATCGATGTGTCGAATCGCCGCCAGCAAAATGTGGTTGACGCCAGCGCGGCCGCCGCGGTCAACCAGGTTGCGATCACGGCGCCAGTAATGAATATCGGTTGCACCAACGGATCGGGAAGCGTTCGGCAGACGAACGACCACAGGACCAACAGTGTCAAGGCCGCGATCAGTACGGTCCCTTTGCCCAGGAATGTCAACTTGGCGCGAATCATCATTCCGATGCCTTCCGCCTTTTCATGGTGCGGATAGGCCAGAAACAAAGCGTTTTCAATCGCGAATGTGAATACCGCCAAAGCATTGAGCATTCCTGCCCACAACACGATTTGGCTCGGTTCCGGCGACGTGAAGAGCGCGCCAACGGCAATCGTCACCCACTGAAAGATCCATGTAATCAGCACCGGCGTCAGCAGCGTACCGATCACCATGGTCAATGGGGGGACCGGCAGTGAACGCACCAGCAACATGCGGCGAAGATCACGGCGAAAGTCAATTTTTAACGCCGGCGGGGCCAGTAACATCGTACAAAGCGCGATTCCGCCTACAATGTACAGCCACTGCTCAAAAGCTTGGCCGGTCAATAGCGGCGAGAGACAAAGCAGTGTTGGCAACGCAAAGTTGCAGAGGATCGCCCAGCGATAACGTCGTACGCTGACCGAGTGTCGACCGGCAATCGACAAGGCAAGGTGCATCGACTTCGGAGTCAAGGCGTAGATCCAGTGTTGGCCGGACTGCGATAAGTCGATTCGATTCCGCTCTGCATCATCGGACCCCGCTGTTGCAAGTCCGGCTTGCAGTTTTCTTTGTTCCTGGCGGTGGATTTGCTGACTACTGCAAAGATCAACCTGCACCAACAACCAAGTCGCAAGCGGAATCAACGCGATTGACACCGCCAATTGCAAGCTGGTCAGCAGAGTGTAGTTCTGCGTGACCGCCAACTGCGCCGGCGCAATCCAGGGGATCGAAAGCCACTGAATCGCCTCGCATGTCGCGAGGCTTCCGAGTGCTCCGAATGCGTTCAAGATGTAGACCCAGGTCGGCGAGTGAAGCGAAGTTTCGGCAAAAATCGTGGCAATCGTCAAGCTAATCGCAGCTGCCGCGATCGCCGAGGTTGCGATTCGAAAGTATTGACGTCCACGGCTGGACAATCCTGCCGACCAGCGCGAGATCGTGATGCGGAAGATCTCTAACAAAATTAACGAGGTGACCACGCCAATCACCATCAATTCGATGTGCTTGACGTCACGGGCAAGTACAACGGCCAACAAGATGGTTTTCATCAATGCCGCGGGAATCAAACCGGCGACGTGATTGACGGCCAGCAACGCCCTCGAAACGGGCGCGCCGCCGAGCCACAGACTTTCGGCTGCAGTCATTTCCAGACTATCGGTACGATCCGACCAGGCGCAGCGAACGCTGTAATAAATTCCATAGATGACCATTCCACCGGAAAGCCAGAGCATCAGCCGCGCTGGGTCGGCCGGTTGGCGAGCGGACAAAATGTAGACGCCGCTGAAAAAATAGGCGATCACAAAAAAGACTGTCAAACCGCTGGCGATGATTCGCCGGGGAGACAACATCCGTTGCAGGCCGCGCTGAATGCGAAACCGTCTTCGACGGCCGCGCAGCCAGGTCAGAGTTTGCCAAATCGGTGGCGAGTTGGCCGCACCCTTCACAGCGTTGCTCCCACGGTCGCCGTCGAAAGGTTTGCTGCGGCCTGGGTCGGCGCGATGGGAGTCGGCGGTTGGTCTTCAGCCGTTGCGGCAAAAAACGCCTGTTCAAGCGAAGTTGCCTGAGGATAGCAGCGTCGCAAGTCGGCGGCGGCGCCAAAGTACTGGGCTTTGCCAGTCTTCATGACCAACAAATGAGTGCAGACGTCTTCGATCATGGCCAGCAAATGACTACTGATGATCACGGTCGTTCCGGCATCGGCCCACGAGCGCACGGAGTCAAGTAACGTCCGAATTCCCGGCGGATCGAGGCCCGTCAACGGTTCGTCCAGCAACAGCACTTGGGGGCTGAACAGATAGACGCAGCAAACAGCCAGTTTTTGACGCATTCCACGTGAGAGTGTGGTCGTGCCGGCGTGGGCCTTGGGTAACAAATCGAATTGTCCCAGCAACTCGGCTGCTCGTTGTCGGTAGTTCTCAACCCGATAGAGTTTACCGATGAACTCAAGATGGTCTTGCACGGACAAATCGTCGAATAGCGGTGGATCATCGGGTACGTAGGCGACCCGCCGCTTCAGCTCGATTTCGTCTGTTTCCGGGTCGCAGCCCGCGATCGACAGCCGACCGGCAGTCGGACGCAGCAGCCCGGCGAGCGAGCGAAGTGTGGTTGTCTTGCCGGCGCCGTTGGGGCCGACAAGTCCGCAGACTTGGCCTGCTGCGAGCGAGAACGAGAGGCCGTCAACGGCCAAGTGGTTGTCGTAAACCTTTTGCAGGCCACAAACTTCGATCATCACGATGCTCGGAAAACGCGGGAAGTGAACCGTTCCAACGTTCAACCCTAGCTCACCGGTACCGCGATTTGCCGCAAAATCGTACCCAGAAAATGCATCCAGCGGCTGCTCGAACGAATCGGCAGGCCGGCACGCCGACCGCCCAGCGAGTGGTCGTTCGCCCGGTCGTGGCCCGGCGCGCACGGGATCGCCTGATGATGCCAAAGATTCAGGTCGCGCGGCCTTTGTCGGCTATGCCTACATACTATGCCAACATATAGCCTTCTTCGCCATGGTCGGTGATATCCAATCCGCGCTGTTCGCTTTCTGCCGTCACACGTAATCCGATCAAGATGTCGATCACCTTCAAAATGATCAAACTACCGATGCCGGCGTAGGCAAACGTAATGCCCACCGCGACCAACTGGCCGATCAACAGCGTCGGGTCTCCGCCGGATTCGATCAATCCGATCGGCACGCCGTTGCTGACGTCCCAGCAGGCTCGGCTGGCGAAAACGCCGGTTAGAATCGCGCCCAGGGATCCGCCAACGCCGTGGACCCCGAACGCATCCAATGCGTCATCGTATCGCAGCGTGTGCTTCAACTTGGAACAGGCCAGGTAACAGAACACACCGGCCAATGCTCCCATCGCCAGCGCCGGCATCGGTTGGACGAATCCAGCGGCGGGCGTGATGCAGACCAAGCCGGCAACCGCGCCGCTGCTGGCGCCCAGAACCGTCGGTTTGCCCAACACAATCCATTCAGTCAGCGCCCATGCGACCGCGCCGGCGGCGGCCGAAAAATGAGTGGTTGCAAACGCGCTACCGGTCAATCCGTCGGACGCCAGTTCGCTGCCGGCGTTGAATCCAAACCAACCGATCCACAACATCGCGGCGCCCAAAGCGGTATAGGTCAAGTTGTGCGGTTGGATCGGTTCCTTCATGAATCCCATGCGAGGTCCAATCAAGATCGCGCAGACCAGTGCTGACACGCCGCTGCTGATATGGACCACGGTACCGCCGGCGAAATCAAGCGCACCGCCGGCGATGCTCCCCTCGTCATAGCAGAGTGGGCCGCCAGCCCAGACCCAATGGCAAATCGGACAATAAATGAAGGTGCCCCAGAGAATTGCGAATAAGGTCACCGCACTGAACTTCATCCGTTCAGCGAACGCACCGCAAATCAAGGCGGGAGTGATGACAAAGAACATCCCCTGGAACAGCATGTGGGTCTGTCGTGTGATTTCACCTTCCATCGGTGTGACCGGCTCGCCCAGCGATTCACTCCACTCGCGCTGCACGCCCTGCATGAACAAATAATCTCCGTTGCCAATCCAGCCGCCGTCCTGTCCGCCAAACGCCAGCGAGTAGCCGTAGAGCGACCACAGCACCGTCATCAGGCCCATCAGGAACACGCACTGCATCATCACGCTAAGGACGTTTTTTCGGCGGACCAAGCCACCGTAAAACATCGCCAGCCCCGGCGCGGTCATGAACAGTACCAGCGCACAACAGGTCAGCATCCAGGCATTATGAGCGGCTTTACTGCTGCCGGCGATTTCGGCGTCGGTCAGAGCTCCCTCGCTACGTGCTGTCTCGCCCCGCGCCGCTTCCACCGCGTCGGCGGCTTCGGCCAGCGCCACAGCGGCGGCTTCCTTGTCTTGGGCCCAAACAGCGGGACTAGGAAGAACGGTCAAAACCGTCAGACAAACAGCCAGTATGCAAAAACGGTCCAATCGCATCGCAGATCCACCTTTCGTGCCAAAGATGCCAGCCCAGCAACCGAGGATTGCCAGCGATGAGGATAAAGGTAGCCCGACGGTCTGAACAGAGGTCCGCGCTACTCTTCGCCCGAACTGAGCACGGCCATGAAGGCTTTTTGGCTGATCTCGACGTTGCCAATCGCCTTCATTCGCTTCTTGCCTTCTTTCTGTTTCTGTAACAGCTTGCGTTTTCGCGTGATGTCGCCGCCGTAGCATTTGGCGGTCACATTCTTGCGCATCGCCGGAACCGTCTCACGAGCGATAACCCTGCTTCCGATCGCCGCCTGCACGGCCACTTCGAACATGTGGCGCTCGATCTCCGTTTTCAGCTTCTTGACCACTGCGCGACCGCGCCGATCAGCGTCCGCTTTGTTGCAAACCACGCTCAGAGCATCGACTCGGTTGCCATTGACCAGGATATCCAGACGACATAGATCGGCGGCTTCGTAACCGATCATTTCGTAATCCAGCGTGCCGTAGCCGCGGGTGCAGTTTTTGATTTTATCGTGCAGGTCATACACGACTTCGGCAAGTGGAATGTCGTACGTCAGCATCGCGCGCTGGGCGCCAAGATACTCTTGCGATTTTTGAATTCCCCGTCGCTCTTGACACAATTTTATCACTGCGCCAATGAACTCGGCCGGCACGATCACATTGCAGCGAACAATCGGTTGGCGAAACTCCTCAATATCGCCTGGGTCGGGAACGTCTTGCGGTTTGTGAATGATGATCTTTTCACCCCGCTTGGTGATCACTTCGTAGGTGACATTGGGAGCAGTTTGGACCAAGTCAATGTCCGATTCGTTTTCGAGTCGCTGCTGGATGATTTCCATGTGCAGCAGACCGAGGAAACCGCAGCGAAATCCGAAACCTAGCGCTTCGCTGGTTTCCGGTTCGAACTCGAAACTAGGATCGTTTACCGCCAAACGTTCCAAAGCGTCGCGAAGTTCGCTAAAGTTTTGACCGTCACTGGGAAACAGTCCGCAATAGACCATCCTTTTGGGTCGCGCGTATCCGGGTAACGGCGGGGCGGCTCCTTCGCCCGCAATACTGACGGTATCACCAATGTGGACGTCGCCGAGGCTTTTGATATTGCAGATCAGGTAACCGACCTGGCCTGCCCTCAACTCATCGCGTGAGACACGCTGTGGTACGAATTGTCCCAATTCAACAACTTCGTGCTGAGTGCCGGCGCGCAGAAAGCGAATCTTTTGTCCTTTGCGAACCGTTCCCTGCATGACGCGAACGTACGTGATCGCGCCGCGATAATCGTCATAGTTTGAATCAAAAACCATCGCCTGCAGCGTCGCGCTGGGATCGCCGGCCGGCGGTGGAATCCGATCGATGATCGCCTGAATCAAGTCATCGACGCCGGCGCCGGTCTTAGCGCTGACGCGGAGACATTCGTCCGGATCGGTACCCAACGAAGCCATCATCTCTTCGGCGACTTCGTCCGGGCGGGCGTGAGTCAGATCGATCTTGTTGATCACCGGCAGGATCGTGAGGCCATGCTCCATGGCGGCAAAGGCGTTGGCGACCGTTTGAGCCTCGACCCCCTGAAAGGCGTCGACCAGCAATAACGCCCCTTCGCAACAGGCCAACGAACGAGAAACCTCGTACTGAAAATCGACGTGCCCGGGGGTGTCGATCAGGTTCAGTTCGTATTGCTGTCCATGCCGCCGGAATGACATCGCCACGGCTCGAGCTTTGATCGTGATCCCCCGTTGGCGTTCCAGGTCAAGGTCATCCAGCAATTGCTCCTTCATCTGACGCTCGGTGACCGTGCCGGTCGATTCCAACAAGCGGTCGGCCAGGGTACTCTTGCCATGGTCGATGTGCGCAATGATGCAAAAGTTGCGAATTTGGACCGTCATATTAGCCGTGCGACGAGACCGACGCAGTTTCCTGAAGTCCGAACGCAAACAGTGTCTCGCGCAGCTTTTCCATACCGGCATCATCCAACGGTGTCATCGGCAAGCGAAGTTCGCCAGAATCACGACCGACCAGCTGTAACGCCGCTTTGATCGGGATTGGGTTGGTGGCCAGTCCCAGCATGTTGCTGCACAGCGCGAACAGACGATGGTGCAACGACTGAGCGACCGCCAAATCAGCATCGGCCATTGCATTGACCAATTCGCCCATCACGGCGGGAACCAGGTTTCCAACCACCGAGATGACACCTTCAGCGCCGACGCTCATCATCGGCAACGTCAATGAATCATCTCCGCAAAGTACGGTCAGATCTGTTGTGCCGATGATTGCCGAACACTGGTCCAGCTTGCCGGTGGCTTCCTTGACCATCGTGATTCCGGGAATGTCCGCCAGTCTTTGAATCGTTTCGACATCGATTTCTTTCCCCGTGCGTCCGGGAATGTTGTAAACGCAGACCGGAATGTCAACCTGTTCGGCGATCGCCTTGAAGTGTTGATAGAAGCCTTCTTGGGTCGGTTTGTTGTAGTAGGGGGCCACTTGCAAGGTCGCGTCCGCTCCCTCCTTTTCAGCCCGCGCGGTCAGTCGCAGCGCCTCGGCCGTACTGTTGCTGCCGGTACCCGCCATCACTTTCGCGCGGCCCGCGACGCACTGGATTACTTCCGTGATCACCCGATCATGTTCGTCATGAGAGAGCGTTGGTGATTCGCCGGTGGTGCCGACAGGGACGATACAGCGAGTGCCCGCGGCGATTTGGAACTCAATCTGCTCACGCAGCCGGTCATACGAGACTTGGCCATCTTGAAATGGCGTCGTGATCGCGACGGACAGTCCGGAATACTCAGATCCCTTACGCAGGGCCATGGAAAATCTCTCAAACAGGTGCAGTACAATTCGGAAGGGGCGATGCCGAGCGAAGTCTAGCAGCCGAAACGAGGAACCAAAAGGCTTCTGCGGAATCGTCGGCCGCCCGACCGAGGTCTGCCAGCCGGAACGAGTTCACCAATTTGGGCAGGCTGCTAACCCGGATTATTCACGTAGGCCGGACCAAGGTCGCTGGTGGCTGCCGGAACAACGCAAACCTCTCAATATCGCCGGCGCGGCGTGCACAACTTGATATTAAATAAACTGCGACCGCAGTTCCGGCGCCACAAGGGCTTGCTCGGTCCGGCCTACATCGCTGATGAATAATCCGGGCTAAGCAAGTGTGCCAAACTTGGAGGTCGCCCGACCAAATGATTCCTGACCTGGCCGAAACGTCCAATTCGACCGGTGTTAGGCCTTGAGCGCTTCTTGGAGTGCTGATTTTGGTCGGACACCTACGAAGCTCTCGGCCACCTCGCCCCCCTTGAAGACCAACAGCGTCGGGATGCTGCTGATTCCAAACCGCTGGGCAACGCCCGGATTGTCGTCGATGTTGACCTTGCCGATCTTGGCATCTGGGTTTTCATTGGCCAATTCGTCGATCATCGGAGCGATCTGTCGACAAGGACCGCACCAGGGGGCCCAGAAATCGACCAACACAGCCCCATCGGCCTTGAGGACCTCGGTGTCGAAATTATCGTCAGTAAATTCTTTGACGGCATCGGAAGCCATGTTGATTCCCTTTTTTTAATTGCTATTGGCTGGAGTTAGTTGGGCGTTGATCGCAATTCCGAACGCGGACCGGTCGAGGAATTGTAGGGTCCAAGGCGAGGGTGTCAATTTGCATGAAATTGGCAGTCTCGCGATTGCTTATCGCGTTGGTCGCAAGATTTGCGCCAATTGATCGAGGATCAGGGCAGTAGCGCCCCAAATGTGATGATTTTCAAAGCGGAAGGCCGGGATTTCGATCGACAGCGACCCCACCTCGGACCCTTTCTTACGAAGTTTGATTTGCCGAGTTGGGTAGACCCGGGCTCGATCATCGATCAGGACACTCAGCGGCATTTCGAGCACTTCTTGGACTTCGATCGGATCCGGCTGCCAGCTCTGGCCCGGCGAACTGATGATGGTCACGACAGGTTGTACGAGGTTGCCACTGGCATAGACGTATTGCGTCGATAGCAGGCCACAGCGAAGCATCACCGTCGGCGCGATTCCCAGTTCTTCGTGAAATTCTCGCAGCGCAGCGTCATAGGCATCTTCGCCCGGTTCTATCCGACCACCGGGCAACGAGATTTGGCCGCCATGATGTTGCAGTGTTCGAGGTCTGAGAGTCAACGGGATCGTCCAGTGGCCACGTTTGTTTTGATACAGGGCGATCACCACGGCGGCCCTGCGTGTTCCCAGCGGCGCCGGACCTCGATGACGTCCGTAGGCCAGCGACATTCGCGTTGTCGCGCGAGGCAGAGGGGCTGGGCTCTCTAGCCGCTGGCACAGCCACTGCCCAAGGTTTGGGTGGTCGGCGTGTTGATGAACTCCGTTTCCGGGATTGGAATTGCCAGCCTCGGCCTTGATCGCATCCATCAGCACTACAACAGGGTTTCCAGTAATCGTCTCAGCTTTCGCAGCTCAACTCGGTGGTCTAGCCCCTCCATTGGCCGCATGTGGACTGTTAAAGCGCGATTGTACTTGTCACGTTCCAGCTGAGTGACCAATTTTCCGTAATCGATGTCTCCCTGGCCGACACTGACTTGGAACGCATCGGGTCGCGAATCCCGAAGGTGAACATTGCAGACGAATTTCAGGATCTTATCCAATTTTTTTTCATTGGCTTTGCCACAAATATAGACGCTCGGGTCTAACGTGATCCCCAGCCCATCGACATTGTTGCATAGCACCATCAGCGTATCGGGATCGTCGCTCAGGCAGCCGAGTTGGGTTCGTACCGAGACACGAACTCCTTCGGTTTCGGCGATCTCAACCAGTTTCTGAAGATGTTCGACTTCTTCGTTAAAGGGCGTGCCGTGCTCGCTGGAGGGAACGGTGATATTGACTACTTTGGTCGTCTTGGCGATTCGGCATAAGGTCTTGAAGTCGTCGTAATGCTGCTGTCCGGTACTGGCCAGTTCGACGCTGTAGCCCGAGATATCAAGCCGATGGGTATGACGTAGCACCTGCACGGCTCGGTCAGCGTCTTGAAGAATTTCACTTGGCTTTATCGTGCCCGACTCGTGAATCGCGATTTCCACCGAGGTGAACTCAAGATCGCTCAGGATTTCGATGGTTTCCTGGAGCTCCTTCTCGGGCCAGCATTCTGTCGACGCTGCTACAAACACGCTCTCGTCCTTCCCACGTTCAATTCGTCGCTAGCGACTAGGACCAAAGTCAGATTCGGGCAAACCTGGCAGCCGGTGCGGCGATTCATTGGTTCAAAACAGTTAGTTTCTAGTTTCCGACCGATCACCGGCGGCAAGCCAGCCTGTCGGGTCGATTGGCGCAAATACCCTGTTTGCGCAAAGCGCACAGCTTACCTTCAACGGAGGTTCTGGCAATAGAGCGATCCGTTAGCCGCGAACCTTGAAACCGTAGTTGATCACCCGCGGACCATTCTGCTCGACCGCCCGGAGCGTCATTTGTTGGCCCAGGAAGTCGCTCGCGTCGCTCCAGAAAAAATTGCGGCGTACGGTTGTGCCGGGCTCAACAACGATCACTCGCTCTTGGAACTGCCGGCCCGGCGGCGGGAACATCAAACAGACGAATGCTTTTGTTTTGCTAGTGCGGTTGGTCAATTCGATTTCCACTTTTAATTCGTCTTGATCCAGCAAGCGGGTTCTGATGTCGACGTCGATACCGTCCGGGCCCACGGTCACCTGACGAAAGACGGTGATTCTTTTTGGCGGGACGGTGTCGAGGTCGAATTGAATCGGCACCTCATATTGGCCGATCATCGCGGTGTTGGTCAGCGCGACATTGAATGATTCAGTGACGGATCGTCCGGCCAGCGCGCCCCATGAACGGTTGGCAGATTCGATCGACCAGGATTCCGGCGAGCGGATTCGCATTTCGCCGATTAAACTTTGATCGGACGTGTTGGTCAGTGAAACCGACAGCCGTTGATCAAGGCCAATCAAACTGTCCAACCGAACGGGCTCTATCGCCACGGACATGCGAAATGCAAGTAGGCTGGCGTCGGCACCCACGATGAAGATCGGTACCGGCCCGGTTCTGATTACTTGTGCTGGTTGATCGCCGTCGAATTCCAGTGGCAGGTCGGTGACGTTTCCCCAAACGTCAACCATCTTCACATCGTCCCCCAAGTACAGTCGTTCTTCCTTGGCCGCCTGGGACCAGAGCATCAGCACGGCGCGATTGTCTCCGAAGAATACGATGTTTTGGCTGCCGTGGCGTAATTGCAACGAGCCGGCTTTGCGAAGGTTCCCGATCAGTCGCGAAGTCGTACGCCAGGGAAGCAACAATTCGCCGGGACGTCCGTCTTTGCGCAATAGTCCTCGCTCGGGGTCTCTTGGATCGCTGATGAAGGACGCCTGTACCCGATGACTGCGAACTGTTGCCATCCGCAGCAGCAGGTCTTGAATTCGAGTGGCTTGATCGTAGCGAGTTGAGGAAATCGGATCGGTCAACAACCAAGTGCTTGGCGATTCGGGCCGTGAGTCCAAGCTGAGATTTGACAAATAAGCATCCAGTTCGTGCGCGTTGAGCGGTGGATCGCTGCTGCGGCATTCGGCCTGCCAGGCCGATTTTCCATCCTGGAACTGCGACTCTTCCCAGGGCCACGAGATGGCGATATCGATCGGTTGGCCGTAGCCCTGTAGCCCCGTGGAAATTTGAGAGATCGACTCATTCAATCTCGGCCGTCCCAGAAAACTGTGGTCGCGATCGGCACCCAACTGCCAGCGACGGATTCGCAGTGTCATCCGCGTCATGATCGGTTCCAGCAACGGTTCCCAGGTGGTTTGGTTGCGAAACAGCTGCGCTGCGACCAAATCGCGACGTCCGCGCAGTTCGTAAAGCGGTTGCTGTGACTCCGGTGGAGAGTCCAACATTCCAATCGTTTCGATTCCCTGGTCCTGAATTCGCGAAAAGATAGCGGCGATTTCCTCAGCGCCCGCAACATCGTCGGGAGCGAGCCAGCAGGGGTATTTGACCCACGCGACGCCGCAATCGGCTAACCAGGGGGCGATCTCGCGAGGCGAAAGCCCCTCGGCGCCCTGCGGCAGCGTCCAGCCAAAGCAACCATGCGGCGGCCCCGACATCAGTCGATCGATCACCACCAGTGTCGTTTCCGAGGCCAGAGTCGCCAAATGCCGGCCATCGATCGCAGCGGTAATCCGATAGAAACCCGGATCCAATGAAGGCAGTCGCCAACTGACGTCCGTCCCGCCGGAATCCGACTCGGCGCCGGCGGTCTCGGACTGGTCATCATCGGACGAGCCGATTTCGACGCTGCGGGAGATGCCCCCGATCGTATTGCCAGCACTGTCAATCAGCGAGAATTGAATGCTGGACGTTCCCTTGGGCAACCCCAGGATCTTGGCCGAGGCGGTAATCGTTTGTCCGCTGTGATAAAGACCTAGCGGTTGATCGGTGGTTACCGCCAAGTGAGGCAGCCGGTCGATCCGGATATTGTCAAAGCCAATGCTGCCACGAATATCCTCAAGTCCATCGTCGCTGCGCAGCACCTTCAGACGAACGAACATTTTCGTCGCACCTGGCGGCGGTTGTACCGGTGGGATCCGAAGGGCGATCCAATCAGTGGTGCCCGAGACAGGTTCCGTCGCGTGGGTTTGGATCAACTTACCGTCGTCGCCCACAAATACAAACTCCGCAAGCGCTGAATCGTAGCGCAAGCCTCGTGTCGCAATTTGACAACTGAATTGGTATTGATAGCGGCGACTGGCGGGAATCTCAGGTGACTGCGCAGCGAACTGTCCTCCGTCCAACTCAATCCGCAGGTAACGGTCGGTCAGTGAGTCAGCGATCGACGGCGGCAACTGAGGCAAGGTTGGCATCGATCGTCGCAGCAGCGTCCACCAGCGCAGGATTTGGGTGTCCAAGCTAACTAAGGACTTTTCGCGATCTGGATCGCGGGCTGTGATTTCGCTGATCACGTAGTTGGGGTAGCCGACGTCACGTACTCGTTTCCAGCCGGCGGGAAACTTTTTGAAGTGTGGATCATCCGCGCGGCTGAAGTCCCAGGCAAAACTGGTCAGCTCGGAAGATGAGTCTGCGGTGACGGTTTGTCCACAGGCCGAGCTGGCGGTTGATAATCCGACCGCCATCGCCAGCAGCGACAAGGCAACGGTCGCGCTGTTTGCCAAAAACCAGGGGAAACGTAAGATGCCGCCGTTATCAGGATCGATCATGAAACACGTGTTGCGAGGACTACGGTGGCGGAATTGAACATAGCAGTCCGGTTGGACGCATTGAAAATGCCGCTGCGCAAGGCTCTGGAAACAGCCGCCCAACTGGGGGCCACTGCCGTGGAACTCGACGCGCGAAACCAGATTCACCCTTCTCAATTGTCGGACACCGGCCTGCGTCAATTGCGGAAAATTCTCGATGACGTCAACCTCAAGGTGGCCTCGCTCCGGTTTCAAACCCGCCGGGGCTACGACAATCCGCAAGACCTGGATCGACGGGTTGAGGCAACCAAAGAAGCAATGCAGCTGGCCTATCGGCTCGGATCCCCGGTTGTCGTCAACTCGATTGGTTCGATCCCCGCTGACGAAACAGATCCTCGCCGGGCCTCCATGCAATCGGTGTTGGACGACTTGGGGCGTTACGGAGCCAGAGTCGGAGCCTTCCTGGCTGCCGAGACCGGCAGCAATTCCGGTGAAACGCTAGCAAATTTTCTTGGTAGCTCGGTTGATGCTTTCATTGCCGTGGCCTTGAATCCCGGACAGCTGATCATCAATCGTCATGATGTTCGCGCGGCAGTCAAAGCGCTGCAGGATCGGATTCAACTGGTATGCGCCGTTGACGGCGTGTTGGACTTGGCGGCCGGTCGCGGTGTCTCCGTGCCGCTCGGACAAGGGACCGCGGATTTCCCGGAACTGATCGGGCTACTGGAAAATTCCCAATATCGTGGCCGCTACCTCGTTGGGCGGGAGGATTCGACTCTCCAGGAATTGCAGCAAGGAATCGATTACCTGCGCAACCTGTAGGCCGCGTTGTGACCAACAAAAACAGCAGCGGGCGATAAGCAGGCAGCGACGCGGTGCGGCCGCGTCGCTGTTTTTTCACTTGCCGCAGAGCAACTTTCTTGGCGGCTACCTGGCCCCGACCAATTGTTGCTTCTTTTTCTCTTCAATGATTTCTTCCTGAACATTCGAGGGCGTTTGCCGATAGGTCGCCAATTCCATCGTGAAGGTCCCTTGGCCTTGCGTCATGCTGCGCAGGTCGGTCGCATAGCCGAAAGTCTCGGCTAGCGGCACTTCCGCTTTGATCACGCTGTTGGCATCGATAATATCGCTGCTGGTCATGATGCCGCGGCGGCGGATCACGTCGCCGACGACTGTCCCTTGAAAAACCTCCGGGCATTCAATTTCGACGTTCATGATCGGTTCCAGCAACTTCGGGCCAGCCTGTTTGAAGTACTCGCGGAAACAACCTTGAGCGGCGGTGTAAAACGCTTTTTCTGACGAGTCGACCTCGTGGAAGCTGCCGTCTTCCAAGTCAATACGCGTTCCCACCACCGGATATTCGGCAACCGGGCCTTTGCCCAGCGAGTCCCGGAATCCCTTTTCGATTGCCGGTATGTACTGCTTGGGAATCCGGCCACCGACGACGTGATCCTCGAATTCGAAACTGTCTTCGCTATCGGATTCGATCGGACTGAGCTTGCCTTTGATGTGAGCGTACTGTCCCGAACCACCCGACTGTTTCTTGTGCTTGTAGTCGAAAGCCACTTCCTTGGTCGGACTTTCACGATAGCTAACCTTGGGCGCACCAACCTCGATCTCGACGCCATATTCCCGACGAATGCGTTCGATGTAAACGTCCAGGTGCAATTCGCCCATCCCGCTGATCAGAATTTCGTTGGTCTCGTCGTCCGTGAATACGCGGAACGTCGGATCTTCTTTGCGGAATCGTTGCAACGCTTTTCCCATCTTATCACCATCGCTGCGGGTCTTCGGAGCGACCGCGATTTTGATGACCGGATCGGGCACGAACATCGACTCGAGCGTGCAATAATCTCGCTCAGCCGCGTAGGTGTCACCGCTGGCCGAATCAATTCCCATCACCGCGATGATGTCTCCGGCGGTGGCGGAATCGATTTCTTCACGTTTGTCGCTGTGCATCCGCACGATGCGGCTGAAACGTTCCTTGCGCGCGGTTCGCTGATTGACGTAGGTGCCTCCCTTTTCGATCTTTCCTTGATAGACCCGCATGAACGTCAGTTGTCCAAACGGATCGTCGACAATCTTAAAGGCCATGCCGACAAACGGAGCGCTGGGATCGGGTTTCAGCTCGATCCTTTTGTCTTCATCGCGGGGATCTCTACCCCGAATTTCACGATCCAGCGGACTAGGCAAGAATCGAATCACCGCGTCGAGCATCGGCTGGACGCCTTTGTTCTTGAATGCTGTGCCCATGTAGACGGGAGTCGCCCCGCCCAACACCGCGTCCCGGGTGACTTTATAGATCAGCTCTTTGGGAACCTCCTCTTCGCTGAGCAGCAGTTCCATCATTTCGTCGCTGTACATCGATAGAGCCTCGAGCATTTCGCTGCGTTTGGCTTCCGCTTCGTCCTTCAAGTCCTCTGGAATGGGACCCTCGATGACTTTCTCGCCTTCATCTCCTTCGTGCGTCAGCGCCATCATTTCGATCAAATCGACGACGCCTTTAAAATTGTCTTCGGCGCCAATCGGAATCTGCATCATGAACGCTTCGGCACCCAGTTTGTCGCGCAGCTGTTCGACAACTCGATAAGGATTCGCGCCGGTGCGGTCCATCTTGTTGATGAAGGCGATGCGTGGAATCTGGTACCGCTTCATTTGGCGGTCGACAGTAATCGATTGGCTTTGCACGCCACCCACACTGCACAACACCAGCACGGCGCCGTCCAAGACCCGCAGCGATCGTTCAACTTCCACGGTAAAGTCGACGTGCCCCGGCGTGTCAATCAGATTGATCTTGTAACCCTTGTAGTCCACGCTGGTGGCAGCGCTCGTGATGGTGATTCCACGCTCGCGCTCCAATTCCATGTGGTCCATCGTGGCCCCGTCACCGTCACCACGAACTTCTTCGATTTTGTGGATTCGACCGGTGTAGAAAAGGATCCGCTCGCTGAGCGTCGTTTTGCCCGAGTCGATATGGGCACTGATCCCAATATTTCTGACTTTCTCCAAATTCATAACTTTTCTTTCGCCTAAACAGGATCCCTGCTTGAAATTCTTCTGTGGGGGGACGCGGAGACAATCGATCGCCTTGACGATCAAGCGTTGATTCAATTCGCGTCATCGATTCAGAGGCTTGAAGAGACGGCGAGCAGCGGCTCGAGGTTCCCTGCAGGCGTCTCGGATCAATGACGGTTCGTATCACCGACAGTTCATATCACCGACCATGCAACTGACGAACCTGGCTTAGGACCGCGATTTCACCATGGTGGAGATACGATTAGGGAATATGGCAAAGGTTTACGCACAGCGGAAGGGCAAATCCCGGTCCAATTTCCCCTTGCCAGCAAGAAATTTGCCGGCCATACTCTGTCCCAAGCCCGTTTTGGCGAGTCGTCGAGAGCCGACCGATTAGACCAGTCGCCCCGCAAAAGTTAAGAATTCTTATGCCTCCACGCCCGATGAGCACTCGGAATCGTGCCCGCAAGCGTTCCCGAGTACGATCTCGAACAAAGAAAAAAGACCCCATTTTTGTCGATGGCCATCGGCCCAGGCCGATGTATGTCGATTACAAAGATGTCGAACTGCTGAAGAAAATGATCAACCGCCAAGGTCGGATCGTCGGTCGCCGCAAGAGCGGGTGCACCGCCGCGAGCCAGCATGCGGTTACCGCGGCAGTCAAGCGGGCCAGGTTCATGGCTTTACTGCCATTTGTGGGTGAATGATCGTTTTCAATCAGTTTCGGAGCGAATTTTCAGATACGTTCCCGAATCTGGTTGCCCACTTAGCCGGCTTTGTTGGGCTAGTCGAATCGGTGGTCGAGCATCGGGGGTTGCCTCTGACGACCAGTCCGTCGGTCCACCAGTCCCTGCGGCGACCAGTCCCTGCGGCGACCAGTCCCTCCGGCGACCATTCACCGGCCATTCCATACAGGGAACGGAGCCCGATGCGTTCTTATACTGACGCGGGTGGCGACCGGTCCCGGTCCCAACATCGATTCGCTGGCGCTCGCAAAATCGGCCTGCCGCTGGAAAGCTGGGCCAGGAGGGAACAACCAATGAATCTCGGCAAACCATCGAGCCTTGTGCTGCGTATTACCGCCAAGCCCACGAACGAGATTGCAATCGACTCCCGCCGGACTCGCGCCGAATGACTCACTGCCTCGCCGAAAACTGGCTCGGTTCGCCCCCGATGGCTCTCTCGGAAAGTCTGATACTTGGTCAAATGAATTGGCTACCGGCCTGGTTGACGCCGCTGTGGCTGGTCAGCTTGGGGCTGGCATTGGGTGCGATCGCAACGCTGCTGTTCTATGGGGTTCTGGCCCTGCTGTCGTTCATCCCCGCGTTGGGCAAGCTCCCCGATTCTCCGCGCCGCGGCATCACCGTTTCGCTGGTGGTCGGTGGTCTCGTCGCCGCCGCCCTCTGCGCGGCGCTGATTCGGCCCCAGGAAGATTATTCCGAGTCGCTCTACCTGCCGATCATTTCGATCGGTCTGTTGACCGGTTTTGCTGTGATCTACGGGATGTGGCATCGAACGCGCGCTGAATGGACGCAGTTTCTGTCCGAAGGCACCCTTCCCTATTTGCTGGGTGTTGCCGGCGTGTTCGGAGTGATTGGCTTGGCGGCAACGCCAATGGTCGCTGATCCGATGGACTTCATTCGTTCGATTCCTCAGGTGAATTTGCTTGACGACGGCTCCGTAGTGGTGCGAGTACAAGTCGCCGGAACACCCTCCGATGTCGATCCAGACCTGGCTTCATTCGAACCAGCGAACATTGCTTATGACCTGCCCAACGCCTCCGGAGTCACGATCGAAAGCAATCGAACGATCCTGCTGGCCGACTCGGCCGATCCGGCGACATTTTCGCAGCCCCCGTTGCGAATCAACGCCGGAGAAAAATTGGAATATCGATACGCCGATCGCGGGCAGCCGCCTATTCCTGACGACCCCACCAAGCTGTTCATCCAAAATCGGGAGTTTGACAGCGCGGAAGTTGACTTTACGTTTTCGTATCTGCCCAAAGTTCCCCAGGTTTCGTCAGTCGTCAACATTGGCATCACCTTCTTTTTTGCGATTAGCGCTTTAATGGTGTTTCGACAAGCGGCGCCGCGGGTTTGGGCGCTAGCGTTGTCAACGGCCAAGAATGAAATGGCGCAGCCTTTGTATTTGCTGTTGCTGGCGATCGGAATTTTCCTGATTTTGTTGTTCGGGATCTATCCCTTCAATACATTGGGCGATGATGCTCGTGTTTTGAAAGATAGTGGCGTGACCATGATCATGGTGCTGGGCATGCTGCAAGCGATTTGGAGCGCCGGGACGAGTGTTAGCGACGAAATCGAAGGCCGCACAGCACTGACGGTGTTAAGCAAACCGGTCAGTCGACGTTCCTTCATCCTGGGTAAGTACGCCGGAATCATGTTGGCGGTATTGGTTCTATTCGTGATCATCGGCGCTGTGTTGTTCATCGTGCTTAGCTACAAGCCGATTTTCGAGGCCCGTGAGACAACCCGCGACGCGACCACATGGCAGCAAGGCTATGCGGAGATCATGACGACGATTCCGCTGCTGGCGCTGTATTTCATGGAAACAATGGCCATCGCGGCGATTGCCGTCGCGCTGGCCACGCGGTTGCCACTGCTGGCAAATTTCATCAGTTGCTTCGTGATTTATGTGATTGGAAACCTGACGTCGCCTCTGGTCGCGTCCACCGAGGGAAACAATGAATTGGTGGGATTTGTGGGAAAATTGATCGCGGTCGTGGTACCGAATTTGAACGCTTTCAACGTCCAATCGGCCGTTGACGTGGGAAATCCGATTCCGGTGATCTATTTGTGTGCCGCTTTTAATTATCTTGTCTGTTTCGCGATCGCCGCCTGGATGCTGGCAATGCTGCTTTTCGACGATCGGGATTTAGCGTGACCGGTCGCCATCGCGATCGGCAGGCTACGCGACCGGCGACGGTCACGTTCGGCACTCGATTGCATCTTGAGGCGTTGGCAAGATCTATGCTGAATCCTGTATCCCGATTGGGGAGTCGATAGCGTTGAGTCGATTTAACCTCTTAGCGCAACCTCGAAATGAGCCGCCAGGCAAAGGCGTCGCTGTTTCCTATCTGTGGTTGGTACCGGCCGGATTGTTGGTGCCGCTGTTGGTGGTGCTGGTGGGCATCATCGCCTGGTTGTTGAACTCCGGCCGACTCACTGGCTCGGCGGTTCGTCTGGGAACGAATCTAGTCATCCCAGTCAGCGACAAACTCACCGACCAGACCGCCTTGATGCAACTGACCGTGCTCGTGTCGATCACTTGCTTAATCGCCTTTCTGTTCTCGTTATCAGTTTGGTTGATCAGAAGAACCGCCGATTCTCGCGCCCGTCAGATTGTCAAGAGTCTGCATCAGCAGGTTTTAAAACAGAGTTTGAAACGAGCCGAAATCGAAGGCGCGGCTGCTCAGCACCTGCATGCCGAGAATTTAATCGGCAAACAACTGCCCTCGATTCAGTCCGGACTTGCCTTCTGGTATCGCGCTGTCCCGCATCGCGTCGCGATGCTGATCGGATGCGTGATCGTCGCACTGCTGGTCAACGTTTACTTGACGTTGCTGGCGGTTGTCAGTGGCGTGTTGGTGTGGCGACTATTCCTGCTGTTGCGGCACGATGACGAATGGACCTATACGCATTGGGAAGTTCCTCGAGCGCGCAGCCGGATGGCGGAGATCGTAGGGCAGGCGCCGCTGCTGGCCAGAATGCAGTCTCAGGGATTGGCCGATCAAGCCTTTGCCTCTGAGTTGGACACACTCTATGGTCGGCTTGGCCGAGAGGATCAGCGGCTCGCCAGAATCTGGCCATTGCTGTTTTGTGCAATTTCGGTGGCGATCGCCGTGATGATTCTGGGACTGGGGGTCAACGTTTTTGACGCCGATGCCAACAGTGGTCTTAGCCTCCCCGCGGCGCTGGTTTTGGCGTTGTCTCTCGGGGGGGCCGTGGCCGCGTCAGGACGCCTGCTTGCGCTCGCCGAACAGCTGCGCATCAGCGGCGAGGCGACCGATTTGGTCTATCAGTATTTGCAGCAGCGGTCCGATGCGCCGCCGAGTGAGCAACGTGTTGGTTTGGCTGGTGTTCGTGACGGCGTTGAAATTCGAGACGTGACACTGGCGGCCCCGGGCGGGACGCCAATTCTGCGAAACCTGAGTCTTCGTCTGACCACCGGCAGCATGGTTGCTCTGTTGGGCACCGAATCGGTATCGACGCGAGCATTGGTCGAATTACTGATGGGGTTTGGCCAGCCGACCGAAGGGCAAGTCACGATCGATGGAATCCAGCTGCGCAACGTGCATCCCCAAGCCTTGTCACAAAACGTGATGTGGATCGAGCCGGATGGTCCGATCTGGAATGGAACGATTCAAGAAAACCTGCGCGGCGGTAAACAGACCATCAATAGCATTGACATTGTCCACGCGCTGCAGGAAGTCGACGTGTATGATCGTCTGAATCGACTCCCCGAGGGGCTCAATACAATTGTCAACGTTGGTGACTCGATGCTGGGCGTCGAGGCCACGTATGCCATGGCAACCGCGCGAGCCTTGCTGCATCGGCCGCCGATTCTGTTGGCGATGGAGCCGCCGCCGCCGGCCGAACATGTCGCGGACGATCCCTGTCTGAGAGGATTGCGAAAATTAGCGGATCAGGGGACGTTGGTCGTCATTTTGCCACGGCGGCTGCAAACCCTGCGAACCGCTGACCGAGTGATTCTGCTCAATGGACCGCGGTTAGCCGGGGAAGGAAAGCACGCCGAACTGCTCGCCAATAGTGACCTTTATCGGCATTTGAACTATTTGCTGTTCAACCCTTACCGGCAGCAAAAGAGCGATTCCTAGTCCCGCCGCCCCGTGCCCCGGACAGCCGGTAGCTGGGCAGCCTGAAGTAGGTCGCTGGCCATACGTTCGCCTGCGAGCTCGCCCAACTGCTAGCGATCAGCAATCAGGCTGCGGATGAACGCGACCAACGGCGCGGGAGCTGAAAATTCCAGCTTTCGCGTATTGGGATCAGCTTCGAGCGTGATGCGGATCCAGATCGTGTCATCGGGCATCAAGCCCCTGACTCGATCGGCCCATTCGATGATCGTCCAGGCATCACGGTCATCAAACAATTCAGCGACGCCCAATTCCAGAAACTCATCCTCATCGGCGATCCGATAGGCATCCAGATGATGAATCCTGACCTTTCCCTGATGCGTTTGTAACAGGGTAAAGGTGGGGCTGGTCACCTCGCCGGCGTCAATTCCGGCGGCACGAGCGATGGCCTGAACCAGCGTCGTCTTACCAGCCCCCAAGGTGCCAATCAGTCCGATGACCTGCGGTGATGGAAGCTGCTGAATCATTGAATCGGCCAAAAGCTGCATCTGGGTCAGATTGACCGACTCGATTTCAACCGCCGCTAATCTGGTCATCAAGCGATCGTCCCAGTATCGCTGACCCGGGACTGTGCCGATAACTGGCGCACGATCTCGCTCGGCTCGCCCGTTCGCTCCAGGATTCCACGTTGTCGGTCCGACCAGCTATCGCCAGCGGCAATTTCATTGACGAACAGCAACTCGGATTCACAACCCAGATCAACGGCAACGTCCTGGAGTCGACCAACCAGGTCAGCGGCGATCTGTTGCACCGTTCGTACCCCATAATCTTGGGCCTGAACCAAACTGGTTGAAATACCAAATCGCGCGGCCCGCCATTTGTTTTGGCGAACCATCATTGGATGGCAATCGAATTGATAGGTTCCTTCGTCGATTTCATCGCTTAAATTCTTGACCAGGCATTGAATCAGAGCGGTCAACGCACAGACATGATCGATGTTGCCCGGCATGTCACAGACGCGAACTTCGACAGTCCCAAAGTTATGGTGCGGGCGGACATCCCACCAAATTTCACGAATCGTATTGATAAAACCTGTTTCGACCATGTGGTTGACCAGCCAGACGTACTCGCTCCAATTGCGCATCAGCGTCGGCAGTCCGGCGGTCGGTAATCCTTCCATCACTTTCGATCGGTGCGAATGCAATCCAGTGTCGCGGGTTTGCCAATAAGGACTGCTGGCCGATAATGCCAACAGTGTTGGCAAATGCTGCATGATCCGATCACAGATCATCACCGCTTTGTCACCCGAGTCCACGCCGACATGGACGTGCAAGCCAAACGTGATCATACGGCGGGCAAGTTCCTGCAGCAGTTGAACCAGATCCAGATATCGCTGGTTCTCGGTTACCCGCTGTTGCTCCCAAAGTCCGAACGGATGCGTGGCTCCCCACCACAGCCCGAGCCCTGACGCATCGGCGGCCTGCTCGACCGCCTTCAGTTTGGCGACCAAGTCGGCTCTGGCTTCTGGAACATTCTTGCAAACGCCACTGATCACCTCGATACAGCATTGCATCAACTCCGGCTTGACCGTCGAATGCAGTTCTTCGGGGACCCGTTGGCGCAAGTGGTTCAAACCGCTGACCAACGCCTGCGATTGGGCGTCGACAATACCCAATTCCAATTCCACTCCAATCGTGGGCGCGGCATTCGAGGTGAATTCTAGTTTGGCCATCGAGATCGTCTCCGCTGGATCGAGATTGTTGGCGACCGAATTCTAGGACTTTACCCAAGCTCGTGGGAAAGCCCCGCTAGCGGATTCCTTCGTTTGCCGTTCATTCTTCGATGGGCTCGGTCAGCAGGTGGCGGATTCGCAGCCCAAATTTGTCGCCGATCTTGACCGTCTCGCCGGTGGCAATCGGCGTTCCACCTGCCTCCAAGGAGAGCGGTTGGTCACAGTGAGTCTCGAAGGTCAGCATCGAACCTGGTACCAGATCCATGATTTCGCGCAACGAAACCGGTTTACGAGCCAGCACGACACTGACCGATGTTTGAATTCCCAGAATGGCCTGGGAGTAGCCGCTGGAAAGATCTCGAGACATGTTGAACCTGTTTTCGCTGTCGAAATGATCGCGAGTGATTTCGGTTTTATCGTCATCCTGGCGGGCTGAGACCTGGAAAGACCGCGAATTGCCGCCAAATCTTGCGCAGATCCCCATCTGTCTCGACGAATCGCAACGTTTTATTAACATACCACCCGTCAGGGGGTGCATTGACAGGGCAGTCGTAGATACATTGTTGCGAGCAGGATCAATTCGGCGAATTTAATCGCCATTGACCCTCCCGCGGCGCGGGTTTTGCCACTGGGGCATTTTTACAATCACCGATCTTTTTGAACTAAAGAAAGCTGCTCAATGTGCTTATTGGCCGTTCAGTATCGTCTGGTACCCGAAAGTCCGATTTTGGTTGCAGCCAATCGCGAGGAGTATATTGACCGACCGAGTGCGGTCCCCTCCATTCAGTCCGGCAAGCCACGTGTGTTATGTGGCATTGACAAAAGGTCAGGCGGTACTTGGCTCGGTGTCAACCAGAACGGTGTGTTCGTTGGCGTTTGTAACCGAGCGACGACAATGCCATTGTTCGGTCAACGATCCAGGGGACTGCTGGCACTCGATTTGTTGCGCTGTACTTCGGCCTCGCGGGCCTTGGAGAAGGCTCAAATCGAGTTTGCCAAAACCAGATACGAGGGTTGCAATTTGATGATCGCCGATGCCGCCAACGGGTACGCCATTTACGCCGATGAGCGTCAGGAGGTCGTTGAGTTGCGAGACGGATTGAATGTCATCGGAGCCCGTAATCTAAACGATCCGGACGATCAGCGAGTCCAGATGGCGCGTCGCCTGCTGACCCTTCAGACGCTCGATTCACCCGTCAAATTTCTGGCCGTGGCGAGTAAAGTTTTTGCCCGCGCCCCGGTCGGTCCAGGTCGGCCCAGCATGGTGGTCCGTAATGGTGACTACGCGACCGTTAGCAGCACCCTGATTGCGCTGGGGGTCAAGCCGCGGGACGCGATCTACCAATTCAGCAATGGTGCGCCGGATCAGTCTCGCTACGAAGATTATTCGCCCATGTTGCGTGACATCCTTAGCCGCGGCTTGCGAGAAGCGCGAACGAAAGCAAAAGCGCAAAGCTGATTCGAAACGCCTTGGCATTCCTGTTCCGTCGCGGCCTCGCGGGCAATCAAATCCGATTGTAGCCCGGCGGCGAGACACATTTCGTGTCAACAGCATTGCTAACCCCACCACCAACCCCATCTCGATGCCTGAAACTCCCTTTGATGCTCTACGGGGCGCGCGGTGTCTGGTGACTGGCGGGGCCGGATTCATCGGATCGCATTTGGTCGACGCGCTGCTTTTGGCCGGTGCGTCGGTACGCGTGGTAGACAACTTCAGCACCGGTTTTCAACACAATCTGGCCGCTGCCCAAACAGATTCTGAGCTTGAACTCATCGAGGGCGATGTATCACAGACCGACGTCGTCGCGGCGGTCGTCCGGGACATCGATGTGATCTTTCACCAAGCCGCGATGGCGAGTGTTCCGCGGAGCATTCGCGAGCCAGAATTGTGCCATGCGTGGTGCGCCACCAGCACCCTGAATCTGTTGAACGCGGGTGTCGCTTGCGGTGTTCGACGTTTGGTTTTAGCGTCAACCAGCGCCGCCTATGGCGACTCGGCCTTTGTTTCTAAGCGAGAAACCGATCCAGCAGCCCCGTTGTCGCCCTATGCGGCGGCGAAATTGGCTTCGGAATCTTACTGTCAAGCGTTTCCCAACAGCTTTCCCATTGAAACGGTGATCCTACGGTACTTCAACGTGTTTGGACCTCGTCAAGATCCGCAAAGCGAGTACAGCGCGGTGATCCCCCGATTCGTCGCAATGATTCTCTCCGGCGAGCAGCCGATCATTTACGGCGACGGCCAGCAGTCTCGAGATTTTGTCTATGTCAGTGACGTGGTCCAAGCAAACCTGCTGGCGGCAATTTTACCCCAAGCCGCTGGAGGCACGTTCAACATTGCCCGAGGCGAGCGAACGACGCTGCTGGAGCTGTTGACGGAACTTCGTGAGATTCTGGGCCAGCGCATCGAACCGATCCACCAACCGCCGCGAGCCGGTGAGGTTCGCGATTCATTGGCTGATATTTCCCACGCCAGATCGCGGTTGCAATTCAACCCCGAGATCGGAATTGCCGAAGGGCTCCGCCGCAGCGTCGACTACTACCGGTCGCTTGTTCCATCGCCAACTTAGGCGTGTAAATGATGACAACAGAGTTTCAGACGTTTGATACGATCAACGTGTTGCTGATCGTATCAGGTAATGCGGACGCAGTTTTGATCAAGGCCAACTTGCGTTGCAGCGAGCACCCCAGTTTTCTGGTTCGTCACGAAAAGAGCTGTGCAACTGGTATCGCAGCGATCTCCGAAAGCAATCCCGACCTGATCGTGCTCGATTTGATTCTTCATGACAGCGAAGGGCTGGAAACTCTGCGAGCAGTACGCGAGTTTGCCAGGGGCATTCCGATCGTTGTGCTTTCCGAATTCTCTGGCGAAGCTGAACTGGTCAAGGCGGTGCATCTGGGCGCGCAGGACTGTTTTGAGAAAAGTGAAGCGATCACCAAACCACTGGGCCGACTGCTGCAGTATTCCGTCGAAAGGTACCACCGCCAACATGCTGAGCGCGATATAGCCTCGGCGGCGTTTGTTCAAAAGCATTTGTTCCCCAGAGCCTTGCCTGACACGCGCGGGTTTGAGGTCAGTGGTCGTTGCGACCCTGCGAACTATGTCGGCGGCGATTATTTTGACTATTTTCTGGTTGACCAAGATCAATTGATTGTGGTTGTTGGCGATGTTTCGGGACATGGATTCGGCCCCTCTTTAGTGATGGCCGAAACCAGGGCGGCCCTGCGAACCATGGCGGCGACAACCAACAATATTGGGACCATGATTGATCAGGTCAACGATCTAATCCGTGATCATGATTTGCATTGGTTTGTGACCCTCTTCTTAGGGCGCATTGATACCAAGACAGGTCTCTGCTGGTATGCATCGGCTGCTCAACCGGCACTGCTCAATCGCGCCGACGGATCGTTTGTGGAACTCAGTTCGCAAGACCATCCGCTGGGCATCGAACGTAACACAAATTTCGCAGTCAGCGAATTGAACCTGCGCGACGGTGACACAATGCTGCTATATACCGATGGAATCTCAGAACGCTCTGCCGGGCCGCACGTATTCTTTGGTGTCGAGCGTTTGCAAGATACGTTACTGGAAGCCAAGAGTTTTTCCGCTGCGGAAACTGTCGAGTTGATTTTCGAGAATGCCAACCGATTCGCTGAGTACCGGACTGCCGTCGACGATATGACGGCAGTCGTGATCAAGGTCGGTCAAACTGCTGCCAATCAATCTGATGATCGACCGTTGTGACCCTTAGATACGTCAGAGCCAGGGCGATTACGACACCGAGGGCGATTGCCGCGGCGATCACGAACATGATCATGATTTGATACTGGACCGCTTGGATCGGTGGCGCACCGGCCAACAATTGTCCAGTCATCATCCCCGGAATGCTGACAATGCCGGCGACCGACATCGTGTTTAAGATCGGGATCATTGCCGTCCGCGTGGCTCCGGCAAAAACATCGCGACAACTTTCCCAGCGCGTCGCACCGTGGGCCAGCTGCATCTCGACCTCGCCGCGACGCCGGCGCAGCTCGCTCAAAAAGCGATCCAGCCCCAGTGAAATGCCGGTCAGCGAGTTGCCCAGCACCATGCCCAGCAAGGGAATGACCACCTGGGGACTGTAAAGCGGTTGCGGTCGAACGATCAGCAAAACCGTGATTGCTGTGACCAGCCAAGTGCTGGTCCAGACCGCGAACGTGGCGACGGCATAGATTGATCGATAGCGATGTTCAATTCGCCGGATAGCCGAAATGCCGGCGATCAAAGTCATCGCACCGGCCAAAGCCAGTACCGGTGCAATCGAGGCAATCGCAAAAATCTGTTTCAAAATCAGCCCCAGAATGGTTAACTGAATCACCATCCGAACCGCGCTCCAGAAAATCTGGCTCGCCAAGCCGAGCCGCAGTCGCAACGACACCAGCGCATTGATCGCCAACAACGTAGCGCCGATCCCGACTTCGATCCAGGAAAGTGAAATGTCACCTGGATCCTTTGGACTCAGGAAAGCCAGCAAGAGCGTTAATTCATTCATCCGTTTCGCAGTAGCTAAACTATTCGCCCCTGATTCATTTCAATTTGCCGCGAGGTCATGCGACTGATTTGATCAAGATCGTGGCCGACCCATAGGAAGGCGCGATGCTCCGAATCATCGCGAAACCATTCCAGTACTAAATGCTCGTACTGCCCGGCGGCTGTTGCGTCCAGCGAGGCGGTCGGTTCATCCAGCAATAGTACAACCGCGTCCATCGAAAGTGCGCGGACCAAGGCAATCATTTGTCGCTCGCCGCCACTTAGTGAGTCGATGGACTGGTCAACGAACGATCCGGGTTTTGCGAAATACGTCAGCCACTGTTCCGCGCGTCTGAGATCAAATCCGACATCCGAGCTGGCCAGTTGAAACGGCAGTTCCAGGTTTTCCCTCACCGTTGTACCAAGAAAACCTCCGTGCTGAGCCAAATAGATCACCCTGCGCCGATAGGGCGGCACAAGATCTCGCTCGACCGGTTGACCACAATGCAGTAGTGTTCCCGATTCGGTCGGGTCCAGTTTGGCAATTGCTCGCAACAGGCTCGACTTGCCACTGCCGCTCGGCCCGACCAAACCGATCCGCTCGCCCGCGTCGATTCGTAGGCTAACGTGATCGAGTATGGTCCGCTGCACCTTGGTATCGCGTCGCGTGATTTCGCATAGTTCGATTAGCGGTGCGGACTGACTCATCAGGAATCTTGATCGACGGACAAAATGGCTGCCAATACGGTCGCGGCTGTCTCGATGCGGTAAACTCGTTTGCCAAGCTCAACGACAGAAAAACCGGCGGCGATTGCCTGGCCGACTTCCTCATCGGTGAACCCGCCTTCCGGTCCGATCATCGCAACTGCACTGTGGCAGCAACCGTCAGCTTTTGCTTCTTCAAGGACGCGGTTGACATTGCGATCGCGGGGCGGAAATGGTTCCTCACTGGTTACTGGATGAGCGATCCACAACATGCCTTGATGTTTGGCTGCCAAGAAGTCAGCCAGTGAAGCCGCCGATGCGATTTCAAGCAATCGATTCCGATTACACTGTTTGCAGGCTTCAATCACCGCTCGTTGCATTTTGTCCAGCGACGTCTTGCTCGGTGGCCGCTGAGTGCGATCGGTGATCAGTGGCGTGACCTTGCTCACGCCCAGTTCGGTCAGCCGCTGGATCAGTTCGCGGGCGCGGTCTTGCTTGGGCAGCGCGATGGCCAGATGGACCGATCGTGCGAGTTCACGACAGACGGCCTTCGGCGTTTCCGCATCGCAGCGGCAAGCTTTACGTCCCGCCTCGGTCACCACCGCTTGGCACTCGTTGCCCCGTCCGTCGAACAGCGTGATCGAATCGCCCACGATTAGTCGCATCACCCGCAACGCGTGCTGGGTTTCGGCCTCCGGCAGCACCACATTTCCCCCCGCCACAGGCAAATCTGGCATGTAGTAGCGACGAGTCATTCGATTAGCCGGGTAATTGAGCTGAAAATGGATCGGAAAAGGGATACTCAAGAGAGTGAGGCTCAGCAACCGATCTTATACCGGGTACGTCACACCATTGGTACAACCTGGATTGTCGATGGATTATCTCAACTACTGGAATCTCAATCGCAAGCCGTTTCTGTTCCCTCAGGGAGATGGTTTTTTCCCTGGTATCCCGCAGCGTGAAGCGATTGCCGGCTTGAGCTATTTCGTGTCCAGCGGTGAGGCCTGTTCGATCCTGGTCTCGCTGCCCGATGCTGGCCTGTCTTGGTTATTATCACATGTGGGGCTGATGCGAGGATTCGGTGACTGCGCGGCCGAGCTGATCGTCACACGGGGCGACCAGCATTGTCGTCAAGATGTATTGGACGACATTTGCCGCGAGTTAGGATTTCAGCCGGTACCAGAGGACCCTTTCGGTCGGATTGACGTTGCAATTCGCAACGCCGATCAGCAAGGGCTCCGACTGGTCTGGTTGATCGATGATTGTGAAACGGATGCCGCTGATGTTGCTTGCGAGCTGATTCATGCGCACCAGAATTTCTCGACCGTGATCGGTACGACCCGCTTACCACTGTTTCCGATCACAGCACAGTCCATTGCTAGTCCGATGCGAATCGACTTGGGGCTTTTGTCGCTCGAGGATACTTGCAATTATATGCGGTACTGCATCGAACGAGCCGGCGGAAACAGCGCGGTGATTTCAGACAACGCAGCGGTTCGGTTGCACGAGATCACCGGCGGGGCGATTGGCCGCATGGCGCTCGCCTCCGAGTCGGCGCTGGCGCTGGCGGCCAACCATCGCTTGGATGCCATCACTCCGGCTGTGGTCGAAGCCGTGGCGGAACGCCATCGTCGCGCGGCGTAGCGGCGACGTTTGTCGGGTGACGTTTGTCGGGTGACGTTTGTCGGGTGACGTTTGTCGGGTGACGTTTGTCGGGTGACGTTTGTCGGGTGACTGGGGCCGCGACCGCAGGTTTGCGCCTGTCCAGGCTTTCGCTGCCTGCGCGGATCGCCGAGTGCCCTCCGGAAACTCATCACACTCAGCCCATCTCGCCAACTGCTTGCAATTTCCGGTAGGATCAATCAGAGTCCATCAGATTACCCGAACCGGAATTCTTGAATTGACCTCCAGTACCCAATACAGCGTTGGCGAGAAGAGTGTTGCGGCATTCGAGCGGGCCACCAAATTGATGCCGGGCGGCGTCAACAGTCCAGCGCGAGCGTTCGGCGCCGTTGGCGGCACACCGTTGTTCATCGATCGTGCGGCAGGCCCCTACCTGTACGACATTGATGGCCGTCGGTTGATCGACTATATCGGCTCCTGGGGGCCGATGATTCTGGGCCACGCTCATCCAGAAGTCATCGATGCGATTATCAGGGCGACCGAGCGGGGGACTAGCTTCGGAGCGCCGACCGAGGCGGAATCGGAGCTCGCCGAACGGATCATCGCGGCGGTGCCAAGCATCGAAAAAGTGCGGCTGGTCAGCAGTGGCACCGAAGCAACCATGAGCGCGATCCGAGTCGCGCGCGGAGCTACCGGGCGCGAAAAAATCATCAAGTTCGCCGGCAACTATCACGGCCATGTCGATAGCCTGCTCGTTGCCGCTGGCAGCGCCGCGGCGACGCTTGGCGTTCCCGATTCGCCAGGAGTCACTGCTGGGGCGGGCCGCGATACGATCGTCTTGCAGTACAACGATTGCGCTGCGGTGCGCAACACGCTGGCCCAACACGCAGGCCAAATTGCGGCAGTGATTTTGGAGCCGGTGGTCGGCAATATGGGCTGCGTCCCCGGTACGATCGAATTCCTGCGCTGCCTGCGCGACGAAACCAGGCAGGATGGTGCCATTCTGATCTTTGACGAAGTGATGACCGGTTTTCGTCTGGCCATGGGGGGGGCTCAGGAACGGTTTGGAATCACACCCGACATGACCACGCTGGGAAAAATCGTTGGCGGTGGATTGCCGCTGGGTGCTTACGGGGGACGAGCCGATATCATGGATCAGGTGCTGCCGGCCGGCAAAGTTTTTCAAGCCGGAACGTTAAGCGGAAATCCGGTCGCCGTCGCCGCCGGCAATACAACGCTGCGGTTGCTGAAACAGAATCCGCCTTACGAAACCCTGGAAGCAACCGGTAAGCGACTGGCCACTGGATTGGATACAGCGGCGACGCAGGCGGGGATCGACCATCATGTCCAGGCGGTCGGCAGCATGATGACGCTGTTCTTCCACGACGGTCCGGTCCGCAACTGGACCGAAGCCGATCAATGCAACCGAGCCCAGTTCGCCGCATACTTTTGGGGCATGATTGACGAAGGGATCTACATGCCCTGCAGCCAGTTCGAGGCCTTGTTCTTTGGCGTCACCCACACCGACGCGATGATTGACCAGACGGTTTCCGCAGCGGCAAAGGTATTGAAATCACTGTAGTTTTGGGGTGGCTTGGCCGGATTGCCCCACCAAGGGACTCGCGGGACTACCAGAGTGGCGCTGTCAGGCTAGTGCTTTGTCCAAGCAGGTCTTGTGAGTGAACCGTAGTGGGATTCGCCAGACTTCCTGCGGGCTCCGGAATTCTGGCGAATCCCACTACACCCAAAATCAAAATGGAGGATGCACTAGTTTGCGCCGGGATTCGATCCGCCAATTGTTCTCGCAATTGCAGCTTGCTGATTTTTCCGGTTGCGGTCAGCGGGATTTCATCGACAAACACCACCTCTTCGGGCAACCACCACTTAGCAACTTTGCCTTGCAGGAAGTTAAGCACGTCATCGCTGGTCATTTCCGCTCCTGCGCACCGTTTGATGACCAGCAGTGGTCGCTCCTCCCATTTGGGATGCGGTACTCCGATTGCCGCCGCGATTTCGACATCGGGGTGACCGACAGCGGCGTTTTCCAAATCGACTGAACTGATCCATTCCCCCCCCGACTTGATCAGATCCTTAGCCCGATCGGTAATCTGCATGTAACCCTGCTCGTCAATGGTGGCGATATCTCCGGTGTCTAACCAATTCTCTGCATCGACACAGTCTTCTTCAGCCCGATAGTACCGCTTGACGATCCAGGGCCCGCGGACCAGCAACCGACCAAAGGTTTTTCCGTCATGGGGCAGCGTATGGTTGTCGTCGTCAACGATCTTCATCTCGACGCCAAATAGAGGCTGGCCTTGTTTTTGCATGATGTCCAACTGTTGCTCATAGTCCAGCTTCTTCATTTCTGGTCTCAGCCGACAGCAGGTTCCCATTGGACTCATCTCGGTCATTCCCCAACCCTGAATCACGGTTACGCCATATTCCTTGCCATAGGTTTCGATCATCGAACGAGGAACAGCCGAGCCGCCGATCACGACTTCTCTCAGGTAAGGCAACTTCAGATTGTGCTCGCGAAGGTGAGTCAGTAAACCGCTCCAAACGGTCGGGACCGCTGCCGATCCGGAAACCTGTTCGCTGTCAAGCAGATCATAGATGCTGGCGCCGTCCATCTGAGCTCCCGGCAGCACCATTTTTGCTCCCACCATGGGACAGGCATAAGCCAGCCCCCAGCTATTGGCATGGAACATGGGCACCACCATCAACACGCTTTCGGCGGCCGCCGTCCCAGGGCCATTGGGTCCAACGGCGGCGTAGGAGTGCAGTAGGTTCGATCGGTGCGTGTACATGACCCCTTTGGGATCGCCGGTCGTGCCGGAGGTGTAGCACAGCGACGAAGGAGTCGACTCCGGGAACGATGGCCACTGGAACTCGTCCGATTGATCAGCAATCAAGGACTCAAAGGAAACCGCGTTGCGCAGGCTCGTCTGCGGCATGTGTGCGTCATCGGTCAAGAAGACAAAATGTTCGACGGTCGGCAAGCGATCCTGCAACAGCTCCAACAGGGGCGCGAACGGAGCGTCGAGCATCACGATTTTGTCTTCCGCGTGATTGATGATGTATTCGATCTGGCCCTCGAACAACCGCGGGTTCACGGTGTGACAGATCGCACCCTGACCGGTGATGCCGTACCAGGCTTCCAGGTGTCGTTGAGTGTTCAAGGCCATCGTGGCAACGCGATCGCCAAATTGGACACCCATTTTCTGAAGCGCATTGGCAAGTTTTTTCGTGCGGCTTAGCGCCTCGATATAGTTCGACCGCTGAATCGTTCCGGTTTCGACAAGCCGAGTGACAATTTCGGTCTGACCATAGAATCGGGCAGCGTGCTCTAAGATATGGACGAGATTGACAGGTTGGTCTTGCATGGAACGGCTTCCGTGGGTTGGTCGATAGATTGTCCCGCCGAGCAAATCATGTCTCGTCGAGGCCTTGAAAAAGACTAATCTAACGGTTTCTAATCCGCCCGTTTTGACCTTGGCCCACCGATTAACTCGCATTCGTGGCTTTTCGGATCCTCTGGAACACCGGCGCGCGAACCAGTCCAGCGGGCGGAACAGCCCGCCAACGTCAAAGCTTCGTGGCATTTGTGGAGGGATCAGAATCCCCGACCCGGGCGTCGCGTCCCGGCTAGTCCATCACCAGCGATAACGTTTCCGATGATGCAGGTGATAGTGTCCCGGGACGACGTCAAAATGTCTGCCGTGCGGGACAATCCGAGGCCCGTAGTAATCCAGGTGGCGACCGCGCGGGTGATGGCCGTGATGCCCGCCGTAGTATGCACGGTATCCGGGCAAATAGACGCCGTAGGGTGGAACTCGATATGCCCCATAGCGATGGCCGTGACCATGGTGGCCATAGCCGCCGATCCCAATCCCGCCAACTTGAATTGCAAAACCACCCGCTTCCACCTTCGGCGCTGGCGTCGTCAGGGCAATCGCAACGACCATGACAGGAAAAGTAATCACTATGATTCGGCGCAACATTCTTAGTGCCTCCAATCGCGTAACGCAGACGCGGAGTGTCGATTTTCGACATCCAGAGCGCCTACTTTGACATGCGTTCCATCGTTAACAAGCCCATACCTACCGCAGGTGGTCTCCATCCCCAAGCCAAATCCGGCCGAGAGCCCTTACGGTCAACCAAATAAGCAAGAATCGGACCAAACCGAAAATTGCGGTTGGTGATCCGAACTTGATGCCGGAAAAACTTGTAATTGGTAAAATTTGGACTGAATCATCAAAAATAACCAGCCGTCCGACATGTCGTCGCACTGACGACATGATGACTCAATTTGGCTACACAAGACCAATGCGAATACTACTGCTGTCACTGCTAGTCAGTGGTCTGCTGGTCCCCGTCCAGTCGGGCGAGCAGAACGTATTGTTTATCTTGGTCGACGACTGGGGATGTACCGATGCGGGAGTTTTGGGAAGTGATTTTTTCGAAACACCGAACATCGACCGGTTTGCCCAACAGAGCATGAGATTTACCCAGGCCTATGCTGCCGCGCCGGTCTGTTCGCCGACTCGGGCCGCGATCATGACGGGCAAGTCGCCCGCCCGGCTGGGCATGACGATCTGGCATGAGGGTGCCGTAGACGGCGGTCCCAAGAACCGTAAGTTGCTCGAAGCACCGGCGGAGCCGAATCTACCTCGCGAAGAAGTCACGCTTGCCGAGTTGTTCAAACAACAGAACTACGCGACCTTCCACATCGGCAAATGGCATCTCGGCAAAGCCGCTTATTATCCGGAGACTCAAGGGTACGACGTGAACATTGGCGGCACCTACTGGGGTGCTCCGGCGACCTTCTTTTATCCTTACCGCGGAACGTGGTCAAAATCTGACCCCGAGCTGCGTTACGTGCCGATCGGTCCCGGTAAGTCGGGAGATTACCTGACTGATCGATTGACCGATCATGCGATCGAGATGATCAAATCAGCGGCGGATCAACCCTTCCTGATCAGTCTCTGGTTTCACACCGTGCATACGCCAATCGAAGGCAAGCCAAAACTGGTTCAACACTTCCAACAGAAAAAGCCTGGGAAAGTACACGATCACCCTGCTTACGCGGCAATGATCGCCAGCCTGGACGAAAACATCGGCCGTCTTTTGCAACAACTCGATGAATCCAAGTTGAGCGAAAATACGGTGGTGATTCTGACCAGTGACAATGGCGGCGTCGACTTTCCAACCGGCAAATCGGGGGACGCTCGACCGACTTGCAACTTGCCCTTTCGCGCTGGCAAAGGGACACTGTACGAAGGAGGTCTGCGAGTTCCGCTGATGATTCGTTGGCCGGGTCTGACCGAACCGGGGACAATTTGCGAAACCTGCGTCACCTCACAGGATTTTTTGCCGACGCTGATCGCTGGCCTTTTCGGCGATTCCCAAGTCTTGCCGGATCATGATGGTACAAACCTGCTGCCGTTGCTGCGCAACCCACAATCGAAAATCGATCGGCAAACGCTGTACTGGCATTATCCGCATTACTATCCGCGCATGACTCCTGCCAGCGCGATTCGCTCTCAGCAATGGAAGCTGATCCACTACTACGAAGACGATCGGATGGAGTTGTACGATTTAGCGCACGACCCTGGTGAAACACGTGACTTGTCCACAGTACATCTGGATCTTGTCCGCGATTTACGCTCGAAACTCGATCAGTGGCGTCGCCTGAATGATGCCCATTCACCTCGACCAAACTTGCCTTAGCAAACCATGCTGCGAAAGATCATCCTCGAAAATTTCATGTCCCACGGTCGAACCGAAATCGACTTGGCCGACGGTCTGACCGTGTTGACAGGTCCCAATAACTGCGGCAAATCGGCGGTTGTCGCGGCACTACAGATCTTGGCGACCAATGGTCGCACCACGCATGTAATGCGGCACGGCGAAAAATTCAGCAGGATTACGGTTGAGACCGATGACGGCCACACGGTCGTTTGGGAAAGACGTAACAAGACAGTCAAGTACATTCTTGACGGCGAAGATGTCCATCGCGTCGGCACCTCGATTCCCGATTCGCTGCACGATCTGCTGCGGCTCGATCGAGTCCAAGCCGATACCGGCAGGACCACGAACGACTACGACATTCATTTTGGTGAACAAAAATCGCCAGTATTTCTGTTGGGGGAAACGGGCAGCCGAGCGGCCTCTTTCTTTGCCTCTTCTTCCGACGCATCTCGATTGGTCGAAATGCAGCATCGCCATCGATCGAATGTTCGCGAGCGCAAGGCGGATGCGAAGCGGCTGACAGCGGAGCATCAAAAAAACGCAGCGCGATTGTTAGCGTTTGAGCCGCTGGACAGAATCACCGAGCTGGTCGGCAAAGCGGACCGGTCGCGGCAAGCCATCGATTCGATTCAGTCCGGCATTGCCAGATTACGTGAACTAACCGAATTCCTTATCCGGCAAGCCACGGCCTGTGATCGACTGCGCCGCCAGCATCACGCTCTGTCAAAAATCGATCGAACGACGACCACCCCCGCGACGTTGCAAGTTGATGTTGATCGCCAGGGACGGCTTGATCGTTTGGCGAGTCAGCTCTTCGCACAGTCGACTCAACAACACACGCTCGGCCTGCGAGCGCAAATACTGAGCAAAATTGCTCCGTCGCCGCCACAACACGAGGTGGATCGCATTCAAACACGGATCTCTGAGCTGACCAGATTATCGCGTCGTCAACAGTTGGGCCAAAAAGTTCTAGCCTGCTGCGAGTCGCTGAAGGCTCCTCCAGCCATGCAACCAGCCGGTCGATGTCGCTTGATTGTCGAATCGTTGCTGTGCGCGACTGATTCGCAACGACAAGCGACGACAGCCAATCGCGTTCTGTCGGCATTAAGGGCTGCTCCCGAGTTGCATGACACCAAGATTCTCGCTTTGCTGCTGCGCAACTTAAATGAGTCCACGGCGGCGGAAGCGCGGACGGGCAAACTACTGGGGCCCTTTCGCGGACTGGTCAAACCGCCTGATTTGCACAAGGTTGACGAGCTGCGGCGGTCGATCGCCACGCTAATCGGTCAGCATTCCAGATTATCCGCGACTGCGGTCACCATCGGCATCTTGGATCGTCTGCGTCGTCCAGCCGATCCGACGGACGTCAAGTCGCTGGAAGCAATGATCGCGCAGCTGCGTTCATGCAGTAACGCGGTTGCCTCTGCCAAACGCAAGTCCAATTCGGCCAAGCGACAAACCGAGCGCTGCGAAACCGAGGTCCGAGCATTCGTTGATTTGCATCCGACCTGTGATACCTGCGGCGGTCGGATCGACCCCGAAACGCTGTTGTCCTCCCTACCGAGTGGGCATCAGCATTCCGCAATGGAGACGATTCGTGCGAAGTAGCGCTAATCAGCAGAACGATGTTGAAGGTCTGTTGTTCATCGGCGACCCCCACCTGGAAGCCCGCGTACCCGGGTTTCGTAAAGACGATTATCCGCAGGTTGCCTTGCAAAAGTTTCGTTGGTCTCTGGAATACGCCCAGAACAACAATCTGCAACCGATCTTGCTGGGTGATCTGTTTCAACTACCGCAAGACAATCCGAACTGGCTGATATCGGCGATCATCGAAGTGATCAGCGACTCCATCGGTCAGCCACTGCCCGCGATCTATGGCAACCACGATATCCGCGAAAATTCGCTCAAGCCGAACGACTCGATTCACATTTTGTTCTCCGCCGGGCACCTCCGACAACTTTCAGCCGACGCGCCCTGGCGGGGCAGCGTGGCCGGACGATCGACGTTGATTGGCGGCACCGATTGGGGTGCCAGGCTACCGAAACAGTTTGTCGCCGAAGCAGATCCGGCGGAGTTGACGATTTGGATCACCCATCATGACATTTTTATTCCCGGCTACGAGGAAGCGGGTCGGATTCGACCAACCGGGCTGCCCGGCATTGATCTGATCGTCAACGGCCATGTTCACAGGCGGCTCGCGCCGGTCGACAAAGGTGGCACGCTGTGGATCACGGCAGGCAACATCACGCGGCGCGCCCGCAGCGACGCTTCCAGAGAGCATCAGCCCGCGGTGTTGTGCCTGTTTCCTGCCGAAACGGACGGGCAGCATCCATTGACGGCGGACAGTTTTGCTTTTCAATCAACGCGGGGAGACTGGTGGGAGTTGCGCTGGCAGACGGTGCCGCATCAGTCATTTGATGAGGTCTTTTACCCCGAGGTCCAGGCGGACCTTGCACAGCCCGAGCAAGGTTCGGGTTTTGTCGCCGATTTGCGGGAATTGACAGCGCGTCGCACCGATTCCGGCGCCGGTCTCAGCGAATTCCTGAAACAACATCTGGGCCACTTCGAAACAGCGGTGGTCAACGAAATTTTACGGCTGGCCAACGAAGTATCTGATGCCGAACCGATCGAAAACCAATAATCAATGCGTAGCTAGATAACGTCGCCTTTCGCTCCGCGAAAGCCGTGCCCTTGAACACATCTTTGGCCCCTCGGCGGAGCTCGGGATGGACGGAGCAGCAGCCGATACAAACAAGGAAATCGAAACAGCATGACCAAACCAGGATCCGAGCCTCGCACGATCGAACAGTTGAAACAAGAGTTTGAGCTGCTGAATGAGAAGAAAATCCAGACCCAAACTCAATTGGACGAGGCGACCAAGCAACTGAAGAATCTGCAACAACAGGCCGTCGCAGAGTTCCAGACCTGTGACATCGATGAGTTGCAAGAAAAGCTCGCTCAGATGGAGCAGGAGAACGAGCAGCGGCGCCGCGAGTATCAAGAACTGCTGGATAGTATTTCCAAAGAATTGAAAGAGATCGAAGTTGAATCGAATTCATCAGCCCTCAGCAGTGACTCCACCGATGATTGACGCCAGCTCAGCTACATCCATCGCGGATATTCATAGCCGCTTGAATCGTTTGCAAGGCAAGCGAGAAGATCTGGCCGCGCGGCAGTCCGATCTGGACCGCGAATTGACGGAGGTCAACGATTTTCTGGCGATTGGTGACTCGGTGACCGCAGCCTTGGAACAATTGAGTAACGATATTTTTCAACGCGAGTTGACCTTGATTGAAAATACGCTGTCCAAAGCTTTGCAAGAGGTATTGGATCAACCGGTTGTGTTCAAGGCGACTGCATCCTTCAAACGCGACGCGGCCAGTGTTGAATTTTCGATCGAGCGAAATGGCAATCCCGAGGACATCATGCGCGGCCAGGGCGGGTCGGTTGCCAACATCGTCTCGGTGGGCTTGAGAATGTTCGCTATCACGACATTGGACGAGCGCAAACACCGCAAGTTCTTAGTGTTGGACGAGCAAGATTGTTGGTTGCATCCCGACTTGGTCCCTAAGCTCGTGCGGATTGTTCGGGAGGCGGGCCAGGCGTTGGGATTCCAAGTTTTGATGATCAGCCATCATGATGTCGCCAATTTCATTCGTTACGCCGATCGCGTTTATCGGCTCAGCCCCGACCGCGGCGCTGGCGTCGGCATCGAGCAAGTACAATCTGACCAGCAGGTGATTGGGGATGATGAATGAGGGTATACTTAACGCGGAGTATTCACGACCAATTGACGCCGCACCGGCAACGCTAGCGAACTTGTTGGCGTCCTACGTGAATGATCCGGTTTAGCCCTCCTTTCCAGTCCAAACCGAACCAGTGAATAGAACCAGCATGCGCACCACGCTACTTTTAACAGTCCTGATTTCCATCTCGGTTGCTTCAATCGGCCGCGCCGATGATGCCGCCCAGCAGGGTCAGTGGATTCAATTGTTCAACGGTAAAAATCTGGACGGCTGGACTCCCAAAATTCGCTATCACCAACTGGGTGACAACTACGGTGATACCTTTCGAGTCGAGGATGGATTGCTGAAGGTCAGTTACTCGGCCTACGACGATTTCAGCGAAACCTTTGGGCATCTGTTTTACAAGGACAATTTTTCGCACTATCGAATTCGCTGCGAGTATCGCTTCGTCGGTGATCAATGCAAAGGTGGACCTGGCTGGGCACTGCGCAACAGCGGGATCATGATCCATGGTGAGGATCCCCAGACGATGGCAAAGGATCAAGACTTTCCGGTATCGATCGAAGTCCAATTGCTCGGTGGTGACGGAAAACGGAAAAGAACGACCGCGAATCTATGCACACCCGGAACCAATGTCGTCAAGGATGCCAAGTTGTTCACCCCGCACTGCACGAATTCCTCCTCCGAGACTTACCACGGCGATCAGTGGGTGACGGTAGAAGTTGAGGTTCGTGGAAACGAAATTGTTAAACATTTCGTTGACGGAAAGAACGTATTGGAATATTACCAGCCGCAGCTTGATGAACGCGATAATCACGCCAGAGAGCTTGCCGCCAAGGCCGGTACCATCATGTTGAGCGGAGGCACCATTTCGTTGCAATCGGAAAGCCATCCCGTTGAATTTCGGAAAGTCGAACTGATGGTCCTGGAGCCATAACTGGTCCTGTAGCTACGCTGGCCAGAGCCTGGGGCAAAGATGAACCCGTTTGACCTGTCCAATCATCGAGCCTTGATCACCGGCGGCACCCAGGGCGTTGGCGGTGCGCTGGCTCGCGCAATCGCAGCCGCTGGTGCGAATGTCGTGCTGCTGGGCCTGCGAGATGACGAACTTGCTCAACAGACGTTGGCCGACTGTCGGCAATGCGGAGTCGAAGCCGAATTGATCGTCATCGATCTGATGCGGTCCCCGGAGCATTACCTCAGTGACCTGCTGCGACTGGAGGATATCGACTTGCTGGTCAACAATGCCGGCACCTGCGTGGACGTTCCGTTTCTGGATCTAGACTACGATCGTTTCGAAAGGACGATGCAGCTGAACGTCACCGCCGGTTACTTCATCACTCAGGCATTTGCTCGCCGCTGGGTGCAACACGAAATTGCCGGTCGAGTCTTGTTTACCGGATCGATCAACGGAATCTTGTCCGAGCCTGGCCACACTGCCTACGACACCAGCAAAGGAGCGGTGGCCGCAATGGTACGGACTCTGGCTGTTTCGCTGGCACCGCACCAGATTCGCGTCAACGCCATCGCTCCGGGACTCGTTCGCACACCGCTGACGGCGGTTCTGGACCAGCAGCCCCGTTTTGACGCCTGGATGAAATTGCATACCCCCAACGGTCAGGTCCCGCCGCCCGAGGTCTGTGGCGGTGCCGCGGTATTCCTGTTATCGGATGCCGCCGACCACATACATGGGCAAACCTTGCTGATCGACGGAGGCATGAGCGTCTGGCAACAACCCGATCCACCGGCCAGCTGGCAATGAATCAGCGTTGCAGGTTGGCGAGTGAAAGGAGTCGCGCCCCCAGCGGAACGGGCTTGAGTGACAACCCTGAAGAGCCGAACGGGCTAGAGGAGGTTCAAAAATGATGTACCTTCCGGAAAAGGGGGTCCGACGAGGTTCTGTGTGGGTTCGACGCTGAACATATTCTGAACTGACTCCTGATCCCGATAGGGATCTAAGCAATTAGCCCCGGATCGCGCGGCGCATCCGGGGTCTGCGGAATCCTGTTTTCTAATTCCCCCGCCCTCCCGCGGACCCGGCTATGCCGAGTCGCGGGCGGGCGGGGGAATTCTGTTTCAAACCTTGATCCGGCTAATGGCTTCAACCTCTTCGAGGTACCCGAACATGAACAAGCAATCATCGACGAACCATAGTTCCATACAACTCTAGACACTCGAAACCTCGATGGACCTTTTTCGAGCGACTATATCAAACATGAAAATGCGCTAGCGTCGAGCCTTGGCAAGGCGCCTCGGACAGTAGAAGGGCCCGCGGCTAGCGTCGGACCTTAGCGAGGCGCCTAGGACAGTCGAAGGGCCCGTGGCTAGCGCCATCGGCTCAAAGTCCGATCCCTTTTTCGATGCTCGGTTAACGCGACAGTACCTACGGCTCATTCAAGAAGTGTTCAAAGAATGCATAGATCACTTCGTTTGAGTCATCGTTAGGTGCGTGGTCTGGACGGTTGGTCATCGTGACTCGGTTTTGGTATCCCAGGATGCGATTCAATTGAACCGTGTGATTCAGTGCCTGCCACCGACTGGGCGGATCTTCCGAGCCGCCCGATACTAGAAACGGTCGCGGCGCCATCAGCGCATGTAATTCGTGCAGGTTGTGGCCCGCTTCGACAAGTCGGGGATACAAACCTCGCGCCGGGTTCTGTGGACTGATCATTCCGCGCCGTCGCCATGGTCGCCGGTGATATCCCAAATACCAGGGCTCCCAATAATTCACACTCGGGCGCGTCTGGTCAAACACGATTCCAGGGTCGGACCAGGCGGCGCAGGCAAACCGGTCAAACAGACAGGAAGCAAACATTGCCCACTTGCCGCCAAACGAATGACCGACGATCCCGATCCGGTCTGCGTCGACTTCCGGTCGGCTTGCCAATACGTGCCAGGCATTGGCGGCGGCATATCCGAGCATCGATAGCGGTGCCACTAGTGCGTTGTCGATGTCTGGATAATACAGGGCATAAGTTCCTTGCTGAGTCGCTTCGGTCGTTCCAATCGACAGCGTCACAAAGCCGCGGCGGGCAAGTTGCAGCGCGAAATCGCGATTGGGCTTTCCCTGTCCAATCGCCGTTTCTGGTTCATAAAAGACTGTCACGACAGCCGGGTGAGGACCTTCGCCGCGCGGTATCAACAGATAGCCGGTTGTCTGCTCGTTGGGCGTCCAAGCAAACCGAATTCGGTGCTGCGTGAATTGATCATGTGATTGGGAGTCCAGAATCGCAACCTGCGGATCTTGGATCAAAGCTGGCCACTGGCCCAACAGGCTTTGCCATTGCTGCACGATCTGGCCGCGGCGACGCTGCCAGTCCTCCGGCGTTTTTACCTGCGTGCCGTCAGCGAATCGAAGCGGCGACCGATACTGTCCGAAATCGCCTTGCCAGATTTTAGGGGGCGAAAAATAGGGCTCAATCGTTTCCCATGGCTCGCCGCCTGTCGCGGCCATCCGATTCGGCGCGCTCCACTTCAGCTTGCATACAAAAATGCTGTTGTCGCTGCCATGTTTTTCGACACCCTCGGGCTGCATCCACTCAGCCACCGTCACCCAGGTTTCCTGGGGTGACACATCAACAACGCCAAAGTTGCCCAGTCTTGCGCCGCGCTCGGGCACCAAGATCTGTTCGGATTCCCGGATGACTTGCAGTTTCTCTGGATCGACCCTGGCAATGAACAGCGGAGCACGATGGCGAAAAACATGATCGTTCTCGGCCCCGCGACGCGTGTAAACAAGAAACAGGGCGTCACTGTGTGTGGCCCAATGCTGTTGCGTGTTGTAATTACCCAGATCGCTGCCGTCGTCAAAAGTCCAACGCTGCTCGGGCAGAAAGTGCAGCCCGTCGTCGCTGGCGCTGACGTACCCATGATCGTCGTTCCGCATCGTCAGGTAGTAGCGGTCTCGAAATTTGGTCAGCGACGGCTCGTACAGGCCGCGCTTGATCGGGACGGTCAACTCATTGCCATGTTCGATGTACTCCAGGGTGTGGCCATCGAAGCGACAGCGACACACCGTGACCGAGTATTGCGTCGCAGAAGGTGTTTTGAAATAGATCGGAACCAGGATGTCGCCACCGGGCAGATCGACACGCTGTGCGGAGCCGGAGCCGGCGGATTGAAATTTAGTTTCCGGCGGCAAGTCAACCGTCTTCCAATCTTGCCACTTGCGAGATTTCAAGTCATAAACCGCGTATGCAATACTTCGCGGGCGGATATCAATCACGCGGTTGTCGCGATACCAGACGGTCTGGCCGATTCCCAACAGTCGCTCGCTGGCGGCGTGCCACTGGGGAACGAAATCACAGACAGTCGTCTGATCACCCGGTTTTAAAAGTTCGGGTGCAATCGACGCGCCGGTCGGTTGATCTGCTTCGTCACCACCAAAAGTTTGTCTGGTAAACGAATCTTGAGCTATCGGCTCGGTCCACGATTTACCCAAATCCGCGGAGCGAGTTTCATTGATCGCGTAGAAGACGTCGGAACCGCTTAGCAGCAGCTTCTGCATCGTCATCACAACGAGCGGATCTGTTCCGTCGTCCAAAGCCTGCTCGGTCGTAAGCACCCTAGCCGGAATCACCCCAGCCCGGGCATGAACCCAACAAGTCTTGCCGTCAAAACCACGGTGCGCCACAGTACGCTCGAGCGTCAGTCGCACAGTGACAGGCTCCGTGGCGGTCGCGCTGTGAAATGCAAGAAAGATTAACGAAATAGCGGCGTGCTTGGTCATGCTGATCTTCAATCACACTAGAATCGTAGGTCGGCAAAGAAGGTGAGTGCTGTTGTGTTCCGAGGATATTATTTTAGCGTGAGCGTACGATCGAATATCGGCACCCTGGCGCTGACGACACTGATTTCATGCTACTGTCAGTTGCGTGCGGCAGACGATCCAACCCCATCGCCGTCCGAGGGGGCGCTGGAGGCGATCGAATCGGAACGTGGCGGACGGCATTGGGTTGATCTGCCGACCGATCCGCCTAAATCCCCCGCGCAATCTTTGGCAGCGATACAGATCGAAAACGGGTTTCGGATTGAACTGTTCGCCGCCGAACCGTTGGTAATCGATCCGGTGGCGATTGCCTTTGACGCCCGCGGTCGGATGTTTGTGGCCGAGTACAGCGATTATCCAATTGGCCCGCCGGCGGGTGGAGATCCGCTTTCGAAGATCGTGATGCTGGAAGATACCGACCATGACGGCGTGGCTGATCAACGGCATTTGTTCGCCGATAAGCTGGATTTTGCCAACAGCTTGATGGCCTACAAAGACGGACTGTTGGTCGCCGCCAAAACCAAACTCTTATACCTCAAAGACTCCGACGGGGATCATGTCGCCGATGTCCGCGAAACGTTGTTCGATGGATTTACTCCGGCGCATCCGCAAATGCAGATCAGCAATCCTCGTTGGGGAATCGACAATTGGGTTTACTGCAACTACGGACCCGGCAAAGTTGTTTGCAGCCAAGATTCGGAACACCCGATGGTGTTGCCGCGCAAGGATTTTCGATTCCATCCGCTCTCGTTGCAGTTCGGCGCCGATAGCGGCTTGGGACAGTACGGAAACACCATCGATCGTTGGGGGAACCGATTTTACTGTACCAACCGCAATCCGATCATCACCACATTTTTGCCACCCGAAGTGCTGGCCAGAAACCCTTACCACGTTGTCACCGAACCCTTTTACGACGTGGGCAAATCGGGGGGCGAGACGCGAGTCTTTCCACTGCTGGACATGAAGAGCAATTATCTGTCGCATGCCGGTACGCATACGGCCGCCTGTGGAACAACGGCTTATCTCGGTCAAGCCGATGGCGAAGATTTGCGAAACAGCGTCTTTGTCTGTGAACCGATTGGCCACTTGGTGACTCGTTCGATCGTCAGGCCCCATGGACTGCGTTTGGAAGCGAGTCGGGCGGAGCCGACACGTGACTTCTTGGCCTCGACCGATCGATGGTTTCGTCCCTCCAGCTTGGCAAACGGACCTGATGGCGCGCTCTATCTGGCGGACATGTACCGATTATGGGTCGAGCATCCCAAGTTTTTGCCGCCTGAGATCGCCGCGAAACTGGACTGGCGGGCCGGCGAAGACCGCGGACGGATCTACCGTGTGGTTGCCGGCGATACCAAGGCGAATACCTATGTCCCGCCACAGTCAGTCGAAGATTGTGTTGCCCTGCTGTCGGATCCGATCGGCTGGCGACAGTTTCTCGGACAACGATTGCTGGTCCAGCAGCAATCGGCGGAGGCCGCCGCGTTGACACGACCCGTCCTAAGAGACAAGAGTCCGACGACTCGCTTACACGCGTTGTGGACGCTCGATGGGTTGTCAGCGCTGCAGCCCTCGGATGTCATCGCTTCGGTGCAGGACGCCAATCCAAATGTTCGGATCGCCGCGGTCAAGCTGGCGCGGCAGTGGCTAGACAGTCCGAAAGTGTTTCGCGCTGTCGCGAGTCGGGTGGACGATCCCGAGATTCGCGTTCGTTTTCAGTTAGCGCTCACGTTGTCGGCAAGCGAATCGGAACAGGCAACTGTGCTGCTCGGCAGATTGGCTGTTCATGACGGCCACGATCCATGGTTTGCCGATGGGCTGTTAACTTCCACGCGAGATCGATCGTTTCAGATTCTAGAGTCTTTATTGGCCGACGAGTTGTTCGTCACTTCGGCCGATTCGATTCGCATCGATTTGTTCAAGCAACTAGCGACGGTCATCGGTGCCCGCGGCGATTTGGGAGAATTGTCGAGTTTGCTCAAGCTGGTTTCGACTTATCCGGCAGACGCAAACTACATGGCCCAGCGATGGAAAATTGGCGTGATCAGCGGGTTAGCTCAGGGTCTGCCCAGATACCAGGGTGACGTGGGACCTTTAACGCTTGCGAAACTGATTTCGGATCCGCCGCAAGGATTGGCCGCTGCGGTCGCCGAATTGAAGCTTCGCCTGCAGGAATATAGTCAGCTCGCATTGGATTCCGATCAGGATTCGATTGATCGAGCGGCGGCGGTCGAATTGTTGGGGCTGCAGCCGTTTTCCGATGCCGGAGAGTCACTCTCGGTGCTGCTGGGCAGCGATCAGCCACTGGCGGTACAGACAGCATCCCTGGACGCGCTGGCCAGCAGCGGATCGGTCGCAGCTGCGGAAATCGTGTTGCATCGCTGGGAGCAATTAAGACCGGCGCTGCAAAGTACCGCGCTCGGTTTCTTGTTGCGCCGGGCCGACTCAACCCGGATGACGCTCGACGCGATGGCGGCAGGCAGGATCAACCCGGCGGTACTCAGTATCGATCAACGAGTTCTATTGCTTAAACATTCCGATCCAGACTTGCGGCGACGGGCAATCGAATTGTTCGGTGGTGCCGTTTCAGCCAATCGACGCGAAGTGACCGAAGCTTACACTTCAGCCTTATCGATCAGCGGATCGGCAAGTGAAGGTCAGCAGGTGTTTGCTCGCGTTTGCGCAGCTTGTCATCGAAAGGACGGCAAGGGAAACGAGGCTGGTCCTGATTTGAGTGACGTACGAAATCGATCGAAGCCGTCGCTGCTGTATGATATATTGGACCCGAACGCGAAAGTCGAACCACGATTTATGGCCTATTCCGTGCTGACAACCGACGGCAGAGTCTTCAGTGGTCTATTGGATTCGGAGTCGGAAAAGACGGTGGTCTTGAAGATGGCCGAGGGAAAGCGTCAAACCATCGGCCGCGCCGAGATTGCCGAAACGAAGACCAGTAGCCTTTCGTTGATGCCCGAAGGAATTGAGAAAGAAATTTCGACGCGGCAGATGGCGGATTTGCTGGAGTACCTGAAACACCGCGAGTAGGCAGCCGAGAGGAAAAGGGGTCAGGAACCAATAGTGCAAAGCACCCGAAGGGCCGCTGGCGGCTATTGGTTCCTGACCCCTTTTCCCTCACCGTTCAATCACGGGACCAGAACATGGAACTTGCCAATCTGACTTGGCCCAGCGTTGATGGGCTCGATCGAAACACCCCCGTGATCATTCCGGTCGCTGCACTCGAACAACACGGTCACCACCTGCCGGTCTTTACCGACAGCATCCTGTTGGGGGAAATCGTTCGCCGCGCCCATGCCGAGTTAGTTGACCAAACGCTGCTGCTACCACTGATGTGGCTCGGCAACTCCCACCATCATATGGACTTTCCCGGTACGGTTTCGGCGGAGCCTCGACTTTGGATTGATCTGCTTAGTGGACTGGTCGACAACTTCATCGTCCACGGTTTTCGCCGCATCGTCGTTCTCAATGGTCATGGTGGCAACGACGTCCCAGGTCGCCAGGCAATGTTTGAAATTCGACAGCGATACCGCGACCGACGTGACCTGTTGTTGCTGCTGGCAACCTATTGGAATCTGGCCGATCCAGTGACTGCCGTTGACGGTTTGCAGCAATCGGAAATGCAGCATGCATGCGAATGGGAGACGTCGATGATTCTGAGCCTTGCTCCGTCACTGGTTCAGAACCATGCGAACGTGGCGGAGATCAAAGCCGGTAATCCTTTTTTACCCGCACAGCGAGCATGGATCACCGCTGATCGGTCCGAACCAGGCCACATCGGTAACCCGGCCGCGGCAAATCCGGAGAAAGGCGAGCAGTTGTTACAATTGTTTGCTGACGGGGTTACCAACATGTTGCAACGCGTGATTGAGTGGGACGGCAAATCTTGGGATGGCTAAGGCAGCAGCGATGAGCAAACAAGCACGGGCAAATCGACGGGATTTTCTGGCCACGATCAGTTCAGCGATCGGCGCAGCGCACTGGTTGGTGGCGGGCCTTTGATTCGATCGGCCCATGGCGCGGATGAAAGTTCACTCCCTCGAGTCGCCTTTTTGGGGACCGAAGTGCGGACTCACTCGCATGCTCAACACTTCCTCGATCGCCACACCCTTGGCTACACGTGGAATGGGGGCTGGCAGAAACCTCGCATCAAGATCGAGTCGGTGTTTATCGATCAGTTCCCCGAGCGGGATCTGGCCAGAGGTCGAGTCAAGCGGCACGGACTGAAACTGTACCCGACGATCGAGGAGGCGTTGACGCTGGGTGGTCAGAAACTGGCGGTCGATGGCGTCATCATCATCGCCGAGCACGGTGACTATCCGGATAACGAAAAAGGTCAGCGACGCTATCCTCGCTATGAGTGGTTCAAGCGTGTCGTGAAGGTTTTTCAAGACAGTGGACGGAGCGTGCCGGTATTCAACGACAAACATCTTTCGACCGTTTGGACGGAATGCGTCGAGATGGTCGAAGATTCGCGGCGGCTTGATTTCGCGTTCCTGGCGGGATCATCGCTGCCGGTCACCCGACGGATGCCGGCGATCGAAATGCCCTACCAGGCGCCACTGCAAGAGAGTGTTTGTGTGGCCTATGGTGGAGTCGACAGTTATGACATCCACGCTTTGGAAACCGCGCAGTGCATGAGTGAGCGGAGGGCCGGGGGTGAAACCGGAGTCAAGCAGATTCACGCTTTGCGCGGCGAGCGGCTTTGGAACCGGTTATGGCAAGGCGACTGCCAGACGACTCGCAAGTTGATTCTTTCCGCCCTGACCCGCAGCCACAATCTGCCGGTCCAGGACGGCTTTCCCACCGATCCGGTCTCGATGGAGTGGTTACAGAAGACCATGCCCGACACCACTGGTTATCTGGTCGAGCACAACGACGGCCTGAGAACAACGATGCTGTTGACCGGCATTCAAGACTTCAATTACGCGGGCATGCTCGAAGATGGATCGATCGTGTCTTGTCAGATGTACTTGCCAATGCCGACACACGGATCCACCACCGCCGACTTTTTTAACCCGCTGTGTCGGCACGTGGAAACGACGATGATCCAGCGAAAGGCACCTTATCCGGTCCAGCGGACGTTGTTGACCTCGGGAATGGTGATCGGCGGAGTTGACAGTTTGTTTGCCGGCGAGCAACCGATCGCGACCCCGCATCTGAAGGTGGCCTACACGGCCCCGCGCGAATCGACATTTTGGAACATCTAAACGAGAGTGAGCATGTCAGGGCATCACCGACCTCCATACCCCAACCGCCGCGCATTCCTGGTGGCGTCGGCCAGCGGTTTCGCCGGCTTGCATTTTGGTGTTCCCGGACCGCTGGCTAGCGCCAGCGAAGCTGTGGTGGGGGGCAAGTCCGGCGGAGGGAAAGCTAAGTCGGTGATCCTATTCTTTCTCTGTGGAGGCGCCTCTCACCTGGATACGTGGGACATGAAGCCTGACGCTCCGGCCGAGTATCGCGGTACCTTTTCAACGATCGCCACATCGGCTCCCGGGATTCAGTTGTGCGAGCACCTGCCACTGGTATCGAAACAGGCTGATAAACTTGCCGTGATCCGATCGGTTAATGGGACGGTTAACACCAACGATCATCACGCCGGCTACTACTACAACCTGACCGGGCACGTTCCCGATCCGACTTTTTTGTCATTGGGAAACGATCGCCGACCATACGCCGATGATTGGCCCTTCATGGGATCGGTAGTGGCATCGCGTCGCGGGAATGATTCGAGTTTGCCCAATGCCATCACGCTGCCACACAAGCCAAGTCGCGCTCCCTACACACGGCCTGGTCAGTTCTCTGCGCGGTTGGGGGTTGAATTTGATCCGCTGTATGTTCACGGTTCCCACGAGTCGCCGCTTGAATTCAAAGCCCCGTCGCTGGTGTTGTCCGGTGATGTGACAGCGGCTCAGTTGCGATCGCGAGGACAGTTGTTGAACAAGTTGGATCAAGCCAGAGGCAATTTCGAGAACAATCCGGCTGAGCGCACCTGGAAACAACATCAACAGCGCACTTTGGATTTATTGTTGTCATCCGCCTCAACGACGGTGTTTGATCTGGAAAGTGAAACGGATTCGGTTCGCAATCGCTACGGCAGTTCAGTCAATGCGATGAGTCTGCTGTTGGCGCGGCGGTTGGTCGAGGCTGAGGTTCCGTTCGTGACCGTATTTTGGAAGGAAAACGAAGCCATCAAAGATCAATGCAAGAGCGCAGGCGGGTGGGACACGCACGGCAACAATTTTGTTTGTTTGAAAGATCATCTGCTGCCGGAATTCGACAAAGCCTATTCAGCGTTGTTGCAAGATTTGAGCGAGCGGGGATTGCTCGACCAAACTCTGGTGTTGGTGACCAGTGAAATGGGGCGAAAGCCAAAGGTTGGCGACCCGCGATCGGGCGGAACCAGCGGCGCCGGACGAGATCACTGGACCCATTGCCAAAGTGTGTTGATGGCGGGCGGAGGGATTCAGGGCGGCCAAGTCTATGGATCGAGTGATCGATTTGGCGAGTACCCGGACGAGCATCCCGTGACCCCCGCCGACATCGCCAAGACGGTCTATCACGCTGTCGGAATCAGTGACCTTCAAGCCACCGATCCCGAGGGGCGACGCTACAACCTATTGGACGACGGAAAGCCGATCACGAGCTTGTTCTAGATCAGCGCAAGAGGCTTCAAATCCTCTATCTGCCAATCAGTTAACGACGTTTGTGGGCATCCACACGACAGAGCAAGCGCGGCTATTCGGCCCAGTCTACCAAAAAGGTGTCGGACACCTTTTCCTGGACCCACCAATGAGTTTCCCCTCATCATCGTGTTGCGGCCACGTAATCAAACCAGCGGAATTGAGTGTTGTGACTCAGTACGAGATGGGGAACTTTTTTGGGCGGCCTCGTGGCCGCATGGTGGATTCGAGATCAAGCCGGCGGGCAGTGGTTTCCACCCAGCCTTCGTCACCGAAGGGACATCCACGCTTGATGCACCAAAGCAGTTGCTGCTGCTCCTTGGCTGACAAAGCTCTCGCCACCCACTCGACCCAGTTCGCTCGGCGAGGGATTGGCCAAGGATCCAGGAGCGACTTCTCGACTGCATTACCGTATTTCCAGCGCCACAGACTGCCATAACGCCATCGATCGGGTTGTTCGCACAACCCGCCGGTCATGGCATTGCGTTCGACGTAGCGGCAGAGTGAAAGGTAGTGCTCGTCGCTTTGGACGGGAAATGACTTGAATCGTCCCTGGTAAATATGTCCTTCGCCGGTCGTCTGATAGTGAGCGTGGTAGCGTTGAGTGTGGGTTAGACAAAGCCACTGCCCAAAACGTCCCATTTCGCCGTCTTTGTTGGGGCTGACGACGAGGTGCCAGTGATTGGGCAGCAGACAAAAGCAATAGAGCCGAAGGTCGGAGCGATCGAGCGCCTCCCAGAGCACATTTTCAAACGCCTCGTAGTCGGCTGGTTTGTGAAAGATCGTCGCCCGGCCATTGGCGCGATTAAGCATGTGGTAGATCCCACCCGACTCATCAGCCCGCTTCGCTCTGCCCATGCCGCACCTCCCGCATCAGCGTACCCGCGACAAACTACCCAGTCAACCAAAAAGGTGTCGGACACCTTTTTCAGCACGGCGTTATGGTTTGGCGAGCCAGGCGTTGACGGGTGATCCGTCCGCCAGATTCCAGACTCGGACTTCCCCGTCGAATGCGCCGCCGGCGACTTGCGAGGCATCGGCATTGACCGCGATCGATAGCGCCCAATCGTGCAGGCCCTCGAACTTTTGAGCGACGCTGTTATCGCTCAGATTCAGCCGCCTGAGTTGATGATCGGCCGACGGCACGATGACGCAATCCGGTCCGCGGATAATCTTGAATCCTGCTCCGCCAAGTCCCACCTCGGCCACCTTTTTGGCCTCCGCCACGTTCCAGCGATGCAGCTTTTCATCAATCCCGGATGAGACTATCTGCTTGCTATCGGCCAGAAACGAGACGCCCTGCACCGCTGCTCCGTGGCCGGCGTAGCTGGCGATCAACTGACCCGACTCGACATCGAAAACTTTAGCCGACTTATCCTTGCTCGCCGATACCAACTGCCGCCCATCGTCGCTCCAGGCAATCGCCGTGACCGCGCCGGCATGACTGGCGATTTGGCGGATTTCGCTGAGCGATCCAAGATCAATGATCCGGATCACACCATCGGCCGCGGCGACGGCAATTTGTTTGCCGGCGGGCCGGAATGCGGCGTCGAGCACGACATCGTCGGTGCGCGCGATCACACCGATGACCTCGCCGGAATCGTAATCGATCAATCGTAATTCGCCGCTGCGACCAGGTTCGCCGCCACCGACCGCAATCGTTTTCCCGTCGGCATCGATGGCGATCGAGAAAATGCGCTGAGAGATGTTTTTGATGCGACGCACCAAAGCTCCCGTGCTGATATCCCAAACCGTTAATTCGTGATATCCGCTGGCGATCAATTGACTGCCAGCGGGCGAGAAACAAACAGCAGTGATTGGAATGGTTGTTCGGTAAGAGTCGGGCGGATCGGGGTGCCGCGCCGCTGGGATCAGCAGCCCAAGCGACTCGCTGGGGGTCTGGCCGTCAAACTTCGCTCCTTGGTCGATCCAAGATCTGATCAACTGGATTTGTGCTGAACTCAGCGGATCACTTTCGGCCGGCATTCGTTCCGATTCATCATCGCTGGTTAGCCGCCGCAATATTTCACTGGCTGCCTGATCGCCACCCAACACAGGAGCTTCGCCCGAATCGCCCGCTTTCAATAATTGTTCATAGCTGTCGAGGCGGAAACCACCTTCGGTGATCTTGGAATCGTGACAAGCCAAACAGTGATCGCGCAAAATGGGTGCCACATCGGTGCGAAAACTGATCGGTTCGGCTGCCAGGGAAGCGGCAGCGAATAAACCGATCGCCAAGCACGGAATCGTTATCAATCGCAATTGTTATTAATCGCCTATAGGTTAATGCTGGAACACAAACTCGTCGGTATTCAATATCGCCCAGCAGACATCTTCGACTCCGGCAGCCCGATCATCGCGGCTGGAACAGTGCTGTAAGGCGGCGTCCAATTCGGCTGCGGATGGCTGGCGACAGAGTGCTGCGATGTACAGCTCGCGAATCGTTTGCTCAGGCGAATTTCCGGCCGCCAGTGAAACCCGAAATCGGTTGCCAGGGTCGCGCAGTTTATTGTGAATCTCGGCACCGTTGAACAGTTCGATCGCCATCCCCAAGTTGGATTCCCCGCCGCGTTCACAGGCACACACGGTGCGCCGTTCGGGCTGTCCAAAGGTCTTCAGGAAATCGACCTTGGCCACGTCCGGAGCCGGCAGCTGCGTCGCCTTCGTACCCGAAGGTAGATTGCCGAAGTTCTGGCTTAAGCCCAACGTTTGATTGATGGCATCGAGCAACTGTTCAGCGCTCAGCAAACGCGGCTCCTGATGCGAGAAGTACTGACTGTCTTGCCGATTCGATTCATTAGATTGATAACTGGTTTGATAGGTTCGGCTGTTCAAGATCGTGCGCAGCAGATGCTTTCGATTGTAACCGCTATCGATAAAATCTTTTGTCAGTGCGTCCAGCAGCGGCGCGTTGCTGGGCGGATTGGATTCCCGGAAGTCATCGATTGGATCGACGATTCCGCGGGCAAACAGCTGGCTCCAAATTCGGTTCGCCTCAATTCGTGCAAAGAACGGATTGTCAGCATTGACCAACCAACTGGCGAACTGTTGCCGTCGATCAAGGTCGTCGTCGGCCGCCAGATCGCCCAACAACGGCAACCAAGGCTGCATCTTCTGGCCGGTTCGGGGTTGCGTGACGTCGCCTGAATCAGAATCGTAGATAAACAGTTCACCGGGACGAGGCGTTTTGCGACGCTGGACACGGTGAAAGAAAGCACCAAGCCCATAGTAGTTGTCTTGAGTCCAGCGTTCGAAGGGATGATTGTGACACTTGGCACACTGCAGCCGAGCACCCAGAAAGACTTGCGAGATGGTTTCCACGCACTCGTTCATGTCGGCTGCGGTGCGGTAAAAATTAGCGGGTGGATTCGAAAGCGTGCTTCCGCTCGCCGTCAACAGCTGCGTCGCAAACTGATCGTATGGCATGTTGTCACGAAGCGATTGTTCGACCCAACGGTGATACTTGAACACTCCTTCGTCACCGACCATCGACGCGGTCATGCGCAGCAGATCGCCCCATTTGAGCGCCCAGAACTTGGCGTATTCGTCCCGCTGCAGCAACTGGTCAATCAGCCGTGCCCGTTTTTTGGAATCCGTGTCGGCCAGGAAAGCTCGCGTCTGATCGACCGTGGGCAAGATGCCGATGACATCCAAGTGAACACGCCGCAGGAACTCGGAATCGGTGCAGAGCTCCGACGGCAGGTATTGCAACAACTGCAGCTTAGCGTCAACCAACTGGTCGATGTAGTTGTTCGCTGCCGGAGCTTGCCACTGAAATTCCTCGGCCTGGTCAACGAACATCAACGGCACTGCTTCGATGTGCTCAAGATACCGTACCAGGATGACCGTTTCGCCTTGTTCGTGGGGCGTGACCAGACCATGATCGTCGATGGTCGCCACGTTGGTATTGGAGCTGCTGTAGGCGACCAGGTGCGTGACATCGTGATCGGTTCCGTCGGTCAAGTGAGCGATTGCTACCAGTTGTTGGCCTCCGCAGGAGCAGGCCAGCACGCGCTTCTGGTTCGGAAACACCTCCAGTCGATCGCATCGCGGCGTACCCTCCGGATCGGCTTGCGCTCCTTCGGAAATCCAGCGGTGCAGGATCCGGTAGGCTTCGTCGTCCGTTTGCAGCCGCTTGCCGCCTCCGTGAGCAACGCCCATCGTTGGTTTTTGTAATAACAAGCTCCGCTGCGGATCCAGCGGATTGACGCGACGTCCAAAGTCTTCGCGGATCAATGTCAGTTCGTCCAAGCGCTTGTCAAAGGCGCGCAGCGACAAGCGAAATTCACCTTTCCCGCTAGGTGAACCGTGACAGGCGCCGGAATTGCAACCCTGTTTTGACAACGCGACCAGAACTTCCGATTCGAATGCCGTCGGTGCCATGGTTTGCACATTTGCCACGTGCACCGGAATGGTTTGCCGCCTGCCGCCGACAACGATCTCGATCTCGGTTTCCCCATCGGATTTGGGATAGACTACGCTGCCGTCTACGGTCGCGATCCGGTCGTCAGCGACGGTGATCCGAGCATCGTGTGTCCAGTCCCGAGGCGAATCATTACGATCGAATCCGCTGACGACCAACTGTCGCCGCGCTCTGGCGCCGCTGAGAGTGATTGCAGCGGGAAAGACTTCGATTCGCTCGGGGAGTTCAATGAGGTTAAAGGGAATCGAGTTCGAGGAAATCGTAAAATCGACACCGCCATAGCTGCTGCTGGCAATCAATTGGATTGGGAAATCAGGCTGCGGCACCGCATCCGGCGATACCTCAAGCTGGAATTGCAACTCGGACTGGTCCGCGGCCACGGTGATCGATTCCGGACCGGTCAAGCCCGGCGGCAGGTCGCTGAGTCTGATGATCACCGGTTGTGGGTCGCCGCCTTGCCGCTGGACTTTGGCCGTGACTGTGGTTTGGCGCCCAGGTACCATCGAACCGAGTGATTCCAAGGTGATCAGCACAGGATCAATCCACTCGATTGGACACTGCAAGGTTTCGACTCTACCTCGGCCCGCATGTTCAGCGAAGACGCTCAGCGATACCTGTTGCGGTTCTTCGGACGAAGAGCTACTGCGCGAGAAGTCCACGCTGAGGGAGTCTTTGTCCAGTTTTGCCGACGCGGTCCAGTTCGTCGGCAACCCTAGCGGGATCACCGTGACACCCGATTTGAAGCTTTCATCGAGCCGTTTCAAAGTGAAGCTGGCGGCGTGATTGGTGATTGGCCTGGCGAATTGCAGTGGCTTGGTCGACTCGACCAAAAACGGAGAATCAGTCTTGGCAACGCCGGCGAGGGCGAGAGTCCCATCACGCCAGGCGGCCGGGACCAACATCGATGGTTCTTTCAATCGCCGCATCGCGTCGCTGGTGACCATCGTCGATGCGCTGCCATCGGCAGCCGTCGCCAGCAATCGAACCACTTCTAAGGATCCCGGATCCCAGTTCTGGTCAGCAACCAGATAAACGGTTGCCTCCGTGCTGTTGGGCGGAAGCCGCGAATTGATGATGTGAACTCCTTCGATTGGGTTTGCCAAAGCAAGATGAATCTCTCCTGCGTAGCCAAATCGATTGACTTGCAGATCGATCGCGCATGCCCCGTTGTCGCCTTGCATCGCAAACAAATCCTTGGTCGCCGCGTCGGCCTTCAGCGCGACCTGAAACGAACCGGCCGGTTTGATCTCGATCCAATAAGCGAAGCCAGTTCCACCGCGACCGAGCAAATCGGATACTTCAAGTCGGTACTTTCCATCCTCTGGAAATGTGTAATCCAGCGCCCATTCGTCCGATTCGGAAACCACGGTCTCGGCCAGCTTATTGCTCTCTGTGTCGAACAGTTGCATCTTCAGCAGGGTCGGACATCCGAGGCTGAGAGTCCGCGAGGAAATCCGAATTTGCTGTCCCTTGGTACCGAGTAAATTAAAAGCGTCTCGCTGGCCGGCCTCCGTTAACCGACCGCTGATGCCAATCGGGATCGAGAGCGGAGTCTGGGCGGCTTCGGTTGGCGTTACCGGTTCGACTACTTGATCAAAGTCGCTGACGATCGCTGTTGCCCAGGCTGACGATTTGCCTTCGCTCGAGTGCGCGGCGACGCGAATATGATTGCCAATGAATGTGAGGGGCAATTCCACGTCAATGGCCGCCGCCGCGCACCGGTCGCTGGTTACGAATTCCAGACGTTGTTGATTAGCTCTCTGAATTGCCAGCGGAAACGCGTGCTGAACGATTGGAAAATCACCAACGCGCAAATAGTACGATCCAGCGGCCGAGAATCGGTTGTCATGAATCTGCAGGACGTAGTCACCGGCCGACGGGAATTGATAACTGAAACGAAAATCAGGTCCCATTGAGTCGTCATCGATCGACAGCAATTGGTTTCCTGCGGCATCCAAGATGTGCATTACCGGGTCCATCGCCGAATGGATCGCCTGAGTATGGATTTCAAAGGCGACTCGCTGGCCGGCTGTGACGGAAACGCGGTAATGGTCGCTGCAAGCGGCATCGCAGCGACCGTCAATGGCAACCAGTGTGTCGACTGGTTGCGCAGTTTCCAGAGAATGATTTTTACCGTTGTCTTGCACCGCAACCAAGTCATCCACGATCACGATCTGCGGCGGGAGGGGACCCGCCGCGGAGGCGATCCAAAGGCCAAGCGGGCCGGGCGTCTCGTCCGCTGGCAAGGATAGCTGGGCAATCGCGCGGGTTGGTTCGACGCTGAGAATACGAATCTCAGCGGATGGCGAGCTGGAGACAAAACGTAAGGACTGATCCAGATTGGTACCAATGATGGCCAACTCGGTGGTCGCGCCTGGCGGACAGGTTCGCGGAGCAATGGAGGTTACCTGAGCGCTGGTGGACGCGGCGAAGCCACAAAACAGCAGCAGCGAGGCGATTAAAGAGATGTTTCGGCGGGGCATGATGGTAGCAGTTTAACTCAAGCCGGCGATCGGTTCACCGTGATAGATATGGTGCGGTCGATCTTGGGAGTCGTACCAAGCGGCGGTGGCGGGAATGCCTAATGCGTGGTAAATCGTCGCCGCAAAGTTTTCCGGAGTGACTGGACTTTCGGTGGGGTAACCGCCGTGGGCGTCGGTTTTACCAATCACGTTACCACCGTGAATGCCGCCGCCGGCGAAAAATACCGTTTGCGCGGCACCCCAATGGTCGCGGCCAGGCAGTTTGTAATGTTGTTCCAAGAGGGTGATTTTCGGGGTACGACCAAACTCGCCTGCCATCACGATCAACGTTTGATCCAATTCACCGCTGTCGTGCAAATCATCCAGCAGCGCCGATACGGCGCGATCGGTTGGCGGGAACAACTTGTCCTTCAGATGAGGGAAAGCGTTGCCATGCGTGTCCCATGTTTCATCATTGCCCAGGTTGACTTGGACCAAGTTCACTCCGGCGGCGACCAACCGCCGCGCCATCAACAATGACCAACCGAACGAATTTCGACCGTACCGATCGAGCGTTTTTTGATCGGCATGGGTCACATCCAGTGCCTGATGCACGCTCGAGTCGGTCATCAGCGATACCGCGCCTTGACGCAAACGGTCGAAATCGGCGACGCGGGCTGCTTGAATTAAATTGCCGCGCTGTTGCCGCAATGTTTCCAGCAATTCCAATCGCCCCGAAATTTCGCGCATGCCCAAGCCTGCGGGCAGCGTCAGCTGCGGAGCTTGAAATACTCGGTCGTCGGCTTGGCCACGCTGCTGATGGTCAAAGCTGTACTGAGGAAAAGCGCCGTAGGCGGTGTTATGAAACGGCGACGCCTGGAACAACCAGGGATCGTGCGGCGCTCCCATTTCGCCGGCATGCTGACCCGGAATCACACGTCCGGAGTTGTGGACCAGACGTTCCGGCAGGACCACAGCGGAGGGAAGGTTGTTGCGCGCCGCAGTGGCGTAATTCGCGATCGCGGCGATCGATGGCCGATCTGATCGGCTCGGGCTGTTGGGTTGAAAACCGGTTGGCAACCGTGAATGGCCGGTCAACATGATGTGATGGGCCGCGGAGTGTTCGTTCGATGCGTGAGTCAGTGATCGACAGAGCGCCCACCGCTCGCTTCGCTGAGCCAACATTGGCAGGTGTTCGCAGATCTGAATCCCGGGAGTCGCGGTGGCGATGGGGCGAAACTCGCCTCGAATGTCCTCCGGCGCATCGGGCTTCATATCGAAGCTGTCCTGCTGACCCAATCCGCCGGAGAGAAATATGAAAATGCACGACTTGGCCTTGCCGCTGCCAGTAGCTGATTCAGCAGCATCGGCTTGACGCAGACCGCAAAGATGATTCGTTCCCAGTCCGAGAATCCCGATTGCCCCGGCCTGCAAAGCCGCTCGTCGGGAAATCGGCGGATGATCCCAAGATTGAGTTGATCGTTGATTTGAAGCGCTGCACATCCACGCCGGTCCAGGGAGGTTAAGTCTGCTCGCTAGTTTAACCCATTCGGGCTGTCACTCGACAATCATCGTGCCATTCATCACTGGCCAGTGCCCGGGAAAGGTGCAGAGGTAGGGGTAATATCCTGGTTGCCGGGGTGCGAGAAAGTTGATTGTGAATTCTTCGCCGGGCAACACGACATCCGTGTAGGCCAAGACATGGGGTGTTTCGGGAATGTAATTGCGAATCGCCGCGTCGGGATCCGAAATCAGCCGGTTTGCCAGCCCGCCGACCGCCTCCAGTGTCCCCGGTTCAATCAGCGCCCAATTATGGGGAACCACATCGGGGTTAACCAGCGTCAGGGCAATTGGCTCGCCCCGGCGAACCCGAATCTGGTCGGTTTTGTAGGTCAGGTTGCTGCCGGTTTCGATTTTGATCTGGCGTGCTCCTTTGATTTTGGCCAAATGCGGATTTGGAATCTGCCGTGTCGCCAATGCCATGTCGCCGATGATCGGATGTCGAGCGATCTCTTTTTCCAGCGGACGATATCCTGGGTAGTCTGTGTACGGTTGATCCAGCTTATGGACGGTGACGAACAGGTCACGAAACAGCTCAAAGCCAATTTGAACCCTCAAGTGCAGTTGGTTGACCGGTTGAATGTCGGGGATTTCCAAGAACAAGGTGTTTCCATCGGATCCCACATGTGCAGCGGTAATTGCGATCACATCGTGACCCCGCACGCCAAAATGCTGTGTCGAAAATTCGGCAGACCCGTAGGCGCCGCTGTAGCGGTAATTCCAACACTGGGCAAAATGGCTGGCAGCGTTTGAAGCGATCTGGCAATCGACCGGCTGCGAAAACTTTAAGGCTACTCCATTTTGATGAACGTGGAATCCGGTCGGCAATTGGACTCTTTCGCCGGTATAACGCACGCGTTGAAAGCAACCGCCTTCGGGCGTGTAAGAACCCCAGCCTTGCATTCCGGTAACGTACAACTGCCCATCCGACGGACTGAATCGAGCCCGATGAGCGCCGGAACGAAACTCGCCCGGCAGCGGAACCACGGCGCCTTGCAGTTGACCATCGATTTGGTCGCGTAAGACCAAAAAGTGTGAGCCGGTACCAAAGGAAAAGTGCAACAGTTGTCCCTGCAGCGGCCCCCAGCGGTCGCTATTGACCGTTGTTTGTCCGCCCGATGAATTGTCCAGCCCACGGGGCAGGTAGACCATCGGCAGTTCCGGTACTTGTCCATCCCTGGGGCCAGGATACCCAAAGTAGGGTGCTGCTTTCTCGGGATCAGCATCATCACGCTTCGCCGCATCATCACGCTTCGCCGCATCCTTGAGCTTAACCGCATCCTTGAGCTTCAAGCCGCAAATCATCGAAGCCGGGGTCCACGTGCCCTCCGAGCAGGGGACGGTCAGCAGACCATCGGGTGACAGACCGAGTCCGTCGGGATTACGGAATCCGGTTGCCACCACGTCGGCACGTTTTCCGTCAGCTGAAACGCGGACCACTCCCTGGTTTCCGGAAGCAAGATAGAAATCTCCACTGCGATCACGCTGCAACCCGCAGATGAAATCGTGGCCGGCGGTTGATGTCGTGTACTTATTGCTAAAGCATTCATAAAAATCGGTTTCCCCGTCATCATTCAAGTCGTGCAGGCGGGTAATCTGATCGCGACCGAGCACAAAGATACCATCTTGGTCAACGATCACGCCCTGCGATTGATGTAAACCGGATGCGATCCGCCGCCACAGCGCCCGGGTGGAAGGATACTCAAACTCCGTCACCCGCCAGACGTCCCCGCGCATCGTACAGACGATCGCGGAACCGTCGGCCTCAAAGTCATGGCCGCCGAAAAAAAAGCTTGCATTCCACGGGTTGTCGCGCGGCAGTCCGATCGTGTCGATCGCAAAAGGCGAGTTCGTGCCATGTTCGACCGCCGTCGCAAAGGTTTCGGGCCACTGCGGGGCGGCGCGATGCAGTTCCGAATAGAAAGGATGTTGCTGGGCCGGTGTGACTTGCCGAACGAACTTGCCATCCTCGATCCAAGGCGAGTCCAAGATTTCTTGATTGCCAACGCGATAGGCAAACACGACGCGCCGCCCGACTCGATAAAAGCCGTGGTATTCGAATGGCTGCTCCGGTTTCTCTGGCTCCAGGCCGCCGATCGCCGTGCCGTCCATGAGCAGTCCGTCCATAAAACCGTGCCGGACAGTCGAAAATTTCAGAAAGCCATCCTTCCACAGCGCATCGTACGTCAGCGTATCGGGGTTGAAACAGACCGACATTTCACTTCGATCACCCAGCTGAACACAGACGCCGCGTGGCACGGTGACTTCGCCGCCGCGAAAGATGCCACATTGAACCGACCCGAGTTTCACTTCGTTCCACTCGTTGCTGGCCCAGGATTGCTCGTCTTGATTTCCCCAGTGGCCCGTCTTGCCGCCGTCGAGCCCGGGATATTCCGCCAGCAAGGGTGGACAACGGTCGAGAGATCGAAAATGGTCCGCCTGTTTGGAATAAAAATCATAGATCCGGCCTCGATTGACCGGTGCTTCCCAACTGGGCCAGGCAGAAGGGTCAAGTGGTTTGCGGTCGGCTTGAAAGCTGACTCCGCCATGAGCATGAATGTTGGCGTGCATCAACACGGCGTTCATTTCGTCGATCGGGATGCCGTCTTGCCGACCGAGCTGGAACAAGAACCGGAACAGATCGCTTGCTTGTTGGTCGGTCATCGTTGCCAGCAGATTGTCGGGCATTAGAGTTCCGGCTGGTTGTTCGATTTCGATCGCCTCGATTTCGATCGTCTGCTCCGCTTCTGCTGCTCGGGCTGGGTCGTGAAGAATCAGCTGCTTGTCGTCGCGGCGGAGGACGTAGCCGCGATGGGTCATGCCGTCATCGGTAACCACCTGATGCGCTAGGTACTGTGGTTCGATCTGGCGGGCCGGCCAAAGGACTGATTGAACCAGTTCACCGAGCTGGCGCGAGGGCGCGACTTTGGTCAGATCGGGTCCGACGGCGCCACCGTACGCTCCCAGCTTATGGCAAGACAGGCAAGCCGATTTGGCGGAACTAAACACGACCAGTCCGCGATGCGCATCGCCAACCGCAAGCGCATCAGCGACCAGATCGTCTATCAGTTGCGGAGAGTCCTTGCCGCCGGTTTGAGATAGCGGTGCTGGCGACTTCCAAGTTCGGTAAACCGGCGCTGGGCCCGCCGGCCGGCCGTCAAGTTGTGGCAGCAGCCAATCGAGCCCGTCTAGATTGTCTCTGAGGCGAAGTTCGACATCGTCCTGCGTGTGCCCGATGATCCCGATCGGTCCCTGATAGCCGGATTGGCGAATCGTCTTGAGCAGGTCGACGTCCAAATCACCCGCGCCCAGCGGCAGGATCTTTTGGCCCTTAGCTTCGCCGTCACGAGTCATGCCGTTCAAGTTCAAGCACAGCAGGTACGGCTTCATCAATTCGAGTGCGCTGGCAAAATTGTCAACGCTGTCGTGCGAATGATGTTGGTTGTAAACAATGCCAACGTGATCAGCGTCATGATGCCGGCGAAGGTATTGGCAAACCGCCACCAGGTTCGCCGGCCGTCCGCTCCAACCGCCGTGGTTGTACAGGCCCAGCTTGCTGCCCAGCTTGCGAGTCTGCTCGACTAGCGGCAACAGTTGCTCGGCCGCCCAGCGCACTTTGTCCGGTTCTGTACCAGCGTCGACAGGCGTCGGGACAATCTGCCAAATCTGAGGGGTTAATCCATATTTTTCAAACAGTTTCAGCGCGTCCTCATGGACGCTCCAAAATGCAAAATACTCGAGTCCGCGCCGCTGATATTCAAGAATCTCCTGTTCAAAAAATGGCACATTTTCGGCGTGCGCAATCATAGGCGACCCGATGAAGCCCGAGGTCCGCGATCATTTTCGCCCGCTCGGCTGGCCCTCGTTTTTTGCCGTCGAAGGGGACGATGCACCAAGCGACAAGATTGTCGCGAGCAAAGATGGCTGGTATCGCAGCATCTTGACAGCGAACATGGCTGGTCAGAAGAACAATCGCCAAAGAACAGATTAGAACACGAAAAACCAAACCATTCATGAAACTTCTGGATCTCCCGCCGCTTGGGCAGATGGAAACCATCACAGCATAGCTCAATCCGTCAACGAGGTTGTTGTTCCCGATCGACAACCAGCACGTTGGATGAAAGTTCGTCGACGAGTCGTCCCTCCAATCCATCCTCTTGCGATCGCTGGTGGATCAATTCGTGGGCTTTGGTCCCTTTCGGCAATCGGCCCAGGTTGCAAATCGGTTCGCCCGGGCTGACCGCGGGCAGCGTGGTCATTCCGATCACCACCGCATCGAAGGGCGCATGCATGACATTCTGCTCGCGGCCGAGCAAAGTTGCGTTGGTGGCGATCGCTTGACCTTTGACGATCACCTCACCTGGTTTGACATGAAAGTGTAGAAAGCCGCCCCGGTCGGCACGAATCCATTTGGAGTTTTCGATCACCAACTGATATTTGGGCGTTTCTCGCTGGCCGCTGTGCATTCCCAATTCGCGGAGCACGTTTTTAACTCCGCGGATGGAAGACTCCACGACTGCGGGTTCTACTTTAGAGACTTCGCCACCTTCCATGATGATCGTTGGGCAGCCCGCCTTGCAGGCCTCGCGGCGAAAGGATCCTTGCGGGCCAACACCGTTCATGATGATTTCGCAGCCAAACGCCTCGGCAATCCGGCGCGCACCGGGGTCGCGCAAATCGCAGCGAATGTTTGGATAGTTCGTTCGACGCACCGATGCGGTATGAATATCGATGCCGTAATCGCAACGATGTACCAGTTCCTCGAAGATCCGGCGGGCCATGCGACTGGCGAGCGAGCCTTTCTCCGAACCCGGAAACGCGCGGTTCAGATCGCGACGGTCGGGCAGGTAGCGTGAATGTCGTTCGAAGCCGAGGATATTCAGCACGGGAACCAGAACCACAGTGCCACTTTGCAAGCCAAAAGTTTCGTCTTGGATCAAGCGGCGGATTGCTCCAGTTCCGTTGATTTCGTTGCCGTGCAGTGCGGCGCTGATGAACACGGTGGGGCCCGGCTGCAGGGCTCGGCGAACGTGCACGGGAATGTGTACGTTCGCCCCACTGTAACTCTCGCTGACCGCAAGCTGGATGTCGCGCGACTCACCGGGCGCGATCGTTTTTCCCTGCCAGCGGTCGAAGGTCGGCTTGGCATCGTTGCTCATGATGTCAATCCGCTTTCGTCAAACTTGTTTCAGGTATCCGGTCCAGTTCGTCATGGACTTCGTTGGCTACTGGCAGTTCTGGCAAATCCTGGACTTCGGGCCGCCGCTTCTTGCGGACCTTTTTCGGCACCAGATGGCGGAGGATTTCCAGCTTGCCAAAACAGAGCAACCGATCACCCGACTCCAGTTCGCGACTTTGTTTCGGATTCGGAACCACGGTCGATCCGCGATGCAGTGTCAAGACATTGACGTTGTGTTCTTCCAGTCCGGACTGCTTGATCGTTTTACCGACAAAATCGGAACCTTCAGGAATATGAATTTCCGTGACGCCATAACCGCGGCTGACGGTCAAACGCTGTCGTAAATCGATCTCGGGAAAATTCACATGAGCTGCGATATGGTCGACAATCGCTCCCGCTACATCGAGTTGCGTGGACCGCTCGATCCCCTCCAATCCGGGCGACGAATTTACTTCCATGATCTGGGGGCCGTTCGAACTTTCCAGCATATCAACCCCGGCAACCCGCAGGCCCATGATCTGGGCAGCCCGCAGCGCTGTTTCCCGGTATTCGTCTGACAAGCTGATCGACTCGGTAACTCCACCCCGATGTAGATTGCTGCGAAACTCTTGGCCTTGGGCTATCCTGCGCATGGCAGCGACGACTTGATCGCCAACAACGAACGCGCGAATGTCTTTGCCTTTGCTTTCTGAGACAAATTTTTGAATCAGCACATTTTGGTTTTGACTTTGCAGCAATTCCACGATTGCTTCGGCCGACTTGATGGTTTCGGCCAGCAGCACCCCGATGCCTTGCGTCCCTTCTAACAGTTTGATGACCACCGGCGCGCCGCCAACTCGCTCGATCGCCGGTAGCACATCGTTCTTGTCGCGAACAAAGGTGGTCTGCGGAATCCCAATATGATGGCGACTTAGGATCTGCAGGCTGCGAAGCTTGTCTCGGGAATTGGCGATGCTGGCTGAACTGTTCGCGCAGAAAACGTTCATCTGCTCGAACTGGCGGACAACCGCCGTGCCAAAGTAGGTGATCGAGGCGCCGATTCGCGGCAGCACGGCGTCGTAGTGCGAGAGTTGTTTCTGGCGGAAATAAAGGTCAGGTTCACCTTGCTCCAGATCAATCGCAAACTTCAGCGTGTTCAGAACTTTGACATTGTGACCGCGCTGTTGTGCGGCCTCGCGTAGCCGCCGAGTGCTGTAGCATTTCTGGCTGCAGGATAGGATGGCGAGCTTCATTCTTTGATTTACTCGGTGCGTTGGTTTCAAGACGATTTCTTTTTCTTCCGCTTTGGCTTACCGCTGTAATACGAGCCGCCGGCATCAACCAGGAAGCTGTTACGGAACGCTTCGCGGCCCAGCAGCATCCTAAAACCCATCTCGTCACGATTAGCCAGCGTAACCTCGGCGACAAAAACGCTGCCCAGTAACCTGACACTTGTCGCGATCACGGGGCGCATCGACGCCTTGCCGCTGGAGCTGCGAATGCTGCGTTTATCCAATATTTTTGCTTCAGCCGAAACCGTCCGTTTTGTGTTGCGTTGTACCGGATGCACTTTAAATCGAACCCAGGGCTCGCCATTTCGCTCGAATTCGTGCAAATCAAAGGCGTGCAGCGACGACGAACGTGCCCCGGTGTCGACCTTGACTTTGATCATCTTGATGCCCAAATCGGGAAGCGCAACCCACTCTCGCCAGCCAATGATGGGCAATCGGAAGCGTTTATCGGATACCATAAGCGTTCGTTTCGTACATGAACCGGTAAGTGTATCCTATCTGATGTCGCCGGTTGATGGCGGCAGCGTAACCTGGACTAACTTGACGCGCTCTCCTTGAACCAATCCAACAAAGGAATCCTCGACCGAGAACCGCATGCTTGAAAATTTTGCCTATTTAGCAATTGCCTTGCTGCTGATCGTGTTGAACGGCTTTTTTGTGGCCGCAGAATTTGCTTTGGTCAAGGTGCGAATATCTCGGATCGAACAGTTGGCTCGAGATGGAAAATTGTTTGCCAACACCGCCAAGTGGTTGGCTAAGAGACTGGATCAATCGCTGTCGGCGTGCCAGCTAGGGATCACGATGGCGTCTTTGGCGCTCGGCTGGGTCGGTGAACCGGCGTTCGCCCGACTGGTCGAACCTGTGCTCGGCTTGTTTTCAATTCAAGACGAGCGGCTCATTCACATTCTGGGCTTCATCCTTGCGTTTTCGACGATCACCAGTTTGCATTTGGTGATTGGCGAACAGTTTCCCAAGATCTTCGCCATCCGTCGCGCTGAAACGATGCTGCTGTGGTGCGCGGCGCCGCTAAGATTATTTTATGTGATCTTGTATCCGTTTCTTACGCTGTTGAACGTGGTCACTTCCTTCCTGCTGCGACTGGTGGGAATTCAAGGTGCGTCAGAACATGACAGCCCCAACACGGAAGAAGAAATTCGCGCCTTGTTGCGAGAAGCTCACATTCACGGGAATTTGTCACGAAACGAGCACTCGTTGATCAACAACGTGTTCGAGTTCGATGACATGATTGTACGTCGCGTGATGCTGCCCAGAGGCAACGTGGATTTTTTTGATATCAGCGCTTCGCTGCCGGAGGTGATGGAGTTGATTCGACAAACGAAACATACCCGCTATCCGGTATGCGATGGTTCGCTGGATAAAGTGTTGGGTGTGGCACACATCAAAGACCTTTTGTTTGTCTCGCCAGATCAGCAGGATTTCGATCTCGCCGCGATCATGCGGCCACCAAAAAAAGTTCCTGAAACGATGCCGATCAGCCGTGTGCTACGTCATTTTCAAGCGACCCACCAGCTGCTGGCCTTTGTGATTGACGAATACGGTACCGTCACTGGCATGGTGACGCTGGAGAACGTACTGGAAAAAATCGTTGGTGAAGTTGACGATGAGTTCGACAATGCCGAACCTAATATTGTGCCGTCAGGGCCCGGTGAATTCATTGTCAGCGGAACGACACCGCTCGATGAGGCGCGGCGGCAACTGAAAATACCGCTGCTGGAATCCGACGAAGCTGACACGGTCAGCGGGCTGTTGACCGACTATCGACAACAAATCTTGACCCAGGGCGAGAAAATTGAGGTCGAGGGTGCGGTGGCGGAAGTTACCGAAGTCAAGCATGATAGCGCGACCAAGTTACGATTCCTGATACGGCCGAATGAGTAGCCAGCGAGTCCGATCACTTCAAAATCGCCAACAGCGATCGCTTCCACACCGATATTGACCTCCACCGCGTTCCGCCCGTAGTTAGATCGCATGGAAGCTTCAATGATGTGCCTCAATCGGATGCCGATCAAGCTGATTTCCCTGGCGTTGCTGCTTGCCTTGGCCGGACAACGAGCATCGGGCGACGGTGCGCGCGATCGGGACCCAACGAATTCTGCCCTGGCACCGGCCGTCAAAGTGCCGCCTCTGGCCCCACTCGGTGATGCAACCGACACCGAAAAAGCAGCAAATCCGCCTGAGTCCGCGCCGACAATCTTGCTGGTAAAGGCGACGGAAGCCGCGTACCCCATCCCCACGATCGCCTTGATCGATCAGAAGCAGAAGCAGGTCGCGGCACAACTGCGGCTGGCAATGCATCAGCAGCAGGCCACGGGGACGGCTGAGCAGGGACCAAAGACAGAAGACAGTAAGGTCGACTTGTTGAAGCAAATCGACGTCATTGTTGCCCAGCAAAAATCGGCGACGACGTCGCTGGCGGATCTCGAGCAGAAGAAGGCCGAACTAGAAACGTCGTTGACCCAACTCACTGACCGACCAATGGAAGGTGGCCCTCCCTTTTCAATCTTGTTGCTGGATCAATTGCGAGATGACCGCCGCGACTCGAAAACCAGGCTGGAGACGGCCGAAGCCTCTTTGCTGACAGCCCGCCAAGCCATCGAGCAAGCGAAGGAAACAGCTGATCAGCAAGCCAGGAACCTGCGGCAGCTTAAAGAGCGGCTGGGCTCGGATGCTGAAACACCCGAGCTGGAAGTCGCCCAGCTGCAAGTCAATTTAGCCAACGAAATCCTCGTCCTGCGGCGTCAAGAACTGCAGATTGCAAAAGCCAACCAAGAGATTCTGAGTCTGCAGGTTGAGAGCATTGAACAGAAAACTGAGATCATCGGTCCGCAGGTCGAATTTTCGCCAGAGATGCTGGCCGAAAAACTTGCCGAGATCGATGCGCGAGAAAGCGAGTTAAAGCGTCGGCTCAGCAGCCTGCAAAGCGAATTGCAATTTGCCGAGCGACGCTGGATGACGGCGCGGCAAGAAGTTGACTCAACACCCGATCCGGGATCCCCGCTTCGAGCGCGCGTCGATGCTTTGAAGACGATTGAACAATCCGTACAAACCGAGATTGATTTAATCAATCAGCGTCTGGGACGACTGCCAATGCTGCGCAACGCGTGGGAACGCCGATTTCATGTGGCAACGGGAACAGTCAGTGGTGATGATCGACGCGAGTGGTTGAGAGAGACCAAGGAAAAACAGGACCAACTGGTGCGCGAACGGCGATCCCATGAGTTGAAGCTGGACGAACTTCGCGTCAGTCGCGCTGCGGTCGCGTCAAAGTTAGAACAAGTTAACGACGACAACCCCGAGGTAAAGCGTTGGGAGCAGCAGGTCTATGATGCTCTGAACAAGCAGATTGAAGTCTTGGGCAGCAGCCTGGTCGCAATCGACTTGTCCACTCGAGTGCTGGATCGGCTAAGGCTGCAAATCGAAGGTGATCGAGGTCGATCGTTTGCCGAATTCGCCAGCGACCTTTGGGCTTCGGCCAAAAAAATCTGGAACTTGGAACTGGCAAATGTCGACGAGACATCGGTGACGGTCGGCAAAGTCATCAGCAGCGTGCTGTTGATGTTCTTCGGATTCTTCGGCGCTCGTTGGTTCAGCCGGATGTTGGGCAAGCGGATGCCTCAAATGGGAGTCGATGAGGCCGCCGTCCAGACCATTGAATCTTTGTCGTTTTATATCCTGTTAGTCACTTTTGCTTTGACCGCGCTTAAGTATGTCAGTGTCCCGCTGACCGTGTTTACGTTTTTGGGAGGCGCCATTGCGATTGGCGTTGGATTTGGTAGCCAGAACGTCGTCAACAACTTTATCAGTGGACTGATCCTGTTGGCCGAACGACCGATCAAGGCAGGTGACCTGATCAAGATTGGCGAGACGTATGGCAACGTTACCAAGATCGGAGCCCGCAGTACCCAAATTCGTACGGGTGAGAACCAAGATATCACCGTCCCAAACAGCACTTTTCTTGAAAACGAAGTCACCAATTTGACTCGTCGCGACGATCGGTTGCGGACATCGATCACGGTGGGCGTTGCCTACGGGACATCGCCGGAATTGGTGATGGAACTACTGGAAAGAACCGCCACCGAGCAACCCGGCGTCAACGAGCGGCCGAAACCGATCGTGTGGTTCAACGACTTCGGCGATAATTCACTGGTTTTTCAGGTGCATTTTTGGATCAATGCTCGCACACTGACCCAAATGAGAGCGATTGAAACCAGGGTCCGATTAGGAATCGCGCGCTCGTTTCGAGAGCATGATATCGTGATTGCTTTTCCCCAACGCGATTTGCACATTCAATCTCCCCGGCCAATCGACTTTCGTCTCGTCGACGACAGCCGGGGGTTAGCAAGCAACGATTTGAAGTCGGCCGGTTAAGAGCTAGTGCGGTGGTTCGCCCAGCAATTCACCAAACTCCAGTTCTCCATCCAAACGCGGTGCGTCAAGCGGTTGGCTGTCGGGGAGCCCCGGCGGTGTTTCGGACAAATTCGATTCCCAGGGCCTGATCTGTATCTCGGGAAGATCCAGTGCCCGATCATGCTGTGGCGGAACGAACTCCGGCAGCGACCGGTCGGCAACTCCAGGATTGCAACAAGCGGTCTGCTGATCGCAACAGCGGTGACAAGTCTTCTGACTGCAAAAAGGCAAAAGTTCTTCGACCATTGTCTGTCGTCCAACGAAAATGCGATCGCCTGGTTTCAGCTGGTAATTCGTGGTCGTGTCACCGAGTTGCGTGATCGCGCGATAACAAACCGGCAGCGTCACCCGGCAGGAACATGGTTCCGTCGGCCGCGCCAGCAGCAAATCGCAGGCGGAGGCGCGCGATGTCAATCCACCGGCTGCCATGATCCCGTCGAGCACAGTTTCATAACCGTTTAATGGGTAGGATCCCGGTGAATTGACCTCGCCAATCACGTAGTAGCGAAGCACCGGCGTGATCAGGCGTACGTTCACGACTTCGGCGGACTCGGGCGCGATCGCAATCGTTTGCTGGATCAACTGTTCGGCCTGTTCAAGCGTTTGGGAGGTCACAATGACTCGCCCAAATTCGCCAAGATCCAGCGAGCCGTCGGCCGCTATTTGCTGATCAGCCGGCAACCGAATCGCTGAGTCGCCACCGGTCACTTCGATCAACAGTTGGTCACCGGGCTGCAAATAGTGTGCGGACAAGACTTCCTGCGCTAATTCGCGGGCGACTAACGGCCTGCTCGGCGATGCCGCCAATACTGCTTTGGTTTGCCGCGTCATCAGGTGGGCAACCGGATGGGCGGAGAAGCCAAGGCTGCTGCAGCCAGCGCAGGCGAGAACCGCCAGTGAGCAGAAGATCAATAGACTGCGTTGCATTACGAATCCATTTAGTGCGCAAGGGACATCCCATCGAATCGTCACAAGCGGTCCCAACGAATTTATCGACCGATGAACCGGCCGCCAGTGCGAGTGATTGGACGATTCAGAATAACCGCCATAGTCGACAAAGTTTGTCACCCCGCCTTGCAAGCCGAATTTTCCGCCGCGTTACTCGCCAGAGGCTCGGTTTCTGCCGGCAAGTCGCGGACTTGCCTCAACGCAGCATCGCCTAATTGGCCGACAATACAGAGCCAGCGAATACCAGCCCGGCTGCTTCGCGCACCAATTGTTGACGCAAGTTGGCTTGGATTGTCTCTGCCGACAGAATCCGAATCTGGGGGTCCCGGACCGTCCCTAAGATGTCAAGTACGACCGTGCGATCACTTAAGATTCGATTCACCGACCACAGCGGCACTACCGTATTGAGTGCGACCGGTGCCAGATTGCTGGTGAGGACATTCTGCCCCTCGAAGCTGCCGGTCGAGATCATTGTTCGAATATCAAAACGGCCATCGGAAATAAAAACCTGGCCGCTTGCCGCGACTCGGGCGCGATCCGAATTCAAGACCAATTGCTCAATTCCGATCGCGCCGCGGGCGATGCGGCCGGACGCCTGACCACCGGTGAATCGAACTCCCGTCAATGATAAGGCCCCCAAAGCGGAACCAGCAGTCGACAATCCAGGGAATGCCGCCGCATCCGATCCGCCTAAACGAACTCGAAAACGTCCCGTAAGATCATTGATTGATCGCACGTTGCGACCTGACAGCGACATGTTGCCCGTCAAATCCCCGCGCCCAATCGTGTCGGTTCCGACGTAAGTGCTGAGCAGATTTTCGAAATCGACGTGCGTCAACTGCAGTTTGGATTCAAGATTGATGCCGGACTGAGACGCGGCGGACGAAGCGAGCTGAATCGATCCTTGTAAGGCTCCGCCGGCTAACTTGGCCCGGATGTTCGGAAATACGACAAGCCAAGATAAAGGTTCCCGATTCCAAGTGACACGGAATGGACCGTGCGCGTTTCCCACCGGCAACTGTTGGACTTGACCATCCAACACGCGAACGGTTCCGACTCCCCGAATACCCCCCAGTGGATCGGATCCGAGGCCCGTGATTGTCGCTCGGCCCGAAACCCATCCGGATATCCAAGTAACCGCAGATTCGGCTAGGGGTAACAGCAACTGATCGCCTCGAGCACGGACCACTTGAGCGTTGATCACGCGAGGTCCGTCACTCAGTGACCACTTTCCAGATGCGCGAATTTGCCCGCCCGCGTACTCGCCTTCGATCGAGCGGATCTCGATTTCAGGTCCAGATGCGGAGATTTCCGCGTCCAGCAGACGTGAAACGCTCTGATGGTCGACCTCAAGATCTCGAACGCCGAAACGTGATTTCCAACCGTGATTGCCGCTGGGGTCGAGTTGAAAGTCGATTTCTCCACTGAGCCGACCGGCGAACCGACCGTTACGCGATGCGGTCAACGCATCGACGACGGTACCAATGGAGATTTCGCTGATCAGCAGTCGACCGGCCAACAACAGCTCAGGCAAATCCTGCCAGCGCATCTCCGGGTGCAGTGGCGCCTCCGACGTCAGTTCGATCGATCCGCCCAGTAGATCTCCCCGGCCGTTTAGCTGGAGCCTTGAATCCGATATCTTCAGTTCCGCTTCGGCAGATCCTAATTCCTGCAGGTTGAGTTTGAGCGGCTGAATCTGAATCGATACTTCTGCCTGTTGCAGCGTCAGACGATCCGTTTGCCGGGCCGGCGCTGTCCAACGAATGCTTCCCGAGGTGTCTGCCGAGACCTGCAGGTCAGTTGCATACGATCCGATCGGTAGCCGCAGATCGGGCGTGATGTCTTTCCAATCGGCCGAAAGCCGATGGACACCGGACTCGATGCGTGAGAACTCGGCTTGGGCTGTCAGCGAACCTCCAAACACGATTGCGGAAAGACTCGACAACGTGATGGCGTCCGCACTGACCTTGTAGCTGCCATCAATCTGCTGGATCGATGATACGCTTGTCGACTCGGTTTCGATCAGTGGCGATAGGCGAAAGCTGCTGGAAGTGACACTTAGCCGATGTTCAATCAACCCCAGATCGACTCCCAACAACTGGGCACGGGGCGATGCCACAGCGACGTCGATTTCAAGCTTTGGCGATTGAGAATCCACCGGCGCGAGCTCGCCATGGGCGGTTCCGCGAATGTCCAGCTTGGCGTCGAAAATCGACGCCGGATTCTCAAAATAAAGACCAAGTAGATCACGAGCGGGCAGGTCATTGGCTTGCAGCTGAATGTCAAATGATTTTGTCTTCGTCAGTTGAACGTCCGCTGCGGCACGAACAAAGAATTCCGCAAGCGCCGATGATCTGACAGCCAGCAGAGGCGCACGAACTCGGCCCTGCTGCAACGAAAAATCATCGATCGAGATGCTGTAAGCTGCAGATTCCCCGATCTTGAAGTCGGAAATGTCCAAGCTGCTCGATGCCTGCCAGGCTGCAATGTCGTCGATTTTGTTGAGGTCTCCGGAAACGCTGGCGGTGCCCTCCAAAATGCCGCTGACCGGCACCTGTGGTGCGTCCGCGCCGATCCAGAATTTGCGGATCAGGTCGACCAGCGGTCCAATGTTAAATCTTTCAAGTTTCAATTCGGCTTCGAATCGCCCGCGCGGATTTACATTCGCGTTTGCTTTCCCAACAAAATTGCCGGTGCTGGTTTTTCCTAGCAGCTCGGTCACAGTCAAACGACCGTCGGCATAATGAAAGACGGCGGAAAGCTCGGTTAGCAACGCGTTGTCAACGCGGAGATCTCGCACCCGCAGCGAACCGCGCAGTCGGTAAGCCTGTGTATTGGTCAAACCGTCGATCGGAACGCCAATCACAAAGTCGCCCGACGCGGTGCCATCGAGTTCCACCGGCAGCTCAAAGCCGATTGCCCGCAGACGAATCGCGAGCTCATGAATATCGATCTCTCGAAACGCCCAAGAAGTCGTCCAGTATTGGTACAGATCCTCCCCAACCGTCGCTTCGGCAGCGTTCTGGTTGATCGGTTGTGGATCGGCCTGTGCCCAAGCAACGCTGGGCATCCAACACAGACTCAGCCCCAACAGGCCCAGCGATAATCGACAAAGCGATTTCTGTAGCTGCCGGTTGCTCACGATCGCGTGTACAGCAAGATGGTCAAATCGTCCGGTTTGCCCGGTAGCGATTGATCCTTGCCCTGCATGCGTTCGGTTGCCAATTGCCTGAGCGTCTCGACACGATCGACCGCTTTTCCGCTGCGGCCGATTTGCACGATTTCGTCCAAGCGGACGTTGTCAAACAGTCCGTCGGAGCCGACGATGATGGTGTCGCGCCGCGAGAGTTGTTGTTTGGGTCCAATTTCAATGTGCATGTTTTGCGAGCCAACATAGTTGCTGATCACGTGACGGTCATCATGAATCATTGCGTCCGCCTCGTTCAACATTCCCGACTCGACGGCGTATCCGACCGGTGAATGCGGCATGGACTTCCATTTCATTCGTCCCCGCTGGCCGAACAGCATTGTCATCGAATCGCCCACGTTGTACGCTCGGGACTCGCCGGCTTGGATCTGCACGATCGAAATCGTGGTCGCGGCGCCGATTCCCAAATCCAGAATCTCGCGGTTGGCTGCCTCGATCGCATCCAAGATCGAGACGCGGAGGTCGTCACTGGGGTCGGCCGCCGAGACGTGTTCGACGACAGTTTCTACTGCGATTGCCGATGCCTTGTGACCCAGTGGACTCCCCCCGAGTCCGTCGGCAACGACTAGCACGGCCGCGTCGGGTGCCAGGTAGACCACGGCGGCGCTATCGTCGTTGGGCTCGGTTTTTCCTGGCGAGCAGCGGCAAAATAGCGCCACATCGCCACATCGAGATTCGATACCACGGTCCTGGCCAGATCGGTCAGCGACGAATGGGTTTGGGACCAGTTCGGCCAACGGAGTATCGGTCTCGATGAACTTGACAACGAGAGTATCGGAATTCTTGACAATCACAGCCGGACCTCCGTTGAATGCGTGACAAACGTTCACTTATGTGACGTTCCCGACCACTGGATTCTAGCATCCATTTCGGTGTCGTCGTGAAAACCGGATCGATTTCAGTCGTGTGTTATCCCATGCCGCCTGCATGGCCACGGCGTCGGTGTATCGGTTTCGCGGCACAGGGTCAATCGATTTTCGGATCACGGCAATCAAATCGGCATGCGCTCGCCGCCGCAATTGGGACGCGCCGGGCATCGGCCAGATGAACGGATATTCAGGCCATGTGCCGGCGAGCATCCGATACGCGATCAGCCCGATCGAGAACACGTCCGACCTTTTGGAGGGTCTGCCCATGGCCTGTTCCGGGGCCATGTGGCCGACCGTTCCGGTTCCCGAGCCGCTGATCGTTCGAAAAGCGATTTTGGCAATCCCGAAGTCTGTCAACCGCAGGTGATTCTCGGGGAACAGCAAGATATTCGCCGGTTTGATATCGCAGTGGATGACGCCCTGTTCGTGCGCGTAGGCAACGGCATCCAACAGTTGAGTCAACAGGTCGAAGGCAAGTTCGAAGGAAAATCGTCTCCGCAGCCGATCATCGAGCGTCTGTTCGGCGAGTGATGAAACAATCACAAATTGTCCGTCGATGAATGTCGCATCACGGATCGACAGGATGTTGGGATGTTCTAGTTGCAGCGTGAGCCTTGCTTCGCGACGAAATTCGTCCAACAGTTCCTTGGACATGAACTCCGCGGAGGGGACTTTCAACGCGACCTTGACACCTAGCAGCGTGTCGGTAGCGGCGTAGACATCGGCAAAGCCACCGCTGGCAAGTCGGCTATCGATGCGGTATTTGCCCAATCGCGATCCCTTGCGAAGCCGCTTCGTATCGTTGTCGGACATTCCGATTTTACTTACCTCGATCCCTTGCTGATTTGCCGGTCCAGCACCTGCAACTCCACGTTTCGAAAGCGTACCTCAGTTTTCCCGCCACTGTGAAGCTGAAACGCAAAGATTCCTCGTGGGCCGGCAACCGCATCTTTCCAATCGGGATCATCGAAGTCAACGCAGAGCTGACCGTTGATGAAGGTCTGAATATGGCTGCCTTGGGCAACGATCTGGTACTGGTTCCAGTCACCCGGTTTGACATGTTCGGTAGCCGGTTTGTTCCAAAGCAAACCGCGGCCATGTTCCTCGTACAGCTTGCCCCACCACCCTTTGCCGATGTCGGCTTGATAGCCGCTAACCTCGCCGCCGTGCGCCTGGCTGCGAAACTGAATGCCACTGTTGCCCGCGTTGTCGACCAGCTTGACCTCGAGCGTCAGCCGGAAATTTTCGGCGGCCAGATCGCTGACAAGCCACTCGTTGCGGCTCAATCCAGCTGAGCGTCCGACAAGTTCTCCAGCTTCGACAGACCACAATCCTTCGGTACCTGACCAGCCGGACAGATCACGACCGTTGAACAGCGCCTGCGCGTTTTCGCTGGTCGCCAACATCGGTGTCTGTTGATCGCCTCGCAAATAAGCGACGAGCGAGCGAATTTCATGCTGGGAAAACTGCTTCAGCTGGTCGTCCGGCATCATCGACGTATCGCTTTCCGACCGCTGCTCGACATCCTGCTTCGCGACCAACACCAAGGCGTCAGCGGTTTGCAGCGAGATGGATCGGCTGTCTTCGGCCTTGATCAGTCCACTGACCACCCGACCATCGGTGGTTAGCAGGTTGGTCGGCCGATATTCTTTGGCCAGTACCGCGCTGGGGTCGACGATGTTGCTTAGCAGATAGTCGAGATTCGCGCGGTTGGAACCTGTTAAATCGGGGCCGACCTGATAGCCGACGCCATACAACCTATGGCACTTCATACAGGTCTTCGCGAACACGGCACGACCCAATTGAGGATCCGGCTTTTCCAATGACGGTGTTTCAATCAGTCGTCTGTAATCGGCAATGATTGCCAATTTATCGGCCGCGGATTCACGTGCCGTTCCCCAGACTCGGTGCAGCAGCGAATCAACTGCCTCGTTCTTCAACAATTGCAATTGACGAACCAGGTCAGCGGTCAGATCGGTGCCCGCGATCTGCTTGCCGTCGATCGATCGCAGCAGTTCGATTGCCCAGCGGCTGCGCGAACAAAGTGTGCCCAACGCCATGCGCTTTTGATCGGGCGTAAAGTCCGGGTATTGGGCGATCAGCGCGGTGGCAATGGATTCGTCGTCATACTGCGCCAGCCCGCGAATCGACGCCTCGCGCAGCGGCCCATCGACCGACAACAGCGACTCGAGTGTGGCAACCAGGCTTGGCGCTTTCGCGTCGAGTAACGATTGCAACGCAAATAAACGAGTCGCGGTGTCCGACGAGCCTTCGGCTAGCGTTGATCGCATTGCGTCTTGGGCCGCCTGGTCGCCGAAGGTGACGCCCAGAGCGTAGGTCAACAGTCGTACGTTGGGGTCCTGGCTGGTCAGCAAGCGAGCCGACACCGTTGCCCACTGGTCCGGCGCTGCGACTTGCCGTTGGCCCTGCAAGGCTGCCCGAATTGACTTCAGGAACGATTCCTGCAGTGTTGACGATTCGGCCTCACCGAGACCCTTGACCAGCACCGCCAGCGAGGATGTCGAATCAGAACTGCCAATCCGTCTGAGCATGAACTCGCGCAACAACGGTATCGCCTCGCCGGCCGAAATTGCCAGCGCCAGTGCGCGAGTTTCATCGACCTCGGCCAGCGGTTCTGCTGCATACCAATACATCAACGGCAAGTTGTGGTCGCCGGCGTCCTCGGGGTGACCGGTCAGCGCTTGCAGCAGCGACCATCGATCGTTGGCGGGGATCCGCTGGGCCGCCGAGGCAAGATAGAGTCGCACGATCGGGGACTGATCCTGGCCGCCCATCCTGACAAGTTGATCCACGAGTGATATCTGCTCGCCTTCGGTTGTTGACTCCATTGCCAACTGGATCGCCCAGCCGCGGACATAAGGGCTCGGATCGGCCAGCAAGATAGCGCGTAGATCAGTCGAAATACCGCCGCTGACGTGCAACGCCCAAGCAGCCCGAAGACGTCGGGTGTCATCGGTGTGAGTACCAGCGATCTGAATCAGCCGGGCGACCGCGCCGGCATCAAGTGGTCGCTCGGCGGTTCGTTCCTGCAGCAATCGACGAGCGTGGCGAACGTACCAGTCATTCTGGTGGAGCATCAGTTCGGCCAGTTCTGTATCGGATAGCTGAGACAGATTCATCGGCGGCGCAGCCGCTTTGGCATCGCCATAGCTGATTTTGTAAATCCGACCATTGCTGCGATCATGTTTCGTCGATTGGCGCTCATGGCAGGCCTGCATGTCATACCAGTCGATCATCCAGGCATCGCCGTCAGGACCATAGCGCAAATTCAGGATCTGGGACGCTTGATCTCCGGTCAACAGAAAGTCGGGGCCATGGCTGCCTACGTACCCGGACCCATTGGTCTTCAGCACGTCGACATTCAGTCGTTGGCCGTGAATGTTGTTCATGAACAACTGGTCACGATATTGCTGAGGCCAGCGATCGCCCAGATAGATCATTGCACCGGCATGCGCATGACCACCCCCGGCGGCATCAGAGCGGCTGTTTCCGCTGTGCGGTGTCGCGCCCAGGTAGTGCAAGTGGTCGGCAATGGTGACGATGTCGCGGTAGGTGTAGGGATTGAAATGAATGCCGCCCTGTCGGTGATAACGACCACCTTGGATCATGTGATAAAGATGCGGAATCACGCAGGCGGTGATGAATGCCTGACCATGATCGTTGAAATCAACGCCCCACGGATTGCTGGTGCCATGGGCAAAAACTTCGAACTGGTGCCTGGTCGGATGATACCGCCAGACCCCGGCGTTTAGCCGGGTGCGATCTTCTCGGGACGTCCCCGGCTTGCCGACCCTGGAGTGAGTGAACACACCGTGACAACCATACAGCCAGCCATCGGGCCCCCAAATGAATGCGTTCAATGTTTCGTGCGTGTCTTGGAATCCCCAGCCGTCGAGTAGAATTTGCGGCTCACTATCCGGCAGATCGTCACCGTCTTTGTCGGGGATGAACAGCAAGTAAGGCGCCGCACCGACCCAGACGCCGCCGAATCCGACTTCCAAGCCGCTGACCAGGTTCAGTCCTTCGGCAAACACCAACCGCTTGTCCAGCGACCCGTTACCATCGGTGTCTTCGAATATCAAAATTCGGTCGCGACCCTGGTCTCCTTTCGCGCGGATCGGATACTCATAAGCTTCGGCGATCCAAACACGGCCTCGGTCGTCGATTGCCATCGCGATCGGCTGCTTGACGGCGGGCTCCGCCGCCCCGACGGTGACCTGAAAACCCTCCGGCAGCTTCATCGCCGCCGCGGCTTGCTCGGCATCCAGTCCGGCATGTGGATACTCGTCGAGCAGTGCAACCTCGGGGGAGTTCGCGGCAGTGGGAGGCGGCGACAAAAAACTGCCGTCAGCAAGCTTTACCCGGATGTAATCGAGCCCAAACATGAACGCCTTTTTCGCGCTTGGGTTGATTCCCGTGAGTTGTGCGGTCAACTGGTGTGTGCCCGGTTTGACCGTCATTTGGGGAAACGACAAGACGCCTGTTGTGATCACATCGCGATCATACAGATCGATCGGCTTGCCGAGAGGCTGCTCGTCGAGCGACAATTGAACGACGCCGTAATCGCCGGCGCAGGTCAACACGACTTCGACGTCAACGATGCCTTCAAATTCGGGCAGTTCCACAGCCAGCACGTCGCCGGGTCGCCCACCGGTCCACCATAACTGCGACTGACCACTCCAGCGGTCACCGCGAAACGGAGTCATCACTTGAGGCCTGGCCTGGCCTCTGCTGACCTGAGAGCGCAACGATTCCCCCTCGATGGCACCAGGGACTCGTTTTGTTGCGGCATCGATCGGCGATTTCGAACCGCGTGATGCTGCCGGATTCGCGCTCGATATCGGTTTGTCGGCCGTATAGATTTTCGGCTGTGCCGCCTGCCATTGCTGCTCGGTCGCCGCAGTCACTTGATGGGTCAAAACGTGAGCACCCTTCATGCCGCCGACGATCAGATCAGGCAGGCCGTCGGAGTTGACGTCGGCAACTGACAGCTGACGACCGATGCCCGCCTCGCCGTCCGCCTGGTAGGGAATCCAATCGATGCCGGTTTCCGTTCGCACCAGCTTGAACCAGTAAACCACGGCGCCCGCATCCCACATCGGACTTTGCTTGTGATGCGACCAATAAGTCTTGCCGGTGACGATGTCAGCAAGCCCATCGCCGTCGATGTCAGCCAGATTGATCGAGTGCGGTTCGCTGAAGACGACGCCGTATTTGTTTTCCGACGGATGCTCGCCCATGATCAGGTGGTGCTTGAAGGCAATTTCGCCAGCTTCAGCAATCTGTTCGTACCAAGCCAAACCAAACTCATGCGCACGATGGCCGGTAATGATGTCGTTGTCACCATCGCCGTCAACATCATAAGCGTACATTTCCGCGCCGCCGTAACCGGTACTCAGCGATACTTCGTGGTGCTTCCAGCGCGAGTTCAGGGCGTTGGTTTCGGGTTGCTCGAACCAACCTTTGGCGGTGATCACGTCCATGCGACCATCACCGTTGACATCACCGACACCAAGTCCATGGCCGAACCGCTTGTCGGTGATCTGTGCGGAGATTGGATGAAAGTCCCAACTGCCAAACGGATCATCCCAATCCACCGTAACGAAACCGAAGAATCCATCACGCGTACAGATCAGTTCGGGCCGCGGGTCACCGACAATGTCGGTCAGTTGTGGAGATTCATTGGACACCCAGTCAAACACCTGGTGTTTTTTCCAATGCTGATTGAGTCCGTCGGCCTGCGGATTCTCGTAGACATAGGCGGGCGTGCCGGGAAAGCCAACCACCAGGACATCGTTCCATCCGTCGCCATTGAAGTCATAAATCCAGGAAAAGAAGTTGTCGGCATAACGGGTCCTGTCCTGCGGCACCGGAGGATAGATCTGATGCTGCTGCTTGTAATCCGGACCGGCGAACCAGTAGGGACCATAGACGATATCGGTCACGCCGTCGTGATTGATATCGCCGGCATTCGCACCCTCGGAAAAATAGACGTCCGTCAACTGTTGTCGATCAAAACTGTGCAGCTGAAGGTCGTTTGCGTTCACATTGACGACCAGCAATAGCAGCGTTAGCCAAGCCGAGCTAACTCCATTGGATAAACGTTTCATTTGAAAACCTGTTTCTAAGCCACCCCAGCGAATGGACTTTCAACGCCTGCGATCATTGTAAACCAAGCGTTTTTACCTGTTGCCCGGCCAGGCAGTGCCGGGCAAGGCAAGTGTCAGCTCGGCAAACCATCGGGACCCTTGTTGTACACTGAAATCTTCCGATTCGCCCTTGCCGAAAGCTTGCACCGACCAGATTGCTGATTCGATCCAACTTCCCCGACCTTTACAAGCAGCATTCTTGTGCGTCAGATCTTCGATACATTCAGCTCGCCTGCCGACCATTTGGCTCTTGACGAAGCGATTTTATTGAGCGATCGCCAGGCGCTGCGCGTCTGGGAGTTCGCCGCTCCGATCGTCATTGCCGGGCGATCGACGCGGGTCGAGGACGAAATTGACCGAGACTTTTGTCAGTCAGCGGGTATTCCGATTATGCGTCGCTGCACCGGTGGTGCGGCGGTGGTTGGTGGCCCCGGATGCCTGATGTACAGCGTTGTACTGAGTATCAATCCGGAGCCAGCGTTGCGACGAATCGACGTCGCCCACGATTACGTGATGGACAAGCTACTGGCTGCCCTTCGGCGGCAGCTTCCCGAGGCGCAGCGACAGGGGATCTGTGACCTGACTTGGCATAACAAAAAGTGCTCGGGCAACAGTCTGCGAATCACCCGCCACAGTCTGCTGTATCACGGTACGCTTTTGTACGACTTCGATCTGGCGCGAATCTCCCAATGCCTGAAAACCGCGCCCCGGCAGCCCGAATATCGTTGCCAACGCGATCACGCCTCGTTCGTCACCAACGTGCCCGTCGATCCCGCGCGGTTGCGCACGATCTGTGTCACACGCTGGCGGTATCCGAACGGGCGGACGCCGCTGCGTGGTCAGGGCAAGTTCAGGCGTTGCGTCGTCAGCGGTATGATGATCCCGCCTGGCACGATCGGCACTGATTTCTGCTAATCGAAGACTTTCCTAACCGAACGCTTTTTGTTGCGCTTCGGTACCGATGCGGCCAAACTTTTGCGGGTCGCTAAGGATCTCGATTGCCTGGTAACCGTCAAAGTTACCGGTCTCGCCCAGGAATGTCTTTTCTCCGTCATCGTGTTTGTCGGGACTGTTGACAAATTCGCCCCGTCCCGGTTGGGTGGTGACGTCTTCGGTGATCGTCCAGCCGGTGAAACATCTGGCTATTCGCGGATGTCCGCCTCGATGTAACGCTGGCCATCACCCATGCAAAACAATTCCATGATCTCGCGGGCATCGGTTTCGTTTGGGCTGCCCTTGACGTTGTCCTTGGTGTCCAACCAAACCAGGATCGCCGGATCTTGCGAGATCTTGATCAGCAGGTCACTGAACTTGCCGACCGCATTTTGACGAAGCAGATCGATATGCTTGAGCATCTTGCGGTGGCCGTGAAGCTTATCTTGACTGGTGGCAAAGTGGTCGTGCCAATCCAGCGTCATCGGTTCTTGGAACGGTCGCGGGGTGATCAGCATCCGTTCGGCCCACCTTTGGCCCGCGCGGCGCATCTCGAAATAGTCGCTCCACAGCAACGTGTAAGATTCGTGGATGCCCGGTTGCAGCGGCAACACGCCTTCCCGGCGAGCGTTGATGCCGAGGCTTTCGGCAGGTCAATCAAAACCATCGCGGCGGTAAGACAAGCCGAAACATCTTGATTGAACGTCTCGACAATCGCTTCGATCAAACCCAGCTTGCTGCCAAGTTGGTAGGTCGAGTTGGGGACGGGCGAGTTGGGGACATCCGGCGGTTTTGTCAGCTAGCCGCTGGTTTTCAAGGCCTTGGCTTCGCCAAGGGCCGGTTCGAAACTTGGGCTGGCTGCGTTATGATCGCGGGAGATTGGGGTTTCATCTGTTGTTTTTGTTAAGGCTGCTCTGTTGCTTGGCGATCCAGACCTTCCTGCGCTCCGCTCTCGATTGGCCGCATCTGGACAGGACCACGTGTTGCGATTCTGGGACCAATTGAGCCCTCAGCAACGGCAGCGTCTGGGTGGTCAACTAGCAGCGCTTGATTTGCGGCAGTTGTCCAGGCTGATCCACGAGCAAGATCCTGCACCCGATTTTGCCGCGTTGGCCTCTCGTGCTCAGTCGCCCCCCTCGGTCCGCGCCGACGGCAGTGGCGCCGACTGGAATCTCGATCAGGCCGCCCAGTGTGGCTTTGAGGCGTTGAAAGCGGGTCAGATCGGAGCTCTGATTGTTGCCGGCGGCCAAGGCACGCGACTCGGTTTCGAGCACCCCAAAGGAATGTTCCCGATCGGGCCTGTATCGGGGCGAACACTCTTTCAGATCTTTGCCGATCGGTTGATCGCGATGAACCGACGCTACGACGTTCGGATTCCGTTGTACGTGATGACCAGCGAGGCGACGGACGCTCAGACGAAGGCCTATTTTGCCGACAATGATTATCTGGGCCTGCCCAAATCAGACGTGATGATTTTCCAGCAGGGGACGATGCCGGCAGTTGATTCGGCGACCGGCAAATTATTATTGGCCGCTAAAGATTCGCTGGCCCTCAGTCCTGATGGCCACGGTGGCGCGGTGGCGGCGCTGGAGAAAAACGGTTGCTTCGCCGACATCAGTCGTCGCGGCGTTAAGCATTTGTCGTACATCCAAGTCGACAATCCGCTGGCTCATCTGTGCGATCCGATCTTGATCGGGCATCACCTGATCAGCCGCAGTGAGTTGACGACCGAGGTGATTCGCAAACGCTATCCGACTGAGAAAGTCGGCAACGTGGTGCTGTCCGACGGCTGTGTTCAAATCATCGAATACAGTGATTTACCGCAATCGGCGGCGGAAGCGAGAGGCGAAGACGGCGAACTGAAATTCTGGGCGGGCAACATTGCGGTTCATATGCTGGATGTCGATTTTCTAAGGCGGATGCGAGATTCGGCTGATGCCTTGCCATTTCATCGCGCGTCCAAGCAGGTCGCTTATGTCGATGATAGCGGTCAGGTTGTGACTCCCGAGCAGCCCAACGCGACAAAATTTGAACGATTCATTTTTGATTTGCTGCCGCACGCCAAGCACGCGTTTGTGGTCGAATCTTTGCCCAGCCAGGCCTTTGCGCCGGTCAAAAACGCAGTTGGAGCCAAGACTGACACCCCGACGCTGGCCAAGGCGGCACTGTCGGACCTGCATCGTAGCTGGCTAGAGCAGGCGGGGGCGTCGGTCGCCGACGGAGTGAGGGTCGAGATCAACCCTAAATTTGCTCTTTTTCCATCAGAACTGAAAAAAAAGATCCCAGCGAATTTGCGGGTCGACGCGGATCGCTATTTCAACGATTGATTAGAATCAAGGGTGCCCAGCGGCCGATCGTCCGATCGATTCATGCAGCGGCGGAACTATCGTCATTTCTGATGGTTGTACTATACAGAGGGCCATGCGGGTGCCGCGAGATATCCCCTGACCCCGTCCGCTCTCCATTCCCAGTCCCCCCCAAATTTACTTCGCCAAAGAGCATGATGTTGCTAATGTGTCTCTTCCATCGTCACCGCCGCCAAGGCGGGCTCGTAGTCGGACTGCTGATCTGCCTCGTGGTTGCCGGTTTAATCGGAGGCGTGGGCTACAAGTACTACTCGTCCAATCTGGCTGCGGCCGAATCCGGCAAGCTGATCACTCAGGTGGCCCATCGGGGACCTTTTGACCATGTGGTCGCAGAGCAGGGAGAAGTCGAAAGCAGTAGCAAGACCGAGATCATTTGCGAAGTCAAATCTCGAGGCACCGGTGGCGTCTCCATCTTGTGGGTGATTGACGAGGGAACAAGGGTAGAGCCAGGGGATAAATTGGTTGAGCTGGATTCATCCGAACTTGAATTGCGGATGAAGGAGCAGCGCATCCAGGTGATTACGGCCGAAGCTCAGGTGACCACCGCCGAAGCGATTCTGGAGCAGGCCAAGATCTCTCGCCAAGAATACCTCGAGGGAGTTTTTGTCACCGAAGAAAAGACGATTCTGAGCAACCAGGCGATCGCCGAACAAAATCTTCGTAAAGCCAAGCTTGCGATTCAAAGCAGCGAGCGTTTAGTGGCCAAAGGGTTGGTGAAATCACTGCAACTGGAGGCGGACCGTTTTGCCGTCTCTAACTGTCAGAATCAGCTTGAGGCGGCGGACGCGAGCTTGAGAGTCCTCCGCGAGCTAACCAAGAAAAAAATGCTCGTTCAATTCGACAGCGACATCGAAGCGGCCAACGCTTCTCTCTCGGCTGCCAGGAGCGAACTGATGGAAAAGGAGGCCGAGCTCAGAGAGATCGAGGATCAAATGGCGAAGTGCGTGATGTACGCGCCGTCGGCTGGAGTCGTAGTACATGCAAATAAATATAGCTCGCGCGGCGGCAGCAGCGAATTTGTGGTCGAAGCAGGTGCGAATGTGCGCGAGCGACAGACAATCATTTTCTTGCCCGATCCGTCGCAAATGCAGGTTAAATGCAACATCAACGAGTCGCGGATTACTTTGATTCGCGAAGGAATGCCGGCCCGGATTACTGTCGATGCAATCCCCGGGCTCAAACTGACCGGTCGTGTCACCAAAGTCAATCGCTATGCCGAACCGGGCAGCTGGATGTCTAGCACCAAAGAGTACGCGACTTATATCGAGATCTTTGATCCGCCGGATAACATTCGCACCGGCATGACGGCCGATGTGAGGATCTTCGTCGAGCAACTTGATGATGCGATCCAAATCCCGATCCAGGGACTTTATGAACATGGCGGAGAAATGTTCACGTTGAAGCAAGATGGGCCCTCTGATTTTGAGACCGTTAAGATCAAGTTGGGAGCGACCAACGACACGATGGCGAGCATTGTCGAAGGTCTGAACGAAAACGATCGCATCGTCCTGAATCTCCGCGAACATTTGTCATTGATGGATCTGCCGGACATCGCGCGGGAGGATAACAGCGAGCTGCGGAAGGCCAGCACGGTCAGTGTCGAAGCTTCGGCCGAGGGAGAAAACCAAGCTGTGGGACTATCGGCACCGTCGGCCGACGAGCTCGCTGCGCGCAGGCAAGCGGTGGACCGCCAGGGGCTCGTGGTGAAGGGGCTCGTGGTGAAGGGGCCCTTGGTAAATCAGCCGAGGGCCGCCGCGGCGGCGGGCCGGGAGACAGAGGTGGACCACCGGGAGAGCGAGGCGGACCGCCGGGTGGCCCGCGTGGTGCTCCCGATGTGAATACGATCGTCGACTCCAGCATGAAGTCCAACGACACTGATGGAGACGGCACTTTGTCCGCTGAGGAGATCGCCAAGATGGATGAGCGCTTCCAAAGCATGGTTCAGGCGGCCGATGGTGACGGCGATGGCAGCGTAACCCGAGCAGAACTTACAACGGCCCTGAAAAAACGATTCAGCGGCGGATTCGGCGGGGGCGGAGCGCGTCAATGAGTATGGTGGATGCCTACAGCGCCTCGCTGCCAAATGCCGACGTCGTCACCAGTGACCCGCGCCGTCTGGCGACCTCGATTCGCGATCTGACCAAAGAGTATGTGCTCAAAAGCGAGACTGTGCGGGCCTTGCGTGGCGTGTCCTTCGATGTTCCTGAAGGTGACTTTGTTGCCATCATGGGGCCGTCCGGAAGCGGCAAAAGTACACTTTTGAACATGCTGGGTTGTCTCGATAAACCGACCAGCGGCAGCCTGTTTCTTGGCGAAGACGATATCTCGCGGATGTCAGATGACGAGCTGGCCGAAATTCGCAGCCAGCGAATTGGTTTCGTCTTTCAGTCCTACAATCTGATTCAGCAATTGACTGTCGTCGAGAACATCGAAGTGCCGCTTTACTATCAAGGTCGGCTCGGTGCCGAGGAGCGGGCCCGAGTGCGGGCTCTGGCCGAGCGTGTCGGACTCGGCGATCGACTCGACCACCGACCCACACAGTTGTCGGGCGGGCAGCAGCAGCGCGTGGCGATCGCCCGCAGCCTTGTCAACGATCCCTTTTTTGTGTTGGCCGACGAGCCGACGGGAAACCTAGACTCGGTCACAACCGACGAAATCCTGGCGATCTTTGATTCGTTGAACAACGACGGGCGAACCATCATCATGGTCACTCACGAAGACGATGTCGCCGACCGAGCGAAACGAATCGTGCGACTGAAAGATGGCCTGCTGCACACGGACGAACCGGTTAGCGAACAGCGGCGTCAGGCGGCAAGAGATCGACAACGTGCCGCCGTCGAAGAACTGAAAAAGAGAGAATAATGGTTCCCGCCTCAAGTTTACCGAACACTTTTATCTGGTAGCTGTCTGACATGCTCTGGCTCAGAACTTGGAATCTTGGAATCAAAAGCTTGGCGCTTCACCCGTTGCGTACCGGGTTGACGATGCTGGGCATCATGATTGGCGTCTGGGCCGTGATTGTGTTGACCGCAGTCAGCCAAGGGGCGAGTGAACAGGTCCAGAAGCAGATTGAATCGCTTGGTTCGACCACCATCATCGTCCGCAGTCAAAAACCTCCGGAAACGAAACTAGCGGGCATGAGAGCCAGCGAGTATGGCTTGTTGCGGAGCGATCTGGATCACATTCTCTCCAGTGTGCCGACGATTGAAACCGCGGTGCCGATTCGCGAAATTCGTCGTCAATTCACTTATCGCGACCGCTTTGTTGACGGCCGATTGGTCGGCTGTACGACGGAATATGCGGATGTCAACCACTTGAAGATCCGACCCAATGGAGGACGTTTCCTCACCGACGCGGATCAAATGTTGGCCGATACCGTGTGCGTCCTTTCCGCTGGGGTAGCCAATGAGCTGTTTCCCTATGAAGAGCCGCTTGGGAAACGGGTGAGCTTGCCCGAGAGTAACGACAAGTACAAAGTGGTTGGCGTTCTGCAGCATCGCAATCCGTCGGCAGCCATCGGAGGATCACTGGATTCTCAAGATTTTTCAGCCGATGTGTACATCCCTATTCACACGCTGCGCAAACGAATCGGCGACTCGATTGTCACTCGACGCAGCGGTCAAATGCAAATGGAAGTCATGCAGCTGAATCAGATCACGCTACAGACTCGAAATCAAAACGAGGTCCGAACCTCGGCGGCGATGATTGAAAACTTGCTGGCACCAAAACATGCCGCGATGGGCGATGTTGCCGTGGTGGTTCCGCTGGAGTTGCTCGAACAAGCCCGTAATATGAAGCTGATGTTCCTCGGAATCGGTATCTTGATCGCCTGCATTTCGCTGGTCGTGGGTGGCATCGGAATCATGAACATCATGTTGGCGAGTGTTACCGAGCGAACTCGTGAGATCGGTATCCGCCGCGCCCTGGGCGCCAAGCAACGCGATATCACGCGTCAATTCCTAGTCGAAACGATAGTGCTCAGCTTTGCCGGCGCCATACTTGGAATTGTGATCGGCCTGGCCAGCATGCCATTGTATCAGGCTGCGATTTGGGGCGTGAAAACCGGCATGCCGGACAAGTTCGCGGCTCTGCCGGAGGCGATCAGAGAAGCCGAGCCTTCGATCGTTTATTGGACGATCCCGCTGGCGGTGATGATCGCGGTCGCAGTCGGTTTAGTCAGCGGTCTGTATCCGGCGGTACGTGCGGCCAAGATGAATCCGATCGAAGCGCTGCGACATGAATAGGCACGATCGGGTTATGAAAGCAGCCCTTCCCTGCTACGATTTCCGCTTCGATCCTGTACTCTCTAAATCGCTACCCCGCAAAGCGTTGATCACGCCTGAGCTGCCATGGAAGCTGGAATTGTCGGCCTGCCGAATGTCGGAAAGAGCACGTTGTTCAATGCGCTGACCAGTTCTCAGGCCGCTCCCAGTGAAAACTATCCCTTTTGTACCATCGAACCGAACGAAGGGATCGTCAATGTTCCCGATGAACGGTTGGCCAGGATTACCAAGTACATCGTGCCGAAAAAGATCATTCCGGCCACGCTGAAATTGGTAGATATCGCGGGCATCGTCAAAGGAGCCAGTGATGGTGAAGGTCTCGGTAACAAATTTCTGAGTCACATCCGCCAGGTCGATGCGATCGTTCAAGTGGTTCGCTGTTTTCAAGATTCTGATGTGGTGCACGTCGCGGGCTCTGTCGATCCGATCGCCGACATCGAAACGATCGAAACTGAATTGATGCTGGCCGACATTCAGACGCTGGAAAACGCGCTTGGCAAAGCTGAGCGGACGGCGCGAAGCGGGGACAAAGAGGCCAAGCTGCGAGTGGAAGTGATCGGTAAGTGCAACCAGCATTTAGCAGACCGATTCACCGTTGCGAACACTTGCCCTAAGCGACGCCGAGCAGGCGGCCATATCAAGCTACGGCTTGATGACGGCCAAGCCGATTCTGTTTGTCGCCAACGTGGGCGAGAATGACTTGGAGGGCAAAGATCCATTGGTCAGCAAAGTTCGCCAATATGCTGCCCAGAGCGGCGCGGGCGTGGTCTGCGTCTGTGCTAAACTGGAAGCCGAGATCGCTGAGCTTGAGGAGGCGGATCGCGCTGAGATTTTGGCTGAAGCGGGACTGGAGTATCCAGCACTCAGCTCGATCGCACGCGAAGCTTATCGGACGCTGGGACTACAAAGTTACTTTACCGCAGGCGAAAAAGAGGTTCGCGCCTGGACCGTTCCGATCGGTGCAACCGCACCGCAAGCGGCCGGCGTGATCCACAGCGACTTTGAAAGAGGGTTCATTCGAGTGGAAGTTTATACCTTGGAGGACTTGGAAAAGTACCACAACGAAAAAGAGATTCGACAAGCGGGCAAGCTGCGCGTCGAAGGCAAGAACTACGTGATGCAAGATGGCGACATTTGCCATTTCCTGTTTAATGTTTAAAAATGCTGGGGGGTGAGTCTGCGAGCGAGTCGTTGCGATTGCGACTCACGCAGAGCTTTGCCTTCTGGATCCGACTCTCCATCCAAACCTAAAACCCTCATGAACAAAATGCTAATTCCAATTCTGTTTGCTGTCGGAACCGCGATCTTTTGGGGCTGCTATGGTCCGACGATCGGAAATGCCCAGTCGCCTCGCGTCGATGGACGTCCATTGTTGCCGCCTGACGGCTGGACACCTTTCAAACCCTACGTCTTTATCGGCATTGCCTACCTTGTGATCGCGATCGCTGGCGGGTTGGCAATGATGAAAATTCAAGGAGATAGCTTCAACTATAGCGGTCCCGCCGGGGATTCGGGACGATCGCATTTTGAGCCGGCGAAGTGGGGGTTTTTGGCAGGTTGTCTTGGAGCTGCGGGTGCTTTGTGCCTGACCACCGCCATGATGACTAGCCGCGGAAACGCATTACTAGTGATGCCGATCGTATTCGGTGGCGCCGTCTCGGTAACCGCAATTGTAGCTTTGCTGCAAGAACGGGGACAATTAACCATTCACCCGATGCTATGGGTCGGCATGGCGATGACTGTGATGGGCATCGTGATTGTGGTTCGTAATACCCCGCATGGACACGCGCCCCCGGCCGGCAAGCCGGCCGCGGCCGAGCATGTGGAGGTCGACACCGTCAAAAGTATCGAAACTGAGACGGCGACCTGATGGATTGGACGACCGCCGATCCAATGGAACGTGTTCGCGCGATTGACACCGAAATCGCGCACCTTTGGATGGTTCGCACTTTCTTGAAGCATGCTGATGAGGCGGAGGAGGACGAAGAGTTGCGCGCCGTCGTCCGCGATCTGTATGACTTCATTCTGGCCGTCGGACCGCTGGACGAGGTTGAGGATCCAGCGGTCTATCTGAAGCTGGCCAAGAAAAAGCTCACAAAATTAAGGAAAGCCGCCGAGTTGTACGAGGAGATTCAACCCGAAGTGAGCGGCCACACGAATTTCGCCATGGCGGCTCGATCGCTGCGCACCGCTGTCGATCGAGTGACGTCGATTATTCAGTGACCAGTCGCAACTATGCCAGAATTGGCTCGATCACGTGGGCCGGCTCGACCCCCGTCAATCGCATGTCCAATCCCTGGAACTTATAGGTGAAGCGCTGGTGATCGATGCCCAATAGGTGCAGCATCGTGGCGTGAAAGTCGTGGACCGAAACTACGTTCTCAACGGCGTTGTAACCGAGTTCGTCGGTCGACCCATGTGTCACACCACCCTGGATTCCTCCGCCCGCCATCCACAGCGAAAAACCTTTGATGTGGTGGTCGCGTCCCGGGTTGCCTCCACCTCCTTGGGACATCGGTGTGCGACCGAATTCGCCGCTCCAAACCACCAGTGTGTCTTTCAACATACCCCGTTGTTTCAAATCTTGGACCAACGCATAGCTTGCTTGATCAACCAATTTGGCAGTCGTCGCCACGCCTTGTTTGACGCCGCCATGATGATCCCAACCACGGTGATACAGTTGAATGAACCGCACACCGCGTTCGGCCATCCGACGAGCGAGCAGACAGTTGCTGGCGAATGATCCGTCGCCTGGTTTTGCACCGTACATGTCCAAGATGGATTGCGGCTCGCTGGACACATCGACCAATTCCGGTACGCTCGCCTGCATTTTGAACGCCAGTTCATACTGCGCGATGCTGGTGGCGATTTCTGGATCGTGAACTCGACTGTTTCGCAGCTCATTAAGACCGTTCACCGTGTCGACTACTTTGGCCTGGTCTGATCGACGGACACCCGGCGGATTGCCCACGTACAGCACCGGATCACCTTTGGCGTGAAAATGGACGCCTTGGTACTTACTGGGCAGGAAACCGCTGTGCCACTGCCGCGTGGCAATCGGTTGCGATTGACCGCCGCCAACGCTGGTCAGCACCACAAAGCCAGGCAGATCCTCCGCATCGCTGCCAAGTCCATATTGAATCCACGATCCCATGCAAGGCCGCCCGGAAATCTGAGTTCCGCAGTTCATGAAGGTGTGGGCCGGATCATGGTTGATCTGCTTGGTGGTCATCGACCGCACGATGGCAATGTCGTCGGCCATCTTGCTGATGTTGGGAAAGGCATCGGAAATTTCTTGCCCAGATTCGCCATGCTTGGAGAACTTGTGCTGAGGCCCGAGGCATTTCAGCTCCTGCCCTTGCAGCTGCGCGATCGGCTGACCGTCGGTGATCGACGATGGCATCGGCTGGCCGTGCATTTCGGCCAGCTTTGGTCGATAGTCAAATGTCTCCAAATGCGAGGGTCCGCCCGCCTGACACAGAAAGATCACTCGTTTGGCGCGGCCAGGAAAATGTGGCCGGATCTGACCGCCGCTTCTCTGCCCTGCGGAGTCGGCAACCAGTTGGTTGGCAAAGGCCAGCGCGCCAACGCCGATGGTGGAACGATTCAAGAATGTTCGTCGATTGATGATGTTCTGCATGATTGTGCCTTCGGTTTTCAAACTGCGGTCTTAGAACCGAGACGTGGCCTCGTAGGTGTTGATGATCGCGCGGCAAACTTGCGTCCAGGCGGCCAATTCAATCGGATCGATGTGATCGGGAATGGTCGCCTCGCCGACGGTGAGCAGCTGTTTCGCATCCTCGACTGAATCCCTGTATCGCAGCCGTTGATCCGCCAGTAGTTTGCCGAGCAGCTCCAATTCCTCGGCACGTGGATCTCGAGAGAGCGCCTGGCGAAAGGCCCAGCAGATACGATCGTCGGGATTCGATGCCACACTGACGACGTGCTGTGCAAAGACTCGGGACGCCTCGACAAAAATCGGATCATTCAACAGCACCAGCGCTTGCTGCGGAATATTCGAAGCGCGCTCGCTGTGCCGTGCATTCCTCGCGGCCGGGGGCGTCAAAGGCCAACATGGACGGATGGGGAAATGTACGGCACCAGAACGTGTACAGACTGCGACGGTACAGTTTTTCTCCTTGATCGGCCTGCCAGGTTCTGGCGGGAAAATTCAAGTGCTGCCAATACCCGGCCGGTTGATAAGGCTTGACACTCAATCCACCTAGCCGCTGATCGACCAGCAATCCACTTACCGATAGAGCCGTGTCCCGCACAAATTCCGCTTCGATTCGCCAAGCCGATTGTCTGGCAAAGCTGCGATTACCTGGGTCCGCGCTGCGAAGTGGCGCCTCGGCCGTGGAAACCTGCGCGTACGTACCGGAGCTGAGCATCAAATGCACCATCGCTTTGATATCCCAACCGGACTCGCGGAATTCGACCGCCAGCCAATCGAGCAATTCCGGATGGGTTGGCGCTTCCCCTTGACCGCCCAGGTCGTCCAGGTTGCGTGATAATCCGTGGCCGTAGAACATTTTCCATAGCCGATTAACGAAAGTCCGCGCCGTAAGCGGATTGTCATCGGCGACCAACCAACGAGCCAGATCGAGTCGGTTGGCGCGACGACCGGTGATCTGCTCGTGCGGCAAAAAGGCGGGCACCGCCGGTTCCACCACTTCACCCGAATCGTCCAGCCAATTTCCGCGCGGCAGAATTCGTGTCATACGGGGCTCGGGAAGTGATTCAGAGACCAACATCGTCCTGAGCGACTTGCGGTAATCATCAAGCTGTTTCTTGGCTGCGGCCAATCTACGCCGCGCCTCCGCAAGTTCAGGTGCGATGTCCCGATAATATTCGGTAAGTTGCTTGCGCTGCTGATCACTCCTTGAGTCAGCCGGTGTTCTGAGCGCCATCACGATTGGCTCCGGTAGCGAAATCGCCGCCGGTAGTTGCGCTGTTTCCTGATCCGTCAGGGCAATCCGAAATCGACCGATCAAGTGTTGATTGTGTGAGGAGTGATGACGCAATTCGATGCGCAACTTTCCGGCTGCGGAGTCCAATGCAAGGGGCGTTTCCAGGCGGAACAGGGCGATCCGGCGATCGGCTGCTTTGAGATGTCCCTCGACGGCCCAGCCGGAGTCGTTGTTGTCGTCCAGCGAATCGGAAATGGGGTGCGAATCCTGTTGGAAGTCTGCCGTTGCGCTGCCGATTTTGATTGGTTTGTCATCGACAAATAGCGAAAACTTTGACAACACAAAGTTGCCATTGCCACGCGAAAAGCCTTGCTTGCGGGCGAAGCTGTCATCGGGAAATGCTTCCAATCGAATCGCCGCAAGCTTACCGGCCCAGCCGGTTTGGTAGGTGTAGGTTCCCCGATCCGGATTCGCGCCGCTGCTCAAGAAAGATCCATCGTTCTGACGCTGCAGTTCAACGCCGCCGGTCGCAGTCGCAGTTGACGCATCGGGAACATGCCAGTTCGATTCGTCGACCTCAATCGCTTTCAGCGTTTCTCGCTCCCAAGCTTGTTGTCCCAGAGCAAGTTGCCGCGACAGCTGCGGATCGGATTCAAGCACTCGCTTGATTCGCAAACCGGCGATTTGCTGTTCCAGTTCATCGATCCGCTGTTGATCCTCGGCAAGAATCACAGTCATGTTCGGCTTTTGTTTGCCGACTGCTGTTTCCTTCAGATCAGCAAAGAAAGCGGCCAACGCATAAAAATCTTTGGTCGTGATCGGGTCGTATTTATGGTCATGACACTGCGCACAACCGACGGTTTGCCCCAGCCAAACACCGGAAACGTTTCGCACCCGGTCGGCGGCATAGATCGCGATGTACTCCTTTGCCTGAGCGCCTCCTTCTTCGGTGGTCTGTAACAGTCGGTTGTAACCCGAGGCAACCTTTTGATTGACCGTCGGATCAGGCAATAAATCGCCAGCCAATTGCTCGATCGTAAATTGATCAAACGGCAGATTTCTGTTGAACGCATCGATCACGTAATCGCGATATGCGGAAACCTCCATGTGATTGTCGCTGTGGTACCCAATCGTGTCGGCGTAGCGAACCAAGTCAAGCCAGAATACGGCCATCCGTTCGCCGAACCTTTGGTCTTGCAACAAACGATCGACAAGCTGTTGCCAGGCATCCTCAGAATTATCCCGGACGAAACGTTGAACTTCCTCGTAGGTTGGTGGGACGCCCAGTGTGTCCAGGTAAAGTCGACGGACGAGCGTGGTCTTGTCGGCTGGTGGTGAAAGATCGCGATTCAATTTGCCCAGTCGGTCCAAGATGTAAGCATCAATCGGATTGCGATTTCGAGGATGTTTGACCGCTGGAACTGCTGGTCGCACCAAAGGTCGATAAGACCAATGTTGCTGGGACTGAGCGCCTTGACTGATCCAGCGGCGCAAGATCTCAATTTCGTCGCTGGACAACTCTTTATGGCTGCTCTCCGGCGGCATCCGCTGATCCGGGTCGTCGCATAAAATCCGTCGCACCAGTTCGGACTCCTCAGGTTTGCCAGGCACGATCGATCCCCCTTCGATCGCAGTCTCAACCAAATCAAGCCGCAAGTCGGCCTCTCGCGTCTGTTCGTCCGGCCCATGGCAAGAGAAACATTTGTCGCTCAGCAGTGGGCGAACCTGTTGGATGAAAGAAACCGGATCGGACTCCGTCGGCTGACCACTGACCCGTTCTGCAGCTGACAGCACCAGCAGAAACGCACACAGAATTCGACAGTTGGCTACCATCGGTGAATGAGCCTATCAGGGACGGGTGGGCGAGGAGCGTCTCAGGTCACCACTGCTCGGTGCCCCGCGACAAAAAAATGATCGTGAGCCGATTATAGCCGACTCCCCTTGGGCACCCAATGGTTTGCCTAGTGGTCGAGTTCGACCTGCGTGGGATGCTGCAGGTATCCGATTAGGTCTCGGATCTGCGCGCTGGACAGAGTCTGCAACAGCCCGTTGGGCATTGGTGAGTTTTCGGTAAGTTTTCGGGATTGCAGCGAGCTTTTGTCCAGCACCAGCGCTTCGGTTGCCGTGCGAATCGAAATTGTCCGTTCGGTTTCGGCGGTCACCAATCCAGTGATCAAACGCCCGTCCGCGGTCAACAACTGTGTCATGCGAAAATCTTTGTCGACCACCGCGCTGGGATCGACGATGTTGGTCAGCAGGTAGTCGAGATTGCCCCGATCGCCGCCTGTCAGATCGGGACCAACCGTTTCGCCCTGGCCATACAACTTGTGGCACGATTGACAATGTTTGGCGAACAAGGATCGGCCGCTGCGGAGGTCCGCCGTGGGCAGCCCGGAGGTCGTCAACTGTTGTTTCAGCGAACCAATCAGCTCCTGTTGATCGGCCGACGAATCACGCACTTCGCCCCACACCTCACTCAATAGACGGTGCAAAGCTTGATCATCGAAACTTCGAATTTGACGGGCCTGAAATGCGGACAGCTGATCGCGATCAATTTGACCATCGCCGATCGCGTTCAACATTTGCCGGGCGAAAGATGGTCTGGAAACCAAGATTGACATGATTTGAGGGCGCTCCGGTGCGCGAAAGCTGCGATATTGCGAGATCAATGACTTGGCGACTTCGGGATCGTCGAACATCGACAGTCCGCGTGCCGCCAGAACATTCATCCGGGCGTCTTTGAGTAATGGCTGGCAGATCGTTTTTAGGTTTGCGGGCTTGATTTGGATCAAGGTCTGTAGCGCGGTCAGTCTCATCGGATAACCCGCGTCGGTCTGACCAAGCGCGATCGCAGTGACTTGATCCACAGAATGTCCATCACCAAACAGCACATTCAACTGCTGGATCAGCTCGGTTGTTGGTTGCGAATTCTTGGCCGCCGCCAGGCCGTTCCAGGTCGACGGTCGAGGAACTTTTTGCCATCCCGTCCAACCTTCGGAGATGCCTTGCACGACGGTTGAGCGAAAATCATCATCGTCGCTCTGAGCAGCCAGTGCGATCAAGTCATTGATCGGCCTGGGATGACGCTCGATCTGCTGAGCCAGAAAGCGGCTGATCAGCCGCAGGGTGACCGGAATCTTGCACGCGCCGGCCACAGCCACCAGGTCGCCCCGCTGATCATCGCCGACCGCCATCAACCCGTACCACAGCATCAACGGGATATTGTGATCGCCTGCGTCCTCGGCGTGGGACACCAACGGGATTGCCAGGTCGGCGCGCATGGAAACAGGCAGCCGTTGTAAGGTCGATGCGAGAGTCAATCGGACCAACGCCGAAGAATCGTTCTCGGCAAGCAGCAGCAGTTTGGGCAGCAAACCGGCCGAAGCTCGTGCAACCGCCCTCTGCAATTGATCGTCGGCAAAGACCGGACCCAACGCATCGTCGATCGGCCAGCACTCGGTCAGCAAGCGGATCGCCCACGCTCGCACGTACTCGTCCCGATGGGCAAGCTGAGCGCTTAAGAAAACATCGTTTGTCGCGCCGGCGGCGTGTAACGCCAGTAACGATTGGACCAACTGGCGCGAGTCGGCGTTCGGATCCTCGAAGGTTAGGCGTAAGGCTTCGCTGACGGCAGTCAGTTCGTCTCCGATCTGACGGCGCCGAGCCAACTCCAGTCTTGCTTGACGAAACGACCAGGCTTCGGGCGACATGGCCAGCGATCTCAATTGCTGGTCCGAGCAGCTTTGCAAGTCAATCGGCTGTTTCGCGGCCTGTTCATTCTGGCCGTAACTGATCTTAAAGATTCGACCGCTTGTTCGATGAACCCCCGTGTGCTCGTGACATTCACCGGTGTCGCTCCAATCGATCACAAACACGTTGCCGTCGGGACCGCAACTCAGATCCATCCCGCGGAACCAGGGGTCCTGGGCGATGAAAAAATCTGGTTCGTGCTGCGCGACGTAGCCGCCGCCAAGTCTTACCAACCGTTCTTGATTCGCCCGCCGCCCATGAAAATTGAGTGTCAGCAGCTTGCCCTGATAGCGCTGCGGCCAGCGGGTTCCCTGATAAATCATCGCGCCCGAGTGCGCGTGTCCGCCGCCATAGGAATTCGCAGCGCCAGCGCGGGACATGATCCAACTTTTACCGGTGTCAAAATGCCAGTGGTCGGCGTGAAAGTCGATCAGCTCGAACGTGCGAGCGTTGGGGTCCAGCGTGAATGGCCGGGTAAAATGCGCTCCGGGAATCCCCTGCCACAGATGCCCATTGACCGTGTTGACAAAAAACAGATCGCCCAAGCCGTTCCAGTCATGTCCCCAGGGATTGGTGGTACCCGAGGTCAGTACCTCGACCGTTTGCTGCTTGGGATGGTACCGCCAGATTCCACCTTCGAGCGCCAAGCGTTTGTTTTGCGATGTGCCCGGTCGACCGATTCGACCTGGGCAAGAGCCACCGCATCGGCCGTACAACCAGCCATCCGGTCCAAATCGCAATCCGTTGGCGAAATTGTGATAGTTTTGTTGGGCGACCGTGAACCCATCCAAGACAACTTCGCCCGCGCTGTCCGGGACATCATCCCGGTCGCGATCGGGAATGAAAATCAACTTGGGTGGGCACATCAACCAAACGCCCCCCAGACCGACTTCAATTCCCGTCAGCATTTGAACATCGTCGGTAAAGACGGTTCGGGTTTGAAAACGATCCGTCTGGGTGTTGTCAAAAACGACCACTCGATCGCGGAGCCCGAGTTGAAATTTTTGATCGCGGTCGGCGTAGGTGTAGTTCTCGGCGATCCACAATCGGCCTCGCGCGTCCCAGGCCATCGCGATCGGATTCTGGACATCCGGCTCAGCGGCAAACGCAGTCGCCCGGAAACCTGGTGGCAACGTGAACTGCTCGGCCGCCTGATCAGGCGCCAACCAACTAGACTGCGGCAACGGTTCGGTGTTGAACGGCAGGGGAAAATCGTCGGCGACCGAGAGGGAGACGATCAGCAGCAGCGGCGACAGCAGGCGAATGCAGGTCACGATAAACGACCGCAATCGTTGAAATCGCGGCTTCCACGAAGAATCTGATGGAAATCCAGTTTCGATCTGCCAATCATAACCGCCGGTCCAGGCAATCGATAAGTTCTCTTGCGGCGGGCAAGCGAACAGCTATACTTTTAAATGGACGGACGGGTCCGTTTTGACGCCTGAGTAAAAATCGATTCCCCGTACATTGATCGATTCCCGAGAGATTGATAGCAAGACGTGGTTGATCAGAAAACCGATGGTACAGAACACTGATAAGGCGAAGCGAATCGAGCGGAAGCGGACTGTGATTCTGGAAACCGCTTTGAAAATTTTTGCTCGCGAAGGCTACGCCGATACGGACGTTCAAGTGATCGCTGATTTGGCCGGGGTCGGCAAGGGAACGGTCTACCGCCACTTCGGCAACAAGCAGGAACTTTTTCTGGCCACCGCCCGACATAGCCTGGAGATGATGGGCGAGTTCATTCGCGATCAAATCAAACCCGAAGATCCGACGATCAAAGTCCTGCGCGATGTCGCGATGGCCTACGCCCGCTACTTCGAACTGCACCCCGAAGCGGTGGAAATCATGCTGCAGGAACGAGCCACTTTTCGTACTCAGGTGTTTCCGACGCATTTGATGTATCGCGCGGAAAATCGCGACGAGTTTGAATCGTACCTGCAGCTGGCTGTCGACCGCGGCGATCTACGTCAACTGAATGTTGCCGATTTGGCCAACGCGTTTGCCGATATGTTGTACGGGACCGTGGTCAATAGTTGCCTGGAAGGATCCAAAGGGCACTTGCTGCATCGAGTGGAGCGTGCATGCAGATTTTTTTTGGTGGCATCGTTCCAGCGACTGCGGGGGCGTCTAAGTGACCGCTTCCCGTTCCTGCGACTCGATCGCGGTGACTCTAGCCAGCATCATTTTATTGACCTCATCGGTGGTCTCGATGACTGGCTGCGGCGCGCGTGCAAGCGGCGCCGCCGAGCTGGCAGACAAAAATCACTTGCAGGCAAAAGCCGGTGGCTTGCTGAAAATCGGTGTCGAACTGGCCCGGGCCAAGCAGCGATCGATCACGGCGCGAGCGGAGTTCACCGGCTCTTTGCTGCCCAATCGCGGCACGCCAATCGTCACGGAAGTCGACGGGGTCGTGGAATCGTTCGCCGATCTTGGTCCACTGATCGAAGGCACCGTCAACGGTCAGCACTACTCTGCCAAACTAGGCATCCAGCCTGGACAAGAAGTGAAAGCAGGCGAAATTCTGGTGCAGCTTGACCGAACCGAGTTTGAGCTCGAGGTGGCGGTGGCAGCAGCCAGGTTGCAGAAGGCCCAGGCTGATCTGGCAAACTTAATGGCCTGGGAGCGCGAGGAATCAATCGACCGACTCCAAGCGGCTCTCGACGAAGCCGAGGCACGGAAAAAACTGGCAGCCGCCGAGCACCAGCGCGCCTTGACGTTGTCAAGTCAATCGGCCGCCTCGCGCGGCGAAGTTGAGCGAGCACAGATGGAGCTCTCGGCCGCCGGCGCGATGGTCGCCACGGCGCGAGCGTCGCTGCGAGAAGCTCAGGCAGGCCCAACTCGCGAAGCGATCGCGGTCAGCCAGGCCCTGGTCTCGCAAGCCGAAGCGGAATTGAAGCAGGCGCACAGGCGGCTGGAAAAAACCGCCATCCGGGCACCCTACGACGGAGCGCTGACCGAAATCAGCGTGTTCACCGGCCAACACGTCTCCCCGGCATCAGGACCCTTGTTCGAACTGCTGGATCTGCACTACGTGGCGGCCGAAGTCGGAATTCCCGAAGCCTATATCGGCAAGATCCAAATGCAAGACGTGGGGCAAGTCTTGATCGCTGGTTCGACCGAACCGGTACCGGGAGTCGTGATTTCGATCAACGACAAAGTCGATCCGGAGTCAAGATCCTACCGAGTACGAGTCGGCATCGATAACGCGCGCGCAAGTTCAAAGCGGGACAATTTGCGACAGTTTCTCTGCAAGTTGCCGGTACCGATGCGGCAATCATCGTCCCCACGTTGGCGATTCAGTTTGACGAAGGACAGCCGGGCGTTTTCGTCTATCGCGACTCGCTGGTCAAACGGGTCCCAGTGCGAATCGGCATGTCCAATCAACACGACACTGAAATTCTCTCAGGACTGGCAGTTGGCGATCTGGTCGTGGTTGACGATCCCAATTTGCTCAGCGACGGCGTCAGCGTGGAAGTTCGGAACCCAGCGATTCTGCGTGTAGGCGGCTGAGACAATGAACTTATCTAAAACCGCGATTGCACGTCCAGTGCTTACGACGATGGTCTTCTCCGCGTTGGTCGTGTTCGGTTTGATCGCGCATCGCACGATCGGCATGGCGCTTTATCCTGACGTCGACATGCCGGTTGTAACGGTCACCGTGGTCTACGAAGGAGCATCACCCGAGACGGTCGAAACCGAGGTGACCGAGGTCATTGAAGAAGCGCTCAGTACGATTGGCGGTATCAAGTCGATGCGCAGCGAGACCAGCGAGGGAGTCGTCCAAGTCTTCATGGAGTTCGAACTCGAGCGTAACGTTGACGTGGCTGCCCAGGACGTCCGCGACAAAGTGTCGAGCATCCGTAGCGAACTGCCACTTGATTCCGAACCTCCGCTGATCGAAAAATTCGACCCCGACGCTTCGCCCATTTTGGGCATCGTGCTATCCGGCCAAACATCAATTCGGGAGTTGTCGCAGTATGCCGACGACGTGATCAAGCCCCGACTGGAATCGATCAATGGCGTCGGCGGTGTCAAATTGGCGGGTGATCGCGAACGGGAAATTCGGGTTTGGATGCGCGTTGATGACCTGATGGCTCACAACTTGTCGGCGCAAGATGTGATCGACACGCTACGCAAAGAAAACATTGAATTTCCCGGCGGCCGAATTGAATCAGCCAAGCGCGAACTGATCGTGAAAACTCGTGGTCGCATCGACAACGTCGCTGATTTTCAAGATTTAATCGTCCACCAACAGGGCGCGAAAGTCGTCCGCCTCCGCGAAGTCGCTTTTGTGGAAGACGGCATCGAGGATCAGAGAAGTCTGGCAAGGTTAAACGGACGACCCGCCGTGTCGCTGTCGGTGCGTCAGCAATCAGGCACCAACATGGTCGGAATCGCTGCCGATGCGCTGGCCGAATTAGATAAAATTCGCGCGCGGTTGCCGCCCGGTTATGAGTTGCTGGTCGTGCAAGACTTGTCGGAATTTGTCAAACAAAGTGTCAATGAAGCTCAAGGAGAATTGCTGCGTGGCGGTACCCTGGCGATCTTAGTGATCTTGTTATTCCTGCGCAGTTTTCGCGGCGCTTTTGTGTCCGCGGTGACCATACCGGCAACGATCATTTCGACCTATGCCTTTATGCTGGCGATGGGTTTCACCATGAATACGATGACGCTGCTGGCGTTGACGATTTGTGTTGGGATGATCATTGACGACTCGATTGTCGTCTTGGAAAACACCTACCGTCATATGCAAAGTGGGATGACCGCGATGCGTGCGGCGGTTGCCGCGATGGATGAAATCGGCTTTGCCGTCGTCGCCACGTCGCTATCAATTGCCGCGGTGTTTGTGCCGGTTGCCTTCATGGACGGACTGGTCGGGCAGTTCTTTTATGAATTTGGCATGACTGTCACCTTTGCCGTTATCGTCTCGACGATGATCGCGCTGACACTCTCGCCGATGTTGTGTGCGCGGGTGTTGCGAACAGCGGACAGCCCTGCCGAACACGCCGGCCATCGGCGCGGGCCCCTGGCCTGGTTTGACAGCGTGTTTGAGGCTGCGCTTGAGCGAGTCGAACGGTTTTATGGCAGCACACTGAAGTTCGCTTTGCGGCGGAGGTTCGTCGTGGTGCTCTCGGCAATCGGAGTCTTTGTCGCCAGCGTGATGCTGTTGCCTTTCATTGGGAAAGAGTTCACGCCGACACCGGACGAAGGCCAATTCACCGTTCAATTCGAGTCGCCAGTCGGTTCGTCGATTAAACAAACCTCGTCGATTGCCGCTGAGATCGAATCGCGACTGGCCAAATTGCCGGCGATCCGGGATATCTACACCACGATCGGCGGTCAGTACGAAGGAGCGGTGACGGTCGCCCAGATCATGGTCAAGATGGCTGATCGATCCGAACGTCAGCTCTCGCAAGAGGATTTGATTCTGATGGCGCGAGAGCGCTTGTCCGATTTAGCGCATTTGAGACTGAGCATTGACCCGGTCAACCGGATGGGCGGCGGCGGTTATCGAACGGCACCGATTCAATACAACTTGCGTGGCGATGACTTGGAAGAAATTGAATCGATCGCCAACCAGATGGTGCAGAAACTGCAAGACACCCCGGGCTTTGTCGATGTCAACAGCTCAGCTCAATCGGGCAAGCCGGAGATCGCAATCGACATCGACCGCGACCGCGCCGCTGATCTGGGTGTGAAAGTCGAGGACCTTGGCAAAGCGGTCAGTTCCTTGATTGGCGGCCAGGCAGTGTCCACCTTTGAAGCGGATGGCAAAAGCATTGACGTTCGTGTCCGACTGGTTGGTAATCAGCGCGAGCGATCGGACGCGCTGCGCTGGCTGCCGATTCGTCGATACGACGGACAGTTGACGCAGTTACAAAACATGGCGTCGATCCGCGAAACTTTCGGTCCCACGTCCATTGAGCGGCAGGCTCGTCGGCGGCAGGTCACCGTGCTGGCAAACTTGGAACCAAGCAAACCGCTTGGCGAGGCAGTGACGGACGTCAGCAGATTCGAAGCCGAAGCTGGCTTGCCAGCCGGTGTGGTTTCGGTCTTTACCGGTTCGGCTGACATGATGGCCGAGACGTTCGCCAGCATCGTGTTTTGTATGTTCCTGGCGTTTGTGCTGACCTACATGATTTTGGCGGCCCAATTCGAAAGTTTTTTACACCCATTCACAATCATGCTCTCGCTGCCCCTGGCGGTGGGCGGCGCCTTTGGCGGGCTGTGGCTCACTGGTCGAACGCTGAATATCTTCAGCATGATCGGGATGGTGATGCTGATGGGTTTGGTGACCAAGAACGCGATCCTATTGGTTGACTATACGAACTTGCTGCGTCGCGAAGGCATGGACCGCAACGAGGCCTTGTTGCGTGCCGGTCCGGTCCGCTTGCGACCAATCTTGATGACCGCGATCTCGACGATTGCGGGAATGCTGCCAGTCGCCCTGGGGCTGGGTGACGGTGCCGAGTCTCGCGCCCCGATGGGTGCCTGTGTTGTGGGTGGAATGATCACATCGACATTGTTGACCTTAGTGGTGATCCCGGTGGTGTACAGTTTGGTCGACGATACGCGCGGCTGGATTCCCGCGCTGATCAGCCGGCTCACTTGGCGATCACGACCGGAACCGCCGGCCGCGGCCGACACGTTTCAGCCGGCGTACGGTGAATTGGCCGGCGTCACACCCTCGAGTCACCGCGATGATAGAGCACCCGTCGCCGCGTCGGCGGAGTTCGATGTCGCGGTGAATCATCAAAAAAGCTGACCGCAATCGTCGTTGGACGTGCAAGCGGGCGAATGGACAACCACAGGGCAAGCGCGTTGGGGTTTCGTGGTTTTTTTTAAAACGCGATTCGTCGGTAGTCTCGCCCCTTAACTGATCTTGATGTAGGACGGCTGAAAATTGAGTAGCGATCGTGATCATGCCAGTCATTCCCACGGCCTGGGCCGAAGTGGCGACGTGCAAGACATCAGCGATGCTCGATTGTTGTGGGCCGTTGGGCTGAACCAATTGCTGACCATCGGGCAAGTCGTTGCAGGAGTCTTTTCCGGTAGCGTCGCACTGCTCTCCGATGCGGCACACAACTTCAGCGACGCCAACTCGCTGTTGATCGCTTACATAGCCAGGCGGATTTCGCGAAGGCGAGCCAATCAGCAATACACCTTTGGCTACCGTCGGGCAGAGATGATCGGCGCCACGATCAACCTGACGTTGTTGGCGGTGATCGGATTGTATTTGATTTACGAGGGCATCAAGCGACTTATCGAACCCGCAGATATCATCGGCTGGCTGATGGCTGTGGCAGCCGGATTTGCGCTGCTCGTTGACATTGCCACAGCACTGCTGCTGTGGGCGCTGAGCCGCGGTTCGCTGAACATGCGCGCCGCTTTTGTGCACAACTTGGTTGATGCGCTCGGTTCGCTCGCCGTTCTGATCGGTGCCGCGGCCATAATCTGGCTCCATTGGCTGTGGGTTGATCCACTGCTGACTCTGTTGCTCGCGGCATACATTCTTTGGCAGGTAATTAGAATGTTCCCGCAGGCAGTACGGGTTTTAATGGAAGGAACGCCCCCAGGCCTCGATTTGAATGAACTTGTCGAGAGTGTGCAAGAACTCGCTGGCGTCCGGGGACTCCATCACCTTCATGTTTGGGAATTGGACGAGCAACATCGAGCCTTGGAGGCGCACGTCGTCATCGATGACGGTCAAGCTGACGATTTGGAGTTAATCAAATGCCAGATCAAACAACAGCTTGCCGCCAAATACCAGATTCATCATTCGACGCTGGAATTCGAATATGCGGAATCAGACGTCAACCCATGCAATGACTCGGCGGTGATCCATGACCATTCGTGATCGGGTCCACCGTGGGCTCCGCGGTGACCAGTTAGCTAGTCGGCGTGATGCGCTCGGCACTCGTCGCTTCTCGCGATCCCGAACTTCAAGCCTCGGAAGCTGGAATCGTTCGATTCGCGGGCAGCGCTTGAAGGCCGCCCGTGATCCTTAGCCGGCGCCAGCGGCGTGGATCATGTCGGCTCCTTTTTCGGCGATCATGTACACCGGCGCATTGGTGTTTCCCGCGACGATGGTCGGCATGATCGATGCGTCGATCACTCGCAAGCCTTCGATGCCGTGGACCCGCAGCTGGGCATCGACGACTGACATTTCATCGCTGCCCATCTTGCAGGTGCCGACCGGGTGGTAGATTGTTTCGACGCGATTTAGCAGCAGATCCAGCAGAGCATCCTCGGAATCGGCGCTTGGATAGTAGAGCTCCTTGACATGATCGCTGAATACAGCCTGACTGATCAATTCCATTGCGATTTTGCCGCCCGCCAACAGAACCTTGATATCGTCATCATGCGATAAGAAATTAGGTTGGATCAGCGGATCGTCATTGGGATTTGACGAACGAATCGAAACGTAGCCGCGACTGCGCGGTTTCAGCAGCGACGGCAGCAACATGAAACCATCCTCTCGGACGTAATCCTTGAGGGTATGAAAATCGCGGCTATATTCGCGGCCGACATGCATTGGCGCAAAATGGATTTGCATGTTCACAGCCTCTTGGTGCTCGGTATGCAGGAACGCGTAGGCTTCCAAAGGGCTGGCCACGAATGGTCCGCTGTTACTCAAGAAATAACTGGCCAATGCTTTCGCTTTGTCCAAGACGTTGAGGTAGTGATTGATTCCCTGGTTTCGCTTCAGAAACCCCGAGATTGGATAGAACAGATGGTCTTGCAGGTTTTTTCCGACTCCGGGTAATTGTTTGACACATGAGATCCCATGCTTCGCCAACTCGTCCCGCTCGCCCACTCCGGAGCACATCAGCAGTTGTGGAGATTGAAATGCGCCGGCCGAGAGAATGATTTCCTTGTTCGCTTTGGCGATACTGCTGGAATCGCCGGTGCGGTATTCAACTCCAATCGCCTTGTCATTTTCGATCACAATTCGCTGGGCGCGGCGCGGGTAATGGCGGTCAGATTTTTTCGATGCAGGACCGGTCTCAAAAAAGCGACTGCGCCGCTGTGCCGTTTGCCATGGCTGGTGGTGAATTGAAAATGCCCGACTCCCCGTTGTTCCTTGCCGTTGTAGTCGCGATTCCTGCGCAAGCCGATTTTTTCACCCGCGCTGACAAAGGCGTGGCCGATCGGGGTGGTGAACATTGGATCGGCGACATTCAATTCACCGTCGGCGCCGTGAAAGCCTGCATCGACCTGGTCAAACTGTTCGTTGCGCTCGGACTTGATGAAATACGGCAGTACTGCTTGGTACGACCAGCCCGCATTGCCGCTTTGGGACCAATCGTCGTAGTCGGCTTTGTTTCCTCTGACATAGGCCATCGCATTGGTCGAGCTGCTGCCGCCGAGGGTTTTGCCACGCGGCAAATACAGCCGGCGATTCATCAGTCTTGGCTGCGGTTCGGTGCTGAAACCCCAGTCGCTGGCCGAACGATGCAGTTCACCATAGGCGCCTGGAATGTGGATAAAGGGATGCTTGTCGGGGCCACCCGCTTCGAGCAACAGGACATTCTTTGAGGGGTCGGCCGACAGTCGATTCGCAAGCACACAACCGGCAGATCCGGCGCCGATGATGATGTAGTCGTACATGTTACTCTTTCGGCAGTGCGTATGTCACGGTTGCGTGGCTTGCCGGCTTGCCACTCTGTTGACTGCGAATGTCGACCTCGACAACGGCAAGCGAGCGTCCCAGTTTCATCAGTTTGCCATCAGCAATCACGATTTCACCCAGGCATGGACGCAGAAAATGAATGTTCAGGTTGCTGGTCACCGCCATCGGCTGCACTCCCAACCGCGTCATGATCGCCATGTAGGCAACCATATCAGCCATGCTCATTTGCGTCGGTCCGGAGATGTAACCGCCCGGTCGCAAATGGCTGTCATTGACATCCAGAGAAGCGACGACGCGGCCGTCACCAACTTCGATGATTTGACCGCGATCCTGGCGGCTGGAAAATGCGCTTTTCAGAAACGCGTTCGCCTCTTCCGCAGTCAGTTTACTGGGCATCTGGGGTACCTGGTCAACAAGCATCGGCGGCGGCAACCGCACGCGCAAGCCGCGGTGGCGGCGTTAGCGAGAATCATTCGAACGGGTCGTCGTCTTCGTCGTCGCGGTCGGGGTGTAGCGGATCGTCGGGATCGAAGAATAAATCGGCCAAGCCTAGCGGGACCGCGTCGCCGCCTAGAGTGCGGCGGCGGCGTTGTGCCAGCTGCTCCAAATCCATCGCATCTTCGCCCAAGCATTTTTCCAGGGCCTCCTGCCATGCCTGATCTTGGCTGACCGGGTGCTTTTCATTTTGGATCATTCGTTTGATCGCGAAGCGTAACAGGTTGATCCCGTCGCGGGGGGAAAAATCGAGCTTCAATTCATGCGAGTGCTGCAAGAATTCGACCGTCATCGCCAACATCTCCGGCTCGGCAAAGGGCAAATGGTATTGCAGAATCGCCATCTCGTCTTGTTTGTTCGGAAACCCAACCGGCAGCGTTGGTTGCAGCCGGCTGAGAATGTAATCAGGAATCTCGAAGGTTGATTCATCGTGATTCATGGTCACGGCCGCACGAAAATCGGCCGACGCCGGAATCGTGATTCCCGCCACAATCGATTCGACCAAGCGGCGACCGTCAAACAGCGGCGCGAGCGAAGCCCACGATTTTTCGTTCATCCGATTGCCTTCGTCCAACAGGCAGACACCGCCCCGGACCATCGCCGAAACCAGGGGTGAGGCGTGATACGAAATCTCACCGCCTTGACTGAGCACCGGCGTGATCAGCAAATCCTCTGGCCGCGTGTCGGCCGTGCATTGGTAAATGAACAGCGGGCGACCATGCATTTTGGCTGCCGCAATCGCCAGCTGAGTCTTACCGACGCCGGGCGAACCGATCAGCCGTGGTGTCAGCGGCAGATCGGCCTGGTCAACCGTGATCCAACATGCCAGCAGTTGCATCAAGATCTCCTGTTGGCCGATCCATTGTCCCTCCGCCTGGTAGGGCTGGGACAACTTCAATCGCACACCGTCGATTTCTACGAAACCGCTGTCGGTCGACTTGCCGGCCGTGATATTGATCTGATTCATTCCGACAAACTCATTGATGCTGAACCGTTGCGGCTTGCGGGAGCGGCTTTTGCTTCGGGACCTGCCAGTTCCTCCGCACCCGTAGCGTCACCACCGGAGGCCATGATCGCTCGTTCTTGTTCGACGGCCTTTGCGATCGCGTCGATGTAGCATTTCACCGAGTGATCCGCGAAATGGTCGACTTTCCATGCCCGCAGCGCGCGCAAGAAGCCTTGCCACCGGTCCCGACGTCGGCTGATGTGATCCAAGTGGCCGATCTTGCCGTCGCGGTCCAGGTAGACTTCGCTGCCGCAGTGGCGGTAGCCCAACCAGACCGGCGGCACCCGCGTGACAATATCGTTGTTGTTGACGTAGCGGTAATGGTCAAGTTGGACGTAGTTGATGTAGCGACGGTCGCCGACTCGCGGGCTGCCGTAGGTGTAAAGCTGGTCGGGGACGCTGTCGATATGTGAAAGAAAACAGCGACCGGCGCAGATGGTCGCCATCGCGCCGCCCAGCGAATGACCGCAAAACCACAGCGGTTGGTCGTTGCCGATCAACGCGGTTTCCAGCATCGGCCACAGATCGTCGACCTCGGTCTTGAACCCGCGGTGCACCTTTCCCGCAGTCTCCGCCAGCACACTGGCGGCGTTGGCGTCAGCGCGAATGTCGTTCCATTCATTCGGTTCGGTGCCGCGGCAAGCGATCACACAATCGTGGTCGTTACGAAATCGGTAAGCTTGCGAGCCGTCGCGGTCATAGAAAGTCAGGTCTGGCAGACCGATTATCTCAGCCGCGCGACGCGCTTCGTCTTCGTCGTTGTAGGCGACCATCGACAACTCGGCGAACAACAGCGATTTCTGCAGAAAGGTCAGTTCGCGGATCGGGCCAGCTAGTTTTGTTCTCAGAATCAGCGGTACCTCGCCCGGATCCTGAACCGCATCGACGCCGCCAATCACTTTCTCCATCATGACAAGTGGATCCCTCAAGAGTGTTGATTCAGATTAGATACTTCCAACGGTTCAAGCATCGGGCCTGGCTTTGGATGTCCGCCATTGATATCGATCTGCAGCGTCAGGTGTCGCCGCCAGTTGTCATCGTCGGTGGTCGGAAAATCGCTGCGAAAGTGTACGCCTCGTGACTCACAACGGGCAATCGCCGCGTCAACGATGCAGGAGGCGACCAGCAACAGATTCTGCAGCTCCCAGCCTTCGACATTATCGAATTGATGCGGCATCACGTAGGCGGCCAGGGAGTGGATCGAATCGGCTGCTTCCCGCAATTCCTGGGGTCGCCGTTCGACTCCCACCAAACGTCCCATCAGACTTTTCAGCGACACCCGGACGTCAGCAACGTCAAACGAATCGTTGCGATTGTGAATCGGATGTTGGATCGGCAGCGCTACCATGCGGCTGGACTCTTCGGCAGCCGCCCGTGAAGCCGCTTCACCGGCGTGGGCCCCATAGACCAGTCCTTCCAGCAGACTGTTGCTGGCTAGTCGATTCGCGCCATGCAGTCCGCTGCTGGTCACTTCCCCAGCCGCCCACAAACCGGGCATGCTGGTCCGACCCTGTCGATCGACGGTGACGCCGCCGATCATGTAGTGCGCGCCGGGGCGGACCGGTATTCGGTCGTGGGCGATGTCGAGCCCAAATTTGCTGCAAGCCTCGGCGATGCCGGGAAAGCGGGCCAGGACATGATCGGCATCCAAATGCGAAAGATCGAGGAAGACATTGGAATGTTTGGTCGCTTCCATCTGACGAATGATCGATTGACTGACGACGTCACGCGGCGCGAGTTCGGCGCGGTCATCGTAATCCGGCATGAATCGATGTCCGGTTGAATCGACCAGAAACGCGCCCTCACCGCGCAGTGCTTCGGTAATCAACGAGCGCGACGAACCTGCGATGTACAGCACTGTTGGATGAAATTGGATGAATTCCATGTCTCGTAGCTGCACGCCGGCTCGATAGGCGATTGCTTGTCCGTCACCGGTGGCGACCAGCGGATTGGTTGACTCGCGGTACACCTGCCCCGCACCGCCGGTACAGAGCACCGTTTCCTTGGCCCATACGATGACCGGCCGATTGCCTGGTTCGACGATAATCGCGCCGCGGCATCGTCCTTGGTGGGTCAGCAGATCGATCGTGAAGGCGTTTTCCCAGATGTCGATGTTTTGTTGTTCTCGAGTTTGTTGGATCACCGCCCGCATGACTTCGGCGCCGGTGGCATCGCCACGAGCGTGAACGATACGCTCACGACTGTGGCCTCCTTCGCGGCCCAACGACAATTCACCGCCGCTTTGATCAAAATTGGTTCCCCACCGCACAAGTTCGTCAATTCTTCGCGGACCTTCGCGGATCACCATGTCCACGATTTCCTGGTCGCATAGGTTGCCACCGGCTGCCAAGGTATCGGCGACATGGGATTCAAAGCAATCGTCCGGCGCCAGCACGCCAGCGATCCCTCCCTGTGCGTAGTTGCTGTTGGATTCCCGCAGGCGATCTTTGGTGATCACCAGCACCGATTGATTGGGTTCGACGGCGTTGGCAGCTCGCAATCCCGCCAGCCCTCCGCCAATCACCAGCACATCGGTAAAACGATGCAAGGCGCTTCGAGTATCAAACGGCAGCAGGTAGCGAGGTGTTATCATGAAATGCACAGTTTCCAGCGAGTGCGAGGTCAATTGGCCGCGTATCGACAGCACTCCTTTATAGCGGATAGGCTGGTCGGCTATGAGCACACCAAGTATTAAGCGTCCGCAGGCCAATGGCGAATCGGCCTCTCGATCGGGGTGCCCCCAAGACTTGTTGGCGGCGATGGATCCGGCTGTGACGACGATTCAGCCGGGGGGCGGTGTCGTGATGACCCTGGAGCTGACCTGGGGCAAGTTGCGCCGTTGGTATTTGCGGCGGTTTCGAAAAGCCTATGTGCGGCAAATGGAGGCCACCAGACAAGGAGACCGGGGGTCGATCCCGATCGATCCAGTTGACTCGCGCGACGTGAAATTCTATTGCAACCAGGATACCTACTGGTGGGCCGACCAGGACGATCCATTCTCGTGGCGTGACTCGCTGCCATTTGTCCGAGTTGGACTGGCCGAGTTGCTCGTGCTCGGCGGCGGCTGTTTGGTTCTGGCCGTCGGTTTCGCGGCGCTCGGATCGATTTGGTGGTTCTTCGCCGCCGCGATGCTGGCCTCCGCTGGACTGGTGGCATGGTTCTTTCGCGACCCCGCTCGCAATGTACCCAATGGCCAGGGGACGGTCGTCTCACCGGCCGATGGCAAGCTGGTCCAAATTGATCGTGTCGATGATCCTGATCTGGGTCGCTGTGTTCGGTTCGGGATTTTTTTATCCATCTTCAACGTGCACGCAAATCGCGCATCACTGCCTGGCAAAGTGATCGCGATTCGCTATCGTCCCGGCAAAATGTTAAACGCACTGAGGCCCGAATCGGCGCAGCAGAACGAAAATCTGGACGTCATTCTGCAATCCAACGAAGCGGATCAGGGTCGGTTTCGAATTCGCCAGATCACCGGTCAGTTCGCCAGGCGAATTGTTTGCTGGGTTCGGCCTGGAGACGTTTTGGAGCGCGGCGAGATGTATGGAATGATTAAACTAGGATCGAGGACGGAGTTGGTCATCCCCGACTCGGAGTGCCTCGAAATCGTTGCCAAGATTGGTGACAAAGTTTTTGCGGGCAGCACGATCTTTGCTCGATATCACCCGCACGCCCCGACCAGCGCGGGCGATTCTGAAACTTGATGCTTGTTTAGCTGAGTACGCCATGAGCGAAATGAAACCCATTTTCGAGCCAGCCGATCGCCGTTCATCGGTTGACCTGGATCGATCGGCCGCGCAATCGATCGATCAGCAGGAGTTTGATCGGCATTCGTTGAATAATGGCAAGCATCGCCGTCGACGGCGGCGAAGTCGAAGAAGACGACGGATCTCACTGACCGTGTTGCCAACTCTGCTGACCCTTGGAAACGGAGTCTGTGGACTCGCCGCGATTGCAGTGGCGGTCAGCGTGATCTTGCCGTGGGAACCGGAGAGCAAGCTATTGGTCGCCGGGATTTTGATATTCGGCGGCATGCTGTTCGACGCGCTGGACGGTTCAGCGGCCCGGATGACAGGCCAGGAAAGCCAGTTCGGTGCCGAACTGGACAGTCTGTGTGATGCGATTACCTTCGGTGTCGCCCCGGCGGTGATCTTGTGGCGGATCGGCGACTACCAGGCGTTGCCACTTAAGCTCACCTGGGCGATCGGTGTGCTCTTTGCGCTGTGCGTATTGATCCGTTTGGCGCGCTACAACGTGGAAACCAGCGCAGGAGACACGCACGAACGTTTCGACGGGCTGCCGAGCCCCGCGGCGGCTGGAACAATCGCCGCGTTTGCCATTGCGATGCCCGAGATCGCCGCGTTTTCGACTGATGACTCGTACTCCGAACGCATCCAATGGTTGGCCAGCGCCATGCTGAATGGGTCGCAGTACTTCATGGCAGCGCTGGCCTTGGCACTGGCCTATCTGATGGTCTCTCGATTCCAGTATCCGCATCTGTTTCAACAGTTTGTCCGCGGCCGTCGCGCCCCGCATCAGATTGGCCAGGCGATGTTCGTTCTGATCGGCGCGTTGGTGGTTCACTGGCTGGTGCTGCCGCTGGCCTTTTGCTACTACGCTTTCGCGCCGCCCGCGCAAACTTTGTGGCAACGCCGGCGGGGTGGATCGTGACCTCAGAACGACCCACGCTCGCCCCGATTTTGGAAAGTCGGATGCTGCCCAGAATGTCGCTGGGCTTCTTGTTTTTGCTGACCACCCTCGGCGGAATCGTCGCGGCTGTGGCGCGGGCTGCCGGCCAGGGCGGGGCGCTGGCCCTGGCGGCAATTTCAGCGTTGGGATTCACTGCCGCCTGTTTTTCAGTTTTTATAGGTTTGTTTTTGTGCTGCCGATTGGTCGCCTACCTGAAGGGTGATGCGGTCTCGGAGGTTGTCGAAGGGAGTCCATTTTCGGCGGATCAATTGCCGCCGCAAATCTTACCACCCAGGGAGTCCAGATCGTGATCCGCGCGGCCGGCAGCCTGGTCTTGACGTTGATAGCCTCGGCCACGATCGCAATTCCAGCGAGCTCTCAAGTGCTTGGGGACGATCCGATCATTGGACCGAGCAGCGGCGCGATTGCCTTTGAATCGATGGATCTGCGTGGGATCGGTTTGACCGCTACAGTCGAAGTCGGCGCACAGCGTGCCCCGGGGTATGTGCCGATCCGACTGGTCATTGCTGGGATGGGTGCGGCTGCGGCCGATCAAAGCTTGACCTTTCGATTCGCAACTCATCCCGGCGGTGAAAGTCCACCCACCAATGGCTTGGTGATCGATGTGCCGATCACGATCGCGCAGGGAGCGAGGAATACGACTGTCACACGCTATTTGCCAAAGTGGTCCGTCGGCCAGTGCATGGACGTGTCAATCTTTGCCGACGGTCGCGTTCTGAGCGACAGCAAGCTGCAAATTGGCGAACCTCTGGCTCCCAAGGTGTCGGTGCTGCCGCAGCAAGAGTCGGGCGCCAGCATTCGAACGATTTTGCCAGTATCGGAGTTGACTCGCGAACAGGAATTGAATTGGCTGTTCATCAGTCAACAAGATCAAGTGACGCCCGAATCGATGCCGAACCTGAGCAGTGTGGTCAGCGATCATCATTTACCGCCAGCGGAACTGGGTGTCGGCGGGCCGGGCGATTCCGAAAGTCCGTCCCTGGATCAGCCGTCGTTGACAGGACAACGTACGTTGCCTAGGGATTGGCGCGGATACCAGTCCTTTGACGCGGTGGTCATGAATCGGGAAGGGCTCTCGCGGCTGGCACAGAATCAAATCGCGTTAGCGCCGCTTCGAGAGTGGATTCTGCAAGGCGGGACGGTGGTGATCTATGACGCAGAGAGTCTTCAACAAACACTCAATCATTTGCGATTCTGTGCGACGCCGAATCCGGAGGTTGAACAGAAAATCCTCAAAGCGATCGCTGCTAGAGAGGGGATTTCGGCCAGGATCCAGCAGCTAGCCGGCATCCTGCGCCTTCAATTGCGCAATGCCAGCCCCGAGATCGATTCCCAGAATCCTGCCATCGCACTGGAGCTGAGTATGCTGACCGGCGAGCAATCGCCCGACTTGTACGATCCGGAAACGAGCCTTCAGTACTGTGACCACTTGCTCGAGAGCATCGACCGTGAGAACCAAATCAATTCAGCTCAATGGAAATCGCAGATCAACATTCAGCCAGTCGGCGCGGGGCAAATTGTTTCTATTTCGGCGGGCGACCGTGGGGTCGGTGAAGATCAAGGTGTTCCCTCGCATGCGGACTGGCAGATCGTCAGAGGTCTGATCAAGTCTTCCAGCTCGCCAATGGTGCGTCAGGGGACCGAACCGATGCTTGGCAACGATCGCTTTCGACGATGGATGGTTCCCGGCGTTTTGCAGCCGCCGGTTTATTCGTTCATCGCGTTGTTGACGACCTTCGTGATTTTGGTTGGTCCGGTCGCATATCTGCAAACGTCAAGAAGCGGACGCACGCATCTGATGTTCGCGATCGCACCGATCCTGGCGATCATCACAACGCTGGCGATGTTCGGATATGGCATTGTGTCAGACGGATTTCAGACACGAGTTCGCGTCCGTCAGTTGACCTGGGTGGACGGCGCAAGCGGGGATGCCGGCGAGCGCATTCGAGCAACCTACTTTGCCGGCATTCGTCCGAGTGCGGGCTTGCAGTTTCCGGGCAATGCGGAAGTGATGCGGCAAGCCGAGCAAACAGGAATCAGCTGGGAAGAACTAAATTCACTTCCCCCGGCCACGCTAGGTAAGCTGACTGTTGATGAGCACCGCCAGCTATTCGATTCTTCATTCCTGCCGTCCCGAGCACAAAGACAATTCATTGTGCATGCCCCGAGATCGAAACTGGGATCGTTGCTGTTGCTAACGGAACCGACAGAGCAGGCCAATCCGCAGGTGGTCAGCAATTTGGCGTTTCCATTGTACGAAGTCATCCTCCGCGACAATGCCAGCCGCTATTGGCGAGTCGACGGACTCGGTGCCGGTCAAACCAAGGCATGTGAACCATTAGATCCCAAATCGGCGTCTAAACTTTTCGGAAAGCTCTACAATGATTACCGACCGATTGCCGAGACGACGAATCGTCGCAAAGAGATTAGAGATCGCCGTCAACTAATCGAACCGTTGGCATACGTCAGAAACCGGGCCGCGATTAACGACGGCGTCGTCGATGGATATTTCGAAACCTGGCTGCAATCCCATTTGCAAACGAGCGGCGAAATCCCTCCATCCCACTTTGTCGCGACAGCCGCGGTTAGTGAAGACGCGTTAGCGGTTGAGGACTGCGAAGTGGTTGCCAGTATCCGATACCTATTCGGGACTCTGCGATAAACATGTTTCATCCCGGCAGCGATGACTGTATCGAACTAAGACGGCTGCACCGTTTTTTTGGCAAGACCAAAGCGGTGGATGACATTTCGTTTAGCGTTCAGCGCGGCCACGTATTCGGATACATCGGTCCCAATGGCGCCGGTAAAACGACTTCCATGCGGATTCTGGCGACATTGGACTTGCCCAGTTACGGAGATGCTTACGTCGACGGATTCTCGGTAGTCAATGATCCTGAATACGTTCGTCGCACGCTGGGCTTCATGCCCGATTCGTTTGGAACGTATCGTGACGTGAATTGCCGAGAGTACATCGATTTTTTTGCTCGCGCTTACGGCCTGATCGGCCAACACAGGAAGCGACGTCTCGATTGGGTGCTCGGATTCACTGGTACCGCCGGGATCGCCGAAAAACCCATTCGCGGTTTGAGCAAAGGCATGAAACAGCGCTTGTGTCTGGGCCGGGCATTGGTTCATGATCCGGCGGTGATGATCCTGGACGAACCGGCCGCTGGTCTGGACCCGCGGGCCCGGATCGATCTGCGGCGGATGATCCGTCAGCTGGCCGACGATGGCAAAACTGTCTTGATCAGCAGTCATATTCTGACCGAGCTGGCAGAGATGGTGGATTCGGTCGGCATTATCGAACAGGGTAGGCTACTGGCGACCGGCAGCGTCGAACAGATCCAACGCGAACAGGAGCAGCATCGCGAGTTGACCGTGCGGGTATTGGACCGCGCGCGCGAGGCGGCAGTCCAGCTTGCGATCCAAGACGGGATCGGGTCGCCGACGGTTGACGGTCAGTGGGTGCGATTTGAGTTTCATGGAGATACCCGTGATCAGGCGGCGCTGGTGGCGTGGCTGGTCGGCAATGGATTTGAGATCGCCGAAGTGATCTCGCACAAAAAATCGCTCGAGGAGGTGTTCCTGCAAGTCACCGAAGGCAAAGTGCAGTAATGGCAAGACGCCGTGCCAGAAAGCTAAATTTTCAAAGTAGCGCAGTTAATTCGAATTTTGAACCGGCGGGTTGTGGAACATGAGTGAGTTGGGCGTTGCCACCAATCAAGTGACATCCGAGGGTAATCCTCCGCTCGCGGTCCGCAGCTTGGAACAGATCGACCGTTGGTGTGAGTGGTTTGGCGATGTCGTCAATCCGATCATGGTCAAAGAGGCGCGGCAGGCGCTCAAGAGTCGGCAATTCGTATTTACCTTTTCCGGATTGCTATTCGCCGCGCTCGGTTGGACGATCGTCGGCAGTTTGTCGATGATGCCGCAGATCTATACGTCACCATCGGCACCTCGGATGTTGATTGGTTACTACTTTGTGTTGGCCGTACCGATGCTGTTGGTGGTTCCGATGGCGGCCTACCGATCATTGGAGGCAGAGATTGACGACGGGACATTGGAGTTGTTGTCGATCTCGGCCTTGGGGCCGTGGCAAATCGTGTTGGGGAAATTGGCAAGCGCGATGTTGCAGATGGGGTTGTATTTCGTCGCTTTGGTTCCCTGCGTTGCCTACGCCTACAATTTGCGAGGCGTCGACCTGCCCACGACATTACTGATCTTGGGGGTCTTACTGGTGGCCGCCATCATGCTGACGATTGCAGCGCTGTTCATGGCGGCTATTTCCAGCAGCCGCACCGGACGAATCACTTCACTGTTCGTCGTCGTTGCCTCGCTGTTGGTCGCGCAGTGGGGATTGGGTGAGCTGGTGGTCGCGCTGGTGACCTCCGGCAATCCGTTGGCTGCGGGAGGACTGTTCTTTGCGGTGATCGCGACCGCGGCGCTGTCGTTGAGTGTCGGCAATCTGCTGTTAACTGTGACCGCGGCGCAGTTGACTCCGGAAAGCGAAAACCGTTCAACCAGAATTCGCATCGCCATGCTGCTGATCAGTGCGGTCGTGATTGGTCTAAATACTCTGGCCTTGCAAACATTGAACCGCGACGCCATTGGCTGGATCTGCCTGGCGTTTTTTGCGCTGGGGCTGTTGTGGACCATTGCTGGCAGCATGATGGCGGCGGAGTCCCCCGTGCAAACACCACGAATTCGTCGCGAATTACCTCGAAGCTTTTTGGCCCGCTGTACTTTGACTTGGCTCACTCCCGGCCCCGCGACCGGCTTGGTATTCGCTGTGGTCAATGTAGTCGTGCTGACGGCCATCATCAGTATCACCGCGCGAGTGCTGCAAAGTGGGCCCGCGGGGGTCTCTACTCTGGTTTCGACTGCAGAGCGATTGGCGGTCGCCTATGCCGTTTACCTGATCGGATTTCTCGTCTTGGTTCGACTGATCGTTGCATGGATCCGCGTCCATAGTCATCCGCGAGCCGAAATCGGCTTGGTGACCTTGATCGCGACTGCCGTATTATTCGCCTTGGTTCCGTATTCGATCGGTCTGCATTTAAACGACTATCGCGAATTCCCCTATTCGTTTGCACAGATTACGAATTGGGCATGGACTTTCTCGGAAATCAACGAAGGCGTGACTCATGATTTGGTCGTGATCACGGTCGCGGTGGTCTCTGGCTGTGGATTTGTCGCCTGTCTGCTGGCCTCTTCTGATTTGGTCTTGCCTCGCCGCATCGCGACACCCGAGCGCGTGTTGCAAGAAATGGGACGATGATTGATGGGGGTGTAGCCGATGCGGTGAAACCATAGAATGATTTTTCTCCTGCATCGACGTAGGCTGAGCAGGGCTCGCATCCATTGAACCAGATTTGATCGTATGTCATTCGATTCCGATTCCGAACCGGCGCCCGAGAATCGTCCTGATCGGGCCGGCAACGAAAATCCTGCCCTGCGGGCACGCGTGCCCGATCATATTGGTGATGGATGTTTCAGTACTGGTGCGATTGTGATGACGGGGCCAAGCGAGTTCATTGTCGATTTTTTACAGACCATTGGCCGCCCGCATCGTGTCGCCAAGCGGGTCGTGATTCCGCATCCGGTGATGCCACAGTTTATCGAAGCGCTCAACACGAACTTGGAACTCTATAAAAGCCGGTTTGGTGAACCGCCGTCACCTCCGCAGCAGCAGAATCCGAACCAGGTTCGCCGCCCAACCCCGCAAGAGATTTACGACGATTTGAAGCTGCCCGATGACGAGTTAAGCGGGGTCTATGCCAATGGCGTCATGATCGGACACGGAGCCAGTGAATTCGGGCTCGATTTTTTGACCAGTTTCTTTCCGCAGTCCGCCGTCAGTGCTCGAGTGTTCCTCTCGGCCGGCCAGGTTCCCCGATTGCTGGAATCCTTGCGAGGCGTCCAAAAGCAATTGGAGCAACGACGCCAAGGGATCGTGCCGGGACAAACAAACCCGCCCGATGCTCCTCAAAACGAGCCGAAACCGTTGCCTCCGGGCGAAGGAGGCTCTGATCCAACGGGACCGGAAGATAGCAATGGACCGATTGTCTGATGGCAAATGAGTGCGTTCGATGACCTGCCCTTGATGCGAGACTTGCCTCGCGCCAAGCTGCCGACCGACGAGCCGTTGATATTGGCCAGTGGTTCCCCGCGCCGTGCCCAGCTGTTGGCAGCCGCCGGCTACGAATTCACGATCCAAGTCGCTAGCGATGCGGCCGAATGCGGAATCTGCAGTCGCGAAACGGCTCCCGAAATGGTCGCCCGTTATGCCTATCGCAAGGCGGTCGAGATCGCCGCCAAGAATGAACGGGGATTGATTCTGGCCGCAGATACGGTTGCATCGTGTGTGGGACAGATTTTGGGAAAGCCGCGGGATCAGCAACACGCCGAGTCGATTCTGCGCACCCTTAGCGGCCGTCGCCACGACGTCTACACCGGCGTCTGCCTGATTTCGATCGCCCGAAAAAAATGTGTGGTCGACGTGGTGAGAACGGAATTGGAAATGCAACCCCTGAGCGAATCAATGCTCAGCGCGTATCTGGAATCAGCGCGCTGGGAAGGAAAAGCGGGCGCGTTTGGCTACCAGGACGGAAATGACTGGCTCTCGGTGATCGATGGAGGGAGCGAAAGCAATGTGGTCGGACTGCCGATGGAACGGCTGGCGGAGATGATGGCTGAGTTCTAACCGGGACGGTCGTAGGTGGCTGAAGCGGACCTTGGGTCAAAGTTTTACTGGAATTCGAAGCGTTTTTTGCCGAAATACCGTTTCAGGTGGCGCTACCATTCCACCTATGGAAGGCGGTCTAGTTTTGCTAACCTTCCTACCTTCCGACTGGACACACCCAAACCGCACCCACATTGAACTCAACGGTAAGGAATTATGGTAGGTCTTGATCGCCGCTTCCCGAGACGGCTTGTGCTGGCAGCTCTGGTAGCTCTGGTAGGGCTAGCATCACCGACGTCGGCGCAGAATTGGGCGGATAAAATGTTCGAGGTCAAGAAACATGACTTTCGTACAGTCGGACGAGGAACCAAGGCGGAGTTCCACTTTGATTTCACCAACTTGTACGAGGAAGACGTTCACGTTTCGGCAATCCGTACCAGTTGCGGATGTACGACGCCATCGCTGACTCAGGAAACTTTGACCACCCATGAAACCGCCTCGGTCATCGCGACCTTCAATACCAATACATTCATTGGACAAAAGGCCGCGACGATCACGGTTGTCTTCGATCAGCCGACGTATGCCGAAGTTCAGTTGAATGTTAGCGGTTTCATTCGCACCGACATCACCTTCGATCCGCCCGAAATCAACTATGGCGAACTCGCCTCAGGCAAACCAGCCGAGCAAGAGGTCGTGATCACCCATAGCGGTGACAGCCAATGGGAAATCACCGATGTTCGCAGCCATTGCGGAAACTTGCAGGTGCGGCTGAATCCGGCCGAGCGAACTGCGGGAATGGTCCGCTATCGGATGTTGGTCAAGATCGATGGCGATCTGCCCGAAGGTGACATTCGCGAGCGGCTGACGTTAATCAGCAATGATCGCAGCTTTCCAACCACGGAAATGGCGGTCACTGGTCGGGTGCGGCCGACTGTCAGCGTTTCCCCGGCTTTGGTCAGTTTGGGAACGACGGCAACCAACGGCGCGGCGGATAAAAGATTGGTGGTCCGCGCCGACCATCCGTTTGAAATCAAGGATGTTCTATGCGGCGACAAGCGGTTTGAATTCGAGGTGCCCAATGGCACTAAGAAGGTACACTTTGTACAACTCCATTTTTATGGTGACGGAAGTGACCAGCCGATTGCCCAGGAGATTCGGATCATCACCGATCTGCCCGGCAACAAGTCGGCGTCGTGTACTGTCACCGGGCGCGTGGAGCCACCGACAAACCTGTAGCGAATGGATCGTGTTTTGGGCCGCTTAGGGCGAACCGCATGAGTGTCAATCCGATTGACCTTTCGCAGTACGGCATTCATGTCGACGACGTAGTTCACAATGCGACGCCGGCCCGGTTGTACGAATTTGCCATTGTTGATTGCCACGCCGTGATTGCGGCTTCGGGCGCGTTGGCGACACGCAGCGGCGATAAAACCGGCCGCAGCCCGAAGGACAAGCGGATTGTTGTTGACCCGGCTTCTTCGGAAGATGTTTGGTGGGGTGATGTCAACATTCGCCTGACCGAGCGATCGTTTCTGATCAACCGACAGCGGGCCATCGATTATTTAAACACGCGACCTCGGATCTTTGTGTTCGATGGCTATGCCGGCTGGGATCCAGCGCACCAGATCAAGGTTCGCGTGATAGCCGAAAGCGCTTACCACGCATTGTTCATGCACAACATGCTGATCCGTCCCACCGCGACGCAGTTGCAGGAATTTGGCGTCCCCGATCTGGTGATTTTGAATGCCGGCGGATTTCCAGCCAATCCGTACACGGCTCAGATGACAAGCACGACCAGCATTGACTTGTCGATTGAAATGGGCGAATTGGTTATTCTCGGCACCCAATACGCCGGCGAGATGAAAAAAGGCGTCTTCACAGTCATGAATTACTTGATGCCAAAGCAGGGTGTGCTGAGCATGCATTGCAGCGCCAACACATCCAGGGATGACGATGTTTCGTTGTTCTTTGGTCTTTCCGGCACCGGCAAGACGACTCTGTCGACGGATCCCAATCGGCAATTGATCGGTGACGACGAACATTGCTGGACCGATCAAGGCGTGTTCAATATCGAAGGCGGTTGTTATGCCAAAGTGATTCACCTGTGCCAGGAGAGTGAGCCGGAGATCTTCAACGCCGTTCGTTACGGAGCAGTTCTGGAAAATGTGGTCTTTGATGAGACCACTCACGAAGTGAATTACGACGATGCATCGATCACTGAAAACACTCGAGTCGCCTACCCGATCGAATTTATCGAGAACGCCAGAATTCCTTGCATCGGAACCCATCCGCGCCACATCATGTTTCTGGCTTGTGACGCGTTCGGAGTGTTACCGCCGGTATCAAAGCTGACGCCGGAGCAAGCGATGTACCACTTCATCAGCGGCTACACCGCGAAAATTGCCGGCACCGAGATGAATGTGACTGAGCCGACGGCGACCTTCAGCGCCTGCTTTGGCGCGGCGTTCTTGGTTTGGCATCCGGCCAAGTATGCCGAGTTGCTGGCCGAGCGGATTCGTCAACAGGGCAGCACCGTTTGGTTGGTCAACACTGGCTGGAGCGGCGGCGGTTACGGCGTTGGATCACGGATGAGTTTGAAGGTGACCAGGGCGATCATCGATGCGATCCACGATGGATCCTTGGCTAAGGTCGCCACGCGTACCGATCCGTTATTTGGTTTTGAGGTTCCCACGGCTTGTCATGGCTTGGCGTCTGAAGCATTTTGGCCGCGCGACGCCTGGCCCGACGGGGTCGCCTACGACAAGAGCGCCCGGCGACTAGCTGATCTGTTCCGCGAAAACTTTGCAAAGTTCGCGGCGGGTGCCAGCGACGCGATCCGCAGCGCCGGACCGAAAGCCTAGCGCATTTTCATGTTGGATATAGTCGCTCGAGCAAGGTCCATCGAGGTTTCGAGTGTCTAGAGTTGCATGGAACTATGGGTCGTCGATGATTCCTTGTTCATGTTCGGATACCTCGAAATCAGAAAACATGGTTCCGCATACCCCGGAGGCACTGCGCGATCCGGGGCTCATTGCTTCGATCCCGATCGGGATCAGGAGTCATTTCAGAATATTTTCAGCGTCGCACCCACGCAGAGCTCCGTCGGACCCCTTTTTCCGGAAGCTACCTCATTTTTGAACCTGCTCTAGCGGCAAGGTCTCTAGCCGGGAGCCTTGTCGCCGGGAGCCTTGTCGCCGGGAGACTTGTCGCCGGGAGACTTGTCGCCGGGAGATTTGGAGACGACGTCCGACCACGCCAGCTGGGGTGCTACTTGATCACTTGCTTGTTTCTCAGCAAATCGATTACGGCCTCGGCACACTGGTCGATCGATTGATCGGCCGCGTTGAGCACCAGATCGGGATTCAGCGGAACTTCGTAAGCGGCAGTGACGCCGGGAAAGTTTCTTAGCTCGCCCGCATCGGCCTTTTCGTACTGGCCTTTGGTATCCCGCTGTCGACAAACCTCGACCGGTGTGGCGACGTGGACGACCAAAAAACGTTGCTCGCCGATCAGTTGGCTAACTTTCCGACGGACTTCTTCGGCAGGGGCTACGAAAGCAGCGATACAGATCAACCCTGCGTCGTTGAGCGACTTGGCTAGATGCGCACTGCGACGGAGATTTTCGCTGCGGTCATCCGCCGTGTATCCCAGGTCTCGGCTCAAGCCGCGGCGGACGGATTCACCATCGATCATCGCGACCGCGCGACCGGAATCGAACAGTTTTCGTTCTACGGCATGACCGATCGCCGACTTTCCGCTGCCGGTCAACCCGGTCAACAGCACGGTGCTTGGCTGCTGACCGAAACGCGCCGACCGCTCGTCTGCGGAAACGGTTGAGACTTCATCGTGTTGGGTATGGTCCGCGATGTCGTCATCCCAAATCGACCGCGCTGCCCCGTCGCCTGACTTATCCAAGATCATTCCGGCCGCGACGGTCGCGTTGGTGATTCGATCGATGACGATGAACGCGCCGGTGCCGCGGTTGCGACGGTAGGCGTCGTAATGAACCGCAGCGCTCAATGAGATGCTGACGCGGCCAATTTCATTCAATTCCAATTGAGGCGCCGGCATGCGGTGCAGTGAATTGACGTCGACGCGGTATTTCAGCGTGTCAATCGTTCCGGGCAGGGTTTGAGTGGTATGCTTGAATAAGTAAGTTTTGCCGGGAACCATCGATTCTGCAGCCATCCAAACCAGCATCGCCTCGATCTGGTCTCGGCTATGAGGCAAATTGCCGCTGCGCACGATCATGTCGCCGCGGCTGGCGTCGATCTCGTCGGCCAGGGTCAACGTAATCGACAACGGCGCGAATGCTTCGTCGAGGTTTCCGTCAAAAGTCACGATCTGTTTGACCTTGGACTTTTGCCGACTTGGCAACACCATGATCTCTTCGCCGGGCCGAATGATGCCGGAGGCGATGGTGCCACAGAAACCGCGGAAGTCCAGATTCGGCCGGTTGACCAGCTGCACCGGCATCCGGAAGTCTTGCAAATTGCGATCGCTGCCGATGTAGACGGTTTCCAAAAAGTTCATCAGCGTGCTGCCGGAGTACCACGGCATTTGGTCGCTGCGGTCGACCAAATTATCGCCTTTGAGCGCACTGATCGGGATGAAGTGCAAATCCGGTAGCTCCAATCGCGTTGCGAAAGATCGATACTGATCGCAAATTTCGTTGAATCGATCTTCGCTGAAATCGACCAAATCCATTTTGTTGATTGCGATGACCACGTGCCGAATCCCCAACAGCGACACAATGAAGCTGTGGCGTTTGGTCTGGGTCAACACACCGTGGCGGGCGTCAATCAAAATCACCGCCAAATCGGCAGTGCTGGCCCCGGTGGCCATGTTTCTTGTGTATTGCTCGTGACCCGGTGTGTCGGCGATGATGAATTTTCGTTTGGCCGTGCTGAAGTATCGATACGCGACATCAATCGTAATCCCCTGCTCACGTTCGGCCTTCAGGCCGTCAGTCAGCAGTGCCGGATCGAAGTCGCCACCGGTGGTTCCGACAATCTTCGAGTCCGCTTCGAGTTGACTGAGCTGATCTTCGTAGATCATTTTGCTGTCGTACAACAAACGACCGATCAACGTGCTTTTGCCGTCATCGACGCTGCCGCAAGTGATGAACCGAAGCAACTGCTTTCGCTCGTGCTGCTTCAAGTAGGCGTCGATGTCGGTGGCGATCAGTTCGGATTTATGGGACATGCTAAAAGTATCCTCTTCGTTTCTTTTCTTCCATTCCCGCTCCTCCTTCGTCTTGATCGATGATTCGACCTTGGCGTTCGCTGGTTTTCGCCAACAGCATCTCTTGAATGATTTCCGGCAACGTGGTTGCTTCGCTTTCCACCGCGCCCGAAAGTGGATAACAGCCCAGCGTTCGAAACCGGACCATTTTGGTTTCTTCGTGTTCGCCCTCCAACAACGGCATCCGATCGTCGTCTCGCATCAACAAGATGCCGTCACGCCGAACCACCTGGCGTGGCGCTGACTTGTATAGCGGGACAATCGGAATGTTCTCCAAGTGGATATATTGCCAAACATCCAATTCGGTCCAATTGCTCATCGGAAAGACGCGGATCGATTCTCCCTTGTTGACGCGACCGTTGTACAGATTCCAAAGTTCGGGACGTTGGTTCTTGGGGTCCCAACGGTGGGATTTGTCGCGAAAGCTAAAGACTCGCTCTTTCGCGCGGCTCTTCTCCTCGTCGCGCCTGGCTCCGCCAAAGGCCGCGTCAAAGCCGTATTTGTTTAGCGCGGTCTTGAGCGAGTCGGTTTTCATCAATTCGGTATGTCGCTCGCTGTCTTCCCAGGGTTTGATGTTGTGCTTGAGTCCCTCCTCGTTGATATGCACAAGCAGCTCCAGTCCAAGTTGCTTGCGAATGTAGTCTTCCCGGAACTTGATCATCTCGCGGAACTTCCACGTCGTGTCGACATGCAATAACGGAAACGGCGGCTTGGCGGGAAAAAATGCCTTGAGAGCCAAATGCAGCAAGACCGAGGAATCTTTTCCGATGCTGTACAGCATCACCGGTTTCTGAAACTCCGAGACCACTTCGCGAAAGATGTGGATGCTTTCGGCTTCAAGTTGCTTTAGATGGGTGAGGTTGTAGTCCGACATGCGTGAGGCAAGTAAGCAGGATTGAAAGGGAAATCGAGAGAATATTTGACCGACAAAGCGAGTATAAAGGGCTCAGCGTTGCTGACTAGGTGAACCGTTTTCCGGCCGGCCCGGCGGGCCAAATCTGCAAAATCACTCCCTCGGCGTCAGTATCGTCGCCAAGTGGGTAGGCGGCGACGCGGCGAAGCTGGAGCTTGGACAACAGGCCGTGGTGCCTCGCCTCTCCCCGTTCATCAACCCATTTGGGGCCTTTGATCAACAGCAAGCGGCCGATGTTCGACCAATGCGGCTCGACCCAGCGACAGAACTTGCTGATGCTGCCAACCGCTCGCGCGACGATCGTCGTAAAGCGAAAGTCCGTCAACAGATCTTCACCACGCGCTCCATAGACCGGTATGGGCAATTCCAGCTCGCTGATGATTTCGCTGAGCACATTGGCGCGTTTATTGACCGATTCGGCCAAAGCAACATGGATATCATCTCGCAAGATCGACAGCGGGATTCCCGGAATCCCGTTGCCGCTGCCCAAATCCAGGACTTCCTCGCCCGCCTCCAGCAGCGGGGCCAATTGCAGGCAATCCCGCAAATCACGGGAAACGAACAGATCCCAGCTGGTGTGGCGGGTCAGATTCAACTGCTCGTTCCAACGCCACATCGCTTGCACGTAAACTTGTAGTCGCTCGACCGTCAGGTCATCCAAGTCGATCGCGTGCTTGCTCAGAGCCGCGGAGAAGTCAGGTTCAATGGGCATGTTGATGAGGCGCCAAGGGCGCTAGCCGGGGGGCCGTGGCCGGGCAACGGTTAATGATTCCAGAATGGTATGGGCCGGCGAGCCAACTGTAAATCGCGATGATTTTAAGCTTTTTCGTCTATGGAACGCTAAAACGAGGTCAATGCCGCGAGCAAAGATGGCCGGCCAAGCCGCTATCGATTTGCCCGGCTTGGACCAAAGGCCAGTTGTACAGCCGTCACGACTACCCCGCCATGATCGTTGGCGACGATCGCGTGATCGGAGAATTGTGGACATTCGCCCGCGCTGATATCGACCGGGTCGTCAAGGTGATCGATGCCGTCGAAGGCGCCAACCAAGCGGGTCAGGTTGACCTGTATCGTCGTGTGAGTTCCCCAATTTTTGACCCAGCTGACCAATTTTTGACCCAAGCATACCTGTATTTGTACGGCACAGATCCGGTACGAGACGGTTTCATCAAAGTCATCGGTCCCATCGTGCAATGGCCCTGATTCAACTTACGCCATTCAGTTTGGCGACCAGAGCGTCGACAAATTACTGACCCGCTGCATGAACAAGATCCCAGTTGAGGATCAACTTTGATACGATGTTGCCTGATTCTGCAACCACGCCAAGAGAGCAACCATGAGGCGAACCACGCTAGTTAGTTTATCATTGCTCATTGTTGCAGCACTTTGGGGCCCATCCGTTTGTGGGCAGGACAACTGGCCGCGGTTCCGCGGCACCGATGCGGCAGGTGTGGCCGTGGATGACCCTCGGTTGCCCGAGACGTGGACTCAAAGCGAAAACGTGGCCTGGTCGATCGACGTTCCCGGTCAAGGCTGGTCATCGCCGGTGGTTTGGGGAGACCGCGTCTTTATAACCACAGTGGTCAACGAAGAGGAATCAACCAAGCCGCAGGCCGGCCTGTATCTGGGCCAGGGCGTTCGTGAACCACCCCCGGGAATCCATCACTGGATGGTCCATTGCTTTGATCTGAAATCGGGTCAGCAACTCTGGAAACATGAAGCTCACAGCGGCCGGCCTGAAATCCCCAGACATCCGAAAAGCTCTTATGCATCGGAAACGCCGGTAACCGATGGTCAGCGAGTGTATGTGCTCTTTGGCGACATTGGTCTGTACGCCTACGACGTCAATGGTGAACAAGTCTGGGCCAAGCCGATTGAGACTAAAAAGACCTTCTTTGACTACGGCGCCGCTGCATCCCCGGTGATGCATGAAGACCAGGTGATCATGGTCTACGACAACATGGAAGAATCGTGGATCGCATCGTTCGATGCTGCGACAGGCAACGAAAACTGGAAAACACCGCGCGACGAGAATCGGTCCTGGGCAACGCCATTAGTTTGGAAGAATGACCAACGAACCGAGATCGTCGTTCCAGGCAAAAATAAGAATCGCTCCTATTCGCTTGACGGCAAAACACTCTGGGAGTTTGACGGAGATATGTCAGGATTGGTGATTCCGTCGCCGCTGGCCGCCCACGGACTGTGCTACATCGCCGCCGGATACGTCGGCGACAAACACCGTCCCACATTTGCGATTCGCCCGGGAGCTTCCGGTGATTTCACCCCCGAGGGAGATTTCGCCGATAGCGAGTTCATCGAGTGGTATCAGGGTACATCGGCACCCTACAACACGTCGCAAATTGTGGTGGGAGATTATTTTTATACGCTGTATGACAGAGGTTACCTGACCTGCCACAACGCGAAGACGGGCGAGGAAGTCTACGGCAAGCAGAGGTTTTCTCCGGCGGGGTCGTTCACTGCCTCCCCATGGGCTTACAACGGAAAATTGTTTTGCCTCAGTGAAAAAGGGATGACCTATGTCGTCGAAGCGGGTCCCGAGTTCAAAATTTTGGGCACCAACGATCTCGATGAATTGACTTTGGCCACCCCGGCAATCGCCTCGGGACGATTATTGATCCGCACCGCGTCCAAGCTTTATTGCATTACCCAGCAGTGACCAGGCAAGCCAGCTTTGATGCCTGGTGAGCCGAAGGGCTAATGGAAACGCAGAAGCGAGTAGTTTCGCTTTCCTTTACGGATGACCATCACGGTTTCGCTGGCCAAGTCGGATTCGGAGAGTCGCTGATCGACGTCCGAGGCGCGGACGTTGTTGACGTAGACTCCGCCGTCTTGAATAGCGCGCCTGGCCTCACCGCCACTCTTGACGAGCCCGGCATCTTGCAAAGCTTCGACGATCCAGTAGCCTTCGCCGCCAAGTTTTCCGCGCTCGACCTCCGAACTAGGTACGTCCGCAAAGATCTCGCAGAGACTCGCGTCAGTTTGAGTTCCCAGCTCGCCGCCAAACAAAATCTTCGAGGCCCGTTGGGCGGATTCGAGTCCATCGCCGCCGTGAACCAATTCGGTCATCCAATCCGCCAGCCGGTTCTGAGCGGCCCGACGTCCCGGATCGGATTCTGTTAATTCGCTCAATTGGTCATATTCTTCGCGCTCGATCTCCGTCAAAAACGCAATGCACTTCATCACGTCTTGATCGGCGATATTCTTCCAGTACTGAAAGAACTGGTAGGGACTGGTGCGCTTTGAATCAAGCCAAATTGCCCCCTGCTCGGTTTTTCCCATCTTGCGTCCATCACTGGTTGTCAACAACGGCGCTGTGATTCCAAACAGCTGCTTGCCCAACATCCGACGTCCCAAATCGATGCCGGCGGTGATGTTGCCCCATTGGTCGCTGCCACCAGCCTGGATCAGGCAGCTATGGTCGCGGCTGAGGTGGACGAAGTCATACGCTTGCAGCAGCATGTAACTGAACTCGGTGTAACTCAAGCCCGCTTCACTTTCCAAACGGGATCGTACCGACTCTTTACCCAACATCGCTCCGACCGGAAAATTCTTGCCGATTTCCCGTAGAAAGTCCAAGTAAGAGTAACCTTGCATCCAGTCAAAATTGTTGAGCAGCAGAGCGGCATTGTGGCCCTCGAAACTCAAAAAGCGACGCATTTGCGCGGCCATTCCTGCCACGTTCATTTGCAATTGATCGACCGACAAGAGATTGCGTTCTTCGCTCTTGCCGCTCGGATCTCCGATCATGCCAGTCGCGCCGCCGACCAAAGCGATCGGTCGATGTCCGGCGTTTTGGAACCGGCGGAGCGTCATCAGTTGCATCAAGCTGCCGACGTGCAAGCTGGATGCGGTTGGATCGAAACCGATGTAAACCGTTTGTTTGCCGGCGGCCAGCAATTTCGCCAAGCCGGCTTCGTCGGTGCATTGGTGAATCAGTCCGCGCCAGCGGAGTTCGCCGAGCAAATCGCTATCAGTCATGTTTGGATTGCCGAGCCAGCATCGCTGCGGCGACAACGAGGTCTTCGGGGTAGGTGATTTTTAGATTCTCAGCCGAGCCGCGAACCAGTGCCACGTCGTGGCCGATGCGTTCGACCAGCTGAGCATCATCGGTCGCCGGCCGACCATTGTGCTTGCGATAGGCTTTGGCCAACAAGCCTACATCAAAAACTTGTGGCGTCATCGCGATCCACAGATCACGTCGGTCGACCGTTTCACAGCGTGAGCCGCCGGCCAGGTCCCGTTTGATCGTACCGGGAACCGGGCAAGCCAGAATCGCCGCGCCGGCTTTCACGGCCGCGAAAAAGACGGCGCTGAGGTCGGCCGCGCTGACCAGCGGTCGGGCAGCGTCATGAATCGCCACCCAATTCACTGTTGGATCATCGGCCAACAGCTTCAGTCCAGCAGCGACGCTGTCGGTTCGTTCCTTGCCGCCGGAGACCAGTTCGACTCTTAATTCCGCAACCAGCGTCGAATACTCGCCCGTAAACGCGGCTTGGTCCTGTTCGGAAACCGCCATCACAATCCGTCCGATCGCGGCATGCCCGCGCAGCCGAGCGACTGAGTGAGACCACAGCGGCCAGCCGCCCAGAGTGGCAAACAACTTATTCCGCGAGTTGCCAAAGCGCTGGCCACGGCCGGCGGCCGGCACGATCGCGGCAATCGACCCATTGGCCGGCAGGGGTGGTTCAGAATGCTTTGTCATCATCCTCGCCGTCGGTTGGCTGAGGCGGGAATTCGACCTGCAAGTACAGCTCAGCCAGCGCTTGACAGTCGATTTCAGGCAGTGGGATCACCGCCTCGCGGCCTTCGACGGGTGCGTGCTTGCGCCCAACGGATCGTTCGTCGCTGAGATAGTCGTCAACGGAGACACTCTGGAAGTGAGCCGCGGTGTTCATGCCCTGAGTCTAGCTGAGTCGCCAGTCCAGGCCAACATACGCTGGCGGCTTAGACTTCTTCGTAATCCTCGTATTCTTCTTCGTACTCGCCTTCCTCTTCGTTCTCGTCCTCGTCCTCGTCCTCGTCCTCCTCGTATTCCTCTTCTTCTTCTTCCTCGTACTCGTCGTCTTCCTCTAGTTGCTCGTGATCGTCATCGGCTTCGGAATCGCTGCTGTCCTGCCCGGCAGGCTCGGCTTCTTGCAGCTCATCCGCCGCATCGACTTCGATCCCTTGCAAGGCTTGCCACTGAGCCATCGTCATCGTGACCTCACGGGCCTTGCTACCGTTGTACTCCCCGACGATGCCGTCTTCGGCCATGAAGTCGATCAGCTTGGCTGCCCGTCCGTAACCAATGCCCAAACAACGCTGTAACAACGAACAGGAACCTCGGCCTTCTCGGATCACGACTTCGATCGCGCTGTCGTACAACTCGTCTCGATTCTTGATCTGTTCAAGCGAAGTTCCTTCGCCCTGATCGCCATCGGCGGTGACTTTCAGATTCATCAATTCGCCGACAAAGTTCTGCTCGCTCATGCTGCAGTGTTCACAGATCGAGTCGATCTCTTCATCCGACAGGTAGGTTCCCTGACCACGGATCAAGGTGCTAGTGCCGGGCCACAGGAACAACATGTCGCCGTTGCCAAGCAGTTTGTCGGCGCCGTTTTCATCCAAGACCACACGGCTGTCGGTTTTGCTGGCCACCTGGAAACTCAGACGAGCCGGCAGGTTGCTCTTGATCAGTCCGGTGATCACATCGACGGTTGGTTTCTGGGTCGCCAGAATCAAGTGAATGCCGACCGCGCGGCTCTTTGCGCCAAGCGGATGATATGTTGCTCAACATCTTTCCCGGCGGTCATCATCAGGTCTGCCATCTCATCAGCAACAATCACGATGAAGGGCAGTTTTTCGGGAACGCTGGTCTCGCCGTCCTCCTCGTCCACTTCCAAGCGACGCATGATTTCTTCGCGGCCCAGATCGTTAAAGCTGTTGATGTGGCGCACGCCCACTTTCGCCAGCAGCGAATAACGTTCCTCCATCTTTTCGACCGCCCAAGCAAGTATCGCTTCCGCCTTCTTCATGTCCGTGATGACCGGATGCATCAGGTGCGGCAATCGACCATATCCGCTCAATTCGACCATCTTGGGGTCGATCATCAACATCCGCACTTCGTCGGGGCGGCAGCACATCAAAATCGAACTGATGATTGCGTTCAAACAGACGCTCTTGCCGGTGCCGGTGCGGCCGGCAATCAACAGGTGAGGCATTTTGGCAAGGTCGACGACCATCGGATTGCCGGAGACGTCTTTGCCCAGGAAGACCGGGATGTTCATTTTGGCCGAGCGTGTGTCCGATTCCTCAATCACATCACGCAGCCGCACCACCTGTCGTGACTCGTTGGGAACTTCGATGCCGACCGTGTTCTTGCCGGGAATCGGCGCCACAATGCGGACGCTGGGAACACGCAGGGCAATCGCCAAGTCATCAGAGAGTCCTGTGATTTTGCTCAATCGCAAACCGGCTTCGAGCTCAATTTCGTACTGTGCGATGACGGGTCCTGTTTCGATCTCGACAACGCGGATATTGAATCCGAAATGCCGGAATGTCTCTTCCAGGATCTGTGCTTTGCGGCGGACCTCGTGCAACTGATCCTCGTAGCTGATGTCGTCACTTTGTTGCAGCAGCTCGATGCTGGGCAGACGATAGTCCTCCATGCCACTGGGAGTCGATTCATTAACGTTGTCGTACAGCTCTCGGCGAGGATCGGCTTTGGCTTTTCGTTTGGGTGCTTTGATTTTGGGCTGCGGCAATTGATGAGAATCGTCCCCCCGCAATCGAACGGTCTCGACTTCGGTTTCCAGCTCACGCGTGGGCGCTGGGCGACCTCGTCTTCGTCGTCCCACTCCTGCTCCTCGTCGTCGAAATCCTGCTCCTCTTCGTCGTGCGCTGCGTCCTCGTGTTCGTCTTGATCAGCAAGCTCGTCCCGGCCCGCAGCAGCAAGCGATGCTGGGGGCTGCGCGGTTCGACGTTTGGGAGTGTCGGAATTTGATTGTCGGTTGGCGGCGTCGCGGCGGTTGCTCCGACTGGTCTGCCGGAAGTTCCTGGCCAAGCGGATCTGCCGCGTCCCCTTCGATCGTGATCGGTTGCTCGAGATCGGTGAAAGGACGACGACGTCTTCGAGCCAATGGCATCACTTGGGCCGCCCGCTGGATTGAGCCACGCGAAACGCGCACACCTTGTCGCGCGACCACTTTTCCGGCGTACAGCAATGCATAGTCTGTGGTTAACAGCAATCCGATCGTCAGCGCCGTTAAGGTCAGGATCCAGGCACCTCCCGGCGCAAAATGTTCCAGCAACCAAGTCGATGACATCGCGCCCAAGTAGCCGCCGTTTCCGACCACTGGCATGCCCGCAGCCGGCGCTGGAATCAAGGCACCGATCGTTGCCAGGGCGATCAAAATGATGGTGCCTCCTAGCGAACGAAGTACCGGGGCATTGAGCCGGCCGCGAATACAGCAGTGCGGCGGCGATTCCCCCCAGCCCGGCAATCAAGACCACCGAAGCGATGCCAATCGCCTCGACGATCGCCGACACCAGCAGAGCGCCCCAGTAACCACAGGCATTGGTGATCGAATCGTTCAGTGGATAGACCGTGGCATCGGGAGCGTAGAGTTCACTGATCGGCCAGACCGGCGCGGCGATCGGGTCGGCCGGGTCCCGAGTCACAAATGAGACGACCAGCAGCAGCGTGCCGGCGGCCAAGCTGATCGCTACCACATCACGAAACAGGTTCGGTTCGCGCTGTGGTTGTTCGGATTGGTCGATCGAGCCTGCCGACATCGTTCCATGCAAAGGAGAGAAAGGAGCTGCTCTAGCGTAGATCGGCAGTTCGGTGCCGCGACGTCGAGCGGCGCAAGATCCAGCGCTGCAAACGGCAATACCGCTACTGGGCAGTCGCCGACTCGTGTCGATTTGACCAGGCGTCTGTGGCCTGTTCGATGTCTGCCTGACATCAAATTGACTACGCTCAGGCCCACCGCGGAGCACTGACAGCGTTTCTCTAAGTCGTTTTTTGGAAAAGGATTACGATCGATTTTCTAGGTATCGGGGCAAGCTGGACCACCACCTGCAGCACTGTGCCATGTGGCGCGTCTTGGTCCGAGACGCCCGCGATTCCAATCTCTTTCAACGAAGGAAACATGATGCTGAACAAACTCTTGCTAGCCGGCACACTTGCCCTGGCTCCGATTGTCACGAGCCAAACTGCTTCGGCCGACCACTGCGGTTACGGCTATGGCCGATCGGTCGCGGCATACCGTGTGCCCCCCTACGGTTACTACCCCAACCAGTTTCGCCCCTACGGAGTGCAGCTCTATAACTCACCCGGATACCGGTCGTACTATGGATCTCGCTACCGATCCAATTTCGGTGGCCCGTACGGATACGGGTATCCGGGCTACTATGGACGAGGTACTTCGATCGGCTTTGGTCGCGGCGGAGTCAGTTTGAACTTTGGCTTCTAAGCCAGCCCTGGACCGCGTCACCTCTCTAGCACCTGGGAGAGGTTTGTCGCGGGACGGGACAGCTACCATGGCTGCTAGTCCAACTTCGCAAACTCTGCGATTTCTTGGCGAGTAAATTTTCGATCCAGGCGGGCACCCATTTGAGATACGATTCTGGCGGCGGCGTGGGACGCCAAGTGCCCGGCTTGTCGCCAGCTCATCCCATTGGTGATCCCGTACAACATTGCGCCGGCGTACATGTCGCCGGCACCGGTGGTATCGATCGCTTCGACGGCAACTCCTTCGATTGGAAAGGATTCACCGCCATGCATCACGATCGATCCTTTGCCGCCTAAGGTCAGCGCCACGTTTTCGGCGTGCCGGTGAATCTCCGCTGCACAATCAATCGGGTCCGATTTGCCGGTCAAACTCTTGGCTTCTTGTTCGTTGCAAAAGAACAGATCGACTGGGCCGGTGACCAAATCCCAGATCTCTTCGCGGATCGTGTTGACCAAAAATGGGTCCGAGGCGGTGAAGGCGACTTTGGTCCCATTGTTCTTGGCATACTCAATCGCCCGATAGGCGGCAGCTTTGGTTGTTTCACCGGTCAGCAGATAACCCTCGATGTAGACGTACTTTGCCGCGGCAATCAGCGATTGGTCAATGTCTTCCTCACGGAGTGTGACCGCCGCGCCCAGGTTCGTCAGCAGTGAGCGCTGCGCATCTGCGGTGATCAGCACCGCGCAGGTCCCAGTCGGAGCCTCGGCAGGGTGGACCTCAAACGTAATTCCCAGATCGCGCATCTCCTGAACAAAAAATCTGCCGATTTCGTCGTTCCCTACTTTGCCGACGAAGGCGGCAGAACCACCAAAATCAGCGGTAGCGACGATGGTATTGGCAGCCGAACCACCGGCACAACGATTCAGCGACAGACCGCTGAGCATGCTCAGGATACCGGCCTGTTGGGTGTCATCGACCAAGGTCATGATCCCTTTGTCGATTTTCAATTTGTCCAGTAGTTCGTCATCGACTCGGGCCTGGATATCGACCAAAGCATTCCCCACCCCAAATACATCAAATTTCGTCATCCCGAAAAACCTGTTGAAAGAATTGCGATTCGGTTTCGAGCCGAAATGGTAGTAGACCAGGCCGAGAGTGGGAGTGGGGGAGAGTGGGAGTGCAAATCGATCCTTGGGGGTACTGCTGCTCCAGTCTCGATCTCCCTTTCCTCCCTTTCCTCTTCAACTCCCTGGTCTTGCAAAAAGGCAGTTTTCGGGCAAAACTGCAGGCCTTCCAAAATTGCATGCGTGACCACGGTGGCCTGGCCTGTCAAGGTTCACCAGCTCGGATCACGTCTGGCAGCGGTGACGCTTCGGCCACTGCCGCCATGGTTTTTCCCCAACAGCGCCGCTGGCGTGAATGAAAGGTAGCTTTTTCGATGGCTCGATACACTGGCCCCAAAGCAAGGATCAACCGCCGCCTAGGCAATCTGATCTACGAAACATCCGGCGCCGCTCGCGCGCTCGATCGCCGCCCCCAGCCGCCTGGGATGCATGTCCGCGGACGCCGCCCGAGCAACTACGGTCAGGCGCTGCAAGAGAAGCAAAAGATCAAGCACTACTATGGTTTGGGCGAACGCCAACTACGTCGCTATTTTGATGCCGTCGGCCGCAAACCGGGAAACACCGGTCAATTGTTGTTGCTGATGTGCGAACGCCGGCTGGACAACGTGGTGCGGCGCGTTGGATTTACCAAGACGCGACCGCAGGCTCGGCAGGGAATCGCTCATGGTCACTTTCGCGTCAATGGCGTCAAGGTTTCGTCCCCTAGTTACATCCTCCGCCCTGGTGACATTGTTGAGGTCCGGGGCCGAGAGAATCTGAAAAACCTGTATCGAGGCGTGATCGCCAACGCGACTCCCGATGCGCTTGATTGGGTCAGCTTTGACAGCGAGAATCTGCAGGCGACAGTGCTCGGTTTGCCCGGCGCGTCGGACATCAGTTTGCCGGTGGACGCCAACAGCGTGGTCGAATTTTTGTCGCGTTAAACTTCGTCACCACTCCCGTCAACAGCGAAGGATCCTATGCACGCTCCAGTGGTTGTCCTCGGTGGTGGTCCAGGCGGCTACGCAGCCGCTTTCTTGGCCGCCGACGAAGGACTGGAAGTTACGATCGTCGAAGCCGAGCCGAGACTCGGCGGGACGTGTCTGCTGCGCGGTTGCATTCCCAGCAAGGCGTTGCTGCATGTCGCAAAGGTGATCAGTGAAGTGAGCGAGCTTCGGGAGCACTGGGGCGTCAAGTACAACGAGCGGCCAGAGATCGACATCGACAAAGTTCGCGCCAGGAAAGATCAGGTGATTGCTACCCTGACGGATGGCTTGGCAGGCTTGGCCAAGCGGCGCAACGTCAAGGTGATTCAAGCCCGCGGCAAATTTCTCAATTCCACAACCTTGCAGCTCGAAGGTGATCACGATTCGATCCCTGATGACCGGCAGCTGACTTTTGAACATTGCATCTTGGCGACCGGCAGTGTGCCGGCAATGCCTGCCGCATTCGACATCGGTAGTGATCGAGTGATGGACAGCACCGCCGCGCTGGAACTGGCCGATGTCCCACAGACGCTGCTAGTCGTCGGCGGTGGCTATATCGGTTTGGAGATGGGTAGCGTCTACGCTCAGCTTGGTTCTAAAGTCACGATCGTGGAACTGATGGATGGCCTGTTGCCTGGCGCGGACCGGGACTTGGTTCGACCTTTGGCCAAGCGAATCGAAAAGATATGCACAGGTGGAGTTTACCTGAATACCAAAGTCGGCTCGCTTTCGGAGTCCGCAAACAAGATCGCGGTCACGTTCGAAGGTCCCGGTAAATTCGGCAGCGAGGAGTTCGACCGAGTTCTGGTCAGCATTGGCCGCCGACCGGTGACCCGTGATTTGGGCTTGGAAAACACACAGGTCGAGGTCACTGATCGTGGGTTCGTCCTCTGCGATCAACAACAGCGAACCGCCGATCCTCATATCCTGGCAATCGGCGATGTCGCTGGTGATCCGATGTTGGCGCATAAAGCGACGCACCAGGGCCGGGTCGCGGCCGAAGTGGTCGCCGGACAAGCATCGGCATTTGACAAAATCGCAATTCCAGCCGTGGTGTTTACCGATCCCGAGATCGCCTGGGCGGGACTGACCGAAGAACAGGCCAAGCGGGAGGGGCGAAACGTCGACGTCGAAGTCTACCCCTGGGCTGCCAGCGGTCGTGCTCAGGCGTTGGGAATCACCAACGGTCTAACCAAATGGCTGATCGATCCCGAGACCCAGCGGGTCGTTGGTTGTGGAATTGTCGGCAGCGGCGCTGGTGAGTTGATTGCTGAGGCGGTGTTGGCCATCGAGATGGGTTGCGAAGTGCATGACATTACCGACAGCGTTCATCCGCATCCAACGCTCAGCGAGACTTTGATGAACGCCGGCGAAGTCCATTTCGGTACCGCGACCGAAATCTACAAGCCGAAGAAACGACCGGCTTCGGCCGGTGCCTAGCACTGGGTACTTTGTACTGTGTACTGGGTACTGGGTGTGCGACGAATCCCCCGTCGCAGATCTTAGCATCTTTGGCCGCCGCAGCATCTCTAGACTTCGATGCCCCAACTGGCAACTTTGCGTTCCCAGTCGTTGAACAACGCTTTGACCAAGAAGATGGCATTCATGGTGTAGCGAGGGCCCAGTCGCTTTGGCTGACCGCACATTCGGTAGGCCCATTCCAGGCCCAATCGCTGATAGATTTGCGGTGCTCGCTTGGCGGTTCCCGCGACGAAGTCAAAAGAAGCGCCCAATTGAATGCTGACCGGTACGCCCAGCCGCTGGTAGTGCTGGTGGATCCAAAGTTCCCCTTTCGGTTGCCCCAGCGCGACTAACAGAATCTGGGCATTGGAAGACCGAATTCGCCAATCTTGATCGGATTGCTCCTGCGCGGTCAGCGGGCGAAATGGCGGCGATTCCACGCCGGCAATTCGCAGTCCAGGATACCACTGGCAGAGACGCTCGGCACAGGCTCGAGCGACCCCTGACTCGCCCCCCAAAAAGTAGATGCCCCACCCTGATTCGCTCGCTCGCCGGGCCAGGTCAAAGATCATTTCGCTGCCGGCCACGCGCTGGGGCAGCTGCTGAGAGTTCAGCTTGCTGCGCCAGACAATCGGCTGTCCGTCGGCCAGGACCAGATCAGCCTGCTCGGTCACAGCGCGGAGACCGATTTGCTGATGGTGCAACATCACATAATTCAGATTCGCCGTGATCACGTAGCTAGGCTCGCCACGCTCGATCAGTCTGGCGATATGGTCAATTGCCTGTGGCAGAGTCAGCAGGTCAAACGGCACATCCCAGATCGTCGTCCGCAAGGGACGCTGCAGCTCGGGCTGCTTGCCCGCCGCAGGCGCGGCGGATTTGGCTGCTGGTGTGGGCGAATAGCCAGGCAGGAAGACCGGGTTAGCAGCCGGCACCGGATGCGAAAACTGATTGGCGAGCGACATCAGGCGATAATTTCCAGGGCACGATGGAGCAAACGAGAGGCCAGCGGACTACCACTGCGCTAAACCATAGCTCGCCGATAAACTGGATATCGCAAGGTTCTTTGTGGTCAGATCGTGTTGCTCTGTGGCGCAACCGATTTTGACGGCAATGTCGATTAGTTCGATCTCTGGCAGTCTTCGCGTTGATGCAGCATCCCCTGACCGTTTTGACATTCGAAGGCCTGTCGCCTGCCGCCCTTAGTTGCTACGGATCGTCCTGGAATCGGACACCGGTGATCGATGCGATCGCCGCTGATGGGATTCTCTGGGATCGATGCCTTGCGATCAGCGATGATCCGAATGCGGTTTTCCACCGCATGGTCATGCGTTTGCTTGGCAGCATCGACCGAGGCCGCGGACCGGTGGAATTGATCACGGACGTCCCATCGATCACTGCTGGGTTAGATGACGGCTGTTTCGATCGCGTCGAGGTACTGACGACCGATCCGCCGAGGCACGAGGATCTGCCGGAAACCGATCCTCTGGAGACCCAATTGGGCCGTTTATTTGCTTCGGCGATCCAGCGCGATGTCCAGAATCCGAGTTCATCCGCCGGCGTGCTCTGGCTGCACAGCGGATTCTTGGCAAGTCGCTGGGATGCTCCGCGAGAATTTGATCCGATCGATGACCGTGTCGAACCGGAGATGCTTGAGCAGCAGGTTGTCCAAGACGAAATTTACACTGCGAACCTGCCTCCAACCGTATTCGATTCCGTGGTTCCGCCGAGGATTGAACTAAGCGGCCAAGAGCATCCGGACTTGGTGACCTCTTGGATGAACACCTATGCCATTCAAATCCAATTGCTTGACTCGTTATTGGCGATCTTGTCAGATGCGATCGCAAATCGAGAGTCTCGCCTGGTAGTTGCCGGCAGCAGCGGCTTTCGACTCGGACAGGGGGGCTGGATCGGGCATCATGCCGGACCACTTCGCAGCCGCGACATTCACGTGCCCATGATCTGCAGTCGCTGCGGCCCGCTCCGTTTCTCTCAGCTCTGCAGCACCGATTGGGCGGCGGCCGAAATCGGTCGGCTCGTCAGTGATGCCGAACCGAATGTTCCCTGGCATCTGCAAACCGACGGTACTCGCATCGAAGTCGAATCGAGTCGCGCCAGAAAGATCCTGGTCACCCCAAAGTGGTTCTTTATCCGCCAAGACGACGGCGACGAGCACTTGTTTTTCAAACCAGATGATATTGATGACTTCAACGATGTCGCACGAGTAAGGCCCGATGTGGTTGCAGATCTGGAGAATTGAATCAAAAAACCCTGCTGGCCGATGACCAGCAGGGTTCAGGGTTCAATCCCCTGGCTGCGACGCAGTGCTCGCAACCAGGCAAAGTTCAATCACGCATCAATGCCTATGCATCGGTGCTGATGCCTATGCATCGGTGCTGGCATCTGGAACTGGCGCTGGAGGAGGAACTTCAGCCTCAACACCTTCTACCGCATCACTGCTGCTTTCAGGCGCCGCTGGGGCTCCTGTTTCTTCAACGCTGCCAGGAACCAGGGTTTCGCCCGGTGCCAGATCGTAGCCAGCCGCGTCTACGCTCATCTCCGCCCCACAGCAGGGTGCTGCCTCGACAGCGGGTGCTGAGCAGCAAGTTTCGGCCGGTGCCGAGCAGCATCCAGCTGATCGCCGGGCTCGTCGCCGACAACCATGTCTGCGATGGCCACAAGTTGGCCCAGAATCGCAGCAAGGTTCCGGTGCAGGAGCACAGCATGGCTCCGGTGCCGGTGCCGGTGCACAGCATGGTTCTGGTGCCGGTGCTGGAGCACAGCATGGTTCTGCAGCCGGTGCATAGCATTCACCGCCGCCTCCGCAGTGCGAAGCAGCGCCACAGGCCCTCTTTGCACGATGCTTCGAGAACAATCCTGCGTCTGCCGTTGTTGCGTTCATTGCGTGGCCAGCACCTATCAGAAGTGCGAACACGGCAATACCGCTCACCATAGTCCGATTCATCAAATTTCTCCCAAGTGTTCGGAGTGTTAGGTGCGATCCGGATTCGCACATCTACCTTTGCGGCCCCGTCCAAGGGCCGATTCTTTCAACGCCACCGACAACGATCGCCGATGATCCGTTGAACTCACGCGACCACGGCAAGTTAGGTTACTTGCGTAAAGTTTTTGGATCGCGCAATTTCGACGATAAGCTAACGGGCTGCGTTTTGGTGTCAATCGGTCACAGCAGCAAATTGGTCACGATTCTCCAAAGCCTGGATGATCGCGGGAATCAGCGGACCCTGGCTTTGGAAAGAAACCGACCGCTAAAGCCGATGACTGGCAATTCCAGGCCCCTTGCCAGATCTGCGCTCAATCGCCATGGAATCGTCATTTAGGCGGGCGGCCGCTGTTGAATCAGCGAGCAACCGACGGATTCATCGCCGCCTGAGCGGGGGCGCGGGCGTTGGTTTGGTTGTCGGAGTCAGTGGCCAGCAGCCTGGCCATCATTTCGCCGTCCTCGAAGTCGACGATCTGGGGCGACTGATTCGGCGAAACCTCGATCGCGAGCCCGGAAATTCGCCAACCGGCTGCTTCTTTCTCGACCGCCCAAACCACTTGATAGTCGGTCATTGTCCCGTCCTGCCGGGGCTCTCGCCACAAACTATGGACCAAAGCGGCGTCTTGCTGGCCTGGCACCGGCTCCGATCGTGTGACTTCGAATCGTGCATCGGGAGACCCGATCGGTTGGACCGTATGGCCGATCCTGGCTAACACGTTCTGGGCTCGTTGGGTCAACAGGCTTTGGGCCCGCGAATCCTCACCGCCACGGCGGATCTCGTCCAGGAAATGGCTGACAATGTCGGTGGGAGTGGGCAGCGAAGTGACCGAATCACCGGCGGAGTCCGAGGCGGTTGGTCCCTGATCGACCGGGGTTCCCGAGCCACATCCGACAACCAACGCGAGCGAAAGAACGGTGATACAAGCAGGGCAGCGTGCCATGAGCTGATTCTTTTAAGGGAAAAAGGTTGCTGAGAAAACCGCGGGCAGCAGCGCCGCCCGTTCCATGTTGGATGCGGTGTAGTGAAAACGTGAGCTCGAAGTCAAGAGAACCGCGGCGGCCGACCAGCAACGGCCGACCAGCAACGGCCGACCAGCAACGCTCTGCGGCACATTTTCCTTTTGCCGGCGGCGGCGATTCACCTATCGTCGCGAGCCGGTTTGTTTCAGAATGTCGGTGCAGCGCTTGTCCCTGATCCCTTGACACCGACCGTTAAACAGCCACTGATTGAGCATGCCTCGAGAAACGCAAACCGACACCCCCAACACGATCCTCGTTGATGGTCGGCGCATCGACTTGAAAAATCGTCCGCTGGCGGCCTTGCTGGCTTGGCTGATTCCAGGCGCGGGACATTTTTATCAGGGACGACGAACCAAAGCAGCGCTTTATTTGGTCTGCATCATGTCGGCTTGGATACTCGGCTTTGCACTTGGCGGAGGCCATGTGGTGTACGCCTCGTGGCAGCCGGGTGACAAGCGATGGCATTACCTGCTGCAGGCCGGTGTCGGCGCTGCCGCGCTGCCCGCGCTGTTACAGGGTGATCGGATGCGGCGTGCCACCGACCCCTTGACCGGTCACACTTTGGCTAGCTACGAACCGCTGTGGGGCGGTTTTATGGCGCCACCGATTCGTCCCGTGATCGAGAATGAGGCGGATGAGGTGTCCGCCTGGTATGCCCGACGTGGTGCTGGCTACGAAATGGGAACGTGGTATACCGTGATCGCCGGACTGTTGAATATTCTGGTCATTTATGATGCTTATGGTGGTCCTTTGGCAATTCCGATCAGCGGGCGAAAAAAAGAAGTCCCCGAGGTCCAACAAGATGTCACCGGCGAAAGTGCATCCCGATAACGATACACACTTCGCGATTCGACCATCCCCCAGCTGAGTCTTCAATCATGTTGTCCGTTTCACCAACCTATCTGCTGTATTACTTTCCGCTGCTGGTTACGATTTCACTTGTTTTCGGCGCGACTCGACATGAAGATACGGGCTTGATTTTGAAGCATGCTTGGGAAACCGCGCGTTGGATCACGATGTTCATGGTGATTATCTTTGCCATCCTGTTTGTCATCGATTGGTTGATTTGATTGCGATCCATTTGAGTAGCCGAATTTCCCTTCGCGGACCCCAATTCACCGAGAAATCATGCGCGTACTGACTCTCGGTGCCGGCACGGTCGGACGTTGGGTCGCTGACATGCTGTGTCGCCGTGGTCACAGTGTGACGGTTGTCGACACCGATCCTGAGCACGTGCGCCGCATCAACAGCGAGTTGGACGTTCGAGCGATCGTCGGCAGCGCTTTGCGCAGCACGGTGCTGTTCCAAGCCGATGTTTGTGCCGCTGACATGTGCTTGGCGGTCACGGGCGACGACGAAGTTAATATCGTCGCCGCCAGCATGGCCAAGGCTTTGGGTGCACGGCGCAGCATCGCCCGAGTCTATGCCCCTGCCTTTCGAGACCTCAGCACGTTTGACTACCAACAGCATTTCAATATCGACAGCTTGTTGAGTCTGGAACAATTGTCGGCCTTTGAATTAGCCCGGGCCATCCGCAGTCCTGATTCGATTCCGCTGGAACACTTTGCGCGAGGACAGTTGGAAGTCTACGAGTTAGAGGTTGATGCCAAGTCACCGGCGGCAGGTTTCAAGCTTCGCGATCTGAAAATCCCTGGCAACATTCGCATTGGTTCGCTCGCCCGCGGTGGGCGAATGTGGATCGCCAGCGGCGAGGATGAATTACGCGGAGGTGATCGCGTCAGTCTGATTGGCACATCGGAGGCGGTTGCCAAAGCCAGATCGATCTTTGTTTCGGGCAAGGCAAAACTAGTCAAACAAAGGGTGATGATTGCCGGAGGAGGTGAAACAGGTTACCACTTGGCCGATTCCCTCAGTCGTCGCGACTATCGAATCGTGATGCTCGAACGGGATGCGGATCGCTGTGATCAGCTTGCCAAACAACTCCCCGAAGTCACGGTCGTGCACGCCAACGCCAATCGACGCAGCGTGTTGGAGGACGAAGGCGGGGGTACGGTTGATTTCTTCGTCGCTTGTACTGGCAGTGATGAAAGCAACATCATGGCCGGTGTCGAGGCGCGAGAGCTCGGAGCCTCGCGCGTGATGTGTGTCGTCGGTCGTCCGGATTATGCCAATGTCGTGGGCAAACTGGGCATCGATCGCGCGGTCAGCGAACGGGACGTTGTCGCCAGGCAAATCCTGGGTTTCTTGAACGAAGGGGCTGTCATCAGCCACAGTCGTCTGCCCAACGGCGCAATCGGAATTTATGAGCTGGAAGTCTCTGACGGGACGCGTGTTACCAAAGCCAGCCTGGCGGAATTGCCGCTGGCCGGCCGTTGCCTGATTGCTGCGATCCAACGTGACGGATTTGTTCGTGTACCCCAGGCCGACGACAGGTTGTTGGCCGGCGACGTCGTCGTGGCTCTAATCGATCAGACTCACGCCGAAGACAGCTTGTCGATGTTCAATCAGTAGGTGCAACAAGTGACCGCCAACAGCAGTGCAAAGCAGCCCCCGGCCCAGTTGCTTGCAACGGATACCGCGCGCTTTTCGCCAGCGATCCCATGACTGTTTCGGTGTGGGCCGACGTTGGTGGTACGTTCACCGATTGCATCGTCTGCGATGGGACCAGCAAACGCCAAACCAAAGTACTCAGCACCGGGATCGTTCGCGCCGCCGCGTCAATGGTTGACAAACGGACGTTACAGCTACGATCGCTGCCGGCGTCACAGATCAGGCAGTTTTGGCGTGACGCGTCGGCGTCGGTGATTCACGAGGACGGCACCGCGACCGCGGTCGGTGTCGTGGTCAATCAAGAAATCGAAACGGTTTCGCTCAGCCAAGAGATTCCGTTTTCACCATCGGCTGGCACCTCGTTCCAGGTGGAACTCAACGCGCAGCTCGAAGCACCCGTACTGGCCGCCCGAATTCTGTTGGGCATCCCGCTCGATCAGCCGTTGCCGGCGCTCGACGTGCGGATGGGGACTACGCGTGGAACCAATGCTCTGCTGACCAGGCGCGGAGCGGTCACGGGATTGCTGGTGACTCGCGGATTCCGTGATTTGTTGTTGATTGGAGAGCAAGATCGACCTGAACTGTTTCAACTTGCAATCGTCAAACCAATTCCGCTGACCGATCGGGTGGTGGAAGTTGACGAAAGAATCGACGCGGAAGGCAAGCTGCTAACGCCGATCGATCTGAAAAGCCTTGAATTTCAACTTCGCGCGCTCAGGCTATCGGGGGTCGAGTCGCTGGCCATCTGTTTACTGCACGCACACGTCAACGACGCCCATGAACTACTTGCCGAGCAACTGGCCAAGCAGATCGGTTTCGCACACATCTCCCGCTCGAGTGAAGTGGCGCCATTGATCAAACTGGTCTCTCGCGCCGAAACGACGCTGTTGGATGCCTATCTGGATCCGATCCTCTCGGGCTATGTGGCAACCGTCTGGGCCCAATTCGGTGGCTCGGAGACTTGTCGTCTACGATTGATGACCAGCAGCGGCAACCTGGTGGCGCCGGCCGCTTTTCGGGGCCGCGACAGCATTTTGTCGGGACCTGCGGGCGGCGTGGTGGCACTTGCTCACGTGGCCGCGATCGCCGGTACCGATCAAGCAATCGGATTGGACATGGGAGGAACCAGTACCGACGTCAGCCGATTTGGAGGCCGTGTCGGCCGCCGTTACGAATCGCGTGTGGCCGGCGTCCGGGTGATGACGCCGATGATGGATATCGAAACGATTGCCGCCGGCGGCGGATCGATCTGTGACGTAACGGCCGATGGCCGTATGGTCGTCGGTCCTGCCAGCGCCGGTGCCGATCCGGGGCCCGCCTGTTATGGCCGCGGCGGACCGCTGACCGTCACCGACGTGAACCTGTTGCTCGGTCGCGTGCCGGTGCGGCGTTTTCCTTTTCCGTTGCATCTGGATGCTTCAAAACGAAAACTGGCGTCCTTACGCGCCGCTCTGCCGTCTGCCGATCGATTTGTTTCCGATCAGGCCTTGGCGGAAGGCTTCCTGAAGATTGCTGTCACCCATATGGCCGAAGCGGTCAGGACGGTCAGCACGGCGCAGGGAACCGATGTTCGAAAATTGGCGTTGGTCGGTTTCGGCGGCGCGGCCGGACAACACATTTGCCGGGTCGCCAAACTTCTCGGGATCCGTCGGATCATCGACCACCCCGACGCCGGGCTGATGAGCGCGCTGGGCATGGGCTTAGCAGACGTTGGCCGGGTGGTTACACGAGGAGTCTATCAAAGATTGTCCGATACAGCGGTGGAGGAAATCGATGCCATCGCCACGGAACTCAAAGCCAACGCCACTGATTTGCTTGCGGTCGAACATGGCACCGGCGGGCAATGCAGATTTGATCTGAGTTGTGATCTACGTTACTTGGGAACGGAGTCCTCGTTGTCAGTTGCTTGCGAACCGCGCGAAACACTTGCCAATCGTTTTCATCAGCTGCACCACACCACCTTCGGATACGATCAAAGAGATCGACCGATTGAATTGGTCGCGATCCGATGCGAGGCAACCATCCCCAGCGCACCGATCAAGCACAGTTATCCGTCCTCGATCGCTCCATCCTCAGCTCAAACAATTCCGATTTGGCACCAGGACGGCTGGGTCAACGCGGTTTGTATCGACCGCCATTCGTTGCGGCCGGCAGATACGATTGCCGCGCCTGCGCTGGTGATCGGCGCTTACAGCACGCTGTTGGTCGAACCTGGTTGGATCGGTAAAGTGATTGCCGAGGGAACCATCGAATTGAATCCGGTCTCGGATCCCGAGCCGACGGCGCTGGAGGCGGGCTGTACCGACTCCGTCGACGACCCGGTGTTGTTGGAAGTCGTCGCCCGGCGCCTGCAGGGGATCGCTGACTCCATGGGCGAGGTGCTGCGTCGCACCGCGATCAGCGTGAACATCAAGGAGCGTCGCGACTACAGCTGCGCGGTATTCCGCGGCGACGGATCGCTGGTGGCCAACGCGCCGCATGTTCCGGTTCACCTGGGGGCAATGGGACATACGGTCAGGCATTTGATGCGGACTTTTCCGGTTATCTCCCGCGGCGACTGTTTCCTCAGTAACGATCCTTTCGCCGGCGGCTCGCACCTGCCCGATTTGACCGTGGTCACCCCGGTATTTTGCGACGGCCAGCGGAGCCCGACCTTTTTCGTCGCCTCACGTGCTCATCATGCGGAAATTGGTGGACGGACACCGGGATCAATGCCCCCTGACGCGGTTTGTCTGGCCGAGGAAGGAGTTGTGATTCGCGATTTTGCCTTGGTGCGATGCGGGCACTCGAACATCGATCAGCTCCGCAGCCTGCTGTCGAGCGGCCCTTACCCGTCTAGATCGGTTGACGAGAACCTGGCCGACGTCGCCGCCCAACAAGCAGCCGGTGCATTCGGAGTCAGGGCGTTACGCGAACTTGCCGACGACTACGCTCCTCAAATCATTGACGCATTGATGTCGCGGTTGCTGAGCGTCGCCGCCGATTCGATGCAGCGTTGGATTGAAACGCTTGACGATCATCCCAAACAATTTTCTGATACGCTTGACGACGGCAGCCTGATCGCAGTCACGATCGAGCGAAAAGGCAAACGGCTGGCCATCGATTTTGCAACGGCGGGTGTCCATCCACACGGCTTTAACGCCACACCTGCGATCGTAACGGCTGCCGTGTTGTACGTCTTGCGAACGGTTTCGGGAAGTGACTTACCACTTTGCGACGGGGTGCTTCGCGACGTCGATCTGCACGTTCCAGTGGGTATTTTGAATCCACCCGCCGACCCAGATCCGGAGAAATGCGCTGCCGTGGTTGCCGGCAACGTCGAAACGAGCCAGCGGATCGTCGACGTTTTGTTGGGCGCACTTGGTGTCGCCGCGGCATCGCAAGGGACGATGAATAACGTGCTGATGGGCAATGACGCGTTCGGCTACTACGAAACCATCGGCGGCGGCAGCGGCGCGACGTCCGATTCAGATGGCGCCGATGCGGTTCACACGCACATGACCAACACTCGGATCACGGACCCGGAGGTACTCGAGTCGCGACTGCCGGTGCGACTGATCCGTTTTCAAGTTCGCCGCGGCAGCGGCGGAGCCGGGCTTCGCCGAGGCGGCGATGGCATCCTACGCGAGTTTCAGTTCCTACAACCGTTGGTTGTCTCCTTGTTGACCAGTCGACGAACCACAGCACCCTACGGTGTCGCCGGCGGCAAGCCTGGTGAAAGTGGCCGGAATACGCTGATCCAAGGCAAACAAACCATCGACCTGCCGCCGACGGCAACGATTCACGTTCAGCCTGGCGACCGCCTCAGAATCAACACACCCGGCGGCGGCGGCTGGGGAAACTGAACGCGGCGAATAGGCCGGTTGCCAGCGGCATAAAATGTCCGGGTTCCGGTACGTTCCTGATCATGATCGACTCCAGCCCATTGATGTCGTTCATCGCTGCACCACCTTGTCCAACCCATCCAAACAGTAGTCCCGGTTGGTTGGCCGAGTCCCACGTCACGCCGCCGTGTGTTAGAAACGTGGCCGAGCTGCCAAACTTCCAAACCCAGATTTCGCCACCATGAAACATCCCGTTTTCCGCAAGCGTCAGCAGGATTGAATCACCGAGGTTGAAGATGCCGTCACCCAGGTCGTCGTGCACCATCATGCCGTCCAAGTCGATCGCCGGATCGGTGGGTAACAAACCCATGGCCGAGCGAATTTCGTCATTGTAGATGTAGGGGGAAGAAACATCGCTGAGCGGATCGTATTGGAAAACCGAAACTCCTCTTTGCTGTGGATCATCGGTGTCGAATGGATCATTGTAGAGCGAGAACATGTTGTGGTCGGAGCTCGTACCCCATAGTTCGAGACCGTCGATGCCTTCGGGTGGTGTGTTGTCGGGTGCGGTCGGCGCGCCACCAATCTCAGGAGCGTTCTTGGCCCAGACTCCGGTAGTCGAACCAAACAGAGACGAAGTCTGATAATAGATCTCGTTCAGACCACCATTGACGAAATCGTGTTGCAATTCCCTGGGCGAAACCAGCAGCGTCGAGAAGTCGTTGATTACATCAGCGAAAAATAGATCCGCAAAGTGAGCTAAAGCATCGACATCCGGTAGCGCTCCGCCGGATGCGAAAGCTGAAAGGCTAGTACTGTAGTCCAGAGAATCGGTGGTCGTTCCATCACCCAGCCAGTTGCGTGTCAAGTGTGAATTTGGCAGTCCAGCGCTGTCTTGGTCACCGCTGATCGTCCAATCGGAGATCGTTTTGCCGGGCACACTAAGCGGACCTGGCAACGGATCGAACTGCGCCCATCCGCTGCCACTGAGGATCCCAAGCAACGTCCCGCACAAAACAAACCGAACCGTGCATGCTGCAGAGTTCATGATCGTCTCCTTCATGAATTGCAGGAGTCCAGCGTCCTCCCTTGCGAGAGAACCTGTGAGTCCAAAAGAAAAGTAGTTGATTAGATGAGATAAGTGAGTTGTGAGCGTGACCGATCGAAACGCCACCGTCAACTACGAAACTGACTGAAAGCTCTGGTATTCGATCATCGGGCGCCAGAACTGGTAACCGGGCCGGCTAGCTGCGCGCCTTGGCGGCAGCGCAACTTTGGGTCTTGCCCCCCTGTGCGCGTCGATTCTCGCCTGCCAACTGTTGCGGCTACCAAAGCAACCGCTTAGCCTGATAGCAATTCGCCGATTCCGTTGGACAATATTTGGTCAATCGCGGGATCGCACCAGGCGACGCCGACCGCGTAGCCGCCTTGTGGGTAGGCAGCGGCGGTTGGAATGTACCATGGCCCACCATCGCCATAGGCCGCGCAGGCAACAAAACGATCTCCCGCGCTAGCCTGGCGCGCAGCTGATACTCCACGAAACACTCTGCCGGCAGATGCAGCAGCGAAACTTCGTTGACATGCAGCGAACTGAGCGTGATCGGCAGGTTCGCCTGAACGCGGCGAATCCAAGCGAGCGTGTAGCAGGGACGATTGCGGCCGGCGACTGATTCGCTGCGATCGGAGATTTGCCGCAGCAACTTCTGCTCGTCGAACCGCTTGTTGACCGGTGGCAAGATGTCATGAGTCTTCCAGCGCAGCGACTCGATCGGCACCGGTCGCAGACCTTTCTCGGCCGCGACGATCCCGTCGAGCATCCGCGCAGTCAGCACCGCACGCATCTGCTTGGATCCATCGTTGTATTTGCCGGCGCCTATATTTCCACCACAGCCGTTGAAATACAAGTGCGTGCACTGCGGTTCGGTCTGTTGACGTTGTTTCCGCGCTAAACCACAAAAGTCGGAACTCACGCGACCGTCACCGTAGTAACTCATTGGATGACAAGCATAGTAGTGACAGGCGACCAATTTCCGTGACTGGTTGTAGAATGCGATCGTCTTAAGCATGGGGTCAATCAAGCCTTCGGGGAACTCATGATGTTCCGGTGTGGTGGAACTGCTGCCTCGTTGCGACAACACCTGACCGTTCAGACCGATGATCCGTCGATTGCTGGCGACTTTGTCGACCCTTGCCTGAGCGTGCGCGACGTGAGTGACTGCTGTCGTTTGTCGCAGCCCCTGCTGGACGGCGCGCCGCGCCGCATCGAGGCAGTGACGGAAATAGTCTTTGTCGACGATGTGCGGAAGGTCTGCTTGGGCCAACACAATCTGTTCGGCGTCCAGGCAGGCGAAGGGCGCATTGTGTTGATGGACACAGTGAACCGTGACTCGGTCAATGGTCGTGTCAGCTGCCTCGGCCAGTGCCTGCCGCCATTGAAGATGCGCGGAATTCAGCAGGCCGGTCCAATCGACGACACAAATCACGATCGGCTTTCCGCAGCCGAGCAGTACGTAGCCGATTGCCTCCAGTGGATCGTCGACACCAACAACCGGCTTGATCCATCCACCACATAGCGAATGGCCGTGGGGCGGAGTGACGTCGAAACGAAACGTACAGAGATGCAAATTGCCCACCGCCGCGGAATCGTCTGCAAGCAACGGTCTGGTCCCGGTGGCGACCGTGGCCGCCGAGGCTGCCATGAAGCCACGGCGGCTTAGTTCAGTTTTCAATTCTCGGTTCATGACACTGCTGATGTTGGCTCCCCAGTTTGCTCTGGGAGAGCTCGGGAAAGACTTTGGCGATTTTGCTGATCAAGTAGCGACCGTAGGTGCCGCTGAGATTCTGCAGATTCGTACCGTCCCATCTCGCCTGGTTCCCTGCGGCCGCCATGTCGCCGGAAAAGATAGGTCCGATCTCGGCGTCCCAGCCGGGATCAAAGAAAAATGGAAACGAATATCTGCTTCGATTCCCCCGGTTACGCACTCGATGCGGTGTCGACCGATACAGTCCGCCTGTCATTCGATCCAGCATGTCACCGATGTTGCAAACAAAGGAACCTGGTATCGGCGGTGCCGCGACCCAGTCGCCTTGACTCTTGACCTGTAGCCCACCGGTCTGGTCTTGCTTGAGTATGGTCAGCAATCCGTAATCGGTGTGTTCGCCCACGCTCCACAGGTCGGCAGGCGATGAACCCAATGGCGGGTAGTGAAAAATTCGGAACAATAGAATTGGATCGGCCGTCAGGCTGCGTTGAAAGTAATCAGCTTCCAAATTCAAACTCAGCGCAATCCTGCGCATCAATGCGTGACCAAGTTCTGTCATGCGGTTAAAATATTCGAGCACCGTTTCGCGAAAGCCTTCAATCTGCGGAAACAAATTGCGTCCATGCAGCGGTACGCCCAATTTGACTTTCGGATGGTCGCTGGATAATTCGGAACCAAAGTAGATGCCTTCTTTTTGATCCGGCTTGCCTGAGGTCAGTTCGTCACCGACAGGAAAGTAGCCGCGCCAAGCGTTTCCGCCCAGCTCCATGCGGATGCTGAGTTTCGTTTCCAGGTCTTGAGCAAAGAATTCACTGCTGACCGATTCCAGACGATCCAGTAGCGCTGCATCAAGGCCATGCCCGACGATGTAAAAGAAGCCGCGATCGCAACAGGCCTCTTTGATCTCGTCGGCGACTTTTTGGCAAGCGACCGCTCGTCGGATCAGCGGCGAGACGTCAATGATCGGGATCTGTTTCATGATTCAATCATGATAACGTCGTCAGCCAGGCTTCGCTTCTTCGTTGACCGTCGCGGATCAATTGCCAAGAATTCCCTCAACTTGCCCATGATCGACGAAATTCATGACCAGCGGCTGTGAGCAGTCCCGTTGCGACTGTTGCCAGGTCGCGATGTAACCGGTGTCCGTTGCCAGCACGTCAACGTAGCGGCTGCAGCCTGTGCCGTATGGACTGACGAACGTCGGAAACTCAGCAGACAATCGGAACACGTTGTTCAGGTCATCGCCAAGCACATAAGCAACGCCGCCCAGTTCCTCGCAAGAGTATCCGCGGGGGCGTTTGGCAGCCGCGCTATGTTGGTCCAGATTGCGCAGGGATTCACCACCATCGTAAAACAACAGGCGTACCCGCTGATCGGCAATCGCCCCCACCCTGGGCAGGTCAACCAGTGCGGTGCCGCGGCAGATCGCGACGTCCCAAGATGGGCCGCGGGCAAAGAAATCGAAACAAGGTGCACCAAAGCTTTGATGTTCGGCTTTTCGGACAGCGTACGCTGTGTTGCTGCTGGCCCAACTGAAGGGATGGGTGCAGAATAGCAGCACAAGTTCACCTCTCGGCGAAGCATAAACCGCTGGATCTTTGAGATGCAGAAAATTGGGATCGCGTGATTCCAAGATCGTGACCGGCTTGGCTGCGGCGAGTCCCTCGATCGATTCCGCTTGCAAATGGTCGATCGTCCAAACGCCAGTACCGGGTTTCAAGTACGCACTGAATCGGTCGGGATAACCGATATTCGTTTTTTCGGTCGAAACGAACAGCTCAACACGATCGTGGGTCCAGTGGAGCGCGCTTCCTTCGATTGATAAGACTTCCCGGTCGCCGACGTTCAGTTGTGACTTGGAAAATCGAACGACTTTATCGAACCTGGTTCCATCCTGTGGGGAGCGGAAAATCGCCAGTTCCAACCCTCTTTCGCCGGCATCCAGTCCGCTGCGAGAATCTCCATGATTCCGATACCGTCCGACTAGCACCAATCGCCCCTGGGGATCATGAGTCAAATTGCCGCCGCCAAACCAAAAGCCGCTGGCGGGCTGTTGTGGCGGCACAATCACGGACGATTTACTCTGGTCGATCCACAATCGAGCCACCTCCAGCAAGCGGGATTCGATTTGTTGGTTTAGTCGTGGCATAATGGAGCTAGTCAGCCGAGGGTTGGTGACCGGTGGGCGACCCCAAGGAACGTTCGACGTGCCACGCGTTCGGCTGACTGATCACGAGAGCGTTGCGGTGTTTTATCAACGATCAATCATAAACAAGTCAAAATACACCAGAGCCAATGTTCGAAAAAGTATCGACCTCAGGTAAAGCTTCGTGGTTTTCACGTCTTGCGTGGTTAACGCGTTGGGGGCAAGCGTCGTTTAGCGGCGGTCCAACCGTCGCGACGACATTGGTGCTGCTATCCGTTTTTGCACCGACCGCCGCCTCTGCCGAGGAGATTTCGGTTGATTTTAATCGCGATGTGCGACCCATTCTTTCGGACCATTGTTTCGCCTGCCATGGTCCCGACGAAAAAGAACGCAAGGCCGATTTAAGACTCGACTCGGCTGACGGATTGTCGAATGTCGTGGCAGCCGGTGATGTGGATGCTAGTGAGTTGATCGCGCGGATTGCATCTACAGATCCCGACACTCAGATGCCGCCGCCGCACTTTCATAAGCCGCTTACGGAGTTGCAAATCGAAACCCTCAAGTCCTGGGTTGCCGCCGGCGCCGAAGTCTCTCGGCATTGGTCGTTTGAGCGGCCGGTCAAAGCGGCCGGCGCACCAGAGCAGGCTGCCGCTGCGATCGACTATTTCATCGATCGCAAGATCAACTCTGTCGGGCTGAAGGCTAACCCGACGGCCGATCGCCGCGTGTTGTTGAGACGGCTGTGCCTGGACCTGACCGGATTGCCTCCCTCTCGTGAGCAGTTACAGCAATTCCTCGCCGACGACTCGCCGGACGCCTACGAGCGACTGGTCGATCGATTGTTGCAGTCGCATCATTTTGGAGAGCACACCGGTCGATATTGGCTCGATCTGGTTCGATACGGCGATACCCACGGTTTGCATTTGGATAATTATCGCGAGATGTGGCCTTACCGCGACTGGGTCATCCAAGCCTTCAACGCCAACCTGCCATATGACCAATTCGTGCAACGCCAATTGGCCGGTGACTTGCTTGCCAATGCGACCGACGCTGATCGGATTGCCAGCGGCTTCAATCGTCTGAATGTGACCACCAACGAAGGAGGGTCGATCTACGACGAGGTCTTTGTTCGCAATGTGATAGATCGAACTGACGCATTCGGAACCATTTTTCTGGGACTGTCCACTGGCTGCGCGGTTTGTCACGATCACAAATTCGACCCGATCACTTCCCAGGATTACTACTCACTGTCAGCCTTCTTTAACAGTCTGGACGGCAAGGCGATGGATGGGAATGTCAAGGACCATGCCCCGGTGATCGCAGCGCCAACGGTCGAGCAACGCGAGCAACTGTCGGAGATCGACCAGATGATCGCCGAGCTGCAACAGCAAATGCGAGGACCGATCGCCACGGTCGACCAGGCCCAGCAAGCATGGCAGCGATCGTTGGCCGAACAAACAGAGCCGCGACGCGAGGTCCTGATGCCCTCGGAAGTCGCCTCCGACGCAGACGCTGAAATGAAGATCAACGACGATGGGTCGATCGAGCTGATTGGTGACGCGGCCGCCAAGGATACAACGACGATCGTTGCGCCGCTGCCCGCCGGCGCTCAGTGGCAAACCGTCGCACTGGAAGCATCCGTCAATTCAGCAGATGATCGCGTGGGGGCTTCGAGCAATGGAAACGTGGTGCTGACCGAGATCACCATCGAGACAACCGATGATCAAATGCAAGGACAGTGGGTCCAAGTCCCGATCGCCTACGCACTGGCCGATGTCGAGCAGCAGGATGGACCCTTTGCCATCAGCTATGCGATCGATCGTCAAGAAAACGACAGCGAAGGTTGGGCGGTGGCCGGTCATCTCTCGCCGGGCGGACGGACCGCCTGGTTGGTCACGCCCTCGTTGATTGCCGAAGGACAGAATCCCCTAATTCGAGTGCGGCTGAAATACCTTTCCAAATTTAGCGGACATCAGTTTCGCCGAGTTCGGTTGACTCTCAGTGACGCGCCGCCGTCGGTACCAGAAAACCAAAAGATCGTGCGCGGCCCGCTTCAACTAATCGGTCCGATTCCCGTTGATGATCCCGGGTCGGCCTACGATCGCCAATATGCCTCGCAAAAGAGCGAGTTCAAAATCGACCAGACTTTTACCCATGGCACACAATCATTCCACTGGCAACCGACCACTGACCTCCGCGAAGTGGCTCTCAACGAATTGCCCGTGGTCGCGGATCAATCATCGGTTGTGGTGATCCACCAGAGCTTGACAGCGCCAACCGATCAGAAGGTGACTTTGCTGATCGATTGTGATGATGGCTACGTCATCTTTTTGAACGGTCAACAGGTCGCCAGCAGGAAAGCGTCCCCAGAGTCGCCCAACATGCTGGCGGATTCGTATCCGCTATCGCTGACCGCGGGTGAGAACAATCTGTACCTGCAATTGGTCAACCAACGCGGTCCTTCCCAGTTTCGCTTTGCTTACCGATCCCCGGCCATCGATCTGCCAAAAGACTTATTGGAGTCTTTTCAAAAATCAAGCGAAGAAACAACGCCCGCTGAGGAAGCGGCGATACGTGATTACTTTCGCCAAGTCCATTGCCTGCACCCAGATTGGCTGGCGCTGGTCGATCAGTTAGCCGGTGCCCAGAAAACCAGGCAAAAGTTGCAAACACAGTTTGCGACCACTTTGGTTTGGAAGGAACTCAGTCAGCCGCGTCAAGCTCATGTTTTGATCCGTGGTCAATACGATCAGCCTGGTGATCCGGTAGCTCGTGCGACCCCGGTTTTCCTGCCCAGCTTTCCAGCCGACGCGCCCCGCGATCGACTTGGACTCTCACGCTGGCTAACGCTACCGGAGCATCCATTGACGGCGCGTGTTGCAGTCAATCGTTTTTGGCAACAGATCTTTGGCATTGGTCTAGTCAAGACCAGCGAGGATTTTGGCAGCCAAGGTGAACCGCCCAGTCATCCGGGATTACTCGATTGGCTGGCCGTCGATCTGCAAGATAATGGTTGGGACGTCAAGCGGTTGATCAAGTCGATGGTCATGTCAAAAACGTATCAGCGGTCATCGATGGCCAGTGACGAGATGAAACGAATCGATCCAGGAAATCGTCTGTTGGCACGCGGCTCACGCCACCGTTTAGACGCCGAAGTGTTGCGTGATCAAGCTTTGGCGTTGTCTGGTTTGCTGGTCGATCAGCCTGGCGGTCCGAGCGTCAAGCCGCCACAACCCGATGGTCTCTGGAAGGCCGTCGGCTATTCCGGCAGCAACACGGTTCAGTTTGCTGCCGATAGCGGCGACAAGGTTTATCGGCGCAGCGTTTATACATTCTGGAAACGAACTGCCCCGCCGCCCCAGATGTCAACTTTTGATGCGCCCAGTCGTGAGTCCTGCACGGTCAGACGCGAGCGAACCAACACGCCGCTGCAGGCGTTGTTGCTGATGAACGAGCAACAATATGTCGAAGCGGCGAACCACTTGGCCAAGCGGGCGCTGGAAGAACCAGGACTCACTTCGAACAATCAACGCATCGGTTGGCTGTTTGAAACCGTTACCTGTCGCCAGCCCAGCGACGCGGAACAGCTGGAATTGAACGACTTGTTAGCCGACACGATCGCCCATTACCAGGGAGAACCGGAGCAAGCAAGCAAGTTAACCGGGACTGCGGACGCGGGCGAAGCAGCCTGGACGATCCTGGCCAGTACCCTGTTGAACCTGGACGAAGTCGTATCAAAGTAACGCTCGCACTTCGTCGTGACCTAGCCCTGGCAAGGGTCTTGCTATCGGCGCGGCGTCCGATCAACCTTTGCCAGCTCGATACGGGTAATGATTTCAAATCAATCGGCAACCGACTCAGCGACTCGCTGAGACTTGCCGCGATCGGGAGCGTGCTACCGTGAAAGTTCAATCGGGTCTTTGCGGACGGCAGTGCCTTGCACTCTCGACCTCCGTCATCCTGGCGATCACGGATGGTGGTTCGCTAGTTGCACAAAGTTCTCTGCTTCCCGCATCGATCCAGCTGACAAAGCTCGACAACAAAGTGACTCATTATGCGGCCTATGCGATTGGAGGATATCGTCAAACGCACGACGGCGCAATCATCGGTATGTTCACCATTCAGAAACAAGGTCAAGACGTGCTCGATTTTCAATCCGATGTTTACTTCTTCCGAATCTTCCCAAACGGGACCCGTTAACAGATGCTAGGTTCGAATTTCCCCGCCTCCGCCTGGCTGTTTCTTGTCCTGGTCGGTTGCCTTGCAACCGCCCAGGCACAGCAGCCGGATACCTCGCGGGCCGGCAACGAGCAGGTCGCCGAGATCATGCGAACGTACGGTGGCCGCGGCGTGATGGCCGATGACTCGCTGCCCACACCCGCTGAGCAAGCGGTCACTCAGTTTCGCGTGCGCGATGGATTCGAGATTCAATTGGTGGCCAGCGAACCTGTGGTCTCGCAGCCGCTGTTTATCTCTTGGGATTCGCGCGGACGGATGTGGGTCGTGCACTATCGCCAATATCAATTTCCCGCCGGCTTGAAGGTGATCCGTTATGATCAACACCTGCGCGCTGTGTTTGACAAAGTGCCCGATCCGCCGCCCCATGGTACGCCCGGTGCCGACAAAATCACGGTCCATGAAGACACCGATGGCGATGGCCGGTATGACTCCCATCGCGATGCAATCACTGGATTGAACATTGCCACTTCGGTCCAGGTCGGTGACGGCGCAATCTGGGTGCTCAATCCACCTTATTTACTGCGGTATCCCGATGCCGATCGAGACGCGGTGCCCGATGGCGATCCCGAAGTGCATCTGTCGGGCTTCGGATTGCAGGACACTCATTCGGTCGCCAACAGTCTGTTGTGGGGACCGGACGGCTGGTTGTACGGCAGCAACGGCAGCACGACCGTTGGTGACGTCAGTTCGAAGGTCACCAAAGGCGTTCGCTTTCAAGGCCAGTGCGTTTGGCGCTATCATCCCAACACAAACGTATTTGAGATTTACGCCGAAGGTGGCGGAAATACGTTCAGCTTGGAGATCGATTCGGCCGGCCGGGTGTTCGCCGGACACAACGGTGGCGACACCCGCGGTTGGTACTTTCCCCAAGGCAGCTACTCCGCAAAGAATTGGGGCAAACATGGTCCGTTGACCAATCCCTATGCGTTTGGCTTTTTCCAGCCTATGAAGCTAAAGGGTGACAACCGTCGCTTTCCCCAAGCGCTGTGCATCTATGAAGGTGGTTTGTTTCCCAATTCCTTTACCGGATCGATCATCGCGCCCAATGCGCTCCACAATCTGGTCTGGCACAGCCGACGTATCAGCGACGGATCAACGTACCGAACCGAAGACGAAGTCAACCTGGTCGAAAGTCCGGATCGTTGGTTCCGGCCGGTTTATGCCGGTGTCGGTCCGGACGGCGCGGTGTACATCGCCGACTGGTATGACACTCGGCTTAGTCACGTTAGCCCTACCGATGATTGGCACAAACAGAGTGGCCGCCTGTATCGAATTGTCCCCAGTGGTGCTGAGCCGAAGTACGAACAGGGAGATCTGCATCAACTCTCCGCTGCCCAACTGATCCTGCGACTGGACCATCCAAACAAATGGGTCCGTCGCCGTGCGGCCTTGGAACTCGGCTGGCGCGGCGACAAGAGCGTCGTGAATGATCTTGTCGCGCGCGTTGATGCCGAATCATTGGAAGCCCTATGGTCACTGAATCTGATGGACGAACTCTCAGCTCAGCGGGCTGGCAAATGGCTCTCCAGCAACAATCCCGATATTCGCCGCTGGGTCGTCCGCTTGCTGGGAGACCGCCGCGAAGGTCATCCCGGTCTGGCCAGGCGGGCGGTTTCAGAGGCCAACATTCAGGTCCGCAGTCAACTGGCATCGACCGCCAAGCGGTTGCCGGCTCGGGAAGCAGTTCCGATCATTCGGGCGCTGCTGGAGCGCCAGGCGGACGTGGACGATCCGCATCTGCCGCTGTTACTTTGGTGGGCGCTCGAGGCGCACGCGGAAGCCTGGCCACAGATTGAATCAATGCTCACTGAGTCCGATGTCTGGTCGCTGGAAATGTTTGACCGGCATATCACGTCACGACTGATGCAACGGTATGCGGCGTCGGGAACTGAGCTTGACCTGCAACACTGTGCTCGACTGTTGGAATTGGCTCCCACCGCCGACGTACGCAAAAAGTTGATGATCGGGTTCAATCGGGCTTTTCAAGGAAGGTCGTTACCGCCGTTGCCCGAGTCGCTGGCTCAGGAATTGAATCAGTTTCAATCCGAGCTAGGTGATTCGGGATTGTTGGTGGGTATCCGCCAGGGCAACCAACGGTCGATCGAGCGCGCGTTGCAAGTGCTTAATGATCGTTCGGAAAACTTGTTGCTGCAAATCGAAATTGCCAAGGTTTTTGGCGAAGTGAATCACGCAGTCGCGGTAGCGACTCTGATTCGTCTGGCGACCGGCAACGGTACAGGTGAGCCTGCATTGCAGCGTGTGGCAATCGGATCGCTCGCTGGATATGCCGATGATTCGATCCCCAAAGCGCTGGTCGCGGCTTTCGGTAGTAGCATTTCGGCTGAGCATCAGCTTCGCGAAACGGCTTGTCGTGCTTTGGCTAGTCGACCGCAGTGGGCCAAGGTCTTGTTAGCGGAGCTGGTTGCCTGGCGACTGCGCCGCGATCAAGTGCCAGCGGATGTGATTCAGCAATTGCGAGCCTATGATGATCCTGAGATATCTGACACGGTCGATCAGGTTTTTGGCAAAGCAATCACCGTGTCGGCGCCTCAGCAAGTCGCGGAAATTCAACGTTTGAAACAATTGCTGGCCAGTGGCGAAGGTGATCCCTCGTCCGGTAGGGCACACTTCACCAAACGCTGCGCCAGCTGCCACCAATTGTTTGGCGAGGGGAAAAAAGTGGGTCCGCCACTGGATGGGTATCAGCGAGACGACCGAAATTTTTGGCTCAATGCGATCGCGGCACCGAGCTTGGAAATCCGCGAGGGCTTTCAGTCCTATTTAGCGCTGACCGTTGGCGGTCGCGCGGTCAATGGAATGATCGCGGCGCAAGACGATTCGACTGTAACGCTGCGGAATGCCGAGAACCAATTGACGGTGTTGCCGCGTGAGGAAATCGAGACGCTCGAAGCAATCCCGACCTCCTTGATGCCCAGTGATCTGTTGAAAGAAATGAGTGACGGAGAAATTCGGGACTTGTTTGCGTATTTGTCGTGGCAAAGCAAGTAAGCTCTCCCCTGGGGAGAGTTCGTATCGCGGTCGCGGTCGTCAGAGGGCTATTTCGTTTATACTGAAACAAGGCTTCAACACTCTCCGCTGGGTCGGGCCTCACCGATGCCCCAGTGCCCGACCTTTATTAAAGGCGGTAGAGCCGACTGAATTCGAACTATTACGAGCCGATCAAACGCATGCACCACTTCTCACCCCAGCAACTAACTCGCCGCGCTTTTTTTTCCCGTACCTCGGCTGGTTTAGGTGCCGCGGCGTTGGCTGCGATCGACGCCAACCATCCGGCGCAGGCGGCGCTGGGTGGTCGCGGTGACTTGCCGCACTTCGGAGCCAAAGCGACACGCGCAATCTATTTGTTCATGTCCGGCGCGCCGAGCCAGATGGATATGTGGGACCACAAACCGAAGATGGCGGATTGGTTTGATAAGGATCTGCCCGATTCGATTCGCCAAGGGCAACGTTTGACCACAATGACTAGCGGTCAAACCCGGTTCCCGATCGCGCCGAGTATCTACAAGTTTTCGCCTCATGGTCAGGCTGGGACAATGGTCAGTGAATTGTTGCCGCAAATGGCGGGCAAAGTCGATGAAATCGCGCTGGTCAGATCGATGCATACCGAAGCGATCAATCACGATCCAGCGATCACCTACATCTGTACCGGGGACCAACTGCCGGGCAAGGCCAGCCTGGGCGCGTGGCTCAGCTACGGACTTGGCACCGAAAATGAAAACCTGCCCGCGTTCATGGTGATGACGGCGTCATGGAGCGGACGAAAGGAGGCGCAAGCCCTGTACAACCGACTGTGGGGTAGCGGGTTTTTACCCAGCAAGTATCAGGGTGTCGCGCTGCGGAGCAGCGGTGACAAGGTGCTGTACCTTTCCAATCCGGACGGCATCGATGCCGGTGTTCGTCGCCGGATGCTCGACTCGTTAGCGCGATTGAATCACCTCACCAGCGATCGCATCGGCGATCCGGAAACCGACGCTCGGATCGCTCAGTACGAAATGGCGTTTCGGATGCAGACCAGTGTGCCGGACTTGGCGGATATCAGCGACGAACCTCAGCACGTGCTTGATCTGTATGGCGAGGAGGTTACCAGGCCAGGCACCTTTGCCAATTGTTGCTTGATGGCGCGGCGAATGGCCGAGCGCGGCGTCCGCTTCTCACAAATCTTTCATCGCGGCTGGGACCAGCATGGCGCGCTGCCCAAAGACCTGCCAAACCAGTGCCGAGATGTCGATCAACCATCCGCTGGACTGCTGACCGATCTGCGTCAGCGCGGGATGCTGGACGACACGTTGGTGATTTGGGGCGGCGAGTTCGGTCGGACGGTGTACTGTCAGGGAAAGTTGACAAAGACGGACTACGGCAGAGATCACCATCCCAAGTGTTTTTCAATCTGGATGGCCGGTGGCGGCGTCAAAGGCGGTGTCGTGCACGGCGAGACCGATGAATTCAGTTACAACATCACCCGAGATCCGGTGCATATCCGTGACTTGAACGCCACCGTCTTGCATTTGATGGGAATCGACCACCAGCGATTCACCTATCCCTTCAAAGGTCTCGACCAGCGATTAACCGGTGTGGAGCCGAGTCGTGTGATCAGCGAGATATTGGGATAAGACCGTGACCACAGGAACGGATCGCCGGCTGATGGCGCCAGGCTTTCATCGCTTGGATCCGTTGGCGACTGAACCGATGATTCCGCGGATCGCCTCGGGCAGTGCCTGACATTCTTGTTCAAACACCCTGGCGGCCAAAGTGTCTGCCGTATCATCGGCTTTCACTTCGCAACTGCGCTGCAGAATGATCGGGCCGTGATCGTACTGGTTGTCGACGTAGTGCACCGTACAACCGCTGATTTTCACTCCTCGCTTGATCACGGCGTTGTGGACATTGTGCCCGTACATACCCGGGCCGCCAAAACTAGGTAACAACGCCGGATGAATGTTGATCACGCGACCGACAAAGTCTGTGGGGATCAAAACGTGCTTCAAAAAGCCAGCCATCACGACCAGTTCGACTGCCGCCTCACGGCAGGGGGAAAACATGGCTTCCCGATAGGCTTCGGGATCCGCATACTCTGATTTGCGCACCACCAGAGTGTTGATTCCTGCCTGGCGAGCGATTGTGACCCCCCGGACTTTTGAACTGCTGCTGATTACCAGCCGAATGTCGATCGGCAACCCGCGGCGGTCGCGGTGCTCAATCAAATTAGCCAGTGTGCGACCGCCGCCACTCAGGAAAACCGCGATCGGAAGTCGCATATGGCTCACGATTTTAACTTCCGTACAAAAACTTTCCCGGCATCGATATCGATGGCTTGGCAATCATCCAGTGGATTTTGGACCAACCGATCGGCCAGCGTTTCATGACAGATCGTCTGTTGATGCTCTTCGATCGCCAACTTGACTTCGTCAAGGTCGCTCACAATGCCAACCTCAATTCGATCCGTATACTGACAACCGATCTCTTTTCGCTGGTTCTGGATCGTGCGGATCAAGTCCTTTGCGATGCCCTCGCGGCGGAGTTCATCGGTGACTTCGGTATTGAGTACGACAACGCATCCGGAGCCTTGAGCGGCCGCCCAGCCTTCGCGCGCCCGTAAGCGAACTTCCACATCCTCGGAGTCCAACTCCAAGGAGCCGCCGGGCAGGTCGATCGTCACCTTGCCGTCGGTTTGCAGCGCCTGCATTAACTTATTTCCGTCGGCTTGTCCCAGTGCTTGCTTGACCGCCGGGATCTGCTTGCCAACTTTGGGACCCAATCGTTTGAAGTTGGGAACAACCACGTATTGCACATACTCCTGGCCATCGGTCGTGTACTCGACCGACTTGACGTTCAGCTCTTGGCGGACCAGCGCGTCATGATTTTCGAGCCAGGCGATCTGGGAATCGTCGGTCAACACCACTTCCACGCGGGACAGCGGCAGACGAACTTTCAGCTTCGCCTCTGCCCGCGCGGCTCGGCCCAGTGACGCGATCTCGCGAAGCAGCTTCATCGATGCCGACAGATCCGCGTCGATACGCGTGGCAATTGTGGTCGGATAATCACACAGGTGCACGCTTTTTACAGCCTTGCCGGCGAAAGGTTCGGTCAATCTTTGCCAAAACGTCTCGGCCAAGAAAGGCACAAACGGGGCGATCAATTTAGTCACCTCCAGCAGCGATTCGTACAACGTCCAGTAGGCGTCGTGCTTGTCTTGTGAATCGGTTTCACCGGCCCAAAAGCGATCCCGAGTTCTGCGCACATACCAATTGCTGAGTCCGTCGACCAACGCATTGATTGCCTGGCAGGCATTGTAATTATCCAGCGCGTCCATCCGCTCGGTGACGGTATTGATGGTTCGATTCAGTTCAGACAAGATCCAGCGATCGATCTCGCTACGCTCCGACCCATCGCGATAAGTTGGCGCAGACTGCAGCGATCCGGGGCTGAGAATTTCGTCAGCGCTGCTGGCCACGGTCGGATCGAAACCGTCGATCTCGGCATAGATCGTAAAAAAGCTGACGACATTCCACAGCCGCAGCAGAAACTCGGGGACCGATTCTTTGATCGATTGTTCGCGATAGCGGATCGCCGTCCACGGTGGTTGGCCGGCAAAGAAGAACCAACGCAGCGCATCGGCGCCGTATTTGTCAAAGATTTCTCCGGGCTCACGGTAGTTCCGCAAGCTCTTACTCATCTTGTTGCCGTCTTCGCCGAGCATCAATCCGAGCACGATGCAGTTTCGGAACGGATGGGGGAAATCGATCGCTTTGCTGAATCTCGCTGCCGGCGCTGCGTGTCCTGGCTGGTGCATCGTAGCGCCTTCGCCGAACAGCATCGTGCTGATCGCCAATTGGCTGTAAAACCAGCCGCGAGTTTGATCGAGTGCTTCGCTGATGAAGTCAGCGGGAAACTGGTCTTGGAAACGATCGTCATTTTGATGCGGCCAACCCCACTGGGCGAACGGCATCGCGCCGCTGTCGTACCAACAATCGATCACTTCGCTAACCCGGTGCATTCGCGCCCGTCCGCGAACGGCGAATCGTATGTGACGGCGTCGATGTACGGTTTGTGGACGCGCAAGTCATCGATCAATTCAGGGTTGTCGGCTTTTGCCTGTTCCCACACCTCGGTGCCGGAAACGCCCGGCTTGGCAAGCAATTCGTCGTAGCAGTCGATCGCTTCCATCTTGCCCGTCGACTGGCAAACCCAGATCGGCAGCGGTGTGCCCCAGTAGCGTTCGCGAGAAAGCGCCCAATCGACGTTCGATTCCAGAAAATTTCCAAAACGCCCGTGCTTGATGTGTTCAGGTTGCCAGCCGATTTTCGAATTGTTCTTCAGCATCAGTTCGCGAAATTTGGTCGTGCGCACGAACCAACTGCGGCGTGGATATTGAATCAGCGGGTCTTCGTCGGCACGCCAACAGAACGGATATTCGTGAAGGTACTGCTCCAGATGCAGCAATCGGCCCGCTTCTCGCAACCGCCGAGTGAGCAGCTTGTCGGCATCCTTGACCCAGGTTCCCTGCAACTCGGGGAACTCCTCAGTAAACTTGCCGTCCGGACCGACCGCACATAACAACTCGGGCTGGTCGCCCTCGACAAACCGCTGTTGTTCGGCGATCAAAACATCATGGTCAACTTCACCAAAAGCGGGCGCTTGATGGACAATCCCGCTGCCCGAATCGGTGGTCACAAAGTCGGCCGCAACGACGCGCCAATACTTATGTTGCTGACCACCGTCGGCGAGTTTGCCCACCGGGTCGCCGGTCGATTGGCGATAGTCGGGAAACGGCGGTTCGTATCGCTGTCCGATCAATTCGGCCGCATGCACATCAGCGACAAATTCCAGATCTCGTTTCAGTTTGCCGGCGATGGTTTCCAGTAGCGCTTTGGCGATCACCAATTCACCGCCCGTTTGTTCGTCTTTGACGACACAGTATTGGATGTCGGTGGGATGGACGGCGGCGTACATGTTGCTGGGCAGCGTCCAGGGGGTGGTTGTCCAAACGACGAGCGACCGGCCGGGTTGATCGACCAGCGGAAAGAGAACGTAGACGCTTGGGTCCGCCACTTCGCGGTAACCTTGGCCGACTTCGCCGGCCGACAGCGCCGTCCCCCCCTGGGCCCACCACCAGACGATCTTGTGGCCTTGGTACAACAGCCCGCGATCGAACAACATTTTCAGGCTCCACCAAACGCTCTCCACGTAGCTTTGATGGTAAGTCACGTAGGCTTGGTCCAAATCGACCCAAAATCCGAGTCGGCGGGTCAACTGTTGCCACTGCTGCATGTAGCGCCACACCGATTGCTGGCATTTTTGGATGAATGGTTCCTCGCCGAAAGCTTCGATTTCTGCCTTGCTGTGAATCCCCATCTCTTTGCAGACTTCGACTTCGACCGGCAGTCCATGGGTGTCCCAGCCCGCCTTTCGCTGACAACGATAACCGCGCATGGTTTTGTAGCGCGGAAACAGATCTTTGATGCTGCGGGTCAGGCAGTGACCAGGGTGGGGCATCCCGTTGGCAGTCGGCGGCCCTTCATAAAAGACAAACGAAGGGCCATTGGCCCGCCGCCGCAGTGATTCCTGGTAGATGTCGTTGTCATCCCAAAACTTCAGAATCTGCTGTTCCAGTTTGGGGAAACTGGGACTGCCGCCGAGGGCGCGAAGTGGGCTGGTGGAAACGCTCATTTGCGAACTGCCAAAAAGGAAATCGACCGTGATTTTCGAATCAAAGGGACAATTGTAGAGTGCCAGCGGCGATGCGTCCGCGCCCCGGTTTGATTTCCGAGCCCAACGCCGGAGCGATCTCAGCCCGAGCGATCAGAAATCGGTCCGGCGGGAGGGCGAGGCTCCGCCCGAGCCGCCAGCAATTGGTTCGGCGGGAGCCTGACCCTGGCACAATTGGTTCGGCGGGAGCCTCACCCTCCCGTCACATGGTCACTGCAAAGCAGACTTCGCACTTGTTGCGGGCGAGTTGGCGAACTTGAATCTGCTTTGGGTTCCAAACCTCGATCGATTTCCGCCAACGGTCGATCAATCCGGCGGACTCGTAATCGCCGATTTTAAGTGTGATCAACAGTCCTTTGAATTCGCTGAATTTGTGATTGACGATGTTCTTGACCGTCACCAACGTCTTGTCGGGCTTCACGTTCGAGTCGACCAACAGCCATTTGGCGCCGCGAAATTCGTTTCGTTTCAAATCGCCGGCACGCGCACGGATATGCCGGAATTTGGGGTGGCTTGCGATGCGCGGATCCATTTCCGCTGGATCGATGCCGATCACCCGCATCCCCAATTCCAACAGCCGGCCGCAGGCACCCCCTGGGGCGCTGCCAATTTCGACGCACAAGTCATTCGTTTGCAGATCAAAGCCGCTCCACGTGATCGCCTCGGCCGCTTTGTAATAAGCGCGTGAGACAGGTTCGTACCGCGGTTGGATCGGCTGCACACCGCCAGGCCACCGCGTCGGCCAGCCGGATGCGACATGAGTACCAAAAAACCAATGGCAGGGTTCGACCAACACGACATCCAGAACGCTTTCACCAGGTTGGGCGATTCGATTGGGGACGTCGCACCGTAACCGTTTTCCCTGTAGAGCCGCATAAACTTCGTTAGCCACCGCTTTGGAGACTTCATCGAATCCCGGTTCAAAATCAAAACGACCAATCGGCGCTCGGTCTTTGGGCCAGACGTGCAACTGATCAAAGGGACGCTCTGTGGCCGTCTCGAGCTGGCGCGACAATTCGGCGATCAGATCCTGGGCATGATCGGCGCGGGCTTTGCCGATTGATCGCGCCGCCGTGCGGATGAATATCCCCGTTGGCAAATCGGCCAGCGAGTCGTGTTTGGCGGTGACAAAACCGGGGCGTGAAAAAGCCAACCGCCAGCCTTGCCCGGCGATCTCTTGTTTGACAACGGTTTCGGCTCCACAAGCGCAGACTAGCATCGCAAACGACGGTTGCGTCATCTCGATTCCTTGCTGGAGGCCTGCGCCGCAAACTTCTCCAATCGCTCCGCTACGCCAGGAATCAGTTTGGCGGCGTTGCGGTAATACATCTTTTGCAGCACTTCATCCGGCAGATCGACACCGTAGATTTGCCAGATGCCCTGTGGCGGCGGGACTTTTTCGCTGTAGTCGAACGATTCGTCGCGAGTCTCGAAGAATCGCCAATAGATCTTCAGGCGTGCTTCCGGCCAGGGTCCATCAGTGCCGAACAACAACCGATCAGCGTGGCGAATCAAGAAGTCGCGCGCCGTAAACGGTTGACGGCCAAGCTCGGCGATTCTGGAAGCCGGCTCAATCCACAGATTCGGGTATTTTTCCAGCCATTGGCTGACGGTGTTTAGATCTTCCGAGTTGTTTGCCAGATGAGCGCCGATGAACTGGGTATTGGGGTGCCTGGCTATCATTCGGTTGCGAGCATCAAGCAACTCGGCGCGCGACGGAAAGTCATCGCCGTAGAAGCTCCAATCGGGATGCCGGCTGAGTTCTTCCCAGCGCTCGTTGGTGGCGTCGATCGGATCAAAGAAGGCAGCTGGATCGCCGGTGTGAATGATGATCGGAATCCCGAGCTGGCCGCAGGCTTGCCAGATTGGATCCCAGCGAGGATCATCGATCTTGATCAGCGTGCCATCCGGATTTCGGTATCCCAATCCGAACTGCTTGAACAGTTTCAGACCGCTCACACCATCCTCTACTGCCTGGGCAAGCTGTTGGGCAGTTCGCCGCGCAAAGTCTTCGCGATGACAGGCCCAGGTCGCCGGCTGCTTTCGGTCGCCGTCGCCGATCCAATCGACGTTGGCAAAGATCACGAAGCGATCGCGATATTTCTTCCACAAAAATTTGCGATGCTGTTCTAATTGCCCGCCCAGCTTACCGTCCAGTGACACACAAACCGCGATTCGGTTGCGATCCATCGCGGCGACAAAATCATCCAGCGCCGGTTCACTGTGATGCAACTTGTAGTAAAAGTGGGTATGAACATCGACGACCGGGAACTTGGCACCGGAGCGAAGATTCTGGGCGACCTTCAACTGGTTTTTGGGGCGAAAATTTCGCAGCAGCAATTCTCGTCCGTCACGTCCGTCCAATTCGGCCAGTGTCGTTTGAGCCGCTGCGGAGAGGGACCAATAACCAATCAACACAGCTAACGCGGCAAATCGCCAGTTCGCTACAATGGGCTTTGATGAGCTTCGATTGTGGTGACGATCTTTCATCTTTTCTCCAACGGATTCGGCGAAGCCTGCCGTGAACGACTACCAGCCAGACGGCGACCAAACCGAGTCCCAGACCGCCGGCGGTCAGTCGGTTAGCAAAAAATTGTCGACCGAAGCGACGGCGCCGCCCAGCGAAGTCCCCGGCTATCGGCTGACCAAATTTCTTGGATCTGGAGCATTTGGTCAGGTTTGGGTCGGACGCAACTTGAACACCGGTCGCGACGTCGCTGTCAAGTTTTACCTGCATCGCGGTGGCGTCAATTGGTCGTTGCTCAGCCGAGAAGTCAAGAATTTAGTCCAATTGTCGGCTGATCGGTATGTGGTCCAGGTCTTGGAAGTTGGCTGGGATGCCGATCCACCTTATTACGTGATGGAATTGATTACCGGAGGTTCGCTGGAAGATCTGCTGCAAACGCGTGGATTGCTGCCAGTCGAAGAAGCGGTAGAGATGTTTCGCAAGATTTGCATTGGACTGAATCATTGCCATGCCAAAGGGGTGCTGCACTGTGACGTCAAACCCGCCAATATCCTGCTGGGAGAAGAAAACGAACCGAGACTAGCCGATTTTGGCCAAAGTCGTCTGTCGCATGAACAAACGCCGGCACTGGGCACCCTGTTTTACATGGCGCCGGAGCAAGCCGATCTGAATTCCACACCGGACGCGAGTTGGGACGTCTATGCGGCCGGCGCGATCATGTATCGGCTGCTGACCGGCCAACCCCCCTATCGTGACGCATCGGTCGTACGTCAGCTTGACACGGCAGGCTCACTGCAGAAGCGTTTGCAACGTTATCGGCAGACCATCGCCGCGGCGCGGCCGCCCGCTGTGCACCTCAAATTTGCGGGAGTTGACCGCAATCTGGGACGCATCGTTTCGAAGTGTCTGGCTGTCGATCCGAGTGATCGCTACGGAAACGTCCAACAGATTCTAGGAGATCTGAACCGACGCGATGAAGTTCGTTCCCGGCGACCGCTCATGTTATTAGGAATCGTCGGTCCGTTATTAGTGCTGTTGGCGACCTCTTTCTTCGGAGCCCGCAGTATCAAACAGGCGAGCAACAGCACGATCAAGGCGTTGCGAACCGAAGCGTTCGGCAGCAATCAATTGGCCGCGACCTTTGCCGCCAGAACCTTGGAAAGTGAAATCGAACGCTACTTTCAGCTGACTCGGCAGGAAGCGAGGAATCCCGAATTCGTTGATACGCTGAAAGCGACGATCGCATCGGACGAGGTGCGCCCGCTACTGGAGCAAATCAACTCTCTGGGGACGCCGCTGCAGACGCACGCCGGCGGGCCCGCGCGAGACAAGTTGCTGGACTCTGGGCAGCGCAAAGCCCTGGTCGCGGTCCTCAACAATCGGCTGCAGCGATACATTGGCAACGGCGACCAATCACGTCGCACGCGGTTGGCAACGATGTTTGTTACCGATGCCAAGGGAACGATAATCGGCATTGCTTACGACGAACCAGTACCGCGTGCGAAAACGAGCGTGGGAAAAAACTATTGTTATCGAACGTATTTTCATGGTGGCCATGTCGATCTTTCTCGAGAGACGACAGAGATCGGCGCGATCAAGCCGCTCGCATCAACTCATCTGTCGGCGGCGTTTCTAAGTACGGCAACTGGATTCTGGAAAATCGCGGTTAGCACGCCGATTCGGTTCGGAGACGATCCGACCGGCCCTCCCGACGCGATGTTTGTGGTCACCATCAATTTGGGCGATTTTGAGTTGTTGCAAAGTGAGCAGGGCGCCAATCAAGTGGCCGTGTTGGTCGAGGCGCGGCAGGGAGCGGAACAGGGAACGATCTTGCAGCATCCCTTGATGGATGCGAGGCGCGAAGCCGATGTGCCGATGGTGGGCGAAAAATATCAAATGCCGCCGGAGATGTTCCGCCGCTTGCTCGATAGTCGCGATGACATCGATTATCTCGATCCGCTGGCCAAAGCGCAGGATGGCAAAGCCTATTCAGGACCTTGGATCGCTGCAATGCAACCGGTTCGCGTGCCGGGCGAGCACAGTCAAACTCAACAGCACGGTGCGACCGATCTGCTGGTGCTGGTTCAATACCGGTTGGAAACGGTACTCGAGCCGGTCAACCAAATGCGATCCGCGTTACTGGTGGAAGGAACAGCAGCGCTGGGGTCGATTTTCCTGGTCACGTTCACGCTTTGGTGGTTGGTCCGTCGGACCACTCGAGCCGGTTCCGAGCCCGCGCCAGAGCCGCCCAAAGACCAGGAATTGATCGAGACGATCCAGGCGTCCTAAACAACCGCGTCGGTCCGACGGTGCTACAACGTCGGTCCGACGGTGCTACAACGTCGGTCCGACGGTGCTACAACGTCGGTCCGACGGTCCAGGGGACGAACTCGTGGTCGCCGATATCTAGTTTTTCGCTGCAAGTTTTTTCTCCACTGGCGACTCGCAACGCAAACTCAAAAAAACGATCACCCACACTCTGCACGTCCTCGCCACTGAGCACGACACCGGCGTCCAAGTCCATGTCGTCGCCGAGTGCCTCGAACAGCGGTGTATTGGTCGCGATTTTGATTACCGGCGTCGGCTTGCAACCGAAGCAACTGCCGCGTCCCGTGGTGAAAAAAATCAGATTCGCACCGCCGGCGACCTTGCCGGTCACGCTGGCGGGGTCAAAACCGGGTGAATCCATCACGACCAATCCGCGCGAGTTGATCGGTTCGGCGTATTCGTAGACCGCTTCCAGGGCAGTCGAGCCGCTTTTGGAGACCGCGCCAAGTGATTTCTCGGTGATCGTGGTCAGCCCGCCCGCTTTGTTTCCGATCGACGGATTGTTGTCGATCCGTCCGCCGTAGACCGCCACGTGCTGTTTCCACCATTCGATTCGTTCCAGTAATTTTTGGGCGACCTGCGGTGAGCGACTTCGGGCAACCAACAGATGTTCGGCACCATACAATTCGGTGGTCTCGGAAATTACTGCCGTGCCGCCACAGGCCACGATTCGATCGGATACGACGCCCACCGCTGGATTGGCCGTCAGACCCGAGTATCCGTCGCTGCCGCCACATTCCACTGCAATCATCAAGTGCGATGCATCGGCCGGTGCTCGCGTCGCTTGATTGGCCCGATCCAACACCTGCTGGAGCAGTAATTCTGCTTTGTCGATCGTTGCGCGTGTGCCCCCTTCGGTCTGCATCGTCAACATCGCGATGCCGCCATCGCGAGTCAACTTTTCGCCTCCGGGCGCGTACAACGATACGACGCCGTGATGTTCGCTCAGGTAGCCGGCGGTTGTCTGCTCGCAGCCAAGTCCGATCACCAAACAACCGCCAACATTCGGTTGGTGCGCGTATCCAGCCAACACACGGCCAAGCATCTGATGTTTGATTCCGTTGTATTCCAGGGCGCACCCGGTGGTGTGCGTCGCCGCAAAGACGCCGTCAACGTTCGGCCAACGTTTCATTCGTTCGGCGTCAAATCGGGCGACCACTTTGTGACAGACTGTAGCGCTGCAGTTGACGGTCGAGATGATGGCGACGTAGTTCCGCGTGCCAACTCGACCATCGGCTCGATGAAAGCCCTCAAAGGTTCGCGTCCGTTTGGGTGGCGGATCGGGGGGAGCAATCGAGCTGAGGTCACCTGAGACGACATGCTGATCGCGGAGGTTGTGGCTATGCACATGATCACCCGGCTCAATCGCTGCCGATGCCACGCCGATCGGCTGACCGTATTTGGTGATCGGACTCTGGGCGGCGATGGCAACGATGGCGATTTTGTGACCTGGTGGAATATCGCTGCGAGGGCTGATCTGGACCCCGCCAGCCTCGATCGTTTCACTTCGCCGAAGATGCCGGGTTGCCACAGCAACGTTGTCGCGCACGTCAAGGCGAATGACGCTTGAAAGGGACGCCGATGCAGATCGATTGGAGCTAGTCATCTTTCGGGGGCCCTATGGTTCCTGATGTTCCATCGGATGCGTATATTTCGCCCATCACCAACCGATTCCGATATCCGCCACAGGCGAAAACATTTCGATGAAGATCCACGAATATCAGGGCAAGGAGTTGTTCCGCCAAGCAGGCGTGCCGGTACTGAGCGGAATCGTTGCCAAATCTGCCGATCAAGCGGTGGACGCTTATGAGAAACTGGGTGGCAAAGTCGCCGTCGTCAAGGCACAGATCCACGCCGGCGGCCGGGGCAAAGGAACGATTAAAGATAATCCAAATCAGAGAGGAGTGGTTGTTTGCCAGAGTGCCGGCGAAGTACGCGCCGCGGCGGAGGGCCTGTTGGGCAAAACGTTGGTTACGATCCAAACCGGCGCCGAAGGCAAGACGGTCAACCAGGTGTTCGTCGAAGCAGGTTGCGATATCGCGCGGGAGCTGTATTTGGGTATCGTGCTGGATCGGGCGGCGGCCAAGCCGGTACTGATGGTCAGTACCGAGGGAGGTGTCGAAATTGAAAAGGTGGCCGAACTGACCCCCGAAAAAATCTTCAAAGAACATTTTGACCCGCCGGTGGGCTTAGAGCCGTTCCAAGTACGCAAGCTCTGCAAAAAGCTGGGTATCGATGGAGCCGCTGCCAAGGCCGCTGCCAAGTTCATGCCCGCGATTTGTCGCTTCTATGTCGACTTTGACTGTTCACTGACCGAGATCAATCCGTTGGTGATCACGGGCGATGATCAAATGATTGCCCTCGATGCCAAGATTACGTTCGACAGCAATGCATTGTTTCGGCATCCTGCACTGCTCGAGCTGCGCGATCTGTCTGAGGAAGAGCCCAGCGAAGTCCGTGCCAGCGAAGCGGGACTGAGTTACGTCAAGTTGGATGGCAACATCGGTTGTCTGGTCAACGGGGCGGGACTGGCGATGTCGACCATGGACATCATCAAGTATCACGGCGGCGAACCCGCCAACTTTCTGGATGTTGGCGGTGGCGCGAATGCCCAACAGGTTACCGAAGCGTTTCGGATCTTGCTGTCCGATCCGAATTGCAAAGGTGTTTTGGTCAATATTTTTGGCGGGATTGCGCTGCACCACGATTGCAGCGGCCTTGATCGAAGCCAGCAAAACTGTCGGATTCACAGTACCGCTGGTCGTTCGGCTGGAGGGAACGGAAGTGGAAGAGGGCCGCAAGATGTTGGCCGAAAGCGACGTCGATATCATCAACGCGACCGACATCACCGACGCGGCGAAAAAAATCGTCGCTGCCGTTGGTTAATCCAGCGTTTTACTCAAACTCACTCTTTAGGCGTTAACGATAAGGTCATGAGCATCTTGATTGATGGCAACACGAAGGTGATTTGCCAAGGCATCACCGGCAGCGCGGGCACTTTTCATTCGCTCGGTTGCCGTGACTATGGCACCCAAATGGTCGGCGGCGTGACCCCCGGCAAAGGAGGTCAGGATGTCGAGGGAATCCCGGTGTTTGACACGGTGGAGGAGGCAGTCCAACGGACGGGTGCCGATGCGACGATGATCTTTGTCCCACCGCCCTTCACAGCCGATGCGATCCTGGAAGCGATTGACGCCGGGATCAGAGTGATTTGCGCGATCACCGAAGGTGTACCCGTGCTCGACATGGTCCGCGTCTATGAAAAAGTTCGGCTCAGCGACTCGGTCCTGATCGGTCCGAACTGCCCCGGTGTGATCACGCCGGGAGAGTGCAAAATTGGGATCATGCCGGGCTACATCCACAATCCCGGTAAAGTCGGAGTGATGAGTCGCAGTGGCACGTTGACCTACGAAGCGGTTTGGCAAACCAGCAACCTGGGGCTCGGCCAAAGCACCTGCGTGGGACTTGGCGGCGACCCGATTGTCGGAACCAGCTTTATCGACTTATTGGCCCGGTATCAAGAAGACGAGCAAACCGAAGCGATTCTGATGATTGGCGAGATCGGCGGTTCGGCCGAGGAAGAAGCCGCTGCCTTCGTGAAGGCGAATGTGACCAAGCCTGTGGCTGCTTTCATCGCCGGCCGGACCGCGCCTGCCGGAAAGCGAATGGGACATGCCGGGGCCATCATCAGTGGCGGCAAGGGAACCGCCAAGGAAAAGGTCGCGGCACTGGAGGATGCCGGCATTGTCGTCGCGCCGACCCCCGCGGACATGGGTGACGCCGTCGTCAAGGCGATCGGTTAGCAATCGCTGGGCGGAAGCCTCACCTTTCCCAATGCGTATTTCAACTGCGCTTCCAAATCGGTGAACCGGTAGCGATAGCCAGCTTCGATCAGTTTCATTGGCTTGACCCGCGCACTGGCTAATAGCAACGCATCGGCCATCTCTCCCAATGCGACTCGCAGGGCTGGCGCCGGCGCCGGAAAAATCGCCGGTCGCCCCAACACCCTGCCCAAGGTCTTGGCGAAGTCGCGATTGCGGATTGGTTCGGGCGAGACAAAATTCACCGGGCCCGAGATCGAATCATCGGTGATTGCGTGATAGATCGCGCCCAGCACATCATCCAGCCCAATCCAACTCCACCATTGATCGCCGCCGCCAAGTGATCCGCCCAGCAACTTTGCCGGCAACAGCATCTTTTGAAGCGCGCCGCCGGAGGGTGACAGAATGATCCCAAACCGCGAATTGACAACTCTGATTCCCGCGTCGACCGCCGGGCGACAGGCGGCTTCCCATTGCTTGGCGACATCCGCCAGAAAATCATCAGCCGCTGGACTCTGTTCATCCAATAATTGATCACCGCGGCTACCGTAGATCCCGATTGCCGAGGCGCAGACCAACACTTTGGGACGCTGCGGCAGTCGCGCCAGTGATTCGCATAACTCGCCGGTAGGTCCAACACGGCTGTCGCGAATTTGCGACTTGAGTTTGTCGTTCCAACGCGAATCGGCAATCGATTTTCCGGCCAGGTGCACCACCGCGTCGACTGCGGCGAGTTTCTGGGCTTCCTGCTCTCCTTCCCAGGGCGCGATGCAGTCTGCCTGGTCGGTCGGTGAACGAACCAGCGAAATGACCTCGTGTCCAAGCAGCGACAACAGCGACCGCAGATTGCGACCGACCAAACCGCTGCTGCCGGAAATTGCGATTCGCAACGGCTGGCAGGGGCGGTCAGCATGCAAAGTCAGATCATCATGGGTCACTCGATGGCGATAGGCGAACATCGATTCCAGAACCGATTGAGCCTGGCCGGCACCGAACAGCCGGCCCAAACGGCCGAGCGGTAATTGATAATCGATGCGATCACACAGCTCAGTTTTGTTTCCTTTGGAGGCAAAACAATGTTGATGATTCCAAGACGCAAACGGACCGGAAACCTGGGTGTCGGCGAACAGATGCGGCGGATCATACTGGGTATGTTCGGCGACCCAACGGATCGGCAGACCGCCGATTTTCACTTTCATCACCACCCGGCTGCCGACCGTGATGCTGTTATCGGTTCGCTCGATCTCGACCGATTCCCAAGGAGGAGTCAGACGTCCGAGAGCACCCGGCCGTTGGTGATATGCGAACGCCTGTTCGATCGAAGCAGGCAGCAAGGAGCAGGCGGCGTAATGGCTGATTTGCGTCATTCCTGCTTTGTACCTCAGTCAAACGGGGACCGATAGCTGGCCGGAGCGTGGCAAGTTCAGCTAGGTCGTTTGACTGCCGCTCATTCGAGCACGGACAAATAGTTCGACCGCGCTGATGCCCAAGAGCAACACAGCAATGGACCATAGAAAGGCGTAACCGCGCGTGGGCAGTTCAAGCACACCGAGGACAAGCCAGACGACCAGGACGATACCGCCACTGAGATTGATCGCGATGGCGCCAGCGAGACCAAGACCGCTAACAAGCTGCTGAGTCGACAAGAGCTCCAGGGCAAGCGCGATCCCAATGCCAAACAGCACGCCGCCAAGGACACTGGGGTAAAACTTGGACTGGGGTATTGGGATGCCGAGAAAATTCGCAAGCGTTTCCGAAAAAAACACAAGCAGCAAACCCAGCATCAGGTTGATCAACGAGTCAATCGCAAGCAGGAGTCTGGTAGAGTCCATCGATTCGCTGGTAACGGCCAGGAAAGTTTATCTGCGGCACGGCATGAAGCTGCTGCGACCATTGTAGCGTGTTCCCTGGTTGAACAGGGGAATTCGCAAGCTGACATGGAGTGTCCCCTTGCCGTCACAAAAAACCGGCCCGGAACTCGCGTTCCAGGCCGGTGATCGCTATAGCAGAGAGTCAGATCGATCGTTCAGACCGCCTGCATTACATCCATTTCCTTTGCTAATCGCTTGCGAGCGACGTGCAATCGACGCTTGATCGTTCCGACCGGTGCATCGAATTCGTTGCTCATTTCAATCAACGACTTGCTTTGCAAGTAGAATGCCTGCAACGTCTGTTGATCGAGAGCGCCGAGTCGATCAATGCCGTCTCGAACCGCAGCGGCGCGCTCACGATCTTCGGCGAAGGCATCGGGAGTTCCGACGGCCAAGCAGGTTGCTTCGAGCGTTTCCGGGTCGCAAGCCAGCGCTGACCGGGTGCGGGTCATACGATTGATCGCCATCCGGTGAACGATCTGACGCAACCAGCCACCGAAGGCCTCGGGCACCCGCAACTGGTCGATCTTCTGCATCGCTTGGATGAACACGTCTTGGGCCAATTCTTCGGCTTCGTCGGCGTTACGAACGCGGCGCATCGCGAGCGCGACGATACCGGCTCGGTAGCGCTGAAATAATTCCCCGAAGGCATCTCGATCGCCATCTTGGGCAGCGCGAACCAATTCCGCCACCGTTGGTGTCTGAATCGCAAAGATGTTGTTGTCGGTGAAGTTCATCGTCTGTTCCTCTTCGTGAGGTGTTCGACCTGTTGCCGATCGTCTGGTCGGATCGAGCGAACCAGTTGGTGGCGCACTTGGTGCGGAAAGGTCGCGGTTGTTTTTTGTAATGGAGAGTGCGTCAGCCACACCGGATTAACGATGTGAGAGCCACAATCGGGATCAACGCCGGTCAGCGAAACGACCTGATCGCGTGGTGTCCGCGATCGCGTGGTCCGCTGCAAACGGCTGGGCAATCAGTTGGGAGAAATTTCGCTCGCTAGTCTGATTTAGACTTTGGCGAATCTGACCCGACCATTTGCCGGACGATTTGCTAGTACCAACGCAGGTTGATATCGCAAACCGCCGCGTTTACAGTCCGTGGCACCGGCGTCTATCCCGCCAGCCAGGTCCGCCAGGGACGATGGCCAACGGTGTGAACCGGCATGCATGGGCTGCATCAGCGCGGAGATCCAGAAGTGCATCCGCTGATAACCGAGATGAAAGCTGACGTTGCCAACGAACAATCGGACGGCTTCCATTTCACGTACGGTGCGAATGACCAACGTGCGTGTGACAGCTGCGATAATTTGTTCGAAACGCATTTCATCAACCTCCAATGGCACCACTTAGAGGGGTGCGACCGCGGAGCACTCGTAAAACAACAACAGGGGCCAAACCCGAATCAACCATCGCCAACTCAATCAGCCGCTGGGCGGATCGATCATTTAGAAGGTTGACGGGGCACTGCCCACTAGAGACAAAGGTATACCAAGGAACCAAAAAAGGCCAGTCAAAAAGGGCATCAGCTGACTAGACTTTCCCCAACCAGAGTATCGAGCGAATAGACGCTTCCGCTGACGTCAGGTTCGCAAGAAATTTTGAAAAAAGCGTTTCCCGATCGATTCCCGCGGCTATCCGGACACCTGCGGGGTGTTGCCAGAGCGGTCTCCGCGGCCGCCCAGGAGGCGAAGTCTGCCTCGGCGGAGCTGGTTTTTCCCGCAGTTTGCCGGCTTTGCGACTGTGGGGTCGGGCCGGACATCGATTTTTGTCGCCGCTGCGAAGTTGGCCTGACTGCCAGCCAACCGTTGATGCAAACGGCATGTCATCGCTGTGGTCTGCCGGGCTACGCGGTAGGCGGTGGCGCGGATTTCCAGGATCCGGTCAGCGCGATTGATTCCGATTCCTCAGCAGCATCCCTCGTTGCCCGCTGCCAACATTGCAAAACGCGGGAATTTCGATTCGATCGAGTGGATGCGATGTGGGCCTACTTGGATTCGGTTCGGGAAGCAATTGTGAAGGCAAAATATGCTCATCAGGCCCCGCTTGCCGAGGCTTTGGGACGACGTTTGGCGGGGCGTTTGAGTTTTCCCAGCCTGGCAAGTTACCCCGATTTGGTCACCTTTGTGCCATCCCATTTCACTCGTCAGTTCTCGCGTGGAGGCAATGGCAGCCAGACAATCGCCACAGCCGTTGCGACCGGCATCGGCCTCCCTTGCCGGCAATTGTTAAGAATCACACGCAAAATCGCCAAACAAGCCTGGTTGGACGAAACGGATCGGGCAAAAAATGTTCGCGGTGCGTTCGCGCCGAAAAAAAGCTATGATTTTTTGAGATCGCCAAGGATAGCGGATCGGCATATTCTGCTGGTCGATGATGTCCTGACGACCGGCGCTACTGCCAACGAGGTAGCTGGCGTGCTGAAGGATGCAGGAGCCAGTCGGGTTACCTTGGCGGTGGTTGCCCGAGCGGTTGGCTGCTAGGAGTCATAGCGCGGGGGCTCTTGTGATTGATGGCGCTTGATGGATGTCGGCGCTTGACAAATGGCACTTAATAGACGGCGTTTGATAGATCCAACGCAGTAGGCTCTTCAGTGACACCCGTAGACTCCAATCCAGGTGATTCCGATTTGGAACCGATGACTCCAGAATCCCAGCAACGCATTTCCAGTCCGTCAAGAGCCGTGGGGTTTCGCCGTGCGGTGCTGCGCGGTTTGGGTGTCGTGCTGCCGCCACTGTTGACGATTGTAGTTCTGATTTGGGCCTGGAAGACGGTTGAATCGTACGTGCTGCGGCCGATCGAATCCGGCATCAGGCACTCAATTGTCTTCGGAGTCGAGGAAACTTACGCCAGCCCTCCTGAGGGATCAACCAAGGACGACAACGAACGCTGGCTCGATGGGTTTGTGTATGACGGAAAACGGTTTGTGCCCGACCCGACGCGACGACGGTTTCTACCGGAGGAAGTGAAAAAGTTAGTCGATGAAGAAACGGACTACTTCGGACCCTACGCGCCGCGCCGGCCAGCGCGAATGCTTATTGGCATCGTTACGTCGAATTGACCTACATGCCTCGCTGGTTAGTCGTGCCTGTGTTCCTGATTGTCTTTACCACCGCGCTTTTTTTTCTCGGCCGCCTGTTCACATTCGGTCTTGGTCGCTGGTTCGTCCACTCCTTTGATCGCGGTGTGCTGCGAATTCCGATCGTCAACAAGGTTTACGGCAGCGTCAAACAAGTTACGGACTTTGCGTTCAGCGAACGAGAAATCGAATTCAACCGCGTGGTCGCCATCGAATATCCATCCAAAGGAATTTGGTCATTGGGCTTCGTCACGGGCAACAGCATGCGCGAGATCGCCGAGGCCACCGGCGAAGAGATGCTGAGCGTGCTGATGCCAACCAGCCCGATGCCGATGACCGGATTTACGGTGACCGTAAAAAAAGCCGAGGCGATCGACCTGAATTTGACGATCGACGAAGCGATTCAGTTCATCATCAGCTGCGGCGTCGTGGTGCCCCCGCAACAGCGAACTGAACGAGTGATCGCAGCTACGGCCGAATCAACACGCCTGCCGCCGTCTCTAGCCGGCGGAAGCGGGCGCGCGAGCGAGCACACGCCTCAGCCTCAGCCGTAGTTTTCCAAAGCGACCGCGCTTGCTTGGGGGGGGGAATTGGTGGTCGACCCCAACGGGCTGCCGCGGTCGGCTAAATTAGCGATTTGCGAATCGGGATCGAGATTCGAGGCGTGATGTGAGCGAACAGCGGCGCAGACGATTGCGACAGGTCATTCTTCCCTTGACCTCCATCGATGATTTTACCATTCGGGAAGCCAAGCAGTGCTGCTCGGAAGCGGCGCCCGGTTACGTCACGCGAAACCTGAAGCAATTGGTCAGCGACGGCCTGCTGGTCACCAGCGCTGTCGATAACACGGTCAAGTACCGATGGACTTCGCCACCCAGCCAGCTTGACTCCGAAAGTTGGATCAATCGCCAGATCCACGGCACTCAAATCACTGAAACCCCGGAGCCGGAGCGCCCTCGAGAGCGATTGCTGCGCGGCGGCGCTGCACTGCTGAGTGATGCCGATCTACTGGCGATCTTGATTCGAGTCGGAGTGCCCAATGAATCGGCTCTCGTGGCAGCACAAAAATTGACGACTCGTTTTGCTGAATCCCTTGCCGAGCTGCCGAAGTGCAGTCCCGAAGACCTGAAACAGATCAGCCGGGCGATTACCAAAGCTAGTTTTGCCCAAATCATGGCCGGCATCGAATTGGGGCGTCGCGTTGCTAGAATTGAAAACGCTCAAGCGAAAATCGCCCTCAAGATCACGTCGACTCGGGAAGCCATTGAGTACTGCGAACTCGAGTTCGCGAAATTGGCGGCCGACGCCGTACAAGAGGAATTTCATATTGTCACTCTCGATACCAAACACAAACCGATTCACACTCACTTCATTACGCGCGGCACGTTGGATGCTAGTTTGGTGCATCCGCGCGAAGTATTCCGACCCGCGATCCGTGATTCGGCCTCGGCAATTCTGCTGGTTCATAACCATCCCAGCGGCGATCCAACCCCGAGCCGCGAGGATCACAGCGTAACCGGTCAGCTGACCGAAGCCGGTAAATTGCTGGGTATCACCGTTTTGGATCACATCGTCGTCGCCCGACAGAGATGCCAAAGCATCCGGGAATCGGCTGGCCGTTGATTGGTAAGCCCGCAAAGGGTTTAAATGCGGCGGGCAGAAGGTACAGATAAATCCGTGTCGTTAACCAACAATCACGCACAACGATGAGCATGCGACGCATTTTCGTTTATTTTGTGTTCTTGTTGCTGCTGCTCAGCATTGCAGCGACAGTCTTCTACCCCCGGGCGCTGTGGGCCTGGCTGGTTCTGTTTCCGATTGTCATCGTCGGCTGTTGGGATTTTTTTCAGATCCGGCATTCGGTTCTTCGTAATTACCCCGTAATCGGCCATTTCCGATATCTACTCGAAACGATTCGGCCGGAGATTTATCAGTACTTTGTTGAAAGCGATACCGATGGCGTTCCCTTTGACCGTGACGAGCGGTCGCTCGTGTATCAGCGTGCCAAAGATGTTCGCGATACTTTGCCTTTCGGCACTAAAGAGGATCTTTATCGGGTAGGTTACGAGTGGATCAATCACTCGATGGCTCCGGTGCACAATGTGCCTGAAGAGATGCGTGTGATGATTGGCGGACCCGATTGTTTGCAACCCTACTCGGCCAGCTTGCTGAATATCTCGGCAATGAGCTACGGATCGCTTAGCAAGAACGCGATTCTGTCGCTGAGCCAAGGAGCCAAGCTCGGCAACTTTGCCCATAACACCGGCGAAGGGGGTATCAGTCCGTATCATCTTCAAGGCGGCGGAGATCTGATCTGGCAAATCGGCACCGCGTACTTTGGTTGTCGCACCGACGCCGGTGACTTTGACCCTGAGCTGTTCGGCGAAAAGTCCCGATTGCCGCAAGTCAAGATGATCGAATTGAAACTTTCGCAAGGCGCCAAGCCGGGACATGGTGGTATCTTGCCAGCCGCCAAACTGACGCCAGAGATCGCTCAAATCCGCCATGTGCCGCTGGGCCAGGATGTGCTTTCGCCCCCCGGACATCGGGTTTTTTCGACCCCCATTGGTCTGCTGGAGTTTGTCGCGCAGCTGCGCAAGCTCAGCGGCGGCAAACCCGTCGGTTTCAAACTCTGCGTCGGCAAACGCCGCGAATTCTTGGCCGTCTGCAAGGCCATGATCAAAACCGGCATCACACCAGACTTCATCACGATTGACGGTGGCGAAGGAGGAACCGGCGCTGCACCGCTTGAATTCTCCAATCATATCGGCGCCCCGTTATTCGAAGGCCTGATCTTCGTTCATAATTCGCTGGTTGGTTATGGTCTGCGCGACCGCATACGTGTGATCGCCAGTGGCAAGGTGACTTCGGGATTTGCACTGTTGAAACGACTGGCGCTCGGCGCCGATTCCTGTAATTCGGCGCGGAATGATGATGGCCCTGGGCTGCATTCAGGCGCTCAAGTGCAACAGCAACCATTGTCCGGTGGGAGTTGCGACAACCGATCCGGAATTATTCGTCGGCCTGGTCCCCGCGCACAAGAGCGTGCGGGTGGCAAGTTTCCATCGTGAAACGATTGGCAGCCTGGCGGACATGTTGGGTGCGATTGGCTTGGACGAGCCACAGCAGTTGCGACCCTGGCACATCCTGCACCGCACTACTCCGACCGAGACCAAGCACTACGGTGAGCTTTACGAATTCTTGCAGCCGGGCGAATTGTTAAGCGAGCCGTTACCGGTCTCCTACCGCCGCGCGTGCGAAGCCGCCTCGGCCGAAACTTTCGCCCATGTCGAGGCATTTCGCGGCAACGGCGCGGTGCCGCTCGCGACCGACATACGTCCAAGTAATTAGGCAGCTGGCAGCGGCGGATCACTAACAGGTTGCTCGCTTGATCTCGTCGATGCGGTAGCCGAAACCGGGGCCGGCGATCGTTGATAGATCGAGTTGTCCGGCGCGTCGTCGATAGATCCCCGGATGCACCCTTTCCTCCGCTACCGAGGCCGCTGGATAAAACTGCATCCCGTTGGATTCGACGCCCATGATGGTTCCTGCATGAGCGGCAAGTCGAACGTGCGGAATCTGAGCCAGCATCGGGTTGGTCAAGTCTTGAACCATCAGCGGCATCCCGTGCGCTTTCGCCCAGCAAAGACTCAGCAGCGCACCGGTTTGCGTTTTGCAGGTCTTTAGCGCCACCCCGGTCCAGCCAAGTTTGCGACCGAGTGCGATGAATTTCCAATCATGGGCGCTCTCGTCCAAAAACAGCGGCTTGCGGGCGGCAACACTGCGGACGTCGATCTGATTATTTTCCAAGTCATACGGAAACGGCTGCTCGACGTACAGAATCATATCGAAGATGTCGGAGCGTTCAGTCCGCAGTCGGTCCAAGATCGCATTGACGTACTCTGGGTCGGTGACCGTGCAATTGAAATCGGCTGACAAGGCGGTCACGCCAGTGTCAATTGCGATCTGGCCGACCTGGGTTAGTCGTCGGTAATCCCAGTCGTTGTCGGTACCGCGCAGCTTCACCTTCAAGCATTGCAGCCCATCGCGGGCAATCCACTGGCGCAACGTGACCGGGTATTCATCGTTTGGCCGGTCGCCGGTATTGTCGGCGTCGTTCAGTGGATCCAAGCCGCCGACCAGATGCCAGACCGGCAGGCGGGTCGGGACTTCGGTCACCAGATAGTCACTAGGGAACTTTCCGACGAAATCGATCGAATCTTCAGCGGCCGTCAGATAAACGGCAAGATCAGCCGACATGAATTGGTTGTTGTACGTCTTGTAGATGTCGACATCGTGCAAGATTCCATACGCGTCGTGCGTCGCGATGTCAAAGGCACTCGTGGCGATCAATGCGGCCAGATACGGCATCGGCTGGCCGCCGCGCGACGAATTGAATTCCTCCAGCAACAGCGGCAGTATGCTCGACAGATACGTATGTCCGATCTCGATCGGATGGCCGAACGCCTCCATTTGTTCCCAACTCGTTTGCAGCTGGCGACAGAATTCAACCATCGCCTGGTATCGCTGACCGTAGGACAAATCCGAACTGGGCCAGGCCCAAGTTACCGATAGCGGGGTCTCACCCCAACCGGTTGCGCAGCGGCCTTGTCGATCGATCACGGTGACTGCGACGCGAATGCAGGTGACTGACTTGACCGACTCGCCGCCAAACTTCAACGGCACGCGCATGGTGACCGGAAGGTAACCGACCTGGACCGCTTTGATCCGCACATCGGTCGGCTTGCTCACTCGACTTTCTCGGCCGCCTGAATCGCTGTAACTAACTGACGAAGATTGCGCGGGTTTTGCCCAAGATCTCCTTTGCCGACGCGTGAGCGACTTTCCGCATCGATTTTGGTTCCACGATCAACGCCGCGAAGCTGTATCCGGATGTCGTCGACCCAACGAAAAATTCGCGTGGTTCGGGTCAGGTGAATTGTTGCTTCGTCATCGGTCGCGTCACTCGATTCGACCGACCAGCGGGGAGTTCTGTTTGCCCAAGACGTGATCTTGGCTTCCACCTCGCGCACGGAGCCAGGAACTGTTAGCGGCCGCAAAGACGGGTCGGGCGATTTTTCATCCAGTGACGCGACGTTGATTGACAGATCCCTTTTCCAGTTATCTATCTGCGAAAATAAGCTCAGTATCGCAGCGGCAATCACAATCAGTCCTAGCATAGCGATCGATCGCAGGATCGATTTTTTTCGCACGTTTCCAACTCATACCGAGGAAAGGGATCGAACCTCGCCGCCCACCGACCCGCCGATACTGGCGGTGTGCGACTCTCAATTTAAACGTATTCCGACTCGCCAAACGAGTGGGGATTAGTGATCGCCTTGTTCCAACCGCTCTTTGTATTCGTCGCGCTCGCGGCGAGTCGCCTCCAGATCAAAGATCAGGTACTTCATGTCGAGTCGCAGTTGGGACAGCGCTTCTTGGACCAGGTTCAGGATCCGGCGGCGTCGGGTACTGCACTCGATCACGCGCTGCATCGCTGGCGCCACCACATCCCGGTACCGGCTGGGCAAAGCGTTGATCGCTTTGACCATCTCTTGGAGTTCGATGGGCGTTTCGTCGTTCAGCTTCTGGGTCGATCCGATGGCGTTTGGCATACGAGTGGTCACTCCGAAAGGGGCTGTATCAGGCTTATTCGTTTCCTGCCATCCATTGCAGCTACGGTGCCGCATTCCTTGGGCAACTCCTTGCAGGCGATCATAAGTCGTTCGCCATAAGTGATTTACGATCAATGGCATGCCGAGGATGTCAAATCACCACGTTGCCTTTTGGCAACGTGTTTTCGACTTGGCCCAGGATGCTAAATCTTGTTATGCAAAGACCTTGCGTCTGCGGCGGAGCCTTGCGAGCGCTTGTGGTTTTCAAACAACACCACGTCGCACAGACCACACACCATCATTCGAGCTCCCCTGGTTGGTTGGCCTCGCGACCGTCTGGCCGGGCCGAATCGAGGGGGCGTGATCACGATTGTTCTGTAGCCGGACTGGGGCGTCAACAACCGAAATCAATGGAATCGTCGAACACAGCAAAACGACCGCCGAATGTTCCGACTTGGCAAAGATGGAGAGTGCCGCCTGCTTGTGGGTGGCTGGTTTGTCTGGTTTGCGTCGCCCCGGCCCACTCTCAGATCTACGATTCCCTGGACACACATCCGCCTCGTTGGCATCTCGCCGAATCAGACTCTCAGGCGCGGGTGATCGACCATGGCCACTTGGCTACCGGTGGCGTTGGAGCCGGTGCCTGCGAAACGATCACGATCATTGCCGGCCATGGAACCGAAGCTCTGCTGGTCTACCCAATCGAGCCGGCTTTGCCGATCGATGACCTTCGCGCAAACGTCTCGATCATGAGCGCCAAGGAAGGGGCCAGGATTGGTTTGCGCGTCCGCTACCCCTACTTGCGCGATCGAGAAACACGACAAGCCGCCAGCGTTGTGATCTATGGGGCAAGTTATCACTCTGCTGGCGAATTCGCATCGATCGGAGTGGGGTTGGTTGAAAAACCGCTGCGTTTGAAGAACGTCGCTTTGCGGAACGAATACGGCAGCGACGCCGACTTGAGTGATCCTTACGTCGATGGAATCATCATCAACGCCTACAGCGGTCCTGGTACCACATCAATTCGACTGGACGAGTTGCGGATCAACGGATTGATCCCTGTCGAGGCTAGCGTGGTAACGGGAAATGCACGTGGCAGCGACGGACCACCGGCCGCGGTCCAATCGCGCCGCCCATCCGGTCGCGCCGCAGATCGCTACCGGACCGCATTTACTGCCGGAAAAATTGTCCGCATTTTGCAACATAACGACGAGCCGTTGTCCTGGATCCGTTCGCTGGGGTTTGATGCGGTGCTGTTGTCAAAGCCACCCGACGCAGCAATCCTGAGCGAGGCAATTCGAGCTCGGATGTTGGTCTATGCGCCGCCTCCATCATCGCCCGATCCAGCACTCGAATCGATGTTGGAGCCGGTGGCCGGATGGTACATCGGATCGGGCGAAGCGATGGATAGTCGCCACATCGAAAAGACAGCGCTCGCCGCCAAAGGGTTGCGCGGGTGGCCGCAGCGTTGGCAACGTCCGATCATCGGCGCACCGTCGGAAAGCTGGCGGCATTACGCACCACTGATCGACGGCATCATCGACGACTTGCCTCCTCGCACACGTGGTTTGCAAGCGAGCGAAGAGCTTGCCCAAATGCTGGCGATGCGTCGCGAGATCGGTGACCGCGTGGAATTCGCGGTCGGTCTGCAGAGCATGCCGCCAACAAGTTTGCTGCTCCAGAACGAACGCATTGCCGATGCCATCGGATCACCACGTCCTGTTGGATTTCGCTGGCACTCAATGTGGCTGCAAGCATTTCGGTCCTTAGAGACAACACCGTCAGCGATCCTTTTTCGCTCCACCCGATCCCTTGCCAGTGGATCACCACTGGACAGCCAACGGTCGATGGCGCTCAGCTACGTCAACCGCCTGATTGCCACGATTTCGCCTTGGATTTGCTCAGCGACTCCGATGCCCCCGCCCACCATTAGCGGCGCGCCTATCAGGCCGCGCGGCTGACCAGCGGCGCGACCGAACTTTTGATTGTCACCTCAGCAGCGCTGCGTGGATCGGAAGTGTTGTGCGGCGACGGTTCGGCAATCGACATCCAGTTGACACCCGCCGACGCCGCCAAAACCGGCTGGCGCCTGACCCACTTTTCCGCCGAACGAATGCAAACGCAAACGACCGAAACCGGGGCGTTCTTGCGAATCGTTTCGCCCGATGCGGTGGAGATCATTGTTCTCAGTAGCGATTTGGCGGTGGGCGGTGAGCTGAGTCGATCGGCCCAACAGTTTGCTCGCCAAGCTGCACTCGATCGCTGGCAGTTGGCGACCGAATTGGTCCAGCGCACCGAACAGAACTGGGTGACGGCGACGGCGGCACGCGTGACCAGCCAATCCGCACCCCGCGGTTTGATCGAAGCGGCCCAGCGCACGATGGCAGAAGCCGAATCCGTCTATCGCAGTGGTGACACCGATGCGACGTTACGAATGGCGCGGCGGGCTGATGCCTGGGCGCTGCGCAGTCAGTGGCAGCTGTCGGAAGCCTTGATGCCCGATTGGCCCAACCCAGCCAGTTCTCCACCGATCGATTGCGGAGCGATGGATGTGCAAATCATGTGGCGTGAGTTGATGAATGAACAGGGTTGGGGGCCCAACCGCTTGACCAGTGGTGGCTTGGACGAAGCAAACATGATCGGCCCGGGACGCTGGCATGTCGGCCGGCGAATGGCTGATCGCGCCCACAGCGAAGTGTCGCATCTGACTCGTGGCGCGATCGACGGCGGTGCCTTGCAAGCCACCGTGACACCGCTGACTGACGAAGGACTGCCTGGTGGCTACCAAGGGACGGTGGTTCAAATCCGCAGCCCATCGGTACGGATTCCCGCCGGCCGAGCGATCCGTATCGAAGCGATGGTGCGAACGATTGGGTTTGGAGGACCGCATCAAGGATTGCTCGTTTACGATACGATTGGCGGTCAAGAAGCGGGAGTCTTGGTGCGAGGCCGCTCCGACTGGGTTCCCGTCAGGTTGTACCGCCAGTCGCTTGGCGAATCGGAAGTCAGCGTGATGTTTGAACTGATCGGGGCTGGCCAGGCAACGATTGACAATGTGCGCTTGAGTCTCTGGGAACCAACGGAAACCCCGATTCGGCCGCCACTGCGGCCGATCTCGGCCGCAGTGGACACCGAGTCGACAAGGCGCTAATCATCGGGCGATAATTGAAAGCATGGTTAGCACCTGGCCTGCCACCCAATGTTCTGCACGCGGAAAGCTCTGCTTCGATGCAACAAATCAAAATCTTCAAAAGTGTTGACTCGGAGATCCCCGAGTTGGAACGTCAGATCAATCGCTGGATGCGCAAGAGTGGTGCCAAGGTGGTCTCGGTCACCGGGAATCTGACCGCCCAGTCGGGCGGCAGCGGACCGCTGAATTCCTTCGGCGGCGGAGACATCTTGGTGATCGTGCATTACGAAATTGACCCACCCTCGCAACCGGCGTGAAACGCCGTCTCCCTGTCAACTCCAGGCGCCCGGCCGACTTCCGGCCCTGGGGGATTTGGGCGGGACCGCTGAGCTCTCAGGGCGGCCCGGCGAACCAGGGCCCGGCGAACCAGGGCCCGGCGAACCAGGGCCCGGCGAACCAGGGCCCGGCGAACCAGGGCCCGGCGAACCAGGCTACTGCGTCCGGTGTCAAAACGAGAACCGATCTGCCCGGGCCTTGGAATACCGAGTTTAGCGGCATGGTCGGCCGGCGGTCGTCGAAATTTCTCTTGTCAGATCCATCGGGCAAGACGATAATAGAGCCGTCGGATCGCGATAACGCGTCGCGATTGACCCTTTCCGTACGATTTCGCTACCCATTCTGGTTGGCACCCGGGCGGCGAGTCGTCAAACCATGATTTGAAAGGAGGTGAGCAAGTGGATTTATGCTGTACTAGCCAACGGGGTGGTAACCCGTAGCACGTCGGCGGGCCAAATGCTTCGGCACAGGCCACCCCACTCGCACAACCTAGATTGCGCGAGCTAACAGCCCCGCTTGTCGAGATTACCTTGGTCTCGGCAAGCGGGCTTTTTCATGCGCCGCCGCCACGCGATCATAAAGCCGGCTTGCCGAGACGCTGTCGATTTCAGCGCCCCTACTGACTGAACGCACCGAGTCCTTCGACAGCGACCGATCCCTGTGAACTTCGAGACCCCGATATGCCGCACTGGTTTGAAAAGTCTTTTATCGTCTGGATGTTAATCGCGATGCCAACTGCTTTCATGCCATCCTTGGCGGCTGCCGACGATACTGATTTGATCGACGTCTGGATTGGAACCAGCTCCCGGCCGCCCAGCAAAGGGATCTATCACTGCACACTTGATCGCGCGACGGGCCGGTTGAGCGACCCCGAATTGGCGGCGTCAATCCAAGGGCCAGGATTCCTGGCGATCCACCCCAAAGAGACGCACCTGTACGCCGTTGGCACGATCGAAGAGGTCCCATCGGTGGTCGCCTATCAGATTCAAGAGCATGGTAATCGCGCCCAGTTACGACAGCTCAACTCGTTGGAAATTGGCGATGGTGGTGCTTGCCATGTCGCGGTCGACGTAGCTGGCCGAACGTTGCTTACCGCTCAGTATGGTGGTGGCTCGGTGGCTGCTTTCGCATTGCATCCGGATGGTTCGCTGAAACAGCGCACAGTGTTGATCGACCATCAGGGTTCCTCTGGCGTCGTGGCCGACCGGCAAGCTCAACCGCATGCCCACTGGGTAGGTTTTTCGCCTGACAATCGATTTGCCTTCGTGCCGGACCTGGGGCTCGACAAAGTGATGATTTACAAGCACGACGCCGCGGCGGCATCGATCGAACCAATTGGATTTGCGCGCGTGCCGGCCGGCGGCGGTCCGCGGCACATGAAGTTTCATCCCAGCGGTCGGTGGGCATATGTGCTGAACGAACTGTCGCTGAGCGTGACCGTTTTCGATTACAACGCTCAGACGGGACAACTGACTCCCAAACAAAACATCCCCACGGTACCGAAAATACAGTTAGCGAAAGAGTTGTCCTGCAGTGCTTCGGAAATCCGCGTCCATCCCAACGGCAAGTTCGTCTACGCGGCCAATCGGGGTCACGATACGATCACGGCCTTTCGTGTCAATCAAGAGAACGGTCAGCTGTCCGTGGTCGAAATTGAAAACGCCCGTGCCGCGACCCCGCGAAATTTCAATCTGGATCCATCGGGCCGATGGATGCTGGTCGCCGGCCAAGACTCGCATACGCTGGGCTCATTTCAAGTCAATTCGGAGTCTGGGGAATTGAGATTCAATCAAAGAATTGTTCACGCCCCCTCGGCAATTTGCGTGTTGTTCCGGCACGAGTGAACTACACTGGAGCGATTCTAAAGTCTGTTACCGGGAACCAGAAATTCGCCCCCGATGGAATTGATCGCCACTGACTTTGCCGTGCACTTGTTTACTCCCGATGACGGTTCAGAGTCATCCGCGATCAAAGTCGTTCATCGTCCCTCGCATCGGGAAGTCATTAACGACGAGACGGTTTCTCAGCTCGACAACATGCGTTCCGGTCTGTTTGAATTGATCGCGATCATGAATCCCAGCCCGGACAGCATTCGTCAGCCAAAGTTTGTGCTCTTTGACCGTGTGTTCGCGAGGTTGCCGGAGACGGTCCATGAAGGCGAAATTACGCGAATCTCCTGGGACTTTGTCAGTAAAGAATGGAAGTATTACGTCCAGTGCCCACAGAAGACGGTCACTCAGTGGTACTTTGCCGCTGATCTTGATTTGATCGATGATTAGCCGCTTGCCGGTTCGGATTGTACCTCTCGAATTAACCAAACCTTAACAGCACCGAGAGCGGTTGTCGGGTTTCATTTGCGACTGGATTGACGACGATAGTTGCGACACCGTTCAACCAATAGATCTGATCTGATTCCAAATCAATCATAGCACGTGGGAATATGTCAAAGACCAAGGTTTTAGTTGTCGAAGACTATCGACCACTGGCCGAGACGCTTGAATATCAGCTGCAGCGGGCCGGCTATGACGTTTCACACGCCGCCGATGGTCAAGAGGCAATTTCACAGGCCCGGCTGATCTTGCCCGATGTGATCATCTTGGACGTGGACCTGCCGGTCGTGAGCGGCATCGAGGTCTGCAAACAGGTACGCGCTGACGCGGCCACACGCGACGCGCTGATCCTGATGCTCAGCGCGATGGGCGAAGAATCTGATCAGGTCGTCGGTTTGGCGATGGGCGCCGATGACTACATCGTCAAACCGGTCGAAAGTTACAAGGTGCTGTTGCATAAATTGAAAGCCTTGCTGCGTCGTCGTGAACCTGTAATCGCCGATGGCGACAAGATCAGCCACCAAGGTGTCACGGTCGATCGCCGCCGATTTATCGCCACAGTCAACGAGCAGCCGCTGAAGCTGACCAAAAGCGAATTCCAGCTATTGGAAACATTGATTCGTCAGCCTGGGCGAGCGTTTGATCGCGCGGAACTGGTGGATGCCGCCTTGGGCGAAAACACGATGGTGTTGGAGCGAACGATCGATGTCCACGTTCGTGCGCTGAGAAAAAAAATGGGGCGGGCGGCCGATTTAATTGAAACGGTCCGTGGAGTGGGCTACCGATTTCGCGAATGAGTTGCCGATCGACTTTCGTTCGGCCTACGCATGCATCAGCCGCCTCGATACACTCAGCCGTTGAACCTGCGGATCAATTTGAGCAAGAGTCAATTGCATGGCCACTTGGTATGACCATCCACACTACTTTGACCTATTCTTTCGCGACGAAACGGCGGCCGAGATTGCTTTTTTTGAAAGCGCTTTCCAGCGTTTCACCAGACGCGACGTACAACGGCTGCTAGAGCCGGGTTGCGGCAGTGGTCGGCTGGTGGTCGAACTTGCCGAGCGAGGCTACGAGATCACCGGTTTGGACCTCAGCCAGGCAATGCTTGACTATTCGGCCCAGCGGCTCGCCAAAGAAGGACTTCACGCCGAGCTGGTGCTTGGTGACATGACTTCGATGAACTTTAAGCGGAAATTTGATTCCGCTTTCTGCACCTTCAATACATTTAGGCACCTGATCCGCGAAGACGATGCGCTTCAACACTTGCGATCCGTGGCAAACCATGTCAGGAAAGGAGGGCTGTACATCTTGGGTTTTCACTTGATTCCGCTCGACGCCGATCCGGAATGCACCGAACGTTGGACAGCCAAAGACCGCGGCAGCAGATTAAGCTGCACGTTGAGGGTGATCGATTTTGATCGCAGCAGCCGTCAAGAATTGTTGCGGGTCTCAATCAAAGTGACCAAAAAGAACGGTCAGATCGAGCGAATTCGTGGCGAGTTTCCATTGCGAATCTACACACCTGGCCAGGCCAAGCGGTTGCTCAGAAAAGTAGAAAACGTCTGGGGAATCGCCGGAATCTACGACTTCGACTACGACATCGACCGGCCGCGAGAGTTCAATAACGACCTGACCGATGCTTTGTTCGTGTTGCAACGTCGCTGATGTGAAGCCCGTTAAGCTGCCGAGTTTCGATTCCACTGAATCAACTCGTGGTACCGAACACCCTTGCCACCGAACAGATCTAGCGCACTGCCGACAGTCACATCGACGGCACCGCCACTGAGCTGGGCAACCAGACGCACGTCGTTCATCGAGGCAACTCCGCCGGCGTAGGTTACCGGTATCGGCGACCACTGGCCGATCTGCTGTACCAGATCGCGATCGATTCCACCGCACAGGCCTTCGACGTCCGCCGCATGAATCAAAAATTCGCTGGCATACTGAGCCAGGTGATCGAGGTTTGCCGGCGTGATTTCGATCTCGGTCAGCTTTTGCCAGCGATTCATCGCAACCCGCCAACTGGGCTTTTCGGTGTCGCCTGTTCGGCGACAACTGAGATCGAGCACAATTTGCGCTCGACCTACGGCCTTGTTTAATCGCTGCAAGCGATCCGGCAACAGGCTTCCCCTCTGATCGAACAACCAGGAAGTGACGATCACATGACTGGCTCCTGCTTCCAGCCAGTCACGCGCGTTGTCGACTGTGATTCCGCCGCCGATTTGAAGTCCGTTGCGATAAGCCGACAAGGCCGCTCGGGCCGCCGCTTGATTTCCCGGACCGAGTTGAATGACATGCCCGCCCGACAGTTGGTCCTGCCGGTACCTTTCGGCAAACCATTGGGCAGGTCGATCCGAGACGTAATTTTCGACCAGCCCGCCCGCTGATTCGCTCAGCGTGCCGCCGACAATTTGCTTGACGCAACCTTCGTGCAGGTCGATGCAGGGGCGAAAAAGAGTCATGGATAGCCGGAAAATATCAGGACCGATGGGTTTCGGCGCACTTCTGGTATAACGAGTGTCGGCGCAAGAGAATACATCGCCGGCGTTTCGATCCAAAGTTTTCCAAATTACCCCCGCATGGCTGTTTCGCGAAATCTCGACCCTCGACTGTCGACGCTGCTCGACTCGTTGCGCGCCCGCGTTCGCCGCTATGTCGTCTGGGACTCGTTGCTTGCCCTGGCGGCGGTGATTTTGTCGGCCTTTTGGATTGGACTGGCGCTTGATTACTTGCCGGTTTGGCTTGGCGGCACTGAAATGCCGCGATTGGCCCGACTGATTCTGTTGCTGTTGGTCGCGGCAATGGTTGTCGGGATTCTGTCTTCGATGTTGATCGGACGGCTGGCCAGACCGCTGCCCGATGATTCTCTGGCGCTGTTGGTCGAACGGCACCATCCGCAACTCGGGGGGCGATTGGTCACGGCCGTACAATTGAATCGTCCCGGGCGGGAGGGTGATTCGCATTCGCCCAAGCTGTTGGAACAAGTCCACGATCAAGCGGCCGTGGCGATCGATCAAGTCGATCCCAGGCGCATTTTTCGTTGGGAACCGCTGCTGCGAAAGGGGATGATCGTTGCTCCTCTGGCACTGCTATCGTTGTTGTTGTTGATCATCAGTCCCAGTGTCTTCGCGCGGGCCGCTTCACGATTGACTCTGATTTCGGACGACCCATGGCCCCGACGCGCACACCTGGAAATGGTGGGCATCGAGTTGCCGATTGTTACCGCTTCGGACGATCAGGCGGAGACTCCCGCGCTGGTTGAATTTAAGAACAAGAAGTTGCGTTTGCCGCATGGTAGCCAAGGTACTCTGCGAATTCGTGCCCAAGCCGATGGAGCAGAATTGCCTGTTGTCTGTACCGTTCAGTTTGAAACCGAATCCGGTACCCGTGTTCAATCCAACATGCGACGAATCGGTCGAGTGATTGACGGTTACCAATCCTTTGTGGTCGATGGTCCACCGCTAACTGGCCTCGCCGAGTCGTTGACGTTGGACGTTCGCGGACGTGACGATCGCTTGAATGATTTTCGCATCGAAGCGGTTCCCCCACCAGCCCTGACCGAGGTTAAGGTACGAGTGCGGTATCCCGATTATCTGCGCGAGGAGGGAAGCGGAGCTTTTGATTTCGAAACAACCTATCAAGCAGGATTGCGAGTTCGCGAGGGAAGTAAGATTTCCTTGGTGGCGTCCAGTAGCAGTCCGTTGGGCGAAACCGATGTGATTGTAAAGTCAGATGTCCGAGAAGATCGCCAACCGGAACTTTTCTATTCTGCCGATGGGCGAGAGCTGACCATCCCGCTCGAAGACTTCCAGGCGGCTTCGATGGTCAGCATCGTGCCTGTCGATCGAGATGGGATCTCGGCTCAAGCCCCCTATCGTTACTTCCTGGGCATTGTGCTCGACCAACCTCCCGAGTTAGCAGTGCGGCTGGTGGGAATTGGAAACGCCGTCACGCCGATTGCCAAGATCCCTGTCTCGGCGACCGCTACCGATGACTATGGCATCAGCGAGTTGAAAGTTTCGGTATCTCCGGTCGCTCGGCAAGCTGAAGGTCAGGACCAGGCGAGCGAAACGATTAGCGTTTCGCCTGTGCTCGATCGCACGGGTGCAGCGGTGACCGAATTGGATTTGCGAGACCGTATCGCTGATGGGCAATTGTCACCGCTAAATCCGGGCGATGCGATCAACTTGATCGCGGAAGCTGCCGATCATTACGACTTGAATCAAACCCGACATGTCACTCGCAGCGAAGTCTACCGATTGCAAGTGGTTTCTCCCGAAGAATTGTTGGCCCTGCTGGAAAGGCGGGAACTGGCATTGCGAGCCAGATTGGAACAGACGATCGACGAAACGCGATCGCTGCGCGAGTCATTGGATCTTTTGCGGCGGCAATCTTTCGAGCCGCCAGAGGGCGAGGCCGATTCTGACCCGACCAGGCTGCGCCAAGTGCGGCTGCTGCGAATCCAGCAAAGCGGACTTCAAGCTGGAAAAACCGCGGAAGAACTGACGGGAATCGCCTTCTCGTTAGACGACATTTTGCAGGAAATGGTCAACAATCGGGTCGATTCGGTCGATCGCCGAGAGCGAATTGGTGTTGGTGTACGCGATCCGTTGCGTCAGATTGTGACCGATCCTTTGCAGCGGCTAAGGGATCAAATCAGCCAGATGGAGGCCTCAGTTGATGATCTTGGTAGCGCGCAAGCGATCGCCGCCGCGGCCGTGCAATCCGCCGAAGAGGTCTTACTGGGACTGACGGCGGTGTTGGAGAAAATGCTGGATCTGGAGAGCTACAATGAAATCTTGGATATGGTTCGTGAACTGATCGGCGATCAACAAGGTCTATTAGAAGACACCAAGTCAGAACGGAAAAAACGCGTACTGGAGTTATTCGAATGATGTTTGGCTTTGCGAATCGGTTGCTGCCTGGGATCGCACTGCTGCTTCTGCCCTGTGTCGGAATCTTCTGGGCCGACAACCTCTGTGCCGACCTCACCGCCGCCGACAATGCAGCGCTCAGCCAGCGCCAAGCGGGCGTGGCCGAGCGTTACCAACGGCTGGAAGAATTGCTGCTCCGTCTGGCCGACATGGAAACCGCCGAGAATCCTGAGCGCACCGCACTGCTGCGACGCGCCGCACGCCAATCGAGAGATAAGTTCGTGTTGCAGAAATTGCGCACGGCCACTGAATCGTTGCGGACCGAAGAGTTTCAAAAAGCGGTTGAAAATCAAGAGTCTGCCAATGAGGAACTCGCAGCGCTGTTGACGCTGTTGATGAGCGAGGACAGGAGTAAACGGATTCGGGATGAGAAAGAACGCTACCGCAAACTGATCAAAGATCTTAAGCGAAATCTGAATAACCAGCGTAGCGCGCGAGCCAGAACCGAAAACGACGCCGATCTGGAAGACGTCCAGCAAGAACAAAAGTCGGTGACCGAACGCAGCGAGGAACTGAAAGATCGGCTCAGCGAAGAGAACCAGTCTGAGCGGACCGAATCGGAAAGCACCGAATCGGAAAGCACCGAATCGGAAAGCACCGAATCGGAAAGCACCGAACAGCAGCAACAAAGCGAACAGAGCAGCAACGAACAAAGTGCTGATTCGGACAAGCCGCCCGCCCAACCACCGAGCGAGCAACCACCGAGCGAGCAACCACCGAGCGAGCAACCACCGAGCGGGCAAGAACCGAGCGGGCAAGAACCGAGCACGCCGCAGCCTGGTGATCAGCAGCCGAGCGATCAGCAGCAGCCATCGGAACCATCGCCCGCCGACCCCAATCAGCAGCAGTCATCGCAGCCGCCAAGCTCTGGCCCACAGCAACCGTCGCAACCTCAATCACCCGAACAGGAAGTGGAGCAGCGCTTGCAGCGGGCGATCGAAAACATGCAGCAGGCTGAGCAGGAGTTAGAGCAGGCGCAACGGCAAAACGCGACTGAGAATCAGCGTCAGGCTGAAGAGAACTTGCGGGCGGCAATCGATCGCTTGGAACAGATCTTGCGACAGTTGCGCGAAGAGGAGATGCAGCGCGAATTGGCCAAGCTGGAATCTCGCCTCCGCAAGATGGCGGCGATGCAAACCAAAGTACTTGACGATACCATTGCCGTCGCCGCCACACCGCAGGCACAACGCAACCGCCAAACCGATTTGAAGTCGGGTGATCTGGCTTTCGAAGAGAAGAAAGTCACGCTGGAAGCGGACCGAGCGATGCTGCTGTTGCGTGAAGAAGGCTCAAGTGTCGCGTTCCCGGAAGTGATTGATCAAATTCGTGACGATACGGTTCGCGTGGCCGATCGATTGAGCCAAACCAAGATCGACGCCGTCACTCAGGGCATCCAACAAGACATTCTGGCCGCGTTAGAGGAGATGATTGCCGCCCTACAGCAGGCTCAGCGGGATTTGGAGGAACAGCGCCAACAGCAACAGCAGGGACAACCGCAGCAACCCGGTCCGCAGGAACAACCGTTGGTCCAGGCATTGGCGGAGCTAAAATTGATCCGCACGATGGAAACGCGAATTAAAAAGACGACTGATCGGTATTCGGGGCTGCTAGAATCTGGTGAGTCAACCTCGGGAGATCTGCTGCCGTTGCTGCAAAGTCTGGCCGAAAGACAAAATCGTCTGTACCGGATCACCCGAGATCTGGTATTAAAACGGAACAATTAACTACGAGGTGATCGTGAATCGATCGACGACGTCACCCTTTTACGTTCGAAATATCCTGCCGGTGACCCTGATCGCCGTGGCCGGATTTGCCTTCACAGCACGTGCTGACGATTCCTTGGAGCGGCAGGCCAGCTGGCAGCCCTATGACGCGGCGCAAATCGCCACGATCTTGCGTTCGTCTCTTGACGAACTGGGTGTCTCGCCGAGCGAGATGGATCGCAAGACCGAACAATTTTTGGCAGCCATAGAACAACAAGATGCGGATCCGCTGGATGCGTTCGTGGAAGTGTCGCGTTCGTTGGTCCCGGTGATCAACGAACTTGTCACTCAGGCTGAGACAAGTGTTTCGGCGGCGGCCGCCAAAGTCGATCCCGATAGTCCGACCTACGGCGAAGTTGAATCGCTGCCCGAATCGCTGCGTATGAGCTTGCGAACTTGGTTGGGTCGTCAGCTCGTTCGCGCACGGTTGTACGACGAAGCTCTGCCAGTGATCGCTGAAGTCAATCCAACCGCCTCGGTGGATCCGGCCTCGGTGCTGTTTTACCGCGCTGCCTGTTACCATGCGCTGCTGATGAAACAAGAAGCATTGGCAGACCTGCGCAAATTGCTGGAGAACGAAGACAATTGCCCAGTCCGATTCGCGCGGACCGCACAGCTGATGGTCGCGGACATCAAACCGCTGAAAGAAGACTCGCTGGACGAAATATCGCGGTTGATGACCGATGTTACTCGTCGTCTTGATCTGGGACGCAGCGGCCAGGATGTGAAGGAACAAGAGCAAAAGGTGATCGACAAACTAACCAAGTTGATTGAAAAAATCGAAGAACAACAAAAACAGCAGCAACAGCAACAGCAGATGGCCCAGGGGCAAGGCAACGGCCAGGGGGGCCAAGGGGCGCCGATGAACGACAGTCAGGCAGCCGGCGGAAGCGGAAATGGCGACGTAGATCGCAAAAAAATCGAAGACAAAGATGGCTGGGGCAACCTGCCGCCGGCGGAACGGCAGCAAGCGCTCCAGCAGATCAGCCGAGATCTGCCGACGCACTATCGGGAAGCGATTGAAGCCTACTTTCGCAAGCTGGCAACGGAAAAATAGCCAGCTCGCGGTTGAAGCCGCCGGCACCCTTCCAGCTGCCGGATTGGCCGATACTAACGTGCTGTAGGGGGGCCGTGACCGTTTAGGCTTGTTAGGCGATTTCAGTGGTTGTTCAGTGATCGTCTCCATTTGCTTGCCATAGAGTAATTTTGCGCACCCTTACCACGGATGAGAAACCTACTGCTATTGTCGTGGTTGATTTGATAGGCGTAGATGACCAGGGGATGGATTCTGCGGTCAACCAACCGAAACGTATGCAGCGATGAACACCGAAGAGCCAAACGTCAGAATCACCGTTTCCTGCCCAGCTGGGCACCGGCTCCGCGGGGCCACGGAGCTGATGGGCAAAACCGTCAAATGCCCCCGCTGTGAGTCCCAGTTCGTATTCGCCCCTCCCGCCTCGGAGCCGCTGGGCGGCAGCAGAGCAAAACCGACCGTTTCCGAGTCGGGCGTGATGGCAATTTTGGGCCAACTGGAGCAACCGCCCAAACGGCAGCCACTGCTATCCCACCCCTGCGGAAATTGTGGCGGCGCGGTGCCTGAGTCTGTCTCGGTTTGCCCTCACTGCAACCTCTACCTTGGTCCGCTGCCCAGCTTCATGCGAGAATTGCACGATCAGAACAAGCGGCACTCCGGCTAACGCGTCAGCGATCTTTGCGATTAAAATGGGGTTCCATGTTTCAACCCACCTTGTGAGGCCGATGACCGATGCGATTTCTGAGTGTTTTTTTAGTTTCTTGTGCTTGCCTAAACGCCGCCCGCGGGGCTGAACCGCCTGCCCAACTTAGCGACGAGGTAGTGCTGGGAGATCCCTCGTTGACCGCCGGAATCCCCGGTGTTGGCTTGCTGACCGACGACGAATTGTTCCCGTGGCTCGAGGATCCGGAAAACCATCTTCCTTTAAACGTGCGACTGCCCAAAGGTTTGGACGCCGCCAGCAGCAATATCTTCATTCCGGACGATAACCCGATGACCAGGGCAAAGATCGAATTGGGTCGCCAGTTGTACTTTGACGAACGACTGTCGGCCGACAACACCATCTCTTGTGCCTCCTGTCACGATCCCGAACAGGCATACACCGCACAGTCACAGTTCGGAATCGGAGTGCAAGGTCAACAAGGGGGTCGTAACTCACCGGTCGCTTACAACCGGATTCTCAGTAAGGCGCAATTTTGGGATGGCCGCGCAGAGACCCTCGAGGCTCAAGCGATCGGGCCAATCGCCAATCCGATCGAAATGGGAAACAAGCACGAGGCAAGTGTTGCGACGATCCGAGCGATACCGGGATACAAAGCGCAGTTTGAAAAGATCTTTGGCGATGGTGTCACCATTGAGAACGTCGGCAGGGCGATTGCAACTTTCGAACGGGCTCTGGTCACCGGTCCAGCGCCCTACGACGCCTATGCTCCGATCGCAGCCTTTGAAAAAACGTTTGCCGAAGATTTGGAGTTTTTGGACGAAGAGCCGGAGCTGAAGCAAAAATATGAGGCTCTGAAAGCCGACGCGGCCAAGATGCCGATGAGTCAGTCGGCACAGCGCGGGATGAAATTATTTGCCACCAAAGCGAATTGTGCCGCCTGTCACGCGGGCGCGAATTTTGCCGACGAGCAATATCACAATTTGGGTGTCGGCATGGAAGCGAGAAATCCCGATCTGGGACGCTTTGAAGTCACCAAGGAGGAAAAGGATAAAGGGGCCTTCAAAACACCAACGCTTCGAAACATCGCGCTTTCGGCACCGTACATGCACGACGGCAGCCAGAAGACGCTCGAGGAAGTCGTCGAGTGGTACGACAAAGGTGGACATCCAAACGAGTGGCTGAGCGACAAGATGAAACCGTTGAAGTTATCCGATCAGGAAAAGGCGGATTTGGTCGCCTTCATGGTCGAAGGACTCACCAGCGAGTTCCCACCTGTCTACCAGGCACGGCTGCCATAAATCGATCGAGGCTTTCTGTGCCTCTGTTGTTCTTGCTCTTAATCCTACTCTTACTCTTAATCTTCATCCCCGCGCGTAGGGTATCGAAATCCAATTCGGTGGTCTCCGGCGGGAATCCCTCAAGACGCCTGACGCCGCCTTGGGATCGCCACGAAATCGATAACCGGCTCAACGACCAAAGAAGATTGTTTGTTTCGAGCGCGTAGCAGGAAGCGTATCGCAGTAGTTGCAAGATTGCGGTGATGGTCTGGCTTCAGCTGGCCCGGAATCCCCAGTACGTGCTGCTGGGGCTCAGTGCTCGTAGAACTCACATTTTGACCCCAGCCGCCGGACACCCGTCCTGTCAACGCGATAACCTGCGGGAGAACATTAAGATTACTAAGATTACAAAGTTGAACCCATCAGTTCCCGCAGCAATTTGGCCGGTACGCCGATCCCGACCGGATGGACTTGACCGACAAATGGTTTGGCGATTTCGCGCTCAAAACCGATTTTCGACGCCACAAAGGTAATCGTGTGATCGGCGCGAAACGTTGGATCGGACGGATCGCCGCTGTCGCAGTCGAGTCCGCTGGGGATGTCGATCGCAAATCGCATCGAAGCCTCGGCTGAGTTAGCGATCGAAATCGCGTCAGCATAGCTGCCGCGAAGCGGCCCCCGAGCGCCGGTTCCGAGCAAACTATCGACAATGCAGGTGGCACCAGACAGTTTTTCGACAAGCTGTTCCGGACCACTCACGATGCTGATCTCGATCTCGGCCCGCCTGGCAACGTCCGCATTGATCTTGGCGTCGCCGGTTAGTCGATCGAGATCGACCACCGACAAAATGTGGACAACTCGGCCTGCTAATTCCAAATGCCTGGCAATCACGTAGCCGTCACCTCCGTTGTTGCCGCTGCCGCAAAGGATCACGATGCGGCCCGCGGGAGCCAGTCGCTGGATGACTGCCGCGGCTCCGCGACCGGCGTTCTCCATCAGCGCGACACCGGGCAGCCCATATTGCTGGATCGCGATTTGATCGACCCTGCGAACCTGATCACGCGTCAAAGGGGGTAGCTTCATGTTCCAAAATTCGTCGATTGGTGTGATAATGGAAGCTAGACCTGCCAAGGTCAATCAACATCATCATCGGATACGAGTAGAGTTCCCATCATGCCGCTTTACGAATACGAATGCAAATCATGCAAGGGTGTCACTGAAATCTTGATGCGATCACCAGTCGACGATCCGCCGGAACAATGTTCCGCCTGCGGTAATCAGAAAATCGAGCGGATTCTCAGCGTTCCCGCCGCTCCGCCGGCCAGTAGCGGATCGAGTCTGCCCATGGCGGCTGGCGAAAGCTGTGGTGCGCCTCGCTGCTGTGGTGGCGGCTGCCAGCTATAAACAGTGCACATGCCAGAACAGGAAACTTTGACGGAAGATCGGGAAAGCCAGCGAATTGCCCCCAGCCTGCAGCTATCACGGCGAGGTCTGACCCTATGCTTACTGGCCATGGTGGCGGCGGGTTTGAGTGTCTATGCAATGTTTCCCGACAGCGTTGGCGGACCACCGTTGCCGGTGAGCGTTTCATTGGATCGTCAGACAGTCAGTACAACCGGCGGCCAGGGGGCGGTTCTGACCGAAGTGGTCGTCGTCGAAAACAAAGCCGACCATGAGCTGAAACGAATTTCCATTGAAATCAATGGTCAGTATCTGCTCTTTCAAAACAGTCCTCTGGCGATCGGTGAGAAACTCGTCTTGCCGCAACGCATCTTTACCGATAAACGAAGCAGCCAGCGTTTCAATCCGGCCAAGTACGCGGTCGAGGATGTGGTGGTCACTGGTCAGCTACCGTCGGGTGCACGCGGCGTGACCAAGTTCGATTTCCACTAATCGTCGGTCTGTCTTAAAATCGCTCGCCGCAGCGGTAGCAGTATACGGCATCCGCAAGATGGCTGTTCGCACCGCAATGGTTGCATGCAGACTGATCGTCGTCGGGCCGGGACGGCTGCACGAATTCGGCCCCGATGAACGTCGAAGGTACGATGATCAGGCTGTAACCAAGCAAAATCAAGATTGCCGAGATCGTTTTTCCGAGAGGACTCTGGGGGACGATGTCGCCATAGCCGACCGTGGTCATCGTGACGATTGCCCAATACATCGACTGCGGAATCGACGTGAACATGTGTCCCGAATCGGTAGTTGTGCCATCCAGGTTTTCGGCCATCACGGCCGTGATCGTAAACGGGGTCTGCTGATTCGAACCCGCTGCATCAACGGTGGTGGTGGCGATCGCTTCGATCGTCAATTTGCTGCCAGTTTGATCGAGGATCTCGTCCGGGACGTTCGGATCTGCCGATTCGATGTGGTACATCAGCGTTCCGCTGATCGTGACGGCAACCAAAACAACCGCCAGAAAGACGACGATTTTGTTCCGCGCCCTCCAGACCGCTGATGATAATTCATCAGCTTCGTCCATCATTCGCCATAGTTTCAATACTCGGAATACGCGCAGCAATCGGATACTCCGCAGCATCACAAATGACCGCGACGAGCGTCCGACAAACAATGTCAAATAACTGGGCAAAATACTGATCAGATCAATCAGACCCCAGAAGCTGAAGGCGTACTTGAGCGGTCGCCGTACGCAGATCAAGCGCAGTAAATACTCAATCGTGAACAGCCCAGTCAGCACCCATTCGGTGACCTCAAATGAGCTCATCATTGGCGAGTTGGATTGCAGCTGCGGAACCGTTTCAAGCGAGATGACGGTGATACTGGCGATGATCGCGATCAACAGGCCGATATCAAACCAACGTCCCGATGGGGTATCGGCTTCGAAGATGATATCGAAAAGAGTTGTTCGCCATCCTGCGCCGGACGGTCGTTGAGAATCGCTGCGACGTTTTTTTTGCGTTGGACTGGTTGTCATGATCGGATTTCAGCTATCGGATTCAGCTCGCGGATTTAGACTAGAACTTCCAACGATACTCCATGCGAGTTCCATAGACATCTTTCAGGCCACCTCGCCAGCCATACATGGCGTCAAATCGGAGTAAGGTGCGATTGGAAATCGGGAATTGGTACCTCGTCCCAATCGCGTATTGGTCACCTCTGACCAGCGGGTTACCGCCGCCGTTGGGTGTCAAATAGGCCACTTCCAACAGCAGCTGACGATCCAAGTGGTCGCCAATCAGGTCAATCCCCAGACTGCCTCCAGCGGTGCTGTTGCCGGTCGGATCAAGGGTCGCGAATCCGGTTAGCCCGTCGGTGTCAAAATTGATCCCGGTGTTTCGCAAGATTCCACCAGCCACACCAGCGCGGGCGACCGATTGGGGGCGGTTCCAACCAACAAATACATTGAAATAAGGTACGACAGTCAGTGGCCAGCGGGTGATCCAGCTGTTTTCAACCAGCAGCAATACGCCGTCGGCCGTGCTCAAGTTTTCCGGCAAATCTTGTCCGGTGTTGACGATCACTCGCAGCGAGTTGCTGATGCGATCAAAGTATCGGCGGGTGTAGCTGGCGGTGATGTTGTGATAGCTGAGCTCGCTGCGATTTCGATCGCGCACAAAAGCGTAGCCCGTTTCGATATATCCGTCGTATGCTTCGATGAACCAGGCGGTACCCAGTGCCTGGGCGGCATGATTGTCGGCACCGAACGCGGGGCTGTTCAGTTGATCGACAATGGCAAAGAACGTCGCGTCGTAGTTCGACCAATTCAACAACCGACTGTGCCGCGCGGGCAAAGCAAAGGCCGCTCCCGTAACCGCGTCTTCCAGCCAGATTCCATTTTGGAACACCAGCGGAACAAGCCCGATCGTGAAGGGTAGTTCAAAGGGCGACGACTTGCCCCGAGCGGCACCCAGCATCACACCCATGTCGCCTTCGAAATACAGCGTTGCCAGCGACAGGTCAATTTCGTCTTGAAGCTTAATGTCACCATCGATGCGCTCAAAACGGGTAAACCGCGCGCCATTGTCCAGGGGCCCGACGAACCCGTGAAATCGCTCGGTGTCGGTCAACTGCAAATCCATGTCCAGGTTCAGCCGATAGGCATTGTTGTCGGTACGGCCGACTGCGTTGCGCCCGGTGCCAATCGCCGTTCGGAAATCACCGTACATATAGAACTTCGGTCGCGCCAGATTTTTTTCACCAAACCAGTTTTTCCCTCGCGGAGTGATGCCGCTGCCGTAAAAAACTCGTCCCCATTCAATCCACGGATGCTGGGTCGGCACGTTTCGCTTGGCCTCGTAAACCCAGGCCTCACGAAGTGGGTCATAGATCAGCGATGACTGACTGATCGGAATCGGCGAAAAGTCGGCTGAGTAGTCAGGAACGATATCACAGGGCTGGCAAGCCGTGGGCGCTCTTTGATCAACATCTATGACGTCCATCGCTTGCATTGCTTGCATGGCCGGCGCAAAGCGCTGCGCAGCGAGTGACGCCGAAAGTGAACGGTCAAATTCAGCTCGGTTGAATTGCGTGATCCCGACAGAAACATGGTCTGATTGAATCGCTTGCGGAGGATGAAGGCTGGCGGTCGCCGTCGGGCGGTTGGCTGAATCAACCGCAACCATGTTGGCGGAATGTTCTGTCGCGACTGAGCTTGCGAAGTGATCCCCAACCGCTGGCAATCGTGTCGGACGCTGCGCGATCTGCGGTTGGTTCGTATTCGCATCGGTATGCTGGTCCGCTAGCAGCCAAGACGGTGGATCGGCGGAGGCGGATTTCAACAGCGCGCACGGTAATATCAGTGCTGTCGCCAGTATCCAAACGGACCTCGTTCGTGGCGTTGCAAGCGTCATTTCACCAAGAACGTTCGGCTGCTGACGCGAAGATCCAACATGTTTTCGTTCATGCGACGAATCATGTCGGGTGTGCTGCCGATCAGGCGCATGAAATACATCGGTTCGGTCCGGCTACGCATTCGAACGCTCAATCGATAAGCGCCACTTTGGCGAAATGCCGAGGCCGGAATATGGAACTTGGGGGTGCGATGATCCAGCGGAGGAATCGAATGGGCTTCCATGCGGATTAGGGGCGGATGATTCAGAACGCTGATCGGTACCGCGCCAGGACGCAGAAACACCAATTGATCCAAACTGAAATTCAGCGGTAAGGCGACCTCACGATCGGTACCGCGAATGTTATTGATCAGAAATTTCGTCTGTAGATTGAACAAGTCTTTGTCGCGCGGTATCTTTCCGGCGGCAACTTCGAATGAATGCATGTCGGCTAGATCAGCATTGCCATCCAAGTACCCGCTTTCCCAAACACGGCGGCCCTGAGGATCGATCAGCACCACGTTCAACCACAACTGCGGCTGAGCGCCCAACGATCCGGTCGGCAGATTGTGACCTTCGCTGACATTGCTGACGCGGTAGGCAACCGTCAGCGGGCTGCCCGCACGCGGTTGGTCCAGAAAGATCGGTCCTTGGACGTCCAGGCCCGCTTCCATGGTAACGATCGCGTTGGATCGTTTTTGATCAAGCTTTGCCAGGTTCGCATCAATCAATCGACGTCCGTCGCGGCGGTCGTCGACGGTGTCCCAAGGGGGCGGAAAGTACGCTCCCACAGGCACTGTGTTCTCAAACTGATCGGTGCCCCAGCCCGCGCGGTAGTCAAACGCCAACCATTGCCGCGGCGTATACCGATTGGCGTCCGGGTTAAACGGAAAGATCCCCGGATGCGCGATGGAGTATCCCGGACCCCAAAAACTATGATTGGATTTCCTTCTCGGTTCTCCGTATGGTTTGTCATTGATTTCGGCGATCTGACCCCATTCATAACCGTCCGGTTTTCCCGGGATCGCGCCCATGTGACATTGTTGGCAGGTGATCCCTTTTTTGGCCGCCGGACCGGCGCGGTATTGTGCATGAACGACTTCCAACCAGATCCCGGGATGAACGGCAACCTGATGGCACGAGACACAAACGTCGCTGTTGGTCAACGGTTCAAAAAAATAGCTCGATCGGTGGATTGGCTGACCCGGACCGGTCTGGTCCGAGCTGGTTTTCAATTTCAACTCGGCCGCGTGGTTGACCGCTTCGGCGACGCCGCTGCCGCATGATCCGCCGCCAACCGGCTGAAAAATGTCACCCGGTTCGATTCGGCGATCACCGTTGCTGCGCCAGTAATGTTCGCGAATGCGGTGGCAAGCAATGCAGGTCACGCCTTCGCGAACGACCGGCGGCGCGTCCAACAGGTTACAAGCCCTGTTTACTTTCAATTGGGTGCCGACGGGCAAATGACAGCGAACGCAAAAATAACCGACCGTGCCCATCGTCAACTCAGTCATCGCCTGTTCGAATCTTTGAAACATCGGCGAGACCGCAGAGTAGGCGTGCCCGCTGCTGCGCCACTGGTTGTATTGGTTGGGGTGACATTTTCGGCAGGACTCAGCGGATGGATAACAGTTCTCGGTCCACAGAGCCTGGTGGGGATCACTTGGATTGCTATTGGGTATCGAGTTCGGCCCGTCACCCCGATTGGTTCCCAAGTTGTCAAGCGGATCTCCCTGCCCGATCACGCCAATTGGATCAGCATCGTTTCCCATTTGCCACAGCGGAACTCCTTGCTGCGAATTATCCTCCAGCAAATCGTCCCTAAACAGATCTTTGTCCTGCAACAAAGGGTCATTTGATGGCTCGGCCGAGTCGTTTGGCGGCGGCAAAAGATCATCATCGGCCGCTGCGTCGGCGGTCGCAAACAGCGTCAAAGTTGCCGTCAGGAGTATCAACAGAGTTCGCATGAAGCCCGCTTTTCGATAGCGCACGGTGTGGCTTGAATCAACGAAGCCTGCCGGCACAGTGCGCCGGCGGTCTCATTCAATCCATCGACACCTTGTAGACGTCACGACGGTTTAGATACGGATGGCAGGAATAACACGAATGACCGTCAAAGTTTGCCCTTGGGCGGCGGCCGTCGTGCTCCGGCAATCTGTCTAATCGCTACGACAGGCAGTTCGAACTCCGAACGGTTCTGCGGATTGATTAAAGTTTCCGACCCGCGGTGTGTTCTTCAGCTATTTTTCAGTGCCGAATCGCATCGGCGGGTTCAGCCGAATCGCAATCCGCATGATTTGCCTAACCCTTCGCTTTGCAGAGTTCCGATTGTCATGACCTTGCCCACATCGACGAACAACGAACCAGAACCGGACTTCTTTCGCTGCCCCATTGAAAATGGGCGCAGGGAAGCACGAATCCGCGTCGGACGTAAAATAGCGAAGGTCGCGGTACAAGATACGTCGATCGACGGTTTTACGATCCTCGTCGCACCCAAATATTCGTCGAAATTGAAGGTCGGAAAGACCTGGGTGTTGGAGCACGATGACGCGGAGACGGAAGTTCATCCCTTGTGGTTCTACAACACGCCGGACGGCGACATTCAACTGGGGCTGCGCCGTCTCCGTGATCTGACACCTCCGGAAGATAGTCGCTATTCCCTGCTGGTCCGATTTGGCGGTGCGCGATTCAAGGACCCGAATTTTTCGGCATCGGTATACGGCGGCTTGATGTTGATCCTGTTTTGCATGTGCGCGTTGCCGGGATGGGGCGATCACATGGGGACTTCGGACCGAATCCACGACGCGTTTCATTGGATCATCGATGGCTTGGACAACACGATCGGCAGGTATCTGTAGCCATGGCGTGTGCTGCCATTAGCGTGCTGAATTAGCGGCCTCCAGAATTCGATCAACCACTTCTGCCTGCGTCATTCCATCGCTGGCGATGACCACGGCATCGGCGGCCGGACGGAGTGCGCCGAGCGGTCGTTCACGGTCTTGCGAGTCGCGTAAGTCTTGCGCCTTGCGAATTTCTTCGATCGATAAAAATCGACCGCTCTCGCCCAATTGCTGTTGGCGACGGCGTGCCCGTTCCTCAGGCGACGCGGTCAGAAAAATCTTGCACTCGGCGTCAGGAAACACATCCGAGCCTTGGTCGCGACCTTCAGTGACCATGTCACGGCCCTCGGCAATCTGGCGTTGCAATTTCGACAACTGAATTCGAATCTCGGGCAAGTCAGCCAAATACCGGATCGCGTCGGTGACGGTGGGCGTGCGAATTTCGTCGGTGACGTCCTGGCCATCAAGGAAGACTCGGTAGTCTCGCCATTGCAGGTCGATCCGTTCAGCGAATCTGACCAGCGCTTCGCGATCCTGCAAATCGACCGCCGCGCGGATCGCACCCAGAGTGACAGCCCGATACAGGGCGCCGGTGTCCAGAAACTCGAAACGCAATCGCTCGGCTACCTGACGGGCGATGCTGCTTTTTCCGGCCCCGGCGGGTCCGTCGATCGTCACTATCACGCTGTTATTTCTTTCGCTGTTCGAATCCGAATCATCGTCTGAACGCTGGCGGCCACCGCGGCCAAGTCGGCGACAATCTGCTCTCTCTGGCGATCGTCATTCGATTGCGGCTGGCTGCCGAACCGCTGACGATAGAATGTCGCTGTCAATCGTTCCATAGGTCCACGGATCGAGGGCACGCCCGGATACTCGGTTCGCGCGGTCGCCATCAGCACGAATTCCGTGGGGGTTTGCCCGGCACGGCGCTCGATGCCCAGTCGCGCAAGTTCGTCAAGTGCTGAGGCGTAAAAGCCGATGCCAGGCCGCGGTGATCGCTGGGACTTCCAATCCAGCTCGTGCCGGCGATTCCGTTTCGGCAGCCGCCAGCGCAGCAGCATAATCCCCGAGACGATCAAAACCGCGAGCACGGCGGCTGATCCCGAAAACCATTTTCCACCTGCGACCGCACCGCCACGGAGATTGTCAGAGGTAAGCCGCCTGATCTGGCGGCTCAGCCACAGGACTGCTTCGTCGAACCAAGGTCCGCTGCGGGGAATCCCGCCAGCGATTACCGATCCCTGTTGACGATCGGCGTCCATTTCGACGACATAGTCGTCCCATAGATCCTGTGCCAAATCGATGCTTTGGCGAATGGTTCCCACTTGCTGCCGCCTCCCTGCGGCTGCCGGGGTAGGGTCCAATCGCAGCCAGTACTGCAAGCTTTCAGGATGGCCAACAGCCTGCCGCTGTGGACCAAGCTGGTCGCCGTCAATCAACGCCTCGACCCAAGCATGCGCATGCAGTTGGCGAGCAACGTATTGATGGTTCCACTGGCTATATTCGTCGGTGTGATAGCCAACCACGACGCGAGCGGGAATCTGCTGACTACGCAACATCATCGTCAGCGCTGAAGCATAATACTGGCAATGGCCTTGTTTGTCGGTCGTCACGAACTGTTCGATTGGATCAAGACCGGCAATCGATTCGGCCGCCGCTGCCAACGTGTATCTGTACAGGCCTGAGGAAGCCAGGTGTTGCTCCATCGCCTTGGCCAGTTCGTAGGTCGTCAGTGCTCTTTGATCGTTATTTCGAGCCAGGTCGGCGGCAAGCTTGGCAATCGTCGGCATCGCGCGGTTGTCGAATGCTAACAGTTCTTGATGGTACGAATTTGCTGACTGATTCGATCGACTTGGCTGCTCAATGGCAGTTTCGTTCGGGTTGCGGTCCGAACGGGCGATCGACTCCGGTCGGAAAATCAACTCGGATTGAAACCCTTGTCGAAATGCGTGGGTTCCAAAAGAGTACAGAATTGGCGGATTCACCCAGTCCCCACTCTTTCGGCGGGCAATCGTCCAACGATCGCGAAGATGGACTAATTCGGAATTGAGACCAAGACGGTGGTAGGGGGCGATCGAGAACAACGAATTGCTTCGCATCGACGCGCAGTCGATCGAAACGCCCACGTCCTGGTAGACATTGGCGTCGGTGTTCTGACTTGGAAAATATTCCCTGGGCAGCCTCGCCAACTCGGTTTTCGGATCCACCGGAATTGCACTCCACATCGCCGTGTGGCGGGTTGCCTCCCTGCGCGACTGGTACCTTTCCAATACTTTGCCGCGCAAGTAGATTCCGCCGCTCGCCCGGAAATCGTTGCCTGTCGAGCGATCAACCAGTTTGATTCGCAGCGCCGTTGCGGGATTCTGCAACATTCCGCCCAGCTGCTCCAAACGCACCTGATCGGAGAAGCCGATTAAAGCGACGCCGCGATTGTTGGTTCTTGCCGCCTCGGAAGTTCGCGGCAACGCGTAAAAGAAACAGACGGCAATCAAGATGATCGCCGGTGAGAGCATCGCAAGGCAGATTACCGAATACTGATTTGCGAATCGCGCAATCGCATCTGCCGACCTGCCGGCCGTGGTAAAGATCGTTAGCTGATCCTGACGATCGGCCGCAACTGATTTCTCCGGCAGATCATTCAGATCTTTGTGGAACATTCCGTCCAGGGTCCAGCTTGCGGCCAGCAATCCCAGCGCGAGCGCACCGATGACGGTGATCGGTATCATCAGAAGACCAAAACCGATTTCATAATTGAACACTGCGGCAACAATCAATTCCAACAGGCAGAAGATTCCCAACTGTTCGAAGATGCGTTTCGATTTGCGTTGTAACATCAAGATGGCTTGCACCAGCACCAGCAAATTGGCGACCGCCAGCAGCCGAGGCGGTCCGACGAAATAACCTTCCGTGAAATCTGCAATGCAGTAGATGGCGGCCGCCGCCATCGCGACATAGGCGGCTGCCGGCGGCAGTGCGAACAGACGCCAAGTGTCCACAAACAGGTATCCGAAGACCGCAAAAAAAATCGCGATCAGCGGAACCATCTCGCCCTGATTGCCCACGGCTAGAACGCAACCTCCAAGCGCAGTCAATGTGGCAAAATAGAATTGCAAACGACGAACAATCGGCTCGTCGCTTCGCCGCGTCTGGCGATCACAGCTGACAGCAACGCTCATGCAGATTCTCCAGCCGGGGTGGCGACCAGATCAAGTTCGCGGACGTCGATCCATCGAATCCTGGATCGCGATGCCGATACCGCAGGGAACTGCCTGATTGCCTCGGTCGTTGCCATCGCTTCAGCCTGCGATCGCGAGCTGACAATCAACAGCGATCCGGCCGATCCGGCCAATGCCAGGCATTGATGGATCGCTTTGCTCAGCTTGGGCTGTGGGCTGACTTTGGCTTCGGCCAGCGAGACCAACATCCGACGTCGCCCCGATCCGCTGCCACCGCCAACGATTGCAGAGGCCCGGTCGCCGGCAACGGCCAACACAATCCGGCTGCCGGGCAACAGGACTGATTTAGCGATCAGGGTGGCCGCCAGGCTGATCGCCAGCTCCGCCGTTTGCCAGTCGGATTCCGACCAAGCAAAGGCATCCACGATCAGGCATAGATCGACACGACGTTGCTGTTCGAACTGTCGGACCGCAGGTTCGTTCAACCTTGCCGTGGTACGCCAATGAATCCACTTCAGACTGTCGCCATGTTGCCACTTTCGAAGCCCGAAAAATTCGCCTTCGGCGGAACCCCGACGACGTGCCGTCGCGGCGTCGACTCCGACGCAATTGTACAAATCGCTATGCACATGCCTGCTCAGCTTCAGTAGCTTGGGCAGCACACAAATTTCGTTCGAGCTGTCAATCGTTGTTCGGCATCGAAACAACGCGAACGGAAAGGCCGTTTCCATTTGAATCAATCCGAAGCGATATCGTCCGCGGCGGGTGATCAGGCAATCGTAGTCGGCCGATTCGGTTTGGCCGGCACTGATTGCGGCCAAACCACATCCCGCGCTCGTTTCTTCGTGGCCGCCGACTCGTTCGATACGGTCTGTCATCCGCAACATCCAGGCCGTCAAAAAGCGATGCTGATTGGTCACGCAAATCTGCACGGTAAACGGTACCCCAGCGATTGTTTCGCGAGGTAGTCGCCGCTGTACGTTAAGCGCCGCGAGAGAACGACGCGCCCAGCGCCAGTGCATCAACAGCGCACCGATCAATAATGCCGCCAGCACCAGCAGCAGATTGAATCCCCGGATAGCGCCACCGAAGACGGCAAAAGATCCAAGCAATGCAAAATGAATTCCCAGACGTGTCAGCTGATTCCTGAATTGAGGCTGGGAAGGCATGCAAGTGCTCACATCGGAACCGGTACTTGTTCCAACAATTCGGTCAGTTCAGATTCCACCGCCACACGGTCTGCTCCTGCGAACATGCCCGCTGGTAAAACGCGATGCGCCAGAGTTGCCACAGCAAGTGATTTTACATCATCGGGCGTAACGAAATCCCGTAACAGTGTAACGGCACGAGCCTGGCAACCGCGGTAAAAGCTCAACGCGCCCCGAGTACTGACTCCAACGTGGAATCCGGCATGCTGCCGAGTTGCTTCGACGATGTCCAACAGGTACTCGACCAACGAATCTTCGAAGGTCACCTCCCGCACCAGACGTTGGGCCGATTGAACTGCGTCGTTTGAGACCACGGATTTCAATCGCGCGACCGGCTCGCCGGCGCGATGCGTTGCCAGCACTTGGCGTTCGACCGTCCGGTCGGGGTAGCCGATCGAAGTCCTCAGCAGGAATCGATCGAGCTGGCTTTCCGGCAGCGGATAAGTACCTTCGTATTCGAACGGATTCTGAGTTGCCACAACGATGAAAGGTGTGGGCAACGGGTGTGTCGTCCCATCAATCGAAACTTGGCCCTCACTCATCGCCTCCAGCAGTGCTGCTTGGGTTCTTGGGGGCGCGCGGTTGATCTCGTCAGCCAACACGACATTGGCAAAAATCGGGCCGCGGTTGAACTCAAACTGACGCGTATCGCTGCGATAGATCATGCTGCCGGTAATGTCACTGGGCAACAGATCCGGCGTGAACTGCAAGCGATTGAATTTGCCATCGATGCTTAGCGCCAGCGCCTTGGCGGCCAGAGTCTTACCAACGCCGGGGACATCTTCCAGCAAAATGTGCTCTTCCGCCAACAGCGCAACCGTCAGCATTTGTACCACGTCGGGCTTACCCAACACGACACTTTCGATATTTTCTCGCAGCCGACGCGAAGTTTCAAACGCTTCCTGCGACATGGACCATCGGCTCACGATTAAAGGAAAGGGCGGCGGTTGTTCGGCAGAGCAACCATGATAACGGACCAGCTCTGGTCGTATGAGTTTTGCAGCGTGGGGTTGCCCGGCGGGCGAACCCGCAGTCGAGCAGGCCATCATCAGGCGGCTCGGTCAGCGGAAATGCAGTGACTTAGCGACGCAAACAAGCAGCCGCAATGCGCACGCACCCGGGCCCCTTGACGAGTCGGATTTCGGGGGGGCTTAGCCCTGCGTATTGACTTTTGGCACTCAGCGGTCTTCAATTGCGGTGTTGCGAAGCACCATCAACGTATTCGGCCACACGGTTGCCCAACCGACCCCACCTCGCCGAAACCCTACCCCGCTAGCGTGGATGACAAACGATGAGACCCGCAGCTCAGCGAGTTGACGCTACTGAAGACATCGTAGCGGTCGGGCGCAAGTCCTGTGACCGAAGTCATTTTTCGCTTTGCCGCCGAGCCCGCGCGCTGCCGTTGGCCATGTTGCTGCTGGGCTTCCTACCTCAGCTTCTCGCGGACGAACCGCCGTTGCATAGGCTGATCGACGAAACACTGCTGCCGGTCTCCGGTATCGAAGTACCCCGCTGTTCGGATCCGGAATTCATGCGGCGGGTTTCGCTGGACTTGATCGGCATGCCGCCAACGGCCGATCAGGCCAGAGAGTTCATTGCTGATCCGGCGCCGCACAAACGCGCGCTGCTAATCGACCGTTTGATCAATTCGCCGCATCATGCCCGGCACCTCGCTTCGGTACTGGATCTGATGCTGATGGAACGCCGCGGCAACACGCATGTCACGGCGGACCAGTGGCAGGCCTGGCTGATGACTGCGGCGCGAGAAAATAAACCTTGGAATCTGCTGGTACGTGAATTGTTGCTGGCTGACGGATCCGATCCTACGACGCGTGCCGCCGCTCGTTTTACCCTCGACCGGGAATCGGAACCCCATTTATTGACGCGCGACATTGGCCGGATCTTTTTTGGACGCGACTTGCAGTGCGCCCAGTGTCATGACCACCCCGTGGTCGTCGACTACATGCAATCCGATTATCACGGCTTATTGGCGTTCGTCAGCGCCGGTTATCCGCAGGTAATTAAAGAGGCTGATAAAGAGAAAACGGTGTTGGCCGAGAAGGCGGGTCAGGAGTTGACTTTCGAGTCCGTATTTGAGGGAGTCCCGCATCGCACCGGAGCGCGGATGCCCGATGGAACGGTGATCGAAGAACCCTTCTTGTTGCCGGGTGAAGAATACGACGTGCCGCCCGCCGATAATGTCAAAGCGGTCCCAAAATTTTCCCGCCGCGCAAAACTTGCTGAGCTGGCGACCGGCGGTTCAAACTCCGCTTTCAACGAAAATATTGTCAACCGCCTGTGGGCTCAAATGTTTGGCCGGGGGCTTGTGCATCCACTCGATCTGCATCACGCAGACAACCCCCCAAGTGACCCGGAACTGCTGAAGCTGCTGGCCCGGAAATTCGTCGAGATGAATTACGACATCCGATCATTTCTGCGGCAGCTGGCGCTGACGAAGGTCTATCAGCGCAGCTTCGATGTGCCGAGCGATCCGCTGGTGCTGGCCGATCGAGCGCTGGAAGAAGCCAGGGCAATCGAGCAACAAATGCCGGCACTGAAGGCGGAAGCCGAACAGTCGGCCGCGACTTTCGCAGCCGCAACCGATACCTGGTATGCTGCCGAGGCCGCTGCCATGCCGGTGGCCGGTGAGGTCGATGCTGCCCGCAATCTTTATGCGGAAGCGAAGAAGAAACTCGACGAGGCGACCGCGGCAGTGGCCCAAGCCAATGCCAACTTGCAAGCCAAGCAAGGGGCCGCGCACGCGCTTGCCGAGGCCGTCAGCTCCGTGCAGACGGCCGCCAAGGCGATTCCCGAGGATGCCGAAATCGCCGACGCGGCGCAAAAATTACTGGCGAAATCGCAGCAGACCAAAACCGAAGTCGACGCGCTCAAGAAAATCGCTGAGGATCTGACTGCGGCGCTGCCGGCGCCGACCGCCGCGCTCAGCAGCGCCATGCCCGCGCTAGATGCCGCCTTGGCAAAACTCGCCCCGCTATCAGCGGCAGTCAAGCAGGCCGAGCAGCAGATGTTGGTTGCTCGTCGAAAAGCAGCGACGGATGCCGAAGCCCTGGCAGCCACTGGCCGACGATTGGAAACGGCGATGCTGATCGCCCGTTTGCCCGAACAACAGCAGGCGATCGCTGCTGCCGGGCAACTGGTGTCGACCCGTCAAGAGGAACTTGGCGCGGCCGAGCAAGACTTGGCCGCCCACGCGGCCACTCTGTCGCAAGCCGATCAGCAACAGCAGGCAGCCAAAGCCGCGTTCGAATCGGCCAGCAGTGCCCTGATGGCGGCCCGCGACCTGCACGCCAAGCGACTCGCTCAGGTAGAGTCGATCGGCGGAGCATTCAAGGCGGCCAGCGCGGCTAGCGAATCGATTCCCGACGATCCATTGCTCGCCGAGGTTGCCGCCAAGCTAAAGCAACGAGCATTGCTCGCTGAGACTCAAATCGGACAATCTCAGCAGCAAATCGATACGGCCGTTGCGGCCGAGAAAGTAGCCGCCGCACTGCTCACTGACGCGCAAGCTGCATTCGCCGCAGCCGTTGACCAGCGGGCACAGCGTCAGCAGGCGATCGAGATCACCGAATCGGCTTTGCTGGCGGCGAAAAACGAGGTAACGCAAAAGCAATCCGAGTTGGAATCCGCTTTGACATCGTTGACCGATCGTTGGACGCGTGACTTTACGGTCGCATCGCTAAAGCCGCTGACGCCGGAACAATTGTGCTGGAGTGTATTTCGCGTCACCGGCGTCTACCAAAATTACTGGAATGCCGAAGTCGCTGAGCTTGACAAAACCAATCCCTTGACCGACCAGCAGAAACAAGATCCCGCTTTGCTCGCTGCACGCGAGGTCGACTTGGAACAGCGTGTGTACGATAAGCTCAAGGGGAATGTCAGTTCATTTGTCACATTTTATGGGGCCGCAGCCGGACAACCTCAGGGCGATTTTTTTTCGACTGCCGACCAAGCCTTGTTTGCTGCCAACGGCGGTTCAATCAACAGCTGGGTTACCCCGTCCGGTGACAACGTGACCAATCGCGTCGTCCAGCAGACCGATCTCACCGTCGCCGCCGAGGAACTGTATTTGGCGATTCTAACCCGCTTGCCAACCGACGATGAGAGCAGCGAAGTTGTCAACTACCTGGCAGCCCGCGAGGCAGACAAACCAGTCGCCGCCGGGGAACTTGTTTGGGCTCTACTGAATTCCGCCGAGTTTCGATTCAACCATTAGGACTTTCCAATGCGAGCTAACTACGCGTGTCGATCGGCCGAACATCGGATGGCGCGACGGCAGTTCCTGGGCAACCTGTCGGCGGCCGGCGCCGGAGCGATCGCAGCAGGGCTTGGTGTGTTTTCCAATTCCGCGATTGCCGGTCAGCTGCACAGCGATCAAAAGCGAATCGTGGTGTTCAATATGCATGGCGGCTTGAGTCAGCTGGAAAGCTGGGATCCGAAACCGGGCACGACCACAGGTGGTCCGTTTCGTGCGATCCCAACCTCGGTTCCCGGCATTCACATCAGTGAATTGCTGCCTCAGACTGCCAAGCAGATGCACCACCTGTGTTTAGTGCGCGGCGTCAACACCAGCGAAGACGACCATGGCAAGGGAGCGTACATGATGCTCACTGGCAGGCGTCAGACGGCGGCTGCTGATTATCCGCGACTCGGGGCCGTGGCGGCCAAGGCTTTGGCTCCCGACGATAGCCCGCTGCCGGGACATATCTTGATTACGCCCGGTGGCAGCGGCGGTCGCGGAAACGACGCTGCTTATTTGGGTCCAAGGTATTCCAGTATTTATCTGGGCAACGGCAATCCGCCTCAAAACACCACCCGCCCGGAAACGATCAGCGAGGCTTCCGACGCGGCCCGACAAGATTTTCGACGTCATATCAACGATCGATTTCTAAGTCGTCGCCGCACGGCCGTCACCGAAGCATTCACTTACTCTTATGAGCAAGCGCAACAGTTGATGCAGCAACGTGATGTGTTTGACGTGACCAAGGAACCCGAGCGGGATAACGATCGCTACGGCAAACATGACTTTGGCCGACATTGCCTGTTAGCCCGACGATTGCTGGAACAGGGAATCACGTTTGTGCAGGCGTCGCATTCCAATTACGACACCCATAACGAAAATTTTAATTTCCACATTGAACAGCTGGGCGAGTTTGATCAATCGTTCGCATGCTTCGTCGAAGATTTAGCGGAACGCGGCATGTTGGAAAGTACGCTGATTGTGGTGTTGTCGGAATTTGGCCGCACACCAAACATCAATCTGTACTATGGCCGCGACCATTGGTCCAAAGCCTGGTCCATTTGCATGGCCGGCTGTCGCACGCCGCGAGGGGCGGTGTTCGGCAAGACCAATGCCGATGGCACAGCAGTCGAGGAAGGACAAGTCAATCATGGCAAGTTGTTCCATACCTACTTACAGTCGGCGGGCATTGACTCTGCGGGCTCATTTGATATTGACGGTCGCGAAATGCCGATTGCCGATCCAGCGGAAGTCGCTGTAGAGGAATTGTTAACGTAGTTTCTGCGGGTCGAAATCTATTCCAGATCAACACCATGTTTGCGCGTCCCAGGATCAATCCGTTGAAGTAAAGCCCATGGAAATTCCCGCCGCTTTCGATCCCGCTCAGGCTCACGTCGTCGCGCAATGGGCTCATGATCGGCCGCTCAATGCCTGCCGCTTCTCTCCCCGCGGCGATGCTGTGTTTTGCGGCTCCGAGGACGCTGTGGTCGAACGCTTTCGATTGGCCGATGGTGCGAAAACGATTCTCAGTGGCGGTCACGACAGCTGGGTTCGGGCGATTGGCTTCAGCAAAGATGGATCCTTTGTGATCAGCGGCGGTTGCGATGGAAAACTTACCTGGTGGGAAGCGACCACCGAGGCGCCGGCTGTGGTTCGATCGCTTGAAGCGCATCAGGGCTGGATTCGCAGTCTCGATGTCAGCCCTGACGGTCAACTACTTGCCAGCGGCGGGAATGACAACAAAGTCCGTCTCTGGAATGTTGCCGACGGAGCATTGGTCGGCGAGCTCAGCGGTCACGAGCGGCATGTCTACAGCGTCGCCTTTCATCCCGGGGGCCAGTTCTTGCTCAGCGGTGATCTGACCGGCAGTTTGCGTCAGTGGGATCTCGCCACGACCACGGAAGTTCGCGCGTTTGATGCCAAAGTCCTGCATTCGTACAATGGCGGACAACAAGTGGACTTCGGCGGGATTCGGGCGATCGCCGTCAGTCCGGATGGCAAGTGGTTGGCGGCGGGCGGATTGCACAAGGCAACCAATCCGTTGGGCGCTGTACATGAACCGATTGTCGCGCTGTTCGACTGGGAAACACAGAAACTGGAACGGCAACAGATTGCCGAAGAGATCAAGCAAGGAGTGATCTGGCGTTTGCAATGGTTGGCCGACGGCTCGTTGATGGGTCTCAGTGGCGGAGCCAGCGGCGGATTCTTGGTCTTCTGGAAGCCCGACGCCGAGAAAGATTATCATCGCTTTGCCTTGCCCAGCCTGGCCCGCGACATGGATTTGCATGCCGATGGTTTGCAAGTCGCCACGGCACATTACGATCGACATGTCCGGATCACTCGTCTGGCGGCAAAAGTTGCCTGATCCAAGCTGCTTTGGCTGCCCGCTTTTCCCCTCGTTTCTGTGCACTCTTTGGCGGATCCGTCCGACCACTGGACATCAACGCTACAACGGATGATCAACCGACCGCCTGCGAAGGAGTCTCAAAGCGATGCGACAACACCGGACGCAACTTCTCTTGCTCACTGCGATCTGCGGGACTTTAGTATCCAGCCAATGGTTGCCGCTCAGCGGCGGTAGTCCGGTGTATGTTGGCAACCAAGCTTCCAAGCAACTGTCGATCGACCAGGCCGACCACAGCGATTGGAATCGGCTGTTGCAAAAGTATGTAGATCAGGACGGCATGGTCGACTACTCGGCCTGGAAAGCATCTGCCGCCGATACTCGCCTGCTGGATCGCTACTTGAGTCAGCTTTCGGACGCCAGCGCCGCCGTCGCGGCGTCCAGAGCAGCGCGGCTCGCGTTCTGGATCAATGCTTACAACGCGGTCACGATTCGCGGCATTTTGCGAGAGTATCCGACCACCAGCATTCGCAACCATACCGCACGCTTATTCGGATACAACATTTGGAAAGACTTGAAACTGTTCGTTGGCGGAAAGCAGTTTTCACTGGATCAAATCGAACATGAAATTCTACGCAAAATGTCGGAGCCTCGAATTCACTTTGCGATTGTCTGCGCCTCGATCGGCTGCCCACGGCTGTTGAATCAAGCATACGTTGCCGACCAAGTCGACGATCAACTGGAAACGAATGCTAAAGATTTCTTTTCGCGCCGGCAGAACTTTCGCTATGACGCCAGCGCGAATCAATTCGAGTTATCATCGATCCTGAGCTGGTTTGACGAGGATTTTGGCAGCGACCGACGCAGCCTGCTGCGGAGAATCGCCGCTTGGCTTCCCACAATCGAAGCTCAACAGGCGGCCAGGCGGGGCACGGCCGGTATTTCCTATTTGAGCTACGACTGGAATCTGAATCAGCAGCGCTAACTGGACGAGATCCCATTATGATGGGTGTCAGCTAAGTCAAGCTCCATCACGCTTACGCATTTCCAGCTCATGTGTGCTCGCTTGTTGATTTTCACGTTACTGCTGATTGTTGTCGCTGATGCGCGGGGCCAAGATGTCCGCGTCATCACGCTAAATGAGAAGGCCGACGGATACCGAGGCATCTGGTACATGAATCAGCCGTCCGGGGACGAGTATGTCTATAAGTACAGCGGCGGCTTGGGGACCTACTGCGCCAAACACAAGCCGTTTGCGATCTACAGTGCGTCTGCCAACAAAACTTTTTTTTGTTACGGCGGGACCAGCAGCGACAGCAATCGCAAGTTACTGCATATGGTTTCTTATTTTGATCATGCGACCAAGACGGTTCCGCGCCCGACGATTCTGCTGGACAAGCAGACCAATGACGCACACGACAATCCGGTCATCTCGATTGATGACGACGGCTACCTTTGGATCTTTTCGACCTCGCACGGAACATCACGGCCGTCCTACATCCATCGCAGTGTCAGGCCCTACGAGATCGATCAATTCGAACTTGTCCCGGCGACGCGCCGGTCAGGTGCAGGCCGGGAAAGGATCGACAATTTTTCGTACATGCAGGTCTGGCATCCAGTCCAGCAAGGGTTCTCGGCATTCTTTACGCGATACGGTTATCCGGCTCAGCGGACGATCTGTTTCATGGATAGTCGCGATGGGGTGCAGTGGAGCGAGTGGCGGCGACTGGCGGCGATCGAGGAGGGGCATTATCAGGTCAGCGGCGTCGGCCAATCCAAAGCCGCTTCCATGTTCAACTACCATCCCAAGGGTAAAGGTCTGAACTGGAGAACGAACCTTTATTACATGGAAACCTCTGATCGGGGCGGTTCATGGCAATCAGCGGGCGGTCAGGAACTGTCCCTGCCGCTGACCGAGGTCGACAATCAGGCGCTGGTCCATGATTATCAAGCCGCAGGCTTGAACGTTTACTTGAAAGATCTTCGTTTTGATGATCACGATCATCCGGTCTTGTTGTATGTCACCAGCAAAGGATACCAGGCGGGTCCGCAAAACCATCCGCGGACCTGGACCATGGCGCGATTCGATGGGACCGATTGGTCGATCTCAGCGGTGACCACCTCCGACAACAACTACGACATGGGTGAACTGTGGATGTTTGGCCCCCGCGACTGGCGAATCATCGCGCCCACCGAAGTCGGACCTCAGCCGTTTAACCCGGGGGGCGAGATCGCGATCTGGATTAGCCACGATCAAGGTCACAGCTGGAACAAGTCTCGCCAGCTGACCCACAATAGCCCTCGGAACCACGGATATGTACGCCGCAGCTTAAACGGTCACCCCGACTTCGCTGCGATCTGGGCCGACGGCCACGGCCGCCAGCCATCCGAATCACGTCTGTATTTCGCCAACCAAGACGGCGCCGTGTTTCGGCTTCCCAGCGTGATGACCGCCGACGAAGCGCGGCCGATTCAGATTGAGTGATTCGCCGGGTGCCAGACGATCGCCGGAGCGAATAAGCTTGTGGTTGCGCGGCTGGCCAAAAACCCTCTGCTGCGCTTGGATCTTCATTCACTTGCATCGAACGCTTACGGATTCGGAATCTCGATGGCAAAGTCGTCCGATATTGTGTGGCACGATCACACGGTTTCGCGTGACCAGCGACAACGGCTGCTGGGCCAGCGTGGCGTGGTGGTCTGGTTCACCGGTCTCAGCGGATGTGGCAAGAGTACCGTTGCCAACGAACTTGATCGACAACTGCATGAACTTGGCAGAGCATCGATGCTGTTGGACGGTGACAACATTCGTCACGGCTTGTGTGCGCCGCCGGATCGGCTGTCGATCGACCATTCAGCGGAGTTTGCCCAACGCTTTGGACTTGGATTTACCGAGATCGACCGCGAGGAGAATATCCGGCGGATCGGCGCGGTTGCCGCGCTGATGGCCTCGGCCGGCTTGATCACGTTGACGGCCTTTGTCAGCCCCTACCGACGCGACCGCGAAGGGGTCCGCAAGATTGTCGATGCCGCTGGCAGCCAGGGTGACTTCATGGAAGTCTTCGTCGACACCCCGCTGGAGGTCTGCGAAAAACGGGATCCCAAGGGGCTATATAAGAAAGCCCGCGCGGGAGAAATCAAGAATTTCACCGGGATCAGCGATCCTTACGAAGCCCCCGCAGCCCCCGAAATCCACCTTCGGGGAGGTGATGACCGGACTCCAGCTGAGCAAGCCACCGAAGTGCTGGAAGAGCTCAAACGGCGGGGAGTGTGGAGCTAGGGGCACGCAGCGGGGGGCAGTACCGTCAACCAACCCTGTGCTTGTTTTCAAGGCTCAGTCTGGGAAATCCCATGAATCGAGGGTGGAGCCTGCTGGGCTCGAGGGCGGAGTCTAGCCGGAGCGGCTGTGGCTGGGCCGAGCCAGGGAACACGATTGGCTGCCAGTCACCGGCTCCATTCTTTTCTGGCATTGCGTTTTATCGTCGCGGCGGTACACTACCCCGATCGACCATGTGAGATATGAGAACGACGTAACAGAACTTAGAACGAATGACGATCTCGAAAGAGCGAAAATCAGAAGTAGTCGGCGAATACAAGAAATCAGACGCCGATACCGGCTCGCCTGAGGTGCAAATTGCCATCTTGACCGAGCGAATTAACGGGTTGACCGAACACATGCGGACGCACCGCAAAGACTTTGCCTCTCGTCGAGGTTTGCTAGGTCTGGTTAGCCGTCGCCGACGTTTGCTTGACTACGTCCGGGGCGAAGATCCCCAGAGGTATCTGGACATCATTGGAAAACTGGGCATCCGTAAGTAGCCCGGAATTGAGCCGCGGTCATGCGAAGATGGCAAATGCCGAAATCGCCTGCTGGGCGGCTTGGCTTCTCGCTCTCAAGCAAGCCACTCTCGCCGATGAGTTTCTCTAATCTCGCATTGCTCTGTGTCCACAGGGCGGTCGCCCCCTCCGCATGTCCTTTTGCGGTCTCGTTCAATCTACTTCGAGGCGGCACGGTACTGCTGCGGGGACCCTCCGTTTGTAGTTTTGTAGGTAGTTAGCAAGTAGTAAGGAAGATTCAAAAGTGTCAGAAAAACGAATCCGAGTAGAGAAAAAGATCGGTCATCAAACTTTGTCGATCGAAACCGGCCAATTGGCCAAACAGGCAGCCGGCAGCGTGCTGGTTCAATATGGTGAAACCGTGGTGTTGGTAGCCGCTGCGTCCAGTGATCCCCGACCGGGTCTGGACTTTTTTCCGTTGACTTGTGATTACCGCGAACGGTTGGCGGCGGCCGGCAAGTTCCCCGGCGGATTTCTAAAGCGCGAAGGTCGACCCAGTACCAAAGAGACCCTCAGTTCGCGTTTGATGGATCGGCCAATCCGTCCGCTCTGGCCGCCGGGATTCAAAGACGAAGTCCAAGTGCAGGCGTTCGTGGTCGCCAGCGATCAGCAAAATGATGGGGACGTCTTGGCAATGAACGGTGCTTCGGCGGCGTTGCATATCAGTCGGTTGCCGTTCCAGGGACCGATTGCTTCGGTGCGCGTCGGAAAAGTCGACGGCGAGCTGATTGCTTTCCCAACTCACGATGACCTTGAGTCAAGCGAGTTGGACATGATCGTCAGTGGCTCGCGAGGACAGGTCGCGATGATCGAAGGTTTCGCAAATGAAATGCCCGAGGACGAAATGCTGGAAGCGATTCAGTTCGCCCATGCAACCATTCGCGAAATCATCGACCTGATGGAAGAACTTTACCAAAAGGTAAATCCGTCCAAAGTCGAATACATTCCGCCGGCAGATGATGGGCTATTCGAACGCTTGAACCACGCCTATTACGACGAGTTCAAAACGAAGATGCAAACACCCGGCAAACACGAGCGCGAGAACGCGGTTAAAGAACTCCGCGACCGCGCTCAGACAGAGGTGATCCCGGACCCCGATGCCGAGGGCGCTGTCTGCGTCAAACGATTCAAAACCGTCTGGCATGATTTAGAAGAAAAGGTGGTTCGCGATTTGATTATCGCCGGTACACGGCCCGATGGCCGTGACAACGCCAGCCTGCGGTCGATCTATTGCGAAACGGACCTGCTGCCGCGGGTTCACGGCTCGGCCTTGTTCCAGCGCGGCGAAACTCAGGCGTTGGTAACGATCGCGCTGGGAACTTCCCGCGACGAGCAGCGTGTCGATGGGTTGATGGAAGAGTTCAGCAAGAAATTCATGTTGGATTATAACTTCCCCTCCTTTTCAGTTGGCGAGTGCCGTCCGATTCGCGGACCCGGGCGTCGTGAGATCGGCCACGGTTGCCTGGCGGAACGTAGCGTCGCTCCCGTGCTGCCCGCCGCCGATGAATTTCCCTACACGATCCGAGTGATTAGTGACATTCTGGAATCAAACGGTAGCAGTTCGATGGCGTCGGTATGTGGCGCGACACTGGCCTTGATGGCTTCCGGCGTGCCAATCAGCAATCCAGTCGCCGGTATTTCCGTTGGCCTGGTTCGCAACTCGGAAACCGATTGGGTTCTGTTGACCGACATTCTCGGCACCGAGGATCACTTTGGTGACATGGACTTCAAAATTGCCGGAACGCAAAACGGTATCACCGGAATCCAATTGGATTTGAAGGTCACAGGAATCAGTGAAGACATCATTCGCGCGACGCTCAAGCAGTCGCGTGAAGCGAGAATCGAGATTCTTCGCAAAATGTTGACCACCATTTCCCGACCGCGGCGCGAGATCGCCGCGACCGCGCCGCGATTGTTAAGAACCAAGATAGCGCCGGACAAGATCGGCGCGTTGATCGGTCCGGGTGGAAAGAATATTCGTGGCATTCAAGAGGCTACCGGCGCTGTCATCGAAGTCGATGACGATGGCACCGTCCTGATCGCCAGCACCAACAAGGAAGCAGCCGAGGAAGCGATGCGATCGGTTGAAGCCTGTACCGCGACCGTCCAGATCGGCAAGATTTACGACGGCACAGTCAGCAGTATCAAAGAGTTCGGTGCGTTCGTCGAAATCATGCCGGGCCGTGATGGTTTGTGCCATATCAGCGAGTTGAGCAGCGGCTACATCAGCAGCATCGACACGGTGGTCAACGTCGGCGATCCTATGAAGGTCTTGGTGATCGATGTGGACGAACACGATCGCGTCAAGCTCAGTCGGCGTCGAGCACTTGAGGAACTGGGCGAGGAAGACGAAATGGCGGCGGCCGTTGAAGCGGAGGGGGGCGGAGAACGTCCCCGCGGCGACCGGGACCGAGGTGACCGTGATCGCGGCGACCGCGACCGAGGTGGTGATGATGATCGCCCCCGGCGAAGACGAGGCGGCGGCAGCGGAGGCGGCCGTGGTCGTGGCGGCAGCAGCGGCGGACGCCGAGAAGGATCCGGCAGCTCTGGTGGTGGCGGCCGCTATTAAGCCGAACTGTCGAAATCGTGCAAAGTGAACCACGGTCGACGTGGATTTTCCCGTCGACTCGTTTTGGCCAGGACGCTTGCCAACAAGGCTTAGCCCGGCAGTCGTCCCGGCAAACTGGTCTCGGTTCGCCTGCGCGATAACTTTTGGGCGGCCAGAGGAACAAAATCATGGCAAAGTATCGTCACCGAACATTCGAAATGTACGATTTTCGTGCAGAGGCGATTAAAGCGCTGACGCCGAAGTCAACACGCTTGAAGGTGACAACTGTCGACCCACAATTGTGGAGCTTCCGACATTTGGACGTCGCTCTCTGCGATCAGGTGATCAGTGTCCAATTCAACGGCGCACAGTTCGATCAAGAAGAAATTGCCGGCGAGCTGAAGGAGGATTTCATCAGCCTGGCAGACAAATTAACCAACGATAGCAAGCTATTGTTGGATTTTACCGGCGTCGAATCGATTAGCCCTGCGGCCATCGAAGCGATCGGCAATTTGAACCGGCAACTGCAGCACAAGGGGAGCAGGATCGTTTTGTGTTGCCTGAGTCCGACGACGCGCGAGGCGTTCTTTCCGCACCAGCAGCGCGAGCTGCGCTAATTTCAGTTGCTGCACTGACGCGATCGCTTGGCGATCAGCGGTTTTACTGGATGTTTCCCCGTTCGCCCGGCACCGAACCGCCCCAGCCGAGTTTGTCTCGGAGCGATCGATAGTCGTTGTGGCTGTCGACGGCCAGCATTTGGAACGTCACATCGGCGCGCTCGATCCGAACTCGGTCGCCCGGCAACAGTTGACTGAAAATCCGACCGTCCACCACTATGCTGGTCGATTCGTTCGGTTCGGTCACCATCAATTCCAAGACCGTGTCGGCGGATTCGACCAGCGGGCGGTAAGTCAAGGTGTGGGCGCTAATCGGTGAAATCACCATCGCGTGCAGATGCCGCCGCAAGATCGGGCCGCCGGCTGACAGATTGTGCGCTGTGGATCCAACCGGCGTGGCAATGATCAATCCGTCACAGCGATACCGGGTCGCAAGATTGCCGTCCGCGTACAAATCAATGTCCAGAATTTGATAGGGCGGTCCGCCCAGTACGGCCGCCTCATTGAGCGCCAACTGGTCAGCGACCCATTGTCCGTCGCGAAATAACGAGGTGCGCAGCATCAGATGATCGACCACCTGATACTTACCTCGACAAACCTCGGGCCAGGCATTCAAGAAATCATCTGGCGAAAGCGCCGCGAGAAATCCCAATCTACCGCAATTGACACCCAACACCGGAACCTGGTGCGGTCCCATCTGACGAGCCGCTTGCAGAATCGATCCATCACCGCCGAGCACGATCACAAGATCCTGTTCGCCTTGAGAAAAGTCGTGGGCAAATTCCAGGTCTTCGGCAATCACATCGGCGTGGTAAGCGATTGCCGGGCGCAGTCGAGTCAGTTCTGAACGAACCCGCTCGCGATCAGGCGCTCCCAAGATGACCACCTTGAGACGTTCCTGGCCTTTGTGATGCCAAGCGGTTGTAGAGCTCATGGCGTGGTTCCGGTTGCCTGCTTGCCTCTCTTTGCGGGACGGGTCGCAGGCACTCGCGGCCGGGAAATGTGACAGATCTTTAGCCTATCCAACAATGCTCGGGATTGCCCGGCGGCAAGTCTGGGCAATCGCTGCGGGGCTAAGTCCGTAGCGTTCCAGCAAATCGTCCCGATCTCCGTGCTGAATGAATTCGTCGGGCAATGCCAGAACGTGAATGAATCGTGTGTCGAGTCGTTGCTCAATGGCGGATTCGATCAGCGCCGAACCGAACCCACCCAGCTTGGTACCCTCCTCGACGGTCACCACAAAGCGACCACGGCCAACCGTCTCTCGCACCATCTGATGATCGATTGGCTTGACAAACCTTGCATTGACAACCCCGACATCGAGATCGCCGGAAAGAGACTGCGCGGCGGCCAAAGCTTGTTCCAACATTGCTCCATAGGCGACGATCGTTCCATCGCTGCCTTCGCGAATCACTTCGCTCCTGCCGATCTGAATCGGCGCAGGGGTTCGGTCCAATTCGATCGCCGATGCTTTCGGGTAACGCAAACTGCAGGGATGATCGTGCGCGATCGCGGCATCCAGCATTGCCTGGACTTCGGCCGCATAGCCGGGCGCCATGCAGACCATATTGGGAAACAGTCGCAGGTAGCCAATGTCAAACAATCCATGGTGCGTTGGTCCGTCAGGACCGGTCAATCCGGCCCGGTCCATCATGAACACAACCGGCAAATCCTGGAGTGCGACCTCTTGAAAGATCTGGTCGTAACTGCGTTGTAAAAAAGTGCTGTAGATGTCAACGATCGGCCGGGATCCGGTTTTGCATTGGCCGGCGGCAAATGCCACAGCATGCGCCTCGCAGATACCGACATCAAAGAATCGATCCGGAAACTGCTCGCGGACCGGTTCCAGCTTATTTCCCTGGCACATTGCCGCAGTGATGACGGTAACTCGCCGGTCTTCGCTCATCTTCTTGCGAATCGCGTTCCGCGCATGCACGGTGAACGAAGGCGGTCCGGCGCCCGCCTTGGCGACAGCTTTGCCTCCCTTGCCATCGAAAGCTGGCGGTGTGTGAAAGTAAACCGGATCCTCGGCGGCCGGTTTGTATCCGTGACCTTTTTCGGTCACCACATGTAACAGCAGCGGGCCCTTGGTTTCGCGGGCCATGGCCAAGTACTTGCGCACCAGTGGGATGTTATGGCCATCAATCGGCCCGACGTATCGAATGCCCAATTCCTCGAATAGCATGCCTCCCAGCAAACCCGCTTTAACGCCCTCCTTCATTTGGGCCAACAGACGTTCGGCGGGATCGCCAAACATCGGTACATGTTCCAATAAACGGCCGACTTCACTTTTCAGTCCGGTATAGAACGGGTTGCCCCGCAAACGATCCAAGTAACTCGCCACGGCCCCGACGCGAGGACAGATCGACATTTTGTTGTCGTTCAAGACAATCGTCAGGTCGTCCTTCAATTCACCGGCGTTGTTCATCGCTTCAAATACAATGCCGCTTGGGAAGGCACCGTCGCCGATCACCGCCACGGTCTTGCGATCGGGCTGGTCATTCAAAATGTCGCCGCTGCGTAGTCCTACTGCCGTGCTGACACTGCAGCCGGCGTGGCCGGTCATGAACAGGTCGTATTCGCTTTCCTGTGGGTTCGGATATCCCATCAATCCGCCGGCTGTACGGATACTGGGGAAATCAGCATACCGGCCAGTAACCAGCTTATGCGGATAGATCTGGTGACCGGTGTCCCAAATCAGACGGTCACGTCGAAAGTCAAACTCACAGTGCAATGCCAGACAAAGTTCGACAACTCCCAGGTTCGATGCAAAATGAGCGGTTCGTGTTGCCAACAGATTGCACAACACGTCGCGAATTTCAGCCGCCACGCTCTCCAACTGGGCGGGCGAAAATCGCGCAGCGGCATCGCGTCGTTCAGGCCAGCCAGCAGCGGGTGTTGGCCGAGCGGATGGTGATGTTCGTCTCTTACGTCAGTCAATGAGTGCGCTCCAGAACATAGTTCGCCATCCAGGTTAACCGCCAGGCGGAGCAACCGAAAACAGTAATTTGCCGTTGTGCCGACTCGATCAACTGGTTTGCTTTCTCTCTGGCTGCTTCGACCCCCAGCAATCCCGGGTAGGTTAGTTTGCCGCGATCGGCGTCTTTTCCCGCTCGTTTGCCCAAAGAATCGGCATTTGCGGTCAAGTCCAGCAGGTCATCGACGACCTGAAAAGCCAGTCCCAGATCACGGGCGTACCGGGCCAGGATTTTTCTTTGCTCAGTTGAACCGCCTGCCAAAATGGCTCCCAAATCGATCGCCGCGGCGAACAGCGCGCCGGTTTTGCGGCGGTGAATCGATTCCAATTGCTCCATCCGCCCAGAGTCCTGCGGCGGCACGCACCGTCCTGCGGCCGACGTTGCGGCGATGCACCCGCCTCGTCGGTGTCCGCCTCGGCGGCTAAATCATCAGCCTGTCCGCCTACCAATTGGGTTGCCCCCGCTGCCCGGCCAAGTGTTCGGATCGCCTCGCAAGCTGCCATCGGGTCGCTGACGTGATCGGCCAAGTGCGAGAATGCTTCGGCCAGCAAAGCATCGCCGGCCAGAATCGCCGTTGCTTCATCAAATTGGATGTGCACCGTCGGTCGGCCACGACGCAAGTCATCGTTGTCCATTGCCGGTAAGTCATCGTGGATCAGCGAATAGGCATGCACCATTTCCACCGCCACTGCGCCGGGACAGCATTTTCCATTGGATTGCTATCCGATCCACCACATGCTTCGGCCGCCATCAATACCAGCGCCGGTCTCAGCCGCTTTCCAGGAGCCAGCAGCGCGTAGCGAATCGCCTGGGCAAGACGGGGGGCAGCCGTCACCGAATTCGCAGGCCCGGGAGAGCGCAGCTTCGATCGGTTCCAGCAAGTCATCGATCCCGGAGCGATCCCCGGAAGATGACGGAGTCGATGCGGCAGCAGGGTTCAACACAGGCTGGACTGTCTCGTGGTTCGATTCGTCGTCGGAAAAGGGGCCTGCCCCTGTTCCTGGCTGTCCCGTTTTCGAGACCGTCTGTAGAGCGTAGCAAACACCCCAACTTTATAGGGGGTAACGCATTCTAAAACAGGCCCTCTGCATCGTCCAAGCTGCCGATTTTCGGATTGTCGACGGCCGTCAGCGGAGAGCCAGGTTGTTCGGCAGCACGCCCCGCTCCGGTCCGTTTGGAAGTAACTTCAAGTGGCTCGGTAATCGGATTTCCATCGGCATCAAAACCCGACAGCAAACTGACCCTTTGTTCGGCGACATCGAGCAAGCGATGACAGCGTTTGAGCTGTTTGATGCCGATTTCGTATTGGCTCAAGGACTCGGTCAAACCTAATTCGCCGGATTCCAATTGCGATACGATTCGTTCGACCTGGGCCAACGCGGTTTCAAAGTCAGGCCCATCTTCAGCAGATGGGGCAATCCCTGCTGCAGTCGTCTTGACGTCGGACTTGGTCGAGCTTCGAGTTGCTTTCTTTTTAGCCATCGTATTTCTTTGACAAACGCGGAAAAGCGACGTAGGAATAAAGTATGGCGTTGTAGCGCCTGCGTGGGGCACCTACAAGCGGTAACCAAGCAATCGCAATGCTGCACCAGGGGGACAACGGCCGTAACGAGTCAAAGCGATTCTTATGGCGGTAACGATTGTACATGATGCAAGTCTTCTGATCGCTGCGGCAAATTACCTCCATGGCTCGGAAATCAAAGAATCGACGTTCCCAGTCTCGAACAACAAATACCCTCATCGTGCCAGAATCCTCGACACCGCAAGATGTCATCCCGCGCAACGCCGAAAACTCAGCGCAAGCGTCGCTCGCTGCCAACGATGCTGTATCGCCGATCATCGGCACCGAGCAGGATCGTGTTCTAGCGGCCGTGGACACCAATACCCAGCTGTTGCAGCAGATCCAAGCTCAGCTGTCTGGATTGTGCGAAGGATTGGTTTCTGATCGTCAGCAAGCTCCAACTCATCTTGCTGCCGACTCCAGTGAAGCTGACTCGCTGCGGGCTCGGATCAAAGAGTTGGACAGTCAAGTCAGCGAGCTGTCGCAACAAAATAGTGATCTGGCTGCGAAATTGGCCACATCGAGCATTCGCAAAGCGGTTGCCACCGACGATGTGGTCAACGAAACACTCTCTTGGGCCGAACGCAAAAGCCTGATCCTGCAGCAAATGGAAGAGGATTCGTTTGACGCGCCGTCGTTTGTAGATTCGCTGCAAGAGGGAGTGGTCGTCGGACCGAACGACGACGAGAATCCGGTCAGCTACGTGCAGCGTTTGAACGACGAACTGGCGCGTCGCGAGGCCAAGGTAGGTGAGCTGCAACACTTGTTGGAACAGCAATCCGAGACTCGTCAGACGGGCGTTTCAATCGGCGCCTCGGCACTCGCCGCGATGATCGATTCGGACGAGCTGGTGCGTGAAGAAAGAGCTCGACTGCAACAGCTGCAGGTTGAATGGGAGGACAAGTTTCGCCAGGGAGAAATTGAGGCCTCCTTGGAACGAGCCAAGCTGTCCCGCGAGCGTCGTGAGCTGGCGGCCAAGCAAACCCAGCTGGATGCGGAACTGGAACGAGTTCGCCGCAAAGTCCTCCAGGACAGTGAAAAGGATGCGCCAAGGAAATGGCTCAGCCAGCTGGGGTTGGCTAGTTCTTAAGTCAGAATCTCCGCCGGCTAGCGATTCCGCTGCGGCACTGCTGACGTTCGGTCAGTTTCGAAGCCGCCCGGCAGCTCTCGTTCGTGCCGTCAGTAGTCGCTAATCGCCTATCGTCCAAGTGGCAGCGCCATGAGCCACGCCCTCACCCGAGTCGATCCGACAAGCTACAATCAGGGTTTGCGTGGCGCGCCGCGGCCAGCTCATTTCCTCGGCCCCGACCCGCGCCCCGTGCCTTTCCCCTCAACCGCACCTCCAACCGCAGAGTTTGATAGATGCCCCGATCGAAATCCTCGCGACGTCAATTCCTGAAAACATCCTCGGCCATTGGCGGATCGTTCCTGATTACCGGAACCAAGGCTTCTGGACAAATCAATGGTGCTAGCGATCGAGTTCGGATCGCGGTTGCCGGTCTCAACGGACGTGGCCAAGCCCACATCGGCGGCTGGCTTGGTCAAGACAATGTTGAGATTGTCTACGTGATTGACCCTGACGAGCAGATTCAGGGTAAAGGAATGAGCGGTGTTGAGAAGCGGTCAAAGGGAGAGCGAGTCAACACCAAGCCGATCCGGGACGTTCGCGAGGCGTTGGAAGACAAGACGCTTGACGCGATCTCGATCGCCACACCCAATCACTGGCACTCGTTGATGACGATCTGGGCCGCTCAGCACGGCAAGCATGTGTATGTCGAGAAACCAATGAGCCACGACGTCGCCGAAGGTCGTGTGGCTGTCGAAGCTCAAAAGAAATATGGCGTGGTCATCCAACACGGTACTCAGCGTCGCAGCGACGCGGGGATCGCGGGATTGCATGAAGCATTGCACAACGGCGACCTGCCCAGGTTGAAGATTGCTTACGGTTACTGTTGCAAGCCGCGCGGCGGGATCGGTTTCGAGCCAATTGGTCCGCCTCCCGCTCATTTGGATTGGGAACTTTGGAAGGGCCCGGCGGTGATCAAAGATTATCATGCCAATTATCACCCGTATGATTGGCACTGGTTCTGGAAAACCGGCAATGGCGATCTGAACAATCAAGGCACTCACCAGCTGGACGTTGCTCGGTGGGCGATCGATCCCGATCAAACGCATCCAGTCCGCGCGATGGCGCTGGGAGGTCGTTTTCAATGGGACGATCAAGGCGAGACACCTAACACGATGTTCGGCATGGCTGAATACCCCAACGGTCAAATGGTGATGTTCAACGTTCGCAACGTGAACTATCGAGGCTATAAAAATCAGGTTTACAACGAGTATTACCTGGAAGACGGCAGTGTCATCACTGGTGAGGGCAACTACGAAATCCTGCGTCCGGGTGCCAAGGAGAAGGAAAAGCTGGAGCTGCCGCAAGGCAAGGTGACACCGGGCGGAAACTGGGGGGCTTTCATCACCGCGGTTCGCGCTGGCGACCCGAATCAAGCCAACGGCAACGCCATGGATGCGCACTATGGCTGTGTCATGGGGCACCTGATGAACAATTCTTACCGGTTGGGCGAGCCGAAGCCATTCAATGAGCAGGCTGTCGACTTTGGTAACAACGCCGATGCGGCCGAACACTTCGGCAAACTTCACGCGATCATGCGTGACGGCGTTGGTATCTCGGAACAAGATGCAAAGTACACCGTCGGACCGTGGTTGACGTTCGATCCGAAAACCGAAAAGCATATTGGCGAGCATGCCGAAGCGGCGAATCGGTTGCTGAAAGATCCAAACAACGAGGGCTTTGAAGTGCCGACGGTTGACCAGGTTTGAAATTGATGAACCTGGATTCGTTTGTATTGGCTCAAGCCGATGTAGCGAGCGGCGACCGGATGATCGACGCCATCGCCATCGCGATCGTCGGAACGGTAATCGTGTTCGCCGCGTTATCGTTGATCAGTATTTTTATCGCTTCGCTACCTCGAATCTTACAGGCGGTAAGCCTGGTTTGGCCGGAAGTCAGCGATTGGCGGCACGAGGATCGTCATCCGGAGAGTCGTGTCGCCGACGATACCGATGTGCTGGCGGCAATTGGATTTGTGCTGCACACGGAATTTCAGAAACAGTTGGCGGTCGAGTCCGCCACCGACAAGAGTAAAGTGAGTTCGTAAATCTTGGGGCAGCCGCGGCGCGGTGCCCTGGTGCTCGCGACACAATCGGTTTTTTCAACACAATCGCCAAGCAACCGGGGCCAGCTGACAACGGCTGGTCATAACGCGTCTGATGGAAATCTTTCAGCAGTTCTTGCAGACGACAGGGTTTGCATCAATCACGGCCGGCAACACGATCATGATTCTGATCGGGATTGGCTTTGTGTTCCTGGCAATCACCAAAGACTACGAACCACTGTTGCTGGTACCAATTGGCATGGGAGCGATCGTCGGCAACATTCCGGTCGTCGAGGGCATGTCGCTGAGTGTCTATGACTCCGGCAGCGTGCTGAGCTACCTGTACTTCGGTGTCAGCCAAGGCGTCTATCCGCCATTGATCTTCTTGGGCATTGGTGCCATGACCGATTTTTCGACGATGCTGTCGAATCCCAAGCTGGTGTTGTTGGGGGCCGCCGCTCAGATCGGCGTTTTTCTGACCTTCCTGGGTGCGATCTGGCTTGAATTCAGTTTTGCCGAAGCGGGTGCGATCGGCATCATTGGTGGTGCGGATGGTCCGACCGCGATTTTCCTGGCCTCCAAACTTGCCCCCCATCTGTTGGGAGCAATCGCGATCGCCGCCTATTCCTACATGGCCTTGGTGCCCGTGATCCAGCCACCGATCATGCGATTGCTGACCACCCGCGATGAACGATTGATTCGGATGAATCCGCCGCGGAAAGTTTCCAAACGCGAAAAGATGATTTTTCCACTCGCTGCGTTCCTGATTTCAACGCTGATCGCGCCCGGGGCAATCGTGCTGCTGGGCATGCTGTTCTTTGGAAACCTGTTGAAAGAAAGTCTGGTCACTGAACGACTTGCCCGTACCGCCCGCTCGGCAATGATCGACATTGTTACGATCTTGCTGGGTTTCTCGGTGGGCGCCAGCACCCAGGCGGATACCTTTTTGAACCGCCAGTCGCTGCTGATCTTCGCACTGGGCGCACTGTCGTTCGCGATTGCAACGGCGGGGGGAGTGTTGTTCGCCAAATTCATGAATCTGTTTCTGATTGAAAAAATCAATCCGCTGGTCGGCGCCGCCGGTGTGTCGGCAGTCCCCGATTCGGCCCGCGTCGTTCAGATGGTAGGTCAGCAGGAAGACCCACACAATTTCTTGTTGATGCACGCGATGGCGCCGAACGTGGCAGGGGTGGTCGGCTCGGCAATTGCCGCCGGCGTACTGTGGGCCGTTTTGGCACGTGCGCCGGCGGACAACATGGCCATCGAACCACTACCGACCGCACCACAAGTTCAAGTCATTGAAGATAACCGCGCCTTGGTCAGCACCGTCGAACCACTGCAACTCAAAAGATCGGTTGGAACCAGCAAGTGACAAAGAAAAAAGTTCAATTCATGTGCACCGCGTTTCGCGACGGATTCCAATCCGTGTTCGGGGCGCGTGTCTTCACAGCCGATTTTCTGCCGGCCGTTGAAGCGGCCCGAGACGCGGGAATTAATTGGTTCGAGGCGGGCGGTGGCGCTCGATTCCAATCGTTGTATTTCTATTGTAATGAAGACGCGTTCGACATGATGGACGCATTTCGCGGGGCGGCCGGTCCCGATGCAAATCTGCAGACGCTCGCCCGCGGCGTCAACGTCGTCGGATTGGAATCGCAATCCAGTGATATCGTCCGGTTGCATGCCGAGCTGTTCAAGAAGCATGGCATCACAACGATCCGCAATTTTGACGCGCTCAATGACGTCAACAATTTGATTTATAGCGGACAATGCATCGTCGATGCCGGCCTCAAGCATCAAGTTTGCGTGACACTGATGGAACTGCCGCCTGGATGCGCAGGTGCGCATGACGCTCCGTTTTATGCGGCGACGCTGCGTCAGATCATCGACGCGGAGATTCCTTTTGATGCCGTCTGTTTCAAAGACGCTTCGGGAACCGCTGTCCCGTCCAAGGTCTATGAAACAATCCGCGAGGCGCGCAAGGTGCTGCCCGCCGATACTTTTATCCACTTCCACACCCATGAAACGGCTGGTGTCAGCGTGCTGGCTAACAAAGCCGCCCTCGATGCCGGCGCCAATGCGATCGATCTGTCCATGGCCCCTTGCAGTGGTGGCACCTGTCAACCGGATGTGTTGGTGATGTGGCACGCGCTGCGCGGTAGTGAGTACGAATTGGATGTTGATGTAGAGAAAGTCCGCCAAGCCGAGGAAGTATTCAAGGATTGCATGCGCGATTACTTTGTGCCACCGGAAGCCACCGCCGTCGAGCCGCTGATCCCCTGGAGCCCCATGCCCGGTGGCGCCCTGACGGCCAATACGCAAATGCTCCGCGACAACAACATCATGGAAAAGTACCCCGAAATCATCGCCGCGATGAGCGATGTGGTCCGAAAAGGGGGCTATGGAACTTCAGTCACGCCGGTTTCGCAGTTCTATTTCCAACAAGCGTTTAACAACGTGATGTTCGGACCCTGGAAAAAGATTGCCGAACCCTACGGTCAGATGGTGCTCGGCTACTTTGGCAAAACACCAGTCCATCCCGATCCTGAAGTCGTCAATCTGGCCAGAGAACAATTGAAACTGGAGCCCACCACTACACCGGTGCTGCAGTTGAACGATGCCGATCCGGGCAAGGGGGTTGCGGCAGCCAAAGCAGTGTTAGAACAAGCCGGCTTACCGACGACCGACGAGAACATCTTCATCGCGGCAACCTGCAAAGAAAAAGGCATCCGATTCTTGAAGGGAGACGCCGAAATCGGCGTTCGCAAAATCGACAAGGCTCGGCCGGACACCAGCGCGGTCTCACCGGTACCGCCGCGCGGACCGGCCGAGTATGTCGTCAACGTCAACGGCAAAGACATCTTCATGGCCTTTGAAGGCAACATGGCCACCGTCGATGGCAAAGTCTATCGGGTGGGACTCAAACCGCGACCGGTCAAGTCGGAATCCTCCTCAGCCAGTTCCGGCGGTGGCGGATCGATTACCGAAGTGCAATCGCAAATGCCGGGAGCCGTTTACAAGCAACTGGTCCACGTCGGTGATCATGTGCGGGCCGGCGAGGCGCTGCTAATCCTGGAAGCGATGAAAATGGAAATGGAAGTCTCCTCACCGGTCGATGGCACCGTAGAGGAAGTCCGCTTTGCGGTCGGAGACCAAGTCCATACCGGCCAGGTTTTGGCCACGATTCGAGCTTAGCTGGTGGATCGGCAACCCCCAGCGGACAGTCACCCGATCGTTTGATTCGCCACTCGCAGCAGCTGGGGCGAGGTGGCAATCTCAGGACTCGGGCCTCACTGCCACGGCCGGGCGACGCATCGCTGCTGCGAGCATGAGGGAGCAAAACAACAGAGCACCGTTTTGCTATACTTGGGCGTTGCTGTTGCCGTGCCGCCAAAAAAAGATGTGTCAGGATGGATACGTTAATCAAATCGTTTGCGATCGCATGGCTGACTTTGAATCTGGTCGCCTTGTCGGCTTCGGCGCAAAACGACGATTCCCTGGCAGCCGATGGTCTGGATCGCTGGGTCGACGATCTGGGACATGATCAGTACCTGCGCCGCGAAAAGGCGAGTCGTAAGTTGATTGAAATAGGACCTGTGGCGATTGGCTCGTTGGTCGAAGCCACCCGATCTGGCGATCTGGAGGTTATCGAGCGCGCGTTGGAGGTGATCACGGAAATCGCCATGGTCAATGCACCCGCCGACGACGGTGGTGCCTGGGATCGGCTCAGCGCGCTCGCCGCGACCGGCACCGGCCAGTCGGCTTCGCGCGCTGAACTGGCGCTGTCGGAGATCCGTGCACACCGCGCAGCTCAGGCCCGCGCGGCGCTCAAAGCCGCGGGGATCTTTGTTGGCGTTGACGAATTTGTCGTGCGTTCACTCGCCCAACACAGATTGATCGTTCGAATTGACGACAACTGGGATGGGGAGACGCAATCCTTGCAATGGCTGCGCTGGCTTGATGGAATCGAGAACGCGCACATCGCTGGCAAGGCCGTCTCACGCGACGTACTGCAACAGGTGGTCAAGATACCTGAGCTGAAATCGATCGCGATCGTCGACGCGACCGTCGACGAAAGTACCTTGGAACCGCTCAAGCAATTGACACGCATTCTCTCGCTGGAGTTTCGCTACGTCGCTTTGAAAGACGAATACCGCGATTTACTTAGCTCCTTGCCGATCCGCGCGTCGTTAGAACTGATGGGGACTGGAATTTCGGCCGAGGTGGTCGAATCGATGCGGCAAGCGTTGCCGGGTCTGCAGATCACCCATCGTCAAGGTGGTTTTTTGGGCGTCCAGTGCATGGACGCCGACGATGTCTGCGAGATCAGTAAAGTGCTGCCGGATAGCGCCGCGGAGCAGGCCGGCTTGATCCCAGGCGATGTCATTGTCGAGGTCGATAGCGCACCGATCAGCCGGTTCCGAGATCTTCAACAAGAGATCAATAAGCATGTTCCCGGCGACGAAATGGAAGTCAAGTTCCGGCGGGCTGGCCAAATCAAAAGCGTGCAATTGAAACTTGGTCGATATGGCGACACGTGAGCACCACCGGCGCGGATAACCGATCGGCCGGTAGAGCGATTGGCGCTGAGTCGCCCAGCGCTGCAGTGCCGCCGCATGATAGTGCTTGGCGCAGTTCGTCGTGGCGCAGTGGTGTGCGGCGGCGATTGCTGAATTGGTTCGCGAGCAACGCCCGCGATCTGCCTTGGCGTCAGGATCCGACGCCCTACCGCGTGTGGGTTAGCGAAATCATGCTTCAGCAGACCCAGATTGCGACCGTGATCCCCTATTATCACCGATTCCTGCGCGCGTTTCCGACCGTCGAAGCCCTCGCGTCCGCCGACCAGTCGGATTTGCTCGGTCTTTGGGAAGGGCTCGGTTACTATCGTCGAGCCAGATCCATGCAGGCCGCCGCTCGAGAGATTGTTGAAAGTTACGACGGAGATTTTCCGGAAAGTTATCCTGACGTGCTGGCGTTGCCCGGAATCGGTCGCTACACCGCGGGAGCGATTTTGTCGATTTCCCGCGATCAAAGATTGCCGATTCTCGAAGGCAACACGCACCGAGTTTATAGCCGTTGGATTTCAATGCGCGGATCGATCGGACGGACCGCAACGACCAATCTGCTTTGGCAAGTCGCCGAGACCATGACGCCGCGGAAAAGTCCAGGCATGTTCAATCAAGCGGCGATGGAACTTGGCGCACTGATCTGCACTGCCAGAAATCCAAATTGCCAGTCCTGCCCCGTATCGCAATCCTGTGGCGCGGCGCGACAATTTACAAAACGAGATCCCCGGAAAAGTTTCCCGTGTCCGTTACCAGCAGCGCAACGAGTACGTGCTGCTAATTGAACACCGCAGCGATTACCTGCTGCGCCCTTTACCACCTAACGGCCGCTGGGCAGGCCTCTGGGACTTTCCTCGCGCAACGGCCCAGTCGTACGCATCGGTCGAGGCCGCTGCCAGAGACTTGTCGGCGGAGATCGGTATCACAATTGAACCGCAAAACCAGATCACCACGATTCGGCACGCGGTCACAAAATATCGGATTTCCCTGCACGTCCATCGTGCCAGGCTGACCGACCGACGTCGCAAACCAGCGCGGCCCTGGCGATACGTGTCGATCGGGCAGATGTCCGAACTACCGATGAACGTGACCGGTCGCAAGATCGTGAAGCTGCTAAGCTGATGCGGATAGCCCAAACCAAAAACAGGCAATGACGCCGGCAGGTGGCGATCAATGAATCGAGAGCAAAATTATCTCAGTGACGGGCGGCGGATCGTCGTCGGTGTGCTGGCGCTGATCTTGTTGATTACCAGCGCGGTCACGACATTCTGGATCACTGAGGCAGGCTCTGCAAATTTTGCTGCCGCCGCCAGTGGTCGGATTGGGTTGGTGCTAGCGGCGCTGTGGTTGGCTTGGCCGTCACTGCGAAGGCCAGCCAGCTGGCTGCCACCAGGGATTCCGGTGCTATGCGTGATCGCCCTGGCTGCGATCGCGGCACAACCAAGACTTGTGATCGTCGCGGTTCCGGCTGTTGCGATGTTGACCATCCTGGCCACTTTTGTGCGCTCGTTTCGCGGACGGCAAGGATAGCGGCATTCCGTTTGATCTCGAGCTTCGATGGGCGATCGTGCTGACCGTGAAACTGTTTGTTGGGGCGTTGCAAACCGAATCAGCAATAAAATCGGAAAAAACGTACCATCTTTGACCCAGAATGACCGAAACAACCAACAACACCGGTCTGACTGCGCCGTCAGGCTGAGAGTGATTTAGGACTGCAGGGAGGCATTTCGATGCGAACAAGATACTTCGGGATCGCGATTGCCGCGTTCGCGACTCTGGGGCCGGCAACGGCTTGGGGTGGTGACCGTGAAATCGCCCAACAAATCATCACGCGCCTCAATGCGAGCCGCGAGTCGGGTCAACTTAAGGACTTTACGCTCGACATGAAAGTCGACCAGGGTGTCGTCCTGTTTCGGGGAAATGTCAGCCAAAACGATCAAAAACAGGTTGTACTGCAAGCAGTCAAGGGCATCGATGGGATCGCGGAAGTGGTCGATCAGCTCAGCGTGACTGCAGCGGACGCCATGGTGGTCAAACGACCGGCCCTGAAACCTTTGGCTGTCACTCAGCCGGCCAATGTCGTCGAGTCCCAGTTTGCGGCCAACAGTCGCCAGCCCGGTGACGTGATCGAGCCAGTTGCCAAAACAGACAACCAGCCGAAAATGACGATCGGCCAGGCTTTACAAGCAGAAGCCCAATCGCTGCAGCACCAGCATCAACCGCAAGAGGTATCACCCGGCGAGGTCCGGCCTGCCGCGGCATTCGATCGCACGGCCGACCAAAAGTTGGTTGCAGGCGTGATTGCGTTGCTCAAAAATGCTCAACGCAGCGGCGAGTTACGAGGATTTGGCGTCGACGTCAAAAGCCACGACGGCGTTTTGCAGCTGACCGGTCGAGCCGCATCGGCCGATCAAAGAGACCGAATCTTGCGATTGGCTGAAAGTGTCCCCGGCGTATCGGGCATCCGTGAAGCAATCAGCGTTCCCACAGGCGCTCAGGAGGCATCACCAGCCAGCTCACCTCGGACCCCGGAACTGCAACCGATTGCCGACCCCGATTTGACCCCGCTCAATCCGCTCGCACGGCAGATGCCGATGCAGAGAACTTCTCCGCAGCCGAGAACTCCGGCGATCACCGCATCGACTGCCGGCGGCATGCCTGCGATGGCGGCACCCTACCGTATGCCGGCGCAAAGCGGCGCCGCGACTCCGGCCATGCCAGTCGGCATGGGCATGGGTGCAGCGGCGGTTGGACAGCCGGTCCCGATGGCACCCTACTCACCCGTCGGCGCACCGCGATATGATTCACCGAACCTGCCAAACTATGCCTGGCCCGGTTACGCCGCCTACCCGAACTATGCGGCGTTGACTTATCCGCAACAATACAGCCCATCGGCCTGGCCCTACATTGGTCCGTTCTATCCGTATCCGCAAGTTCCGCTGGGCTGGCGCAAAATCAGTTTGGAATGGGATGACGGCTGGTGGTTCCTGGACTTTACCGAAAAGTAAATCGGAAGCTGAATCGGCAATCGGTTGCCCAACGTCAGTCCAATCATCACCTTCGACCCACCAATCGCTGCGGCGGCTGGCGGGTTTTCTCACTTTGATTCATACGGAGTTTCATGCGGAGTTTCGTTTCACACTCTCCGTTTCGGAGATTCTTTCGGAATTATCCGCAAGATCGTTACAGATTAACACGATACTATCGGTACGCAGAGCACCGGATGCGCTGCGAATCACGTATCCAACGAAGGTTACCCGGATGACCTACACGAATCACATCCAAGCATCATCCAATCTTGATCACTCCAGCCGTACCAGCGTCTGGGTCATGCGCTCGATGCTGATCGCGATCGCGATCATGGCGATATCGACGACAGGTTGCTACGGGCTTGGCGGCAACAACTACAGCATCGGATGGTTTGGCTATCCGATGCCTGTGAGCCCATACTTTCAGCACAAACAAGAAGAGAAGTTCTGGAAAAAAGAGCGGTACGACAGAGTGCCGATTCTTGGTCCGACCACTTCCGGCGGTCCAGTAGTCGCGCTCGATCCACCGACCGACGATGAAGTGATGCACGCCTTGGAATCGGCTCGCCCGGTCCAGGGGGGCATTCCCTTAATCTGGGAGAAGCAACGAAACGACGTGCGGATTTTGAAAGAGAAGATCGCTGATTACCACGATCCACCAAGATTCTACCCGCTGATCGGACCGGCATCGCTGCATCATGCACACTACAAATGCACGATCTACTTCGCCGAAAAAACAACGGTCGGATACCCTGTTCCCTATACTCTGAACGACCGAGAAGCGATCGAAGTCGTCTACATCGACCACAATCACTTCCACATGGTTGGCGATGTGGAACCTTACACGACGCCAAATCTGTAGATCGGGAAAATACCCGGCACCTTTCCGGCCCAGTCTGATCGGACTGGCTGTTTTGTTGACTGCTTTCAATGGCCACTGAATTTTTCAGAATTCAGGGTCTTTCGATCGCTGCGGCATCGGCTGCGGCGACGATCTCTACCGGCGGCTCGACCAGGTACTTGGCAGCGGCTTGCGATACCGAGTCGACAGTCAGTTCGCGCAGCCGTGCCAGCGTTTCATCGGTGCTGATGTACTCGCCGCAGGTGAGCCAGCGACCCCCCAGCCCAAATAATCGATTGCTGGGGCGTTCCGATTGCATGATCGCGGCAGCAGTTGCTTTGTTGACTGACTGAGTCAATTCCGCTGATTTGACCCCCTCGGCAGCGACCTGGCGCAGCACATCATCGATCAGTTTCAGGTTCATTCCGGAGTCCTCCGGCGCAGACCAGGTAGGTAAACCAGGCACCGACATCGGTAAACTCCTGTGGCCAAACGGTTGCCACCTCGGCCCGACCCGTATCGATTAAGTCCCAAAACAAACGGCTCCCACCTTCGTCGCCGATGATCGACGCCAGAATGCGAGTCGCATACCGATCCTCGCTGGTCATGCCGGCGCCCGGTGAAATTCGCACGTGATAGGATTGATTCGCATCCTCGATGGCGATCGTGTGATCCAGCGTGATGCCTGCTGGCATGGAACCGACGGTGTCGGCGGCCGGTGATTCATTGATAGGCCGAGCTGACCAACCGGCGGTTTGTTTTTCGATTTCCGCGGCCAACCCGTCAAAGTCCAGGTTGCCGCTGGCGGCAAACACGATATTCTCCGGCCGATATCGGCGATGAAAGTAGTCTTCCATCGCCGTTGCTGTCATCGCTTGAATCGACTCGGTGGTGCCCAACACTCGGCGTCCCAGGCCGCGCGGACCAAAATGAACTTCCATCGCTCGTTCGAACGCGCCAAATGGCGGTTGGTCCTCGTACTTGGCGATCTCCTCCAGAATCACCTGACGTTCGGTGTCAAATTCGTCGACATCCAACTTTGGACTCAACATGTCCGTCAACAAGTCAACAATTCGATCCTGAAACTTGGGCAACACCGTGGCGTAGTAAACTGTCTGCTCTTCGCTGGTGTAGGCGTTGCTATGTCCGCCCAATTCATCCAGTTCACGATTGACATCGGCGGCCGAACGTCGTTCTGTTCCCTTGAACATCATGTGTTCCAGGAAGTGGCTGAGTCCCGACTCGGAATCGACCTCGTCCCTGGATCCGGCGCGAACAAAATAACCCATCGCGGCCGAATAGCCGCGGCGGTCGATTTCGGCGACGATTCGCAAACCGCTTGGTAATGTCGTTTCACGAAACTCGGGCATCTTGTTGGGATCTTTGCTCGGGGATTTTAGAGGGCAACGGTCAAGGGTTGGGGACCGAGCGTGACAATGCGAAACTGCCGCGGTGGGTTCTCCAGCCAATAATCGTGTACATCGTCCAATGTCAGTGACTCGATTTGAGTTTCCAATTCCTCCGTCGTCACCACACGCCCTAATTGCAGGAAGTCGGACGCCAGCGACGAAGCTCGTGACCTACTCGACTCTTGTTCCATGATCAGACTACTCTCGATCCGCACCTTCCATCGCTGCAGTTCACCTGGTTCCAGGTCGTCAACCAGGTGATTGATCTCATGCAGTGTAACGTCCAGGGTTTCTTGGGCGCGGTCGGGCGTCGTGCCGGCGTATCCAAACACGCCGCCGCAATGAGGCAGCGAATGACAACTTGCCGTGACGGTATAACACAGCCCTTTCTGTTCGCGAACACGGTCAAACAGCCGGCTGCTCATGCCATCGCTCAGGATTCCGATTCCGGCGCGCATCTTGAAGTAGTCCGGATGCCCATAAGGGATCGACTCGAAAGCAAAGCCGATATGGGTTTGGTTCGATGGCGATTCGATATGTTCGTAAGCCGGCTGTCCGGATGGCGGTTCTAAAGAGCCAAAATTTTTCGGTTCCCAATCGCCCAGTGATTGCCTGATCCAATTTAACACCTGTTCAAGATCGACCTTGCCGGCGATCGCCACAATCGCGCCGCCGGGGTGATAATTGGACTGGTAAAATGAACGGACGTCATCCTGCGTGATCGCGAGCAAGCCCTGCTGGGTACCTTGAACCGAGCGGCCCAGACGATCGCCATAATGCAGTTGCCGCAGTCGCCGCATCACGCGATGCGTCGGTTCATCCTCCAGAGCGCGCAATTCCTGAATCGACATCATCCGCGCGTCCTCCAATTGATCCGCCGGCAAATGGGGCAGACGGACGATTTTCGCGTACAGTTCGATCGCGTCGGCCAAGGATTCGGCGGGCATCGCGGCGGCAAAGGAAGCCATCGCTGTATTGATGCCGGAGTGGCGATCGATTCCCAAGTTGTCTTGCACGGCAACAATGTCGCGGCTGCTCAGATCACCGGCACCGCGCTGGACCATTTCACACACCAGGCCGCTAAGTCCGCCCCGCTGATCGGGCTCGGGGCACAAGCCTGCTTGCACATTCAGCGTCAAAGCGGCGGTCCGCAACCAGGGCATCGGTTGAACCAGTACGGTCAGTCCGTTGGAGAACGTCTCGCAGTGGATTGCTGGCGTTTCGGATCGCTTCGTGTTCAGAGTGATGCTCCCCGGATCGATGCCGATACGGTGTACGGATTGCTGGTGCTTATTTGGAAACGCCGATTGAAACCAATTCGACGGTTCGCACTCGGCCGATCAAAGTGTGGCTGCTGGCGTCGTCGACTTGAACTTGTAAAAACTGTCCTGCCTGCCGACGATTGCCGTCGAAGACGACGATCCGATCACACGTTGTCCGGCCAGTCATCTGCACCAGCTCCGCCGACTGCTCCCGCTGTGCTTTCTTGCTGGGGCCCTCGACGAGCACTTCGAAAGTTTTTCCGATCAACTTCAAATTATCCTCTTTGGCGATTGCGTCTTGCACAGCGAGCAACTGATTGTTGCGCTCGATTTTTAGCTCGCGCGGCACATCATCGGCCAGCCGCTGGGATGCCTTCGTCCCTCCCCGCTCGCTGTACTGAAAGATAAAACTGTTCTTGAATCGGCACCGCTGGACCAGGCGGACCGTCTGCTGAAAATCTTCCTCGGTCTCACCGCTGAATCCCACGATGAAATCGCTGCTGACGGCCGCGCCAGGCAGCAGCCGCTCGATCCGTTCGAACATTTGCATGTAATCACGAACGGTGTATCCACGTTTCATCCGCTGCAATACTTTGTCGCTGCCGCTCTGGGCCGGCACATGCAGGTATGGAGAAACTTTAGGTAGGTCACGAATCGTTTTCAACAAACGTTCGGTCATGTCTTTAGGATAATTCGTGACGAACTTGATTCGCTCGATACCCTCGATCGGATGCAATTTTTCCAGCAGTGATGACAGGTCGGTTGTGGTGCCGTCATCGTGGCGGAACTTGTAGCTGTTGACGGTTTGGCCGAGCAGTGTGATTTCGCGGCAGCCTTGATCGGCAAGGACGCGTGCTTCGGCGATGATTTGCTCGGGTGCCGCCCCTGTTCTGGACCGCGAGTATTGGGAACCACGCAATAAGTACAGAATTTGTCGCAACCAATTTGGATTCGCAAGTACGCCTGAAAAGGTGTCGGACGCATGGTTGGATCACGCAGCGGATCAAACGTTTCGTGACTCCTGGCGATGGCCGCTTGGGTGCCATCGGTGCGACCAAGTGAAACGGCAATTTGTCGACCTTCGCCGCCGCGAATCCTGGCCAGCAGCTCGGGAATGGTGTGCAATTGCCCCGGACCAACGACCAGATCGACATAGGGAGCGCGTTTGAAAATCAGCTGCTGGTCTTTCTGAGCCATGCAGCCCATCACGCCGATCAATTTTTCCGGGTGCCGCTGCTTCGATTCCCGGATCTTGCCCAGCGCACTGTAGATCTTTTCTTCGGCGTGCTCGCGAACACTGCAGGTGTTGTACAGGATGCAGTCGGCTTGTTGGGCAGAATCAACGACGCTGTAACCGTGACGTTTCAAGTCAGCGATCACCATCTCGCTGTCTAGCACGTTCATCTGACAGCCAACGGTTCGGATGTAAACACGTTTGTTCATCAATCGTCTTCACCACTCGGTTTTGTTCCGCCACCGTTCTCGGCTCGCTTGCTGAGCTGAGTTTCGTCAACGTAGTCTCTTAAAGACTCGGTTAACCTTACCCGTCGCCGGTTGATCGAGCCAAACAATAATGACACAGCGATCAAAACCGCGACCACCCACAACAGGGTGGCGGGAGTGAAAACGGATTCGCTGATGCTGGCATCCATCGCCCCAGGATACCCGCAGCGCCCGGCAATCGGGTAGCCCGGGGGGTAATCGTGTCGCCGGGATTCACGCGGGTGGATCAAGCGGTCGCGGAATCGGACAGAGTTTCCAGCGCCACAGCGATCGGGATTTGCCGACGTTGCCGGTCTAGAAACAGACTGACGTGGGTGTAGCCGCACTGCGCAAGCAGCTGTAGCGCCGATGCGTATCCGTCGGCTACCCGCTGAGGCTGGTGGGCGTCGGCGCCGAGGGTCACCGGAATTTCTCGAGCGCTCATCTCGACCAGCATCTCTGGGCATGGGTTCATTTGTGAAATCGTCTTGTTCACCCCAGAAGTATTCAACTCCATCGCTACACCCGTGGCCGCGATGCGGTCGAGAGCCGATCGAATGTCGTCCATGATCACTTCAGGCGACCAGGCACTGGAAGTGAAATTCTTGATCAAATCGGGATGAGCGATCGAGTCGAACAATTTCGTTTCGGCAGATTTTGCCAGCAAATCAAAATAGATTCGCTGGACCTGCACCAGGTCATTGACCCAGTAGCGATCGCGGAATTCGTCAATCTGCGGATGGACCGAACCGAGCACAAAATGAAAGTCGGCCGCGGCGAGCTGTTTTTCCAAATACCACTCGTAGCCTTCGAAGTAGTCTGCCTCCAGCCCGAGCCTGACGTCGACACGGCCTTGCCACTGCAGCCGCGCCTCTTCGACCAGCTCCACATACTGAGCGAATTGATCCTCGCGCATGCGGACCCCGGCGGAGAACCCGTCGGGCATCGGATTGTGACAGGTCACGATCAATCCCTTCAGCCCACGTCTTTCGGCCATCGCGGCATATTCTGTTGGATTGCCGTCGGCGTGATTGCACAGCGGCGTATGGGAATGACACTCGTACAAAATTCGATCGGGCACGCAATCCTCATCTGATTTGCTAAACTGTGCTCTGATGGTCCCCATGGCGACTTAACTTCATAGGAATCTGATTGTGAAGATTTTTGCTTATGTTTCAATCGCCCTTCTATCTTGCCTGGCGATCCCACCGCAAACTGCACTTGGACAACCGACCGGAGAAACCGACAAAGTGGAAGCCATATCACCGCTGCTGCAACCTTGGACCGGTCCCTATGGCGGGGTTCCACCTTGGGATCAGGTTCGCCCCGGCGACTTTGTCGCCGATTTTGATGCCGCGATTGAAATGGCGTCCAAGGAGATCGATGCGATCGCCAACAACCCCGATCCGCCAACTTTCGACAATACGATCGTTGCCTTGGAGAAGGCCGGTCGCCCATTGAGCCGGCTGGAATCGATTTTCTTTGTCTACGCCTCGAATCTAAACGTGGGCCCGATTCCCGATATCGAGAAAGTAGTCGTTCCCAAGCTGACCGAATATGAGGACAGCGTTTATCAGAACGAGAAACTCTTTGCGCGAATTGCCGCTGTCTACAAGAGCGATGAAAAATTCACCACAGCCCAACGCCGACTGGTCGACGATCGTTACAAAACGTTTCTTCGTCAAGGCGCCAAGCTCAGTGCCAGCGACAAGGCAAAAATGTCACAGATCAACACACGATTGGCTCGTCTGTTTACTGAGTTCAGTCAGAACGTTCTGGAGGATGAAAAAGGTTTCGTAACTTGGATTGACGATGAATCTGACCTGGCGGGGCTCCCCGACAGTACCGTTGCCGCGATGGCCGCCGCCGCAAAAGAACGTGGCAATCAGCACGGCAGATGGGCCATCACCAACACGCGATCGTCGATGGATCCATTCCTGACCTATGCCGACAATCGCAAACTACGTGAACAGGTGTGGCGCAATTACTACAGTCGCGGCGACAACGGTGACGAGCATGACAACAATAAAATCATCGCCGAAATCCTCAAACTTCGCGCTGCCCGCGCTAAATTGCTGGGCTATCAAACGCACGCGCATTGGCGGATGGAGCCGACCATGGCCAAACAACCGCAATTGGCAATGGACCTGATGTTGAAGGTCTGGCCCAAGGCGCTTGCCCGTGTCCGCGAAGAAGTCGCCGACATGCAACAGATCGCCGATCAGGAGGGTGCCGATATCAAAATCGAGCCTTGGGACTATCGCTACTATGCCGAGAAAGTTCGCAAGGAAAAATACGATCTCGACTTTAATGAAGTCAAACCTTACCTGCAGCTGGACAAGCTGCGCGAAGCGATGATGTGGGCTTCCGGCCAGTTGTATGGCTTGCAATTCAAGAAAATCAGCGGCCTGCCGGTGTTTCATCCCGATGTCACAGTTTGGGAGGTGACCAACGCGGATGGTAAACATGTCGGTCTCTGGTATCTGGACCCCTACGCTCGTGAAGGCAAACGCAGCGGCGCCTGGATGACCGACTATCGCGCTCAAGAAAATATGGGCCAGCCAATCACGACCATCGTTTCCAACAACTCAAACTTCATCAAGGGAGCCGAAGGTCAACCGGTGCTGATCTCATGGGACGACGCAGTCACATTGTTTCACGAATTCGGCCACGCCCTGCATGGCTTGTTGTCGAATGTGAACTACCGCACCCAATCTGGCACATCGGTTGCCCGCGATTACGTTGAGTTCCCTTCTCAGCTGAACGAACACTGGCTGGAAACGCCGGAGGTTTTGAATCAATTTGCGGTGCATTACCAAACCGGCCAGCCGATGCCGGCCGAGCTGCTGGAGAAAATCAAGAAGGCGGCGACCTTCAATCAAGGATTTTCCACCACGGAGTATCTGGCCAGCGCGCTGATGGATATGAAACTGCACTTGGCAGGCGACACCGACATCGATCCCGACAAATTTGAACGGCAGACCCTGGCGGAACTTGGCATGCCCAACGAGATCCCGATGCGCCATCGCACGCCTCAATTCATGCACATCTTCAGTAGTGACAGTTATTCCGCCGGCTATTACAGCTACCTGTGGGCCGACGCGCTGACGGCCGACGCCGCCGAACGATTCAAGGAGGCCGGCGGCTTTTATGATCCGGAGGTTGCCAAGAGCCTGTACGATAACGTGATGAGCGTCGGCGATACGATCGATCCAGCCGAGGGATTTCGCAGGTTTCGCGGTCGAGACGTCGACACCAGCGCGCTGCTGAGAAAACGGGGATTCCCCGTCGACTAATTTTCGAAGCCTGCTTGCGCACTGTTGCCGGATTCGGCCCGCGAACTCCGTGAATGCGACGGAGCAAACAAAGCAAAAACCGCGAGGCGGCCAAAGTCGCGCAATGACGCGCAGGGATCAGGCGACTCTCTGCCGACGCGGATGGTTCAGTTAACTTCCTGCCGACTCTCACTCTCACCGACGCGCTCTCACCGACGCGCTTGCGGCTCCTCACTCCTGCCTCCGGTCTCCTCACTCCTCACTCCCCGCTCCTCACTCCCCGCTCCTCACTACCTGCTGCCCGCCTCTGTCCCTAGAATCATCGTTTGAAACTTTGATTCCTCGATCCGCTCTTACCGACATGCCTCGATACAATCCGACCGAAATCGAACCCCGCTGGCAGGCTTACTGGGAACAGCATCAGACGTTTGCCACGGCCGACAAACCGTCGGAAAAAAAACGTTACATTCTGGACATGTTTCCTTATCCCAGTGGTGATGGATTGCATGTCGGACACCCCGAGGGATACACCGCAACGGACATCGTCGCCCGCTTTGCCCGTGCCCGCGGCGAAAGCGTGCTGCATCCGATGGGCTTTGACGCGTTTGGTTTGCCCGCCGAAGAGCATGCGATCAAGACCGGCGAACACCCGCGAATTCAGACTCAACGCAACATCGACAACTTCACCCGTCAGTTGAAGATGCTGGGCTTCAGTTACGACTGGAAACGCGTTTTGGCGACCACCGACGAAGACTACTTCCGCTGGACCCAGTGGATCTTTCTGGTGCTCTACGACACCTGGTTCGACACCGAGCAGCAACGGGGTCGCCCAATCGACCAACTGCCGATTCCCGACGCCGTTGCATCCGCTGGACCAGCTGCCGTCGAACAGTACCGCGATTCCAAACGACTGGCCTACCAAGACGATGCGTTGGTCAATTGGTGCCCTGCGCTGGGCACCGTGCTGGCTAACGAAGAAGTCCAAGATGGCAAGAGTGAGCGAGGCCATCATCCCGTCAAGCGGATCCCGCTACGGCAATGGATGTTGCGGATCACCGCCTACGCCGAGCGGCTGCTTGCTGGTTTGGATGACCTCGATTGGCCCTACGGTATCAAGAAACTGCAGCAGGATTGGATTGGGCGCAGCAGCGGAGCGGAGGTCGATTTTTTTGTGGGTGACCAACAGGCGTTCGACTCATGGGAGGCTTCCCGCCGGTCCTCGGGATTTCCCGAAGCCGCTGACGCTGCCGCGCTGAGAGTCTACACCACTCGTCCCGACACCTTGTTCGGCGCGACCTACATGGTGGTTTCACCCGAGCACCCAATGATCGAACGATTGACGACGAAGGGGCATTCGGCGGCGGTCCGTGCTTACTGCGAGCAAGCGTCGTTCAAAAGTGACCGCGAGCGAACCGAGGGTGACCGTGAAAAATCGGGCGTCTTTACCGGCTCGCACGCGATCAACCCCGTCAATGGCCATCCGTTGCCGATTTGGGTCGCCGATTACGTGTTGGCGGGTTACGGCACCGGAGCCATCATGGCGGTACCGGCGCACGACGAACGCGACTTTGAGTTCGCCAAACAATTTGAGTTGCCAGTCATACCCGTGGTCGATCCTCCGGCCGACCATCCCCAGCGGGCAGCCATTTTGGCTGGCGAAGTTTGCTTCGCGGCAACCGGCAAGGCAATCAATAGTGGCCAGTTCGATGGTGCAACGACGGACCACGTCAAGACGGCCGTCACTGCTCGACTGAGTCAGCAAGGTTTGGGTCGCCAGGCGATCAACTACAAACTGCGCGACTGGTTGTTCTCGCGGCAACGTTTCTGGGGTGAACCATTTCCTATCCTGCATCAGCTTGATGCCGACGGAAATCTGACCGGTGCGAAGCGCGCCGTGCCCGCCGATCAGTTACCCGTTCGCCTTCCAGAATTGGAAGACTTCCGGCCGCACGGCCGCCCGGAGCCGCCCCTTGCCAAAGCGGATGAGGACTGGCTGTACGTCACGATCGATGGTGTCCGTTATCGTCGCGAAACCAATACGATGCCCCAGTGGGCCGGGTCCTGTTGGTATTACCTGCGGTATATCGATCCCGCCAATGATTCCGCGATCGTCGATCCCGACAAGGAACAAGCTTGGATGCCTGTTGACTTGTACGTTGGCGGCGCCGAGCACGCCGTGTTGCATCTGCTGTACTCGCGATTCTGGCACAAAGTTCTGTATGACCGTGGTCACGTCAGTACTTCCGAGCCGTTCAAAAAACTGGTCAACCAAGGGATGATTTTGGGTGAGGTGGAGTTCACCGGTTATCTCGATCTCGCTGGCGATCCGATTTCAGCAAGCGATGTCAAACGAGACGCTGACGGCAATTTTGTCAGCAACAACGGCGCCGCTGTTGCGACGGTGACTCTGGCCGAGGAGCAAGTTGAAAAAAAGGGAGATGGATTCGTCTTGGCCGGCAATCAATCAATTCGCGTTGACAGTCGGGCCCACAAGATGTCCAAGAGTCGCGGCAATGTGGTCAACCCCGACGAAGTGGTTCGCCAGTACGGCGCGGACTCGCTGCGGCTGTACGAAATGTTCATGGGCCCATTGGAGGCAACCAAACCATGGTCGATGGCGGGTGTCGGCGGGGTGCGCGGTTTTCTGGATCGCGTTTGGAGGATGATCGTCGATGTCAAAGCCGAGGAGCTGCGGCTAAATCCATCGTTGACCGATGCGCCGTGTGATCAACCGCAAAATCGAATGCTGCATCAAACGATCAAGAAAGTGACCGAAGACACCGATTCGATGAGCTTCAATACAGCGATTGCCCGAATGATGGAATTCACCAATTTCTTCACGCGCTGCCAGTCGCGACCGATCGAAGCGATGAAAACATTCTTGATTTTGTTGTCGCCCTATGCGCCTCACCTATGCGAAGAATTGTGGCAAGCCCTTGGTGGCACCGAATCGATTGCCAAACAGTCTTGGCCCAACTGGGATGAATCGGCACTGATCCAGTCAAGCGTCGAAGTGCCCGTGCAGATCAACGGTAAGGTCAAAACCAAGGTCAATGTCGCGCCCGACGCGGATCGCGAGACGACCGGCGCCGCAGCGCTAGCCGACCAGCGAGTGCAAAGCCTGATCGAGGGCAAGACCGTTGTCAAACAAATCGTCGTTCCAGGACGATTGGTCAATTTCGTGGTCAAATAGATGACTGCGATGTCGACATCGGCAAATCGATAACCCGATAATCTGCCCTTGTGCCTCGCACCGATGAATTGCTAACCGAACGTAATTCATCTCTGCTTCACACGAGGTTACAACCCATGCCTTACGGCGTTTACATGTCGGCTGCGGGGCGCATGCGCAAAGTCATCGATTGCAGGTGCTCAGCAACAACCTGGCCAACGTGGAAACGCCCGGCTACAAGCCGCAAGAGTCGATTTTGCAGGCTCGGTTTGCGGAACTGATCGAAGCAGGCGAAGTTCCCGCTGGTCTGGGGGGCGCCGACGATCTGGGCGGCGGAGTCACGATTCAAAAAACGCAGACTCGGTTCGCCGTCGGTCCGATGAAAACGACCGGCCGTGAAACAGATTTTGCCATCAACGACGATTCATCTTTCTTCGTCGTCCAGCGCGACGGCCAGCAGGTGCTGACGCGGGCCGGGGATTTCATGTTCGACCGCGGCGGACGATTGATCAATCCGGCCGGACATCCGGTCGTCGGCAGCAACGGAAATCCAATTCAAATTGATCCGGAACAGCCATTTCATGTTGGCCCGCAAGGATTGATTCGCCAAGGCGCCAATGTGTTTGAACTGATGGTGGCCCGACCAAAGAATATGGGCGATGTTTCACACCTGGGTGGCAATCAATTTAAGCCGTTGGCCGAGGTTGATCTTGTTCCGGCGGGTCAACGAAAGGTAGTAGCAGGGGTGTTGGAACAGTCCGCGGTCAGCCCCACCGCTGCGATGATGGAATTGATTGAAACTTCGCGGGTCTATGAAGCCAACGTCCAGATGATCAAGAACCAGGATTCGGTGATGGGATCGCTGATCAGCCGCGTGCTGCAATCGTAAAGAAAAAGTTGCAAGAAAACGGGGTCAGGAATCAAAAGCCGGAACGGCGCTGCGGGTGCTGCGCAGTTTTGATTCCTGACCCCCTTTTCTGCTCAATCGTAAAGGAAGACGGCTAAACCATGAGTGTTCAAACGCTGTATACCGCCGCCACCGGTATGGAGGCGATGCAAACCAAGTTGGATGTGATCGCCAACAATCTGGCCAACATCAACACCACCGGCTTCAAGAAAGATCGAGCCAACTTTGAAGACCTGCTGTATCGTCACGAAGTCTATCCGGGTGTCGCTGACGCCAACCAGACACCGACCCCGGTCGGAACCCAAGTCGGTCTCGGCGTTCGCTTGCAAAGCACGCAAACTGACAATCGACAGGGAACGTTGCAACAAACCGGCCGCGAATTGGATATCGCGATCCAAGGGCGAGGTTATCTGCGCACCGTCGATCCATCGACACAAGAAACGATGTACACGCGCGCCGGCAACCTGGATATCAATGCCAACGGTCAACTAGTTATCGGCTCGGCGCAAACCGGTCGGCTGCTCGATCCACCAGTCGTCATTCCTAATGATGCGACGCAAGTCGTTTTCAATCCCAACGGTACCGTGATGGCCCGGGTACCCGGCCAAACCGAGTTGCAACAGGTAGGCGATCTGCAGCTATCCCAATTCATCAATCCCGATGGATTGTTGAAGATGGGTGAAAACATGTACCTGGCAACCGATGCTTCCGGACCCGAGCAACCTGGCGTTCCGAACCAAGAAGGGCTCGGCATCATTCGGCAGGCGAACCTGGAAGCCTCGAACGTCGAACCAGTCCAGGAGTTAATCGACCTGATCACCACCCAACGAGCGTTCGAATTGAACAGCCAAGCCGTTCAGGCCGGTGATCAAGTCATGCAAAATATCTCAAACCTGCGCCGTTTCTAAGCCGCCAGCGATTTTCATTTGAAACCATACTCTGCCCTAACCGTCGTGCTTGCCGTCTGCATTCTGGCAATCTGCAGCGCAAGGCTTTGTCGCGCTCAGACCACTTCGTCAAGCGGCACGGAATTGGCAATTATCGATGCCGACACTCGATGGACTTTACGCACACTTCCCTCCGTCGCCGTTTCTTCGCCGATTGTTCGACTTGGTGATGTGGTCCAACCACTCGATCCGAAAATGCCTTTGTGGCAACGTCTTCGCAGCGCACCGATCGCGATGTTTCCATTGAATGGAAAGACCATGACGATCGACCGAGATCGATTGGACCGGGCGATTCGCAACACCGAAGCAACACCTAGATCGATCGATTGGCTCGGACCAGGTCAGGTCAAGGTCGTATATGAACCCGGCTCCGCTAAACGTACAACCGCCGACCAGACGATCGCGCAAGCAAGTTATCAGCAATCAATCGCCGCGTCGAACGATTCCCAATCCGACGGAGGGCCTATAGTCAGCGAAGCCGACGCGCGGCGGATCATCCACTGGATTGAACTTGCGATTGACCGAGAGCAGCCGCAGATTGCCGAGGCATTCCGGATCCAGATTGATCGCCATCAAGTTGGTCTCCGTAATTTGCAGTCCATCGCCGGCGTGACGAGTGTCGAGCCGGTTGATGAAGCAGCCGAAGGTGTTTGCCGGTTTCGCGTTTTTGCCCGCAGCCCCGACGGTCCGACTGAATCCACGATCCAGATCCAGCTGACTGCCCTTCCGCGCGTCGTTGTGCCTCGCACCACGCTTGCGCGGGGGCACCGGATCGGCGAGAGCGATTTGACGATTCAACCTATCTCAGCCGAAAAACTCGATACGAATCAAGTCACCGATCCGAACCAGATTGTCGGTCTGGAGGTTCGGGCAACGCTGCGCACCGGCAAACCCATTTCGATTGGCGATGTTGGGTCACCGATCTTGGTTCATCGTGGTGACCTGGTGGAAGTCCGAGTGATGAGCGGCGGCGTGACCGTGACGACCAATGCCAAAACGCTTGGCGACGGCGCGGAGTCGGATTTGGTCGAAATCGAAACGATGCGGCCCAAGAAGCGACTGGTTGCCCGAGTGGTGCGGACCGGACTTGTTGAAATCGTCACTCGAGCACCGGCCGTGCGATATAGAGAGACTTCACGATGATCTTCAACAACGCACCCCTGACCATGGTGTTGACGCTGTTGCTGTTCGGCACGCAGGCGATCAACCAACTGTCAGCTCAAAATGGATCGTTGCTGCGGGCGCAGGCGCCAGGCAACATGATCAACACGACGCCTCGCGCGACCGGGCAGTTTCCCTATCCGCAGCAATATCTGCAACCACTGCCCAACCGGATGGCACCGCTCGGGCCGGTTGAACCCCCCGGCACTGGCGACCCGATCGCCATGAATCAGCGGCCGCCGGTAGCGCTCAGTGATGCCAGTTGGACCTATCAACCAGCACCGCCGACGCGAGTTTTCCGCAAACACGATGCGGTCACGATCCGCGTCGATGAAATTACCCGCATGGCGGCCCAAGGTTCCGCGGTGAATCAAAAACGAACGCTCTACGAAGCGATTGTGACCGATTGGATTCAACTGAGTAAATTCAAGCTGTATCCCGATCCGCAACCCGAGGGTGATCCGGGGGCTGGTTTTGAATCAAACTCCAATTACCGAGCCCAAGCCACTTTGCAATCGCGAGAATCCATGGCCTTCAACATCGCGGCCAGCGTGGTAGACATCCGTCCCAACGGCAATATGGTGCTGGAGGCGCGGAAGAAAATCCGTGTCAATGACAACATTTGGGAAACTTCGCTGACCGGCATTTGCCGCGCCTCGGACATCAGCCCGGACAATGTGGTGCTGAGCAAGGATTTGATCGATTTAGAGATCACCAAACAAGATCGCGGTCAATTACGTGACGGATACAAGCGAGGTTGGTTTCAACGCTGGATCGATCATTTGCAGCCGTTTTAACATCATCGCGGCAACTGACCACGCTTGCTGCGCACTCGCTTGGCCGTCAGCGGGGCCAGCAACAAGGCAATAGCCAGAAACGATCAAACTTAAGAAATACGATATGAAGTTAACCAATCATCCAACCGCGTTTCGGTGGCTGTCATTGACTGCTGCGGTACTGACGGCATTACCAATGGCCAGCGCCGGCGGACTGAAGATCGGCGAAATTTGTCGGCTCAAAGGACAAGAAACCAATACCCTGCAGGGCTTGGGTTTGGTTGTCGGCCTGCGAGGTACCGGCGATGCGGATGCAGCGCCGACGGGCCGCGCTCTGGCTCGCATGATGCAGCTGATGGGCGGTCCAATGTCGATTGATCGGACCGGCCAGCTGAACGTTTCGGACGTTTCCGAAGCAAAGAACGTGGCGATGGTGTTTGTGACGGCCACCGTTCCGGCGGCCGGCGCACAACCCGGCGACCACATCGATGTTCGCGTCAACGCCATCAATGCGAAAAGTCTGGAAGGGGGGACCTTGATGCTGACGCCGCTGCTGGGTCCGCGCGCCGACAATCCCACCGTTTACGCAATGGCACAAGGCAAGCTGAATGTCTCCCTTGATGGACCGGCCACGACGGCCACGATCCAGGGAGGCGCGAAAATGGAGGCTGCCGTCCATGCTTCCTTTCACGAAGACGGAATGATCACGCTAGTGCTCGATAAAGACTTCGCGAGTTTCGCCGCGGCGCAGCGCATCGAGACGGAAATCAACAACCTCACGGCGGCCTATTCGCTTGGCGGTGATCGCGGCAACGCTTCCGGACGGACGCGGGCACGGGCGATCGACCAGGTGCATATCGAAGTATCCATCCCCGAGTTGTATCTCAAGAATCCGATTCGATTCATTTCCCTCGTACTTGATACTCCCGTCCAACTGACCAGTCAGTCGTCGCGGGTTGTGATCAACGAGCAGAAAGGAATTGTCGTGATTGGAGAAGATGTTGAGATCGCTCCGGTCCTGGTAACTCATCGCAATCTAAGCATCGATGTCGGCCGCCGCGGCGGCGATTTGGTTGCGGTCAACGAGGCGGCGGACGAGCCTTCCAACGCGAAGCTGAAAAGTTTGCACGAGGCGCTGAACGCGCTTGATGTTCCGACCGAGGACCTGATCGAAATCATCAAAACGCTCAAACGCAAAGGCGACCTGTACGGACAAGTCATTTTCCAATAACAAGCCCATGATACCAATCAACCCCAGCACACCGCTGTCCAGCAATCTGTCGCAACCGATGCCCCCCGAGCGACCGGAAGTGCAAGAGAAATTTACCGAATTCGTCGGTCAGACCTTATTCGGCAGCATGTTGGCGTCGATGCGAAAATCGGTCGGCAAGCCGGCCTACATGCATGGCGGACGAACGGAAGAAGTATTTCAGCAACAGCTGGATCAGAAATTGGTTGAACAGCTCACCAACGCATCAGCCGATACGATCGCCGATCCGATGTTCGAATTATTTAACTTGCAACGGAGATCTTGATGGAATCATGGATTCAGCGGGTCGAGACCTATATCGACCAGCTGCAAGACTTAGTCGAGCAGTTGCAAGTAATCTTGCGCACCGCCCAGGTTGATTCACGCGACCAGGGTCCACAGGCTGTCCAGGCATCGACACAGCGGTTGCGAGAACAGCTCGACGCACTGGAGCAAAAAGTGGCCCAACGCGATCAGCTGCTGCGCAGCAACGACGCACCGGCATCTGGGCTGACGCTGATCCAAAAACTGAGTGACGCGAATCAAACCGATCTGGCGGCGCACGCCGATCGGGTCGCCGAGCAAGTCACCAAAGCCCATCAAAGTTCGATGTCCTTGTTTGTGTGTCAGTATCACCTGTCGAATCTGACGACCGACTTGGTTCGGCTGCTAACCGGAGCCGAGCAAACGACCACTTACAGCGGAACCGGGGCGACCGCGCCGCTGCCCCAAGGTGGACTGTTCAACAAGTCGGCTTGAGAATCGGCTAAAAATCCATCACCATTTCATCGTCCGCAACGACGACATCGCAGTGGACTTTGGCGCGGATTGATTCCAGGTCGATCGGATCCGCGGACGTCTCCAAGGGGCTGATATGAGTCAGCAACAGCTTTTTCGGCTCCGCGGCGGCGGCTACTTCGGCCACACGGGTCGCCCAGCTGTGGCCTGTGCTGAGTGCCCAGTTGGCTGCCTCGTCGCGAAAGTAACATTCGTGCATCAATAAATCGGCGCCGCTGCTCCACTGGGCATGCTGCTGACTTGTATCGCCGACGGTGTCCGTTGCGTAGACCAATCGTTTGCCGATCAATCGTTGTTCGACCGGCCAATCGAGTCGATAGGCAACCGAACCGCCGGGATGCTGCTGATCACGCCAGGCGACATGGACCTCGCCGATCTGGAACTCGGACTTGTCATCAATCGGTATCCAGACCGCGTCCAGTTGCGCTGGAAACAGCAGTTCATGAAACAAGTGCTCGCGGACTGCGGTGAGTTTGGCCGCCTGTCCCCAAATCCTCAGTTGCTTGACGGGGCGCTGGTACATCACGTCCAACAAGAAGGTCAGACCAATCACATGATCGAGGTGCGCATGGCTCAGCAGGATGTCAAGTGATTCGGTTTCGATCAGTTCAGTCACGCGGAACAGACCGGAACCGGCATCCAGCAGGATCCCGGGTTCGGGAAGAAAATAGCACGACGTTTGCCGCAGGCGGTTGGGATGGTAACCGACGGTACCGAGGCAATGAAGTCGCATCCGAAACGATCCCGAACAGGTTTTTTGATAGGAACGCAGATCTTGGCACAGCCGTTCCAGTCTGACTGAAAGCAAGTGCCGACTCAATAACAATGGCAGGGTTGCGACGGCGAAAGCCAAGCGATATTCTCAGGAACATTCAGAATCGAGATTGGAATCGCAATGGTTCGATCACGATGCGAAAAGGTAGCTGGGGTCGAAAGGTGAGCCAGACGAACGTCGAACCCCCAGGTTTCATGCGGATGTGGCGGAATTGGCAGACGCGCTAGATTCAGGTTCTAGTGCCCGCAAGGGCGTGGAGGTTCAAGTCCTCTCATCCGCATTTAAGAACACTCGCCGGCGCCGCATCACGTCGGAGCAAAGTGTTGAGACAGTCTCGATAAAACATCGAGACCGTCTGAGCACTATCTTGCGAAAGTGGCGGTATAGTCTCGAAAATCTCTGGCACCTTTTTTGCATCTGATTGATGACCCTGTCAGCCCCGACTCTGGCGATGAGTTGATGCCGTATCCGACGCTTTGATAGGATCGGCCGCTGGCGCCAGTTGGCGGCCATAACTCGCAAGGATGCGAACATGAAAAAAGATCCCACGCCGGAACAGATAATCCAGCTTTGCGCACAGATTCGCCGGGGGTGGAGTCGTGCCGAAGAACGCAGCCGGATTGTCTGCAAAACGTCGCGGATCGAAACGCAAGTCGTTTCAACCGCTGGGATCGAAGTGCCGACGGAAGACTAGCGGCATCAAACAAAAACAGGCGTCCCGTAAGGAACGCCCGTTGTGCTGTTCAAGTTGGTGGCGTTGTGTTACGCCGGTTGCCGCTTGCGACGAACAAAGACTCCGATCAGACACGCACCCGATAAAAAGATCGCGAGAGACGTAGGCTCGGGAACGACCGTGAGGACACCCGACATAGCGTACCAGCGGAGGGAGCTGTCCGAATTGAAACTAGACCCATTACTAACCCAGTCGCCGTCGACGGCGATGGATGCTCCCCAACTAGGGGTCGCGGTCCCCAGTGGGAAAGTTGGGTCAGAAAGCCCATCCGTCGACGTGCCAGTCCAAACCGACGCCGAGTACCCGTTAACGGCGAATTGATCGATATTCAATGGTGCATCCAGGCTGCCATCCCACAATGCCGCGTTCCCACTCGCGATCCGGGTGGTGCCGTCTAATAAATAGATGGGGACTCCGGCGGAGACGCTGGGGTTCGTGCCGGTGTTATCGCGGGCGTCCACCGTCTGCGTCGAACCTATGGCCGCCCAAGTGGTTCCCAACGCGGCCAGCTCAGTGGACAAGTTTGCTTGTTGTGTGACAAATGCGTTGTAGTCTGCGATGTTCGTCGATGTAGCATCGCGGGTTTCCTGAGTCACGAAAGCAAGACGATACTGCTGGCCTGGTAGAAGACTTGCTGGTACCGTAACAACGTTATTGGCAAGCACCGCCTGCCCCGCCGAAGCGACCAGCATTGCACCGATAGCCGCCAAGACTATTAATACTCGCCCCATGTTGATTCTCCGATGTTCCGTGTTGCCTTTAGTTGAGAAGGCGAATCTAAGAACACACTGCGTGCCGATCAACCCAATGCGACGAATCTAGTCTGCAATTTGGGCAAATCGCGCGGGATTGCACATGCTTTGACAGATTCGCACATTTGCGCGAAAGACCCCGCCATCAGACGATCACCACAGCCCCAACGTCGGCACCTGTCGCCACGACGCTGACGTCGAGCGGCCGCCAACAAAACCAGGCGTCCCCGAAGGAAGGCCCGTTGTGTTAGTCACGTTGTGATTTGCGTTACGCAACTCGTCGTCGCCGACGCAGGCAGGCCAACGCACCGGTGCCACACAGGAACAGGGCGGACGTTGGTTCGGGAACCAAAGTAGCCACTATCGGACGGAAGCCGGTGCTGCTGGAATCGATAAGACTAGTTTCCATAAAAATATCGGTCTGAGGAAAATCCGTGCTGCCACCGCGAAAAGTTATTTTAACGGACCCCTGTTCGAATATAAGCCGGTCTTCAAATGGGGGTCCTACGGGTTGCGGCCATTCGATCGTCGTTTGTGTTACCAGCAAGTTGTTTCCCGCAGAGTTACGGTAACTCGCGGTAGAGTTTGTCTGGTCAAGTGTGTACGACGTGTTTTGGTCCGAAAACGAGAGCGACCAGGCAGTTAAGAATGAAGTGTCCGTTACAGTGCCGATAAATCCGGGGCTGGTCGTGATCGTCCCACCGTCATAGGTGAAACCGCGTAATGCCGCCTGAGGCTCGGACTTATAGATTGCTGCACTTGCAGGCTTAACAAACAAAGTGGCCGCAAAGACGGCGGCCAGAAGTAGGCTGATTCGCATGGTTGGCTCTTACGATGTTGATGTGTGCCCCAAGTTGTGAGCCACCGAATCTAGTTCCACAGCCTGCGGATTGTTGTATCGGTCTGTATCAATTCTGTGAGGAATTAAAGGTCGTCGCCGACGAAGGCTGGCCAATGCACTTGTGCAGCCAAGGAACAGGGCGGAACTTGGTTCGGGGACAACCGCCATCAGACGATCACCACCGCCCCAACTTTGGCGCCTGTCGCCACGATGGAAACGTCCAGCGGTCGCCAACAAAAACAGGCGTCCCGCAGGAACACCCGTTGCGTTGATCAAGTTGGTGGCGTTGTGTTACGCGGGTTGCCGTCGTCGCCGACGCAGGCAGGCCAACGCACCGATACCGCATGGAATAAGACCTACGTTGGTTCGGGGACGACCCAGCGTCAGACGATCACCACGGCCCCAACGTCGGCACCTGTCGCCACGATAGAAATGTCCAGCGGTCGCCAACAAAAACAGGCGTCCCCAAAAGGAACGCCTGGCGAGTGGTTCAAGTTGGCGGCGTTGCGTCACGCGGACTGCCGCCGACGGTGAATACCAAACAACCCCAATGCACCGATGCCGAAGATGGCGAGTGAAGTTGGTTCGGGGACGACGTTTACGGTGACGGTCTCGCCGTTGGCAAACTCCCAAACATAGCTACCTGCAATCAACTCCAGGTCAGCAAAGTCTCGGTTGAGCCAAGTAGATGAGGAATCCAATGAATCGCCGCTTACATAGGTTTGCGGTATGTGCATGCCGTAACCACTAATCCCGAACCCAGGCCCAACATTTGTGTCGGCGAACACGAATTGATTTATAGTAGTGAACTTAGCTGCCGGAACCGATGTCAAGTTTTCACCACCATAGAGGAACGCATTGCCCGAGGACTCGATCCACGCACCGACACCGACCCACCCGGTGATAGGATCTCCGCCCACAAAACCGCCGCTGCCACCCGGACCGCTAGGCACCAACTCACTTGTATTCATTGAGCCAGCGGCAATAGCCACCACGCCTGCGCCAACTTGAGCAATGTTGACGACGATATTTGCCTCTGCTGGCTTGACGATCAATGTTGCCGCAACGACGGCGCCTATGCATAAGCTGATTCGCATGATCGAATCTCCGATACTTCGTGTTGTCTTTGGTTGAGAACGCGAAGTTAGAAACAAATCTCGTACCATTCAACCGTGCGCGGATGATTTGCTCTGAAACTTGATTAAGTCGTGCGGCCATGCACACGTCTTGACAAACTCGCACGGAAAAAAGGCATCGCGACGGCAACATCGTTTTGCCAACTCGCCGGTTTTTCGACACGGTATGATCATCATGTTGTGGCGACGCGCAAACGACATCAGGCATGCCCGCAGGAACACCCGTTGAGTTGTTTCAGTTGGCGGCGTTGCGTTACGCCGGTTGCCGCTTGCGACGAAACACGCCACTAGCGACGAAGCTCAATGCGCCAAAGCCGAAGATGGCGAGGGACGTTGGTTCGGGGACGGCTGTGTTCACAGCTTCAATGGACTGAACGCTGTAAGAGATTTGTCGGAAGCGGTCAGAGATACCAATATCTGGGTCCCAAAGCGAGATCCGCTTATTATCGAAGTCTGAGCTCAGCAAACGGGAGGGTAGTGCATCACTGCTAAAGACGGACCCAGTACTGTCACTGAGCACAAGAAACGACCGAATGGAAAATTGCATACCCACTGAATCACTGCTTGCAAGCGGTGGAACATCGCTCACAAATACGTCTAAACCCGAAAACGAGAACGTCGCGCCATCCTGCAATCCGCCGCTGACAATTCCATTCCAGAACCCAGCGCCAACGTACGACCCAAGACTCGGGTCAGAAAAGCTAGAGTCTGTCACCCCAGCATCCCAACCAAATACACCGGTGACGGACTCGCCACTCGACCCTGTCGCCGTATAGCGGAAGCTGAAGATCAGCCCAGCCTGGACCTGAACCGCCGAAGCGACGGAACATACCAAGCAAACGATGAACAATTTCGCGGCTGATTTCATTCTGCTGTCTCCCGTGGTGTGGTTCTGACTCGACTCAGGCTTTATGTCGCCACCGATGATTCCGTTTACAGCCTGCGATATCTGAAGCTGTGGCGTCCCGTGCTCCAAAGAGTCTCAAAAGCAGGACGATACTGCTCGCCTGCTAGCAGGCTTGTTGGTACCGTGACAACGTTGTTGGCAAGTACCGTCTGCCGCACAGTAGTGACCAGCATCATACTGAATGACGACAAGACTGTTTCTACTCACCCCCTGTTCAATCCCCGATTGGTTGTGTTGCTCAAGGTTGAGTATGCCATGTTAAAAACAGATTGCGTGCCGATCAACCGAATGCGGCGAATCTGGCTTGCAATTTGATGGAATCGCGCGGGCTCGCACATGTCCTGACAGATTCGCACAGAGCAAGCCATCGCGACGGCGAAATGGCCTCGTCCGTAGGATACGTTTTCGACACACTATGATCATGTTGAAGTGAAACGCATACGAACGAAAACAGGCGTCCCCGCAGGAACGCCTGTTGAGTTGGTCAAGTTGCGTTACGTCGGTTGCCGCTGGCGGCGGAATACGCCGCTGGCGACGAAGCTCAAAGCACCGATGCCGAAGATGGCGAGCCTCGTTAGCGCCGGGGCCGTCGTCGCCGAAGGAGGCAGACCGACGCGCCCGAGCCGCAGAGGAACAGGCTCGATGTTGGTTCAGGTACGACCACAAAATCCAAATCAAAGGTGCCTGTCAGGCCTTGCCCCGCCGCCCCGGTTGCGATTTCAACCTGGAATGAATAGTCGCCCGGCAGTAGCGTGCCGGTTTCTACGATCGAAATCGATTGAAAGGAACCTGCTGTCAGGTTCACGTGATTCAAACTCGGGCCGGTCAGACTGTAGGAGCCGAATTCAGAAAACAGGTTCAAGCGAAGATCGTATTCGGTTTGTGTTTCGATCTGGAAGGTAACCTCGAAAGAAACTGTTCCACCGCCCCCGCTCGTACCAGCCGGAGGCCCCTCCGTTCCTGAGGCAGAGCCGGATGCAGTCATCCGGTCGTCTCCGAGTTGAGATGTTTGGCTCGCAAAACCAGAAGCAAATCCGATCGCATTCGCAAATGTTCGATCTAGCTCAACATCAAACGTCTGGAAATCCGGGGCGTCAATTCGCTCAGAAAAGAACTCGCCGGCAACATTCGCCTGTACTCGCACGAAACGTTCCTGGGCAACGTATGTGATCGCCGCCGCGTTGGCAGGCATCTGCGAGAACGAAACGGAAAGGATAATCGCCGTGGTTAGGATGAATGGGGTTCTGATGGTTCTAAACATCGTTGCCTCTATTGATACGGATAGCGATCTGAATCGACGGTGACCGAGCGGAGCTTACCGGAAATTGTCTGCTCGTGCCAGTAAAGGATGAAATCTGCCGCTTGCGGCGAAACCCGACGCTGGTGACGAAGCCCACCGCACCGATGCTGAAGATAGCAAGCGAGCTTGGTTCGCAGACGACGGCTTGGGCACCTTCCTTTACCAGGTTGTTCAACCAAAACCTTCTCGAAGGGTAGGAGAAGTATTTGAGAATCTAATCCGCTGAAGCAATCCAGCGTCAGCTAAGTCGGCTTCGCTGACCGCAACCATTGACTCGACAGCCGATGGCTGATCGGCTTATGATTGCCGACTATGCGGAATGGCCGAACAACCGATGACGTGCCGAAGCGGCGGAGATACCTTGCACCGGCGTTGATATGCTCGCTCGGTGCCGCAATTCATCTGCTAATCCTCGCGGAACTTGAGCCGAGGGTTCCAGGTACGGTAGACGTCATGGGATTCGCATTGTCCGTTTACTGGATCTTCGTGTTTCCATTTGTTCTCTGGTTCAATTTCACCGGCGCATCCATACCGGTCCGATCATTTTCTGTCGCCTTCGCCGTTGCTCTTGGTATCACGATCACGACGGTGGCAATCGGCTGGCTTGCCATCTTTGCGATTGGATGGGTCATGATGCGTTGAGCTTGGATATCGTGGCCGTATTTATCAGGCAACGATTGCTCTCACCACTTACCGACCTTGTCCCAGTGATCGGCTGGCGCGTCGGGGGAGTGCAGATTTTGGGGGAGCTACCGATTACTGTTGGATCAAGCATCAGTAAAGCGCTTCGGCCCGGATAACGCGGCAATCGACACGTCAAATGAAGCCCGTCGGCATTGGTCCAACCAATCGCAAACCGTTGCGATGCCACAAGACGAATTGAAGGAAGCGCATATCGCTCGACTGAGTTCGCCTTGGCGTCGGCTTTTTCTTGCTTTTTCGGGGACCGCGGATCAACGTTGACGGGATCTTCCCAGCTTCGTACTATCCGCCGCGAAATGAGTATTCAAAACCACGATCAGCTGTTGAAATCGCCCCCGGTCCTGCCGCAGACGGGTACCATCCGCGCTGACGGTTTCGATAGCGAATTGCCGGGCTCGCAACCCAAGCGGGCGTTCTTGACCGTGATTCGCGGTCGCGCGGATTTGGGTGTGCTGGCGTTCATCGAAGGCCGCGCGGTCCTCGGCCGTGACCCGGAGTGCGAATTTCCGCTGCTGGACCATCGAGTTTCACGCCGACATGCGACGATCATGCCCCTGGATGGCGATCGCTACTTGATTCAGGACTTAGGGTCGACCAACGGCACCCGCGTGGGCGGTTCGCTAATCGCCGGACCTCATTTGTTGCAGGACGGGGATAAAATCCTGCTGGGCGATACCGTGATTCGATTCTCGTTAGCCGATGAAATCGACATCGATTTTCAAAACGAGGTCGCGATGCTGGTCGGGACCGATCCGCTGACGGGTCTGCCGTCCAAGCGTCGGTTCGACGAAGCGCTCGAATTTGCCCTGCAGTCGGCAAAGCAAGCGGGCAGCGCGCTGGCGGTGCTGATGATGGACATGGATGGCGTCAAGCGAATCAATGATACGCATGGTCATTTGTTTGGCGCTCACGTGATTGGGGAAACCGGTCGCCTGATCGCACGCGTGTTGGCCGCGCGGGGACGAGCCTGCCGTTTCGGAGGTGATGAATTTAGCGCATTCCTGCCGGGCCACGATCTGACTGCGGCGTTTGCGATCGCCGAACAGATTCGCAGCGCCGTCGAAACCGCGGCGATGGCGAAGGATGGAATCGCTCTCGAACCTACGATCAGTATCGGTGTGGCCTGTTATCCCGAATCCGGACATGAGCTTCTCGATCTGATCTCGAGGTCCGATAAAGCTCTCTATCGCGCGAAGCGCGAGGCAAGAATTGCGTTTCCAGCTGAACTCGTTGCCCAGTGCGGATCACGCGGCCAGCGAAGACCGATTGAGACGAGCCGTTTTGCTGAGTTTGAATTCGCTTCTGTGCTGATATTGATCGTCAGCCGGTGGCGGGCAAGAGCTAACCGCAAAGGGCACCGAGAACCCAGCGAGGTCCGCAACCAATCACTCTCTCGCTTTGCTAAGCGCGTCCTTAGCTGGACAGCGCCACTCTGGTCGTCCCGCGAGTCCCTTCGCGGGGCAATTTCTCTGGAAATTACTTCCGGAATGCCCCGCGAGGGACTCGCGGGACTACACCTTGGACGAGCGGCAAAAAAAGGAATTTAGAGCACTTTTAGATTTGATGTGGGAGGTAGGGCCGGTTCCCACCGGCATTAGGGGCTGCCAGGCCGGTAGGAACCGGCCCTACATCTCTTTGCTAAGGTTGATACTCCGGAAACTGACCACCTTTATCGGACACGGCTGCAGCAAATTCACGTGCAAGCGCAGCAAACAAACACCTGCCAACCATTACCGAATTGTGGCGGCTTGCAGCGTTGCCTGGGGTATCGAGAACAGTCTATCCCTGTGTCGATACTGCAGCCGCTTGGCAGGCTGGGTTTGTTGGCGGCGAGCCTTGAACTGCCTGGCAACTTGGTTGTCAGAGTGTGACGTGATGCAGCAAATCGCGCATACTGGCGGTCTTAGCTGCGCTTTTGATCAAGCGGTCGTTGAGTCCGCCGCGGCGGCGCAGACATTGTTTTCCGTCAGATGAACCCAGTTGCCCAAGGAACCACCCATGCGCGTGTTGCTTGCCGTCGATCAGTCTGAACATTCTCAGCGAGCGGTAGATTTCTTGGCAACACAAAAGTTCACGCTGCCAATCGAGCTGGAAATCATCTCGGTCGTGATGCCGCTGCCATACGTTGATGTCGCCGATGTTGGCATGTTCGGTGGCGGCCTGATGCCGGAGGCGGGCAGCCTGATCGCCGACGAAACAGAATTCGTCCAACGCCGGCTCGAAGAAACAGCCGCCAAGCTGAAGGACCGTTTCGGCGAGGTCCATTGTACGGTTAAGGTCGGATCGCCGGCCGCCGAGATTAGGGCGGTCGCCGATGAAACGGCTGCCAGGCTGGTTGTGATGGGCGCCGTCGGACATTCGGCGGTCGCGCGCGTGCTGCTGGGCAGCGTTTCAGACGAGGTTGCAACCCATATTCGCAGCTCTGCTTTGATCGTTCGCCACACAGCCGACGATCACAAACCGAAAGCCATCGAAAGAGTGCTGTTGGCCGTTGGCATGTCGGAGCAGGACAGTCTGTTGGGCAAGCAATTGGAAATTCTTGATCTGCCCCGCTCGACTGAGATCCATCTGGTCCATGTGATGCAGATGTTCACTTTCTTTCGGCAAGATTTGATCCAGCGAACCTCTCAGATCTGGCAGCAGTCGCGTGCGGCGGCGGAACAACAGACGAAGGAGTTGGCCGAGCCGCTGACAAAACACGGTTTTCAGACGCATACCCATGTGCTGGAGGACACGCATGTCGGCGAAACATTGGTGAATTTCGCCGTCGATCACGATTGCGGCTTGATCTTGACCGGCGACAACCGCGAGAGCCTGGCGGAAAGAGTGCTGTTGGGCAGCACTTCACGTCATGTGCTCCGCCACGGCCACTGCAGCGTCATGATCGTGCGAAAACCGTAGTCGAGTGGATGCGATTGGCGCGATCCAAACGCTGCAGGGAGCGTGGCGCAATAAAAATCGCGAGGTGCTGCCCATCAAAACTCGTCCCAGCCTGGTTCTGGGTGTTTCGCCGAGCACCACGATGTCACAGGCATTCTGTTCAAGGTAGCGAACCAATCCTTCGCCGATATGGTCGTGCTGGATCGATTCGCTTGTCACATGTGCCGCGGTCTGACGAAGCCGCTCTGCCGCTCGGCTGGCCGCCTGATCCGCAGCATCGCTTTGCTTTGATTCGTCGAGCCCGCCAAGCAGCGAGACCGAGACCACACGCAGATCGGGTTCGCTTCCCCAATGCACCTGTGCAATCTCCCGCAGCGCGGCTTCGGCCGGATCGCTATCGTCATAGGCGATCACAATTCGAATCGGATGAGTCGCCTCTCGCAGTCCGGTTGGCCGAACGATCAACACGCTGCATGGCGCATGAGTCGCCACATAATCAGACGTGCTGCCCAGCAGCAATCGCGCGACTGCGGAATGTCCACGCGCACCGATGACCACAAAGTCCGCCTGCTGTTCTTTGGCAACCGCCACGATCTGTTCACCGACATGCCCCTCTTGGATGACATGCTGCAGATCGACATTCGCGCCCTCGAACATCGCTTCGATTTTGGCGTAGGTCTCAACGGCTCGCTCGCGTTCCTGCTGCAAGACGGTGTCCACCCAATCGCCGGCTACCGAACTTCGACCCGATCCGGGAACGTATAAGACCGACACGACCGTGATCGCGACTTTGTCGGCATGAGGCAGGCGAGCCAAAAACCAGGCCGCATCGTTGGCGTAAGTGGAATCATCTGTCGCCAGCAGAATCTTTTTCATGCTAAGGTCTCCAAAGAGAATGTTTCATCAGCTTATCTGTAGCACGTTGGTACCTTTGATTCGACCGCCGCGAAGATCGCGCAGCGCCTCGTTGGCCTGTTCCAAAGAGTACAGTTTTACTTCGGGCCGCAGTGGGATTTCGGCGGCCAATGGAAGAAAATCGGCGATGTCGGCATGCGTCAGATTCGCAACCGATTTGATTTCTCGCTCCATCCACAACTGCTCGTGGTAGCTCAGATCCAGCAGTGCTTGTTTATCGGATTCCTCCTTGCGAATCGCGTTGATGACCAGCCGTCCACCGGGACGCAGTTTCTTGAGCGATTCGATGACCGGTTTCCAAGCCGGCGTGGTGTCGATGATCGCCTGCATCGCTTGGGGAGGCATTTCATCGATCTCACCCGCCCAGTGCGCGCCCAGCTCGCAAGCAAATCGCCGTACCGACTGATCTCGTGAAAAAACAAACACCCGGGAATTGGGGAACAGATGTCTGGCCGTCGGCAGCACCAAATGCGCCGAACCGCCAAAGCCCATCAGTCCGAGTGGATCACCGTCGCGAATTCCGCTCAGCCGCAAGGCGCGGTAGCCGATCGCTCCGGCACACATCAGCGGTGCCGCCTGAGTGTCGGTCAGGTTGGCCGGGATTGCCACAGCGTAAGTGGCGGGGACTGTCATGTACTGGGCATATCCGCCGTCCACGTCATAACCGGTTGCCATGAATTGGGGCGAAAGGTTTTCATCCTGTTCCCCACTTGAGCGATGAATCCAGCCGACGCCAACACGCTCTCCGATTTCGAACAGGCTGACACTCTTGCCGCGCTCGACGATTCGCCCGACCACCTCGTGGCCCGGCACCACTGGCAAACGTGGTGGCGGTAACCGACCCTCGATTTCATCCAGTTCGGTGTGACAAACTCCGCAGGCGGTGACTTGCACCAACAGTTCATCAGCTGCCGGCGTCGGCGTTGCCAGCTCGACCATCCGCAGCGGATCAGGCCGATCGCTAAGCGGAGCGGTTTGCGACAACACCATCGCTTTCATCATCAGCTCCGTGGATCGTGCGAGACCGTCTTGTAATGCTCTTGGCATTCATCTTCTCGACCGCGAACGATTCGACAGCCGTGCAGTTTTCCGAATTGAGACGTGATCACCGTCCAGCGGCCATGCGAATTCGCGTCATCGCGATAGATCACCACCCAATCTTTGGTCGTATTCAACTCGTGGGCGCGCGCGGTGTTGGAAAACAATGCCGTGTAATGGCGCCCGTCGCGCTCGGTGTGTAAAATTGGCAGCCAGGCGACATTGCCGGGATTGAACTTGCTGGGCGCGATCTTCGGCAACTTTCCTGCGCCGGCCAATCGTCGATATTGCTGGTCGATGTCAAGAATTTCAGCGACCGAAACCGATTGGTCCGCGGCGGGATATTGCGCGGATACCGTCTCGCTTTTGTTTTGCATCCGCTGGGCCAGAGATTCACGAATCGCTCGGACACGTTTGCGCCCGATTCCAGGCACCTGTTCCAGCCGTCCTTGTGCCGCGGCGCCCCACAGTTCCGGCAACGTTTCCACATGCAGGTATTCATGAATCCGATGCGACAACTCCGGGCCAATGCCGGGCAAGCTGGTGAAATAATGCTCCGCCGTCGCTTCACCGCGAAGCCGATCCAACAGCGGCATGCGGCCAAGTCGCAAATACTGATCAATCAGATTCGCAATCGACTGTCCGATGGTTGGCAAAGCGATCAGACCGTCAATGCCTTCGTGCGCCAAGACCGTGCGCAATGGACGGGAGAGTTGACCGATGGTGAGCGCGGCGTTTTGATAGGCACGCACACGGAAATCACTTGCCTGTTGATCGGCCAATAGCCTGGCGATTTCGCCAAGCAAATCGGCAATGGCCTGATTCTCGCTATGGGCCCCCAAATCTTCAATTTCACGAGCAGGATCGTCGGATTGGATCACGACCATGATGGAGGCTCCCGTTGGTCTACTTTCGATGTCCGAACGAGTCACCGGTTTCGCCAGCCGCAACCGGCGTGGGATCGATGTATCGCTCCGAACTCGTCAATGGATCGACGTACTCCAAACGCATCAATCGCTGCGGCCCCAGTTCGACGCCCGGTCGGGCGTCTAAAAAAGCTTGCAGAGACTGATAATGGCTGCCGTCCAAAAACGTGGCGATTCCCGAGACGATCTTGCGAATCACATCAGGACCTCTACGATAGATCTCAGAAGTCACCATCACCACGTCGGCGCCGGCGATCATCGCCTTGATCGCGTCTTCGGAGGTTCGGATTCCACCACTGGCGGCGATCGACAACTGTAATCCGCCGTTGCGTGAACGGACGATTCCTTCCAAGATCGTGCCTAGCGAATTGACTGGAGACAACTCCCAGCGGACGGTCCAATGCATGCGGTCTACGCTGACGTCCCAGCGAGGCAGATGCGTGAACAAAACCAAGCTTGCGGCGCCCGCGTCCTGCAATCTGTGGGCAATCGAAGCCAGATTCGTAAACCGTTGATTCAGCTTTACCGCGACCGGAATCGACACAGTCGCACACAGCAAACGGACGATTTCGCACAGCTGGCCTTCGATCTCATCTGCCGATTCCGTCGGATCCATCACAAAGGGCTGCCAATTCAACTCCAACGCGTCCGCGCCGCTGGCTTCGATTCGTCGGCCATAATCGATCCAATCGCCGACCGAGGCGCCGTTGATGCTAGCAAAGACCGGCAATCGATAGCGGTCTTTCAAACGCCGGATCGTTTCCAGGTAGGCTTCCACACCGCCGTTGTATTTATCCTGTTGGGGCTGATAACCGCTGTTCTCGATCGCCGCCTGGGCATCGACCGGCTTTAGCTTCGAATATGAAATCTGTTCCTGAAGCATCGACGGCAACACGATCGCTCCCGCACCCGCATCCACCAACTGGCGCACCGTTTCTGACTCAAGGGTCAGCGGACAAGAACCGACAATTACGGGCGATTTCAGTTGTTGGCCCAAATAGGTCACGTTCAGTTCAGAATTCATAGCTCAGGCGTCCCGGCGTAATTTTGGTATCTGCGTTCAGTTCATCCATGTTGGCCGCACCGATGGAATTGTTGATTTTTCCACCATTGAATCCATGCGAAGCCAGGCACCGCCTGCTGACTACCGCTGCAAGTCCTATGCCAACAAAATCCTGGCCACCAACCAGCCTTGATTTTCCGAAGCTGCGTGAGCAGCGTGCTCTAGCGTCACACCGTTGCTGATTCGCAGCAGGCGCGCCCCCCGGCAGATTCAAGTGGCTGATCTGTGCCAAGGAGTTCAGACTAATGCATTTGGCCCTAGCTGCTAAGCCCGCATTAACGGCACAGTCTTTGCACATCTTACTGCCAGCGGTAACGGTGGCAGATTCGTATTACAAGACAATTGGTGGATGACTCGAATGAGCGCTTTAATTTCCCTCCCGCAGAGTTCAAAAACGCTGGACGGGGCAGCGTACCAGATTCAGCAAACGGCGCAGCAGGCTCTTGATTCGGCGAGCCACGCAGCGCTCCGTGCGGTTCGGTGCGACTTCACCAACGGCGTGCTGTTACTGCGCGGTACCGTTGGTTCGTATTACCACAAACAGCTCGCCCAGGAAGCGGTTCGTAACCTGGAAGGCGTCACAAAGATCAACAATCGCATTTCTGTGGACGCTGGAGGACGGCGCTAACTGCAGCGGGGGCCGACATGACAGGTCCAAGTTGCCTGGCAGGGCTGGCGATATCGGCTATCGCCGAGCGCGGCAACGCTTTGCTCACGAACGTTCGGTCGCCGCGAGCAGCACAACGACGGATCGGCCGCTGACCTGGTAACCGGTTTCGTGAATCAGCAGATCCCTGGGTTCGCTGAAATCGTGCGGGCTCGGCAGCGATGTGTCGACGACCAGTTGCCATCGATCGACCGTTCCTTCCTGAATCCCGAACTCCACAGATGCTGCGGCGGCATTGATCATGACATAGATGTCCTGGTCGTTCTGTGACGCCCCGTGCAAACAATACGCTAACTGCTGTGAAGTCGCGGACATGTCGACAAGGTGGCCCGTCCCGTACCATTTGACATCATCTCGCCAGAATCGCGAGCGACTGAGCGACGGATGGTCCTTACGGAAAGCGATGATCTGCTTAAAGAACAGAAACATGTCATCGTGTTTGCTTAACCGATCCCAGTCCAACCAGCTTGTTTCGTTGTCTTGGTTGTAAGGATTATTGTTTCCGGCTTGCGTTTGCATGAACTCGTCGCCCATCCGAAACATCGGCGTTCCGTTGGACAGCATCAGCAGCGTGATGAAGTTTTTGATCTGCTGTTTACGCAGCTGCAGAACTTGCTCGGGCAACTCGTCATCCCCCTCCCAACCGCAGTTCCAGCTCCACTGCGAGGCTCCGTCGGTGTTGTTGTGTCCGTTGGCCCAATTTCGCTTTTTCGCGTATGAAACCAGGTCGTACAGCGTGAATCCGTCATGCGAGGTGATGTAGTTGACGCTCAGCGTCGGCTGGTAAGCATGCATCAGATCGTCCGGAAACAGATCGTCGCTTCCATAAAGTCTGGTCATCAGATCGGGAATCAGCCCCAAATCGCCACGGACAAATCGTTGCAGCGTGTCGCGGTAATGAGCATTCCACTGCATCCAACGTTGTCCCGGGAATTTTTGGCCAAGTTGAAACTGGTCGTCCGCGTCCCACGGTTCGGCGATCAGACGATTGTTGGCCAATTGGGCGCTGGTACCGATCTCGCTGATGATCGGCGGATCATTCAGGTTGATCGAACCATCGGAATTGCGCGTGAAGACCGAGGCCAGATCAAAACGGAATCCATCAACTCGCATTTCCGTGTCCCAAAAATCGAGGCTATCGACAATCAGGCGTCGGATGGCCCGATTTGCGGTGTGCAGTGTGTTTCCGGTACCGCTGTGATTTGCATACGGGGCATCCGGATTTCCGGAGACCATGTATGCCGTACTGCTGTCAATGCCTTTGAAACTGTAAATCGGTCCTCGATGGTCGCCCTCGCAAGTGTGGTTGTAAACAACATCCAAAATGACCTCGATACCGGCGGCGTGCAGCGCCTTGACCATCGCGCGAAACTCTTGCTGTTGCTGACAGGCGCCTGGTCGGGTCGAGTAGGCATGATGCGGCGAATAGAAATTGAGCGGCATGTATCCCCAATAGTTGTTGTCATCCGGATCGAATTGAAAGACCGGCATCAATTCGACGGCGGTGACGCCCAATTCGACAAGATAGGGAATCTTGTCGACGACACCGAGAAAAGTTCCGCGATGCAAATTGGAAACACCGGAATTTGGGTGCTGCGTGAATCCCCGGACATGCAGCTCGTAAATGACGAGTTCCGAAGTGTGATGCGGTTGTTGATCCTGCTGCCAATCAAAGTCACATAACTGCGTCGGCAGCACCCCCAACGGAGCCTGCCCGGCGTTGGATCCCGGTCTGCAAGCAGCCTGGCGATGGAAGTCAGGCGGAAAAAAGACGCTGCGGGCGCAGGGATCCAGCAAGATTTTCTCGAAATCAAAGTTGTGCCAGTTGTAGCCCCTCTCCGGTGCGGGCCCGTCGACGCGGTAAGCGTAATAGCATGCTCCGGCAGCCTCTTTGGCAGCAACTCGGCAGTGCCAGATCTGGCCGGATTTATTTTTCAGGTAGTCAAAGGAGTACTCCAGTGACGGATGGACCAGGTCGTCGGATCGGTACAGCAACAACCGGACTGCCTGGGCGTGTTTGGAATAGAGCGCAAAGTTGAACGCCTGATCCGCTTCGATCCAGCGAACACCGAGAGGGAATGGTGTGCCTTCGATCTGCTCCCAAAGATTCATTGGCGCACAATTCCCACTACGAATTTTGGTGATCCAGCATTGGCAGGTTTTGCGCAGTACAGCGCTAGTCGCCGGTCCTGAGGGTGAGTCGTTCTGAGCCAAGCGCCGTTCGCTAAGTCCACTGCGCTCTGTTTACATGTCACGCTGCCTGCCCCCCTCTGTTTCTGAAGTTCACGGCAGCTGATCCTGTGAGCGTTTCCTGCCGCCGGCGACGATATCCAGCAGTTCTTGAGTCGCGGCTTCACTCCGTGCGCTGACCAGCCGCCGAGATGTCGATATGGTTGTGTTGTCAATCCACTCCAGGGCGGACTCGGCCGCCATCAGCCGCATTCCGTGTTCGGCGGCCAAAGCATCGAGCAGGATCTCGTAAAGGGTGATGTAAAAGTATTCGCGCAGCGACCGTCATCAGATAGTTGCCGGAGACGTACGGTGAACGACGAACCGGCTTGGCTCCCTCGACGGATTCGATCGGCAGCACACGTACCGAGAGTGGCGAGAAATGGCCAACGCCCTCGAACCCGGCGGACACCACCTGCAAGCTGCCGATTCTGAGTGAGAGATAATCGTCCATCACATCTTGTGCCAGTCGAAGCAAGATTTGCGACAGACCTTCCAGGCTGGTCGGCGCGTCGTAGCTTCGAAAGGGAATGATCGAGTTTTTGGCCAGAGCCATTCGACCCCGGCGTCCCACGGAATAAACGGGTCCAACCACTTGGCTGTGAAATTGCTCGACCGCCAACTCAGAAAGTCGGGAATTGTAGTCGCCACAAAGTCCCAGGTCCGAAGCGATCACCAACAAACCTGACGGGACGCCGACGTAGAGCGGCTGACTAATGCCGATTTCGGCGACGATCGTGTTCATCTCATCCCGATACTGCCGGGCGGCCGGTAGCGCGAGACGGGCACGACGAAAATGGTGCGCTGAAAGTGATCGCATGGCTCCCACGGCGTCCCCCAGCGCCGATAGGGTTTGTAAACGGTGTTGCAGATACTGTTGACGTTTCACAGATTGGCTCGCCTTTTCGCTTCAGGCAACAAGTCTTGCAACGTTTGCTTCCAGCCCTCGGCCGGCAACTCACCGCGATCCAGCGCAGTGGTAATCTCGGCAGCACGCAGAGCAGCGAGTTCGACAAGCGCATCGGCAGCGAGTACCGATTGCGAAGGTGTCAATTCGGTCAGCCAATGCTCGCCGGCGGCGGTTAACATGATGACTTGTCCGGAAATGCTCCGCGGCGCAAGGCGTCTTTGTCGCAGCAGTGCCCGTACGATATTTCCCTCCTTCAATGTCGCTTGCGTGGCGACGTCGATATCCAGCCCGACACGAGACAGTTTTTCCAGGGATTCGAATCGCGATAATAAGATCTTCAAATTTTTGGCCGCTTTGCGCATCGGCTTAGGTTGCGCGATCGCGCCGATGCGGGAGACACTGCGGCCGATGTCGATCGCCGGGCGCAAGTCGCGCTCGAAGCGGCCAGTGTCAAGGTAAATTTGCCCGTCGGTGATCGAAATCAGGTTGGTGGGAATGTACGCGGAGATGTCTCCGTCGGTGGTTTCGACCAACGGAAAGGCAGTCACCGATCCGCCGCCTTCGGCGTCGCTGCTGGCTGCCGCCCGTTCCAATAACTCGGCATGCAAATAAAAGATGTCGCCCGGATAGGCCTCACGTCCCGGCGGACGATCTAGCAACAGCGCAAGTTCTCGATACGCGTCAGCGTGTTTGGTCAGATCGTCGTAGGTGACCAGTGCGTGACCGCCGGCGTCCCGAAACGACTCAGCCATCGTCGCACCTGCCAGCGGAGCCAGGTATTGCAGTCCCGGACTGTCAGAGGCGTAGGCCGCGATGATCACCGTGTTGTTCAAGCAGCCTGTCCGTTCCAATGTGTCGCGTAGTGCCCGCACGCGTGACATCGGTTGTCCGATCATCACGTAAACGCAGGCGACATCACCAAACTGTTGTGCCGCGATAAAGTCGATCGCCAGGGCGGTCTTGCCCACATTCCGATCGCCGATGATCAATTCACGTTGGCCACGTCCGATCGGGATCGCCGCGTCAACTGCCATCACGCCGGTCCACAAAGTCTGTTGAACACTTTGTCGCTGGATAATGGTGGGAGCAGGTCGGAACAACGGCAAGCGGTGTGTCGATGACAGCGGAGGACCTTCGTCCAGCGGATTGCCGAGCGGATCGAGTACACGTCCGAGTGCCTCCGGGCCAACCGGTAATTCAGGCAGTCGCTTCAGCCCGATCACCCCATCGCCCTCACGAACGCGCAAAGCGCCCGCCAACAGCACCGCTCCCAAGGCATCTTCGCGCAAGTCGAAGGCGATGCCAAAAGCGCCTGAATCGAAGGCCAGCAATTCCTCGTAACGCACGTCGTCCATGCCGGCGACCATCGCTACTCCATCACCCGCTCGCCGGACCACGCCGCGCGGCTTTAGTCCGTCCTGCAGGCGCAGTTCGGCGGCCGCTTCGGTCAAGTTTTGTTCGACAGTCGTTACCGGATCAAGCATCATTGATGTTTTGCAAAGGATTGTGATTGTTCGCTCGGTGATGCATCTGCTTGACGAGTGACTGACTGGCGAATTGAACCAGTCCTTTTACTGACGCGTCAATCAAACCTTTGCCGGTTGAGATGCGAACACCATCACCCAGGCCATCGACGGTCCGAAAGTCGGCGCCGGCGCCGGCGGTGCCGAGCGCTTCGGTGATTAACGTCCGTTGGTTTGCGTCCAGCGGTTGTGCGGACTCAATCTTTACCGGCCCGATCCCATCTTGCGGTAAGCGGCGTAGTTGCTGACATGCGGAGTCAATCAGCGCCGACTGCAGTTCGGGTCCTCCGATCTGGGTCAGCAAACGTCCCACCGTTTCCGCGGCGGCCGCCGCGGAAACGTCGGCAAGCGTAGCACGTTGGCTATCCGACATTTGCGCCGCTTGACGCTCGCTCAGCTCGCGCTGACGCTGAGCCACTGCGCGGGCATCGCTGACTATTTGTTCGGCTTGCCGCCGCGCCGCTTCCAGCTCGCGCGCACGTAGCTCGTTCATTTCCGCCTGCAAGTTGGCGCGCGTCCGGTCGGTCTCTTGCCGCATTTTCTCGGCTTCCGCCAGTTGTTGCGCTGCTTGCACACTGTCCGCCTCCATCTTCGCGCGGCGATCGACCAGCGCCTGCCGCACGGGTTTGAAGAAAAACCAACCCAGTGCAGCGGCAAGCACCAGAAAGTTCGCCGCTTCATACAGGAATGTGGTCAAGGTCGGTGACACGCCTAAGAGCCCACAGTGGCGGTGAAGGGATTGGCAAATAACAGGATCAGCGCGATTACCAAACAAAAAATCGCTGTCGATTCGACCATCGCAAGGCTGACGAATAGAGTTCGTGTGATCGATGACGCCTCATCGGGCTGCCGAGCCAGTGCGTCCATCGCGGCGGCACCGATTCGGCTTTCACCGATCGCCGCTCCGATTGCACCGAGCGCCATCGTTAAAGCCGCGCCTGACATCGCGACGACTGCGATGATTGATTGTTCTGTCATGCTAGGTTATTCCTCTCCGGCGCTGATCGCCGCGCCAATGTAAACGGCCGAAAGAATCGCAAAAATATACGCTTGCAAGAGTCCGATCAATAAATCGAGGGCCATGATCGGAGTCGGCACCAAAAATCCTGCCAAAGCCACCAGCAACCCAACGATCAGATGACCAGACATGATATTGCCAAACAGGCGAACCGCTAGCGCCAGCGTGCGGGATAACTCCGAGATCACGTGCAGCGGCATCAGCAGCGGATTGGGGCGAAAGTAATGTTTGATATAGTTCCAAAGGCCGTTCGACTGGATTCCAGCGATGGGCACACTTAGAAATACAACCGCCGCCAGGGCCGATGTCGTCGCCAGGCTGCCGGTGGCCGGATGGACGCCCGGCAGTTGCCCGGCGAGATTGCAAGCAGCGATGAACAAAAACAGGCTGCCGGCCAGAGTTGCCACCACGGCGTGACGGCGGCCGACAATCTCCTGCACCAAATCGTCAAAGCTTTCGACGACCAGCAGCGCGACCACCGATAGCCAGTGTTGTGGACGTGACCGGGCGAACTTTCCAAGCAGCACTGACACTGCGACCAGTAGCGCAGTTACCGCAGTCGATGTGACCATCGTCTCGGTGATCGGAATCGGACCGAGCGAAAACAAGACAGGGTCGCCAAAGATTCGTAATTGCACCAGTTTACTCGTGGGATCGGGCGTTGGCCGGGGCAACGGATTGATTGCCGCCGCTGATCGCAAACCAAGTACCCAGCACAGCGATGCCGATCGCCCAACCGGCTGCGGAAGCGAAAATCATGCCAGAAATTGCCGACAATACCAGTGTCGTCGTCACCACGGCGATCCGCAGCATGCCCCACACAGGCGTCCAGACCGTCAGCCGTTTCGCCGCTCGCCACAAAGTCGCCGCATGCATCAATCCGGCCACCAGACCGGCGGAGAACCAAACCCAAGTTGTCATGTCAATCATTTTTCTGTGTCACCGTTTTCCATGCCGCGATGCAACCCAACAGCACCCCCGCGGTCATCAACATCAAAGTAAAGCGGATTCCCGAATCGAATCGCGTATCCAAATAGCGTCCCAACCAAACTCCTCCCACCGCGCCCAACACGATCGGCCAACCTACCATCCCCAATACATTTAGCGACCGCCAAAAGCTGCGATGTCCCTGTTCGCGGCGCACCAAACGCGCACTGTCGCGGCGTACTGCGGCGCGGGGATCCGTTCGCGTTGTCTGATTTCTTGGCACTACGGTTTCCCTTTCAACGCAGCGGTCGGTTCGTCGCCTTGACCTAGTTCTTGCAGGATCCGCTTTTCCAGTCTCCCCAACATCTGACGCACTTCCATTTCTTCGCCGGGCGCTGAAAGCAACGCATCGAGTTGACGTGATACAGACTCCACGTCGTCTCCGACCACAGCCAGCGGTGTCAGCAAACTCGCCGTCTCGTTGTTGGCATGCAGCAGACCTCCGGCGGTACCGGCATAACGCGTATTGTCGCCCAGCCTGAGCACGATCAACCCCGCTTCTACCGCCAATACCGTCGGCTCGCCGCGCGGCCGCAGACCGACGTGTCCGGTCTGCGTGGGGACGCGCAACGCGGCGACGTCTTGATCGAAAACCGTTTCGCTGGGGGTGCGGATCGTTACGTGGAGTGCCCGTTTGATCATGATCATTCTATCCGGGCTGTTTCACACTTTGGATCTCGTCCAACGCACCGATCATGAACAGCTGCTGCTCGGGAATGTCATCGCAGCGGCCGCTCAAAATCGCTTCCACGCCGTCCACAGTCACTGCCACCGGCACATTCCGGCCAGGCATGCCTGTAAACGTCTCGGCAACAAAAAACGGCTGGGTCAGAAAATTACGCAAGCGCCGCGCCCGCCCGACCATTTGCCGGTCTTCGCTAGAGAGTTCGTCGATCCCGAGCATCGAGATCAGGTCCTTCAGTTCCTCGTATCGCCCCAAAATTCGACGCGCCTGCTGTGCGACATCGTAATGCCGCTGCCCCACGATCGCAGGATCAAGCGCCTTGGACGAAGACGCCAACGGATCGACCGCAGGATACAAACCTTCGGACGCTACATCTCGCGAGAGCACCAACGAACTATCCATGTGCCAAAAAGCGTGCGTGATTGCCGGATCGGAATAGTCGTCGGCGGGAACGTAGATTGCCTGAACCGAAACCATGTCGCCGTGCTGCGTGGCGGTAATCCGTTCTTCAATAGCGGCGATGTCGGCGGCCAGTGTCGGCTGGTAACCGACCCGCGACGGCAATCGACCCAACAAACCAGAGACCTCCATCCCCGCCTGCACGTGGCGATAAACATTATCGACCAAAAACAACACGTCCTTTTTTTCGACATCACGAAAGTGCTCGGCCACCGAAAGCGCCGCCAGGCCAACCAGAAACCTGGCTCCCGGAGGTTCGTTCATCTGGCCGAATACCATGGCGGTGCGATCCATGAAGCCGCGCTCTTTTAACTCTTGCCACAATTCAAGACCTTCACGCGACCGCTCGCCGATCCCGGCAAAGACCGCGATTCCTTTCAAGGTTGCGACGGCATTGTGGATGAACTCGGTCAACACAACCGTTTTGCCGACCCCGGCACCGCCAAACACCGCTACCCGACCACCATGAGTGAACGGGCAAAATAAATCGATCACCTTGATTCCGGTTGGATAGACATCGCCCAAACCAAGGCAGAAAGACGACGGCGGCGGCGCGCGGTAAATTGGCAAGGACTCATCCCACGACAATTCCGCGCCGCCGTCCAGCGGTCGCCCGTGCAAATCAATGACCCTACCGATCACTTGTGTGCCAACCGGAATACGCAAAGGCTTGCCGTTGCAGCACACTTGCGCACCGCGTCGCATGCCGCGAGTACTCCCCGTCGCAATCGCGCGCACAGCAGAATTGCCCAGATGCGAATGAACGACCGCCTGAATTGATTCTTCGCCGAATCGTTCACATTCCAAAGCCGCGTCAATCGGCGGCAATTCATTGGCGAACCAGGCATCAATGACAGTCCCGCGAACGGCGGTTACCCGTCCGCACATCGGTGTTTCGTTGGGTGAAGCCTGCTCGGCCATCCGAATTTCAATCAATCAGTAGTGAGACTTGCTGTGGAAGTCTAGTTGACAGATCGCGGGTTCGATAGCTTTGCTCAGCGCGGTTTGCTTCGGATCAGAGCTTCGATACTCCCTGATTCTCGTGCTTCGTGCTGATCCAAGGTATCCACCAATCGATCGACTTGGCCCATCGCCGCCTCCCAAGACGCAAACGGCGGCTCCGTCTGATTTAACCGTATCATCAAGTCGTCTAGATCGATCAGCAATTGCCGATGCTCACGCGCCGACGCGGTGCGGACAGCATCAAGCTCTGGCGACAAACTGGACGCATAGGATGTGGCCAGCTGCGCTATTAACTCATCTTCCCGCTCAAAGTGGCGTACCAGATACTCACGCAGCGGTCGCAATCGCGTCGCAGTTTCGCCGAAATGAGGAATTCCAAGCAGACTGACCTCGCGCATCCAGTGACGTACCTCATTGAGGCACCCTTGCAATGCCAAGTCCTCGCTTTTCCAGTGCTTGAAAATCTTTGCCGGCGATGTTTCAGTACTCATTGGACGACTTCCATCAACAGATTGAACTTGCTTCCTAAGTGAGTCCTGCCAATCAGGCTCTCTGAAGACCTAGTGCAATCGCAGTGCCAATGGCAACCTAAACTGAACGGAACAGCGCTGGCCGGCAGCTCTTCGCGATCGACGTCACCCTAATTCTGGTCCATCACGGTTACGGGTGGGTTGAATCCCAAATCTTGCTGCGCAAACCATCCCGGAGGGATATCAGCGATTAGCCGGAGGTCGCGCAGCGCACCTCCGCTAAGTCCCCGGGTGCGCTGCGCGACCCGAGGCTAATGGCTAAGAATCCCTCCGGGATAAAGCCCCAGATAGAACCGTGATCGACCCTAATTCTTGGCTCGGACAAACCGCTAGTGCTCAGCAACAATGAACCGGTGATTCATGATCTTGTGAACGTCGATCGGAAACCGCTGGCGATCGCGATTTCGAGACCAATCGCGGTAGTACTGGTCGAGCGACTTCAGAATATCGCGTCGGCTGATGATTCCGACTAGCTTCTGACCTTCAACCACCGGCAGATGTCGGTAGCGGTGACTTGTAAAGATGGATGTGAGCGCGAAAATATCGGTCTCGGGACTGACGCACGTCGGATGTTTCTTCATGATGGTTTCGGCCGTCTGCGATGGACTCGGATTGCCGTAGAACAATTCATTGGACAGATGCTCAAGACAGTCGGCCTCTGAAACAAAGCCAAGCAGCCCCCCATCAGCACCGTGCCGCTCAACCACAGGTGCGTTGGATAAGCCGTGCTTAAGCAAAAAAGTAACAATTTCGCCTAATTGCATCTCGGGACCGATTGTCTGAACGTGGGAGTTCATGATCTCTCGGGCTGTGGGGGTTGGTTCGCTCTGCATCTGTTTGTTTCGTTTTGAGAAGTCGAACTGAGGTTTAATCGGTCAGTAAATCGGGTCAATCGTGCGCTTTGGCGACGCAACTGATGTGCCATCGTAGAGCCCCAGCCCGGTTGCTGAAATTCAAAAGCCCGGTAAGCCAACGTGTGCCGATCCGCACGAAAGGTGAGACAGCACGCGCACTTTCTTCAGCTACGCTGCCGCCATGAGTGCTCCAAATCAGACCAGCGATGGCCCTGCTCTCGCAATTCTCTCAGCGACTGAAGAAGCTGTTGCTGCTGCGGGGCCGATTGAGCCTCGAGGTGGCTGAGCAACGAACCGCAGGCCGCCGCATGATCCAAACCGTGTTGGATTTTCTCAGTCCAGCTGGAAAGTTGTCCATCGTCGGGATCAGAATCGGGCGAAAGTCCTTTCAATTCAACGATGGCACTGAGGACCTCGGCATGTTCGTCGTACAGTCTCGAAGCGTAACTCTGGCCGCGGATTTTTTGGACTTCCGGGTACAGGTATTCTTGCTCGAACTCGATGTGCGGCCCTGCTAACCGATCCAGCTCCGCGGCGATTTGCGTTGCCGAGCCGAAGTCGCGATTCTTGATCGCTCTGAGCAGCTCCACGTAACCTCGCGTCATCACGCGGTGGTCGGCAACAAAAGCCGCTTCTAACTGTTCCCAAGTTGACGCCATGGTTCCCAGCTCTGATTCAAGGAGTGATTACGATCTCAAAGATCAGCGATAACCGCAAACGCCATTCCTTTTGGCTTGGAACGCGACTTGCTTCAGCTTGTACTGGCGTCAATTGACGTCGAACTATTAATATGGAATCCGCTGATGTGCCGGCTGTACGGTTTTTGCGCCAACGAACCAACTAAAGTCGAATGCACGCTGGTTCACGCTCAGAACGCGCTACTGTTGCAAAGTCAGTCGGACGAGCAAGGGCGCGCCCATCCGGACGGTTGGGGGATTGGTTACTTCGAAAATGACCTGCCGCTGACGGAGAAGAACGCCAGCGCCGCATTTCATGGACTCCATTTCAGCAATACCGCTGAGCGTGTTTACTCTCGCACCGTGATCTCGCATGTACGACTAGCGACAGTCGGTGTGCCTTCGGTTCTGAATTGTCACCCGTTTCAATGGGGCGCTTGGATCTGTGCCCACAATGGAACTGTCACCGCGATCGAGAATCTGCGAGAAGAGATGACTTCGGAACTCTCAGCCTCCCTGCGGTGCTGCATCCGTGGTGATACTGACAGTGAGCTGCTTTTCTATTGGTTGATGGAACGATGTGTTCGATCGGGAGCCGCCGATGCGAGCGAGTGTCTGTCGTTGGAGCGACTGCAGCAGCAGCTTGCCGCCGGGATCGCCGAAATCGACCGCCGTTGCCGACTCGCAAGGCCAGAGAAGCCGGCGAAGTTGAACGTTATTTTGAGCGATGGACGCGTGATGGTCGCCTCACGCTTTGGCAACTCGCTGAGCTGGGTTCATCGCAATGGGATTCGCGATTGTGAAATCTGTGGAATTCCGCACGTCGAGCATACACCGGGGCATCAATATCGGGCGGTGGTGATTGCTTCGGAGCCGGTTTCGCACGAGCTCTGGGAATGTGTGCCCGAGAGAACCGTGATTTCGGTCGACCATGATGTCCGTACAACGACCCTGCCGATTCCGTCGACGGGTCTTGGCGGAGTGGCATGAGTCCGAGTCCTCTGTTGCCGATTGTACCCCACCAGTCTTACGTTCTGACGCCGTCGGAACTGGACTTTGCTGAGCAGACCGCCACGCGCCTGCTTAGCGAGCAGCCGGAGCTTCGTATCAATCCACTGTTTCGCGAACTGGTCGTTGACCGGATCGTCGCGGCCCCGACATTCCATGTGGACGATCTAAAGACAATTCAGAAATCCGATCCGAGCACGGTTTGGTCTCAAGAACGCGCCCGTCTCCGCGCCGTGGACGGTGACGTGCTGGCAACCACGCTGCCGGAAGTCGCCGGATACGAGACTTATTGCCGCGAGAGGTTAGGGCTGGGCCACGTCAGTTGGATCGCGCCGACCGCTGTGGCCGATCCACTGCGGTTGGCCGAGGCATGCTGGGAAGATCGGCAAGTTCGGCGTGAACTCGTTCGTCGGATCCGCCAGGACGGATTACGCTACATTCACCCGTACATCGGATCGGCAGGTCCGTGGGAACTGGCACTGCTGCTCAGCCAAGCCAGCCACCGACCGGTGCAGGTCATTGCCCCACCGCCGGAGGTCACGAAGTTCGCCAACGATAAGGGCTCGTTCACGAAGCTCGTCTCAACGATGTTTGGCTCTGCAGCCGCCCCTGCCAGCGCGGTGGTCTGGAATCGGGCGACGGCGGCGAAACAGCTCCGCGAGCTCGGTCGGACCGCGCAGTTGGTTGTGATCAAGCTGCCAAGTTCGGCGAGCGGAGTAGGAAATTTGCTGATCCCAATCTGCGAGATCCAGGATCGCACGCTGCGGCAAATCGAAGACCTGCTCAATGAGCGGCTCGGCGCATTGAACTACAGCAGTTGCGAGGAGTTGCTTGTGACACATTGGGTCAATGATCTGGTCTGCTCACCTTCAGCCCAGCTGTGGATTCCTCCCGCCCAACAGGGCCCGCCGATTCTGGAAGGTCTGTTCACGCAGAAGATCGAACCTGGGAACACTTGTTTCATTGGCTGTGAGCCAATCGAACTCCCGGCGGCTTTGCACCAGCGAATCATCAGACAATGTCTGCAGCTGGCGCGGGTGTATCAAATGCTCGGCTACATTGGCCGCTGCTCGTTGGACATGCTGTTGGTCGGTCCCAGCAGGCAGCAAGCTGAAATGGAATTCATTGAATGCAATGGACGGTGGGGAGGTACATCGTTACCGATGACGCTGATCAATCGTCTGTTCGGCGACTGGCAGAAACACCCCTTCTCCAGTCGCACAGTCAAGATCCAGGGAGTTGACCAATTAGATTTTCTGGATCTGCTGCGACTGATCGATGACCAACTGTATCGACGATCATCCGATTCCGGCAACCTGGTGTTGTTCAATCCGCAGCGAGCGCTGGTCCGTAGCGAGCTGTCCGTGATCGCGCTGCACGAAAACGGCACCACCAGCGACCAGGTATTTGCAAGTTTGAGTCAGCGAGTTGAAGCCGCCCTGGCAACAAACAACGAAGTTGTCTAGTTGATCGGATTGAGCCTTCAAGCAGGTGAGGGGAATCCATCCTTTGTCTCACGCTACGTCGTTCACCAATGGCTTACGAAGTGCTGTGTCGCGGTCAGAGATGGGCGGCAGAAGTCGGCGAAATCAAGATTGGCAAGGAACCTTCGAATCCTTGGATTTCGACTCAGTTAAACGGTGTCGATCTCGGCCCGCACCAAGATCGAAAACGGCAAACGCGCCTCGGCGTTAGCTCGTGCCTCCCAAAAACGTGGGTCTACCATTTCTTCGGCAAGATCCGGTATGCAAGGCTGCGTATCGGGGCCTCGTGCAGACGGCAGTCGGCCAGCGGCTCGCCCAATTGCTTCGGTGTGCGCAACCTCCAGCAGTTCGCGAACTTCCTTGGGCGCATCGGGTGGTCCAACGAATGGCACGTAGTTAATCCTTAAGTCGTTTTAGGATCTCAAGTTTGGTTTCGTTTCGTGGCTTCATCATGAAGTCGTATTTCTTTGTTCGCCGTTTCCGCAACCGAGGTTCCAGGCGGCCTGGCCGATTGCCAACTTGGTGAACCGAGATCGCCTGGAGCATTTGTTCGTACAGCATCATTCGATGGTCTTTGCTGCGACAACCTGAAGCCGCGATCAATGGCTGGAACGCTTCGAGGGTTTGAACAGTCGCTTTGAAGCTAATCTCCCTGGGAAGCATGTCTGCGCGGAGACACGATTGAACCATCATCGTGCGGATCAGGTTGTAGGCAATCACATGTGTCCAGATTTCATTGCGCACAAGCTCCGGAGTCTTGCAACGCAAGACATCCATCTGCAGAGTCACTTTCAATGAGGAGAAGTCGGTTTCGTTGCTCCATCGCATACGATAGAGATCAGCCAACTCTTCTTTGGAAGCCTGCTGCGGATCGAGAATCGTTGTGACGATAACAATGGACCGGGATCGAAAACCGGGCTGAACAACGCGGATCCGAACTTCTCGAACCGTGATAAAATCAGGTAGTGCTCGACGTTCTTCCCGGTCCATGTCTCGAATGAACGGCTTGGGCCAACGAACCAAATGATCGTTCTTACCCAATCGTTTGCCACATCGAAAATCTGCTTTCCGCAAGGCTTTGTTGATTCGTGTTACCACGTCGATCTCACGTTGCTGAAGCTGGCAGAGATTCTGCCAATTGCACATCAGAGCATCCGCGAGAACAACATCTCCTGGTCGAAAAATGTTCCACAACTGACGCAGCAGAGTGACTTCACCCTGGCCTTTTCCGGAGTATCCTGCGACCCCTAAATCAAGGATCGCTCCGCACGAAAGTGAGAAGATGGCTGCGACACGCGCCAATGGAAAACCGACGCCTGGTGTTTGTTTGTTCGACTGCGGGTAAGCCTGTTGATTGCTCGGCGTGTCTGGCATGGAGATAGTGGTACCGTCGAACATATAAACCTTGCGGTTCTTCCAAAGCCATTTTGAATCTGCCTTCTCATCGAGCGCTGAGCCTACGCCCCGAGCAATGTGCGCAAAGAATTGTTCAGGCAGCCGCTTTCTTGCCTGGCAGTACGCACCGGTGTGGGAAGAACATGGTTGCTCGCCCCGTGAAATCCGATGCGCGACAAATCGAGCAACCGCCGCTCGACACGAGTGATCTGCGCTGATGACTTGACCGAGAAAGACCCAAAGCGTGACCAAGGGCGTGTAGAGACGTTCGTTCCACGCGAACTTGATCGTGTCTAACGCTTGTTCGACAGTTTCACGCGACAAGACGTCGGTGAGAGGGAATTCGCCGTCTTGAAGAAACTGCTGTCTGAGAAACTGGAACTGACTTCGAAACAAACGTTCGTTAGAATATCGCATCCTTGGGCCTCCTTGCCGTTGATGAACTTTCGCAAATCCATCTACGCAAGCGAGGCTCTCTTTGTATATGTCGTTTCAAGCAAATGGTTTAGAAAAATCTACGTGCCATTCGGTGGTCCAACCGACGCGCCGAGAGGAGTGATCGATCCGACCTGCGTTACGGCGACTTGTATTCCGTTAGCGTCTGCCGCTGGCTCGCGTCGTGTGCGACGCAAAGCGCTTTTCAACGCCTCTTAGGCCCAGGCGCTGATGAGCCCTCTGGGCCTCGGCTTAGAAAACTGTATTGCAGCATGTTGATCGTTTTTCCGCTCTACACCAATGAATTGCAATGTCGCAAAAGCTGGCTGCGACATACTCAGCCGCTCATCGCGAGCTTCACTTCCCAAACCCGAGATCCGTTGACCGGACCTCTCCCGGAGGAAGAGGTGAATGCGGAATACGCGACAAAAACATTTGAAACTGACGCTGTCCAGCTAAGGAGCCGGATTCAATTCAATGACGGGGTAAGAATGATCAATCCTTGATGAGCGCCTTCGCCGTCCGACCGTCCGATGATGACGGGCCATTCACCTTCTTCGCGGTCGGTTATGTCCAGTGGCGTCCAATCGGTGGGGAGCGGAGCACCGTTAGCAGCGATTGTATCTCTGATGCTTACCGGACCGTTTGCTTGGCCCCATTCGCCATGCAACAGCGCGGGGCCGTCTTGGTTGCTAGCGGGAAGGAGAACAAAATCACCAACATTGTTCAGATAAGCTTTCCCCCATTCTCCCGGTCCGCTCGCTACGGGGTCAGTGCTGCCGACCGCAACGATTTCATTCGAGTTGAATGGCCAGAGCGCCGCATACCACGAAGTGTTGCGGTTCCTCTTTCCCCTTGGTGTGTATGCGAAAGCGACCGCGGTGACGTCGCCAAGATCGTTGACGTCGTGATCACCGTTTGTATGAAACAACTCGCTTCCGATTCCGTTAGCGTCCGTATTGTTTGGGGCTAACTCAAAACCGCTTCCGTCGATAAACATCCGAAACAGTTGATCGCCGTCGCCATCATCTATAACGCCGGAAATTATCGCAGGACCTGATGTGGGATTGGTAATTTGTACTCCATCTTGATCTACCTGAAGGCCATACAAGTCAATCTCAGTGAACTCGATCGCTAAACCTGGATTGCCGACATACAGATTGCCGTCCGACCAACAGACAACGTCTCCGTTGTCGTTGATGTCCGCCCCGAACTCTTTTTCTGCCGCTGGATTCAAGGGTTCGAGCACGAACATCTTTAAGCCAGCTTCCGAGCTGTTGAGGACCAGGAATGGCCTTCGGGCTGGATTGTTTGGGTCGGTTGAGGCGAGGCTACCGACGAAGTCGCCGTAATTGTTGATGCCTAGCGCGCTGCGTGGAAACCATTCAGTGCTAGGAAAATCGTCAAAATCAACCGCTAGAGCCGGGTCCTCCAGAAAGAATGCCTGACTCGCGTCAACCGACGGCATGTAGGCGTAAGCGTGGAGTACACCGTCGGCGCCGCTTGCCCAGCCTACGACAGCATTTGATTCATTGTGATCGTTGAAGTAATACCCGTTATAGCCGCTCTGAGGATCGGTTACGGGCATGGTGACCTGTGTCACGGAGTAGGTGACTGGCGGTGGATCGGGTTCTGGTGGTGGGGGTTTCGGTTTGCCTTTGCCTTGGCCAAGGGCCACGCCACTGGTCGCTAGTGAGACGGTCAGGGCTGCAGTCAACAGGACACAGCTCCAGGTTCGTTTGTTCGTCATCGGTCGTATCTCGCGCTGTGAAAGTTGGGTTTGTCCAGCGCGAAACAACTTGGTCATGATTGACATCGGGTGAATCCTCATGCGTGATTCGATGTAGGAGCCAAAGGTGGGTTACGGCGGGGGATCAATCGCAAAACGGGTCGCTGTCGATAAAGTCTCCTCGCCCAATACACTGACCCCGTACTGCTGGGGAAGTCTTGACAGGTTAAATCGAAGTTTCTTGCCGAAATCTCAAAGGCACGGCGAATCACGGCGTTTTAGAAAGCCATCCAACTTCTTTTCCGTAATTTTGCGTTTGGGCTGTCAATTCCCGGCCATACTTACGGGGTCAGAGAGGGAGGAGATAGGCTGATTGATGGCTGACCAAGATTCCACGAACACTGACCGGCTACTCCAGCGTGCGACTGCGGGTGATGCCGTGGCGTTGAACGAACTGATCTCGAATCATCGCCGCTACCTATGCAAAGTCGTTGATTTGCGGATGGAAGATGAACTGCGGGTGCGGATTGACCCGTCGGACGTCGTCCAGCAGACACAGCTCGTTGCCAGCCAACGGATCGACGATTTTCTACTGCGCCGGCCAGCGTCGTTTCGGATTTGGCTCCGCCGCAAGGCCCTGGAACAACTGGTGGATATGCAGCGTCGTCACGTCAACGCCGCGAAGCGCAGTGTGCGACGCGAAGTCAAAATCTCCGATCGCTCGTCGATCGCAATCGCCCGCAGCTTGTTCGTGGCGGCACCGAGTCAGCAGCTGCGCCGCAAGGAACAGACAGCACAAGTCCACGCGGCGCTGGGGTCCATGAGCGAAAGTGATCGCGAAGTTTTACTGCTTCGCCATGTCGAAGAGCTAACCAACACCGAAGTCGCAGATGTCCTGGACATCGATGCCGCCTCTGCAAGCCAACGTTATGGTCGCGCGCTGCGCCGACTACGCCAGAAACTCACAACAGCCGAAGGTTGTCACGATGAATGAGCATGTAACAACGACGAACCGGACGGCGGGTTCAACCAAACTGGGCGACCCGACCGAAGTCAGCTTGTCTGACAGTAAACTTGTCAAGTCGGAAGCGGATCGATTGTTGGGGGAAGTAGCCGGCGAGTTGTTGAACCGGATCTCTCGTGGAGAGCAACCGCAGGTGGAGGAGTACGCCGAGCGATACCCGCAGATCGCGGATCTGATCCGCGATACGTTCCCTGCGCTGCGAATGATGCAGGATGCAGTCGGCGACGGGATCGCCTCCTCGCCGCAGCCCGCCGATGGCCGAATCGATCCAAGGAAGCAGCTCGGTGACTTTCGGTTGCTGTACCAGTTGGGATCGGGCGGTATGGGAGTGGTTTACGAAGCCGAACAAGTCTCCATGGGCCGCCGTGTTGCGCTGAAAATCTTGCCGATGGCGGGCGCGCTGCAACAAAAACAATTGCTGCGATTTCGCAACGAAGTCCGTGCCGTGGCGATGCTAGACCACCCCCACATCGTTTCGGTCTACTCGATCGGCGAAGAGCGGGGCGTCCATTTCTACGCGATGCAATTGATTCGTGGTCAGAGCCTGGCGGAAGTGATTCAAGAATTACAACGGGGTCGCGCTGGCGAGGGAACACTGAGCGGTGGACTGACCGGCGAGTCGATTCGTCAGGTGATCTCTTTGTCCGACGCAAGACCGGCCGGTGCCAGTGGAAGTGTCAATGCCTTCGCGGCGACAGAGGATTCGGCGAAGTCTGGCGTTACACCAAACAACGAACAGGCGGCCGCTGGGACAGTGGCTGACCAGAGTGCAGACCCGGCTGCCGACACACGTCCAGAGATCAAAGCCCAGATCAGCACGGCCGCCAACACCAACCGCGATCACGGATTCTTTCGCTCGGCTGCAAAGCTGGGAATCCAAGCAGCCGAAGCGCTCCAGCATGCCCACGATCTGGGTGTGCTGCACCGTGACATCAAACCTGGCAACTTGATGCTCGATGCCGATGCGCAGCTGCACATCACCGACTTCGGACTGGCCCGGATCGAAGCGGACGCCGGAGTGACGATGACCGGCGATATCCTGGGGACGCTCCGCTACATGAGCCCCGAACAGGCGCTAGCCAAACGGGTGGTCATTGACCAACGCAGTGACATCTATTCACTGGGGGTGACACTGTACGAATTGCTAACGTTGCAGCCCGCCTTCTCAGGGAACGACCGTCAGTCGCTGCTGCAGCAGATCGCTTTCGAGGAGCCGAAACGGCCGACTCGGATCAACCGTGCGATCCCCCGAGAACTGGAGACGATCGTGATGAAGGCGATCGCCAAGAATCCGCGCGAGCGTTACGCCACCGCGCAGGAGCTGGCTGATGATCTGGGGCGGTATCTTGACGACATGCCGATCCAAGCCAAACGCCCCTCACTGCTGCTGCGAGCTAGCAAGTGGTCGCATCGGAACAGCACGTTTGTGCGGACGGCAGTGGCCACCGTAGCGATCGCGCTGTTGATTGGTGGAGCGCTACTGTGGCAGCAGCGATCGCGGACCCTGGCGGCCCTGGAACAGGCAGAAGCGAATCTGGTGTTGGCAAATGATGCCACCGAGCGAGAAACTCGGCAGCGTGAACTGGCGATTGCGAATCTAGCACTTGCTGAGCAGAACGCCGCACAGGCCCAAGCACAGCAGCGGTTGGCCGAAGAGAATTTGCGTCAGGCCCGGCAGGCTGTGGATCGGTATTACACCTTGGTGAGCGAGGGCACTCTGCACGACGTGCCCGGAATGGAAGTGTTGCGTAAGCAACTGCTCGAAGCGGCAGTGCAATACTACGAGCAGTTCGTTGACCAGCGCACCAATGATCCGGATGTCCAAGCGGAGCTGGCCGCGGCGCACTACCGCGTCACGCAGTTTTACGCTGAGCTGAGTTCCCCCAAGTGGTTCGACCACGCGGAACAGGCATTCAAGATTCTCGGGCCGCTCGTAGACGCTGGCGCGGATACCACAAACTGGGAAAGCTTACGGGCTGGGTTGTTCACGTATCGGGGTGAGCCGGTGGGCTCCGACCGGTCGATAGAAGACATGCTGCATGCGTACCAGGAAGGCATCCGTATCTGGGAAAAGCTCGTTGAGGAAAACGCCGGTGTGAGGGGATTCCAGAACGATCTCGCTGGAGTGCACTGGGTAACTGGGGCCCTGCAATTAGCAAGCAATCGCAAAAGCGAGGGCGAACGCTCGGTGCAGACGGCCATGGAGATTTGGCAGCGGCTGGCGTCTGAATATCCGGAAGAGCCCAACTACCGTTGGCAATTGGCCCGCTCGTACAACTCGATGGCAGCGGTTCATGCCCAGTCGGCCAGCGCCGAGACGGAAGCCGGCCGCCACCAGCAGTCGGCAGAAGCTCTCCGCCAGGCCGCCCAGCTGCTTGACCAGTTAGTCACTGACTTTTCCGGGGTGCCAAAGTACCGCGAACAGTTAGCGATTCTCTATAACGGACTCGCCGACTCGTTGCGCAAATCCAACCGGGAGCAAGAATCGCTCGAGGCCCACGGCAAAGCCGTCAAGATTCTGGAAGAGCTGGCCGCGGAATTCCCCGGGGTCCCCGAATACTGGAATCAGTTGGCCAAGATTTACAGCGTCCAGACTGTGGAGTTGGGTGAGACACGCGTTGCGGAAACCGAAGAGGCCTACGTCCAGGAACTGGAGGCGCGGGAACAACAGGTGTCGAACTTTCCTGAGATGACGGAATACGCCGATGGCTTGACTGCATTGTCTGGTCTTGTCGCCAACGTTGCTAAACCGCACCTTTATCGTGGGGACGCCTGGTTCCACAAAGGTGATTACCGACAAGCCATCGCCGAGTATACGGAGGCCATACAGCTTCATCCGACTAAGGCTCGGGCGTTGTACGGTCGGGGGCTCACCTATTTTCGGTTGCGCGAGTTCGATAAAGCCTTTGCGAATTGTGCGGCAGCCATCCGGCTAGAACCACACAACACACTTGCTCGGTCCGAGCGTCTTCCTCTGTACGGTCTCCAATTTGGCATGAGTCTAGTGGATTCGTCAGAAGTCGTCTTCGCTTCCGACATGGAGTGGATCAGTGGAAACTCTGGGGGCGATGGTCGGGGCGCTTCTGTGCACCGGGACTGCGACTACTACGGCGCGACCATCGGCATCGGCGGAACCCTTTATCCGAAAGGTGTGTGGATGCATGCCTTCAGCGATGGGCGGCCTGCCGACGTTGTGATCGACATATCTGGCCACAAATTCGGCGAGTTTAAAGCAGATGTCGGTCTTGCCGCCGCGGGTGGCAGCGTCCAATTTCAGGTGATCGTTGATGGCGAGATGAAAGCCCAAAGCCCCAGACTTATTACTGGTGAGTTTCACGAATTCCGTGTCGACCTGACTGATGCCAAAGAGGTTGTGTTGCGTGTTCTTAACGGAGGCGATGGCTATAGTTCCGACCATGCAGCCTGGGGATTCGCCCGCTTCGTCAATGCAGGTGCTCACGATCCGCTGGAGCAGTCCCTAGAGATTCGCGCTGGAGAGCCTGCTGACTGGCTGTTCCTCACGATGCTGCATTGGAAACTGGAAAAGAAGCAGGAAGCCCGGCGATGGTACGAGAAGGCTGTTGCATGGATCGACGAGCGCCAACCTGACGACGAAGCACTCCGTCGCTTCGCGGCGTTGCGCGACACCAACGACGAAGCCTGGCGAGCGCTCGATTCCGATGAGTTCTTGGCTGTGTGCCAGCAAGCTGTAGTACCCATTGCAAACCTTTACCAAGATGATCCAGGCAACGAAGGCTCTCAGGAGGATTTAGCGTATGCATGCGCCAGGAAAATCTGGGACTTACCCTCGAGCAACTCGGCCACGAACAGGAAGCGGTGGAAGCGTACCGGGCTGCGGTGGCCGCAGCCGAGAATCTTGTCGCACATCATCAAGAGTCAGACGACTATCGTTTTGTATTAAACAATTTTCAAAGGAGGCTTTTTCGCCTGCTTATCGAACAGGACAAACCGGAAGCGGCCCAACAGCTGCTTCGAAAGTCGGTTTCAACAACTGAAGAGATCTTGACGCGGCTGAAATCGGATGACCTCAGTTCACAGTATGTCCGGAACGCGATCGCCGACGACTACCGCTTCTATGGCGATGCACTGGCGAAAGCAGAAGATCCTGAAGCAGCGAAACAGTTCTTCGAGAAAGCCATCTCACTCCGGGAGCAGTTGTCCATCGACTTTCCGACGGAGACCAATCGCTTGCTGCTCTGCAGGCTCTACGAGTTTTACGCAGGCCACTTAGAAAAAGCTGATGACTCTGAGGGTGCACGACAGGCCTGGGAGAAAACGATTGCGCTCGCGGACCAGTTGTCTATCGACTTTCCGAAGGAGAATAATCGCCATGCGCATGTCGGCACTTGGTCTCGTTATGCGAATGCCATGGAACAAACTGATGATCTCGAGCGCACCAAACAGGCCTGGGAGAAAACGATTAGGCTCAGTGAGCAGCTGGTTAACGAATTTCCTAACAAACTGAATGAGCCTCAGGAACGCGAATACCGCGTGAACCAACCTTTGAAGTTGGTCGTTCATCTCGGCCGCATGTCGAAGTTTCTGCTCACCGCGCCTGATTCAAACCAACGCGACCCGGCCAGAGCATCCGAGCTGGTTCAAACTGCGATCGCTAAGCTCGCCGCCGTGGAAAAGCTAGCGGCCGACAATCCGGACTACTTCGGATCGAAGTGGAGTGTCCTGAACTCGATAGCAGTGGGTTACCACAACCTTTCCTTTGGGTTAGACGACAGCCAATTCGAAGACAAGGAGTTCTTGTATCGCAAATCGATTCAAATCGAAGAAGAGTGCGTCAAGGGCGACCCGTCAGAAGATCTGTACCGAAGCAACCTGGCCGCCATGTACTTCGTAACCACGCAGCTCCTTGCCAACCGTCCTGACCCCCAGGATCGCCATCGGGCGGAAGCGATTGCGATGGCCAAGAAAGCGATCGAACTGCTGCCTTTGAACGGCCAAGCCTGGCGGACGTTGGGCATGGCGCACTACCGCAACGAAGATTGGGAGGCGGCTATGCAAACGCTCGACAAATCGATCGAACTTGGCTTTAAGAGCTGCTCCAACCAGTTCTTCCTGGCAATGACGCATTGGCAACTGGGCCAACACGAATTAGCCCGCCGCTGGTATGACCAAGCCGTCGAGCACAGGTGGAAGCATTTCCCAGGCGACGCCGGCGTCCGCCGATACCACACCGAAGCCGCCACAGTACTAGGAATACCGTTTGAAGAAAAAACACAAGACGAACAGCATAACCAGAACGAAAACGGGGATTAAGTTGCGCGAGACGCGCAAACCGCGAACTTCACCGCCTAGAGCTGCGCACTTGCGGATGACGCCGTGGATGACTATTCACTCCCGATCACACTGGCTGAACGCGCTGTAGATTTGGCGCCCAAAGACGTATTCAACCTCAAGAATCTCGGAGCCGTGCTGTATCGTGCCGGACGACTCGACGAAGCACTCGCCAAACTCAATGAGGCTGAGCCGACGCACGACGGCAACAGCTCGCCGGCCTATACGTGGTACTTCCTAGCCATGACGCACGATCGGTTGGGCAACTCCGAAGAGGCCCAGCAGTGGTACGAAAAAGCAGCCGCCCGGACCAGTGAGACACTCGCACCGGCCAGCGAAGACGGCACGGCGAAACTATCGGTCACATGGAATCGCCGCCTGACACTCGAGTTGCTAAATGCCGAGACCGAGCAGTTGCTAAAAATCGCCGCCGCGGAGACAACGCAGGAACAGCCAGTCGGTGAATAGCCGTCCGCAAGCGATCTGGCCTCCGACCCGCATCCAAAAAGAGGCGCCCGGTGATAGCCAGATACGGCACACCTTCACGAAATCGTGTCAGCTGCCAAACGAATGACATGACATCCCGTAAAACTATCCTTTTTCGATTCGGGATTCATGTTGTCAACCTGCTGAGGTGACCCAGACCGACAGCAATTCGGAGGATTCGTTCGTGATGGCGGATGCATCGACTTCGCGGAGTTGGGGAAATCAATTCGACGCACACTTCGCAAAATCTCGGATCGGATAAAGAGGAAACTGCGCCGAACGGCCTCGACTGTTCCAACAGGCGATAATCTCCAGCACAGGCCCAAAACAGTTCGATCCTCCCGATCTCGAAGTAACAGAAATACTTCAAATGATGCAGGAATCCCATCGGGTCGGTGTCTACCTGGCGGATCCGTACTGTTGTCTCGTGCTGTTTCACTTGCTTACTCCGGGGAAACCCGGTGTGCTCAATCTGCGGGCCTACTAGCCCGATTGACGGTGTTCTAATCAATCAGATTATCGTGAGCGACCCAATAAGCGCGGTACAATGCCCGGCTTCTACTAATCCTCATCAGACCGGATACGTTCTTCATTGATGTATTTAGAGGCAAGGTCACCAAGCTGTTTTTCGGACCATTACGTGCTGAATCTTGATGGCCGCCCTCATGGTGAGTTTTGCGGTCGTTGGTTCAGCGAGGGTGTTGATATCAGGCTGACAAACCGACGCCACATTCATTTGGAGAAGTTGTCGTGGGCCGGGAGCAACTTCAAGTTTACCGATGCATCGGACGACACAATTCTTGCCGAGGCGTCGCGTGTTGGGGTTTTCACCAGCGCGTGGAATTTGACATTGAGCATTGGGGCAACACAGCTTGTTTCGGCTGGCTTGTTCAATACGGGCTTCAATGTACTCCAGGGTGGAAGACAGGTAGCGCAGACCGATCGCATCGGAATGTGCGAAGGCGGCTGGTTTGTGAAAGATGATGGATCGCTGCAAGAAACGGATTTACTCTTCATCGGCCTCATCTACCATACGATTTTGAAGAGACGATCCTCATCGGCAGCCGCTGCGGCAACCTAACTGCCCGGCACCTGCCGCGGGAAAGAAAACCAACCCAAGGTTGGGAATTGGCCACGAGCCGAGTCGATCTGCGTCGGTATTCGTGAGCGAGGTTGCATCGGTCGATGCCAGTTCGCCGGATCGATTCGCCTCGGTCTTCTTGATACATAGGACAGCTTCGCGAGGAAACTGCGCCGAAGCGACGAATCCGCATCGGTGTGCTGACCGAAGCGGCGTCACTCTTTAATCGGGCTATGGCACACTGAGTGCCGTCTGATGGACACCGCAAATGATTTGCGGAATGATTGACATGAGACTAAAGTGAGTCCTGAGTTTACTTCTTCCCGTCCGTGTGAGAAATGTCCAGCGCCGCTCCAGACTTCAGCTCTGAGCTTCACGCACTGCTGGAAGACTGGCTGCGGACTCGACATCTGACCCAGCCGCTGGAGTCGATTGATCAGGATCAAGCCGTATCCCCACTGAAGTTCTCGGCCCGCAAATTGTCAGTGCTCGGGGTCTTACATCATGGTGAAGTGATCGGCTCGATCCGCGTTGATGCGTTACGCGACAACGACTGGCAAAGTCAAATTCGTCCACTGTCTGATCACCAGGTCATCGAAGGCAATGCTTCCCTGTTAGCGCTGATCACTCGTCTCGCTGGGCGGCATTGGCTATTTGTTCGACAGGCTGGACGAATCGATGGCTTCGTGTCTCGGAGCGACATGCAACGTGCACCATTTCGAATGCTGCTTTTTGGATTGATTTCGCTGCTTGAGATGCGGTTAGTGCACCTTGTCCAAAGACACTATTCGGAAGCGCAAGTCGCCGAAGCCCTCAACGCCAGTCGACTCCAGAAGGCTCGCAGCCTTCACAACAATCGAAAGATGCGAGGAGAAGAGTTAGATCTAATCGACTGCTTGCAGATCGCGGATAAGCGCGACCTGCTGCTTGCAGTGCCCGACTACTCGACGTCGCTGGGCTTTGACTCCAACAACAAGGCGACCAAGTTTTTTGGCAAAGTGGAAGCGATACGAGACCGGTTAGTGCACGCCAATGATCTGGTCGCGGGAAGTTCGTGGGAGGAGGTGTTGCAAGTTACGCTTGAACTCACCGAGTTCCTCGAACGCACGGGAACCCTTCAACCGGTAGACGGATCGAAGCCAGGGCAAGCAAAGTAGCACGTTCTGCCAACCTGCCGCGAAAAACGTCAATGGTGTGAATCCGGGCTTACACGCGCCGGTTCTCCACCGCCATTGGTGAAGCAGGGTGCATCGCCTGAGTTGACTTAAGGATCTCCCTAATCTGCTTCGGTCGCTCCCGCCGCGTAAAGCAAATGGCCACCCGGATTGGCGTTCCTTTGAGGTCGCTGGTGTACACCTTCGGAGCCAAGAAACCTTCGTACTTTTCCGGCCGCCGTTTCATCTCGATTGAAGTTAACGAGCATCAGGTCCGATGTCCGTTCCGAAAAATAGGAGAGCACATCAAACTGCAGCAGGGCCAGACGATCACAACTCCTCCAGCGGGCACTTCGTCATCATCATCGTGCCGTGTGCGTGCTTGGTAACGACACTAAGAGCCCAGGACCACCGGTGTGGGCCTGGGCTTCGATTCGCAGCGAGCGACCGCCAAAGCCTAAGGCTTGGTCGTCACGGCAATTCGTTTCGAACGTTTCTCTGCGGCCTTGGGTAGGTGTACCTCGAGCACACCGTTTTTGTAGTTGGCCACGATCTTTCCTGCCTCGATGCCGCTGGGGACAGTCATTGCTCGATACAACTTCCCAGACTGGAAAGTATGGCCATTGCCGTCGGTCGTCTCCGATTTGTGTTCGGCTTTGACGATCAATCGATTGCCCGAAAGTTGTACGTCGATTTCGTCCGGCTCAAAGCCTGGCGCCTCGGCGCGAACGACGATTTCCTGATCGCCATCTTGAACGTCACATCCCCACCCCGAGTTCCAAACGTCGTCCCACTGGCCGTTCCAAACATGGTTGAGGATGCGGTCGAAGTTTGCCCGGAACTGAGCAACTTCGTTTGATGGGTCGACCTCGATCAGTTCGCCCTCACGTGACTTTCTTCTTGGAATAAGATTCTTGAACATTGTTTTTTGACCTTGCTTACATGGATTCCGTGATTGTTTGACCCTGGCAGACCTAGACGGCTTTCACTTTGATGCGTTTAGGCTTGACCGCTTCTGTCTTGGGCAGATGGATGACCAGTACGCCGTTGTGAACTTCGGCGCTAATCTTCTTGGCATCGACGGACTCGCCGATCGCGAACGTCCTTTGGAAGTCACCGACGCCATACTCTTGGTGCAGGAAATTGACTTCAGGATTGCGTGGCGGAACAGTGCCATGAATGATTAACTGTTGGTTCTCGTAACGGATATCCAGCTGCTTGTCTTCGACTCCCGGCAGATCGCCGTAAAGCGTTAGCTCGCTATCATTTTCAACGATATCGAAACGCGGCTGGTAAATCGGTGCCTGACGAGTTGGCTCCGCTTCCGTTTGAGTTCCCTGTGCATTTGTGATCGTGGCTTCGGCCATTTTTTTCCCCTCTGTGGATTGTGACAATTTGACAGCGTTGTGATCGGGATCGGTTCCGCGCCGCTCACCCGGCGGCAACGTCGATCCGTTTCGGCTTTGATTCTTCTTTTTTTGGCAGTGTGATTCGCAACACGCCCGCCTGGTAGTTGGCGGACGTTGCGTCCCCGTCGACGGTGACTGGAAGTTGAATGATCCGCGAGAATCTCCCAAAGCTGCGTTCCTCGCGATGGCGGACCTTGATATCGCCACCAAGCGGCTTACGCTCGCCCTGCAGAGTCAACTGATTTTCGTCGTTGACATACAATTCAAACCCATCCAACTCCATCCCTGGCACTTCGGTTTCGACGTACAAATTGTCATCGTCCTCCCACAGATTTGCTGGCGGATAAGCCCGTGGGCGTAACAACTGTTGACCGGCACCATTTCCAAACAGCCGCTCCATTTCACCCTGCAAGCGGTTGATCTCGCCCGCCCAAGGAAAATCAAGTTTCATCTTTGTCTCCTTATCAATTGAAATTCGGTTTGCCGATGATGCACACTCACCGGACCACAATCGACAGGGATGCAACTTGCGTACCAAAAGGATGAACTCACGCAATCAGCCGCGCGTTGAATCTTGGCGCGCACTTTGCTCCTTTGTACGTTCGGTCCGATGTTGGCAAGCGCGGGGGGTCAAGTTGGCAGTCTGTCGAGTCCGCGCGGTGCTTGGATCGAAAGCGACAAGGTAGATGATGACTGACGAAGCAAAACTCAATCGCCCTTGGCTGGTCGCCGTTTGGCCCGGGATGGGGCATGTTGCGTTGAGCGCGGGTTATTACCTGATGGCAAAACTCGGCATGCATTACTTTGCCGAGTTTCCGGCCGCCGGGCTGTTCGACGTGGACGTCGCGATCGTCAAAGCGGGAGTCGTGCAGAAAACGCACCGTCCGAGAAGTCGATTTTTCGTTTGGAAATCGCCCGTCGGCGGGCGAGATATCATTGTCTTCATCGGCGAGGCGCAGCCACCGCTTGGCAAGTACGCGTTTTGCGAAGAACTCATTGACTTTGCCCGCGACCAGCAAGTCGAGCGATTGTTCACCTTTGCCGCGATGGCGACGGAGATGCATCCCGAGCATGAGTCTCGCGTATTCGCCGCGACCACCGATCCGGAGGCACTTGGCGAATTAGATCAGCCTGATATCCGTATCCTCAAAGAAGGGCATATCGGCGGACTCAACGGTGTGCTGTTGGGCGCAGCTGCCGACAAAGGAATGCAGGCAATTTGCTTGCTGGGCGAAATGCCGCACATCTTTGCGCAGGTGCCATTTCCAAAAGCCTCATTGGCTGTGCTGAAGGTGTTCGTCGATATGGCCAAGGTTCAGCTGGACTTTAGCGAACTGGTCCAACAGTCCGAAGCGATGGAGCGGCATTTGGGCGAATTGCTGGCCAAGATCGAGGCGCGCTGGAAACGAGCGCCCCACGAGAACCGGAGGAGGAATTTAGCGTTCCGTCAAGCGAAGAAGGGTTGGCTGAACCGGATCAGCAGCGAATCGATGAATTGTTCACTCAGGCAAGCCAAGATCGCACGAAAGCTTATGAATTGAAACGCGAACTCGATCGCCTGGGCGTGTTCGGTGAATATGAAGATCGGTTCCTTGATCTGTTCAAAACTGAAGAGTAGTTGGTGATCGCGGTTCGCGATCGGTGTTTCGCAGAGATACGTATCGCCGCGGCCAGTTTTGCAAGACGTGCCTGGTTGCGAATCGCCCGAGCACACTTTCACTTGGCATCACGTTTGCTTGTCTTGAAGTACTCAAACAGTCACAGCCGAAGCGGCAGTTTCTGACAAAAGAGTATTTCGATTCAAACGACCGATACGAAGACACTGGGGCTAAACATGAATCCGAACAGACATCTCCACGCCAAACCCGATCCGAGTCCTACGGAGATTGCCAGTCGGGCAGCGCAGATCCGATCTAAATGGAGTGACGATGAGCGACGGGCCCGAATCGCCTCAACTTCTGGACTAGGCAGGACAGCCAAAAGGTTCCCGAGGCTGATCGAACGAGCCGGCGAAATGCGCGACATTAGCGACCAGTGGTGAGCCACTACGGATCGCTTTCTAGGTCGCTCTCTGGCGCCACGGCATTGGCATCGTGGGAGCTTTGCGATGCCGGCTTTTCCGCTGGTCGGGTGGTCGGTCTTTGAACCACGATACGAGCCCGACGAGCTGTTTGACTGCCTCGTTATAGGCAGCCTGTCCCTTTTCCACCGTGGCCAGTTCCGCTTCTCCCAGCACGCCGCTGTCGGAATAGCTGCTGGTCCAGGACACGATCGTGGCGGGCCCCTGACAGGTTAGATCGACATAGTTGTACGGATTGTTTTCTTCGTTGAACGAAATGGTTCCGTTCTTGATTTTGTCCTTTCTGACGTTTTGTTCATCCAGATACAGGTAGAGCGAAGTTTCCAGTTCGCACGCATGCGCAGCCGCCCGGGAACTTGCTCTGACGCCAATTTGGCATGAATTCCTTGTCGACGCTCAGTAAATCCCACCAGGCGGCCAGAATGCACTCGGCGTCCGTTTCCAGGTTGGTCCGCCGCGCCACCAAATTCAGGTTCGGCATGTTCGAACCATGGCCGTTCAGCAAGATGATCTTTTTGAAGCCGTGATAGGCCAGGCTGCGCGTGATGTCCAGAACGTGATTCATGAAATTCTGGTAGTCACTGTTGATGGTGCCCGGAAAATCCATCACATGACCGGTGTAGCCGTAGGCCACAATTGGCAGGACGAGCATCTTGTCAGGAATCTGCTCTCCGGCGCCCTTGGCAATTCCGGTCGGACAAACCAGATCGACGTCCAGCGGCAAGTGGGGACCATGTTGTTCGACCGCGCCACAGGGAACGATACAGACCTTGCCCAGTTCGATAGCATCATTGATCTCCGGCCAGGTCAGTTTCTCGTACCGGTATTCGGTTTCGGCTCTTGAAGTCATTGTGCGGCTACCAGAAAAACATAAACAGAATGAAACTCGTCGACACGATCAAAACGGCCGCCATGATTTCAGGACGAAACCATCGTGATGCGGGCCGATCAAACGGATACTCAGGCAGCGAAATCAAGGAGCGACTACTTGACTGCAGCCAACCCTCGTCTGGAGGCGATTGCGTTTGCTGAGCATCGCTGGCGGCAGTGTACTTCCCGAAAACGAGTGTTGCCATGGCGGTGCACCAAGGCGGTGAAGGCCATTGCCCACAGCAGTGCCGGCCAGCGACCGCTAAACCAAGAGGCGATCCAATCGAGATCGACCACTTCGCGATCGGTTAGCGCAAGCACGCCATAGCAAGCGCCCGCGGTGATGCCCGCAATTCCGGCTTTGGGATGGGCCTGGGTAAAGATTCCAATCAAGTAGATCGTGAACAGCGGTGTGACGAACACTGGGATCAACGTCAAGAACGCCTGCAACATGGTCTCTTTGGAACCGATGAATGGCAGGTAGGCAAAACCGAGTGCCAGAATCACGACCGTCGCCCAGCGGCTGATTCGGACATAATGCGCATCGTCGCGATCGGGAACGATCAATCGAGCGTAGATGTCTCGGGTGAACAGGGCGGAAAGAGACGAACCCATCGAATCGAAGGTGCTGATCGCGGCGGCCATGATCCCGGCAACTACGATCCCTTTAAAAGCCACTCCCAGGTACAGATCAGCCAGATGCGGGTACAGTTGGTCCGGCGATTCGAAGTCGGGATACAAGGCACGACCGAACAACCCGAGCGACGCGCAGCCGACCATGATGGGCATGCTGATCGTCGCTCCGAATAGCGCCGCCATCTTCATGTCCCATAACGATCGCGTTCCGCCCAAACGCATCGTCTGACTATGATTCACGCTCCAATAGCCCATCGCGATGATGATCCAACCTACGGCGACGATGAACGGCGAGACATTGTCATCGTCGCCACGGTACCGCCCCATCGATAACAGATCGGAGGCCGGTTTGTTACCGTCAATCTTGATCTGCCGCAGTGTTTCACTCATGTGCGACCAACCACCGGCAGCGTTCCAAACGGCCGCAAAGATCACGGCCATCGCGACAAACATGATGATGCCCTGGAATACATCGGTCATCACGACCGATTTCAAGCCGCCCAGCGAACTGTAAATCGCAGCGAACAGGACGATCGCGACGATCAACAGCCAGGCGATCGTAGCGCTGAGTCCCAAAAATCCAGTCATCAGCAGATACAGCGACCAGATCATCAACCCCAGCATGCTGCTGCGGTACTGGATTTGGATCAGCGCGCTCAACACTCGGGCAGTCGGGCCGAAGCGGGCTTCCAGATACTCGGCGTTGGTAAACTGACCGGCTCGTGCCATGGTCGGAACCAAAAAGAAGGCGGCAAAGGTCGCGCCCAAGAGACTGCCCAGGGTATGCACCATGATGATGTGCAGACCTTCCTTGTAAGTCGTGCCGGTCAGCGAGACCAAATCCGCGTTGTCTACATTCGTTGCGAACATCGACAATCCGACGGCCCACCAGGTCAGTGACCGACTGCCGAGAAACCAGTCTTGACTGGTTTTGGCGCCACGAGCGACGTACAGGCCGTAGGCCATCACGCCGCCATTGAGCACCAACACGATCAACCAGTCGATCCAGGTCATTTCAGAGGACCGAGGGAGTGAGTTGCATGCCCAGGGTGAATTTTGCAATCCCATCGGGATTCCATTGCAAACCCAGCCCCGGCCCGTCCGGAATCTGAATCATGCCGTGCTCGCTGAGGCGAATCGGTTCGAGCAACAGTTCTTCGATATAGGGTGCCGGTGTGATGTATTCGACCCAGCGTGCATTTCCTGCCGCGGCGACCAATTGCAGGTCAGCGGCCAGGCCGATCGCTGTATTCCAACCATGGGGAACCACCAAGATCGAATGATCGTCAGCTGACTGGGCGATCCGATGCTGCTCACTGATCCCGCCGACTTTCGTAACGTCCGGCTGGACATAATCGAAAGCGCGCCGCTGGAGCCATGGCAGGAATGCTTGCCGACGCGTGAGGACTTCACCGCCGGCAATCGGCAGCGGAGCGTGCTCGGTCAGGCGAATGTAACCTTCCAGATCATCCGGGCGTAGTGGTTCTTCGAACCAAGTGACATCATATTGGGCCAGCATCTGTGCGGTCTGCAACGCCCATTTGTATCCATGAGGCCAAAAGGCATCCGAACCGCCAGCGTCGACCATCAATTCGACATCTGCGCCAAGGGTCTCTCGAGCAGCGGCCACAATCGCCTCGTCGGTGCGGCGATCGACGCGTCCAAACGGTCCCCAACCGATCTTAAAGGCGCGAAACCCGCGCTGCAGACCAGCTTCCAAACGAGCGCGCAGCTTGTTCGGCTCGTCCATCAACACCGAACCGTAAGGCTTGATTGCCTCCCGATAGCGGCCACCCAACAGTCGGCTGATCGGCTGCTGAGTGACCTTGCCCAGGATATCCCACAACGCGATGTCGACCCCTGAGATCGCGTGCGTGATCGCGCCGCCACGCCCTTGCCAAAACGATTGTTGATGAAGGTTCTCGGTCGTCGCGGCGGGGTCCAATGCCGACGCCCCGATCAGAAACGACCTAACAACATCCAGTGCTCCGTCGATCAACTTTGCCGAAGTGAAGACGCTGCCCAGTCCGGTCACTCCTTGGTCGGTGACGACCTCGACCAACGTATGCAAATTGTTCTCGGAGTCGAGAAAGTTCTCGTCCCATCCTCCATCGGGCGTCGCGCCGCGGAGCGGAAGCAGACGAATGTCCTTGATTCTCATCACACTACTCCGCTCGATCAACGCTGATCCACGAGCAGCTTAGCGCTGCAACGAAAAAGATCGATCGTTTGTTTCTAGTCAGCATGTTCGCCATTCTAGTGATGCTCAGTCCCTGTTATCTGTTGGTAGGCACGTTGGATGTGCAACCGAGCGCGAAAAAAATATGATCGTCAGTATATCCGCTCCAATCAGGCGAATTCCGCTGTCGCAGGCATAAGAATTGTTTTGACTGCGTGCTTCATGACTTGGCCGTGCTCTGAGAAAAACCTCCATGCCGATCAGAAATTTGAACAAAATATTCGCTCCCAACAGCATTGCAGTTGTCGGCGCCAGTAAACAAGAATCGAGTGTTGGGCGAACGGTCTTGCAGAATCTAGCTGCAGGCGGATTCAAGGGGCCGGTGTATCCCGTCAACCCGAAATATCAAGACATCGACGGCACCGCCTGTCTTGAATCGGTCGGCCAGTTGCCCGGCGATGTGGACTTGGCTGTGATCTGCACTCCCGCGGCGACTGTTCCAGAGATTGTCAGACAATGTGGCGAAGCCGGTATTCTAGGCTTGGTGATTTTGTCGGCAGGCTTTCGTGAAGCATCTCAGCAAGGACAGGAGCTTGAGGCTGCGGTGCGACAAGCGGCAATGGCTTTTGATGGCCTGCGAATCATCGGTCCAAATTGTCTTGGCGTGATGGCTCCCCATCAGCTGCTCAATGCTAGTTTCGCCAGCGATTCACCGATGCCAGGACAGGTCGCCTTCATTTCACAATCGGGCGCCTTGTGCACCGCCGTGCTCGATTGGGCCATCGAAGAGAAGATCGGTTTTTCGCATTTCGTCTCAGTCGGCAATATGTTGGATGTGGGGATAGCCGATCTGATCGATTACTTCGCGACCGACGGATTTACCAAGTCGATCATCATGTACGTTGAATCGATCAACGAAGCGCGAGAGTTCATGTCAGCGGCTCGGGCGTTCACGCGTAAAAAACCGATCATTGCCTACAAGGCCGGTCGATTTGTCGAATCTGCAAAAGCAGCGGCATCTCACACCGGCGCAATGGCCGGCGTGGACAGTGTCTACGAAGCCGCTTTTTCCCGCGCCGGAATCGTTCGTGTCTTCGAAATCGATGACTTGTTCGATTGTGCGGAGCTGTTGGCGCGACAAAAGACACCGGCTGGACCGCGATTGGCGATTGTCACCAATGCTGGTGGCCCCGGTGTGATGGCAACGGACTCGCTGCTGGAACACCATGGTTTGTTATCCCAGTTAAGCGAATCGACAATCCAGGCCTTGGACCAGCATCTTTCCAGTGCGTGGTCCCATGCCAATCCGATCGATGTGCTGGGAGACGCGCGACCAGAGCATTTTGCAGTGGCAGTCAAACATGCTCTGGCGGACAAGCAGGTTGACGGGGTTTTGGTCGTCCTGTCGCCACAGGCGATGACGGATCCGACCGGCGCGGCAAAGGCTGTGATTGATTCGGCAAGTCATTCCAGCAAACCAGTCTTGGCGACTTGGATGGGTGGGCGAAGGGTGCGCCCGGGAATTGATCTGCTGAACGAGGCTGGCATTCCAACCTACTGGTCACCGGAAAAGGGCGTGCGCGCATTCATGCATCTTGTTACCTATGGTCGAAATCGGGAGCTGCTGTACGAGACCCCTCGCGAAGTCCCGTTGGAATTTCCGCTCGATCGCGCAAAACTACGTGCGGTGTTCGACACGATATTGAGCGAAGGCCAAGACATCCTCAGCGAGAGTACTTCCAAAGCTCTCTTGGAAGCCTATGAGATTCCTGTCTCGAAAACTTATGTGGCAAGAACCAAGGATGATGCTGTCCAATACGCGGATCGTGTTGGCTATCCGGTCGTGCTGAAAGTCTACTCGCCCGAAATTACTCACAAAACCGATGTCGGCGGCGTCGAGCTGGATTTGACCAATCGCAAGGAGGTCGAATTGGCATTTGATCGGATTATCGAGAATGGGCAACGGCTTTGTCCCAGCGCCAACCTTCAAGGCGTTTCCGTTCAACCAATGGTGGTCAATCCGAACGGTCGTGAATTGATTGTGGGTGCCAAACGTGATCCGGTTTTCGGAACGGTGCTGCTGGTTGGCGCGGGCGGAACCGCAGCCGAATTGTTCCACGATCGGGCGCTTGAGTTGCCGCCGCTCAGCGAGCGACTGGCCCGTAGAATGTTGGAATCTCTGCGGATGTGGCCGTTGTTAAAGGGTTTTCGGGGACGACCAGGAGTCAATGTCGATCGGCTTGTCGAAGTCTTGATGCGAATGTCCTACCTGGTGGCTGATTACCCTGAAATCGTGGAGCTGGATGTCAATCCGCTACTGGTGACCCCGGACGACGCGATTGCGTTGGATGCCAGAATCGTGCTTGACCACCAAGCCGTGCTTCATCCGGTACGCCCCTATTCGCATTTGGCCATCCGCCCCTATCCAGAAGAATTGACCAAACGGATAACTCTGAAAGACGGCAGCTCGGTCTTGCTGCGACCGATCAAACCCGAGGACGAACCGATGTGGCATGCGCTGCTGGCCAGTTGTTCGCCCGAAACCATTCGCTTGCGATTTCGCTATTTGTTCAAAAACACGACCCACGAAATGGCCGCCAGATTTTGCTTTATCGACTATGACCGCGAAATCGCCATTGTCGCAGAGACGGAACAAGACCGTCAACGCAAACTGATCGGGGTTGGGCGGCTGGTTGCGGACGCCGATCATCGCGAGGCCGAGTATGCCATTCTGATCGGTGATCCTTGGCAAGGATTTGGGCTCGGATCACTGCTCACCGACTACTGCCTCGGTATTTGCGAACACTGGGAAATTCGTTCCGTGGTGGCCGAAATGGCGCCCGAAAATGAACGCATGATTCGCATGTTCGATCATCGCGGTTTCGAATTTGACCGAAGCCACTGCAGCGATGTTGTGGTTGCTCGCAAGACGCTGCAGAGCGAATCGTCCGCCTAAGCGTCGCCCAATAACGCTTCTAAGTGAACCGCGACGCAATCGGTCAGCGCAGCGGGATTGTAACCACCCTCGAGAACGCTAACGAGTTTGCCGCTGGCATACTCGCCGGCGACATCAAGCAGGCAGCGTGTCAGATCGCCGAAATCTTCTGTTTCCAGCCCCAGTGAACCGATCGGATCGTCCTTGTGACTATCAAAGCCAGCGCTGACGAGCACAAGTTCGGGCTTGATTCGAGCGGCAAAGGCCGTCAGCTGCTTGGCAAACAACGATCGTTGTGCTTCGCGTGAAGTACCTAGCTGGATAGGCAGATTCAGCGTGGTCCCCAGTCCGGGGCCAGCGCCAACTTCCTGTTCGCTGCCGGTACCAGGATAAAAAGGCGATCGATGCATCGAGAAATAACCTACATCTGCGTCTTCCCAAAACATCGCTTGGGTCCCGTTACCATGGTGGACGTCAAAATCAACGATCAAAATACGCTCGACACCAAGTTCGCGCGTCGCAACCCGGGCCCCGACAGCGACATTGTTGAACAAGCAAAAACCCATTGCCTGATCGGGCAGGGCATGATGACCAGGTGGTCGAACCAGACAGAAAGCATTCTTGTCTTCACCGGCGACGACCCGCGTCACCGCATCGCAAACGGCACCGGCCGCCATGCGGGCGACTTCGTATGATTGCTCGCTGACCACGGTGTCCGTTTCGATGTACCCGCCACCTCGCCGCGCAAACTGCTTGATCGATTCGACATATTGCGGTGTGTGCACATAACAAAGTCGATCCACCGAAGCCGAATCCCATGCCGGCCGCCGGCAACTCGTATCGAGCGCCAGGAAATTCAGATGCCGAACGACCGGCAAAATACGCCCGCTGTTCTCCGGATGGTTGCCCGTTTTGTGTGCTTGGAAAATCGGATCGTAGTAAAGGAGCGTCATCAGTGTCGCAATGGTTTCGAAGCCCTGTTTCGAGTTGAATATACTCGCTCGGTCAGATCTTGACCCAGCGGGCACCGCTGCCAAGGCCGTTGCGCCGAGTCCCCTGAGAACTGTCCCGGCAAAAGCAAGCCTGCGCGGTGTCACACGGCGCTGTGCGGATCCGCACCCTGGAACTAGGTCAGCGACTGCTATCCGGATCGCATGTTCATTGGCGGGTGGGGTGAAATCGCGAAAACACAGCTTGGCATGATAGTGCGTTTGGCCGTGCTCTGCGTTCTCGATCCTGCTTCCCGAGTTTGGCGGGGCGATTCGATCCGTTTGCTTGTTTGCCGTCCTGATCAAATGGCACGCTTCTTGCGGACAGAGAAAGTCCATCAGGTTTGGTTGTTTGAAGTCCGCTTGATCGACACGGCGCTTAGGCAGGCGTCGCCGTGGTCGCGGCTTGAAAGCGTGCTTTGGGATGGGGTGGACAGGTTTTTGAGGATCGCATTTAACGGCTGCGTATCAGCGATGCCTGACACTCCTTCCCAGGGCACGGAATTCTTTCACCAGACCGATCGATATGGGTTGGTTTGCCCAGATCGTTCCTATGTCATCTCACTGGGGTTTGATCAAAATGAAGATTCGTAATTGGCTTTTAGGTTTCGCCTTGATCACGATTGGGAGTTCAGGAATTGCAATGGTTGTGGCTGCTGATAGCTCTGGGTCCCAACCGTTGGTTCAGTTTGGAACCATGCGTGAAGCCATTGGGGACAAGCAAGACCAAGGGCGTGTGCGCTTCAAAGATTTGCTCCGGCGTCCTCATTTCTACGCTGTCGCCGCGCTGGAAAAGTTGCACGGCGAAGCGACGATTCTTGATGGAAAACTTACGATCACAAAGGTCGATGCGGCCGGCGACCTGGAACCCGATCAGGGTTCGCTCGCTGAGGAACAGGCGACGCTGTTGGTTGGTGCCTATGTGCCATCGTGGTCCCTGCATCCAGTGACCTACAACGTCGCGGCAGATCAGTTTGATGATTACGTTGCCGAAACGGCGGAAGCTGCCGGAATCAAGACCAGTGACCCCTTTATGTTCACCATCGAGGGAGAGTTCTCGGACGTCTTTTTGCACGTGATTAACGGCGCCTGCCCAATTCATGCTCGTCTTAAAAACTCGGAAGTCCCCAAGGAGCTCCGCGCATTTGAAAGCGAGATTCCCAAGGTCAGCGGTACGTTGGTGGGTGTATTCGCTCGAGACGCGGTCGGAAAACTGACGCACCCCGCCACTTCGACTCATCTGCATCTGCTATACAAGGACCCTGCCACTGGCCAGGACGTTACCGCTCACGTCGAACGGGTTGCAATGGGACCGGGAGCCTTACTTCGACTTCCCAAGTAGTCCGAGGACGATTCGACCTGATCATACTGGCGGTGCAAAGAGTTCACACGTCCGGCGGCGGAAGGCACCAACATCCATGAGCAAGCAACATGATCAGCTGACCGTCGCCGACGTGATGCAAGTTGCCGTCAAGACCGTCCCATCGAGCATGTCTTTGCCGGCTTTGGAGGATGAGCTACTGCAAGCGCGGGTTAGCGGTTTTCCGGTGGTCGATGACAACCAACTCGTCGGCGTCGTCTCCCGATCGGATATTGTTCGCCAACTGTCTGCCGAGCGGACCGTAGCTCAACTCACTTCGGACTTTTACTTGGATCAGCAAGGCTTTCATGAAGTAAAGATGGAGTCACTGGTGGATATCGCCGATCGCGTCGGCGAGAGAATCGAAAGTCTGAAAGTTCAGGATGTGATGGTCAAAAATCCGCTGACCACCCGGTTGGATCAACCCATCGCTCAGGCGGCCAAGCAATTTGTCGAACATCGTGTTCACCGCCTGCCCGTCACGGACCGGGGAACGTTGGTTGGCATCATCACAACCATGGATCTGGTTCGACTGATCGCCGATCGTCGGATCGTGGGTTCGCAAAGTCAAAACCAGTCCTGAGTCGGCGATTGAAAAACTCATTCCCAGGCCCCTTTAGGGAATGAGTTGAGAGCTGCGAGTTCTGCGCTCGTGTAGCCCCCCGGCCAGTAAGCGATCCATTACAATCGATCCCTGGGAGGCTGTCCTTATGAGCTACCGAATTCCATTGCCTTGCACGATCGTGCTGAGTGCGATTTTTTTGGTTTCCGTACTTCACGCCGACGAACAGGGTATATTTCGCGCCGGCGCTTACGCCATCGACATCACGCCGGGCGAGTTCCCGGTTGAGTCTGGCGGCAGTATGACACCGCGAATCGCTGATCATGCTCACGATCCGCTTCATGCCCGCTGCTTGGTGTTGGACGACGGTCACAGCAAACTCGCGATTGTCGTTTGTGACAGTTGCATGATCCCGCGAGACGTTTACGACGCGGCCAAACGAAAAGCATCGCGCCAAACGGGAATTCCCAGCGAGCAGATGCTGATCTCGGCAACCCACACGCACTCGGCGGTGAGCGCGGCGCCGACGTTTCAAAGCAAGGTGGAAGTCGAGTATTGCGAATTGCTTGCTGATCGGATTGCCCAGGGAATCATCGAGGCGACGCTGCAGCTGGAACCGGCGCGGATCGGTTGGGCGGTCGGCAACAATCCGCGTCAGGTCTTCAATCGTCGCTGGCACATGCGTGCCGGTTTCGCGATGTCGGATCCTTTCGAGCGTGGCACTGACAAGGTGCGGATGAATCCACCGGTCGCCAGCGCAGCACTTCTCAAGCCTGCTGGGCTGACCGATCCGGAAGTCCCCGTAATTTCGGTTCAGTCGGTCGACGGTCGCCCGATTGCATTGCTGGCCAACTATGCACTGCATTACGTCGGGGGTGTGCCGGCCAACACGCTTTCGGCCGATTACTTCGGCGAGTTTGCTCGACAGATTGCCCACTTGATTGACGCCGCCAGTGCCAAGCCGGCCTTCGTGGGAATCATGTCCAACGGTACCAGCGGCGACATCAATAATATCAATTTTGTCGAAGGCTCACCGCGCCGCCAGCCGTTTGATCAGATTCGCCTGGTGGCCGCTGACGTTGCCCAATCAGCGCTGCAGGCGTACCGGCGAATTGAGTATCACCAGTGGGCTGAGTTGAAGATGCAGGAAACAGAAATTGAGCTGGACGTTCGACGCCCGAGTCCGGCGGAAGTCGATCGCGCTCGGCAGATTCTGGAGGCAGCCGGTGATCGGCCTTACAGCGATCAGCGGGCAATCTATGCCAACGAAACGCTGGCTCTTGCGGACTATCCCCAGTCGGTCACCGTCAAGCTGCAGGCGATTCGCATCGGCGAGCTGGGGATCGTGACGACGCCCTGTGAAACATTTGTCGAAACCGGCCTGGCGATCAAGCAGGCCAGCCCACTGCAACCAACTTTCACGATTGAACTGGCCAATGGCTACAACGGTTATCTTCCCACTCCGAGTCAACATGACTTGGGCGGCTACGAAACCTGGCGGGCCAAGTCGAGCTATTTGGGGGTGGACGCCGAACCCAAAATACGCAGCACGCTCTTGAAATTGCTTGCCGAAGTGGCGGATTGACTTGGCCAACTGCCGCCAGCCACGAGTGGCTCGCAAGCAATGATTCCCGACCTGCGCCACTGATGGAAATGCTCTAATACCCTTCCGGTTACCAGAATTTCTGAACCTAACGCTGAGAGCAGAACAGGAAAATGACGGCCAACAATTCGCTGCCCGCCAAGAAATCGATGCTCGCCAACGGCAAGCGCATGGCTTATGTCGACGTTGGCCAGGGCGATTCAGTATTATTTTTGCACGGCAATCCGACCTCTTCTTTTTTATGGCGGAATGTGATTCCGCATCTCAGTGACCGCTATCGCTGTATCGCCCCCGATCTGATTGGCATGGGCGACTCGGAAAAATTGCCTGATTCGCAGGCCGATCGGTACACGCTGGTCGAGCATCGCGAGTATCTAGACGCCTTCATTGATCAGTTGGATTGGGGTGACAAAGTCACGTTGGTCCTTCACGACTGGGGCTCGGGACTTGGATTCGACTGGGCCAATCGCAACCGCTCTCGAGTCGCCGGAATTTGCTACATGGAAGCGATTGTGTGTCCCTTGACTTGGGATGATTGGCCGCAGTCAGCCCGCGCTGTGTTCCAAGGATTTCGCTCGCCGGCGGGTGAGCAGATGGTGCTCGAGAAAAACATCTTCATCGAGCGAGTGTTACCCGGATCGATTCTGCGCGATCTGACGGAGGATGAAATGGCGGTGTACCGCGCACCGTTCATCGAAGCTGGGGAAAGCCGACGCCCAACATTGACATGGCCCCGACAAATTCCGATCGATGGCCAGCCGGCCGACGTGGTAGCGATTGTTCAATCCTACGGCGACTGGCTTAGCAGCTGCGATCTTCCGAAACTGTTTATCAATGCCGAGCCAGGTGCAATTTTGATCGGTCGGCAGCGTGAGTTCTGTCGCCGCTGGCCCAATCAAACCGAAGTGACCGTCCCAGGAACTCATTTCATCCAAGAAGATTCGGCCGATCAAATCGGTGCGGCGATATCGACATGGATGGCTGGCCGACAGTAATCAACTTGACGATCGATCAGCGATTTTCGCTTGGCGGCATCAGTAGGGAATCTCAATCGCGTCGCACAAAAACTTCATCAACGGTTTCGCCTGCTTGATTCGATCGACCATGATCGCTGTGATTTTGTCGCTGGTCACTTCCGCTTCGCTCAACGGCGCTGTGGCGATGAAGTCGATTCGCCTCAGGTCTTCGATCAGCGGATGATCTTTCGGATAGTCTCGCGGCGCCGTCTTCAGACTCTCTCCCACGAACGTGAACTCGCGCGAAAATGTTTTGTTGTCTTTGACCCGTTTCCAGGCTTTGGGGTCGCTGTCAATCGCTGACCGGATCGCGGCCAGGACTTTGCGTTCGGGCCGCCAGCAACCGGCGCCGATAAAGCATGCTGCCGGTTCCAAATGGACATACACGCCGGGGGCGTGGATGTCTTTGCTCGCCTGGTGGCGAATCGATATACCGACGTTGGTTTTGTAAGGCGTCTTGTCTTTGCCGAATCGGGTGTCTCGATAAACTCGCATCACACTGCCGCCGTGACCCTTGGCGATGGGATTCAGCATCGGTGCCACTTTGGCCAGCGGTTTCTGTAATTGAGCGACCAATTCGACCGCCGCCTCGCGAACATCCTGCTCGTAGCACCGCTTGTTTTCGGTGAACCAATCTCGATTATTGTTGCGTCTTAGTTCTCGCAGAAACTGAAAGAATCGGGTTGTAACGATTGGCTGGGCCATCAGATTCAGATTCGTGTCGCAGCAGGAGTCGGCGGTGCTTGGGCTGTTTGGCGGTTGTTTATACTGGATTTGGGGTCATGTCCACCATTGAAAGCGAGTTCCCTTGGCTTATTTTCCACACGGTATCTTTCGGATCACAGCCGCCGCGCCGCTGGTATCGGTTGCCAATCCGGCCGCCAACGCAGCGGCTTCGATTCGCCAGATTGAAAAATCTGACGCGGATTTGATTCTGCTGCCCGAACTGGGGCTGACCGGATACACCTGCGGGGATCTGTTCGCCAGCGACGCTTTGCTGCGGTCAGCCTTGAGCGCCTTAAACACCATCGTTGAACATAGCGAGACACACGAGTCGATCGTGGTGGTCGGATTGCCGCTGGCGGTTGATTCGGCGTTGATGAATGTGGCGGCCATGGTGGCTGGCGGTCGCGTGGTTGGAATCGTTCCAAAAACTTTCATGCCCACCTATCGAGAGTTTTACGAGCTGCGGCATTTTCAGGGTGCGCGCGTTGTGGACCCCGAATGGGTCTTGATCGACGGAGAGGAAATTCCGTTCGGAACTGACCTGCTGTTCCAATGGGGTGAAGCCACCGTCGGAGTCGAGATCTGCGAAGATCTGTGGACTCCAATTCCGCCTAGTTCCAAAGCCGCTTTGGCCGGCGCGAACGTGTTGCTGAATCTTTCCGCCAGCAACGAAACGATTGGCAAAGCAACCTGGCGGCGGGATTTGGTGCGCAGCCAATCGGGACGTTGTATCGCCGCCTACGCCTACGCCTCGTCCGGCCCCGGTGAATCTTCCTCCGACCTGGTCTTTGGTGGGCATTGTTTGATCGCCGAAAATGGGGGCATGCTCAGCGAGTCGCGCCGCGTTGGCGACGGACAAGAACCAGCGCTGATTGACGAAACCTCGGTAACTTGCGACGTGGACCTCGAACGACTCGCGCATGACCGTCGCGTGGTTGGATCGTTCGACGATGGTCGTGCAAATCTACCCCACGCCTATCGTTTGATCGACGCCACCCCGAACGATGCCCAGCCACGACCAGAGCGACCATCCCTCTGTCGCTACGTCGATGCGCACCCCTTTGTGCCTGACGAGTCGGCGGAACTAGATGCTCGCTGCGCCGAGATTTTTGCGATCCAAACCGCTGGGTTGATCAAACGTCTTTCGCGCTTACCGGAAACCATGATTTGTTCGATCGGCATCTCCGGCGGCCTTGACAGCACGCTTGCATTATTGGTCGCCGTCCGTGCCTTTGACTCATTGCGGCGATCGCGACACAATCTTCTGGGCATCACAATGCCGGGGTATGGGACTACCGGTCAAACCAAGTCGAATGCCGATCAACTGATCGAAATGATGGAGATCGACAACGCGACGATCGACATCCGACCATTGTGTCTGGACACTTTTCGGTCGATCGGTCACCAACCCTTCGGGATTAAGATTGATGATCAAACGACAGTGGACCAGTTACAAGCAGCTCTAATTCAGCTGCCCGACGACGCGGCAGATCTGACGTTCGAGAATGTTCAGGCGCGAATTCGCACCATGTTGTTGATGAGTCGTGGATTCGTGCTGGGGACGGGCGACATGAGCGAGCAAGCGCTTGGTTGGTGTACTTACAACGCCGATCACATGTCGATGTACAACGTCAATACTCGATTCCCAAGACATTGGTGCGATTCTTGGTTCGTTATGCCGCGGACCACTACTTTGCCGGCAAGCTCCGCGGACTATTGCACGACATCGCCGAAACCACGATTTCGCCCGAGCTGCTGCCGCCAAGTAGCGACGGCTCGATTCGGCAGAGTACCGAAGCGGTGATCGGAAATTACGAACTGCATGACTTCTTTCTGTACCACTTTGTCCGCAACGGATTCCAGCGGGACAAAATTTTGTATCTGGCGGCTCAAGCAACCTTCAGTCAGCCGTATTCAGCAGAATCAATTGCCGAAACGCTGGATACCTTCATCGCGCGATTTTTTGCCAACCAATTCAAACGCAACTGCGTCCCCGACGGGCCAAAGGTCGGTTCGGTCAGCTTGTCGCCGCGCGGAGACTGGCGAATGCCAAGCGACGCAGACTCCGATGCGTTTTGAGACCAACCACAAGTGAGAAGGCGACGCGGTCTGGGCATGGTCAAGCAGGATTCAGAACATCTATTGGACCGGAAATGTGATCCGTTCCAGTTCACTGTTGATGATCGTCATCGTGCCAGTGTGGATCGTGATCGTTTTGACCGCCTGTTCAAAGCCGGCCGATCCATCGGGTCTGGTTTGACGGACGATTGACGGACGGTTGGGGGCGCCATCGGCTGTGAACAGTTGTTTGCCTGACGCGTACGTCGCGCGGCTGGCCGTTCCTTCGATCAATCCTTGCTGCTGACGGGTCCGGAACACGACACCGCTGGTTGCTTGGACTTCCCATGGAATCGGGACTCCGGAGGTCGCGATCGGATTGGATGAAACCAGGTTCGACGGCAAACCGCAGTTGATCGCAATCGAGTGTCGATTCCCCAATCGATATCGAATCCATCGCGACAGCGTCGAACGATTCATCCCAATTGGACACCGGGCGAATGCCGACACGCACCCCTTTGAGGAAATCCAAGGTACGCGCCGACAGGTCGCCGCGCATCGAATCGCCGAACACCAAATGCAGGCCCGTCAGCGTGTCTTGGTCGTCAGCAGATTTTCCGCGGTCGGTCGGCCGCATCGCGTTATCCGATTGGGGAACGATCCAAGCGCGATACCAGCCCGGTCCTTGACCAATCAATCCACCACCAGCGGCCGGTGAAAAAACCAGTTTCGATGCCTGCAAGATATGCTTCGATTCGACCACACCGTCGGCGGCGCGTCCGATCGCCTGAACCCTGACTGGGCGATCGCTGGCTTGGATTAATGAGACGGCGCGAACGGTCGCGGTGCGCATCGTCTTGACGTTGCGAACTTCGATGCCTTCGACCAGGTCGACCTGCAATCGGTCACCGCTCATGTTCAGTTCCCAGGGCTCGCGATTGTTGATCAAGGCCGCCGTGATTTCGACACCGCCGGTCAGCAGCGCCGTGCGTCCGTCAAACCGCATCTCTCCATTCCAACGGCAATGAGGTGGCTGTATCCAATGCATGCCTGGATGAGGCTGGTCGGAGAAACCGGAGGGAATCGCGGCCGTTGGGATGCGAAACTCGCCGGCCGCATTGATCCAAACGATGTTGTCACTCGGCCGAATTTGAATTTTCGGTCCGACAAAGAAGCCGTCGCCAAAATCAAATCGGGCGGGCGCATCGTTGCCTCCGGTGATCTCCAATACGTCTTCGCCGCCGCCATCGATTAGTTGCAACAACTCGCCCGTGAATCTTGCCGGCAGAGTCTGTCCACCGGTCACCAATTCATGTTCAGCTTCGACGGATCCGACGATGCCCAGCTTTTTGACACTGAGGCCAGTTTCATTTCGCCGCAGCTGAACGTTGATCGCATCACCTCGAATGATCGGGCGATTGCGCGAACGGGCGCCGTCAGCGAGGTCGTTTGCGACGGCTGAGTCACCCATTGTCGTAGCGGGGATGCCGAATCCTGATCGGATGGACTCGAACCGCGCGGAGTCGGGTTCGCTTCGGCAATGAATTGCACGTACAGCTGTTGTGTTTCGGCCGATACCGCGGCCGTATTGATACGAACGTTGCCCTTGGTGATCAGCCTGTCCGGGACTAAAGTCATTGTCGCCTCGGACTCCGACTTAGGCTCCGGCTTCAAGACACCGGCGATCGAATCGGCTTGTACTTCGCCTCCGTCGGTCAGCCAAGCGTGAAATTCACCATCGACTTGCAGCTCCACTTCACTATTGAACTGGGCAGCGGTTGTGGGGCCGACCGGAAACATTTTGAATCGATCACGCCACTGCAGTTTGCGGAGCGGAATCTTGGGATCGCGGACCTGCACAATCCCGGCGCCCTGGACGTCGATTGCGCCGAGGGTTTCCGGCTGCTGGGCATCAAACTGGTAAACCAAATTGGCCAGCCGTGCCGAGATCCCGCCGCGACGAACTTGGACGCCCGTTTTTCCTCTCGCCTGGATCAGCCCCTTGACGGCGTGAAGTTCGATTTGGTCGGCCAGCAGATCGGCATCGAAGCTGGGGGCTGTTAGGCTGGCCGGTGAGCCGGTAGCCACGATCTCAATCAACCAATCAAGCGGGCTAACTCGTTTCTTTTTGGTATTCGTCGGATCGTTGAATCGTACCTTCAAATGGTCACAGCGAAATTCGTCCGCGGGCATCGAGGCCACCTGGTGAACAAACGAAACCGAGTCATGGACTTTCAGCTGATCGATCGCGAAGTCGTATTCAAGTCGCCCTTTACAGTTGATCGAAACGGTGCCGGCTGTCGCTTGTGGCTCGGCAGCGCCCGCGGTGGTTTGCTGATCTCGCGCCAGTGGAATTGTAAGTTGATCCAGGTAAATCAACTCGATTCGGTCCAGCAGTGCGTCGCCGCGCACACCGCGAGACGAGGCCGGCGCGGCCAGATGAATGGTCAGGTCGCTGCCCACACAGCGCGCCTGGCCGACTTTCATGTCAATTTGTTCGGTCGTCCAGACTTTGCGATTTCGAATGCCCACGTTCGAAGTTCGGATTTCGAACGGTTGTTCGTCTTGATTGCCGGCACGATGAATATGCACGGAACCTTGAATTCGACCGCGCTCGATTGGCGGTGCACCACCACTGTTGCTCAACAGATTGATGGCGCTGGAAAAAGTGATTTCCGCGCCTTCCGCTGCCTCGATGATGACGGGGTTTGCTTCTTTGACACTGGACATGCCATGGCCGACGATCACTGTCACGGGCGATAACCGGATGCGGTCTTCTGATTCCTGTTCCAGGTCTTTGAACAACAAGGTCATGTCGGCGGTCTGCAGCTGACGGCACTCGCCGCGCTGCCAAGAGCCGGGCGGAAAGTGCGCGTTCAAGGAACGGTCCTTCCGCGCACGCTCCCGCGGCGCCATCGCGATCTGTTCGATCGGTGGAGGCTTTAGCCAAGGAGTTACCAGGTTCTGGTAGACCACGGACATCCCCGCCAGCGTCACCAGCGCGGTGATGTAATGAATGATGCGAAGCAACATGATCGGCCTGTTAGCGCCAGAGCTTTCGCAAGGCGGTTAGTTGGGCAACAGTTCCTCCCATCGCTGTTGGGCACGCAGCAAACGTTCGATCAGTTCCCGCAAAACTCCCTTGCCTCCGCGACGACGCAGCTTCCAGTCGGCAACGCCGGAGACATCAACAGCCGCGTCCGCCGGTGCCGCGGAAAGACCAACCTGTTTCATCACCGCGATGTCGGGCAAGTCATCGCCGATGTAACAGACCTGGCTTGCGTCGCAGCCAATCTCGGCAAACATCTGCTGGGCGATCGACAGCTTGTTGCTTGCACCTTGTCGCACATGGCCGATCCCCAATTCACCCGCTCGTTGCGCAACGATGTCGCTTTGCCGTGAAGTCAGGATGCCAAACTGAAAACCCGCGCTGATCCAAAGTTTGATCCCCAGTCCATCGCGAACGTGGAACTGTTTGGTTTCCAAACCGGCGCCGTCGTAAATGATCCGGCCGTCGGTCATCACACCATCGACATCGGTGATGATGCAGGTGATTGACTGGGCTACTTTGCGGTCGTCGTCAGTCGTGGTCATCGAACCAGTGCAAGTTGCGATCTTTGGGGGTCTATCGAATGGGTAGAATAGCGGGTGAATCTGCCGTGTCGGTCAGCGATACCAAGTCGGTGATGTCGACCAGCCCAACTGGTCGCCCCTGTTTGTCAACGATCGGCAGCTCGCTGATTCGACGACGCGACATGATCGCGATCGCGTCTTGCAACGTCGTGTCGACCTCGGCGGTCGTTGGTTGAACAGTCATTCGCAGTTCGATCGGAGCGTCCAAGGCGCCGTCCTCACGAGTTTCCAACAACCTGGCCAGATCACTATCTGTGAACACGCCGGCCAGCCGCCCGGCATCGTCCAGCAGCATCACCGCGCCGGTCCGTCGACCCGATCTGGAGCAAGTCACCATCACACTGCGAATCGAATCATGCTTGGATGCAACACGGCAAGCATCAATTGGACGCATGATCTGAATGACCTTGGCCAACTTGCGTCCCAGCGAACCGCCGGGATGAAATCGAGCAAAGTCTTGCGGCGAAAATTGCCTTAGTCTGCTCGCCAGCATCGCGATTGCGTCACCAACCGCCATCATCACTGCCGTGCTGCTGGTCGGTGCCAGGCCGTTGGGACAGGCTTCCTGGTGTTTGCCGATGGCCACGATGCAGTCGGAAGCCGCCGCCAGCGGATTGTCGGTGTCGGCGGTGATCGCGATCAGACCACCGCTGTTGCGGCGCAGATGAGCCGCGATGCGAACGACTTCCTCGCTGCGTCCGGAATTGCTAAGCGCCCACACGAGGTCACACTCGCGAACGCGACCAAGGTCACCATGGACCGCCTCGCTGGGGTGCAGAAAGTGGGCCGGCGAACCGGTGCTGGCTAACGTGGCAACCAGTTTTTGTCCAACCAAACCCGCTTTGCCAACCCCGGTGACCATTACACAACCATCACACTCGGCCGTCATCTCTGCCGCCCGAACCGCAGAAGCTGAAAGCGTTGACGCCGCGGCCAGGATCGCGTTTGCCTCCGCGGCAACCGTCTCGCGAAGCGCGGCAAACGTTCCAGTGGAGTCGTGGGAATCGTCGCAGAATTTAAGTTCGAGTGGGGTTGTTGCTGTGGTCTGGCAGGCACGGCGATACCTTCCTTGGCAGGGCGCGGCAATGTGATCGACGAATCGAGCCGATACTAGCTAGAATCACTCGCCTGCCACAACGCGAGTCGGCGACAAAATAGGTGGTTTGGGCGGGATTCGTAACTGAAAGTCACTTGAATTCTTCATTCTCTGCTACCTCGTTCCTCCCCATGCGAGTTCCTGTCTTCGGTTTGATTGCTTGCGCTTTATCGGCGACCTCTGCATTGGCCGCCGGGGGAACCTTGACCCTGTCGGTTGATGAGGAATCAACCGGCGAGCCAACGATCTCTCGGCTCGAGATTTATCGGGCGGATGCGCCCGGCAAAAGAATTCCGATTCGGCTGACCGTGCCAGCCGGAATGGGTGTCGTGCTCGATCGCAAACTGCAATTGTCACTGCCCGACTCGGTCTACACGTTTCGGCTGATCCGAGGTCCCGAGTACCGAATCGTGAGCGGAAACTTTACGCTCGAAAAAACGAGCTTGGACGCCAAGACGATTCTGCTGCCCAGGATGACTGACATGCTCTCCGGCGGCTGGACCAGTGGTGATTGTTGCGTTTCGGCCTCTGCGAACAGCTTGCCGCTAAGAATGGCGGCCGAGGACCTGCATGTTGCCGGCTCACTTGGCCATGTTGATGCAAAACCGATTCCCGCCCGCGATGCAGACGATCGAATTGAAAACAATCCCTGCTGGATTCGCAACGACTTAACGCATCACGAAGGGATCGTCGTCTATGGTTCTGTTTCACCGTCGCAGGGAGAAAGGCTGCCGATTCAATGGTTGGCTGAACTAGCGGCTGACGACACAGCCAAAGTCGCAATCGAAAACCCATTTGCCTGGCCGCTGCCGGTCTGGTTAGCCAGTGAGCGGGTCGACGGTTTTTTTGTTCTGGGCGACTGGTTGCGGCTCGATCGCCAAGTGCCAGGGGTCAAGAGCGGACGAGGCCCGACCGGGCCTAGTATCGGCGGCAACATCGAAGTCGGTCGTTGGGCGGAAACAATTTATTGGAACCTATTGGAGGCAGGACTCAGGATTCCACCGTTGGCCGGCAGCGGCAACGAAGCCGGCTCAACGCCGGTGGGTTACAACCGGTTGTATGTTGCCGCGCCGGACCAGAGTCAGGTCCAAGGCCAACCGCCCGCCGCGCAGCGAGTTGAAGATGCCCAGCAGTGGTGGCAGGCGGCCTGGCGCGGCCGGAGTGTGCTGACTAATGGGCCGATCATGCGTCCGACGCTGGAGGGGAAAATTCCCGGGCACGTGTTTCAAGCACGCAGCGGCGAAGTCTTGGAACTGCATCCAGAGCTTACCTTGTCGGTCCGAGACCCAGTCGACTACTTGCAGGTAATCCACAACGCGCAAGTTCATTACAGCGCTCGGCTGGATGAGTTCGCCAAAGCAGGCGGAGTGATTCCGCCTTTGCTTGTCAAACAGAGCGGCTGGGTGATGATTCGCGTGGTCACCTTGTACGAAGATCACTTTCGAGCGGCGATCAGCGCCCCCTGGTACATCGACTTCGACAACCGCCGCCGGGTAACCGACGCAGGCGTGGCATTTTTTCAGCAATGGTTGGCGGAGTACGAGCAACGATTGAAACAACTCCCAGCCAATCAGCTCGAGGTTCACATTCCGTTCGTGCGGCACGCTCGAACGTACTGGAAGGAAAGGGCACAGCAAGCAGTGATGCCTTTGCAACCAAGATAGACGGTTCGCATGCTTGTGGCGTTGCCGAGGCCGCCCGCTACGACCGCGCCAATTCGGATCATCGGTATATTCCGCTTTCGAGCTTGCAGTTCCAAAGAGCCGAATCGTTTGGGGGGGCACTGACTATACTCGGGTTGCCAGTACGAAACCGCCATGGATTAGCGGTCGTCGCTATCTGTTCCTGTTAGTTAGCCGCTGTTTAGAAAAAGCATAATGCAATTGGGACTCGGAACCGCCGCGATGTTGATTCCAACCAATCTCGGCAACACTCCATTTTTGTACGATGCCGCGCACCGGGTCGCGACGCGAGGACGGGATTTCGCGGCCGCAACGAACGCTTGGTTTGGCTCCGTCACAAGAACGGCGATTTGCTGTCTTGCGCTGGTTCTATCGGCATTTGCTTTAGATGTTCAAGTCAGCGCCGATACGGTCGACGATTTTGTGCGGATGCACGTGGCCGATAGCCCGGATGCCGAAACTCAAGCCAGGCTGCTGCGCGAGGCCTTTGATCAGTTCAAGCAGCAGAAGTTCGACGAAGCTCTGGAGCAACTCAGTCGGGCACACGAAACCTACTCCGAACTTGCCCTCCGGTCGAATCAGCATTGCCTTGTTCTTTTTGGATCACGGACAAACGAACCAAGCGCGACAGCAACTGGAACTGGCCGCGATCGAGCAGGCTGAATCCCCGCTTACCTTTGATGCGTTCGGACGTTTGGCCTTGATCGAAGGGCGGATCACCGACGCGGCGGTCCTGTTCGATCTCGCGCTGCGGCTGATGCAGTCGAAAGACTGGAATCAGGAACGCAAGGATCGGTTTTCGCGCGAGTGTGAGTTGGGCTTGGCGACCGTAGCCGAGCGACGGGGACAATGGTCATCAGCCCAACAAATCCTGCAAACCGCGCTTGATCGCCAACCGCAGGATCCAGTCACCCGTCGCCGTCTGGCCCAAGCGCTGTTTCGGACCGATCAAATCGAATCAGCTTTTCAGCAACTGCTGAAAACCACCGAGATCGACCCATCGCTGGAATCGGCCGAGATCACGATGGCGCGGTTCTGTACTGGACAGGGCGACCACGCGCAGGCCGAACAATGGATCAACAAAGCGTTGGAAAAAAATCCCGAGGACGATTCGGTGATCGTCGTCTATGGATCGTGGCTGTTGGATCGCGGCCGCGATCGCGAGGCAGTCGAGCAAGCCAGGCGAGCGACCAAAATCGCGCCAGGCGAGCCAAGAGTGAAATCATTGTTGGGAACGTTAGCCAGAACGCTAGGAAAATGCGAGCATGCCGAACGATACTTTCAAGAACTGGCCAACGCAGAACCGGGCAACTTTGACTTCAGCAATCAGCTGGCGTTGTCATTGATCGACCAATCGGACCCGCAGAAGCAGCAGCGAGCGTTGCAATTGGCCGAGGGCAACGCGCGTCAGTACCCGCGCAACGAACAAGCTCTGGCCACACTTGGTTGGGTTTACCATCGCTTGGGACGGGTTGAAGACGCGGCACAAATGATCCAACGGGCGATTTCATCCGGCCGGGCGTCGGCTGACACGGCGTACTTCTACGCGCGCGTTGCAGCCGAGCAAAACCGTACCGGCGAGGCGGTGGAATTGCTGCAACGAGCACTGCAAAGCGACGGTCGCTTTGTTTATCGAAACGCTGCTCAGCAATGGCTGCAGCAACTATCGGCAGCGGGCGAGCCAAAGGGAGAGCCGGAAACGCCTTGAGCAGCAGCGCTTCGTTGGTCGGCCACCCGCCGCGGCCCTTGCCGAGTCAACGATTTAGAAACAAAATTCGAATAATTTGGCCAGACGCTGCTAGCTGACAGGCCCGGGATTCGCCGTTTGACCGGCGAATCGTGATGCGATTCTCCGTTTTCGCCCCTTTGCCCAGCTACAATATGAGGGTCATTAAAATGGAACATTCCGGTTGAATTTGACGTCTTAAGTGGAGGATTCCCTCCCCAGACCAGACCTTTGTCAGCCTCGGCGTGGTAAAGGCTGCGGGTCGTAGCGGATTTGTTCGTCCTGACGCTTATCCAACGCCGACGTTCATCCGAGTAACCGTTCGATCTTGTCCAACCCAGCTTCGCTGCCCCAAACGTTCGTTGACCCATGATGCGTTCTCCTGCCAGCCGTCAAACCGCACAGAAATACCCCCGCCGATTGCTCGACCGGCTGATCCGAGCTGCTCATGCTCCAGTACCGGCCAAACGGGGCCGATTGCTGCTGGAGTCGCTTGAAAAACGTCAAATGCTGGCCGCAGACTCTGAGCTTTTGTTCACTGATGGCGCGATTGCTCTGGATGAAGCGCTGCCCCCGGCCGAAACTTCGGTCGCCTTGCCGGTCGCCGGAGTGGCCGAAGGCGAGCCGGCACGGGATTTGGTCCAATTTGCCAAGGATTTGACCGCTGCCGGAGTGCAATTTTTTGGCGCCCATTGGTGCCCGGCCTGTACGCTGCAAAAAGAGTATTTCGACGATGGCAAAGACAACTTGCCGTTCATCGAAGTGACCGGACCCGATCGGCAACGCAACGAGATCGGGATCGCCGAGGGGATCTTCGACTATCCGACTTGGGAATTCCCTAATGGATCGCGGGTATCCGACGTGCTGACGATCGCGGAGTTGAGCCAACTCAGCGGCGTCCCGATTCCGCAAAGCGAACAGCCGACATTTGAGTCAATCGGAAACCAAACGGTTTTGATCGGCTCTCCATTGCACATTCCGGTTGACGCCTACGACCCCAACGGTGGAACGCTGACGGTCACCGTGTCTGTCGACGAGCCGACGCTGTTGACCGCCACGGTGCTGCAGAACAACCGCTCAATTCGGATCGACATGGAAACCTTTGGCGACATGGTGTTTGAGTTGTTTGAGCAGCGGGCGCCCGTGCCCGCAGGTCGCGTCGCTGATTTGGCCGGGCTGGGATTCTACGACGGAATCATCTTTCACCGCGTCGTCGACAATTTTGTGATCCAGGCCGGTGATCCGACCGGCACCGGAAGATCGGGATCAACGCTGGACGATTTCGATGACCAGTTCCACCCCGACTTGCAACACAATCGCTCAGGCGTATTGTCGTTTGCCAAGTCGACCGATGATACGAACAACTCGCAATTCTTCGTTACTGAACTGGCGACGCGAGGTTTGGATTTCAACCACAGCATTTTTGGGCAGTTGGTCGAGGGTGAAGACGTCCGTGAAGCGATTAGCGAAATGCAAGTCGATGCCAATGGTAAACCATCCGTAGACATCAAGATCAATACGATTGAAGTCTTTGAGGACATCGAGAACTCCGTGGTGATGCTCAAAGCGGTGGGATCCAATACTGGCAGCACCAACGTCACCTTCACGGTCAGAGATCAACAGGGGAACACTCACTCCGAGACGATTCTGGTCACGGTTGCCAATGACACGGCCAACGGCCAGCCCTACTTGAATCCAATCAGCCCGCCGAGCGACTCACTCAGCAATACGAGCGCTCAATTGCAGTTGTCAAGCTTCGACGTCGAAGGCGACGCGGTGACCTATTTTGCCAATGGAATTTCCAGTCCGTCGGGAGGCACGGTTTCGATCGGGATCCTGACCGCTCGATTTCTTGGCGACCCCGATGAAGGAAAAAGTTTGGTGACGGTGACGCCGGCGTCCGGTTCATCCGAGCCGCTGGAAATTCAACTCGCCAGCGCCGCCCCGACCGGCGAGGCGGTCACGTTTTTTTTGGAACCCGTCTCGGGTGCGGCCAATGGAACGGTCTCGATCAACGAGACAACTGGCCTGGTAACCGTGACGCCAAATGCCAGTGCCAACGGATCCATTCAGTTTCGCGTCGGCAGCCGTAATACGGCGCAGGCCGTGCGCGGGGTTTACCAGCAATCGATCAGCAGCCCAACCGGCACGGTCTCGGTCAACGCCACCAGCGGGCTGGCAACGGTCACACCGGCAGTCGACTTTGACGGCTCGATTGAGGTTCAGGTGGGAGTGCGACCAGACAGAGACGTGACCGGAAACGCCATCGGCGATAGCGATTTGCAGATGGTTGCGTTCGCCTTTGATGCGATCGCCACTCCCACAGCGGTCGATTTGCAAACCGCCAGCGATACCGGATCGAGCAACATCGACAACATCACCAACGCGGATTCGTTGACATTTACCGTCACCGGAGTGACCAGCGGCGCGACGGTCGAACTGGTCAACCTCGATAGCGGATCGGTCGTCGGAACGGATATCGCGAGCGGCACCAGCATCGAGATCACGACCAACAATATCGCCGCGCTGGGTGACGGAACTTACCCGATCGCCGCTCGCCAACGCATCGGCAACGATACCGGCGGTTTGTCGCCCTCGATCGTTGTGGTTTATGACACGATCGCGCCCGATTCGGTGGTTGCCAGCGCGGCGACCAGTGGCAACTTGGGGCGCTTGTACGAAACCGACTTGATCAACAGCGAAGAAGGAAGTGGACTGGTTTACCAGCTGGTGGCCGGGCCATCGAGCGCGATGATCAATGCCGCGACCGGCCAGATCCAGTGGACACCGTTTGAACAAGAGTTGGGCGACAACACGTTTACGCTTGAATTGACCGACGCGGCCGGCAACACACGCAGCGAGTCGTTTACCGTCACGGTCGCTGGTGAACCGCTGGCCGAAATCCGATTGGACTTGACCGACCTGCAAGGCAATCCGATCACTTCGGTGGCGGTGGGAGATAAATTCCTTTTAAATCTGATCGCTGTTGACGCGCGGCTGTTCAATAAGCCAGGCGTTTTCTCGGCTTATGCCGACATTCTGTTTGACAGTTCCATTGTTCGCGTCGAACAGGGCAGTACCATCACCTTCAGCGACGATTTTACGGTAGAGCGTAAAGGAACGTTTTTAACCGGATTGATCGACGAACTGGGCGCTGTCAGCAACTTCCTAGCGGCAACCAACGATCCGGAGAACTTAATCGCAACCGTCCGCATGGAGGCGCTTGCCAGCGGGACAGTCAACATCCGTAGCGAGTCGGCGGACGAATCCGACAGCGACGTGCTGTTGTTCTTCGAAGACGAACGGATCCCCGCTGATGCGGTATTCTACGGGGACACATCCTTGGCGGTGGGCCAAACCTTCATTGTCGCCCCCGACACACTGACCGTTGCCGAGGATTCCGGCGCCACCATCGTGCCTGTGTTGGCCAATGATCAGATCATCTCCGGCTCAGGGTCACTGTCGGTGATCTCGTTCACTCAGCCCAGCTCCGGCGGAACGGTCTCGCTGATCGACGGCATCGTCCGGTTCACGCCGACGGCCAACTTCAACGGGACGTCCGTGTTCACCTATCGAGTCAATGGACCAGATGGCATTCAACAGGATTCAACGGTGACGGTAACCGTCACACCGGTCAACGACCCTCCCACCGCGGTGGACAATGCTTTCAACGTCAACCGAGATTCCACGGGCAACACGTTGGACTTGCTGGGCAATGATTTGATTGCTCCGGACTCTGGTGAGTCGTTAAGAATCACCGCTGTTGGAACGACGTCCAACGGTGGCAGCGTGATCATTTCGGGCGACGGACAATCGGTCAGTTACACACCGGTCCCTGGTTTCACCGGTACGGAGACGTTCAGCTACACGATGAGTGACCGTGGCGAGGGGGGTGGGGGCTTGACCGACAGTGCGGAAGTCACGGTCACGGTCTCGCCGATCGATAATCCACCAACCGCGGTCCCGGATGCTTTTCCGGTCACCGAGGACGCGCTTGAAGCACCGTTCGATGTCTTGTTCAACGACACCCGCGACGTCGACAACCAGTCATTCGTGCTATCGAGCGTCGGCACGCCGAGCCAAGGCGGAACCGCCCGCATCGATGGGTCGATGATTCTGTATCGACCGGCGGCAAACTTTAGCGGCACCGAACAGCTGACTTATACGATCCGCGATAGTGGGGGCGGTTTGGCTGTCGGAACGGTGACATTCACAGTCTCAGCTGTGCCTGATCCGCCACCTTTCGCCAATCCGACTGTTAACCTCACCCGCGGCTCGGCAGAATCAACGGTCTACCAGATCGGTGATCTGCCCCCCAATCCCGATCCGGGCGAGACTTTGTCCTTTGATGGGGTCTCGAGCCCCACAACCGCTGGTGGAACCGTCCGGCGCGATGCAGCATCGCAAGCGATCCTCTACACGCCTCCGTCGGCGGAATTCACCGGTCAAGACACGTTCACTTACACGGTTTCCGACGGCAGCTTAGTGACCAGTACCGGAACGGTGACGATCAACGTGGTCGACTTTACCGAGCGTGACATTGTCTTGGAACTGGCTTCGATGGCGGCCCACAGCCGCGTCGGCGGCATTACGCTCAAGGGGACCAACCTGCTGGGCGACACGGTCGAGGTACCGTTGGCGTACAGCGGCGGCAGCGGTCGATTTGAGAATGTTTTGCCAGGTGACTACACGATTGACATTCCAGCGATCCCGTTTTTGCAAAATGCTGCGGCGGCAAGGCAAATTGCGATCACCAGTGCCGTCGACGATGGTGACGCGACAGTCCCGTCCCTGATCGGGCGATTGCGGCCCGAGTACATTTCGATCCGCGACTGGGTCGGATCGGCACCAAGAAGAAGTTTGCTAGTCGCCGTGGCCCCGGGTCAAACGAGCGCGCTGACCATTGCCTCCTCCGCGATCGAAATCGTCAATGATCCGGTCGTTAATTTAAATACCGCCGGTGACACGCTGACGATTCAAGGGACTCAAACCACGGACTTCTCGACCGACAGCGATCCAAAAATCCAACTGCGCGGCGAGGTCGATGGCATGCGTTTGTACAAGGTCACCATTGACGAAGAATTGACGTTCACTCCGCCGGCGAATGCTGGTGAAGGTGAAGCGAGTAGCGCGTTTGTGTTAGGCGACATTCAGGCGGAAGCCGAAGCACCGGCTGCACTGGCCACCACACAAGCAGATTTGTTTGTGCCAGTCGCCAGCGACAGCGCGACTCGTACCGACGCGGCAGTTCTGGCTTTGCCCGCAGGCGATTTGTGGGTCGGCGCGACGGCGACAAGCGACGATGAAAATGCAATCGTCGACACGCAATCAGCGGTCGATTCCGCGATGCGAACGGTCTCGGAATTGTCGATTCAATCTGCTGCCGGTGACGTCGTTGCAGAGGACGCGAGGTTGGATCAGCAACTGGTCGACCAAGCGCTATACGGTGCCTTGGCCGAGGGGCTATAAATCGCGGTTGTCAGCGACCTTTCACCGGTGGGAAGCTCGTGGCGCGATGCGTCAACCCCAATGCGCGGCTGGCTGCCAATGAAAAAAACCCGCAAAACATGGGCTTTTTTAGCCAAAGCCGGGTTGCAACGATGGCCAATGCCGCATAACACTTTGCCGTTAGAAAAAGACGGTTTGCCGTAAACACCGTCAAACCGAGGTTGAAACAACTTACATCGAAGGTTCTCCCCATGAACAAGACCGCGCCGAAAGCCCCCACCAAGACCCAGATCCTGGCCAGCATCGCTGAAACAACCGAGCTGTCAAAGAAGGACGTGGCAGCCGTATTTGACGCCCTGACCGGTGAAATTGAGAAGGCCATTTCCCGCAACGGCCCCGGACAGTTCTCGATCCCAGGGCTTTGCAAGATTGTCCGTAAGGACGTCCCGGCCAAGCCAAAACGCAAGGGACGCAACCCTGCTGATGGAAGCGAAATCTGGCTCAAGCCCAAGCCGGCCTCCAAAAAAGTCGTCATTCGTCCTCTCAAGGGCCTCAAGGAAATGATCTGAGGCATTTGCCCAGTCAGCGCGCAACGACCTCTCCCGTACCGCGGGGGAGGCCAGCGGCGATCTCTGGGCCATAGGAAGCACGCGATGGATGGCCCTACGTGGCTTCCGCATCCCAGTGGTGCCGTTCGATCACCGATTCAATTTGCACCGCTTTCTTGCCTTTGAAGGCTCCGGCTTTGGTGTGGAATTTTGGGACGTCCTGGATCGATAGTTCCAGAGGCTGTTGAACTTCTTTCTCGGTCGTGATCACGTCACCCACGGTCAGATCCAGTAGGTCGCGGGTGCGAATTTTTGATCGGGCCAAGGTGACCACGATATCGACCGGCGCCGCGTCGATGCTCGCGCTGATCTTGCCCCGAGTCTCATTGGTCGGCTTGCTTTTGCCATAGCCAACCCAACCGTTGCGAGAAAGCTTTGAGTTGTAGTTCTCAATCGTGTTGAAGGGAATGCACAGATTCAACATGCCGCGGTTCTTGCCCAGCAGGACTTCGAACCCGATTAAGATCACCACTTCGTTCGGAGGCACAATCTGGACCAGCTGGGGATTGCTTTCGACGCTGTCAACTTCGATTCGCAGTTCAACGATATTCTCCCAGGCTGTGGTTAGCTGAATCAAAAACTGGCGGACGACGCGGCCAATCAAACGATTCTCGATTTCAGTCAATGGGCGGCGAATCGTGTCGTTGGGATTCGGCTCGCCGCCCAACATGCGATCGATAATCGCGTAGGACAACGACGGGGCAATGTCCAGAATCCAGCTGCCGTCAAGTGGCTCCGGCTTCAACACATTAAAGCAGCTTGGATTGTCCAGGCTAAAAATGAACTCGCTGTAAGTCAGCTGGTCAACGCTCAACAGTTTGACCTCGATCATCGTGCGCAGCATCCCGGAGATCGATGCGCCAAAATTACGAGCCAAACCTTCATGCAAAGATTGCATCGCCCGCATTTGGTCCTTGCCGACACGCTCGGGCCGTTTGAAGTCGTAGGCGGTGACGCGCGCCACTTGATTGCCTCTGCGGCCGGAGCTTTTCTTTTGATCCGGGCTTTCCTCGTCGGAGAACTTGGGAGCTTGCGGCGCGCCGATTCCCCCTTCGACGCTCTCCATCGCCTTGAGCAGATTTTCTACTTGATTCTGGCTCAGTGATTCATCGGGCATATCCGTTGTCCCTCTGTTAAGTGGGCTTCCATTGCTGGCTTCGATATCTTGTTGTGCTTTACTCGCGCACTTGTCCGCTACCGCGAACGATGTATTTGTAAGTCGTCAACTCCCGCAGTCCGCACGGTCCGCGAGCATGAAATTTATCGGTCGAGATTCCGATTTCCGCTCCCAATCCAAACACTCCGCCATCATTGAATCGTGTACTGGCGTTGACCATCACCGCCGCGCTATCGACGCGCGAGGTAAATCGATCCGCTGCACGCAGATCGTTGGTCACGATCGCGTCGGTGTGGTGCGATCCGTAACGATTGATGTGGTCGATCGCCTGATCGAGTGAATCGACGATCGCGATGCTGATCGTCGGTCCCAAATACTCGGTCGCCCAGTCCTGCTCGGTGGCTGCGACGGCATCGTCGATCAAAGCAGCAGCCCGCCGGTCAGCGCGCATCTCGATCCCGTGCGATCGCAGTCGCTGTGCGATCGCGGGTAACGCGGCCGATGCGATCGACTGGTGCACCAACAGCGATTCGCAGGCGTTGCACACGCCCATCCTTTGGCATTTGGCGTTTTCAATGATCTTGGCAGCCATTTCCAAATCGGCCGACTGATCGACGTAAACATGACAGTTGCCGTCAAAGTGCTTGATCACCGGCATCGTCGCCTCGCTGGCGACCCGGCGGATCAAGCTTTCGCCCCCGCGAGGAATGGCAACATCAATCAGCTCGCCCAGCGACAGCAAATGACCGACGGCCGCGCGGTCGGTCGTTTCGACCAATTGCACCGCGTGCTCCGGCAGACCACACTCTTTCCCGCATGCCGACATCACGTCCACAATCGCGCGGCTGCTGTGAATCGCCTCTTTGCCGCCGCGCAGAATCACCGCGTTGCCACTTTTGACGCAGATTGCCGCGGCATCCGCCGTTACGTTGGGACGGCTTTCGTAAATGAACAAGACGACCCCCAGCGGAACACGCCTCTTTTGAATCTCCAAGCCACCCGGCCGAGTGAAGCCGTCGATCACCTCGCCAATCGGGTCGGGCAACATCGCGATCTCGCGAAGCGCGGTGGCAATGCTCGCGATGCGGCCAGCATCCAGTTTCAAGCGGTCAATGGCAGCATCGCTCAGTCCGTATCCGGCCGCGGCCGCGAGGTCTTCCGCATTAGCGGCCATGATCGCTGCTTGTCCGGAGATCAACGCAGTGGCCGATTCCTCAAGCCAGCGATTCTTGACCGCCGCGTCAAGCGTCGCCAAATCAGCCGACGCCTGGCGGGCCAGCTCGGCAGTCTGACGGCAATACTGCTGCAAACAAGCAAGTTGTTCGGGTGTTTTGGGAGCGGCGGTGGACATCTGCAAGAGGACGCGAAACTTTGCTGAGGTATCGTAACGAGTTGACCCGATTCTCGGTAAAGCTCGGCTCAGGGTCAACGTCGATTAGCATCGCGGATACAAATTGCCTGGATAGCGCAAGTTTCCAGCCGCACCCCGCAGCCTCCTTATCGCCAAATGCGAAGACCGAACAGGACATTATTGAAATGCCCCTCGTAGTCCCCGAATTCCTGCTCGGGAGCAGGATTCGTTCGCACCAGATCGACCTCGGTCGTGCCGACGAAGCGGTATTCGACGAAACCGTCGACCACGTTAGACAGCCGCTTGGTCAAACCAGCGATTGCCTGGTAGGCAAACGCGGAGTCCTCAATTTCCAGTCGGATCGCCGGCGTATCGAATTCGCCATCGATGATCGCAAAACCGATACCGCCACCGATGTAGGGCGTAAATCCTCGAAACTCGCTGTTCACGCAATCGCGATACAGATTCGCCATCCCAAAGTAGGCATTCAAATCCCCGTCCCAATCCGAGACGATACCGCCGACGTTCCAATTTTCAGCGTCGAAGTTTCGGAATGAAAATTCAAGCTCGCCACGAATTGCCTCATTGAAACGTCGCCCGCGCGCGATGCCAACGGCAAAGCCATCGTGGAAATCACCGATCACAGGTGGATTCGGAAAATTCGGTGATTCACCGTGGTACGAATTGATGTCGCTCCAGCCGCCAAACAGACTCCAGTAGCCACAGGGTCGAGGACAACCACAGTCGTCGTGAGCTGTTGGCCGCTGGCAAAACGAGCAGTTGGAATCTCCGCAATCACAACTGTCGTCGCCAGGGATGCGGTCGCACGAAACATCGCAGCCGACGTCGTCGCAGCAGTCCGACGAGTGCAACAGACCAAACGGTCCAGCGGCGCCCGCGCAGCTTGCCCAATCGCTACAGCACGTCAATCGACGGGGCGTTGACGATCTATCGGGATTTGGGACACTCTCGAAAATCTGCGTAGCATAAAACACGAGCAAGCGGCCGTGGCGGAATTGGCAGACGCGCCAGGTTGAGGGCCTGGTGGGGGTTAACCCCGTGGAGGTTCAAATCCTCTCGGCCGCATTGTTTTTTACGGTGTTTTTGAAACCCGTCTCTTTTGACTCTGGAGCCTGTTCGCTCCCCTGGTGGCATATTGGTGGCACCGCCCGCGTCCACGTTGATTCGACGTTGATTGTTTCCCTCATCAATCAACCATGAAAATCAACGCACCCACCGGAGGTGTCCCATGGCCTGGCTGCAACAATTGCCCAGCGGAAAATTTCGCATCAGCTTTCGTTTCGGCGGTCGCAAGTACAAGCGATCGCTCGGTACCAGCGACCGTCGACAAGCCAAATCTCGCAAGGTCCGTCTGGAGGACACCATCCGGCTGGTCGAAAACGGCATGGCCGAGATTCCTGCTGGCGGCGACGTCGCAACTTTCCTGATGACCGAGGGCAAAAAGGTCGGCAAAACATTGATCAAGGATTGCCGACTGGGCGACTTAATTGACAAATTTTTCGACGGACTTCGGGAGGGTAGTCTGGAGGAAAATAGCATCAAGACAATGAAGACGCACTGCAAACAGCTGAACCGGTTACTTGGGTCTCGTACTTACACATCCGCGATATCGATGCTGACACTCCAGGGATTCATAAACGATCGGTCAAAGGAAAGGGGTCGCCGTGGCCGCAACGTTTCCGCTGTCACAATCCGCAAGGGACTTGCGACGTTTCGGGTAATCTGGAACTGGGGCATCGATTCAGAATTGATCGAAGCGGTACCGTTCCCATCAAAAGGTTTGCGATACCCGAAGGTCTCGGAACGTCCGCCATTCCAAACCTTCGACCTCGTCGTCGGCAAGACGAAATGCCTTGACGAAGATTCTCCGCAAGCGCGTGACTTGTGGTCAACTGTATTCTTGAATCAGCAAGAGATCGACGAACTTCTAAATGCGATCGAGGCGAAAACGGATCTGCCTGCCTTTGTCTATCCGCTGTTCGTAGCGGCGGCACATACCGGAGCCCGTCGTAACGAACTGATGCGGTCTAAAATGACCGACGCGTCTGCCGAAGTGCTAACAGTTCGAGAAAAGAAACGACGAAGAGGAACATTGACCACGCGACGAGTCCCCATGTCGCCGCGACTACGAGCTGCAATCGTCCAGTGGACCACTCAACGTCCAGCCGGTGCGAATGAACTTTTTTGTCATGGAGGTCCTTCCAGGTGCTTTAGTCAGGACGGCGAACCAATTTCCAAAGACGAGATGAACCACTACTTCGAGAAAGCGATTCGTGGAACCAAGTATTGTCAGCTCGTTGGTTGGCACTGTCTACGCCATTTTTTTTGCAGCAACTGTGCGGCCAAAGGAATCGACCAAGGAATCATCGACGCCTGGGTCGGACCCACGACCGACGAGATGTGCCGCCGCTACCGCCACCTGTTTCCAAGCTCGGAGAAAGCCGCGATGCAAACGGTTTTCGGATCCGCTGGAAGTGGCGTAGGCAGGCATTCTCCGCCGGATCGATGAAACCGGAGTAGTTTCTTCGGTGAGGGGCGTTTCGGCGCGTCGGTGTCCGGATTCTGAAGACACTGACGCGAGTTTCATCCCGACCGAACTCCGTTCGGTCGATGCAACCGCCGCGGGCCGGGTGAGCGAATGACTAAGGCTGTTAAGGCAAGGTGCCCACCCTAAAGTTTCAAACGTTGCCCGGCCTATCGGTTCGTCCTCGACGCTGCGGGTGGGGGCGGCCGGAGCAAGTTGCGCGATGTAGGTTTCGCCGCGGATTAAGGATCGAACGAAACACCAAAAAGGCATCAAAGGCCTAACCCCTTTGATTTGTCCAGCTGGCTCGACATGGCGGAGACCGAACTTAGTGCATTGTGCCATCAATGCCTAAGTCGGCGAATTGCTTGTCAGGCAACACTTGATCGTCAAATGCAAGCCTGGGTCACGCAAGCAACCAATCAAAGACAACTATCAACTGGCAATTCAAAACCAAGGATGCAAGAATCAAACGAACATCGCTCCACCCGTCGATTCACCCCTGACAGAACACTAGTAAAACAATTACCTGGCTATTCACCGCAACCGCCGCAGCCACCTCCGCAGCCACCGTCTCCTCCATCACCACCGCCCCAATCACCGGAGGAATAGAAGCCACCATTTCCCCACGCTTTCGATTGGTCGTGACGGAGCAAATCTGCGACGTCGTGATCAAGTAGTTGCGTCCCAATCGCATCGACTCCAAACAAGGCTACCAACCTGCCGATATCCTGCGATGGACCAACAGGTTCATCTGAATGCTTGGTTGTTAGACTCGAACTAGGTTTCATGGAAGTCTTTTTGAGGTATCTCAAAACCTGTTTTCCTTTCACGGTCAGTCGTGGTTTGGACATCATGATGCATGTAATGACCGCGACCAGGATCGAGATTGCAATTAGATAGCCAACCGGCTTGTTGCGAACCAACCCAACATAAATCTTGCAAATACCCAACAGCAGGACCAAAGACATCACCAGGACAGAACAGAATCGCGGCAGCAGAAAACTGGAAAATGATTCAACCAATCCGCGCTCTTTCAAAGATTGTGCCGTGCTGACGACCACCGAACCACACGCTCGACGGATATCAAGAATCGATTTTCCATTTCCCGAACTGATGGCTGAAAGAATCGTTTGCTGCAGTAACCGAGCCTTGAGCGTAGGGCCGACGCGACTGGTGAGGCAACGGTTAGCGACGTCAGCAGCGAGCATTCCTTCATGGCTCAATTCCACAATCGCAGCGTCGACCGGTCCTTTGGGGCCCTGATTTAGAAAAGCGATTTGATCGACGCTCAACTGTTCCACCGTTTTCTGAAGCGCTAGCGGCTCCAGCGTATCCCGATCCCGCAGGACGATACGCAACACGACGGCCACAATCAAAGCTACCGCAACCGTTATCGAATAAAAGATCAAGAAATCCTGACCGTTGAAGTCGAGCGGATTCAGCACTGCCAGCGAAAATGGGGCGATTGCTGTTGCGATTGTTGAGACCGAAATCGTTTTTGAGGACGTTTTCTCGCGTATAGTTCGGTGGCGGCGGTGGGCGACGTATCGGCCAATCCAATAGCCAGGACGCGGTATCACCAGCTTGCGTACGAGATTCACACGCTGGAAATGAATGTCCTCACCAAATCGGATATCTTGATTTGGCCAGATTACCTCCGAAGGCTCGTGGCCAAAGAAAGTTTGATAAGACGATTTCGTTCGCTCGTACCAGTTTGAAAATTTGACTTTCTCGTCGCTCCCACCTGCTGTTGGCCCATGGTGCAGCGGGCGACCGGCAATTCGACCACACAAATCGTTCCAGTAAGAATCGGTGTAGAGCAGGTGCAGATGCCAGGCTTGGTCCACCTGATCCGAAGGCGTTACGGGATGACCCGCCTCAAGCATTAAAAACAGAAATTTGCGGTACTCGTTGACAACCGCAATCGCCTGAGCCAGATCCCAACCATTCTCGCGAGCCAGTCGCGATTCGAAAGACAACGCAACACCCGGTGGTGTCAACTGCATCGAACACAACTCGGCGTACAACTTGTTCTGTTGAGCATTCACGATGAGGCCTCTGGACGGTAATCTCTGAAAGACGCAAAAGGGGGTCAGGCCACGCTGACCCCTTTGATTTCTCAGGGAAGCGTCCATGCGATTAATCTCCGTTAGGGCTAAAGTGCTAGTTTAGCGTTTCCTGTTCGCTATCAACCACAGAGTTCCTGACAGGCGCCCCGCAAATGAGATGAAGAGTTGCGACTGCCTCCTGGTCGGCGAGAGATTGGCCATTGCCTACCAAAAGTGAGATGAGAGCCTCCTTCTCAAGCAGTACTTTTTGGCGATGTTCGGCCGGTGCATCCCCCTTCTTCGCTCGCTCCTTTTCGATCAAGAAACGTGTTGCCGAATTGACTCGGACAGTATTGTCGCCATCCTGCTCGACGACCCCCTCATGGTTAGCATGGGTAACGTCCTCGCCTTTGGTCTGATCGTTCGCGGCGTGGCTGCAGCCAAGTCCTAGCACTAGTACACTGGCACAGAGCCAATGCAGAGCAAGTGATGCGAATCTAGATCGGGAAACAGTTGGGAAGTCGGAATGCCACATGGTGCTACCCTCAACGATATTCGAGATCATCGCTCAGTCCCGCATAAGTTGTGTTGCAAAAGCCTGGACAGGTCGCTCGCAATGCTGGTTTAGTTGTGTATGCAGTTACGTTGTTCGCCTACGACGACCACCCACGCATGTCATGCCGACTAAGCCGATTGACCAGATGAAGGGTGATGTTGGTCCTGGAACCGCCGCTGTGTTGACCTTTGCATCGCATTTCTCACGGGTAGAGCGACGCATGGCAATGTGAGTTTGCGGGTATCTCGTCCTTCACTTGTCCAATTCTGGATGCGCTTCACGCCACTGGCGCGGCGAGCTTCTTGGCTTCCGCTATCTGCTCATCGGCCATTTCCGATTCAATTTTGTTTAGACGATCTTTGATAATTCGCGCGGCATGTGCGGCGGGTGTCGCAGGTCCAGAAGAAGAAGCTTCTGCAGCCGCAGAAGCAGCTGCCAGGCTGGCCCAGCTACGAGCTCGCACAAGGTCCTTCGGCAGGTTTTGGCCGGTCGTGTATTCGCGGGCAAGGACGAACTGCGACTGGAAATCTCCTTGGTCCGCTGCCTTCCGATACAATTCGATTCCCTTATTGGTGTCCTTCGCCACGCCCCGGCCCTTGATGTACCTGAGACCAAGCGCAACTGCGCCGCTGCGAATCCTTGCTCCGCCGCTTGTTGGGTCCATTCAACCGCCTTTGCTTCATCCTTCACGCTTGCTTCGTAACCGTATATCACGCCGATCTGGTGCATCGCTTCGACGTGTCCCTGATCGGCTGCCTTGCGACACCAGTCGATGGCCGCGACGATGTCCTTTGGCACGCCCTTGCCACTTTGGTAAATCTTGCCAAGCTCGAACTGCGCTTCGGCGTCTCCTCGCTCCGCCGCTTTTCGATGTTGCTCGAATGACGCCAAGTGCTCCTTCTTTTGCCGGTCGATCATGTCGACCATCCTCTTCGCCATAGCGTCTCCCTGTTCCGCCGCCTTACGGTGCCACTCAACCGCCTTGCTCTCGTCCTTCGGAACGCCTCGCCCACCGGCATACCTGAGGCCGAGACTGTATTGCGCTGAGGCGTTTCCTTGCTCTGCCGCTTGGCCGATCCACTCGACCGCCTTGGCCTCGTCCTTCGGAACGCCTGTGCCGTACCCGTACATCAAGCTGAGGCTGTACTGCGCGGAGGCGTTGCCTTGTTCCGCCGCCTTGCGATACCAATCGGCCGCTTTAGCAGGGTCTTGCGGCACGCCCTCGCCGTCGGCGTACACGTTGCCGAGGTTGACCTGCGCTTCGGCTAATCCCTGTTCCGCCGCCTTGCGCGTCTGCTCCATGGGGGATTGGCTGCATCCAACGAGCAACACCAAAATAAGCGGCATCACAATCCAAAGCCGCGACGACCTCTCTAACTTCGTCATAGTGACTTTCTCCTGGACGCTAATTGTTATTCGTCCGTCCATGACACAGTAGCAATGCGCGCGCGATTGGAGTTGATCCGCAGCATACTTGCGAGCAGTCCATCAGAAGCGTTTGAAACCCGTTACAAGCAGGCGACCGATCGGGTCACTGTCGGTCTTCACTTCTTTAGTTCTGGATGAGCATCGCGCGATTCGAGAGCATACTTCTCGGCTTCGGCGATCTGCTCTTTGGTCATTTCAGATTCCAAAGACTGACGCGCGTTCGCCGCGTTTTCGTGGCCAAGAGCAGCTGCATGGTTGAACGATATGTGCGCTCTCACAAGGTCCTTCTCTTTTTTAAACCGGCTCGGATTTTGCAACCGGCTCGGATAGATATCGCCGTCGCGACAAACGATGCCGTAGTTATAAAGCGCCTTCCGACGCCACTCGACGGCCGTAGAAGCGTCCTTCTGCACCCCTTCGCCGGTTTCATACATTTTTGCCAGGGCGAACTGCGCTTCGTAGTCGCCCTGCTCCGCCCCCTTGGTCGCCCATTCAAACGCCTTGACTGCGTCCTTAGAGACGCCAAATGTGCCGTCTTGGTGTACTCCGATTAGAGCGTTCACCGCGACGGCGTGTCCCCGTTCCGCCGCCTTGGACCACCACGCAATCGCCTTGGCATTATCATGCTTTACGTCAAAGGGTGACTCAGCGCCGACTGGGGGCACCGCGTAAATGTTGCCTAGATGCCATAACGCTTCGGCGTCTCCTTGCTCCGCCGCTTTGGTAAGCCAATCCATCCCCTTTGCGTAGTCTCTCGAAACGCCAAAGCCAGCGACGTACATCATACCGAGCCAGTATTGCGCTCTAGGGTCTCCCTGCTCCGCCGCGTTGCGATACCACTCGAATGCCTTCGCGGGGTCCTTCGGGGCTTCTTCGCTCAGGAACAGGCCAATGTCTCCATCATCACTCCCATCATCAGGTGCCGCCGCTTGTAATTCACGCTCTATCTTCGATGGGAGGTTTGGAACTAGGAATTTTCGCTTCGACGGATCAGAAAGCACACCTTTATCGAGAAACTTCCAGGTGCGGCCTTTGTCGCCAGAAATACCAAGTAGATACGCGTCATCCGTGACGACCTTGGTACCGAAAGCGATTGACATACGAGTTGGAAAGTAACTGAACAATTCGGCCTTTGATTTCCCGTGCACCTTCGCTGGCTTGACGTCAAGCTGTCGCAACACGATGCCCTGTTGTTCTTTCATTTGGGCGAACACTGCTTTAGTCATCGCCAGCATCTGCTCACGACCACCGTGCGCCTCTACTAACCGATCGTAGGTTCCGTCAACAACCTTCCCGAAATCCTGATTCAGCGTTGCTTCTGCGTAAGCCTTTGCCGCACGAAAGCCAGCTGCAACTCGTGGGTCTTCGGCGCCGACACTGTTTGCAAACGTGATTACCGCGATCACGCAAAGAACGTGAGTCATGGGTTGGTGCTTGATCATGATTTGAGTCCGAAAGGGTTCGATTCGGTTAGATCATTGCCGATGGTTACTGTATCGCTGGCGCACACTATTGTGCGACTCCTTTTTCGGGCGTTGTCTCCGCGGCAGCAATTTCCAGCAACTGCTCGGTCTCGGCATGTAGCAACTCGAGTGTCAGGCGGCGATTCCATGGGACCGATGGTTTTGGCTTGCCCTCTTCGCTCTCCGGTGCCAGAACTTCACTCGTCCAAGCGGCTGCTTTCTCGTACCACTGCCGGGCCTCGTCGACGTTGCCTAACCGATAGTGCGTCATCGCAAAGAAGAACCAGGTATAGGCTGCTGAGCTGTTGGCCTCAGGGTTTGGTTCAACCTGCAGCGACTCGGCTTCGTCGAGGCGGGCGAGTGCCTCGTCGAACCGTCCCGCCCGATAGAGTACGGCACCGAGAGCGTTAAGGTGGAAAACGTTGCTGGGATCTTTTCCCCCGGCGCGCTCGGCTAGTCCGACAGGGAGTGAAAAATCGTCCACGGCGTCGGCCGCTAGCGCGCAGCTCCAAGCAGTGAAGTTGGCAGTTTGCGGGTCCTCTGTTTCGGCGAATTGCTCGAGCATCGATGCGCAGCTGTTGCGATAGCCTTCGCTTTCGCCGGCACCGAGTTGTGTCAGCGCACCCCGGTACGGGAAGGAAAAGTTGTCAGGCTGCAGCTCCGCGGCCTTGGTGAAGTCGGTTGCTGCGTTGTCATAGTCGCCCATTTTAGCGTAGAGCGTTCCACGGCTAACTAGGAAAGGATACTGGACGTCGCCGGAAGCAGCGTCCAAGAGACCGTTGTAGAGCTCAGTCGCCCTGCGAAAATCGGATGTTGCCTGTTTCGACTCTCCGCGCTTTTCGAGAAGTGCCCCGCGCCCCACGTAGGCCCAGGCCGCTTCGGGATCCGCCGTCAGGGCAAGGGAATAGAGCTCCAGGTCGTCCGGCACCGACTTTTTGAGACTCTCTATGGACTGATCGGAGATTCCCAGCAGTGCGGCGGCCTCGGATTTGATCGAGGCCGACGTAGGTTTTTTACGGTGCCAAGCACTTGCCGCTTCGAACCACCTACGCGCTGTCTCGAGTTCGCCCAGTTGCTGGTACGCCATTGCTAGACTAAATCCATTATTTGCAGTATACGAACCAGGTGACATCTCATTTGACATATTCAATTCCCGCACGGCTCCTTCGAAGTCGCGGGCCCGCAAGCAGGCAATTCCGAGCGTGTTGCGAATGTGGGATGCGAACGGTTCCAACTCGACCGCCTTTTCTGCATGCTCTTTAGCCAGCTCATATTCCGATGGAGTCTTGCCAGGGCTCGCTGCCAGTGCCCAGGCAAGACCGTTTTGTGCACCAGCGTCGTCGGGATTCGCGGCAATTCGGATCTCATACTCCTTTCGATTGATCTCACCCAGCTTGCGATTAACCGCTAACAGTTCGCGTTCGGCTTCCGCCGCTTCTTCGTCCATTCCTTGATCGGCATAGTACTTGATTTGCCTGGAAAGTGCCGCCGACAGTCTCGCTAGTGTGTTTTCCACCTGCCGGCTCTCGTCGCCAAACTGCTTGCGTTGCTCTTCGACGACCCTGCGACTGCACTGCACGGCTTCCCGATTTTTCTCGATCGCCAGCTGCGGGCGACCTAACTCTATGGCGGCCTGCTCCATCAAGGTATAGGACAGATCAAGCCTAAAGATTGCATAATCATACAAATACAACTGCGGCAACTTCTTTGGATCTCCGAGCATCTGCTCAACGCGTTCACCGCTGCTGAGCGAGAGTTCCCATTCCTGATCATTCAGATATGCGGTTCCCAGTGCGCTATGGGCCGTGGCTAAATAGACCCAACGACCGTCGCCTAACTCGTCGTAGGAAAACCGACCCCAGTTTGCAATGACTTGTTGAAACGACTGCTTAGCTTTGGGATTGTTCCCGACTGTTTCATAGAAGGCGCCTTGGATCAAATGAAGTCCAGCCAGGTCACTGGCAAAGCCGATGACATCGGGATGTGATTCTACAAGCCGCTCCCAGACAGGGATCGCACGATTGCAGAGCCCAAATACCCTCAATGCGTTTTTTGTGTCGACCTGGGGCTGTGCCCGCGCATTCTTAAACAGAACCCCTTCGCGCAGGCCTTTCCATCCGCTGACATCGGCGCCCTGGTTGACCAGTCGTTCGACGATGTCAAGAACGGACGCAAATTCATCAACCCATCCCGATGAGCCTTGATCGGCATAGACGTTCGCCAGGCGTAAGTGGGCGGCGGCCAGTTCAGCCGCGAGTTCTGAATCATTTGCGTGCGTTTCGGTGAATCCCTTGTAGTACGTCACTGCGGATTCCAGCAGTTCTTGTCGCAATGGCGACAGCTCCAGCTTGTCCAATAGTTTGTTCGTACTGACGGTCGTGAAGTAGTCGTCCACGGCAGTTCGCGTTTGCCGAAAGTTTTCTTGAGCGACGAGGCGTTCACGCTCTGCCTGCGCAGCGTTTTGCTCAGCAAGCGCCAGATTCGCCTGCGCCAGTTCACGCTGCAGGGATTCACGCTTGGCCGCATCATTTGCCAACACCAAATTCGCCTCCGCCCGTGCCTCGCTCTCTTTAGCATCCGCAGCGCTCTTTCTAGCCAACACCTCATTCGTCTCCGCCTGTTCGGCGTTCTGCTTCGCCTGTTCGAGGGCCGCCAGGGTCTCTGATCTCTGCTGCCACAGCAGCGCTCCACCAATCACAACCGCGATAGCGACCGTCGCCACTGCCGTACGCACAAACGTGCTGTTCCGATGCGTCCACTTGGTCGATCGCTGCAGCAGCGAGGGACGTTTGGCTTGGATCGGCATGTCGTCCAGGTATCGCCCCAGGTCATCGGCCAGCTCTTGTGCGGTGGCGTAACGCTCGCGCGGGTTCTTGGCGATCGCCTTCATCACGATCGTTTCCAGCTCGCGGGGGATCGCGCGGTTGATCCGAGTCGGCAGTTTCGGCTCCTCGAAAGCGATCTGTTGCAGCAGCGACTGACGGTCGTTGCCTGAGAAGGCGGGCTGTAACGTCAGCAATTCGTAAAGTGTCACGCCGAGTGAATAGATGTCGCTGCGTTGGTCAATGATCACCCGCTTGGCCAAGGCCTGCTCTGGACTCATGTAACGAAGCGTCCCCAGGATGTCGCCGGTCATCGTCACTCCGGCGTCGGCTTCGATCCGGGCCAGACCGAAGTCGGTGATGTGCAGCTGGGCTTCGGCATCCAGCATCAGGTTGCCCGGTTTGATGTCGCGGTGTAGCACACCAAGATCGTGGGCATGCTGGAGCGCCTCGGCCGCTTGGATTCCCAGCTTCGCAGCGGAGCGGAAAAAACCATGGTCATGGCTGTTGTTCGCGGCCGTACTGATTTGGGCTTTGATCTCTGGACGTGTGTCGTCAGCCAGCTCTGCTCTCTCGTCAGCCACTGTTCCAGCGGTCGCCTGTTCGTTGTTAGCAATCGCGCTCGCCTTCACCGAATCTTCCGTCGCCGCATAGGCGTTGGCACTTCCACTGGCAGAGGCCGGCCGAGCGTCGGACAAAGAGATCGCCTGACGAATCGATTCACCGGTCAGTCCACCGCTCAGTGGTCCCTCGCCAGCGTGAACCCGCTGCAAGTCCCCGATCACTTCCGCCAGGCTCTGACCGCGAATCAATTGCATCGCGTAGAAATGGACTCCCCGATCTTCGCCGATCGAGTAGACCGAGACGATATGGGGGTGATCGAGCATTGCCGCAGCGCGGACTTCGTTGCGAAACCGCAGCAATTGTTTCTGTTGCAGCGCGCCCGCCATCGGCAGGATTTTGAGCGCAACATGGCGGCCCATCGAGAGTTGTTCGGCTTCATAGACGAAACCCATGCCGCCCGAGCCTAACTCGTGCAGTAACCGAAAGTCACCGAGCTGTTTGCTACTCGAGAGATTGATCCCTTCTCCACGTTTGCTCTCTGCCAGTGAGTCATTGACGATCTGCAGAGCTGGAAAGGTTTTTCGAATCAGTGACGCGATCTCGGGATGTTGTTCGGCGTAACGCTCGATGTCTGGTTTTTCACCTTGGACCAGTTGTTGCAGATACTTGTCGGCGACTTCGCCAAGGAGTCCGTCGTGATCGGTTTGTGCGGTGGTGTTCGTGTTCATGGTGCTACCTGTTGGCTAGCCTGCATGTCACCTCGCCCCGCGCAGCGGGGGAGGTCGAGCTGTAAGCACGGGAGGGGGACTACGCTAGGTGATGGGGGGCTGTTGTGGTTGTCATGCGCGCCTCTCCCGCTGCTGAGACCGCGACCTCTCCAGGGAGGTAGAGGTGTCGTGCGCAGCGGCGGAGGTCGACATTGTTGATCATCATGGGTCTTGTCCGCTGACTCCCAACGCCGCCAGTTGCTGTCCAAGTCGGCGGATCGCGCGGCCGTGTCGCTTGTGCGCCGCCGCGGGATCAATCTCCAACAACTCTGCCACTTCGGCATTGGTCAGTTCCTCAACGTACCTCAATAGGACGACCTCACGGTCATTCTCACTCAGACCTTCGATGGCATCGCGAACCTGCTGTGCAAGTTCCTTGCGTTGCAGCACCTGACTCGGACGAGCCGCCAGCAGCTGCTGGGCAATCGACAACGACGAAGCATCCGACAGTCGCAAGTCTCTTCGGACGCTGCGTTTTTGTGCCAAGTGCCCACGGCGCACCTCCACTAGTATTTCCAGTGTTTCGCGGCGCAGCCAAAGCCGAAACGACGTGGGCCGCCGGCGCAGGAAATCGTCAATTCGCGCACTCACCATCAGATGTGTCTCCTGGACCACGTCGGAGGCGTCCACGCGGTCGCGAATTGCATCGTCCATGCGCAGCTCGACGACCCGTTTGATGTAGTCGCGGTGGTAAGTCAGCAGCTTTCCCAGAGCTGTCGCATCACCGTGACCGAGCTGGCCCAATAGTCGTTCGGTTTCGCTCGAATCAGATTGAGATGTCAATTGGCAATCCTCCTACATACCTACCCGACAACGACCTCGATGACTGGACCGCCTACTTCTGATTTTCTTCGAAATAGTCAGCTGAGACTGGCGATCCGGCGAATTTTCCACTATTTGCAGATTCTTTTCCGATTAGCGGTCCAAATTCGCGGTGGATTGCGGGGCCTGTAAGTAGCGAAGACGTGATCACGCGGATTCGCAAAGAACAGACCAGGATCGGCGGTAGGTGAACAAAAAGCTCCGGCCGAAACCAAACGTCGAAACACCACCCAACCCAGGAAATCCCCGTGTCAACAACCATGCAACTGACAGGCAGCCGACGTAAGCGTACTAAGATCGCCAGAAGAAGTAGGCAAAAGAGGCATCGCCAAACCTATCGCCGCCTTCAGCAGGGGCTGCAAATGCTGGAACGCCGCACCGTGCTCAGTGGCCTGCCGTTCTTCACCGGGGTGGGCGACCTGCCCGGAGGCGACATATCGAGTACTGCCCTTGGGGTGTCCCAAGATGGAACGGTCGTTTCCGGTCACAGCCACTCCGATACGTATAGTAGCAGTGGTAGTGTTGAAGCCTTTAGGTGGACGCTTGCCGATGGCATGGAGCCAATCGATTTAGGGAATATTGATGGAGTAGTGAGCAGTTATGCTAATCAGGCATCAGAAGACGGTTCCTTCATTACCCTTGAATTATCTTTACCCCACAGCGGCGATTATCCCTTTCCCAGCTCAGGCGCTTATGTCTGGACGCCAAATGGAATAGTCCAGCTTCCGACCATAGGCGAACCCACCCCCCCTCAGAATCCTGAGACTCATTATTCCAATAACCCTGGTGCAATCAGTAGCGACGGTGGGGTGATTGTCGGCCGATCAGCGGTCGAAGGATTTTATCAAATGACCGTCTGGAGAAGAGACGGAGACGGTGTGTATGAAGCCAACGGAATTTACAACGAACTTTTCGACAGCGAGTCCGGTTTTCTCGATAACACAGGTACCGCTCATGGAGTCTCGGGCAGTGGCGAGGTCATCGTGGGCTCGGGATTGGATGAGGAAGGGGAAAACGAAGCCTTTCGTTGGACCGCGGCAGGAATGGTCCGCCTGGGATCGCTGGACGATGATATTAAAAATTTCCGTAGTATCGCACGTCGAGTCTCGGTCGATGGGAATGTGGTAATCGGCTATGGCGACCGGCTCAAGCCTGGCAGCAATCCTAATGGCAAAAATCCCAAAACGGTGACGGAAGCCATTCGCTGGACGCAAGAGCCAGGACAAGAGACATGGATCATGGAGGGCCTGGGTGACTTGCCGGGCGGTGACTATCGAAGTTCTGCCTCTTCGGTTTCCGGCGATGGGTCGTACATCGGAGGCAGCAGTTATTCTGACGCGGGCAGCGAAGCGTTTGTGTGGGACGAAGTCCACGGTATGCGAAGCGTGCAAGACGTATTGATAGGCGAATATGGCTTCGACCTCATGGGTTGGCAACTTACGAATTTGGGAGGCATCTCCTTCGATGGTATGACCTGGGTCGGTGCAGGAATCAATCCACAAGGCCAGGCAGAAGGTTGGGTTGCCCATCTGGGGTCAACGGCAGACACTCCAGGCATTTCCGTCACACCTACGTCCGGGCTCGAGACCAGCGAGGATGATTTAGTAGCCAGCGCCTCCTTCGATGTCGTGCTCACCACTGAGCCGACAGACGATGTGACGATTGGCGTCGCCTCGAGCGACATCAGCGAAGGCACTGTCGATCAATCGAGCCTGACATTCACACCGGCCAACTGGGACGTGCCGCAGACGGTAACCGTCCAAGGTGTGGACGACACCGTGCAAGACGGCGATCAAGTCTACGCGATCCAACTAGCGCCGGCTGTAAGCACCGACCCAGCCTACAGCGGCCTGGACGCAGCGGATGTTTCGGTCACCAACCTCGACAACGAGGCGCCCATTGCCAACGCGCTGTATGTCTACGACATCGGCTTCGACTCCAAACGGGGTAACAAAGATTGGAGAGCGGTCTTCCAGATTCGCACCGATTCCAACGGGAACGGGATGGGTGACTCTGGCGACGACATCGTTGCTGGTGTGGTGATAGAAGTCACATTCGCGGGCAACACCTATACCGGAACGACGGATACAAACGGCATCTTCACAACTTCATGGATTCGAAATCTAGGCAGCGGCAATCACTACGCCAACGCAGTCGATCTGGTACTGACTGGTTACGTTTGGGACCCACTGGCACTTGATCTGGAAGACGACTCCGACGGCGACTTACTGCCCGATGCATTGCTGCAGCTTTAGGGCGAAAAGAGCGTCTGACACCCCTTTTTTGACGTTCGCCCATTTCTCGCAACTGGCGCTACAACAGTCGAACGACCAACCAACCCATGGGTAGCCGCTTCCGTGTAGCGTCGCCCCAACCACCAAGGACACCCACTATGTTCCGCACTCGTACGACACGCCGTTCCAGCCTACGCAAACGAACTTCCCGCAGACGCCGTGCGTCATTTGAGTCGCTCGAAGACCGGCGGTTGTTGGCCGCCTTCGAACTCAGCAGTCTGCTAGCCGAGAACGGCGGCGACGGCAGCGCTGGGATTGTCGTGGATGGAATCGATGCCTCTGATCTGTCCGGCTATTCGGTCAGCGGGGCCGGCGACTTCAACGGCGATGGCATCGACGACGTCATCATTGGCGCACAATTCGCCGACCCGAACGGAGTGAGTAATGCGGGTGAGAGTTACGTGGTGTTTGGCAGCGCGGCCGGACTGCCAGCCAGTCTCGATCTTTCGACACTCAGCGGTGCCAATGGCCTGGTACTAAATGGGATCGATGCCTCTGACCAGTCCGGCTATTCGGTCAGCGGGGCCGGCGACTTCAACGGCGATGGCATCGACGACGTCATCATTGGCGCATATAGAGCCGACCCGAACAAAGTGAGTAGTGCGGGTGAGAGTTACGTGGTGTTTGGCAGCGCGGCCGGACTGCCAGCCAGCCTCGATCTTAAGACACTGAACGGTGCCAATGGCCTGGTACTAAATGGCATCGGTGCCACTGATCTGTCCGGCATTTCGGTCAGCGGGGCCGGCGACTTCAACGGCGATGGCATCGACGACGTCATCATTGGCGCACAATTCGCCGACCCGAACGGAGTGAAAAGTGCGGGTGAGAGTTACGTGGTGTTTGGCAGCGCGGCCGGACTGCCAAAAAGTGTCGATCTTTCGACACTGAACGGTAAAAATGGCCTGGTACTAAATGGGATCGATTCCGGTGACCAGTCCGGCATTTCGGTCAGCGGGGCCGGCGACTTCAACGGCGATGGCATCGACGACGTCATCATTGGCGCAGATAGAGCCGACCCGAACGGAGTGAGTAGTGCGGGTGAGAGTTACGTGGTGTTTGGTAGGCTCAAAGTGCCAGCCAGCCTCGATCTTTCGACTCTGAACGGTGCCAATGGCCTGGTACTAAATGGGATCGATGGCGGTGACCAGTCCGGCATTTCGGTCAGCGGGGCCGGCGACTTCAACGGCGATGGCATCGACGACGTCATCATTGGCGCAGATAGAGCCGACCCGAACGGAGTGAGTAGTGCGGGTGAGAGTTACGTGGTGTTTGGCAGCGCTGCCGGACTGCCAGCCAGTCTCGATCTTTCGACACTGAACGGTGCCAATGGCCTGGTACTAAATGGGATCGATGGCGGTGATCTGTCCGGCATTTCGGTCAGCGGGGCCGGCGACTTCAACGGCGATGGCATCGACGACGTCATCATTGGCGCATATAGAGCCGGCCCGAACGGAGTGAGTAGTGCGGGTGAGAGTTACGTGGTGTTTGGCAGCGCAGGCCGGACTGCCAGCCAGTCTCGATCTTTCGACACTCAGCGGTGCCAATGGCCTGGTACTAAATGGGATCGATGGCGGTGACCAGTCCGGCATTTCGGTCAGCGGGGCCGGCGACTTCAACGGCGATGGCATCGACGACGTCATCATTGGCGCATATAGAGCCGGCCCGGACAAACGGGGTGAGAGTTATATTGTATACGGAACGGCACCGAACAACGCACCACCGGACGCGGCGGTGGACGTAAACGGGGCCGCCAACGACGTGGCGGAAGGCGCGACACTGGGGACGACCGTAGGCATCACTGCCGAGGCGAACGATCCCGACGGCGACACGCTGGTCTATACGCTGACCAACGATGCCGCTGGACGCTTTGCGATTAACTCTGGCACTGGCGTGGTAACCGTGGCCGTTGGCGGCAGTGCGCTGCTGAACTTTGAGGACGGAACCAGTCACGTGATTACGGTCCAAGCCGAAGATCCAGACGGCGAAACTTCCTCGGCCGATTTCACCATCAACGTCATAAACGTGGCTCCAACCCAACCGGTCGACGACGCCACGGCGGCAAACGAAGTGGCGGAGAACTCAGCCACCGGCACGACGGTTGGCATCGATGTCTCCTCGACCGATCCTAACGGCGCGGCAGGCGGCGGAAACGTGACCTTCAGCCTGAGCGACGATGCGGGTGGACGATTTGCGATCGACGCCAACACAGGCGTGGTCACGGTGGCCGATGGATCCTTGTTGGATTTTGAAGACGCCGCCAGCCACAACATCACCGTGGAAGCGAATGACGGCAGCGGCGCGGCCAATGCCACATCCAGCCAGACGTTCACCATCAACCTCACCGATGTGCGGCGAACGATTAGCGGCATGGTATTTGTCGACGTGAACGGTGATGGCGCGATGCAGGCGACAGAGCCGGGGGTCGATGGCGTGACGGTGGAATTGACTGGCGGGGTGGAAGGATCTCAGGTCGATACCACTTCGATGGGCGGCGTCTACGCCTTCGATGTGGGTGATGAGTTCGCCACTTACCAGATCATCGAGACGCACCCGACTGGTGTGGACGACGGTGCTGAGATCCTCGGTAACCTGGGCGGCACCGCCAATCCCCTCGGCGCGAATGATGTGATGGAACTCACGCTCGACGGTGTCACGGACGCAACGGATTACGTCTTCGCCGAATTGGGCCAAGGGATCAGCAACGGCGACGCCGCCACGATCGGTTTTTGGCAGAACAAGAATGGCCAGAAGCTGATTGAAGATCATGGCGACGGACTGGCCGCCTGGTTGACGGATAATTTCGGGAACGTTTTTGGTAGCACGTTCTCCGATGGATTGGGTGGGGACGACGGTGGCGAGGTGGCCAGCTTCTTCAAGGCCGAATTCTTCAAGAAGAAGCTCAAGGGTACCCCGAAGGTGGACGCTCAGTTCATGTCCGTGGCCTTCGCGACCTACTTCACCAGCAGCAACCTGTCTGGCGTTACGGCTGCAACGAGCTATGGCTTCAACGTTTCCGACACCGGTATCGGAGCCAAGGTGGTGAATGTTGGTTCCAGCGGCGTTGCGTTCGGCGTCGCCGACAACACCGACATGACCATCATGCAGTTGCTGCTGGCGACTAATAGCCTTACCGACATCAATGGTACGGTCGATAACGATGCAGACGGCTACAGCCATGTCTACGATCAGAACGGTGACGGAATACTCGACGATGCCGACAAGGCCATGCGAGTTCTTGCGAACGTGATCTATACCAGCATTAACGAAGATGGAGATATCTGAGTCAATGGCTGCTGTGGATCGCTTCGCGGGGGTCAGCCACACCGTCTGGCAACCTTGCCGAGTATTTGGTCGTCTGTCCCGAGCCACAGCAATACAACCCGACGTAGGCAGTCGCGTTGGCCAACAAAGCAATCGAATTGGCACCGGAGAAGGCGGGCAGGTCATCACCAGCCACTGTAATTCGTCGCTATACTTGCGAGATACAAAGAGACCGGAGTTGTCAATGACATTGTTGTTACGCTCAGTCCTGCCAGCAACCTGCTTTGTCGTAGGCGCTATGTTCCTCCTCGACGGTCTCCGTACCGCGTGGCACGGGGTACCTGGCGTGTGCGACAAGCACGTGCACACAACGCTGGAGCTGGGAATCTTCGTAGCGCTCTGGATATCGGTAGCCGCTGTTGGAATCGCGATGATCTGGCTGTCCAGGCGTCTCTGGTCGAAGCCAAGTGTGGCGTCGATCTACCTTGCGGGCTTGTGTGCACTGTTCGGGGCCACGTCAATCGCTCCGCAACTGCCAGGCTTGACGCACGATACCAGCAATTGTCTGTGGGCCGTCGCGTTGTGGTCTTTGTTCTGGCTGGTCTGCCCGCGTCTCCCCCGCCTCTACCAGATCGAGGCAGCTCCTGAACCCTCCCGCCTGCATCTTGGCATCACTATCTTTTCATTGTCCGCATGGATGTTGTTTCTGCCGACGATCAATCTTCAGCATATCCAACAGGGCCAAGGCCGCTGGACGGGTGTCGCAGTCCTGTGCAGCGTCGTTGCTCTCACCATCTGGCTCTTTAAGAGTATGAAGCGTTGGCATCGGCGAGGCATGCCGACGTACGACGTCCTGAAGGTAGCGGGCGTCGCCGGCGTAGTGATGCTGGCCACCGACCTTGCGTATCAAACGTGGTGGCCAAACCCGCTTGAACCGGTTGTAATCCAACAAGGACAAGCGGTACCCCAGCGTAGCCGTGAGACAATGGTGCGGTGGCCTGAGTTCGACGCAAAGTTTGCTGTGTGGGACGACGGTCAAGGAACACAAAAAATCAGTAAAGCTGTCGGCGCTTCCAAGGCATCCGTCAATGGAGTTTACCGAGCCGCGAACGGCGAGAAGCTTACTTGGAGCGCAAACCTCAAGGGTGATGGCTCGCTCGTTGTTTTGTTTGGGGATCTAGAATATGACCTATCCCGCGGATCGACTGTTTTCTTGTCAACCAGCAAAGCCGACAAGATCGAGGTTGAGTCAGTGTCGCATGGAGACGCCGAGTCACGTAACTACGGGTGGTACGACGACGTCGACGACTCCTTCATGTTCTACGAACGACAACGAGTACTCGAACCTGCGTCCGAGGAGTGGATCGGGTACATCAGCATACTTTTCATACCAAATACGTGGTCAAACAGCCCATTCTCCGGTGCACCCGGCGGATTCAAACCATCTGTTCGAATCGCTGATATGAACGATGGAACGCATCACATCACGAGAGAAGCGGACGAGAATGCAGTAGTATTTCGAGGCTTGGTGGACTGCGAGAATGGAGACTAATGGAGTTGGAAGGTAACAGCGGAGCGAAAGGGGAAAAATCGTTTGTTTAGCCCCGAGTCAGTTGTCATCGACGGCGAGACGTATCGTGGACCTCAAGGCCAGTACTTTGAGATTTCCCAGACTGGCAGTGGGTTGACCGTGGCTCGAGATATATTAAGGCATAGCCACCAAAGGCGATATTTGGGGGTTACCACCCAAAAGCCTTGATAATCGGCTTCGGGACACGAGTCCATGCAATGCTCTTCGTCTGACAGGCCCATTATCACATCGCAAGTAGCGCGTTGAAGTTCACGTCCGCCGCAGCAAACCTCGACTTGTCCAGACGCTGCGGTGAAATCGACCGCCGGCAATTCTCAGAGTTCCGAACTGCACGAGGTTGAACCAACCGAACGGATTTCTAGACCGCCCGAACTGCTGTCGGTGCGGTACACCGAAGCGGCTTTCGAAAACCGCTTTCGTGCATCCGGTGGCCGACACCGGATTCACTTAGAAATTCGATCCGGGGGTTCGAGTCCAACAGATTTTGCGTTTGTGTTCGACTCATTCCTCGTAGTCACTCCCAAAGGCTTCGCTTTGGGCGGGCTGGAAGCGGTGCGCCCTGCTACTCGGAATTGGTGGTCGTTGGTGTTCGCCCAAATCGATACTCGAACGTTGTGCAATCGTTTCTCAAATACAAGGTTGGCTGGTTGCTCCTTCTTATCATTCTTTTTCATCATTCATTCCTTTGCCTACCGCTTCGGTCGTCGTCGAGCGCATCTCGACGAGTTTCGATACGTTCAATTTCATCGGCGGAAATTAGAAACTTCCCACTCTCGGGGTGTTTCTCCGCCAAAATCTCACCCAACGCACAGCGCCGACGGACGTACCAAGCAGATAAACCAAGACGCTCGGCGGCTTCACCCGTTGAGTAGAAATACTTTTCCTTCTGTGGCATCTGCAGCGACTCAAGCAAACCTTCGATTCGCTCCAATCTTGCCGCGATGTCCTCAAGCTCGACCACCACCGACCTTGTAAGTTGTTTCAATCTTCTTTGTTTCCATTCTCATCATCCTTCCATTCTCGATTTGTTCCGTCGTCAACTTGCTTGTTGCACGACCCTGCACAAACAGTGCATCAGGTGTGAAAACAGTCCGGTAAATTGTCACCTGTAGAACTGGAATCCACTCGCCTGACGTTCTGGAAGAGAGCGAGCGACAAGAACAAAAAAAAGCGACTTACGGGAGGTCCCGTAAGTCGCCGTTCACCCACGCTCAAGGAGTGCATTTCTCGAACGTGAAATTGCTTTTTAGCTCGGGTCCAACTTCTCCGCTAGGCGGCTGGTCGCGTTTCCGGTTCCCAAAGCTGCTGCGTGGATTTGCGAGCAAAAACTCTGCCACCGACTTTTCGCGGTCCAACATCTATCGTGCATTAGGTGTGAATCAATCCCCGAATGCTCCAGCATGAAGTTCGTGACGAATGGCCATAAAGCTGGTAGAATGGGGTCAGGAGAATTTCATGATGACAAACGTAGAACTCGACGATTTGACGGCAAAGGCGCTTGCTGACGCCGCACAAGCTCAGAACATGAGTGTCGCGGAGTTTGTCCGTGCACGGCTGCTCGGCCAGAAGCTGAACGGATCTTCAAACGCGGTGACGGCGGATTCCTTCGATTCGGAGCTAGATTCGTTGTTGTTTTCTGGCCCATCACTTCCCACCGACTTTTCGCGATCCGACATCTATAGCGACCACGACTGATGCGGTATCTCGTTGACACCGGGGTGCTGCTGAGACTGTTCGAGCAGTCTGATCCCCAGCACGAAACGATTCGGACGTTGTTTCGTCAGTTGACGGCCCGCGGCAATGAACTTCACACAACGGCGCAGAATGTTGCCGAGTTCTGGAATGTATCAACCCGACCGAGTTCGGCGCGTGGTGGGTACGGCCAAGATGTGGCGTTGACCGATCGGCGAGTTTCATTTTTGGAAAGCGTGGGAAATGTGTTGTCCGACCATCCCGATGCTTATGCCGAGTGGCGACGGCTTGTTGTGCAGCACCAAATTACCGGCGTGTCGGTTCATGACGCTCGATTGGTGGCTGTGATGCAAGCTACGTCGATCAAGACAATCATCACGTTGAACACTCGCGATTTTTCAAGATACTCGCATGTGACCGCACTGACCCCAGAACAGGCACTAGCACAATTATCGAAGGGGTAATGCGTCGTGCCACCAATTTGCCCCCAGCACCCAGCATCAACTTTCCTCGATCGATCACTAGGGAACAGAGCTAGTGTGAGTCGCACAAAAACGGGTGGCAAATTGGTGGCAGTGTTGCCAACATCGAGTCCATTTCGTTACAATGTTGACTCAACGTCGATCATCAAACGACCTGACGATTCACTGATGTTTCACCATCGAGTCAACAGAGTTGCAACGCGGATAAAGAGCTTGAGGGCCTAGTGGGAGTTAATCCCGTGGAGGTTCGAGTCCTCTCGGCCGCACTTGGTTTTTATGAGGCTTTGGCTGCCACCAATAGGTGACAGCGGCCGGCTTACCAACGATTCCTTACCAATGATTCTACGTCGCTGAGCCCGGCGACAGTTACCTCCGCCAGCAGTTATCCTGGGGGGGGGCCGGCTGACCACCGTCGGCTATCGGGAGGATCAAGTTGCAGAACGATTTCATGCTTGATGCTCGAGCAATCAAACTGGGCCCGACCAGGCGGCGAAGTCCAGCGAAGAAACGGATGTCGGATTCGGAAAAATCTCGATTCCCGAACTCAACAAGATCGCCAAGCCTTCATTAAGCTCAATCAAGTATGACCACACAGAACGCAAAACCTCCGAATCAGCCGGGCACGGCGAACGAGGAACGGCCGCCATTGAATGGCTCGTCCTGGCGCGGTCACGGTTCATTTGCGCCAGCGATCTGGTTTCTGTTGTCAATTGCGATTCTGCTGTTCATCCTGAACCAACGCAATCAAGATTTGGCGCGAACTGAAATACCGGCCTGGGCCACGTTCAAGCAATTGCTCGAGGCGGACGCGATCAAGCCTGGAAGCGTGACAGTCAAGCATGACAGAATTGATGCCGTGCTGAGCAAAGAATTTGTACCGGACGAGGCCTTGTCGATTGACAAGAAAGACGGTCAAGAGTTGCCGACGTATGTGGCCATTGACAGTGAAAACCGACAGTTGTTCATTCAGCAGCTTGATGATTTGGGGGTCGCCTATCAGCTCGATACTTCGATCAGTCAATGGGGATCGATCCTGCTTAGCTGGCTGCCGCTATTGCTGCTGATCGCATTTTTTTGGTTCATCATGTTTCGCGCACGCCAGACGATGTCACCGGGAGCAGGTGGCATGCTGGGTGGCTTTGGCAAATCGCAGCATCGCCTGGTGTCCAAGGGCACGGTGAATGTGACACTTGGCGACATCGCCGGTATCGATGAGGCCAAAGCCGAAATCAGCGAGGTGATCGAGTTTTTGCAGAACCCGGCCCGATTCGAAAAAATCGGTGCCCGCATGCCGAGAGGCGTTTTGCTTTTGGGACCGCCGGGATGCGGCAAGACTCTGCTGGCCCGCGCGATCGCGGGAGAGGCGGACGTTCCGTTTTTTACCATCTCCGGCTCTGACTTCATGGAGATGTTCGTCGGAGTGGGTGCCCGTCGCGTGCGAGATCTGTTCCAACAAGCGAAGCAAAATGAGCCATGCATTATTTTCCTTGACGAGATCGACTCTGTCGGTTGCAAACGGGGGCTGGAGTTAGTCGCTGGTGGCAGTCACGGTGAACGCGAGCAAACGTTGAATGCGATCCTATCGGAGATGGACGGGTTCGACCCGCATGACCAGGTCATCGTGATCGCTGCGACCAATCGCCCCGATGTGCTCGATCCGGCGTTGGTAAGACCGGGAAGGTTCGATCGCCAAGTGCATGTTTCCCTCCCTGATATTAAGGGTCGTTGCGAGATTTTGCGCATCCACACCGAACATGTGAAGTTGGGTGACGACGTCGATTTGTTGCAACTGGCGCGCGCGACACCGATGTTTTCGGGAGCCGATTTGCGAGCGATGGTCAACGAAGCGGCGATCATCGCCGCGATGAATAACAAGAGTTCCGTTTCGATGGATGACATGCAACGCGGACGCGACAAACTAAAGTTTGGCCGCGCCCAAACCAGCCGAAAGATCGACGAACAGCAACGTACGATCAGTGCCTATCACGAAGCAGGGCATGCCGTGTTGGAATCCTTGCTGGAAGACGCCGATCCTGTCGAGAAGGTAACGATCATACCTCGCGGCAGGTCGCTCGGCGCAACTTTCTCGCTGCCCGAACGGGAACGCTACAGCTATGGGAGAAAGTATTTGCTGGCTACCATGCGAGTCTTGTGTGGAGGACGGGTCGCCGAGCTGCGGAAGACCGGCGATGTTTGCTCCGGTGCCGAGGACGACATCAAGAAGCTTACGCAATTGGCAGACCGAATGGTGCGAACCTGGGGAATGTCGGACGAGATCGGTTTTATCCGCGTTGCTACCGACGCCGCGGAAGAACGCTTATTGGTTGACAGAGGTTATTCGGAACAGACGGCAAAAGAAATCGACGAAGCAATCCGGACGTTAGTCAATGATGCGTACCGGGACGCCGATCAAATGATCGAGGCACACTGGGAGACCGTCGAGGCAGTTGCCAGGGCACTCTTGGAACGCGAAACCCTGACCGCCGATGAGATCAAACAACTGATGCCGTTTGCGCAAGAGGCCCGACACGCCTCGTTCAACGCGCCGGGCGAATAAGAGAGGGTGTCGGTGGTTACACTGATCGCCATCAAGAGCAGCAGCAGTACGAGTACCGGCGTCATCGGCTGGTGGTGCGGTCTCTGTTACGACGCTCGACGGTGAAGCGGTTTTTCGTCACCACGAGTTTGAACCTGGTTTTCGTCGCGACGATGTTGCACCGGTGTTTCGTTGCTGCCATGGCCAGTGGCGATGAAACGACTGAGCATCAGTGCCACGGGGATGCTCAGGGCGAACCAGGTTAGTAGCACAGATAACCAAAAGTTCACTTCTCGTTCCTTGCTTATTGGACGCGGCCAGCAGAAGATATCCGACGGTGTTGAATGATCCAACCCCAAAAAATGACAGGCCTCGGCGGCCAGGGTCGACGTCTCGCTTGCTGGAAATGGTTTGCGCTGGCGCTGGGCAACGAATCCGACATGTGGAACCAGGGTTTCGCTGACAGCAGTTCCGAAAACGGGCCAGAGAACACTCGATGGGCATTCCAATTGGGCCAGCGATTTGCGATCGGGTACTCATGGGGGCCAATCATGAACCGGCTGCCTCGGTGGTATGCTGTTGGGCGACGAGACTGAATCGGATTGGCCCAGTCGGTACCCGTGGCGAAAGCTAGAACCACTCCGTGCACGGAGGACGGCTGCCGGCGTTTGCACAAACGGACAGTCAATCGTCCGTCTCTCGTGATCTCAATCTTCCTGTCGCCAAGTCATTCGTCGATCGGACCGACTGATCCCTTTTTTTCAATCGAAAGTCAACGGTGTGCGAAATTAGCAAAGGAGTTCCTCGATGAGACCTGACCTGACTGATAGCACACTTGTGGTGGACCGAAGCGGTTGGAACGTCAACAGGACAGGTATAACTGGCATTTCACTTTTCTTGGTGCGAATCAGGATGCGTTCGCCTAGGCCCGTGAATAGGAATGCGGCCAGCCGGAGTAGCCAATTATACTTTGGACAAGGTGGCAGCTACTTACTTGGCGACGGGGGCCAAGGTAGCGCGCGTGCGCAAGCAACATCGTGAAGGGGTCGCACCATGCCACCGACGCTGAGAAACGTGCTGGCAGTCATCGCAGGTTTGTTGGTCGGCAGCGCGATCAACATGGCGATTATCACTGTCGGGCCGATGGTGATCCCGCCACCCGCAGGTGTCGACATGTCGGATATGGAGAAATTCGCCGAGAACCTCAAGTTGCTCGAGCCGGCCAACTTGATTGCACCTTGGCTGGCCCACGCCCTGGGGACACTCGTCGGCGCAATGATTGCCGCAAAGTTGGCAGCCAGCCACAAGATGAAGTTCGCACTGGGCATTGGCGTATTTTTCCTGCTGGGAGGGATCACGATGGTGTTGATGTTCGGCGGACCGGTGTGGTTTGGCGTGCTAGACTTAGCCGGAGCCTACGTGCCCATGGGATACCTTGGCGGCCTGTTGGGCGGAGCAACAAAACCGCAGCCGTAATGACGTTATCGAATCAGCGACAAAAGGACGCGATGCCAATCGGTCGCACGACGGTAACGAATTGCACGGTTGTTACGGCAAGAAACGCGCCAAAAGGACCGAAGCTGACGAAAATTTTCGGCACCGAACTTGAGGCAAACTAGGTTTCAGCGCTGGCGGTCCTCGTCTCGATAGTTAAGCAGGGGATCGACATCGATGTAGTATGACTGCGGGATAGCCGAACTGTTTCTGTCGCGATCGGAGGTGCGCCGGAATTCTGGTGCGGCCTTCGTAGCTCTGACCGGTCCGTTGCCATCTCGGTTATTGGTACCGCGAACAGAACGCTGCAGCTGGTTCGAAACTTCCCTCTGACGAATGTGTGATCAGATGTCACAGCCCAAATCGATCGCTGAATCGGCGCTCTCAGACGATTGCGTGATGGCTCACTCGGAAGTCACGTTGGTCCAGCCGGAGTTGGGCGATCAAGCATCGGCTCAGTTGTGGCAGGCGTGGCTATCCGATTCACCGCTGGCAGCTGGAACGGCTTTGCAAGAAGCTCAAGCGGTCGATCACAACAATCAAATAATCTCGGCCGGAATCATCTCCTGCCAAGCGATTCTCGAGTGCCAAGGGGCAGTTGAACAGGCTAGCCAAGCAGAGGACGCGCCGGCTGCAGACGGTCATTCGAATGTTACTGAGCCTGAGCAGTTAGAAGAAACTGAGCCAACCGCTGAGCCTGAACCGATCGCCACTGTTGAATCGTTGACTGAAGTCGAACCTGCCGCTTTGGATGGTGCTGCAGAATCCACTCAGCCTGAGCGGTTCGAGGAAGCTGTTCCAGCCGCTGAGTTTGAACCGATCGCCAATGTTGAATCGGCGACCGAATTCGAACCTGCCGCTTTGGATGGTGCTGCGGAAACCACTCAGCCTGAGCAGTTCGAGGAAGCTGTTCCAGCCGCTGAGTTTGAACCGATCGCCAATGTTGAATCGGCGACCGAATTCGAACCTGCCGCTTTGGATGGTGCTGCAGAAATCACTGAGGCTGAGCAGTTCGAGGAAGCTGATCCAACCGCTGAGTTTGAACCGATCGCCACTGTTGAATCGTTGACCGAAGTCGAACCTGCCGCTTTGGATGGTGCTGCAGAAACCACCGAGCCTGAGCGGTTCGAGGAAGCTGTTCCAGCCGCTGAATATGAGCCGATCGCCACTGTTGAATCGTTGACCGGTGTCGAACCTGCCGCTTTGGATGGTACGGCAGAAAATACCGAGCCTGAGCAGTTCGAGGAAGTAAATCCAACCGCTGAGTTTGAATCGATCGCAACCGTTGAATCAACGACCGAAGTCGAATTTGCCGTCGAGATTGAGTCGGATTTTGAAGCTGATTCGATCGCCGCAAGGGAACCAGAACTCGAACGTTCCTCGGCAACCGCGGTCGAATCGATTGCTAATCCCGAGTCTGATTCGGAAATCGTTGCTGAAGCTGTTCTTGAGTCTGTTCCGGATTCCGAATCTCGCGCCGAAGTCCAACCGGATACGAAGCCCGAACCAGTCAAGAAAGCTAAGCGGGATCCATCTTACGATCCTGAAACGGACTTCGATCTGGCTGACGGAGTTGAGTTTGTGCCGGCCGCAGAAGTCGAAGCCGCGATACTGACCGAAATCAGCTCGATCACTGCCTCTGAAACGATCGGACGGATCGTTGAAACAGATGCACCGATACCACTGATCCTGGCGGTCGATGACAGCCGAATCGTTCGCAAGCTGATAACACTCGCACTGACCTCGGCGGGCTACGAGGTGATTACCGCCACCAATGGCGTAGACGCGCTGAACAAGATTGGCAAACGTTTGCCGGCGCTGGTTGTTTCGAATACCACAATGCCCAAGCTCGGAGGCTATCAATTGTGCAGACTGATCAAGAAAGACCAACGCACCGGATCGATCCCGGTTGTTTTGCTGTCGGACAAAGAGGGAGTCGCAAGCAAATGGAAGGGATCGATGGCCGGTTGTGACGGCTATCTCGTCAAACCTTTTCAGTCGGAAAACCTGATCGAAACGGTTCGCAACCTTACCGAGAGTGGTCAGTCGGCCGAGCATTTGATTGCCAACTGAAACTTCCCATGATTCCTTCCTGCATTGGATTCGTTCGATGACACAAACTCAATCGGCCGCTCCCGCCAGCCGGGTCGCCAAAACGACGCAATCATCTGCTTCATCGGCAGCTGATCGCGATGAATCCCGCATGATGTTGGAACTGGCGGGCGTTGACTTGATCTGTCGGTTCGAGTCGATGCTTTCGAGATCCATTCAATGCCGCAACAAGGAGGACTTTCATGCGATATGCGAGATTGTCGACCAGACGATGCGGAAGTCGCTGGACTTTGGTGATGCGCACCTAACGGGCAAGGTACGGGACGACTTGACCAGGAGAGTCGCCAGAACCAATCGATGCTCGCAAGAATTGTCGACTGCCGTTTCCGCATGTTCCTGGGACGCGGTCCGGCGACTGATCGGGCGTGAGCCAGTAAGCGAGGTCGATGTGTTGATGATTCACAACCAGCTTGGTGACGCGGCCGCAATCGTCGCCGTCACGGCGCTGGGGCCGGTGATCGAAACGCTCGGCGAAAAAAGTTCTTCCGGATCCGAGATGTTGAAGTGCCTGAGATTGTTGGTTGCCGAACTAAAGTCCGCTTGGTAGCGAAATAGCTCCGCAATCATTAATCAGCAACCGGCTCGAGTTATTCGATATCCAACTCTCGCAGTACTTCGCGCAGCCGCTGCAAGATCCGGGATTTTGTCTTGCGGATGGCGGCTGCGGTCGAACCGAGTTCGCTGGCAACCTCCGCGGCGCTGCGCCCATCAACAACGGTTCGCTGGAACGCCTGCCAACTGTGCTCGCGAAATTCGCCTTTGAGCGACTCCAGTACTCTTTGTGTCAGCAGTGACTTTTCCGAATCGACGTCAGCCGCAACCGAATTTGAGCCGTCGTTGCTGGCGTCGGGATTGCGCGCCGCGACCTGATCCAGCTGGATCGCCGCCGTGGAGCCACCGCGAGCTTGAAACTGTTTCCCAAGTCGCCGATAGTGGTCGTTGACTTTGTTTCGCGTGATGGTCTTCAGCCAGGCGCGAAACTTGCCCGTACCCTCGTCGCGCTCAAACGATTTCAGGTTGGTTGCCACAGCCACAAACACGTTTTGCAGAATATCCGACACATCGGACCTTGAGCTAACACCGGAACGAAGAATCCAGAATCGTACGACTGGCCCGTACAAATAGGTCAACTGGCTCCAAGCCTGCGGGTCATTGATGCGAGCTTTGCCGAGCAGACCAGGGTTGGTGGCATCGATGGCGTTCGGAGGCAGCAGTCTAGAGTCGTCCATCAGACAGTGTCGCGCGTCGGGTTGGTTCCCAAACAGTTCAATTCACTATAGCACGCTGCGGGCCCGCCGACTCCTTTGCGGCGACGCCCAGTTTGAACGCTTGACTCATTTACCGTTCAAGGCCTTCCGCAGCGTCTCGGTATAGGGTTCCTGGCCGGGACGAGGGATCCGGCCGTCGCGTCGGTAGGTTGGCCGCGGTCCGGATTTGGGCTTGGATTGCTCGCCAGCGTTATCCTGCGAAATGAGTCTCGATTGAAGGATCATTTTCCGCAGTCGCTCCTGTCGCTCGGCTTCGACTCGTTTCGCCTCGGCTTCGACTCGTTTCGCCTCGGCGTCCTGGGCCGCCTTGGCGCGGGCTTCCCGGATCGCCGCGTTGGTTTGACGACGAATCTGTTCGATCATCGCTTCGGCATAGTTCTGAGCCGAGTTAGCGGCATCCTGTTCGTAGGATTCGGCGACCGCATCCTTGTGTTCACAGAACCGGTCCAAGTCATTGGCCGATTTGTCCAACAGGTCCGCTGTTTCTCGATAGGTTTTGGCTTGATCGTGATGAAAATCACGGCTGTCCTTCGTCTTCGCATTCTTAGCGCGCTGCTCGGAGGCCTTGGCGCTGGTGCGCGCCCGTTTTGCATCAGCGCGGCGTTGTTTGGCTTGCTGGCGATGTCGGTCGGCTTGGTCACGCACTTCCTTGGCCTTGTCTAGAAAGTGTTTGACCAGGCGCGGGCCGCTCTCGATCTCGATCTCGAGCATCCGATCGCTGAACTGACCAGCATCGATGGATCGTACGACCGGCTTGAGTTTGGGCAGCGTTTGTTGGGTCTGGCTGGTAGGCTTGTTAGAAGAAAGTCCAGTCTGATGATTGTCGGCTTTGTTGGCGTCCTCGCTGCTGATCTGGTCGCTATCGGGGTGAACGTCGCTGACCTCAATTTGCTTGAAGACCTTTTTGCTGTCGCCGGGTGCGTCGGAATCCGCTTTCTTTTCGCCTGCATCTGCCCCGTGCTTGACTTTGTCATTGCTGATGCCCCCAGTATCTCCTTTCTTTTTGATCAGCTTTCCATTTTTATCAAACTCAACGCGGCCCACTTCTGTATTGTCCTTGTGCTTCACAGCGGATTCCAAGTTGCCATTGGCATCCCAAACATAGATGAATTTAACGCCCTTTTCAGGCAGCCAGATATTCACAAGCTTGCCGTCCATGTATTGATATTGTTTGCGCGTCTGTCGACCGAATTCATCCGTCACGGTTTCCTCCACGACGTGCCCATCTTCGGAGTACGAGAAGTCTTCCTGCTTGGTTACCTGTCCATCTTCCGTTGTTTTGGTTGTGGTCCTCTGTTTGGGCTTTCCAACATGCAGTTCACCCAGTTCGATGAGTTCGCCTTTCAATTCACCTGTATGAAAGGTAGTTTTTGTTTCAGTTTGCTTTTCTGAATCATAGGCAGTGGTTTCAACTTTCGTCTTGCTCTTGTTGTATTTCGTTTTTGCAGTCACCTTTCCCTGTTGGTTGATTCTGGTCTCGGTATATCCACCATCCGGATCGGGTGTCTTCGCGGTGCGCTTGTCCGATGCGTTACCGCCCTTGGTACTGCCCGCAGCGTTGGGTTTGTCAGTCGATTGCGGATCGTTGATCGGCGCGTGCTGTCCGTCATCTTCATCAGCGATCTCCTGTAGTTCCTTTTGGCTCGCCAGTTCCTCGGCAACCTCCTGTGAGACGTCAGTCCGCGACTCAGTCTCGGGCATCGGCGTCGAAAGCACCACGGTCGACCCATGTTTTGTCGTTACGCGGTTGGTCCAGGTGTCTCCCTGCTCGATGGCAACTTGAATCTCGCCAACGGCGGTGGTGCGGTAGTCATTCACGCGTTCCTTGGCCTCGTCGTCTGAAGGGGTAGGCATCGAATCGGGGACTTCGGACTGGGTGTTGTCCAGCAACAGGGACAGTGAAGCAAGGTTGGATGAAGCTGCGATTACCGCCGGACGGTTGATTTTAATGATCGGGACCTCAGCTTGATTCCATTCCAGCCCGGCGTCGCCGGCCAGCAAATCGCGACGCTGCAGATGCTCGAGCATCATTCTGCGTCGCTGGGGTCGACGACTGGAGGTGCGGTTGGCCTGGCGGGTGCGTCGACGTAACAGGCTGATCATTTTCTTCTCCGGAGCGCGGCGGAACTGATGTCTGGAAAAGAAAACGCAGGGGTGTGACATTTCGGAGTTCAACTCGCGTAGATTTCCGCTGCCTTGCGTTTCGGAGCCGTTCCAACCGAGACCGGAAAGCCCACCCCCGATCTATTTCGGCACCGATTCGGGCGGTTTCGTCAGCGCAGCGGACCTGGCGGACTGGGCGTTTCGCAGGCGACGATCAGACTGGGCCGGGCGGCTGCCGTTGCTGCTGTGCGGCGGATTCAGAACAGCAGGCGGTACTCGACCCGGAGCGTGTCGTCGTACCATCGATCGTCCGTCAGCGCTTTGCCGTAACCGACATACAGCGATTTTTGCGCTGCGCGACGATGACAGGATCTGAAGTTAAAGCGGGTTCCCAACTTGATGTTGACGATGGTGGTTGCGGCGCTCTCCACACGCTGGTTAGGCGTGTTGCCATCGACCAGTACGTCGCCGCCGAGCACCGACCAGGCGACGGTTTCGAGAACCGGTATCACGGTAACGTGGCCATTGTCCGCCAGTTTGGCAGAGACACCAATTCCGTAGCGCAGTACGTTTCCTGCCCAACCCGCCGTAGCGTCGATGGGAATGAAGTCCCTGATTTCGCCCTCCAGCGTCGCCCCACTGCGAAGTCGTTTTAGGAACAAGATTGCGGGCTCGAGGCTGACGTGTTCGGTGCCCAAACCTTTAAAGCCGTCCCCGCTGGGAACGTAGGTTCGGAACTGAAACGTCAGGTAGTGCCGCGAATCGAACCAGAGCGCGGCTCTGAGACCGAAGTTGATGTCTGACAGACCGCCAGCATTGGCATTCTGCTCGGGATTGATTAATCGAAACGGAATCTCAACAAATCCAGATATCACTTCGCCAATCAGCAGGCTTTCAGCAAATAGCGAGAACTCTTGATAGTCAATGCCGGTTTCGATTTCTGGTGGCCCCGGCGCCGTCGGATCCCCGAAATTACGAAAACATCCGCATTTGGGATACAGAAACTCGGCGCGATCCGGAGTTGGATTGTCATAAGCGGCGTCAAACCGAAACCGAACCTTATTCTGAACGATCGCTGAATCGATGTAGCCAGCAGATGAATCGCCGCCACCGAACTGGGCCAATCCAGCCGACGGCCAGAAACAACATGCGGCCATAACGCCCAGCGCGATTCGTTGGCACCTGGCCGGCGTCGTCAGCATGTCTGCATTCCCATGGCCCGTACAATAAAACTTTACCGTTACATTCGTCACAATCGGTATAAACGGGAGCTGTTCCCGAACGCTATCCGATCAGTCGGCATGGACTTCGCAAACTCCCTATTTTGAATCGCCTGCGTTGCTCGTTGGGCGACAAGGGCGGCGCTTCCAAACTCGCCGCGACCCGGCTCAGCGGCTGAAGGTTCTGCTGACGGCGATGAATTGAGGCAGATCGCGAATCGGATCAAATCGCGCCTGACTGAAATCGTCACGGTAACCATATTGTGTCGCCGCCACGATCTGCTTGACCGCGATGTCTTGTCTCGACTGCTGATCTTGATCCAGAAAATGATCCAGGATCTGCAGCGCGAAGAACCGATGATGCCCCATCAGACGTTCTTCATAAGCACACGCGTGACGGTGATCGTCAGCCGCTCGCTGTTGAAAGCTGATTGCTTGATTGAGGTGCTGAGAGAATTGTTCAAAGTTTCCCCGCGCACTTTCGATCGCTCCCAGGTTGCCATGCAGCACCCCCATCCATGACGCAATCTCGGCAACGTTGGGGTGTTTTTCAAGCAGCGCTGACAACTCCAGCTCTGCCTGCTTGCACGACTCAAACGATTTCTTAAGGTCACCTTGCATGCCATAGTTCGACGCCAGGTTTACGAGGCATTTCGCCAAACTCAGGCGGTATTCGGGAATACGGTCCGTAGGCAACGAACGGAAGCCGCTGAGCGCCTGGTCATACAGCACCTGTGCCTTGGCGAACTCACCGCTTTGGTCGCGTGTGTAACCGAGATTCATTCTGGTGATCGAAAGCAGGAACCTGTAGCGAGCGTTGTTGGGATCCGTCTGCAGCAAGGATTCGAATTCGCCAATCGCTTCTTTGTAGGAAGACACCGCTTCGTCGGGGCGACCCGTTTTCCGTTGCAGGACACCGACATTGATTAGCGTTCTAGCGAAGTCTCTGCGAAATTCAGGGTTTTCAGGCTGCGCATCAAGGATGGCGCGCATCCGCCTTTCGGCCTGCTCGTATTGAATTGTCGCATCGTGCTGGCGACACGACTGTTGCAAGAAAATGCCGTAGTTGTTTTCGGTCCTAGCCAATTCGAGTTCCGCTTCGGCATGCGAAGGAAACTTGTTCGCGCACAGCGTCAGAATTGTAAGCGACTGCTGATATGCGTTTTCCGCTTCTTTATTTGCCTCGACTCGGCTCCCGTATTCTCGATACAGCTCACCGAGATAATCCAATGACTTGCCGTGCATGACCGCCAAGCGTGGATCGTCCGGAACACTTCTGCTGAGAAACTCGAATCGTTCAATGGCATCGCCAAAATTGGTTTCCGATGCCTCGAACTCTCCTAGCAAGCGACTGGCTTGGGCGACGCGAAACAAGGCATCGGCCAGTTTACGCTGCCGCGGAATGTCGCCGATTTGGTCTTCGGGCGAAGACCACCATTGGGCCCGCAGTAGGTTGTAGTTTTCAAGCGCTGCTCGCAATATTTCTGTGTCATCACGCAGATCGCCAGGAATCCAGGCGTCATGAGCTGATTCATCAATCCGCGCGGCGCGCGCAATTTCCGCGTCCAGGCGTTCGGTGGCGGAAACCAATTGAGCGTCTAGGTTGCGTCCCAGGATCACGCCGAGCGTGATCGTGATCAGCACGACAAGTGAGATCGCGAAGCCAAGGCTGGCGGTCAAACGATTGCGTTGACACCAGCGCCAGCCGTGCTGGAGGAGGGTTGCGGGTCTGGCTCGGATAGGAAATCCTTGCGTAAAACGACGTAAGTCGTCACGCAATTCGGCGGCCGAGACATACCGATTCCCACGATTCTTATCCAAGCACTTCAAGCAAATCGTGTTCAGATCCCTGGGCACTCTGGGGTTCAGTTTTCTGGGCGGTAAAGGATCCTTGTTGATCACCTGAGTCAGGATCTGATGATTTGTCTCACCAGTGAAGGGCGGACGGCCGGTCAGCAAGTGATACAAGAGTGCACCGATTGAATACACGTCACTTTGAAAGCCGATTTCTTGCTTTCGACCGAAGGCTTGCTCCGGAGGCATGTAGGCTGGCGTGCCAAGGGCTTGGCCTGTCTGGGTGAAATCACTGTCTTGGTCAATCCGTTTTGCCAGTCCAAAATCCGAGACCAATGCGCGGTTGGATTCACGATCAACCAGCACATTGGCTGGCTTTAGGTCACGGTGCAGCACACCATGCTGGTGGGCAAATTCAATCGCCTCGCAAATCTCGATCGTGAACTTGACCGCGGTCTCGATGTCAAGCGGTTGGTTATCGATCAGCTGGCCCAGGCTTTGTCCGTCGACGAAATCCATCGTGAAATAATGCGCACCAGCATATTGTCCGAACTGGTGTACTCTAACAATTCCCGGATGTTGCAGATTCGCCGCCGCTTCCGCTTCGCGGTGAAACCGTTCGATTTCTTGCGCGCCCGCGAACTCACCGGATCGAATGGTCTTGAGTGCGACGTGACATTTCAGCTCTTTGTCCCAAGCTTTGTAGACGATGCCCATTCCGCCGTGCGCGATTTCTTCGACTAGTTGGTAGTCACCGAACTGACGGCTCGCAGTGCCGCGTCCGGGCAGCGCATCACCGCCGGGCTGGGCAGAACAATCGATCGTGGAAGGCAGGTCTTGTTGGCCGTGCAGATCGGTTTCGCCGAGCATGAATTCCGACCCAACTTCGCGGACCAGTTGATCGAATTCCGATTGGGCCCGAAGCGCCTCTGGTCGCAAATCGACTCGAATATTATCGAGCACAGAATCGGTTTGCTGCGCTAGCTGCTCAAATCGGTCCGCGCAGAACTGGCAGGCGTCGAGGTGCCGGGAAATAGCCTCAAATCGGCCACCACCGACCGCGCCAAGATCAAACTCCGCGAGCTCTTGATCGGTCAAGCATGCCAGCGATTGCTGGTTCAGTTTGTCGCTCATGCAACGGTTCCGAACAACTTTAGTTGGGATTGGGACCGAATTCCGATCCTGTTCCTTTGTGCACACTGCGCCGGGTTCAGGCACTTTGCTCGGTGTTCAAGCCTGGCTGATTGCGATCGGTGATGCCCTGTGACGACACTGTCTGAGTTGATCGTAACGCTTTGGCGTTTGACGTACCAGATTCGAGACGCGGTCAGTGCCGCTGACTGCCAGGTACAATCGTGACGGTCCAGCGGTTTGCTGCTGGACCGCCGAGAACATTGGACGCAACGCGACGCCCTCGAAATCAGCTCACGCCGTGCAGTATAGCTGTTGTTTGCCGTCGACCAGCGACCGAACCAATGACACGCTTGCTGCGCGCTGCGATAGCGGAGCTGGCCTGGGGCTGCGGACGTTCGCCAGGCTCAGGGTATTCCCAGAGCCTAACGCGAGTCATGCCGTCTAATGGCCGGCAACCAGATCCATGACGTGCGTCTGCAGATACCGACGTCTACAGATCGGTTCCGGTCTGCGAAATCGCTTGACCCCGGGGCACAGTCCCCACAGCTATTCCGAGGACGGGTGGTCTTTGTACTCTTCCTTGAGTAAGCGTTTGAGAATCTTTCCGGTGGCCCCGATCGGCAGTTCGTCTTTGTAGACGACATGCTCGGGCACCCACCATTTCGCGCATTTGGCGGCTACGGCCTGTTTGATTTCTTCGATGTTAGGCGTCTTCCCGGGAATCGGTTGACAGACCAGGAGCGGGCGTTCTTGCCACTTCTCGTGATAGACCGAGATGCAAGCCGCCATCACCACCTCGGGATGATCCATCGCCGCGTTCTCGACTTCGATCGAACTGATCCATTCACCACCTGACTTGATCACATCTTTGGATCGGTCGGTGATTTCCAGGTAGCCATTGGGATGCAGGGCGGCAACATCGCCAGTGCGGAACCAACCATCATCTGTGAACGCTTCCGCTCCTTCACCTTTGAAATAGCCGCTGGCGACCCACGGTCCACGGACCTGCAAGTGGCCCGATGTCTTGCCATCGTTGGGCAGGAGATTGTCTTCGTCATCGACGATCCGCATTTCGACGCCAAAGATCGCGCGGCCGGCCAACAACCGTCGTCGGACCTGGTCGTCGCGCGACATCCCTCCATAATCGGGCAGGTTGGCATTGGTCGCGCCCAACGGGCTTGTTTCAGTCATCCCCCAGCCCTGTTGCATCGGGATCCCCAACTCGTCTTCGTAGGCGCGCAACAATGCTTCTGGCAACGCTGATCCGCCGACCAACGCCGTCTTGACGCTCGGCAGTGTGCCTCCGACTTGTTTCAGATGGTTGAGGATTCCGAGCCAAACCGTCGGCACACCGGCCATGTAAGTGACCTCTTCCTGGCGAATCATCTCGGTCAGATTCTTTCCGTCCAGCAAGGGGCCCGGCATGACCAGTTTCGTTCCCTGCATTGCTGCCGAATAGACCAAACCCCAGGCGCTAACATGGAACATTGGTACGACCGCCAACACGGTGTCACAGGCGCTGATCCCGACGACATCTTTGGCGCAGCCCGCCCAAGCGTGCAAAATGGTTGACCGATGTGAATACAAAACTCCTTTAGGATTGCCGGTCGTCCCGGAGGTGTAACAGAGTGTGCACGCCGTGTTTTCATCAAACCTCGGCCAGTCTATCTGATCCGACGCGTCGGCAATCAAGGTTTCGTAACTCTTTGCGTTGATTTGCCCTGCCGGCAGTTCGTCATCAGCACACATGGCGATCCAACCTTTTACGGTGGGACAGTGCGCTGCGATGCCTTCAATGATCGGTGCGAATGTCGTGTCGTACATCAGCCACGAGTCTTCGGCGTGATTGACCATCCAAGCGATTTGTTTTGGATCAAGCCGAGGATTGATCGTATGGACGATCGCACCGATTCCAGAAACAGCGTAATAGATTTCGATGTGGCGGTAGTTGTTCCAAGCGATCGTCGCGACCCGGTCGCCAGGTTTCACGCCGGCCGCCAGCAGGGCGTTGGCAAGCTTGCGGGCGCGGGAGGCACATTCGCCCCAACCGTAGCGATGTTCTTGGCCATTGGACTCGCGCGAGTAAATTTCGCGTGAAGCATGGTTGCGAGCGGCATGCTCCAGCAGATCGCTAATCATCAACTGTTGCCCCATCATCAAGCCTTGCATAGGTCGCTCCAAAAAAAATTGCTGGATCAAGTTTAGGGATCAGACGGCCCCTATTTGCCGTTACTGGTATACCGTTTGCCCTTAGGCATTCGTATTGTAACCGTTCGGACGCCACCGTTGGAAATACCGGCGCTGACCTTGGAAGCAATGGCGATCGTGTGCCGCCGGCAGCCGATGGTCACGGGCCAGTGGCAGCTGGTACGATCCAAATCCAGCCCGACAAGCGTTCTGGTCCATGCACATCTCGAGATCGTTGAAACCTCCAGTTCTGGGGGTCCCCCGTCGCTGCCGCTCGCCGCAAAGTACATTCGTAAAGGTCCAGGCTGTTGTCAACTGAAACCTTGATCGCGTTTCGTTCTGGCGTGTGATTGGCATCGATCAGTGTTGCGCCCAGGTCGCAGGAGGATCCTCGGTCGATGATCAACGCTCACAGCGAGCGGAGGGTGCGTTCGACGAACCATTCCGTTTTCGCAAGGGACGTTTCCACCGCGACAATTCCAGCCGGATCAATTTTGCTCTTTTTTGTGGCGGGTGGGTCCGGCGGATTGCGGGCTAAGGGCAGAACGAAACAGTGGTTGCCAGTCAAGCCGACGCAAACAACCTTCCACCCAGAGAGAGAAAAAATGTCCCGAGTCATCAAAATCGTTGGTGTTTCCACCTTTGCTGTCACATTGTTGGCCTGCCTGGATTCCTCCGCCACCAACGCACAAGGCTTCTCGCTCCAAGTCGGCGGGTTTGGGATCAGCAGCGGCCATCACCGCAACCATAATCACAACCACGGTTTCCGGACTTCCGTTCCGACCGTTCGACCCGCGCTATGCACGCATGGCGGGGTTTTTTGTGCGCCGTCAGGCAGATTCCAGCATGTCGAGTTGCCATGGTCGAGCAAAGTCTATCAATGCTCCTTGGTGACTTCTTTTCCGCCACGTGTTGCCAGGGCATTGTAAACGACTTCGTCAATTTGGTCCGAGATGGCCTGGACGGAACCGTCGCAAATGGCAAATTGACACAAGCCGGCGTGCGGTGCGGAGAGGCCTTTGTCATCACCATCAATCTCGTTGGGAAGAAATTGAGTCTCGAATAAAACCATGTGCCCGTGATCGTCCCAGACGTCGTCAACATCGCGAACCGCAGCACTCCAGGCTGTCTCGAATTTCGTGTGTCCGCCAGGCGACGGCGTGCTGAGCGGCAGCGGACCATTGGTCCGCTCCCCCAGGGCCAGCGTATTGCTCAAGCCGTCCAAGATGTCGCGAAATCGCATTCTACTATTCCTATAGAACACACCCGCACTCTCTAGCGGCTTATCGTCCAAATTCACGCTGGGTGTCGACGGTCCCCAGTTCGCCGCGTAAGAAGCCGCAGCATAACGCTCAACGGGCGTCACGGTGTCATCTCGTATCACGTACGATCTGTCCGAGTAGATATCCGACGGGCACAGAAAAGTCGCGAGCGGGGTTTCGCGCGCGGCGAGATTGACCAAATCAAAAATAGGCCGGTCGAAATCAAACTGATCGAACAAGCCGGGTTGCTCAAGCTGCGGCAGAATCATACTGCCCCAGGAAAAGCCCATGTGGTTGGCTTCTTGTAGTGGACCGATCGGCCCTGGCTTATGCAAATATCCAGGCGGAAGTTGCTTATAAACCGATTCATAGTTGTGCATACCGAGTACCAATTGTTTCAAATTGTTACTGCACGACATTCGGCGGGCTGCTTCGCGCGCTGCCTGCACCGCAGGAAGCAGCAGACCAACTAGGATGCCAATCACGGCGATCACTACCAGCAACTCGATCAGTGTGAATGCCGTTCGATGGTGGTGGGTTGTATGTTGTCTAGGTTTCATTTCTTCGAGTGAATGATTTTGGATTGTGTTACGGTTAGTGGGCGAGCCGGAGTTACCAGCAAGCATTCGTTCAACAGACAAGATGTGGCTAATTACCGCAGCAGGATCGCTAGCTGTTGCATAACGAACCTGACGTCAACGGCACTTACGAGCAACGGCTCCAGTTAAGCGCACAGGTCGATCCCTATGAAGGGATGCATGCAGTCCCCTGTGTTGGCCGCCGACCAAGTGCAGCTAAGTGTGCATCTTGTTCGTTTCTGAAGTCGTATCGGCTTTGCGAGTCACGCGCGGACCTCAGCAGACCGAAACAAACTTCGGTGGAGGGGGTACCGGGGGATCAAGATCGCGACCATCAGCAATTCCGATCAGCGCGGTGCTGGCAATCGATCCGGCAGGAGGGCAGAGGGAAACGCTTGCTGGTGGAATTGGGCTGCGAATCTCTAGCACACGGATCAGAACCCGGGAGGGGTGCCATGCATGATCCCAACCTCCGGCATTGATTCTCGAAATCGACTCCACAAGATCGAAGACAATGAAGCTGAAACCGAACAAAGTGTAGTGCGTGTGGGGCTGACTGGCAGTCAAATTTTTGCCGACCAATAACGCAGCCGCCAATTCCGTTCCAAGCTCAGGGTGAGTTTTATCAAGACGAACATGTTTCGCATCATGTTTGTGAGGATGCTTGTGCGAATGCAAGTTTCGGTGGCGATGAGCATTCCCATGGTGGTCGCCAAGATTCTGCTGAGCAAGCTGAACCGTCCCGTGAATCTGGATCCCGCCGTCGTGATCATGATGAGTTACGGTACGAAGTCCTAACGCAACGCACAGCAAGACCACCAACAGCGAGATTACTGCCCAGCGGCAACGCGACGAACTTTGGGCCGAGATCATGGATAAGAACAGAGTTTTTCGCAAGGTAATTAGCGCTTTTATCCTACCAAGCTGATCGGTTGCAAGCAGCCGGGGCTAGTTTTCTGCTGGCGGCCGAACCATCTCTGACTGGAGCCAAGCGACACCGACGATCACCAGGGTAGAAATCGGGCCAATCATGTTGGCGTGGTACGGGAAGCGGTGCCAGCCCGTGCTGCCTTCGGTATTCGGCAGGGCCGTGCCCCACACGATCACCAAGACGCCGGCGATGGCCCCCAGCATCGCGCCTCGTGAAGTCGCGTTGCGCACAACGACGCCGGTCAGGAACAATCCCAACATAGCGCCTCCAAAGATGCTGGAGAATTTCCACCAGACATCGAGTACGGTTTCCTGGGTAATCATCATCAGACTCGCCAGGGTACCCAGGCAGCCGAAAGCCACCGAAGACCAACGCGTGACGCTCAGGAGTCGCGCGTCGTCAACCGGGTTGCGAATGATCCGTTTATAAAAGTCGACCGTGAATACGGTCGCCGAGACGTTGATGCTCGAATCAAGTGTACTCATGCCAGCTGCCATCACTCCAGCGATGACAAGTCCCGTTAGGCCAGCAGGAAGTTCTGAGACGATAAAGAACGGGAATACTTTGTCCCCTTCATCCGGGAATCCTGCAGGCGTCTGGTCGAGTGCACCGTAGTAAAGAAACAGCAGGGTACCGATCAGCAGAAAGAGTGCCGAGACTGGCACATACAACAGGCCGCCAATCCAAAGGGACTTGCGAGCTTCCGCTTCGGATTTCGCCGCCAGAAATCGCTGCACGAAATTCTGATCGACGCCGAAGTTGCGGAGGTTATCAACAATGCCAAAAATGAAGACCATCCAGAAACCCTGGATCGCCAGATTGAAATTCCAGCTGCCAAGACTGAACTTGTTCTGTTCCCAGGCGGTGGCGAGTGCTGCTGTGGCGCCCCCCGGCATCCGCAGCAACAGCAATCCGGCGCAAACCATTCCGCCGCCCAGCAGCACGACCGCCTGCACGACGTCGGTCCAGATCACCGCTTCGATCCCGCCGACCACCGTATACAGGATGGTTAGAAACCCGAGGACCAGGATCACAGCCACGATGTTCCAGCCGAGTAACTGGTTCATTGCCAGCGACACCAGATACAGCACGACAGCAATGCGACCGATCTGAAGAAGGATCAGTGCGACGCCGCAGTAAGCTCGAGCCCAGTATCCAAAACGAGATTCCAGATGTTCGTAGGCCGTCGTTTGCAGAGTCTCACGATAGAGCGGTATGAAGTAGCGCGCACTGACCCAGCAAGCGATCGGAACGGTCAACGAGAACACGAATGCGTTCCACGTTCCGGGATAGGACTTGCCTGGCAGCGCCAGGAAACTGATGCTGCTCAGATACGTGGCAAGAATCGACAGTCCGATTGCCCAGCCAGGCAGGTTCCGGCTGCCAACGGTGAATCCCTCCAGCGTTCCGCTCTTGCGATAGAACCACGCCCCGAATACGACAATGCCCAGGACATACCCGCAGATCACAACCAGGTCGAGGATCGGCAGCGAGCTTGATGGATCAGACATTTTTACTCCGCCGAATCACCCTGAGTCAGCCACTGCGCATTGAATGTGACATGTTTGATTGATCGGTTCCTCGCGCCCGCTGGTTGATGAGTATACGTTGCATGAATTAAACCATGGCGGTCTTGTATGATCGAGGGATAATGAAATAGTCCGCCGGGCTCGCGCTCCAGATGTCGCTTTTGATGCCAAGACTGCCCTTCATCACTGGACAATGCCAGGGCTAGGGAATGACGGTTTTCGGTGATGTCGTTGTAGATCATCACCCAACGACCATCTTGCAAGGCAATCACTTCGAGGCTGGTATTGGGATTCGGTATATCAGTCGTGGTGGCCACGGACCACGTTTCACCATCGTCGTTAGAACTGCTTTGCAATACGCGCTCGGCGATATCACCTTCTTCACGCATGTAAGCGACAAGTGTGCCGTTCTGTTTGCGAACCACGGTTGGCTGGTTCAGCCCGGTACCGACGATCGGCGCAGACGCTCGCCACGTCGCTCCCTGATCGTCGGAAAGCGCCATCAGGGCGACGTAGTAGCCGTCCGAGTACAGAGGCAGCACGAACCGGCCACTCGGCAACACGACAACATGGGTCCGCGTCATCCAGCCTCGTTGACGCTTGCTCAAATCCTGTGCAGCACTCAATAGCTGCTGGCGCGGAGTCTGAGTGACAAATCCTCCGAAGTCGGTATGCAGGCCGGGCACGGCAATGCGGCGCAGTCCCTGTGCCATGCTGTCGGCGAATTTCTTACCGGGTTTTAGCAGCATGACGTCCTGCCACTGCCACTTGGGTGCCCCGTCGTCTTGATAGTCGTGGGTCGTACGGAATTTCAACAAACAATCTTCCCAGCGCTCTGCCATCACCGTCAACCAAAACAACCATAACTTTCCACCCGGATCAATGAACAACACTGGATTCACATCTGGAAAGTCGGGTGTATCAGCCATTGGAAACACGTCACTCCATTTGGTTTCACCCTTGCTAAGACGTGCTCCCTGGATTACGACATCGGGGCTCTCTCGTTCACCCGAACCATGGAACCAGCAGCACAGCATGTCTCCGTTGGGGCATTCCACAATGCAGCTGGAATGGACGTGCTTGGGCTGCAACGGGAAAATCAGCCTTTCCTGAAACTGCGGATCGGCTCCCCAAGTCGTTTGCATCGTCGTCAGAGACAGCAGCAGGACGGGGAGGATCGGGCGACATACATTCATGAAATATCCTTTCCGTTTGTGTTTCGAATCTGCGGTCAACTCCACAATCAGCCGGTGAATCATGGATCAACTTCAGCTGCCTCTTTGGTCATGGCCCTGAGCCGCAGCGATCAGTTCAAGTCAGCAGCATGTTTTGCGAGCTGCTGAACCCGCTCCAGCTTAGCGTCGATCGAGGCTGGTGGTTGGTTGCCGGCTGTTGTTGTGCGGACCCTTTCCCGATTTTCATAGGCTGGCCAATGTGCCCCGTCCGCGAAAAAGAGAGCACGACGACCCCACAGTTTCGATTGCTGCAGCAGTCGATATCATCGAAGCTTGGGGGTTGGTGCTGAAAACGCAAATTAGCGGTGGAGGTTGTCGTGAAAATCATCGGAATGATCCCGGCCAGGTACGCTTCGGTGCGATTGCCGGGCAAGCCGCTGGTACCGATTTTGGGAAAGATGATGATCCAACGTGTCTTCGAGCAAACATCCAAAGCCGGCATGATCGACGATGTGTGGGTCGCGACCGATGACCACAGAATCTGCGAAGCCGTCAACGGATTCGGCGGAAACGCGGTAATGACTTCGGCGCACTGCGCCAGCGGGACGGACCGTCTGGCGCAAGCGGCAGTAAACGTGGAAGCTGATATTATCGTCAACGTGCAGGGCGACCAGCCGTTCATCGATCCTCGGATGATCGACGAAGCGGTCCAGCCACTGCTGGACGAACCCTCGTTGCCAATGTCGACTTTGATCCATCCCGATCCATCGACGGGAAGATCTTCAGGATCCAGGAGTTGTGAAGGCGGTGATCGATGTTCATGGCAACGGCATGTATTTTTCACGCTCTCTGATTCCCGCCCCCCACAATGATGTGGTTCATCCGGTCTACGAACATGTCGGTCTGTATGTCTATCGACGGGAATTTTTGATGATGCTTGCCGAGCTGCCGCAAACGCCGCTGGAGCGTGTTGAGGGTTTGGAACAGTTGCGCGTGATCGAAAATGGGTATAAGCTACGCTGCGTCATTACAGCGTGCGAAGACAACGAACTGAGCGGGTTTAGCATCGATACGGTCGAGGACGTGCAGCGAGGCGAATCGATGCTGCGGCAGCGCGAATTGGAATAGCAAGGGCGTTTGCGTTGATGCAACCAGCAAGCTGCTGTCTGAGCGCAGTTCAGGCTGCTGCCGTCCAGAACCGCCGCAGCGTCGGCTAACTACACTTCAACCAAGGGAGTCACACCGTGGCCAGGTTATTAGCGAAGATCGATCAGGCTTTGATTGCGGAGTTGAAGCAGAGGCTGCCGGAGCGCGTGCGAACACGTCTGCAGCAGGCAACCGATCGCATCGTGGATGCCAAACGTATCGGGAGGCAAGGTCGCGGTGGTGGTTGGCAGTGGGCCGAATCTGCATGAAGGAGTCACAACGCTGATTGCGGAACTCATTCGCCTGGGCGTCGTTGACGGCGTCACGACCAGTTCGGCCGTTGTCGCACACGAGATGGCTGGCACACTGGATCGTGTGAAGCGAGTCGACGGAAGTCAATTGGTATCCCGGAATCGAAGCTGCCGCACGGCGGTCACTTCGAACTGACGATGATGGACGAAGCGGACCTCGAATGCGATTCGCCAGGAAATTCCGATCGATGACGATCTGCTGCAACGGCTTCGTCAGGCGGACGGCAACGTGATCATCAAGGCCGCCGGTAATATGGCCTATCCGATGGGCTATCGGACCGAGCGGATCGCCAGGGAGGTCGAACAGGTTGCCAAGATGCTGGGTTGTCCATTTGAGGAAATCGCCGGGCGGGGCGCTGACCCACAAACGATGATTGGGGCTGGGTATCGACACGGTGCGCCGGTACTGGTGACCGTTCCACAGCTAATCGGAGGTGGCGCCGTCGGACTCGCGATTGGCGACAGCATTTCAATTGACCGAGCGAACCGCGCGGATCGCCAGACTGCTTGGTGATGCCGATGTGATCATCGAATCCGCCGTTGCCCTCACTCAGGAGATCCACGACGGTCCGTTTGAGACGTACACCGGACACGGCGTCTGGGCGGACTGGGACGGACATCCCACATTCTCGCTTAGCGGAAAGAGCCTGATCCGATTCGATTTGGATGCCAACCTGGAAAAGGTCTGGGAAATCGAACGTGGATCAGCATCGGTTCAGGAATCCATCGACAAGGGACTTCCCAAGACCAAGATGTTCGACATTCCATTCCGAATGGAAATGTCCGGTTTTGCCCGACTTCCCGGTAGCATCCCGGTGATCGGTGACATCGGCGTGATCTGGCCGATTCTTGCCAGCGATCTCGCCGAACAGTTAGGTCTTGATCTGGAGTTCATGTCCTATCCACAACAAACCGAGGCAGGCAAACGCATGCGAGATTCGATCGCACGGCACGTCGGGCATCTTTGCCGCGACAGGATGCTTGGCGTGTAAAGATCTGCTCGGGGTCGACCTGTCACTGGCTTCCTAGTTCGGAGAAACCAATCGGCCTGATAAGGCCAGAAATCTCGTCGAGCCAGTGGAAGCGGCAGACCGGCTCGTCCATACTTGGTGGCCTCTGACGTATTCAATTCGCCATCAATGCGTCTGTAGTCAACAGGTTTGGGAGTCAAAAATGTGGATGCCGATTCGCCGAATTTTCCATGCTTGGATTTTTCTGGGTACCATCATGCTCGCCTGGATCGACACGGCGGCGGGACAGGACGCAGTTACGGGCCCCGCGGGTTTTGTGCCGCTGTTCAACGGCAAGGATTTCCACGGTTGGGAGGGAAACCTGGAATTCTTTCGGATCGAAGCGGGCGCCATCGTTGCCGGAAGACTGACCGATCGCATTCCCAGAAATGAATTTCTATGCACCGAGCGCGAGTACGATGATTTCGAATTGAGACTTCAAGTGAAAGGCTCCCGCGAGCACGTCAACGGCGGAATTCAAATCCGCTCGCAACGGATACCGGATCATCACGAAGTCAGCGGTTATCAAGTCGATACGGGAACCATCGGGACAGCCTTCATTCGGCGGATGATTGATGACAAAGGCGCCCAACAAGCAAACATCGCGCGGAGCGGGGTGGCCAACATTTGGGGTTCGCTGTACGACGAATCGCGGCGGAACAAGTTCCTGGCCGTGGGAGACCAAACGAAACTGCCCGGCCTGATCAAGGCGACGGATTGGAACGAATTTGTGGTGCGATGCCAGGGGAACCGGATCCAGATTTGGATCAACGAATTTCAAACCGTGGATTACACCGAATCGGACCAGGGCATCCCGCTTTCAGGCATCATTGGTCTGCAAATCCACAGCGGCCCCGCAGTCGAAATCTCCTATCGCAATCTTGTCATCAAAGAGTTGTCCGACTAGTGATCGCGATGGGCAGTCCACTGGGCTTGCATCCGACTGTCTCGACAGGGGTCATTAGCGCGGTGGGCCGCACGATGCGCGGACAAGACGGCCGCTTGATCGAGAATGTGATCCAGCATGCGGCGCCGATCAATCCGGGCAACAGCGGTGGACCGCTAGTTGATTCGCGCGGACGTGTACCCGGCGTGAACACTGCGATCATTCCCGCCGCTCAGGGACTTGGGTTTGCATTCCCGGCAACACGACCGAGTGGGTGATCGGTGAAATTCTGGCACAAGGTCAAGTCCGCCGCCGCCAATTGGGAGTGGTCGCAACCGTCCAGCGACTCTCTCCAGCAATCGTTCGCCAGTTCGACTTGCTGTCCGATCAAGTCGTGCAGGTCGTTGAGGTAACCGCCGCTGGAGTTGCTCAGCAAAGCGGCATTCAAGAGCGCGACTTGATTGTCGCGTTGAATGATCGAATCACGGCCAGCGTTGACGACGTTCATCGCTTACTTGCATTGATTCCCCAAAACGTATCGGTCGACGTGACACTGATCCGCAGCCGAATCAAGCTGGATTTTCGGATCGAGTGGAAACATTGAGCGAAAGTATCCCGCTGACGATGATTCGTTGAACTCATATCCAGACCCCAGCCACATCGGAATCAAAGCCTCACATCCCATCGCCGAAATCTGCCGTCGCTGCTCCCAGGTTGTCGACGCGGTCCGCCGCTTACAGAATAAGACTCCGACGATCGGTCACGCACACAGCTACACGAAAGGAACAAGATTAAATGAGTTTCGACGTACGCGGCAAAATTGCTCTGGTGACCGGAGCCAATCGTGGGATTGGAAAAGTCATTACCGAAACCCTTCTAAAGCATGGGCTAGTGAAAGTTTATGCCGCCGTGAGGAGTCCCGCTTGTGCGGCGCCGCTGATCGAGCAGTACGGTGACCGGGTCGTGGCAGTTGAGCTTGATCTGACCGATCGGAAAACGATTGAGGCGGCGGCTATGTCGGCAGCCGACGTCCAGTTGGTAATCAATAACGCCGGCGTCCTGCGCACGGCGACCGCCTTGTCCGAAGCTGCAGCCGCAGATCTGCAATTCGAATTGGAGACCAATGTGTTCGGCCTATTGCGCATCGCGCAGGTATTTGCACCGCTGTTGAAGAACAACGGCGGAGGGGCTTTGGTACAGTTAAACTCTGTAGCTTCGCTTAAAAGCTTTCCGGAGTTTGCAACCTATTGTGCCTCCAAAGCCGCTGCGTATTCGTTGACCCAGGCGTTGCGAGCAAGCTTGGCTCAGCAGGGTACTGCGGTCCTGAGCGTGCATCCCGGGCCAATCGCGACCGAGATGGGCGCTGCGGCTGGACTGGCCGAAATCGCCGAGCCGCCTGAGCTTGTTGCCGAGGCGATCGTTGCCTCGTTGCGGGCAGGTGACTTTCACTGTTTCCCAGATTCGGTGGCCCAGCAGATCGGTGCGGCGTATCAAAGCTTTGCCAAGAGAGTTGTCGAGTCCGGTAGCTCGGAAGGTTAAAACCGGGACAGCTTCCATTGGAAGAAATTGTGAATGTCTGTCGATGAGGGCATGACTGGTTCCTGTCTTGGTGATCAGCGGGTGAAACAGTGGAAGTTAAGGCACACACGGGGGCTTCCTCCGCGAGGTCTCGCAGCCTGCTGTGGTTGGTTCGTTACTTGCGTAGCCGACCGACCCGCTACCGACAAGTCAATCTGGCCGGTAAATCCCTTCCAGATCCCGAAGCTTGGCCGAAGTAACCTCATCTTTAACTCCTAACGGATCGAAGACAGGCCAAAAGTGGCATGCAACTTGCTTCCGATGTGGTGCTGTCGCGATTTTGGTGATCACTAGCAATGAGTTCGCGGCTAGATCCAAACAGTGTGCGAGAGAGCGCGCAAGACTGGGACATATTGGCAAAGAGTTGGCCGTTAATCGATTATGTCTAAAGATCGCATCAGAGCTCTGAAATCGAGCGGCAAACTTGCCGACGGATTTGATTTGTCCCGCGAGATACTCGATTCGCTGACTGCTGGTGTTGCCGTCGTCGACCACAATGGAGTCATCTGTGAAGTCAATCAGGCTTGGCGCCGTTTCTGTGCCGAAAACGGGGGTTCAGACGAGAAAACCGGCTTAGGCGTTAACTACCTTGAAGTATGCAGATCGGCACAGGGCGAAGACTGGCTGCTGGCCGCCCGCGCCTCGGCGGGCATCGAGGAAGTCTTGGCTGGTTCGCGCGATGTGTTCAGGCTAGAGTATCCGTGCCATTCCCCAACCCAACAGCGCTGGTTCCTGCTGTATGTTTCTCGCTTGGCAAACGATTCGCGGTACGCCGTCACATCGCACCTGCCGATCACCGATCGCAAGCTCGTCGAACAACGGCTCGTGGAAGCCGAACGTCTCGCCGCGATTGGACAAGCGATGCAGGGATTAAGCCACACCGGACGAAACACACTTCAGCGCGCGCAAGGTCAGATCGACTTGCTGCGTTGCCATCTCGAAGCGGAGCCCGACGCATTACAGATGGTCGAGCAAATCGAGTCCGCACAGCGTCACTTGTTGAGCCTGTATGAGGAGGTCCAGCGGTATGCAGCCCCGATCGTACTTCAGCGACAGCCATGTCGTTTGGAGGACCTGGTTGACGCGGTGTGGTCGAGCTTCGAATCTCGTCCCGTCAACGCCAGATTTACCCACGTTCGGGCTGACAACCTCCCCGAATGTGAGATTGATCGGGCCGCCATCGGACAAGTCCTGCGACATGTCCTGGACAATGCCATTGCCACCGATGCGACTTCGCCCGAAATTGAAGTTTGCTACCGAGGCGACCAAGTAGATGGAAGCCCCGCGGTGACGGTGATCGTCAGTGATCATGGCCCCGGCGTTCCGTCCCAAGATTGGGAACAGGTATTCGAACCGTTCTATACCACCAAGCTGCATGGCACAGGGCTGGGCCTGGCGATCTGCAAGCGAATTGTACAGGCGCATGGCGGGCGCATCCGTCTGGACTCCTCGCGCGGCCGTGGTGCCTCGGTCTATATCAGCTTGCCAGTCTCCAGCGCGGCCGAGCAGTAGCGATTTGTCTTGGTCAGGCGGCGGTCGGCTCTGGATCACCGGCGCTGATTGCCAGCGCATCAACCAGTAATTGGGGATTCAACGGTTTCAGGAACCAGCGATTCACTCCCTCCGCTTCTACGTTGATCTGATTCTCTTGCGCGGTTGAACCGCTGATCGCGAAAATTTTGACAGCATCAAAGGCAGGGTTTTCTCGAATCCGGCGAATGGTCGTCGGTCCATCGCAGCGAGGCATCCGCATGTCGATCAGAACAACCGACGGCTTGAGGTTGGATTCCAGATAATCAATCGCTTCCAAACCATCCGCAGCCGTTGTGATCTGGTAACCATGCAATCGCAAGAAACCGGCGAGCATTTCCCGCTCGTTGGGCTCGTCCTCGACCAACAGTGCTACTGCGTCTGGCGATGTACGCTTCGTCTTGATTGTTTGCGACGCCAGCGCCTCATTGCGTGTAATCCGTTCTAAGTGTTCGACGAGTCTCTCGAACGTGGCCTCCGCATCCCGGCGATAGCCGGCATCGATTTCCTGTTTGAACAAATGCAACGCAATGCTCAGTGAATTCAGTTGATTACGTAATTCGTGTCGCAGGTTTTGCGGGAGTCGAATCACATGCTGGCGAGGCGCCGGTTTGACGGGCCCATTTTCGAGCTCGTCGCGGATGATCTGCACCTCCATTGGGGCGTCGACACCGACTCGAACCGTAGAGCCGGAAACACGAAGAATTTTGACGGTGATACCAAGTGCCGGAAAACAGACCTGTTGGTCTTTCTTGCGACTGAGAACAAGCATGAAATGGCTACCCTCCGTGGAGAAACAGCGATCCTTCGCAATCTTCTTCCCTGAAGATAGTGTCAACGACATACGAATTCGGATTTGCCGCCCTGCTGTGGCTCGGCCGCCAAGCCGAGTGGTCGACTGTCAATCTCTTACACAGAATGAACAACGAACTGACAACAAGAATTGAATTTAAAATTGCGCACAAATCCGGTCAATCGCGATTTCACTGTCAGACACCTCACCACCATCGGTGCCCGGCAGACAACTGATTTCATTTGCTAGCAGGGTATCGCTTGAGAGTTGGCTCAAACAGTGTTTCAATGTCGCGTAGGTAAAATCGGCGCCACCAAAGTCACCTGATAACATCTCGTTCCGCAGCAGGTCCAAACCCACTTGCAGGGCATGCAGCTGATCGCGAATCCGCAACTGAGCTTCGATGGAAAGATTCGTCTGACCGCCAGCGGCGGCACGGTTCGGCGTCGCATGCTCCGCAGTGTTCAACAGGTTGTCCCTTCCTAGAGCAATCAAGTTAAATCTGATCCTATCCGGCGGCCGACCGTCAGCATTTTTTCGACGTCAGCATTCCAAGTGGAGAGTGTAACGTCTCGCGCGGAATCTGCAATCGCTGCCGGCCAGCGGCAACCGATCCGGCAATGGATATCGATCGGCCACCTAACTTGTTTTCTGTGCCGCGCGTCGCTGGAAGATCAGCGAGTAGAGTTCGGTGGGATCGAGTGGTTTGACCAGGTGCGCGTCGAATCCGGCCTCGATAGCCGCTTGTCGATCACTCTCGCGGCCGTATCCGGTCAAGGCGATCAACATCGTATCGTTAAGTTCTTTCGTGCGGCGCACTTGGCGTGCCATTTGGTAGCCATCCATGACCGGTAGTCCGATATCAACCACCGCCACGTCCGGCTGGAAAGAACGAAACAGTGTCAAGGCAGCCTCGCCGTCACCAACATCAGCGACCTCGAAGCCGCGCAGTCGCAACGATTTAGCGAGCATCGTCCGAGCATCATGGTTATCTTCGACGAGTAACAATTTGCACTTGCCGATCGAGAAATGCGGAGCGGGAGGCTTGGCTTTGACTGGCCGAGCGGTCAGCGGCAGACGAATTCGGAAAGTGCTGCCACAGCCAGGCCCTGCGCTCTCAGCGGCAATCGTGCCAGCGTGAGCTTGCACGATGCTACGCGCTAGCGACAAGCCGACTCCCATTCCGCCGGAGGAACGCGCCAGGTTGCTCTCCGATTGCACGAACAGATCAAAGATACTTCCGAGCAACTCGTCGGGAATCCCCTCGCCTGAATCCCGCACCGTAATCAATGCCTGATCTTGCTCGCGGTGGATCTCATACCAAATGTCTCCGCCGCAAGGCGTATATTTCGAGGCATTGGCAAGCAGGTTAACCTGGGCTTGCTTGATCCGTGCCGGATCGGCGAGTACCAACAGCGGTCCGTCGGCGATCTTTACGTGCAGCTTTTGGTCTCGTGTTTGGACCTCGTGTCCCACCGCCTCAAGCACATCGTCCGCCAACGCGACGACGTCAATCACCTCTTTGCGAAATTCGATTTTGTTCTGTCCAAGTCGCGCGACGTCGAGCAAATCATCCAGCAGACGGGCCATGTGTCGCGTCTGCCGCGCGATCACCTGCGCAGGGCCGTCGTCGGCCATCGATGTGACTTGCTGCTGGTGTTTGAGAACCTCCAGCGAATTCAAAACGGCGCCCATCGGATTCCGCAATTCGTGAGAAAGCATTGCCAGGAATTCATCGCGCCGCTTGATCTCTTGAGCCAGCGAGGCCTCGGCCTCCTTGCGTTCGGTGATATCGACGGCGATGCCGCAAGTGCCGACCACATCCCCATGTGCATCCCGCAACGGTGATTTCAGCGTATAGAAGACCCGCTGGCCACTGGGCGTCGGAACCACCACTTCGCCGATTTGCTGTTGTCCTTTCGAGATGACTTGCAGGTCGGCCTGGTGCGCGGCAGCACCAGCTTGGCCCAGAATCTCGAGGTCTGTCCGACCGATAAGTTCGGCTCGGGATCGGCCCATGTGATAGGCACCAAACTGGTTCATCTCGACGTAGCGTCCTTCGCGGTCCTTCAGGTAGATCATGCAAAGTGACTGATCCAGGACGGTTTGCAATCGCGAACGTTCCTGTCCCAACGATTCCTTACTCAGGCTAAGTTCTTGTTCCGCCGCTTTTCGTTGCGTGATGTCAACCAGCGTGAGTACGACGCCCTCGGCCTGCTTGTTGGACCAGTATGGTAAGATTCGCATCAGGTAATGATTTCCGTCATGATCCTGCACCTCTTCGTCATGCTCTTCTCCGGCTAGCGCCCGAGCTAACTTTTCCAATAGCCCTTGGCATGCCAATCTGTGTGTGAAGCCATCGATGCGTCGCCCGGTGTCACTGTTGATCAGATTAAAGACACGGGCCATCTCGGGAGTGAACTTGCGAATGCAAAGTTGTTTGTCCAGGAATAAAGTATGTACTTTCGTACTGAACAACAAATTGTCCATGTCGTTGGTCAGTTCGGTCAGCTCGCCGATTTTGCGTTGATATTCAGCATTGACTGTGTAGAGTTCCTCGTTGACCGAGTGAAGCTCTTCGTTGGTGCTCTGCAACTCTTCGTTCGAAGCAACGAGTTCTTCGTTAGTAGCCTGAAGCTCTTCGTTGCTTGTCTCCAACTCCTCCACGGCGGATTGTAAATTTTCTTTGGAATAGCGCAGCTCCTGTTCCAGATCGCGGATCCGATGCCGTGATGCCTCGTCCAGATCAATTGTGTCAACATTCTGATCGTTGTCCGATTGCGGCCGATCCAGCGAGCTGAGGATCACCAAAAACTGTTTGCTGGCCGCGCGATTTCTAATCGGCCTGATCTCGAGCCGTACGGCAGACTCCTCCGCCTGCGTATTGATTCGAATACGTTCGCAACTGACCGGTTCTTCTGTTTTCGCGACTCTCTGTAAAGCACCCGTCAGGGCAAGTTTTAGATCCCGGTCGACCAGGTCCAGAATACTCGTTGAAATCCTGCCGTCGCCCACTTTTAGGAATCGACCAGCGCCAGCGAACGAATGCAAAACGGACCAACGCTCATCGATCAGAATTGCCGGCGGCATATACTTGTCAAGCAACGCATCATACGTCGCGTTCAACTCTCGGCCGCGGTACAGCGGACTGATCCTCTCGGCCAGCGTCCGCGTCTCTCGCATCGTGGGCGCCTGGTATCCGAGTGTCCCGCGAAAATCGGTTGGCAAGCGAAGGTCGCGGCGCTTGCGGTAGATTTTCCAGCGCTCGTTCACAGTTTCGAATTCTTCCGCCAGCTCTCCTGGTGATTCACTGGGCCCCAGGAACATCGCACCACCGGTCTTCAATGCAAAGTGAAAGAGCGAGAAAACTTTCTTTTGAGCGATCGGTCGCAGGTAAATCAGCAGGTTTCGGCAGGTGACCAAATTCAGATGGGTAAAAGGCGCGTCTTTGACCAGGTTGTGAGGCGCGAAGACGATCATTTTTCGAATTTCAGGGTCCACCTGGTATCCCCCTTTGGTCTTGCTGAAATACTTTCGCCAACTCTCCGTTGTCATTTCTTCCAGGCTAGTTTCCGGATAGACACCTGAATGGGCAAAATCGAGAGACGCCTGGTGAACATCGGTGGCAAAGATCTTGACGGAGTGCCGCCGATTCATCGCCCGCATGCACTCGTCGATCAAAATGGCAAGCGAGTAAGCTTCTTCGCCGGTGCCACAACCGGCGACCCAGACACGGAACTCGTCGTTGGCGTCGTGTGAAAGCAACAATGGCGACAGCGCTTCGTCGCGCAACGTCTCGAAGGCCGCGCGGTCTCGAAAAAAACGTGTTACGCCAATCAGCAAATCCTTGTACAGCTGATCCACTTCGCCCGGATCGTCCTCCAATCTCATCACGTACTCTTCAAGTTCACCGTGGTGATTCAGTTGAATCCGACGTTCAATCCGGCGGCCGATGGTCGTCGGCTTGTAGTAGTTGAAGTCGATTTTGTGTCGCTGCTGCAGCAATCTGAAAATGTGCTCCAGGCTCGATTCGTCGACAGGCGGCTTCTCGAATCCCCGCAATTCGGTTCGCAGCGGCCGCGCGGCGTAACGCTGCAGTACCTCCGGTATCTTGCTCGGCTCGACTTCCACATCAACCATGCCGGTATCGACCGCGCTTTTCGGCATCCCATTGAACTTCGCGCTCTCGGGCGTCTGGACCACGACTAATCCGCCAGCCTCGCGGACATCGCAAATTCCCCGCGAACCGTCGCTGCCGGTACCGGACAGAACCACAGCAATCCCGCGCGGACCCGCGTCCTGAGCCAAGGAGCGGAAAAATCGATCGATCGGCAGCGACAACAGCTGACCAGCATCTTTTTCAGTCAGCAACAACTTGCCGTCGGAGATGATCATCTCTTGTTTTGGCGGCAGCAAGTACAACGCGTTTGGCTGTACTTTCATTCCATCTGCGACCCGATAGATCGGCATTCGCGTGTGCCGCGCCAGCAGCTCGTCCATCAAACTCTTGAAATCTGGCGACAGGTGCTGCACGATGACAAATGCCATGCCGGTATTCTCGGGCATGGCTTGAAAAATCTGCTCCAGCGATTCCAGTCCCCCTGCCGAAGCACCGATGCCAACGATGTACAAATCATCATTATCGCTCTCCGCATCAATTCCGGCAGCACCGCTGTCGACTCGTTCGGACACGTCCATCCCAGGCATGTTCCACCTCCACGATTCATGCCACGCGTAAACATCAGGGTTCAAATCGGAGAACCCTATTTTCCGTGTTGCGGCAATGGCTTCAACCCACTTGCGAGGGGAGGGCTCTCAGTCCTGAAAAGGGTCTTCACAGCGCGCTCCCCGACCACTGGCCCCGCGTCCAACGTTTTCCCTAGGAAGGGTGGTTCCTAGAGAGTGCGGAATCAAAGCGGCACGATCTCTGCGCAGGGAGGTGATCAAGCGAGACGCTCTCTAAAGGCTTGCTCCTGATCGGCGGCGCGTTTGGTTTGCGTTTTGCCTTACCGTAGTGTGACGGCGAGTGGTCCGGTTTGGTTTTGAGTCGACATACGGTGTCAGCTCCTGTTTCAGCCGAGCTCGCGCTCGGGCCAGCCGGCTGCGAACGGTTCCCATATTCAAATCCATGATTTCGGCGATCTGCCGGTATTCGAGACCGTCGAACTCGCGCAGCATCAGAATCGTCCGTTGCTGGTCGCCGAGACGTTGCAACGCTTCACGAACCTGACTGCGCTCTTCGAGGCGTTCCGCCCGTCCCGCAGGCGAATCTTGCGCTTTGGTCCAGATCTGGGAAGCCTGTTCACCAACCGATTCGAGCTGCAAGGTCCCCTGGTGTTTGCTGAGATAGGTGCGGCGTGAGTTGAGCGCGATGCGGTATAACCAAGTGTAAAAGTTGCTTCGATTCTGAAATGAATCGAGATAGTGGAAGGCCCGCACAAACGCTTCTTGCACGATTTCCTCGGCATGCGTCCGACAAGGGACGCTACCCAGCATCGACCGAAACAGCCGGTCTTTGTAACGCCGGACAAGTTGTTCGTAACCGCGCTGGTCTCCGTTTCTGGCAGCTTCGATCAGTTGACGATCAGAAACCAATGGAGATTCCGGTCGGGTGGATGCAGCGGTGGATTGCACGGAAAATCTGCCTTAGACTGGAGGCTTGACAGTGGGGGTATGTCGGATACGCGTCCCTGTCGGGACCTGTCCGCAGGACTTTTTGCGAGAATCTTGCTTTGATTTTGGCGGGGGGCTCGGGGCAGGTGTCTCGCTGTCTTGCGAGTCGGCTTTCAGCGGCTCGAAACACCTTTAACACGCTGGCACAGATGAGCGCGGAAAAAGTCGATGTCGCCGAGGTGCTAGCAGCGATCACCGGTGGACAGCAGGATGCGGCCGAGCAACTGATGCCGCTGGTTTACGACGAGTTACATCACGTCGCCGAGCGATTGCTGCGTCACGAGTCTCGCGGACACACGCTGCAGCCCACGGCGCTGGTCAATGAGGCCTATCTGAGATTGATCGGCCAGACCAAGGTCGATTGGCAGGGAAAGACACATTTTTTCGCGATCGGTGCCAGGATGATGCGTCGGATCCTGGTCGATCACGCGCGGCGAAAGAAGAGCCAGAAACGTGGCGGGCGACTGCATCGCATCGCGTTGTCGGATGATCTATGCGTCAGCAACAGTAGTGACGAGGACGTGTTGGCGATCGAAGAGGCGCTCGAAAAATTAGAAACGCTCGATCCGCGTCAGGCGAAGATCGTCGAATTGCGTTTTTACGGCGGGTTGTCGGTCGAAGAAGTGGCCGAAGTTTTGGGTGTGTCCAAGCGCACCGTCGAGTCCGATTGGACGATGGTTCGCGCTTGGCTTCGTCGCGAGCTTTCCGGCGAGACGATCACGTGACGCCAACCGATTACGCGCGCGTCAAAGAAATCTTTGATCAGGCGGTTGATTTGCCGGATGCCCAACGGGATGCGTTTGTGCGTTTGCAGTGTGGCGAGGATACCGCGGTTGCAGATGAAGTGATCTCGCTGCTACGGTTTCATCGGCACAGCACGATCCTGGCCAAAGACACGGTGGACCAGGCATTACAAACGTCGGTTGCCGCTGAGGGAGTGTCGAATTCCGAGGCGCCGCTGGCAAAGCCGATCGCGGTCGACCCTCCCGTCCAGGTGGACCCGTATCTGGTGCTTGGCGATGTTTGGGAAGAGAACCGCCAGATCTTGAGGCGGCGGCTGATCGTGGTCGCCTGCGTGATGGCAGGGTTCATCGCCTATTCCCTGATCCGACTGCTACTGACCGACGACCGTGGGGCTTGGGATTACGCTGCTCGAGTGACAGGTTTTGCGATCACCGTCGGCTGTGCCTTGATCTTGCATCGCAAACCGAATTTAAGCCTGGCAGAGATTCGCATCGCCGAAGCGGTTGTGATCGCCAACGTTTGTCTGCTGTTGATCGCCATCGACATACCACTGATGCTTCGATCGGCGTCCGATCGAGACGCAACGACCCTGATCAGCATCAACAATTGGAATTACTTCGTATGGACGCTTGTGATTTTTGTCTATGGGATCTTCATGCCGAATACCTGGCGGCGAGCGGCAGCGGTCGTGCTTCCCCTGGTTCTGATCCCTAATTTGATTGTCATGCTGGCCAACTGGCTGGATCCGCGTGTGTTCCTTTTGCTCTCTGAGGATCGCTTCGGTCGGCCGCTGCCGACGCCGTTGATTGCCGCCTGCCTGGCGATCTACACCGCGCATTTGATCCACGGTACACGCCTCTCCGCGTTTCAGGCCCGCAAACTCGCTCAGTACCAGCTGACAAAAAAGATCGGCGAAGGTGGGATGGGGCAAGTCTTTGAGGCGGAGCATTTGTTGCTCAAGCGACGCTGCGCGATCAAGCTGATCCGACCGGAACACTGCGTCGATGATCGTGCCATGCAAAGGTTTGAACGCGAGGTCCGCGCGACCGCCAGACTAACGCATCCCCATACAATCGAAGTCTACGACTTCGGAAAAACCAAAGAGGGTGTGTTCTTTTTTGCAATGGAGTTGTTACCGGGAAAGAACTTGGATGACTTGGTTCGACTTGCGGGTCCACTATCGCCTGCGCGTGGTTCATTTCTTGACCCAAGTCTGCGAGGCTTTGCAGGAAGCGCATAGTGTGGGATTCATTCACCGTGACATCAAACCGGCTAATATCTTTGCTTCGCAGAGAGGAGGGATCTGGGATTTCACGAAGCTGTTGGATTTCGGGGTGGTTCGAGAAATGAAAGTGGATGCGAACTTCAGCAATACGATCAACATCTTGGCGGGCACACCGTCGTTCATGTCACCAGAACAAATCACCAATCCGACCAAAATTGACGCGCGCGCGGATCTTTACTCCGTTGGGGCGGTGGCGTATTTTCTGCTGACCGGTAGGCCGCCCTTTTTGGGCGACTCACCGATCGAAGTGATGTTGGCGCAGGTCAATCAAACAGTGGATCAACCTTCGGTCTATCGAGCTGGAATCCCCGGCGATCTGGAAGCGATCGTGATGCACTGCCTCGAGAACGATGTCGAGAATCGAATCTCCTCTGCGCAGCAGTTGCGGCTTGAACTGGAAAGTTGCCATTGTGCCGGCGGCTGGACCAAAGCAGACGCGGCCGCCTGGTGGACCTTGCACGGGTCGCTCTAAGCATTTGCATAATTGGTTTCGGCGGGCGAGATTCTTACTTAAATCAACTGTCGCCCCGACGGACTGTGCGATCTGGAACTATTCATCCAAAGGGACGTCGAGATCGTCCTTCAAATCCACTTGCTGCGTCACGTCCAGCGTATGGTTGACTGTGGGTTCGATCCGATTGGAGTGGTCCGCTTGATTTGGTGTCGAGCCCCGTTCGTGGCGTCCCCACCATCGGTCGCCGTCCTCAATTGTCCACCGATCGGCTTGCTGGCAACGAGCGATCAGCTGCGCCAGGTCTCGCGATGTTTGCGGTCGCTTGGCCCGCGACTTTTCCAGGCAACTCAAGATCGCATCCTCCAATTGGCTGGAGACCGTCGTGTTGCCGCGTCTTGACGGCGGCAGCGGTGTTTCGTCGATATGTTTTTGGCACAACTGTGCAAGGTTGTCCGCCTCGAACACTGGTTCTCCAGTCAGCAGGAAGTAGCCGACCGCACCAACGGCGTAGATATCGGAACGCGCGTCGACCGACATTGGTGCTTGAATCGCTTCAGGCGACATGTACAGCGGCGTGCCGGCCAACGATCCGTCCTCACCTTCGCTCTGCTGGTCGATGGTTTTCACCAAGCCAAAGTCCAATACTTTGATCACATCGGGCTCACAGCCGCGGCGGTTAAGCATCACATTGGCCGGTTTGATGTCGCGATGGACAAGACCTTTGGAATGGGCTTCGTACAGCGAATTACAAATCTGCGTCAGGATGTGGATTACCCGCGGTTCGGGCTGCGGGCCGTATTGGTTGACGAGCGCTTGCAAATCGATCCCGTCCAGGAATTCCATCGCGTAATAAAAAACGCCTTCGGGTGTTCGCCCGTAATCGTAAATCGCGATCGTGTTGAAATGATTTAGCTGGCAAGTGATTTGCACTTCACGCTCGAATCGGCTGATCGTCGTTTCGTTGACCTTGTCCGAGTGCAGCAATTTGATCGCCGTCGGACGTCTCATCATTGAGTGGCGGCCTTTGTAAACGATCCCCATACCCCCCTCGCCTAGCTTTTCTTCCAAGGTGTATTGGCCCAACTGTTGAGCTTCGACGACCGCCTCGCGAGCTTTGCGCTGCAGCCGCGCCACAATGACGGTGAATACAAAGATTGCAACGGCGCTGATCACTAGCAGGCTGTAAATGATAAAGAACGTTCGTCTCAAAATCACCAGCGGGCGAAACGCTTGGGCGGTGTCGACCTCGGTCGCCAAACCAATTCCGTACTTCGGCAGCCAGGACCAGGCGCCGATCACGGGAACGCCTCGATAGTCGCGATATCCATCGACGTCATACCCAGGGCCACCCTTAATCGCCGCGGCAGCCATCTTGGTCAATGGCAACTCCGAGCGACGAATGTTAGGTCGAAAACCAGCGGTCATGTCAGCGCCTGGATCACGCACCCGCAGCTGTAACATCGATCTTGAATGCGGTTGATCGGGCAACAACCCCAACAGAATCAGATCATCGTCGAACCGACTATTCGAGACCATCATGCCGTCGGCATCGAATGCATAGGTTTCACCCGAGGGACCCACTTGGCCCAATTGAAGGATTTGGGTGAATTCACGTTCCGGCGGAATTTGCAGCGCCAGAACACCAACTACTTGAAACGATGGATCTCGGACCGGTGCGCAGACGAACATGGCCGGCAGACCCATTCGCGGTCGACCGTCCAGGCCTTTCATCATCACGACGCTGGGAAAGGGAGGCGAGACCAGTGTTTCCCCATTGAGGGCGCGATCGAGCAAGGCGTCGTACTCGGGAATCTCGCGCTGACCGATCAGTGCCGGGTAAGAGGAAGAGACAATTCGTTTTGATTTATCCGCCACCAGAAATCCGGCATAGTCGTGCGACGACATCGCGGGTCCGAGTTCACTGGCCAATTGTTTGTGCAAGTCGGAATCGAGTACGCCCCCGTCCGAGGCTGACGCATCGTCGAATTGATCAATCAGCTGGTAAATGTGCTGACGTATTTGAGCGTCGTTCGCCAGCGCTTCGGCGGTCGACTCCTGAACTCCGAACCATTTTCGCAGCATTTCCGTTTCCACCGTGACCAGTGTTTGCAATCCCGATCGGACGTTTTCCTTGATTGTCGTTTCGATCGCGTTGCTGACGGTAAAGCCGACGATCGACAACAGGATCACCGCAAAAATTGGCCACACCCAAAGCTGCTTTTTCAGGAACAATCCGGTTCGCGTGACCGTTTTCGATAAACTGCGCGAGGCCCAAGTCATGTGGGCTTGCGGATGCATCGTCTGATGCCTCGAGCGGCGAAACAGGCTCAACGGATTCATAGCGGCGGGTCGGATACCGGGACTGCAGGATTCGATCTGCTAGAACATTTCCATCAATGAGGTCGGGAAAAGGTGTCTGACACCTTTTTCCGACCCTGACACCTTTTCGCGACAAACTACATCAAAAATGCGAATGCTCTGGAAAGGGGCGGTCGATTAGAAATCGTTTGCTAGACCCTAGATTAATCGAAACCGCGGCAGTTGTTCGAGATTTCAGTTTGATTGTCTCAGTCGCTGCCAAAAACTTGGCAAAGGGCTGTCGATCGAGACGAATTACCGCAGTATTGAATGTTGGCTAAACTATCTTGACCTATCCAGCTCAGCTGCCTCGATCGTTCTAAGGGATTGCCAATTTTGGAAAATCCGAACCCACAATTCGCTACCACTCAATGGACGATGGTTTGGAAAGCAGCCGAAGAAGACTCTCAGCATGGTCGACCCGCGTTGGCGGAAGTCATTCGGCGCTACTGGATGCCGCTGTATACCTACGCACGCCGGCAGGGGCTGTCCAGCGAGGACGCGGAAGACGCGACTCAGGAATTTCTAAGTAGCATCATTAGCGGCAATCTGCTCGAATCCGCTGATCCCGCGAAAGGCAAGTTCCGAGCTTTCTTGCTGACAGCTTGGAAGCGATTTTTGGTCGATGAGTATCGGAAAAAGAACGCAGCGCGGCGCGGCGGCAAAGTACAGACTGTCTCGTTGGACGTCAGTTATGGCGAGCAGAATTGGCGGCAGATGAGTCTGCAACAATCCAATCCCGATCACGTTTTTGCGCTCAGCTGGGCCAGCAGCCTGTTGGAACAAGCGCGACAGCGGCTCCGCCAGGAGTATCAGTCCAAAGGCAAATCGGACTTGATCGAGGCGTTGTTGCCGTGGCTAACCGAAACGATGGACGCCACTTGCTGCGCCCAGCTCGCCGATCAACTGGGGCTCTCCCGCGGCGCCGTCAAAGTTGCGATCCACCGGCTGAGACAAAGGTTCGGCGCGGCGGTTCGCGAACTGGTCGTCGAAACGGTAGAGGACACGGCCGATATCGACTCGGAAATCAACGAGTTGCTCGAGGCACTGGCCCGCCAGTAGGCAGTGCTGAGCAACTTTGAGCGACTTGCCGATATTCTTGAGGAATTTCGGTGGAATCCTGTAACCAGCGGCGGACGTTATACGAAGTAGTTGGTGGCGGCCAGGCTCGATGTCGAAAGTCGCTCGATCGTGGCGTACAAATTCCTTCTTCCAGTTCACAAATCGTCCAGTCATGTCAAAGAAGTGTCCGCAGTGTGGGAATCCGTTGAACGCCTCTGGAGATTGTCAGATTTGTTTGCTGAAGCTGGGGATCTCACGTGGAGCAGAGCAGTCCCAATTGGATCAGCAACTAACCGATCTGCCATCGATCGCCGATCTGAATCGGCACTTTCCCCAGCTTGAAATCACGCGGCTGGTCGGTCGCGGCGGCATGGGTGCGATCTATCACGCCCGGCAGACCGCGTTGGATCGCGACGTCGCACTCAAAATCATTGCCAAGGAAGTCGCTGGCGACACCGCCTTCATCGACCGATTTGAACGAGAAGCCAAGACGTTAGCGAGACTCTCGCACCCCAACATCGTGACGATTTTTGATTTCGGCCACACGGTCGATGGACAAGCCTATTTGATCATGGAGTTTGTGGACGGCATCAACCTTCGCGAAGCGATGGCATCTCGGAGTGTGGGTCCCGACGATGCACTGGAACTCGTTTCGACCATCTGCGGGGCTCTGCAATACGCTCATGCGAAAGGCGTGGTTCATCGCGACATCAAGCCCGAGAATATCTTGCTGGGCGAGGATGGCAGTGTCAAAGTCGCTGACTTTGGAATCGCCAAGATCATTGACAAGTCGGTCAGTACACCCAAGCTGACCGCGACGCGCCAAGTGCTCGGTTCCTTGCACTACTTGGCCCCTGAACACCTTGAAGCACCAGAACAGGTTGACCACCGAGTCGACTTGTACGCGTTGGGTGTGATCTTTTACGAACTGCTTACGGGTCAACTGCCGCTCGGTCGATATGAATCGCCCAGCGCCGTGCGCCACAACCTTGATCCGCGCCTGGACCCGATCGTCATGAGAACGCTGAGCCGGAAACCGGGCCAGAGATACCAGAGCGCCGCGGACCTGACCAACGAACTGCAGCGGCTGCGAGCCGCAAACGGTCAACACAAGTTGCCCGTCACGGAAACGTTTTCGACGCCTCACACGAGTGCTTCGGTACCGTTTTCCAATCGAGCAATGTGGGGCTTCGCCGAAATGGGGGGAATTGTGGGGGCCAAACCGGGCCTGCTGAACGTCGAGTATCGAATTCGCGACGCGCTTTGGGGATCTGTGAAAACGGCAACGCGCGTCGTTTCGATTCCGGTCGAAAAGCTGACCCGAATCGAACTGGTCTCGGGATTTTTTCAATCCAAGATCGTCGTAGTTACCGACTCGGTTTCGATTCTGGACAATTTGCCCAACGCTGAGACAGGCCGAATTGAGTTCAATATCAACCGCGCCGACAACGCCATGGCGGCGGACGTGATTCGAGTTCTCGGTTTCTCTCCAAATCCGGCGCTCGTTGCACAGGGTCCGGCGCGTTTCGCTCAAGATCCAGAGCTATCGGTAGCATATTCCTTGCAAGAAAACTCAGGTTGGACGACCTTCGCGCTACTGATGATGTTTTGCGGAATCCTGAACGCTGGGCTGCTGGGAATTGGCGCGTTCATCGCTACTGAGGAGTTGGATGACATTGAGTTTATCGCCGCGGCAGTTGGCGGTGCGATCCTGTTCGGCCCGGTGGCGGCGCTACAAATCATCACCGGTTTGCTCTGCATCGTAGCGAAACCGATCGGCTTGGCTCGCGCGGCGTCAGTAGTTTCCATGATCCCGATCGCACCGGCATGGTTGTTGAGCTGCCCGACAGGCATTTGGGCATACCGCTGGCTCGGTAAGCAAGATGCCGCATCCGATGGATTTGCTCCGCCGGCAGCTTTGGATGAGACAAGTGGTTTCAACGAAACGTTTTGGGGAGTGACCACGTTTGGTCTGTTCAAAGAGTCCCGCTGGGCAAGGCGTTTGTTGGCGGCGGGAAACGTGATCGCCATCAGCTTAGCGATCGGGGCCATCGCAGCGTATAAACTTGGGTGGTATCCGACTACGATGACCTATCGAGTGGTCAACGCACAGGCAGCGGGAGATGATTTCACGGAAAAGATTCGCCACCGAATTCGCACGGATGGACGAGTCCGTCTGGAGTTGGACCGGCGAGACTCAATCGTCTCGGGTCAACTTGATATCAGCATCTTTGAGTACCAGCGAGATTCGATCCGTCAGAAACTGGCGATCGAGGGGGATCTGCAGATCGCGCAGCTGGCCAGCGATTCAGCTGCCGATTCCGATCAGTTCGTCTTTGATCTCGCGCCCGGACTGGAACTGCCGACGGATACCAAGCGTTTGACAACGGCCATCGGAGAAACAGCTTTTTCTGCCAGCCCCCCGATCATCATCCGGCCGGACTACATTTCAAAGGTCGATTTCATTCCAAACAAGTTGACCCTTGAATTATCCAAAGCAGGCCGGGAGTGGTTGGCGGAAGCGAATCATGATGATTCAGCTTCTGCCGGACTAGGTTTGGTAGTCGACGGTGCGATCATCGGTTTTGCCGGACCGGGCGCACTATCCGCAAGGCGCTTAATCTTCCAGCTATCGAGTGAGTCCGAGGTAACGGCGGAAGCCGTCATTTCGGCAATCCGCGGTCCCGCTTTACCGACTGACTTGGAATTGCTGGAGTGATATCTACCGGGCCGCCGGGGCCCGCAGCACTGGTTATGTGAACCGGTCCCGATTCTTGCGTTTTCCCGAGTTCCCGATCAAAGGCCGGCTTTGCAGTAGAGTTCGCTCATGTATCCTGGGGTCTGGTTCGTAAGATGTTCGCTGCTCGCGTTCCGAGAAGAGGCGTCTAAGGACCGGACCGAGGCGCGGCGGATGAATCAAACTCGCAACCAGCGAGCACTCCAGCTCTTTGAACGATTGCGGGACTTACCCAGCGAACAGGTGGTGAACTTTCTCGATCAAGCCTGCGGCGACGATAAGCAGTTGCGAGCCGAGGTCGATTTGCTGCGGGCCGCTTCTGAGGATGTTGATGATTCTTTTCCAACAACCGACCAGCACGAACCATTGACTGCTTCGTGCATCGGTGATCATACGATGGTTCATCGATCCCAAGCCGGGAGCCATCGCCTGCAGCAGGGGACGCTACTGTTGGATCGCTATGAGATTGAGGCAATCATAGGAATCGGCGGGATGGGAGAAGTCTATCGAGCCAACGATTGCCATCTCGATCGAGTGGTCGCGATCAAGGTGCTCCGGGTCGCCAGTCTTGGCAAAGACGAGATGCATGAGCGGTTTGTCCGTGAGGCGAAGTCGGTGGCTGGCTTGTCGCATCCCAACATCATGACACTTCACGACATTGCCCGCGACGGCGAAGTCCAGTTCGCCGTGATGGAATATGTCAACGGCAGAACAATGCGAGAACTGATGGCCAAGTCAATCGACCTGCCAACCGTCATCAGGCTAACGCACGGGATCGCCTCGGGACTCAGCGCTGCGCACTCGCGAAATATCATGCACCGCGATATCAAGCCCGAGAACATCATGGTTACAATCGACCGCTGCGCGAAAGTATTGGACTTCGGCTTGGCAAGGTACGAGACACTGCCGGCAGACCAGGCGTTGACGGCCAGCTGTTTAACGCCAGGAACCGTGCCTTACATGTCGCCCGAACAAATTGGAGGTGGCGAGCTAACATGCGCAACCGATATCTTTTCTCTGGGGACAGTGTTGTACGAAGCGATAACCGGTACGCACCCGTTCCGCTCAGCAACAGCGTTTAGAACGATGCAGCGAGTCAGCGAAGCTGTCCCGCCGCCGATTACTGATTTCGTCAGTGACATCCCGGATGAGTTGAACTCGTTAGCAAATCTGATGTTGCAGCGACGGCCGGAGCAGCGTCCAACGGCATTGGAAGTGGTGGAATCACTGGAAAGGTTGCGACAGTCCCTTGGTGATCACCAGCAGGCCGTCACAGGGGAGCACGGAACGTTGTTCCAGGAAGACCAGCGGGCGCAAAACGCCAGCCCGCCCGGTCAAGACACGATCCCGCAAGCCTCCTTGGCTGTCTTGCCGTTTCAAGTATTTGGGGAACATCCCGAACTCTGTTCGTTGGCCGACGGATTGGCAGAGAACCTGACCACGATCCTGACCCGCGTACCACTATTGTCACTTGCTTCGCGATCATCCTGTTTCGCGGTCACTGGGAAACGTCTGACTGCCGGCCAGGTGGGCCGCCAATTGGGGGTTCGCTACATGCTCGCAGGCAGCATCCAAGATCTGGCTGGCAAAGTGCGGGCAAATGTACAACTGATTGACACGACGAGCGGCTTTCAACTTTGGGCGCAACAGTTCGATCGCCCGCGCGATGCGAATGTGATGTCAGATCTACTTCACGACATCTTGCCGCGACTGGAGACTCAGCTGATTCGTGCGATTTCCAAGGACCTCCAGTCGGGAGGAAAGGAAATGGGCAGTCGACAGCTGGTGATACAGGCGATGAGTCTGCTTAGCTTGAAAGGTTGGCATGAATCTTCGTTTACCGAGGCAGCCGAGCTATTGCGTCGATCGATCGAGCTGGAGCCTGACTTTGCGATGTCCCACGCATACCTTTCGTTAGTGTTCGCATTGGGACACCGGGTAGGAATATTACGTGATTCGAACAGGGTGGTTCCGGAAGCGATCGCCGAGGCGTCTTTGCGCTGGAACTTGATGATATGGATTCCAATGTTTTGGGCTTGGTCGGCTGCGCGCTGGCTGATGTTGGACAGCTCGACCGAGCCATCCAGATTCTCAAAAACGCCGTCGATTTCAATCCAAACAACGCTCAAGCACAAACAGCGCTGGGGTCGGCATATTTTTTGGAAGGTCGTCTGGACGAAGCCATCGAGCAGTTGTCATTGGGAATCAAAATCAGTCCTTCGGATAGCCGACTTTCGATTTGGAACGGGTTTCTCTCGCTGGCCTATCTGCGTTCCGGAGATTTGGATCGAGCGCTTGCTGCTGCGCAAACCGGCTGCCAAGCCAATGAGCGAACTTATATGCCGCGCGTCGTGCTAACGGCCGTCCATCTGATCAGAGGGGACAGCGAACAAGCCGCCAAAGCGCTCGCCGAGAGTTATCGTGTCAAGCCAGACCTTTCGCAACACGAAATCAACAGCCTCGTCGGGCGCGAACTGGGCAGTGCCATGCAGCGCCTCGTTTCACGCCCATCTCAAGACGCCAGCGGATTCTGACCACAGCAGGTGTTTTCGTGGCACGCTGTTAGCGCACTGGATTGATGGGTCAATCTTCAAGACGAGATGCCGCGAAGCGATCAAGTCGGCGAATCGCGGTCTGTGCGGCGTGGTAGCCGCACATGCCATGGACGCCGCCGCCCGGTGGCGTTGAGGCGGAACAAATCAGCACGCGCGGATTCGGTGTCGTGTAAGGATTGATGCGAGCTACGGGGCGCGTGAAGAGCTGAGCATAGTCAGCGACACCTCCCGTGATTGCGCCGCCTATGTAGTTCGGATTGTAGGCCTCCAAGTCGGCCGTTTTAGTAACCCGGCGAGCCAGGATCAGTGACTTGAAGCCAGGTGCGAAGCGTTCGATTTGACGTTCGATGATGTCCGTCAGATCACGATCCGAGCCCGCTGGAACATGGCAATATGCCAAACCGGTCTGCTTTCCATCGGGCGCGCGATCGGGATCAAATTCACTCTGCTGGCATACCAAAACATAGGGCTGGTCCGGGTGCTCGCCACGCCAGACCGCAGCCTCGGCCGCCGCAATCTCCTCAAATGTCCCGCCGACATGGACCGTCGAAGCCTGCAAGCATCGCGGGTCGCGCCAGGGGATCGATCCATCCAGAGCCCAATCCATTTTGAAGACACCCGGTCCGTAGCGGAAACGTCTTAGTCTGCGCAGATAAGATTCGGGAAGGACCGGCCCGGCGATCGTCGCGAGTTGGGCGGGGCTTGTGTCGAACAACCACAGCCGGGCGGCCGGCAGATCGGCGGGCGAACGAACATCGACATCGGTCTCGATCCGCCCGCCCTGGGCGATCAACAAGCTGGCAAGTGCATTTGCAATCGCCTGTGAGCCGCCGGCGGCAACGGGCCAGTTTTCAACGTGACCGGTGACCAGAAACATCAGTCCGATTGCCGCCGTGAAAGACCGATTCAAGGGAAGGATCGAGTGAGCGGCGCAACCGGCCAACAGCGCCCGGGCGCGACGACTGCGAAATCGCTTCGCCAAGCCCTCCGCCGAACGGATTGCCTTGAGACCGAAACGAGCCATCAATAGCGGGTGACGCGGCAGGCCGAGCGGACCGAGTGCGTCGGAGAGTAAGCCATGTAGATTGTCAATGAAAGGCTCAACCAGGCGGCGGTAGGTGTCCGCGTCGTCGCCGAGTTGCTGCATTGTTTCGGATAGCGAATGCTGCAACAGCACAGCGGGCTGATCATCAAGAGGATGAGCAACGGATGCTGTCGCTCCAATCCAACGCAACCCGTGTTGTTCCAGCGGCAAGGTGCGAAAGAATGGTGACAAGATGCCCAAGGGATGGACGGCTGAGCAAATGTCGTGTGTGAAGCCGGGAAGCGTCAGCTCAGCTGATCGCGTACCACCGCCGATGATCGAGCTGCGTTCCAACACCAGGACCGAAGCACCCTGCCGGGCAAGCGCTACCGCGGCAGAGAGTCCGTTCGGTCCCGATCCGACGATGACCACGTCCGGATCACTCACAGCCACCTCGGTTTGTTGGAGCGGCGATCGGTTCGATCCGCTGTTGGATTCGCGCCATCACACGCTTGGCCGACTGATCGCTCATCAGGCTTGTGATCAACTTTGTCAATTTCACCCGTGTTGGCGAGTCCTGCCATGCGGTGCTACAGCGTCTTGAGGTATTCGATCACAGCAAGTTTCTCGTCCGGACTGAGCACATCGGGAAAGGTATGGCCGGCGTTGCTATTTCCGACGTGGGACGTGTCGTAATACATGCGGCGAATTCGCGACGACAAACCCTCTGGAACGCTGTCAAACGTTTCTACTTCCAGACCCACCTTGACCTGATCGTAGCCGTCCTCGGTCCGTTTCCAAACTTTGGGACGCTCCGCTGAATTCATGACGTCCGCTAGAGTTGGAGCCGCACCATTGTGAAAGTAAGGTGCCGATGCCCAGACGCCGTCGAGCGGCGGAGCCAAGTACCCTTTGGACTCAAGCTTGATCAGCTGCTGACCATAGTATTGCATCCAACGCTGGTTCGCCCATTCTCTGGTCGACCTGGGAACCGCGGTCAGTCGGACCGGGTCGGTCCCCACCTCGTTGACCGGGACGATCACGTTGCGAAAATCAGGGTTGTCTCCATAGGTGCCGTGGCATTCGGCACACGTGTTTTCGAACAACTCCTGGCCTGCTGCCGCCAGCTGATAGTCAATTTCAAACGGATACTTGGGTGCTTCCAGCTCTTCGATGTACTGATAGATGTGCACAAAGTCCGGCTCCAAAGCCTGCCACTTCTGTTCCCAATCCGGCTGGTCCATGTTTCTGGCAAACGGCATATTCTGGCGAGGTGTCTTGGGGGCGAAACCGTCCACGTACAAACGCGCCTTGCGCTTGGTGGTCCACCAGGCTGGTGGATTCATGTCGTGGTGCTTCAGGATTCCAGGGTTCAGAGCGACTTTGATCATCGCTTGCGGATTCAAGCGTACGTAGTTCATCACTTCGATAACCACGGCATTGGTGAATCCCTTGTGATAATTCACTGGGAACGGTAACGGCATGCCAGCCTTGTCCGGATCCCCACCGGCGTCCAAGACGGCCAGCTTGCTCAAGTCGGTGCCAATGGTGGTTAGATCAACGTGCGTGTTGCCGGCACCGGGCATGGTCTTGCCGGCGACCTTTCCGCCATGGCAAGAAAAACAGTTGATCGCCAACATGCCGTTACCGTCTTCGGTGTAACCCAAAGGCAAACCAGGTTGCTCATCACCGACCCGTTTGACCCATCCGTAACGCTCGAAGGTCATCTGTCGTCGTTGCTGCGGAGTCGCTGCTCTGGCCTGCTCTCGTTCCTCCGGCTCCCAAACCGTCCATAGCCGATCGATATCGGTAACTTTCATCACCGCGCGCCCCATCGGCTTGGTTGTGATCAGCTCGTAACCTTTCTGTGCGTCCGGCTCAATGCCCAAGAACAGATCAGTTTTCGAATCCGGGTCACTAGCCCCGGCATGTCCGCCGCAACAGATCGCCGCGACGACGATCATGGACTTAGCGACGAATCGCATTCGATCGGCCAGCGTGCGATTGGCCAGCGCACATTTCGATAACATGGATGTCCTCGTTACGGTAATCAACATCAACTAGCGTCTTCCGGGGTGACTCCCAGGACCACATCCCAGCGAGCGGCTAGCTCTCCAGCTTTGGAATTGGGAATCGGCTTAAACTCAGTGACCAGCGTCGCTTTCGCCTCGGCGGTCTTCGCTTGTTTGAACAGAAAATCTTGCTCGTTCTTGGGATCGCCCTTGACGTACAGCTGGGTGGTCAGCATCCGTTTGCCATTTTGAAGGATCGCATAATGAATGTGCGGTGCGCGTCCCACGTATTCGGTCGGCTTGATACAACGGAAATAATATTCGCCGGTTGAACTGGTCAAGAATCGACCAAATCCTTGAAAATTCTTGTCCATCTGTTCGCGGCGACTGCGCGAGTGAATGTAGGTGCCGGTGCTGTCGGCTTGCCAGATTTCGACGACTGCATTGCGAATTGGCTCTCCCGACTGACTCAAGATTCGGCCGCTCAAGTGCGTCACCTCGCCAACCGCAGGTGTCGTCGAATCGTTCAGCAGCAATAAATCGTTGTCGGTGTCCAACGGCAGGTGATCAGGATAAAAAGGCCCCTCGGCCTGACGAGCCGTTCGCGTCAACTCTTCGGCTAGCAATCCCGGCGTTGAAAACGCAGCGGCGGTAAACGCCATCTGCTTAAGAAGTCGGCGACGCGATTCATGGGTTGACATTGGATTTCTCTCTCTGCATTGGATCGGGCGAGGCGCGTAATGATGTCAGCACCCCCATTGCTGGTCACCTAATAGCGTAACCAATACCAAACGATCTACACAACAACCGCCCTCGGCCGTGGCGGTCAACTGGCGTTTCGGAATAAAATCGGCGGCCATCTGGCGTCGCATCGACAAATCTGGCTGATCACGTCACCCGCCTGATACGATCCGGGGCAAGTCAACGGAAAGGAAATGCACCATGACCAGCGTGTCAACGGTTGCCGACATCGAGGCGATCGAGCAAGTTTCGCTGCAGGATCGAGGGCTGCCGCGGACAACCTATGAAGCACTCCAACAGGGCTCGCAGATCGCGCCGAATGCGACGGCGATGTCGTTTTTCCTTAGCGCGACCGAATACAAAACACCTTTCGTTTGGTCGCACCGCGATTGGTTGCAAAGCATCACGCGCGCGGCCAACGCGTTTCGGCGATTGGGCCTGGAGCGCGGAGATGTGATCGCATTCGTACTGCCGAACCTGCCGGAAACGCATTTTGTGATTTGGGGCGGGGAAGCGGCTGGGATCGTGTTTGCGATCAATCCGTTGTTGGAAGCTAGCCAGATCGCCGAACTGTTGAACGCCGCCAAGGCGAAATGGTTAGTCACACTTGCACCAACTCCCAAGTCGGACCTGTGGCAGAAAGCAATCGCCGCGGCAGCGAATGTACCGAGTCTGCAAGGCGTATTGTCAGTCAGCCTCGCACCGTACATCCGTGGATCAGCAGCCGTGCTGTTGAAAGGCTTTCAGTGGTTGAATCCCGCCAAGGCATCTGGCTTGAAGATACCGGTGCATGACCTGCGCAGTGAAATGGATCGGGAAAGCGGTCAGCAATTGAATTTCCCCGTCGCTGATCCGCATGACGTCTCTTCTTATTTCTGTACCGGCGGGACAACCGGGCTGCCTAAGATCGCAATGCGGACGCAATTCTCCGAAGTATTTGTTTGTTGGTCCGCCAGGACCATCCTCGACGAGGGCTCGGCACCCGGCAGATCGATGTTCTGCGGGCTGCCGTTGTTTCATGTCAACGGACAAATCGCAACCGGGCTTGCGCCTTGGATGCGCGGCGAACATGTGGTCCTGGGCACTCCGCAAGGATACCGCGGCAGTGGCGTAGTACAGAATTTTTGGAATATCGCGGACCATTTCAAACTCGACTCGTTCTCTGGAGTTCCCACGCTGTTCGCTTCGCTGTTGCAAGTGCCAAAAGGAGATCAGCAAGGCTCGAGCATTCACTACGCATTGTGTGGCGCGGCCCCAATGCCGGTCGAGCTATTTCGCAACTTTCAGCAACACACAGGCATTCGCATTGTGGAAGGCTATGGATTGACCGAGGGCGCTTGTGTCTCCAGTATCAATCCACTGCTCGCCGAGCCACGCATTGGTTCGATTGGCGTTCGACTACCGTATCAACAAATGGCGGTAGTGATTCTAAGCAGTGCCGGAGAATTCGAACGCTTTGCGAAGACCGATGAAGTCGGGCAGATCGCGATCAAGGGACCGAATGTTTTCGCCGGTTACGTTAGCCCGATCCATAACCAGGGTATTTGGATCGAGTACAACGGACAACGCTGGCTCAATACCGGTGACCTGGGACGCCAGGATTCGGATGGTTACTTTTGGTTGACCGGCCGCAGCAAGGAAATGATCATTCGCGGTGGTCATAATATCGATCCCAAGTCGATCGAGGAGCTGATTCAAACTCATCCCGCCGTGGCTTTGTCGGCCGTCGTCGGGCGTCCCGACGCGTATGCCGGCGAAGTTCCCGTACTGTATGTGCAGCTGGCCGAGGGCGCCAGCGCCACCGAAAGTGAACTTCTTGAGTATGCCAATCAGCGAATTACCGAGTGCGCGGCTCATCCCAAGGCAGTGCGAGTCGTGCCTGAATTGCCGCTGACACCTGTCGGAAAAATCTTCAAGCCGTCACTAACGATGTGGGAAATCGAAAGTGTCGTCCGTGAAGAGGCCGGTTCCATCGATGTTCAGCTTCATTCGCTGGACGTGGTGCAGGACTCGCGGCGCGGTCTGCTGGCTAGAATCGGCGTTTACGGGGACCACGCCGAGTTGCGTCATGCGCTCGGCAGATACACGTTTCAGACAGAGTTCATCGGTATCTAGAATCTTCCGAAGAGATCGCTTGAAACGGCCGAGACACGTACGCGACCAGAAACGCCAAGCTTCGCAACGAGATCTCGAACTGGCGATTCGATCCGTGGTCGGCTTCTGTGCCGCGATGATTCGGTTTACGGCCATGCTACTGGTGCCAACCTGGATGATCACCGCCGGCCTTCGGTGGCGACGCGGATGGGAAGCCATCCTGATCCTCGGCGCTGGTCTACTTGGTGATCGGGAGCTGGCTTTGGGTCAGGGACCCGGGATTGCTGCGTCAACGGCTGAGCTACACCAACGGAGTCACTGGCAAGGATCGGCTCGCTACGAAGCTGATCGGGCTCTGTTTGTTTGCGTTTCTAATTGTCGTCTCGATCGACGTGCAAAGGCTGCATTTACTGCCATCGCTTCCGGACAAAGTCAGTTTCGCTGTTGGGCTGCTGGTTCAGCTGACCGGATATGCAATCGTATTTTGGACGTTCTACACAAATTCGTTCGCTGCTCCGGTTGTACGAATCCAACATGAGCGCAAACAGAAAGTGATCGATTGGGGGCCATACGCGCAGCTGCGCCACCCGATGTATGCAGGGGTGCTTGTCACGCTGGCGGGCGTCGGAGTTTTCTTGGAGTCGACGGCCTCACTGGCTCTGATTCCATTGGTCGCCCTCGGTTTTCTGCCCCGCATCATGATCGAGGAACGGGTTTTGTCAGAATACCTTCCGGGTTACACCGATTACCTGAGTCGGGTTCGCTGGCGACTGGTGCCGGGTATCTTCTGATCTACGGCAAGTAAAATATCTACCGCGAAGCGGTTTTCAGCCATTAGCCGGAGGTCGCGCAGCGCACCTCCGGTCACAATCGCGCCCCACATCTGCCGACCCCGGCGGGGTCGAAGCGCATCGTGCTGTGACCCCGTTGGGGTCAAACTCGCAGGCGACACGTTAATCCGGCGGTGCGCTGCGCGACCGCCGGCTAATCGCATGAAATCCCTTCGGGATAAAGATGTGGGTACACCTGAGCTCTAGCCACCGGTGCTTTGGGATCGACGATTCACGATCAAAACCGGCGGCTAGCGCCGTGCCGCTCGCCAATGAAAACGCGGATCAAGTGCCATTGGTTTCTGACACTTTTTTCCCGACCTGTGCCATTGAAGGAAATGCATCAGCGGCAATGGCATCCGTCAATTTCGTATCGACCTTGCCGCAATTCAAAGTTACGTTGTTCCCTGTGTTGCAAGGACACGACGATACCGCTGCACGCAGTTGAGGGGATCCTGATGCCGAGCAATGTAATTCTCGCGGCCTTCTTTCCAGCAACGCCGGACCAGCTTTTTGATATTTATCTCGATCCGCAGCAGCATGCGGCGATCACAGGAGCGCCCGTTCTGATCGGCGAAAGTCCCGGCAGCCAGTTTCGTGCTTTTGACGGAATGTTGTCTGGCATCATGCTTCAAGTCGAGCCGAAGCGACTGATCGTGCAGTCCTGGCGATCTGGAAACTGGCCTACCGATGCCATCGACTCCACTCTCACACTGTCGTTCTGGCCTCAGCAGGACGGAGCGCGGATCGAACTTGTGCATGCGAATGTGCCCGAACAAGACTTCGCAGGCGTGAGCGAAGGTTGGGAAAAGTACTACTGGACACCCTGGCGAACCTACCTGAGCGGAAGGATCGAATCAGATTAGTGATGCAAAGCTGGTCTACAGTAGCAGCAAATCTTTCGGGTGAATTCTTGCCGAGTGTCCATCTGCATTGGACTAGATTACCATTTGGCACGCGGCATCCTTGCCGAATCTGTGCTGGTGATGGTTCGTCCCGGCGCTGGCGGAAACGGCTTTCGCTTGTGGCAAAGAGGCTCGATGGCTGATTTTCAACTGCATATAACCGGCACGCTTGGCTTGTTGCTTGGCGTTTGCCTTGCCGCCGGTCTGTTTGCCGACCTGTTGCATCTGCCCAAGGTCACGGCCTATTTGTTGGTCGGACTGCTGGTCGGCCCGAGCATGTTGGATTGGGTTCCCGAGCAGCACCTCGAATTGTTCGGGCCTGTGTTGAAAATGGCGATGGCGGTCGTGTTGTTCAACCTGGGCTGCGAATTCACGTTCACCAAGTTTCGACACGTGGCGGCGCATTGCCTGGTGCTTTCGGCGGCCGAGATTTTTGCCACCTTCTCTCTGGTCACGATTGGACTATTGCTATTCGGTTGTGGCGGCAGCATGGCGTTGTTGCTCGGTTGCCTGGCCGTCGCGACCGCGCCGGCGACAACGATTCTGGTGCTGAAGGAATTTCGCAGTGAAGGCCCGGTCACCGAGAGCACTGGCTTTCTGGTTGCCATGAACAACTTTGCCTGCATCGTGATGTTTGAGTTCGGGTTGTTAGCGATCCAGTTCTCTCAAGGCCAGCTCGATACGTCCCTGGGAACGCAAGTTGGCGCCGTTTTGTTGGATATCGCCGGTTCCATCTTATTGGGGATCGTCGGCGGATTGATCGTCAGCTACGGGTGCGGCTTCCTGAACGCCAAACGCTGGCTGGTGTTGTTGGTCGCCGCGGCGACCTTCTTGCTGGGCGTCAATGAATCACTGAACATTCCCTACATGTTGACCTTCTTTGTAATGGGTGTGACGGTCGCCAACACCTCGGAATACACGACGAATATCGTTGACGAACTGGATCACTTGTCCGGGCTGTTGGCAGTCTTGTTCTTTGCCGTTCACGGCACCGAACTGGACGTTCGCGCCTTTGTTGCCGCTGGGACGATCGGCGCGGTGTACGTGGTTTGCCGGCTGGCAGGAAAGTGGCTCGGCGTCTACTTCGCCGCGCGGACGACCAAACAGCCACTGGAGGTTCGTTATTGGTTGGGCAGCTGTCTATTTGCGCAGGCCGGCGCAGCGATCGCGTTGTCGACCATCGCGGTGAATCGCAATCCTGATTTAGGCAAGCCGGTTCAAGACATCATTCTTGGATCGGTAGTTCTGTTCGAAATCATCGGACCCTTGTTCATTCGTAAATCGTTGCTGGAAACCGGTGAGGTTCCGTTGGCGCAGGCGATTCACCACACGACCCGTACGCCGATCGAGCAATTTCATTATGTCGTTGACCGCTTTCGCGGCGCAGTTTGGGGCAGCGAACTGCAGACAGCAACTTCCGGTAACATCAGCGTCAGCAATCTGATTCGCAAGACCAAGGGCATTCACCAAAGCGCGAGTTTTGATGACGTGATCGACCACATCGAACGCAGCCATGACAACACCTACCCGGTGGTCGACGATCACATGAGCGTCGTGGGCGTGATTCGTTATCCGCTGCTCAGTGATGTGATGTTCGATCAAAGCGCAACTCAACTGGTCCGGGCCGCGGACCTGGTTAGCGGAACGAAAGCATTTTTGCACCCCGACGATCCGGCCTCACGCGCGTTTGAACTGTTTCAAGCCGAAACCGACGACTGCATCCCGGTGGTGACCCGAGTCGAGCCACACGAGTTGTTGGGTGTGGTTCGTCGCAGCGATGTCGTTCATGCCCTGATCACGCAGCGACGCAAAAACACGTAGCGCGGCGATACCGCGGCGCGCCTGCTTGGAACGAATCACAATCACAACTATTGCGACGTCGATTCGGCGTTCGTCAGCGGTGAGGTGATGGGCTCCCGCACCGCTTTCTCAGGAAACGCAGTGCTCCAACTGCGACCGGCGGCCCTGGCGGGCAGATTGCTCAGGTCATCAATGGACGTGTACAGGACAGGAATCGCTAGCAGCGTCAGCAGCAAGTCAGGGTTCGGCAACCGATTCGATTTGCAATCGGACTTGCTGTCCGATCTTTAGCGACTGTGCGTGTCGTTGCGGTTCGGTCCCGCGATAGCGAAGTGAGTGATTCCGAACCACAACCGAAATCAGGGACCACCGAAATCAGGGACAGCCAACAGACTACAAGCAACTAGCGCATGCATCAGTAACCAGTTGCCTGTTGTCAGTCGATAGAACGATCCTTCATTCGGCAAGAACAGTCAAGCATTACCCCGGTCACCGATCACCTCGACCGGCATGCGAATCAGGCGCGGTGCGGTCGACAATCGCGACATCTTCGGCATCGCCGAAATGAGATGCCGCCGTCTTCTTGACTTCCTTGGACTCCAAATCGAGGCCGATGACGTGATCGTAATCGCATCGTTGGCGGCGCGAAAGGCTTGGTCAGCTGCGGTGGCGAGAATTGACCAGCAAACCAGCGGTTTGTATAAACGGGTCGCCCGACACGATGTTGGCACCCAGCTGCTCCGCTGATCTATGTTCGTTTTCGCTCCCGCCGACCGCAGGTCTCAGCCGGATCAATGATTGATATCTTCTATTTAATCGTTGGAGTGGGATTTGTATTTTCATTGCTGGTTCAACTCTGGCTGAAGAAAACGTACGCTCATTGGAGCCAGGTTCGAAATTCTCTTGATGCGGCCGGTTCGACCATTGCCCGTCATGTGCTTGATCAGAATGAACTGTGGAAGGTCCGAGTCAATTTACAGCCGGGAAAATTGACCGATCACTACGACCCGCGCGAACAAACGGTCTCACTGTCGCAGCGGGTTTATCAAGATTCAAGTATCGCCAGCGCCGCCATCGCGGCTCACGAATGTGGGCATGCGGTGCAGGACAAAGTTGGCTACGGCCCGATGCGTTTGCGGCAAAAGTTGTTACCGGCCGCTCAACTTGGGGCCCAGTATGGTCCGTGGGCAATCATGGGCGGATTGTTTGCTAATTACCCGCCGATCGTGCAAATCGGATTCTTGATGTTTGCTGCGGCGTTAGTGTTTCAATTGATGACGTTGCCGATCGAATTTGATGCCAGCCGCCGAGCGCGGGCAGAGTTGGAGGCGATCGGAATCAATTCGGACCAGGATCGCCTCGGGGCACGCAAGGTGCTGCGGGCCGCGGCGATGACCTATGTGGCGGGATCGGCAACCGCCATGGGACAATTGTTTGTGATTCTGTTATTTGCTGGTCGCAGCTTGATGCGACGGTACGCACCGACCTCCAAGTAGCCAGCCGCTATTCAGTGTCGAAACCTGCATGGATTGGCGTTGACGGTAAGCGGGATGGCTTCGGGGCAGATGCAAGAAAAGGGAGGCGGAGCCTCCAAGACAGTCCGTTCCCAGGCGGGAGCCTGGAAACGAGTTTTCCCGCTCTGGGGGCTCGCTGCTCTTGGAACTCGCGGCTCGACCCCAGCCGCCGGTCGGGTAAAACCGGCCAGAAGACGATGCCGCACCCCTCAGCAGCATCGGCAATTCGTTATCGTATTTGCGACGGTCGCAGACTTGCTGGGCCATTCACTGTGCTTTGCCACGACAGAGATGAGATCAATCCATGTTGCACGATGGTATTTCACGCCAGGCCGCCATTGTCGGTGGTGTCCGCATTCCGTTTAGCCGCGCTCATGCCGACTACCGGAATTGTTCCAATCAGGACCTGATGACCGCTACACTCAGTGCCCTGGTCAATCGATATGATCTTTCCGGGCAACGGCTTGGCGATGTTGCCCTGGGTGCGGTGATCAAGCATTCGCGTGACTTCAATCTCGCTCGCGAATCGGTGCTCGGCTGCGGTCTTGCACCAGAGACGCCCAGTTTCGATCTGCAGCGAGCGTGCGGGACCAGCCTGTCGGGTTGTGTGATGATCGCGAACAAGATCGCGCTGGGTCAGATCGATGTCGGGTATCGGTGCCGGGACCGATACGATCAGCGACGCACCGATCGTTTATCCCGACGATTACCGCGAGATCTTGATGGCCAGCTATCGGGGGCGTTCCCTCGGTCAGCGGATCAAACCGTGGTTGGGCCTGCGGCCGCGGCATTTCAAACCGCAGTTACCGGGCGTGGAAGAACCGCGAACGAAGCTGTCGATGGGGGCGAGCACCGAGATCACCGCGAAGGCGTGGGGGATCACCCGCGAGGAACAGGATCGGTTGGCATTGGAGAGCCATCAGAAAGCAGCGGCCGCCTATGCCGCGGGATTCTTCGAGGACTTAGTCGTGCCCCACAACGGACTTACCCAGGACAACAATATCCGCGCCGATACGTCGCTGGAGAAACTGGCAAAGTTGAAACCGGTCTTTGATCGCAGCGATGCCGGCACAATGACGGCCGGTAACTCCACGCCACTGACCGATGGCGCCTCATCGGTGCTGTTGTCGCCGAACAATGGGCCCAGCAGCGGGGCTTGCCGGTGCTCGCCTACTTGACCTATGCCAAGGTAGCAGCCGTCGATTTTGTCAACAGCGAAGGGCTGTTGATGGCGCCGGCCTACGCGGTTTCCGAAATGCTGCGCGACGCGGGTCTCGCTTTGCAGGACTTTGACTTCTACGAAATCCATGAAGCCTTTGCCGCGCAGACTCTGGCGACGATGAAAGCTTGGGAATCGCCGGAGTTCTGTCGCGACAAGCTCGGCCGCGATCAGCCGCTAGGCAGCATCGATCGCAGCAAGCTGAACACCATGGGTGGCAGCCTGGCGATCGGTCATCCCTTTGCCGCGACCGGAGCCCGCATCGTCGCGACGCTGGCCAAACTGCTGCACCAGAAAGGTTCCGGCCGAGGTCTGATCTCGGTTTGCACCGCGGGCGGCATGGGCGTGACCGCGATTCTGGAAGCGGCGTGAGTCGATTGGCTCCCCAAGGCGATGTCGGCCAAAAAAAGGGGGTCAACACAACCGGCTCAAAGTACCGCACCCGGCAGCCGGCGCGATTCGGGCGCAGAAAGTAGGAACCCAGCAAGACGACCACTGCAATCAACGCCGGCAAAATCAGATCGATCGAATCGCCGTTGTAAGTGTGCGAAAGAAACGCGCCGGAGAAGTCGAAAAAGAAGCCGGCGTAGGCCCACTCTTTCAGACGCGGCAGACCAGGAATGGCCAGCACGATCACGCCCAGGATTTTAAAGGGGCCAAGGATCGTCAGGATGTACGGTGGGTAACCCAATGCCGTGACCCCATCGACCATGGCTTGGGCTCCCAGCAGGTCGGCGATTCCGGAAGCTCCTTGAGTCACGATGACCAAACCGGTTAGTAGCCAGAATGCGATCGCCTTGCCTTTGCTGTTTGCCATTGGATTTTCCCTTGGTTGACATGCGGATGAATCGGTTTCGCCGGAAGTTCAAATCAACTTCAACGACAATATACAAGGCCACGCGCCAGCACATCGCCGTGAACGTGCGTTGATAAACATCATTGTCCGACATCTGACTGCCAAGCTTGTAGCTTGGGAATGACCAACCCCGCCAGCAGCACGATGCTCAGAGCAATGATTGCCTCGAAGGGCGAACCGGGAACACGAATCACATCCAGCATCGCCAAGCGAAGGGTGATGCTGTGGGCGACGGTGAAGCCGGTGACCGCCCGGAAAAGACGTCTACGGTCGGTTACCAGAATCGTTAAGCAAATCAGCCTCTCAGAATGGAATTTCACCACCAACCGCATGAACGGGTTCTTCGCCCTTGCCCTCCGTCGTGACGTGCCACATCTATTCCCGTCCCAAAATGACGAAGTCACCGTCAACAAGCCGGATCATCCTGCGGCCAACAAAGGCGATGACGCCGACGACACGGATGACGCTGATCAACAAGCAGGGGCCTCCTACTACGGTCGCGACAGCGACTCGCTTCCGGAATTGAAGATCTTCGCGATCAAAGATCGTGAATCTTCTACGTCCGCAGCATGCATGGCCACGACTGGCAGGCGATCGGCGACCGCTACCGCGCCTTGCTGCCGTAGGTTGGCCATCGGTGCGACCTCAATTACCTGCCCGGCGAAATGGTTGCTGAACTCTCAGCCATTGCTATCTCGAAGGTGGCGACTGTGAAGTCCCCGATCGACCTGTCTGTGCGCTACCCGGCGAATCACCTATAACCCGCTCACCAGCAAGGGACCTGGTTCCTTGCCAAAGTTATTCCTTGGTCACTTTGCTTGCCGCGAGCTTTTGCGGTCCGTAATAGATTACCAGTCCCAGGCAAAACAGCCAAATGTAAATGCTCATCGATTCCGGAAATATGTCAGTGGCAACAAACAGCGAAACTGGCAACGCGTTGTAAGCGGCGTGAAATAGAAAATCGATCAGCAAGCTGCCGCGGGTGCTGTTGTAAATCCAGGTGAAGATGATCGACACTCCCATTACATCCACTGCGTAAAGAATCACGCCAGCGAGGCTGGGTGTCTGATCCAGAGGCAGGGCGGCACCCGGAACCCAGAACGCCGGTAGGTGCCACAACGCCCACAACAATCCGAGCAGCAAACTTGCATTGAGTGCGCTCATTTTTCTTTGCAATCGCGGCAGAGCGAAACCGCGCCAGCCTAGTTCTTCGGCCATTGGCCCTAGAGGTAACTTTGCCAGCAGGGCAAAAGGCACCGAACTGACAAATACAATTGCAGCCGTCTTCCAGTCGACCGTGGAAGGATCAATCTGATTAGGTCTCAGTTGATGCACGATTACCGCGATCACTGCCAACAACACGGGAACGCCGACTGCATAAAGGTACCAGCGCCAAGCAACGCGCCAGTCCGCCAGCGGTTTGAGCAATTCTCTCAGGCCCTGTCTGCCGTTAGTGCTGCCTACCACAATCAGGGCCGCCCAGGTCGGTGCGTAAATGCCAATTAGGGCAAGTGCAATCACCCAAAATTCCAGATCAAACTCCGCCAGTTTTTCTAGGTGCGGAATCAGTGGGATCCAGATGATCCAGAAAATTAGATAGCTCAAAGCAAAAAAAGCGATTAGCGGAAAACGACCTATGATTCCCATTGCCTCATTTGAGCCATCCGAGTTTTGAATTTGCCCGCGATTGCGAGACCGTCAGTTGCCACCGGCAACAGCCCCATTGTGATCATCGTCATCGCGCTGCACGTGAGCCCCAGAGATCGAAGAGCCAGAGATTTTTGATGCTCAAACTTCGCCGTTGGCGGCCAAAAACTTTGCGATCGCGCGAGGCAAGGGTGAATCAAACTTCAACGGTTCTCCGGACACCGGATGATCAAAGCCGAGTGATCCGGCGTGCAATGCGATTCTTTTACGTTTCCAACGCGGGTGCATCGACGACTTGATTCCGTATCGAGGATCGCCCAACACTGGATGTCCCGCATCGGCGAAATGAACACGAATCTGGTTTCGGCGGCCTGTCTCCAATTTCACCTCGACGTGCGTTGTATCGAACATGCGCCGTTGGACACGGAAGTGGGTGATTGCGTTTTGAGTTTTTTGCGATGGTCTCGTAGCGAAGCGATCAAGGTTTTTCCCAGTCGCTAGATCTGATTCAAAGGTGCCTTCGTCGCCGGAAATCCGCCCCGCTACGATTGCGGTATAGACTCGCTGTGGCTTTCGTTTCCTGAACTGCTCGATCAGCCGTTCGGCGATCTCCTGCTGTTTGCCGAAAACAAGCAACCCGCTGACATCGCGATCAAGGCGATGAACAAGCCAGGCGTCGCGTCGTCCGCGAGAATGACTCAAGTATGCCGAAACCCGCGCGACGAGCGTATTCGGTTCGCCATCGTCGGTAGGTACGGTTAGAGTCCCAGCCGCTTTGTCGACTACGATCAAGTGTTCGTCCTCGAACGATATGCTGAAGGTGCGGTCATCCCAAGGTTTGTTTTTCTTTGGGCGATAACGCTGGGTTGGATCGTACCGCAACGAGACGACGTCTCCCACCGTTACGGCTTTGGCGATCGAGCTGCAAACAATTCCATTGATTGAGACGCAACCGTGGTCGACCATGCCCCGAGCTTGGCTGTGGGACGATTCGGACAATTCACGGACGACCTGATCGACACGCCCAGCATTGTCGGCGCGTACAGTTGTCGAAAGTTGTTTGATTGCCAACGAATTGATTCTTCAGTCAAAGGTCTCGATCAACACCCAAATCTTACATTCTACGCTTGCTCCATAGCTTGCGGCAGCGCAACGCCGCGCAACGCGAGCCGAAATTCCCTAGCAAGAATACTGACACGCAGAAAGAAAACTCCCGTCCCGTTTCATCTTCCTCTGACCTATTTCTTGTCCCCCGCGATACTTGCAGCATAACCGTTGTTGATGGTTTGCGTAGCGCGACCAATCAGGTGGTGCCTTCTGATCGCTGGCCGTACCTAATGGGCCTCGGGCAGATCTAGCACTTGTTTCTGGTTCAGCAGCCTCTTGCGAAGTTTTGGATAGGGTAGGTTCTGAACCGACAAACCCTCTTGCGCCGACAGTGCGGCGGCGACGCCGGCGCTCTGTCCCAGAATCATCCAGGTTGGCTCCACACGGATCGACGAGATGCCGATATGGGTGCAAGAGAGTGCGACCGGCACCAGCAGGTTGGAACACTCCGCTGGCTTCGGCAAGATCGAAAGATAGGGGATGTGATAGGGATATCCCTGTTTTGGACTTTTCGTTCTGACGGGAAAAATCGTTCCTTCGTTGATCACGCCGCCGCCGGGCAGCGCGATACGCTGGCAATCGTGTGAATCGATGGGGAATGAAGAGATTGCGATCGGATCATCCTTTTGCGGTTCCTCCAGGATGTCTTTTTGGCTCAGCACATGCATGCCGCGCATCCTTCTCCCTTCGCGGACATAAAGCGCTGGCGAAAAGTGCTCGTAGTCGGTGAACTCGTCTTTGCAAAGACCCAGCCTCGCGTATCTGTTCCGAGTTGCCTCGGGCACGACCGGATCGGTGGTTAGAAAGTGGTAGAGTTCCAGCGTGTATTGTTTGTGTGCTTCCCAGATCGCGGCCCTGCCGGTCTCGTTGGCTTCGCACCAACCGTTGCCAGCGCCGACCAGGCCAAGCGAAAATTGTCCGCCAATCGAATTGTTGCCATCAAATTTCTTGCCCGGCAGCGGATAAAGATCGAAACCCACCTTGCCACCCGCCTTAATGTGACGGCGCATGACTTCGAACCGAGCCGGATCGTAGTTCGCAGGTTTAGGAAACGGGACGCGGTTATCGGGATCCTCGGTCAAACAAAGTCGAAAGCTGTAAACCATCACGTTGGAATCACCTGCGGCGTCGGGCCCAGCATCCGTAGCGGTGACCAGCGGCAATGGTTTTCCATTGTCATCGAAGCCGTTGATATTCATCTTTGGCTTTGGGTATTGCTTGCCGGCCAGTGACTCGTCAAATTCCGATCGACCTTCACGACCGATCGTCCAGCTAACTCCAGCGGCGGCCATCAGATCTCCTTCATAGGTCGCGTCGATGAAGACTTTCGCAGTAAAGGTGCCGTTGGTGGTGACGATGGCGGTGATCCGAGTGCCCTCTTTCCGGACCGATTGAAGGTAGCGCCGTGTCGATACTTCGATTTTGGCTTCATCTAACATTTGCCTGGTCACACGCGCGGCGACATGAGGTTCGTAGGTCCATACGGAATGATCTTTGACACTCACTTGATAAGGCAACTGAATCCCACGCGACGCATAGTCCTGTTCGATACGCAAATGCCATTCATCAAACAGGCCCATCACCGTACTGCGGTCGCATTGATTGGAATCACTGTGGCTGAGCCCACCGGTATTTACCCCACCCACGTGATTGGTCGGCTCTAGCAAAATCACAGAAGCCTCCTGCCGAGCCGCAGCGATCGCCGCACAAATACCCGCCGGGGTAGAGCCATAAACAAGAACGTCTGCTTCTGCCTTATCGAACGCGGCAGCCTGATCCGCATCCGCAAGTTTGAAATCCAGCACTAATATCAATGCGAAACCAAGGATCGTTTTTAGAAAATTCATAGGGCTACTGCACTGGGATGAATTGCACGGCGTCCGCAATGACACAGCCGTTAGGACTCGCCAACAAAGTGCGAGTCAAAGGTGCTGGCAATCCAGGCGCCCGTTTGCATCGCTTCCTCGTTGTCGATCACGATACCGGAAAGTAGATTGCCGTGTTGCCAAAACTCGATATTGGGCAATGCACTGGTACGACGAGTTGTCCCTGTATTGTTCATGGTAGGCTATGGCCTGGCTTACATGGTCGATTGAATCGCAATTCAAAGCGTAATTGGAGCAGTGACAATGGCCGACGCAAACCCGGAAACGCAGCGAAGTTCGCCAGCAACAGCTCGGGTATCACGGAGAAGTTTCATCAGAAATTCTTCGCTCGGAGTTGGCGCCGTGGCGGTGGCCGGTGGTCGCTCCGAGGCGGCTCGCGCCGCGCCCGCAGCGGCCGCCGACGACGGTGATCAGCCCGCACACTTCCATCACGTTCACTTGAATGTGACCGACCCTCGCAGAACCCGCCGGTTCTATCAATTCATGTTTGGCGCGGTCCCGCTGCGATTTCGTGGCGTTGCCGATGCGCTGTTTACAGGACAGTCATTCATCCTGATGAACCATGTCGCCGAACCGCCGCCGAGCGCGCTGGAAAGCGGTATCTGGCACATCGGCTGGGGCGGGGTCGATGTTCCCAACGAGTATCTTTGGTGGAAGTCAAAAGGAATGGATGTGCACACGGACATCTATCCCTTGGGCACCGGTCACGTGACTTACTGGAATGGTCCGGACAAGGAACTGATCGAGATCAACACACAAGGACATCACCGATACAGTCATGTGCATCTGTTCGCCAAAGACGTCAATCTGACGGGAGATTGGTTCACACGCCAGCTTGGATTGCCCGAACGGGCACCAGTTCCCAAGCCGGCCGACATGTCAGAAGTTCGCGCCTGGTCGTCATGGTTTCGCTGCGACAACGTGAATTTTGGAATCTATGGGATCCCCGACTACACGCCGAGCCCACCGTGGTGGCGCTGGGAACCGTTAATCGAATTCAAGCCACAGCGAGGAAGGGCGATCGACCACATCGCATTTTCCTATCCCGATATCGAGCCGGTACTGGATCGGATGAAGCAGGACGGGGTGGAAATTGTCGCGCCGATTAAGTTTGACCCACAGTTCAACTTGAAAAGCTTCTATATCATGTCTCCAGATCAGGTCTTGGTCGAAATCGTGGAAGCGAAACCGATTCCCGCAGACGTCTGGGATGATTAGGATTGGTGCCTGAGCCCTGTTTTGATTGATCATCCATAAACCATTCCAGGTCCGCTATCCATGAAATCGAATCGCTGGCAAAATCCACGGAGCAGTTTTCGAAGTCGTATCGTGATTGCGGCTGGTTTGGTAACGATCGTTCTTTGCATCGCAACCGCCACCACCGGCGCCGACCAACCGAGTCATACAAAAGCTGAAACGGCGCCGCAGATCGATACTCCGTTCGATCCCGACACGATGCCGTCGGCGAACAAGTTGCTGGCTGAGAACGTTTTCGAATCAACCGGTTGGACGGCGGAGATCTCAATCACGGCGCCGGAACCCGATCGATCCGACGAGGCCGCGCTGGTTGGCACGCTGTCGGGAGACGACCAGGGTTTGGCGGCGGCGCTAAGATTAACGGGAGTGACGGGAGCCGCCACACGCAATCTCGATCTGCTGATCACGAAACAACAGGCGACAGCCTGGACGACTCAAATCGACGATGATGACAAAGCAACGCTGGTGCGTCTGGTCAAAGGAATCTATCTAGTCGGAATGTTGATGGATTTTCCCGACCAGAGTAAACCTCGGTCGGAGATCATTACCAGTTATCGGCTGACGAATCTAGGCACGACCGAAGAGAACGGTAAGCAACTGTACGTGATCGAAGCGCTGCCGAACGCCGCAGAATCGGGGTCGGCAAGAATGTCGAGTCTCCAGCTCGAACGGATGCTGATCACGATCTCGACGGGCGATTCGCGGCCTCGGCAAATCACGGCGATTTCAAGGGACGGATCGCGTCTGACTTTAAGTTTTCGATCCATCACCAATGATGCTTCAGGAGATCCGCAGCCGTACGCCAGCAAACCGCCCAAGGATTCCTTTGTCATTGATTTGTCGGAGCCAACGGTGGCCGACGATGCGATCAAAAATCCGGTTGCCTACGACGCCGAGTCGATTGCGCGCGGCAAAAGCATCTACGTCGCGGATTGCGTCGTCTGCCACAGTATTGACGGCACGGGTCGAGACAGTGACGTCACCGATAATGCGGCTGATCTGACCAACACCGAGTATTGGCTTTCCGATGGCAGTGAGACAGCGACATTCTTGGCCATCCGCGACGGTGCCGGCGACGAAATGCCCGGCTACAAGGACGAATACCGTGATGAAAAAATGATTTGGGACTTGGTCAACTACATCCGCAGTCTGCAAAAATGATTCTCCGTGCCGCGTCACGGCAAATGGAAGAGGGGCAGACCAAGCTGACAGCGGCTATGATTAGTGGTCAGGCTTGCCAGGCACTTTCTTGCAAATCGAGCGAGGAAAAGGTGGAGCGAGGAAAAGGTGTCCGACACCTTTTCCGATGACTCGAACCACGAGACCTTGCCCAACATCCCTATCCCCCACATCGAAGGTTCACAAGATGGATGGCTCCAGTCCAAAGAGAAATCGGAATCAGTCTGTCAAACATCCAACGGGCTCCTCGACCGATCTTTCGCGGCGCAAATTCTTAACTGGCTCTGCGCTGGGTGCCGGTGTCGCGGCGGTGGCCGCGCCTGCCGACGCTTCTTCACCCGAGGATGGTCTGCCGGCGATCTGTGTTCCGGACGATATCACGAATTCGCTGGCAGCCGATCCCGAGCCCGCATCGTTCGAGAGCAAGGGTCGGCGGCCCGGCATGACCGGTGCGGACGTCTTTGCCAAGGCCTGCAAAGCCGAAGGGCTGGCAGCTCTGTTTTGCTGTCCGGGAAACTACTCGGTGATCAACTCACTGGCGGCCGAGGGAACCCCCTGCTTTGGAGGGCGAACGGAGGGGATGATGTGCGCGGCCGCTGACGGATTCATTCGCGTGACCGGCGAAATCGCGGCGGCCTCCGGCACCGAGGGACCCGGCTTTACCAACATGATCATGAATATTGCCGCAGCGAATGCCGCGCGCACGCCGTTGCTCGTGCTAGCGAGTAACAAGCTGATCAGCCAAGAAGATACCGAACGTGGGATTCAGGTTGCGTATCAGCAACCAACAACCGAGGGCATCAAGAAATACGGAAAGCGGCTGATTACGCCCGATCGTGTGTGGGAATATGCGGCCTATGCGTTTCGCAAACTAAAGACGGGAGTGCCTGGGCCGGTTCACCTCGATTTTCCATCGGAGGTAAGCAATGCATCCTACACCGATCCCGGATCGCTAAAGTTCTACTATGACAAGTCCAAATACCGTGCTCATACCAAGCCACACCCAGCGGCCAAGGACATCGATGAAGCGGTCAAGATGATTGGCCAGGCGGAGCGCCCGATGATCGTTGCCAGCATTGGTGTGTTCTACGACAAGGCTTGGGAGCCGCTGCGCGAAGCCGCTGAGAAAAATGACATCGCTGTTGTCGAGTCCGGACCGTCGCGCGGTCACTTCTCCGACGATCACCCGCTATCAGCCAATACCGCGCCCGGCTCCTACGGCAGCGTCGACCTCGTCATTTTCGTCGGACAATATTGCATGCCGAACTTTGGCGAGTATCGCTTCGGTCCTGATTGCCGCGCCATTCGCGTCCATCCAGAAGCCGATGACATCGGACGCAACTGGCCAATCGATTTGGGGATTGTCAGCGGCGAGAAGGCGTTTCTTGAGGCGCTCGCGGCGGCGCTACCCCAGCGCCGCCGCAAGGCCTGGATCGATGAAGTTGCGGCCGAGCGGGATGCACTGGAAAAGCTGAATCTCCAGTACCACCAACTGGGATTGAAGCACAGTAAAGATACCGGACTTTGTCATCCAGCCGTGATTGGTAAAGGCCTCAGCGATTTCCTGTATCACGGTTCGATTGCCAAGGAGCAAACGACGATTGTTTCGGGCGGTTACGGAATTGCTAAGTGGATGCGACGGTACATTCGCGCCTATCGCCCAGGACAGATCTGCAATGGTCCCTATCAATATGGCGCGATCGGCCCTGACATCGGCTACACCGTCGGTGTTGGCGCCGCGGTCCAGATGGGTGTCGGCCCACAGGCGCCCTACAAAGGATCACCAGTTGTCTGCATCACCGGGGACGCGGGTTTGGGATACTCGATGATGGAAATGGAGACGCTTGCGAAGTATCGCATTCCGGCCATCGTGATTGCCTACAACAATGACGCTTGGGGTGTCTGGCAATCGGGACGCGGGCGGAGCGCCCATATGTACTTGTTCCAAGAAAACCTGCGCTACGACAAGATCGCCGAAGCGCTCGGCGGCCGCGGTGAGTACGTGCGCGACGCCGACGACTTCATGCCCGCACTGGAGCGTAGCTATGAATTCGCTAAAAACGACGGACTTTCAACCTTGATCAATTGTCAGGGCAAAAAGGAATTCTGGACCAACCAGTATCCGCCAGGGATGACGCGATCAGTCGAACCGGGATGCATGTCGTACAACCACTAGTCTCTTTTCCGCCCAGCACATGCGGCACCGATCGATCCATGCCAGCAGATCAAATGACGACAGTACGAGCGGTTCTGCGGGACTACGCCGATCGCGGCGTATTTCGCGGATTTCGCGAACTGGCGGGTCCCAAGCAGAGCATCGTGTTCGAGATTTTATGCTTTCCGTTCGCACAACAGCCCTTTCGGCTGGTCTACAGCGACAATCCCGCTTCGTTGGTTTTCAAGCGGCTGCTTCACAGCATGCCGGCACGCAGCGAAATGTATCGTCAATTCAAGTCATACATGAAGCAACGTTCCTCCGACGAGCTGCCCGCGCATCGTCGCATTGATCCCCAGCGGGTACAGCTGAAGTGGTCGAACCGGCTCGGTGACGTAAACGTGACGTTGAACATTAAGGGCCCAAATCACGAATATGCAGTCCGTCGGGCGATTAATCTGCTGACCGATCTGTTCTTTGATCTGCTGACCGAGTCAACCTACTACGAGTTCATGGCAGAACACTTTGACCTGCCGGAAGACTGAGTGTCGTCAGTCCGGATTATTCAGGTAGGCCGAAACGAGGTCGCTGGTGGCTGCCGGAACAGCGCAAACCTTTCGGTATCGTTGGCGCAGCGTGCACAGCTTGATATCGATGAGACCGAGATCCGCCGCGGCGGACACCACAAGGGTTTGCTCGGTCCGGCCTACATCGTTGATGAATAATCCGGGTTAGTCCGACGCCGCGAAAGCTCGCCTACCTTCGCGGAGCTAAAATCGACCTTGTCTTGAAAGCTCGCCGGACCGACCCTTGCTTGCGCGGCAAACCGCTTGGGCATCAAGTGTATTTCCAACGAACCACGCATCCAACCTGGCCTCTTACTCGGCGGCAATGTCGGCCGTCGTGGGCGCCGCAATCTGAGTATGACCTAAAAACATTTCATCCCATGACTGGTCGCCCCACCTGACCTCTTGGGACGGATCTGGATTGCTCAGGTTCATGCTCGAATTGTCAAATGCCCCCTCGACAACCATCTTGGTTCCTTTGGGCAGGAAGATCGGCTCTTGGGGCGTGTAAATCATTTGCCAATTGAACTGATAGTTGGGCACGCTGAGAAGCTTTCGTTCCGTTCCGTCGGGAAAAATCGCCGTGTAGGAAACTCGTTTGCCACGAACGTGCATATGAGGCTGCAGGTTGAACAGATGTGTGTCGTAATTGACCAGTCGTTCGGCTTTTACTGGAACGTCAGGATCATGGGGTGGAATGACAAATTTTGCGTTTCCCGGACTCCACCGCCGGATCTCGTATTCGGGTTCGGTGTCACGGAAGTAAAGGCCGATTTGCGAGTGATCGGTAACGGCTTTCCCGTTTGGCGTATAGTGCAGTGACGCGCGGATCGCGCTACCTGGTCCGACCCGATAACCAACATTTTCCGGGTAGACCAAGCGGGGTTTTCCCGGAGCGAAACCGGCAAACCCAGTTCGCGATGAATCATTCGGGTTTTGATCGTCGTCAACACCGACGATTACCGTCGAGGTCGTGATGTGGTGAACGACAGCAGGATTGTCAATGTAGAAATCATAGCCACTGACCCACTTCTCTTCTTCAAGATTCAAAGGAATCGTCACGTAGATATAGTCAACGACGCCAGTCGCTGGAACTTCCTGAGCAGGAATGTCGACGATCAAGTCCGGCTGGCCGAGCGGCCACCGCGTATCAGGGCGGCCAACAATCTTGGTTAACGGATCTTCGTCCCCGTTCTTCGGAGCGCCGGCGTCGATCCAATGAAGCAGCGTCGTCTTTTCCTTTGGAGTAATGAAGTGCACGTCGGACCACTGGCCAAACTCGGGATCGATCTGTCCCGGTGGCATCCGCGTTGTCATGACCGTTTCTCGGATCATGTCGCTCCAACCCAGCACCGCATCATGGCTGTTCATGGCAAAGGGCGCGATCCCGTTGGGCTGATGACAACTTGCACAACGGTTTTTCAGGATCGGCGCAATCTCGCTTGCGTAAGAAATTTCTCGTTTCTGATCGGCATTGCGAGTTGGAAACGAGACCAAACATCCCTTGACGGCACGCGAACGGGTCGCGACCTGCTCACCGGCCAATAAGGAGTCCAGCGCATCTACCAAGTAGTGGTGCTCAGCGTTCTGGCGTTGCACTTCGTAATCGAACTGATCGTTGATCGGTCCTCGGTAAGCGATCTGCATCGAGCCGGGGTCAATCACGAATACCTCGCAGGTTCGCACGACTCCGAGCGACTCGGCGACCAGTTGCGACTCGTCCACTAAAATCGGAAAGTCGATCTCAAATTCTCGCGCTTCTTCGCGGATCGCCTGCAAGTTATCTTGGACATTCGAATTCAGCATCAAAAACTTAACTTTGCGGTCGCCGAACTTGTCTCGAACATCCTTCAGCGCGGGGACGGCAAGTCTTGCAATTGGGCATCCGTTTCCGTGCACGAAAAGGACGACCGCATCTTGATCGGCATAGCGGCTCAACTGATGGAACAATCCCTGATGATCGAGCAAGGCGAAATCGCCGACATCGGCCGAATCAGCCTGAATCGGCTCAGTCACAAATGCCACGGCAAGAAACAGGAACACCGCCGGGACCACTGAGATAAGCTTCGCCATGACACACTCCCAATCGGATTACGCAACTATTTTCGAAACCGCGCTCAAACCGCTTCATTGGAAGCGCCCCCTAATGCAATGTCAAGAACGATCGCCGCTGGAGAGGTGATCTAAGTGGAAAGATTGCCAGTTACTTGCGCATTTCCAACCAATTCAACCATTGTCAAGAGACTGCGCCGCCCATTCGTTCCACCGGCACTTATCGGTTTGACAAGTCCAACGGCTTGGTCGCATGCTCTGCGGACGTGCTGGGGAGTGCATAGGCAACCAGCTTCGGAACGCCGTCGCTGACGGTCAGCGAGATGAACTGCCGTCCATTGAGCTGATAGGTCATTGGGGTGCCGATGGGGCGACCCGGCAAGGCAACGCTGCCGACGATGTTTCCGGTCGCTTTGTCGTAGGCCAGCAAGGAGTATTCGGGATCGCCATCGGCGCCATACGGCGGGGATGACGTACAGACCATCAGAGTTTTGGTCACGATCGGGCCGCCCCGCCGTTCGCCTCCCAAGGCGGGAAGATCGATACCGGCGAGTGCCGGATGGTTGCGAATCGCAGCGGATCCAATGCCAGCTGGTTTCATCCACGCATTGGCGCCGAGCTGCAAATCGATCGCTGTCATTCTGGAATACGGCGGTTTAAATATTGGCAGTCCCTGGGGGCCTTGTGGTCCTCTACCGCCCGCGCCGCCATGGGTATAGCGGACCGTCTCGACATCTCGTTGTTTTGGCTGGTAGAAAACCGTAACGGTAATTCCATCATAAGACGGCACATACAACAGGCCGGTATCAGGATCAAAGGCACCGCCGTTCCAATTTATGGCACCCACCAGGCTGGGACGCTGAATCGTACCTTGATTACCCCCTGCCTCCGACAGCGATGGCGGCGTAAACAACGGTCCACGCGTAAAGTCCTTGAGCAACTCGATCGCTTCAGCGCGCAGTTCAGGCGTAAAGTCGATTAACTCGTCATCGTGCGAACCTTGACCGGCGTAGGGTGGCGGCCTGGTGGGGAAAGGTTGTGTCGGTGAAGTCTTTTCGCCGGGGATGGTTGAATGGCTGACCGGCCGCTCCTCGATCGGCCATACCGGCTCGCCGGTAAGGCGATCAAATACGAAGCAAAAACCCTGCTTCGACAGTTGTGCGACGGCTTTGATCGAGCGGCCGTCGACCTGAATGTCGGCGAGAATCGGCGCGCAGGGAAAATCGTAATCCCAAACACCATGGTGAACCGCTTGGAAATGCCAAACCCGTTTGCCGGTCTCGACATCGACACAGATCAAGCATTCGGCGAACAGATTGTCGCCATGTCGGTGGCCGCCGTAGAAGTCATTGGTCGGTGTTCCCGTGGGCAAGTAGACGAATCCCAGTGATTCGTCGGCGCTCATCATCGTCCAGACGTTCGTATTTCCCGTGTACTTCCAGGACTCGTTTTCCCAAGTCTCGACTCCATACTCGGTTCCTTGCGGGATGGTATGAAAGGTCCATTTCGGTTGACCAGTGCGGACGTCCCAGCCGCGGACATCGCCAGACGGAGTCGCCTGGACGTCGCGACGGTCCGAGATACAGGAACCTGTGACAATCACATCCCGGCAGACGATCGGCGGCGACGAGACCGAGTACAGCAGCGCGCCCAGTTCGTCCTTTTCGCCTCGCGTCGCGCGCGGAATGCCGACCGTCAAGTCAACACGACCATGGTCACCGAAGTCGAGGCACGGCTGTCCCGTTTTGGCGTTGACCGCGCACAGATAGCCATCGCCGGTTCCCCAATAAATTCTCTCGTCCGATTCCCCGTCGGTCCAATACGCGACTCCGCGACTGTTCCACATCAAGCTCATCGCGGGCGTCCCCGACTCGTAACTTTTCGGGTTGTATACCCACAGCGTCTGGCCGGTTGCCGCGTCAATCGCCGCCGCCTGATAGAGCGGTGTGGACAGGTACAATACGCCGTTGACCATTAGGGGTGTCGCCTTGAGACTCGAGTTGCGCGGGGACGACGCCCGCGCCAGCGATTGGGATCTTCTTCGCCGAGCGCCTCAAAGATGTGTTTTGCGTCGCTCCACCATTCGCCGCCTCCCTCGGACTTGCTCAAAAACGTGTCGACCGTCTCCCACGACCAGACCTGTCGAAGTTGATTGAAGTTGGTGTGGTCGATCTGGTCCAGGGGTGAATACCGCGTGCTGCCTAGATCACCGCCGTAACTGCGCCACTGCCCGTCGACGGCGCCCTGCTGCGCAGCCAGAGGGCAAACGCAATAGCAACAAACAATGGTCAAGACGTAGATGCTCAGTGTGACGTGCGGCTTCGCATCTCGAAATCTGATCGTCCCGCCCTTCCACTTAGAAGTATTGAAAGTTTTCAACACAGTGCCTGTGATCGAAGATTACTCGCCTGGCTCGACCGGAGCCCTGTCTGCCAGTTTGCCGATCGTTTCCGTACTTGTGTAGTTGAAGTAGCCGATGAACATCTCGTCCCAGGTCTGCGGTCCAAAAGTGACTGTCTTGGACGGATCAGGGTTTGCTGGATTCTGTGGCGAGTTGTCGTAGTGTCCCACGACTTGAAGCCGAGTGCCGGCCGGCATCAGCTTTGGCTCGTGGTAGTCATACGTGTTCTGCCAGTTAAAATCATATTGAGGTACTGAGAGCAGAGTCTCCGAGCTGCCATCGGGATAGAACGCCGTATAACGCATGTCTTTTCCGCGGACATGCATGTGAGGATGCATCGATAACAGCAAGGCGTCCTCGGTGAACGTGTATTCCGCCTCCATTTTGTGATTCGGGTCATAGGGCGGGATCTTCAGGTCGCGACCGAATGCCGCCGCGGTTTTCGCTTCGCGCTCGGGAGTGCCCTGATAAAGTTTAAGACCGAACATCGAGCGGTCCTTCTCGATTTTTCCGGTCGGTGTGTAGTGCATTGTAAATCGCAATATTGCTCCGGCAGGGATCCGGCCGGCAACGCCCCCGGGAAATACAAAGGGGTCCTCACCCGGTGCGAAGCTGCATACAAGGGAGCTTTTTCGTCGCCGCTGTGCTCTGGCGTTTTGATTGTCCGACGCGTCGTTCAAATCAACTTCTTCCCCCTCCTCCGGCACGTAGCTGTATATCTGTATGTGATGGACTACGGCGGCATTGTCCGGCAACAGTTCTGCGGCCGAGAACCAGACGTCCTGTTCAAAATTCGTTGGAATCGTGAAGTGCAAATAGGGTATCACGCCGTCGGCGGGGATCGTCTGTTCCTCCGGTAACCGAAATACAAGATCCGGTTTGCCAATACTCCAGCCTTCGTAGTATTCTTTCTCGGCGGGCAAGTCCTGCTCGTCTCCGAACGGTGCTCCGTCATCGATCCACGAAATCAACATCGTGAGCTGTTCTTTCGATAGGCTGCGATCGGTTGCGAAGTGGCCGTAGCGCGGATCAGCGTGCCAGGGCGGCATCCGACGCTCGAGCACAACTTCGCGAATCATGTCACTGAAGTTTCGTACTTCGTCGTAACTAGTCAGTGCGAATGGACCAACGGCGCCGGGTCGATGACAGTTCTGACACCGCTGTTGGATGATTCGCGAAATGTGTTTCGCATACGTGATCTGTTCCAAACCTTCCGGTTCCGGGTTGTGCGTGATCAAACATCCCAGCGGCTTTGTGGTCGCCACACTGATCGGTTGGTCGGCATGCAATTCTTTGATCGCTTCATACAGGTCGCGGCGTGTCGCCTTGGCGTTCTTGTACGTGTATCCAAAGCGATCATCGATGCGGCCGTGATACTTCACCAGACGTTGATTGTCCAACAGCAACACTTCGGCGGTACGCTGGAGTCCCAGCATGTCAACGACGGACTGGTCAGCATCAAGCAACACCGGAAAGTGAATCCCAAATTCTTTTGCATGCTCAGCTATTTCTTGTTGGGTGACGCCTGCGTTGGCGTGAATTCCAATGATTTGCAAGCCATCTTTCTCAAACTCCGCTTGCATCTTCGCAAGTTCATTTGAGTACAGATTGGAGATCGGACAGCCGAGACCCATCGTGAATAAAACGATCGATCGTTTGTCATTAAAATCCGATAGCGCAATCGATTTGCCACTCGCGTCGGGAAGTATGAAGTTGACTACTTTTTGACCGACCGCGTATTCACGATCATCGTCGGCGGCCGGAGCGGAGGAGCAGCAGACGCTCAGTGCGAAGGCTCCGGTCAAGATCGATAACTTATGCATTCTGTTCATCGTTCAATCGCCCGCTTGCCAGGTTCGGTCCACGGCGCCATGCGCGCCCGCGATGGCTTAACACCGGAACCATTGTCGGATGAAAAGAATCGCTTCGCAAGCTTAGTTGTTGGTGCTGCTGAAGTTTTATCATCGCTGTTGATTGGCGCCGCTGATTGGCGCTGTACTTGGGCTTTTAAGGGCAGTTCGCTTGGTAGGCACGGCCGCCTGCTCCGAACGCGGCGGCCCGGGGGCGCGGGCCTGGCCGATTTTGTGGCCACGATCCGGTGGCTCCCGGCAGTCTGATCGACGAAGATAGGGGAATCGACCGACAAAGGTTGCACGACCTGCCAATCCATCGAGGCTGACATGAAGAACGCGCTGCTGATCCTGACCGCAACTTGCTGTGTCTATCCCCTGTTGGCCGATCAGCCGACCGTTCAGGCGCCGATCACCGGGCCGACGACAAAAATGGTCCCGATGCGCGACGGGATTGAATTGTCCGCGAACGTTTTTCTGCCCGAGGGAACCGGACCATGGCCGACAATTCTGCAGCGGACCCCCTATGGAAAGAGCAAGCAGGGTCGCCCGTATGTATCGGCCGGCTACGCTTACGTTTCTCAGGATCAACGCGGCCGTGGCGACTCCGAAGGTGACTATACGCCGCACGAATCGGATCTCGAAGATGGATACGACACGGTGGAGTGGGTTGCGGAGCAGCCATGGTGCAACGGCAAGGTCGCCATGGTAGGGGCCTCGGCATCCGGCATCGCAGCGAATCTCGCCGCCGCCTCCGCGCCACCACATTTGACCGCGGCGTTCATTCGCGTTGCGCCTCATTCGCTGTTCTACGAGGGGCGATTTATCGGCGGCGTTTTCAAGGAAGCTGACACGGGCAACTGGATGCGACGTCAGGGCGTGGGCGAAGAGGCGATTCGCGAGTACAAAAAACGCGTCATCTTGGACGATCGCTGGTTAGAAACTGATCTGGTTTTTCATCGCGACAAGATTCAGATCCCGATCTACAACGCCGGCGGCTGGTATGACTTGTTTTCGTTAGGCAGCGTATCGAACTTTCAATACCTGCAAAATGAAGGACACGCCGGCGCACGGGGCAAGCAGCGACTGGTGATGGGCCCCATCGGACACGGACGGTTACGCGGTGACCTGGAATACCCCGACGCTCGCGGAGCAGCAGATTGGGAGATGCAGTTCTTCGACTACTGGCTAAAAGGGATCGATAATGGATTCACGAGCGAGCCACCTGTCCGTTACTACATGATGGCGTCGGCGCGGCGCGGTTCGCCATCACCGAAAAATGGTTGGCGATCCGCTCAATCTTGGCCGCCACACAGTGCCCAATCCGTTCGTTTCTATTTGCACGATGACTTGCGACTTTCACGATTGCAACCGAGTTCCGCGGCGGGCCAGTCGAGCTACAAATTTGACCCGGCCAATCCCGTGCCAACCAAGGGAGGCTTGAATCTGACACTTCCTTTGGGGCCCATCGATCAACGCGAGATCGGCCAGCGGATCGACTACTTGCGGTTCGAGACCGAGCCGCTCGATGAGGATTTGGTCGTTGCCGGCAAGATCGATCTCGAACTTTGGGCCTCGACCGACGGTCCCGATACCGACTTCATGGTCAAGCTGGTTGACGTCTACCCAGATGGCTACGAAGCGTTGGTGCTCGATACGGCGTTACGCACGCGCTACCGATTCGGCAGAAGGGCGGAAGACGTACAAATGATGGAGCCGAACAAGCCGGAAAAGATGATCGTCGACATGTGGAACACAGCGATCACTTTCGAAAAAGGACATCGCTTGGCAGTCCACATTACCTCCAGCAACAGTCCCCGATTTGAAGTGAACGCCAACACGGGCGACGCACCCGGCGACGACAGCACTCCGCCGCGCACAGCGCTGAACACGATCTATCACAACGCACAGCAACCGACGGCGCTGGTGATGTCCGTGATGCCGACGGCGGAATGATCAGCGCCCAATGGCGATGGAACGGTGCGAACCGGCGCTACGCGCCGCACATGGAGATTCAAACGGATCCAGCTTACTTTTCGCGTCCGTACGGCACTTCAAATGTGATTGGCTCAGTTAGTCTGCGGTTGTGGACGCGAACACTGAGCATCAACTGTCTGGCTGGATTGAAGCGAAAGGTGTAGCTCTTGCCGCTACCCTTGCTGGCGACGTCCTGGTACAGCGTAGCTTTGTTGGCGTCGTAATGCGTGTCGGCAAATTCTCCTAAGAGTGTCTTGACGCTGCTGTGTTCACCATTGTCCGGGACCCTCATCACGTAATCGTCCATTTTAAACACCGCCTTACCACTTTGTCGCGAAATGTCGATCCGCTGTGGGACACTTGTGCTGGTCTGGAGCCGCGGCATGGCCTGTCTCAACACTAAGAAATTCATCTCCGCGGTCGACTTCTTAATCTTTGCTTTGATCGCGTTTTCGTCTTTCGCGCGATCGCCCGCATAGCTGTAACTCCCAACGATCTCGTCTAGCGCCGGGAGTTTGACGTCTTGAGCGTTAGCGCGCGAGGCACTGACAGTCGCCGCCAACACCAGTGCGATCGATTGCACAACTCGAGACTTGGAACTGTTCAGGTGAGTTGCTCTTGGCATTGCAGTGACACGTGGTTTGTAGGCTGACGCTTGGGCACGAACTTTATAACGTGGCGGAGTTTGGGAGCTGATTCAAATCCAGTGGCCGATCGGCTTTGACTATTCAGTTCGGCCACCAGACGTACTGGTCGCCGGGCTCAAACGGATCGGCACTGGTCTTGTCGATCGGGATCGCAGCCTCCAGCGTGTAGGAATACAGCGGCTGCCGCGCCAGCATGATGATCGTCGAGCAGAGATTGCAGTTCAGCCAGTTTGTCGACGCGGGCCTCAGCGAGATTGTGTTGCTCGGTCGGATCGGCAGCCAGATCGAACAGCCAACTCTTTTTTTGTCTACCATCCACCTGCAGCTTCCAATCGCCGGCGCGAACGACCTGGTAATAACCACTCTCCCAGAACAAGGCATCATTGGGATGGCTGATCGTGCCAGTTCCCATCGCAACGGGCAGCATGTCCCGGCCATCAATTTCGACACCTTCGGGCAGTCCCGCCCCGGCAGCCGCGGCCAGAGTCGGCATCACATCGATATGCGCGACCGGCGTGTCGACTGTCGTGCCCGGAGCAATCTTAGCAGGCCATTTGATAAACATCGGCACACGGATCCCCCCTTCGAACAGCGTGATCTTCCAGCCGCGATAGGGGGCATTGATTTCGGGCAGGCCGATGTAACCCGCCCCACCGTTGTCACTTGTAAGAACGATGATCGTATTTTCTGCCAAGTCCTCCGCTTCCAGCTTGGCGGTAATCGCGCCCACGCTGCGATCCAGGGCACGCAGCATCGCGGTATAGACGCGCAGGCGATGAGGCTGAATATCGCCGACTGCCTCGTAGTCTTTCCTGGTGGCCTGCAGCGGCGTGTGCACGCCCCAGTGTGCCAGGTACAGAAAGAACGGACGGTGTTTGTTGGCTTCGATGACTTTCAGAGACTCATCAGTCCAATAGTCGGTCAGGTATCCATCTGGCTCAAACCACTGGCCGCCATTGTATGAGGCTGCAAACTGCATTCTCGCCCACAGGAATTTGTCGATCGGGTCAAACTCCAGCTTTGCGTTGACGACATTGGGATCAGCTTCAGGAAGAAATAAACCGCTGGCCATCAGCAGGCTTTCATCGAAGCCTTGCGCGTTCGGATTGGATTCCGCGTTGCGCCCCAAGTGCCACTTGCCGATATGGACGGTGTGATAATCCTGTTTTTTCAGCACTTCGGCGATCGTGATTTCGTCACCCGGCAGACCTTGATCGGCAAACGACGGCGTTCCTTCGGCTTTTGCATCGTTGAACTCGGGCGCTGGCAGCGGGCCCCGATCACTTCCCCCGCCAATCCAAGAAATGACGCGGCCCATGCCGTCCGGAGTCGGCGTGAATTCAAAACCGGTCCGAGTCGGATAGCGGCCGGTCATCAGCATTGCGCGGGAAGGGCGCAGGTGCCGGTGCCCGCATAGGCTTGGCTGAAGGTCGCGCCGTCAGCGGCCAGTTTGTCGATGTTCGCAGTCGGCAGGCGACCACCCGCGACGCCACCGCCGAACGTCGATAGATCATTGATGCCCAAGTCATCCAGCAGGATAAAGATGATGTTTGGCGGGCGCTCGCTGGCCGGAAGCGTCGCTGTTTCCGGCCCCTGGCCCCAGGCGATTTGCTGGTTGGGGCCAACATCCGTCTTGCCCGTAATCGATACGACGTACAGGATGATTGACTCGCGACTGAGCCAGCCAATCGCCGCTGTTGCGAAGACCAGCCCAAGCAACCCGAGCAACAGTTTTTTTCCGCTGAACTTTGGCCTTTCCGAGGTCTCGTTCGTCCTACCTGTTTCCGATGAGGGCATGATTTTGTCTGCTCAAATTCCTTGGTCCTTCGCAGGCATCCTATCACATGGTTGCCTCTCGGATCAGCGGACAGAACGTCAACCGATCAGCTCCCGTTGTCGCCTCGCAAGGCGATGAACGAGGTAGAAAATCAGCAACGTTAAGAATGTTAGTAACGCCAGTGAGATCTGTTTGCCAAATCGATTCCGCAGCCCATTCAGAGCCACTTGTTGCACCTGGGCGTAACTCGCCGAAACAGGCAGTACGCCGTTTTCTTGCTGATACCTTTGATAGAGTGCCAGCATTCGTTGCAAACGCGCCGGCATGCGTGCCGAGAGGTCTTCGGTTTCGCCGGGGTCGCCAACGATGTTGTACAGACGCCACTGATTTGGACCGACGGGGCCGCGATTGAGAACGATTTTGTAGTCGCCTTGAAACAGCGCCGCATTACCCCCTAGTTCATAACCGACGTATTCTTCGTCCCTGTAAACGCGATCAGTTTCACCGTCGATCAAGCGTACCAGACTGTGCCCGATCATCGGTTCGACCAGACCGCCGCCGTACCGCTCGCGTGGTGGACTGACGCCGCTGAGTTCCAGGATCGTGGGCGCGATGTCGGTGACATAGCTGAAAGCGCCCGACTGCTGGTCCTGCTGCCGGATCGATTCACCCGCAATGATCAACGGCACACGCATGCCACCCTCGCCGACGTAAAACTTGTAGTAAGCCAACGGTGATGCCGAAGCGCTTGCAAAACTGGGGCCGATCGTGTTGAAACTGCCCTTCAAACCCAGCGATTCGTACTTGTTGGTGTAGCCTTGCAAGCCCAGTAAAAACCGCGCCCTGGCGGTGTTTGGATCGGCAACCCCCGTTGCCTCGCTGCCATTGTCGGAAGTGAAGATAAAGACAGTATCGTCGTATCGTCCGGTCGTTTTCAGGTGTTCGACCAAACGGCCAATGTGATGATCCATCGCCTCCACCATGGCGGCATAGACTGCCATCCGTTTTGACTGATAGCGTTTCTGGTCGGCGGAAAGTGAATTCCAACAGCCTGTCGAACTCATCGTAACCATGCTGCTCTCGGCCGGCACGATCCCCAACTCGACTGCTTTCGCCTGACGCTTCATGCGAAGCGCATCCCAGCCGTCGTCATAGACTCCCATGTATCGATCGATAAACTCCTGCGGCGCTTGGACTGGGATGTGCACAGCCTGGAAGGGAATGTACGCGAAGAAGGGTTTACCATCATCGCGATTGCTATCGATGAACTCGATCGTTTTGTCGATTAGAAAACGCGATGAATAAAAATCGTCCGGCAGCTGCAATTCCTTGCCGTCGGCAAACCAGTTGGCCTTTTCGTAGATCGGCAGGTAAGGCTTTTGTTCCCAGTTGTCGGCACCGGTGTCGGCCAAGGCCACGGTTCGTTCAAAACCGCGACGACTGGGCAACAGTTCGGCAGTTTTGCCCAGGTGCCATTTGCCGGCCATGTAGGTGTGATAACCGGAATCCTGTAGCAGAGTTGCGATCGTGACCACATTGTGCCCCAGGGTGCCGCGGTAATTTGCATGTTTACTCTGCTCAGGCGGGATGGCCTCGGGCATATTGGGGACACCGTTGCGATGGCAGTCAACACCGGTCAGCAACATCGATCGCGTGGGAGCACAGCTGGCGGCGGTGTGATAGTTCGTAAAACGGACTCCCTTTTTTGCAAGTGCCGACAACGTAGGCGTTTGGATCTCGCTGCCGTACGGCGCGATATCGGAAAAGCCGAGGTCGTCGGCCAGAATCAAAACGATATTCGGGGGGGCGCCTTGTGCGGATATGAGCTGCCACCAACTGATCGTCGCAATCGCAACCGCGGTCCATAGGCTTAGCGCTGGTGTCCCGATGAAGTACCCCAACGCCTACTCCCTCTCTGACAACTGCGGTGCCACGGACAGCAGCAACACCGCGATGATCAATTCGACCGCGATCATGTCGGGTGCCAGCGTCGCATCGTGAAACAACCACGCGAGTAATCGGAACAGGGCAACAACGGACAGCATCAACGCGGGTGCATAGAACCAGCTGCCGGTTGACGTCGCCAAGCCAATCAAGATCATCAGGCCCATCGTTAAAAACAGAGTGCCGACATCACCAATCTGGGAACTGCGCCCCAAGCCATCCAGCAGTGGCATCCCCAACGACGATGCAGCCCCCGCCGGATCAGTAATCCAGCGCAGTCCCATCACCACAAACAAGATGGCGGGCAGGGTGACTATGACGCGCAGCAGTTTCTTCATTCTGATCGCTTTGCAATCAACGCCATGATCTTGTGCGCGGTTTCATGGCCGGAATTTTGGTTTTGGCCGGTCACGAAACGTTCCTCGTCATCGACCGTCACATGGGTGGCAAGTATATCCCGGAATGATGTTTCGCTTTCGTAAACGACACCTGCTTTCCGAAGCTCCGTTTCAGGATGCTGAGGCGTGTGATCGATTCCCAACTCCTGAATCTGCTTGTCGGTGACTCCGCACATTCGCCGCCCGGCAATTAACAGGTTTCCATCCTTGTCCTTGGCTTGGATCAAACCCAAAGCACCGTGACAAACAGAGCCGATGATTGGGCTTTGGGCATAATATGCTGCGCTGATTTTTTGGCCTAACACCTCGGAGCAGCCCAGGTCGTACGCGGCTCCCCAACCGCCGGCCATGAAGATCGTGTCGTACTGAGTGAAGTCGACATCATCAATCCGCAGCGAGTTTTTCACTTTGGCCTGGAAGGCAGGATCTTGTTGAAAACGTACATCTTCGGGTGTTCGGATCATGTACAAAAACGACTGCGGATCGATCGGAATCTCGCCACCCTGGATACTGGCGACATCGACCTGCATTCCGGCGTCCTGGAAATCGTAGTAAGGCACCGTCAATTCGGAACCAAACACACCAGTGGGCTTACCACTCTGCTGACCGGGTGCATTCAAAACACTATGGCTGGTGCAAACGATCAGTGCTTTCTTACCAGACAACTCGTATGATTCGCCGTCATAAGCGGGATGCAAACCCGCGCTGTGCAGGATCGTGGGCAGCGCCAACATGAAGATGACCGCACCGATCACGAACACGCCTAGAGTCGTGAGTAGTTTCTTTTTCATCTGCGGCTCGGAGTTGAGGCTTAATGATATCAGTCGATTTTGTCGAAACAGATTCTGCCAGTGATCGACATCACCGCTTGGTTTCGGCGACGGCATAGTTGACTTGCCCTGCCAGGCCCGCTTCCCGGTGATGATGGATCGCCTGGTATTCGGGCGAGGCAATCATCTCCATGAGCGCCTCTTTGTGGGGGTATTCCACCAAGGCAACCGCATCCCAATCGGCCTTGCCGATCCAGCAATACTTGGCCGCTCCGGAGAATAGAATGCGGCCACCCAGCTTCTTTATCAGTGGTGCAACTCCGTCCGAGTACTTCGCATACTCGGCTGCCCCGCCATCCGGTTTGAACTTCAGCAGGTTGACCATGACGATCGGCCCATCGGATTGCATCGCCATGAAACCTTGATTCTGCTCGGACGTAGGGAGCATGGCGTTGATGTTTTGCAGTTCCATTATGGAGTCTTTGTTGGTTGGATTTCAGGTCGCATTTGTGTCATTCAGTGAAATCGTGCGACGGGACGGCGAGGCTCCGCCCGAGCCGTGTGGCGCTGTGTCATTGATTGAAATCGTCCGGCGGGAGGGCGAGGCTCCGCCCGAGCCGTGTGGCGCTGTGTCATTGATTGAAATCGTCCGGCGGGAGGGCGAGGCTCCGCCCGAGCCGTATGGCGCTGTTTCATTGATTGAAATCGTCCGGCGGGAGGGCGAGGCCCCGCCCGAGCCGTTTGGCGCTGTGTCATTGATTGAAATCGTTCGACGGGAGGGCGAGGCTCCGCCCGAGCCGTGTGGCGCTCGGAGCGGCGGTGCCGACTGTCGCCAGGTTCGGCGGGAGCCTCACCCTCCCATGTCACATTTTGCTAACGAATTCCTCGGCGTTGCCCGTCTACTGCGCGTTCAAAAAGTCGGCAATCGTTTGCGCTTCTTCCAAGTCGATTGCTCCGTCGGCGTTGACGTCTACCAGCCCGAAGGACTGCTTCAATTGATCCGGAGCTTCGTCCATGTCGATTTTGCCGTCTTTGTTGGTATCGATTTGCGCCATGACCTGCTCCGCCGTCACACCTGCGGCTGGCTTGTCTTGCTCGACCACAGCAATCAATACTTGGCCTTCTAACCCGGCTTCGCGAAGAGGAAGAATCTTTTGATATTCCTCGGATTGAAACATCTCCACTGCGGCGCTCGCACTTGGGTATTTGACCAACGCAAACGCATCCCAATCGGCATTGCCAATCACCGTGGTTTTGCATTGCCCAGAAGCAATGATCTCGGCGTCAATGTTTTTCAGAAACTCGTTGGCCTTCTCACTATATTTTTGATATTCAGCCTGGTCCTTGAACTTAAGCAGGTTGACCATGAAGACAGTTTGATCGCCCAAAGCCGCGAACGCGGCTCCCTGTTCGTCGGTGGGCAGCAAGGCATTCAATTCGGTCGCGTCAGCGCCCTGAGCAACGTTGCTTGTCCCGGCACTCGCAAGCAGGGCAAGGCCTGCCGCGGTTCCCGACGCTTTGAAGAAGTTTCGCCTTGAGTTGTTGTTTGTCGTTTCGCTCATGATTGAGTCCTCTGTGGGGTGGTTAAACGAAAGTTAAGGCATTGATTGTAATGCTTGCCGCACGGCCGCGTTGCACTCTTTGGCCGGCAGGCGGCGGATTCACCAGTGCGCTGTTTCCAGGCGCATCGAAGTCACGCGATTCGGCAGAGGAAGCCAGGCCAGTTCGCCGGTGACGATTTGCGCGTAAAAGTGACTTTGCGTATGCCCCTGGGGTGTCTTGGTAACCGGGATGTCATCAACGGTCACCTTCGCCTTCCTCCATTGGGCGTTCCTCTATTGGATCGGGTTGCGGGCGATGAAGTCGGCAATCACTTTGGCCAGTGCGGGTCCTTGTTGTTCCTGCAGGAAATGTCCTGCACCTTCGATGGTTGTATGCTTTTGGCCCTGGGCGCCAGGAACGCGGCTTTGGAACACTGCGTCGCCACCACGGGTGATCGCGTCGCCATCGCTGAACGCCGTCAAGAACGGTTTTTCCCATTTGGCGAACACTTCCCAGGCCTTCTTGTTCGCTTCGTTGGCGGGGTCCTCCGGTGTGACCGGTACACGTTGCGGCATGATCAGCGGTCCGGCTTTGTAGCTGGGATCGGGAAATGGCGCGTCATAGGCCGCGGCAATTTTCGGATCTCCGACATTGCCAGAGACCAGCGTCCCCACTGGCATGTCGCCCCGATCGATCATCGCCTGGTTCATCTTGCGCCACTGCATGAACGCGCCGCTTTCGCGAATGCCCTTCGATTGGGCTGAATCGCCAACGGGCAATCCGGTGTTGGCAACCACGACTCGCGCAAACCTTGCTTCGTTTTCGGCTACCACTCGCAAGCCGATCAAGCCGCCCCAGTCCTGCCCGAAGAACGTTACGTTTTGTAAGTCGAGTGACTTGACCAGTCCGGCCATCGCGTCAACATGAAATTTGTAGGTATGAGTCTCCATCTTTGCCGGCTTGTCGCTGCGACCAAATCCGATCAAGTCAGGGACGATGCAGCGATGCCCGGCCTTGGTCAGTACCGGAATCATCTTGCGGTACAGATAAGACCACGTCGGCTCGCCGTGCAGCATCAAGACCACTTCGCCGTCACGGGGCCCCTCGTCCAAATAATGAACCCGGTAACCGTTGATTTCTTTATAGTTCGGTTTGAAATCGTAGTCCGGCAGATTTGCAAACCTTTCATCTGGGGTCCGGAAAACACCGGGTCGAACTTCATCGGCGCTGCAAATACCTGAACTGATCGCGAATACAAAGATCAAAGTCACTGCGTGTTGTTTCATCAGATTTCCACTTGGCTTTGGACAACTTCAACGTTCGGGTGGCCGGGGTCCGGATGTGAGTTCAACGAGCATCCGGCCCCCAGAGGTCGACGCGCAAATTTTTAGCAGAACTGGGGGCTCGCTGACGCTCGACCGCCAGCCACCCAACCCAAATATTCGATGTGTAAGTAGCGCTATGTTTGAAAAGCAGTTGTTCGATTGGTTCATCATAGGTGTGCCTCATTCAACGTCGATCGTCATCCCATCGCGTTCAACAATGATCGGGCCGTCGTAAATGTCGGACATCCCGCGAACGAAATTCTTTTCGGCGGCTTCTTGCGGCGGGATGCTCGGGACAAGGTGCGTGAGCACAAGTTTCTTGACGCCCGCATCCCGGGCAATCTCTGCGACATCCGTGGTCGACGTATGGTAATCGACCACGTCGCCAAGCAGTGCTGCGCGCCGTGGATCGGCGGTTTTCAGGATCGGCTCAATGCGGTGGACGGTCTGTAGGTCTAGCGCTTCGTGAACAAGCAGATCGGCGTCCTTCGACATCTCGATCATGGTTGATGTCTTGACGGTGTCCCCCGATACGACGACTACTTTGTCCTGATAGTCAAAGCGGTATCCGACGGCCGGATCGACCGGAGCATGGTTGACCTTGAACATCGTGACTTTCAGACCGCCGGTGTCGTAGACAATCCCTGGTTGGGATTCGGTGACCTTGGTCTTCGTCGCCTGGGTGCCCCAATATTTGCCGTGATGGGCAGCGCGATAGGATTCATCCAGCGAGTATGCCATACGAAAACCGTCGACGACACGCTTTGCTCCCGGTGGCCCGATCACCGGCAGCGGTTTGTCCGCGCCGGCGATCCCGCGGGCAACCAACAACTCGCCAAAACCGGCGATGTGGTCGCTGTGGTAATGGGTAAACAAGACCGCGGAAATGTCCTCAATTCTGGCTTCGGCCAAGCGCACGACACAATTGCGTCCCGTATCGACCAGCATCGTTTTGTCACCGGCAATCACCAGCGTCGCCGACGTACCGCGCATCGGATTGGGAAGCGGAATGCCCGTGCCTAACAGGATCACTTGCATTGGTCCGCCGGCTTCCAGTTTGCGCGGTCCGGCCAGTCCGGCCAGTTGCGCGCTGGATAGCGGCGCTGTCAAAGCAATACCCAAAGCCGCGACTACCAGGTTGACCGCATGACGCTGCATCGGGTTTCGTTTCCAAAATGGAAAAGGGTGAGTAAAAAAAAAGGACGCATTGTCATGATCGGACCGCCGACGAAATTATCTTCCATCACGCTGCCGGCGTCATTATCCCGCCGCTTGACTCTGCGCACTCCGTTTTCACGAGCTCATACAGTCTACCAGTGTCCGATCTGCTCGATCAGACATTCAAGGCGTATTGCCCTCTGTTTTTGTGGCCTTTGATCGCCGAGAATGTTGACAGTTTCGCCCCGGCGGCGAATCTGCTTGGGTACTCGACCGCGGAGCTGATTCCACGATGAAACTTGGTCTGCAAATCACGCTCGGCATTCTATCGCTGATTCCGTTATTTTTCGGCGTGACCGGCCTCCTCTGGGGTACGTCACAGTTCATGCCCGCCGAGCAAATTGTGCCGGCGCTGGACAACCAGTTTCGCTATTGGGCTGGTTTCTATTTTTTGTTGGCGTTTCTGTTGTGGTGGGTGATTCCAAATATCGAACGTCATACGACTCTGCTAAGGATTGTTTGCTTGGCGCTGGTGATCGGCGGCATCGGTCGGTTGGTCTCGCACCTACAGGTTGGCGCTGGAGCGCCAGACCAATTCGGTGCGATGATTCTGGAGATCGGTTCAGTAGTTTTTATTCTCTGGCAGGCGATATTGCCGAAGGAAGAAACGGGGGCGGCAGCATGAGCGACGAGCGACGACAAGTAAAGTTTGACGACCTGGATCAGGTCATCGAGGAACTGAATCGACTGCAATCTGTTGGCTACACGCCAACTGGCAACTGGAATCTATCTCAGGTCTGCGGCCACTGTCATGATTGGATGCGATATTCGCTGGACGGCTATCCGAAAGCCCCGCCGCCGATGCGCTTGATATTGTGGTTGATGAAGGTCACGGTCGGTCGCCGACAATTCGAAACTGTCGTCAACAAGGGATTCAAAGCAAAATTGCCGACGCTGCCCGAGACGGTGCCCCAAGCGGATGCCGCGAGTGATGCGGCGGCCGTTGAGCAGTTGACGAAGACCATCAACCGGCTGAAAGAATCGAAAGGTCCGATTGTGCCTTCGCCTTTGTATGGACCGTTGACCTATGACGAGGCAGTCAAGCTACAACTAGCGCATTGCGCGCATCACCTCAGCTTTTTGAATCCGAAAGTTTGATCAAAGACGTGGCAGGAGAGTGGATTGCCGGTAATCGGTGGTTACGCTGCTGCACGCCGCCGGCGCCTTTGCGTTGACAGGCCGATTCCCAACACTCCGAAGACCGCCAGGCTATTCGGTTCGGGGACGATCGTCACAACGTTATCGATGCGAGCGATGGTTGCGTTACCGTCGTTGTCGCCCAGCAGCAGGAATTCCAACGTGACCTCCTGGGGCGGCAAACTGCTCAGGTCAATACTGATTCGCCGCAGGTCGGTTCCTAGAATCTCCACCGATACTCCAGGCGCTCCGTCTTCGAATCCACTGGAATCAATGGAGTAATAGGCAGGCAGCAGTAGATCAATCGGATTGATTGGGTCAAAGTTAGTGTCGTACAGCGTAGCTTGAAACGAATCGTTGGCCGCCAATGGATTCGTCGTGCCTCCCGACTCGGTCAAAAACTCAAGTTCAAATGACAGCAGAATGATATCAGGCGGCAAGACGAACGTTTGCTCTAGCTGCACATCGTCCAGCAGGTCCACTGTTGTTAGTCGGGCGGCACCACCGTCGTCGGTTGGCTGTGCAAAGACCGGAAAAGTTGTCCAGTTGGCAAAGGGCTCGGCAGCAACGCCAGGAATCTCGAAGTCGCCGTTCTTGATTCCTTGACCGCTCGTCGGTTGAGACTGGATGAACAGTACGGCGATGGCAAGCAGAGTTGTGGATGTCTTCATAAACGACATTATTAGGACCTTCAAAAGAGCTGTGGCTGAGATGCCAGTTCTGCGCCGCGAATTAGTATATATCGATCATCATCTTCGTGGCTAACGTCAAATTCCTGTTTGTACCCGTCAAAATGACTGGAAGCGGTCGCGAAAACGCGGTCAATCGCGGCGGTACGATCATTCCGCTGGCTATCAGGATCCTTGGACGGCTCGGATTCGGCAGCACGGCGAATGGCCAGTTCATTGATCACTTGCAATGCGTCAATCGCCGAACCTTTTCCGTCTCCGTTGACGTCGATCCACACTGCCCCCTGGACACCGATTACGGACGCCAAGTCCGGAGGCACCTGTCCTTGCTCTGGACTACCAATGCGATTGATCACGTTTAACGCGTCGAGCACTGAAACGCGGCCGTCCGCGTTGACGTCGAACCGATCGCGATCGTTCTGCAATAGCGGTTGTGGTTCGGGAAGTTCGGTGACAGTGGCTGTGTGGTTGTAACAAACGGCGCTCAACACGCGTGGATCGAATGAATACGTTTGACCTTCGGGCGGCCGGACTGCAATCACCAATTCGGGTGTTTTCGCGCCGATCGCCAACGCACCCTCGCCCTGAATGTCGAAATAGGGCGTGCCATCGGCCAACGCTCCGTGTGCATTGACCACTTCGGTCCCGGCCGGCTGCAAGTTGTCCAGTAACACGCGGATCGGATACGACAGCTCGTTCGCCGAGTTGTTCTGCACTGTTGCGTAGAAACCGTAGGTGCCGTTGCGGCGGTTGAACTGCCGTCCATAGATATCGACGTCGACCGAGTTCGAAACGTCTTCAGGAACGGCAGCAAGAACCTGAGGCTGGAATTCATACGCGGTCCTGGCACCCGCTTGGATCGCGATGATCAAATCATCGGACGTTTCTCCGGGAGCCAACATACCGGGAGCCAACATACCGGGAGACTGCGTGTCTGGACCACCCAAATCGAAGTAAGGCGTTCCATCGGCGAGTGTTCCGTGCGCATTGACCACAGCTGCTTCGGCGGGAGTCAAGTTGGTCAGCGCCAAGCGAATCGGATAGGCCAGATGCGAGTCGGAATGGTTGGTGATTGTAGCGCGAGTCCCAAACACACCCGTCTTGCGATTGAACTGGCGGCCAAAGAAATCAATCGAAACACGATCGGTGACGTCTTGGATCTTGTCGATGGGTAAGTCGCCAGTCACAAACTCGATATCGCTAATCGAAACGGAACTATCGATTTCACCGAATCCGAGCAGATCAAAATAGAGACTCAATTCTGAACCGACAGCGATATGTCGAACGTCAATGCTGACATCCGGACCATTGATGGTTACAAATTCGCTGGCAAAAACATCGCCACCAGCTTGCAGGTTCAGCAGTGCGTCGGTGTTGCCCACGTTGTCCGTTACACCGACGGCGGGCAACATCGAACCGGAGTATAGCAGCGCAACTTCGAAAGCATCCGCTGGGGTTCCGGGCGTCGATCCAAGGACAATGTCTGCGATCGTGAAGTCGATCGACCGAGTGTCCTCTGGAATTACCAACGTCTGGACAGAGCGCGGGTTCCGTCGCAGCGTTTCAAGCAATTCTATCTCGGCAGGCAGCGAGTTTGCTGCTGCAACCACAGGTTTCGATCCGCCGGCAACGACCAATGGAATCGTGACGGAAGCGAATGGCTTCACTGCCGCAGGAGCCGTGGTTCCCGGTGCGGCAGCGGCGGCAACACGATTGCTGACGGTGGCCGTCTGAGGAGAATGCCGTACGGCATTCAGGATTGCAACATCAATCGTCGATGGCAAGCGGCGAATACCGGGCGCCAAAGTGGCATTCATCAAAGCTTGTGGATGATCGGCATCATCCAGTTCGTTTTGATCATTTGTGAGCAATGCCGATACATCTCCGACCACGAATTCGAAAACTGCATCGTTTGACGCGACGACATGTGAATCGAATGCGCTATGGTCGCCGCCAAATCCAAGCAGGTGCCCAATTTCGTGAGAGAGCACTGTTGCTAAATCGTATTTCCCCGTGGCTTCGGAACCGGAGATGGCGCGATAAACGGAGTCTCCAATCCATTCGAACTCTGTGGCATCGTTAGGTGTTGCATCAACAAACCAACCGACGCCAGCCGCGTCGGAATCCAAGACAATCGTGCCAACGGCGGGGAGCCCCTGCTGGCTGTAGCGGGTAATCCGCGCTTCGCCAACCTGCGATTCCGGCAGATCTTCGATCGCAAGCGTAATCTGCATGGGGCCGATCGAACCCAAGACCGATGCCCAATGGGAAAGGGCCGCCGTTGAGATCGCAGTTATATCGACCGAGAAATTTAGCGGGGCCGCGGACGTTCCGCTCACCGTGCCAACCTGCTTCTGATTATTGTCGACGGCTGCCGCTGCCGCGGCTTGTTTAGCCTGATTCGCGGCGAATTCTTTCGAAAAATGAAACAAGTCGTCTTCCGGTAGCCGTAGCCATCTTGTTTTGGCCATCAACGTGGGGTCAGCTCTGATCGCAGTCAGTTCCATCCAAGTAATCGGCGTATTGGTTGCCGACTCTAATCCCGTTCTGAAGAAGTTGATCGCCCTGGCATCATGCAAGTACTGCATCTCATGATCGACAATCGCTTGTCTTCCCATACTGCGAACACTTTTCGGAACTGCCTCCATGGTTCCCAATGTTCGTGCTCCGATTGAGCGTGCCGCGGGCTGGAAACTTGCTTCAACCAAGTTGTGCGGGCCATAAGTACCAAACGCAACCGGTGATCCGGGGTGATTGTGAATGTTTCCGTACTCAAGATCGTCAATGGCGGCTTCCATTGGTGGTTTGGCGGTTTTGCCGGTCGACCATGTTTTCGTTTTGACGCTATTGGGGTCGAGCGCCGAAGCATCTGCTTCGATCGCAACGGCCTTACCGGCGGTGCCGCCACTTTCAACGTTGCGCAGCGGTCGATTAACGTTTGATGGCGATGCGTTACTGGAAGTTGTCTCGGACAACAATCCTGCCCCACTTGATTTTCCATTCAGGAAGTATTTCACACCCTGCACGCCACCGAACACCGCTGTGATGAGTCCAGCCACTTTGTCAACTGCCGACATGATTTTGTCGAGCGATTGTGTTGTGTTGAGCGTCTGATTGCTGGTAGTTACACCGGAAAAACCCTCCACAGCATCGGTGACCCCGATCGCATCGGCCAGCATCGTACCCGCTGTCTCCCAACCAGTACCGCCAGTTGCGCTAATTTCGTTCCAGCGGTCGGCTAGCGGTCCCAGCCCGGCGTATCCGGCGATGGCTCGACCATACCTGCCTTCATCCCATGCTTGGTCGGCCTTCTTGCTCTGGGCGATCAATGCTTGAATCTTTTCCTGTTGTTGTTGTGGCGTGAGCACTTTGTCCGGCGCGGCAAATGGCATTAAGACGGTTTGAAACTTATGGGTGGCCCAATTTGCCGTGCGCGAGAAAGCTTCCATATGGTCTAGGAACTTCTCCATCGAGTAGTTGCCCGTCGGATCCACATAGACGGCCGGATTGGCGTAGGCATACAGATAGCGGTGCAAACTCGGCGGCACATCGTTCATGCCCAGATAGGAGTCTTGGGTAATGAATGCGCCGATGTCATCGTCATAATATCGGGCACCAAAGTATTGCAGCTCGGTCTCGTCGTCCCGATAATGGCCGGTAAACTGTTTCGGGTTGGCCGAACTTCCTGTGTTCAGGGGATTTCCGTCAGCATCCAGATCACGCAAATCGCCCCAAGCGTCATAAATATCTGCCTTTTGCAACCCACCGGCTTCGTCCGTTAGGGCGGCCGCGCTGCCCAAAGCATCGTAGTGGTAGAACTGCACGTCACGATCCGCCTCAGCCGTGCTGCCGGCCGGGTCGACCTCGGCCAGCGAAATCAACTGATAGCCGTAGTCGTATTTGATCTTTGTGTCGAATGAACCGTCATATTCCAACAGCGTCGACCTGCCGTCGTACAGATAACGTGTCTGTCCGGATGCCGACGTTTTCCGGACCCGCATCCGGTTGGCGTCGTAGTCGAACGTGACGTCGCCGCCGGAGACTGCCGGCGTGACGAGTAGCTCGTCGCGAATGCCGTACTGGTATGGTATCCCCTGAACTGGGTTGATGATCAACACGATTGGGTTACCCGCAGCGTCGGGCGTGACCGTGACTTGGCCGACGGTCTTCGAAATCCGGTTGCCGTTCTCGTCGTAGTCGTAGGCGATCGAGTTGACCGGATCATTGTTGCTAATGATCGCCCGTAATCGGTTCAATCGGTCGTAGTGATAGGTCCGATCGACCGTCTGGCTTGGGTCGGACGGATCGCTGCCGAGTTCCGCGATGCGGTTGCCGACGGCATCGTAGTCATACGTGATTTGCCCATTGATGCCGCCCGGCCCGTACGATACGTCGGTCACCCGATTTAGCAGATCGTACGCATATGTGGTCCCTTCGGCCACTCCACCGTTGATCCCCGTGTGGGCTTCGGTCTGGGAAGTGCGGTTGCCGTTGTCGTCGTATGTATAGCTGAAGCTTGCAATCAAGCTGGTGGGCGTCGGCGAATCGCCGACTGCGCCGGTGTGATGGACCACTCTGGTCAACCGATCGGCACGATCATAGGAGTCGGCATAGCTGTAATCGGCAACAACTCCATTGGGATAGAGGACGCTGTGAAGCAGATTGTCGTCATAGTATTCGTATGTTGTTACACCCGCTTCGGTCATGGCCGTGCGCAAACGATTACGTGCATCGTACGTGTATACGTTGGTCAATCCATCGGGATCGGTCACGCTGGTGCGATTTCCCTGCGCGTCATATGCGTAGCCAATCGTCAACCCGTCGAAGTTGGTCGACAGCGACATTCGATCGAGCCGGTCATAGCCGAAGGTGTACGACTGGGTGATGTTGGTACTGCTGACCTGCTTGACTTCGTCGCGCGAGATAAGGTTGCTATTGCCGTCGTAGGCATAGGCGACCGTCTGGGCTTGAAAATCCAGATTGGGATTGATGTGATTCGAGAACGCCGCGGTCGAGACGCGATCGAGGTAGTCGAATGACAAGTCTGTCCGCTGACCGTTGGCATCGATCGCGAGATTCTGGTTGCTGTTCGGGTCGTAGCCCTGAACCCAATGCTGCGCCGTCGTCTCGTCGCCGCCAAAACTTCCGCCGCGTTGTGTGGATGCGTTGATCGCCCCCGCCGCGAAGTGCTGGAACGAGTCGGTCAGCCGGTTCAGGCCGTCGTACCGGTACGTCACCAGGTTTCGGTTCGCATCTTGTTGGGCGATCTTGTTGCGATTGCCGTCATAGCGAAAATAGGTGACGTCGCCGGCGCCGCCGCGGGTCAAGTCGACCGACAGCAGAGTGTTGAGTTCGTCATACGCATATACAGTGATTCGTCCGCCAGCCAAAGGCTCGGTCATCGTTACGACGTTGTCGTTGCCGTCGTACGTGTATATCGTTGTTTCAGCTTCGCCGTTTGATTCGGAGAGCTTCCGATACCGCGTGTCGTAGACGAAGCTGGCGTCAAAAGCGCCGCCGTGGTCGCGACCGTCCTTGATCGTCAGAACATTGTTGACGCTGTCATACGTGTACGTGGTTGCGGAGGCAACAGCAGAACCGAAACCGGCGGTTTCGATTGTCATGCGGTCGGCGGGATCGTACTGATAGGCGGTTTGGTTGCCGGCCGCATCGATGAAGAGCGTCTGATTGTTGTTACCGTCGTATTGATAGTTTTCCAGAATGACTTCGTCCGTCCCATAAACAGCCGCCAGGTCGGGATGCCGACGACTGAATTGGATCAGACGGCCGCGTGAGTCGAGTAGCCGGACGTTGTCGGTTCCACGGCGATCATTTTCGATCACCCGATTGTGACCATCTTCATAGGCCGTGCTGATCGTCGTCTGTAGTGCGCCACCGGCGTCCAATTCACGAGTTTCGATCAGCCGGTTGATAGGATCAAAGACGTACAAATTGGAGTGGCCTTTCTTGTCTGTTTCCGTGCGGCGGTTCACACCGTCGTAGGTGGATACGATCGAATCGTTGAATGGGTCTGTTGTTACGACGATGCGATCGAGTCCGTCGTGGACGCTAGTCGTAAGATTCCCATTGGCGTCGCGGCGGTGAATCGTTCGATTCGGGTCATCGTATTGGACGGACTTCAACACCAGATTCTGGCCGCTGCCCGAGATCATCTCGACGACACCCGAGGCCAGCGGACGGTTCAAGTTGTCGTAGGCAGTGGTGAACACTGTGCTCCGTTTGTCCGTTTGTTGAACAACATTGCCGACGCCATCGTAGGTCCAAGTCTCGAAGTCATCGAGCAAGTAATCCGCTCGAATCGGACGATTCAGACCATCGTACGTGAACGTGACATCGATATCACCATTCTGCGCATCTTGGATAGTCTTGGTGTTGCCATTGCCATCAAAGGTATTGGTCGTGGTTAGATCCAGATCACCGGACGCAACGATCGTTTGATGGACACGGCCCAATCCGTCTCGTCGTTCCTCCAGATCGAAACCGCGCGGGTTCGTCGTGACAATGCGGTTGCCTGCATCGTCGTACTGAATCGCGGTCTTGTATTGAACCGATGCTGCCGATGCTGGATCACCAAGGAATACGGTTTCACTAATCAAGCTTGGCCGGTTCAGACCATCCTGAATTGTGACGCCGTCGTCGTAGGTGACCACCGATGTGGTGATACCGTCGCTGATTTTCGATGTGCGGACCACGTTACTGCTGGCGTCATAGAGGTGCTCGATCCGGTTGCCATCGGCGTCGGTCGTGCTGGTCAGGCGATAGATGTCGTCATATGCCGAAATGGCCGCGTGTCCGTTCGCGTCGGTCTGACGAACTACGTTGCCAACCAGGTCATAACCAGTTTCCGTTCTCGCTCTGGCCACACCGATCGGAACATCGGCAAACGTGTTTTCAAACGGCAGCAACGTCTGCGTGACGCGATAGAGTCCGTCGTAAACATAGTCGGTGCGGTCGCCGTTCAGATCGACCATGAACAGTTCATTGTGTTCCGTATCGAACTGCATTTCCATGATGACGCCGTCGATACCGACCGGCGCTGCGGACGGACCGTCCAGAATTCTAGTTCGCGTCCGCCGGTTCAACTGGTCATACGTGTTCTCGGTCATCACCCCGCGGGCGTCGATTTGCAGCACCAGGTTGCCGAATTCGTCGTAGCTGTTGTGGACCGTCAAATCGACGCTACTGCCATCAGCCTGAATGATCCCATGGTCGGTCACCAGAATCGGCCGGTTCAACTCGTCATAGTCATACTCGGTGACCTGGCCCAGTCCGTCCGTAATCCGGCGAATCTGACCGCCGGGCAGAAACGCGTAGTCGGTTGTCTCGGAGGCCAGACCATACAGGTCGTCAAGCTTTGTTTCGCGGATCACCCGATCGAGATTGTCGTATTGCCGCTGAATGTGATGGCCAAAGCTGCCGAAAGTCAGTTCCATGCGGCTGCGGTTGTCATAAACTCGCGCGGTTACATTGCCTTCAGCATCTTCGATCATCGTGGCGTTGCCGAAGGCGTCATACGACACATATTCAGTGACCTGGCCTCGCGGATCGACGGTGAAGTCCAGATCACCGTTGGGCTTGTATGCAAACTGCGTTATGTTGCCAACCGCGTCGATCGTTGCCAATAGGTTCCCCGTCGATCCATTCGGTGAGGGAGCATCGCTGGGTACGGAGAAGGGCAGCGTCAGCGGTGTGTCGATGACAAATTGGGTGGTGTTACCTTCCGGGTCGGTCTGGCTGGTCCGCTTGCTAAAGATTGGGTCGTACGTATAGGTCGTGCTGATCGACGTCACGTCATTGCCATCCTTGTCACGCGTAGGCTCTAGGTGTGCGGCGGCGACTGAGAATGTGACGCTTTCTTCGATCACGTTGCCGCGATCGTCATAGCGATAATTGGTTCTCCTTCCGAGCGAATCGGTCTGAGAGACGATCAGCACATCGACGCCCGGCCGTGAAGGATAACCATGCACAATTGAGGTCGGCTGGGGATTGTCGGGGGTCGCCCATTCCATCTTCGTGGTCCGTCCCAACGGTTCATCGATCTGCGTTGTCGCGCCGTACGCGTTGAGCGTGTAAGTCGTCGGCCCCACTCCAGGCCGCGGGCTGGTAACGATCCGTGTCCCTCCAAACCCGCTGACACCGCTGATGTTGTAGGTAAAGTTCGTAATCGGCGACGGATGATCATTCGTTGCCGGTTCCTTCACTTGCCGAATGAATTCATATGGAGCTATATCAAACGACGTGATGATTCCAGGCGTCGACAGGCTGGGTCCGCCAGGCGAGTGATAGTCATACTCGGTTGTGTTTCCATTGGGACCGGTATAAGTCAGTAGATTGTGCGAGCTGACTCCGATGCCTGCGGTGTAGGAGTATGACTGAACGCGAGTGTCCGATGCCGCCTGCCCGGCGTTGACGACACTGGTCAGGTTGCCTTCTTCGAAGGCCGCATCCGGATCCAGCTGCTCGTCGTAGTTGTACGAGATGTCAATTCCATTGACCCCATAACCGGCCAGATGAACCAGGCGATCTTCGTTGGCGACCGTTTCGTATGTCAGCACGAGCGCGCGGCCGGACGAATCCGTGACGATGTCCAAAGTTTCGGGGTCATCGTCAAACTGCGATTGCAGGCCGGCCGGCAGTGCAGTGGCGCCAGCGTCCGAGGCTGCGTAGTACAGTGAAATCCGATTCCCATTTGGCTCTTCGATGAACCGCAACACGTGTGCGTCGCTGGGATCTGTGAATGGTCCGGCCGTCGACTGAGCAAAGTGATAGCGAACGTGCGACTTCGTGTAGAAATCAAACTCGGTCGTATCACCGGGGACCGGTTGCACAAGCGTTGAGTGATAGCCAATTTGCGGATCGAAGAAGATTGCATCCTCTTGAATGCCAACAGCGTTGGCCCACGCCGCGTCGGTGTGTGCAGTTGTGGTGTCAAAACTGTTCCCACTGCCTTCGCCGCCAACCACAGTGAACACTCCACACGATTGGACCAGCCGCACGTTGTACGAATGCGTCCATCCGGCGCCGAGCGGTCCGCTACTGGAGTTGCCCGCGCTGCTATAGTGGCGGCTAAAGTCCAGAGACAGCCCGCGGCCGGGAATGAAAACGTCCTGTGCCGACTGGGTGACATGACCATCCCAAAGGTCGACCCCTTTGACCATGGTATGACCGATTGGATACGCCGCATCGACGACCAGTTCATGCTCGATGATCCCTTCGGCGACCGTGATTTCGCCTTCACTATCGACGGCTTCGATACGGAAGTCGTAGTTACCGGGGGCCTGTAACTGGCCGATTGGCGACAGCAGAGCTTCGAAATTGCCCGCCGGCAGATCAAGGTTCTGCAACGCTGCGAGCGTTGTCGCACCACCGTCCAGCGGGTTGCCGACGTTGGTTGCCACTTCACCATCGATGTACAACGTCACGCGGGCCTGCTTGCTCAGACTGAAGAAGATTGGTGACGCCTGAGCACAGGTGTGGGCGTTGATGTAGCTGACTTGAGTAGCCAACTGCACGCGATCGATTGACTGAATTTGCAACGGTTTCTGCGGTGTCTTTTGCAAACTCAGACCGCGCGGCTGACCATCGCCGAAGCCAATCGGTGCTCGGGTCGGGTCATAGTTTTTGAACTCTTGCGGTGAACTGGTGAGACTGAATGGCACATCCAGCCGATAGTCGGCATTCAGGTCGATATCGGCATTGGCTGTTACCGTCGTCCCCGATAAGTTGTTGATCGGATAGAAAACAGGATGGTTCGATCCGATTGTCGTTGGATTCTGAGTCGCGAACCGAGTGGCGTGGAATTCCACTTCACTGATCATTTCTTCGACGTCGTAGACAAACACCGCGTCATTGAAGCCACGATAGGCTGCGAACAACCGCTTGCCATCTTCGGAGAGGACCAGATTGTCCAAGAACTCAAAGGGAATCGGTCGAGTCGCCGCCACGACGCGGGTCGGATCGCTCGAATCGGACGACAATCGTACGATCGCAATGTTGCCACCGGCTGGGACACCCTTGCGGCGGTCGGGATGATCCGGATTGCGACTGGGAACGGCTTGGTTGAGAAAGTTGTATGCTGAGACAAACAGGAAGCCACCGTGACCGGGATTGCTTTGCGAAAGCGTTCCCGCTGGTAAGTAGGCGATCCCCTGTGCGTTGTTGACGTCGAACGAGTCAAAATCGTATCGTTGGAAAGATGCCGTGTATTGGGGCGGGGGTGTGATCTGGAACGGCAGATTCGAGACCTCCATCAATCCGATCGGCCCATTGGCACCCGAGATGAAACCAATTCCACTGCGGCCGCTCTGACGGTTGGTGAACAGGATCGTGTTTGGATCCGGCGTCGCTTCGACCGCATAAACCTCGTTGCCACTGCTCGACCCCGACTCTAACGAGGTCACCGTTTGCAGATACTCGTCGTTGTTGCCAGGATTGACACCGATCACGTGCAGCAAGTCCTTTGCGCCGGCAACCACAGTACCGAATGGACCGGCCGAAGGCGCCGCGACGAATAGCCGTTCGCCCGTGGCGTTGACCGCGATCCCACGCAAACCGAGCGGCGCCGGGCCGACCTGAATGTTCGATACGACCTTGTGAAACGCAGGCGAAATTGGGCTTGTATCATCGGCAAGGATGTCGATCTGGTAAACGACACCCGATCTTGTATCGGCGACGTACAAGAATGTGGAACCTGGATCAATGGCCGCGCAGAATGGCGAGGCCGACGTTCCCAGCGGGATCGTGTCGATCTCTGGAGTGCTGGTATCGGCGTCGATCAATTGCAACGCAATCGCGTCGATCACGGCAACGGTGCCGTTGGCCAGCGTGACATAGACACGTGTAGCGTCGGGAGTGACGACCGTCGCCTCGGGTTTCGCTGGAACGCTAATCTTGGCGACAACCTCTCGAGTCTCCTGATCGATGACGCCAACCTGATTGTCCGTTGGCAATGCGGCAAACACGTACTGACCGGAAGGCTGGATCGCCAGCGGAATGCTAACCGATGGCGTACTTAGGATCACACTGGACCAAGGCCGACTGACGCGAACCCGGGCTGTTCCAATTGCGATTTGTGGCGGGATCACCGCGCCAGCACGTCCTTGCCACCTTCAACGCTGAACTGAACTTGATCACCAGTCTGTAGAATCGGCGAATCGAGTTCCGCTGCCACGAATTCAACATCGCCATGCTGACCGTCGAACTCAAATCGCTCGCCAACTAATTTGACCACCGGACGGATATTTCCGTCGATAAACACAAACTCAACGGCAATCGATTCTGGTACCGGCGGATCGCTGGGTGATCCCGGTGGCAGACTATCGTTGACCAACTCCTGCTGAAACACAGATACTTGTCCTGGATTTACCAGCACACTGCCGGCAGCGGCTTGGAACGTACCGGTAACACCGATTTCATTCATCGTGTATTGCCGGTTCGGCGTATAGACGCTGAACTCCATGCCAATGGTGACTAAGAAATCGCTAGTTAGGGGCACGTAGCGTTGCACGACCTCGCCTACCGGCGAGCCCGCTTCACCCTCGCCAGCGCTCAGCGAGCGCAATGCAGAGCCCGCACCGACGGCCGGCTGCGGCGCAATTTGGAAACTCAGGTCAAACGCTGTTGTGGTCGCGGCCAACGGGTTGGCCAGGTTGAAAGTCACGTCTACTCTGCCGACCAAGTCGGGTGGCGCGTAAGCGACTAAGTAATCGCCCGATTCAAAAATCCCAGGTGCGATACGATCACTACCCGTGCGGGCGAATCCGTCGTCACCGACCAACGCGGTTTGCTCTTGGAACCAGACCTCACGAGTCGAACCATCTGGTTGCGGCGCGACTCCGGCGCGATAGATCACGATTGGTGATCCCGTATCCAGGCCTGGCGTGGGAACCGCCAGATGCAGATCATCATCCGTCGTGACGCCGTCTAAATCCAATCGAAACGCGCTGACGAACTCAAACGGTTCGATTACCGGCAGCGGCAATTCAGCTTGGTCAAGCGCGGTGATCGAAATCGATGTCGCACCGCCAACCGCGCCCTCCGGAACGCTCAGCACGATGCCGCTGTCGCTGCGAACCAGTCCCCCACGTTCATCGACATTGGCCGGGCTCGCGACCGTTGCCGACACTTGAACATCGATCAACGTTTCAGCTGGCCCGCTGATCGCTGTGATTGTCGCGTTACCGGGGGAGACAGCGGTAACAACGCCCTGGGCATCGACGAGCGCGACCGCTTCGTTGCTGGAAAAGTAGCGTGTGCCCTGCACGCTGCCGCTCAGATCGAGGTCACCAGCGACGATGGTTAACTGTTGCGACGCGGCGGGATCAAGTTGCAATCGACTGGGCAGCGAGCGCAATCCACGAGCGTCGATCAATTCATGCTGCCGTGTGAATCCTTCGCCTACATTGACGACCGTCACTGCACTGATGTCGCCGTGCGACACAGATAGGATGCCGGCTCCCCGCCCGATTGCGACCAACTGACCACGGCCATCGATACGAACGATGTTCGGGTTGAGCGATTCCAGTTGCACATACGACATTTGCAGCGGAACATCGGCTTCGTCAGCGAAGTCACCCGTTAGCTCCAGGGGAATCGTTGTGCCGATTTCCAAATCGGGCTGACGAGGCGACAAATCAATATTGACAAGTGGCGCATCGCTGACGTTGACCGTCATTGCGATCGGCTCGGAGGATGCGAAGCCGTCATCGGCAACGACAGTAAACGAAGCTTGGCCGCTGAAACCCGACTCGGGCGTGAATCGCACAAGTCCAGATCCCGTGATTTCGGCGCTACCATCTTCCGCTGCTGCGATGCGGTAAAAGACTCGGTCGCGTTCTGGATCCAGACCAAAACCATCCAGGGATACCAACACCTCCTGATCCACATGAGCGCGGGTGGTGTTAGGGATCAGCTGTGGTGGCCGGTTGGCGGTGAACCCGAAATTCGCTGCCAGGTTCAATGCGTCGACGGAATCTACCGTCCCATCTCGATTCGTATCTGCGGTGATCAGGTAAGCGGTGTCGCCGGCCGACGAACCACGTGCTGCATCCAATAGATCGGCGTCAATTCCGTCAACATTGCCATCCTGATCGACATCACCAATGACGATTAGCTCGACGCTGTAGGAACCCGAACCAGACGACGCTGTGATTTCCACAACGTGCAGACCTGCATCTTCCAGTCGGAACAATGCAAAGGAACCATTGGCGTCGGTGAAGCTTTGTAAGGCTTGACTACCCATCAGCCGAGGCGGATCAAGCTGCAGATCTCCTGCGTTCAATTCAACGGCAACACCGACCAGGACCGATCTAGTTGGCGTCGAATCGACCTCAGAGTCGCGCAGCACAATCGCATATCGATCGGTTTCGCCGGCAGAGGCTTCACCGGTTTTGGGGGCGCCGATGAAATTGATCGCCCCACCAAAGGAACCCTCGAGCGGCAGACTCGCTGGCGGATCGGATTGGAATACCGTACCCACACCGCTGGCCGGTGCGATCACCTGCAACCGATGTCGGTCGGCTGGATCATACCCGTACGCCACGTGCTGCGCGGTGGTCAGGTTGCGGACTGCGATCAAGTTGCCGTCGCTGTCGTATAGATAAACAACTTTTGTGCCGTCAGGGGCGAAGGCTTCGGCAATTCGTCCCGTCTGGTCATAAACGAACTGGACTGCGTCACCATTGAACGCAGCAATTCCGCTGTCGGTCACCGTCAGCCGCTCGCCGGCAGCCGTCGTGAGCGAGCGGACGCGGCCTTGAGCATCAACACCAAGGGTGGACCCATCCGGTGAAGTCAGCTCAAAGGCGGGTTGAGCATTGTCACCAGGACGTACGAACGGGTTGTACGCCAGCCCGGTTTCCTGTTGGTAAAAGCGCTGACCAGCACGCTTCAAGACAACTTGGGGCGTATCGAGCACATAGTTGACGTTGGCGTCAGGACTCCAGGTAGGCGTGTAGTATTGGACACCCGCTTGCTTGCGCAGGATCGGTACAAACGTGAACCCGAGACGCTGGCCGTCGGTCAACGTCAAGTACATTCGCGAGTTCATGCGCAGCGCGCTATCGACAACCGCCCTTGCTGGTGTTGTTGCCGGAACGTTGGTTTCGATATCTAGATCACCAACGGACAGTCGCCAACCATGTCCGAATTCTAAAGATTGATGGCGCAAGGCAGGATCGTACTGGCGCACCAAATCGAAGGAGATGCCGCCGAGTTCAACCGACAAATCCGTTGCCGACGCCGAGCCAATGCTTGTCGTTTCGCCGCCAATTTCGATTTGCAACGTGTCTTCCGCTTCTCGCCCGCCGATGTCGCTTGCCGACAACGTCAGCGTATAGAACCCGTTGTTAAAGCTCGACGGATCAAGTTGGACCAGCGTTTCACTGTCGACAGGAGTGACTCCCTGTGCCAGCACCGTCAGTTCGCCGGTCCGATTCGATTTCAGTTGCAAAGTCCATTGATCAAGATTCTGGTCACTGATCGTTGCCAATACGTCGGTCGTTTCCGCGAGTGCCGAACCGTTCAAGGCTCTGCTGAGCACAACCGTCGGCGGCAGCTGATCATCCGGGTCACGAACCTTGATCGTTGTCGTCCGCTCGCGGACCAATCCATCCGCGTCGGTTGCGACGGCGGTGACTTCGAATCTTCCTGGTGTCGCAGGTGTGAATACCGCGCGGTTGCCATCCAGTTCAATCCCTTGGCCGTCGATCGTCAGTTGTAAGTCGACGATGTCGGCCAGACTGCCCGCCACCAGACTGATTCCGATTGATTGTCCGGGCGTTACTGGAAAACTGGGTGTCAGCTCGACTGCCAGTGCTGGACCGGCCGGTTGCAGCGAAGCTTGGATCAGCGCTGCTTGCTTCGTCGTCTCTTCGCCATCGCTGACCGAAAACAGGATCGGGTAGTCGCCGGCTTGACCCGGGCCGGGCGTCCAGGTCACCTGGCCGGTTGCCGTGTCCAACAAAGCGCCTACTGGCAAACCAGTCGCACCGTATGTCAGCGTCGTACCAATGTCGGCATCGTTACCGACCAAGGAGAACTGCAAAGTCGACCCGAGTGCGACGGCGTGACTGGACACGCCCAACGTCGGCTCGCGATTTACATTGGCAACATGAATCATCACGTCGCGTTGATCTTGTGCGCCGGATGGGTCTTCAGCGGTGACGCGCATGGTGTATAGACCGGACTGATCGAACGAGGGCGTCCAAGTGAACTGCCCAGTCTGTGGATCGAATGACGATCCGCTCGGTTGTCCCGACACGATCGATAGAGCCAATGACTCGCCATCGGGATCGCCAGCGGCGATTTCAAAACTCAGCGGATTTCCTTCGCGAACCGATTGCAGAGGTGTCGGAACCACGATCGGTGGTTGATTCAAATTCTCGACGGTGATTGCAATCGTCTCGCTGCTCAAGCCGCTGCCGTCGCTGGTACTGAAAGTGATGTTCTCGTAGCTGCCCGATTGAAACAGATTTGGCGTCCATAGGAACGTTCCCGTTTCCCGGTTGAACGAAGCGCCGGGTGGAAGATTGACAGCGCCAAAACTGGTCGGGTCTCCATCGGTGTCGACCGCCGACAGTTCGATCAGCAATGTTTGCGTTTCTCCTACCGTTCGATCTCCAATCGCAGCCAGAAGAGGCGCTGAGTTCGTCGTTCGAACAACCAGATCAATTGTCTGCTCGTCGACAAGCATCTCGGCTGGATTCCCGTTACCGCTATCGGTCACACGCACGGTCACGGTATGCGTTCCGATATCCGCAGCGGTCGGCGTCCAATCAAGTGTCGCGGTGCCGTAAACCGAACCCGGTGTTAAGACAGCGTCACCGGGCAGGCCCACCGCACTAAACGTTAGCTCGTCTTCGTCCAAGTCGCCAACCGACAGATTCAGCGAGAACGCCTGATCAACGACGGCGACCTTGTCTCCAAGATAGGCCAACATCGGGGGTTCGTTCGGTGAATTGACCGTGACGATAAAGGTCTGTTGATCACTGGCTGTTTCCAGTTCACTACCCTGGCCCGAGTTGACACCGCCATCGTCGGTCGCAGTTAGAATGATCGCGTAGTCGCCGCGGTCACCAACTTCCGGTGCAAAACGAAACTGTCCTGATCCATCACCGTTGTCGGTAAACGTGATGAAATCTGGTAAGGCAAATCCAGGCCGCTCGTCGGTGGCTGACAAGACAATCGGATCGCCTTCTGGATCGGCTGCGCGAACATCTAGCACTTGGACTTCGGTGCGACCGAGCACGACGTTGTCGACCGTTTCGATGACCGGTGATCCGTTGGTATTGAGCACCGAAATGTTCAAATTGCGGTTTGTAGTCAGAGGCGTCCCCAAACCATCACCATCATCGGTCGCTGAAAATGTGACTTGATAGTTGCCGGCTTGCTGATAACTGGGCTCCCAAACAAACTCCCAGGTTTCCTGGTCGAAAGCCGCGCCATCGGGCAGGTTTTCGGCTGTCACCGTGACACTCGCCGAACTGCCGTCTAGCAAGGAAAGCCGACCATCGTCAAACCGGTCGGGCGGAATGAAGTCAGGATTATCTGGATCAAACGCAAAGGCCCGGATCCGCAACGTTTGCCCCTCTTGAACCACGGCTGGTCCCAGCGGCACAAATTCAGGCGGCGCATTTCGATTCAATACCTGCACAGTCGCCACGGCCGAGCCATGGGCCTGCGACGAATCCGCGGCGAAAGGGATTTCAAATCTTCCGTCGACAAAGTAGTCGGGGGTCCAACGGAATTCGCCCGATTGGGGATCAAGCGTCGCACCTGGGGGTAACAGAGAGCTGCTGAACTTCACCGTATCGTCAGCGCCGAAAGCCCACACACGAAACACCACAGGTTCACCTTGGCGGACGGCAACATCATCCGGCACGACGAGATCCAATGGGGCAAGCGACGGTCGCACCAAGATCTGTATCGGTTGAACGGTTTGCGCCAAACCATCGGACGCGATCCAGGCTATGTCGTAGGTCCCGGCGGAATCGAAGCTCGGCGTCCAATCGAGAACTCGTCGTTGTGGATCGAAAGTCGATCCGGGCGGCAAGTTTTCCACACCATAAACCAGTGAATCGCCGTCCGGATCGACAGCCGATACATCAATCAACAGACGCCGACCTTCATCGATCGTGTACAAAGACGTCACACGTTCAAAGCGAGGCGCTCGGTTTCCGCCGCTAACATTGATTTGGTACCGGTGTCGCGCCGTCGCCCCGTGAACGTCAAACACCTGCAACACCACGTCAACCGTTGCCGGCGTCGACGCATTGGGGGTCCAAAGAAGTTGACCGCTGGCGTCGACAGTCATCCCTTCAGGGCTAGTCACAAGCAGATAGGAAATTGCCGAACCATCCGGATCGCTGGCGACGACCTGCTCGCTGTAAAGCTTGCCAACGACCGCCCGCCGGCTCGGTTGCCACTGTAGCTGCGGAGCCAGATTGGCCGTCGGCAGTGCGGCAATCGTGGCCAACAAGTCAACACGTTGTTGATTGGGGTTGGTTGCTGTGATCGTGCGGCCAACGGTTGATTCGCCAGGACGCAAACGGCCTTGGCTCGGCAGGTTCGCGCTCAGGTCGATCAAATATCGACCGCCATCCTGAGGCTGGGCATCGAGTGGGGCACCGGTGTAACGGTCGGAAGCGTCGAGCACCAGCGTCAGCGGAACCAGCAGATCGACGTCGCCGGTGTTTGTGACCAGCACATCATACGATACGGTTCCGTCCAAACGCGAAGATCGTGTCCGCAAAAACTCGATATCAACATTCGCGTTGAAATTGCTGATCGCACGGAATGAAGTCACAAACGGTTCGATCAGAGTCGCGCCGGCGTTGTTTGCAACCGAATCGCTGACTCGCAATTCGTGATCTCCCGCTTGCAACAGCGGAACGATCAGGATTGCCGAATCAAACTGTGCGTCGTACAGAACTTCCAAGATCTCAACTGGATCGCCCTGCTGGTCGGTGAGCTGGTAGTTGGCTGGATTGACAACCGAATTCGAATCGGATGACGAACCGACGAACATCAACTGGTCGAAGATGACCGAGATGGCGCCAAACGGCAGGATCACTTCTGATTCAGATGCCGGATTTACACCGATGACCGTTGGTGCGGAGATTGGATTCAGAACATCGATTTGATCTGATTGACTGACCAGAATGCGTCCGTCGGACGTCGTTTGCACCACATCGCCGCGGGTTCCACCAGTGGCCACATCGATCTGGTTCAGCGTCGCCAGGTCGACCATTGTTAGCACGCCATCGTTGCGCGAAATCAACAACAGATCGTCCAGTTGCGAATCGCCGTGACCGAAAGCCAACGAATCGACACCCGCTGACGATTCAAACTGCAATTGCAGTTGGGGATCGTCATTTTCGTCAAAGCGGACGACGTTGCCGCGATCGGGCCAGGTGGTTGCCCACAGGCGGCCATCGGGTGCGAATCGCAAATTGCCGACTCGCAGATCACTGTAGTGCGAGAACGTTTCGGTCGCCGGATCGAAGATCTCGATACCGTGTCCAGAAGAAACAAAAATCTTCTGCGTCGCCGGATCGATCGCCAAGGATTGCGTGATCCCGTCCGCGTAGACGTTGACGATCTCGCTGCCATCGGCGCTCAGTTGCAACAGTGGACCGCCGCCGGTCGTTGCCCAGATTTGACCCGCCACGTTGATCGCCAGATCGAACATCGGATACGGCAAAGTTCCGATCAGCGCGCCCGACTCAGTTGAACTGCCACCTTGATCGTCAAAGCGGTAGAGACTGCCGCGGGTTGTCCCACCACTGGCCAAAATCGATCCATCGAGCAATTCGACTATCGCCAGCGGTCCGATGTCCGCATGACTTTCCGCGAACCCGGTGGCAAATGACTGCGCTGTGAACGGACGCAACACGTTTTCGAACTGTGATCGGCGAGTCGTCGGCGCGGCGGCGGGGATGTTCTGTGATGCTTCGACAAAGAGCGGGTTGGTCGATGGCTCGTCGGGAATTGGCGGGGCATCGAATTCGAATGTGGTCGTCTGATCGACTGCCGGTAACGCACCCAGATTCGCGCCGGAGCCGTCGTCGGGAACCGAGAGACCAAAGGTCGGCTGTTCGCGATTCCCCGCGTTGTCGGTCGCCAAAGCCAAAAACTCATAACGCTTGCCAACTTCGCCGCTGTAGATCGCTGACGATTCGCTCGATTGTCGTTGCCAGATGCGGAAATCGCCGCCGTCTTCGGCGACGTAGACCGTGACGTGTTTCACTCCTGATCCGGCGATGTCATCCGCGGCGGACCAATTGACTTCGTAGTCCGTTTCGCTGCCCGAGAGACGTTGCGAGTTGATGGTTGAGGTCGGTGCGACCGCGTCGACCAATTGAGTAAGCGTGTTCGTATCCTGCGGAGCGGCCGTATTGAATAGCACCCGCGCCGTTGCCTTGAGTTCGGTTCCTGTGACGACGTCGCGATTTGTCGTCACGGTGTAGGTAACGAACCCACTGCCGTCGCCCTGAGCGTTGTTGGGCGGCAGCAGTCCGCGTGTGGCATCCTCCAATACCTCGCCAGTATCCGGATCGATTGCCGACAATCGCCAGACCGCGGTGCTGGAAACCGGATCGATACCCGCGTTGACGCGCAGCAGGAATCCTTTGGCGTCCGCGAAGTCAAAATCACCTTGGAAGGTTGCACGGTCTACTGGAATGTGGACTTCGATGTCGCCGACTCGCAAATCGCCCAGCCGGAAACGCCGTGCGTCGAGATTGGGATCGAGCTGGGTGACAATCTGGACTTCGCCGACCGGTAGCGGCGCGTCGGCTGCGTTCTGAAAACGAACCGTATACGGCAGTGACGCGCCAATCGGCACGAACTGTTCCGCACCGGCACCCAGCGGACCGACCAGTGAAACCAACTCTGTCGATCCGCCGTCCGCATCAAACAGGCTGTCAAAGTCTGGGGGCGGGACTGTCACCAAGCCTGGTTCGTCCAATCGCACCTCACCGTAGGGAACATAGATGTTGAATGCTTCAAAGTGTGTGGTGCGCGACGTGCCCAGATCAAACTGCTCGAAGCTTGGCACCGACGGAAGGGTCTCCAATGACGGATCGTGCCCGTACCAGCGGCGGATATCTTCGAAGAAGCTGACGATATCGCCCTCGGTGACGATTTCATCGCCCGCCGGTCCGGCTAGAATTCCGCTGGCCAGGGTCGACATCAGGCTGACCACCGGAGCCCGCTCGCGCGGCGGCGGCGCTTCGCCATCGGGTCGCAACCACCCTGACTCTTCCAACGCAGCCAAGTACAGTTGCGTCCACTCGCCCGCGTCGGCAGCCAACACGACCAGTGCCTGAGCGGCGTTTTCATCAGCCAGGACCGCATCGCGCAAACGGAGCGCCTCAGCACTTTGTTGTACGACGAACTCCTCGCGGGTCAACGAAGTTGCCGATGCGGTGATGTAGAACTGGAACGCAATCGATTCGTCTTCGATCAACGCCAACGGATGGGCGCGTGACTGATAGATTTCGAACAACCCTGGTTGAATGAGGTCCAAATCCTCGGGCGCTTTCAACCGACCGCGAAATTCGGGGGATGTCGCTTCGATCTTGGCAACCAACTTGGCAAACTCGGCGTCGATCAATTCTTGTAAACCGGGATAGATTTCCGCGTTGAAGGTTCGCGAAACGAATCCTGTGGCGGGCAGATCGAAGACGTAACCCGGTGCTAGATTCTGGCCGTCGGTGTTGACGGTCGAAACCAACGAGGCAAACGGCACGTCCTCCAACGATCCGTCCTCTGGGCCGCCGCGTAGATTGTTGGTGAAGGAGACGTAGCGGAAATTGTAGACATCCTCGTTCAGACCCAACTCGGGAACGCCAAACGAAAAATAGGTGTAGGGCGTATCGATGTTCGTCCGACTCTGCAGCGTGACGCCATAAGTACCGGTTTCGCCGGGAGCCAACACGCGCGGACCGCCCAAGCCGATCGTCGCCTCGGGCTCGATGGCACGCTCAATCAAGTAGCGATAGGGAATGATCGCCTCGGCATCCGGGTTGATGACCTTCAAATCGTACAGACCACGCGGCTGATCGGTGAAGTCAAAGACGGCCACGATTTTCGTGCTGTCGACGACTTCATAGCTGTCCGGTTCCAATTCAGCGATGCCGGGACGCACCAATTTGACGATTGCATCGGGATGAATCTGGGCGCCGCGGATGATCGTCGTCACATAGCGACTATCGCCGCCAAGATCGGGCGACACACTGGTGATTTGGAATGGCAGCAGCTCAGCCAGCAGACGAATCGGCGTGTCATTGCGCGGTTGGCTATGGCCACGGACCAGCACGAAGTATTCGCCCGGCTGAGTGTCAGGGATCAGCAGGGTTTGATTGGCCATCAACGGACCGGACGAAGCGACATCAAACACGATTCCGTTGGGAACGTCGTCAAACCGAGCGAACAGTTCGTTGGCCGCCCCGCCGCTTTGACTGGTCAGCTTGATTCGCAGCGTTTGTCCGATCGGAACGGTGACCTGATACAGTCGCTCTTGACCGGTCGAAAGTGTTGTTTGCAGCGGAACGTTCAGTTGGAGCTGATCGACGGTCACTTGCAACGAGTCTGATGACGCGGTCTGATTATTTGCTTCGCCTGCCTCTTCAAAAACCTGATTGAAAATGTCGCTGCGAACGATCACGCGGTAGCTTCCCGGCCGTGCCGGCGGCAGCCTGGTGGACAACGACGACGTGTAAGACTCGCCGGGATTCGTGCCGTCACCAACCGCCAAGGAACCTTCGAATTCGACTCGGCCCAGCGGCACGTCGCCGATATCCCAGATCGCGTCGGCCGACAAATAGGCGGTGTCAGCCCACTTTCCTTGGGCGACATTGTCACCGTGGTTGCTGACAGTCCACTCGATGGTGATTTCATCGCCGCTTTGCGCCGATGGCGGCAGTGCAATGTTGTCGACTTGGAGGTCCGACGGCGGCGGCAGGTTGATGATCATCGGAACGCTGCTGGGCGTCGCGTTGTTCGTCTCGGCCGCTCCTTCGAAAACGTCTCCACGCGGCATACTGGAGTTCCGAATCGGATCGCTGACTGCGAACACGTAGTACGATCCCGTCAGGCTCGGCGGCAATGTCAGCGACACCGTGGAACTGTAGCTTGCCCGACCATCGAGTTGCCCGATGTGACTTTGGAAACCCAAGTATCGATCACTACGAAGATCCAGGAACTCATCGCGGGAAAGATAAAACAAATCATCCCAGGTTGGTGATAACGGCGACGTTGCTCCATCGCTGACGTTGGTGACCGTGTAATCAATGTCGAAAGTCTGTCCAGCCAGCACGGTGGTTGGGGCCAGCAATTGGGTGACTTGCAGATCGGCCGCTTCGATCAAGACAACGTTCAGCGGTGCCGAAGCGACATTGTTGCCCTCATCTTGAAACTCCAGTATGCGGGCCATCACAAAGTCGACCGGACGATCCGATGCAGTCAACGGATCCTCCGGCGTGACTCGTCCTTCGCTCGGCGGCGGCGGACCGATGAAATTCGAATCGGTGAAGACCAGAATGTGGAAATCACCTTCGATTCCTTCCGGCAAGCGGACATCCACCGATTGGGCATAGCTGCCGCCGGCGGGAATGATCGCCCCTCGGCGGACTTCACCCAGTAGCTGGTCGTCTTCGTCCAGTGACGGATCGCGCGACAGGTAGACGCGATCGTAATAGACCGGCCGCCGAGTAGCGCGGGTGCCGGGGTTTTCCACGGTCCAGCCAATCGAAATCACCTCGCCGCTGCCTGGCGGAGTCGCGGGCACGGTTATACCGGTGACCGTCAAGTCGGGTTCGCGATAGACGACGCTGATCGATTCGGAGAACCGGTTGTTGGCCGTTGCCTCGTACAAGTTTGTTTCGAATCGAAGTCGGCTATTCGCATTGAACGGAAAACCGACTGGGCCATCGCTGCCGCCACTGTTGACCAGGACATGCACATAGAATGTTCCTTCGATGCCGGGTGGCAAAGTGAGATCAGCGCTATCGGTGTAGCTTTCGCCACCCGCCAACGGTTGTTCCAAACTGACAGTGCGGTTTACAGAAGTGAGTACTCGTGACGAGTTGAAAACCGGGTCCGGCGTTAAGTAAACAATATCGGTCCAATACCGCGTGCCCGCCCAAGTCGTTTCGCCATTGTTTTGCACGGTCCACTCGATGGTTGCCAATTCACCGGAGAAGTTTTCCGGAGGAGCGCTGATCGATGTGACCTGTAGATCGGCCGGCGCGCTGCGGGTGACGGAGGTTGCGGCCGACGCGGTGTTGTTGTCGGTCAGGGGGCCTTCGAAGGCGGATCGGCCGAAATTCGTTTCGACGATCACGAACAGTCCTGCGGCGGGCGGAGTCAGGTCGAAGGTCGCCGAGGCCGAATAGGTTTCGCCGACACCCAGTCCGCCCTGATGTTTTACGTCGCCCAGAATCCACTGCCTTGATCCTTCGCCCAGAATCGGTGAATTGGAAAGATAGACGCGATCGTTCCATGACGATTCGGTCGCAGCGCTGTTGCCTTCATTCGCAACCGTCCAGGAGACCGTATACGGCTCACCACCAACTCCGCTCACTTGCGGTGACACGGAAGTCACCTCCAAGTCGGGTGGTGGTGTCAGGACAACGGTAATCGGGCGTGCTTTGTAGTTGTTGTTTTCCAGTTCGTTGGGGTCGTCGGGATTGATGTAGTCGGCGTTGGTGACCTCCGTGACGACGTCGAACGCGTCTGACCAAACCGTGATAAACAACTCACCCGTTTGCCTTTCGGGCAGCCGTACGGTGGTGGTCACTTCGTAGCTTTCGCCGACGTCCAACGGACCGCTATGAGTCAATGTCGCCAGCTTGATATCGCCCTTGCCGAAGGTCGTGCCATCTGGCCGAGTCCGTAGCGGGCTGGGCCGCCGCGCATCGCGGGCCAACCAGATCGTGTCGTTCCAAGCTTCGCGGTCGGTCGGGCCGCTGCCCCGGTTGGTGACTGTGTAGCGGACTTCGATCGTATTGCCGTCAAAGGCTTGCGCCGGTGCGACGACATCGGAGGCGACTAGATCGGAGGGTGGCAGCGGGATAACTTCGACCGGGACGGCCAACACGTTGTTGTTCTCGTTGACCTCCGTCACACCGCCGCCGGCGTCGATTTGGATCAAAAAGAAAACCTCGCCAGCAAACCGCCGGGGAATGATGAAGCTTTCGGTTTGCGTGAGGTACTGTCCTTGCGGTTCGAGTGCCGACTGATTCGAAGGCGAAGTCAGCAATGCATCGTCACTGCTGATTTGGTTGTCCAATGAGAGGTAGACACGATCAGTCCAGTTCGGCGTGGTCGTGCCAACAGTGCTTTGGTTGATCACCGTGAAGTCAAGCGAAGCGGCACCCAATGCCGATACCGTTGGCGGCGCGTTCGCTGTCAGAATCTGCAGATCGGGTCGTGGCGGAAGAGCGACCGTGATCACCGCATCGTTGACTAGACGGTTGTTGTCCGAAAGTCCCGCTTCGTAGAGCGATCCAGTCACGTTGGTTTCGACGACGATTTCGAACGCGCCCTGCAGCCCACTTGGCAGTGTGACCTGTTCGACGCGCGAGTACGACTTGCCCGCTTCAAGCGGCAGCGTGTAGGTGAAGTTTCCTAGCGTGATCAGTGGCGCCGCGGCATTGCCTGCTTCTCGAATCGAAACTCGGTCGACCCACGTACTACCGGTTGCATCGTTCGTTCCAACATTGCGGACCGACCACTGGACATCAATCCGGCTGCCGGCGAATACCTGGTTGGTTGGACCGATGATCTCGGTCACTTCCAGATCGGGAGGATCGCTCAGCGTAATTTCGACTAATTCGGATACAGCGGTGTTGTTGTCGGTCGACAGAAATTCAAATGGCCCCCCCGTCGTCACGACCACGTAAAACGGACCGCCGACACCGTGCGGGATAAAGACGTCGGCGGTACGGTCATACCCGCCGCCCGGTGCCAAGACGCCGGTATGCGCGAAGCTGCCCAGGGTGCGGACAATCGATTGGCCGGCCGGATCAGTTGCCAGTCGAATCACGTCGTTCCAAACTGCGGTGCTGGTGGTACCGATACCACTGTTTTCGACTCGCCACGAGACCGGAAGCGTGGTACCGCTGGCACCAGTTGCTGCAGCGGTGACCGACGGAATAACCAAGTCCGCCGGCGGAATCCGCAGCACATCCATCAAGTTTGCGGCCTCGGCTGTGTTGTTGCCTTCGGAGTTGTTCTCGAAGACGGCGCCATGGGCATCACTACGGACGAAGACATGGAAGCGGTTTTGCAGTCTAGGGGGTAGAACAAAAATTTCGGTGCGATCATAGCTAGCGTCTTGATCCAATCCGCCGGTGTGCACGATCTGACCTAACACCACGTCGTCGCTATCACCGAAGGTGGTGTTGGGCGATGCGACCACTCGGTCGACCCAGATATCGGTTTGGCCGCGCCCGGTACCAACGTTGGTGACGGTCCAGCTGATTTCAGCAGTCACCGGGTCGCCGATCAACTGCTGCGGTGCCACCACGTTGGAAACCGCCAGATCGGCGTAGGGCGCCAGCTCAATTTCGATCGGTCGCGCGAGCACGTTGTTGGATTCAGCCCCCAGTTCGTTGACTTCATCGTCAGCATCGATCAACAACAGCACGAACCAGCTTCCCGAAACATCAACAGGAATGGTCACATCGATCAGCTGTCCAGCCCCGTCACCGTCGATCGCCAGCGGTCCGGTCATCGCCAATTCGCCCAGCAATCGATCGACAGCTGGATCGAACGTTTCATTCGTCGACAAATAGAGCCGGTCGGTCCACCTGTCGGCGGCGAAAAGTGCGAACGTACCGCCGTTGGTGACCAGCCAGTCGACCGAAACCGAATCACCGGAAGTCACCGACGCGGGCGCATTGAGTTCGCTGGGCTGTAAATCGGGGTGGCCAATCACCAACGGCGGAGTGGCTGCAGTGATGTTGTTGGCGTCGTTGCCTTCATCGCCGCCTTCGAAGACTTGGTCGTCAGCATCGGTTTGGATCAAAATCTGGTAGCTGCCGTCGGCAACATCGGGCAACACGACGACAATGCTCTGGTTGTAGCCCTCACCGATCGCCAGATCATCGGATCGCGTCACTGTTGCCAACAGTACAGCGCCGTCGGTTTGGCCGTCGGCCGACAGGTAAACTCGATCGGTCCACGGTCCGGTAGCAACCGCATCGGCATCCCCGTCGGCGACATTGGTTACTGTCCAATCGATTTGAACAGTCTGATTGGGACGCCCATTGGCGGGACCGGTCACCGCTGTGACTTGCAGATCGGGTTCAGGACTGCGCGTCACTTCGATGGTTGAGAGCGCAGCGGTGACATTGTTGTCATCACGCGCGCCTTCAAAGACTTCTTCCAACGCATCGGTGACAACGAAAAGATAGAACGTTCCTTCGATTCCATCGGGTACTGTGACTTGCACCGACCGCGAATAGTCTTCTTCAACGCCTAACGGCACGTTTCGAACGAACGTTCCTAGCACAGCGTCGTCCAGATCGAAAACATCGTCGGTCGATAGGTACAGCCTATCGGACCAAGCGCTAGCGATTGTCGGGGTGACTCCCTGATTACGAACCCGCCACGAAACATCCAACTGACTACCGCTTAGCGCGGTGGTTTCTGCGGTAACAATTTCGACAATCAGATCCGTACTAGCCTGAAGATCTACAACGAGAGCCGCCACATCTTCTGGATCTTCGCCACCGGTTCCGTCCTCGTCTTGATCCATCAAGTTGCCCGCCAGATCACGGATGTCTGGTCCGATGTCGAATCGATAATTGCCCGGGGCGTTTTGCGTGGGAATCGCTACTGTGAAGAGATTGTCCGCACCATTGATGCCGGTTGGCTGGATGTCACCGTTGGGACCGACGATCGAGACATCGTCGACGTCGAAGGTGGATGCGTCGATAAATTCGTTGAATACGATACCCAACGACTGGAGCGGCGGTTCAATCGATGCAGAATTCGTCACACGAGTGGACGAAACGATCGCCGCACCGTTGCGCAGCAAACCGTTGTTTCCACCTGACGAACTGTCAAATACAGTTTCACCACTAGACTGACTGAACCGCCAATAGCCGATCAGGCCTGCCTCGCTGCCAGTGGTTTGACCGTTGAAATCTTGTCGAATCTGCTCGGGCGTCCGCTCGACGTTCCAGATTTGTACGTCCTCAATCAATGCGTCAAGGTATTGTCCGTCACCGCGGGCGCCGATTTGAACGGGATAGAAACCACTTCTAAAAGCAGCTGTTAGTGGCGGCGACTCGGCAACGAGTTCGCCGTCTAGGTAAACGCGTGCCGTTCCGTCGGCATTCGCCGTTCCGGCGACATGGTGCCAACGGTTGAGATCGATTTTTACCCCCGTCGAAAATGGCTCGGCGATAGGCCCACCCCCTGAATTCCACAACGAGAGTCCGACATCGCCGCTATCGTAGACGTAGAGCGCATATTCATAGCCGCCGGTTCCACCTTTTGAGATAATTGGTTGACGTGCCTGCGGGTAGGTATCGGTTGCAAATTTGCGGACGTACACCCAACCCGATATAGTCATTTCGCCGTCGCTTACCATTGGACTGAGCGGCGAATCGATCTCAACGAATTGATCGATACCATTCAACGACAACGCGTTCCCGGTCGGAGTTTGCACGTTCACTGTTGATGCGACTCGTTCGGGTTCGCTCGACGCAATCCCACCGCCCAGCAAGCCGTGGTTGTCAGCGGCCGATGCATCGCGAACTTCGCTACCCTCGTCTTCGTCGAATTGCAAGTACAGCACGAGTCCGGCCTCGTCACCACGAAGCTTTCCGGCGAGGCCTTTGGCGATCTCGGTTTGGCTCCGCGCGATATTCCAAACACGGATCTCGTCGATCAGACCGCGGTAGTGGGCTGCACCATCAACTCCTTCGGATGTCGCCAGGCCTTGCCGACGCCCAATGTCTAGGTTGGTTGTCGATACGAGGGTTCCGGTCACTACGTTGTTGCCGTCGGTCGCGTTTATCTCGATCGGAGTGCCATCCACGTATGCTGCCACAACGCCAGTGTTCGAATTGAATGTGACAGCGAGATGTTGATATTCACTGAACGCGATCGCATTTGCGGCCGACCCATAGACCTTGGGAGAACCAGTGTTTGTTTTCAGGACCAGAACGAGTCCCCCACCGTTTGAGACCGCGACGGAGAAACTCTCAGTCGAAAACGGATCGCGACGGGAAAAGAGATAGCCTCCATTGACTCCGACGAATGGCTCAGGAGCGATCCAGGCCTCGAATGTCGCCTCGCTGGTTAGTGAATTGAGTGATGCTGTACCGCCGATGGCAACGAAATCGTCTTCGCCATCGAAGGCCAGGGCATTGCCGGCCGTCGCTTGAATGTCCGCCGTCGATGCGACTCGCACGGGTTCGCGTGAGGCAATCCCGCCGCCGAGCTGGCCGTGATTGCCGGCCGCGGATGCATCGCGAACTTCGCTACCCTGGTCTTCGTCGAACTGTAGGTACAGGACGAGTCCGCTTTCGGTTCCACTGACTGCCCGCAAGTAGTTGGCAGCGATTGCTTCCGGCGTGCGTGTTGTGTTCCAGATTCGCAGTTCATCGAGTTCACCTTGGTAGAACAGCGTGTCGGTCCCTCGCCGACCGATCAACAGGTCGGAATTGAACGCGAGCGGCAGCGATATGTCGCCGGAACCAACTTCAGCACCGTCGACATAGATTCGTGTATTGGGCGAAGCGGCGGCGTCGTAGCTCGTGGCCACGTGATGCCACTGGCCAACATTGATTCCGACGGCACCCGAATTGACGGAACCTTGGTTGTTCGCTTCGACACGCATCCCACCTTCGTCCGTCAAGAACCACTGATAAGACCCATCGGTGTCGTCGCCCGGAAAGTCGCGTGAGAGAATCGTATGTGAGACGCCAGTGTCTTCTCGTTTGACCCATGCTTCGAAGGTAAAGTTCGTCGTGACATCAAGACTGTTGTCGTGCGGGACGATCACAACATCGTCGACTCCGTCGAACCTCAGGGCATTGCCGGCAGTTGATTCGGTCAATAGTACCCTCGGCCCAACCGTGTCGATCGTGACGCTTTCAGCATCCGAGACAGGATCGAATGTGGCGGCGGTAAATGTTGCCGATGTCGTATAGGCACCATCATCCAGCGCTGGTGCGGTGAATTCGTAAGTCCCAGCAGCTGTGATGACCTGGGTTTCGTCGGGGCTTCCGTCGCCGTCGTAGTCGACTTCAAGACTGCCGGGCTGGTTGACCCGGATGTCGAACGTCGGCGTGTTGTCGTTGGTCAGATTATCGGTATCCAAGACACCCGAGTCGCTGGCAGCTTGCAAGTCAACGGACACGAGCGGGTCGGCGACATCGACTGTCTGCAGTTCAACATTGACAAATCCGCCGTGGGCGAAGAAGGGATTTCCATCGCTCCCGTCCAGCGCAGCAAATGTCAAGAACCGCCCGATTCCGGAGATCGCTTCGCTGAATGCCAGCGATCCAGAACCGGATGTATCGTGAATGACGATCGGGTTTCCGTCCAGCAGCACCATCAGACTCATCGTCGCAGGCGTAGCATTGGCCGGTCCCACGACGCCTGATAAATCAAACGCTTGAGTAGCCGGCAATCCATGGTCCGCGCGGATCTTGGCAAGGTCAAACGTGATGAAGCGATTGGAATGAGCGCCAAAACCGGTCTGAGCAACGTCGTCGCTAAAACCGTTGTTATTCAGGTCCAAGATCAGTGGCGAACTGTCATGCTTTCGATCGGCTACCACACGCAGCAGATCACCACGGACGAAACCGGAAGTCCGATCGACGCCGCCGTAAGTGTTGAAGTTGAAAAACGGCGCTGCGACTGACCCCACGGCCACGCCTAGAGCGGTCGGCCCAGTATTCAGTGCTGTTGCCACAAAATTGACGGCGTTACCTGAACCGTCCACGGTATCAGCGTCGGTGCCCGGTACCCCAATTACTTCATTCAGCCGAATGACCGTTGGTTCAACAACAGGGTCATACTGGATGATAAGTTCAGGGCGCAAAGCTGCGTCGGCGAAGTCGGACGAGCGAAAGGTAATGATATTGTCGCGTTCGGCAGTGCTCCGCAGAAACAGCCCGGCATTGATTCCGCCTGCCCAATCTTCAATCAGTCCCTGCACTAGTGACGGATCGAGCTGGATGTCGAACGGGTTGTCGGCACCGATTCCGGTCAAAGTATTGAACGTTTGGCTGCCCAGCAAATCGGTGTAGTCGGTTCCGGCAACGCCGATGCCGCTACCGCCCGCCCAACCTTCCACCCCTTGGATCCGATTGTCCCAAGTCGTCATTCCATTGTCGGGAGGCAGGTTGCTGCTGGGTACGCCAACCTCAGTCCCTTCGATCCAAGCAGCATTTGCGTCGGCCAATCGAAAGACCTCGACAGTATCTTCCGTCGTGGCGTCGACGACTGACGGATACAAACGTAGTGATGCAGATTGAATTGTCGGCAATGGTTCGCCAAAAGCCGAGACATCGAACCGTAATAAACTGCGTCTCGGGAAACCACCGCCGGGTTTCCCATCGACCGGGGCTTCGCCGATCGCGAAGTCAGACCGTGCGCCGAAGTTTTGGTTTTTTTCACCACCCTGATTCGACATGATCATGGTGTCTTCGGTGCCGTCATAGGGCTCGATCAACAATGGATTGGTGAATCCATTTTTGAAGACCGCCGTCACGCCTACTTGTTCCAACACGACGGCATCAGCGTAATGACCGTCCAGTTCGACTCCGCTACTGTCATTGAAAATATTTTCCGCGGCGACGATTCGCACCGAGACGTAATCTGTACCCTCAGGGAGCGGCAGTGGATTCGTATGCACCAATTCCCAGGTCGATGGATCGGCATCGCTTAGCAGATACCCGCCAGTGCTGATGGCCAGTTCGTTGTTGGTAAAGTCGCTGGAGAAGCTCGCGGGGCTGCCGGCAAACGCCCGAATTTCGACGGAGAAACCATCGTCGGTTTGTGCATCGCCGGCAACTCGATTGACCTGCATCGACGCTCGCAACGTCGCACCCGAGTCCAGGTCGCTAACGTCGATTAGCTGCATCAATTCACTGCTGGTCCCGGCGCTTGCTCCACCACTCCAGCCTGTTGCATCGAAGCGTAACATTTGGTCGCCGCTATGCGGCGCGATGCCGCGGTCCGCGCGAACGATTGTTGACACATCGCCGCGCCAATCGGCAACCGAACCGGGTAATCCGCCCGAGGTCGCTTCGGCCGTTTCAAATCCTCCATTGGTCAGCAGGTTTTCACCGACCGCTAACAACATTCTCGGTTCAAGGTGTTCACTGAGTGCTCTCCGTCTCCTTCGTTTCCAATGATCAACAAGGGATTGTTTTCGTTTTGATCTGCGAGGCAGCAACAACATGGTTTGATTCTTGCAGTGACCAGATAACAGAGTTCACGTTCGTACACGCAATGTTTCAGCCGACGCCAAATGCAGTCAGTTTGTTCAGCGCAATTGCCGAGCGTTACGAACCAGTACTCAAGGTGCCAAGCCAGGACGGAACGGACGCTGTTTCTGCAAATTTCTCTCGATGTCATTCATTTTTTGCTCGCAGCAGCGTAAATCACTCGCCCTGCGATGCCCTGAGTTCCGCCAGTTTACAACGTGGATCACGTCAAAAGCCGCTCAGCAGCCAGCCACTGGGAAACCATCGGTGTCTCAACCGCTCGGTGAAACAATCGACGAGGACTCCCCGCAATTAAATTTTCTTAGGTTGCCTTCCGAGGCCCGTTCCGGGTCGTGAGAGGTGATCGGCGTGTTGATCGAACTGGCGACGGATTCGGCCCAGTCTGGAACGAACGGCGCGAATTTCAGCCGTCGGCCATCAGAAATCGACGACCAAACCTGTACCGCTGGTATTCGTCGGCGGTTTTTAGCTAGTTTTTGCTTTCGGATGGCAATATAGTCAGGGCGGCGGCGAACGTGATAATGCACGGGCCATAGCGATTCGGTCTACTGACTTTCGCGGCCGGTCCCACACTTTCGCAGGAGTCCAATCCCATGCGCACTATCGTCTGCAGTTGTTTCATCGCCCTGTTTGTCAGCGAAGGAATCGCTGAATTGCCCGACTTGCCACTGTCGGAGACGCGAATTCCAGTTGGCATCCTGGTTCGCGAAGACATTTTTGCCGGTTGGCGATCAAACAATATGGAACGCCTTGCCAGAGCAGAAAAAAACATCGAACTGCTGCTGGAACAGCGGCCGGAAAAAAAGCCTGAATTGCTCGCCTGGAAGGGTGCAGCAACGCTATACCGAGCGATACTCGCGGTCGAAGCCGACCAAACTGCGGAGTTTGAGCGATATTTTCAAGAAACACGTGATCTGAATGATCAGGCGCGCAGCCTCGGTCCGAACGATGTAGCCGTGTGCGCCATCATCGGTGGAGGTTATGCACTGTTTGCTGACCGACTCCCCGAGAAATATCGCGCTGCTGCCTGGTCGGAGTCCTACGACAGCTATCAAGTGCTGTGGGCGCAGCAGTCGCCCTATCTGGCTCAGTTGCCAGGCCATATCCGCGGAGAACTGCTGGCTGGATTGATCCAGTCTTCGCAGCGTACGGGCCGAACGGAGGAACTGGATCAATTTCTAGACAAGGCCCTCGAAGTGTTGCCGGGCACTCCCTACGCGAAGATTGCGCAAAAATGGAAGGACGACCCGCAGGCCGCTGCGACCGACAACATTTCCTGTAAGACCTGCCATGCCCCAAGGCGTCTCGCCGCACAGATCAAGAGACTCCAAGACAACTGATCTGGCCTCACCGACTGGTTTAAGGGGACGCGATCGAAAGGGAACGAGGTCGTTTCGATGAAACTACCCCCGTCCCAAATGGCACGGGGTTAAGCGGCTTGGTGCGTTGGCTTTCGCCGAGTCGATCGCGTGCCACGTGGGCAACAGATCCCGGTGGTACCGCTAGCGCGACCACCGGCTAATCGCTAAAAACCCCTCCGGGGTGGAACATCCCGAGCGGATTCCATGCAGAACCAGGGGCCCGTTCAAGCCCGCCGCGACGAAGTTGCCGCCGCTTCAGGACCCTCTAGTCTGAACCATCGTTAAGGAATTGGCCCCACACGATCAGGTCTCGAAAACCAGCTAAGTTCGTGCCATTCACCCCCGTCCCCTTATTGACGCCGTCCCCTTATTGACGCGCGTCCCCTGGCAGCGGACTTACTGCAATAATTTATCAACCACCGTTCCGCCGACATCGGTCAGCCGAAAATCCCTTCCTTGATGCCGGAACGTCAACTGCTCGTGGTCGATGCCCAGAGTGTGCAGGATGGTCGCCTGCAGATCGTGCACGTGAATCGGATCGGCGATCGGATCAAATCCCAGCTCATCGGTTTCCCCAACAATCTGTCCTCCCCGAATTCCACCGCCTGCTAACAGCATTGTAAACGCAGACGGATGATGATCACGTCCTTCCTTGCCCGGCGCATTGCCGCGACGAACTTCGTTCATCGGGGTCCGACCGAATTCGCCGCCCCAAACGACCAGCGTCTGGTCAAGCAATCCGCGTTGCTTCAAATCCTTGATCAATGCCGCGGCCGGCTGATCCGTCATATCGCAATTTGTCTTCAGCTTGGCGTTCAAGTTCGCATGGTCATCCCAAGTTGAATGATACAGTTGTACGAAACGAACGCCACGCTCGATCATCCGCCTGGCCAGTAAGCAATTAGTCCCGAACGGCTGAGTGATCTCGTTATCGATCCCATACATCTGCCTCGTGTGGTCGGACTCAGCCGAAAGATCGACCAACTCCGGCGCCGCTGATTGCATCCGATAGGCCAACTCGTAAGCGGCGATTCGCGATTCAATCTCCTCGTCGCCGGTAGCCTGAAAACGGAGCTCGTTCAAACTCTGGATGGCATCCAGCCGCAATCGTTGGCCTCGCATACTAATGTTTTCAGGCGTGGTCAGATGCAGGATCGGATCGCCAGTGCCGCGGAAGTTGACGCCGCGATACACGGATGGCAGAAATCCGTTGTTCCACAGCGATGATCCGCCATCGACACCGTCGCCCGAGTTGGACAACAACACAACAAATCCAGGCAACTCTTTCGCTTCGCTGCCCAGGCCGTACGTGACCCAGGAACCCATCGATGGATGCCCGAACAACGGTACGCCACAGTTCATCAACAGCTGGGCGGGATGGTGATTTGAGACGTTGGTGTGCAGCGATCGGACCATGCACAGATCGTCGGCGCAGCTGGCCAAATGCGGAACGTAATCTGAAAAATCCATGCCGCATTGGCCGTGCTTGCAAAACTTTCTGGGGCTGGCAAAAACTCGTGCGCTCCCCTTGATCAACGGATCTGCCAGATTCCGCAAGAACGATTTGGGCACCGGTTGTCCGTGCAGCCGCTGCAGCGCTGCTTTCGGTGTGAACAGGTCAAACTGGCTGGGTGCCCCCGACATGAAGATGAAGATCACATTCTTGGCGCGGGGACGAAAATGCGGGGCAGCAGGATTCAGCGCAGAACTTAAGCCGGTCGCCGCTACCGATCCCGTATCTGCCAGCAATTGCGACAAGGCAATGCCTCCCAGCCCAGCAGCGGTGTGCCTGAGGAAGGACCTGCGGTTTGGCGGCCAAAGCCTGTCCCGTGCGTGCATCTCAATTCCTCGTCACGAATTCGTGCAGATTAAACAGCACCGTGCACCACGTTGCCCAAGCCGTTTGCTCGTTTCGCGGCCCAGCCGTCGGCTCCGGTCGAGTCTCTTGCTCGCTCGCTTGCAGATCGTCGCGCAGTTGCTGTAGCAGGGCTCGCAGCACTTGCAGTTCTTGAGGGCTCGGATCTCGGGCCAGGCAAAGTCGAAAGGCGTCGCCGATCCGTTGCTGCTCGCTGCCGCGGACTTCGTCAAACAGTCGCTCGGTCAAGGCGGTTGCCGCTTCATAAATGGTGGGATCATTCAGCAACGTCAACGCTTGCAATGGAGTATTTGACCGTTCTCGCCTTGTGCAGATTTGATTTGGGTTGGGTGCATCAAACGTGATGTACATGGCGAATGGCGACGTTCTTTGGACCCAGGTATAGATGCCACGGCGATAACGGTCTCCCCCGGCACTTGGTTCCCAAGTGTTCGCGTAGCCTTGGGCTGAGACGCTCTCGGGTTGGGGTGGTTTGACACTCGGTCCGCCGACGCGGGAATCCCAAAGTCCACTCGTCAGCATGATCGAGTCGCGAATCTGTTCGGCCGAAAGTCGCAGGGGCCTCTGGCTGCTTCGGCGGTACCAGGCGGAAGTTACGATCAGCCGATGCATCGCCTTGACATCCCAACCGCGACGAATGAACTCACTGGCCAGCCAATCCAACAGTTCCGGGTCCGTCGGCGGTGCGCCGCGAACACCAAAGTCACCGGCGGTAGCAACAATTCCTCGGCCGAAGAACTGTTGCCACATGCGATTGACCGCGACACGCGAGGTCAATGGATGTTGTGCAGAGACGAGCCATTTGGCCAGCGCTAGCCGATCACGTCGTTCAGCGTTTAGCGGCGGCAAAATCGCGGGCGTGGCGGGTCTGACTTCGTCGCCAGGATCACGAAAGTCGCCGGCCTGGTGAACATGGGTTGGATGCGGATTCTGTGTCTGCATCATCGTCGCCGCGCGAGTCACCGGGGGTAGCGTCTTTTTTAACTTTGCCAGCTCCGCCGCCAGCGTGTCTAACTTCAGCGCTTTTGCTTTCGCAGCATCGATCGTATCGGCCACAGTTAGAAAGTAGTCAAGCAGACGATCTTGCTGAAGCTGAGATCGTTTTGCCCTGTCTAGCGACACGATTTGCCAACCTTCTAGCTGACCTTCACCGAGACCGCCTCCCCAGACCAGCCCCAGCAATTCCCACTGGCGATCCCAAAACCAATCCGCGCCCGGATTGTCGCGAGCGAACAGCAGCTTTGCTTCCCACTGCTTTTGCAATTCCTGAATTTCGGCAGCTAAAGGAGCGATTAGAGCGCGGCGTTTGCGATCGGTTTCGGGCAAGGCAGCCTCGTATGCTTCCCGCTCCCGCGGCAACGGCGCGTCGATGTTGATCTCCTCCGCAGCATCCATGAATGCGTACAGCTGGAAAAATTCTTGCTGAGAGATTGCGTCGTACTTGTGGTCATGGCACTCAGCGCAGCCCACCGTCAGCCCCATCCAGATCTCGCCGACCATCGAGGTGCGATCGACGATCTGCTTGCTGCGAAACTCAACCGGGTCGGCTCCGCCTTCGCGGTTGCTGAGCGTCTGTCGCAAGAATCCAGTGGCCAGTTTTTGGCTGATACTCGCATTGGGCAGCAAGTCGCCCGCCAACTGCTCGATCGTAAATTGGTCGAACGGCATTCCCTGGTTCAGCACGTCGACCAGCCAGGCTCGATACCGCCACGCCACCGGTCTTGCCTGGTCGGTCAAGTAGCCATCGGTATCAGCGTAATGGCACATGTCTAACCAGCTACGCGCCCAGTGTTCGCCATAGTAGGGAGATGCGAACAAGCGATCGACGAGTCGTTGATAGGCGCCGGGCCGATCATCGTCGATGAAAGCCTGAACTTCCGCCGGCGTGGGTGGCAGGCCAATCAAGTCCAGGCTGACACGGCGAATCAACGTCCGACGATCGGCCGACGACGGCCTGCTCGGCGGATTCGTTTTTTCCCGCGCCCGCATGAACCGATCGATCGGATTGGAATCACTTTCCGGAAGCGAGACCGCTGGAACTCGTGGTCGCGCGATCGGTTGATAGGACCAATGCGGCTGGGCACCATCGGCCGTCAGAATCAACAACAAGGTTGCCGGTAATGTAAGCGAAAGTTTTCTGACGATCGTTCGTGGCATCAAGCATTCTCGCTATCTGATCAGCACCGCTTTGCACGTTAGAATACACCGAGTAGGTCAATCGCGTGACAGAAAAGGCCGAGTCTCCTCTGGTCGGCTGATGAAGTCCATCTAGCCATTGACTTCAGTGCAGACATGAGCCTGATCGCATCTGACGGTTTTCATCCGGGTCCGAAGGCATACGCGATTTGGGGAAAACTGGCCGCTCAGAGGATCCGCGACGTGCTGGAAGCTAGCCGCTAGCCGCGGTCGGCGAACAGCGGCGAGAATTGCTGTGGTGCAGCAACAGCCACCGTCAAGTGCTTCCAGAATCTGCCGGCTCTTGCTGCGATGAAAGCACAGAAAAGATCAAAGGTGGCGGATCGTCGTTATTGCTAAAGTGAACGATTCCTGGGCTTAAACATGTGAAGTGACAATGAAATGGGGACGAAACACTCTCTATCTCCCGTCGCCAAGCCAAGTCCCATCGTCGGCGAGCCCTCAATTTGCTAGAATCGGGGCTATCTGATGAGTAGTGTTGCGGTTCGTGACACATGATCAGCAATCATGAAACGGGTCTTTGATCCAAATTGGGATCGACACACTGGGATCAAAGCGTCTGCTGAAGGCCCTCTCTGGATCTGATTGCGAGAAACATCGGTAGCTGTCGAACTTAGATCACCCGTTGAGGTGTCATCTACGTTTGCTGTCTGTCACATTTGGGAAAACGAATGGTAACTATGCGTGTTCGCGACCGCGAGTCGATTCAGGAGGCTGTCCGCCGCTTCCGCAAGCTGGTCGAACGAAGTGGTTTGAAACGGGAAATGCGGCGGAGGCAGTATTATGAAAAGCCCAGCGAAATCAAACGCCGGGCGCGACTACGCGCCGAGCGACGCAATTTGAGTGCTAGACGAACTTTTAAAGCTGGGTAGTATTTTGTGGTCTGCATCTGAGCAACGCGTGTTTCGTACATTCCGTCAATATCTGATGGTGCCCGGTCAAATGCTTTGCTTTTCCGGCCCCAACCTGGAGCGCGACAAGGCAGCCCTGAATCTGTTGACTGACAAAAAACTGTTGGTCAAAGAAAAATTCAAGGGTGCTTATTCGCTGACCCCGGCCGGATACACGGCAATGAAAGATTGCGCTATCCGGGAAGAGCTGACTTCCTGACGTCACGGCCGGAGATAACCGGGCGTAGAAAAGCCTCGGTCGGTTTCTGTCGGCCGACGTCGCGAACGCATTTGCGAGTTGCCGTTGGACGCCCGCCTTTGGCCTTTATCAGTGATCGCTGTGTGTCATTTGGTGGCCTCGGCTTCGTCAAGCGCCGCGCGGCAAAAGCAGGATCGATTGACTTGGATGTCCGACCTTGTACCGGCTTGCGTCCATTGCTGGCGAACCTCACGAGCTTCCGTTTCTCTGCCCAGCTTCTCCAGCGATTCGGCGAGCCCTTGCAGGGACCAGACATTTCGCGGGTGTCTCCTCAGGTCCTCGCGATAGACCAATTCCGCTTCAGCGGCGCGATTCTGTTCCAACAACAACGCCCCCAACGCGTGTCGCGCCGGTTGCATCCAGCTCCACGGTTCGTCGTAATTCAACGCGTCATCGAGCTTGACAGCGTCGCGCAGCTTTGCAAACGCGAACTCCTGGTCTCCGTCGCGGTAGGCAATCTCGCCCGCCAACATCAACTCGGCGACGCCTAAAATATCGAGCGAGGTATTGTTGAATAAAATGCTTGTTTCGGGGACTTGTTTTTTGGACTCCAGGAATGCGATTTGTTCTTCTCTGGCTTGTGCTACTTTGCCGGTCGCCGCGAAAGCGACTCCTCGGGCATAATGCCATATCGACCTGCTCATCGGCAGATATTCCGCCGGCTCCGGTTCGTTAAGAATGTCCTCCCAGCGGCCGAATCGAATCAGCACATGCAGCGGCATCGGCATGAAGGCGTCCAGGAAATCGACTTGATCGATCAGCATCTCCGCGGGAACTTGTTTCGGAATCTCGCGCGCCGTCCGCAACGCTAATTCGCTCTGGCCATCGAACATGGCCCCGTAGACCAGAAAGTGATAATTGTGGATTCGATAGAAGGAATAAAAATTGTAGGGACCCTCGCGCTCGAGGAATTCGCGATCCAATTCGATCGCCCTGGCATTCGACTCGATGACTTTGGCGTAATCTCCGGCGTGGGCGTAGATGTGTGAGGGCATATGGACCAGGTGACCGGATCCTGGCATCGCGGTGCCAAGGCGGTCAGCGAAGGGCAACGCCTTGAGCGGATCGGGTGACGCTTCGACGGCGTGTATGTAGAAGTGGCAGAGCGCTGGATCAGCAGGCCATTTGCGCAGTCCCTCTTCCAGCAGACTGACAATTTCAGGCGTCTCGGGAGCGGCTGTTCCATCGGGACTCCATTGATTCCATGGTCGCAGCATCATCAGCGACTCGGCCAGCAGCGCCGTTACCGTCGCATTGTTCGGATGCCGTTTATGGACTTGCCGCATCGCATCGGCGTATGCTCGGTTAAGGTCTTCCAGGGATTCCGGAGCTGGAACCGCGTAGCGGACCAGTAGCGCGTCGATCAGATCACGTTCCCACTCACTCGCTTGATCCTCCAAGTTCTTGGCCAGCTCGGCAGAGAGCCTGGCTTGGGCGATCTGATGTGGTTCGACTTCCCTGAGATTGATGTTGGGACCCCAGGCATAGGCCATGCCCCACAATGCCATTGGCATGCCAGGATCGGCCGCGTGCGCTTTGCGAAAACAGCGCACCGCCTCTTCGTGGTTGAACGCATGGCACATGGCCAGCCCGCGATCGAACCACAACTGAGCCTGCTGCGACTGAGTCGTGATCGGACAATGGAAATTTCCGATGTCGTAATAGTCATCGGCTGCCGCGGCATGAGCGACCAGCACAGAGCTGATCGAGAGCATCACAAGCCCGATTAACCCGCTGCCAACGGTTTGCGCGGCATCCCATCGTGAACGTCCGGCACATCGGCAATCAATCGACATCTTCGACCCCTGTTTGAATGGATGGCGTAATTCAGCCTCGGCCAAACAGCTAATTTACCAGCTCGGTGAACTGGCGCAAGCCATCACCGCCACAGGCTCGACCTCGGCATTCCTTAGTCAGAATGCTGAGCCAGACGTGGCCGGACGCAGGGCGTCCGGCCAGCCGTCAAATTGGGCCCCGCTCGTCTTGTCGAATCGATTACTTCACTTCGATGCGGCGTGGCTTGCTTTCCTCAGTCTTGTTCAACTTCAGGTGCAGCACGCCGTCCTGCAACTTGGCTTCGACGTTCGAGCTGTCGACCGTTCGCGGCAGTGAAAAACTGCGTTGGATCCGGCTGAAACGTCTTTCTGACAAATGCTTCTTCGAATTGCCTTTGTCTTCTTTTACATCCCGCTCGGCCTTGATCGTCAACACGCCTTTCTCGAAGTTGACATCAATTTCATCCTTTTTAAAGCCGGGCATTTCGGCTTCGATCGTGATGCTGTCGTCGTCCTCGTGTACATCGACCGGATAATTCCCGATCGATGAATCTCCCGAGGGATCTTCGAACATGTTTCGAAACAGATGATTCATTCTCGCCTCAAGCGATCGGAATGGGTCTTCATACAGCCGTGAGACAGAATGTCGGTCATCACTTGTTGCTACTTGTCTGTTCATTTTTTTCTCCAAATGTCTTCTCTGATGGGTGGGATTTGCTGATCGATCGCCTGCAGCCATTTGCAATGGAAAAGTCTGCGCCGCAAATTTGGCAGACCGCGAACGACTCCCATCAGAGGTTGCAATCCGCGTGCCGAAACAGGCCTTTATGCGGCGATTGACATCGCTGAGCAGAATCGGCACAGCTGCTACAATTGCGGTCAAAATCGCGATCCCCCCGGAGCCAGCAGGCAGATGATTGAACAGCTTGATCGACGAAGTTTTCTCAGTTTTTCGGCCGCCGGAGTTGCCGCCGCATGCTCGTCAAAAGGTTACTCGCAAGACCGTCCGGAGCGACCGACCCTGACCTGGCACGACGTCCGTCAGTGGGGTGTCGAGGGCAAAGGTTGGGATCAATCCGAAACGGAAAGGTATTTCGATCGGTTACCAAAGCGCGCCAAAGGAGTGGTCCCGGACGCGGTTTGGAATTTGAGCCGAGATTCGGCGGGCATGTTGACCCGCTTTCGCACCGACGCCGATGAAATCTGGGTTGACTACGAGCTGAGCTCCCCACGCCTGGCGATGCCGCACATGCCGGCGACCGGAGTTAGCGGAGTCGATCTATACGCGACCGACGAGGCGGGCAATTGGCGCTGGTTGGCGGTGACCAGGCCAACCGGAAAGCAGATCAAGGCACGCATGGCCGGCGGGATCATTCCAAAGTTGCGTGACTTCACGGCCTACTTGCCGCTGTACAACGGCGTCGAGTCACTGAAAATCGGCGTACCCGACGGAGCAAGTTTCCAACCGATCCAGCCGTGCGCGATCAAGCCAATTCTGTTTTACGGGACCTCGATCACGCACGGCGCGTGCGCGTCGCGACCTGGCATGCCGCATCCGGCGATTCTTGGTCGTCGCTTGAATTGCCCGGTGATCAACCTGGGCTTCTCCGGCAACGGGCGGATGGAGCAACAGGTTGGTCAGTTTCTGTGTGAGCTTGATCCGGCTGTCTACGTGATCGATTGTTTGCCCAACATGAGGGGCGATCAGGTTGCCCAACGCGCTGAGCCGCTGGTGCGTCAGCTACGCCAGGCGCGGCCTGATACGCCAATCCTGTTGGTTGAGGATCGTACTTATGCAAACGCCCAGTTCATGCTCGGTCTGCAACAGCGACAGCAGGAAAGCCGCCGTCAGCTCCGCAAAGCATACGACACCTTGGTGGCAAACGGTTTTCAGCAGCTTGGATACTTGGAAGGCGAATCGTTGTTGGGGGACGACCGCGACGACACCACGGACGGCTCGCATCCCAACGATCTGGGTTTCTATCGCCAAGCCAATGCCATCGAACCGGCGCTACGGAAGCTGGGAATCGGTTAGCGGCACAGGTCGGTTTGATATTTAGCTGGGCGGCCAAGTATCGGCATATTTGCGGATCAGCCATCCAGCTGGGGTCGTTGAGGCCGGTCCGGACGATTGTCGGTCCGGGTTGCCCCGCCGAACCTGCCGCGACCTGCTCCGCCACCACGACCGAAAAAGGTGCGAACGCCCGCGACCAGCTCTTCCCGCGAAATGGCCTCGTCCTGATCCGTGTCCATCTGGCGCATTCGAGTCGCCAGCGGACTCCCTTGAAGCTCGTCTTTGCTCAGTTTGCCGTCCTTGTTCTTGTCTCGCTCTGCAAAAACCGTGTTGGCATCGAATCCGCCCCGATCGCCTCCGCCGAAACCACCTCCGCCAAAGCCAGCCCGGCCTCCTCTCCGCCCGGCGGCTGCGGTTCTGTCCGCTTCATCATCAGGCGACACGGATTCTGCTTTGGCTATTCTCTGTGCTTCGACTTGGTCACCCTTGTCGGTGACGCAGTACAAATGCTGATTGCTTCTCAAGTACATTCGACCATTGCTGATCGCTGGCGTACCACCGAAAGATTCCGGATCAGCGGTGACTCGATTGACGCTAATCTGCTGCAGCTCATCTGCGATCGAGAACACAAACATCTCCCCATTGCCTTTCAGATAATACAGTTTGTCGCCGGCGATGACTGGTGAGGGATAATCCAGCGATCCGAATCGGCTGTCACCACCGCCGCGACTGCCGCCGGGGGGACTTTTCAACCGCACCTGCTGGACGCTCTTGCCGGTGTCACGATCAATGACTTTGACGACGCCATTTCCGATCAGATAAATCTTTGACTGATAGGTAAGAGGCGAACCAAACCGAGCTGAATCGTTGCCATTCCAAATCACGCGTGATTCGCTGACGTCTCCATTGCCACCCGCCTTGACTGCAATCGAACCGCCGCCGCGACCGGTGAACGCGAACACGACTCCATCACTGGCGATTGCACTGGAGTGAGCTTGATCAGCGCCTGAGGCGTCGCAGAACCAACGTAGTTTTCCGTTCTCCGGGTTCAATCCCCAAACTTCTTTGGCAACACTCATCACCAGGTCGGTGCGATTGTCATCAACTTTGACAAGCGTCGGCGTGCCCCACATACCGTCGAGCCCTTCGGCTTCTTGTCGCCAAACTTCTTTGCCGGTCTTTTTATCGAATCCGACAATCGCCTGGCTTTCGGCCGACGCGGTCACGATCACCAAGTCGCCGTACACAATCGGACTCGATGACGTACCCCACTTCCAGGGATCTGATTCTTTGCCCAGGTTTGAATTCCAAAGTTCATTGCCATCCAAGTCGTAGGCGTAGATTCCGCTCTTTCCGAAAAACGCAAAGACCAACTTGCCGTCCGAAACAGGCGTGTGAGAAGCGTATCCATGCGCGGTCACCCCAATTCCCGAGTAGGGATCCTCCGGCAAGCTGGCGGGAACATCTTTCTGCCACTGCTTTTCACCGCTGGCGGCGTCGAAGCAAACCAAGTGACGGACCAGGTTCTTGATCTCACCAGGATTCTCGCGATCAAGTCCGTAGCCGGAATAGCAGGTGACGAAGACTCGATCGCCCACGACGATCGGGCTCGATACGCCCGCGCCAGGCAATGCGACTTTCCAGGCCAGGTTGGCCGTTGGCGACCACTGTGTTGGCAAGGCTGCTGTACCTTGACTAACGCCAGAGCCGTCAGGCCCGCGAAAGCGAAGCCAATCCTCGCCATCCGCGGCGACACAACCGAAACACAAAACGGTGAGAAAACTGATTCGCATTGAATTCATGGCATACTCGTTGGGATTCGTCGTCCAAGCCAGCGCTCACTATTGAACACTGCGCTCAGTCGTGCGGCGGAAAGAATACCACGGCCAGACTGTTGGCATCGAGAAAGATTCGCGCTTTCTGCGAATCAGGCAAACCGACTGAAAGATTCAGGGCTGAATACAGTTCTTTTCAGGTTTTTGTCGATCTCTGCGATCCGTCGGCCTGCGCTGTTCCGTGCCTACCGCATACCATGGTCAGAAATCATATGGCGATCGTTTCACGCTGCCGGATCCAATCCGGATCGCCGAGTTCATCGAGCCACCTACCTCGGCGAGTTCACAATAGACCAGGACTTGCCTGATCTGACGTAGACCGGCATAAATCGAAAGTCTCTAAATTTTCATCACCTCAGTTGAGCCGCAGCCATGGTCGACAAGCCTCTTCGAATTTGCCTCATCGGCTTGGGTCGTGCCGGTAATTTTCATCTTCAAAGTTTGCGGATGATGGACGAGGCGGTGGTCAGCTGTGTTTATGATCCCGAGCAAGCAAAGGCGCAGTCAGTCGCTGATCGATTGGGCTGCGCTGTCGCTGCGTCCAATGCTGAGGCGATTGGCCGGGACCATGTTGATGCGGTCATTGTGGCGACACCGACCGATTTTCATTTCGACAATGTTCAGCTGAGTCTTGAGGCGCGCAAGCCAACTTTGACCGAGAAACCACTTGGTCGACATTTGCGCGAAATCGATGACTGTTTCCGCAAGGCAAACGATTGCGACACACCGTTGTTTGTTGCCTTTCAGCGACGTTTCGATCCTTGCTTCGGATCATTGATCAGTCAGGTTCGCGAAGGCGGCATCGGGCAGTTGCAATTTGTCCGCAGCGTTTCGCGTGACAATCCCGTTCCGTCGATCGAGTACATTCGCACTTCCGGGGGGATCTTTCACGATTGCATGGTGCATGACTTGGACATGGTCTACCACATTGTGGGCGAAGTTCCGACACATCTCAGTTCGTTCGGCAGTTCATTCCTGCCCGGCGTCGCCGCAGCCGGTGACTTTGACAATGTCGTCGCTTCGCTGATGTTTCCGAGCGGCATCACGGCCACGATCGACATCAACCGCAAAAGCGTCTTCGGGTACGACCAGCGGATCGAAGCATTCGGCGACGCGGGCATGTTGCAAGCTGACAATTATCACAAGACCTCGCTGTCACAGGCGGGCGAGGGAGGCTTTCAACGGCCGCCGGTCGACTATTCCTTTCCCACGCGATACCGCGAAGCGTATTTGAGCGAACTGAGATGCTTTGTCCGCTGCGCACGACGACAGGAAGAAGTGCCGATCACCCATCAAGACGTCCGCATCAACCATCTGCTGGCAAGCGGGCTGGAGGTCGCGGCGAAAGAGAAGCGGGTGGTCAAATTCAACGAAGTAGAAGCGTCACTGCGTTAGCTGGGAACGTATTCGACGACGTGGCCAACTTTGATCACCAGTGGGTGAGATTTGTGCTGTTTGAAAAGCCCACCTAGGTTCACTCCGCTGGGATTCTCGATCACTTTGACAATGTTGGCCAGCGGAATGTGATAAGTGTTCTCGTCTTTGTCCGTTTCCACGGTGAAGTAGTCATCGTACACCGCAACCAATCTGGCTGGATCGATCCGGTAGGCGCGAATGACATTGATGCCGATGTCGGTGTCGAGATGCTGCTGAAGTAGGTTTTTCATATGGATCGCCCCTGTTGCCGATATTTTAATGTTCGCCGTTGTATTGCAGCAACAGGTAGGCACCATGCTCTCCCTGATCGCGGCTTTGTGTTCGCCAACCCCGACTGCGGTAAAAGGACAAGGCGGCGGAGTTCTTTTCGACGCACTTGAGCGACCAAGGCTGGGGCAGCCAATCAGCGAGTGAAGCCAGTAGCGAGGTACCGACCCCGCAGCCCTGGTGTTGCGGATCAACATACAGATGGTGAATGAATGATTCCGGTTCCCAGACAGATACGAATCCCAGCAGTCGATCCTTGTCGTCACGACAAATGAAGACTCGCTCGCCTGCGGATGCCGCGGCGAAATCCATCGGGAAGCGAGCTTGTTCGGGTAACCACATCGCCGCGCGAATTGCGGCGCGGTACAGTCGATCAACTTCCGGAATGTCGCTTGCCGTTGCCGACCGAATCACCAGCATCGTCAGTCCTTATTGCGCGGATTTACGCTTCACCGCCTGGACGTCAATCGTATGTTTGTTTCGTGCCGCAGGTCGATTCAATGGCTCCGCCTCGAAACCGCTGGTGGTCACCTGCACGTTAAAGCGGCCGATATAGCGGCGTAGCAGGGTTTGACGAATCAGTTCACGGCCGATCGGAAACAGCAACACGAAGCCGACCGTGTCGGTCAATAGTCCAGGTGTCAGCAGTAGCGCGGCGGCAAATACGATCATCAGTCCGTCTTGCAGCTCGCGACTAGGCATGCGGCCTTCGGCCAACGCTGATTGAAACCGATGCAGCACCATGATGCCCTGCTGACGAGCAAGATAGGATCCGATCACACCGGTGACGATCACCAAAGCGATGGTTGTAAAGATGCTGGTCAGCTCGGCGAGCTTCATCAACAACGCCAACTCAATCAGCGGAATGATAATGAAGGCGGCAAGAAGTCGTATAAACATGATTAAATGAGTTCAACGTTCATGGAAAAACCGGCATTCCACCAGGGTGGCAGCCTCCGTACAGAGAGCCTGAAAGGAAGCATGTTTTGTGCCATTTTTCCTCTTTAGTGCCATTTCCGCCGGCAAGAAGTAACTTAACCTTTCTGCTAAACTGGGACTGGATCAACCCGGGCATTTTCCTACCAACGCGAGCGGTACTCGATGGGCGTTCTTTTGCGGCTATTCTTCGCGGTTCTTATCGGCGCCTGCAGCGGGTCGAGCCAAGCCTCCGCCGCTGGATCTGACAAGTTCACGGTCCGCTGTGGCGTTCGGTTTTTGTCACCCGATTCAGCCGAGGTGGTCTGGGAAAGTTCGTTGCCGGGCGAGTCATCGGTCGCTTATGGTCCGACGCGAAAACTGGGCAAGGTGGTTGCCTCTGAGACCTCCGCCAATTTTCATCGCGTCGTGCTGAACGAGCTGCAGCCCGGCCAGAACTACCATTACCGTATCGGCCTGAAACAGGACGGCCGACGAAGGCTCAGTCCGATCTATGAACTGGACGGGCGAATGAATTACTCGCCACCTACCATCGACGAGCCAACCAACGCGCCGGCAGGAATGGATCAGGTCATCGCTTCACTGAATCAGCCCGGCGGCTATGCAATCATCATTGGCAATGAACTGGCCCTGCAGTGGGGGCGCGCTTTGGCCGCTCGCAGCACCATGTCCGTGGTCGCCGCCTGTGATAGTGACGAGGCGGTCGGGCAGCTGCGCAAAATCTGGTACGACCAAGGCGATTACGGAATCCGTCTTTCGGCGCAGCTGGAACAGCAAATCCCTGAGCAGCTGGCCAACCTGGTGATCGGCAGCTCCGCAGCGCTGCAGCGCGCAGGTCCGTGGCTGTCGGCTAGCGGTGTGCTTGTTTCGACAGACAAGCCGGCGGAAGATTCCGATTGGACGTGGCACTCGCACGGTGACATGGTTTGGATGGGTCGCCGCAGCAAGCCCGCCCAATTGACCGAGTGGGGACACCAATACGGCTCGTCGGCTAATGGTTCCTACGTGGGTGAGACCTTGGGCGGAATTGATGACACCGATCAATTGGCCGTTCGTTGGCTGGGGCGTCCCGGTGCCGATTTTGGTATCGACCGCAACCCACGGATGCCGGCGCCACTGGCGGTCGGCGGGCGACTGTTCCATCAAGGAATGAACCGCATGATCGCACTAGACGCTTTCAACGGTGCCGTGCTGTGGTCACTGGAGATGCCTGACTTGCGACGAGTGAACATCCCGCGTGACTGTTCCAACTGGTGCGCCGATCGGAAGCATCTATTCGCGGTGACTGGTGATTGCGTTTGGCGGATCGATGCCGCAACGGGGCAGATGATCGAAACGGTGCAGATGCCCGAGACGCCGCAAGGCGAATTTGATTGGGGATACGTTGGCGTGACCGACGACGCCATCATTGGGACGGCGGTCAAGGCTGGCAGTGCCTATCAGGCGTACTGGTCCAAGGGAGCCTGGTACGACGGCCAAGGCGACGCGGCGACCGCCAAGGTTTGCGGCAGTGCGATCTTTTCAATTGACAAAAAATATGGCACGGTTCGTTGGAGCCGGCAGGTCGACGCGGTGGTGCATTCAACCATCGCCGTGACCGCCGACCGCATGTACTTTGTCGAAGTCGATGATTCCGAGTTAGCCAAGCGGAAAACAGGCAAGCTGAGCAACAAACAGATCTGGCCGAGCGCTTCGATCGTCTGTCTTGATCTGAAAACGGGTGAACAAATTTGGAATCAACCGGTACCGCAGCAAGCCGACAGTCAAGTCATCGCGTTCGGGATCGCCAACGACCGACAGTTCGTTTTCGAAAGTTCAGCCAACAACGAATTCCAATTTGTTTCACTCGACGCCAAAACGGGCCAGCAGCAGTGGCAGCAATCGTCGAAGTGGCCGTCGGACAACCATGGGGCGCACATGCAGCACGCGGTGTTGATGAACGGCAAGATTTTTGTTCAGCCAAGTATTTTGGATGCCGCCACCGGCAAGCTGCTGAAGACCGACACGCTGGGAAAACGCCGCGGCTGCGCGACACCGATTGGTGCCGGCAATTCAATCATCTATCGTGGCGGATCGGGGCCGGTTTCGCTGTGGTCGCTTGCGAAAGAAGAACCCAGCGAATTCGCCCGCTTGCGTCCCAGTTGTTGGCTCAGCACGATTCCGGCTCAAGGCATGTTGTTTTCCCCCGAGGCCGGGGGCGGTTGTTCGTGCGGCGGATGGATGGAATGTTCGATCGGGTTCGCTCCGGTTGCCGCTGCGGCTGTGGAGCAGAACTGATGAGAATTGCGTCACGCGGCCTGCTGGTTTTCGCTTGCCTGCTGGTCACCCTGATCAGGTCGACCGACGCGGCGGCGCAGTCTTGGCCGACTTATCGCCACGACAATCGCCGCAGCGGTGTGACGGCTGCCGAATTGACTTTTCCCTTATCGCCACAATGGACTTGGACCTCGCCAGCGCCGCCGCAAACCGCTTGGACTGGACCGGCCAAATGGGATGCCTACTCGGGCAACGAAGGTTTGCAATCGATGCGCAACTTCGATCCTTGTTTCTACGTCACCGTCGATGACCAGAGGGTCTATTTCGGCTCGTCGGTTGATGATGCGGCTCACGCGCTGGACGTCACCAGCGGCGCCGAACGCTGGGTCCATTTCACCGGCGCCGCGGTCCGCATGCCGCCGACCATTTCGGCTGGTCGCGTCTATTTTGGCTCCGACGACGGCAGCGTTTATTGTTGTGATGCGAAGACTGGAGAATTGACATGGCAAAAATTTGCCGCCGCCGGGAAACAGCGAATCGCCAGCAACCGCAAGATCATTTCGCTGTGGCCGGTGCGAACCGGAGTGCTGGTCGATGATGGCCAGGCGACGTTCGCCGCGTCACTGGTGCCTTGGCGTCCTTCGCTGTTGTGGAGTGTCGACGCCTCGACCGGTGAGGAAACGTTCCGACGGTCTGTCGATGGTGTGACATTGCAGGGAGCGATGTTGGCCTCTGACGACTTGTTCTACGTGCCGCAAGGTCGTGCCGCCCCACTGGCATTCGCCCGCGGCGACGGTCGACCGCGAGGTTCGGTCGGCGAAGCGGGTGGCGTCTTCTGCATTCTGACCGAAGACGAAATGTTATTTGCCGGCCCCGATTCACAGAAGTCGGCCGAAGATGAAATTCGCATCGGTACCGCCGGCGGCGAAAAATCGATCGCTTCCTTCAGCGGCACCAATCGAATCCTGGTGGAAGGTGATTTTGCCTGGATGGCGATCGATGACAAGCTCAAGATGCTTGATCGGGCGACCTACGTCGAGGCTCAACAAACTCTTGCTGAAACGCGCAAAAAGGATGCCGATCAAACATACACCGCGGACCAGTTGAAACAGCTGACCAACCGGGCCAACGAGCAGATGCAGTCGGTTTGGAAGTGGGAAGTCAACTCGCCGCCGCCGTTGGAGATGATCAAGGCTGGCGATAAGCTGATTCTCGGCTTGCGCGATGCCGTTGTCGCGCTCAGCGCCAAAGATGGAACGGAAATTTGGCGCTCCGCCATCACCGGTGATGCTCATGGCCTGGCTGTGGCTGGCGGAAGATTGTTTGTCAGCACCGACCGAGGCCAGATTCTTGCCTTCGGGGCCAAACCGTGAATTTTCCGTCCCTCGGTCCCATCGCTGCTCGATCGCCGGTTCCGCTGGTCGCCTGTTTTTCGCTTTGCGTGGCAACCGCAATCGCCTGCAAAGTCCCGGTCTTCCGTTACGCACTGGAACGCTGGCCGGTAGACCGCTATCGCCTGGTTGCGATCATCGACGGCCACCAAGATAACGCTGTCGACGAAGCGCTGGAAAGATTCAAGGCAATCGATCAAGCCGGTGTGAACATCGAAACCGACGTGATTGATCTATCGCAGTTGAGCGACGAAGAGCTGTGGCAGCTGGAGGATTTTGACGGTTCCGCCGACCCACCGCGATTGCAAGTTTTCTATCCGCCGAAAGACGGTCAGCGGATCAAGTGCTGGGAAGGTGATCTGAACACAGAGTCGATCGATCGGTGGTTGAATTCGCCGCTCCGCACGCAGATTGCCAACGACATTGCTACCGGTGATTCGGCTGTGTTTCTGCTGGTCGAAGGCACCGACGAAGTGCGCAGCCAGCAGCTCGCACAGCGACTGCAACGGGCACTGAATGCCGCCGAAGAGGAAATCAAAATCCCCGATGGCGTGATCGCACGCGGCCAGGCGAATCAGTATCTGCGGCAGCATCCTGAGGCGACGATGGACGATGTGTTGAGGTCAGACGTACCGCTGAAAGTGAATTTCCGACTGCGACGGCTCGCTCGCGACGATCCCGACGAATCGGCGCTGTTGGCGATCGTCAATGGCTTGGTCGAACAAACGGACGAGCCGATCCTGGTACCAATCTTTGGACGCGGACGAATGCTTGACGCGATCCCTGGGGCCGATTGCCGTGACGAGGTGATCTTGAATGCCTGCCGGTACCTGGTCGGGGAGTGTAGTTGCACCGTCAAAGCTCTCAATCCCGGTGTCGACTTGATGCTGAGTGTCAATTGGTCGGAGCTGCTTGGTCAGTCAGTCGTGATGGTCGATCCTCAGCCCAGTAGCGAATCAACCAGCGGTGCACCGACACTGGTGACGATACCCGGTGGAACCGAATCCCGAGCGGATTCGCCAGCGAATCTGATCGACGGTCGGTTACCAAGGGGGTGGTCGATCGTTGTGCTCCCGCTCGCGCTGGCGATGATCTTGTTACTGTTGGTTCGCCTCCGCAACATCGGGAACGGGGGCGGGCAAGCTCTGTAAGAACATAGATGCTCTGTAAGAACATAGATGTCGAACCAGAAATATGATTTCGACGTGACGGGTTTGAGCAGCAACAGCTTGTGGCGGCGATGAGCGGATCAGCTATCGGCTGAAATCATACGACCGCAGAAATCGAGTGTCATTCTGCGACCTCGATTTCGTTTCGACCGTCCGAATCGGCGGCCGCTCGGGACATGGCTCTGGTGTTGAATCGCATCACGATCTGACCGTCGTGACTAATCGCGATGATTCCGCCGCGCACCGGACGGCCTTCATTCGAGAGGATGTCGGCGATCGCCTTTTCAATTGGATCCCCGCGGTATTCCATTCGTGCCGAAATGTCATAGGCGACTGCGTTGCGGATGAAATCTTCACCGATTCCCGTACACGACACCCCGCATGTTCTGTTGTCGGCAAACGTGCCCGCACCGGCAATCGGCGAATCGCCCAGGCGGCCGAACCGCTTGTTATTCAGGCCTCCGGTGGAAGTCGCCGCCGCGATGTTTCCGTGCCTGTCCAGCGCAACACAACCGACCGTGCCGATCGCGTCAGAATCAGGTTGGATCTGCTGCTGACGCGCCCGTTCCAATCTTTGTTTTTGATGATCGGTAGAGAAATAGCTGTTCGGGACGATCGTGATCATGGGATCGTTGGCGTACTGCCTTCCAAACTGATCGGCACCGTCACTTGCCAACAAAACGTGTTTGGTGTCGGTCATTACCCGCCGCGCCAGCGAGACTGGGTTTTTGATGATTTTGACACCACCAACCGCTCCGACCGACCGATCTCGTCCGTCCATGATCGTGGCGTCCAGTTCGTGGTTTGCAGCCGCGTTGAAGACGGCTCCTTTGCCGGCGTTGAAGTAAGGCGAATCCTCCAAGATTCGTACGACCGCCTCGACTGTATCGAGACTACTTTTTCCCGCAACCAGCATTTCACGTCCGGTTTTCAGCGCATCACTGAGTGCCATTTGCCGATGCTCACGCCACTGTTGCGTCTCCGGGGCTTCGCCCGCACCGCCGTGGATCACGATTGCATATTTTTCGTTCGGCGCTGAGGCCGCTGCGCAGGACGGGGAGACGAACATCAGCAATAGCAGGAGAATTGGTTTGGGTTTCATTCTTCGGCCTCAGTCTGTCGATATTTTTCGACCACTCGGTCGTAGACTTTGCGGGACGCTTGCAGTTCTGTCACGTCGATGAATTCGTGCCGATTGTGCCGCATTTCGGACAACGAGATCACAATCGTTTGATCATCCAGGCTCGCTTGGTGGAGTGCCAAGTTGACGTCACAGCGGTACGACCTCGCCAGGGCAGGGTTTCCAATCAGCTGGCGATCCTAGTCGGTTTCGTCCGGCAAATACTAGCAATTCTAGGTTCCACTCCCTGCCTGCCCAATCGTCAAGCTTTGACTCGACTCTGCAGGCTGTGCGGTATGCTCCGGATCTGCGGACTCGAATTGTGTTCGGGTTACTCCAGTGGTGTGAATCAATCGTCCGATACCGGCTGTACTGTCACTCTCTTTATTAACAGACGCCTGGATTGTCCGGGCGATTGCAGGGACAGCTGGAAGTCGCACGCAAGATCTACGATGCCATCACGAAATTCGCGATCCAAACGAATCAGCCAAGTCATCGCGGCCAAGCGGGCTCGGCTGCGATCTTACGCTCGAAAGCTAGTCTATACCTTGGTCGTGACCTCGACCATCGCCACGACTCCCGGCTGCCGAACACTGAATAAAATCCCACCCAGCTCCCACGATACGAAAAAGTCTTATCACGACAATTACGGATTGCAAATCGAGTACCCGCAGGTTGCACAGTGCGCGACCCCTCAATCGGAGGCGGCGGAATTTTCGACGACCCCCTACGCCTTGCAAGACCCGGAGGAATTGCCGGCTTACGAGATCTCGCTTGAGGAAGCGATTCAGATCGCGGTGACCCAGAGTCCAGTATTGCGAACGAACGTCGGATCGCTAACCGGCGGCAGGCAGATTGGGCTCTCGGGAGCAGCGACGATTTATGATCCGGCACTCGCCTCGGCCAACCCAGCACAGGGCACCGAAGCAGCGCTGGCCGCCTTTGATGCTCAGCTCAGGCAGCAACTGTTTTGGTTCAACGTTGATCGTCCCGTCAATCAAGTGTTTCCAGGTTTGACGGTACCAGTATCAGTGCAGTCCAACGCAAGTTACAACGGCGAACTGGCCAAGCAAACCGCGACCGGTGCACGCTTCGCGCTGCGTCATGTCGTCGACTATTCCCAAACCAATTCACCTAATGTTCGATTTCCAAGCTCGTACACAGGTTTTTTCGAGGCCGAATGGCGGCAGCCGTTACTGCAGGGTGCCGGGGTCACTTACAATCGCATTGCTGGACCGAACAGCGTTCCCGGCCAATACAACGGCATCCTGATTGCCAGATTAAACGAAGATGTCGCGCTGGCTGATTTTGAAACCTCGGTGATCGGTTTCGTCTCCGACGTCGAACAAGCCTATTGGGACCTGGTAACGGCCTATCGAGTGCTGGCCGCGAACGTGCGCGGACGCGAGGCCGCGTTGCTGACCTTCCAGTACCAACAGGTGCGATTGGAAGTGGGTACCGGGCGACGCGATGAAGAAGCCCAGGCACGGTCACAGTTCTACGCTTTTCAGGCTCAAGTGGAAGCCAGTTTAGGCGGTTCAACCGGGTTGTACGCCGCCGAACAACGCCTCCGTTACTTGATGGGACTGCCGGCCACCGATGGTCGCTTGTTGAAGCCGACAACCGAGCCCACCGACGCGCTGTTCATCTTTGACTGGGAGAGCGCGCTGGCGCAAGCGCTGAATCGAAGGGTCGAAATTCGTCGCCAGAGACTTGGAGTCAAGCGGCGCGAACTGGAACTTGTCGCCGCCAAACAGAATCTCCGGCCGCGACTGGACCTGCTCAGTCAATACCGAGTCCGTGGTCTGGCCGACAACTTGATCGGCAGCAGCACTTCGGATCTGGAAAATTTGTACGGAACAATCGCCAGCGGTTTGTACAACGAGTATCAAGCAGGCCTGGAATTCAATATGCCGGTTGGACTGCGAGCGGCCGCCAATGCCGTTGCCCACGCGAAGTTGAGCTTGAGACGGGAGCGGGCGGTGTTGGCTGAACAAGAGCTGCGAATCAGTCACGATTTATCCCAAGCCGCTCGGCAGATCGAACTGGCACACCAGCTGATTGACACCAACTACAACCGCTACCGGGCCGACGTGATTCAGGTCGATGTGTTGCGGCGCAGATACCTTGACGGCAGCGACAACATCAATTTCCTGTTACAGGCCCAGCGACAGTTGGTGCAAAGCGTCACTGAGTTCTACCGGTCGCTGTCCAATTACAATCTGGCGATCCGAGACTTTCACATCCAAAAGGGATCTTTGCTGGCCTACAACCATGTTCAGCTGGCCGAGGGACCTTGGGCGCCGGGAGCTGCGCAAGATGCCTACCAAACGGGACTGTTCCTGACGCCGCGACATTTCCCGGGCGGCACCGAGGTGCCCAGACCGATCAGCAGTGGACCGTTTGACCCGTCGGCCATTCAGGACACGCAAGGGTTAATCGGTTCGGCGATCGATGCGGTGCCTGGCCAGTACCCGCCGCCGGCGATGATCGACGCCCAGACGCAAGGTGAGTTGATGGAGGATGTTCCCTTGGACGATATCCCCCCGATCGATCCCGGGCAGGGCCGAGGAGGCATTTTGGACGATGGATCGCAGATCGAACCGGAGCCCCAGGGATTCGAGGCAGTCGATAAGGAGATCTGATTCGGCCGGTTTTCCAGCTGCCGATCTCGCCCCTGCGATGGCGTTTAACGGTTAAATCGGGGGGCCTGGACCGTTTCTGGTTTCTTTCTCCCCTGGCGCGTTCCCACCGCAGGGTGGGAAGGCTAGGGTTTCAAAAACGATGGCGGCGCTCTGCAGCCTGACAGCCCTACAATCGGCCGGACGCGAAATTTCAGAATCGCCCGCAATGTCAGATTGACAGCCCTGAAGCGGGCCAACCTGACCCGCGCGAACCTGACCCGCGCTAACCTGACCCGCGCGAACCTGACTCGCGCTGAAACCGATCCATGATTCACGTCCAGCACCTGACCAAGACCTACGAAGATCTCCGTCGAGGTCCGTTTGTCGCCGTCGATCGCATCACGTTCACGGTTCGCGGTGGTGAGATCTTTGGTTTGTTGGGAGCCAACGGGGCGGGAAAAACAACGGTGCTGCGAATTCTAAGCACGGTACTGAGTCCGACCAGCGGGATCGCGATCGTCGACGGCTACGATTGTGTTCGAGATCCGGCCGAAGTGCGTCGCCGCATCGGCTTTGTCAGCAACAATACCGCGATCTATGATCGCATGACCGCCTGGGAAATGGTCGAGTACTTTGGTCGCCTGCACGGCATGCCAAAAGTCGAGCTGCAGGATCGGTTGCAGATGCTGTTCGATCAATTGCGGATGAACGAGTTTCGCGACGTTCCGGCGCAAAATGTCGACCGGCATGAAACAAAAAGTTTCCATCGCCCGCGCCATGGTCCATGACCCAGCGGTCTTGATTTTTGATGAAGCAACACTTGGCTTGGACGTGCTGGTCGCCAGAAACCTGCTGAGCGTGATTCGAGCGCTGCGGGATTCCGGCAAATGTCTGATCTTTTCGACTCATATCATGAGCGAGGTCGAACGACTTTGTGATCGGATCGCGATCATGCATCGCGGTCGGATACTCGACACTGGATCGCTAACCGAACTGCGAGACCGCCACGACGAACATGATTTCGAGGAATTGTTCTTTGGGTTGTTGAATCAGCATCAGCACGATGACGCAGCCGAGGTATGGGGTCACGCACTAGAACCCACCGCGATGGTGGACCTTTCCAGCAAGAGCGGCCGATGAGTGGTTCGGCACAGGCAAAACGCCGGATGGCTTTGAACGCCAACCGTCCCAGACTCTCTGCCGTCTGGCTGATTTATGCGCGCGAGATGCGTGATCAATTGCGCGATCGTCGCACGCTGTTCACGATCGCGGTGCTGCCGATCCTATTGTATCCGTTGGTCGGCACGCTGCTATTGCAAGTCGCGCAGTTCACCCGTCAACATCCGACCTCCATCTGCGTCGTTGGCACCGAACATCTGATTGATACGCCACCCTTGATCGACGACGAAGCGTTTCATACCGAGCTTGTTGAAGATCAACAGCGTTTACAATTGGATCGTTACAGCTGGTCTGAAATCGCCGAATTGGCCGACGTGCACGAGCAAACTTCCAGCTGGGTTCTCGCCGGAAAATATGACGTGGTGGTTCTGTTTCCGCCTGAATTTGCCGATGCGAATTCCAGGAACACCGCCGAGGCGGCGAAGATCCAACTGCTGTATAACGTGGCTTCCGATCAATCGATGGTCGCCCGGGAACGAGTGGCCAACATCCTCGGCGCCTGGCGCGGGGGTTGGATTCGCGACCGACTAACCGCTTCGGGAATTGACAGCGCTCTTTTGAATCCGTTTCAGCTGAGCGACATCGACATGGCGCCGGAGCAGACCCGCGAAGCGGCGCTGTGGAGCAAGCTGTTGCCGTTTGTGATGTTGATCTGGGCGATGACCGGCGCCTTCTACCCCGCGATCGATCTGGTCGCTGGCGAAAAAGAACGTGGCACACTGGAAACGCTGCTCTGCAGTCCCGCGCTGCGAAGTGAGATCGTGTGGGGCAAATTGGCGACGGTCACTACCTTCAGCATGCTGACGGCGATCTTGAACGCCGGCAGCATGTTGGTGACCAGCTCGTTCGTATTCAAGCAAATCGGCGCCGCCGGTGGCGCCATCGGCGCTCCACCGATCGCTCCGATGTTGTGGTTGTTGGTGGCGTTGGTTCCGTTGTCTGCGCTGTTCAGTGCACTTGCGCTGGCGGTAGCGGCACTGGCGCGCAGCAGCAAGGAAGGCCAGTACTACCTGATGCCACTGATGATGGTCACGCTACCGCTGGTGTTGCTGCCGATGTTGCCTGGAACCACGCTGTCGATTGGAACCAGTTTGATTCCTGTGACCGGTATGTTTTTGATGGTTCGCGCGCTGGTCGAAGGCCAGTTTGCTTTTGCACTTTGGCATCTGCCGGTTGTGTTCGGCGTAACGGCCGGATGTTTGTGGCTGGCGGTGACTTGGGCCAGACGCCAGTTCGAGGACGAAAGTGTGTTGTTCGGCGGCAACGATCAATGGGAACTGAGCAGCTGGGTCCGCCACTTGTGGCGGGATCGACAAGCCGCCGCCACGCCGGAGCAGGCGTATGCTTGTGGCGCGATCATTCTGGTCGCCATGTTCTTTGCCAAATTGGTTGTGACCGGCATTCCCGACACTCTGTCCGGGATCGCGCAGCTGATCATCGCTCCGCAAATTGGCATGATCTTGGCGCCGGCCGTATTGATGGCAGCCGTGTTGACCAAATCGGTCCGCACCGGATTGCGATTGCGAATGCCTCACTGGACGACGCTGCCGCTGGCGGTCCTGTTGGGCGTGACGTTACACCCCACTTATGTGATGTTGGCCCAGTGGGTCAGCGCTATGTATCCGATCAGTGAGCAGGCGGCAGCGTCGATGAAGCCGTTTACGGACCAGATCTCGGCAGCCCCCTGGTTGACCGTTGTCTTCCTGATGGCGGTGGTTCCAGCGATCTGCGAGGAACTTGCCTTTCGCGGGTTCATCTTCGGCGGACTGGTGCGTGGCCGTGGGCGGCTGCGAGCGGTCGTCGTGACAGCCGTGATGTTTGGGATTTCGCACGGCGTATTGCAACAGTCAATTACCGCCACGGCGATGGGTTTATTGCTTGGCTGGATCGCGCTGCGAACTGGCAGCGTGTTGCCCGGCATTTTGATTCACTTCACCAACAACGCACTGTCGGTTTCGCTGGCCCGCATCGCCGAGAGCCAGTGGGAGGGGGCGTCAATCTTTTTGACCACGGCCGAGGCCGGCGAGGCGAGTTATCAGCCGATGTGGATCGTCGTCAGCATGGCGATCGCGATCACCTGTCTGCTGTTCTTTGGGACTCAGCAGCCGGTGATTGACGAAGCCGAGCCCGAATCTGCTGGCCCCGTTGTCAATCCGGTCCGCACGACCGCGGCGCTGGCGGTTTAGATTGACTTTCCGCGGTCCGACGACGATAATCAAAGCTGTTGAAGCCGGGAGTCTTTTCCGGCTTCTGAATTTTTGGTTTCTGAAGCCTTTTTTAGGGGGTGATCTGGATTCGACCGGATGACAAGAAGCGTTGGTTGCGTGTCGTGGTTGATCAGTTGGCCACGTAAAAAGCTGATCACAAACTTTAGTTGCAGATGAAAGTCTAGCACTGGCCGCCTAAGAACAGGTAGCCCGGACTGATGGGGATCGCCAGAGTCGCCTGAAAGTCCGTCACAATTCTGGATCGCCAACCGTCCTACTCGAGACGCGGTGGGTTAAAAACTGATTCGAGTTAGCAAGCGGCGGAGCCTGTCGGGCAGCGCCGCGGTGAGCGAAGCGGTTCCTTCGGGAATCAAAATAGCTCGACTACACACGTAGAGACTGCCGTGGATGCATCGCGGGACGCGGGTTCAATTCCCGCCGCCTCCATTGGATTCGCCCGGGCTCGCTGATCGCGGGCCCGGTCGATTCAGTGATGAACTCGAAATCGCTTCGCCCTCTCAAGCGTTCGAAAGGCGAATCGAAAGGCGAATCGAACAAAGATCACGGTCCTGGCGTACGCAAGGAACGTAACAAGATCGGCTTTGGAGTGATTGATGCGAATCCTGCAAGGACAAGCAATTTCACCCGGCTATGCCAGTGGCTTCGCCCATCTCTTGGACAGCCGGGAAGCTGTCGAGATTCCTGAGTACCAGATTGACTCGGAGGATGTCGACGCGGAACTCAAACGCTTTGAGCATGCCATCGAAGCAACCGAGCGCGAGCTGTCACAGGTCGAACAACGTGTGCGTTCCGAATTGGGTGGGACATACTCGTCAATCTTCTCCGCGCACATGGGATTGTTGCGTGATCGGCAGTTTGCCCAGCAGGTGCGCAGCCGCGTCCGCAACGATCACGTGAATGTGGAGCAGGCGGTAGACTCGCAGGTGTCCGAACTCATGCAGATGCTCAGTTCGCTTGAAAACGAATACTTGCGGGAACGAGCATTTGACATTCGTGATCTCGGCAACCGCTTGATGCGGCAGCTCGCTGGTGGCGGAAAGACCAGATATATGCAGCTGGCTCCACGATCGATCATCGTGGCTCACGAACTGCTGCCGTCAGAGACCATTGATCTGGACCGTGAACACGTTGTTGGAATCATCACCGAGCAAGGAGGAGACAATAGCCACGCGGCCATCCTGGCAAGAGCAATGGGAATCCCTGCTGTCACGGGAGTTCCAGACGCATCGACGACGATCAAGTCGGGTTCTCGGTTGCTGATCGACGGTACGTTGGGGAGCGTCACGATAGCCCCCACCGAAGCGGCCGCGTTCGACTTGGCTAGTTTGAAGAGCGACTATGACGATTCTGGTGCAAGTGCCGAGCGAGCCGAGGGAATGGAATGTGTTACGCTCGACGGTGTATCGGTCTCGCTGTTGGCCAACCTCAATCGCCTCGACGAGCTGATACTCGTCGACGCACATCGGCTGGATGGAGTGGGATTGTTCCGCACCGAGTTCCTCTACATCGATTCGCCAGTCGCGCCGTCCGATGAACGACAATTGGAGCTGTACGAAAGATTGCTTGACGGTTTGCCCGACCGCAGGTTGATTGTTCGTACGCTCGATCTGGGCGGTGACAAGATCCCGCGATTCATGCATCCACACTTCGAAGCGAACCCGAGCCTTGGTTCGCGTGGTTTGCGATTCTCGCTCGCACACCCAGAATTGTTCGACACGCAGCTCCGTGCGTTATTGAAGGCTTCGCCGCGCGGAGATCTTCGCATTCTGTTCCCGATGGTGCTCGGCGAAAGCGATTTTGCCGAGGCTCGTCAACAGGTCGAGCGGATCAGTGATCAGCTGAACTTGAACCGTCCGCCGCGTCTGGGAGCCATGATTGAGACGCCCGCTGCCCTTTTTTCGCTGAGGGAGATTCTGCAGCAGGCGGATTTCGTCAGCATCGGGACCAACGATCTCACTCAGTACATGCTGGCAGCGGATCGCGAAACAGTGGAAATGGTCGACGACTATTCGTTATTGCACCCTTCCGTTCTACGAGCGATACGTCACGTGGTCGTTTCCTGTGAGCAGGCAGGATGCGATCTTAGCGTTTGTGGTGAAGCGGCAGGCGAGGTGGGGACTGCTCGTCTGCTTGTCGGATTGGGAGTTCGGCAACTAAGTATGAGTCCGGTCCGCGCGGCACGCGTGAGAGTTGGGATTCGTAACGTCCAGGCAAGTCAACTTGCCGACTTAGCCGAACAGGCGCTTGAAGCCGCAAGCGCTGCTGATGTGAAGGCACTGTTGAGCAGATTTCAAGCTGAAAAAACAGATCCCGCGCTGAGAACTTGATTGGTTTGGGGGCAGATTGTTCTGGGGTCAGTGGTAAAATCAATCGAAATCGCCCTGGGCCTGAATCCCGGATCCCGAGTCTGACCCCTGGCAACTCTTTTGCATCCGCGGCGCTCCGAGCAATTTGATTAGTGTACGATGTCGATCGCGGCCAATACTCGCTCGCTTGAAAACCGCCAATTCAAACGAAGCGGACGACGAACTCGAGTGAACGTGAAGGGAGCGATTCGATATGCGTAAGGACCTATTTGGCTTGACGGTGGGATTTGCACTGGTGGTTTGTGTGCTGACAGGCACCGGGTCGGTTGAAGCCGATGACCAGAATTGGCCTCGGTTTCGCGGACCGGGCGTGATGGGTCAGTCCGACGGGACGAATTTGCCCGAGACTTGGGGCCCGAACGAAAACATCGCCTGGAAAGTCGACGTGCCAGGGTCGGGCTGGGCTTCACCGGTCGTTTGGGAAGGCAAGGTGTACATTGCGACGGTGGTCAGCGACGGCGACGAGGAGGCACACAAAAAGGGGCTCTACCTGGACGGCGATCGGCTTGAGCCGAGCCCGGATGTCCATCATTGGCAGGTCCATGCATACGACCTGAAAGACGGCAAGCAGCTATGGAAGCACGAAGTTCACGCCGGCGTACCCACCAACGGGCGACACCTGAAGAACACCTATGCCTCCGAAACCCCGGTGGCCGACGAGAACGGCGTCTACGTTTACTTCGGCAACTTGGGCATCTTCGGATTTAGTCATAACGGCGAGATGCTGTGGGAACGCAAGTTGCCGGCATTCGACACGACACATGCATGGGGCACGGGCAGCTCGCCCGTGTTGCATCAGGGCCGCATCTATATCGTCCACGATAACGACGAAGAGCAAAGCTACATGGTCTCGATCGACGCCAAGACGGGCGAGATCATTTGGAAAATCGATCGCGAATCGTATTCGACATTCGCGACTCCGTTCATTTGGGAGAACAAATTGCGAACCGAGATTGTGACCAGTGGCGGGGATTCCCCCGAGATGGTTCGCAACATCGGGTTCGAGCCGCAAAAGGGAAAGATTCGCAGCTATGACCTGGAGGGAAACCAATTGTGGGAACTGAGCGGCGGAACTCAGCCCGTCGTGGCCTCGCCCTTCTCTTGGGAAGGCAACCTTTACATCACCAACGGCTGGGTGGCGTATCCCTATCGGCCATTATTTGTGCTGCGGCCGGGCATGAGCGGCCAGTACACCTTCCAGGCCGGTGAAACGAAAGACGAGCACCTGGTCTGGAGCAGCGACGAACTGGGTCCGTATCACCCGACGCCGATCATCATCAGCGGACGATATTACACGCTTTTCGACCAGGGTTTCCTCCGCTGCAACGACGCGCGTACCGGAGAGGTGTACTACGGCAAGCAACGCATCCGCGGGGGGGCAGGCTTTACGAGTTCGCCGTGGTCGTATCAGGGCAAGATCTTCTGCTTGAACGAAGACGGGCAAACATTCGTAATTGAGGCGGGCACCGAGTTCAAGGTGCTCGGCATGAATGAGCTCGAAGAGATGTGCATGGCGACACCGGCGATCTCGGGCGATAGCCTGCTCATTCGCGGACGTGACCACTTGTTCTGTATCCGTAATCAATAGCCGGGCGACCGACAGGCGATATGTCGACCGAACGTGCATCGGCAGAACCCGTAAGACACTGCGGCAGGCTTCTTTCGTATGCGAGGCGCGGGGATTAGATGGAACTTCGCTCGTACATATTCTAAGCTGTTTGTTCCGTTCACAACTCGACAGATGATGGCAGAGGAGATTGTTGATGAAGCGAAGGTGCGTATTTTCGTGCGTTTTGATCTTGGCCTTGGAATGCACATTGGGCTACGGCGTATCGGCGGAACCCCTGCCTGTGACGATGGTCGAATTCGATGCCCCCGCGGTCGACCGTGTGATGAAATACAACATTATCGTTCCAGAGGGATACGACGAGTCTGACCAGCGGTATCCGGTCCTTTACCTCTTGCATGGTCTCACCAGCAATTACACCCTATGGGCCCGCATGCGGGTGCCGGAGTATGCCGCGAGTTATAGTATGATTGTGGTGATGCCAGACGTAGGTAATTCCTGGTACGTGAATTGGGCCCAGAGCGATGAGGGCCAAAAGAACGCTTGGGAAGACTACATGATCAACGACGTCATTGGTCATGTCGATGCGAATTACCGCACGATTGCCAAGCGCGAAGGCCGTGCCATCAACGGTCTTTCCATGGGGGGCTATGGCGCTCTCATGCTAGGGTTGCGGCATCCGGAAATGTTCTGTTCCATTGGCAGTCACAGCGGCGCGATTCGTTACGCCGCCGACGCACGAAATCGCATCGAAAATCCAGAAGAGACTCCGGAAGTTCGAAGACGTCGCCCGCCATCTGAAAAGGATGACAAGAACATTGGCATCGAAGGCTTTAGCAGCCAAGCTGATCGGTATCCGGCAGGTAAGGCGTTCGTAACGGTTGAAGGTTGCGACCAACACGATCCCTTCAAGCTGGTACTACAGGTTGCGAAAGATAAACTTCCGCACATTCATATCGACTGCGGAACGGAAGATCGTCTGATTCAAACCGCTCGCGAATTCGCTCAAGTTCTCCAGGACAATACGATTCCGTACTCGTACGCCGAATCTGCCGGTCGCCACTGGCCCACTTATTGGGCCCGCGAGGTCGCGCATTCAATGACGATTCAGCACAACGTCATACAACGGAATCTGGACAAGCTGGAAAAGAATCAGTAACAAACAGCGAGGTGAGCCTTTTCTTTCCGCGGGCGAAACGGTGCCGACGCCTATGCACCCGCGGGTGGCGGCCCGTCTCTCCGGTGCGTTTGGCGAAAGAGGTTGTTTTGCGGTCTTTTCCCTAACAGCCCGACCACTTCCACGCTAGGCTTCCTGAGTCCTAAGAATTTCCCCCAGTGCCCAACTCAGGAGCCTAATCCATAGACAACCGATTCGTCCTTTGACTCGTAGTGATGTTGGCTGCGCAACAAGTTTCGTCCACGGTGCCAATACCGACTCGGATATCGAAACTGCCCTCTATGAGTCCGTCAGTAGCTTGAATTTCCGGTAGGCGACGGAGAACATATCCAGGCCTGCTCGACTTTACATGGCGAGCAGGCATTTTCTACTGCGCGACGGCCTCTGTCAGCTGCTCCTCGTGGAAAGAGAAAGGTGTCCGACAACCCAATCACCGGCCGCCAGCAGCAGTCTCTTTCGACGCGATATCTTGAACTTGAAGTGAGTAGAGAATCGGACGATGGATTCCGCGTATGATTGGGATGCTGTATTTTAAAGCATATGGATACGACGGCGGATCGGAGCGTGGAAATCCGGAATGCGATGGCACGCGTTGTGCGAAGAACTAAACGAGCGGGAATGGTGAGAACTGATGGACAATACTAAGTTGCTCCGACGGCGGGAATGGTGCGTGGCAGGGCTGGGCGCTGACAGTGTTTAGCGCTTCGGCAGTGAGTGCAAGTGCAGCGGAGGCAGAGGAGCCAACGCTAAAATCGCAATTTCTGTTTGCGATGGAAGCGGAACTGGAGCCGCCCGAAGATATCGGTGACCGCCAGATCTACATTGCCAAGAGCGGCGTGATCCGCGGACCGCGCATCAACGCGACGTTGTTGCCGGGCGGTGGCGACTGGGCGAAGCGGCGATCGGACGGGTCAACGATGTTGGACGTACGCGGCACCATGAAAACGGACGACGGTGCGCTCATCTACACCTGGTACCACGGAATCATTGCTCCCAAAGCCGGCGGTACGTACTTTCGGACAACGCCGTACTTTGAAACGAATTCGGATAAGTACGCCTGGCTGAATCACGTCGTCGCTGTCGGCGTCTTCAAGCCCGTCCCCGGCAAAGTGGCCTACAACGTGTTCGAGATCTTGTAGCGGATCCAGGGATTAGTTTGACCCCTTATAACTCGCTTGACTGAGCTGCGGTTGTCGCGGCAGCCGGTTTGACGCCCAAGCGGCGCAGCATCGCCTTGCCACGCAAAGTCAAATCGGTGATGAACATGAATTGATCCCGTCCGTCCACGGGGTAGGCCTTGAGGCGATAGTGGGTGCCCCACGGTTGCTCGGCGGCGACCACAATCAGCGGTCGATCAAAATTCAAATAAGGACTCGCGATCGCGACGTCATGCAGCTTTTGTCTCACCAATATGCCATCGTGGTCGGGGTGCAGATAGAAGTCGGCGACGCACATCAAGTCGCGTTTTCCGCAGTTTCTATTGTCGATGGCTGTCGTCCACATTTTGCCATGAGGGATGGCAACTAAAGTGTCATCGGGCGTGAGAATCTGGACGGTCCGTAAGTCGTGGGATTGAACTTCGCCGTAGGTGTCTTCGATCGTCACCCAGTCGCCGTTGCGATAAGGCCGTTCGTACAAAGCAACCACGCCAGCGATCAAACTGCTGGCGTAATCTTTAAAGGCGAAACCGAGGGCGACCGCCAGAGTGCCAGAAATGGCAAGTAGATTTTCAGGCGTGGGGTTGATGAATAAGGGAATGATGTAGGCGAACAAAAACAACACCACCATCACGCGCAATATCGGCTCCCAGGGAAGAACCCAAAGCCGAAATCGGTCCGGCATGCGATCGGCAAGCCGCGGCAAGAGCCATTTGATCGCCAACACCAGAGCAATGCCCGCAGCAAGAACGATGACCGCCTCCAGCAGTCGAATGTCGCTCCAGTCACGCAAAATCTGAGTGATTTGCTTGTCGGTGCCTTGCGCCTCAGGCATGGTCGTCAGTCCTGGTCTTGAACGGTGAAAAAGATCACTGGAGGCAGTCTAAAATGCGTCCACCAAGAATCCCTCGCCGCATAAGTCCTGGCGGACTTCGGGGTAGGCTACACGCGATACCCGGAAAAGGCCAGTCTGCTCGTCGACGAAACCGGCGGCGCGGAGTTCGCTCAATCGGCGGCCGATATCGTCGCGCGAGAAAGGCAGCAGCATATCAAGTGTCGCAAATGATAAACCAGCGTGCAGCAAGATGGCATGTAGGATGAATCGGTGCAGCGACTCATCGCCATTGGCGAGTTTGGGTAGCTCAAGCTCGGACGGAGCAACGACCCAAAGCGTCGATTGTGAGGATCCCTTAGCCGGCTCGTCCCGGTCTGAATCGGGATCGCAAATACGCAAGCTGGAACGCCACAGCGCATGGGCCACTCCCAAATTGCCGCGGGCTTTTGCAGCCAGGCTTTCGATCAGTTGCGATGTTTTTGGTTCGGGCTGTTCAGGCTGACTTTCAGAGTTTGCCGCTTGCTCGATAAAAACGGGCGCATCGTCACGGCTTTGACGAAACTCTGTGTTCCGCAAATCGTAGGTACCGCGGAACCAGGCATCCAACCGCGGCGCATTGAATGGGGCCAGAGTCAGCGGCGATCCGAGCAGATCTTCGATTCCAATGGCATGTTGAAGAAACGCCCAGGCCCAACTGTCACAGCCAACCAACACGCGATGGCGAGACATCAACCGATCGGCGATGGTCCGCACCAATGTCAGGCCCGCCTCGTGACGCAGAAAGAATCGCTCCAAACGCGGAACCACCAGCGTCTGATCGTTGGGCACATCCAACGATTGCAAGACATGCGAGTGGGCATCTTCGTCGCCCAGAAGTTCGCTAGCCGGAGGCGCGGCAAGAAGTGTGAAATGTGGTTCCCGTGCCAGAGCCTCAAGGATCTCCGGGACACCGGAGCCCGGTGCCGCGACCACAGCAAGCGAGGGACGATCCTTCGTTGAACTAGATTCCAACCGTCTTTGCAGGTCGGCCGATAGAACCCTCGCCGCCTGGTTCCAGTCGATCTCGAGGGAGGATGCGTACAATTCATCGTTGGAGCAGTTCCTTAACTCTGACGATCCACCCGCATCAACCTGCTCGGGTCGTTGCAAAACTTCCCTTTGAAACCAACGCCACAAGCGGCGTGATTGACCACGTGCGGCTTCATTGGCAGGGGAACCAGGGACCTCGAATTCGGAAGCCGAGATTAAGTCCCAAAGCTTTAGTTGCTGCGGCACGCTGACCTGTGTCTTTCCGAGTGGTTTACTGCTTTGAGATCTCAAACTATCAGTGCAATCGCAGTTCTGATAGCTGTGATCAGCCCATTTCAACTGCCGCTCAACTTTTCGGCTCAGGCCGTCATTATTGTTCAGCGTCCGGATGGTGGTTAAGGCGGATGAATCTCAACCAGAGCGTACCCAAGACCGTCGCCGTGATCGACCTGACCATCACCACAAACTCGGCAGAGGCGAGTATTTGGCCTGACCGGTATGCCTCAGTTGAAATGAAGCTGGCAAGGGTGAAGCCAATGCCGCTCGAAGCCTCGCCCCCAACCCCGGCGAAGCCTGGGTCTGGCGAAGCCTGGGTCTGGCGAAGCGTCGCCCGGTCGTGAGCTTGTGGCTCAGGATCAGGCTTCGGAGCCGTTGGTCGAACCCTCATTTCTAAGCGTCGGATCAATTACTGACGCCATTGCTGATTCGTCCAACGTACCGCCTAGCAAGGCATTGATTCGCCGGGCCAGACGAGATGGATTTGCCAGCGCCTCGGCGTAAACGACGTTGACCGCCACCACATCCTGATAATGTTCGAGAGCTTCACTGACAAAATCGACCTGCTGTTTGTACGTCGCAGCAAGCTGCCGGTCAGAAAGACTGCCGCCCTGTCGATCCAACTTGGAAAGCAGCTTTGCTTGTGAGGCCAGTACTTCGTCGAGGGGGCGCGCCATGTAGAAGACGATGTATTTCAAATCCCGCGGCAATTGGGGCAGGAGCTGAGTTACGATCTTGACCGCTTTACCCTTCGCACCAATGACCCACTGGTTGTTTGTTCCCAGCGACTTAACAGGCTCATATTCCAGATAGCCTCTGGGATTGCTGTCGTCGGCTGGACGAACTTCGTCGCACAGAATATCGACTCCGCCGGCTTGCAAAACTTGCATCATCATCGACGTTCCGGACCTGGGCAGCCCAGAAACCACGACCACAGACTCGGCAGGGTCAAGCTTTGCGGTGGTTCCGCCGATCTCGCGGATTCCGACCGGTTGATCCATCGCGATGTCAAGCTCCAGATCGGTGTCTCGCGGCAGCCGCCTACCGGCCTGGAAACTTTTCAATCGGTTTTCAGCTGAACTGGCCAGCGCGTCATGCCGCAGCGCTTTGTCAATGTTGCCCTGAAAGCGAAAAATATTTGCCAACAATCGGTGACAATCGGGAAAAACTTTGTTCTGCCGCAGCGCTGTTTCAAGTGCATCGATGGCTTGCCGAGGGCGCCCCAATTTTGCCAGTGCGCTGCCCAAAACAAAGTGCGCCTTGGGGTTGTGATAGATCAACCCGATGGCCGACTTGGCGGCCGCGAACGCTTTTTGGGGACGATTGGAAGCTAGTTCGGTTTGTGCCAGACCCAAATAAGCGGCGGCGTTGGCGGGATCAAGCTGCAATATTTGTTCAAACTGACTCCTCGCTTCGCTCCAGCGCTGCAGACCAAGATAACACTCACCTTTTTTCTGAATCAAGGAAGGTTGGTTATAGGTTTGCACGTCGTCGGCCCGGCTGAGTGCCTCCAGCGCGGGCTCAAATTCGCCTTTTGCCTGCAACAGTGAGCCGCGTAGAAAGGCGAGCGCGTTCGAGTTGGTGATCGCTCGCCGACGAAGACGCATGAGTTTATGAAGGTCTTGTTGACTCATTTCGGTGGGATCGAATTCACCGAGCTCTGCTTTCCATTGCTGCAGTTGTTTGGCTGCCTCGAGACCATATCTCCGCTTCTCCGCCACCAGCTGCTGTAGCGTCGTTTCCGCGTTGTCGACATCTGGTAGCTGTAGAAAGCAATGGAACAGCTTTACGCCGAATCGACTTTCATCCGGAAACTCATTCCACAGCTGCGAGAATTCTGCGATCGCTGAGGGCAAGTCTTGCGAGTCCATCAAGTCGCGAGCGAGGTTGTAGCGCAATTCGCGGACAGTATTTCTCGTCGCCTGTTGCTGGTCCTCATCCGGTTTCTCAATGTAACCCAACTCCACCAACTGCTTTAAACACTCCTGGGCATCCACGGGATCAACTGTGAAATCCTGCGGATGCCGGCCATCGGCGCCGGCGACTGATTCCCAACTATCGATGAACTCGGGGGCGGTCGCATCATCGAGTGCCGAAAGTAGGGGCTTGCCATCCATGTCGCGTCCAATCGGCAAACCATACAACGTCAAAATCGTTGGCGTGATATCAAGCAGGCTTGCTCCAAAGACAAGTTCGTCCTGTTGGATTCCGGGTCCATTGAGCACCAGCATGCCGAATTGACGGTGTTCGTCGGCCGGGCCGGCCGGCTCGTTACTGATCATTTGGGGACGTAGATGATCAGGATGAAATCCGTGGTCCGACAGCAGGATTACGGTCGTGTCCGGGCCGGCCAAGTTCAGCAGTACTCCGAGCATCAGATCGTGGAATCGATAGCAGGTTTCCATGACGTTGCGGTACAGCTCGAAATCCGCTTCGGGAACCCAGGCTTCGCGCGGTGGATGGAACTTCATGAAACCGTGCGAGAAGTGATCAATCGCATCGTAATAGACCGCCATAAAATCCCACGGTTCGTGTTGCATGATGGCGGTGGCGACCGCATGCACACTGGAACATTCGGCTAACGTCTTGGCGACCGCGGTGATTCGTTTGTCCTTTTGCTGATCAATCTTTGCGGCGTCAGGAATAAAAGGCAGAATTTGTTCGGGTTCGATTTCGCGGGGATGTACTCGAAACTTGCTGAGCTGATCGGCCAATCGGCGCGGGTGGATCGTCCCAGGCCGCAGGGGCCATTGATCGTGGCTTGGTCTGTCGGCCTGTTTGTCGGCTGGTCTGGCGCCTTGATTGTCGGCGGGTCTGCCGGGGGCGATTTGAAAATGATTGGAAACCATCACGCCGTTGATCGGTTCGGCAGGGTTGGAAGGCCACCAGCCGACGACGTTACATCGCTTGCCGTTTTGATTAAGGATGTTCCAGATTGCTTTGCATTTCCGTCCCAGGTTGGTGATCGGACGAACGGTATTGGTGCTGGCGTCCGGTTCGGCAAACCCATGGATTCCATGTTTGTGTGCCCGTTTTCCCGTCGCAATGGAGGTCCACAGCATCGGGGAAAGGACCGGGTACAGGGTGGAGATATTCCCCATCACTCCGGTGTCGATTAGCTGCTGCAGGTTTGGCATCTTGCCGGCGTCGACCAATGGCGAAGCGACTTTCCAATCGGCTCCGTCCCAACCGATCAGCAGTACCTTGCGAGGCTGGCTGACATGCTTGGCGTTGCTCAAATCGGCGCACCTACAAAACAGCCCGACCGTTTTCGACGATCGGGCCAGTTGTTTTTGTTGACAAGTTCACGAGTTACTTCATGGGTTCTGTTTTTCTGCGTCGCCGCATCGCCAAGACGCCCGCAGCGCCAAGGCCCAGCAATCCCAGCGAACTCGGTTCGGGAATCGCTCCGACGTCAATGCTGCGGCCGGCCACAGATTCATAAGCCCAGCGCGTGATCGTGAGTTGGTCGCCGTTGAAATTCAATTCCGCCCAACCGTAATGCTGCGATCCAGCAATGTCAAAACGGAACCCGATAAAACCGGTGTCAAACAACGAAAAATTATAGAAATCGCTCCCCACCTGCGAGCCTGGATTATACAAGAAGGTGCCACTGGGAACTTGGAATGAAGCTGAATCAAAACGCAAGGCAGCGCGGTACGACTGGTCACTGGCACCCCATTGGTAACCGGCGAGCGTCGGGCCCACGCGGAATCCCTGATTCAAGTTGAATGCTGAAATTCCTCCCTGGCCAACAAGACCTTGTCCGTTGAGTTGTTGTCCGGAGGTACGACGACTGGCAAAGTTAACAATCCCGTAGAACACATTGCTGTTGAAAAAGCTGTTGCTCGAAAAATAACTTGAATAGCCGAATCGCGATGAGCGGATGCGCAATGCGAACTCAGCTGGTCCGTCACCATCAACATCCCAATCGAAACTCGCGCCATTGCCGTCAAACAGATTGGCGCTGACTGGCGCGCTATCTTGATAAACGATCTCCGCATTGGTGTCGCTCGCAGGCGCCAAAACGGCAATCGCTCCCGCCGTCGCAGCAACCTTTTGAGCAGCTGTCAGCCGCTGTTTGGGCTGCTGCTTGTCATTAACTGCGGGTTGATGGTTGCGGGACATAGGTGTTTCCTCCGGCGAATTCAGTTTGCCGGACAGCATAATTGGCTAGATCCGAGAAAACAACTAATCGCGATCTCAGTCCCCGGTGAAGCGCCAAGAGTACCCGAAACCACCCGTTGCTTTGACTTTTCCAGCGCCATCCGGTCGCCTTTTGTGCCTGGCTTGAAAACCGGGGCCGCACAGCCGTTAGAGATATTCGGGATCGAGCACCCACGGCAACTCGCGTGTCTCTTCCGTTGTGGACTGCTGCAGATCTGGATCTGTCCGTCACAGCATGGGCAACCGATCAGGCGATCAAAGCCGATCCGATGCAACGCCTGACCCTGGCTTCGCCCGACCGCACTGAATTACTGATTCGATGTCTCGATCTGAGGTCAGTTGATGTCCTGGAGTTGTAACGCGAACTCCTGACGCGCCGTCGTGTCAGTTTGCTAAGATTCTGTGCGTAGATCCGATTTTCGCGCTGCAAGCGGCCACTTTTCCCCGTGCGGGCGTGAATGAGGGCGACGAAATGCGAGACATAGTGAAATGATCTCATGGGAACTGTCTGAGTTCGGCCGGCGCTTGAGCAATCGAAAAGGCATCGGCGAGTTGATGGATGATCTCGGTCATGCGCTTGCTGTCGGCGGTGATTCAATCCAGATGCTCGGTGGCGGACAACCAGCACATATCCCGGAGATGGACGCGCTGTGGCGAAGGCGAATCCACGAGATTGCCGAAACTGCCGGCGAGCTCGAACACGTGCTGGGTAACTATGAGCCGCCTGCCGGAAACCGCGTTTTCCGCTGCGCGCTGGCGCGCCTGTTTCAGCAAGAATTCGGCTGGCCAATTGGGCCGGAAAACGTTTGCGTCACTGCCGGCGGTCAAACCGCCTTTTTTTTGCTGTTCAATGCGCTGGCAGGTCAGTTCCCAGATGGAAGGTACAAACGAGTTCTTTTGCCGCTGGTGCCAGAATACATCGGGTACGCCAACCAGGCAGTCAGCGGTGATTTATTTTGTGCTGTTAAACCAAGCATCGAGACCGATGGAAAACACGGTTTCAAGTACCACGTCGACTTTGACGCGCTGCGTGTCGGCGACGATGTTGCCGCGATCTGCGTTTCTCGCCCCACCAATCCCAGTGGCAACGTCTTAACCGACGCTGAAATCAACCGGCTGTCGGATCTGGCCCTCGCACACCACATCCCGTTGATGATTGACAACGCTTATGGGTCGCCTTTTCCGAACGCGATCTTTACGGACGCAACACCGATCTGGAACGAGAACATCATCCTGACTCTCAGTCTGTCCAAGTTGGGATTGCCCGGGACGCGGACCGGGATCGTTGTCGCCAGAGAAGAGCTGATTCACCAGATCTCGTCAATGATGTCGATCGTGGGGCTGGCCAACACGAATCTCGGTCAAGCATTGATTGCTCCGTTGGTAGAAAGCGGCGAGATCTTGCGACTTAGCAATCAAGTCATCCAGCCATACTATCTGGCGAAATCCCAGCAAGCGATCAAGTGGGTGGGCGAGATTTTTGATGACGCGATTCCTTATCGTATCCACCGCAGCGAAGGTGCCTTCTTTTTGTGGATGTGGTTCGAAGACTTGCCGATCAGCTCGCGTGAGCTGTACGAACGGCTCAAGCGTCGAGGCGTTTTGGTCGTGCCTGGATGCGAGTGCTTTTTCGGAATCGACGACGATCAGTGGCGCCATCGCGATGAGTGTCTGCGGGTCACCTTCACGATGCCCCAGCGGGCTGTCCGCCAAGGACTCGTTGTGATTGCCGAAGAAGTTGCCAAAGCCTATCAACTGGGCGTATAGCGGGACAGCGCCAGTCTTCTCAGTTCCCGCATCCCAAGAATTCGGAAAACACGTGTTAACGAAGCGTCTGATTGCTATCCGAATTCTTGGGTAGAGGGTTGGGGAGTGGGGCAATCCGTTTCACGGTGCTGGACCCTCCCCCCGTCCCCCTCCCCCAAAACCAGGTGCGGCATTGTGGATGGTAAATGGAAAGCTTCACGCAGGAATGATTTGGGGGAGGGGGAACCACGGTATGGCTGTCCAATTAGGCACCGGTTCTCGAAGCTCAGCCGGTGGCGCGGGCCGCGGACGTCGGGTGATTTACGTCTTAGCTGACACTCAGGGCGATCAAGCAAGGATATTTACGGGAGTTGTGCCGATGCCTAAAATTCTGCAACACCCACGAGCTTAGGAGACCGGATGATGGCAAAACAAATCGACTGGAGCTACCACCGCAGGGGATGAACGTCGTGCAACCGCGCAAGAGTTTCTTGCCACCCACGACATCCAAACCGACCATCAGGTTGACGCGAAAAAAGAGCGTTACGGAGCCGAGGAAGCCCTCAAGCTGTTGAAAGGAATGAACAAATTGCTTGTCGCCAAGGGGAAGAAGGTGACTGCGGTCGATCTCAAAAAGGACCGCCCCGACGACGACACGCTGGTTGCACTGATGCTGGGGCCGACCGGAAACCTGCGGGCGCCGACGATGAAAGTCGGTAAAACGATCTTGGTTGGATTCAACCCAGAGAGCTACGCCGAGACGCTGACCTGAATGGCTGATGATGTCGGTGAGGACGGTAAACCTTCGGTGCAACTTCATCTGCTTCGCAACACGAGCACCCTGCTGACGATCGGTTCCAAACGTTTACTGATCGACCCGATGCTTTCGCGATCGGGAACACTGCCAGGTTTTCGGTTGGTCGGTGGGCCGAAGCGGAAGAATCCTCTTGTAGAGTTGCCCGCCCGTGCGATGGACGTGATCTCGCAGGCGACTGAGGTTGTCATCACTCACGAGCATCCGGATCACCTGGATCGGCCGGCAATTGATTGGATCAAGCAGCGCGGTTTGCCGGTGTGGTGCAGCGGAGTGGATGTCGCCAACCTGCGCCGCAAGGGACTTGACGCTCGGGTCTTCAATTCAAGCGGACTTGGGTTCGACGTCGAAGAGATACCGGCGACTCATGGTCGTGGTCTGTTGGGTTACTTGATGGGGCCTGTCTCAGGTTTCTACTTCGCTGATCCCGACGAACCGAGTTTGTACTGGACCGGTGACAGTGTACTGACCGAAACGGTGAAGATGGCAATCCAACGTTTGCGGCCGGATGTCATCGTCGCTCCGGCCGGCGCGGCGAATTTCGGTTTCGGCCGCGACATCATCTTTTCACTCCAGGAACAAGTTGAATTGGCGAAGCTGACATCGAAGCAAGTCGTATTCAACCACTTGGAGGCGATAGACCACTGCCCGATGACTCGCAGGCAACTGCGAGAGACGATGAATCAGCAAGGCGTTGGCCAGCGTGTCACGATTCCCGCCGATGGGGAATGCGTGACGTTTGAGCGGGATTCAACCGAGCCTCACGCGCCAGTGAGCAACAAACCGCCGCGACGACCAGGCTTTCAAAAATGGCTGACGGCAAAATTTTCTGGTACCTGATCACGGGTCGGAATGCGCAGTTAAGGATCGTCAGCCCTTAAAGACGACCTCGCGCCAGAAATACACGACGGATTCGCGGCTGTGTTAAGGATTTTCGACCGGCAGCCGTCGACGCAACTTCCGGAACACGAATTCGGTTTCATCCCGTTCTTCGGCTATCTCCCACGTAGTTGCCCTTGATCGTGCTCAAGTACATTTCGTCGACCAACGGAATCGGTTTGTCCGGTTCGATAGCCCGATGGCAAGGGGCAGCGAGTTGGCGGCTACTTCTTTGGTGGCAGCGGAATCAACACGGACGTGTTTTTCATATAGTCCTGAAATTCCTGCTCTTCACCCCAGCGCTCTTGGGCACGCTGTTCCAGCATCGGTATGCCGCTGACTTTCGTCAGCAGCAGCGTGACGAATACTGGTGAAATCAGAGTCACGTATCGCCAACCACTCAGTACGGGCAGTGCGATGATGGCGACACCGATCCAAATCACAATTTCTCCGAAGTAGTTCGGATGCCTCGACCATGACCACAGTCCCGTCGTGATGAAGCGGCCCGCGTTTGCCGGGTCCGCCTTGAACGCCGACTTCTGCCGATCCGCAATCACCTCGATCGAAAAACCGATTGCCCAAATGACCAGTCCCGCGATTGCGACCCCACCGATCGGCTGGCGCTGCGCACCGGTGATCACGGCGAGCGCGGTAGCGGCGGTCAACAACACCCACAAACCCTGCAGCGTCCAAGTCAGAAAAAACCGCACCGGCAGCGTCTTGATCTGATCAAAGCGGGCGTCCTTGCCTTCACGGCTGATTCGCAGGAACAGAAAGCTCGCGAGGCGGACGGCCCAGACCAGGACCAGCGATGCAACCAGGTAGCAGCGCGTATCGGGCGCGGTGGCCAGCGCTAATGCGGTCAGCGTCACCAGAATGTAAGTGATGCCGCCAGTCAGATCGAAGAACTTCTCGGTTCGCGCCAGATTGGACGGTACGTAGACCAGCCAGTTGATGACGAAGGCGAGCGAGGCACACAGGGCAAACAACGGCATGCCGGCGACCTCCGTACTGCCATCGCTGCCGGCGACGGCGACACCGGCACCGATAATCACGACGACGGCGATCATCAGCAATAGTTTGAAATTACTTGGCGTGCTCATAGGGTATGCTCTTGGTGAACCATAGTCGGCGGCACATGATAACCGCTGGCGCGCCGACACCGATAGCTCGCGCCGCATCACAGTTCTGCTGTCAAACTCGTTCCCACGCTCCTGCCCCGGAACCGACTCTCTGCGAGGTTCCGTACCATGCGCCCCCTTTTCTACGACTGCCAGCGTGATGCGGGCAGGAGGTTCAACCGCGAAAAACGCGAAAGACGCGAAAGCTTTCCAGCATCGATTATTCGTGTGTTTCGTGCCGTTCGTGGTTGACTAGGAAAATGCAACATTAGCGTCCAGTTAGCGTTGATTAGCGGTTCAGAGTCAGTTCTTGCACTGCTGGCGCGGTCGATCAAGCCACAGAGTGCACGGAGACCACGGAGCGGAATGGCGCCCTCTGCTCTGTGTCACTCCGTGAGCTCGGTGGCAATCTTCGTCCAGAGCGAGTGTGATGCAGGTCAGAGTTTCAACCGCGAAAACCGCGAAAAACGCGAAAGTTTTCATGCATGCGTTGTTCGTGTATTTCGTGGCTTTCGTGGTTGACTGGACACGTGCATCATTAGCGTTCAGTTAGCGTTGATTAGCGGTTCAGAGTCAGTTCTTGCACTGCTGGCGCGGTCGATCAAGCCACAGAGTGCACGGAGACCACGGAGCGGAATGGCGCCCTCTGCTCTGTGTCACTCCGTGAGCTCGGTGGCAATCTTCGTCCAGAGCGAGTGTGATGCAGATCAGAGTTTCAACCGCGAAAAACGCGAAAGTTTTCATGCATGCGTTGTTCGTGTATTTCGTGGCTTTCGTGGTTGACTGGACACGTGCATCATTAGCGTCCAGTTAGCGCTGATTAGCGGTTTGAATTCGTCCCCCGACAACAGAGAACCGCTAATTGACGCGAATCGAACGCTAGAGCAAAAACTGGGGACGGTTTGGGTCGAGAACCGACTGCACTCTCGGGACAACGTCCAACCGCGAACAAATCGTGTCCGGGGCAGACAGGAGTTTGAACCGCGAAATAGACGAAATGCGCGAAAGCTTTTAAGCATCGATGGTTCGTGTGCTTCGTGCCGTTGGTGGTTGATCGACCGCGTGCCAGCCGACCGCGCGGCAGGGCATATGTTCCCTCTTTTTTTTGTGTCTTTCGTTTCTTTCGCGGTTGTACCAATCGACCGCGCGGGATTCTTTCAGCGCGTGCAAGCTGACAACCGCAAACGAACCAGAAAACGCCAACAAACGTTTTTTGAAGAAACCCGCCCCCGGTCTACGGGTCATGGAATTCATGGGCGACGAAGGCCTCAGAGATCCCGGCGGGTCGAGTGGGGAATCGGCCTGGGTGGGTTTGAATCGTTGGGCCCCAAACTCCTGGTCGGAAGGCTGCTGAGGGACGCAGATCCCTGTTCCTCCGGTCGCCGCCCTTTGTGTCCTCGGTGGCTGGGTGTTCTCGACTGGCCGGGCTGGCAGCCGTTTGCTCAACCTCCGACGGTGTTTGATCCATAACCCCGCTGGGGACGATTACGGCTTTTTTCTAGCGATATTCGATGGCTTGCTACGTCGGGCCTTATGCGGCTCAAGCAAGGCGGCCCAGAAATTATAGGATTCTGGCCCCGATTTACCCTGAATTTCCTATCTTCGCAGTTGCTTTGTATTTATTTTAATGGATGCGCCGGTATTGCGGGCGCTCGCGGGGACGAATGTTCACGGTCGGGCGACAGCGTAATCCAGGGCGGCACAAGAACAACTTGAATCACAACGTGGCTAGGAGTGGATGCAGTGATGTTTGGCAACAGAACCAGTCGGGACCGCAGGCAAGCGAGCAAAGACCGTGAGAGCCGACGCCGACGGCTGACGCGCTTGATGTCGCGAGCACCGCACGTAGAAACATTGGAGGATCGGCGGTTGTTGGCCGTGTACGGTGGTGGCGGGGCGATCACCATCAACGACAACACCACGGCGATGCCATATCCGTCCGCGCTGCTCGTCGCCGACGCTGCGGTGAACGCCTCCATTGTTGATGTCAACATCACCCTCACCAATCTTTCGCATACTTCCCCGGACGACATCGACATCCTGCTGGTGGGCCCGGCCGGCGGCGCCCAGAACGCGCTGATCATGTCTGACGCGGGGAACGGTGACGACATCGTCAACGTCACGCTAACCTTCGATGACGAGGCGGGCAGTACCCTGCCCGACTCAGCTCAAATTGTCAGCGGCACGTTCCAGCCCTCGAACTTCGGAGGTACCGAAAATCTCCCCGGCGCCGCACCTCCCACGGCGGGCAGCGCGCTGAGCGTGTTTGATGGAGCCAACTTCGAAGGAACTTGGAATCTATTTGTTGATGATGACGCTCCTCTGGACGTGGGCTCCATCGCCAGTTGGAGCCTCGACATCCAACTCGGCGGTGCGGTGACGATCGACGCGGGCGCTGGCGCAGACGATACCACGCCCGACACGTTCAACGTTATTCGCAACGGCGCCAACCTGGAAGTCCGGGTCAACGGCGGTTTGGTATTCAACGAACCTTTCACTGGCGTTACCAGCCTGACCGTCAATGGGTCGACCGACGACGACACGCTGACGGTCGACATGTCGGTCGCCGATGCGATTCCCTCGGGCGGGATCAGCTTTATCGGCGGCGAAATGGCCGGCGATAACGATTCGCTCGTGATCACCGGCTATAATCTGCCGACCGCCGACGGAACAGCCGATGTGACCGCAAACCATACCGGTGCCGAGGCGGGCAACGTTGTGCTGGCCGGTCTGGGTACCGTCACATTCTCGCAAACAGAACCGCTGGCTCTTTCCGGCACTGCCGCGGACCTGGTGATCAATCTACCCGCCGGGCCAAACACCGATGTGGTTTTGGGAAATGATACGGCGGCCAACTTCCCTGGTAACGGACTGAACGTCGCGGGTTCATCGGCCATCGACGCTTCGACGTTTGAGTACACGGTGTTCGCCAACCCAGCCAACAGCTTGACCGTCAATCTTGGGGCTGCCGGCGACACGATCTCTCTGCGGGCAATGGACGGAGCTTTCGCTCCAGCCGGCGCAGCGCCGTTTGTCGTCAATGGTGGGGTTGGCAGTGATACCTTCGACATCGTGGGACCAGGGCTCGGTGCGTCGCTAGAGGCCAACGGCCAGGATGGCAACGACATCTTCAACATCGAGGGCTTACCGGCGACCAGTGGCCTGGATATTGATGGCGGCGACGAAACGCCGGACGGCGACGGCGACGTGATCAACATGAACGCTTATGTGATCGACACGGTGCGGCACTTCCTCGATACGCCGTCGGCTGGTCGGTTTGAATATGACGCTGACGACACCGATGACGGCGGTGCTGCGGAAGTGGAAGTCGATTATGTTGGCCTGGAACCGATCTTTGACAACGGCGCCGTGGTCAACCGCGTGTTCAGTTTCGGCGCCGGCGATGATGCGGACGTGGCCATTCTGGATGACCCCACGGCCGGCAACAACATCACCCGGATTCAGCGCCCGCCAATGCCGAACTGGTCGATTTTACCACACCGACAGGCAGTCTGACGGTCAACCTGGGTGCCGGCGCGGACGTGATCAGCGTCGATGCTTTCGATAGTTTGTTCAACACTCCCACCACCAACATCAACGGCTTTGGTGAAATAGACGAGCTGCGGATCGGCGTGGTACCTGCCGGGCTGACGATGAACGTGGACACTGGCATCGGCACTCCCGGCGACCTTACGGTGGTTGGCCAAGTAGGTGGCACCACAGCGGTGACGTTTGCTCAGTTCAACACGGGCGTCGCCACGCTGGCCAGCATTCTTGGGACGCTTAACATCGGCGATACGGGAGGCGTTGGCGAAACCTACCTCGACGATTCCGCCGCAGGGGTAGCCGAAACGTACACCGTCAGTGCCTTAGCCGCGGTCCCGACATTCGGCGGTCCGGGGCTCACAGTCGATTTGGCCAGCACGGCGGGCACGATCAACGTGGCGGATGACATGGACTTCTTCCAGCTCGCCGCCGGCACCGCGGCTGATACGGTCAACGTAAATGCCACGACCGAAAACCCGGCCGGTGATACCGCTGCAACGTTCTTTGGTAACGCCGGTGACGACACGTTCAATATCGCGGCCAGCGCACTCGGCGCGGTTGCGGGCAACGATTTCTTTGGCGATGCGGGCAACGACCAGTTCAATGTCAATATCACCGCTGCCGGTGGCATCTCGCAGACGCTGAACATCGAAGGCGACGCCAACGATGTTGGTGATCGGGACGAAGTAGAAATCAACGACTTACCGGCCGGCGCGGCCCGCGCTGTTACCATCACATACCCGCCGACCGGTGCTGGCGACACAACCATTAGCGGACTCAATGTAGCGGGTGCGTTCACCATCGGCACCACCGAGACGATCGACTACGACGGCACAGGTGCCACCGACACTGTGACCGTGGTCGGGACGGTCGCCAATAACGATTTGATTACTGTCGCGCCGGTTTCTGCCAACCGCGCGCTGGTCTTCAACGGCGGCAATCCGTTCGACGCGGCGCCGGAAGTCTTTGGTACCAGTCTGCCTGGTGTCGCCGGCGGCGGCACGTTGCCCGACTTGGATCTTTCGAACTTGACCCAGGCCACTGGTCTTACGATCGACGAGGCGGACGCCAACGCCACCACGGGCGACCGGTTGTACGTTTATGGTCAGAGCGAAGTAGCGCTGATCGACCCGGCGGCGAGCGGCCGATTTATCAATCCGTTCGGATTCGGCAATCAAGAAATCCTGAACAACGTCGCCGTGCCGATTTCCCGCGACATGATCACCGTCAACGACACGATGACGCAGGTCACGGCGAACTTGGGCGCTGGCGCTGCCTTGGTGCGCGTCAACTACGACATCATCGACTTCGTCCAGGCGACGCCGAATGTCGACGCGGCCGTAGTGCTTAACGCGGGCGAAGAGACGACCAATCCGACCACCCCACCGGCCGACGCGGATTCGGACAACATCACCGTCACCGCCTCGCCGGCCTACAAATTCCAAATCAACGGCAACAATCCCGACCCCGCTGCTGTGGTCGATGGCGGCACCAACGTCGTGCCGCCTTCGGGTGATCAATTAAATCTGCTCGGACCGTTCCCGATCGTGAACGTTTTCGCGACCAAGCCGGCGGGCGGCGGCGAGCCGGTGATCACCCTGGAATTCCCGACCAGCGGCCTGCTGCCAGTCTCCTACAGCTCGATTGAGGAGCTGGGCACGATCACTGCCGCGACCGTCAACCTGATCGGCGACAACAATGACCCGGCCGTCGACCAGAGCGACACCTTCGTCGTGGTCGGCACCGACGTCGACAGCGGCGGTGGCGGCGACTTTGACGGTGCGAATGAATTCTCCCTGACAATCAACGGCAACGCGGTGCCGCTGACCTTCGCCGGCGTGCTGTTCCTGAATGTCTTCGGCGACGACCAGAATCCGGCTCCCGGTCGCGCCAGTGTAGGTCCAAGCGACATTGACACGCTAGATATCACGCCATACGCCGATGATACACCGTTAGGCTGGGGTATCGATGTCTTCTTTAACGAGGGCAATCCCTCGGGAACCGACGGCAACGAAGACCTGCTGATCTACAATACCACCCCAGTCAGCGAGGACATCGTGATCCGGCCTTCGGGACCGGACAATGGCGAACTGGTGGTCACCAACGGCAGCTTTGGCACGCCGATTGTCGATATCGATTTTGGTGCTAACACCGACATTGTCATTCGCGACAACGACCAATCGATCGACGACACGGAAACTCTACGGCTGCTCGGCACGAACCCCGACACGCCGAATGCGAGCGGGAACGATTCGTTCCTGGTTAATTTCGACGCCGCACAGACGCCTGCTTCGCCACTGGTAACCGTGACCGACTCGGCCAACGGCGCGGTGCTTTACCGGCTGCGGGGCTTCCAGAGTCCGGCGGGTACCAACAATGGCGTGGGTGCGTTGGGTGGAATTACTCCAGGTGCCGGCTACACCGTCAGCACGGTCTTCCCTGGCGTTGCCCTGACCGGCGGTACAGGTGCGGGCGCGACGGCCAACATCACGACCAACGCGGCTGGCTCCGTGAGCGCAGTCACCATCGTCAATGTCGGCTCCGGTTACACTGTGGGCGATAGTTTGTCGGCCACTTTTGGCGGCGGGGCCGGGTTTAGCGTTCCGGTCGCTTCACTGGCCTTTGCCACGATTGCCAGTGTCGACTTTGACATGCTGGCCGGCAATGATTCGATGACGTTCTTCACGCCGACGATCGGCAACACACCGGCAGGCGTGTTCACCTCCGGCGTGGACCAGGTCCAGGTGCTGGGCGGCGCGGGCGACGATTCGGTCAACGTCGATTACACAGGTGGCGATCCATGGACCGGGGGACGACTGACCTACGATGGTGGAGTTGGTGCAGACAGCCTGACTTTTGCCGACGGCGCCGGTCCACAAGTCGCATTGGCCAACGTCACATACACACCGGGACCGAACCCAGGCGATGGACGGATGGAACAGACCCGCGGCGGTGTTGCCGGAACGGGCATTGTTGATTTCACGAACCTGGAGCCAACATTCGACTTCACGGCCGCTGCGACGGTTACGGTCAACGCCGACAACGCCGACAACGCGATCGACTACTTCACCGACAACGGTGTGGGTACGTTGGGCGCAGTTATGGTTGGCGACAGCCTGTACACCCCCGGCGTCTACCTGAACGTGCCGCTGACGGGCGGCACCGGCACGGGCGCGCGGGCCGATATCGTTGTCACCGACCCCGATGGGGCTGGTCCTTTGACCGGCGCAGTTTCACAAGTCACACTCGTCAACGACGGAGCCGGCTACACGATCGGTAACATGCTTTCGGCCTTGCCCGCCAACATTGGCGGCACCGGATCGGGCTTCATGGTCGGTGTGACTGGGCATTCGGCAACGGTCTCGGTCGACAACCAGGAAGTATTGGTGTTTGCCAACAAGACCAACCTGGTCATCAACGCCCAGGCCGGCAGCGACGAGATCAACCTGAACTATCAGGACTCACTCAACGCCGGCGCGGCGCAGACGTTCGCCCCGGCCGGGCTGACGGGCACCATCACCGTTAACGGAGGCGATCCGACGGCCAGCGACACGCTGATTGTAAACGGAGCGAACGGAGCGCGAGAGAACCTGACGCTCCAACCCTCGGCGCAGGGCGCCGGCAGCGTCGTCGAAACGCCAGTCGCAGTCGCGGCGCCGTTGCTGGGAATTCCCAGCGTGCCCTATTCCGGCATTGAGCATCTGAAGTTCGTACAACGGATCGCCGACGGCGACGCCCTCGTCTTGGGTGGCTCATTCGAGCTACTTCCACCGGGCGGCTTCGCAACGGGCAACGACACCTGGGAATACAGCCCCGGAGCCACGCCTGACGCGGGAACCGTGAACGGCACGATGGACTTTGCCAGCGTGACACCGACCGGCGTTTTCACTTTGCCCGAGATCACCTTCAGCGGCGTCGATACGCAGGGGATCGGTGGCCTGTTCATCAACGGCGACCCGACTCGGCAGGGCGGTAGTGACACGGTGATCTACAACGGCACCGACAAGAACGACATCTTTAACATCGTCAACGACAACGTCACGCTGGCGACCGACGCCTTCTCCGGCTTCGGCACCGCCGGAGCGCCGATTCAGCTGGGTGCTGGTCAGATCGCCATCGCACCCCCGGGGGGCACTTCCACCACGGCTCAGATCGTGGTCAACGGTCTCGACGGCGATGACACAATCAATCTTACCAGCGGCATTCCTGGAATCGTCGTAACCACGCCGATCCAGTACGACTTCAACGGCGGCAATCCAAGTAACGGCAGCGACGTACTGAACCTGATCGATGGTGCTTTGGTCGCTGCGTCGGCGCAGACGGTCACGATCATCCAAGATCCAACGGATCCGACGCAGCAAGACATTACCGGATTCGTAACCAGCACGATCGACGTCACCGGTACCGAGTTGATCACCTACACCGGAGCGGTCGCTGCGGGCGGTGCTCGCGATGACACGTTGGTGGTCGATACAGGTTTTGGTGCGGATGACATTCGCGTCGACGAACAAATCGCAGGCGTGACCGCTCGAGTCACGTCGCAGCAGATGCCCGATATCGACTTTACGAACGTCGCCACTTTCCAATTGGAAGCGAATACGAATCTGGCTCCTCCGCCGCTGACCAGTGACCTGGGCGCGGTCACCGCGACGTTTGCCACACTGAACCTCGACCCGCTAACCGCCTACCAGTTCCTGGGCGGCAGCGAAGACGTGCTGGTGATCGAAGGTGCCGATACGTTTCCGGACGTCTTCACGGTCACCAATCCGCTGGCGGCGGGAGCGGGCAATGTGGTGGTCACCGACACGACCGCGACGTTCGGCACTGTGGTGGTGTCAAACTTGACGCTTGGCCCATTCGCTCCCGGCGAGGTCCGACTCAATACATTGGCTGGCGATGACGTGGTGATTGTCGATGTCGGCGGGGGCGGCTTTGGCGGCGTTGATCTGATCGACACCCGCATTGTCTACAACGGCGGCAGCGGCGGTGACGTGTTGAATGTAGTCGGCACTCCGGCAACGGCGGTGATCGACACGGTTTACACCCCTGGCGCGGATTCCACTTCGGGACGAATTGACTACGGTACCGTTGCCGTCCCCGTACCACCGGCGCCAGTTCCGCCAGGCGCGGCTGATCTAAGCGGCACGACGCTGAACGGCACCATGCAGATTGAATTCACCGGCTTGCAGCCGGTCGTCGACGTTGTTCCTGCAGTCAATCTGATCATCAACGCCAACAACGCCGACAACGCGATCAGCTACACGGCCGGTCCCAACGTCGCTGCATTGGCGGCCAACACCGGTTTGGTGGCGATTGACAATAACGAGACCTACGAGTTCGCCAACAAGGGAACGCTGACGATCAATGCTCTGGGCGGCAGCGACGAGGTGAGCTTGAACAACCCGACGACACCGACCGGCTTGGTGGGTGACGTTGACGGCAACGCGGCCAACGGCGTCCAGTCGATCCTGATCAACGGCGGCGACCCGACTGCCGGTAGCGATACTGCGATCGTCAGCGGCACGACAGGTGGAGACGCAATCAACTTTGCCCCCACGACCGATGACGACGCGATCGTCAGCGGCGCCGGCCCGGTGGCGATTATCCTGGCCACAATCGAGAGCACGGTGATTGATGGACAAGGTGGTATCGATAACCTGACCTACACTTCTCCGGCTGGGCTGGACTTGATCGATTTCACTCCCGGCAGCACTTCACGAGAAGGATCGATTACGGGTGAGATCGGTTTGGTTGGTACGACGCTGATGCCCCTTCGTTACATCGACATATTTGATGGTGCTGCCGGGCCGGAGCTGACGTTCGCTGATGCATCGGTAGTGCCCGCCCCGACCGACGTGTTGTACGTCGCAGGCACAAACAACGACGATGTCATGACCGTGTCGGCCGCCGGCTTGATCACGACGCTTGACAGTCAATCCAGCCAGGTCCTGCCCAGAATTGCCACACCGGGTGTAGCCTCGCTAACGCTGCAGGGTCTCAACGGGGATGACATCTTCAACATTGCGGGCAATCATCCCTTCCCCGGACTGGTGGCCAGCCCTGGGATCAGCATTGAGGGCGGGAACCCGGACGCGGGGAGTGACACGACGAATTTGTTAGGCGCGGCCGCGACTGTGGAGAATGTCCTGATCGCCCCGACGGTAGGAAACGCCGACTCGCAGACCGTCACTGGTCTGGGTGCAGGACTGATCCAAATCAACGGTACGGAGTTGATCACTTACACCGGAGCCGTTGCTGCGCGTGACGACACTCTGGTTGTCGAAACGGGGCCTGCTACGGACAACATTCGCGTCGACGAGCAGGTCGCCGGCGTGACCGCGCGCGTCACGTCTCGGCAGATGCCCGATATCGACTTTACGAACGTGTTGACCTTCCAATTGGAAGCGCCGCTGGCACCGCCGGCGGTCGCCAGCGACGCCGGCGCAGTGACCGCCACGTTCAAAACGCTGAATCTCGATCCACTCACAGCCTATCAGTTTATCGGCAACAGCGAAGACGTGCTGGTGATCGAAGGCGCCGATACTTTCCCGGATCTCTATTCGATCATCAATCCGATTGCCGGTCCTGCCGGTGGCAACGTGGTGGTGACCGACCAGTTTTCGGGTGTGGTGGTCAGCAATTTGACGACCGGCCCGTTCGCTCCTGGCGAAGTTCGCTTCAATACGCTGGCCGGTGATGACACGGTGGTGGTTGACGTCGGAGGGGGCGGCTTTGGCGGCGTCGATTTGATCGACACCCGCATCGTCTACGACGGTGGTACCGGCGGCGACGTGCTGCAGGTCATCGGCAATCCGGTCACAGCGGTCATCAACGAAGTGTACACGCCCGGCCCGGATCCCAGTTCGGGCCGCATCGATTACGGTACCGGGCTGTTGTTAAGTCCAGCTGACGTGACCGGCGCCACGCTGACCGGTACCATGCAGATTGAATTCACCGGCTTGCAGCCGGTCGTCGACGTTGTGCCTGCAGTCAATCTGATTGTGAATGCCAGCAACGCCGACAATGTCATTAGCTACACCGCGGGTCCCAACGCAGCTGCATTGGCGCCGGCGACCGGCTTGGTGGCGATTGACAACAACGAAACGATGGAGTTCGCGGGCAAGACGACGCTGGCTCTGATCGGCTTGGCGGGGGATGACACGATCAATCTGGAAAACTCCAGTGGAGTCATTCCTACCGGACTGACCTTTATCATGGTCAATGGGGGCCTCGGCAGCGATACGATCGACGGCTCGGGCAACACGACGCTGACTCCGCTGATGCTGTTTGGCGGTAACGACGACGACACGCTGACCGGTGGTCTGGGTGGCGACCTGCTCTCCGGCGGGATCGGCAATGACACTTTGATTGACAGCGCTGGAGTCGATTACTTCGACGGCGGCAACAACGGCCAGATAGCACCAGGCTTTACCGCGGTTGCCTTTCCGGCCATCCCTGTGTCACTGCCTATTCCGGGACCCGTTGTTGACCCGATTAATGGCACCGCAGGATTTGACACCGTGGTTGTGCCGGGCACGCCTGCCAACGACATCATTGGTGTCACGCAGAATGCTCCAATAGCGGTCCCAGGATCTGGTTATCCGCTCGCTGTGATCAACACCGCAGGTGGCCTGGTTGTGCCGGCCCCAACCGTGGATGTTCTCTCGACGGTCGTTGCCGGTGCGAACCCCATCTTAGGTTTGCCTTCGATTGAAGAAGTTCGTATCGAAGCGGGGCTTGGAAACGATGAGATCGTGATCGCGCATGCCGACCAATATTCCGATGCGGTTCTTGGCACTCCGGGAAATGCCCCTGTGCCGATTCTTGGTAACGGCGTAGCCGCTCAGATGGTTCGCTTCGACGTTCGCGGTGATGCACCGAACTCAAGTGATCGGCTGACCGTCCAAGACCTGGGCGTTGGCGATCTGGTTTTGCTGCGGCAATCGGTTGACGAGCGGAGCGGACGGGTGACCGTGGCTCCGGCGGTCAACTTGACGACTTTGCCGGGCTTCTTTGGTGACATCGTCTATTCGGGCATCGAAAACGTCGATGTGACACCGGTCAATCCGGTTACAGGAGCAACGGGAACAGGACCGTTTGGACAAGTGGTTGTCTTTGACAGCGATCCGTTTGAATTCAATGACAATTTGCTCGTCGCCGGCGACATTGGCGATCTCGAGGTGGTTGCACGGTCGCCCAATATCGATCCCGGCAACAATGCATTGCTGCCGGTGGCGGCGCCTGCCGGCAACGGCGACGAGGACTGGTACTCCTTCACGCCAGCACAAAACGGCACGTTCCAGATCAACACGTTGTTTACGGCGCTGCCGTTCGCGGATTCAGCAACTTACCCGCCGCCCGGGCCGGGCGCTGGTCGACCGGGTCTGCCCGGTAACGGTGTGCTCGCATCGGGCGTTTACACGGCGGTCGGTGGTGTGGCCCCGATCGTGGTCGGCAGCCCGCTGAACGATCCGGCTGGCGTGCCAATCGGTTCCCAACTGCAGTTTGCGGGTCTCGAAGGCGTCACTTATTACCTCCGCGTCACCGGCGGCGGTGTGATTGCGGCTGCGACTCCGGGCGGACTTCCGGCGGCGGGAACGACCTCGGCCAGTGCCGCGATCAACACTTACGACGTCTCGGTCGCGCAGATCGACGAGCTCGGTCCACAGGTGACGGCGGTCAACATCACAGGGGCGCCAGCCTTCAATCTGTTTGCCAACAAACCGGCCAATGCGCCGGCGGGTCCAACACCACCGGTCATTGGTTTGACGATCAGCTTCCGTGATCTGGTCAGCGCCACACAGACGGGATCGTCGGTGATCGCCACGTTGGGAGCGCTGGATCCCGCCACGGCGCTGGCGCCGGGGAATTACGAGTTGGTGGGGGATCACTCGGGGCCGATTCAGATTACTAATGTTGCCTTCGCGATCCCGCCGACTCCGTTGACGGTGGCTGGAGCGTTGGTCGCCCCCGCTTCGGCGACCATCCCATTAGCCGCCAATACGTTCGGGGGCCTTGGTGGTGCTCCTGCCTTATCGCCAATCCCGAATTTCTACGTCGGTCAAGCGGTTCAATTCACTGGGTTTGGCGCAGCACCGGCGGGACAGGCACGCACGATCACCGGTTACACCGGTGCCCCGAATTTCATCTTCACTTTCGATGCACCTTTTACGGCGGCACCCACTGCGGGAGCCGTGTTCAGTATCCTGCCGGCAACGGGAGCTCCCGTGGTCAGTAACGTGACCGCGGCGCCCACCGCGACCACATTCATTGGGAATCCGGCCTCCTTGCCGATACCGCCGAACGGAAATCTGGCAGGACAACTCCTGCTGTTCACCGGCGGCGCCCTGACCGGTCAGGCTCAGGTGATTACGGGTTACAACGCAGTTACGCGCACGTTCACAGTCGAAAACCCGTTCACCTCGATTCCGGTCCCGGGTGCCGGCACGACGTTCACAGTGTTGCCGATTCCTGTAGCGGCGGTGAACCTTACCTTTGCCGCTCCACTGCCGGATGATCGGTTCACGCTGACGGTCAATGATTCGATCAAGGATCCGGCCGGTAACGAGCTGGATGGCGAGAGCAACGCGGATGAACCCAACGGCGCACCGACATTCCCCTCGGGGGATTACAGCTCGGGAGGCGACTTTGTCGCACGGTTCACCGTTGATAGCCGACCGGAAGTGGCAACCTGGTCCCAAGGCTCGGTTTACGCCGACATCAACGGCAACTTTGTCTGGGATCCAGAGGGTCAGGACAACGATGCCGTCAACCGCGACTTCACCTTCAAGTTCGGCCTGCAAAGCGATGCCTTCTTCAACGGCAACTTCGCTGCCGGCGCTGGCACCGCGACAGGCAGTGGATTCGACAAGCTTGGCGCGTATGGGGCGATCGCAGGAACATACGGATTTGCGCTGGATACAAACGATGACGGAGTTGCCGAAACGTTCCCGACCATGGCCTACCAGGTCAATGGCATCCCGGTTGCCGGAAATTTCGACGCCGTTCTGCCTGGCGTGCCCAATGCCCGAGACGAAATCGGACTCTTTGATGGCACCTTCTGGTACCTGGATGTCAACGGGTCTAACAGCATCACAAACGGCGCTGGGGGAACTCCAGTCGAACGATTCGCAAATCCCGCGGGGATGCAGAATGGAATTCCTTTCGTGGGTGACTTTGACGGCAATGGGTTTGACGACCTGGCGACCTTCAACAATCAGACCGGCGGCTTCCAGTTCATCATGATGAACGCTGCCAGTTATGCCGCGATATTCAATGCAGGTGCGGGCGGAGGTCCCTTGCCGGCACCGATCGCCGCACCATTCGTCTTCTTCCCAGGCCTGGGATTCGCACCACCGGTGGCCGCCGATCAAGGATTCTCCGGCTTTGGCGAAAAGCCGCTGGCCGGCGACATGAATCTTGATGGCATCGATGATATCGTGCTGTGGGTGCCCGGACGCGAGGGACAACTACCCAAGGAGGCGGGCGAGTTCTACTTCTTGGTTTCTGACGGACTTCCTGCGGTAGCGCCTGCTGTCATTGCACCAGCGATCACATTTGCGCCCTACAGCCCCGCTCCACTGGGGAACGACCTGTACGCGCAGTTTGGCGATGACTTTGCCTTGCCGCTGCTGGGTAACTTTGATCCGCCGATTGAAGGTTCTAGTAATCCTGGTCCGACGGGTTCACTGACCAATCAGCTGAACCCGCTGGACACCAACGGAGACGGCAAAGTCACGGCGCTCGATGCCTTGGTCGTGATCAACGCGCTTGGACGAGGCGACATCGATCCGAATGCCAGCCCGCTGCGAGTCGTCCAGGCGCTGGGCGGAATGCATCTGGATGCCAGCGGCGATGGAGTGATCTCATCGCTCGATGCCTTGCGAGTGATCAACGGATTGGTGCGCTTGAATCAGGCCGGCGAGAGTGAAGCACCGGCGGCCGCAGCCAGCTGGGCTGCCTCCGCCGATAGCGTGATCGCGGCTCTGGATGACGACGACGACGACCTGCTGCTGTTGCTGGCCTTGGACGCCGAGCTGACGAGGGCCAACTAGCGCGGATTTGGAAAACTCGTCGCAAATCCTCGGAGGCCAGGACTTGTCCCGGCAAGGTTCAGGCCAGGACAAGTCCTGGCCTGCGGCTGCTGAGCTTTTCGTAACATCCGACGGCGCAGTGGTTTAGCGAGATCGGCCTACGCTGGCCCAAGCGGCCCTGACGGTAAACTGTGCCGGTTGGGAAAAGAACTCTTCGCGTTCGCTCTAAACTGGTCGTCCGGGTCCTGCCATGTCGATCGGTTAATCACGTGGCACCACGTATGCCGCAATTGCGACTTGTCCGGCCCGGTTTCCTGGCAAGTCGTTCAGAACGTCACGATCCATTCATGGATGACCACAGAATCTTTAGGGAAGGACCCAAACCATGACCATTCCGTCAACTCTCACGCCCAAGGCCTGGATCAACACGCTGGTGTTGGCGGGCACGGGTCTGCTGGCCTGTGCCGGCACGCTGCAAGCTCAAGGCCGCTATGCTTCGCCCGTTGATCGATACGCGGGCGAGCCTAGCTTCGATGATTCCTACGTCGGCGACGAATATTTCGACGACAACGGCTACCTGGACCAACAAGTCGCGCCGGCTGCGAATTTCGACCAGGTCTGGGAAGGCGAGCCCGTCGCTGCCTACGACTCCTACGATAGCTGCGACTCCTGTGACAGCTGCGACTCCTGTGGCAATCAGTGCAACACCTGTTGCTGCCAGCCTTGGTGGTCGCATCGCACCGGCATTTTCGCCGAATACATGTCGTTGCGTCCCGGTAGCGCGGACCAGATCTTTACGATCGAGCAGAACGATGTGGTGCCCGGCTCCTTTCCCACCGGACCGGTTGGCCGCGTCAATGTTGACTCGCAGGGAGCCTACAAAGTCGGTTTCTCGCTGTGCCACACCGAGTGCAGCAGCGTGGTTGCCTCTTACACCCGCTTTGAAAGCAGCACGACCGACACGATCACCGCGGCCCCGGGCAATGTTCTGGTTTCGCAGCTGATCCACCCCAGTACCATCACCGCCGGCTCCACGACTTTGCAGTCGAGCGCCAATTACGACATCGATTTTCAATTGTCGGACCTGGCCTACCGTCACATTTGGAAAGCCTGTGACCGGTATGTAATCAACTGGTCGGCCGGCTTCCGCTACGGCCAGATGGAACAAGATCTGCTTGGATTGCAACAGCTCTCCACTGCGGTCGGACTCTACAATGTTCGGACCGACGTCGACTTCGACGGCTTCGGAATGACGCTTGGTCTGGACGGTGAACGCCGCAGCACGCACCACGGTCTGATGGTCTACGGCCGCGGTCTGACCAGTCTGCTGGCCGGTAACTGGAACGGCAGCTACGTTCAAACGAACCAGTTTGGCGGTGGCGTGGTCGCCAATCAGTACGAAGACTATCGAGTCACGCCAGTGCTGGAACTGGAACTAGGCCTGGGTTGGCGAAGCCCCTGTGGCCGCTGCCGCGCCTCGGCCGGTTACCTGACCAGCGCCTGGTACAACTCGGTCTCGACGCGCGAGTACGTGCAAGCGGTTCGCAGCAACAACTACGTGAGCGTCGACGATACGATGACCTTCAGCGGCCTGACCACCCGCTTTGAAGTGAACTTCTAGTTCTGTAGCAATCCACGTGACGTTCCCGCGAATCCCGCGGCGGTCTTTGCACCGCCGCGGGATTTTTCTGTTTGTCCAATCGACATTCCACCCTGAATCCTACGTGGTCTGGACACGTGCATCATTAGCGTCCAGTTAGCGCTGATTAGCGGTTCGAATTCATCGCCGGACAAGTGGGAACCGCTAATTGACGCTAATCGAACGCTAACCAAAACTGGGAACGGTTTCAGCCGAGAACTGGGTGGACTCACGCGACAACGCCTAGCCGCGAATGAATTGTGGCCGAGCCGGCAAGAGTTTGAACCACGTATGTTTTACGGCCTGCATCGTTCGTACGTTTCGTGCCTTTCGTGGTTGATCGATCGCGTAGCAGGGAAAGTGGTCATTGTTTTTTCTTTCGCCTTTCTCGCGCTGGCAGCACTGTTAGCCTTTGTCAGCGTGCGGTGCGATCGGCTTGGATCTGATCGCGATCGTATCGGAGTCGGATTCACAACAAGTCGGCTAGTGCGTCGCCCAGTTCGGGATATTCGAACTTGAATCCCTCGTTGGTCAGGCGGTGTGGCATCACGTAGCGACCGTAAAGCGCCAGTTCGGGATCGGTACGTAGCAACCAGTGTGCACCGAAGCGGACCATCAATTCGGTTGCCGGCAATCCGATCGGCATTCGCAGCTGGCGGCGGAGCTTTCGCATGAACTGTTGTTGCGACTCCGGATTTGGTGAGCTGGCGATGTAGACGCCCTGCATCGACGAGTCGCAGATCGCGCGCGTAAAAATCCGGTTCATGTCTCGCTCGTGAATCCAACTCATCCCCTGTTTGCCGCTGCCAACCTTGCCCCCCAAACCAAGCCTGGCCAAGAAGCTCAATCGTGCCAGTGCGCCGCCGCCGGCTTCTCGGTCTCTTCCCACGACAAAGCTGGTTCGCAACACAATACCGCGCTGGCTGGGCAGAATGGCGGCTGCAAACTCGCGTTCCCAAGCCTTGCCTACGTCGGGCGCCAGGCCGTATCCGCAGGCAGAATCTTCGGTACAGATCGTGGTCGGTGGATCACCGTAGATATGGGCCGTGCTCATTTGCACCCAGACCGGAGGCGGCGAATCAATCGCTCGCATCGCCGCTCCCAGCACCCGCGTCGCTTCGACGCGAGACCTCAAAATTTGATCTCGGTGATCCGGAGTCTTGATGCAATCAACCGTGCGTCCCACCAGGTTGACGACCGCATCGGCACCCTCCAGCACCGCCCGCCAATCATCCAACGTTCGCGAATCCCAAGCGACAAAATCCCACGGGCCGCCGGGTTGCGGGCGGTTTCGAGACAGGATCGTGACCGCGGCGCCTTGTTCGACAAGATGGTGGGCAAGCGAGAGGCCCAAGAAGCCGCTGCCGCCGGCGATCACAATTCGTTTTGACGAGCAGAGACCGCTCATGGATGACTCACTCAATCGACTGCCAAGCTATCCGTTGCTAACCGCAATATTCGGCTATACTTAACTGGCGGCGCCCGGCCGAAAAGTGCGATCTTGATGGTGATAACGAACGCAGGAGTCTGCAATGTCGATTGAGCAGGTCGTGAAGTCCAAGTACGGCAGCGTGGCCAGCAGCGGTCGTTCGAGCAACCAGGCAGGGGTTCGAGCCGTGGCCGAAGCATTTGGATACACGAGCGAGCAGTTGTCCGCGATCCCGTCGGAGGCCAATATGGGGCTTTCCTGCGGCAACCCAACGGCATTTGCCAGCCTCAAGAGCGGCGAAGTTGTCGTCGACTTGGGTTCCGGCGGCGGCTTGGACGTTTTTCTGGCCGCCCAGGTCGTTGGTCCCAGCGGCAAAGCGATTGGCATCGACATGACACCCGAAATGATCAAACTGGCTGAGGCGAACCAGGCCAAGTCGGGTGCGACGAACGTCGAATTCCATCTGGCGACGATCGACAAACTGCCGCTGGCCGATCAGTCGGTCGATTGCGTGATCAGCAACTGTGTGATCAATCTGGCCGCCGACAAGCCGGCGGTGTTTCGCGAGGTGGCGAGAGTGCTCAAGCCTGGCGGACGCCTGGCTGTCAGCGACATCGCGCTGAAAGGTCCGTTGCCGCAGGAGCTAAGCAGCAGCTGGGCGGCCTATGTCGGTTGCATCGCCGGCGCGATTTCCATCGACGCCTATCGCGAGGGGTTATTGGCTGCCGGATTTTCGGAGGTCGATGTGATTGACTCTCACGCTGACTTGAACAGCTACGCCCAGGCCGAGCAGCAATCGTCGTGCTGCTCTTCAGAAAGTTCGTCAGGAAGTTCGCCGAACAGCCTGCCGATCGCCAACGCCGGCACGGATGACGAAGCCTTTCCAGTCCAACTGCGCGAGCTGATGATGCGTTACAACATCAACGACTATGCCGCCAGCGTAAAGGTTTATGCCATCAAAGGGGCCTAGGTCGGCAATCGGGCTGGCCAATTTTCGCAGTTGCGCTGCGCGACACCGGATCCATGCGATGAATGAACGCGATTACCAGCGCTTTATGCGGCGAGCGATCGACTTGGCCGCTCACGTACCCGAGTTGCCATTTGGCGCCGTGATCGCTGATCGCGATAGCGGACAGATTCTGGCCGAGGGTTGGAACAAGTCGTCGATCAATCCGACTTGGCACGGCGAGATCGACGCCATCAATTCGCTGGCGGCATCAAACCAAACGATTGATTCCACCAACCTGATCCTGTTCACCACCGCCGAGCCGTGCCCGATGTGTCAGAGTGCGATCCTGTGGAGCGGCATCGAAACGGTTGTTTTTGGTACGTCGATCCGTACGCTGCAAGCACGAGGTTGGCGACAGATCGATATTACCGCCGCAGAAGTGGCACGCCGCAGTCCCGAGTGGAAATGCACCATCATCGGTGGCGTGCTGCAGAAAGAGTGTGACGCACTGTTCGCGGATCGGACGATTTAAGCGATCGGTTTGATGCGCGAATGATTCGGCGGGAGGGGACAAGAAATCGGCTCCGCCGAATCGTGTAGGCACCACCGAATCGTGAAGCCGCCAATGCCCGATCGAGGATCAGCGATGCGATGATCGGTCCTTGGCTGCCAGCTGGTATTCAAGAGACGGCAGCCGAAGCCGAGCTTTCGTCTCAGCTATGCAACTTGGTCAGAATGTTGTCCATCTCGGCGGCAGTGAAGGCGCGCGAGGTGCTCGTTTGAATGTTTCCAGCGGCCTCCACATGGAGCATCAAGGCGGTGGCGGTTTCGTCATCCGGGGCATCCAAAATTAGCACGCCATCGTGATCACCCATGGTCCAGTAGATGCTACTGACTTTGACGCCCATCTTCTTGGCAGCTGCCTTCAATGCGGCCGCGCGCTTGGTCGTTTGATCAATGCCCGCGAGGCCCTGTTGGGTGAACTTGATACTGGTAATGAAAGTTGCCATCTTGTCTCTCCTGACCGACGCTACTAGACGTCGAAACGTTCAACGTCTTTGCTGTGGAGCCACCCGATTTGTCCGCTGGTCGTGCGAACCTGTGACCAGCTACCGCGCTGGCCCAACACCTTGACTCGATGCCCTTGCGAGGAGCCGACCGACATGACTTCGTCGAATTGCTCACCGTCGCCAGCATACAGGTTGACGTCGCTGGCAACAATCACGGCGTTAAACTCACTGGCGCGATCGGTCTCGGTCAGGATCATCGAACTCAACGACACGATCAATAACAGTGCCGGCACAATCGCGAAGCGCCAGAGGGGAAATCGACGACCGGCGGTTCTCGCAATCAGTAGTCCCCAGAACACCAGTGAGGCAATCGCCAACGTCCAGATCACCGATCGTAAGCCGATCCACTGCACAAGACGATCGTTGGCTCGATGCAAAAATTGGGTATGTGATTGCAGCCAGCTCGCGGAGGCACTCGTTGAAGGCAAATCCTGACCCGCGACTCGTGAGTTGGCGAATTGTAAGTTGGCAAGCAGCTGACGGTTGCCGGGGTCAAATTGTCTGGCGCGCTCGTAGTTGACGATCGCCCGGCCCAGCTCGCCGCTTTGCAGATAGGCGTTGCCGAGGTTCATGTACAATCCGCTGTTGCGAATCCCACTGTCAAGCAGCAACTGATATTTACTCGCGGCCGTCTGGAACAGCGCCTTGGCATCCGCCGAATCGGTTGCTGCCCTGGCAACCGCCCGCGCGTAGGTTTGGCCGGCCTCGTCCAAGATCGTTTGTTGTTGCGTCAAGGATAAATCGATTGGCTGCTCGGCCAGCGCGCTGCCGGCGGACAGTGCAATCGCCACAGCCAACAGCGAGCCCAAGGATCGCTTTGAAAAGTCGCGAGCCGAAATCTTGCGGCTGGCCCCGCCGGGCGAACGCACCCGTGATCGCTGAACCGCCTTGAACGACTCATCGAGCTTTTCCAGTAGCGCGACCGCTTGCTGTTGATCGGCCGGCAATGATTGCGAGGGCTCATGACTGGGCAGCTCATGCTGCAACCGCTGAAGGTAGGATTCCACCTGGTTGGCGATGTCATACATACCCGCGGCTCGCAAGGCGCCAATCGCGGTGTTTGTGTTCTGACAAGCCTTGCCGCTGCGGCGGGCAATGTACTGCGTCAGGGCCGCGGCAATCGCGGGACCGTTTGCTGCACGCTCAATCGCCGTCAAACATTGGCCGCTTGCTGACTTGAAGCTAGGTAGCCGATCGACGATCACGTTTCGGCCGCGGATGAACCAGGTGACGATCCAGACGGCAGGGGGAATGACGACAAACATCCACCACCATCGGGTTGCGGACCTGGGTGACTGCGCAGCAAGCACGCTCGCCGAGTGATTGTTTGTGAATTCAGGCAACGCCGCCGGAGCGCTGGCGGAAGCGGCCACTTGCGAACCGGCACTCGATCGCGACTTACCGACGATTGTCTCCAGGTCCAGCGATTCGGACTTGTTGACCTTGATCGCAATCGGCTCACTGGTCACCGTCTGGTAGGATTTCGTGTCGGGATCAAAGAAGCTGAATCGGATCGGCGGAATCTCGCTGATCCCTTCACGCCTTGGTCGAATCGTCGTCGAGAATACTTTGCTGCCCTGTTGGACAAAGCCCGCCAGGGATTCATCGGCGACTTTGAAATCAGCGGTCAATGAATCAAGTTCCGCTAACGGCGGCGCTTGCACCAGCTCCATCGGACCGGTGCCCGCGATGCCGATATTCAACGTGATCGGATCGCCGGCGTCGACGGTGGTTGGTGTGGCTTCGGTGACGATGCGGTAACGACCAACGGCGCCGCGATAGTCGGCGGGACGACCTTCGGTGGGAACCGGCAATACTTCGGTGGCGTCGACGTTGACTTCACCAACGATCGGTCGAGTGGAGGAAACCGTCAAGCGATTACCAAACGAGGAGGCAAAGAAGTCGTCGTTCATCATCCGCGACAGCGGCGAGCGACCACCGAACGGATCGCGGCTGCCAAACGGACTGTCGTCGAACAAGCCGGCGAAGGGAGACCGCGCCTTGCCGAGTGCGGTTGGATAGTTGACAACGATCTGAACGTCATCCGCGTCGATCTTGCCGGGACGCTTGGGGTAGACCGTGGCCTCGATTTCGTACAGGTAATAGCTCCGCTCGTTGCCTTGTCCGTCGTCTCGCAAGACTTCTTTTCCACCTGGTCGTTGGTTGTTTTCGGCTAGCTCTTTAATGCGAGCGGCGAATCCACCCCAAGACGTTTGCGGGGAGATCATTTGCCACATGTCGGCCTCGGAAAGCGTCAGCTGGCGCTGCGAGTCGCGGTACGGCTTGAGCCAAATCTTCAGCGTCAGGTCCAACGGTTGGCCTACGAATACCTGGTCCTTGCTTCCCGCGATCTCGACGAACAGCAAGTCGCCGCTGACACTCTTGCTGGCCACGAACCGCAGCGGTTGTGTGTCGAATGACTTTCCGTCGGCCTGGATGGTCAAAGCCGGAATCTCGAAGCTCCCTTCGCGGCGAGGCGTGATCAAGTACTGCATCGTGACACTGCGGCTTTCACTGCGGCGTCCATTGATGATCGTGATCTGTGAACTCTGTGACGGACTGCCAGCGGAACGGACATCGCAACCGTCAATCTTGGGAACTGTCGGTTGTTGGTAATCACTGGCATCGGCAATGCTGATCTGCAACGTGATCGGCATCCCCACATAAGCCTCGCGGCTTGAAAGTCGCGCGTCGACCTCGGCGGCCGTTGCTGAATGACTAGCGCCGATGAGTGTCGAAAGCGTGATTAGCGCGATTGATGAGATGAGATTTTTCATGGATTCGGTCCCTGCTTCATTTAGTCAAGGTCGAGAGCTCATTGAGTTCATAAAACATTGGCGGAAAAAATTGAAGATTGGTTCTTGAATTGTCCTGTCGTTAACTTTTGCTGTCGTTCATCCCGCAACGGAAAACTTACCAATCACGGTCCACAGGTATGTGACGACTTCGCTCGAGTTGTTCTTGTCTCAATCGCCGCAGCATGTCTCGATCGCGAACCGCTTGCAACATCTTGAGTGCTTCCTGTTTTGTCATCAGTCCATCCTTTGCATTTTCGTCGGCAATCGCAATATTGCCCGTCGGTTGATCGTCGCTTTGCTGCTGACCGGCCGCGGTCAGTTCGCCCGTCGGCACGTCCTGCTGCTCCGTTTCGTTCTCAGGCTCGCCGGGTTGCTGCGGATCGTCAGTCCCGGGACGCCTCTGTAGCTGCCGCGGCGAGCTACCAGCTGACTGCTGTTCGGCTGACTGCTGTTCGGCTGACTGCTGGGGTGACTCGGATTCGGATTCACCGGGCTGCGATTGCTCGTCCGACTCGGCGTCCTGCTGCTGATTCTGGTCAGCGTTCGATTCACCGCTTGGCTGCGATGGCGACTGAGATTGATTCTGTGGCGACTGATTTTGCTCGGACTCGGAATCTTGCTCGCCTTGTTGTTGTTGGTCGTCCTGTTGCTGATCGCTCTGCGGTTGCTCGGATGATTCCTGCTGGTTCTGGTTCTGCTGCTGCTGATCCTGTTGTCGCTGATCCTGTTGCTGATCCTGATTCTGCTGCTGCTGATTCTGCTGATCCTGATTCTGCTGATCCTGATTCTGCTGCTGCTGATTCTGCTGCTGCTGATTCTGCTGATCCTGGTCCTGATTCTGATCCTGCTGATCCTGGTTCTGCTGTTGTTCTTGTTGCTGTTGTTCTGCTTGCAGTTTGCTGATCAGCTCGGCGGCCAATTCGATATTAGCCCGCGCGTCGGCGTTGTTGGGATTGCCGCGGAGCGATCCGCGGTAGTGCGAGATCGCCTCGCGCAATGACTCGATCGCGGCCGGTTTATCCTGTTCGGCCAGTTTGACCGCGTCGGCGTAAAAGCAGTTGCCAAGGTTGTATCGGCTGCTCGCCGCCAGTGAAGAATCGCTTGTGGCGGCGGCTTGTGTGAACAGCGCTTTGGCTGCCGCGACATCTCCGTTGCGGAACTGGGCGACCGCCAGGTTGTAATTCAGCTGGTCGCGATTCGTTTCCGCAGGTTGAACCTGGCGATAGTCCTCGATCGCCTGGTCAAGCTTTCCGGCACGAACCAGTTCGTTGGCTGAGTTGATCCGCGCGGCCGACTCGGTCTCGATCGCAGGTGACTGGCACAGTCCTGTGGAGGCGGTCGTCAGCGTGGCTAACAAGGCGAGGGGGAGTTTGTAATGGATGATTGACATGGTTTGACTCGATCTGATTCGTTAGGCAGCTTGCTGCTCGGATTGGACTTTCGACGGACCCAATTTCGCCCTCGCTTCAGAGGCTTCGGCCGTCAGCTGTGGCTGGCGATTCTGCGTGACCCCGGCAGCCCGGGACGACACAAACACCTCAAGCAATAACAGTGCCAAAGCCGGCAGGGCAAACCATTGATATCTGGCAACGTAGGCATTGATCTTTGCCGTCTCGAATTCCGTCTGTTCCACGTTGGCGACGTAGTTGTGGTAGACATCCGACATGTTGACGCGGCGTGTGCCGGCGGGGATGTAGGCTCCATTGGTTGCTGTCGCGATCTGCTCCAGCACCTGGCCGTTCATTTTGGACCACACCTGTTGGCCCTGATACTGAACGAATTTGCCACGCCGCGATTCCGTATCCGGGATGCGTGCACCCTGGTCCATATCGCCCAGACCCACCGTAAAGATGCGGATGCCCTCGTCGGCGTACAGTTTCTTCGCGACCTCGATGGGGTTACTTTCTTGGTCTTCGCCGTCGGTAAAGATCACAATCGCTTTGTGTTCATTGGTCTTGCTGAGGAATCCGCTGGCCGCCGCGGCGATCGCGTCACCGAGCCGTGAGCCGCCGCTGCGAACGGTATGCGGGCCGACCGAATCGAGCGTCTGTTTGAAGTCTTCGTAATGGCTGGTCAGGGGGACCGATTGTCGAGTCTCGCCGGCAAAGGCGACCAAACCAACTCGGTCGCCGGCCATTTCGTCGACCATGTCCTTGATCTGTTGCTTGGCCCGAGTCAGGCGGTTCGGTGACGCGTCCTCGGCCAACATGCTCCGCGAGACGTCCAGTACAAACATGACTTCGATTCCCTTTTGAGGGACCTCGCGCCAGGTTCTGCCCCACCGGATGTCGGTCAAGGCGAGCGCCAGCAACGCCAAACTGGCCGAAACCAGCAGCGCTGACGTCCAGTGACGCCAGATGTTGGCCGTCGGGCAGGATCCGACTGCGAAGTTTGGCGGTAGCAAACTGCCGCGCGGCACGACGGCGCGCCACCACGGCCCACGCGGTCAAGACCAATGCGATCGCCACGCAGGCGAGCAGGTACAGGCTGTTGGGGTTTCCGAACTGAATGTCCATGTTTGGTTCTCTGAAGTTGTGGTGCGACGTTCTTTTCGCGGAGCGAAAATCGACGTTAAGCCAGCTCCCGCAGCCAGGTTTGTTGCAGCAATAGTCGCAGTGCTAACAACACGAAGGCGATCAATAAAAGTGGTGGGACCGTGATCCAGCCGGCGGCGTACGACTGTACCGCCAATTCGCGATAGTCGACAAAGTGTTGGGCTTCGACTTTCGTTTTTTCCAACTTGTCGATCTCGGCGTAAATCTTGGCCAGCGAATCGGTGTCGGTTGCTCGGAAGTATTTGCCTCCCGTGATCGAGGCAACCTTCTCGAGTGTGGCTTCGTCGATGTTGACCTGCATCCACTGCAGCGACTTGCGTCCCAGCGCATCGGTCACCGGCACAGGAGCCCGGCCGGTGGTGCCGACACCGATTGTGTAGACCTTGATACCCATCGTTTGGGCAAGCTCAGCGGCGGGATCGGCTCCAGCTCTCCTGCGTTGTTTTCACCGTCGGTCAACAAGATGATGACTTTGCTTTTCACCTTATTTTTTTGTCTGGCATCCAAAGCGTTCAGTTTCTCGACCGCAAGCGAGATCGCATCACCAATCGCCGTGCCGTCCTCGCTGCGATTGGTGACGATGCGGGCGTTGTTTAGCTGGGACACCAGGAACGCATGATCCAGCGTGGGCGGTGTCTCGCCGTCGGCGTATCCGGCAAACGTGATCAGTCCCACCAGATCACTGAATCGCCCGTCCAGCTCTTTGTCGCCAGTGACGAAATTACCGGCCACCTTTTTGATCGCGGTCAGGCGGTCAACGTGCTGGCCGTCGACTTGAAAGTCCATCGCTTGCATGCTGCCGCTGCGGTCGACGACCATTTCGATGGCGATGCCTTCGCTTTCGGCGATCGTTTGCTCGCGGCCTTCACGCGGCCGGGCCAATCCCAAAATCAGGAAGACAATCGCGGCGATCGTCAAGGCGGATGGCAACCAGGTCAGTCGTTGTCGCAGTGTGGGCCGCAGCTGTCGAGCCAACATCAGGCTGCTGAATTTGACTGCCGCGCGTTGCCGGGCGCAAACAATCGCCAAGCGATAAGCGGCACGATCAATAGCAGCAAAAAATACCAAGGTGAGTAGAACATCATTGGTTCTCCGTCGCGTCAGATGTTTGGGCTTCTGTTTGCGAGGCGTCGGCGATTCGCTGGACCAGGTCGCGAGAGCCCTTGATGGCGCTTGCCAGACCCTCGGGTGAGAGCTGCAAACCTGCGAATTTGACTTTATCCGCTAGTGTGAACAATTCACGTAGCTGATTGGTGATCTCCGCGGCGAGTTGTTGATTCGACTCGATCGACCGCACCAACTCCTGCGTCGTGCCCCCGGTTTCCGGGATGGCGAACTGCAGCTGCAAGTAATCGCGGACGATCTTGGACAGCTTGGAGGCGATTGCTTCGCTGTCGATGGTCGCAGAATCGAGTGACTTTTCCAATTCGTCGAGCTCCTGAAGTGCCCATTCCCTGGGAGTGACCCATTGGCCTCGTCTGGACAGTACCAGGCCGGCGGCCGCCAGCAGCGCCAGTGCAGCCGCGCCGCCCATGGTCCACCACAACCATCCCCTTGAATGCGTTGTCGGTACTGACACATCGACCACGGACTGAATGTCACGAAATTTTGTCGGATCCCCGCGGTCCTCCAGCACACTCACGACTTGCACGGCGATCGGGTTGGATCGAATCACCTGCGAACCCTTTTGCCCGCTGACTTGAACCTCGATCGACGGGATGCTCAGCTGACCGGTAACAATACTTTCTAACGTCAGTCGTCTGGTCCAAGTTCGCGCGTCGGCGGTGGTGGCGTCGGGGATGTCAAACAAGTCTTGCCGGTCGACCACGTCGAAGTCGCCGAGTTTTTCCGCCGTCGACGGAAAGGTGACTTTCGCACCAGCTGGGGCTGTGACCGTGAATTCCAATGTGAACGGCTCGGCGACTCGCACCGAGGATGTCGATGTCCGGGCAATCAAACTACCGGGTTGCTGGGCAGCGGCCTGGTTCAGCGTGATCACGCCGATCGCCGCTGCCAGCATCAAGCGGGTCGCTATAGCGTTGTTTGCGCTAAATTGAATCATGATCGGCTCTCGCGTTTATGAAAGTACTTCAGCAGCGGTTCAACAATGTCACAGCCGGTTTCCAAATGGAGTGGCATCAGCCTTGATCGACGAAACAGGTTGTCTCGGGCTTCGGCTTGTTGGCGATACAGACTGGCGAACAGTTCGCGGTTTTTACGACTGGACGTGTCCAACGTGATCACTTCACCGGTCTCTTCGTCTTGCAAGCGGACCAGTCCGACATTGGGCATTTCCGCTTCGCGGGGATCTGCGATGATGACCGGAATGATGTCGTGTTTTCTGCGAGCCACTTTCAGTGTCGCTTCGTAGTCGCTGTCTTGAAAATCGCTGATCAGAAAGACGACCGTGCGACGCTTGGCGGTGTGGTTCAAATGTTCCAGCGATCGTCTCAGGTTGGTGCCGGTGCCGATCGGTTGGCAATACAACAATTCACGAATCAATCGCAACACATGCCGCGACCCTTTGCGTGGTGGAATGAATTTTTCGATCTCGTCGGTGAACAGTGTCAGCCCGACCTTGTCGTTGTTCTTGATTGCCGACATCGCCAGCATCGCACCAAGTTCGGCGACCAGTTCACGTTTGGTTTGGGTGGTGGTGCCAAGGTTTTGGGAACCGCTAAGATCGACCAGCAACTGCACGGCCAGTTCGCGTTCTTCGCGAAACAGTTTGACAAACGGCTGATCGCTGCGAGCGGTGACATTCCAGTCGATCGCACGCACATCGTCGCCGATTTGATAGGGCCGTACTTCCTCGAACTCGATGCCACGTCCTTTGAACGCCGAGTGCCAGGTGCCGGCCAGCAATTCATCGACTTTGTGTGACGTACGAATCTGAATGCGACGGATTTTCTTTAGGATTTCGCGTGGGATCATGGTTTGCCGTGGTTTTGTATTTGGAATTTGGAGATCTTAGCGCTGCTTTTCAAGTCCCCCCCTCTCGCCTCGCTTCGGGGGGAGGGACGGGGGACGAGAACGGCATGAATTGCTCTCTGGATCGTAAATTCTCGTCTCAAGTTAACGGCCAACTAGGGTGTCGGAACGTGATTGAGAATCTCGGTCACAATCGACTCACTGGTACGGTCCTCTGCTTCGGCCTCATACGTAATCATCACGCGATGACGAAGCACATCAAGAGCGATCTCCTTGACATCTTGTGGTGTGACATAGCCGCGACCGGCCAGGAACGCGTTCGCCTTGGCGGCCAGCGTCAGATTGATCGTAGCTCGAGGCGAACCACCGAATTGAATCAGATCACTCAGATTCAAACCATAGGATTCTGGCTTGCGCGTGGCCATCACCAGATCCACGATGTAGTTCTTGGACCTTCGGGGCGACGTACACCTGATCGACCAACTCGCGTGCCGCCATGATTTCGGCGGGCGATGTGACGCTCTGGATGTCAAATTTCGCGTTCGTCTTGCTCATCCGCTGCAGGATTCGCATTTCTTCGTCGCGACTGGGGTAGTCTACGATCACTTTCAACATAAAACGGTCGGTCTGTGCCTCGGGCAACTGATACGTTCCCTCTTGCTCAATCGGGTTCTGCGTTGCCATCACCAGGAACGGCTGCTGCAGCGGAAAGGTTTCCGAACCGATGGTGACTTGCCGCTCCTGCATCGCTTCCAACAGCGCACTTTGTACTTTGGCGGGAGCGCGGTTGATTTCGTCGGCCAGGATCAGATTCGAAAAGATCGGACCTTTCTGAACGACAAAAGTCTGATCCTGGGGACGGTAGACGAGCGTCCCGATCAGGTCGGCCGGCAGCAGGTCGGGCGTGAACTGCAAACGTTGGAAACCGGTATCGATTGCTTTTGCCAGACTGGCAACCGCCGTTGTCTTAGCCAGACCCGGCACGCCTTCGATCAACAAGTGGCCGTTGGCCAACAGGCCGATCAGCATCTGATGCATCAGTTTTTCTTGACCGACCAGCACACGATTGACTTGCTGGACGATCCGGCGGAACGGTTCGCTGTGATTCTTGATTTCCTGGGTAAGCTCGGTGACATGCTGGCGAGTGGTGGCTTGCTGTAACATGATTTGTCCTTTGACGGGGAGGCCAACGAAAGGCTGACGTGATGATGGCGTTTGCAACCGGTGAGAATCTCTAAGCAGCAAGCGTGCCAATCGCCAAAATTGCCGGAAACACTATCGAAATCTCGGTGTTACGGAAAGAAAGCCGATCCCGGGCGGGGCGATTTACCCGGGCTGGGGAATTTTGCCCCGCTACAGCTGGCGGGAAATGGAGCACCGGATTCACCCCGCCATGGCGACTTTGGGGTCCTGAATCCTTGGCCTAGAACCGATAACCACCACCGATGCCCGCGAAGAAATCATCGGCGTCCGGCGTCAGACCCTTGCCCGCGCGAATATCAACCACAAAATCGTTGTTGAGGTAATAGTCGATTCCGATGTTGTAAACCAGAATCGAAAAGTTGTCGGCCAGCGCGTGCGAGAACAATCCGAAGACCTCGTTGTACATCGTCGCCCTGTCGGTCAATTCGGTGCCCAATGCCCAGGATTGACTCCAGACGATGAACCAATCGCTGGCCGGTTCCTCGGGAATCAGTCCGAACTCGCCAAGTCCACCGGTTGCATAGCCGGTGGATCCGTACAGCTCCCATCCATCGGCGATTTCCCATTTGTAGATGTAATCGAGTCCTTGATCGACCCGCCGAGTGGAAAATGCACTGCCGCCGCTCGGTGCCGAGAAGCGAAGCTCAAGTGCACTTTCAGGCGCGCAGCCGCGCTGATCCGTCATCCCCAGCTTGAAGCTCCAGATCAGGTCCTGGGATCCATTCACGTTCTCGGCTTCGTCAATGAACAGCCAGCCGTAGTTGAACCGAATTCGAAATTCGATCTCATCACTGAGTCCAAGCCGCAGCAGCATTTCGGGTGCGGTGTGCAGCTGCTCGATCTCTTCCGCTTGGTCCTTATAAAAGTAGCTATAGCCCGATTCGATCTGAAACACGCCCCGTCCGACCGTTTTGGACGACTGAGTAAAGTCATGTCGCTCGGTTTCAATCCGCTCTTCAAACGGATCACGTTGCGGACAAGGCCGGCCAATCCGCGCCAGATCATCCATGAATTTCAGCCTCGGCCAACATCCGTCGTTCGGAGTGCAGTGCTGAGCATTCACTTCGGATGCAGAGCAAAGCGTGGTCGCAACGAAGATGATCGAATAGACAAAGCCGACGCGAGTGGCGAAAGCGGCGATCACAATATCAGCTCCCAAATTCTGCATCCATTCGGCTGTGAGAATACTCGCGGTATCGGCAACATGGGAGCCCGCTCAGCAGCTCGCCCGTTAAAAGGCGGACGACCGAGCAAGACACTTCATCCGCAGGTAATCGTTATGCATCGCAAAATCGGCAAACTCGACCACGCACAACGGACAAAGCGGCCCGGTGATCTGGTTGTGCACTCGGCGACCGTCAATGAACTCTGGTTTGTCAGCGCGGGATAGCGACTGGCGTATCACACCACAGTCGGATTACAGTTTGTGCAATACTATCGGCAACCATTGATCAAAGGTACCGCATGAAACTGACATTTCTGGGCGCCAATCGCTGTGTCACCGGTTCGCGCTATTGCCTGCAAGTCAACCGCACAGGTGTGATGATTGATTGCGGCATGGTGCAGGAGCGTGAACGCGCCTATCGAAACTTGGAACCGACGCCGGTCGCGGTCAATACGATCAAAGCCTTGTTGCTGACTCACATCCACATTGACCACAGCGGCTTGATCCCCAAATTTGTCCGCGAAGGATTCGACGGTCCGATCTTGGCCACGCGGCCGACCGTTGATCTGGCCGATATCATGCTGCGCGACTCGGCTCGTATTCAAGAAGAAGACGCGGCCTACAAAAAGAAGCGACATCGGCGCGAGGGCCGTCAAGACAAGCCGTTGAAGGAACCGTTGTATTCGATGTCCGATGTGGAACGCTCGTTGCCCCTGTTTCAAGGCGTGGACTACAACCGGCAACTTCCGGTGGCCGAAGGGATTGACGTTATCTTTCGCGATGCAGGTCATATCTTGGGCTCGGCCATGCTGGAACTGCTGGTACGGGAACATGGCACGCAGCGGCGCATCATCTTCTCAGGCGACATCGGCCAGCCAGGCAAACCGCTGATTTGCGATCCCTCGGTCTTTGAACAAGCCGATTACATTGTGATGGAGTCGACCTACGGCGACCGGCTGCATGACAAGTCGGGTGATGTGGAAACCCAACTTTGCGACCTGATCAATGCCACGGCTGGCCGCGGTGGAAATCTGGTGATTCCAACCTTTGCGATCGAGCGTGCGCAGGAGTTGATGTACTACATCGGGCGATTGGTTTATGCCAAACGGATACCGCCAATCCCGATTTTTCTCGATAGCCCGATGGCCGTGGACGTGACGGAGATATTTCGACAGCACAGAGACTATTTGGACAGCGAAACGCAGCAGTTGATTTTGTCACAGCAGCCGCCGCTTCGTTATTCGGGCCTGCACATGGTGCAGGACGTCGAACAATCCAAAGCGATCAATCGTCTAAAAGAGCCCTGCATTGTGATGTCACCCGCAGGGATGTGTACCGCGGGGCGAATCAAGCATCACCTGCGCAACAACATCGGCCGTCCTGAAAGCACGATCCTGTTCGTTGGTTTTCAAGCCCGTGGGACGTTGGGCCGCCAGATCCTCGAAGGCAATCCAGAAGTGCGGATTCATGGCGAGCCGCGACGCGTCAAAGCGCAAGTGGCGCACATCAACGGGCTCTCTGGCCACGCCGACCAGGCGGGTTTGCTGGACTGGCTAAGCCATCTAAAAACGCCGCCGAAACAGGTCTTTCTGGCCCATGGCGAAGAGGCCGCCTCCGAGTGCCTCTCTGATTTGATCAAACAGCGATGGGGATGGCCGGTGTCGATCCCTGCCTACGAAAGTAGTGTGGCGCTTGAGTAAGGGGCAAGCCAAATCAGACTGGTTACAATCAGATGCTTCGAACCGTGGACCCAACAGATGAAGCCTAAACCAGATCAAGCAAGGATCAACGCCGATTTCGAGTTCTTTGATCGGAAGTCAAGGCGAGTTGAATTTCTTTACCAAGACCCTTGGCGCGTGCTGCGAATTCAGAGTGACTTGATTCAGAGTATCGAAACGATGGCCAGGTCCCTGGAGGACAGTCAGCATGTGGTTGCTGTGTTTGGCAGCGCCCGGAAGTCAGCTTCCGACCAGTACTGCGAATCCGCTCGCGAGCTATGCCGACAATTGGCCTGGCCGAATCGGAGGGCGAACTGCCAGCAACAACAGAAAAGCGAGAATCGCCAAACCGGCACCCCAGCCAAAGGCGACGAGCGGCCCAAAATCCTGGTATAGCCAGCCAAACAGCAAGCTCGCCGGGAGCGCGGCGATTCCGACCGCCAGATTGTACCAGCCGAACGCTAATCCTTTCTGCTGGCTGCCGACCAGATTTGCGACCAATGTCTTTTCGGATGGTTCGGTCAAGGCGTAATAGATTCCATACAACAGAAAGAAGCACCATACCTGCCAGGCTGTCGTGGCAAATGCGAACGCCAGATAGATTGCTGCGTAGATCAGCCATCCAAGCCCGAGTGGCAGTCGAGCGCCCACTTTGTCCACCAGAGGTCCAAATAAGATGTTGCCCAGACTTTTAACGACGTGAAATCCAAACCACAACAACGGCAACTGGACGGTCGCGACGCCGAGTTCCCCCGCTCTTACTAGCAGAAAAGCGTCGCTGGAATTGCCAAGGGAAAAGACGACCAAGGCAATCAGAAAAAGGCGAAAGTCGCGATCAAACGGTCGCAGCGAGAACTGGAAACGCTGTTGACGGTCGGCGTTTTCAGCGTCGGCGTTTTCACTCGTGTCCTGCAATCCCAGCAACAAAATCAGCACTACGATCAATCCGGGAATCAGCGTCAGCATAAAAACCAGGCGGAGTTGATCCGGCCAAAGCGCCAGGAACACGGTCGCCAACACCGGTCCAATCGCGGCGCCCAGATGATCCATACCGCGCTGAAATCCGTAGGCTCGCCCGCGCGACTGGAAGCTGGTCGAATCCGCGATCATCGCGTCTCGCGGCGACGTGCGAATCCCTTTCCCGACACGATCACCAACGCGCGTTCCAAATAATTGCCAGGGTGCGGCAACCAGCCCGGTCAAGGGGCGAGCCAAAGCGGCGATTGCGTAACCAACAATGATGAAACTCCGCCGCTGGCTCACTCGATCCGACCACGCGCCCGACGCTAGTTTCAGTAGACTGGCGACGCTGTCGGCGACTCCTTCGATGACGCCCAGGTAAAAACGGTTGCCGCCCAGGATCGTGATCAGGAACTGGGGCAGCAGCGGGAAGATCATCTCGCTGGCAATGTCGTTAAAGCAACTGGCCCAGCCGAGCAGTTTGACGTTTCGATGCAGTGGTGGCTTAGCTTTGGACATGATGTGTGACCAAAATGCGGTTGTCCAACAAGGTCCGAAAAGGGGGGTTGCGACCGTGATCGCGGCCAATCTCGGCGGCTTAATAACAGCCGAGCCACTGTTCATTTTTCTTTGTTAGTTCTCGGTGTCGTAGTCGATCAATGATTTGGGCGGCCAAGCGACTCGCAGCGCGTTGAGCACCGCGACGACGTCGATCACTTCCTGGGCGACAGCGCCGGCGACCGGCGGCAAATAGCCTGCCGCGGCAATCAGCATGCCGACCACGCTGAGCGCCATTCCGCCGACAGCGCTTTGCAAGGCAATTCTGCGCATCCGCCGGCTGATATGCATGAACTCGTCGACCTTGGCAAGTGAGCTGTCCATGATCACAACGCCGGCGGCTTCGCTGGTCACATCGCTGTTTTGACCGAAGGCGATTCCGACCGTTGCCGCCATCAAGGCGGGCGCATCATTGATACCGTCCCCCACAAACATGGTTTTGACGCGACCAGTTTCAGTGCTGACGAAATCGAGCTTGTTCTCTGGACTCTGGCCGCCGTAGAACTCCGAAATGCCGACCAATTCGGCTAAATAACGAACTTCCGACTCGCGATCGCCTGAGAGCAGCACCACGCGCTCAATGCCGTGGCGCCGGCCCAAATGGTTGACAAATAGCGCGCCTTCATGGCGCGGCGCATCTCGCAATCGATACGTCGCCGCATAGGTTCCATCGATCAGGATCACGCACTCCAACCCACCGACTTGAGCCGGCAACGAACCGATAGCCTCCGGATCTTCGGCGGCGAATTTCTGTCGACTGGTGATGCGGATTTCCTTGCCGGATACGATGCCCCGCAATCCTTCCCCCGGACGCTCGCTGATCTGACTGGCCTCTCGCAACACGACCTGATCCTTTCGCGCGGCGGCAACGATGGCTTCGGCGAGTGGATGTTTGGAATATTGTTCGATGCTGGCAACAAGCGAAAGCACAAAATCAGACTGGTAAGCGGCAGTACAAAGTTGCTCGGTCAGTCTTGGCTTGCCGTAAGTCAGGGTGCCGGTTTTGTCGAATATGATTGTCTTGCACTGGTCCACTTGTTCTAAAACGGCCGGATCGCGCACGATGATGGCGCGACGAGCGGCAAGTGAGATCGAGCCAATGATGGCCACGGGAATGGCAATCAAAAGCGGGCAAGGCGTTGCCACCACCATCACCGCCAGGAAACGGACAGGGTCGCCGGAAAACAACCAGGCCGCGACACCCAGTGCCACCGCCAGCGGGGTATAGAACGCGCCTAGCTGATCGCCCAAACGTCGAATTCTGGGTCGATGCTGTTGCGAGCTTTGCATGACCTGCATGATTTTGGCATAGCGTGAGTCGACGGCCAGTTTTTCAGCTCGAATCGTCAGCGCCGATTCGCCATTGATCGAGCCGGACAAGACGGCCGAGCCAGGTGTCTTGGACATCATGTAGGGTTCGCCGGTCAAATAAGACTCGTCCATCACACCATGGCCTTCGACCACCGTACCGTCGATCGGACAGATATCATGTGGCAGCACCAACAGCAGGTCGCCGATCTGAACGTCTTCGAGGGCAACGTCCTGTAACGTCGAGTTGTGTTTGCGGTGTGCAACCGATGGCATCCGTTTCGCCAAAGCTTGCAGCACTGACGAGGCACTGTGTACCGCGTAGCCTTCCAATGCTTCGCCGCCGGACAACATCAGGACAACCAGCGTGCCCGCCAAATATTCGTCCAATACGACTGAGGTCACGATCGAAATCCCGGCCAGCAAATCCGAGCCGAATTCGCGGCGAAACAACTTAACCAGTAGGTCCCACACCAACGGAACGCCACCGAGGATCAATGCCGCCAAGAGCGGAATCTGCGAAACGTACTGATCAGCGTGCAAGACAAAACGCAACACCAGATGGACGATGATGGCGGCAATCGCCAGCAGCGCGATCGATCCCTGCTTGCGGCTAACGACCTTTTCAACCTGTGCGGATTTTGTCTCGGGCATCAAAGGCCTTGCGTTGGGTAGTTAGCTTCCATGGCGAAATCAACGATTGCTCCAAGCGATTGATAATTGGAGCACTGTCGCGAGTGATACCCAGATGAAATAAGGTAGCTGTGCCCAGGCAACCCATTTGTAGTGCTTCCAGATTGCAACAGCCATCCAGAGGATGGTTGCCCAGACAATCAGAATATCAACTGCCGCCAAAGGCAAGTTGCGCAGCCCAAACTGGATTGACGTGAAGACCAGGTTGGAAACCAGATTGATCATAAACGGCAAGGTAACTTTCCAAGCCAGCTTGCCGCGGAATGCTTGGACGAATACGAATCCAAAGGTCACGATGATGATCGGATACAGGCATTGCCAGATCAGTCCAATCGTTGCCGGCGCTGGGGTCCACGAAGGTTTGCTGAGCGAGTCGTACCAGTCCATCCAAGTCACGGTTGAAACCCCTTTGTTGCTCTGACTATCACCGCACGACTGAAAATTTGGTTTGTTTCACCTGGTTCATACGCCGCGTCAACGCCTGGATCGAGTGCCTCATCGTCGCGTTTGCGCTCAAAAGAGGTCGTCTACAGCTAAATCGAGATTCTACTACCCATATCGGTGGGATGATTCTATCATCAGCACCGCGAGAAACGACACACAGTCAGATTGATCACCCGGCAATGTCAAGCGATACCCTTTTTCAGACGTTCAAGCTGCGAGATCTTCAGCTGCCCAACCGGATTGTCTTGGCACCGATGACCCGTTCGCGGGCCGGTACTGAGCGCATTCCAAATCAATTGATGGCGGAGTATTACGCTCAACGCAGTGAGGCGGGCCTGCTGATCACCGAGGCGACTACGATTTCGGAGCAGGCAAACGGCTGGAACGAATCACCGGGAATCTATACCGAGGAGATGACCGCCGGTTGGAAGCAGATTGCCCGCGCCGTGCATGATCGGGGCGGCGTGATCTTTTTGCAATTATGGCACCTTGGACGGTCTTCTCACAGCAGTTTCCACAACGGTGAGCCCGCCGTCGCTCCCTCGGCCATCAAGATTGATGAGCCCTCTATCCATACGCCGAACGGCAAACAGCCTCATGAAGTGCCCAGGGCGCTGGAAACCGCAGAGATTCCGCAGGTCGTGTCTGATTACTGCCGGGCCGCCGAGCGAGCCAAGGACGCGGGTTTCGACGGCGTCGAAGTTCACGGCGCGAACGGTTATTTGATCGACACTTTCCTGCAATCAAAGACGAACCATCGCACCGATCAGTATGGCGGGAGCGTCGAAAATCGCTGCCGCTTTCTGATCGAAATTGTCGAGGGAGTCACGTCCATTTGGCCTGCCGAGAGAGTGGGTGTGCGGATTTCACCCAACGGTGCCTTTAACGATATGGGATCGCCAGATTATCGCGAGCAATTTACCGTTGTGGCCCGTCAGCTAGATCGCTTTGCGCTGGCCTACCTGCACGTCATGGACGGACTGGCATTTGGCTTCCACCAACTCGGTCCGCCGATGACACTCGGAGAATTCCGAGCAGTTTTTCACGGCCCGCTGATCGGCAACTGTGGCTACACACAACAGACAGCTGAACAGGCGATTGCTCGAGGGGATGCTGATCTGATCGCCTTCGGAAGGCCATTCATCAGCAATCCCGACTTGGTACAACGGTTCAAGCACGGCTGGCCGCTGGCAGCGCCTGCGGAGGTCTCCGATTGGTATTCGCCGATCGGCGCCAAGGGATACACGGATTTTCCCGTCTTTGCAAAGCAACTCTGAATGAGCAAATGAGCAATCGAGGTGACCGATCGAGCCGCGGGCGTTCATCTTCCTGATCGATTACGTTCACAGCCGTTGCGTCAAACTGTGGGGAACCGCTCGAGTCGTCGAGGATGATCCGGAACTGATTTGAGCGATTGGCAGGTCCAGACTATCCGGGACAGGTGGAGCGTGCCATTGTGTTTTCTATCCGGTCGTGGGACTACGAAAGTGCCGCTGTCCAGTTCGTGCAAAGCCGAGAACTGGACAAGTGAGCCTTGAAGAGCAACCAACCGGCTTGGCGGGCCTGAGCGTTCGAGCGTCAGCAGCCCCAGTTTTGTTCAGAGTATCTGCGCCGACAGCTGGAGGCGGTTTGCTCGTAGCACTCACATCCGGATCCCGGCCACCCTACAATGAATTTTGACACGCCGCTTGCTTTTCCTGAACCGCCAGTCCAATGTTCCATTGCAGACTACCGCACTCCTCCGCGCTCGCGATTTGCTGCCTGGCAATTTGGTTGGGATGCTCGCGTCCAGCTGCGGATCTGACCGAACCTGCGGTAACCAATTTCGCTTCGCCGACCGACACGGCAGTTAATGCCGCAGCGGCGAGTGAAAACAAGGCCGTTGCTGATTTCTACACCGTCGCTCACTATGACGAGTCTCGCGATCCCGCTGTAGACCTGGCCGACGCGATCAAGCGCGCCGAATCCGAAGGCAAACGCATTATCCTGCAAGTCGGTGGTGACTGGTGTGAATGGTGCGGACTGATCAGCAGCTACATGCAAGCTAACCAAGCCGTGCGAAAGCTACTTGATCAACACTTTCTTGTCATGAAGGTTGCCTATCCGAGTGATCAAACTGAAAGCTTCTTGGCACAATTCCCTCAGTGCAGCGCTTACCCAACCTTGTTGGTGCTTGAACGGGACGGGACGTTCTTGCATTCACAGGCCACCGGTGTACTGGAACAGGGGCGAGGCTATGATCAAGATGCCTTTGCACGTTTCCTTTCGGCTTGGATCCGGTGAATCACGGCGCGGCCGAAGGTTCCGTGTACATTGTTTAGTCACCTAGATTTCGATCTGTTCACTTCGACAAGGGAGCGGACTGATGAAGACTTCAGAGCGTGTTATCCCGTTACTGGTGTATCGGGACATCCAGGCAGCGCACGACTTTCTGGTCCAAGCCTTTGGCTTTGAATCGGGTGGGGTGGTCCTTGGACTCGACCAACAGCCTGTCCATGGTGAAGTTCGTTTTGGCGGTACCGACATCTGGCTTCATCGCGTTACCGCCGAGCATAAAATGGCGTCCGCCGAGATGCTGGACATGGCGGGATCAGGAATCGTTGTTCAAGTACCGGATGTGGACGCACATTTTGCGCATGCCCGTGACGCCGGCGCACAGATCAGCTGCGAACCAACCGATCAAGCCTACGGCCAGCGAGAATACGAAGCGTTGGATCCGGAAGGCCACCGCTGGTGGTTTGCAACCCCTTCGGCCTAGCGGCCTAGCGGCCTGACGCACTTCGCTCACGAGTCAGTGCGATGCCGCCGATCCCGATCACTTACGCTCACGGCATTCCCGAGCAGATGCGTGCTCAGGCGGCTGCGCTGTATGATGCCGCGTTCGCGATTAACTTCGTTTTCATGGACGGCCGATCTGTGCCTACCAACTGCTATGCTGACGCAATCAACGTGAATTGATTTCCAGTTCCTTGCCTGGCTGCGTTCCATGTGCCGACTGACTTCCGGTAGATTTTTCAGCTTTTTGCCGGCCGGTCTTGCGATGCCGTGGCTGTTGCTTGGCGTCGCGGCGACGAGTGCTCAGGACCATCGAGCCGTCCAAAACGTGATCCTGGTGACGATGGATGGTCTGCGGTTTCAGGAACTGTTTTCCGGAGCGGATCAGCGACTGATTAACAAGGAAGCCGGCAGTGTTGAAGATCTGGTCCTGACCACGGAAAAATTTTGGGACGACGATGCGATGGCGCGTCGGAAGATGCTGATGCCGTTCTTTTGGAATGTAGTCGCCTCCCGGGGCCAGGTCTTCGGTTCGCCCCAGGATGAATCGACCGTGCTGGTCGAAAACGGTCGGTATTTCTCTTACCCCGGCTACAACGAGCTGCTGTCAGGCTTCGCCGACAAGAGTATCGACTCCAACGCCAAGCAGCCGAACCGGAATGTCACCGTTCTGGAATGGTTCAATCGTAAGCCAGAGTTCAACGGCAAGGTGGCTGCTTTCTGTTCCTGGGACGTCTTTCCGTTCATCATCAATGACCAGCGCAGTGGGATCCCCGTCAATGCCGGTTGGCAACCGCTGCAGGCATTCGAGAACGAGGCCGTCAAGCGCGCCTACAATGAATTGGCCGCCGAACTTCCTCATTACTGGCAAGGTGTTCGTTACGATTCATTCACGTTTCGCGGCGCGCTGGAAGCGATGAAAGTCAATCAGCCACGATTACTGTATGTGGCCTTCGGCGAAACGGATGATTGGGCGCATGCCGGCAGGTACGACCTGTACCTCGACTCGGCGCGGGCCAACGACGATTTCGTTCGTCGACTGTGGGAACAGGCACAATCGATTGAGCAGTATCGGGACCAAACGGTTTTGATCATTTCAACCGATCATGGCCGCGGCGACGGCCGACAGGACTGGAAGAGTCATAGTGGCGAACTTGCCGGCAGCGAGCGAATCTGGATCGCCGTGATGGGGCCGGGTGTTCCAGAGCTGGGCCTGCGCAAAGGGATTGCTGCCACACAGGGTCAAGTCGCAGCAACGGTCGCGCACTTGCTGGGATATGACTTCCGCCAGTTCGATGCCCGTATCGCTGCTCCGCTGCCGCTATCCGCACCGTGAGGCTTGAACTGACTCTTGTTTCAAACAGACAAGCCAAAAAATGACCCGCGCTAATCTTTGACACTCACAAGGATCGGGTTGCTGACGACAACCGGCGGCAGCCGCCCAAAATCGGCGCCGATCACGTGTCCGAGTGTCAGCCGCTGGCCGATTGCGGCCACAATCACGAAGGCGTCTCCATCAAGTTTCAGCGGGATGCGCTAATCGAATTTGACCACGCCGTCGTCGAACTGGTCTGGATGTTGGCTGCACGTGCGAGTTAGCTCTAGCTGCGGATCATGTTGCTCGATTATGGACGCCATCGAAGAAAGCATTCAGCAAACTCGCCGCGACCAGATCGCCGAAGTAGAGGCCTTCGCGCGTCAGTACGGATAACTCGATGTGTTTGGCCTGTCGGATCGTCGGACTCGATCGACGATTGTACGACCCCTTTGATACGTGTCGGACTACGTATCTGCCGACCACCGAAATCATCCGCTACGAATGTGCCAAGATTCGGCAATCGATGTGACGCGTTGAAATCGTATTGAAACGCGGCTGTTGCTGTTGCGATAGCGGAGGCTCGAAGCGGCGGTCGCGCAATTTTTTTGTTCGACGGCAAGGCGATCCGGTCCTCGATTGCTGATTTAGAGAACAATCAAGTATGACTGCAGTAGTTTCTGAGACAGTCAGTAGATAGCAGACCGCGCCATCGAACTTAACATCGCGTATGATTACATTTTCTTAAAGCGTGACGTCGAATGTTCAGGAATTTGATCCTTACAGAGTGAATGACATGAAATGGTCCTGGAAAATTGGCGAAGTCGCTGGGATCGGCCTGTTCATTCACTCCACCTTCTTGATCCTGATCATCTGGATCGGGCTCAGTTTCTGGCGATCCGAGCAAACCATTGCGGCGGTGGTCGAAGGTGTCGGCTTTATTGTTGCCTTATTTGGCTGTGTGTTGCTGCACGAATTGGGGCACGCCCTGGCTGCCCAACGCTACGGCATCAAGACGCTTGACATCACCTTGCTGCCGATCGGCGGACTTGCCCGGCTGCAGCGGATGCCGGAGGATCCCAAGCAGGAGTTGGTGGTCGCGATCGCCGGACCGCTGGTAAATGTGGTGATTGCCTGCGCCCTGCTGATCGGACTCTCGGTCAGTGGTGGTCTTGGCTCTGCCGCGAACGTTTCGATGACCGGAGGCTCTTTCGTCACGCGGCTGATGTTGGTGAACGTGATCTTGGTGCTGTTCAACATGTTGCCGGCATTTCCGATGGACGGTGGACGTGTGCTGAGAGCCTTTTTGGCGACACAAACGGATTACGCGACGGCGACCCAGATCGCGGCCAGCGTTGGCCAGGCCATGGCGTTAGGATTCGGGTTGCTCGGCTTGTTCTTTAATCCTTTCCTGATCTTCATTGCCTTGTTCGTTTGGATCGGAGCGGCGCAAGAAGCAAGCTCGGTTCAACTAAAATCCGCGATCAGCGGCGTTCGCGTCGGCACGGCGATGCTGACGGACTACCGATCGCTTCAGCCCGAGGACTCATTGCGCGACGCTGTTGAACTAACCCTGTCCGGATCGCAGAAAGATTTTCCTGTCGTCCAAGACGGCAAAGTGATTGGCGTACTTACTCAAGCACTGATGCTCGGTGCGCTGACCAACAAAGGACCTGATGCTCCCGTCCAGGACGAGATGCTGCGGGATGTTGAGTCGGCTGACTCACAGGAAATGTTGGAAACCGTACTGGCGCGACTGGCTGAATGTCAGTGTCAGACGGTGCCCGTGATGGAGCGAGGCAGACTGGTCGGCATCTTGACGATGGACAACATCAGCGAATTCTTGAAGATTCAAGATGCTCTTAAAGCGGCGAACCTGCGCGGTGTTAAGCATTCTTGAATCGCCGGTTGCCAATCGCACTGAATCGGAGCTGAATGTCGCTGGCCAGCGGTGCTTCAGAATCATCGAGCCACGACAAGTACCGGCGGCTAAGCAATCAATTCTTCGATCACTTGTCCGCCGAACTGGCTGAGTTGTTTGAAACGTCCGGCGTGGTAATAAGTCAGTTTGTTGTCGTCCATCCCGAGCAGTCGCAACAAGGTAACGTGAAAGTCACGGATATGGTGCACATTTTCGACCGCAATCGCTCCGATCTCGTCTGTTGCTCCGATCGTGTGCCCTGCATTGCAGCCGCCCCCCGCCATCCAGATCGTCATCGCGTCGGGGTTGTGATCGCGGCCGTAGGCCAGCCCCCCGCCACGGATTCCATTGTCGGGTGTGCGTCCGAATTCGCCCATCCAAACGACCAGTGTCTGCTCCAGCAGACCTCGCTCGCGGAGGTCGGCGATCAACGCCGCGATCGGTTTGTCGACCGTCTGGATCAATGCACCGTGCGCTTTGGCGATGTAATCGTGCGAATCCCATGTACTGGCGTAGACCTGCACGAACCGGACCCCTTTCTGGACCAGCTTACGGGCCAGCAAACAGCGGCGAGCAAAGTTGTTGGTCGGTTCAACACCAACGCCGTATTTGTCCAGTGTGGCTTGTCTTTCGTCTTTGATGCTCAGCGTTTCAGGAACTTCCATTTGCATCCGAAAAGCAAGTTCGTAATTTTGCATTCTGGCGACCAGATCATCATGCCGAGGGTGCAGCGCCGCATGCCGCTGATTCATTCGCTGCAGGAAATCAAGATTTGCGCTGGTGATGACGCGTGATTCCTTCGGGCGGGGCAATGTCCAGGATCGGTGAACCTTGCGAACGAACGGGTGTTCCTTGCAGAGCCGTCGGCAGAAATCCATTGGACCAGTTGGTCGCGCCGCCTTGTGGATAAGCGACTTCGGGCAGCACGATGTAGCCCGGTAAGTCTTGGTTTTCACTCCCCAGACCGTAGTTGACCCAAGCGCCAATCGACGGGTCACCGCCAAATTGGTTGCCGGTGTTTACGTGGTAGTTGGCGGTTGGATGGTTGACTGATTCAACCTGGCAGCCACGATAGAAACAAAGCTCGTCCGCGACTGCGGCCAAGTGCTGCCACAGCTGGCACATGTCGGCTCCGCTTTCGCCGACTTTTCCGAATCTAAACGGACTCTCGACGTAGTAGCGTGTGCCGCTGCTCATCGCGGATTGTTCTTCGCCGCCACGTTGAAACTCTTTCAGATGTAGCTGTTTCAGTTTTGGCTTCGGATCAAAAGTGTCGATGTGCGACGGACCGCCTTCCATGAACAAGAAGATGCAGTGCTTTGCTTTGGCCTGGGGAAAATGGGGTCCACTTGTCGATCGCTCTTCGGCCGCATCGGCCAACATCGACGTCAGTGCGACTGAGCCAAGACTGGCACCTAGCCCGTAAAGAAAATCGCGACGACCAGGATCAAACATATTCGTCCGAAAACCTCAGTATACGTAGATGAATTCGTTGCTGTTCAGGAGCGTTAAACAAACGTCGGCCAACCCGCGTGTCTTCGCATCGACTTGGTGCGCCTGCAAATCGGGTTGGTAGTCCTGATAAGCGAAAAGATTTTCCGTAAACGTGAAAGGCTGGCCGGTGTTTTCATCGATCGCTTCCCGGACCACCTCGGTCGGGAACCGGTGCGGTTGCGGATTCCGTGTCGCTTGAATCTTGGTCATCCGCCGCCAATGACCGATCGCGTCGGATCTTTCGGCAACGTTGGGACTGCGGCTAAAAGTCAGTTGGAACAGTCGATCAATCACCTCGCCGTCCCCAGTCGCACCCGCTTGGTTAACTTCGCCTATCACTCGCGCGGCCAATGCCAGCGCTCGGTCATTGGTTTCCTGGCCATTGAGCAGCGCGAACACTTGCGGCGTGATGTTCGATTGATCGCGCAACTCGCAAGACTTTTCGCTGCCAGGTTGATTGAAAGTCTCCATGAATGGCAATCGTTGACCACGAATCTTGTGGGTAAAGATTGAGCGGCGATTGCGATCCTTCGGCAGCGGGTTGGGCACGTAACTTGGCGCGAAGGTTCCCATGATCATCCGCGGTTGCAGGGCGGCTTCCAGATTCATGTCGGGCCGCACCGGAATTCCACCGACCGCGGGATTCAGTTCACCTGAGACAAACAACATCGCGTCACGTATCTCTTCCGCTGCCAGCCTGCGCGGACGGAAGGTGGCATACGAACTGCCGTCGGGATCGGCCGTGGCCAGCGAGTCCGCGTCTGGGTGGGCCGTTGATCGACGATAGGCTGCGGAGTTCATGATCACTCGATGCAGCTGCTTGACGGACCATCCGCTGCGCAGGAATTCCACGGCCAGCCAGTCGAGCAGGGCGGGATGAGTTGGTTTCATTCCGCTGGCACCAAAGTTGTTCGGGTTGCCGGCGATCCCGCGGCCGAAGTGAGATGCCCAAACGCGATTGACCATCACCCGAGCGGTGAGTGGGTTTTCGGGGCTGACGATCCAACGCGCCAGCGCCGTTCGCCGACCCTCGATATCGGTTGGGATTTTAAACTGCTCGGCACCCGCAGCAGCACTCAAGACGCCTGGATTGACCGCCTCGCCAGGAGAGAATGGATCACCGCCGTTCAGGATCGCGGTCGTTTCAAGTTGCCCAGCGGCAAGCGGATCCTTGGGCACGACGATCCGACCTGTGATGTTTTTTGCCGGCGGCGTCTTGCCGCTGTAAACACTCAATGCAATTGGCTGGTAGCGATCCAGTTCCCAAGCAAAGCGGGTGCGCCACTTACGGCCAATTCGTTGTTTGCCAAATTCCTGAGCTGTTTGTCCTGACTTTTCCGGTAGCACGTCGGCTCCGGCTCGCTTCGCCTGGGCTATCGATTGATACGGTAGCCCTCGCTGCTTGAACCATTCCTGTTCGTACTTACGTTGGCGTCGCTCCAAATCCTTCAGCATCGCCTCGTTGGCTTGCTGACGCAGTAGATGATATTTCTTGTCGTCGTCCATCCCATCGAGGTTTTCATTGTCCAGCCACGGTGCATCGACGTCAGCAAACTGGGTCGTGGCGAACACGGCCTGGATCGAGTAATAGTCCCGTGTTGGAATGGGGTCAAACTTGTGATCGTGGCATCGACAACACTGCAGTGCCTGGGCGAGAAAAACCTGCCCGACCGAATCGGTGATGTCGTCAAGAAACAACTGACGGGTCAGTCTAGCGACGCTCATCCCGGTGTGTTCCCAGGGGCCCATCCGCAAGAACCCGACGGCAATCAATAACTCGGATGGCGGAACCTTGAAGGCGGCCGGGTGAACTGAAGCTAGCTGATCACGACGCGCGTCTGCCGAGGTCAAGGCGCGATAAATCTCGTCGCCGGCGATCTGTTCAACGCTGAATTGGTCAAAGGGTTTGTCGGTGTTGAAGGCGCGAATGACGTAGTCGCGGTAACGCCAGGCGTTGGGACGCTCCCAATCGTTGGCAAAGCCGCTGCTGTCGGCGTAGCGGACGACATCCAACCAGTGTCTTGCCCATTGCTGCCCGTAGTGCTCGCTGTCGAGCAACCGATCAACAACGGTCGCGAATGCTTCCTGATCGCCGCGGCGATCGTTGACAAACTCGATGACCTCGGACGGCGTCGGAGGCAGCCCAAGCAAGTCGAAACATGCACGGCGGATCAATGTCACTCGGTCAGCGAGGGGTGCTGCTTCGATTTTGCGCTGCTGGAGCCGGTGGTTGATGAATAGGTCGACCGGGTTTGCCCGGGTCTCGGACAGGTCGACCGGGAATTCCTGTTGGAGCGGCTGAAACGCCCAAAGATCTTGCGATTTGTAATGTCGACGGGTCCATTGGTCACTCAGCCCGCCACTGGTTTTGACGGTCGCGCGATCGGCAAACTGGGCGTTGATCTCGGCGATCTGTGTTTCGTCGGGCCAAGGCGCGCCGGCATTGATCCAATCACGAATCGCCCAGACCTGCGACTGCGATAAGCGGTCAGCCTCTTTGGGTGGCATCGCGTAACCGTCTTCTTCGCGCGCCACCATGGCCAATATCGCGCTGGAGTCCGCAGTGCCGGGAACAACCACCGTATCACCATACTGGTCACCACCGGCAAGCATCGTTTCTCGGTTGGTCAGATTGAAGCCACCTTTGAACTCTTCCGCAGCGTTGCCGTGACAGCCAAAACACTTTTCACGCAGGATCGGTTGCACTTTCAAGGCAAACATCCGCTCGCCTTCGCCTGGTTCGGAGCCATCCGCCGGCGTGATGCAGGCGAGCGTGATGGCGATGACCGTACAAGCGACGGCGACCTGATTCAAAACCAAACTATGGATACTGGCCTTCATGCTGAATCGAAGTCAATCCCCCGATGATTCGAATTCGTCGGGCAACTCCAACTTGATTTCGGCGATGATCTCGCGGGCCCGCTGTGCATCGCGTTCCAAAGTTTGTACCTGCACCCAACCTGGTGCTTCGGTGCGAAATCCGGCGGTGAAGCCGCCGGTCGCCACGGCCCGAATCCCCGCATCCTGCAATACTGAGACCAGGACGGAGGCGGCGACTTCGCTGGAACGCTCCGCGACGGTGATCAGTTTCGCGTCGTCAAGATTGTCGGTTGCGGATTTGTCAGTGTCGTCATTCAAATCAATTTTTCCTGTTGCGGGATTGTGAAACCATGGACACGTCAGGCGACGCACCTCATTGACGCGGTTTCATTACTACGTATTTGAGCATAGAGTCGTTAGCACGAATCGCTGCCTGGGACCGCTGGCCGAGCATTGAAATATCCGCGCAAGCCAGGAATGGTCGTCGACCAACTCGCCTTCGGCACGGCCTACTGTCAAAATGCTGGCCACAACCGTGCGCAATAGGACGACGCATTGGCGATGATTGTTCAACGTCCCTGCTCTGTTGGTCTGGAATTCGTTTGAAATGCTCGTTGATTTTAACCGTTTCTGTTTCTGCTCACAAAAACTGAAAATGACGCAACCAAAAGCAATACGAAACTGCCAGGCTCGGGAATGCTCTGGGCAAAACCGAACGTGAAGTCATCAGCAAAGATCAGTTTTTGGTCGCCTGGCTCGGACTCGGTTTCCAGATAATCGAACCGTGTGAATCCGTCGGTGTTGATGGCGCCAAAAAAAGCGTGGGCGTTATTGAGGTTATCGTTGCCGTTGAAATCGACGCTAACTGAATCCAGAAAAAGGGAGATGCCCGCGGGAGTAGTGTTCGTTTCGATCCAGCCTCCGACTCCATAAATCGGCGATTCACTGGTGCCAACAAATCCGTCCACGATGCCGTTAATTTGGTCTCCATGAGGATAAGCGTAGAATCCCCAATCACCTGTGCGGGCGGGTCCATTGCCGGTCGTCACGCCGCCGCCACCAAAATTTGATGTCCAGGTGATCCCAAGGTTCGAGACACTCGGCAACGCTTGAAAACCGCCTGAAATTGTCGAGCGGACAGCTCCCCAAGCCAGATCATCCTCGAATCCTTCATGCACCGCTTGATAACCGAGCGAATCAAGTTTGCTCAGATACGAACCTTCATCGTTGTAAATGAAAATTTCTGAATAGGCAGCGTCAACCGCAGTCAAGCTGAATAGCAAAACCGAGCAGACCAATACTGATTGAAATTTCATGGTGAGTTGATTTTGTATTTCTGGGCCGAGCGGTCAAAATTTCAGCAATCCAAGTCGCGCGTGTGGTTACAGCAGCCTATGCATGAATTCGAAAATGGAAAGATGGATACGCGATCAGTTCGCCTGAGGTGCATCCGAGCCGACGCGCCGAGATTTCCTGAAAGGTGAAAGGGTTAGGCCCGGCAACGGCGACTCCCGTTCCGCTTCGACAGAAATGATTGATCACCGTTTCTAAAATAGGCGATCGCTGCGAGACGGATGGTTCACCCTATGTTAAAGGCGGTCTACTCGCTCCGCAATGTGTTAAAGGGAATCAGGAACTGCCAGCGTTTTATTTTCTCGACTTCGGTCCTCGCGCAGGCTTTTGGAAACCCGATCGCCAACAGTCCTCGTTGCTCAGCGCTGCCGGGGGTGACGACCAATTTGGAAAAGTTGCCAAAAGTCTTGGCGGATGGCGAGACGCGATTCAGCTTCTTTCATGAAAGGCCGGTTCGAGCCTTCAAACTCACACTTTTCAATCGCGTTGGATGGAGATTTCCATGTCCCACGTCTTATCAGGGCTTTGTCAAAATCGCATCTGGGTTGCCGCCAGCATCATGCTGTTTTGTTTGGCCAATCACAGTCCCACGTCCAGCGGTGACGATCGCCAGAGCGTCAAACAAACTAACCCGCGTGAAGATCGGGCTATACCGACCCGAAATCGCGAACAGCAGCTGCGGCGCTCAGAAATAAAAACACGGGAAGATCGTCGGCAAGAACCACGTGTAGAGGAACGTGAAGAAAAGCGTGAAGAAAAGCATGAAGAGGAACACGAAGAGGAACACGAAGATCAAGGCGAAGGCAGTGGCGGTGGCGGAGGTGGGCAAAATGGCGGTGGTGGCAGTACCAACACCAGTTCAATTGTCGTACTGGGCTACAACGATCTCGGCATGCACTGCATGAATCAAGAATTTTCACGACTGTGTATTCTGCCTCCGTTCAACAACTTGCATGCCCAAGTCATTCAAAGGGGCAGAGAGCCGCGAATCATCACCCGAGGTGTTGAGGTCACGTATCGCATTGAAAACAACACGAGTTCCATCAACAAGACGGACTTCTGGCGGTGGGCTCCGGCACTATTCGGAGTGAATCTGCCGCCTGACATCGGCTTGACGGGAAATGGACTGCAAGGGTCGATGGTTCCTACAGGCCAAAACGATTGGGCCGCTACCGGCATCCCGGTGACACCCATTGATGATCAAGGCAATCTCGATCCCTATCCCTTGTCCGAAATCAAGGTGCTCTCCCGCGGCGCACAACTCGCCACGACGCATGCCGTCGTCCCGGTCTCTTGGGAAATCAGTTGCAATCTGTGCCACCCGAAAACCAGACCCGGTACGGTGGCGACGGCCGCCGGTGTCGAATTCGATATCTTGCAGAAACACGACGAGAAGCACAGAACGTCGTTGTATGCGAGTGCTGTCGGCGGCAAACCAGTGCTGTGCGCATCCTGTCACTCGGACCCCGCACTTGGAACGATGGGTACGCCTGGTGTCAAACCGCTGTCGCACGCCATGCATGGTTCGCACGCCGCGCGAGTGGCTCCGCTGACGGCGATGGGCAAGAATGCTTGTTATGCGTGCCATCCAGGCTTTCAAACGAACTGCCAACGTGACGTTCATTTTTCCAAAGGTATTTATTGCACGCAGTGCCATGGTGATATGAATGCGGTTGCCAATCCAGCGCGGACTCCGTGGGTTTCGCAGCCGACTTGTGCCGGTTGTCACCAACAACGGCGTCGTGAGTTCGATTTTGAGCAACCAGGCGTCCTGTTCAAAGACTCGCATGGTCACGGCAACGTGCACTGCGCCGCCTGCCACGGCAGTCCGCACGCGATTGGTCCGGCCGTCACGCTACAGGACAACCTGCAAGCCATTGAACAGCAAGGTTTTGCGGGCACAATTTCGAAATGTACCGTCTGTCACACCTCAACACCCAACGAACGCTTCGAACACAAACGGTAATAAAGCCAGCCGCGCAGTCAGCGGGCGCACCTGATTGATGTGGTTACGACAACTCTGGCTAATTCAAGTTGCCTCCCTTTTTAGTACCTCGCTGGCAAGCATGCATCAACCTGGCTGCTGTGGCGTAAGGTATATTCAGCGAGTGTTTTCCGCTACTTCCAAACGCTCGTGGAGGCCACCAGGATGCGACATTTTTTGTCCGCGCTGTTGCTTGTCGGCAGCTTAGTTGCCGCAGTCGCATCAGCCGATGAGGATGCGATCAAGCAGGATCGCCAACGAATTCAAGGCACCTGGCAAATCACGGCGCTTGAAGTCAACGGAGACCAGGCAAAGGATAGTGATGTACGGAAACTTACGGTGGTCAACGGCTCAGACGGCACGTGGAGCATCCGTTCGGAAGGCAAACAGATCAGCAAAGGAACCAGCACCTTTGACCCCACGAAGCTGCCGAAGACGATCGACTTCACGCCAACCGAAGGTGGAGGAATAGGAGAGAAGTTTCTGGGGATCTACGAACTTGCTGAGCACACTCGAAAGCTGTGCTTTTCACCAGCGGGAACCGACCGTCCCACCGAGTTCGCCTCCACAGCTGCCAATCGGCAAATTCTCGTTAAGTTTAAGCGGCTTGACGCTCGGGGCCAGAAACCGACACAAAGTGTGGTGCCATGAGCGTGTAAGGGTCTGAATGATCGAGCAATTCGGCGGATACCTTTCGATTTTTGACGTGCTTCCAACGGCTACAACCAGACAGGCACTAAAAACCGCTTTGGCGGACTGCATTTGGGCAGATGCCTGCGGATAATGATGATGTCTGTCATAGGTAGGTTGAGGGCTCAACTGAGAACAACGGCCCGAATGTGTTGCTGAATTAGTGGCAGCGGTAGACCGACTCAGGCACAACTGAGGCCGCCGACGGGAATGAATAAGATTGCTATCAGTCACGAGAGGTATGGCATTAGGAACTTGCCAGTGGTGCCGCGGTTCCAGAGCGTTGAAAGGGCTACTACGGCGAGGAATGAGGATGCAACGAACTGGCTGCAAATCGCTGGCGAGTGGTTTACAATCACTCCTGTGATGGCATTTTACGAGCCGTTCTGCGCTCAGTGGTGGGCGGTATCATTTTTGTAAATGCAGTCGTCTTCTCTGATTTTTTGTTCGGCCAAGCCACCGCATCGAGGAATGAGTTCATGTACTTCGCATCTGCGGGGGCAATATGCGGCCTTCGTTGCTCGGTTGGCGATTCCGCTGATCACGATCGCGCTCGGTATCTTGTGTATGCATGCTAATGGCTCTTGCTGCGTGACACCGTACGCAGGCCATGCTTAAGGTGCCCAATTGTCTTCATGGGGGCGAGGTCGCTCGATATAGAGAAACACGCCCAAGACACCCAGCAAACGGCCGGCGCGGACCACTGGTGTGGATAAGGCAACTACCCATTGATCGGTCGACTCTGTAAGGAACGGTGTGGACAAGTGGGTTCCACCCAGAACCCGCGATTCAGGGTTTGCAAGGTACTCTTCCGGATGCTGGTAGTCCTCATCAGCGCCGTGGAAATAGGCGCGCCAGGCGTAGTTGTGCCCGATAGTGTTTTTTTCGAGAGGGGAACGTGCTAATTGCAGTCCTTGGGGATCCTGCAAGAACCACGCAAAGACTTTGTTGCTCTCGCTTTCGGCGTAACGCGCATCGACCCAGTCTTGCAGTTGCTCTCGCGCCCGGTGTTCGATGAAACTGCGTCTGCACGCTGCGAATTCCGCTCCGTTGGCTGGCAGTTGTTTAAGTTGGTCTCGAATTTTTGAAAGTTCTGGATCAGCTAGATTCGATGTCAGGATGTCCAGGAGTTCCGGCTGCCGCGCCAATTCTTCAGCGCGATTCCAGTAGTTTCGTACAGTATCCGTGTTGACGATAAACGTCAGCAGCTTGCGTTGGCTTTCGATGATTTCTTCGTTCTGCTGGCGCAATTCGCGCTCTTGCGAGTAGGCCGTCTGCAGCTCAGTTCGCAAGACCCTCTCTCTGATGAATCCCCACGTCGTTAACACAGGTATTGCCAGGAGCAGAGCCAGCACGGCAGCGGTCAGTGCCGCGACGTGCGGTTGTCGCAAGGACCAGCGTACCAGTCGCGTGGCGATTCCCACCGGCCGTGCGCGGATCGGCTCACCACGCCCATACCTGCTCAGCTCCTCGGCGAATTCAGCCGCGGTCTGGCAACGATTCTGTGGGTCCTTTTCCAAGCACTTGAGGCACAGAGTTTCCAAGTCGCGTGGCACGTAGCGATTCAGTCGGCGGGGACTGGGCGGGGGATCATGAATCACTTTGTGCGGCAATACGCTCATGTTTCCTCGGAATGGTAACTCGCCGGTTAACAATTCAAACAGGACCACGCCCAGTGAATAGATATCGCTGCGACGGTCGCAGGAGCGAGAATCGCCACGTGCCTGTTCCGGGGACATGTAGGCTGGTGTGCCCAGGATGTGGCCAGCCAAGGTCATCGCGATTTCATCGGTCGCGTGTTTGGCCAATCCAAAGTCGGTCAGGTGAGGATTGCCGTCGTCGTCGATCAGAATGTTTGCCGGCTTCAAGTCACGGTGGACGACGCCAGCCTCGTGAGCGTGATGGAGGGCTTCTGCGATCGACTTGCACAGATCCGCCGTGGTGGAGAACGTCATTGGCTGGGATTCTGCCCAGCTTTGTAGTGTCACTCCCCGGATCAGATCACTGACGATGTAGACGGTTTCTCCGGCCAGTCCGACTTCGTACACGGTCACGATGTGGGGGTGTCGAAGCTGGGCCGCAACGCGAGCTTCTCGCACAAACTCTTCGATTTCCAAAGTATCCAGATGTCGGCGTCGTGGAATTTTGACGGCTACATCTCGGTTCAATTGGGAATCGTGCGCTCTCCAGACAGTTCCAAAGGAGCCGCTACCAAGATGTTCGACAAGCTCAAAGTGTCCTATTTGTTGCGGAGCTACGACGGACGAAGCGGATCCGATCAGCTCCACGCGCTGTCCACAGGATGAGCACTTCAACTGAATGAAGGGCTGTTCGTCCCAAACTTGTATCCGTGTTTGGCAATGGGGGCAGCGAATGAGCAGCGCGGTTTCATGACCCGCGACCAGGCTGGTAGTAGCGGTCGACGGTTGGTCGCCGGCTTGCCGGCACGCCTTATCGATGACTTGCAATTTCAAAAGTTCGCTCGCAATTTCTTGCTGAAAATCCGGATTGTTTTTCAGCAGCTCTTCTTGCGCAATCGCCTCTCCACCTGCCCGTCGGGCAAGATAATCATCGACGATCTGCCGCAGGCGAAGTTGTTTCGATTCGACTGAAGAAGCCTTCTCATTGCTCTGGAAGGGTTCATTCATGTTGCTCCTCCACATCGTCTTGTCCGCTGTGAATCTGGATCCGGGAGCGCGATTGTTCGATTTAAGTGCAGCTAGCTGCTGCCAAGATAACGCGATGCCCGCTGCAATGCCTGGCGCAACTTTTTGCGCCCGGTCGAGCATTCCACGAACTGCCCCTGTGCTGCGATTCATCAACGCGGCCGTTTTCTCCAAAGTGTGTCCGTCAAAGTAGTGCAACTGAATTACTTCCCGGTACGCTGGAGGTAGCCCTGCAACTGCAACTTGGATCGCTTGGATCGCTTCTCGGCGCGTAACATCTGGCTGCCCGTGTTAGCTGGTCCGGCGACGTCATCCAGCAAGCGGACAGCGCTCGATTGATCGTCCAGCCAACCTCCGCGCACCTGCGCGAAATCACCACCACGTTTCTTGCGCTTCTGGGCACGAACTTCGTCTCGCAACCGATTCTCTGCGATGGTTACCAGCCACGACATGAAAGAAGCGCTGTGCCGGTGTTGGTAGCTACGGATGTTTTGGAATACTTGAGCGTAGGTCTGCTGGACAACGTCATCCACGCCTGTCACCGCAAACAGCGATTGGGGCATCCGTTTCGCCAAATGCGCGGCTAACGCCGCATAATGGTCGAGCAGCAACCTTTCTAGCGCCGCCGCGTCACCCTGCACAGCCGATTGAACCAAAACCTCAATATCTTGTGGGTCGCTCAAAATTCAGGCCACATTTCCGAAGCTCACTGGTCGACTGCAATTACTCACATTTTTAGCGCGCAACCCGTTCGCAAACCTCGTTTTATTTAATAGCGAGGACGATTTCTAACTCTCGGGAGGACGTGCAATGAATGAGAGCCTAACTGGATTGTACTACAGGATCAGCCGATATTCACCTGACAACCCAGCAAGCTGTCTGGCGTTTAGCCAAAGGTTGGCCCGCGAGAATATCTGGACCCATAATTATGCATCCCGGGTGATTGAGGAGTACAAGCGATTCATGTTCCTTGCGGTCGCCGCGGGACATCAGGTGACGCCGTCCGAACAGGTCGATCAAGTCTGGCATCTGCACTTGGTCTACACACGGGAATATTGGGACGACTTTTGCGGTGAAGTTCTTGGCCAGCGCGTGCATCATGGGCCCACCAAGGGAGGCCGGGCAGAAGCGGACCGGTTCCGCAGCCAATATCAGCAGACACTCAATAGTTATCAGAAATGGTTTCACGAGGTTCCTCCACCCGACATCTGGCCTCCAGTCGAAGCTCGCTTCGCAGCAGCCACCGAATCGGTATGGGTGAATAAGGCGACGGCCTGGATCATTCCAAAGCCATGCCGCGCGCGATGGGCGAGCCGTGCTTCGTCGTTGCTGATTTGTGCAGGGGTCGTTCCGCTGATTTTCCGGGCCCCCAGTCCTTTTGATTTTAGCGGGACTGACTTCCTGGTTTTCTTTTTGGTCACTAGCGCGATAGGACTTGTCGCTGCGATCTTGCTCCGACATCTGTTTCGGCACGACGAACCCATCGACGAACGTGCAAGCCTTTCGCCCTACGAAATTGCGTGTTTGGCGCGGGGGGTAAAGGGCGTCGTAGAGTCTGGATTGGCTGCGTTGGTAATTGACGGTCGCTTGCGCATGATTGAAGACGCGTCTGCCACTTGCGCACCATTATCATCAGAGAGGTCGAGTTACCTATTTCAGTCCGACCATTCCGCCGAATGCACCGACACGGTGGAATCCGCGCTCACCCAAGCTGCAAGCTTGCCCAACGGCGTAACGCCAGCGGAGATCCTAGATTCTGCTCAGAGTGCGGCTGAAGAAATTGAATCACGTTTGCGGGCTAAGGGCTTACTGGAGTCGCCGCAGAGCTTTCGGCCGGCACGCTGGTGGCCAACCCTTATTCTCGCCGTAATTTGGCTGCTGGGAGCTGCGCAAATGTTCGTCGGGCTCTCGCGCAGCAAACCGACGGGATTCTTAATCGTCGGCCTGGTATCACTCGGCATCCTATTGATTGCGTTCCAGATTCGGCCCCACCGAACGCGCGCCGGAGAGCGACTATTTAAGCGTCTTGAAGTTCAGCACCAGAAGCTGCAACAAGCCCGCTGTGGTACTGGGGAAAGTTGGGCGAAGACCGACTTGATCCTTGCGGCCGGACTATTTGGGATCACAGCGATTGACCACGCTGAGATGTCGTAGCTGCAAGCCGCGATTGAAACCGCATCGCCAGCGAGTGATGGGGTCTCCGGCTGTGGTGGCTGTGGTGGCTGCGGAGGTTGTGGTGGTTGTGGTGGTTGTGGGTGATGATGATACACCAGAAGTACCGGACGCATCAGGATTTGAGTACTTTCAAATGGCCCATCACGGTTTCGTGGGGGTTGAATCCCAAATCTTGCTGCGCAAACCATCTCGGATGGCTATCAGCGATTAGCCGTGGGTCGCGTAGCGCACCTCCGGTAAGTGATCCAATGTCAATTTCGACCCCAACGGTGGTCCAGCCCTGTGCGCTGCGACCACCTTCGGGGTCGGCGCTATGCGAAGGGACCGCCACCCCGGGTGCGCTGCGCGACCCGAGGCTAATGGCTAACAATCCCTCCGGGATAAAGACCCACATAGAACCGTGATGGACCTTTAAAATGATGAGATGCGGTTTGACGCCACGGCCTTTTGGATGTGTTGGAAGCCCTCGTGAGTTTGATCGGTCGCGGCACGATCGCACCCCCTAGCCAGGTCGTCGAAAGAATCGGAACTTTTCTGATTTTGGTGGGACAAGTCTTGAAATCCGTGGGAGGCGACACAGGGCCCAGGCATTTGTCAGCGGACCAGCGGCATCACCGTCGACTGCCGCGTTATCATATGTATCAGGTCCGCTATCACTCCACGTCTAAGCGAAAGGCACGTCATGCTCACATCAGCAAAAAATTCGATCGTTCAGGGAATCGCCGCTGCCGGTTTCGTTTTATTCTGCTCGGGTATTTGCACTTCAGCCGACGAAGGTCCTGTCGGCCAGTGGAACCTGAAGGCCGACTTTGGCGGCCGGACCAATGAGTCGACGCTCACGGTCACCGAAGTGGAAGGCGCTCTGAAAGCCAAGATGAGTGGCCGGCAAGGCGACCGTGATCTCGATGATGTCTCGTTCGCCGACGGCGTGCTGAAATTCAACATGACCTTCAGCCGCCAGGGGCAGGAGATGACGCTCGGTTTCTCCGGCAAGATTGACGGCGGGTCGCTCGAGGGCAACTGGTCTTCGGACTTTGGCGATTTCCCAGTATCGGGCAAGCGCGCCGCACAAGGCTCTTTTGTCGGCACCTGGAAGCTGATGGTGGAGTCGCCGCTTGGCAATAACCCTCGCGAGCTGGTGATCAAACCTGATCTGAACGGCACCTATGGCGGCGGCGACTTCCCGGCATTCCCAATTTCGAACGTCAAAGTCGACGGCGATACCGCGACGATGGATGTCACGCTCCAGTCGCAGGGAACGGAGTTGCCCTGCTCGATCACTCTCAAACTTGACGGCGACAAAGTCAGCGGATCGCTCGATTACGGCGACGGCGAAGCGACGATCGTGGGCGAGCGTGCCAAGCTTGAGTTTGTTGGCAGCTGGAATCTGATGGTCGAGTCGCAGCTCGGCGAGAACGCGCGACAGCTGGTAATCAAGCCCGATCTGACCGGCACCTACGGCGGCGGCGAGCTCGCCTTGTTCCCGATCTCGAATCTGAAAGTCGACGGCGATACCGCGACGATGGAGGTGACCCTCAAGTTCCAAGGACAAGAGATTCCCTCGAAGATCACGCTCAAACTCGAGGGCGACAAAGTTTCAGGCAAATTAGATTACGGTCAGGGCGAGAACCCGATTAAGGGCGAGCGCGAGTAAGCATGCCGTAGGGCCGGCCGGTGGGAACCGGCCCTACCGCGCTTGCGCAGCACCACAGCAGCGGTCGCTGGATGCCGGGTAACGGCGATTGCACTCGTTGGGCCCGTAACCTCGGCCAATCGCTCTCTTGGCAGCTGTGACAGAACAAGATACGGTGCCTTGACGCCCGCGCATCGCCCGGATTCAAAGCGATGCAATGGGTCAGCAGTATCGCCAGTTGGTAGCTCGGTTTGAACCATGAAAGATCTTGTAGAACAACCCGTCAAGAACGAACGGTACCATTGGCTCGGTGCACACGTGGAGCATCGCGACGGCGTCGATGGCGCGAGGTTTGCCGTGTGGGCCCCCAACGCGACGGAAGTCAGCGTTTTGACGGACGGTAATGGATGGCAGCACGGTTGTGACTCGCTTACCGGCAGTGACTCGGGCGTGTGGAGCGGATTCATCGCGGGGGCCGGCGTCGGTACGCGCTACAAATACAGCCTCCGCACCAAGGACGGCCAGATTCTCAGCAAGGCCGATCCTTACGCGTTCGCTGCCGAGCTACCCCCCGCCACCGCGTCGATCATCCACGATTTGGATCAATACAACTGGAGAGATCAGGATTGGATGGATCGCCGCGCGCAGGTGAATTGGCTCCGCCAGCCGATCTCGGTCTACGAGGTGCATCTCTCGTCATGGAAACGGCCGTGGGACGGCCGTCGATACCATAGCTATAAGGAACTGGCGCACATGCTGGTCGATTATGTTCGCCAGCTGGGATACACGCACATCGAATTGATGCCGATTACCGAGTTCCCGTTCGACGGGTCTTGGGGATATCAGGTCACCGGCTATTTCGCGCCGACCAGTCGTTTTGGGCCACCGGACGATTTTCGGTATTTCATCGATCACTGTCACCAGAACAACATTGGCGTGATCATTGATTGGGTGCCCGCCCATTTCCCCTACGATGATCATGGCTTGGCTCGCTTTGACGGTACCGGACTGTACGAACACGATGATCCCAAGCAAGGCTTCCATCCAGATTGGAACACCCACATCTTTAACTACGGTCGTAACGAGGTTTGCGATTTCCTTCACGCGAGCGCTCGATTCTGGTTGCAAGAATACCACGTCGATGGTTTGCGAGTTGATGCAGTCGCCTCCATGCTGTACCTGGATTACTCGCGCAGTGAGGGTCAGTGGATCCCTAATTGCTATGGCGGAAATGAAAACTTCGAGGCGATCGAATTCCTCAAGCAGTTCAACGTCCATTTACACGCTGACTTCCCGGGCGCGATCACGATTGCCGAGGAGTCGACGTCGTACGGCGGAGTCTCAAGGCCAACTTATGACGGAGGGCTCGGGTTCGGATTCAAGTGGGATATGGGATGGATGCATGACACGCTGGAGTACATGAAACGCGACCCGATTTATCGCAAATACCATCAGAATGAACTCTCCTTCCGGAGCGTGTATCAGTTCTCAGAGAATTTCATGCTGCCGCTTTCCCACGATGAAGTTGTGCATGGTAAAGGGTCGTTGCTGCAGCGAATGCCTGGCGACCCATGGCAGCGGTTCGCCAATCTGCGTTTGCTGTATGGATACCAATACGCCTTGCCCGGCAAGAAACTGCTGTTCATGGGCGGCGAGTTTGGGCAGTCTTCCGAATGGAACGCCGACAGCCAACTTGACTGGTCATTACTTCAGTTCGAAGTTCATGACGGAGTCAAGAAGTACATCGGAGACCTGAACCGCATTTACAAAGATTATCCTGCCCTGCATGAACTCGATTGTCAGCCGGAAGGCTTTTCGTGGATTGCCGCCGACGACACCGAAAAGAGCATTTACACGTTTTGCCGCCAAGACAGTGCCGGGGACTCGATCGTCGTTGTCTTCAATTTTACACCCGCACCGCACGTCGGCTATCGAATCGGCGTGCCGCTACCCGGCAGGTACATCGAAATCATCAACAGCGACTCGAAGATGTACGGTGGCAGCAACATCGGCAATTTGGGTGGCCAGGTTGCCGAGGAAGTGGCGAGCCACGGACGTGACTACAGCCTCAAACTCAATATTCCGCCACTGGCAATGATCATGCTCTCGGCGACCGGGAAGGATTGACACTGCGATGATGCGACCGATACCGCGCGATGATCATCCCATAGGCAAGTGGATTGTTGAACGTCTGCCAAGGCGCGGCGTGACGCTTGGTGTCAGAGTATGCTGAACCAGATCCTAGATTCCCCCTGCACGTTCCTGTTCCGCAAGGAGAACCCATTGATCATTGTCAGGTTGCTGTTGAGCTGGACAGTCTTGCTGCTGGTCTGTAATTCGCTTTGCGCCGGCGACGAACCGACGCCTTCGCGAGCCGAAGCAATTCGATCGGGCTACGCAAAATTCGAAGCGATGGTCCCGATGCGAGACGGGACGCGCTTGTTTACAGCCATCTACGTCCCCTACACAGCGACCGCGAAAAATACCTATCCGATCCTGTTGGTTCGCACCCCGTATGGTTCAGGTCCGTATGGCGCCGACGAGTACCGCGGGACGCTCGGGCCGTCGGTTGAGTTCGAAAAGGAAGGCTTCATCTTTGCATTTCAAGACGTGCGGGGAAGAAATCTATCTGAGGGAACGTTTGTCAATATGCGTCCACAGATTCCAAACAAAAGAGCTGCCCAGTTTGATGAAAGCTCCGACACCTATGACACAATCCAGTGGCTGATCGAGAATGTTGAGCACCACAATTCGCGCGTTGGTTTGTGGGGCATCTCGTACCCTGGTTTTTACAGTTCAGCCGGTTGCATTGATTCCCATCCAGCGCTCAAGGCCGTTTCGCCACAGGCGCCGATTGCCGATTGGTTCTTTGACGACTTTCACCGCAACGGCGCTTTCGTATTGCCGATGGCGTTCAATTTCCTTAGCCGATTCGGCGTTCCGCGGCCGCAGCCGACCGCTGTGGGTCCCAAGCGTTTTGACCATCAGACGCGCGACGGCTATCAGTTCTTTCTCGACATCGGACCGCTGTCGAATGTCAACCAGCGTTACTTCAAAGCGGAGATTCCTTTCTGGAACGAATTGACCAGGCACCCGAACTACGATGATTTTTGGAAGTCGCGCAACATCCTGCCTCACTTGAAAAACGTCTCCGCGGCGGTGTTGGTTGTGGGCGGCTGGTTTGATACCGAAGATCTGTATGGTCCGCTGAAGACCTACGAATCGATCGAACGCAACAATCCGAATATTCAAAACACGTTGGTGATGGGACCATGGCGTCACGGCGGCTGGAACTCGGGCAGCGGTCGAACACTCGGCGATGCCGACTTCGACTTTGATACGGCAAACCTCTTTCGTGACCAGTTCCAGCTACCATTCTTCAAAGAGACGCTCAAGGGCGATGGCCCCCCAGAGCTGCCGGAGGCCTTCGTTTTCGAAACAGGCGCCAATCGTTGGCGATCTTATGACAGTTGGCCTCCGTTGAAGGCAAAGTCGACCAGCTTGAGTTTTGCCGCCGGCGGCAACCTCATCAGCGGCAAGCCGAGCCGCGCCGAGCCGATCAACGCAGCGGTTCGGCCATCGCCGCTCGGTGGCGTTCCCATCGCGACCGCCGATCAGACCCCCTGGATCAGCGATCCCGATAAGCCGGTGCCGTATACCGAAGAAATCACGGCTGGTTGGGCCAAAAATTACATGACCGAGGATCAACGATTCGCCGGTCGCCGCCCTGACGTGCTGGTGTTTCGCACCGAAACCTTGGACCAGGACTTGACGATCGCAGGTCCTTTGCGGGCTGAATTGTTCTTCAGCACCACCGGAGAGGCGGCCGATCTGATCGTCAAGTTGATTGACGAATTTCCAGGTGAACCGCTCCACCGCGGACCGGATAAACCAATCCCCGACGATTATCAAAGTGGACGCCAACAATTGGTTCGCGGCGGTGTGATGCGAGGACGATTTCGTGACGGTCTGGAACAGCCCCAGCCCTTTGTTCCCGGTCGCGTGACCAGTGTCACTGTTCCGCTCCGCGATGTGCATCACACGTTCAAGGCCGGGCACCGCCTGATGATCCAGGTCCAAAGTACTTGGTTCCCGTTTATCGATCGCAACCCACAAACTTGGGTGGAGAATATATTCGACGCGCGGGAGGGAGATTTCAAAGCCCAACTCCATCGCCTGCATCACTCGCAGGCGACGCCAAGCCGAATCGAGTTTTCCAGGATGTAGCCAGTCAAACCGGCGAGCTCAGACCGGCGAGCTCAGACCGGGGAGCTCAGACCGGCAGCCGGCCGGGATCGGGCCATGAGCTTTTCGTGAACGGTTCACTCTTGTGTGGCGACAAATTCAAACCGTTCGATGATCACCTCTTGCGGCACGCCCCGCGCTGGCGGTTCCTCAATGCACCACAGATTCAAATGTACCCGCGGCGCGCCCGCCGGAACGTTGGCCCCGGTGTAGGTCCAGGCGGTCAGCTGATCCTCGGGGACGCCTTCGCGCTGCGGTCCGCCGCGCCACGCACGGCACTCCACCCGGTTTCTCAGCCAGCGAAAGGCATGGGTGCTGAGCGACTGGTCGCCGGTCAGCGCAAACCGGTAAGGATGGAGGCTGCTTTGGTGGTGCCAGGGCTGGCAGACGAACTGCGCCGGAGCGCGACTGGGATCCTTCCACGTCCCAAACTCGATGTCGAACTCGTTGGCTATGTTGCGCTCACCGGCTTCGTCGTAGCTGGCCTGGTACTCCCAGATGAACAGGCCGAAGACCAGGTTCGGATCGAGGTCATCGACCCGGCCGACGGTCGTGAACCGGTAATCGCCGTGCCCCAGCGGTTCGGTCAGGCAAACTTCGGCGGAGTGCCAGACACCGTCGATCTCCATGACCCGCAGGTGCAATCGCCCCTGCTGATCCACCCAGACGCTCTGCGGGGAGGAACCGAAGGGAAAACCGCCGGGGCCGTAGCGCCGCTCGGGACCGGCGCCCTTGACCCGCCAGGTGTGGCCGCTGAAGTCGATCGTCCTTCCGGTCGGAAAGTCGGCCCATTGATCCACTTGGGAATCGTTCGCCGCAGCGCCTGTGGCCGGCTGGGTGCTGGGACTTGGTCCGACCAGCAGGGAGATCGCCAGGGCAAGCGTTGCCAGGGCGATCGTTACAAGGCCGATCTTTACAAGGCCGATCGTCGCCAACCTTGGTGTCACGATTCTCGTCATGCCGGATTGCACCTAGGTTAATCGAGTGTTTCGACGTTTGACTTGTCCTGAAGCGTCGTGGTGACTATCGCGATTTCAATCCGCAAAGCTTCGTCGATGATGACGGAAATGGTGTCATGGTAACACCGATGCTGTGTCATTGCGGGCGTCGCGCTGCAGCCCCAGGGGGCAGCAGCCGCCCAGTGTGCTAACAAAGACGACAAAAAGTCGTGAAACACCGAGACGATGGTCGCATGCATTCGCTAACCTCTACTCTAGGATGGGGTTGGTTACCGAGCTGCGGGGCGCCGATTCCTGATCTACAATTGGGGCTGCGGCGGTCAGTACAGATGGAGGTACGATACTCAGATGACTCATCACGCGATCATCGTTTGTAAGTCGGTGCATCATGGCAATACGCGATTGGTTGCGGATCGAATCGCCCGCGCGATCGGTGCTGAGGTGGTCGAGCCGGAGTCGGTAATGTTGGGAACGCCGGGCGAATTCTCGCTGCTCGGCGTCGGCTCAGGGATTTACTACGGACGTTTTCATCGGTCGATCCGCGATTGGCTCCGCAAGGTGCCTAAGAATGGAGGGCAGGGTCGACGAGTCTTTCTATTTTCAACTTCCGGTCTGCCGTTCCTTTCCTGGGCGTACCACGCTTTGCTACGACGGTCACTCAAGCGTAAGGGATTTGAGATTGTGGGTGAGTTTTCCTGCCGGGGTCACGATACTTTTTTCGCACTGGCGCTGATCGGCGGACTGAATCGTAAACATCCGAACGAACAGGATCTTGATCGTGCCGAATCGTTTGCAAATTCCTTGCCGCACACCCATACAGCAAGCGGTCGCTAAACGGTGCGCTGGCCGACAGAGATTGGGCGACAGAGATTGGGCGGCGGGGCCCAGCACGAAGAGCAGGGAGGAGGGAGTACGCTGAATTTCCAATGAATGTTGGCCTGGTCGATCATGGCCGATGCTCGAACTTAAGCCGGTCCAGAGAAAACGGGCGGGAACCGAGAGACTGTGTTCCGATACGCTGCCGTTTGCTGAGGGAACTCGCAAAGACCGGGGTGGAGGGCTGCATGGCAGAGTTCAACACCAGCGCTCAATCGGCTGCGTCGAACGCCGTTGCGATGGCTGCTGTTCCGACTGGCGGTGATCAATCTGTTGATCATCAGGCTGGTCCGTGCGCATCAACATTGCGAATTTCTCGGTAAAACACTAGAATTTTCGGCAAGGCAGCATCAGCGGCGGTACCTGGCGCTTCAATCGGGCCAGCACTGGAAGGCAAGTGGCTCGAACGGTCGTCTGGGCGTTTAAGGATGTCCAGGCGATGACGAGTGAAGCGGAAGAGATCGCCGCTCGTCCCGTCTGCTCATGGTGAACCTTACCCCGGTGTTTTTGCGATCAGCCGGTCTTGGTCGCTGATCATCCTATCCGGTCCTCTTGATTAGAGCTTTAAAACATGAAGTTAGGCATACTTTCTACCGCACCACGTTGCTATAGCACTCGCCGATTGATGGATGCCGCAAAGGCGCGCGGCCATAACGCGTCAATAATCAACACGCTCAAATGTTCGATTGATCTGCAATCCGGCAAGCCAGATCTTTACTACAAGGGAAAGGCGATTGCGGATTACGACGCTGTGATTCCGCGAATTGGGGCCAGCATCACCTACTTTGGTACGGCGGTCGTTCGGCAATTCGAACAGATGAACGTATTCGTCGCGAACAGTTCCGGCGGTATCTCCAACAGCCGAGACAAACTGCGGAGCATGCAGATCCTGAGCCGACACCACATTGGAATGCCTCGCACGACGTTTGTTCGCGACCGAAGCGATGTGATCGCTGCGATCGAGCGTATCGGAGGGGCACCAGTGATCATCAAGCTACTCGAAGGTACGCAGGGCGTCGGCGTCATCTTGGCCGACTCGATCAAGATTGCCGAAGCCATCATTGAAACGCTGCAAACGGCTAAGCAAAATGTACTGGTGCAAGGATTTGTTTCAGAAAGCAAGGGAAGAGACGTTCGGGCATTCGTGATCGGCGACCAGGTCGTTGGCGCCATGAGGCGGGTTGCACAGGGTGACGAGTTCCGCAGCAACGTGCATCGAGGCGGACAAGTCGAAAAGGTTGAGCTGGACGAGAGCTACCGGGAAACCGCGATCCGCGCGGCTCAAATCATGGGTTTGCGAGTCGCGGGCGTGGATATGCTCGAGGGCAAGGACGGACCGCAAGTGATGGAGGTTAATAGTTCGCCGGGATTGGAAGGAATCGAGCGTGCGACCCAGAGCGATATCGCGGGTGCGATCGTGGATTATTGTGCGGCCCATACGGACTTCCCAGAAATGGACGTGCGGCAAAAATTGACCGTTAGTCGCGGTTACACGGTATCAGAGTTGGTCGTTCCAGAAGGTTCGCACTTTGTCGGGATGACCATCACGGAGGCGGCCTTTGCTGAACAAGACATCAACGTGCTGACGTTGTATCGCGGCAAGACCGTGATTCCAAACCCGAAAGTCACTCGAGTTCTGGAAGCTGGCGACCGACTGTTGTGCTTTGGAAAGCAAGAGGCCATGAAATCGATGGTGCCAAAGAAAACGCGAAAGAAACGGTCTCCCGCACCGCAGCATTTGGACCCAGAAATGGTCGCACACGCAACCGCCCCTGCCGTGTATTCCTGATCAGACGTGAAAACAGGATGGTCTGGTAACTCGCGGAGCTGAAAAGTGGCTAATCATTTTCGCCGAAGTAGGTCGCCAAAACATCGTCCCCTTTGGGGCTGGATGTTTGGCGCAGCAGCTCCCAGTCACAATCGCAGCTAGACGAGGATTCAAGTGACAATTCGCCGGCGCTGCCACAAACGCTTTTTTTGAGCATCGACCAGCGAGTCTAGCCCGTACCGGGATCGGTCCCAACCCTTGCGCGAGCGGCGAGGCGATCGACGGTACAACGCAGTCGCTGGTAATCAGGCGACTAGGCGGCGTCGCTTAACTCCTCGATCTCATCATCCGTGCTGGTTTGCAGCTTCAGCGCCGCATTCTTGGCCATCGAACGAATGTGCAAATCGCGTTGCGGGAACGCAATTTCGATGCCAGCTTTGCGGAACGATTGATCGATCGCGGTGTGAATTTCGTGGACAACTTGCAAGCGATTTTCAAGTGAAGGCAGGAAGGTCCGAAGCACGAGGTTCAGCGAGTTATCTCCAAAACCCTCGAAGGTTGCCATCGAAGGGGGGTCTTTCAAAACAGCGGGATGATCGTTCGCTGCTTGAAGCAGCAGTTCGCGGGCGCGTTCGGTGTCAGATCCGTACGCCAATCCGACTTCCACTACCACGCGATTCACCTTATCCGATAGCGTCCAGTTGAGTACCCGACCGGTAATGAATTCCTTATTGGGTACTACGTACTCCTTGCGATCCCAGTTCGTGATCGAGGTGGCCCTGATGCGAATCCGCGAGACAACGCCGGTCACATCGTCGACGGTCACAATGTCGCCGACGCGAATCGGACGTTCGAGAAGAATGATCAGACCCGCCACGAAGTTGGCGAACATTTCTTGCAGTCCAAATGCCAACCCGAAGGTCAGCGCGGTAGCGAGCCACTGAATCTGCGACCATTGCAAGCCGATTGTTGAGCAAGCAGCGATGGTTCCGATCATGACGATCGCATAACTGACCAACGTGGTGATGGCATAACGCACCGAAGTATCGAACGGCAATTGTTCAAGGACCGACATTTCGAGTAGTCCCGGTCCGTTGTGAAATAGCACCATGGTGACAACGAGGATCAAGATCGCCAGCGCCAAATCTGATAACGTGACTGAGTTATTGGTCACATCATCATCCGCCAACGCCACGGGACCGGCAGGAGTGGTCGCCCCGGCAGTCGCGTTTGGCATCGGAGTAATTGTTGTTGCCGATTCGGTCGTCGCTACAGAGCTTAGCTTTCCCCACAGGGAATAGTTGCCGACCATGCTGAGCGCGGGCAACACCTGGATCCAGATCATCCATAAACCGACTAACGCGATCGCCGTCATTCCGGTTCCGACGAGCCGACGTGATTGCAGGCTGTGAGCCGAGATATCGGCTGACTTATTCTCGGTGACGATTCCCGCGACGGGTTGAGATACAGCGGTTGATTCGCCTGCATGTTGTGCCGCTGCGGCACGTTGGCGAGCTTGTTCCATGCTCAAATAGCGGCGTCGTAACAACAGCATCCGGAAGAACACCGAGCGCACAATGATCAGCGATGCGATGAACACGCATGTGGCGAACAATCGCCAGAATAACGTTTGAGCTGTATAAAAGTATCCAGCCGCGGCTAGCACCGCCAATGAAGTGGGTACACCTACGCCGGCGAGCGGAAACAAATACTTCAGCTTCTCGATAGTCCCGTTTCGGTGCGAGGAGAGATAATCGCGTAGCAAGCCCTGGGGACGCAGCAGCCTGAAAGCTGTGAAACTGGCCGCCGCCATGCCAAGCAAGAACGCGATGCGTTGAATGTCGCTGCGCTCGTGCACACCATCGCTCGATGCCAGAGTCGCCGTAATGAATACCAATGGAAGGGCAATGTAGCAAAAGAGCTTTAGCTCGACTCGAAAGCTAGTTGTCCCGCTCGACGCCCAGCCAAAGTGCGATTCACCAAGTCCCTTGCTTCGACACGCTTGACGCATCCACTCGACGGCAGCCCACACAACGCCCAGCATCGTAAAACCGTTTCCGATTGCCGCCGCGAATTCGTTATCGCCGCCACAATGAACTAAACGCCAGCCGACGAAAACGCACAGCAGCGGCGGCGCCAGCGACAAGATGCTGGTCAGCAGCAACACTCGAATCGTAGGGCCAATCGATCGACAGTTCGCTTTCTGCGCCGCCAAACCCAGTTCGGTGATTAAACGACGAAGTGAACGAGCTCGCATCAGCAACAGCGCGATGAATCCCAGGCAAAACGTGTATAGGATCGGATGGGATTTCGCATCTTTGGATATCAAGCGACCGGCCTCGGTCCATTGAACCGGTTGCAGTAACCAGGCGTCCGACGCTTCCAGCTGCACACCGCTCGTTAGCGGCCGCCCGCTTCGAATCCAAAGGACTCGTTCGTCGATGTACTGTTGATAGTAGGCCTCCAGATCGATCAATTGTCGGTCAACCGTGTCCAATTCGATCAGAGCGTCGAAGTAGATTCCGGTGCTGCGAACGAGGTCATCCAAATATTGACGTTTTCGAGTCAGCAGATCACGTGCGGCCGATTCAAGCAAATCCAGGTTTCGCGGCGTGTCCGTGGATGCGGATTCGAGGATCGTTGTGATCACTTGATCGAGATCGGCAAGTTCCTGGTGCTGCTCCTCGTACTCGAATAATTGAAACTGGGTGTCATTGATCACCGCCTGACGATTCGATACCGCGCGCTGACGGGCGGCAACGTCGGGCAGTGTGGTCATCTGCTTGCGCAGTAAAGCTCCCACAGAACTGGTCAATCCAACTGAATCCACTTTTTTTCGGGTTTGGGCAAACTGGCGAATCAGACCTTCATGCACGGCGGTCGCGGTCGTCAGATCGTGCTCCGTTTTGGCAGTGGCTTCGGCGATCTGCTTTGCGTGCTCGGCCAATTCCTGGTTCTGTTCCGCGTACAGCCTGAGGGCCGGCGCGGCAGCAATGGCTTCTCTGCGAGCCGCCCGCACCGCCTGCTCCGCTGCCGCTTCGCGACCAGCATTGATACGTTGCTGTAGCAACGCAATCAGCTTTTCAGTGTAGCTGGCGTTCTGCGCCGCCAAGTCCATGCGCTGGCGAATCAGATCAGCTGATTCTTCGGCGTCCAACTTGGTCAACTCAGCTTCCAACGCAGGCTTTTCCTTTTCAAGCGTGAGACGTCGTGAAGCTAATCGAGCTGCCAGAGATTGGCTCTGAGGCGTGGGTTCGACAGTCGCGAGCGAGCTGAGTTGTGACTGTGCATCGGCGATTTTTTGTGGAATGACCACCAGACGTTCGCGGATTTCTTTTCGCCGAGGCGAGCGGGCTTGTAACTCCGCCTCCGCATCGATCCTAGCCTGCTTGAAGGTGGAAAGCTGTAATTCGGTCGGCGGCAGCAGTTGCTCAAGTTCTTGAAGCGATAATTCAGGCCCCAGCGTTGGTTTCTTGTCCTTCAATTCCGCGCGTTGTCTCTTGAGCTGGTCGGCCCGCTGAGCGACCGATTCGGTCTCCGCGATCAATGCCTGCAAACGAGCGTCGCTGGCTGCCGCCGACTGCAGGTTTTTGACAGCGGCCTTGTAATTTTCCGCTGCTTGCAGTTTCACGTCGACTGCGATCTGACTGCTCTGTTCCAGCTCGGCTAATGAGCGCTCAATCTGCTCGACCGAAAGCGGCGAGGCGAATGACGCGCCGGTGGCCTCGATTTGCTGCGCTACTGCATCTGCTGCGGATACAACGCTGATGACAGGAATGCCGGAAATCATCAGCAGACCGACTGCCCTGATTCGAAAGCTTGTCCAGAACCTCAATGTTGGCCTCCTGCCATTGATCAATTTTGCTCATTTTGCCGCCTGTTTTGCTGGCGGATCGCGACAGTACAAAGATCTTCCTCATCAGGACAATGCAGTTTATCGTCGCCGTAAGGGCGATCTTGGTTTCAGCCGGCTAACGCAATTTTGATACTTGTGTCGCAGTAGCGTCGCCTTTCGTTCCTGGGTTGTGAATTTATCCCAGTCGCCGTTTGCGCCGCGAAAGCGATGCTCCTAAAGATTGCTGAACGCCAGTAGCAACATTCACGTCGCCAACCCTGGCCCTCGCATTGGTCGCCGACCGACCGGCAGCTGAGGCGTTTGCGATTGAAGACGGCAAATTTGTTGCGGTTGGATCGAGCGAGCAAATCAAATCGCTCTTATTTACCGAAAACAACCGTCGTGGACCTGGGCGGCAAGGCCGTGGTTCCCGGTTTTAACGACGCTCACCTGCACCCCCCCAACCAATTCACCCGCCAATGTCGCGATCGAGCCAGGTTCACCGACGTTGCCGAGCTCGGGGTAACACTTTGAAGGGGTTGGCAAGTTGATCCGATTGCTCCCTTTCTGGTGGGTTCAGTGTCCGACGCTGATGTTAGAACAAAAGCATCGGTGATGCTCTTATCCCAGCTCGAAACGCCTTTGGCGGCGACCACGACGCACCGAAAGCAGTCCGCCGCCCAGTAGGAATGCTGCTCCGATGTTTGGCTCCGGCACTGCTGAAATGCCAACACTCGCCCAATCGGTACCGATCCGAAACTCATCTATCAGAGCAACATTGGTGAGCGCATCCGCTGCGAACGAAAACCGGCCCTCTGCGCCGCGCCCCAAACTGTCGAGCCAAAGTCGTGCATGCCTTGATAGGTTGGCGTATCGACGAGTGGGTTCTTGTTGACCCAGAATGAAAATACGTCCGGAACCAGATCGGCTGGACCGTTATAGTCGAGCTGGAACGAGAGCAGTGAAGCCTGATTTGCGTTGACGCCGGTGTCGACGATCACGCCGGGGAGAAAAAGCTGCCAGGTGATTGGGGCCCCGGGACTGGACCCGCTCGGTTGCGCGTAGACGTTGAACTGGCCCGGTATGTCGAAGGTCAGACGCATCAGGCCGCTGATGACGTCCGGTCGGGCCAGCACCGTCCAATACAAAGACGAGTTGCCCTCCAGTGACATGAACCTTCGACTGGCAAGGCCGCCGGCTCCGAACGGTGCAGCGGGATTTCCAAACGTATCGACATGATTGCCGACTGCCGAAGCCGTGTAGTAGCCTGCAGTCGAAGGGGGCGCCGCAAGAGAACCCGGTTGCACGATCGGTGAGGCAAACAGGCCGGAGTCCCATGGGGCAAGCCAGCCGACGCTCGACGCTCCGCTCTTGCTGTCGAGCGGTCCCGTCGGCATATCGAATCCTTCGTAGACCAACAACACCGCCGCGCTGGCTGGCAGAACGAAACCGGTCGACACGACAAACGCGATCGCTAAAGCTAGTTTTGCAAGGGTTCTCACTGCGTTTCTCCCGTGTGTTGGCCAGACCCGTTATGCAAAGTCCAGGAACGGTCGCGAGCCTACAGTATCAATTGCCGCGCATGCCTGAAGGCGGACAGCCAAATCCAAAAAAACTTAAACGACTGGTCCTAGCCTGGATCTCTAATGCCAGCGGTGATTCGCAGCACTTCGCCTTCAGCGGAGTATCGAATTATTTGGCCGATGTCATCGAACGGCCCTTTGGCCAGGTCAGGATCGACTATCATGATTTGTTGTTCGCTGTTTCTGCGGATCTTGATTTCATCAGCCGGAAGTCTTGAGCGGGGACATCTAAGCATGCCAGAGGTTGTGTCTTTTCAGGACTTGCTGTCTCGAGTCCGCGCCGCTGATCCTGAGGCGGCGCGTGTGATCGTTTCGCGATATGAAACGGCAATTCGCGTGGCGGTCAGAACTCGGATGTCCGATCCGGCCCTGCGACGGCAATTTGATTCTGTGGATGTCTGCCAGTCCGTGTTGGGCAGTTTTTTTCTGCGGATGGCAGCTGGATTGTACGAGCTGAATGAACCTGCGCAGTTGATCGCGCTTTTGACGGCGATGGCGCAAAAGAAGTTGGCAATGCGAGTTCGATATGCGAGTCGACAACGCCGAGACCTGCACCGATCAAGCAGTCCTGACCTGGATGCGTTGCCGCCGGATGTGTCCGCTGCAGATCCGATGGAGCTGGCCATGAATTCCGAACTCGTACAACGGGCATACTCGCTGATGGATCCCGAGACGCGTATGATCGCACGGCACCGAACAAACGACTCTACATGGATGGAAATTGCAGCAGCGATGGGAGGCACGCCGGAAAGTCGTCGCAAGCAGTACGAACGTGCCCTCAATCGCATCGCGATCGTGTTGGGTATCGATGAAGATGCTCCCGGTAGCGAACAGGAACCGAATTGAAATTCACGACGTTCTGCCATGATAAGCGACAGCAAATCTGAGTCGACAAAGCTGCCACTGTTCGACGAGGCTCTCTCCCAGATTCGTCGCATGCCGGACCGCATGTGGCTGAATCTTGCCCGGCATGATCAGTCTTTGCGCTGCGCAGGGGCCGTGGGATGCCTGCCGAAGATTACATCGCTGGACTGCCTGAGCTGAGTCGCGACTCCGAGGACCTGCTCGTCCTGATCAGCGGTGAAGTGCAGCTTCGATCAGAATGTGGAGAGATATCCTCGCTTACAGAGTACCAGGAGCGATTCCCGGAACTGGCGAATGAACTCGCCCTTCAATTTGAATTCAACAACGTGCTGGACAGCTTGGCTGCCGATTCAACCTTCGACACTGCAGACGTTGCGATCCCACGTCTGCATGGTTATCAGATTCAGGAAGTTGTCGGGCGCGGGGCGTCGAGCGTGGTGTATCGCGCCATTCAGAGTTCGCCGCAGCGATCCGTCGCTATCAAGACGCAAGTTTCCAGACCATTTGACACAGGACAGATAGCCCGCTTCCACCGCGAAGCATCGATTCTGGCAAAAATCCAGCACTCCGGCGTCATCCGCATTTATGAGGCCATCGAAAGCGCAGGCCAGTTGCATCTGGTTATGGAGTACATCGATGGACCGACGCTATCCGAGTTTGCCGCCGGCAATCCGCTGCCTGCGCCGAGGCAGCCTCACTGTTGCGACTGCTGGCCGAAGCCATGGACGTGGTTCACAGCGCTGGAATTCTTCATCGAGATCTCAAGCCCACCAATGTGCTGATGGCTTCCAATGGCACACCAATCGTCACCGATTTCGGGCTGGCCAAGTGGATTGGCTCGCAGAGCGGTACCACCACGGAAAACGCGCTGCTCGGCACCCCTAGCTACATGGCGCCCGAACAAGCGACCGGAGGCGCCGCGGCCGCCGCTCCGACCGCCGACGTTTATTCCTTAGGCGCAATTCTATACGAATTGCTAACCGGACGGCCCCCGTTCGCCGAAGCCACGCTCTTGGAAACGCTGACTGCGATCATTGAACGGGAGGCGATCTCTCCGCGCAAACTTGTCCACTCTATTCCGCGCGATCTGGAGACGATTGTACTGAGGGCAATCGCGAAGCGTCCTGCCAATCGCTACGCCACTGCCGCAGCGCTGGCGGAAGATTTGCGCCGCTTTCTCGCCAACCAAACGATCCAGGCGCGGAGGGTGTCATGGCTGGAACGGTCCTGGCGCTGGGGCCGACGCAATCCCGCATCGGCATTGATGCTCGCTGCGTTGCTGGCCGCCGTCGCCATCGGCTTGTCGGGCATCACCTGGCAATGGCGCGACGCGGTCGCCGCACGAATTGCCACCGAAGCGGAACGGGGTAAGGCTGTGCGAGCCCACGCTGCAGAGCAAACAGCCCGGCTTCAGGCCGAATCTCGCGCCGAGCAACTGCGCACCGAAAACGATCGACTGCGGCAGGCGAGTTTGCTGATCGAACAAGGGCGACGCAAGGCCGAAATTCGACATTGGGACGATGTCGTTGCCGCCTATACCGCGGCAATCAAGCTACGTCCCGACATGGCTGATCCCATTGAAGAACGCGGGAGTCAGTATGTGAAGCTGCAGCTTTTCGAGTCGGCTGCCGAAGACATTCGCCATGCCTTTGAATTGCGAAAGCCCTTCAACAGTCCCGATTGGCGGCGTCATGCCCTGCTGCGATTGCACGTCGGCGACAGCGCCGGATATCAGCAAACTTGTCGGCAAATGCACGCGGCTTTTGCCGCCATCGGCTTTCCTGATTTGCTGCTCGACCTTGTTCGTACGTGCAGCATTGCGCCGGATTCGTCGATCGACCCCGCAGCGACTACCACACTGGCCGAAACCGTATTGGAGCGGTTTTACACTCAACCGATGTTGAATGCTGTCGGTCTCGCTCGATACCGCAGCGGCGATTTCGAGCAGGCTATCGCGGCCTGCCGCGAATCGATCGCAATGGGTGGGGAACTCCATGAATTCACTTACCCAGTTCTCAGCATGGCGCAGTTTCGACTTGGACGGTTCGACGACTCGCGCGAGTCGCTGCGACTTGCCTCGCAGGCATTCAGCGAGTGGGTTGGCGAAATGTGCCGAACATCCGACGAAAACTGGACCATCCATCAGGGAGCGATGACGAACTGGCCGATTGACACTCTGGATTGGCTGGAATTCTTGCTAACGTATTACGAAGCACGAGATTTGCTTGGCGAAATTCCGGTGGCTGAGCCACGGTTGTTGGTTGTTCGGGCTCGCGCTTATGCGGGTTTACGTCGATTGGCGGAATCCATCGCGGAATATCGCAAGGCACTCAAGCTTGCGCCCAACGACACCCGTATCCAATTGGAGCTCAGTCGCGTCACGGCATTCCAATACATAAAGCACCGCCGCTTTGAGCTGGCCGCGGAAGAATACGCGAAGGCCATCGAACGCCTACCGGGCAATGCTGATCTTTGGCGATATTCGACCATCGCATGTCTTTCCTCAGGAAACTTTTCAACCTATCAGGCGACTTGCCGAGAATTCATGCGACGGTTCGCCGATACGAAATCCGCCGACGAAGCAGTCGCTGTCGTCGAAGTGTGTGTTTGTCGTCACGACGCATTACAAGATTGGCATCAGCTTCTGCCGCTCGCGCATGTGGCGGCGGGCCACTATCCAGACAGCATACGGTATCTGGCAGCCGCTCAGTTTCGCGCCGGTGACAACATAACGGCTGTTAAGACGTTCGCTAAGCTGGAAACGTATTTTCGACTGCGTGCCGCAGACCTGTTTACACTTGCGCTCGCGCAGCACGCATTGGCTGATCACGACGAGGCCCGACGGCGTTTCGATCAAGCAGTCGGCTGGATCGAAGAAGCGGATCGGCATCTTCTATCGGTGCCCACCACACAAAACGGAGCAACCTGGGGCGCATGGACTGAGCGACAGGAGACGCGGTTCCTGCACCAGGAAGCGCAACGGCTGCTGGATCCATAGGCGCGGTCCGCCGGCTGAGCGACGTAGTTCTACCGCACTTTGGCAACTTCGAACACGGAAGCCACCATCGCGCGCGCCCGCAGATTTTTTTTTCAGGAACGTGTCCGCTTCCCTGATTCAATGGCAATTGAATGATCGGGTCACGGTATCGCCATTCTCGTTTGACAAGAAAGAAGCGAACATGCGTTCAAATATCAGACAGTCGCTGCGAATTTTCACTGGCGTTGCCTTCGTGGCGGTAATGGCCTTGTCCAGTGCAAATGCCACGGTCGTGATTGACAATCTTTCCGTCACCGTTCGGGACGACAGCGAAATCGCGGACTCGAACTTCACGGCTCAACCTGCGTATTGGGCGGCTCAGGCATTCACCACTGACAATCAGCAATACTCGCTCGATTCGATTCAAGCCCGCGTCGGAAATCGGTCGGGCGATCCCAATATCGTTGCCAGACTCCACGAATACACAGCGACAAATGAAATCGGTAGTTTGCTTCTAAGTTTCACCGGGGAGACGATTGATGTCGCCTTCGCGCCCAAAACCTTCGCGCCCAACAGTTCGTTCTCGCTCGCGCCAAACACGAGTTACTGGATTGTTATCGGAGTATCCGGCACGGGTCGCTTTGAATGGTCCTACGCTGATCCGTTAGATGCGCTCGTGTTTAACGGACCTGGCAGTGTACCGCCGACGAATAGCTTTGCCGATTCAGACGACTCGGGAAGCACATGGCGCTATTACGAGCTGGGCGCGTTTGAGGGAAGCGGAGCCTATCTGTTCCGAGTCAATGGAACCGCTGCCATTCCAGAGCCAGCGAGTGGGATGAGTCTACTGTTGATCGCCGGTTGGATTTCGGTGAGATTTCGCAATCGTTCGCAATCTTCCCATGGTGGATGAATCAATGCCCCACTGGAGTACGAGTACCGGCTGGCGCCTGAGTAGGAGTACGATTTGATGCCAGATCGACCGGCATTCAGAGCGCTTCGTCAATAGTACGACAGCCCCAGACATTCCGCTGGACTCAATCTTGGCGTTGTGCCTGTGCGGCGGCATTGCCGAGCTGATTGGCTGAGGTGATGTAGTAGTTGCGCGCGTTGGCGCTCTTCTGACGTACTGCCAGGGCGCGGAGACAATCGGCTTTCAACTCCAAGGCCTCAGCATCTTGCCCGTCGAGCGCTATCAAGTGGTCGAGCAATTCGACGGCCCATTGATGATCACGCTGCTGATGCGCGGCAACCGCTTGCTCCAGTAGCGCGACGCGGCCCCCGGCCAATCGAATCGTTCTCTCGGCCCGCGCAACATCGCTGAGCGGAAACAGGTTGGTCGGGTTGCCGTCGAACCAGCCCAGATTGCCGGCGTAGATTGCTCGGACCGACCAGGGAATTGTGCCGTAAAACTCCTGCAGGTACGGATTGTCCACCAGGTGTTCGGGTAGTTTCACCTGCTGGATAATCTGATCAGGTGTAAGCCCGTGGCTGATGCCGGCAAGCGTTTGGTCGAGCACAGATTCGATTCCGTCCCGGTAGCCGGTCAACACCTGGCGGACCTGCTCCTTGCCGCTGATCGGTCTGGTATGACTGGGGACCAAATGCTCTGGTTCCTCGGCCAACATCTGGTCCAGACTCGTTACCCAATGACGAGGATCGCGGTAGGGGGTACCGCGGATGGCATACACGTTCGGAAACGCTTTATAGAAATTGTCGGCTGCGCAAAGCGCCTTTTGTTCCGGTAACCAAACGTAGATTTGGTCTGCCGTTTCACCGGGGGCATGGACTAGATGCACGGGTAAGCCGGCGATCTGCAGCTCCGTGCGACCGTCACCGACGGTCTGCGTCGGCGGAATGAACGAGGACAATGGCAATCGTCCGTCGAGCACCAGACGTGGACCAATGCCGGCATTGAGGTAGCCCTCGCGCGGCAGCGTGATTCCGAACTGGCGGATATTTCTCGGTGTCATGGCGGCTCTTAGGGGACCGTTAGCCCGCTGGATCAGAGACATCGTTAGCTGGTGCGCGTAAACTTCGGGCTCGTCAGCGCCGGCAAATACTTTCGCTCCCATGATGTGGTCATAGTGATTGTGCGTGTAGACGATCGCCTTGACCGGCTTGCTGGTGATCTTGTCGAATTCACGTTTTACGTTCTGGGCCGCCAGCGCAGCTTTCCATCGTGTCGACGATGATCACCCCCTCGGGCCCTTCGATCAGAATCGAGTTGGCCAGCCCAAAACCGACGGCCACATGCACCCCCTCGGTAACCTCGATCACTGCTTGACGAAATTCGTCGCTGTGTGCTGCCAGCGCCGCTTCGTTATCGACGCCCCAAGTCAGGGCCGGCCAAGCCGCTGCGGCGACCATTACCGCCGCCGTCCATCCCCGTGTCAGACGTGCCATTACGATATCACTCCCGCGCAATGCGCTCTAAAATCAGGTACCTGCAAACTGGGCGGCGTCAACCTCCAGCCGCCAGCATTCTATTCGCAGCGCCGCACCGATTTCAGCCCGCAGTCAGTCTTTTGATGCTGTTTTTCAGTGTTTGCCTTGCGTTTTTTCGCTAATGCCTGTGCCCGCGATCGCCATGATCGCGGATTAGATCGCTCTGCTGATCCTATGGCGATTCCGTTGAAGAAGGTGTCGGCGGACCGGGCTGGCGAAGCGATCTTTTCAGTCACTTTCGCAGCGCCGCGACTTCCTCAGTCAAGTCGATACCGACGGGACACCAGGTGATGCAGCGACCGCAACCGGTACAGCCGGAGACATCGAACTGGTCCTGCCAGGTTGCCAGTTTATGGGTCAGCCATTGTCGATAACGACTGCGAGTGGTATCGCGCACCGTGCCGCTGGCCGTGTAGCTCAAGTCGGTATTGAAGCACGAGTCCCAATGGCGGACCCTGGTAATATCCTGGTTGCGAAGGTCCGAGACCTCGCTGACGGTCGAGCAAAAGCAAGTTGGGCAGACCATGGTGCAATTGCTGCACGAGAGGCATCGCTGGGCGACCTCCGACCAGTTTGAATGTTCCAGATTCTGCATCAGCAGATCGTGGATTCCGACTGTGTCCAGCTGCTTGGTAATTGCCGATTCAGCCTGCTCGATCTCCTCCGCAGCACTTTGCAATTGCGCCGGGGTCACCTCGCACAGCGGCAGCCGGTCTGCCAGCGCGGTTCCTCTTTCCGAGCCGATTTGGACTACAAATCCTTCGTCAAGTTCGGTCAGTGCCAGGTCGAAGCCAGCCTGACAGCAAGGCCCGGTGTTCATCGAGCTGCAAAAACAGGTTGTCGCCGCCGTCGAGCAATTGACGGCGATGATCAGCCCCGCGTCGCGTCGTCGTTTGTAAGTTGGATCGACGTAGTCACCGCCGGCGAAGACGCGATCTTGGATGGCGATCGCTGCCAGGTCACAGGCTCTGACACCAAGGAAAGCAAATTTCGGTACCTCACAATCGACGGACTCGAAGTGCCACCCGGTGTCGTCCAGGCGAGCGGTTCCGATCGGCTGAGACGGGGGAAACAGAAACTTTTTCCACGAATCGGGACCGGCGTTGAAACGAAAGAACCGGTTCCGCCCGGACGCTTCAAGCCGATACTTGCCTGGCTGCTGCTGATCGGTCCAACCGAGCGGCAACTCGCTGATCTTGGTAATTTGCCGAAACACAATCGCATGTTGGTCGATGGTCGGTCCGATCACTTCGTATCCATCGCTGATCAGCGCATCGAGCAGAGATTGCAGCTGGACTCGCGGCAAGAACTGACTTTCACGTTCGTCCTGCATCTCTATTCCTTGTCGCGTTGTGTCGCCATTGAGAACGCTACTCGAACAGATCCAACAGCTGGATCCGAGTAGCAACCAGCCGCCGCGAGATTGCCTCGGCTAGCGAATGCAGGAAACGATAACCGATTTCATGATCCTGCTCACATAACTGATGTAATTCGCTGGAATCAAATCCGATCAAGCGAACCTCGGTCGAGGCGGTTGCCGTCGTGGTCATCCGCTGATTGCCGAGAAAGGCAGACCAAGCCAGTAAATCGCCACTTCCCACCGTCAGTACGGCTTTGGAACCGGCGTGGGATCCGATCATCTCCAGTGTGACGACTCCGTCAATGATCCAGTACAACCGTTCATGACGCTGATTTTCCCGAAAAATCGCCGTTCCGGCGGGAACCACCGTTTGAGTGGCCAACGCCGCTAACCGCCGGAGTTGCTCGTCGCTCAGATGGCGGCCCAGATCGACCCCGCGCAGCACCTCTTCGTTTGTTAATGCGTTCATTGTTAAACCAGGGTTGCAATCCCTATTCCAATCGCACGGCCTTCGCGAAGCCAAATGGATCAGGTGCAGCATACTACAGCACGGCCGCTATCGGAAATGGTGCACGAGCTCGCGCGGGATGTGCGAATCGTCACACGGGCTGTGCTGCCTTGCCATGGATTGTGCTGATCACTGACCGACGGCAGACTGCAGATCGAATCCAGTTGGCGATGATAATCTGATTCAAGCTAAAATGGTACGGCATGTGCGTAAGTGCAGAGAAAGGCTCGCTTCGGCGGATAGGGTCTAAGCGATTTTTAACTCGTTTGGTTTTTCAGAAAGAGAAGAAATAGAATGCTGTCTCGTACATTGATGTTCACCATTTTTGCGCTACTGGCGACACTCCAGCCGGCTCGGGCCACTGATTCGGACTCCGAAACACAACAGGTCGTCGTTCATCTATCCAGCTTTACCGAAGACTTGCATCGTTGCTTCATGGCGCTCAAGGTCGCAGGTCTGATGCAAGAGCATGGTGCGGAGGTCACAATCTTCTTGGATCTGGAGGGCGTTCGACTCGCCGAGCGAAGACAGCAGCTGGATATGACATGGGGATCCAATCCAACCAAACTCTCGGAGCACTATGACACGTTCATCACTGCCGGCGGTAAACTTATTTTATGTCCTCATTGCGCCCAGTCAGCGCACATCGGTGACGGTGGATTGAAAAGGAATGCTGAAATTGGCACGCCGCAGAGTCTCGGGAAAATGCTGATGGATGCTGACAAAGTCATCGATTATTAAGCTGCTAGCCAGGTGCCGGTGCGGACGTCACAATTGATACTAGCGGTACAGCGTCCTTGCCGCAGTTTTGTTGAATTGATCACAAGTCCGGCCAGCCGCCGCAAAGACGCGTGGCTGGATCGTGGCGATCCCTGTGAATGAGCCTCGCGATTCCCGTGAATGATCCGTCTGAAATCGATCCATGGACGGTGATGCCTGCGGCGATTTGCGCGATCGAACAGGAAGCGCCCGGCGTTCATACTTTCGCCATCCAGCTACGCGACGCTGCCAACGCGTCCGCCTTTCGTTTCCAACCGGGCCAGTTCAACATGCTGTACATTCCCGGCGTGGGGGAGGCGGCAATGTCTCTCAGCGGCAACCGCAACCACGCCGGCCCGATTCTGCATACGATCCGCTCGGTCGGAAACGTCACGCGAACCTTGGCCACCGGCCAGATCGGCACATCGCTTGGGATCCGCGGTCCGTTCGGATCGCACTGGCCCATCGAATCGTCGCATGGTCGAGACCTGATCATCGTTGCTGGAGGGATCGGTTTGGCTCCCTTGCGCCCAGTGGTCTACGATGTGATGGCACAGCGAGATCTGTTTGGGACGGTGTCGTTGCTGATCGGTACTCGGACCCCCGCCGATCTGCTGTATGAAGCAGAATTTCAATCCTGGCGGGATGCGGGCATTGTCGTGCAGGCGACCGTCGATCGGGCGGACCAACAGTGGACAGGCAACATTGGCGTCGTCACGCTTTTGCTCCAGAGACTTGCAATTCCGCGGCCGCGGCAGAGCGTATTGTTGACCTGCGGTCCAGAAGTCATGATGAAACATACGATTCAAACTGCGTTGGACCGAGGCGTTGACGAGTCGGACATTTGGTTGTCCCTGGAGCGGAATATGAACTGCGCGATCGGTCACTGTGGGCATTGCCAGTACGGACCTCATTTCATTTGCAAGGATGGGCCCGTGTTAAGGTTTGACCGGGTGAAGGATTTGATGGAGATCGATTCATTATGAGCAACGTACTACCACAGCTTGCGAAACAGCAGTTGGGGGTTTTCAAATTTGCGTCCTGTGATGGCTGCCAGTTATCGCTGCTCAGTTGCGAAGATGATTTGCTGACGCTGGCCGATCAAGTTCACATCGCGTATTTTTTGGAAGTCAGCAGTCGGGTCGATCCAGGACCATTCGATATCGCACTGGTTGAGGGTTCGATATCAACCCCCGATGACATTCAGCGGATCAAGCAGATACGCGAGCAATCCAAAACGCTGGTCACGATCGGCGCCTGCGCGACCTCGGGCGGTATCCAAGCGCTGCGCAATTGGGGCGACCACGACGAATTTGTCGCTTCGGTCTACGCCCATCCAGAATTCATTCATTCGCTTGCCAACAGTACGGCGATCTCGGACCACGTTGCCGTTGATTTTGAATTGCGGGGCTGTCCGATCGATCGCCATCAATTGCTGGAGGTGCTTCGCGCTTTGATCGGTGGTCGACGACCGCGAACTCCGGTCCACAGCGTTTGTTTGGATTGCAAGCGCCGTCAAACGGTGTGCGTCGCGGTAGCGCGAGACCAGCCCTGTCTTGGCCCTGTGACTCAGGCGGGATGCGGTGCGATTTGTCCCGCCTACGACCGTGCCTGCTACGGGTGCTTCGGTCCTTGTGGACAAGCCAATTGTCAACCGCTTTCCGACCAATATTTGAAAGCGGGAACGGCGGATCGCGAATTGACTCACTTGCTGCGGAATATGAACGCCGCCGCCCCACTGTTTCAGATTGAAAGTGAGCGTGTCGCGTCGGCAAAGTACGGTGGTGGAGCGGCATCGTGACCGAGAGTCGAAAAATTACCGTCAATGCGCTGACGCGCGTCGAGGGGGAAGGCGCGTTGTACGTCAGCCTTGATGGAGATCAAATCAAGGATGTGCGATTATCGATCTATGAACCGCCTCGATTTTTCGAGGCGTTTTTGCGCGGTCGTTCGATCCGGGAAGTTCCCGATATCACCGCCAGAATTTGCGGCATCTGTCCGGTTGCGTATCAGATGGCGTCGGTGCACGCGCTGGAAAGCGCGTTGGGCTTGAAAATCACACCCCAGATTCGCCGCCTGCGACGACTACTGTACTGCGGCGAATGGATTGAAAGTCACGTGTTGCACATTTACATGCTCAACGCACCCGACTTTTTTGGTTGCCACAGCGGGATCGAACTGGCCAGTCAGTACCCTGATGAAATCAATCGCGGGCTGCAGATGAGAAAGATTGGTAACCGGCTGATTGAAATTCTGGGCGGACGCGCGATCCATCCCGTCAATGTTTGCGTGGGAGGATTCTATCGCGCGCCATCCGCCGCGGAACTCCAGCACCTGCTAGCCGATTTGCGCTGGGCACTCGACGCGGCCCTGGAAACCGCCAAGTGGGTGATGACATTCGACTTTCCCAGCTTCACCGAGCCGTGTGAGTACGTGGCGTTACAGCATCCAGATGAATACGCGATGAACGAAGGCAGTATCGCGTCGAATCTACATCCGGCAATTGACGTGGCCGACTACGAAACGCATTTCGCCGAACAACACGTCGCGCACAGTACCGCCCTGCAAGCATCACGGCGAGACACAGAGACACCTTATTTTCTAGGTCCCCTGGCTCGACTGAACCTGAACCACGAAAACCTGTTTCCCAGTGCCAAAGCACTGATTGACCAATTCGGACTGAACTTGCCGCTGTCCAACCGCTTTCATTCCATTATCGCCCGTGCCATCGAGGTCGTGCACGCGTTCGAAGAAGCGATTTCGATCATCGAAGACTATACTCCGCTGTCGCCGCCGTCGATTCAGTACCAGCATCGCGACGGCGTTGGTTGCGCGGTGACCGAAGCACCCCGCGGCATGATGTACCACCGCTATCAAATTACGGAAGCTGGTGAGGTGGCGCAGTCCAAGATCGTGCCTCCAACTTCGCAAAACCAAAGGCAGATTGAAGCTGACTTGCGAGACTTCTTGCCCGATTTGATCAATGACGATGATCAATCGATCGCCAGCGATTGCGAACGACTGATTCGCACGTACGATCCCTGTATCAGTTGCTCGACCCATTTTTTGAAGCTGACGGTGGAGCGAAGCTGAGATGGCAAAGTCTTGGCGACGTGCGGTTCTAGGAGTCGGTAGCGCGCATGGGGATGATTGCATTGGCTGGCGGGTCGTCGATGCGTTGTGCGAGCGCGGTCTGCCTGACGTTTACCTTGGCAAGATTTCCTCGCCGATCGATATCGTGGATCATCTTGCCCAGTCCGATGAACTGCACATTGTCGATGCCGCGGCTGATCTTGGCGACGATCAACTTGTCGGCCGCTTTACTTACGCAACCGAGCCTGAGCAATTTGCCGCTTGTTCGTTAGCGTCACACAGTACGCACGGCATCGGCCTGGGCGATGCGTTGCGACTTGCCGATTCACTTGGCTTGCGCGTCGATCACGTCAGCATCTGGTGTGCCCGCGGTGAATCATTCGAACCGCTCCGTCCACTCAGCCCAACGGCGCTGCGGTCCATTGAGCAGTGCACCGCGGCAATCGTCCAGCAGTTGCGAGCTGCGGAAAAGATCGCTGGCTGAAGGACTCCTTGTGCGCGGTTCAGGTCGCCGCTGCATTGCGGTGGGAGCCAGCTCAGGACTGTCCGCGTCGGAACTGGTCTGGATCAACCGCTTGATCAGCAAGTGGCGGCAGCCCCGCTCTGAATCTGCTAAAGTTCCAAGGCAGAATCAGCGCAGGGCTTTCTAACCGCACGCGCTTGGCTGTCGCTCGAGGAGCAAGATTTCAACATGCCCGAACTTACCTTTCGCTCGGTGACACTGGGACTGGTGCTGTCGGTGGTGATGGGAGCCGCAAATGTGTACGTCGGTTTAAAGGCAGGGATGACCGTTTCGGCCTCGATTCCGGCCGCGGTCATGGCGATGTTGCTGTTTCGATTCTTCTTTCGCAGGTCGAGCATTCTGGAGGCCAATCAAGTACAGACCTGTGCCTCGGCGGGCGAATCTCTGGCCGCTGGGATCATCTTCACGATGCCTGCGCTGATTCTGATCGGATTCTGGCAAACGTTCGATTATTGGACCGTCACACTCGTGGCGCTATCGGGCGGTTTGTTGGGAGTGCTGTTCATGATTCCAATGCGGCTGGTGTTCGTCGTCGGCAACGAAGATCTGCCCTATCCCGAAGGAGTCGCCTGCGCCGCAGTGCTGGAAGCGGGTGAGAGTGACCATGGCGGACACTCTGAGGCTACCAGTTTGATTGCGGGCGGTGTGCTCGGTTCTTTGATCAAGATTGCTGGCGGATTTTTAGGTCTGTTGCTCAATACTCTGGAAACAGCCAGGAGCTTCGCTGAGCGGATTTTCTATTTCGGCGGCGATCTGTCACCGATGCTTGTCGCGGTTGGCTTCATTGTTCGGCTGAATGTCGCGGTATTGATCTTTATCGGCGGCGCGCTGGGTTGGTTGATCGGGATTCCGCTCTATGGGGGTTTCGATCCGTCGGTCGATCCAGTTGCTGGTGCCTATGACATTTGGAGCAGTCAAATACGGTACGTCGGCGTCGGCGCGATGGTGATGGGTGGGATCAGCTCGCTGTTCTCGGTTCGACGAGGTTTGCTGTCCGCAGTCCAGCATCTGCGCAACGGACTGACCAGTCCAGTCAACGATCTGGCGCTGACCTCGCGGGACATCCCGACCACAGCCATCTTGGCGATCGGATCGCTGTGCGTCGCGATCCTGATTTACGTCAACTATCAATTCACCGGCGGTGTTGGCATCACCGCGCTGGCAACCGCGGTGATGTTGCTGATGGGATTTTTTTTCACAGCCGTGGCCAGCTACATCGTTGGTCTGGTTGGCAACTCGAACAGTCCGGTTTCGGGCATGACGATCACGGCGGTGTTGGTCGCCGGTGGTCTGCTTTGGCTGTGCAATTATTCGGGAGGCGAGGCGATGGTGGCGACCTTGGGAGTGGCCGCGATCGTCTGTTGCGTGGCTTGCACCGCGGGGGACGTTTGTAACGATTTGAAAACCGGATCGTTGGTCGGAGCCGCCCCCTTTCGGCAGCAAATCATGCAAATCGCTGGTATTTCGCTGGCGGCCTTTGTGATGGCTCCGATTCTGACCCTGCTGCACGAGAACACACCGGATGGAATTGGCGGCAAGAATCTCCCCGCGCCGCAAGCGAGTTTGTTCGCAAGTCTGGCGCGTGGCTTTTCCGGCCAGGTCGAACTGCCATGGGACATGATCGCGATCGGAGCCGGCTTGGGTGTCGCAATTCTTTGCGTTGACTTGGGGTTGCAGCGAAACGGTTCCAAGCATCGCGCTCACTTGATGCCGATTGCGGTTGGCATGTATCTGCCCTTTGGACTGGCGACCCCGATCCTGATCGGAGGATTGATCGCCCAGCTGCACTCGCGCGGCGCGGCAGCGAGTGATCGCGATCGGAGATTGCACCGCGGCGTCCTGTTTTCCTCGGGCGTGATCGCTGGCGAAGCATTGACCGCCGTCGGCATCGCAGGCTTAGCCGCCTTGGGGATCACGACGCTCGACCTGGGCCTGTCGCCCGCCGCCCGCGCCATGCTGTCGGTGGCCGCGGCAATCCTGGTGGTTGTCAGCTTCTTCCTACTGACAAAACCAAGCCGCGACAAGGTTCAGTAGTTGTCTCTGGCTCCTACCTATCCGGTGATCAACTTCAACAGGTCACCGATCTTGCGGTGTGCTTCGATTGGGTGTCGAAGCGCCTGCTCCGTTGATACTTCGTAATGGTTTTTACGCCCCACTCTCTGGCGCCGCACGAATCCTTCCTCTTCCAAATCCTGAACAATCCGCTGCACCGCCCGCTCGGTGATTCCGACCCGATTGGCCACTTCTCGCAAAACGAGTCCGGGTTCCTTTTGAAGCACGATCAAGACGTGCGCGTGATTGGTCAAAAAGGTCCATGATTTGGCTGATTCGCGCGATGGCGTCGCAATGACGTCCTTCGGGCTTGCTGCTGTGACTGCCTTACTCATCTTTTGGATCACCTGTACATCGGTACTCGTTCCCGGACGGCTGCCTCGATGGGCACGCGGAAATGAGGGGATCGAACTCCCAGCGCAGTATATCGCAGCGAAAGCGTGAAAAAAATTTCGCGAAAAATTTTTCGCTTAAAAACATCGTTTTTGGGCTGATTTTTCGAATTTTGCTCACCGACACCCAGAATTTTAAGCTCAACAACCAGATTCGCAATTGACGACAAAAAAGTCGTACAATACTATTCGCGTATTGTTGATCGTGAAACACGGAGCATACGAATGAACGTCGCCTTGACCCTCGTCCTGATCCTGCCAGCCTGCGTTTTGATCGCCGCGGTCTTGCTGCCTGACTCGTTGTCCAATTCGCGGGTCCGCTTGTTTCGAAAGCTGATTACCAGGATCGCCGGAATTCAGTTCCTAATCGCGTTTCCGATGGCGATCGCTCAGGCACTGGGGATGCTTTCGACTCCAGGGCCAATTTCAGACGTAACGACGATGTCTTCCCCACTTGCCGGCTGGATTTACTACGACGGTGTTTCCAGCTTGATGCTGTCGCTGGTCAGTTTCGTCGGCTGGATCATCTGTCGCTACTCAATCCGCTACCTCGATGGCGAACCGACCCAAGGCCAGTATTACCGCTGGACCGCGTTTACGATCGGGTCTGTCTCCATGATGGTCATTTCAGGCAACTTGCTGATGTTCGTCGGTTGCTGGGTGATGACCAGTCTTGGATTGCACCGATTGCTGTTGCACTATGGTCACCGACCCGCGGCGCAGCGGGCGGCCTGGACAAAGTTTACGATCAGTCGGATCGGCGATGCGGCCCTGCTGGCAGCACTGGCGATCCTCTTTTCCGAATTCGGAACGCTGGGCCTGGCGGAGTTGTTTGCCGCTGTTGAATCGTTACCGGCAGGCGCAACCGCGGCGACCCAATTCGCCGGCCTGTTACTGGTGGCCGGTGCCGTCACCAAGTCGGCCCAGGTGCCGTTTCACACCTGGTTGCCGCAAACCATGGAAACCCCGACTCCGGTATCTGCTTTGATGCACGCTGGTGTCGTCAATGCGGGTGGCTACCTGATTATCCGCACTAGTCCGCTGGTCTCCTTGACTCCCTTGGCATTGTCGCTGCTGGCGGTCATCGGCGCAGTGACAGCGTGCTTTGCGGCGGTTGTGATGTTGACGCAAACCAGCATCAAGAAGTCGCTGGCTTATTCCACGATCGCGCAAATGGGATTCATGATGCTGCAATGCGGGCTGGGAGCATTTTCCGCGGCGATGTTACACATCTTGGCACACTCGCTGTACAAGGCGCACGCCTTCCTCAGCAGCGGCAGCGTGATCTCTCAACGGGCCGCAACCAATCTAAGCGATCCTTCCGGTAATTCGATAGCCTGGACAAAGCAGGTGGCCATCGGCGCGATCGTTGTTGCGATGCTGGGGATCACAATGACGGCGTTCGGCATCGATCCGGCTAACAAGCCGGGTGGAGTTCTGTTGGGCGGTATCCTTGGTTTGGCACTGACTCATTGGTTATGCCAGGTAATGCGGATCGGCAACCATAAATTGCTGATTCGATCGATTGCGGTCGCCGCTCTGCTGTGTGTCGTCTACGTCGCGAGTTTCCTGCTGGTTGACACCATGGTCGCGTCCAGTCTGCCTCAGGCCACACCAACCCAATTATGGCCTGTCGCCTTGCTGATTGCAGCTCTATTCGCGGCCATGTTTGTGCTGCAGACCCAACTTTCCAATCCAGCTCAGCCCTCTGGAATGTCTGGCCGCCGCGTGCGCAACGCCTTCTACATTCACGCCGCCAACGGATTCTATGTTGAAAGTGTTTTGCGCCGAATTTTCGGCCCGCTTGCATCGAACTGAACCAATTCTCCGCACACTGTCAAAACGAAACTCAGATAGGTAGATCCAAAATGCCAAAATTAGAAACCGCACAAACTTCGACAGCCAACACCGACGTATTTTTGCCGCCGCCCTACCCGCAGCCGCACGTACGCCGACAGCTTGATGATCTGTTGCAAGAGGTCGCCGATGCGATCGCCCCGGTATGGCCGCTGAAGGATTACGTGGCGGTCAATCCGTATGCGGGGTTGTCCGATCGCTCGTTCGCCGATGCCCGTGCCTACTTGAAGGTGTTTTCCAATTGCGAAACGCTGATGCCGCTTGGCTTCTTTGCACAACAATACGAACAAGGTCGATTCAGCGCCCGCGAAATCAATCAAGCGATCGAAGAACTCGGGTTGTCCAATTCTGATCAAGCGAATTCGCTCTCAGCAGCGTCGATCGTGGACAAGCTGAAGTCAATCAGCGCTGATGACCAACCCAAGGCTGATAGGGACATGAACCGGCAGACCGCATCTGCCAACAAAGCTCGTGCGGTCCGGTCGATCGCCGAATATGTCGATGGCAGGCCCGAGGGTAGCTGGACCGAGAACATTCGAAATGAGATTTCCAAGCATTGCGCTGCTCACTACGATCAAGGACAGGCCGTGTGGAGCAGCCCCTGGAAGAATCTGTCGTTGTACGAGTCCTGGCGAGCATCCGCGAGCCTCGATCGTAACATCGAAGTACTTGGGCTGACGGGTTTTCGGAAATTTGTGAATCGTCTGCCTCACAGTCCCGATGCCGCAATCGTTTCCTTGCTGCAGTGGTTAAATGTTCCGGAAAGGTTGTGGGGATCGTTCCTGCTTTGCCAGGCGTTTACGATTCCAGGCTGGAGTGCCTGGGCCAAGTATCAATCGGCCTGGAGCGAAGAGGCTGGCGATCAGCATCAAGAGCTGATCGGATTGCTTGCCATTCGCCTGGCTTACGACGTGGCGCTCAGTCAAAGATTCTCAATCCAGGTGAATTGGAGTTCGCTCGTCTCGCCTGATTCAGCTTCCTTCCAGACGGACAAGCTGGCGGCTGATGACGATTCGGTGTTGCGGCAAATCTTGCTGCGGGCCAGTGAAATCGCATATCGAGACGGTCTGTTGCATTCGATTTCCGCTCAGCCCGCCCCGGCGAAAGATGCTGCAAGCGTCCTGGCGTCCGCTGGTTCTGGGTTAGCGGAAACCAGCCGCCCTCTGGCCCAGATGGTGTTTTGCATCGATGTGCGATCAGAACGAATTCGACGGAACCTGGAGTCAGTCTCCAGCGAGATCGATACTTTTGGTTTCGCCGGCTTCTTCGGGATGCCGATCGAGTTTGTTCCCATCGGGGCGGGGCGCGGGGACGCCAGCCTGCCGGTGTTGCTGAAGCCAGAATTCCGATTGCACGAAGGACTCCGCGAGTCGGCAGCGTGTTGCGAGCAGAACGCAATCAGCAACCGAGAAACCATTCGCTCTTGGCGAAGGCTTTGGAAAGACTTTCAGAGCTCAGCCACAGGTTGCTTTTCTTTCGTGGAAACGACCGGTCTGTTTTTCGCCTGGAAACTGCTGACGAAAGCCGTTGGTTTCGCTGCGACCAGCAAAGATTATCGTTTCGACGGGATCTCCGGAGCGGACCGAGCCAAGCTGGGTCCGACACTGCGAGGCCTCAATCAGCAGGGTGTCACGACTTCGCGTCAGGCAGACCTGGCCGAATCGATGTTAAAGAATCTCGGTTTGACGGAAGACTTTGGCCGACTGGTAGTTTTCTGCGGCCACGCCAGCCAAACCGACAACAATCCGTTGGCAGCCGGATTGGATTGCGGAGCCTGCGGCGGTCACTCGGGCGAGCCAAATGCTCGACTCGCAGCGTTGCTACTTAATCAATCCTACATTCGCAGTTCACTTGCTGAGCGTGGCATCGCGATTCCTGAGGACACTTATTTCTTGGCCGGCCTGCACAATACCACGACCGACAGCATCGAATACTTCGATCTGGAGCTGGTACCGGACGGGCATCGTGGCGACGTTGACCAACTTCAAGGCTATTCGAGCACGGCAAGCCAACTCACCCAGAAAGAGAGGATGCCGATCGTTGCCGCCAAGTCGCTTGGCGACTTGATCAACCGATCCAGTGACTGGTCGGAGGTCCGACCGGAATGGGGCTTGGCGGGAAATGCCGCGTTCATCGTGGCCCCGCGAGCATTGACCAAGCACAGCAATCTGGACGGACGATCGTTCTTGCACAGCTACGACTATCGATCCGATCCCGACGGCGTGGTCCTGGAAACGATCATGACGGCGCCGATGATTGTGGCTCATTGGATCAACATGCAGTATTACGCTTCGACCGTGGACAATCACCATTTCGGAAGCGGCAACAAGACGATTCACAATGTCGTCGGCCGATTCGGGATTTTGTCGGGCAACAGCGGAGACCTGATGACCGGATTGCCTTGGCAGTCGCTGCACACCGGTGCAGAGCTGCAACACTTGCCAATGCGATTGCAGGTGGTGATCGCCGCGCCACGCAAGTCGATCGAACGAGTGATCGAAAAGCACGAGCTTGTTGCCAATCTACTGAGCGGCGGTTGGTTGCACCTGGTCGCGATCGATGACCAAGTCCACTATCGCTATACCGAAGCTGGCCAGTGGGAAACGATCGATTCGCCGTCGCCACAGCAAGCAGCACACAGAGTTCTGATTCTGCTATGAAACGTTGATTCAAAGCAAAGATACAACCTTTCAGCAGCAACCCAAAAAACGAAAACCAGTAGCTGGATCGTTTGAACAGTTTGGGTACGTCCAAACGGACGACCCGCCGACGGCTGATGCTCGACGGACCAGATGCTCTCGTAAAGATTCAAGACAATAGGACCAATTCATGCCCGTAAGCTCAATAGTTCAAGACGAACGACTGATCGCCGGCCAGCGTTCAACACATTTGAAACGACTGGAAGCCGAGAGCATGCACGTGCTGCGGGAAGTTGCCGCCGAGTTTGCAAATCCGGTGATGCTGTACTCGATCGGCAAAGACTCGTCGGTAATCCTGCATCTCGCCCGTAAGGCGTTTTTCCCCAGCGAACCGCCATTTCCGTTGCTGCATATTGACTCGACTTGGGAGTTTCGGGAAATGATCGAGTTTCGCGAACAGTACGCCCGCAATCAACTCGGACTTAACGTGATTGCCTACGTCAACGAGCAAGGCGCTCGTGAAGGCATCAATCCGTTTGACCATGGTCGTGTCTACACCGACGTGATGCGAACCCAACCTCTGAAGCAGGCCCTGACCGAATACAAGTTTGATGCTGCGATCGGCGGTGGCCGCCGCGACGAAGAAAAATCGCGGGCAAAAGAACGAATCTTTTCATTCCGTGATCGCAATCATCGTTGGGACCCTCGTAACCAACGTCCAGAGTTGTGGAGCGTGTTCAACACGTGGAAGCATTCGGGTGAAAGCTTGCGTGTCTTTCCGCTATCGAACTGGACCGAACTGGATGTATGGCAATACATCTTGCAAGAGCGCATTCCGATCGTGCCATTGTATTTCGCCCGGCCGCGACCGGTGGTGCGGCGAGGCGATGACTTGATCGTGGTCGATGACCAGCGGATGCGTCTGGAACCGGGTGAGCGGCCTGAAATGATCAAGGTGCGCTTTCGGACCTTGGGCTGTTATCCCGTCACGGGCGCGACTGAATCCGAGGCCGAGACAATCGAAGATATTGTCTACGAAATGCTGACCACGCGGTTGTCAGAACGTCAAGGTAGAGCGATTGACCGAGACGAAGCGGCCGCGATGGAACGCAAAAAACGCGAAGGATATTTCTAGGATACTTCGCAGCGAAGATATCCCCTTCGCCTCTTTCTACCCGACTTTTAAACGCCAGCAAACCAACGCATCATGATCGCCCAGGACAACAATCCCGCTGACATGGACTCGTTTCTTGGCCAGCACAATGCCAAAGACCTGTTGCGGTTCATCACCTGCGGCAATGTGGACGATGGGAAAAGCACACTCATCGGCCGCTTGTTACTCGACGCCGGCGCGATTTACGATGATCAGATCGAAGCGCTGCGTGGCGAATCCCTGAAACATGGTACCGTCGGGGATCAGATCGATACCGCCTTGTTGCTCGATGGACTTGAAGATGAACGCCAGCAAGGCATCACCATTGATGTCGCCTATCGTTATTTCACCACTCCCACTCGTAAATTCATCATTGCCGACACGCCGGGTCATGAACAATTTACCCGCAATATGGCGACAGGGGCTTCTACCGCGGATTTGGCAATCATTTTGGTCGACGCAACCAAAGGCATTTCGACACAGACTCGCCGCCACGCATTCATCGTTTCGCTGCTAGGCATCAAGCACGTCATCTTGGCGGTCAACAAAATGGATCTTGTCGGCTATCAGCAAGAGGTGTTTGAGCAGATTCGCGGCGAGTTTGATCGATTCGTCAATCAGCTGTCCATCGACGACGTCTGCGCGATACCGCTCTCGGCACTTGAGGGTGACAACGTCGTTCGTTCCAGTGACAACTCATCATGGTATCGGGGCCCCACCTTGCTGGGTCAGCTTGACGCAGTCCAGGTAAGAACCGACGCGGGTCCCGGCCCGTTGCGATTTCCAATCCAATGGGTCAATCGCCCGAATGCGAACTTCCGTGGCTTCAGCGGTACGATCGCATCAGGCAAACTTGCCGTTGGTGACCAGGTGTTGGTTTTACCGTCAAGGAAATCGGCGCGCATCGAATCGATCGTGACGATGGATGGAAATCTCGAGCAGGCTGCAGCGGCCGATGCGATCACAGTCACACTCGACCGTGAAATCGATGTGACCCGAGGCGACATGCTGGTCGGTGTCGATTCGCAGCCCAACCTCAGCAGGCGCGGCGAAGCAAAACTGGTCTGGATGTCAGAACAACCACTGGTGCCTGGCAAATCATATTGGTTCAAACACACGACTCGCCGAACTTCTTGCGAAATCGAAACCATCCAGTTTCGGACCGACGTCAATTCGCTGCAGCGGACAAGCGCTTCATCGTTGGCACTGAACGAGATCGGCCACTGCTTGATCAAGCTGCACGATCCGGTGATGTTCGACGCTTATACCGAGAATCGGGAAACAGGCTCGTTTATTCTGGTTGATCGGATCACACACGAGACAGTTGCAGCTGGCATGTTCGTTGACCTTAGCAGCGACCCGGCAACCTCTGGGCACTGGGACGAAACATCGGTCATGATCGCGCCCAAGGCCGCTCGCAGTCTAATTTCCGCTCGAGATCGGCGCTCGCGATATCGACAAAACCCGCTCACGATTCTGATTACAGGTCTGAGTGGGTCGGGAAAGACCAGCGTCGCGATGGCGCTTGAGCAACGTTTGTTCGGAGCCGGGCGAACTTGCATTGTTTTGGACGGTCAGAGCTTGCGACTGGGCATCAGTCGAGACCTCGGATTTTCCGCCGAGGAGCGATCGGAGAATCTGCGCCGGGCCGCCGAGATCGCAAAGTTGATCAATGATTCCGGTCAGATCTGCATTGCTGCTTTCGTCGCTCCTAGCGTTTGGGTCAGAGAGAAGGTTCGGGAGCTGATCGGTGTTGATCGCTTGATCCATATTCACTTGGCAACTCCGATCGAAATGTGTCGCCAGCGCGACACCAGCGGCCAGTACCAGGCGGCCGACAAAGGGGAAATTGCAAACTTTCCGGGCGTCACGTTCGACTACCCGCCCGCAGCCGATGCTGACATGAACTTCGATACCAGCACCCTTTCCGCAGTCGAAGTTGCCCAATCGATCATGGACGGCATCGTTGATCGATTGTAGGTGGCCTGGGCCGGTCATTGTTGTCGCTTGACTTTCAGCGTCTAATCCTATCGGTTCGTGCCGATTCGTGTACGAGTTTCCTGAGATGAGCTACCGGAAGGACTAGTAATCTTGGACGTCAATGGCAGTCCGTCGATCCCGCCCCGGCTGGCGCTGACCCTGGGCGGTGGAGGTGCCCGCGCCGCATATCAAGTCGGTGTACTTCGAGCCATCGCCCGGCATCATCCTCAGCTGAACATCCCTTTGCTGACTGGTGTTTCCGCAGGTGCAATCAACATTTCGCATCTCGCCAATTTCGAGGGAAGCTTGCGGGAATCCGTCGACGCCATGATCGAGCTGTGGAAGAATTTGAAACTTGACAATGTGTTTCGCACGGCGGGACCCGGATTACTCTGGCGGGCGACGAAGGTCGGCATGCGATTGAGCGTTGGGCAACCGTCGTTTTTACGACCGGTGCATGGGATGGTCGATACACAACCGCTGCGCGAGTATCTGACCGCCGGATTAGGATCAGCCGACGGAACGCTGCCGGGGATCGAGCGAAATATCAAAGCCGGCAGGCTGCTGGGAGTCGCCCTGTCAACGAACTCTTACGCGACCAGCGAAACCGTCACCTTTTTTAGCGGCCAACAGATCACAGAATGGCGGCGTCCTAATCGACGCAGCATCGAAACCAAGTTGACCGTCGAGCATGTGCTGGCTTCTTCGGCGCTACCGCTGTTGTTTCCACCGGTCCAGATTGGCGAGCATTGGTATGGAGATGGCGGTGTTCGACTGAACGCGCCCTGGCGCCGGCCGTACACATGGGTGCCGACCGGTTGCTTGTGATTTCCAATCATTTCACCGGTGCCAATCCATCAGTAGCGCCAATGACCGAGGCTCCATCACCGGGCACCGTACTATCGGCGCTCTACAACAGCGTGTTCTTGGATCAGCTGGATCAAGACGCCCATCACATGCAACGTGTCAACGAACTTGTTCGCAACCTGCCCGCCGAGCAACGAAACGGACTGCGTGAGATCAGATTGCTCGTGATTCGGCCATCGGTCGACATCGGCACGCTGGCCTTTGACCTAAGGAATCGAGTTCCACCAACGCTGCGAATGTTGCTGAAAAGACTGAGCGGCGGTCAACGTGGCAGCGACGACTTTTTGAGTACGCTGCTTTTTCATCCCGAGTATGTGGAAAGACTGATCGAGATCGGCGAGCAAGATGGCGAATCGTATTCCGAACAGATCGTTCAGTTGCTACAGTGACAGGCCCGACCGCGCCAGCTTATCTGAAACGTGACCTATTCCCGATCAAGTTTGCCAATTGATCGGGATCGACTGGTTTGACCAGGTGCGAATCGAAACCGGCGGCGATTGCTTTCTCGACATCCCTTTGTTGACCGAATCCCGTCAACGCGATCAGAAAGGTGTCTTTACATTTCGGATTCTGACGAGTTCTCCGCGCAACTTCGTAGCCGTCCATTCCCGGCAGTCCGATATCCACCAGTGCGATATCCGGTTGATGCAGCACGATCGCTTCCAAGCCCGATTCGCCATCGGGCTTGGCGTCGACCAGGTGCCCGTCGAGCGACAGCATGGAGGTCAATATGCGGCGGCTGTCGTCAATGTCTTCAATCAGCACGATGCTTTTTGGATTGGCTGAGCCAGCTGTTGCGCGATGCTCCACCGGCATCGGATTGACCTGTTTATCCGCTGAAACATCCAGTGCGGGCAACCAGACTCGAAACGTGCTGCCGTGACCGATACCATCGCTTTCCGCTGCGATCTTGCCGCTGTGTTCCTCAACGAGCGCCTTGACCAGGGTCAGTCCCACGCCCAAACCGCCATCACTTTGGCCCTGTGTCTCGCTAAGCTGCACGAAAGGATCGAATATTCGTTTCAGCTGATCTGGTGGAATTCCCTGGCCTTGGTCTGCGACCGCGATCACCGCCCACTGTCCTTCGCGCGAGATTGACACGTGGACATCGGAGTCGACTGGCGAATACTTGGCGGCATTGCTGATCAAGTTCACTAGCACTTGAACCAATCGCATCTCATCCCCAGCCACGACCAACGGTTGGTTGGGGACATTGCAAATCAATTTGCGGGCATGCCGCGCGATGTCCGATTGAACTGTCTCACGCACAATTTCGATCAAGGCGCACAAGTCAACATGCTCGATCTTCAAGTCGATCTTGCCTTGTGAGATGCGAGACATGTCCAGCAGATCTGCCAACAATCTACGAGTCATTGAAATCTGGCGCTCAACAACTTTAGCTGCTTCATTGCGTGTCGCTTCGTCGGTCCGCGAGTCGCGGATCAAGCGGCTCGCGTTCAATGCGGCACCGATCGGGTTGCGGAGCTCGTGCGAGAGCGTTGCCAAAAACCCTTCGCGCTGCCGGACTTGATCTCGGATCTTGGTTTCCATCGCGATCCGTTCGGATACGTCACGAGCAATTTTGGAAATCCCGATCAGTTGATTGTGTGCGTCGTAAACAGGCGAGACCGTCAACGACACATGCAGCGGGGTACCGTCCTTGCGAACGCGAATCGTATCGCGCGTGTGCAGCCGATCGCCAGCAGCAATCGACGCGTGGTACGCTTGGATCTCGCCGCGGCGATCCGCCGGAATCAGCATCGATACGTGCTGGCCAATCGCCTCACTGGGCGAATAACCATACAGCCGTTGTGCCCCCGCGTTCCAACTCGTGATCACACTGTTCAAGTCTTGGCCAATGATCGCATCATCGGTTGATTCGACTATTGCGGACATCCAACGCAGCCGATCTCGTAGGACTTCCAACGACGATACGTCAACCAACATCAACACCACACCCTCGACGGTTTCTTCCGTGCGGTAAGGCAACATGCGCATCAAGTAGCAGGTCCCATCGTCGGCGACCGTTTCGCATTCTTGCGGCTGATCGGTCTTCAGCACACTTTGTAACCGCGTCACCAAATCCTCGACCACGAACTTCGGTAGGAAACTGTGAATCGGGCGGCCAATATCGTGCTCGACCAAATCGAAAACCTTCTTGACGCGAGACGTGAATCGGCGAACTCGCAAATTCTTGTCCAGAAACACGGTCGCGACGTCCGTGTTTTCCAGCAGATGATTCATGTCCTGATTCAGTTCCGCTAATTCGCCGATTTTGCGTTGGTGTTCCGCGTTAACGGTGTAGAGTTCCTCATTGACGCTATGCAATTCCTCATTGGTACTTTGCAGTTCTTCGTTCGAAGCGATCAATTCTTCATTGGTAGCCTGCAATTCCTCATTACTCGTTTCCAGTTCTTCGATCGTGGCCTGCAAGTTTTCACGCGAGTACCGCAGATCGTCTTCGAGTTGCCGGATGTGATCCCGCGACGCATCGAGTTCGCCGGGTACGGCCTCCATCGCGATTTCACTGGCAGCGGGTTGAAAGTCCAAGGCTTCAAACGATATGACATGATGTTTTCCCGACATGGAAGGATGACTGATCGGTGTCACCATCAAGTTGTACGCCCGTTCAACTTGCTCGCCGTTGACCTGATGGCTGCGAAGCACGACATTGGAAAATCGCACCGGTGCATTCTCCATCAGAGTCCGTCCGATCGCGCCAGACAAAGTCGTTCGCAGGCTTTCGTCCATCAAATCCAACACATCTAGCGACGGCTGTCGTGCTCGCAAACGCAGAAAGTTTTCCGCCCCACCGAAGCTGTCGACGAGTGAGCGATTTTCGTCAATCAACAAGCTCGGTGGCATAAAACGGTTCAGCATTTGATCGTGCAACGTTTGCTGTTCGTTTTGCGATCGACGCGAGATCAACGGAACTCGAGCCGCAGAAACATGCAGATCTTCGCACGTGGGGCGATTGATCGGGGCTCGAAATTCGCTCGGCAATCGAATTGAACGGCGTTTGCGATAAATCCGTGCTCGTTCCTGGACAACGTCAAATTCGCTGATCAATTCACCAGGCGATTCGCTGCCGCCCAGCAGCAGGATGCCTCCCTTAATGAGCGCGTAATGAAACATCGATAACGCGCGAGTCTGGGCAGCCGGCTGGAAATAGATCAACAAATTCCGACAGGACACGAAATCCAAATCAGTGAACGGTGCATCGCTCAGCACGTTGTGCGGCGCGAACACGATTGACTTGCGAAGTTCGGGTGAAACCTGGAAACCATTCTCACGCGGAACGAAATATTTTTTTATCCGCTCTTCGCTGATCCCTTTCATCACTTCGACAGGATAAATGCCGCGACCGGCGTGCTCGAGCGACGCCTTGTGCACGTCGGTGGCAAACAGTTTCAAGTTTGGTGATCGACCGACCCGCTCGAACGCCTCGTGGATGGCGATCGCAATCGAATACGGTTCTTCGCCCGTCGCGCAACCTGATATCCAGGCTCGGATCGGCTCACCACGATCGCGGTTGGTGACCAATTCAGGAAAGATTTTTTGGCCCAGATATTCGTAAGTTTCCGGATCACGAAAGAACTGAGTCACACCGATCAACAGGTCGCTGTAAAGTGCATCCAACTCTTGCGGCTCGTCGTGCAACTTGCGGGCGTAATCGTCCACGCTTGCCGATCCGACCATCGCCACACGGCGGTGGATTCGACGCAGCACCGTTGTGTCCTTATAGACCGAAAAGTCAATGCCGTGGGCGCGGCGAAACATTTGGTAGATCGCCTCCATGCCTTGCAGAGAGTCTTGCCGCAGTTCCTCTTGAACCATGCGTTCTTTGCGAGACAGACTCGGTTCGAACGCAAGTCGAGCCAGCAACTCACCAATCTCTTCGGGCACCAGCACTTCGTCGACGACGCCGGATGCTTGGGCACTGGCGGGCATGCTGTCGAACTTCGCGGTCTTGGGACTCTCGCTAATGACGAATCCACCCTGACTAGCAATCTCGATCACACCGCGCGATCCGTCGGAGCCACTGCCAGAGAGGATGATCGCGATCGCCTGGCTGCCGCATTCACGAGCAAGTGATTCCAAAAACAGGTCAATCGGTAGAGCCAAACCCTTGCTGCGATCTTTATCGGTAACCTGCAGACGTCCGTCCCGGATCACCATCTCTTTCTTGGGCGGTAGCAGGTAAATCGAATCCGCCTCGACCGGCATACCGTCTTCGGCCCGATGGATCGCCATCTTCGTGTCACGGCCGAGCAGCTCGGACATCATGCTCTTGAAGTCCGGTGAGAGGTGCTGCAAAACGACGAATGCCATTCCCGTGTCGTAGGGCAAATTGCGAAACAGTTTCTCCAGTGATTCGAGTCCGCCTGCTGACGCGCCAATCCCGACGACGTAGCGTGGTCGAGTATCTGACTGATGTACCGGACCTGCTTGCTCACTGACCGACCGCTCTTCTACCCCTGCTTGCAGAAGTGCCTCGTCATCCATCGCCGCGTCCTTTGTAATCGTTGGTATGGCATTCCGTACTATATTTGTAGGCGTTCAACAAATTAGCGATCATTTAATTAAACGCCAAATTGCATAGCTTTTTTAATGAATGGGAATCAGCTTGACTGCGGATTCCGTCATTCAATGCGTTGATCGCGCAGCGTTGACTCGCTGACTGGAACGAAACGTCTCTGCAGCGGCCACAGCTGAAAGCGTGTACATTGTTCTGGCTTCGACCGGCGTTGGAAATCGGTAAGACGTTTCGAAGGGTCGCCTGAAATCGAGATCGCTCTCCCTGGCAATTCAGCCGGAAATGGATCTTTTGGTTCACTGCGAGTAGATCGAGCGGCCAGCTTCAGCGGTTGCTTGACTGTGTTACGCTTGGCCGAACAGATTCTTGCGGGCCGCCTGGGAGATCGCCACGACAGCCGGATGCTTCAGACGTCTTTCGAACGAAATTGCATAGAAATATTCGATGATTTCGGGGATCCGCCCGATCGCTTTGAGCGCATACTGCGAACCGACTTCTTCGGCTACCGTGGTGGGAACGACGATCATCCCCTCGCCTGCCTGGCCGAAGACTTTCAGTACCGCACTGTCCTCGAACTCATGGACCGCGCTGGGGCGAATGTCTTTGCTATCGAACCATTGCTCCAGGGCTCGGCGCAAGGTTGTGTTTTGTGTCGGCAACAACATCGGTGCCCCGTTGAGCGAAGCCGGAAACCCGCGCCGGTACTTTTTGGCCATCGCTGCGGTGCCAAATACCGTCACGTCGCACTCGCCCAGCAAGTGATTGAATGCGCGCACGTTGACTTGCGGGGTTAGCGGAGAATTCGACAGGACCACATCCAAACGGTGCATGGCCAAATCGGTCAGCAGGCCGTTCAGTTTGCCCTCGTAACAGACCAGCTTGACCCGTTGATCGATTTCCAGGGCCGGCTTAAGGATTCGATAGGTCACCAATTTCGGGAGCACGTCGGGAACGCCCACCAGCAGTGGAAGCGCGTCATCCGTCGGGCGGCCGCGAATCGAATCGGTCAACTCGCGGCCGAGACTAAAGATTTCGTCGGCGTACCGAAACACCAGCTGGCCGCTGTCGGTCAGGATCATCGTGCGGCCCTTTCGGTCGAACAGTTTGACGCCCAACGACTTTTCCAGCTTTTTAATCTGGGTGCTCAACGTCGGCTGCGACAAATGCAGCAGCTGGGCCGCAGGTGTAATTCCACCCTCTTTGGCGACCATCCAGAAGTACAGCAGGTGGTGGTAGTTGAGCCAGTCGACCATCTCAATTCTCCGTTAGCTTTTATCAATGCTCTGCTCGATAGATTTCTATTTGCCTAACTGTAGGAATATGCCGTAGGCTTTCAAAGCGGGTCGGAGCCTTTCAGGTTAGCACCAAACTAAGTGGAAGGGTTCAACCTTGTGTCCGTCTCTGACTGCGGCAAGCCCTTGACCCGGGATGGCGGCGATTGGCAGATCGTCGGTCGCGTTTTGCGTTCTCTCGGTTCGAGGATTCGTTCCGGATCCACACCCTGAAACTGAGCCAAACATGCGACCGAAAACTATTCGGCGACGCTCCGAGATGCGAGGCAAAGCTGCTCGAAGCTGATCAAGACCGCGAATGATTGATTTGGCTGATGAAAGCAACGGACGCATCAGTTCGAGGCATCTGCCCAACGCATGGTGTGGTCATGGTTCGGCGTCCATCGACAACCAATCGCCGCAGGTTCCCTTTGAACGAAGAAGATTTTGCCATCAGGATCTTCCGGAGAGTTCAATGATGCCATCGATGCATCAAAAAAGCGTCTCATATGGCCATGATCATGGCTTGAATCTAAAGTCTTGGTGGCCCCAGGACTGCCGAGGACCGGCAATTCGCGACCGCGCCACGCTTTCAGGTATCAACGGGAAATCATGGAACACATCAGAGATTCAGAGCTGCGCAGTGAGATTAGTTTCCTGGGGACGATCCTGGGCCGGGTGATCCGCGAACTGGCTGGCGAAGAAGCGTTTTTGATTGTCGAACAGCTCCGTCGGCTCGCCTGGGATCGACGCGCCAATCGTCAGGACGCCGAACAGCGGATGACCGAGCGGATAGCGAGTCTGGATAACGGCCAGATCCAAGTTGCCGCGCGGGCCTTTACAGTCTTTCTGGACCTGCTGAACCTGGTTGAGGATCGCCGCCGCGTCCACGTGCTCGGCCAACGCGCTCGAGAGGCGTATCCCGGTCCTCGGGGCGAGTCGATTCGACAGGCGATATCGATTTTAAAGCAATCCGGCATGCCGCCCGGCGATCTACAAAAGCTGCTCGATCGATTGCACATCGAACTCGTATTTACCGCGCACCCCACAGATGCCAAACGCCGGTCGGTGCGTCACAAGCTGACCGCGATTCGCTCACTGATGTCGCAGTTGGAAGATGATCCGCTTCCCGAGCAACGCGACCGAATCGAACGTCAGCTGCACAGCGAGATCGCCAAACTGTGGCAAACCGATTTCATTCGTCCCTGGAGACCAACGGTCATGCAGGAAGTCGCTCGTGGACTTTCGATCAAGCCTGTGCTGTGGGACGAGGTGCCAAGGATCGCCGCCGAACTTCGCCGCGCGGTGCAGGAAAACTATGACGGACAGGTCACACCACGTCGGCCCTGCGTCAGCTTCGGTTCTTGGATCGGCGGCGACCGCGACGGACATCCCGGCGTGACGGCCGAAATTACCGGGGAAACGCTCGATTGGTTGCGAAGCGAAGCGATTGCCTTTCAACTCAATGCCTGCGACGCATTATTTGATTCATTGAGCCTCTCGCAGCGACAGACGGCAATTTCCCCGCAACTCGAAGGCAGTTTGTCGCTTGCCACATCACGCTATCCGGAACTCACTGATCGCTTGGCTTCCCTGCCACCGGGCGAACTGTGCCGGCGTTGGTTGTCGGTGATCCGTTGGCGACTCGAACAAACCCAGCGTCTGAAGCTCGGCGATCGAACCGGTTCGACAGTGATCAACAAGCGCGCCGGCGGCGCCGCAAAACCGTCAACGCCGTGGGAGCCTAGCCCTCACGACTCACTGAAGTTGGCCTCCTCGCCGGCTGAAATTGCCGGCGCTTACGAATCGGCCGGCCAACTGGCTAGCGATGTGGCTGTGCTGTACGCGGTAATCGAAGGGACTTCCAGCGGGCAATACCTGGTCGATGAATTGCAGGCTTGGCAATCTCAAATCGAAACTTTCGGTTTTCATCTGGCCAGATTGGATGTTCGTCAAAACGCCAAGGTGTACCGCGAGGTGATGGATTCAATCTTGCAACAATCGGGGCTTTGCGCCGAGCCAGAGTCTTTGGACGAAACGGCGCGGGTGAAGCTGTTGGCCGAGTCGATGGAAGCGAATTTATCGATCCCTCAAGTCGAAGCAAGCCCGCTGGTGATGGAATCACTGTCGCTGTTCCGATTGCTGCATCGAGTAATCAACAAATTTTCGATTGCCGCGATCGGCGCGCACGTGATCAGCATGACCGCGGCACCCAGTGATGTGTTAAGCGTGCTGTGGTTGTGGCGACAGACCGCAGATCCAACCGAGAAAGCTGCAGATACCGCAGCGGGGCCACCGATTGCACCGCTTTTGGAAACGATCGCAGACCTGGAGCGAGGACCTGCGATTTTGTCGGGCATGTTTCAGATTCCGGCGTATCGAGATTACTTGCGGCGCCAGGGTGATCATCAAATCGTGATGCTCGGTTACTCTGATAGTACCAAGGACGGAGGGTATTTATCCGCTTGCTGGTCGCTTTTTCGGGCCCAGCAGCAGTTGGTCGAGGTGGCGGCCAGTCATGGCGTTGAGCTGACCTTCTTTCATGGCCGTGGCGGCTCATTAGGTCGAGGTGGCGGACCGGCGGCACGCAGTATCCTGTCGCTGCCGAAAGGAACTTTTGGTGGATCGTTGCGATTGACCGAGCAAGGTGAGGTCTTGGCCGACCGATATGATGATCCGGCGATTGCGCACCGGCATCTGGAACAGGTGGTTTGGTCGTCGCTGTTGGCCGCTGGTGATCCGGGTGAATCACCGGCCGATCAATGGTTGGCGATCATGGATCAACTATCGCAGGTCTCCTACCGGCAATACCGCGTGCTGCTGGAACAACCTGATTTCGTCGATTACTTTCGCTTGGTGACGCCGATCTCGGAGATCGAGCAATTGCCGATTGGATCTCGCCCGTCACGACGAAAACCGGGGGGTGGACTGAGCGATTTGCGGGCCATTCCCTGGGTGTTTTCCTGGACACAATCGCGCTGCCTGCTGCCGGCGTGGTATGGTATCGGCGCCGCGATGTCCGCGCTGATCGATGATGACGGGCAGCGAGAGACGCTGCGAACAATGTACCAAGATTGGCCTTTCTTTCGCGCCCTGATCGACAATGCCGAATTAGCGCTAGCCAAATCCGACTTGGCAATCTCCTCGCATTATGCCTCGCTGGCCGCCGAGCGGCCTGAACTTAAACGGATTGCCTGGATGATCGAAACCGAATTCGCCGACGCTTGTCGCGTGGTGCTCCGTTTGACCGGTCAGGCCGAGCTGCTGGATGGTACGCCGTGGTTGAAAGAATCGATCCGGGTTCGCAATCGATTTATCGACCCTTTGAATCTGATTCAAGTCGAACTGCTGCGGCGGCGAGAAGCTGAGCAGCTTAGCGAATTGGAGTCCGAGGAATTACGGCATCTGTCTCGACTGTCGATCAATGGCATCGCTGCCGGGATGCGAACCAGCGGTTAAGTTAATGGGGCCGCCAGTGATCCAAGGCTGATTGACAAACTGGACCAACTAACCATTGAAATCGATCCAATGAATCCGATCCAAGCACAACACTGAATTCCATGTCTGATTCCGACCAGTCCGCTACGCTTCGCCATTCATCGCCCGGGGATGAGACGCTGTTCCGAATACTGACACAAGTCGGACTCGCGCTAGGCGTGCCTTTTGAGCGGTCAGACATTCAAGCCGGTATTGCCGATTCAGAATCTGCCGAGTTCGATTGGGTAAGCAGTTTCATGGCCAGCGCCAGTCATGCGAGCATGTTTGTCAGTGAAGTGGAGTTGACTTCGGCGAGCGATGCGATTGGGTTCGTTCGCGAAGGCTACCCGGTCGTGGTGGCTCGCCCGGACGGCATTTTTGTGGTGCTGCAGGCATTTTCGTCTTTGCAAGTCGAAGCCAGCGTGATTGGCCGACAGACGGAATTACAGACACTGAATCGGCGTCATATTAACAGCCTGCTGCAAACCGACCCGGCACCGCGATGCTTCGTTTGCAAGAAGCAACTTGAATGCGATTCCATTTCGGCGACCCACGATCATCACGGTCTTGGTCACCACCACGAACATCCCACGCCGCTACGACGATTCTTTGGATTGCTGAATCTCGATCGCCGCGACATTGGGACTGTAGTGCTGTTCGCTTTTGTCGCTGGTGTTTTGGCTCTCGCCAGTCCACTGGCAATTGAATCGCTTGTCAACGTGGTCAGCTGGGGGACGTATCTGCAACCATTGATCGTACTGGGCCTGATGTTGCTGACTTGTTTGGGCCTGGCCGGCGTGCTGAACGTCCTGCAGACCGTGGTGGTTGAACTGATCCAGCGCCGCCAGTTCGTTCGGATTGTCGGCGATTTAGCGCATCGTCTGCCGCGCACCAGTCAGGCATCCTTGATTGGCGAGTATCCGCGCGAGCTTGCCAATCGCGTGTTCGACATCATGACGATCCAAAAAGCGACGGCCGTGCTGCTGCTCGACGGAGTCTCGATCGTGCTGACGACCGTACTCGGTCTGTTTCTGCTCGCGTTGTACAGTCCGTTTTTGCTCGGTTTCGATATCGTCTTGGTGATTTCGATGATCTCGATCACTTGGCTGCTCGGTCGCGGCGGCGTTCGGACTGCGATTGAAGAATCGATCACCAAGTATCGAGTAGCGCATTGGCTGCAAGATGTGATTGCGTCACCCTCGGTCTTCAAGACCGGTGGCGGTGAGCCGTTGGCGGTACAGCGCGCAACCAATTGACTGCTGACTACATTGGCGCACGTGCAGCGCCAATTCAGAGTGGTGATTCGTCAAGTCGCTTTTGCGATCATGTTGCAAGTGATTGCCTCGTCCGCCGTGCTGGGGCTCGGTGGGTGGCTTGTGATTGATGGTCAACTGACACTCGGTCAATTGGTGGCCAGCGAGTTGGTCGTCACCGTTGTGGTCGGTGCGTTCGCCAAGGCTGGCAAATCTCTTGAGAAGTTCTATGACTTGATGGCGGGGATCGATAAGGTCGGCCACTTGATCGACATCCCTGTCGATTCCTGGCAAGAACTGGGCGATCTGCCGCCAGGACCGGCGGAAGTGCGCTGGGGTGACCTCGAGTTTATCGGCCCGGCATCCAAGTCCAAGATCTCGGCAGCGACGGTTGAAGCGGGCAGCAGAATCGCCATTGTCGGTGACGACGTCAACGGCCGCACGCTGCTCGCTCGAACCCTGGCTGGACTTTCCCAGCCCAGCAGTGGGCTGGCTGAAATCGCAGGGTTCGATTCCGACAACGCATCGGCCAACGGCGCTGGCAGGCTGGTTGCCTATGCCGGACAGAACGATTTGTTCCATGGAACGCTTCGCGAAAATTTGGACTTGGGTCGTAGCGGTAGTGGTCAAAACCGAGTCCGCGAAGTGGTGCAGCAGGTCGGACTTTCCGAGGCGGTATTGAGACTGCCGGACGGTTTGCAAAGCCGACTGCAGACAGCGGGTTATCCGTTGACCGATATTCAAACCAAGAAATTGGTACTGGCTCGGGCAATCTTGGCGACGCCAAAGCTGCTGATCGTCGACGGCCTGTTGGATGACTTGTCCAGCGAGGATCGCCAGTCCGTCTGGAAAGCACTGACCGCTCCAGAAGCAACATGGACATTGCTGGTCAATACGAATCGCGATGACGTCGCCGAACTGTGCGACGGCCAAATTGCGGTACGAAGATGGTCTTCAACCTCGTAAACTGAAGTAGTACCCACCGCCAACCAGGTCGATTCCATGTTCAACAAGCAAGTCAACGCTGACGACTTCCCGACCATGCAAATGGTCCGCACGGGCAATCTGGTTCGATTCTGCGGCCGCATCACATTCATCGCCCTGGCGCTGTCAATTGTCGCTTTGATCCTCCTTCCCTGGCAGCAAACCGCGGCAGGCATTGGAACCGTCGTCGCGCTTGATCCTCAACAGCGACCGCAACCGGTGCTCAGCCCCTCCAAAGGCGTGATCAGCTACGTAAAACCAGGCCTCCGCGAAGGTAGCTATGTGGAGAAAGACGAATTGGTATTGCGTCTGACTCCGTTTGCGGCCTTGGGAGTATCGCAAATTGACACCCAAATCATTGCGATGGAATCCAAGGAAGCCGCCGCGTTGTCCGGTCTAGAAGTTGCCAAACAGGCCGCGGTGCTGCAAGAAAGCAGCGGCCAAAGCTTGGCACAATCACTCAAACAGGACTATCAGGCGGCCAAACAAAAGTGGGAGCAGGCGAAGAACGAAGTCACTTCCATCCAGGCTGAGCTCGATGACAAGCGCAACCAGCTGCGGATCGCCGAGGAAGTGGCCAGCCGTGGATTGGTATCCCAGGAAGAAGTCTACTCCAAGCAGCAAGCTGTTCAATCACAAACCGCAAAGGTCAGAAAAGCCGAAAACGCAGTCGATGAGTTGTACGCGGCGCTGCTGTCGAAAGAGGAGGAAATTGAATCCAAACTGCAGGAAATCGACATCAAGAATCGTACCGCCAACCAAAAAGTGCTGGAGGAGATGCAGAAGATCAATACGATCGAAAAAGAAATTATTGACTTGCGAAACAAGCGAGGCGAGTTTGATCGACTTGAGGTGACGGCTCCTCGGTCAGGTTACATTCAGCAATGGTTCGGGTTGGAAGGCAGCGACACCGTAAAAGAAGGGGATCGGCTGTTCGTGATCGTTCCCGATACCGATGATTTGGCGGTCGAGATGAAAATCAGCGGCAATGACATGCCGCTGGTGCATGAGGGAGATCGCGTGCGGCTGCAATTCGAGGGTTGGCCGGCAGTCCAGTTCGTCGGCTGGCCATCGGTCGCCGTCGGCACCTTTGGCGGCAAAGTCAACCGAGTTTTCCCAACTGATGATGGCAAGGGCAATTTCCGTGTGGTTGTCACCCCGGATAATCATTTTGATCGGGAGAATGGATGGCCGGACGACCGATACTTACGTCAGGGAGTGCGCACGAACGGCTGGGTGCTGCTGAACAAGGTTCCACTCGGATACGAGATATGGCGTCAATTGAACGGATTTCCGCCTGTCATCGCCGACCAGGAACCAGGCAAATCGCAGGACAAGGGAAGCAAAGTCAAGCTGCCCAAAGTTTAACGATTTTCACTACGCGGATCGGTTTGCTGGCGCTGACCTACGCGGCCGCGCAATTGTCGATCGCATATGCGCAGGACATCGAAACGGGACCTTCACAAACTGACACCCAGTTCGTGATGCTCGCCGACGATGACCCGCTCGAATCGGCATCCCAGCAGTCCGAGAACTTAGAGGCGACGCCAGGCCTGCAACTCGAAGCTGCCGAGCAGGACATCCAAGGGGCGCTGACTTTGGCCGATGTGGTCGCCAGTTTGTATCGCTCCTATCCCGATATCACGCGCGCCCGCCAGCAAGCCGGCGTGGCGGGGGGCGAATTGCTGTCCGCCTACGGCGCTTACGATACCAAGCTCGGCCTGGAATCGGTTTCTGAACCCACTGGATTTTACAGGAATTATCGAAACGGACTCGGCGTTGCGCGGCAAACATGGTGGGGCGGCTATGTGGGAGCCGGCTACCGAATCGGCCGCGGGCTTTTTCAACCCTGGTACAAAGAACGTCAAACCAATGACGGTGGCGAGTTCAAGATTTCCATCGGGCAATCGTTGTTGCAAGGACGTGCGATCGATCCCCAACGAGTTGCCGTCTTTCAGGCAAATTTAGCACAACAGGCGGTTGGCCCGACCATCCAACAGGCGATTCTGGAAACCTCTCAAGAGGCGACCGCAGTGTACTGGCAATGGGTCGCTGCCGGCGGTGTCTTGGAGGCTCAACGCGAACTGCTGAGGCTTTCGGAAACTCGGCGGGATCAATTCGAGGTCGGCGTCAAAGCGGGTAAATTCCCCGAAGTTGATTTAATTCTTAACGAACAATTGATCGCCGAACGCCGCGCGAAAGTGCTTGAGACCGAACAAAAATACCGGGCAACCTCGTTCAAGCTGGCGTTGTTTTTGCGCGATCAAGCCGGCCAGCCGTTGCTGCCCAGCGACGATTGGCTCCCTGACCGCTTCCCGATCATCGAGCCGCTACCGGCAAGCAATTTCCAGGATGATTTGGCCGCCGCACTACGGCGGCGACCGGAACCGCAAATCCTGCAGTTGGAACTTCAAAGTGTGCAACTCGATCGTCGCCTTGCCCAAAACCAGACGCTGCCGCGAATCGACTTCGTCACCGAGGCCTCACAAGATGTCGGATTTCGCTCCGACAAGAGTGACGACAAGGGTGAATTTGAATTGATCGTCGGTCTCGCCAGCGAAGTTCCCATCCAGCGCCGTAAAGCGAGAGGCAAAATCCAATCCACGTCCGGCAAGATCGTTCAGATCAATGAGAAGCTGCGGTTGGTGCAAAACAAGATCGCCATGGAGCTACAAACGGGGTACAACGCCTTGTTGCTCTCTGCGCAAGTCGTCGAGCAAACCGAATTGGCGCTGATTGCCGCTCTGGACACCTTGGAGCGTTACCGTTTCGCCTTCGAAAAAGGCAAAATTGATTTGATCTATCTGAATCTGTTGGAAACCAAGGCCAATGAAACGGAGATCAAACTGGTCGAAGCGCAGCGCAACTGGTTCGCCGCGCTTGCCGAATTGCAGATCGCGCTCGGTCTGGATCCACTCGATCAAGCGATCGCCGTTTCTCAGTTACCCAGATCGGATCGTCCTGGTCCCGGTCACCTGCCCAAGCCAACACCGCCGCCAGAGAATCAGCTGCAGCGGGACGCCGATTCCGAGCCGCCGGACGACCGCGATCAGCAGCCATAGCGGTGACACCTTTAAGGCATCACAAAGTCGTGTTCTTCGTCGCGGACAATCAACACCGGGCAGGGGGCTTTCTGGACCACTTTCTCGGCCACACTTCCCAGCAGCATGTGGGCGATCGCACCCGTCCATGCGTCCCCATCACGATCAAGTCGATCGAATTCTTCTTGGCGTACTGCACGATTTCGACAAAGGGATGACCTTGCACGACTTCACGGACAATTTTCAGATTTGCCACCGGATCCGCTGGCAGGCTGTCGAGCTGTTTTTTGGCGGCCGCCGCGACTTCGGCTGACGTGTCCAGCGGGATGAAGCCACCTTCGACATAAGTCATCGGCACCATTTCGAAGCTATGCAACAGGTGCAGTTCAGCGGAAAACTTGATCGCCAATTCGGCCCCATACAGAACCGCTTTCTCGCTATGCTTGCTGAAGTCGCTGGGAACCAGGATCTTGTTTAACGAAATCATCATCTGCTCCAGTTGCGTGCTGAAAAGCGAATCGAATACTCGATCTGACGTTGAAGCACATGCTGTACCATTTTTGCGATCGCCAAGGCCAGTGGTCGCAGATCAACTCAACGAACCTGCAGACGTTCGTATTGAAGCGAATTGATTTCCGGAATCATGCAGTCTCCCCAGAGAGGGTCGAAAAAGAGCTTGCGGGTTTCGTTAGGGGCGACATCGCAGTTTGGGAAGTGATTGGATCACCGCTAGACCCTCCCCGAAGCCTCGTTCCTCGGCTTCGACCCTCCCCAAGGAGGGTAAGAAAGATGTTTAGATTCCAATGTCCCAGGGAGCGTCGAAGAGAAATGAAGTAGAGATACGACGAGGCTGAGGCGGCGGTCGAGCCTAAATCTGGGTAGCCTCAACCTCGATAGTGCGAATGAGCACAGGCTGAAGGGAGCCAATATGTGCGATAGTGCACAAAGCGGCGAGGGTTTTTCGCTCGCGGATGGTTAGCGCGGTCTGATCCGGTACTAGCGCTAAGTGGTCAACACGGCAGCAACGACCGGACCCATGTTTCGACACATTGGGTCGCTGGCGATGCCGCAGGTCCTGCTGATTGATGGCCGCCCGGCAGCGCGAAACCGTCAACGGCTGGTGGCATCGATTGTGCTATTCGGTTTTGCGTGCGCGAGTTGCCCAGCGATTCGATAGACGGATTACCTGCCGATCGAGTTGGGCAATTTGTCACGCCTACCCCTTCTTGGGCTCGACCCGCATTATCCCGCGGCACTCGATTTGCTAGGCTGACCGAGGGCATTGAAACTTACACCGTAGGACCGTCAAACTTAGCGCATCAGATCGGCAATCATCAAACATGGAAACATCAGCGACCGACACGGAAGCGACTGCTGCATCGCTTGACCGCCAATCCCCAGTTGAGCTGGAGCATTTCAGTTACGACGACCAGATCGTCCGGATGTTCGTCACGGCGACCATCGTTTGGGGCCTCGTTGCGACGCTCGCTGGATTGATCGTTGCGATCCTGTTGGTCATGCCATCGCTGACCTCCGGATGGCAGTGGTTTTCGTTCGGTCGGCTTCGCCCGCTGCATACCAACGCGGCCATCTTTGCATTTGCCGGCAACGCAATCTTCGCCGCGGTCTACTACAGCACACAGCGACTTTGTAAGGCACGGATGTGGAGCGACAAGCTCAGCCGGATGCACTTTTGGGGTTGGCAACTGATCATTGTGGCTGCCGCGATGACGCTTCCGCTGGGAATCACTCAAAGCCGCGAATACGCCGAACTGGAATGGCCGATCGATATTTTGATCGCGGTGGTCTGGCTGTTCATCTTTGGCGGCAATTTCTTGATGACGTTGATCAATCGCCGCGAACAACACATGTATGTGGCGTTGTGGTTTTACATCGCGACGATCGTCACCGTTGCGGTGTTGCATGTCTTCAACAACCTGGTGCGTGCCCGCAGGCTTGTTCAAGGGTTACAGCATCTATGCCGGCGTTCAAGACGCGTTCATGCAGTGGTGGTACGGGCATAACGCGGTCGCGTTCTTCCTGACGACGCCGTTCCTGGGATTGATGTATTACTTTTTGCCCAAGGCGGCCGAGCGGCCGGTATTCAGTTACCGGCTGAGCATCATTCACTTTTGGTCACTGGTATTTATTTACATTTGGGCGGGCCCTCATCACCTGCACTACACCGCGTTGCCCGAATGGGCCAGCACGCTGGGGATGCTGTTCAGTTTGATGCTGTGGATGCCCAGTTGGGGCGGAATGATCAATGGTCTGTTGACGCTGCGCGGTGCGTGGCACAAGGTGGCGACCGATCCGGTGCTGAAGTTCTTTGTCGTCGGTGTGACTTTCTATGGAATGAGCACTTTCGAGGGACCGATGCTGTCGATCAAGTCGGTCAACGCGCTAAGCCACTACACCGACTGGACGATCGCTCACGTTCATAGCGGTGCACTGGGTTGGAATGGTTTCATGGCATTCGGCATGATCTATTGGCTGCTGCCTCGGCTGTTTCAAACCAAGCTGTGGAGTCCCAAGCTGATGGGACTGCATTTTTGGATCGGTACGATCGGCATTCTGCTGTACATCGTGCCGATTTACGCTGCCGGATTGATGCAAGGATTGATGTGGCGAGCGATGGACGAAACCGGACATCTGAGCTATCCCGACTTTATCGAAACGATTCAATCGATTGTACCGCTGTGGTGGCTTGCGTGTTGGTGGTGGATTGTTGTACGTCAGCGGTGTTGTGATGCTGTGCATCAACGCGCTGATGACCTGGATGAATCGGCCAGCCACTTACGACGTACCGGTCTACTCGGCACCTCGATTGAAGAAGGACCTTTCCTACGATCCGCAGCCCCCGAGCGATTTGGAAAATGCTCCGGTCGCCAACTTCGGTAGAAGGTTAGACGTCTTTGCCAAAATGAGATGGCATCGCCGATGGGAACGTTTGCCGGTCAAGTTCACCGTTTTGACGACTGCTGGCGGTGGTGATCGCAACCCTGTTTGAATTGGTGCCGACGTTCTTGATCCGATCCAACGTGCCGACGATTGCAACGGTCAAGCCGTACACGCCGTTGGAACTTGCCGGTCGGGATATTTACATTTCCGAAGGCTGTTACAACTGTCATTCGCAAATGATCCGTCCGATCGTTGCTGAGACCAAACGCTACGGCGAGTACAGCAAACCGGGCGAGTTCATTTACGATCACCCGTTCCAGTGGGGCAGCCGCCGGATCGGGCCTGATTTGGCTCGCGAAGGTGGTCGACAGAGTAGTTTTTGGCATTGGACCCACTTCGAAAACCCGGCAGTCGTCTCACCAGGCTCGGTGATGCCGAGTTACGCATACCTGTTGGAACAGCGGATGAATTTCGAGGCGATTGCCCCGCGGATGCGCGCGGCAGCCTATTTGGGCGCACCGTATACGGACGAAGAACTTGCGAATTCGGCCGACTTGGCCTATCAACAGGCCGAACGGATCGCGGCCGAAATCGTCGGACAGGGAGGACCGCCCAACACCTTTGAAACTCAGGCGGTTGCCCTGATCGCCTACATCCAGCGGATGGGAACCGATTTGTTCCGCACTGAGGAACCGCCAACGACTCAGCCCGCCGAGGGGCAACCCGAACAACCGCAACCCGCAGCAGAACCGTCCCCGGAAATCGCTGCTGCAGCCCTCTAGCCCTTCCGGTGGGCTGACGTGATTCGCACCAGTTAGGAAAGTTGATGATCAAAGATCTGTTAACCACTCTCGATTACTCGGATTTTGCCGAGTTCGCATTGGCGCTGTTCGTGGCCGCCTTTGTGCTGATCGTCTTTGGCACGATGCGTTTAAGCCGAGAGGCCACAGATCGTTTCGCATCGATTCCGTTAAGTGACAAAGTGGAGGACCCGCGCCGTGAGTGATGATGGACGAAAAATGGATCATGCCTATGACGGCATTGAAGAATATGACAATCCCTTGCCACCCTGGTGGAAGTGGTTGTTCGTCGCCAGCATCGCGTTTGCACCGTTTTACCTGATGTTCTACCACGGTGGTGCCTCCGGCCGATCCGTCGAGGACCAGTTCGGCATTGCCCTGGCGGCAAACACACGCTTGCAATTCGCGGAAATTGGCGAGTTGAAACCAGATGCCGAGACGATCACCAAGTACATGGTCAAACCGAGTTGGGTGAAGGTCGGGCAATCGGTCTTCCAAACCAATTGCATTTCCTGTCATGGTCGCGACGCCGAAGGCAAGGTCGGACCGAACATGACCGACGACCTGTACAAGAACGTAAACCGGATTGAGGACATCGCACGAGTTATCAACGAAGGAGCGGGAGCCGGAGCGATGCCCAAGTGGTCGAATCGACTGCATGTCAATGAAGTGGTTCTGGTTTCGGCCTACGTTGCCTCGTTGCGCGGCACGAATGCCGAAGGCGGCAAGGCACCGGAAGGAAAAAAAATCGCCCCCTGGCCAGAGCCACCCGCAGAGCCGGAGCCGACAGAAGGGGAACAGCAGAGCAATTGAATTTCCGTTCAGCGCTTGATCAATCGCCGAACTGCTGATTCAAGCTGATCACGGTGCAAAGCAACCGTCCCTTGCAAGATGGTTCCTAAGCCGGATCCGGATGCTTGCGGTAAACCGATCGGCCCGGCCAGACGATGAACATGAACGACGCCTCAAATCTACCGTTGCTGGAACCCGAAGAGCATGTGCTGAGCACGCTTGAGCGTGATGGACGGCGCCGTTGGATTCAACCTCGGCTATCGACCGGCAAGTGGTGGAAACGGCGGCGGGTGGTCGCGTACCTGTTGATGGTTGTCTTCGTGGCAATTCCACATTTGCGGATCAGCGGCAAACCGCTGATCCTGCTCGACATCCCCGCCCGGCAATTCACCATCTTGGGCCGGACGTTCCTGCCCAACGATACACTCGTGCTGGCCCTGTTCATGTTGACCGTGTTTGTCTCGATTGTCCTGGTCACGGCAATTGCGGGCCGCGCCTGGTGCGGCTGGGCTTGTCCGCAAACGGTCTACATGGAGTTTCTGTTTCGTCCCATCGATCGCCTGTTCGAAGGCACTCGTGGTAAAGGGGGTAAACCGCGTGGTCGAATGAGTGTCGCGGCGCAGCTGGCCAGGTTTGCCGTCTATCTGCTGCTCAGCATGTTTCTCGCCCATACGTTTCTCGCCTATTTCGTTGGCACCGAGCGGCTGTCCCAGTGGGTGCGTAGTTCACCGATCGAACATCCGACCGCCTTCCTGGTGATGGCAGCGACAACGGGATTGATGCTGTTTGATTTTTTGTTCTTTCGAGAACAGTTGTGTACGATTGCTTGTCCCTACGGTCGATTCCAGTCGGTCATGCTGGATAGACAATCGTTGATCGTTGGCTACGACTACGTTCGGGGCGAGCCTCGAAAGAAGGGCAAGCGACTGGGCGGCGAACGGGCCGGCGACTGCGTTGATTGCCATCAATGCGTGGTGGTCTGTCCAACTGGGATCGATATTCGAGCCGGACTGCAGATGGAATGCATCAACTGCACCCAGTGCATAGATGCGTGTGACAACGTGATGGACCGTGTCGGACTGCCACGCGGGCTGATCCGATTTAGTTCGCAAGACGCGCTGGAACAAAAACCAAAGCACCTCGTTCGCCCGCGAACACTGATCTACCCGCTGGTTCTGGCCGCGGTGATCGGTGGATTGGTGTTCGCGGTCAATGAGAAGTCCGGGTTCGACGCGAGGATGATTCGTGGCAAAGGATCGCCTTTCACCGTCGTGGCCGGTGGAAAAATTTCCAACTCGATGCAAATTCGCCTGGTCAATCGAACCGATCAACAACAGCGTTACAGGCTGGAACTCGAAACGCCACAATCCGCCGTCTTGGAAGTGATCGATCCCGACGCGCTGCAATTGACGCCCGGCCAGTCCGTGCTGGTTCCACTGGAAATTCGCTTTCCGGGTGGTCTTACCGCCGGTGACGGCAACTGCACCTCGCTGATAAGAATCAGCGATCAGAGCGACAACCAGCGTCAACTCAACTTTCGTATTTTGGGACCGAGGTAATCCGATCATGTTGGACTCAGAAGCCTTGGCGGAACGAAAAGCGAAACGATTTTGGGTTTCCCTGGTGGTCGGCTTGCTTGGCGTTCAAGTCGCAATTGGCGGCGTGGCAATTCACCTGTCCACGGGTGATCGATCTGTCGCGGTGGTACCCGATTATCACCAGGCGGCGTTGGATTGGGACATCACCAAAAATGCCCGCACCGCGGCGCAGCGAAATGGCTGGATTCTGCGACTCACCGCGTCGGACGTCGCTGATCAGCGGGGAATGAGGGCCGTCGAATTGCAGATACTGGAGTCTCGGCGGCACGCCGCCGGTGAATTACAAGTCAGTGCTCGCGTTTACCATCACGCCTCCGCCTCGGAGGTTCAGTCGGTCGAATTTCGTTCGATCGGCGACGGAAGATACCTGACGCTGGCGCCGATGGGACGAGCCGGCTTGTGGCAAATCGATTTGACGATCGAGGGGGCCGAAGAACGGATGACGATGACCGAAACATTGGAAGTCGGAGAAGCACTCTGATGCTTGTCTTCCTGACCGCTGTGTTGACCGCCAGTCTGTTGGGAAGCATGCACTGCGTTGGCATGTGTGGGCCCTTGGCGATCTTTGCCAGCGGCGCTGGAGATTCGGCGCCGCGCCGCCAGGTGCTTGCGGGCACATTGCTGTACCATTTTGGTCGCCTGATCACCTACTCGATCGCCGGTTTGATCGCCGGTGGAATTGGCAGCGTAATTGATTCTGGAGGCCAGGCACTTGGATTCCAGCTTGCTGCCGCCCGCATCGTTGGTTCGGCAATGATTGTGATCGGCTTGGCGAAGATCGCCAAACCACTTGTCGGCCGTTGGCTGTCATCAAATCAATTGCCAACCAAACAACTTCGTCCTTCGCGGATCAGCGGCTGGTTGGTTCAATTACGACCCGCCGTTTTTTCCCTGCCGCCCGCCTACAGGGCACTAGCCACCGGTTTGCTGACCACGTTACTCCCCTGTGGGTGGCTCTATCTGTTTGCTTTGATCGCGGCGGGAACCGGCAGCCTGCTGCTGGGGCCCGTCGTGATGTTTGCGTTCTGGTTGGGGACCGTGCCCGCATTGACGGCGTTGATAACCGGCACTGTTGCTCTGTCTTCGCGATTCAGAACCTTGGTTCCTACGGCAGCGGCGGCCCTTTTGGTTTTTGCCGGTCTGTTCACGATTTCGGGGCGAGGTTTCGCCAATCTCCACTCGCTTGACGAGATTCGTGGCGGCGACACTCTCGCTTCATCCGAGCAAGCCAGCACGGAGCTGGACCAGATCTTGAGCACACCGCTGCCCTGTTGTGTTGACACAGCGGAAGAATGATTGAGACGCAAACCGAACTGTGCATTCATTGCGGCCAGCCAGCTAGCGGGACCACGCAACCGGCATTCTGCTGCAGCGGGTGCCGCGTCGCCTATGACCTGATCCATGGCTGGGGATTGGATGATTACTATGCCCTGCGCGACGGCCGCGGCTCGTTGTCGATCAGTGGAAAAACGCAACAGGATTCTCGCTATGAGGCATTCAATAACGATGCGTTTCTGGGTCGCTCGGCGCCCACTGTTGCAGCTGACGGGTTGATGTCGGCTGAATTTGCGGTGCACGGATTGCACTGTGCCGCCTGTGCATGGCTGATCGAAAATGCCGCGACGCGGACAGCTGGCTGGTCGATGGCCCGCGTCAAATTGGCAAACCATACGATCCGCATAATGTTTGACCCCCAGCTGGTCAGGCTCAGCCAAATCGCCAGGCTGCTTGGTAACCTCGGTTACGAGCTAGCGCCGCTGACCAGCGAGCCTGAGGCACATACGGAGCGCGAGAGTCGACGGATGCTTGTCCAGATCGCGATCGCCGGGTTTTGCGCGGCCAACGCCATGTGGATCGCAATCGCCCTCTATGCGGGGGACGCCTCAGGTGTCGCGGCAAACCACCGCAACTTTTTGCGGATCTTCGGCACTGGTCTCGGCATCGCGGCCGTCATTTTTCCGGGCCGAACCTTTTTCACCGGCGCGATTGCGTCGCTGCGGACTCGTACTCCGCACATGGATCTGCCCGTCGCGTTGGGACTGTCGGTCGGTACCGTTGTCGGCACCGTCCATACGATCATCGGCCGCGGCGATATCTACTTTGACTCGTTGGCCGTGCTGGTCTTTTTGTTGTTGATTGGCCGTTGGATCCAGTTTCGACAGCAGCATCGCGCGGCCAAGTCGGTTGACTTGATGCTGCGAATCACGCCCCGACACGCCAACCTGAAAACGGGGCCCGGAAAGTACAATCTCGTTTTGGTTGATTCGCTGCAGCCGGGTGACGTCGTGCGGGTTGCGGCAGGCGAGAGCGTCCCGGCCGACGGATTCGTATGCCGCGGTCGATCATTGATCGATCGATCATTGTTGACTGGGGAAAGCCAACCGGTGACGGTAGTTTGCGACGATCAAGTCAGTGCGGGCACTGTGAATTTGCAACAGAGCATCGAAATGCGTGTTGCCGCGGTAGGAGACCAGAGCCGCATCGGACAGGTGATGAAGTCAGTTGAGGAGGCGATGACTGAGAAGACGCCTGTGGTCCAATTGGCGGATCGCGTTGGGGGTGTGTTTGTGGTCGTCGTCACGTTGTTAGCTGTCGTCACTTTTCTCGCTTGGTTCTCTCGCGGACCGAGCGTGGCGGCGGCAAATGCGACGTCATTGCTAATTGTTGCTTGCCCCTGCGCTCTGGCGTTGGCGACGCCGCTGGCGGTGGCGGTCTCGCTTGGGCGAGCGGCCAACAAACGAATTCTGATTCGCGATGGTGGTGCGTTGCAACTGCTAGCCAAACCGGGACGGATCTGGTTTGACAAAACGGGAACTCTTACCGAGGGGCGGATGATCGCCCAGTACGTGTTGGGTTCCCGTGATGCGATCCGCCATGCCGCGAAGATCGAAAAAGATTGTTCCCACCCGATCGCCGGCGCGATTGTCAAATTGGCGGGGACTTCGGTTTCCGAGACAGCGATCGAGCCAACGAAGGTTGAACTCGGCGGCGTGTCGGGACGATCTGAAGGATTCCGAGTCGCGGTCGGAAATCTGGCGTTCATCAAACGCCGTAACATCCTGGTCGAGAATCGCTTCGTGCAGGCGGTCGAGTCTTCCCTGGCCGGTGGATCGACTCCGATTCTGATTGCCATCGATGATCGCGTCGTCACCGTGCTGCGAGTGTCCGATCCGCTCAAGCCCGATGCTGCGAGCACGTTGTCCGACCTGAAAAAATTGGGCTGGCAAGTCGGGATTTTGTCGGGCGATCACCCTGAAATCGTCGCGCGGGTCGCCAGCCACGTCGGCATCGGTACCGAGCAGGCGTTCGGAGATCTATCACCCGAACAGAAGTTGCAAATCGTTCGTAGTCGCGACGGCAATTCGGTCGTGATGGTTGGCGACGGGGCTAATGACGCGGCGGCGTTGGCAGCAGCCGACGTCGGAATTGCGGTCCGGGGCGGCGCGGAAGTCAGCTTGCAAGCCGCTCCCGTATTCGTCTGTTCGGGGAAATTGGCCGGCATCACCGATTTGATCGCCGGTTCGCGGCGGACGATGTGGTTAATCGGTACCGCCTTCGCGGTCTCGCTCGGCTATAATGTGATTGCGGTTGGACTGGCGATCAGTGGGCAGATCACGCCGCTGGTTGCTGCCTTGTTGATGCCAATCAGTTCCGTCTCCGTTTTATCATTGACACTTGCCTGGCCCACCTTTGCAGAGTCTGAATCATGAGCGTTTTGTTTATTGCATTGCCCATCGCAGTGCTGCTGGGAGCAAGCGGTTTGTTAGCCTGCATTTACTGCATCCGCGGTGGGCAATACGATGATTTGGAAACACCGGCGATTCGTATCTTGGTTGACGAAGCCAAGGATGTTGGTCAAGACAGAGGATAGTGGCGTTCGGTTGCGGCTCACAAGGATTAACTGAAAAGGTGTCGAAATGACGTGCGTTCATTTACAAAAGCTGTACGAAATGTGTGATGAAAATCATCTCAAGTTTTCCAGCAGCGATTTGGTTCGGATTGTCTGTAAACAGTGCGAACAAGAAGAAGTTTGCCCGTCGGTGCTGGTCGGTGATTACGAAGCCCGGCATGAGTCATCGGCGACGGACGAACGGTCGGGGCGCTCGGCAGAAAAATGAGCTCGGGTCTCTGTCTGGCTGGTTGGCTCGTTATTGAGATAGCCGCCCAAGTTGGCTCACGTGCGGGACAGGCTGCATCTGGGCTGGCGGATCGGAGTCTGCCATTTGTTGCCGAAAACCGCTGAATTTTTCGGCTCCCGCGCGTGCGTGTCGCCAGCGGTGTGGATATGCTTTGTTGATGGTCCGAGTCCATCAATGAAGCCAACGTGACTTGCTTTCGATCTTTCCTGGGAAACCGCTCAACGATGACCAAGCCAACCAATTCGTCAACCAATGGCAGCCTGAAGGTCAAAGCTGCGGCTGGCAAAACTACCGGCAGCTCGAAGCGGAAAAGATCCAAGAAGGCGCGTCCAGCCGTCGGCGGCGATACCTCGCCATCGTTACAAGCCGAGGAACTGGAAGAGTTTGTCGTCGATGAATCGATCGAAGCGGCACAACACTCCAAGATCACCGCGGTCCGCGACATTATCGAAAACACGCCGCCTCACGATATTCGTACGCTGGCCAAAACGCTGGAAGTGATCATGGGGGGCGCATCGGCCGAAGATGCAACCATTCTCAGGAATGCATTGCTGAAAAAGGCACCGACTGTGGGTAGCCGAAATCACAGCGGCCCCGACGAGATGCTTTCAGATGATTGGCGAGACGGCGGTTATCCTTATCGCAATCTGATGTCTCGAAAGAATTACGAGAAACAGAAGTATCGACTGCAGGTCGAACTTTTGAAACTTCAAGCGTGGGTCAAGAAATCACAGGCAAAGCTAATCGTCTTGTTCGAAGGTCGTGATGCGGCGGGCAAGGGAGGCACGATCAAACGCTTCATGGAACACCTTAATCCTCGCGGTGCGCGAGTGGTGGCTCTGGAGAAGCCGAACGAGATCGAACAGGGGCAATGGTACTTTCAGCGCTACGTACAACATCTACCCACCGCCGGCGAAATCGTGATGTTTGACCGCTCCTGGTACAACCGGGCCGGCGTCGAACGCGTGATGGGATTCTGTGACCAGGACGAGTACGCTGAATTCATGCGGCAAGTGCCCGAATTTGAGCGCAATTTAGTCCGCAGCGGTGTGCACCTGGTCAAATTCTGGTTTTCGGTAAGTCAAGAAGAACAGCGGCGACGGTTCAAAGAACGCAAGGCCCATCCGCTGAAACAATGGAAGTTGTCACCCGTTGATCTTGCGTCGCTGGACAAGTGGCAGGATTACACGCGCGCCAAGGAAGCGATGTTTTTCTACTCCGACACCTACGATGCGCCCTGGACTGTGGTTAAATCAGATTGTAAAAAGCGCGCTCGGCTCAACGCGATGCGCTACGTGCTTCATGCAATTCCCTATGAAAACAAAGATCTCGATCGCATCGGCCCAGTCGATCCACTGTTGGTTGGCCGAGCCAATGTGGTCTACGAACGCGGCGAACAACCAAACCCATAAAGACCCGTCAGCTGACGCAACATGACAGAAACAATTAAACCAATCACTGAGATTCTGGTACCGATGGACTTCAGCGAGTGTTCCGAGAACGCGTTGCGGTTTGCCAAGCGGATCGCGGAGTCCAGCCACGCGCGGTTGCATCTGTTGTTTGTGGATGATGATCCGATCTTGATGCAGTCCTCTACCGATCAAGCGTTTCGTGACCAGCGAGAAGACAAGATGGCGTTGAAATTCGTCGACTTGCTCTCGATCGAAGAGCGAGAGCGATTCCGCACGGTGATGGCAGTGCGATGCGGCACGGCCTACGACCAAATCGAAGCTTACGTGGTCGAGAAACATATCGACTTGATTGTGATGGGAAATGTCGGCAGATCCGCCGTCGCCGATTTGTTTGTCGGCAGCGTCACCGCCCACGTCATCCGGCACGCCGCGTGTCCTGTGCTATCGGTTCGGCTTGACAAATCCAGCCATTCGTGAATTCGCTACAGCGACTTGCGGATGCGGTGAAAACCATCCTTGATTTCATCGCCAACCAGTTTGAACGCTTCCCAAATTTCCTCACTCGTTTCCCCGATCGCGTCTTTCAGGGGATCAAAACGATGATTGAGCTGATTCAGCTTGTTCTCAATCGAATCCCACTCGTCTTTGACCTCCTGTTTACCGAGGTGGATCTGTACAGCAAGTTCATCACGTTCTTGCTTGAGATCGCTAAGCATGTTGGCGATGAGTCTGCGGCTGGAAGCGGGCATCGTTTTGAATTCTCCATTTAAGTGACCACAAGCATCCGGCTACCCGCCACTCGGGCGCCCTCGGTACCAAGCACAGATCTAGTCTGTGCAGAAAACCTTTCCGGCGGTAGCCTGGGCAACCCACCAGCTCTGTGGAATCGCGGCTAGCTATCCTCTTGCAAGCAGCGGCAAATCGTATGCCAATACGCTTGTCGATCACGAGTTTTTGTCGGCTCCAGGCACGGAGAGGTAACTCACTAAACTCTGGAATGACCCCAGCGAACGAGGATTCCATGTTGGTCTTGGTCTTATCGATTGTCTTGTTTCTCGCTCTTTCAGGTCTGATGGCCGCGGTCGATGCGGCAGTGTTGAGCGTTACCCGTCCCGAAATTGACGTGATGATCCAGAAGGGGGTTTGGGGATCTTGGCGGCTCAGTCGAGTCAAACAACAAATCACGCGTTCGGTCGTGGTGATCGTCATCGTCACCAATACGATCAACGTGCTGGGGCCAATCTTGGTCAGTCGACAAGCGATTCGGATCTTCGGCACCGAAGGCATCGCGCTGATCACGGTGGTGCTGACTGTGGGTACCATCATTTTTTCCGAGATCGTCCCGAAGGCCGTTGGGACTCATTATGCCCCGTTGATTGCCAGTGCATCAGCGCCTGCGATTTCGCTGGGGCGTGTCTTGCTGTATCCGTTGGTCGTCTGTTTCTCCTGGCTGTCCGAGCAATTTACCAAGGGAACCCGACGGATTGGCACCGAGGAGCAGATCCGGTCACTTGTGCGAATTGGGCATCGAGCCGGGTACATCGAGCTTGACGAAAGGGAATTGATTCATCGCGTATTCTTTCTCAACGACAAAACGGCCGTCCAGATCATGACCCCTTTGGCCAGGACCGAGGCACTGGGCGCTGACCTTTCGCTGCAGCAGGCTGCCGTACAGATTCGTAAAAGCCAGTTTTCGAGGTATCCCGTTTTCGAACAGTCAATCGATCAAATCAAGGGCTTCGTGCTCAGTCGCGATGTATTCAGCAACCTGCCAGAACGTTCCTCCGACTTGCTGATTTCAATCACGAAACCCGTGGTGATTTGTGACGCGCAAACGAAGTCCAATGACTTGCTGAAGTTATTTCGCAAGCAACATATTCATTTGGCCATCGTTCAGGATGTTGAAAAAAGCGTGGGAATCGTGACATTGGAAGATGTCCTGGAGGAATTGGTTGGCGAGATTGAGGATGAAAAGGATGTGGCAGCACACGGTTAATTCTTGCGAGCGATTCGATATTGCTTCCACCATTTGATTCCTTCGGGCACAACGAAAACCGGTGCCGCCAGTAAGGCGATCATTGTCCAGTCACGCCAACCCAGCGGTACGGTATGCAGGGCGTGTTGCAATACCGGCACGTATACGGCGCCGACTTGCAAACCGACGGTGGCCGCAATCGCAATCAGCACCCAGGGATTACTCAGCAACCCGATTGACGCCATCGGGGCGGCGAGCGAACGGAAGTTCAGAACATTCGCCTTTTCGATCAACACGATGCCGGTAAAGGCGACGGTTTGTGCAACCAACATCGACCTTTCGGTACCGCGACCGAAATAAGAGTGAAACAACCACAGTGTTGCCAGGCCAATGTAAGTTCCGAAACCGCCGATCAAGGCGATACCGTTGCGGTTCAATACCGGTTCGTCCGGTCGGCGCGGGGGTCGATTCATTAACGATTTCTCAGCCGGTTCCAGCCCCAGGGCGACCGCGGTCATCCTATCAGTGACCAAGTTCATCCACAGGATCTGAACCGGCAAAAAGATCAGCGGGCCGCCAATCACGATATTGAAAAAAATCGCCACGACCTCACCGGCATTGGACGAAAGCAGGTAACGGACAAATTTTTGAATGTTGTCGTATTGCCTCCGTCCCTCTTGTATGGCGCCGATGATCGAGCTGAAGTTATCGTCGGTCAGCACGATGTCGGCCGCGCCCTTGGCGACGTCCGTGCCCCGAATTTCCATCGCGATTCCGAGATCGGCTTTTTTCAAAGCGGTGCATCTTTGACTCCGTCACCCGTCATCCCGACGATCTGGCCACCGGCCTGTAGCGTTGACAATTCGCAGTTTGTGCTGCGGAGTCGTGCGGGCAAAGACAACCTCCTTTTTCAAATGCTCCACCAACTCATGATCGGTCATCTGATCCAACTCGCCGCCGGTGATCGCGACCTCGGCAGCCAAACCGATCTGATCGGCATCCATCGCAGTGCCGATTGGCAATTCGTGGCGTGCAATTGCGAGAGTTCTCAGGCCGGCGGACGCCATCCGCGTTTGAGCCGCGGTGACTTGGTCGCGAACCTCGGCTGTCAGCGGGCGGATTTGCGTGCCGCTGAGAAATTCCGTGCAGCGGGACAACACGACTTCAGGCGCGCCCTTGAGGTGAGCAAGCAATCCTGCGTTCCCCCGCTCCACGACCGTCATCCGTTCTCGATTCGAATCGAAGGAAAACTCAGTGATCGCGCGGGAGTGAGGCGGCGGATCGAGCCACGCTTTATACGCGCTGACGACCAACGCGCTCTCGGTCGGTTCTCCCCACGGTCGCCACCCGGCTTTGTCCCTGACCAGCTTTGCTCGGTTACAGTGCAACCCGCTCTCGAGCAACGACAATAAATCTCGCGATCCCGATAGTTGATTTTCTTGCCGTCGACTTCAAAGTGTCCCGCTGGATCGTAGCCGATACCGGTAACGCTGATTTCTCCGTCGGCCAGCCAAATGCGTTGCACGGTCATCTGGTTCTTCGTCAACGTGCCGGTTTTATCTGTGCAGATCGTGGTCGCCGCGCCAAGCGCTTCGGCCGCGCAACCGCCGCAACAGCGCCCGCTGGCGGACCCTTTCGCGGATCCCCAGCGCCAGCGTCAGGGTAACGACCGCCGGTAATCCTTCGGGAACGACGGCAACTGCTAGCGAGATTCCGGTCAAAAACATCTCCAGCCACGGTTTGCCCAGCAAGGCACCCGTCGCAGCGACCAAAATCGATACTCCAATCGCGGCAACACCAAGCTGTTTGCCGGGGACTCCAAGTCTGCGTTGCAGCGGTGTCACATCGCGATCGATGGACTCGGTCAGTTCCGCAATTTGTCCGAATTCGGATTGGTTGCCTGTCGCGATGACGATTCCGACTCCGCGACCAGCAACGACAACGGTTCCCATCCAGGTCATCGACGTCTGCTGGGCCAGCGGAGTGTCGGAGTGTCAACAGATACGGGCCGCGGATCCTTGGCAACCGAGACGGATTCGCCGGTCAGCGCCGATTCGTCCAGCTTCAGGTTCAAGGTTTCCGCCAGCCGCAGATCCGCCGGAACCCGGTCGCCAGTTTCCAGCAAGACGACATCACCGGGCACCAATGCAGCCGCATTGATTTGCTGCTCTTGACGGTCGCGGAAGGACCAGGCATTGCGGGCTAAGCATTTGCTGTAATGCCTGGAGTGCCCGCTCAGGTTTCCATTCTTGAAAGAATCCCAACGAGCCGTTGATCAAAATGATCCCCAGGATCGTGACCGCGTCGGTGATTTCACCAACCGCAATCGAGATTAGCGCCGCGATGAACAGAATCAAGATCAGAACGTCTTGGAATTGACGTCCCAGTACCTGCCACCAGCGTGTCTCGTTACCAGCGTCAAATTCATTACGACCATATTGGGCCAGTCGATGCTGGACCTCGTCGGCAGCAAGCCCAGTCTTCAAATCGGCGGTTAGCTGTTCGCTGACTTCGTCGATGTCGGCCGCATAGAATTTGCTGCCTGCTGGTTCCAACATGCGATCGGCTACTAGATTTGGGATTCGCCGGCGATCAGCATCGCCGCCACGTAATTAGATTCATCTTTTTCGTGTTGATTCAAACCTTCGACAAACAGTTCAATTTCATTCATTGCTGCCAGCCATGATTCGAATGGCGGTTCAAGTTGGTGCAGTCGCTTCATCAAGCTATCAAGGCGATTGAGAATCAGCTGATGGTCCTCGCCGGAATTAGCGCGAAGCGCCGCAACCGTCGCGTCCGAAGCGACAAAGTGAGCGGCCAAACTCTGAACGATCTCGTCTTCACGTTCAAAGTGTTGTTGCAAGCGCTGACGAAGCGAAGCCAAGCGACTGCCAGCCTCACCGAAATGTGGAATGCCCAATTGGTTCACTTGATTCATCCATTCCCGCAATTCATCCATGTAGGACTTCAGCTGACGGTCTTCCGATTGCCATTGATCAAAGAGATCGGACGGCATGTGGTTTGACTTGGTGTTCATGGTTGCGAGATCCATTACCGCGTGAAAAGGTGGACTTTGACTTTGCGATTCGCAGTACAAACTTGGCAAAACTCAGTGCAAACTTGATGCCAAAGAGTGATCATGTGGCCGGCGCATTCCGCGAACAAACTGAATCCCTGCAGGCTTGGTGACTCACGTCGTGGCCAAGTTCCGGATATAACTAGAGACAATGAGCACAGCGTGCGGATACGATCAGTTTCCGGTCAATCGATTGGTCTGCTTGCGATCGCCGGGGATCAGAGCTCCGGTGGCACGTACTTTGCACCGCGGTGGTGCGGGGTCGAGAGTTCAATCTCCGTGCTGCCGAAGGCAGGGCGATTCGAAACCTTGAGGAGGAGAAGATGCGACTGATATTTTCCGTTTTTCTAGTCGGATGCATGGTGGCAGCTGTCGTTGCCGCGGACCCACCCGCAGCAAATCCAGCGGGGCAAGGGCAAGCTGACGCGGAAAACGAAACCAGCGTTTGGATGGTCAAGAAACTGGAGTATTCGCAAGCCATCTTGCAAGGTCTGGCGATGGCCGATTTCGAAGCGATCAAGAGCAACGGAGTTCGCTTGCACTTGCTCAACAAGGTAGAAGGCTTTGTCCGTCGGTCGAATCCTCGCTACAAACGACACGTCCGCGCCTTCGAAGAAATTTGCGATGAAATTGTCGATCAGGCGGACCAGGAAAACTTGGCCGGGGTAACGCTGGCTTTCAATCAACTGACGATCAACTGCGTCAACTGTCACCGGTCGTTACGCAACGAGGACAAACCGGAGGGCCAGGCAGCGAGAGAGCCGAAATGAGTCAGTGCCGCGCGACGCCCTAGCGCTCGGGCTGATCTGTTGGCTAATGGACTGCTTAGTTTTCAATCCTGTTTTTTTCAATGCATTGATCTGGCTAACTGAGGTTCAGCGATCGGTGCCGTAGACAACGAAATCAGCCACGACCGGTAAATGATCGGACGCCTGGTGGGCCACTTCGGTGTGCCCAGCGAAGCTGGTTTCCAGCTCCAGATCGCCACGGTAGTAAATTGCATCGAGGCTCCGTACTGGCATTACCGCTGGAAAGGTCTTGGTGTTCTTGACAGCGCAGCGGAACCCATAAGGCAGCATGAACCGGCGGCCGATCGACGACCAAACATCGTTGAAATCGCCACCGAGGACCATCGGTGTGTCGTGATGCGCGTTGGCGATCGGCTCGCAAGCCAGCAATTTCCTGATTTGGTTCACCCTTTCCAGGCCTGCAAGTCCCAGATGGGTGTTGCAGATCACCAGCGTTCTGGTGTGGCCGTCAACCGATAATCGTGTTTTGATCACTTGTGCTCTGCGCGCCTTTTTCATCGGAATCTTCAGATCAACATCCCAAGACTCCGAGATTGCATAGCGGCTCAAGATCGCATTGCCGTATTGTCCTTGTTTAAGCGTGACGTTTCCTTGAAAGACCCGATGCTGGTAACCCAGCGCGTCGCCCAGCAAGTCGACCTGCCGGTGATGTCTGGAACGGGGAACGCCGTCATCGACCTCCTGAAGCATCAAGATGTCCGGCTGATTATGCTCAATGGTGTCGATAATGCGCCCTGGATCGTACCTGCGATCGACGCCGCCAATCGCCTTGTGAATGTTGTACGTCATGATTCGCAGTCGGCTAGAATGCGATCGTTCGCCCGGTTGGTACACCCTTTGCATTGCGTTGGGCTTTCAAATGAGTTCTAAAGAATAATCAAAGCGACTTGATCGGTTCTGCGGCGACGGACGGCTGTCGTCACGAAGCGATCGAACGAAATTGGGGAATCTTTCATGGTCGATCAAGCTGGTACAAGAATGGTAGAGGGTTCGGAAACCCTGGTGCAAGAATGGATGTCACCGGTCGTTGTTACGGTCAACAGCGACAACACGGTTCACGACGTACTGGAAGTGTTGGCGAAACACCGCATTTCTGCGGTACCGGTTGTCGACAATGCGGGAGCCTTTCTGGGGATCGCGACGATGGCTGATTTGGTCCGAGCGGTGATCGAGAGCGACAAGCTGCTTGATACAGATTTTGTCAACGACGAGGACGGCCTATGGGCGGTCGAATTGATCAAGCAACGGCTCGGATCGGAACTAGTCAGCAGTGTGATGACGGAAGTCGTCGCCACGGTGACGCCGGAAGAAACAATGTGGAAAGCGGCCAGAATCATGTTCGGACTGGGACTGCATCATCTGCCGGTCGTGCCTAGCAAAGGCAAACTCAAGGGGATGCTGTCGTCAATGGATTTTGTCAAGCTCGTTGCCGACAGCAAGCTGCCCGTTTGAATGCTCCCGCCAACGGCAAATTCGATTCGATCGATTCTGTTAAAGTATCAGCTGGCGAGCCGACATCCAGAGCTGCGCATACTCACCGTTAATTGCCGTTTTTGGGCCGCACGGCGTATATGATCGACCGATATTATCGATTTGTTTTCTGCTTGCTTGGGGCGACGACGGCGTGCCTGGCGGGTCATTGCAGCGCGGTCGCTCAATCCACCGCCAGACCTATCCAGTTCGATCGCGATATCAGGCCGATCCTTTCCGAAAACTGCTTCGCCTGTCATGGTTTCGATTCCCAGGCACGCCAAGCAGATCTGCGGCTCGACTCGTTTAGCGGAGCCACCGGGCAAGCGGGCGGAACAGCGGCCGTCGTGCCATTTAAACCTGCCGACAGCGAGCTTGTCGCTCGTGTTTTTTCCGACGATCCCACGCAAGTCATGCCACCGCCGGATTCGGGAAAGCGACTCTCGGCTGCGCAGCGGCAACTGCTGAGCGCCTGGATCGAGCAGGGCGCAGCTTACGACGTCCATTGGTCCTTCGTGCCGCCAAACCAGAACCAGCCGCCAGAAGTCGCTGGCGCCAAGCATCCGATTGATCGGTTCATTCAGGCCCGCTTGATGGATCAGGGATTACAGCCTTCCGGCGCTGCGGCTTTCCCAACGTTGATACGTCGAGTCAGTCTTGATTTGACCGGCCTGCCCCCCACGCTCTCAGAGATCGATTCCTTCGTGGCGGCGGCGACGGAAGATCCGGTGACCGCTTACCACGCGCTGGTGGAACGATTGCTCTCCAGTCCGCACTATGGCGAACGATGGGGACTGTGGTGGCTTGATCAGGCGCGCTACGCGGATAGCAATGGTTACTCGGTCGATGCGCCCGCGAAATTTGGCTGTTCCGCGATTGGGTCATTGCCGCCTTGAACAAGGACATGCCTTTTGATCGGTTTACGATCGAGCAGTTGGCCGGGGATTTGCTGCCGGAGGCGACAGAGAGTCAAAAGATTGCGACCGGCTTTCACCGCAACACGCAGCTGAACCAGGAAGGCGGCATCGACAAAGAGCAATTTCGCGTCGATAGCGTTATCGATCGAGTAGCCACAACGGGGACGGTTTGGCTTGGACTGACCCTTGGTTGCGCACAATGTCACGACCACAAATTCGATCCGATCACTCAAGTCGAATACTATCGGATGTTCGCCTTTCTGAATAATCAAGATGAGCCGACATTGAAGCTTACCGGCTCAAAACAAACAACGCTGGTCCTGGCAGAACGCCTGGAGCCTCGCAAGACACACGTGCTGGTCAAAGGAGACTTCACGCGACCAGCGGCCGAAGTGACCCCGGGAACACCCTCGGTTTTGCATCCCTTGCCAGATCAATCGGGGAGAGCGAATCGACTGGATTTGGCGAACTGGATTGCCAGTCCAGAGAATCCGCTCACGGCGCGAGTGATCGTCAATCGCATCTGGCAACAGTACTTTGGTCGAGGCCTCGCCGAGGTCGAGAATGATTTCGGATTTCAAGGCCGATCGCCATCGCATCCCGAGTTGCTGGACTGGTTGGCCGTTGAATTCATGCGGCGGGATTGGAGCTTCAAAGCGATGCATCGCTTGATCGTGACTTCGCACACCTATCAACAAACTTCGTCGGATCGGCCTGAGTTGCGGCAGCTTGATCCGGAAAACTACCTGTTGGCGCGACAACGGCGGCTCCGATTGGATGCCGAGATCGTCCGTGATGTGGCGTTGGCGGCCAGCGGACTTTTGTCACACCAAATCGGCGGACCACCTGTCTATCCACCGATTCCCGAGGGTGTCATGAACCAGGGACAAGTGGACCGTAAGTGGCCGACGAGCGCCGGAAACGACCGCTTTCGTCGTGGCATCTACACCTTCAAGTTTCGCGCGACTCCGCCCCCCGCGTTGAATGTGTTTGATGCGCCCAGTGGCTTCGGCAGCTGTACCCATCGCGTTCGCACCAATACGCCGCTGCAGGCGTTGACGTTGATGAACGATCCGGCTTGTTTCGAGTTTGCCAAAGCACTGCAGAACATCATTGAAACGGATGGCGTCGAGAACGTGTTTCGTGGTTGCACGGGGCGGCGACCCGCTGGCGATGAGCTGATGATCCTGTCAAAACTAGACACACTCACCGCGGCCCGCACGCTGCTGAATCTTGACGAAACAATTACGCGAGAGTGAATGATCGGCCATGAAGCCTGAAGATTCGGATCCGAAGCAACTGTCCTCCGACAGCCTTCCGGCGGCGACTCGTCGCCACTTCTTTGCCCGCTGCACGATGGGCGTTGGTTCGATGGCGCTCGCATCGCTGCTGGCCGATCCCCGCCGTGCGGACGCGGCAGCCCAGCCATCGAAGTCGCTGAGGCCCAAACCGCCGCATTTTCCCCCTCGGGCAAAGCATGTGATCTTTTTATTCATGGCTGGGGGCCCCTCGCAGTTGGAAACATTCGAGTACAAGCCAAAGCTGACCGAACGAAACGGCCAACCGATCCCGGCAAGCTTCGTCGCCGGCAAGAGATTCGCGTTCATGGACAGCAGTCATCGCAGTGATTTGCTCGGTACCACGCGAACCTTCAAGCGTTACGGCGATAGCGGTGCCTGGGTTAGCGATTTGTTGCCGCATCTTGCCGGGATCGTGGACGAAATCAGCATCGTGAAGACTTGCAAGACCGATCTTTTTAACCACGCCCCGGCAAAGTTATTCATGAATACTGGCAGCGGACAGTTTGGCCGTCCCAGCATGGGAGCCTGGGTGACTTACGGTCTGGGCAGCGAGTCTGACGACTTGCCGGGATTCCTGGTTCTGCAGAGTGGTCCGCGCGGGCCTCGCGGTGGCGCGATTCACTGGAGCAGTGGCGTGTTGCCGACCACCTACCAAGGTGTACCGCTCCGCAATCAAGGTGATCCAATTCTAAATTTATCCACACCCGCGACGATAAGTCCCGCTCAACAACAACAGTTGGTGGATTCAGTTCGACAATTGAATCTCCAGCGCCTGGTCGAAACAGGTGACCAGGAAATCATGACGCGCGTGAAAGCCTACGAGCTCGCCTACCGCATGCAAAGTTCCGCTCCGGAGCTGATGGATACTGCCGGCGAGAGTGCCGAAACACTGGAACTCTACGGCATCAAGGATCCCAACGAATCGAGCTACGCGCGCAACTGTCTATTGGCGCGGCGCCTGGTCGAAAGAGGGGTGCGTTTTATTCAGCTGTATCACACAAATTGGGATCACCACGGTGGACCAACCGAAAATCTCCAAGAGCACCTGCCTAAGGTTTGCGCCGAAATTGATCAAGCCTCCGCGGCGCTCGTGCTGGATCTGAAGCGCCGCGGTTTGCTGGACAGCACGATCGTAATCTGGGGTGGCGAGTTCGGACGCACGCCCATGGGCGAAGTCCGTGAAAACACGGGCCGCAACCATCACATCGACGCTTTCACGATGTGGCTGGCCGGCGGTGGTTTCAAAGCGGGTTACGTGCACGGAGAAACCGACGAGTTTGGATTTGGCGCTATCGAGAATCCAGCACATGTGCACGATCTGCACGCCACCCTGCTGCATTCGCTTGGTCTCGATCACGAGCAATTGTCGGTACGCTTCCAAGGACTCGATTTTCGCTTGACGGGCGTCGAACCTGCCCAGGTAATCAAACAACTACTGGCGTGACCTATGGCGATGCCGACCACTGTCGAATTACCCGTTTCTGGAATGACCTGTGCTGGCTGTGCTCGTTCAATCGAGCTGACACTTGGCAAGCGGGACGGAGTCGTCGAGTCGGCGGTCAGTCTGCCCAGAAACTCGGTTTCGATCACCTTTGATTCCGACCGTGTCGATCGGCAGGCACTGATCGATTCGATTCGCAAGATCGGTTTTGACGTTCCCGAGGCAAAATCGGGCGAGTCGATGTCCGAGGCCGTCGAATCGGCCGAGCAACGACTAATCCATCACCAATCGATCGTGTTAGCGGTCAGTGTGATGCTGACCGCGCCGCTGTTTTTGCTCAGCATGGGGCGAGATTTTGGCTTATGGGGCCAGTGGTCACACGCGCCGTGGGTCAACTATCTGATGTTCGCGGCCGCGACCCCGGTCCAGTTCTTCTGTGGTGGGGAATTTTACAAAGGCTCGTATCACGCCCTGCGACGGCGATTAGCCAATATGGATGTGCTGGTGGCGTTGAGCACGACGACCGCCTATCTGTACAGCACTGCGGTGATGATCGCCTTGACGATCGGTTCAACTCGGCTGGGCGAGCATGTCTATTTTGAAACTTCGGCGACCATCATTACCTTGATCGTAACCGGCCGCGTGATCGAGGCCAAAGCCAGGTCACGAACCGGAGCCGCGATCGAAAAACTGCTTGGATTGCAGCCTCAAACGGCGCGCGTGCGGCGCGGCGACGTCGAAACCGAATTGCCGATCGAACAGGTTGCCGTCGGAGACCGGGTGATTGTCCGTCCGGGAGATCGTATTCCGACCGACGGTATCGTGCTTGCCGGGCACTCGACGGTGGATGAGAGCATGATCACAGGCGAAAGCTTGCCAGTTGAAAAGCGAGTGGGGATGAAGGTCGTCGGGGCGACGATCAATGGCGAGGGGCTGTTGACCGTCGAGGCGAAAAACTTGGGTAGCGAATCCGCGTTGGCTCAGATTGTCCGCCAGGTCGAACGAGCGCAGGCAACCAAGGCGCCGATTCAGGACCTGGCTGATCGCATTTCCAGCATTTTTGTTCCGATCGTGGTGATCGTTGCCGTTGCGGCGTTTTGCACCTGGTGCTTCGTGTTGGCAGATCCGCTGCAGGGATTGTTGCGACTGATCGCGGTGCTGATCATTTCGTGTCCTTGCGCGATGGGATTGGCGACACCGCTGGCGGTCACCGTGGGGATGGGGCGCGGAGGTGAAAACGGCGTGTTGTTCAAGTCAAGCCAGGCTCTGCAACGACTCGCCAGCGTCACCCAGATCGTTTTGGACAAGACCGGTACGATCACACATGGCCAATTGGCCGTCACCGACGTCGCAGCCCAAACCGGATGGACGCGAAATCAGGTCTTGGAACTGGCGGCTTCGATTGAACGCGGCAGTGAACACCCGGTCGCCGCCGCGATTGTCGCCGCCGCGACCGAGGCCGGAGCGTCGCTACAATTTCCGGAGCAATTTCGGGCAACACCCGGTCAAGGCGTTGCGGGAATGGTTTCCCAGCGGGAAGTGCTGGTTGGAAATCGATCTTGGATCGAGCAACAGGCAATCGAAGTGCCAGCGCCGTTCAACGAAATTGCCGTCGATTTCGGTCGCCAAGCCAAGTCCGTACTGTGGGTGGTCGTACAGCAGCAATTGGTCGGCTTGGTCGCGGTTGCCGACACCACCAAGCCAGGTTCGCAGGACGCCGTCGCAAAGCTGCGATCGCGGGGATTGAAAGTCTCGATGATTACCGGCGACAACGCCAAAACCGCTGCCGCCGTGGCGGCTGAAGTGGGTATCGATCAAGTGATCGCGGAAACGCTGCCCAGTGAAAAATCGAGTCGAATCGCGGCGCTGCAGCAACAAGGCCAGATCGTGGCAATGGTCGGTGACGGTATCAACGACGCTCCGGCACTAGCGGCCGCCGATGTCGGTATCGCGATTGGCACTGGCACGGACGTGGCCATCGAGTCGGCAGACGTCACGTTGCTCGGAGGCGATTTGAATCTGGTTTCGCGGGCCATCAATCTTTCTGCCGCCACGATGCGAAACATTCGCCAAAACCTGTTCTGGGCCTTCGCTTACAACGTGCTGCTGATTCCTGTGGCGGCCGGTGTCCTGGCTGGGTTTGACTCGCTGCCACTGATGCTGCGCCAGCTGCATCCGATGATGGCTGCGCTGGCAATGGTCCTTTCCGACTTGGTGATCGTTGCCAATGCGCTGCGATTGCGAAGGGTCGCGATCTAGGTCCGCCAGGCGTGCTAGAATGCACAGTTGTGCTCATGTGCGCGCTAAATCACCCCTTTCTGGGGCGGCATAGGAATTGCGGCGACGAAAGCAGACGCCACTAAGAATGTTTCGCGATTCCCCAAATGGATTCATGAACGATACACCGCTAAATCTGTTGTTTGTGGAAGACGAGGATGATTTCCGAGATAGCTGCGTCCGTTGGATGAGTCGCAAGGGGCACAAGGTCACGGCGGCATCGAGTGGTGCCGAGGCGATGAGCTTATGCGAGGCCCAGAATTTTGACGTTGCTGTCTTTGACATGAACATGCCCGGCATGTCCGGACTGGAATTGCTGCAACGCGTTCGGCAGGAAAAGCTCGAGATTGAGATCATTATCTTGACTGGTCAAGGGACGATCGAATCGGCGGTCTCTGCGATGAAAATGGGAGCCTGCGATTTTCTGACCAAGCCGTGTTCGCTGGGCGACTTGGAGCACCACTGTTTTCTGGCGCGGGAACGGGGCTTACTGCGCAAAGAAAATCGGCAACTCAAGGCCGTGATTTCACGGCAACGACCGACTGCGCAGTTGATCGGGGAATCGTCATCGATGCAGCGAATCGCGGCAATGATCGCCAAAGTGGCGCCGACTGATCGCCCGATCATGATCGAGGGTGAAAGTGGCACGGGCAAGGAAGTTGTCGCGCGAGCGATCCAGAGCATCAGTCCGCTCAGTGACAAACCGTTCGTCACGATCAACTGCGCCGCGCTACCGGAACAACTGGTCGAGAGCGAATTGTTTGGTCACGTCAAAGGTTCGTTTACCGGTGCCACCGCGGACAAGCCGGGTCTATTCGAAATCGCCGATGGCGGCACGTTGTTCATCGATGAAATCGGCGAATTGCCTCCCTCGTTGCAACCCAAGTTGTTGCGAGTCTTGGAGGATGGTTCGATGCGGCGAATCGGATCGCATAAGGAGCAGATCGTTCATGTGCGTTTGATCGCCGCGACCAACCGTGATTTGGCAGCGGAGGTGAAAGCGGGTAATTTTCGTGAAGACTTGTATTATCGCATCAATGTCATTTCGATCCAATTACCACCCCTGCGTGAGCGCGAAGGGGACGTGGACGTTTTGATCGATCACTACCTGCCCGCGCCTTGGCACGTCGAGTCATCCGCTCGAAAAGCGCTCAATCGTTTTCCCTGGCCCGGCAATGTTCGGCAGCTGATCAATGTGTTGCAGCGCGCGACCGTGTTGGCCAACAGCCATGACATCACGTTGGATGATCTGCCCTCGGAAATTGCTGATTACGGTGACGTGAGTGACTCGATCGATCGATCGGCTGTCTACAACGAGGCCGGCACATCCGCTGTCGCGACTGCCTCGACCAAAGCGCTCAAGCTGGACGATGTCGCCAAGGCGCACGTGCTGGAAGTGCTGGCGCAAGAGCACGGCAACAAGGCCAGTACGGCCAGAAAACTGGGAATTCATCGGCGAAAACTGTATCGCCTGCTGGAAAGATTTGAATCAGAAGGGTAGCGGATAACGATCGATCGTCCCTCTCCTGATTGGCGTTATTGGTGAAGCCGTAATCGTCCAGAGGCGATCCGATCCAATCCTATGAGAACACCCTTATACCGTATCCGAAACGGCGCGATCGTATTGGGCGTCGTGCTGGTCCTGGCAACCTGCGGCTTTCGCTTTTTGGGAGGATACGATTGGATCGGCGCCGTGTGGATGGTCGTGATCACGATCTCGACGGTCGGCCACGGCGAACACAGCACGCAGACGCCGGGGATGCAGATATTCACGGTGATCGTGATCCTGCTGGGAATGTCCGCCTCGGTGTATACCATCGGTGGATTGATACAGATGATGCTCGAAGGGGAACTCGAACGGATCATTGGAAGGCGACGCATGAATCAAGAATTATCAAGACTGACCGGGCACATCATCGTTTGTGGTTTCGGACGAATGGGGCAACATTTGGCCGACGAGCTGCAGCACCATCATCGCGCCATCGTGGTGGTCGAGATCAATCCATCGAGTCAAATGGAGGCCAGTGAGCGGGGATTCATGATCTATGTGGGCGATGCCACCGAAGAAGAAACGTTGCTGTCGGTCGGCATCGAGCGTGCGCGGTGTCTGGTAACTTCGCTGCCAACGGACGCCGAAAACGTGTTCATTACCTTGACGGCACGCAACTTGAACCCTTCGCTACAGATCATTTCTCGGGCTGAGCAAAAAAGTACTGAAAAGAAGCTGCGCCAGGCCGGGGCTAACCGTGTAGTCATGCCAACTCTGGTCGGCGCTAAACAAATGGCCAGAATGATCACTCATCCGACAACCGCCGATCTGATGGATCTGGTGACGACGACTGGGTTTGAGGATCTGGAACTGGATGAGTTCGAGATCACCCCATCTTGCGGACTGGCGGGATTGCCGATCAGTGAAACCGAGGCTTGGCGAAAACACAGGCTGTTGGTGGTGGCCGTCAAGCGACTCGATGGCACCTATACTTTCAACCCCAAAGGCGCCGATTCATTTCTGCAGGGGGATGTGGTCGTGGTCATGGGCCACGGACAAGACATCAACCGATTCAGACGCGAGAATTGTTGATCCCTTTTCCTGGCGACCGACATCAAAAATGAAAAGAGCTGCTAGCTGCTTTGCTCAGCGATGGGTCGCGCTGACAAGGCTTTGATGTAGTTGGCCCGCTCCTGGTCCGTTGAAAACTCCAACGGGCGACGCATCTGTAGCTCTGCGATCGATCTGAATTGCTTGGATGCCATGAATCGTTCCAGTCCCTCGGTCAAGGACCGGATGAGCTCGGCGCCTTGGCGGTAGATCGCCGAGGTGACCATTGCGACATCAGCCCCAGCCATCAACGCCTTGATCGTGTCATCGGCCGAGTCGATCCCGCCGCTGGCGGCTATCGGCATTGACGGACAGCATCCGTGCACCTGCATGATCGTGCTCAATGAATGCACAATCGAACCGGCGGACGTCAGCCCCCAACGGGTCACCAGACTGAGATCATCAAGACAGATGTCGACATCCGGTCGGCGACCGAATAGGACCAAACCCTGCGCGCCGGATTGAAGCTGACGCGCCAAGTGAGAAACGCTGGTGTATTGATGAGTCAATTTTACAAATAGCGGGATCGTCACCGCGGCGTTGATCTGGCCAACGGTGTCAACAACGATCGATTCGAAGACTCGAGGATCTTCGAATTCTCTGCTGGGACCACAATGGATGTTTAACTCGATGCCGGCGGCACCCGCCTCCTCCAGTTCATCCGCATAGTCACTCCACTGATCTCCCCCATGTCCGTTCAAGCTGGCGATCACGGGAATCGAGGCTTGTGTGCTGGCTCGATTGACAATCGAAAGGTAGGCCTCGGAATCGTGCCAAATTGGCTCGGCCGTCTGCAACTGGGCTTGGGACTTGACCGCCGGATCACGCAGCGCTGGACGGCTCTGTTGCCAATGTGCAATCTGTTCGTCGAATAGAGAAGGTAGGACAATCGCGCCGGCTCCGCACGCCTCGGCGGCAAGACGGAATTGTTCCTGAGCCGTCAGGGGGCAGGCACCGACGACGATCGGCGAGCGGAGAATCAGACCGCCGTAGTTGGTTGTCAGATCAATGTTCATGACGAAAACTCCCCGTTAACCCTGGACGAATCCGAAACATGGATAACGTATGCCTGCTCGGCTTCGGTTAGTGGTTCCCGACAGGCGAGCTGATGTTCCAGCACGCTTAGATCCGCATCGGAGGCGTCATCATTTCGCTGCAAGCGATCCGAGATTCGCTGCCTCAGAATCTGCGGCTCGGCATCGCAGTCCAGAATCCCGAACGAGGCTCCTTCGCTGTTGGCCAAGTCGTGAAACAGTGACCGCTCCCTGTGCTTTAAAAAAGCGGCGTCGATGATCACCGGATATCCGGCGCGCAAGATTCCGATCGCGATTCGCCGCAGTCTTGCATAGGTGGCATGACTTGCCGATTCGCTGTACAGCTTGTCCTTCGCTTCAGAACTCGATCTTTCTGTTGGTGAAAAACCGAAGTGCCGTTTCCGCTCAATATCCGAGCGCAGTCGAATGGCCCCTTCCCGCTGCACGATCGCCTCGCTGGCAGTCGTCTTGCCGCTGCCACTGACACCGTGTGTGATCCAAACCACAGGTTTTTGGTGGACTGAAAAATAATCGGCAAGTTTGATGAAGTTTTCACAATCCTGCATTCGTTCGCTGCTTTCGCCGGCCGATTGACCGGCACGAATCGCAGCGACCTTGGCGCGCGTCAATGCGCGATAGACCAGATACCAGCGCAGCAACGATGGTGACGCATGATCACCCGCGCATTCCATATACATACTGACAAAGCTGCGGCAAAGTTCCAGGTGTCGACGGGCGGCAAAATCCATCGCCGTGAACGCGGCGTCGCTCAGTACGTCGATCCAACGATATTGGTCGTTGAATTCGATCCCATCAAAGGGCACCCAGCGGCCTTGCCAACAGACGATATTGGCCAAATGCAAGTCGCCGTGACATTCACGAATGAATCCATTGGCCACACGCAACATGAACTCCGGTCGATGTTCCTCGAAAAAATCGAATGTCCATCGTCGCAAAACATCCAGAGTCTCGGCAGCCTGTCCGCTGGCGACTTCGTCCAAGTCTCGCAGGTTATCGGTGGCATCCGCCAAAACGGACGCCGGAGATCCCCACGGTTGTCCCTGGTGCAGACGCTGCGCGGTGCGGTGAAAATCGGCAATCGTGGTCGCCAGGTCCGTCACCTCGGCGGTTGTGATCGCCCCCTGCGCCAGTCGCTCGCTCAGCAAGGCATCGTCGGGAAACCTTCTCATCTTCACTGCGAATTCGATTGGATCGCCCTGGTGGTCAACCCGCAGACGGTTGCCACTGGGAACAATCGGCACGACGCCAAGGTAAAGATCTGCTGCATAGCGGCTGTCCAGACGCACTTCTTCCCGACAAAAGTGTTCGCGACGGCTCAGCGACGTGTAATCCAGAAAGGGAGTCTTGATTGGTTTCTTGACCTTGTAGGCGTAATCTCCGACAAGAAATACCCAAGATATGTGAGTTTCTCGAACCGTCACGCAGCCTGGTACGTCGCCGCTGGCGGACTGATGTGGATACGCCTTGGGGTCACAGAGATACTCCACCAGTCGCTCACTTGTAATTCGGACTGATTCAGCGGCCGCCATCGCTCGCGTCATCCTTGTGCTCGGGCTGAGGACGTTGATTGTGACCACGCATGTACGAATGGCACTCGACACAGTGAACCGTCAGGGCTACGTAACCAAGCGCTGCGCGATTGATGTCCTGCTGGTCTGCTGATTCGGCGATGATGTCGCAGGCACGTCGAAACTCTTCGCTCTGATCCGAGTACTCCTTGGTTTGGATTGCATTCCAGCCACTTTCCAGACTGAGCAACCTCAGCTCCTTGGCGTTCTTGTTGACAAGCTGGTAGTTTTCCAGTGAGAGTCCTTCCAGAATTCCCTTTGCCTTTTCCAGCTTCATTCGCATCAGGGCCGAGAACTGCTGCGATTGATTTTGTGCGGTGGTGTCGGTCACGACACCATCATCTGTCTGCTGAGCAAACCCGATATGCTGGTATAGCATCCCGGCCAGCACCAGGAAAACCACCAGCAAGCATGCGACACTACGTTTCATAACGCGACCTTTTTGAAAATTCGATTACTACCATTTCCGCGCTACGTCACAGCGACGCCGCTTCATCGGACCATCCCACCGGCTGATGCTTGGCGACTTCGACAGGCGAGACGAATCCCGCCGGTTTAATCGCCAATAGAGAACAATCAACCTCGGCAACCACTGACTCGGCGGTATTGCCGATCAAGAATCCAGCGACGCTTGTCCGACAGACAGTTCCCATCACCAACAAGTCCGCCTCGACTTCGTCGACCACCTGCCGAATAACGCGAGCTGGCGAGCCCTGCTTCAAATGCACCTGGATACTGCTATCGACAGCCCTCGGGGCTTGCAACAATTCATCGATCGCATGACGGACTCGGGTTTCGTGGATCGCCAGCGCCGCGTCCACTTCGGCGTCTCCGGCGCGTCGCCGCAGCGATTTTTCCAGCCATAATTCCCAGGCCGCGACGATGTGCAGCTGCGCTTTTTCGCGCTGGGCAATCGCAAAGGCCAGCTCCAAGATGTCCCGATTCAGGTTCCTGTGTGTTTCGTCCGCGGCTTCGACGTCAATCGCAGCCAGCACGCGATCAAACTCGCCATGTGTCTCAGGCTTCAGTATCCAAACGGGACAAGGACAGATCCTCATCAGAGACTTCGCCACACCTCCGAAGCCCGATCGGCCGGTCGACCAGCCATCTGCCGTTTTAATGACCAGATCGTGCTTTTCGCCGATGACCTGGCGTGTGATTTCCAGCGCGGGATCACCAACTTTGACGACGACGTCGACGTTGACGCCGGTATCCAGGTACTCACGGACGCGGTCGAGCAGTTTGTCGCGATGATCCTTGGCAATCAGCCGTTCCATTTCAGCGGGCTCGACAGTGTCCGTCATCATTCCTAAGGCCCTCGGCAACGGCTTGATTACCTCCATGAATGTCAAAGCTGCACTGTTTTCCAACGCCAACTCGAACGCGCGACTGATCGCCGCGTCGTTCTGGTCGGTACCAGCATACATCAGAATCTTCTTAAAACGTTGCATGTTCGCTGCTCCCGACGATCGACTTGCTGTTGGCTGCTATGTTGCTTGCGCCGATTGATCAGCGTGCTTTCGGCGCGCTTCGATCGTTCGATTTCTGGTGATCCAAACGCTACAGGGCGCGTGCCGTAGGACGTACCGTGACACGCTGCCCATCAATAGGCGCCCGATGACATTGCGAGGCGTTTCGCCGACTACCAGCAGATTGCAGGCGTTCTGTTCCGCGAATTTGACAATTCCTTCGCCCGCATGCCGATGGTCGATGATTTGGGTATGAATTTGAACGCAACAGTGCTTCAGCTCCGCTGCCACTCGCTCAATCGCGTCACTCAATCTGGCTCTTTCGGCTTCACGCCTTTCGGCTTCAGGATCATCTCCCCTGCCACTGGCGGGTCTGCTGATCGGCTGGATCACCGATATGACTTCGACCGTCGATTGTGCGCCCCATTGCACCTCCGCGAACTCCTCGATCGCCGCTTGGGCCGGGCCGGTATCATCATAACCGACGGCGATTCGCAACTGATCGTCCGACGACGATTCGTTCGGTCGAACAACCAACACGCTGCAATGTGCGTGCGTGGCAACATAGTCACTGACGCTACCCAACAAGATGCGCTCAATATTGGAATGGCCGCGAGCGCCGACGACAACCAGGTCGACCTTTTGTTGCTGCGCCAATTCCACGATCGTCGCCCCCACTCCGCCATGAGTCACCACGTGCGTCAGGTCAGCATTGGCCCCATCAAACAACTCCTGGACCTCCCTGAAACTCCGTGCCGCTTCGTCCTCTCTTTCCTTCAAATAGTCCTTCAACCACAATGACTGCGAACCATCAGAATAAACTCGCGGGGTGTTGACGACTGACGCCACAATCACATCGATTTTGCCAGGATGCGGCAACCGTGCAAGTAACCGGGCTGCGTGTTGCGAGTACTCAGATCCGTCGGTGGCCAGCAGTATCTTTCTCATCGCTTGCTCTAGATTAGGACCCGGAAAACACTCTCAAAAACCTTAATTGCCCCGCTATCGCGAAGGGGGTGCAAATGAAGTGCCGTAACAAGCTGGCCGCGTCAAAGATCAACCTTCCGCCCACAATCAGCGAAGTCGCAATGGCAATGGCCACAGAGCGTGCGATTTGGCACACCTCTATGTGCTTTATGGACCACTCGTTACCTTTGCGAAGACCAAAACCGCGATTGCCGCGATCAGAACGACTACCAACCACCACAGTTTAAAGTGCTTGATGTGAAAATCATGCAATCCGCTCATGGAATTTCCCCTTCTGGATGCGGTTCCTACCCAAGCTGCTCGCTGGTCTCTCGGGCACCTCTATGCATATGGCATTCCAATCAGCAGATCCGCGCCAGGCCGCTTCGGATTGTTGGCACAAGGATTGCGTTCGGTTCCTATCTGAAGGGCTTGAGATTAGCGGTTGAGCGGTGCACAAGGCCAATTCTTCGTTTGTGGAGCCATTGATGTCTGGACTTCATCCCAAGGTCACTGTCGTTCCGATTGACTTTAGCGAGCTCAGTTACGCGGCATTGGATCGAGCACTTGAAATTGCGGGGGACGGTGAGGTTCATGTGATCCACGTGCTTGCCAAGCTCAGCCCGATGGAGCCAGGCAATTTGTATGGCACGGTCACTGACGCCACTCGCACAAAATCCGCGGTCGACTTCATGCAAGAGCAACTGCGGGAGACGAAGTACCGCGGCCTCCAGGCGCATGCCGCGGTTGGCGATCCCGGCAGCGAAATCGTGGCGTTAGCTGAGCGATTGAAAGCTGACCTGATCGTCATGCCATCGCACGGTTATGGCTTGGTCAAACGTTTGCTACTTGGCGCTGTTGTCGAACGGGTTGTACGTTTGGCTCACTGCCCGGTGCTGGTGTTGCGATCGTAACTTGCACAGCAAACTAAAATTGGATTCTTAATCAACGTCATCATTTATCATCAGGAGAGCTGGGTCATGTACGAAAAAGATGCCTTTAAGATTCGCGAGCGGGCGTTGGAGGACGAATTTTTTCATCGCGTCGACGAATCGCTTCGCGAGCAGCTTCGCGAATCTTTAGAACGGGAGCAGATCCGCGAAGAGTTAGCCAAGGTTACTGCGCTGACGGATACAGAACTGCTTGACGCGTTAATCGACGCCGGGTTCCAAGCTAGCACGCTTGCCGCGTTGACTTTGTTGCCGGCGATCTTCGTGGCCTGGGCCGACGACAACGTCGATCAACCAGAGCGGCAAGCTCTGCTCAGTGCCGCCAGCGACCATGGCATCGAGCCAGAGGGATTGGCTTGGCAATTGATTGAGAAATGGATTACCGTTCGTCCGAAAAAATCATTGTGGAACACCTGGCAGCGTTATGCCGAAGCGGTGGGGGCATCTCTATCAACGACTTCTTCCCAGAAATTGGCCAAGGAAATTCTGGCCCTGGCAACGGTTGTCGCTGAAGCGTCAGGGGGTGTTCTTGGACTGGGAAAAATCTCCAAGCGAGAAAGGCAAGTGCTCGACAACATCAAACAGGTGTTAGCGGGCTAGAGCCGCAACAGCAGTCATTGGTTTGAACGCGCTGCGCGGGGAATGATGATTTCAAAGCCTGCCCCCGTGTTCACATCGCCGATCACTCGGATGACTCCGCCGTGGGCTTCGATGATCCGTCTCGCAATGGCCATTCCTAATCCGGTCCCCTTGGACTTGGTGGTGTAAAAAGTTTCGAAAACTCGCCCTCGTTGCTCATCGGTCAATCCGGGGCCGTTATCTTGAAATACCACTCGAATTGCCGGTGATTGATTGTGTAGCGTTGTCTGGCAAATGATCTCAATGTGAACAGGATCCTCACAGGCAGACAAGGAGTTCTCCATTAAATTGCGGAACACCTGTTCGATTCGAAATCCATCTACCTTGCAGGCCAGATCAATTCCCGAGGTTTGTTGTGCATGCAGGTAAGCTTTACGCCCGGCTCTCGATGATTCAAGGTGCATCCAGGCTTGCTGCCAGATTTCAGCCAAGTCGGTCAGCCTTCGATCCAGATGAATCGGCGCCGCATAGCCTCGCAATTCTTCAAACAGAGTTTGCAGGTCTTCACGTGCTCGCATGATCCGCGCCAAATCTTCGCGGGCTTCCGCGTTGTCGTCGAGTTCAAGCTGTAGCATGTCGGCCGCCGCCTGAATCCGTTGCAAGGCGTTGCGGCTTTCGTGCGCGATTCCGGAAAGCATTTGTCCCATCGCGGCCAGTCGCTCTGCTTTCTTTTGTTCGGTGATGTCGATCATCAAACCCTCAATCGCGTGGACCGAACCGTTTTCTGAAAAAATCCCCCGCCCCTGTTCCCAAATCCAACGTTCGTCGCCACTGCGGTGCCGAATGCGATAGGTCAGTTGGAACGCAGTGCGACTGGCAAGCGCTGAATTGACTAGATTTCGTTGGGGCTCATGTTCGTCCTGGATCAGCTCGCTCCAGCTTGGTTGGCCTGCCACAATCTCAGCTGGTGTGTAGCCGCACAGCGATTGGCAACCATCACTGATAAATTCCATGACCCATTGCCGGTCGTGCAAACACCGATAAGCAGCCCCCGGCAGATTGTTCATCAAGGTGCTCAGTTTGCGCTGACTTTCAATCATTTGCTGTTCGGCTTTTTTCCGGTCGCTGATGTCGCGAACGATCCCGGTAAACATGCGGCGGTCGGCCAGCGGCAATTCGCTGACAGCCAGGTCCATCGGAAACGTAGTTCCGTCTTTGCGTCGACCCTCGACCTGCCGACCGATGCCAATGATCTTTTTTGTCCCAGTCCGCAGGTAGTTCGCTATGTAGTGGTCATGTTCTGACCGATACGGCTCGGGCATCAAGATACTGATGTTGTTGCCCAGCACTTCGTGGTCCTTGTATCCGAAGATTTTCTCGACCGCTGGATTCACCGAACGGACAATTCCCCCGGCGTCAATCGTAATGATCCCGTCGACAGCTGTCGCAACGATTGCTCGAGTTTGGGCTTCGAACAACTCTTCCGATGCGTGGATGTCATTGATATCGATGCTGATTCCGAACCACTGATCCCGATCATCGCTGAAATTGACACGCAACGCGCGGACCATGTGCCAGCGATACCAACCTCCCGACATCCGATATCTGACTTCGATTTCAAACATATCGCGATCTTCCAGCGGTGGACCGATCGAAGAGAGCAAACGCGTCCGATCATCGGGATGGACCACGTTCAACCAGCCCATCCTGCAGGCAGAAGCGGCAGATTGCCCGGTCAACTCGAACCATTTGTCATTGAAGAAATCCACATTCCCATCGGTATGTGAGATCCAGACCATGGATGGAATCGCATTGACGATACGCCGGAAGAAGTCCTCCGAAATCGGCTGCTTGGGCGATTTCTGCGTTGGTTCTTCAGAATCCGACATCGGGAAAAGTCCGTGCTGTTTAAATCATCCAGTCTTCGAAAAAGCTGCCGCCGGGCCAACAGGCGTGAACAGTCTTTTAGTCCCTTGCGGGCAAAGATGCAAACCTGGCGAGGTTACCCTGCGCAAGCACAGCGAGAAAGAACAAAGGCAATCGGACCGGCTTTGCCAATGTCGACTGAGCTTACCAAGGCTTGATTCTCCAGCCAACGATCATACCCAAACCAAATGCCCAAGCGGCAGCCACTTCGGGGTGTTCGCGCGCATAGTCCTTGGCGAGACTCAACAAGTCCTTGGCGGGCTCGGTCACGAAATGTTCGGTACAATCCCGTGCTCCCGCAGCCAGCGATTCGGCCGTCTCGCTGACGATTTCGCGAACACCATTCTGGTGTTTAGGGGCTGGCGAACCGGTGGTTGCTGACATCGTGTTTCCTCGCGATAAAAAAGGTGGTTCTTATGAAAGGTGGTTCTTATGAAATGAATCTACGCATCGGTTGTCATCGGGACGCGTCGGCCGAGACGATCTCTGGAGCAGCGCCTGTCTGCGGTCGCTGATTGCTAGATGAGGAGCCGGGTTGCAGGACCACTGACTTGATCCAGCGTACATTCTCACCGAGCTCTCGTCTGGTCTCCTTCAACGCTTCGCTCGCCTTGGCCAACAACCGTGCTGCCACCAACAGCGTCGCAACAGCGAGCAACAGTGCGACGCCACTGGCGATCAGGATCGACGTTCCGACGGGCAAGGCGTATTGTTCATGCAACAGCCAGCCGACGCCAAGGACCGCGGCAAGAAATGCCGCCAAGGCGACTTCCAGGCCAATCGCCAGGCAGATCCCCGCTTTGACACAATGCCGCTTGGCTTCCTGACCATCCACTGAGAACAATTGCCATTGCAGTTCGCACAGATCAAGGATGTCCGAAATCACGTGTTGCAGGCCGCCGATGGCGCCATTGGATTGTGGTCGCATCAGTAGCTCCTCCGTTTGATCAGCCAGCCCGCGGCCGCACCGAAGCTGACCGCGATTGCGACCGCAATTGCCGGTTGACCGGCAATCGCGGTCCGAACGCCCTGCAACGTGCTCTCGGCAGTTGCTGCGGTTGCCGAAGGGGATCGCTGCGCCGGACTCGGCAAGGGGCGTTCCATCCGACCGTCGTTAGGCCGATCTTGCACGGGCGAGGCGATCACGGATTCGTGCTCATGATGAGGGTCAGTGTTCATTTTCATCAGGGACTGCGTGACTTGGCTCGCTCGGCGAGGCTGGATTGGAATTCAGCAAGACGTTGCTGAGGTGCAGAATCGCCATCGATGCGCCGGTCTTGATCGCCGTGCCCGCGGCAACCTTCAGCAATCCGATCAGGAAAGTATTTTTATCGCTCGATCCCGCTTTGGCAGCTACTTTCGCGTCACCGGCGAGAGTCCGCCGCTGCCTGTTCGGTACCGCCAAATAGGCGGCGGTTGCGGCGCAAACCATCGTTGTCAACGGAAACTTGCGCACGTAGGTCTTCCAGTCCGTGAACTGCTTCATTTCCTGCCGTGCGTCGTCCATCGCGTGGGGAAGTTCGCTGCGGATCGATTGCATGCGATTGCGAATCGCTTCGGATTGCTTTTGTGTCGCGGGTCTGTTCATGGTGTTTGCTGTGCGGCTGACCAGTTGCAGCGCATTGATTTAACGGCGGCGTCCCAAGAACAACAAGGCGCCCGCAGCGATTCCCAAACCAAATGCAATCAGCATCGATTCGGTGGGTCGGTTGCGAACTGTATGAGCGACTTTCTGTGAGAACTCAGCGGCCGCGTCCGCCGCCCCCTCGTATTGCTCTCCTGCCGACTGAGACACTTGCTGGGCGTACTCGGCGGCCGCCTGACTGACCCGACCAGCTGCCGATTGACCCTCAGAGAGCAGATCGGTCAAAAACTCCTCAACCTCGTTGCGTGCCACGCCCGTTTTCTGCTGGATCAGCCCAATCAACTGATCGGCGGAGGCTTCCACAAGTTGCAAATCATCGTCCGTCAATTGACTCCAGTGCTCTCGCAGCCGACCTTTGACATGACTCCACTGAGCTTTCAATTCTTCTCGCGTCACCATCGCGTAACCCTGACGTAAGACGTAAAACGATCGGTTGAACCATGCCGAGCTATCTGGCTGACGAGCGGCAAAAATTACACAAATGCCTTCTCAGATGGCGGCAATCCCACGTAAGTGCAAACTATATGCCATTGACCGGAAAGGCAACTAAAAAGCAGCAGGATCTGCCGAATGACCGGTGATTTACAGCGGCGAGTCGATGCCCAGGCGTTTCGGAGGAATCTTGCCTGCAGGCTGGGCACCGCGGAGACCCTTTAGATCGGGCCCAATATCCGCTCCGAGCAGCTTCCCGCGCAGCCTGGGGCCAGGCTGACGATTCTTCCGCGACGCGGGAAAGAAATGGCGACTTCAGTTCAAGCTTTGAATTGTTTTTTGTCAATTCGATAGCGGTTCATTTTTCTCAGCAAGGTGCGGCGACTGATCCCCGCTTGCTGTGCCGCGTCGGCGATCCGTCCGGCGTGTCGCTGCAGCACCTGTTCAAGATACGCTTGTTCAAGACGCCGTACTTGCTCGTCGACGTTCGCTTGCAGCGTTCGAGATGCATCGACTTCGGAGGAGCGGCGAGCAAACCGTTGATCAGCGGACGATTGCTTGGCAGCACCTGGCTCGCTCGAGCGCAGCCGCTGAAAGTCGTGCGCTGTCAACGCGGATTGAGGGCGAGCGAGAATCAGTCGTTCACTGAAATTTTCCAACTGTCGCACGTTTCCCGGCCAATCGTATTGAACCAACGCATCCAAAAAACCATCGGACCAGTTCGGCGGATCGAGTCCGTAGTGTTTTGCCAGCTTTTTCGTAAAGTGTCCAAACAGAAATAGAATATCCTCCGGTCGCTCGCGCAGCGCCGGCAGGTTCATTCGAATCACATCCAAGCGGTAGAACAAATCCTCGCGGAACTTTTCTTCGCGGACGGCCTTGGCGAGCGCTACGTTGGTCGCCGCAACCACGCGAACGTTGACGTCGGTTTCGACTAGACTTCCGACCGGACGGACGCGCTTCTCTTGCAGCATTCGCAGCAGGCTCAATTGGCCTTCGGCCGGCATGTCGCCGATTTCGTCCAAGAACAAGGTTCCGCCATCGGCGTGCGATACCAGTCCCGTCTTGGCCCGATCCGCGCCGGTAAACGCTCCCTTTGCGTGGCCGAATAGCTCGGAATTGATCAATTCCGGCGGAATGCTGGCGCAGTTGGCCGCGACGAATCGGCCGCTCCGTCCGCTGCGTCGATGGACGGCGCGAGCCAGCAGCTCTTTGCCGGTACCGGTTTCCCCTTCGATCAACACGGTCGCATCTGCCGGCGCAATCCGCGTGCACAAATCAAACAGATCCCACATCGCCTGACTGCGGCTAAGCATCGATTCAAACCGCGCGGTGCGACTTCGTTGTCGCGTCAAGGCTTCGATTCGCGGCAGAAATTTTTGGTCGTCCAGAATCTGATCCACAGCCGCGACCAGTGTCCCGGCGCTGCGACTGACGATCACATCCTTGGCACCGGCGTGAAAGAACTTTCGCACCGCCTCTCCGCCCGCCTTTGGAAACCAAACCAGCACATCGGTCAACGGTCGCTGACGACGCAGCGAAACGATGATCTCAGCTATCTTCCCGACGGTTTCCCTGGTGGCCTGGATCAGGAACAGCCGCGGGGCCCGCGGCGTCTGCTCGAGTGCAAGCTGCTGCGGGGATTGGACCGGAAACCACTGAACCTGCATCGCGCCGATCGCCTGTTGAAGCTCACGGTCGCCAACAAAGCCGACGATCAGTGGTTTTTGCGGCAGCGGATCGGTTTTCATGTCCGGGGACGCAGCGATCGAGAATGAGACACCATTGTCTCATTATAGCCGGTCTCGATCGATCTGGGCGATCCCGCAAAGATTTCGGCCGGGTTGCGAACCGATCCCAGTGCTCAAGGGTCCGGCAGTCGCCAGCAAGCAGTGGACAACAACTCTGTGGGTCCGTCGCGCCAGCGGCAGCGCGTTCCACGGCACTTGGCTGGGCCGATATCGATCGGTCAGGGATGTCCCACCAGTTCGCTGACAGGCTAAACGAGACTTGAATGTCTCGCTTTTGGGTCACGATTGTCTTTTCTGGTCCCTGTACGCCCTGTTTTTGTTTGGCACGCCGTCTGCACTGGCTTACAAAGGCGGCCTGAGAGGAATATGGCCAACATAAAAAAACTGTTTTAGGAGTTTGATCATTACCACAGCAAGCCTTTCCGTTACGACCTGCGGACCCAGTCAATGGTCGATCAGCGTTCAAGAACTGAAGGAAGCTCAGCGATCGCGGGAGATTTTTCTGCATCGCGGCCTCGATTGCGGGTGCATTCAAGACTGCGGCAGTCATTTCCGCTTCGCGGTCGTGGCGATCCAGTCACCGTCGAATACGGACGCCTGACCTCACCGCTAGGTCAAAAAGTCCAATTTGTAAGGATTACAGCATGTCGGAAATTTCCGATCCCTTCGACCACGCGGACGAGCCTCTGTCCGCAGGCTCTGATCTGGCAGTCGAGGACGAACATCCAACACGACCGCCGCGAAACTTGGAGAGTCTGAAAATCACGTTGATCAGTCTGCATGGATTGATTCGTGGCGATCAGCCTGAGTTGGGACGAGACGCGGATACCGGCGGTCAAGTTAAGTACGTATTGGAATTAGCTCGCGAGTTGGCGTCGCTGCCTAAAGTCCGCGAAGTTGAACTGCTGACCCGTCAGATCATCGATCCCAAAGTCGGCGATAGTTACGCGCAGCCAGTGGAGTGGATTGCCGAACACGCCAAAATCGTTCGCATTCCTTTCGGACCAAAGCGGTACTTGAGAAAGGAGTCGCTATGGCCTTTCATTGAAATGTTTGTCGATCAGACACTATCCCATTTTCGCCGCGCCGGATTGCCCGATGTGATCCACGGCCACTACGCCGACGCGGGCTTGGCCGGCGCGCAGCTGGCCCGCCTGCTGCACATTCCCTTTGTCTTTACCGGTCATTCTCTGGGACGGGTGAAACGCCAGCGGTTTTCGCTGGGCAAGGTGAATCTGCAAGCACTGGAGAAGAAATACAGGTTCAAAACCAGGGTGGAGGCCGAAGAAGTTGCCCTGGAGACCGCGTCGATGGTGGTCACCAGCACCAACCAGGAAGTACAGCAGCAATACGCGCTTTACGATCATTATCAACCGGAGCGGATGGAAGTCATTCCTCCGGGTGTCGACCTCTCGAATTTCTCTCCCGCTGATGAGGGCTGGCAGCCGCCGGCGATCGCCGAGGAATTGCGACGTTTCTTGCGGGATCCGGACAAACCGATGATTCTGACCATGGCGCGGCCCGACGAACGGAAGAATCTAGAGCAGCTTGTCGAGGTCTACGGTCGCAGCGAACAACTCCGCGAGACGGCCAACTTGGTGATGGTGTTGGGGACGCGCGAGGACATTCGCGAGTTGCCCAAGGCACAACGAAAGATCATCAATAACGTGTTGTATCTGATCGATCGCTACGACCTGTATGGAAAGGTTGCTTATCCAAAGACACATTCGCCCGCCGACGTGCCAGACCTGTATCGCTTGGCCGTTGTCAGCCGTGGCGTGTTCGTCAATCCGGCGTTAACCGAACCGTTTGGCCTGACATTGCTTGAAGCCGGCGCGACTGGATTGCCAATCGTTGCGACCAACGATGGAGGCCCTCGTGATATCATTTCCAATTGCCGCAACGGTTTGTTGGTCGATCCGCTGGACGACGCGGCAATCGAACATGGCTTATTGCGGGCGCTAACGGAGCCGCAGCAATGGGACCAATGGTCGTCCAACGGATTGAGCGGTACCCGCAAGCACTACTCCTGGTCCAACCACGCCGTGCGCTATCTGCGTGACCTGAATGATATTCTGCAACATTCGGCGTCGCCGGAACGAGTCAATCTGCCGATCACCCGGCGGCTACCAGAATTCGATCGCCTGATCATCACCGATTTGGACAACACGCTGACCGGAGATGAGCATGCGCTTGCTGAATTTGCCGATCTGATCCGATCCAATGAACATATCGGTTTTGGCATCGCCACGGGCCGACGACTGGACAGTGCGATGGATTTGATTGAGCAACTGGGACTTCCAAAACCCGACCTGATCGACACCGACGTCGGCACGCAACTGCATTACGGCGAACAGCTGACGCCCGACTTGAGTTGGCGAAAATCCATTGGTTACGCTTGGCAACCGGACGAGATTCGCAAAGTCTTGGACGAGCTGCCTGGCGTTTTCCAGCAGTCCCAGGAAAAGCAATCTGAGTTTAAGATCAGTTATGAAATAGATACCAGCGTTTGTCCGAGCATCAGAAGCATCAAAAAAAAGCTGCGTGAAGCCGGGTTGCGTGCTAAGGTTGTGATGTCTTTGGGGATGTATTTGGATATCATCCCGGTGCGGGGCGGCAGCGACCTGTCGATGCGACATGTACTATGGAAGTGGGGCTTCGCCCCCGAGCATGTTCTGGTCGCGGGCGATTCCGGAAACGATGCCGGCATGCTGTTGGGCCGAACCTTGGGCGTGGTTGTCGCCAATCACAGCAAGGAACTGAATCGGCTGCGAAATTCACCCCGTATTTTCTTCGCCTCCAGGGCCCACGCAGCGGGCATCCTTGAAGGAATCCAATACTACAACTTTTTGGACAAAATTGTCATTCCCAATGATCGGATCGAGTGAAAACGGTGCGCCAGGCGATGACATAGGATTCAAAGCTGACCAGACGCTCGAGCGACTTTGGCCGCGACTTCATCAGGTCTGGAGTCAGTTGCAGATCGAGGACGCCAAACAACACGAATTCGAGGTCCGACTGCGGCAACATTGGCAACCGTTATTTCGAGTTCTGTTCCAGTTGTATCACTCTCGCTATGACTTCCATTACCACGTCGAACAGGTGCTGCTGACGGCGGCTCATGCTTGGGCCGAACGCGGCGATGATCTGTGCGCTGTCGATCATCATCGAATCAATGAGCCCGATTGGTTTCAGTCCGAGCAGATTGTGGGCGGCGCGCTGTATGTCGATCTGTTCAGTGAGAATCTTGACAAGCTCAGGAACTACGTCAGTTACTTCAAAGACCTGGGGCTTTCCTACCTGCACTTAATGCCGCTATTTGCTGTTCGGCCCGGCAACAACGATGGCGGCTACGCGATCAGCAATTACCGATCGATTGATCCGAACCTGGGAACCATTGATGATTTGCGGCTACTGGCCCGCGACCTGCACGAAGTCGGTATCTGTTTGGTACTTGATTTTGTCTTCAATCACACTGCGGACGATCACGAGTGGGCGCGCAAGGCGCTCTCGGGCGACCGCCAATTTCAAGAGTTCTATTACTTGTTTCCAACCAGAACTGAGCCGGAGCAGTACGAACGAACGCTGCGCGAAATTTTCCCAACCGTGCGGCGCGGCAATTTCACCTGGCACGACGGCATGCGGCAATGGGTCTGGACCACATTCAATAGTTTCCAATGGGATTTGAATTACAGCAATCCGGCCGTGTTTCGCGCGATGCTGGAAGAAATGTTGTTCATTGCCAATACGGGTGTCGATGTCCTGCGACTAGACGCAGTGGCGTTCATATGGAAGCAATTGGGGACGCCCTGTGAAAATCTGCCGGAAGCGCACTTGCTGATCCAAGCCTTCAATCACTTGGCCCGAATTGCTGCGCCGGGACTGGTCTTCAAATCGGAAGCGATCGTGCATCCTGACGAAGTGGTCAAGTATATCGGTCCAGATGAATGTCAGATTTCCTACAACCCCACCCTGATGGCCTTGCTGTGGGAGTCGTTGGCAACACAAAAGATCTTGCTGCTGCGGCAAACTCTGAATCACCGTTTCCGCCTGCCGGCCAATACCGCCTGGGTGAACTACCTTCGCTGTCACGATGATATCGGCTGGACCTTTGATGATCAGGACGCCGCGGCGATCGGCATTAACGCCTACAACCATCGTCAGTTTCTGAACGCCTTTTACACCGGTCAGTTTGCTGGGTCTTTCGCGCGCGGAGTCCCGTTTCAGGAGAATCAGCAGACGGGTGATATGCGGATTTCGGGAACTATGGCCTCTCTCGCAGGTCTGGAGCAAGCGATCGAGGAAGATGATCAGGAGAAAAAGGAATTGGCAATCGGAAGGATGATGTTGCTGCACGGCATCACGCTGAGCATTGGTGGAATTCCGTTGTTGTACTTAGGCGAAGAATGGGGCATGTTGAACGACTACGACTTCGTCAAAGATCCCGCCAAGGCTGGTGATTCTCGCTGGATTCATCGACCGAAAATGAAATGGGAGTTCCTGCAGGAACTTGACGACCAGATTGATTCGGCGGACGGATCGATCCGTCAACGAATTTATCGCACGCTGCAAAAACTGATCGGTTTGAGAAGATCTTTGCCAGCGCTGGCGGGCCAGGCTATGGAGTTGGTCAACACGTCCAATGAACACGTGCTGGGATACATCCGCAGGCGTGATGGCCATCAACTCGTTGTGCTGGCAAACTTCTCGCCCGCCATGCAGTCAATCGACGGGAATGTGTTGCGGACAGCGGGCCTGGGACGGTTCTTTCAGGATGCCATCGGGGGCACAACCTATCCGACATCGGAACCGCTGGTGTTGCAGCGATATCAGATTTTGTGGCTCTCTCGCGTATAGTTGCACAGCACGCTATCGTTTACTGGACGAGACACACCATGAATGACGACGCAGCAACCGCGCCGATCGATCGAGTGCTGGCAACCGACCTCGATGGGACGTTGATTCCTTTGCCAGGAGACGCGCGGAACCAGGCTGACTTGCGCTCGCTTGCCAATCAGCTAACTCGGCAAAGAATCACTTTGGTCTTTGTCACCGGTCGACACTTCGAGTCGGTGGCGACCGCGATCACAGACTTTCAGCTTCCTCGACCGCACTGGATCATTTGTGATGTCGGCACGTCGATCTTTCGGCGTACCATGACCGGTGAGTTTGAGCCGGTAGCCAGCTATCAGCAGCATCAAGAAGCGATCACGTCAGAAATGCCGATCGGCGCATTGCGACAGCGACTCGGGTCGATTGACGGCCTGCGCCTGCAGCAGCAGGAAAAGCAGGGACGTTTCAAGCTTAGCTATTATGCCGACGCCCCGCGATTGGCTGATCTGGTCGACCAGATTCAAACGATCCTGGACCAAGCCGACTCGCCCTATTCGATTGTCCACAGCGTGGATCCATTCAACGGCGACGGTTTGATTGATCTGCTGCCCAAAGGCGTCTCCAAAGCGCACGCGCTGGGTTGGTGGACCGATCACGTCGGCGCGGCTCACCAGTCGATCGTATTCGCCGGCGACTCGGGCAACGATCTGGCAGCGATGACCGCGGGATATCGCACGATCGTTGTCGGAAACGCTGACCGCTCCTTGGCAGCCGATGTGATCAGCGCACACCAAACCGCGGGTTGGACTGACCGCCTGCACCTCTCGAGCGGGTATGCCACGAGCGGCGTCCTGGAAGGTTGCCAGCGATTATTTGGTTTTCATCAAACGGATTCAAAGTAATGTTATCCCACGCCCACTCGGCCGGATTGGTATTTCTGCTGGCGATCGGTCTGACGATTGTCGCCTCCGACAGCCGCGTCGTGGCGCAGGCAACCGACAACAACCCGGCCAAGACCGAACCGGAGGCAGCGCCACCCACAGAAAAGCAAATCGACGCCAGTCTCAAGGAACTGGAATCAAGAACCGATATCGAAGAGCCTTTGATCACTTCGGCAAAAGACATTTACTTGGCAGCCAAGCAGCTGATTCAAGCAGCCAATAAGTCTCAGGCTAAAGCGGACGAGTTCAATAAAAAATCCGCCACCGCCACCGTGGATCTGGAACAGCTGCGGACCCAGATCGACCAGCCAACGAAGCCGTCAACCCCCGACCCGGACGCAGGGTCTGCAACTGAGCTGCAGAGCCAGCTAGCCGAGAAAACCGTAGCGCTGCAACGGGCTCGCGACGAACTGACCCGCTTGTCGAGTGAACCTTCGCGACGACAAGCGCGGGTGTTGGAGATCCCCAAACTGATCGAGAAGGCTCAGCAGGACGCCGAAGCCGCGCTTAGCCAGCTCGAACAAATCGACACGGATGAGTCTCCGTTAGTGGCTGCCGCTCGCAAGGCCCAGTTACAGGCCACATTGTCGGCCGCCCGCAACGAACTTGCCGCTTTAAACGGGGAACGCAAATTCTATGAAGCGACCACGGAGTCACTGCCGCTGCAACGGGAAGTACAAGAGCAAGAGATTCAGCGACTGCAAACCGAGATTGAATTGTGGCAGACGGCAATTAGCGAGCGCCGCGATGACCAGATCTACAAACTAAGCCGCGCGGCGGCCGCCTTGGTGGCCCAGTCACCTCCAGAATTGAAACCCTCGGCACAGCGAAATGTCGAGTTAATCGAGCAATTCCGAAGCGTGTCCCGGCAATTAGCAGAGACCAGTGACACGCTGAACGACGCGCGGGCAACATTGACACAAATTGAATCAGACTTCGAGATCGCCTCGGAGCGTGTCGACGCGGTTGGACTGAACGATACTCTCGGTCTGATGCTGCGACGCAGCAAAGCGGCTTTAATTGCCACTCGTCAAAAATTTCAGCCAAAGATTTCCTCGAGCGAAAATATAAAGCAATTTCAGGTCGCGCTGTTCGAATATCAAGACCTTTCATCTTACGCCTCGGAAACCGATTCTTCGATTGAGCGGCTGTTTGTCGAATCGGGTATTTCCGAGGTCGCTGGAGCAGAGCTTGAGAACGATGCCAGGCAAATCCTCGCGCAACGCCGCGATATCTTGGCGCCATTGACTCAAGCACAGTCCGAGTTGTTCCAGCGCAAGCTCGAGGAGGACACGATCAAGCGGCAAGTGGTTGCGGAGATCGATCAGTTCATTAAGTACATTAACGAACATATTCTGTGGATTCGAAGCGGACCAATTTTCGGAGCCAATGAGCTTCGCCCGCTTGTCTCGGCGACGCGCTGGATCTTTGACTCCGACAATTGGAGCTCGCTCCGCGAAGCCGTCTCGGAGATCCTGCGCCGCAAGCTCGGGCTGCTCCTTTTTTTAGCTTCCAGTTTCCTGCTGCTGCTGATAATGCGGTTCCGGATGCGAAACTTTATTCGGTCCGCGGGTGAAATCGCTCAGGCTGGTGCGTGTCGATCCTTCGCTCCAACAGCCGAAACCTTGATTAACACGTTCTTGATCGCCACAGTATGGCCATTTCTGTTTCTCAGCGCCGGCTGGTTGCTACTGGATTCAAGCGAGGATTCCTTCGTCCAAGCGCTGGCGCGTTCCTTGGTTTGGGTCACGTTGGCAGTGTTTCCGTTTGAGCTGATGCGTCAGACTTGTCGTCCGTCTGGTCTCGGGCAGTGCCACTTTGATTGGCCCAAACCGATTTGCCAGTTCGTATTTGCAAACCTACGCTGGCTCAACCCGCTGATCGCCGGGTTGTTATTTGTAGTTTGTTTGCTGCAAAACCAACCTGAAGAAGCGTTTCGTAATTCATTGGGAAGATTGGCGATGGCGTTCTTGTTGATCGTGTTCGCTATCTATGTCTTCAAAGTCCTGCATCCTTCTAGCCCGCTGTACGAAGATACCTCGAAACACTTTCTCGAGGGTGTTTGGTATCGATTTCGCCGGTTTCGATTCAACTTCGTGCTGGGAATCATTGCCGCGCTACTGTTGTTCACCCTGGGTGGTTACTACTATTCGACCTACCAGATTGGCAGTCGCTTGCTGCAGACCAACGCGCTGATCATCGGATATGTGCTCGCCTATGCGTTGGTGATGCGCTGGTTGTTGGTTCGTCGTCGTCGATTACAACTGGAACATCTGTTGATTCGCCGCGAAGAACTGAAACATCAGCCGCCGGTGGCCCAAACCTTCGGTGATCAGGTGAAAGTCGAGCTGCAAAGCGAAGCTGGATTGAACTCAGAGGATGTAAGTCGGCAGAGTAAACAGTTGATTTTAATCGGCATGACGTTCATTGCTCTGTCGGTTGCCTATCAGATTTGGGCCGATGTGATTCCGGCGATGGGAATCCTTGATCAAATTGAAATTGGCTCTGTCTCCGTCGCAGGGGTCAACGAACGAGTCACGCTGCAGCATCTAGCGCTCAGTTTGCTGACGATTGCTGGGACAATCTTTACGGTTAAGAATTTGCCAGGGATTCTGGAACTATTGTTGCTAAAACGATTACCGATGGACGCCGGCGCGAGGTACGCCGTGGTTACGATCGTACGCTACGTCGTGACCATTGTCGGAATCATCATCGCCTGCGGACTGATTAAAATTCAGTGGTCGCAGTTTGGATGGTTGGTCGCCGCGATCTCAGTCGGCCTTGGATTTGGTTTGCAAGAAATCGTTGCCAATTTCGTCAGCGGTCTGATCCTGTTGTTGGAACGGCCGGTCCGAGTTGGTGACATTGTCACAATCGAAGGGACTACCGGAGTCATCTCGCGGATTCAAATGCGGGCTACGACCGTGACGAATTGGGACCAGCAAGAACTGATCGTCCCAAACAAGAATCTGATCACCAATTCGATCGTCAACTGGACGCTCAGCAACATGATGACTCGGATCACAATCCCGGTCGGTGTCGCTTACGGGGCGGACGCGACTGAGGTGCAGCGCTGCATTCTGCAGACGGTTAAATCGAATCCGGAAGTGTTGAGTGATCCCCCCTGCACGGTGACCTTCGAAAATTTTGGCGACAGTGCATTGAATTTCGTGGTCCGCTGCTGCATCTCAGGGCCCGACAGACGGCTGGCAACCATCCATCAATTGCATGTTGCGATTCACCAGGCTCTGGCCGCCCAGGGAATCGAAATTCCATTCCCGCAGCGCGACATTCACATCATTGGCGAGCGAACTGTCGATGCGAAGACGGGAGCTTCGCCAAAGCAGTGAGCAGTCCCGGGAATCGTCAGTTTTCCATTTCGTGATACCGCGCCAAACAATGGAAGATTTCCAGAATCGACTTTTCACCCAGGTTGCCAAGCTTCATCAACTCCTCGGGCGAGCGCTGAAGCAGGTCTCGCAATGTCAAAATTTCGTACTCGGAAGCCTCCAATAATCCGATGATCCGCTGGCTAAGCCCCACCTGCGCCAGTTTGGCAACCGGCTCGTCCCGCTGGGTGCCCCGAGCAATTGCCTGACGGGCCACCGCCGGGATGTCCGGAAGATTGAGTGCTGGAAATGCGGGATCCGATTTCGCCGCCTCGGGAGCTGATTTACGCAGTGAAGGGTTCAAAGGTGGAGCGTTGACTTGTACACGCGCACCTTCACCCGAAGCGCCCATTTCCAGCCCCAAATCACGTTTTGGCGCGTAGCCAATCAAGCTGGCCACGCGGCGCGGATGCTTCAATTTACTGATCGCGCGGAGCTCGATTTGACGAATTCGCTCGCGGGTCACGTTTTGAGCCTTGGCGACCTCTTCTAGCGAATGACCGCGACCGTCGCCCAGGCCGTAGCGCATCTTGAGCACCTCACTTTCTCGTTGCGAAAGTGTGCCGAGTACTTGATCGATCTGCTGACGGAGGCTGTTTCTTGAAGCCGCCTCCGCTGGTTGCAAGACAACATGGTCAATGCAGGAATCGCCGATTCGAAGTGACTCTCCGCTATCGATCGTCTGATCCAGACTCATCATTTGTCGCAACCCGTTACGAGCGAGCCGGGCATCTTCGCTGCTCACTCCGAGTGTCCGGGCCAGCTCGTCATCGCTGGGCTCACGGCCGAATTCTGCGACAAAATAGGCAGATGCTTTTCGCACCTTGGTCATATTTGCGACGCGATGGGCGGGTACCCGGATAGTCCGACTTTGATCGTGGACGGCCCGCGATACAGCTTGGCGGATCCACCAAGTCGCGTAGGTGCAAAACTTGAAACCTCGACGATATTCGTACTTCTCCACCGCTCGGATCAATCCGGCATTCCCCTCTTGAATCAAATCCAAGAAGCCGACCCCCCGATTACGGTATCCTTTCGCGATCGAAACGACGAGGCGAAGATTGGCTTCACACAGTTTCCGCTTGGCGATCTGATGTTGCTTTTCCGCGCGTAGTACTTGCCGAGCGCAGCGGCGAAAACTGCGGCGGGTGTGCTGCGCCGCCAGCAGATCCTCTCGCCGGCAACGGGCGACGGCCATTTTCAAATGTTGCAGGTGAGGCTCAAAGTGTTCGAGCCTGACACCCAATTCTTCCACCAATCGAATCATTCTTCTGCGGCGGCGAACCAAACCACTCCAGGCTGCCGATCGCTTGCGGTTGTCGCAAGATCGGTCGATTACGATCCTGAAGTCGGCGTGATTGCGATCATTCAGTGCCCGAATCGTCCTCAGGTTGTGCGGAAGTCGGCCTCGAATCTGATGCTCTTCCAGACGATCACTGAGCGCGAATTGGGTCACCCGGGTAATCGGCAGGCTTCCCGCTTCGACCCTTTCCAGCAATTGCACAATGTCTTGCAGGACAAAATCACACTCCAACAAACCCCGGCGAAACCTTCCCCGGGACGACTCGATTTGCTTGGCAAGCTCGATCTCCTGATCGCGTTTGAGCAGCGGATAGTTGCCGATCTGCTTCAGATATTCCGCAAGCGAATCTTCGGCGGCCAACGAGTCGCCGGCCGACGAACGATCATCAGGACGTGCTTCCAACCCGCGGCGACGCTGCTGTTCGGGAATACTTATCATTCGCTTGGTTCGCAACTTTGGTGGTTGAAGGATGACAACTGCGTCGATCCGAACATATCTTTTCAAGTAGTTTCTAGTCGCTGGATCAACGATGACCACCGCCCGCAGGCGTCGATCACGGTAATCGCCCAGTAACTTATTCGCTCAGCTAAGTTCCAGTTTGGCAATGGACGCGCCGAGCCTGCTGGACAAATGGCCTAATTCTGTATCGCTGCCAGGCCGATTTGGTTCGCAAAGGGGCTCTCAGCAGGGACATAACCTGGCACGGCGATGACCTTTTGGCGCCGAGCAGCTGAACTCTACGCGAGCCAACCGTCGATCCGCTGACCGGACAACAGCAGTTGAACTGCGTTGTTGATCTGGGATGGCGGGGCAGCGCTACGTAATTCGATCGGCCGTGATGGTACGGCGTGATCGAGGCTGGCGACTGATCCGGTTGTCCGATAGACTGCGCCGCCAACCTATCAATGAGTGTGACTGGAATGGCGTTTTCCTGGTGGAGCTGGCGGGCAAAACAGCCGCCGTCCGAAGCGCAGTATCGCGACGCGATCGAGCAGTTGCACGCAAAAGTGCCCGTTCCGGCAATTTGGCTATTCGGAAAAACGGGAAGCGGCAAAAGCTCCGTCGTGCACTATTTGACCGGCGCTGAATCGGTAACGATTGGCACCGGTTATCGACCGGAAACGAACGCCTCGAAACGATTGGATTTTCCGGATCCCCTGGAACCGCTGTTGACTTTCTTGGACACGCGAGGCCTGGGCGAAGCCCATTATGACCCCCGCGAAGACATCGCCAGATTCGCGGAGACAACGCAGTTGATGGTCGTGACCGTTCGAGTGACCGATCATGCACTGCAATCGATCATCGATCCGCTGCGTCAAATCCGAAGATCGGCACCTGATCGACCGGTGCTATTGGTTCTGACCTGTTTGCATGAGGCAATGGGATTGGTCGATCTGACTGACGGCCCCGACCCCTTTGCATCCCAGGACACTCGGCAAACCAAAATACCTGATCAACTGAAAACGCTGATTGACGAAAAGGTTGCTCAGTTTGCTGGATTGCATGACGCCTTGATCCCTGTCGACCTGACCAAGCCGGAGGATGGCTTCGCGGATCCGGAGTTCGGTGGCCAGCGACTGAAACTGGCAATCCTCGATCAATTGCCGCACGCGTATCGGCAGGCGCTGTTGGCGCTCGGCGAATCCGATCGAATCGGTCAATCGTCGCGTCAACAAGCGGTGCAGCGCCAAGTCCTGGCCTCCAGTGCGTTGGCTGCAACCGCCGGCGCGGTCCCACTACCGTGGGTGGACGTGCCTGCGGTGCTGGGGATTCAAGCGCATTTGGCGATCAAAATCGCCAAGATTTACGACCAAGAACTGACCGCGGCGCGTTGGGCGGCGCTCAGCGGAGCGGCCGGATCTCGGATCGCATTGCGACTGGCAATGCGCAGTGCATTAAAATTCATTCCCGTTGTCGGCATCGCGGCGGGAGCGGCAACCTCGTTCGCGTTCACTTATGCTTTGGGCATGTCATGGGATTGGTATTTCGCTGATTTGCGAAAAGGAAACGTGCCTGAACCTGACCAGTTGAAACACGTGTTTGACCAGCAGCTAAGACGTGGTCGAGAACTGTGGACAGCCCAGTGAAGACGAAACAGTGAAGACGAAACAGTGAAGACGAAACAGTGAAGACGAACCAGTGAAGACGAACCAATGAGGACGAACCAGTGACTTGGCGGAATTTCGTTCGACCAAGAACCGTGTTGCTGTTCGTATTGTGGACTCTGCCAGTTCTGTTCTACATCGCGGTCGGCATCGTAGCGCTTTATCAAGCCGGCTGGTTCTACTGGATTCTCTGGACTCTCCCCCCGATGTGGCTGGCAGCCTGGCTGGTTAGCCTGCTTTGGAAGCCCTCGACGCTGCACCAATCGGCCGACCGTCAGCCGTTGACCGCGCCTACTTTTTGGACGCCTCAGGATACCGCGGCGATCGAAATTGTCGAACAGTTTCGCAATCAGGTTCCAGACGTGGACTATCTGGTCGTCGTTGATGTCAATCGCTACCTTGCCGATGCGGAGGCGCTCGCCCAGCGATTAGCCAAGCATTATCACGCCGGCGGCGGCGACAAATTACTTCAGCCGCTAACTCTGGTTGAAATCTTGGCCGTGATCCATTTAGCGGCCGAAGATCTGGAAGACTGGGTTTTGCACAACATCCCTGGCAGCGATGTGGCGACGGTCGGGCAGTTGCAGCGTATTCCCTTTTACCTCAATGCACTGGACACGGCGCAAAAAGTGGTGTTCCTGGCCTCCGCCGTGATCAATCCAGCCAAACTGTTTGCTTATCCGTTGTGGCGGAAATCTGGCCGCGTCACTTTGGAACTCCAAAACGAGCTGATCCGTGCCTTCTATCAACGCTATTTGCGGCAGCTTGGTTACTATTTGATCGAAATGTATAGCGGCCGGCTGCAGGCAGGTTCGGAAAGTTATCGCGCGCGGTTTGGCCGACTGGCTACTGCCTTGCACGCGGCCGATGGCGAAGTGGCGCTGCTAGATCCATTGGCAGATGCCCGCACAACGATCGCGGTGATGGGTCAAGTTAAAGCCGGCAAATCAAGCTTGATCAACGCGCTGATGGAAGGACAAGTCGCCGAAACCAGCATCCTGCCGGAGACGCGTGAGGTGAGGAAATTTGAGTATTCCCTGGCCGATTCCGACAAGCATATCACGCTGCTGGACACGCCGGGTTACAGCGAAGCCGATGTGACCCGTCGGCAACAGGACGAAATTAGAACCGCTGCTGAATCAGCCGATATCGTGCTGTTGGTGATGGCCGCCAATGTGACCGCGCGAGACGCGGATTTGAAGGTAGTCCGCGATTTGCAGGAGCATTACAAATCAAAGCAGCAGCTGAAACCCCCGTTGATCATCGCTGTCATCACTCACATCGATCGATTGCGACCGGTTCGCGCATGGGATCCACCCTACGATTGGCGCAGCCCCCAATCGGCCAAAGAAAAGTCGATTGCCGCCGCTGTCGATTATCTCAGAGCTCTGTTCGGAGGATCGATCGCCGATTACGCATGCGTCTACACCGGAGAATCGCCTTCATCCAACTCGAGCGTTGCGGAGGAGTTGGTACCACTGTTGGTTGAACATCTCGACCAGGGTCACTCGGCCGCGATCCTGAAAGCGTTTTACAAGCAACTCAGTCAGCAGCGTGTTAAGAAGTTGACGCGACAGGTGATGGGCTTAGTCAAATCGCTAGGCCGCGCAATCGATGACTAGTTCTCTCGGCGTCTAGCTGATAGGCAATCCAGCAAGTGTTGATTTCTAAGCGATCACTTGCTTGGTGCGCCGCGTGACCCAGTCGGTTCCAGACTGTCCCGGGGCAATCTGCCCCGGCGCGGCAATCCGCCTCGTCGAGTAGCGAGGCGAATAATTGATAAAGCTTCGTAAAAACGCCATTTTTCTCACCTGGCACGGATCGTGCATTGGCTTGACGCCCATGGGGACTCGCACTCGGTGAGGCCTCCTGTTTGGCCTTACAACTGAGCGGATTAATGAACACGAATAACTTTGAAAATGATCGCCAGCTTTCTGATCCAACTCAGCAGCAGATCCGTGAGCGCGCTGCTGCGGTTCGCAAGCGATGGAGCAGGGAAGTGAAAGAACGTCGCCGCGTTACACCGGTTGCCAGCTGGAGGCCACCGCTGGTGATGACCGTCGAGCTTGTCCGGGAAATCAACGCAAGAAACGAATCATTCCATTCGATTCAAGGAGCATAAAATGAATCACATCAAAACAACAAAAGCCTTGATTACGGGCGCGGCTTCTCTGGCAATTGCATTGACCTTCGCCGGCGCAGGTTGGGTCAGCGCTGACCAACGTGGCCCAACACCGTTGGTGAGCCTGACGGATCAGCAGCGTCAAGCGATCGATTCGGCAAGCAACTTGTCAACCGCTTTTCGAGCCGTCGCGAACCAGTTATTGCCGTCGGTCGTCGCGATCGAGAACCGACCAAAAGTCGCGTGGAACAATCCGGCGAATGTCACCCCCTCGAACAATGGGGCCGGCGAAAATCCATTCCAGGGGACTCCCTTGGAAGAAATGTTCCGCGGCCGCCAGTTTCGCCTGCCGCCCAGCGGTCAGGGCGGCAACCGTGCTCCCGCTCCGCAGGCGGGAATTGGATCCGGCGTGATCATTGATCCAGCCGGCATCATTTTGACCAACAATCATGTCGTCGCCGGCGGTGGGGAAGTCACCGTCCGATTGCAGGACGGTCAAGAGTTTATCGCCAACCAGGTCTGGACGGACCCGCAAAGCGATTTGGCTGTTGTGCGGATCGACGGAGCGAGCAACCTGGTCGCGGCCACTCTAGGCGACAGCGACGAAATCTCGATCGGCGATTGGGTGCTGGCGCTGGGTCAGCCATACGGACTGGAAAGCACGGTTACCGCTGGAATCATCAGTGCCAAACATCGTGACATCGGCATCACGGCTCGCGAAAACTTTTTGCAAACCGATGCGGCAATCAACCCCGGCAACAGCGGTGGGCCGCTGGTAAACCTGCGCGGCGAGGTAGTTGGAATCAATACTGCGATTCATTCTCGCGGCGGCGGCAATGATGGAATCGGATTTGCAATTCCATCGAATTTGGCTCGCTGGGTAGGCGACCAATTGATCAGTACCGGAGTAGTCAAACGAGCCTATCTAGGTGTCGGGATCCAAGCGATCACTCAGGATTTGGCCAAGCAGCTCTCAGTCAAACCACGTGGTGGAGTCATCGTGACCGATGTTTATCCCGACACGCCGGCGGCAAAAGCCGGGTTGCTTTCGGGCGACGTGATCGTTCGCTTTGGTGGCCAGGCAGTGGCAACGCCCCAGGCTCTGCAATTGGCGGTTGAACGATCGCCGTTCGGCGAGCAAGTGCAGATCGAGATCGTCCGCAGTGGCAAGCAAGTCGAGCTGACGTACGAAGCGGCGGAGCCGGCCGGCAATTTTGCTCGGCGTATGACTGGCGAAACTGTCGCCCCAAGCAGTAAGCGGCTGGACGATCTGGGCCTCGAAATCGCACCGCTGACGGGCGATGTTGCCAAGCAGCTTGGTTTTGAAGGCGCCACCGGCGTTGTCATCACTTCGGTCCGCGAGGATAGCCCCGCGGCCGATGCTGAGCTTTCGCCCGGAATGTTGATCGTCGAAGTCAATCGTCAAAAAGTGTCCACTGTCGATCAATTCGAGGCTGTGGTGCAACAGCACCAGAGCGAATCGAACCGAGGTATCCTGATGCTCGTCCGCGGGGCGAATGGATCCCGATTCGTGGTTGTGAAGTAGCGTTTGACAGGCTCTGCATTTCACAGCATGTAGACTTACAATACGGTCGGTGTCGGAGCTTGCCGCTTTGCCATCGACCGTTTTTTGTCGCCAACCCTTATTTCAGATTCATGCGCCTTGCCGCCAAACTCATTCTGCTGTTCCTGATCGGTTTGTCACTGATCGTGGGATTGTTTGCTCATTTGACAATCCAGCAGGACCGACGATTGGCAATCGCCGAACATCAGCGTCATGCCGCGGATCTGGCAGCAACACTGAAGCCGTCAATTGACCAGGCGATTCAGAATCGCACCGCCGCGGAACTGCCCTCGTTAGTCACCCAAACGACGAAACAGTTGCGACACGTCCGTGTTCGCTGGGTTGAATATTCGGCTGGCAGTGATCGCTCGCGACGTCCAATGGTACCGGTTGACATGATCGTGACCCGCCGTGAAGTTACCACGATCAGCATGCCGGATTCATCCGGCAAAAAGTACCTCTATACTTATGTGCCGGTCGACAGCGGTAACTTGAAAACCGACGACGCGGGAATCGAAATCTCCGCGCTCGACCCGGTCGCGAATGATTTGCTGAGCAGGTCGGTGATTTCTTCCCTGCTCGCCCTGCTGGGCGTTACGACTCTTTCGGGCTTGGTGATTCTCGTGGGGGGTATCAAGATGGTGGGCGAGCCGCTGAATCGTTTGATCGATAAAGTTCACCGCGTTGGCCAGGGTGACTTTAGCCAACCAGTCCAATTGTCCAGCAACGACGAACTTGGTCGCCTCGGATCAGCGTTGAATGCCATGTGTGATCAGTTGGTCACGCAGCGCCGCCAGATCGAATCAGAGGCAGCCTCGCGACTTGCCACGGTCGAACAACTGCGCCGTGCCGAACGGTTGAACATGGTGGGTCGAATGGCGGCCGGGATTGCACATGAAATTGGCACGCCGCTAAATGTCGTTACCGGTCGCGCTGAGTTGATTGCGAGCGGTCAACTCTCTGCGGATGCGAGCCGGCAAAGCGCTCTGGCGATCCAATCCGAGGCGCAACGAATCGCCAAAACCGTGCGCGAGTTGCTCGATTTTGCTCGACAGAGCACTCCCAACCGAATGCATCAAGATTTGAACGAACTGGTTCTGTCAACTTTCAATCTGATGCGACCGTTGGTGGAAAAAATGGATGCGGAATTGCAGCTGGAAACGGCTTCGACACCAATCATCGCGGACATTGACCCGACTCAGATTCAACAGGTGCTGACCAATTTAATCATCAACGCGGCTCAATCGACCACCGGGCAGGGGCGTGTCTCGGTGGTGCTTTCCAAGCTACTTACAAGTCCCGATACCGCAGTGGTGGCTGATCATGACGGTCTTGGATCGGAGAATCCACAGCGACCCTACTGTAAAATCTCGATCGAAGATAATGGGCACGGAATTTCGGATGCAGATCGCCAGCATATCTTTGAACCGTTTTTTACGACCAAGGATGTTGGCGAGGGAACGGGCCTCGGTCTGTCGATCTCACACGGCATCATTCAAGAGCACGATGGCTGGATTGAAGTCGACAGCAAACCGGGTGTTGGAAGCTGTTTTTCGATTTTTTTGCCAGCTGTGGACAGCCCGGGAGCAACGCCATGAGCGAAGGCAGCGTATTGATTGTCGATGATGAAAAATCGATGTGCGAATTGATTGACACGGCGCTGAGCATGCGAAAGTATGATACGGCATGGTGCCAGTCAGCGGATCAAGCGTTGCAGCAGCTAAGTAAGCGTGATTTTGATGTCGTCTTGACGGACGTCCGAATGCCGGGCACCACGGGGCTGCAACTGTGCCAGCAAATCAATCAACTTCGACCGGATATCCCCGTTGTTGTGATGACCGCGTTTGGCACATTGGAGACTGCGGTCGCCGCGATGCGGAGCGGTGCTTACGACTTTCTGACAAAGCCGGTTGAAATGGAAGTGTTATCGTTGACGATTGCCCGCGCCGTCGAACGCCGTCGATTGACGAATCAAATTCATTTGTTGGAAGAACAGGTCAACGTCGCTCATCCGCACGATGAATTGCTGGGTGATAGTGAGCCGATGCGCGCCTTGTACGACCAATTGGAACGCGTCGGCCCATCCGATGCCTCGATTTTGATCACCGGTGAAAGCGGAACCGGCAAGGAGCTGGTGGCCCGATCGATTCACCGGATCAGTCCACGTGCCAACAAGGCATTTGTTGCCGTGAACTGTGCGGCGTTGTCAGAAACCTTGTTGGAAAGTGAGCTGTTCGGACATGTCAAAGGCGCTTTCACCGATGCCAAGAGCGAGCGACGCGGATTGTTTCTGGAAGCCGCCGGTGGAACCCTACTGTTGGACGAAATGGGCGATATGCCAATGGCGATGCAGGTCAAGCTGCTGCGGGCCCTTGAGGAGGGGCGTTTGCGACCAGTTGGCAGCGATCGTGAAATCGAGTTTGATGTTCGCGTTCTGGCCGCTACCCATCGGGATTTAGAAACGGCGGTAGAAGAGGGGCGTTTCCGACAAGATCTGTTCTATCGAATTAATGTAATTCAGTTGCATTTGCCGCCACTACGGGCCAGGGGCGCGGATATCTTGCGTTTGGCCACCCACTACATCGATCGCTATGCAGACAGTTCCGGCAAGCAGGTTTCGGGCCTGGCCGAACCCGCAGCCGAAAAATTACTCGCCTATCCCTGGCCCGGCAACGTTCGTGAGTTACGTAATGTGATGGAACGTGCCGTTGCTTTGACGCGGCATGACACGGTCACGCTGGTGGATTTGCCAGAGAAGATACGCAGTTATCGATCGAAAGCAATCTTGATCGGCGGAGACGATCCCACCGAATTGGTCTCGCTCGAGGAAGTCGAACGGCGTTATATTGAGCACGTTCTCAAGTCAGTCGATGGCAATCGAACTCAAGCGGCAAAGATTCTGGGGCTGGATCGAAAAACTCTGTACCGCAAGCTGAAGACCGATCTGAATCAGCTCGAGGCGTAGACTGCGACATCATCGGTCCAACACGGCTCTGCCACTTAGCAGCCAGCCAACAAAGCCGCCCAACAACGCTCCCTATATACTCAGCGGCATGGCATCAAACCGGCTCATCCGCCGACGTTCGGGGTAGAGGCAAATGCCGCTCCAATCATTCGTTTACGGACCCATGAATATTCTCAAAACGACGTTGTCGCGCTTTGTCGGCGACCAATGTTCCACTCTTGCCGCGTCGCTTGCCTACTACACGATTTTCGCCCTGCCGCCGCTGCTATACGTGTTGCTGACCATCCTGACCTTCGGCATGTCAGTCGCCTACCAGCCGGAACAAGCAAAAGTAAAGGCACGCGAGCTGATTCAGAAGCAGTCGAGTCAATTGATCGGGAATGAGGCAGCCGCTGAGGAAATCGCAACGATTCTGGAAGAGAACCAGGCGATGGGTGGGATTTGGTGGAAAACGTTGATCAGTTTGATCGGCATCTTGTTCGGAGCGACCGGTGTTGTGGTGGCGATGCAAACCTCACTCAATCGTGTTTGGCGCGTACAACCGGATCCCGAGCAAGGAGGCGTAAAAACTTTTCTGAAGAAACGCATTCTTTCACTTGGAATGATTCTTTGCCTGGGATTCCTGTTGCTGGTTTCGATGGTCGTTTCGACTGTGCTCAGCGCGGTCGGATCCCAAGTCAGTGAAACAATCGGCTTCCAGCATAGTTACGTTTCAACCATCAACGACGTCGTTGTCTTCCTGATCACACTGCTACTGTTTGCTGCGATCCTAAGGTTCATGCCGGACGCGGATGTCGGCTGGCGAGATGTGATGATCGGAGCATTCGCGACAGCGGTGCTGTTCTACATCGGTCGCTTTTTAATGGGTCTGTATTTTTCTAATACCGCGCCGGGCGCCAAACTGGGCAGTGCGGCCGCGTCCCTTGCCGTGCTGCTGGTTTGGGTCTACTATTCCGCCATGATCTTTCTGCTCGGCGCGGAATTCACTCAAGCGTGGGCAATCAGTCATGGTCGCCGGTTCCATCCCGAGAAAGGTGCGGTACGCGTGGAACCAAAAATCATACGCGAAGAAAGGATCATAGCGACCTGAGCGCTTGTCTGCTAACTGGCTGCTTAGGCCTGGACTTCTGTCGTCCGCGGTAGGCTCAAGTCGCGACCGCTTGTCGTCAATTCACGTCCGACTCGCGGGAACAAATGTCGGCTGAACGGCAAAAATTTATCTCGTTCGTCGAAGAACATGTAATGCGTCACGACGATCGAATCAGAATCAATCTGAATCAGATTGAATGAGTTTTTTTCGCGCTCACGTCCTCGACCGCGGCGCGACGTTGTCGTGCCTGACTGAATGATGATGATGCCCTGATCACGGTGATCGCCCGGGTAAAAATCCAGAGAATTGCCAATGTATGCCCGGTGCAAATGCCCACCTAAAATCAACTCGACGTCCAGCTCGACGAACCGTTCGATCGCCCGCTTTGACTTGGGCATCGTTTGGTCGCGCAAGTAGTCCGGCGCGGGAGCAAAATGATGATGGGCGACGACGATTCGAATCGACTCAGGCGGGGCACTGTTAAAGACTCGCGAGCAATGATCGAGCTGCTCTTTGTGCACGCGACCATTGGTGATCGCACGCCGCGGGGAAGTTGAATTTAGCCCAACGATGATGCCGTGATCGACGCTTAAAACCGGATCCAGGTCGTGCGTGATATGCTGGCGATAGAATCTGTAGGGATCGAACCACCGTTGGGCGACACGATACAGCGGCACATCGTGATTTCCAGGGATCACCAGCTTCGGTACCTCCGGCAGACGATCAATGAACGACTTCGCGTCCAGAAACTCCTGTTCTTTCGCACGCTGCGTCAGATCGCCACTGACGACAATCGCATCTGTTTGCAGCTCTGAAGCGATTTCGAGCACGGCATTTCCGACACGCGGGACGTAGGGCGCGCCAAAATGCAGATCGGAAAGGTGCAAAAGTGATAACATAGGTTACTCCAGTTTCCCGCCAGATGCTTCGCAGAGCCTGAGCCGGTTCGATCGCACTCCATTAATCAGCTTCATCGTAGATTGATCAGCTTCATCGTAGATTGATCAGCTTCATCGTAGCCCCGCCTTGATGAGAGCAAAACGGGTGACCGAAGGTGCTTCGCGATGGATGGTACAAAAGTTGCCTGGATGGCTCACGCAAGAGCATGCGGCGTGCCAATTTCGAATCCGTTCTTCAGTTCACAAGTTTACTTTTCGAGTCAACCACAGATGCGTGCCTGTCTAATTTTCAACCCGCGGGCAGGCAATGCTGAGCAGATCAAGAAACTCTTGCCTCCTTTGCTTGCGGAGCATCGCTGCGAACTGCGCGAGACGGCCGCAGCCGGGGACGCCAAGCGGATCGCTCGACAGGCTGTCCAAGAGGGAATCGAGCGACTGATCGTCACGGGGGGGGATGGTACCATCAGCGAGGTGGTCAATGGTATCGCACCCGACTTTTCCGCGATCGAATTGGCCATCTTGCCCGCCGGGACCGGCAATGACCTGGCTCGCGTTCTGGGCTTGCTACCCGATCGCATTGATCTGGCCTGCCGGCTGGCTTTCTCGCAACAGCTCCAGCCGATCGACCTGATCCGCATTTCCGATCAGCAAACATCCTACTGCGTCAACGTTGCCAATGGCGGTGTCGGTGGACAAGCTGCCGTCGACGTCCAATCCGCACACAAACATAATTGGGGATTGTTGGCCTACTGGATATCCGCGCTATCTCAGATCGGTGATTTGCAACAATATCAAACTCATTTGAAATTGGATGACCAATCGATTCAAACAAGCGCGCTGGGCGTAGCGATCAGCAATGGACGGTTTGTGGGTGGCGGATTTCCAATCGCTCCTCTGGCATGGCTAAACGATGGCTTGATGGACATCACCGTTGTCCCCGTCTTGCCGATGATGGAACTGGTTTCAACCGGTTTGCATCTGACGCGGACTCGCGAACAATTGGATGAACATTTGCGTTACTACCGCGTCAAGAAGCTCGAGTTGACGACCAGGCCACAAATGCCCTTCAGCGTCGACGGCGAACCGTACCAGCGTAAGCAATCCGAGCACGCCGATCGACGCCAGCAGAACGAGTCTGGAAAACTGAGCGCCAGCTACGAGCTGCTGCCAAAATCGCTTCGCGTCGTCGTCGGAAATGATCCACCGGGATTGACTTCCGAGGGACCAAAATGAAGACCAAGCTGACCATATTTTTGTTTTTCGCGGCGCTGATTGTGATCGGTAGTTGGCTCGCACGGGAGAGCGTTTCGATCGAAAGAATCGCGAAATACGAAGCTCACTTGCGAGAATTGATCGCCCAAAATCCCTATCAGTCCCTTGCCGCGGGCATCGCACTTTACTTTGTCGCATCTCTGATACCGGGGACCGGCGGGAAGTCAATTGTATTTGGTTGGCTGTTCGGGCTGTGGTTGGGGGTCGCAATTGTGGAAATCGGGCTGACTGCGGCTGCTGTTATTTCGTTCTTTCTCAGTCGCTATGTGTTGCGAGAGGTAATCGAGTCACGCTGGTCACATTGGCTGACTCGATTGGACTCTGCGGCCGCGCGTGACGGGGCATTTTATTTACTGACGTTGCGGATGTTTCATACGCCGTTCACGCTGATCAATTACCTTGCCGGCGCCAGTGATCTTTCGATCCGAACTTTCGTTTGGACCACGTCGCTGGGGCTACTGCCCGGAACGATCGTCTTCGTCTTCTTGGGCACCCGATTACCCACGCTCCGGCAACTCAGCGAAAACGGGGTCCACAGCCTGGTCGAACCATGGTTGGTGGTCGCCTTGATCGCGACCGGGACAGTACCATGGGCGCTCCGCCGCCTGGTCCGATTTTTCTTGCCTGTGCGCGGCACCCGCAGCGGTGAGTTGAAGGAATGCTCGTGATCGCGCTGAAACCGAATCTGATCTGTATCTTGGCTGCGATCTGCGTTGCCTTGTTGATCGGTTCTGTCACGCGGATTGTCGCCCTGCGGACGGCCACTGCCGATCAACGAAGTCAACGATTGGCCAGTCTGGGAACATGGTGGATACTCCTGCTGCTGTTCGTCGCAGCAGTCGTCACCGGAACGATCGGAGTCTGTTTGCTGATGGCCTCACTGTCGATCCTTGGCTGGCGTGAATACACCGACCTGGTCACCCGACGGCGCGGTGATCACTGGAGCGTTTTGATCATTTATCTGCTGATCATCGTTCATTACGGATGGATCGCCACGACCAGGCCTGACGGGATTCCGGCGGTCAATATTGTCGCCGTGGCGTTGCTGATTTGCTGTCTGCAATTGCTGCAGGGTGAAACCAAGAATTATGTGCGCAGCACCGCTGGCCTGTTGTGGGGTGCTGTGCTGATTATCTACGCGCTATCGCACGCGGCTTTATTAACGACTTTAGACGAATCATCCAATCGGATCGCTGGTCCGATCGGCTGGTTTTTGTTTCTGGTGCTGTTGACCGAGTCGAATGATATTGGACAAGCCTTGATTGGCCGAAGGTTCAGCAAGCAACTCAGGCACGCGATCACGCCCGGAGTCTCGCCAGGCAAGTCCTGGGAAGGTTTTCTCGGCGGCGCGTTGCTGACTGTCGTGCTGGCGGTCTGTCTTGCGCCCCTGCTGACGCCGCTAAATCAAATCCCAGTCGCTCTGGTCGGAAAGGGCCCATCAACCATTTCGTTGTTCTGGCCGATTGCCAGCGGTCTGGTCATTTCGGTGTGCGGGTTCATGGGCGATGTTAATATGTCGGCAGTCAAACGCGATGTCGGCGTCAAGGACAGCAGCAATTTTTTACCCGGGATGGGCGGGATGCTGGACCGGATCGATAGCCTGACTTTTACCGCACCTGCCTTTTATTATTTGGTCAAATGGTTGACACCGTGACGGAAAAGAATCCTCAGCGAACCAATCGCTGGACGACGATTCCGAATTTCTTTTGTGTAATTCGCTTGTTCGGTTCGCCGCTGTTGTTGCTGTTGGCAATCAATGAAATGCCGCGGGCGTTCCTGGCGCTGTTCATCTTCTTTGCCATCACAGATTGGATCGACGGAAAGTTGGCTATTTGGTTGGACCAACAGTCGACTTTGGGTGCTCGCCTGGACAGCTGGGCAGACGCCACGCTCTACTCATTCATGCTGTTGGGTGGCTTGTGGCTGAAGTGGCCCGAGATGACGCGCGAAATCTGGTGGATTGTGCCGGCCATTGCTTCCTACGCGGCGACTACGATCGCTGGCTTTTGGAAATATGGCCGCTGGCCTAGTTATCACACTCGAGCCGCCAAAACTTCCTGGTTGTTCGCGATGGTCGGTGCGATTTGCTTAATAGCCGACCTGGCGATCTGGCCGTTTCGGATCGCCGCGGTTGTGGTCACGTTGACCAATATCGAAGCGATCCTGATCACCTTGGTTTTGGATCAATGGCAAACAAATGTTTCGTCGTTGTCCCAGGCCCTGCGGATCAAGAAAGAGACCTGATCGGCAAGGGAAATCGTAACCAGTGCCCAGTTCCACAACACCTCTACCGCGCGACGTGTCGGCATGGCTGTTGCTGGCGTTGATTGCCGCAATTGGGCTGTTGTTCGTTCAAGTCATTCGTCCTTTCGTCGTCGCCATCTTTGTTTCGATTGTTTTGGCGGTCCTGTTTACCCCGCTACATCAGTGGCTGGCCGTTCGAATCGGTGGACGCCCGCGAATTGCTGCTGCTGTGATCACCATTCTTGTGCTGTTGCTTGTGCTGCTGCCGATCGGGGCGACGCTTGTCATGGCGGGAACTCAGGTGCTCGAGAGCGGCCGTGAGTTGGCCGAGTGGTTTGACCAGCGATCAGAAACGGAAACCGAGGATACCCCAGCGGCTACCGATCAAACCGGTGTCGCTCGCAAGGCGCACGATCTGTATCTAAGCTTGCCGATTAACCAACGCGAACAGCTTCAGGATGTTGCGTCTCAGTTTGTCGGCGGCGCGACATCCGCTTTTTACAAACGGACACGGGGCTTTCTCGCGGATGCCTTCTCGTCTTTGGTCAAGTTCACGATCATCACGCTGGCGCTTTACTATTTCCTGGCCGACCGCGAGCTGTTTGTCGGCGAGTTGCATCGCTTGGTACCGTTTAGTGAGGGTGAAGAAGAGCGAATCACGGACCAGTTTCAACGTGTTTGTCGTGGGGTGGTGCTGGGCACTCTGGTCGCCGGCGTCGTCCAGGCAACGCTTGCGGGGATCGCCTACGCCGTGATCGGCGTACCCCAGTTATGGATCCTGATTGTACTGACATTGTTCTTCTCCTTTATCCCATTTTTAGGTTCGGCCTTGGTCTGGGGTGCCGTTGCGATCGGACTGTTGATCGAAGGGCGTTATCCGGCGGCCATCGGGCTGGCAATTTTCGGGGCGGCGATCGTTTCAACTTCCGACAATCTGGTCCGCGCCTATGTGATTGGCAACCAGGCCCGATTGCATCCACTGATCGCGTTGATCACCGCGATTGGCGCAATTGAGTTCATTGGTCTATGGGGGATCTTTGTCGGACCGATGATTGCAGCCTTGTTGTACCCATTGATCTACATCGCTCGGCAGCGACTGCTCGAACGGTCATCAAACGGTGAATAGCTACTGCAGATAATTGGCGAGCGCATCAAGCGCAGGCGGATCGCAACGGAAACCGAGATGTCCGTCAGGCCGAATCAGGCACAAGAAGAGTTCGACCACGCCAAGGCCGGCAATGACTTCCAACGACCGTGATTTGGTGAAGATCGCGCGATCCCAAGCAAGCGGACTTCTGAGCCGATCGATTAGTTGGAATGGTATCCCGCGGCGGGCCAGCTCGATCGCCAGGACGAGCCCGCTCCGACAATCAGCACAGGCTTATTCGACGTCTGTGACGTTGTTGCAGATCTGGACATACTGCATTCGTCACCGGAGCAAATACACGATACCTGTTTGGTCATTCCCTTGGCAGTTGCGGCCAGCGTAATCGACTAGTCCCCGCGGCGCCATACCCGTGAAGAAGAGGTGTTCGGACCAGACAGGGTTCATGTTGATGCACTGCTGGCTCTTGATGCGCTTCTGACCTAGGATTTGCTTTCCATCGGGATCACGCCATCCCAATCGGCAGGGGGCGTGTGATTGTGCTTGAGAATAAAACTCAGCAGCATGTCTTTCCCGCGATCTTCGGGGGGCACATGGTGCAGCTCCTCGTAGGCGTCTGCCCAACGGCTGTCCAGAAAAGCGGCCAGCGCCGACTTGTAATGGTCCAAATGTTCGTCGGTCAGCAGCGAACTTTCGTTGGCTGGCTGTAGCAGTTCGCTGACCGTCAGCGGGCTTTCCAGGCCAAAGGGTTTGATCCGCGCAAGGGGCCGGCAGCGGGCCGCGCTGGCCGGCATGGTTTCGGTGACCACTTTGGCCGTCGCTTCGTCAATCAAGATGGGCACCCGGAGCAGCTTCGTGAGCCCCTCCAGACGAGAAGCCAGATTCACAACGGGGCCGAACACGGTGACTTTCGCCTGATCCCGGCTACCGATCTGACCCGCCACGGCGCGGCCGGTGCCAATGCCCACTCCGACCTTAAACCCGTACAGCGGATGGTCGACCTGTTTGGCAAACGTTTCAAATGCCGATTGAATCTCAAGTCCAGCCGCACAAGCCTGCTGAACGTCATCTGGCTGAGCCAAGGGCCAGCCCCAGAATCCGATTGCGCAGTCTCCCAGAAAGTCCGCGATGGCTCCTTTGTGATTCAGGATGCAGGCGGACATGACACCCAGTGCCTCACTAACCCGGGCCAAAATGGCGGACAGGCTTTCCGAGGCCGTTTCCACTTTTCGGGAGAATCCGCGCAGATCGCAAAACAGCACCGTGACTTCGGTCTCTCGCGGTTGCAATGCTGTTTCGGGATCCGCGGCTGAAAGGATGCGAAGAACGCTGGGCGAGAAAAAGTGGCTGAGTACGCTCTGGCGATGTTGCAAGGCTTGCATGGTGCGAAGCGCGCTGATGATCGAAGCGACCAATTCGGCAAACTTTACGTCCTCGCTCAGTTCATTGCTTTCGCCGCTAGTCAGGATGCGATCAGGTGAACCTTCGGTTAGCCGGCCGGCCACGTAGATCCCCAATCCCGCACACGCTTCGCCACGCATCGGCGTGCAGAACGCCCAATCGAAATTGCCCAGCAGCGTGAACTGTTCCGCCTCGCCTTGCTGATCGGTCTGCGGAGTAGACCACACGTGAACCACACTGCGGTTTGAATTTAGAATCGCTTCCCGACTCAACCGACGACTGGGTCGAAACGAGCCCCCGGTGACGACGCGAAAATCGGCGTGCAGAATCTGCACATCCGCGGGCTCGACAGGATCGATCCTGACAACCGCGATCGCATTGGCTTTGCGAATCCCCTCGAGCAACAGATTGATGGTTTGCAGATAGAGTTCAGACTCGTCAGTGATGCTGAAGATGATCTTGGAAAGATGCCCCAGCACGTCCAGCCGATGTGGCGCGTCGCGAAAGGGAACACGTCGTAATTCCTTGTCGCTCAGTGAGAATGACCGCATCAGGGGCTCGCTATGAGAATCGTTGGAGTCGGCCAGGTTCGGATCGGCAGCAACCGTGAACACGGTTTCTCCGATCACAAAGCAGTCGCCGGGCTTCAACGCGAAAGACTTCTCCGCTTGACCTCGAAACACCACCGGATTTCTCGCGTTGGGCAAGCTACGGACGTAGACATGGGTGTTACCGCTGCGCAGCTCGATATGATGCCGCGAGATCCATGGTTCCCAAGGCACGCTCCACTGTGCCGCATCGCGTCCCACGATCACGGCCTGGCCTGCCGGCAACTCCCTGCGCCATTGCTGGCCCTCTTGCTGGCCGCGAACAATCAACTCCATCATGACGAACTCCCTTCCGAATGCTCTCCATCGCCAGGTCGTCTCCCCGATCCGCTGACCACCGTCTCAGTAGCGGCGAGCAAGCTGTTCGGCGTCGTCGTGCTGGCGCCTGTCAAATGGCCGCCCCAAAGTTGCCAGGCGCGTAGGCGATTGGGAGCGTTCTGCACCAGCACAACCAGCCACCAAAGACCAGCCATGATCAACACGACAAGAACCAACGCGGACAAGCCGCCATAGATTACCATTGCGCTCAAGTTGGTTATCGGCTGCAGCGTTTCGGATCGACTCTCTTGAACCAACAAAACCCAGCCGCTGTCACGCACCTGGTTGGCGGCGCGGCGAAAGAACACAGGTTCGATCACAGCCATCAGGTCCTCGCTTGCTCCGCCTGCGACCGGATCGAGATAGGGGTCCAGCAGCTGCGATTGCGAACCGGCACCAGCCGACGAATCGCGCTGTGATCTTGAATGGCTCGTGGGGCCGGCGCCGCGCCGCTCTCTAACAGCGGCGTCCATAGCAGCGAGTGTCGAGCGACTGACATAGAACTCGCCGACGGTTTCGTTCGCCTGTAGTTGCTCGCTGAAGCGCGGGTGTTCCACAATCAGACCACGCCGGCCGGACTCGTCCGGGCGAAGGTCAACCAAGACCGCTGACTGGTTTCGAGTTGCCTGAAAATCGGCAAAGTGGCCCAGTTCGGCCTCCATCACCAGCACGCCCAAAACCTGTTGATCGTCAGGATCCAGGATGGGCACACTTAGCGAGACGGCGGGACGATTGAGAGGCTTGCTGCGAAACACGTTCGACCGATGGGGCACGCCGATGGGTGGCGGAGCGGGCCCGTGCTCGTCCAACTGCTGTCCCTGCCCATGAAAATACTCGCGATAACCAAAGTAGGATCCAATCAATTCCTCGCCGCTCGGCGCGATCGCGCGGGCCAGTCCATTGCGATCCAGTACGTACCAATAGGATGCCGTCGTTTGGTCACTGAACTGGGTGTTCCAATACGTGTAACGTTCTTTCAACCAGCTAGCAATCTGATCGTTCGCTTCAGCTTTGACAAATGGCCCGCTGTCGCGCTGAAGCCCTTCGGGCAGTGGGCCCCGTGCTGCTTCCTGCTCTAGGATTCGCCAGCGTCGATCGATGTCCATTGCAAACCGCGCGGCAACGGACTTGGCGGCAAACTGGTCGCTTTCACTGGTGCGTTCCAGCAGATAGGTGCGCGCGGTTTGGAGTGTTCGGTTGAACATCCAGACGCTGACCAATGAAAGCACCAGGACCACGATGGCCGGTCCCAGGATGCCAAGCATCAACAGCGGAGCCTGTGCTCGCTTGGACTCCCGTAACGCTAAGGCGTGGAGTACTGATTGCACATTGGGGTAACGGTGCTTGGGGTTGATTGCCAGGCAGCCATCGATAATCCGTCGCAGCGAGCTATCGACGCCTGCGACGTGATAATGTTCCGTTGGCGGCTTCGATGTCTGCAGTATTTTGCTGTAAGCTCGCAAGCGGTTCTCCACGCTGCCCTCCGACGAGACCGAATCAACTGACTGTTGGGTCAAGTAGGGAAGCTTTCCGGTCACCATCCGGTAAAGGATCGCACCCAACGCGTAAACATCCCAACGTGCGTCAGGGGCCATCGACAATTCGGCCTGTTCCGGAGCCATGTAGAACAACGTGCCCACCGCGGGAGCATGCTCGTGTTTCAAACGTGATTGCCCGAAATCGGCCAGGCGTGGCTTTCCATCCTCGTCCAGCATGATGTTGTCGGGTTTCAGATCGCAGTGCAGAATTCCCCGATCATGCGCGCTGACCAAACCGAGCGCGATGTTGCGAGTCATGGCCACGGCCTGCGAAACGGAGATCGCCTCCTTTTTCAAACGATCCTCCAGCGATCCATACTGCATGTACTCCATCACGTAGTATGGCGGGCTGGCTTCCCAGCCCACATCAAAGAGTTGCACCACGTGCCGATCGGAGAACAGATATTGCAGCTTCTCGACCTCGCGTGACATGTGCGACCAGTCCAAGCCACCGCGGCGGTTATAAAACTTAATCGCCACCGCCCGACCGCTATTGCTGTCAATCGCTTTCCATACTTCTCCAAAGGCTCCTCGCCCCAGAAACTTTTCCTGCTCGTAGCCAGGCACCCGAAGTGGCGGTTGGACGTGAGCCATGCTCAGCTCAAAAGCCCGCTTAGTTACCGTTTCGCCCATCACGGGCGTCGAGCCGAGTAGCGAAGCTGCGTCGGTCTCCGAGTTTTGAAAGTCTGCTGGATCCGACGACATCGACAACCTTTATTTTTTGTTCCGCAAAACTGCGTCGTGATGCGTTGACTTTTTCACCACACGTCTTTCGGCGCACCCGAGTGTATCAGACTAGCGCCGAAGTCCACCGCGCCGCGGATTGGCAGTCTAGCAATCGCGATGTTGGAAAATCTTTTACTTTACCAGCACTCTCGCTTGGGAACCGCCGGAGCGGGATTGAAACGATCAGATTGAACGGCCGATTTTTCAGTGTCACAAACGCTGCATCAGACCTCTAATTCGGCGCGTCGCCGTTAACCCATTTTTTTGCGCGAGTCACCAGGATGTTTGGCGAATAGTCGGCTAACGGCATGTCGTCAAAGTAATCTTCGAAGAATCCCGTGATCGCCAATCCGACGTCGGTCTGACCACCAATCTGGTCCTCCAATAAATGCCCGAACTGGAATGCCTCGCCGCGACGAATCAGATCCCACCGCTGCGCCGCAGTGAGACTATGGGTGTCGGAAAACGGAAGCCGGTATCGAACTTGCAGGATTCCTTGACGAGCCTGAACCGGATCGAATATGTAGTTGATCGGATTGCAGAAGGCTGCCAAGAAATCGCCACCGGTACGCAGCACGCGGTAAACTTCTCGCCAGACCGGGCGAACGTCCGGCACATAACAATTGCTGACCGGATTGATGACCAGGTCGAAGCTTGCGTCGCCGAACATCGATAGATCGTCCATGCTGCCCTGGACCAGATTCATTTCCAGCCCTTCACGCTGGGCGACAAGACGATCCGCGTCAAGTTGAGCGGATGATTGATCCAAAACGTCAACCTTCGCGCCGGCCGCGGACAAAAGGGGACCTTGCTGGCCACCTCCTGCGGCCAGACACAAAACTCGTCGGCCAGCTACGTCACCGAGCCATGATCGCGGAACCGGCCGGTCAGGAGACAGAAACAACTCCCAATTTCCCTGGCGCGCGTCGCTGATCTGAGCGCTGCTCAGCGGAATCGACCAGGGACACCCGCGGCGAACGTTGAGGTCCCAGGCGCGGCGATTGTGGTCATGCACGCTCATGATGATTCTGCAATTGATGTTTGACTCAGTGGATCGCTGATGAACCGTCTTCGCGCTGTTCGAGGCCTGGCAAAGGGACCTGGCAATCATGGTATGTTTTTACTGCCGTGGCGAGGGTCGATTGCTTTGCCTCTCCAGCGAAGTACTGTACGACACACAAGTGCATATGCGTAACGTCATCATCCATCGCTCGCCGCAGCGCGTCCCGTCCTTGTCTTGGTGAGCAAAAGCCTGAATCACAGAGCCACTGAATCACCCGAGCGTATTCGTGGGGCTCTGGATTCACGTAAATCGTCGTAGCGCCGGCCAAATGCCTGTCAACCAGCTGGCGCAAGAGAAACGGTTCGTGCTTATTCCCTGCGGCAGCCAAAACCAGCTGTGCGCATCCGTCGTCGGTGAGTTGTCGGTCTAAACCACGCAGAATCTGTTCGGTAAACTCCAGTCCGTAGAGGCCGGCAGCGGAATGGACCTCGACATCCGTTTCGTTGATCGTTGGCACGAAGGGGGGGTTGGAGAAGACAAAGTCGAAGCGTCGACCGTTGACAGGCTTATAAATTTCAGCGAGCCCTTCGCGAATTTCGATCTGATCCTCACAGCCATTGAGCAGGATATTGAAACCGGCAAACGTGATTGCCCGCGGGTTGATCTCCAACGCGGTCACTTTTCTGGCGCCGGCCCGGACCACTGCGATCGAAAGCACACCCGAACCAATGCCTATTTCCAAAGCTTTGCGACCCACGATCTTATCGGCGATGGGGACGCGCTGCAGTTCGTCAAGGAAGAAACGGTGTTCCGCGAACAACGGAAAGACTTGATCGCGGCCCTTGAAATCGATGCGATCGGTCAATACGCGGATACCCCGAAAGTTATACAGACGATGCCGTCCCAAGGCTTGGTGAAAATTTTCGGCAAGCGTTGAGAAAACCCTTCGCATCGGGATCGCCGGCTCCGAGCGCGGCGCCAGAGTGGCATTCGGATTGTCGGACTTTGCCAACAGGAAATTTCCGATCGCCAGGTAATCGATCCGCGTCTTGATGAAGGTGCGCAAAGCGTCTTGGGGTGAGCAAACGATCGGCTCGCTATCGTTGAAAGATGTGTTCAAAACGATCGGGACACCGGTCAGCCGATGAAACTGAGCAATCAGCCGATGATAGCGTGGATTGAGATCGCGTCGAACAGTTTGCAGTCGACTGGTTCCGTCGGCATGGATGACAGCCGGGATCTGATCACGGACTTGCTCGTGGGCCGGGTAAGCGAGCAACATAAAATCGGAGGCTGGAGTCTGTTTTTCGATACGAAACCAGTTTCCTACCTCTTCGTGCAGCACGCTGGGCGCGAAGGGCCGAAAGTATTCGCGGTGCTTGACCTTTTCGTTCAGTATTTCACGCATGTTTGGATCGCGCGGATCGGCTAACAAACTGCGATTGCCCAGCGCCCGCGGACCGACCTCCATACGGCCCTGAAAGTACCCCACGACGTTGCCTTCGCTGATCAGCCGCGCCACTTCCGTTTCGATCTCCGCGGACCGCTGATAGCAGAACCCTTCGCGGCGCAACACACGCTCAATTTCGTCGTCGGTAAATTGAGGCCCCCAGTAGGGACTTTGCATCGCTTCGCCACGTGGCGCCCCGAGGACTTGATGCCAGACGTGATACGCGCATCCGATGGCCGTGCCCGCGTCATGTGCGGCCGGTTGAACGTACAGTTCCCGGAACGGGCCGCGCTCAAAGACCTGTTGATTCGTGACGCAGTTTAACGCCACACCCCCGGCCAGGCACAGGTTCACTGAACCGGTAACCTCATGCAGGTGATTGGCCATGTGCAGAACGAGCTGATCGGTCACTGCTTGCAGCGCGGCCGCAATATCCTTGTAGACCTGGTTCAATTCCTGGCTTGGTAATCTTCTGGGCGATGCAAACAGTTTTTCCAAGCCGGCGAAATAGCCGGAAGGCGTTAGATAATCGAGCTCTGGAAATCGCACGATGTGCCGCGGAACTTCGAACTTGCCTGCGGGCTTTAGCAGCACCAACTGTTGCAACTGCCGGCGAAATCGATCCGGATCCCCATAAGCCGCAAGCCCCATGATCTTGGTGGCGTCGTAGATATCGAAGCCCAGAAACATCGAGATCAGTTCCCACAGGAAACCGATCGAGTGGGGCGGCTTGACATGCTGCACATAGCTCAATCGATGATCAATGCCATGGTGTGAGGAAGTTGTGCTCGTATCACCGATTCCATCGATCGTGAGCACGGCGGCTTCGCGAAACGGAGACGCGAAGAACGCCGAGGCCGCGTGCGCAAGATGATGCTCGACCCAGCAGAACTGACCTTCGTAACCAAAGTCGGTCAGGCGTCGCCTGGCCCGACGAATGCTCTCCTGAAAGACACGGCTCCACTCGGATTCGCCATCGACTTTACTGACCCGCCGCAGTTGGGGATCGGAGGAGTAAGCGACATGGCCGACTTGTCCGAGATCGATGTTCGCAGTCTCGAGACAATAGTGAATCGCATGCCACGGCAGCGCGTCGGCATTATCAGGAAGTGGTTTTTTTGCATGTTTGCGGCGATTGAAACGTTCTTCTTCAGCAAAAGCGACCAACCGCCCGTCATCCAACAAGCAGGCCGCCGATTCATGATAGATCGAATTTAGTCCAAGTACGTACATGCTGGTGCTTCTTGTTGTTTTCATACCGTCCAGGTTGCAGGCCAGCGACGCTGTTCCCCACGTTGTCAAGCGCACTCCGTCAAGCACAAAAACCCTCAATTCGAGGCTTAGATCAGTTGGCGTTTGGCAAGCTCCGCGAACAAACCTTCTTGCTGCATCAATTCGTTGTAGGTGCCTGCTTGCACGATCTTGCCGCGGTCGATCACACAGATTCGATCCGCGTTGATGATCGTGCTCAATCGGTGAGCTATCACGACACGAGTCGACTTCAAGGCGTCCAGGCTACGGGCGACCGTCGTCTGCGTCACGTTATCCAGAGCGCTGGTAGCTTCATCAAACAGTAGGATAGCCGGTTTATTGACGATCGCGCGGGCGATCATCAATCGCTGTCGCTGGCCACCCGAGAGTGTGCTTTGGCCGTCCGAGATTACCGTATGCATCCCCATCGGCATGGCCTTGATATCGGCATCCAGCCCGCTCAAACGGGCCGCTTCCCAGGCATCCTCGAGCGTCAACGTCGAGGAACCGACGATATTGCGAAAGATGTCTCCCGATGTGAGGCGGCTGTTCTGCAAGACTGTACCGATTTGCCGGCGTACCGCCTGGCAATCGAGCTGCGAAAGATCTTCGCGGTCGTAGTAAATCGAACCGGTATCAGGAACCTCGAACCCCAGCAGCAACCGCAGAATCGTCGACTTGCCGGCGCCCGATGGTCCGACGAACGCGACGAACTCGCCCGGCTTGATTTCAATCGACACGTCGTCCAATACCAGTGGACCCTCGGCCGTGTAGCGAAACGACACCTGACCAATCTCGATCGCGCCGGTCAAATCACCGGGATCGCGTTTAGCTTGGTGGGACTCGGGAATCGTTTCCAGAATAGGACGCGACCGTTCGTACAACGGGACAATGTCCAGCACCGTCGATATCGTTGAACTCATCGAGACAGCCGACGCCATGACCGACGCAAATGCGGCACTGAAGGCGATGAATGTCGACAGCGGCAGTGAACCGGGGGGATATAGCGATACGATTCCGAAAATCAACAGCGTCGAGAACACCGGCAGCGTCGACATGAACGTAGACAGGTTGTTGGCCACCATTTGTCCTCGGACGGCGAACCGGGTCTGCTCGCTGTAATGCTTGACCCAATAAGCCAATGCGCGGTTCTCGGCACCGGCGACACGGAGCCGCGAAATGCCGGTCAGCAACTGCAGCACGATTCCGCTGACGCGCCCGCCGAGCTCCTGATTCTTGCGCTCGTAATAGACCTGAAAATAGGCGCCCACCGCGGTAGCCGCGATCATCACCAAGAACAGAATGACGGCAAAGAATGCCAATCGCGGTTCGTAATAGAACAATAGTCCAAACGAAACAAATGAAAACAGGAATGACAAGACCGACGACATCGCGGCCTCGGTCAATGCCTGTCGGATTTGGCTGACCCCCATGGCCCGCATTGCCAAATCCCCAGCCGTGTACTGGCGGAAGAACGAGGCGGGTACGCTCAACAACCGGTCCCACACGCCAGCCTCGACCGATCCGTCCATGCGCGACTCCAGCCGCAGCACCGCAATGCCTTGGCAAAAACCAAACAGCGTCATCACGATCGAGTTGACGGTCAACGCCATGATCAGCAAAGCCAGCTGCCCGCGGTCTCCCCCAGGAATGATGTCGCCGATGATCCAACCCGTGGCGATCGGCACGAACAGCCCCAGCACGGCACCGACCAGGCCGAGCACCAAGATCATGATCCAGTCGCGGCGGGTTCCAAACAGTCCGAACTGAAACACATCGCGCGGCGTCATCTTCCGCGGGGGAAAAGAGCGATAGAAACAGTAGGCCCCGCCCTGCAGCTGCTTGCGATTTTTGTCGGTCACCGCTGTGGCTTGGCCAGTTCGCGGGTCGACCATGTCATAGCCCGACTTCGAGGGGAGCAAAGCCACTGGATGGTCGCCGTCGACTAGGAATCCTAACAGTGGGCCGTTCTCCTGCCGCCACCAGTTTCCGGCCAGCATCACGCTCCGCGTCCGTACAGATGAGGCTCTGGCGATTGCCGTCACCGGATCGCTCCACTTCTTGTCGGCGTAGTTACGGGGCGCCGTGATCGTGATGCCAAGGGATTGACCCACCAGCCGACAAGCGGCCATGATCGGGTCTTCACCCAGTTCGACGATGGCTTCATCCGCCGCGTCGCTCCGCACGGCGGCTGCCAGAGTAAGCATCGCGTTGCGGCTCGTCTCGTCTTCCATCTGAGCCTTCTCGTGCAGGCGCCGCGTCTCGGCGGCGTCCACTTTTTCGGCTCTTGCGAAGGCGGCAGCGACAATCAACCCGTGTAGCCGGGCCAGCCCTGCCCAGGCCCGATCGTCGGTCAGCAGCATCTTGGTGGGTGTACCTCGCAAACGCGCCCCCTCGGCTACCGTGATCCAGCCCGAGCTGGTCAGCGGAAAGCAGGCGCCATCGAGCGATATTTTTACTTTGCCCAGGAATGCACTCCCGACCGCCTCTCCCGAAATCCACAGAACTTCCTTCGGACTGATAGACGTGTTGCTGGAAAAACGCACATCGACGTTGGGACCAAGCAACTTGACATCGCGGGGGATCTGGCCGTCGCGGGCGCCTAGGGTAAGGTGTTCGACCCAGCGATCAATCAGATCGGCGATCTCCCCCGCGTTGTCGCCTGTGCCCGCAAGTTCACGTAAACGCAGTTTCGGCAATTGCCGGACTTTGCTGCCGGGAATTCCGACAGCGATCAGACGCGCGTTGCGTTCAATCTTGGAATTCCCGCCAGTCATCAAATCTGCCGGCTCCAATCGACACAGGTGCACACGCCGAGCCGCAGAGTCACCGCTTTCCGCGAAGGCCGCAAACACGTCGATTCGCCCTTGCATGACCAGCCAACAGTTCTCTTCGTCGCCCAGGTCCAAAGGCTTATTGCCGGCTACTTCCAGCAACGTTCCCTCGCGTTCAAAGATTTCCCAACAGGTATTCATCACGGTGTCGTTAATCCTGAGTGGCGATCAACTGGCGATAGGGGCCCGACCGCGCGCTCAAGCTGTCGTGAGTGCCGCGTTGGACGACATTGCCATGATCGAGCACCACGATCTCGTCGCAATCACGAATGGTGCTTAGCCGGTGCGCGATGATCACGCACGTGCAACCGCGGCGACGTAGATTCTCGTCGATCTGCTGCTCGGTCACCGTGTCCAAGGCGCTTGTCGCTTCATCGAGCACCAGGATGGACGGATTGGCCACCAGCGCCCGCGCGATCTCCAACCGCTGTCTCTGCCCGCTACTGAAGTTCCGACCTCCCTCCTCGACGGTGCTGTCGTACCCACCAGCGCGGACGGCGATTTCATTGTGAATGCAGGCGTCCTTGGCGGCCTGAATGATGTCTTCTTCGGGAATCGTCGAATCCCACATGGTCAGCACTTCGCGGATCGTGCCTTCATAGAAAAAGAAATCCTGGTCGACCATGGCAATCGAATTGGTGATCACGCTGCGCCGCAGATCCCGGCGGTGCTGGCCGTCGAGCAGAATCTCACCGCTCCAAGGGGGATACAGTCCACAAATGATTTTTGACAGCGTCGACTTGCCGCTGGCGCTGGAGCCAACCAGCGCGACTCGATTGCCAGGCTCCACACGCAAGCTGAAGTTGCGAATCAACGGTGCGTCCAGAGGGCTGTATCCAAAGCTGATCTTCTTGAGTTCCAATCGGCCGATCAACTTAGGTGCCGCTACGGCGCCCGCGGCATCGATATCGTCTTTCAACTCGGGATCGATTTCGTACCTCAAGACATCGTCCAGCCGGTTCAATTGCCCCTCGACCTGTTGAACGGATGAAGCTAAAGAGACGAGTTGATCGACCGGTTCCATGAAACCGAACATCAGAGCTTGGAAGGCAACGAGCGTTCCGATCGTCATCTCGCCATCCATCACGCGCAGGGCACCGATACCCAGAATCGAGATGGAAGCCACGATCGAAAGCAACGAGGGAACCGCTCCCAGCGCCTGCGAAAAGACAGCCATCTTTTGGCGAGCCACCATGACTTTGGCCAGGTGACCAGCCCAGCGGCTGAAAAAGTCTGATTCGCCGCCAATCGCTTTGAGGCTTTCCACAGCCTGCAGACCCGACATCGATGCACCGATCATCTTGCCCTGCTCTTGCATCAGGCGGACGCTGATATCCTTGCGCTGTCGGGCAACATACCGCAGCGCGGCAATATTCAGACCTGCGATCGTGATCGCGATCAAGGTCAGCGATACGTCGAAATAGAACATTAACCCGGCGTACAAAACGACCATCAGCAAATTCAATACGTTGATCGCCAATTCACCAGAGAGCAACTGTGCAAGCTGATCGTTGATCGCCATCCGTGCGCCAACTTCGCCGCCATACCGCTGAGTGAAGAACTCAATCGGCAAATGCAGCACGTGACGAAGAAAGTGATAGGACGAAGTTACCGACATCTTGGTTGACAGCCGCAACAGGTAATGGCGCTGGAGCCAAGACACCGCCGCGCCCACCAGGCCGGTCGCGGCCATGCCAATCAGCAACGGGAACACCCAACCATAAAATTGTTCGACCAGCACATAGTCAATGAACACTTTGGCAAAGATCGGCGCAATCAACCCGATCATTGCGGAGGCAAAACTGGCCAGGATCACGTATGCCAGGCCCGCTTCGGAGCCCTGCGTTCGTTTTCGCATAGCGGCCCAGAAATTTCTGCGTTCACCGCCGGGCTGAAAGTCAGGCCCCGGTTCGAACACCAGGACAACGCCGGTAAAGCCCGCTTCGAATTCTTCGCTGGTGATCACTCGCGGACCGATCGCCGGATCGTTCAGGTAGACTTGTTCGCGCGAGAATCCTTCGACCACCACGAAATGGTTGAAGTTCCAGAACACAATCATCGGCAGCCGGAGCGTTGGCAGCGAAGACGTTTGTTTACTGAAACCCTTTGCCTTCAGACCGTATTGCCGTGCGGCTTTGAGAATGTTGCTGGCTTTCGTGCCGTCGCGTGAAACGCCACAGGCGCTGCGTAACTCTTCCAGCGAAACGATCCGCCCATAGAAGCCCAACACACTCGCCAGCGCCGCGGCACCACATTCGACCGCCTCCATCTGCAAAACCGTTGGCGTACGAACGCGTTTCTTCCGGGGTGCTTCCTGGTTTTTCTCGGCCATCGCGTGCGCGCTCATTTGCCGGATACGGGTGCCAGAAATTCAATCGGCCGCCGCCGTTGGATAATGATCGAAGCCCGGCATGGGGTGCCGCTGTAAAGATGACCCTGATTGCCAGTTGCCGTTATCTCCACGATCACCTCCAAGGTTGGTCCCAATGACAGCAGGCTCGCGACCCATGATTCACTCTGCAGGCTCTGCATCATCTCGATGTCAGTGGCGGGATACTTCGAAGCACTGCGCACGCGGCCCCGCAGGTAGTTGCTGCTTTGCTGGTTTTCCGTAGCCGGCAAAACCTTGACTTCCAGTCCGTCTTTGACTCGGTAACCATCGCTTGCCGGTACATACACGACCGCTTGCAGCGGATCGTCTGGAGATTCAACCGACAGCAGCAGCGAACTGGCCAACACCACGCCTCCCTCGATTACCACCAGGTCAAGCACCCGACCATCCCGCGGCGACTTGATCTCAAGCACTTCGCCGTCCCCGTCCAAACCCGCCGAGGCCAGCTTTGCCACGACGTCACCCTCGCGGACCTGGTCACCTTCCTTAACAAGAATCTCGGTGACCCGACCCGCGGCTGGGGCCGCGATCCAATCAAAGCCGCCGTAACGCATCAGCAGGCCGCTCCCTTGGACGGTCGAATCCACTGTGCCAAAGACACCCCAGACTAATGCCGCTAACAACAGCAGACCGACACCGGACAACGCGATCCAGCCCCGGGAATCGGTCACCGGCATCAACATGTCCAATTGCTCGGGAGACGACAAACGCTCCAGCGCTTCCTGTCGATAAATCTGTCGGCTCATGGATCTTTCGCCTCACAACAGGTCTGGTTCGTCGGCGACTATTCGGCCAACAACTTTCGCAAAACGCGATCAAAGCGGGTTCCCGCCAAATGCACGTTGTCCAGTAATTCCGGACTCAGTTCGTCCTCGTACTCCTGCTCTTCGTCCATTGACTCATCGGCGCCGTAACCAAGTCGGGAATAGGTGTTGCGAAGCCGGTGCGCAAGGAAGATCGCCAAAGAACGATAGAAACGCGAGGCGAACGCGCCGTCGCGCTGTAACTCGGGTATCAAACGACTGTGCGGCAAAGCCAACAAGATACAATCAGTCGCCGCTTTCACCGTCGCCGTCGGCGGACGCGAGTCCAATAGCGATATTTCCCCAACCACCTCGCCGCAGCCCAAGTGCAGCGTTTGATCTTTGACTTGGGCGAAGGAAAGTTCCAGCGTGCCGTCAAGTAAAATGTAGAGCGAATCGAGACTGCGACCCTGCTGAATCAGCGTTGTTCCGGCAGGCACATTAACTCGCTCCCCCAGTTCCATCAGCAGTTCGACGTCTTCGTCAGTCAGCTGACTCAGCAGGAACAAGACCTTACGCACGGCAGTCGCCAACTCGGCAAGAGAGACAAACGAACGAAGACGACACTGAGGAAATAGAATAGTCGGCGGCCGCAGCGAGGGGAAGCTGACCGGCGAATCGGGCCGGCCGGGTGGTCGACCAAGTCAGCCCGACTGGCCGTTTCTGTCCCTTCGAACATCGTATTCGGTCGCAAACCGCCGCTGGGCAGCACAGTCACGCCGAGCGCGAATTCAGACAACGGCTTAAAAATTGACGAACGCGACGACGTTTGGGATTAGTCTGGTCGTGAGGCGGCGATTGCGGGGTTCAATCGCAAACTATTGTCCAGTGACGTCCCTGCCACTTGCTGCTGGTCAGTCAGCCGGAATACGATGCAGTGTCAGCCAAGCTCGTCGCGGACCGGCAAACCCGCTAAATCCGTCAACCTTATTTGGACCGCAGCATGTTCTATGGGCAGACCAGGCGATGAAGTTCGGGATTGCGGCAAAGCTCGTTACGCTGCTGATCGTGCTCGTTTGCACGACAGCAGGCGTACTGGTTTGGCGCTTGATGATCCTCTCCAGCAATATTGTGATCGCGCATGAAATCGGGGATCTGAACGAAGAGACCAGACTGCGGGCCAGAGAGGTTCAATCGCTAATCTATGCCGCTCGTCGAGATGTCGTGGGGCTCGGGCGCGACGAGGCGCTGCAGGACTATCTGGACGGCGAACGGACCGGCACCGATTCGTTGACTCAGGCCTGTCTTAAATACTATTCCGGAACGAAGCAGGAGGCTTTTCTGCGCGTCGAGATATGGGAACCTGGAAGCGGGCCCGACGGCGTTCCCAAACGCATCGCGCCCGTGGAATCGGTGCAGCGTGCGGCGCCCATCGCGGGCGCCGAGGAAATCGTCTCGCGTCTGCTGCAAGCCAAACCTTTTGATCCCTATCTTTCCGAGATTCAACACATCCCGGTTCGCTTGGCGAACACTCAGGCGGAGCAGAAGGCGCATCTTGTCTGGTGCGGCATGCGCGTGCCCTCAACAGCTGAGTCCACCGAGGACGCCGCGCCCCCGGGTGACTTGATAGTGCTGGCGGCAATGAGCCTGGATGCCAAATTGCCCAACGGCGAAGCTTCACCGTTCGTTACCTTGAACGCCTCACCTCGACATTTGGCGTTTTTTGTCAGCGAACCGTTTGCGCCTGCAAATGGGACTGATACCGTCGATCCGAAGCAGGTCGAGTCATTGCTGTTCGGCTTGGATGAAACCAAGCAGGGCCATATCGACATGCAGCCGATGATCGCGAACTTTGTGAAGATATATCAAGAGCGACAGACCTTAAGCGAACTCGATAACTTTGTCCAAACTTTGCTGCCCAAACGTCGCAGCAGCATCCCCCAGGATAACGAGTTGAAGCTGGCCAAAGCCTTCTGGTTTCGGCAAAGCGATTCGATCAAGGATGTCGAGCTTCGTCGACAGGTCGCTGACGCTTTGGAGGCCGCCGCGCCGCAGTGGGCAGCCGAAATGCCTGGCGTGCGAGTTGGCAACGTTCGCAATGCGGTGACCAACGTACGCATCCTGGCCAACAGCCAACAGGATGTGATGCGGTTGTCGCGCAAGATCGAGCAGCTGGTACGGGAGTTGCCAGCCGCGCACGGGAAGATGCCCATCGACTGGAACAATGTGGTGGCGTGTCAAAACTGCATCATCCATTATGTGCTGTTTCCAGTGCGATCGAGTCTTTTCAAAGACGGTTCACGCTATTACGGACTGGCCCAGGCGGCATTTCGCGAAGAAATGAAGGCGGATGTCGATCGTGAACTTGCCAACCTGTTCGTCCCATCGCTGTTGATCGTGTGCATTGTGGCGCTGGTGGGCCTGATCGTTTCGATGGTCTTCACGCGCCCGCTCAAGAAGATCACCGCTGTGGCGGAGTCGGTCGGTCGCACCAGGTTCGATCCCGATCCCAGCAATGACAGCTGGCGATACGAAATCGATGCAATCACCGATGAGCTACCGGATGGTCGACGCGACGAGATCGGTGTTCTGGCGCGGGCATTCAAGCAGATGATCGAGGAAGTGGTCCAGGGACACCAGCGGCTGCGCCATCTGAACGCCGATCTTGACCGCCGCGTCAAGGATCGCACCAGCGAGTTGGAGGAAGCCAATGAGAAGCTGAAGGCGGCTCGCGACAAAGCCCATGAGCTGAACCGAGCCAAGGATGCTTTTCTAGCAAGCGTCAGCCATGAACTTCGAAATCCTCTCAATCAAGTCTCGGGCTTCTGCCAATTGCTGGAGTTGACTGATCTGGACCAAGAGCAGCTTGCCGACCTGGGAAAAATCCAGCGTGCAAGTGAACAACTGCTGGCCTTGATCAACGACATCCTGGACTATCAAAAAATTGTGATGGGAGGTTTGGCGCTGGAACCGGAAGAGTTCGAGGTTGTCGAACTGCTTAAGGAGGTGCGCGATGCGATGGAGTTCCCGTCCAGAGAACATCAAAACGAATTACGAGTGGATTGGGCTGACGACGTCGGCACGATCTGTGCCGATAAGCAACGTCTGCGGCAAGTCCTGATCAACCTCTCGGGCAACGCCTGCAAATTCACGCATCAGGGCATCGTCAAGATCCACGCTCGCCGCACTGCGAGCAAGGGCGTCAAGCAGATTGAATTTATCGTCGAAGATACCGGCCGAGGCATGCTGCCGGAAGAACAGGCAAAGCTGTTCATCCCATTCACAAAACTGTCGGCCAAGCAAGGCAACAGCACGGGAACCGGGCTGGGGCTGGTGATCAGTAAGGGCTTTTGCGAATTGATGGGCGGCGGAATCGAAATGGAGAGCGAATTCGGCACGGGCACGAAGTTCACCGTGACGATTCCCGCCGTCGCGCTGCAGTCGGGTGAGCAGCCCAAACCATCCACCGATCGAGCGATCGTTTCGGCCGAACCTGACAAGTCCAATGGCCAGGCGCCCAAAGCTGCCATTAGGGCGACGGCGGAAGTGTCGCCGCTGCCGAGGGGTCGGCGAGTACTGGTAATTGACGACGACTCCGACGTCCGCGAGTTGATGACCCGCTATCTCGGATCGCAAGGTTTTGACATCACGACCGCCGCTAATGGCATCGAAGGGCTGCAGTTGGCAAAGCAACTCAAGCCAACCGTCATTACTCTAGACGCCATGATGCCGGGCCTTGATGGCTGGGCCGTGCTGGCGGCACTGAAAGCCGATGGCGAAACCGCGGATATTCCCGTGATCATGGTGACCATGGTCGACAACCAACAGCGCGGCGAGGTGATGGGTGCCTCCGAATTCATTATCAAGCCGATCGTTTGGGGTCGACTGGCCCGTGTGTTGGCAAAATATACCGGTGAAACGCGAGAACGCACGATCCTGGTGATTGATGATGACCCATCCGCTCGCGAATTACTGCGCCGCAACCTGCAGCGTGACGGTTGGACAATCGTCGAAGCCGAGCACGGCAAGGCAGCCCTCGAAATTCTGCGGCGTGTCAAACCGGCCGCCATCCTGCTGGACCTGATGATGCCGGTCATGGACGGCTTCGAGTTCCTAGCCGAATTCGGCAAAACCAACGGGGCCGAGCAGATTCCGGTGATCGTCGTCACCGCCCAAGATCCCACCTCCAGCGAAGCCGAGAGTCTTCAGCAACGCGGCGTACGCGTGATGCAGAAGGGCAGCCATTCACAAGAAGCGCTGCTGCGAGAAATTCATCGCCGCGTAGACCGACTATCAAAAGCATCTGCGACGATCCACGGAGAAACCTAGCATGCCCAAGATTTTGATCGTCGAAGATGAAGCGCCCAACGTGGAGATCCTGTCTCGATTGTTGACACGCAAAAAATACGAATTCCTGGTCGCCGGAAGCAAACAAGAGGCGATTGATTTGGCGACCACAGAGAAGCCTGATTTGATTCTGATGGACATCGGCATTCCAGACAGCGAAGGTTCCGCTAAGAACGACGCGGGCGGACTCGAAGCGACTCAAGTGATCAAGTCAAACGAGGCCACCAAATCGATTCCCATCATCGCGCTGACTGCCCATGCGATGCTGGACGACAAGAAAAGGTTTGTCGAAGCCGGTTGCGACGCCGTGCAGACAAAACCGTATGTGTTCACGAATCTGCTGGCGGCAATCGATCAGTTCATTCGCAATTAACATCTCTTGATCAGGTTGGTAGCCAGGGGAAATCATGATGGACTCAAGCAACACTCACCAGGCGACGGCCGACCAATCGCCCGATAGCGACCAATTGCTCCGCGGCAAGCGATCTGGCGTTCAGCTAGAAAATGCTGACAGTCTGATTCAGTCGATGCATGACGATCTACTCCCCCTGGCCGAGGCGATTGTCGGCTATGCGCAGATCCTCTCGGACGACGCCTGCGATCGGCCCCAGGATTACAGCGATGACGTCGAAAAAATGCTTCAAGCCGCTCATGGATTGCACCAATTCATTAAGCACGAATTGAAACCGGAGTACGGCGGATCGGATCCGCAGCAGTTCCAGCGCGGAATCAGCAAATTGCGTCACGACGTGGGAAACCACTTCAACCAGGTGTTCGGATTTTGCCAATTGCTGCTGCTCGACGAGGACGACCGTTTTTTCGGTACCTTTTCCGCGGACCTGGCCAAGGTCCAGGAGATCTGCGAACAGGGCAGCGTAACGCTGCTCGGATACAAGGATCAAACAGCCGACGTCAGCCGCGCCGAGAGAAAATCCGCCGACGCCGAGCAGGCGATCGCTGTCGAAAAACCGGCGTCGACATCGAAGCTGGTTGAGCCCGCCACAGTGTTGGTGACCGATGACAACCCCAACAGCCGTGACGTGATGGTGCGGATACTGCAGCGTGAGGGTCACACGGTGGTCGAAGCCTCCTGCGGACGGGAAGCGATCGAGATTCTGGCCCAGCAGGAATTCGATCTGGTACTGCTTGATTTTTTGATGCCGGAAATGAATGGATATCAGGTTCTGCAGGCCATCAAGGCCGAAGAAAGGCTGCGGCATACGCCGGTCATCATTGTCTCAGCCCTGGATACGATTCATGAGGTGGTGGCCTGCATCGAGATCGGGGCCGAGGACTTCTTGAACAAGCCGGTCGATCTGCGGTTGCTGCGCGCGCGTGTGAACTCGTGCCTGGAAAAAAAGCGGCTGCGGGAGCGGGAATTCGCACAGCATTTCACGCCCGAACTGGCCCGCCATTTCGTACGGCATCCCGAGATCCTTAAGAAAGGATTCGAAGCCGAGGTCAGCATCTTGTTTTGCGATATTCGCCGCTTCAGCAATATCAGCGAACAGCTTGCGCCAAGCGTGATGGTCGATTGGCTGAGTGACGTGATGGGAGCGCTGTCAGATTGCGTGATCGAGCATCGCGGCGTGCTGGTTGACTACATCGGCGATGAGTTGATGGCGATGTGGGGAGCACCGGAGCAGCAGGACAACCATGCCGAACTTGCCTGCCGCGCCGCGGTCGACATGCTGGCGGTCCTGCCCCAGCTGAACGAGAAATGGAAACCGATCATTGGCGAAGAAACAAAGGTCGGTATTGGGATCAACACCGGAATGGCTCGGGTTGGAAACACCGGTTCCCAACGCAAGTTCAAATATGGGCCACTGGGGAACTCTGTGAATCTGGCCAGCCGCGTGCAAGGGGCAACCAAACACACCAGAACCGACCTGCTGGTCACCGGCGAGACTTTCAGAAAATTCGGCGACAGCTTTGCCGCGCGGCGTTTGTGTACTGTGCGAGTCGTGAATATCCAGCAGCCGGTGGAACTGTTCGAGATACTGATCGATAAGTCCCAAGCCTCCTTCGATCTGAAACACCGATACGAACAGGCGCTCGACCAGTTCGAAGCGGGAAACTTCCGGGACGCCGCTTCAATCCTGGGTACTTTGCTGGTCGACTATCCCTGGGATGGGCCGTCGCTGCAATTGATGTCCCGCGTCATCGACGCGCTGCTGCATGTTCCCGAAGCGTTCGATCCAGTCACGGAATTGCAGGGAAAGTAAGTGATGCATTGCTGCGAACCTCGATGGAAATTCCCGATTGATTTTCAAAAGACGCTTTTTCGGAGAAATTTTTGGGCGAAAGCTTGTTTACCGATTTCCGCTGCCGTATAACCGCCTGTCGGCGATCTTGAACGGTTAGGTATCCCTCGCATGATGGATGTCCTTCGCGTGAGATGCTGGTCGTTTTTCAGTTTGGCTTCGGCGCCACTCTGCCTCAGGAACTTGGCCGAAAGCCGGTTCCGCTTCACAATCTTTCGAAAGGAAAGATCATGGCTGAACATCAAGATGACTGGGACCTGAAATGGGAATTGCTGGTCGCGGACACATGGGAGGATGAAGGACTTAAACAGCGACTTCTTTCGGATCCCATGGCGGTTTGTGCAGAACGTGGAATCAAGCCCCCTGAGGGCGTTCGCTTGCAGGTGGTCGAAAACACCAGTGATACAGTTCATTTGGTTCTGCCGGCGCGTCCGGAAGAGGGTGAGCTTTCCGAAGAGGAGCTGGAGAGCGTTGCTGGTGGTGGCAACCTCGCGCTGTGCATTTCGATTGGTTGCTCTGGCGGCGGGGGCTCCAGTCGGCCAGGTTGTCGACCGGTGGCATGCAATGTCGGTTGCGTTGTTGGGTGCGTCGGCTGCGGAGGCGGTGGCTGCGGGCGGGGCTGCGGTCGCGGCTGCGGGCGCGGCTGTGGCCACGGTGGTGGCTGCGGACACGGTGGTGGCTGCGGGCATGGTGGCGGCTGCGGGCATGGTGGCGGAGGTGGTGGCTGTCGCCCCTAAAATTCGTCGCATACATTCGTCTTAAGTGGACAGCCGGTCGCGCGGCCAGCTGTCCACTTTGCTTGTCGGATTCCATCGAACCCGAGTGGTCGCATTTGCTTGGCCGCACTCGTACGGAATGACCGCGTATTTTCCTCCCTGAATTGAAGGTCCATCGTTTCCATGCTGCAGAACCCTGCGTTCAAACCTCATCTGCAGGTGACAGTCGTCGAGGACACGGGAGTTTTTGTGCTTGCGGAATCGCGACAATTGCTGCTCCGCGGACGGCTCTACGAATTGGTCGCCCCCCTGTTAGACGGACGCGCGGTGGAAGAAGTGTGTCGAGAACTGAAAGACATTGTGCCCCCAGCACAGGTCTTTTACACAGTTCGCGCCCTAGAGAAGCGGGGATTCATTAGCGAGCGCAATTGCGTCGGCTTACCACCCGAAGCGGCGCTGTGGACTGCGCAAAACATCGAACATGCGACCGCGCTGACGCGGCTATCGGAAACGGCCGTGGCCGTCACCGGATTCGGCGTCGACGTCGCGCCACTCTGTTTGCTGCTCGAAGAGTCGGGAGTCAGAATCGACTCGCAGGGCTCCTTGGGGTTGGTCGTTACCGATAACTACCTCAACACCGGTCTGCGCTCTTACAACGAACAGGCTATCAGCAGCGGTAGAACTTGGATGTTAGCAAAACCTGTTGGTGGTATCGTCTGGGTTGGGCCGGTGTTCATCCCATCCGAAACGGCGTGCTGGGAATGCCTTGCCTTGAAGATGCGTTCCAACTTTCCCATCCTGGGATACCTGGAAAGCCTGCTCAACAGACAAGGGGCTCCACCGACCGATCGGATTCGCACGCCAGCGACGTTGTCAACCGCTTGGGGTTTGATCGCCACGACCGTTGCTAACTGGGTCGTCCAGGAGGGCCGCATGCCGGGCCTGGAGAGTCAGATCCAAAGTATCAATTTGCTAAATCTTGGTTCGCAGACGCATACTCTGTTGAAGCAGCCTGCGTGCGCCGCCTGCGGGCAGGCAACGGCAGCCGGCGAAGCCAGTATCAAGCCACTTGTGCTCGAGAGCCGCAAAAAAGTCTATACCGACGACGGCGGGCACCGTTCCATGACTCCGCTGGAAACCATCGCCAAGTACCAGCATCATGTCAGCCCTATTTGTGGCGCGGTGACGATGCTCGAGGACTCAGTCCACACCGGCGGTGATGCCGAAGTCATGCACGTTTTCGCATCTGGTAACAATGTTGCCCGCGGGCCGGAAAGCCTGTTCAACCTGACGATTGACTTGCGCAATCAGAGTGCCGGCAAGGGGATCACGGCCGAGCAAGCCAGAGCCAGTGCCCTGTGCGAGGGGCTGGAACGCTATTGCGGAAATTTTCGCGGAGACGAACCTCGCCGTACCGCCCGCTTCACCGAATTGGGCGACGCGGCTATTGATCCCAATGATTGCATGCGAATTAGTGAACGACAGTATCAGCAGCGTGAAGAAACGAACGCGCGATCAGCCAGCCATTGCTACATTCCATTGCCCTTCGATCCCCGTGCCGAAATCGAATGGTCACCGTTGTGGTCGCTCTCATGGCAGTGCGTGCGTTACTTGCCGACTCAGTTCTGTTACTTCAGTGCGCCTCACTCACCTGAACACAGCTTCTGCCTGGACTGCTCCAACGGCAACTCCGCAGGCAATACGCTCGAGGAAGCGATCGTGCAGGGTTTTTTGGAATTGGTGGAACGAGACGCAATCGGCCTCTGGTGGTACAACCGATATCGCGTGCCGGGCGTCGATCTGGATAGTTTTGACGAACCCTACCTGTCGCGATTGCGAGCGTTTCTGGAAAGCCGCAATCGTGACCTGTGGGTACTCGACGTGACAAGCGATTTGGGTATCCCCGTGTTTGCGGCGCTGTCGCGGCGACTTGACGGCGGGCAAGAACAAATCATGTTTGGTTTCGGAGCGCATTTCGAGTCGCGGATCGCGTTGCTGCGGGCCGTGACCGAAATGAATCAGATGCTGATTCCCGTGCTTGACGATCCTGCCGATGGCCCACCAAGGTTGATCAACGAAACCGATACCGTCAGTTGGCTGCAAACGGCGACCTGCGAGAATCAGCCGTACCTGGTCCCTCACGATGGACCGGCCCGGGTCAAGACCGACTATTCGATGAAATGGTCCGATGACATCAGGGATGATGTGCTGTTTTGCCAGTCGCTGGTCGAGCAGCGCGGTATGGAAATGCTTGTCCTCGATCAAACCCGGCCGGAAATCAGCATGCCTGTCGTCAAGGTCGTTGTCCCCGGTTTGCGACATTTCTGGCCGCGGTATGCCTCCGGCCGACTGTTTGATGTCCCCGTCCAACAAGGACACATTGACAAGCCGCGCAGCGAAGAAGAGCTCAATCCGATCGCCGTGTTCCTGTAACGGATCACGCCCATCACTGTCGCTGTCGGGCCAGTTCTGCAATCGCGAGTTGAATTCGTGCATCCTTCCTGGGTTTTATCTCTTAGCGAACACGTTTCGATTGCTTCGACCGGACGCGACGGTTTGAGGCTTGAATCTGGGTTCGGGAAACTCGAGATGCGGGGGTTCGGCTCAGCGCACCGTGAGGCCTTGTGTCGGCTTGCGTACCCCGGGTGCCCGCTCGGTGAATTAGTCGCGATAATCGAGTCGCAAGGCACCGCCGCAGATCGCGCACGTCTCTTCCGCGACCTTGGTAAACTTCTCCGTCGCAGGTTGTTGCAAATTCACGTAGTCGATGTCGAGCACCAGATTTTGACGCTGGCACCGATGTCCGAGCTGTTTGAATTTGGGCCAGCCACTGTGCCCGAGGGCCGTTTTACGCTTTCGCGATTTGCCTACCTGCACTCGCAATCCAATCTGCTGCTGCTTGAGTCGCCCCGTTCGGCCGCACGGATTGTGTTGCGCGACCCGCGCGCAAGCGTGTTGATCCACAAACTCGTCGAACCGGTTTCAATGGAGTCGCTAGCGACGGATTTGCCTGTCGAAACGCTTCAGCCGCTGGTCTGCCTGCTCAACAGCGCGCACCTGCTGACAATCGTCAACGACGATGACCAACGCGCAGAGGATCAGCAAGCGGGACTAAAGTTTTGGGAATTTCACGACCTGTTGTTCCATACCCGCAGTCGCATGGGCAGACACGATCAGGTCGTCGGCGCTGCTTACCATTGGGCGGGAGTCGTCGATTCGTCACCCGCGGTCAAACAGATTGTGGCAGCTGATGCAATCGAGCTTGATCGACCAGACATGTCCCAGTTGAGGCAATTCGACGCGCCCTTCGCCGACGTCGTCGAACAGCGTCGTTCGATACGCGAGTATGGGCCGCAGCCAATTACGGCGGCACAACTGGGCGAGTTTCTGTTTCGCGTTGCCCGTATCAAAGAAGTATTCGAGGTCGATGGAGATACGCCCGTTGGCCCGATCCGGATGGAGTTTTCGTCGCGACCCTTTCCCTCAGCGGGCGGTCTGTATGAGTTGGAAATTTATCCACTGATTGCTGACTGCACAGGAATCAACCGCGGTCTCTATCACTATGATCCCCAGGGACATCGCTTGCTGCCCCTGGCGGGATCTGAGCAATACTGTGACCCATTGTTACAGCGGGCAGCGACGGCCGCCGGAATTGACGTCAAGCAAATCCAGGTGTTGCTGATCCTGTCCGCACGGTTCCCGCGGATGATGTGGAAGTACGCTTCGATGGCTTACGCGGCTATTCTGAAAAATGTCGGCGTGGTTTACCAGACAATGTACCTGACCGCCACAGCCATGAACCTGGCTCCCTGCGGGCTGGGCAGCGGTGATTCCGACATCTTTTCCCAGGCGCTGGGATCCGACTACTATCAAGAGACTTCTGTGGGTGAAATGTTGCTGGGAAGCTCGCCGCCGGATGGGCCAGCCGTTTCGTAATCGACAGCGGAGGATGTCAATCGATGAATCCCGTCGAAATTGAGGCGGCCTTTGCGGCCGGAAAGATAGACGACCGCTTTCGTCATGAATTGTTACAGCGACTCGCTGACGTGCGACGTCGCCAGCGTCCCCGGTCGCCGGTCGGCGAGGTCATCGCCCGCGTTCACGTTGTTCAAGAAGGTAGCGGCGAAGATTTGCAATCGGACGTGCTGGCGGCGCTGCGGAACCTGGCCGGCGCAAAACAGCGACCCGGAATGGTTGAACTGTTTCGCAAGCTGCATCAAGGGGCGATGCGCAACGTTTCCGATGCCGCGGAACTTCAGAAGGTTGATACTCCGAGTCAAGTTGAATCCATTGTTCGCGTCGACGTGCAGGCGGAAACCGCCAGGGCGATCCGCGAAATCTGGCAGCCCATGAAGAGTTGGTTCGATCGCCGACGGATCGTCATCCCACGAGACCGTCGTGCGCTCATTTCGCCCCCCCAAGCCGCAGCCGCTTTCGACCAGCAAACGCCGCTGACCATTTTGCCTTGCTCGCCCGAATTTGCGGAGCTATTCGGCACCAATTCGGTTGAGCAGACGTTGGCCTTGCTCAAACGGGCTGTGGAAGAAATGGGCCGCCACTTCACCTATGCTTGGGCAGATTCTGCGACCGCCCGCCAAGACGACATGCAGAGGGCGATGGAACTGATGCGTACCCTCCGCAACACGGAACTGGCCGAATCGATCTGCAATGGTTTCGCCTCTGGAGCAAGCGATGTCATCAATCCATTGCACAATCTGATGTTGAGCTTGGTCGAAGAGCAACGACCACAGCTGCTGACGCACCAGTGGCAACAGGAGATCTGCCGACATCACGAAGATTTTTCAGTCTTCCAAGCGATGTTCAGCCTCAATTGCCTTGGCATGTTGGAACACGTACTGAGAGTCCCGGCAGCCTCGGAAACCAAGCGCTTCCTGAACGCTTGGACTGACAAGTGGCCGGATTTTTATGGCAAGGGCTGTCCGTTGGATTGCCTGTATGACCGCAAGTATTTCATCGTTCGTTACGCGGCGAAGGACTCGGCGGATCCGGTGCCGATTATCGATTTCGACGCGCAGGCTTTTTCGCAAGCCGAGATTGAATTGATCAGCAGCCGAACGATTCGGCTCGGATGCCCAAGCCTCGGCAGTGTTCATCGTTCGTTCACCCGCGCGATGTGCGAAGCATACTTTCAAATCGTCTGGCCTCAGCTGGCGCGGCAATTCGCAAATTCGTAAGCTGCCCGCGTACGGCCGAGCCGTCTCTTGAACTCTAAAGTGCTGCAGGAAGGTGGCGGGCAACGACCTAGTGATGACGAAATGTTCCGCCAGGGGACTCGCGGCAACACAAGCATTTGGCGATCACCGTGCTTTTCCAGAGCCGCATCCGTCTTGCGGCAATGCTTTCAATCCGGTAATCATCACGCTGACTCCAGACTCCCTTGTTCACAAGTTTTGCATGTCGTCAGACCGCGGCCGAATTTGTTCCGTTATCGTGATCGCCGCGCTGGGATTGCTGATCGCCCTGACAGTGCTGCCAATGCGGCCGGCGCTTGGCCAACTGGCGATTGGACAGGACGAAGTCGTCGGCGACGAGCTGATATTCCTCGATTCGCAGGAATTCGCGCCGCCTGACTTTGGATCAGTCGCAGAGCCCCACCAATTCATCCCGCCTGGACGGGCGCCTCGCGCATCCCAACTGCCTAACGACCGACTCAGCTTGTTGACGCAGAGTGAGCGGGCACCGTTTCGCTTCGTCACTGGCGTTGTTCCGAGACGATCGCTGCTTGATTCCACCGAAACACTGGCAGCGCAGTCACTTGCTGGACAACTCGCGTTGCCACTGAGAATTTTTCCCGACGGCATCCTGCTTGGCACCGCCAGCCTGCAGTACACCCAGCTTTCCACCGACGCCCAGTTGCCCGTCTCGGGTACGCCCATTCCCGACCAACTTTGGGACATCCGCAGCGGCATGTTTGTCAGTCGGACCTGGAACGGTGACTGGAAAATCGGGGGCTTGTTCAACTTCGGCTCGGCCAGTGACCGGCCCTTCGAGAGCGGCCGCGAACTGACCATGACTTCGCTCGGTTTTCTCAGCATCCCAGCGCGGAATCGCAACCGCTGGAATTTCAGTCTCTTTTATTCGCCCACGAGCCAGGTCGCGTTTCCGATTCCGGGAATCGCTTATGCGTGGCGTCCCAACGATCAATTCGAAGCTCAAATTGGGCTTCCGGCATCGTTGACCTACGCCCCCAACGAATCGTTTTCATTTCGCGCACGATACACACCGGTGACAGATCTGCTCGTCGAAGCAAGGCAATCGCTTGGTTACTGTTGGCAGCTGTTTGGTCGCTACCAAATCATCAACGATACGTATTGGTTGGCCGATCGAGCGGACCATCAAGACCGCTTCTTCCAATTCGAGCAACAGCTCGTCTCCGGCCTGGCGTGTCAGCTGGCTGGCGGATTTTCTCTGGAAATGGGCGCAGGCTATCTGTTTGATCGTCGTTTCTTTCAATCGTCACAATTTGACCTCAATAGCGACGATTTGATCCAGGTCGATCCCGGCGTCGTCTACTCGGCGCAAATCATCTGGATCCGCTGAGACATCAACTGCGTCGCAGCAAGACCAAGTCGGCGGCGAGTGTCACCTTCATCGTAGACAGCGAGTCCAATCGCGACTGCCGTGAGCGGCGTCCGGCGCGGTAGGTCATTTCCAAGGCATCAACAATCGCACTGGGCTCCAATTCCACGCGGCGCTGCCAATGCTTTTGTTCGATACACTCCAGGCCCGCGCTGGCCATTTCTTCGGCGACCAATTCCCAGCGACTACGGCGATGTCCAGCTTGTTGCACGAGCTGGCGGAGTTCAATCAGGTCGTTCTCACCAGGCACGGCGACAATGCAAGTCCCCTGCGGGGCAAGCACGCGGCGGATTTCGGCAACCGGCCGCCGCCCGAACAGCGATACGATCCGATGCACACTTGCATCGGCAGCTGGCAAGATTCGATCGGCATTGGCCAGCACCCAGGTGGCCGGCGGCCAACATCGTGCGGCCAGCTTGATGGCTCGTTTTGACAAGTCGATCCCACAGTAGCCATCGGCACAGCCCGGGAACAGCGCGGGAGCGAACGAGCCTTCGCCACATCCCAGATCAAGCGTCCGGATTGGACTGGGCGTTGACGGAACCGCCGCCCAAGGCACCAGCGTCTCGATCAAACTGGCCAGATGCCCGCGCGCAACCAGCGATGCCTGGCCAGCACCGCCGCATCCGCATCGCCCGGGTTTCGAGATCGCCGATCCTGCGGCTGCAGCAGGTTCCAATAGCCCTGTTTCGATCGATCGAAATGATGACCAGCGGCACAGAAAAGTCCGTTCTCGCGGCGCTGAAGTAGTTCGGGACATGATCGGACCGTGCAACGCAGCTCAAACATTGCTTGATCTTACACTGTACAAAGCCGACATGTAGCCGAACCTGTCACACGACCGGAGGCAGCTGCTGAGCAAATTCACTCTCGCAACAATCAATGATATAGTTTGCCAATCCTGTTGATGATTAGGGCAACCGCGATCAACGTGAATGCTGCTGTAGTACTTAACAGATGCGGGGTAGCTGCTGGCCAATGGGAACCGTGATGACACGCGAAGCACCGATGGCCGTCTTTGCGATCACCATGCCCGGATGCTCGGCAACCACCGACCCGATCAGCGCCGCGCTGGTACCATGCGGGCTCGATTTGACGGCACTCAATACGTCGGCCGCCGCGCGAGCCGGCACAATGCACACAAGCTTGCCTTCGTTTGCCACCAGCATCGGATCCAGCCCCAGAATCTCGCAGGCCGATTGAACGGCAGAATTCACCGGCACGCAGGTCTCGTCGACCACAATGCCGCATTTGGATGCCGTGGCGATTTCATTCAAGCTGGCAGCCAGGCCACCGCGGGTAGGATCGCGTAAGACGTGAATGTCAGCGGATACAGCAACCATTGCCGCAACCATCTCGTTCAGCGCCGCCGAGTCGCTGACGATCGGTGACTCGAATTCCAGCCCTTCGCGGACGCTCATGATGGCCATGCCGTGGTCTCCGAGTGTGCCGCTCAGGATCACGGCGTCGCCGGGCTGGGCTTTCGTCGGCGCGATCTCCAACCCCTCTGGTACCACGCCCACGCCTGAGGTGTTGATGTAGCAACCATCGCCATGACCCCTTTCGACGACCTTTGTATCGCCAGTGATGATTGCGACGCCCGCTTTGCGAGCGGCCGCCGCCATGCTGTCGACAATTCGTCGCAGCTGAGCGACCGGGAATCCTTCTTCGAGGATGAAACCGGCGCTCAGGTAAAGCGGTTTTGCCCCGCTCATGCAGAGGTCGTTCACCGTACCGTTGACCGCCAGGTCTCCGATACAGCCGCCGGGAAAGAATAGTGGCTGAACCACGTACGAGTCGGTCGTCATCGCAAGTCGACCGGCTGGAACTTGGAATACGGTTGAATCTCCGAGCACGGCGAGATAGTCGTTATCAAAGGCGGGCAGAAAGATCTGCTCGACCAATTCGCTTGACAACTTGCCGCCGCCGCCGTGTCCGAGAATGATGTTCGGATAGTCGTGCCAGGGCAGTGGGCAACGGGTGCCGCTAAAGTTTACGTCTGGATGAGAGCCCTGAAGTTTTGTGTCTGCTGCCATGTCAATACCTTAAGTTTGCCACGTGCCGATTAGTACCATTCCGTTGTTGGCAGAGACATATCGTGAACGAACACGCGCCGGTCGACGATCACCTGTCAACGGAAGGTAACGCATGGTGACTGATGCAAGGATTGCCTTAGCTGGATTCCAACTGCAAAAAACGGCCGTAATTGTAGTACGCAGCACACGCTCCTTCACTGGAAACCATCGTTGCACCGAGCGGATTTCGTGGCGTGCACTGCCGGCCAAAGGCCTCGCACTCGTTTGGTTTGATCGCGCCTTTCAATACATCACCCGCCCGACAGAGCGCTGACTCGCAGGTGCGAATGTCAGAAACGGTGAACTTGAACTCAGCGTCAAAATCTCGGTAAGACTCTCGCAGTCGCCAGCCGCTCAACGGTATCGTACCGATACCTCGCCAACCTCGATCCGTGACCTCGAAGACCTCCTCGATCACTTGCTGAGCTGCGAGGTTGCCTTGCTCGGTGACCACCCGCCCGTAGGCGTTTTCGACAAATGCCTGGCCGCTTTCGAGCTGAATTACCGTGCGACGGATTCCTTCGAGTAAATCGAGCGGCTCAAAACCCGTGACCACAATCGGGATTCCGTACTGATCGCAAAGCCTTGGATACTGGGCAAAACCGGTCACACAGCAAACGTGACCTGCCGCCAAAAAAGCGTTTACGCGATTGCCGGGCGAGTTCATGATTGCTTCGATGGCGGGAGGAACCAAGACGTGCGAGACGAGCGCGGAGAAATTGTTGATTCCTTGATGCTTCGCTATTTTCACCGCCATCGCGTTCGCCGGAGCGGTGGTTTCAAAACCAATCGCCAGAAAGACGACCTCGCGATCGGGGTTCTCGCGAGCGATATCGACGGCATCCAGTGGTGAATAAACGACTCGTACGTCACCGCCGGCACCTTTGACTTGCAACAGGTCGTCCTGCGAACCGGGCACGCGCAGCATGTCGCCGAAGGAACAAAAGATAACTTCAGGCCGACTGGCAATCGCCAGCGCCTTGTCGATCACTTCCAACGGCGTGACGCAGACGGGGCATCCCGGCCCATGGATCATCTCGATTTCGTCGGGGAGGATTTGATCGATCCCGTTGCGAATGATCGAGTGAGTTTGACCTCCGCAGACTTCCATGATGGCCCATCGGCGAGTCACGAGCCGCGCGATTTCCTGGGCCAGCCGTTTCGCTTTCTCGCCGTCCCGGTATTCGGTGAGGTGTTTCATGGCATCAGTCGCAACGCGCCCGCATCCTGTTGTTGTTTGGTGATTGTTCCTAGCCGCGCTGGGCGCGGAACTCTCAGCATCAAAGGGAGTTTCCCGAAGTTCCGCTAGTTCTGCTTCCAGCAACCCAAGTTCCTCAAACGCTTGCAGCGTGCGCTGCGCGGAAGCCTCGTCGATCTTGCTGATTGCGAAGCCAACGTGCACGATCGTGTAATCGCCGACTTCGATGTCCGGCAGATAAGCGAGGCAGACATCTTTGACGACGCCACCAAAGTTGACTTTGCCCATCCGCGTTCCCTTGTCTGCGAAGATGCTTTGGACTCTGCCAGGTACTGCGAGGCACATGTTCGTTCTCTTGCGGTGTGTTATCTATATAGTTTAACAGCGTCAGCGTCAGCGTCAGCACGCCAGCAAACGGCTTGGTCGACGCACCGTCTGCAAATGCTGCCGATATAATGATCAGAAAGCGGAGGCTCTTTGCGAAATGTCCAGCAAACCGGTCACTCTGCTCCCTGGTTTGTTCGCTATGCTAAGGGTAAGGGAAGACTCCGAAGTGCAGAAGTCTGTCGGGTTTCTGCCGGAATTTGCCTGGAATTTGCGAAAAATACCTGGTGTAGCTGATTCATGCACGAATTGTCGATTGCCAATCGTGTCCTCGAGATCGCGAGCGAATATGCTAAAAACAATGGCGCAGAAAAAGTACTCGCGATCACGCTCCGGGTCGGTGCGTTATCTTGTGTACACAAGAGCGCGCTCGAATTCAGCTTTGAGTTGATCGCCAAAGATACAGTCCTGGAGGGCGCGGAACTCAAGTTCATCGATGTTCCCGTCACAGTGTTTTGTGTGCCCTGTAATCGGGAACTGGAACTGGCAGGAATCCAGCGGTTCCGCTGTCCCGTTTGCGACACGCCCAGCGCCGACATTCGAAACGGTCAAGAACTTGAGATTGAAACGATCGAAATCGTCGGCGATCCCGCGCATCAAAGCTCAATGGAACTACAGCGCGGTAGCGGCCAACGCGCTCACCAGCCGCTAATCTAAAAACTTGGGCTCACAACAACGCCTTCATTTACCAAGCGATTTGCGAACAAGGAAATCCTGATGATCGAACCTCGAATCCTGGAAGTTCGCACCAAGATACTGAAAAAGAATGACGAACTGGCGCGCAGTATGCGCGAGAAGTTCGCTGAGGCGAACGTGCTGGTCAGCAACCTGGTGTCGAGCCCCGGGACTGGCAAGACAACGTTATTGCGCGAGACGCTTTGCCGACTTATCGACTGCGGCGACAAGGTCGCTGCGATCGTTGGCGATCTGGAAACGGATAACGATGCAAAGCGGCTGGCCGAAAGCGGTGCTCCCGTTCGGCAGATCATGACCCATGGCTGTTGTCATCTGGAAGCCGACATGGTTCAGGATCATTTGCAGGGCTGGGAGATCGCTGACTTTGATTTTCTGTTCATTGAAAATGTCGGTAATCTTGTCTGTCCCACCAGTTGGGACCTTGGCGAATCGGTGCGAGTGGCCCTGTTGTCGGTGACCGAAGGTGAAGACAAGCCGTTAAAATACCCGGGATTGTTCAACACCTCGGATATTGCCGTGATCACCAAGATGGATCTGGCCGAGCCTTGTGAATTCGATCGCCAGGCGGCGCTGGACAACATCCAATCGGTGCGGCCCGGGATGCATGTCATTGAGACGTCCGCCAAGACCGGCGATGGGATGGACCAATGGATCGAGTTTCTGCGAGCAAAGCGAAATCAGCTCAGCGCTGTAATCAGCTCAATGGGAACTTAGAGCGCGAACGTGTTTCGTCCGCCAGACGCACCGCTGCGATCGACCTGCCGCAGTTGAGCGAACCGCGGATTGACGACCAGCTCAGGCAGGCCCAGCGACAGTTGTACCAGATGTCCGTAGCGGCTCGAGATCTCGCAACACAACTCGAGTTTTACAGACTGCTGACTGAAGCGAATTATCTTTGGGAAAGGGTGCAGTCGGTTCGGCAGCAGCAGCTTGATCTTGATTGCAGAAAAAGGCGAATTATAAATTGGATGCTGCTGTCAACGCGTGCCGCGCAACCATGGCCTGTCCCAGTGCCAACCCGCCGTCATTGGGTGGCATAATGGCGTGCGTTAGCACATCGAAGCCAGTTTCTGTAAGTCGATGCTTGACCAGCCGCAGCAGCAACGCGTTCTGAAAAACACCACCGGTTAGCCCCACCGCCTGGATGCCCCACTGCTGACGCGACCTTCGCATAGAGTCGGCCACCAAATTCGCGACCGCGTGATGGAATTGGGCCGCGATCTTTCCGGCAGCGACGCCGTTGATGGTGTCGTGGCAGATGGACTTTGTGATGTTTCCCCATCCAATCTGCAGGGGTGACTCGCCGTCGATTTCAAACTCATACCCGGCGGGATTGACGTCATCAATGAACTCGGCCGCCAACGCTTCCAGTTCCATTGCCGCTTGAGCCTCGTAGTTGACTTCGTGCCGAACGCCAATGATCGAGGCGATGGCGTCAAAGAGTCTGCCGACGCTGCTGGTGGAGGCACAATTGAGCTGCTGGATCAGTTGTTGCTGCAAGATTCTTCGCGCAGCGGGCGGACATGCGGCAACACAAGCCAGTCGTTCGTCCCACGGTTGCCCGCTGGCCCACAGCAATGATAGTGCAGTGCGATAAGGCCACCTGATGCTCGCGTCCCCACCGGGCAGTGGAAAATATTTCAGGTGCGCGATTCGTTCGTGGCGGTGACCGCTTGCCAACAGGAACTCGCCGCCCCAGATTGCCTGGTCTGTTCCGTAGCCTGTTCCATCAAAACAGACCACCAGCAGCGGACGGGTAGCGGGCCACTGGTGCTCCGCAGCCAACGCTGCGGCGTGAGCCGAGTGATGTTGGACCGTGATCAGCGGAATGTCCCTGAGCTCAGCAAATTTCTTTGCCCACTGCGCCGATAGATATCCCGGATGCAAGTCCGCGGCGACCGCGTTAATGTCGACTCGGAACACATTCACAAAATGTTCCACGTTGCGCTGCAAAGCATCCAGGGTCTCGATGTTGCCGACATCCCCAATGTGCTGGCTGATGTAAGCATAGTCGTCTTTGGTAACACAGAACGCTGCCTTGATTTCGCCGCCAATCGCCAACACGCTTGGGCCCGCTGCGGTCAATTTCACCGGCATTGGTGCGAAGCCACGCGAACGCCGGATCGGCAACAGAGTGTCATCAACGCAGCGTACCACCGAATCATCGCAGACGACGTGAATCTCGCGGTTGTGAAACAAAAAACAATCAGCCAGTGAAGCCAGCCTTTCCAAAGCTTCGTCATTGCTGCGTGCGATCGGTTCGTCGGATCGATTGCCCGACGTCATCACCAGCGGTACAGCTGCGCCGGCCAGCAAATAATGCAGCGGTGAATAAGGCAGCATCACGCCAACGAAATCGTTCCCCGGCGCGACGTGCTGCAGCATGGTTCGCTGACCGTCGCGAACACATTTTCTCAGCAAGACGATTGGCCGCTGCCTGCTCTCGAGCAACTGTCTTTCTCGAGCTCCGACGATCGCGAACGATGTCGCCTGAGCGGAGTCGGAAACCATCATGGCAAAGGGCTTATCGGTTCTCCCCTTTCGCTCACGAAGTCGACGGATCACCTGCGGATTCGTGGCGTCACAAACCAGATGGAAACCGCCGATACCTTTGACTGCTACGATCTGTCCGGCGGCGATCGCTTTCATAAAATCTTCGATCGCTTGCTCGCCCCTGCAATTGGATTCTTTGGAGCCCGCTGGCGCCACCAGGTTCTGATTTGCTTTGGCAAACCAGATCTGCGGTCCGCACCGAGGACATGCGTTCGGTTGAGCATGAAAGCGACGATTTGATGGATCGTCGTATTCGTGGCGGCAGCTATCGCACATCTCGAACGATTTCATCGTCGTCAACGGTCGATCGTAGGGGATGTCCTGAATGATCGTGAATCGCGGGCCGCAGTTGGTGCAGTTGATAAACGGATAGCGAAATCGCCGGTCAGCTGGGTCGCGTAGTTCGCCAAGACAGTCATCGCAGATCGAGATATCGGCAGCGATCGGCGTGCTCATCGATTCGGAGATCTCGCTGTCACGGATCACAAAGTGTGTTTCCTCGACAAGCGGAATCTCTGTTATTGCCAGCGAATCAACAATCGCCAGCGGAGGCAGCGAACTTGCAAAGCCATCTAGAAAGGCATCCAACTGAAGCCTGCTCCCCTGCACTTCGATGATCACGCCGAACGAATCGTTGGCCACCCAGCCGGTTAGATCGATAGCGCTAGCGCGGTTCCAGACAAACGGTCTGAAACCGACACCTTGCACGCTCCCCTGCAAGCGAATCCTGAAACGTCGGCGATCGTCGTTCAATCTAAATTGCTCCTCGGCTTCTGGCGTATGTGTAGAGAATACCTCAAACTTCCTTCGCCACGCGGTTGGTGCACGTCCGCATCATCGCGGGTTGTCCGGCTCAGCGGTAGCTTGCGGTCGCAATCGATCGTCTAAGGTCCAATCTATTCGAGAGATCCATGGTTTCTGATACCCCGTCGAATTCGCAATCACTGCTCAACAACGCAATTCGCGACTTGCGTTCCTCTTGGAAACCGCTTGCACTGACTGGCATTGTCTTCAAGCTGATCGCGTTTGTCCTGTTGACACCGCTGGTCGGCCTGCTGTTTCAATTTCTGATTGCGCTGTCGGGAACTTCGGTGCTGACCGATGTCGATATCCTGTACCTTCTCGTTCGTCCGATCGGATGGGTCTGCGTCGTCATGGTAGGCGCAGTTTGGCTGGCCATCATCGCCCTGGAGCAGGCATCGCTGCTGGGAATCCTGTGCGCGAAGCAGTTGGATCAGCGGCTCGGTGTCTTTGGGGCACTGCGATTTGCAGTCGCGAATGCCGCGGCGGTGATTCAAGTCATGGCCCGAATCATCGTGTTCACGCTGTTGATCATGGCGCCATTGGTGGCTGTGGCCGCCGTCGCGTATTCCTTACTGCTTAGTCAATACGACATCAATTACTATTTGTCCGAGAAGCCACCCGAGTTTATCGTCGCGCTAGGTATCGGCGCGGTCATGCTGGTCGCCCTCACAGCGATCCTGCTGAGTTTGTTCACGGGCTGGGCGTTTGCAATTCCCTTGGCTGTGTTCGAACGCGTCAGCCCATCCGCGGCACCACGGTGCAGCCGCCAGCGGACTCTGGGCCATCGCCGCACGATCCTGCTTTGGATCGTCGGTTGGTTCCTGGCAACCACGGTACTGTCGACCGTTGCGACCGCAATCGTCGCTGCGATTGGACATCTGCTAGTGCCCGATGCAACCAGTTCGCTTCGGCTAATCGTGGTCGCCGTCGGCATCACTTTGTTGCTGTGGGTGATCGCAAACTTTGCGGTCAACTTATTGAGCACAACGGCTTTCGCAGCCATTCTGTTCAACCTTTACCGGCGGTTGGGTAGCGCCGGACTTGCGGATCTGCGACTGGGAGCGGCCGAAGCCGCGCTCGATCAAACTGGTTTCCGAATCACGCTCGTCCGATTGGTTGGCGCTGGTATCGCCGGCGTGGTGATCGCCGTGGCCATCGGTGCGACCGCAATGCAAAGTATCCGGCTGGACGATGACGTCCAGATCATGGCTCATCGGGGGTCGTCCCAGGCGGCGCCCGAAAACAGCATGGCAGCCTTTCGCCAGGCGATCGCAGACGGGGCCGACTGGATCGAACTTGACGTGCAGGAAACAGCCGATGGAGAAGTCGTCGTGCTTCACGACAGTGATTTCATGAAGCTCTCTGGCAATCCGTTGAAAATCTGGGACGCGACCATGGATAACTTGCAGGACATCGACATTGGCAGTCGGTTTGGCCCTGAATTTAAAGACGAAAGAGTGCCCACTTTGGGCGAGGTTCTGGACGAGTGCAAAGGCAAGATCCGCGTCAACATCGAATTGAAATATTACGGACACGACCAACAACTCGAGCAACGAGTGGTCGACGTGGTCGAGTCGCGGGAGATGTCGCCCTCGCTGTCGCCCTGCTGCCCGCCGCGCTGCTGATCGGAAAGCACGGGCCCGCTACGTTGAACAAGCTTGACACGCCGTGAGCTGGAGAAGCCTCGACGTAATCCAAAGTGACCCAATACCGATTGGGACAATCCACGACGGCGGCGGAAATTGTGCGGCGACTAAGCAGATTTGGTTTGGAGCATCAAGTGTAAAACCGAACTAAAATCAAATAGCGATAACCCGCTTGTTGTTTGATTTATGTAATTTTATGACAGGACCGTCACATGCAGTTTTGTTTCCTAGTCGCCAGTTTGTTGTTCGCGACATCAGCAGCCGATCTTCAGTTGCAGGCTGGTAATGAAAGTGACGAAATTGGCATCATTCTGGTCATCTCCAAAACGGCTATCGATGCGCTCGTTCAAGAGGAAGTCGAGATAAAGATTCCGATTGTGCGTGATGTACGGGGCATTACGGTAACAGGGGAAGCGATCGGGCGCGGAACGCCGCGAGTTGAATGTATCCCATCGTCAAACTCAGGCCGGTTCACGGTCGTCGTCGATGGGATCGCCGATGGCCATTTTTCTTCCACGGTGGGACCGGCAACCGTCCACGCTTCGACCACCGCTATCTTTCGTTCTCAAAAACAAATTGAGTTTAGCGGTGAAAAGTTCTTTGGATTATCAACGCAGACAACAAACTGCAATCAAACCACGATCGACCAAATTTGTTCCCGTCCGGGTCGGCTCGTCGGACGTCTGGTAAGACGGGCTGCCGGCTGGATTGCTCGCAGAAACAAGTGCGAGATCGACCACGAGGTGGTCAGCATCACGGGCGAGTTGATTGACGAGACCTTTGACGAAACGGCTGATAAACTAGTCAGTTCATTGGATGTCTGCTTCCCTTTCGGCGATCTTGTCAGGAAGTATTTTCCGGAAACAAACGACTGGAAATTTTCTTTGATTACCCGATCCGATTCGATTGTCACCGGTATTGGACCGCCCGAGGCAAGCCTGGCCGACGAGTTTATGAGCGGTAAAGAGCGGGAACTACTTGGCGACCAACCACCGGCGCTGGCGGAAATTTGGCTCAAGACGACGCCGGGTCAAGCAGCCATGCTGCAGCTAGTTGCCGACTGGGATCTGGCCTACGATATGATTCAAGAGAAAGTGGATCCGAAACTCGCAAACCTGCTGGTTGATCAGGTCAAACTAGTCAATGTTCAAGGGTGGTCGGTGCTTCGGCTTGGCATTGGATCGGCCGCCAATGAAGAATTACGTTAATTCCCATTGGCCTTTGAGCACGTCGTGAGGCAGGACAAACGAACCCGAAACAAGTCAGCCTGGCGATGGCGAGTCCTGGCTGGATTGATATTTGGCTTGCTTGTGCTTTCGCTTCTGCCGTGGCTCGCTTCAAAAACCCCGCTTCGCGATCGATTGCTCACTTGGATGATCAACGATCCGATGATCTCGATTTCAACTCAAGCCGCGAGCTTGGGGTATTTTTCTTCGCTGACCGTCGACGAATTGAAGATTTCTTCCACCGGTCAAGCTGTTGACATTCGGATCGAAAAGATTCGCGCCGAAAAATCGTGGCTGGCCATGTTGGCGGAGTTGCCTCAACTGGGGGCGATAACGTTCACCCATCCCGCCCTCCAAATCATGATCGATCCGGGCCGGCAACAATCACCCAGTCAGCCGACAGCGGAAGTAGTAACGCTGCTCCCCGTTTTTACAGCGATTGTGGAACGTGGTGAAATTCGGATCCAACGAGCGCAACGACCCAGATCCTCTATTGGAGCTGAGCGATGTCAATCTGAGCGTCAGCATGCTGCGGGAAAATGGGCGCTCGGTGTTCACGGTGAATCCAATCACCGTGCTTGATCACGAGGCATTAACACCTGACATTTGCCGCGAGGGACTGCAGTTGGTGGCACCGCTGATTGCCGACGCACTTGCCATGCAGGGGAGTGTCACACTGAAGATCGACCAAGTTCGAATTCCCGTTGGGTCGCCGTCGCAAGCCGACAACACCGAACGGCAAATCACGGGGTCTGTTACTCTGCACCAATTGACCGTCGAATTGAAAGACGACGTTATGCGACGACTGGTAGCGATGACCGCCGAGTTATTTAAGACCGAGATGCCTGACAAGTTGTTGGTGACCGAAAACACGTCCATCGAGTTTTATGTCGCCGCCGATCGAATTCATCACCAAGGATTGGGTATGGTTTTTCCCACTTCCGGCTCGCCAATCTCCATCGAATCGTCGGGCTCTGTTGGCTGGGACGAATCGGTCGACCTTGAGCTGACCGTTTCGAAGAAATCGGTTGCAGCAGTCGGCGACCAGGTCACTCGTTTTCGAATTCGCGGAACGATCGACGAACCGAAGATTGAATCGGATACGAAATAACAGGACCGCTCACAGCACATCCAGTCAATCTTGCGTCGCCGTTTCGTCGGCAAAATCTGCCTCGACGAGCACCGACTGGCTGATCGCGAGAATCGTTTTTTCGTAATACTTCTCAATGTCGGCATCGACGATGAATACGATTCCTGCGAAGCGTTCCGGTCCGGACTGAAAGACGGCCGACGTGAACACAACGGCGACTCCGGATTTTTTTCCTGTGCCGGTACCAGACAGCACCAACGCACCCCCTCCGGTTTCGGTCAACTCGTCGTACTTGATCTCCGTCAGGTACTCTTCGAGACCTGCTTTGATCTTTCGAATTCCAGAGGCTTTGTCCTGGATGTCTTTCAGAGTGCTGATCACCGACCATGCGGTACCATCGTCGCTGGTGGCGACCACGTAATCCTTATCAACGACCTGTTTCCAATCTGCTGGATAGCGGACACCGAGAATCGCTTTGCCTTGCTCGCGCAACACGATGTCGTGGGCATTGGCCGCAGTCGCAAGCAGTACCCAGCTGACACCCGCCAACCCAAAGACCTCCGTCGGCACGTCCGCCAGGACACCGACCGCCCGGTTCGCGACCTCCTGGCTACCGGCCTCCGGGCTATCGTCCACCGCGACCTGGATACTGGCCGATCTACGGTATCGGCTTCTGGAACAACCCTTTCGGTTGGCGTTGGGGTTGGAACGGATTTCACAATAATTGGTGGGCTTGGGGGACTGTTGATAGTGTATCTGGTTGGTGCCTGGGAAACGTGGGAACGCCGGTCTACTACGACTACGGCAGCAATCTGTACTACCAAGATGGGAATGTAATCTACGACGGAACGGTTGTGGCGACTGAGGACGAATACGTGCAGCAAGCCCAAGCAATCGTCTCCAGTATCCCCGATGTCGACGCTGAAAAAATTGAGTTGCTTCCGTTGGGCGTGTTCGCGTTAACCGACGGTTACGGCGATGTCGAAGACTCCACGCTGTTTCTTCAGTTGGCCATCAGCAAGGAACGCATCTTCAATCTGACCGAAAACGAAGCCGGTGCGCTGCTGCACTTTGCGGATGGTCAGACTCAGCAATGGACGATGGTCCGCTTGGACGAACCGCAGCAGCGAAATCCGTAGCAGCGAAACGGTGACGCCCTTTCAGCCGTCGATCACGAGCGAAATGAAGTGCAGCTTTTTGACCACCGCCTTGGGCATCTCGAAGGGATAGAAATCGGGTTGGCCCAAACTGCGAGCCAGCCGATTCAGGATCGCAATCAGCTTTATCCAGCCGTTCAGGAGCGTTAGACTGCGGTGGGCATCGGGATGCTTCGGATCGTAAAGGTCATCGAGGCTAAAGTGATCGGCTTTGACCTCAAAGAGATCGACCTGAAGTCCGTGAGATACGGCCGTGTCCAAACTATCCACGATGTGTAGATAGTGCGCCCAGGTTTCGGCCCAGTCCTCCCACGGATGACAACTGGCATATCGAGTGATGAAACGCTCCGGCCAGTCGGCCGGATATTTGCCCTCGTAATTTGCCTTTAAGGACTCCGTGTAATCTACCCGCTCATCCCCAAATAACATCCGGAACGGCTCGAGCCAAGGTGTGTCCCAAACCAATCGGTCCCAATAATAGTGACCGATCTCGTGGCGAAAGTGTCCCAGCAAGGTGCGATAACGCTCATTCATCGCGGTCTTGGTTTGCTGCCGCTTGAGATCATCGGCTTCCTCGATGTTGATCGTGATCAATCCACTCGCGTGTCCCGTTATCACTCGCGGGCCCTCCGCTGGAGCACGCAGTAGATCGAAGGCGAGTCCGTTCTGTGGATCATCCGACTTGGGCACAACCGGCAGCTCAAGCCCCAGCAATTGCGAAATCAGTCGCCGCTTCGCGATTTCGACCGCTCGCCAGTACGCCGCGTTGTCAGCGTCATTCGGATCGGGCGTTTTACGATTAAGCCAGCAAGAGAGGCATTGTCCGGTATCGTGATCGGCCGGCACGAGCCAGTTGCATTCTGCTGGCGCATGCAGGTTTGCGCAGCGGCGATACTCCTGCTCGCTATTGATACCCGACAGTCGCCATGTCCCCGGCAGCGAACCGGCTTCCAGAGAGCGCAGCTCACCAACATGCGGTTCGAAGCCAAGTGGTTGCCCGCACTTTTGGCATTCGCGATCGAGAAAGTATGCCAGCTTGCCACAATCGCAGTGATACGCCCGATTGTTGCGGGGCGTATGTCGAGCTGTTTCCTGGCCAAATAAAGTACCGAAAATTTGATCGAGCAGACGGACCATAGGAAGTGACAATCAGAAAAAAGCGTCAGAGGCTTTGGTGAAATAGGTGACTCACGTTTTCCCGATACACGCCAGGATTCTACACGAAGCCCAGAATAACAAGGATTCTGTTGGCAAGGGACGAGACGACCGAGAAACGCCTACAACCGTCCGCTGATTGGATTGAGAGTCTTAGTCAGTTCGCTCTGGTGCGCTTGGGGGCAACTTCTCAATCTTGCGGGCATAAAGTTCCATCCCGGGAACGGCGCTCAGCCCATGCGCGAAAATGCTGACCAACACGGTCATCATGACTGCCAACTCAATGGTCGCGTCTTCGGGCTGCTGCATCTGCTTTTCCAAATAGACCAGTCCGAGGTAAGCGTTCGGCGGGAGGATGAATTTTGTTGTCGGTAGGTTTTTGGGTTTCTTTGACCTTTCACGGAGAATCCCATGTCGAAGCTTACCAGTGCCGAGCGACTCACTCTTTGGACTGAGCGGTTCGAGCGGTTTCATTCCTCCCAGGTGACTGTCGCCGAATTTTGCCGTCGCGAATCGGTTTCCGTCGCCACTTTTTATCGTTGGAAAGAACAACTCAATCCAAAGCCAGACTCAAGGCGACCAGGTAAACGCAGTAACAGGTCGAATGCCAAGTTTGTCCCGGTCATTGTCCAGGCGACATCGGCAACGCCGAAACTCAATTTGCCGGGAGGGGCTTCCATCGATCTTCCATCGCAGCTTGACAGCGGGCAACTTGCCGACTTGGTCGGAGCCGTCATCGAAGCCACCGAAACGCGCAATCGACAGCAGGAGAACCACTGATGCTATCGCTCTCCAATCACACTCGCATTTTTGTCTACTCTGGTCCGGCCGATATGCGTAAGGGATTCAATGGTTTGAGCGGACTGGTCGCCGAGCACTTCGATGTGGAGCTGCTCTCCGGTCATCTGTTTCTGTTTTGCAATCGCTGCCGAGATCGGATCAAACTGCTGTACTGGGATAAGGACGGCTTGGCAATTTGGTACAAGCGGCTCGAATCGGGAAGTTACCAACTGCCATCGTGTGAATCTCAAGCAACTGCGATGGAGATTAATCACACACAGTTGTCGTTGTTGCTGTCGGGAATTGACTTGGACTCGGTTAAGCATCGCAAACGATATCGAGTGGCTTGAGACCAAGCACAAAAAAGTTTGACAAAATGTAAACGTAAGACGATTCTTCGCCTTGCGTTTTTTTGTGCAATCACGACAACGTGTGCATGTCGCACGAATTGCAATTACCGAACGACATCGAGCAGTGCCATGCGTTGATTTTGTCACAGGATGAAACCAACGCTTCGATATCCAAGGAACTTGTCAGCGTCAAGCACGAACTCGAACAACTCAAGCGATACATCTACGGACAGCGCAGCGAACGGCACAACGCAGACGATTCACAACTGTCACTGTTCGACAAGTCAGCTGAGTCGACGACTAAAATGGAAGACGACGCGGACTTGGTCGAAGAAGAGATCACTTATCGCCGCCGTAAGCGAAGCAAGTCAGATCGGTTCCCTGAAAATCTGCCGCGAGAAGTAAGCACGATCGATGTCGACGAAGCAGATCGCAAATGCTCGTGTTGCGGCGAAGAAATGCCGATCATCGACACGGATGTTCGTGAGCGATTGGAATACATCCCGGCCAAACTGGTCGTGCATGAGCTGCACTACCCCAAGCGGGCGTGCGGTAAATGCAAAACGGGAGTGACGGTCGCTCCGCCACCCACGCCCGATCAAAACGGTGCGGCGCTAACGAGTGGTTCACGCTATGGTTTTGGCGTTACTGCTCAGATCATTCTTGGCAAATATGCCGATCATCTGCCGCTTTATCGACTCGAAGATGTGTTCGCTCGGGCTGGCGTCGTGATCCCACGCAGCACGCAGGTTGGCCTGTTGGATGCGGCGGCTGATCTGGTTCGTCCACTGACCGAGCGAATGAAGAGTGAACTGCTCGACAGTGATGTGATCGGCATGGACGATACGCCGGTTCGACTGCAGGACGATTCACTGCCTGGGGCGATGCGGACGGCGCGGGTTTGGCTTGCACGCGGCCGAGAGTCGGCCCCGTACAACGTGTTCTTCTTTCACGAAAGTCGTGAGCGAGACGGACCGGCAAAGTTCTTGGGAGATTACAACGGCTGGGTGAGCGTCGATGCGTATGGTGTCAATGATGGAGTCTATCTGGGAAGCGGAGGTCGCATTCTGTCAAGCTGCTGCCATGCGCATGCGCGTCGTAAGTTCGAAGCTGCCAAGAGCAACGACCCGAAGCGAGCCGCACGAGCATTAGCATTTTACCGTCAGCTGTACGACATCGAAGATCGCGGAAGTGACTTATCAGCGGCCGAGCGACTGGAACTTCGCCGCAGCGAATCGTTGCCGCTACTTGCCGACTTCAAAACTTGGCTGGACCAGCAGAACGGAGACCCGAAGGTGCTTCCCAAAAGTGCGATCGGCACTGCGATCCGCTACGCGATCAATCAATGGCAACCGTTGTTGTCGTATACGACCGACGGCTATCTTCCGATCGACAACAACGATACCGAGCGAGACCTGCGCCGCTTGACGGTGGGCAGAAAAAATTGGCTATTCATCGGTTCGCCGGCTGCAGGCTCGGTCGCAGCGACAATGTACACGCTGATCGCATCAGCCTCGCGTCACCAACTGGATCTGTGGGCGTACATCGATGACGTCCTGCGCACCCTCGCTGGCGACAAGCGACAGGTTGAATCGTTGCTACCGGATCGCTGGGCGAGCGCCCACCCTGATTCGATCCGCAGCTACCGCCAAGCGGAATCGTTGGCCCGCGCGGCGAAGACCAAGGCCCGCCGCGCCCGCCGAAGAAAGCTAGCCCGCCGCTAGTCCTGCCGAACGCTTACCTTAAAACGCAAAAATGAGTTCACCCCAGGAAAACGAGTGACCACAAAGGACACGACCAATGAACTGACTTGGGACAGTCCGGGGTCGCAGTCGTATTCACGTCGGGTGTTTTTTAGTCAGGACCGGACGCTTCGCAGCAATCGTATTCATCGTCGATGCCGACATCGAGAAGTATTATGAAAAGACAGTTCTTGCGATCAGCGATCGGTTCTCGTCGAAGCGGACTCGCTGGAAATAGCTGATTCGGCGCCGGGCAAACCATTCAAGCGGTGTCAGCAAAACAACTGCGATCAGTTTGAAGACCATGCTGGTCAGCGCGAATTTTTTCCACGCTAAGCGGAAATCGCCAAGTGCATCGGTCGGCAGCGAGAAGGATTCCGAAGTAGGGACCGGCATCATGCATTTCCCGAGCAAATTCGATGTGAAACGACAGATAAAATGAAAGGCCAAAGCAGTCCAAAAACTTGCCGATAGCTGAGCCGGTCAGGATTCGCAGTTCGCCCCAAGTATCGACGAGTGGGAAATTGGCTGCAAGATGCAGTGCGGCTCTGTGTAAGACAGAACGCCGTTGTTCCGAAAGCCAGAACTCTGCGCTGCGACCTTACTCGATGAAGGCGAATTCGCTGATCTAAACGAGTTGCTTGCCGGCGCGGTGCTTTCTTGCTTACCAGGAAAACATCTATACTCACCGAGGTGCTTTCGGCTCCGTCCTGTAAACAACAGAGAGAGGCCTACTTCATTGAATGCCAAGAAATCCAAGGCCAAGAAGGCAGGCGGCGAAGACCGCTTGCCAGCTGCTGAAGACGTCCAGCGGAAGCCGAAGCTGAAGCGTAAAGAGTACGAACGAGCGATGGAAGACTTGCAGGTCGAGCTCGTTAAATTGCAGGCCTGGGTCAGGCACGTCGGGCGCGAGAATCGTCGTCGTCTTTGAAGGCCGTGACGCCGCCGGCAAAGGGGGCGTGATCAAACGCATCACCGAACGGGTTAGCCCACGTGTGTTTCGCGTGGTCGCGCTGCCTGCCCCCAACGACCGCGAGAAGTCGCAGCTGTATGTGCAGCGCTACATCGCGCACCTGCCGGCCGCCGGCGAGATCGTCGCTGTTCGATCGCAGTTGGTACAACCGCGCCGGCGTCGAAAAGGTGTTGGGATTTTGCACGATGCGACCAGCACGAGAGTTTCCTCCGCACTTGCGACCGGTTCGAGCAAGCGCTTGGTCGACGACGGAATCATCCTGCTGAAGTACTGGCTGTCGGTGAGCCAAGACGAGCAGGAGCGACGTTTTCGCGCCCGGATCGAAGATCCGCTGCGGCAGTGGAAGCTCAGTCCCACCGATCTGGAATCGGTACGGCGGTGGTACGAGTATTCAGCTGCTCGCGATGCCATGTTCATGGCGTCCGATACCGAATTCGCACCGTGGTATATCGTCCGCTCGGATGATAAACGGCGGGCGCGATTGAACTGCATTCGCCATCTGCTCAGCCGCATCCCGTATGAAGACGTGCCCCACGAGAAGGTTGAGATTCCCGATCGCGACCTGACGCATCAGTACGATGACGTTGCCTCGCTCGCGTCGAGACGATTTGTCCCCGAGCACTATTGACCAGAGAACGCGGATTATGCTGCAAGAATTAACGTATCACACCGAAGTGCTCGGCATCGTCGGAGACATCCTCCGCGTTCGTGCTCATGATGTCGGCTTCGGTGATTTGGCGGTGGTCGAGAATTGGGACGGATCGACATCGCTGGCCCAGGTCGTCGAACTGCAGGATGATTCCGTCTCGCTGCAGGTGTTCACCGGCGGCAAAGGGCTGTCGACTCAGGCCCGTGTCCGTTTCTTGGGCCATCCGTTTCGCGTCCCCTATTCGGAGAACATCTTGGGGCGTGTTCTCAATGGGGCGGCGGAAACGATCGACGGCGGCCCGGAGTTGTTCGACGATCCTCGCATCGACGTCGGTGGTCCATCGGTCAATCCGGTCTCGCGCAATCTGCCGCACAACATGATCGAGACCGGCGTGCCGATGATCGACGTGTTCAATTGCCTGGTGGAAAGCCAGAAGATCCCGATCTTTTCGGTCGCCGGCGAGCCGTTCAATCAGTTGCTCGCGCGGATCGGCATCCAGGCCAGCGCCGACATTGTCGTTTTTGGCGGACTGGGCCTGATCTTTGACGACTACCACTTCTTCCGCTCGACGTTCGAGGACGAAGGTGTCTTTGCGCGGACCGTGATGTTCGTCAATCAGGCGTCGGACCCGATCGTCGAACGGCTGTTCATTCCCGACATGTGTCTGAAAGTCGCCGAACGTTTGCCGTGGAGCAATCCAAGCGCGTGCTCGTGCTGATGACCGACATGACGGCTTACGCCGACGCCCTCAAGGAAATCGGGATCGCCATGGAGCGGGTGCCGTCCAACCGCGGTTACATGGGTGACCTGTACAGCCAGCTGGCACTCCGCTACGAGCGAGCTTGCAGCTTCCAGGGGGCCGGATCGGTGACGATCCTGACGGTCACGACGATGCCGGGCGACGATCTCACGCACCCGGTGCCGGACAACACCGGTTACATCACCGAGGGGCAATTCTACCTGCATGACGGCGTGCTCGATCCATTCGGTTCGCTGTCGCGGCTCAAGCAGCAAGTGATTGGCAAAGTCACGCGCGAAGATCACGGCCAGATCATGAACACGATGATTCGTTTCTACTCCGAGGGCAAGGAGGCGGAAACCAAGCAGGCGATGGCGTTCGACCTATCGCCCTTCAACCAAAAGACGCTGAAGTTCAAAGACCTGTTCGTCGAACGGTTCATGGATATCAACGCCAAGATGGGGCTCAATGACGCGCTCGACTTGTGCTGGCAGACGCTGGCCGAATGTTTCGAGCCGGAAGAATTGCTGATGAAGCAGCATCTCGTGGACAAGTATTTCTCCGCTGCGAAGCAACGGGCCGAGGCGGCGGCGAAGTCATGAGCAAAGTCGCGATCAACAAGAGTTCGCTCGCACACGAGCGCAGCCAATTGCGACTGTTCCAGCGGTTTTCTGCCGTCGCTCGACTTGAAGCGTCAGCAGTTGCTGACCGAACAAAAAGCAGGCACAAGCACAGCTCGCCGATGCGGAGCGAGAGATTGGCGAGCTGACTCGTTCACTCACCGGCTTGATGGAGCCACTGGGTGCGCACGAGATCGATCTGCACGGCCTGGTGACGATCGACCGGGTCGTGATCGAGGAGGAAAATCTTGTCGGAGCACGCCTGCCTGTGGCTCGAGAAGTGAAGCTTCAAGACGGCCCCCTATGCCATGCTGGGCAAGCCGTTCTGGGTCGATTTTCTGGTGGAGTATCTGCAGCGGATGTGTACCTTGCGAGTGCATCTCCAGGTGCGGCGTGAACGGGTCGCGCGGCTGAATCAACAAGTCCGCAGAATCACGCAACGCGTCAACCTGTTTGAAAAAGTGCTGATCCCGCAGGCCAAGGAGAACATCAAGCGGATTCAGATTGGGCTGGGCGAGCAGGAACGTTCCGCCGTCGTGCGATCGAAGATCGCGAAGAAGAAACATGCGAACTGATTCGGACGTAACGCGGGACGGTGCGTAACGCAAATATGGCGATTGTACCCTTAGACAAGATGACTCTTTACGGCGCCGAGACGCAACAAACGCAGGTGCTTGAGCAACTGCAGGCGTTGGGCTGCGTCCATCTGGTGAATCTGGGCCAATCCGGCAACGACAACGAATCCACCGATGTTTCCAGCGACGCTCACGATGCGCTCAAGTATCTCCGTGCCTGCCCGGAGCAACTGCGGCAAGTTCGTCGCACGCGAGCAATTCAGCCGCGAGGCGGTCGTCGCCGATGCGCTGCGACTGCGGAGCGAGCAACAAAAGCTGAGCGACGAGCGCGACGAATTGCGGAAGGCAATCAAGGACGTCGAGCCGTGGGGCGAGTTTCAGCTGCCCCCGCGACGGCAAAGTCGGCAACGTGCGATTCTGGTTTTATGTCGTGCCTCTTCGCGAACTGTCGAAGTTCGCCAGCATCGCCGCCCCGTCTCAGGTAGTCAGCCCGCGACCATCGAAATGCCTATGTCGTCGTGCTCGGCCGAGAGGAACCGCCAGACGTTCCGGGCACACGTGTCGAACTCGATCCTCGACCGTTGTCCGAATTGCAAGCTCGACTGGACGAAGTTGACGACCGATGGACGAGTTGCAATACCAACGTGTGGGACTGACGCGTTGGTGCGAGCTGCTTGCAAGCCGGACTCGATGAAGCCGACGACGCGGCGGAGCGAGACCGCGCGGCGCAGCAACTGCTCTACGGTCGCAGCGTATTTGCACTTCAAGGCTGGGTGCCGCGAGACGCGACGGATCGGATTCGGCAGTTCGCCGCCGAACATGAACTGGCCGTGACGATCGAGCCGCCGGCTGCCGATGACGCAACCACCGACGCTGCTGCACAACCCCGAACGTCTGGCCGGCAGCGAAGCTCTGGTGACCTTTTACAAGACGCCCCAGTACGGTTCCTGGGATCCATCGATTGTCTCCTTCGTCTCGTTCGCGATTTTCTTTGCGATGATCGTTGCCGATGCGGGCTACGGAATCATCCTGGCGCTGATGACGGCGCTGTTGTGGAAGAAGCTGGGCGAGACACAGGCTGGACAGCGTGGACGGAACGTGTTGGTCGACGATCGTTGCCTGCACGATCGCGTACGGTATCCTGTGTGGTAGTTACTTTGGCGTCTCGCCGCCGGTCGACTCACTGCTGGGAAAACTGCGATTGCTCGACGCGCAGTCGCAATCCCAAATGATGCCGCTGACGATCGTCATCGGAGTGATTCACTTGTCGCTCGCCCACTTGGTGACCGCTTGGCTGCAGCGTGGTCGCGCGACGGCGCTGGCTTCGTTGGGCTGGGTCAGCGTGATGATCGGCGCCACGCTGGTCGGCATGGCCGCGTTAGCTGACATGGGCGATCGACGCGGCTGGACAACTGACGCAGGCCGGGGCGATTTTGCTGGTTGGTGGACTGATCGCGGTGTTTCTCTTTAGCAGTCAGCGGCCATTGCTTTCGCTCAGCATCAAGAACCCAAGCGCTGCGCGTGTTGGATGGGCATCCAAGGATTGACCGGACTTTCGGGACTTGTTTGGTGACGCGTTAAGCTATCTGCGATTGTTTGCCCTGGGGCTTGCCAGCGCGAAACTGTCGGAAACATTTAACGAGCTGGGGGCCAGCGCCTGGGACAATGCTGGTTTTGGGGTGATCGCTGCCATCGGGATCGTGATTCTGGGTCATACGCTCAATCTGCTGTTGAGCATCATGAGCGGCGTTGTCCATGGTCTTCGCCTGAATTGCATTGAGTTCTACAAGTGGAGTCTGCCTGAAGAAGGTTATTCATTCAAAGCGTTTGCAAAGAAAGCGAAACAGCCATGAGCGATGAAGTAGTTTACCTGTTGGGATGGATCGGAATGTACGCGCCGATGGCCTTGGGAGCGATCGGCAGCATGGTCGGCTGCGCGATTGCCGGGCAGACAGCCTGCGGCGCGATGCTGGACGTGGAAAGCGGCTACGGTCGGTTCATCGGTGTTTCCGCCATGCCTTCATCGCAAACCATTTACGGCATCGTTGTCATGTTCACGTTGCAAGCCGCAGCCGCTGCCGGAGGGCGGTGGGCAATTGATTTTGAACGCCCAGAACGCGGGTGGCATTTTCAGCATCGGGGTGTTGTCGGGCCTGGCGTTGTTGGTCAGCGCCTATTACCAAGGACGGTGTTTGTCGTCCTCCATCAACGCCAGCAAGAACAAGCCCGAAATCTTCGGTCTCTCAATCGCGCCGGCAGCGATCATTGAGGGATTCGCCGTGTTCGCTTTTGTGTTTGCCTTGGTGCTGGCCGGCTCGCTGCCGGAAGTTCAAGCAGGTTAGCAGGGCCAGTAGCAGATTGAGAGAAATTCCGATAAGGAAACAACAGCATGAGCGATCAAGAAACAACGTCCGGTGTCCAGGAGCTGATCGACCGACTGAGTCAGGAAGGCGTCGCCGAAGGACAGCGGCAAGCGGAAAAGATCGTGACCAATGCGCAAGCGCAAAGCGGACGAGTATTGCTGGAATCGGCGCGACGGCAGGCGAGCGAGATTCTCGAGCAAGCCCGACCGCAGGCGGACGAAATGAAGTCTGCCGGCGAGGAGGCATTGCGACTTGGCGGCCCGCGACACGATGCGAGATTTCAGCGCCAGGATCCACGAAGGCTTTCGAAATCGCTTGCAGGAATTGGTACGTCATGAACTGCACGATCCGCAGCTGATCAAAGACATGATCCTGGAGATCACGCGGCAGGCGACCGACGAGACTAGGCGACAAACCGGTGGAGATTTTGATTCCTCGCGAAGTCATTTCCGAGGAGGAAGCTCGACAGCGAATCGATGCCGGTGACGCACGACGCGCTGAACGCAATTTGTACACGGATCTGATCGGGGAAGATCTCCGGGAAGGGTTTACGGTCAGCCTCGGAAGTCGGGCGCATGAAGGGTTCACCGTGCGGGTTGTCGATGACAAGTTGGAGATCGATTTGAGCGACGAAGCGATCGCCGAGTTTCTGTCGCTGCATCTGATGCCCAGGTTCCGCGCGATCATGCGAAAACGAAACGTATGCTCTACCCACTACTACACGCTGATCGGCAGCTTGCCCGCCTTGCCGCGGTCGTTCGAGCGAAGTGGAACGTGTGCCGATTTCGCCAGTTAAAGCTCAACGAGCGACTCAAAATGTTGGAGCCGCGCGATGCGCAAGTGGTCGATGAAATGAGCGACTTTCTGGTGTGGGAACGTCAGCCGCTCGAGCGGACCGATGAAGAAATTCTGCGGCGTTATCGAGAAGTTCACAAGCGAAGTCGAGAATCGCTTCGCGCGGGAACTGATCCGCGACACCATGGCGATGCGCACGGTGTTGGCCGGATTGCGTTGTCGGACGATTGCAGCCTGGAAGCCGCCCCGAGGCGTCGCGCCGATTGCAGCGCAGATCGCTCGGAATTGGAATCATCCCGACTTTCGCCTGGGAGCCCAGTATCCCTGGATTGCCGAAGTCGACAGGCAACTCAACGGCGATACTCCCTTCGACCTGGAGCGGATGAGAATCGAGCTTGCCTGGCGACGTGCTCGAGCGGCTCGCCGAGCAGCACTTTTTTTACGTTCGAGGCCGTCGTGCTGTACCTGATGCGTTGGGAACTTGTCTATCGGTGGACCCAACGCGATGCTGAAGTCGGACAGAGAAAATTTGAACAACTTGTCACCGATGCGATGGGTGAATTCGCGAACATGTTTTCCTAGCGTGGCGTTGCCGCCAAGTTGTTGTTCGCTCCGCAAGCAAACGTTTCGCTTGCGCAGCGAACCGCCACCATCACAAACGAACGACAGTTGGAGACAGGCATTGAGTAACCGATCAAGCAGTAACGACGCGGTCGTGACCGGCGTTGGCGGCAACATCGTCAGCATCCGGGCGCCGTCGGGTGTGATCATGAAGAACGAAGTCGCCAATATCTGCGTCGGCGACGAGAGACTGAAATCCGAAGTGCTGCGGGTCAGCGGCGATACGGCGGACATCCAGGTGTTCGAGGAGACCGCCGGAGTCAAAGTGGGCGATCGCGTGGAATTGACCGGTCAGCTGTTGTCGATCGCACTCGGTCCCGGCCTGCTCGGCAGCGTCTACGACGGTCTGCAGATTCCGCTATACGAAATGTCGAAGCAAAACGGCTACTTCCTGAAACGGGGTGCGCAAATCGAGCCGTTTGACGTTGAGCAAGCTTGGCCTTTTGAACCTGCCTGCCAAGTGGGTGACCACTTATCCGCCGGCGATGTGCTCGGCATCGTCCAGGAACGTCAAACGACGCACAAGATCATGGTCCCGTTCGACGAGCCGGCTGCGGTCGAGGTCTTGAGCATCTCCGCCGGCGATTTTCGCGTCCACGAGACGATCGCCCGGATCCGCGATGCGCGGGGCCAGGAGCGGTCGCTGACGCTTGCGCAGCGCTGGCCCGTTCGCAGGCCGCTGACGGCGCAGATGCTGCGGCAACGGATCATCGAGCGGAAATACCCTACCGAATTGCTCGTCTCGACGCAGCGGATGATCGACACGTTTCTGCCGATCGCCAAGGGGGGAACCGCCTGCATTCCGGGGCCCTTCGGTGCGGGCAAAACGGTGCTGCAGGGCTTGATCGCGCGGCACTCGGCCGTCGATGTCGTGGTCATGGTGCTCTGTGGCGAGCGTGCCGGTGAGGTGCTGGAGACGATTCTTGATTTTTCGAAAATGGAAGACCCGCGCACGGGCGGCAAGCTGATCGACCGCACCGTGATGATCTGCAACACGTCGTCGATGCCGGTCGCCGCCCGCGAAGCGTCGATCTACACGGGCGTCACGATCGCCGAATACTATCGGCAAATGGGGCATGACGTGTTGTTGATCGCCGATTCAACCTCGCGATGGGCCCAGGCGATGCGAGAAACCTCGGCACGACTCGAGGAGATCCCCGGCGAAGAAGCTTATCCGGCCTATCTCGATTCGTCGATCAAGAGCGTTTACGAGCGGGCAGGCGTGATCGCGCTCGCTGACGGCAGCCAAGGCAGCTTCACCATGATCGGCACCGTCTCACCGGCGGGAGGAAACTTCGAAGAGCCCGTGACGCAGGCGACGCTGAGCACGGTCAAATGTTTCTTGGGACTGTCGTACGATCGCGCCTACAAGCGATTTTATCCTGCGGTCGATCCCCTGATCTCCTGGTCGCGGTATTTGGATCAGTTGAAAGACTACTTTGCACGAGCATCTCGGTCCGGACTGGATCGCCCAGGTCAAAGCCACCCAGCAGTTGCTCCGCGATGGCGAGAATATTAACCAGATGATGCAGGTGACCGGCGAGGAAGGCGTTACGCTGGACGACTATGTACGCTATCAAAAGTCGTTGTTTGTCGACATGGTCTACCTGCAGCAGGATGGGTTCGATTCAGTCGATGCGGCGGTACCGCTGGAACGTCAGAAGCAGATGTTTGGGCTCATTCAACGCGTGCTTGATCGCGACTATCACTTCCGCGACAAGGAACAAGTGCGCGCAGTTGTTCGTCCGACTCACGGGGCTGTTCAAGAACCTGAACTACGCCCAGCAAGATTCCAGCGACTATCACGAGTTGAGGAAACAGATTGAAGAACTCAAAGCCGAAGTGTGAGGGTAGAAAAAGGGTACAAGAACCAATCGCCAAATGGCGCAGCGTACTGCGCACTTTGCGCTCCCAAATTCCTTTTCGCAATCAACGATTACGTTGCGGACATATTTTTGACTCCGGAGTCCGAATGAACGTCACGGTGTGGATGGATCAAATCCCGCTGGCCGGGGTATTCGTTGCTACGATGGTCGTCGTTCTAGGTGCCATTTGCGGCGGATATTGGGCTGGAACCTGGCAGGCGAGGCGTCCCGGCGCCGAGGGGGAGGGAGTCATCGGATCGGCGGTGGCTGCCATGCTTGGGTTACTGGCCTTCATCCTGGCGTTCACGTTCGGAGCGACGGCGTCTCGGTACGACACGAGACGGCAACTGCTGTTAGACGAGGTGAATGCGATTGGGACGGCAGATCTGCGTGTTGAATTTTTGCCCGAGCCACAGCGTTTCCGCTGCAAACAGTTGCTGAGAAGCTACGTCGATCTTCGTGCCAACCCGAATGATAAGCCGGAAGCCCTGCAAAGCCGCATCGTGGCGTCCGAAGAGATTCTGGATCGGCTTTGGGTAGAGACAACGAGCCTGGCAAAGACTGACATGGACCCGCCGCTCCGAGCGTTGTTCGTGCAGTCGATCAACGAGACGATCGACTTGCACACCTCGCGGGTGACCATTGGACTACATTATCGAATTCCTGATTCCGTCTGGCTTTGCTTGTTTGGAGCGACATTCTGTGCGATGTTCGCGGTCGGCTATCAGTTCGGCGTCGCGATGCAGAAAAAGGTAATGATTCACCTGCTACTGGCGGCGCTTTTTTCGTCGGTTGTGTTGCTGGTTGCTGATCTGGATCGGGGATCGGAAGGTGCGGTCAGGGTGGATCTACAACCGATGCAGTATCTTCAGAAACAACTACACGAAGCCGGCAAAGAACTCGGTCCTGGAAAGTGAAAGCAAGAACCAAGCGAAGTGGTTTCGGCAGGAAAATAGGATGAAACCGACTAGCGAACTGAAAATGGGCTCCTAGCGTACAACGCCACCATGCCACAGTGCGGTGGCGAGTTCGCTAACCAGAAGTTTCGAAGCGACAACGCCTGCTCAAGAAGGACCATTTATGCTTACGCAGCAAGATCTGATCGTGACGTCACTTGGACAATGCCAACAGGCTTCGCCGTTGCACCTCGAATCTGCCAGCCATCCTCAGGCCAGTTACTTTGCTACCGATTCGGCCCGTGTTCGGCTCGATACCATTCTGCATCCCGAAACTGTGGCCGACGCACTTTCGCTGGAACTTGCCGGGCCGCGGCAACACATTTTCTTTCGGCCGGACCAAACGACGGCTGCCATCGTAACCTGCGGCGGTTTGTCGCCAGGCTTGAACAATGTGATTCGCTCGGCGTTTTACGAGCTGTTTGAAAACTACGGTGTGCAGCGCGTGCTCGGCATTCGCAACGGCTATCTGGGCCTGAATCCCGAGTCCGGCTTGGAGCCGATTGCGCTCACTAAGGAGTTTGTCGAACCGATCGACAAGCTGGGTGGCACCGTGCTGGGTAGCTCCCGGGGCGGCCAATCCCCCAGCGTGATGGCCGACTTCATCCAAGCCCACAAGATCGATATTTTGTTGTCTGTGGGGGGAGACGGCACCCAGCGCGGCGCGCATGCGCTCAGTCAAGAACTGCAGCGACGAGGCAGCGCGGTCGCAGTGGTCGGCATCCCCAAGACGATTGACAACGACATCCCCTTCGTGCAGTTAGCTTTTGGATACGCGACGGCTTTGGAGAAGGCGGCCAAGGTGATTCGCGGTGCGCACGTCGAAGCCCGCGGCGCGGTCAACGGCATTGGACTGGTCAAGCTGATGGGGCGACACGCTGGTTTTATTGCTGCCGGGGCTTCGGTGGTCAGCCAGGAAGTTGATTTTACACTGGTGCCTGAGATCCCCTTTCCCATGGAGGGTGAACAGGGGTTGTTGGCCGCTTTGCAGCGCAGAATGCGACAACGCGGGCACGCGGTGATCGTTGTCGCCGAAGGGGCCGGGCAAGATCTCTTTGGTGAAGATCGTCAGCAGCGCGACGCGTCAGGCAATCTGCTGCACCACGACATCGGCACTTTTCTTCGCGACAAAATCAATCACCACTTCAAGCAACAAGAGTTTCCTGTTGCACTGAAGTATTTGGACCCTAGCTACTACATCCGCAGTGTCCCAGCGAATGTCTACGATCGGTTCTTGTGCGATCAAATGGCACGCAACGCCGTGCATGCCGCAATGGCCGGCAAGACGGGTGTGATGATTGGATCGGCATCAGATCATATCGTCCACGTGCCGATCCCGACGGTCGTCGCACAAACCAAGGCAATGGAGGTCGATGGCGACCTCTGGCGGGCCGTGTTGCAATCGACAGCGCAGCCGCGTTGGTAATCGGTCAAACGAATCTCAATAAGAAAGTTCCATGAACGATCAAGAACGACTGATTGCCTTCCAGAAAAGGCTCGAAGGCGTCGACGGGTTAGATGAACGATCCTTCGACCGTCTGGTTGCCGAATTGGGGCGATCGCGCAATCGGGCGGGCTATGACGATCAAGGACGTCTCAAAGTCGCCATGTTCGATGCCCAATCGTATGACGTCGAGTCTTTTGACCGTCATGGCAGCGGCGGTATTGCGATTCATTGGATTCAAGCGTCGTTGAGTCAGGACACGGTGCTCGCGGCCGAAGGCTGTAAAGCCGTTTGCATTTTCGTCAACGACCACTGCGACGCCTCGATCGCCAGGACTTTGGCCTCGCAAGGTGTCCAATTGATCGCGCTGCGGTGCGCCGGATTCAACAACGTTGACTTGCAAGCGTGTCAGCAGTACGGACTGAGCGTTGTCCGAGTGCCCGCCTATTCGCCTTATGCCGTCGCGGAACACACTGTGGCGCTGATGCTGATGCTCAATCGCCATCTGCATCAAGCATATCAGCGAAATCGGGCCGGTTACTTTGTGTTGGGAGGCTTGACCGGCTTCGACATGAGGGGCAAGACCGTCGGAGTCGTTGGCACGGGAAAGATTGGTCGCTGCGCCATCAACATTCTGCTGGGGTTCGGCTGCCAGATCTTGGCGTTCGACCCGTTTCCCGACGATGTTCTGGCCAAGCGGGAAGGAGTCCGCTACGTGGATCTGGACGAGCTGTTCAGCCGTGCGGACATCATTACTCTCCATGTGCCGCTACTTCCGGAGACCCACCACCTGATCAACACGGCCACGATCGGTCGGATGAAGGATGGCGTGATGCTGATCAACACCAGTCGCGGCGGATTGGTCGATACCCGGGCCCTAATCGAGGGATTGAAGTCGGAAAAGATCGGCTTTGCGGGTCTGGATGTTTACGAAGAAGAAGCGGGAGTCTTCTTTCACGATATCTCGGACAAAGTTTTAACAGACGATGTATTAGCCCGGTTGATGACCTTCAATAACGTCGTCGTCACCTCTCACCAGGCGTTCCTGACCAACGAAGCGCTGGCAAACATTGCTGAAACGACTCTGGCGAATATCGCAGAATACGAGCAAGGCAAGCGCGGGGCCGAACTGACCAACGCGGTCTTAGCATCCCAATAACGATTGCATACGAAATCATAAACAACGAGAGCCAAGTCATGAGCGAAGTAACAAGCAGCACGAAAATGGAAGCGACGGTCGAAGCATTTCGGCAACGGCTGGTCGACAACCTCTGGCACATCCATGGCCAGGCGATCCAGTCGGCTGATCAGCACGACGCATACATGACATTGTGCTACACCGTGCGCGACCATTTGATCGACCGGTGGCGGAAAACGGTCGCAGCACAGTTTACGGCTAATCCAAAATTCGTGTGTTACCTGTCTGCCGAGTATCTGCTCGGCAAGCAGCTGCCGCAAAACATGCTGTACACGGACACCACCGAGCTTGCCCGTCAGGCCTTGGCCGCATACGAGCTGGATCTCGAGGAACTGATTGGGCTCGATGTTGAACCGGGGCTGGGCAACGGGGGTCTGGGGCGGTTGGCGGCCTGCTTTCTCGATTCCTTGGCGTCACTGAACATCCCCGCGATCGGTTACGGAATTCGCTACGAATTCGGAATCTTCAAGCAAACGTTTCAAGACGGATGGCAAGTAGAACAGCCCGACAAGTGGCTGCTTTATGGGAATCCTTGGGAGTTTCCTCAGCCCAGTGACATGGTGGAAGTTGGGTTTTGGGGCAAGGTGCAGCAGTACACCGATCCCGACGGATCTGTCCGCCGCAGGTGGATTGCCAAGCATAAGGTGTTAGGCGAACCTTGCACCACGTTGGTACCGGGGTATGGCACGGAAACGGTCAACATTTTGCGCTTGTGGCGCGCCTGCGCCACGGAGGAATTCGATTTCCAGCTGTTCGACGTCGGGGACTACGTCCGCGCGGTAGAGAAGAAAGTTTACTCCGAGAACATCAGCAAAGTCCTCTATCCCAACGATGTCACTTGGGAGGGGAAACAGTTGCGACTGCAGCAACAGTATTTCTTTGTGGCATGCTCGCTGCGCGATATCATTCGCCTGTTCCGGATGCTCAATGATGATTGGGATCAGTTTCCAAACAAGGCGGCCATCCAGCTCAACGATACGCATCCCGTCGTGGCGATTCCGGAGCTGATGCGGCTGTTGATGGACGACCATCAGTTGAGTTGGGATCAGGCCTGGAACATCGCCAGGAAAACCTTCGCGTATACGTGTCATACGTTATTACCCGAGGCACTGGAGAAATGGCCACTCGACCTATTCGGTGATCTGTTGCCGCGACATTTGGAAATTGTCTTCGAGATCAATCGTCGCTTCCTGGATGAAGTTCGAGCCCGCTTCCCTGGCGATGACGACCGCTTGGCTCGGATGTCGATCATCGAAGAGGGATCGCCACGTCAGATACGCATGGCGCATCTGGCCAGCGTCGGCAGCTTTGCCATCAACGGCGTTGCCGAGCTGCATTCTCGACTTCTTCGCGAGCGTACCCTTGGTGACTTTGCCGATTTGTGGCCCGAGAAATTTCAAAACAAGACCAATGGTGTCACACCGCGCCGGTTCATGCGATTAGCCAATCCGCGTCTGTCAGAGTTGATTACGTCGAAGATCGGCGACGGTTGGCTCAACAACCTGGACGCGCTCAGTGGGCTTGAGGCTCACGTGGAAGACCCGGATTTCCGGGCCGCCTGGCGAGAGCTCAAGCAGGCTAACAAGCAGGACCTTTGTGTCTTGTTGCAAGCCTCAACGGGTGTGATTGCCGATCCAAACTCGATCTTTGACATCATGGTCAAACGACTGCACGAATACAAACGCCAGCTGCTCAAGGCGCTGCACATCATCACGCTCTATCGTCGGCTCAAGGCCGATTCTGACGTCCAGATGGTTCCCCGCACGTTCGTCTTCGGCGCCAAGGCTGCGCCGGGTTATTTCATGGCTAAGCTGATCATCAAGCTGATCAATAACTTGGGGAACTTGATCAATCATGACCCGGATGTACAAGGCAGACTTCGAGTTATCTTTCCGGCCAACTTCAATGTTTCGATGGCGGAAAAGATTTATCCCGCTGCGGATATTTCCGAGCAGATCTCAATGGCGGGCAAAGAAGCGTCGGGAACCGGCAATATGAAGTTCGCGCTCAACGGCGCGATCACCGTGGGAACACTCGATGGGGCGAACGTCGAGATTCTCGAGCGCGTGGGGACTGAGAACTTTTTCCTGTTCGGGCTGACGGCCCAGGAAGTCCTTGATCTCAAGCAGCGCGGTTATCAACCGCGAGACTACTTAGAAGCCAACTGGGAGCTGATGGAGGTCATCGGCAGTATCTCGGCCGGGGAATTTTCCCGCGGCGACAAGGAACTCTTCAAACCGATCGTTGATGCCCTCCTGCAACATGATCCATACCTGCTGCTTGTCGACTATCCATCCTACGTCCAGTGCAGCGAACGAGCTGCCGAGGCATATCAAGATCAAGACGGCTGGACGCGAATGTCCATCCGCAACGTCGCGCGTTGTGGATTTTTCTCGTCGGACCGCGCAATGCGTCAGTACTGCGAGCAGATCTGGAAGGTGCAACCGGTCTCGGTAGGTTGATACTTAGCATCGATCTGCCTTTGATTGTCGTCCTTCGCTCCGCAAAAGAAACGAAGCACGTTCGTTTCTCGGATCGAAAGGCGACACTGATTTACCTCACGCTGCTTAGTTGATACCGCAATTGAAGAAAACCATGTCATCGATCACCTCAATTTCCTCCAATAATGTCGGATCACCTTCGCCGATCGGCGCGACGGTCACAGATGATGGAGTCAATTTTTGTTTGTTCTCCCGCACGGCATCCGGTGTTGCACTGTTGCTGTTTAACGAGATCGATGACGCGATTCCAGCTCGCGTCCTGTCACTCGACCCTGTCGCCAACCGCACCTACCATTACTGGCATGTCTTTGTTCCCAGCGTGCGGCCGGGACAGCTCTATGGCTACCGCGTGCAAGGAGCGGACGATCCGGCCAACGGGCTGAGATTTGACAGCAAGAAAGTGCTGCTTGACCCTTACGGTCGAGGCGTTGTGGTTCCACCGGGTTATACGCGCGACGCAGCGCACGGATCCGGTGACAATGCCGCCTCGGCGATGAAGAGCGTCGTCGTCGACCCTGACGTGTACGATTGGGAAGGCGACACTTTGCTGCGACGCCCTTCGTCTCGAACCATCATCTATGAAATGCACGTGCGAGGATTTACCAGAAATCCGAATTCCGGCATTGCTGAGAATGCCCGCGGCACCTACGCAGGACTGGTCGAGAAAATTCCTTACCTGCAGGAGTTGGGAATCAGCGCTGTCGAGCTGCTGCCGGTGTTCGCTTACGATCCGCAAGACTGTCCACCGGGAGTCGTCAACTATTGGGGCTACGCGCCGGTATCTTTTTTCGCTCCGCATCCGGCGTACAGTTCGCGTCAAGATCCGCTGGGTCCAATTGATGAATTTCGCGACATGGTGAAAGCGCTGCATCGGGCGGGGATCGAAGTGATTTTGGACGTTGTCTTCAATCACACCGCCGAAGGCAATCACCATGGGCCAACCTTGTCTTTTCGCGGAATCGACAATCCCTCTTACTATATGCTCGAGCCCAACCGGGCGTTCTATTCGAACTACTCAGGCTGCGGCAACACTCTCAACGCCAATCATCCGCTGGTTCGCCGAATGATCGTTGATAGCCTGCGCTATTGGGTGAAGGAGATGCACGTCGACGGCTTTCGCTTCGACCTGGCTTCGATCCTGTCACGTGATTCAAAGGGTCATGTGCTTCCCAATCCGCCGGTGCTTTGGGACATCGAATCCGATCCCGACCTGGCAGGCATCAAGCTGATTGCCGAAGCCTGGGATGCGGCGGGCTTGTACCAGGTCGGCAGCTTCGTCGGCGACTCGTGGAAGGAGTGGAACGGCAGGTTCCGCGACCACGTTCGTGACTTTTTCCGAGGACAACCCGGCTCGGCGGGCGCAATGGCGGATTCGATGCTAGGTAGTCACAACGTTTACGGACACAAACAACGTGAAGCCGAGCAAAGTGTGAATTTTGTTACCTGTCACGACGGTTTCACGCTCAATGATCTCGTCTCTTACGACCAAAAACACAACGAAGCCAACGGTGAAGGGAATCGGGACGGAGCCAATGACAATCGCAGTTGGAACTGTGGTGTGGAGGGCCCGACAGAGGATCCCGAGATCGAGCAACTTCGCAATCGGCAGGTCAAGAACTTTCTGGCCACCACGATGCTCTCGCTGGGCGTTCCGATGTTCGTTATGGGCGATGAAGTCCGACGCACGCAGCAGGGCAACAATAATGCCTACTGTCACGACGATCCACTGGTTTGGTTCGACTGGTCTCTTGTCCAGCAACACACGGAAATCCATCGTTTCGTTCGTCTGTTGATCGCGCGCCGTGTGCTCCGCGATGTCGGGGACGAACAACAGCGAATCAGCCTCAGTGAAATCATTCGACGGGCGAAAGCCAGCTGGCACGGTGTGAAGCTTAATCAACCGGACTGGTCGGGGAATTCCCACAGCTTCGCGTTCAATGCCGAGTTGCCGAAACAGAATCTGAACATGCACTTGATCGTCAGCGCACATTGGGAATCGCTGGAGTTTGAGCTGCCGTTATTGGCCGCAAGTCATCATTGGCGGCGTTGGATCGACACGTTCCTACCCGCTCCCGAGGACATTTGCGATTGGGACGCCGCCCAGCCTGTGCCCGGGACTACGTACTTGGCCGGTCCCAGATCGGTCGTGGTCCTGCTGGCCGATCTCGCCTGACGCGGGCAGGTTGATGGGACCAATCGGACAGAGACGACCTATGTGTCACCTTGGTCGACCGCGCGGCCGAACAAATCCATCGGTCATCGTGAAGTCCCTTGACTTGAAGACGTCGTCGATGATTCCTTGTTCATGTTCGGATACCTCGAAGAGGTTGAAGCCATTTTCCGCATACCCTGGATGCGCGGCGCGATCCGGGCTAATTGCTTCGATCCCTATCGGGATCAGAAGTCATTTCAGAATATTTTCAGCGTCGAACCCGCGCAGAACCTCGTCGGTCCCGTTTTTCCTGAAGGTACATCATTTTTGAACCTGTTTTAGGGTTCGCCACAGCTTGGCAAACGGAAATTTGGCTTCTTTCGTGCGCCGAGGGCGCTACCCGCGGGCCCCGAAACTCAGGCAGTTCAAACACGCTGCCCCCAGGCTAGTGCCGATTATTCACGTAGGCCGGACCGAGGTCGCGGGTGGCTGCCGGAACAGCGCAAACCTTTCGATATCGTTGGCGCAGCGTGCATAGCTTAATATCAGTTGCATTGCGACTGAAGTTCCGGCACCACAAGGGTTTGCTCGGTCCGGCCTACATCGTTGATGAATGATCCGGGCTAGCGGCGAAGGCTAACCAGCAGGGGACAGTGCCGTGCCTTAGTTGCTCGCCTTTGCAACAGCTTCGTCACCTGTTCTCGTCTGCAAGAAGTCCACGATCTTCGACAATTCGTCCGAACTCACCGAGCCGGCGAAGGCGGGCATGTTGTAACCGCCGTTGTTGATGCGAATGATCAACTCCGCACGGGTCAATTCTTTGCCGATCCGCGAGAGTTCGGGCCCGCGATGACCGCCGTAGCCGGCGATGTCGTGGCAGTACAGACAGCCTTTGGAGTGAACCAACCTTGCGCCTTCGGCCACCGTCCCAGTGTCCGTGCCAACGATGCTCGCCGGCAGAGGTTGGACGTCAAAATCTGGCGACCAAGGCTCATAGTATCCGTAGACCGTCAGCACGATGAAACTGGCAAAACCGCCAATGATGATCCCGACGGCCCACGGCCGTTTACTGGGGGCGCGATGCCCCTTGTTGGACAACAGCGGAATACAAAACAGAACCAGGAAACCGACCACCGGCGCCCCCAGAATGATCCAAGTCTCCAGTCCCGCAGGCGACAACGACAGCACCGTGAAGTACCACCAAAAATACCAGTCCGGCATCGGGTTCGCTTCGATACTGCTGGGGTCGGGCGGATTGTCCAGCGACGGTGCTCCGATCCCGATGGCGCAAGCCAAGATCACTGCCACCAGGATCGTCGAGAAGACGACGTCTCGCCACATGGCGTCCGGCCAAAACGGGACGCCGGTCTGCTTCAGTCGCTGTTCGTACTGTTTCTTGTACGTTGCCGGATCGACCGGTTGATCCGGCTTTGGCATCTCGGAAACACCGTGCCTCAGCAGCAACACCATGTGCAGGCCGATCCCCGCGAATATCAGGGCGGGCAACACAAATACGTGAATGGCGTAAAACCGCGTCAGCGTCGAACCGCCAACGGTCTCACCACCAAGCAGGAAATGGGCGATCGTCGGTCCCACGATTGGTGCTCGCCCCGCCATTTCGGCCGCGACAGCCACCGACCATACACCGTTGGCGTCCCAACGCAACAACTGGCCGGTGAACGCCATCCCCAGGACGACAAACAATATCACCACGCCGCTCATCCAATTCATTTCGCGGGGATACTTGTAAGTGGCATGTAAATAAACCTGCACCATATGAATGACCGCCAGCGTGACCATGGCCGAAGCACCGTAGTAGTGCATGCCCCGCAATACTCCACCCAGCGGTGCTTGCTCACTGATGAATTTCAGACTTTCATAGGCTTCTGCGCCACCCGGCACGTAAGCCATGGCCAAAGCGATCCCTGTGATGACTTGAACGATAAACGCCGTCAGCGTGGCGCTGCCAAAGACATACCACCAGCGCGCGTCGCGCGGCACGATGTGCTTGATCAGCGGTACGACGTAGTCGGAATAGCCGGATCGGTTGTCGATCCACTGCCAGATTTTTGCGAGTCGGTTGGTTGACGGGCCGTCGGGTTTTGACATGGCGGTGAATTCTTCTTTAGACCTGCGTACGCGTCAGTGGCACCGCGCCGGTTTCAATTTCGACTTCTCCGCCGCGAAGTCGCACTGTTAGCCTTTCAAGCGGTCTTGGCGGCGGTCCTCCCGCAACGGTCCCGTCCTCGTAGTAAACGCCACCATGACAGGGGCACATGAATAGCCGCGCGTCATCGACCCAGCGGACCGGGCAACCCAGATGCCGACAGTTGATCGAAAACGCGATGAACTCGTTTTCGCTAACACGTCGTAGCCAGGCCCCTTCCTTTGCCGTCACGCCGGCCCACGGCTTGGGCGACGGATCCTCGTAGCTGACCAGGACGGTCGATCCGATCTTGAACTGGTCGATGTTGCCGACCGACCGCCACTTCTGGGCCGGCTTTCGCAGCACCGGCGCGAGAATGAATCCGATACCCGGCAACACCATCGCCGCACCAATCAGGCTTGAAAGCAGAATGGAGAGCTTGGCCAAAAAAGATCGGCGGGCCTCGTCTTCCGGACGGCAGTTCGCTGCAGGTTGTTGATCACGATTCATCGTTCATTCTCCACTGCTGGCAGATTTCGCTGATCCAACTCCACAGCGCCCAAACAAAAACGCCGGCCCCAAACAACGACATCATCCAATAAGTGACGATGCCCCAGGCCATCATCATGATCCCCATCGCCATCGCGGCCGGCGCATAAGTGGGCCGCGGTGGCGCTTCAGAATTATTGCTCGGCTGTTTGGGTTCAACGGTCATGGCACGTAGCTCGGTTGTTTCTCACTGGCAACCTGGGGCCGGACTTGCGGTCGATCATCCAGGCAACAGTACCAGCGAACCAGCAGGCTGATGTTGGCACCGACGTACAGCAGGCAGGGCGGCACCCACATCAGTAGTCCACCCAGACTTTGATCGACATCGGGTGTAAATCCGGCCTGATAAAGCCGACTGACAATGGCTAGTCGATCAGCCGGATTGGCAAACGCCGGACAAACCGAAACCGTGGTGAAAGTCAGATAGATACCCAGCAGCGTGCAGCCCAGGCAGGCCGCGAACAGGTAGCAGATGCCGTCCAGCGGTCGTATCCGGCAGCTTTCGATCGGCGAATAGATCGGCCACCAAAACAGCAGCCCGGCAATGATGAACGAGCTGTCGCGGATCAAACCAATCGCATCGCTTTGTGTCGACGCATTGCACAGCGACGGCACGTGCCAAAACCACATCGCCCCAACGCCCAGCATCCAGCCGACCAGCGGTAAACCATTCCAGCTGACAAGCTGATCCAGCCCCGACCTGTGCAGCTGCCATGCTTCCGTTTGTGGTGGCAATGAGAGCAGCAGACAGAGCGGAATGACCAGCAACATCAACAGATGCTGCACCATGTGCGCGCTGAACAGATAACCGTCCGCCAAGGTGCCGATGGGAGAAACGAACGCAAGCACCCAGAACGTCAAACCAAGCGCCAGCACCCACAAACGACGAAGGCCCGTCGCGCGAAATGCGAGGACATAAGCAAACAGGACTGCGGCGGCAAGCAGCCATACCGGCGAGCCCCAATGCCACAGCGTGCTGGTGTAGATCATTGCAGATATCCAAGATAGACGATGCTAAAGACGGCGATCCAGACAATGTCGACGAAGTGCCAATAAACACCGACGGCTGCGAACACGCTGGCGCGCTTTGAGTTCAGGTAATTGGCTCGCCCCATGCACCACAGGATCGCCAACGCGACGATGCCGCCCGTCACGTGCAGCCCATGGAAACCGGTGACGGTGAAGAATGTCGATGCGAAAAGGTTGCTGCTGATCGTCACTTGATCAGCAATCAAACCAGCGTATTCCCACAGCTGTCCGTACAAGAACACAACGCCCAACAGAATGGTCACGCTCAACCAGCCAATAAATCGCGACTGATTTCCTTTTCGCAAACTCCGCTCGGCCAACCAAAACGTCACGCTACTGGACAACAGCGCCAGGGTGAACAAGCCGGTCCTGGACACATTCAGCGCCGTCGCGGCCGTCGGTCCAGCTTCGGTACTGCCGGTGTTGAAGACGAGGTAAGTCACCAACAGCAGGACGAAAAAGATCGCCTCGGAGATGACAAATCCCCAAGCGCTGACCCTGGCCGCACTGGGACGGATGCCGTCGTCTTCCGCCGTCTGCTGCGATCGCCAATCCGCAAATTCAGGATGATTCGCGTCCCACACAGGGCGACGGCTCTTGATCTCTGGCAGCGAAGCAAAATTTTCGGGTGGGGGCGGCGAGCTCGTGGCCCATTCCAGCGTGAAGGCGTCCCACGGGTTATCGCCAGCCTCGCGACCACGGATCAGGCTGACGATCGCATTGAACACCAGCACCAGCGTGCCAGCGACCATGAAAAAAGCGGCTGCCGTCGAGATGCCGTTGGCCAATGCCCAGCCGGGATTGTCCGCGTAGGTGTATACGCGGCGCGGCATTCCCATGAAGCCAAGCAAGTGTTGAATGCCAAAGGTCCCATTGAAACCGATCACCCACAGCCAAAAGTGCCATTTTCCCAGCCGTTCATCGAGCATCCGGCCTGTCATTTTTGGAAACCAGTAGTAAGTTGCGGCGAATATCGCGAATACGATCCCGCCGATCAGCACGTAATGAAAATGGGCGACGACGAAGTAAGTGTCGGTCAGCTGCCAGTCGATCGGCACAGTTGCGAACCAGATCCCCGTCAAGCCGCCGATCACAAATTGGATTAGAAACGCGATTGCAAACAGCATCGACGTCGTCAACCGAATCGATCCACCCCATAAGGTGGCGGTCCAGTTAAAGACCTTGATGCCTGTCGGAATCGCGATCAGCAACGTTGCGGTGGCAAAGAAAATATTTGCGGCCGGCCCCAGTCCGACGCTGAACATGTGATGAGCCCAAACACTGTAACTGAGCAACACGATGATCGATGAGGATGCCGCGACAAAGGCGTAGCCATAGATCGGCTTGCGCGAGAAAACCGGGATCACTTCGGAGATCATGGCAAAGGCGGGCAAGGCAAATACGTAGACTTCCGGGTGACCGAACATCCAAAAAAAGTGTTGCCACAGCAATGCCGATCCACCCCGTGCGGGTTGGAAAAAGGCCGCATCGAGATAGCGATCGATCAGCAACAGAGCAATCGCGGAATTCAACGGTGGAATGGTGATCAGGATCAGGATCGACTGCATCAACAAGATCCAAACGAACAGCGGCACACGCTGCAAACTCATTCCCGGCGCGCGCAAGCACAGTACCGTCGCGGTGATATTGATCGCCCCACCGATGGAACCGATGCCCATCACGGCCAGACCCAGAATCCAATAATCGACACCGGGCAGCGAACTGTAGGCTTTGGTCGACAACGGCGCGTACGCAAACCATCCCGCGTCCGGCGCCGAACCGGTCAAAAAACTGAAGTACAACAGTCCCCCGCCGAAGGGCAACATCCAGAAGCTCATCGCATTGAGCCGCGGAAACGCCACGTCCTTGGCCCCAATCATCAATGGAATCAAGTAGTTGGCAAAACCGCTGAACATCGGCATGCCAACCAGAAACACCATGGTCGTGCCATGCATGGTGAACAGCTGGTTGTACATCTGCGGTGACAGAAACGTATTGTTGGGGACGGCCAGCTGGATGCGTATCAGCATCGCTTCGCAGCCGCCCACCACCAGAAAGAAGACCGCCAGCAACAGGTACATGATGCCGATCCGCTTGTGATCCACCGAGGCCACCCAAGACATCAGCCCCCAAGGAGCTTCCGCGGCAGTCGTCCGGCGTTGTTGGATCAGCTCAGCGGTCAATGCAGCGACTCCAGATAGGCGACGATTTGCCGTAGCTGCTGCTCGTCGAACTTAAAGTTCGGCATTTTGCATCCCGGCTTGATCGCCTGCGGATTCTTCATCCACAGTGTCAAATTCTGCGTCGAATTCTTGATCGCACCACCGGCAAGCTCCTTGCGGCTGGCGACCTTGGTCAGATTGGGGCCGATCGTGGCCGTTGCGTCGGTGCCTTGGATCGAATGGCAGTTCACGCAAGTTTTGGAAAAGAAGATCCGCTCGCCGGCGATCGCGTCCGCCTTGGTCGGCTTGTCGGGGATCAGCTGTTGATCGGCCTGCCAGTTGGCGAACTCCTCTCCACTGAGCGCATAAATTTTGAAGTTCATCCAAGCATGTTGCGTGCCGCAAAACTCCGCACAGCGTCCCTGATAGACACCCGGATTATTCGCCTCCAGCCAAAGGTAATTCTTGCGGCCGGGTATGACGTCCATTTTTCTGGCCAACTGAGGCACCCAAAAACTATGAATCACATCTGGCGATTCGAGTTTGATGCGAATCTTTTTACCAACCGGCAAGTGGATTTCGTTGGCAGCGGTGATGCCCGAATCGCTGTAGCGGACTTCCCACCACCATTGATGGCCGATCACAGTTAGCTCCAGGTCCGCCTCCTCGTTTGGTGACGGATGAACGCGAGGGACCGCATACATGGTAAGAATCAATTTCGCGCTGATGGCTGCGATCCACAGCACGATGATGATCGGCCCGATCATCCAGAAAATCTCAGACTTGTGGCTGCCAAACTCCTGCGACGGCGGATCCGCGTTGACTCGCCCGCGCCACAGCGCAATGACGATCAAGATAGTGACAATGGCAAAGATTCCGGCGCTGATCAGCGCGATCTGCAGCAACAGATCGTACATCGCCTGTGCTTCTGGAGACTGCGGCTGAAAGACAGGAAAGACGGACAAGAGTACTCCCACTACTCAGCGCTGGATTCGACGCTGGATTCGACGCTGTTTGATTCGTCGCTCTACAATTCGCCGCCGAACGTAACGGCGATCAGTTGCTGCGATCGGCTTCACTTGGTCAAAACTCACGCTCCCCAATGTAACCCTCAATGACAAGACCGTCGCCGTCGCAATACCCTGTTTTTGACCTGCGGTTGACAATTCCGACATCAAAAAATGCTGCCGATGTATGTGGCCGTTTCTCGCGGCAGTCTTGTGAATATTTCAGAGTCGTCTTTCGCTCCGTGAAAGTTGCGCCCCTTTTCGTTGCTTTTGCGGAGCAAAAGACGACACTGTTGAACGATCACGCAATAGGTTCATAGCCTCAGCGCGAAAGCGACCAGGAACGCGACTTTTTCCGCTCGGCGGAACGCGGGACGGGAGGGGCGCAAGGCGATGGTCGTATTCGTCCGATCGGTCACTCAAAGCGTGATGCGACCGGTGTCGGCACGGTACTCAGGGACGATCTCGAACAGATCCAAGCTCGCGGCCCGCTCGATCTGGTCGTCGAAACCTAATTGCCGAAGGTTACGACCTCCATAGCTGTTCCAAATCGCCTGGCGAAATGCCTGGTGGGATCTCGTCGCGTCGCGATACAACCGCACCGCCAATTGCAGCGAATCGTCGGTCCAGTCGTCGATCGACTCGTTCAAGGCCTCTGCCAATCGCTGCGCGATCGCCCCGGCCGCCAAGGCATCCTCGAGGGTGATTTTTCCATTGGTCCCCGCGCAGACGAGCTGCACCGGACGTGGATCTGCTGCCAACAACTGGACCACCGCGGAAAGGTTCACAAACCCGCCGACCAACACCCGATCCGCTTGTCCGCTTCGAAGCAGCGCCTTGGATCCGTTGGTCGTCGTAAAGACGATCGTCTTTTGGCGAACGACATCGGGCGTGTAGGCGAAGGGATTATTATCAAGGTCGAAACCGGGAATGGTAAGGCAGTCGCGCTCGCCGCCCGTCAGGACAGAACCGGTGGCGAAACCGCGCGCGATGTTCCGAGCGGTTTCGACATCAACGGTCGGGATGACTGCTGCTGCGCCATTGGCCAGCGCGTGGATGATTGTGGTCGAGGCCCGCAGGATGTCCAGGATCACGGCGATGCCACCGCAAACCTCCTCCGCTTCAAACAGCGCAGGCAGCAAATGGACTCGTACTTCACGGCTCATCAGCAACCGACCATGCGAAAGGATTTAGCGATCATCGGGGATTAAGCTGGTCAGTCGATTGAGCATCCGATCTCGATTACAGCCTGTAAGCCGCCTCCCGATCCGCCAGGACGATCGCCCGCTCCTGGCAAACTCGTCCGGCCGGGATTGCCCAATCACCGTCTTGTAAACTCGCCAGCGGGCCTGCTTTCTCCTCACCCGTCACCAGCCAGAGGATGCGGCGAGCGCGATTGAGGATCGGGTAAGTCAGTGTCATCCGACGTCTTTGTTGGTATTGGCCGGTCGTCGCTACATCAGCGTCGACAATCTCAAGCACAGGATCGCCTGGTACCAAAGAAGCGGTGTGGCCGTCCGAGCCGAGTCCCAGGTGCACCAAGTCCAATACGGGCGGCGAGCCGGCAAGTCTCTGAAGCGCCTGTTCGTATTGCACGGCAGCGGCATTCAGGTCCGGTACTTCCACCGGCATCGCATGCACTCGTTCGGCCGACAGCGGGACATGCTGAAGCAGACTTTCCTGGATGTGCGTGAGATTACGATCCGGGTCGCCCGCCGGAGCGACTCGTTCGTCCACCTGCGCGAGATGAAAATCAGTCCAGGGTACGTCTTCAACGGCTAAGGCGCACAACATCAGCCACGGCGTGCGGCCGCCGCTGACCGCCATCACAAAGCGGCCCCGCGCCGCGACGGCCGAGCGCGCTGCGGCGGCGATCAAGGCCGCCGCCTGCTGCGCGACGGCATGGTCATCGGGTAACACTTCAATCTTCATCGTTGGATTGCCATTTGGTTTCAGGGATTCAGCGTCATGCTGTACCAACAGCCATGATCAGTCGTCGTCCAGGATGATCCGCTTACCCCGTTTGTGCATCAGGATGTTCCATCCCCAATCGATAAAGACGCTGGTCTTCTCTTCAGCGCCACTCAACAGGCTCAGATGCACCCCTAACCAGGCCAGCCAGGCGGCGCGGCCGGTCAATGTGCCGCCGATCGGCAGCTCAACCACCCCAGCACCTCGCCCGATCTGCGCCATCGTGCCCTTGTTCACGTAGTGAAATGGCTCGATCGGATCGCCGGCGAGAAGACTTGCAATCGAATTGCCGGCGTAGTGGCCGGCTTGCAGCGCAACGGATGCCATCTGAGGCAGAGGTTTGCCGGTTTTGCCGTCCTTCACGCAGGCGATGTCGCCGATCGCGAAGACCTCAGGATGATCCTGCAACTGCAGAGTCTCTGCCACGGGCAATCGACCGCCGGGGCCCAACGGGATACCAAGCATGGCAGCCATTGGGTTGGCCTGCAGCCCGGCGGCCCAAATCAGTGTCCGCGTCTTCACGGTTTCACCGGTCGTCAGTGTCACATCCTCGGGCCCAACTTTGCTCACCCCGGTGCCGGTATGCACCTCGACCCCACGGTGCTCGAGCGCTTGCCTGGCATAATCGCGCAGCTTCGGCTTAAACGGGGCCAGCACATGCGGCGAGTGCTCGTACAGCAACACACGGGCGCGGTCGATGGGCAGATTGGGAAAGTCCTGTACCAGATCAGTATGCAGCAGCTCCGACATCGCTCCGGCCAATTCCGTTCCAGTCGCTCCACCGCCAACAATGCAGAACGTCAGCGCCCCGTCGTCGACGGCATCCGGGTGCTTGTCGACATCCTCCAGAACCCGCAGCACGTGATCGTGCAGCCGAATCGCGTCCGGCATCGAATACAGCGGGAAGGAGTGCTCGGCGGCACCTTCGGTCCCGTGGTAATTGACAACTGAACCGAGTGCCAGGATCAGGTAGTCGTAAGTCAACGGTTTCATCCCCGCCAGGACTACCTGCTTTGCTGCCAGGTCAATGCTGCTGACGTCACACTTGTGAAAGGTCGAGTTATCGTGGTGATGTAACAACTCACGAATCGGATGCCCGACTTCCGATGGTGTCAGCTCGTCGGTAGCCACCTGATACAGCAGCGGCTGAAAGGTGTGATAGTCGTGTCGATCGACAATGGTCAGCTTAACCGCCTCGTGACGCAGCTTCGTTGCCGCTCCGACACCGCCAAAGCCGGCACCGAGGATCACGACATGGGGGAGATCAACCATCGTTTTGACCAATATTCTGGCTCCCTTCTCCCCCGGCTCTGCGGGGGAGAAGGGCTGGGGATGAGGGGGCTGGCCCCCAAGAGAGCGAAGCATCGGAGTCGAAAGATTCAAGATTTTCGACCATTCTATTTGACCCCAATCAAGACCATCGCTCTCCCCGCGGAGGCCAAGGCGAGGCGCGGCGAGCCAGTACGGTCTCTTGCATCAAGAAACAGGCACCCTATTGCCCCCGGCTGCGAATTACGTGATCGACGCATCGTAAATCTGCTGAATCGATTCATCCAGCATGGCGTTGAATTCGGCATCGGTTTGCTGGGCGGTCAGCCCTTCGGCCAGGGCCCGAGAAAAGCTCGCCACGACCCCGTGATTCCGCCGCAGACGTTCATTGGCTTCTGCCCGCGTATAACCTCCGGACAGGGCAACCACTCTGAGCACGTTCGCATGCTGGACGCAATCGGTATAGAAATTGTCTTGCTCCGGGCAGGGTCAGCTTCAGCATCACCAGCTGACCCTTGGAAAGTTTGTTGAGGTGCTCCAGAATGCCCGCTTTGAGCAACTGTTCGGCCTCGGCTTTTTCCGGGCAGTGGATATCGACTTCCGGCTCGATGATCGGCACCAGGCCGGCGGCAATGATCTGCTCGGCGATTTCGAATTGCTGGCTGACGATCGCCTTGATACCGGCCGCATCGGCGTGTTTGATCACCGAGCGCATCTTGGTTCCAAAGATGCCTTTTTGATTGGCCTTGCTCAGCAGCTGATCAAGCTGAGGCATGGGCTTCATCAACTGGACTCCGTCCTGCTCGCCAGCAAGGCCTTTGTCGACTTTCAAAATCGGCACGATGTTTTTGACGTTCCAAAGGTAATCAGCGGTAGGTTTTCCCTCAACCTCTCGGTCCATTGTGTTTTCGAACAGGATGGCGGCCAAGATCCGCTCACCGGTGAAGCTGGGGCTGGTCATGATGCGGCTGCGCATCTGATGCACAATCGCGAACATCTCTTCTTCACTGGACCAGGCGTCTTCCTTGATTCCGTAATGCGCCAGCGCACCGGGTGTGCTGCCACCGCTTTGGTCCAGAGCTGCGATGAAACCGGGCTGCGATTTCATTTTTTTCAGTTGTGCTTGGTTTAGGTCGACAGTCATCTCGCCTCCTTCATATTTCGGTAGTGATGGATCAGGTGATTGGTTGAACTATCGTGCGACAGAGTCGGTGCTTGCTTGCTCTCAAGTTCAGGGATGATCTGCTGAGCCAATTGCTTGCCCAGTTCGACACCCCACTGGTCGAACGAGTCGATGCTCCAGATCGTACCCTGGGTAAAGACAATGTGCTCGTAGAGTGCAATCAGTGTACCAAGGCTTGTCGGCGTCAGACGCTGGGCCAGAATTGTATTGGACGGCCGGTTGCCGTCGAAAACGCGGTGCGGCACCAGCCAATCCGCCGTTCCCTCCGCCTTGACCTGTTCGGCCGTCTTGCCGAAGGCAAGCGCTTCGCTTTGGGCCAGTACATTGGAAATCAGAATGTCATGATGCCGTCCAAGCGGGTTCAACGATTGCGCAAAGGCGATGAAGTCACACGGAATCAGCCGCGTTCCCTGGTGGATCATCTGGTAAAAGGAATGCTGACCGTTGGTACCCGGTTCACCGAAATAGATCTGTCCGGTTTTGCTTTCGACACGCTCGCCGGCGAGCGTTACATACTTACCATTGCTTTCCATCGTCAACTGCTGCAAGTAGGCGGGAAAACGCTTGAGATACTGCTCGTATGGCAAAACGGCGATCGTCTCGGCGCCAAAGAAATCGTTATACCACAGGGAAATCAGCCCCATCAGCACCGGCAGATTCTGCTGCAGCGGGGCCGTGCGGAAGTGCTCGTCCATGTGATGAAAACCATCCAACATCGCGCGGAAATTCTCGGCACCGACAGCGAGCATCGTTGAGAGCCCGATCGCCGAGCCCATCGAGTAACGACCTCCGACCCAATCCCAGAACTCAAACATGTTCGCCGTATCGATACCGAAAGCAGACACTTTCTCGGCATTGGTCGAGACCGCGACGAAGTGCTTGGCCACCGAACTGGCGTCACCCCCGAACGCCGCCAGCAACCAGTCACGGGCGGTGGCTGCGTTGGTCATCGTCTCCAGCGTCGTGAAGGTCTTGGAGGAAATGATAAACAACGTCTCCGCCGGATCGAGATCCTCCACGGCTTCCGCAAAGTCGGTGCCGTCGACATTTGAAACAAAGCGAAACGTCATCGAGCGCTCGCTGTAATGCTTGAGCGCCTCCTGCGCCATGACCGGTCCAAGGTCGGAACCGCCGATACCGATGTTGATCACGTTCACAATCCGTTTGCCGGTGTGCCCTTTCCACTGGCCGCTCCGCACACGGTGCGAAAAATCGGACATCCTATCGAGCACTGCGTGGACCTTAGGAATCACGTTCTCACCGTCCACGATGATGGAAGCGTCTTTCGGTGCGCGGAGGGCCACGTGCAAAACGGCGCGGTCCTCGGTGATGTTGATCTTTTCGCCGCTGAACATGGCGTCAATCCGCTGACGCAAGCCGGATTCTTCGGCCAACTGCACCAACAGCGATAAGGTTTCGTCCGTGACGCGGTTCTTGGAATAGTCCAACAGCAGGCCCGCCGCCTCGGCCGTCATTCGCTCGCCGCGCAGAGGGTCGTCGGCAAACAGCGTCCGCAGATGCAGATCGCGGATCCTCTGGTAGTGATCCCCAAGCGCTTTCCATGCCGGTCGCTGCGTCAGCGGAGCAATGGTGGTTGTCATGGTGTGGTCCTTAATCCCTATTGCCTCGTAGCGTAGCACAACCTTTTTATCCTCATAGATTCCTTTCTGATCAGGAAGGTGGCCCAATTCCAGCGGCTCGACAACCGGCCGACCGGAACGATCGCATCGACCGCCCGGAATGCCGTTGCTCACCAGCTGGCCAGCGGGCAGACCAATCGAAATCCACGAAGTTGTGCACATCCGGCAGCCGCCCGCTGCAGCACCCTCGACTGCATGATGACGAAAATCGTCGCCGTTGCGCGGGCATCACTCCGATCGCGAATTGCAAAACTCAGCAAAAGAGCTATCCTGCCGAGGAACCACGACTATGCGGTGTACCCGCGCCACAAATAACAAGCATTGGATTTTCGATGATAGAAGAAGAGTCCCCACGAGGTTATCGACTCCCGTCCCTGGGAAGCAATCCTTCCACGACGGCGCAGGGAACCACACCCGGAAGTTTCGCGTTGCCACCAGTGATTCGTCCGGGACAACCGGGGGCGCGAACCTTTGCTTCGCCCGATACGCCCGGAATGCCCGAGGTATCCGAGCGAACCGCCTGGGATTTTTTGCCACCGGGATGGACAAGCGACGTGATCGATCACGACGACTCGGTGGATCCGCAAGCGTTCGCGCAAGGTGCCTCGCGAGTTGTCTTTGAGCAGTCCGACGGCAGCCTGCGGAGGGTGATCTTCGACGCCGGCTTCCTCCCGATGACTCAACTGGAACAGGCGCGGTTGGGCATCCTTACGCCCGAAATGCGGCGTGTCGCCGAGCGCGAACCGCATCTCAGTGCGGCCCAAGTACGCGACGAAGTGGCGGCTGGAAGGATGGTGATTCCCGCCAACAAAGTGCACCTCGGTTACCAACTCGATCCGATGGCGATCGGACGAGCCACAAAGACGAAGATCAATGCCAACATGGGGGCCTCCCCGGTCTCCTCGAGCACCAACGAAGAAGTCGAAAAACTGCGCTGGGCCGAGCGCTGGGGTGCCGACACGGTGATGGATCTGTCGACCGGCGGCGATCTTGATGCTTGCCGCGACGCGCTGATCCGCGACAGTCACGTCCCGATCGGGACGGTACCGATCTATTCCATGATTATTGGCCGCAAGCTGGAGGAATTGACTCCCGCGATCATCCTCGAAACGCTCACCCATCAGGCGCGGCAAGGAGTCGATTACTTCACGATTCATGCCGGGGTACTGCGCGACCATCTGCAGTTCGTCCGCCGGCGGTTGATTGGGATCGTCAGCCGAGGCGGATCGTTGCTGGCCAAATGGATGCTCGTGCACGATCGTCAGAACCCGATGTACGACCACTGGGAATCGATTTGCGACATCATGCGCCAGTATGACGTGACATTCTCAATCGGCGATGGGTTGCGGCCTGGCGGGCTTGCTGATGCCACGGACCGCGCCCAGTTGGCTGAGCTGGAAACACTCGGTGAGCTGACCGAGCGAGCTTGGCGCAAGGGCGTACAAGTGATGATCGAAGGTCCCGGTCACGTGCCCTTCGATCAAGTCGAGTACAACATGAAGCTGCAGCGACGGCTTTGCCACGGTGCACCGTTCTACGTGCTCGGACCACTGGTCACTGATATCTTTCCCGGGTACGACCACATCACCAGTTGCATCGGCGCCACGGCCGCGGCCTACCACGGGGCCAGCATGCTGTGCTACGTCACACCCAAGGAACATTTGGGGTTGCCCAAGAAGGACGACGTCAAGCAAGGCTGCATCGCGTACAAGATCGCCGCGCACGCCGCCGATGTGGCGCTGGGGATTCCGGGAACTCGCGATCGGGATGACGAGCTGACCAAGGCGCGTGCCGCGTTGAACTGGGAAAAACACTTTGAACTCAGTTTCGATCCCGATACGGCCCGGGCATTTCACGATGAAGACTTGGATGTCGACACCGACTTTTGCGCCATGTGCGGGCACGATTGGTGCAGCGTGCGGATCAGCAAGGAAATCCAAGAGTTTGCTTCCGGCAAGGCAGATGATTACCAGCGCGAACGGGCCAAAGTGACCGCGGCGCTGTCGCCTGAGCAGGTCGAGATTCTCGAGAAACGAGGAGTGCTGAGCGCCACGGAAATCCACAAGCTGGCCAGCAAGACCAAACAAGCGGTTGTCAGCAATGGAGGCAAAGCAGCCTGCCACAGCGACCATGCCGGCAGCGAAGAAGCTCAGCGGATCCAGGAAAAGACGCTGCCCGTCTTGCCTCGTTAGGACTCCTGCGGAAATCAGCTGCCACGTTTGGATTCCCCGCACCCAAGCAGGCAGCTGCTGTGAAATGATCCAAAATCCCGCCGAAATTCCGCGGATTAGCCAAACGGGCCCAGCCAAAATCGACTATCTTAACGGGCGTGAGTCCGTACCGTCGGTCGGGGCCATCGGGCTGCTGATTTCGGTGCGAGACGGCGGACACTATCCAGGCTTGGGCATTTTCGAGGTGCAATGATGCGAAGTTTTTATCTCTGTGGTTTGGTTCTCTCAATCAGTATGGCGCTGGCGTGGTCTTGCAGTCCTTTGATTGCGGCCGATCAGACCGAGCAGACACTGATCGGTAAAACGATCGACAATTTCACCCTCCAAGATTTTTACGGCAAGGAGCATTCGCTTGCTGATTATGCAGATTCGAAACTGCTCGTTGTGGCCTTCATTGGTACCGAGTGCCCGCTGGCCAAACTATACGCCCCCCGCCTGCAGGCGATGTCCGAGGAATTCGGTGATAAAGGTGTCGCCTTTCTATGCATCAATTCGAATCGGCAAGATTCGATTACCGAACTTTCCTCTTACGCACGCCGCCACGAACTCAAGCTGCCAATCCTGAAAGACGTCAGCCAAGAAGTCGCCGATCTATTCGGCGCCACTCGTACACCCGAAGTCTTCGTGCTCGATCAGGATCGCAAGGTCCGCTACCACGGCCGAGTCGACGGACAGTACGGCTTTGGTTATGGCGTCGGTTACGTCAAGCCGAAACTGGATCGCCGCGATCTGGCTGTGGCGGTGGAAGAGCTATTGGCCGGCAAAGACGTCAGCCTGGCCTCAACCGAAGTCCGAGGCTGTTTGATCGGCCGCGCCCGCGAGCCAGAAGCGGACTCCCAAGTGACTTACTCAAACCAGATTGCGCGGATCTTGCAGGAACGCTGCGTCGAATGCCATCGCAACGGACAGATCGCTCCGTTCGCCCTGGAAGAATATGACGAAGTCGCAGGCTGGGGCGATATGATTGCCGAGGTGGTCCAGGACCAGCGGATGCCGCCCTGGCATGCCAATCCGGCGCACGGCAAATTCTCCAACGAGAATCTGTTGAGCGAACAAGAAAAGGAAACGATCTTTGCCTGGGTCGAAGCTGGATGTCCGCAAGGCGATCCTGCCCAACTTCCTGCCCCGCGCCAATTCGCCGAGAACTGGTTCATGCCGCGAGAACCAGACATGGTCATCAACATGCGCGACGAACCCTTTGAGGTTCCCGCCGAAGGTATCGTCGACTATCAGAACTTCATGGTGGATCCCGGCTTTACCGAGGATAAGTGGATCAAGATGGCCGAGTGCATGCCTGGAAATCGCCAGGTCGTGCATCACATTGTGGTCTTCACCATACCGCCCCAACCGGCAGGTCAGGCGGGTGGCCGTGCGCGACGCCAAAGACGGGGCAGCGAGGGTGGAGTTGATCCGCTGCAAGGTTTCAACTTGTTGGAAGGTTATGCTCCCGGCACACAGCCGATGGTGTATCCCACGGGGATGGCCAAGAGAATTCCCGCCGGATCAAAACTGGTCTTCCAGCTTCACTACACGCCCTGCGGTAGCCCCCAGCAGGACATGAGCAAAATCGGCCTGCTGTTTGTCGACGAAGACGAACAGATCACTCACGAAGTCGCGACCACCAACACCGGTACGCATGATTTCTTGATTCCCGCCGGCGCGGAGAATTACCGGGTCGATGCCACCAAGACGTTTCCGCGAGACACGCTGATGCTGTCGTACTATCCGCACATGCACCTGCGCGGCAAGTCGATGCGTTATGACGTGACCTATCCCGACGGCAAGACCGAGACGCTAATCGATGTCCCGCAGTATGACTTCAACTGGCAGGTCTATTACATCTTGGACGAGCCCAAGATGATGCCCAAGGGGACCGAGATGCACGTGACCGCGGTCTACGACAACTCGGAAAAAAATCTTGCCAATCCGAACCCCACCGAGGACGTCGACTACGGGGATCAGACGTGGGACGAAATGATGTACGGTTGGTACACGGCCGCCTTCCCTGTCGCCCAAACCGAGCCGGCGGCGACCAACTGACCGGCGCAGCCAAAACTGAGGACGGGGGTCGTTGCGAAACGGCCCCCGTTCCGTTTTGCGTCATCACCGGTCGACACAGCAAAGAACGCCGATCCGTTGCCACCGATCTGATCGGAACCGTCACTGGCGCCGGCAGATCAAGCACGTCCTTGCAGCTGCTCTTTCGCCAGCCTGCAAACCGACGATGGCACACAGATTGCTCGATGTGTCGATTGTCGCGTTGATGTGTCTCGCGGCGAAAGTCGTCTCGGGTAGCGCGCGTTTCGGCACAGTTGAGCGGAATAGCGCGGGTATGTAGGGTGCAAAACGATGTCAAGAGTCAACAAAGCCGTGTGGTTGCTGTCCGTTTTCTCGCTGTTTGCAGTGAACCCTCTATCGTTCGCGCAGGAATCGACCGACGAATCGCCGAGCCGAACGCCCACAGCGGTGCGATACGAATTGATCGTCCAGCATGCCAAGACCAATATGGATCTGGCTGAATGTGAGTTGCAGTTTGCCTTGGAAGAGAACAAAAAGATTCCCGGCCTGTTTCCCAAACTTGCGATCGAGCGACTTCGATCGAACCTGGCTGTCGCCAGAGAACAGTACACCGAAGCGACGCTGGCCTCGATTGGGGGACCGGAGAAAATTCGCTTGCGTCACGCGGAAGAAAAGGTTCGGCTGGCAAAGTTGACCTTGGAGAAAGGGCAAAAACTGAGCTCCGACGGTTTAATCAGCGAGTTGGAATTGAGGCGTCTGCAGCTGAAGTACGATTTGGCCAAACTGAACTTGGCACTGATCAACAACCCGGAAAAATTTGTCACGCTGTTGTATCACTTAGAGGCGAAATTGAACCTGCTAGGGGAAGAGATCCTCACGCTTGATCAACGGATCACCAATCTCGAACCGCTCCGTTAGACGACGTTGCTCCCAACAAGGGAACTGTCAAACTTTGGGATCACGAGGATGCGCCGGCCACAGGCCAAGCGCCAGGAAGTAACCGGTGAGAATTCCGGTCACAACTAAGGCTGCGAAATCAACTACTGTCGCATTTGGGATCAGCCCGTTTACGTTCGCGGCGATTGCAAACAGCGTCGCGCCGCTGATTGTCGCTGCGACCAGCCATGCCGTCCTGGTGGTCTGCGACGACCGACTGCGACGCTGCCGAACCGTGATCAGCATTACTGGTACCAGAATAAGAATGGTGACGATCGCCGACCCGATCCAGAACGCTTGCTGACCGTTCACTGCCATGCTCCTTTAAGTTTGTAATCGGCCCTTCTATCGACGCCGACCTAACTGGACAGCGCCACCTTTGTCCCCCCTCCCCCAAATCGTTCGCCCGTGAAACCTTCCATTGCCAAATAACAATGCCGCGAATGATTTGGGGGAGGGGGATAGGGGGAGGGGCCAGCGTTGTTAAACGAATTGCCCCTTTCCCTAACCCTCTCCCCAAGAATTCGGATAGCGATTGATCGCTCCGTTAACACGCGTTTTTCCGAATTCTTAGAGAGAGGGAACGAAGAAAAGTGGCGCTGTACAGCTAAGACACCTTTATCAATTATAGCCGAAAAACAAAGAGATCAATTCCGAAAACGCGTTATGATCACGTATCACTTCGTCATGCTACTGGCAATCTTGGTGGCAAACCGCGAATATCGTTTGGAATCGACCTGACAAGATCGTCGTGAGCGATGCGTTCGGCCGCGGTCTTCAGCAATCGGCAGAGAATCACTTCAGCAAATACTGCTGCGCGAAGAGAATCCTGGTGTAGAACGCGAAATCGGCATTCGTCTTTTTGCGGAAGCCGTGGCCTTCGTCGCCGAAGACGAGATACCAGACCGGCGTGCCGATGTCCTGGAGCGCGGAGACGATCTGGTCGGACTCGCTCTTGGGCACCCGTGGGTCGTTGACACCTTGCTGCACCAGCATCGGTTTGCGAATCTGGCGGACATTGGTCAGCGGCGCGGACGCATCCATCCACTGGCGGATCTCGGGGATTCGCTCGTCCCCGTATTCCGCGCGGCGCAGGTCGCGTCGGTAGCCCTGAGTATTCTCCAGAAAGGTCCGCAGGTTCGAGATGCCAAAAATATTGATTGACGCGGCGATGCGTTCGCTGTAGCGCGTCGATACGGCAAGGGTCATGTGGCCGCCATAGCTGCCGCCCACCACGAGTACACGACCGGCGTCCAGGTCGGGCCGGTCATCAATCCAGTCCAACAGCGCGCCGATGTCCTTGTACGTCCCTTCCCGCAGCACGCCGTTGTCAAGCTTGGCAAAGGACTTTCCGAAGCCGACCGAGCCCCGAACGTTTGGATAAATCAGCGAGATGCCGAGCTCGTTCAGGAAATAGTTATTGCTGCCTTGATAGGTGGGGCGTGACTGGCCTTCCGGTCCTCCATGGATGCTGAGCAGCACAGGCCTGGGGCCGGTGAAACGTGCCGGCGGCGAATATAAGAAGCCCGAAATCGTGCGTCCGTCGAAACTTTCCCAATCGATCAGCTCGGCCTCCGGAAAACTGCTGGGGTCGACGGCCGATTCGCTGTAGGTCCAGCGCGTGACGGATTGGGTCGGCGCATCGACGACAAACACGTCGCCGGGAATGTTTGCACTGCTGACCGATACCGCCAGATGGGTCGAGTCATTGTGCCATTGCGGTGATCCGATCACACCTTGCGGAAGGCCATCGACTTTGTTGTACTCGCGCGTCGTGCTGTCCATCAGATAAAGCGCACTACGCCCCGCCTCGTTGGTAGTAAAAGCAATCTGAGCGCCATCCTTTGACAGGTCGAAGCCGACGACGTCCCAAGGAATGTCCTCGGTGAGGACTGTCTGTGCGAGCGAGTCGAGGTCGACGTACGTCAACTGACGAAACTGGCTCAACGCGTCCGTGGCTACGTAAAAGCCAGCCATGTCCGCGGAGAATTCCGCGCCTCGATACGCGATATCCTGCGCTGCGTCCGCTGGCGGCAGCAGCTGCTTCAGCTCGGATTTGGCGCCGGCGACGTTCAGCAGCCAGACGTTCGACTTGTTGACCGAGATGTATTCGGAAAGCAGTACCTGTGAGCCATCCGCCGACCAATCAGTCGCGCTCCATCCTCCGCCGCGCACGGTGGCGACCTTTCGACGCGAATCTGGATCGAGCGGATCACTGATAAAAAAGTCCGTCAGCGCCCTCGGCATCGGAGTCGACACGCGTGAAGATCACCTCGCCAGTAGCGTCGCAGCGCAAACCGCCGCCGTGGCGCTTCTCGCCGTCAGAGAGCAGAGTGCGCGTGCCGCTGCGTGGGTCGAAACGGTAGATCTGGAAAAACTCGTCTCCGCCGACGTCCATGATCAACGTGAAATACTCATGACCGTTCGGCGCGTCGGCGTAGGACGTCACGCCAAGTATCGGTTCACGATAAAAGGTCAGCTGCTGGCGACGGGCGCCGGCGCGCCGACGCGATGCACCTGCGAAGTTTCGCCAAACCGCGTCGTGACCAGCATTTCCAGGCTCAGCGGATGCCACTGCGCGAAACTCGCCTGTCGATAGTTCGTGTACTGATCCGCCCTTCGGGCCAGATCCAGTGGAACCCCCGGAATGTTCAACAGCGTCATATTCGCACCCGGCGCGACAAAGTCATCGGCCAGGCAAGGGAGCGTGGAGCTGGTGAACACGGTAACTAGCAGTATCAGAATCGAGAGAAATCGCATCTGCCATGTCCTTTCAGTAGGGTGGGCGATAGGTGCTCTCGCCGAAAAGCTATTCATCGCGGCAAACGAAACGTGGTCAAGCAACGAGGGTCACCGCCTGGAAACGGGTGGCGCGTATCGGGCCAAAGTCAGCCGCGGCGACCATCGTTCGAGCTGAGCAGAGCATGATCGCCATTGTATGTGATCGAAGCAGGTCCTAGTGATCATTCGCCGCGTTGGCAATCGTAAATCCAGGTCCGCGGTCCGCGGATGGAACACCAAGGCGCAGAGCCCTCGGCGGCCTTTGATTCATCGCTCGGTGTGGCGAACGTCTACTTCAAGCGACTCAGCACGACAGGAAATCGAGCGGCCCCTTTCTTCGAGGGAAGCTCTTTTTTCTTATTCCGCTCTTTCCCCAGGATCGTTTCTCCGATTGTCGATGTCGCTTTATATTCCGGTTCATGCTAAACAAGGAATCAGTAAGGCCACGGCGTTACGGGGCGCTAATGTAGCGACCATGCCGGGCAAGTTCACAAGGGATTCGTTATGAAACGAGACATGCAGCTCGTGCTTAAACTTCTGTTGTTCATCGAAGAACGTGGCGGTCGCTTGTTTCAAGGCACAATTCCCATTGAGGGCTATGATCGCAACGCCGTGATTCACCACCTGTATCTCTGTGTCGACGCCGGTTTTGTCGAACTTGGCGCTGACACGCTGGCCAACAAAGGGCCGCTGGTGCTGACCTGGAAAGGTTGTGACTATCTGGACCAATACCGCGCAAAACGCCAATGAAGGAACAGCGCGGTGCGCGGTGTCTGCTCACCACGATCGAAAACCGCATTCCGGCTGGATTAGAGTGTCTTCAAATACTCGATGACTGCGTGTTTTTCTGAGTTGTCCAGCGCGTCGGGAAACGTGTGACCGCCAGCACTGTTGCCGACATGCGAGGTGTCGTAGTACATGCGGCGTTTTCTGCTGGAGATATGCTCGGGGACGGCCTGGAATTCTTCGACTTCCAGGCCGACTTTGACCTGGTCGTATCCATTCTCACTTCGTTTCCAAACTTTCGGTCGTTCCGCCGGATTCATCACAGCCCACAGCGTCGGTGCGGCGCCGTTATGGAAATAGGGAGCGGAAGCCCAGATGCCATCCAACGGTTGTGCCAGATATCCTTCCGACTCGATCGTTAATTGATGTTCCCCAAAATACTGTAACCAACTGGCATTGGTGGTTTCCCGCTGCTCTTTGGTGATCGCGTAAAAGCGGCGCGGATCGGTCCCGACTTCGTCGAGCGCCACCACCAGATTCGGAAAATGCCCGTTCTCGCCATAGGTGCCATGGCAATCCGAACAAGTTTGTTCGAATAGTTGTTTGCCGCGGAGGGCAAGTTGCCGGTCGATCGGATAGGGATACTTGGGCGCTTCCAGTTCTTCGATGTATTGATAGATGTGCACAAAGTTTGGTTCAAGTGCTTCGAATTGTTCGTCCGATGCGGTCAATGATCTGGCAAACGGCATCAGTTGTCGTGGCGTTTTTGGAGCGAATGCGTCGGCATAAATTCGCGTTTTCTTCTTGAAGTTCCACCACGGTGGCGGGTTCATGTTGTGATGCAACAGCATCTCTGGGTGGGCCATCAATTGGCGAGCGATTTCCAGGTTCTGGGTACCGGCAATCATTGCTGGAAAAATCACCGCATTGGTGAACCCTTTGTTGTAGTTCAAGGGTGTGCGAAACGGTCCCTGGAAGTCTTTGATTTGCTCATAGTCTCGTCCGCCGTCAAAGGCGCGCAGTTTGAATAGGTCGGTAGATAGCGTTGTTAGATCAAGATGAGTGTTACCGGCGCCAAGGATCGTTTTGCCGCCCACCTTGCCGCCGTGGCAAGAGAAGCAATTGGAGCCGATGTTGCCTTTACCATCAGCCGTGTATCCCAGTGGTAGACTCGGCACTTGGTCGCCCGGTCGCTTAACCCAACCGTATCGCTCGAAGGTCAATCGCATCAACTGATCATGATCGGCCTTTTCCGCCTCAGCTTTTTCTTCCGGTTCCCAAACATTCCACAAGCGATCGATATCCTTAATCTTCATGGTCGTGCTGGCCATCAAGTCATTCATGATGATTTGATGCCCCAGCTCGGCACTCGGCTCCAGGCCCATGAACAGATCGGTTGCCGTTTTCGCGTCTTCCGCAAATGCGATTGATGGCAGGCACATCAGTCCTAGCAGCAAAGCCAACAACGGGCTGACTCGTTTGATGGGCCGTATGAAATCGAAGTGCATGCCATCTCTCCTGATTGACTGATCGCTGACAGCGAATGAATTCCCCCAAAGCTTCGTTCATTGTGGCGGAGATATGGTCCGGTTTCCAGCGGTTCGGCGAGCTTTGTCAGCGTTTCCTCGGCCAGCCAGGAATGTCTCAAATACCTCGCGTTTTCACCTGCGGCTCGGATTCCATTGGGCCTGGACGATTCCGCCTCGACATCACTTCATGACGTTGCGGATTAGGCGTTACAATAATGCTTCGCGATCATGAATTTTTTTAAATGGTTGATTGATACAGCAGGCAATCGAAAACAGGCATTGGCATGGCGCAGCCCATCAAAAACCAACCGCCCTCGGGGTTGGTCAGTATCGAAACGGATCATCCGATTTGGGAGCGTTTCTTTACGGTCGCGCCATTGGTGGTTGTCGGGTCTCGCGAGCTTGATGGGCGTTACGATCTGGCTCCCAAGCATATGGCCATGCCACTGGGCTGGGAAAACTATTTTGGCTTCGTCTGCACTCCCGAACACGGCACCTACCAAAACATACTTCGCGAACAGGTCTTCACGGTCAGCTTTCCGATGACCGATTCGGTTCTGTTGACAAGTTTGGCGGCTTCCCCCCGCTGCGGCGACAGTTCAAAACCGATTTTGTCAGCGTTGGAGACTTTTCCGGCACAGGCGGTCGATGGCGAGCTGCTATGCCGGGCGTCGCTTTTTTTCGAATGTGAATTGGATCGAATCATCGACGGCTTCGGAATCAACAGTTTGATCACAGGCAAGATCGTCGCTGCCCACGTGTTGTCCGAGGCGTTGCGTGGCGATGACATCGATGACCAGGAAGTGCTCGCCGGTTCGCCGCTGTTGGCTTACGTATCACCCGGCCGATTTGCCAAGATCAACCACAGCAGCGCCTTTCCTTTTCCCGCAGGATTTCAGAGAACCAAGGATTCGGGCTCGTGAACAAAGCAACGGCGAGGAAGATCAAGGATCATCTGTACGGCCGTCAGGACGAGATGGTGGACTTGCTCCGCCGGTGCACCGAGATCGAATCACCGTCGGGAGATCCCGGTTCGCAAGGCCCGGTGTTGGAGGTGTTTTGCGACCAATTGCGTTCATTGGGGTTCCGCTGCCACCGATTGCCGGGCAATAAAACGGGCGGTCAACTATTGGCGGTCGCCAATGACGGTCAACCGGCGACGGCGCGACAACTCTTGTTGGGACACTGTGACACGGTATGGCCGATCGGCTCGCTCGAGAAGATGCCGATCGAGACGCGTGACGGTCGCCTGCATGGTCCGGGTGTGTACGACATGAAGGGCGGACTCGTACAAGCAATCTTTGCGTTATCAGCGCTGCGTGAATTGTCGATTCAACCGACGGTCGCTCCCGTATTCTTCATTAACACCGATGAGGAAATCGGCAGCTTCGAGTCAGGCGACAAGATTCGTCAGCTGGCGCAAGCCGTCGATCGCGTGATGGTGATGGAACCGTCGCTCGGTTCCAAAGGGTGTCTCAAAACAACGCGAAAGGGTGTGGGTCGATTCATCATCACAGTGGCCGGTCGAGCGGCGCACGCGGGATTGGATCCCGAAAAAGGGATCAGCGCTATCCTGGAGCTTTCGCATGTGGTGCAAACTCTGTTCGCGCTCAACGATCCCGACCGCGGCATCACGGTCAATGTCGGAACGATCGACGGGGGCATGCGTCCCAACGTAGTCGCTGCCGAGAGTCGGGCCGAGGTTGATGTGCGGGTTCGCACCCAGCAGGACGCGGACGAGATTGAGCGGGCCATCCTCTCCATACAGCCGACCGTGCCGGGCACCGAGTTGAAAATCGTTGGCAAGATTGGACGTCCACCGCTGGAATCCACGCCGGGCAATCGCAAGTTCTGGGAGCGCACCGTGGAGGCTTCGGAGGCGCTGGGGATCGAAATTGACCAGGCAGCCGCCGGAGGCGGATCAGACGGCAACTGGACGAGTCTATACGCGCCGACCCTTGATGGGCTGGGCGCAGTTGGCGACGGCGCGCACGCTTTGACCGAACATGTGATCGAAGAAAAGCTGCCCGAGCGATCGGCCTTGCTCGCCTGCTTGCTGGCCGACGGCCCCATCGGTGTTCCGCAGCAGAACGTTGGACCGGCGGCGGCCGAAGTCTGGGACAATTTTGAACAGTTCATGAACGTTGGGAACAAGGTTACCCACTGAACACGGCAACGCGCCGCCATGCTCGCGCCGGACACATCCACTGGAGCCAACCACGTAGGAAACAGAAATGGCCGCAACCAAGATGACGCTTGCTTCATTGACGCGGATCTCGGATTTGCACGAGCAACCTTACGAGTTCGAATCCGTGCTACGGTCATCCTGGGAAACCGGCGACTACGTGGTTGCCGAGGTAACTCAAACGTCACGCTCAACGCTGGTGGAACTGAGCACCGGCCGGATGGTTGAAGTCACCGAGGGAGACTTACTTGTTGGCGCTTTCGGAGTTCGAGCCGCAACACTGGAAGCGGTCGGCAGTTGGCACGAGATCGGGGAAGATCATCGCCTGCAGGCGATGACTGCCGCGGGAATCTTCGGCCGCGTCACCTCGCAATCGAGTTTCATTCCCAGGCCAATCGAGCTGGCGTATTGCGGTCACGTGGTCCGTGCCGGGAACAAAGTTCGGATGGCCGATTTCGCGCTGAAACCATCGCCAGCGCAGCTGAATTGTCCCGTGCTGATGTTGATCGGTACCTCGATGTCATCCGGAAAAACGACGTCAGCGCGAGCGATCATTCGCCGCTTGAAACGGATGGGCTTGCGCGTGGTGGGAGCAAAACTGACCGGGGCTGGTCGTTATCGAGACATTCTGGGCATGTCGGACGCCGGTGCGGACGAAATTTTTGACTTCGTCGACGTCGGTCTTCCCTCCACCGTGTGCGACGAAAACGTCTACCGTCCAGCTTTAAGCCATCTTCTAGGCCGGGTCGCGGAGGCTGGTCCCGATGTTCTGGTTGCCGAGGTGGGGGCTTCGCCGCTGGAACCCTACAACGGAAGCGTCGCTGTCAACCAGCTGGGACCGCTGGTGCGTTGCACGGTGCTCTGCGCGTCGGATCCGTACGCGGTGGTCGGCGTGACCAAAGGATTTGGATTTGAGCCTGATCTGGTGTCCGGTGTTGCCACCAGTACATCGGCCGGCGTTGAGGTGATCCGCAAACTGGCCAAACGTCCCGCTTTGAACCTGTTGGACATGGATTCTCTCGGCGAACTGGATGAAATCCTGGTCCGGCGCCTCGGTCTCTGACCCGTGGCAATCCTCCCTGTTTGACTCGTTGCTTTCAGTGGTTGGTTTTCTTCCCGCTGCAACCAAACATGCCGTCGTATGCTCGGACTCGCTGATGACCATCGTTTCGATCAGGTTGCATGTGGGAGGAGTGTGAAACTAAGATTCGTGTCAGTTAAGTTTGTTCGTTACTCGTCCAGCATTTAGATAGCTCGTCAGTCGGAGGGGCAATGGACAGCAGAGTCAGTGGATCGACCGATGTTGCTCTGACGGAGCTGACGATCGGTCAGGCTTTTGACCAGGCGGTGGCCAAGTGGGCCGATCGTCCGGCGCTTGTCGTTTCGCACCAACATGTGCATTGGACTTGGGCCCAGCTGGGTCGGCGCGTCGACGCCTGCGCAAAGGCGCTGCTGCGACTTGGCTTTCAGCCGGGCGATCGCTTTGGGGTCTGGGCCACCAATCAATGGGAGTGGGTGGTCGCTCAGTTCGCCACCGCCAAGGCGGGCCTGATTCTGGTCAGCATCAATCCGGCTTACCGTCTGTCGGAGCTTGAGTATGTACTGAACAAAGTGCAATGCCGGGGTCTGATCACCGGGGTTTGCTTCAAGACATCCGACTACATCGCGATGTTGCAGGAGTTGATGCCCGAGCTGGAAAGCTCTGCCGCGGGCCAGACGAATTCAGCGCGTGTACCCTCACTGCAAACCGTGATCCGACTGGGCGATGCGAAGACGCCCGGCATGTTCAACTTTTCCGCGCTGCTGGATGCTGAACTTCAACTAGCAGCTGGTGCAGTGACTGCGTTCGAGATTCCTGCTGGGCAGCCGCCGGAGCAGCTAGCCGACCTCCGGCGGCGGCTGGACAACCAGGACCCAATCAACATCCAGTTCACCTCGGGGACCACCGGTTCGCCGAAGGGCGCGACGCTGACCCATCGCAATGTTCTGAACAACGCTCGTATGATTGGCAAGACGATGCGGGCAACACCCGACGATCGGATTTGCGTCCCGGTTCCTCTGTATCATTGCTTTGGGATGGTTGGCGGGATCCTGGTCGGCCTGACCTCCGGCGCGACTGTGATTTTACCCGCTGAGTCCTTCGAGCCCAGCGCGACGTTGGCGGCGATCGACGCCGAACGATGCACGATTGCCTACGGAGTGCCGACCATGTTCATTGCGATGCTCGAGCATTCCGAGTTCGCGACTACCGACGTCTCGAGTCTTCGCACCGGGATTATGGCCGGCGCGCCGTGCCCGGAAGCGCTGATGAAGCAGCTGGTCAGTCGCTTCCACATTCCTGAGATCACGATCGCTTATGGCATGACCGAGACGAGTCCGGTCACCTTCCAGAGCAACCCCGACGATCCGATCGACAAGCGTTGCGGTACCGTCGGTCGCGTCGCACCCCACGTCGAGGCAAAGATCGTCGACGCCGACGGGAAGACGGTGCCGATCGGCAAGCAAGGAGAGATCCTGACGCGAGGCTACGTGGTCATGCGGGGCTACTGGGACGATGATGAGAAGACCGCCGAAGTCGTTGACGCCGAGGGCTGGATGCACACTGGCGATTTGGGCACACTGGACGCGGAGGGTTGGCTTCGTATCACCGGTCGCGTGAAAGATATGCTGATCCGCGGCGGCGAGAACGTCTATCCGCGCGAGGTGGAAGAGTTCCTGTACCAACATTCCAAGATTCAAGAAGTCCAGGTTTTCGGCGTTCCTCACCCCACACTGGGCGAGGATGTGGCGGCGTGGATTCAGCTGCGTGAGGGGGAAGTCTCATCACTTGCCGAAATCCAAGACTTCTGCCAGGGGCGGATCGCCCATTACAAAATTCCACGTCGTGTGAAGTTCGTCGACGAATTTCCCATGACGGTCACCGGAAAGATCCAGAAGTTCGAGATGCGAAAGGCAATGATTGCGGAAGCAGAGGATCAGTAGCCATCAGGCTCCGCCGTGGCTAAGCCGGAACCAATCACCGCTGGCCATCACGAATCAAGTTCGCGGCGCGTCTCGCTCGGGCTACCCGTTGGCGGAGCGAGATGGCTACTTGGACATTCGAATCGCATCATATTTCGCCTTGAGCTCGACGATCGTTTGATCAACCAGTCCAAGCAGCTGCGGAAGTTTTTCTCTGATCGCCTCTAGTTCCTTGGCTTCGGCCTGCTGCTCCATTGCCATGCTGCACTGCAGCAGCGGTTCAATGCCGTAAATCCTGGCGATACTCTTAATCGTGTGCGCGCAACGCCCAACGGCGATGGCATCGGTATCCATCAGCCCACGCTGCAGATTCGTTGTCAGCAGGGGCAGCTCTCCCAGGCTCGCGTCAATCACGGAGGCTAGAACTTCCGGCGCATCGGCGGCGTCTGGCAGCACGAGGCGCCAATCGACCAGTCCCGGCGGGGAATCTGACTCGACTGGTATTGAAGATTCAATTTCATCGCATGATTCCAACTGTGTCTGCTGGGCTTCGGGAAACAGCGGTCGGATCGCTTGATAGAGTTCGTTTCGCCGAATGGGTTTGGAAAGGTAACCGTCCATGCCGGCGTCCAGACATTTTTGTCGGTCCCCTTTCATCGCGCGGGCGGTGATGGCGACGATCGGTATATGCTTGCCGGTGCCATGCTGCTGCTCCGCGCTGCGGATCAGACGAGTGGCCTGCAAACCGTCCATGATCGGCATCTGAACGTCCATCAGAATCAGATCGAACGTATCGGAGTTCCAGAGATCAATTGCCTGTTGACCGTTTTGCGCAAGTGTGACCCGGTGTCCCCATTTTTCCAACAACGCAGTCGCCAGTTTTTGATTGGCATAACCGTCTTCGGCCAACAGAATACGCAGGGACCGAACGCTCGAATCATCGGCTGCAACCGGTTTGCGCTGCGACGGTGCCTGCGAAAGCCGCCCGATGACGCGAACAATCGCCCGTCGCAGATCGGACGGTTTGACCGGCTTCATCACACGAGCAGCAATGTTGAGCCCGACGAACCGTTCAACGTCGCCGGTGTGACCGCCTGAGGTCAGCACGATGATCGCAGTTTCTCGCAGCTCGTCGATGGAGCGGATTCTTGCTGCCAACGCAAAGCCGTCCATCTCCGGCATTTCAAGGTCACTGATCAGCAACGGAGGTTGCCGTCCCGATTCGAGCGATTGGCGCAGCGCCTCTATCGCGCCCGGACCGTCGGAAGCGGCGCGAACGTCCATCTTCCAGCTTTGCAAGGTCTGTTGCAAGACACGCAGGTTGGTCGCATTGTCATCCACGACCACGACGCGAACCTGTTGAAGGTCCAGGTCTGCGAGTGAGGGTCGGACCGCTGGTGCTTGGCCGCGATCGAGTTCCACGATGAAATGAAATCGACTTCCGTGACTTGGTTCACTTTCGACCCAGATTCGCCCATTCATGGCTTCGATCACTCGTTTGGTGATCGCCAAGCCAAGCCCAGTGCCCTCAAACTGTCGTGTCGTGGAACTGTCCGCTTGCGAAAACGCATCAAAAATTAATTTGAGCTTTTCCTTTTCGATACCGATCCCTGTGTCACTGACGGTGAAGTGCAGTACCGACGAATCCTGCAAAGCGCGCTCCAGGCTCAAATGCACAACAACTTCTCCGCGAGGTGTGAATTTGATGGCGTTACCAACGAGATTGACCAGGATCTGACGCAAGCGAACCGGATCGATCTTCACGTACTGCGGAACATCAGGCTGTACCTGCCAGGCGAGTTCCAAGCCCTTGCCATGTGCGCGCAGGGCGAGCGATTGGAGGATGTCGCCGACTTCGTCATGCAGATCGACGTTGGCGGGACATAGCTCAAGCTTCCCGGCTTCGATCTTTGAAAAGTCCAGGATTTCGTTGATCACATAGAGCAGGGATTCCGCGGAACCGTAAACAATATCCAGGTACTCTTTTTGGACGGGAGTCAATTCAGTATCGAGCAGCAATTCGGTCATACCCATGATTGCGTTCATCGGTGTGCGAATCTCGTGACTCATGTTGGCCAGAAACTCACCTTTGGCTTGGCTGGCCGCCTCGGCCACTTCTTTGGCTTCGGTCATCACTTCGGCCGCCCGCTTTTGCGGAGTGATGTCCCGAGAAAGGCCGAACATGCCCACGACTTCACCCGACTCGTCGCGAAGCGGAAGTTTTGTACTCGACAGCCAAACATCTTCGCCTTGCGCTGAGTGTTCCGGTTCTTCCTTGCCGATCACCGGTATCCCGGTTTCCATCAGGCGTATTTCATCGGCTCGCGCTACGGCAGCAAACTCGGGCGGAAAGAAGTCGCGATCTGTTTTCCCGATCACATCGGCCGTTGAGTCCGAGCCCAAAAAAGTGGCCAGCGAATCACTGACTCGTGTGAAGCGACTGTCGCGATCCTTGAAGTAGATCAGGTCCGGCAAGTTCGCCATCATGGTTCGCAACAAGTACTGCTCGTACTTCAAAGATTCCTGAGCCTTCCGACGCTGCTCGACAACCTCGGCGTACGCCGCGCCGCTCTTCAGATCCAACGCGGTCGGCAAGACCCGCGCCAACACCACAACACCGGTTGCCGAGACGACTGCGGTGATTAACTTGGCGATCCCGGAAACTTTATAAATCGGCCACCAGAAGATCACCGCTTCGATCAGATGGACTGTGCCGCAGGAGAAGAAGATCATGGCGAGAAAGCCGAAAAAGATCGGAGGGAATTTCAAGTCGTCGCGTTGACGCACGAAATACATCACGACTATCGGCACGGCCGCATAAGCGGCGAAGATGACGATGTCAGAGCAGATGTGCAGCCAGCCGATCCAGGGCTCTTCGGCCCATGCCGGCCCGCAGAACCAGCGGGCGGGAAATCCCGAAGTGTCGAACAGATTCATGATGATCTCCTGTTTCCATCATCATTGACCTCGGGACTCGGCTTGTCGAGCAAACGTCGATCAATCTGAAACTTTGGCGACGATCGCAGCCGGCAGCCGAAATTCCTTGCTTTCCGTGAATTCACCTGTCCATAATGTTCAACCAGTGACAGGTAATAGAGAGGTAGACGGAATGTTCGCAGAGTCGCCCCGAGAACTTGACGAGACTCACTTGTTATTGGAAAGACACCGAGCCGGCGATCGACAGGCGTTCAATGACCTGTTTGCGCGGCACCGCGATTACCTCCATTTGGTGGTACAGCTAAGGATGAGTGCCGATGTTCAGGCGCGGATGGACGCGTCCGACGTGATACAGGAATCGCATTTGGAGGCCCTTCGTCGATTGGACGATTACCTGATCCGACGACCGATGCCGTTCAAATTATGGCTGCGCCACACGGCGCACGAATGTCTGATTCGGATGCGACGCAGGCATGTCGACGTGCAGGCGCGTTCGGTCAATCGTGAGGTCCCGTTGCCCGAGCAATCCTCCGTTTTGCTTGCCGCCAAGGCGCTTGCCAGCGCCAGCCCTAGCCAATTGGTGATGAAGGAGGAATTGGCTGACCACGTTCGCCAAGCGCTGGCCGAGTTGTCGGAAATGGACCAGGAGATCTTGTTGATCCGGAATTACGAGGGACTCAGCATCGATGAATCGGCCCAGGTCCTCGGGATCGAACGTGACGCCGCTCGCAAAAGACACACCCGCGCGTTGCTGCGTCTACGCAACGTGCTGACAGCAGGAAACTCGAGGTCGGCTTGAACGAAATTTCGTGAACTAGCAGCCGGGGATGCTGCGATCCCTCAGCGTTGGTTAGAGCGTCTGGGCGCGATCGCCCGATCCTTTAGCTGAGAACAAAGTTTAGATTCGTAATGATTCAATTTGACACTCACGACCGAGATGCTGACGAAGAACGGCTGGCACAGATCGTTGAAGAATTCACCGACCGCTTGAATGCCGGTGAGTCACCGCGGATCGAACAATACGAGATCGACCATCCGGATCTGGCGCCGGTACTGCGAGATGTGCTGTCGTCACTGCAAGCGCTCAATTGCGACGCCTCTCGCGTTGGCCAGTTGGGGAGTTCTGGAACCCATGCCAAACCGCTGTTGCGCGATCGGGTCGGTGATTACCGCATCGTCCGCGAAATCGGCCAGGGCGGGATGGCGGTAGTCTACGAAGCCGAGCACGAAAAGCTGCGCCGCCGCGTCGCTTTGAAGGTCCTGACGGCGTGCTCGCTCAAGCACTATCAACAGCGGTTCCAGCGTGAGGCGCGAAGCGTCGCTAAGCTGCACCATACCCACATCGTACCGGTTTATGAGTACGGAGAAATCGGCAATATCCAATACATAGCGATGCAATATATCGAAGGCCGCAGCCTTGATAAGATACTGCGGGAGCAGCCGATCGAGCGAGACCGAAGGATCGGCGGTGCACAATCAAGTGTTGTCGATTCCACTTCCCGACTGCACAGCGGCGACGGTGATGTTGCTTCGGATCTCGATCGAGCCGATCTAACCGATCCGCGGCAATCGATGGTGTCGAGTGACTTGCCAATTTCATCGGGCGATTCATCCGCTGGTCAGATTCAGTACGCTTCGCCGCGGAATTTAACTAGAAAATACCATCGCGGCGTTGCCCGGATTATCGCCGCTGTTGCCGCTGCGTTGTCCTACGCGCATCGTCAACGCATCCTACACCGCGATATCAAACCATCCAATCTAATCCTTGACGATGGAGGCAACATCTGGGTCACCGACTTTGGACTGGCGAAGACCGAAGAGGAAGATTTGACACGAACGGGCGACATTGTCGGCACAGTCCGCTACATGCCGCCGGAAAGACTCGCTGGTCAGTGCGACGCCCGCAGCGATGTCTACAGTCTTGGGGCGACGCTCTACGAAATGCTGACGCTGCGGCCTGTGTTCGATGCGTCAGATCGAATGCAGCTGTTGCGCGACATCGCTCATCGTGATCCCGTTCGCCCTCGGACGATCGATCCATCGATACCAGCGGATCTGGAGACGATTGTGCTCAAGGCGCTCGCTAAGGAACCTGATCAAAGGTATCACTCGGCTCACGGACTGGAAAAGGATCTGCGCCGCTTTCTGGAGGATAAACCGATCGAAGCTCGCCGCGCCACAGCAGCCGAGCACTTCTGGCGCTGGTGCCGTCGCAATCCAGCCCTCAGCACCGCGGTTTGCCTGTTGTTGCTCTGCTTCGTTTTTGGTTTCGTGGGCGTCTATTGGCAGTGGCGGCGTGCTGAAAGTCACCTTACCGAGGCCATCAAGCTGCGGAACCAGGCCGAGCAGAATCTGGCCGAAGCCAACCGTCAGAAAATAGTAGCGACCAGCAATGCCGAAGAAGCCACGCGGCAGTACCGACGCGCTGAACAGAATCTGGCTGAAGCCCACAATGCTGTCGAAGACTTTACCAACATCGTCGACCAGTACGCGAGCGAAAATTCGGAGCACATGCAATTGCACCGAGATGTGCTGGCCAAGGCGTTACAGTATTACGAGCAATTACTGGGTCAGCAGCAGCCCAATGAAAGACAAGACGAAGAACTTGCCAAAACCTATGCGCGCGTGGCGCGACTGAGAATGGACGTGGGTTCTGCCGATCTGGCCCTTGCCGACTACCAGCAGGCGTGCGGTTTGTATCAGCAACTGGTTTCCAAAAGACCGCTGGATATCGACCTGCGCAAGTCGATGTTCCAATCGCAGATCAACCTCGCTTACACGCAGGCCGGCCTGGGGCACTACGACGATTCGGCGGCGACGTTACGCGATACCATCGCGATCATGGAGCCGTTAGTTCAGCAGCGTTCCGACGACCGTCAGCTGGAGTCGATGTTGTCTCGGGCGTACCATAATCTCGGTTACGTTTACACCGTTCAGAATCGCCCCACGGAATCACGGCACTATCTGTCGCTGGCGACTGAGATCCATCAGCGACTGGCTGGCGACAATCCGGACCTGTCGCTCGTCAAGCTGTACATCAGCGTTGCCTATTCCTACCTCCTGACCGGTGACGGCAACCGAGCGCTTGCCACTTACCAGCAGGCGTTGGCGATCGCGAAGCAGCTCTCGGCCCACTTTCCGAGCGATCGTGGCTTTCAAGATTACGTCGCGTGGTGTCACAACAAGATCGGGGATGCTCACCGGTCCTTGCTTCGTTTCGAAGAGGCGGAAGAGAACTACCAGATTGCCGTCTCGGTACACGAACAGTTGGTCCGCGACGAGCCGGCAATCAAGCTGTACCGAAATCATCTGGCCAACGATTACGCGAACCTGGGCGACTGCTATCGACACCTTCAACGGTACACCGATGGAATCGAGGCGTACGCAAAACAAACGGCACAACTCCAAGAATTGTTGAATCGGGCACCGGGTGAGTCTTTGCTAAGGGTAATGCTCAAGAACGCATCGCACCGGACGGCGCTGTGTCTCGAAGGGAACGACCAGCCCGAATTGGCCCGTCAACACTGGCGCAACGCCATCAAGTATCTTTCAGAAGCCGATGACAGATCGGACAACGGATCAGAACGCATCTTCAAGGAGTTGCAAAACGCTTATCTTAATCTGGCGCAGTACGAGATCCGCATGGGAGAAGTTGAAAATGCCGAAGCGGTCATTCAAGAACGTTTGCAACATGCAGGGCAGGACTCCGAAAGCTTGTTCGATTGTGCAATTCAGTTTCGTGATCTTGCCGCAGCAGTACCGGAACACCGCTCCGCTTGGCCCGCTCAGCAGCAGCAAGCAATGATTCAGCAATACACGCTCCATGCACGTGCGGCACTAAAACAATCAATGATGGCTGGATTCATGACTGACATTTGGATCAAGCAAAAGACTTTTCCGGCGAATGTTCGCAGTCTTTCCAAGTATCAGAGTTTGTTGCGATCACTCGATCCGGATGCGTTCCGTGCTGAAACCTCAAATTAAGGTTACCGATCCGCTGCCCCGTACCCGAATATCGCGTCTCTTCCCTGACGAATCTGTTTTTTATAGGCATGATTGCAAAAAAAATCTGCTTTGGCCGTCCGCTCTGGCAATTGGTAGCAGGTACATGAGTGTGGAAACTTCGCATTCGTCGCAACCGGATGCAGCCAGACAGAAAAGTTCGTGATGACCCCGTGTAAGATTCGCAATCGGTCAATGACCTCTGGAATAAGTCTTCCCCACACAGTCTTGATGTGCCTGAATCCAAAGAACTCTCATGACCCGTGCGAAAAGCAGTAGAGCAAAGCGTCAATCGCGCCGTCGAAGATTGTTTGCTAGTCATCGTCGACCAAGGGTCGAACTGCTGGAGGATCGACGAGTTCTGGCGACCTTCGCATGGGATGGCGGAGGTGACGGAGTCTCCTGGGGTGACCCGCTGAACTGGGACAACGATTCGCTTCCCGGACCAGCCGACGACGCGGTGATCAATGTCGCCGGAGACATCACGATCGATCACTCCGCGAACTTCACAACGATCCGCAGTCTGCAAAGCTCGGAAGCAATCACGCTCTCCGCGGGCACCCTGAATGTGACCAGCACCTTTCAGGTAGACAATACGGTCACTTTGGCCGGCGGCACTCTCAGCAATGCCACGATCCTGGCGGGTATTGGTGGATCGATTACCGCCAACAGCAACAGCAACAACCGGCTAAGCGGCGTGACGCTTGATGCGGACCTGGATCTATCGGCCACCAACGCCCGACTGCGGTTGAGCAATGACGTGGTGATCAACAGTACGATCACGGTCAGCGGCTCCAACGCCGGCTTGATCTCGGACACCACGCAAACGATTGGCGGCAGCGGCACGATCCAGTTCGAAGGGAGCACAGGTTCGGAACGGGATCTGTCTGTGGAGGGAGGCACAACGCTGACGCTGGGCGAGAATTTGACTGTCCGCGGTGGCGGCGCGATGATCGGCGGCGTGTTCTTTGTGGGCGGGGACAGTTTCGTGATCAACCGGGGAACCATCTTGGCGGACACGCCGGGACAGGTGCTGCGGATCGACGCCGGCGGCAGTGGCACCTTTACCAACGAAGGCCTGGTTCATGCCACCGGCGGCGAGTTGACGCTGCTAGGGAGTTGGGACAACAACGGCACATTGGAGATCGACGACGCCACGTTGAACATGGACGGGACGTTCCGCTTGGACGACCTGGGCACGCTGGACCGCGCCGGGGGGACGGTCAATTTGAAAGGAACGCTGGACAACACGGACACCACGTTGCGGCTCGATGCGACGACCGGCTCCTGGGTACTCGACGGGGGCAGCATCAATAACGGTGCGATCGAGTTGGTGGATGGTGCCACGCTGGTGCTCACCAGCAACTTCGCCAACCGCTTGAGCGGGGTGACGCTCAACGCCGACCTGGCATTGTCGGCCAGTAATGCGCATCTGCGACTGAGCAACGGCGTGACGGTCAACGGCACGATCACGGTCAGCGGCTCCAACGCGGGGTTGATCTCGGACACCACGCAAACGATTGGCGGCAGCGGCACGATCCAGTTCGAAGGGAGCACAGGTTCGGAACGGGATCTGTCTGTGGAGGGAGGCACAACGCTGACGCTGGGCGAGAATTTGACTGTCCGCGGTGGCGGCGCGATGATCGGCGGCGTGTTCTTTGTGGGCGGGGACAGTTTCGTGATCAACCGGGGAACCATCTTGGCGGACGCGCCGGGACAGGTGCTGCGGATCGACGCCGGCGGCAGCGGCACCTTTACCAACGAAGGCCTGGTTCATGCCACAGGCGGCGCGTTGACGCTGCTAGGGAGTTGGGACAACAACGGCACATTGGAGATCGACGACGCCACGTTGAACATGGACGGGACGTTCCGCTTGGACGACCTGGGCACGCTGGACCGCGCCGGGGGGACGGTCAATTTGAAGGGAACGCTGGACAATAGCGGCACGACCTTGCGGCTCGATGCGACGACCGGCTCCTGGGTACTCGACGGGGGCAGCATCAATAACGGTGCGATCGAGTTGGTGGAAGGTGCCACGCTGGTGCTCGCCAGCAACTTCGCCAACCGCTTGAGCGGGGTGACGCTCAACGCCGACCTGGCATTGTCGGCCAGTAATGCGCATCTGCGACTGAGCAACGGCGTGACGGTCAACGGCACGATCACGGTCAGCGGCTCCAACGCGGGGTTGATCTCGGACACCACGCAAACGATTGGCGGCAGCGGCACGATCCAGTTCGAAGGGAGCACAGGTTCGGAACGGGATCTGTCTGTGGAGGGAGGCACAACGCTGACGCTGGGCGAGAATTTGACTGTCCGCGGTGGCGGCGCGATGATCGGCGGCGTGTTCTTTGTGGGTGGGAATAGTTTCCTGATTAACCGGGGAACCATCTTGGCGGACGCGCCGGGACAGGTGCTGCGGATCGACGCCGGCGGCAGCGGCACCTTTACCAACGAAGGCCTGGTTCATGCCACAGGCGGCGCGTTGACGCTGCTAGGGAGTTGGGACAACAACGGCACGTTGGAGATCGACGACGCCACGTTGAACCTGGATGGGACATTCCGCTTGGACGACCTGGGCACGCTGGACCGCGCCGGGGGGACGGTCAATTTGAAGGGAACGCTGGACAATAGCGGCACGACCTTGCTGCTGGATGCGATCGACCGGTTCCTGGGTACTCGACGGGGGCAGCATCAATAACGGTGCGATCGAGTTGGTGGAAGGATCCGCGCTGGTGGTAACCAGCAACTTCGCCAACCGTTTGAGCGGGGTGACGCTCAACGCCGACCTGGCATTGTCGGCCAGTAATGCGCATCTGCGACTGAGCAACGGCGTGACGGTCAACGGCACGATCACGGTCAGCGGCTCCAACGCGGGGTTGATCTCGGACACCACGCAAACGATTGGCGGCAGCGGCACGATCCAGTTCGAAGGGAGCACAGGTTCGGAACGGGATCTGTCTGTGGAGGGAGGTACGACGCTGACGCTGGGCGAGAATTTGACTGTCCGCGGTGGCGGCGCGATGATCGGCGGCGTGTTCTTTGTGGGTGGGAATAGTTTCCTGATTAACCGGGGAACCATCTTGGCGGACGCGCCGGGACAGGTGCTGCGGATCGACGCCGGCGGCAGCGGCACCTTTACCAACGAAGGCCTGGTTCATGCCACAGGCGGCGCGTTGACGCTGCTAGGGAGTTGGGACAACAACGGCACGTTGGAGATCGACGACGCCACGTTGAACCTGGATGGGACATTCCGCTTGGACGACCTGGGCACGCTGGACCGCGCCGGGGGGACGGTCAATTTGAAGGGAACGCTGGACAATAGCGGCACGACCTTGCGGCTCGATGCGACGACCGGCTCCTGGGTACTCGACGGGGGCAGCATCAATAACGGTGCGATCGAGTTGGTGGATGGTTCCACGCTGGTGCTCACCAGCAACTTCGCCAACCGCTTGAGCGGGGTGACGCTCAACGCCGACCTGGCATTGTCGGCCAGTAATGCGCATCTGCGACTGAGCAACGGCGTGACGGTCAACGGCACGATCACGGTCAGCGGCTCCAACGCGGGGTTGATCTCGGACACCACGCAAACGATTGGCGGCAGCGGCACGATCCAGTTCGAAGGGAGCACAGGTTCGGAACGGGATCTGTCTGTGGAGGGAGGCACAACGCTGACGCTGGGCGAGAATTTGACTGTCCGCGGTGGCGGCGCGATGATCGGCGGCGTGTTCTTTGTGGGTGGGAATAGTTTCCTGATTAACCGGGGAACCATCTTGGCGGACGCGCCGGGACAGGTGCTGCGGATCGACGCCGGCGGCAGCGGCACCTTTACCAACGAAGGCCTGGTTCATGCCACAGGCGGCGCGTTGACGCTGCTAGGGAGTTGGGACAACAACGGCACGTTGGAGATCGACGACGCCACGTTGAACCTGGATGGGACATTCCGCTTGGACGACCTGGGCACGCTGGACCGCGCCGGGGGGACGGTCAATTTGAAGGGAACGCTGGACAATAGCGGCACGACCTTGCGGCTCGATGCGACGACCGGCTCCTGGGTACTCGACGGGGGCAGCATCAATAACGGTGCGATCGAGTTGGTGGAAGGTGCCACGCTGGTGCTCGCCAGCAACTTCGCCAACCGCTTGAGCGGGGTGACGCTCAACGCCGACCTGGCGCTTTCGGCCAGTAATGCGCATCTGCGACTGAGCAACGGCGTGACGGTCAACGGCACGATCACGGTCAGCGGCTCCAACGCGGGGTTGATCTCGGACACCACGCAAACGATTGGCGGCAGCGGCACGATCCAGTTCGAAGGGAGCACAGGTTCGGAACGGGATCTGTCTGTGGAGGGAGGCACAACGCTGACGCTGGGCGAGAATTTGACTGTCCGCGGTGGCGGCGCGATGATCGGCGGCGTGTTCTTTGTGGGTGGGAATAGTTTCCTGATTAACCGGGGAACCATCTTGGCGGACGCGCCGGGACAGGTGCTGCGGATCGACGCCGGCGGCAGCGGCACCTTTACCAACGAAGGCCTGGTTCATGCCACAGGCGGCGCGTTGACGCTGCTAGGGAGTTGGGACAACAACGGCACGTTGGAGATCGACGACGCCACGTTGAACCTGGATGGGACATTCCGCTTGGACGACCTGGGCACGCTGGACCGCGCCGGGGGGACGGTCAATTTGAAGGGAACGCTGGACAATAGCGGCACGACCTTGCTGCTGGATGCATCGACCGGTCCCTGGGTACTCGACGGGGGCAGCATCAATAACGGTGCGATCGAGTTGGTGGAAGGATCCGCGCTAGTGGTAACCAGCAACTTCGCCAACCGTTTGAGTGGCGTGACACTCAACGCCGACCTGGCGCTTTCGGCCAGTAATGCGCATCTGCGACTGAGCAACGGCGTGACGGTCAACGGCACGATCACGGTCAGCGGCTCCAACGCGGGGTTGATCTCGGACACCACGCAAACGATTGGCGGCAGCGGCACGATCCAGTTCGAAGGGGGCACAGGTTCGGAGCGAGATCTGTCTGTGGAGGGAGGTACGACGCTGACGCTGGGCGAGAATTTGACTGTCCGCGGTGGCGGCGCGATGATCGGCGGCGTGTTCTTTGTGGGTGGGGACAGTTTCCTGATCAACCGGGGAACCATCTTGGCGGACACGCCGGGGCAGGTGCTGCGGATCGACGCCGGCGGCAGCGGCACTTTTACCAACGAAGGCGTGCTCACAGGCAACAGCACCATTGCTGGCGACATCATCAACGCGGGCAACGTGCAGCCGGGTCTGGAGATTGGTGTTCTGACGATTGACGGTGACTACACGCAGACATCCACCGGTGCACTACAAATCGAGATCGCCGGCCCGACTGCCGGCACGCAGCACGATCAATTAGTGATCACCGGTACGGCCAGTCTGGCGGGAACGATTGAAGCCGGCACATTGAGTGGATTTGATCCCACGATCGGCGATCAATTTACCGTACTCACCTTTGCTGCTGCCGATGGCGCATTCGCAACGACCTTAAGTGCTAATCTGGGACCTGGTCGCGCGTTCACAGCGATCCAGGAAGCGCAAGCTGTCCGGGTGGACGTGATTGAAAGCGTAGCCGACATCGAGACGATCCAGCAGGAGCTGCAGGCTGGAATCGATGGACTGGCGGCCGATCTCTCCGACATCGCTGGTCTTTTCGACCTTTCCGCAGCCAGCGGTGTCGATCTACCCGGTATCCACGATCGACTGAACCTGACGCTGGGGTTGGAAACGGCCTTTGGAGCGCTCGGGATACCGGCAGTGCCGACGGCCGGTGATCTTCCCAGCCTCGCGACGGCACTGACGGGCCTGGGACTGGAAGTCTTATGCGTTCAGGGAGGTGCCCCTGGAACGAACGCTTGCCAAAACGACGGAGACTTGATTGAGCTGCGGTATGCCCCGAGTCCCACTGACATCGAAGGTGTTAGTTTTTTTGACGACGACACGATCGAACTGCTAAGCGAATTAGCACCCAACATCGACGTGGACGGACTGGTCGGCCTGACTGGTAGTTTAACGGTCGATTTTATCTTCGGGTTTGATACTGACGGATTCTTTATCTCAGGTGCCAGCACCGTCGATCTTGCCGTCTCGGCCAGTGGCAACCTTACCGCCAAGGCCGACTTAGTCGATGACCTGGCCATTACGGCAACGGGCACGATAAACACGTTAGGCGAGGGAATCATCGTACACCTGGCCAGCGGTAGCCCGTCGGTACGCTTACGGCCCGAAGACGATCTCAGCCAGATTCTAACGCCCATTGTCGATGCAGAAGTGGAGCTTGTTCTCAAACAGACGTTGACTCCTGTGAACGTCAGTTGGGATGGAGTCTGGTCACTATCGACCGTCGACAACGTGACCACTGTCGCGGCGAACGTCGAATTCCCCACGCAGGATCAGTTCATCTTTGCATTGCTGAAATCGGTCGGCGGAGAATTCGCTTCGTTCTTCGATGCGGGCATCGTTGATTTGTTCGAAACCCTGCAGTTGCCGTTAGCCGACGGGATCGGTTTTAGCGGACCTAATTCCGGCGGCCTTGCCGGCGACAACGGAATCGAACCCGTGTGGTTCGAGAAGTTATTGAAGAACTTCGAAGGTATCTTTGCGTGGGATTTGACCGAGGAAGATGCGCAGCTGTTCTTGCCCGAGGATGTCGGACTGGGGCGCGGCCTGCATCACACGGCGGGCGATCTGCTGATGGGAACGAATCTGCTCCGCCAGCAACTCGGGCTGCGAGGCACCGGTGTCAAGATTGGCGTCATTTCGGACGGTGTTCGCGGGCTCAATACGGCCACCCAGGGCCAGTATCCTGAAATCGCACCCGGAAGTGTTGAAATCTTCGACCAGTTTCCGGGCGGCAAGATCGGCAATGGATCGGGCGCCGAGGGGACCGCGATGATTGAGATCATTCAGGACATAGCGCCCGACGCCGAGTTCTACTTCGTCGGTGTGGGCGATCCGCCTGGCAAGAGCGTGGATGGCTCGGAGGCGTTCCTGGCCGGCATCGATTGGTTCATTGAAAACGATGTCGACATCATTGTTGATGATATTGGGCTACCGGGTGAACCGTTTTTCGCCAACGGCAGCGTGGCGCAGAAATATCGCGAGATTATCGACAGCAATGCCCCCAACCACGACATTCTGTTTGTGTCATCGGCCGGCAACGGCAACGGTTCGCATTATCAGGCGCCGTTGCGACAGGATGTGATTCTGGAAGGCGAACTTAGCAGCACTCTGCTATTTCACAGATTTCGCGACGGTGACAATGGCCACCACCTTGATATCACGGTGCCAGCCAATGGTGAGCTCGATCTGATCCTGCAATGGAGCGGTTCGTTCCAGAGCGTTGGCGCGCAACCCTACGATTTCGTGTTGGCTTTGCTCGATGAAGACGGTAACAGATTACGTGACCAATCAGGAAACCTGATCTTTGACAGCGGCCCGAAGGATCAAGCGATTCGGTCGCTAAGATTCAAAAACAGTTCGAAGACGGTTCGCACGATCACTGCGGTCATCGGCATTTTGGAGACGCCTGAGAACTTGGACGGAGCCAAACAGGTACCGCTGCTGGAACTGTTTGCCTTTGTTCCGGGAGACACGCCTTTCGGCCCATTGAATACGCCGACCGATTCAATTTACGGGCACGGAGCTGTGCAAGGCGTCTTGACGGTCGGTGCCATTAGCGCCGCTGATCCGGGTTTTGACACGCCACAACCGTTCAGCAGCTTTGGTCCCGCGACTTTCTGGGATGCCGACACGAATAGTTTCGTGACCCGGGACAATGTTCTGGATGTCGTCGCGCCAGACAACGTGAGTGTTTCGGGCGTGGCCGGTTTTGGCTCGCCATTCCGCGGAACTTCCGCAGCGGCGCCCCACGCCGCCGGACTAGCAGCGCTGCTATTGGAATATGGTCGTTCGCTTGGCCTCGGTGCTGAACCGACATCCGAACAGCTCTATCAGGCGATTTCTCAGTCCGCCGTCGATCTGACACTCGAACCAATCGCAGTCGACGATTCTTATGTGCTCAGCCATTCCGATGGAATGCTGGTGATCGATCCGTTCGATTTGATAAGTAATGATCTCGATCCCGATACACTGCTTCTGGAACCGGGTGCGGTACGCGACACTTTAAAGTTTATCGAAGCCCGCGAAATCAATTCGGAGAAATTCACGACTACGGGGAGCGTGAGATTCAAGGATGGCCTGATCCACTATACAGCTCCGCAAAACAAGCTCGTGCTCGACCGTTTCGAATACGTTGTTGAGGACCAGGAAGGGAACCTCGCCTCTGGCAACGTTCACATAGCTGTCACGAAAGGCGATGGGCCATTTACCCGCAACGATGAGTATGCCGTTTTGCAAGGGGACGAGTTGCGGTTTGATCCCACGATCAATGATCACGACCCGAATGGTGACGTGGTCAGTGTCAAATCGGTGATGCCTGTTTCTGACGAAGGATTCGCTGTCGATTTAGACGACAGCACAGGCGAGATTGTCTACCGCGCCTCTGAATCATTTCGCGGAATCGACGTCATATTTTACACGCAGTCCGATGGAACATTTGAAGTTGACGAAGCGGTAGTCATCCGTGTGCAAAACGATGCTGACCAGGCACTTCAGTCCTTTGGCGTCAACGACATTGTGCTGACGGACGTCGGTTCCTCTGACTTCGAGTTCATCAATCTTTTGGAGAACGACATCGCGCCGCCTTTGGGAACCTCGCTGTTGAATGTCACGTTCAATGTGACCGAGCTTGACGTTCAATGGTCACCGGGAAATCCCGTGATCGGTGTTCGTCCTCAACCTGGTGTTGGGCATGGCAGCTACGAAATCGAATACACCCTGGCGACGGATCCCGATTTGACGATGACTGTGTATGTGCTGGTCGACGGAGGGCTGGCGCCCGCGTCCAGCGCGATGCGGCGATCATTAACCTGGGCCAAACCGATGAAGTCCGCATCCCGGTATTTGACAACGATGTGTTGGTTGACGGAGCCAGGATTACTCAGTTGCAGTTCGACGAGCCGAGAATCGATCAATTCTTTGATTTTTCGGACGGAGAGCTCGTTTTTACTCCCGATGAAACTTTGGCGGATCCGTTTTTCGATCGCTATGAGGAAGGTCGCCCCGATTATTTTCGTATCGAGGCTGGGTACACCGCCAAGCGAAGCGACGACACGCTGTTTGACGGGCGTGCTGACATCTTCGTGATCCGACCGACCACTCGCTTACCTGCGCGCCCCAGCGATACCGACGAACTCGTCCGTCGCGGCTACGATCCGATTACCGGTTTCGGCCGAGTCAATGCCGTAGATGCCCTTGCGGAACTGGAGACGCTGCTGCTAGGGGCGGGGGCAGCCGCCGCCGGGGTTGCGAATTCCGGACAAGAATTCGGCGCGCCCAGTACCGGCACCGTGCCTACTTCCATTGTCGAACTGCTGGAGGACCAGCAATTCACGGTCACGGAGTTCATCTCCAGCAATGCGATTGCTGACCTGGTCACCGGACAGAGCTCTGCGATTGGCGACTTGCTGCGACTGAATTTTACGCCGCTACCGGAAGACTTTGGACCCGCGGTGGCCAGCTTTGATTTTAATGCGGATGAAGTCGGTGCGCTAGCGGATCTCGACTTCAGCGGCGATCTGGTCGCGGAGCTCTTGCCACAGTTCCAATTCGACTTCGGATTCGACGGTGCCGGATTCTTCTTCGGTACCGGTACGTTGCTCGATACAGCCTTGAGCGCGACGGCCGCGGCGAACGGGATGTTTGCGGGACTGTCTGCCGAAGCGGTTGGTAGTGTGACCGCCACGCCGCGTTTGGCACTCGCGCCCGCCGACCGGGACGCAGACGGCAAAATTCGGCTAACTGAGTTTTTGCAGAATGTGACCGAGCTGTCAGTCGAACTTGAAGAAGTCGCCGCGACGTTGGCAATCGACTTAACAATCGACCTGCTCGACTATGTCGATGCGGATGGCGATTCGGGGAACAATTCAATCCACGGCGGCGATCCGTTCCGATTTGCCGCGTCGACCACGCTCAACGGCGTTGCTGTCGGTGAAAACGGTTTTGAATTCCAGTGGAACGGAATCGACATTCACAATCCGGATGTCGATGGTGATGGCCAAGACGACTTTACCAGCGAAGTGCTGGTCGAAAACGCGCGTCTGCTGATCCAAGACGTGATTCGCGGCGAGCGAACCGAGCTTGCCGATCAGCTTGGACTTGCCCTGTCGAATACCTCGCTTGTTGCAACGGGTGGTTCGTTTGGCCAGGCAACCGACATCGCAGCTACGTTGGCTGACTATTTGGTCAGCAATACGGAGATCATCGATGTCGTAAGTTTCGATACGGTTGAAAGCTGGTTGAACGGGGGTGTCCCAACGGAGATTGACGAGATCATTCGATTGAAGACCGACCTTGGCCAGATTCCGATTGAGATCGTCGATACGGTTCAGGTCAGCCTGGCAGAGCTGTTGCCCGGCGCCGAAGTGACCGGGGGAGTGGCCGGGTTCGAAAACGCGCGAATCGACGGACAACTGGTATTCGGATTCGATACGTTTGCAGATCCGTTTTACCTGCTGGTCGCGCCAGACGACACATCGCCAAACGAACAAACGGAGCTCAATGCGTCAATCGATCTGTTTGCGTCCGCCGATTCGCTGACGATTGGTGGCGACCTACTTGAATTGTCCAACGTGAATGCAGTGATACGTCCGACGGCCACATTCGGATTCGAAAACCAAGGCGATTCCAAGTTGCGGCTGTCCCAAGTGGGGACGGCAGGTGTCGATGTGACGACAAGCCTGGATGGGACGAGTGACTCAACGTTGGCTGCGGATGCTTTGCGTTTCTTTCCGGATGAGGAAAGCGATAACTTCCAAGCGTCGGCTGATCTAGTCAGCGGTTCGATCGATCTGGAAACCGGTGCGACTGAGCTTCAAGCGATGCGTGCAAGCGTCGCCGTCGGAAAATCGATTGAAGTGGTAACCAACGACGTATCGATCGGCTTTGATCCCGCCGTGACTGCCAGCGACGCAGTGTTGGCAACGATTGGATCATCGACGATACGATTCCCCGAATATCCTGGTTTGCCTGCGATTGATCTGCAGGGACTGACCATTCGTAGAGACGGATTTTCGATCGATTCCTTTAGCTCGGAATTTGCTGGCGCAGAACTTGTATCGTCTGCCTTGTTGGGGCTGGCGACGGCCGCCGAAGGTGAAGAGAGTTTTAGCGTCAGCGGGCGGGTCTGGTTTGATAGCGATGGGGATAGCGCGGCGACCGGCGAGTTTGGCGTCGCTGGTCAAATCGTTAAATTATTTGACGCGTCCGAAGGCGCGTTGGTTGCCGAAACCGTGACGAACGATCAAGGAGAGTACCAGTTCTCGGTTGAAACGGGGTTTTACTACGTCGAATTTGGACTGACCAGTGAATCGGCGGTATTCGTATCGCCCAACCAGGGCACCGAATCCGTCGATTCCGACGTCCTTACTGGTGCTCGTACCGAGTCGTTTGTAGTTGTTGCGAATGAAACGAATCTATCGGACGCCGGAATTCGTAACACCATCCATCGGCCCGTCCTGATCGTCCCGGGAATCGTCGGTACGTTAGCCAAAAATGTGTCAACGGGGGACAACTACATGGACTGGTTGCTCCATCGCGGCATTCATCCCGACAAGATTGAAAGCGATCCGCTGACCCGCGTTTACGACGACTTGTTTCAAACGCTTGACAACGTCGGCTACACGCCCAATGAAGACCTGTTTGTTGTCACCTATGACTGGCGCGTGTTGCCGGGCCCGAAAGACGGCGTGATTGACGGCAGGATCAGCGGCCTGACTGCAGAAGGATTAGTCGACGCAGAATTCACCTACGGTGCCGACTACCTGGGCTATTTTCTGGATCAAGCGGCACAGCGCTGGGAAGCCAATCACCCGGGTGAAACGCTCGACAGCGTCGACATCATCGCACACAGTACCGGTGGTTTGGTAACTCGCGCTTACATCCAATCCGATGCGTACGGCGGGCCGTACCAGCGTGACAACCAGGAATCACGCAATCTTCCTTTAATCCATGACTTTTACAGCATGGGAGTACCCCATCGTGGGGCCCCAAAGGCCTGGAACCCTCTACACAACAACGTCAAGACCGATGTCGCGTTTCGAGCGGTCGTGTCGAAAATCATCAACGCCGCGCTGCTGAAGATTCAGAACGGCGAAGTGATTCTTGGTCCCTCGGGATTAGCCAACGGAGAAGATGCGATCACGCTGGCAAAATTGGAAGAGATGGAAGGCAACTTGGAAACCAACTTCATTCGCACCTACGTGCCGACGACGAAAGCGCTGTTGGCAACCTACGACTTCCTGACCGATGTCAATGGAAATCCAGTCGATATCAATTCTGACTTGCAGTTTGCCGATCTGCGGAATTCGCTTGCACTGGACTTGAACGCAGGATTGGATGCGACACTTGTCGGAGACCCAAACGCATTTGTTGACGAGCTGCTCGGGAGTTTGGTGGTGATCGCCGGAATCAGCGAAGATACACTCCGTACCGTCAAAACTCATGTCGGCGACGAATTGGTCGAGCGGCAGTTTCCCACGACCCATCTGTTCAATCCAAACCCAGCCGAGATTGTGGAGATGAGTGATTTCTTGGCGCGGGCGCCGCACCAGGAGAAACTTGGTTCGAAGACATTACCCAAATTGGCAGTGGTGACGGCACCGTGCCGATCATTTCATCGCTGGGACAGTTTCAATCAGATATCACAAGAACTGTGCAAGGTAAGATTGTTCTCGCTCCGCTTGTGCGGGAGGAAACGACCAATAGCAACGGGGAAGTGGTTGAAGTTGAACCAGCGCCGGGACACTTGCCTTTGATGCATGTACCGCGATCCCAGCGCACGGTTCTTGCCGGATTGGGACACGTTGCTGCAAACGGCTCGATCTCGCAGGGAAAGGTGGTAACTGAGCTTGAAAACGCCTTTGCTCTTGTTCCCTTCCTAAATGTGACTGACATACAAGGAGTGCGAGAGTTCAAGAACATCACGTCCCTATTTCTCGATCCAATCGGGACGGTGTTGATCGATGGCAATGGAAACCGCATCCTTGGTTACGATGCTGACTTGGACCAAGTCATCGAAGTCGAAGGCACGACCTACATTGGGGGAGCCGATGGACTGGGGCTTGTTTACGGCAACTTTGAGGGTCCGTTTACCGTTGAAGTGACCGGTGTCCAAGGCGACGGACAGTATGCAATCCAAGCTGACTTTTCTGGAAATCGAATTGGTGGATTCGCCGACGAAGGAAACTTGGCCGCCGGCGAGCGGTTCACGTTGGACGTGCCGACAATTGACGTGCTGCCGAACTTTGGGATTGCTCAGCTGCTGGAACTCTCCGGGCTGACCATCAGCGGCCAGGCAATCAATGTTTCGATCGGCCAGTCAGAAACAATTATCGAAGGAACCATTTCTGTGACGGCTGAAGAAGCGGCGCTGCTGCCCGATGTCACGACCGAAGCAGTCGATGGATTGGTGACGATCACCGGCTTCGAGGGCAACATTGATTTGGCGACTGCTGCTTTCTCACTCTCGGCCGACCAGGCTACTTTGGCCATTGATGGTCTTGTCACGGCGACCGCGTCGGCCGCTGGAGACGCGCCCGGAATTTCATTTTCCTTCGATCCTGCCAATCCAGACCAAACTGCTGTAGTCGCATCAATCAACAACTTGAACCTCGATTTCCCTTCGCTCAGCGGTATCGAAGCGGACTCGTTAAAAATTCAATCCGTCACCATTCGTCGAGACGGGTTTGATCTGGTCGCAGAATTTGGCGGTGACGGGATCGCTGGTTCATTGGGGCAATCACCACGTCTACTGAGTTTCGATGACTTGACAATTCAGACCGACCTGCATGTCCAATTTGATGACGATCCGAGTGGCTTGCTTTCCAGCTTCGTCCTTTCCGGAGGTGTTGACTTTGAAGCCAACGCGGCAGTCCTGTTGCCCGATAGTCCAGCCAAAATTTCGATCAGCGACGACGATCCAGCCGACCAGATCTCTGCGGTTGCCGGATCACTGGATTTCGAAACCGGCAATTTTGCATTCGATCTGCGGAAAGTAGAAGCCGTGCTGGCTGGCGTGATCGCTGTGCAAATTGATCCACTGGGTACCACACCGGCAGCATCGTTCAATTTCAATCGGGATGGCGAACCGACGGACGAATTGATCCGATTCGGGTCGATCGATGGAACGATTTCGGCGCTGCAGTTCGACGGCAAGACACCATCGGTTCAACTGAACGGATTCGGATTTCGCAATGATAGCACTGCGTTCCTTGATTCAGCCTTAGTCGACCTGCCTGTCGGTTATCTCGGCTCGCTACCCGTTGCCAACCTGTTGCCGTTTGAGTTTCGAACACTCTCGTTGGAATTTCCTGATCCGAATGATTTGAATTCGCTAACCGTTGGCGTCGTGGGCGATTTTCAATTGGCTGAATTGCAAACAGGCCTTCGCGACCTGCTCGGCCCAACCGTGACGCCGACCGTTTCTGTTGGCGGCGGCACGCCGGGATCACTTGAATTTGATCTGGCAATCGACTCGCTGGCCGACGGACAGGTTCGTCCGTTGACCTTTGGTCCGATCACGTTGGGATTGGATGGACTGCAAGTTGCTGGCTTGACGCTGACTGGCTCGCTGACGTTGGGCGGCCTGGTCGATGGTGTCACTCAACCGGAGGTGAGTGGCTTCTTTGAATTTGTCACTTCCGATCCGAATGACCCGTTCGCAGGCCTGCGCGTCGACGTGCTGCCGAGCAGTTCGCTGATCGCGACCGATGACGGCGTGATTCTGGATGTCGCTGCCCGGATCACGTTCGATTCTGATTTCAGCGGCCAAATCGGCGGCGTCGACGTCGCCGGCACAACGGTTGACTTGTCGCTGCGGTTGGAGACATCGGCAATCGCAGCCGCGCCATTCATTCAAATCGATCTGGCCAGCATCGAATTTGTGTCGTTAACGATTGATCAAATTGATTTTGAAATCGAAAACTTCGTGAGGGTCTTTTCGACCGAACTGAGCGTCTTTGATCCGGGGCAATTTGCCGGCGAGATCGCGCGGGTGGGTAATGTCACGATCGACTTCCTGGGCGCCTTTGATGACCTTGGCCAGGGCACGATCGATGAATTGCGATTGTTTGAAGATCGAATCGAGTTTGCCAACGCGCAGATCGACGTTGGCGATCAATTGGGAGGTGACGCGCCGCTGTTGAGCTTCAGCGATCTGAGCTTGTTCACGACCGACTTCGTGTTTGATCTCAATACGAATCAAATCGCAGCCGGAACGATCGGTTTGACAGCTTCGCAAGCGAATCTGCTGGATGTCGGCACGATCGCGAACCCGAACTTGGTGGTCGACCTGAATACGAGCTCATTTGAGTTTGCGGCCGATGGGCTGATCGCAGACCTGGGCGGCGTCATCGTTCTGACCACGGGTGCGTTGAATGTCCGGATCGATGAAAACGAAAATGTGGTTGCCATCATCGAAGATGCCTCTTTGACGCTTGACGCGATCCAAAACTCAACCGGCAACCCGATCAGCGTCGATCTGGATGGTGACGCGGCAAACCCGGCGCTGATCGTTCGTCGTGACGGCTTGGCGCTGGGCGATCTGACCGCCACGTTCACCAGTGACAACGGCCTGGTTTCGAGGTTGGGTTTGGGCGAGATCATTCCGCTGGAAGTCGATCAGATCACCGCGTTCTTTGACGACGCCGATGGTGACGGTGTCTTGGCAGGTGCTGAGTTTATCCCTTCATTGAGCGTCCACGGCACCATCGAATCCGACTTCTTTCAGCAACCAGGCAACGGCGGTTTACGAACCGTTTGTGATTGTGGGTGAGTTGCCCGTCGACGGCGGCGGCGATGTCGTCACGATTGATGACATCGTCGAATTCCTTGACGGCACACCAGTCGCTAACGTGATCGACTCGATCAATGATCTACCGACGGCGGCGACCAAAGCAGTTCCCGGCGTGACCGAGTTTCAGTTTGGTGTCGCGATTGTCGATGGTTTGATGCTGCCATTCGATATCCCACAGATCTCGATCGGATTCACGGGGCTCGATCTGGGCGTCGTCGAAGCTGCCGGCTTCCTCGGTCTCGGTGCTTATGCCGACCGTCAATCAGTGCTCGATGGCAACGCGTCCTTTAACGTCAACTTTGCCGGCGGTATCGCCATCACATCGACGGTCGAAGGGATTGATGGAAATGCCAGTATCTCGCTGCAGGGAGAATTTCGGCCGGGTTCAGAAGGTGTTGACAGTGAGCTTGACGTCCGCGCGCTCGCCGAACTTAGCTTTTCAACGCCCGCCAGTTTGCCCGGTTTTCAGCTCGATGTGCAGAACGTCGCAGCTCAGTTCGAGATGTTGGTCAGCATCAATGACGACTTCGAGTTTTCGTTGAATACCCTTGAGCTGTCACAGGCCTCTGTCGGTAGCGTCACGGCCACCTTTGGCGGCACCGTGCAAAGCGACGGCACGGTGACGGATCCGCTGCTGCGGCTTGCAGCAACCGAGATCAGCCTGGATCTTAGCGACAGCGCAACTCATCTGCTGACCTTCGGTTCGGTGTCGGCTTCGTTGCCCGGCGCACCTGATCCGATTGCCGGCTTGGGTGGTGAAGTGGTCAATTTCGCGATCGATATTTTCGATGCCGGCACGCCCGAGGCCAGAATCGCGTTCAATGCACTGGATGGCTTTGGGATCAGCTTCATGATTCCCGAACCTGAACCAGGTTCCCCCGGTTTTCTTGAAGAACTGGGCATCCCTGACATCATCGAAGTCAGCGAGTTCGGCTTCCGGGCAAAGCCGGCATTCAATGATCCACTGAATCCCGACTACACAGCGTTCGAGTTGTCGGTCTCGGCCAGTCTTGATCTGCCAATTGGTGACTCGGGTATCAATGCAAGCGTGGACGACTTGACGATCGATGTCCAACAGCTCGCGCAAGGTGACTTTTTTGCGCACTTGATTTCGAAGCGATTGAAATTGGCTTCGGTCCGTTTGATTTTGGGCCGGTACAGCTGCAAGGCAACTTATTGATCGAGAAATTCGATGCAACTCCAGATATTCAAGATCGTGAATCGATAATCGTCAAATTTGAAGGTGGTGCTAGTTTGGCCGGAGTTGGCTTCGACGGTCAGTTGTTGATCACCGAGTATGGGCCGATCGCCGCCAGTCTCAGCTTGTCGGCCGGGTCGGTGGGTGTTCCGCTGGGGCCGGTCACGTTGTTCGAAGCCGGTGCCCTAATCCTGTTCAACGAAGAAGTCCCTGAGTTGCCCGAGAACCCACTTCGGCTGCTCGATCCACCTACGGGCGACGATGATGACTTCAATCTAAGAACAATCATTGATCCGACCCAGCTGAATCAAACCATGCTTCTAAATGCGCGCGGCTTTATCGCTGAGAACAAGCAGCGCGAAGCGGACGGGCAAGATCCATTGGCCACTTGGGAATCGCCATTCCTGTTCGCAATCGATGCGACGATTGGAGCCACTGGCGTTGATCGGGAAACATTCAATGCCACGGTGACCGTGGGTGCCAATCTTGACCTCGACCCGAACAATCCGCAGGTCGTGTTGTTCGGCCTGGGTGAAGCCGAGGTCTCGGGGCTGGAAGTCGGAACGATCGGTGCGGTGCTTGACCTGAGTGACGTGCAGACACCGCAATTCCAACTGGTCTTCCAAACACCGTCGCCCGACAGCGATCTGGATGATCTGCCCGCCGAAGTGAAACTGGGGTTGAATTTTGAAATCGAGCCAGACAATTCAGTGCGGCTTGATGTATTTGGCGAAGTCACCGTATTGGAGAAGTTTGAATTAATCGCCGGCGGAACGCTGGTACTTGATTCCGACGGAATGTACGGCGGTTTCAACATCTTCGTCGGTGCGGCTCGTCCGGATGGTACCGCCGAAAGCATCCCAAGTGAACCGACGCCGCTTGACTTGCGCGAGATCGGCATCGATGTGCGACTGATTGCTGAATTCGAATTGCTGTTCAATTTTACGACCACGAACAAGTCGTTCGAGCGCAACGGTGAGAGTTTTGAAATCGCCGGCGAATCGACGCGAATCTATGCCGAAGGCATGCTGGAAGCGGGCGGATTCGAAATCAGCGGTGCATTCTTGTTCGAGAGTGATCCTGACGGTTTGTTGGTTGCCGGCAGTGGCCAAGTGTTGCTGGGCGATCTTGGTGACGTGACGGCCGAAGGGGGGCTGAAGATCGAATCCGAGCAGCGTGATGCGAATGACAATCTCATACGACCAGGCAATGCAGCCGGCTTCTTCATCCTGGGTGCTGGGATCGGTATCGACGGCATCTTGGAGATTGATGGTGAAGTTCAGTTGCAGTTCAATACATTCGCGGTTCCGATTACGTTCGACGTGCCACGTTTCAACGACGACCCCATCACACGGACAGTCGATGCCGGACCGTTTTTCAGTGCGAAAGTGAGCGGGCGCGGGGGAACCGGGGATGCCCGGTTATCGCTGTTCCCGCGCGAGAAACCCGAGGATATTAGACTCTTCGGTGTCGACTTTACCGGCAACTTTGAGCTGCTCGCTCAACAAGACACGCTGCACTTGAATTTTGTGTTCACGGCCAGCCTGACGGTCGCCAACTTTGACAATGCCGCCATTGGCTCGGTTTCAGGAAACTTCGATATCGTTGATGGAAAGGTGATTGGTGAATTTGATGGGGCACTGACCGTTGCCGGTATAACCGTTCGGAACGGCGTGACCATCGACGAATTCGGTTGCATCACCCTGGACGAACCCATTCTGGGCATCAGCAACTTTGGTTGCCAACCAAATATCTTTGTACCGGATCGCACCTTGCTGGAAGATGACCCGGTGCTGTTTACCGATCCAATTACCGGCCCGAGTTTCGGCAACGGGTTTCGATCACCAACAACGCACCGCAACCTCACCGCATCGGTGTGACGTATCGCGTCAAAGACAATACGGCTCGGCATGGAGTTGATTTCAGTGGTGCTTTGAGCGGGACCGTCTTTATAGAACCAAACCGGACTGGCAAAGCGCTGGATCTTGTGCCGATCGACAACGATGTTGCTCTGCCGCAGGATCTCGACTTTACCGTCGAAATCACCGATGTGTTCTACGCCGACGCGCAGGGCCGTGAAATCGATCCTTTCCTTGCTCCGCCGCTGAATTTGGTTGATCGCCCCGGCACGATCACGATCGCTGACGATGATCGCCCGGAAACGGGGCCGCCGGTGACCGTCAACGTCAAATTGGCAGATTCAATATTCAACCCGTTGCCCGGCGAACCCATCGTCTTCGACGTCAATGAAGACGACGGGCCGGTTCGCTTGGAGCTTTCGGCACCGTCACTGCAGGCGGGCGACAGCGTGATCATCGAGGCCTTTGTTACTCCGTCGGCCGATCCGACGATTCCCAACGCCGGCGCTGATGACGCGTTCCTAAGGTCGACGTCGCGAATCTTTGGCCCGCGCGTCGTCTTGCAGGGCAATGTGCCGTCGATTCTGGAGATCCCGGTCGTCGCTGATAGCGACCCGGAGTTGGACGAGCAGTTTTCGCTGCGACTGATCGTTCGTCGGCCGGCGCTGTTTGCTCCGTCAACGTCCTTGCGGAACGACCAGATCACCTTCACGATCATCAACGATGATCCTGAGATTCCCTCTGACGCGGTCACCTTCCATAATTTCGACCAGCAACAGGTCATCCAGCCGGGCTTCCCGCCGCTGCTTGGTTGGGGTTTTACGGCAGATCCAGATTTCGCGGCTGAATCTGTTACGGTCTCTCCGCTGACACACTCGTCGGATGCGACGATCAGTTCGCCCGGTATTCCCAAAATCGAACCGGGCGCGCTTCACAATCTGGCGACGCGCGGCGCCGGTTCCGATCAATGGGAGCCGAGCGGTGCCTTCATCACTGACAATCTTTTGATCAATCCGAGTGGCGAAAGTGCATTGAGTGGCTGGACGCGGCTGACGGGTACTTGGACCAACCGCCCGCCGTTAGCGCCACCCGCGGATGATGGAAATGACTATTTCCGTACCGCCGCGCCGGCAGGCCAGCAAACTCGGTTGTTCCAAAGCGTTCCGCTTGGGGCGCTCGAGGGTTTGATCAAGAACGGTTCTCAACAGCTTGTGCTGTCCGCTTCGATTCGTACGTCAAACAGCTTCGGCTCCGGTCGAGTGTCGCTCGAGTTCCTGAATGCCAAAGGCGAAGCCATTGGGTCTATCGAATCACCTAAGCTAACCTCCGCTAATGGTTGGCAGAAACAACAGTTAGCCTTCGAGATTCCGACTTCCGCCGTCGAGGTACAGATAACACTGATCGGAGCTGCCGATCGCTCGAGTGGAGATGTCTATTTTGATGCGGTCACTTTACAGCCAAGCTCGCCGCAGTTCTTTGAATTCGAAGTTGAATTCGATCCCGATCAGGATCTGGCTCTTGATGTGACGGGGATCGGTTTCTGGCAACAGGGGTTCGCCGGTGGTCCGACGGCCTGGGAATTGCGATCTAGCCGGGACGATTTTCGTTCCCCGTTGGCCAGTGGCAGTATCACCGCCGGTGCGCTGCCCGAGTATCAACAGCAAGCATTCAGCCTGCCGGCTCGCGATGATCACACCTGCTTGGCGGCAGACGATACGCCGATCACGTTCCGGCTGTACGCAGTTGGCAATGACGGACAATGGACCATTGATAACCTCAGCTTAACGGGCCAGGTGCACCCGCTGTTTGAATGCCCGGCACCGCCAATCGCCTCTGATGACGGTCCATTCAATCAACGAAATGACTCAATCGATGTCTATTCGGTACTGGACAACGACTTTGATATCAACGTCAACGCGCAAACCGATGAGCGGCTGAAGATCGCCAACATTGATGCCACCGGCGCGCCGGGAATCGTGACAACCCTCGACAGTCGCCGGATTCGTTATCAACCTGATCCAAACTTTGTCGGCGCGGCGAAAATCATCTACACCGTCACCGATGGAAACGGAGGCTTTGACACTGCCGCGTTGACGGTCAACGTAGTGGGCGTTCCTACTGGACTGGACGACTTCTACGCCGCGGTTCGTGATCAGCCGCTTGATGTCTCGGCCGCTAGCGGAGTGCTCCGCAATGACGACGCGGCGGGCGGAACGCTTAGCGCTCGGCTAAACAATAATTTCCCGCCGCGGCACGGCAGCGTGGATCTGATTACGGATGGCTCATTTGTTTACACGCCGGACCCCGGCTTTACCGGTGAGGACACGTTTGGCTATTTCGCGACCAGTGATGACGGCCTGTCTCAGTTAACTCAGCAAGTCACGATCACGGTCCTGCGCAGTGCCAATCGCGCAGCCGTCAGCGACGCGCTGAGCGGCGGTATAGAAGATCAAGTGTTCGTGGTTTCGGCGCCAGGGGTTCTGGCCAACGACCTGCGCGGCATCGAACCTGACGGCACGGCGGCACCGGAATTGCAGGCGGTGCTGGTCTCGGGGCCGCGATTGATTGGCGATCCCGGACCATTTAAACCAAGCGAACCATTCGGTCAGCTGACACTGAAGGAAGATGGTTCACTGACTTACGTGCCGCCCAAGAATTTCCATAGTGAGACCGATCCGTTCAATCCTGCGCTGGTGCAGTTCAGCTATCGCGTGGGAACCCAACCAACCGACCCGACCACCACAGCAACGTTGCGCATCGAAGCAGTCAACGATCAGCCGATCGCGTTTGGTAGCAGTACATCGATGACGATCGGGACAACCAGCTCGAAGGATATCTCGGTACCTTCAGGAGTGGACGTTGAAACCGCATCCACCAATTTGCAATACGTCATTGTGAGACAACCGGACCATGGCTCAGTCACTTACACCAGCAAACCGACAACGTTCCGCTACATTCCACCAAAAGGCGGAATCCAAAAGTCAACGTTCTTTCAAATCAAAGCCATTGATCGTGGTAGCGACGCCGGGTTTGGAGAATCGACGCGTGATAGCGCTGCGGCGACCGTGAATATCACGGCGACTACTGCAAAGCCGACGTTGATCTCGAAAACGGGACGTCTATCGAAAGGATATTTGGATAACGCAACGGTCCTGTTTGATGCGAACTTTAATGGTTTTCAGGACACGGTATTGCTCGTCGATCCCGACAGCGGAGAATCGATCAGCGTCGCCGAGCCGACCACCAACACCCGCGCTGACGGTTCCTACGAGCTCGAGATACCGGTGGAACTTGATCGCAACGGCGACGGCAGACTCTCCGACGCAGAAGGTCGTATAACGATCTTCGGCGGGGTCGACCTCAGCACCGGATTGCCTAATGAAACGGTCTTGTACGGCAGTGTTGAATCAGCTGCGGTCACCCCGCTGACGACGCTGATTCTGTTGATCGCGGATGAAGCGGATCTGTCGATCACCGAAGCGGAGAACAAACTGCGTTCGGCGTTCAATCTGCAGTCGGCTGATGTATTGAACATCGATGCGATTAACGAAGCGCTCGACGGGAATCTTGCCGCGCCGCAAGTTTATCGAACCGCGGTACTGGTTCAGAACATGGTGGCCCAGATGACTGCATATTTGGCCCCACCTCCCGATCAGCTGGTAGCGACACACCTTGGCAACTACCGTCTGTTAGCACGAGAAATCATCGCTGGGGCAAGAGAGGATGATTTTGCCCGTCAAGAATTTCTCGCGCAACTGCTCTTGAAAGCTCACTTAACGAGTGGATCGACAACTGATCTGGCACTTTCCTCGGACGTGGCAACGGTCATCGCCGCCACCAACTTGCGGTTGCTATCGCTGACAGCGCAGACGGGCATCGAGTTTTTGAATGATGTGGTTCGCGTTAAGAAGGTTGTGCAGTCGTCGGTAGTCGACGGAATCGGGCAGCTGGTCGGAGGTCTCCTCTCGCCCAGCGAATTTGTCGAGACTCTTACCGGGGCTGGACTCGCAGCGCAGATCGATGCTGCCGAGATCGGCAATGTTGCGGCAATCGAGGCCGCGGTCTCAGATATCACACAGGCGGCATCCGACGATACCACATTCAATTTTGTGGTCCGTTTGCTCCGTCCCTCCGTCACGCCCGTGACGGTCTTCTATCAGACCGCCGACGGCACCGCGATCGCTGCCGATGGGGACTACACAGCGGCCAGCGGTAGCGTGGAGTTTGCCCCGGGCGAGACCGAACAGAAAATCGGTGTGCCTGTTTCCGCGTCGGCCAACATTGACAATCGAGACTTCCACGTTGTGCTCACCGATGCGGTCAATGCCTGGTTCGCAGATTCGATTGGGATCGGAACCATTGTGGGTATCGACGACAACGACTTCGTGCCTTCGCCGATTGAAACCGACGCCCCCAACGATGGAGACGGAAATCTGGACGGCATTGCCGACGCGGTCCAATCAAACGTGGCTTCCCTGCCGGGTGCCGACACGACTGATTTTGTGTCGTTGCTAACGTCAATCGGTACCACGATCACCCAAGGCAGTCTGCAGGCCGCCCGTGGTCTTGCTTTGCCGGATGGCGCCCAGCCTGCCTTCGGGCGATTCGAGCTGACCGTCAGCGGCGATGATCCCGGCGTTGTCGAATTTGTTTTCGAAAACGAGCAGCCGATCAACGCTTGGTATCAATTGATCTCCGATCCCACTTCGCCGAATCCGCAGTGGCAGCGATTCTTATTCGACGGCGAGCGGGGAGCAGAACTGAACGACGAGGATGGCAATGAGTTGATCGAGCGAGCGAGATTGCACTTCGGCAGCGCAGAGCTGACAACTGAGATTGTCTCGATCACAGTGCCCGCCGTGATCGAAAAGCAAATCATTGAACTCGTTGGCACCACAGGGAACGATCGATTCAACCTCTCGTTCAACGACACTGGCCAGATCACGGTGCACAATCAATCACAGCACCTGGGCAGCTTTGACCCGCTGTTCGTTGCAGCGATCGCGATTAACGCGCTGGCGGGGAATGACCGTGTTTTTGTGGACCGAGCCGTGTCAATTCCCATCCGCGTCGAAGGGGGTCCCGGCAATGACACAATCTGGACAGGTTCCGGCAACGACGTGATCAATGGCGGTACCGGCCGTGATCAAATCTTTGCCGGCGAAGGCAATGACATCATCGATGGTTCGGACGGCAACGACGGTCTGTTTGGTGGTCCCGGTGACGACACGATCTCCGGTGGTGACGGCAACGATCTGGTCTTCTCCGGTGGCGGTGATGACACGATCGACGGCGGCGCGGGATTCGATCTGCTGTACGCCGGTGATGGCGACGACTTTGTCACGGGCGGCACCGAGAATGACCTTTTGTTCGGGGGATCGGGCGATGATGAACTATTTGGACAGTCCGGCAACGACCTGATCCACGCGGGCGACGGCGCGGATATCGTCGACGGCGGAATTGGTCAGGATCGCATCTTTGGCAACTCAGGCAACGACGTCATTGATGGGGGTGACGACGCCGATAGGATTGATGGCGGTGCCGGCGACGATCGGATCAATGGCGGATCGGGACCCGACATTCTGCAAGGCGGAATCGGCAACGACATCATCTACGGTGATGATGACGCGGACACCATTCGAGGCGGTGTCGGTGACGATCAGCTGTTCGGCGGTGGCGATGCGGATCGAATTTTCGGCAACGCCGGAAATGACACTTTGGTCGGCGGCGCGGGCCTGGACATCCTTGTCGGGGGAGGTGGAAATGACACCATTGTCCAAGACGACCAACAGCGCCGACAGCTTGCGACTGCCGAAGGAGAGATCAGTAGTCAGCCATCGGATCCGATCAGCTTTATCGTGGGCCGCGATGTCAATGGTGATGGACGCGTTTCGGCACTCGATGCGCTTTTGATCATCAACCGACTAGGTCGGCAAAATACAAGTCTGTTCACCCCAGGTACGGCGGCCGAATCCAGCTTCGACGTCAACCGCGACGATCGGGTCACGGCAGCCGACGCGCTGATGATTGTCAACGCCTTGTCGCGGGCATCGATTAATGTCAAAAACGCGGATCATGTGCTGGCACAATTCGACCAGGCACTTCCCGAAGAAGTCGTGAAGATTGCCGATCAGAATGCGGCGCGCTTGGAAGCATTTGCGGACCAACTGGCATGGGCCGAAGTCAATTTACCCGCTGATGATGAAGTTGAGGCCGCCGCCGTCGATCAAATCATCGCGGAACTCGATCTAGCGCTCGGACCGAATTGATGCGTATCGATCCAATCTTTATTCGCGTCTTCGTTTGCCAGCGGCACGGCGATAGCCGCCGGTTCACATCGTGAATCTTTGATCGCGAAGTTGTCGGAAAAAGGGATCGGCCCCGGCTCGAAACGCGTTCTCTTCCTGTTCCCTTTCCGCGACAGTGATTAGCTTTCTCCCAGGTTTTCCTTCAGAACATCAGTCAACATCTGAAACTCTTCATTGCATTCCGGACAGATTGACAGATGGTGCCGGACCGACAATTTTGCTTGTTCCAAGGAATCGCCAGCTTGCACACGTTCACTCCAGTGGGCCAGGTGAGTGAGAAACTCATCGCAATCCAGCTCGTGCTCGCGCGTGTTCGCCACGACACGGGTCAGCAGTTTGATCTGTTCGTTGCTAAGAGCCATTGCAAGTCTTCCAATTAGTCTTGATGAAACGCGGATATGATCGAAGATTCGTCAAAACCTTTGCGCTGCAATTCACCCTTGAGTCTCTTGCGAGCGTCGTGAGTGAGCTTGTAGATCGAACCACGTGTTGAACGCAACTCGGTCGCTACCTCGGACATGGGCATGCCGTGCAACTCAGCCAGTAGCGCGGTTCTTTGGCGGTCCGTAAGAGCCGTTTGCAGAGCTTCGGATAACACTGCCAAAATCTCGCGCTGATCGACCAGTCGATCCGGATTCACTTCTGTGCTTTCCCAGGGACCGGCCAGATCGACATCATCGCTCTGCAAAAGATCGCCCAACGTCCGCGTCTGCCAATACTGTTTTCGGATCAGTTCCATTCCAGTCCGGACCCCAACGGCAGTCGCCCAAGTCAGGAAACGACTGTTACCTTGAAAGGTGTACAGCCGGTCAAGAATCCGCAGTAGCGCTTCTTGGACAACGTCTTCGACACAGTCTTGACTGAGACCGCGCTTTAGAAACTGAGCACGCAGGTTTGTGGTCAGCAAGTCGCGAAGGCGGTGAGAGGTACGATCGCGAACCAAGGGGTCCTCGGATTGTAGCCCAGCCAGCCAGTCTTTATCCGAATAAGATCCTGAAATAGTGCTTCTCCAATCGACGGGCCTGTGGCCTTCATTGTAGCCCGACGCCTTCGCGAGGAAATTCCCGTGTCACCTCGCTGACGTTCGTTGAAGTTGCTCTATATTGCGCATGGACTTGGTTGGCCAACGGGCATAGTCAAACATGGTGAATATGGCCGTTGGCCTATGAATACAAACCAAACTGCGCAACTTCAAAGCTGACGCTTCGGGGTGCGCCCTGCTGAGCGTGAACAACTGGTCAGCCGCGACCTCCGCGCTGTCCAACGCGGTTACTTGATTCTGGCTGTACGAACAAAGTCCGTTCCCGGCGAATGGCAACCCACGCACATGTTGTTTCCCAGCGAGGCGGCAACGGGTTGTTTCGGGTCTGTGGTGCTTAGATTCTCATACCAGTACCAACCGTTTCCCTTGCCGTCGTCTGATCGAGCTTTAACGGCCGCCGCCCATCCATACAGGATTCCATCTTTATGTAGTTCTTTGACTGCGACCGAACCAACTGGGTGCTCCGAATTCCCCGCTTGCATACTCTCTTGGAGCTTGTCGTTCACGAATACCCGAACATCTCCGTGGACCGCCGGACCGGAACTCGATGGGTGAACCGCTGACTCGGCATGGTAACTCTTATATCTGCCTTGCTGCAGCCAAGCGAATAGTTTCGCTGCATAGTCATCCGGCTTCGCACCCTGGCTAGACGCATCTACCGCCCCCATCGCCGCCCGCAGCGCATTCGGATCCATCTTCTTTTGCTCCATTCGCGCCGCGTTCGAATCACTGCGGACCCGCATCGGCATCGCAGCTCGCAGCACGGGATAGTATTGCGTAAAGACGAAGTCGGTATCGGCACTGGCTTCGTGACACGAATTGCAAGACTCAGCGGGAAATGACTTTGCCGTTTTCGCGTACTCTGATTCCGCAACGTGACCGAAGCTGAAGTACGCCCATCCGCCGGGCTGATCTTTGAATCTGTCGGTGTCTTTGATCGCTACTTCGAGCCCAGCGAATTCGCCCATGAAATAGCCATTGCCGCTGACCGCCTCTTTCGAACCGACCAGCGCCAGTTCCTTGACAAGTTGCGTCCCATTGGGAAATTCACCGGTCCGCTCAAAAGTGGCGAAACTCTCGGGATCGACATAGACATTGTGAAATTCAGGAAAACTGGCTTTCCCGCCATTCATGTCGTGCGGCGTGAGCGGCGTGCCCACATAGATCCATTTTCGCCAGCCCTGGGGCCGAACCAACTGACCATCATTCGTGTAACGCGGGCCGGAACTGTCAAACGCGTTGACCCCCTGCCCGCCTGTCTCACTTTTGGCTGCCCCTGGCTGGCCTTGTTGAGCGAAAGCAGCCATTCCACCAACCGTACACATCATGACCAGGATCAAACGCCAAAATTTCATTGTGATTTCCTTTGAATTTGTATGCGACCATCTGAAATCCGCCGCAATCCAACGGCGACACTTCAGCTCCAACTGCCTGTTAGTGATCCAGGTGGATGAAGTCTTACGCCGGATTTCTCGTTTAGAGGCGAAAAGTCTGCCGAAGACCTATCCCGGCGTATAAAGGCGCTGGCAAGCCGTCATCCGAAGATGCGCCTAGTCAATCTGGCACTGTTTAGAGATGTGACTCTCGCTCAATCATCCGGACCGCCCATCAGCGGTTCCTCGGGTGCGCGAATGTCGCTGTTGGGGAGTCCGTCGGGATACTCTTGCTTGATTCGCTCCATCGCCGCGGTGGCAATCGCGATGTGCTGCTTTTTGGTGACTTCGTAAAAAGACTTTGCGTCGTCGGTCAGTTTGGGCTGACCATGCAGCGGTTTGTCGGAAACGCACAGCAATGTGGCGCTGGGGATTCGATAGCGAAAACCGTTTGCCGCGACCGTGGCCGATTCCATATCGACCGCGATACTTCGGCTCGCCCGCAAATGCACCATCGTCCGGCGCAAGGCGAGTTCCCAGTTCCGATCGCCGGTCGTGTAGACCGCCCCGATTCGGTAGGGCAAGCCCGAGTCATCGAGGACCTTGGCCAATTGCCGGTTGATCAGGAAACTCGGCGTGATCGGCACCGAGGGTGGCAGTGATTCATCCAGCAAATGGTCACCGCGCATGTAGCCGGAGGCCAATACGAAATCACCGATCTCTTGATGATTTCGGACCCCCGCACAGTGACCCACCATCAACATGGCGTCCGGCCGCAGCACCGCCAGATGATCGGTCAGGTTTTTGGCATTGGAGGGACCAACGCCGATGTTAACGATGCTGATTCCCCGATTGTCCGATTGCTGTTGATGCATCGCGGGCATCTGCACATCGGGTCGATTCGACTGCACGCAATCAGGGAATTGATCGCGAAACGCTTTCAGGTGCATTTGATAGTTGGTCAGCAACACGTACCGCTGAAAATCTTCGGCCCGCGTGCCGGTGTAATGCTCCAGTCGCTCAATCGAAAGTTCCGAGCGTTCCGGTCCGAACAGAAACACTTTCTTTCGCGTCAAATCGAAATCGGTTTCGTCGATTCGTTCCAAGAGTGTCGGCGAATTCAGATCGACCCGTGGACGAGCGCGGGTGACCGTGATTTCGGCCCCGCGTTTGGCGAGCCTGTAGAGCTCCCGGCGCAGGTACCACCGATAGGCGCTAGGACGAGCGATCTTGCCGGAAATTTCCGGGTTGTGCTTGGACCAGCGCCTCAGGACGGTGATTTTGGAATAGTAACCGTCGGCAAAATCCTGCTCCATCCGCCGGCAGGCTGCTTCAATCTGCTCGCGCAGCGAAGCGTCCGTCCATTCAGGCTCGATTCGTAGCGTGAGTTCCATCCCCAGATTGTTGACCAAAAAGAGATTTCCTGCCAGCCTAACATCCAGGCTCCAGCTACCCTGAAATTTGGGTTGGCCACATCAAGATTTCTTTGTCTGTTTCGATAACGCAGGCAAAGAGTGTGGGCGCATCACTACGCTCCCCGCAATTTATAGATTGCTCTTAATTTGATGGCGGTCAGACAGGCGTCATCTTGCGCGTCGAAGAGTGCGACGTCGACATCGACAAATTCGTGTCCTTTTTTCTCGTAAAAGTCGACGACCGTCATTTCCGCAACGATTGCGGTCCCGGCGGGAACTGGCTGAAAGTTTTGCGAACGGGTTTCCAGATGCACCCAGGGATTCATATAGGCATTGCTTGCCAGGATCCAGTTGGAACATCCAAGAATAAAACTCATGTTCGCGTAACCACCACCCGCTGGCTGAAGAATTTCCGGCATCTTGCATTCGTCCCGCAGGTAGGTCCGCATCTCGTGCTCGGCCGGCCACAAATAGCGAAAAGCCTGGCAGCCGTGGCGCTGCAGTCTGGTCCAGCTTTCCGGCGAGGCGGCGGGACCTGCGTAGTCAGGCTCAGCGATCGGGTCACCGCGCCTTGATGGTGGCGCTTCCATCGGCTCTGGAAGTCCGACTTCGGCAACGGCACTAACAATTCCGCCCGCGCGTTTCAACTCCGCCCGATAACTTGACTCGCCCTGTTCAGCGATGAAAACCTCAAATGATTCCCGGTCGTACAGTGGTGAGCGTACGCGCACATGCGCGGCGCCCCGCGTCAGCCACTGCAAACCCCAGGCTTCGACAGCCGGATGGATCAGATAGGCTGAGATCGTGACACCAGGGACCAGCCCGCCAGTAAATCCATATTGTTTGGCTAGTTCGTCGCCGTGAATTTGATTGGCGGAATCGGGAACCTGGTTGAATGCTTGCGCTGTCCAAGGTGAGATCACGAATTCTGCTTGATGGCTCGCGTACTAGGCAGCTTGCGGCAATTTTCGGATTGCCAGGGACAACATGATCCACGTCCAGCCGTTGAACAGGAGTTCCAAGCCGACCAGCAATCCGATGATCCAAAACACTCCCTCCGGTTCCTCGGGAAGGCTTCTAAAACTGCGGAAAATGATCAGACCTAACATCAACGTGACAACGCCGTTGAATAAATACCAACCCCACTGCGGATATTTGTCCACCAGTGCCGTCACGATTCGAAAGCTGCCGGCAATCACAAAGAAGCCGGCCAGCATCAGTGTCAGTAACGCGAGCGAGGCCAACGGCGCTTCGGTGATCACAAATCCAGTCACCATGTACAGCAGTCCAATCAAAACCTGGACCATGAAGGCACTCCACTTTCCTGCCCAGAATGCGCTGATGATCGTCGCCAAACCACTGACGATCAGAACCGCGCCCAGAAAAATCACCACACCAATCGATGTTAACCAGGGATAGACGATCGCGGCCGTACCGCCCAGCACAAGCAAGATGCCGACCAACAGGAAGTACCACCAATGTTCACTAAGTCGGGTCAGTTCATGTTCACGAATTTCTTCGACGGCGGTTTCAGCTTTTGTCACATCGTTCTTCATGGTGCATCTCCTCAGATGGTGTACTTTCGATAGACGGCAACGGACATCTTTATATTACTAGAATGGCCTACCCTTACGAGTACTTCTCTCGGTCAAGCCAGGGATTTTAGCTGATCTTACAGGTTTAAAGTATTCGATCGCAGAGCAAAGCTGCCTACTAGCGAGCATGCCTGGTTGTATTTGAGGTTACTCCGACATCAAGCCTGCCGTGTTTACCGCGCGCACACTGTACTGTGCTGGCTGGTGCTGTCCCGCCTGTCTCGTTTCCAAAGTTTCGACGGTGTATCGCATTTGAGCCAACGGCACCGTCGGCGTGTCGCTGTACTGGAGCCCTTGAAAGAGCGGCCGCCCGAACGAATTCTTTGGCTCCGCGGGGACGGTTGCCAGAAACTGGCCGTCTCGCTGGATGATGAAATGAGAAATGCCGCTTTCCAAATCGGCATCCGCGTTCCAAGTCAGTTCATTGCCGGCAAGCTGGACGTCGGTAGGCGCCGGGGGCGGAGTGATGTCGATTACGGCGGTGTCAAAAACATACTGCGTCCAAGCCTTGGCAACGGCTGCGTTGGGCAGCCAGATCGATTTTGCCAGATTGCCGGAAAACTCTACAGCCGGCACCGCGGAACTGCGATCAGGTTCGCCGCTTAGCAGTGGCGCGATCCAAGCGTCATCCTCCGGCATCGGCTTCAGCGGATCGCCGCTGGTCTCTGGCAGTCGCGCCGTCAGGCAGGCATCGACCCACGGGATCGCAAGATATCGCTGATTGCCACACTCGTGACTGGTAAGTGGATCAATCGCAACCCCGATGAGCGCTCCTTGGCTTCGCATCTCGTTGAAAAACATATCGGTCTGGGGCCAAACGCCGGCGAATTGACTCCCTTTGTCCGTGACACCTTCCTTGGTGCCTAGGTTGCACATGATTGGCACCTTCAATGCGGCCGTCGACAAACTGTGCGGCTGAATCGACCGTCCCTCGATCGGTTTCAACACGGGCACGCCCGAGCGCAGCCAGGCGGCCGCCACCCGATCGGGATGCAACAGCAGCATTCCGCCGGCCCAATGCCCGCCACCGCTATGTCCCCACAGCGCCCAAGGCACTCTGGCCAGTTCAGCATGGCCGCACTGCTTGCCCAAATCGGTGAGTGATTTCTGAAACGCGAAATCGGAGCCGTTGCGAGGATCACACCACATTTGACAATCGGCACCATCGGGCTGCTCATACGAAGGCGCCATCAGAGCGCAGTCGTGTTTCCGGGCCAGTGACTGCCAGTGCAGGTCAAAAGCACCAGTCTGCCCGGATTTGCACGACCCCTCGCCACAGCCATGCTGATGCACGATGACGCCACGCAACCTCTTGACTGCAGGCGGAATCCAAACCGTGTAAGCGACCGGATAAATCAGCTCACCCGGCTGAATCGAGGCCTCGTAGCGGACCCGATAGTAAGGTGGCTCGGCAGGCGGCGCTTTATCGTAGGGCGGCTGCTGGGCGAACAGCACGGCTTGAAACGCAATCAAAGCCAGGGCATAAGCAGCGAAAAGTCTCATCGATACACACCTGGATCAAGGGAGCAGAATTTTCTCGTTCGAGCCTGTCATTCTAATCGGTAGGGTGTCGGATCAGTTCAGTATACTCATGACTCGATAATCATGACCTTGGGCCGATCAGGACCGCGGCGATGATAGAATTCCGTTGAAGTTCTTTCCTGCAGCAAAAGGAGAACAAGTCGTGACAGCAAGCGAGGCGATATTCGGATCATTACTAGCGCTAGTGATCGTGTCTCAGGCTTCGGCCCAGCAGTCCGCGCCGGATACTGATCCGATTGCAATTGGGACGGAGACGCAACAGCGGCTGGTGGACCTGACGCATACATTCGATCGGTCGACGATCTATTGGCCCACCGAGGACGGGTTCCAATTGACGGTTGAGAAATCGGGCATTACGGAGCAGGGATATTTTTATTCCGCAAATCGCTTCGCTGCCGCCGAGCATGGCGGCACGCATTTGGATGCGCCGGTTCATTTTTCCGAAACTGGCAAGTCGGTCGATCAACTGTCACTGGAACGTTTGGTGGGCCAGGCTGCGGTGATTGATGTGACCGCAGCCTGCGAGCGTGACACAGACTACCAGGTGGGCGTGGACGACCTTCGACAATGGGAGCAGCAACAGCAGCGCCAGCTGGTCGACAAAATCGTATTGATCCGGACTGGCCAGGGACGCTTTTGGAACGATCGTGCGCGGTACTTGGGTACCGACCAGACCGGTCCCGAAGCAGTTGCCGCCTTGCATTTTCCAGGGCTTTCCGGGGAAGCCGCGTTATGGTTAACCGAACACCGGTCGGTCAAAGCGGTCGGCATCGACACGGCGAGCATCGATTTCGGGCAATCGCGGCGCTTTGAAGCTCATGTGACCTTGTTCAAACACAATATTCCGGTGTTTGAAAATCTGGCCAACTTGCAGAGTCTGCCGACTCAAGGAGCCATGGTCATCGCGCTACCGATGAAGATCGGCGCGGGAACGGGAGCCCCACTCAGAATCATCGCGATCGTCCCCACGGACGCGAAATGACTGGCGTACGTAAAAAGTCGGTCAATCGTCGGTCTCCAGCTGCTGGATGATACCAAGACTGCAGGAGGCATCGACTGGATCAAGCACAACCCGCCGCGCGATGTAGTTTTCTCCATCGCTGTGATTTCGAATCAGGCCATCGGCGGAAAAGAATTCAGCTGCGTCGCCAACGAAATCTGAGACCTGAAGCTCAGGCGACACGATTTCAACGCCAGCCTGGGGCCTTGCCGCAACCATCACGTGGCCAGAAGCGTCGGTGATATAGATTGTGCCGAATCGTTCATCCAGAGCGTTCAGAATGCCGCTTAATTTACCCGTCAGATTGGTTTCGATGGTCACCATTCCAAACACGTTGCCGGTGGTGTCATCGTACACCGGAATCGATCCAACGAGCCGGCGATACTTCCTGGTGTCATGAGCCGCGACTGGGCGGTCATCCAACGAGACCTTCACGTCGCCCGGACCCAACTCCAGCGTGTCCTGGAAAGACTTGGGACTTTCCAGCGAGGCCAATCGACTTTGCGGTACGCGGCGAATGTAGCCCTGTTCGGTCGCATGTCGCTCGACACGTACGATCTCTTGCAATTGACCCGCATCTGAGTTGGATAAGTAGCAGACTGAAAGGTAGTCTGCATTGGCTCTCAGCAAACCCTCGTAAATCGTTTCTAAACGACCGCGCCAGACCTCCTCGCCTTCCGACTGTCCGGTGCCGGCTCGAGCATCAATGATTCCCTGGATGGGAGGCAACGTCGACATGAACCGTAAGTCTCCGCTCAGGCTTTGCACGGCGGAATTCAGCTGAACTTCGATTTCACGACCGTCGGAACGAAACTCCTCAAATCGTGCCTGCTGAGCGGCAAGGCGATTCTGGCGCGCTGCGATCATGACCGTGATGCCTGTTACGATCATGATCGTGACTGCCGCCGCGATCAGTTGCGACCATCGCTGATGCTTTTGAATCCAACGACCGATTCGCTGCGAAACGGGCTCTCGATAAGCGGTTACCGATTCGCCGGCCATCCAACGTTGAATGTCTTCGGCAAACTCGCTGGTGGATGAATAGCGAGCGTACCGGCGTCCAGCCATCGCCTTGGCACAAATTGCATCAAGAATAGGATCGACATCGCCGTTGACCGCAGCGGCACGCGGTGTCGGATCATTGATGATCGCCGTCATCAATTGGCGCGTCGACGTGCTGCCCGAAGACTCGCGAGTCTTTTCGTGTGGGGCGCGTCCGGTCAGGATTGCGTACAGCATCGCACCCAATCCGAAAATGTCTGTCGACTCATTCACCTCATCAACACGGCCCGCAGCCTGCTCGGGGGCCATGTACAACGGCGACCCCAGGACCTGACCCGCCAAGGTTCGTTCACCTTCGCCGACGTCGGACAAGCCGCCATCGCCGAAACCTTCGCCAATCGCTTCATCAAGCACTTTGGCCAATCCCCAGTCAATGACCATCACCTGGCCAAAACTGTCAATCGCTACATTTTCAGGCTTCAGATCACGGTGAATGACTTTACGTGAATGAGCGTGACCGACTGCTTGACAGACATTGATAAAGGCATTCAACAAATGACGCAAATGCATCGGCTCGGCATCGCCATGCTCGCGCCGCTCATGGTACTCGGCGATGGCATCTTGCAATGTCTGCTTGCCAAGGAATCGCATCGTATAAAAAGCCTGGCCACTGTCCACGTCATCACCAACCTGATAGATCGGAACGATGCCGGGATGCTCGAGACGGCCGGTGATTTCGGCCTCGCGGCGGAAGCGATCCCGAGTCGCTTTGCTGGCAGTACGCGCGTTCCGCATCTCCTTGAGCGCTACGTACCGCTGCATATTCAGATCGCGCGCCAGCCAAACCGTCCCCAGCCCACCTTGTCCCAGTTTTCGAATCAGCTGATATCGGGTTGCGTGTTCTCGAGTCTCGTCACAAGCGGCGTTCGAAACAGCGCCGCTGATTCCAAACAACTTGGCAACACGCCCCGAAGGGTCAAGCCGATCCAAGGCGGTCTTGGTTTGAGATTCAGTAGCAGCTCCGCCATTTTTCGCGGTCGTTGCATCAAGCTCCTTGAGGCGGCAGCTTGCCCGCTCCAAAAGCTCCGATCTTGATTTTTGCGTGATCAATCCTTTTTCAAGCAGATGATCGGCCAATCGGGTGCTGCCATGCAACGTCCATGAAGCCAATGCCGAGGCCAATTGTCGCTCACTCAACTGGGATGCGTTCAAGACTTCAATGGCAAACGCAATATCGGCTTCCTCCTTCAAGTACTCCTGCTGTTCAACGAATTGCGTCGCTGCGATCTCATCGTGCTTTAGATTCTTTTCGGATGAGGTTTCGAACATCTTTGATCTCCGCGATATCGTGTTGCCGCTGCGGCCAACAGTCTGCGTCTGATTCTACACACCGATATGGATCGCGTTCTCGCTGGTCACGAAATGACCGCCAGTTTTGGCAGCATTGCTTCCACTGCGACTCGTTCATGGGTAACCACGGCAAGGATTCGCCAGGATCAGGCCTGCGGCTCGCAATGCAGGAAGCAGTCCGATTCGATTTATTTTGTTTGCGGTTGCCAAGGCTCCGGTTCCCGATGGCATTGCTCTGGCCGGCGGAATAGGCTGGGAACATCGTCAGTGCCGCTGAGTGAGGTGCTGCAGAGCAGAATTCCACTGACTGTGTCAGCAGCCAAGGGAATCTCAAAATCGGACGGGAAGTTTGTCCCAGCGCTGACAGATCAGGCTTGAACACTTACATTCGGGCCCTCCCGGGCACCAAATCGGCGCTTTGGATGGCGAGGAGCTACCAGCTTCGATTCCTAAACTTCGTTTTAAATCCGATCCACATTTCATCCTTATTGTGCCAAGGGGCCTTCTTAATATCTTCGCCGCCGGCCGCGGTACAAGATCGCCAAGCTCGCCAGTGCCGGGCAGCCGAGTTGCACTTCGCCTCGCCCAACTCGGATTCTCTTCGGAATCAATATTCAACAAGCGAACAGGAAAATGAGCGGCCCAACACAGAGACCAGATTCTCGATTTTATCGAAGGAAAAGGGGCTGGGTACTGACCTCGCTGGCCTGCCTGATGGGTTGCTCCCAGGCGAGCAATGAGTACGTCGAGCCACCTCCGCCGGAGGTGACCTATGCGAATCCGATCGAGGCCCCGATCACGCCATTTATCGACCAGAACGGGGTCACCGAAGCGGCCAACGAAGCGGAGGTTCAATCCCGAGTAAGGGGTTTCCTGAAATCGATCGAGTTCCAGCCGGGTCAATCGGTTAAGCAGGGCGATCTGCTTTACACAATCGAACGGGATGAGTACGAGGCGGCTGTCGAATCAGCCACGGCGGCCGTGGAGACCGCAGTCGCCGCGATTGCTGTCGCCGAGGCTAGCGTCAAAACCGCTGAGGCTTCGGTGCTGAAAGCCACCCAGGATTTGGATCGTGAAGAACGACTCAAGGCGCGGCAGGCGAGCTCCGAAGCTGTTTACGACGCGGCCGTCGCCGCGTCGGCAGCCGCCAAGGCATCACTCGAATCGGCTCGCGCCAACGTCACGGCTGCCCAGTCGCAAAAGCTGCAGGCCGACGCAGATCTCAAACAAGCAAAAATCGATCTGGGCTTTACCGAAGTCCGCGCCGAAATCGAGGGTCGCATTACCAGGTCGGACGTTAAAGTCGGTAACCTGGTCGATAACGGCAGCAGATTGGCGACGATCGTCGATGACAGACAGATCTTTGCGAACTTCAGTGTTAGTGATCGCGCCGTGTTACGACTGATCAACGCCAGGAAAGCGGTGACCTCAGGCGGGCAAGAAGTGGGCCGGGAATCGTGGCAAGGGACGCCCGTTTTCTTGCGCACGAGGGCGACCGGGGCTACCCTTTTGAAGGCAAGCTGGACGACGTGGACCCGGCCGGGGTGGAAGTCGCAACCGGAACCCTTGGCGTACGTGGGATCTTCGAGAATCCTGATAACCAACTGCTGCCGGGGTTGTTTGTCTCGGTTCGTGTTCCGGCTGCCGACGCGGTCAGCTCGCTGCTGATTCCTGAGCGGGCGGTGATGCGAGATCAGCAGGGGACCTTTGTGCTGACCATTGGCGACGACAACAAAGTAGGCACTGCCCGCATCAATATGGGCCAGGCCGTTGGTGGCTGGGCAATTGTCTTGGACGGCATCCAGCCGGCGACCCGAGTGGTGGTCGACGGACTGCAGTTCGCGCGGCCTGGGGCGACCGTGGTTCCCCAAGAAGCGACCTTTGAGGTCGATGCGACGATGCTGCTGCGGGGGATGGGTGATCCGGATCAGTCGATGGTTGCTCCGCAGTCGAAAGATGCGGTGCCGGCACGCTCTGGCGCCGGCGTTCCATCAGACCAGCCCATCGAGCAATAGGACGCAAGCCGCCGATGTCACGCTTCTTCATTCATCGCCCGATCTTTGCCACGGTGATCTCGATCATCATCGTGATCGCGGGACTGGTTTCGCAGCGATCGCTTCCGGTCGCGAAATTCCCCGAGATCTCGCCCCCCACCGTCACGGTCCAGGCGACTTATCCCGGGGCGGATGCGGCCACCATCGCGGAAACCGTCGCGACTCCCATTGAGCAACAGGTCAATGGCGTCGAGGGCATGCTGTACATGTCTTCCAAGAGCGCTAATGACGGCACCTACAACTTGACCGTCACATTCGACCTCGGGACCAATTTAGACATCGCGTCGGTGCTGGTGCAGAACCGTGTTTCGATTGCCGAACCTCAGCTGCCCCAGGAAGTTCGCTCACAGGGCATCATCACTAAGAAACGCTCCACGCAGATTCTTCAGTTTGTCGCGTTGACGTCAGCGACTGGAGAACAGGATCCGCTGTCGCTGAGCAATCACGGCCTCAAAGTCAAGGACGAGTTGAGCCGCATCAACGGCATCGGTGAAGTCACCGTTTTTGGGGCCGGCGACTACAGCATGCGGATCTGGCTCGACCCGCGCAAGCTGAAGTTGCGCGGTTTGACCACTGACGACATTCTGCGGGTCGTGCGCGAACAAAATGTTCAGGTGGCTGCCGGCCAAATCGGTGCTCCACCGACCCCCGCAGGAACCGCCTTCGAGTTCACCGTCAGCACGCAGGGCCGATTGGTCACCGAGCAGCAATTCAGAAACATCATCGTCAGAACCGGTGAAGACGGCCGCGCCCTGCGACTGGGCGAGATCGCGCAGGTGGAACTGGGTGGCAAGACCTACACCTATGATTCAAAGTTCAACGGCGTCCCGAGCGCCTCGATCGCCCTGTATCAGCTTCCCGGCGCTAATGCGCTGACCACCGCGCAGAAGGTGCGTGAGAAAATGAAAGCGCTCTCGGAGAGCAACGACTGGCCCGAGGGCATCGAATATCAGATCGCTTTCGACTCGACGCTGTTTGTGGAGGCATCGATCGCAGAGGTCTACCAAACGTTAATGATTGCCATCCTGCTGGTCGTGCTGGTGATCTACGTTTTTCTGCAGGACTGGCGTGCCACCATCGTCCCGGTCCTGGCGATTCCCGTCTCGTTGATCGGTACCTTCGCGGTGATGAATGCGATTGGGTTCTCAATCAACATGCTGTCTCTGTTTGGCATTGTGCTGGCGATTGGAATCGTGGTCGACGACGCCATCGTCGTGGTGGAAAACACCTCACGACACTTGGCCGATGGCCTGAAACCCAAGGAAGCCGCGATCAAGGCCATGTCGGAAATTACCGGGCCGGTGATCGCGACCACGCTGGTCCTGTTGGCCGTATTCGTGCCCAGCGCCTTCATGCCGGGGATCACCGGACAGCTATTTCGACAATTCGCACTGACCATCTCGGCCGCTGTATTGATCAGTACCGTTAACGCATTAACGCTAAGCCCCGCGCTATGCGGTATTTTCCTGCGCGCTCCGGTAGAGTCGCGCTTCGTCGGCTTTCGGATGTTCAATGCTGCGTTTGAAGGAGCCAGCGGAGCTTACGCGTTTGTGATCGGCTGGTTCGTGCGACTGATCTTGATTGTGCTGATCGTTTATGCCGGGCTCGTTGGGGTTACCGGATTGTTTTTTCAGTCACTTCCAACCGGCTTCGTTCCTGACGAGGACCAAGGCTATTTGTTTGTCAATCTGCAGCTTCCCGATTCAGCAGCCACTGCGCGAACGACAGCCGTCCTGGATCGGCTTGGCGAGTCCTACAAGAGCATCCCGGGTATTGCCGATCAGCTATCGATTGCTGGTTACTCGTTGCTTGGAGGTTACGCTGGATCGAATCTCGGATTTTCGATCGTCATTCTTGAGCCTTGGGATCAGCGAACGACCCCCGAGACGAGCATCAAAGCCATCACCGAAGCGCTAAAGCAGCGATTTTCCAAAGTCCAGGAGGGAATCGCCTTTGCGTTCGCGCCGCCACCGATCGACGGTCTAGGAAACGCGGGCGGATTCCAGATGGAGGTTCTGGACCAAGGCGGGGCGAGCTACAGACAGTTGCAAAACGCCGCTCAAGATCTGGTCGCGGCAGGCAATGGTCAATCGAACCTGAGGTCGCTGAACACCACTTTCCGCGCCAATGCTCCTCAGCTGTTTGCCGACGTCAACCGTACCAAAGCGAAATCAATGGACGTCCCGCTTGGAACGATATTCGCAACGCTGCAAGCTTATCTGGGTTCGGCGTATGTAAACGACTTCACCTACAACAATCGCTCGTACCAGGTACGCGTGCAGGCCCAATCCGAATTCCGCGCTTCGCCTCAGGACATTGAACGCCTGGATGTGCGTGACAGCCAAGGGCGAATGATCCCGCTCAGCTCCCTTGTCGAGGTGAAAGACATGTTCGGCCCTTCGGTCGTCCAGCGTTACAACCTGTTTCCCAGCGCATCGATCAACGGATCACCAGCTCCGGGCACCAGTTCGGGCCAGGCCTTGAACATCATGGAACAAATGGCAGAGTCCCGACTCCCTCCCGGCTTCGGTTATCAATGGACTGGGATGTCCTACCAGGAGAAGCTAGCCGGTAGCGGCCAGGCCGTCATCTTCTTGCTGGCAGTACTGGCGGTCTTTCTGGTGTTAGCGGCGCAGTATGAAAGCTGGACCAGTCCGGCGGCGGTGATCGCGGTCGTGCCACTGGCAGTGCTCGGCGTGGTGCTTGCGCTGGTCATGCGACATGCCGACAATAACACGTACACACAAATCGGAATCGTGTTGTTGGTTGCGTTGGCCAGCAAGAACGCGATTTTGATTGTGGAGTTTGCCAGTCAAGAACGGGCGTCGGGGATGGAGATTCGCGAGGCGGCGAAGAAAGCCGCCAGACTTCGTTTTCGCGCCATCCTGATGACCGCCATCTCGTCGATTCTCGGGTTTGTGCCTCTGGTAGTCGCTTCGGGAGCGGGTGCGGCCAGTCGACAAGCGGTCGGCAACGCGGTCGTTGGCGGGATGATCGCCGCGACGGTTTTCTCGTTGTTGTTCGTTCCCACGTTCTTCGTGGTCTTCCAGAGACTCGCCGAGTGGCGGACGAAAGAACCAGCGCTCGTTCCCGCGGTGAAGACTCCCCCGCCGCCAACGCCGCCCGCCGAAGAGGCCGATCAGTCATCCGAGTAATTCTCATCTGTTTGGCCCGCATCCGCTTCCATTCGCGCAACCGTCTTGAATCTACATGTCCTCTCCGGCAACTAGCGATCCAGAACCGACGACGCCAGCTTGGCGTCTTCGCCATTTAGAACTCTTGATGGCTTTGATCGTGCTGTTCGTGATCGGCAGTTTCCTGTCAACCGAGAGTATTCTCCAGCGCGCGGTTTCCAACTTACTTATTCTCGCGATCGTGCTATCGGCGATCCGCACGCTTTCGACGTCTCGAATCCGTCTGGTCACTGCGGTGACAGCGGGTCTGGTGGGGTATGCCCTCTCCTGGATCGCCGAGATCCGCCCTTCAGTGGAGTTGGTGGCCGCAACCTACGTTTGTTACATCGTATTATTTACGCTGCTGGTCGCCGCGCTGATCGAAAGTGTCTTTGTGGATGGACCCGTCGACATGAATCGGATCATTGGCGCGGTCAGCATTTATTTCGTGTTCGGGCTCCTCTGGGCCTTCGTCTATTCACTACTAGAAACCTTCCAGCCCGGCACTTTCGCAGTTCGAGATCATCAGCGCAGCGGTGAAATTGCTGAGAATATGGTCAACGAATTCATTTACTTTAGCAACGTGACGTTGACCACGCTGGGCTACGGCGACATTGTGCCCGTTTCCAGACCCGCACGGATGCTGGCCATGCTGGAAGCAATGACTGGTCAATTGTACGTCGCGATTGTGATCGCGCGACTCGTCGGTCTGCACATATCTCAGCAGCGGGAGGCTTAGCCGGCGATCGCGTCCGCGACCGCTGTTGGCAACCGCCCCCGCACAAGCCCGTACGTCAAACCTACCTTAGCTGTCTTGCGAGTCAGGGATGGGGAGCACATCCCGAATCAGTCGAGCAGCGGGCAACGGTCGCTGCCACCGTTTTCGACGTCTGTTTCCAGGGGAGTGCTTGTAGCCGATCCGTCGATGTTGTAACTTCGCTGCCAGTAGGCGATCATATCTCTTCAGCGGAACTTTGCCGTTGCGACAAATCGCGGCCTAGCAGATACCGAAATAGAAAATGCCAAACGCAGATATTCTGAAGTACTTCAAATCTGAACGCACCATCCGAGTTGAGCCAGGCCAGGACATTGGTCGGTTCCTGGAGCAGAACGATCTGCTGGCAGTGCTGAAAAGCGGCGAGGCACAGTTCGTTTCGGCGGGTGGTAAAACGGAGGTCATGCTGAAACCTGGGACACCGTTGGGTATGTTTCGGGGAGATTCGAATTCGAATGAGGGACGTGTGACGGCCGTCACCGAGTGCGAGCTGATACCGCAGAACGAGCAGGATTTGAAGACGCTGATCGAATTCAATCCGAGGTTCACCGCCGACCTGATAGGAGTGCTGCGAGAGATGGTAGAGGAGCTCGTGCATCGACTACCCTGAGTCGAATAAGGCAGGCTTGATCTAGCTGTCCCTGGGCGTGCTATTTGTGATGCTCGTACGGCCCAGTACCGCCGAGTGGACGTGCAATGACCCTCAATCTCGGCACAATCGTTAAAGTCCGAACACGCAAAGAGTCGAACCTAATTCAAAGGGTGGATTGACGGCGGAAACGGGGTCAGGATGGAAAAGGACGAGAAGCCCGGGGCGGAAACGGGGTGCCCCCCTTTCCAATCGGTTTTAACTGCTGACTCCCTGGCCAGTCGCTAACTCAAACGAAATGATGACGCGCAGCGCTGGAATCCTGGGCAAAGTTATGCGACGGTTTCTGGTCCTGATGCAAAGCGCACTGACGGCGCTGCTGATGCTCTCGGTAGCCGAACGTGGCTTCGCCGACGAACTGTCACTGGAATTGCCCGATCAGCGGCAGACGAGAATCGTCGAGTTGGAGCAGAAGGTCTCTACTCTTCAGAGCCAAATCGAGGCGCTGCAGGATAGCGCAGGCCGGAACGCTGGACCGGACTTCGTGGACTCCAGCGATTGGCCCGAAACGTACACCCTACGAACTGACCATTTCACTGAACAATCAGTTCCGATACACGGGCTTTGCCAGCGACTATCCGTTCTTTATCAATTCAGCGGGGCGAGCCATTGCGACACCCGATCGAAACGATTTCGACATCAATCGCGGACGCTTAATCTTTTCAGGGTACGCGATTGATCCGCTGCTCGAGTTCTACGCCAACATTGACTACAACACGGTCGCCGACCAGCAGATTCAAATGCTGATGGCATGGATCCGTCACCCTTTGAATCCGGCGTTCAATCTCGCTTACGGACTCGGCAAAGTCCCCGGAACGTGGGAATGGCAAGAGAGTTCAAGGTTCACGTTAGGAGCTGATCGATCATTGGCCACGACTTTTTTCCGGCCATCGATGACGTCTGGCGTCTGGGCGGACGGCGAACTGGGATCCGGCTTGCATTACCGGGCTTTGATTGGCGACGGATTCAACACCTTCAGCTTGAATGCCGCGGAGGTGGACACCAATCTGGTCTACTCGGGATTGCTTTGGTGGGAACCTTGCGGAACATTCGGTATCGGTTTTTCCGATTTCGACTACCACCAGCAAGCGGTCTCGCGATTCGGTAGCGCGCTGACCCATAGTCGACAGGATGCTGACCCGCTGGGCGAGCCTGGTCCGGAGCAGACGGTGGTGCGATTGTCCGACAGTACGCCTTTAGTGGAGCCAGGAGCGCTCGCGCCCGGGGTGACCGTGAATCAATTCGATCTGACTCTGTATGCGATTCATGCGGGGCTAAAAAGACGCGGCCACAGCCTGTCGGGAGAATACTTTTTTCGTTGGCTATCGAATCTCAGTGGAAACGGCCCTCTGCCGCGATCATCGATTTTCGATCATGGCTTCTTTGCACAGGCCGGAACATTCGTGATACCACGATCGGTCGAGCTCTTTGGTCTCGGATCGGCCGTGTTCGGAACGCTGGGAAATGGCTCCCAGTTTGGCGGTGGTGTGAACTGGTATGTCAAAAGGAACCGCAACTGGAGATTCACCTTCGACATCGCGCGGATCGATAACTCGCCAGCGCAACAGGATCGAACGGGTTTTGTCGCCGGCGCCAGCGGGATCTTGGTTCGCAGTCAGTTCTGGACCTATTTCTGATCCGCAGAACTTGCTTGAAGATCACGTGTAGAAATGCGTTCGGATTTCGGCATAGATCGCTCTGCCAGGAGTCGCCGCTAGGCAAAACACGGTCAACTCAGTAGCATTCCCGGCTTCGCCTTACGATTCGTTTAGCGGAGAGTCAGATCATGGCAGCGGAGTCAAGCATGCATTCAATCAGCCTCGCCGATCACGGCCTTGATGTAACTGAAATCCGTCACAACGCCAAGATCCCATGCATCGCCGGTCATCCGACCGACGTGATCTTCCTTACTTTTGACTTGACTGAAAAAAAGCGAGGCGGACTATTAAAACACAACTTCGAAACTTACGCTGCAGGCGCCGCCGCCGAGATCAAAGCCGCGGCACCGAAAGTTTGATTCGATGTCTGAACCGCCAGCAGGGAAGTCGTTCCTTGACGGGATCGCGTTGTTGAATCCTGAAACCGGGCGGCCCGGGCGGCCCCTGGCATTCGTGCTCTGCCTGATCGCGGCGATTGCGGTGGCGGCCTGGTTTCGACCGGACCTCAGCCTATCGCCGGCGGCGCTGCGAGCACTGTTCATCCTTGTACTGGCGGTTCTGCTTTGGGTGACCGAGGTGGTTCCCGCGTTTGCGGTCGGCATCTTGGTGATCGCGTTGAACGTCGCACTGCTGGGCAGACCCGCACAACGCGATAGCGATTGGGAACAGTACGTCCAAGTGCTAGGCAATCCATTGATCTGGCTGTTCTTTGGTGGATTCGTTCTGGCTGCCGGAATGGAGCGGTGCGGGATGGATCGCCGTCTGGCTCTGGGTTTGCTGCGGCGTGTCGGTGGTCGCTATCGGAATGTGCTTCTGGCGACAATGGTGGCCACGTTCGTGTTGTCGATGTTCATGTCCAACACGGCGACGACGGCGATGATGTTGGCGGTGCTGGCCCCGGTCCTGCATCAATGTGGGACTGGCTCCGGTGCTGGGAAGGGGCTTCCGATGGGCATCACTGTCGCGGCCAACCTCGGTGGCATGGGCAGTCTGATCGGCACGCCACCCAACGCAATCGCGGTGGCGGCACTTTCGAAGTTAAACCCTCCGCAAGTCATCAGCTTTCTCGACTGGCTGATCGTGGGATTCCCGCCTGCGATGGCGGCCATGCTGTTGATCTGGGGATTGTTGTTGTGGATCTACCCCGATGCCGGTCGCGAGATCCAATTGGGCGACGCCAGCGGTGATCAGCAGACCCCCATGACATCAAGCTGGCAGTTCCTGGTTGTTTGTGGAGCACTGATGGGGACAGTCGGACTTTGGTTGACGTCCTCCTGGCACGGGATTCCAACCGCCGCCGTTTCGTTCTTGCCAATTGTTTTGTTGACTAGCACGGGAGTTCTGTCGGCAAAGGACATTCGCGGTCTGAATTACGACGTCCTGTTCTTGATGGCCGGCGGATTGGCGTTGGGTAATGCGGTGACATCGACGGGACTGTCCGATTGGATCGTGGCCAAACTGCCGGTAGAGTATCTTGGTCCGGTCGGATTGGCTTTTTTGATGACCTACGTCACCGTGATTCTGGCTAATTTTATGAGCCACACGGCCGCGGCCAATATTCTGATTCCGCTGGCCGTCACCATGGCCGCTGGTTTCGAGGCGACCACTGCCGTTGCCGTTGCGCTAGGCGCGTCATCGGCAATGTGCCTGCCCGTCGCCACACCTCCCAATGCGATGGTGTTTGCGACTGGGCGGCTGCAGACCTGGGACCTGGTTCGAGTCGGTTTGGTGGTGGGAATGATTACTCCCGCGATCTGTCTGGCCTGGCTGGCAGTTTGCCTGCAGATCATTCTTTAATTCAGCATGCATGTCTTGCCGGTGTGGGTATGCCATGTCTTCTACTCCCCCGCCCACCCGCGACCCGGCATAGCCGGGTCGCGGGTGGGCGGGTCGCGGGTGGGCGGGTCGCGGGTGGGCGGGTCGCGGGTGGGCGGGTCGCGGTTGGGCGGGGAAATTCTTGTTCAAACCTTGATCCGGCAGTTTCGCTGCGCGAACTGCCGGCTTATGGCTTTAACCTCTTCGAGGTATCTGAACATGAATAAGGAATCATCGACGACCCCCAGTTCTATGCAACTCTAGAGAGTCGAAACCTCGATGGACCTTTTTCGAGCGACTCTATCAAACATGAAAATGCATTAGAAGTGATAAGTGTGCCGTTTGGCGAGTGTATCCTTACGATCCAACTCGCCAAGCGATGATCGGCCCAACTCGCGGAGCGATGATCGACTTGCGCGACATAACGCCGCCCCTGCTCGCCGGCCATTCCGCTTTTTTGGCGCAAAGCTTGTACTGGATTTGAATCTGTCGCGGGGTTGTTCGATAGAATCCGTCTTCCATCCCGATCTTTCTGATGCGATTGACAAAGCATGTCCGAATATCAAATCCTGACGGTCGTCGCCGGATTCGCGTTTGCTTACAGCCTGGTTGCGTCGCGACTTGAGAAATCGCCGGTCAGCGGTGCGCTCGTTTACGTTGCGGCGGGGATCCTCTTCGGCCCGCATTTGCTCGGCTTGGTCGACTTGCAGGTTGATGGCAAAGCGCTTAGCCAGCTGGCCGAAATCGCTCTGGCAATCTGCTTGTTTACCGACTCTTCTAATGCGAACTTGAATGTACTGCGGCGCGTCGAGGCGATTCCAATTCGCTTATTGCTGATTGGACTGCCGCTGACAATCGCTCTGGGTCTCTGTCTCGCCTGGCTGATCTTTGGCAACCTTAGCTTCTTTGAAGTCGCGTTGATCGCCAGCATGCTGGCACCGACCGACGCGGCCTTGGGAAAAGCGGTGGTGACGAATCCAGCCGTACCGGCGAAGGTGCGGGAGAGTTTGAATGTCGAAAGTGGTTTGAACGACGGCATCTGCGTGCCCGTGATTTTGTTCTTCATCGCACTGACAGCTGGTTCAGTTGAAGCCAACGAATCAGCCGCTCTGGTTGCCAAGCTGACATTGAACGTCATCGGGATCGGCATGGCGGTCGGTCTTGTCCTCGCAGTGCTCGGGGGATTTGCGTTACGGAACTGCGCCCGTCGGGGCTGGGTCGGCGGTACCTGGTTGCAGATACCGATCATTGCGCTCGCATTGCTCTGTTTTGCTCTCGCCCAATTGCTGGGAGGAAGTGGTTTGATTGCATCGTTTGTAGGCGGTCTGACATTTGGAGGCCTCACCAAGCGGCACAAGCAGCAATTTCTGGAGGCGGCCGAAGGGACCGCCGACGCCGTCGCGCTGGTGACCTGGTTCGCCTTCGGGACGGTCATCCTGCGTTTCCTCATGCCGGGGTTCGCTTGGCAAGTGTTGCTGTATGCCGTTCTCAGCCTGACCGTGGTTCGCATGCTGCCTGTGTTCTTGTGCCTGATCGGAAAAGGTCTCCACCGCGACACGTTGCTGTTCATGGGCTGGTTTGGACCGCGAGGCCTGGCCAGCATCGTATTCGCGGTGATGGTGATTGCCGAGAGGCTGCCGGGCAACGATACGATCGTGGCCGTGGTGGCCTGGACGATTGTTTTGAGTATCGTCCTGCACGGCCTGACGGCCAATCCATTGGCGTCGGCCTATGGCGCCCGCGCTGACCGTCGCGGCGGCGTGATCTGAGCTACGTCGAGGACGCCGAAAAGCTCTGTTGCTGCTCACAGTATGGGACGGATCTGGCTAAAACCCGAGTTGCGATGGCGACGGTGATTCTAACGAGCTTTGATCCGATGCGCCTAAGTGTTCCGAGAAGTTTCTACGAACTCACGCTCGGGCTGACTGGCGACCGCCTCCGGCAGCATCAGCAGCGAGCCGACCAGAAAGCCGATCGCTCCGATTAACGTGAAGGCGATCGAGATGATGGTCGCTTCCGGAGTCGCCGTCGGCAGGTAGATCGCAAAGCTCGCCGAGATCATGAATCCGATGCAGCCGAGCAAGTTGGTGAACACGACCCACCAGGAGAGGCTGCCGGTGTTCCAAGCCCAATGCGCATGACAGGTCTCGATGAAGGCCAGGTGTCCAGAAGCCAAAAACAGAATTGAGCCCACAAAATTGGGAGTCCAAATCAACAGATCTTCCTGGAACCAGCCGAGCGACGGCAGCATCGCATCGAAGGTGTTGAAGTTGAACAGGATGGTGCCGACAAACTGCAGCGCACAACTGAGCCAGCCAATGTCACTCGGTCGCCAACCAAAAAGGTGAAAAGGGGTCACGAGCTTTTGACCTGCCGGCTGAAACTCGCCGACATTGGCCGCCTGAAACAACTGCAGATAAGCCGCGATGGTGAAAGGAATGGAACCGGCGAAAAAGATGGCATTGATCTGATTTGCTTTTAGCGACCAGGTATCGGCGAACGCCGGAGACAAGCTCAGCATACTGGCCAACGCAAACAGGAAAGAGCCGAGCGCAAAGATCACACCGATCCACCAGTTCAATTGCCTCGGCATCCACAGCGACCGCAACAGGATCGAGACGACGCGGGCTTCAGGCGGCAGACCACCGACCAGCAGGCCTTTGCGATGATGCCGCGAACTCCAGACCCGCTCGGTCTCGTCTTCCAATCGGAAGATCCGCCGAGTGACAAAAGGCCATGGACCGCGTTGCTCAATCACCCTTGCGTGTTGATCTGCTCTTGCTGGTTGCGAACCGGTCATGCGCCTGTGGGGTCTCAGTCGGATCAGTTTGGGGAAAAGGAGCTGACCGACGTCTTGCCACTGTCGACAACCACCAGCGACGACTCCGGCACCTCCTCCCAGTGCTCGGTCATTTTGTCCAGGGGCTCCGAAAGCACAATCACCGCACCCCCGGGAAGCGGATCGTACGTGCCGTGGATATCACGCAGGGCGTGAATGTGACGGCTGTGATACTGTGTCCTCGATTGGCCATTGCTGGAATAACGAACGGTCCACAGTCTGGTCCCATCTGTCGTGCAGGCGCTGAACTGAATCGGCTGCTCGATGCCCGCTGACTTGCGCGCCCGTTCGACATGTCCCATCGTTCGCGATAGCGCGGCGGGGGGATCGTCTCGCAGTCCGAAGGTCAGCGCCAGGAAGAACAGGATCTCGGAATCGGTCGAACCGGCGATCGAGGGAAACAACTTTGGATCGATGTCAAACATCAACTGGCGTTTGAGCTTGCTGAACTGCGGCACCGAGCCGTTGTGTTGAAACAACCAGTTCTCGAAATTGAATGGGTGGCAATTCGTGTTTTGCACCGGCGTCCCCGTCGCGGCGCGGATATGCGACAGAAACAGCCCTGAATGAATGTGATCGGCCAGATGCTGAAAGTTCGTGTCATTCCAAGCCGGATGAGTCTCTCGATAAACGCCGGGCGTTTGCTCACCGCCGTACCAACCGACACCATGACCGTCGCCGTTGGTGGTTTCGACATTTTGCGTCGCATGTCGACTTTGATCGATCAACGAATGATCGGGACGCGTCAACAACGCGCTCAAGGGTAGCGGAGGTCCGCAGTAGGCAAGCCAACGACACATCGGTGGAAATCTCCTTTGATGTTTAGTTTGATCAGTGCTTCAAAAAAAACATCATCAGTTCATCCGCTGGAAAAGAGTCGGTCACCATTCACTTCACCCTCGCTTCGAGCATTCGTGTCAACAAATCTATCTTTACCCTCCCAAGGGGAGGGTGAATTCCCGTTGCGATGATTTGTCTAGATACTCATGGCCTTGGGATGGCAACTTGACTGTTCCCCCTTCCATCCTCTAATTCCACCCTCTAATGATGGAATCCCGACGCTTCTTCCGCTGTCAGCGGTTTCTCAATTGGGTGCTTCTGAAAGTAGTCGATCGCTCGCTGCATGTCTTCGACCAACAGCGAACCAAGGTCGCGACTGACGCCGTGACGGACCAGGATTCGCTGGATTGACAGATCCTGACGATTGGCGGGCAGCGAGTAGGCGGGGACCTGCCAACCGCGACTCCGCAGCCGATCGGCCAGATCGTACAGGCTGAAACCTGGGTCCGCTCCATCTTTAATTTTCCAGCACAGTGCCGGAATCCCCGAGTCCATATCACCGTCGTAGATGACTTCGAATGGTCCCAGCTTTTCAATTTCAGCGGAGATATACTTCGCGGTCTCGTAGCAAGCGGTGTGGATCTTGCGATAACCTTCCCGGCCAAGCCGCAGAAAGTTGTAGTACTGACAAATGATCTGCCCGCCCGGTCGCGAGAAATTCAAAGCGATGTCGCGCATGTTACCGCCCAGGTAGTTCACCCAAAAAATCTCCTCTTCGGGCAGATCCTGTTCCTCACGCCAAATCACCCAGCCGACACCCAGCGGCGAGAGGCCGAATTTATGCCCCGACGCGTTGATCGATTTGACGCGCGGAATACGGAAGTCCCAGACCAGATCGGGCGCACAGAACGGTGCCAGAAAACCGCCGCTGGCGCCATCGATGTGCATGCGAATGTCCAGTCCCCGTTCTTTTTCTAATTGGTCCAAGGCATCGGCCACCGCTTTAACGGGCTCGTATTGACACGTGAATGTCACTCCCAGGGTGGGAACCACACCGATCGTGTTCTCGTCGCAGCGGCTGATCACTTCATCCGGTGTCATCAGCAAGCGACCATGTTCCATCGGAATTTCGCGATGCTCGATGTCCCAATAACGGGTGAACTTGTGCCAGCAGACCTGGACCGGCCCGGTGACAAGGTTGGGCTTATCGATCGGTTTCCCTGCGGCTTTGCGTTTCTTTTCCCAGGCGCGCTTCATCGCCATACCGCCTAGCATGGCCGCTTCGCTGGAACCGGTGGTCGAACACCCGATCGTGTTGGCGGCGGTCGGCGAATTCCACAAATCGGCAAGCATGTGGACACAGCGGGCTTCGATCTCGGCGGTTTGCGGATACTCATCCTTGTCGATCATGTTTTTGTCCATGCACTCGTCCATCAGCTTGTGCACTTCAGGTTCGGCCCAACTCTGACAAAAAGTGGCCAGATTTTGCCGCGAGTTGCCGTCCAACATCAATTCATCGTGCACAACCGAATACGCATGGCGCGGATCCTGTTCGGTCGTTGGGAATTTATACTTCGGCATGCTCACTGCGAGATCTGACGAAGCATAAACTTCGTCGTCGAGCATCTCTCGAACCGAATCTTTGTCGTGCAATGGCATTGGTTACTCTTGCGGGCTTGACGAAAGCGAGCTGTGGGCGAATGCCGGATTCTATCCGCCTGATCAGCAGTGACATACCACCTGGCATTGAACTGAGTTAACCCGACGCTAACATCGACGCGGCGTTATCTATCTGCACGGTCACACAGCCACGTCGGTTACGGCATCGACGATCCGAACGATGGCGACCTGCCAGACGCCGCGGCTGCGGGGGCAAGAACGAAAAACCAAGCTTACTACACGAACCTGCTCGGATATACCTCCGAGCAGATCCTGGCTTTGACGAATGATCGACCTAGCGGCTGTGATCAGACAGAAAGATCGAAGCGATCGAGATTCATGACCTTGTTCCACGCAGCCACGAAGTCACGCACGAACGCCTGCTGCGCGTCGTCACAGGCATAGACTTCCGCGATGGCTCGGAGCTGCGAGTTCGAACCAAAGACGAGGTCGACCGCGGTGCCGGTCCATTTGAGCTCGCCCGTTCCGCGATCGCGTCCCTCGAACACGTGCTCGCATTTGGAGGACTTCTGCCACTTCGTGTTCATGTCGAGCAGGTTCACGAAGAAATCATTGGTCAACGTCTCGGGCCGCTTGGTGAAGACGCCAAGTTCGGACTGTCCCGACGTTTGCATTCAGGACCCGCATGCCGCCGATCGAGCACCGTCATCTCCGGAGCGGTCAGCGTCAGCAGGTGCGCTCGATCGACCAGCAGCTCTTCCGCCGATCGATCGTGCCCGTTTCCGGCGTAGTTGCGGAACCCGTCGGCGGTCGGTTCGAGCACGGCGAATGACTCCACGTCGGTTTGCTCCTGCGACGCGTCGGTGCGCCCGGCGAGAAGGGAACCTGCACGTCGTGCCCGGCCTTCTTCGCAGCTTGCTCGACTGCCGCGCACCCGCCCAGCACGATCACGTCCGCGAGCGAGACCTTCTTGCCGCCGGACTGCGAGCTGTTGAAGTCCGTTTGGATCTGCTCCAGCGTCTGCAGCACCTTCGCCAGTTCGGCCGGCTGGTTGACTTCCCAATCCTTCTGCGGCGCGAGGCGAATGCGCGCCCCGTTCGCCCCACCTCGCTTGTCGGTGCCGCGGAACGTTGCCGCCGACGCCCAGGCGGTCGAGACCAGTTGGGAAATCGACAGTCCTGATGCGAGGATCTTGCTCTTGAGGTCCGCGATGTCTTGTTCGCCAATCAATTCATGATCCACTTCGGGGACGGGGTCTTGCCACAATTGCGGCTCGGCAGGAACCAACGGGCCGAGGCACCGCGAGACAGGCCCCATGTCGCGGTGCGTCAGCTTGTACCACGCCTTGGCAAAGGCGTCTGCGAACTCGTCCGGGTTCTCGTGGAAACGCTTCGAAATCGGCGCATAGATCGGATCCATCTTCAGCGACGAGGTCCGTCGTGAACATCATCGGAGCGTGCTTCTTCGACGGATCGTGAGCATCCGGCACGGTGGCCACTGCAGATCGCATTCGGCTTGGCGTCCACTGCGTGAGCACCGGCCGGACTCTTCGTCAGTTCCCACTCGTAGCCGAACAGGTTGTCGAAGTAGTTGTTGTCCCACTTTGTCGGCTCGGTGGTCCAGGCACCTTCCAAGCCGCTGGTGATCGTATCGTCGGCATTGCCGCTGCCAAAGCTGTTCTTCCAGCCGAGGCCTTGCTCTTCGAGGCCGGCAGCCTCGGGTTCGGGACCGACGTACTTGGCCGCATCGGCGGCACCATGGGCTTTGCCGAAGGTGTGTCCGCCGGCGATCAGCGCAACGGTCTCTTCGTCATTCATCGCCATGCGGCCGAACGTTTCCCGAATGTCCCTGGCTGCGGCGACCGGATCCGGGTTGCCGTTGGGACCTTCCGGATTGACGTAGATCAGGCCCATCTGAACGGCGCCGAGAGGATTCTGCGAGTTCCCGGTCGCCGCTGTAGCGCTCGTCTCCAAGCCACTCACTCTCCGGCCCCCAGTAAACGTCCCCTTCCGGCTCCCAGACGTCCTCGCGCCCGCCGCCGAAACCGAGCGTCTTGAATCCCATCGACTCCAGCGCACAGTTGCCGGTGAAGATCATCAGGTCGGCCCAGGAAAGTTTCCGGCCGTACTTTTGCTTGATCGGCCAGAGCAACCTGCGCGCCTTGTCGAGGTTGACATTGTCGGGCCAGCTGTTGAGGGGCGCAAAGCGGAGTGTGCCGGCCCCTGCGCCGCCGCGGCCGTCGGCGATGCGATAGGTGCCTGCGCTGTGCCACGCCATCCGAATGAAGAAGGGTCCATAGTGGCCGTAGTCGGCCGGCCACCAGTCCTGCGACGTCGTCATCAACTCAAAGATGTCCTGCTTCAGGGCATCCAGGTCGACTGTTTTGAACTCCTCGGCGTAGTTGAAATCCTTGCCCATCGGATTGGACAGCGGCGAGTGTTGGTGGAGCATCTGCAGGTTCAATTGATTCGGCCACCAATCTCGATTCGACAGGGCCCCAGCCGCTGTGTGTCTGCGAGCGGCGCTCATCACCGGGCACTGAGCTTGAAGTTATCTGACACGTGAAGTCTCCTTGAGTTTGATTGAAATGTGGGTTGAACTGATTTCGAAGTGTTGCTGTGTTGGTTTTCAGTTGCCGGCCGAACCCGGATTTACCGCAAGACACTCGGGACACGTTCCCCAGTAGATCACCTCCGCCTCATCGATCTGGTAACCCGAGTCGTCGGCGGCGGTCAAGCAGGGAGTGTCGCCGACGGCGCAGTCGACATCGACCGTTTTTCCGCAGCTGCGACAGATCACATGGTGGTGATTGTCACCGACCCGATCCTCGTACAGTGCTGGCGATCCAGCCGGCTGAATGCGGCGGATGAGCCCATTTTCGGCCAGGATCCCGAGGGCGTCGTAAACCGACTGTCGCGAAATGGCACCGATCTCGGCACGCGCGTCCTCGGCGACATCGTCCGCCGTGCAGTGGGGCCGACCCGACACCGCCCGCAGCACCGCCAATCGCTGGGCCGTGACTTGGACACCGTGTTCGCGAAGCAGGTTAGCGGGGTCGTCAGACATCCCGGGAAGATAAGTCCAAATTTGGACTCTGTCAATCATTGGCCTGGGCCCAATCTAGGATCGCTGGCAGCGGGATGCGTTTAACTTCGAGATTCATTGGTTTTCAGCTGAACTGCTGCTTGTTTGATATCCGAGACTTCCTACCGTCCCCTCGCGGGACGGTTGGGCTTGAGGTTGAGTGTCCGCCCGAGCCATAGGCAACGCGGTTGGGCGGGAGGGCGAGGCTCCGCCCGAGCCACATTCACGCCGGTTCGGCGGGAGCCTCACCCTCCCTTTGCAACGCGGTTGGGCGTGAGGTTGAGTGTCCGCCCAAGCCATAGACAACGCGGTTGGGTGGGAGGGCGAGGCTCCGCCCGAGCCGCAGCCAAACCAGTTCGGCGGGAGCCTCACCCTCCCTTTGCGCGATGGTTGGGCTTGAGGTTGAGTGTCCGCCCAAGCCATAGGCAACGCGGTTGGCGGGAGGGCGAGGCTCCGCCCGAGCCGCAGCCAAACCAGTTCGGCGGGAGCCTCACCCTCCCATTGCAACGCGGTTGGGCGTGAGGTTGAGTGTCCGCCCAAGCCATAGACAACGCGGTTGGGCGGGAGGGCGAGGCTCCGCCCGAGCCACATTCACGCCGGTTCGGCGGAAGCCTGACCCTCCCCCTGGCCGGCTTGCCCGGCAGGTTCGACGAGTTTTTCTTACGCGCAGAGGCGTTGCACCGTATTGACGACTTGTCTTTCCGGCGCGGCAAGCTCACCGGGGTTCGCGTAGGTTGCCAGAATGCGGGACATCGTCTGGGCCACCGTTTGTCGAAGTTGCCTGAATTAAAATCGGGATCAGTGCGTTGGCAATCGGCAACTAGCTTGCAGACCACGGTTGCCACGGCAGAAAATGAGGCTTGCCTCAAAACCTCACGCCGGCGAATAAGCAGATGGGCAACCAGCAGGCGACTGACGAAGTGATTGCGAGTTTCCATCGCTGCCGGTGTACCGAAAACTTCGTCGATACCTTCTACGAACTCTTCTTAGCGAAGTCGCCCCAGATTGCTGAAAAATTTGCCAATACCAATTTCAGTCTCCAGAAGCTGATGCTGAGGGAATCGCTGCTGGAGATGTTGTTGTTCGACCTGAGAACTCGTGGATCGCAGGAGGTCGTCGAGAAACTTGGTCGCCGCCACAGCAAGCTGCAAGTCAGTGAAGAAATGTATCGCATGTGGCTCGACGCTCTGTGCGAGGCAATTCGTAAACACGACCCCGAGTCGACGCCGGAGCTGGAGGCGCGTTGGCGGCAGGCGATGCAAAAAGGGATCGATGTGATGCTTGCGGTCCAGTAGGCGGCCCGATGTCTCAGGCCATGACCGCCGAGTGAACACTTGCCGAATGGGTGGCACTGACGCGATTTGGAACGGATTCTGTTGGGGTTGAACTTAAGCTCAGCGGCCACTGACATCGGGTTGGTAGTATTCGACTTGCGTGGACCATGCTTGGTAAGTCGAACGCGCTCGCTGAGCGGCTAAACTTCGTTTGATTTACAAACTGGCTTCTTGCTGACGCCGCTCGTCCCAGAACGTGACAAACTGCTCGTGCTGCTTGTTTTCGTCGGCGTCGAACACCGCTTTGCGCAACTCCTCACGTTGTTGCAAGAAACGATCATAATCTCGCGCGTCATCAGGATGAAAAACCGGACAGGGGCGATCATAGACGATGGTTGCACCGTTGGAACCATCTTTGTGATATTGAGATAGTCCGATCACCCGATCGGAAACGTAGAGCGCTTCGTTCAACTCGTGCGTTACGATCAGAATGGTGTAGGGCGGATCCTCGCCTTCACGTTTTGCCACCAGATTTTCTTGATAGAATCGCAATAGCATCGACTGCAGCTCCTTACGTGTCGATTCGTCGAGCGCTCCGAAGGGCTCGTCCAACAGTAGGATTTTCGGGCGCATGATCATTGCCTGAGCAATCGCCACACGCTGCCGCATTCCGCCCGACATTTCATGCGGATAGTGATTGATCGATTTTGCTAACCCCACTTTTCGTAAGAATTCAGTGGCTTGCTGAAGATGTTGCTCGCGCAGGTCGCGCCAGCGCGGGTACTGGAACAAGCGATAAGGGAGGCTCGTCTGATCCAGTTTCAAACCGAAGGCGACGTTTTGCTGGGCAGTCAAGAATTCGTATAGCGTATAGTGCTGGTAAACGATTCCCACAGCTCGTGATGGTCCAGTGATTTCTTGACCATCAGCCAGAATCTTTCCAGCTTTGGGCGGGTGGGTACCCAAGATCGCTCGTAACAGGGTCGACTTGCCGCAGCCGCTGGGGCCGACGACGGCAACGATCTGACCGTCGGCGATCTGCAAATTGATATCGTTGAGCACCTTGTTGCTGCCAAACCAATGGGAGACAGATTCGATTTCCAACGCGTATTTCACGCTTCTCTCCCGACGGTCATTCGCCAAACCAGGGGCACAACTTACGGCGCAGCAGCGTCAATCCCCAATCGATCAATAAGCCACTTGCCCCCAAGATCATCAAGTAAATGTAGACCACATTCATATTCAAAATACGTGACTGAATTCGGATGCGATATCCAATCCCAACGTCTCCCACCACATATTCCGCGGCGATCAAGAACACCATGGCAGGTCCGATTTGCAGCCGGATGGCTTCGAACACGCGTGGCAAAATTTGCTTCCACAGGACTTCATAGATGACTTCCGGACTGCTCGCACCAAGACTGTACGCTTTGTAGACACTGTGGTCGGAAACGTCTTTTTTTGCCGCCTGGTAAACCGCCTGTGCAAGCGTGAAAAAAACTGACAGCCCGACCATGGCAACAAACATCTCCGTGCTGGTGCCGAAAACCACGAAGTACACCGCCAGCATCGCCGTCGGCGGAATCTTCGCGAAGAACGAGATCGGCGGCGCAAAGAAAGCTTCCAGCCAGGGATAAGCTCCCATCCCGATGCCGATGAACACCGACAAGACCACGCCGACGCCAAGCCCGACGAACAGCCGCCCGTAGGTGGCTTTGACGTCTTCCCACAGCCAGGTCTCACCCCTGGCATTCGGCTTGGTCATTTTCTGTACGCCGTCCCACAGCGTGGACACTCCCGGTACGACTGTCTGTTTGGGATTGATCTGTGATTGACGATACGCCAGGTACTCGTAAGCCAAGAACATGATCACGATCGCCACCACGGCGATTGCGATCTTGGTCGAAAGAGTGATGGGCTGGCGGATCATGTGCGGCGGCTATTGCCCTTTCGCCTTCTCGATATAGGTGGTCACGAAATTGACCTGGGCACTATCGTCATTGAAACCAATCGTGGGCTTGCTATCGACGATGCCGTGCGATGCGCAAAAATCGACCACTTGGGGCATCGTTTCCTTTTGAAACTTCTCTTTCGTGAACAGCTCAAGCGCAGCATCGGGAGTGGAATAGAATTGTGTTTGCTTGACCACCTCCTTCATGTCCTCCAATTGCAAGCTGCTGAACTTTTCTCCGATCGCGACCAGCGTCTCGTCGCCCAGCTGAGGGTCCGCCATCATCTTATTGATCTCATAAAACGCCTCGATCACGGCACCGGCAAACTTGTCGCCACCCGGTCGCTGCAGCGCGTCCTTGCCGATCACAACCATGTCGATGATCTCCTCGGGTATAGTCGAGGAATCAAACAATACCTTCAGCGCCCTCTCTGGTACGCAAGGTCTGCAAAACGAACGGATTCCAAACCATGATCGACTCGATCCCCTCCTGGTTGGTCTGCATCGCCTGGGCAGCGGCACCGGGATCCATGTTCTTGAAGGGGTAATCGGCAATCGTCTTTCCTTGCAACTCCAGATTTCGTTCGAAACAGTATTGCGAGACCGACATCTCCAGCCCGCTGGTCGGTTTGCCTTTCAAGCCGTCGAGATCGTCGATGCCGACTGTGATGCAGGCATCCGCGCCCACGCTCGTACTGGTTGGCAAAATTGCCACCGAGTCACGTGTTAGCGCAGGTGCCAGGGTGTCCATGTTGGTAATACAAACCGCGTCTGTTTCCGACGCCCCGTAATAGTTCAAGCAGGTGTCGTAGTCGGCTTCTTTGAGCACAATGTCGACACCCCATTTCTCTTCAATCGGTCCTTGAGCACCCTGTTCACCGTCGATCAGCCCTTTCTCGTGGGCCACACCGAAGACGGACCACGAGGGGTACTCGCTCCAGGCGAGTGAAAAAACGGGGACTTCCGCGGCGCTCGGAGTCGTTGCCGTTTTGCGGCAGCCGATCGCGGCGACGCAGATGACGACCAGCAACAGTGGGATGGATCGACGCATGGGAAAACTCGCTTTGTAAAGGGGATGTTTTGGAAGACGGTTGTTGAAGCGGATGGTTACTCAGGAATACGTGGTTCTTCTCGCGACGCTTCGACCTGCCGCGAAGCGCTGAGGCCAATCAGAGCGTCGAACTCGTCATTCGCTTCGCTATTCTGGGCGTACTCCATGAAGTCTGCCTCGGCACGCTTGGTATCCAATCCAGCCAATTCACGACTGACACGTGCTTTGGCACCCGCCTTTTGCCGCAACTCTCGCAAATCGCGTAGCTCTTCACTGGTACGGTCGTTGCTCAGGCCGGTCATCAGGTCGGCAATCTGCTCTTCCTCTTTCGCCGACAGGACATCGGCAACCGCCTCGTGTTTTTCTTCTTTCAGTTTCTCCAGATCGCGCATCAGCGATTGGATTTGGGTCGAATGTCCCGATACGTTCTTGATCAGAGCTTCCAGATCCGATTCCAGTTCGATGGCACGCTCTTGCTTTTCGTCCAGAGTGGAACTGAAATCCTGGAAGGCACTCTGACAGCGGAGGTAATCCGGATCATTCTTGGTGGCCTCAGGATCGTGACCATGCTTCTCGGCAATCTTCTTTGCCTTTCCAGCAGCACCGGCCCTCAGTTTTTGCAGCCTCTCGATCTCCTCGTTCAAACCTTTCAGCTTCTGCTTCTTGGTTTCTTCCTGAGCGACCATCGCGGCGATGGCGTCTTTGTACTGATTGAGCCGCGCCCTCTTTTCCTGAATGATGCGGTCGTAGTTCGCCGAGATCACGCCCGGGTTCATGCGGAGTGCCTCACTCGCTTTGTCAACACGAAACGTCATGAGATACCAGACTGCGCGAAAGTATTTTCCGACTGCCGAAAACATGATGATGGTCCCTTTCTATTCGAACTCTGATTCGTCGTAGGTTTTTTCTCGGTGGCCTAGTTCGGCCATTCGTTCTTCCGTCCTTTTAGCGACACGCAACGTTTCGTCCAGTTCCTCGCGCAACTGGCTCAGCTCCGACTGGCTGCGCCGGCTCGCGAAAGCCTGAAACTGCTGAATGGTCGCACTCAAATGTTCTCTTGTTTGCATGACTTCCTGAATGACTCGCTCACGTTCGGAAAGAATGTCAGCTTGCGCCCTTCCAGTTAGTTTTTGACTGATTTGGTAAAGCTCCAAGGAACGCTCGAGTTGCTGGACACTCGCATTAAAGATCTGCTCAACTTGACTGACCAATTGATGATGCGTCGAGACGACATGTCCTTCCAGGCAGCTGTTTTGAAATGTGTCGTAAAGGTCGCGTAGTTGCTTGAGGCAAGTTTCCGTCCGATGATCCCGGTCACCCTGGAGCCGTTGCACCAGCGTATCGAGGGCTTCGTTCTGTTGCCTTTGTCGATGCTGCGCGATCGCTTCGTAAGCACGTTTGGTCATTCCCTCCAATCCCAGGACCAGGCGGGATGCAAAGCAGCCTACGCCACCCAGGACACCCACAATGCCAACCGCGTTCGCGACGGGATCACCCCCTATCGCCCATGAAAACAACAGCGATGTTAGTCCCACGACCAACGGGCCCAGCGTAACGGGTGAGGCAAAGAGGTCGATCATCACCTTCCGCTTCACTTCATCCAACGTCTTCTCTCCCGCGGTCTTGTTTTTCTTGATTCTCCTAAGGTGGCAGTATAGCGAACGACTAATAGGGCAATTGGCCTAACAGAAATGAGACACTGGTCGCCCCACTCGGCTCGGCGCCAACGGCACGTATTCGTCGCGGCGCGACACCATGACTGGTCAGATAATTTTCTGCCGCTTTGGCCCGCCGCTCGGCCAGCAGCTTGTTGGCTTCCAAGTCCCCGCGCAGCGATGCGTTGCCACGGACACTGACGTAGTACTGTGGCCAGGTTTTCAGCTTTTCGATCAATTCATCCAAAATATGCTGACTCCGCGCGGTCAACACGTCGGTGCCGCGGGGAAAGACGAGCGCGGGTACCAATAGCTCGCCCACAGGTTCCAGGGTTTCCCACTGTGCGTCTGTCAGGGCAGGCAGCTGCGCAGCTAGACTCAATTCCTCGTCTTCGTCACCGGGACGACCGCCCGGATGAAAATCCGATTCATACAACGCGCGCATCAGTTGGTCGTGGTACAGCAAGTTGGGTTGACCATCGGTCGGGTCGGCATCAATCGCGCCAGTCGTGACCAGCACCTCGGTAATGTTTTCGATCATGTCCGCCAGATGTTGTGTTCCCGGGGCAACGCGTAAACCAAAGTGCGCGAAGTTGTCTTGGGTGTTCTTCCAGTCGACTCCCTCGACCAATTTTTTTGTGGCAGCCTGATCCATCGTGTCGTCCACACCCGCATCGGCGCTGACCAACCCAATCATCTCTTCCGGTTGCCGGTATTCATACAACGCGCGAAAGTAGCTCTCGACGACGTCATGCGTAACGAGCGGGTTTTTGACCAGGAAATCCCGATCCGCGACCAAACAATCGACAATGTAGCCGGTGAACCGAGAACTATCGATGACAACGTGCATTGCCTGATTGGCCAAAATCTTGGAAACAAAGGGCTCCCAAAGCACAAAGACTTGCCGCGTATCCTTAGCCGACTTCTGGTACCGCCGGTAAACATCGTCCGGGCCACTGGCCATCGTGAAAGGGTCTGACGGCACCTGGTCTAGCGCAAAGCTGCTCATCACCACGCGAGCCAGAGTTTCACTGGGACTGTCTGGAGTGAGTACAAACCGAATGTCGGCATGGTTCAGGTCGGCTACGTTTTTGACCGCTGATTTATAGGCAACCATCGCGTCGGCGCCGCGCGTCTCGTCGATCAGCGCAACAATCGTTGCCGGCGGTGGTGATTCGCCGGACTGAGCAATCGTCTTGATCAAAGCATCGACCGTAAACGCGGCCATCTGGACCTTACCGGCGCGTAAACCTTCCAGTCGCTCGGTGTAATTCGCCCCGTCGTCGAAGAGTTTCAGCTTGATCTGTTTGCCGCGCAAGAATTGCTTGAACTTGTCGCTACGCAAGACCGCATAGCCCGAAAAGGAATCGAGTGCGATCGTGACTTCGTGCTTGTAAGGAAGGCCTCCTCGAGTCTTTTCCAAGGCAACTTGTTCAGCTTCGGCTTCGGCGAGATCTTCTGCCGCTTGCCGCATCGGCGTCACTACCAATCGCCAAACGCCGGCGCCAACGGCAAAGATGGCGAGCCAGATCAGACAGACGGCTAGGAATTTCCCCTTACTCACGACTTAGCAACCTGAAGCCTGTAACGAATACAAAGCGGTCTTGACCCTTACCCATGGCGACGACCCAGCGAAGAGAGAACTCCGAGCAACCCACCGACCACAAGCACAAGCATGACGATGAAACCAATACAAACCGCCCCCAGGCCGAGCCCTGGACTTGCGGGTGCCGGTTGAGAACTACGAGGGCCAGTCCCCGGCAGCGGCGCGACCGGAGCCGCGGTGGAGAGGCCCGCGACAGGTTCGGACTCCTGCTGGCCAATCGGCAGATTGTTGGTATCGGTCAGACCGATCAGTGCCGCCGCGGCCACCTCATCCGAAAGACCACTCAAGAGATCGTAGTCGGATTGACCGGCATCGCCGGAATCGTCACTTGTTTCCGCGAATACTTCGGCAATTGCCGAAGCCAGCGAGGCGGGATCGTCCGCTCGCCGGTACGTATTGACCTGAGTTGCCAGGCTATGACTCCCTGGCATATCGACACCGATCACGTCGGTGATCAACCCGCGGGCCTTGATGGCAGGCAAATACGCCTCAACAAGGTCGCGATCACCGGCTTCGCCATCGGTGACAATCAACAAACGATAGGTTCCGTAAATCTGCTTCGTGCGGTTTTCCAGCAGTGCATCGGCCGCCTCTTTCATTGCGGCGCCCAACGGTGTCCCGCCAGTTGCTCGAATGCCACCGATTTGTTGTTGGATCGATGCGCGATCAACCGGACCCAGCGGAACGATCCAATGATTTCCGCCCTGTATCGAATTCAATGCCAGAACACCGACGTGTGCCTCATCGGGCAATTGTTCCAGCACCGACAACAATGCCTGTTTCGCGGCATCCATTTTGCGTACGCGCTGCCCGCCGCTCATCCGCTGGTCCATGCTGCCACTGTCATCCAAGACGACGACCACGTTCTGATCCGCCGCTGACAGCGCCGCAGCCAAGAGAATCGCCCAGATCTGCAGAGTCACAACGGACATCGTTACGCTACGGGCGGAAAATAGGTGACCGGTACCTTTGCACTCGGAGCGGCCCTGCGGGTGTTTTGCAGAAAAGGTACGTGACACTTTTGTCTCGCGCGATCCTAAGGTTTTCATGTGCTGCCTTGTGGGTGCGTGGATGATCGTTTACTCAGCAGGATCCTTCAGAAATCGAAGTCCGACGCCTTAATCGCCTCAGCTTCCACCCTCACGATGCGAAACTCGACGCGCATGTTTTGTTTCGCCTGTTCCAGGTTCTCGGGCTTCGCGATCACGGGGTCCGCAATCCCGGCTCCTACCGGTGTGATTTGCGACTGGTCAATGTTGACATTCTCGGATTTCGCGAATTGCAACAACGCCGAACTCACCGCCTCGGCACGCTTCTTGGACAGGTTCAAGGCCGCCTGCATGGTCACATTGGGATCGGGAGTGCCTCCGCTGAACATGCCCTGCTCGATGAGCGCCTGCAAAGTATCTACCTGTTGCAGATCGAGCGGCTTGCCACTGAGGAAGTAACGATAGTTTCCCTTGGTTCCCGTTTGTTTGATCAACCCTTTGCTGATGCCCGCCCGTAGCATGTCGACCAATGTCTTGGTCGGGTCGCTGTGACCGCGGATCACCAGCCGTGCGTTCCCGAAGGTCGAAGCCGCTTTCAACGCACGGCTGAACTCGGCACCGTAGCGGTCGGCAGAAAACTCGTTTTGATTGGGTTGAAAACTGATCGTAAATGAAACGATCGTGTTTTCATCCAGGACTTCCATGTCACCGAAATCGGCGATTTCGGCCGAATCGATTCGTCCGACCGATTTCGGTTCGACATACTCGATCCCGGCGATCTTGGCAATCTCGCGGTAATCCCAGCCGGCGGGATCGAATCCCAAGCGTCGATCGGCATAACCCCAACTCGTCGCCAGATCCAACGCCTCTTTCAACTTGGCGTCAAAACCGCTGAGGTTCCGCGGATCATTGAAAAACGCGATTTGTCCGGGGAAACCGACAAAGGTGCAATCCAGCAGCAGGCCGTGGCCGTCCACTTCGATGCTGGGAATCACATCCTGCCCGAAAATCTGTTGCGATTGCGTCAGCAGATTGCGGTAGGCAGGGGGCATCTGCTTGGTCGATTCAAATTCCTTCCGCAAGGCCACCACATCTTGGGTCGCCTTCAGATACCCCGCCACGAATTTCTTGACCGTCTCTTTGTTCGCATCGAACCAATCTTTGCGGACCGCGTACACGTCCGCGATGCTGCGGCTCATGGTCTGCGTGCTGTTGACGACGTGCGCCCCGCAACGGTGCCTTCGGCCCCGGAGCCGGCTGAGTCAAAACCGCCTGTGAGTCCAAACAGGTCGGGTGTGATCACACAACAGGCATCAATCGTGGCATCCTTGCGAAACGCTTCGGCAGCCCCGTCGGGCCCAGTCAAATCCTTCGTCCACACGATCGTCACATCATTTTTGTTCAGTTGAGCCGCCGCCAAAGAGTCGTACATCAAACCGACATGCGGCCCACCTTGCTGACAGGCGATCCGTTTGCCCTTCAGGTCATTCAGGGTTTTGATCTCTTCGCGGCCAACGATATGGTCACCCGCACTCCACGACAGTTGCATGATGACCACAGGCTTCGTACCGGGATCTCTGCCCAACACCTCACTGGCTTGGCCTAACATCCGATAGGTTCCGCGCAGAAATGGCGTCTTGCCGCTGATGTAGTCCTTGACTTGCCCGATGAAGTCATCGCCGGGAGTTAACTCAATCTTCAGTCCCTGTTTGGCGAAGATGGTACCGGGCTGCGTCGTCAATCCGCCGTTGGCGTAGAAAGTGGCAACATCACCACCCCACGTGATGAAGGGCACCTGCAAAACATCCGTCTTTTGGACCGGCTTCACCGAAACCGGCCCTACCAATTCGGAAAACTTTTCTTGCGCGATCACGGGTGAAGCGGTGATCACGGCGACCACCAATATGCGGCAACAATACCAAGCTACGTTCATCAGTGGATTCCTTCTCGTTCGAGCTGTTTGATTTCGTGTTCCCATTTTTCGCGATCTTCTTCGCTGACCATCGGATCGGGCAAGAGGCTGCGGCGGGTGCAGTTGACCAGCGCCTGCAGCGTCTGGTAACGCCGTGTCTGGTGGATCGCCGGCGGCAGGTGGTCCCGAATCAACGCGATCAATTCTTCCTCGCTTCCCGGCGACTCTGCCTTCAACTGACTTCGCAACGATGCAAACGCGGCAGCAGAATAATCAGCCGCCAAAACATCGCGGTCCAAAATATCAACCAGTTGCTGATCACCGGCAAGCGTCGTGGCCATCAAGACCCAACGGATAAAGTCGCGTCGATCGTCACCACGCGGGTCGAGAATCGGGATAATCAGGTCACCAACACGTCCCGGTCGGCGGATGTCGGGGGACAGCAAGTGAATGCGGGCAGTCATCAACAGCCAAATCACTTGGCCACGCAATCGTGGATCGCTCATCATCGCCTGAATTTTGCCGGTCAAGCGCCGTTCGGTTTCGTGAGCCCCAGCGCCGACTGAACCAAATTGCGTGTCCGCTTCGTCGACAAAAATTACGACCTTCTCCAAAGCCTGCAACACCCGTCGCAGTCGTTCAAAGATAACATCCGTTTGGCCGAACCATTGACTGCGGATACTCTTGAGCACCAACACCGGCAGATCCAACTCAGCCGCGAGCGCCTCAAAAATGAACGTTTTGCCGCTGCCGATCGGACCCGCTACCGCGGCACCCGGTAACGCAGCTTCGCCTTTGCTTTTCAGCCGTGGAATCATCTTGTCCGTCAAGAAGCGTTTCAGTTGGGAAAAACCGACGACTTGATCCATCCGATGCGAGGGCTTCTTGAATTCCACCACGTCTTCGCCCAATTGGCCCTGGATGTAGTGCTGAACCATCATAATGACATCGGCCGGCTGCATCGGCTGATCGTTGTAGGCTGCTGCGACTAGCAATTGACGCAACGCATGAATGGAAAGCCCTGCACTGAATTCGGCAAGATTGTTCGGCGTGCTCCATAGCTTGGCCTTGGACTCGGCCGTGGATTGAAAATGTTCGATGTAGTCCAATCGTTGCGCGGTCGAGGGAGCCGGCACCTCGACGGCCAACAGTTGTGGCAATTTGGCGATACGAGGATGGATCTGACTGCGGGATTCTGCAACCAAACAAACCGAATCGCCGCCGGTCATGAATTGCGGGTCGCCAAACCAGTCGCTGACAATGCTGATCCGCCGCAGCTGCGCGTCGTTCATTTGCGAGATGTCGCCGCGACCGGCAGGCAGCAACATGTCCGCCGCTTCGATGATGATCAGCAGGTTGTCACTCAGCGTTGTCCGCGAACAGATCGTCAATTGGCGGAGAAACTCCAACGCCTGGGTCGCGTTTCCAATGGAGCCGCGGATCAGTGAGTCGTATTCGTCGCGTCGCTGTTGAAGCACGTTCTCGCGACGCCTCAAGTCACGCAGATTCAGCGAGTCGGGATCCAAACCAGTCTTCCAGCTGACCCAAGCGTCTCGCAATCGTTCGTAATCCGCGGGACTAACACGAATCGGACCATTCAATTCGTACACCAAACGAATCAGCCCCGATACGCCGGTCTTTTGCTGGACAAAGCTGATCAAGGGCACATATTCTTCATCGTTTGAAAACAAATCGTAGATATTGCCATGCAGGATGACGCACCGCGATTGGCCAGAGTTGAAGATCCGAGCCAAGCGTCGAAAAAAGGCGTATGCAGGCGTGTTCATGCAATCATCGTGTGGTTCCGCAACAGATGCATGCTGCAATCCGATTGGATGGAAGACCGAATTTCGAGCGGTCGCAATCATTGTCTCGTTACCCCGTTAGCGCCGCAACCGCCAGCAAATGAGCGTCGCCGCCACGTCGAATCGTATATCCCTAGTGACCAAGGCCGCATCAGACCGATTTGGGGGCGCGCCTTTGGCAAAAGTGCGCGGCCGATGCTGCATGCCGCAGATGATTGTCGAGCACTAGATCCCCCAATCAAACGTTCGCCGGGGACCAGAAAGCTTTCGTTGTTCGCCAGCAAAGCGCGGACGGTTTCCAGCTGTAATGAGGTTGCGAATCAGGTCGAACAAGCCCTCCGAGCAAGCACTTCCGCGTACCGTGGTCTGACCCCAATTATTGATCGCCAGTAGAACTCGAGTGCGGATTTCCATGTTCGCGAGGATCATGTCGTCACCGCAGCCGGCATCCAGATATGGTTCGATGTCGAGTTGACGTTTCGGTTCTTAACATTTGCGGGACAGTGCCTAGCTGGAGGCAATTGGTTCGATGCCTCGAGTTTGACTCGGATTCGCGATTTTGCGGAGCTGCCGAGTGCGTCAAACGAGTGCATTTCACCGCGGCGTTCATTATCATGGTCCTTCGGCAGTACCAAACCAGTTCTCTGTCCTTCATCCCCAGGATCCACTGATGTCCCGTCGATCAGCTGTTTTGACACTCGTATTCTCGGCGGCCTTGGCAGCTGTGCTTTCATCCGCGAGGGCGCAAGATTTCTCGCCCGCGGGTCTGGAGAAACTGCGCGTCAGGTACCCACAGGCAGACCTGGACCACGACGGCGTGCTAACCAAAGCAGAAGCAAAGCAGGCGATGCGGCGGTTTCGTCAAGCGCAGAAACGGCAACCGAAACCCGACATCGCACCCCCTGTGACTCATGAGAATTTGAAATACGGAAACTACGAACGAAACGTCTTGGATCTCTGGTTGCCGGAATCCGACAAGCCGACTCCCCTGATCGTCCACATCCACGGCGGTGGATTTGTGGGTGGTGACAAAGCGGGTGTTCGTAAAACAGACAATGTCGAAAAGGCGCTGGACCAGGGAGTCGCGTTCGCATCGATCAATTATCGATACCGTTACTTGCCGGGCACAGATACCTCCGATCCACAGCGCGCCGGTATTCAAGACATCTTGCGGGATGCTGCTCGTTCGATTCAGTTTCTGAGGTACAACGCGAAACAATACAATCTCGATCCTCAGCGGATCGCCTGCTATGGGGGCTCGGCCGGAGCCGGTACCAGCATTTGGCTTGCCTTCCACGATGACCTGGCTGATCCCGATAACGCGGACCCCGTGTTGCGTCAGTCATCGCGGATTGTTGCGGCGGGCATGTTGGCCGGACAATACACTTACGACTTGGAACAGTGGGATGGAGAATTTGCCGACCGCGGCGGCGACCTGGTCGCAATCCATGGTGGAAACGAACAGGACATTTATCTGTTCTACGGCATGACCGAAGCCGAATACGAACAGAGCAACGTTCGAAAAGACGTTGACATGCGAGGCTTGATCACGGCCGATGACGCCCCTGTGTTCGCGTTAACCGCCGGCCCTGACGAAAAGATTGCCGATGCCGGAATCTACTACCATCATCCGCGCCACGCCTTGTTGATTGAAGAACAGTGCCGTAAGGAAGGTGTCGAGTGTATCTGCCTGGTGCCTAAAGTCCGCCAGTCAGACGAAGCCGCACTCAAGCAAGACCCCGACATGATGCTCAGCTTCCTGTTCAAGCACCTCGGTGTCACGACGAATTAGGTTTCGATCGCTGCGCTGCCGGATCACCGGATGCCGGTGCTTAACGTGATCCGGCCATTTTTGTTCACTGTGTCGGCGCTGCGCCGAATGAAGGTGGTTCTTACAACACCGCCGCGCTCTGTTGACCTATATTGAGTCTCGTCATTCAATTCGTATTGATCTTAAAGCGTGGAGAAAACAGATGCGCGGATACAGGTTATTGATTTCTGCTTTTGCGTTGCTGCTGGTCTGGGCCGGGCAACTTCAGGCAGCGCTGACGATTAACATTCAGGAAGTCAATTCAAACGTGACAGCCAGCTTCTCCGGAAGCATCAACAATCAGGCAATTGCCTTTGCCAGTACCTTTGCGGCAACGAATGGTTTGGACACAGGAGGTACGAACTTTCGCGGTTTGTTCACCGGCACAGGAACATACTATGCGTACGGCATCCCTGGCCCCCAGCCGCCGAGCCCACTCGGCACGCTGAATCGTCCGTTTGACTCACTGAGTCCGGGCAATCGGTTGGGATTCGCGTTCATTACGCCCTCTAAGATTCCGGCAATCGTCGTCCCGTCGGCGACGCCGGGTAATTTCAGTACCAGCACGATTGGCACCTGGAACAACACAACCATCAATGCGCTCGGACTAACCAAGGGAACGCATACCTGGAACTGGGGAAGCGGTTCACAACAAAGCAGTGTGACCATTCAAATCGGTACCCTGGGTTCCGCCGTTCCTGAACCCAACTCGTAGGCTTTCCTCACGATCGCCACCATCAACGTGGCCGGAACTGGAATTCTTCGCAGGCGGAAGCGGGAGGACGGTTGTTGATACACACCACGAGGCAAACATCCCGATCAGAATGGACAAGATGGTGACCAAAGCAGCTATGGTAGCCTCTCACTCGATCTTCTTTGTTCGGTTTCGATCGGTCGGCAGCTGCTCCAGTTCACGTCTGAGGGGATTCCAATACGCTTGATCAGCCTCCTGCTCGCGGGCCCTTTCTTGTTCGAGTTCAAGGCGAATTCCGGATCTCCGGCAAGATCCACAGTCGACTCGAGGAGCGTGAGAGACGGCTGAAGTGTAAGTTCGAGTGAAAGCGATATCGCTTGATCGCGTCGAGATGATCGCTGCCTGATGCTGAATCACTGGTTTTATGTTTAGAAAAGCACTCGCCCGTTTCATTCGAGCGAGTGCAACACGTTTCGACGATTACCTGGTAAGCGTCTTGTCCAAAAATGCGTGCATCAATCCTGCTATCTCTGCTCCGTTGGATTCCAGGGCGAAGTGACCGGCATCCAGGAGGTGGAACTCGAGGTTTTTGACATCACGCTTGTAAGGTTCGGCGCCGGCGGCCGGAAAGATCTGGTCATGTTCGCCCCAGACGATCAACATCGGTGGCTGATGCTTGCGGAAGTAGTCCTGCCATTGCGGGTACAACCCGGGGTTGCTGCCGTAGCTGAGGAACAAGTCGAGTTGGATTTCCTGATTGCCATCGCGATTGAGCAGAAACTGGTCATGCGCTGGCCCATCGGGACTGATGCTCTCCGCGTTCTCCACTCCGTGCGTGTACTGCCACTTCGTGGCATCGTAAGACAACAAGCCTCGCAGGGCTTCACGCTTGGATTTATCCTTGGGTGCGTTCCAGTACGCTTTGATCGGCTTCCAAAAATCATTGTCCAGACCTTCGTCGTAAGCGTTTCCATTCTGCACAACAATCGCTGTCACACGGTCGGGATGTGCTGCCGCGATTCGGAAGCCGACCGGGGCGCCGTAGTCTTGGACGTACAAGGCGAAGCTTTTCAGTCCGATCGCGCCGGTAAAGCGATCCACGACGTTGGCGAGATTGTCAAAGGTGTAGGTGAATTTGTCAGGCGATGGCATCTCGCTGTGTCCATAACCTGGATAGTCCGGCGCCACAACATGATATTTGTCGGCCAGGGCTGGGATCAGGTTGCGAAACATTTGGGAACTGGTCGGGAATCCATGCAGCAACAGTACGCTCGGTGCATCCCGCGGTCCTGCTTCGCGATAGAAGATTTCAATGCCGTCAACGCTGACGGTATTATGAGCTACCGTCGGCGCCGTTGCTTGCGGTGGAGACTGACTGAGCGTCTCCGCCAGGGAAGGCCGGCTGACGGCGATTGTGGAGGAAATCGCTGTCAACGCAGCAACAGCAAGGTTCAGGCTGATTTGACGTTTCATGATAGTTTACCTTCTGAGTTAGATTGGTTGAGAGTTTTCGTTTACTTGACGTCGGGAATGCCGACGTGGTCCAAAGGGCGAGGTCCTGGCGCTTCCCAGAAAAACTTTCGATCGTCTTCGGTGATTGCCACGTCGTTGATGCTCGCTTCTCGGCGACGCATCAAGCCGTTGTCATCGAATTCCCAGTTTTCGTTGCCATAGGCACGAAACCAGTTGCCCGCCGCATCATGCCATTCGTACTGAAAGCGAACCGCGATCCGCCTGTTGGTGTACGCCCAAAGCGCCTTCACCAATCGGTAATCGAGTTGCGCTTCCATTTGTCCGACAAGAACTCGCGTATCTGATTACGACCGGCAATGAACTCGCTGCGGTTTCTCCACACCGAATCCTCCGAGTAAGCCAAGGAAACACGGTCGGGATCGCGTGAGTTCCAAGCGTCTTCCGCCGCGCGAACCTTTTGCGTCGCTGTTTCGAGAGTAAATGGTGGACGAAGAGCAGTCAGTGATGCCATGGCTGGATTCCTGGATAAGTGTTTGACAATGACGGGGCGGTCGCGTTGCGCGATTCGATTAAGCGTGCGATTCAAAGCTGCCTTCACGCCAATGCTTGTCGGCCGCGGCGCGACGCTGCTGTTCGTTCTCGTTCCATTGCGGAAGGGTGTCACCACCAGCACCTCGATAGAACAGAGCAAGTCGATGGTCATCGGTGATCTTGAAGTTCGTCGGATCGATCCCGAAGAGCTTTCCTTCGCCGGCTGCGGTTGCGCAGTAGCCACCGTAAAGCGGAACATAGTGCTCCGGGTCCGCGTCAAACTTTTGCTTGTTGACTTCATTTGAGAAGAGATACAAGCTGTCTTTGTGAACCGAACTAAACAGCGGATCACCAGAGACTGGCTGGCCGTCAAAGTAGGCGACTGCGTCGTACCCGCTGACTGCAACTTGAAGTTGTGGGACTTGATTCGTCATGATTGTTTCCGTTTGAAAAGAATGGGATTTGGTTGCTAAGTTACGAGACTAGTTCACGGCACAGACTTGATGGGCCCGACAGGATTCGTGAGCATCATCGATTGGCTCAGTGCGGGGAAAGTCGATGTCGGTTTCGGCGACATGATTGAAGTAGTTGGTGAAGATGTTGAGTGCGACACTAGCCACGATCTCGGCGATCGCACCGTCATCCAAGCCTGCACTTCGGACGGCGTCCAAGTCGGCGTCGCTGACCAAGCCGCGTTTGTCGACTAGCTGCCGTGCGAAGCGAAGAACCGCGTTTGTCTTTGCTTCCGAGGAAGTTCCGCGACGGCTGTCGAGAATCTGATCGGCGCTGAGTCCAACCATTTTGCCGATGGCCGAATGAGCGCTAAGGCAATAGTCACACGAGTTTGCTTGGCCAACCGTGAGTGCGATTTGCTCGCGGGTCTTCGCCGGCAAGTCGCCACCGCCCAGGGCACCGCTGAACTTCAAGTAGGCATCCAGGACGGCGGGTGAATTTGCCATCACGCGCATCAAGTTCGGTGTCATTCCCAGCTTGGCCTTGACGCCGTCGAGCAGTTCTTTGGCTTTGCCAGTCGCTTGGGCAGGGTTCACGGTTTCGATTCGGGACATGATTGGACTCCGCTTGTTGATAAAGGTCATTTTCGATCTCAGCTACCATTGCTGATCATGCTGGTTCTTGAAGCACTTGCAGTGCCAAATGCAGTTAGATTCCGCAAGTCACTTCTAGGTAATGCTTTATGGCGATTAATCGGCTTGCATTCGCAGAACGATATTTCGTGGTTGCACGATATATCGTTGCGTTAACACGAAATATCGTTTATTCCTGTGGAGATGCTCGAACAACACTTGCCGTTGATTCCCGATCCCAAATCGTTGCTGCTGGCGATGGCCCAGCAGCGCAGCGTGGAGGATGTGTTGAAGCTCGTCGTTGCTGAGCTTGCGAGCTCTGAAGCGGTCGCGTTGGCCCGCATCTGGTTAATCCGACCGGGCGCCGGCTGCGAGGCGTGCCCGATGCGGTCGCAGTGCCCAGACCAAACGAACTGTCTGCATCTGGTAGCGAGCGCCGGAACTTCCGTTGTCGGCCCAAGCGACGCGTTACACCGCATTGATGGATCGTTTCGACGCTTCCCGTTGGGTGTTCGTAAGGTCGGGCGAATTGCACTCACTGGCCAACCGCTTGAGATTCAAAACATCGATGGGGAGCCCGATTGGCTGGCAAATCCAAAGTGGGCGAAAGAGGAAGGAATCCGTGGCTTCGGTGGACAACCGCTGGTGCATCGCGGCCAAGTGCTGGGAGTGCTCGGTGTCTTTAGCCGCACGACGATCGGTGACCAGTGCCTCGATTGGCTGCGGATGATTGCCGACCACGTTGCCTCTGCGATCGCCAATGCAGAAGCTTGGGAGGAGATTGAATCGCTTCGTAAACGGCTGGAACTCGAAAACGATTACCTGCAAGAAGAGTTGCGTGGCGAGTCGTTCGGCGAGATGATCGGCCAAAGCGCAGCGCTGCAAATGGTCGCGCAGCAAATCAAGTTGGTTGCCCCGACCGATTCGACGGTTTTGGTGATGGGCGAAAGTGGTACCGGCAAGGAGCTGGTTGCACGTGAGATTCATGCTCGATCGTCACGACACGAAAGACCTTTGATCAAAGTCAACTGCGCCGCGATCCCACGTGAACTTTACGAGAGCGAGTTTTTCGGGCACACCAAAGGTAGCTTTACCGGTGCGTTGCGGGATCGGATCGGCCGATTCGAATTAGCCGATGGTGGCACTTTGTTTCTTGATGAGATCGGCGAGATTCCACTCGATCTGCAGAGTAAACTTTTGCGCGTTTTGCAAGAAGGAGAGCTCGAAAGAGTTGGCGAAGAACGCACTCGCAAAGTCGATGTGCGCATTATCGCCGCCACCAATCGCAATCTCAAATCCGAGGCAGAAGCCGGCAAGTTTCGCATCGACTTGTATTATCGTTTGAGCGTGTTTCCGATCGAATTGCCGCCGCTGCGAAGCCGCAAAGAAGATCTCGCGTTACTTGCCGAACACCTGCTCGGAATTCTCTCTCGGCGTCTTGGTAAACAGCCACCGCGATTAACTCAAGCCAATGTTGCCGAACTTGGGCGGTACGATTGGCCAGGCAACATCCGAGAGTTGCAACATGTGCTTGAGCGCGCCCTAATTACGTCGCCCAATGGTAAGTTGCGTTTAGAACTCAACTCGTCCGCGTCTGACTCGGTGCGGTTGACGAGATCGGACTTCTCAGGTGTTGCGAGCGATGAAATCTTGACCGCATCACAGCTACGAACGCTCGAAGCCGCCAACATTCGCCGTGCTCTGCAAGTATGCAAGGGTAAAGTCTATGGCGAATCAGGAGCGGCAGCCTTGCTGGGCATGAAGCCGACCACGCTATCGTCTCGGATAAAAAGCCTGGGAATCGAGAGCTAAAGTCCGCCAGTCAGACGAAGCCGCACTCAAGCAAGACCCCGACATGATGCTCAGCTTTCTGTTCAATCACCTCGGTTTCACGAGGTTTCTTGACGATCTGTTCCGGGGAATTCCGTTTACCTTTCTTCTTCATCCAACAGTCTCCTTGCCCGAAATCGGGCTCTAGACTCCCAGACCACCTGGATTAGTTTTTGGGGAGCACTCCAAAAACGTTGGCTCGTCTTGGATCCGCGACAGTTTGAATCGTGGTGCTGTCAGAGTCGGCGATTGATTCGTTACACTAGCTAACGAAATACGTTCCTCCGTTTAAGGTTGTTGTCATTTTGCAATCCCGTTGCTCTTCGATCGAAACCGCATATCAACGCCGCATTGATTCGATGTCGCCCGCGGAGCGAGTCGCTCGATCGGCGGCGATGTTCGGGTGGACTCGAGAGCAGTTGGCTCGCCAAATTGTCGCTCAGCGTGGCCCAACGGATGCGGAAACATTGAAATGGTTGGTGGCACTGCGGTTGTATGGCAGCCAGCCAGAGGTCCGCGAACTGATCGAGACGAAGCTGGCTGATGTTTCCGGCTGATGTTTTCCAGTCGACACTGTCGAAACTCACTAAGATTCTACGCGCCACGAGATCCGTTTTCATCTGACTGGAGGAATCACCGGGGCCGCTTATGGTGAGCCTCGAATGACGCAAGACGTCGATGTGGTCATCGATCCTGCGCAAGCCAAGGCGAAGCTCGACGCACTGGTACAAAGCTTCCAAGAGTCCGACTTCATGTTCAACGAAGAATCGATGCGTCGAGCCGTGGCAATCGGTGACCTGTTTCAGCTACTTGATGAGCTGGAGGCCCTGAAGCTGGACATCTACCCGCGGGAAATGATTCCGGGTGAACTTGACCGTAGCGAACAATTGGAGATTTTTGAGGGCTTATTTTTGCCGGTTGTGTCCCGGGTCGACGCGGCCGCGTCGAAGTTGGTCTGGATCAGTAAAGGCAGCCACAAGAGCCGACGAGATTTGAGAGCGATCTTCCGAAACGCAAATGATGCTCAGCAAGATCAGATTCGAAAGACGGTGGCACGGCTAAGTCTGACTGAGCTGCTAACGGAAGTACTCAACGAATCTGAAGAAATCGAATGATTGGCCAAGCGCAAATAGGAATCGGCCGCGATCTGCAGATCGGACGACTAAGGTGGTCGCGTCACGCCGCACAATCGTGTAAGAAACACGCCGGTCAAACAAGGCAACAAGCCTGGCGGCAAGATCAAGAGCGTGATGACGATCGTGTCCTACTCAACCTTTCGACGGAAGATTTGCAAGCGGAGTTGGCGCTAAATTTTTATTTCGCGATCGATTGGGGTTCGGGAGCATTCCGCTTGTTCGCAGACCACCGTAGGACTCAGTCCTGTTTTTTCCGAATTGCTGAATCATGCCCATTGGCGTAAGGCAGATTCCGCTGGTTGAATTTTTCATTCACCTTTTCGAGCCTTACGCACTGTCGATGGAGAGACGCGAATGACTGAAACGCTACTCGCTCAAACCTCAGGAACCTCACAGCCATGAGTACGAACCCCGAGGTGGTCCAGTCCAGTGAAAGTGGAATGTTGGGCTTGGCAAAACTGACCCTGTTATCAATTCTCTCAGGTGCCGCAATCGGCCTTGTCATCGGCTGCTTTCGGGTGGCACTCCAACAGATCAATACGGCTCGCACTGACACGATCAGCTGGGCCCACCAGTGGCCGCTGCTGGGCTTCGTTCTGGTTTGTGCCACGGTGGCAGCCACCACCGCCGTTGCGGCCTGGCTGGTGCAGCGTTCCGGGCAACCTGCGGCTGGCAGCGGCATTCCCCACGTCGAGGCGGTGATTGAGGGAAAATTGCCCGCCGCCCCGCTGCTACTGCTGCCCGTCAAATTTATAGGTGGCCTGTTGGCTATCGGGGGCGGTTTAGCGCTCGGACGGGAAGGTCCCAGCGTGCAGATGGGCGCCAACCTGGCCCATTTCTGTGGAAGTATTTTCCGGCTGCCAACCTCGGATCGTATTGCCCTATTCGCATCGACGGCCGGTGCCGGGCTGGCCGTGGCCTTCAATGCCCCGATATCCGGAGCCGTATTCGTGCTCGAGGAACTGGTCCGTCGATTTGATACTCGGATTACCATTGCCGCGCTGGGAACCTCCTGTTCTGCCATCGCGGTCGCATCACTATTGCTTGGGCAGCAACCTGATTTCAATGTGTCAGAACTCCCCAACCCCAGCTTCTGGACCGGCCCGATATTTGCCGGGTTGGGCATCCTGGCTGGGCTGGCAGGGGTCGCATACAACCGGTTGATCATTGGAACCTGTGCGCTGTTTGATGGTTTGACCAGTTGGCGAGCGGAGGTGCGGGCACTCTTGATCGGTGCACTGGTGGGTGCGATCGCATGGTTTGCCCCGCACATGGTCGGCGGCGGCGATACGATTTCCCAGCAGGCGCTGGTCGGTGGAATCGGGCTGACAGCATTACCCCTCATTTTTGCCGTGCGGTTTCTACTCGGCCCGCTGTCCTATGCCGCGGGCACGCCTGGTGGCCTGTTCGCGCCGATCCTGGCCTTGGGTGCCTGCCTTGGCCTGGGATTCGGTCTGCTGTGCCCTCAGTTCGTGGCAGATTCCGGTGCCACCCCAATCACCTTTGCGATCGCCGGCATGGCCGCTTTTTTAACCGCAACGGTTCGCGCGCCCGTTACCGGAATGATCCTGATCTTCGAGATGACCGGTGCCTTCAATCAGGCATTACCGATGCTCTGGGCTTCTTTCGCTGCGATGGCCGTTCCCACATTGATGGGCAATTTGCCAATTTACGACTCCATGAAGACTCGCACCATCGGCGTCGCAAAGACAATGTAATGGCTGGTCGCCTGAAACAACGACACCGCATGACATGGGATGGATGTCAGCCCTGAAGGAGGATAGACGAGTGAACAGCAAGCCATTTGAAACACTGCAAAACAACGGAGGCGCGCGTCAAAACACATCAGATGGAACCAAGAGAGTCACACATCTTCCTCCTACCCTGAGAAGGATTATCGGAGTCCATGGCTTCGCACTGCTGCTGGGGCTGGTGCTGTTTTGTTTTCATGTGGTTGTGATTTTTGATGTGATCGCCGAGATTCTCCGTTGCAAGCCATGGTTACTGGAGCACATGGAACCGAAAGATGCCGGCAAGGTTCTGCTCCTCGGTTGCTTCTTCGTACTCTTGTCGGCGCACGTGGTTGAGGCCGCTGCATGGGGCCTTTTTTTGCGTTGGACAAAGCTGTTGCCCACTGTTACCGACGGTGTCTACTTCACCGCTGCATCGATGACAACGCTGGGCTACGGCGACATCCTGCTGAAGTATCCCTGGAGACATCTCGGCACGCTGATCGCGATAACCGGGGTACTGATGTTTGGCTGTTCGACAGCGTTCTTGTTCGTGGTTCTGCAGTCAGTCTGGCAGAACTATTAGGCAGATCTATTCGAACCACCCTCGCCAGTACAGGTACGCGCCTGTCAGCAGGGCGGTGGCCAGCATGAAACCGATGACGAACCAGTATCCACCCGGGACGCCCATGCCGGGTAGATCGGTGAAATTCATGCCATAAACCGCCGAGATTAGCGAGAGTGGCATCAACACGGCAGAGAGAACGGTGAGGAATCGCAAGCGATTGTCGACTCGTTTCTGTACTGATAATTCGTAGTCGCGTTCAAGGCTGCCAACACGGCTGCTGCACCGTCGACCAAATGTGCAGCAAGTTCGGAAAGACGCAGCAGCTCGTGAAAGAATTGCGACTGTTGACTAGCACTGAAGGCTTCCGATTCGACCGTTCGCAGTAAACCAGTACAGTAAGTGTGGTCATCATGAACGGAAGCGTAATGGTTAATCCTCCTCCGCAAGGTGGAGATCATCTGCGGGTCAACGTCATCGAGACTGTCATGGCTGATTTGATCCAATCTCTCCGCCTCGGAACGCACATCAAGAGCAGCATCGACATTGCACTTGCCGCTTTCCACCAATACATAGTACAGCACCGCCGACGAGGTTTGGGCATACAATGGAACTTCTTCATCCAGACCGCTGATGATGTCCTCGAATCGTGTGTAGCGGATCCCGATGAATGGTGATGATCGTCGTATTGAGGCAGATCACCGACAGGTAGGGTTTCTCCGACTCGTCCCAGCCGAGATGCGTTGGTAGCTCGAAGTACAAAGCGTTGCGTTGCGAGATGAAACGCGTGCTCCGCTCGGGCATTAGACAGGCGTTGAGCACCGATTCGTGCAAATCCAGCGGCTCCAGCAATTGCCGCAGGTCCTGCTGGGTCGCTGCTTCCACGTCGATCCACCGATGCTTGTCGTCTTGCTGCCACGAAGCCGAAAGCTCCGTGTCGTTCAACGCTTGGAGCGTTGCCTTACCGCTGATCCCGAATACTCTTACGTTCATGGGTTCTTTCTTGAAGCGTACCTCTCACCTTGAGCTAAAGGCACAGGACCGTCGCAATCAATCGCGAACATCGTATGTTCCTGAACGAAAAATGGTTAGAAGCCGATAACTGTTTTGACGCTGTTTTGATCAATGATCTCTAGAGCCAGGACCTCACCATTGTTCCGTTGCGATTGCCAGACCTCAGCCGGAGCCTTGATCGTGTGCGAGTAATCGATTTCGTCAACGCCAGTTGTCACAACGATGTCATTGCCCTTGCCGTCAGGGTCGTAATCGACCGCCATCAACTTGCCTTGTTTGACCTGCCCGGAATCGCCAGATTCGGGGTCGCACACTTCAAGGCTCACTGCACGACCTCGGTTGCCGTTGGAAAACGTAACAAAGAAGCCTGGCCACTCGTCGGTTGGGACTTGGGTATTGATCGCCATTTTGGGTCACCGGTTTTTGGGTCAGTTGTTTCAACAATGATTCGTTCGTTCAGCGGTAGGAGCAAGCAACCCAAACCGCGATTCTGGTCGCGTTTGAGTCTAGAACAAGTGCGACAATTGTTCTAGGATGTTCGATCAGCCATACCTTAGCAGCGCGCGGCAAGAACCCTTGGGATAGGATTGAGTGTGAAGAAACAGCCGCCCACTGCTCAGTAAATTTTGAGAGCCGTCTATCGTTACGCGACGACGGGAGGCTTTCCAATTCGTGCAGACGTTGATGGCCTGCATCGGCTGAATCTAATTGTAGGTGATGTCCGCCGCGTTCAGGCTGCTGCCCTGCTGGAACGGATTCTTCGGCAGGCTAAAAATGCCTGATGCGCGGGAATGTCGCCAATGTCCGCCGCGGCCCATCGCGGTGTCGAAAGAAATGACACTGTGAACAGGCATTCCGCAGTTACTCTTTCACGTAAAAAGTCTCAGTTCTGCGCGGACTCGCAGGCCCTTTGCCGTCTAGCTGGTTTCGATGGCCAGCCGTACGGGAATACGTCCGGCTATGCATTGGAATCCTTGTCGCCAGAATCCTCTGCGTCGTCGAAAGGGATACGGGAATCCTCCTCGAAACGCGTTTTGCTTTTCGGGCGAAACACCCAGATCAATACACCAATGAACGCGGCAATGATGAGCCAGTGGTAAATCGTCATGCTTTTTTCCTCGGTTGAAGGTACAGCCGAGCTACGGTCTCTTTTCGGCGCGAGTCTAGCTGAACAGCGCCACTCCTTTTTGCAATACTTGCCCGAACCGCCAGCGAGTGAACCGCTTCCGTCGGGAAACACTCGCTAACGCTTTCGGTTTGTAAGGAACGGGATTTTATCTTGAAAGTTCGCTGTCCAGCTAGTGAGCGAATGCTTCCTTGAGCTTCGCTTCCTGCTCGTGAGACAGGTTGATGGAGAGCACTTCGGCGTTCGACGCGGACTTGAACGCGTCGACAACTTTGTCAGTCGTCACCTGTACCGCCATCAAGAACTGCGCGGAAGAGCCATCGGTGAGCTTGTTGCGCACATTCTCGAGAAAAGCTTTGCCAATTCCATCCTCCGAAAAGGTCGCGATCAGCGCACCAGGGTGGCACCCCAGGCGGCGAGGCAGGGGACAAAACAACCATTCTGAGAGCGGTCTTTAGTTACGCGGCGACGGGAGGCTTTCCAATTGGTGCAGACGTTTCATGGCCTGCATCGCCTGAATCGAATTGTAGTTGATGCCCGCCGCGTTCAGGCTGCTGCCCTGCTGGAATGGATACTCCGGGAGGGTCAACAGGAACTGCTTGAGCTTCTGCTGTACCGGGACGAACAGCCAGATGTTGTCGCCATACCATCGGATATACATTCCGGATTGGCGTGGTGCTTTTTCGTAGGGGTCGGCCCGCAGATTGACGATTTCCGGCCAGCCAGTCACATCGCGGACGGCGGTGGCGATATTTCCGTTCTCCTGCGCGAACGAGACCTTCCAGTCGTTCCAGCGGATGGCGTTCAAGTCGCCAGCCTGCCCAAAGTAGAAGATTTCCTCGCGCGGACCTTTCTTCACTTCCCCCTTGAAGTAGGGCAGGAAGTTGTAACCGTCCAGATGGACTTTGAAAGTCTTGCCATTGGCCTGATACCCCTGCTTCAGCTTCTCGACAATGTCCGGCTCGCCTGCCGCCGCCAGCAAAGTTGGAAGCCAGTCCTCCTGCGAAAAGATTTCGTTGTTGATCGTGCCCGGCTTGATCACACCCGGCCATCGCACGATCATCGGCACGCGCACGCCGCCTTCCCACGTCGTACCTTTTTCGCCGCGGAACGGCATGGTGCCGCCGTCAGGCCAAGTGACCGTCTCTGCGCCGTTGTCCGTGCCATACACCACGATGGTGTTGTCCGCGATCCCCAAATCATCAAGCTGTTTGAGCAGTTCGCCCACCATGTCATCGTGTTCCACCATCCCGTCGGGATAGAGACCAATTCCCGTGCGTCCGACCGCCGATGGCTTGAGATGAGTCCAGACGTGCATGCGCGTCGTGTTGAACCAGACAAAGAACGGCCTATCCTCTTTCACCTGCTTGTCAATGAACTTGGTCGCAGCCCCATAAATTTCGAGATCCACGGTCGGCATCCGCGCCTTCGTCAACGCTCCGGTGTCCTCGATCTTCTGACCACCGTTGCCGTCCGACCAGGTGTGCAGCACGCCCCGTGGGCCGTATTTCTTTTTGAACTCCGGATCCTTTGGATAGTAGTACGTCTCCGGTTCCTCCTCCGCGTTGAGGTGATAGAGGTTGCCGAGAAACTCATCAAATCCATGCACGGTGGGCAGGTGCGAATCCTGATCGCCCAGATGATTCTTCCCGAACTGGCCGCTGGCGTAACCTTGCTCCTTGAGCAGGTCCGCGATGGTGGGCGCCCAATCCGGGATACCCTGAGGGGAACCTGGCATGCCGATGGTCAGCAATCCTGTACGGAAGGGATGCTGGCCCAGAATGAACGATGCCCGCCCGGCCGTGCAGCTCTGCTGCGCGTAAGAGTCGGTAAACAGCGCGCCTTCCCTCGCAATGCGATCGATGTTGGGCGTCTTGTAGCCCATGATGCCCAGGCTGTAGGCGCTGATGTTGTCGCGCCCGATGTCATCGCCCCAGATGACGAGGATGTTCGGTTTTTTTTCCGCTGCCAGAGCATTGCTGGACGTCGAAAGGGCCAGCGCGCTCACAAGCAGGGCGATGAGGAAGCTTTGTTGATGAGTGGTTTTCATGTCGGAGTTTTAAGGACTGGGGGTAATGTGTCAAGTTCTGCAAATGGGTCATGGCTGGAGTCGGACATCCCGCTAAGCGGGACGCTCCACTTTGTTTTGCACTTCGAACCGGCTCCAGCCGGTCTTCGCAAAACAACGGGCGCCCCGCACCGGGGCTCGCTTCGTCAAATCGGGTTCGTCGTGATGCCAAAATCAACAGGCTGCTAGCCGCCAAGTGCTTTGACCTTTGGCCGCCGACTGCTTAGTGAGCAAACGCGTCTTTAAGCTTCTCTTCCTGCTCGTGCGAGAGGTTGCTGGCGATGACTTCAAACTTTGGCTTCCTTGAACGCTTCCTCCACCCGATCGCTCGTCACCTGTCCGACCAGCAAGAAGAGTGCCGAGGTTCCTTCGGTCACCTTGCCGCGGACGTTCTCAATGAAGTCCTTGCCGATACCGTAATCGGCCCACGAGGCGCCGAGCGCGCCCATCGCGGCGCCCCAGGCGGCGCCCAGGAAGGGGACGAAGAAGATGAAACCGATCAACATGCCCCAGAAAGCGCCGTACCAAGCGCCGCCGCAGGCACCCTGGCCATGGTGAGTCTTGGGCTTCTTCTTGCCCTCGGGCCACGTCACGGTCGCAATATCTTGAATTTCAAGCAGATGTTCCTTCTGTAACTTGACTGCGATCGCCAGTCCTTCATCAGCGCCCTCGGGGGTGTCAAATTTCAGGACGACAAGTGTTGATGCCATGATCACTTTTCCTATTACGAGTAAACGAACTGAGTTGTGCGAAGCCTACGTGGCGACGTTGAGTATTTCGTTGGTGGTCCAGATTTGGTGCTTGTCTTGCTACCAAGCAGCCCCATATACATGCTTCAGTTGAACGTCGCCGGCCCGCGAAGTTGCGGGCGGTCTCGTAGCGAACGACAACTTGATTTACGATCGCGGACTATTCGTCAAAGGCGAAGATGCGATTCCAATCGTTCTTCATGCTGATCACGATCCAGCCTTGTTTAATTGCTTCGTCGTACAACGCCTGAGTGAAGGTGCCGACCTTGGTATTCGGTAGCCCAAGCGCAGGCCCGTAAGCGTATTCTCGCTCGGCATCGTCGTGCAAAACGATCATCGAGAGACGCTCGCCACTGCCGGCCTTGGTGTACTCGAGCATCTGTTGGTCGCCGGTGGAGTTCCCAACCGCCATGAACGGACGGCGGCCGATCATCAGATGAATGCTTTCGGGTTTGCCAGCGTTATTATCGTTGACCAGGAGCTTTGGCTCCTTCGTCAGAAATGGTTTGCCATCTTTGTCATAGCCATACGTGGTCCCGAGCGCAGAGCCGACAACCTGCTCGGGCGGAATGCCATACGTCTGATCGGAATACTGACGCACAAAGTCCTGCCCACCGCCCGTGACGATGTAGGTTTTGTAGCCGTTGGCGCGGAGATACTTCAGCACTTCCTGCATGGGGAGATAGGTCAACTCCGTGTACGGCTTCTTCCATCGCGAATCCTTCGCGCCGGCGAGCCACTGCTTCGCCTCGTCGCGGAACGTCTCGACCGACATCCCCGTCAACGTCGCAAGTGCGATCTTTTCGATGTCGGGCAATGTCAGCTTCTTCATCGCGGCGCGATCACCGTGAAGCAGTTCCAGCACGGTGCTGAATGGCGCAACGTCGGCGAGTTCCGGCTTTTCCTTGACCAACGCCGGTACGCGCTCGAGGCAATACATCACCTGCGAATAGATCGGGTGCTCGACCCACAGCGTGCCGTCCTGGTCGAACGTAGCGATGCGTTCGACGGGAGGCACGAATTGCGGACTGGCCTGGCTGGTCGTCGACTCGACGAAGTCAAGGATCGCTTGCTTCGCGGGCCCGTCGTTCCACGAAGGGAGCGGATCCTGGGCGGGAGTGTCGGTGACGTGAAGCAGGAAAACGGCGAGCAGAGCAAAGCAAAAGAATCTCGTTTTCATTTGCGCGAAGTTCGAATGTTGTTCGGTGAGCTGTGTGATTGATTAACTCCGGTAACTACGGAGCAATCACCTGATAACCTGGGGGGCGGAGAAAATCATGGCTTTTGCAACGATTCGCTATACCTCGAATCAAAGCAGGGAGGGTAATCAAAGAAGGGCGGGCGCCCGTTGGAGCGCCCGCCTGAAAATCACGCGATCAATCGCTCGGATGACCCGAGCTGGAAATTTGCCGCTTGCGGGCGTTGATCTGCTCCATCACTTGGGCCAGGTTGTAGGACGGCGGCGCCTGCATGGGCGGAAACTCCTCAAAGGTCTCCAGGTGACGCAACGCAATTCCCTGGCCGATCGGCAGGATGTTCCAGTCGTACTGGAAGGCGGTCATCGGCCCGGCGAGTGCACCACCAATCGACATCGCCGTCTTTTGGTATCCCCCCGACTGCCTGCTCGAAGGGGTCACGCTTGATGTTCTGAATCAGAGTGAAGTTGTAGGTCGTCAATGGCAAGATCCAGCCTTCCGGCCCCGGCTGTGACATCGAATAGTAGAACTTCCAGTTCTTGTAGCGCACCGCCGAGAGCGTGGCGCCCGAGTAGTAGATGAACGTCTCGCGCGCCGACTTGTCGGTCTTGCCGGTCAGGTAGTCGATCTGGTTGACGCCGGCCAGCTTGGTCTTGACGAATCCCGGGTATTTCCCGGCCTGGATCTGCTTGTCGAGCTCGTCGCCCTTCGGTCCGCCGGCGAGTTCTGTCAGCGTCGGCATCCAGTCGTAGGACGCGAACATTTCCTTGTAGAGGGTGCCGGGCTTGATGTGACCGGGCCAGCGGATGACGCAAGGAGCGCGGTAGCCGCCCTCCCAGGACTGGCCCTTCTGACCCTTGAACGGCGTCACGCCGCCGTCGGGAAAGCTGATCGCTTCGGCGCCGTTGTCGGTGGTGAAGACGATGATCGTGTTATCCATCTCACCCATCTCTTCGAGCTTCTTGAAGACATAGCCGATGTTGTCGTCCATCTGCTTCATGCCGGCTTCGTTGGCGCCCCAGTCCTTGCCGCCCTTGGTGCCGACCATATCCATGTACTTGTCCGACAGCACGGTCGTGACGTGCATCCGCGCCGGGTTGTACCAGCAAAAGAACGGCTTGTTGGTCTTATCGGGATCGTTGCGGTCGAGCCAGTCGATGACTTTGGCCGAGATTTCCTCGTCGACTGTCTTGGACCGTTCCAGCGTCAATGGACCGGCGCTGGTGACTTTTTGATTCGCTTGCGTGCCGTCGGCGGAAGCGCACGAGAGAACCGGTCGCGGCGGTATCAAGCTGATCGTTGGTTCGAGGATCCACGGAACCGGCCGGAGGCGTGAGGCCCGGGATCGGCGTGTTCAGCCCCGGAGGCGCGACACCCTGCTCGGTCCGGCGACTTGTTGATGTCGGGAAAGCTCACCTGCTGCATCGCGTCGAGGTGATAGAGGTACCCCCAGTATTCCTGGAAGCCCTGTGCCGTCGGCAGCGATTCGGCGTGGTCGCCAAGGTGGTTCTTGCCGAACTGGCCCGTCGTGTAGCCCTGATTCAGCAGGATCTTGGCCAGCGTCGGTGTGCCGGGACGCAGCCAGGCCGGGCTTCCCGGCAACTGTGGCACCGTGAGGCCGACACGGATCGGTTCCATGCCGGTGAAGAAGGCGCAGCGTCCGGAGGTGCAGCTCTGCATGGCGTAGTAGTCCATGAATCGGCCACCTTCTCTCGCCAGCCGGTCGATGTTGGGCGTTTCTCCGACCATCAAACCCTGGTGATAGGCACCCACATTCATGATGCCGATGTCGTCACCCATGATGAACAGAATGTTGGGTTTCTTGTCTTGTCCTTGTGCCATGCCGGCAGTGGCGATGACAGCAAAGACCGCCAATACTCGTACGATCGATTTCATGTTGTTTCTTCCCTGTGAAGTTAAAAGTGGCCGTCTGCTTCAGCATCTCATTGATAAAAACGTGAAGCGACAGTGTTCACCGGGCCGCGGCGAACGACATTGATTTCAAAGCCGCGACCCGCGGCTACGTCGTGAGTAGACCAACTATGTCGTCGACCAGAATGGACGTGATTAACCCTGCTGTCCAGCTGTTCCCTTGGCGGTGAGACAATATGTCAACCTGACTTAACCATTTCCAATTAACCACTAGCTCCCGGCAGATAACCGCTGCTTTGCAGCAACCATTGCACCGCGCTACAAATGGATTCGTCATTGTCGATCACCGCACTCGTGAGCGGGCGTCCCATCGAAATCCATACTCTGAAAACAGTAGACTGACCCTGATCTGCAACCGAGTCGCTAGACTAGCTGTCCGAGAAGAAAAGCAATCGGAGTGGCCGTGCCACCGCGGGTAAGGTTAGCTCCCGACAAACCAGTAGAATATCATCTTTTGGGATGATGCAACTCATCCTTTAGGCGTAGAAACGGCCAGATTTTTCCACCATGCGAACCAGGTCGGCAATGGAATCTGCCCCCATCTTCTCCATCACATGGCGTCGATGGACCTTGACAGTCGGTTGAGCAATGCTCAGGCGACTAGCGATCTGTTTATTCATCAATCCTTCCACAACCAGCATCAAAACTTCACGCTCGCGTGGCGTTAAGGACTCGAACCGGGCACGAATGTCGCTCAACTCGCTGTGGTTTCGTCGCAATAGAATATGCCGATCGATTGCCTGACCCACCGCGTTGAGCAACTCTTGATCATTGACGGGTTTTGGCAAAAAGTCCACGGCACCGGCCTTGATCGCGCGGACTGACATGGGAATGTCGCCGTGTGCGCTCATGAAGACAATCGGCAAATCATCTTCGGAATCAGCCAATTCCTGCTGCAAGTCCAGACCACTCAACCCCGGCATGCGGACGTCAAGAAGCAAACAGCCGGGGACGTCGGCACGATCATGATCCAAGAACTCGCGAGCTGAGCCGAATACCTCGACCCGCATGCCGACCGACTTCAACAAGCGGGCCTTTGCGTTTCGAACAGATTCATCGTCATCGACGACATAGACGGTAGCGATCTCGGAAGGCATGGTCTTATCTTAGTCATCAAGATTTCAGGCTGAAAGTGACAGACGATACGCGGTGCTTGGAAGAAGCGGTGGGAACTAGACGTTTCTTAAGGATCGTGCGAGAAAAAAGTGTCCGACCCCTTTTGCCGGGAACCGGCCCTCCGGGTGCTTCGCACAAAAGGGGTCGGACACTTATTTTCCGCTCAGTGCTAAGTCGAGCGCATCCGGCGATGGGATCGGGAAGCGGACGTGAAACGTTGCGCCACGGTCGGCATTCTGTGTGGCCCAGATCTTCCCCTCATGCGATTCGATGATCGATTGACTGATCGACAAACCCATACCGATGCCGCCCGACCGCGTGGTGAAGAACGGATCAAAAATGCGGGGAAGTTGATCATCAGCCAATCCAACTCCACCGTCTTCAATGGTCAATTGCACGAACCGCGCGTCGTGAGTCGTTCGCACGGTGATGTGCCGCGACTCTGGGTTGACGTCTTGCATGGCCTGTGCGGCGTTCATCAAGAGATTCAGAATCACCTGCTGTATTTCGATCTTATCTCCAATGACTGACGGCAGTGCGTCGTCAAACTCTTGATTGATGACGACGCCACGATTCTCGGCATCCGGCGTGGCGAGTCGGAGGACCTCGCGAATCTCTTCGTTGAGTTCCAAAGGCTCCGAAATCGGCTGCTCCTTCCTGGCCAGAGAACGCACCCGATTGAGGACGTCGGCAGCGCGATTTCCGTCGTTGGCGATGTCGTGCAGGGCGGCGGCGACCTCTTCGGTATCGGTTGGCGATTGCTGAAGCAACCGCATGGCGGCTTGTGCGTTACTGACGATAGCGTCCAGCGGTTGATTCACTTCGTGAGCGATCGACGTGGACAATTCGCCAATGGTCGCTATACGGTTGACGCGCGCCAGCTCGTCCCGCTGCCGTTGGGCAATCTGCTGACTAGCCAATCGCAGTTGTTCGGCGATTCGCCGTTGTCGTATTTGTACGACGAGCACGACGATCAACGCTGTTTGAAATGCAATGATCGTGATGGCGGCTACGATGCGTCCAGGATATCTTTCCCACGCCGAGAGCTCGCGGAAATCAACCACACTTCCGCTGGGGAGACGAGATAGATCCAGTCCCCGCAGTTGCATTTGGCGCCAATCGAGATGATTGCGAACCGGTGCATGCGTGAAAACAGAGGCCTCGATGGGTTCGGCCTCGTTTAGAATCTGCAGGCCCAGCTCGGCGGTCTCTTTGCCCAAGTCCTCGAACGTAGCAAAGTTACCGCCCACGATGCCATTGCCATGATACGTGTTGAAAACCCCATATACCGGCGCCGCGGACCGCTCCGCGACTTGTTGCAGGACTTCAGGTGAAAACAAGTGTTGGCCGTCGCCGTCCTGCATGTATAGCAAGAACAGCACAATGGCTTCGGGCGGAATTTGTCGGACACGCTGCAGTAGTTCTTCCAATGGGAGACCACTGAGATACTCAATTTGGAACTCACGCTGATACGCCGACAGTCGCTCTTGTGCCTTCATCTTCCAGAGCGTGATCACGATTCGAATCGCCCGTGATGACGAACAGCCGCTTGGCATCGGGCTGCAAGGCTTTCGCGAGTTCGAATGTGGACACCGGGTCAACGCGCATTTGAACTCCGGGCAGATTCGCCAGTGATTTGTCCGCTTCGACCCTTTCACTTTCGATGCAGGAATACATGAGCGGGGAATCGGGAAACAGCGAATCGCGATGGGATAGGAGAAAATCGAGCGATTCAAGGCCACCGGCGATCAACAGATCGACCGATCGGTCGGAGTACTTTTCCTTCAAGTATGTCATCGACCTGTCGAGATGTTCCGCGCTGGAAAATCGGGCCGTATCAAGATACTCGCTATAGATTTCGATCTGACACTCGCCAGCACCTCTCATGTTCTCCCGCAGCATTCGGTCAACGATCACGTTAGCCGGCAGTACGCTTTCGTGAGAATAGACGACAACGACATTCTTGACGTTCACCGTCCCAACCGACAGCGCGACGCCGAGGGAAGGAAGAGAAAGGCATAAAGTGAGCGACGCCGATGCGGCAGCGAAAAACCGAGACGGGCTTGCCAAACCTCGCAGTTTTATTTCAGACATGCATTCGTGCCGCCATTCTGATTTCGAAGAAAACTTACCAATGACCAGCAGGATTGCAGGTTCTCAAAGCTGACAACCGAGGCGATGGAGTATCAGTTCGAGGAATTGATTCTAGCAAGGGCGCAGAACACCGACTAGAAGTTTCGACGGATCTCTCGCCCCGACGTTTATCAGAGATGGATGAAACGGGAACTCGGATTTTGCAGACCGCCCGACCAATGTCGGCCATGTGGCTGATCGCCAATGGCGATAGCTTCAACCAATTTGCGAGGGAACTCGGGTAATCCGATCAGGCACACTTCACCCCGTGGGGTCAGAAAAGTCTGGGTAACAGGAATGTAGTACCAGTATCCCTTGTACTCTATCGCAACATAGGAAGATTTCGGTTTGCGTTTCTGAACGCACACCCGAAACAGATTGCCGGCTACTTGTGTCCAATCGAAGGGCTGGTTTAGCGCATCGACAGTCACCGGGACTAGGCCTGCTTCATAGTGTTCACGAGGGACAGAGATAACATGAGACAGGTAATACATCGCTCCTAACAGCGATCGGGGCTCAATGGAGATCTTCACCCCTTCCTCCGCCATCAAATCGGATCCGAGTAACTCTGAAAGATAACTGAACTGCTCCGGATCGGATGGTTCTACGCGTCTTACTTTTGGCGTTCTGACGGTTTGCTCCAGGTGAATTTGCCCATCCACTTGCTCGAAACGATAACCGTTTTTGGCGGCATTGACCAAATCCTCACTTGTAATTTGTGCTGTGAGAGCTGTGCCGGATATCTTTTTTTGCTCTTGCACGTATCCCAGCTCAATGTTTCCTTGAACTTGGAGTTCCCGCATTAAAATTAAGCATCTGGTTAAACTCCTGATAAATCGGCGCTTGAAGTGGAGTTGGCCCCGACGCGTTTGGCGCGTTTGGAATCCCATTTACCCCCTGTGCAGCAATCTGAAGAACGCGCTCGATGCTCCATCCCGACTCGATGAACCGAATGAGATCTTCTGGTTGCATCGGCGTGACAAGTTCTTTGATGTATTCGCTTCCCCGAAGAGGGCGGTAGGATACCGTCGGAGTTTCGCCAACGTTTGTGCTGATACCAAGATTGAGGACATTCGCAGCAGAACCTTCGATCACTGCTCCATCAACATTGGCACCGTGGTCGAAGGAGAACTGAGTGGTTAAGCTATCCGTAGCAAGAATTGTGGGGATGTCGAGATATCTGAGCCGTACAAGGTTAAGGAGCAATTGTTCTTTACCGGTTTTTGAATGGCTTCATTATAATTCTGATGGGTCTTCCGAATCGCCATCGGCCCGGCACATCCCGAATTTATCAGTACGTCGGTAGCGGAATCATCTTGGCCCAACAAGACAGTTCCTCATCGCTAGCACAAGCGTAAGCGCATTCATTGTCATTTTGCCGTCTTAGCTGACCCTGCCATTCAAGGCCAAACATCGAAAGCTGTCGGGGCCGGCACGGTCAGTTGATACGATCGCTACAAACGGACCAGCCTTATTTCGCGACTTACGCTGTCCATTGCGAGCAGTGCCCCGTTCTCTAGTCGGAACGCTATGACCCGGTAAGCGGCTTTTCCGTGCCACACGTGCGTTGCCCTCGCAGGTATTCGAAGTAGACTGAAAAACTCTTCCTTGAGCATTCCCGACCAGCTAGCGTGTTCGATGTAGCGAGCCATTCGTTCAATTCACGATGAATTCATCTCTCTGCCGTTTCGTTATCCATTTACAAAACTGATCATGAGCAGGAATCACTTGAATTCCGGCTAGTTCATGATCAGGACGATGGCCAATCGAGTGTGCCGTAGATGTGAGAGTGGAGTTTAAACGGGTACGCTAAATGCTAGATGGCACACCCTTTTCGAAGACAACAGCAAAATTGGTGAAGAAGACCACTGGATTTGGCAATGCATCAGATAGTGAAATTGGCTGCGGTGGTGGTATTCTCCGGTGCGGGCGTGTTGATTCCAGCTGGCGCTTTTGCGCAGGATGCTGAGTCACCAGCCGTTGAAGAAATTGCTTCGCTTAGCTCAGACGAGCAGGTCAAGCAGTTGCGACAGCAGGTGGAGTCTGCGTTGGCCGCCATTGGAGAGGATTCCGCAGTTGAGGATTCTGTCAAGGATCTGTTGCGTCCGAAGTACGAGCAGGCAATCGAAACGCTAAACGATGCTGCCGCCGATGCTGCCAAGGCAGCGGAGTACCGCGAGGCCATGTCAACGGCCCCCGATTCTGCGGCGAGGCTACGCGTGCAGTTAAAGGAACTCCCCTCCGTCGAAAGCGCAGGCAATGTCAAGGCACCAGCGACTCCAGACGAGCTTCAACAAGAACTCGATGTCCAACGGGCCGCCCTGGCGACCCTCGAAAAGCAGTTGTCAAACGTCACGGCTGATCCAAGCCTCACCGAGCAACGGCCGGCTGAAATTGGCGAACGAATTCCAGAGGCTGAGCGCGAATTGGCTGACGTTCGCAAGCGGTTAGCGTCACCAGGTCCGTCGGAAGACGATCCTGCGTCCGATTTGGTCGCAGATCGGGTCTTGCTGCAAGCTCAAGAATTGAGGCTACTAAGTGAACTCGAAATGCTTGAGCAGGACCAGCTCAGCCAGTCGGTTCGACGCAACCTGCAACAGTCGCAAGAGGAGCTGCTGAACCGTCAAGTTGAGAATGCGACGGCATCCGTCGCGGCCTATCAGGCGTTGATGACCGAAAGCGTGACGCAGGCAGCGAAGGAAATCGTTGCCAGCGCAGACGAATCGAAACTGGAGGTACCCCAGGATGATCAGGAAGCTGTCGATCTGGCGGCGGAAGTCAGGGAGCTGGGAATCCAGTTAGAAAGCGTCATCCAGGACGAACAAAAGATATCCGCCGCCAGCGCTTACATCACATCCAAGCTGACGCGGCTAGACCAGAGATACGAAAGCATCAAGAAACAGCTTGAGTTAAATCAACGTGATGGCGAGATGGCACGAGTGCTGATCGAACTGCGCGCTCTTCTGTTTACGCGGGTGCAAGAAGTCGCCCAAATGCGTCAATGGCCGACACTTGGTGAGGCGCGACTGGATGCCGTTGAGGTTGACTTCAAAATTGATGCTCAGAGTGACGTGGAGACACGATTCGCTGACCGTTCAGTGCAAGCGGTCCAGGATCTTGTTGTGGCCCGCAGCGAAGTGCTCGACAAATTGCAGAAACAGTATCTGGATCTGATCCCCATGCTCGCATCGCTCGAAAGTGATACGAACACGTATCTTGACACGGCCAGTGAAATTCGAGACGACATGGCTCAGCAGTTGTTCTGGATTCGAAGCTCACCAACCCTGAGTGACAACACACTTAGGGAGCTGCCGAGCGGACTGAGCTGGGTTTTCAGCCGTGACCACTGGTTAGAAGCTTCGGGCGCCGTGAAAAGTTCAATGGATCGAGCACCCGCCACCCATGCGGCCGTACTGCTGCTGGCGGTGGTTCTCTTGATCCTGCGTTTTCGAATGGGAGCGGCACTCCGAAGGACCGGGGAAGGAGTTCGCCGAGTTTCAACCGATCGGTTCGGGCTGACCCTTCAAGCGGTCTTTTGGACTGCTTTAATGGCCCTGCCCATTCCACTGTTTGTAGGATTCCTGACTGCGGCGCTCGCACAAGCCGGGAACCCGAGTGCTTGGTTAGGCGACATCAATCGCGGTATGCCGCAATTCCTTTTAGGCGTCTCCGCCGCTTCCGCGACGATCGCTTGCTGCTACCCGGGCGGCTTGGCGGCAGCCCATTTCGGATGGCGAAAAGAACAGATTTTCTGGCTCCGAACAGGAAGCCTTTGGCTGGCATTTGTTTATCTCCCGATCACGCTGCTGGCCTACAGCACGCTTTCTTCAGAGTCAGGGCGTTTTCTGTACAGCTTTGGCCGCGTTGCTTTTCTGTTTGTGGAGGCCTCGATGTTGGCTGTCTTGGCCGGAGTGTTTTTTTCCAACGGAGGCATTCGTGCGTTGTTGCCTCGAAAAAGTGCGACCCAGCCAATCAACCGCTTGCACTACGCGTGGTTGATCCTGCTCATCGGCTTCCCACTCGGCTTGATGGCGCTGGCCGTCTTCGGATACACGATAACCGCGATTAGGTTGGGCCTGGAGTTTGTATTCACACTAATCATCATCGTCAGCGGTTCGATTTTCTATTCGCTCGCGTTGCGTTGGTTCAAGGCCGAGTTTCGGAAGCTGGCACTTGCCGAGGCAATTGAAAAGCGGCGTGCACTCAAAGCGGCTGGAGCTAGCGAAGAGGATGAGTCAGACGAGGAGTTGATTTCCGTCGATAAAGACGAGCAAGCACTCGATCTGGTTTCTGTCGGGGAGCAGACGCGGTATCTGCTACGTCTATTGGTTGGCATGGGCATCGCGGCCGCTGTGCTTTCTTTATGGTCCACGACGCTGCCGCTGATCCCGTACCTGGATACGATCCGACTACCGCTGACCGAGGGTTTCTCGCTGCTTGACTTAGCGAAAGCGGCGCTGGTTGTGGGCGTCACCTGGCTGATCACGAAAAACTTGCCCGGCATGTTGGAACTCGCTGTGTTGCGGACGACTTCGATTGATGCCGGGACGCGCCATGCAATTGCCACCATCTGTCAGTATGCGGTATTGGCGACTGGTCTTGTTCTGTTGTTCAACGTTGTCAATCTGGACTGGGCGAAATTCGGCTGGATTGCTGGCGGTCTTAGCGTAGGCATTGGCTTCGGCATGCAAGAGGTCGTCGCCAATTTCGTATGCGGCCTGATCCTGCTCGTTGAACGTCCAATCCGCATTGGTGATATTGTCACGGTGGATGGCATGATGGGTACCGTGACCAAAATCCAGATGCGGGCAATTACAATCACCAACATGGATCGTCAGGACTTAGTGGTACCCAACAAGACACTGATCACCGGTAACATTCTCAACTGGACGCTCAGTGCCTCGTTAAATCGGATCATGATTCCAGTCGGAGTGGCTTATGGCAGTGACACGAAAAAAGCTCGCCAAATCCTGGTCGATGTAGCGTCTGATCACCCTCGCGTGCTCGCGGATCCAGCTCCGATGGCCAGCTTCGAACAGTTTGCCGATAGCTCGCTGAACCTCGTGCTCCGCGCCTACCTTCCCGACCTCGAAAACCGTATCGGCACGATCACGGAACTGCATACCGAGATCGACAAACGATTTGCTGCGGCCGGCATTGAAATTGCGTTCCCGCAGCAGGACATTCACCTCCGAAACGGTTCGGACAATGTACTTTTCAATGCCCGCGAAAAATTACCCGGCAGCCAAGCGAGCAATCAAGGGTCAGAGCGGAGTGTCGCGAAGTGAAGTCGAGCTCCGCTGTTTCCAGCCTGTGAGGCGGAAGTGACGTCTGCGAACTTTTTCGCACTCGGTTAACGCCACGGAACACTGTCGCGCCGTTCCGGTGTTACTCAACGCGATGTTCTTACCGTGGGGATCAAATCGCAAGATTGAAACCTCAGTGGCGATCACACGGATCAGATCGATCGGACGATGCTTTTGCACAGGGCGGTGCAATCACACGCCAATGTCGAATATTGACGTTTGTGGCCATTTTGATTATTTTCATGAAAAATGAAACCCCGCAGGAGATTACGAAATGAGTAGTTCAATTAATCTTTCCCTCACTGATGAGTTGCGGGCATTCATTGATTCGAATTCGGGTGATGGGACACTCTATGCAACGCCCAGTGAATTCATGCGTGATCTGCTCCGGCAGCAAAAGAGTCGGCAAGAAGCGGTTGCGGCTCGTGATGCAATTCTTGATGGTTACCAGGACGCGATTGCGGGTCGGACGAATGTTTTCAAAGGTGACCTACGCGGCCTGTTGAAGAAGTTCAAGTAGTGGCTAAGAAATCAAGTCGCAAGCCGACAATACATTTGACGCACCGAGCATTGCAGGACATTGTCAGTATTGAAGCCCAATCCGTTGAGCAATTCGGAAAACGAGTCGCTGACCGGTACGTCAAAAAGCTCGAAGCAGGGATTCAGCGTATCTCCAAGAACCCAGAACTGCTTCGCGCAGAAGCACCGTTTCACGCGTCCCTTCGATTTTATCGAATCGAGAAACACTTGCTGGCTTGCGAAACGGGAATCACCGGCAAGGTCATCATTTTGACCGTACTGCACGCATCGATGGATGTACCATCGCGATTGGATGAACTTGAACCGAGTCTTCGTTTGGATATCGAGTTGCTATTGCGGGAGCTTGCACGCGAGACAAAGCGATAGCCCGTGTGCTTAAAAAACTCTGCCGAGCACTAGACGCTGCGAAAAGGGGGCGTTGCAAGCGTGTGACAGGGATAACTCTCAGCCGACGCTCCGAAGCTGCAAAAAACGAGGTTTCCCGAGCACGCGCGCAAGCATCTCGGCCGAGATCACAGTCCCGTTAAAGCCGGTAATTTTAGCACAAACGTTCACATCGGACCCGGCGCTGGACTTGGACAGCCTGGAGACGACCGCGCCGCTCTACATTCTGGCCACCACCACCGATCGTCTCGGATTTGCCCGACCCGAGACGCCGATGCAATTCAATCTGCAACCGTGGCAGTTGATGCTGATTTTGCTTGCCAGTTAGATCAACCGCGAACAGCAACAACGGATCCACTATCTCGAAACACAATGCGATGTCCTAAGAGAGCGGATCGGCACCTTGTTCACACCCGATACGATTTTGCGTTGGCATCGTCAACTGGTGGCCAACAAATGGGATTACTCGGATCGCAAAGAGAAGAAATCTGGTCGGCCAAGGACCCGACAAGTGATCGTTGATTTGACCGTGTAATTCGAACTTGAACGCATACCTGGAGCGATTTTTCGGATCTTTGAAATCCGAATGCCTTGACGAACTGATCGTGCCGTTGAACCGACCGCCTGACATCGATGCCGAGATCGAAACGACGGAGCGCCTCGGCGGCTTGACGGGACTCTACCAACTGAGCGGTCTGGTGCCGTCTGAAATTGCCACGTGCTCGTCAATCCACCTGCGACCCGCACCCGATTTCAACCACCTTTCTCGTTTCATCGCTTCGCTTAGCTGGCGTATTTTTCGCTGTGGATCAAGACCCAGGGTCCGGGAAAACGTTTGGTCGTCTTGGATCCTCGATAGTTTGGATCGTTGTGCCGGCGCACTCGGCGATCAAGATCATCACTCTGGCCGATGTAGCGACGGCCGCAGGCGTGACTGTAGAGGATGTACACGTAGTACATCGCATGGGCCGTGGAAACGAGTGAACAGTTGAAGCCAAAGCTCCCCCGGCAGGACTCGAACCTGCGACAAGGCGGTTAACAGCCGCCTGCTCTACCAACTGAGCTACAGGGGATCAGTTTTGTTTACTGCGGCCAAGGCGGTTAATCCGCCGGAGGCGGACTCTACCAACTGAGCTACAGGGGATCAGTTTTGTTTGCTGCGGCCAAGGCGGTTAATCCGCCGGAGGCGGACTCTACCAACTGAGCTACAGGGGATCAGTTTTGTTTGCTGCGGCCAAGGCGGTTAATCCGCCGGAGGCGGACTCTACCAACTGAGCTACAGGGGATTCTTTGCGGCTGATTTCTCGCTTTCGCCGCAAGGGGCAAAATTTAGTGGACCATTGCCGTAGTCGCAAGGGAGGAATCCTGGGAGCCGGGAGCCGGGAGCCGGGAGTGAGGAGTGAGGAGTGAGGAGTGAGGAGTGAGGAGTGAGGAGTGAGGAGTGAGGAGTGAGGAGTGAGGAGTCAACGGGTCGGGAATAGCTAGGAGTGAGTAATCTGGCCCTCGGTTCGCTGCGTGGTTGCCGATCGATGGCAGGTTGCCGACAATTCCTCGGTTTCGACCGATTCCCGCGGCTAGCTGCGGCGGCTTACAAATCAGCATCACGGATCTCAGATGAAGTACGGCATTTGCAATGAGACCTTTGGGGATTGGCCACTGGAGAAGGCGCTGGATTTTGCCCGCCAGTGTGGCTACACGGGCTGGGAAGTTGCCCCGTTTATGCTTACCGATGACCTGCTCTCCTTTTCCCACAGCCAACGAGCCGACTATCGGAAACAGGTCGAACAGTCTGGTTTTGAGATCATTGGACTCCATTGGCTGTTGGCCAAAACATCGGGTTTGCATCTGACCAAGCCTGACGCCGACGTTCGGAAGCGGACTGCCGACTATCTCTGCGAACTTGCCCGGCTGTGTGCCGATCTGGGTGGCCAGGTGATGGTGCTCGGTTCGCCTCAGCAGCGCAACTATCCTGAGGATCAATCACCCGAGTCGGCAATGCAGAACGCGGCCGAAGTTTTGCAAGCGGTCCTGCCGCAGCTGGAACAGAACTCAGTGCGAATCGCTTTGGAACCGCTCGGTCGCGGCGAAGGCAACTTTCTCAACACTGCCAGTGATGCTCGACGACTGCAAGCGATGATCGATAGCCCACACGTTCAATTGCATCTGGATGTCAAAGCGATGAGCGACGAAGCGACACCGATACCGCAGATCATTCGCGACAATGCCGACGCAATGATCCACTTTCACGCCAACGATCCCAATCGCCAAGGTCCCGGGATGGGTGAAGTCGACTTTGTGCCGATCTTCGCAGCGCTGCGAGAAATCGACTATCACGGTTGGGTCAGCGTCGAAGTCTTTGACTACCAGCCGGGGATCGAAAGATTGGTGAGCGAGAGTATGTCGAATATGAAGCGAGCCTGGAGCGAGGCGCAGGGAGCGGGGCGATAGGGACTCGATCGGTTTGGTGCGGGGATTTCGCTTATCGCCAACCGCATCTACAATGCGATAGATTACTCGCAGGCTCCTCGGAATCTCCTCATGTTGAATCGTAAACCACTGTTTCCCGGTGTCATCGAACTGAATTTTCAAGCGGGCGAAGTGCTTGGCTGTAACGTCTACTTGATCTATGACGCCGATGAGTGGCTGTTGATTGATATCGGCTACGAGGAGACGGTTGAGGATTTCATTGAGATCATTCGGCAGATCGATTTCCCGCTTTCCCGCTGTAAGACCCTGGTGGCGACTCATGCCGATGTCGACCACATCCAGGGGCTGGCTAAAGCCAAGCAACTGCTAAAGACAACGGTCACCGCGCATCCCAACGCCGTCAAACCACTCGAGTCGGGCGACACTTTGATCACCTTGGCCGAGATCGGACCGCAGAAATTGAAACTGGCGATGCCGCCGGTGCAGATTGATCACCAAGTCAACGAGGGCGACATTATCAAGGTCGGTTCGCTGGAAATCGAAGTCTGGCATACTCCCGGTCACACCGACAGCCAGCTAGCCTTTCGGATCGGTGATGTGCTGTTGAGCGGCGACAATATCTATCGTGATGGTTGCATCGGCGCGATCGATGCGCATCACGGCAGCAACATCAAAGCGTTCATTTCATCGTTGGAACGGATCCGAGATAGCGACGTGAAATGGCTGGCGCCGAGTCATGGGCCGATCTTTGCCAACGATCGTGATTTTATGAATCGCACGATCGACCGTGTCCGAAGTTATCTGAAGATGGCCGACTTTGGGACGCTCGCCGAAAGCTGGCCACTGATGGACCAGTGGGACGACGAAGTGGCCGAAGGAAAGTTGCCTGAAGGATTGGGACAAACAACATGAATTCTCTAACGCGACGACTGGCCTTGAAACTGATCGGTCTGGGCAGCGCGTGGCTGGGAATCGGCAACAGTTCGTCGGCGCAAGACGCCGCCGCATCATCCGATGCGACCGTGGTTTCCTGGTCGAATACTCACGACCGAGTTTGGCTGGGGGCGAACCTGTGGGCCAATCCGATGGAAGATTGGCGAGTTGTGACCGGCGCAGCTGAATCTCAGTCGAGTGCTGGAAACCGCAACATTCACCTGATCACGCATCAGATCACCGATCACCGCGGATCGCTGGAGATGTCGGTCAGGGTGCGGGGTATCGAAACGCTTGATCGGAAAGGCGGTTGCGGATTTCGGATCGGTGCGCGCAGCGACATCAACGAGTATCGCAGCAATTGCTTTGAGAATAACGGCATCCAATGCGGTTTGAATGATGGCAAGATACTGATCGGACGAAAACAAAAGCCGGTCACGTATGATCCGAGCGCGGAATTGATGCTCTCGATTTCCGGCAAACCGGACGGCGACCGTTATTCGTTGACTCTATCGGTTCGGACCGTAGATGGAAAACAAGTCGGTCAGCTAACTCAGACAGTCGATGCGAACGCGATACTGGGCAACATTGCCCTGGTCAACAATTTTGAGGCGCGCTTGAAGGACCAGCAGGGATCCCGCTTTCGGTTCAATGATTGGACTGTCTCCGGAGACGCATTGACCGTCACCGAGGGACAGCGATTCGGCCCGATCCTGTGGTCGATGTACTCTTTGAGCGATTCACGCAGCGACGAAGGCTTTGTGATGAAGATCAGTGCGCTGACCGGGCCGCTGGGCAAAGCAGACAATCAGCAAGTCGAATTGATGGTTGAGGAGAATGATCGCTGGCAATCTTTGGGAACTGCGACTCTTGATCCTGATGCATGGACCGCGACCTTTCGGGTCGCCAACTGGGATGAAACAAAGTCGACTCCCTATCGGCTGGTTTATCGGCAGCGGCATCGTGACGGCAGCGAAACGGAATCGGATTGGCGCGGTATCATCAAAGCCAATCCAGCCGGACGTCCGCTGCGGATCGGCGCGCTGACTTGTCAGAACGACTACGGATTCCCCTACGCCCCGGTGGCCGACAATCTGTTCCGGCTCGATCCCGATCTGGTGTATTTTTCCGGCGATCAGCTTTACGAAAACCACGGTGGTTACGGGATCATTCGCGATCCGGCCGACAGGGCAATTTTGAATTTCTTGCGCAAGTTTTATCAGCATGGCTGGGCGTTCGGCCAGGCGATGCGTGATCGGCCGACGATCTGCATTCCCGACGACCACGACGTGTTCCACGGCAACCTGTGGGGCGAAGGTGGCGCGGCAATGGATCCGGATGCCAATGGGACGTCCTCGTATGGCGGTTACCGGCAGAGCGTGCGAATGGTCAATGTGGTGCACAAGACAAACGCCGCCCATCATCCCGACTACTTTGATCCCACGCCGGCCGAGCGGGGAATGAGTGTCTATTTCGGTGACATGGTTTACGGCGGCGTCGGATTTGCGATTCTTGGTGATCGACAATTCAAGAGTGCGCCCACGCATGTCGACACGGGCGGCGGCCGAGCCGACCACGTTCTGGAAAAAGGCTTTGACACCGCCAAATTGGATAAACCGGGATTACAGTTGTTGGGTGCGCAACAGGAAGCGTTCTTGCAACGGTGGGCCGAGGATTGGCGCGGGCACGGGATGAAGATATTGCTCAGCCAAACGGTCTTTGCCGGTGTCGCGACTCACCACGGTGAATTTGACGGATACTTGAAAGCGGACCTCGATTGCGGCGGTTGGCCCCAGACAGCGCGGAACCGGGCGATCGACATTCTTCGCAGCGCCAAGCCGCTCCACATCAACGGCGATCAACATCTGACATCACTTTGCCAGTACGGCGTTGGAAAACAGCGCGACAGCTGCTGGTCTTTCTGCGTTCCGGCGATCGCGGCCGGTTATCCGCGTTGGTGGCGACCCGACGAAATCGGCATGCCGCATCAGAACCGGCCGAAACATGGCTTGCCGAACACGGGAGAGTTCATCGACGGGTTGGGGAACCGAGTTTATGTCTATGCGGTCGGCAACCCCGAAAATCGGCCGCAGGGCAATCGCTATCAGCGAGCACACAAGAAGGGGAGTGGATTCGGATTGGTGACCGTGGATACGGATGCGAAGACTTACAAGGTCGAATCGTTTCGGTTCATGATTGATGCCACCGACGGGAAGCAAACAAACCAGTTTCCGGGCTGGCCTGTGACGCTGCATCAACAGGAAAACGCCGGCGATAATCTATTGGCGTAAAGTCAGACGATTCGTCTCAAATCGATTGATGGCGGCTTGGGCCACCTTGGCTGGCAACTAGAATAACGGCATGACGCCCACCAGTTACGCGATCGTTCTATTGGCGAAATTATTCAGTGGGTTCACCGTGCGCTGGGTGGATTGCCAGCCCGATACTTGTCAGCGAATTTATTTTGCCAATCACACCAGCCACTTGGACGCGGTCGTATTGTGGTCGGCACTGCCGCGCAAATTACGCCGGATCACTCGACCGGTAGCGGCCAAGGACTATTGGTCCGGAGGCTGGTTTCGGCCCCATCTGGCCCGCAGTTTCAACGCGTTGCTGGTTGACCGCAAGGAGATCAAGGTACACAAAAGTCCGATCGACATCATGCTCGAGCAGATGGGGGACGTGTATTCGTTGATCATGTTTCCCGAGGGGGGGCGTTCTTCCAGCGATGACGAGATGGGCGACTTTAAGAGTGGTCTGTACTACATGGGCAAAAAGCGTCCCGACTTGGAATTGGTGCCCGTTTATATTGATAACGTGAATCGGATTTTGCCGCGCGGCGAGGTGTTGCCGGTGCCGCTGCTGAGTTGCATCACGATCGGGCCACCGATTTTTTTAGAGACCGGTGAACCGAAGAACGAATTCTTGAAACGAGCGCGACAGGCAGTGATCCAATTAAAGGATCGCTAAGCCGTTGGTTAGGCCAGCGCTGGTTCGTCGGTATACAGTTCCAAGAGCTGGCTTTGCACCTTGACCGCTCTCACCAGTATCCATAATTGGTCGGGCGAAAATTGAATCGGCCCATCTGCACAGATCGTCTCCAACTCCTCGGCGACAGCCGCGTGTTGATCGGTCGCCGCTTCTAATCGAAACGTGGCACTCTTCCAAGCCGCTAGCAATGCCGAGTCATCCGAGAGCCGATCCAGCTGGTCGCACTGACTCAAGATCATCAGCGACAAACGCGCGACTTCGATCGCGGACAGCTCCGGTCGCATTTCCGAAAGTCGCAGAGCCAGCTGGTGACAAGTCATGTTTGAAATTCAGAAATTGCGAACATCACACGGGCAGAAAAACGGTCAGCCACTTGGTCTGAGCGGAACGGCGCTAGTCACCGGCTCGGCGCGATCAAAGATTCACGATCCAAACCGGCGGCTAGCGCCGTGCCGCTCGCAAAAAAAGCGGATTAAGTGCTATTGGTGTGTGACCACTTTTTTGCGAATCCAGCAGTAGGTCCAAAATGAAGATGCACAGGGGTACAAACAATCAACGAGCTGCTGAACGTTAGGACACAATTCGACCTGCGGCAACCGATTGTTGTTGGAACGGAGATCTGCGGCCTGGAGAGTCCGGTTATGCCGATTTGACGGCGAGCGCCGCGCTTGCGGCCGCGAGGGCTACTTCAGGTTGGCCAGGTAAGCGACCAAATCCCGTAGCTCGCGGAGGGTCATGTGCTTGACCAGATCGTCGGGCATTGCCGATTTTCCTTTTTTGCGCGCGACAATTTCGTCGCTGGCGATCCTTCGCTGGGCACCATCCGCTTGAATCAGATCGATGAACTCGTCGCTTTCTTCGCGGACGATTCCGGAAAAGACTTGACCCGAATCGTCAGCCAGGACTACCGTTTCGAATCCCTTGGCGATTGCCGCGTCGGGAAGACAGATCGATTCCAGCAAATATTTGCGATCCCTGTCTTTGGCGACCTTGATCAAATTCGGCCCCACCTCGCCACCCTTGAAGCCGACTTTGTGACAGCGGACACAGGAGAGCTGGATCTTTTCGTAGAACAGTTTCCGGCCCGCATCGACATTGCCGCCATCGATCGCGGCGAGCCAAGGGGCCAACGAATCGGCTTCCGCTAGTGCGCGGGCATGTTCTTCTAGTTCTGCCTGCAGTTCGGCCGTCAACTTGCCATCGGCTGCTTCCAGGACATTCAAGTGAACATCCGCCGGCAGTGAACCGCTAAGGTATTGCTTTACGCCGCCGGCAATCGCCAAGGCGGCCTCGTCCGACGGGCTGCGGGCCAAAATATCCCAAGCCAACTGTCGCACAGTCGACTTGCGACTGCTGGTCGCCGCTACAAAGGTCGGCAGCGATCCGGCCTGATCGAGATCAGCCAATACCTGTAACGCGGCAACCGTCAGATCGTTGGCCGGGCGCAGCTTGACTGTTTTGGCAAACTCCAGCGCTTTCGCCGTATCAAGGCGCGACAGCGATCGCAGTGCGGCGGCGCGATCCTTGGGAGAGAGCTGTTCATCACTGAACCGTGCAGCGATTTGCGGGGCAATTTTTTTGACCCCTAAATCCGCCGCAACCTCGGTTGCCCGCTCGCGAATCGACGCCTCCGTCGTCATCAGCCTGTCGATCTGCGAGTCGATTGCAAGCGTCGCCAGTTGCGGATCGCGCTGGGACAGTGGGCGGTGTGCGCCGATGACTCGGTCGCGTGGATCGTCAGCGTTCCAGTCTGCCAAGCTGTCAAGTGCTTCTAGTCGCATCTCGGGTGGAGCGGCATTGTTGGCGGCGTAAGCGGCAATCCGATCCGCAGCCGCTTGAGTTCCGAGGCGGTAATTCGCATTGAGTGCGCGGCGAATCAGCTCAGTGTCTTTCAAGGATCCTTCGATCAGTTGCGCCAGCGCCGGCATCGCGACGCGAATCGGCACATCGTGGATTGCTCGGGCAGCTTCCATCACCACCAGCTGGCTCGGGTCCGACAAAAATCGGGCGATATCGGGATCTCGTACGCGGCGCAGTGCCACAACGGCGGCCAGTCTTACCGCTTCGCTGCCGTGATCGGCAAGCGACACAACTTGCTGTCGATCCTTGATACTGGTCAGAAAAATCACGCCGGCGTGTCGAATCGCGGGATCTTGATTGGCGTTATCGCTTAACCATTGGACGATTGCCGAAAGCGATTCTTGATCTTTCAATTTCGCCAGTGAAAGTGCGGCGAAGTAGCCAACTCGCGGCGAAATATCGCTGACCAGAGTTCGGAGCTTGTCGATTGCCGCCACAGCGGACCGCTCGCCCATGACTTTGGCGGTTGCTGCGCGGATCGTTGCATCCTGATCGTCCAGCAGCGGCAACAAGGCCGACGTAACGCCCTGGCAGAGAGTTGCGTCGAGCCGCGCAATCTGATCCGCGCCCCAGATCGCGTGCAACCGGGCGGTCGGGTTCGAACTTGGATCGACCGCGACCTTCAGCAACGAATCCGGCTGGCCGCGACGAGCGAGTTCCCATTGCGATTCGAATCGAATGCGGCGATCGGTATGCCCCAAGTCCTTGACAAGTTGTTCGTCGTCGTAGCTCGTCCAATCGCCGGCAAGCAATTGCATCACTTCTTGGACGATCGGCGAATGCTGATAATTTGGATCTGTAACCCGATACAGTCGGCCTTTCCCAACGCCGTTCCAGCTGGTCACCCAGTCGCCGATCAGCAAGGAACCGTCGGGCGCAAACGCGACGTCGGTTGCCAGCACCGACCAAATCAGCTGGTCGTCCTGCTGCAGGGCGTAGAAGGCGCCGTCAGGCTGGAGTTGGAAAGACCGCACACCGCTGTTGGAGGGTGTTCCGCGAAAGTCGCATAGCAAAAACCTGTTCTTCAGCTGATCGCCGAATCCAGTACCGGGATAAAAAGCCAATCCGCTGGGGCCATCAGAATAATTGCTGATCGGAGGGACCAAAAAGGCGGGTTGCTGTTGGTGTAAAGGCTCCCAAATTCGCTCCCGATTGAATGGGCCGCGATCGGGGAGGTACTGGTAGTACATCCGCCATCCGCTATCGCCACCTTCTAAAATATGGATGATCCTTGCGCGATCACCACTATCGCTGTTATTGTCCACCGAAAACAAGTCACCAAGATCGTTGAAGGCGAGTTCTTGCGGGTTCCGCATTCCGGTCGCGAACACCTCCAGTCCGCTGCCGTCCAATTCGCAGCGGAACACGGCACCGGACGTGGGATCAGCCAATACGCGGCCATCATCGGTTGCGACGTGGTAACCCCGGTCACCGATGCTGAAATAGAGTCGGCCATCGGGGCCGATCAATAAGCCGTGCAGGTCATGGCCGCGAAACGCGACTCGCACTCCATAGCCATCTGACAGCGGCGTGCGATCCTCGGCTCGGCCGTCGTCATCTTCGTCCGTTAGCTTCCAAAGTTTCGGGATGCAGGCGAAGTAAATTTCGTTGCCACGTACCAAGATGCCTGCGCCGGTTCCCTCTTCGATGCGATTGAAACGGTCGGCGACGGTTGTCACCATGTCCGCGGTCCCGTCGCCGTCGGAATCTTGCAAACGGCGGATGCGGTCATCCTGTTGCGAATAGGTCGCTACCGCGTCGCCAAGCAGAAGTTTGTAATTGTCGATTCGATCTTGGACGGTCTCCGCCGCCAAGTCGGCGAGCAACCAAGTTTGGTCGTGCTCGCGGTTATCGGTGACACCGCGGTTTTGCCGGAAAGACTCGCAGACGAACACTCGACCACGATTGTCTACGTCCAGGGCGACGATATTAGCGACATCCGGTTCAGCGGCATAAAGATTGATTTGCCAGCCGTCAGGCAATTGAATCCCCGTCATGGCCTGGGACGCCTCGTCCGACGCTGGCGAGATTACGGGCTGGAGCGGTTCGGCTTGGTTTGGTTCCGCCGCCCCCAAGGCAGCAACGGACAAACAGAGCACGGCCGGCCATCCTAACGGCAGGCAATATCGAAATATCGCAATCGGCATTCCATCGATTCCTGATTGGTCGGTCAGTAGGGTAAGCTGTTTGGCGTCGCGACGAACGCCAGCCGAGAAGATCGGCACCCATGTAAGATAGATAGAATAGTCGGCGATCGCTGCTCATTGCAACGAAGGTTTGAGCCAACAAGCGAATCGGATTATGGATCGAAAAGCTTCTCTAGCGGCGAGCACTGTTGTGGAGACCAGGACTGCAAGCGAATCTGAGCTGCCGATTCGCGTCGGCTCGCCTTTTGCGGCCGAGCCGCAGCAAGCGGAACGGAATTCGAAGCCCATCGAAGCGGTCTATGACGTGGGGCCGATCCGTTACACGGCGATGGGTGCCGTTGCGGCATCGGCGATGGTGTTGGCTTTTGGTGCGGTAGCGGCCTGGTGGTTCCCCAGTGGCGGAGTGATGATCGCGGCGCTTGGCTGCGGGCTGTCGTTATTTGGGATGGCTTCGGTATACCGGTACACGTCGATCGTCCTGTTGGTGCTACAGCTAGGGTTGTTCCTGCTAAGCTACAGCCGCGCGCTCGGCTAGGCGGTTTTTGAAAATGGTGCAGCGACGATTCCGTGCCCTGTCACAGCACGGGTTCTTGTTTGATCGGGTGTTCGTTGATCAACCGCGTGATCAAATCGTCTACTTTGATCCCGTCCGCTTCGGCAGCGAACGTCGGTACAATCCGATGACGCAGCACCGGATGCGCCAGTCGTTGAACGTCTTCGATCGTCACATGAACGCGGCCGTTGAGCAGCGCTCGGGCCTTTGCGGCCAATACCAATTGTTGAGTGGCGCGCGGACCTGGACCCCATTCGACCAACTCCTTGACCCACGGCTTGCTGTCCGAATCAGCGGGACGGATTGAGCGGACCGCGTCGAGGACCCACTGCTTGACATGTGGCGGCAGGGGAACCCGACGAACTGTGCGTTGAAATTGTAATATTTGTGCCCCACTGACAACTGCCGAGACAGTTGCGTTGACCGTCGACGTGGTGCGATCGACGATTTCGCTTTCTTCGTCGCGGGACGGATAGTCGACGACCACATGGAACAAGAACCGATCCCGTTGCGCTTCGGGCAATGGATAGGTTCCCTCTTGTTCAATTGGATTCTGAGTGGCGAGCACAAAAAAAGGCTCATCCAAGCGATAGGTCTTGCCCGTTGCTGTCACCTCATGTTCTTGCATTGCTTCAAGCAGCGCGGCCTGAGTTTTGGGCGGAGTCCGATTGATCTCGTCGGCCAACAACATTTGGGTGAAGACGGGACCTTTTTCGAATACGAATTGACGGTGGCCGGTCTGTGGATCTTCTTGAATGATTTCGGTACCGGTGATGTCGCCCGGCATCAGGTCCGGAGTGAATTGGATGCGACGAAAGGTCAGGTCCATTGAATCGGCTAAAGTCCGGACGATCAAGGTCTTTGCCAATCCCGGCACACCTTCCAACAGACAATGTCCGCGGGACAGAATCGCGATCAGCAGTTGCTGGATCACCTCGTCCTGACCGACCACGACTCGCGCCACCTGCGCGCGAATCTGTTTGCAAGCCAGCACCAGTTCGCGTGCCGCTGAGATGTCATCGTCAGATTCGACAGGAGGCGGTTGGACCAAAACGTAACCTGGTGTTTGAGATAATGAACGCGGCAACATAGCCATTATGGCCGCCAGCGATTTGTCTGCCACCTGTCTGACAGCTAAGTTAACCCATATGCTGTTGGCAGGGCTTATCAATCGTTCTTGGGAGTATCCGATCCTTTATTGATCGGGCAGGTCATGGCGTCGCTGTTTGTTGTCCGAGGTCGCGATCAGGGAAAACATTTCAAGCTTTCCGGATCGATGTATCGGATTGGCCGAGAATCGGGCTGCGACATCCAACTGATTGATACCGAAGCGTCGCGGCGGCATGCGGAAATCTACCGAGATCCTGATGAAACTTGGAAAGTCCGCGATCTTGACAGCAGCAACGGAACGCTGGTCAACGGAAGATCGATTCGCCAGGCTGTACTTGCCAACGGTGATCGAATCGAAATCGGAGCGACGTTGCTGATTTTCACCGGTACCGGCCATGCTCAGTCGATGGAAGGGGCGCATGGCGTCGATGTCGTGCTGAAGAGCCAAGACGACAGTCGAATCGTTTCTTCGCTATCGCAGTCTGCCGGCGAGGCTTTGGTACCAGTTGGTGGTGCCGGTCAGTCGGACGCCGACCGATCATTGGAAGTGATGTACCTGACCGCCATCGCTGTGGGACGCACTGGGGATTTGGACGAAGTGCTCGACCGCGTGCTGAACCTGGTGTTTGACTGGGTCGAAGCGGACCGCGGCTGCATCATGCTGCGGGACAGCGAAAGCGGCGAACTGCACCCGGCGGCCCGTTGCGACCGAGCAGGATCCGATCACTTGCTCCGCGACCATCAAATCGCCATCAGCCGGACCATCCTTGAGTATGTCATAGAGCGAAAGGAAGGGGTGCGAACCAGCAACGCGAGTTCTGATTCACGGTTCGACGCGGCCGCATCGATCGTTCAGGCCGGCGTACGAGAAGCCTTGTGCGTTCCCTTGCAAGGTCGCTTTGGGGTCGTTGGCGCGATGTACGTGGATACGTATACGGAGCCCGGCGAACTGATGTCGGCTGGGGACCACGAACGCTTCAACGATGATCACCTGCGTTTAATCACCGCGATCGGACATCAAGCCGCGCTCGCGATCGAAGACACATTCTATTACTCCGCGCTGGTACAAAATGAGCGGCTGGCCGCGATGGGCCAGACAATCGCCACGTTGTCACATCACGTCAAGAACATCCTGCAAGGTATTCGCGGCGGCAGCTATCTGATCGAATCTGGTTTAGATCGCAATGATACCAACGCGGTGCGTCGGGGCTGGCGAATCGTCGATCGAAATCAAGAGCGGATTTCGAATCTGGTGATGGACATGCTGACATTTTCCAAAGAACGGGTGCCTCGCCGCGTCGAGGCGGACTTGAACGAAACGGTTGCTGATGTGGTGGAACTGATGACTTCCCTGGCCTCGCAACAAAACGTTCAACTTGGTTGCCAGTTGGACGACTCGATACCGCCAGCGTTGTTCGATCCGGAGGGAATTCACCGCGCGGTGCTGAATTTGGTCACCAATGCAATCGACGCGGCATCAGGCAGCTTTGATCTGGAAGGCGACTTTGAGACCCCGACCAATATGCAGGTTGCCGAGTCCCCGCCGGCCAAGGTATTCGTGCAAACCCGTTTTGATGTTCGAACCGGATGGATGATCGACGTCGTCGACAATGGGCCAGGTGTGGCGGATGAAGATCGCGACAAGATTTTTTCGCTGTTCGAATCAAGCAAAGGAATGCGGGGAACCGGTTTGGGATTGCCGGTCTGCGCAAAAATCATCCGCGAGCATGGAGGCGATATTCAGTATGTCGATCCAGGCCTCCAGCGCGGCGCTTGTTTTCGACTGCGTTTGCCTCCCGGGGACGTCAGCGGCACCGACGCCGCAACCGGGGAAACGATCAGTTAGAGCGATTCTTGTTTGGCGGGCGGCGAATTTCGCCAGACTTGCGGCAATTCGCCTCGGTAACGGGCGCTGGCGTATTGACGGTACCAGGCGCAAAAGATTTCAATTTTCGACCGCCGTCTCGGCGGCTCCGATTGGCGGAATCCATTTCGATACGATCGGCAAATTGGCAGAGCGTCTCGGATGGCCTCCGAGTCAATGCGTGCTTGCGGACACTGCGATCCACCTTGCGCAACATCTTGGCGCTCTTGACGTCCATTTCATCACGCAGGCCACTCGATGTTCGTCGATAGTTGACCCACCAGAAGGCGACCAGAAATAAAAACAACGGCAACTGAGCTAGCTGGAAAACCAGAAACAGCGCATCGGTCGCCCGCCGCGAACGCAACCAGTCCCAGGCTTGACCAAGCAGCGAGCCGGATCCGTTGTCGTCGTTGGCTTGGTTTTCGTCTGCAAGTCCTTCGCTGACTAGCTTGTCGCTTGAGGTCGTGACGGTTTGATAAGTTCGTCCGGGAGTTGATTCAACGGCAAACCAGCGTCTGGTTTGGTCATCGTAGGCTTCGGCCCAGGCGTGCGCGTCTTGATTGCGTGCTAGCCACAGGTCCGGCTCACTGTCATGCCGTTCATCAACGACATAACCCGTGACATAACGGGCGGGAACGCCGGCGGCCCGTAGGATGGCAACCGTTGCCGAGGCAAAGTATTCGCAGTGCGCCGGATGGCATTTTTGCAGAAAATATGCGATTGGATCAACGCCGGGCGGCGACTCGGTCGGACGCAGGCTGTAGTCATACTCGGCTTGAAAAAAACGGCTGATTGCCGCCGCTTTGACTCGCGCGGTTCCAACCTTTGGACAGACCAGCTGGGCAACACGCCGGGCTTCATTGTCAATCGCTACTGGAACGCTGGTCAGCACTTGGCGCTGAACCGTCGTCAATGAACTGACTCTCGGTTGCCGAGCGACACCCGCGACGTAGGGTTTGGTTATATCGATCCCCATTCGAATCACGCCATGATCGTCGATCAGCAATTCCCGACTGCTGGCTTCGATCCACACCGTCGCTAGCGGAGTGAACACGACATAACCCTTGATAGGATTGTTGTGAATCACGATGTGATTTCTTGCGCCGGCTGTCGATTGGGATTGGTCATCAGGCGGGAATTCGAAGCGAGACAATGGACGAAACGGGGCGCCACGCAAGTTGATCTGTCCCTGGGATGAAGGACGCAGCAATTGCTGCGGCTGAGATACCGCGCCGAACCAAGTCGATGGTGGCTCCGCTGCATTTTGCCAGCGGCGATGCTGGTACAGGTCGTACACTCGGCCGCGTAAGTAACCAGGGGAAACGGTGGAATCCACAGACAACGTGATTTCGGTTGGATTCGACGTCATGTGCTGACGGACGGACCCCAGCCTGCCGCTTTGGACATATCGTGTTCCGCCGATCCGGGCGCGATCGAAGCCGACATCAAATGTTTCTTGCAGACGCCTCTGCACGGCTTGCTGAACATTCGGTAAGAAACGATTGGTGGTGTTGGCCACGGCACCGGTCGTCATCAGAATCAACGAAATGGTGGTCAATGACATGGTTCTGCCCATCCAGCGAGTCCGTTGGTCGCTGGCATTTTCGTGAGCGAATAAGGCGTTGCCCGTTCTGCGCGCCGATCCCAAGATGGTCTGGGCCGCAATCGTGAATCCGAGGCATGCTGTTAGGGCGATTGATGTTTGCGACGCCATCGAACGACTGGTACCGCCGGCAGCGACGCAGAGCAGCAGCACAACCAGACCCAGTCCCAACATCGCGGCATGGCCACGATTGGGAAGCAGCGCCCAAAGCAATAATGAGGTAAAAAAGGCCCAGTGGGCTAGCGCATCAACGGCGACCGACAATGCATTCAGCTGGGCATCCGACTGGTCGCGCAAACGCCATAACACCGTCACCAACAGGATGACCAAGAGTGACGACAACAACAGCATCCAACGCAGATACCGACCGATCAGTCCGATTGACGGTCGTACAGCGATCACTTCACCGGCGCTACGCTGATGACGGGCCAATACAATCAGTGTGGCCAAGATGGTCGCGGCAAAGACAGCCAGAAAGGTTTGGAAGGTCGAAACTAAGAACAAGGCCTGGACCCACAGCAACCCGGCGATCGCAATCTTGCCGCTGGTACTCATGCTCGTCGCACCCCTGGCAGCGAGTAAGCGTCAGCTGGATCTTGGAATCGCGATCTCTGGCAGGCACTGTCCGGCTCGACGCGCAGGATGGAAACGAAGGGCGGAACCGGATGAGCGCCCAAAGGTTGCTCGCGGCAGGTCAAGATCAACAGCGGCGATCGAACCAGGTGTTCGCAAAGCTGGCGGATTTTTTGGCTGGCCAGCTGGCAGGATTCTTGCCTGGCAATTGCCAGATGAATCAACAAGGATTCGCGGTCGGTTCCCAGAGCGGATTCGGGACCCCAGTCCTGGCCGGTAACAAACAACCGTATTTGGATCGGCGGATGACCAATGCGATCGATCGCTGTCGCAGCGAGTGACAAAACGCGCTCGAGCATTTTGCTGGCTAGTTCGTGATTAGCGGCCATGTCGATGTCGATCGCGGTATCAACCACCAAGGCAACGGTTCGCACCGACGGCGATTGATATTCCCGAACAATAGGCCTTCCTAAGCGCGCCCAGGACACAAAGTCCCAACGCCGAACCGGCATTCCGAATTCGTACTCGCGACTGCCGGTATAATCCATGGCGTCCCCGGACAATAGTTTTCGAGTCCAGCCGCCCAGCGAATCCAACAAGCCTCCGCCGATTGAGTCTTGTTCGAGATCAAGCAAGCGAGGCGTGATCGCAATGCTGGCGGTCGTTGTAACGGTGCGTGTGAATCGGAACAAATAAAACGGGAACCAAGTGGTTACTGAGATACCGGGCAAGCTGTGCAGACCGCGAGTTTGACACACCATCGTCGCGCTGAGCCGACGTTGTTGACCCGGCAGAATCATTTCGACGATTCCATCGACCAGTTCGGTCTGGAAATCGCCTCCTTCAGTGTCTCGATTGGGCCGTGCTGATTCGATGGCGACCTCCAACTCCATCGCGGGAAATCGACCGAGATTGGTGAGGTTGGCGGTCGCTTGAAACGGCGCCCCTGCGACAGCAGATCGCGGCAGCAAAAAATCCGCTTCCAGTCGAGGCAATGACCACCGATTGACCACAAAACCGACTACGAACAAGGAAATGCATGCTGAGAAAACGCCGATCCACGGATAACCCCAAATGATGTTCGTGCTGACAATGCCGAACAACAATAAGGTCGCCGACGCGGCGGTCATCGCCCGTCTGACGGCCGCGATCAATCGGACCGGGCTGGTCAATAGTCGCCAGCTAAAACGTGCAATCTTAACGAGCCAAGCGACTGGGCCGCGGTCAACGGATTGCCCAGCGACAGATTGGCTTGCCGCCACGCTGCTCATACGGGAACCTTCGTCTGCCCAATGATCTCGCGAACGATATGCCCAGTTTCCATCGCGGTCGTGGAAATGTTGCGGGGAGAGATGCGGTGCGCAATGACGGGTACCGCGACTTCTTGCACGTCGTCCGGCATGACAAAACCGCGGCCCCGCAAAACGGCTCGTGCCTGAGCGGCCCATAACAACATCTTGGCGCCGCGCGGACTGCAGCCAACCCGCAAACGCGAATCACGACGAGTCATATTGACGAGGTCAACGATATATTTGGCAACCTTAATATCAACCTTTGTCTGACGCACACACTTCTGTAGCCTCGTCAAGTCGTCGCGGTGCATCACCGGTTGAAGCTCAAAATCGGGATCGTCAGTGGGCTGATCCAATAGCAACTCGATCTCACTATCGGGATCCGGATAGTCCATTGACAAGCGAAACAAGAAACGGTCGAGCTGCGACTCGGGGAGCGGAAATGTACCTTCGAATCCGAATGGGTTCTGTGTCGCGATGACCAGGAACGGTTGTTTCAATTCGTAGTGCCTGCCGTCGATAGTGACCTGCGATTCGGCCATCGCTTCCAACAGCGCACTCTGGGTTCGCGGCGACGCGCGATTGACTTCGTCAGCAATCAACAAGTCACAAAAAATGGGTCCCGGCCGAAACTCAAAGGAACCGGTCGCCGGCTGATAAATGGAACTGCCCAGAATATCGGCAGGTAACAAATCGGGAGTGCATTGCACGCGCGCGAATTCCAGGTCGATCAATGCCGCGATCGACTTCGCCAATGTCGTTTTTCCGACGCCTGGCACGTCCTCCAGCAATACAGATCCACCGGCCAGCAGCGCAGTGAGTACCGAATCGATGACATCTGGTTTGCCGCGGATTACCGTCTGCAATTCCTGGCGTACCGATTCAATTTGTTGCAACAGAACGGCCGGTACAGATCCGTCAATCTGATCGCCGTCGCTGACGACCTGATCCATGCTCCCGCGCACGGGCAAGGCGTCAGCCGGTGAATCTGTATCCGCTCCGCGGTTGCGTGTGAACAAAGTGTGACGTCCAATGAATCGAGTAGGAAAGAGAAGAGCTGACTGGCATCGGCAGTCGCAGTATCGCTGGTGTCATTTTAAGCAGTGCAGCGATGGGAACGCAAACTCGGCCCAGAAGATGAATTCGCGGCAGCGTCATATGATATCGATCGATGGTCACAGCAAAGTGATCCAGGTCACCGACGACGGTAGCCGCACAGTGCTGGATTCCCGGAGCGGCGTGGCCTATCACAGCGCCTCGGGCGCTGTCGCCGAAACGCGGCATGTGTATCTGGTCAACAGTGGAATTGCGGACCGACTGGCTCAATCGCGCAGCACGGCGCTGTTGGAGATCGGATTTGGCACCGGCTTGGCCATGTTGTTAACGTTGGACGCGGCCCTTGCCGGCGGCGCGAAATTGCACTACACGGCCGTCGAAGCAGAACTACTGGACGCTGATCTGCTGGGCCGCTTGCAGATGGAACGTTATCTTCGGGATCCGACACTACTTGATGGATTCTTGCGCTGGCGCTCAGGGCTGAGCGATCCGGCACCGCGGGGGACACTCATCTGGCGGCCTACCGCCAATCAACGGGTTACGATCGAGCACCGAGACGCGACCGCCTGGGCGCGAGCGGCTGACGAACATACCCAGTTCGATGCGATCTATTTCGATCCTTTCGCTCCGGAGCAGAATGCGGAATTGTGGCAAACTTCATTTCTGCATTACATGCATCGGACACTCAAACCAAACACAACTTTGGTTACCTACTGCGTCAGCCGCGCCGTAAGAGAGGCGATGCAAGCGGCCGGCTTTCGTGTTCAGCGTGTGCCCGGGCCAGCTGGTGGAAAACGTCAAGTCATGATTGCTTGGAAAGACTGATCAATCGAGACCTTCCCAGGCGGTTACGATTGGAGCTCACAAAGCCCGTCGATGCTTTGTGTTTGCAACAGGTGCGTCAGGGCTGAATTGCGGCAGCTGTTTGCCGGCTGATACGAAATTCACGCCGTATGAATCGCTCGATCGTCGACATCCAAGGCGGCTTCATGAACCGCTTCGGACAGCGTCGGATGCGCGTGACATGTGCGGGCGATGTCTTCGCTGCTGGCCCCGAATTCCATTGCCGCCGCCGCTTCGGCGATCAAGTCGCCGGCGCGCGAACCAATGATGTGCACGCCCAGCACTCGGTCGGACTCCGCATCGGCGAGTATCTTTACTCTGCCTTCATGATCGCCCAGTGTGCGGGCACGGCCATTGGCGCCGAATGGGCAAATCCCTTTTTTGTAAGCGATGTCTTGCTCTTTCAGCTGCTCTTCGGTCTTGCCGACCATGGCAATTTCGGGATGCGTGTACACGATCGCCGGGATCACTTCGTAATTGATTTCGCTCGCCATACCCGTCATCCGTTCGACGCAGACGATTCCTTCCTCCATCGCTTTGTGTGCCAACATCGCGCCGCCAATGCAGTCTCCGATCGCGAACACACCGGCGACAGAAGTTTCGAAATTTTCATTGACGGGAATGAAGCCGCGGCGATCGGTCTCCAGTCCGATCATCTCCAACCCCAACTCGCTGGTCGCCGGTACACGACCGGTCGCCAACAGCACTCGGTCGCACTCGATCGGATCGCCGTCTTTGATCGAGACCACGCATTGGTCACCGACTACTTTCGCCGATTCGACCAATGTGCCGGTCCGAAACTCGATGCCTTGTTTCTTGAAGGTACGTTGGGCGAGCGAGGCAATTTCCGCATCGATGCCGGGAAAGATTCGATCGAGCGCTTCCAAAACGATCACTTCACTGCCCAACCGATTCCAGACGCTGCCAAGTTCCAGACCGATGTAACCCCCACCGATCACGACCAACCGGCCGGGGACTTGCGGATAGGAAAGTGCCGCGGTGCTGTTGCCGATTCGATCGCCATCTTCTTCGATTGCCGGCAGCGTCATCGGGCGAGACCCGCTACCGATCAAGACTTGATCTGCTTCGATCATGGCTGGCTGATCTCCACGGATCTCGATCGTATTAGCGCTCATGAAATGACCTCGTCCTCGATAGGCCGTGACTCCTTTCTTTTTGAACAGCATGTCGATTCCGCCGGTCAGCGTATCGACAATCTTGTCTTTGCGAGCCATCAATGCATCCAGGTCCATTTTGACACCGTCGACTTGGATGCCATGTTCGCCAAATCGATGCCGAGCCTCTTCGTACAGGTGACTTGATTCCAGCAGTGCTTTGCTTGGAATACAGCCGACTCGCAAGCAAGTACCCCCAAAACGCTGATTTTCGTCAATGCAAGCTACATCGATTCCGAGTTGAGCGGCGCGGATCGCCGCGACGTATCCTGCCGGGCCGCCACCTAGTACCACCAGCTCATGTTTTGCGTTCTTCATCAGGGCGAAACTTCAATCTTCATTAACTCGATAGGGTGTCCGACGGCGTGAAAACAAGTTTTCGCCGAAAGCAGTTCGATCGGCTAGTGGTCGACCGAGCTGTTGCCGACGATACTGAGATGCCGAGCACATTCGTTTCCTCCTGTCTGACCCTTTTCCCTACGAACACCAATTTTGGCGAAGCGAAAACTCCGCGACATCGCGGGACCTGGGCTGGCAGCGGTCCTATTCATCCTGGCCATACGGCTGTTGATTCACGAAGCACACGCGGGCAACATCACGTGGGATAAGTTCGTGGATGGATTGACCGGCGTTCCACCGTTGTATTTGGCGTTTGCCGCGCTGCTGATTGCGCTCAATTATGGACTGCTGATTTGTTACGACTTGTTGGCGCTGCGTTACATTTGTCGATCGATTCCGCTTCGTCGTGTCGCGCTAGCCTCGTTTCTCGGATATTCGCTGGGCAACAACTTGGGCACGCTGCTGGCGGCGGCACCGATCCGGTTTCGCTTCTATTCACGATTTGGACTTTCGCCGCGTCAGATTGCCGTGATGATTTCGATTCTGGGGTTGACGTTTTGGAGCGGCCTGTGGTTCTTGGGCGGCGTGGTGCTGGTCTCGGTACCGGTGGAACTGCCCGCCCAAATAACGCTGCCGTTTGGGACTCGCACGCTGGGCGCAATCCTGTTGGCATTGGCAATCGGTTATTTGATCGTTTGCTTCACTTGGCGTAAGCCGTGGCCGATCGGCGAGTTGCATCTTCGTCCCCCCGAGCCGGGTTTGATGTCGGTGCAGGCTTCGATCGCCGCGGTCGACTTGCTGATCTCGGCCACCGCACTGTACCTGGTATTGCCAGGTGAATCGGTGGTGCCCTTTGAAACGGTGTTGGCCGCCTACCTGGTTGGAATCGCGATTTCGCTGATCACGCAAGTTCCCGGAGGACTGGGAGTATTGGAATTGATTTTGCTGACGTTGCTCAAAGACACAGTCGGCGAGTCCGTGATCGCCTCGATTCTGATCTTCCGAATCCTGTATTATGTCCTGCCGCTACTGTTCGGAATGGTCGTGCTGGTTGCGCACGAAATCTATGGCGGTGCGATTGAAGCGAAACAGGCCAGGGAATCCTAACGCTGCTTTGGATCTTCCCGTGATCGTGGGCCTGCTCTCTTGATCTTCCGGTCACTGCGCTGTCTGGTTCGTTTATGATGGTGCCATCCATTGATTCGATCTCGAGGCCCGAAATGAACGTGTTCCCGCATACTTTCCTCGTCTGTACGTTGATGATCGCGATTTGCGCAGCCGGCGAACAAGATTGGAAATTACAGCCGCTGCCGTACAATGACGCAGATTTGGTGGTTGATCTCGGTGTCGGGTTGTGGGCTTGGCCGCTGCCGCTGGACTATGACGACGATGGTGATTTGGATCTGCTGGTTGCCTGTCCCGACAAACCATCAGGCGGAGTGTACTTCTTCGAGAATCCATCTCAAGACCGAAACAACAAGGCGCCCGTATTTCGCGCCGGTGTTCGTGTCGGTGCTGCGGGCCACAATTTTCAAATCAGCTATGTGAATGGCAAGCCGCGCATTTTGAAACCTGGGTTCGAGTTTCCTCGCGATCAGGCAAGCGGGGCCTTTCAGTTTGATCGGCCACAACGGATCTATCCAAGTTCAAATATCCATGAGAACAATGTGCGTGCCAACATGTGGCGGTACGTCGATTACGACGGCGATGGAGACCAGGATCTGATCGTTGGGGTCGGCGACTGGACCGACTATGGTTGGGATCACGCTTATGATCAACACGGCCAGTGGCGCAATGGACGGCTGCATGGATTGATCTACTGGATCGAAAATTCGGGTTCCGACGCGGCGCCCGATTATTCGGCAGCACCTCGGAAGATCAAATCCGCCGGCAATGACATCGACGTCTACGGCTGGCCTTCGCCTAATTTTGCAGACTTCGATGGCGACGGCGACCTTGATTTGATTTGCGGTGAGTTCCTGGATGGATTCACCTGGTTTGAAAACATCGGTGATCGAACACGGCCGCGTTATGCTGCCGGCCGCAAGCTCACTACGCGGTTCGGCAGACCGTTGGTGATGGATTTGCAAATGATCACGCCGACTGCGATCGATTGGGACGGAGACGAGGACATTGATTTGGTGGTCGGAGACGAGGACGGCCGCGTCGCATTGATCGAGAACAGCGGACAATTTGTCGATGGCGCGCCGCTGTTCGAGCCACCAAGGTACTTTCAACAACAAGCCGACACCTTGAAGTTTGGTGCCTTGGCGACCCCCTTCGCTTGTGATTGGGACGCTGACGGCGATCAAGATATCTTGTGTGGAAACACGGCTGGACAAATTGGTTGGTTCGAAAACCTAGGCTCAAGCGACGAGGGCTTGCCCAGGTGGTCAGCGCCACGATTGTTGTCAGTCCGTTCGGGACAAAACATCACGCTGCCACTACGGATCATGGCCGGGCCGAGCGGTTCGATACAGGGGCCGTGCGAAGCAAAGTGGGGCTACACGACTTTCTCGGTAGCCGATTGGGACGCTGACAATGATTTGGACATTGTTTACAACTCGATCTTGGGCCGGATCGGCTTGCTGATCAATCAAGATGGAACGCTGATTCGGCAAGCGATCGACCACGATAAGACCCAGTGGCGAACCACTCCGGTAGCCACTGATTTTGACGGCGACGGGCAAATCGATTTGGTTGCCCTGGACCAGCAAGGTTTTCTGACACTACGGACACGGAATGGCGCTGAGCGTCGTCTATTTATTGATCAAGACGACGAACCGTTGCGGTTGAACCCCAAATCATGCGGTGGTTCTGGCCGAGTGAAATTGGCAGTGGTCGACTGGGATGGTGATTCGCGATTAGACCTATTGGTTAATTCGCAAAACGCGACCTGGTATCGCAACTGCGAACAGCGTGACGGGAAATTTGTGATGAAGAAAGTTGGCGACTTGGCTCGACGCAATGTTGCCGGTCACACGTCCAGTCCGTCCGTTTGTGATTTTGATCATGATGGCAAACCGGATCTGCTTGTCGGAGCGGAAAACGGACGCATCTACTATATCAACCACAACGATTGCGTTGCCTACGCCGGAGATCAATTGCAGGCGCGACCCGCGCGAGTAACGTCTGAGGCGAAGTTTCCTGGTTTTGTGAGCGAGGACTTTGTCTTCACGAAAGCTTCGTTCCCTGAATGTCACGCGTCGTCGATTTGCGAGACCAGCCGTGGCATCGTAGTCACATGGTTTGGTGGGACCGAGGAAAAAAACAAAGACGTTGGAATTTGGGTCAGCTACCATGACGGCGCGGGTTGGTCGAGTCCCAAGGAGTGGGCCAACGGAATTCAATACGAAGGTCTTCGTCATCCCTGTTGGAATCCGGTACTTTACCAACCTCCGGGTGATGCACCGACACTCCTGTTCTTCAAAGTCGGCCCCAGTCCCGACCGTTGGTGGGGCGAGCTGATGTTCAGCTACGATCGCGGCAGAACCTTTCGCGATCGAGTGCGGCTACCTGAGAAGATCGACGGACCGGTTCGATGCAAGCCGATCTTGTTAAACGATGGAAAGACATTGTTGTGCGGGTCGTCCACGGAGTACGACGGCTGGACGGTTCATTTTGAAAAAATCGAGTTGGACAACGGCAAGCCTCACGGAAACTGGAAACGGATCGGTCCCATCAATGGCAAGCAGGAATTCAACGCCATTCAGCCGACATTTCTTCAGCACGCCGACGGACGACTGCAGGTGCTCTGCCGCACTCGCGAAAGCGTGGTTTCAACCAGCTTTTCCACTGACGATGGTGAAACCTGGTCGAAAATGGAAGCCACCAACTTGCCCAATCCGAATTCGGGAATCGATGTGGTCACGCTCCAGGATGGTCGCCACCTGTTGATCTACAACCATCTGGGCAGCGGAGCTAGCGGTTGGGGGCGGCGAGGGATGTTGAACCTGGCGATTTCCCAAGACGGTATCCAGTGGCGAAAAGTCGGAGTGCTTGAGCAAGAAGCGAAAGCGGAGTTCAGCTACCCGGCGATCATTCAGGCCGACGATGGTCTGGTCCACATGACCTACACCTGGAAACGTGAGCGAATCAAACACGTGGTGGTCGATCCGGCAAAGATCCAGCCGGGCGAGCTGTTGTCACGATCAAGCTGGGACCAGTAGGATTTTATCTGGCCTCCAGCTCGCTCCGGCTGACGGTCAACGCATGTGGTTTCTCGCCGTTGATGTTGACCACTTCATAGGTCACTTGTGGGTCTGGCGCTGTGGTGTCAAAGCTGACCAGTCCAAACGATTGTGGATCGTTGTAACTGAAAATCGCCCCCGCCTTTTTCATGGTTGGATGAATGTGTTGGTTGGTCAGGCGAGAAGAGTTGAATTCGTACAGATCGTAGCCGTTGGGACGTGAGATTTTCCAAGCGTCACTGCGATGACGATCGGCGGACATCAACAAGACGCCCTCGATTTTTTTCGATTCAACGTAGCTCAGAATTTCCTCATGTTCTTGTTGGTATCCATTCCAGGTATCCATACTATCGCCCTTGGTGCGAAAATCCCAAGGCACGGACGAACAGATGACCTTGAATGTTCCCGTCGCCGTGGTCAGCTGCCGTTTTAACCAGTCAAGCTGGACCGGGCCGAGCATCGATCGAGGAGACTGCTTTGGATCGGTGCGGTAGTAACGGCAGTCCAGCATGATGAAGTCAACATCGGCGATGTTGAATTTGTAGTAGCAACCGGGCTGCGCATCGCCGCCGCCATAAGCGGGGTTGGCCCAGTTTTGGCGAAAGATTGGAAACACCCAATCTTGTTTCCAGAACGGAAGATCGATCTCAGCTCCACCCCAGGAATCATTGGTGCTGAAGTCATGGTCGTCCCAAATCGTAAAGACCGGTGATCGAGCAGTCAGGTTTCGCCACTCCGGCCGCGACTGACGACGCTGATAGGTGTACTGTTGCATCACAACCGATTCGGGGTCATCGATATAAACGTTGTCGCCAAGCAACAGGATTGCGGTTGGATCAAAACTGGCAATGGTGCTCCACATCCGCTCGTTCTGCGGGACGTATCCCGCCCCGCCTCCAAAGGCGATCGCGAATTTGGCAGGCCGGCCACTGGTTGGCAGCGTCCGAAAGTGCTGATTGTCTGCCCGGTGCAACGGTCCGTCATCGATTTTGACGCCATAGTAATATTCGTTATTCGCTTTCAAGTCCGTGACATTGACGACGGCGGTGTAGTCGGCCGCGGCCAATGAATGCGCCAGCCCGCTGTGGATGTCGTTTGTCAGGTTTTTCGATTCACTGACGACCACTTGCACGACGGATTCCGACTCGGTTCGCACCCAGACGGAAATCGACGAATCGGTTGCGTTTCCCAGCAGCGGACCATGAACGGGCTTGGTCGCGTACTTGGTATGCAGGCGTTTGAGCAAGTCCGTCTCCATCACAGGCTCAAACACTGCTCGTGGACCGGCGACCAAACGGTCTTCGGGAAGTCCGGCAGTGATCGCTTGTTGCAAATAGTTTTCGGCTATTGCGATCTCGCCTTGCTGGCCATGCAGAATCCCCAGCATGTACAACGTTTCCGCGTCGTCAGGATGCTGGGCCAGGTACTGGACCAGGAATTCTCTTGTGCTTTCAATCTCGCTGCGCAGGATCAGCCGCAATGCGGATTGATGGACGCGTTTGTACTGATCTTCGTCGCGAAAAGACAAATCGGGCTTCGGCCGCCTGGCTCCGCCCAGGTCGTAGGAGGGAATGATCTGGGCGATGCAATTGTGGGAAGCAATTACCAACAGGGTGATGATCAGGATTCGCTGCTTCATGGTTGGATTTCAAAGGGTTGTCGGTGATTGGGTGGCGCTCTTGGCAACTTTCAGGGGCAGCTTTGCGATCGCAGCTGTGCGATCGATTGCAGGCCAATGATTGCTTGCCAGGGCCATCATCTGTGTTTCTGATCGGATGTTTGATCTGCGAGCGGCAGGTCGCGGAACTGTTCATGGCATCTCTGACAGTTGGTTGAAATCAGCGCTAACTGAACGTCGATCAGCTTAGCAGAATCCTCTGTTCCACCGCTGGCCTGCCAAGCCAATAACATTTGTTCCAATTCGGTCGCAGCCTGTTCCGACTGCCGCAGTAAACGCTGAAAGTTCGCTGTGGCTCGCTGAACCTGATCGGTCCGCAACAATTCGGCGAAGTGCTCTCGTAACATCAATGCCTGGTGGGCCGGTTGGCAGTTGGATCGTACGTCGGCTGGCCGCCAACGAACTTCGGCAGACCGCCTCAGCAAATCATGGGCCTGTTCGATCTCCAGCATCGCTGCGGTCATCGGTGGCATGTCAATTGTCTCCTGAAACTGAACGTCAACCTGATCTAACTCGGTACTGGTGATCACTTGTGCGTGATTGGCGGCGCGGATCAGGCCAAGGTATTTTTGGTTCGTTCCCGCAATTCGTAGAATCTCAGACGCCTCGGCCACGGGAATCAATCCGGCTGCGACACAAGCGACCGAGGCGGCCGCCGGACTACGATGCCTGCCGTGGTGGCAATGAATGTAAATTTGACCGGGTAAATCTCGTACTGCCTTGGCCAGTTCCAGCGCGCGAGCCGCGGGAATTCCGCCGTATCCATGGGGCAGATGCACATATCGCAAGCCGTGTTTCGCCGCTGCAGCAACATCGGGTTTGCGGCCATCAACGCTGATGATGGTCTGAACACCGCGCTGACGTAATTCTTCAAAAGCGGCATCTCCCTCGGGCAATCCTCCGGACATGACTTTTTCGTGAATGCGAACAAGATTGGGAAGCCGATCTGAGGCGAGTTTTTCGGCGCCGTCAACAGACAGTGTGCCAAGCACCGCGACCGCCGCGCAGAACACTCTGATCGGAACTGATCCGATTGATTGCGGCGCGGATGCCGGTTGGTTAGCTTGGTTGCTGCGGTTTGGGCTTTGTTGGTACTGATTCACAAACTGATCCAGGACATGATGCGTCCCCTTGCCTTTGGCTTCGTCGCTTTCAGTTTACTGTTTCCAGTGCGCGGCGCATTGGCACAACATCCGAACATCGTTTATATCCTGGCCGACGATCTGGGCTATGGCGACGTTGGTGCGTTGAATCCTGAGGGCAAAATCAAAACACCCCATCTGGACCAACTGGCGTCGGCGGGGATGATCTTCACCGATGCGCACTCCAGTTCGTCGGTTTGCACGCCAACCCGGTATGGGTTGTTGACCGGACGGTACAACTGGCGATCCCGTTTGAAACGAGGCGTGCTGTATGGCTACGACCGACGCTTGATCGAATCGGGTCGACTGACGGTCCCGGCACTGCTGAAGCAGCACGGTTACCACACTGCCTGTGTGGGAAAGTGGCATCTCGGTTGGGATTGGCCACTGCGAGAAGGCGGCTTTGCCAACGGTGACCAAGACGCCGACAAAATCGACTTCAGCCGGCCGATTTCCAACGGGCCCTGCAGCGTCGGATTTGATTACTTCTTTGGCATTGCCGCTTCGCTGGACATGCCGCCCTATGTCTATGTGCGAAACGACCGTTGCACCGATCAGCCGACGGTGACGGCCCCGCGGAGTTCATTCGGTCGCGCCGGGCTGGCAGTGTCGGGACTTTCCGCAGTCCAAGTGTTGCCCGACCTGACCAGGCAATCGGTCCAGTACATTCGCTCGCGAACGAGTGGCCAGCAGCATGATCAGCCCTTCTTTCTCTACTTTGCCTTGCCGGCGCCGCACACGCCCATCGCGCCGACCGACCAGTGGCAGGGCAAGAGTGGGATCAACAAGTATTGTGATTTTGTGATGCAAGTTGATGATACGGTCGGTCAGGTCATGTCGGCGATCGACCAGGCCGGGATCCGCGACAACACGCTGGTGATCTTTACATCGGACAATGGCTGTTCGCCGGCGGCAAACATTGGGGAAATGCATCGACACGGCCATCGACCGAATTATCATTTCCGTGGTCACAAAGCGGATATCTTTGATGGCGGTCATCGTGTCCCCTTCATTGTTCGTTGGCCCGATCGCGTGGCAGCCGGTGCAAGCAGCGACCAATTGATTTGTCTCAACGATTTGATGGCAACTTGTGCAGCAATCATTGGTGCCGAGTTGCCACCGGGCGCGGGTGAGGACAGCGTCAGTATCCTGCCAGCCCTATCAGGGACCGACACCGCGCCGCTGCGGGAAGCGGTCGTGCATCATTCGATCCAAGGCGCTTTTGCGATTCGCCGCGGCGATTGGAAGTTGGAAATGTGTCCGGGTTCGGGAGGGTGGAGTGATCCGAAACCAGGAAGTGAGGCCGCGAAAAAGCTGCCTCCGGTGCAGTTGTACCACATGCAGCAGGATCTGTCGGAGACGACCAATCTGCAAGATCGACATCCAGAAATTGTCGCGGAGCTAACCGAGCTGCTTCAGAAATATATCGATCAAGGTCACTCGTCAGCAGCGACGCTCTCCTCCCCCGACGGGTCGCCCGCTTCGTTATCGTCCTCGCGAAAGTAGGTGCTCTGCGACTTTGGCAGCGGATCGATTGCCAATTGTTCCGTCAAGTCACCTCGTTGCTTGGCTTCGCGCAACACTGCGATAACATCACCGTAATGACCACCGACATCGGCGATCCCTTTGACCATTGCGGCGATCGAATTGGGGACGGTGACGCGACGATCCGCTTTGTCGGGCTGAAAGCGGCTGATGCGAAGTTGGTCTGGTTGCTGCGAATCGGGAGTCAACATCAAACCGCTTGGCCCGATGATTGACTTGGATAAGTTCAAGGGCGCCAGAGAGCCGAACAACACGATCTCGGGGGCCTGATGCAATGACGCGACCACGGTCGCAGCCGCTGTCGACGGGACCGCGTAAATGGTAAACGACTCAAATGATTTGCCCAGCAATTCGCGTTTACCGTCCTGGCGGCGACGAAGGCAACAAAACGCCCCGTAGCGGGCCTCCAGGCTAGCCGCGTCGGTCAACCGCTGGAGGGCCTCAACCACTTTGGGATCCTGATAACCCTCCAATGCCTGCAACCCTGCGTATCGGAAGGCGGGCACGTCGCGAATCGCCTGTTCCAAGGGCGCGATCGCCTCGGGTCGGTCCAAATACGCGAGCGCTTCGGCGGCATAGAATCGCAATTCCGGATTTTCGGATTCGATTCCCGTCAGCAAAGTCGGCACGGCGTTTTCGCCGATCGCCTCCAGTTGCAGCGCCGCGTCCGCGGCGGTGGCTGGGTCTTGCAGTCGATCGCCCAATGAAGTCAGTCGCTGGCGATTGACGGACGTTTCGGCTTTGCCGCCAATCGAACGGACCACGCGCATGAAGCGCGGGATGTTGTCCTGATATCGGGGGTGCAGGTCCAGTTCGACAAAATCATCGTCAATTGGCTTGGCGATACCGCGCCTGGATGTCCCGTCAAAGAAGAAGAATCTTTGATTGATTGCAACTGCGATCGACGAGGCAATCTTGGCGTGCTGGTATTTGGGCATCAGCACCAAGCCCAGCTTACGAGTCTCCTGCACTCTGCCACCGGCCAGGATGTTGGCTTCCAGTTTCAAGGACTCGTCAGCACCCGGTGTAAAGTCGGCGCGGGTCAGCACCCGTCCGGTGCCCACCGCCATCACGTCGCTCTTACGAATCGCTCGATTCAACATTTGATGTTGCCGCAATCGCGTATCCAACAGCCAACCGCCGTGCAGATCGGTCGCCCGGCTGACTTTCGGAGCCAGCACACGGACATCGATCGGATCACCTCGACGCGCGCCGGCGGGAATGGTCGCCCGCACACGAACCAGCGCTGTGTCAGCGGTTTCCAGAAATTGATTGGGGTTGGCGACGCCATGTCGTTTCATTTCTTCAAGCAACTCATCGCGGAACCGGGACGGATCGGGAGGTCCACCGGAGCCCGGCAAACCATTGACCACGCCAACCCCTTCGACCTCGATCGGCCGCATCCCATGCGGCGCCGTCGCATCACGGATCAGATCGGGCGCTTCGGGAGCCTGCAACAGCTCCTGCAGGGCGTCGGCTTGATTAGGGTCCTCTCCGCTTGACCGCCACAATGAGGAACAACCGGTCAAGCCAAAGGGAATCGCGATTCCGAGCAACAGCCAATGATGAAGGTGGCTCCGTTGCGAATGAATCGGCGAGCGTCGAGAGTTTTCGAAGTGCGGCATCCTGCCAGCGACCCAAATGAACGACAAAAACAAGAATCCTGCAGCACTCATAACCGCCGATCAGCTACCGACGCAAGAGATTTACCGTTGCGGAGGACGAAACATGAACTTTTGGCCCCAGTTTTCCGGCCAGCGAGCAGCTGAAGCCGGTTGTCATGATTCCCAGCTCCCTTGACAGAATCAACCGAATCTCGATACTTTCGCGGATTGCGTGCAAGTACCGCGCCACTTTCTTTACCTTCGAACATCCCACTCGATGCCAACGATCAATCAACTCGTCCGTAAACGACGCAAGCTCAAGAAGGGTCAAAGCAAGTCCCCCGTGCTGGAAAAATGCCCCCAGAAACAGGGTGTTTGTCTGCAGGTGCGAACGATGACTCCCAAAAAGCCGAATTCCGCGTTGCGCAAAATCTCGCGCGTGCGACTGAGCAATGGCAAGGAAGTCACCGTTTACATCCCGGGTGAGGGGCATAATCTGCAGGAACACTCGATCGTGCTGGTGCGGGGCGGACGGGTCCGCGACTTGCCCGGTGTCCGTTACCAGGTCGTTCGCGGATCGCGAGACGCGTTGGGTGTCGAAGGACGCAAACAATCTCGTAGCCGCTATGGGGCCAAGAAATAGAGCAACGATGCCGGCGGCATCTTGTTAAGGTGCTGCCTGAATGGTTGCCAACCGCGTAATCGCTCAGTATCGCCAATCCATTTACCAATTCAATTCCAGAATAAGACTGCTAGCACTCAAGATGGGACGAATCACAGCCAGCCGGACTCAGCTCAAAGGCGATCCTCGCCACAATTCACTGCTTGCCGGCAAATTTATCAACTGCCTGATGTTGGATGGCAAGAAAACGACAGCCCAAAACGTCTTTTACGATGCGTTGGAAGAAATTGCCCGACGCAAAGAGTTCCCCGATCAATCCCCGATCGAAGTCTTCGAAATGGCGGTCGACAACGTCAAGCCGCACATTGAGGTTCGCAGCAAACGGGTCGGTGGCGCCAGCTATCAAGTGCCAATGCAAGTCAATCGAGCACGTCAGCAAAGCCTGGCGCTGCGCTGGATCTTGACCGCGGTCAGGGATAAAAAAGGACGTCCGACTCATTTGAAACTAGCGGATGAATTGTTGGCTGCGTGCAAGAAAGAAGGTGTGGCCTACACCAAGCGCGAGAACACGCACCGCATGGCCGACGCCAATAAGGCGTTTGCCCACTTTGCTTGGTAGATGTCCACTGATATTTCCAAGCTACGCAATATCGGCATCATTGCCCATATCGACGCCGGCAAAACGACCGTCACCGAACGGATGTTGTTCTTAAGCGGCGCTAAGCATCGAGTTGGTCGCGTCGATCATGGCACGACCGACACCGATGACGACCCCGAGGAACAAGAACGCGGAATCACGATCTTCAGTGCGTGCGTCAAATTCAGCTGGCAAGGTTACAACATCAACTTGCTAGACACGCCCGGGCATGTTGACTTCACGGCCGAGGTCGAACGTTGTCTACGAGTTTTGGATGGCGCGGTTGTCGTATTTTCGGCTCGCGAAGGGGTCGAGGCACAGAGTGAAACGGTATGGCGACAAGCCGACCGGTACCACGTGCCGCGGATTGTCTTTATCAATAAAATGGATCGCGAAGGGGCGGACTTCGAGGCCGTGTTCAATGACATTGAACCCCGACTCGGTGGTCGGCCTGTGGCAATCGAATTGCCCGTCGGACAAGGTCCACCCCACGTTGCCAACCCGTTTCGGGGCGTGATCGACCTGATCGACATGAAGCTGTTGGAGTTCGATCCGGAAACCGAGGGTAAACAGGTCAAAGTTACGGATCTGCCGCAAGAGCTGATGGACGAAGCGCTGTTGTGGCGTGAACAAATGCTCGAAGCGGTTTATGAGCTCAGTGAGGATGCCGCAAATCTGGCGATGGAAGACACCGAAGTGCCGCGCGAGGTGATCATCGCGTCGCTTAGACAAGGCTGCATCGACCGCGCAATCCAAGTCGTGCTGTGCGGCTCCGCCCTGCATGGAATCGGCGTCCAGCCATTGATGACGGCGGTCGGTAATTTCTTGCCCAGCCCACTGGATCGTCCGCCGGTCGAAGGGATCGATCCAACCAAGACCGATACCACCGTCAGTCGCAAACCAGATCCGAAAGACCCGTTCTGTGGACTGGTCTTCAAGATTTTGCCGGCCAAGACGGGCGACAACTATTGGATTCGGGTTTACAGCGGCGAGATCAAACAGAACAGCCGTGTGCAATGTCCCAATCGGGATAAGAAAGAAAACATCGCCCAGATTTGGCAGATTCATGCCACCAAAAAGGACCGTGACGGCCAGATCCAGTCGGTCGGTGCAGGAGATATTTGCTGCGTGATCGGGCCCAGATACGCGATCACCGGAGACACGATTTGCGATACGAAATCAATCATCCAATTGCCCAGTATCCAGTTCGCCGACACGGTGTTGTCGATGGCGATCGAACCGGAAAGCACGGCCGATCGCAAGAAGCTGGAAGACACGTTGGCGATGCTCAAACGCCAGGACCCGACGTTCCACGCGGTCGAGAACGAAGAAACCGGCCAAACATTGATCAGCGGGATGGGTGAATTGCACCTGGAAGTAATCCAGCATCGGCTGACGCGCGATTTCGGCTTGAACGTCAAGTTTTATAAGCCACGAGTCAATTATCGTGAAACGATCGGTGGCAGCGCGGATGTCGTCGGTCAATGCAATCGTCAAATCGGCGCGACTCAGATGTTTGCCCGTCTGAGCATTAAGGTTTCACCGCTGGCGGACAGGTCCGCGCCGGTGCAAGTGTTCGATCGCTTGCCTGTCGAGACCACGTTGCCGGGTAACTTGCGAGTCGCGGCGACCGATGAACTACGAGAACGGGCCGCCGGAGGGGGACTGCTGGCCGGGTTCCCGCTCTCAGGTGTCCGTATCGAAGTCTACGACGCAAAAATGCAAGACGAAGGCAGCGACGAAGTGGCGTTTCGAATTGCCGCCAGTGACGCCTTCGATCGCGGCTTGGAGGCGGCCGGTCCGGTGCTGTTGGAACCGGTCATGAGAGTTGAAGTGACCACGCCGGAAGATTACATGGGAGAAATCGTTGGTGACTTGCAACAACGTCGAGCGATCATAGCCGGGACAGAGACGCGCGGAGCGATGACAGTCATCACCGCTCATGCGCCGCTCAAAGAGCTGTTTGGTTACTCGGGTGCCTTGCGCAGTCTCAGTCAGGGTCGGGCGGCCGGCAGCATCGAACCGCTGAACTACCAACCGGCGCCCAAAGAAGACGCCGAGGCATTTCAGTTTTAAGGCGGTTCCGTAACGCCCGGCCGTCAGCGAAACTGTCGTCATGGACGCCTCGACCCCGACTTTACTGACGCAACCCTCGCAACAACTGTCACTCGGCAAGCACACCCTGCGGTACGTCGATACTGGAGCGGGTGACACTGGAGCGGGTGACACTGGATCCGCTGACGCCGGAGCGGGCGACCGTGTGATCTTGTGCGTGCATGGCAATCCGACCTGGAGTTTCTACTGGCGATCGGTAATCGAACGATTCGGCTCCCGCGTCCGCGTGATCGCGGTGGATCATCTTGGTTGCGGGCGCAGCGACAAGCCGCCGCGCAGCGAGTTTCCCTACACCTTGGCGGCCCATCGAGACAATCTGCTTTCCTTGATCGATCACTTGAAGCTTCGCAACATCACGCTGTTGGCTCATGACTGGGGCGGCGCGATTGGGCTGTCTTCGCTATTGGAACGGAAACAGCTTTTCCATTCGATCGTCTTGTTGAACACCGGCGCTTTTCCGCCGCCTTATGTCCCTTGGCGAATCGCGGCTTGTCGGATTCCGATTTTAGGAACCGCTGCGGTGCGTGGCCTCAATGGCTTTGCCAGAGCCGCAGTGACGATGGCAATGTCGCGGAACCGGATGCGCGCCGATGTTGCCGCCGCTCTACTGGCACCCTACGACAATTGGAACAACCGTGTCGCCATTGACTCGTTTGTCCGCGATATCCCAATGTCTCGCCGCCATCCGACTCACCAGACGCTGCTGGAACTCGAATCGGCTCTGCCATCCTTGTCTGATCTGCCCTCGTGTTTGATTTGGGGAATGAAGGATTGGTGTTTTCGTCCCGATTGCCTGCATCGTTTTCAAGCAGCCTGGCCGCAGGCTACGACGATCGAAATCGCCGATGCCGGTCACTACGTGATCGAGGACGCGCCCCAAGAAACTCTGGATGGCATCGAGCACTTCCTGGCGAGCCTTGGCGATGGCTGAGTCGCTACGGCTGCTGCGACAGCTTTCCGCCACTCCTGCCGAGGCGATTCGCTGGGCCTGCTTGTTGGAAGCAACCGCCCCAAAAGTCGGCAACGTCTATCCCGGGCGCGGCTTCGATGATCTGACTCACGGTGATTTTGTGATCGCCGCCGAGATTGCCGCGCGAAATTTGACGCAGTCCGACGCGCAGATGTCTGCGCGAATGCGGTGCGCGGTCGAGCAGACCGCCAGGACCGTCGGCAGCAACGTCAATTTGGGAATCGTGTTGCTGCTTGGCCCGCTGGTAGCCGCCGATGAAGCGGGCGGGTCGAACCGCTGGTCATCAGCGATCGGCCGATTTCTGGTCTCGCTGCAGGATACCGATGGCGCGAATCTGTACCGCGCGATTCTGGCCGCCGCGCCCGGCGGTCTGGGCAGTGCCCGCTCCCACGATGTGCGATCGACCTCTGGACCAGTCGATATCCTGGCAGCCATGAAACAGGCAGCCGATCGTGATCGGGTCGCCCGCCAGTATGCGACCGGTTTCGCGGACTTGCTGGAAAATATTCTACCGATCGTTGTGGATTCGATCGATTCCGCGGGTGACCTGCTCAGCGGGATCCTGCGCGCCCAGCTGCGATTATTGGCAACCGAGCCGGACAGCTTGATTGCCAGAAAATGCGGCCTTGATTTCGCCTTACGGGTTCGCGATCGGGCGGCAGAGATTAACATCAACGACTTCCAACAAGTCGAGCGATTCGATCGCTGGCTGCGAAGTGATGGCCATCGGCGGAACCCGGGAACCACAGCCGACTTGATTGCGGCCAGCCTGTATTTGATTTTGCGAAGCAAACATGAATGAAGCGGTATATCGAGTCGACCTCACGAAGCAGCAGTTCGTCTTTTCGGCGGCCCACTTCATCACCTTCAACGGCGACATTTGCGAGCGTCTGCACGGTCACAACTACGGCGTTCGAGCCAGCGTCGAAGGACCTTTGGACGGCAACCGGTACGTGGTCGATTTCATTGCTTTGCGCGATGCGGTGCTGGCGGAAACCGGAAAGCTAGACCATCATGTGATCCTGCCGCGCGATCATGCCGAGATTCAAGTGACCAGCGACGATACCGAAACGACCGCGACGTTTCGCGATCGACGCTGGGTGTTTCCCAAAGATGATTGCGTGATCTTACCGGTCATCAATACGACCGCCGAAGAAATCGCCAGGGTGATCGCCGAGCGAGTGATCGAACAAACATCGGCAAGATTTGGCGACGCGCTGAGCTGGATCGAAGTCGCCATCGATGAGAATCACGGACAGTGGGGCGTTTGCCGGTTGCCGTATGTTAGTCGTTGAATCGCTGACCAAGACCTTTCGACTCGAACAGGGTGAATTGTGCGCAGTCGATCGACTTTCGTTTACGATCCAGCCCGGTGAAGTATTCGGATTGTTAGGGCCCAACGGGGCGGGCAAGACAACCACGTTGCGGATGATCCTGGGTTTGATCGAGCCCGATAGCGGCTATGCGGAAGTCGAAGGGATTCGTACGGCCGACGACCCAATCGGCGTGAAGTCGCATCTCGGTTTCGTGTCCGCCTCTGACGGGGTCTATCCCTGGTTAACCGTTCGCGAAATGCTGCTGTATTTTGCCGATCTGTATTCCGTCGATCCCAACGATGCCGAGCTGCGGGCTGAAGAACTGGCGGCGTTGATGGAAATCGGCGATTTGCTGGACCGTCGCGCCGGCACTCTCAGCACCGGGCAACGTCAACGTGTGACCTTGGTACGTGGACTGATTCATGACCCGCCCGTGATGTTGTTGGATGAACCGACCCGTGGACTGGACGTGGTTGGCGTGCAAACGATTTTCGAGTACATCGATCATCTGCGTGATCTGGGCAAAGCGGTCGTGGTCTGCACCCATCGGCTTGACGAAGCGGAGCGATTGTGCGACCGATTTGGCCTGCTGCACCGCGGTCGATTGATGCAGCTCGGTACGATGCAACAGCTGCGTGATTCGACTGGCCGCGATCACCTGGTCGATATGTTCGTTGATCTGCTGAGGGACCATTGAAATGCAGGTCACCAACAAACGAGCCGGTCGTTACGGACGACTGCTGCGAATGTGCCAAAAAGAACTAAAGGAAACCGTGCGAGATCGACGCACGATCATCACGCTGGTGCTGATGCCACTGCTGGTTTATCCGATCCTGAGCATGGCGCTGAACCGATTCGTGCTTGTCTCGGGAGATCAAACGGTCGGTTTTTTGATCGGTGTAAAAACGAACCAGGAACTGCAGCAACTGGATCAATGGCTGGGTGATCCGCGCAGTTTGCCGCCGGAGTCGATACTAGAATCCAGCAATGGAGAACTTGCTGGTTTTAGCGTCGGCATCGTTGACCAACCGTCGGTCGAGGATGCCGTTGAGCAGAATCTGGTGGACGTCGGTGTGACCATCGAGCAAGTCGAAACCGGACCACCCAAGATCACTCTGTATTCTTATCGCGGCGATGGTATCAGCCAGACGGCGCGGCGGATCTTGGTCGAGCGGTTGCAATGGCTGCGGCTTGCGACCGCCGCCCAGACGATCCAGCGACGAATTCCGGATTACGTGGAGCCTGTCGATATCCAGGTCGCCGACGTCGGCGAAATCGTGCCCCCTTCGATGCTGGGAACGATCGTGCCGTTGGTGCTGGTGTTGATGACAATCACCGGCGCGGTCTACCCGGCGATCGACTTAACGGCCGGGGAACGCGAACGGGGCACGATGGAATCGGTAATGGCGTCGCCGGTTTCGCGTGGCGCGGTGCTGTTTTCAAAGTATGTGGCGGTCGTGATCATTGCGTTGTTGACGGCAGTGGCGAATCTAACTGCCATGTTTACCACGCTGTGGGCTGGTGGCTTGATGCAGCTGTTGACCGGCGACGATGTTTTTCCTTGGATCGCGGTTTTAAGAATCCTTGGCCTGCTGATTTTATTTAGCGGATTTTACTCTGCGTTACTGTTGTCGTTGACCAGTTTCGCCAAATCCTTCAAGGAGGCGCAGGCGTACCTGATACCCGTGATGTTGGTTTCGCTTGCACCGGCCATGTTGTCGCTGCTGCCTGGCGCCAATCTGCGCGGAGCTTTGGCGATTTTGCCGCTGATCAACATTGTCTTGCTGGCCCGCGACTTGTTGACCGGCTCGGTCGATTCGGTCGGTGCGCTAGCGGCGGTGGTCAGCACCATGGCTTATGCGGCAGCCGCGCTGATGATTGCCGCCAGGTTATTCGGAAGTGACGCGGTTACCCGCACGAGTGAGCGCTCGATCGGATCATTATTTCAAAGGCCAACTGCCACGACGCTCGTTCCCAGCCCTTCGGCGGCAACCTTGATGTTGGCGTTGTTGGTGCCGATCTACTTTCTGGTCTCCAATGGGCTGATGAAATTCATGGAGCGCTTTAGAGACGAGCTTACCGTCGAGGCGCAACTGACGCTAAATGCCGCGGCCTTGGTGGCTTCTTTTGGGCTTGTGCCGCTGTTGGCGTCGATCGTGGAAAGGAATCGATTGGCCACGACGTATCGCTTGATGATCCCTGCGGGGATTAGCTTGCTCGGTTCGATTCTGATTGGTATGAGTGCCTGGGCGTTTGCGCACGAGGCGTTTGTGTTTGCCGAGGCAATCGGAATCGGAGGGCTGGATGCCGATAAAATTGCGAACGCCCAAGCAGCGGTGCAGCGAATGCGCGAGGCTTCGCCCTGGTTGCTAATTTCAGTGTTTGCCATCGCACCGGCTGTGATCGAGGAACTCTGCTTTCGCGGGTATCTGTTTTCCTCCTTTGGCAGCGTGCTGTCGCCACCGCGAACGATCATTGTCACATCGATCCTGTTTGGCTTATTTCACGTCCTGACCGGCAACGCGCTGTTGATCGAACGCTTCATTCCGTCGACGTTGATTGGATTGATGATCGGTTGGGTTGCCTTTCGGACTGGCAGCGTGTTACCGGGCATCGTTGTCCACTTCGTACACAACGGACTGTTGATGTTGGTGTTGTATTATCAAGAGCGGCTTGATTTCATCAGCGCAGGTTTCGACGAACAGACTCATCTGCCACCCACTTGGCTGGGTATCGCGGGATTGTCGTTGGCCGTCGGAGCGACGATGGTTTGGCTGGGAAGTCGAAGAGATCAGGCGGAGGTTGGTTAGCCGCGGCATTGGTGTCTTGGCGTCACAACCGCTACATCCATCAGGGTCCTGCATACAGTGTTGCTTTTCCGCAACGAAACATGTGGTCTTTTCGCATCATCGCCCCTCAGCGCGTGGTAGGGTTCCGTGGACAAAGTCTGTCCAGAACGAATCCCTTCCCCAGCCGGACTGATGAGCAACCTGTTCCAAACGATTGTATCGGCACAGCGAATTCCCAACGGGATGATTCGGCTGGGGCTGATCGTTTTGGCGTTGCTGACTGCACTGAACAGCGGATGCAGCAGGTTGCGTTTGCCGGCGATTGACCCCACTGGATCTCATCTATTTGCGCCGCTGCCGACCACCACGACACTTGCCTTGCCGGGTCATAACGGCCAGGCATGTGGGTGCTTCGGTTGCCTGTCGGGCAAAACCTGCGTGAAGATCCCAAAATTGCACGGCATCCTGAAGAAAGATAAATTACACGGATTGATGGACAAGCCGAAATGGCGGTTTCCAACACCTGTGTTCACCGAACCGGCCACACCCCCACCTTGCCCGACGCCTCCCGCCAGTACCAGCGCCGGCGCCGGCAACGAACCGTGTGTGCCAAGTGCGCCTTGCAATGGATCGTGTGCCAACGGGCCGCCGGCGGTGCTGTTCGGCAACGAAATCAACCCGGGCAAGAAAACCAAGCTACCGCCGCAGGGCAAGCGGGGCTGTATTCTGCTGACGCCGCAAAAAATCGTGGCCCCGGTTGGAGGCGAAGTTGTGCTGCTCTCTGGTATCTGTGGCACAGACGGCTATTTGCAAATGAATGAGAAACTGGAGTGGATGCTAGCTCCAGACAGCGTCGGCACGTTCCTGCAAGTTGGTGACGACGATCCGGGCTTGATCCACAGACTAGCCGGATCCAAGGTGCGACCGGAAAAGAAAGATCCATCCTACGCCATTGGGATCACCAGCACGAAACAGATGTTGATCACCCGTGGTAACAATGATGCAAGCGACGACGTTAAGCTGGAAAAAGGTCAAACCTGGCTTTCAATCAGCAGCCCCAGCGAAGGGACCAGCCACGTTACCGTACTGGCTCCGGAAAGCGAATGTTGGGATCAACGCAAAGCGACAGCGACAATCTATTGGGTCGACGCACGTTGGCAGTTCCCCGCCCCTCAGATCGTGCCGAAAGATACGATCGTCGATTTAACCACCCGAGTGACACGCAGCGAAGGGTCATTACCGGCGCGCGGCTGGAAAGTTCGTTACGAAATTTCGCAGCCTGAATTGGCGACGTTCGAAGGTACCAACGGCGCATCGGTAGTCGAGGCGAATGTTGATGATTCGGGAAATGCAACGGTCCGCGTGATCCCCCGGCCGGGAACCAGTGGCACAACAGCGGTCAACATTCAAGTCATTCGTCCCGGCGGTGACCGTGACAATATTCCCACGATCACCCTGGGCAATGGTCAAACGTTCGTGACCTGGAGTTCACCGCAACTGGCGATTCGCGCCGTGCGCCGGAGGTTGCGACCTACGAGGCGCCGGTGACCGTCTATGCGAATCTGAGCAATCCGGGCGACCAGCCAGCGACCAACGTTCGCGTTGACGTGCAGCTTCCGCCAGGCGTGCGTGTGATTGGTGCTGATAGTTTCGCCAATTACACCGACAATTCGGTGCGTTGGGATATCGGCACGTTACCGCCCCAGACTCAGCTCGATCTTTCGATGCAAATCCAGGCACAGGCACCGGTCAATGTTTCTTTCGTTGCACGTGGCGATGGATTGGCTGCCGAAGCCGGTGTGCGGATCGACGTATTCCGTCCATCGTTGACGTTAAAAGTCGAACCTCTAGCGGATCGCGTTGAAGCGGGACAGCCGGTGACATTCGACATTGACGTGACCAATACGGGTGATCGACCGCTGCAGAACGTTTATTTGACGGCCCGTGGCGACCAGACAATGGTCCATGCAAACGGCAGTAACGCGATTGAAAACGAAAAAGAAGACGGTCCCTTGCAACCGGGCGAAACTTGGGGAGCGCGAGTGGTCTTTACGCCCACTCAGGCAGGCCAACGTTGCATCACCGTCGACGGCTTTGCCGACGGCGGACAACGCGCCACTCAACCAGCATGTGTGACCGTCATCAACCCGGTTCCCCAAACTCCAAACTTGACCGCGACGCTGGAAGGTCGCGATCGCGTGGCCGTTGGCCAAAATCTGTTGGCCAGAGCCAGGATCGTCAACAACGGTCAAGGAGTCGCTCGGAATGTGCGAGTCACGATGACCAACGATCCACAACTGCAACCGAATTCGGCAACCAACGGAGCCGACACCTCGCGTGCGCTACAGAATGAAATCAGCTGGTCGTTGCCGGCGATTGAACCAGGCCAGCAGCTAGTGTTGGAAGGCCGATACAACACGTTGTCACCAACACCTCGCGCCCGAATCGTGTTGACGGTCCAGAGCGCCGAAGGGTCAACGGCCAACACCGATTTATTGGTCGAGATTCTCGGTGGCAGCGCACCAGCGCAACCCGCGTTGCCGCCTGTCCTGCCCCCCGCCGGTCCAACACCTCAGGTCCCCGGTGGCGCCGCACCGGAACCGCTGCGCGGTGCGCCGCCATCGACGGCCCCTCCAATCCCAACAACTCCACAAAGATCTGATCGTATCCAGGCTAGCCTGCTCGGACGCGACAATCCCGTTCGAGTCAACGAGCCGATTCGCTACTCGTTGCGAATCGTCAACGATTCCGACCAGCGCGACGGGCAAGTGGCGATTCAATTCGCACTGCCTGATGGTGTGTTTCTGGAACGGGTCAACCAAACCACCAATCCGGAACTAAGTCAATTCGAAGTCGGCGACGACAACATCGTTCGGCTGGCCGATATCGGCACGCTGAATCCCGGCGAGTCGATCGATTACGAATTGACACTCAGCAGCAACCAGCCGCAAACCTTTGACTTGGATGTCTTGATCCGCAGTGCGCGGATGCCGGGCGGGTTTCGCGAGCAAATCACGACGACCGTCGTTCCCTAGATCGGTCGGCAATCGGCGCGTTGATCGCTGACAAAACTGTGTGATCTCAAGCAAGCCGGCGGTTAGCAATTGGATTGACGCTGAATTTGCCCCCATTCCGAGGGACGATACGCCGCGCTAAAGTGAGGCTGTTTTATTACAATACAGCTCACGACTTCAGCCATGAAAAGCTGAATTGCAATCTCCAGATAAGTTTCCCCACAAACCGATCAGCCGCCAGCGGCCCTTCGGGTGCTTTGCACCGTTGGGGTCGGCCCCGTTTCTTCGCGGTCAGTTCACCAAATCCTTCCGTTCGCCAAGACATGTCAAGATACTTTCGACTTTCGGTCGCGTTATCTTTGTTATCGCTGGTGAATAGTCAGCCCAGCAGAGCGCAGTTCCACGTTTCGCAACTGCAATCGCTCTCGCGTAGCGGTGCCCAGGTGGGAGAAACTTTTGAACTATCGGTCATTGGCGACAAACTAGACGAAGCGGACGTACTCTATTTTTCTCATCCAGCAATCAGCTCGGAATTGAAAACGTTGGATCCGCTGCCATTTTCGCCGGATCGACAACCGCATTACGGCAATTTCACCGTCCATGTTCCAACAGATGTTCCGCCGGGACGGTACGAAGTTCGCGCCGGCGGGCGTCATGGCCTGACCAACCCCCGCGCATTCTTGGTCAGCAAATTTCCGAACGAGATCCTCTCGACCAACAGCCATGATCGCAACGCGCCGCAGCCGATCACCGCCGACCGGGTGTTTCACGGCGCCGCCACCGCCAACAGCATCGATTGGTTTGCGGTCGAGATCATGGCTGGCCAATCGCTGGCGATTGACTTGCTGGCGCAACAATTGGATTCTGCCACCATCGGCCAGCTGAAGCTGTATGATTCGGTCGGCCAAACAGTTGCCACCTCTCGCGGGGTTGATAATATCGATCCCCAGCTGCGGCTTGTCGGACTGCCCGCTGGGCAATACTTGCTGGCGGTGCATGATTTCATGTATCGAGGCGGCAGCGACTTTCATTATCAGCTGGTTGTTCGCGGCGGCGATGAGGTCGGCAGCATGGTCGAAAAGACCGCCGACCAGATTGGTCAACTGCCAACTTACTGGTCATCCAGAGCCAGTACATTGCGGACGCTTGATGGATTGAGCGCAAGCGAGATCGAACAGACCGCCGATCCTGAATCGATCTCAGTCCCGTTTGAGGCGACGCGTTGGTTCTCAGTGGGACAGACCGATCATGAGTATCAGTTTTTCGCCCTGAAGGACCAGCAATTGGCAATCGACGTCGTCTCCCAGCGGTGCGGCCAGCCAACGGACGCTCGGTTGATCGTCCAAAGGATTGAACCACAAACAAGCGGTTCGCCCGTGCTGCATGATGTCCTGCAGGCCGACGACGGCCCCAACATCAATGATGGCGTGGTCAGCCTGTCATCGAAAGATCCAGTGGCGTTGTTTACGTCTCCGCTGGAGTCAAGTTACCGATTATCAATCCGGGATTTGGATATCGGCACCTCGCTGCGGCCGCGGCAGAGTTATCGATTGCGGATTCGAGAGCCCGATCCAGGATTCGACCTGGTAGCCTATCGAGTGTTTCCGAGCGCTGACCCCAACGTCTCACAACCGTTTGCTTCCAAGCTATTTCGCGGTGGAGCGGAAATGATTCGGGTGTTTGCCCTGCGTAGAGACGGCTGGACGGGGCCGATCAACGTCAATGTCCAGAATTTGCCTGACGGGGTGACCTGCGGCGAGGCGGTGATTGCGGCGAACCAGGACAAGACTCAGCTCACACTGGTCGCATCCGAACAGGCCGCCGGTCTGGTCCGCTCAATTGAGGTGATTGGCCACAGTGAAGATGGAGCAAAGTCTTGCCAGGCCGTTCCGATCACCATCGTTCGTGGACGCAGTCACGGACGCAACGCGATTCGCACGCGGCTGACCAGCAGTCTACCTGTCGCGGTTTCTCAGCAAGATCTTTCGCCGCTGACGTTAACGCTGGGGGACGGCAATATCGCTGAAATCAAGCAGGGAGAGGCATTGTCGCTGCCGATTCGGATCGTCCGACGTGATGGCGGCAACACGCCATGCCTCTTTCGTCCACGTGATTTTCCGCCCGGCGTCGCCGCCGGGGAAGTGACCATCGCCGCCGATGCGAGCGAAGGAAAGATCGAATTGAAGCCGGGGGGAAACACGAATCCCGGCAGCTATTCGATTTGGTTGCAAGCTGAAACTAAAATCAAGCTGCGTCCAAACCCGCAGGCCCTCGAGCGCGCCCAAGCGTACCGCAAGCATTTGCAAATCCTGCTAGAGGACCCCGCACAGGCGACCCAGGCTGAGGCGATCCAAGCGGCGATCGTCGAGGCTGACAAAAGCGTCGAAGCCGCCAAGGCAGCCGCTGGAGAGCAAGAGTTGACTGTTTTCATCCCCACCAATCACGCGACCATTCGAGTCGTCCAGCCATGAACAAACATTCCAGAGATGTGTTGCACTTTCGGTTCACTCTTTGTCGACGAGCCATGATGCGATGGTCGATTGCGACGTTGATTGCGGTGCTCACTCCGATCGCAGCCGCGGAAGACCTGCCGCTTTCCGTCAGTGAGATTGATCGTGCCGAACCGGTCGATTTCGCGACAGAGATCATGCCGCTTTTTAAACGCAATTGCCTGGCCTGTCACCATGAAAAAGCAGCCGAAGGCGGATTGGTGCTGGAGACCGTCGATCAAATTCGCAAAGGCGGTGACAGCGGACAAGGTGTCGTTGCCAAAGATGTCGCCGCCAGTTTGGTCTTTGTCCGCGCGACCGGCAGCGAAGAGCCGCTGATGCCACCGGAGGATAACACGGTCGGCGCCAAGCCTCTTTCAGCCGAGGAACTTGGACTGTTGAAGCTGTGGATCGAGCAGGGGGCTGAAGGTACCGCAGGCTCGACCGCCGAGCCACTGCAGTTCCAGCCGATTCCCGATTCAATCCGCACCGTCTATGCGCTGGACGCCTCACCTGACGGACGGTTCATTGCTGTCAGCCGCGGCAACCGGGTGGTGTTGTACGACACGACAAACCATACCGAAGCAGCGCGATTGGTTGACGGCAGCTTAGGCCTGGGCGAAGTCGCCGATGTCGATCTGATTCAGTCACTTGCTTTCTCGCCCGACTCAGGGCGAATCGCGACTGGCGGTTTCCGCACCGTTCGTCTTTGGAGCAAGCAACCCGCGGCTTTCGATTCGACCAGCACGCCGCTTTCGACCGCGGCCGGTTTGGTTGCCGTGAAATCGGATGCAACCTTGGCGGCCCTGGTCAACGCGGTCGGTGATATCGAAATATGGAATCTGACCGATCGCTCTCGACAACATGTGTTGTCCGGTCACGCCGATCGGATCACAGGTTTGGTCTTGGCCGAGACCGGCGATCTGCTGTACAGCTGCGACCACAGCGGCCAGCTGATCGCTTGGAAACTTTCCAGCGGTCAAAAAGTGGCAGAGATTGAAACCAATGCCATCCTGTCTCAGCTCGTCAGTTCCGCAGACGGCTCGCACGTGGCGGCGATCGACCAGGAGCGTAAAGTTCGCTTGTTCCAACTGACAGCTGAAACGACGCTGCAGCCGCTGGCCGGATGGATCGAGAGCATTGTCGACGCGACCTCGATCGTACTGACCGATCAGCCTGCGGCCATGTTGATCGTGGCCAGCGAATCATCCGGTATTTCAATGCGATTGCTCGCCGATGGTCAGGTGGTACGAAGTATCGATGCCGGTGCGGTCGTCGATTCGCTAGCGTTATCGGTTGATCAAACCAAATTGGCCTCCGGTGGTCGTGATGGTGCAACTCGCCTTTGGAGCGTCGCCGATGGCGCGGCTCTGACGACGATGCAAGGAGATGTCGAAACCAGTTTGCGACTTGCGCTGGCCAGCCGGGATGCGGCGCGCCAAAAGGCGGCGGTGGATCGGATGAACCAGTTGACCACATCGCTGCAAGAAAGGCTTACCAAAGAGGAAGCAGCGCTGGCGAAAGTCAACGAGGAGCAGACCAAAGCACTGGAAACACTGGCCGCCCAGGAACAGGCGAGGATCGACGCTGCCGCTGGTGTTTCGGCGACCGAGGCCATGATTGCAAAAGCTGAAGCGGACGCCCAGGCGGCGCAGGCCGCCATCGAGGCAGCCAATCAGGCGATGGCGGCAGCCGTGGCGCTGAAAGAACAGGCGATCAAGGAAATGGAGGCAAAGAAAAAGGCTGTTGCCGATGCCGAGGCGGCGAAAAAAGGTACTGAAACGGCGATTGAAAACCGCAAACAAACGATTGCCTCGGCGACGGCGGCAAAGCAGTTGGCGGCCGACGCGATTCCCACGCACCAATTGGTCGTGGCCCGCGAAGTTCGCCAGTTAAAACATTTGGAACTCTTGGTGACTTCCCAGCAAAGTCGTCTGAGTCAGCCAAGCGCCGCGGTGGTCGGCGTAACTTTCAGTGCTGACGGCAATCAAGTAGCAACGGCGCACCAAGATGGAGACGTCCGCCTCTACCGGACCACCGATGGCTTGCCATTGAACCGATTCGTGGCGACGCCGTCGCTGCAGCGCCCCGCCGTCGCCTTTGCCGGCGATTTGGTCGTCGGCTTTAGCGCCAACCAGCGCGCGTCGGTTTGGTCGCAGCGTCTTGAATGGACTTTGGAGCGAACGATCGGCGCGGTGGATGATCCCAGCACGCTTAGCGATCGGGTCACGGCACTGGACTTTCGTCGCGACGGAATGTCGATTGCGGTTGGCAGCGGACCACCGAGTCGATCAGGAGAAGTGAAAATTTTCGCGGTAGATACTGGACAGCTCGTTCGCGACTTTGGTCAGATTCATAGTGACACGGTACTGGGTCTTCAATTCTCGCCATTCGGACGCCAGCTTGCTTCCTCGTCGGCTGACAAAACCATTCGCTTGCTGGATATCGCCGGCGGTACGATTTCCAAATCGATGGAAGGACATACGCATCACGTTCTCGGCATCGCCTGGCAAGATGATGGACAAACAATCGCGTCAGCCGGCGCGGACCAAACGGTCAAGCTGTGGGACGTCAACAGCGGCCAGCAACGGCGAACGATTGCCGGATTCGGCAAAGAGATCACGGCGGTGACTTTCGTGGCCACATCGAATCAAGTCGTCAGCGCGTGTGCAAATGGCGAAGTCAGAATCAACAACGCGGCGGACGGCAAGCAGATCAAGACTTTCAGCACCGGCGGCGAGTTTTTGTATTGCGTGTGCGTCACGCCGGACGGCAAACAACTGCTCGCCGGCGGCCATGGTGGAACGATTTGGATCTGGGACATTGCCGCTGGAAATTTGGTTGCCGAACTAAAGTAGCCCTCCTGCTCGGCGTAATGCGGGCCGTCGCAGGCGGTGCGACGAGTTGAGCGGTGCTACGATACCTTGTCCAGCAAAGTCTGATGTTACGATCGCTGATTGTTGTTTGTTGCTCGATCACGCCAGCGCTGGTGCCGGCAGCGGTCAAACCGAACGTCGTGATCGTGATCACCGACGATCAGGGCTACGGCGATCTATCGTGTCACGGCAACCCGGTACTCAAGACGCCGCAGCTCGACCGTTTGTACGCGGAATCGGTTCGCCTGCGAGACTATCATGTCGCACCCACCTGCTCGCCCACGCGGGCCGCCTTGCTGACCGGTCACTGGACCAACCGCACCGGTGTTTGGCATACGATCATGGGGCGGTCGCTATTGCGCGAAAACGAAGTCACGATCGGCGATGTGTTTACGGCCAACGGATACGCCACCGGCATGTTCGGCAAATGGCATCTGGGCGATAACTATCCGTTTCGTCCCGAGGATCGAGGTTTTGCCGAAGTCATGCGGCATGGAGGCGGTGGAGTTGGGCAGACGCCTGATTATTGGGACAATGCGTACTTTGATGGCACTTACTGGCACAACGGTAAACCAGAAGCTGTGACGGGTTTCTGCACTGATGTCTTCTTCGATTACGCCAAACGATTCATCAAGCAGCAACACGACAGCGGCAGGCCCTTCCTGGCCTACATCGCCACCAACGCGCCACATGGCCCGATGCACTCGCCGCCGGAATTCAGCGAGCCCTACCAAAACGAAACAGTCGAAGTCGCAAACTTCTACGGCATGATCGCCAATATCGATGAAAACGTCGGCAAGCTGCGGCGGTTTTTGTCCGACCAAGGGCTGTCGCGTAACACGATTTTCATATTCACCACCGACAACGGAACCTCTTCCGGAGCGAAGACATTCAACGCCGGCATGCGCGGTCAAAAAGGAAGTGAATATGACGGAGGTCACCGGGTTCCCTGGTTTGCTCATTGGCCGGCAGGCAATTTGGTTGGCGGGCGCGATGTGCGGCCGATCACCGCGCACGTCGATGTTCTGCCGACCTTGATCGATTTGTGTGATTTGGAACCGCCACCAGAGGTTCAGTTCGATGGCATCTCGATTGCGCCTCTGCTCGCCGCGGCAACGCCGACGGATTGGCCTGACCGGATCCTGGTCACCGATTCACAACGGCTAGCAGACCCCATCAAGTGGCGCAAGAGCGCTGTGATGACTTCCCGCTGGCGGTTGATCAATGGACGGCAATTATTTGACATCCAATCGGATCCCCAGCAGCGATCCGACATTGCCGCCGATCATCCTGAAGTAGTAATGCGATTGAGTCGGTTTTACGACGATTGGTGGAATGAGTTGGCACCGACTTTTGCGGACGCGGCGACAATCCATTTGGGGCATCCGGACCACAATCCAACCACACTGACTTCACATGATTGGATCACCACAGGATCGACGCCCTGGAATCAAGCGCAGATTCGCAGGGCAATCAACGGCCAGCAGCAGACCGGTTATTGGAACGTGAACATTGTTGGCGAAGGCGATTACGAAATCCGTCTTCGCCGCTGGCCGCTGGAAACCGGTCTGCCGATCGACGCACCACTGTCCTCTGGCAAAGCAGTCCCCGGTCAGCGGGCATTTCGCGAAGAACCGGGCGTCGCCATCAATCCGGTCGCAGCCACGATCACGGTGGGCGATATCACCGAAACGGTGGATGTCATGCCGGGTGACCAGCAGGCCGTGTTCAAGCTGCGGCTCAAGCAAGGCGCAACTAAGTTGACCGCGACGTTCGCAACCGACGCCGGGGTCATCTACGGCGCGTACTACGCTCAGGTGGAGCGAAAGTGAGGTCAATCGGGATCCACAGGAGCAGCCGGTCTCGTTTTGACCTTCATCTTCACCACTGTAAAAACCGTGACAACAGTTCCACACCTGGCTCGGTCAAAAAACTCTCTGGATGAAACTGCCAGCCTTCGAGTTTGTATTCGGTATGCCGGACGCCCATGATTTGGCGTTCTCCACCGGTATCGGTCCAAGCAGAAACGACCAATTCTTTTGGCAACGATTCCGGCGCGATCACCAGGCTGTGATAACGAGTTGCCACAAATGGTTGCGACAGCCCGGCAAACAAGCCTTGGTCGTCATGCGTGATTTTATCGGTCTTGCCGTGCATCAATTGCGGCGCACGAACGATCTTGCCGCCGAACGCCTGACCGATTGATTGATGGCCCAGGCAGACGCCCAATAACGGAACACGGCCGGCAAACCGCTTCACACAATCAACACTGATCCCCGCTTCGTTGGGTGTGCAAGGGCCCGGCGATACCAAGATCCGCGTCGGCGCGAGTGATTCGATGTGGTCGACCGAAAATTGATCATTGCGAAAGACTTGCACATCAACGCTCGGATCGATTTCACCTAACCGTTGAACCAGGTTGTAGGTAAAAGAATCGTAGTTATCAATCACGATCACCATGGCGCTTTGGTTGCACTCTTTGTCAATGGTAATTCTGGGCTCGAAAAGGAAAAAAGATATTCTTTTGCGAACCGCGTAAACGCTCTTTAGCTGGCTTGGAATCGATGCCTATAATGGCGGTTGTCATCAGCGGCGACGTCGTTGCGCCGAGTAAATTATAAACGTTTTAGAATACGGAATTGCCTCGTGCTCTCGGTTCGCCCCAAAGTCGCCGAACTTGCGTTTCACGCGTTCAGCCGGTCACTCCATCCCGAGTTGTACACGATTCACAAGACCAGGAAAATTGAGCGGAGCAATTATCAGGCCCGTGTCGACATCACCAATTGTGGGCACGTGATTACCTGGAATGCTGCTGGTGCCACGGTCTGTGAAATCGCCGCCAGTGCTCACCAGCCGCTGCCAACACGCCGCTGTTTGCTATCGCAGCCTCTGAAAGGTAGCCGGACCGAGCGGGCCACGCCGGCGAGCGGGTTGCTTTATAAAACGCATTTTCAATTAGAACCGGTCGATCCGGATTTGTTCTTCATGATGCAACAGCAGTTGGGCAAAGGGCCGACCGAAGGATTGCTGCATAATTTTGATGCCAGTTTGCGTATGGGCTTGGGCGCGATCAGCTACATGAATATCGAAACGCGGCAAGCATCGATGCTGGTCCAGGCGATTCATACTTTTCCCGACGATTATGCAATCGTAAAAGTCGAATCGATTTTTTCATTGCCTGATGCGGCCGCAAAAAAATCTGGCCAGGTGGGTTGATTGATCTGCTCTCGCCCGCGGTTGTTTCGCGGCTTGTCGGCGTGATCGACCTCAAGGATCACTTGGCGGTACACGCCGTTGCTGGAAATCGAGCTGAGTATCAGCCGGTCCCGTTTTGCGATGGCGACCCGTTCCGGCTGGTCAAGCATTACACCGACCTTGGCGTTGCTGAACTCTACGTAGCCGATTTGGATGCCCTGGAAGGTCGAGAAATGCAAACCGGCATCCTGGGTCGGATCGCTGACCTGGTCGGCGATCAGCGGCTCATCATCGACATTGGCTGGACTGGCCATGAAAGTCGTGGTTCGGTCGATGCGATTCTGGATCTTGGCCGGATCTATCCTCAGGTGTTTTGGGTGGCGGCCACCGAATCGATGGAATCAACCGCATCGCTGGCCAGCTTTGTTCAGCTGGTTGCCGCAAACCGATTGCTGCTGGGACTCGATTTTAATTCCGGCAGATTGCTAGGACGTTTCGACCTGCGGACCTGGATCAATGCCGCCACAGAGCTCTCACTCTCAGGATCGGTGATTTTGGATTTGGCAAGCGTGGGAGTCACGTCGGGGCCGTCCACCTGCGAGATTTGTAGCCGCCTGAAGCATATCGCGCCGCAATGGACGCTGTTTTCTGGTGGCGGGATTCGCAACGTCCAAGATGTTGACTCGCTGATCAGTGCTGGCTGTGACCGGTGCTTGGTGGCCACTGCGTTACACTGTAGTTTGTGAATGGTACTCGTCGACCAGAGGAGAGCATGGCCAAGGGTCTGTTTACCCAGGGAATGTGTGTTCTGTTGCGAACACCCGTTGCGATCAACGATCTGGAGGAACGGCTGAAGTCATTTGCTTTCGTCGGACGCCAGGAGTCGATCGAGGATGATGATGCGCCGCAAACGCTGGTTTATGAGTACCGCCCGGAAGTGAACGGGCATCTGTTGGTGACGCCAGCCTGCTGTGCCTGGCCTGACGACATGGGGGATCCGGATGAGTCGCCTGAACGTTTTGTCGCTTGGTCGCTCGGCCAATTCGGCCCGCTGGCTTTTCCCGGATGCTTACAACGGGCCGGTGACCAGTCCTGGGGATGGGAAGAGGGTGGCCAGCAGATCATCGCTCATACCGCCCATATCCGCTTTCTGATCAGCTATGTCTTTGGTGTTGACCAACCGGATGAGGAGGACGAGGACTTACCCTTGGTCCCCGAAGACTACGATCCGATCGAAGAGATGATGTTCTTGACCAAAGCGGTTGCCTTGGCCCTCGAAATGCCCGAAGCAATCTGTTATTTCAACCCGGGTGGCGAAGTCATTCGCGACCAGCGTGGATTGCGGCAGGGATTGAATCATGCTTGGAGCCACGACCTGCCACCGCTGGACATGTGGACGAACGTTCGGATTTATCGCGCTGATGAAGAGTGGTCGCTGATGGACACTGTTGGCAACGGACAGTTTGACGTTCCCGATTTGGAAGCAATCTTCGAAAACGAGAGGTTTGAACCGAGCGAAATCGAAGGATTCCTGCGTAGCGCCTCTTTATATCTGTTGCGCGGCGACGAGGAGATCGAAGACGGTGACACCGCCGATGGTCCGGGAGACGTCAGTTGGCGGGCGATCGAGTGCGACGACGCCCTTTCGGATCCGCCTCGACCGACAATCCGCTGGATCCCCGAGGGTGATTCCGAGCCTCCCGAAGAACTGCTTCAGCGAGGTGAAGTTGCGGAATTCGACGAGGACTTTTTGGACGTTGACGACGAAGAGGACGACGAGCTGGAGGGCATCTGAAAAGCCAGCCAGAATTCCCGAATCGGCAATGCTCAGCGCAATCCGCTAATGTCTTGGCAGTTGCCGTCCTTTTCCTCGCGCGTAATTTCCGTTTTTTGCTGGCTCGCGCGGTTCGTAAGGATCAATCCAACAGATCAGCGCCCCGTTCGATGGACTGATCTACCGGTACACGAATTCGATCGGCGCCTCGATTTCCGGATGCAAACTCTGGTGGACCGGACACTTCAACGCAGATGCCTCCATTCGCTTACGCAGCTCTGCATCCTCGACCGCTCCCGCTGGAATGGTCACCACCGTGCTGAGCCCGCCGATGCGGCGAACCGGTTTGGTGACCATCTGTTTGCTGACTTGGGCAGTGGTTCCGGCTAAATCCAATTCATGCCGTTGGGCAAACAAGCCCATGATCGTCAGCACACAGGTGCCCAACGCCGTAGCCACCAAATCGGTCGGCGAAAACGAAGCCCCCTGACCACCGTTGTCTGTCGGCGCGTCGGTGTTCAGCGTCGCGCCGCTGGGACCATGAGTGGCATCAACACGCAGCTGACCGACATAGACGGTACTGATTTCAACAGCCATGCTTGTTTTACTCCAACAAAAGTTAATTACTGAGCGTCGCCGCAGGAGCTGCGACGACATCCGGTCGGGCAATCGCTGCCGGCTCGCGTTGCCGCTCTGCGGGGGCGGCCCTGCGAACACTGATCACTGGCGGCCAACCGTTTCGATCGGCGAACCGTCACCGTTGACTGGATTGGAGCGGGCAATCACACCACCAGGCAGTTCGACTTTGTACGGGCTGAGCTGCGGATTCGGCTCGGGATAGTCGGTGCTGATGAATTGCGCGCCGCTAGCCAAGGCTTTATCCCTAGTTGTTCCATCGTTGCGCCGCGCCTGTTTGGTCCCGCTGTCCGCCCGCGTGCGAACCAGGAATCCCTGTTTGACCATTTGCTTAATGTGATCGAAGCCGCCGACCGGATCATTCAATTTCATGAATGCGGCGGCTGGATGGTCGGCATCGACGCTGACAAACAGCATGCGACCGCGGAGCGCTGGATGATCCTTGAGATACAAGTCGCGAATCGCGCCGCCATTATCGAGGCCGAAGATGACCTTACCGCGGACATCACGGAGCAAGGGCCAGCCCTCTCTGGTCACGGCGTCTCGGAGCGTTTCCGAGTTTCCCCGCACACTGTCGGGTGTGATGATTTGTTCGATCGGAAAGACCGCCCCGATCTCTTGGTCGATCGCATCGAGCGCCGCTTCGTCGAACGGCATCGGTTTGGGAAAGATCGGCATCACCCGGTCCTGCTTGACTTCGACCAAAATCATGATCGGAAGATGTCTTGGATGCCCGTCTGACCAGGCCTTGATCTGCTGGAGAGCTCCGACAAAGGTTTTCACGGTGGTCAAGTAATCAATGTCGGGTGCGTGAATCACTTTCAATCCCGGCTCCAGTAGCTCGCCATCCGGATCGTGTTCCGGAACAGGAGGCAAGTCTGCCTGGGCAACCAAGTTCACGGCTGCAGGTTTTGCGTAATGCCCACCTTGAGGGTCTGCATAGACGTCCAATTCGATTTGCCGGACACCAAGTTTGCCCAGCTGCTCGGGCAACGGTCGATGCGAATACTCGATCGCGGCCGCCTGGGTGGCGGATGCCCCACGAATGATCGCCAACACCGACGGATGGGGTTGGATGTGATACGAGTTGTGGGTTCCGATCACCTGGATTTGGTTCAAGCGAACCTGTGCCTGAGCGCCTGTCGGCAGCAGGCAGGCGGTCAACAACGTTACGGCTTTCATCATTTGCTGGGTGATCATCAAACTACTTTTCTACCCCCGCGATCGAGTCCGCAGTGTTTTGAGTTTTAAAAAGGGTCTCAACCGCCGGCCTCGGCGTTGAGGCTGAGCAAGCAGGAACGCTGAGCGGCGGTCTGTTTTCGCCGGATGGTGATTGTTCCAGGTATTGCCTCCGCAGCAGTCTAATCGCGTCATGACCTGCTTTCGATGCGGCTTTGATGCGGTGTCGGCGATTGCTGTCGACACTTTCCGTTCTGTCGGCGTTGTTCTTCAGTCCCAAGAACCAATCCTGCCGGCAAAATGTTTGACGAGGTCAGAGTGCGGGGCTCTCTTCGCCCCAGGAAAATCGGAATGCCAATAATTATGAAGAAAGCATTAAGAAAAGGCCGAGCCGACCCCGCCAGGCGGTGGTGCCTGTGGCAATTGCCAGTCGCAGATGGGCGTCCGCTGGCGACCGATTTTGCGATAAATGCTGGCAAATAGGCGAGAATTCGCTCTGTTAATTAAGGCAGTCGGGCAGAGACTCGATTTGGGGGCTCACAACCCTCGTTTTTCAGTCTCAAATCGCGAAAATGTCTCCAAAAAAGAAGATCGGGAATTTTTCGATTTAAGCCCCCAAGTTGCTTGACTAGATGACCTAACCGCTCTAACATCTGCACAGATTCGCTTTTTATCCGCATTCTCTCGTCAACTTACCGCCGAGCTTTCGCAATGGTTTTGCAATACAAATTTCTCGCTGCCGCAGTGGTTGTTGCCCTATCAACCTGTTTAACCGGATCGGCCTCGGCCGTTCAGGTTGTCAACTTTCCAGACATCAACACACCTGATCTGGTTTACTCGAGTTTGCAGGAGTCCAACAACTCAACGACTATCGGGCAGTCCCTGTTCGCTAATGTCACCAAGAGTGGCAACAATCTGGTGCTTCAATCGACAGCATTCAGCTTGAGCAGCGTTGGTGGTACTGATTTCTTGGCGGGCGATTTCGACGGCACAATAACCGCGAAACCAGGTTTCTTGATCAACTCCATTAGAGTTTTCGAAAACGGAACGGCCACCACCTTCGGCAGCGGCAGTACGTCTTATGCGAACCTGGACGTAACCGTGCTTCCAGACAACTCGGCTAGTCAGCAAGATGACGTGAGCTACTTGAAGATCGGACCGGCGCCGCCAAGTTCATCGATGTGGAATCTAGCTGTCAATTTCAATTTCACCCCGACATCCGAAGTCTTGCTCACCGTTAGAAATGAGCTGTTGGTTGACGGTGCGGCTGGTGTAGCCTCGATCGGTAAAGATAAGGTACAAATCATCGTTGGGTTAACGCCTAATGTGATTCCTGAGCCTACCTCGACATTAGCAATTTTAGCGTTTGGAATTGTCGGTACGGCAGTTCGTCGACGCCGCCGAGTTTGAGCAAAACGTCTACATTAAACCACCGAGTCAAAGTCTTGACGCCTGTCGGATCACCGACAGGCGTTTTTTATTTGCATCAGGCAGAATCGATCTCGCTCGCCGATTCACCTCCCGCAGCAGTTCACACGCCTCTCGGGGCAAACGCGAACCTGCGAAGTTATGATTTGCCTCAAGGCGCTCGCGGGTCACTGCTTCTTTACCTGTCGTTCTGGTATTCGATTCTTCGATCCGAATCGTGCTCGTACTCAGGCCGCAGGCCGGTACTCGTACTCTTAATCGAATTCGAGCGACAGCAAGGAACGCGAAGGTTGGCGGAGAAACCGTTTAGCGCAAAAGGGTCGCTCGCATCCAGGCCGGATCGAGTACGAATACCGCTTCGCTGAGTACGAGTACCGCTTTGCTGAGTACGATTACCGCTTCGCTGAGTACGATTACCGCATTGCTGAGCCCGAGTACCAACGTTTGCTCGATGAGATGTGTGCCGTCGATCGGACGCGATCGAAGTTTTGCGGCCGAGCGGCCCGTCACGAGGTTGGTTGATGTCAACGATCCGGATTGGTGGAACATGCCTACATCAAAGTGAAATCAGGCAAGTCGACTCGCTCGCCTCCTTTCGTCGCTGACTGGTGAGCGCAAATACCGACACAGGTCCAATTGGCGCTCGTCACAGCATCCGGCCAGGGGTCACGGTCTTCGCTGAGTGCGGACAAGAACTCGTTGACCAAATGCGGGTGCGAGCCTCCGTGGCCGCCACCTTGGATGAATGACAGGTGACCCGCGTCATGAATCTCCTGTGGCATCGTAAACTTGCGGATCGGCTCGGGCAGCAGATGGGCAAAGTCGGGGACTTCGACTTTCTCCGGAATCTCCGGCTCCGGTTTCTTGGCCGTATGAATCACATGCGGCTCGTTTTCAATCAGCGTCCATTCGAAGCTGCGCTTGGTGCCGTAGACATCGAAACTCTCGCGGTATTGGCGGGCGACATCGTACAAGAACCGCCAGATGTGAGCGGTGATGTCGCTGTTGGCGATCTTAATATGGCAGGATTCGACGGCAAACCGATTACCAGATTTCTGCGCGATATCATCTCGAACCGTTCCTGAGCCGAAGCAGCTGACATATTGGGCAGAGCCGCCGACTAATCCCAGACAGGGGCTGACGACGTGCGTCGCGTAGTGCATCGGGATCATTCGCTGCCAATATTCGGGCCAGCCATCCATGTCCTGGGGATGCGAGGCAGCCAGATGTTGGATTTTGCCCAGTTCTCCTTTTTCGTATAGATCCTTGATGAACAGGAACTCACGGCTGTAGACGACTGTTTCGGCCATCATGTACTTGAGTCCCGTCTGGTTGACCTTTTCGACGATTTGCCGGCACTGGTCGATGGTGGTCGCCATCGGCACGGTACACATCACATGCTTGCCCGCATCCAGCGCTAGCAGCGACATTGGCGCGTGGTCAGGGATCGGTGAATTCAAATGGACATAATCGACGTCCGGATCGGCCAGCACGTCTGCATAACTGGTATACCGTCGCTCAATTCCAAATTGCTCGCCGGCCTTATTCAGCTGGTCTTCGTCCCGCCGGCAAATCGCCAGCACATTGGCTCGTCGATCTGCTTGATAGATGGGAATGAATTCCGCGCCAAACCCAAGTCCCACCATCGCCACGTTGATTGGATCATGCATCGCAAGTCTCACTAGAAAAAAAATAGCTTGGGAAAAGGGGGCGGATACCAATCGCCGCCAGCGGCCCGAAGCGTGCTTCGCACTCTTGGTGTCTGGCACTCTTGGTGTCTGGCCCCTTTTCCCGATCTTGCCCACGAGCGGCGTCGCGGGAGTCCCGAAATAAGATAACCTCTGGCTGGGTCACGGAGCTAGGAACTGGGCGGCTCGGATCACAGCACAGGTCCGAAAAGATTCGCTCAACCTCGCCAGATCGTCCACCCCATCGACGACACCCAAGCCCAGCGCTTCGATCGTCTCACGATCTACTCGACTCTGGATCACCAATCGATGCTCGGCAGCGACGCGACCGATTTTTTCAGCCGCGATGATCGAATCGTCCCAGACGGGAAAACCGCCATCGGATCGCGGTGGTCGGTCTGACCGATCATCTTGATCGGACAATTTCAACAGTTTGCCTGTCGGAGGGGAATCAATCTGGCTCAACAGGACAATGGTGCCGCCGGGCTCAACGACTCGCGCCGCTGTTACCACCGCCCGCGCCGCGTTCGTCCAAGTTTGTTGTTGGGCGTCTCCGTCCAAGCTGACGACAACCAGCGCTGGAGGCGATGGAAACGTGGCTGACCACTGTGCGATTCGCTCCCAGCGTGTTCGGATCGCCACCGGCGTTCCGGCGATCAGGTCGTAAACGCCGCCATCGCCCGACGGCCAAAGGCTGACGATCATCTGCACGCCCAACAGCCAAGCCAGCTGAGAAATTTCGGTTTCGAATTCCTCGGCCCCCGATTTGCAATTTTGAAAACGATAGCGCGTCGCCGAATCGGCAAAGGAGGGATAGATACCGGTCAAATCGTGTCGGAATTCCGTATCGAGCGGTCGGGCGACCACCAGTGGCAACACCACATCCGCGTCGACCAGGTAGCGGTTCAAATAGATCGGATCAGCTGCCTGATCCGCACCCAGGTACCGCAATGAGTCTCGTTCGGAGGGGTGGTGCACGACCACATTCGCTTCGGTTCCGACCAGCTGGCCAATCGCGTCGACGGTTTCTGGTTTCGCTTCATCGCCAATCACGATGTCAATGGCTTCTGCGGCCGTCAGACTGATGGCTTTGACGGCTCCCAGGACGACTTGCCCAACCGAGGGCAGATTCGGATCGACGGCCAAGGCCACCCGATCGCCAGCGACAATCGCCGATTCCAAGGGAGGAAAGTCCTGCGGATTCTGCAGTGCCTCGCAGGTCGCCTGCGGAACATCAACGCTGTTGATCCGGCCGATCGTGTACAGTTCCGACCTCTGCTCGCTACGTATCGACGAGATCACCCGGGAAGAATTGACCTTGGCGTTCTGCAGAGTATTCATATGCCTGCGGATCCGATGATTGGTGGGCGGCTGTAAGGTTGCTTGACTTTGAAGTTCTAATACCTTTGGCGAGGATGGAACAGGCTGGCCGGTTACTTTTGCCTGGCAAGCTCCGCTGCCAAGCGTTCGCGAAAGATCTTGCTGTTGTGACGGATGTCGACTGGTAACGGCTTGCTGCGAATGATGATTTCCTCGATTCGCCGTGTCAGCGGATTTCGCGAAGCCAGCTCCAGCAACTCCTCGCGCAATGCCGTACGCTGGGATTCGGTTGTCGGCATTTGTTCGGCATGCAATTCGACCAGGATCACCGGGGTTTGATTCGGCCGTTGGCCGCGGGGCACCAGCGCGGATCGATAGACCGATCGATGGGCGTTAAAGATTGCTTCGCAGGGGATCGTAAACAGAGTCCGGTCTGTCATCGTGACGCGATGCGCCTTGCGGCCGCAAAACCAGAATCGATCTCTCTCGTCCAAGTAACCGACGTCGCCCATTCGATGCCAAATGCGCTCTCCATCGGCCACTTTGTGCAAGGCATTTTGATCGCTGCGAACGACATAGCGCTGCGTCACCATCGGTCCGGAAACCATCAATTCGCCGATCTTGCCTCGTGGCAGTTCGACCGTCTGGTCAATTCGATCGATCGGTCCATCGTTGATCTCGATGACTCGCCAATGGACTCCTTCGAACCGTGTGCCCACGCACGTTCCCTTGCCTTTGCCGGCCGCTGGACCGGTCTCGGAAATGACCTCCCGTGATTCGATCGACGCAATCGGTAACGCTTCGGTAGCCCCGTAGGGGGTGACAATGTCAGCGTCGGGAGCGATCAAAGCGCGAAGTTTCTCCAAGGTCGCTGCGGGAACGGGCGCGCCGGCCGACAGGACTCGTTTCAAGGTCGGAAAGGGTTGTTGGTGACCCCCTTTTTCAGCCCAGCGAACGACGGTATTCCACAGTGCCGGCGATCCGAAAGCCTGGTCGACTTGCCATTGCTCAGCGGCCTCGACCAATCGTTGCGGGTTGACTTCGGCGGGCCGACTTGGATCCATATCAGGAATGATCGTCGTGACTCCCATCACGGCATCAAACAAGCCGAACAACGGAAAACAAGCCAGGTCTCGCGACCCGCGATGAATGTCATATCGCTCGCGGATACGGTCGATCTGGGCGTGAAAGGTCCCATGTGTGTAAAGGACCCCCTTGGGAGGCCCGGTGCTGCCGGTCGTAAAGATGATGGCTGCGTCGTCGGCGGGACTGATTTTGGGAAATTCAACCGCAGATCGCCGACCGAGCTCGACGACCTGGTTTAGCGTCTTGCCGCCCCAGAACCAGCGTCGACCCACGGTAACGTTCCACCGAGCGCGGGGAAACTTCCCCCGCAGCGCGGTGCGAATCGCTTGTGCCTTGGGAATGCCAATGAACCCATCCGGCCTGGTATCGCTCAAACAGCGAACCAAATGTTGGCGACCGATTCCGGGGTCAATCAAGACCACGCTGGCGCCCGACTTGAGAATCCCAAAAACAAGTTCGATGAAAGCCGCGCCGAAGGGAACCAGCATCGCCAGTCGCATGCCTGGGCGGATCCCCCACTGGATCAGTCCGCGCGCGATTCGATCGGTTTGTTCGTCCAAGTTTCCAAACGTGGTCAGCACGTAGCTGCGCGTGCCATCGGCTCGTAACGCACCCTCTGGTTGGGCGATCGCAATCGCGCCGGGCGCGAGTGCGGCAACCAGGCTGAGACGTGACGCGACATTACCGTCGGTTGTTGAACTGGCCATCACAGCGTCGCTCGGTGCTGACACGATTCTGCTTTCAGTAACTGGATGATTTGCTGGGCAATGTTGATCGAGATTACAGCTTGGGCGGCTTTCCAACCGGGAATGGCGTTGACTTCAAGTACTTTTTGCCCGCCGTCATCGCTGTCGATCAAATCAACGGAGGCAAACTTAAGTCCGATCGAAGCGCAAATGTGCTGCGCCATTTGTACCTGTGACTTGGATGGTGGGATTGATTCGGCCGTGGCGCCCCCAATGACGTTGGTTCGAAAATCTTCGCGGCTGATTCGTCGAATCGCGTGTACTGAGTCGCCGATCACCAGCAGCCGAGTATCACGACCGCCAGGTGGAATGAATCGCTGAACGTAGATCACGGCGCCCAGTTGTTCCAATGTGGAAAATGTATACCAGGCCAGTTCGGCATCGCGAACCCGCATCACTCCGCGCCCTTCGCCGCCAAAGACAGGTTTGACCACACAATCTTCACCTAACCAACGAAACGCATCGATCGCCTGGCGACGTGATTGAACTACAATCGTCTCGGGAACGTCGTAGCCCAGCCGTGACACACAGCCCAGAGTCGCGTACTTGTCGATTGCGATCTCCAACGCTCGCGGCGGGTTGACCAACGCAATACGCTGTTGAGCGTCCATTTGATGCAGCACTGCCAAGCGAAAAGTAACCTGTTCCAAAGTTCCGATCGGCATCGTTCTGGTCAGCAGTGCGTCAAATTCGTCGATCGAACCCGCTTCGCAGTTCGTCAGGCAGCCCCTGTTCCCGACCGCCGAGTGCAGCGATTCATAGCTGGCGAAGTCTAACTGGCAACCGAGGTGATCCGCCGCCCGACGCAACTGGTCCGCGTGCCAGCCGTCTCCCGCACCGAGACACAAAAATTTCGGTTTGCTCATGAATGAAACGATTGCCGCAGAACGTCCGATTCGATCGCTCCGCTGGACCAGGTCCGTCCGCTACGCAAGTTATGAATCGTGACCACAGCGGGGCTGAACAACAGCGGGTCAACTTTGTAGAAATCGTAATCGTATCGCTCAAAAATTTTGGCAAACGGCTGGCCATGATCCGCCGATGTGCCGCTAGGTATTTGGGCCGCGACCGATTCGATCGCATCGTCTTCGTGATCTACCCACAAAGTTACGGTCGCACCGTACAGCATGGCATCGTTGGTACGACCGATTCCAGCGATCGTATCACCCGGCCTGGCCGGCGGAGGAAGGGGCGCGATTCCGCTGCCCGCGATGATCGTTCTGACCTCGAATTTCAATTCATGCAACTTGTGGAGCGCCGTTTCGACGCTGCGGGCGACCACCTGCACCGATCCGGCAATCGAGGTGGTCGGCGCGATGGCCAGATAAACGGATGCGGGCGAGACACCGCACTGCCCGGCGATCAGCTCAATCGCCGCCGAGCTGGGGATCCGGTCGGATTCCAAAACGCCGACCACACGCTGCGGCTGTTCGCTCAGCCCCAGATCTACCAGCAGATCTTCGCGACCGCGAGCCAGCCGCATCGGGCCGCTTCCCATCGCGAAAAAATCGTCGCTCTCGATCGGCCAACCGGCGTATTGCGCGCCCAAGCAGGCACGCAGTGGTTGGTCCGTGTGAATATAAATCGCATTGTTGCTGGCTAATTTGCCGGAGTCCGCCGCTGTGATCGCGATGTCGGCCTGATCTGCGACGCACAGCCGCGCCAAAATGATCCCAGCCCGCAGCGAGCCGGGCGTGTTGATTCCGGCATCCAACAGTTGCGCCTCGGCAACCGAGCCACTCTGAAAGCCGAGCATGGCGGCCGAGTCGTGGGAATCTTGAAACAGCTGGAAGGCAACGTCATTGAGCATCGGAAAATCGTCGTGCAATCGGAGCTCCCTGTCCAGCGGACATCCAAGCCAATGGCCCAGCGGACATCCAAGCCAATGGCCCAGCGGACATCCAAGCCAATGGCCCAGCGGACATCCAAGCCAATGGCCCAGCGGACATCCAAGCAAACCATGCCGCCAACCGCGGAGCGGACATCGAGGCGAATCGCGACTCTGACAACCCCTGCCCACTTTTGGGCTGATCCGTCATCATTGAGCGGATGGACCTGAGCATCATTCCCTATCCCCATCCGACCCTGCGTGTGCGCAGCAAACCGATTCGTCGCGTCGACACACAGTTGCGCGGATTCGTCGACCAGATGCTGGATCTCATGTACCAGGCCGAAGGCGTTGGTCTGGCAGCCAACCAAGTCGGCTTGCCGATTCGTTTGTTCGTCGCCAATCCGACGGGTCAGCGTGATGAAGGCGAAGAACTGGTGCTGGTAAACCCTGAATTGCAGATGCCTAAAGGGAATGAGACGCAGTCGGAAGGTTGCCTTAGCTTGCCTGGAATGTATGGACAGGTAAAACGACCAAAATCAATTCGCTTGAGCGCTTATGACTTGCACGGCAACCCGATTGAAAGGACCGTCGATGGATTCTTGCGCGCGTGCTGCAACACGAAAACGATCATTTGGATGGAGTGATGTTTATCGATCGGATGACCGACGAGGGCAAGCGCGAGCTGCTGGATCAGATCGATGAAATGGAAACCGAGTTTCGGTCCAAGCAAGCTACCGGCGCGATCGAATCGGACGCGGAATTGATTGCTCGTCTGCAGCAGTGGTATGACCAGTATGCTTAGGAGGCAAACATGGACGCCCCGGCAACGAACCTGATCTTGATGGGCACCGGACCTTTCGCAGTGCCCTCGTTCGAAGCGCTGCGAGCGGCCGGATATCCGATTTCGCTGGTCGTTACTCGCCCGCAACCGGCAATCAAAAGTCGCACCGGATCACCCCCCTCGCCGGTTCGTGATTGGGCGAACGAACATGGTTTGCCAATCTTTGATCCGATCAGCATCAACCAACCGGATGCGGTCAAGCGATTGCAGCAAATCAATGCGGATTTGTTGGTGGTCTGTGATTATGGCCAGATTTTGAAGCCCCCGGCCCTCGAATCAGCCAGGCTCGGTGGAATCAATCTGCATGGATCGCTGTTGCCGAAATATCGCGGCGCCGCACCGGTACAGTGGGCACTACTGAGCGGGGATGCGGCGACCGGAGTGTCGGTCATTCACATGACGCCCAGGCTTGACGCGGGGCCGCTGCTGACCTCACGGCAGACTGCCATCGGCGATCACGAAACGGCCGGCCAATTGGAAGCCAGATTGGCTCAGATCGGTGTCGACGCGACGCTTGAAGCTGCCGAAATGTTGATGCGATGGGATGGAGCTTCAAGTATCGGCCAGCCGCAACCGACCGAACTCGCGAGCCACGCGCCGCGCCTAAAAAAATCCGATGGACTAATCGACTGGAACCGCCGTTGGCGTGAGATTGATTGCCATGTACGCGGCATGCAGCCGTGGCCTGTCGCTTTCACGCATCTGGCTGTTTCCGAGGGCAAGCCCCCGCTGCGGATCGCGGTCAAGCAGATTGCGGTGACCGAAACTGCGGCCGCGGGCGCGATTCCCGGCCAGATCATTGCCGGCGATGACAAGCAGGGCTTGATGGTCGCGACCGCGGACCGGGTGATCCGAATCGAGCGACTGCAAGTGGCCGGAAAAAAGGAAACCAGTGGGGTCGAATTTTTGCGCGGTCATCAGCCGCGGACAGAGGCCAAATTGTTTTAGTAACCCACGCCGATGGCCTGCACGCGACGAAAGGTTCGTTGAAAAAACACGGCTAGCAAACAGTCAAACCCGGTTGCTCTCTGGCTGCGTCTCCTTGGCGGTTATGGTTGCCGGTCCGCCTGGCCGTCGACTCTTCGCTGGGTGTGAGCGTCAAAGATCAGAACTTCGCCAGTTGGCCAACTAACTGTGACTTCGTCGCCGAGCTTGGCATGAGGTGTTGCGACCAACACGCGCAGTTTGGTTTGCGGGCTCGACACCAAGCATTCAAAGTTGCTGCCGACGCAACAGATTCGCTCGACCCGGCCGACGAATGAAGGTCTCGTCCCGGTGGATGTCAGCTCAGCGGTATCGGGACGAAGGCCGACGAGTATGTCTCGATCCGTGAGATTGGAACTCAGTCGGTAATCAAGCGATAAGGCTGGATCGTTCGGCTGAAGCTTGCCATTGCGCAGTGAACCGGTTAACAGGTTGATCGACGAGGGACCGATCGAGCTGGCGACGGTGACCGATGCGGGATCGCTGTAGATCACCTCGGGTGTGGCAAACTGAATGATTTTACCCGCTTCGATCACCGCAATCTGATCTGCCATCCGCATTGCTTCTTGGCCGTCATGGGTCACGTGGATTGTCGTACCGGGGGCTTCGCCATGCCACCGCAGCAGATCGTCTTGCAACTCTCGACGCGCTGGCACGTCGAGCGCCGATAGGGGTTCGTCCAATAATCGCACCGAGGCTCCTCGAGCGATCGCTTTGGCAACCGCCGCCCGCCGCAACTCCCCGCCACTCAATCGATCCGGGTATCGATCAAGGATCGATTCAATGCGAGTCAACCGCACGGCTTGTTGGACACGCCCGTCGATTTCACGGGCCGATAGATTGCCTTTGAGCGGCAACCGGATCGAGCCCAGGACGGTCTGGTGCGGGTAGAGTCCGTTGTGCTGAAAGACCATCGCAATGTCACGTCGTCGAGGTGGCAAATGGACGATGGAACGCCCGTCAAGCAGCACATCGCCCGCAGCGGGACGCTGCAGGCCCGCAACGATACGCAGCAAAGTCGTTTTTCCACAGCCGCTGGGGCCCAGCAGCACCACATAGCTTCCCGCTTCGATCGTCACCGAAAGCTCTCGCAGCACTGGCTTTCCAGCGAAGGATTGGTTGATGCTAATTAGCCGCAGGCACTTCATGAGCAGGCGAGATCTGGGTTGTCGAGATCTGGGTTGTCGAGAGCTGGGTTGCGCGTATCATGAAGGGTATGCCGAGAAGCCTTGCGAGCGACCGCTGCCGCACACCCTACTGGCTGAAACCGCCGATTCGCAGGAGTTTTTACCATCATGCCCCACATTTCCAATCAAGCCTGGATTGTAATCGCTGGATTGTCCGTGACGCTGCTGTTTCTAGGTACCTTTTCCCTGGTCGCCGATGACACCGAGGCGGTCGAGGGCAAGCAATCGGAAACGGAGCAGAATGAGAGGACCTACGTTCCGAAAACGAAAGCTGAACTGAGAAAAATCCTGACACCGATCCAGTTTAAAGTGACTCAAAACGAAGGCACCGAGCGCGCGTTCAGCAACCAGTACTGGGACAACAAAAAACCTGGCATCTATCGATGCATCGTTTGTGGCCTCGACTTGTTCAGCAGTGATACAAAGTATAAGTCCGGCACCGGTTGGCCAAGTTTTTACAAACCGCTGAAGAAAGAAAACGTTGGCTACAAGATCGATCAGAGTTTCTTCTCTACCCGCACGGAAGTGCATTGCAGTCGCTGCAACGCGCACTTGGGCCACGTCTTCGACGATGGCCCCAAACCGACCGGCCAACGTTATTGTATGAACAGCGCGGCGTTGAAGTTTGTGGAACAGAAAAGCGGAGAACCCGCGGAGCGGAAAATAGAGTAAATGATACGCAGCACCGCTGACTGCTAACTCGTTTAATCCGGTGTATCCAAGTAGGGATCCTGTCCGATTTCGCGTTGAATCTTTTTGCGTTCTTTTTCATGATGCAACAGTACCATTCGATCGCGAAAATGCTTGCGTTCGACTTTTCGTTGGGCCCGTCGGAATAATTTGGCGTAGCGATCTACCGCTCCGCTGACTGACTCACCGAGTTGCTTCAGGTTTTCCGATTTTTTGACGCCCAATCCGCTCTTGAGAATGTCGTCGTCCAACGACAGGAACTGACGATAGGAACCGGCGTCACCCTGGCGTCCACAGCGACCGATCAATTGACGGTCGATCCTGGCGGCGTCATGCAACTCCGTGCAAATCACATGCATCCCACCTTGTTGTTCGATGCCTTCACCCAGTTTAACGTCGGTCCCGCGACCAGCCATGTTGGTCGCCACCGTGACTTTGCCGGATTGTCCAGCCTGGGCAACGATCTCGGCTTCCCGCTCGACGTTGTTGGCGTTCAAAACCTGATGCTCGATTCCGATGTCGTGCAACATTCGCGACAGAATCTCACTTTTGTCGATCGAACGGGTCCCAATCAAGATCGGGCGGCCGATCGCATGAATCTCTTGAATCTCTTGGACAATCGCCTCGAACTTGCTGTTCATGGAACCGAAAACGCGGTCAGCCAGCCGTTGCGCGGCGGGGCGGTCGATTGGTGGGTACACGAATGACCGGCGTGCGATAGATCCGCCGCAGCTCTCTGGCGCTGGTCGCCGCGGTGCCGGTCATGCCGGCCAGATGCGGATAGCGTAGGAACAGATCCTGGACCGTGATCCGCGCCGCTTGGCCGGTGGGGACACTGATTTCGATTTGTTCTTTGGCTTCGATCGCTTGGTGAATTCCGTCCCGCCATTTACGTCCCTCGGCGAGTCGCCCCGTGAATTCGTCCACGATCACGATTTCGTCGATCCCTTTCTGGCCGGCGCGAACGACATACTGCCGATCCAGCAGGAACTCTCGATGTACTTTGATGGCCCGCTCGGTGTATTCGTACAGATCCACCAATCCCATCGTGCGGACAAGGTCCGTCTTTAACAACGAACGGACTTTCTGGCGACCCTTCGACGTCAATTCGTACTGCTTGGTGTCGGGATCGATTGTGAAATGATCGTCCAGATCATAGTCGGCAGCATGCTTGGCTGCCCATTGATAGGTTTGCACGATCTGGTCCCGGACATTGTCTTCGATGCTACCAATGATCAACGGCGTGCGGGCTTCGTCGATCAAGATGCTGTCCGCTTCGTCAACAATACAAAAGTGCATTCCCCGCATCACGATTTCGTCGCCACTGCCGGAGAAACCACCTGCTCCGTCGCCGAGCATTTCCGTCTGCAAACGATTCTGGGCCCGTAATAACAGCCGATCGCGCAGAAAGTCGAATCCGAATTCTTTAGCGGTCCCGTAGGTGATGTCGGCCGCATAGGACTTGCGCCGCGAGGATTGATCATCCGGCGTTTGGATAATGCCGACCGAAACCCCAAGCAAATCAAACAATGGCATCATCCACTGGGCATCCCGTTTGGCCAGATAGTCGTTGACCGTCGCCAGATGCGCGCCCTTGCCCAACAGCGAGTGCAAGTACAACGGCAACGTCGCGGTCAAAGTTTTGCCTTCACCCGTCTGCATCTCGGCAATGCACCCTTCGAACAACGCGATTCCGCCGACGATCTGAACGTCGTAGTGTCGCAACGCCAACGCTCGTCGACCCGCTTCACGGACCAATGCATAGGCCTCGGGCAATAGTTTCGAGAGTTTCTTGCCCGCCATCGCTTCGTAACGGAGTGCGCGGGAACGCTTGCTCAGTTCCTTGTCACTCTCGGACTGCAGAATCGCTTCTAGCGCGTTGATCTGATACAAACTTCGACGCCAACGCGCCAGGCGAAATCGGAACCCCGCGCAGAGATCAACGATAGCGCACGATCGGCTCGGGGGTCGACGGCTGGCACGGCGACCTCGGCGGTAGGCGGGCGATCTGATCCAGTCTGCTGCGAAACCGCGGCTGGGGGCAGGGCCGGCCTTTCGGTTGATGAGTTTTGGTCTAGCTTCAAGGCGGGTCCATACTCCGGTTTCGATGGGCGGGTCAGATCTTCGAAAGGTGCAAATTTCTGCTCGGCACTCGGCTTTAATCTCGCCGCCAGCCGGGCAACTCAAGTCCGAATCGTCGTGAAACAATCATTCTAATGCGCCGCGCGAACGATTACACAAGACACGGAGGATGTACCGCGTAAGCTGGGTAATTTGGGCCGAGAATGCTTCGCGTAACGACAGTACTACATATACCGTTCGATTCAGTCGATCCGTTTATACCAGTCAACCCGTGTTCCCGGACTGTACGAGATGTACGATGAAAACAAACTTACCATCCCTGGCAACCGCGGCCATGCTTTTGTTTGGCACTGGCGTGGCGCTGGCCGACAACGGCCGGGGCCCGATCGTAGGTGCGCCCGACCAATACGGCGAGGATGCTTACTTTGCCGACCCTTCGTCGTACATCGATGATACAAGGGATGCAAACGATTTGGCCAGCTCCGATTCAACACGGGCGGCTGAGCAAGCCACGAACGATTCGCCGTCCCACGGCGATCGGTGGTATGCGCTGTCCGACGAAGAGTGTTACGCGCTGTCGGACCAGGCGGGTGCCGCGGTATCCCAGGTCAGCGTGGCCGAGCCCTCGCCGGTACGGCAGGCATCGACCTCGCGGCCCGAATACGCGCCCATCGGCTATTCCTTGCTACAGCCGGTCGGATATCAAGCGAGCGGTGCCTATCAGGAAGGCGGGGTTTATCAGGGAAGCGAGGTTTATCAGGAAAGCGGCGGATATCAGGAAAGCGGCGGATATCAGGAAAATCACGTGCTTCAACAGTACGCCTACCAAGGTGGCTATGCACCGGCATGCGGTTGTGAAACCGCCTGCGATGGCGGCTGCGATTCACCTTACCACGCGATTCGCTGCTCTGATTTTTCCAAGCTGCTCGCTCATTGCCCGAAGCTGATTGATTGCAATTCCTGGGCCACCGCCGAAGCGCTGCTGTGGTTTCCCCAAGCCCGCACGATGCCTGTTCTGGTGGCTTCCGCGGCACCCGGAGACCTGCCGATCTTATCCCCCGGTGGCGGCCCAAACCCTGGCGTCAACACAGAATTTGGCGGCCAGGTCGACGGAGGATTGTCGGCTGGTTTCCGAATCGACTACGGTAAGTGGATCGACAAGAAATTTGGCGTGGGCGGTCGTTTTTGGTGGTTGGGGGAAAACGGCGAATCGCTCAGCATGACCGGTCTGGATGGCAACCAAATCTCGGTCGGACGCCCCTTCTTCGAAACCAACCCGGGTGCGCCCGGCGGTGTCGGCGAGAGTGCGCTGTTGGTCTCTTATCTTGACGCCAATCTGGATCTGGTCGGCGAAGTCGCTGCCGAAAGCGAGCTGAAGATGCTTGCTGCGGAGACCTATGGCCGCTTTCGAATGGAATCCTGTCAGACGCACGCGCTGGATTTCATCGGCGGATACTCGTACTTCCGAATCGATGACACGTTGGGCATCCGCAGTTCGACCACGGTGATCGATGCTCCGACCGATCCTCCGGGAACGATCCGCACCTTTGCCGACTTGTTCGAAGCGAAAAACCGCTTTAACGGAGGCCAACTTGGATTTGAGTTGAGTGCCACGCGGGGACGTTGGATGGTTCGCTCACTGACCAAGGTGCACTTGGGGAACATGAGACAAACGTACAACATCGCCGGTAGCAGCACCAATGGAATCGCCGGTGGACCGCCACCGGATCAATTCAACATTGGCATGCTGGCTCAACAGGGAAATATCGGGACTCATCAACGTGACGTGTTCGCCTTTGCTCCTGAAGCCAACTTCAAGTTGGCATATCGTTTCCGTCCGAACGTGTTGTTGAGCGTTGGTTACAGCTTCATCTACTTTGACAATCTGGCCCTGGCCGGTTCCGTGGTGGACCGGGCGATCGATGGCCCGCTATTGGGTACCGGTGCGTCCGGCACACAACCGGCCTTTGTCTTCAACGATTCCAGCTTGTGGGTCAACGGCATTGACCTGGGCGCTGTGATTGACTTTTAGACGCGGATCTGCTTCAGATTGATCTTGCCCTGAATTCAAGGCAATCCCTACTGTTCCCGATAAGTAAGGACACAGGGATGTTTGTTTTGATATCAACACAACGACGGCTCCGGCCCCTCCTCCCGTTTGCGGTCGCGGCGATGCTGTTCGCATTCGCCGGATGCAGCCAGAATCCCTACTTTGCCGGACCCGCGGGATCGAACTGGAATCCACCGCAAACCGCTGCGGTCAATCAAACCGAAGCCCGGCTCGCTGAATTGAGCCGTCGCGTTCAGTTGTTGGACGATAACAATCGGCAGTTGCATACCCAGTTAGCGCAAAGTGAACAGCAGGCACAGGTCTTTCGAGACGAATCGGAACTGCTTCGCAAACAACTTGGTGAAATGTCCCAGCGGGCTGAATCGACCGCGATTGCGGCGCACGATGCGCAGAACCGTGTTCGTGGGATGCAAGCATCCAGTCAAGTGCGTGGCGGCGCCTCGATTCAAGCGAACACCGATCTGTCGCAACTGGCTTCGCGCCTGAACCTGGGCGGGATCCCCGTGTTCCAAGACGGCAAAGTGCTCCGCATCGTTGTGCCCGCCGACCAATTGTTTCGTCCGGGAACCGCCCAGCTGTTGCCGCAAGCAGCCGGCACACTTGATCCGATTGCCGCGCAATTGCGAAGCGTTTTTCCACAACAACGAATTGGCATTGAAGGCTATACCGATAACGCGCCGTTGTATGGCGGGACGGCAGCGACCAGTCACCAGCTCTCTGCTGCCCAGGCATCAGCGGTCTTGGAACTGATGAGTCGTCGTTCCGGCATGCCACCGCAGCAAATGTTCACAGTCGCTCAGGGCGCCAATAACCCTCGTCAAAGCAACGACACGGCTATCGGGCGAGCCGCCAATCGTCGCATCGAATTGGTGGTCTATCCCGAGAACTATTGATTGACTCGGGCGCGGAGGACAACGATGATGTTGCCATCGACATCACCGAACCCTCCGATCGACCTGCCTGGCTGATGCTGCGAATTCGACTTGTGGCTTTCGCGCTGATCTTGATCCAGCTGATCTTGATCCAGCTGATCTTGATCCCGCTGATCTTGATCCCGGGGCTGACCTGCGGTCCTCTGGTTGGTCAAACGATCGAGCCGAACGATCGTCCCAATCTTGTAATGATCGCGATCGACGACCTGAATGACTGGGTCGAGCCGCTGGGCGGTCACCCCGATGTTAAAACACCCTCAATCAGTCGTTTGGCAAAACGCGGTCTGACGTTCAGCAATGCTCACTGCCAAGCGCCGCTGTGCAACCCTAGCCGAACATCGATCATGACGGGGCGACGGCCAACGTCGACTGGCATCTATGGTTTGAGTCCCTGGATTCGCAACGTGCCCGAATTGCAGGACTTGGTCACGATGCCACAGTACTTTCGCAGCCACGGCTACCATACCTTGATCGGCGGCAAGGTTTTTCACGGAAGTTACGGAAATGATCCGGCATCGAATCGCGAGTGCGACCTCTGGGGACCGACCGCCGGCGTGGGCGCGGTGCCGAAACAGAAGCTGATTCCGCCGACCCCCGGTGGAAATCACAAATTGATGGACTGGGGCACCTTTCCGCATCGCGATCAGGACAAAGGCGACTGGAAGGTTGCTTCTTGGGCGGTCGACCAAATTCGGCAGATGCCCGACGGCAAGCCCTTTTTCTTGTCGGTTGGCTTTTTCTTGCCGCACGTACCCTGCTACGCGACCCAGAAATGGTTTGACCTGTATCCGGAAGATTCGCTGACGATGCCCCCCATCGTTGCCGGCGATCGTGACGATACGCCCGCTGCCTCCTGGTACATCCACTGGAAATTACCGGAGCCGCGTACCAGCTGGCTGAAACGGGAGAATCAGTTGCGTCCGCTCGTTCGTTCGTATCTGGCTTGTATCAGTTTTGTTGACAGCCAGGTGGGCCGAGTTTTGGACGCCATCGACGCATCCCGCTTTGCCGACCACACGATCGTGGTGCTGTGGAGCGACCACGGTTATCATCTGGGCGAGAAAGCGATTTCAGGAAAAAATTCGCTGTGGACCGAGTCAACCCGCGTGCCGCTGATCCTGGCCGGTCCGGGTCTACCGGCAGGGCAAACCTGTGGCCAGCCGGCTGAGCTGCTGGACCTCTATCCAACCCTGATCGAAATGGTCGGCCTGCCGACCAAGCCTGACCTGGAGGGACTTAGTCTGATGCCGCAGATCAGAGATCAAGCGGAAATCCGCCATCGTCCGGCGATCTGCACCCACAATGTCGGCAATCACAGCGTCTGTGACAGCCGCTGGCGATACGTTCGGTATGTCGACGGCAGCGAGGAGCTTTACGATCGACAGCGCGACCCCGAGGAATACGACAACCTGTTGCATCGGCGGACCATCCTGGCCGAGCATCGATTAGCCGCCGATCAGTTAGCCCGCTGGTTGCCGAAAACGGAACTGCCGCTCGCCCCCGGCAGCGCCCAGCGGATTCTGCAGCGGCGGGCCGATGGTTACTACTGGGAAAACGAGCGCATCGATCCTGCCGATCGCGTTGAGTGAGCTGCCGGGTTGCCGGCAGACGGGATTCGTTCGATAGTATCGGGCTCGATTTGACCCCTTGTCGCGATTCACCAACACACAAGTAAGCATCTCTGATGAGTGTTCTGGTTGCCCAACAAGCCCCCGATTTCAAAGCACAGGCCGTACTGCCTGATGGAACTTTCGCGGAAATTTCCCTCGGCGATTATCGCGGCAAGTATGTATTGCTGTTCTTTTGGACGCTCGATTTTACGCTTGTTTGCCCCACCGAGATCATCGCCTTTAGCGATCGGGCTGCCGATTTTGAGAAACTGGGCGTGCAAATTTTAGGCGTCTCGGTCGACAGTCATTTCACCCATCTGGCTTGGACGAACACACCGCGCGATCAAGGCGGAATCGGCAAGACGGCGTATCCTTTGATCGCCGATCTGAACAAACAAATTTCTCGCGATTACGATGTGCTGCTCGATGGCGGCGTCGCGCTTCGCGGTTTGTTCCTGATCGACAAGGAAGGTATGGTTCGCCATCAAGTGGTCAACGATTTGCCGCTCGGTCGCAGCGTGGACGAGGCCTTGCGAATGGTCAAGGCATTGCAACACTTCGAAGAAAATGGCGAAGTCTGTCCGGCGAATTGGCAACAGGGAAGCCGCTCGATCAACACGGATGTCGAAAAGAGCAAAGAGTTCTTTAGTGCTCAATACGCTGGCTAGGCTGGAAACGCCGGCGATCCGCAACTGGGGGACTGAATCCCAATTGCCCAAATTCAGCTTGCCGGAACGACCCATGTGGAATACCGATCAACTTGGCCGAGCGACCTGGATCGATCGCGGCTGCGGTTGGTTGATGGACGCCCGCGGAGGCAAACATGGCATCGGCCTGTGGTTACCTCAATCGGATCAACGCGCCGTGTCACTTAGTCCGGTAGACCAGGCATCACTGCCCGAAGCAGCGGAACAATTTGTCCGCGGCGACGCCTGGTACGTTAATTATCCGCAAGGTGACGGACGCTTTGCGATGCGCTTGGCGTTCCGGCCGATCGAAACAACCGAGGATCGGCTGCTTGTTGAGGTGCTGATTTCGATTCAAACCGATCTACTCGATTCGCATCCAAAGATCGACATCGATATCGACTGTCAATCGATCGATTCAATCGCAACCGCTGATCAAAACTTTGCCGACCAGGGCGCCGCTGCGGGAGTGGCTCCAATCTATCTCGCCAACGGCAGTGGATACAGTTGCAGCGTTTTGCTCGGGCCGCACGATCGTCCCTTCACCACCAGCCACTCGACTGTCTCGTCGTTGCGGCTGCGATTGTTCGGCGAATTTCTGGAAAAGGGAGTCATTCGTCGCGGCCGGCCCTGGATCGTAATCGATCGCAGCGGCAAACCAATACCCGAGGATTGGCTCCTGCAGCGTTGGCAGCAGCTGGCGGCCAGCCCGCTGCCGCTCTCGTAGCGATTCGCTGCGGAGCACCGATCCAAACTCGGCAGTGTCACCCGCCCCCGCGATACCCAAGGCCCGTGCTTCTGAGGGCCCCATGCTACGCATAGGCCTGCGCCTTGCCGCGATGCTTGGGTTATGATGAGCCTCTGGCCACTCGAAAACCTTTCCCTCCGCAGGAGCACAGTTTCATGAAATCATCACGTCGTGGATTCTTGAAAACCACCGCGGCCGCCACCTCCGCACTGGCCGTTTCGCAAACCGTCATCGCCGCCGACGAGTCCGACAGGCTGAGGCTGGCCGCGATCGGTGTTGGTGGCAGCCGCGGTCGATACAACCAAGGGGGCAACGTCGCGCGGCAAGCATCCAGATTCGCCAACATGATCGCCGTCTGTGACGTCGACAAGCTTCATTGTCAAGAGTTCAACAAATCGTTCGGCGGTAAGCTGAATGAGTACAATGACTATCGCGAAATGCTGGAGAAAGAGAAACCACAGGTGGTCACCATCGGCACCCCCGACCACTGGCATGTGCCCATCGCCATCGCCGCGCTCCGATCCGGCGCCGACGTTTATTGTGAAAAGCCGCTGACGTTGACGATCGACCAAGGCAAGCAGATCCGCAAAGTGGTTGAGCAGACGGGGCGCGTGTTCCAAGTCGGAACTCAACAACGCAGTGACAAGCAACATTTCTTAACGGCGATCGCAATCGTGCAAAGTGGCCGCTTGGGCGACAACGTCAATGCCTACGTCGCGATCGGCGGGGGGCCGGACGAGGGACCGTTCGAGTACACCGACGTGCCTGAGGGGCTGGATTGGGAAATGTGGCTTGGCCCGGCACCACAGGCGGGCTACTGCGAACAACGCCGCCGCATGTTCCGTTGGTATTTCGACTATTCCGGCGGCAAGATGACGGACTGGGGTGCCCATCATATCGACATCGCCCAGTGGGCCATCGCGCCAGGTGAAACTGGACCGGTGAAGGTGCGAGGCGAGGGCAGGTTTCCCTCCATCGTGCCGAGCGAATTCAATTGGAAAGCCTACTTGGACGGCGAAGCCAAACTGCCCAACGGCTTCAATACGGCAGTCGAATTCCACGTGGACCTGACCTACGACAGCGGCCAAGTGGTCAGCGTCAATAATCACTACAAACGCGAAGGGGACAACGTTGATTTCGGCAACGGCATTCTGTTCGAGGGCGAAAAAGGCCGCATTTTTGTCAATCGTGGCAAGTTGGAAGGGGGGCCGGTTAACGATTTGACGCCCGCCGATCGGGAACAGATCGACCAGGCGGTGGTCAAGCTGTGTAAGGGCAAGCAGCACGGCAACCACATGCGGAACTTCTTTGAGTGCATCGCGGATCGCGGCCAGCCGATCTCCGACGTCTGGTCGCATCATCGCACCATGACTTCTTGTCATCTCTGCAACATCGCTTTGATGTTGGGTCGCGAGTTGCGATGGGATCCGAAAGCGGAACAGTTCGTCGATGACCCGCAAGCCGATGCATTGATGAGCCGCAAGTCGCGCGAGCTCCCATTGCCGACGGCCTAGGAACTGTCACGCAAAATCGATCAGAAGATTACTACAATCGCTCAAGTTCAGCTGTGACTGGATCAACCGGCGAAGTCGTTGATCCGCGCGTTGTCATGGGCAATCAACGATTCTTCCCACTTGCCTGAGAGCTCCATGATGAATCGACTTTTCTCTTTTTTGACTCCGCTGCTGCTGATCTCTAGCATGGCTGGTGCCGCCGAACGGCCTAACATCATTTACATCATGACCGACGATCTGGGCTATGGTGACGTCGGCTGCTACGGACAAGAGGTGATCGAGACACCGAATCTTGATCGATTGGCCGCCGAGGGGATTCGATTTACCGATCATTACGCCGGACACACTGTTTGCCGTCCTTCGCGATTGGTGCTGTGGACCGGGCAGCATGTGGGCCACACGAAACTGATCGGTAATCGGCCTCGTAGCTTATCAGGTACCGAATCAACTGTTGCCAAACTTCTGCAGCAGGATGGCTACGCCACCGGTGGAGTCGGGAAATGGGCGTTGGGGCACGTCAGCGAAGCCAGTGAGATCGAAAATGCTGGGCATCCGAATAACAATGGCTTTGATTACTGGTTCGGCTACATGAACCAGAGCAATGCGCATAACTACTACCCCACGTTTCTCTGGGAAAACAAATCGAAAGTGAGTCTCCCTGGAAACGTGATCAGTGACGATCCTGACGGACATGGTCGGGTGTCGTCCAAACGTGTTGCGTATTCGCACGATGTGATTACCGCGGCCGCGCTTAAGTTTGTCGAAGCTCACAAGGACCAACCGTTCCTGCTGCACATTCACTGGACGATTCCGCATGCCAACAACGAGGCTGGCCGCGTCACCGGCGATGGGATGGAAGTACCAGACTACGCTCAGTACGCCGGGAAAGACTGGCCCAATACGGAAAAAGGATTCGCCGCGATGATTTCCAGGATGGACGCTGACGTCGGCCGTTTGATGTTGTTGCTCAAGAGACTGGAAATTGACGATCAGACGATCGTTTTATTCACGTCCGATAATGGTCCGCATAACGAAGGGGGCCATGATCATACCTATTTTGATTCCAATGGACCGCTGAACGGATTCAAACGCTCGATGCATGACGGTGGAATTCGTGTACCCTTGATCGCCCGTTGGCCAGGCAAGATCAAAGCGGGCACCGTATCGGACCATCCATCGGCATTCTGGGATTTTCTGCCGACCGCCTGTGAAATCGCGGGCGTATCAGTACCGGCCGGCGTGCACAGTGACGGTATCTCTTATCTGCCAACGCTGCTGGGACGGACGGCGGAGCAGAAGCAGCACGAGTATTTATACTGGGCCAGTAGCGAAGGCGCGACATCCGTTGGCGTACGGATGGGGAACTGGAAGCTGGTTCAGTATCGGAAAGAACAAAAGTCACAGGACAATGCCGAGCAGTGGCGATTGTATGACTTGAAATCAGACATCGGTGAACAACATGATGTCGCCACGCAACATCCAGAGGTTGTCAAGCGAATCCTTGGTTTGCTCGATCGGGATCGGTTACGAACAAGTCGCCGTCAATGATCGCTTTTCCCAAACTACGCCATTGATGCAAATGCGTTAGAAGATCTGAGGGTCACCGGCGAAAGATTGCGAGACGTCAACCACCGAAACGTCGACGATTCCCGCGTCGCCGGACTCCCGGCCGCGTTGAACATTGCCCTGGGGCGCGACTTCCGCGTCGCTGTTTCGACGGCCGTTGTGCAGAAAATCGCTCCAGCGCCTTCCCGTGCGTTGATCCGTCGGTCCTGGCGCGGTCAAGAACACCGCGCCCAATCCGCAGATCAGTCCGGCCATCGTTGAACCGATGGTCAGCAGCGAGCCTGACGGCCCGATGGGATGGTCGGTGACTTGAGGCGGACCAAGGTCGGCAACCAGGTTGGTCGACAATGCCGCGGAGCGAATCGCCTTGGCTTCGGCCAACGCATTTTCGGCCTCAGCCAGCTGGGCGGTCCGTTGTCGTACCTCGGCATCGATTTTGGCATAGTCGGTTCGAGCGGTTGCCAGGTGATTCAATCGTTTGCACAATTCCGCTTTGCGATAGTGCAGCTGGGCTACTTGTTCTCGTTCCAGCTGCAACATCGGTTCCATGGCGCGAATCACGGCAACCGTTTCGATTTGCATTCGAGCCAGAATTTCTTTTTCGGCCGCCAAGGCGACACGTTGTTTTGGGTTCGCGTCGGTGTACACGCCCGACTGCTCGCTGGACTTAATCTGCGCGTCGATGAGGCCTTCTTTTAGCCGCAGCAGGGACGGTTGGTCGGAAAGCAGGTCGCCACCATTGATCAACAATTGTTGTGGATCCTCACTGCCCGCCACCAGATGTGCGTACAACGATTCACGCTTTTCCAACTTCAACTCGGCGGTGTTCAATTCGTCGGTGATCGCCTCCAGCGCCCGGCGGTTGGCGCCCTCACCGGAAATCGCGTCATTCAAACTCCTCAATTCGCCCAGGTCAGATCCGAACTTGATTTCGATCTCGTGCATCCGGCTCGCTGATTCATCCAGGTTCCTGCGCCAGATCACACTTATGGTTTAGCTCCTCGATCATGCTGTCAGCGCGTACCCGGCGCACGCGGCGCAACTGCGAAGTCAGACTTTCCAACATCGCGCGGCAAAATGCATCGGCTCGTTGTTGGGTTTTGGCTTGGACTTGCAGGTAGACAACTTCTGTATTTCCGAATTCGGCGCCGTTGGGAGCTAGCAGGTTCACACCACTGTCGGCAACCGTGTCGACCAGTTCAGTGCTGGGAAAATTCGGGTCGGGTTTTCCCGATGGAGGCCCGATTTGACGAAGTGCGGCGGCAACCACTTCGCGATTGTGCGTCATTTCTTGAATCGTCTTTTGAGCCGCCTTTAACTCGGTTTGGCTCGGGAATCGGCCCAAGCGAGCCACCGAGGTATCGGCCTGATCGCGAACGACCAGCGGTTGGCTGGCCAAGTAAACGTCGCCTTTGAACAATGCATAGCCAACGCCAATCGCTCCGAACAGCAGTGTCGTGCCGACCCACAGTGGAGCGAACAGAACGAGTACGTTACGAATGTGTTTCCAGGGAATCGGCGAGGCTGACATAGCGTGTGTCCACGAACGGATGACGGAGTGATACGCTCAAAGCTAGGTTGCCGTTTTATGCCGGTCCGCGTTTCGCCGCCCGTGTGGCCAAAACAGGGTTTGCTTGGTAACGATCGAAGCGGTCAGAACTTGTACAACAGTAATAACGAGTAATAAATGTCGTTCGGCTTTGCGCCTTGCGGCGTACTGTCATAACGGTCCGTCGCAGCCAGTTTCAGGCTCAGGTTTTCGCTGTCATCCAACAGAATCTGCCAGGCTGCGTCGGTGACCAATCGATAGTTTCCAAAATCCCCCCAATCGGGGAAGTAATCTACCCGGCCTGTCAACTTGTTTCGGGCATTCAATTGGTGCTCGGCGTTGATCGCAAACATTGCCTCAGGAATCCAGTCATCGATCGGAGCGCCAATCTCGCGCGACGCACCGGCACCGAAACGGGTGACCAGCGTGGCGTTCTGCTCACGCAACCAGTAATAACCCACGCCGGCGTGGCTGTTGACCCGCAAGTTGAATGCTTTGAAACGGTCCCATTCGAGTCCAAATTTACCGAACGAAGACCAGCGCGAATCTGCGACCATGCGATCATAGACGACGTTCAAGCGGCCATTGTCCTCGATCGTCTTGCGATTGTTACTTGCTTGCCGGTAATCGACATCGATCAACATCGAATGCAGATCGGTTTCGCGGTTCAGCTCCAAGCCTGTTTGCAGGGCCAATGTATTCGAATTTCCATTGCTGCCATCAATCCCAAACTCGGCGTTCGAATCCCAACCCTTCATCCAGCGCTGCGGATATCGATACCAGCGAATGACCTCCTGCTGCAGCGGAGCCGGCTCAACGTCATCGGCGACCAGATTTCCAATGGTACTTTGGGCGGCAGCATTCGCTTGCTCGGTCTGCGGCCCACTGACGGGCTCTGTCGGTGGTTCAACCAAGGGTGCCAGCAAACTCTGCTCGGGCGGAGCCGCTGATTCGCTCGCGGTGACGGGATCTGGATCACTGGGAGCGACTGGATCTGTGATCAATTCCAGCCACTGCGAGAAGCCATCGTCAAGGGTGTCGTCCGCTGAATTCTCAGCCCGGGGAACGTCGGCCGGCTCCGGCCCCGGCGGTGCGGGGTCGACCAAAGCGTAAGGATTCAGTTGCGGACCGCTCGGAACCGTATAGGGCGTCGCATCGACCGGGTCATCTTCGTCGGCGGGTGGCTGCCATGGGGTTGGCACTTTTTGGGGCAGATCGTATCCCGAGCCGTTCCAGCTGGAGTAACCGTTTCGCCATCCCGATTGCCAACCATTGTCAGCTTCAATCCGCGAGAGCGAAGCGGGAATGAGAGTCAATAGTACCGCTGACAGCGGCACTGAAACAAACGAAAGCTTCATTTTTTCACTGCTCGTCCTAGCTAGGTCCGCGAACACATGATCCCCTGTCGCTGCCTTGGTTTTCGTGCGACAAAGGTTCACTAACACCCGACGTACCAAATCAAATGCTTTCGCGTCACTGCCAATCCTGGCTACGGGGTCAATCCCGCAGACGGGTTTCACGAGCAGTGAATCCAACCACAACTCCAAGCCCACTCGATTCGCTGAGCATGAGTTCCACGCTGCAACACCGAGCACGTCAAACACTTGACCGACTGCGTCAGGAGTTATTGGACCAGCGCACGGCCGACGGGCATTGGATCGGCCGACTCTCGCCATCTTCGCTCAGCACCGCGACCGCGGTCAGCGCCTTGTCGGCAGCATTGGTCCAAACCGCTGGAACCGCTTCAGATCGTCAGTGCTGGCGGCAGTGCGTTGACCGCGGCATGAACTACCTGAGATCTCAGCAAAATAGCGATGGTGGATTTGGAGACACCGACCGCAGTCATTCCAACATTGCAACCAGCTATCTGGTGTTGGCTGCGGGCACACTTGCGCGGTCCGCGACCGGAGAGTCGTTCTCGCCGACCTGCATTGATCGACTCCAGGTGTATCTGCGGCATTCCGGAGAACTCGATGGCTTGCGACGCCGCTACGGGAAGGATAAGACGTTTGTGGTCCCGATTCTAAGCAATCTGGCGATTGCCGGCGTCGTTTCCTGGGACGTCGTCTCGCCGTTGCCGTTTGAAGCGGCCGTCTTTCCGCAGTCGATGTATCGTTGGCTGCAGATGCCGGTGGTCAGCTATGCAATCCCCGCGCTGGTTGCGATCGGTCAAGCCCGACATTTCCATGGACGCAAATCGATCTGGCCGCTGCGGATGGTGCGTTCAGCGTCGATTGGCCGCACGATGAAAGTCCTCAGGCAGATGCAGCCGCAAAGCGGCGGTTATTTGGAGGCCACGCCGTTGACCGCATTTGTCGTGATGAGTTTGGCGGCAACGGGTCGATCGGATCACGAAGTCAGTCGCAGCGGATTGCGATTTCTGGTCGATTCGATGAACGAGGATGGCAGCTGGCCGATCGACACCAACCTGGCAACCTGGGTCACCTCGTTATCTGTGCATGCACTGACCCGTGATCCCAACGACGACGGCAGCTGGTGCTCTGATTCGCTGGTCCGTTGGCACTTGAACTGCCAGCATCGCCTGCGTCATCCTTTTACCGGAGCCGAACCAGGCGGTTGGGGCTGGACCGATCTAAGCGGCGCGGTCCCCGACAGCGATGACACGCCGGCTGCGATCATCGCCTCGCGACATTTCATGCGACATGTCGATGGCGAATTGCAAACGCGATGCCAGACGGCAATCGAACAGGCAATGCGATGGCTGCAGCGTCTGCAGAATCGCGACGGCGGCTGGCCAACCTTTTGTCGTGGCTGGGGACAATTGCCTTTTGATCGCAGCAGTAATGATTTAACCGCGCATGTGATCCGTGCGATCGTCGGCGACGCGACTGTCAAACGCTCTGGCGATTCGGCCATGGTTCGTCGCGGAATCAGGTTCCTGGAGCGAAATCAGCGCGCCGACGGTTCTTGGCTTCCGCTCTGGTTCGGCAATCAAGACATGCAGGACGAGCTCAATCCGATCTACGGCACTTCGCGGGTGCTGATCGCGGGGGCATTGGGAACGCTTGGTGAGCAGACAGTGGCCAGGGGTTGCGAGTTTTTGATCGGTCGCAAAACGACGACGGCGGCTGGGGTGGCGGATCATCGCTGGCCCACTGGCTGAAATCATCCGCACAGGCTGGTAGTCACGACTTGCCCGAGTGCTGTTCTTCGATTGAGGAAACGGCACTCGCGTTGGAGGCCTTAATGGTGGTCTTGCCCGGCGGCCGAAAACCGACGGCAAGTGCTGGTGCCGAAACGAGTTACGATGCCGAGAGTAGGGTTCCCGAAGTTCCTGGTCCGAGCTTTGGCCCGACAGGGAGTGGGAATCCACGCCATCGGCAGGCTATAATCCGAGCCGTTGAATTCTTAGTCCGCAGCGTCCACCTGGATCGGCACCACGTTCCCTGGCCGATTGGGTTCTACTTTGCCAAATTGTGGTACCACGAGCAGCTCTATCCGTTAATCTTTGCAACCGCCGCACTTGGCAATTACCTGCACGCCACTAGAGACCAGCAAATTTGCAGTTGGCTACATGACCATTGATTAACCTGGATTGAATTCGACCGGCAATTTTCCACCACCAGTGCCCCCTGAGGTAAACGGTTTGTCAACCGGATTGAGCAGCACAGAAACAACCGACTCGGCATCGACAGCCCCCAAGGCAGGTCGTTCTCAGCGTCGCAAGACGAGTCACCTGAAGGTGGTCCCGGAGTCTTTGGAACTGCGCGAGAGCTTGCGTGCGAGGTGCGAGGAGGTTGCATCGCGATTGGACCGCTCAGTGCCGATGTCCAAGGACGCCATGGAACAGGTTGCCCGGCGTACTTTGCAGGAGGCCGATCTGCAGGAGGGCTATCTGGGCTGGGTGATGGTGATGTTAAGTAGTGCGTTTTGGAAAACCGCACTGGCAGCCGTCCCGCCTGAGCGGCGCTTGTTCTTACTGCCGCATTGCTTGAAACATGCCGAAGGTTGTCCCGCGGAGTACGATCAGTTTGGCATGAACTGCAAAGAATGCGGTGCTTGCAGCATTGCCGACTTCCGCGGTTTAGCCGAAGAAATGGGCTATCGGGTATTGGTCGCCGAAGGTTCGCCGGTGGTCATGAAAATCATCGTCGGTGGCTACGTTGACGCCGTGGTCGGTGTCGCCTGCTTGAATGTGCTTGAAAAAGCAATCGACAAAGTCTTGCTGGCCGGAATTCCCTGCATGGCGGTTCCGCTGCTAAGCAGCGATTGCCGAAACACGAAAGTCGACGAGGCGTGGGTCGACCAGATGATCCGTACGCCCTATGTTCCGGCAGCTCAACAGACACGCAGCTACGTTCATCTGATGCGGGCCGCCAGTGATTTGTTTCAAAACGAAACGATCGATCTGCTGGCTCCTCGCGTGCGGGACCGGACTCCGCTGGGCGAGCAAGCCATCGCGGCTGAATCCATTGCATCGATGGATCCGATCGCGGCAACCGAACTGATTGCCTATGACTTCATGGCGCGGGGCGGCAAACACTCGCGGCCGTTCATCACTCTAGCTGCCTATGACGCGATGACGGGAGCCGCGTGTACCGAGGCGGGCGGAGCCGAAGCGGCCGAGAATTTGCCGGTTTCGGTGCGGCGTGCGGCAATGAGTATTGAAACGTTTCACAAAGCCAGTCTGGTCCACGACGACATCGAGGACGACGACTTATTTCGCTACGGACAGCAGGCCGTGCATCGTCGCTTCGGCTTGCCGACGGCAATCAACGTCGGTGACTACCTGATTGGGTTGGGCTATCGGTTGCTTAGCCGCAGTGACGATGCTGACGATGTCGATCCCGCCGCACGGGTCGATGTGCTCGACTCGCTCGCCGCCGCTCATCTGCGCTTGCCGAAGGCCAAGGTGCGGAGTTACTGTGGCGAGATGCCAAAGATCGGCGGCTGACGCCGCTGGACGCGCTGAAAATCTATGCTCTGAAAACTTCGCCTGCCTTCGAAGCGGCGTTGATCAGCGGAATTCGCCTGGCGGGTGAAGTCGCGCCCTACCGAGAGGCGATTCGTACCTTTTGCCGCAACATGGGTGTTGCCTTTCAGATCCTGAACGACATTGGCGATTGGGCAGGTGACCAATCGAACAAACTCACTTGCGGCGGCGACGTGATCGGTGGACGACCAACCTTGTTGTGGCGCTCGCCCTGCAGGGATTGCCGGCAGCTGATCAATCCGAACTGTTGGCACTGGGTAACAACCAATGTTTGCTGGACGACCAACAGCGATTGCGCGAAGTTCGACGGTTGTATGACAAGGCCAACGTGTTTGAAACGGCCATGAAGCTGGTTGACAAACATCAAATGCGGGCCGAGGAGGTGGCGGACGAGATCGAAGTCGAAGGATTACGCAGGCTCCTTTATTTTTTGGTGGACACTGTTTTAGAGCGGCCCGAGTTGCCCGCTCCCGTCGTCGTTTCGCTGGGCGTCAACGCGCCAATCAGTTGACACCGCATCGTTGACACCGCACAACTCAAACAGGGCCCATGAAGAGTGCAACGTCCTCCGACGACTCCAGCATCAAGATCGAAAAGTTACTGAACGAATTCTACGGCCCACCGGTCGCACATTCCCAGCTCGGCAAATTCACGTCTGTTCAGCAACTACCCGAACCGTACGACCAGTTGCTGAACCACCGCCAGCACATGACGGTGGCGGTCGAATCCCACTGTGGCCAGCAGGTGGATGTCCACGTCCACCGCTGCCAGCAACATGATCACTGGTATGCCCGTGAGATCACGCTCGTCGCCAGGGGGTCGGACAAGATCGTGCAGTACGGCATCGTGCGTCTGGACATTCAGGCCCTGGACGATGATGTCTGGCGGCAAATCGAGAGTCAGCAAACTCCGCTGGGCCGCGTTTTGATCGAGCACAACGTGATGCGAAAAGTGGAACTTTGCGGATTATGGAAAGTGGTTGTTGGCCCGAGCCTGGCCAAACTAATGCAACTCCACACCGGCGAGCAAACCTACGGGCGCACCGCCCGCATTCATTGTGACGGGGTGCCGGCAATTGAGCTGTTAGAGATTGTCGCACCATTTCACTAACCAGAGGACGGATGTTATACTGTTGTCGACGCGCAGTCCCCCCGATCCTCCAAATCAACAGACAGGAAGCCCATGTCCCAACGCCTTCGCACAACCAAGCTAACCACATCATTCTCGCTAGCAGCGCTGTTGTTGATACCGGCCTGCGATCAGCCAACGCCCGTTGCCGAGGAAGGCGATTCGGAAACCGTTGTCGTTAGCGAGCAAGTCATCGAGACAGCCGATGAAACGCAACTGGTGACTGTAATTCAGCCTGGGCCCAACGCGGCCAAGGAAGCGCAGGAGGCCTTGATCTTAGCCGAAGCGGGGGACGTGATCGAGTTTGCCGAAGGCACGTTTGAATTTGACAGCACGCTTTCCCTCGACGGCACCGATGACATCACGATTCGTGGCAAGGGTCTGGAAAAAACGATCCTCGACTTCAGCAAACAACAGAAAGGCTCGGGTGGTGAGGGAATCAAAGTCATCTCGAACAACTTTACTCTCGAAGATTTAACCGTTCAGAACTCACCGGGCGACGCGATCAAAATCACGGACTCAACCGGCGTCACTTTCCGACGTGTCCGCACCTGGTGGTCTGGTGGACCCAGCACAGAAAACGGTGCCTACGGAATTTATCCGGTGCTGTGCAAGCAAGTTTTGATCGAAAATTGCGTTGCTGAGTGTGCCTCCGATGCCGGCATTTATGTGGGTCAAACCGAAAATACGATTGTTCGATACAATCGAGCCGAGCGGAACGTTGCTGGAATCGAAATTGAAAACACGATTGGTGCTGACGTTTATGAAAACGTCGCCATCGGTAACACCGGAGGCTTGCTGGTCTTTTCACTGCCAGGGTTGACAATCAAGAACGGCCGCAACACGCGGGTCTACAACAACACGGTTCATGACAACAACCTGGCAAACTTTGCGCCCAAAGGAACTGCCGTCGCCGGCGTACCCGCCGGGACCGGTTTGATGGTCATGTCCAACGATAACGTCGAAATCTTTGAAAATGACATCAAGGGCAACAAGACCGCTAATTGTGCCGTGATTAGTTACAGGTCCAATAAAGAACGCAAAGAAGATCCCGGGTTCGATCCATACCCCGAAGGAATCTATATCCACGACAATAAAATGGCTGATGGTGGTGCGGAGCCAGAAGGCGAATTGGCTGCCCTGTACACGAAAGTTGAACAGGGCCCGTTGCCGGACATTGTCATCGACGGCGTGGTCAACCCAGAGAAGTTGGTTGACGGGCAATTGCCGGCCGAACTAGGGATTCGAATTGCCAACAATGGCGATGCCACCTTTGTCAATCTGAACCTGCCCGCGGTGCTGGCCGGTGGCGAACCGCAGATCAGTAAAGACCTCAGCCCTTACCAGGGCAAGTTGGAGTCACTGACCGGGGTCACCATTTCGGGAGTCGAATAGTTAACATGCCTTCGCTTGTGTTCTGCATTTCGAGGTCGACCGTGACGCGTCCTGGACGCAACATGTTGGCCTTTGCCTGCTGCCTGTTGTTGACGGTTGTCGGGTGCCGCGAACGATCAACCGTGGAAACCCAGCCGACCCCCAGTGATGCCACCTCGGTGTCGACGGCCGGCACCGCATTGGAGGCATCGACCGATACGCAGCCGGCCGATGCCTTGTCGCAAAGGCGTCGCAAACTCAAGTACCCCAAGGTGCTTTCGGAGTACGGCCTGTTCCGTGGCAACCTGGCCGACCAGCAGCCGGCCGATGGTGTGGTTCCGTACAATCTGAACACGCCTTTGTTCACCGACTACGCGACCAAGCAGCGATTCGTGAAACTACCGGCCGGAGCGACGGCACCCTACAACGCCGATCAGGCGTTCGACTTCCCGGTCGGTACCGTAATCGCGAAGACCTTCGGTCATGATTACGACATGACCGATTTGGGGAAAGGTCGTCGGCTGATCGAAACTCGGATTCTGCGCCGCGAAAAAACGGGCTGGATCGGATTGCCGTACGTCTGGAACGAGCAGCAAACCGAGGCAACCTTGTCATTGACCGGTGCCGCGGTCGATGTCCAGTGGATTCATTCAGACGGCAAACCACGCCAGATTTCCCATCTGGTCCCGAATGTAAACGACTGCAAGCGTTGCCATGTCGATGATAAACCGATTGGACCAAGAGCCAGTCAGATCAACGGTGATTTTGCCTATGATCATGGTGCGGAGAATCAGCTTGCGTATTGGTCGCGGATCGGAATTTTAAGCGGCGCGCCAAAACCTGATGACGCTCCACGCTTGGCAGTCTGGAACGATGAATCGACCGGATCAGTTGATGATCGAGCACGAGCCTGGTTGGAAATCAATTGTGCGCATTGCCACAGTGAAACTGGACCTGCCCGCAATTCGGGCTTGCATCTGCATGCGGCCGTCACAGACCCATTCAAGCTGGGTGTCTTCAAGGGACCGGTGGCTGCCGGTAAGGGAACCGGCGGACGACAATATGACATCGTTCCTGGCAAACCACAGGAGTCGATTCTGATGTACCGATTAGAAACCACGCATCCCGGCGAAGTGATGCCTGAGTTCGGTCGGTCGCTTGTCGACGAGGAAGCAAACGAACTGATTCGCCAGTGGATCGCGAACATGCCGGACCCCCAGGCAACAGCGATGCTTCCCCGGCGATAGTCGCCGCGGACATCTCGATCACCTCCGCCGGCAAATCAAGGCGGCAGCAGAACGTTCGGCTGCAATCTAATCGGCGCCCGGCGCGGCATTCGTATCACTACATCCGACATGGCTGGTTCTATGCGACAAATCCGCTTGTTTTTGCTGATCAGCGTTTTTGTTGCACCTTTTCTCGCATCATCGGCAACCGCACAGTCAGATTCGGCCTATCAGGCTGCCGCGGACGCGCTGCGTAGGGGAGAACCGCAAGCAGCACTGGACGCCGCCGATGCCATGCTCAGGCAAAGTCCGGATGATCCGCGCGCGATCATCACTGCCGCCGACGTCCTTTTGCGCTGTGGCAAACCCGATCTCGCGGTGCCGTTGTACGACCAGTACATCAAAGCGCGACCCGAAGCGATGCCCCAGCTTTGGCAGCGCGGCATCGCGTTGTATTTCAATGGCCAGCACCGCAGCGCCGCTCAGCAGTTCGTCCAACATCGTGAGGTCAATCCGAATGATGTCGAAAACGCCGCCTGGCATTTCTTATGTGTCGCCAAGGCCGAATCAATCGAACGTGCAAAACAACTGCTGCTGCCGGCTCCCGGCGATCCCAGAATTCCGATGGCCGAGATACTGGAAATGCTGGCCGATGGCGAGACAGCTCACGTCGTCGAGCGAATCGAGCGTCTGCGGCCCGAAACGCCAGGCCGCGAGTCTGCGATCTTTTACGGCAATCTGTACCTCGGTTTGTACGCCGACGCGTGCGGAGATCAAAAAACGGCGTTGCGGCGGATGACGGCAGCCGCCAGCGAAGCGCCACATCACTACATGGGCGACATCGCCCGAGTCTACGCGAAACATCTCAGTGAGCATCACGCACCTTAGTGAGATCGAGTGACTGGAGATTGTTCGAATCAAAGTCGGAGCCGGCGGTGACTTCGGTTCAGAGTGATTACCACTGCAATTTAAAGATGCTTCGTGTATAACGGGATCTGGAGCAGTGGATTTAATCTGAGCGGAATGGCGCTAGCCAGCGGTTCGTCGGAATCAACGTTTCACGACAAAAATCGGCGGCGAGCGCCGTGCCGCTCGCAAAGGAGCACGCGGATTCGGATCCGGCCAAGCAAAAGATTCCTGGTTCGACTGGGATGATGTTTTGAACAACGCCATGCGAACCTACCATCCTGGAGAACCAAACCGGTGACAGATGCCAATTCGTTAACTCACGGCGAAGATTGGGAAAACGACTTGTTGCGTCGATATCCCAAGTCGGAATCCGGCGATGCGTTCGTGGCGACCGATCCGAACAAGCAGAAAGAAGATTTTCGGGACTACGATGCGGAGGCCAGATCGAGCGTCAAAGAGTTCTATCGTTTAAATCACCGCAATCAGACCTTTGATTTCGTTCAACAGAAACGAGCGGAATATCTGCCGCTGAAAAAGCGTCGGATGAGTATTTGGGCAGCCATGGAATTCTTGAACACCTTGGTTGACGACAGTGATCCGGATACCGATCTGTCGCAGATCGAGCATTTATTGCAAACAGCAGAAGCGGTTCGGGCCGATGGGCAACCTCGCTGGATGATCTTGACGGGTTTGATTCACGATCTCGGCAAGATTTTGTGCCTGTTCGGCGAACCACAATGGGCGGTAGTCGGCGACACTTTTCCAGTCGGTTGTGCCTACTCGCCCAAGATCGTGTTCCACGAGTTCTTTCAGCAGAACCCTGACTGGAACAACCCCAAGTACCAGAATCGACTGGGTATTTACCAACAGAATACGGGCCTGGACAACGTCTTCATGTCGTGGGGACATGACGAATATTTGTATCACGTCGTCAAAGATTACTTACCGGAGGAAGCGTTGTACGCGATCCGATATCACTCTTTCTATCCGGCCCATCGTGAGCACGATTATCAGTATTTGTTCAATGATCGTGATCGCGAGATGTTCAAGTGGGTGCGGGAGTTCAATCAATATGACTTGTACTCCAAAAGTGACCAGCGACCATCCGTCGAGAAGCTAAAACCGTATTACCAACAGCTGATCAACGAATTCTTCCCAGCCGAGTTGGATTGGTAGCACCGCAGGCGAGCTTTGTCATGAGGATTTGTTTACTATCTCTGTTATGCGTAATGCCGTCGTTGGCCCACGCGGCCGATGACTTTCCCATCACCATCGACCTGAACGATCAAACCGATCGTCAAGTGATTGTTGATCGCGAGGCCGGACAATACCTCGGTCACCCGACGACCTGTCTGTTGGAAGATGGCAAGACGATTTTATGCGTTTACCCCAAGGGTCATGGCGGAGGCGCGATTGTCTACAAGCGCAGCTCCGACGGCGGCAGGACTTGGACTGACCGCTTGAGCGTCCCGCAGAGTTGGGCCACCTCAAAAGAGGTGCCGACGCTTCATCGGGTGATCGGACCTGACGGCACAAAGCGAATCATCATGTGGTCTGGTTTGTATCCGGCGCGGCTGGCCGTCAGCGAGGATGACGGCCAGAGCTGGAGTGATCTGAAGCCGGTTGGTGATTGGGGCGGAATCGTCGTGATGGGGTTTGTCGAACCACTGAAAACCGGCAAGGGTCATTATTTGGCGATGTTCCACGATGATGGACGCTTCTTTACCAAAGACGGAAAACGAACGCCGACGTTCAAACTGTTCAAAACTTTCTCGGTCGATGGCGGATTGACATGGAGCTTTCCGGAAGTCGTTTACCAGTCCTCGGTAGTCAACCTTTGTGAACCGGGATGCATTCGTTCGCCGGATGGAAAAACGATGGCCGTGCTGCTTCGCGAAAACGCGCGCCGCAAAAATTCTCACGTGATTTTCTCCGAGCGACGAAGGCAAGTCATGGACAGAGCCGCGCGAGGTTCCGTTGGCGTTGACCGGTGACCGCCATACCGGCAAGTATGGACCTGACGGACGACTGTTCATCAGCTTTCGAGGCATCTCTCCAAAAGCCCGCGCCAAGATCGACCCTTCGAAGGTGATTGGGTAGCTTGGGTCGGGACCTGGGACGACATTGTCGACGGCCGCAGCGGTCAATACTCGGTGCGGCTGAAAGACAACACCAAGGGCTACGACACCGCGTATCCCGGTGTCGAAATTCTTCCCGACGGGACGTTGGTCACCACGACCTACGGACACTGGGACGAGGGTCAGCAGCCGTACATTTTGAGCGTGCGATTGAAGCTGGACGAATTGGACGCGATGGCACCGTAGTCCGCTTGCTCCAGGTGGCTGGAGGCTTGATCAGCTCGAAGCTTTGACCGGCAGCTGCAACAAAATCACTTGATTTCGGGCTTCGTTGCCGGCCGGCAGGGCCGCGGACGGTTGGGAAGCAATGCTTTCCGGCGGGTAAATAATTTCCGGCGTTGCTGTTACAATGAGAGGGCGGGAAAAGGGGTCAGACACCAAGAGTGCGAAGCAACCTTGGGGCCGTTGGCGGCCATCGGTATCTGCCCCCTTTTCCCGGCAGTTGTCCCGCCTTTGAAATTTGCTTGTTTTGCCTTCGACTTGCCGACGCGAGGGCCGCTCAGTCACACAGGATGGATCAGTCAGCATGTCCGTTTCCCCGGCCAAGCACCACTGCCGGCGGTTCGCCAGCCGACCCACCAACCGCCGCGAAATGTTGCAGTGGTGCGCACACGGTTTCGGCGCTCTGGCTTTGAGCACCCTGTCCGAGCAGAGCAGCAGCGCCGCGGCGATCAATCCGCTCGCGCCCAAAACGCCTCATTTTGCCCCCCGCGCCAAGAGCGTCATCTTTCTGTATATGGATGGCGGACCTTCGCATGTCGACACCTTTGACTACAAACCGACGCTCAACAAGTTTGATGGCCAAGATCCACGTAAGCTGATCGGTAAACTGGCGCCAACCCAATTCGACAATATCGGCACCGTGCTTGGGGCTGCGCTGGCCGTTCCAGCAGCATGGCGACTGCGGGCACTGGATCAGTTCGCTGTTTCCACATCTGTCGGAAGTCGCTGATGAACTGGCGATCGTCAAGTCGATGACGTCGAAATTCTCCGAACACACCAATGCCAATTACTTCTTGCATACCGGCAGCGGCTTCCAGGGCCGGCCCAGCATGGGGGCTTGGTTCGGATACGGTCTGGGGTCCGAAAATCAAGAGCTGCCCGGTTTCGTCGTCATCAATGGAGGGCTGATTCCACCGGGCGGTCTCGATTGTTTCGGCAGCGGTTTCTTGCCGTCGGCTTATCAAGGTTCGGTGTTCCTGCCCCAAGCCGCAGGCGATCGCCAACATCGCGCCCAGCGAGCCGCAGGCCAGACTGCAACGAAACAAGTTGGATTTCATTCGCCAGTTTGATCAGCAGTTCAATACCGAACTTGGCGGGGATCGGGAAGTCGAAGCGGCGATTCAAAATTACGAAACCGCCTATCGAATGCAGGCCGCCGTTCCGGAATTGATCGAATTGAATGATGAGACCGCCGAGACCAAACGGTTGTACGGTTTGGAATCCGATTTCGACAACACAAAAACGTTTGGCATGCAATGTTTGATCGCTCGCCGGCTGGTCGAACGTGGCGTGCGCTTCATCGAGCTGACCTGCCCAGGCGGGCAACGGCGACCGCTGGGATCAACATGCCGGCCTGGTCGACGGTCACAACAAGAATTGTCGGACTGTCGATCAGCCGATCGCGGCGCTGATCAAAGACCTGAAGCGAACCGGCCTGCTCGATTCGACATTGATCGTCTGGGCTGGCGAGTTCGGCCGCACGCCGTTCGCCCAAGGCACGAATGGCCGGGACCACAATCCGTTCGGGTTCACGATCTGGATGGCCGGCGGCGGAACCAAAGCGGGCGTGTCGGTCGGCGCAACCGACGAGTGGGGATACCGAGCGGTGGAAAATCGATTTGAGATTCATGATTTGCACGCCACGATGTTGCATTTGCTGGGGATCGATCATACCAAAAGCACTTTCCGCTTCAGCGGCCGAGACATGCGGCTGACCGACGTGCACGGACACGTGATGCACGAGGTGATCGCGTGATTCGCTCAATTCTGCGTGGCGTCGCGAACCAGAATCAGCAGCTCTATCGGCGGCAAAGGTCGGAAACGGTAGCAACCGGACGAAGGCGGGGGGCAACTTGTACTCGATCAAGCGTGATCGTGATCGTGTTGACATCCGCCACGCTGGCGTTTGCCGATGCCCCCACCGCGGATCAAATCGAGTTCTTCGAAGCGAAGGTTCGGCCGATTCTTCTCGAGCACTGCTACCAATGCCATGCTGCCGAGGCTGACGAAATCGAAGCGGGATTGCTGCTGGACAGCAAACACGGTTGGCAAACAGGCGGCGATTCGGGCGCCGCAATCGTTCCTGGCAAACCGGACGAAAGTCTGCTGGTCAAGGCAATCCGGTACCAGGCAGATGGCGTCAGCGGAATGCCTCCGACATCGAAGCTTCCCGAGCCGAAAATAGCGATTCTGGAACAATGGGTTGCCATGGGGCTCCTGACCCGCGCACGGAGATCAGCGCGGCTGTGCCCAGCGTAGCTTTCGATTTGCAGGGCCGCTATCAGAGTCACTGGTGCTGGCGGCCGATCGCTTCGCCGCAGCCGCCACCAGTCTCCCTCGCCCAATGGCCGATTCTGCCAATCGACCATTTCATTCTCGCCAAGCTGGAACAAGCTGACATCACGCCAGCGCCGGCGGCGGACAAGCGAACCTGGCTACGACGCGTGTACCTTGATCTGGTCGGCCTTCCCCCGCGCGTCGATCAGATCCATCAGTTCCTTGCCGATGACTCGCCGGATGCTTTTCAACGAGTTGTGAACGAATTGCTGGACTCACCACATTACGGTGAAAAGTGGGCACGGCACTGGATGGACTTGGTGCGCTACAGTGAAACGTATGGTCACGAGTTTGATTATCCGATCCGTCATGCCCACGAGTATCGTGACTACCTGATCCGCGCCTTCAACGCCGATGTTCCGTACGATCAATTTGTTCGCGAACAGATCGCTGGTGACTTAATCGCCAAGCCAAGACGTAATCCGGAAGAAGACTTTAACGAATCGATCATTGGCACCGGATTCTGGTACTTTCACGACGCGACGCATGCGCCAACGGACGTATTGGGGAACGAAGCCAGCATTATCGACAATCAACTTGATGTGTTTGGTAAGAGTTTTCTCGGTTTAACGGTCGCCTGTGCGCGATGTCATGACCACAAATTTGATGCGATCTCGACGGCTGACTATTACGCGCTGAGCGCCTTTATCCAAAGCAGCTGTCGACAGTATGCTCCGCTGGATCCGGGCCGTAAGATCGAAAACATCAACCGTCAGATCCAGCAGCATCGCGAAGACGCGGCCATGAAGCTGCGATCGATCGACGAGGAAACGCGACAACGACTTGCGCCCGCGGCTTATTACGACGCGGCGATGAAACTCTGCGACCGGCTGGAAGCTGATCAAGCGTCAGCTGAAATTGAGTCCCAGTGGATCGAACAGGCCGCTCTCGATGCCGGGCTTGATCGAGAGCGCTTGGAGCGCTGGGTACGCAATGCTGACGGAATCGATGGCGCCAGCGAGCGGTGTTGGGACGGGTCCACCTCCGTGCTGATGCAGGATTTCAACTCCACCGCTCTGCCTGCAGGCTGGACCACGTCCGGTTCCGCTTTCCATGTCGTCACGGATGATTTGTTGACCGCCGAAGGTCAGGTGCTGAAGCCTGGCACCATCAGCAGTCGAGTCCTCGGTCGGAAACAACGAGGGACCTTGCGATCACCCACTTTTGAAATCACCGCGCCCCGCATTCATGTTCGCCTCAAGGCCTCGGCCAACGTGCGGATGCTGGTGGTGATCGACAATTACCAGATGGCCATTGCCAATGGCCTGCTATTCAATGGCACGCTGATCCAGGGTAAAGACATCGATACCCAAGGACGATGGGTCTGGAAGAGTTTCGGTGGCGATCTGGGCAAGTACGTTGGCCACAAAGCCTACCTGGAATTCATTGACGACAACGAAGGTTATTTGGAAGTCGATGAGATTCGGTTTTCTGATGCGGAGCCACCCGCCACGAAAGTTGTCGAGCACCAATCCAAGTCGATCGACGATCGGTGGAACCTTGGAATCGAAGCATTGCGACTTGGTCGCATTGACGCATTGATCGGTTGGCTGATCGAGACAGGGCTGGTTTCGATTGACGATTTGAGCGAGCAAGCGGGAGAGTCGATCGCGGCAGCGGGCAGCTTGGCGGATCAGGTACCCGCGCCTCGATATGTCTTGGCGATGGCCCAGGGCACTCCTGAAGATGCTCATATTTACATTCGTGGCAGTCACATGAATCCTGGCGATTCGGTGCCGCCCAGGTTTCTGGAGGCATTGGGCGGAAAACAGGCCGATCGCCTTGAACTTGCCGAAATGGTGGCCAGTGCCGACAACCCACTGACCGCGCGTGTGATCGTGAATCGAATTTGGCATCACCTGTTCGGACGGGGCATTGTGGCGACAGTGGACGACTTTGGACCACAAGGTGAACCAGCTAGCCATCCCGAACTCCTCGACTTTCTAGCCTCCGACTTGATCAACCATGGTTGGTCATTGAAGCATACGATTGGCCAGATTGCTTTGTCGCAAACCTATCGCCAGAGTAGTATCGCTGACCCGGAAATGCCGGCTGATCGAATCGCGATGGTCGATCCGACCAACAACCTGCTGCACCGAATGCCGGTTCGCCGCCTGGCATCGGAAACGATCCGCGACAGTATCTTGCTGGTATCGGGCGGACTTGATCCGAAACCCTACGGCCCCAGCGTACCGACGCACCTGACCTCCTTCATGACCGGTCGTGGACGTCCGAGTCAGAGTGGTCCCTTAGACGGCGACGGTCGTCGCAGCGTCTATCTTGCTGTCACACGCAATTTTCTAAACCCCTTCATGTTGACCTTTGACGTCCCCAGTCCGTTTGGTCCCCAGGGCCGCCGCAGTCGGTCCAACGTTCCGGCACAAGCACTGACATTGTTGAACGATCCTTTTGTGATCGAGCAGGCAACCAAGTGGGCCCAGCGGATCATGGCGATGCCCGATTTGGACGACGCTGGGCGGGCGGGCCTGATGATGGAGCAAGCCCATGGTGTGAGGCCGACCGGCAAACAGTCCGCGGCGCTGGAAGCTTTCCTGGTCCGGCAAGCGGATTTATACGGCACCAGAGACATCCGTGTGTGGACTGATCTGGCTCATTCGTTATGGAACATGAAAGCGTTTTACTACGTCAGATAGGCTTCAATCGAGTGCAGATGTTCAGAATTTGGTTGCCGAAATGCGGGAATGCACCAGTGCAGCGGCGCGGACTCGTTCAGCCGCGGGCAGCGACGATTTGGTTCGTCTCCTCGCTCACGCTTCGCGTTTTGATGCTCTCTCTGGCCGCTCAATTCTGTCACGCTGGCGACAATTTGCAGCAGGGCATGGAACTGTTTGAAGCACAGATTCGCCCGACGCTGATACGGGAATGCTTGCGCTGCCATGGCGAGCAAGAACAACAAGGGAACTTGCGGTTGGATTCGGCTGACGGTTGGGCAGCCGGCGGCGATTCAGGCGCCGCGATCGTAGCCGGCGACACGAATAGTTTGCTGCTGCAAGTCATTCGTTATGAACATTCCGATTTCGAGATGCCGCCGAAAGGAAAATTGCCCGAGGAAACGATCGATGCCTTTACCCGTTGGGTCGAGCTGGGCGCGATCGATCCCAGAACCAAGCCTGCCGCGGCAACGCCGGGCGAGCAGAAGATGTCGCCGAGCGTGGAACAAGGAAAATCATTCTGGTCGTTTCGAGCGGTCACCGATCCACCGCTACCCAGCGTCACAGATTCATGTTGGCCGACCGATCCGATCGATTCGTTCGTGCTCGCCCGCATCGAGCAAAGTGGCATGCGTGCTTCACCTGACGCCGACCCACAGACCCTGTTGCGACGTGTTTGTTACGACCTGGTCGGCCTGCCTCCAACGAATCAACAACTCGAATCGTTCATTGCCGATCCTTCGCTGCAAGCCTACCAGTCGCTGGTTGACCAGCTGCTCCAGTCCGAGCAATTTGGTCAGCGTTGGGGACGCCACTGGCTGGATGTCGTGAGGTATGCCCAATCCAGTGGCGGTGGTCGCACGCTGATGTTCCCCGAGGCCTGGCGGTACCGCGATTATGTGATCGAGTCATTCAATGATGATCTCCCGTACGACCAGTTTGTTGCTCAACAGATCGCTGGCGACTTATTGGCGGCCGATGATTGGGAGCAGAGAAGTAAAAACTTGATCGCCACGGCTTTTTTATTGTTGGGGCCGACCAACTACGAGTTGCAAGACAAGGAGGTCTTGGAAATGGATGTGGTCGACGAACAGCTCGATACACTTGGTAAAGCGATGTTGGGCATGACGATTGGCTGTGCCCGCTGTCACGATCACAAGTTCGATCCGATCCCGGCCAACGACTACTATGCGATGGCTGGGATCTTCAAAAGCAGCCGCTCGCTGATTCATGCCAATGTCTCGCAGTGGAATTCGGTTGCCCTGCCGTTATCGCCCGAGGATCAGGCAAGGTCGAAGGCGATCGCAGAAGAACTGGCGGCCGCCGAAGCTGAGCTTAAACGAGTCCGCCAGCAATGGTGCGATCTCGGCGGGCTGCCGGAACCGCCCCAGGGTCAAAAATCAATCGACCCCCAGTCGATTGGTGCCGAGATCGTGATCGACGACCCGCAAGCTGAGCGAATTGGTAAGTGGACCGAGTCAAAATCGGTTGCGTTCTTCGTTGGCCAGCATTATCTATTCGGTGCTGGTGACGGCGACCCCAACCGCTGCGTGATCTATCGTCCAACGCTAACTCAGCCGGGGCGTTACGAAGTTCGCGTCAGTTATACTCCATCATCCAATCGGACGACCAAAGCGGAGTTCCAGATTGATCATGCCGCGGGCATCGAGACTGTAACAATCAATCAGCGCGAGCTACCACCGCTGGGAGGCAAGTTCATCTCGCTGGGGCAGTTCGAATTCGATCCCCAGCAAAATCCTCGCGTTGTCGTCTCATGCCAGCAGGCCAGCGACGGAGTGGTGATCGCGGACGCCGTGATTTTTTTGGCCGTCTCTGGGGACGAAACAGAGACCGCCGAGGATGTTCAGCGCCGCGAAGCTTTGCAACGTCAGCTTGATCGACTGCAGAAACGCGTTCAGAAAATCAAGCAATCAATGCCAAAGCCTCCGCTAGCGATGGCGATTACCGATCAACCGCAGCCGGGCGACATTCATCTTGCGATCCGCGGTTCGACCCACCGACAAGGTGATCTGATTCCGCGCGGCGTGATGCAGGTTGCCTCTTGGGAATCTTTCCCGCTGATTGCCGAAAAGCAGAGTGGCCGCAAAGAGCTTGCGAATTGGATTGTCGACCCGCGCAATCCATTGACGGCGCGCGTGATGGTCAATCGCGTTTGGCATTGGTTAATCGGTCAGGGGATTGTGACGAGCGTTGACAACTTTGGCTCCATGGGCGACGCACCAAGTCACCCGGAATTGTTGGACCATTTAGCGACTTCGTTCGTTCGTGACGGTTGGTCTGTCAAGCGATTGATTCGCCGCATCGTCACCTCACACACCTATCGTCAAGCGAGCGAGCCGAATGAGTCGTCCGCCTCAATCGATCCGGGCAACCGGCTGCTGTGGCGGATGAATCGCAAGCGGCTGCAAGCCGAGGATATCCGCGACTCGTTGCTGTTGGTCTCCGGATCGCTGGACATGACGCATGGCGGTCCGAATATCAAGCCGCAGACGAAAAGTGAGTATGATTACCAGTTCGACAGCCCGCGCCGAAGTGTGTACCTGCCGGTGTTTCGTAACAGGCTACCCGAGATTTTCGAGGTCTTTGATTTCGCCGATCCAAACATCCAGCGGGGCAAGCGGTCCTCGAGCACCATTTCCTCGCAAGCCTTGTTGCTGATGAATCATCCGTTTGTGATTGAGCAGGCGGCGCTGGCAGCGGAGCGGCTGCGAGAAAAACCGGCGTTCCAGCGCGAAGATCGCATCACCGAGGCCTATCGGCAGGTGTTGGGCCGACCGCCATCGGAGACCGAATTGCAGATCGCGTTGGACTTGCTGGGCGATAGCGACAACAATGGCGGCAGGGAATTGGCGATGCTGTACCAGGTGTTGTTTCAATGCATTGACTTCCGCTACGTGAATTGACCGTGAATCCCATGCTTACCTCGCGACGCCAGGCATTGAAGTCGATCGGATGCGGCTTTGGCTATCTGTCCGCGGCCGCGCTGGCCCATGGACAAGCCTCGGCGGCGGCGAATCCATTAGCCGATCGCACGCCGATGTTTGCCCCCCGCGCCAAACGCGTGATTTTTATTTTCATGCAGGGCGGTCCAAGTCACGTCGACACGTTCGACTACAAGCGAAGTTTGGCCGAACATGACGGCCAGATGCACACCTTTGATGATGCCCGCGTGTTGGCCAAGACAAAACAGGTGACCCAGCATCGCGTGTTCCAGTCGCCTTGGAAATTCGCTCAATACGGTGAATCCGGGCAGCATGTTTCGGAATTGTTTCCCCACATCGCTCGGCATGTCGACGATCTCTGTTTTCTAAAAGGGATGCATACCGACGGTGTGGCACATGGTCCAGCGACGTTGTTCCTGCATACCGGTTCGATCAATCTGGTTCGTCCTTCGGTCGGTTCCTGGATTTTGTACGGCTTGGGTACCGAGAACGATAACCTGCCGGGGTTTGTGACGATCCAACCGTCGATGGGCAATGGCGGCCCACGAAATTACGGCAACGCATTCCTGCCGGCGTCCTATCAGGGGACCGCGGTCGGCCGCGCCGGCGTGTCGGCCGAAGAGGCGAAAATTCGCAACTTGAGCAACCCGGTGCTATCCCATGCCGAGCAAATCAAACAGCTACAGATGCTGCGCAAGATCAACGCGGCGCAGATGGCGGGGCGGGAGGGAGACGCGGAACTGGATGCCCTGGTCAACTCCTACGAATTGGCTTGGCGAATGCAGCAAAACGTTCCCGACATCCTTGATCTTGCTCATGAACCCGAGCATGTGCGACGGCTGTACGGCATTGGTCAAAAGGAGACGGACGACTTTGGCCGCCAATGTTTGATGGCCCGCCGATTGGCTGAGGCGGGAGTGCGTTACATTCAAGTCAACTACGGCGACAACACCAACAATCCACGCTGGGATCAACACTCGAATTTAAAAGAGCACGCGACACACGCTTTCAACACCGACCAGCCCGTTGCCGGCTTGTTGGCCGACCTGAAGCAACGCGGCTTGCTGGAAGACACTCTGGTTTGGTGGGGAGGCGAATTCGGCCGCACCCCATACGCTCAGGACAACGGCACTGGCCGCGACCACAATCCTTACGGATTCACGATCTTCTTGGCCGGAGGTGGTGTGAAGGGCGGGTTCAGCTACGGACGAACCGACGAATTCGGCCACCATGCGATTGCAGGCAAAGTCCACATGCACGACTGGCACGCGACGTTGCTGCATTTGCTGGGAATGGACCACAAAAAATTAACCTTCATGCACAATGGACGCCCATTTCGGCTGACCGATGTGCACGGCGAAGTCGTCCAAGAGATTTTTGCCTAGCAGCGCAGCAAACTTTTTTTTCATCGATCACTCGGAATGCCAATCAGCAAGTCACCTCAACCAGATCGAACGTCTCAGCAGACTGTGGGCCCGAGTCGTGATCCGCTTGCTTCGCTACGCATCGAACGCCCTGATCCAGTAGCTGCTGGCAAGTCCGGTCGAAAATGGTACTTGCTCGTTGTCGTGGTTCTGTTGCTGGGCGGTGGGTTGATCGGATTCCAATCCAGTGGCTTGCGTGAGCGAATTTTGGGTGGTGGCTCAAATTGGGTTCCCGAGATCATGCAGAATCGTGTCGAGGTCCGATTAGCCTCTGTCACCGTTCAACGGGGACGCTCGGCCGACGCGGTGGTGGTCGCAACCGGCTATCTGGAATCACGACGCCAAGCCAAGATTGGTGCCCGTGCGACCGGGCGGATTGATGCGGTCTTTTTCGAGGAAGGCAACCGCGTCAGTGAAAATGAGATCCTGGCGGAACTCGATCACAAAGACTTGGACGCCGCCTTGGCTGCGGCGGCCGCATCGGTTGATCGCGCCAAGGCCGCGCTTGCGGAACAGGAGATCTCGATAGAGCAGGCCAACACGGACATGCAGCGAGCCCAGCGGCTGTGGAAAACTCGCAGCCTCGCCGAATCCGAATTTGATCAAGCCAGGTTTGCATATCAAACAGCCGTCGCGCGGAAAGATTCACTCAAGGCGGAGATTGCGTTGGCGGAAGCTCAGAAAGGACAGGCCGAACAGTTACGGGAGAACATGTTCATTCGCGCTCCGTTTTCAGGAACCGTGATTTCAAAAGATGCGGAGGAGGGAGAGTCGATCATGCCCGGCGGAATGGGGGGCACGTCTGGGCGCGGAAGTGTCGCGACGATCGCAGATTTGGACAACTTGGAGATCGAATGCGACGTTCAAGAGGACTTCATCTCACGTGTCACCGAAGGCCAGCAGGCGGATATCGCGGTCGATGCGGTACCGCAAAAAAAGTATCACGGTACGGTTCGCAAGATCATCCCGATGGGAGACCGCGCCCGGGCGACGATCAAGGTCAAAGTTCAAATCAACGACGCGGATCAGCTGCTGTTCCCCGAGATGTCCGGCACCGTTTATTTCCTGCCGACTGAACAAGACTCAAAAATCAATGACCAACCGCGCATCTTCTGTCCGACTTCCGCGGTAACTCGTGATGACCAGGGCAATCAGTTCGTGTGGGTGGCCGATGCAGAGAAACGGGCGCAGAAGATAGCGGTGAAAGCAGGGAATGATCGTGACGGCCGAACGGAGATCATCGAAGGATTGGCTGGCCAGGAACGGGTAATCGTCAATCCTCAGGATGTTCAGGTGGGCACGCCGTTGGTGATCGCCGAGTAAGCCCGTTACACTATTTGCTTTCCTCCGTCTCCGTAGTCGAGAACTGGCATGCCAGCCGAAAACAACTCCGCTGACCCGATTGTATTGGTGCAGGATGTTACCAAAGAGTATCGTCGTGACCAGATCGTGATTCCTGTACTGTCCGGAATGAATTTGGAATTGGATGCCGGCGACTTTATGGCATTGATGGGGCCGTCCGGTTCCGGAAAATCGACGTTGCTGAATCTGATCGCCGGTCTTGACAAGCCCACGAGCGGGCATGTTTACGTTTGCGGCCAAGATCTCGGCAGCACTTCCCAGGGTGCATTGGCCAAGTGGCGATCACGGCACATTGGTTTTATTTTTCAGATGTACAACCTGATTCCGGTGTTGACCGCCTATGAAAACGTTGAATTGCCACTGACTTTGACTCCGCTGAAACGTCGTCAGCGCGACCAACAGGTCAGGACGGCGCTGGAGGTCGTTGGCTTGGCTGACCGCATGGACCACTATCCGCGACAATTATCGGGTGGTCAGGAGCAGCGGGTGTCGATCGCGCGGGCCATCGCCACCGATCCGACTTTGATCGTCGCGGACGAACCGACCGGTGATCTGGATGCCAAGTCGGGGAACGAGATTCTGGAATTAATGAGCCGACTGAACGACGAGTTCGCCAAGACGATCATCATGGTGACTCACGATCCGCGTGCTGCCCACGCCGCCAAGAGAATCCTGAATCTCGAGGACGGTCGGCTAGTTGGCGACACCGCCCAACCCACAATCAAACAAGCGTTATGAAGCTGGCGACTTACATCTGGCGCAACGTGACCCGAAACAAACTGCGCAGCGGGCTGACGATCCTGTCGGTGGGATTCTCGCTTGCATTGATGACGATTTTGTACGGCTATCTGGCCATGCAAAATGTCGCGCAAGCCGAGGCGTCAAAGCACAATCGTCTGGTCGTACTGAACAAACTTGGCTTTGCCGGCCTGGTGCCACTTGCGCATGTCGAGCGGATTCGCAGAATGGAAGGTATCGATGCGGCGACTCCGTTCTCCTGGTTTGGAGGGAACTACAAGAGTCAGCAGATGCCGTTTGCTCAGTTTGGGGTCGAGCCGAAATACGTGTTTGAAGTGTTTGATGAATACCAAATTCCGGATGCCCAAGTCGCCGCCTTCCAACAAGACAGGCAAGGTTGCGTGGCGGACAAATTGCTGGCCGAGCAGATGGGCTGGAAACTTGGTGATCGGATTCCCTTGGAAGGCACGATCTATCCCTACAACTTGGACCTGCGGTTAGTCGGCATCTATGAGGCCCCCGCCAATACGGGTTCACTGTGGTTCAATTGGAATTATCTGGACGAGGAACTGAAAAAATCGGGCGGCGAATTTTCGGGCAATGCCGGTGCGATTTACGCCAAGTGCACTGTTTCGGACGAAGTCGCGATCGTTAGTGAGCAGATTGACAGCAAGTTTGCGAATTCCGAGAACGCGACGCGAACGCGAACCGAAGCGGCATTCCAGCAGCTGTTCGCCGACATGCTCGGCGACGTGCAATCTTACATCCGCTACATTTCGCTGGCGGTCGTCTTTGCTCTGGCCTTGGTCGCGGCCACCGCGATGTCGATGTCGATGCGGGAAAGGACGACCGAGGTAGCGGTCTTGAAGGCGATCGGATTCTCCAAACCGCGGGTGCTCTCGTTGGTCTTGGGCGAATCGACGATGATTGCAATCATCGGTGGATTGCTGGGTATCGCCGGCGGATTGACGGCGCTACAACTGCTTTCCAACGTTCCAATCGCCGCGACCTTGTTTCCGATTCCCGTCTCCGCGCTGGTCGGTCCCTGGCTTGGCGGCATGATCTTCGTGGCTGCCGCGATTGGATTTGTCAGCGGAATGATTCCGGCCATCCTGGCCGCTCAATTGTCCGTCGTCGACGGCCTCCGCCGCGTGATCTAGAACAGGGTCCCTTGCAATCGCGAAAGATAACCATCATGACGCATCACCATCTCGTTAGGCTTGCTGCTACTGATCACGTCGTTTTGTCGAGTCGGTGCGGCCGCCGAAGCCCCGCGCGTCTTGATCAGCGGCCAGTCGGCCGATACGCGAGGCGAAAATCTCAAGACGCTGAACGGTCATTTTCCGTTTCTGGTCCCGGCGAGTCTGGATGATTGGCAATCGCGGGCCGCCGCGCTTCGCCGCCGCGTTTTGGTGGCCACCGGATTGTGGCCAATGCCACACAAGACGCCGCTCAATGCGGTGATTCACGGCAAGGTCGAGCGACCTGGATTCACGGTCGAGAAAGTCTATTTCGAAAGTCTGCCGGGTCACTATGTGACCGGCATGTTGTTTCGGCCCACAGAGACTGCGGAAACAGGTGCCAGCGGCGGCTTGCGTTTGCCCGGCGTGTTATCGCCACACGGTCATGGCGGACGCCTGCAGCGATACAGCGACCGAGAATTGGCAGCTCAGATTGCTCAGGGAGCCGAACACTTTGAAAAATCGGGGCGGATGCCAAAGTTGGCGCGTTGCGCCCAACTGGCTCGCATGGGATGCGTGACATTTATCTTCGACATGCTTGGATACGCCGATTCGATTCAAATCTCGCAGACCATTGCACACCGTTTCCAACAAGCCTCGAAACAGGGACGATCGTCCGCTGATTCGGATCAGTGGGAATTCTACAGTCCTCAAGCAGATTTGCGATTGCAATCGGTGATGGGGTTGCAGACTTGGAACGCCATCCGATCGCTCGATTTTCTGGCTTCGCTTCCCGACGTCGATCCCGATCGCCTGGCGGTAACCGGTGGCAGCGGAGGTGGGACACAAACCATTCTGTTGGGCGCGATCGATGATCGAGTCAAAGTCGGTTTTCCCAACGGCATGGTTTCGACATCGATGCAGGGGGGCTGTTATTGCGAAAATTGTAACTTGTTGCGAATCGATACGGGCAATGTGGAATTGGCGGCCTTGTTCGCGCCGCGTCCGCAAGCCATGACGGCCGCTGACGACTGGACCAAGCAAATGATGAGCGACGGCTATCCCGAGCTGCAACGGTTGTACGCCATGACCGGCGACCAGCATGATGTTTATTGCCGTCCGATGCTGCACTTTAAACACAACTACAATTACGTCACCCGTGCCACGATGTATCAATGGTTCAACCGTCATCTGAAACTGGGGCTCGATGATCCGGTTGTCGAACAAGACTTCGAGCCGCTGACCGATGCCGAGATGACGGTTTGGAACGACGACCATCCCCAACCGACGGAAACCGGGATCGAACATGAACGAAACCTCTGTGCCTGGTTTGATCAACAGTCCGGCCAGCAGCTAGCAGCGATCGAACCGACGGACGCGAAGACTTTGGAAGAATTCCGCGGCACCGTCGGCGGCGCCTGGCAAGTGATCTTTGATCAAGGCTTGCCGGAAACGGTCAGTTACAAGCGCGTTGGCTCCGATAGCCGAGTCGGTCTGACGATCGAGAAAGGGTTGGTCAGTGCTGCCGATCGCCAAGCTCAGCTACCACTGTTGACCGTTTACGACAAGCCGGCCATCCGCAAAGAGGTTTTGATTTGGACCGACGGGGCGGGCAAGTCGGCGGCATTCGATTCCGCTGGAGAGCCCAACGAGTTGTTGACCAGGCTGGTCGCCGGCGGAACGTTTGTGATGCTTCCCGATTTGTATCACCAGGGGGAATTGCAAGTCGCCGGCGTGGCGGCCGAAGACCAACCGCTGATTGCTGACGACCGACCCTATTCGGCATTCAGCTTCGGTTACAATCGCACCGCGGTGGGCCAGCGGGCGGCAGACTTGCTGGCGATCATTGCTCATGCAGCGGCTGACAAACCTAACTCGATACGTTTGTTGGGAACCGGAGACGCGGCGTCGTGGACCGCCGCGGCCGCTGCTCGCGCGGGCGGCCTGATCGACCGAGTGGCGATCGATTTCGGCGACTTCCGATTCGCTGATGTGCGGTCTTATCGAGACGTGAACTTTGTCCCGGGAGCGGTCAAGTACGGCGACCTGCCGGTTCTGGTGGCCCTGCGGGCACCGCACAACATGACCGTGATCGCGAATCACCAGCCGCCGGCGATCGTCAAGAAAACTTATGACGCCGCGGAGCGTTCCGATGCGATTGACTGGTTCCAAACAACCGACGCGAACCAGTCGATCATCGATTGGAACCAGGCTGCTCAGTAACAAAACGCGATAGGCATCCCATGGACAAAAAAGTCATTCTGAATCTGGCCATCTTTATCGCCATCATGCTGGCGCTCAACTTCTTCTTCCACCTGCATATTTCCATCATTGGAAGTTTGGTGCTGACGTTGGGGCTTTCTTTCGTAATGAGCTTGCTGCAGCGATGACGTGGCGTCGGCGGGTCGGTCAGTTGTTGAGCTTGTCCATGTAATCAGATTGCGGACCATCAAGTGCTCGCTGACGATTTTCGCAAACTTGGCGACATGGCTGGCCAGATAAATGCGATGGGCGTCGCTTGCTGCTGCAAAGATAGGTCAAAGCAAATCAAACGATTAGGCATAGTGTCGCGTGCCCATGGCAAACCGGTTCAATTATGTCGCATGGGCAGCTTATTCCGGAAAACCGCTGCCGCCGCGATCGGTTCCAGCGACATTGACTCAGTTGACGACGATAAGGTTAGATTCTGATCGCTGGCAGGGATGGCCAAATGAAATTGATGAGACCTGCACGGACAGCAGTACCCCGCGAGCGTTATTGCCGAGAATTGTTCAGCAGGCGCGTTCTCGGACTCCTCTGTCTCATCGGACTTTTCGGCTTTTCGGGATGTACAACGTCGTTGAAACAGTGGGCCGACAACGGCTACAAAGTGGGGCCCAATTACAATCGGCCTGTCGCGTTAGTCGAACCGAGCTGGATCGACTACGGTTCGGACCCGCGTTTGCTTGACGTTGAGACCAACGATGCCATGTGGTGGCAAGTCTTCAATGATCCGCAACTGAATCAATTGGTCTGGATCGCTTCGGAGCAAAACTTGACGCTCCGCACCGCGGGGACTCGCATTCTGCAGGCCCAGGCGGTACGTGGAATCGCCGCCGGAAATCTGTTCCCGCAAGTCCAACAAGCGTTCGGGGCATACAACCGTGTGCAGGTCAGTCGCAACATTGCCAACTCGGCTCCCGTCAAGAATTTCAGCCAGTGGGACGCGGGCTTCAACCTTTCCTGGGAACTCGATTTCTGGGGCCGATTCCGCCGCTCGTTGGAATCAGCCGACGCAGCGTTGGATGCCACGATCGAAGGCTACGACAATGTGCTCGTGCTGCTGGTCTCCGACGTGGCCGCGACGTATGTTCAAATTCGCACGTTGCAGGAACAACTGCGTTTGCTCCGCGAGAACGTGCGGCTACAGCAGGAATCGTTGGCAATCGCCGATGCCCAATTTCAAGCCGGGGCGGCGAACCAGGGCGACGTCTTGCAACTTCGAAACAATGTGGAACAGACCGAATCGTTGATCCCCGTGCTGGAATCGGCGCTGCGACAAGCCAATAACGCGCTCTGTATTTTGCTGGGTGAACCGCCGCGTGACCTGATTGCTGAGTTGGGCGTTGGCCCCGTTCCGACCGCGCCGGCAGAAGTTGCCGTCGGTGTCCCCGCCGAATTACTGCGCCGACGTCCCGACGTGCGCGAGGCTGAACGGTTGGTGGCCGCCCAATCTGCACAGATCGGGGTTGCGGAAGCCGATCTGTATCCGGCGTTCGGGATCAACGGCGTGCTTGACTGGCAAGCCGAGACACTCGGTGACGTTTTTTCACCCGGCAGCCTCGCCGGCTCCATTGGCCCTGGATTCTCCTGGAATATTTTCAATTACGGACGGATCCAAAATTCCGTGCGGTTGCAGGACGCGAAGTTCCAGCAAGCCGTCTACTCCTATCAGAACATCGTGCTCAACGCACAACGCGAGGCGGAAGACGCGATCGTCGGGTTCCTGACTACTCAGCAGCAGAGGGACAAGCTGCAGCAAGCGGTTAACGATATCATCGACCTTAACTCGCTATTGCTGGTCCAAGCCGACGCGGGAGCGACTGACTTCAATCGCGTGTACGTCGTGCAAACTTCGCTGACTGTCCAGCAAAATAGCCTGGCGATCAGCCAAGGGGATATTGCGCTGAATCTGGTCAGGATCTATCGGGCGCTTGGCGGTGGCTGGCAGATTCGTCTGCAGCAAGGTGCTCCGGCGCTTCGGCCGCTTGCGGCTGAGGCCCTCATCGCTGCGCCTGAATTGATCGAAGAAGAACTTTCCCCACCCTTGCCGGCACCACAGCCGCAACCCTAATCGTGACAATCATGAAGCGTATTATCGATCATGCGAAGAACGGATTTCTCGCGCTGGCCCTGACATCACTCGCGCTGTCCGGGGAACGTGCCCGTGCAGTCGAGTTGCCCGACGCAGTGGCTCCGTCATCTGACCAGTTGACCAACCAACCGCCACTACTGGTTTGTGCTCCCATTTACTGCCGCAAGCCTTTGCCACGATTGCGCTGTCCGTTGACTGGATGTTGCCCTGCTGGTGATAGTGGCAAGCCCGCAGGCTACCTGCACCGATCACTGGTTGGCGGATGTGAAGACGGAACTTGCGACCAACAAAGTCGCGATTGGTCGCCTTGGTTTCTGCCCTGGGCGTCGTGGCTGCGGTAAACCTATGGCAAAAAGTACAACCACTTCTTCAGGCGAATCGTCACTTTGCTGATCATGGCGAAGGGCTTTCCGTGGTCGGTATAGATGGCCACGACGCCAGGCGTACCCATCGCCAATTCTTTGGCATCCGCGGAATTTTCCATATCGATCAAAACGGCAAGGAAACCGGGCGAGCCGATCGAAGCGGCCGAGGGCAACTTTCCGCCTGTCTCGAATTGTCCTTCGCCGGTCGCCTGAACCACCGTCCTGACCTTGCCGTGATAGAGGTAACCTGGCCGGCTTTCAAAAACCAATTCCGCTTGCTGGTCCGGCTTGACATGGGTTAGGAAGTTCGATGGGAACGAAGCAACGATACCCGTCTGCGAGGTATCGACGAAAGTCCCTGCTGCCGCAAACGGCATCGAAGTGACGTAGGTCCCTTCGCGGATCTGCCAGTCGGTCACGAAACCATCGGCGGGCGCTCGCACCGTACACTGCTGCAGATTGAACTCGGCGGTTCGCACTTGTGCTTGCGAGCCGCGCACACTGTCGTTTGCAGCCAGGACCGCCGCGCGGGCTTGGCCCAGCGCAGCTGTTGCTTGCGCCAGCCCGGCCTGGGCCGCAGTGTAGCTGTTGTTAGCCTCTTCGAGCTTTAATTTCGCGATTGCAGCCGGGTTCAATTTGTCGATCCCAACTGCAACGTCGAGGCTAGCCTTGGCTTGGGCTACATCCGCTTCGGCCTTCTTGATATCTGCCTCGGCGACTTTGACTGATGCCTCCAGTTGCTGCACATTACTTTGGCCCGCATTCAATTGGGCCCGTGCCAGATCCAAATCGTATTGATAGGGTACGGGGTCGATCTGGTACAGCACGTCGCCTTTCTTGGTCGGCACATTCGGTTTGGCCGGGATGCTTGACACCTGGCCTTTGACCCATGGCACCAGTTGCACCACATAACGAGTCACGACGGCACTGCTTGAAATCGGCGCTGATGGCAGCCACAAGATGACAACGCCGCCAATCATCAGCACTCCGACCAGCACCGTGATGGCGATCGGATAGGGACGCGGCTTGACTTTGAACACGAAAAACACCGTCGCCACGACGGCCGTGTAGATCAGGGTCATGAATGCGATCATGGTGCGCGCTCACCTTTGCCTTTTCCTTGCACTTCAGCGTCTGACCGAGTCGTCTGCGGTTGCAGAAACGCCCACACGAATGCGATCGGCCACAGCAGTCCGAGCGTGACGAAGCTAATCCACGCAGCCGCATTGATCGCTTTGGCCTGCGGATGACCTCGTTTGGCGGCTATCCTTCCGGGCAGAGACCCCAAGGTGACAATCGCCACCAATCCGACCACCACGAAGGTTCCCAGAACTGCAAATGCCATGATGTCAAATTTGTCGATGGTCATGCGTTTCTTGATTCTGCTGGCTGCAGCATGATGGTTTCGCTTCGCTGCCAGCGTGTGGTGGAGTGCGTGCGGAACTGGCTCGTCACAGCATGGTCGCGCGAGCATTGTCGGGCAAGACCTGGATCCAGATTCCGACTTGGTCAGGCTCAGAAAAACGCAGCCGCAATGGGCACCTACTTGGGATTTTGATGGGTCGAGATATGTTAACTATAGTGTGCGGTGATGAGGAGTTTGCCGGAACTCGGAGACGCAAAGGCGATGCTATGAAACTAGGTATTTGGGACTATCTTACGTTCCTCAGTTTTTTTGTGATTGGGATCGGAGGGCTTGCTGCGGTCGTGTTCGTACTCGGATTGCCTGGACGGATCGCCCATGCCCGCAAGCACCCCGAAGCAGAGGCGGTCAACATGATGGGTTGGCTCGGATTCCTGGCCATCATACCGTGGGTTCAAGCATTCATTTGGGCATTCAAACCGACCGACGTGGTCGACATCCGCCGGTTCCCGCGAGAGGAGCAAAGGGTGGAGGAAGAGGAGTACGCGAAGGCCGAATTGGCGCGTGGTAAAAAACAGAAACACTCGCCCGCCGAATCACCCGCGCGGCAGCATGACGAGAATCGATAGGAGCTGACGCAGTGCTACTAGGGTTACTGATCACTTTCGTGTACATCGCTGTGATCTGGCTTGTGTTCTTCAAGTTCAAGCTGTTGAAGTTCACCATCGCGTGGGGCCTCGTCTCGGCGCTATTCGGACTGCACCTGCTGCTGATCTTCCTGATCGGAGTACGGTTCGTGGCCCCGTACACGACGCAAGCCAAAATTGTCCAGCACACGATTCAGCTCACGCCCCGGTTACCCGAACCGACTCTGGTGACTGCGGTATTGGTGGAACCCAATGTTCCGGTCAAGAAAGGCCAACCACTGTTTCAGTTCGATCGCAGCCTCTATGAGTCGAAGCTCAATTCGGTCAAGGCGCAGCTAGCCGGCGCCGAGCAGAGCGTTCTAGAGTTGAAGGCCTCGATGGACGCCGCCGCCGCGGCGGTCGACGAGGCGCGGGCCAAACGGGAGACCCTGCAAGCCGGTCTCGTCGCCGCAACGGCGTCGGTTGCGGAGGCCAAGGCAAAGCAGGATACGCTGAAGTCCGCATTGGATGCCGCGATCGCGACATCGGCCGAGGCGGAGGCCAGACGAGTGTTCTCCCAGGATGCCTTGAAGATTGCCGAACGGGTGAAGCAAGAAAACGCCGGCGCCATCAGCAAACTGCGATACGACCAGGCGGTCAACGATCTGAAGAAGGTCGACGCCGAAGTCCAAGTCGCGCAAGCGAACGTGGACCAGGCTCGCTCGGCCTACGGCCCAGAGGCCGAGGCGGCGATCAACGTAGCGGTCGCCAATGAAGCGCGGATGCGGGCCGCCGCCGGTGCGGAAGCCGACGCCGCGATCGCCATCGCCGTTGCCAACTTGAACCAGGCCCAACTCGCTTACGAGTCCCAGATCGACGGCGAGAATACCACCGTGGCAATGTACAAAGCGGAGTTGGCGGCAGCGACGTATTATTTGGAGAACACCACGATGGTGGCCCCGGCGGATGGTCGCATCTTGAATCTACAAGTCGAGCCCGGGATGGTGGCCGGGATCGTACGGTTTGGTGCGATCGCCACCTTCGTTATCGACGCCGACAGGTATGTGCTGGCAAGCTATACCCAGGAACAACTCAAGTGGGTCAAGGCCGAGCAATCAGTAGAGGTCGCATTCGATCTGTACCCAGGCCAGATTTTCGATGGCAAGGTCAAGGATATCTGGCAGGGAAGTGGCGCTGGTCAAATGTTACCCAGCGGTGATTTGCCGACGTTCGAAACACAGCAACCCGACACGCCACAGGGTTTGTTTGCCGTGCAGATCATCATGGATGACGAGGACCAAGCGAAGTTTCCGATTGGAGCCCAGGGCGCCGCCGCGATCTACACCAGCAGCGGCGGGTTCGCCTACCTGCGTCGGATTGGAATCCGCGGGTACACCTGGCTGAACTGGCTCTATCCCCTGGATTTCTGACGAAGATTATCGGAAGCTTGGTGTTGACCATCGGACTTTCACTGGCAAGCCGTTTGCTTCAACGATGATGCGCGACAGAAGTCTGACGATATGGTTGTCGACGCCGTCAGATGCGTTCTCAGTATCCTCAGCAATGCTTGCTGGGTTTCGGCAGAACGCAGGATCGAGGTGTGGGTTGCATCAACAATCGTCGTCGTTTCCGCTTCAAAACGGTAAGCGCTGTCCACCGGAACCACACCGTCGGACGGTCCGGCACGCGGCAGCCGGCAATGATCACCGATGATCGAGTTGACAATGACACCGGGCGAAGATTCAGTCGATGCGAGCGCCTGCAGCAACTGACTCGTCGGTTGCAGTAGATCCACGCTTGATGGCAAAGAATCGGAAAAGTTGCCGGAAAACACGCCCGGGTTTTCGTTGACGATGTCCTGATAATCCTGTTCGTCACGCGTCCCGTTGCGGGCCAATGAAGCCGCCAGACGTCCGATGCACCTGGATGCCCAAGGCGACCCTTGATGGGGCGTGGCGATGTAAACGACACGTCCAATGTTGGGACTGGCACGAAAAAAGAACACCTCACGAATATCAGCAAGAGTCTTTTGGCGAAGCGCGCAACTGTTCCAGTGGCAGATCGGCGATGGAACGCCACAATCGATCATCGCTATCGGTCACTTGCAGTTTCGAAAGCAACCCGCCCAGGCTGTGGCCGACGATCACGGCGCGCTGGGCGGGATGCTTGTTATTGGTGATAGCGAATTGATCCGCACCACTGCTTTGACAGGCAAAGGCGCGGGCCAGCTGTTGTCGAAGCGCTGCCGCCGACCGCAAGAATTCGTCGCCGGTCGGATATCGAAACACCCAGATCTGATAACGCCTGCGGAGCATCGGATCGGCACGTACGGCATCGGCCATTTCGAGGAACGTTGCTGGATTTGAGATCAAACCATGCACCAAGATCAACGGAATTTTGTCAGCTTGATACGGCTCAAGAAATCGGAGTTCCGGTCGATCGATTCCATTGTCTCCGCTGACAAAGGCGGTGATCGGTCGGTACTGACTCGCTTGCCGCGCGTAGACCAGCGGCATCGCCGGACTCTGCGCAATCCCGTCGCAGCAATCGACCGGATCAATCGTAAGCGGATTGATCAGTGACACTGACGCGGTCTCCACGCCGCCGAGGAATTCGTCGTCACCCGGGGTTGTTTCTTGAAAAAGCGCGACCGACAAATGGATCAATGCCGTCGCAGCAAAGGGGATTCGCGAATCCAAGAAGGAATCGCAGCGGGTCTCCGATGGATCGTCTCCGCTGCACTCGGCACAGATCGAACAGGTGGATTGCCCGCTTGGTTTCCGCGCCGTTAACACCATCAACGGCACGCCACGTCCACAAACGTTACCGAGCGCGCCTGAGGGGGGCTCGAATACGAGCAACCGTTGAAAGTCGTTCTGCTGCCAGGCGAATCCTTGATGGGCGATTGGAATGCGAAAGGTCCGAGCTGATCCGTTGATCAGCAGGTGGGACGAAGGGTCGAGCCGCCCGTAGTCTTGCCCGCAGGAAAAAATTCGAATCATCGCGCTGGTGCGAACTTGTGCTGATCGGCAGATTCGATCGCCACAGCCGCCGCACTTCGCCGCATGCAGTCCGCCGGCAGCCGCTGTCGCCGCTTTGCCGTCGGGCGTCGTCCATCCAGGCGATGGCTCGAGCCCAATAATCGACCGCGCGGTCGTCACCATCGGCGTGAAAGCGTTCTGCTAAGGCATAGGCGCGTTCGCCCAAAGCGGCCGAAGATTCAGCCGTTGGGTGCATCGACGCCTGCAAGCTAGCGAGCTCAAAGTCGTCGGGGCTGTCGTGACGAATGCCGTCGGATCCGAGAGACCAACCATACCAGCAAGTTGAGGCCGCCGGTTTGACAATCATCGGCGTTTGCAGTCGATCGGATCGCGCGCAGCAGCAACCGCTGACCGCAAGCAGCAAGATCACATGGCAGAACATTTCGACGAACCGACGCAGGTTCACAATCGAACCAATCTGGGAGAAAGGTGTTTACCCGATCCTCCATGATCGATTGTGGAACGTTGATCGCGGCCGCGATGAATGGGGAAGTCGACGCCAGTCCCAGCGTCCTTTGCTCCTCACCAACAGGTCACACAAAAACAGGCTATCGGCCGTGATCGATCGCGAACTGTACCGGGACTCAAAATAGTCGGGTTGTAGGAATTGCAACTCATTCGGTCACCATCGGCACTTCGGGTCCGTCCACGCCGCTCGGCCCCGTCAAAAGAAGAAACATAAGCGGGCATGGCCAACACCATCAACACGATGGCAGTCCAGAATCGCCAGTCCTGAGCAATCATCTTCTTGTTCTTAGCGCCGTCGTGCCCAGTGTTGTGATGATCGTGACCGTGATGATCTTTGCTGTCTGGACGCTTTTTCTGTTTCGACATGTGCTTGACTGTTCCTATCGAAAAGCACTACTCGTGGCTTCGCTTATGAAGTTGCCTCGGCGATTGCGCGGAAGCGTTTTCTAGGCATATCGTCCAACGACGTTCGCAACGACTCCGGATGACTGCAGTACCAGCAGGTCATCCGGTCGCTGTCGCCCCTGACGCGAACGCGTGGTATCCGGTCAGCGCAAACTGAACGCCCATCGATAGGACGATCAGTCCCATGAAGCGCGTCATTGTGTCCCGCAGAAATCCGCCCCCGCCGTCCTGCTTACCCCCGAAGCTGGCGACGAGCAGCAGCATCAGCCACGTAAATACGGTCGCGACGGTAATGGCAATCAGGGCGGTGATTGGCAATTTCAACCGCGTGTGGGCAGCCGCGAGGGTGATGACTCCCGTAATCGTCCCTGGGCTCGCGGCAAACAGGATCAACGGCGTAAGAGATTGTGTCGAATCCGATGCTGTGGCGTCCGGTTCGCGGCTGAGCATGGAGAACCCCATCCAGGCCAGCACTCCGCCGCCTGCGACCATGAAGGCATCCAATGAGACACCAAACACGTGCAGTAGCTGGGTCCCGATTAGAGCGGCTACGGAGAGAATCACGAGGATGGCAAGTCCTGCCTTCGTGGCATCGGTTGCCCTCTCGCCAAGGGAGCGCCCCGACTCCGCCTTGGCGAACATCGCCGCGCAGATCGCAGGGTTCACCAACGAGAGTACCGTCACAATTGCTTGAATTTGCTCGTTCATTCTCGTCAACCTTTCCATCGCGGTGCCTGCCCAGAGGTCGCCGCAATCAATCGCACGCTGCAACCTAGCTGCCGCGATACAGCGTCTTTTTCGTACCGCTGGCGTTCAAGGTATCCATATTTCGGTCGGTCTGCTTCAGGATCTCGTAGGAGTGGGCCTGGTCCGTACAGCGATCTGCTCACCAATAAGTTACACGAGACAGTTAATCGACCGCGATCCGTGTCGAAATGGAATCGAAACGAGCGTTACTTCACCAGTTCGATCTCGCCGGGTCTCCACTGCTTGGTGAAGAACGATTCGAGTGGGCTGTATAGCCGCAGAATCGTGAACCAACCTTTGCCGGGCATCGTTTGAATCCAGTTACCGCGTTTAACGCCGCTGGGCTGTGTGGGGCCAAAGTAAATCGTCGTCGAACCATCAGAACTGGCCACGGCGGCGGGCGACGGATAACTCTGGCTACCGGCACGCGGGTAGCGCTGTGGCGTGTCGAGCATCGAGCGCGACTGGTTGTCATAGATGGTGAATGACCAGAAAGCTTCGGCGGGAATGTCTTTCGGAAGCGTGCACTTGTAGGTCTTGCCGCCGTCGAACGGATTCTTGTCCGCGTCCAGGAAGCCCATCAGATACTGCGAGCCGACTTTGGGGACTCGCATGATCATGCCGGGAGAGTCCAGCGTGTAGGCGAAGTAGAATGCGGTCCGAGAATCAAGCGTGCGTGCGCCGGTTGGCGGTAAAGGCTTGAACATGCCGTCCTTAGTGACCATCGGCGGCGGCGTCTCGAACGTGTAGCCCCCTTCCCACAACATGTTGCCCCACATCGTGTTCTCGTAATAGAACCAATCGGGATGGATGTCTCCAAAGCGCCAGTTCAAGACCCGGCCGGTAGCATTGCCGAACTTTGCCGCATCGGTCAGCACTTTCTTCGCCCGGGCGTCTGGTGCGAATGGCTTGCCCTTGACGATGCCGATCGCGGCCAGTTGACCGGCGAGTTCGACGTCGTAGCTGGTGGCTGGTTCCTGCTGCACGTTCTCATTGATCATCTCGAAGAAGGTGTAGTCGCTCGGCGGGATCGTGTTGAACGCTTTGCCGGTCGCTTCGACGAACTTGGTCGCGGGAACCGGCGGATTCTGTTGGAGTCGGACGCCGCCTTCGAGCGCGGTGGCGATGCTAGTGCCGTAGCCGCCCGGCGTGTAGGGGTAAACCTTTAGCGTCTGCTTGATCATCTCGACTGTCGGCTTGGGGTCATTGTCCACCAGATAGGCGCGGGCCCCATAGAGAACCCGGTTGGTCTTCGAGTGCGCGACGTGAAAGCCGCTGTCCGGAAGCGAGCCGTCATAGCCGGGAGGCACGATCAGATACTTTCCTCCCTCGCCGCGATCGGGTCCTGGAAAACCAATGTCGATGACCCACGAGAACCACATGTCATTGATGGTGCCGACGCTCTTGGGCGGCTGCTCGATCACCATCGGCCCTTTGGTCAGATCGAAGACCGAGAGGTAGTACACGGTATCGGCATTGGCGGTCAGGAACAGCGACTTCGCGTCCATCAGTTCGGAGAAGATGATGACCGTGTTGTCTTCGGCCCCGATGCTTTGGAAACCCTTCTGCAGCGCGTACGCCGAAGCTCCGCGGAAGCTGTTGTTATAAACGTTCAAGCCGTTGGTGAAAGTCAGGAAATCCGCCACCGTCTTGGCGGTCTCTGGTGTTGGAGCCCCGTCCTTGAAGGTCAGCTTGCCGAGATCGGTCTCGACCACGTCGGGTGTGAGCATTGATGCCGGAATCGCGCCGTTGGATTGGGCGGAGGCGCTGGAGAAAGCCATCAAGCCAAGCAGCCCGGCGGCGAGGAACTGATGAATTCGTTGTGTTTTCATGGTGGTTGTCTTGATATTTAGAGAAGTCTTTTTGCGAGAAGTGAATTCCGTGTGCCGACCGGTCGGAGTTGGCCGCCGCCGCGGAGGGAAAAACGGGCATAGCGGAGAAAGCGAGAAAAATGTGGACCTACGGTCGATTTATGCTTTTACCAGATGCATTTCATTTCGAATTCGTCAGTGCTGCCATTTGGGCATTTTCAGTTTTGGTGTAGCCGCAACGATATCTTGCAGGCCGGGGCTCGTCCAGACAACCGCGGGCCAGGACAAGTCCTGGCCTGCGTGAAGTAGCTCGGAATTCAAGCACGCGTGATTCAAAACGCAAACAAATTGATTGCGTTCAGTGAGCAAATGCTTCTTTGAGCTTCGCTTCCTGTTCGTGCGACAGATTGGTGGAGATGACTTCAAATTTCGGCGCCGACTTGAACGCTTCCGCTACTTTATCGGTCGTCACCTGTCCGGCCAGCAAAAAGAGTGCGGAGGTACCTTCGGTCACTTGGCTGCGCACATTCTCGATGAATTCGTTGCCGATTCCATAGTCTGCAAAGGACGCACTGAGCGCACCCAAGGCGGCGCCCCAGGCGGCGCCCAGGAAGGGAACGAAGAAGATCCAGCCGATCAGCATGCCCCAGAACGCACCGTACCAGGCACCGCCGCAGGCACCCTGGCCATGGCGAGTTTTCGGTCGTTTCTTGCCCTCCGGCCAGGTCACGGTGGCAACATCCTGAATTTCAAGCAGATGTTGCTTCTGCAAATCGGTTGCGACCGCCAGCCCCTGCTCGGCCCCCTCGGGTGTGTCAAATTTCAGTACGACAAGTGTTGATGCCATGTCATTTCTACTTTCGTGTCAAAATGCTTTGATGAAACGACGCCCGCGCGGCGATCTTGAATGTTTAGCAAGTTCTTGCCGCTGTCGGCGAGGGGTTGACGTTTTAAAGCGGATTGCGGCCCGCGTCGTCGACGACCAACGCGATGTTTACTCGCGGCCCGCTCCCACTTTCTGCATGCCTTCTTCGAGCTTCTTGATCTCTTCGGCTGACAACTGCGGTCGATCAATCGTGATGGTCAGTTTGTTGAACTCGGCGGTCAGCGGGAACGGCGGCAGATAGTCCGCATCGTTCACGCCGGTGATCGTGTCGGAGCCGATGTCGAAGCTCTCGTCCCATTGCAGGATGATGGGGATCGTCTTCTCCATCTTCTGCGTAGCGACCACCTTGCCGTCGACCTTCAGCGTGCCGGTTCCACCCTTGCCGATGCCGGAGAAACTGTCGTAGGCGATCGTGCCCAGACCGACGCCGTCATACTTAAAGTCAAACTCCAAGACGTGCCGGCCGGGAGTGAGCGCGTCCGGTCCTTCCCACTTCAGTCGTTCCAGATCAAGCAGGTTCCAGCAGAACACCGGCTTGCCGTTGAGCAAATAGAAGCCGAAGCCCGCGAAGCGACCGCCGGAGGTGACGATCATCCCCTCAGCTCCACCTTCGGCAACGGTGATGTCCGCAGTGATGCTGTAGGAGGTGTCGAGCAGGTACGGCGCATCCCCCTGCGGCAGCCCGGTCATGGGCCGGGTGTAGACCAGCGTGTTACGGCCGGCGGTGAGGCTCGGCCGCGCGGCCGCGACCCGAGCACCCACCGAGGCATTCAGCGGCAGTACCTGATACTTGTTGGCCTCTTCCAGGAACATCGCTCTCATTTCCGTGACCTTATCTGGGTACTGAGCGGCGATGTCGTTGGTCTGGTTCCAATCGGTGTTCAGGTCGTAGAGCTGAAACACCTGGTTGTTGAGCGGATCCGGATTGGCCGCCTCGAACGCCTCCCACGGCGCGCGATTGACCTTGGTGCTCATGAACCAGCCGTCGTGATACATCGCCCACTGACCCATCATCTCGAAGTACTGGGTCGTGTGACGGGACGGCGCCTTGGCGTTCTCCTTGGGGAAGGTGTAGGCAAAGCTGGTCCCCTCGATCGGCTTTTGCTTGATGCCATCGACGTACTCGGGCGCCGCAATGCCGGTCACTTCGAGCAGTGTGGGGACGTAGTCGATCACGTGGACGAACTGCTCGCGCAAGGCCCCTTGGTCCTTGATGCCCTTGGGCCACGAGATCACCATGTTCTGGTTGGTGCCTCCCAACCGCGACGCGTTCTGCTTGAACCAGTCGAAAGGGGTGTCGAACGCCCACGACCAGCCCGCCGACATGTGGTTGTAGGTCTCCTCGGTGCCCCATACGTCATAGAACTTCATCTGCACATCCACGGGCGGGGCCACGCCGTTGAAGAACGCGACCTCGCTGAAGGTTCCCTCTGGTCCGCCCTCGGCGCTGGTGCCGTTGTCGCCGTTCTGGTAGATGACGATCGTGTTGTCGAGCTTGCCCAAGTCCTCGAAGGCCTGAATCACGCGGCCCATCTCGTAATCGTTGTAGGCGACATAGGCGGCAAATACGTTCACCTGGCGAATGAACAGCTTCTGTGCCTCCGGCGTGAGCTCGTCCCACGGTGTCAGCAGATCCTTCGGCCACGGTGTCAGCTTCAAATCCTTGGGAATGACGCCGAGCCGTTGCTGGTTCTCGAAAATCCGCTCGCGCAACTTTTCATAGCCGTCGTCGAACAGATGCATCGCCTCGATCTTGTCTACCCATTCCTTCTTCGGATGGTGCGGTGCGTGCGAGCAACCGGGCACGTAATGCAAGAAGACCGGCTGGCTGGGGTCGCTCTGGTGAATTCGCGTCATCCAGTCGATCGCGTCGTCGGCCATCGCGGTGATCAGGTTCCAACTGCTCTCTTTGCCGGTGACTGGCCAGATCTCTGCCTCCGGATCCGATCGATCCATCTTCAAGGTACCCTCGTGACCGATCCAAGGATAAATCTGCGTCGTGTTGCGGAACAGGTTCGGCCCCCACTGGTTGGCGTCGCCGCCGACAAAGCCGTAGAAGTAGTCGAAACCCATGCCGGTCGGCCACTGGGTGAACGGTCCCACCTGGCTGGCTTCGTAAGTCGGTGTGTTGTGGTCCTTGCCGAACCACGAGGTCGCGTAGCCGTTGTCTCGCAGGATGCGGCCGATGGTGGCATTGTCTTGGCCGATGACACTGTCATAGCCGGGGAAGCCCGTGGCTTGCTCGGCGATCACGCCGAAGCCGACCGAGTGGTGATTGCGTCCGGTGATCAACGCCGCGCGTGTCGGCGAGCAGAGCGAGGTCGAAAACACCCGGTTGTAACGCAGCCCCGCCTGTGCGATGCGGTCCATGGTTGGCGTGGGGATCACGCCGCCGAACGTGCTGGGCACGCCGAAGCCGGCGTCGTCCGTCATGATCAACAAAATATTAGGCGACTCTTTGGGCGGCACGATCCGCGGCGGCCACCACTCTTTCGATTGCATCGCGTTGTCCTTGATCACGCCAGCGAATTTCGGGGCGGGGGCGGGGAGTTGAGTTCCCGGGATGGTTGTCGTCGCACTGGGCGAACCGACGACGCCGGTGATCTGAGGCGTGTACGGCTTGGCAGGCGCGACAGGCGTACCCTCGGCGGGGACGGTAGCAACCTGTGAGCGCAGCACCCAGCCGGTCCTCACGAATCCGTTGACGTCAGTCTGAACTCCGACCCATTTGTCCTCCACAGAAATCACCTTGAAACGAGCCCCTTTGGGGAGATCGGCGACGACCTCGGTGCCGGCCTTCAGCTCGACTCCGTCTCGCACAACCATAACGGTGCTACCCGGCGCGATCGCCTCGGTGGCGGTCTGTGGAGACTGCGCGACGACAAGGCTGGTTGCATGGACCAATGCCAAGCCTGAGATCAGTAACGCGGAGATTAGAAATGGGGTTCGCACGCAGAGTAAATCCTCTTGTGGTTGCTGGTGTTGAAAAACTTGAAGGTGAATTCATGGGCCGCTACTTGCGAAGCGGCCGCGACCGGCGGGTTTCCCGTTGCCTTACCGCCCACGGCTCACATTTGCGGGCCAGTGCCTAGCTGGACAGCGCCACTCTGGTAGTCCCGCGAGTCCCTTCGCGGGGCGGTTTCTGCGAAAATTGCCTCCGGAATGCCCCGCGAGGGCCTCGCGGGACGACAACATGGACGCGGCAAAAAAGGGAGTTTCAGTTCAAAAGTGGCGATGTCCAACTCGAGTGATTCGATACAGAGTGATCCTACAGGGAATTTGGGAATGTTTAAGGAACAATTTGTAAACGCCGACGTCACGACGTTGCCTGCTCACTCGCGTCTTGCGTAGCTTTATCATTCTTTAGGCGTACAAGCAGAAACTGTTCTGTCTTGCCGTCACCGACGTGGACCAAGACAGGAGCTTCGTCTTTGGTCAGGTTGTAGAGACCCGTCTCGACCAAATTCGATTTGTTGTCTCCGACCATGAAAGAAACCATCTGCGTTTTCTTGTCGACAGCGCCTTGAATCACCATCGTCTTATTGGTCTTGGTGTCCGTGTAGTTGCCGCGAATGATTCCTTGTTTGTTGACCGCCAGCTGGATCGTGACGATCGAACTTGATTCACCAGGCTTGGTCAATGCAAAGACGCCCAAGGGGCAGCCATTGGCCATCGGCGGGAGCCTCGGCTGCGGCGCCGGACTGGGCCAGCTCGCTGGCTTGCTGGTAATACTGCTGCGTCGTCCCCACGTCCTGGCCGTCGACATACACATTGTTGTCTTCGTACGTGATGTTATTGCCGTAGTCGTAATAGACGGGCGCCGCTGGATAGTAGTCCAGCCAGGCACCCACGGAATTCCAAGTGGCCGCTGCGCCAGGCAGCGCCGCTGGCCCAGCCGGCCGCGTACCAGGCACCGGGGTGATCGGTGTACCAACCACGGCCATAGACACCCCAATGGTCGTAGTTGGTGCGAACCGCGGCGGCACTGATGTAGCGATTCGATGGAGTCACCCGCGCGAATCCTGCCGCGGCACCGCCATCGGGTCCTCGCACCCCACGAGCGGCTGCGACGCCTCCATCAGGTCCGACCGCGACACCACGTGCGGCGGCGCCTCCGTCGGGACCGCGCACGCCGCCGGCCGCCGCGACTCCGCCATCAGGTCCCACCGCCACACCACGAGCTGCTGCGCCACCGCCGGGTCCTTGCACGGCGCGGCCAGCAACCGCGCCACCGTCCGGACCAACCGCAGCACCACGCGCGGCCGCGCCGCCGTCAGCCCCTTTGACTCCGCCGATCGCGGCCACGCCCCCTTGGGCACCCACGCCTACAGCGCGACCCGCCGTGTTTCCTCGTGGACCGGTCACTGCGACACCTGCCGCCTCGCCTCCGCGCGGACCCTCAGCCGTACCCGTGTTCACATTGAAGTTGTCACCGCTTCGCTGTTGGCTGCCGCCGAGACCGCCCAGTCCGCCATCGGACGGTAGTCCTAGAAAGCTATTTAACTGCGAGCGGCTTGCGCCACCGCTACCTGCGGCTCCGCCGCCGAAGCCGGCAGCACCGCCTCGTCCACCGAAGGCACCTCCACCAAGTCCGGCCTCGCCGCCGCGTCCGCCAGCAAAACCGCCGGCTCCGCCGAAACCGCCGCCAGCACTTCCACCAATGCCACCAAGGCCTTCCCGTCCGCCAGCCGATCCGCCGCCAAGTCCGCCGGCTCCAGCGAAACCACCAGCACCGTCACCACCAAGGCCACCAAGACCTCCGCGTCCGCCAGCGTTTCCGCCACCAAGTCCGCCTGCTCCGCCGCCGAATCCGCCACCACCGCCAAGTCCAGCACCGCCAAGTCCAGCACCGCCAAGTCCACCACCGCCGAATCCGCCGCCGCCGAATCCGCCGCCGCCGCCGCCAAGTCCACCACCGCCACCACCGAAGCTACGTCCGCCGCCGCCGAATCCACCACCACCGAAGCTGCGTCCGCCGCCGCCGAATCCACCACCACCGAATCCACCGCCACCGCCGAAGCTTCTTCCGCCGCCGCCGCGGCCGCGGCCCCAGCAATCAGCCAGTGGCAGTGAGAGCATCAAACTGATGGTCAACAGCGTAAGCATGGGTTTTCGGTACATCAGAGCTCTCCTGAATCGATGTTTAGCTATGGGATTGCTGCGCAATTTTTAAGGGCTGTTCGGTTGACTCGCCGAACGGCAGTTGCAGTTCCAATGGAAAGCCAACGAATTGGTCACCAACGAATACTCGAAACCGCGTCGGGATCGCCCGGGTGAAGTTCCATCCAGTTCGAGTACCGCAATACTGGCGAACTGTACGCTCATCACAACTAGTCCGCCGCAGTCCTCATTTTGAAGTAGACCGCCACTGATGGCAATGCTCCAGGGCATCTCCGTAGCCACCCTGCTCCGAATCGGCATCAAGAATGTTCAGGGGCAAATAGCGCGCCATTTTTCGCCTCGGCGCGGGGATCGGGCGCTTCTACCGTACTTCCCCGCCGGCGATGCATCTCTGGTCCCGAAGCATCATTCAAGCCGAACCGAGGTCGCAACGATTGCCGGAACTGCATAGGCCTTTCAAGCTCGTTGGCGCAGGTGTGCACACTTGTGCGTCAAAGCAATTGCGATACCAGCTCCGTCATTACCAGAGTTGGCTCGCTCCCACCGGCGTTGATGATGAATCTTCCGGAACAGCGTTTGACGAATGGCCGGGCAGCATCCAGGGCTGAGAGAAGGTAACCGAACGCGCGATGATCCTGGCGACGCGTTCCGTGTTGAAACTCGGCGGACCTCACTAGACCGGATTATTCATCAGCGATGTAGGCCGGACCGAGCAAGCCCTCGTGGTGCCGGAACTTCAGTCGCAGTTTATTTAATATCAAGGTGTGCACGCTGCGCCGACGATATTGAAAGGTTTGCGTTGTTCCGGCAGTCGCCAGCGACCTTGTTTCGGCCTACGTGAATAATCCGGGCTAGTACTTTGCCAGGCGGTGATAGAACGCCCTTTGGCGGAGCGAAAGACGACCATCCAGCCGCGTCGGGCCTTGGTCGATTCGAGTGACTGGATCACCAACTGTCGGGCACGCTGACATGCCTGCAGCCACCACGACCGAACCGCCAGGTCGTGCCGAAGCCGACCCAGTAGCTTTCGACCGAGCTTGTCGACAACCCAAACGACTGCGAGGCTCGAAACATGCCGCCAGCAAACAGATCCAGATCCACGCCGGGCAAGATGTCGGTCAAGCCGATTCCGCCACTGATGCGGTGTTGGTTGATATTCGGGAACAACGCTTGCACATACTCGACTCCTGCTTGAGGTGTGATCGGGCCAAAGCTGGGCGCGACAATGCTTCGCGAGGTGTTATCGGCGTAGACATAACCCGCACGGAATTTGCATCCTCGATCGGTTGTGTATTGAAGACCGGTCTGCACCGCAAATTGGTCGTCCCAAAAAGCACCGAAAAAGTCGGTATCTGACCAGGTGAAATACATCAGATCGAGCGCGACCAGCAGTTTGCCCCCCAGCAACGACTCGTCCGCGATTCCAAGCCCAAATTTATCGGGCAGCGATACCTTGAAGTTCCGGAATGGTTGATTGGGGCCACCGACCGAACAAAGTCGACGAAGGTGAATTTTTGCTCGGTATGCCAGTAACCGCCGATCGTCGTGGTGTCCTGCAACTCGTAGGTGAATCCCAACGCGGCGCGCAAATTGTACGCGGGTGTGGATGAACTGATGGAGGCAAAGATGCCGTCCATCGAGGCCGATCCGACTGTACCCTCAAATCCAATCGACAGTCGATCGGTCAACTCGACACCTGCGGCAGCGGCCGTCTGCAAGACCTGCATATCGGCAGCGGTGCCGTTGCTGGCGATGTCCTGATTGTAATTCACGCCCAGTCCCGACGCCGTCAACAGTCCCAAACCGACGGTGGCAGGAATACCGAGGGCGGTAAAGTCCTGAGTGATTCCGATGTTGCCGACGATCGAACCGGGACGTTGCGACTTCGCCTCAAACGGCTGAATGTTACCCGGTGGCAGCAGCGGTATGGTGGCATTATTGTCCAGGTTGATCGTCGGCTCGACCCAGGCGCCGCTGAAGCTGAATTGTGTGCCCTTGAACTGGGTCAAGGTCGCTGGGTTAAGAGACAGAGTCGTTTGCAGATCCTGCGGCCGCGCGATGCCGGCACCTCCCATCCCGCCTGAAGCGGGCAGCGTACTGGCCTGGAGTTCGACTCCAAAGGCCTGTCCAAAACTCTGCTGGGGTGCAATCGCAATCAAGTGACATGCCAGCGCAGCCACAATTGCTAAACTCTTTCCGATCGACATATCCGGCACTCCTTTGCCTGTCAGTCCGCGCCAACCTCGCAATCGACTTGGCTTTCGTTGCAGAGATCGGCGCGTGGCAGATTCTATCTGCAGGCATGCCGGTGGAATGAAGGAAACTCACCGGTCGACAGGGTGAAATTCTGGATCGACCCGAACAACCGGAAAAATTGATTGGCTGATCGTCCACCAGTGGCTGCTCGCTGAGCATCCGCTGTTTTGGATCGTTGCCTGTTCGGCAGCGGCATTACTGCTGTGCCGGTGTCTCTTGTCCAGCGGCGTCCTGATCCTGCTGCAGCCGCACCAGCAGCCACTGCTCCGTCTTGTTATCGCCCACGTGAATCAACACCGGTGCTTCGTCCTTGGTCAGATTGTAGAGGCCGGTTTCGATCAAATTCGATTTGTTGTCACCGACCGTCATGGCAACCCGTTGCGTTTGCTTGTCGACAGAACCTTGGATCAGCATGGTCTTGTTGGTCTTGGTGTCGGTGTAGTTGCCGCGAATGATTCCTTGCTTGTTGACCGCCAGTTGGATGGTCACGATCGAGTTCGATTCGCCGGTCCTGGTTAGGGCGAACACTCCCAGGGGCAACCAATCGCCATCGGCCGGTGCATCGGCGGTTGCGCCAGCCTGGGCCAATTCGCTCGCTTGCTGGTAGTACTGCTGCGCCGTACCGGCGTCCTGGCCATCGACGTAGACATCGTTGTTTTCGTAGGTGACGTTGTTGCCGTAGTCGTAATAGACCGGTGCCGTTTGGGGATAGTCCATCCAGGCGCCGACAGAATTCCAGGTGGCTGCTCGCCAGGCGGCGCCGCTGGCCCAACCGGCCGCGTACCAGGCGCCGGGATGATCGGTATACCAACCGCGTCCATACACGCCCCAGTGGTCATAATTGCTGCGAACCGCAGCGGCACTGGTGTAGCGATTCGACGGGGTCACACGCGCGAATCCTGCGGCCGCACCGTCGGGGCCTGCGACAACGCCACGCGCTGCCGCACCACCGTCGGGACCTCGCACTGCACCGCCGGCGGCAACCCGGCCATCGGGTCCAACCACCGCGCCGCGCGCTGCCGCGCCGCCATCGGGACCTCGCACCGCGCCGCCGGCAGCGACTCCACCATCGGGTCCCACCGCAGCGCCGCGCGCTGCCGCGCCACCATCGGGACCTCGCACCGCGCCGCCTGCAGCGACTCCACCATCGGGTCCTACCGCCGCGCCGCGCGCGGCAGCGCCGCCATCGGCACCTTTCACTCCGCCGACGGTGGCCACTCCTCCCTCGGCGCCCACGCCCACAGCGCGGCCTGCCGTGTTGCCTTGTGGACCGGTCACTGCGACGCCCGCCGCTTCGCCTCCGCGTGGACCCTCGGCGGTACCGCTATTGACGTTAAAGTTGTCACCGCTTGGCTGTCGAGTGTTGCCGAGACCGCTTAGACCGCCATCGGATGGAAGTCCCAGAAAGCTGTTTAACTGCGAGCGGCTTGCGGCGCCGCATCCGCGACCGTCCACCGCGGCGCCACCACCAAGTCCCGCATCGCCACCACGTCCACCGGCGGCTCCTCCACCAAAACCACCGGATCCTCCGCGTCCGCCTGCGGCACCTCCGCCAAGTCCGGCATCGCCGCCGCGTCCTCCCGCGGCTCCTCCACCAAAGCCACCAGAGCCTCCGCGTCCTCCGGCAGCACCTCCGCCAAAGCCACCGCATCGCCACCGCCGAATCCGCCACCACCCATGCTCCGTCCACCGCCGCCGCCGCTGAATCCGCCACCACCCATGCTTGCGTCCGCCGCCGCCGCCGCCGAATCCGCCGCCGCCCATGCTACGTCCGCCACCGCCGCCGCTGAATCCGCCGCCGCCCATGCTACGTCCGCCGCCGCCGCCCATGCTTCTTCCACCGCCGCCGCCGCCACCTCGGCCGCGGCCCCAGCAGTCGGCCAGGGGCAGGCAAATCATGAAGCTGATGGTCAGCACGGTAAGGAGCGTTCGTCGATACATGGGAATCTCTTTGTTGGGCATAGGTTGTTTCAGAATGTGCGGAGTCTTCACTGCTCAGTCGATTTCGTCGCGGGCTCAGCTGATTGGCTGGTTGGCTCAGTTGGTTGTCGCTTGATGACCACTTCGTCGGTATCGGGCAGCGACATGCCACCAACGGTTCGCTGGGTCGACTGCCACACGTAGGCGTTGTCATCCAATCGTCTCAGCAGGTTGACGGAGGTTGTCGGCGCGCCGGCACCAGTCACCCCTCGCATTTCAGACCTCCACCCACCTTGCACTGGCGTCCAGACACCGAAATCGTGACCTCCATCTGGACTGAAGCTCCACGATTGCAAGCGACCTTCCAGTGGATTCCAGCCGATCAGCTGCACGCCGGAAGTCTTCGTCCCATCGATCTGCGTCGTCGTGTAATTGCGCTGGACAAAGTTCCCGCCGGCCACCCAACTGCAGACCGATTCGTTCTTCACTCCATACTCTTCCGCAACCCAGGTCCCGATCAGCCAATCGAGATCCGCGACGCTTTGGCGGGTGACTTGAGCCTCGATCCAGGTATCACGCACCGAAGCCATCAACCACTTTCCATCGACTTTGGCATGGACAGCGGTGTACTTGCTGACTCCCGCAGCGCCGGGAGGGGGAGGCTGGACGAGTGCCCGTCCGTCTTCGATCGCGACGTCGCCGCTGAGCAATCGCAACGAGTCGATCACCATTTGGATTTGCGCGTCAGGGTTCTCGGCAAAGAACGCGGCGTAATCTTGCTCGATCGCATCGCGACCGGTGATCGCGCGTCCGCTGTCGTCGATGTACTCGCCGTCGGCGGTCCACAGCGCGGCAACCGCCTTGGCGTCGTGCTGGTTGAAAGCTGCGACAAACTTTTCAGAACCCGCGCGGATCGCGTCAATGTCGGGGGACGATTCTGCGGGCTCCTTCGGCTGCGCTGGCTTCGTCGGCTTCCCGGGCTTCGCTGGCACAGGCGTGTCCGGCTTTGCCGGACTCGCGGTTGGGGCTTGTGCCAGACTCAGGCGACCGCCGATCGCGATCAACAGGGCGAATATCAAGATTGGTTTCATGGTCTGTTCTCGACAGCAGTTAGGTGTTCAATGACCGCGATGATTGGCTACCGACTAAGGCGCCGAGCCGTATTGTAATTGACGGTCCAGGAATGAACGATGGTCCCGAATCAGTGTAGTTTGTGGTCGGAAGCATGCGTCTGGAATTGATCTAACGTTTGGCCGAAATTAGCCTACGGGTGACGGGTGGCTGGGGTCGCGATGTGAGTTTAACGAACAGCGAGCCCCCAGAATATTTGCGGCAACCGCCACCTCTCCGGCTGCCTGCCCTGGTGAATCTGTGTTGTTGGGCCGGCAAGTTTGGCACGTTTTTGTATTCAACCTCACACAACGAGCACTGCGCGGGAGGGTGACGAACTTAACGATTGGTGCTGGACTGCTTAACACACTGAACTGTTGTACTTCAGCGACGCCATGATGCCGGCCTGCAAAATTGCTTCTGCTTCGCTGGCCATTGTGCGGAGCACCTCGGCGGCGGGTCGAATCTGTTTGATCATGCCGACGCCTTGACCCGCCGCTCCCGGGTTGACATCCGTACGGTCCTGACGATCAGCCGATTGAAAAATACGATCCGTCATCGCCAACTGCTGATGCATCGGCAGCACCGTCAATCCTGACTGGTCGAACGCCTCCAGATAGGGTCCTTGCAGCACCCGAGCGCGTTTGCCGGTGTAGCTGGCCGTCAACGTCGTGCCGGTTTCATTGGCTTCGATCAGCTTTTGCTTTTGTCCAGCGGTGATCCGCGCCTCTGGCGTTGCCAGGAAAGCGCTACCGCACCAAACCCCTTGAGCACCCAGTGCCAGCGCCGCCACGACTTGGCGACCGTCCATGATCGACCCGGCACCGAGCACCGGTATCCGACCGGCCACGGCATCGACGACTTGGGGAATCAAGGCCATCGTGCCGACGACGCTATTGTGACCTCCGCCGTCGTTTCCCTGAGCGACGATAAAGTCGACACCACTTTCCAAGGACTTCTGTGCGTGGCGAACCGCACCCACGACGACACCGATCTTGATGTCGATACCGAGTTCTGCGGAGCGTTGGATCAGGAATCCAGGGTCGCCGATGCCCGCCACATACACAGGCACGTTCATTTCCAGTACCACCTCCAGCTGCTCCCGAATGAATGCAGGGTCGAAAATCGGGATCTCCGCCTTGGGCAGCTCGCCAAGACCGTACTTGGCCGCGAATGCCGTCAAAAATGCCTCATGCTGCTCCGGCAATGAGGAGTCAAGTTTGATTGGATTTTCCAGGTTACCTCGGGTCACGCTGAAGGGAATCAACGTATCGACGCCGAACGGTTTATCGGTTTCTTCACGAACCTGCAGAATCTGTTTGCGCAGCTCGTCGGGAGCGACAAACGCTCCGCCAATCACGCCCAGCCCGCCGGCTTTGGACACGGCAGCAGCCAGTTCGGGGCCGGCGGGAGACACGACGCCCCCCATACCGGCCGAGAAGATCGGATACTCGATCCCAAACATGTCACAAACGGGCGTGTGTAAAATCGATTTGCTCACGACTAACTCAGTGGAGTTGCGAAAGGAAGTTTTGACCGGAAAGTGGCAATCTTACCACGCCGGGCGGAAGATTCCTCGTGGTCGCTGATCACGGCACTCAGCGGTTGCGCGTTTTCACGGCGACGAACAAGTGATTTTGCGGTGATTTCGTTCGCCTTTGTTCCCAAGATCGCCCAGCACCGCGCGAACTACCAGTCACTCGCCGACTTCGCCGCGGGTGGTTTGGCGACGAAAACTTCCGCCGCTGCAGCGGTCTCGGCGTAATCGTGACGCTCGGAGAAATTAGGGCTACAATACAGGCTTGATTGGATCTCAATGAATGTGCGCGGCGATTCTAATGCAAACGGTTGAGCAATTCACTCGCAAGCTAACCGACTCGGGGCTGATGACGCCTGAACAGCTCCGACAGTTCTGTGACACGCTGCCGCCGGATCAGGAGCCTCAGGTTGCCGACGACCTGAGTCGCAAATTGGTCGACAACAGCCTGCTGACGGAATACCAGATCGATGCCTTGTCGTCGGAAGAGGCAACTCCGCTGGTCGTCGGCGATTATGTAGTGCTGGAGAAACTGGGCGCCGGCGGCATGGGTGTTGTCTTCAAAGCGCAGCACCGTCGCATGAAGCGGACCGTTGCCCTGAAGATGCTGCCCACCGACTTCATTCAGGACGACAGCGCCGTCAGGCGTTTTGAGCGCGAGGTGGAAGTTGCCGCCAAGTTAAACCATCCCAACATTGTCGCGGCCCTTGATGCACGTGAACAGCAAGGAAATCACTATTTGATCATGGAGTTTGTCGATGGGCGTGCGTTGTCCACGATCGTCGAGTCCGACGGGGTCCTGCCAGTGCCGGTCGCTGTGGATTACATCCTGCAAGTCGGCAATCGGACTGGAGCATGCCCACCGATTAGGCGTAATCCATCGGGACATCAAGCCTGCGAACCTGATGGTCGACAAGCACGGCGTCGTCAAAATTCTTGACATGGGTTTGGCGCGAGTCAAGTTGCCTGTCGCGGACGCGCTGGCCAACACACAAACGAATCTGACTAGCGCGGGCGTGATCATGGGCACGCTCAATTACGTCTCACCCGAGCAGGCGCTCGATTCGCGAGCCGTCGATCATCGTACTGATATCTATAGCCTCGGCTGCACGCTGTACTATTTACTCGTTGGTCGATCGATTTACACAGGCGAAACTCCGATGGAGATCCTTGTCGCTCATCGCGAGCGAGTGGTTCCCTCGCTGCGAGATGCTCGCCAAGATGTGCCCGCGGAACTGGATGCGATCTTCCAAAGAATGGTTGCCAAAGCTGCCGCAGACCGCTTCCAGTCAATGGCCGAAGTGATCGACGCGTTACGAGTTGCGATTGAGCCGGCCGAAGAAAGAATTGCGACAGCGGAAGTGGTCTACGATCCTATCGAAGTAGCCGAGCAGGCGAATTCGGACGTCACCAGCGCTATGGTCGATGCGGTATCGAGCGCTGTTTCCAAAGTGGTTTCCGACGCGGTCGCCAGCGTCGTATCGAGCGTCACATCCAGTGTCGCCCCGCGAGCTGCGACCCCGGTCCACTTGGTCGACGCGGCGCCTTTCCGCTCGCCGGCTCCCAGTTTGGTCGATAGCGGCAAACGAACAACCATCGTGCTGATCGGCCGGACCACTGGCGCCGTGTTGGGCATCATCGCCGGAGCGAGTCTCGGTTCGCTGCTTGGCGGATTGGTGGCCATCGCGATCATCCTCTATCTGTGGCTGGGCTGGAAATGGGGCGGCGGTTATGCGTCGATGTTCGCTTATCAAAAGGGCTGGACCCGTGTTCGGCCCGAGAGCGTTGCCGGTAACTTATTTCGGATCGAGAAGCTAAGGTTGCACGCGATCGCGATCTCGTTGGGGGCGGTTGTCGGAATGTGGACCGTGGGCACGCTGGCCGGAATTTTTATCGCCTTGACGGTCCTGGCGATCGCGTCGCGATCACGGACTTAGCAAAGCATTTAAATCGAACCGCGTCCAAGCGACCTAAGGTAGGTTGTTGATCGGTCGCTGAAATGTCGGGCGCCGATCTTGCCAGTTCGCCGCGCCTGCGGCCGCGATGCTGCGCCATGACTGGCTCTGCAGACCAGGCTATTCCAAATCGCCACGGCAGGGTGTACACGCTGATGGCAATCAAATCGCCATCGAAGTTCCCGCACGAATATGGTTTGTTCGGTTCGGCCTGCATCGTTGGTGATCATTCGAGCCAGCCCCTTTTTCGACGCACACAGGTCCGGAGTGTCAAACGTTGTTAGTATGGGGGGCCAACTTACGATTCCGTTGTGTGATGCAAATGCCAGACGGTACGAAGACCATGAGCCTACTCGCGCCACAGCCGTTTCCGTTTGATTTCGACCAGTGGAAACAAGAACCGTTTCATGTTCGCACGCGGATGTTGTGCCAGGCGTGGGCCGTGCAAGGATTCGGAGCGCCACCGGTTGTGATCCTGTTCTACGTGCTGAAGACGTTCTTCTTTGTCGGCATGTGGATTTGGTTTGCCTCCTTTTCGACCAGTCTTGGTTCATTCGACACGATTGGCAGTTGGTGGTTTCAGCCCCAAGCACTTGTCAAGGCTATCGCCTGGAGCATGTTGTTCGAAGGCTTGGGATTGGCGGCCGGCAGCGGCCCGTTGACCGGCCGCTATGTCCCACCGTTCGGTGGATTTCTGTACTACTTGCGCCCCGGCACGATCAAGGTCCCGTTTCTGCCCGGCATCCCGATCTTTGGCGGTGACCGTCGGCGGTGGATCGATTGTCTGCTGTACTTGCTGCACGTCGGTCAACTGGTCCGCGTGCTGATCGCGCCGGAGGTGACACCGGCAATCTTGTGGCCAACGATGGTGTTGTTGCCGTTGATGGGTCTGACCGATCGGGCGATGTTCTTGACTTCGCGGCCGGAGCATTACTTGATTGGTCTGGCCTGTTTTCTGTTTCCCGAGGACGCGATCGCCGGCGAAAAATGGGTTTGGTTCGGGATCTGGTTTTGGGCGGCGACCTCGAAACTGAATCGGCACTTTCCGTCGGTGATCAGCGTGATGCTGACCAACAGTGGTTTGCTGCCATCCGGCTGGGTCCGTGACAAGCTGTTCCGCAACTATCCGGATGATCTGCGGACCAGCAAGCTGACCGCGGCGATGGCGCATTTCGGGACGTTGACTGAATACGCATTCCCGACCGTGCTGATGCTGGGATTCCTGGCAGCGGGCAACGATTGGTTCGATCTGGCGCCCCCGTCGACGTTGATCGCCTTGATCGTGATGTTGGGATTTCATACGTTCATTACTCTGAATGTTCCAATGGGTGTGCCTGTGGAGTGGAACGTGACGATGGTCTACGGAGGCTTCGTGTTGTTTGGCGCCCAGTCGGCCGTCTCGCCTTTTTCGATTCAATCGATACCGTTGATCGCTTGCTTGTTGCTGGCGCTGCTGGTCATTCCCGTGCTGGGCAATCTATTCCCAGCATGGATCTCGTTTTTGTTGGGCATGCGGTTCTATGCAGGCAACTGGAAATACAGCGTGTGGCTGTTTCGCGACGATGCTGAATTGAAAATTGGCGATCACGTGACGACAACATCACCTGTTCTGCCCAAACAACTGGGCCTGCTGTATGATCCTGCAACTGTTGAATCGATTCTAAGCCGCGTTGTCTCCTTTCGGCTGATGCACTTGCACGGTCGCGTGCTGCATGATCTGATCCCCAAGGCGGTCGACGACATTGATCGCTATGTCTGGCGTGACGGCGAATTGATTTGCGGAGTGGTGGTGGGTTGGAACTTTGGCTGTGGACATCTGCATAACGAAATTCTGCTATCTGCGTTGCAAAAACGATGTCAGTGGAACAGTGGTGAAGTCCGCGTGATCTTCGTCGATCCTCAACCGCTTGGTCGCCCTCACCTGGATTGGCGGATTTACGATGCCAAAGACGGCCAGCTCGAACACGGTCGAACCAAGATCAGCGACCTGATCGATCGCCAGCCCTATCTAACGGAGCCCGTGCATGTCTGATAAGTCGATCGTGCGAGACGACATTTTGCAGACCGGCAAGGCAACCGCTGAACAAGCGCTAGCGTGGTTCGACGAATTGGAACCGGTCGATCTAGCGTTCATGATCGGTCGTTGGAAAGGTTCCGAAATTTCCACCGGACATCCTCAAGACGGTATTCTGCAAGCCACGCGTTGGTACGGCAAAGAATTTGAGGATCCTGAAACCGTTCATCCGCTGCTGCATCTTGACGGTCGTGGACGACTGTTTCGGGTCAAGCCGCGGCCGTCGCTGGTCTACCTGAGCCTACGAATGCCGGTGTTGAAATCGAAACCTTTGCGGCCGTTTTCGCTATTGGCGACACGGCTACTGAAAACTCGCGTCTCGCAAGCGCGAATTCGGATGGTGGAGTACCGAGGAAAGGTTAGCGCGGCGATGATCTACGATCGCTTGCCGATCAATGACCACTTTCGCATCATCGATGACAGCTCGGTATTGGGATTGATGGACTTCAAGGGTTTGCAGCAACCCTATTTCTTTGTGCTGCGGCGAGATTATCCGGCGGTGCGCCGGCCTTAAATTCACGGCGAAGCGAATTTGCCGTCAGCTTGACGCCCGGGCTTCGGCGAGACTCCTTACAATCAATGGAGTCGCCTGAGCCGGGCAGATTTTTTTCCTGCACGTTCCACAACAAGCATCCCATGAAGATTTTGGTTCAGCACGTCTGCTTATGCTTGTCGTTCGCGGTCCTAGCGGCCGCCAGTCTTGACGCCGCGGAAATGTTCGCCAGCGTCGCAAGAGTTGATCTTACGCCTCCGCTGACGATGAACGCGCCATTGGGCGGATATGGCGCACGGATGAATCAGCCTGCGATCGGTGTTCATGATCGCATCTTTGCTAAGGCGATTTTGCTTTCGGATGGGGACCGGCGTTTCGTGCTCGTCACGTGTGATCTGCTCGGACTCACTCCGCCAGTCAAGCAAGAGATCGTCAAACGCTTGTCGGATGATGGCTGGACCGCTGACCAGATTATGTTGCTGCCGAGTCACTCACACGCCAGCATCGAAATGCATGCGATCAATCCAAATAATATCTTTGGCATCCCGCAGATCGGCATCCATGATCCCAAGCTGTATGAATTTACCGTCAACAATTTTGTGGAACTGATCCGGCGCGCGTCCGCCGAGCCGTTGCAAAGAGTCAAAATTGGTACTGACAGTCGCCAGATCGCCGGCTGGAATCGAAATCGACGTGGTGACACGAACATTACCGACGACGAACTGACGGTCACGCGAATCGACACGATCAACAACAAGCCACTGGCCGTGTTGGTCAACTTCACGGCGCATCCAACGTTCATGACAGAAAACGAGATGATGTTTTCTGCCGGTTGGCCGGGGAAACTTCAACAAACAATCGAATCGGTCATCGGCGACGGAGTGACCGTGATGTTCTACAACGGCGCCGAAGGCGACCAGGCACCCCAGCCACGGCCGAACTCGGGCAACAGCCGGTGGGAGATGGCTGCCAAATACGGCCTTGAACTCGGACTCGTTGCCGCGGCACTGTGGCAGGGATGCTCAACTGAGAGTGACGTGCGATTCGACTATCATTTGCAACCGATTGAGTTGCCCCCACGCAGTTGGCATCCCGACTTCATGTCGACGGGCGGCAAGGAATACGGCTTGAGCGAAGAATTGCTGCGCGACATGCTGCCCAGGCTGTCCCCGCTGCGGACGGCGAGCGGATCGCTCCGGCTGGGTGAACTCGTTGTGATCGGAATTCCGGGTGAACTGGCTGCCGAGCTAGGTCTACAGATCAAAATGGCGGCGAAACAAATTACCGGAGCAAAACACCCGGTGATCGGCGGGCTCGCCAATGAGTGGATCAGCTACATCCTTTCGACCGCAGCGTATCACAAAGGTCGTTACGAATCGAGCATCAGCTTCTATGGTGAAACGCTGGGCCCAACCGTCGTAACGAGCGCATTGGATGGCGTTGGCAAGTTAAAGTAGCGCCGGCTGTCCTAACGCACGGTAGACCAGGTGGACTGGTCGCGAACAGATTCAGCATTAGAGTCAGCCGGGAGTAAACCAAATGTTCGACGACTATCGCGGTGCCCAGCGAGACCCGCAAGAACAGCTGGACTGGGTGTACCAGTTGATGAAGGAGATGAGCGTTCAGACCGACCCTCAGCAAATGGTTCGCGCCTACGGAAAACGGTTGGCTGGGTACATGAAGGTGGACGGCAGCCTGAGTCTTTCTCGACGCGAGCTCAGCTATCCCGAGTATCGGATCACGCGATTTTCCGGCTGGCAACAGACTGTCAACCCTTGGAAACAACGGGATCGTTTACCGTTGCTGAGCGGCGGGATCCTTGCCGATCTGATCTATGGTGACGAACCGAAGATTATCGACGATCTACAGCTAGCGGCGGACGATCCGGCCGCTCCCTATCTTCGCGATCAGCGTTCGTTGATGGTAATCCCGATGCTCGACGGCGGCGTTGCGCTCAACATGGTGATCGTGACTCGCAGCGCACCGTCGGCGTTTCGAATCACTGACCTGCCGAATCACTTTTGGCTTACCAATCTGTTTGGCCGAGCGACCAGTAACCTGGTCCTGAAGGAACAGGTCGCGACTGCTTACGAGGCTCTGGACCGCGAAAATCGGTTAGTTGGAGAGATCCAAAGATCGTTGCTTCCCAGAGAGATGCCGACCATCGAAGGCCTGCAGTTGGCCGCGACTTACCAAACTTCTCAACGCGCCGGCGGGGACTATTACGATTTCTTTCCATTACCCGACGGCAAATGGGGAATCCTGATTGCCGACGTCAGCGGTCATGGTCCATCCGCCGCCGTGGTAATGGCAATCACACACAGCATCGCGCATTTATACCCCAACCAGAGCAGTGATCCGGCCGATCTGCTGTCGTTTGTTAATCGACACTTATGCGATCACTACATGGAAGGCATCGAGGCGTTCGTAACTGCGTTCTACGGTATTTATGATCCGGTGACACGGGAGCTGACGTACTCCTCCGCCGGACACAATCCCCCAATTCTGAGGTTGCACGGCTCATCGGAATTCGTCGAACTTTCCGAAGCCGCTAGCTACCCGCTCGGCGTGGACGCCCAGCTAAGCTATGAAAGTGCTGTGCGGAAACTTGAAACAGGCGATTGCTTGGTCTTGTACACCGACGGCATCACGGACGCCGAAGCGAAAGATGGATCGATGTTTGGGACTTGCCGGCTGACTGCTTTGATCGAGCAAGGTCTCGATGATGATCCGCCTTCGCTGATCGACAGGATTGTCGCTGCGGTCGACAATTTTTCCGATCATCAACCGCCGACTGATGATCGAACACTGGTGGTCGCACGTGTCAGCTAGAGATTTTAACCATGACCCAGGGCTGGTCAGGCTTTGATTACTCATTCTCATCAGCGGTTGGCAACGACAACCGCTTGTGCGAGTTGCTAAAGCAACTCGTGCCCGTTGGTCAGCCGCGATTTTCGACCGACCACCGGCTGCTGCGGCATGGCTTCTCCGGCAGCGCCATGGCAAGCCGATCTCGCCAGCGGAGGTCGACTTGCCGCTTGAATTCCATCACCATGTCAAACCGCCGTGCTTAGCGGATGAACCCACCCACTTTGTCCAACTTGGTGACCACGAGCGGGCCTTTGAATAACGTCGCAAAACTGGCACCCAGTTCACGCAGGTGTGGCTGACCGCCATGAGCGGCTAGGGTTTCGGGCGAATCATAGATTTCAAAAAAAGTAACCTTGTTGGTTTCTTTCTGACCGCGGTAGGCGACGTATGCCAGCACACCCGGTTCATTTTCCTCGACCGCCGTGGTCAATTTTTGGAGTGCGGCGACCGCATCGTCTTCCTTCCCTTCTTGAATCGAAAAACTTGCCAGTTGCGTAATCCAGTTGGACTCTTCGGTCGCGGCCGAAGCGGTGCGAGTGAAACCAAAGGTGGCGGCAACCGCGGCGGTTCCAACCAAAACTTGACGACGACTGGGTTGAATGTTTGACATGGTGGAGCAGCTCTCTCGATTGAGGACGAGGTGATGGGAACGAAGTAATCTCAACAGGACTCCTTTTGTAATCAGTCATTTCACCGGATACAAGTGAACGCTGGTCCGGGCGATCCCGTTCGGATGGTCTCAGGAGATGATTTCTTGATCTTTCTTGAGTACATAGTGAATGCCCAAATCGATGCTACGCTGCACGGCGATCGGGTCGACTGCATCGATCGTATCCCGGGTCGTGTGGTAGGCCGGCGATTCGCCTTTATCGACCCAGTTCATTGCGGCCAACGTGGTCGCCTCGACTCCACTTTTTGCAAACTCCGCTGCGTCGGTGCCACCGGCCAAGAACGGAAATTTCACCGGCCGCACGACGTAGCCCAAGTCTTCGGCGATCTGGCTGCAGTCTCGTGCCATCGAGCGCGATAATGGAACGAATGAGTTCAAGTCAGAAGTTAACAACGTCATCTGTTGGTGGTCGTACAAACACTCCAGATTGAAGTTGTAAGTTTTCACTTCCCGCAGTAGCCTCTGATGATCTCTAACAAACGCCCGCGCTCCACGAAGCCCCGCTTCTTCTGAATCCCAGCTTCCGACGATCAGGCGAGTGTGTTTCAGTCCGTCACCGGCGCTCCGTTGATCGGCGAAGTACTTGCCGATCTGCAAGGCGACCGCCGTGCAGATCATGTTATCGCCGGCCCCTGGCGTTCCCTCGCTTGAATAGAAGAACCATTGCAACAGCACCAGCGGTGTGCAGGCGACAAATCCCCAGCCCGCAATGGTTGCCAGCAAGTCCAAGGAATAGCCCGCCAAGCGGCCGATTAGCAGAATCCAAGCAATCAATGCAATCAAGAACAGGATTGCTGTCCCAGCTACTACCTTGGGAACGTACCACTGCGCGTTACGCTCCAAAAAATTGAAAACATGAGCACTGTCATGATGAGCGGTCACAAAGATTTGTTGTCGGGTTTCGCCCGTCGGCTCGATCGTGCCCCAGACGTTCTTTCCGTATTTCCGTGGGAAAAAGAAATCAACAAACTCATAATATAAAAAAAATTGCAGTACCGTGATCACAACCGCCAAGCTTGAAACAGCAGTGGCGAACAGACGTTGATCCAACCACAGCGCGATGAGAGTAAGCAAGTACAAAACGACGTTGATGCGAACGAATCCCAAAAAAGACCCCGGACGGATGGAAAATTGCTGAGTTTCCGTCTGATCGCAAAAATCACGCATCGTCTGCACTAAGTGATCAGCGCAGGCAAGACAAGCGTCACTGCCAGTCAATCGAGCAGGCCACCTTTTCGTAACTTCAGCTGTGAATTCAACGGCGGCTGCGGTCATCATGGCAAGATTGGGAATCATATTTACCTGCGCTCTCGAATCGTCAGCAAATACAACTGCCGGGTTTTTGATTTCTGGTCGTAGGCGCCGAACAAGACTTGATCATCGAAATCAGCCTGCAACGCCAGGATGTAACGACCACTGGCGTTCCAGGGAATGGTTTGGGCGTGGCCGATGTAGCCAAACAGGTGGTGCTTGGGACCAAACCTGATCTGCTTGACCGTGTAGTCCTGTTGCGCGGCGGCCCCAGAGGCGAAGACGCCTGAGGCGAACAGGCACAAACCGGTGCGCGATACGTGGCCCAACATGGAATCTGTCGATCCTTTCTAATCGGTCATCGGTCTCTGTTTTTGCCGTAAATGCTTTCGTAGTTTTCAGTCATCAACAGCTCGAGCTCAGCGACGATTTCAGGACGCTCCCAGCCAACGTTCTTGGACTCTCCGATGTCCTCCTGCAAATTGACCAGGAACCGATCTTCCAGTTTCGGTTCCTTGCGAAGATCAATAGTTTAGAAGTCCGGTTAAAGTTTTACCGTCCAGCGTGGCGTTTGCCAGTTCGACATCACACAGATCGGCAATCGTAGGAAACCAATCGCAGCCGGTTGCCATTTGCGAGCGCACCTGACCAGCCGGAATTTTTCCGGGCAACGAAACGATTGCCGGTACTCGCAAACCACCCTCGAACAAACAAGCTTTCGCGCCGCGATAGGGTCCCGCGTTTCCACCACCCCAGAAAGCGCGTTCTTCCGTCGAATGACCGTGGTCCGATTGAAAGATAATCAAGGTGTTTTGACGCAATCCCAAACGGTCCAGCGTTGAGATCAGTTCACCGATTTTTTCGTCAACGGTCGACACGAATTCAGCATACTGGCGGCGCGGTGACGGCAGGTCTTGGTATCGCTTGCGCCATTTGTCGGTTCCCTGCAACGGGTAATGAGGTGCGTTGATCGCCCAATACAAAAAGAAAGGCTGTTCCTGGCTGGCTTCGATGAATTTGATTCCTTCGGCGACCATCAGATCCAAAAAAAACTGACCCTCCCTGAAGATCTCTTTTCCGTCGCGCCATAAGTCGTGACGATTGGGGCCATTCCAATAGAAGTAGTGCGAGTAGTTATCGATGCAGCCCCCCATATGCCCGAAAGAACTGTCGAATCCCTGCCCGCCCGGCATGGTTGCCGGCGTGTAGCCCAGGTGCCACTTACCTACATGACCGGTGCGGTAACCGGCAGACTTGAGCAGTTCGGCGATTGTAATCTCGCTCGCCGGCATCCCAGCATCTCCCTGCATCGACGACACATTGCTCGGAACACCGGCTCGCGCCGGAAAGCGGCCGGTTAACAATCCGGCACGTGATGCCGAACAAATGGCTGATGGGGCATACATCTGTGTAAACCGCACGCCTTGCGTCGCCAGAGAGTCTAGATTCGGCGTCTCCAGATCATGGGATCCATAGCAATTCAAATCCAGACTCCCTTGGTCGTCCGTGTAGATCAACAGCACGTTCGGACGAGAAATCTGGGCATACAGCGACCGGCCGACCAGCAGCAATACAGCGATCGAGAGGACAAGGCGTATCACAGAGAAAATCTCCAAACGGAACACGGACCCGGCAGTACACGAGACTTGAGCCACAACAGTTTAGCTGTTCCAAATAACCTCAACGCTCGGGATTCATTGCGAACGAAGTTACGCTGAGAGCTGACGGCCTCTGCGCACGCTGAAGCATCCGGTAGCGATAACGGCCAACGGGATCAGGGTCGATGGTTCTGGCACGGTCACGACGCCTGTTGCCACCAACTGGCCACTGAAGCCCAAATCGAGGTCCAGAATTCCAGGAATGCCAAGATCGGGGACAGCGAGTTCGACAGGCAGGGTTAACGTCGAAGAGCCGGTTAGCGGGTCGTACGTCACGGTGGCCAGATCCGTCGCACCATTGGGCAACCACAGGCCAGGCGTAAGATCCAGTCGCGTGCCGAAGCCGACCAACACGTCAGGCGAAAAAAAGCCGGGCCGGCTGATGCTCAGCCCCAACTCCGGAACTTGACCCGCAAGCGTGCCTAGAGCCAGTTCCAAAATACCGGCGTTGATGAAGCTGTCCTGAGTCAAGACCAGTGCGGCGTTGACGTCGGCAAAGCCGGAGACCAGGGTTAGCCCAACACCGGCCAGTGGAGTCCCGGAAGCGTCAAACTGGTGGTTCACATCGATCGGTCTTTCGCCGTCGACCAAATTGGAGTTGATGTCCCAAATCACGTCGCGCAGGGCAAGATTCAGATCAACGGACGTGAGCGTGCCCAGACTCAGGGTGATTCCGCCCAGCTCGGGTGGCAAAGGAATGTCGGGGAGTAAAAGATCGACCGGAGCGCTAAAAGTAAGTCCATAATTGGCCGGATCCGCGCCGCCGGTTCCACCGCTGCCGGGAGCGACTTGGCGATCGGTGTTTAAAACTCCGCCCTTCAGGTTGTTGGCCGCCGCGGCGCTGCCTCCGGGAAACGAGATGCTGCCGCCCGGCCAGGGGCCAAGGGGAAATTCGGCGACGATTGTGCCAGTGTAAGTCGTGGGCGAGCTTGGAAACTGTTCTTCGAGGCTCACTGCGCCACCAAAAATATCGCCGCTGGCGGTCAGATCGATCTGACTAAAATTTTGATTGATGGTGTAGTTCGTGGGCGGGCCAATGGCCACCGCTGACGTGACCAACCAAGTCGCTATCACGACGGCGGCAAGCGGGTAAGGTAATGAGCGAGAGACTTTGCGGAGCATGTTGTTGGTGCTGATGAAAACAGCTCCTCCTGGATCGTTAGGTTGAGAGGATCGTCGGCTCATGAAATCAAGCTGAACGAGTGATTCAATTTAATCATCACGCCTGGATGTCGATATCAGCAGATTTCAAGGATTGATCAGATTTTGGAAACTCGTTAACAGCCCCTGCTGGCCTGAATATCGGCTGGCGGACAGCATTTCCACCCGGGCAGCGCTTGGGGGGCAGTTTAAGGGCGGCGACCGGCAGGCTAAACTGAAGCCGGAAGTTTTTTTCCTGCCGCCGACGGAGAATCAGTCTCATGAATCGAGTTTCCCTGCTTGGGTACGCCGTTGCCGTATCACTGCTGGCCCTCTCGATCGGATGTGGCTCCAGTTCAGATTCCGGCAGCGACTCGGCAGCGGGCGGGAAGCGGCTTCGGATCGCTGTCATTCCCAAGGGGACCAGCCACGAATTTTGGAAGTCGATTCATTTCGGTGCTGAAAAAGCGGCCGCGGAGCTGGGCAATGTCGAAATCATTTGGCGCGGTCCGGTCGTTGAAAGCGATACCGGCAGCCAGATTGAGGTGGTTAAGAACATGATCACCAGCCAAGTCGACGGGATCGTACTGGCGCCGAATCAAAAAGGTGGTCTGGTCGACGCGGTCGACGAAGCGATCGACGAAGGGATCCCTGTGGTGATCTTCGACAGTGGGCTGGATGAAGGCCCGGAGATTGTCAGCTACGTCGCCACCGACAACTACAAGGGTGGCCAGATGGCGGCCCGCCAGATGGCCAAGGCGATTGGTGGAACAGGAAACGTGATTCTGCTGCGCTACATGGCCGGCAGCGAAAGCACCGAGCGCCGCGAGGAGGGTTTCTTAGCGGGACTGAAAGAGTTCCCAGGCATCAAACTAGTCTCGTCGGATCAGCGTGGTGGCGATACAACGACGACCGCCAAGGAAAAAGTTGACCAATTGTTGCAAGTTCATGGCGCGGAATTGGACGGGATCTTCGCCGTTTGCGAATCCAATGCCAATGGCACGCTCGAAGCGCTTCGCAGTTCCGGGATGAACAAGAAGGTGACCTTCATTGCATTTGACCCCAGTGACGCGCTGATCGAAGCATTGGGCGACGGATCGTGTAGCGGGATCGTGCTGCAAGATCCGGTTCAAATGGGTTATCAATCGGTAATCACGCTGGTCGGGTCAATCAACGGAGAAACAGCAGCACCCTACATTTCGACCGGCGAATATGTGGCGACTCCGGAGAACATGAACGATCCGAAGATACAACAGCTGCTCAAACCGTCGACTCAGGAGTAGTGCCGCGTGGAGGATGCCCCGCTGCTGCATGTTTCCGGAATCAGCAAACGGTTTGGACCGACGCAAGCGCTGCAAAACGTCAGCTTGTCCGTTCACTCTGGGGAAGTGTTGGCGCTGATTGGGGAAAACGGCGCGGGCAAGAGCACACTGTTAAAAGTACTCAGTGGTGCTCACGCGGCCGATTCCGGCACGATGCAAATCGGTGGTCAGCCCTACTGTCCCAGCGGGCCGCACGATGCCAGAACCCACGGCGTGGCGATGATCTATCAGGAATTGAATCTCGCTCCCGACCTGAGTGTCGAAGACAACCTGTTGCTCGGCCAGGCGGGAAGCGGCGGCGGGCTACTGTTTCGCCGCTCCCAGCGACCCCGCGTGCGACAGGCACTCGATGCGGTTGGCCTGAGTGAGCTTGATCCCTCAGCGATCGTCGGTCGGCAATCGGTGGCGACCCAACAATTGATCGAGATCTCACGGGCGTTGGCCAGTGAGGCGCGAATCATCTTGTTTGACGAACCGACCAGTTCGCTGCCGCAAAAAGAAGTCGCCCGTCTGTTTGAAATCATCCGGCGGCTCAAAAAAACCGGAATTGGGATCGTTTACATCAGCCACTTTCTGGAAGAAGTTCGCGACGTCGCCGATGCGTTCAATGTCCTGCGCGACGGGTCCAACGTGGGGGTTGGACGGATCGCTGACGTCAGTGATGACCAAATCGTTTCGTTGATGGTCGGCCGCGACGTCGATGACCTATTTCCTACCGTACCGCATGATATCGGCCCGAGCTGGGTCGAGGCCAGTGGAATCAGCGGCAGCCCCTATCCGCGCGATGTCAGTGTCTACTTGCGCCGCGGCGAAATCTTTGGTGTGGCCGGGTTGGTGGGGGCCGGACGGACCGAATTGCTGCGCGGTATCTTTGGACTCGATCATACTAACTGCCGGTATCATCGCGGTGGACGGAAAACAGATCGGTAAATCGGTGCGGAGCACGAATTGACGCTGGATTCGGATTGTTGTCGGAGGATCGAAAAAACGAGGGACTGGCCCAAGACCTGTCGATCATCGAAAACACCACTCTGGGCTGCTTGGACGCGTACACCAAATTCGGTTTCATCAATCTTCGCCGCCGCGATGCGGCGGCGACCGCACTGATCCGGCGGGTCGAGGTTAAGGCGCATTCCGGATACCAGATGGTTTCCGAGCTGTCCGGCGGCAATCAACAAAAAGTCGCGATCGCGCGGATCTTGCACCAGCACGCCGACATCTTGATGATGGACGAACCAACCAAAGGGATCGATGTCGGCACCAAAGCCGAGATCTATCGGATGATGGGTACCCTGGCCGCCCAGGGAAAGACGATCGTCTTTGTCAGTTCCTATCTGCCCGAATTGTTGGCCGTCTGCGATCGCATCGGCGTGATGGCTCGCGGCGAGCTGCGTGAAGTCCGCGAGGCAAAAGACTGGACGGAAGACGAAGTGATGGCAAGTGCCATCGCGCTGGAAGAAGCATGCTGAAAAAGATATTCCTCTCTCAACTCGGCCCCCTGTTGGCTCTGTTGTTCATCGTGTCGTTGTTTACCGTTGCCGACAAGATTTGGGGCGAGGGTCACTTTTTGTCAAAGTCGCAACATGCGCGTGATCATGAGCTCAGCGGCGCTGATCGCTGTTCCCGCCTTTGGCATGACCATCATCATCATCGCCGCCGGAATTGATCTTTCCGCTGGCACAGCGCTGACGTTGTGCGGCACAGTGCTGGCGCTGCAATTAAAACATTCGCAGCTCGGCGCGGCCGATCCCGGATTCGCGACAACCATGATCATCGCGCTCGCGGCGATGGTGTTGACCGGCTGTCTGTGCGGACTGATCAATGGAACTTTGATCAGCGCGACGAAAGTGGTACCCTTCATCGTAACGCTCGGAACGATGACGATCTTTCTAGGGATCGGGCAGATCATCGCCAGCGAGTCGACGGTTTACGCGCCGAAAGAAAATCTCCCATTGTGGCTAAAGGATCTCTGCTATACCGGATCGAACGAACAAAACTACTTGATCCAGGGGTTACGCATTCCGACCAGCGTATTGATCGCTGTGGTGCTGGCGATCGCGGTTGGGTTGTTGATGCGATACACGGTGTTCGGCAGAAACGTGTTCGCAATCGGTTCCAGCGAATCGACGGCCCGCCTGTGCGGCATCAACGTGCCGGTAACGATCGTCGCCGTTTATACGCTGGCCGGCTTCTTTGTCGCGATCGGAGGTTTGTTGTATTTCGCTGATGTAAAGAACGGCAATCCGAGTGACGGCAGCGGCAAGGAACTGGAAGTGATCGCGGCGGTGGTGCTTGGCGGCGGCAGCCTCAGTGGTGGACGTGGTTCGATCTTTGGAACGATGGTTGGCGCGCTGATCATCACGGTGATCCGCAGCGGTTGCAGTCAATTATCGATCCCCAACACGTATACTCATATCATCATCGGCGGGATCATCATCGTCGCCGTCGTCGTGGACCAGTTGCGCCATGGTTCGCCGGAATGGTTCTTTCGCTTGTTGCCAAGTCGTGATGAGACGGCGTGATCGACAGCCAGTCATGAAACGAGACCAGTTTCACACGATCGGTATTCTGTTTTGGATCGCTGCAGTAGTCGGTGTAACTCTGGTGGCGCCCATGGCGGGTACGACTGACCACAGCGGTCGGGCGCTGTATCAGTACTTTACCGGGCCCGAATCGACATTCACCGCGACTGATCGTTCGGGTCGACTGCGGGTTCGCGATCCCGTCTTTATGCAGCGTGACGACGGCGGCTGGGATCAGATTGGATCCGTAACTTCAGTTTCCCGCGAGCCTGAACCGGCAGTCGTGATCGCGTTGTACCGTGACCAGTTCGGCGATCATTCATGTCGACTGATCCAGTATCGAAGCGACACCAGCTTGACGGCGACCATCGCAACGCTGCTGCCGGCGGAAAAGCGGCTGCGGATCCAGCAGCGATTAGCGGAGGTGCTCAGTGAACACGGGGATGAATTGACTGACGCGTTTGTGCCCTTGGTCGAAAGAGCGCTCACACGATCCCTGCCGCTGATCGAACAGGAGCTGTGGCGGAGCATCGCTCGTCACCAAGACGAGACTGATGCGCTGGCAGACCGCTGGAATCAGCGAATCATCAAAGAACGACTGGTACCACTGGCGCGCCGCGAAATTTTGCCGATCGTTCGAGAGTATGGCGAGCCCACGGCGACGACGATCGGGCGCGAGCTGTGGGATAGCGCTTCGTTATGGCGATTTGGCTGGCGCGTCGTTTACGATCGATCACCGCTGCCGACACGCAATTTGGCTCAGCAAGAATGGGAGCGCTTTGTCGATCAAGAAGCGATTCCAATCTTTGAACAGCATACCGAGGCGATTGTTGAATCATTGCAACAAATCGTTCGCGAAATTGCCAACAGCGAAGCGATCCGCAGTGAGTTGGCCGGTGCCGGTGCAGAACTTGCGGCCGACGCCAAAACCAGAAAGCTCGTGCAAACGATACTGACCGAGTCGTTGATCGAAAACGAGCAACTTCGCCAAGTCTGGCGTGAAATTTGGCGCAGCGATGAGGCGCGCCAGGCATTCTCGTTGGCCGCCGACCGCTTGGAACCAGTGGTGCGACAGATTGGCGATGATTTGTTTGGGACTCAAGAGCGGGGAATCGATCCTGACTTTGCTCGCGTGCTGCGCAATCAAGTGTTGCTGAAAGATCGGCGTTGGATTGTGGCTCGGCGCAACCCCAACTCGGCGGGCGGACAGCCGCTGGCAGTTGAGATCGCCTCTGGCTCCATGCCTTATCCAATCGTCCATTTGGCGGACCGGGAATGAGCGAAGCTTGCCAGTCATCGCTCCGACTTTTCGATCTGCAGATTCGCGCGGGAAACCGTGAATTGCTGTCTGCTACCAATGTCACGATTGCGGGTGGAAAAATCACGCTGATTGTCGGCGCTAGCGGCGCGGGAAAGACCGTTTTGTTGCGAACCCTTGCCGGCCTGATTCCTGCGGAGGGAGACGCACTTGCCTGGAGTGGCCAAATTGAGACCGACGCGAACAACCGGATCGGGATCGTGTTTCAACAGTTTGCGTTGTTTGACGAATTATCGCCGACCGCGAACGTCCAATTCGCAATCGACCACCGCGTCGACCGCGATCGAGCGGCATCACAGACAGCCGGTCAATGGTTGCATGAACTTGGCGTGCCAGCGGAGACTCGTGTTGCTGGATTGAGCGGTGGCCAGAAACAACGGCTCGCGATCGCGAGGACGTTGGCCGCCGAACCGCAGATCGTATTGTACGACGAACCGACTTCTGGGCTGGACACCGCCAGCGGTCGAAAGGTAGCCGAGCTGATTCGGACGACCCACGATGCGCATCGGCGGACCAGTATCGTAGTCACCCATGACAATCAGACTCTGCTGCCGATCGCCGACGAAGTTTTGCTGTTGGACTCGGAATCCAGGCAGCTGACGGTCGTTCCCAAGCTGGAGTGGAATCGGATTTCGGACCGCATGCGGCCTATGGCGCTGGAGCAGATCAGCCCCGCGCGGCCAACGGCCAGGCAGAGTGCGATCGCCGCCTGCAACGATTTCTTGACCGCCACCGGATCAGCAGTTACCGCCACGCTACGGCTTCCGTTTGATTTGCTGCCGCTGTTTCCCAGGCCCGGCTGGGGACTCCGCTTCTTTTTGCATTATCTGCGTTTGATTGGTGGCCCGTCGGCTTGGGTGTATCTGATTCTAGCTGGATTGATCGCTGGTTTTTGTACCACTTATTTCACATTCAAGTTCCTGCCCTTTCGCTTGTACACGCAACCGCTGTTGATTGATGAATTGTTAGCTTCGATCGGATTCGCGCTGTATCGAATTTTGATTCCCGTGTTGGCAACGATTCTGATCGCCGCTCGCTGTGGGGCGGCGGTCGCAGCGGACGTCGGAGTCAAGCAATATGGCGGCCAGGTTGATGCGCTACGAACCCTCGGCGTACGCCCCAAGGTCTATCTGCTAGTACCCATTGTGATGGCATTCGTGGTTGCCACGCCTGTCTTGGAATGGTTGTCGTTCAGCGCGTCCCATTTGATCAGTTTGGTGACTTTCAATTCAACCCACAGCGCGATCGGCCCCTATTTTTGGCAGCAACATTTTTTTCGCAACGTCGATCCGATCGAATCGGCCTGGCCGATCGGTTGGCGATGGGTGATGTTAAAGAATCTGACCTGTGGTGTGGGAACCGGCACGATCGGTTACTATCTTGGTGTTGCCCCAAAACATTCGGCCAGCGATGTCAGTAAGGCGATTACATCAACGGTATTGTGGACGACCTTGTTTGTGTTGATCGTTCATTTTGTGGTGGCTTTGATGGAATTCTAATTCTTATGGACAAAAAACAAAAGAAGCGACTTGACGTGATCAACAAGAAACTGCAGACGCTGCGGCCCAGGTTAGCTGGATCGCGAGAGCAGGCTGATGATCCGGATGAGCTGAAACAATTAGAAAACGAGATCGCGTCGCTTGAGGCGGAAGCAAACAAGATCAAGGCCGCGACTTAGCAAGACAGCGGATCGAGCGCGACTAAAACATCCGGCTCAGAGTCGCATTTCAGATCCGCTCACAGTCTTTCGACCCAAGGATTTTCGTCCTCGCTGACTTTGACTTCGGTGTTAATGAAGTCGATGATCGCCGGAATCACATCCGCGACATCGTTAACCAGACTAGGACCACTCAGTTTCGTATCCAGCAATTGAAGCTTGAATCCGGATGCTTTGCCGCGACCGATTCGTTTTTTCGTCCCTTCGATGCGTTTGGCAAGTCGCTCCGCTTCCTCCGCTTCGTTGCTGTCCTTGCCGGCAATGATCATGATCGGCAGCTGGATCAAATTTTGATCGCTGAGCGTCAGGTCTATACCGATTCCTTTGATCTGTCTTTCTGGGGAAACATAGATCAGTGCCTTCACGTCCTGGCCTTGCTTGACGCGGCCGACACTGGGGAATCTCCAATCTCGCTGTGCCCAGTGTCCGGCAAACGTAGCCCCTTCGCGGATGCCGACGACGACGAGCGCATTCAGGTTAAGCAGCCCTTTGTTGTTTTCCTGCTTGAGAAAACCTTTGGTCGTCTCTAAATCCAGGGCGATGATGTTTTCAGCATCACGTCTGTTCATTCGCTCGACACTGAAGCGTTTACTTTCGCCTTGGCGGTCGGTGTACTTGCGACTTCCTCCGTGTCCGCGATAGTCCGGTACGAATACGGCACAGCCCGCTTCTTGAAGCGCCGCGCAGAGCTTCAAATAGGGGCTCGCCTGGCCTTTCCATTCGTGGATGATCAATACCGTAACCGCTTCCTTTTCCTGATCCGACGGAAAGTAAAAGGCGCGAAGTTCAACTTCGTCCTTGGTTTTTAACTTGACGACACGCGGCTGCAGCTTGTCATCTTTGTCAGAGCCAGGATCCTGGGCCGACAGCCCGGTGGCAACCGTGATCGCGGCCAGAAAAATCAATACCGCGACCCTTCGAATCCGCGTGTTTTGATATTCCCTATCATGGGTAACGACCAAAGTTAGCATCCCAGATTCCCCACTTGAATTTCTGCACGCGTCCCAGCTTCATCGGCGCAGGCTGTCTAATCACGGTTCCGAGCTCTTTAGCGTAAACAGACAATGATTGGCGGTCAAATTCGAAGCTGGTCGAAGAGAATTTCCCGCTCAGCACCACGCTGACACGCGGGGGCCGTATATTATTGCTCAATCAGCACTGGTCGAGCTGAATGATTGATTTGATCATCAATGTCCACGATCGGCAGCTTCAATCTTCTTAGGTTTTCAGATGCGTATCCGAAATGCTTTGTTGTTCAACTTGGCAATCTCAATCTGGTTGCCGGTTGCTGCCGAGAATCGGCGAATCGAACCGGAACTGGTCGAAGTTCGCAAGATCTGGGACAACGCTCCGCACAATGCGTTTACCGATTTGGCGCGCTGGAACAACGCTTTTTATTGTGCGTTTCGCGAAGGCCAGGGTCACGCCGGTGATCTTGGCTCGCTGCGGATTCTGTCCTCGACTGACGGCGCCGATTGGCGCTCGGTGGGTTTGTTGTCGCTGGCGGACTATGACTTGCGAGACGCGGCGATCTCCGTGATGCCGGACAATCGATTGATGGTGCTTGGTGGTGCGCAGCAGACGCGCGATGATCAGCGCCGGACGGGGACGTTTGTCAGCTACAGCCAAGACGCAGCGACTTGGACGACGCCCAGAATTGTGGTCCCTCTTGGGCGTTGGCTGTGGCGCGTCACCTGGAAGGGCGATACCGCCTATGGGGTCGCCTACGGAGCCCCCGATGACTCCCAATTCAGTAGCTTGCTCGCGACTCGTGACGGGTCCAACTACGAGATCATTGCGCCCCAGCTCTTGCAACAGGGCGGGCGGTCGACCGAAGCTAGACTACGGTTTGACGCGGGCGGCAACGCATACTGTTTGCATCGCCGCGACGAATCACCCAACACGGCTTATCTAGGAATCGCCAAGGCACCCTATCAGGACTGGCAGTGGCACGACCTTGGTATCCGCCTGGGCGGTCCCAACTTCATTCAAATTCCCGGCGGCCAGTGGATCGCGGCCGGGCGGCTTTACGACAGGCGGACCCGCACCGAGTTGCTGTCGCTGAACATGCAAACCAAACAGCTCAAACCGATCCTGGAACTGCCCTCTGGCGGGGACACGAGTTACCCGGGCATGGTTTGGCACAACGATGCCTTGTGGGTTAGCTACTATTCAAGTCATCAAGGCAGGACCAGTATTTACCTGGCAAAAATTCGTTTTCCAGCTGCCGAACAAGCAACGAGCGATAATGGCGCCAGCTGAGCTTTGATGGTCGATCATGAGTTGCTTGGGGAAGCACTCTCGAAGTGACGGGAAATAGAGCCGTCGATCAGGTCACCAGGAAACGTCGGTGCGGCTGGACAATCGAGCGGTGACCTGTGCGTTATCACCGTTGAGTAACTTCATGCGGTTCAAGATATTGCCCAGGTCGATTCGGCGAGCTTCGAAAATCAGTTTTGGCGTCGCACCAGGTACGACTGCGACGGTCAGCGATCCCTCGTGGGCCTGGCGGACTTGAGATTCGAATCTTTGACGTTCGCGCTGATCGCCCACTACCAAGATCAGACGCTGCTGGCCGCCGAATTCCAACAATGACGGTTTGGCAGCGATCACCGCTTGCTCGACCGTCAATGCATCATCGCCCCCTCGCATGGCTTTGATCTGTTGCGGGACCGCGGTTTGGGTCATGCATTCGCTGACCGCAACGGAGGCGGATCGCTTGGCGATGGTCGCGCGGCAACTGGACGAGTCGGGGGACGAAACGAAATCGGCTGACAGCTGAGCCAAGTCGTTGAAAACAGATTCGACCAGCGGAATCGCGGCATCGTGAAGATGATTGACCATGGCACCGGCGTCGATGTTTACCGCGTGATCGACCAAAGTGCGAACGACAAACTGACTGACCATCGATTCGTGCAGTCGGATCACCGTGGCCTCAAATTGTGACCGCACCTGCTCGGGCATGATTTCCCAGGGGTTCGTCTCGAGACCTTGTTGTTTCTTGGCCTGCACAGCACCCATTGCCAGTGTCGTAGCAAATCGATTGAAACGCTGCCCCAAAAAATCGAGAAATTCGTTGAAGCTCTGCAGCAGCCGAGCGGCAATTAACGAGGATACCGCGACGGTGATGGCGTTCGGATCGGCGCTGTTCCAGCGCCCGGATGAATTGGATCGCAAATCATCGGCTGCCTCCAGATTCGCTTGGTGCATCAATTTCATGCATTCAATGGTTGTCGTCACGTCGGCGGCACGGTCCGTCAACGCGACACTCACCTGGCCAAAGAATCGGTTGATCAGATCGCTGCAGATGATTTTGAAGTCGTCCTGCGAGCAAACGGATTCAACGACGGCGTTTAACGCTGTCGTTACGCCGCCCCAGTCCTGACGGTCTTCAGCCGGCAGGGTGGCGACCGCATCGGAAACCAGTTGTTGGTATCCAGCTTGATTCAACTTTTCGGCGACGGCGGCCAGTATCACCTCCGGCGCGATCCCGATCCGACGAACGATTCGCTCGCTAAAAGGAAGGGCCGCCTCACGGGCCTTCGAAGGCAAGCCAAGCCAGCGAACCATCAGCTCGCGGGCGACCGCGGGGGACAGGATCTTTTCCTGCATGCGGTTGGTATCGGAAAGTGGCACGACGCCGACCGAATGGAGCGTCGGTCCCGTCAGAGTACTCGTCGCTTTAACCTGCTGATTGCGCGCCGAATTCAGCAAGCTGCCGGCACCGGTCGAATCGGTCCAGACGTAATCGATGATTGTTTCTACCGCTGAGGGCGAAAGTGAACCTGCTTTCGGTTCGGCAACCAAATAGACCTGGTGCAGCGGCGTACGCGCCGCCGGGACGCTGGGCCAACCGGCCCCCGGATCGCCCGGATACCCGTTGCCAGCCTTCAAGAAGTGGTTCATTTCGATCAACGCGGCATGCGCGTCATAGAGCGCAAGTGGGTAGCCGAGATCGACTTGCATCGGTGCCGTGGTCAGCATCGACAATATTCCCGCGTGCTGGAGCCCCGCGTTGTCCAGCAGATTTCGCAACACGTGGACAACATCCAAGTACATCCCGCTGCAAGTCCCACCGGTAAGCGAACCGACGACATACACACGAGGAGTCATGTTGCCGGCGTTTTGGACCAACCGCTGGATCGCGGCCGTTAACTGTTTGGTGACTTTCGGTCCGTGATCGACCAAGGCCAATCGACCCAGCGGCCGCATGCCTTCGGTCGTCACACTACGTGGCACGTTGTAAATCCACCTGCGCGAAATCGTCCGCAGCCGTTCAGTGCCGCCGGAGCGATATTCTCGCGCCATCTTCAACGGAGTGCGGATCAACTCGCACGGGCTGGCATCAGTTTCCATGTCTGTTTCGCGCATCGAATCCAGCGTCGCCATATCGGTGTCGATCACGACCGAGTGCAATTCAAGTCGCCCGTCATTGTGCGTGACTGCGGCGCGACGTCGCAGCGAGCGCAGACAGTCCGCCCCAGTTCCGCCCAGGGCGACCACCAGTGCGATTTCCTGCGCCGTTGAAAGCGGATTGTTCCCAGTGACGTTTCCGTCAGCCAGTTGCGGTAAGTCTTCGACCGCACCGATATGGTCAAATTCAGCAAGCGCCGCGTGATTGCCGCTGGAATTGAGCCTGGGCTTGGCTGTACCAGGATTGCGCAGAGATTCCACAAACTGCTTACAACTATCAAATCTTCGCTCTGGATTTTTTTCCAGTGCTCTGGCCACGATCGGCCGATCGCGCGGCGGCAACGGTTCCAGGTTGGGGGCACCGTGAACATGTTGAGTGGCCAGCTGGGCGATCGTACGACCTTGGAACGGCCGGGTTCCGGTCAACAATTCCTGATACATGACCGCCAAACTGTACTGGTCACTGTGCTGACTTGGACGGCCGTCGAACAATTCGGGAGGGGCATAGACCGGCGTCAGACCTCCCACAATGCTGCATTCAGCTTCTCTGAGATCCTTCAGCAAACCAAAATCGGCCACTTTGACGTGTCCACCGATGATCAACAGGTTTCCTGGTTTGATATCCAGATGTTGAAGCTTATATTCATCGTGTAGGTAATCCAACGCATCGGCGGTGTCCTGCAGATGCTCGATCAACGTCGCACGTGGAATCCCACACGATCCGCTAGCCTGATACTGTTTGAACAGATCCTCCAGTGAGCCATCGGCCAATTCGGTGACGATCACCAGTTGGTTTTCGATTGCTTCGAAGCGTTCGAGCGTCAATAGAAACGGGTGCTGCACACCGCGGAGCCGTTCCAAAGATCGGCGTTCGCGCGCCGATCTCTGCGAATCCTGTTCGCCAAAGACAAATTTGACAGCCTTCTTCAAGCCTCCCGGGGCGGTGGCTCGCCAGACCTCACCAAAACCGCCGCGACCAATTGCCTCTTCCAACACGTAGCCCGGAATCGGCTCGTATCCGGCACAAATTCTGTTTTCGATTGTTTTCGTCATGGTCGAAAGGCGTGCGGCTGTCGGTTGCGAGAATCAGTGAGGCGATGGATCACAGTTGGCTAAAGTAGCTCAGGCAGGCCTGGTCTAAATACTCAGGGCGGATCGTCAATGGAATCTTGCGGTAACGGCAATAGTTCGCGACTTGGGTAAGCAGGTCTCGAGGGTGGCAGCGACGCAGCCTCCGCTCGCTGCGCTGATAGAAATTCAACAAGTGTTCGGCGGCTTCCGGAGTCGCGGGAAAGCCCAGCGACTTGGCCACCGCGCCAGTCAGACGACGATACTCGTCGGCAGTCGGATCGCCGACAAAAATCTTGTAAGGCACACGTCGCAAAAACGCTTCATCGACCAGGGAATTGGGGTCCAGATTGGTCGAAAAAATGATCAACTGCTCAAATGGAATCTGAATCTTTTTGCCGGTTGGCAAGGTCAGATAGTCGCAGCGGTTCTCCAGCGGTACGATCCAGCGATTGAGAAGTTCCTCTGGAGCAATTCGCTGGCGACCGAAGTCATCGATCAACAGGCAACCACAATTGCTTTTCATCTGCAGCGGTGCTTCGCAAATATTGGATCGCGAATCGTGGCGAACTTCCAGATTTTCCATCACCAACTCGCCACCAACGACAACCGTTGGTCGCCGGATACGTTGCCAACGTCGGTCCCATTCTTGTGTCTTGATAATATGACCGTCGGCTTCCGGAACTGGCGCCAAGCGATGGAACGCGTCATCCTGCAGCTTGATCAGATTGCCGTCGTCGTAGACCGCCGAGGGAATCCAGATCTCTTGGCCCAAGCACTCGGTTAGACACCGGGCGATGGTCGTTTTGCCATTGCCTGGCGGTCCGAACAGGAACATTCCGGTGTTGCTGTTGACCGCCGGGCCAAGTTGATCCAACAGCTGATCTTGATAGGAGATTTTGCCCAAGGCCATTTGCAGTTGGTCGCGGTCAATCGGATCGAGCCCCATTGATTGGGCTTCGACACTCAATACGTAATCCTCCAGCGGCACTGGGGCCGGCCCAACGTAACTGCACTGATTCATATGAACTTGCCCACGGCGCTGGCCCGATTCCGTAAGCGAGTAGTAGTAGTCATTGAACGCAGCTGGACGAACGTGCGTGACTAGCTTTCGCGTGCGGAGGATATCCAACATCGGTTCGATCACGCGAAATGGCAGACCAACTCGTTCGGCTGTGTTTCGGCCGCTCACGGTTCCGCCCACCAGAATGGTTTTCAAAACCAGGCCTTCGACGAAGGATTCGGAAAGCCCCGTTTCCTCCAGGTCCTTTGGTTGTGAGGGCCAGAAAGTGTCGTCGGATAATAGTCCCCCCAACAAACTTGGCTCAAAGGATTGTGTTTCGTTGGCAAGCGCAGTCATATCAATCACGTGGATTTAAAAAAAGTCGTTAGGTTGGGTTAGCACAAACTGCGAAGTTTGCGCACAGCTCCGGATTCCAGCGTTTGAGGAACCGTTGAAAGGTAGCTCGCAGATTGGCAGGGATATTACGTGAATCAGACAATTTGAAAATTCATCAGCAATTGATTTGCGTGACCCGATTGCCGAGGCCCGCCGGCCAAAAATTCCGCTGATATTTCCTCAGCCGCGCAATTTTCGACCTACCATTTCTACGGCGACCGCGGGGCCGCTAAAGGTCACCCTTTTGACGATTGTCGCGGTCGTTTCGGATTTTCCGATGCTGCCGAACTCAGACAAGCAATAAGAATCTTCCCTATGTCATCCGTTGATCGTTCAACAATTGACTCCCTTTCCCACAGCTTTCCGTTTGGTGAGTGCGTGTGGTTCTTGAAAGGGCCGACACAGGCGGGGGAGGCGGTACGGCATATTCCGATCGAAGGTAATCGGTTCGTGGTGGGCCGCAAATCTGGGTCGTCCTTGGTGCTGCAACATCGCACCGTCAGCGGCGCGCACGCGGAACTGAAATTGGAAAACAGTCAGCTGTCGCTGACCGATTTGGGGAGCACCAACGGTACCTACCTGAACGGAACTCGGGTGCCGCAGGGCGAAACGGTTGCCGTTGGCGAGGAGGATCTGATCCATTTTGCCGAAGCTCCCTTCCGAGTACTTCGCCAATCCCCCACCGGAATGACCAACGGAACGATCGCCGAAAATGTTTGCGACCAGGCCTTGGCGTTGGTCCAATTTGACCGTTTGATGAGCGAACGGTTGGTCAAACCACACTACCAAAGCATCGTAAAATTGACCAATACGGACATCATCGGATACGAAGTTCTGGGACGTGGCAGCGTGTATGGGCTCGAATCGGTTGGCGCCATGTTCAAAGCGGCCGCCCAATTGAATTTGGAAGTTGAATTAAGCCAGTTGCTGCGTTGGGAAGGAATCCGAGTTGGCCGCGAATTGAACGATCGTCCCGCCCTGTTCGTCAATACTCATCCCCGCGAAATGGAAGACACCGCGATTTTGATCGATTCGCTACAAAAGGCGCGATCACTGGCCGGATCTACACCGCTGGTGTTGGAGATTCATGAGGCCTCGGTTACGAATCCAAAGCGCATGCAGCGATTGTTGAAAGCGTTGAAGGATTTAAACATTCAACTTGCCTACGATGATTTCGGATCTGGACAAGCTCGTCTGGCCGAATTGATCGAGGCCCGTCCCGACTACGTTAAGTTCGATATCTCCTTGATTCGGAACTTGGATTCCGCTGACTTGCACCGCCGTCGCATGCTGGAAACGCTTGTCCGGATGGTCTGTGAGCTGGACATTCATTCATTGGCCGAAGGCATTGAAACCGCCGAAGAAGCCGAGGCATGCCGCGACATTGGCTTTGACTTGGGCCAGGGATTCTTTTACGGCCGCCCCGCCCCGGCGCAGCTGGACGGCTGATTGCCAGCATTGCGCGGCCGAGCGTCAATCTGTAGCGATTATTCCAAATGATTCGCCGCGGCACGTTCGTAACGGAACTACCGATTGAGATTGCCAGTACCGCTCGCGCTTATCGTCCGATCTGTATGACGAGGTCACATGCTTCGTGCGCCAACAGATTCGGAATCCAACGTGAAACCCGCCACAACAAACCACAATCGCATCCAGCGACACGGCCGTCGGCTCCTTTGCGCAATGCTTGTGTACGGCACGATTTCGCTGTGCGAAACCACTTCTCGCTCGCTGGCTGGCGAGGAATCGACAACGCCGCACCGGGCAGTTCCAACCCGGCTGCCTGCGGTCGCCGCACCACGTTCTCGTCGTCCCCAGCAGCCCGGGCAGACGCCGCAGAGTGCTCCGCTGCATGGCACCACGGCCAGTTTCGCAGCCGGTCCCGCGGCCGAACCGCCGATCGTGGACCAACCGCCGATTCATGATTCCGTAAATTGGCTTCGCTCTGGTACCGCGGCCGCGACAGTCGAAGTGGCACGTCGAACGCTGTCGCAGGCTCACAGCGAGTTCCGGGTCGGAGCCTGGTTGTCGGCGGAAACCTCGGCCTGGGAAGCGATTCGCTGGGCGGCGGAGGCGATCGATCAGGCTGGCCGAGAGTCAGCTCAACCGAACCAACACCAGGAGTCTGCTTCGGCACTTGTGAATCTGCAGGTCGCCAAACAAGCGATCATGGAAGCGCGCGACTTTTCCGGCGTATTTGATCTGCAGGATCCCACAGCGATCTCGCGAATCGCCAGGTCCCACCAAACGGATCTATTGGATGATCAACCCACGACTGGTCTTTCCGGGACCAACGCATCCGATCAGTATCTCGATTTTGCCCGTGTTCAGCTGGCATCGATCGCCTCTCGCAGTCGCGAAGCGGCCGAAGCATTGGATCTGTTGGCTGCTGTTTACCTGCGCCGCGCCGATGCGAAAACAATTCCCAGTGCGACTGCGCTGTGCCTGAGACGCGCCGCCCTACAGGGCCAGCCAGACAACGCCTCACTGGCGGCGAATCTGGGAGCACATTTGGTCCAAGTCGGCTTGCTTCGTGAGGCCAGGTGGGCGCTCGAACATTCGATGTCGATCCAGCCCAATCCCCAAACCGCCGATGCGCTCGCATCGCTGTTGAGAAAAACCGGGAATCATGTGGAAGCCGACGCGATGGTCGCGGCGGTTCGACCGCCGGGCTCAGTCGCCGCTGACGGGCAACGCATTCGGATTCCCGAGATCACACAGTTGACGCCGGAAGAGTTCGCCTATCTATCAAAGCCGGTGGTCTGGCCCGAGGACGTCAAACCAGTGGCAAGCCCCCGCACGAATCAGCTGCAAGCCGGTCAACCCCAACCCAACCAACTCCAAGCTGATCAAGCTACAGGCGATCTACCTGCGGTGGATCAATCGCAGCGCAATGCCTCACTGGCCAGCGCGGATCAACGCGGAATCGAACGTGATCGACCCAGTCGTTGTATCCGGACAGCGCGGGATGGTGACGGATGATGCGGACAAGGTAAGTCCGCTGGAAAGATTTATGAATTCATGGAAGCGATTTCGGGATTGATCGCACAGGCCGGTAGGCATTGCCTTTCAATTCCGTCAACCGCAACCCTGTTGCATCGGGAACGATTTACGATGAAATTTTCTATTCGCTTACGATTCGCGGTGGCAGTTTGCGGTCTGGCGTTGGTTGCGAATGCCGCGCAGGGACAATCGGTTACCCAGGAACCATCGGTTACGCAGGGATCATCCCTGGCTCTGGACCAGGCCGCCGTCACTCCAGCTACCAGTCCGGTCGCGATCACACAAGCTGAGGAGTGTAGTTGCCGAAACATTCCCGGTGGCTACCCTTGCACCGGTGGTTGTCCAAAGTGCATGAAAGGGGTCGACTGCGTCAGCGGTTGCGGCGCCGAAGCGCGGTGGCGCGACATGCGGCCCATGGCGTTTGACGCCTATGGTCAAGGTGGCTATGCCGGACCAGCGCGACTGGCCCATTTGGGTTTGTATCGCTTGCGGCCGAACGATCAGCTGCAACTGGTCTACTTGATCACTCGACGCCAAGAAACAGGGGCGTATCGATTGATCCCGGGCGATGAAGTGATGATCGAGTCGGTGACCGATGATGATCTAACCCGCGGAACGCTGGAAAACGGATTGAAAGTACAGCCCGACGGTACGATCACGGTTCGACTGCTTGGACAGGTTCAGGCAGCTGGTTTGACCATCGAACAATTGCGAAAAGTACTTGAACAGGAGTACGGCGAGTTCTACGACGAACCGGCCATCGATGTCACGCCAGTCAAGACCGATACGCTCGCTGAGGACATTCGTAACGCAATCGGCGGTCAAAGCGGCTTCAACCAACAAGCGCTAAATGTGACCGTCATGCCGGATGGAATCATTCGGGTTCCTGGAATTGGCCAGATCTGCGTACAGGGATTTTCGCTCAGCCAACTAAAGCGCGAAATCAACCTCCGCTACCGGGAAATCGTGGTCGGAATTGAGGTTGAACCGATTCTATTTGCACAAGCTCCGCACTTTGTCCATGTGCTCGGCGAAGTCGCGACACCAAACCGGATTCAACTCAACGGACCAACCACCGTACTGAGTGCGATCGCCTCGGCGGGCGGAAACTTGCCGGCCGGCAATATGCGGCAAGTTGTCGTGTTTCGGCGAGCCGAAGATTGGCGTTTGATCTCGACGATGCTGGATCTGCAAGGCGCGATCTACGGAAAACGACCAACACCGGCGGACGAAATTTGGTTAAGGGACGGCGACGTGGTGATTGTTCCAGCCTTGCCGATCACCCGTTTCGACAACTGGGCCGAGCGAATCTTTACCAACGGGCTGTACCGGATCTTCCCAATCCAGTTCAATGACTTTCGTTTCTCGGGAGGCCTCTAGCGAGTTGCTGGTCAGGGCCAACGGCTAGTCGTGAAGCTCCCCGCGCAGATGGTCATCGAACCAATCCGCCAGCGCCGCGGCGGCGCGGCTACCGTATTGGCCCGGGAAAGCGTGGCCGGCACCCTCCATCACGATCAACTTGGTATCGACATCGGCCTTACCAAAGGCATCATGAATCTGCTTGCTGTTGGTCAGTGGCACCGTTTTGTCTTGGTCTCCATGGATCAACAGGGTTGGCGCATCGTCGCCGCTGACGTGGACGATTGGCGAGACGCTAGCCTGCAAATTGGCATCGAAACTTAGCGGGCCCGATTCCTGTATCGAAACAGCCTGTTGGTGCAGACTCGACTGTCGCAAGTCCACAGGCGGATAATAAGCCACCACCGCTGCCACCCGCGCCGCCGTTCGTTCCACCGGATCGGCTGAATCAGGATTTCCCTGGTCGGCTGTTGTTCCCAGCATCAAGGCCAGATGCCCCCCGGCACTATTGCCGAATACACCCAGCCGATCGGGAGCAACGTGGAACTCGTCGGCGTGTAAACGGACGTATCGAAGTGCCCGCCGCACGTCCGCCACAGCGTCCGGTACTTTAAAGTAGGGCGCGCTCCCATGGCGGACCATGAACAACGTGTATCCACGGTCGATCAGACAGGAGAATCGTCCGTGGCGCTGCGTGGAAGTCGCCATCGCCTGGTCAAGATCAAAGTAGTCCGAGACCCAGCCGCGGCTGACCATGTACAGCAAGCCGATTCCGTTGGCGTCTTGATTCGGTCGCACGACGTCCATGGTCAGCGCCATGCCGGCTTTGTGGCCATAGATATGGTCCGTCGTGATCGTGAAGCCGTCGCCCGCCTGGACCTCGCAAAACGGCGCTGCAAAGAATGCGACGGCGATTAGAAAGCTACGAAAGCTTGAGCGAGTTTCCATCGGTTGCCTGTTCTGGCTTGCAGGTTGCCTTCATGACCGTGAATAACGACATTGGATTTGGCTTGTAACAGTCATCCAAACGCAGCGGCAATTCGCTCAGCAGTTCGGCCAACTCCAAATCCGTACGCCAGCCAAGTCGCCTGGTGATGTTGCCTGCTGAATCGACCACTCGGGCAATCAATGGATTGTCGCTGCGAAAATGGTTGACGATCAAGATTCGTCCTCCGGGTTTACAGACGCGAACAATCTCTGACATCATCGTGGCTGGGCTCGATACCACACTAATCGTGTGAAATGAGGTCACAAAATCAAAGCTTGAATCATCGAACTCGAGCTGTTCGGCGTTCATCGATGTGACTTGGATGTGTGACCAGCGCCGATCAGCAATCAGCTGTCGGGCTTCGGCCAGCATCGATTCCGAGAGATCGATCCCTGTCACTTCAATATCTCGCGGGTAGCTTTCCAGAGACACGCCCGTCCCGACCCCGACTTCCAATACCGACGAACCGGAATCGATGTTTAGCGATCGCACTGCGTCATGGATTCGTTTTTTTGCAACCGCCGGCCAGAGTGCCTGATAGGCCGGGACCAGAGTTTTGTAAATTGGGCTGGCATGAGGAACCGGTTCTTTTTTTGTCTTCAGTCCGCTAGCCATCAGAAATCCCCTTGCACGTTTGGGTTGTCTCACCCCGTTAGAATCCCGGATTTTCTCCGCTGGTCAACCTGCCTTTACATACCGAATACATTTCATTTCCAACAGCGTACGAAAAAACCGGTTGGTCAACATGGACCAACCGGTTTTGGTAACTTAAACCGCCGAAAAAACGGTTCGGGGACAGGCGGTATCTGGTTTAGCGGCTGCGGTAAACGGGTTGCGGGCTGCCGTTGGGGTACGTGGTGCGAACGTTCTGGCTGCGGGGCGCGACTTGCGGCTGAGTATTTGCAGCGGCCGGTGCTGGCACCGGTTTCGGTTCGGTCTTGGCATTGGCCAAATTCCAACGCTTGCCGTTAAGGCCACTTTGTGGGTTCCACGCCAAACCGGGAACAAACAGCACGGAGGCGATGTTCTGTCCGTTGATCGTGGCGACGCCCCACTCGGTTTCAACGGTCATCAGTTTGATGTCCGTCGCGCCGGTGATCGAGTCGCCGTTAAGCATCACAACGGTCGTCGAAGCGTTGTCAGCCGATGCAAATCGGATACCGGCCACTTCGGACAACGGAATGTTAGCGACTCCGAAAGCGGTCCGCATTTCCAAGCTGGTCGCATCGGTCAACGTGCCAGAAATCTTGGTACTGCTCAACAGGTCAACGTTGATACTCAAGGGGCGAACCTTCGAAGTTGAAGCGACAGCGCGGGCAACCGGCTTGGCGACTTCATTTTGTTTCTCTGCTTTGTTTTCTTGGGCAAACGCGGTGGTCGTCAGCGACATGGCTGCGATCGCAACAGCGGCGACCAGTGCGCGAAACGAATAGACGGTCTTCATTACTAAATCTCCGAAAAGTGAAATCACAGTTGCTAGGTCAAGGTGTACTTTCAGTCGGTTGCAGGGCCAACTGTTGGGATCGAATCTAATTCGCCAACAGCGGAACACCAACCATTCGGTTCGCAATTGTGGAGATCCTGAGCGGCCGGATCGGGCAATCGCTACAGCCGTTACAGGCCGCTGTTGCCAGCGATCGGACGACCTGCCGGTTCAAGAAACGAGTAGCTTTTCGTGGTCGCTGCAATCGACTCGGACATCGATCAAGTCGCCGACGCGGCAGCCGCGTTCTGCATCGCGGAACTCGGCCGGCGCGTATCGGCAGGTCGTGCCACGTAGCACCCTGGAATCGGTGGTCGAACCGTCTCGCGCTGATTCCACCAATAACTGCAAACGGCGGCCATGCAGACTGGCGAAATACCGAGATCGCAGCTCAGTTTCCAATTCACTTAGGCGCGCCATGCGTTGGCTGCGCAGATCTGCTGGCACCTGGTCATCCATTCCGGCCGCCGGCGTACCGCGGCGAGCGCTAAACGGGAATGCATGGATCTTGGAGAATCCGGCCGCCTGACAGGTGTCCAGCGTCTGCTGAAACTCCTGCTCGGTTTCGCCCGGAAATCCAACGATCACATCGGTCGTGATCGCCGGCGCCTGTAACGATTCACGCAATAATCGACAGCGATCCAAGAACATTCTGGTACCCCAGCGACGACGCATCCGCCGCAACACCGAGTCACTGCCACTTTGCAGACAAAGATGCAGGTGGGGCACGATTCGGTCAGAGTGATCGGCGATCACCGAAATCAATTCCCGCGTGACTTCCGTCGCTTCGATACTGCTGAGCCGAATTCGGAACTCCCCCGACAAGCGGCACAGATCGCGCAGCAAATCGGCCAACCGAATCCACTGCTCTCTTGGCTTGTTGCGATTCCAATCGACGCCGTAGTGGCCAAGATGAATCCCGGTCAATACAACTTCGCGATGTCCGGCTTCGGTCAACCGCTTGACTTCGTCAACAATTTGATCCTGCCGGCGGCTAGTCAGCTGTGGTCGAACATGGGGAATGATGCAGTAGCTGCAGCGCAGTAAACAGCCGTCTTGCACTTTCACATAAGCCCGTTGCCGGCCAGAAAAACCGTCCAGACCCGTTGGCACATCGATCACACCGAACCGCGACATCAGATCGGGCAGTTCACGTTTGTCCGTGATGACTTCGCTGACACCGGGCAGCCTGGCGACTTCCTCCGGTGCGCGTGTCGCGTAACACCCCATCACCACGATCTTGGCACCTGGATTCTGGCGGTTCAATCGCCGCACCAATTGGCGACTTTTCGCGTCACCCTCGGCGGTCACGGTACAGGTATTGACGATGCAAACGTCGGCCGCATCCGAGTCGCTGCAATCCGCGTAGCCGACACGCTGCAAACCTTGGCGGACCAGTTCGGTTTCGTACTGGTTGACTTTACAGCCAAGCGTGGCAACGCGCAGCTTAACGCTCATTCGCTCACTGGCTCGATCGATGCTGACATACTTCCTTTGCAGCGCGCGATCAATTCGTCTTTGCCAAATGCATGGATTTGATCCCGCTTCAACTCGGCGTGCTCCATCGTCGTAGTCAAGCAGATCGCCCGTCCCGACGTATCGACTTCTTTAGCGATCTGAAATCCGGTCTCGATCGGATGCCGAAAGACCTGTTTCATCATCAACACGACGTAGTCGTAGCTGTGATCAGTATCGTCCCATAAAATTACATGGTAACGAGGTTGTTTCTTGGTTTTGTGCTGTTGCTTTTTTCGAGTTTTTACCTGGGGCTCTGCCACCATGGATTGCTGATCTGCCATTGCCGATCTTGCTCCTTGCGTAACTTACTGACACAAACCTCGCCGCGGACTCTTACACTGATGCCGCACTACGATCAGGCAAGCGTGTTTTTGCTGCGTGATTTTCGCGGGCGGCGAGACTCGTATATTGTAGCGCTAGCGGAGCGCTCGTGTTAGACCTTAAATTCCACTTTTCCCAGGCTGTGACCCGATGTCCGCCGATCAACTGATGACTGCCCTGAGCGAAGCGGCCGACCGACACCTGGATGAATTGGTCCAATGGTTAAAAATCCCCAGCATCAGCAGCGACAGCACAAAGACCGCCCAGGTTCGCCAGGCCGCCGACTGGCTGTTACACAAGTTTCAATCCGCAGGGCTTCACACGGAGCTGGTCCAAACAGCGGGTCACCCGATTGTGCTGGCAGAAACTCCAGCGGTCCCAGGGGCGCCCGTGGTTTGTGTCTATGGCCACTACGATGTCCAACCTCCCGAACCACTCGACCAATGGATCAGTGGACCGTTCGATCCAACAATTCGAGATGGGAATCTATTTGCCCGTGGCGCAACGGACGATAAAGGACAACTGTTAACCCACGTGCAAAGTGTTTGCGAGTGGCTGAAGACGGGCCAGCCTTTGCCGCTGCAAATCAAGTTTTTGATCGAAGGCGAAGAAGAAGTAGGCAGTCAGAATCTGGAACGGATGTTACCCGAGTTGAGTCGGCGTGTCGCCTGTGACTGTGTCGTGATTAGCGACAGCAGCCAGTACGCCGACGGACAACCGGCGATCACCTACGGGCTGCGCGGGATTGCGACTTACGAGTTGAAAGTCGACGGACCGAGCCAGGACCTGCATAGCGGATCGTTCGGCGGAACCGTGATGAACCCGGCCATTGCGCTGTGTCACCTGCTGTCCTCAGTGATCGATGACCAGGGACGAATTCAATTGCCAGGTTTCTATGATTCAGTTCGCAGCCTCAGCAAAGATGAACGCCAACAGTGGCAGGGGTTACCACAAGACGACAACAGGTTCGCCTCCGCGGTGGGTGTCGATCAACTGTTCGGCGAAGCAGGATTTACCACCGACGAGCGCCGCTGGGGACGACCGACATTCGACATCAATGGGCTGAGCTCCGGTCATCAAGGCGAAGGCGTTAAAACGATCATTCCGGCGACCGCGACGGCCAAATTCAGCTTCCGTCTGGTTCCCGATCAAGATCCACAGCAGATCACCAATTCGCTGCAGAAACACTTCACCAAAAACGCGCCGATCGGCATCCGCTGGAGTTTGAAACCGGATCATGGCGCACCGGCGATGGTCGCCGATACCGGCAGCCGTTTTGTCGCCGCGGCCAAAGGAGCGATTCAATCGGCCTTTGGAGTCAAGCCGGTGTTGATTCGAGAGGGCGGATCGATTCCGATTGTGGCCCGATTCCAAGCCGTACTGGGATGCGACTGTCTACTGTTAGGCTGGGGATTGAACGATGACAATCTGCACAGCCCCAATGAAAAGTTTCGCGTTGCCGACTATCACCGCGGCATTCGAGCATCAGCGCTGTTGTGGGACGCCATCGGACAACTGAGCTCATCATCACCATCACCCCAGCAATCGTGAATCATGCTCGATCGAAAATTCATCATTCAAAATCCCGAAGCTGTTCGCGCCAATAGCCAACGTCGCGGAGTCAGTTGTGATATCGATCGCATCATTTTGCTCGATGCTCAACGATTGCAAAAACTGCAACTAGCCGAACAGCTGAACCGCGACGCCAACGCGACCAGCAAACAAATTCCCCAGGCAGGGGACGACACCGAGCGACGGCAGCTGATCGAAAAAGGACGTCTGCTGCGCGAGCAGAAAGAGGCGGCCACCAGAGAACATGATGAACTGGAGCAACAGATCCTCGCACTTCAGGCAGCCATCCCCAATCTAACCCACCCCGATGTCCCAACCGGCGGCGAAGAAGATGCGGTGGAATTGTCATTTGGAACAGCGACAGTGCCGTCGTTCGATTTCAAACCGCTCGATCATGTCGAGCTGGGCGAAAAACACGACCTGTTCGATTTCGAAGCCGGGGCAAGGGTGAGTGGCGCCGGCTTCTATTTTCTCAAGAACGCGGCGACCCGACTCGATTTGGCGTTGCAGCAATTCGCGATCGGCTATCTGGCGGATCGCGGTTTCACCCCGATCACCACTCCCGATCTAGCATTGACCTCGATCCTGCAAGGCATTGGATTCACGCCCCGTGGTCCCGAGACTCAGATCTACAGCGTCGAAAACAGCGATCTGAATTTAGTTGGCACTGCCGAAATCACGCTTGGCGGGATGATGGCTGGGCAAACCGTCGACGCCGAAGCGTTGCCGATTCGATTGTGTGGACTGAGTCACTGTTTTCGCACCGAAGCCGGCGCAGCCGGCCGGGCAACCAAGGGACTGTACCGAGTCCACCAATTCACCAAAGTCGAAATGTTTGCCTTCACCAGACCCGAGGCAAGTGATGCGATGCACGAGGAGATGCGCCGCCTGGAGTGCGAAATTTTCGACGCTCTGGAAGTCCCCTATCGAGTGATCGATACCGCCAGCGGCGATCTGGGCGGACCGGCCTATCGCAAGTTTGACCTCGAGGCCTGGATGCCGGGGCGAGGCGACGGTGGAGCTTGGGGCGAGGTGACCAGCACCAGCAACTGTACCGACTATCAGGCACGTCGCTTGAATGTGCGCTACAAACAGAGTGGTCAAAAAGGAACCAACTTCGTTCACACGCTCAATGGAACCGCCGTCGCAACGGGCCGAGCCATGATCGCGATTCTGGAAAATCATCAACAATCCGACGGCAGCATCAGCGTGCCGGCGGTGCTGCGGCCTTGGATGGGCTGCGACGTGATCGGATAAGGTCGCCGGATCGCTAGCGGCTCCTGCCAGAAGATTGAATTTGCCCAAGTTCCGCGCTCAAATCTTGCACGATTTCGGGTTCTTCGCCATAACGATTTCTCGTTTCACCGAGATCTTCCGCCAGGTTGTAAAGCTGGCCCGCCGGATCACCGTTGCCCGGTGCAAGCGACTTTGGTTCCGAAAAACCTCCCGATCCCAAACCTTCGATCAACTTCCAGTTCCCTTTCCGCACCATCATCATGCCGCCGCCCGATTGCATGGCAATCGATCGGCGAATCGGCTCGTCGCTTCCTCGTAGCAGCGGCAAGATGCTGAAGGAATCAGGACCAGCACCGGCGGGAAGCGGGGTCTCGGTAATCGCGGCAAAGGTTGCCAAGATGTCGGTAAAACAGATCAGTTGGTCACACACCGTTCCCGGTTTGACGGTTCCAGGCCAACGCGCGACCAGCGGCATGCGGTGTCCGCATTCCCAAGCGTCGGCTTTCATCCCCCGCAGTCCACCCGAACTGTCGTGACCAAATCGCTGTACATCAGCTTCGTACCAGACCGGTCCATTGTCGGAGGTAAAGATCAACAGCGTGTTCTCCGATAACTTGGCGTCGTCAAGCTTGCCTAGCAAACGGCCGATGTGGTGATCGACCATCATGGCAAAGTCACCATACATGCCGGCACCGCTCCGGCCGACGAATTCCGTTGACGGCAGCCAGGGCGTGTGCGGGGCCGGATAGGCAACGTACAAGAACAATGGCTGTTGTGATTCGGAGCCAATGTGGCGGTCGATCACCTGAATCGCTTCGTCGGTAAATCGTGGCAGCACATCCTTGAGTTCCAGGCCCGGAGCGATACCCCCGCCGCGCCAGAACGCGCCTTGGATCGGCGACCAATCCGGGCTGTTGCTGGCCTCGATTCGATTCGTCGGCGCGGCCACGACTCGATCGCCCGAGATATAGAAGTAGGGAGGAATGTCGGTCGAAGCGCGAATGCCAAAGTAAGAATCAAAGCCGCGATCGACCGGTCCGCCCCGTTGAGGTTGATCGTAATCGGCCTGGTCAAAACCCAAATGCCATTTTCCCACCATTGCGGTGCGGTAACCCTGACCCCGCAGCAGGGAAGCGATCGTCATCTGCTGTGGTTCGATGGTGGCTTTGACGCGCCACTGGTGGACGTCGGCGCGAAACGGATAGCGGCCGGTCAACAGTCCGTATCGCGACAGGTGACACAGTGGACCGGCAGCGTGCGCGTCGGTGAACCGCATTCCGTCGCGGCAGAGCGAATTAATGTTCGGCGTGGCAATTTTCGATTCTGGATTGAAACATCGCGGGTCGCCATAGCCCAGATCGTCAACCATGATCAAGACGATGTTCGGTCGCTCTGCGGACGCGGCGACAGTCATTGACCATGAAATGACGGACCACAAAACGAAGCACCCCAAAACGGATGACCCGAACAGGCGTAAGGACAATCGATCGCTCCGCGTAAGTGGCATTCGGGACGGCACAATTTTTTTACGTGGTTGCTTGTCCAGCACCACCTGCCCTTGAGCAAGCAGCCTGAGAGTTATTCGCTGCGCGCAGAGTGAACATGCCGATGTGGATTCCGGTCGGTTCGTCATAGGCGAAGATGCCGCTGGGAGCGAAGTACAACTCGAATTCTGCGAACGGCGGCAACGCATCTCTTTCCAACAGACTAACGATGCGAGCGGCGATTGGGTCTTGTTCGCCTCGCGCGCGTAGGAATTTTCGCGTATCCGGCGACTGTGCCAAATCATACATCTGGCGGACGTAATCGGCAGCTTTTAAAAATGAAATCAGGAACGGTTTTTCGCCGTCCAGCTTGCCCCCCAATTCGCTCAGAATCAGATCGTACTCGGGCACCTCAATCAAACGCGGAATCGTGGCCCGGTTGGCCTGCGTCAGTCGCTGAACAAACTGTCGGCTGTCCGCATAGATCGCCCAATTGTCGAGGATCACCAAACAGGGTTCCGGTGTTCGCAAGCTTGGGGTGACCGCTTGAGAGGCGGTTGGCCGTGCTTCCGTTTGTGCGGCCGCTCTCAGCGGCGCCCTTCCGCTCTCTCGATCGGCCTCTCCACCTCGCCTGGCAGGCTGTCGTCTTTGCCGCCTTTGTCGGGCGAGAGGTCCCTGCGAATTAATGAAGTAAACGACCGTCCCGTCAATCGATTCGATGGAAACGTCTTGGGGGCGTTTTTCAGCGAACTCGGCGAGTGCTGCTCGGGCGATCTCCGAATCAATCAGTTCCACCGCATGAACCAGAGCCTGGCTGTTGAGTTTGATCGGCGGCTCGATCCAACGACAGTGGACGTAGCGTCCGGTCAGGTTGGGCAATAGATCCTTTTCAAAAGAGAGCCCCAGAATCTCTTGCACCGGGTCTTCGATCGTTTGCTTCAGCATGCTGCCACGCTGAAATTTCGCCAAGATTTTTCCCAGGTTCTCATACGTCTTTTGAAAATCCCAATGAACTGACGTGTAACTGGTCACATCACTGGGTACCCAATCAGGTGGCATCGTGTCGACTGTTTCTGGTCGCAGCAGTCCAAACAAGCCGTCGCGGGGCGGATCGATCAAAACGTGAAAGTGGACAATCGACTCAAATTCCTTACCGCCGCGAAAGACGCTGCCTCCGACTCCCCGAATTTTTGCGACACCCAGTTCCTCGATCAGCGGCCAAAAGAACGCTGCCATGCTCTGGCGCTTGACCACGCGCTCGAGCAGCCGATAGGGATCGAGAAAAAATGTCAGCTGGGGCCGCGTCTCCTCGGCACCGATGCAGCGCGACATCACCGAGGCAAAATCGGCCCGATCGGCCAGCGTCGGTTGGTCACTCTTGTCCAGCCAGCGCTCTAAAACTGTTTCGGCTGTATCGTGCCCAAGCCCAAAAACCAGTGTTCCGCCGCGGACAAAGTATTCGATCTCCGGCGGCCCGGCGTTGGGGGGCAATAGTCGAACAATTTCTGTTTCATAGAACTCCGCAGTGCGCCGGACATAACCATTTTTGGTCACACTACTTTCCAATCGTTCGACCAGCTCCATCAATTTGGCGATATTCTCGCCGGCTTCGACCAACACAAAGACCGAAAATGAATTTTGTTGTTGGCGTTTGACCGCCAATCTCGCGCGAATTGCCGGTTCTGATTCATCGTCGTTCGATTGTTCACGCAGCAGATCCTCGCTTCGCTTGGAAACACTCCCGGGCATCACTGCCACGGCGACTTGACCGGTCGGGATCGCCAACAGGTCACCCAATGAGACGCCCATCTGGTTGCTGACTTTGGCGAACATGTCGTTGGCGACCGCAAACATGTCGGTTGCCAGCGGCTTCAATTTAGGATCGCTCAACATTTTGCCGATCGAGGAATTGGCGAAGTCTTCGCGAGCCTCGTTAGCGTTGTCCAGCCGCAGGTACAGCAGCGTCTCGGCCGGCAACAGATGAGGCGCACCTGGCACTTCGACGTCGGTTTCCGCCGCCACCAATGGGCGGACTGAAAAACTGGACAGCAAAACCACCAAGAAAACTACGGCGATGACGAACAGTGGCGAGCGATTCATACAGAAATATCGAACTTGGTCCTAAATAGAGTTGCTCAGCGAGTTAGAATAGCGTTGCCGGACCCCAATTCTGAATGGAAAATCGAAACCATGTTGAAATTCCAGCCGCCGCTGACCGCTGTCATCATGATCTTTATAGCCGTTTGCTCGTCGGCACAGGCGCAGCAGAGCCGACAAATTGGCAACATTGCCAGCCAAGCCGGTGGGCAATCGACCGGCCAGATGGCAGCTGGCGCGTCGACGACCAACGGAGTCGCTGTCGGTCTCAGCGCGACCGACGCGTTCGCCGAGGTTCAGCGAGAAGACGTGGGAGCGACCAATAGCACTGGCAAGGGGTTCAGCCAGTCGAGCGTCGCAGCGCCAAATCAGGGTTCCGGTGCGATCACCCCGGGTGGAATCGGCGGTGGTCGGGGTGGATTTGGCGGCATCGGCGGCTTTGGCCGAATGTTTGACAATAGCGGCGCCGGGAGCGCGAAATCCGAGCGACCTGCGCTCCGCACCCGGCTGCGGTCGGCGATTGCGGCGTCACCCCTGCCGCCGGCTCAAATCCAACGGACCGCCTCTGCTCGATTTCAAACGCTGGCCAGTCGCCCGCAACTGCGGGGAGTGCGGGTCAACATGCAGGGCCGAACCGCGGTTATCGAGGGCACCGTGCGTAGCGATAGCGATCGCCGGATGAGCGAACTGTTGATGCGTTTGGAACCTGGTATCAGCGGCATCGAAAATCGTTTGACCATTCAGCCGTAGGCAATCCTGCTATGCCGGTGAAGCGACGGGGATCGAACATCTTGACCTTGTTGGCCTTGATTTGGTGGTTACCTCAATTCGCCAACGCCCAAGATGCGACGGGCAATCCCAGTCACAGCGGTACAAGTCAATCCACATTGCCGGATGACGACCACGATGATCCCCCGCGCCTCAGCGACCGCCATGATGTCGCTGCTTTTCTGGATGGGTTCTTGACCGCGCAGTTGGCTGAGGAGCATGTAGCCGGGGCCGCCGTGGCGGTCGTCCTGGGTGACAAAATCATTTACTCAGGCGGCTTCGGCTACGCCGATGTCCAACAGCAAACCAAGGTCGATCCGGCGACCACGATGTTCCGCGTCGGCTCGGTCTCGAAACTGTTTCTGTGGACCGCCGTGATGAAACTTGTCGAACAAGGCAAGCTCGATCTCGATGAAGATGTCAACACCTATCTGGCCGGCTCGGGCATCTTGGTGCCCGACACCTTTGAGCGTCCGATCACGGTCAAGGACTTGATGTGCCACACGCCCGGTTTCGACGACTACGTGATCGGATTGTTCGCCCGAGGACCGCAGGATTTAAAGCCGATTGAACAGCTGATGCGGCTGCAGCTGCCCGAGCGGGTTCGACCGCCGGGTGATCTGGCCTCGTATTCAAACCATGGCAGCCTGTTGGCCGCGGTGATTGTCCAACAGATTTCGGGAATGAGCTGGGAAGAATTTGTCAGAAAACAGATTTTGGATCCACTGCAACTGGCCAACACGACGTTGGATCAACCGCCCCAAGATCAACTTCCGCAGGCGCTCTGCCACGGCTATACCTACAACGGCGGATCGGGCACATTCAATGAACAAGGTTTCGAATACATCCCGGCCGCGCCGGCCGGTTGCGTCAGCGCCAGTGCGGAAGACATGGCGCGGTTCATGATCGCTCATTTGAACCAGGGTAAGTTCAATGACGCTCGTATCTTGCAGGCCGCGACGGTTGCCCAGATGCATTCGCGTTCCCATTGGCACGACCAGCGACTTGACGCCATGTGCCACGGTTTCTGGGAACTGCATCGAAATGGTCAGCGGATCTTACAACATGGCGGCGATACGCAAATTTTCCATTCCTTGCTGGCGATCTTGCCGGATCAAAAGGTGGGAATTTTCGTCAGTTACAACACCGATACGGGAGCTGGCTTGCGAGAGCCGCTGCTCAACGCGTTCCTCGATCGATATTTCCCAGTCGATCAAGCTCGCCCCGCCGAGCCGCAGGATTTGGGTGAACCAACCGATCGGTTTGCCGGCACTTACAAGACGTTGCGGTACGACCAATCGACGATCACCAAGATCGCAATGCTGCTGCAGGTCTTGAAGGTCAAGGCGGAGGCGGACAATCAAGTTAGCGTTAACGGCAAATCTTATCTACAAGTCGAGCCCTTGTTATTCCGCCAACAGCACGGCCCCGAGACGATCGTTTTTCGCGAAGACGATGCCGGCCACATCACCCACCTGTTCATCAACAGCGCGCCGGCGCTTTCGTTTGAAAGAACTCGTTGGTATGAGTCGCAAGTATTGCAAATCGGCCTGTTCGCGGCATCCTGCCTGGTGTTGTTGTCAGTGATCATCGGCTGGCCGCTGGTGCATGTGATCACCCAAGGAGAATGGATTGCCGGGGAAACGCCGACGATTTGGTCACGGCGGGCAAGTTGGTTCGGCTGGCTGGTGGCGATTGCTTTTGCCGCCTTCTTGATCATGTTTGCGTTGCAAGTCAACGAAGTCGTACACGGAATCTCTCCGCTGTTGAGAATCCTGCTGCTCTGCGCGCCGTTGCTGGGCATCCTGACCTTGGGCGTGATCCTATTTTCGATCGCCTCCTGGCGCGGCCGATTCTGGCGGCTGGGCGGCCGGTTGCACTACCTGCTGCTGGCCTTGGCTTCGGTTGGCTTGATTTGGCAACTATCATTCTGGAATATATTGAAGTTCAATGCTTGAATCTTGTTGGATAATGTCGTAGCCACTTCCCGCACAGGAGACTCCCCGCCGTGAAGTACCCAAGTTTCGGTTTTGGAACGTTCCGCTTCTCAATCACGATTGCTGCCGTACTGGTGACCATGATGACCGCTGACGCCGCCGGGCCCGATTCAAAGAAGCGTACCTTGGGGGTGTTGATCTTTCCTGGCTTTGAGTTGTTGGACGCTTATGGTCCGCTGGAGATGTGGGGGAATTTGAAATCGGATGTTGACGTCGTGATGGTGGCCGCCGAGGCTGGCGAAGTCGCATCGGCGCAGGGTCCCAAGACCGTTGCCGAATATGGATTTGCGGATTGTCCGGAGTTGGACTTGATTCTGGTGCCCGGCGGAATCGGGGTGCTGCAAGTGATCCGCAAACCGGAGGCACTGCGGTGGCTGACCGAAAAGGCGAAGCAGGCCGAGATCACGATGTCGGTCTGTAACGGGGCTTCGATTCTGGCGGCCGCTGGATTACTCGATGGTCGACAAGCAACAACCAACAAAGCTTACTGGAAGCTGGCGACCGGTCCCGGCAAAAACGTCGATTGGATCGCGCGAGCTCGCTGGGTGGATGATGGCGACGTCGTCACTTCGTCTGGGGTCTCGGCGGGGATTGATATGAGTTTGCATGTGATCGAACGGTTGTACGGCCCAGAGAGCGCCAAGCGTTTGGCTGAGATGGCGGAATACGATCGGCACCACGATCCGACCTGGGATCCGTTCGCCAAGCTGCACGGATTGGTCGACTAGAGACTCATCACGAGCAGATTGTCACGCGTTACTGTTCCTCGCCGGGATGATAGGCCGACAGCAATTGTGATTCGATCTGGGACTCGGTGAAGGCGGCCGGCTTCATTTTGTTTTCCGAATACAGCTTCGCCTGATCATCGAAGTGGGGCGTCCCCTCGACTTCGCTTTGGCTGTAACCGACCACGGTATAAGCACGCGGAAGATCGCCGAATTCGACTGCGAACACCCAGCTGTCACCACCGCTGACGACTTGCTTGTGGTCGTCGGCTTCATCGAAGGCAACCACGCGGAAGCAGCCCATCAGGCCGCTACCGCCACTGACAGGCAGATCCAGTTTGCCGCGGCGAACCCGATGAACGTCGCCCCAAGTCAGATCCCAATCACCATGCTTCTCGATCATTTGATCGATCGCCAACCCGAATGCTTCCACCGCCCATTCCGGCTCGTTTAAGCCAGAGGGTGTCGATGTCGGTTTGTCCGCCGACCAATCGACCGCGAATCCGCCACGATTATCTTTCGAATAGATCTGCCACCAGACTTCGAACAACGCGCTGCCGCGCGTATCGGCGGCGACGGTATTGTCCCACGCCTGCAAGACCTCGGCGGCGCGCTGCGACGGCGCGGCGGTGTTGGCCGCCTTCACGGCCTGAAGCAAATCATCTTTCACTCGTTCGGCCAGCAACATCCGCAGGCTGTGCTTCATTTCGACGATCTCTTCCAACGAGAATTGGTCCTGATTGTCGATCAATTCAAGACTATGCTGGCTGCGCAAACTGAAGCGGTCGTCGGGAAAGTGCTTTGGAAAATCTGCGCGGTTCAGCCGCTGCTGCGCATTGGTCAGGTAGGGAGCCGAGTTGCAATTGTGGACATAACCACCTTTGGGATTCAGCAGCTGCGGTAGCTCGCCGAGCGGATGGAACCGGGTCCAGACACCATCGCTGTTATCGGCGGCAACCGCTTCGAAAGTCTGGTTGTCGTGTGGGATATTCGGGATCGTGCCGTTCCAAATATAGAATATGTTGCCCTCGCGATCGGCATAGCAAATGTTGAACATCGGAATCGCGTGGATCTCCAAAGCCTGACGAAATTCGGCCAATGATTCAGCTTGGGACATCCGCAGCCACTGTTGGTAGAAACGATACTCGTTGTAAGCGGCACTGCGCAGCACATATAAATGTTCGTCCGTTTCGTAGATCACCGGACCGAGCGGCGTGTAGGAAAAGCTCTTTGATTCGGTTTCGAAACCGTCATCGATTTTCACCTTGACCGTCGCAACCTCGGTTTCAATTGGCACGCTGCCGCCGTCAAACAAATAGTGATCGGGCTCATTGGGGATCACGATCAAGCTCGTAGATTTCCTCCAGGTCGGGATAATTCACCGTGTGCGACCAGCCTAGAAACTTGTTAAATCCAGTGGTCAAGACGGGCCGGCCCACAAAGGTCGATCCGTAAAAATCGAGTTGACCCGGAACGGTCAAATGAGCTTCGTAGTAGGTTGCGACTTGATTCCAACCTTGGTGCGGGTTGCCCATCAAAATTGCCAGGCCGCTGTCGGTGCGGGCGGGCGAAAACGCCCACATGTTGGAACCCAGCAGATCCTCACTTGGCTGTGGATTCAATTGCGTCTGAGTATCGTTTTGCGCGGCCAGGAACTTTCCCACGATGCCGCCGCGATCAAAAGCAAACCGGGCGACACCGGTCAGACCATGCGCGGCGATGTCATGACCATTGATCGTCGGCACCCAGTCGGGGAGCTGGCCGCGATGGAGCTGGACGTAGTAATTGATCCCGCCGGCAAAGCCTTCCAGCATGCCGCGAAAATCGCCGTCGAGCAAATGATACGTCTCGATCGCTCGCTTGCGAACTTGGTACTGGCGGTTGCGGAAGTCAGATTCGACGTTCCGCTGGCCGCCAAAGTTTTCAGCCAACTCACCGCGGGCGCGCAAGATACTGTGCATGATATTGAGCAAATGGTCTTCGGCCTGGCAGTAGCCAAATCCGAAGGCGACCGCCTCCAGCGTGTCCGCCTTGATATGGGGCACGCCATAGGCGGTCCGCCGGATCTGGACCTGCCCGGCCAGTTGTGCCGCATGATCCTTGCCATGCTCTTCAGCCACCGCTTGGATCGTCGCCAACAGGACGAGTCCGCTGATCAGTAAATATCGATTTGAACGACTGCTTAGGATCATTGCTTTACTCTCAATCGGAAACGAGCCTTGAAACAACCAGAATCCCTGCAAGCGATCAGCGCTGGCTAATCGGCTTCGAGTGTCGCCAACTGGCGGCGCAGAGGTTGGATGATTTCGCGGGGAACGAACTTGGCTAATTGTTCATCATCGGCGTTCAACGCCGCAATTTGCTTTAGCAGCGAGCTGCTGACATGAGCGTAGCGTTCGGCGGCCATCAAGAATACCGTCTCGATGTCGGGTGCCAGCTGTTGATTGGCCATCATCATCGTGAATTCGCCGGCGATATCAGTGAGTGGTCGGATACCCCGTACCATCACTCGCGCATCCAAGCTGCGTACAAAGTCGACCGCCAGACCGTTGAACAACGCGACTCTCACATTCTGCAGGTCGCTCGTTACCCCCGAGACCAACTCCATCCGCTGCTCAGGATCGAATAGCGACTTTTTATCGGCGTTGATTCCAATCCCGATCACCAGCTGATCGAACAACGGCGAAGCTCTGCGAATGATGTGCAGATGCCCCAGCGTGATCGGGTCAAACGAACCGGTATAGACTGCTGTACATGGTGGTCGAGACATGGGAATCCTTGTGCCGGAGAAATCCACTAAGATTCTACTCGGCTGAGACGCTCGCTGGGGCGTCGGGCGGCGGCTCGGCGAGCGTCGGTGTCGAAACGACATATCCGGACCAAAACAACGGCTCTTCGCCGGTCAAGGCTTGGCGCTGGCGATCCGCTTTGGTCAGCAACGGTTCCCCTTCGGGGTCCAGTTCGCTGCGGCGCAGGACCATTTTGGCTCGCTGCCAAGCATTGTTCATGCCGGCGTACGGCAGCTCTTGTAAAAGTTCCCGTAACAGCACCGCCGTCGACTCCCCACCCACCGCCCACCGGCTCAACAGGATGTTTTCGACGCCGGCAGCTCGCAACGCGCAAATCGTGACAAATATCTCGTCGCCGGTTCCCATTTTGCCGCCGTCAATCGGAGTCCGCAGGCCGATCAAGACCGCCGAGCGCGGCACGACAGCCGGGAAACCCATCCAGCCAGCCAAGGTTCCATATGGTGACGAATGATCGTAAGGCGAAACGGACATCATCAATTGATTTTTGGGATTCGCGATCAATGGCGCCGCGACCACGAAATGTTCGATCGACGGTCCCAACCAACCGCTGGGCAGTCCACCGGTTTCCGGCAGCTCAACGGGGTCTTGGATCAGTTCGGTAATGGAATCGACGATCGATCGATTCAATTCCGCGTCTTTTGGCGCAAAGAATGGCGCCGCGACGATGCCGATCGCGCCGCTGGTGCTTGGCGGCTTGGTATGTTGCAAGGCCAATCCCGGAGTGGCGGCGTAGCGAATCGCGATCTGGTCCCCGATCAAAGCCGAGCTCTTCTCAGCGATTGGCAAGATGTCAAACGGAACGTACCACAAGACTCCGTCAGGCACGATGATCAGTTCATCCAAATTTTCGGCGGCGAACTGATTGTCCTCGGGGATCAGAATTCGCCGCAAAGCCAGCGCGGCGGTTCGCCAAGCTTGATCGTCCGACAATCGCGCGCCGCGATTTTTGCCGACCCCAATTTCCCGCAACAATTGTCCCACTTTGCTGGCCAATTGTCCGCTGCCGGGAATCTGCCACATTTCTACTTTGTTGCCGATCGCCAGCAGTCCGTAGGTTGTATTTCTACCTTGAACGAACGTTAACAGTCCTGTTCGCTGAGGCAGTTTGGCGACTGGCAATTTGTCGTTCAGAAGCGGCAGCATGAGGTCCGGAAGCACGATGCGGCCAAGCCCCAACTGGCATGCCTGGGATTCCAATATACTGAGTTGTTGCTCGTTCGGCAGATCGATCGCCGCAATCGAGGCGCAAATCTTGCATCAGCGGGCCAAGCTGGTCGCGTTGCTTGATCGCTTCGGCGCCTAGCAATGAATCGTCGCTGCGCCAGAAAGCGAATTTGCGAAAGACGACCGCCCAGCGGTAAACGTGAATTGAATCGATTGGCCAGCATGCCGTCAGCGACGACCAACATCCTCTCGCCGTCGCCTTGGGACGCCGCCAGGTTGACTCGCGCCGCATGCACCAGCGATCGATCCGCGACGACCCCCGCGATCGCATCAACCGGATCACGTCGCCAGACTTCGATGGGAGGATTCCGGCAAAAGGAAGCCAGTAAGGCTTCGCCGGACCTGCCGGAGAGTCTGTTTCCGATCGCCTGTTGAATCAAATTCAACTGATAGACGCGAGGCATCGAAACGAGCGCCTGGTTGCGAAATCGATTGTTCAATGCGAACTGAGTCAGTTGCTGGAGCGATTGGTCAACGGCGGTCGTTTTCCCAACGCCGATCGCCGATCCACCGGCCGCCTTGATCCGGGCCGTGACGTAAGCGGCGTAGGCATCCAAGCGCGGTAACCTGGGGTCTCGGCCGGCGGTCATCGCTTGCGCTTGAGCGAGCAATTCGGACGCTGATTGCAAGTCACCCCCGGTGACCGCGGCATCAGCCCCGGCGATCGCTGCATGATAGGCTGCCAAACGCGACGGCCGCTGCATCGAGATCGATACGATCTTTGCGAGCCGAACCACCTCCAACGCGTTTTGCGGCTCGGCGCATCCAGCAGCCAACTGCAGGACTTCGCCGATCAACTCTGGCTGGTCGAGAGCCGCGGCAACATGGACAGCCGCAATCAAACCGGGGACCGCGTCGGCTGCTTGATCGGTACCCGCCAACGCAGAACCGTGAGTCAACATCACGATTGCCGACAACGGATGAACGCTGCCGCCGGCGGTGGCCGAACGAGCTGCGCTTGAACTCGAGCGCTGGTCGTCACCGCTGGAGAAGTATCCAATCGCGTTAACTGAGTCGATTAAGGTCTTTGGCACCGGCGCCTGCAAGCCGGCTGGAATCTTTGTTGATTCCAGCATGCTCGCCGCCAACGGTTCGTTTTCCGCTAGCGGCCCGAGGATGATCCGGCGTCGATAAGCCGCGAGCGCTAGACCGCGCATGATTTCGATCACATCCATCGATCGAATCGATGGTTCTTCGATCACTCCGCCTAGCGCCAGGCGGGCATCGCTCAGCGGCTGACCGGACCGGTATGTGAGTCTGCGGTTCAAAGACAGAACCTGCACGGCCTGCGCCGCCGGCCACAGATTCTGTGGCTTCGCTTGGACACCGGCGGCGGAGGCCGATTGCCAATCGACCTGGCCCAACCAGCCGCGGCTGCGGCTGGCGACCTGAAAGGCATGATCGAGGTGTTCGCGAGCGGTCGGCAGGCTGCCCAGCTGCCAGTGGCATTCCGCTAGCATTGCCAACGAGGGAATCGAATCGACCCAGCGGCCATTGACGTCGCGGCGTGAACTACGTAGTGCCGCTTCGAATAGCTCGGAAGCCGAACTCAGGTCGCCGCTGCGATAAGCTTCCAGTCCCAGGTAGTATTGCTCTGCCGGGTACTGGGTACCGGTAGGTTCGGCACTGAGCAGATTCTGTGCGGCTGCCTGCCGCGGCGCCGGCAGCAGCAATCCCCACAGGGCGACGCAGCCTGCCGCCAAACGCCACAACGGGGTACGCTCTTGAATGAACACGAATCTTGGGCTCGAATTGAGTTGGCGGATTGAGAAAAGTATGTTTTTGGCCAAACAGCGACGACGAACGGGCCTAGAAACATCCTAAGAACTCCCCGGCGGCACGTCGAATCGAATCCCCAAAAACAATCACAGTTGACCCATTTTTCCTAAAGGCGTAACTTTAGCATCTGGAACAAGTTAGCACCGATGCGCGGGGTCAATGCTGGCGGCGCCGCTGCGTCGTTGACAGCAAACCTTGAAGCTTTTGAATCCGTAGCAATCAAGACGACCAGAATCGTACGATCATCAACATGCCATTTCTTGAACAACTTTGGGACCTGCTAGGCGTCATTTTCGGAGGTTTATTCGGCAAGTTCGAACGAGCCGTGACCGCCGTGTTTGGTTCCGCCAATGCGCGGCAAGTGGCGCGTTTGCAAAAACGCGTCGAAGCAATCGGTGAATTGGAATCGAAATACGAAGCGCTCAGCGACGAGCAGCTGCGTGGCCAGACTGAATTGCTCCGTAAACGGCTTCGCGATGGCGAAACGCTGGATGATCTTCTGGTAGACGCGTTTGCAATCTGCCGCGAGGGGGGCAAGCGCTTCCTGAACATGCGTCATTACGATGTCCAGTTGGTCGGCGGCATGGTGCTGCACTCGGGTGGGATCGCCGAAATGGTTACCGGCGAGGGAAAAACGTTGGTGGCGACACTGCCGGCGTACTTGAACGCGTTGGAAGGCAAAGGGGTCCATGTCATTACGGTCAATGATTACTTGGCGCGCCGTGATATGGAATGGATGGCCCCGCTGTACATGAACCTTGGTCTGACGGTCAACGCGATCCAGTCCGGTATGTCGACCGCCCAGAAACAAGCCGCTTACGCATGCGATATCACGTACGGTACGAACAACGAATTTGGGTTCGACTACTTGCGCGACAACATGCGCCCGGCCGCCAAGGGTGACAATCGTTACCCCCCCGATGCGCAGCAATGCCAGGGTCCATTGAATTACGCGATCATTGACGAAGTTGACAACATTCTGATCGACGAGGCCCGCACGCCGCTGATCATTAGCGGCCCAGCCGACTTGGACTTGGGACGTTACCAGGAAGCCGATCGGATCGCCGGCCAGCTGACCAAAGAGACTCATTTCACCGTCGACGAAAAACAACACAACGTGACGTTGACCGACGAGGGAGTTCGGGAGGCGGAAAAGCTGGCCGGAGTCGAAAGTTTTTATACGGCCGGAAATATGGAATGGCCACACTTGATCGATAACGCGCTGAAGGCCCGCTACCTGTATAAGAAGGACGTCAATTACGTCATCAAAGATCGTCAGATCGTGATTGTCGACGAGTTCACTGGTCGCTTGATGGAGGGGCGTCAATGGAGCGATGGGCTGCATCAAGCTGTCGAGGCCAAGGAAGGAGTGCCGATCAAGCAAGAGACGCAAACGTTTGCCACCGCGTCGCTGCAGAACATCTTCAAGATGTACAAGAAGCTGTCCGGTATGACCGGGACGGCGATGACCGAGGCGACCGAGTTCATGAAGATTTATGGTCTGGACGTCGTCGCGATTCCGACCAACAAGGAAATGCAGCGACTGGAGCATCCGGATCTGATCTATTTGACCGAAAAAGACAAGTATCACGCTTTGGCTGACGAAGTCGAACGGACTCACAAATGGGATGTGCTGACGCTAAAAGATGGCAGCGAATTGTGGGGAACGATTGACAGCGAGGGCGACTCGGAAGTTTCGATTGTTGAAAAGGGGGAGAAGCACAAACAACAGCTGCCGAAATCAGAGATCAAACACATTCAACGCAAGGGACGCCCGATTCTGATTGGGACTGTCAGTATCGAAAAAAGTGAGCGGCTCTCCGCGCTGTTGGAGCGTCGCGGGATTCCGCACGACGTGTTGAACGCCAAGCAGCATGGTCGGGAAGCGGAAATCGTCGCCCAAGCCGGTCGTTTGGGAGCCGTCACGATTGCCACCAATATGGCCGGACGTGGAACCGACATCATCCTGGGCGGGAATCCCGAGACGATGGCCTGGGCACAGTTGCAACACGAATATCCAACTCGCTTGGAAGTTCCCGACGACATCTGGAACACGCTGGTACGGGAGATCGACGATCGCGAAAAGATGAGTGAGGAGGGGGAGGTGGTCCGCCAGATCGGCGGCTTGTACGTCGTCGGCACCGAACGACACGAATCGCGACGAATTGACTTGCAGTTGCGTGGTCGTTGCGGCCGCCAGGGCGACCCCGGCTCCAGCCGCTTCTTCCTGTCACTCGAAGATGACCTGATGCGCATCTTTGCCGGTGATTTCGTCAAGAGCATGATGGAACGCCTGGGCATGAAGGAAGGCGAAGCGATCGAGTCGAATCTGGTGACTCGTCGCATCGCGGCTGCGCAAAAGAAAGTCGAAGAGCGAAACTACGAGATCCGCAAGAGCCTGCTGGATTACGACGAAGTGATGGACGAGCAACGGAAACGGGTTTATCGCTATCGACAGAACCTGTTGGATGGTCATAGCTCACGTTCGATGATCCTGGAATTGATCCGCGGCCAGATCGACAAGTTTGTCGACACGTTTCTGGATCCGAACTACGGGGTCGATTCGTTTGCCGCCTACGCCGGCTCCCAGCTCGATTGCCAGTTGGAATCTCGCGATTTCATCAATATGGATTTCCAGATGGCCAGCGATTACGCGCATGATCAGGCGGAACGTCAGGCCGAAGTGACGGTCGCGGAAATCGTCGAGGAAAACCTGCCCGAGGGCATGGAGGATGAGTGGAATTGGAAAGCGCTCGCCCAGTGGGCCAATTCTCGACAAGGTGCCAACTATCAAGAGCACCAGTTGAAGAACATGGATCGCGACGAAATGATCGAACAGTTGATCCAAAAGTCACACGCCAGGATCGCGGCGGTCAAACTGGACCAGGGAGCGGTGATGCTGGAAAGTGATTTCGGCTTGCGAACCTTGAGTGCTTGGATGCATCACAAGTTCGGCATCGAAACGACCCCCGATGAGTTCCGCGATGTCGAGGATCGCCGCGAAGTAGCCGATGTGCTTTTCAAACGCGCCGAAGCATCGTACGCGTCCAAGGAAGCCGAGTACCCCGTGCTGACCGGGATCTCTCGATTCACTCAAAAACAGGGAGCCCAGGTTTCGCTCGATCGCGAAGGCCTGGTTCAGTGGGTCGCCAGACGATTCGGCGTCAAGTTGAACGTCGATGACATTCGGCTGAACCGCGATGATTTAAAGAGTCAACTGATCCAGTACAGCCGCGAAACCGGCGACGCCGCCGACCAGAAGTACCAAGACGCCGAAGCCAAGGTTAGCGAGCTGTTCGGTTCGGCCGACAACGATACGACCGTGGCTGTTGCCAGCGGTGGCAATGGCTCGCTGGATGATCTGTCCAAGTGGCTCGAAGGCGAGTTGGATTATCACGCACCCAAGGAAGACTTGATGCGGATGAATCGGCACGAGTTGCAACTGGCTGTCGACGGCGCCGTGGATGATCGCTTTCATCCAGAAATGCGCCGTATGGAACGACAGGTGCTGCTGCAAATCGTCGACGATGCCTGGAAGAATCACTTGCTGACGATGGACCACCTGCGCAGCAGCGTCGGTCTAAAGGGCTACGCCCAGATGGATCCTAAGGTCGAATACAAACGCGAAGGGATGCGGTTGTTTGATTCAGTCTGGGAATCAATCGGCGAACGGGTAACCGATCTGATTTTCCGCATGGAATCTTTGAACGAAGACTTTATTCGCAGCACTTGGATCGAAGGCCAGGCGCGCCACGATGATGCGTCACTGGCAACCAGCATGAGCCAGGCTGCCAATACGGCCGCCCAGCGCGCCGCCGAATCCAGTAATCAAGGCGAACCAGCGCGTCCCGAACCGGTTCGCAATGCCGGGCCCCGTATCGGTCGTAATGATCCCTGTCCCTGTGGCAGCGGAAAAAAATATAAAGCCTGTCACATGCGTAAGTAGTCAGACGCCGTCTCGTTCGGAAAGGAATCCAATGTTCGCCAATCTGGTCTACGCTGCCGCGTTGTTGCTGGTCTCGCCGCTGATCGTCTATCGTGTCGTTCGACAGGGCAGATACCGTCGCGGGCTGACGGAAAAACTGCTTGGCCTCTCGGCACGGCGAGCACAGCAATTGCGAGGTCGCGGTGACTGCGTTTGGCTGCATGCGGTCAGTGTTGGCGAAGTCAATCTGATCGGCGGAATTGTTAGACAATTAAGTCAGTTGGCGCCGCACACGGCCATCGTGATCAGCACGTCAACCGATACCGGATACGATCTGGCAGTTGAAAAATTTGGCGCCGATCACGTATTCTTTTGTCCCTTGGACTTTACCTGGTCGGTTCGGCGCACGTTGCGTAACTTGAATCCAAGTCAGCTGGTGCTTGCCGAACTCGAGGTCTGGCCGAATCTGATTCGGCTCGCACGGCATCGCGGCGTTCGGGTATGCGTGATTAACGGACGTTTGAGTGAACGAACGGCCTGTCGGTATGTCAAATTCGCGCGACTGACTCGGCCAACCTTTCAGCGGCTTTCCTGGGTTGGTTGTCAGGATGAAGCTTGCCGAGACCGATTTTTGCAGTGCGGGGTCCCTAACGAGAACCTGGAAATCACCGGATCGATCAAATTCGATGATGCACCGAACTCCAGAGATACTGTCAAAGTTCAGTCGCGCGCCAGATGGGCCGGAGTTGATCCATGGCATCGGGTTTGGGTCTTCGGTAGCACTGCCAGCGGAGAGGAAAAGCTGGCAATCCATATCTACAACCACTTGCGGGTCGATCATGCGGAATTGCGACTGATTCTGGTACCGCGACATCGCGAGCGTTTTAATGAAGTCGCCGGCATGATCCAATCCGCGGGCCTGAATGTGCACCGTCGATCAAGCGACCATTCGCTGTTTGACCGGCAGTGGAACAGCGATACCGTGATCTTGATTGATACGATCGGAGAACTTCGTCATTGGTGGGGCGTGGGTCAGATTGCGACCGTCGGCGGCAGTTTTGGCGGTCGAGGTGGACAAAACATGTTGGAACCGGCGGGTTACGGATGCGCGGTCTCTTTTGGTCCCGATACCCGAAACTTCAAACAGATCTCACAGCAATTACTCGACCACGGGGGCGCGGTCCGCACCGCCAGCGCCAGCGAATTGTCTCAGTTCGTGCGCCGCTGCTTGACCGATATCCCCGCCGCCGACTCGCTGGGACGCGCCGCCCGTCAGGTGATTGCGCGACATCGCGGCGCCACCGAACGAACCGTCACCAGGCTGCTGGAAACAAAACCAGGCGAAACGACAGCGGCGGTGGCGACTGGGCGAGCGGCCTGAGCACAACGCGCTCGAAAACAGGCAAGCTCTTTTCAGCGGGAATCCTGGCCTGCGACGAATCGGCTCAACCAATTTGAAGCCGCTCTAAGGGGCCCGCAGAGACGCGCAGATCAGTTCGTTGTCATTGCGGATGTAGATGTATCCATCCGAAATTGCCGGGTGCGACCAGGTCACGCCAGCTCGTCGATTCAATTGTTTGCGAGTTGGATCGATCAGCTTAGCCCGGGATTGTTCGGTAAAGCCGGCAGCGGATAGTTCGGCAAAGATCAGTTCGCCCTGGTCGTTGAACATGATTTCACGATTCCCATGGCGAATCGTATGTATCGTTGCCCACCGCGCCCGCGGCACAGCCGTCCTGTCCTCCCACACGCGATCGCCGGTTTTCAAGTCCAAACATCGCAGCTCGCCATAACTGTCCACGCCGTAAATATGGTCTCCCTTGATGATCGGAGTACTGATCATGCAGTGCAGCGCATCGGTATTTTTTTCGTCGGTCCCGACCCGCCGCCACACCTGCTCGGCTTGCGGTTTCTGCAGGTCGATTCGGATCAACAGCGAACCATCGTAAAACGAGGATACAAACAAATACTCGTCCTGCACGACCGGCGTGGGGACACCGATTGGCATTTGTCGGGGCAGCATCGGAATGCTCCAAAAGACATCACCTGTCTCGGGATTCAAACCGCTTACGCTTTCGCCGGTCCAACAGACGACGACGTCCTGGTCGCCTTGTCGAATCAAAATCGGCGCACTGTAGCCGGCCCGTTCGTCAATGGCTCGCCAGCGCTCTTTGCCGGTGCGCCGATCAAAAGCGACCACGCAGGCATCGCCGGCACCCGCGGCAATCTGAATCACCAAGTCCTTGTAAACTAAGGGAGCCGCCGTAATTCCCCAGATCGGCATCCGCACTTGATACTCGTTTGCCAAGTCGTGTTCCCACTGAATCTCGCCCGACGCGGCATCAAAGCACTTTAAATTACCCATTGCTCCGACGGCGATGGCTTGACCATCGTCAACGGTCACCGACGCTCGAGGCCCGGCTGTGTATCCAACTGTGTACACGCACTCGTAGGTGTGCTGCCAGAGCTGCCGGCCGTCTGAGGCGTTGAAGCAGAGGACGCGTTCCACCGGCTGCTCGGCATCTTCGCTACCGCGGTCGGTCACATAGACACGGCCATCGGCGACGGTAGGGCCGCTGTAACCCGATCCAAGCGGAACCCGCCAGCGCGCCGGCAGCCCATCAGCTGGCAGCGAATCTAGCAACCCGGTTTGCGCAGCACTGCATCGCGGTTGATGCCGCGCCACTGAGGCCAGTCAGCGGCCGACAGCGAGTGAAGTATCCCGGAGGTCACCATTAAGAACATCAGTTTTCGCGCCGGCATCGGTGATCCCGAAAAAGAGAAAGTAAGGTTGAAACTCAAATGATTTAGAACGAAGGAAAATTGTATTCCGGATTGTCGGGACTGAAATCCTCGTCAGTCAATCCAATGTTGGTTTCGACATCGTGGTAGTGGTAGGACTCCAACAGCGGCGCCGCTTCGCCCTCGTTTTCGGGCCAGCCAAAACTGCGGTACATCAAAATCAGCCACCGTTGCCGGTCGATTGCCAACTCGGCGAGCGAAAAATCATCTTTGCCTGCTTGCGGTTTGGCGAGGCGAATCTGTATCAACTCGGCCGTTACATCGTCGATTGGATAGTCGGGAACGACGGTGATTTCGACGTCGGGATTGTTGATCAGTCTTTCGCCACGCTCGACCAGGCGCTCGATCAAGTGAACCATTCCGACGTTGGTGATTGGATATCGCTCGCCTTGCATGGCTAGAAATCCAAGCGGGTCTAAATAGAGTCTTTTGAATCCCAGCAGCCCTGCTTCATGGGCGACCAGCTTGCCGTTGTTCAGATCTTCGCCCCAAATCACTTCTCGCCCCCGCTTTGAATCGGGCGCCAGGAATTTCATGTACACGCGCAGCGGTGCTTGTTCGGTATCGCCACGCAACCGAGTTTGAACCTTCATCAAAGCCTCAGTTTGCTCGAACAGCACGCCTTTGGTGTCCCGAGCCTGCTTGACAAAGCGGCAGACGTAATCGTCCAGGTTCTCAGCCATCTGCTGACGTCCTTGTTTGGCAATCTCCAACACATCGGCCATGGTTACCGGCCGATCCTCCGGCTTTTCTGTCGCCGACTGGATCATTGTCGGGGTCGCGTCAACGGCTTCCGCGTCGATACGGTGCGCCACGTGAATTACCAAGGCAGCTACGACTGCCGTAATGAAACCACAAAGAAAGATGGTTCGTTTATTGAAATTCACGTTCGTTTACTCCGATCGCGGGAGCTTCTAAGGTGTCGCATGCTGGCCGAGAATGCTGACAGCCAAAGAAACAGACCGTCAGGAATTCCTGCGGTCTGTTGTTCTCTGAATCAAAATGCATGGCCGCCGTTTAGAACCCGGCTGCCTGTCCCGACATCACGGCTGCGACGATTGCCTTGATAATGCCTTCGCTCAGCGTGATCCTGGTTGATTGACCATTCTCGATGCCTTTGGCAACTACGTTGACAACGCCTGAATCATCGGATCGAGACAGCGCGTCGATCATCAAGCCCACCGTATCGTTGGACTGAATACCCTGGACAAACTCCAGAACTGGCAAGACTTTGATCTTGGCTTGGCCGATCGGACGATCACCAGGCGTGTCGGCTGAACCGGAATCGATCAACTCTTTCATGAGTTTGACCGCATCGTTGCCGACAGCCACGTAGACCGATTTTTTTCCAGTGCCCAGATATACCGTCAGCTTCTCGCCAAAGACCTTGCGGGCCTCTTCGGCACTGGCCGGCAGATCAGCTTCGATCACGTGCATGCTGACACCTTGGTAAGTTTCCGTATCGAACTTGAACGTTGGGGCGCCCGGTTGGGATTCGAGCTTGCCAGCTATCTCTTTAACGATCTTGGCCGCTTCGTTGCCGTCGGAGACGAAAGCGCCCGCGACAAAGCCGACACCACCGTCGACCGGCAGCAGCGCGGCGCCCAGGTCGATTCGACCTTCGGAAATCGAATCTATGACCAATCCGACGATGCGACCTAGGTAGGTCGAGATTTCAGTTTGCACTTCGGGGCTCAAGCCGTCCTGCTGACCGATCAGGTCATCGACCGTCTTGAGCAACAACTGCATGCTGCCCTTGGCTTGGTCAATTGCTTTCGGTCCAATCGATGTCGCGTAATGTGCATATGCAATCGCATCGTCACGAATCAGCGAGGCAAATTGTGATGGGATTGCTTTGCGGTTGGAATACAATTCGGCCAATCCAGATCCATCTTTACCGGTGAGCGCAAAGTCGACGACAACCTGTTTGGCTGCCGAGTCGACATTGACACCGAGCGAAAGCGTCTCCGTATCGTTGATGATCATTTCCAACTGCTTGATCGAATTACCGGCCAGCTCGCGCGCCGACTCGGGGCCACCTTGCTGGGCAGCCATTGCTTGTTCGAATCCTTGACGGAGCTGATCAATCAACAAGCTGCGCAAGCTTTCCGGAACCAACTGGGGCTTGACGCGGGCCGCGATCACGTAGTCGTTGCCGAGACCTTCGAACAATGGCATCGGGTCCAGCGGAGCCATATTCAGATGGTCTTTGCTGCCGGCGATCACAGCCCAGTCGCCTTGTTGTTTGATGTACACGGTGGTCGCACCGATCGCGATGACCAATGTGCCGTCGTCCAACTCGTCGGCGGGTCCGGTTTGAGCTTCCAAGCGCTTCAGAACTCCTTTGGCATCGGCGGTCGGAATCACGCCAATCGGTTGCGGCATGCCGTCAACCAAGTGAATCAGCACACCAATGGGTTTGGTCAGGTCGATGCCCTGGGTGAAGGTGGCCGCCATCATGCTGAACATTCCGCCAGCCTGTTGCTGGTCGATGACGCCGCTGATGTAGTTGACATCCTTCATCAATTTGTCGATGGAGGCCAATGTCGCCACAATCACTGGCTCGCTTTCCGCTGCGCCCGCAGCACCAGCGGGCTGCTTTTGCAATTTTTCTTGAGCAGAAACGCTTGCCGGTGTCGCGATCAACCATCCGGCTGCGATCAAAGCAGCGGCCGCTCCGACGGATCTGATCCCGATTTTTCGGGTGGATTTTGATCGAGTAAACAAACCCATGTTTTTTTCCCTTAAAATGGAAAGGGTAATTCGAGGGCGGACAGACGAGGAAGGTCCACCAGAAAGTCTTGACTGAAGCGAATCTGGCTGAAAATTACAGCAGAGCTCGCTTCAACACCAACCGATACCTTTCAATTGGCCTCACAGTTTCGCCGCTTGGAGAAAAAGAGACAACCGGTTCGGCGGGGGGCTGGAAAAGAATTCCTAAAAGTCGGCCAGCCGTCTCAACCTCGACCGAATCGACACTACCGCTCCCGATAGACAATTCGTCCCTTAGACAGATCGTAGGGCGACAGCTCTACCCGGACTTTGTCTCCGGGGACGATGCGAATGAAATGCTTGCGCATTCGGCCGGCAACATGCGCCATCACCTCGGTTCCGGTCTCCAGTTGGACTCGAAACCGCGTGTTGGCCAGTGCTTGGGTAACCGTGCCTTCGACTTCAAACGCCTCTTCTTTTTTAACCAAAATGGTCCCTTCGTTACCGTTTGCTGAACTGGACGCCGCGACGAGCACCACGCAAACCTGGTTTTTTCCGCTCTTTCATCCGCGAATCCCGCGTCAGAAAGCCACCTTCGCGAAGTGTGTCATGCAGCGATTCGTCAAAACAGACCAGCGCTCGCGCCAAACCCATTCGCACCGCACCGCTTTGGCCCGTCATACCGCCGCCCGAAACGCGGACCAATACGTCCACCTTCTCGCTTTGCTCAACCGCGGCCAACGTCTGTGTGACAGCGGCGCGATCCTGATCATTGACGAAGTACTCTTGCAATGGCTTGCGGTTGACCGTGATCTGACCGTTACCGCTGCGAACCCGAACACGGGCGATACTACTTTTGCGGCGGCCGGTGCCTAACGCATCTCCGCTGATCTTATCCTTCTTGACGGCAACCATGAATTTTTGAGTTGAGTTTTTCGTAGGGGAAGTGACTGAGTTCGACGCTACCAGGCCGACTCGCTAGGAAACGACTTTTTTGCCGACACGTTTTAATTCCTGAGGAAGCTGCGCGGCATGCGGGTGATCGGGACCGGCGTAAATCTTCAGCTTCTTGATCATCTGATAGGCCAGCTTGTTCTTGGGCAGCATGCGGCGAACGGCGTGATAAATCAAGTCTTCCGGCTTGCGTTCTCGACGATCCCCGTAGCTCTCTAGTTTCAAGCCCGGGTAACCGGTGTACCAGGTAAAATGCCGGTCATCCATTTTCTTGCCGGTCATGCCGACTTTTTCCGCGTTGACGACGACCACGAAATCACCGCAATCGACATGTGGCGTGTACTCCGGGCGATGTTTTCCCATCAGCACGACGGCGATATCACTGGCCAGTCGACCAAGGACTTCGTCACTGGCATCGACGACATACCAATGTTTGTCGATCTGGCCTGGCTTGGCCATCGTTGTAGGTTGAGCCACCACGGTACGGAACTTACTGGTTGATGGGGAACGAAATCTAGACTTCAAGCCCGGCAGAGAACTGGGAATCAAGAAATTTATCGGGCAATAGGCGGGTCGGCAAGGCCTTTTGGCGGGAAAATGGCCTTCAAGTCGATAACAAGCTGGCTTTCCGGTTGGTAACCGAGCCCGACCGGCCGCTCAATCGGCCGACTTCTGGGAAGTGCATTTTCGCTTGATCATTGTGATTTCGTTTCCAGCCTCATTGTGGATCACCTCATCCATGAAGGAGTTGATCAGCAACAACCCGCGGCCTCCGCAAAGTTCCAAGTTGTCTGGTTCGGTGGGATCCCGCAGGCAGGAGGTGTCGAAACCTGGGCCGTCATCTCGGATTGTGATCGATGCCTGAGTGGTGGTCGCCTGCAGCGAAACCATGACCCGTCTGCTACGGTAAGGTTCTTCCTGTTTTCGCTTCTGGATCAATGCCACATAAGGTTCTCCGTCATCAATCTCGCGCAAATCCGATGAAACCTCCAGGTTTCCATGCACGATCGCGTTGAGCAACGATTCGTCCAAGGCCATCGCGATCTGCATCCGCTCCCCTTCGTCGAACAAATCCAGTTCAGCCAGCGGCAGCTCGAGTCGAGCGATCACACTGGGGACCAGACTTTCGTCGGTTTCCAAACAGAGTTTGATCGAACTTTCGACCGCAAATTTTGCGACTCGACGGACCGACAGCCCGATCTCGTTGATCGACATCACCTGTCGCACCACCGGAATCAGTTCGGACTGGATATCCCGTTTGGGGACGTAGCTGGAGGCTCCATGCCGCAGCACTTTCGCAATGATCTCTTCGCTCCCCTGAGCCGTGGTCACGATCACCGGTGTCGAAGGGGCCAACTGCCGGACGGCGGCGACCAACTCGAAACCATCCATCTCAGGCATCTGCAAATCGGTGATCACCAAGATCGGAGTTTCCGAACGGACCGAATCCAACGCCAGCGAGCCACGGTTCACCGTACGAACAGCGAAACCTTCGTTTTCCAGCACCATCTGAATCTGGCGCAGCTGGGTCGGGCTGTCGTCGACGACGAGAATATGGTTCGATTCAGACATGGGCATCAACTCATGGCGACCCGGCAATCACCGCTGCGGCTGGTCACCCTATTTTAGATCATCAAGTCAATAGTATTCTAGCGACTCGTGTGCCGGGCGTGGGGCGGCCGCTGCTGAGGGGGGGGCTACTCGGGCGACCGCGAACGACGTCTGTCAAGGTGATTCGTTTCGCGAAATCGATCTGGGTGGGTCGACCATAGATTGAAGGAATCGCTGTTGTCACGCCGACAGTTTCGATCACAACTCACGTGGGTTTTCGCTCTGGCGGCGATGATCGGGGTAGCGCTCGCTTATGTCGTCGGTATCTCCTTGATTCAATCCTGGCATTCGGATCGATACCCACTGAATGGACTGATCGTGACGCGTTCGATCAAACTGTTGCTGGTGATCTGGTGTGTCTGGGTGGGGACTTCGATCGGGAGCTTCTTGAATGTCGTTGCCTGGCGAATGCCGCGCGGCCAGAGCATCAATGGCCGATCAATTTGCCCTCGCTGTGGTGTGCAACTGAAAGCTCGGGATAATTTCCCGATCTTTGCCTGGCTAGCACTCGGTGGCAGATGCCGGACCTGCCGTTTGCCGATCTCGATTCGATATCCGATCGTGGAATTGCTGGTTGGTCTGTCGATCACCATTGTCGCAGTCAGCGAGTTGTTTCAGTCGAATCTTCCCCATCAGGCTGCCCGCGTGCCGCATGGCTTGCGATGGAGTGCGATCATTGAGGCACCGTTAATTCTGACCATGGTCTATCACACGATCGCCCTGTCGGTCGTCTGGGCGATGGGACTGATCCGGATGGATGGGAATCGATTGCCGGCCAAACTGGTCGTGTTTGCTCTGGCGGCGGTCGTGCCGCCGATGTTGGTCTATCCCAGATTGATGATCGTGCCGTGGCAAATGGACGTTCCCGAATCGTGGCGACCGGATCGTCAATATCTGGACGCGATCTTGCGGGTGATCACGTCAACCGTGGCCGCAATTTTTCTCGCTCGAACCCTGGCGCGATCGCTTTGTCCAACGGCCGACCCAAAGTCCGATCCGTTGGGAAAGGGTACCGCTCGGCTAGTGGATCTGATCGCGATTTTGGCGGTCCCCAGTTTGATCGTCGGCTGGCAGGCGTCGATCGCGGTCGTGGTGATCAGTTCAGTGATTGCGATCAGTCTGCGAAATTGGTTGCCCGCGGCCGACGCGCTGGGGCGACTGGCGATTTCGACGCCGCCGGCGCTGACGGTCCAGCTCGCCCTCTGGCGATGGTCCCATGACTTTGCCTGGTGGCCGTCGGAAGGGAGTTCACCCGGGGTCATTTTGGCCTGGGCGGCGGCTGCCATGTTGATCCCCAGCTGGCTTGGCGATGGCGGCAGCGAAGACTGACGGTGCGGAGAATTCAGTTCGCCCAACTAGGCTTCGGATGATTCCGTCGGCCTTGGCCGCAGTTGGCAGAACAGCGCCTTTTTTTGATCCGGTAAGGCGTAGTCGAATCCGCAGCTCATCAAGAATTTTTCCGACGAGCTGATCGCGAGAATTTCCATCACGTTCAAACCCCTTGCGCGTTCGACGCACTGTCCCACCAGGACCGCGCCGATGCCACTCCCCTGGAACTGACTGTGGACGGCCAGGCATTGCAATTCAGCCAGTTTGGGGCTGTAAATCTCGATTGCCGAAAACCCCAACAACTGGACTTCGCGATCATTCTCTAGCCGCCACGCGACAAATCCGTGGCGCGTCAATTCAATGATCTCCGCCTCGGTCCGCGACAACAGCAACCGCTGCATCACAAACGGTCGCAGCAGCGCATGGATCGCCGCGGCATCGCTCGGCTGTGCCTGACGGATCCTGAAGTTCGGCGGCAAGGTGGTCGGCTGATTCAATTTTGCCTGCTGATTCAAGTTTCCCAGTTCGTTCAAGTGTTCCAGTTCTTTCAATCTTGATCGCTCAATGCAACTGCACAGGATTGGTCGCCTGCTTGATGGTTTTACGCATCAACACATAAGGAGCATCGCGACCGGTAAACAGTTTGTATTGATACGCCGCCTGTCGGACAAACATGTCAATCCCCGTGATCACTCGGCATTTCGCTTGCTTGGCGTGCTTGATCAACAGAGTATTTTCTGGATTGTAAACCGTATCAAATACGACCAACAATTCGCCCCACTGCTTCAACATGTTTTGCTCGATCGGACTGCGATCCAGATCGGGATGCATCCCTACCGGCGTGCCATTGACCAACAGATTCATTTTCGGTTGATGTCGTTGTTCCCAGGGGATTGCTCGACAACCGATTTCAGCGGCCAGAATCTGTGTGCGTTCAAACGATCGCGAAGTGATCGTCACCTCCGCATGCCGTTGGCGCAGTCCCCAGGCGATCGCTCGCGCGACTCCACCGGCCCCCAGCACCAACGCCGACAATCCCTGCATCGGGCGTTCTCGGGTTTTGTCGATCTGGAAGACTTCTCCGATACAGTCCATGGCGGCCCGATAGTCGGTGTTGTAACCGAGCCGATCGTTGCCCTGAAAAATAACGGTATTGACTGCTCCGATTCCCGTGGCACTTGATTCTGCTTGATTGCACAGCCGCAGCGCTTCCTCTTTATGAGGAATCGTGACGCTCAGTCCGCTGATGCCGAACTGCGCACAGTGTTTAAAGAAGTTCGGCAGATCGCTTTGCGGAATCCGAAACGGAAAATAACGCGCGTTGAGTCCCTGTTCCTTGAAGGCCGTGTTGTGGATCAGCGGGCTGTAGCTGTGCGCGACCGGGTCGGCGACGACACCAAACATTTCAGTCGCCTCGTCGATCTCCGCAAACCGGTACAGATCACGCATCTCCTTCCAATCCAGTTGCCCGGGCGCCATCTTCTTGCCGCCGCTAAAGGTGGCGTAGGTAAAAGGTGATCCCAGCCGGTTGGCCAGCAACCTGGTGATCATTCCCAATTCACCCATACAGATCCCGATTGTTGGAATCTTAGCGGCACGCACCAATTCGATCATGCGAACATTGTCGGCAAAACGGTTTGCCATGGTCGCGATCTTGACAATGTCGGCATCCTCTTCGGCCATCGCCGCATGAATCTCTTCCAGATTTTCCGGTGTTCCCTCAAAATCGTGATAACTGATCACGCGTTTGGTCTTGCCATACCGCGGGATCTCGGCAGCAATGTCGGCTTCCAAGTCGACATAATCGACGCCGCTGGCAATCGCGCTGCGCAGCAACATCAATCGTTCTTGTTCACTCCTCATCCAGCGACCTCCATCTTCGCGGCGCCGCGCGGTGACGACGACCGGAGTGGGCCGTTTGTCGATCAGTCGAGACAAGTTGATGGCGCGACCGATGTAATCGAGCCTCAGCTCGACCAGCTCAGCTCCCTGTTCCGCCAAGAATTGATGTTCGGCAATCATCCTGGTGTGGCGTGATCGACCAATAGTAACGCAAATCATGAAGCAGAACGGGAAGGAGAATGAAACGATTTGTGAAACGCCGGGAGGGAGCAGCGAGCGGGGCCGCTGCGAATTCGACCCTGCCGATGACTGGCGATATCGAAAGCCTATAATAGAGGCCGTCACCCGATCGAGCGGGGGTCTTTTTCCGCTGATGCACCTTTTCGAACACCCGATCATGCCAATCTTCCCGATCATGCCAATCTTACAGTCAAGCGGAGCACCAAACCAAGCCATTCATCGGATCCTGGCCATCACTCTAGCCTGCCTGGCCAGCAGCGGCTGTGACCGCAATCAAGTGACGGAAAAGGTTCCCCCAGCCGCCGCGCAAGCGGCGGCCCCCAAGGCGGGGCAAAGCAAAGCCACGGCCGACGCAGCGGGGGGCCAAACACCATCGGCGAACCAGCCGGCCGTTTCCGGACCGACGATCCGCTGGGAGTTCCAGGCCGACGAAGCGATCGAAGCGACACCCGCCATCAGCGCAGGTCGGGTCATCATCGGCGATGTGATGGGCAAGCTCTATGCAATCGATTACGAAACCGGAGAGCAACTATGGAAAGTCGATTACGAAACCGGATTTCTGGCCGCGGCAATCATTGACCATGACACGGTGGTGATCGGAGATGTGGAAGGCAATCTGTATTGCCTGGACGCCGCCGACGGTTCACAGCGCTGGAAAGCGGAAACCGGCGGCGAGATCAATGGATCGGCGGCCTTCTATCAAGACAAGGTGTTGGTGGCCAGCCAAGATGGCAAGCTGTACTGCTTTGGCCGTGACGACGGTACGCCGGTCTGGGAGTATCAGACCGATGACCAAATCCGCTGCAGTCCCACGATCGCCGGAGACCGTACGTTTTTGGGTGGTTGCGATGGACGGTTGCACGTGGTCGACTTGATCACCGGCCAGGCGGCGAGCGAACCGCTGCCATTGGACGGGCCGACCGGCAGCACGCCGGTCGTGAGCGGTTCACTGGTCGTTGTGCCGATCATGGACGGTGTCATCTACGCCTTTGATTGGAAACAACCAAAGCTGCTTTGGACTCATCAAGACAACGAGCGGCCGCAGGAATACCGAAACAGTCCAGCGATCGGAGAAGGTTTGGTCATCGTCAGCAGCCAATTCAAACAGGTCGATGCGATTTCGCTGACGACGGGCCAGCGAGTTTGGCGGCATACGCTCCGCCGTCGTGCTGACGCCTCGCCGGTGATCGCCGGTGATGACGTCTGGATCGCCGCGACCGACGGTCGATTGATCCGCTTGGAACTGGCAACCGGCAAGCCGCGGCAATGGAGCTACGAAAGTCGTGGAGAATTTTATGCGGCACCCCTGATTGTGGGTAACGATCTGCTGATCGCCGATGACAATGGAGTGGTCCGCCGCTTCACCGGAATAACGAACGAGACAGAATGACGACCGAACACAAGAAAACCGAAGTTGGCAGCTATTTTATCTCCAACTATCCTCCCTACAGTCAGTGGAACAAGGATCAACTGCCGGCGGTTCGCGCGGCGCTCAACAGTCCGCCCCAGCAGCAGACGCCGCTTGGCCTGTACTTGCATATTCCGTTTTGCCGTAAGCGCTGCAAGTTCTGCTATTTCAAAGTCTTTACCGACGTCAATTCGGCTGAGGTGCAGCGCTATGTCGACGCGTTGTGCAATGAAATTTCGCTGGTCAGCCAGTTGGCAGTGATGGGAGACCGCCCTTTTCGATTCGTTTATTTCGGTGGCGGAACGCCCAGTTTCTTGTCACCCAAACAGTTGACCAAGCTGGCCGATCGGTTGCACCAGCACATCAACTGGGATGGCGCAGAAGAAGTCACCTTTGAATGTGAACCGGGAACGCTTAGCGAGACCAAAGTCAAAACGCTGCGGGAAACCTTGGGTGTCACGCGAATCAGCTTGGGAATCGAAAACTTCTCGGACAAACTGTTGGAAGAAAACGGACGCGCTCATTTGTCCAAGCAAGTTTTTAACGCCTGGGATTGGATCACAGCCGCCGGTTTTCCAAATGTCAATGTCGACCTGATCTCGGGGATGGTTGGTGAAACCTGGGATAACTGGAAAGAGAACATTCGGCGTACCATCGATCTGTCACCCGAGAGCGTGACGATTTATCAAATGGAACTTCCTTTCAACACGGTCTACAGCAAAGACATTCTGGGTAACCAAATCGAAAGCCCAGTGGCCGATTGGGACACGAAACGCGCATGGGTCAAATACGCGTTCGACGAATTACAACGAGCAGGTTACAGCGTCAGCAGCGGCTACACGCTCGTCAAAGACCCCCGCAAAGTGAACTTCAGCTATCGCGACAACTTGTGGCAAGGGGCTGACCTGTTGGCCACCGGCATTGCCAGCTTCGGTCACGTCAGCGGTGTGCATTACCAGAATCTTGCCGAGCTGGAACAATACCTGAGCACAATCGAAGCGGGCGAATTGCCGCTCGGCCGCGGATTCGTACCGACCGCTCATCAGCGACTGGTGCGAGAATTGATTCTGCTGCTCAAAAGGGGCTATTTGGATGCCGGCTATTTTCGCGACAAATTCGATGTCGAAATCGTTGACCTGTTTCGCGAAGTCTGGGATGAGTACGTCGAGGATCAGTTTGTCGAAATCGATGGCGATTCGATTCGGCTGACCACTGCCGGATTGTTGCGCGTCGACGGTTTGCTGCCGGCCTTCTTTGAACCTGAGCATCAAGGGGTGCGTTACACGTGAGCGACAATGGTGGTGGCGCCGCTCGCGACCAGTTCGCCTTTGCGATGGGCGAGTTTGAAGCAAAATTTCCTCTTGATCGCCTGTACGCGACCAATCACATGTGGGCCAGCAAAATCGAATCAAATCGATATCGATTCGGGCTGACTTCCTACGCCGTGCGGCTATTACAAGACGTTTATTTCTTGGATTGGATCGTCGATCCACAAACACCGCTGAAGTTCCGCGCCCACATCGGATCGATTGAAAGTAAGAAAGCCGAGAGTGACCTTTACGCGCCGATCGCGGGAACGCTGGTCGGCATCAACGACACCGCGCTCCAGGACCCCTCGATCATCAACGCCGACACCTACGGTGATGGCTGGTTGATCGAAATCTTCTCGGACGCCGCGGAGCTGTTATCACCGGACGACTACGCGATTCATCTGGCCGATGCCTGGGAAGTCGCCCAACGCACGATCAAAGGCCAAGCGAATCAGTGACGATCCAGCGGTGCGCGAATCGAGCAACGGATCGTTATTCGTATCTGCAAATTCAAGGCAGTTTGGGGGAGACTTGTATGTTGCTTCGGGGACCAAGGCAAAATTGAGCGGCAGCTCCTGAGGACCTTCTATGAAACCCATTCTGGCCCAACCACTGAACCTCAACGTCGGCAGTTCGCTGCCCAATCGGCTGGCGAAATCGGCAATGACCGAAGGTCTGGCCGATGCGGACGGACTACCCACAGCAGATCTAAACAGACTCTATCGTCGTTGGAGCGCGGGCGGCGCGGGGTTGCTGATCACGGGCAATGTGCAAGTCGATCGACAGCACCTGGAACGACCAGGAAACGTGGTCATTGATCGTGAATTGACTCAATCAGAAAAAGATCGGTTCAGCGCCTGGTCACAGGCGGCGAAGTCCTCCGGTAGTCATGTCTGGATGCAGATCTCACACGCCGGACGTCAAACGCAGCGCGTTGTCAATCCGAGCCCCAAGGCACCCTCGGCAATTCCGCTGGGACTGCCTGGCAAACTGTTCGGAGTGCCCCAGCCGCTGTCGGAAACGGAGATCGCTGAATTAGTCGGCCGATTCGCCGTCGCTGCCGGCATCGCGAAGGAGACAGGTTTCGACGGCGTCCAGATTCACGCGGCGCATGGCTACCTGATCTCACAATTCCTGTCGCCGCTGGCCAATCATCGCAGTGATCAGTGGGGAGGATCACTGGAGAATCGCGCTCGGTTCTTGTTGGCTGTCGTGCGCGCGGTGCGCCAGCGGGTGCAAGATGATTTTGCGATATCGGTCAAGTTAAACTCCGCCGATTTTCAGCGAGGTGGCTTCGGGTTTGACGACTCGGTGCAGGTGGCTTCATGGCTGGCCGAGGCCGGAATCGATTTGCTGGAACTCTCCGGTGGCAATTACGAGAGTCCGCGGATGATGAACATGCAGGGACTCGAAGATCGGCCTGAGCCATCAAGTTCAACGGCGGCTCGCGAGGCCTATTTTCTGGATTTCGCGGCTCGGCTCCGCGATTCCGTCAAGACGCCGCTGTTGGTCACCGGGGGATTTCGGTCTCGCCAAGTGATGGAGGACGCGATCAGCAACGACGGCATCTCGTTGATCGGGCTGGCACGACCGCTCTGTGTGGACCCCGACTATCCCAACAAGCTGTTGGCTGGCGAGCAGACGATTGATCGGTTCGAGGACGGCTTGCGTGTTGGTCCGGGCTGGTTCGGTCCGAATTCACCGATCAACTTGCTGAAAGCCATCAACGGGTTTGCGGTCATGAGCTGGTACTACCAACAGATTCGCCGAATGGGGCAGGGCGAAGAGCCGAGTCGCCGTTTAAGTGTCTTGTGGTCGTTCATTCGTGAGCAACGAAAGCAGCTTTCCGACCTCCGCGCCCAGCGAGCCGCGACATCTGATTCGTAGGCCAGGCACGGTCTCGTTATTTGATTGGTCGTCGGAAAAGGGGCGGACTGTTTCAGCGGCGGCCGACGCTGCCCCGGGAAAAGGAGCAAAAAATCACCAGTTTCCATGTAATTTACGGTGTCAATTGGCGACTCACGCAGGGGCGCGATGTAGACCGCGGCCGACACCGAGGGAGATGTGCTCTGGGCGCTGTGATTCATGCAACCTAATCAACTCGGTCCAGCATCAGACACCGAAGCTGACCAAATGCTTGCGCGGTGGGCGGACGAACATGCGGACGCCCTGTTTCGTTTTGCTTTGTCCAAAGTGCTTGATCAGCATGCGATCGGCCAGGCGGATGAATTCGGCACGGTTCAGTTGCTGGGCGCTGGAGGATGGGATAATTTCTTGGGTACTGGAACGCCGATTGGGACAGTTTCAGATCCGATCGGCCCGACTGAACGGCTGGCAACGATCACCATTGCCAGCGTGCCCGAGCCCACGAGCCTGTTGCTGGGGGCACTTACCGCCGGAATCAACGATTCGCGATAAAAACCGCCGGCTAGCGTTGTGCCGCCCGCAAGTGAACAAGCGGATTAAGTGTTATTCGGGTTAGACTCCGATAGTGCGATAAACCCTTCGGGCCGTGCCGGCTACTCCTGGCTGACCCCTTTTCCCGACCTACGCCATTGATGGAAATGCGCTAGCGTCCGGAGAGCCGTTCGATCAGATGGGAGTGAAATTCAGACTTGGGCTGGAAACAATAGACTGCCTCACGCCCGTTTCCGGAAAACGGCCGAGCAACCAGATAGGGCTTGGTCTGGTTTGGATCGGCTTGCGAGCTGGATCTGTCATCGAGTCCTTCTTCGATCGAAATCTGCATCCGCGTTGACTCAATTAGCTCTGGATGCGTCAACCATGCCAATGCCAGGGTGTCAAAAGGATTGAAGCCGCGTGGTTCGTTATTCCGTTCCCAACGCTCGATCCAATACTGGGATGTTTCAGCGATCCAAGCACCCGAGCCACCGCTCTTTCGCAATGATTCTAAGTCGTCGCGTGAAATCCACACGTGCGACGAAACCTCCCAGGGAGCAAAGACCAGTGGTATCTGCGTGTCCAGAATCGCTTGCATCGCGATTGGATCCAATTCAAAGTTAAAATCGGGATGTGGCACAAGCTGCTTTTCGTTCGTGACGAACCGCTGATTCGGTCGCCGCGCGGCAACCATCACGATCCGCTCGATGCGGTCGTGCAACTGCGGATAAAGCGTCACGAGTGTGCCGATGTTCGTCACCGGACCGACGGCCACAATGGTCATCGGAGCGTCTTTGAGCGCGGCCGCCAGGGATTCGACAGCCTCGGTGCGTGTGCCCAACTCGGCGGCCGCCGCCGCGCCCGATTTAGGAACGATTCCGGCGGGTCCAAATTGGCGGGTGATGTCGCGGGCGATCGGCAACGCTTTGTCGAGCGGCGCGTTGCCGAACACGACACTGATGCCGCGAATCTTGATCTCGGGCGAATGAAAGGCCTGGATTAACATCAAGCCGTCATCGACATCACCGATCCCGGTGGCTGTATCGACATCAAACCAAACGTCCAGCGGCTTCGCGGCCTCGGCCGCGGTGACGACCAAACTGATGGCCAGCGACACGATTGTCACAGCCATGAATCTTAATCCCATAATTCCTCCCAAGCTCCATCGATCATTGCCAGACGCGATCGTTCGAGTAGCCGGGCGCGCTGCCCGCCCGACTTGGGTAACGGCAGCTGGGCCACCCCGATCAGGCGGCGCATCACCTCGGCTGCCGCAAAACCGCTCAGCGTCGCTGAATCGATGGCGATCCCGCCCCGACTCCGGACATACTCTTGCAAAAACGAATGGGCGTGCTGGAGCGGTTGCCGTGCCAATCGCAGATGTGCGACGGCACAGGCCAAATCAAATTCCGGATCTCCATAGAAACAAAATTCCGGGTCGATCACAAAGATGCCGCCGGCAGTTCGTAGCCAGCTGCCGGGAAAGTAGTCGCCATGAATCAGAACCGGACCCGTGGCGAGATAGCGATCGGCCGCCCAGCCCAGCCGTGCTTGGTAACTCGGGTCTTCGCGGAGGCGGGCGGCGGCCGCGGCGAGTCCGGTTTCGAAATGTTCCAAATCGATTCCATTGTGCTCCGCCAACGGAATCTCAAAGATGTGCTGGTGGTTCAGTTGACGCATTTCTCGGTTTTCGAATCCGGGATCCGTCGAGCCGCACGTCGCATCGTGGAGCGCAGCTAGGTACCCGGCTAGTTGCTGCAGACTTTCCTTCGGCAGCGCCTGGCCTGAGTACAGCGACGTGAGTGGTGGGGCGTCACCCAGATCTTGCAGCACCAACACCCGTGCCTGCATGTCGGCATGCAGCAGTTGCGGCATCCGCGAGGCGACCGCAGGCACATTGGCAATCCGCTGATAGAACCGATGCTCGTACTCGATGCGGCCCCAGGGGGCCGGAATGTGGTCGTATTTCTCGACCCATGGACGGGATTGTTTGACGATCAAGGTGCGCCGGTTGGTGATGGCGCGAAGCGTCAGGTTCATGTTGCCATCACCAGGCTTTTCGCAGCGACGGACGTGTTCGTCACTCGTGATCCAACCGCGCTGCGCAAGAACGATTCCACTTTTGCCGGAGCGTCAAGGCTGAGCCAGGGGAATTCGGGGTGTTGGCGAATGGACTCTGCTTTATCGATGGTGGTGATAGTCTCTATTCCTATTTCGTTTCGCAGGTCCAAGCAGTTTCTGAGACGATTATCCGTCATGCAGTTCCCTTTACAAGTCCAGTCGCGCATCGTGTTATGATCTAGATACCGATTTGACCGGTCGCGGCGAGTTCAATTACACGATTTGCTCTGGGACTGGACGCGTAGAAACTGAAAGCAACGACAGGGAATTTGCTTAATGAACAAGCAGCAAGAAAAGCCGCCAAGACGACGTCGGTTGCGAGCTGTGCAAATCATCATCGGCCTCCTCGTCATCGCCGCCGTTGTTGCGCTCTACGCGAGCTCTCGAGTGAATCAATATCAAGTGCAAGGTGAGATCATTTTGCCGGGTTTGCAAGATCAGATCACGATCGTCCGCGATGAAAAAGGCATGCCCTACATTCAAGCTGCAAGCATGCAGGACGCAATGTTTGCGCAAGGCTTTGTGACAGCGCAGGATCGGCTGTTCCAGATCCAACTGATGCGTCTGCAGGCGCAAGGACGGCTGACCGAACTGGCTGGCGATGCCGCCCGTCAAATGGACATCAAGAACAGAACCATTGGGATTGCGCGGGCCGCAGCGCAACACGCCGAAATTCTGGACGACGACAGCCGCCAGATATTTCAGGCTTACGTTGACGGTATCAATGCATTCTTGGATCGATGCGCGGATGACCTGCCGATCGAATTTGGTGTGGCCGGTATCGAACCCGATCGTTGGGCTGTCGAGGACTCGCTGAGCATTCTGTATTTGATGTCTTGGGACACCAGTGCGAATTTGAATCACGAAATCGTTTCACAGATGCTGGTCGACCAACTGGGGATTGACCAAGCCAGCGAGTTGCTGCCGATCAACATCAATGCCGACGCACCAGGCGATGTGAACGGTAGCTCGGCGGCCCCTGTGGTTACGAGCTCCCATGGCTGGTTTGCGGCCAGCGGATCACAGACAGGTCAAACCATGCCTGTCGCCGTCGGATTGGGACTGCATGCCGACTCGAAAATCCAACAGTTCGTCGAGTCCGGACCACTCCGCGTGGGAAGCAACAATTGGACAACCGCGGCAAAAGTTTCTGCCGGAGACCACGCAATGCTCGCCGGCGATCCGCACCTGGATCCGCGAATGTTGCCGGGAATCATGTACGCTGTCGGCTTTAGCTTGCCCGAGGCGCGCGCGGTCGGTGCCGGAGCGCCCGGAATCCCAGGCTTCATTATCGGTCGCAACGAACAGGTCGCGATCGCGGTGACGAACAATTATGGCGATGTTCAAGATCTGTATGTTGAAACTCTGGATCCGCAGCAGGGGGATCACTATCGACAGGGCGGCCAATCGATTCCCTTTCGCCTGGAAAAGCAAACGCTGAAGATCAAAGACAGCAGCGCCGCAGGCGGGTTTCGAAACGAAGAAATTGAGATTCGTCACAGCAGTCGCGGTCCTGTGGTCTCCGACGTACTGCCCGGACTGAAAACCGACAAGGTGTTAACCCTGCGCTGGGCCGCAGTCGAAGCGATGCAGCCTCACTTGGGGCTAACAGAGCTAATCACCGCGCAGACGATTGACGACATTGACGCTGCCATTCATTCGGTCACTTCGATTGTGTTGAACTTTGTGTTCGCCGATTCCGACGGAAATATTGGTTGGCGAGCCAGCGGTCGGGTGCCGCTGCGCAGCGGTGGTGGCACGATGCCACTGCTGGTTGATACGGACAGCCGTTGGGTAGACAACTGGCAGGGCTGGATTCCTTTTGACCAGATGCCGCACCAGCGCAATCCGGAACGAGGTTGGTTGGGAACCGCGAATCATTACACCGTGCCTGCTGACTATCCGTATTACTACAGCAACTACGCTGCGCCTTCCTATCGCTACCGACGTTTGAAACAGCGGATTGCCGAACAAGAAGACGGACTGACCGTCGAAGACCATTGGGCGATTCAGCGAGACACAAAAAACTTGATGGCCGAAGCTGTCACGCCGGTGCTGATTGAGGCATTGGCGGCGGACCAGCAGACGAGCGCCCTGGCCAGTGTATTGAAAGACTGGGATTTTCAGGACACGATCGACCAAGCCGGGCCGACGGTGTTTCAAACCGTTTACAGTGAGTTCGCCAGAGCCGTGTTTGAGGACCAGTTGGGCGCCGAGCTGACCGAAATCATGCTTGGCAATTGGTATTTCTGGCAGGAAAGATTCCAGCGGATGGTAGCTGCGGGTGACGCGAGCTGGTTTGACGACCAGTCGACCACGGAGGTCGTCGAGTCGATGGCTGACATGATTCGCCGAGGTGGCAAAGCCGCGATCGCCCGACTGGAACCGCAATTGGGAGCGGATCCAGAATCGTGGCTCTGGGGTAAAGTGCACACGCTGCAGTTCGTCAACCCGATTCGTCGCAGCGGCGTCGGCATGAGCTGGCTCGGAACACGCGCCTTTGGAGTCGCTGGATCGGGAGAAACGCTGTATCGTGGCTGGTACGATTTCGATGATCCGTATGGCGTGACCCACACCGCCGCGGTCAGGATGGTGGTCGACTTCGGCGACCGCGAAAAGGTACGCGCGGTGTTGGCGGGCGGAACGACAGGGCGAACCTTTCACCCCCATCAAAAAGATCAGATTGATGCCTATCTGTCGGGCCAGCCTTTACACTGGTGGTTCAGTGACGAGGCCCTGCAGGCACACACCAGCAGCCGTCTGCAGCTGGTCCCAGCGCCCTAGTCCAGCAGCGCCCTAGTCCAGCAGCGCCCTAGTCCAGCAGCGCCCTAGTCCAGCAACGCGCGTGATCTCGGTTACTACTTGATCTTGAAGCTCGCGCCCTTGTCGGCCGGCAACTCACCGTGCCAGCGGACGACTTGCTGCCGCAGCCGCTGAGCGATCTTGATGTTGCTATCGGCGACATTGCTGGTTTCACCTCGGTCATTTTCTAAGTCGTAAAGTTCAGCGTCGCTGCCGTCATATTCGCACAGCAGTTTCCATTTGCCTTCGCGGACTGCTAGATCGGGCAGGTCGGTGTCGCCGTAAAAAGCGTCTCGATCGGGCGGGCGGCGAAAGTACAGCGGCGCTGTTCTTGATCGCCTGCTGTTGCCCAGCAATACATCGCTCAGCGGCTCACCATCGAACTGGATATCGAAATGGTTGACTGAGCAGATATCCAGCAGGGACGGCACCAAATCGATCGCGGCAAAGAACGACTCCTTATTCACGGTTCCCGATTTCGATGTTTCAATCAAGCCGGGTCCCCAGGCGATCAACGGCGATCGAACGCCCGCTTCGTACAACCACGTTTTGAAACCGCGGTAGGGCCCCGCGTTGCCCGCACCTTGTTCAGGCCCATTGTCACTGCACAACAAAATCAACGTGTTGTTCTGCAGCGCTTCACTCTCTCGCACGTAGTCGAATAATGCCCCCAATTGTTCGTCCATGGTTTCCAACACGCCCAAATACAGCTGACGTTTTGTGCCATCACTACGTCGGGCCGCCGGTGGAAAGAAGGGGGAATGGACGTCGTCGGGCCAAAGGTTGACGTAAAACGGTCTGTGATCTGACTCGGCCTGCTTGATGAATTCAAGCGCCGCCGACGTATACGTCGCGGTTACTTGCGACCGATCTTCCCAGCGAATCTCGCCCCGACCGAGTTGGTCGGAACCGAGCGTATGACGCCGAATGGATGTGCCGTCGCGGGCGTCGCAAATCGCCAACACGCGCGGTCCGAGTCCCTCGAAGTTCGTCAGTGATTGGTCAAATCCATATTCCGTGATCAGCGGTGCTTCGCCAACGTCGCGTTGACCGCCCATGTGCCACTTGCCAAAGTGACCGGTCGCGTAACCGGCATCGTTCAATAAACGGGCCAGCATCGGGGCGGACGGGTCCAGCCATTGTGCAATCCCTCGATCGATGTTTCGTTTGCGTTCAGCCAGGTAGGAACCGATCCGCCACCGCTGGGGATACTGGCCGGTCGAAATGGCCACTCGCGACGGCGAGCAAATTGGCGAGTTGACATAGAATTGTTGGAAGCGAATTCCTTCGGAAGCTAGTTGATCAATCGACTCGGTTGTCGCGTCGGCATTGCCAAAACACGACAAATCGCCCCAACCCATGTCATCGATGAACACCAGGATCACGTTAGGTTTCGAGTCATTCGCTGTGGCGGCAACGACAAGCGATAGAACGCAACAGCATGCCAGCAAACAAATCGCCCTGGGCTGTGACATTTTTTCTGTTTATCCTGTCGTGCGAAATTTGATCATCGAATGCCCGGCCTGTGTCGGCGATTTTACAGCAGGATTGTATCGAATCGAATGCTAAGATACGGTCATGCGGGCAGCGTTCGCCTCGAACCTCCGCTCCGGTCGGGCTGCCAGGCCCAGGAGGAGGCGAAGCAATTTTTAATTTACAGCTTACCGTAATAGCCAGAAACGCGTTTTGCGCATCATCTTGCTGTCGTTTCACTGACAGCTGTGATCGGATCGAGGATTCAATCGCGTCTTGCCGCTACCGCGTCGAACCTGCCCCGGCTACACGGTTGGCCCTTTCAGGTAGATAATCCTTGCTTGGAGAGTCGAATCTGGTTTTTGAGTTCACCTGTAGAACCGAGCATACGGACAGCGAATGACGACGACGGAGATCAAGGTCAAAGGGGCGCGGGAGCATAATCTGCGCGATGTCAATCTGACCATCCCGCGCGGTGAGTTGATCTGTTTTTCGGGGGTCTCCGGTAGCGGTAAATCCTCACTTGCGTTCGACACCTTATACGCCGAAGGACAACGTCGGTACGTCGAAAGTCTTAGCAATCACGCGCGGCACTTCATGGGCCAGATGCCCAAGCCTGATGTTGACCTGGTATCGGGCCTCAGCCCATCGATCTCGATCAGCCAAAAGTCGGCTGGCAACAATCCGCGCAGCACCGTCGGTACGATCACCGAGATCTACGATTTTCTTCGAGTGCTCTACGCGCGGGTGGGGACTGGTCATTGCGATCACTGTGGTTGCGAAATCACTGCTCAAAGTCGCGATGCAATCACTTCACGGATCTTGAGTCTGGCGGCTGATCAGACGATCTGGATCATGGCACCACTGGCGCGGCGCAGAAGGGTGAATTTCGTGACCTGTTCGAAGACCTTCGCAAACAGGGATTCACTTGGGCCCGTGTCGATGGTGAAACGATCCGACTCGCCGAACCACCAGCACTCGATCGCCAGCATCGGCATGATCTGGAAGTGGTCGTCGATCGAATCGATCCTGACTCGCGCGACCGAGGCCGAGTTCACGAAGCGGTCGACATCGCAAACAAGCTTGGACAGGCGACGGTGGTCGTTTCGATTACGGAGGAAAACTCAGCGCGAACTGGTCCGCCGAAAAAAGATCATTTGTTCTCTTCCAAGTATGCCTGTGCCGAGTGTGGCCGCAGCTTCAAGTCTCCATCGCCACAATTGTTCAGCTTCAACAGCCCGCAAGGGATGTGTGAAGGGTGCGATGGTCTTGGTCACATCTACACGTTTGTTCCCGAGTTGTTGATTCCCAACGAAAATCTGTCGATCCGCAAGGGTGCGATCAGCTTGCTGGGAAAGTGGGGTGACCTGGGCCGCTATCGACGCTACATCTATCGCGCTGTGGCCGACGCCATGGACGACGCGTTCGAATTACAACCGGGCACGATGTTGGAGACGAAGTGGTGCGAGTTGCCCGAGCAGGCGCGGCATGTCTGGCTGTGGGGTCAGGACGAGTCGCTGGAATTCAGTTGGCGAGGCGGCCGGCGACGAAAAAAGTTTGCCGGGTCGTTCGTTGGATTGATCCCCGAATTGCTGGAACGCTACAAAACAACGCGCAACAAAATGCAATTGCGTCGCTTCGAAAAGCACATGGCGACGATCGACTGTGTCGATTGCGGCGGACAGCGATTGAACGCCCAGGCATCGGCGGTCACGATTCGGACCGCCGCCGAATCATTCGCCAAGAACAACCATAATCAGGTCGATTATTCGCTGCCCGAACTGTGCCAGTTGCCGATCGAGCGGTTGGCGGAGTTCTTTTCCGAGATCTCGCTTGGCGAAACCGAAGCCAAAATTGCCGCCGAGGCGCTCAAGGAGATTCGCCAACGAATCGGCTTTTTGCTGGGCGTCGGTCTCGACTACTTAACCCTGGGCCGCACCGCCCCGACGCTCTCTGGCGGCGAATCCCAGCGGATTCGCCTGGCCGGCCAGATCGGCAGCGGCTTGGTGGGTGTGCTGTACATCTTAGACGAGCCGTCGATCGGCTTGCATTCCCGCGACAATGATCGATTAATCGAAACACTCGGTCGCCTGCGTGATTCGGGCAACACGCTGATTGTGGTCGAACATGATGAAGATACGATGCGGGCCGCCGACAAAATCGTCGACTTCGGACCCGGACCCGGCGTCAAAGGGGGGCGAGTCGTCGCGGCGGGAAGCGTCGCGCAAGTCGAGGCAGCAGCCGAAAGTGTGACCGGACAGTTTCTGTCCGGCACCAGGTCGATCGAAACTCGCAAGCAGCTGCGTCCGATCGATTCAGATTACCGGTTGACGATCCATGGCGCCCGTTTTCATAACCTGAAAAACATCGACGTTTCGATTCCGCTAGGGACCGTGACTTGCGTGACCGGTGTTTCCGGTAGCGGTAAAAGTTCGCTAATCGGTGGGATTGTCGAACCGCTGCTCCGCAATGAATTGAACGGCGCCGAGTTGGAGGTTGGCGACCACGATTCGATCAGTGGTTTGCAGCATCTGGACAAGACGATTGCAATCGACCAATCGCCGATCGGCCGTACGCCGCGCAGCAATCCGGCGACCTACGTCAAAGTGTTTGATGAAATCCGAAACCTGTTCGCCAAAATGTCGGAAGCCAAGACGCGCGGCTACACCGCCAGCCGATTCAGCTTCAACGTCGATGGCGGACGCTGCGAGGCCTGTGATGGCAACGGAGCGACCAAGCTGGAGATGGATTTCTTGGCCGACATTTGGGTCACCTGCCCGATTTGCCAGGGACATCGCTACAACCGGGAAACGCTGTCGGTCAAATTCAAAGATCATTCGATCGCGGACGTTCTAGAGCTGGACGTTTCGCAATCGCTCAAGCTATTTGAAAATATTCCCAAGATCGCCGACAAATTGCAGACACTGGTGGATGTCGGTTTGGAGTACTTGAAGCTGGGCCAACCGTCACCCACGCTCTCGGGCGGCGAAGCACAGCGAATTAAGTTGTCCCGCGAATTAAGCAAACGCGAGACCGGCAAGACACTTTACGTGTTGGACGAACCGACAACCGGTTTGCATTTCGCCGACATCGAATTGTTGCTCAAAGTGATTCACGGTCTGGCCGATCGCGGCAACACGATCGTGATCGTCGAACATAACACCGATGTGATCAAAACATCGGATTGGGTCATTGATCTCGGTCCCGAAGGGGGCGCTGGCGGAGGCCGAGTGGTCGTCGAGGGACGACCTGCGGAAATTGCCAAAAACGGAAACAGTTTTACCGGTGCCGCGTTGGCCAAGTCGCTGGGAATCAAACGCCGAGCGATCCGCCGCGGCAGACCGCACCACCAGATCGCCGCGGTGTCCGCGAAAGCCAAAACGCACATCGTGGTCGAAGCGGCCAGTGAACACAACTTGAAATCGGTCAGCGTCGAGATCCCGCGGGACGCGATGACCGTTTTCTGTGGCCCCAGCGGCAGCGGAAAAAGTTCTTTGGCGATGGATACGATCTACGCCGAGGGCCAGCGACGGTATGTCGAATCGTTGTCGTCCTACGCTCGGCAATTCATCGGCCAAGTTCAAAAGCCGCGCGTCGAGCGGATCGAAGGACTGTCGCCGGCGGTCGCTTTGGAGCAGCGTAACCTGGGCCATTCGCCCCGCAGTACCGTGGGCACGGTAACCGAGGTGTTTGATTATTTGCGGATTCTGATGGCCCGCTTGGGGACGATGCATTGTCCGGATTGCGGCACACCTGTGGGTACTCAGACGCCCGATCAAATCACCGATAAATTGATGGCGATGCCCGAGGGCACTCGTGGCTTGCTGCTCTCTCCGATTGACGTGGCGGCCGGCGAATTATCCAACGATACCTGGCAATCATTACGCAGCAGCGGTTATCAGCGAGTTCGGATCGACGGTGTGACCGTACCCTTGGACGAGGCGCCGACCCTCGATCCTCGCCGGCGTCAGGCAGTTCAGGTCGTCGTCGATCGAATTGTGATTCAAGAATCTGATCGGTCGCGAATCAGCGATAGCGTCGAACAAGCGCTTTCCCTTGGCATTGGCGTGTTGCAATTCGCAGTCGCCGATCAAGATCGCGATGAAGCGAATTGGACCGTCGACACGCACAGCCAACATTTGGTTTGCGGTGACTGTGGACGTTCGTTTCAAGAATTGACACCGCATCATTTCTCGTTCAATTCGGCGATTGGATGGTGTCCGCAGTGCGAAGGGTTGGGTACGCAAACCGGCACCAATCCGGCGGCGCTGATTTCGTCGCCCCGCGCGACACTGGCCGAGGGTGCCTCGATTCTGTGGCCCAGCGTGGACCACGCGGTTTCCCGCTGGATGCTGCGGGGGCTGTCGCGGCAGACTGGGATTCCGCTGGATGTCCCCTACGATCAACTGTCTGTTTCGCAGCGTCGAATCCTGTTTCGTGGCACCGGCCAGGATTGGATTGAAGTTCGCCAGGCCGATTCGAAAGAAGGATCAGCTCGAAAAGCAAAGTCGGACAGCAATGTTTTATTTCGCTTTCAATTCAAAGGTTTTTACCCGGCGCTCGACGAAGCGTCGCGGTTGACACCGGGGTTGCGCGGGAAGCTGGAAAAATTCACCGACGAAATTGATTGCGGAGCCTGCGATGGTTCCCGACTGCGAGAAGAATCAGCGGCGGTTCGCTATCGTGACCGCACAATCGCCGACTTGGTCCGCATGCCGCTGGATCGGCTAGCGTCGGAACTGCAGACTTGGAAACTGGATCGACGCGAAAAAAAGATTGCCGGAGAATTGATTCGTGAGATCGAGTCACGAGTCCGATTCTTGCTGGACGTGGGCCTCGATTACTTGACGTTGCATCGCGGCGCAGCGACCCTTTCTGGCGGTGAAGCGCAACGGATTCGCCTGGCGGGCCAACTCGGCAGCGGGCTGTGCGGCGTGCTTTATGTGCTGGACGAACCGACCATCGGTCTGCACCCGCGCGACAATGCCAAATTGCTTGGCGCGCTGCATCGATTGCGTGATACCGGCAACACTCTGCTGGTGGTCGAACATGATCGCGATGTGATCGGCGGCAGTGACTATCTGTGTGATTTTGGTCCCCGCGCCGGTCGGCATGGCGGCCGGATCGTCGCCGCAGGTCCGCCAACCAAGGTTGCTCCCGCCGACCAATCGGTCACCGCTGGCTACATCAACGGCAGTCAGTCGATTGCGATTCCCGCATCGCGTCGCCCCGTGCTGGCCAAAAGTGGATCACCCTTGGTCAATTTCTTGAAGCTCTACGGTGCCCGGGAAAACAATTTGCGCGGCGTCGATTTTCAGTTACCGCTCGGCGTGTTTACCGCCGTTACGGGACCGAGCGGCAGCGGCAAGAGTTCATTGGTCGACGGGATTCTGTATCCCGCCTTGGCTCGGCGACTGCATCGAGCACGGCTGCGTCCTGGTCGGCACGAGAAAATCGAAGGTGTTCGGTATGTCGACAAAGTCATTCGTGTCGACCAATCATCGTTGGGCAATTCGCCCAGCAGCAATCCGGCGACCTATACCGGTGCGTTCGACTTGATTCGTCAAATTTTTGCCGAGTTACCCGAGGCTGGGGAGCGCCGCTTTACCGCTCGTACTTTCAGTTTTAATGTCGCCGGTGGCCGCTGCGAGACCTGCGAGGGCAACGGATATTTGTGTGTCGAAATGCATTTTTTGCCCGACGTCTACGTGCCCTGCGATCAGTGCTTGGGACGTCGATACAACGATGACGTGCTGGAAGTCAAGCTGCACGGAAAATCAATCGCTGACGTATTGGAAATGCCCTGCGGTGATGCTCTGGAGTTGTTCGCCGGCTATCCCAAGCTGGCCCGCATTTTGCAGACGCTGTGCGATGTTGGCCTGGACTACGTCACACTGGGTCAATCCGCGCCGACGCTGTCCGGCGGGGAAGCACAGCGAGTCAAGTTGGCATCGGAACTAGCGCGACCGATGACGGGCAATACTCTGTACCTTTTGGATGAACCGACAACGGGATTGCATTTTACGGACATTGAAAAATTGCTTGATGTCATTGGTCGCTTGGTCGATCTTGGGAACACCGTCGTGGTAATCGAGCATAACTTGGACGTCATCAAATGCGCCGATTGGGTGATCGACATCGGACCCGGTGCTGGCGCCGAGGGTGGAGAAATTGTGTTTGCTGGTCCACCCGAAGGCTTGGCCGATTCAAATTCCGTGACCGCTCCGTTTCTTGCCGCCGCGCTGGCAATTCCCACAGCGAAAAAGACCAGGAAGCCGAAGCCACAAGTCCAGAAGACGGTTAGCGAAGCGGTCGATCACGCGGCGGAATTATCAGCCCCGCGAACATCGGGGCCGACCGAACCCTGGCAAGTGCTCGGTCGGCGCTGGCATACTCTGAGCAAAGGTTTTCCGGATGGCCAGAGTCCCCAATGGCCCTTGGAACTGGTCGACCGGATGTTGACCATGCTGGAGCAGGTGGCTGGTCCAGCATCGATCCAGTACAGCGCGCCCGACCGAGTTGACGTGACGCCCAATGGAAATCGGCAAGCTTGGGTCGAGCTGGCTACCAAGACTCCCCAGTCGCTGAAAGTCACCTTGGCTGGCCCTCAGGAAGCGATTGACGAAGCCGCGCTGCGTAATCTGGACGTGACCGGTCCGATTGAAACTTCCGAGGGAGAGATCGCCAAGATCACGTTCAGTCTGACGCAGTTGAAACACGCCCGCAGTCGCAAGCTGAGGTCATTTTTGAAAGCACATTTCCAGCGGTGCGACGCGAGCTAGCAGGTTGCCCGAGTGCATTTCGGCGGGCGTTTCTTGGCCCATGGGTCTTCCCAGCCCTGTTTCACGATCTTATTACGCGTTCCACGCTGCTTTCTTACTGCATCTGACCGTTTCGCGGTTGTGATCGAGCGATTTCAATTCGTAAACTTCGGCTCGTGTCTCGAATGAACGAGGCGCCACTGAACGAAGGGGAACTACGCTTTTGGTCGGCATGGCAGCCACCACTGACCGTTCGATTGCCTGCACCAGATCTTCAATTTCTGGTCGTGCGTTCGCCGCTGCGCGGATTTCGGCCGCAGCGCTACTCTGGATCTGTTTGGTAAGTTCATCCGCGGCCCAGGGTTCGGACGTCGATTCAATCGAAGTCAGCGGAAACGTCGTCCATCGGTGGCAGCAAGCCGACGCCGATTTCTCTTTGATCGATGGCGACTGCGTTGTCATCCAAGGTGACCGGCTTGTCAGTGCCGAGAGCGTGTTGTTGGTGGTCGATGGGCCGCCGGATCGCATTCGTATCCGGGCAGTCATCGCCGGCATGCAGGCTAACGGTGCAGTTGCCGCCGAACCCCAGTCGTTCACGCTGACCGGATCTACCGTACCAAGAATCTCCGCGCCGGTGTTCCGCGGCAAACCGACCGAAACACCGGCACTGCTTGCACATTTGCCGAGTGGGAACGACACCGAGGCGGTCAAGCTGGTTCAATTCAACCAGCCACTCGCTGCACCGACACAGCCGGTTCCAGCACAACCAAGCAGTCGCGGTTCGTTCTTTCCGATCGCCGGTGGCACCAAGTCGCTGGAGATTATCGGTCGCAATCCATCGATTGCTCCACAAATCGAACAGGTGGATCGACCGGCTTCCAACGAAAGCCTGATTGTCGCGCGGGGTGGCGTTACCCTGTTGATTCGCGACGTCACCGCGCAGTTCCCCGGTGGCGAGCTGGTGAACTTGGGGACGGTTTCCTTGTCGGCCAATCGAATCGTCGCCTGGCTGCCACTGATGTCCAGGCTGTTCCAAGGCACCGCCGATATCTCTCAGGCCCAGGGCGAAGTCTATCTGGAGGGCGACATCGTATTCCGTCAAGGTGAACGAATCATCTACGCGGAATCGATGTATTACAACATCGCGACCGAGCAGGGCATGGTATTGAATGCGGAAGCGATCACAACCATTCCCAATTACCAAGGAATCGTCCGCCTAAAAGCCGAGGTGTTACAACAAGTCTCCAAAGGCAACTTCATCGCCTTTGACGCAGCTGTCACCAGCAGTCGGATGGGAGTACCACGCTACTGGTTGCAAAGCGAACGATTGCAACTGACCGATCGCGAGCAAATCGTCACTGATCCGAACTCAGGGGCAGTAATCGTTGATCGAGAACCGTTTGTCGAAAGCAACAACAACTTCGTTTACTTTGGCGGTGTACCGTTGCTGTACTGGCCGACTTTCGCGACCAGCCTGGAACGACCGGCTTTCTATCTGACGGGAATCGGAGTCAAGAATGACAACATCTTTGGCACCCAAATCATGTTGAATTGGGACTTGTTTCAATTGTTGGGTATTGAAGACGCACCGCCCGGGGTCGACTGGGAATTGTCCACCGATTATCTGAGCGACCGCGGCCCGGCAGTGGGCACCACGGTCCGATACAGCGTCCCCGGTTTTCTGGGCTGCCCCGGTCCAGCCAATGGATTCTTTGACACCTGGATTATCCAGGATGGCGGATTGGACACGCTCGGGATTGATCGCCGCAATCTGGTACCAGAGAAGACGACGCGTGGTCGAGTGTTGTTAAGGCATCGCCAGTACTTGCCGGCCGATCAGGAACTGATTGCCGAGATCGGCTGGATCAGCGACCGCAACTTCCTGGAGGAATATCTGGAAAACGAATGGGATCAACAAGTGAACCACCGTACGGCGCTGCGCTATCGACGTTACGCCGGGAGTCAGTTGTTGGACCTGTCGGCTAGCGTGCGGCTGAATGAATTCTTCATGAAAACCGAGGAGCTTCCCGAACTCGATCACTATCTGGTGGGTGGATCCTTGTTGGGTGACCGCTTGACTTGGACGGCCCACAGCGGCGTTAGTTACAGCCGCCTAAGGGTTGCTGACGTACCCACCAACCCCACCGAAGCAGCCAATTATAACACGCTGCCCGGCGAAGTCGCGGCCGAAGGGATCATTGGCTTGACCAAACAAGAGTTGGCCGCACCATTCCAACTCGGTCCGGTCAATCTCGTTCCTCACATTTCTGGAGAGGCCGCGCAGTACGGACAAGATGTCAACGGCGATGACCTGACGCTGCTGCTGGGACAGACGGGTGTGCGAGCTAATTTGCCGATGTGGAGTGTCAATCCGTCGGTGCAAAGTAGTTTGCTGAACGTACGCGGGCTGGCGCACAAAGTGGAGTGGACCGCCGAATACTTTTACGCCGACAGCAACACGGACTACGACGAATTGCCGCTGTACGATTCCCCGGACGACAATGCGCAAGAGCAATTTCGTCGTCGATTTATCAATAATACCTTTGGTGGACCTCCACTGCCGGATCGGTTCGATCCGCGGACCGTTGGCATCCGATACGGATTTCAACGCTACGTGATTAGTCCCAGTGACGTGCTGGTGGACGACCTGCAGCAGCTTCGCTTTGGACTGCATAACCGTTGGCAAACCAAACGCGGATTGCCGGATCGGGAACGAATCGTTGATCTGTTTCGGTTCAATATTGATACAATCCTGTTTCCGAAACCTGATCGAGACAACTTTGGCTCAACCGTAGGACCAACGATTTATGGTGTTCAGTACTACGTCGGCGACCGAGTCTCGCTGGTCAGTGATGGCTACCTTGATTTTTTCAACGACGGACTGAAATCGATCAGTGCGGGAGTCCTCAGCAGTCGGCCAGGCTTAGGCGAGGTTTACACGGGAGTGTTGTCGCTGAGCGGGCCGATCGAAAGCACCGTGTTTCAGAGCACAATCAATTATCGGCTGAATGAGAAGTGGATCGCCACGGGCGCGACCACCTATGATTTTGGCGTCACCGGGAATGTCGGTCAGGCCTTGGCGTTTACGCGGATTGGTGAGTCGATGTTGATCAGCCTGGGAGCTGTCTTCGACCGTGGTCGCGACAACTTCGGGATTGCTTTCGCGATCGAACCACGATTCTGGCCCAGGCCGCAGTTAGGACGACTCGGTGGACAGTTGATCCCACCCCCGGGTGTCGAGGGTTTGGAGTGACGATGACAATCGAGCGCTGGCTCAAGAAATTTGGCTACGCGTTTGCCGGCCTGGGTTGGGCGATCCGCACCCAAAGCAGTTTTTGGGTTCACCTGGGGGTCACAGCGGTGGTGATCGCGCTGGCGACATGGCTGCGACTGGAATTATGGCGGTGGGTTGCGATCAGCCTGGCGATCACGATGGTGTTGTCTGCCGAACTGTTGAACAGCGCGATTGAGCTGTTGATCAAAACCTTGCACCCCGAGCATGACCTCAGGATTGCCCGCGCACTCGATGTGGCCGCCGGTTCCGTGTTGGTAGCCGCGATCGGATCCGTTGTTGTCGGATTGGTCACGCTAGGACCACCTCTTTGGGACGCGATCTCAGGATAACTGTTAGCTGGTTTGATCGATTACCCAGTCGCGATAGCCGTCCGACGAATCTTGGACGCCCAGTAAGATAATCTGCGGTTGCTCATAAGGGTGAAGCCTGGCGAGCGTCTGTTTCAACACGGGCCACCTGGCATTCGTCGTCTTGATCAGCAGACGATATTCACTGGTCCGCTGCACCTCGCCACGCCAACGATAGTGACTGACAATTGGCCCATCGATTTGAACGCAGGCAGCTAGAAACTGTTCAATCACAGCTTTGGCCAGAATCTCGGCATCTTGCGAGGATTCCACTGTCGTGATAACAACGGCCAAGGGATTCGACTCCGTCATCGCGCGGTCCTCACGGTAAAATGGTCCTCACACCAGTGCGGTCCCAAGCAGGGTTTGTACTGAGCGCGCAGTCAAAACTCAGAACAGAGCTGGACGATCGCTCGACGCTGTTATTAGACACCAATCCAAGCTACCAATGTCCAAACTGTACGATTCGGGATCGAATTCTTCCCTGACACTGCCGCGGATGATCTTGGCTGGGGTGCTGCGATCTTGGCGGGTTTCGCTGTCGGTGGCACTCGGTGTTGCGGTCGCGACTGCTGTCATCGTTGCGCGCTGCTGGTCGGCGATTCGATGCGGGGAAGCTTGAACAGCTTGACCTTGCAGCGACTGGGAAAAACCCAGGTAGCTGTCATGCCGGGCTCTTTCTTTGACGTTCAAGGGATCGCTCCACCAGCAGTCCCGGCCATTCCGCTGATTCTGTTTGATCGCGGTATTGCCGAGTATCGCGATCGTGATGGAAGGGTTCGCCGCGCCGGTTCGGTCCAGATCATCGGTTGCGACCAGGACTTTTGGTCACTCGACTCTGGTGGCGACGGCCAAGCGCGATCGATCGACGATTACGCGGTCATTTTGAACCAGCGCGCGGCCGCGGAACTGGGAGTTGCGGTCGGCGATCAGATCACCTTGCGATTGCCGGTCGAACAAGCTGTGCCGGCAGACAGCCCGCTGGGACGCCGGGACACTGAAAGCGAGGGTCTGCCGCGGATGCGCGTCGCGGACATCATTCCCGATCGGGGTCTCGGCCGATTCTCGCTAGCCGCCAGCCAGGCTTCGCCGCTGAACATTTATGTCAACCGTCGCGTGATCGGCAAAACTCTGGAACGAGACGGTCAGGCGAATGTGTTGTTGTTTGAAACGGTCATATCCGCCGGCGACCTAAACCTGGACCTGGCCGATTTTGGTTTGTCCCTGCGACGCGTACAGCAACAATTCACTGACGGCGACACGACCGATTCCATATTCGACTACTATTCGTTGACAAGTGATCGTCTGTTGTTGCCCTCTGCAGCGGTCCAGGCGATCCGCGCCGCGTTTCCAAAATCGCAACTGTCACAGGTAACGACCTATTTGGCCAATGCGATCGAAAAACTGGACGCCGACGGTCAGGTGATTGCTTCCATTGCCTACAGTACGGTCACCGCGATTGATTCGACCGATCAGCTGCCGCTGAACTTCAGCAAGCACGGCGCGAGTGATGACAGCGTTCCAGTCGCCTTAAACAGCTGGGCCGCCGAGCGGCTTGAAGCCAAGATCGGTACGGTGTTGCGAATTGCTTACTACGAACCGGAAGTGGAGAACGGCAAAGAGATCGAGCGGACTTTTAATGCGATCGTCACCGATATCGTGCCGGTCACCAAGCCTGCGACTCCTTTCCGACGCAGCGAGCCGGCGACCTTTGACCAGCGGCCAACGGTTTACAACGATCCTGATTTGACGCCCATCGTGCCGGGAGTCACTGATCAAGATTCGATTAATGATTGGGACCTGCCGTTTGAACTGCAACGGGAGATTTCCAAGGCCGACGATCAATACTGGAATGACTATCGGTTGACGCCAAAACTGTTTTTGCCACTCAGCGACGGTCAGCGTTTGTTCGGCAGCCGGTTTGGCTCGACTACAGGCCTGCGATTCTCCGCCGACGTCGCCGACGATGTTGCATCGCTTCAGCAGCGGTTGGTTCAGATTCTGCGGCCGATTCAAGCCGACCTCGGTTGGGCGATTCGACCGGTTCGCGAAACTCAATTAACCGCGTCACGCGGGACGACACCTTTTGACGGCCTGTTTCTGTCGCTCAGTTTCTTTGTCATTCTGGCGGCGATTTTGTTGATCGCCATGTTATTTCGTCTCGGCCTGATCGAGCGGACCCAACAATTTGGCACCTTGTTGGCGCTGGGTTGGCGGCCCAATCGAGTCGGTCGATTGGTACTCGGCGAGGGCTTGTTGATCGCGGTCCTGGGAGTCGTGATTGGGATCGTGTTGGGAATTGCCTATGCCTGGTGCGTGCTGTGGGGACTGCGCTCATGGTGGGTCGGGGCCGTCACAGTTCCGTTTCTGACTTTCCATTGGACTTGGCGGAGTATCGTTATCGGTGCTGTCGTCGGCTGGGTTGTGGCTGCCATCACTTTGACAATCGCGGTGCGCTGGCTGACACGCAGTACCGCCAGATCACTGCTGTCGGGCCAAGATCCTGATTCCGGATCGAGTCGCTCGGCTAGCGCCGGAAGGTTGCCCAAACTGGCCATCGGTATCGCGCTGGCGGGAATTGCCGTCGCGGGATATGGCGGAAGTCTAGGAGGACAAGCGGCCGCCGGAGCGTTTGTTGGTGGAGGTACGATGTTGCTGGTCGCCGCATTGATGTTCGTTCATTGGCGTTTGCGGCACAGGCCTGCGATCAACGAGCCGACAACCGAGTTGAACCTCTCAATTGGTGCGTTGGCTTTACAAAGCGCTTCACGGCATCCGTTACGGAGCACCATGACCATTGGATTGATGGCATCTGCGGCGTTCTTAATCATCGCTATCTCGGCTTTTCGCCTGCGGCCCACGGACGCCGGTACCGGTGGGTTCACATTGATCGGTCAGACGGCCCAACCGATGTTTCGCGATCTGCGAGACCGTCAGGTGCAAGCGGAATTTTTTGGTGCCGACGCCACAGAATTGGATACTGCGATCATCGCTCCGATGCGATTGGAAATCGGGCAAGATGCCAGCTGTAATAATCTGTACCAATCGACACGCCCAACTGTGCTTGGTGTTCCAAGTACGTTCGGCAAACTCTTTGGCTCGGACGCTGTATCCGGTTTCGAATTGGCCGGCGGACAGAACGATGTCTGGGATGCGCTGGGCCAAAGGGCGACCGGAGCAGAATCCGATCCGATTCCGATGATTGTGGACCAGAACACAGCGATGTGGAGTTTGCAGATGCTCAATGGGATTGGAGAAGTCAAATCGTTTGAGTACCAGCCGGGGCAACCGGTATGGTTCCAGGTCATTGGCTTGCTATCGAATTCGGTATTGCAGGGCAAGTTACTGATTGGCGAATCAAATTTTGAGAGCTTATTCCCGGACGTGAATGGATACCGATTTTTTCTGATAGCCGACCGACCGGCAAGTTCTCGGAAGCTGGCGAATCTTCTTGAGGACCGACTGGGAGATTTCGGCATGGACGTTTCGCAAACCGACGAAGTTTTATCGGGCATGATGGCCGTCCAGAATACGTATCTCCGTACCTTTCAAAGTCTCGGTGGATTGGGACTGCTGCTGGGAACGATTGGTTTGGCTGTCTCGCAGCTGCGCAGCATCTTGGAAAGACGTCAGGAACTGGCCGTGATGCAGGCGATCGGATTCACGCGAAAAAGGCTGGCCTCGTTGGTGTTGAGCGAGACAGCGACCTTGTTGGTCATCGGTGTCGGTTGCGGGGCGGTCTGCGCGTTGCTGGTGGTCGTTCCGCACGCGATCCTGTCAGGATTGAAACCTCCCATTGTCGAGCCAGTCGGATTCATGCTGGCAATTATCTGCTTCGGATTGATCGCGGGTCTGATCGCGGTGAGACAAGTGCTCAAGATGCCGTTGTTGGAATCGCTGCGATCAGACTGAACCAGGTGCCGAGTCGCAGCGGCCGGAGTTCGGAATCCTGCTGAAGTTCTGGTCAAATAGCCGTCGCCGGCGGCTGGCCGCTGTGTGATTTCAACAGCGTTTGCCAGTCGATCGCCGACCAGGAATAGATCACCGTCGACCACTTTGACGGTCACATCACCGGCCAGCAATCGCCGCGACTCGAGTGTCTCCAGGCGAAGCCTGTTTCTGCGATGAGTCTTTAATTTTATTTTTGAGACCTGCGTTGGGACGATGCTGTGGTTTGACTTTCTAAACATGGGATGCCTCAAGGAGATTGGCGAGTGAAGATTAGGGTCGTCTATTGCTAACTAAGCTCGCCAAAGAGATTTCTATCACCAGAAAATCAAATTTTTTTCGATGGACGCCAAACGGTTATCCGACAGGTTAAGAGATCTGTTGGCCAGGCAGATTTGACTTATCGAATCTTTTCGCTGCCGCAGCAATCGCCTGGCCGCGGCAGGTTCGTAGATGAAGGAGGCTGCATGGGTTCGCTATCAAGCGCCGAGCCGCTGACCAGTCCATCCTTGCTGATCCGAATTCGCGATAGCCAGGATCATGAGGCATGGCGATCATTCAGTCGCCTGTATGGAGCATTGATTTTTAACTTCTGTCGGTCCCGCGGTTTGCAGGATCAAGACGCGGCGGAGGTGATGCAAGAAACGCTGTTGCAAATTGCCAAGTCGATTCAAACTTTTGAATATCAGCGAGAGCGGGGTCGTTTTCGTGGTTGGGTCGGAAACATTGTGCGCTGCAAACTAGTCGAGTTTTATCGCAGTCAAAAGCGGCGGCCGAATTTTCAAGCAGCTCCATTGGACGAAATCTCCGCGTCGATCGATGGCTCTTGGAACGACGTCTGGTTGGAGCACGTCGTGCACGCGGCGTTGAGTCGCGTCGAAGCGAGATTGGCCGAGCCGACCTGGCAGGCGTTTCGGTTGGTCTGGTTGGAACACAACGATCCAACCGATGTCGCAATGAAACTTAACCGGGACGTCGCATGGGTCTATTTAGCCAAGAGCCGCGGACTGAGTTTGCTTCGTGAAGAAGTGAGTTTCCTGGCCGACGAGCCAATACAGCAGATTGAAAGTCGATCGGGTAGGCGTCATGCACTGTCACACAACACTCCAGCAGCTGATTGATCTGTTATGCGAACGCGAATCGTCTTCGTTTGATCAGCAGTCACTTCGCAGGCACATCAGTGCTTGTCAACAGTGCCGAAGCCGTCTCGATTTGCTGACTGACGATCCGATTCTGTCGGCCGCGATTGATCGCTTTCCGACGCCAGCCGAGTCACCTCAGTTGCAAGACGCGCTGGAATCGGTCGCTTCTCGGTTGCGAGACCAATCGAATCTATCGAAAACGGATTCGCTGATCGGATCCGAACTCGAGGATGTGGCTCGACTAGTCGATTCGTCAACGGATCCAGATATTTTGGGAACAATCGGACGCTACCAAATCCACGCGGTTCTAGGCCGTGGCGGTATGTCGGTTGTGTTTGTTGCCTGGGATCCCGTGTTGCAGCGCCGTGTCGCGATCAAAGTATTCAGTGCCGTTGAAAGTGAGCGAACCTGGCAACGATTCGCCCGTGAGGCGCGCGCGGCGGCTAGAGTCGAACATGATGCAGTCGTTCCGGTGTACGAAGTGGTCGAGCGGCGCGGCCGGCCTCCGGCACTCGTGATGCCACTGATGTCAGGCGGCACACTACAATAACGACTCGCTGGCCAGGCGATCAGCGCGCCGCGGGCAGCCGAGATCACCGCCCGAATCGCCTCGGGCCTCGTAGAAGTCCATCGGCAGGGCCAGGTTCACCGCGACATCAAACCGGGAAACATACTGTTCGATGATAAAGGGGATGCAAAGCTAGGTGACTTTAGTCTTGTTCGTCACGATCAGGACGAACCGTTGACCGAAGAAGATGTTTTGCCCGGTACGCCTGCCTTCATTGCTCCGGAAGTCCTGTTGGGTGTCGCTGCGGACGCACGCAGTGACGTTTATCAGTTGGGACTGACGCTCTACACAATGCTGACCGGCACCCTTCCCTACCACGGCACGGTTCGCAGCGTATTGCGGCAGATCAACGACGGCCCGCCCGTTGATCCCAACCGACTGGCCGACAGCAACCGGACGGCCAGAATTCCGCGTGATCTCGAAACCATTTGTCTCAAAGCGATCGAGCGACAGCCGGAGCGGCGTTACCAGTCCGCTTCCGAACTGCGCGATGATTTGCATCGCTACGAGGCGGGCGAGTCGATTTTGGCGCGGCGACCCTCTCTGGCGGCCCGCCTGCGCCGCTGGACACGAAAGCGGCCCCGCACCGCAGCCATCCTGACTGCCGCCGTCACTTTGCTTGTGATCATCAGCGCCGCCAACGAGCGGTACCAACAACAGCGCCAACAGTTACTCCAGCAGGCGGAACTGCATCAGCGCCAGCAAGATAGGGACCGACGAGCACTCGCCGATCAAACGCAGCGGGCACAGCTGGCTGAATTGCGGTCCGAGCAATTGTTATCTCAGAGTCTGAGCACCGTATTGGCCGCGCGACAAGTCTGCGAGCCGCAGTGGGTTGACCCCGAGCAGCAGTTATTATCCGCGCTTTTGGCTGGGTTGGAGCAGGCGTTTGATCAGATGCGATTGGCGTCTGACCGCAACCCAGCGCTCGGTGAGTCGGCGCTGGCAATTGCCAAATTGCGAGTCCGTGTCCATCGAACGGCCGAAGCCGTTGACGCGATTCGATTCGATTGCAGAGGTGCACGGACCAAATTTTGATGCCATCGGCTTTCGCGAGTTGCTCGCTGACGGTCTTCGCGATTTGGCGGATGGGTATCGGCAGTTGCATCGCTTGGGCGCGGCTTTCAATTTCGCGACCCGGGCTGTTGCCCAAAACGATTTGCTTGGCAATGCGGAATTAGCCTTGGTCCGACAGGCCGACAGCCGCGTGTTGCTCGCTGAAGTACTGGAAGCAGGTGGACGCGGCGCAGCCGGCTTGCCGCACCGCCGCCGCGCTGTCGATTTACTCGCTCAGGCAATGCGGCAGAGCAACCTGCCGGAGCGATACGAAGCGCGTCAGTCCGAGTGGCGGCGTCTGTTACGGATGCAGCAGGCACGTGATGGCGACGGGGGCAATCCGAAATTGATTCCCGCCGGGCGAGTGAAGTTGCAGCGGGTTGCGGCGGTCCGACGTCTGGGAGCAACGTCAGATGTGCCGCCGAACAGAGTTGAGCACCGGCAGTCGCCGGATTAAGGGGCAGGCAATGAAGCGCCGTCACACGGCGGAGAATCTGTCTGAATTAGTAACAAGCCCCGTTTGAGTTGCTTGGCTTGCCAATCCGCAACAGCGGCCATGTGATCAGACCGAGCAGGTTTGAAAATGATCGATGTTTTCAAACAGCGTCTTGGGATCAATCGGCTTGGGAATATAACCGTTCATGCCCGCCGCCTCGCATTTCGCCCAAATCTGATCGCCACAATGGGCGGTCATCGCGATGATCGGTAAAGACTCTCGGTCTGCTCCGGGAACATTCATGCGAATCATCCTGGTCGCCTGGATGCCGTCCATCTTGGGCATGTCAACGTCCATCAAACAGAGGGCGAACGAAGCTGTCGATGCTTGCTGTACCGCTTCTTCTCCATTGTTTGCAACGATCACTTCATAGCCCCTCATCTCCAGCATGCCGACGATCACTTCTTGATTGATCAAACCATCTTCGGCTACCAGGATCCGAATCGGTGGTTGCGAAATTGGCTCGGACTTGGCCAGGTCTTGGTCAGACTGCTTTGTCAGCAGTTGACTGTCGCCCTGACGGGCTGATTGGCGTCGTATCGATACAGCTGCCTCGGGCGCCGAGCGTGGCAGATCAGATTGGCGAAGAATCAAATCTTCCGCGGCCTGGATGACCTCGTCAGATAAGGCTGGTTTGCGAAGTTGAATACAACGATTGCCGCTGTCCGGTTCGATTACACTCTGGCCTGGAACCAAATACAACGAAGGTATGTTTCGCGTCGCGCAGCGACGCGAAACAGGCTTCAAATCGGTACCGCCAAATACAACCAAGTCCCATTCCTGTTTGGCGATTCGATTGCTCAGCTTATCGTGACTGGCAAAACCCTTCACCTCAGCGCCGACTGAGCGAAGCGACCTTTCGATCGCCTCTCTGGAGGCGGCAAGTGGATCAATCACTGCGATGCGTCGTCCCCGGAGCGAAGGCTGTGGCTGATTTGATGAGTTCTGTTGGGGGATCGGAATCCGAACGGTAAACTCACTGCCCCTACCGAGTTCTGTTTTCAATGAGATCGACCCACCCATCATTTCCGTTAGTTCGCGGCAGATCGCCAGACCCAATCCGGTACCTCCAAAGCGTCTGGTCGTGCTGCTGTCGACTTGGGAAAAGGATTCAAAAACCGAATCTACTCGGTCCGCTGGAATTCCGATGCCACTGTCTTTGACCCGGATGCACAGTGAGTCTGGCGCACCGCTTTGCCGGCACAAATCCAGCTTCAATGCCACGAATCCTTGTTCCGTGAATTTGATTGCGTTGCCAATCAGATTCATCACGATTTGGCGAAGCCTCGAAGGGTCGCCAAACACCGTTTTCGGTACTGCTGGGTCAATGTCACAGACCAGTTCGACCGATTTCTGCCAGGCGGACGCGGCCATCAGTCGACAGATCTCACCGGCAATCGCCCGCGGATTCAACTCGATATGTTCGAGTTCCAACTTGCCTGATTCGAGTTTTGAAACGTCCAGCAGATCGTTGATCAGCGTCAGCAGCGATTCCCCGCTTTCCTGGACCGTATCCAGATAGTTCGCCTGGCGTTGGTTGTCAGCGGATTCGCGGGCCAGCCGCGTCATTCCCAGGATTCCGTTAAGTGGCGTTCGAATCTCGTGGCTGATCGTGGCCAGAAACCGGCTTTTTGCTTCGTTGGCGGCATTGGCGTGAACAATCGCCTCGCGTAGCTGATCCTCCGTTGCCCGCAGTTGCTCGTTGCTGATCGTCAATTGTTTTGCTCGCTGCTCCGCCGCCTCGGTTCGCTCCAAGACTCGTTGTTCGAGCGTATCGTTCAATTGTCTTAGCCGCAGGAAGCCGTCGGCATTTTCCAGTGCTGCCCCAGCCAGCGTCGACACGAAATCGGCGATTCTTTGTTCGTCCGTGTTGAAGACATCTTTCAGTTCATCATGCGTAACCAGGATCACGGCTACATTGGTGCCGCGGAACGCGATTGGCGCGGCGATCGCACTGCCGATCTTCGACTTTGCTGGACGCAGCGCCGTATCGCAGACGGCCTGGCCTTCCAAGTGCGCTGCTCGAATGATCGATTCGTGCAGTTGAATCCGCGTTTGGCTTGCCTGCTCCGCCTCAGTTCCCGACAGCGGCGCAAACGAACAATGGTCGTCTTGCTGATGAATGCTGACTACGTCCACGTGCTGACCTCGCAGCAATTTGCGGGCTGCCTCACTGGCTTCGCGATAGACGACGTCCGCCGACAGTGCCTGGGCGATTCGCCGACCTGACTGTAGGACCGTGACGAACCGATCTGCCAGCGACAGATTGGATGACTTTGGATCGGTGGCGCGGTCGCCGCCCACCGGGTTGTGAGCTTGATTCAATTCGTCCAATCTTGATTGCCAGCTTGCCTGTCGGTTGACCAGCAATTCGGGTTCCAGGCGATCCAGGTGCAACAAGCACTTCAGCGTGGCCAATTCCTCTGTGGGTTGGTTGAATTCCTGGGCCGACGCCAGGCTGGCAGTGAAACAGTCTGCCGCTGATCTTACTTTGCCGCGAATTGAATGCAGCAAGCCAAGTTCGCGAAGGCAATGTGCGCGATCGGCACTGAATCCGCGCGAAATTCGCGCCGCTCTGCGGATGGCTTTGTTGGCTTCGCTGATTCTCGCATGCAAATGTCTGCCGTCCCGATGTTCGGTTTGCTCGATGCTCAGGCGTAGCGCGGTACCAAGCCACGCATAGCAAGGACTGATGTAGGTGTTCAAATGCCCGGCCCGCTGACTGCGGCTGATCGCATTTCTCAAGACCTCAATCGCTTCATCAGTTCGACCGTGATGCAGCAAAACAACGGCGTAGGCAAGTTGGGTTTGAGCGTTGCTCTGCGCATCGGGGCGCTCCTTGACCGCTTCCGCGGCGACGATTTCCAATGGCAACGTGTGAGGCGAAGTACGAGCCCAAACGTCCAGGCTGATGCCCGTTGCTTGCAAATCACCGATTTGACACCCGGTTTCGAACATTTGGGTTGCCAGTTCGGTAGCTTCGCTATAGTTTCCGATGCGGTAATGAGCATTGGCGGCCTGATAGCGCGCCATGTTCATTTCCCAAACGTCCCCCATCTTTCGCAGCAATTCGACCGCTTGAATTGCGCTACCAATCGCGTCCTGGAATCGGCATTCGGCCAACTTAACGACGCTTTGGTAATGATAGGATTGTCCTTGACCCCAGACGTCTCCCAGGTCTTTTCGGATCGCAAGTGATCGTTCGGCATAGTGATTCGCTCGCTTGAACCATCGCAGCAAGCTCATCACCGGGCCATGTTCGCTGTAGACCGCGGCGAGTGTCGCCGATGGGGCGAATCGCTCAGCTGTGTTCAACGAGCGCAGGTGGTTGCCTAATGTCCAAAGCTTGTGTCGACTGAACCAATAAACATGAGACAATCGACTCAGCAATTGCAGACGCAGGATGTCGAACTCTGATGGAGTTGACTTGCCGGCGATCCAAGCTGTGGGCAAACAAGTGTGAATCAACTGACAAAATGCTTGAGCGAGCAAACTACACAGCATGCTCGGAAAGTTGCCCGGCACCCGGACACCCGTCATCGCCAACGCATGCTCGTATTCGCGTGCGGCCTCACTAAAACGGCCCCGCTTGAAAGCCAGTTCACCAATGTTCTTTTGCACCATTGCCCGTTCCAAGCCGGGCTGCGTCAGCAGCAGAGCCTGTTTCAGGTTCACAGCGGCTTGGTCGTACTGTCCCGCAAGTAGCTCGATTTCGCCAAGCCCTGCCCAAATCTTCAGTCCCGTTTGTCGATCACCCTTAGGCAACCAACGCTTAGCAATCGTCAGTTGGTCGCGGGCGATCGAGAGCGAGTACTGCTGGCGGGCGGTTTCCGCAGCCTGCAACGAGTTGGCGAGTGCCCGCTCGCGGTCGCCCGCCGCGTCATAGTGCGCGGCCAATTCGAAAACGTTTGTTGGATCGTTTTCTTCCAGGTATTTCGCCGTCTGCAGGTGTAGGCGGCGTCGCTCTTGAAGTTCGAGGCTGAGATAGGATTTCTGATGAATTTGGTTGTGCGCGAAACGAAATCTTCCCGGCTGCGCGTCTTTCCACAACAATCGACGCCGCAGTGCTTCGTTGCACACTTCCAGCACTTCCGCATACGTCGCGCCGGTCAGCAGCGGCAAGATTGACATTTGAAAATGCTGTCCGACCACTGCGGCCACAGACATGATTCGCAGCGCGGATGGTGACAACGCGTCAATTTGACGTTCAAGCGACTCGGCGATGCACTGCTCAGCGAACAGCGATTCGGACAGCGGACCTTGGGCTCGCCAACCTAGCGGCGAAGCCTTGACAACCTCCGTGTCGATCATCCGTCGCAGAATCGTCGATGCCATCATGGGATCGCCGCTGGCGACTTCAACGATCGCTGCTGTGATTCCATCGGCCAGTCTGCCGGCCATGGACTGCAGGTACGATGCCAGCGCCTCATCTGTTAACGGGCCGAGCTTGATCGTTGATTCGGCGGCACAAAAATCAAGACTTTGTGGCGATTCGCACGATACCAGAATGTGCAGGCCAATTCGCCCACGCTCCTGCTTCAAGCGGTCAACCAAGGAGTGCACAACCGTTTTTGTCAGATCGTCAGCCAAGTCAAGATCATCAAACAACAGCATGACATTCTCGCGTTCAACGGCGAACGCGGCGAATAATTCTTCCAGCGCAAAGGCCGCGCGTCGACTTCCATAAGCGTCAGGCGCGACGGTCCGCTCGGCATTGGGCCATAGTCCTGCCAGGGCCGGTAGTAGTTCAGCGAGCGTGCCGCCATGTTCGGACGTCGCTTCGGATAGTCGTTTCGCCAGATCGAGATCGTCGATGCACCGCTTTGCGATCTTCGCCAAGACAGGCTCCAGCGTTTGTAGCGGCTTCGGGTTCCCCGCCGATGCACCGCCACGAAACACGTTCATACCATTGGCAAGACAAATCAACGCGACTTCGTCCAGAAAGCACTGCCGGCTGCTTGCTTCAGTTCCAATCACCAACTGCACACTGCCGTGGCTCGCGGGGGCGCCGATCAGTGCACTCAGCGCCGCCTCAATTTCCTCGTCCCGGCCGACAAGGTTTGCTTCTGTCAGTGTCTGCCGAACATCACGGGTGCCGATCGCCAGTGAGGTGTGACAGCGATTGTTTTGCAAATCGTCCGAGACTTGGCCGAGATCGTAAAGCAATCCGTTTGCCGTCTCATATCGGTCCCGTGGATCACGCCTGAGCAGTCTCGCGACAATGTCGTCCAGCACTGCTGGAATATTGAATCCAAGCTCTCGCAGGCGCGGCGCTTCCAGGCACAGCTGACGGTGCAAATACTCGCTGGCGGTCTGAGCTTCAATTGGCGGTCGTCCGGCCACCATGCTAAAGATCAATACGCCGACGGAATAAAGATCGGAAGCCGGGCCGATTGCTCTCGACAGCGAGCCACTTGACTCGGGCGAGAAGAAAATCACCGCTTCGGCCGGCAAGGCAGAGAAATCTTGCTGAAATTGCCCGGCCATGAAGTCGACGTCGCGCAGCTCGATTCCGTGCTGCGAATCTCGAAAGATGCAGTCACCGCTCAGCCCACCATGAATTCTCGCCGCTTTGTGCCACTCGACCAAACACTCGGTCAGTGATGTGGCGGTTTCCAGGGCGTCGATCAGACTGAACCTTTGGCGAAACAAGCAATCATTGATTGCCGCGCCGACAGGTACATCAATCGCGCGGGTCAAATGATCACCGCTGTCGATAAAGTCCCGTTGTCGTAGACTGCCGCGTGGTTGGTTGTCGACGTTCTGTTGCCACTGCCTGCGCAGGCGTGCGTAGAATTCGGGCTCCGACGACTCTTGCCTGATTTCCTCGACCCAGCAGTGACGGCCGTCAACGGCGCGCGCGGCGCAGATCGACAGTGGCCCATGTTTCTGCACCGCGCCGTGTAGCTGATAGCCAGCGAGATCGCGAAATTCTGCTTGGACTTTCATCGGCTATCGTGGGCGCATTAATCGTTACATTCGGCAGATTGCGGTCCATCCCGGATCGCAACGAAATCGGAGTCTGTGCAAGGGTACGTTGCAGGCGGGGAGTGATCGCAGGTACCGAAAAAAAATTGGCGACTTTTTGCATCTTTCGCGGGTTACCGGACACCCGCATTTGGGGGCCCCCGAGGCGTGCCGAAACTTCTCTTTGGAACTCAGTTTGCAAAAATTTCATAACGCAACCTAACGAAGATATCGGTCAGTCAAAGCTGCCCGCGGCAGCGACTCCCTGCCAACGCCGGCGCAAAAAGTACAAGCGATCAAGTTTGACAACGACCTCGGTCAGCACATTTGTGCGTCTCCGGTGCAACAATTGGCAACCAGCCACGAAAGCACTTGACAGAAATCCGGGCAGTGGCATATTGCGGCCTCATCGTCGCACTGCAGGTAATCATGGTGACAAGCTGGTTCGCTCGCACCATTGATTGGCCATCTCTTTTCTCTAACTGTCAGGGACCTAGTAATCATGGAAACCGTGTCAACCGTTCCTTCGTCTCGCAAACGAAATGGATCCGAAGTCAAGTCATTTACTAATCCGCGCTGCGCTTCCGAAGCGTGTCGCTGGTCATTGCAATCACTGCTTGACGAAGTTCATGATGTTCTGGCTCTGTCGTCATCCGACTCCGAGCAGATCGAGGCAGCGATTGACAAGTTGTTCCACGGTCTGCGCGACTTGAAACTGTCGTCCAGTGAAGAGCAATGGAAGGAAATGGTACGACTCGGGCGAGAGCATCCGCTGCGGAAACTGGTCCATCATGACCCGTTCACCAGCCGCGCTTTCGAGAAGCCGCGCGGTTACGCTGGCGATGCCGTGATGATGGATTACATCTACGGCCAAGAAGAAGACTGGGCGCCGCCTCCGACGACCAGGCTGGGCGAGACAATTTTTCGGTACACCACCGGGGCGCCGGCTTCGGCCGGAGTGCGAGAGCGACGTTGCTACATCGCGGAATTGTTGGACAAAACCGGTCGTAACGGTGCTGGCGCACAGGTACTGTCGGTGGCGGCAGGGCATCTCCGCGAAGCCAGTTTGTCGCTGGCCGTGCGACGACAGCAATTTCAGCGATTCGTGGCGCTTGATACAGACCAGCAGAGCATCAGGGAGATCAATCAGCGGTACGGAAAATATGGTGTCCAATCGGTTGTCGCCAACGCGCGACAAATGCTTTCCGGCCAACTTGATCTGGGCAGCTTCGATTTGATTTATTCCACCGGTCTTTACGACTATCTGGCCGACACCACCGCCAAGTTGTTGACTGCCAATCTGTTCAAGTCCCTGCGTCCCGGCGGCCGGCTCGTAGTGGCGAATTTCTTGCCGGGGATCCGGGATGTCGGTTACATGGAGATGTACATGGGGTGGCACCTGATCTATCGCGATCGATCGCAAATGATGTCGCTCGCCGATCAGCTTGTGGCTGCCCAGGTTGAGGAAATCCGGATCGTGGCCGAACGAAACAACAACGTTGTGATCATGGAAATCACGAAACGTTAGTCACTGTCAAGGCGGCGGCACCAGGAATCTGAGTTGCCAACGACGCCGGCATCGGTGCGTTAGCTGAAGGGATCAGTAGCGATGCATCGCTGAGAGAAACAGCATGTGCGTTTGCGTCCGTAAAGTGGCGTTCGAAAAATCGCCGCCCGGATAGATGCTTGTCCCAGTGTGAACATCCGGTCCGAAGGCGAACTGATAGGCGGCATCCAGTTCCCAGCCATGATGTCTAAAACCATACCCCACCGAGAATTGATGTTCGAGCGTTGTTTGCAGATAGGTGGACGTTGATGAGGCGGGGATTGGATTGTCCTGGTAGCGATAGCCAACACGGACGGTCCGACCACCGTTCAAATCCTGTTCCAGTCCAGTGCTCACGATCAAGGCGTCCCGCCAGCGAAGCGGGAATACCTCCCGAATCGTCGGACCGGCAACGGCTAGAAAGACCGGATTGCTTGGGTTGGTGAAGTTCAACACAGCGTTATCGTAAGCACTGGACCAATCCTCCCATTGAAAGTCCAATCCAAAGCGACGTCTGGGAGTGATCTTGTGCATCATCCCAATTCCCACCGATCGGGGCCAATTCAGAGCGACGTTGACATCGTAGACACTGCTGCCCAGTCCATTGATCACCACATTCGCTTTGCCGTCAGATTCGAATTCGTTGGCACTTTGGTATCGAACACCAAGCGTGGTCCGGTCGGTCAAGGTGTACTGCATTCCCAAGGACCAGGACAACGCGGCGCCGGTCGCCTGCAAGTCCAGCAGAGTGGGAGTTCCTCGCAATGGGCCGGAATTCAAATAGTACGGCCCTTCGATTTCAACGTGGCTTGCCGCCACGCCAAGGGTTCCCCCGACCGTCAACGCATCAGTCAATCGAACCGAGACTCCGGGTAAGATGCGAATCAATGCGCCGAAAGACCAGTAGTTGAATTCACCTGGCAGTGTCGCCGGTCCTTGCAGGTCATAGTCCGATGAGAAACCGGCGGGAGCGAACGCACCGAAACCGACCACCACGTCTTCGTGCAATCGGCGCCCGATCATCAGATACCCCAGTCCGGTCGGATTGTCCGCCGCGTCGGTGGTTGTATTGTCGGCGTCACGATAGGTCAGATCGGTAAATAGTGGGACGACTCCGATGTCAATGATCGAGTCCTGACAGGGGCAGTCGCCGAGCAAGCCCTGCATGCCGGCCGGATTGTCCATCAGAATCACGCCGTTATCGCTGAAGCCAAAATTGGCGCCACCTCGTCCAGCCTGCCGCGCCGATAATGCGTTGCTGATCGTTCCCGATCCGCTGGCCGCGGTGCAAACCGACAGCAAGCCGCATAACAACAGAGATCTCCCGACGCTCAATCCGCAAATCGCTTTCACAACTACATGCACTCCGCCGAAGATGTCTTTCGCGGGCTTTGCTAATGGCCAATCCCTTCTGACTACCATTGGATCGGTAGAATTGCGTTGACAGGATTCAGTGGAACTGGGCAGATCGAGCCGCCGTGCGGACGCCGCGATCGGTTGTTCCGATTAGGAAACGTGCGACGGCAATGCCGAGGCGACGATCGTGTTTTGCATCGACAGGAACTCAGAGTGCTCGGTTTCGGGACTGTCCTGAAAGCGTCGATTGACAGCGAGAAATTCCTGTTCCAGCTTTTCAAACGCGCGCACCAACGCGGGGTCAAAATGAGACCCGGAGCCTTCTTTGATGATCTTGACAGCCTTCTCGTGCGTGAACGCCGGCTTGTAAACCCGATGGCTCGTCAAGGCGTCGTAGACATCGGCGATGGCGACGATTCGCCCACATAGGGGAATTTCCTCGCCCGAGAGACCGTTGGGATATCCGCTGCCGTCCCATCGCTCGTGATGAGTCATCGCGATTTGATGGGCCATCCGCAGGAAGCCTGCTTCCGGATACGCGGCGGCGACCGCCTGCAGCGTGTCTCCGCCGATTTTCGCATGCTCCGTCATGATTGCGAATTCTTCAGTGGTCAGCCGGCCCGGCTTGAGCAGGATTCGATCCGGAATGCCGACTTTGCCGATATCGTGCAACGGACTGGTTTCGTAGATCGACTGGATGTACATCCCATCGATGATGTTCTTGAACTGCGGCCAAGTGGCAAGCTCGCTGCAAAGCACCCGACAGTATTCTCGAATTCGCTCCAGGTGACTGCCGGTCTCGTTGTCACGGCTATCGGCAAGTTTTGCCAGCGAGAAGATCATCAGATCGCGAGATTCAACTGCCAGCAAACGTTCGCCGGCCCGAATTCGCATTTGCAATTCACTAGGATGAAAAGGTTTGGCAATGTAGTCGTCGGCACCCGCTGCCAGTCCCTGGACCACGCTATCGGTGTCGCTGCGAGCGGTTAGCAGGATCAGATAGGTGTAACCGCAGGTGCTGCGATTGCGAATCTCTTTGCACAGTTCAATGCCGTTCATGACCGGCATTTCCACATCCGAGATCACGATCCGATACTTTCCTGTGCGGACATGATCGATCGCCTCCAGCCCGTTCGATGCCACAGCAGTCGAGTAACCGAATTGTGAAAGCGCATGGCACAGCGTTTCCGCGGCGATTGGGTCGTCATCGACAACCAGAATGTTCGCCAGACTATTTTTAATCGTCACTTTAGCGCTGCTCCGATTTGACGGCTGGATTTGCTAGACCACAGTCGACCAGTTCGCGGACCTCTTGGTGCGATGCTCTTAACTGGGTGAGTAAATCGAGCAATTCCGAAGTCGGATCGGTGGTCGCGCGTGTCTCGATTTCCGAGGCAATGCTGGCCACGCGGAGCGCGGCCATGGTCTGCGCCGTCCCCTTGTGTCGATGAGCCAGCGAAGCAATTTCGCGGCCGTTGCCCAGCCGAATGATCGATTCCAGCTCGTCGCAGTCGACTTCCGAAGCGTTGACGAACTTGTCAAGCATACGCTCGGCCATCTGAGCGCTGCCCATCATTCGCTGAATCAGTTCAGCTTGATTGATGACAGGCGTTTCGGCTTCAATATTTGGCTTCATAACAAATTCTCGCATTCGACTGGCTGTCACATCGCTTTACGGAAGCGCCGAAAAACAAGCAGCAACGGCGTGCACCCCAAATCTAGGTTTGGCTGTCAAGCGAAAAGGATCGCTGTGTGAAGTTTTCGCGAACCAGTTCGGGCGCTCGTCACTGTGACCACTCCAAACGCCAAAATCGGCAAATTCCGCAGCGCCTGAACGATCGAAAAGTCGAGTTTTGTTCAGCTGCCGGAATGGCTTTTAACGTTCGTCGGCGTCGGTCTGCGTTAGTCGTCGAAACAGCAGCGCGGCGAAAAAACCGACCATCGCAAAGCCGGCAACGACCATGAACAGGTGCTGATGACCGAGCACTCCCGGCGAGTCGTCCAACAGCTTGCCCATCAACGGGCCCATGAAGATGTCCGGTGAATAGCCGACAACTGAAACGATGCCCACTACCGTGCCCGTGTAACGAAGCGGAATTTTCCCTTCCTGCATGATCGCGAAATACAATCCGCGCAGCGCATGAACCGCGGCGCTGGTGCCGATAATCACGACAAAGAATGGGATCAGCATGCCCGTCTGTAAGATACCCGTTGCGATCACTCCGGAGCCAATCGCCAGCAACAAAAAGCAGATCGATGTCATTTGCGAGACGCGCGTGCGGTCGGCGATCAACCCAGCGGCGATGGCCGCAAAAGGTCGCACCCACATCGATACCGTGCCGCAGTAGGCCGCCGAAACTTCATCCATTCCAAGTGCCACGCTGGCGTACAAGGAAACATCATCCAATCCCTTGTAGCCGACGTAGGCGCAAACAATGATCATCGATTGCAACCATACCGCGGGCAGCTTGAAAACCGCGGCTGTACCGGTAACTGAAAAAGCGAGCTGTGGCTGATCAGGCATTGCTTGTGGGTCCGCCGGATCGTCGCCAGGTACCACCATCCAGACCAATCCCGAGGCAGCAACCGTGGTCAGGACGAAACAAAAAATCGTTTGCTGAAACGCGAAGGTGCGCTGCGCCAGCGACGATGATGCGACATCAATCGGCAGTAACGATGCATAGATCAGCACCGCGATCGAAGCACAGCCGGCGGCGACCAGCCCCCGGCCACCGTCGAGCAATCCAAACACGCTGCCGGAGTAATCCTGGCCCGCCAATTGTCGGGTCGCCCGAATCATCGCGGCCCAGAACAGCAAAATTGTCGTCAATCCCCAATAAGCATACAGCCACTGAAGCGTGACAGGATTGGGAATGGTGCACAGCAGCAACCCGCCCGCGGCTGTTGATAACAAGGCGATTGTCATCAACTTTTTCGGCGCCAGTAAGTCGGCCAGCGGCCCGCCTGGAAAGTAAGCCAGCATCGCGACCACGCCGTAGTAGGAAAATGCCAGCCCCAGTTGAAAATTGGTGATCTGGAAGACTTCCAGAATTGTCGGCCGAAAGACTCGCGCGATCACAAACGGTAAAAAGAAGATCGCCTCGGCGGAAACCATCAACGTCAACAAGGTCAGCGCAGCGGCGAATTTTTTCTTCCTCGCTGAATGCTCAGTAAAGCGATTCGCCGAGAGTCTTTCGGGATCTGCCGATGAATTTTCGATCTTCAGCTACTGCCTAACAAACCTGACCAGTGGGCCGACAGCCCCGAATTCCGCGCATCGGCGAGATGCACTGATCAGCCTGGTGTCGGTCGAGGCTGGGTTATGCTGAACGATTAAGATGTTCGGGTCAAGTCATATCGCCGTCGACCGAGTCCCAGTCAGTGATCACTGCCTGGCGATTCGACGGTGACCGCCATCACCGCGGGAGCCGATTGATCGTCCCCTTTGATCAATTCGATATTGGTGATTGAATCCGATCGTTTCGGCTCGATCACGAAATAGCGGATCTGTCGTCCGCCGAGGTCGAATGCGAATTGGGAATCGGGAACATCGACGCGTTGAATGAAGTCCGCAAAGTGTTTACCGTTGATCAAGTTGTGATCTTCCGGATCGCCAACCTCGTAATGCAATCTAACGATCATCGCGATCGCCCGCGGAGTTCCATAGGGATGCCCCCAGCCGGCAACACCGCTCAGAAAATGAATCGCCTTGGCCGGACCACCCACCGGTAAGGAAACCGATCGAGGCATGGTGCGGCTGATGCGGCCGATCGGACCATAGAGCACAATCGTGTTGGGTACCGTTCCCCCACGAGGGTCGATCAAATGGAACGGGACGCCGGCGAATGTCTTCAGTTTCCAATCTGGGAAAATCAACCGTTCCGCCGCATTGTCAGAATTTGAGAACAAACTCCGGTCGCTCGGCAGCGTGGCGGCTTTGCTGATATCAATCGGAACAAACTTTCCCCGCCGAGTTAGAAATTCAAGCAGATCGGTCATCGCGGCGACTTGAATCGACTTCTCGAACCCCTCCGGCATGATTGAACTGTTGGACATGATCAGTTGTTCGATCTCTTCCCTCAGCACGCTGATCTTGATGCCGCTGATATCGAACAGTTCGATCGCTGTTTTCGATTCCGATGCCAACATGCCGCTATGCACGACTCCATCGACCGTCAACACGCTGTAGGCGCGGAAATTACCTTCGACCGAGCGACTAGGATCCAAGATGTGAGTTAGCAATTCCGTTTTGGGATGCACCGCCATCCCCGTCAGGTTGGGTCCGATCGCGATTCCCTGGTCGCCATGTTGGTGACACTTAGCGCAGTGCTCTTTGAAAATCGCCTGCCCTTTGACGGCATCCCCGGTTCGCGTTGCCGCCACCAGGTATTCGTCGATCACTTTTTGACGATCGGAATTGGGCAAGGCCCCGCCCCGATCGAGCAACTTTGCGGCGCTGCGGCGAATACTCTGATCGGGATGCGAAATCAGAGTTCGTTGTTGATCCAGAGCGAGATCGGTCAAAGTTGCCCTGCCCTGTTCGGCGCCGCTGATCAAGGCGCGAGCCCAGGCCGGGCGTTTGAGCAGCTGGCTTAGCGCCAGCAGTTTTAGCGATGGAGTCATGGTCGCCAGACGATCGACCAGCGCCGGCCCGACAGCCTCGGACCGACTCGTTCCGAGCGCAGAGATGATGCCCTCGGCGACCGGGGGAGTCGTTCGGGGTGAAACTTCTTCCAGCAATTGGACCACAGTCTCGCGGTCGTCCCGGCGAAACTCGACCAGTTGTCTTGCAGCCTCCACGCGCGCCTGATCGGAGGCAGTCTGGTCGCGAACTCGAATCAACAGCAACTCGGAGATTTGCTGGCCATATTTTGCCAACGTTTGACTGCCCCAGCGGGTTGCCAGATTCACCAGCGCCGCGAGAACTGGTGGCCACTTGCTCGAGCAACTTCTCCAGACCGGCCTCGATCGAAGCGTCGAGCCGTGCCTGATGGTCGTCTCTCCAACCTTGACTGAAACCATCGATGACGGCGCCGATCAGGTCGCTTTGGGCAGTTTGCAATTGTACCAGTAGCTCGGCGGCATCCCCAGGATCATCCGAGCGGGCGTAGTGATTTGCGACTTGAGTGACAATTTCCAGCGCTCGAGCTGAAAGATCCCCGGCGGAGGCAAGTGAATTCAAAAATGGACGGCTGTTGTGCGCCAACGCGCTGGTTGCCGCATCGGGAATCCATTTGTCCTCCAGTTCGGCGGGATTCGAGATGACTTCCAACACCGCGTGTGCGCTGGCTTCGCTCGTCGGCAGATCGGCGAAAGCCAACAGCGTGGCGAGTCGCACTTGGGCGCTTTCGTCGCGGTGCATGTTCGCGTCCAGCAAGGCCGCGGTCGATTCACCGGCAATCGGCAGCACGGCAACCGCATTTCGCCGAACTCCAGCCGACGGATGCTGGAGTGCCGCGACCACGGCGGCGGTGGCGGTGGGGTCCGCGCGAGAACCGTTAAGCAGGCCCAGACCGTGCAGTGTCCAGAGCGCATGGATCGCGCCGACGTTTAGACCGATTTCGTCAACCTGACGATCTTGGACTAGTCCGATCAAATCGCCGGCGACATCGGTACCACCCCGCTCGACCAATAATCGTTGAGCATGCTTGCGGACCAGCATCGTTGGATGCGAAAGTGCCGCGACCAGCTGACCGGGCGAGGATTCGGAAAGATTCGCAAGCGGTTTGCGAATCGATTGATCGGCCACCACGCGATAAATGCGACCACGTGTCTTGTCACGCAGTTCGCTCTGGTAGGCTTTCCCTTTCCCCGTCTGAAAACCTTGCGGCGTGGGATTGTGCTGCACGATGTAGTTGTACCAATCGATCACCCAAACCTGTCCGTCGGGTCCGACTTCGGCCATGATTGGCGCTGTCCATTCATCATCACTGGCCAGCAGATTCATTGGACTCGTCGAACTAAAATCGGTTCCTTTCCCATGGAGCACAAACGCCCCCACCAAATGCCCGGTTGGCCCGTTCACAAACGCGACCCGGTTCCAGTACTCCCGTGGATACTCGCGAGCGGTGTACAAGGCGTGACCCGCGCCGGCCGTGTAGCCGCCATGATGATCGACTTGGCGAATCTTGTTCGTGATTGGGCTGAATCGATTGGTGTCCGCGATCGACGACAAGGTCAATGAGGGTGCCCACCCGCGAACCCGCTCGTAATAACGGTTGGGGATCGGCATGTAGATGCTGGGATTCCCGTTGGCGGTCGATCCAAAGATCAATCCCTCTTCGCTGATGCCAAGTCCCCATGTGTTGTTGTTTGTCGAACGGATGAATTCGACCTCGGATCCATCGGGGCGAAAGCGAAAGAAACCCATTCGAAATCGCTGTTGGCGCTTGCCGTTGGCGATCGGTTGGGAGTTGTTATAGCCTTGCATCCCCCAAATCCAGTTGTCCAACCCGTATTGAAAGTTACTGACGCCGCCATGCGTGTCGCCAAGCTCCCAATTGGAGATCAAAACGGTGCGCGCGTCGGCCCGATCATCGCCGTCGGTATCCTTGAGCAACAGAGTCTGCGTGGCATCTTGCACGATCACTCCACCGCCGGCGAAAGCGATGCTGGTGGGAATGCTCAATTGTTCGGCGAAGACCGTGAACTTGTCGGCTTTCCCATCGTTGTCGGTATCTTCGCAGATGCGGATCCGATCACGCCCTTGGCCAGGCGGTTGCAAATCGTTGGGATAGTCGTAGGTCTCGGCTACCCAGAGCCGTCCGCGCTCGTCCCAGGTCATGCAAATCGGCTTGCCGCCAAGCTCTGGTTCCGCCGCAAACAGTTCGACGTGGAAACCTTGAGGCACCACGATGTGCTGGATCGATTGCTCTGGTTCGAGCGGTTTTTGCATCAAGCTGAGCGGTTCGTCTTGAGTGCCCCACTGATTTGATGGAGGATAATTCGGAATCTGTTTCCCCACGTCGACATATTCAAACGGTGGTAGGTCCGCGGGCAGCGACTGCATCTCGGGAACCGGAAAAACAGCCTGTTCGTCATATGAGCCGGCCGCTTGTGGATCTCGACCGCTGACCCAACGAATGCCCCGCTCAACCAAATTCTGAAAGCCTGGGTGGGCCCAGGTACGGGCGTCATGTCCCCAGGCGGTATAGAACACCCGTCCCTCCCCATGATTCCGAACCCAAGTCCAAGGCTCGCGTCCTTGTTGATCGATCCGGTATTCCAACACCGTGCGGTTGTGTTCGTTGTGCAGATGGTGCACGTAAGTTTCATCCCAGCTTTCGAAACCGCCATAGCCTTGCATCAGCGGATGATTCGATTCGGCGGGCTGGGCGCGAAACGTGCCTGTTCCATGTCGCTGGAACTGTGCGCCCATCAAGGCCACGATTTCCGGCGCGTTGCGAAAGCAGTAACTGGCACAATGCAGCGGTACAAAACCGCCGCCGTCGGCGACATAGTCGAGCAACGAGTTGGCTTGTAATGGATCGATTTCGTCGATGTTTGCATACAGCAGCAACGCGTCATACCGTTGCAGCTGCTGATCGCTGAGGTCCGATAGCTGGTCGGTGTAGGTCAACTCGATACCACGCGGCGCCAGCACGGGTTGCAACTCGGCGAACCGTGCTTTTGGTTGATGAGCTCCATCGTCGCCCAGGAACAAGACTCGAATCGCCTCGTCGCCGCTAGCCGCTGAGGCGAATCCCGTACAAATCAGCATCGCAAAAGCGAATAAAGATTGGCAGTTCATTCGGTAAAAGATTTCAAATTGTGCTACGTGTCATCCAAGCCGGATTATAGACGAACCAAGAAGCGGCGCTCGCGTTATCAGAAAATCCCTTTTGCCCGTAATCGATTGCCTTAACGCGTTCAGCATCGGTCGTGAAAAGGCGAGCATCGATTGCCATTGCAGCACAATCAAGCCAGCTCGTCTGTGCTTTGACTGTTTTGGCATCCCGATAGCGAAGCCAAGATTGCCGCGAACCGATCACTACCGTTGATCGACTTGTTGATCGGTGATCAGTTCAACCTTGTAACTGGGTCGCTTGTCCATTGTCAGTGCCGCGTGGCTGTACCATGGATAAACACTCCATTCGACGCAGGTGATCAGATCCGGCTTTCCATCAGCGTCAAAATCTGCCGGCCACGGATGAGGCCCGTGGTTGGTAATGCGAATTGGCTGGCCGAAACAGCGCATCGTCTCCGGTTCGGCGAACTGGGGGACTCTTGGGGAACCAATGTTGCGCAGCAAGTAGATACTGCCGTTGTCTTTGGTCCCGCCTTGGGCGCCGGCGACGCTGTAAATCAAATCTTGCAAACCATCTTGGTCCCAATCGATGGCGCGAAAAGATTCGGTCCAATGTGCATGTCGATTGACAATCACGTCATCGATTGGCCGACCGTCTCGAATCCTCAGTACACGTTCCTTGCGTAGTTTCAGTCCTTGGGCGTCACGATATTGAACAAACAGCGTTGCGACCCGCGTCAATCCATCATGAGTCACCAGATCCATCAGGCCGTCGGCGTTGAAGTCAGCAAAGGCTGCTCCGGTGCGCCAGAAAAAGGGACGTTCCTGTTCGAACGGATAGACGCCATTGTTCGAGTTCGGATCGTTCGCTCGCTGATTGGAACGGCTACGCATCGTCGCCGAGTCGGGATAGTCGTCACACAAGATTTGGCGACGTGAGTCAAATCGCGGTTCAGCAGGTGTGCCCAGGTTTGGATACCAGAAGATTCGATTGGTTTCGTTGGGCAGGATCAAATCGCGCAGACCGTCGCCATCCCAGTCAACGAAAACGGGATAGGTGTAACCCATGTCGTGCCAGTTACTTGGCTCACCAAGAATCTCGTTGCGAGTCAACCGAATCGGACGATCCGCTGATAAAATTCGAACAGGCTCGCGGAATACCGGTCGCCGCCGAGTTCCATCATTGATTGCGATCTGGGGCCAGCCATAACCACCACCGACTAGTAAATCCTGGTCTCCGTCATCATCCCAATCGCACAAACAAGGCCAAGCCTGATCACTGAACGACAATACCGACGAAACCGACTCAGCACGCCCAAGCGGTTCGAAGTCCACTCGCTGCTGAGTTCGGTCGTTAGTGGTTTGCTTAAGTTCGTAGAAGGTCAGTTCCTGAAACGCGCGATGCTGAACGATCAATCCGCTGCGTTCGCCATGATTCCAGGCGGCGACAAGTGACGTTTCCGCCAGGTTGACGTCGGACAATCCTTCTTCCGGTCCGAACTCCGGCGGGTTCTTTCCGAGGTTCCTGCGCCAGGCCACCTTGTAAAAATCAGGTTGCACTGAATCACCGCCCCGCAGACAAACGGAATCAAGCCAGCCATCACCGTCAATGTCCAGAAAACATGGCTTTCGTCCCGCGTCCAATGCAACCGATCGAGCAGGTTGGAACGGCCAACCATCGGGATTTTGATTGCGTACGTATTGACCGTCGACAACCAGATCAATTGCCCCGTCACGATCAAGGTCGACGGCCCGGCATGCCTGCCAACCATCAGTCTTTGCCGATCCTGCTGGTTCGAATTGCGGCAATCCGCTCAGGTCGCTGGTCCCCGTATTCAGAAAGAACTCGGCTGACTTTGTTCCGTTGCGAGTGAGAACCAAATCGAGCAGTCCATCCTGGTTGAAGTCGCTGAAGTCCACCGCCATGTAGGTATGACGGAAGAATTCAGGTTCGTTCTTGGCGTCGGCAAAGAACCTCAATCGTTGCAAGTCGGCGAACTCCAAATCTCGACCTTGCGTCTGACGAAAGCAGACGATTCCATCCCATGGATCGCCGGGCCGGTAGGCGTAATTCCAGGTACCGGTCAGATCGGGGCGCCCGTCACCGTCCAGATCGTGGAGTCCGGGTGAATAGGGAACGGCAATGGGCCGGGGCAGGCCTGCGTTGAATCGCAGCAAATCGCCAAGTCCGATCATTGGCGTCAACGATTGTGGTTTGATCGGCGGCCGCTCTCGGACCGCCCGAAATCGAATCTCGAACAAGCGATGATGCGGATCAGCGATGACAAATTCGATTCGTCCCTGATCCGCGTAGGCAAAGTCTGCGGTCAAGACATGAGGGACGATTTGTTTCGTGCCAGGATTGAATACTTCAATCGAGTTCGGATCGAGCACGCCCAGATCCGCATCCTGAACGAGATCCCCAGCCTGACGGATTAAACTGCCAAAATCGATGGTCGGGTCGATGGGCGTATTGGCCAGTGTTAATTCAGATTCAATCGTCAAATGCGCGACAAGCGCGGGTTGCTGATCGGGCGGCGCGGCGACCGCCCAAGGCGGAATCATGACTAACAGCCACAGAGAGATTGCACAGCGCACGATCGGAGATCCTCTGAGGTTCCCGGAACAGGCCTGCCGGTTCGGGTAATCATACTCGAAAACTCGCGCCGGAGCTGGTCGAATCTCGTGGCAGTTTGATTGGTGAGTCGTCGATCCCGGCATCAATAGCTGTGCGGATCGAGCTTCACTTTGCCGCGAAAGATCCAGTAGACCGCTACGGTGTAGCTCAGCACGCAGGGGATGCCGATGGCGGCGATGATCAACATGGTCATCAGAGTTTGTCGGCTGCTGCGAGCGTTCCGCAGCGTCACGCTGTAGTCCGGGTCGATCGTGGATGCCATGAAATTGGGGAAAATCTCGACGCTGAACAGCGACGCCAACGCCAGGATCACCATCGAGGAACTGAAAAACGCGTACCCCGGTCTGCCCAGATGCATCGCGCGCGGGATGTTCAATACCGCCAACGCGTTCAGTATCGGAACGACCCACAACCAGGGATAGGCCGTCAGGTTCTCGGTTGCGTCGGGCACATGCCGCCAAGTCGCAAGTGTGACCACCCCATAAGCCGCGGCGAACACAAAAAACAGCGGCTTGATCGCTCTACGCACTCGCAACTGCAATTCGTCCTCGGTCTTCAGGTACAGATAGATCGCGCCGTGCAGCGCAAACAAGGAGACGGTAAGTCCACCGACCAGCAACGGATACCAGGAAAGCTGACTTAGCAGGCTGCCTTGGTACTTGTACATCGGTCCCAACTCCATCCCGGCCAGCACGTTTCCGCCAGCGATTCCCAACAACGCCGCGGCGGTGATTGAAGAGAGGAAAAATCCGATGTCCCAAACGTGACGCCAAGACGGCGATTTGACTTTCGATCGAAACTCGAGACTGACGGCGCGTCCGATCAAACAAGTCAACAACAAAAAGAACAAAGTGTAAAAGCTGCTGAAGACGGTCGCGTAGGCAACCGGAAAGGCGGCAAACAAAGCGCCCCCGAATGTCACCAGCCAGACTTCGTTTCCGTCCCACAGCGGACCGATCGAATTCATCACCAAACGGCGCTCGCGGTCGCCTTTGGCGATGAACGGGTGCAGGATTCCGACGCCTAAATCAAAACCGTCGAGGATCGCATAGCCGCACAGCAGCACGCCCAACAACCCAAACCAAATGAATGTCAGCAGGTCATAGCTCATCGGACTCCCTCGTCCATCAATGAACCTCCCAAAGCCGTGCCACCATGGCCGATCTTCTCGGACATCGAATCTTGCTCGCGCTGCCGCTTGTACTCAATCAACTCCTGCGGGGACTCTGGGCCGTGCTGGATCTTGTGATTGAGCACAAAGATCCAAATGGCAAACAACAGCGAGTAGATAATGCCAAATAAAACGATCGAGCCGAGTACTTGTTCGGCCGTGACTGACTCGCTCAATCCGTCCTTGGTGCGCAGGCCCATCATGGCGACACCATTTTGGACCGAGGGATGAACGATCCACGGTTGGCGACCCACTTCGGCCGTGATCCAACCGGCTTGATTGGCCGTCATCGCGGCCAATGGCATCATCACGATCGACCACAGCAGCCAGCGACGCTGACCGTAGCGATCGCGGTACCATGACCAACAAGCCAGGGTCGAAAGGCCGATCATCAACATCCCCAGCGCGACCATCAAATGGAAAGTTTGAAATGGCAACCAGACCGGTGGCCGTTGGTCCGCCGGGATTTGGTCCATGCCCGGAACCGGTTTGTTCGGATCGTTGTAAACCATCAGGCTAAGCAGATAAGGCAGCTTGACGCCGAAGTGTACGGTTTCTGATTCGGCATCGGGCCAACCGAACAGACTGAGCCCGGTCGGCTGATCGGTCGTATGAAAATGGGCTTCCATCGCCGCCAGTTTCGCCGGTTGGGTGTCCACCAGTTTTTGCGCCGCGTCATGGCCGGTCAGGGCGGCCAATACCGTGAACAGCAACGACGTCGGCAGCGCGATCGACAGGCATCGCGTGGCAACTTCTTGGTGACGGTTTTTGAGCAGATAATAGGAACAGACCGAAGCGACAAAGAACGCGCCTAACACAAAGGCGCCGATCAAGGTGTGCGTCAGACGATCAACGGCCGAAGGATTGAAAACCATCGCCCAAAAATCCGTGACTTCGGCGCGCGGCAGACGCTGGCCCTGCACTTCTTGCCAGACGATGTGATAGCCCGCCGGAGTTTGTTGCCAACTGTTGGCTACCACGATCCAGACAGCGCTAAATATCGAACCAACAAACACCATCAACGTGCTCAGCAGGTGCATTTTTGGACCGACACGGTCCCAACCAAAGACCAGTACCGCCAAAAAACCACTCTCCAAAAAGAACGCAAAGATCCCCTCGGCGGCCAACGCCGAGCCGAACACGTCGCCCACGAAGCGAGAGTAAGCCGCCCAATTGGTGCCAAACTCAAACTCCATCACGATTCCCGTCGCGACGCCCATCGCAAAGTTGACGGCAAACACGCGCGTCCAAAACCGCGCCGCAGCCTCCCAGGCCGGGTTGCGGGTGCAAAAGTAAGCCAGTTCGCACAGGAACAATTGCAGTCCCAAGCCAATCGAAAGAGGTGGGAACAAATAGTGGAACATGATGGTGCCGGCGAACTGCAACCGGCTGAGAATTTCAACGTCCATCGATGCGTTCCAGAATGGGCTCCATCACAGCCAGCTCGGTGTAGTACATCGCGCTGGGGTCGATGCCGCGTTGGTCCAGAAACTGCAACCGATGACTGATCGATGGGCGGGCGGACAGCCAAGGCAGTATCCAGCACCAAACCAACATGATCGACAGAGCCGCTAGCAGCAGGCTGAATGCGGGTCGCCCACGTCGCATCGTCGATCGCAGATTCGTCGTCTGCGAACGATGTTTTGCTGTGCTGAGCGTCATTGAATGGAATCTCTGAATAGCACGCCAAACATCAAATATGCCATCGCCAAGGTCAAAATCAGATTCAGGGATTGGCCGCACAGGTACAGCACCAGCGGCTTGCCACCGCGAAGATACGGCAACAGCTCGCTGAACCTGGTCTCCAATCCGATGCTGACGAATGCCAGGCAAAAAAACCACCCGCGAAGTGTCTTGCTCGATCCTTTGATCACACTGTCGACCACTTCCGGGCCCCCGGGGAGCGCCGAGTGAATGATCGAAAACAAAATCGAGGCCGCGACGAAACCGATCACAAATTTCGGAAATCGCTTCCAGATCTCCGACAATCCCGGCCGATCGGCGGTGGGATCCCTTTCCACTTTCGTGACCCAATAAGTCGCGATACCGAACGCGGCGACGCCGATCAGGATGTTTTGAATCATCTTCACGGTCGCCGCAACTTCGAGCGCTCGATCGCCCAGTGCTGCGCCCGCCGCGGCGACCGCGCCGGTGGAATCAATCGTGCCACCCATCCAAGCGCCTGCGATGATCTCATCCATTCCGATTGCGCGAATGATCACCGGCATCAACACCATCATGATCACCGTGAACGACAATGACATGCCGATCGCCAACGACAATTCTTCCTTCTTGGCCTTGCAAGCCGCGGCCGATGCGATTGCAGCGGATACCCCGCAAACGGACATGTCAGCGGAAATCACCATGTTCAGCGAACGAGATTCCATCTTCAGTACCCGTTGGCCGAAAATGTAAGTGCTGATCAAGACAATCGGCGTCACTACCCAAGCGACGAAAACACCCGGCAACCCCAATGCCAATAAACGAGACATCAACACCTCGGCACCCAGCAATACCAAACCAGTCTTGATCAAAAATTCCGTTTGCACCGCCGGTCGCATGAACTTCGGCGTGCCGATTTTTCCATTGGAGATGATCAATCCGACCATCAGAGCCCACAATGCGTACTCGAGGTTGTAAGCCTTAATGAGACTTTGGGCTGCCAAGGCGAAAGCAAGTGTTGCCAGCAGAAACACGCCAATGAACCCGATCAAGAACGAAACTCCCGCTGCGTAGCCGTCGCGATAGCCAACCGCGAGTGTCAACAGCGTTGCCAGCACGACAAAGGCGCCGAGGATGCCCAGGCTGGGGCTCCAATCTAGCGCACCCGACTGTGTGGCAGTCGCAAAAGAATGCAATGGGCGAGTGGTCCATTTCTCCGGCTTGCCAATCCAATTGGCGAGCGGGTTGACGGCCACAATTTCAGCCGCCGATTCTTGGTCGCCGCTGACCGTGGTGTTCAGCACCACACCGACCACCGAGATCACCAGCAGCAAACCGGCACAGCCGACGGCCAGCCAATCATCGGTGATTCTTGCACCGGCCTGGTCGGACTCAGTTTCAATTGCATCTTGCATATCACTGTTCTCAGATCGCGTTCTCGGGTGGCGCTTTCAGGTAGCCGATTGGACAACGGCTCAAGCCGAGGTTACGACTTGGGCTTGGCAAATTTTAGCAAGTAGTTTTCCGCAAAGCCGTCAATTTCAACCTCACCCAGAAAAACAAACCCCGCGCCGATGATCTCGCCCCTGAACACCTCTTTGCCGGCGCGGACGTGACCTAAAATGAATTCGCGAGAGACACCCGGAATGCGATCGAAGTCAATCAGCACCAAGCGGCCGCCTGGCCGGAGCGCGCGATAAATCGATGCCAAGGTTGCCGGCGGATGCTCGAAATGGTGGTAGGTATCGCAGATAAACACCAAGTCGACCGACTCGGGCGGAAGACGAATCGAAACATCGGTTCCCAGTACGGTCGTTAAATTCTCAAGCCCTTCTTCGGTGGCGCGGCGGGCAATGTGTTGCAAAAACTTTGGCGCAATATCGACACTGTAAACCCAGCCGCCAGCACCGGTGCTGCGGGCAAACAGACGACTGTAAAAACCGGTCCCCGCGCCGACGTCGGCGATCTCTTCACCGGCGGCGACCTGGCAGGCTTTCATCACAGCCTTGCGAGCGGCGTAGACTTCGCGGCTTTCCACTTCGAACCGCGCCAACCACTCGTCGACATCAAGCTCCGGATCCTTAAAGCGATCGTTGATCCCGGCGGGAACCGCGCTCGCGCTGGCAACTGGGCTCTCGCTGGCAACTGCGCTCTCGTTAGCAACTGGATCGGCTGTCGATTGGTCTTGGCCGCAAGCGGCGGGAATCCAAAACGTCGCCCACAGAATGAAACACTTTACAGAGCGGCTAAGCGAATGTGCATCGTTCATGGAAGTTACTCAGTGACAGCTTCGTATTGAGCGGGGACGCGGTAGCGATCACTGTAGGTGTGCACGCGATTGGTCGCTTTGCCGTCGAGTGTCACCAGTGGCAACCCCTCTTTGACCCACTCCAGTATACTGCCTTTGAAATTCTTGGTCTTCACACCCTTTTTTTTCAGCTGCTGAGCATAGCGACCACTGCGACCACCGATCGTGCAATAGGCGATCACTGTTCGATCACGATACTGACCGGCATTCTTTTCATATTCTGCTTTGCTGATTGCTCCGGGGATCACTGATACGTTGATCTCCGCGTCGGAACGGACGTCAACGAGAACGAAATCGGGTTTGGGTCTCTCGGTTCCCTGTTCCTGCGCCGCTTGCTCATCCCGCCGTTGCCGCTCAAGCATCGACTTCAATTCATCAACGCTGACAGTCGGCACCGAACTTCGACCACCGAACAGTTGGGTCAGCTGCGCCGAAGCCGTGGTCGATGGCAGCGCAAGCGTGGTGACGTAAACCAAGGCTAAGAACGGATAGATCGATTTCATCGTGATTGCCGAATATTGCTAATGGTCAATATGAACAGGAAAGCATAGAGTTTTGGCGGACAGACTGACAGTCAGCAGTCCATTGGCTTACTGGTGGTGCAGCGGAACGTAGGCAAAGCCGTCGGTTTGTAGGTTGACCATCGCTGTCAACGCCGAAACGGCGGTGTCGATAAACACGGCGACTTCCTCGGGCTTCGAGCCTTTTGAGATCAGCGATTGACCACAGACAATGATTTCGACTCCGGCTTCATGCAGCCGGTGCAGGAGATCCAGGTTTGGATTGCCTGCCGTTTTGAATCGCGTTGCGTAGGCGTCCGGATTCAATGCCGCCAGTGTGGCATCACCATGCAAGATCACTGCCACCTGGGCTTCGACCGGTTCCAATCCGCCGCCGGCGTAGATGTTAACAAACTTTGCCACTTTCTTGAGGGCCGGATTCAATTCCGCCGGATCGGCACCTTGAGTCAAATCGACCAGGAACTTTGCCCCTTCTCGAGGCTGGTGAGCGGCCGATGGCAGCTTCACAACAACACCGTGATCGGCAATCACCGGATTCGTCGGTTGCTGTGCGCTGGCCGTTTGTTGATTTGGCACCTCGTGGTTTTTCATTGCCTCGGCAAACCCGCGCTCAACAAAGCCCGAAACCACTTTGGCGTGGGCCTGGATCAAGGTTGCCACGTACGGATCATCGGAGGTCTCGGTCACACGGACCCCTTTTTCGGTATCTTCGTGAACCAGTTTGATTTCGTCGGTGTGCTGAAACAGTTCCGCGAACAATGGATCACGCATCCGAATCGGGCTGGTGTGTTCAATTCGGTAGGCCATCCATTGCACATGATCCTTGATCTGGTCAGCGACCTGCGGATTGTCTGACTCGGTAAGCGTTTCGACGCCGTTGGGTAGATTCTTGACGGTCCGTTTGATCTTGTCGTGGTTGCGGAGCAGGAACTGGAATACCTGGTGGTCGGCGTCGTGGCGCTGGTCATGACCGTGGCCCTGACCTTGGCCAGCTCCCGGTCCACGACCGCCACGAAAACCATGTCCTTGCCCTTGTCCCTGTTTGTGCCCTTGCCCTTGCCCTTGTCGTTGTCGTTGCTGCGCAAAGCTGGGTGCAGTGGTCATCAATCCAATCGCAGACAAGAATGCGAAGTAAATCAGCTTGTTCATCAGATTTCCTTGGGTTAGGAAGTTTGGGAAATAGGATCGAAATCTCGGCGTTGGAAATCGCACCAGGAGCTGTAACCACCGCTGAGGTTGGCGGCATCGAAGCCCTGTTGCCGCAACAAGCGAGTTGCCATGTAGCCGCGTTGGCCGACTTTGCAATACGCCGCTATCGGTCGATCACGGGGCAGTTCCGCCGTCCGTTCTCGCAATGATTCCAAGGGGATGTTTGTGGCACCCGGAATTCGACCGGCCGCAAATTCGGCTTCACTGCGAACGTCCAACAGGAACCGCGAGTCGGCGGAATCGATTGCGATTTCGTCCCCTTGCACCACCGGTTGGTCGCCGCGCAACAGGTTGGAGGCGACAAACCCAGCCATGTTGATCGGGTCTTTGGCATGTCCGTACTGAGGCGCGTAACAGAGTTCGACTTCCTCTAAGTCATAAACCGTCATGCCGGCTTGGATCGCCACCGCGATGATGTCGATTCGTTTGTCGACACCATTGGTCCCGACGCCCTGGGCACCCAGCAGACGGCCGCTTTGTGGATCGAACAGCAACTTCAACGTCATTGATTGCGCGCCGGGATAGTAGCCCGCATGATCCGAGGGGTGAATGTAAATCTTGGCGTAGCAAGTCTCGCTTCGTTTCAACTGTTTCTCGCTCTGGCCGGTCATCGCAACCGTTTTTCCGAACACGCCGACGACGGCTGTTCCTTGGGTTCCCCGATAGGTCGACGGTCGACCGCAGATGTGATCGGCGGCGATTCGGCCCTGCCGATTCGCCGGTCCGGCCAGTGGGATCGCGGTCGGTTGCTTGGTCACAAAGTCGATCACTTGGGCCACATCGCCGATCGCATAAATGTCACGGTCATTGGTTTGCATGTGCGCGTTGGTGACGATCCCGCCGCGTGGCCCGCACTCGATACCGGCATCGGACGCAAGTTTGCTTTCGGGCCGTACACCAATACTGAGCACAGCAAAATCGGCGTCGATCTGGGACCCCGATTTCAAGCGGACCGACAGTCCTGATTCCAACTCGACGAACTCCTCGGCAGCATCCCGCAGTCGCAATTCGACTCCCTGCTGACAAAGATGATTCTCAATCGGCGCGACCATCTCGCGATCCCAGGGCGGCAAGATCTGGTCGGCCAGCTCGACGATGGTCACTCGGATGCCCCGTCGATGCAGGTTTTCAGCGACTTCGATACCGATGAAGCCGGCACCGACGATCACAGCCTGCTTGGCACCCGTGAGCGCCGCTGCGCATCCGGTCAGCGTCCCCCAAGTCTCGCAGCTTCAGGACCTGCGAGAGGTCGATCCCTGGGATCGGCGGGCGCAGCGGTGACGCGCCGGTGGCAATGATTAATTTGTCGTATTTTTCCCAATAGCCATCCCCCGATTCGAGATTGCGGACGTGAACTTGTTTGCGGTCGCGATCAATCGCGATGACTTCCGATCGGGTGCGGACGTCCAGCCGATGACGCCTGCGCAGCATTTCGATCGGAGCAACCAGCAATCGATCGCGCGACTCGATTTCGCCACCGACGTAATAGGGCAGTCCGCAATTGGCCAGTGAAGGATACTGGCCACGTTCCAGGATGATGATCTCGGCCTGTTCGGACAATCGTCGCGCCCGAGCCGCGGCCGACGCCCCGCCGGCGACCCCTCCAATGATGACAATCTTCATCGCATCGTACTCCGTTGCTGATTTTCAAGTTTCGCGACCTGTTGTGGGCGTCGATCAGGCATGACTGGCCGCCGTTTGCCGCGACGATGTGCTCGGTAGACCTTCCCGCTTCCAAGCCAAGTAACCGCCAGCCATGTTGACCACGTTTTTTAAACCGGCGGCCTGCAGCACACTCGCGCCAATCGCCGAACGGGCACCAGCCAGACATTGGACGACAATCGTTTGATCACGGGGCAGTTGTTCGAGCTGATCGGGCAAACGACCGAGGAAGTGATGCTGGGCCTGTTCGATATGGCCTTCGTTCCATTCCACATCCGAACGCACGTCGATCAGCAATACCTGACCGGCTGCGATTAAATTGGCTAATTCAGCGGGCGTCTCGCTCGCGTAAGGCTCCGTTGCCAGTCCCGCTGACCGGACCTCAGCCGCGTCGAAAACTCCGGCGATTTCGTCGACACCAATCTTGTGCAGGACACGCGTCGCTTCAGCGATCTGGTCCTGCGCCGATCAGGTGGGTCGGGCGCTGGTAATCGATCAACCAGCCAGCCCAGGAGGCCAGCATTCCCAGTGGTAGGTTGATTGTACCTGGGACGTGTGCTTCGGCGAATTGCGCCGGTGGACTCAGATCGACCACGGTGCCGGAATCGATAGCGTGTTGCAGCTGGCTGGGATCCAAACGTTTCGGATCGCGGTCTTTACCAAGCAGCCGCGGACCTTGTTTGTTGACCCGTTTCATGACGGCAAAGTACTTGGGTGCTTCCGGTTGATCGGCCAAGATGTAGCGAACGAATTCGGCTTCGTCAGCGAACTGCAGCGCGGGGTTGAATCGTTTTTCGTAACCGACAGTCGAGGAGGGAATCGCGCCCAGCCCTTTGCCGCAGGCACTGCCGGCCCCGTGAGCCGGCCAGACCTGCAGATAGTCGGCCAGTGACTTGAAACGCTGTACCGACTTAAACAGATCGCGGGCGCCTGGTTCGGCCGTGTTCGCGATCCCGGCAGCCTGTTCCAGCAGATCAGGACGTCCGATCGATCCGACAAATACGAAGTCGCCGGTGAAGATGCCCATCGGCTTGTCAGCGCCACCTCCTTGATCAGTCAAGATCAGCGAAATGCTCTCCGGCGTGTGACCGGGAGTGTGCATGACATCAAACTTGATGTTGCCGATCATGAACGAATCACCGTCTTTGACCAACTGATGCTTGTATTGATCGGCGTACAGATACTTCCACTCGGCGGGACCTTCGTCGGACAAGTACAGCTTGGCGCCCACTTGGTCGGCCAATTCACGAGCGCCTGAAACGTAGTCCGCGTGAATATGCGTCTCGGCGACGGCGGTCAATTTCAGACCTTCACGCGCGGCCATTTCCAAGTACTGGCTGATATCGCGACCGGGATCGATGACGATAGCGACTTTTGCTCTTTGGCAGCCGACCAGATAAGAAGCGTGAGCCAGAGTTTCGTCATAAAAATACTTGAGCAACATTTTTTTATCTCCAATTCGTTGATTTGATTTGTGAGCTGACCATTGCGGTAGATGGTGAATCGGCGCCAGCGAAGAACTTGCTCCCTTCGCGCACAATCACAAAACCGCCAAGCAAAATAAGAAATACGCCGAAGACTTGCTTCAACGCTTGTTGATTGAGACGTTGATTGATTGCGCGGCCAATGAAACTGCAGGCAATTCCGATGGCGGCAAAGATCAGAATCGTCCCGAAATCGACTGATAGATTGTGATCGAGCAAATAGGATTGATACGTTGCGAATCCAACCACCGATTTTGCCGCGATGATGATCAGGCTGGTTCCGATCGCCAAACGCATCGGTACCTTTCCCAGAATCACCAACGCGGGCACGATCAAGAATCCACCTCCGACACCGACAAAACCGGTGACGACGCCGACGATCGTGCCTTCGATCGCGACCTTCCAAATTGGCGAATCGTGCTGCTGGTCTGCCTTCAGCGTTTGGAGCGACATCGGTTTTCGCAGCATCGAATAGGCCGCGGCCAGTAGCACAAAACCAAACACAATCAACTGCAAGATCTCGCTGGAAATGCCACCCAGAGCGGCGCCGAGATAGGTTCCCAACATGCCTGGGATGCCGAAGTAGATGACGCTTCGCCAATCGATCTGTTTGGTGCGGCCATAGGGAATGGCCGCGGCAATGGAGATCAAACCGACAATCGCCATCGACTCGGTAATCGACTCTTTGCCGCCATGGCCAACCAGATAGACCAGCACCGGTACCGTGATTGCCGATCCTCCGCTGCCGAGCATCCCCAAGGACAATCCAATGATACCCGCGCCAATCAACACAATTGCCATCTCGCTTTCCCTTCTCCGAGCCCTAGCCGCTTCATTGGTTCCAGGGCATCTTTGCCAGCATCATTCCCATGGCGCAGGAATCGGTGATTCCTGCGTACATCAACCCGGCGCCGATGAAGGCTGCAAGCCCGACGAAGTAGGGGTGAACGAAGTAACCGAGTACTGCGCCCAGCAGCGTCAGAAAACCCGCCATGATGCGGACCTGCCGCTCCAACGAGATCGCCTGCTCGCCACGGACAACCGGCAAGCCTGCGGCGTCCCAAGCATTCGTACCACCGTCGACGTCGATAACATTCTCGATACCCGCGTCGATCAGCCGCGCGACCGCTTTGGCCGATCGGTTGCCGCCTTGGCAGATCACGTACAGCGGTTCGCCCGAGCGGCCGTTGCGCGACTGGGCGATCGATGCTGGATCGAGCGAATCGAGCGGCAGGTTCTTGGCGCCCTGGGCATGCAGTTGGCGAAATTCGGCCGGCGTTCGCACGTCGATCAGGTCGACCGTGCCGGTTTTTTGTTTGTCCGCCAATTGTAAGACATCAATCGTGTGCACAGCAAAACTCCTTTGTCGAATGCGTTTAGATCTAAAGCTCGAAAGTGTGAAAGGTCGAAAGGTGACGATATATTACGTGAAAAGTAGAAGCGAGACCACTGCTTGTCAGTTGCCCGCTTAATCACGGCAAAAACCGTCCTTCGATACAAGCCATCAACTTTTCCAAGTGCGGCTCGGCAACCTGGTAATAGACCCGTCGCCCTTCCCGCTCACTGACCAGAAAGCCGCACCGCTGCAGCAACCGCAAGTGTTCTGAAGCGACATTGTCGGGGATTTCGCAATCCTCGGCCAACTCGCCCACCGTGTAGCGACCGTACAACAACAACTGCACAATTCGCAGCCGCACCGGATGAGCCAGAGTTTTTAAACATTCGGCCGCCGCGGCGAACGACTGTACGTCGCCAACGGGTTTCGCCTGCTTCCTCAGTTTCGTCTTGGTTGGCATCTCTTGCTCCTCGGTGAATACTACATCATATCGTCAGCTCACGATATGTCAATTAGTTTTTTTCCGGAAAAAAATCTTGTTCGGGCCCACTTCCCGGACCGCACCAACGTCTCGGCGCCGGACCGCGGCCGACGCCTACAGCGAATCGGTTCGCAATTGATGCATGAAGCGGCTGAGCAATTGATCCGTCGCCTCGGTTTCCTGGCATCTTTGCACGAACTGATCGATCGAATCACCGGTGATCGTCCGAATGTACCGGGGATACGCGAACACCCGCTCGATGAACGCGGTGCGATTGAGTTCTGGATGAAACTGAGTACAGTAAATCGGTTTGTCGGCAATTCGGAACGCTTGATTTTGCACCTTTTCACTGGACGCCAATAGTACAGCCTGCTGAGGCAGCCGGATCACACAATCCTGGTGTCCCATCGGCGCCAGAAAGCGATCGCCCAACGGCGCGAACAGTGGATCCTTGCGGCCAGCCTCGGTCAGTCGAACTTCAACGCTACCGAGTTCTGCTCGCCGCTTGTCAGTAACGACTTCGCCGCCCAGAGCTTTCGCCATCGCCTGGAATCCCCAACAGGATGCGAAGGTCGGTTTGCCAAGTTCGTAAAGTTCTCGCATCGCTTCCAGCGCTGGTCCGAGCCAGCCGCCACCTTGGGCAACTGAATAGTCACCGCTGCCACCCAAAAGCACGACGTCCACTCGATTAAGTCGCTCGACAGTCGGTACGCCGGAAAGCAAATCAAAGACTTCAATCTGCTGAGGATCGCAACCCAGGGCTCTGGCGAAACATCCGACTTCCTGCTGACGCATTGCGTCAGCAGGGTTGCGGACCTGTAGCAACAGAAATTTGTCCATCGATCGATTAAAATGCCGTCGATTGAATCTTCGATCTAACCTTAATCAGCGTAACTGTCGTCAACGAGCCGGATGGTCAGAGAATGTGACAAGCGAGTCCGAATTCAGATAGTGCGATTGAAGATAATCCGAGGGGCGTCCGCTGACGAGTAGGTAGCTGCGCAGCTACCCGGAGTGAGGCGTGAATCCGCGGTAACTTGAAGTACAAGTAGCGCGGGCGTGGATACGGTCGGAAACGTAGAAAAGCAGTGGAATCGCCAGGCCCCAGAACGCGCCTAGAATCAGCAGGTTCGTCTGCCGAGGCGTATCAAAAGTTATCGCACCGAGTTTCTCTCCGCCCAGGAATGCCAGTGGTGCTCCCATAAACCCCAGCACAGCGCTTAACGCGTGACGTCCACTGAGCCAACTGAGACTGTATCGGAACGTCGTTGCAAATTGCATCCACAATACCGACATCCAAAGTGGCGGTAAAAATCTGCTGAAAGAGCCGCTCGGAAATTGATACACTCCGAGGCCCAACAGCACGCTATCGACACACATGCCAGTGGCAAGCGTAAACAGAATGACCTTTGCCTGGTTGGCTCGGTCGGTCGTCAGATACAGATGGACGCCAATCAACGCCAACCCGATTGAGATCCCCAACCAGGGTCTCAGGTAGGCTGCCGACAAAACGCAGGCGAACCAACCAAGCTCGTACAGCACCAGATTCAATGTTCGCACCATCAACGGAGCCTTCGTGCGTCATTTTCAACTTGGCGGGCCGCGCTTGGTCGACGTCTCTGCGAGCCGTTCAGGAATTCATTCCTGAATTGCTGGACCGCGATCTGCTGGCTTCAATTGCCGTCACCGCGTCCGACCAGTTGTTTTTCAATATCTGATAAATCCTCTACGCGACTCTGTCTGGGATCGGCCGCTTCCTGTAACCCGATCAACACAGCGCCCAACCCGGTGATGATCGTCACAATCACGCCGAGTAGGAAAATGGCTACCGTAGTCATCAAGATTCTCCCTGTCCGGCGAACAGCAGTCCCCCGAAAGCCAGAATCGAAGGCACCCAGATCCCCACGAACACCCCTTCTTCCCTTTGTCCGCCGAACCACAGTCCAACTGAGAACAAGAAAGATAGAAATGCCGCGAAAACGATTAGTAATTTGCCGAGTTGTTTTTTCTTCATTTGGTCGCCAATTAAAAAGGTGATCCTCGTCTTTATCAGCTTGGTTATACCGTAACACTACAGACTGACGAGTTTGCCGCAAGGTTGGTGTCTCGCTATCCCTTGGCAGACCCTCAGCTTTGATGTTTTGCCGACCGAGTTTCCTCAGTCGCAATCGGCACCGGGACCGTCCTTTCAGCACGCTTGGCCAGTAGATTAGTCGCGATTCCAATTCCTAAGCTGGCCACCGCGTAAATCAGCGGAAGTGAACTGTAAGAAGCGTCCTTTGGATTCAGCATCACCAACAAAAATGAACCGCTTGCCATAAATGCGGTCAGGGACAGGCCGAGGTAAAGTAAGTATTTCGCGTCACTCATGATGAGCTCCTTAGGTAGTGGTTGAATCAGGAAGTTTTCGGCACTCATTGACCTCAGCGGAAAACGCTCGTTGACATCGGACCATGCTGATGCCAGTAGAGATCTGGCTGCAGCCGATGCGAATCTAGCCGTTGGAACAATCGTTCTGCCATGCATGACGCGATCGCCATTGCGGCGAATCTGCAGGCCAATCTCGCGATAGACGGCGGAAGCCATTCGAATCGCAGGGCGGACGCCTCGGGGCAGATAGCGTAATCCTGAATTGCCAGTTCGGTAGTGTTGATCGGCGAGCTCAAGGATGCGGCCAACGGAGGAGCGAACGTCGGCGTCGGTTGGCATCGTCTTGCCGGCGTGCTCGGCCGCAAGCCATTCAGCAGGCAAGTAACAACGGCCTCGATCCCAATCCTCGCGGACATCACGGGCGATATTCGTCAGCTGCATTGCCATCCCCAGCGACTTGGCGTGCCGCATCGCGCGGAGATCAGTGACGCCAAAGACTCGGCACAGCATCAATCCCACGACACCGGCAGCGTGATAGCAGTAGCTCAACAGCTCTTCTTGCGTACCGATCTGCTCAAGCCGAAGATCCAGCCTCATCCCATCGAGCAAGTCCAAGGGTAGACGCTTTTCGATTTTGTGGCTCGCAACCACTTCCGCTAGCCATTGCGATGCTTCATGCAGCGGCCTCTGGCCCCGGTAAATCCGCTCCACATCCTCACGCAGCATTTCCAGTCGTTGTTCCGCCTGATTGATGTTCGTGGCTGAATCCACAGCGTCGTCACACCATCGACACCACGCGTAAAGTTTTTCAACGTCACGGCGATATTCGCGGGGCAGCAGCCACGAGGCGGCTGCGAAAGAGCGACTGTGTTTGCGGATGACACTCGCGCCGGAGGTCGGTACCTGGTCGAATGAGTCGGAACCAGCAAGTCGATGATCGTAAACAGACAGGTTCATGGGACACGGACTCCAAAGTCCTCAGCGACGATTCCGCAGGTAGCTTTGGCGGTGTTGATCACGCCTGGGACTCCAGCGCCGGGATGAGTACCTCCGCCGACGATGTACAGGTTCGGAATCTTGTCTGCTCGATTGTGTGGTCGAAAGAACGCGCTTTGCGTCAGCTTTGGCGATACCGAAAAGGCTGAGCCGTGAAAGGCGTTCAGCTGATCGCGGAAATCGTGCGGAGTGAAATGTCTGCGAGTGACGATGGACTGCCGCAAACCAGGCAAATGTGGCTCGAGCGATTCTAGAATTGCATCGCCATACTTCTGGGCAACCGTATCCCAATCAACGGCGGCACGGCCCAGGTGGGGCACCGGACTGAGCACGTAAAATGCTTCGCAGCCGGCGGGTGCCAGGGACGGATCGGTTACCGTGGGTGCATGCAGGTAGAGGCTGAAATCTTCCGGCAGCTTGCTGCCTTTGAAAATATCGTCCAGCAATCCCTTGAAACGCGGCCCAAACAAAATCGTATGGTGAGCCAGGTCCGAATAACGTCGATTGGTTCCAAAGTACATCACGAACAATGACATGGACCACTCCATCCTCTCCAGCCGACGGCTGGTTGACTTAGCGGCTCCGACGTGACGATAGAGTTTGGAATAGGTATGGTGCACGTCTGCGTTTGATACGACCAGGTCAAAAGACTCACGCTTTCGCTCGTCCGTAGTCAGCAAATGCTTGCAGTGTTTGTCCCCGCTTTCCAGCTCGATCAACCGGACCGGCGAATCGAGTCGCAGTTCGCCGCCGAGGTCTTGGAACAGCCGCACCAGGCCACCAACCAACGCGCCAGTGCCGCCGCGAGGAAAGAACACGCCCCACTTACGCTCAATCCAGTGGATCAGCGTGTAAATGGCACTGGTTTCGTACGGGTTGCCGCCGACCAATAACGGGTGAAAACTGAATGCCTGACGGAGGTGTTCGTCCTTGATGAATCTTGAAACTGCTGAATAAACGCTTCGATCGGCCCGCAGCCGGGCCAATTGTGGCGCCACTCGAACCATGTCGCTGAATCGCAGAAATGGCGCCGCACCAAGTTCCTCATAACCTTTCTGAAAGACTCGCTTCGAATAGTCGGCGAACCGTCTGTATCCGGCTACATCTTGCGGGCTCAGCTGTTCAATCTGTTTGATCAGTTGACTTTCATCAGAACAGTAGTCGAACGAAGCACCATCGGACCACTGTAATCGATACATTGGATTGACGGCGATCAGATCAACGTAGTCGTCCATCGAGCGACCAGCCAGATCGAATAGTTCTTCGATGCAATGCGGCGCGGTGATGACGGTAGGACCGGCGTCGAAGGTAAAACCCTGGTCTTGGTAAACGTAGGCGCGACCACCGGGCTTGTCGCGCGCCTCAAAGCAAGTCGTTTCAAAGCCCATCGCCTGCAGGCGGATCGCCGCAGCGAGGCCGCCAAATCCGCTGCCCACCACCGCAGCGCGACCACGCGAGTGTAAGCCGTTGCCTCCGGTGACGCGGGCAGAATCACGGCGGACGCTTTTCCCATTTCGAATTTCAATCGCTGCTGTCATGTTATCACCCTGATCTTTATCGTCGCAGCGCTCCCAAAACGCTACGCAGTGCCGACGTTGATGGAATGTGCTCGCCCAACAAAGTCAGTTCCCTGTTGAGTCTCGAGTCGATCCATTTCTGCCCTCGCTCGCCAAAGGCATCCAACAATCGGCAAGCGATCATGCGCAGCTCGCCAGAATCACGCGAAGCTTCGCCGAGCCATCTTTGCATGGCCAGAAAGTCGGAGCTTGAAAATTCTCTTGCCGCCCAAGCCCAGGGCCAGGTCACACGGGCGTTGCGGAGATCGTCAAATCTCTGTTGGCCGTTGACAAATTGCTTGAGCTCGTTCAGATCGTTCTGCATCTGCAGGCAGACGCCTGCATTCATTCCAAATCGGGTAAGGGCTTTTCGTGTCACGCCAGAACCGAATGCGGCGACCGCACCCAACCAGGCTGACAGTGCGGTCAGCCCACCTGTTTTTGAACGGCTGATCGTGCGAACTATCGGAAACACGTCATGTTGCGCGACCAAGTTGATCGCCGCCGACAAATCGAGTGCTTGGCCTTCATGACAGCGACGAACTGTGCGAACGGTTCGCGATAACATCCGCTGCTTGGTGCGGTTGTCAGTTTCCAGTTCCGACAATTTTTCCAGCGCCCGGAAGTACATCCAATTGCCGGTATTCAGAGCCAACGGAAGACCAATCTCCCGATGCAAGGTCGGTTCGCCGCGTCGCTCTGCGGAATCGTCTTCAATATCGTCAATGATCAGCGATCCGGCGTGCAATAACTCGATCGATGCTGCGATTGGCCTGGGTGTTTCTCCAACACCCCCTGCAGCGCGAAATGACTCGCGAATAATCGTGGAGCGAATCTGTTTTCCGCACCTCGACAAAAATTGCTCGGCCGGGATGTTCAACGCCTGGTTCCACAAATCCTGCGGAACATCGTTAGCCTCACGATAAGTGGCATCGTCTTCGGTAAACCCATGGGGTGGCAAGACGGTGGTCATCGGGTGTCTCCTCGAAGAATCGCTTGGACGAAACGCAACGGACTCAGTCCGATAAGGGTGGGGGGAATTCCAATCACAATCTTCGCCGCATCACGGACGGTAAATTGATGCGAATAGAAACGTGAGACCGCAGCATCGGACAGCACTCGGTAGAAGCGGCGAAAAATATGGTGTCGTTGGCGAGGCTTAACCAAGCGAAACAGCAGCAAATTCAGGAAGCGGGCGAATTTTGAACGCCACCGATGCTGCTCAGCCAACTCGGCAACCGCCGATCGCGATCGTGAAGGGGGCACCGAAGCTACCGCTTCCGCGAAAGCCACCGCCATCGGCACCGAATATCCGGTTGCGGCATGGAACCAACCGCCTGCATATCCGCCGGCCAGCGGAGAAGTCGCGATTGGCTGTAGTTCCGAGGATAGCGGCATCGGCAAGACGCCGGACTCTTCTCGCACGATTTCGAAATCAGTGATCCCGTGAGCCCTCAAATACGCGCGAACCTGAGCAAGGCATTCCTGACGTTCAATCGTCGGACAATCCGAGAAACGCGTATCTTCGACCAGTATACGTCGGTCATCAAAAGGCAGTGTGTAGTTGAAGCGAAAACCATCAGTTTGGTCCACGCACTGATCCATTAGCAGCGGTGCCTTCAGCGGCCATGGCTGCTTAAGCTGGACCTCAAATCCGTAGAATTTTTGGTAGCCACAGGCAGAAAAACCCAGCTGATCGACTGACGGACCCCGGCAGTCGATCACCGTCTTAGCCAAAAAACTTTTCCCGCAACTAGTTATGAGTTCGTGTTCCGAGACATGAAGCACCTCGGTGTTTGTAAGCATCATCCGCCGCGGTGCCACTTCTGGTTCGACAATCGCCACAGCCCGATCGTTGTTGTAGGTGGGCCAAGTCGTCCCGGCCGCACGCTCGCCTAAAGGGTTCACCAAATTTTCGTTGGCACCCGACCTGCAAAACGATCGACCAACCACCTCTTTAAAATGGTTGGCCGAGATCGAAGCGTATCGGAGATCTACTCGTCGCAGTGTTTTCCCAAAGCGAATGTCGTAATGAGGCCAACTGCGGACGACTAAGGGAGCGAACCAGCGAAGACTGTCTTGGGCAATGTCAGCAAAATGAAACGACCAGGTGTGGTTGCCGCCAATCTCGCCATCACGTTCGATCAGCAAAACACTTGCCTCAGGTTGATGTTGCTGGAGTGCAAGTGCAATTAGCCCGCTTTGTAAACCGCCACCGATCAGCACATAGTCATAACGGTCTAGAGGTTGAACATTCACGGCGAGGCCTCCACACAGCGGTCATCAATTCGTTTCGTGTCTTCCTGTAATGACTTGCTTAATCGCTCAGCGATTGGCCCGTGAAGCAGCAAGTGAGGTACCGCGATCGCCGATAAACTGAGGAATAACGTTCGGCTGACAGCATCCGACATGACTTGGCCCGATGACCAGAACCACATTCCCGCACCTGCCATAACAACCGCAGCAGTCGACAACGGTAGGACGGACCAGAAGAGCTGACGAAAGCTCTTGTCATGCTCGCGGGCCAGACTTTGCAATCCGCGAATCGAATGCCAGCCGCAAAAGTAAATGCCAAATGAAATCAGCACATCGGCAGTAGCGAACAAGGTGCCCAAACTGATATTTCGCAGGGAACGTTGAACATTCAAGCCGGAAGCTAAATCGAGGGCCGTCACGCCGATCGCAATCGGCACGGCCACCATTGCAATCCACTGCGTCATTTGTAGTACTGACGCTGCCGACAATTTGATTTCGCTCACAATCACAGTCTCAATAGCGCTCAGGAAGTTCGCTGGCTGAAACAACGAGGGAATCCAAATCACCAGACCTCCTACGGCGATCGCCAAGAAATGATGCCGAAAATTTCGTTGTCCAACGTTCATCTGATCTTCCACCCCAAAGTGCCAAGCGGACAGCAGAAAAAAAGTGACTGCCGTCAAGCTGGGTGACAAACTCCAACCGACGAGGACACAAGCCGCGACGAGCAGATACACCGTGAAAAAGATTGGAACCCACAGTTTCGGGAACCGATTTCGCAGAAGTCGGCGGCCCGTCAAATGATCCAAGCCGCCGTGCGGCACCCCAACGACGGCAACCGCCAGGGCCAGCACAGCAGTGGCCACCCAAGGTTCCACACTTATGCCCCGGACCGACGTCGCGGCGACAAGCAAGCTGACGATAGCGACGCCGGTTGAGTGCATGAACTTGGTTTCCATCACAATGCGGATTCAGAATTGAGGGGTGATCCACCCCTCGCATCTAAATCAGTCAGGCAGCTGCCACGCTTGGTTGGGATGCCGAATCCATTTCGCTTTGAGAGCTTTTGCGCGGGCGATGAAGTAAATCAAAACCCCGAATCCGGCCTTCGCAGCCATGTCCGCGATAGCGTAACCAACTTGCAATCCGACGATCCCAGACGGATCAACGTCACCTCCGGCCTTCGCCGTCAACGCTGCCTCGGTCCCGCCAATGAAGTAGGCGATCGGGTAAACCGCCCATGTGATCAGCAAGACTAGTCGGGCAAATTCGATCAGCTTGCGGGCTGCCGGTGGCTGCGATTCCAACGAAGAGGTCAATTCGACCCACAGCACGTACAAGATGTAGGCAAATGGAATGCAGGAAAGTAGTCCCCAAACCAATCGTGCTGTCCATCCCTCTGGACTCGAAATGACTTCGCCGGGATATCCCAGAGTAATCATGACCACTGCCGCAATTACCAACCTGGTCAACAGCGATCGTGCCTTCGACTTTTCCAACCGCAGCACTGCGATCAGTTCGACCATCAGCAGCGGCACGGTCAGAATCCAATCCGCGTAGCGATAGAAGTCATTGAAGCTGGCTCCGGTGCCCGCGTATCCGTCACCGCCTAACTGATAGGCTCCCTGCCAACTGTGCCGAATCATGAAGTAGTGGTAACAAGCAATGCTGACCACAAGTCCGGAAATCAGCAGGGCAGGCCGATATTCGGGATCGACTGTCGGTCGCGACAGAAACAGGAACAATGCCGCCGCGCCCATCGTTGCGACAGTCATCGAGAAAATGTTGTCGACGATGCTGTATTGAAAAACGGTCAGGTCGGGCATCGCGGCCGCCAGAAACGTCATCTCCGCAAACATGATTTGCCTCTTAAAGTTGTTGATGGCTGTGAAGAACAGAAGCGACTATGTTTCTGCCTTTTCTTCGATCTATCGTGTTTATAGCGCCGACAAAAATTAGTGGCACAGATTTTTTTAAGAATTGACGGTTTGCGAGCAGCCGAGACAGAAAACGCCAGCCTGATGCTGTTCCCGCGACTCGCCGCGGACCAGAAGATGCAGCGATTGGCGAGCTGCAAAGTGTTTGGCCGAACTCAATCGAGCCGTGATCGAAGTCGCTAATCGGTAGCGGGGTTGATCGCTCGTGATTCTGCAATCTTTTCCTGTTATCTGTTTGGCCGCTTCTCGGTTTCAAACCTGATCGGTAGAATTTGCGTGCGAGTTGCAATCGCAACGTGAGCGATGGCCGAATCCAGTTGCAGATTGAGTCCGCGATTTCGACGAACGCGTGGCACGGTCTTTTTGCAAATAGCGGATTCGGGCGGTGAATCGAATTTGAATTAGCGGACTCAGCAGGTTTCGGAGCCCGGGTCGATCACGCTGACCGCCTCATCCGGAAATGGTCCATTTCCGCTGTCTCAATCAGTAAGTAAAGTTCAAGGTTGTCTGCTCGCCCGTTGACACAGTACGCGGCGGCCGCACCAACGCGGCAAGGCGAGGATCGGCAGTGATCGATAAATTAACAGCGACCTTCGCCGGAATTTATGACCTGCTTGACACTTCCGAGCAAAATAGGCGATTGGAAAAATGGGTCGTCCGATTCGCCACTCTGGGCTTTCTGCTGCATCTGTTGCTAATCGCAGTTGCTCGTTCGTTGCCGAATCCAGAGTCCGGCCCGTTGGTAGGACTGGATCGCAATTTCCTGCATGCCGTTTACACGCCCTTTAGCTTTATCCTGTTTTACGAAGTGCTGCTGTTGGTTCTTGCTCTACCTCGATCCCATACCAGTTCGATCGGAAAACAGTACGAAATCGTATCGCTGATCGTGATTCGCGGTGTGTTCAAAGACATCGGAGAGTTTCGCGACCCGGTCACTTGGCTTTCGCAGTGGGAGGCGGCGTGGACGGTGCTTCTGGACATGATCGCCGCAATGCTGATGTTCCTGCTGGTGACTGGATTTCGGCGCGTCAGTCAAACGGTCGTCCATTCCCAGCCGCATGAAAGCCTTGACCGATTTGTCGCAATTAAAAAGTCGGTGGCGGTACTGTTGTGCGTTGTTCTGATATTGCTCGCCATCTACAACGTTTTTCGGTGGGCGTCGGGAATCATCGCCGCACCGCAGGCAGAGGTCGGTGGTGCGATGGATATGGATCTATTCTTCTTTCCGGCGTTCTTCGAGTTCATGATATTTACGGATGTGTTTCTGCTGATCGTTTCGATTCCGTTCTTTCAACGGTACGAGTATGTGATTCGAAATGCCGGGTTTGTGATCTCGACCGTGCTGCTAAGGATTTCACTCTCCACTCCCAAACCCTACGATTTATTGATTGGGCTGATCGCGATGATTTACGGTCTGTGTGTGTTGGGCGTCTTCTCGTATTTCACCCGCGTCACTGCGTCGGACTTGGCCACAGATCCCGAGATCTGAGCAGCGCACAGAGGCGAAACATGTCCTCAGGCGATCCGAGTGACCGACCCCGTTTTCGGACCTCCGCCATGCATGCAATTGTTGAAGGGTTGTCAACTCGGAAGAGCGTGTAATCAATCAGGCATACTTCGGATTAGAGGATTAACGATGAAAAACAGAACTCTTGGCGTCATGCGTTCCATTCGTCGTGGATGGAGCGAATCTGAGCGGGATCAGAGAAGAAAATTGGCAGGGGAAAAGCAATTGCAATTGCGACAGCTTGTGGCACTGGCGGAGTTGGCTGGTCCGAAGCGTCCGCAGACACGTCGGACTGCAGAAATGGCTCGCTAGAGCGGGATCCACCGATCAAAAGATCGCAAACGGGGAGACTGACGCATTACTTACGCTAGAGCAAGATTACTGTTAGGGGTTTGTGGAGTCGGATCGATCGTCGTCGCGACCCAAGTTGCCCTCATCACTCAATTGCCTTACCAGTTCTTTCCACGTTCCAGGGATTGGACGCTCGTTGATTTCACCGCCCTGCTGACTTTCGTCTGCTGCTTGATCGTCTTCATGCTCCCTTTCGATTTGCTCGGCGGTTTTCTCCTGCCGCATCGCTTCGGCCGCAGTTCGTCCGCGATTGGTTCAAGTTTCCTTCGCTGGCTTGCGGGTGTTCTACTGCAAGCCGTTTTATTTTTGTTAACCTCAGCCACCATCCTTACTGCAGGTCGGCTTGCCGGGCTTCCGGGGACCATCGTGGTAATCACGGTGATCGCGTTTGGATATGTCGCACTGCAGCGAAAGCTGGCCATCTCGATGACCCGAGGGCAATGGTGCGTGAACGATGATAAAGTCGGCAGGGCTATGAAGCGAGCGAAACAATGGGGTTTGAATCCGCTCCCTGTGACCGTGGTGCATCACAGCGATCGTGGTTTTACAGGCGGCGTGGTCGGCTTGCCGCAGTTCGCATCAATCATTGTTTCCCGTGATTGGGTCGATCAATTGACAGCAGAGCAACTGGCAGTCGCGCTTGCTCGACGGTTAGAGGCCGTGGAATCCGGCAGCCGCACCAGAGGGATGCTGCTTGCCTTGATTTGGATCTTAGCTGGCTTCACGCTCTCAGCCCTGTTGCCGGGTGCCGGTGTGCGCAGCGTCGCGGAGCTTGTGATGACCTGCATGGGCTTTACCGGCTGGACGTTTCTTGGTTTGTTGATTCTTCCAACCGTCAGTCGGCAGTCCTCCCATGCGATCGATCGAGACATTTTGCGGCGTGGTGCTCGCAGCGAAACTTTGTCTGACACGTTGCAGATTTTGGATCGTTTTCAGGACGACGAGCAATCGCGTCCTGCTCTGATCGAATGGATCTTCCATCCAGTTCCCAGTGTCGAGAACCGCAGGGTGATTTCTGGCGAGGGAGAACCAATCGCTTGGCATACCGCCCGTATGACGCTGTTTCTGTCCTGGTCCTGTATGGGGCTGCTTGCTCGCGCCGTGCACTGCAACGTGGGGCGACCCGAGCTGTGGGTGATGTTGCCGACTGATTGAGTTGAAAAAGATGCGGCAACTGCCGCCTCAAGCCGCTGCATCTCGAATCTGTAACACGCAGGCGGCCCCCTTCTCGACGGGTTCCGCGAGCTTCCGCGGACCGCTTTCAGGGCTATTTGACGGTGCCGGCAAGCGGCTCGATGCCACACGGTATGTGATGCGGAGTACAGTAGTGCTGTCGGATCAGGATTCGGTGCAATCATAGGAGTCGCGACCTCAGGCCAGTTCAATTGATTCATGAGTGACAGGACGAGCGATCGGAAACTTGAAGCTACTGTGGAGGCATTCCACCAGAGTCTGGTCGACAATCTTTGGCATATGCAAGGCCAAGCCATCCAGTCGGCGCACATGCATGATGCCTACATGACGCTGTGTTATACCGTGCGCGACCATCTGATCGAGCGTTGGCGAAACACGGTCGAAGCACAATTTGCTGCGAACTCAAAGTGCGTGTGTTATCTGTCAGCAGAGTATCTGTTAGGCAAGCAGCTGCCACAAAACATGCTGTACACGGACACGACCGAGCTTGCGCGGCAGGCCTTAGCTCCGTATGGTTTGGATCTCGATGACTTGATCGCCCTGGACATCGAGCCGGGCCTTGGAAATGGCGGACTGGGTCGGCTGGCAGCCTGCTTTCTCGAGTCTTTGGCAACGCTGGACATTACCGCCATCGGTTACGGAATTCGGTACGAGTTTGGGATCTTCAAGCAGAAGTTTGAAGACGGTTGGCAGGTGGAACAGCCTGATGATTGGCTGCTGCAGGGTAACCCTTGGGAATTTCCGCAACCTGACCACATGGTCAAAGTCGGACTATGGGGCAAGGTCGAACAGTTTACCGAGCCAGATGGGCGCGTCTGCCGAAAGTGGATTCCAATGCAGACGGTTTTCGGTGAGCCCTGCACGACTTTGGTACCGGGTTATGGAACACAAACGGTAAATATTCTGCGCTTGTGGCGCGCTCGCGCGACCGAAGAATTTGACTTTCAATTGTTTGATGTTGGAGATTACGCCCGCGCCGTGGAGCAAAAAGTTTACTCCGAAAACATTGGCAAAGTGCTGTATCCCAACGACGTCACGTGGGAGGGAAAACAGCTGCGGCTGGAGCAACAGTATTTCTTTGTCGCTTGCTCGTTGCAGGATATGATTCGCCTGTTTCGATTGTTCAACAAAGACTGGCAGCAATTCCCGGACAAAGTTGTGATCCAGCTCAATGATACTCATCCCGTCGTGGCCGTTCCGGAACTGATGCGGTTGCTGTTGGATAAACATCACTTGGAATGGGATCAGGCTTGGGACATTACGCGTCGCACGTTTGCTTACACCTGCCATACTTTGTTGCCGGAGGCTCAGGAGAAATGGCCCATTGATTTGTTCGGCGGCCTGCTGCCGCGGCATTTGGAAATCGTCTACGAAATCAATCGGCGCTTTTTGGATGAAGTTCAGGCTCGTTTTCCCGGTGACGAAGATCGTCGGCGGCGGATGTCGATCATCGAGGAACAGCCCGAGCGGCAAGTCCGCATGGCGCACCTGGCCTGTGTAGGTAGTTTTGCCGTCAATGGTGTGGCGGAGTTGCATTCCCGACTGCTCCGCGAGCGCACCTTGCGGGACTTCGCCGAATTATGGCCCGAGAAGTTTCAGAACAAGACCAATGGCGTCTCCCCGAGGCGCTTCATGCGACTGGCGAATCCTGGCTTGTCGGCGTTGATCACGTCAGCGATCGGCGACGGCTGGCTAAAGAACTTGGACTGCCTCAGCCGACTCGAGGATTTCGCAGACTCCGTGGAATTCTGCGACAGATGGCGCGAAGTCAAACAAACGAACAAGCAATCGCTGTGTCGTTTCTTGCAAGCATCTACTGGCGTCGCGGTGGATCCCGATTCGATTTTTGACGTGATGGTCAAACGCCTGCACGAATACAAACGGCAGTTACTGAAGGCACTTCACATCATCACTCTCTATCGCCGGCTCAAAGCTGATCCAGGTGCCGACATGATTCCCCACACTTTTGTGTTCGGGGCCAAAGCCGCGCCGGGCTACCGGATGGCCAAGCTGATCATCAAGCTGATCAACAACTTGGGTCAGGTCATCAACCATGATCCGGAAGTCCGCGGCCGGCTCAAGCTGGTGTTTCCAGCAAACTTCAATGTCTCGATGGCCGAGAAGATTTACCCCGCAGCGGACATCTCCCAGCAGATCTCCATGGCGGGCAAAGAAGCTTCCGGGACAGGAAATATGAAGTTCGCGCTCAATGGCGCGATTACCGTCGGGACCTTGGATGGAGCGAATATCGAGATTCGTGAGCGGGTTGGCGAGGAGAACTTTTTCTTGTTTGGCTTGACTGCCGATCAAGTGATTGATCTGAAACGCGGTGGCTACAATCCTCGCGACTACCTGCAGGCAAGCCCGCAACTGGCCGATGCGATCGGCAGCATTGACGCAGGGGACTTTTCCGGTGGCGACAAGCAGCTGTTCAAGCCGATTGTTGATTCGCTATTGAATCACGACAAGTATCTGCTTTTTATCGATTACCCGGGCTACATCCATTGCTGTGAGACAGCCGCCCAGGCATACCAGGACCATCAGCGCTGGACCCGGATGTCGATCTTCAACGTCGCCCGTTGCGGTTTTTTTTCATCAGACCGCTCCATCCGTCAGTATTGCGACCAAATCTGGAACGTAACTCCATTGATCACCAACTAGCGATATCTGCCAGCGGCGGCACGTCTCAGCTGAACGGTGTTGTTGTAACGGGTCAAAACGAGATCCAACGCCCATGGGCAGGCGATCGCCCAATCAGTTGACCAGCCGGCTTAGCGTACGAATCGCAATCACCAACGCGGCCGTTTTGCCGTGCCGGCTGAATTTACCCGGCGTATCCACGATCGCCGCGGCCTTGGTTATCATGAAGCTCTCCTGAGAGAACGATTATTCCATTGCTTTCGATCGAAGGGAACGCCCGTTGAAGGTCTCTCGCCACGGCAACTTAAGACTTCCCGATACGCTGCGTTGCCAACTGATCGCCTTTCGTCGGCGACTTTGGACGCTGAAGTTATTCGAAGCGGCCGCGTTCGCAATCATCGCAATCCTGGTCGGATTTCTGCTGACCTACCTGCTCGATCGTTTGCACGACACCGCGATGCCCGTGCGGGGCGGCATCCTGGCCGCTGCGTTGCTGGGCAGTCTGGCGATTCCGCTGGCCATTCATCGTTGGGTCCTTGGCCGGCGCAGGCTGGACCAGTTGGCTCGGCTGCTTGCCGAAACTCGTCCGCAAACGGGTGATCCATTACTGGGTGTCATCGAACTGGCCGAGGATGCTTTCGATTGGAAGCAGTCCGCAGAATCTCGTTCGCCTCAACTGATCGAGGCGGCGATCGGTCAAGTAGCCAGGCAAGTCGCCGACCAAGACCTCTCTGCAGCAATCCCGAACCCCAGGCATCGCCGCCGCGGAATGATTGCCATCGCGCTCGGTCTGGCCGCCGCCGCGCTGCTGCTGGTCAGTACCCCGGCCGTGCAAAACACCTGCCTTCGGTTTTTTGCTCCCTGGAAACAAACGCCACGCTATACCTTCGCTGACCTCCGCCCACTTCCCGAGTCGCTGGTCGTCGCTCAAGACGAACCCTTCAACATATCGCTGCGACTAACCGAGACAAGTCATTGGCGTCCCGCGACCGCAGTGGCGGCCATGTCGGGACAAGCACCGCAACAAGCGCAGTTCGACCAACAACAGTACCGGTTTGAACTTCCGGGTCAGCTGTCGACAGAAAAGCTGACGTACAGAGTTGGTGATTTTCGTGGCCAAATGCGAATCGAGCCCAAGCCGCGGCCTGAATTAAGCTCGCTGATCGCCGCTGTTGAGCTACCAGAATACTTGGGTCGCGAGGAATCCGTTACCAAAGAGCTGCGTGGTTCTAAATTCTCGGTCGTCGCTGGCAGTAAAGCCATTCTGACCGCTACCGCTTCCAGGTCGCTGGACTACGCCAGCGTTAACGGAGCAGCACAAGCCACCGCCGGCGCAAGTTTTCTTCCCCGCAAGTGATCATCCACCAACCGATGGTGATGAACCTTCAATGGCGCGACCGCCACGGACTAACGGGCAAACAGCCCTTTGAATTGACGATCGAAGCAATCGATGACGCCCCCCCCACGGTCGCCTGTGAAAACCTGCCCAGGCGTAAGGTGCTGCTTCGCAACGAACTGGTCGCCTTTCAAGTTCGCGCCGCCGACGACTTCGGCGTCAAACGCGTGGGCATCCAATGGCGGGCAATCGACGAAGCAAACCCGAATCCGGAATCGGGTGAATCAATCATTGCCGCTGGCGGTGTCCATGCTGAATCACTTGATTTGGCGGCAACCTTTTGTGCCGCCACTGAAAACGTCAACTCGCAAACGATCGCGGTCCGAGTATTCGCCGAAGACTATTTACCAGGCCGCGAGCGTTCTTATTCTCCCGAATCTGTGTTCGATGTACTCAGTGAGAATCAACATGCGGTCTGGATTCTCTCGCAGCTGAACCGTTGGCAACAGGCGTCCTTGGACGCGCGAGACCGTGAGTTACGATTGCACGAAACCAACAAAGAGTTGCGGGCAATGTCCGAGCAAGAATTGCGACTGAGCGAAAACCAAAATCGCTTGGCCCGACAATCTGAACTGGAACGATCTGGCGGCCATCAACTCGCCTCGCTCGCCCGTAGCGGGGAAGGACTATTGCGGGAGGCGATGCGGAATCCGGAAATCGGGGTTGGTCATTTAGACCGCTGGGCGGAAATGGTGAAAACGCTGAAACAGATTGCCGATAATCGCATGCCCTCGATCGCCGATCTGCTCGCGCGTGCCGCCCGCAACTCCACCGCCGGCGCCGCAGCCGACCGTAAATCATCCGTTGGCCAGAATCGGTTGACCAATCCGGCCGCCGCTGACCCAAGCCAGCCGCCGAAAAACGACCAAACTTCCCCCCCGGTACCCTCGATCGCCGATGTCGAGTCGACACACAACGATTTGAACTCCGAACAGTCGAGCGAGCCTTCTCCGAGCAGTCCGAGTCAGCCCCGCTTGACATTGCCCAACACAATGTTGGCGACTCCCACCAAATCCGGGGCAGCCGCCAAGCCCGCCTTGGCACCTCAACAAATCGAACAAGCGGTCAAAGAGCAACAGGATCTATTAGCCGAGTTTGACAAGATCGCCGATGAATTGAACGAGGTGCTGGCAAATCTAGAAGGGAGTACGATTGTCAAGCGATTGAAGGCGTCTTCGCGCCGCCAGCAACAAGTTGCCTCCCGATTGGCTTCACTGGCCTCCGACGCATTCGGTGTTTCCAATCGCAAAAAAGAGGAAAGTGCGGAAGCTTTCGGCGAACTCGCGGCCGTGGAGATCGATAGCAGTAAGCAAACGTCATACATCATGGATGACATGGACGCCTACTTTACGCGGAGTCGATTGATGGGCTTTCGCCGCGTGTTGGATCAGATGCGCCAGTCGGACGTGACGGCCGAATTGCGATTGCTGAGCGATGAATTGCGCAATGAGAACGGATTGTCGATTGCCCAAGCCGAGTACTGGAGCGATACCTTTGATCGTTGGGCCGAGGACTTGGTCGGCATTTGCGAAAGTGGCCAGTGCCCGGGCGGCAAAGCCAAGGGAAGTTTGCCGCCATCGGTCGTGCTGGAAGTACTGAAGCTGTTGGAAGGCGAAGTCAACTTGCGCGAGCAAACGCGAGTGGCCGAGCAAGCGCGTCCGGCGGTGTCGCAGTCCGAGCATCTGCAGACGGCCGAGCGGTTATGGCAGACACAGGATGCGCTGCAACAACGAGCGGAGATAGTGGTCGACCGAATTGGCGATCTGCCTGACGCCGCGGCCGACTTCGGAAATGAAATCGCGATGTTAGATCGGGTCGCTGAAATCATGAAGCAAGCGGTCGAGATACTGCGGAGCGGCGACACGGGGCCCAGCGCGATCGCGGCGGAAACCGAGATCATTGAAATGTTGTTGGAGTCCAAGCGATTCAGCCCTGGCGGTGGAGGTGGCGCGGCGGCGCCCGGAGGGGGAGGAAGCGGGGAAATGGAAACGCCCGCACTCGCTTTGATCGGCGCGGGGCTGAACGCCCAGGAATTTCGCGAAGCGCCGTCGGCGATCCAGTCGACCGGTGTCAGCGGCCTGCCGCTGCCGGAAGAATATCGAACTGGTTTGGACGCCTATTTCAATCAACTAGAAGCTTGGCGGAGCGGCAAGTAGTGGTCCAAACAACCCTGCTCAGGCGACTGCCGTACTTGCTGCTGCCGATGATCTGGCTCGGCGGGCAACCACACCGTGCCGCCAGTGTTGAGCTGGCGGTAAACGGCGAGCGAAGAGTTCAGTTCTCCGAATCGTGGTTTGATCAGACCTGTTTCGGTCAGCTTACCGAGGCGATGGCGCGGCGGCGGTGCCAGGAATTGCTCCACGATCGAATTCGCCTGGCGGATGTAATCGTTGGACTCAGCAAAGACCAACGCCTGAAACTGCAGTTGGCCGGCAGCGCCGATATTCACCGTTTCTTTGTCACTTATGCTGCGTTCAAGCGGCAGTTCGAATTTGGTGATCTTCCCGCCAGCCAGTGGCGCAAAGAACCAGTATGGTTCGTCAACAAGCAATCCCCTATGTCTCGCAAATCGTTAACGGACTGAACGGCGAATCGTCGCTGTACCAGAAGACATTGAACACCTGCGTTGACCAGGCGTCGGTGACAGAGATTCAGCAGGCCTACCGGGAGTATGCGGAAGAGCGCTATGTCAAAATGATTGATCAAACGCTGAATCAAGTTTTACGAAATGCCGTAGATCGGAAAGTTCGATCCATACCGGTCCAATCGATTGCAGCGAAATCGTTGGACGACAAGGCTGAAACGGAACTTTCCAATGCGCTTCCGGCCCAACAGCGGTCCGTTCGCAGTGTAGTGATCGATTTGCTGATCAAGGCCGCAAACCCGCCTGAGTTTTACGGAAATAGCCGAAACTATCTGTATACGGTGCTGGGTCGGATGATCGAAATTGAAGATCAGTTGGCAGGAGTGTTGACCGATCAGGAGCTGATGGTCATCCGAAATTTTCTGCAGCAGCGGATGCCCATGCCCCAGCTGCGACTAAGGGCGATCAACGCGCTACAAATGCAACGCATTCAGCAAGTGCAAGAACGAAAGCTTCCGGAGCAGGCGCAGAAATTTCGGGTCAAGGCGATTCAGGACCAGCCATGACCTTTGCGACCAGCTTTGCCAGCAGATTTATGCCGGCAACCGTGATTCTGCTGCTGCTGCTGATGACCAGCCGAGTTGCTGCGCAAGTGATCGAAATTCGTAGTGGCGATGTCGTTCCACGTGACCTGCGCGACATGTATGACCGAGGTCTGCAGTTTCTGGTCGCCAACCAGAATCTCGATGGCTCCTGGCCCAGCAACCACCAGGGAACCGGTGTCACCGGCTTGGCCCTGATGTGCATGTTGGCCTCGGGCGAAGACCCGAACTTTGGTATTTATGCATCCAGTGTTCGCCGGGCGATCCAATCGATCATCACGCAGCAAGACAAAACCACCGGTTACTTCGGCAACAGCATGTACCATCACGGATTCGCCACCCTGGCGTTGGCCGAAGCTTACGGCATGGTGGACGATCGGAACTTGTGGCCGGCGCCCCAGGATCAGCCAACGATTGGCCAATCCCTGGAATTGGCGGTGCGGTCGGCGATCACCTCTCAGCAATCAAATCGTCACGGATCATGGCGATACAACCCCGGCGGCAACGACGCGGACACTTCGGTTGCCGGCGCCGTCTTGATGGGTCTGCTGGCGGCCCGAAACGCGGGGATTGAAGTACCCGATGATTCGATCGATCGGGCCATCGCCTACTTTGTCCAGATGACCGCCCCATCGGGTCAAGTCGCGTATTCCCAAAGTACCGGCGGCCACAGCGATTCCGTGGCTCGAGTTGCGATTGCGTCTCTGGTCTACTCGGTCGTGCGCCGCAAAGATCTGGCACAGTTCGATTGCACCATGAACTATTTGAAAGATAAATTGAGCGGCGGAAATCCCGGACATGGCGGAGTCGAGTATCAGTACTACTACCAAGCCCAAGCGCTGTTTCAAGGTGATGTTGAAAGCTGGCAAAAGTGGAACAAGATCGTCATTCGTAAGCTGAAATCCGAGCAACAGCAAGACGGTAGTTTCGACGGCACGCAAGGTCGTTATGTCGGCACCACACTGTCCCTGCTGGCGCTCGCGGTCAACTACCGGTTTCTTCCCATTTACGAACGGTAACTATGCGTTACACGAGGAACGATTGGTTGGTGGCAACGGGCAAGCCATTTATTTGGCCTGCGCCGCCATATTCCCCAAGTCGCTCGTGCGGTACTGCTGCGCGAGTGTGCTGTGTCGGTGCTGATGCTGCTAGTTTGCGGCTTCGCGACTGGGGCGGAAACAAAGACTACGGTGGGCCTTGTGACACTGGTTAATGGCGATACGTTCCGAGGTCGGCTGCTACCCAGTGATACGGCTGAACTGATTCAGTGGCGTGCCGACGAATTCCTGGATCCATTTACGTTTCCGACGGGGGCGATCAAGTCAATTCGATTTCCCGCCGAGCCGGCTGGCAAAGCCAGTGGACAGTTCATTGTGCAATGCACCGATGGAGACGTGATCGTTGGAGACATCGTCTATTGGGACGGCAAGCGCGTCGTTGTTCGCGCGGAATCGCTCGGTGACCTGGCGATTCGGACCGATACGATCGCCGATATCAATCGCCTTAAAAACGACGGCCGCTCTCTGGTCACTCTGGTGACCGGCTTGAAAAACTGGGAATTCGCTGACGGTTGGATCGAATCAGGTGAGTACTTGGTAGCACATCGGCCAGGGGCCACTTTGAACGGCGATTTTCAGTTGCCCGACCGCGCAGTGGTCGATCTGGAATTATCGTGGGCCGGAGTCGCCGATTTCGTCGTTGCGCTGGCCGCCGATCCTGCCGCTGAGTTCGATTCCAGCACTGACGGTTGGCGTTTGGAAAGCATCGAGAACCAGTTGGCAATCGTTCGCGAGGGAACGGCAACAGCGCAGGTTCGGTTGATTGCAGATTTGAACAACCAAACCAGCATCCGGTTGATCGCCTATATCGACCAACGCGCCGGCGAAATTCGACTGTGGCAGCCCGACCAAGGCAAGCTCACCAGGATCAGCGATCAATCCCTCAGTACCTCCGGCAGCGGTATCCGGGTGATCAATCACGGCCGCAAGATCGAATTGCGTCGATTGTTTGTCAGGCCATGGCTAGGAGAAAAACCGGGCGCACGATCCGAACAAGCGTTTCGAATGCAATTGTCCGATGGCAGGATGATTTCCACTGCGATCGAGAGGTTTGATCCCGATTCAAAGGCAATCATCGTCGGTCAAGGCACCACACAGACAGAATTCAAACTGGCGGAAGTCACTTCCGCTCACTTCGCTGATCAAGCAGAATCCGGTCGTCAGCCGCGATCCGTCTTTCGGCTCAACGGTGGTATACAGCTCTCCGGTGAAGTTGTCCGAGTTGATGAGGGCTACTGGATTGTCAAAGATGCCAAGTACGTCGATCAGCTGCGCGTGACGCAGAATCAGGTGCATCTGGTGGCATTTTCAGCGACCCTCGAAGGCTCCGAGCAATTTACCGAAACGCCGGGAGCGTTCCGCGACCGTCGCCGCGTCGGCCGATTCGAATCCAACGGTCATCATCACCTCGGCTCGTTTGCAACATCAGTGACCGATTCCGGCGACGGCCTCTCCAGCCTGGCCTGGCGGCCTCTGGCGAGCAGCAGTGCCGCTCGACTGCGGGCTGACGTTTCGGGGCAAATTGTTTATCTCAACCAAACCAGAGACCGGCAACGACAATCGCGGGGATCTGCAGCTCCGCCGCCGCCGCCCGCTCTCAGGCTGCGCGGAGACATGAGCTTTGGTGAACTATTTTTGCAGAGTGTGGATCGAGTCCAGGCGGGCCGCGCCCGACGCGACCAGCATCTTATCCACTTGTGCAGTGGAGATAGGATCGCCTGCAGAATCGAATCGATCGACTCCTCTGGAGTCACTTTGTCGACTTTGGCCAGGGAAAACGTGTTGATACCTCACGTCAACATCAAAGCGATCGAACTGGTCAACAAGGCGCCGATCCCCGAATTGAGTGAAGCGAAACGTCAGCGACTGTTGACTTTACCTCGGTTGCAGAAGTCAACGCCGCCAACACACCTGCTTGTTTCCCAGGACGGCGACTTCCTGCGATGCCGTCTGTTGCGGGCCGACCAGCGGACGGTGGTCGTCGAAGTCCAGATGGAGGAACTCGTCATCCCGCGCGATCGTGTGACTCATGTCATCTGGCTGCATCCGAACGAATCGCGGTCGGAAAACTCAATGCCGGATCGATATCGCGGATTCGTGCAAGCACTGTCGTCTGATGGCAGCCGTGTGACATTCTTACCGACCGCGTCGACTCGCTCTGCTCTGTCGGGGATTAGTCCAGTCTCCGGCAGCTGTACGGTGGAATTGAGCAAGATCAATCAGCTCGTCTTGGGAACTCGAATAGCCGACGAAGCAGCCGATTTGGCTTATTCCGATTGGAAGTTGACGCCAGCAAAACTACCGCTGGTGATGCAAGATTCCCAGCCGGGCGGTAAGGCGGTTGACGAGTCGATGCTGCTCGGCAAACAAGCACCTGATATCCTACTGGAACGACTTGACGGGGGCCGATTCCAACTGTCCAGCTACCGCGGCCGCATCTTAGTGCTCGATTTTTGGGCCAGTTGGTGTGCGCCCTGTATCCAAACCATGCCGCTTGTTGATCAAGCGATCGCTGCTTATGACGCAACGAAAGTCGCCTTGGTGGCAATCAACCTCGAGGAGCGCCGCGAAGTGGTCCGCGATGCGTTGCAACGGCTGGACCTGGATATGGTCGTTGCGCTGGACACCGATGGCGTGACGGCGAGACCCTATCAAGCCGATGCAATACCGCAAACGGTGGTCATCGATGCAGGCGGAAAAATTGCCGGCGTGATTGTCGGCGGAGGGGCAGATGCGGTAACCAGGGTAAAAGCGGTCGTCGATCAGTTGCTGAATTCTCAATGATGGTCGACGAAAGACGCTCCCACAGGGGGTGCTGATACTGGTAGAATGCGGTGCCCTCGGCTTCCTATCAGGTCTGGAGAGTTGTGATGCGGCACCATGGAACCGATGCAAGTCAGAAAACGACGCAGCTGAGACAGTCCGGTTCGTCTTATCAGCTGATTGACCAGCCGTTGTTTCCGAATCAGGAATCCGCTGACGGCGTCCAAGCGCAGACGGCGCCGACGATTCTGGCAGGCAGTAATTCGGACCAGGACGAGGCTGAGTTTGAGCTATCCGATTATCTTGCCGAATTAGTCCGCTATTCGATCGAGGGCGAGCTTGCCCGCGGTGGAATGGGTTTGGTGTTGAAAGCTCGCGACCGCAATCTGGATCGCGACGTCGCGATCAAGCTGTTGCTGCGCAAGCTGCGAGGCAACCCGCACCTGCGTGATCGATTCTTGTTCGAGGCGCAGATCACCAGCCAACTGCAGCATCCCGGCGTGGTGCCGATTTATGACGTTGGTTTTTGCGGGGATGGACGACCCTATTTTGTGATGAAGCTGGTCGGCGGAGTGACCTTTTCAAAACTGATCAAATTAGCGCCTCGTAATCCGGTGGAACGCTACCGCTGCCTGAAGATCTTTGAGAAAGTGTGCGATACGATTGCGTATGCCCATTCCAAAGGCGTTGTCCACCTAGACATCAAACCGTCCAACGTGATGGTCGGCGAATTCGGCGAAGTCCATGTGATGGACTGGGGCTTGTCGTCAGTCTGGGCTGACCAACAAGTGATCAGTTTGCCGAGCCAAGGGGGAATTGCGCAAAGCCCAGAAGATGAGCCGTCCCCGGCGCGTGGCGGCAGCATCAATGGCACGCCGTCGTACATGTCGCCCGAGCAGGCGCGGGACGCGTTGATTGATCCCCGTGCCGATGTCTTTGGACTGGGCGGCATGTTGTGCGAATTGTTGACCGGCCGTCCACCCTTCCGAGGCAAGAATTTGCAGGAAGTTTGCACGCGTGCCGCCTGGGCCAGGCACGACGAAGCGATCGCGGCTCTGAATCTGTGCGACGCTGACAACGAGTTGGTCGAGCTGGCGAAAGACTGTCTAGCCGCTGATCCCGACGACCGACCGAACCACGCTGGCGAAGTCGCATTTGAGATTACCGCCCACCTTGAATCGGCAAGCGAATACGCGCAATCTGACTTGGTGAGGTTTTTTGAGTTGAGCATGGATATGTTTTGCATCGCCGGTTTGGATGGACATTTCCATCGTGTCAACTCAAACTTCTCTCGCGTGCTGGGGTTTTCTAATCGGGAATTCTTATCGCGTCCCATTTTGGATTTCGTGCATCCCGATGATCGGCAAAAGACCAGCGAAGCGTTTGAAATCCTCAGCACTGGGATGCCCGTCGTGCAGTTTCAAAATCGATACTTGGATACCGGTGGCAACTATCACACGATTGAGTGGACAGCCAAAGCGATCCCTGAAGAGAACACCATTTTTGCCGTCGCCCGTGATCTTACCGGAACGAGCCGGGACGTCAGCCGATCGGAATAGGAGCCGATGCGCGAACACACCATTGAACTGCGGGTCCGGTACGACGAAGTCGATCCGATGGGTTTTGTCCATCATTCGAATTATCTGCGCTATTTCGAAATCGGACGGACCGAGCTGCTGAGAGCCGCCGGCGGCTGTTATCGCGAGATGGAACAAGCAGGCCAATTGGTGGTCGTCGTGCGAGTCGATTGTCGCTATCGCAGTCCGGCTAAATACGATGATCTGATCCAAGTTCGTACCCGCATCGAAAAAGTGACTGCCGGCAAAATCATTCACCAATACAGCATTAGCCGCGACGGTTTGGCCCTGGTTGACGCGACGGTTACGCTGGCTGTCATCGATCGAAACGGGCGGGTCCAGCGGGTCCCGCAATCCTTGTTGGATCAGTATGCTGAGTTGAGTTGAGCTGATTTGAAACTCACTTGCGCTCCGAGCTGAAAGGCAAACCGGTTTGCAACGACCAAGCGATCCATCACCAGGCAATTCAGCTTCGCTGTTCCGTCGTTCCAGCGACGCCGGGGCATTTGGGTGGGAAGGCGAAACCGAGCTGATCCATCGCATTGATCTGCGGGGCATCGACGGTGCCGACGGCCAAGACGGCGCCAGCATCACGGATCCGAGTCGCGTTTATGGAGCGGACGGACGGCGTGGTGGTGATGCCACCAGATCCGCCACCGGGGGTCGCGGCGGTTCGATTGATTGCCGACTATCCTACCGCAATCACGATCGCCTTAGCGGCGAAGTCCGCCTGCGCGCTGAACTGCTGAATCGATCATCGGCCGCGTCGCGCCTCGATCATTTGCTCGCGATCGGCCACGGGGGCTTTATCGTGATCGATGCTGCTGGCGGTAAAGGCGGTAACGGTGGCCGCGGCGGCGATGGGCAGCCGGGCAGCCAGGGTGCGCCAGGGCGTGACGCAACCAGGTTTTCGGCCGGGACCGATGGCGGTGATGGCGGTGACGGAGGTGACGCGGGTAATCCGAGCGATGGTTCACGCGGCGGTGATGGAGGCAACGTGACATTGCAAGTCGCACAGTCTGATACCGGGCTGCTGATGCTGTGCAAAGGTAACCTCGCCGGCGGCGAGATTGGATTTGCCGGAGAGCCGGGCAGAGGCGGCCGGGGAGGAGCCGGCGGTAAAGGAGGCAGCGGATACCACTGGACCACGACTTCGCGATACACCGATTCGAAAGGAAACGTTCAGACGCAGACCCATCACCATTACAATCCGGGCGGTTCCGACGGACGTGATGGTCGCTCCGGAGCCGATTCGTTCTATCGAGCGCGAGACGGAGAGGAAGGTTCTGCCGGTTGGCTGCGAATCGTGGTTGTTGACGATCGCGGCATCCAAACCGAATACGATTCTCCATACGACTTACAATTGATCAACTTTGATGTCGTCGGCGAATACGCGATCCTGGAACCCGACAGTCTGATCTCGATCGAAAACATCGAAATCCAAAACGTTGGCGGCATGCCAACGCCAGCCAACTACACGATTCGAGTCTTTATCGAATCGGATGACTGGCTGATTGCCGACGGCGGCGATCTGCTGCTGCCTCATCCGCTCGCTCCTGGCGAAAGCTTGACTTTCAGCGATCATGGCCTGCGGATCCGACTAGGTGACCAGATCGTCGATGCCCCTCGAAATCGGGCGTTCCGCCTGCATCAGGCGGTCAGCCCGCTGGCCAGCATGGAAAGCGGTATCGGTCGCCGGTTTCGAAATTTTGAAAACAGTCAACAGATACAACTGCAGTTTCCCGTTGAGTTGACAGCGATCCGATCGTTGAACAGTCTCGCTCCGGGTGAATCGACACGCGTGATCTGGAGTGTCACCAATCTCAGTGAAGAAACATTCGACCAGAAATACCTGTACCGAGCCGTTCGCACTAACATCAAATTGATTGGCGGTGATCTCGCGCTCTCGCATTTGGTGTTCTTTGACACCGACGATGCGCCGTTCAACGTTCAACGGACGCCGTTTACCAAACCGGTCCAGCAGCTGGGGCCCGGTCGTACGGTCGTATTTGAAACCCGGGTTGGGGTCAAACAAGAAACGGCGGTGGTGGCCTACCAAGGATTTGCGATCGGCGTTGACCTGGATCTTCAGCGTCCTAAGTCCAGCTCCGCCAGCGACCAATATCGATGTGTCGATTCACGCCGGGCGTTCATTCGGGTTGCCGAGCGCTACCGACGCGACCAGGACTCGCGCTTCTTGTTGGTCGCCAACGAACAGACGACCGTCAACGACATCGAAAAATGGACTCAGCTTGCCGATTATTTTGGCAGCGGCTTGGACGTTTGGGACATCTCGTATTACGGCTTCTTGGATCTGTTCCGCGCGGTCGATCAAAACAAATCACTGCTAGAGCAATGGCGGGGAATGACGATGATCATTCCCAACAACTATTATCAGACGCCCGCGGGCAAGACGGTGGCCTTTGATCAGCTGGCCAAAGCTCAATTCGTGCGCGCCGCGGCGGATTTCGATATCTGCTTTTACATCGTTGGCGACTCGCGGACCGGAGGCAGCGAGCAGCTGCAATCATCGTTGATTCCCGTCGAATCCGGCAAGTCGCCAAGCCAACTGAAAACGCAAAAACAGTTTCTGCGCGGTGAAACGATGGAACAAATTCGTTGAACGAAATCAACAGGTTGTTGGCGGAGTCACCAGCGGAGCGAGCGACCTGGCGGATGTTTCGCTGTCTCCGTTTCAAAAATTTGACATCAGCAAGCGAACGATTCTGTTCCAACCCAAACAGCATTGGTTGGAAAAACGGGCGACGCAGCTTGCCCAACAATTGCAGCGCGACGATCCACTGCATCGCTGGATCATTGTGCATCGCTACGACAACGGCCAGACCGATACCTCCTGGGGCTTTTTTCGGCGGCGAAAAGTCGGCACGCTCGAGGCTCACCGCACCCTGGATGCGACCAAAGGATCTGCGGTGCTGTTCGAAGTCGAGGGCATTGATGCGATTGATCGCGATTTCATCAACAGCGAAGCGAACAAGCAAGGCATCTTTTTGGCTCTGAAGTTCGAAGACAAGGTCGATCGATTCATTCGCCTGGTCAGCGAAAGAGTCTTTCCCCGGTTTCGGGAACGATACGTCGATCGTCCGCTGACCGACGCCGAGGTCCAACAAATCGGCAGTGCCCTGGTCAAGTCGATTTTGACCGACATCAACAACGAGCAGAAAGTCGCGCGCGAGGCCAAGACATGGGGACCGCGCGGCGTTGCTGCGTTGATGCCGAAGTTGAACTATCTGGCCGAGCGATCGCTGAATTACGGGGTCACATTTGAACAAATGGAACAAAACCAGGCCAATTTGACGCTGCTATACGAACTGCTCGCCGGCATTCGGTATATCGCTGCGGAGTCAACATCCATCTGGGACTCGGCGTTGATTCCGACAGCCATTTTTAGACGCAGCCGCGCCGTTTCAGCGCACATGCGAAATCGTTGCGATCGAATTGTCACCAGCATCTTCGGACGCCGGCGCGGTTGGTGGGACAAGGTCACCGGTCCTAGCGACGACTACAACCCCTTTGGCCGGGCGCGGAAAAAGAATCCCCGCGGCATTGAACGGCAAATTGCCGACCAACAGATCAAGGATCGACTCGAGCAGCTTCGGAAATCGGGCACGCCGCTCGATCACTTCTCGGCGGCCCAACAGTATCCGGGAATCAGCTATGATCCAGAGCTGCTGGGCAAATCGCTACGCGTGCTGTCCGGTGAGCAGTACGATCGCTATGTCGCAGCCGAAGCCCAAGCGATCCGCCGGCGATATGAAACCGAACAATCCATCAAGTCCGAACGCTCCGATTTGCTGGTACCCCTGGAACAGCCTGATAAGCTGGAAACGGAAACTCCCAGCGCGGCCAGTACGCGAACGACGACACCCAGATGACCCGACAAATGTTCCTCCGCCTGCCTTACCTTGTTTTGCTGCTGTTTGTTTTGCCTGCCGCCGGGCGATCGGTCGCACAAGGTCGCAGTTATCCACCCCAGCTCTCGGGGACGCGGCAAGAGGTTTACAAAACGATTGACGATCTGGAGCTGAAACTATGGATATTCAATCCGGACGGGCATGCGGCCCACGATCGCAGACCGGCAATCGTGTTTTTCTTCGGCGGCGGTTGGAATAGCGGCACGCCGGCTCAATTTGAACCACAGTGCCGGTACTTGGCCGATCAGGGGATGGTCGCCATGGTGGCCGACTATCGGGTCCGCAGCCGACATGGCACGCCGGCGGTCAAATGCGTCGAGGACGGCAAGTCGGCCGTTCGCTGGATTCGCCAGCATGCCGATCGGTTGGGCATTGATCCGGACCGCATCGTCGCTGCCGGCGGGTCGGCTGGCGGGCACGTTGCCGCCTGCACCGGAGTGGTTCCTGGACTGGATGATCCACGCGAATCCAGCCAGATCAGCAGCGTGCCCAACGCCTTGGCATTGTTCAATCCAGCACTCATGCTGGCGCCTTTGCAGGGCGTCTCAATCGACAACGATCGACTTGACGGACTGAACAGCCGTGCCGGTATTGATCCGCAAAGGATTTCACCGATCCACCACATCCGAGCTTTGTTGCCGCCAACCATCATCTTTCACGGCGACCGAGACACAACAGTTCCGTACGCCTCGGTACAGCAGTATGCGAAACTTGCGGTCGCGACGAACAATCGCTGCGAATTGGCGACCTATCACGGTTATGGTCACGGCTTCTTCAATCCAGGTCGTCAGGGGAATCCCGGCGAAGCCTATCGGTTGACGCTGCATCGACTACATCAGTTTTTGAAATCGCTCGGTTATCTAGACAGCGATCCGGCGATCGCGATTCCGAAATCAAAAAATGTCCACCTTCGTAGCCACTTGGATCATTCGCGCACCCAATTCCAGCAGGCAAAGCAAGGCACGGTCGCGTTCATCGGCGGATCAATCACCGAAATGGGCGATCACGGACATTCGGGAATGGTGCAAGAATTCCTAAAAGCTCGGTTTCCGGAAACGGAATTCAAATTTGTAAATGCCGGAATCGCATCGACCTGTTCAACGACTGGCGCCTTTCGATTGACTCGCGATGTGTTGCAGTTCGAGCCTGACTTATTGTTTGTCGAGTTTGCGGTCAACGACGATCAGGATGCAAGTCACGCCAGGCAAGACGCGATCCGTGGGATCGAAGGTATCGTTCGACAAGCGCTTACCAGCAATCCGCGGATCGACATCGTGGTCACCTATTTTGTCAATGATTCGATGCTGGCGACGCTAGGGCGGGGTGAAATTCCGCTCACTAGTGGCGCGCACGAATCGGTGGCTAAACACTATGGCGTGGCGTCGGTGGACTTGGCCAGTGAAATTGCCCAGCGAATCAAGGCCGGCACGATCAGCTGGCAAGAGTATGGCGGCACGCACCCCGTTGAAGCCGGCAACCGAGTTGCGGCCGATCTGATCGAAGACTTGTTGACCGCCGCTTGGTCGCAACGTGGCGGGCGGTATCCCGAGCACACACTGCCCAGGATCATCGATCGCAACAGCTACGTGCGGGGGCGCCTGGTCGATCTGACCGAAGCGAAAAGTGATTCCAATTGGAAGCTTGGCAAGCCGGACTGGTCCAACATACCGGGCAACCTGCGACCGCGATTTGCCGAAGACCAGTTGCTGTGCGCCGAAACGGTCGGCGCGGAAACGAGGTTGGATTTTCAAGGAACGGCGGTTGGCATGTATGTGCTGGCGGGTCCCGACGCCGGAACGGTCACGTACTCGATCGATGGGGCACCGCCGCAGACCGCGGACCTGTACCACCGTTACAGCGGCGCATTGCATTATCCGCGCACCGTGATGCTCGCTGCCGATCTGGAACCCGGCCAGCACCAAGTCGTGATCCAGGTCGCCGAAACAAAAAACGAGCGCAGCCAGGGTCACGCGATTCGGGTGCTCAGTTTCGTTGCCAATTGAGGAGGCAAACTGGGAAACGCAATTGCGTAGGCAAGCCGGGAAACATCGATGCCGGCGATCGCTACAAGGCGGCCGCGAATGCCTGTTTCAATCCCTTCATCGCCGCCGGCACTTTTTCAGCGGCGATGACCGCGTTGACCTGCAGCTCGCTGGTGCTGATCATTTCGATATTGATATCGGCTTCGGCCAGTTTCTGAAACATCGCGGTCGCCACATGCGTGTGACTTCGCAACCCGATGCCGCTGACGGTGATCTTGGCAATCTGCCCGCCACCCTGAACATCGCGCATGCCGTGAGACTGACAAATACGCCGGGAGACTTCCAGGCTGCGGTCCAGATCGGCGGCGCCCACCGTAAAGCTAACGCTGGTCGAACCATCTTCGCCATCGTAACCTTGCACGATCATATCAACGAAAATGTTTGCCTTGCCGATGGTTTCAAACATGTCCGCCGCAATGCCCGGTCGATCCGGCACGCCGCGCAGGGTCACTCTGGCCTGGTCATCGGTCACAGAGATACCGGTCAGAGTCAGCGATTCCAGCTGATCATCGCGAAGTCGGCTAACCAGTTCGTCGACATTGGCCTTGCCTTTTCGTTCGGCTTGGATTTGATTCCATGATTTGGCGTCGGCAGGACGCTTGTGTAGCAAGAAGGCCGCGTGCACCGCGGCCAACGCCTGGGTCGATTGGTGTTTGCCGACCAACACCGAAATCTTGATTTCGCTGGTCGTGATCATCTGAATGTTGACGCCGGCATCGGCCAGTGCGCGAAACATTTTCGAAGCGACGCCGGTTTGCGCTGCCATGTTGGATCCCACCACCGACACTTTGGAAACCTGATTGTCATGAGTCAGGCCCTGGGCGCCGATTGCTGCGAGGATTGATTCAACGGCGCGCAGGGTCTGTTTCAATTCGCCGCTGGGAACCGTAAACGAAACGTCCGCGCGGCCATCGGTCCCTACATTTTGCACAACCATGTCGACCGCTATCTTGTGTTCCGCGATCGCTGAAAAGATTTGCCGCGTCTTGCCCGGTACGTCGGGCACGCCGAGCACTGTGACTCGAGCTTCGTCTGGCGTCATCGCCGCGCCGCTAACGCTTTGCGTGGCCGATTCGTTTTCGGCCACGATCATCGAACCCTCCGCTCCGGTAAAGCTGCTGCGGACATGAATCGGCACGCCAAATTTCTTGGCAAACTCGATCGATCGGCTGTGCATCACGCCGGCACCCAGGCTGGCCAGTTCCAGCATCTCGTCGTAACTGACCACATCAATTCGCCGCGCGGAGTCTAACTTGCGCGGGTCTGTGGTGTAGACGCCATCGACATCGGTGTAGATTTCACAGGCGTCGGCCCCCAACACCGCTGCCAGGGCGACCGCCGTCGTGTCGCTGCCGCCGCGCCCCAAGGTGGTAATGTTCAAATCATCGTCGATGCCTTGAAATCCGGCGGCGACCACGATGTTGCCCTCGTCCAACAACTTTTCAATCCGCGTGGTGTCAATCGATTGAATGCGGGCCTTGCTGAAACTGTTGTCGGTCTTCATGCCGATTTGACCGCCGGTCAGACTGACCGCTCTGGCTCCCAATTCGTGGATCGCCATCGCCACCAGGGCGACACTGACTTGTTCGCCCGTGCTCAGCAGCATGTCCATCTCGCGGGCCGGTGGATTCTCGCTGATTCCACTGGCCAGTTCCAGCAACGCGTCGGTGTTCTTGCCCATCGCGCTGACGACCATTACCACGCGATGACCATCGGCTTGCGCCCTGATCGCTTTTTCCGCAGCAGCTTTAATCTTGTCAACATCGGCAACGCTGGTGCCGCCAAACTTTTGAACGATCAAAGACATGGAAGAAGTTTGAAGGGTGAAGTTTGAAGGGTGAAGGGTGAAATCGAACCCGGTCGGGTGTCACGACGATGATTGGATAAAGGCGTCCATCAAGTCCCAGCCTTGATCGAATCGACGTCCACTGGCTTTGGCCGCGACTTCATCGTAAGTCGATTGAGTATCGGCCATGATTCCCGATCCGGCCATCACCAACGGGACCATCCCGTGAGCGTGCTTCTTGGTACGACAGCTGGTGGGATGATCGGGCGAGACCAAAATTCGATGCTCGCCCAACTGCTGCAGTCGCTCGGCCAACGGACCGACGATGTGTCGGTCGATCTGTTGGAGCGCTTCGATCTTGGCGTCATGGCGGCCTTCATGGGATGCTTCGTCGGGGGCCTCGATGTGAACGCAGACCAGGTCGTAGTGGTCCAGCGCTTCGATGGCGGCCCGTCCTTTGCCGGCATAGTCGGTGTCCAGATAGCCGGTCGCTCCGGCGACCTCGATCCGCGGCCAACCGATCAGCGCGGCGATTCCGCGCAACAAATCGACTGCCGTGATCATCACTCCGCGGACGCCGAATCGCTGCTGGAATGAGGGCATATTCGGCGCACCACCAAGTCCCCACAACCAGACGTTGGTGGCCGGTCGCTTGCCGGCGGCGATTCGCGCCAGGTTGATCGGATGATTCGCAAACAACTCGGCTGATTGGTTCATCAACCGCACCAAAGTATCACTGCCGGGCCCACGGGGAAAATCATCGGTCACCGAAAGGTCTGTCAGATCATGGGCGCGCTGGAACGTGTTTCCGAGGAAAACGGGGCGCCGGCTCCCGCCTGGCCGCGATACAGCAGCAGATTGCGGTAACTGACACCAGGCACAAACTGGAACGGCGAATCGGATCCACCGAGCAACTCGGTTTGAGCCGACTTGAGCAACTCGGCCGACTCGGCGGTGCTGATATGGTCGGCAGTGAAATCGACCATGATTTGGTCTTCGATGGTGACCATGTTGCAGCGGATCGCCCAATCATCCGGCCCCAGCGTGATCCCCTGTGCTGCCGCTTCCAGCGGTGCGCGGCCGGTGAAGTAGACGTCCGGGTCGTAGCCAAACAGACACAAATTCGCTACCTCACTGCCGGCCGGCAGGTGGTCGGGAGTATTGTTTGCCAAGCCAAGCAATCCGCGCACCGCCAACGCGTCGATCGACGGCAGCTGCGCCGCTTGCAACGGGGTCTTCCCGCCCAAAGCTTCGATCGGCTCGTCGGCGCAGCCGTCGGGAATGACAATCACATACTTCATGGCGAATCCGGTTAGTCGGTCCAGGAGACGGCTAGTTTCGTTGACCATGCGAAGAGACGAAAGGGGGTTTGGTAATCAACCAATTGGGCCAGCTTTCACAGGCGGGAAGGGGAATCGCAGAGGTGCAAAGCAGTCCCACCGCCGCTGGCCGATTGGAGTTTGAGCGTGTTTCCGCGACCAGGCGGCGGCACGATCGGCACAATCGGCGCGAACCATCCGGTCGCTGGCATTCAGCGGGTCGCTGCCGTGCCGTAATCGTGTAAATCGTAAGCGGCGAGATACGCTTGCAGGAACAGTTGACTTGCAGTTCCGCCAGTCCATTTACGCGAACCTGATCGATCTGGAGCCCTCCGATGGCCGCGACGACTGCCGAGCCGGCCCTGAAACCGCATCGGCGGATCTTGGAACTCGATGCCCTGCGCGCGCTGGCGGCAATCAATTTGGTGCTGTTCCACTATACCCACGTCTACGCTGTCAAGTTTGGTTATTCATCACCACTCGGCTTCGAATGGCCTTACGGCGCGTATGGCGTCGAGATGTTTTTCATTCTCAGCGGATTCGTCAACAGCATGTCCTTGATGCGGCGCGGGCAGCCGGCCGATTTTGTCGCTGCTCGAATGATTCGGATTGTGCCGTTCTTCTTGATGGCAATCATCGCCAATATCTGGATCCTGCGGCTGCCGCCGATGCATGAAAACATCGGTACCGGTCAGTTCCTGGCCAACATGACCCTGATCCCTCGGATCTTGGGATACGAGTGTGTCGATCCTGTGATGTGGACGCTACAGATCGAGATGATGTTCTACGCGACCTTGGTGGTGCTGTTCAAACTTGGCGCATTGCGTCGCTATTTTATCGGCTGGGGCAGCCTGTTGACCTTGTCCTTGATCGTCTGCCCAACGCTGGATGCCATCGAAGCGACCTCCCCCAGCGCTGCCTGGTTCGCGATCGCGACCGCGCTGCGACGATTGATGCTGTTGGACTTCGTGCCCTTATTCGCGATTGGATTTCTGCTGTACATGATCAAGACCGATACCGGCAAACGTTGGCAAAACATTTTGGGCATCATCGTTGCCGCCGCTGTTTTTCACAGTATCGATCATGGCAAACACAATCCGGTGGCGACGGTCCTGATCATCGGCTTGGTGACGTTGTCTGCCTACGGCAAGGTACCGCCGCTGCGGTTCCGACCGCTGGTCTACGTTAGCACGATTTCGTATGCACTCTACTTGTGTCACAACAATCTGGGCTGCGCGCTGATCGACTGCCTCGACCGCGGTGGTATTCCACCGCGAATCTGTCTTGTAATTGCCTTGGCGTTCGCTTTTGCTGCGTCGATTCTGGTCACCAATCGCATCGAGGCCCCGATGACCAAAGCGCTGCGCAGCGCCTGGAATCGTTACCGCTCGCCTGCCGACAAAGAGTCGGTGATCGCCTCAGCAGCCTCGTAAACAGGCTGAGCTGCGGCTGGCCGAATCGCCGCTTTACCGCGACCGCTAATGGCGATGTGCTAGAGCCTGCGATTATCGAATTGTCGGCTGACACTCGCTACTGTCGCGAGTTCGTGAAAAACAAGAAAACGAAGTTTTTTTTCTTGACTTATCAGCTGCGTTTGTTATCCAAATCAAACGGGGCCCGAAGTTTGCGAGGTGTTAGCCATGAGCAGAAATCGAGTTGCCAGATATTTGGCGATGTTGGGCGTATCGTTGGCGTGTCATGCGAGCGCTCATTCCGCTCCGATCACGCGGGACATCACCTGTGACGGCATGGTCGTTGGCACGATTTCCGTCGACATCATGGGGGCCGGTGTCAAGGGCGGATTCAGTTCCAATGCCCCAATGTTTGCGACCCTCGCTGCGGCCGCGGCCAAATGTAACGAACATCACTTTAACTGGTACCAGGTCGTCACGGCAGACAACATGGCGCCCAAAGATTCCGGCGGAAATCAATTGATGCCGCCCTATGTCGACCCGCCCGCGGGAGGATACCAAAATCAGTGGGCCGACGACCTGCCGTGGTACTGGGATGAAGGCCCGGATCCACCAGCCAACACGCCCGGATTTGAAGACGGATACAACGTGGCGGACAATACCACCGCGACAACGTTGAATTTTGAGGATTTCCCCGGCGGCGCCGATGGTACCAACGTAAAGTTCATGACTTGGTTGGTCAGTCTCAACGCTGACGGCTCTTTCCATTCCTTTCACGAAGGATTCAGCTGGGAGTATGACGATCCGGCTGGTGCGGGGGCACCTGCCGCCAAGAATCTGGCATTCAAGCCGGCGGGAACTCATCCCGATGATTCGATGTATAAAGACATCATTGGCGGCTTCAAGACCAGTCTCGTACCGGAGCCGGGTCAATTCGCAGCACTGCTGTTGGGCATACCGGTGATGCTGATTCGCCGCAAGACTTAACGGCCGATGGCAAACAAGAATTGCAAACAAGAATTCACGATTGGTAATTTGGATGGCGTCATTTTTCTGGATCGGGCTATTCTTGTTTGGGACTCAGATCGGCAAAGCATGCAGTGTGAACAATCCCAGTATTCTGCGTGTCACAAGCACGATTGCCGAATCAGACATCGCCCAATGGCCGACTCGCGCGGTCATCGGCCAGCAGGCCGCCGAGCCGATTCGGCGCAGTGTCAAGAAGCTGCGTCCCGATACAGACATCACTTCTGTGGTGATCGCAGTCGGCCCATTGCTGGACGGTCCGGACAAAGTCGTCGTTGAACGCGTCAGCTGTGAAAACAACGTTGCGACGATTCGGGTTCTGTATACCAAGGTACGCGCCCAAGGGATGCCGCTGAGGCGGAATATTCAAATTCGCCCGGTCATTGTCGTGCCCCTGGACGAAGTACCGCGCGGCGGCCGTTTGGAATTTCACTGGTATGCCGTGAAATCCCTGGCCTCGAAAATCGTTGCCGAAGACCCAACCATTCTGCAGGTGATTTCTCGTTGATTGCCGCGATTTCTCAAACGTGGCCGGGATCCTCACACGGCTTACAGCCGCACGATCTGGCCTGACTTGGCACTCTCATAGATCGCTCGGATCACTTCCACGCTGCGTCGACCTTCTTCGCCGTCCAAGATCGACGGGCGATTCTCGTTGATTGCCGCGACAGCCTCCTCAAAGATCCTGGTGTGACCGTGGTGGCCGATTGCCGCCGGATCAGCTGCTCCACCCCCGGTCTTTGTTTTGCCCGCCATCCGCTGACGAATTTGTTCGTCTTCGTCAGTTTCCTCGGCGAATTGCCAGGTTAGGATGTCTTCCTCCAGCAACACTGCCGTTCCGTGGCTACCGCAGATTTCGATTCGTTTCAGCGCTCCAGGATATGCGGTCGTGGTGGCTTCAATCACGCCCAGGGCACCCGATCGAAATTTCAAGTTCGCGATCGCGACGTCTTCGACTTCGATTCGCTGGTGGGTTAGCGTCGCGGTCATCGCACTGATTTCTGCAACCGGCCCCATCAACCACAGCAGCAAGTCGACCGAATGGATCGCCTGGTTCATCAACGCGCCGCCGCCATCCAATTTCCAAGTCCCGCGCCATGCGCCGCTGTCGTAGTACTCTTGACTGCGATACCACTTCACATAAGCGTCTCCCATCGTGATCTTGCCAAACCGGCCCGCCTCGACCGCTTGTTTGATCAAGTTGGCTGATTCGTGAAAGCGGCTTTGAAAGATCGCGACCAGACGCACGCCGGCTTGCTCGCATGCCTGGATGATTTTGTCACATCGTTCGGTGGTGACTTCCAACGGCTTTTCCACAATCACGTGCTTACCGGCTGCGGCCACCGCCAGCGCCGGTTCCAGGTGAGCGCCACTGGGTGTGCAAACGGAGACAGCATCAATGTTGGGATCTGCCAGCAACGCATCGACCGACGGGTAAGCGTTGCAGTGGTGGGTTTCCGCAAATTTCGCCGCGGGTTCAGGAATTCGGTCGGCCACGCCAATCAGCTTGGCGCCGGCTGTATCGGCGATTGCCCGCGCATGAAAATTCGAGATCATCCCGCAGCCGATAATGCCAAACCCGATTGTCATCCTATCCTCGTCACGGCGAAAACTCGTTGATGCTCGTTGAGCTCGCAAGTTTACCGCTTGCCGCGGCCAATCGTCGAGGTGACGACTCGGCTTCCATTTTTCTCGCCTGCGCGGATAGGTTTTCCGCTTCGCGACCACTTCAAACGGTTACGACCTCTTGGCACCCACAGCCACAAAGACTGTCGACAAACTGATCGACGTGCCTCGTCTGCTGGACGAGGCCGCTGCGATCGGTACGCGCATTGCCGACCATCGGGCGGGCCAGACGCTGGCTTTTTCGGGCGTTTGGGGTGGCGTACGCGGGGTGCTGGCGGCCGCGCTGGCCCGATCGGCTCCGCACATCTTGATGTTGCTGCCGCAAGCGGCCGATGCCGACATCGTCGCCGGCGACGCGGTTGCCTTTGGATTGACCGACTCGGTTTCCTTGCCGCTCTCGGCCGCCGAAGTATCGGCATCCTCGATCAGTGATGATGACTTCGCCGAACGCTTGCAAGTGCTGCAGCGATTGAGTCGACGGGACCTTGACCCCGAACAGCCACTGTTGGTCACCGCCTACATCGGCGGTGCGTTGCAGCTGGTACCGACGCCAGAGAAGTTGGCAGCCTCGACGCGCAAATTAAGCGTTGGCGACGAAGTCGAACCGGAACAGGTACGGCGTTGGCTGGCTGAGTCGGGGTTCTCGGCCACCACGGCGGTGCAACTGCCGGGCGAATTCGCGACCCGCGGCGGATTGTTGGATATCTATTCGGCCGACCAGCCGCAACCGATTCGGATCGAATGGTTTGGTGATCAAATCGAATCGATTCGTCGCTTTGACCCCGGCAGTCAAAGGAGCATTGAATCGCTCAGTCATGTTGAGATTGCCGCGGTTGGAATCGAACTGGGCAACTCTGGCGACCATAGCGACGCGTCGGCTGAAACGAAAACAGCCGCGTCACTCGGGCCGATCACCGATTATCTGCCGGCCGATACGCTGGTGGTGCTGGTCGATCCGCAGGAAACCAAACGATCGGCCGATGATTTAATCGCGCGAACGTCGGCCAGCGCCGCCTTGATCGACTTCGACTCGCTGATGGAATCGTTGTCAGGTTTTCGACTCGTCACGGCAACCACGTTGGCGACCGCGCCGCGCGCGCAGACGATCGACTTGCATACGTCATCGGCCGACGCTTTTGCGCTCTCGTTGGACGAAACCAAAAGTCGAATCGATACGGTTGCCGCCGGACATCAAGTGATCCTGGTCGGCGACACACCCGCAGACGGTCAAAGGCTGACCGAATTATTGGCCGAAACGTCAGCCGCCAGAGAGGGGCGATTGCATTTGGCCGTGGCCGAGGTCAGCGGCGGATTCCGATTGACCGATGCCGAGATATTGGTGCTGACCGGCGCGGAATTGTTCCATCGCAGCCCGGTGCGGCGCGGGCGTAGCCGAGCGCGAGGCAAGCCAATCGGCAGCCTGATGCAGTTGAATCCAGGCGATTTGGTGGTTCACCTGTCACATGGGATTGGATTGTACCGTGGTCTGAAGCAGCTTGAAAAGAACGGCCAGCATCTGGAACATCTGACGATCGAGTTCGATGGCGGCACGAAGATTTATGTACCCACCTCTCGGATCGGATTGGTCCAACGTTACGTCGGCGGCACAAAAACGCAGCCGCGCTTGGCAAAGATCGGTGGGCAGTCGTGGCAGCGACAAAAACAGGCGGCCGAGTCGGCCGTCAGTGACATGGCGGTCGAATTGCTCGAAATGCAAGCCGAGCGGACAACCCGCCAGGGAATCATCTTTGATGGCGACAATACCTGGCAACGCCAGTTCGACGCCAGTTTTCCCTATCTGGAAACACCCGACCAGATCAAGGCAATCGATGCCTGCAAGCTGGATATGGAAGTGGCCAAGCCAATGGATCGCTTGATTTGCGGCGATGTGGGATACGGAAAGACGGAAGTTGCCATGCGGGCGGCCTTCAAAGCAGTGATCAGCGGCTATCAAGTCGCTGTGTTGGTGCCGACGACCGTTTTGGCCGAGCAACACTATCACAACTTTCGCAATCGAATGGCCGAGTTTCCGGTCGAAATCGCAAAGCTCAGCCGGTTCTGCAGCAAATCCGAGCAGCGCCAGACGGTCAAGGATCTGCGCCGCGGCAAAGTCGACATCGTCGTGGGAACGCACCGTCTGGCCAGCCAGGATGTCGATTTCAGCAATCTGGGATTGGTCGTTATCGACGAGGAACAGAGGTTCGGGGTCGCCGTCAAAGAGCGACTGAAAACGCTGCACAGCAACGTCGACGTGATGACGTTGTCGGCGACACCGATCCCCAGAACGCTGCACATGGCGCTGGTGGGTGTTCGCGACATCAGCAATCTGGAAACGCCGCCCGCCGAACGGCGATCGGTGGAAACCCACGTTGTCCGTTGGGACGATTCGCTGATCCGCAATGTGGTGATTCGCGAGCTGAACCGCGGAGGTCAGATTTTTTTCGTCCACAATCGAATCGGCGACATGCAGACCGTGGCCGACAAACTGCGGCGGATCGTGCCGGAGGTCAGGATCGGAATTGGCCATGGGCAGATGGACGAAGGTGATCTGGAACAAGTCATGGTCGACTTTATCGATCATCGATTTGATCTATTGCTGGCCACAACGATCGTCGAAAGTGGCCTTGATATACCGAATGCCAACACGATTTTTATCGACGACGCGGACCGCTACGGCCTCAGCGACTTGCATCAGCTGCGCGGCCGTGTGGGACGGTATAAACATCAAGCTTACTGTTACTTGATGGTCGCCCAGCACAAACACTTGTCTCCCGAGGCGACCAAACGCTTGCGAGCGATCGAGGAATTTAGTCAGATGGGAGCCGGGTTTGCGATCTCAATGCGCGACTTGGAGATCCGCGGCGCCGGCAATTTGCTGGGCAGCCAACAGAGTGGTCATATCGCGACGGTCGGTTACGAGCTTTATTGCCAATTGCTGGAAGACGCCGTTCGCCAAATCCAGAACCTGCCACCCAAGTTGTCGGCTGATGTCGATATCGATCTGCCGGTGGAAGCCTATCTGAGCGAAGACTATGTCCCGGACTTGCGCCACAAGATTGACCTCTATCGGCGGATGGCCAAGATCAACAGCGCCAATGAGATCGACGAAATTCGCGCCGAGTTGCGGGACCGATTCGGACCTTTGCCGGAGGCGGCCGAGCGGATGCTGGAACTGGCCGAACTACGCTTGGACGCGGCGGCTTGGCAGATTTCGTCGATCACCGCCGACGCCCGCTTCATTGTCTTGAATTACTCGAACCACCGTCAGGTCCAGCAGCTGGCGAAAACCAGCACGATTCCAATTCGTGTGGTTGACTCGCGCCGCGCTTACATTCCCACCAGTGCCTACGACATGCACGTCGATCAGGTCGGAACGAGCTGGCTCCGCTTGGCCCGAGCAGCCCTGCATATCGGCTAGGCAAAGCACCTACGGGGGGGAAGAAAGAATCAGCTTTCGCAATTACAATATCGACTCGGTAGTCAGTCCCCCCCCACACCGCTTCCAAGTACCCATGATCCGACCTTTCCTGATCCTGACGCTGATTCTGGTATCGACCCTGCCCGCCGCTGCGGACGACGAAGCGAAGCAAGCGGAAGAAGCCAAACCAGAGCCGCCGCCAGCGGCTTCGGTCTTTCCCGACAAAGCTTTGGAGACAGCGGTTCGTGCCGAGGTGTTTGCCAAGCGACATAACGACGAGCCGATCACCGCCGAAGACGTGCACAACATCTCGCGCGTGGTTGGCAAGAAAAAAGGGATCAAGAACCTAGAGGGCTTGCAGCATTGTCATGCGCTGATGCTGATCGACTTGGAAGACAATGAGATCGTTGACCTGCAACCGATCGCGGAGTTGAAACGGCTGCAATCGGTGACCTTGGCCGGCAACCAAATCAAAGACCTCGCGCCGATCGAAAACCTGAAAGCAATGCAATTGCTGGACCTGTCCCGAAATCAGGTCCAGGATCTGTCGGCACTGAAACAGATGTCGAATCTGCGGACACTTTACGTCGCTGACAATCAATTGACGACACTCCAACCGCTTGCCGAGCTGTCAAAGATTTGGTCGCTCGATGTCTCGCGAAACCAACTGTCCGATCTATCACCGGTCGGGAAATTAAAATGGTTGACGACGCTGCAGATCACGGGCAATCAAGTTCAGTCGCTCGCACCACTGGCGGAGTTGCGAGAGTTGGACATGCTGCTGATGTCAAAAAACCAGGTTTCCGACCTTGGCCCGCTGGTCGAAATGTGTCGCAAAGACGCCGAGGGCGAAAGGCGATTTGCGCCCTATTTGGATGTCTATCTGGGTGAGAATCCGATCGCCGACAAGCAGCAGATGATCGAGGCACTCGAGTCTCTGGGCGTCGATGTGTACGACAAGTAGCGAACAAAGCCGCCCAACAACTGATCTTGTCTCAGCCGCCGGAAAATCCCGACAATCGGCTTTCGCACCGTACCACCTGCAAACCGAAAAAATCAGTCCAAAATGGAATTTGGCGAACTTTCCGAAAATCCGTTCTCACCTCGCAGATCTCCGTCACGCCGCAAACGGAGTGCTTTTGTCTCGGCGACCAGGTTTTTGTTAATGGTCGCTGTCTGCTTGGGCGTGACCGTTGTGATTGGCAGCCAAAGTCGGCAGTGGCTGGCGAAACGTCTGGCCGCCGATTTTGATTCCCTTGGTCCAGCCCAAAAACAGAATCGTTTAACTCAATTAAGCGATCTTGGTTTACCGGGCATCGATCCGCTGGTCGGCGCCCTGGGGGACGACAACATTCAGGTTGCGCGAACGGCATACGAACTGTTGCAAGCTGCCCAGAATCAATGGACGCTGCTGGAGCGCGCCGACCAGCAGCGACACCAACAAGCCTTGATTGACTCGCTGGAGCGGATCGCGATCCAGCTTCCCGATGATCGGACCGGCTGGGGAACTAATTTGCTGCAACAAGCGATTCTGGTGTCGGTCAATCGCCGCGACGAAGCTTCACGGAAACTTTACCGCAGTGCCAATCATGCGATTGATTTACTTTCGCTATCTGATCGCGCAGGCCCAAGTGTCCTAGCTGACCAGCCGCTTGATCCAACCGAGCCGCGACGTCTGATCGTGCGGCCAGGTCCGCTCGCCAGATCAACGATCGACCAGCGCCAGAGCCCGGCCGATTGGCCGCCACCGACACAAGAACCGTCTCAAACGGCTGGCGATGAAATTGGCCGATCCGAGCAGTCGTACCAAGCAGCCACAGAGCAAGCGGTGAGCGTGATCGCGAGCAGTTCTCCCTCCGTCAGCGGTCAGCCCACGGCTCGGCAGCCGTCGGTTTATCGCTCAGGCAGTTCGATCAAGCTGCAGGTGGCGAAAATCGGGGAACCTGTCGTGCTCAGAGACATCGGCGAGAGTCAAGAAACATCCTTTCAAGCCAAACCAATCCAGTCGGTCGCGCACGTTGTGGATACACCCATGCAAGCGCTGGACGATCAATCGGTGATGCAGTGGCTCGGTAGCCCACACACGACGATGCGCGAGCAGGCCAAGACGGAATTGCGTTCACGAGGCTACGAAGCGGCGGACATTGAGATCGCGACTCAGATCGCGGCCGGTGATACTCCGGCCAGGTTGGCGCTGGTCGATGCCATTTCACGATCCAGCCGGCTCGATCCCCGACCCTGGTTGTTCATGTTGCTAGACGACGAAAATCGCCAGGTCAAGTTGAGAACGATCTCTGTGCTGGCGACGATGAAAGACGCCTATGTGGACCAACGGTTACGAAAGCGACTGGTCGTGGAACAGGACAGTGAAGTTGCCGCCCAGATCAGGCGGGCGCTGGAGCTGCGGTAGCTGCCCCAAATTTGGCTTCATTCGGCCGAAATGACCGTCGCCGCGGCGGATTCTTCCGCGGCAATCCAATTCCTTTGGCTTTGACGAACGATCGCCAGCCAATAGAATAGGAGTAGGCGGCAAAAACGATCGCCTGGAATCTCAACAACCAACCTGGTGACCACGAAACATGATCGTAAACAGCCCGATTCTCGGATTCGGCATGCCTGGGGCAACCGAAATGATGGTCCTCGCATTTGTCATCCTGTTGCTGTTTGGTGGAGCCAAGCTGCCGGTCCTGATGCGCAACATCGGCAAAAGTGCGAACGAGTTCAAGCGTGGCATGAATGAATCGCTTGACGGTGACGAACCTTCTGGACACAACGACAAGACCGTCTAAGCATGTTCGGACTTGGGCCCACCGAGTTAATTGTCATCGGTGTAATCGCAGTGCTTCTCTTTGGCAGCAAAGCTGCCTGACGTGGCGCGCCAGTTGGGCGGCAGCTACCGCGAGTTTCGCCGCGGCCTCAATGACGTCCAACAGCAGTTCCGGATGGCGGAGTACGACATCAAAAAAAGCTTTTCGATGGACGACCCGCCCAAGAAAACCGCGGATGAAGAAGAACAGCCGAGCGAACCCTCGGCTCCTAAATTCAAGCCACCCCAATAGTCTGCAGACTCAACGCGCTGGCTTCAAACCCTACCGTCCTGCCGATCGGGCAAACCCTTGTCAAGCGCTGCGCCTGCAACTCGGCTAGCTGATTTACAAGGATGCTGGCTACATGTCGGGTCCGGAAAGACTCTTCAAGAATTCGATCACCGCTGATCGTTCTTCGTCGGACAAATTGTCGCCAAAAGTGTGACCCGTATTGGCGTGACCAAATCCCTGGGTGTCATAAATCGAACGATGGTCAATCGACGCCTTGCTCTTCGGATCAGCTTCCGCAGCTTTCGCGGCGCTCGCTTCATAATCAGATCGAGACATCGGTGCGTACTGCAATCCGACCAACTCTAAGTCGTAGGCGTGCGGATCGCTACAGTTTCGCGACCAAATCTCCGGCCGCTCTTTCGAATTCAGCACTGCGGTGATCGTGGGAACGGAACCGTTGTGGAAATACGGTGCGCTCGCCCAAACCCCAACCAACGGTGGAGCGATGTAGCCCGGCTTATCAGGAACACTCGACTGCGGGGCCAACTCGGGAGTTCCCTGAGCTTCGAAGTAGACCGCCAGTTTGTTGATGTGCTCGGTGATGGGTCTGAACTTTTGCAATACTTCGTTGTAAGTTGGATCAGTCTTGACGTTCCGAAACTTGTCGGAGTGATTGTAAGCGACCGTCCATGATCCTGGAGTGCCGAGGTCAGGTTGCGACGATTTCTTAGTGTAGGTTCCGTGGCACGTTTTGCAGCTGATAAAACCCTTTCGGTTAGCCGGCTTTACTCGCCCATGAAATAGATCCGCACCCTGCTTTACCAAATCAGCATCCAATGATTGGGGAAAAATCGGTGATTGGGTTTCGCGTGCAAATGCCAGCGCTTTGGCAGTCGACTCGACGTGCGCGGCATGGATCTCGTTCATCTCATCGTGAACCGTCGTGAAATTCATAGAAAAGTCTTTTGCGCTGTCGGGTGCACTATCGGAATACCAATAGTCGCGTTTCTTGTACTTCATCAACCACCACGGCATCGGATCGACTGGCGGAACCATCGTCGATTCAACAAGCTTGACCAGATCCGTTTTCTCGTTGCCGATTTTCAAACCCGTCTCCGCGGGGTTTGCCATTCGAGCAGCTACGTTCCAGACGGCAAATGGACCGAAGTGATCACCGCGGCTGGGGTTTTCGGGCGTCAGCAGATTCATGCCTTTCATGTTCTGCATCTGCTGGGCAAACGCTTTCTTCTCCGTCTCATTGTTCATTACCGAAATCAGCTTAAACATGCTCGCCATGTTCGGCTTGGAGTTCGACTTAACTCTGGGCAGCATCCGGTTGTTACCCAGACCGGCGACCACCTGGCCGTTGACGACACCGGCATGACACCCAAAGCAATTGCCGTTCGCAAACAGAGCCCCGTCCCGTTCAAACACGCTCTGGCCCAATTCCATCCCAGCAGGACGGAAATCGGGTGAGGGCAGATCGCTGCTGCTGTAGTACTTGCCTTCGGGAGTGTTTGGATCGTATCCCAATTCAGCGGGCGTGCCGGTGGACGAGGAGGCCATCGCTTTGATCACAGAGACAGGCATTGCGCTACGAAACAAGCGGCCGGAAAAAATCTCTTCCATACCTGCTTTCGCCTCGTCCGACATCTTGGACTCGTCGAATCCCAGGAAGGTGACAGGCCCGGCAGCGTTAGCGACGGATGTTGCAGCCAGTAGCAGCGAACCAACCGCACAGCTGATGGATCTGAATCTGTGGGTGCCGCCAAAAGCGTTATTTCCGATACTCGCCATGACAAAGTCTCGATCAAAGAAGTTGAAAGGTGGAAACCGCCGACCAAGTTCGCATGGGGGAACTCGGTCCGCATCGCCAATCATTTTAGTATAAATCGAGGCGGTCGGTGAACATCCTCGTTTGGTGGCAAGAAAAAGGGAAAAGCGCGTACGCTTGCCGACCATGGCAAGGAGGCGCCGCATTGATTTTTGAGCGTGCGGATAATGCTTCAGGGGCGATTAGTCCGGTTGGTTCGAAACAACCCCAGACACGCAACCGCTTTGCATCGGCCAGGAGGTGGAGATCGACGCTCGCCTGTTTGCCGACCGGACGCGAATCGGGCCATCGGACTGTGCTGAACTAGGCGAGAATTTGCTTGACACTGCCAGCCCAGTCCATACAATGCGGCACCGATGACGCACTGGAGTTAACCTCATGAAACTTCGGATCACATTCTTTTCTTTTTATTCTGTCGCATTGTTAAGCGCGATGGTTTGCCCGCTTGCCAGTCCTGCTCTGGCGCAGGTTATTACGCTATCGGCGGACACGTTTGCTCGCTATCAAAGCGGTCCACTTGACGATCCGCCACCCACCGTGGTCATCAACCCTGGGTTCAACGTACCGGTTGTATCAAGCGCACTTTCGGATCCCGCCTCCGATGGGTTCAGCTTTGCCCAGGGCGACGCGTCGGTAAGAATCAATTCGCTCGGCGGAGTGGCGGGCGCGTTCAGCTATGCCTCGGGATTCAATCCCAATTTCGGCCCACCCGATGACGTTCATGCCGCAGCCTCTGCTCATAGTCTGGTCGACTGGACGTCAACGTCGGCGACACTGCCGGCAAATACCCCGATCGCCCTTAAGATCATCCTGCCGGTGGAGGGAACATTAGCTGCTGCACAGTTCTTTGCCGGCGGTTTGGGGGCGAGCGACGTCTTTGCTTCCGCCTCCGCCGAGTTGAAGGTCGATGGCGTTTCAATCTACGACGGCTCGGCCCTGGTCTATGATCCGGGCGGAGGGACGGGCGACGAAGTGCTGGTCGAATCTGGCGACTGGGTGGGCGACTTCGCGGGGGTCAATATTCCCACGACCGGTTTTGGTCCGCTGCCCGGTTTCGGAATCAATACCCTCGACATCGTAACCATTCCGTCGACGCTGGGAGATGTCTTTACGATCGATTTCTTGATCAATACAGAGGCGTTCACGCTCGGTCCCTTTGAGGCGATTACGCAGGCCGATTTCATCAGCACCATTTCCTACCAACTTGAGGCCGTCGATCCCGTTTCCGGGAATCCACTGGACGTCCAATTCATACCCGTGGTCGTCCCTGAGCCATCCAGTCTAGGCATGGTCAGTCTTGCCTTGGCGTGCTTGGTCGTCCAGCGCCAACGGCGCCGCCAGGCAACGTAAGCATAGCGCTCCTTTTCGCCGAAAGTATCAACGCCCTGAATGGTTGGTTCGTTCACGGCCGTAACGGCAAGCCGTGCAGGCCTGTGTACCGACGCAGCGAAAGTGAGTTGCAGGCAGTCGCTACGCATCCGCCTGTCGTTACGCCGATCGCGGTGCGGAACCAATCAGCCTTGCAGGCGGCGGGAACCTTCACGCAGCACAGGACACGCTCTTTGGCGATCGGGCTTACCCGAATGATATTCGTCACCACGTCGCTAAGTTGGGCGACGTTCGCCAAGCAATAGCCGATGAAGTCATCAAGCATCGGCTGCGAACAGCAACCTGGCTCGCTGATACCGGCTGCGTGGGGATGCAAGTATCCTCACACCGCTGAGATCATAGAACGGGGACCGAACGGACGAGTGACCATCAGACAAAAGTGTTTCGAGGTCTCCGATTCATCGACCGGATCGCCGCAGTGCAGTGGTGTTCGTAAACACGGCAGCGGAGCTCAAAGGTCTTTCTATCCGTTGTGGGTCTTTCTATCCGTCGTGGGATCAGAGTACCCGGAAGGATACCGAGAGCACGAAAAATTCAGAGCACGAACGGTTTTTTGCCGCTTTCCAGATTCGTGAAGTTGAAATGGATCAGCAGTCCTCTCTGCACGCCCGCCACTTTCATCCAGGTCAGCACCCGCGCCTGATGGATCCGCTTGTACTCCAACGCTTGGGAGTAGTGCGGTTGGAACTCGATACCGTTGAGCTTCCAATTGTGTGCCAAGTACTACTCGTCACTGGACTCAAGCAGCCCGGGCCCAAGATGTCGATCGGTCTCAGTGGCACAGCCGATCAGGCGACCAGACGGCGCGTCGAACTCCATCCTTGGTGCACTTCGCGTTGTACGTCGTCGAATCGACTCCGCACCGAATCGAGCTAGCCGCAGGGCTGAGCGAGAGCCGATCAAAATCGAAGCGGTTTATCACAGTCGGTCAGATTGCTCGACTATAATCACCTCGAGCGCTGCAGGCGGTCACCCCGAACGCCTCGTCCAGGCATGGTTGGCGGCCACCAAGATCCAGCTGACAAGCGTCCACTTGTAGATTGAATCCCCCGGATGCTCTGCTTAACGAGTGATTATTCCAAGTTTTTTCGTCGCATCGAATTCGAAACGACAGCAGGCGTATCGTCTTAGACAACAATCAAACCAAACCTGAAGATGTTCACCGGCCAGAGATCGTCCGAGGAACTGTGGGGCACGAACGAAAGTCCTCGTTGGGGGGATAAACGAATCACGAATAGCGTCTGAGTTACGGTACTCAATATGCCAGAGATTATTTTTTCGGGGATTATTCCTTGATCGCGGTTTCATTCGATGGAACTGGGTGCAAAACAGTGTTAGTTTACTCGATGCGGTGTGCGCGTTGGTCTGAGGCGAGCCGGCAAGAGTGAGCTTCAGCGCATCGATTGGCTCGACGCTAACTTTCATCTTCGGAGAGACTCATGAAGCGATTCGTTCTAACAGGCGCGGTTCTGATCACGCTGCAGCTAATGGCGCATCAAACTGCGGACGCACAGACTTTTTCGGTTGAAAATTCATCGCTTGATGTGGTGGGAGGCGTTCCCCCAGGTGACGATATTTTGTCTCCAAGCTTCGCGGCGGGTGTCCCACCGGGGCTTGTCCTTCCAGGAATCTCTGCGAGTGGGCTACTGGTTGATGTTGACGGGTTTAGCTTCGGTCGCCAGTTTGAATTCAATCCACAAACAGCCGTAATCGACTTCAGCGTGGACGCTTTTGCAACCGGCCTGCCCTTTTCGGGTTCCGGAGTTGATGTCCAAGCCATGGCTAGCCCTCCTGGCGGAGGTGAACAAAACTACGACGTTTATCGAACCAATTTACTGACTGGGGGCGGTACAAACGTTCAAATTCATGACGGTGACGGTATCCCTGTCCCCGGCCCCCCCTTCGGTGTAGCGCCGTTAGGGATGTTGGAGCCGCAAATTGTAATTGCCAATCCCATTCATCCTGGCGTCGACGGATACGATTCACGAAGCACGCCAGGTCGCAACATTTACTGGTCGTGGGAAAGCCGCTTTAACCCTCCGCCTCCTGGGAGTGCTTCGGGTGCCGACGTGTTGATCTCATTGGCCGCACCCGGCTATGACGGCGCCGGCACAATCTTCGCACCTTCGTTTGCGCTCGGCCTCGATAGTGGTGGCCCCGACGATATCGACGCGCTGGAAGTTTTTGATTTTGGCACCATTGGTCTGTTTGAGCCGGGCCTGGACTTGATTCTATTTTCGTTGGATCCGTTGTCTCCCTCCTTGGGGCTCTTTGGGGTTTCACCGGGAGATGTGCTGGCCTCCTCCGGGGGTGGCACGTTCGGCGTCGCCATTCCTGCTGGTGCTCTGGGTTTGACGCCGATCGACAATTTAACCGCTTTGAGTGTCATTCCTGAGCCGAGTGCCGCGTTGATTTGTTGGTTTGCCTTCGGTTGGGCAGCGGTAAAACGCCGTCGACGCGCTTAGAAGATCGGCCTTGCGAAATACGTTTCATTTGGCAACGCGCCTTGATGATCAAGGCGCGTTTGTTTTTGCGGCAATACAAAATCACCAACGCTAAGACCCATTCATATTTTGAGGTGCGGTTCGTTGGAATCCATCATCAAACGACGCTTAATCGGATTGTCCTGCGTTTTTAGGATATCCTTGGGCCGTACGCGAAAAACATCAGAGTCAGGTCATTGAACGGGCGAACGATGACATCGACATCCTTTGAATCGAGTTGCGATGCGAGGCATCAAAGGACTGATTTCGGCACCCGTGTGTTGGTACGAAAGCAGGCGTTTGCCTAGCCGTCAAGAACGAACCCTTGCCAAACTAGTTGAAGCTTTACACCAGCTCAGGCACGATCGACGCTGATTCGAGGATCAAAACCGCTATCAGTTGGTACTTGCGGTTTTGCATTTGCCGCATGCTTTGCCGGAGAACAGCGATGAGGAATATTGCGAGACAAACCACTGGCCTATTGCTAGGCCTGTTCAGTTTTTCTGTTCTTGCGGCAGCACAGGACTTAAGCCTGTCTGACGAACTTGCCTGGCGTCTAAAATCTTGGGCCGCCGCGAACCCGCGTGCAGAGGGTACTTTGCCGGAAGATTGGCGGTACACGTTGCCCGCTGGCGTAACCACAAAGCAAGTCGCTTACTACAGCGATGAAACGGCGTGCTACGCAAAGCTGTTTTATCCGCCCGGATTCGATTCGTCGCGCGCTTATCCGGCGGTTATTCTCGGTCACGGAACAAACGCGATCAGCATCGCGCTGGAAAAATATGCCGCGGTCTTCGCCGCGCATGGACTTGTGGCAATGGCCATCGACTACCGTGGCTATGGATTCAGCGATGGTTGGGTGATCTTGGACGAGGAGGACACATCGACCGATGAGCAGCGAATCACGCACAGAACTGCGCGGGTGATGATCAAACGCACTCGACTGCTGACGGTTAAGCAGGTCGAAGATTTCCGTTCCGCGATTTCGTACTTACAAGGAGAGCCAGGGGTCGATCCGGAGAGGATTGGTTTGTGGGGTTCCAGCTTATCCGGTGGAACCGCTATCGCTACCGCCGGTCTCGATGCGCGCGTGAAAGCTGTGGTCGCACAGGTGGGCGCCGTTGGCAGACCGCGGGGAACCAGCGGCCCCCAACGATTCTCCGATCAGATGCTCGAGGATGCCATCCTCCGCGCCCGGACCGGTCAAGGTGCTGAGGTCGACGCGGGGTTTTCGATACGCACCAAAATCGATCTGGAGACTCAGCAGAGAAGGGCCGAACTGCGGAGCAGCGAACTGGTCTCGCAGCTGCCCACCAGTACCGCAGTACTTTTCTTGCCAGCCGAACATGACGAACTCGTCCCCGCACGGTTATCATTCTCGGCGTCCGAATTCCTTCAAGAACGGGGGAATCCGACCGACGTTGTGGTGATCCCCTCGATTACGCATTTCCAGGCCTACGCCGGCCCGGCATTCGAAGCCACATCAACATTGGCCGCAAACTGGTTTGTTCACCATCTGAAGTAGCCGCCGTTGGACTTCAGGCGTTGGCGCAACTGCTAAGAGTAACCCGCTATCATGAATCGCTGTCGGCTTTCGAATCCGTCTGTAGTCGCGATCATGCTCCTGGGTGTCGTTCAAACCCAAGCCCAAGAATCCGATCCTGCGGAGGTCGTGACGCAGCGGGAGGTTCGTTATTACAGCGAGCATGTTGCCTGTTTCGGGCGAATTTATTTTCCGGCCGATTTTAGTGCCGATGGGCAGACGCCGGGCATAGTTCTGGCCGGCGGCTGGACCGCAACGGCTGATTCCCTTGCCCCTTACGCTAGCGCGTTCGCCGCCGCGGGTCTTGTCGCGATGGCAATCGACTATCGCGGATGGGGCAACAGCGGAGGTTTTGTGCGACTTGCCGAATCGATCAAAACGGACGATCGCCTGCGGTTCATGCCCGCTACTGCCAGGGTTCAAATCAAGCGGCACCGGATCCTGCCTGAAGCACAAATCGAAGATATTCGCAACGCGATCTCGTATCTGCAGGGCGAGTCGGGAGTCGCTAAGAATTCGATTGGTCTATGGGGCACCGGTTACGGGGGCGGTCATGTCATTTCGATTGCCGCACGCGATGCCCGTTTAAAAGCCGCCGTCTGTCAGTTGCCAGTGATCGCCGGAAAGGACTCTCAGCAAGCTGCGTTCTCGCTCAATGGAGAGATGCTGCAAGACGCGGTCCGCCGCGCGAGAACGGGGCGCGGCGGAACGATGGAAACGGGTCAATCCAGGACCTTCACCGTTGACCTCGAGACCCGGCAAGCGGTTGCCGAATACCAGCCCTTTCATTCTCTTAAGTCGATCCCCAGTGAGTTGCCGATCCTATTCATAACTGTGGAGGGTGATGATTCGGTCAACAATCCGGATGATTCGATCGCCGCATCCACGGCGCTTGCCGAACAAGGCAACGAGACCAAAGTCGTAAAAATCGCTGGGGTTAAACGTTCTGACACCTCCAGCGCAGAAGGCATCCGAGCAAGCGCCCGGGCGTCGGCAAACTGGTTTCGCCAGCACCTATGACGGACTGATCTGGCGATGAGTGATTGGGCGATGAGTTATCTGGATTACTACCAGAGAACCATTTCAGGTGGTATCCGATGCTAGGGCTGGGCGGCGGGTCGCGGGGCTTGCTTAATGCGCCCATTTTTTCTCGTATCTGACGTCAAAGCGAGCCGTCAGGTTGCCACACAGGCTGCGCGGTATTAGCATCAGCTGCATCGAAAACAAAGATTTTTCGGAACCGGGGCGATTAGCTCAGTTGGTTAGAGCGCTGTGTTCACACCGCAGAGGTCACAGATTCGAATTCTGTATCGCCCATTGAATGTAGGTCGATTTGACCCAAATCGACCGCATTTGCTCGCCGGTTTGGGGATTTTGCCCTTGCCGGCCCGTTGCGCATCGCCGCCAACAAGCATGTCCAACAACTCTTTGATTCATCTACTTCCTTAGTGTTCGCAGAAGTTTCGAACTCGGCCCGGCGACCCTTATCTCGATTACTTCAACTTTGGATCCGTTCGTTCGAATCGATGAGCGATGAACCGCAGGCCGCGCACGAACATCCCTGGAAACTTAGCGATGTTGTATTGTTTCCCGCATTGGCAGTTGCAATTGCATTGGAATGGCTCTGGCCAACACAGCTCCGCGGCTTTCCGAATTGGATCGGGGTCGCCCTAGGCATTGCGCTGTGCGGGGCTGGGGTCTACATGATCGGTTGGGCGAAGCGTTCGCTTGAGGCCTTTGGTCAGCCGAACTTGCCGGGTATTCCGACAACCCAGCTGGTTACCGATGGTGCGTTTGGAGTCTCCCGCAACCCGAACTATCTGGGCGCCATCGCAATCGCCTTTGGAAGCGGGTTTGTGGTGGACTCGCTCTGGTTCCTGGGCCTGGCGGCCGTCGCCGCTATCGTGCTGGATCGTTGGATGATCGCTCCTGAGGAGACTTATCTGACAACGCGATTCGAAGACGAATACGCGGCATATTGTCGGCGGGTTAGGCGGTGGCTGTAAGAGCTGTGCTGCGAACCATTCGACACATTGACGAATGCGACCGCGATTGACGGTTCGTCATGCGATTCGATTTGAACGGATTGCGCGACGACAAGGTGACGGGGGTAATAAAGCGACTTCCTGTGCGTTAGCAAGCCACTTTCTTCTTCCGGGCGGCCTTCGGGGGCGGATGGCGTACCACAGCCCCTATCGTTCGGCCAACTCTTCTGTACAGACTTTGTCTCCATACCGTCGCCTCCCATCGACGCATGTGCCAATGGCGTCGAGCTCACCCTTCTTCAGTGCCGAATCAAGACGAGCTTTCCAATTCGGTAGGCGAGCGATCGGCCACGGTGAGAGCAGTTGTGGTTTCGGCTCAGTGGGCTGGTTCCACCGGATACTTCTGCAGTCCCTCCTGCAAGATTCGCTCAAACGCCTCGGAGTCGGCAGGCTTTTTGAAAATCTTATTGCGGTCATTGCGTCGATTCAGCGCATGGTAAATCACACCAGCGTCATCGGAACGCTGCTGCCGGGGCATTGGGAAAACCTGGTATTTGATCGGGAGAGCTGACTGTGCAAACCATCTTGCGCCAGCGACCGAAAAAATACCCCCGCCACCCTAATCTCGCGCAAACTACCCAGTCCACCAAAAAGGTGTCGGACATTTTTTCTTAGGCCCATAGAGCAAAGCGCAAACGTCTGATGAAGAAAGCACGACGAAACAGTAGACCCGAAATTGAATTGCGTCTCCGGATTGTGTTGGTCGCTCCTCCGATCGGTGTCGATTTCGGAGTGCAAGACGGCAAGGGCAGCGCTTACCAGACGATTGAGAAACAACGCTCCGATGGAACGGACCTCAAATTCGAGTGTACCGTGACGGTCAGAGACAATCGGCAGGATGGTTCACCCAATTTCGTGGGATCTTTGGCGCAGGGGCCAGTCGGCGCGAGGTTCGTTTACATCGATGTCGGCAAGCTTGCCGGACAATCCGACTCCTGTTGGGAGCGCAGAATCAAAGTGCCCCTGACCAGCATCCATTGGGAACTGATTGAAGAGGCATCAGCGGACGCCAAGCGGACGCTTACCGCTCATCTGCCGGGCACGGGGAAGGATGGCGGGCCGAGTTGTGCGACGGTTCAGCCGACAGACGGCTGGCGCTTGTGCAAGTGATCGACGTTGCCTGGCTGAGCAGCGCCAGCTTAACCGCCTATCCGAGAGAATTCGCCCGTGAATCCCTCGTTTGTCAACGAGCAAGCGAGTCTCGTTTCAGCGATAGAAGTCGATCCAGTCGATCGTCATCGACCTCGTCTCCCCCGCGAACAACGCCGCCGGCAACTTCATTTCAAAGTATCCATCAATCAGCGGAATGGTGTTCGCAGGTTTTCCATCATTGCCGAACATGCGGATCGCCATCCAGTACTCACTCTCGGCGTCCAGCGGAGAGTCCTCCTGGCCGCGGAGCCAAAGCCGACTTGGGTGCGAGTCGCCATGACTCGAAACCGCAGCTTCAAGAGTGGTCGTCCCAAGCATCACTTTGAACTTCTCCAGGCCCTTCAAGTGCAATCGCAAGGTTAATGTGTCGGGCCAATTCTTGTCGTGTGGTTCAATGACTGCCTGACTGATTCCAGCTGGGCTGTAAACCGAAATGACCGTCTTGTCTCTTTCGAAATTAATCTCAACTTTGTCGCTGGCTCGTCGCGTTGTGATCTTGAATTGCGAATCGTCTACGGCGCTTGCGCAGCCTGCATTGAAGAAAGCAGCCATCACAACCGGCAAGGCGAATTGTTGCCGCATGGCAGCTTAACCGTCTAGATCTTCCTGAGAAAAATTCTTTAGGGGCTCGATCGAATGATGATCTCAACCTTTTGTTCGTCGACAACTGCTTCCGCTTTCGGCTGCACCTGCACTGCCTTTGGCTTTGGTGGTGGAATTGCGATCACGAACGGCTGTTCGCAATCCGACGTATCGGCCTGCTCTTCTTTCAAGACCTCCAGCGCGTCGACAATCGGTTTCTTCCATTTTGTTTTCTCGGTGACTCGCTTGAGATTCACGTCCATTTCCTCAAACCAGTCAGGATTCAAGTGGGCTCCAACCAAAAAGGCAATTTTCATCATCGATATTAATAGTTCACGGTCGGCCGGACCGAACTGATCAAATTCTTGATAGACTTGGTGTTTGGCTACGAGGTAGCGATACGCCATGATCAACTGCTCGCGAAGGTTTTGTTCGTCTAACTCCCACTGGGGACCCGCAACTTTGCCGGTCGTCAGGTCGATCTTCGGAGCAGATGGCAGACCTTCGAGAAGATTTGCGACGAAATAGTCCAAGAACAGTTTGAATCGTTTTGCGCCCTGGTGGTTGCCAGAGGTCGCTTTTAGATCTAGTTCGTTTCGATACCACATTAGAATATCGAAGTTGTCTTTGAGAGTCTCAATGTGATCGTCGGTCAGGCTGACCAAAGCTCGATACTGCCCGGCATTCGAATTCCATTTGTATTCAACGTTTGGACGCAAACTATTCTTGGCCTGCGAGTAGTACTTTGTCCACTTTTTCTCCGGACTCTCAACATCCACTCCGATCGGATACTCATCGGGAATATGAGCTACGGTTGCTGAAGGCTTCATTTCAGGGACTAGCTCTGAAAGGTACGCACGTAGGGCTGCTTGCTGTTTAGCCGCTGCCGCTTTCGTTCCACCGCTGTTCCTGATCGAGATGTTGCCGCTCGCGCTCCGGTTAGCGGTCGCGCCCTGCTGCCAACGGTCGAATGAGTGCGCCGCAAGGTCGTGTGTTCTCTGCGCATAGAGACTTAGGGAATCGTTGCCAAACGCGGCATGAGGCCAGCTTAATGTCAGCGACAAAATGCCGGCGAATCTGACCCAAGCCAAAATGCTGGTCATCTCGTTTCTCCATTGATCGTTGGCGACGTCGAGGTGGGATAAAGGTGACGCCGAGGCGGGTTCGTAGAGGAATATTGTTATTGGTTGCAGCAAATTCGGTCAAGCGAGATAGGTCCGCAGCAGCGGAAATGGTCAATGAGCGTCAAGATGGCATCGTAATACGGCCGCTGGATTGCCGTTGAACGTCGAAATGGCCCGAAAATCATTTTTTCCGACAACCTGCGTCAAAAATGCGAATGCTGCCGCGACCGGGACTCGTTTTACCCGCGTTCAACCGTGACCGGGACTCCATTGACCGCTGCATTGCCCGACAATTTATCGATCAATTGTTCGTCGGTGACGTCATTGATACTGACTCCTGCGTATTCTGCTGCGATCGCCATTCGAATGCCATCGCGGTTATGACCGTAGCCGTGCGGCAAGCAGACGACTCCCGGCATCAGTTCATCGCAGGCTTCGACCGGCACACGGACGCCGCCGGCGCGTGAGAGAATCTGCACGATCTCGCCCTCGCGCAGTTTTCGAGCTTCCAGATCCGCGGGATTCATCATCAATGTGCAACGGTTATTGCCTTTGACCAGCCGTCGAAAGTTGTGCATCCATGAATTGCAGTCACGCAGATGCCGGCGACCAATCAGCAACAATTCGTGTGTTTCAGATTGCGCAGTAAATCTCTTGCGCAGCCGATCCAGGTCGGCCATCGGCTCCGGTGTATCGCAATGGATTTTCTGGTCCTGCGTCCGCAGCCTTTCGGGCAGCTGGGGTTGCAGTGGTCCAAGATCGATGCCGGACGGATGTTGCTTCACTTTTTCCAACGTCAACGCGTAAGGGCTTCCCGCTCGCTGGCTGTACGGCCCGGCTTGGATCGCGGCATCCATCATTTGGGCCGGTGTCGCCGGCGGTCGGTCCTCGGTCTCAAGAATTTTGGCAACGCGGCGGCCAAGCTCCGTAAAGATCTCCCAGTCATGCAGGCTGCCTTCAGGCTTCTCGAACACGGCTTCGTTGTAACGTGCTGTGTTACGAATCGCGTTGACATGGAAGGCCAGATCGTAATGGTCATGCTCAAGCGGCGATGTCGGCGGCAGGATGATGTCGGCATGCCGCGTCGTCTCGTTGATGTAGGGATCGAGCGAGACCATGAATTCGAGCTGCGCCAGCGCTTGATCCAATTTTGCGCCGTTGGGCGTCGACAGCACCGGATTGCCAGCACCGGTGAACATCGCCCGAATTTGGTTCTCACCCGGAGTCATGATTTCTTCTGCCATCGTCGATGCCGGAAGTTCGCGATCGAACTCCGGCAGACCTCGCACTCGGCTGTTGTGCCGACCAAATCCACCGGGACTCGCGTTGCGTACCTGGTCAACCGCTGGCAGCGTGAACAGAGAGCCTCCCTCGCGGTCCAGGTTTCCAGTCGCAATGTTGATGATCTGAATCAACCACTGGCACAGTGCGCCGAAGGCCTGCGTCGAAACTCCCATCCGCCCGTAACAAATCGCGCGGTCCGCGGTGGCCAGCTGCCTGGCAATGCTGCGAATCGTTTCGGCATCGATGCCGGCATGCTTGGCCGCGAACTCGGGGGTGAAAGCGTCCAGCTTACCCGCGACAGAGTCCAAGCCAGTCGTCAGCGGACCAAGCTGCGCCGGATCGGAAAGATCCTCATTGAAAATCGTATTTAGAATCGCTGCCAGGAATAACGCGTCGGTACCGGGGCGGATAAAATGATGTTCGCTCGCTAATTGAGCCGTTTCGGTTTTGCGCGGGTCGATCACGACCAGCTTGCCACCGTGCGCGGTCAGGTCCGTGATCCGCTGGCGAACATCGGGAACCGTCCAGATGCTGCCGTTGCTGGCGATCGGGTTGGCACCCAGCATCAGAAAATAGTCGGTCCGATCGATATCGGGAATCGGAAATAGCAACTTGTGACCGAACAGCCAAAGCGAAGCGAGGTGATGAGGCAACTGATCGACGCTGGTCGCCGAGAACCGATTGTTGGTGCGGAAGTGACGAAACAGATTGTTCTGGTGCGTCATCATGCCGATATTGTGAACCGATGGATTGCCGAAAAATGCGCCGATGGCGTGCACACCGTGCTGACGATAGATATCGGTTAACCGCTGCGCGGTCTCGCTCAGTGCCTCATCCCAGCTGATTTCTTTCCACTCCGGCTGGTTGTCAGCGCCGATGACCCGTCTGACTGGCCTGCGAAGGCGATCGGGATCGGTATGAATATCCTGCAGGGCCACCGCTTTGGGGCAGATGTGGCCGCGACTGATCGGGTCATCCGAATCGCCCTTGATCGAGACGATCTTGTCTCCATCGGTCTCGATGATCAGTCCGCAGATCGCTTCACAAAGGTGGCAAGCACGTCGGTGGAGTCTGGGTTCTGAGCTTCGCTTAATCATTCGGGCTAATCCCTGATCAATGGTAAAGACGCGGAACAATGGTCGAGACGCGGATCAATGGTCAAGACGCGGCCGCGTAGACGATCGGCAGCCAGCCAGCGTCACGGGCTAGAAGTATAGCCCCAACGGTCGGCTGCCGGGAAAACACCGGGTCGGGCATCAGCGGGTTGCTCGGCAGCTTTCGCTCCCGTTTCCTTGATCCCAGTACCCGAAATTTGAAAAAACTTTTAAGCTTGCCAATAATCGTCGCTGTCGGTCGAATCAGCTAGCAAGTACGTACTTCGTATCTGAAGACCCGAATTTGAAGATCTGGCGAAACGGAACATGGATTCGACAATGCAAAATCAAGGCAGCGACTCGGTGCGGCAATCGGTAAGGGACGCCTGGCGTTACTGCAAGGAAATCCCGGGTGCCTCCAGCATTTCGGAAGGCTGGACGACTTTCACAAAGACGTTCGAAGCGACGCCGGCTTGGGCACTGGTGGTCGCCGTTGTTGTCGGCCTGACGCTGGTGGCCAACGCCTGGATCGTTCCGATGTTGATGATCAGTGGCGGCGTGTTGGCAGCTACCTATTACACCGTCAAACATGCCGTTCGCACTGCCCTGCGCGAGCACGAGTCGCAACGACAATCGTAAGTTCGATTGTCACTTCCTGTAGGCCCGCGAGTCCGCTGGCGGGATGATTCTTGAGCTGATTGTCAGGACAAGTCCGCTAAAACCGGATTATTGATGTAGGCCGGACCAAAATCGCAATGACTGCCGGAACAGCGCAAACCCTCGATATCGTTAACGCAGCGTGGCTACCTTGATATCAATCAAACTGCGACTGAAGTCCCGGCACCGTAAGGGTTTGCTCGGTCCGGCCTACTTCGTTGATGAATAATCCGGGCTAACCTACAGCATTTCATGGCAGCCGGACCAGGCAGAATTCGGTGCCTTGCCGGCTGTGCTTTCCCCGCTGTCAGATCACAGGGTTGGTCTGCGTTTGGGTGGCCCGGCCGGCAGTCGGTTTGAGTCGCAGATGGCCTTGATCGACGTACCACTGTGCTGTTTGTGACAGCCGTTCTGCTAACGGCAATTCGGTATGAAACCCACAATGGGTTTGGAGACGCTCTGGGGAGCAGGCCCAGGAACCGGCCAGCGCCTCGCGAGTTTTGTCCCAGTTCAGAATTTGCGCTTGCCCACTGATGCGCGAGTACAGTTCGTTCCAAGCAGCAATCAACCAGATCATCGTCGGCAAGTTAGGGCAGGGGAGCACCAGATTCATTCCCATTGCCCGACCGATCATGCGGCCGTAGTCAGCGTATGTCGGATTCTCTTCGGCCGCCGCAAAGTAAACTCCCTGGTCCGGACGATCAGCCGAAAGACGCTCTCCTTTTTCCGCGACCAGCGTCATCGCGTTGCTCAAGTCAGCGGCATGAATCATCGAGAAGCGGTAGTTGAGTAAAGTCGGCAGCATGTGCAAGCGACATAATGCGATGCACTTGAATAGCGCCAGTCCATCCATGTCGCCTTCGCCAAACACGATCGGCGCGAATGATGCTGGTTGGAACACGTGCTGCAAATTCCAGTGCGGCCAATTCGCCTTTGAGTTTGCTGTGGCCGTAATTGGAGACCGGATGGGGAGCATCGGATTCGGTCAGGGGTCTGTTGCGCGGCGCGCAGCCAGCGGCAGCCAGCGACGACAGAACGACCAAGACCGGAGGCACTTTCATCCGCGCAAGCTGCCGCTACGTTCCGCACGCCCAATTCATTGACTTGCCGCATCACGCCGGCCGGGATGCTTTTCGTCAGTCCGGCAAGATGGTAGACGACATCACACCCCGAAACCGCGATCGCCAAAGATTCCGGATTCATCACGTCGCCGTAAACAAGTTCTGGCTTGAACAGGTTCAGGCGACTCAAGTCAGAAGATTCCCTGACCAGACAGGTGACCTGGACGTTCTGATCGATTAGTCGCTTGACGAGATGTGGGCCAATGAATCCACTCGCCCCAGTTACCAAAGCATGCGTCACAGTCTCTCTCCAACGGCACAGATGATCGTAGAGACAAAATTGAATTTGCGCGGTCCCAACAAATTGTCCCAGAATCTGTACGACAATCCACGCTGCTCAGCATAGTCAAAGTCTGCCAGCAATGAAGTCTTGATGATCGACGGGTTGGCTGGCCGTCGAGGGGCGTCAAATTCAACCGATTTGGCACAGCTCTCCTGATCCGTATCCGCGCTATTGGCCTGCTATTAACGACGCTTTTCCGCGATTCGAAACGTGCCGAGAAGCTTCTGAATTCTGGAAACTGTCGATTAGTGCTAGCTGATGCGGAAAGAACTGCTAAGTTGGTGCGGCTCAAAAAAATCTTTCAGCTTGTACTTGGAATGAGGCTCTGTTTTGCAAGAGATCGAATTGAATCGAAACGCCAGTGTTGCGGTTGTGACACCAGTGGTGAACTGCGAAGTCATAGAAAAGATCGTACGCCAGTGGTTGGCGCGTGAAATGCTGATCAAACTTGAAGCGATCGACCACGATGCGCCGCTGTTCGAATTGGGAATCGACTCACTCGGTGCTGCATCGATTGCGGCGGAACTTGAGGATCAGTTCGAAAAGACGATCAGTCCGGAAATCGTTTACGAACTGGATACGATTCGCGAGCTCGCCGACTATCTTGACTCACTTCCCAAAAGGTCTCAGCGCGCGGGCGCTGGACAGCGTGTGACGACTGGACTTGGTTTAGCGCAGGTTGAATCGAAGGCCCAGTCGACTGCCCGACCGGAACGCGATCAGCCGCCCAGCGATTACGATCCAACCAGCGATTACGATCCAACCAGCGATTACGATCCAACCACTGATCACGATCCAATCAGTCACTTTGTGCGTCTGAATCGAAAAGTCAATGCTGCCAAAGAACAGGGTCTTTATCCCTTCGAGCCGGAGATCGATTCGCACGACGGCGTCTGGGTCACGTGCGAGAATCGGCGGATGTTGATGCTGGCTTCCTACGAGTACCTGGGACTGCTCGGACATCAGGATTTGAACCGCGCCGCCGAGATTGCAATCGGGCGATTTGGAACCGGTCACCATGGTTCCCGCCTGCTTACCGGCACCACGTCGATTCATCGGGAACTGGAATCTGAACTCGCGGCCTGGATGAATGCCGAAGATGCAATTGTCTACAGCAGCGGGTATGTCGCCAACCTGGCAACCATTTCGGCGCTGGTTGGGCCCGGAGACTATTTGGTCGGCGATAGCATGAACCATGCCAGCATCGTCGATGGTTGTCGCATGTCCGGCGCTGAGTTTGTTGAGTTCAAGCACAACGACATGGATGATTTGAACAGCCTGTTGCTAGACCGAGCAGGACGCCGCACCTTGGTGGTGGTCGACGCGATTTTCAGTATGGAAGGAGACATCATCGACTTACCGGCTGTCGTTGAGATTTGCAAGAAACACAATGCGCTGTTGATGGTCGATGAAGCGCACAGCCTGGGCGTGTTGGGTGACTCTGGCGGCGGCGCCTTGGAGCATTTTGGGCTGGCCGCCAGTGACGTCGACATCAAGATGGGAACGCTCTCCAAATCGCTGGCCGGCAGCGGAGGTTTCGTGGCTGCTAATGAGCAGATTGTGACCTATTTGCGGCATCATGCCCGCGGCTACATTTTCAGTGGTGCTCTACCTGCGGTGCATGCCAATGTGGCACTTGCGGCGCTCAAGGTTTTGCAACGTGAACCTCAGCGTGTGACTCAGATTTGGGAGAACGTCAAGTATTACCTCAGCGGACTCAAGCAGTTGGGATTCGACACCGGCAACTGCGAGACTCCGATCGTGCCGATCATGGCTGCCTCGAATGAGGCCACGATCGCGCTGACACGGCTTTGCCGTGACGAGGGGTTGCTGGTCGCGCCGGTCTGTTTTCCGGCGGTTCCGATGGATGCCCCGCGATTGCGGACCTGCATCACGTCAAGCCATCAGCAACCGGAACTGGATTTCGCGCTGGACGTCCTTGCCCGTGCCGGCCGGCAATGCGGCGTGATCTGAGCTGTTCCGTCCAGCGAGTCCGCACGCGGGATCATGATCCGATGGCTCTTTCCAAAAGCCCCGCGAGGGGACTCGCAGAACCACAATCTGAAGACTGAGCCAAGCCTAGGAATTTTGATTCTAATCTCAGCGCTGTCGAGTTCGACAAAAAGTCCAATATCCGATTGCCTGGCGGGTGCAACGGCCGGTGAAATGGCATTACGATTAAGTCCAAGATCGCAACAATATTTGCCGGAGAAAACTTCTGTGAAGCACAATGTCTCGAAGGCTTTCGCCTTCATTTACCTTCTGCTGGTCGGTCTCGTCGCAAGCGGCCAAGATGCCGCCAACGAAGCGCAGGGCGATACGGTCGATGCGACTGCCGAGATCGCCGCGGCGGTCGAATCTTATCTGGCCGCTTACAATTCCCGTGACGTCGACAAGCTGGTATCCCACTGGTCTCCGGAAGGTGTTTACATCAGCCGAACCAGCGGTGATCGAGTGGTCGGGCGAGATGCATTGACGGAAGAATTCAACTCGATTTTTGCCAACGAGAATTCGCCGACGTTAGCTGCGGTGACTGAATCGATCGAGTTCATCTCACCCAATGTCGCGCTGGAACGAGGTACGGCGACGGTTACGTACGCCGAAGACAATGTCGTCGAAACGGACTACAGCGTCGTGTATGTCAAACGAGACGGTGCCTGGCTGATTGATCGCGTTACCGAAGACGAGATCACCGCTGAGCCTTCCAATTACGATCATTTGAAGGACTTGGAGTGGCTGGTGGGTCAGTGGGTCAATTCAAGTGACGATGGCATCACGATCGAAATCAACTGCCAATGGACCAAGAAACAAAACTATCTCAGCCGTAGCTACACCGTTTCCAATCAGGACGAAGTCGAATCGTCTGGACTGCAAATCATCGGCTGGGATCCTAAACAAAAAGAGATTCGCAGCTGGTTGTTTGATTCAGAGGGCGGTTTCGTTAGCGGAACGTGGAACAAACGCGACAATCACTGGGTCGTTCAGTCGGTCGCGACGCTTGCCGATGGTGGCAGCGGATCCTTTACCGGCGTTTATCGACCAACCGTAGATGGAAACTTGCGCTGGCAAAAAATCAACCAGGTCGTCGACGGAACGATTCTGCCCAATACGGATGAAATGGTCATCGAAAGAAAATAGAACCGGCTGCTGCGACACGGTCGATGCAGGCATTGCTCGAGTGATAACATGAAACGAAGTACAAGAATCAGCTGTAGTTTGCTCGTTTTGCTGGGAACTGGCATGTGGCTTTGCGACGAGTCCTGGGGACGCGGTCGCGGTGGCGGCGGCGGAGGAGGCGGACGTGCAGGCGGCGGGGGGATCAGTCGTGGCGGAGGTGGCGGGATGAGTCGGCCGGCGGCGAGCCGTTCTCCCTCGATGAGTCGACCCTCACCCAGTCGACCCTCACCCAGTCGACCCTCACCCAGTCGACCGGCACCCAGTCGACCGCGTCGACCCAGTCGACCGGCACCCAGTCGACCGGCACCCAGTCGACCCTCGGCGAGTCGTCCGGCGCCTAGTCGCCCTGCGGTCAATCCACCTTCGCCCGGTCGGCCATCGACAGGAAAGCCATCGACACCTTCGCGACCATCCGCGGGACTCCCTTCGCGACCGTCAGCCGGCCTTCCCTCGACCGGTCGGCCTTCGACGGGTCGGCCTTCGACAGGTCGACCCAGCACGGGACGACCGACCCAGGGTCAGTTGAATGATTTTCTCAGTTTGGACAGGCCTTCGACTCGACCGGCAACGCGACCAGGCGGTGGCGCGGCAGGGGATTTTCTACAGAATCGGCCATCCACGTTGCCGGCGCCAAGCCGTCCGGCGAGGCCGCCCGGAGAGCGCCGGGAATTGGTGACCGACCGGAGAATCTGCCTGGAAACCGCCCCGGTACTGGAGATCGACCGATCGCCGGTAGACCGCCGGGCACAGGAGATCGACCGGGAGCCGGCAGACCGCCGGGGAGTCGTCCGCCCCAGGCGCGACCACCGCTGGCCGGAAATCGACCCGGCCAACGTCCACCTGGAACGCGGCCGCCGGGTTGGCGACCACCGGGCCAACGGCCGCCCGGCTACCGACCACCGGGATATCGACCGCCCTATCCTGGCCACCTGCCGAGTTACGGCGGCGGCTATTGGGGACGGTATCCCAACTACCGTTGGGGATGGCAGAACTACAACAACAATTGGTGGGCCTGGGCAACCGCGGGTGCCGTGACCGGTTGGCTGGTCGGAGGCGTTAGCGGACCGCCCGTTTATTACGACTACGGCCAAACACTGTACTACGAAGGGGACAACGTCTACTACAACAATGAAGTGGTCGGCACAGCCCAGGAATACGCCGAGCAAGCCCAAGAGATTGCCGCTGCTGTTCCGGACGTCCAGCCGGAGCAGGTTGATTGGTTACCACTGGGCGTGTTCGCACTAACGCAAAAGGACGGTTCGGTCGAAGATGCGACCCTTTATTTGCAGTTGGCGATCAGTAAGGAAGGGATCATCGCCGGGACTTTTCAGGATACGGCGACCGACGAGTCGTTTGAAGTTCAGGGGACGATCGACCGAGAGAGCCAACGTGCTGCTTGGGGACCGGTTGGCAAAGATTGGCCGATCATGGAAACGGGAATCTACAACCTGAGTGAAAACGAGGCAGGCGCTCTGCTGCACTTCGCTGACGGAACAACCCAGCAGTGGCAGATGGTTCGGTTGGATGAGCCGACAGATGCCGGGCCAGCGCCGTAACTCGCCGCTCGGTCTCGCCGCAGAGTGACTCGTCCGAGCAGCTCTGCGTCGTGTGACCCAATGGAAGCTCTGGAATGGAACGGGAATGCAGATGACGAAAAACGACATGCCCAGCACGGCGCCGATCACGATCATGGGGATCCTGTTGTTTGTGCTAGGCATCTTTGCCGTTGCGACTCCGGCTGTGGCGGGCGAAGCGGTGGTGATCCTGATTGGTATCGCGATGTTGCTGGCGGGAATCGTCCAGCTCGTTTCCGGACTCCGCACGGAAGGCTGGTATCGAAAATTGCCGCCGCTTGTTTTGGGGGCAATTGCGTTGATTTGTGCGGCTGGGTTATTGGGCGAACCGTGGTTCGGGTTGGAATTCATCACGCTAATCCTGGCGATCTTTTTTGCGGTCGAGGGGACCTGGAAGATCGTCACCGCCTTCAACTACCGGCCCGCCCGGGGTTGGCTGGCATTTTTAGCAAGTGGAATTCTGACGTTGGTTCTCGGGTTGCTGATCTGGCGTCAATGGCCGATGTCGGGTCTATGGGCGGTCGGCATCTTGGTCGGGATCAACTTCATCATCACCGGCATTTCGTTGGTGGTCGTCGCGGCCACGATTCGCCAGCTCAAGAGCCTGGCCCGCGAAGCCTAGCTGGACGCTGAGCAGTGACTTTTCGCGGCCCCAATCGCGAGCTGCGTGAGGGCCGAGACAGCATTGATCTGACCGTAATCGAGCGGCCTGTTGTCTGAAACATGATTGTTACTGGAATTCTGGGATGAATCTGGTTCGCGGGCGACTGTCGATTTGTTAACATCGCCCGGTTCGTCGCTCCGCTGGCATCGGCGGGTATGGCGAACGGCGGCAATCAAAAATCAATGGTCGTTTCCACCACAGCGGAGAACACAATGTTTAGAAGCCTATCTCGGTCGACCAGTCTGCAGGCCGGTCTGCTCGTCGGGTCCATCAGCGCCGCGCTTCTGTGGCCCAGCATTTCAGAGTCGGCGGATTGGCCGCAATGGCGTGGACCAGACCGCAACGGCATCTCCGACGAAACGGGATTGCTGCAGCAGTGGCCCGAGGCTGGACCCGAATTGCTGTGGCAAGTTCAGGATCTTGGTGACGGCTATGGCGCGCCAGCGGTGGCTGAAGGAATGATTTTTTTAGTGGTCAACAATGGCTTGCAAGAGGAGTCCGTGCTGGCGCTCGATGCGAAAGACGGCGGTCGGCGCTGGAAGACACCGATCGGCAAAGTCGGCAATCCAGAGCAGCGGCCAAATTATCCTGCCGCGCGTTCCACGCCGACGGTCGTTGGCGATGCGGTCTACGCGCTGGGATCCGATGGCGACTTGACTTGCTTGGAAGTCGGATCCGGCAAGATTCGCTGGAAGCGAAACGTGCGAAGTGATTTTGGCGGTAAGCCTGGTGAGTGGGCGTATGCCGAATCGCCTTTGGTGGACGGTGATTTATTGATCATGGCACCTGGCGCCGAAGCCGCGGCGCTGGTGGCGGTTCGTCGCGACACTGGCGAACCAGTATGGAAAGCGATGGTCCCGGGCAGCGAAGAGGCCGGTTACGCATCGACCGTGATTGGCCAACTGGGGGATCTGAAACAATACATCGCATTCCTCGGGCTCGGACTGGTTGGAGTGAATGCAGAAACCGGAAAGTTTCTCTGGCTGTACGATGGCACCAAGGGTCAGGCGAACTCGCCCACTCCGGTGATCCAGGACGGCCTGGTCTACAGTGGTGCCGGTCGTGTCGGGGGCGGTCTTGTCAAATTGATGGCCAAGGGGGAAGGAGTCGAAGCCGATCAAGTGTACTTCAGCCCAAAACTGCCCAACGCGCAAGGTGGATTTATCTTGCTTGGCGATTCGCTGTACGGTGGTGGCCGCGCCACCTTGATGTGTATCGATTTCAAAACGGGCGAGGTCCGTTGGGAAGAGCGGATTCCGGCGTCAGCTTCCATCTGCTACGCCGACAACCGGCTGTACCTGCACCTGGAAAACGGCGAAGTGATGTTGGTCGAGGCCAATCCGGAAGGCTTTCGAGAGCAGGGAAAATTTTCGCCCCCGAATCAACCTGACCGCGGTCGCGCCAAAGCGTGGGCTTATCCCGTCGTCGCCAATGGTCGGCTGTATATCCGCGATTCAGGCACGCTTTATTGCTACGACATTCACCAATAACGGATCTCGCCGATTCGTCGACCTGGTGCGTCGTCCCTGATTAACAATGAACCCGAGTACCAATGAAAACTGTCACGTCAGCGACGCTCTGAGCGGTCGCGTGGCAGCGGTCTGGATGCGGGTTCCACGAACATCCGGCCCCCAGCGTTGCCCCCTTTTGTCGGCCTAAGCAGTTGCGGGATCGTGCCTAGCTGGCGGCGACTAGTCCAACGATCCAAGCCGTAGCGACCAGAGCGACTGTAACGAAGCCCGCTGATTTTTGGACTGCGTTGCTGCGCAGCCACTCGTGTGGTACTCGGCACCCCAGCCAACCGATCACCAAACCAGCTAGAAATCCGGTTACGTGCGCGACCACATCCGTGTGCTCGCCCCCCAGACCTGTAAAGGCAAGCAACAACACCCCGCCGATCAGCGGGCTCCACCGTCGTAGCGGCTTCTCTGGTACGGACCTCCAGTGGCGAAGCGCATGCGCGACGACCACACCAAGTGCGGCGAAAACAGCCGTCGACGCCCCGATCGACGAGTGGTTTGGCGCCTGCACTGCGGCATTCATGAAATTGCCCAGCGCACCGGCGATTACGATCGCCAGCCAGGCCACGCCTCCACCCAACACCTGTCCGGCAAGAAAACCGAACACCGTGCCGAATGCCAGATTCGAGATCAGGTGGCCGGCATCCAAATGGAGCGTCAGTGCCGTCACGGTCCTCCACCATTGGCCGGCCATCACGCTGCCCGCGCGCATTCGACCGGCGGCGAGCCAATCCACGCCAAACGCCGACTGATCCGATAACAGAGCGACCAAAATGATGATTCCCGAGTAACCCAGCACGGCCGCGACCGCGCCATCGTAGATGGGCACCGCAGTGTGCCGGTGGTTCGATCGAACAAGATTCTCCTGGCGATAGGCCTCCAACTCGGCCGCAGAAACCGCCCGATCCGCGCTGCTGACGACCAGCAACCACCATCCATCCCGATGAACTGCCTCTGCCGAAATGCCTGCCGCATGCAGCACCAGCCGCGACTCCAGGCATTCGTTCTGTTGCCTCGTCCTGAAAACCGTATCGTAACCGGTCGGTGCTTCGTACATCACTTTATCCTTGGCGGCCGATGCCGATTTGGCAATCCATGAACGTCCATCAGCTTTGCGCGGCGGATCACCGAATTACTGAAGAGTTCGTCAACTCGGTCGGCGATCCAAGCTAAGCGCCGCCTGCCGGTTGTGAGTCACGGATGACATAGGGATCGTCCATTTGCGCAGCCATCTCCAGTCGCGTCTGTTCCCCCGCCAGCCGGCCGACCAAATGCAGCCCCACATCGATTGCCGCGGTGACTCCACCCAGTTGCTGTTCGCAACCACGGCAGGAAGGCGTTGTTCGTTTGCAGCTGGCGCGTTGCGAATCCACCCGGCACCACCAAGGGGTTACAGTCATTGAGTGGCTCTCCATCGCTGTTGGGTAGGAATTGCAGGCCACGATCATCGGTTACCGGAGCACTGCAAGCGCAGATCGACCATTGAAGCTGAGGCAGATATCCCATCGTCTTCAAGCGTCCCAACGGATCGAAGAGACCGACAAAATTCAGCGATGTCATGCGGTCAAAGATCACGAATGCGATTTTCATTTGTTTTGGTGCGTGACTGAATCCTTTCAATCACCACAATCAAGGAAGCGATCGAAATTGGATCAGCACGCATCTTATCGACAAGTGTCGGCGCTGCGATACAGGGAAGCTGGTCGCGGTTGGCCGGTCAGCGGTGTTATGGTTGCTCGATCTGAAGATTCACTTTACGGTCGGTCGGTGGCGGTATTCGCTGCGGTGATCCCATCTTTCGCGCCGCGATGGTCGCTCTGCTCAGGTGTCTGAGGAGCCGACGCGCCAGTCGAATTCGAATCGACGTAGCCTATTGAGAAGGACTGACATAGGACGCACGCTGGTTCGGATCGTTTCGAGTCGCCCAACGGGCTGCGCTGTCGGCAAAATGGGGCGTTTCCTCTTCAATGTGAGCCTCGGTCCAGTAGGACAGGCGGATGAGTAGCCCGGCAATCAGGTAGAAAGTGTTCATCCGCGCACCAACCGTGCAGGTAAACTTCGAGCGGTCTGCGTCGAGTGCTTCGACTTTCATATCCCAAGTGATCTGGAAGGTCATTGGGATGAATCCGAGAAAGCGACCCTTGGTGCGCGGGCTGACCAGGAAGACATGCAGTCGCTCCATGATCTCTTCGCGATAGAGCTGGGTCATAAAGAAACCCCCGCACGTCTCATCGTTACGAAAGACCAATCCGCCATCTCCGTCGCGATAGACGTACATCTGCTTGTGCGCCTTGGTCGCCGGCGTGCAGGCAATGTACTCCTCGTTGGGGAAATGAATGATCCAGTCCGGTAGATCAAACTTGTCCGCTGGTAGATCGACGATCACCGAGACAGATGCTTTGAGGTTGTCGGTTTTTGCCATGAAATTGTTTCTTTGGTTTGAATTCTACGAGCAAACCTGCAAGTCTTGATGTTCACACCATCTTGTAATCGCTTGTGACCCACTCTTTGACAACATCCGCAAACTGTTGGTGCTGGTCTTGATAAGAGAAATGGCCGCAATGCTCGAAAACGTGCAGCTTGCTCCGCTTCAACCTTTCACTAAGACGATCAGCGTTGTCGACCAGCAGCAGTTGGTCCTGGGCTCCCCAAAAGATCAGCACGGGCTTGTCGATCTCTGCGAGCTTGGGATCCACCGATGCCAGACTCTCGGGGTACTTCTTGAACCACAGGGTGACCGGTCCAATGCGACCTTCATACGATTCGATGTAATCAGAGATCTCATCTGCGTTCGGGACGTAGTTGAGATAGCAAAGTTGGTTTGCGGCATGCACAAATGTCCCGGCCCCGGTCATCTTGAAGCCCAGACGCCAGAATCCAGAGTTGACGGCTTTGTTGATGATGCTGCCGTTCTTCGACGGTGCGATTCCGGGACCATCGCCGATCATCAAACTTTCGACGTCATTGGGAAAGTGCGTCACGTAGTGGAGTGCTGCCGCCATGCCAATGTCAGGACCAACGAGGTGAGGTTTCTGGATGTCGAACTCGTTGATGAAGTCACGGAGGAATTTACCTTGCACCTCAAACGTCATCATCTCGTTGCCTCCTTCGCTGCGGCCAAAGCCGGGCAGGTCATAGGCATAAAGATTGAATTGCGATGCCAGTCGCTCCCAAATCGGTGCGAACGCCACGATGCTCTGCGGCAGTGGGTTCAGCAGGATCACGGTCGGATTGTCGGGTGAACCGGCGTGCGCATAACGCGTTTGGATGCCAGCGATACGTTTGAACTCGAGTGGCATGTGCGGCGGGCGGCTAAATGTTGGCTGCTTGCCGTACTCTGGGCCCTGGGCGCACTTGACTCCACCATATTCAGGAGTGATCAACAGCAGCGCACGGGTGTTGAACCGGTCCAGCCAGGTAGGTTTTTTCATTGGCTTGTGATGTTCCCAAGATTTGGTTGCACGATTGGGGTGACTCGCGTAAGGTCGGCCCGGATAAAGCGGGGCATTGGTCGGTATTCGCCCGCAATCAAACCCTGAGTCGGCGCGTTGGATGCCCTCACTGCCTGTAGCCCTAACGATGATTCCAAATCCAGGAAGGCTTTCAAGGGGTCACGACTGCGAATATCCGCTTTTGGCCAAGCTTACTCGTCCGCCAGCCCATAGATCGAGCAGGACCAAAATCGCTCCCATGACTGAAACGATTCCCAGGCCTACGATCGGCCTTGAGGACCAAGGCACGATCAGCATGGCGAGGGAAGCGGTCCCGAAAAGAATTGTGGTGACAAGCTGAACGTCTTCTGCAATCACACTCCCTGCGGGCTTGGACGTTCCGTGGATAGCACCGAGACAAATCAGAGCCGATCCCCAGGCAAGAAACAGTAACGATGTTCGCGCTGTGTTTATGGGATGCATGATTAGTTCGAGCTGCTCTTCGAGGCCGACCGCCAGAACAACCAGCGTCAATGTCAAGGGAACATGTCCATAGACCCAGAAACGAGAGCGGAGCCCCAATCGTTTCAGCAGATCGCCGCTGAGTTGGGAAAAATAGATCCACCAGAAGCAGAAGACGATCGTGATCGCAAACGCGGAACCGAGGATCAATGATGCCGTCTTGTGGTCCGTGGTGCCGATTCTCGCGATATTAGCCAGGCATTCCCCCAGCGTCAGGGTCACAAACAGACCTAGCCGCTCGGGAATGTGCGAGATGCTGAGCGGCAAAGATGCCAGCTGATGCGTCGGCAAAAGGGGCGGCAGAAGTTGCAGTAGCGCGGTCGCGTTGACCAGAGTGAGTCTCCAGTCTGGGTCATCGACTCCGAGGCCCAGAACCAATGGAACCAACGCGACCGCGAACCCCAAAGCGAAAGTACGCGTCAACCGACGCGAAACAGGAATGTGAAGCCCGGCGAATAGATTGAATGCAATCGTGAAGAATCTTAGCAGCGAATACGCGACCACAAACGGCAAATAATCGTCGGTCAGCCATTTGTTCAAGGTCGACAGAAACAGGACCCGTGCCATCTGGGCCAAGCCTGAGACGCGATCCAAGAAACGCATGCCACAGACCTTCGGTTCTCCGAGAAATTAATTTGTCTCGTTTTCGTCGAGAAAACCGTGCCAAGGATTCCAGTTGTCAGCCACCGAAACGATTCCCTTCTCTTCAGCATATTGCTCATAAATCGTCACGAGCTGTTGCAATCGTTCGGGCATTTCTTGTTCCAGCGGTAGGGTTTCGCCAGGATCACTTTTGATGTCATACAGATGCCACTTGCCGTCACCGTACATCCCGGTCCTGACTCGAATGGCCTTGTAATCCCCGGCTACGAGATAGCTGTTGCCGAAAAGCTCAAAGGCAACCCACTGATCTTCGCTGCGAGGCCGTTCCGCACTGCCCTCGATGAACGCCCGCATGGAGACACCGGAAGGAGGCGTGAGTTTTCTGTCTTTGAATCGATGGATCGGATGCTCAACCTCGGCATAGTCCAGGATCGTCATCGGGACATCCTTCACGCTCACGAACTCGTTGCTCAGTTGCCCTGCTCGGGCCAGCGACTTTGCTTTGGGGGGAATGATCAACATGGGTACGCGAATGCCTCCCTCGCCGATAAACCACTTCCACCACTGCAGTCCTCCGGTTGAGGCATTGGCCCAACTAGTGCCGATAAATGCGAAAGCGTCCCCTCGTCCAATGTGTGAAATCTCCTGACTGAATGAGGAGCGAACCCAATCGGCGAAAGAAGGGTCACTGAGTTCTCCCTTTATGTCCAAGCCTTCGGGCCCGTTGTCCGACATGTAAATGATCAGGGTATTGTCGATTTCACCGGTCTCCTGCAGATAATTCAGGAGCATACCGATGTGGTAATCCTGCGACTCCATCATGGCCGAATAGGTTGCCATCATGCGCGCCTCACGCTGCTTCTCCTCCTCGCTAAGCGCAGCCCAGGCCCGCACCAGCGGATTGCTTTCGTGGCTCGGGTACTGAGCCTGCTGAGGAAGAATTCCATTCGCTTTCTGTGAATCGAAACGGGCACGTTTCAGCCCTTCGAAGCCCAGTTCGAAGTAGTGCGCATAGTACTTGCCGATCAGAAAGTCTGGCGCCTGAAGTGGTGCGTGCGCCGTGGTGTAGGCGACGTAAGCGAAGAATGGCTGACCGCTCTCCCGCCCCTGCTCCAGGTAATCGAGTAGCTTCGATGTGTAAAGGTCGTCGGAATAGATTCCTATAGGACGCTTAACCTGTTCGCCGTTTTCGTAGAACGGTTCGATGGGGACTTTGCCCTCCTTGACCATCGCGGCGACCTCAGGGTCGTTCAAGTCGACATGGAAAACGCCTTGGTTCCAATGGTTGGAACCGCCTGTGTAGATAGCGTAGCTCCGATCGAATCCCCATTGGTGCGGTCCTTCGCCACCATGGCGCGTTCCACCCAAGTGCCACTTGCCGACCATGTAGGTGCGATAGCCGGTATCCTGGAGTAGCTCTGCAATGGTGGCCGTTGTGCGCGTCAGGTACGCCTCGTAACCCGGCTTGCCCTCTGCTGGCGGGTAGAGTGCGTAGTCGAAAGCACCAAGCCCGACTTCAATCGGGTTGTTGCCGGTCAGCAGCATCGCCCGCGTCACCGAGCATACCGGCGAGGCGTGAAAACTTGTGAACTTCAAGCCTCTTTGGGCCAATCGATCCAGGTTTGGCGTCTTGGTGACGGAGCCGTAAACACCTAGATCGCCGAATCCAATGTCATCGCCCACGATCAGCAAAACATTCGGCTTCTTTTCGGAGCCCTGAGCGTGCATCAGGGTCGGCAGAACAAGAAAAGTGGTCGCAATCGAAGCAAGCAATCGAATCGTAAAACGCAAGATGGGTCTCCCCAAGAATCAAAAGAATCGCCGAATGTGAAGCGCGGACAAACCCTCGCGCGAAGAAGTCGACAAGTCCGGTCAAGATGCTGCGGCGGTGTCGCCGAGGGACAATTGATGTTAAATCGGGAGCCAAAACCGGTATAGTCTACCGATCTGGAATTATCCGTTTTTGGCCAAAATCAATATCAGCTCCAAATGCTCGACCGCTCGCCATCGACTCGTCCGCCCGGTGCCACATCGAACTCGATGGCCCAATCGAGCCGACGGTCCTCATCGGACCGAGTCATATCGCAAAGGCTGAATGACTTCGAGGACTTTTCCAAAGTCTTTGCTTGCTGGAATGGACGTTTTCAGCAGATGTCTCGAGGGAGTTTCCAGGGAACAATCCACGTTCTGAGCGGGCAAAGCGTTCGGCTTTTTCAGGCAGAAACCAATCAATCGATCCTGACCCTAGGCATGGACAATGCCTCGCTGGTGACCTTTATCCCCATCACCCCGCGCAACGAAGGTACGTTTTGGCAGGGCAGGAGACTTTCAGCCGGACAATTGATCGTCAAAAGCCCCGATGCCGACTATCACAATCGGACTGGATACGACACCGTCCTGCGAGCGTTGCTGGTACCCCTGGAGACGATTCGAAACGCGACCCGGATCCTGGCCGCCATCGACGCGAGCGAAACCATGCCGCATTGGCGGGCACCGCGAATTTCGCCACAAAAAATGGGGCGATTCCAGCAAGCCTTGACGGAACTGCTGACCACCTCGCTGGACACGCCGGAAATTGTGGCCAGTCCTCAGGGAAGATCGCTTGAGATGGAATGCCTGCGCAGGCTCGTCGACGCGTTGGAAACATCCTCGACGGCAACCAAACTCCCACTCGGGCTTCAGAATCGTGCACGATTGGCAAGTCGGGCAGTTGAATACATGCGCGAGCATTTGGAACAGCCACTATCCGCATTTGACTTGTGTGCCGCGTTCGACACGAGCGACCGAATGTTGCGACGAGCATTCCTCGAGGTCTTCGGCATCGGCCCCATGGCGTACTTCCGGGTGACGCGATTGCATGCGGTGCGATCATCGCTCAAAGCAGCGAGGGGAGGGAGCGGGTCGGTTGCTGACATTGCTCGTCGCTGGGGATTTCATCGATTAGGGCCCTTCGCATCAGAATATCGTCGGCACTTTGGTGAACTCCCATCACAGACGCTGGGCGTAAGGGGCTGGCCAGGGGTGCAACACGAAACATTGGATAAGATGAGTGTTCAGCTTGACGGTGAGCAATCAACGCTTCGCAGTTGATCATGTCGCATCGTCTCAAGATCAGTCGATCCTCTGGTGGCGATTCCGACTGCAAGATCGGCTGGGCTCGCGGCGTTTTCCGAACACTCACTGACACCCCGTGCTGTGCTCAACTTTTAGTGGTAGATTGAGCTTTGGTTCAAGAACCGTCAGGGAGAGCCACGTTTGGTATGGATGCGCAGATTACGTTTCCGCAATTAGATTGCGTTTCCGCTATTAATCGAAGGGTCGGTCTGAAGATGATTCAAAAGCAAGCCATCGCTCACCTTGGACTACTTTGCCTGTTTTCGATCTTGTTGTTCGGCTGCGCAAGAGACAGTGCCCCGAGCACGACAGAGGTCAAAGTATCCACACCGGAAGAAGTTTCTTCGCTGCCGGACGACCAGGCGTTGATGCAGGACAAGTCTGATCTGCTGGCCGATGTTTCCAAAGCGGTCTGCTATTCGGGTTTTCGTGCCGGCCAGCATCCCGATCGCGGCGAGGGAGCTGTCAATCCGTCCTATGAAGAAACGCTGGAAGATCTGAAAATATTATCGCGCGACTCGAACTTCAGCTTGATTCGAATCTATGACAGCGGTGAAAACTCGGAAACGGTACTGAAAGTGATCGCCGAAAACCAACTCAATATCAAAGTCATGTTGGGCATCTGGCTGGCGGCCGAACTGAGCAATCACGAAGCTTGTGCCTGGCTTACCGAACCCATCCCAGAGGAGACCCTCGCCAAGAACAAGATTGGGAACCAAGAGGAAATTGCCAGGGGCATCAAGCTGGCCAACGCTTATCCTGAAATCATTGTGGCTGTTAATGTCGGTAACGAAGCGCTCGTTGATTGGAACGACCACAAAGTCGAAACCGACACGGTGATTGGCTATGTCAAAGAAGTCAAAGCTGCCATCAAACAACCCGTTACCGTGGCCGAAAATTACAAATGGTGGGCGGAACAAGGCCAGGAGCTTGCCGAGATTGTCGATTTTGTTTCCGTTCATACCTATCCGGCTTGGGAAGGCAAAGACATTGGCGACGGCATGGCGTATACCCTCGAGAATCTAAACGAAGTTCGTAGAGCCTTGCCGGATTCGAAAATGGTGATTGGCGAAGCAGGCTGGGCTTCGGTAGGTTCCGATTTTGGCAATCGAGCCAGTGAAGAAAAACAGCTCCAGTACTACAACGAGTTGATGGATTGGGCAGCCAAGATGAACATCACCACGTTTTTCTTCGAAGCTTTCGACGAGGCTTGGAAAGGTGATCCGAATAATTCGATGGGAGTCGAAAAGCACTGGGGATTGTTCACGGCGGATCGGAAGCCCAAGAAAGTCATGAGTGATTTGTACCCGGATTTATAAGCTTCAAGGATTACCAGGAACACCCGATCATGCAGTACACAGCCATCAAACTGGTCAAGCGGCCAGAGATTCACATCACGCCCGACTTGTTTGAAACAGTCACACTGCAAACGCCTCAGTTGCAGGACGGACAGATCCTGCTGAAACAGACGCACATGTCCTTGGACCCCGCGATGAAAGGTTGGATGACCGCGGACGAAGATAGCTACATTCCCCCGGTCGGTCTTGGCGAGGTGATGCGTTCTAGTGGTCTGGCCGAGGTGATCGAAAGCAAGCACCCGGGCTTTCCCGTTGGCAGTCGGGTGATGGGGATGATTGGCTGGACGGAATACGCCGTCAGCACCGGTGAGCGACTGAATATCGTGCCTGCCGGGATTCCCGCCGAAGCCGTACTCTGCGTACTTTCGGTGCCTGGCCTGACCGCCTATCAGGGTCTGATGGTCCTGGGCAAACCCAAACCGGGAGAGACACTGGTCGTCTCGGGCGCGGCGGGATCGGTAGGCTCGCTGGTTGGCCAGCTTGGAAAAATCGAAGGCATGCGCGTTGTCGGTACGGCCGGTAGCGAGGAAAAGTGCAACTGGTTGACCACAGAACTTGGTTTTGACGCCGCCATCAATTACAAGAGCCCTAACCTGATCGATCAGCTGGCCGAAGCCACTCCCGCTGGCGTTGACCTTTACTTTGAAAATACCGGTGGCCCGGTACAACACGCCACCTTCAATCGCATGAATGCGCATGGGCGAATTATCGTTTGCGGCATGATTTCGGATTACAACACAGAGACTCCGTCGGCCGGACCAAATTGGATCAATATCATCAGAAAGCGGTTGACCATCCAGGGCTTTACGCTCCCTGATCACTGGGACAAAGTTCCCGAGATGTCGCAAAAACTGGCGGCTTACTTGATGGCCGGTCAGCTCAAGTATCGCGCCCATAAGCTGCAGGGTCTGGAAAGCGCGATTGAGGGCATCAACCTGCTGTTTACCGGCGGTAACAAGGGTAAGTTGATGGTCGAACTGTAGCAGACCACGGAAAGACTGGAATGGCGCTGATCAAGGCCCCATCACTGATAGAAACGGAACGCCTTGTATTGACGGCGCCGAGGAAGAGCGATGCACAGGCCGTTTACGAGCGCTATGCCAGTGATCCCGAGGTCACGCGATATCTGGGTTGGGCAAGACATCAAGACCTGGCGGAGACCGCCGGATTTCTGGAGTTCAGTGCCAGCCAATGGCAGCAGCATGGCGTCGGCCCCTATCTGATTCGATCAGGCGAAGATGGGCGTTTGCTCGGTGGCACGGGGCTCGCTTGGGAGCCGGGAAACCGGGCGATGACCGGCTATGTGCTCGCCAAGGACGCCTGGCAACAGGGCTACGCGACCGAGACGCTACGCGCGATCGTTGAGCTGGCTCGAGGCATCGCGTTGGTCGAGATCTATGCGCTCTGCCATCCGCAACACCAGGCGTCACGGCACGTACTCCAGAAGTGTGGATTCCAACGCGACCTCAGTTGGACACGGCAGATGGAGTTTCCTAACTTTGATATCCGGGTTCCTCAGGATGTTTTCTGTTACCGACTTCAGCTTCAAGCAAGCGCAACAGGCGAGCCAATCGATGCATCAGCTCGCAGGGCAGATCGGATTCTTTAGAATCCGGGTTACCAGATCATGCGGTTAGCCGTCGCCTGCGATCGCAAAATCGTTTCCAACCGTTTAATTGAAAGCAACTATTTGCCGCGTCACAAAGAACAACATCGCACAGCAAGGATCGGCTGGTTACGTGCCGCCGTGATGGGTGCGAACGATGGCATCGTATCGACGGCTAGTTTAGTGGTTGGCGTAGCGGCCGCCGATAGCACGCGTGGCAGCGTCCTGGTTGCCGGTGTCGCGGGCCTCGTCGCGGGGGCGATGTCGATGGCCGCTGGTGAATATGTCTCGGTCAGCTCCCAAGCCGATACCGAGAATGCCGATCTCGGCCGTGAACGTCAGGAACTTGCCGATGACAGTGAATACGAGCATGCTGAACTCGCCGCCGTCTATGTTGATCGCGGATTGGACCAATCCCTGGCCGAACAGGTTGCCCAGCAGCTGATGGCTCATGACGCGCTGGGCGCCCATGCGCGAGACGAACTGGGTATCTCTGAAATAATGGGTGCTCGACCTGTTCAGGCCGCTCTTGCGTCGGCCGCTACGTTTGCGATCGGCGCCTCGTTGCCGCTTATCGCCGCGCTGGTTTCATCGGAACAGCGAATCCCGATGATTGTTTCGATCACATCGCTGGGCTTCCTGGCATTGTTGGGGGGGATCTCCGCCAGCGCCGGTGGCGCGCCGATTGCAAAGGGGGTGGTGCGCGTCACTTTTTGGGGCGCACTGGCCATGGCGGCCACGGCCGGCATTGGTGCCCTGTTTGGTGTTGCCGCATCATGACAAGGTTGAATCAATCGATCCACCGACTGGATTGCAAATCGAAGCGAGACTTCGACGCATTCCATTGAACCATTTCAGGATCTGATTCATGATGGAACCACTAGCGTATTTATTGATCGGCCTGATCGCCGCTGCCCTGCTGGTTGCCGGCGTTTGGCGATTAGCGTCCCGTCGTCATTCGCTACCTTGCCCTGTCTGGCTGCGCTGGCTCGTCGAAATAGACACTCCATTGTTCAACACGAATCGGGCGGCGGTGATCGTGGAGCACCTGGGCCTGCAGCCAGGCATGGCCGTTTTGGATGTCGGCTGCGGTCCTGGTCGGTTGACCATCCCGCTGGCCAAACAGGTCGGTGAGCATGGCGAAGTGCTGGCCATGGATATCCAGCCTGGCATGCTCCACCGCGCCCAGCAAAAGGCGCAGGCCGCAAACCTCAAGAACATTCGCTTTCTGCAGGCCGATATTGGTGAGGGGCAACTGCGGCAAGAACAATTTGATCGAGCGGTGCTGGTCACGGTGCTGGGAGAGATTCCGGATCGCGAAGCGGCGCTGCGAGAGATTTTCGGAGCGCTAAAGCCGGGCGGTGTCTTGTCGGTGACCGAAATCATGCTTGATCCGCATTTCCAAAGTCGACGCACCGTGACACGGCTCGCTGAGGCAGTTGGGTTCCAGGAAACCGCGTTTTACGGAAATCGCATTGCATTTACGCTCCATCTTCGGAGGCCCACCGCTGACTAACCAATGTCAAATTACAGGCTCGCTGTAGAACCGAATCTCTCGCCAGAAGAGTTCGTTGACCTGCTGGTTCGGTCGACGCTTGCGGAGCGACGTCCTGTTGATAACCGAGCCCGCATTGCCCGATGCTTACAAATGCGACCATTGTCGCGCCAGCACGTGACGAAGGTGGTTTGCGTCGTCGGCGTGGCCGCGCGATTTTCGACTTCGCCTACTACGCCTATTCTGTAAACTTACGCCGACGACCTTACTACTGACTGGACTGACATGACAAAAAACCAACAAGTCATTATTCGTGAACTGCCGGCCGGCAAGCTGACAGCAGAGCATTTCGAAATGCGCGATGCCGATATCCCAACCATTGGCGACGGTGAGGCTTTGGGGCGTACGATCCTGATGTCAATCGACGCGGCCAATCGAGCCTGGATGCAAGGAGCAACTTATCGCCAGGCGATCGAGCCTGGCGACGTGATGCATACTTATTCGATTGTCGAAGTCGTTGAGTCAAAGGATGAATCGCTAAAACCGGGAGACATCGTCAGCAGCGAAGCGGGTTGGGCCCAATATGTCGCCATCAACGCGCGCCGAGCCGAAAAGCTGCCGAAGATCAGGCCTCTCTCTCATCTGCTGTCCGTCTACGGAATTGCCGGTAAGACGGCGTACCACGGACTGATGGGCATTGGCAAGCCTCGGGCGGGCGAGACCGTTGTCGTGTCGGCTGCTGCGGGGTCCGTCGGGATGTACGTCGGACAAATCGCCAAAGCAATTGGCTGTCGCGCCGTTGGCATCGCCGGCGGACCGGAGAAGTGCGCTTGGGTAACTGAGCAGCTAGGTTTTGATGCCTGCGTCGACTATCGCGGTGGCAGCCTGTTTAAAGCACTGAAAGCGGCCTGCCCGGACGGAATCGATATTTATTTTGACAACGTCGGCGGCGTTGTGCTGGAAACGGTACTGTTCCAAATGAACTTGCACGGCAGAGTCGTATGTTGCGGTTCGGTCAGCCAATACGACAGCGAATCGGCGATCGGGCCGCGCAATCTGCCAGGTTTGGTGGTCGTCAAACGTTTGCGGATGGAAGGATTTATCGTGATGGATTTCCAGGACCAGAACGAGCAAGCGCTTAGTGATCTAACCGCCTGGGTCAAGGAAGGGAAGATCAAAGTTGTTGAAGACATCGTCGCAGGCCTGGAAAACGCACCGGCTGCATTGATCGGTTTGTTGGCCGGCGACAATCGCGGTAAACGGATGGTACGGGTGGCAGATGACCCGATAGGCAGGTAACGCGTCGGAGGCTGATGGCGCCACAAACCCGACGCTTGGGTGTTTCGCTGCGGAACATGCGGTTACGAGCGCGCCTCTAATCGACTGAGTCCCCCGACATTTTTTCGTACAGTCGTGATCCCGTCAGGATCGTACCAGCAAAGCCTCCGACGCCCGCAGCGGCACTGCAAAAATACAGGTTCTTTAACGAACTTTCTGAGCCTAGTTTTCTTGAGAATTGAAAATTCCTCGGTGTCAAATTGACTCCATAACTGCCACCTTTGGGGGCTCCTACGAATCGTTCGTTTGTAGTTGGACTGCCGGTCATTTTGAAAATCAGGTGCTCCTTCAAGTTTGGAACGTAGTGTTGTTCAACCGTATCGAGGAGATGGTCTAAGACTTCTCGTTTCTTCAGGTTGTAATCTTTGTTGCTACGCATCTTCAGCATTTTCCAGTAATCGTAGTTGGCCACGGTGCAAATCTGAAAGATCTGACAATTTTCCTTGTTGCAGTTACTCAAGTCATCGGTATGAAGCGATCGGCAATTCATCGCGAAATAGGGCTTCGAGTAGTCGTTCAATTCGTACATTTGTCGGAACGCTTCGTTGTGATCTCTCTGACAGTGCCAGATATTCCAATCGCCGAATCCATATTCTGCCAGATCCAGATCTTGTACAACGCCGTACAGCACAAAACTGGAGTAAGAGTAATCGTAATCCAGCGCTTTTTGCAGCGGTTTGGAAAATTGATCCTTGCCGATCATTTCACTCGCCAGCTTGGGATCGAAGTTACAGACAACCGTTTTTCCGTAATGGGCTTGTTTGGAGCCTTGATAGATGCCCGTTTTTGGATCAACGCACTGAGTCCTAACGCCGCGGACAGTCTTGCCATCCAGCAGGAAATCAACGACTCGCTGATTGGCTGCAAAGGTACCACCATGATCTCGAATGAAGTCGGTCAGCGAATCGACAACGTGATTGAAGTGCTTGGTCGGATAGTAAGCGCCGTTATTGTAGCCGTTGAACAAGGCGGCCCAGACCAGAAACGACAATTGCTTCGGTGGCAGCATGTAGTCGATCAATTGTCCCGAGACGAGTGTCTGCAATGTCTTAGGGAGTTGACATTCATCAAAGACTTGTTGCAGCGTTGCATTGCGATATTCGAATAGTCTCCAGTAGCTAGGCAACTCTTTGAGAACCTGATGAATCTGCCCGTAGTTTTTCGGGAAGACACTGGCAGCGGCTTCGAAGTCACGAAGAATATTGACGAACTTGTGTGACGCATGGGAGGATTCGGGAAACAATTCGTTCATGTTCCGCTCGAGTTTGTCGTATCCGTTGGGGATATTTAAAACTTTCCCATCGCAATGGACGCGGTCGTATCCCTCCGTATTCAGTTGATTGAAAGTGACTTTTTTGTCGAGCCCAAGTTTTTTTAGAAATTGATTGACCGAGCCTCCTTCTCCACAACCGATCACGTAGTGCAGCTGCGCGTTGAATTTGTAGTCGCCTTCGACAAACGTGTGTCCGTAGCCTCCAAAATGCTCATGCGCCTCCAAGATCTTCACGGAGTGGCCCTGTTGCGCCATGAGCGCCGAAAAAGCAAGAGCGGACAATCCGCTGCCCAGGACCAGGTAGTCGACCGGTTGGTGCGTCATACCCGAGTTCCCTGTTCGAGCGATTTGTGAACTTTCTCTGCAACATTCAGTCCACTCCTGAAAGCATTCTCGTGCCACAACGAGGGCGTGGCATAGTGCTCGTCGGTTGACAGAGCATCAACGTGGGCTCCACAGTACCAGAGGTTTCCTCGGCCTTGGATTTCGCGGATCTTGTGACAGGACGTCACGTAGTCGTTGGTGGGCAAGGTTCGCAGCATCTTTTTGGTGTCAATGATTTTTCTGGAGTCAATTTCTTGATTCAGCGGGTTTCCCCAAGTGATGAAAATCGGTGGTTGTTGTGGATGAAGTTCGCCAAACCACAACGTACAAAACCCGCCCTTTGCGTCTTGGATCAAGTTAGCCGTGGCCCACTTTTCATTGGTGGGCATCCAACGAGTATCCGTGTGCAAAAAAATCTCGGTCTCAGTGGTCTGAAATGATCGCAACAGCTCATCCGCACCTGTGTCTGTTCCCTCAATTATTCTCGCACACACGTTCGGGGGTGTTGCCAAGACGACGTGGTCAAACTCGGTCGTGATCCCATCTGCGGTTGTTAGCAGAACGTTTGTGGACTTGCGCGTTACCTTGGACACAGGCGCAGAAAGGCGGATCCGGTCGTTGAATGGCTCCGCAATTTTCTGCATGAAGACTTCCCAACCATCGACAAAGATATACTGAGGGCACAGGGATACCTTGAGCATTGGGTCGGCAATGGTCTGGATATTGATCGAGGACAAAGCGTGTCCGGGTACGCCCCACCAGCAATGGACTTGTGGCAGCAGCCATTGATCGCGAAATCGGTCTGAGTATTTCTCCGCTTTCAGAAACTCCTCGATGGTCATATGACGGAATCGCGGATTCTGGGCAATATCTTCCCATTGATGAATGAACCTTCTCAACTCAATCAGAAATTTGGCGTTTTTCCAGAACGTATGACGGGGGATCGAATTGCATGCTGTTTCAAACAGAATCGCCAGTTCTCGGAGCGTGCCGGATGTTCCGGTTTTCGTGGTCCACGAAAATCCTGATTTTTCGTTCTGATAGGAAAAGGTCAATGGAAAAGCGCGTATTCTGATTTGCCATTCTTTGACGTATTGATTCATCAGCGGGTGAATCATTTGTGGGTCATGCATGAAGACCCCATGCTCAACGGGAAACAGTTCTGTTTCTCCACCGGGAAGTTCAACAGGAACTTTCACAGTCCGGACATGACCCCCGATGGCATCCTCTTTTTCGAACAGAGTCAGATCATGACCGAACTCGTGTAGTTTTCGCCCGGCGACAAGGCCAGCCACCCCCGAGCCGATGATTGCAATCTTCATTGAAATGATTTCCTTGCCCATCAATTGTCCGGCGCGTTGGATGGCATGAATTCAACTAATGAAGGATCCGTTGGATTGTATCAAAGACTTCGTTCCCGATCGGACAGATTACCACTGGAACCTAGCGGTCATGGTAGCCGTTATGATTGGCTAACCTGAGTTACCGTTACCATTTTTGTGTGCCTGTTTGCCGATGCCATTTGAACGAATCTTGATTGCCAATCGTGGCGAAGTTGCGATCCGAATCGCGCGCGGGGTCGCTGATCTGGGCCTGACCAGTCTGGGGGTCTACAGCGAAGACGACCGGCAGAGTCTGCACTGTCGATCGGTAGCCGTCGCGATTCCACTAGCGGGTCGCGGACCGGCTGCTTACTGCGACGCTGATCAGTTGATTCAATTGGCAAAGGAGCAAGGGGCCGATGCGATCCATCCCGGCTACGGTTTTCTGGCGGAAAATGCTGACTTTGCGCGCCGCATCAGCGATGCCGGCATCACGTTTGTTGGACCGTCAGCAGAACTGCTGAGACAATTCGGCGACAAGACCGCGGCCCGCACCGCGGCCCAAGAGGCGGGTGTGCCGATTCTGAGAGGTACCGCGGGACCGACGTCGCTGAACGAAGCGATTGAGTTTTTTAAGTCCCTGGGAGGCGACTCCGGGATGATCATCAAGGCGGTTGCCGGAGGCGGTGGCCGGGGAACCAGAATCGTCCCCCGTGCCGAATCGAACACTGTCGACTCGATCGCCGCAATCTTCGAAAGATGCCGGTCAGAAGCAGAAGCGGCATTCGGCAATGGCGACCTGTATGTTGAAGAATTGATCGAATCGGCGCGCCACATCGAAGTGCAGATTGTCGGCGATGCAGCAGGCAACATCGTTCATCTCGGTGAGCGCGAGTGCAGCGTCCAGCGACGTTTTCAAAAGCTGATCGAGATTGCCCCCGCGCCCAGGCTGTCAGCGGAAGTTCGCAGCCGCATCCACGATGCCGCGCTGAAACTAGCCGACAGCGTTGGCTACACAAGTTTGGGCACGGTGGAGTTTTTGTTGGACACAGGCAACGATTCCGCAGCAGACCGATTTGCTTTCATCGAGTGCAATCCTCGGCTGCAGGTTGAACATACCGTGACCGAAGAGGTGACTGGGGTCGACTTGGTGCAGACGCAGTTGGAAATCGCCGGCGGTGCATCGCTCGCCGAATTAGGGCTTGTCTCAACGCCGCCTCTGCGTGGGATTGCAATCCAGGCTCGCGTCAATATGGAAACGATTCTTCCCGATGGGTCGGTTCGTCCGACGAGCGGCCAAATTCATACCTACCAAGCTCCCAGCGGCCCGGGTGTTCGGGTGGACGGTTTCGGATACACAGGTTACCAAACGCAGACTAGTTTCGACTCACTACTGGCGAAAGTCGTCACCCACTCGTCCCGGAATGATTTTGCCGCCGCCGCGCGGCGGGCGGCGCGCGCCTTAAACGAGTTTCAAATCGAAGGTCTGGATACCAACCTCGGATTTCTCTCCGCGATCCTCGGCCATCATGATTTCGCCTCGGTCGGTTTCACCACCCGCTGGGTCGATGACCGATCCGCCGAGTTAGCCGCAGCCGCCGAGAAACTGTCTCCTCCGCTCATGCAGACAACGGCCGCCGGATCTGGCTTTGCCGGAGCTCAGCTAGACAGCAGCGATCCGCTGGCCGTGTTTGCTTATGATCGGCAGAGGCAAAGTGCGGCGGGATCTGCTGCGATTGACGGGGCCACCGTTGCCTTTGGCCCTGATGGCTCAGTTGCAATTCCCGCCCCGATGCAAGGTACGATTGTTGCGGTCGAGGTAGCCGTTGGTGACGCGGTTCGCAGCGGAACCAGCTTGATCGTGATGGAAGCGATGAAGATGGAGCACGCCATTACCGCTCCGCAGGACGGAATCGTCAGCGAAATTGCGGTCAAGGTCGGCGACGTTCTGCTGGAAGGGCATCCCCTGGCGTTTGTCAAAGCATCGGAAGTTGGCGCGGCAGCCGACGCAGTAGCTGCCACGTTGGACCTGGATTGGATTCGGCAAGATTTACAGGAGTCGATCGATCGGCATGCTTTCGGGCTTGACGAAAACAGGCCCGCAGCGGTGCACAAACGTCGCCAACGGGGGCAACGCACGGCCCGAGAGAATATCGCCGATCTGATTGACGAAGGCACGTTTGTCGAATACGGACCGCTGGTCGTTGCAGCGCAGCGGCGTCGCCGGAGTCTGCAGTGGCTGCGCGAAAATACACCCGGCGACGGTGTCGTGATGGGAATCGGTCAAATCAACGGTGATCAATTTCCCGACGTCGATTCGCGCGTGATCGTGATCGCCTACGACTACACCGTGTTGGCCGGCACGCAAGGACTGAAAAATCATTATAAACAAGACCGTATGTTTCACTTGGCCGAGCGATTTCGGTTGCCGGTGGTGATCTACACCGAGGGAGGCGGCGGACGTCCCGGGGATACCGACATCGGTGGTGGGATCGGCATGGACGTAGAAACGTTCAGCCAATGGTCGCGACTATCGGGACTCGTGCCGCTGGTCGGAGTCAACTCTGGTTACTGCTTTGCCGGTAACTCAGCCTTGCTGGGCTGTTGTGATCTGATCATCGCAACGAAAAATTCAACGATTGGAATGGGTGGGCCGGCGATGATTGAAGGCGGCGGACTGGGAATCTTTGCCCCCAAAGAGATCGGCCCGATGTCGATACAGGTGCCCAACGGTGTGGTCGACATCTTGGTCGACGATGAAGCCCAAGCGACCGCCGTCGCCCGACAGTACCTTTCCTACTTTCAAGGCACGACAGCGGCCTGGAAATCGCACGACCAGCGGCGCATGCGGCAGATCGTTCCCGAGAACCGCAAACGGATGTACAACATGCGCGATGCGTTGGAAACGATCGCCGACGTTGAATCGGTGCTAGAGATTCGCAAAGATTTCGGGCGCGGAATCATCACCGCGTTGGCCAGAATCGAAGGCCGTCCGGTCGGCGTGATCGCCAACAACCCTCATCACTTGGCCGGCGCGATCGATGCCGACGGAGCGGACAAGTGTGCGCGCTTTTTGCAACTTTGTGATGCTTACGATTTGCCGATTCTTTCCTTGATGGATTGTCCCGGAATCATGGTCGGCCCCGAGATCGAAAAGACAGCGCTGGTGCGGCATGCATGCCGCATGTTCAATACCGGCGCAAATTTGTCGGTGCCGATGTTCGGGGTGATCCTGCGCAAGGCTTATGGGCTGGGCGCTCAAGCGATGTGTGGCGGTAGTTCGATGGTACCACTGCTGATGGCAGCCTGGCCAACGGCAGAGTTCGCGCCGATGAATATCGAAGGGGCGATCAAGCTGGGCTTTCGCAACGAGTTCGCGGCGATCGAAGATCCGCAGGAGCGAGCACGAGTGTTCAACGAAAAAGTCGCCGCGGCCTACGAAGCAGCCAAGGCGGTCAACGCAGCCGAGTTCTTCGGCATTGACGACGTCATCGACCCTGCCGAATCAAGAGCCTGGGTCGTAGCTGGACTGCGAAGTTTGCCGCCAGCGGTCAACAGAAACGGCAAAAAACGACCCTACATCGACACCTGGTAGTGCTGCGCGAATGGGGCTTGGCTTTGGCCGTCGGATCGCGCGTCTGAATGCGGTACATTGTTGGTCGAAACCCTCCTTAAGAACTTACACACACTGGACCAATAAGATGCCTGAAACGATCAAGGCGGCGGACCTGCCCAGCTTGGTTGGTAAAGAATTAGAGCCCTCACCATGGTTCGAGATCACTCAGGAGCGGGTTAATCAATTTGCGGATGCGACCAATGATCACCAGTTCATTCATGTCGATCCAGAGAAAGCGGCTCAGACACCCTTCGGGGGCACGATCGCTCATGGCTTTTTGTCGTTATCTTTGTTGCCTTTCCTGAACTCACATAATTCGATCGTCCCCGAGAATCTGCAGATGGGAATCAACTATGGCAGCGATAAGGTTCGCTACCTGACGCCGGTTCGCGTCGGTCGGAGGGTCCGCTCACGGCAAAAAGTGTTGGATGTCATCGAAAAGAATCCCGGACAATGGCTGATCAAGACGGCGGTGACGCTTGAAATCGAGGGCGAGGAGAAGCCGGCCCTGATTGCCGAAACCCTGTCGATGATGGTCGTCGGGTAAATTAAGATCTTGCGTTGCGAAATCAACCCGTAGTCCAAGACTTGTGAGCCGTCGGCGCAAGTCCTTAGGTTTACGCACATCCCGTTGGGACAAGCCCAACGGAGATGTGGGTAGACCTAAGTCCCAGCCTCGCGCCGGTGGCAATTCGGTAAGGCCCGCGGCTAGCGCCGTTGGCTCGTCAAAGAACAGCCGGGAGCGAGGGGATAATCGGTTAAGCTCTTTAGACAGTTTCAAATCATCAATCGAAGGGAAAAAGATGAGCATCCGACTCGATGGCCAGGTGGCGATTGTGACTGGCAGCGGCCGGGGCCTGGGGCGATCTCACGCGATCGCGCTGGCAGAGCGTGGCGCGAAAGTGATCGTTAATGATCTGGCCGATCCACAAGGTCACTCCGCCGGCGCTGACGCCGTCGTCGCCGAGATCAAGGCGGCTGGTGGCGAAGCGATCTCCGATGGTGCCAACGTCGCCGACTTCTCCCAGGTCGAAAACATGGTCAAACAGGCGATGGACAAGTGGGGCCGAATTGACATCCTGATCAACAATGCGGGAATCCTCCGCGACAAAACGTTCGCTAAGATGTCGCTGGATGATTTTCGGCTTGTCATCGATGTGCATTTGATGGGCTCGGTCAACTGCACCAAAGCGGTTTGGCATATCATGCGCGAGCAGAATTACGGTCGCATCGTCTACACCACATCCAGCACTGGGCTGTATGGCAATTTCGGGCAGTCGAATTACGGCGCGGCGAAAATGGCGATGGTCGGTCTGATGAACACGCTGCACCTGGAAGGTGCCAAGTATAACGTTCACGTCAATTGCCTGGCCCCGACCGCAGGTACTGCGATGACCGAAGGTTTGTTACCCGACGAAGTGTTCAAGTTGCTCTCGCCGGAATCGGTCAGCCCGGCTGTCGTGTTCCTGTCCGGGCCCGACGCGCCGAGTCGCAAGGTGCTGGGCGCTGGCGGAGGCACATTCGCCGTTTATAAGGGGTTTGAGACTGAAGGTGTCAATCTGTTGCCCGACAAGCTCAGCGCCGACGGTATCGCGGAGGCCTGGGACGCGATCAATGACGAGTCCGGGATGCAGGAATTTACTGGTGGATTCCAGCAAACCGGCAAGTTCGCCAGCAAGGCTGCTCAGAGCCTTGGCATCGACCTGACCAGATAGATTTCCCCTCAGCAATGTAAACGCCAGCCAATACTAGAAACTCGAAAGCAGCAGAATGAGAGAAGCAGTCATCGTCTCCACGGCCAGAACCCCGATTGGCCGCGCCTATCGTGGCGCGTTCAACAACACCGAATCACCGACCCTGGGAGGGCACGCGATCAAGCATGCGGTTGAGCGGGCGGGACTCGGCCCGCAGGAAGTCGAGGACGTATTCATGGGATGCGCCATGCCGCAAGGGACTCAAGGCACAAACATTGCCCGTCAGTCTTTGCTCGCCGGCGGGCTTGCGGTGACAACCGCCGGCATGACCGTCGATCGGCAATGTTCCTCGGGAATGATGGCTATCGCACTGGCCGCCAAAACCATCATTTGCGACGGCGTCGATATCATAGTTGGCGGCGGATTGGAATCGATCAGCGTCGTGCAAAACGAACACATGAACAAGTATCGGGCGATCGATCCCCGTCTGGTTCAGATGCATCCGCACATCTACATGCCGATGTTGGATACGGCCGAGGTTGTCGCCGACCGCTACGGCGTCAGCCGCGCGGCCCAGGACGAGTACGCCCTGCAAAGCCAACAACGGACCGCTGCTGCTCAGGATTCCGGCAAGTTGGATGATGAGATCGTTCCCTTGCCATCGACGATGGGAGTGATGGATAAGGAGACCAAGGAGGTCTCGTTCAAGGAAGTCTTGCTGGAAAAAGACGAAGGTAATCGTCCAGACACGTCACTGGAAGGTCTTGCGGGGCTGAAGCCTGTTCGAGAAAACGGCGTGATCACTGCCGGGAACGCTAGCCAACTTTCCGACGGCGCGTCAGCGAGCGTGTTGATGGAAGCAAGTGTTGCCGGCAAGCGAGGTCTGCAGCCCCTGGGAATTTACCGCGGCACCGCGGTTGCTGGTTGTGAGCCGGACGAGATGGGCATCGGACCCGTGTTTGCCGTACCGAAGCTGCTGCATCGCTGCGGGCTAAAAATGGACGACATCGGGCTGTGGGAACTGAACGAAGCTTTCGCGGTGCAAGTCATTTATTGCCGGGACAAACTTGGCATTCCAAACGAAAACCTGAATGTCAACGGAGGCGCGATTTCGATCGGGCATCCCTACGGTATGTCGGGCGCACGGATGGTTGGTCATGCGCTGATCGAAGGCAAGCGTCGCGGTGTCAAATACGTCGTCTGTACGATGTGCATCGGCGGCGGCCAGGGTGCGGCATCGCTGTTTGAGATCGTCTAGCGGGAAATGCCCGCCGGCAAGGCTGAGGACCGGCGGGGACGGTTTTTCTGCGCAGTCCCTTGTGGCCCCAGATAGCTTAACAATTACCTTAACAATTTAGTTCACCATGGGGAGCTGAACGGTTGCCGTTTAGGCACCAACGCCCTACCAACCACTAGTCGAGCGAATACTCAGCGGAGGATCTTTTCTGTCCGAGCGTGGATTTGTTGCTGAATTTATGACATCGCCGCCCCGCTTAGGCTGTTCGATCCGGCCTAACTGATAGATTCGCTCTAATCCGATCATTTTTGGTTTCGCTGACGACTGGTTCGCAAAGCTGAGCAAAGTTGATCATAATGACAACTCCCCCCTGACCGTCAACGTTCTGATTGGCCCTGAATGAACCGTTCTGTTCAAGTTTTGTACCTCTGCTGTTTTGCATTTTTCGCGGCACTCGTGCCGTCAGCCAATGCGCAACCACCGGGTGCGTCGTCGCCGGTCGAGGTGGCACGGGTCATCATTTCCGAAGTTCAACAGGGGCAGCGAGTGGTCGGTACGGTCGAACCACTTCGTGTCAGCACGATCGGCAGCGCCGTGGCCGGTCGGGTGGAGAATTTTCGTGTGAACAACGGACAATTCGTCAAGCAGGGCGAAACGCTCGCCGAGCTGCGACCGAAAACGTTGCAGCTTCAGCTGGCGGCGGCAAAGGCGGAGTTGCGGCTGTTCGAATCTCAATTGCAGGAACTGGTAAATGGGGCGCTTCCCGAAGAGGTCGCCGAAGCAGAGGCTAAGATGTTGGCCATCAACGCCCAGCTGGAAAATGCCGAACGACAGTGGCAGCGATTTCGATCGCTTTCGGCTTCTCGAGCCGCTAGCGCGACCGAAATCGAGGACGCGCAGGAGCAGGCCGAGGCGAGCCGATTTGCTTTGCAGGCGAGTCGAGCAGCTTTGCAACTGATCAAGGATGGACCTCGTCCCGAACTGATCGCGCAGGCGCAGGCCCGCGTTGATCTGCAGTCGGAGCGAGTCAAAATGTTAGAGGATGAAATTGAAAAGCTTGAGATCAAATCCCCTTTTGACGGTTACATCGCGGCGGAATCGACCGAGGTGGGAGCTTGGATCAGTCAAGGCGATCCGATCGTTCAAGTGGTCCAGTTGGACGAGATCGAAATTCAGGTTCCGGTGACCGCTGAGAAAGCGGTCGAGCTGCGAATCGGCGATCAGATTCGAGTTGAATTCCCCGAGCTTCCCGAAGCACTGCTGCTTGGAACCATCGATCGGATTGTGCCGGTGGCCGACCCACAAACTCGCACCTTTCCGGTTTACGTACGGATGTCCAACCGGCTCAGAGACGGGCGTCCGCTGCTGATGTCGGGGATGCTGGCGCGTGCGGTGCTGCCCGCCGGCCGCAGCGAAATGACGCCGCTGGTTCCCAAGGACGCGCTGGTCCTTAATGGTGACGAGCGAGCGGTCTTTGTGTTCGACAGCGATTCCGCTGGCGGCAAAGGCTCGGTTCAGGCGAGCGGAGTTGTTCGCAAAGTCATAGTGAACCTGGGCGTCGCAGTGGACGGTCTAATCCAGGTACGCGGTGATTTGAACGATAATGATCTGGTGGTGGTGACCGGCAACGAGCGATTGGTCGACGGGGCGAAAGTCCGCATCGCCGCGGTCAAAGAGTATGCCGCGCCTCAGTCAACTTCCTCAAACCAGTGACAGCAGTCGGTTGAAACTCTTCGAATCCTTTATCGCCAACCCGGTCAAAGTCTCAGTCGGTGTCCTGATCGTTGTGTTGTTCGGCGCGATCTCGCTGATGACGATGCCGAAACAGTTGATTCCGGCGGTGGAAAGTCCGATCCTGTCGGTTGAAACGATATGGCCGGGGGCCAGTCCGCGCGAGATTGAACGGGAGATAGTTCAAGAACAAGAAGAGCAATTGGCCACGGTCGAAGGGCTGGTCAAGTTGACATCGACCTGTAGCAATTCGAGAGCCGATATCGAACTCGAGTTCGCGATCGGCACAAATATCGAAGATGCGATGATGCGCGTCAACACACGGCTGCAACAAGTGCGTGAGTATCCGATCGATGCAGGCGAGCCGGTGATCGAAGCTTCCAGTGCGGACTCCAGTTCAATCGCGAGGTTCGCTTTGACTGCGCGACCGCCGTCAAGAGAAAAAATCAAGGCCTTTCAGCGTCAGCACCCCGAGCTTGCCGATGAGCTACAGCCCGCCTACACGGCGATCAACTCGGCGCTGCGAGTCTTCAGGCTACAACAGATTTGTGACCGCCTGCAGGACGACCATCCCGAGTTGATGGAACTGTTGCCGCCGGAGGTCGACTTGCAGGAGGTGCGCAAGTTGTCGGAGGATGTCGTCGAAGCGCAGCTGGAACGTGTTCCGGGCGTCTCCGAAGCTGAAACTTATGGCGGCCAGGAAGAAGAATTGCAAGTGATCGTTGATCCTGAGCGGTTGGCGGCCAGACGATTGACGATCGCTCACGTGCGGCAAGCGCTGACCGGTCAAAACCAAGACACCTCGGCAGGCGACCTGTCAGAAGGCAAGCGACGCTGGGTAATTCGCACGTTGGGTCAGTTTCGAGATCCCGAAGATGTCAAGAATCAGCTATTGGCTAACGAAAATGGCAAGCCAATCTACGTTCGCGACGTGGCCGAAGTCCGCGTCGCCTACAAGAAGCTGACCAGTCTTTCGCGGCGATACGGAATGACCACCAATGGTTTGAGCGTACGAGCGGCTTCTGGTTCCAACGTGCTTGATGTGATGGAGGGCATCAAAAAGGTAACAGAGGATTTGAATAACGGATTACTTAAACGACTCGACTTAGAATTGTTTATGTACTACGACGAAACCGATTACATTCGATCGTCGATCCGTCTGGTTCAACAGAATATCTTCGTTGGCGGTGCGCTGACCTTCATCGTGTTACTGCTGTTTTTGCATCTCGGTCGTCGATCGTTGCTGGTGATTCCGTTGATTGCTGCCAGTGCCATTGCGTCTGTCTGGGTATCTCCCTGGCTATTCTTGGTTACGATCGTACTGATGTTGGTCTCCGGACTGTGGTTCGGACGTGGTGCGTTGGTGGTTGGTCTGGCGATCCCGGTCAGCGTCATCGGAACGTTTCTGATGATGAGTCTGATGGGACGTTCGTTGAACGTGATCAGCTTGGCGGGCCTGGCCTTTGCCGTCGGCATGTTGGTTGATAACGCGGTCGTGGTGCTTGAAAACATCTATCGTCACAGGCAACAAGGGCAGTCTCCCCTCAAGGCGGCTACCGTGGGCACGCAAGAAGTTGCCGGAGCGGTTGTCGCTTCAACGCTAACGACAATTGCCGTATTTGTGCCCGTCTTGTTTGTCCAAGAATCCTCCGGACAGCTGTTTCGCGACATCGCGCTGGCGATCAGTTGTGCCGTCGGTTTATCGATGCTTGTCTCGTTCACGATGATTCCCACTGCATCGGCACGACTTTTTGGCAGAACCTTTGATGACGGTGATCACGATGACTCCGTCAAGCCCAGCAAGAAATCGCGGGTTCGTAAGCTCGCACCACGTTCGATAGGCCGGTCTGTCAGCTTGTTGCACGGGGCGGGTTTGAAATTCACTGACACGGTCGCCGGAGTCAATCGGTGGATTGTCGCGCGAAGCTTTAGATCGATCGCGGTCGTCGCTATCATGGTCGCATTTTCAGCAGTCGTCAGTTACGCATTGTGGCCGGACGTAGAGTATCTGCCTGAGGGCAACCGAAACTTTGTGTTCTGCAGCCTTTCCCCACCGCCCGGATATAACATCGAACAATTGATGCAGATGGGTGAGAAACTGGAGAAAGATCTGCAGCCATATTGGGACGTCGATCCTGGTAGCTCGTCGGCGAAGGATCTCCAGTACCCGCCGATCAGCTACTATTTTTACGGTGTGTTTGGAACACGCGTCATGATGGGTGGGAATACCGCCGATCCGAAACGCATCCGCGAGTTGATTCCGATCATGAAGGAAGTTGGTTCGCAGTTTCCGGGTACCCGCGCATTCGCGATGCAGTCAAGTCTGTTTGAACGTGGGCGAAACGGTGGTCGCAGCATCGATATCGAAATCTCTGGCGGCGACCTGAATCATTTGATCGCGCTCGGTCGCCGCGTGCTGAAGGATGTCGAAACGATCATGCCCGAGGCGCAGGCCAACCCGCGTCCTAGTCTGGATTTGTCCAGTCCCGAGATCCATGTGCGACCCAAGTTGGTCGAATCGGCCGAAATGGGAGTCAGCGCGGCCGATCTTGGCTATGCCGTCAACGCATTTGTCGACGGTGCCTATGCAGGCGACTACTTTGTCGACGGCGACAAGATTGATTTGACGATCATCGGAGACCAATCCTTTGCCGGTCGTACTCAGGACATCCTTTCGCTTCCCATCGCTACCGCCAGTGGCCAAGTTGTGCCACTCTCCGCGCTGGCCGAAGTCGATTACAGCAGCGGTCCCGAATCGATCATGAGACGAGAGCGGCAGCGAGCGATCACGATTTCGGTCACCCCGCCGATCGACATGCCGCTCGAAACAGCAATGCAACTGATTGATGAAAAAATCTTGGACCAACTGGAGTCTGAAGGTGTATTTGACGGCGAGACCATGATTTCGCTTTCCGGTGCGGCCGACAAGCTCCGCGAAGCCTGGGAGGCGCTGCGCTGGAATCTATTGTTGGCACTGGCGATCACCTATCTGTTGATGGCCGCGCTGTTCGAATCTTGGATGTATCCGTTTGTGATCCTGTTCAGTGTCCCCATGGGTGCAGTTGGCGGAGTATTGGGACTGTGGGTGCTGAACTTGTTCGTCTTTCAATCGTTAGACATCTTGACGATGCTGGGATTCATTATTTTGATTGGAACGGTTGTCAACAATGCGATTCTGATCGTGCATCAGTCGCTGCAATACATTCGCGATGGAATCGACCCCCGGCAAGCGGTTCCGGAGAGTGTTCGAATCCGCATTCGGCCGATCTTCATCACCACCACAACCACAGTTCTGGGCTTGCTTCCATTGGTCATCTTTCCCGGTGCCGGCAGCGAACTGTATCGTGGTCTGGGATCGGTTGTTTTGGGCGGACTGGTTGTTTCGACAATGTTCACCTTGTTCCTGGTGCCCGCCGTATTCGTATTGATGCTGGACTTGAAGCAGGCAATGAGTCAATTGCTGTTTGGCAGACCTTCTCGACGGCTTGCGACGACCGATCCTGAGTCGCAGTCGCCGAATCTCACCGATCCCAGTTTCGGTAAGACAGCCTGAATTTTTTGCCGGCTGGTCGCGGCTTGGATCACCATTGAAAACACGCAGTGTTGCTACGAAGTTGCCGCTGGTCGCGAAACCGTAGACCAGGAGTTTCCTGGCAAATTACGCACGCGGACAAGTCCAGGCCTAAGCAGCATCGTCTTACTCATTCTGGGTGATTTGCTCAATCAACCACAAAAAAACCCGAAGCTGAGCAATTGCTCATGCTTCGGGTTCGGTCACCTGCTTGCTCGCCGAGTTCGGACTCGGCGGTCAACGCTCGCGTCCGGTTACTCGTCCTGGTTACGGCGACTGCCGCGTCGACCCGCGCTCATTTGACGTAAGAATACTGCCGCTTCCTCAGCAGCGATTTCGCCGTCTCGATCGGAGTCAAACTGTCCCAGGAAACTCTGTAGCTGAGCCGGCGTTTCTTCTTTAGACAGCTTCCCATTGCCATCCTTGTCCATCCCCGTGATGAACACCTTGGCTTGAGCCTCAAACTGGGCACGCTGGTCGGCGGCCCGTTTGCGGTTCTCCGCACCTTCCTTGGCCAACCTTTCCAAATCAACTTCCTCCACTTCTCGGCCGGTAAAGAAGCCAATCATCATTTCCTCCCACGTCTGATCGCCCCAAGTGACGTCGACCGACGGGTCTGGGTTGATCAGGTTCTCCGCCGAGTTGTCGAAGTGGGCAACACATTTCAGCTTGGTTCCCTTGGGCATCAACTTGGGCTCCGTAAGTTCATACCGAAACTGCCAATTGAAGTCATAACGGGGAACATCCAGCAGGATCTCCTCTTTCCCGTCCGGATACTCAGCGGTATAGCGGAATGCTTTGCCACGCAGGTGCATATGCGGCAACATGGAAAGCAACCATTGGTCCCGTTTGAACTCGTACTCAGCATTGACGACGTGATCGCTGTCACCGGCTGGGATTTTGAAGTTCGCCGCCGCTGCCGCGCCACCGGATGCCATGTATTTGACGTCCTCTGGCTTCACAAACTGGAAACCGACATAGCTGCGGTCTAATTGCTTGGTGCCGTTGGGCGTGTAGTGCATCTGAAACACGATCTGGGCGCCCGCTGGAATGTGTAAAGCCATATCGCCTTTAAAATTGCGGGGGCCAAGTCCGGGAGCCCAGCCAATCCCGACGCCATCGACAATGTTCGTTGCCGCTCCACCTGCATCTGAACGAATGGAACAGAGGATGTGGTGGACGACGGCGCGGTTCCCTGGGCGGGCTTCGGCGACTCGAATCCATTTATCTTCCGTCCAGCCCGGATCCACCGCGAAGTACTGGTATTCGACCGTTCCCTCGGCAGCGACTTCGTAGGGTTCGTCGCTCATGTAGATGATCTGATCTGGCTCACCTGCTTCCCATCCCTCGGCAAACTTGGGTGGCTCAGGCAAATCGGCTGGATCGCCTTCCGGGCTGCCATTGGCGATCCAGGTGAAAATCTGCTCTTTTTCTTCACCCGACAGACGACAATCGTTCTTAAAGCTGCCGTACTCCGGGTTGGCGTGCCATGGCGGCATGCGTCCTTCGTCAACCACTTCGGCAATCATTTCCGACCAACCCACGACTTCGTCATAATCGGTCAAAGCAAACGGTGCGATTTCACCCTCGCGATGGCAGGCGACACAACGGTTGTTCAGAATTCGCGAGATGTGTTTCGTAAAGGTGATTTCGCCTCCTGGTTCCACTTGTGGGATACGTCCGATCAAACAACCGACCACCTCGGTCAACGGCTCGCTGACTTTCTTGCCAGAAACAGTTTCCTGGATCGCGATGATCAAATCTTCGCGGCGCGGTTTGGTCAACTGATAGCTGATGCGCTTGCCGTTTTCGGCCAGGTGTTGACCGTACTGATCGTCGATGCGTCCGTAGTATTGAACCACGCCATCGGAATCCAGCACGTAGGCTTCGGGAGTTCGCTTGGCAGCAAATAGATCGGCCACTTTGTTGTCAGGATCTTTCAGGATCGGAAAAGTCAACTTGTGCCGCGCCGCAAATGCGGTCAGTTCGGTAATCGAGTCCTGGCGGTTTGAGTCAATGGCGAGAATTTTGACACCCTGGTCTGCAAAATCGGCAGACATTTTTTCGAGCCGATCGACATACAATTTGGCCAAAGGGCACTCAATTCCGATGAACACCACGACCACAGCTTTACTGTCTTTGTAATCGCTAAGGGAGTGAACTTTGCCGCGGAAATCGTGCAGTGAAAAGTCATCGATTTTTTTTCCAATTGCGCTTTCGGCATCAACCGCCAACGAGTGAGGTGCGGCGAGGCACATAGCACTGATCAGCAGCACTAAGCAGACAGGCAATTTACGCATCAGAGTTTTCCTTGAAACAATAAGCATTTTGAAAGCCAAAAGGGTAGAAAGACGGCAGGGGCCACACCGCCTTTGGCGGCCAGCGCGCCTGCGTGACCAGAAGCTTTAATATTCCCAAGACTATAGTGGAATTGACTGAGAAAAACAGCTGGTTTGTTGGAAAATTAACCTCCCACCAAGTGCAGCGTCCCGGTGGGAAAGCACCCGCCCACCCCGTGCGAGGGCTCACCAGCTGCAAAATCATTCGGGCAGCAGGGGGCTAGCGAGGCCCAAATATTCTCGGCAATACCTTTCCGGTTTCCGCTTGGTACTGCACGTAAGGCTCACCGATCTCTCTGACCAAGTCTCGTTCCTCCAGCCAGAGGCCAATGAAGATGTAGGCAGTGAACCCGAGACTCAGCACCAGCTGCGTCGCTGTCATTTCGGGTGTCGCCCAGATCCCAATCAACACTCCGGTTTGGATTGGGTGACGGGTAAAGCGGTACATCGCCTTCTTCACGAACTGGAGTGGCGTCCGCCGCTGACCGGTGAAATACAAATAGACCTGCCTTAGGCCGAACAGCTCGAAATGACTGATCACAAAGGTCGACGCCAGCAAGTAGACCCAGCCGAAACCAAACAGCAACCACAGCATCGCCACTGCCAGCGGATTGGTTACCGACCAAATCACGCCGGGCACTGGACGCCACCAGCCAATCAGCAGCACACTTACCACTCCGGAAACGAGCACATAGGTGGAGCGTTCGGCGGCGTCGGGAATTAGTTTGCAAATCCAGTTCTTGAAACTGGGACGAGCCATCCCGGAATGAGAAAGGCCCCACAGAGCGACGAGAACCAGGTTCCAAATGATTGGATTTCCGGTATCACTCGGATTTAGAAATCCAAAGGGTATCAGCGTTGCCAGCGCCAGGATGATGCAGACCAATCCCGCGACACCGACGAGATAACTGATCGCCCCGTAGAGCAACACGATCCCGCGACCTGGTAGTGAGGCAACCGTTACATTACTCATGATGGCACCGACAACTTTGTCAAGTTTCTGCGGAACTTTATGATCAAGATTCTATCATGGACCCGCTTCGATTGCTTCAATTTCTTATTTTTGACATTCCGGCTATTCCGGCCAATCGGCGTGGGGATCAAAGTTGATCATCGACGACGCCGGGCGTTCCGGAATCCTCGGTCGCAGATAAGGTTTGTCGCACGCCTTGTGGCAGTTGTAACAGCCGCCGAGGGTGAACTTGTAGGCCTTCTGGAACTCAGTCAGATCCTGTTGTTCGATCGTTCTGCCCACTCGCATCCACGGCGACTGCAAAATGGATTCCAGAATTTCCTCAAGTTTGATTTCCTTGCCCGCGGTGTCTTTGCGAACCGGAATGACTCGTACAGCCCACTTCATATGTGACACTGTTTCCTTCCAATAGAATTCGGCGAGCGGCCAATTCTCCGCCTCAGCGGCGAACCACAGATTTGCAAAGTGATAATCGACATCCGTCATCGCGTGGGCTTGGTCCGGCGCCTTGTCGGTCAGGATTGTTGTCTCTTTTCTAAGGCTTTCGATTTCCGAATCGAGCGGCGCCGAGATTTTTTGGCCAGCGTTCTGCTGTGCCTGTGCGGTTACCAGGGGTTGTGGAGCGGTGCACCAAAACGTGGCCAAAACACCCGCCAGAAATAACCCGCAACCTGTCGCGGACTTTTGAAACATACCAACCTCTCTTGCGTACAAGTAAAGCTTCGATTGCGGTATCGAGGCGTGGGACAGTGATCACGATCGGGCTTGTTTGTCAGGCTCCGTCGTGGGGTGAATCAGTACTTTGGTTTTCACTGAGTTGGCGATGAAACATTCCCCGTGGCAACGCGACAGCGAAGCGACGAACGCCTCTTCGGGGTCCACCGCCGCCGCATCCGACATCGGCAGCGGGACGATCATGGGCGAAGATGAGGCTGCGACCTCCGCTCCGCCGTCAAACCGCCAGATGTGAGCTCTCGAATAACGAATATCTGGAAAAGCGGCACCCCGCCGATTCGACTCGATGTTTGCTGTGATGCTTTGCAAGTCGCGTAGACCTCTTCTGTGTCGCCGAGCCGCAGCGATTATAAACGGCAGGCATGATGCTTATACACGGCGAGCGATCGTCACTCCTGAGGCGATTCCGTAGGCGATCTTCGTGTCATTGTAAATGACTTGCCATCGATCACTGAGCAGGTATTGGTCTACCTGCAGCGGACGACATCCTCCCACCACCGAAGGGAAGAACCGGAACACAACATTCCAAATCCCCATCACGATTCGGGAAAGGACGGTCGTTCCGGGGGTGATGCCAGAGAGACATAGCAGACCACCGGGCTGCAGGATTCGGTGAGCCTCACCCAGCTGACGTTGGACCTCGGACTCCGAGAGCAGGTCGAACACGTAAGTCGCGACAAACCTGTCTGCCGACTCCGACGAAGCGGGCAGGTCGGTGTCTCCGGGTACCAGGGTCACCACGGCACGCTCTGAAAATGTGGACAGCCGATCCGCAGCAAGCGAAACCATGGTCGCGCTGATATCGACTCCGCGGTAGGTCGCTGTCGACGGAAGGTGGTTATGCAGAAGCTGCTGCGCGAGTTGGCCCGTTCCGCAACCCAATTCGAAAACGCTTTGAGCAGCCACGAAGTTGCCATGGGCAATCAGAGCTTGGAGAGCCGGGGCCTCGTAAAAGCCCTGTTTGTCCTGCCTGGCTCCGAAGCGATCGTAAAATCGTCGCGCTTCTGAATTTGATAATGTTCGCACCGTGGTGTTCCCGCAAACGACTCTCTTGATCCCGCCACCGCATGGCGGCTGAAAAAATCAAAACGGATGACCAAGGGATTCACTGGTTACACGCGCTTCCTTAAAGTCCAAAACCGAGATCTCGCCGTACTTCGCGATCTCGGCGGAGGAAACTGGATCATGAAACGACGCCTGTATCGAGTTGCTCGTCCCGCAGCGGATGGAATAAGCGCCAAGGCTTTGCAGATCGGATCGGATCGCCAATTTGTTGCGATAGTCGATCGTTAGATACCTCAGCAGCGCCAAACCGATTACCAGCACCAACGAGACAAGAATATAGAATCGCTTCGACAAGATTGTGTTCCTCCCAGCAGACCTGATTTTACATCAAGCGGCCGCAGTCGAGTAAGCTGTCACTCGATGGAGCACGGCTTCCGCGAAAACCGACAATCCAAACCCGTGCTGCCGTTAAAGGCTCGGCAAGGTTCGAGGGGTCGGTCCGAGGGAGAGTTAGATAGGGAGCGTTAGATGAAGGTTAGTCGTGAAATTTGATCTGCATATCGGCATCGATTACTCCGGTCGGGAAACACCCACATCTCGCACGTCGGCGCTGCAAGTATACGCCGCTTTCGACTGCGAGCAGCCTCGGCGCATTTCGTCACCGGCGTCGACTGCGAAGACGAACAAGCACTGGTGTCGCCAAGAGATCGCTCAGTGGCTGATCGATCAGGCGAGTAAAGAAATCACGTTCATCGCTGGGATCGATCACGGCTTTTCATTCCCGCTAAGTTACTTTCAGCGCTACAAACTGAAATCTTGGTCGGAATTTCTCGGGGACTTTTGCGATCACTGGCCCACGGACCAGGAGCACACTTACGTTGACTTCATTCGTGATCAACAGTCAGGTCCGCCGCCACGCAGCGGATCGAGCAAAGATCTGCGGCTGACTGAGAAGTGGACGAGTTCGGCCAAGTCCGTTTTTCAGTTCGATGTGCAAGGCAGCGTCGCCAAGTCGACTCATGCTGGGCTACCGTGGCTGCGTCGGATTCGCGATCAAGCGGGAGGCAAGGTGCATTGCTGGCCCTTCGATGGCTGGCAGGCAGCGGAGGGGAAATCGGTGATCGCGGAAATCTATCCGTCGGTTTTCCGCAAGCGCTATCCGAGGCAAGATCGCACCGCCGATCAGCAGGACGCTTACAGTGTTGCGCGTTGGCTGACTGAGACCGACCAGCGAGGTTTCCTGGACCGCTACTTTGATCCGCCATTGACTGACGAGGAGCGCAAAATCGCTGAGCTGGAAGGTTGGATCATGGGGATTCTCTGACTCTAAAGCTGCCGGCATCTGCATTGCCGTAGCACCGTGGCAGGCGATTGGACCGCTGGCAAAGATCATTTAGATGAGCAAAGAACAACAAATTGTGCCGGGTATTTCGGTCACTGCCTCAGGTCAGGCGACGATTGACCGGTATCTGAACAAAGTGTTGTTCGATCTCGCCATCAATTTGGAAGAGCCCACAAATCTGCCAGTCGACATTGAGCACGTTGTCGCGGCTATCGTGCTGGCCGGCCGACAAGGCCAGATCGACGCAAACCGACCGATCACTCCTGATGACAAAATGTTGCTCACGATTCTAACACCACACGTGAAAACGATATTTGCACGCTACGGCGGCAAGCTTGACAATGACGACTGAACGGCGAATTCCCTCCCCATTCATTTCTCGCTGCCCTACCACAGGGAGGGATAACGGACTTGTGTAGATCCCAATTCCGCCTCGACCGACTAGTCTCGTTTGCCGAGCTCGCGTTACGATGACCGCTGATGGAATATCAAATCCTTAACCGAGCAATTTCCAATCATGAAATTGAAAATCCTGTTGATGGTCGGCTTGCTTGGTAGCGTGACGCTCGCGGCCAAGGAGACCGATCGAGTTCTATTCACGTTCGACACGCCAGCAGCGACGACTCAGTGGCAAACCGTCAACGACGGTGTCATGGGTGGTCGCTCCGATGGCCGCTTCAAGATCAATCAAGAACAAAGAATGGAGTTTTTTGGGACACTTTCACTGGAGAATAATGGCGGTTTTGCCTCAGTTCGTTCAAGTCCAAGCAAGCTGGACTTGCGCAAAGGGGACTCGATTGTGGCTCGTGTCCGCGGTGACGGGCGGAAGTATACCTTGAACCTGTACACTCCCAGAAGGCAAACGGCCTTCTCTTACCGAGCTGAGTTTCAAACCAGGAAAGACCAGTGGCTAGAAATCAGCGTCCCCTTAGAAAAGTTTGTGGCGACGTCTTATGGTCGCATCGTCCCGGGACAATTGCTCGATCCCACTGAAGTTAACGGCATCGGAATCCTGCTCGGTGACAAGCAGGCCGGCCCGTTCAAGCTGGAAGTTGACTGGATCAAAGTTGCCACCGAGTCGGATCCTTAGAACGCCCTAACGGTGCAGCAAGAGATCCCCTTTCCCGCTGGCGGCCGCTGGTGGGCGCCTTTGGGCGGCTCGTGATGGTCTCACTTGGCGAGAAGTTCGTGGGAGAGAAGTTCGTGGGCGAGAAGTTCGCGGGCGACCAGGTGTGGATGACCCGTTTAGCGAATGACTCAGATTAATCGAGACATGACAAGTCCACGATCCAGGCGGTTGGAATCTGCTCGCGGACGATCGAGGCTGTCAAATTGGCCCAAGCTGCCACTCGGTCGATGACCGCCGCGTCGGCCGAAGCCACGATCGAGTGCACGCTGCCGAGCACACGGTCGGGATCCTGATCCAACACAGCCGACCAGGCCAGCCCAGCGTCGGTGCTGAACCTTAGCAATTGTTCTCGAAGCCGACCGCTATTGGAGACCGAGCGATCGATTCGCCAAAGCACTCGCCCCGCGCCGCGCGCTTAGGAATTCGCCCACGATTGTGATCGCTGCACACGTTTGCCGGACCTGCCGATAACTGCCGTGGACACTTGCCATATCGCGGTACGCACCATCGCGGCCCACCAACACAACGCCGCCGGCTAGCGCCGCCTCCACCGTGATCAGCAGATTCAACGCGTCAATCTCAAGATCGACTCCGCTGAGTTGTTCAGAAGAAATCACTCGACTCCGACGCGCAGCTCTCGATTGATCGCTGCAGGCCGCACGAACCACCGCGGTTCGTTGCCGCGATACCAGTTTGAACCGATCACCGACGAGTTTCAGCGAACTGGGGACGGCGTAGCCGTGCGAGAAGAGCCAGCTCAGGTGGGCAGTCGCTGCTTGCAAGACAGGAACCTGGCAGGCGTCAAAGAGTTCCAAGTCGGCCGGATGGGGACCGCGTCCAACTTTCCCCTGCGGCATGCGATCCAACCCTTTCAAACCAGTACACTAATCCAGGATCCAGTGATTCCCAGCAGCATCAGTATCAAGCAGCTTCATTATTTCGGCCAGATGTTAGAATTTCAAACGGTCTGCAAAGTAGACGAGATACCGCCGGGAGCCGCCAAGGTCTTCATGATCGAGGGTCGTCCGATTGGCATCTACCACATCGGTAATGAATTCTTTGCCCTGGACGATCGTTGCCCGCACGCCGGCGCTTCACTGGTCCGCGGCCAAATCGAAGGCGATGTGATTCGATGTCGAATCCATCACTGGGGATTCTGCATCCGCAACGGTGTCTACGTCGATCAAGACCAGCCCAGCCATAATGCCGAGTCTTTTGATGTTCGAATCCAAGGTGACCACGTGCAGCTGCGCCGTTGATCGGGAACTTAAAACTGAAACGGGCGCTACAAGTTAGTTGATAGCGTGATCGCGAGTCGGATCACACGTGATCTGTTGACGGTCCGCTGGCCACCATTGATACTGGCTCTGTAAAGACGATTAACGAATGGATGGGAGAGTCACGATGTTGAGGATGGCTTGCGGCCTGCTGGTCGCGCTAAGTTTCATAATGGTGCCGGCAGGCAGTTCGGCGCTGGGCGAATATCGGATCGGATGCGCCAGAGCGGACATCACCGGGCCGGCCCTAGGTGTTCCGTTGTGGGGGTTCGTGCGCGAAGGACAGGTCTCCGAAGGGATTCATTTTCGGCAGTGGGCCCGCGCGTTCGTGATCGCGGATCAACAATCCGGAAAACGCATCGCCTTCTGTAGCATCGACATTGGCAGCGTCACGCACGCGATCCACCTGTCGGTAGTCGAAAATTTGCAAGCTCGTTTCGGCGACGAGTACACGCTTGAAAACACAATCCTTAGCGCCACGCACACGCACGCCGCCCCGGGAGGTCACTGGCACTATGGCGTCGGTTCGCCTCTAGGAGGAGATTTCTATCAACAATATTTCGACGTGATCGTACAAGGCATCAGCGATGCGATTGCCAAAGCGCACGCGGATCTTTGCAGCGGTCAAATCCAAATCAATACCGGAATCGTTGAGAATGCCGGTGCCAATCGCTCCCTGCCCGCTTACATGAACAATCCTGAATCCGAGCGGGCGCGGTATGACTCGGATACCGATAAAGAAATGACGCTGTTGAAATTTTCGTGCCAGGGTCAGGCGATCGGTACGATCAATTGGTTCCCGGTACATCCCACCGCGATGACTTACAACAACAAACTGATTTCCGGGGACCAGAAGGGTCACGCCTGTTACCTGATGGAATCCAGTTTTGGTGACAAGCAGGGTGGATTCGTGGCGGCGTTTGCGCAAAGCAACTGTGGAGACGTCACACCGAATCTGAATTTGAACAATACTGGGCCCGGCGCGGACGATTTCGAAACGACCCACATCATTGCCAAGCGACAAGTCGATACGGCCGTCGAGATATTCCGCTCCGCGACCGAAACGCTCACAGGTCCCATCGACTACCGCCAGTGTTTCGTCAATTTCGCCTACTTGCCGGTGGATCAAAAATTCTCCGGGCAGGCCGGATCACGAACCTGCCCCTCGGCTTATGGGTACTCATTCGCGGCAGGTTCGACCGAGGATGGTGGAGGTCACCCGATGTTTCGCGAAGGGATGCTCAAACGCAACGCCCTGATCGACGGACTGGTCAAACAAGGATTCGGCGTGGAACCTCCGAGCGACGAATGCCGCGAGTGTCACGGAAAAAAAGTGATCTTAATCGCGACGGGCGAAACCAAGCCCGAGCCGGCGTACACCCAGATTTTACCAATCACTTTGGCGCGTATTGGGCAGTTGGCGATCGTCGTGGTACCGGCGGAATTCACGACCATGGCCGGCCGTCGGCTGCGGGAAACGGTCGCCGAGATTATGGGAGACTCCGTGCGGTATGTGGTCCTGGCCGGATATTGCAATGACTACGCGGGTTATGTCACGACCAAGGAAGAGTATGACATGCAGCACTACGAGGGGGGCCACACCTTGTACGGTCCCTGGACACTCGCCGCCTATCAGCAGGAATTTACCCGACTGGTCGATGCGATGCGTGAAGGCAGTCCCATCGATCGAGGACCGCTGCCAAGAGATATGCGCGGTACCGTTGAAAGCAAGGCCTTGGGCTCGGCCGGCAGCGGTAACTCCGGCGAAAATGATTTCGGCTCCGTCAGTTCCCCGCCGCAAACATCCTACGAGAAAGGGAGCATCGTCGAAGTCACGTTCTATTCAGCAAATCCCCAGGACGGCTATCCCCAGTCGGACTCTTTCTTGCGAGTCCAGCGCGAGATCAATGGCCAGTGGTCAAGCGTCGCGACCGACGACGATTGGGCCACCAAATGCCGTTGGAGCGCCAGCGAAGCAACTCCTGAATCGCTTACACTAAAAGTGATGTGGGAAGTTCCCGAAGATGCCCAGAGCGGCGTGTACCGGATCGGTCATTTCGGCACCGGCAAAGATGAATCGGGAAACCTGAAGCCCTTTTCCGGTTACTCACCGTCGTTCGAAGTGAAATGAAGACCGTTCGTCTGCAGAACCTGTCAGTCGCTTCGATCGCTTTCGTGGGCAGGCAAGAATTGTCACCGCGATAGCACGCGCTGATCGTTGATGGAGGCTGGTGATCCCTTTTTACGACAAAAAATGTGCGTTCCCGCACGCTTTTTGGTTGTGGGGGTGCTGGCACGAGAATTGCCCCAGAGATTGCTTTGGAGCGATGATGCTACCTCGTTGGAATTTACGCCTGGTTCCATGCACTTCAGATCAAAGAGAAACTTACGATGCTTTCGCGAAGATCACCGACGGTTGTTTGTTATAGATTGTCGGTCGCCATTGTTTTCCTTGTCTCCCTGTTCTCACTCGCCAGCGCTGAGCAACCGACGCCAGCGCAGGTCGAAGACCAATCGACCGAGCAGGAAAGTCTGGATGTGCGATACGCCCGTGCGCTCCTTAAACTTGCCAAACTGGATTTGAATCGGTTCTTGGCGGCCCAGCGGCGGTTTCCAAACCTATTGCCAATCGAAGCAGGCGCGGATCTGGAACGGCACGTTGCGATTAATGAAGAGCAGTTGAAGCAGGCAATCAAAGGCTCCGATGGCGACACGCACCAGATCTATATTCGTAGCGCATTGAATGCCGTTGAAAATGCCGAAAAAGACCTGAAACGCAAGCGGGAAGTCTACAAGCAGTTTCCTACCAAGACACAAGCCTTTGCAGTGCAGCGTGCCGAAGCCGCGCTGGAACTGGCGGAACTACGTCTGGAGATCACCAGGACAAAGCAGGCGGAAGGTTACAGCATGATGTATCTGCAATGGCAAATCGAAATGCTGCGCAATCAAGTATTGGAACTTCAATTGCAGGTCAAGGCAGAGATGCTGAGCGAATAACGCGACGACTTTGAGGGTCGATCGTGGTCGACGCCAAGTCTGCGTTTGCCATCCCTTGAATCTGTGGCTGCGGGCAGATTCAGGCGGAAAGCGTCCTCTTCAGGGTCGTAAATGACGGTAAAGACAGCCCCATTCAGTGCTTGGTTGTTTGGTTTCATCGCAACCCTCTAATCAGTTCTCGATGCGGTCTCGGAAGGGAATGCGACGAAAGTAGATTCGGTCCGCAGCTAAAAAGTCACTTCCTGTTGGATTTTGTGAGCAGTCCGCGGCGCAGAAAAGTGAATCACCCTTCGCAGCGGCGGGATTGGATGCGGCAAAGGGCCGGGCGGTGCCCGCTGCGGCCTTACAGCGGCGGGTAGGCAGCTTAGAAAAAACAGCTTTTGAATCCTTTTCTTCAGGTTCAAACACGATGGAAGTTACCGGGTGGCAACTTCACAAGGCGCTCACTCGCTTACCCCTGCGACCATCCGCCCGATTGGAATCCCTGTCAGTCGCTAACGTGATTCACTAGGATTTGAGTTATCAGCCAACGAACGGCAGACTTACTACAACAACCGACGTATGAAACCTATCCGCAACTTCTGCATCATCGCCCATATTGATCACGGTAAGTCGACGCTGGCTGACCGACTGATCCAGGCTTGTGGTGGCGTGACGCAGCGTGAATTCCACGATCAGCTGCTCGATTCGATGGATATCGAGCGTGAGCGTGGGATTACGATCAAAAGCAACACGATCACACTTTCTTACCATGCTGCGGACGGTCAAGACTATCTGCTGAACCTTATCGACACACCCGGCCACGTCGATTTTTCACACGAGGTGCGGCGATCCCTGATGGCGTGCGAAGGAGCGCTGATTGTTGTCGACGCTTCCCAGGGGGTCGAGGCGCAAACGGTCGCCAACTTGTATTTGGCGCTGGAATATGATTTGGAACTTCTGCCGGTGATCAACAAGATCGATCTGCCGGCCGCGGACGTTGACCGTGTGCGGGAGGAGATTGATTCGGATCTGGGTCTAGATCCCTTTGCCGCGATTCCGGTTTCCGCCAAGACAGGGGTCGGCATCGAAGACGTGCTGGCAGGTATCGTCGAGAACTTGCCAGGCCCACAGGGCGATCCCGAGGCGCCGTTGAAAGCGTTGGTCTTCGACGCCCACTTCGACAAATATCGAGGAGTGATTCTGCAGTGTCGCCTGATGGAAGGCACGCTGAAAACTCGCGATACAATCCACTTCATGCACTCCGGACGTGACTACAAGGTGGACGAGTTGGGCTACAACCAGTTCAAGCTGCAGCCAAGGCAACAGCTGAGCGCCGGAGAGGTCGGTTATATCGTTGCCGGGGTAAAGAGTGTTCAGGACATCGAGATCGGCGATACGATCACGCTGCTGGATCGACCGGCGGCGGAGCCAATTCCTGGCTACCAGAAGGCCAGGCAGGTCGTTTTCTCTTCGATTTATCCAATGAACACGGACGAGTATCAGGACCTGACCAAGGCGCTGGACAAACTGGCGATCAACGACGCGGCGCTGACCTATGAAAAAGATAGTTCGGCGGCGTTGGGCTTTGGATTTCGCTGCGGCTTTTTGGGTCTGCTTCACTTGGATGTGATTCAAGAGCGGCTGCAGCGAGAATTTGATCTCGGCCTGGTGATCTCGGCTCCTTCGGTGAAGTACAAACTGGCGTTGAAAGACGGTACGACCGTCGATGTCGACAACCCCAGCTATTGGCCCGATCCGACGAATATCGACTCGGCGACCGAACCCTACATCAAAGCGTCGATTCTCACGCCTGAGGAGTTCGTTGGCCCGGTCATGGAATTGTGCCGGGAACATCGCTCGCAGAGTCAGACGATGAATTACCTCTCAGCGGGTCGAGTTGAAGTGACCAGCGAAATGCCGCTCGGAGAGGTGTTGTTCGATTTCTATGGCAAACTGAAGATGATCACACGAGGATACGGATCGTTCGATTATGTTCCGATTGAATATCGATCCACCGACGTGGTCAAGGTCGACATCCTGGTCAACAAGGAGCCCATCGATGCGCTGTCATATTTGGTACATCGTGACAAGGCGCGAACCCGGGCCCTGCACTACTGTGAACAGCTTGCCGAGGCGATTCCCCGCCATCAATTCAAGATTCCGATCCAGGGCGCCATTGGCGGGACCATCATCGCCCGCGCGACGATCCAGCCCTTTCGAAAGGATGTGACCGCCAAACTTTATGGCGGTGACGTGACGCGCAAGAAAAAGCTGCTTGAAAAACAGAAGAAAGGCAAGGCTAAAATGAAGCAATTCGGCAGCGTCAACATACCTCAAAAGGCCTTCGTCTCAGTACTTCGCGCCGACAAGGACTAGCTCCACAGCCCCTGGGCACTGTCTCGTCATTCGAATCGTGATCGGAAAAGCGGGGCCGACCCCTTTTCCTCGCTAGCCCATTTGCAAGACACTGCCTAGTAGTAGTAAGGCATGTAAGGCGTTGGTTTGTAAGGCAGAAATGTATAGTGTTGCTGCAGGAAGGCAACCAAATCAGTCAACTGAGTCACTGTCATTTCGTCATTATAAATCCGCATCTTGGATTCATTTTGCTCGGTCTTGATCTCGCCTTCTTTATATCCCGTCGCGAAACGATGCGAAGGATTGATGATCGAAGTGACCAAATTGCCGTAGGTGCGCACATAGGTGGTCTCGCCGCCCAACGCGATCTTTCGTTCCATTGGAGAATCGATCTCGGCGAACTCGACACCTTCGACGGTATGACAGGCATTGCACTGCAGTTGTTCGAAAGTCTTTCCCCCCTGCTGTGCGTTTCCCTCGGGCAACGTAAAGCCGACACTCGATTTTGGGCTCGGCGTGCACCCGGCCGCCAGAATTACGGTTAGCAGCAGAAAGCTGAGTGCTTTTATTCTCATCGTGCAGTTCCTCGCAGTTGAGCAAATCGAGCGGGACCAGAAAATAACTCTAGCCATAACCGCAGCAATCAACATGCCAATCGACCCTGGTGGCATCTCTTTAGGTCCGGAATAGGCGTCCGACACCAATCGCCGGCACAGCCCGAAGAGTGCTTCCCACTATGGGCGTCTGTCCCCCTTTTCCCGTCGGCTGAGGTTGTTCAGACGGAGCGCCTGCCGCGTGATCGCAAGCGGTCGAAGATCACGGCGAAGCCGCAGAAATTGGTTGCCCCCGAGAAGATCAAGCTGGCCCCCATGAACGCGACCACCCAGATGCAGCGCTGATCCCACAGAATCGTCAACAAGCAAGCCACAACAATGATCATGCCGTTGGCGATCCTTGCCTTTCGTTCGCTAGACATCCGCTTATCCGTCGACGTTGGTGTCCCCGGTTACCTTGCCTTCATAAGTCGCCAAGCGTCCGAGCGCTTGATCAACATCGAATGGAGTCGCACCGTGAGTTTCGACGGCGTCGGCGAAATGACCGCAAAACTTGGCAAAATGTCGCGCCGTGATACCGCGATCGCGATGAATCGCGGTCAACTCCGCACCCGTGTAGTTGATCGGACCGTCGAGCGCCGAGGCGATGAACTGAAACTGCATCTGGCGCAATCGATCCATCTGGACGTGCTCGAAAAACGGTGCCAGATCAGGGTCGGCCAGCACGCGCGTGTACATATCTTCGACGACACGGGCAACACCCTCCGCGCCGCCCAAACGGTCAAACAAGCTTGTTTCGGGCATGCATCCCTCCGACCTGAATTGTATCGCTGAATATCATAGCTGATGCCAGTCGGGCTCAACAGACGACTCGATTACCCAGGCCGGTCTCGACGGAATTCGGACGCCGGGGCACTCAAATTTTGACCCAGTCCTTCAATCGAGCGTGTTCAAAAATCATATCGTGCTGAACTTGTAACTCTTGGCCCATTCCGGCTTCCTTGGCGCGCTGGTACATCGCGATGGCAATCGCTACGTCCACGTAAGCCAATCCGACCGCGTTGAAGTAGATTCGCTCGTCGCTGTTCGCTCGACCCGGTATCTTGCCGGTGATCAAGTCGACGAGGTTGCCGTGAATGTCGCTGTCAGCCAGCTCGCCGTCCTTGTACATTCGGCTCAGCGTTTGGGTCCGATGCTTGACGGTATCCCAGTCGTCACAGACGATCTTGTCGCAAGCCTTGGCAACGGCATACTCGTCCTCCCAGCCTCCCACGTGGCTGTAAAACGCCCCTGGCTTCATCCATGCCGCCTTCAATAACGGCGCCTGAGCGCTGGTCGCGGTCACGATGATGTCGGCTCCGCTGACAGCGGCTTCCAGGTTCGTGTGCGCTTTCTCAAATTTCATTTCGGGCAGAATCGCGGACATTTCCTTGACGAACTGTTCCTCCTCGGCCGACTCCTTGCCGCCGACCCGACAGACCTCAAGCGATGGCACGGCAGTCTTCATCGCGATCAGGTGCATCTTGGCCTGTTCACCGGCCCCGATGAATCCGATTGACGTCGAATCTTGGCGAGCCAAATGTTTGGCCGCGACCGCACCCATGGTCCCCACACGCACGTTGGAACACAACGTCCCTTCCATGAAGGCAATCGGAAACCCACGCTCGATCTCCGACAGAATGATCACCGCCGAGAGATTTTGAATGCCATGCCGGACCGGGTTCGGAGGGAACACGGAGACCCATTTTACTCCGCAGATTTTCTGGCTTCGAAAGGTCGCTGGCAGGCAGTTGATCCGCTCCTGGGTCTCGTCATTAAAGATCTGAACGATCTTTTCAGGAAACATCACGTCGCCGTCGGCGAAGGCGCGCATGCCATGTTCGGCAGCCTCCATCGCCATGCGGATGTCGAGACATCCAGCGCCAAGAAGATCCTCTTGTGAAAAGAAACGACATCGAATTTCATGTCCTGGCATTGCGGTTCCCTGCCGAGTTCGTTTGAGTGAAGATCAAAGAGACGTGCATTTTTGAGGCCAAACCAACTTCGTACAACCACCGGTTCCGAGGAGCCGATAGGAATGTGCCCGCTTGGCGCACTGTGCTCTCCGGCACGCCCTGAAAATTGCTTACCGTCGGCTCAATCGCTGTTGATCGGCGGTTCTTTTTCCTTGCTGTTCACCATCCACAGGAACAATGCACCGAGCAGGAACAGCGGCAATAGCCCGAAGATCGCCATTCGCGAGCTACCCGTGATCGCGACCAGTGCGCCAAACAGAAAGGCGCCAATGAAACTGGTTGCTTTGCCCGAGAGATTGAAAAAGCCGAAATACTGGGCATTGTGATCTTCGGGAATCATCGTCGCCATCATCGACCGGCTGACTGATTGTGTGCCCCCCATCACCAAAGCAATCACCACAGCCAGGATCCAAAACCCAAGCTGGTTGTAGACAAACAACGCGGCGACAAGCAGACCGCACCAGATCGCCAGGCATGCCAGTAAAGTCCGCTTTTTGCCGACCTTGTCAGCGCTCCAGCCCACCAGCAGCGCTCCGGGCAAGGCCAGGAACTGAATCATCAGGATCACGGCCATCAGATCGGCTTCGGCAAATTCAAGCTCCTGCAATGCGAACGTCGAAGCTTGGCTGATGATTGTCTGAATCCCATCGTTGTACAACAAGAAACTGAGTAAAAAGAATGCTAGCGGGATGTTGGTTCGCAAACTCAAAAGGGTTTGCCAAACGTCTTTGAAACTTTGGCGGATCGCCGTCGCCGCGCTCCGTTCGCTGCGAGTTTCACCCTCACGGTCTCGCAAGACCAGTAGCGCGGGCAGGGTGAACCCACCCCACCAGAGGCCCATCAAAATCAAACTCCATTGCAGCCTGCTGGTCATCGTCGACATGCCCAAGGAATCGCCAAACTGAATCAGCAGCATTGCGAAGATCAGGGCGATGCCGCCTCCCAGATATCCAAATCCATATCCCATTGCCGAAGCCGAATTGACTTGATCTTCGTCAACGATCTCGGGCAGAAAGCCATTGTAGAAGCCAAGTGACAGTTCGAGCATCAGATTTGCGATCACAAACAAGATCACGACCAGAACGTACATCCGCGGAGGAACAATTCCCAACAGAATCGATGCCAGTGATCCGGTCATGGCCGTGATGGCTAACCAGCGCCGCTTGCTGCGACCCGCATCCGCGATTGCCCCGACGACCGGTGACAAGACCGCGCCCAGAAACATCGACAGCGAGATCCCCCAAGCCCAGACCACGGCGCCAAGCTGGCCCCATTGGTCGGCGGGAAAAACGACCCGCTGGATATAGGCGACCAGTACCGTGATCACCAACGTCGTATAAGCGCTGTTGGCCCAGTCATACATCGACCAAGCGACGACTTGGCGGTCTCGCAGCAGGCTTTTTTTGGCTACCGGGGGCTCTGCCGTTTCGCTCATTCGCTGATTCGTCCGTCGCTGGAGACTGAACACAGGACCGACCATGGATGCAAACCGGGCACCGCCAATCGCGCGGTTACTCGGACTCGCTTAATGACATCGTCAGCTGCGGTTTTTTGCCGGATACGTCTCGGTAAAACGCTTGAATCTCGGGGAGCTGGCTGTCGATATCGCCACTGGGATGGATGATCGGACCAAAGCCAGTTTCCTTTTTCGCGTAGTCGCAGTAGACGACCACAATCGGAACTTTGGCTCCGAGCGCGATATGGTAGAAGCCGGTTTTCCATTTCGTCACCTTTCCGCGAGTGCCTTCCGGCGTGATCACCAAAATCATCTGCTCGGCATCATTCAACGCGGCAATCATCTGACCAGAAAGATTGGTTGACTTGGTCCGCAGCACCGGAACCCCGCCCAGCCAGCGAACGAACCAGCCCAGGCCCCGGGGAAAGAGACTCTGTTTGCCCATCCACTGGATCTGCATGTGCAGTTGGAAGACCGACAACAGCAAGTAAAAGAAGTCCCAGTTGCTGGTGTGTGGGCCGGCGACCATCACGTATTTTTTGATTTCGGGCGGATTACCGACCACTTTCCATCCCGCCAGCCGTAGGTAGGTCTTTCCCAAATGATGACAGACCGTCCGAATGACCGGCGTATTGAATATCGTTCGCGTCAAATGACTTCCCTGCTCTCTAAACTTTCGACTTGCTCATGATCGCCATGAAGGCGGCGCGGGCCTCTGCGGAAGTCAACCGCTCGCCAAAGTAGGCAAGTTCTTCTTCCATGCGTTGCAAAATCGGTTCACGGTCACCGCGAATCAGTTGGCGGGTGATCGCCATTGCCTTGGCGCACGCTCGGACAACTTCGTTGCCATCTGCAGAGCGTGCGATTCCAGATCGTCCGGTGACGTGACCGCGTTGACCAAACCGGCCTGGAATGCTTGCTGGGCCGTGAATTTCTCTCCCATCGCCAGCAGCGCAAAGGCGCGTTGATGTCCCATGATCGCCGGCGCAATCAGACTGGACGCCGCTTCGGGAACCAATCCAAGATCGACAAATGGAGTTTGCAAGATGCTGCGATCGGATGCGTACACCAGGTCACAGTGCAACAGCATCGTGCATCCAATTCCGATCGCAATTCCATCCACACCGGCGACCAACGGTTTTTTCCCGGCGATGATCGCCCTGAGAAAATGAACCGCTTCAATGCCGTGCTCGGACTGGCCCGATGCGATCGCTACGAAATCGTTCAGGTCGTTGCCGGCGGTAAACACACCGCTTTGCCCGAGAAACAACGTGGCTGCGATGCGATCGTCGTGGTCTGCCGATGTCACCGCATCGGCCAGCGTGTGATACATATCGCGGGTTATGGCGTTTTTCTTTTCGATTCGATTGAATCGGATCGTTTGCAATCCGCCGTCGCGCTCGATCAGGATGGGGTCGCTCACTGCGTTGGTCTTCCTACTGCGAATGGGGAGCCGTGAATCGGTTCTCTGGTAGACGCTGATTCTAACGGATCGCAGAGGCTGGCAATATCGCCCAACTCGGACTTGGCACTCCCTGGTAACTCGAGTGGTGATCGCAAAAAGGGTCGGATCCCATCAGTCCGGAGCACCCGAATAATAGTGCGGAGCACCCGCAGGGCCACTGGCGGCGATTGTGGTCCGACCACTTTTTCTCGCCGTCCCATTATCAAGACTGTGCCTAATAAATTCGTTCCAGCACGAAATATCCGACTGGTACTTGCAGCAACCCAAGGCGGACACTCGCTCGGCCAAGCAGGTGGTCATGATCCACGACCACGACTTTATCGACGATCACCCGTCGAAAATCGGTCAGGCGGTTTCCCCCATCGCGATAGGAGAATGTGACTCCATGTCCGAAAGGGCCGCGAAAGTCAGGCCGCTTGACCATGTATTTACCGTTTCGCTTCAACATTCCGGTCTTGCGATCGACCTTCGGCCGCCAGCCACAACAACGCAGCAGATCATCCGAAACCTGATGAACGTCGATGTTGTCACCGAACATGACCGATCCGCAGGGCTGGATCTCCTTGACGAACTGCTTCAAACCGACCAGCCGCACCAGGCCTTTGTTGACCCCTCGCCAAGTGCCTTGCAGTTCGGCTGAGGTTGGCGCTCGGCCGCACATGAACATCCGCCGATAGTCGTGCAAGCGATAATTGCGAACGTCCATCAGGTCGTGCCCAACACAACCTTCAACACAGTCACCAACACAGTCACCGACGCAGTCACCAACACAGTTGTGGCACGAATCGATTGCGGGCATGACATCTTGAGCCGAGGTCCACGACGGTGCGGCGATGAACAAGCCTAACAGCAATGCGGAATAAGTTTTCATGATTCGGATTGGTCCAGATTCGGGGAGAGCTAGACTCTAGGATTCAGTCCGTAACACCGACGGCGAGGCGAGAAAGCGGACCGGAAAATCCCGGCAAAACTGATCGACGCCGATTTGGTTGATCGGATCATGACGGTCATTCCGCCCTCGAAACGAATTCCGGTAGGGGGGACCGATGACTTGGAGGCGGGCTGGGCGTAGATTAGTTCAGGCGGCAACATCCCTCACCATTAGCCAGATTCCGATGAAGCACATCTTCCCAGCGTTCTTGATCGCCATCGTTTGCTTATTCGCCAACGGGGTTGGAGCGGACGACACGATCAAAGTCCTGTCCTACAACATTCGCTACGCCAACCGGGGCGACGGCCCCGATGTCTGGCCGAATCGATCCGCCGCGGTCGCCGGCGTGATCGCCGAGCAAGACATTGCTGGTCTGCAGGAAGTGACTTATCCGCAGCTGTTGAACCTGCAACAGGAATTAAACGAGTTTGAATCTTACAGTATTGGTCGCAGCGACGGCAAAACGGCCGGCGAACATACAACGATTCTGTATCGACGCCAGCGATTCGAAGTGCTCGACCAGGGTACGTTCTGGCTCAGCGAGAATCCGGACCAAGTCGGTTCCAAAGGTTGGGACGCCGCCATCGAGCGAATCTGTTCCTGGGTGATTTTCCACGACAAGCAAACCGATCAGAAACTTTGGTTTGCCAATACCCACTTTGATCATCGCGGCGAACAAGCGCGCCTCGAGAGCGCCAAGCTGATTCAACAGATGATCCAGCAGAAGTCGGCATCGTTGCCGACAATCCTGGTCGGTGACTTCAATTGCCTATCCGATTCGGCTCCCTACAAGGCCATCATTGCCGAAAGTGCCAAGTCGCTGTTCGATGTGCGAGCGATTAGCAAGACACCAGCGGCGGGTCCGAACAGCACTTGGAGCGGTTTCAAAGAGATCGCTGAAAATCGAATCATCGATCATGTCTTCGTCGCCGGGCCGCTGGAAGTCGAATCAGTGACGGTTCTAAATCCCCAGACCGACAAAGGGCGATTCGCCAGCGATCACTTGCCGGTACAAGTCGTGGTGAGTTTGGGAAACTAGCTAAATCGCTACCTCAATACTCGTGCCGACGGTTGCTCTAAAGCCACACTTTTCGTCGTGCAAGTTTCTATCAAGCACACTTGGTGCATTTCAGGGCGCAGGGCAACAATTCTAATCGCTCCAATTCTATTTGTTGTTTGCAACCTGCGCAGATGCCGTAAGTGCCATGCTCGATACGGTGCAGTGCTTGTTTGATCTCTTCAATCTCTTTTACCGCTCGGATGCCGAGAGATTCGAGAACCTGGTCGTTTTCACGCTGCGTTGCCTGCTCTTCCCAGTCCTCGTCGCCGGGCTCGCGCAAGCGGTTCTCAATCTGCTCGGCGCGGACGACCAGTTTTTCCAGATCTTGTTCCAATTGCTGACGGATTTTGTCGATGTCTTGCATGGAGGTCATTTTTCCTAGAGTTTGAATGGAACCGGAATCGTCGCCAGATCGAACGTAAGGTGCTTGCATGCCTGGGACGTGCACCTCAATCGACCCATCCATGATAAGTTGTCTTGGTGGAAAAAGAATCCCGCCTCGCGCGCACGCGAGTAAGCGGCATACATCATCAAGGCATATCATACACCTCCCAATCAGGATGGTTTTAACATGATCCCAGCACGCGCCGTGACGATCTGTTCTTCGACAGCAGGCTGCCTTTGCTGGCGATTCTCAGCACGCCAGTTGCTCGACCGAGTAATCACACTCGCCTGCTTGGCGATCCCGGCCCTGGTCGCACAATGTCTCGATGCACCCTCCCTGGAAGCTCGGTCCGATGAACGCCCCAATATTCTTTTGATCCTGGCGGATGATCTGGGGTACTCGGATCTCGGCTGCTACGGCGGCGAGATTCAGACTCCCAACTTGGACTCGCTGGCCGCAGGTGGGCTGCGGTTTACCCAATTCCACAACACCGGCCGGTGCTGGCCGACTCGCGCCTCGCTGATGACTGGTTACTATCCGCAGAGTGTTCGGCGGGACACGGTTCCGGGGATCAAGAGCGGCGGTGGCGGCAGCCGTCCCGATTGGGCTCCGCTGATTTGCCGGCCGCTGCGGGCGGCGGGTTACCGGACTTATCACACCGGAAAGTGGCACATCGACGGGATGCCGGTCGCATCGGGATTTGACTTGTCCTACTACTTGCAAGATCAAAATCGTTTTTTCAATCCGACGACGCATTTCAAAAACGACCACAAGCTGGCATCGGTCGCAAAAGAAAGCGGCTACTACGCCACTGTGGCGCTCGGTGACCACGCGGTCGAGTGCTTAGCGGAGCACGCCGAGAAATACAGCGATCAGCCGTTCTTTCACTATCTGGCTTTCACCGCACCCCATTTTCCTCTGCAGGCGTTGCCTGAGGATATCGACAAGTACCGAGAGGTGTACCGTGTCGGTTGGGACCAGGTGCGCAGCACGCGATGGGACAAAATCCGCAAGCTCGGGTTAGTCGAGGCCCAGCTGTCGGACGTGTTGCGCGACGTCGGTCCTCCTTACGATCGGCCCGATGACATCAAGCAACTTGGTGCCGGTGAAGTAAACCGACCGCTGCCGTGGAATTCGCTCAGCGAAACGCAACAAGCATTTCAGGCCACCAAGATGGCGATCCATGCCGCGATGATCGAGTGCCTGGACCGTCAGGTGGGACGAGTCTTGGGACACCTCCGCGAGATCGGTCAGTTGGATAACACGATTATTTTTTTCTTGTCCGACAACGGCGCGAGCGCTGAGATCATGGTTCGAGGCGATGGTCACGACGCGAGCGCGCCGATGGGTTCATGGGCGTCCCATCTGTGTCTGGGACCAGGTTGGTCGACGGTCAGCAACACACCGTTTCGGTACCACAAGACCTGGACGCATGAAGGGGGAACGGCGACTCCGTTGATTGTGCATTGGCCGTCAGGAATCAAGGCACGCGGCCAGTTGCGCCGGCAGAGCGGTCATGTCATCGATATCTGGCCTACGATCATGGAACTGACCGGTGCTCCTGAAAGTGTGGTCGATGCGCCAGCCAAACCTGGCCGCAGCCTGGCTTCGGCTTTCGCTAGCGATATCGATCAACCCCGCCTGCTGTGGTGGGCACACGAAGGCAATCGGGCGCTAACAGACGGTGATTGGAAGATTAGCGCCGTCAGGGATGGGCCATGGGAGTTGTACCGAATCGAAAGTGACCGCAGCGAAACAAACGACTTGGCCGAAACGGAGCCGGAAAAACTGAATCAATTGATTGTCAAATGGAACGATTTGAACGACCAACTCGCCGAACTAGCGAGGAATCAATGACGGTTTTCCAGTGATCCGTCCGATGGCGCATTGAGTCTTGGCGACCAATGCCTAGAATCTTAAAGCAGGGGTTCGGTTCCACCCCTGTCCTGTTCTGTTCCGCGCCGCGAATACGTTGCCAGCCTCGATGTCACCGAAGACAGATAAGAAAGTTACCAAAACCCTTCCGATGACTCCCAAGGCGGAGGCGATCGCCGCTCGTCTGAAACAGAGCCTGCTGCTTGATAAAGGCGAGCTGGAGGTCGATAAGATCTTCAAAGCTCTGGTCAAGCTGGAGGGCTCCGATCTGCACATGAAAGTCGGCCAGCCGCCGATGGTGCGCGTGGGCGGCGAGTTGAAGCCGTTGAATCGACCGCCGATTGACGCCGAAGAGATGGTTCGGCTGCTGCTGCCGATGATGGACGAACGGAATTTGGAAATCTTCGAGCACGAGGGAGGTGCTGACTTTGCGCATACGATCCATGTCGACGGTGTTCGCTGGCGGTTCCGCGTCAATATGCTCAAATCGCTCGGCAATATCGGTTTGGTGGCTCGACGGATTAGCAACTTCATTCCCGACTTCCGTGGCTTGTACCTGCCGTCATCGATCGAACAGCTTTGCCATTACGATCAGGGAATGGTGTTGCTGGCGGGCGTCACTGGTTCCGGCAAGAGCACGACGATTGGATCGATGTTGAATTACATCAATTCGATCTATCGGAAACATATTTTGACCCTGGAAGATCCGATCGAGTTTATCTTTACCGAAGACAAGGCGCTGATCAATCAACGCGAAGTCGGCCAAGATGTCAAAGACTTTGGGATCGGCATGAAGCATGCTGTGCGTGAAGACCCCGATATCATTCTGGTCGGCGAGCTTCGCGACGAGGAAACGTTCATGACGGCGATTCACGCGGCCGAAACAGGTCACCTGGTGTTTGGAACGATTCACGCTTCGAGCGCATCGACCACGATCGGACGTATTCTGGATTTGTTTCCCGAAGAGATGCACGGCGCGATTCGATCGGCGATCGCCTTCAACATGAAAGGGATCGTAGCGCAGAAATTGCTCAAGAGCATCAAGCCGGGCGTTTCGCGGGTGCCGACTTGCGAAGTGATGACGTTTTCGCCGATGATTCGCAAATTGGTGCTTGAAGGACACGATAATAAGCTGCCTGACGCGATTCGCATCGGACAGGAAGACGGCATGCAGGACTTTACCATGAGCCTGAAAGCATTGATCGATGATGAACTGATCGATCGACCGACCGCCTTTGCTGTCGCGCCAAACAAAGACGCGCTGAAGATGGCGCTGAAGGGCATCGATGTCAAAGCGCCGGGCATTTTGTAAGTTTGCAGCCGCGACAGGGAAAATTCAAAGTCGACCATGGCAAGAAAAACAGTCGAAGAGCTTCAGATCTGGCAAACCGTAGCCCCGGTCGAGTTTGCACCAAAAATCGCCGCCAAGAGCGAGGCACAATCGCTGTTGGTTCTGACTCGCCAGGGTGCCGGATACGCGGTCGCGGCCGGGCAGTTGGCACACGCGATTTCCGCGCGTGCCACCCACGTCCTGTTGGATTATTCCCAAGCAGCTTGCGCCATTCGTTATCAAATTGACGGAATCTGGGAACCGTTGCCGCCGATGGATCGCGAAACAGGCGACGCGATGCTGTACGCGCTCAAGCAACTCTGCTTGTTGAATCCGACGGACCGACGGAGTGCCCAAACCGGCAGCTGCGGCGTGAAAGCAGCAAAGCAAAAATTTACGGTTAACATTCAAGCCAAAGGCACACCGAGCGGCGAACGTGTGCTGGTCAGGCTGGAACCAGAAAAAGTCCCCTTCGAGAAAATGTCGGACCTTGGGATGCGGGACAAGATGTACCAGGTCTTCAAGGAAAAGCTTGACGCCGATGGTAACTTGATCTTGGTCTCGGCACCCAAAGGCGAAGGTCTTACCACGACCTGGATGACCGCGGTTGGCTCCGCAGATCGTTTCGTTCGTGACTTTCAGTCGTTTGAGGATCAAAAAAAACCAGAGCCAGAGATCATCAACGTAAGCGCAAACTTCTTTGCAGGCGATACCGGACTGACCGAATTGGAATTGGTGCGCAAAGCGATCCTGAAAGAGCCGGATGTTTTGATTTTTCCTGAATTGCCTGACGCCGAAGCCCTGAAAGTATCGTTAACGCAAGTCGAAAAAAATCAGAAACAGATCTACACTCGAATCGTTGCTTCCAGTGCGATTTCCGCGCTGGTCCAGTTCATCGGTCTCTATCGAGATAGTGCCGGCGCAATCGCCAAATTGACGGGTGCGGTGCTGAGCCAAAAACTGGTTCGGCGTCTTTGCGATAATTGTAAAATCGGCTTTGATCCTCCGCCGCAGCTGCTGAAAAAACTGGGCATTCCGGCCGGACGCGTGGGGCAGTTGTACAACCCGTTCATCCCTCCGCCGATCGAGCAGCAAGTCGACGAAAACGGCAAACCGGCGCCGATCACTCCCTGTCATGTGTGCGATGGGCGGGGCTATTACGGCCGGATCGCGATTTTTGAATTGTTGATTCCCGGCGAAAAACTCAGGGCCGCACTGACCAAGACTCAGGACGTCAGCAAGTTGACCCAAATCGCCAAATCGGAAGGCCACCGGGGAACTCAAACCGAAGCCGTGCTGGCGGTAGCTCGCGGTCTGACAAGCCTGGAAGAAATGAAAAAGTTGTTCGCCAAGAGTACCTGAGCAACGCCGCCCAGTGCCGCCCAGTGAGCCCCTCTGCGGCTTCGTCCCCCGTAGGCGGCTTCGTTCCCCCTAGGCGGCTTCGTCGTAGTATCCCGGTTCGTCCTTGCCGTCTCCGTCCCAATCGCCAACGACAGGTTGACTCTCAGCACTCGCGCGCGGCACGTCGATGATCAAATCGTTGCCGGTAATCTTGCGGTCACCATCGGTGTCGATGATCCACTGGTCGCCGCGAACCACGCCGATTTCGTCAATCTCGTCGCCGTTGAAGTCACCCACGACCGGTTGATCGCCAAAGCGGCCAAAATTGGCGCGACGATCCGACTCGGTCCAGCGTCCGTCGCCGTCCACATCCAACAACCATTTTCCCTCACGGAACAGACCAATTTGGTCAATCCCGTCGCCGTTCCAGTCACCGGAGATAGGGGTGTCGGCTTGATCGCCGTACTGAAAGACGTGGTCAACCGCGTCTGCTCGTAACGATCCGTCGTCGCCTCGCTTGAGCAATCGTTCACGATCCTCACCGCGGAGCTCATCCCGACGAGCAACCAATTTGCGAGAATCGACTTCGCGACGACGTTTGTTGTCGGGGTCCGGCAAACCTGGGTCCCGTTTGATTCGGTACGGATCGCGCAACCATTGGCGACCGAAAATCCCAATGTCATCTTTGCCATCACCATCCCAGTCGCCGATCACCGGGCGGTCCATGTCCGTCCCTAACTGCATCCACAAATCACCGGCATCCCAGCGGCCATTGCCGTTCAAATCGACGAACCACTGGCCGCCAACGTAGATCACCGCTTCGTCACTACCATCACCATCAAAATCACCAGAGAGCGCGATGGCGTGCTCGTCGCCCAACGTGATTTCATCGGTCAGGCATTTCGATCGATTATCTCTGCCGCCAATCGTCCAGCGTCCCGACGAATGTTCGCCGCTTGCCCAGCGTTGGCTAAGTTGTTTGACACTGACCGTGCGAATCAGACCATCGTCGCCGACGGTGCCGCGTGGGAATCCGCCATTGACGACACTCAGATGCCACGACACAGCCCATTCGTCGATCGCGATCGTCGGGTTGGGAATTGCGCGCGGTTCGGCGAACGTAACCAGCCGCAGGCGGGTCTCGAAAGTTTCAATGGGCGTCACGACGCGGGGCGGCGTTTCCCTGGCAGGCGGCTTCAGCTGAGCCAGTTGGGGTGCGGCCACCAAGACCTCGCTGAAATTGTTATTGTCGCTGCGGCCGCCTCCGACCAGAGTGATGTACAGAATCGCATCGTTGTTCGGATTGGTTTGTTCGGACAGCGCTAGCGTTTGGATCATGATGCGCTGATCATCATCCACTTTGTCAGCCGGGTTGACCGCAATCCCGCCGCCGGTTCCAGGTGTGTCCAGGCCGTCGATATAGTCATCCGGTTGGACTTGGTACACGTGATAGGTACCGGGACGAAGGCCGTTGAATTCGTAGTATCCGAACTGGTCGGTGGTGGTTTGAATTGGGCCATCGGCGTACTCACCCGGTAACGCGCGGCTGGCATCCAGGGGCAGGCCGAGAACGTTGCGCAGTTGCAGCGTCACGCCGCTTAAGCGTGTATCGTCGGCGGTCAACAGTCCATCGCGATAGTCGCGCAGACTAGCTGGTTCGATCTGGCTGGAGGTGCGGATCACGCCACCGTCTTGAAATACGAATCCACTCAATACGGCCGGCGGTACTTCCGGGAAATTGTAGTCATTGCCGTGCGTTCCGCCGACGAGTGTGATACCAATCAAATAGTCATCGCCGCCGACTTCGCCCCCCAGGTCGCCGATAATTTGGCCGCCATGGAACCAGCCCTCGGGCTGATGTTCGCGGACCGCATAGACGCCGGGTGCGAGCGCCGTGAAGTTGTATTTTCCCGCGCCGTCAGTTCGTTGTTGCTCAATCACACTTCCGCTATCGTCGATCAAGTCCACCAAGACACCGGGGATTGGCAGATCACCGACCTCGAATTTTCCATTCGGATCGGACTCCTGCCAGACCATTCCGCCGATCGACGAGGGGGGGATTTCGCAGAAGTTGTAGTTTTCCACATCTTGGCCTGGAGCCAGGTTCACGCCCAGTAAATCGGTTGCCAGGACACGGCCATCGCCGCTGCCGACACGCTGGTCACCTTGGAACAGCCCTTCCGGTTGGTATTCAAAGATCTGGTATTCGGCCGGCGATAAGCCTGTGAATCGGTATTGTCCGTTGGCATCCGTGGCTGTGACCTTGATCACTCGGCCTGACGCATCTCGTAATTCAATCTTCACGCCGGCGAGCGGTTGCTCGTCGGGATCAAATTCGCAGTCAAGATCATCGTCCCGGTGAACAAATCCGCTAATGCTGGCCGGCGCGACTTCACAAAAATTGTAATGCACCAATTGCTCGCCGGCGGCCACCAGGAAGCCGAGCAAGTCCTGTCCCAGGACCTCACCTTCGCCCGTCCCGACGGTCTGTCCGCCTTGAAAGAATCCAGCCGGTTGCAATTCGAAAATCTGATACTTGCCCGCAACCAAATTATCGAACTGATATTGACCAGCGGAATCCGTCGTTGTGCGGGCCAGGAACCTGCCGCTCGCGTCGCGCAATTCGATCGTGACACCCGCGATGGGCGGTTCGTTCTCGTCTCGCAGACAATCGCCGTTACCATCAACGAACACCGCACCGCTGATGCTCGAAGGCTGCAACTCGCAAAAATTGTATTGTGTCAAACGCTGGCCCCAACCGACGGGGATCTTGGAGATCACGTCGCTTTGGGAGTCGTCGCCACCGGCGCTGCCGGCTCGTTGCCCGCCTTGCAACCAACCAGCTGGTTGGATTTCGCGAACGGTATAGTTGCCTGCCTGCAGATTGGTAAAGCGATAGTTGCCTGCGGAATCCGTGTTGGTCCAGGCCAGCAGACGGCCGGCGTCGTCATAAAGTTCAACTCGCACACCATCGATGCCGATTTCGTCAGCGTCAAACAGGCAATCGCCGTTTCGATCGCCGAACACGCTGCCGACCAGCTCCGCCGGCGGACGTTCGCAGAAATCGTATCGAATGGCCGTCTCGCCCGATCCGAGCCTGATATTGGCGATACGGCTGCCGTCGATCACGTCACCTCCGGCACTGCCGGCTTTGGCGCCCCCTTCGAAGTAGCCAATCGGCTGTTCTTCGATGATCGTGTAATCGCCCGGGTGCAGATTTTCGAACGAATACTCGCCGAGCAAATCTGTCACCGTTTTGGCGACCTCTTCTCCGCTGGCGTCAAACAAGCGAATCGTCACGCCGGATAGCGTAATTTCGTCCTCATCGAGTATGCAGTCGCCATCGATATCGACGTGAACGCGGCCGAATAACGACGCCGGCATCAGTTCGCCAAAATTATATTCGACCCCTTCATCACCTTGCTTCAATTGGATCGCAGCGAGCCGATCGTTCCCGTCAATTCGGCCCACGCTTCGCCCGCGAACGTTCCCAACCGTATCGATTCCGTCCAGGTAGCCCAGTGGTTGAGTTTCGATCAATGAGTACTCACCGGGCAGCACACCATCGAACTGATAACGACCCTGAGTATCCGTTTCCGTGGTTGCGACGATCGAACCGCCGGCATCGACCAGGGCAATCCGCGTGCCTTCAATCGGATCTTCGTTTTGATCACGACGGCCATCGTTGGACTGGTCGTGGTAAACGTAGCCGCTAATCGTTGCCGGCGCGCCTTCACAGAAGTTGTAATCCAAGCCAACGCCGGCCGGAGTCATTACGATATCCTGAATCAGTCCGCCATTGATCGATCTGCCGACCGTCAGATTATCGATGCGTCCGACATGCGATGATCCGTCGATCAATCCAGCCGGAGTGAACTCGACAATTCGATAGTTGCCGATCGGAATGTCCTGGAAGGAGTAGTCGCCGTCGGTACCGGTTGTGGTACTGGCGACCGTGATTCCCAAATCGGTCTGCAACATGACTTGGACACCCGGTAACGGAATGTTGCCGTCGCCGTCGTGCCGGCCGTCGCAATCTTGTCCCGCGGCGGCCAGAAATACGAATCCCGAAATGGATCCGAAGGGTAGTTCGCCGAAATTGTACTCGATGCCGGAATCGCCGCCGGCCAGCTGGACGCCACTAATTTTGTCACCGGGGTTTTGCGCGGAACCGACGGTCCGGCCGTTGATCGTTCCCGCCCTATCAAGACCATCGCTCAAATAGGCCGGTTGGTCGACTTCGATCACCTCATAGTTGCCCGGCGCCAGACCGGTGAAGGCGTAAGAACCATCGCCGTCGGTGGTCACGGTCAGCTTTGACTGGGGAGCGATCGTGTTGATCGGCAGCAGTTGGACTCGAACTCCCGCGATCCCGATCTCGCCTGCATCTCGAATCCCATCGTTGTCGTGGTCTTCAAACACGAACCCGGCCAGCGATGCGCTCTGGGCTTCGGCAAAGTCGTAATTGAGGGCCGATGAATCGCCTAGCGGAATCGATACATCGGTCAGTGCGTCCAGTGATTCCACCCGGCCGACGCTGACACCGTTGACGGTCCCGGGGACCGCCGCAACGCTGAACATGTCGGCGGGCTGTGATTCGATGATCCGATAAGTGCCGGGCATTAAAGCGAGCGACTTGGGGAACAGATACTTTCCGTCACTATCGGTGGTCGCTCGCAAACCGGTGTCGACGTAGCCGCCGCCTGCGGCCTGTTTCCACAGGGCGATTTGAACACCCGGCAGCAGCGTTTCGCCCGACTCACGATTGCCGTCCAGGTCGTTATCGATCCACACGTGGCCCGAAATTTCAACCGGCTTGGGGACCTGCAGCGCCGAGGCAACGGCGGCCGCCGATCGGTTGGGTCGACTATCGATATCGTCGCCGTCATCGGGGGGCAAATTCAACCCATAAATTCCTGCCGGATCGCCGTAGTCGTTCAAGAACACGGAGTCGGCATGAGTCGTTTCGTAGTGCGGCGCGTTGAAGGTCGCCTCCAGGATCGAATCTTGAAATTCTTGACCCGATGTGATCACGTCCAACCGATCATTGAAGACGGCCAGGTCGATCGCGTTGCGCAACACTTCGTCGACATCAATCGTGAATTCGAGTCGATCACCGGCGTGAAAATTTGTCAGCCGTAGAACCAATTCTTGTCCACCGTCATCGACTTCCGCCGAGACGCGAATCTGTCCGCCGTCGACCGCTTGCGTTTTGACGATTTGAAATCCGTGTGCTCCATTCTTTCCGCGGTAACCGACTTCGGTATCGTAGATTGGATCACCGACACTGATCCCGTCGCCATCCTTGTCTGTGCGGATTCGCAGTTCGGTTAGTTCAGTGTCGGCCGCGCCGCCTGTAAACGAGAGAATGAAGCGGTCGCCGTGTGAGTCGCCGCCAACATCCTGATCGGATTCTAAATAGTCCGTTTCAATGTAGACCACGCCAACATGAATCGGGTCGGCCGCCATCAACCGCCTAGCCTCCAGGCGTTCAGGCCCGCGGGCAAGGCGGCGAACCGCATCTTTTCCCGGCTTGCGGTCCAGTCGTCGCTGTTTTTTTGGTTTCCAGATCACGATTGGCACCCCCCAGTGCCCAGTTCATTACTGCCCAGTTCAGTAGTGCCGTTGGATGTCATGGTGCGTGTTTGATCGTGTCGCGCTCACAGTCCGGTAAACTCGCTGGAAATGTCAGTCGATCAGGCCGTCACCGATCAATCCGCGCATCGCCCTCGGCAATCCGCTGGTTTGAACCTGATATTTCCGACACGGCCCAACGACGCAACGTGGCGTCGTAACTGCCGGAAAACAGCCAACCACCCGCCGATGCCAAAGTCGCAATGCTGCCGTTGTGTCCCTTTAGGTTTCGCACGGTGTCACCTTGGTCGACATTAACGATGCGAATCAAATTGTCCGATCCGGCGACCGCGGCCAGCTCGCCATCCAACACCGTGACGGCAAACAACTTGCCCGTGGTCACGCCGATCCGCTGGACTAGCTCCCGGCTTTGACTGTCAAAGACAGTCAGTTTTCCATCTTCACCGACGCTTAGGATCAAGTTCGAATCGTGTTGAAAAGCGAGGTCGTGTATCCTTCCGGCGTGCAGTGGGTACTTGCCCAGCAGCTGGCTGCTTTCGAGATCGAACAAATACAAATCACCGCTGCGACCGGCTACCGCCAGGATTCGCATGTCAGCGCGGTAGGCAACCGCTCGCAGGTCACGGCAATCGCACTGCAAGCCTTGCCGATGTTGTTTGCCGCCACCGATCAGGTAGACTCGGTCTTCGAATCCGACCGCGGCGATTTCCACTCCCCTGGCGCGAAGCGGACGCGTGCCAGCGCCGGTCCATCGCTGAATTGTTTTTGAATTTTGAAAGAGTCTTCGCGATCCCAAACGATCAGCCGACCATCGTTGCCAGCCGATACCAGTCGGTTGCCGTTGGGATCGAAGGCCATCGAACGAATCAAGTCGCGGTGCCCGCTGAGGGTCGTCTCAGTCTTTAACGTTGCGGCGCGTAGCACTCGGATCGAATGATCGTCGCCGGCCGCTGCCAACAGTTCGCCACGCGGGTCGGCGGCAATGGCGGTCACGACGGTTCGTGTTTCACGGGCGTCGTACAGGCTGATTGATCGACTGGTGATCGGTAACTTCGCCGTGGCGATGCGGGTTTCCGGGACCGGTGGCGCGGCGATTGCCCGCAATGGCGTCAACGCAGCAACCGCTGTCGACAGCAGCCATCGACGACGTGTTAGCGTATTCATGGCTTGAATGTCCCCCGAAATCAATCATCCCGCGCCTTCCACCGCGCCGCCGCGGTGCGGAGCCGCCAAGACGCTGTTGGAAAAGATCGGCAATCCCGGATAGGCGTCATCACCCGAACGATCGGAAAACAGCGAACCGGAAACTGGACGAGCTGGGTGCCTGGCGCGGGCGAGAGTAGATATTTGTCGTTTTTGCCAGGTTCGTCTTCCGTCAATGTCACGCACGTTGGTAGGGTGAGCGGACATGGTGCTTGCACGGTCGTGAGCACCGGACCTGAGTTTCACGCGATCGGAACGGGCGTCACGGATGATGCGAACCTTTTTTGTGACAGCACTTGCAGTTGGCTTTGCTGCCGCGCCGGCAGTGGCGCAACAAACCAGTCAGTCCCCAATCCGGCGGCCACCAGCCGGACAGCAACGTGCGGGACAGCAACCAATCCCTCAGCAGGCAACGCAACAGGTTGCCTTAGCGCAGCCTGCTGCCCAACAGCCGTTCCCAGCCTTGACGGCGGCACAACAGCAAGAGTTAAAGCAGTTTTTGCTGGCCTGGGAAAAGCAAAGCAAAGGCACCAGGACGCTGGATTGCAAATTCAAACGTTGGCACTACGACAACAAAGGTGCGCAAGCGAATATTCATGCCAGCAAAGCCGAGGGCGTGATTCGTTACGCGGCCCCAGACAAGGGCTTGTTTCGTGTCGATGACCTGGTGTTTTTTCAAGGCATGGAAGCTGACCAACCGGTATTCAAGGCGGTCCCCGGGCAATTCGGTGAGCATTGGGTTTGTAACGGCAAGCAACTGATTGAAATGGACCGCAGCAAAGAACAATGCGAGATTCAAGAGCTGCCGCCGGAGATGCAGGGTCAGCAGATTTTTAATAGCCCACTACCCTTTGTGTTCAATTTGGATGCCCAGCAGATCTTGGAACGCTATTGGGTCCGGCTCGTAAACATCAACGACCCCGCGGTGGTGCTGGTCGAAGCCTGGCCGAAACGCCAGGAAGACCGCGCCCAATACAAACTGGTTCAGATCGGTTTGGATGCCAAGACCTTTTTGCCGCAGGCATTGATCATGTTTGCACCCAACTTTGACCCCAAAACCGCTCCCAATCGGGATCACTATGAATTCAGCGATCTGAAGCGCAACGCGATCGGCGCCGGATTCCAGCAATTCATGAAGAACTTCATTCCCGAAAAGCCGCCCGCCAATTGGAAGATCGTCAGAAACAAGTTCAATCCCGTTGTCGAGCCGCCCGCCCAACAGGCCGCCGGCCCCGACGACGGCGGCACCATTCGGTAGTGCCCAAGCTCGGAACCCGCCGTTCCCTGCCCGCCGCTTCTGAGTAAGATACTTTGGTATTCACAGTTTCTTTCCCTCAACGGTTTTTGTGCGATCAACATGCCGACTTATGATTACGAGTGCAGCCAATGTCATCACGCCTTCGAGGTTTTTCAAGGCATCAACGATCCGGTGATCAAGAAGTGTCCGGAGTGTGGCAAGAACAAGCTGAACCGCTTGTTCGGTACCGGAGCGGCGATTGTATTCAAAGGCAGCGGTTTCTACCAAACCGACTATCGCAGCGAAGGCTACAAGAAAGCCGCTGAGGCGGAACAGAAGTCCAAGTCGGACACGAAGTCTGACAACAAGACCGCAGCCAAGCAGACCGACACGAAGGCCGAAGCAAAGACGGACAGCAAGCCGCCGAAAAAGAAAGCGGATTGACAGCATCAAGGCGCCAGTGCCGGCAACAAGCGGGCTGATTGTAACCGCATAGCAGACCCATCGCGGTCGGCTACCGCTTACGGCGCGGCCAAAAGTCTGCGGTAGGCCTGTTGATATTTGGCGGCGGTTTGCGCGATCACTTCGGCCGGCAGTGACGGCGGATCACTTTGCTTGTCCCAACCACAGCTCGAGAGCCACTCGCGGACAAATTGTTTGTCGAAGGATGCTTGTGCATGGCCCGGCTGATAGTCCTCGGCTGCCCAAAACCGCGAACTGTCGGGCGTCAGTACCTCGTCGATCAAAACCAATTCGTTGCCGACCATTCCAAATTCGAACTTGGTGTCGGCGATCAGAATGCCTCGCCGGGCCGCGTGATCGTAGGCTCGCTGGTAGATCTGTAAACTGATTTCTCGCAGCCGCAGCGCTAGAGCGCTGCCGAGATCGGCGATCAGTCGGCCAATCGTTACATTTTCATCATGTCCCTGCGCTGCTTTGGTGGCGGGAGTGAAAATGGGCTCCGGCAAGCGGTCGCATTGAACCAGTCCGGCGGGCAATTTGTTCCCGCAGATCTTGCCGGTCTGTTGGTACTCGCGAAGTCCACTCCCCTCCAAATAACCTCTGACGACGCATTCGAACGGGATCACTTCGGCCTTTTCGGCCACCATCACCCGATCGATCAATGGCTCGGTATCGAACTGGCTTGCCAAGGACGCGGGTACGGTCGTGGACTGCAGATGGTGGCGTACACCGAGCACTTCAAACCAGTACGCGCTGATCGCTGTCAACAACTTGCCCTTATCAGGAATCCCGCAGGGCAGGACGAAATCGAACGCGCTGATGCGGTCGGTACTGACGATCAATAGTGAATCGCCCAACTCGTACACATCGCGGACTTTGCCGCTCCGTTTTGGCAGCGGCAGGTTGGTTTCCAACAGGGCGCCGGAGTCGTCAAATCGGTAGCGGCTTGCGTGGTGCGTTGAATTCATGACGCTAATCTTGGCAAACGGTCAATGGATGGGCAACCGCTGCTGACGCAGGGACTCAGGGTTGTCGCATGTGTGGGGCTTAGCGAGTAGGATGATGTCGTGCTGGCCGCCAGAAGGAATGCTTGCCCAACACAGCGGTTTATCATCACCCACTCAACATTTTCGGCCTGCCAGTATGGGGCAATTCCACTTCGATGTCCCGGATACCGCGCACGACTTCATTTCCCGTTCGCTGTGGAATGACGCTTATATCTGCGGAATTGAAGGCATTCCCTGGCAATCTCGAAATCAGTTCGACGGATCAAGGCTGACGATCTCACGAGGCATCGATTCGTCAGGAAAACTATTCATTGCCTGCCCCTTAAAGGGACTCGGCTATCGAACACTCAGCACCTGTAGCCTGCGATCATTGGACGATGAATCTTATTCGTTGCCGCTGGAACTGGCGCGCGGCAGTTGCTTTCGCGCGCGAGTCCAATCGGATGCCTGGGAACGATCGGGACTGATGCTGACCGAGGCATTTCAGACTTTGCTGCGCGACGGCACCAACCAATTCTTGGACGCGGCACAGCGTCGTGCCGACCCGGCAAGATCCGCCGAGGCCGCCTTGCAGGCGATCTTGCTGCTTGAAAAAGCGAACGCCGAATTGGGTGATTGCTATGCCATTCAATCAATTGCGTATCGCAAGCGCGGCGAGCCTCAAATTGGAACGCTGTTAGCCGCCAGCGTGATTCCGCCGTCGCCAGTTGGATCGCGAGATAGCGAGGCCTTTGTTGCGGCGTTCAATTCGGTCGCCATGCGATTGAATTGGGCGGACATCGAAACGGATTCGGGACGCTACGACTACGAGCAGGCGGAAAACGCGATCCGGTTTTGTAGCAGCAAAGGATTGCGAATCATCGGCGGGCCATTGATCGATTTTCGTGATCGTCTGATGCCGCATTGGCTGTACTTGATGGAAGATGATTTCGAGGCTTTCCTCGGTTCGGTCACGCAGTTTGTCGCGCGGACCGTCGAGAAGTTTCGCGGTTCGATCCATTTGTGGAATTGTGCCGCCGGGTTGAACACCCCTGGGCCGATGGAGATCGACGACGAAAAAGCGATGCGACTTGCCGTGGGGATCTTGCAAGCAGTTCGCCGAACCGATCCGAACACGCCGGCTATCATGTCCTTTGACCAGCCGTTTGGCGAATACCTGGCCAAACATGGCGAGGGGATTTCACCGCTTCATTTTGCGGATGCGCTGGTTCGCAGCGGACTGGGAATGGCCGGTATCGGCTTGGAATTTCGTGTCAATTATCGTAACGGTGCCACGCTGCCGCGGTCCGCTGTGGAGTTCGGTCAGATGATCGATCGCTGGGCGACACTGGGGATGCCAATGTTGGTTCAATTGTCCGTGCCCGGTGGCTCTGGTATCGATACCAAATCGATCGCTCCGCAGGACGTGCTGGAAGACAGCGAGTCGACGATCGACCTGGCCTCCGAGCAGTTGCGAATTGCCGGACCCATGATCCGCACGCTGCTGGCCAAGCATATTGTGCATGGCGTGGTCTGGGATGGATGGTCCGACGCGGAACCGCACGTGATGAGCCATTCCGGGCTGATTGATGCCAGCGGGCATGGGCGACCACTGCTGGAATATTTGACTCGGGTAAGACGAGAATTCCTGTTGTAGTTCCCACGTCAACAGAGCCATCGACGCGGTCGGCCGCGGGGAGCCTCGGCGATCAGCCCAACCAGCCGGGCAGAAAAACAGTGGGGTCTGGGTGCTTTATCACTGGTCTTCGGATTCGGCCGCCGGCAATTCGGATTGGGCCGCCGATTCTGGCGACTGTGGCTGTGTGTCAGTGGCCTGCTGCTCCTCGGCCTGTTGCTCCTCGGCCTGTTGCTCCTCGACCTGTTGCTCTTCGACCTGTTGCTCTTCGACCTGTTGCTCTTCGACCTGTTGCTCCTCGGCCTGTTGCTCCTCGACCTGTTGCTCTTCGGCGGCCGCTGCAGACTTCGACGCCTGCTCCGCTTTGGCCTGTTCCACTTTGGCCTGTTCCACTCTGACCACTTCAGCTTCCGCGGCCGCCTCTAGCTTGGCCGCCTCTAGCTTGGCCTCTGCCGCTTTGGCCTCTTCGGCCTTGGCGTCTTCGATGATCTGATCGGGCGTCGGGTAGATCGGGAAGTTGCCGGTGGCCAGGCCGCGGTCGATGATCCAAACGTTGCGGTATCGAACCGGATCTCGGTGGTCCTGCAGGCGGATTGGCAACAGCGTTGGCGCTTCTTCGGCGCCGGCTCCGGTTTTGTTGGGCAGCGCGACATTGTCCTGCACTTTCGTGCCGTTGACCCAAGCAGTGACATGGGCGTCACGAATTTTCGAGCCATCCGAGGCCCACCGAGGCGCGGTGAATTGGATGTCGTAAGTCTGCCAAACCAGCGGCGGCAAACACATGTTCAAGTCGGGGCGCGGAATTTGTACAACGCGCCGCACCCGTTGAAGACCGGATCTTGGGCGAACGAATCGAGAATCTGGCACTCGTACCGGCTTTGCAAATAAAGTCCGCTGTTGCCGCGTGACTGGTCCATCGCCTCTGGCATGTACGGCAATCGAAACTCGACGTGCAAGTCAAAATCTTGGAACATGGGCCTCACGTTGGCTCCTTCCTTGAGCCATCCTTGTTCGGTCATCTCGGCCATCGTGAACTGATCAGTATTTTTTCCATCGAACAGCACGGTGGCGTTTTCAGGAGGACGGGCGCCAAGCGTCGGACTGACTCGCTCGATTCGCTCCAAAGTACCAACCCTGTTTCCTTGGCGATCCAAAATCAGACAGCTGTCACGTTCAACGAAGATCGCCCAAGGACCACCGGACAGGACGACAAAGTCTTCGCTGCGTCGGCCGATCATCCGCATCGGTTCGGCCTGATGTTCGTCCTGTCCCGGCAGACCACCGATGAAGGAAACGGCATCAAATTGGTCGTTACCGACCGGACGGATTTGCAAACCGAGACGCCGGCTTTCATTGTCACCGGTCTTGATCTGGCCAATGAACTCACCCATCAAGATGTAGTTCGGATCATCGCTTGGGGCTTCAGTGAGCGCGGGGCCTTTGGCGGCTTGGAAAAGTTGACCCTGCAGGTCGTGGTGCGCGGCCAGCAACACGATCAGGCTGGCTGCGATGGAAAGAAAACGGCGGTGCATGACGTGCGGGTGCTCCAAGAGATCAAATGCGTTGATTTCGCGTGCTAGTCGTGATTCCCCACTCTAATTCAAGTTGCCCAGAATACCAACGAGGGGATCTGCTCTAATTCAGGGTCCCGAGCCCGATTTGCTTTGAGCTTTGACTGAGAAAGTTCGTCGCCTCAGTGCCGAGTTGTTCCGCAGTGCCAATTCCCGAGAAATCTCCGCTATCCCAATATCGTTCGTTTGCGACGACCTGTTGGTCAGAGGTCCGTCGCGCGGCGCGGATGTCGGGAGAGGAACGAGAATCGCTACAGCATCTGTGCGAGGCATATTGGTATCCCTTGTACGCCTATCTGCGTCGCAGCGGCCACGGTCCCGATCAGGCTCAAGACTATGTGCAAAGCTTCTTTGTTGATTTGCTCTCCCGCAACAGTCTGCAAGCGGCTGATCCACAGCGCGGACGGTTTCGCAGTTTCCTGTTAACGGCTTGCCGCAACCATGTTTCCAATCTGCAGCGCGCCGACCGCGCCATCGTGCGCGGCGGCGGGCTTCGTCGCGTCCCCATGCAGACAGCCACCGGGGAGCAACTTTATGCAGCCGAACTTGTCGAAAAGTGGACGCCGCAGAAACTGTACGATCGTCGCTGGGCGCTGGCCGTGATCGACAGGGCGCTGGCCCGGGTGCGGGGAGCGTATCAAGATAAAGGTCGCGCCGACCGCTTTGACGCGTTGTGTCCCTTGATCGCTCCCTCTGCGACGCCGCCAACGCATGCCGAGCTTGCCAAGCAGCTGCAGTGCAGTGTTGGTTCGATCAAAGTTGCGGCGCACCGACTTCGCCAGCAGTTCAGCGCGGCGCTGAGGGAAGAGATTGCCGCTACCGTAGATATCGAAGCTGGACAGTCGGAAGTCAATGCGATCGATGACGAACTGCGGATCCTGCTGCAGGCTCTACGCGGTGACTGACTTTGCCGCGCGGCGAGACGGACCGCAGGAAAAAAAATCGAGTTAACCAGTAACTTGAGCGAATCTTCCGTGTAATACTCTGTGACCGACCGTTTCACAGACGCGAGTTTGCAAATGCCTGAGCGTTGCCAACACTGCCAAGCTCCGATTCCAGACAGCAGCCATGGTGGGCTGTGCCCAGCCTGCTTGATCTCCTTGGCAGGGTTCTCAACAGCAGATCAGCCGCGCGACGAGCACGCGCCTCGCAGTCTACAGGAACTCGAGGGGCGGATTCCAGGCATCCAATTAACTTCGCTGCTCGGTCATGGCGGCATGGGGGCCGTTTATCGCGGGCATCAGACCGATCTGGATCGCGAGGTCGCCGTCAAAATCTTGCCTCACAGCCTGTCGAATGATCCGATTTTCGCGCAGCGGTTTCGCCGCGAGGCGCGGGCACTGGCGAAGCTTGATCATCCCAATATCGTGACCGTGTTCGGCAGCGGCGTTGCGGATGGTCTTTGTTACATCGTAATGGAATACGTGGAAGGGACGACCCTGCGTGAGGCGATGGCCGCCCAAGCGATCGACCCCGCCGCGGCGCTGCGGATTGTTCCGCAAATCTGCGAAGCGCTCGCATACGCTCACGACCACGGCGTCGTGCATCGCGATATCAAGCCCGAGAATATCCTGCTGGGCGTCGGCGGCAAAGTCAAAGTCGTCGATTTCGGACTGGCAAAGCTGTCCGATGATGACCGCGCGCTCACCATGCTGACCGCAACAGGAGCCCGCATGGGGACGCTTCGCTACATGGCTCCTGAACAGCTTGACGGAATGTCGGTCGACCATCGTGCCGATGTCTATTCGCTGGGCGTCGTCTTCTACGAGATGTTGACCGGGCAGGTACCGATGGGACGATTCGCGATGCCCAGCGAGAAGTCGGGAGTCGATCCGCGTATTGACGCTGTTGTTATGCGAACCTTGTGTCGCGAACCATCTGAACGATATCAGCACGTCTCTGATCTTGAAGATGAATTGAAATCCATCGCCGATACTCCGCTAGATTCGAGTTGGCCAAAGCAGACCGGTCAATTCGCCGGACAAGAATGGAAAAGTCGAATGACATTTTTTGGTTGGCCGCTTGTCCACATCGCATTCGGCAAACATCCGCGGACCGGTAAGAAGTTGGTCGCCAAGGGAGTGATCGCGGTGGGCGATCTCGCGGTGGGTGGATTGGCTGTGGGCGGGGTTAGTTTTGGTTTGATTTCGCTGGGCGGGGTTGCCGCTGGCGTCAATGCCTTTGGCGGAGTCGCCGCCGGCGTGCAACTTGCCATGGGAGGATTGGCTATCGGTGGCGCCGTGTTTGGCGGAGCGGCTGCCGGTTTGATCGCCTGTGGCGGGGCCGCCGTTGGGGGAATCGCCTTCGGAGGTGCCGCGACCGGGTACGTCGCCGGTGGAGGGGTCAGTCACGGTACATACCAGTTGACGGGGATCGGTCAATGGAATCCACCCGAGTTCGCCGATTCCCTGTTCGCGCTTGGACTGGCCGATCCGAGATTTCCCGTGATTGTCGGAATCCTTGCGGCGCTGATGATGCTGGGACCGATACTGTTGGTCGCGTCGATGGCGCTGGTCGGCTTTGTTCGATCTAGCGAGCGAGGAATCAAGGAGCAACCGGTGCCGGCGGAAGTGCGGCGACACCTATATGGTGTTTTGATCGGCTTGCTGCTGAGCATGATGGCCTTTGAGCTGGTCTGCTACATTCAGGCCGAGATGCTCAGTCGCATTGCCCGAGCACCGCAAGTCGCCTCGGCAGAACAGCTAGCCCTGCCGGAACCAGCCAATGCTCCGCAACCACAGCGATCTCCATGATTTCCTTGCTCGGTTCAATAATGGATCTCAAACTTCCCGATTTCCCGCATCCCGTTAGTTCAGCTTGATGACGCCCGATCGCAAGCGGAATTGGTCTCGGGCGCTGGTTGTGCTTGCGGCGCTGCTCTGGAGTACCAACGGATTTTTTGCCAAGGCACCCTGGTTTGACGACTGGCCGCACGACTCCCGCGGCGTTGCTTTGACGTTTTGGCGGTCAGTTTTCGCTGCGGTCACGGTACTGCCATTTGTTCGCCGACCGAGCTTTCAGCTGGGCATGATTCCAATGTCGTTGTCCTTCACGATGATGACCTATGCGTTCTTGGTGGCGATGGTCGCCGGCTCTGAGACGACCACGGTCTGGCTGCAATACGTTGGTCCGGCCTGGGTGGCGCTAGGCGGATTGATCGGGCTTGGCGATCGGCCCGGAAGATCCGACGCGGTGATGATTGCATTATCGATGCTCGGCATCGTGATCATCGTGACGATGGAATCCACCATCGGCCAAGGAACGACCGCATTTCGTCCGATTGGATTAGGACTGCTTTCGGGTGTGATGTTTGCCGGTGTGGTGCTTTCGTTGCGACATCTGCGCGGTAACGACGTGGCCTGGTTGGGATTGGTCAACTACACGGTCAGCATGGTTTGTCTGGCGCCGTTGGTGATCGGCCAGGTCCCCATGCCGCATGGCTTCCAATGGATCGCACTCTTTGCGCTTGGTTCGGTTCAAATGGCGATTCCTTACATGATCTTTGCCTGGTCGGTCCGTGATCTTCCCAGTAATGAAGCATCGTTAATCACGCTGCTCGAACCTTTGTCAGTGCCAATCTGGACCTTCTTGGCATGGCGGCATCTTGCCAGCTACCGACCACCGGAATGGTGGACACTCGTCGCGGCCACGTTAATCGCAACCGGATTCGTATGGCGTTACGGCCGCCTACGGCCTTCGCAAGGTCGCAACCAAATCTAATCAGGGGACAGTGATCGGTTGATCGCGACCAAATTAAACGATTCAACGATGCCGCGTAGTGGTGATCAGTTCGACCGGGCGTTCATTCTTGAGTGACCGTTTCGTCCAAGTTCAAAATCGTGAGCGCCACCATCGTCATCGCCGCATGAGCGGCCGGTTCCAAGTCCGTGTGGCGAGTTGAAGCTCCATTGCTCAGCAGGTTCGCCGCGGCGTCGGGGTCGTTTTGGTATATCGATCGGTAGCGATCGAAGGCCTTCCGCAGCAGCTGCAACTCATCGTCGCTGGGCTGTCGACTGACCGCCGATCGCCAAGCCATCCGCAGGCCGGAATCGATCCGTCTGCCGGATTCCGGGGTGCTCGCTTCGCAGTCGAGCATTCGCTGGGCCAACTGACGCGCCGCTTCGACGAAAGTGATGTCGTTCTGCAGGGTCAGCGCTTGCAGCGGTGTATTGGTGCGCTCGCTGCGGACTCGGCACATCTCCCGTCCTCCGCCATCGAAGATAGCCATTGCCGGCGGCGCCACCGTGCGTTTCCAAAAGCTGTATAGGCTACGTCGATACAGACTGCTGCCAATATCCTGGATGTAAAAGTCGACCGTTGTCTTGCCGGTGCCGAACGACAGCTCCTTCCACAGCCCGGGCGGTTGATAGGGCTTGACCGATGGCCCACCCAGCTGTTCACACAACAAGCCACTAATCGCCAACGCCTGATCACGGATCGCCGCGCCGGAGAGTCGCCACCTGGGCCCTCGGGCCAGATAGCGGTTGTGGGGGTCTCGTCGCAGTGATTCTTCGCTGACATCAGCGGACTGTCGATAGGTCGCGCTGGTGACAATCCGTCGATGCATCGCTTTGACGTCCCAGCCGCTGCGCACCAGTTCGGTCGCCAGCCAGTCAAGTAACCGCGGATGTGTGGGAGGATCACCACGCAGACCGAAGTCCTCGGACGACTTGACCAATCCAACGCCAAAGTGGTGTTGCCAGATGCGGTTGACGATCACTCGCGCGGTCAGCGGATTGTCGGGTCCCACGATCCAACGGGCCAGTTCCAAGCGATCTTTCGGCTGCCGATCGGCTGAGCTGACAAAGATCTCAGGCAGGCTCGGCAACAGTGCTTCGCTGGTGTCGGGCTGATCATACGCACCTCGCACCAGCAGATAAGTGGGTTCCGATTCGGATTGTTCCTGCATCACCATCACCGGAGTGTCTGCTGTTTTGCTCAGTGATTCGATCTCGTTCTCGAGTTGTTTGATCCTGTCCTGGTCGCCGCTCTGTTGAAGTTGTGCCAGCTGGCGCTTGCGTTGATTCAGTTGCCAATCGCGCCAAGGGTTTGGGACTTCGATGTGGGGTACGGCAAAGCCCTTGCGTCCATCGATTCCCTTTTCGGGAACATTGTCGAAGTAGGCGTAAAGCTGATAGAACTCGCGTTGTGACAAGGGATCATATTTGTGGTCGTGACAGCGAGCGCAGCCGGCGGTCAGTCCCAACCAAACCGTTGCTGTCGTATCGACTCGGTCAATCACATATTCGACTTCAAATTCCGCATCCAGACTGCCTCCTTCGTCGTTGATTCGGTGATTGCGATTGAAACCGGTCGCCAGTCGCTGTGACATCGTTGCTGCGGGCAGCATGTCACCGGCCAGCTGCTCAATCGTAAATTGATCGAACGGCATGTTTTCGTTAATCGCCTGGACAACCCAATCTCGCCAAGGCCACATGAATCGCTCCCAATCGGCTTGATAGCCGGCGGTGTCGGCGTAGCGTGCCGCTTCCAGCCAACCGAGCGCCAGGTGTTCGCCGAACCGAGGTGAACCAAGCAGCCGATCGACGACTCGCTCGTAGGCTCCCGGCGCCGTGTCGGCCAAAAACGCATCGACTTGCTCGGGTGTGGGTGGCAAACCGGTCAATGACAATGAAACGCGGCGAATCAGCGTCGACCGGTCGGCCGGCTTCGACGGCTCCCAACCCTGCGCTTCGAGTCGCGCGATCACGAACGCATCGATGGGGTTGCGAATCGACTCGTCAGCGGCTGGGCGAGGTACCTCGGGTCGCTCGGCCGGTACAAATGCCCAATGGCGAGTCAACTTTGCGCCTTGCAGAATCCACTGCCGCAGAGTGTCGATTTGTTCGCTCGACGGTCTGGTCGACCAGTCGGGTGGCGGCATCCTGTGGTCGGGATCGTCGCTGGTGATTCGGTCCAGCAGTGCACTTTGCAGTGGCTGCTGCCGATCGATGACATGATAATCGCCACGATCGGCGAGCAGACTTTCCGCCACGTCGACTCGTAGGTCGGCTTGCCGTGTTTGGAGATCGGGGCCGTGACATTGCAGACAATGATCAGAGAGAATCGGGCGAACATCACGATTAAAATCGATCGTCTCGGCGGCATCGAGCCGCACCGTACAAAGGAGAGCGACAAATATTAAGGCAGCGCACGTGACTGCATGGTACACGTGGTCGGCGCGGACAGCTCGCCCGCCTACCCGGTCACTGGCCTTCCACGGCTGACGCTTGCTTCGCCTACACACCTGCTTGTCTGAACTCCCAGCCGTGACGGTACGCTTCACGGATTCGTGCTTGTGCCTCCGCGTTGCCGCCTGTTTCCAGAGTCTTGGAATTCCAATCAAAGCCGCCGCTGCGGTAAGCGACATTGCCAAGCAATACAGTCTCGGCTAACGGGCCGGAGTAGTCAAACTGACAGGTTGCCGGCTCGCCTCCTTTGCAGGCGGCGATCCATTCATTGTGGAATCCCGGTGAATCGGGAATCGTCGGGGCAGGTGCTGTGTAATCGGCGAACTTCTCTTCCGGCAACAACTTTCGCTGATTGAAGCCGCACAGCAACATTCCCTCCTCGCCGATGAACAAAGTATTGTTGCCGCGCTCGCTCAGTTGCCGCTGGGCCAGAATCGTCGGTGGACCATGAGACCAATGAAGTTGGATTGGGCCATCCTGATTGGACTCGGCAAATTCAAATTTGGTCTGCATCGACTTAGGTGTTCGCTCGGGATCGACTTCGGGGCCACTGGCGTCGACTCGAGTTGGATAGCGAAGACCGAGTGCCCAAAACGGAATGTCCAGAATATGACAGCCCCAATTCCCGGTTTCGCCGGTACCGTAGTCCCACCAGAAACGCCAACCATAAGGACAGAACGACGGATGATAGGGCCGAAACTTGGCCGGTCCGACCCACAGGTCATAATTCAAGGAGGCCGGAACGGGCGGTGAATCGGTTGGTATTTCGGGCATACCGCGGTCGCCGTCGATCCAGCAGTAGACCTCGCTGACTTTGCCAATCGCGCCGCCACGAATCAGTTCGACGACGCGGTGCATGTTGGGCATTGCATGCCGCTGGGCACCGAGCTGCGTGGCAATCTTGTGTTGCCTGGCATAGTCGGTCAAGGTGCGGGTTTCCCAAACGTTATGCGCAAGGGGTTTTTCCAAATAGACATGCAACCCCAACTGCATCGCGGCATACGCGGGATGAAAGTGGCTGTGATCGGGCGTACTGATCACGACGGCATCCAGATCCTTGCCGATCTCGTCCAGCATTTTACGGTAGTCGACAAACCGTCTTGTGTTGGGGTGAGCCGAATAGGCTTTGGCGGCGCGGATTTCGTCGACGTCGACAAACGCAACCAGGTTTTGGCTTTGCACACCATTGACGTTGGCATCACCGCGCCCGCCAACTCCGATGCACGCGATGTTCAGTTTCTCGTTGGGGCCGGCGGCGGCAGCGGCTGAACTCGCTGCGACTTCCAAGGCGGCGACAGCGGCCAACGTGGATTGGATCGCCTTACGACGATTGATGCTTTGAGTCATGCGATGATCATTCGTTTTGGTTTTGGAAATGGGATAGCTATATGATATTCGGCCGATTTGATCAGCAACAAGCGTTTGCGACACTGGATCGCAATTTTGTGCGTGGTTGTTGTCGATCGGCTGCGCTCGCTCGCTGATGCACTACCGCGACAGCATGTTGTTGTTGGATTGGTTACGATAGTGCCATGAGAATACGAATGCTGCTTGTTTTCGTCAGTTGTGCCCTCGGGCAACTGCTGGTCGGATGCGCTGTAGTCGCGGCTCAATCGCCGGCAGTCAAGAATGTGTTGTTGGTGATCGCCGACGACTTGCGAGCTGATGCACTGGCCTGTTACGGCGATCGGTTTTGCCAAGCTCCGAACATTGACGCGTTGGCCGAGCGCGGATTGGTATTCAACCGCGCCTATTGTCAAGGCACCTCCTGTGGTCCCTCGCGGCGATCATTCATGTTCAGCCGTTACGCGATCACCGAGCACGAAACTCGCGCCGGTGGTGTGAATCTTGGTCAGCACTTTCGCAAATCGGGCTGGTATACAGCTCGGGTGGGCAAGATCTTTCACATGCGTGTGCCGGGCGACATCATCGCAGGGACTGACGGCCAGGATCATGCGTCGGCCTGGACCGAGCGATTCAATTCGCCGGGACTCGAAGCGCATACGCCCGGGGACTATGCCTGTTTGAACCTGAATATCTTTACCGACTCATTGGAGAATCGACAGTCGACAGCGATGCCGCATCGATCGTTTGTCACGGTTCAGTATGACGGCGATGGCAGCGATCAGCCCGATCACAAATCAGCGTCCCAAGCGATCGAGTTGTTGCAACAACACAAGCAGGAACCGTTTTTCCTGGCAGTCGGTTTCATTCGGCCTCATTATCCCATGGTGGCGCCACGAGAATACTTTGCGGCGTATCCGTGGCAACAGATGCAGCTGCCCGCGCAGCGGGAAAATGATTTGGATGACATCCCCAAGCCGGGATGGGCACGCACCAATTCGGCGACCAATCCGATTGGCAAGTATCCCGACAATCAACAACGGATGTGGGCGGGCTATTATGCCTCGATCACTTTCATGGATCGTCAGCTGGGTCGGATCTTGAACGAACTCGATCGGCTTGGATTGCGTGACAGCACGGCTGTCGTGTTCACCAGTGATCATGGCTATCACCTTGGCGATCATGGGTTCTGGCAGAAATCCAATCTGCATGAACAAATCTTGAGAGTGCCCCTGATCGTTTCGCTCCCCCGTTTTTCCCAAACTCTTCACCCTCAGGGCTCGGGCGCAGGGTGGCGTACCGATTCGCTTGTCGAACTGACCGATCTGTACCCGACCCTGGCCGAGTTGGCCGGTCTGAATGTGCCGACGGAGGTTCAGGGCCGAAGTTTTTCCAAGCTGTTTGCGGATCCCCAGCACAGAGTCCGCGAGAGCGCGTTGTCGGTCGGTGACGGCTATTCGCTACGAACCGCCGATTGGCATTACATACGTTACAACCCGCGCGAAGCGGAGTTGTATGACATGAATGCCGATCCGAATCAGTTCGACAATCTGGTCGCCGACCCTGCTTATCGATCGATTGTGGCGAACTTGGACGCGCTGCTTCAGAGCCGCTTGTCCGATGCCGGGCTACGGTAGTTCCGAGTCTGCCTACCCCTTGGCACATCAATCGGGGCGCGGCAAGGAAAATCTTCAAAAAGTTTCCGCCGTCAGCCGGTTTGTGACCTAGGTTTCTAGCAGAGCCGGGGAGGTTTCACTTTCTAAATCGGATTTGCCGCAAATGTCAGCATCAAGATTCTACAAACGACGACGACGTGGGGCACGCAAGCGTAGCGGTGTCGCGACGCTGGAATTCGCAATGGTCTTGCCGGCACTGATGATCTTGACCATCGGAACGATGGATCTTTGTTCCTTGATGTTTTTAAGAGAATCCGTGGTGCTGGCGGCTTACGAAGGAGCACGGCAGGGAGTCGGACGTGGGCGAACCAATGCGGACGCCATCGCCCGCGCTATCGAGTTTTTGGACGAACGCGACGTCAACCACGGCGCGGGGGCCGTCACGATCAGTGGTTCGTCGTTTGACACAGCGGAAACGCTGGAGGCCGTCACTGTCACGGTGACTGTGCCGACCGATGGAAACCTGCTGATTCCATCACAGCTGTTTGGCGGCATGAATGTGTCGGCAGACGTGACGATGCTGAAAGAGTACAAGAACCTGGATACCAACTGATAAATTCCAATGAACAAGCCACAAAGCACTAACGCCAGACGTCGACTTTGCCGCCCACCGGTGGCGAGGCGACGCAGCCGAATCTGCGGGTCGTCACGACGCGGTGCAACGGTTGTCGAGTTTGCGATCGTCGCGAACATTTTCATGATCATCATTTTGACATGTATGGAATTTGCACGGATGAACATGGCTCGGAATTTGATGCAGGACGCGGCCTACTTCGCCGCGCGCCACGCGGTCGTACCGGGGGCGACCGCCGACGAAGCAATCGAGGCAGCCGATAACATCATGGGGTCGATGCTCAGCAATGGATACAACATCACGGTCAGTGACCTGAACGCTGATTCGGACGAGATCAATGTGACGGTCGAAGTCGATCTGGGGGCAGTTGCCCTGTTCGCACCTTATTTTCTGCCCGAAACAACGATCTCGACCACCGCCAACATGCGGACGGAACGTTACGCAGGTTTCTACAAACAATAGTCGTTGCCAAGTCCTTTTAACCCCCCTCGAGTCTCATCATGAACGGCAGCAATACGAATCGAATGATCCTTCCTAGGGCAGTGCCACGCCATTGTGGCGCTCGCCGCGGTGCCGTGCTGGGCCTGATGGCCATCCTGTTACCGGTGCTGGCGATTCTGGCCGCTTTCTGCGTCAATCTTGCGCAAATGCAATTAACTCGGACGGAGTTGATGGTCGCAACGGACGCTGCGGCCCGTGCGGGTGGCCGCGCTTTCAGCGAGATTCAAACCGTTGAGGCAGCGAAGACGGTTGCCATGAACACCGCCGCCATGAACATGGTCTACGGCGAACCTTTGCAACTACGCACCGATGACGGCGCCAATGAGATGGAATTTGGTTTTACCAATCAACCCGACGGAGACGAAGGGCGATACTATTTCGAAAAAATCCCCACCTCTCAGGTCGCCAGCGGTGCAGTCTTCGCCAGTGCTTTTCGCGTCCACGGCCGCCGCGATGGCGGTTCGATCTCCGGTCCGGTTCCGCTGGTGATTCCCGGTTTGTTGGACGCGAACGAATTCACGACCGAGCAACTGTCGGTTGCGATGCAAGTTGACCGCGACATCTCGCTGGTACTGGACCGTAGCGGATCGATGGACGACCTGGAAGTCGATTGGCCAAGCGGAACGTCACCGTACTATACCTCGACGATGAACGCCGGCGTCGCCGCCGGCCAGCTGTATACGAGGTGGGGACGCTACTACCTAACCAACGGCAATACGGTTGCCGATTACGAGAAATGGGCCTGGGAAGATCATTACGGGCTTGGTCCTTTTCCGACGAGTGCCTGGCAAGATCTGGTTGTGGCCGTGGATGCGTTCTTGGACGTGCTCGATGAGACCAGCCAGGAAGAACAGGTTTCGGTTGCCAGCTATTCCAGTACGGCGACACTGGACTGTTACCTCGAGAAAGATTTTCAAATCGTTCGCAACGTCGTCAGCGGTCTTGATACCGGTGGTAACACCGCGATCGGTCGGGGCATGGAACAGGGCATCCTGGCGCTGTTGAACGCCGCGGCTCGGCCCTTCGCCGCCAAGACGATGGTCGTGATGACCGATGGAATTCACAATACCGGCATTAATCCAACGACGGTCGCAAACAATCTTGTCTCATCCTACAACTTGACGATACACACCGTAACGTTCGGTGACGGAGCCGATCAAGCACTGATGCAACAGGTTGCGTCCATCGGCGGTGGCAAACATTACCATGCGTCCAATGGTGCTGAGTTGGTCGCGATCTTTGAAGAGATCGCCAACAACCTGCCAACCATTTTGACTCAATAACACATTGAACCGTCTTGGGCCGAGTCGAACGCCGGCCAAGCGGGGGAACGACAGAAAGGTTCACCGTGTCCGATACAGATACGAAACGAATTGTCCCACCGAAACCGAGCAGGTCGCCGCAATCCAAGTTCTGGATAGCGGCGTCATTGCTGCTATCTGCTTGCATCTTGACTTGGACGTTTTGGTTGCCCCTGCGTTCGTTGTCATCGCCCACTGCCAAGCAAACCGAGCTCAGCCCCTCCGAGCAAATCGAGCTAAAACGTACCCGTGCCGAAGAACATCGAGAACAGGCGCTGGCGAATCATCAGGAATTTGTCCGCAGATTGGTTCAACAGCGTGAGCTGGACGGCCATAAACCCGGTAGCTTCGAGGCCCGGGAATATTGGGAAAAACGCGCTAACAAATTAAAGATTCAGCTTCAACAGTTGCCCGACTTGCCAGAGCTGGACGAGTCGCCCCAGAAGAGCCTCCAGTGGCATCGTCGAGCACAGATGATCGACTCGTTAAAGGACGGTCCGCTGTAAATCGTTGCCGCTAAAACGGGGGGACAAGAGCCAGCGTCGCGGTAACGGGATCACCGGCACCCTGGCAAGGCCTGAGCCATTCGGCTTACCAATCGGCGGCGCCCCGAGTACCACCGTTGATGGGTGTCCCAAGTATGATGGGGGAACCAATCCATGAAGGAGGGCGACCATTGCCGCCAATCCATTTGCTTCCGCTGCTGACTCTGCGATTGATGACACCGTTTTTCCGTATCGGCCTCTCGACCTTGCTGGTCGTCTTGTTGCTCGCGAACTGTCGCGGCCAAGATGACCCGTTCGCAGCCGACGCTGACCTGGACGCTGACTTCGCGGCGGCGGGCACCTTCGACGCGCCGCCGGCGGCTGATCCGCCAGAGGGCGCGGATCCGGACTTACTGGATCCTTTTACACAGCAGCTGTTGGCGCTAGCCGGTCGCGGCAATCGCCAAATGGCCGATGCCATTGCTTCGCTAGCCCGCACCGGTCACTGGCCCCAAGTCAATCAGTTGTTGGAACGCTTGGCAAAACAAGAGCTTGATACCGCATCACTGGCGGCGATGCAGGCGCAAATTGAACCAGCGGTGTTCCTGGAGATGCGGCTCAACGATCGGTTATCCGACAACGCCAGATCTGCGCTCGACCGTCTGGCGATCGCGACGAAACAGTATCAGCAATCACCCGATCGGCTGCGCGCGGCGATCGATAATCTGGATGATCCCTCGACCGACAAACGACTGGCCGCCTCGCGAGCCTTGATCGAAGGTGGTGATGTCGCGATCGCCGAATTGGTCGCTGCCGCGGTCGCCTCCCAGCCGATCGCTGACCGGCAAGCGATCCTCCGAGCGCTGTTGCGGCTCGGTCCCGGCGGCAACGCGGCGCTACGTCAACTGGCGTTGTATGGAGCGAACGAAGTCCGCGCGGGGGCGGTCCAGTCGCTGGGATTGATCGGCGCCCCAGCCAATCGGATCGATTTGATCACGGCCCTGCATGCCGCTGATTCGTCACCCGAAGAGATCGAACTGGCCTCGCGCTACTTGCGACGGACCGACGCGGGACTCCCCTCTCGCGGGCGCGCTGTCGCCGAATTGCTTGCCGACTTGGATCGGAAACAACAGGCGGCTGACCAGATCAACAATACGGATGATCTGGTTACCCACTGGTCGGTTTCCCCGCAACGCGACGGCGTGCAACCGATCCGAACCCGTGCGATCTATGCCAGTTACAGTGATGCTGCGGATGCGGCGGCACGGCTGCGCCGCTTGGGGGCTGTTTCAGCCGAGATTCTGACCAAATCGCTGGTGGCCGATCTCGGTTACCGCGTGTTGATCGACTCGGATTGGGGAGATCCAGCCCAGATTGAGTCAATCCGCTCCGCCTACGGATCGGCATTGACCATGGACAGCGTCAATCGTGCGCTGAGGTACTCCATTGAGATTGGCGATCACACGGCAACGGTCGGATTGATTCGCTTGATCGACTCGTTTGCCGAGCAGAAGCTGGCTGACAGCTCGTGGGGCGACGTGTTGCTACACGGCACCGCGCCCAATCCGACTCCACTGGTCCGGGCGGCGTCGTCCCCCGAACCGCGCGTCCGCTACGAAGCGGCCTTGGCGGTCACCCGAATGGCCGACGGTGCGCCGTACGCCGGTAGCAGCCAAGTGAAACGCACACTGAGTGAAATGACACGGCTGAATGATTTGCCGACCGCGATCATCGTCGAGACGCGACCGGAAATCGTCTCGCCGATTCAGCAGCTGATCACCCGACTAGGGTACAGTGGGGTGACGGTTCAAAACGTTGCTCAATTACAAAGATCCATTGATCTGGGTGGCGACCTTCGATTGATCGTCTCGAAAACTCAACTAGCCGATCTGTCTCCGATCGAAATGCTCGACGTGGTTCGCCGCACGGGACGCGGCAATCAAGTGCCGATCGTGTTTTATGGATCACCGAGCGGCAGTAACGAAATCAGTCCGAATCAGCAGGATCTTGATTTCTTGGGCCGCGATTCGGCCCGTTGGCCGGGACCAATGGTGTGGATCGACACCCCGGCCACGGCAGCGGCTTTTGACGGTGTGTTCGATCAAATTGCCCAAAGTCGGCGTCTGCCTCCGTTATCGGTGATCGACCGCCAACGATTTCGACGCGAGGCGGAGAGCTGGATCGCGGATCGGACAAGCGGTCTGTGATCGTGTAGCGGGATCGAAGAGAGCTGAGCGCCAGTTTGCGGCTCTACCCGATGACACTGTTCCCGCCGACAGATGGCTACCCCAAAAGGCGAATTCTCGGTATCGTCACAAACACCCCACAGGGCCAAACGATCGTGACCCCACTCAATCTTCATGGCATTTCTTGGCAGTTCAGCTAGCGGCTCCGGCGGGCCACCGATCACAGGGATCATCGGCAATTCGCCGGCGATGCAGGAGGTGTATCGACTGACCCGGCGCGTCGCGGGCAGCAACGCATCGGTGCTGATATTGGGCGAAACCGGCGTCGGCAAGGAGCTGATTGCCAGTGCGATCCATCGGCTGAGCCATCGTGGCGGTGGACCATTCATCCGAGTCAATTGCGGCGCGTTGAGCGAAAGTTTGCTGGAAAGTGAGTTGTTTGGTCATGTACGCGGAGCCTTCACTGGCGCGGTTGCTAACCGTACCGGCCGATTTGAAGCCGCTCACGGGGGCACCGTATTCTTAGACGAGATCAACAGCACCTCGTTGATATTGCAAGTCAAGCTGTTGCGAGTGCTGCAAGAAAAGGAGTTTGAACGGGTCGGCGACACGACCACGCTTAGTACCGATGCGCGGGTTGTCGCCGCTAGTAACCGTGATTTAATGCAGGAAGTTCGCGAAGGCCGATTTCGCGAAGATTTGTACTGGCGTTTGAATGTCGTGCCGATCGAAATCCCGCCGCTCCGCCGCCGCCGCGACGACGTCCCGTCACTGGTTTCCTTCTTTTTGGAATATTACAACGAAGTCAATGACCGCTATGTCGTTCACATTGGCGAGGGCGTGCTGGAGGCGCTGCAAGATTACCACTGGCCGGGCAACGTCCGAGAACTCCAAAACTACATTGAACGAGCCGTGGTGATGGCCGAAACGGACGAATTGACGATTGAGTTGCTGCCCAGATGCGTGATCGACGGTGATGTAGCAACCGGAACGGAAATGCCCGCCGGTGACTTCGAGTCGCTCGCACGCGAAGTCGTTACACGCGGCCTCAGTGATGCCAGGACAGCAACCGCCGGATCGCACTCGGTGATCGTCGATCAAGTCGAAAAAGAGTTGATCGCTCAGGTCCTGGCAGCCTGTGGTGGCGTGCAAACAAAGGCCGCCAGTAAGCTTGGCATCAATCGCAATACGCTGCACAAGAAAATCAAGGACTACGGACTCGATTCGGCAGCCGAATAGTCGATCCCGATTTCGAAGTCAGGCGAGATCTGTGGTAGAAGGTTTGTGTTCCGGCATTGCAACCATTGTGCTCGTGCTCAGTCGCGCAGCGACGGCGTTCGTGCTCGTAATCGAATCGGCACGATGGCGAGACCGCGATTTGACCGGGACGTCGACTTCAGTCTGTTGACCCACTTTCATGCAGACTCGATTACGAGCACCGCTTCGCTGAGCACGAGCACGAACGGATCGCCGCGCTCGATCAAAGGTGCGCGGTCGAATTGGTGCGATTGAGATGAAGACGTGCTGTCACAGAGACCGGCTTGGATTGGCCGAGCCGATACCCGCCGCCAAAGCCAGAACCAAGACATGCAGGGGAGGACAGTTTGCGGCATCTGCTCGCATGGTCACTCAGTCGTCCGTCCCCCCGATGTCAAGCGTTCCGCTATTTCGCCCCGTAGACCTTCTCGTTGTCGGGATCGCCACCGCTCATCAGGTATGCGGAAAGATCCCGCAATTCTTCGGCGTTCAGCCCGTCGATCAATCCTTCCGGCATTTGCGATACGTTGGATGGTTTGATCGCTTGAACTTCGTTGTCGTCGATTGTGATCGGCTGGGCGTTGATGTCTGCGGTATAGATAACCGTTTTCCCTTCGGCCTGCGAAACCAGTCCGGTAAAAGTCCGACCATCTTCGGTTAGCACCAGCTTGGATTGATATTGGTCCGAGATCACCTTGCTCGGTTCAATGATCTGCTCGATCACATAGCTGACATCAAATTTGCTGGGAATGCTGGTCAGGTCAGGGCCAATACTCCCACCCATGCCGGCGTGGCGGTGGCATTTGTGGCAGCTTGCGGCGAAATAAAGACTGCGTCCGCGATCAAAATTCGCTTGGTCAAAACCGGTTGCCGCGGTCATTGCATCAACGATCGTCCATTTTCTACCAGGGCCATGGATGGGAAGGATCTCGAAGTCGGGCTGGACCTCATAGCTTTCGCCAGTCAGATCCTGCAAAGCGATTCTCTCAGCCTCGCTAAAGGTACTGATCGCATCCTCGCGCATGCCCTGCAAGAAACCCGGATAGCTGGCGCCGCCGGCCTTGGTGGCCGCCTCGCTGAGAAACTGCAAATACTCGCGGCGCTGGGTCAATGTCCAACCGGTCTTGAGGTTACGTAGCGCAAACGCGTAGGCGATCTCGCGCGAGGGAGGATGGTTCTGCATCAGGTTCTTGACCACGCCGCCGTAACCAGCGTTGCGGTTGGCCAGCTGCGTCCAATCGGGAACCTGCGGCGGCTGACGATTGGCAATCAGGTTTAAGGTCTTGCCGGCGATTCCAGGTGATTCCAAGTAAACCAGCATCTGAATCAGCTCCGTATTGACCTCCTCGCTAGTGCTCGGCAGCAGGGGATCCAGCAGAGAGATGATCTGCGTTCGCTGTGCGGCGTCGGGTTCGCCCAGCCGGATGAAGGTCAACGCCAGGCCGCGCAGCCAACCAAGCTGTTGCGCTTCCGACAGCGTTGCGATCGGCAGCGAAACCAGCTTTTCGATCAAGGCCGCTTGTTGCGACGGGTCGCCAACTCTGGCAAGCGCGACCGCTCCGGCGATCACAGCTTGGGGACGCTGTTCTTCCATCAAATCAGCGAACCACAACTCTGGTTTCTGCGATTCGACCGCGACTCTCGCGGCGTGACGCAGGAATCGGTCGTCGCTAGCGAGCAACGGCCAGGCGGTATCGAGCGCCTGCCTGGCCGCTTGCTGGTCCAAGGTTTTTCCATGATAAGCCTCCAGTTGCTCGCGGCTGGCGCGTGCGGCTTGCACCTCGGCGGGCAACGGCAGCGTGTTCACCAAATCGGTGCTTTCGCGGCCCGTGTAGCGGATTCGGTACAGCGCCGATTGGGTACCACGGCCCCCGACCGTGAAATACAGGTCACCGTCCCTGCCGACAACGGCATCGGTGACGGGCAGCGGAATCCCGCTAATGAATGGCTCGCTTGTGCCAACGTAACCGGCACCTCGCGGCGTCATGTGGACGGCATAGATCGTGCCGAAAGTCCAGTCGAGAGCAAAGATGGCGTCCTGGTACTTGGCTGGAAACTTGGCGCCAATCCCGGCCACAACCCCGGTCGGAGATCCAGGTCCGATGTCGACCAACGGTGGCAACGTATCCTCGTAGTAGTTCGGAAACTTACCTGTCCCGCTTCGCCAACCGTAATCGCCACCACTGACGACGTGACAGATACGAGTCGGTCGGTACCAGACCATCCCCATGTCGTATTCCATATCGGCGTCATAGGTAAACAGATCTCCGTAGCGGTTCAAGGCAAGATCGTACTGGTTGCGGAAGCCGATACAGTACAATTCCTGTTCGTAGTTGCTCGGATTCAATCGAGTGACCCAACCGCCGGGAGCCAACAACCCGCGCGCGTGTCCATTGGCGTCCCACCGACGCGGCAGCAGTTGGTCTTCCTTCCAGCTGGTGACTCGGGAGGATGTGATTTTCGCCATGGGCGCGTGATTGCCAGCGCACAGGTAAAGTCCTTTGCCGTCCGCGGTCAGGATCACGGCGTGGTTGCCGTGTTCACCCCCACCTGTTTCACTGGGCACGGTTTGGACATGGTCCAGCTTGCCGTCGCGATTGGAATCGGTGATGCGCGATAAATGGCCCCCGTTTCGATGGAACCATAGTGAATCAAAGGCCCACAGCAGGCCTTGCGCCGCTAAGCTGTTGGTCGAACTGCAACTTGGTGACTGTCGCTTGCGGACCGTCATTCAATTCAGCAATGTCGATTCGGAACAGTCCCTTGTCTTCTTGGTCGCAAGCCAACAGTCCGCAATCAGGCAACGTCGTCAGGCAAACCCAAGATCCCTGCTGGTCAGCGGGCACGGTATAGACCAGATCGACTGCAAAGTCCTGGGGCACAGTCAGATCGTGAGCATTTACGGTGGCTTTCGGCGGTGCCGCACCGGGGACCGCCCAAGGGTCGATGCCTAACTCGCCAATCTCTTGTAGGCTCCCTGTCCATCCTTTGGATGTCGCGTGCCGGGTAAACCACCTGGGGTGTGGTCGCGACTTGGTCATCTTCCAAGTCTTATCGGACACCACGTGGATCGGCCGGCCAGTGGTAAGTTTGATGTCAAGTTTAAAAACAAACGCCGCGGCGCTGCCGGCATTCCGGGCGTGCACCGCGATCGTGTTGGTTCCGGAGAGCAAATATTGGGCGACCTCTTGCTGGATGGGATCGGGCCAATCTTCGCTGCTACCAACTTCCTCGCCGTTGATCCACAACGTCATGGAATTATCACAAGTCGTGTAAAGCCGCGCTGTGTCGACCTCGCCGTCAATCAAGAATTTCTTTTGCAGGAAGATCTGCTGATTGTCGCTGCTTCCGCCGGCATCCCAAATCCAGATCGGAACCGGCGATTTGGAAACCCAATCGACTTCGTCGGCGGACATTTCTGGGCTCACGATCCAAGCTGCCGCCAGAAGGGTGATGCAGATCCACTTTCTTGGCTTAACTCGCATCGTGATCATGCTCCGTCTTCAGTGACTTTAGGATCGCTTTGCCATAGTGTAGTCGGCTGGCGCTGCGCTGGGCAATTGTGACGGCCGTGGGTCGCAGATAGACTTACGGCGAACTTTTGCCGCACCTCAATCTTGCTGATTTCGCCAGCCCATGTCCGACTCGGAAACTACAAACCCGGCGCGCAGCTGGAATACGCGCCTTGGTTTGATCCTGTTCTTTGTGTACCTGGCGCTTTACTCGGGGTTTGTGTTGATCAGCGCTTTTGCTCCCCGGTTCATGGAGCGGATCGTTGTGGTGGGATTGAATCTGGCGGTCATCTACGGATTTTTGCTGATCGTAGCGGCTTTGCTGATGTCGGTGGTCTATGGATTGATGTGCCGCAACGAGCCGGTCGAACCAATTGCGGCCCAGCCGCGCGGCAAACAGTCCGACAGCGGCGGAGCGATCCGGTGATCTACGATCCCTCCGCGATGGCTGTCGTCATCTTCTTGCTGTTTGTTGTTGGCACTGTCGGATTGAGCTTTTATTTAGGTCGCCAGGCGAAATCATCCGAAGGCTATTTTGCCGCTCACGGCCAGATTCCTTGGATGGTCAACGGGGTCGCTTTCGCGGGTGATTATTTGTCGGCCGCATCATTTCTGGGCATCTGCGGCATGATCGCCTTCTATGGTTATGACGGCTTCTTGTATTCGATCGGATTTTTGGCCGGCTGGGTCGTTGCGCTGTTTGTGATTGCCGAACCAATGAAACGCTTGGGACGATATACGTTCGCCGATGCGCTCGACGCCAAATTCAATTCGCGCGGCATCAAAGCGGCAGCCGGGGTCAGCACGCTGGTGGTCAGCGTCTTTTATTTGATTCCCCAAATGGTGGGCGCGGGGTCGCTGATTCAGCCATTGCTTGGTTATGACCACTGGGTCGGTGTGGTCATGGTTGGTGTCGTGGTGATCACCATCGTGGTTACGGCCGGCATGGTTTCAACGACTTGGGTGCAGTTCCTAAAAGGATCGCTGCTGGTAGTCTTTAGCGCAATTCTGGTCGTGATGTTGCTGCAAGACGGTTTCCGAGTCGATACCAAGGCCTTTCAAACGATCGGGCCGATCAGCGCTGGACAACTTGATGGCAACCAGATCGATGGTCGCGATGTGATCGTCGCCGACGACGGTTGGCAGGATCACGACTTCATTCGTTTGACCAGCTTGCAGGTGGCCGGTTACGACGTCTTTCACATCGAAGATATTGAAGGCTCGGGCCAGAAACTGCTGCGGCAAGCCCAAGCAGTTCGTGTGACCGCCGACGGTGACTTCATCGACGGTGCGCCCAAGGGTCGCGGCCCAGGGCAACGGGAGTTGCAGCCGGTAGGCTACCTGTCAAAATTACCAAAGGGACAATCGGAAACCGGTCCGCTCGGACCGATCTCATTTCTGACAACGCTCAGCCAAAGTGAAGTGATGTTATGGGGCTCCGAATCGATCACACACGATGACGGAGGCAAGACGACGGTCTATTACCAAAAGCCGACCGCGGGTAGCCGAGTGTTGCGTCCCGGTGAGCACCCCAAGTTTGCGGGCATTCGCAGTGGACGGTTGACCGATAAACTGAATTTCCTGTCCCTAATGCTGGCTTTGTTTTGTGGCACCGCATCGTTGCCGCATATCTTGATTCGCTACTATACGGTCAAAGACGGCGCGGCGGCGCGGGCCAGTACCATCGTTGGCATTGCGACGATTGGATTCTTCTATATTTTGACCCTCTACCTGGGCCTGGGCGCCATGGTCAGCGGTGCTTTGGATCTGACCGACACCAATATGGCGGCACCGTTGCTTGCCCGCAGCGTTCGGCCATGGTTGTTCGCCGTGATCTCGGCAATCGCATTTACAACCGTTCTGGGAACGGTCAGCGGATTGATCCTGGCCAGCAGCGGCGCGGTCGCTCATGATTTGCTCGGTGGCGTACTAGGGCTTGAACTTTCAGAGCGATCGCAAATCCGCGTCGCCAAGATCGCCGCCGTGGTTGTCGGCGGAATCGCAATCTTGCTTGGCATCCTGTTCAAAGAATTGAATGTCGGCTACCTGGTCGGTTGGGCGTTTAGCATCGCGGCCAGCGCGAATCTGCCTGCGCTGGTGATGCTTTTGTTCTGGAGCCGGACCACGAAACAGGGAATCATCGCCAGTATCCTGGTCGGCATGGTCAGTTCGCTCGGTTGGGTGCTGTTGTCCTCAGACAGTTATCAATATGTCTACGGTCTCGACCCAGCCGACGCCATCGCACCGTTCACGCAGCCGGGGATTGTGACGATACCGCTTGCGCTGGTGACCTTGGTATTGGTTTCGTTGATGACCAGGCAACCAGCCGAACTTTCAGCCTGAGCACAAACCTTGCTGGCTGTCTGTTTTATCTCGATTGTGGCGGACGCCCACGATCGCAAGTAAACTATCGGGCTACTGGATTTGATTTTGCTGGTCGTACCCCTTTCCAATACTTGATCATGAAACCATTCACATTTGGCTGGCCGCGATTCATATCTGCCGCGCTCGCAACTCTGCTGCTGACCCCCGCGCTGCTGGCTCAAGACATCGTTGCGGTGCCGTCGAAAGCGGCCGACACGGTAAGTTTGCAACCGTCCTCGATTGCGACGGTTGCACCCGTGCAAGTTGGTCTGTCGGCAAAACGCTTGCAGCGAATCGATGACCACATTCAGGGATACATCGATCGCCAGGAGGCTGCTGGCGCGCTGGCATTGATCGCCAGGCGGGGTAAGATCGCCTACGTCAAACAGTGGGGCGAACGAGATCGTGAAGCGGGTAAACCAATGTCAGCGGACACGATCTTTCGGATCTATTCGATGTCCAAGCCAATCACGACCGCGGCGGTGATGATGCTGTTAGAGGAGGGACATTTTTTCTTGAACGATCCGGTGGCGAAGTTTCTTCCCGAGTTCGCCGAAATGCAAGTTCAAACCGAAACGATCGATCCAAACACGGGCGAGGTCAAGCTCGAAACCAAGCCGGCGACTCGGCCAATCACCATTCGTGACTTGCTACGTCATACCGCCGGCTTTACCTATGGAATCTTCGGAAACACCCAGGTCGATCAACAGTATCGCGAAGCAGGGATCCTGATTAAAAGTGTGTCACTCGCCGAAACGACTAAGAAACTCGGCAGAATTCCCTTGCGGTTCGAACCTGGAACGCAATGGCACTACAGCGTTTCCGTCGACGTTGCCGGCCGGCTGGTGGAGGTTGTATCGGGCTTGTCGTTTGACGAGTTTCTTCGCCAGCGCTTGTTTGATCCGCTGGGAATGGTCGATACCGATTTCCAAGTGCCCAGTTACAAACGCGAGCGGCTGGCCCGACTTTACACTCCCAAGGGAACGGCCGTTGACCGGCGAGACGCGTTCTTAACCGCGCCGCAGTCCAAACAGATCGTGCCCATGCCGGTATCGCCCGACATGAGCGATTTTGATGAAACGACCGTCTTTCTTTCCGGCGGCGGCGGTCTGGTATCGACTGCCAGCGACTACTGGCGGTTTTGCCAGATGATGCTCGAAGGTGGTCAGCTCAATGGTACGCGGGTGCTGTCCCGCAAGTCGGTGGAGCTGATGACCGCCGACCACATGACGGGAATTAAAGGACTCGGTAACGGGTCGACCTTCGGGTTAGGCTTTGGATTGTTGCAGGACATCGGACAGGCCGCCAAGCTGGGATCGCCGGGAACCTATGATTGGGGCGGCGCCGCCGGCACGAAATTCTGGATCGATCCCAAAGAAGAATTGATCGGGATTTTCATGGTCCAAATCCTGCCTCACCAAACCAAGATGGGCGAAGAATTCCGACAGCTGACTTACCAGGCGGTAGCCGACTAAAACAAATAGCCGTGTCCGTTCGCCTGTCGCCAAACCGAAAGCTGCGCCGCATGAAATGCGAAATGGGTGCTCAGCAGGTGCCTGATCACGTCTTCGACAGTCTTCAACTGCGTCCCATTTAACAGTTCGATTCCGTGCGGCTGGTTCAACGTCGACTCGTCGGCTGCCTCGGCCATCTCGCCTAGGCGAGTGTAAGACGATTTGATGCAGGAGAGCAATTCGTCGCGGCTGAGGCCCTCGGCTGACTCAAAATTGTCCTTGCTGCCCGGTGCAAACAGCGGCAGCCAGGAGCGGTGTTCGATCGAACCACCGAGCATTTTCATTCCTAACTCAGCGGTGACCGCCAGATGCCCGAGAATCCACATTGGGCTATGCACAAATTCGGCCGGCCGCAGATGCAGATTCTGGTCGTTGACGTCGGTCGCCAATTGATCGAGGTAACCGGTAAAGAACTGGTTGAGCAAAGATTCGTGCTGAAACATCAGAGTGACCGTTGGTGTCGGTGAGTGAGGACCGTTTTGGATCGACGTTTATCTTATGCGAACTTTAATTCGTTGGCGACGGCGCGGCGGGGCCCCGTCAATTCGTCGGATCACGGCGGACCTCGTCTGAATTTCGCGCGGCCCGCCAAGGCAAATCGCGGGGCAACCGTAACACGTCCGTTGCCCAGTCTGGTACGATCTCTGGCCGATTGACACAGATCGCGCCCTATAAAGGCCGCAGCTACGGTGAGGCTATTTTGTTTAACGTACCCAAAACTGGTCGGGGATCTGCTGATCGGACCGATAAGTCAATTCCTGAATCCTCCGGCGGCGGCGATGGCTGATCAACGGCGCAATGCGATCATCACCGGTGCGGCCAGCGGACTGGGACGAGCCATCGCATTGCGGTTGGCGCGCGACGGCTGGAATATCGCCGTCTGTGATATCAACGATGCTCGCGGTACGGCGGTGGCGGAGGAGGTCAAAGCCGCGGGTGGCGATGCGAGTTTTGAACATCTCGATGTCACCGACATCGAACAGTGGCAACAGCTCAGTCAACGGCTGCGCGACCGCTGGCAATCGCTGGATCTGTTGGTCAACAACGCCGGGGTGGCGGCTGGTGGGAATGTGGGCGAGGCACCTTTGGACGATTGGCGTTGGATCATCGATATCAACCTGTATAACGGTATTTACGGATGCCACACGTTCGTCGATTGGCTGAAGGCCAATCCGCGCGTGCGCACATCATCAACACCGCATCGCTGGCGGCGATTGGGGTCGCGCCGTCGATGGCAGCGTACAACGTAACGAAAGCGGGAATGCTGGCGCTTTCGGAAACGCTTTACACCGAGCTACAGCAGCATCACGTTGGCGTGACCGTGCTGTGTCCGGCCTTTTTTGCCACCAACCTGCTTGAGCGAGGACGATTTCAGGACGACCGGCAGCGCGACATTGCCGAGCGCGCGTTCCGCAAGGCCAAGTTGACTGCCGACCATGTCGCCGATCATGCCGTGCGAGCAATGCAGCGGAAGCAGCTTTACGTCATTCTGCCGCGCAAGGCCAGACTGTACTGGCTGTTCAAGCGTGCTGCTCCCCAGCGATTTCTCAACGCGATCGCCCGCATGTCACGTGATGGACCGCGAGACTCGATATGAGTTGTTGTTTAGGCCGAGCGGGCTTGTAACCTGGCCTTGCTAGCAACAACCGCCCGTTGCTGGCGACTCGATCCTGGGCAAATCGAACTCAAGCTGAAATCCACCTTGGCTGATTCTGGCAGGTTGCCTACACTCCCCGGCATCAAGTTTCACAAGATGTGAAATGCAAGCTCATGGAGGGAGCCAATGTCGGGCGAGTCATTCCGGTTCATTCATGCCAGCGACTTTCATCTGGAAAGTCCTCTTGGCGATCTCGATTCCGTACCGCCGCACCTGGCCGAGGCGATGGCCGCCGCGCCCCGCCACGCCGCCGCCGCGGTGCTCGAAGCAGCGTTGGTGGACAACATTGACTTTGTAGTGCTCGCCGGCGACCTGCTTAGTCCACCGGCGGCCGGGCCGCATGGGATGTCGTTGTTGCTGGACCATTTCGAAAAGTTACATCAGAAAAAAAAGCCGGTCTTTTGGACCGCCGGAGCCGCCGACGATCCCGCCAAATGGCCTGAAGCGGTGCCGTTGCCGCCAAACGTCACGCTGTTTCCAAAAAATCGCGCCATCGCGGTGCCGGTCCAGCGGGCTGGTCGTACCATCTGTGTCGTCGTCGGCCGCAGCAGTGACGGTCGATCCGCGCTGCACGTGCCAAGTTATCGCGTTGATCCGACGGATGACTTTACCGTGGCGGTCGGTTATGGAAGATCCGACGCTGACGCGCTGGCCGAAGGACGTTTCGACTATTGGGCACTGGGCGGCCAGCACAATCGTGAACAGATTGACGGAGGTGCCGAGGCCGGCGCGCTGTACTGCGGATCGCCTCAGGGTCGCTCCTTGCTGGAAACCGGAGCACATGGTTATTCGATCGTTGACGTCGATGCCGATCATACCACTCGTATTCATAACATCGAGTGTGATTCGTTCCGTTACTGCAATGTCGAATTAGATGCCGCCGAGATCGCGGCGGTCGGTGGGATCCGCAACCTGCTGGGCGAGCGGATCGTGCGTTTGCAGCATGAAAACGGCGGACGCCATCTGTTGATCGGTTGGGACATCGCGGTTTCCGACGGCGAATCACTGCAGTCGATCGGTGACGGGGAAGAACTTTTGCAATGGATTCGTCGCGAATACGGCCATGGTTCTCCCTCGGCTTGGACGACGCACTTGTCAGTTCGACCACCGCGTCACTACCCGAAATCCTGGCACGACGAGGACACGATTCTTGGCGACTTTTTGCGGGCTGCGGAAAAGCATCGCAAAGCAGATGGACGTGATCTGAATCTTTTGCCTTTTACCGAAGAACATTCGGGAATTGTCGGCACGACAGCGCATCTGTTGGCCGAAGTTCCCTCCTCGAGTCGAACGGACGTACTCGATCAAGCAACGTTGCTGGGTGTTGAATTGCTCCGTGGCGGGAAGCCGAATCTGGTGCAACAAGTATGAGAGTCAAAGACATACAAATCGATGGGTTCGGAGTCTGGACAGGATTGTCCGTCGACTCGTTGCCCGAAGGCATGACCCTGTTTTACGGCCCCAACGAAGCGGGCAAGACAACGTTGATGCAATTCATGCGCGCGATGCTGTATGGGTTCACGCCCGATCGCCGCGACAAATATTTGCCGCCTCTTTACGGTGGCACCCCGGGCGGCGCGATTCGCGTCACCGGCCCCGGCGGGGGCTATCAAATTCGGCGTCACAGCCAACTGACCGACAACGGCGTGACGGGCCAACTGACCGTCACCGGCCAGGACGGTCTAAGTCAGGGTCAGCATCGGTTGAGTAGCCTGCTGGGCCAAATCGATGAGCCGATCTTTAGCAACGTGTTTGCGATCGGTATCCGCGAGCTACAGGAACTGAGCACGCTGGACGATACCGCGGCGGCCGACGAGCTGTACAAACTCTCCAGCGGGCTGGATCGCGTATCGCTGGTCGATGTGATGCGCAGCCTGCGCGAGGGCCGCAAGTCGATGATCGGCGGCGGCAATCCGGAAACCGACGCCGAGGGGAGCAAGATCGCGAACTTGATTCGCAAACGTGAAAAGCTGCGGGATGAAGTGGCCGGGTTGACCAGTGGCGGTCGTCGGTGGAGCGAGCTGGCGTCGCAACGCCGCAGTCAACAGCAAGAGATCGATCAATTGACCGATCGGATGGGCGCCTGGGAACGAGAATCGCGATGCGTCGAAATTGCTACGGGCGTTTATGACACTTGGCGCGAGCGGGAAAAGATTGCCGAGTTAATCGAGCAGACCGAGTCGGAATCTCATTTGCCCGACGAGGCGCCCGGCCAGCTGGTACAGCTGGACGCGATGATGGAAGAACGTCGCAACAAATTGGAAGAAGTCAAGAATCGCCGCCGCGCGATCCGGGACAAGGCCGAACAGTTGCCGGTCAGCCGACGGATGGTTGACTTGCAAGGCCGTATCGAAGCGGCCTCCGAACAAGCGACTTGGATCGAAGCCCTGGAAGAACAGATTCAGCGGCTGGATAGCCAAATTGAAAAGGCCGAAAAGCAGCTTGAATTGGATGCCGAGCGTTTGGGCATGGACGAAGACGACCGGGTAGCCTTACGCGATGGCGATACCGCCCAGTTGCCCGATCTTTCCCGTCAAAGCTTGAGCGCCCTGGCCGGTCCGGCCAAGCAAGTCAAGGAACAGATGTTCTTGCTGAAACAGTCGCGCGGCGAGTCTCAAGAGCACAAGAACCGCGCCGACAAATTGTCTCAGTCGCTGCGGGCGACTCTGGAGAAGGCGCGTGCCTCTGATTTGCAACAGGCAATTCGAAGCGAAACCAGTACCTTGACCGCGCTGCGTCATCGCATGCAGCTGGGCGAACACTTGGAGAAACTGAAACGCCATTACCGCGACTTGGAAACTGAAACGGTCGACTTGACCACAGCTGAGGCATTGCCAGTCGATCGACTAATCCTGCTGGCGGTACCGTTTATCTTTGGCGGCATTTCGCTGATCTACGGAATCGCCAACGTGTTTGGTTTCACCTGGTTGGTTGCCGAGCCAGATCCGACCTGGGGCATGCTGTGCATTCTGTTTGGCAGCATGTGCTTGCTGACCTACTACTTTGGCCGCGAAAATGGATTACGAACCACGTCACTCGATCGCGAAGATTGCGAACGTCAAATCGATACTTTGCGACGTCAAATCCGGGAGGTCGAATCAGAACGCAATGATGTCGATTCGACTTTGCCCACCAGCAGCGAATCATTGGAGCTGAGGATTCGTCATTCAGAGAATTTGTTGGCAGAGCTGGAAGCCAGCATGCCAACCTATCACAACTACGAGGCGGCGCTGCAAGCCTACAATTCGGCCAAACGAAGGGCGACGACTGCCGCAGAGGGATTGAAAGAAGCACGCCGGCAGTGGTCGGCGACTCTGGAACGGCTTGGCTTAAGCGAGTCACTGTCACCATCAAGTGTTCGCAATCTAAGCGACGGATACGAAACTTTGCAAGCGAGCCGACGCCGGTTGGACGAATTGAAGCTGGAAAAAGATCAACGCCGCCGCGAACGTCAAACGATTGCCAAGCGGATCGAATCGCTTTACCTGGAAGCGCTCGAGGTGCACGAGGATGCGGTCCGCGAAAGTGATCAAGACGGTCAAATCTCAGAGGAATTTGCCGCTAGCCGATCGCGAAAACGAACCGGCCCGCTCGATCAACTGAATCATCTGCACGAGGAACTGTCCCGTCAACAGCATTGGATCAAACGGCGCCGTGAGCTGCGAGAACAGGACAACCAGCTGAAAAAGCAGCAGTCCGCCCATTTCCGCAGTATCGAACGTGGGGAACAACAGCGCCGCGCCTTGTGGGCCAAGTGCGGCGTAGCGACTGCCGCTCAGTTCTATGCGATGGTCGACAGCAAAGCGACGCTGGCCGAATTGCGAAAACAGCACGGGGAATTGGATAAACAGATTCGCTCGATGATTGGAACTCACGTCAACTACGAGGATGTCGCCCACGAGATCGAAGGCGCGACGGCCGGAGATTTGGAGAAACGTTGGGAATCGCTGACCACGCGAATGACCGATACCGAGGCCAGAGTCGCGCAGTTAAGAACCGCTCAGGGCCAGTTGGCTCAAGAGATGAAACAGCTTGGCGATGACAGCCGACTATCGGTCGCCCAGTTGGAACTCGGCTGTGTCGAACGCAAAATCGAAACAGCCAGCCGACGCTGGCAAATGCTGTCGATGGCCAGTTGTTTGCTGGAAGATGTGTGCGGCACATTTGAACGCGAGCGTCAGCCGGAAACCTTACGCGAGGCTTCTTCTTTTCTTGCTCAGTTGACCGATGGAAAATACAGCCGCATCTGGACACCGTTGGGCACGAATCAATTGAAAATCGACGACGCTGATGAAAAATCACTGCCGCTGGAGGTGCTCAGCCGAGGTACTCGCGAAGCAGTCTTCATCGCATTGCGTCTGTCGCTCGCGGCCGCCTACGCGCGGCGCGGCGTGATGTTGCCGTTGGTGTTGGACGACGTGTTGGTCAACTTTGACCGCGATCGCGCCCTGCACGCGGCGCAGACGCTTAAGACATTTGCCGAGCTTGGACATCAAGTGATGATGTTTACCTGCCACGATCACATCGTCGATATTTTCCACGATATCGACGTCGAAGTCCGCCAGTTACCGCCGCAAGGTGAGCCGGGTCGAGCGACTGTGTTGGTGCCCGAGGAAATGATCGAAGACGATGACGAGGAGATGATCGAAGACGATGCGTACGACGAGCAGCCCGAGGAAGAACCTGAGCCCGAAGTTCCCGCCGAACCGGTGATGCAGGAAGCGCCCCTGGAGAAGGAACAGCAGCCAGTGATCGAGCCGGAACCGGAACCGGCGCCAAAACCGATCGTGGTCAGCAAAAAAACAACGGAGCCAAAGCCGAAAGTGATCTATATCGAGAAACCAAGCGCCCGGCCAAATCCACCCAAGCGTTCGGCGCCGCAAATCCAGTACTTCAAAGCTGCTGGTCGGTTACCAATCAAGCCACAAGTCGAACACCCAGCGGAGCCGCAAATCGGCTGGGCGTGGTACCAGCAAGGGCCGCTCGATCGCTTACAGCAAGTCGAGGGGGCGCTGGCCTCCATCACACAAAATCAATTGCTGCAAAATGCCGCTAGCGAGATCGCCGCTGACGATGTTTTGGAAGGCGAACAAGCCTGGTGGAATCAACAGCGATCGCGGAATGTTTAAGCGATTCCGGCATGGTTTCCCCTCGCTGCTTCGGGGAAATGGGGTCAGACACCAATAGCCGCCGGCGGCCCGCAGGGTGCTTCGCGCTATTGGTTTCTGACCCCTTGTTCCCAACGTAATTCAGTTCGGTATGACACGGCGTCGCCAATTTTCCCCCTAGCATTGTGACTGCATAGTTCGGTACAGAACGAATCCCCCATTGCTTGTGTTCGGTTCTGTATCGGGAGTCTCAATGATGTTGCGAAATTGGTTTCGTTTTCTGTCCCTGGACTCGCGATCGATTCACATCGTTCACCGCTCGCCGCTCGCACGCGATACGCGCCTGCAAAGCAAGCAATCAGACAGATTGCCCAGTGTTCCGGCACTCGCCGCTCAGCGGAATCTTTCGCAACTGAAACCCGCTGTCAATCACCGAGCGCGGCTGCTGAGCATGCGGTTGGAACACATTCAACTCTGCAGTCCGCATCGGTGTCAGCGACTACGGCAGCTGGGGATCGTCACGGCGGGTGATCTGGCAATCGCGTCGCCCGAGCAGTTGGCGTTAAAATTTCGTGCCCCAAGGCGCGCCCAGCGCGTACTGAAACAATACAGGCGGGCAATTCGCTTCGCGGCATCGGTGCCCGGAATGATGCCGCGTGAGGCGATGTTACTGATCAGCATCCATCGCCGCAGCACTCGTGGGCTGTCGATGGAATCGGCTGCGATCCTACACCGGGATCTCGAACGATTTGCCGTTAGCAGTCAGGGTCAAATGCAATTGCGAGGACGGCGGATTCCCAGTGTCCGACGGTTGAAGCGGTGGATCAATCAGTGCCGGCAGGCATCGCTGCACGGCCCCCTTCATTCGCGAGCGGCCTGATCGCCGGATTGGCGAATCGCAATCCGTCAGTTCGATTCTTGCTGGTCAGTGTCAAGGTTTAAACGTCCCCCGACATCACCTCGCCAACCCATTTCAATTCGCTACAATTGTGGCTTTACGAAACCCTGTTTCGAGCTAACAGAGAGAGTTGGGATGAGTGACACGAAAGTCAGTGGCGTGGTCCATCTGATCGAGGAAACCAAGAGTTACGGTAAAAATGGTTTCCGCAAGCGGCTGGTGGTGCTGGAACAAGAAAAGGGAAGTTTTACGAACTACATTCCGGTTGACTTCATTAAAGATGCTTGCGACGAAGTCGACGATCTGAACGTTGGCGATGAAGTCGAAATCAGTTACCGGCTCAGCGGTCGACGCTGGCAGCGCGACGAATCAAGTGACGTTAAGTATTTCTTGAGCGCCGAAGCGATTTCCTTCAAAATCTTGAACTCCTCCGCCGACACCATGACCGAACGAGTCACAAGCGGAAACGACGCCTTCGCCGAAGCTGGTGATGACGAAGCACCGTTCTAGTGCATTGTCAAACCAACCACAGGATGCCATGAAAATCGGCGTAGTTAAGGAACTCCATCCGGGAGAGCGCCGTGTTGCGGCAAACCCGGAAACCGCGCGGCGCATGATCGAGAAACTCGGTTTCGAGGTGTTGATCGAATCCGCTGCCGGTGCGGCAGCCAGTTTTCCCGACCATTTGTACCGCGAGGCGGGCTGCCGGGTGGTTGATGATCCGACCGTGATCTGGAAACAGGCGGACATCGTCCTGAAGGTCAGAGCGCCGCAGCCGCACGAGATTGCCCAGATCCACGAAGCACAAGTCTTGATCGGATTTCTGGCGCCGGCCAGCAACGATGAATTGTTGCGTCAGATCGCCCAACGCAAAGCAACCGCATTATCGATCGATGCGGTGCCACGAATCAGCCGGGCGCAGAAAATGGACGCGTTAAGTTCGATGGCTAATATTGCCGGTTATCGAGCGGTTGTCGAAGCTGCGGGGCTGTTCGGTCGCTTCTTCACCGGCCAAATCACCGCTGCCGGCAGGGTGGATCCCGCCAAAGTCCTGATCATCGGCGCCGGAGTCGCTGGCCTCGCAGCGATCGGAACGGCGCGCGGCTTGGGGGCGATCGTCAGGGCGTTTGATGTTCGCCCTGAAGTTGCTGAACAAGTCAAAAGCTTGGGTGCTGAATTCTTGATGCTCCAGTTCGATACCGACGAAGCGGGCGGCACGTCGGGCGGATACGCCAAAACCATGAGCAAAGAATTTATCGAAGCCGAAATGGCCCTCTTTGCCGCTCAAGCCAAAGAGGTCGACATCATCATCACGACCGCCTTGATTCCCGGTAAGAAAGCTCCCACGCTGATCACGCGGCAGATGGTCGAGTCGATGCGTGACGGCAGCGTGATCGTCGATCTGGCCGCTGAACAAGGAGGTAACTGCGAAGTCACGGTTCCCGATCAAGTGATTCAGTATGCGGGTGTGAATGTGATCGGATATAGCGATTTCCCAAGTCGCCTGGCGCGCACCTCGAGCCAGTTATACGGGATGAACCTCTATCATTTGTTGGAAGAACTCGGGGGCGGCAAAAATTTCGCGATCAACATGCAGGATGATGTGATCCGCGCCGCGACGGTCGTCCATAACGGAACCGTGACTTGGCCCCCGCCACCGCTCTCTGTCTCGGCACCCAAAAAAATCCAACAACGCCAGCGAATCGTCGTCGTTGCCAAGCGGGGCATGAGTGTCCTGCAAATCATATTGCTCGGCCTGGCGATACTGGCGGTGTTTGCGATCGGGATGACTGGCGATCGTGGCTTGATTACCGACGTCACCGTATTTGTGCTCGCCTGCATTGTCGGCTGGCAGGTGATTTGGAATGTGACCCCCTCGCTGCACACTCCGTTGATGAGCGTTACCAACGCGATCAGCGGGATCATCATTGTCGGTGGGATGGTGCAAGTCGGTGTCAGCAATGGCACCGCGGCGTTGCTAGGGGGTTTGGCGATCTTTGTCGCGACGATCAATATCTCCGGCGGTTTCTTGGTCACACAACGAATGCTGAAGATGTTTCACAAATAATGCCTGAATCAATCCCACTGAACGAATCGTTGGCAACGGTCGCGTACATCGTTGCCGGAGTGCTGTTTATCTTTAGCCTGGCTGGACTGTCAAATCAAACCACCGCGCGGCGTGGCAACTCATTGGGAATCGCCGGGATGTTGTTGGCGATTGCTGCCACCATGTTTGGTGTGATGGTCGGGGGCTATACCGCAATGCTAATCGGGATCATCCCTGCCGTCGCGTTGGGCGCGGTGCTGGCCGCACGGGTACCGATGACCGGGATGCCGGAACTCGTTGCCATGCTGCACAGCTTTGTTGGATTGGCGGCGGTGTTGGTCGGAATTTCCAGCCACATCGAACCAGGCGTTGAAGTACCCCCAGCGGAACGTTTGATTCATGAGATCGAAATTTTTGTCGGTGTGTTTATCGGGGCAATCACGTTCACGGGCTCGATCCTTGCGTTCTTGAAACTTAGGGGTACGGTTAGCGGCAAATCGATCACCCTGCCCGGCCGCCATCTGCTCAATGCCGCTCTGGTCCTGGCTTGTCTCGCGCTGGGCGTATGGTTTTGCCGGGTTGATACGCAAACGGCTCTGGCACCGCTGTTGATCATGACGGCAATCGCCTCGTTTCTGGGCATTCATATGGTGGTCGCGATTGGCGGTGCGGATATGCCCGTGGTCGTGTCGATGTTGAACTCCTACTCGGGCTGGGCCGCGGCGGCGGCTGGGTTCATGCTGAAGAACCATTTATTGATCATCACCGGCGCGCTGGTGGGTTCGTCCGGCGCGATTCTGTCCTACATCATGTGCGCGGCGATGAATCGTAGCTTTGTCAGCGTTATTTTGGGCGGATTCGGAACCGGTGCGGGTGGAGCCTCGGCTGCCGTCGAGGGAACGGCCAAAGAATTTTCGGTCGATGAAACAGTGCGGCTGCTTGATGAAGCCAACAGCATTGTGATTGTGCCGGGCTACGGGATGGCGGTCGCGCAAGCTCAACACTCGCTGGCCGAAGTCGCCAAAATTCTGATCAGGCGCGGCAAGAAAGTCCGCTTCGCGATTCACCCGGTCGCCGGGCGTTTGCCTGGGCATATGAATGTTTTGTTAGCCGAGGCGAATGTACCGTACGACATCGTGCTGGAAATGGATGAGATTAACGAAGATATGTCGGACACCGACGCGATCCTGGTGATCGGCGCGAACGATATTGTCAATCCGGCCGCATTAGAAGATCCGAACAGCCCGATTGCAGGCATGCCGGTGATCGAAGTCTGGACCGCAAAGACCTGTGTGGTGATGAAGCGAGGTTTGGCGACTGGTTATGCCGGTGTTGATAATCCGCTGTTTTACAAAGACAACACGTTCATGTTGTTTGGCGACGCGAAAGACAACGTCGACGCGATCTTGCGGGCCATGCGGTAGCCAGCTCCTCTGGTCATCTTGACCACAGCGGCGGGACGAGCTTACTGCTTGGCGGATTCATTGCTTGATTGGCAACACCTGCTGGTCGGGCGGTTGGTTGGCGTCTATCTTGACAGCATCCTCGGGATTGTCGGCTGGCAGCGGAATCGGCACCAACACCACACGGACAGGCGTTCCGGAAACTGGGATTCGGTCGGTGAACGGCACGTACATCAATTGCGATGCTTCGGCGCTGCTGGCGATTGGTAAATCCATCATCGCGGTTGCAAAATTGGAAACGCAGATCATGTCTCCGCCATCAGCGCGATAATACTCACGATCGTCTTGCGGGTCTTTCCAGAACCCGCTGCCGCCGAACACCCAGTCCTCGACCAGATTCTGCTCGGTCCCCTCTTTGCGGATCCAGCGCCGCGCGTCGGTAACCTGAAATTTTCCTGTTGGATCACGATAACAGACCCAGACTCGAATCCGCTGGCCCGTTGCCGGTACGAAGTTTGGCAGGAATGCAACCGGCGTTCCCGGTTTTGCACCGACGGCCAGCAAAGCGGCATGCACCTCGCTCGATCGCGGCAGCGTGGCGATTACCGATTCATGCTCTTTGGAACCTACCGGGCAAGCCAACATTTCCAGTGGGCCTTCGCGCATCGCGACGTAACCGTCGAAATAGACACGATGCCTGGTTCGATCAACCCACAGCTTGGTTCGCCCCAGTCGCGTCGCCCCGGGTGGATCGCCAAAGGCATCTTCGGCGATCTGCTGCGGGTGCACAAAATTGTCGTCGGTCCTCGGTTGCTGTGGCTCCGGTGGCGGATCGCTCAGCGAGCGCGGCGCTGCCGGTTCATCTTCCTGACCGACGCAGATCCTGCAGGGCGAGCAGCAGACAGTCATCGCAATGGTCAGCGCGACGAAAACATTTGGAAAAACTTGCATCAAGCGCATCGTCGTGGATTGTCCGTGCTGGCATGAAATCATTTTGCAGGTAAGGTATCGACCGATGTCGATCCTTTCCCTGCTCCTAATATGATTGATTATCGGATACATGTCGATTGATACCCGTTATTCGCCAAACCAACCCGAGCACCCCGATTTGCTTGGTAAGTGGGAGACACGGTCCGTTCAAATTCGCCAAACCGCCGATCGCCGGACCGCCGATCGCCGGACCGCCAGCAAAGTATTCGGCAAGGCGGCCAAAACGGGAGCGGTCTACCGCTGGGGCTTGGCCGCTGCCAATTCTGCTGTTTGCGATCCAACCACCATTGCCATCAGCCGGCTAGCAGTCGGTGCTCGTCTCGGCAAGAAACTGCGAAACGAAATCGATCTGGTTGCCGAGGCGGAGTCGCTGATCGATCGACTCAACAAGATCAACGCCGTTTCGGCAACCGATGCAGCTTACTCGATCATCTGGGCCGCCGCCTTGCCGGGATTGGCCGACGAGTTGGACCCCGATCTTTGCACTCAATTATTCGAAACATTGCTTCGACTACGCGAATCGGTTCTGCAGCGCAGTCAGCCGTCATCAGTTGGCCAATTGATGATTGGAGCAGAGTTGGGTTTGGTGCTGGCTTGGCGCTGCGCGGGCCGTGCCGGCACGTCCGGATTGAGATCATCATCCATCAAGGCATTATCGCTTTGGTGCGACCAACAACAGCAGTCATTGTCGGCGTCACTGGAGCGACCGGCTGAAACCCGTTTGCTCCTCGCCTCCCTGCTTCGCTGCAAGCATCTGATCCAAACGACGACCAAACGTCGCTTTACCAGGCAGGCAAAACAGCTCGCCGAACGCTTGGCTACTTGGGTTGCCGCGCTGACCGTGCACAGCGGTTCGACTGCCTTCAGCTGCGCGACACACCGGCAAGTCGAAGACGACCTGCGAGCCGATGGTCTGTTAGCGGTTGCCGCACAGTCGGATCCCGAAACTTTACCCTCGGCTTTCGCGGCTGCGCTTGGCAAAACGCATGCCGGGGGTCGGCTGGCATGGCAAGTGATGTTGCCCGATGCGATGCACCACGATCCGGATGCCAAAGTCGCGGTGATGTTTCCCGATTGGGATGTTCGTCGCGGGCGAACGCATATTCAATACTCGGGTGACCAAGTCAATCTGGAAATCTTTGCTGGTCGCTGCCAGGTCATCGCCGGAACTTGGCAAACGATGATTGAAACCGCGGAAACCGAACAACTGCCCCGAGGTTGTTGGAACGAGATCTGTGAGTACTCGGATGATGATGTTCATTACCTGGAGCTTGAACAGCCGTGGACTGGTGGTTTGCTGTTGCAGCGTCAATTGATGTTGGTCCGTGATGACCGTTGTTTGCTGCTGGCTGATTCGATCATCCCTGAAGACCAGCAGCAGGGGCCCCTGCAGTCAATCAAATATCATTGTCGATTGCCGCTTGCACCAGCCCTGCGACTGATACCGGAACCGGAGACACGCGATGCGTTCATCGCGGACAAGCACAAGCAGGCGTTGGTGATTCCGCTATCGGCCAACGAATGGAAGATTGGACCGACCGCAGCCAAGATCCAGCAATCACCAGACGGTTGTCTGGTTTTTTCGAGCACTGGTAGCGGACGGCTATTCGCGCCGATTTGGCTTGATTTTCAAAGACGGCGTTTCAAACGAAAGCGAACTTGGCGACAATTGACCGTCGCCGACCAACTCCGTTTGGTTGGTCGCGACGAAGCGGTTGGCTATCGCGTTCAAGTCGGATCGGAACAGTGGGCGGTCTACCGATCGTTGGCGAATCGAGTCTGCCGTAGTTTTTTGGGCAAACATTTGATCGCCGACTTTTTTGCTTCCCGTTTTGATCCCCAGGATGGCGGTCACGAGGCATTGGTAACGGTCGACGATACTGAACATGACGAATGATTGATCAAGAAACGCGGAACCGATTGGAAAGCAATTGGCGAAACGTCCAACGCGAAGTCAACGAGGCAGCGAATCGATGCGGACGTGACCCGTCCAGCGTGACGATTATCGGTGTTTCGAAGTATGTCGATGCCGAGCTGACCAAAGCTCTGTATGCTGCTGGATGTGGCAACTTGGGTGAAAGTCGTCCCCAATCGCTATGGGAAAAAGCGGCCCACTTTGACGAACACTCGCCAGTGCGCTGGCACTTGATTGGGCATTTGCAACGCAACAAGATTCGCCGCACGCTGCCGCTGGCGCCCTTAATTCACTCGATTGACGGAGAAAGATTATTGGATGCGATTTGCGAGCAGGCCAAATCGCTCCGATGTAGCGTTTCTGTCTTGCTGGAAGTCAATATCAGCGGCGAGCAAGCCAAGACGGGAATGTCGCCCACAGAGCTTGACCAAATCATGGCAAAGTTGCCGCTCCCGCAGGTTCAGGTTCTTGGCTTGATGGCGATGGCGGGTTGGGGAACCGAGCCCGCCGTAGCGCGGCGTCAATTTGATCAACTACGTCACTTGCGGGACCAGGTCCAAGGACGATTCGATCATCCATTGCCGGAGCTCTCGATGGGTATGAGTGGCGACTTTGCCGAAGCGATCGAGGCTGGAGCGACCATGGTACGGATCGGATCGAGACTGTTTGACGGAATTTTACCACGCTAGATTTCGATGGTCAGAATCACGGTCCATGCAACCCCGGTGCGCGGCGCAATCATGTCGGTGGATCACACGATGGCGGTTTACGGGTTTCCGTAACGGCACCGGCCGACAAGGGCAAAGCAAATCAATCCATTGCCAAGGCACTGGCCAAGGCGTTCGCGGTACAGACCAGCAAAGTCACTCAGATCAGCGGACATGCCAACCGCCGAAAAGTATTTGAAATCGACGGTGATACCGCCACCTTGTCGGCGCAGTTGATCGAATTGATGAAGCGTTAGCATCACGAACCCCCGAGGCTGTCTCCCAGCTCCTGGCTTCCGGCCTCTAAACTCACCTCCACCTGTCCATTGAGCTCCCGGACCGGATAGACCCGCTGCAGCGGCTGACGGTTGATGGTTTGAATACCGGTTTTCAACTCATACTGCCAGCCGTGCCAGGGACAGGTCACGCAGCCGCCGGCGATGGTACCTTCGGCAAGGGGCCCGCCCTGATGGGCACACATCCCATCGATCGCGAACAGCTGTCCGCCATCGCGAAAGATCGCTAGGATGTTGCCTTCGATCACGACTTCGATTGCCGAACCCTCGGCAACGGCCACGCTCTTGGCAACGCCGGTCCATTGTTTCGACACCCCTTGAACACCTCGATTTCTGAACTGTTATTCGGTTCCTGGCGTAACGTTAAAATCGCCGTAAGGCTACAATCTTTGACTTCGCGGTCAAATGGTTTTCGACACCCACCCAAGGAGTATGGCTGTGGCGCTATCGCTTATTCAACCCACGATCACAGGATCTCGATCCCAAGTCTTCTCAGTCGCTTTCGCTCTGTTGGTCGCGGCTCACTTGACGATTGCCTCGCAGCCCTGTTTTGCTCAGCCCCCACAAACCACCTCAATCGCGGCAGCCGAGTCTGCCGGAGAAATCATGAAAGTGACCGAGATCGAAGGGATATCGGAGTACCGGTTAGACAACGGCGTCCGCGTGCTGCTGTTTCCTGATTCCAGCAAAGAGACAGTCACCGTTAACATGACCATCTTTGTCGGCTCGCGTCACGAGGGCTATGGCGAAGCCGGCATGGCTCACTTGCTGGAACACATGCTGTTCAAAGGCACTCCCACCCACCCGGACATTCCCAAAGCCCTGAAGGATCGTGGCGCCGGCGCATCGATGAACGGCACAACCTGGATGGACCGGACCAACTATTTCGAAACGCTGCCGGCAAGCGGAGACAACTTGGAATTCGCGATCCGGATGGAAGCCGATCGTCTGGTCAACAGCAATATCAAAGGCGAGGACCTGGAATCAGAAATGACGGTCGTCCGTAACGAATTCGAAAGCGGCGAAAATTCGCCGATTCGAGTCTTGATGCAGCGAATGCAGGCGGCCGCTTTTGAATGGCACAACTACGGTCGCACCACGATCGGAAATCGCAGCGACATCGAGCGGGTACCCGTGGTCAAGTTGCGCAAGTTCTATCGCAAGTACTACCGACCCGACAACGTGATGGTTGTCGTCGCCGGTAATTTTGAACCGGATATGGCGTTGGAGTACCTGAACAAGTATTTCGGCGCTCTAGCGGTCCCTGAGGAACCGATCGACGACACCTACACGACCGAGCCGGCTCAAGATGGTGAACGAACGGTGGTGGTGCGTCGAGTCGGCGAAGTTCAATACGCGGGTGTTTGCTACCACGTGCCTGCCAGCAGTCATCCCGATTTCGCCGCCGTCAAAGCGTTGGTCTACGTGATGGGCGATGAACCTAGCGGGCGGCTATATCGGCAACTTGTCGAAACTGAAATCGCTTCCAACGTGTATACGATCGCCAGCCCGTTTGCCGAACCTGGATTGTTTCAGGCCTTTGCCCAGGTTCCGGCGTCAGGTTCGATCGAAGAAGCGCGGATGAAGTTGATTGATGTGATGGAAAACTCATTGATCGAGCAGCCGGTGACCGAAAAGGAGGTTCAGCGTGCGGTTCAACAGATCCTCAAAGCCCGTGAATTGGAGGCGGCCGAAAGCGACAAGATCGCAGTATCTCTTTCCGACTGGGCAGCTCAAGGCGATTGGCGACTCTACTTTTTGTACCGTGACAATATCGAGAAACTGACGCGCGATCAGGTTCAACAAGCTGCCGAAAAGTATTTTGTCCGCAACAATCGCACGGTGGGCCTGTTCATCCCCACCGACCAGGCCGAACGAATTACGGTTCCGGAATCACCGAACCTGGCCGACATCCTGGATGGTTACCAAGGACGCGAAGCGATGGCTGCGGGCGAGCAGATTGCTCCGTCCCCGCTGGCAATCGAGGCGCGAACCGAGCGCGGAAAGTTGGCGACCGGAATCGAGTACGCCCTGCTGCCGAAAAAGACTCGTGGTGAGACGGTATTCATCAACTTAACGCTTCGGTTTGGTACCGGTGATACGCTGAAGGACAAAATCGGCGCTGTCGAATTGCTGGGAACGCTGATGTCGCGTGGAACCGACAAACTGAACTATACCGAACTGCAAGACGAACTGACGCGAATGAGAACTGACTTGTCGATCAATTCAACGATTGGATTGCTGCAGATTTCGCTGAAAACAAAGCGTGAGTTTCTGCCGGAAGTGATCGAGTTGCTCGGTGACGTCTTACGACATCCCCGTTTGGATGCCAGCGAACTGGAATTGATTCGGCGTCAAGTGATCACCAGCTTGGAGTCAAATACAACCGAGCCACAAGCATTGGCGCCGCGCAGCGTACGAAAGAGCCTGTCACCCTATCCGGAAGATCATGTGCTGTACGTCAAATCGATCGAGGAAGAAATCGAAATGTATAAGGGAGTCACAGCTGAACAGATTCAATCGCTGCATGCGGATTTCTTAAGCGGCCAAACGGGTGAACTGACGGTCGTCGGTGATTTCGATGCCGAACAGCTAAAATCGCTGTTGACCCAGCAACTCGCGAGCTGGGAGACAGCCCAGCCATACGAGCGAGTTTCGCGTCAACCGCATCCTGAAGTTCCCGGCGGCATCGACCTGATCAATACGCCCGACAAGGCCAATGCCATGCTGTACAGCAGCCAACAGTACGCCCTGCAAGATAGCGATCCCGAGTATGCTTCGCTGGTGCTGGGGAACTATATCTTGGGCGGCGGATCACTCAGCAGTCGACTAGGCAATCGGGTTCGCCAACAAGAGGGATTGTCCTACGGTATTCGCAGCGGCATTACCGGGCGAGCCAAAGACGGCCGAGTTGATTTTACGCTTTACGCGATCACCAATCCCGAAAATAAGGATCGTTTGGTCGAAGTGATCCGCGAGGAACTGAACCGGATGCGTGCCGACGGGATCACTGAGCAGGAGTTGGCCGAAGCGAAGGAGGCCTACCTGCAAGCCGCCAAGGTCAGACGAACGAGCGACGAAGCATTGGCCAGCGAATTGTTGGGTACGATCTTCAACGAGCGGACCATGCAGTACCACGAAGACCACGAACAGCAAATCAGAGCCGCGACGGTCGAAAGCGTCAACAATGCGGTCCGCAAGTACATTGATCCGGACAAACTGGTGATGGCAATCGCGGGTGACTGGCAGCAGTAGGCGGCCGCTATTTCGCGGTCGCAAGCGCGTCGTTAATTGATTCCTGAAACTCGCTGGCCTCTTTGTAGCCCAGCCACTGTTGGATCACTTCTCCGTTGCGAAACAGGAAAGATTGTGGAATCGCGTCCACTTCGTACTCCTCTGCCAGACCCGGTTCTTCATCGACGTTGATCCGGATCACGGCCAGTTTACCCTGGTTGCTCGCTTCCAACTTGTCCAGTTCCTTGTCGACTTCGCGGCACGGTCCACACCAAGGTGCGCCGAACTTGGCCAGCACCAATCCATCGCCTTTGATTCGCTGTTGAAATTCCGATGCCGAAACTTCGGAGTTTTCAACCAGCTCTGGAGACGCTTGATCGGTGTTGCTGGTCCCGCAGCCAATCACTGCGAAGATCGCGAAACCGGCGAGCAAAAGGTAACTTCGTGACATGACGTGGATCCGTGGTTAGATGACGATGGACAGGACTGTTGAATTCTAACGATTTTGGTGGCGGAAGTCGAATTGCATTATAATTGTTCCACCGCTCGCGGCAGGCAAACTTCAAAAGTTGATCCTTCGCCCGGCTTGCTGGATACTTTTACTTCGCCACCCATGGTCGTGGCCAAGTTTTTGACCATCGACAATCCGATTCCGGTCCCTCCGCTAGCGGAACCTCGATTCTTCTCGACTCGGTAAAACCGTTCGAAAATACGCTGCTGTTCTTCGGCCGGTATTCCAACTCCGGTATCGGCGACCACCAGTGCCCATGACTTGCCGTGCTCGCGACAGGATACGGTCACTCTTCCGCCGCTGGGTGTGTAGTGAATGGCGTTACCGATCAGGTTGTTGACGATCGTCAAAGTGGCTTCTGAATCTGTGTGGACTTGCGCCCCCAGGTCCTTACCGACGATCAATTCCACGTTCTTCGACTCCGCAATCGGGCGGTAGGATTTCAGTGATTCGGTAATCACATCATTGATCGATACCGTGCGGAACTTCAGATTGTCGGGGCCGGCCTGGGCCCGGGCCAACTGCATCATGTCGGAAATCAAACGCTCAAGTCGCAGGCACTGGGCGTGAATCTGGCTCATGAAACGGACCGCGGCCTGGGGGTCGTCGTTAATTGCCAACTCGACGGTCTCCGCATAGCCCTTGATCGCCGCCAGTGGTGTTTTCAGTTCGTGCGATATGTTGGCGATGAATTCTCGTCGTATCTTGTCCACCCGCCGAGACTCTGTTTCGTCCCGGATCATCATCAACAAGCTTTCCTCGGCCGCTGAGGCGACTTGATCGATTTGGAAATGAATCGGACGAACGGAATCACTGACCTTAAGATCGATGATCATCTGCTGCGGGCCCGCGCCGTCACTGGCGGCCGCGAAGACTTGATTCAGCTCGGGAATTCGCACCACTTCGCGAAACGGTCGGGCAACATAATTCTGCTCGGGCGCCAGCGCCAGCAATCGTCGGGCGGCTGGATTGATCAGCAAAATTTCGCCGGACTTCGACAACATCACCACCCCATCACGCATTTTGGATAACGCATTGGTGGCCTGCAAAGCCTCCTGACGAAGTGAGGTCAACTGCGCCCGGTATTGTTCCAAGCCTCGTTGATAATCGCGTATGAAACGTGATGTGGTCGCGCTATTTTGAACCGCCGATCGATACAGAACCATGGCGGCGATCACGGCCGCAACCAGCACCGTCATGATCACCATGGCTGCGGATTTAGAGACCAAGAAGGCGATGAATCCGGCTGCCGCAATCGACAGCACGACGAAGGCCTGATGATTCGGGCTGCTTTGATCGGTCTCGCTCAGTGGCGATCGGACGTCGGACAACTCGAGGGAATCATTCGTCATATCGCCATTGGGACAACATTCAGAAACTTGCCACGCCGTGACCAAAAGCATTTCCATCAGTGGCATAGGCCGAAGTAGGGGCCGAAGTAGGGATCGGACACCAATCGCCGCAAGCGGCTCGAAGGTTGCTTTGCGCGATTGGTCTCTGGCCCCTATTTCCACCGGTCCGCATGATAGCGAAAAGTCCAACCGCAACAAGTTCCGACTCAAGCAGCCCGGCGGCTGGGATTACGCTGGCCCGAAACAGTGCCCGGAAACGGTATCAACTTTGAGGAGGCGGTTGATTCCGGCATCGACGGGAATTCCCAGGCCATGCCAAGCCAGCGGCCAAGCTTCGTCTTGCGTACCAATCCCTCATAACTCGCCAAACAAAGCCCGGATGTGATTAAGAAGGCAAGGCAGGTTTTCAAAACCGGGGATGCTGTCGGCATCACAAACTTCAGGTCAATATGCACCAGCCCCAGGATTGGATGATGGACGATGTAAACCCAAAAGGATGCCGCCGCCAAATAGCCAACCATGCCCGAGACTCGATCGATGCGGGCCACGGCGGCGCCGATGATCGACATGCTGATCAAGATCGAACTGCTGCTGGTCAAGCAGGCAAGTGAGAGCTGGGCTGAATGATTCTGGCCACCCGACAAGTGCCACTGGCCCAGCAACACAGCGGCGACAGAGCAAATTGCAGCCGGAGCGATCAAGCGGTTAGCGTTCGTTTTCAGCCAGGTCAGTTCCCCGTCATGCGATGCAAGGGTCGCCCCCAGGGCGAACGACAAACCGCTGTATAGCCATTTGCTGGCCACTGGGACGAAGGCGTGCTGAAATCCCCAGACCACTTCCGGGGCAGCGGCCAACGTTGCTGTGCCAATCACTAGGATCAGGCCGACGATGCTGCCCGCGGAAAAGTGGACCCGTCGACAAACGTCATAGCGAGACCGCAACTTCGATACGCCTGCCATGACCAGTACGTACAGGAATAGGTACAACAAGAACCACAAATGACTGAGGCCCCAAAGGTTTTGATCCTGTGATCCTTCAAATTTCATACTCCTCAGCTTGACCGCTGGTACGATGCCATCGGCGACCCAGCCTAGCACCCAACAATAAAGGTCCAGGGGCAGCACGATCAGGACGCCGAACAACAGCGGTTTGAGCAATCGCCGCGCGCGACCGGTGACCAGTTCCGCCGTACCCCGTTTGTGAAGCGTTTTCCAAGCCAGGAAGCCGGCCATCACCAAAAACAGAGGCATGATGAACAACTCGGTCCACCAAAACAAGAAATCAACGATGCTACTCGTCTGGTCACGCACCGCCCAATCCAGCCCGGGCATCGGGTTTTTCAGGTACGGAATGCAGGCATGAAACAGCACCACGCCCAGTGCCGCAAACCCGCGTACCGCATCGAAACCGGCAAATTTGGCGGCCGAGCCAGCCGGCGACCGTTTGTTTAGCGAAAACACATCCATCATGACCACTGGTTATCAAAATCGGACCGGCCGACGAAAGACGTTTTTTCGAAGCAGGCATCTCCGCCCCGCCCCGCGCGCCAGGACGTAAACCAACCCAGGACATGAACCAAACCGCTGCCCGTCCAGGCGGATTGCTCGCCCCCGATCTGGCAGCGCAAGTGCATCCGCTTGCCTTGCTGACTAACGACTGGGCTGACTAGCGACTGGCCGCGCGGTAGGCTGGCAGGGGTTGCACCAGTTCTTCGCCAAGGAAGGAAACCAACGGATGCCCAATACGACTGAAAACCCGCGCCCCTTCGTTCATCTGCATTGCCACAGCCATTACAGCCTGCTGGATGGTGCCGGTGATATTGGCAAATTGGTCAACCGGGCTGTCGATCACGGCATGAATGCGCTGGCTTTGACCGACCACGGCAATCTGCACGGAGCGCTGGAATTTTATCGCAAAGCCAGGGACGCCGGCATCAATCCGATCATCGGCTACGAAGCCTATATCGCCCCGGGCAGCCGATTTGACAAAGGGGGCGCCACCAGTAGCAAAACAGCCAGCTATCACCTGACCTTGCTGGCCCAGAACCGCACCGGTTTCAAAAACCTGATCAAGCTGGCCAGCGCTGCCTCGCTGGAGGGTTTTTATTTCAAACCGCGAATCGATAAAGAAATTTTAGCGAAGTACAACGAGGGGATCATCTGTTTGTCCGGCTGCGTTAGCAGCGAATTCTCTCGCGCGGTAATCAAGGGGATTGATACTGCGGAAGTCGAACAGGAGGCCCGTGACATTGCCGGTTGGTTTCATCATGTCTTTGGGGATCGATACTTCATCGAAATCATGAACAACGGTGTGGACATCCAAAAAATCCAGTTGGAGAACGCCGTCGAAATCGCCAAGCGGGTGGGTTTGCCGCTGGTCGCGACCAGCGATTGTCACTACGTCAATCAACAGGACGCCGAAGCGCAGGACATCATGCTGTGCATCAACACCGGCCGATTTCGCACCGATACGTCCCGCTTGAAAATGGAGAACGATCAGTTCTTCCTGCGCAGCCCCGACCAAATGTACGAAAAGTTTTCCGGTCTGGAGCACGCTGTCGCGAGGAGCCAGGAAATTGCTGATTCGGTCGATATCAATCTGGAACTGGATAAGTATTACTTTCCCAAGTTTCAGTGTCCCGACGACAAACCGCCAATCGATTATCTGCGCGAGTTGTGTGTCAAAGGATTGCGGGATCGATACGCAGACGATCCAGATCGCTGGCATGGCGACGACCTCAGCGACGAAGTTTACGATCGCTTGGAACGCGAGCTGGATGTCATCGAAAAACTCGGTTATCCGACCTACTTTTTGATCGTTTGGGATTTTGTGCAATACGCCCGCGACCGAGGAATCTCGGCCACCGCCCGTGGCAGCGGTGTCGGAGCGATTGTCTGTTACGCACTCTACATGTCGCATGTCTGTCCGCTGCGATACGACTTGTTGTTCGAGCGATTTCTGGACGAAAGTCGCACCGAACCGCCCGACATCGATATTGACTTTGAAAAAGAGCGTCGCGGCGAGGTCATCGATTACGTCAAGCAGCGCTACGGCAGCGAGATGGTTTGCCAGATCGGCACCTTCGGAACGCTGGCGGCCCGTGCCGCGATCAAAGACACCGGCCGCGCGCTGGGCGTACCGCTGGGTCGCGTCAACCAGATTACCGAAATGGTGCCCAATGAACTGAAGATCACGATCGAGCAGGCGCTGCAGAAAAGCGCGGAACTGAAAACCGAGTACGAGGGCGATCCGGAAATTCGCGAGTTGATTGATTTGGCCATGAAGATCGAGGGCTTGGCCCGCAACATCGGCACGCACGCCGCCGCCGTCGTGATCGCCGACAAACCGCTAACCGAATACGTGCCGCTCGGTCGTGTTCCGGGCAAACAGGACATCATCACGCAGTGGTCGATGGGCGACGTCGAAGCGTCGGGATTGCTGAAGATGGATTTTCTTGGGCTCCGCAATCTGACGATCTTGAGTCGCGCCGTTCAGTTGATCGAAGAAACCACCGGTCAAAAAATCGACCCACTGAAATTCCCGTTGGATGACAAACCAACTTACGCATTGCTGCAGCGAGGCGAGACCAAAGGTGTGTTTCAATTGGAATCGGGCGGCATTCGCGATTTGTTGACCAAAATGAAGCCCGACCAGTTCAACGACATCATCGCGACCAATGCGCTCTATCGACCTGGCCCGCTGGAAGGAGGCATGGTGGCCGAATACGTCGATATCAAGCATGGCCGTAAGCAGGCGGAGTACAAGCATCCGATCTTGAAAGAGGTCCTGGAGGAGACGCATTCGATCATGGTCTACCAGGAACAGGTGATGCGGATCCTCAATCGGCTGGGCAACGTGCCTCTTGCCAAGGCTTACACATGCATCAAAGCGATCAGCAAGAAGAAAGAGAAACTGATCAGCCAGAACCACGAAGTATTCATCGAAGGTTCGGTCGCCAATGGGTTGGCCGAGAAAGATGCGGAAGACATCTGGAACCTGATCGTCAAGTTTGCTGGGTACGGTTTCAATAAATCCCATAGCACCGCCTATGCGTTGGTCGCCTATCAGACCGCCTACTTAAAGGCCCATTATCCCGTCGAATTCATGGCGGCTTTGCTGTCCAGCGATATCTCCGGGCGCAACTTCAAACGCAAGGACGCGCTGGTCGAGCATCTGGAAGATTGTGACCGCATGGGAATTGAAGTCATCCCGCCCGATGTCAACTCCAGCGCTGCCGATTTCTCGGTCGCCGACGGCAAGATCCATTTCGCACTCTCGGCGATTAAAGCCTGCGGCGGATCGACCAGCATTTCGATCGAACAAGAACGCAAAAAACATGGTCCCTTCTTGGATATCTTTGATTTTTGTGAGCGTGTCGATGCGTCTGAGTGCAACAAAAGCGCTATTGAAACCTTGATCAAAGCCGGAGCGATGGACAGCTTTGGAGCGAAACGCAGCCAGTTGACCGCTGTGATCGAGAAAGCAATCCAAGCCGGCGCGGCGGTTCAAGCCGATAAGAAAAGCGGACAAGCCAGCCTGTTCGGTGCCTTGGACGACGATCAAGGTACTTCCCAAAACACCGCCAAACCACTGCCGGAAATGGAGGAATGGCCTGATCGTGAAAAGCTGCGTGCGGAAAAAGAAGTGCTCGGATTCTACTTGCACAGCCATCCGCTCGCTGAATTCGAAGCGAAACTTGCCGCCTTCCGAACCCACACCACCGACAAGCTGACCGGAGTGAAAGATCGCGGCGAAGTGATTTTGGGCGGCATGATCAGCTCCATCAAGTTCGCACACACAAAGAACGGCAAACCGGGATCGCCGACCAAGTACGCCAATTTTGACCTGGAAGACATGCAGGGCTCGATTCGTTGCATCCTGTGGCCCAAAGGATTCGCCGTTTGGGGCGATCAAGTTCAAAGTGATGTCGTGGTATTGGCCAAAGGAAAGATTGATCGGCGCGGCGGCGACGAAGCCAACCTGATCATCGACGAATTGACTCCGCTCAGCGAGATTGACGGGCGATTCACCCACGGAATTCGGCTGCGATTGGACGAAAACCAACACACCACGGAAACAGTCTCGCGGTTGCGTGAAATCCTCCGCGGATACCCAGGTTCGCAACAGCTGCTGTTCAGCATGCATTTATCCGACGGCGAAGTCGTGCACTTGAAAAGCGACAAATACCGTGTCGATGTAACGCCGCAACTAAGAGCAAGAATTGACGATCTGTTGGGAACCGGCCACTACAAATTGTTGATGAGCAAACCGGGTGGCCGCTAAGCATTGCTTCGTCACCAGAGATGGCCAGGGACGAATCAACGGTAGTAGACTGCAGAACCGAATCGGCTCGGCGATCAGTCATAGCAACTGCTGACCAGCCCCGCTGGGCGCGCGTAAGGGTAGGAGTACAGATTGCTGCGGAGTGGGAAGGCAGTTCGGTAAAGGTAGCTGCTCCTGTATGGAAAACTGCATCGCGTGGGGGCGCCGAATCGATACGAGAAAATATTCTGACCACTTGGCCCAAGCGGCCATCGATCGTAGCAAGCAAGGTATCCCAGACCACAGTTGCTTGCCCACGGCAAGTAGTCGTAGCGATACCACAGTTGGTCAGGCCGCACTCGCCAGAGACCGCAGGGCCAATAACAAAACAAATCCCTGGCAAAAACAGTCCGATCGGCAATCAATATTGAGTCGCAACAACGGTCCGGTCCCTGCAGCAGTGATGGAGTGCCTAGTCGCAGCCGATCATGGCTTGACCCCCAGCGGGTAAGCTTATCGATTTGCGTTGTTGGACCAGGCACTTCAATGCTCAATTCCGACAGGCAGTCGAGAACGGTCGGCGATTCGAGATAGGGATACATCGCGGACAGCTCTGGGAAAAGAGTCTCCGCTTCGACCATTCCGATCGAACCGATCAAACTCGCTGCCAGTTCAAATTGCTGGCGACCGATGAACTGACCATGACCCGCCTGCACCAGTTGGTACTGCTGACCTTGCTGGGCTTTGACCTGACGACAGAACCGCTGCTGCTCGCGGTCCAACAGTGTCAGGTCACGGGCAACCATCGCCAACTGTTCCCGTACTCCCTTTACCTTTTGGTCCAGCTGGTTCAGTTCTTGCGGTGGACGGGCTGCTTCAGGGATTTGCTCGACCCGCTGCAGTCGCTGGACCAGATAATCAAGCTCGGCTTTGATGACGGCCTGATCGGCGGCTGTTTGCAACTTCAATTTCAGTAGTGTCAACAGGTGACGAACGGTGTTCGCGTCGCTGAAGCACGGATCATCCAGAGCAAGCGGTTCTGCCCGCGACAGGCGTTCGCTTGCCTGCGGCCGAGACTTCTGTTGGTACCTTTCTGCAAGCCTTTGTTTTACTTCCAAGATGCCTTGGGCTACTTGAATCTGTGATTCGAGGTCTGACCTTCGCTGTTTCGCTTGAGCAAGTTCCGTGGGGTTAAAACGTGCGTGTTCGGAGAGTTGTTTCAGAGCGTCAATGCGATCGGTGATTACGGTGTGTTTTTGCTTCAGACGTTCAATCTGCGCGCTCGTGCTCGTTTCGCCGATCGCGATCTGATTGACCAGCAGCGCCAGCTCGCGGTCGCTGGTGGCATCGACGAATCGAGTACCAATCTCAGCAAGCGCCTCTGATGATGGCTCAGGTTCTGCAGGCTGTTGATTCGGCAACTCTCGGACCAGAGACATTCGCCTGGCAATGATCTTTGCTGATGCCTGGCGTGCCTGCGCACTTTGGTAGGCTGCCTGGGCGATTCGCAATTCAATCGCCGCTCGCTGGCAACGACTGGCGTTCCGTTCCGCAGCGCCGTAGATCTGCAAGGCTTTCTCGGCCTTCGTGATCGCAGTTTCTAAGGATGAAAGATCGATGTCAGAGACTGATTGATGTTCGGATCGCAGGTTTTCGAGATGACGCTTTGCCAACTCACGGCTGGCAAACTCAGTCGGTATCGACGCCACGAGTCGGTTGGAGCCTGGCAGAAACAGCTGAATGCTCTCGGCTTCTTGCGGTCTGTTTCGAAGGAGTAACTTTGCGATACGTGATTGCCACTCTGCCACGGCGTGTACGTATTGCTGCGCTGCCTCTGCGGCGGCCGACAGCGAATGCACCATGACTTCTTGCTGGGCAACCTCCTGCCAGGAAGCATGTCCGGCTTCTCGCAGTTCTCGCAGTTGCCTAAGCTTCCACGCCGCCAGCTCATGTTCCGCGTCGCTCTTGGACGCTTCCGCTACAGCGATTTTTCGACTCGCCCTTAGTTCGGCAACCACCAGCGGCTCAGCGGCAAAGCTCACGGTGCTAATCAGGATTACAAGCAGCGCTGCGGAACAATTTGCAACGAATCGGGAGGCCATGATCGCTATCCAGGCGAGGAAGAATTTGGGCGTCATCGTCAGAAGTACAGCGAGTGATCGCTTGTTGCCCACGTTAGATGGCGTCCCGTCGACTGTCAAACAAAACGGGCAACAAGTTGATGATGACACGCGACCCCAAGCGAGATGCCGAAGCGGAGATCAGAAGGATTCAGCATAGAGTGGATCGCGGTTTGCCACGATTCAATGGCAAGCTGACCGGCTATTAGTCTTTCCAAAGACTCGAATCTGTTGACCCATGCACAACTTCGCGACCGTGTACTGCGAGAAGTGGACCGTTAGCCCAGCTGTGTTGCAGTGCCGAGCTGGCTTTCGGCCGCTAACGATTTGGGACCCAATCAAGTAAACTGCGGAACTCACGAGGCGGCGTGCCCAAGTCAATCGATCCAAAAGTCATTTCAAATTCTCAACAACAGCATCATGCAAACACTCACTCCAGCAGGCCAATCCGTCGTCAATGAACTCTCTGCCCGTCATGGTTTTTCGACCGAAGCGGTCACCCAAATGTTAATTGCGGTTCTGCAAGGCAATGGGACGATGGCACAGTTCAGTCATCCCGAATTCGGCGGCTCGGGGCAATGGCTGCAGGGCGGCATGTTGATGTTGGGAGACATGTTCAATCATAACTTGAAAGGTCGCGTCGATTCGTTGTGTCAAGACATCGCCGGTGTTCTTAACAGCCAACCCGGACTGCTAAGCTCTGGAAGCTTTCAACACCAAAGCCAGGGCGGCAGTGGTCAGCAAAGCCAGGGGGTTGGAATGAGCGGGGCACGCTCCAGTCTGTTTGTGCCCGATCCGAACGATCACTACTGGCCGGCAGAACTTGGTAATCCCAATGCGACTGGCGTACAGAATAACGTTCGCTATGCCTACTTTGCCGGTCCGCGACGGCTGGCCGTGAAGACCGGCGACCAAGTTTGGGTGTATGACACACTCAATCATCAAATCGGTGGGTTCTCACAGCAACAAGGAATGGGAAGTTCCATCGTATTCACGAGCCAGTACGGCACTGTCGATCTGGCGATGTTGCCGGTCGTTTCACGCAACGGCCAGAGTGTCTCCCCAGCAATGCGTTCCAGCGCACCGTCGGTCGCACCGAACGAACCGTCCGCAGCGGTGACCAGTCCAAGCGAACCGCCATCGGCGCGGGTCGATACGGATATTTTTTCAGCCATCGAGCGACTTGGAACGTTGAAGGAGAAAGGAATTCTGACAGAGGAAGAATTCAGTTCAAAGAAGTCCGAATTGCTCAGCAGGTTGTAGTGCATCGGGTTCAAACCTAATTACCGATGGCTGGCGGCAGAATGGCAGAGCATGACAACAATTTCCCCCTCGAAATGAATTCAGCTCGTAAAAGTGTCGAATCAAATCGAGCGCGCCGCAGATTAAGGTTCGATCGTCCAGTACATGATCGGGACCATTGCCGCCAGCGCGCTGCTGGCTATCGGCATCTGCTCGCGGCAAGACCTCGAAGCGATAGCTGCCAAAAGGCGACTCCGTTTTCGGTCTCAGATCGCGCTGCATTTTCCGTACGGAAGCAGCGCCGGCTTTGTGCAGCTGCTCCATTTTAACACCGCACAAGCAAAATTTGTCGAATTTCCGTTGCGCCCGCTTGACGATTCGTTCAGGGAGCAGCAGCATATTCGCGAACCACGGCCGAATTCCGCACTGATACCGATCAGCTGTGAGATTAGCGTCCTGGTCCTAGTAACTCTAATCTAATCTTTTTGGTTACAGAGTCGTCAACGTCCGGCGTGCCGGTCGGATTTTTTCGGGCGGCGGAGGTCGGCCCTATGGATCAACTGACTGATGGAGTCAATCGACACAGTTACGTGACGCCAAATGTAATGAGCGGTATTGATGGTGTCTGTTGTTAAAAAAGTGTAACACGCAGCGAACTGGTGCCTGACTCCAGCAAGTTGCATTTTTTTTGTGCGTCGAAATCTTATTTTGGGAGCAAATCATGGCGGTTAATCTGTTGGACCTAGCGAAATCAGCGCTCGACTCAGGAGCACTTGGAAAGATCGCCGGGTCGCTGGGTGAAAGCGAAGCAAAAACAACATCGGCGATAGATATCGCCGGCTCAGCGATCCTGGGCAGTTTGATCAAAAAAGTCTCTTCTCCCCAGGGAGCGAAAGACGTCTTTCAACAGGTCAATCAATTCGATACCGGACTGCTCGACAACGTGGGTTCGTTGCTGACTGGCGGTGCCGAGCAGCCGCAGTCTTCCGACTGGACTTCGATGGGAACCAAGTTGATCAGCTCTTTGCTTGGTGGAAAGCAGGATTCGGTGATCGGAATGATTGCCAAACTTACTGGAATCGGTCAAGGCTCCTCAAAGTCCTTGCTGAGCATGTTGGCTCCGCTGTTAATGGGCGTGATTGCCAAGCAGGTTAAATCCGGCAATCTGGACCTCAGCGGTTTGGTTGATCTTGTCATGGGGCAAAAATCGCTTGTCGCCAAGACGCTGCCAGCCGAGTTCGGTCAGCAACTCGGAATCGCTAACTTGTTGGATCAAGGCGCCGATGTGGCTCGTGAGACCAGCGGACGCGTGACCCGCGCAGCGCAAGAGACCGCCGGCTCCGGTGCAGGGTTGCTCAAGGCTTTGGTCCCCTTGGCTATCCTTGCGGCTGTGGGTTTCGGTGCCTGGACGTTATTCTCCTCAAAGCCGGCTCAAGAAGTCGCACAGAAGACGGTCGACGCCGCAGCCGATGCCGCTGAGAGGATCACGGTTCAAAAACCGGCAGTCCCGAGCTTGAATCTTGAGGTGATTTCGGCCGATCTTGGCACCACCTTTGGGGATCTGACGAAGTCGATTTCCGGGATCAGCGACGAGGCGTCCGCGCGAGGCGCTTCCTCAGATCACCGAGCTACAGAAACAGTTCCAAAGCTATGGGTTCGATAAGCTGCCGCAGGATCAGACATCGATGCTAAGTCAAATGCTGAATCCGATGGTGGAAAAACTGCAAGCTGCCCTTGAGATCGCTTATCGCATCCCAGGCGTGAAGGCGATTCTTGAGCCGGCCGTCAGCGGATTGATGGATTCGGTTTCGGCATTCACGAAAGCTGCCTAGGACTTCGGGCCTCGCTGAGTTACGCCCCACGGGGGACCCTCGCGATCATTGGCTACGACACAATCATCAAGAGCGGCGCCTCTTGATGATTCTGGGGTGATCCATCTTGGTTTCTGGCGATCGCGTTTTCCGCTCCGTGCACGCTGCTGAAGTCAATCACCGGCCGCCGCGAGTCTCTCAATGGGTAAAGACCAGAGCCGGCGTTCCCCAGGGCCACCCTGAATGAATATTTGGCGACCTGCGGCGATCAATAGATCGGCCCGATTTACTCGCTGGTAAATCTTACCGATGCCGATTGCGGTCCAACCACAACGCTGAGACAACGCTAGAATAAGCCTTTATTTTATCAATTCCAATCGAGACTCATCGAGCGAGCAAAATGATGGTCACCAATCGGCATTTGCATTACACCCCTGCCGTCGCAGCCTTGTTGGCTTTGGGGGCGGTCCACTGGACAACCGTGCCATCGGCAAAGGGACAAATTCAAGACACTTTGGCGAAGCAGGACATTGCCGTGATCGTCGATGGCAGCGTTCAAAGCGTTTTCCAAAGCGAGGACGAACAATTAGTTCAAATTCTGGTGCAACGCTCGGAGGTTCCGGGCCTGGACGCTGTTGCCGGCACTCGGTATCCAGCTCCCGGTGAGTACGTATACGCTCACGTCCAAGCTGGCAGTTCCATCCTGGGCCGCATCGCAGGACGTTCCGGCGCGAGCACGCTTCCAACACCAGGAACTCGAATCCGTGCTTTGCTAAAGCAGGGACAAGGGGGCCAATGGGAGGCCGCTGGCAAAGACTGGTACCAGGACAACCCGGAAGCGATTGCAGACCGCTATGGACGAGGTACGTCGGGTCGGGATGTTCGGTCGCTCGGCGTTTCTTCGGAGCGAATTTCGCTGGGGGGTCAAAGTGCACTGAAAGTGACTCAGGTTGATCGCGACAGCCCGGCTGCGAGAGCCGGAATCGAACCTGGTGACATTCTCGTCAAGGCCAACGGTGTGGCGCTTGCCAGCCAAGACCAGCTCAATGCGTTGTTTGGCGAAAGCCGTGGCGATTTTGCAGTCACGGTTCGGGATGTCCGCTCCGGTCGTGATGTTCTTGTCGATATCGACTCCGGCGTCGTCTCATCAGACGCAGGTGCTGGGGTGACGCCAGGACAGAATCGTCGCATGGAGCCGCTAGGGGCCAGCACCGAACTGGCTTTCTATCAGGGAGAAGCGGCCTTGAAGGTGACCAGCGTCGAGCCCGATAGTCCAGCCGAGCAAGCCGGGATCGTTGCCGGGCTTGTGATTCTCAAGGCCAACGGAAAGCCGATCACCAAGCCGGAACAGCTCACCGCAGCCGAACAGGAATCAAGAGGTCGCCTGGAATTGCAAGTCGTCAACCCTCGCGACCGTCGCGAGAAGGTCATCAAAGTCGCACTTTGAGCAACCAGCAAAATCGACATCCGCTACCGAAAATTGTGCGCGTAGCCAGCAACGCGTTTCCATTCAGTAGATACTTGGCGCACCCACACGCTGATGGATTTGTTCGCGAATTTCCGTGGGAAGACGCAGGGCCTCGGCCAACTCCATCAGATATTTGGCTTCGCTACTGGTGTCCAAGTCGATGGCGATCAGCGACATGGTATACACCTGCTGTTCCATTCCAATCGGAACAGACATGGCAAACTCGCGCACATTCAGTGGTTTTTGGAACTCGTCGCGGAGAAATTGAATCGCCTCGGGGGAAGGATTGTTAAGGCGCTCGAGAATGCTTTGCTGCTCGGCCTGGTCGATTTGGCCGTCTGACTTTGCCGCATTGACCATTGCGCACACCAGAATCTGCGCTTTTTCGTTATCCGAATTCGGCGCAGTCGCTTCGCGAGTATCCACCTTTGGTCGCGAACTTGAAGAAGGTTGGGTCGGAACCGGAGCCGAGCGTGGTTGCGACTGCCGCTTGTTGGCAACGTTCAGCAAATCCTCCAGCTCTTTGGCTTGCTGGCCGATGTCGGAGGGTCCCGGGGCAGGAGATGATTTCCTCGATGCACCACGGAGGATTTCCGTCAGCACGTCGGTCCCTTTTCCGGGCCGACTCGACTTATGTCCCAGTAAGCTTCCCAAAATGTCGATTGCGTCCATCTTTTGTTCTCCACAAGACTGAAGATGAGATCGTGAACTTGGAAGCCCAGCCTTAAAGCTCTTCGTAGTCCATGTCAAAGAGCTGTTGGCAACCCTTCAGATCACCGGATGCCAAACCGGCTCTGAACCAGCGAACGCGCTGAGCCGATGTGCCGTGAGTGAATCTCTCCGGAACCACAAACCCCTGTGATAACCGCTGTAAGGTATCGTCGCCGATCTGGTTTGCAGCGTTCAATGCCTCTGCAATGTCGCCTTCCTCCAGAATCTGATAATCCCTTTGGGCATGATGCGCCCAAACCCCCGCCAGGTAGTCAGCCTGCAGTTCAAGTCGCACCGAAGCGCGATTGGAGGCAAGCTCGTCTCCACTTGCACGGATCCGATCAACGATGCTGGCAAAGCCAATCTGTTTTTGCACATGATGGGCGACCTCATGGGCGATCACGTAGGCCTGCGCGAAATCTCCCGGTGCATTGTGTCTTCGCTTCATTTCATCAAAAAACGCCGGGTCAATGTAGATCTTCTGATCCGCCGGGCAATAGAACGGGCCCATTTGTGCGTTGGCGATGCCACATCCGGATCGATCCGTGCCCGCAAAGATGATCAGTCGCGGCGGTACGTACCGACCCCCTTGAACCTGCTGTTGAAAGAGTTTCGTCCAGACGTTTTCAGTGTCTTTGAGGACGACTTCGATGAACTCTCTGGATGGATCGTCGGCTGCCGGCGGCTGTTGGATCGCCTGCCCCTGTTGAGCCTGTTGCTGACCGACGACGCCAATGACTGCTCTCGGATCGGCCCCTAGAAATATCGCCACGACCGCGAACAGCAACGCAATCAACCCTCCGCCCCCGATCGCCACGCCCATTGGTCGCATTCCACGGCGGTCCTCGACATTCTGACTTCTCTCACGACCTTGCCAACGCATTTTTGAAACTCCACTCAATCACGCTTCCTGACTGCCGTACGGTTCTGTTTGGCAACCAATGCGTACTCGCCCGAGTGAACGTAGCGAGTTGCTTGAATGTTAGGGGATGAAACAACCACTGATCAGACTGCAGTTTGCCAGCTACTGCTCTGTCGGGCAAGAGAGTGTCAAATCGAGATCGATTGGGAATTTTTCTCATCAATTGCCGGAAGCCTCTCGCGATTCGTCGGCTTCGGGATTTTCCAATCGGACCAGCAGCCAGTTCTCCACCTGCTCACCGGCGAAATGCACCAGCACCGGTGCCTCGTCCTGCGTCAGGTTGTACAAACCGCTTTCGACCACCACATCTTCGCTTTCGCCGATCCGAAAGGCGACTCGTTGCGTTTGCTGGTCGACTCTTCCCTGAATCGTCTCCGCTTGGTCGGTCTGTGTGTTGAACAGCGTGCCGCTGATGATGCCCTGCTTGTTGACCGCAAGTTGAACAATCCGACTCGGTTCCACATCTTTCTCACTCGAACTGACCGCAAACGTCCCCAACGGCATCCACTCCGCCTCGGCCGCGATTTCTTCGTTCTCCGGCGGCTCAACCGTGGCCAGCGCCGCTGCACTCTCGGCAAACTCCTCTGCCGAAGCGACTTGTTGGCCGTCGATGTAGACAGAGTTGTTCTCGTAGACGACGTTGCCACCCTGGCCATAGTCGTAGTAGACCGGCTGTGACCAGACAGTACTTGGTGCCGACCAGGTGAACCAATTGGTGAACGTGGCAAAGGTAGGAACCGTCCACCAGTAGCTCCACGGATAGGAATTGAAGCCGTATCCGTAATGCCAGCCGCCACAGTTGTGCCGATGACCGTTCCACCAGCCGGGGCCGAACCAATTGTCATGATGGTGATAGTGGTCCCAGTGATGTCGCACGCCGTTGCCCCAGTCATTCCAGTAACGGCCGCGGTCCGGATATCGGCCACGCCAGTTTTGGATTCCGCCGATTTGGTTCTGCCAGCGGTTGTTGATATTGGTGATTCGATCATTGTCGATGTTCACCCAGCCGGGGCGATTGCTGATGATGTTGTTGTTGCCGATGTTGATGTCACCGACATTGATTCCGTTGCCGGACCCAGGGCGACCGGGTCTTCCCGGTCGATCTCCACCGGGACGTCCCGGGCGATCTCCACCGGGACGGCCGGGACGATTCGGCCGGCCGTCGCCGATATCAGGTAGGTTCGGTCGATTTCCATTGCCCAATCCGGGGCGATCTCCACCGGGACGTCCCGGGCGATCTCCACCGGGACGACCGGGACGATTCGGCCGGCCGTCGCCGATATCAGGTAGGTTCGGTCGATTTCCATTGCCCAATCCGGGGCGATCTCCGCCGGGACGTCCCGGGCGATCTCCACCGGGGCGTCCTGGGCGATCTCCGGGGCGGAGATTGCCCGGTAGGGTTCCCGGACGAATCGGCTTGTTCATTCCCAAAAAATCGCCGAGATCGCCTGGCGACGGACGGCCGCCACCACCGGGCAGATTCGGACGGGTCAGACCGGGACGACCGAAGCCGGGGCGATCACCGCTGCCTCCAGGACGACCGGGACGGGCAATCTCGGGGCGATTACCGTTACCATTGCCTCCCGGACGACTCGGACGGGCAATGTCGGGTCGATCCTTGCCTGAACCGAGGCTGGGAAAGCTCGGCCGCGTCGCTGGCCGGGTGAGGTTACCCGGCTGCTTGTTTGGTCGATTGCCCGCCAAATCAGGTCGCTTCGGCGGACGGTTGATGTTACCGGGCAGCGTGTTCGGACGATTGCTTCCCGATCCTGGCCGCGTCGTCGGACGAGTCGACGGCCGCGTGCTCGCGATCGAAGGGCGTGTCGACGGCCGTGTCGACGGCTTCATACCGCCACTCGGTCGACTTGCAGTGGGCCGACTGACGTTGGGTCGGCTTGCATTGGGTCGGCTTGCATTGGGTCGACTGACGCTGGGTCGACTGACGCTGGGTCGACTCATTTTGGGACTCGGTCGCGAGCGACTGAGATTCGGGGTGCTAGGCCGCGGGCGAGACGCTGACATGGTCCGACCACCACCCTTGCCTCCCCCTCCTCTGCCGCCGCCTCCCTTGAATCCACCTCCGGCGATCAGCTCAGCGCTCGGCAGGCACCACAAAGTTGCGATCACAATCAAGCCTGTATAAATCGTCTTCATCGATCGGCTCCCGTTTCGTTCGCAGCAGGCGTCGTTGATGTCGCCGGCGCCGCCGACGTCCTACCCTGCGATGCCTCGGGCGACTCGCTCGGTTGTTTGACTCGCACGACAGTGATCATATCGGTGTTCGGCTGGGGTTCGCCTTCGATCTCATGACCGATCAGTTGCAGCTTGATCGTGTCTTCATCGGGTCGCGAGAGGACGTAAGTCCCTGAAGCCGCCAGTCCGTCGGCCGTGGTCTGACTTGACTTGATCAACCAATCGCTTCCACTCTCCGACCAGACTGCATCCCCAAACGATCCGTCCGAATTAAAGGTCCAAGACCGAATCTCCCGGCTACGCGGGTCCCAGCCGATGACTTGCGTTCCCTGCTGTATCTCATCGGCTTCCGTTTGGGCGACGAAGGAGCGGATCAGGAAGGCGCGGTTGGGCGACCAACTGACCGTAATCTCCACGCGGACGTCCTCAGATTGATCGAGCCACTGACCTTCCATCCAGCCGAGTTTCTCAAGGGCGTCATAGGAGCTCGCCGGCTGTGGCAAGGGCATCTCTTCCATCGAATCAATCATCCATTTGCCGTCTTGTTGGACCATGACGGCTGAGAAGGTCGATTCCGCCGGCTGCTGTCCCGGAACACCAACGGCTGTCTGGCCGTCGACTTTCGCGACATCCGCTGTGATCATTCGCACGCTGTCGATCTGTCCCGACAGTCTGGTACTGGGTTGTTCGGCAAAGACGGCTTCGATGTCGTCGCGAATCGCATCGCGGCCCTCAGTCCGTTCGCCGGTATCGCGGTCAATGTGTGTTGCATCTTCAGTCCACATGCCGACGACCGCCGGCAGATCCTGGTTGTTGAATGCATCTACGTAACTGACAATCGCCGCTTGTAACTCCGTTTCATCGGCCCGCAAAACGGCAGCAGGCAAGGCTGTTAGAAGAATAGAAAACAGACAGCGTCTGAGACCACGCATGGAAACGACTCCTCAAAAATCGAAGCAATTGACTGGCAATGTTGGTTAGAAAGCTTTGGTGTGCGCCTTTGCGATCCACTCCAGCAACTCACCTTGCAAGTGGATTCTTACGCTGCGCCGGGAGATCACCAAGAGGCCGACAAAAAAAGGCTTTCGGCGGGCGAATGTCCGCGAGCGAAACTGAATTTCAAGCTCAACCACGATAACAAACGCGGGAGCCCCTGTGACGAATCAATGTTCGAAGATTGGTTCGATCGTTATCGGCAATGTTGGGTGCGGAAAGCTTCGCGATATGAACGTACGTTCATTTGCTCTGCGGAACCGCCCGTTCGGTTTACGCTTTGGGTCCGGTCCTGAATCGGGTAACGCGGCCTATCAATTACAAATTTCAACGTGCTTCGCCGCACTGTCATTCGGCGAGAGAATTCTAAGGTGCATCAACGTGACTGAACTTATCCTTCTTCGATTCTGCCGTTCTACTCGTTTCGGTATTCTGCTGCTTTCCCGTATTCCCGAGGCTTCTCAGCAAAGACGGTGCGTTGTTAGGCTGAGTCTCGCAACAAGGAAAATAGGACTTTTGGTTTCTTTACTGATGGCATTTTATGGCGGTGTCTGTCTTAGCTTTGCGACGGCACAATCGGCACCCAGCGATGGATCGTTGCTGCCCTTTCCAGCGACACCGATGGACTAGCGTGGTGAAGCCTCGCTTGCAAGATTCCAAAATGAAGTGGCCGGCCGAGCCACAGCGTTTACCCGCGGACGCTCCGAACATTTTGATCGTGCTGTTGGACGATACGGGATTTGGTGTTTCGGAAGTCTTCGGTGGTGAAGTGAAAACTCCCGCGTTCAAAAAGCTCGCCGAAGAAGGGATCCGCTACAACAAATTTCACACGACGTCGATCTGTTCACCGACGCGAGCGTCGCTGTTGACCGGCCGCAACCACACGCGCGTCGGCTCTGGCACGATCGCCGAACGAGCTGTCGCGTTTGACGGGTTCACCGGCATCATGCCCAAGGAAGCGGCCACGGTGGCTGAGGTGCTGCATCACTACGGCTACAAAACATCGGCGTTTGGAAAGTGGCACAACACGCCCGCTACCGAAACGACCAGCATGGGGCCCTTCGACCGCTGGCCGACCGGCTACGGGTTTGACTACTTCTTCGGCTTCATCGCTGGCGAAACGTCGCAGTGGGAACCTCGCTTGACCCGGAACACGACTCACATCGAACCTCCCCACGGCGAAATCCTATCACTTGACCGAAGGCATGGCCGACGAGGCGCTGAAGTGGCTGGACGATCACCAAGCCTATTCGCCTGACAAACCGTTCTTGATGTACTGGGCACCCGGTGCCGTGCATGGCCCGCATCATGTGGCACAGCAATGGGCCGACAAGTACAAGGGCAAGTTTGACGACGGCTGGGATGCGTACCGCGAACGTGTCCACAAACGTCAACTGGAAATGGGCATCATTCCACCAGGCACGAAGCTGACCGGGCGCGATTCGACGATGCAGGCTTGGGACGATATCCCCGAATCGCAGCGGGCGTTCCAACGCCGGTTGATGGAAGTCTACGCCGGCTTTGTCGAGCACACCGACACGCAAGTCCTGCGAGTGGTCGAAGGACTCGAAGCAACGAGGACTTCGCGACAATACACTTGATCATTTACATCTGGGGCGACAACGGATCCAGCTCCGAAGGCGTGCACGGAACTGTCAGCGAACTGCTGGCCCAGAACCAGATCCCGACCACCGTCGATCAACAAATTGCAGCGCTCAATGAACTGGGCGGATTGCAAGCGCTCGGCACGGCGGCGGTCGACAACATGTACCACGCCGGTTGGGCGTGGGCGGGCAGTACGCCGTTCAAAGGTACCAAGCTGGTGGCGTCCTACTTTGGCGGTACTCGCAATCCGTTGGCGATATCATGGCCGAAGCGAATCAAGCCGAGCGACGAAGTGCGATCGCAATTTCACCACGTGATCGACATTGTTCCCACGCTTTATGACATCCTGGACATCACTCCGCCCAAGGTGGTTAGCGGTCACAAGCAAATGCAGATCGACGGCCTGAGCATGGCCTACACGTTCGACGACGCCGCTGCACCGACCGCCAAGGTAGAACAATTTTTTGATAACTTTGCCAGTCGAGGCATCTACAAAGACGGCTGGATGGCTTGCACATTCGGGCCACTTTATCCGTGGGACCCGGCTGGAAATCCGGCGCGCATGAAAGGCTGGAACTCCGAAAACGACGTTTGGGAATTGTACAATCTGACCAATGATTTTTCGCAGGCAAACGATCTCGCCGCCGTTCAGCCGCAACGTCTCGAGAAGATGAAGCAGGACTTCCTGGCGGCTGCTAAAGACAACAAAGACCTCCCCATTGGCGGTGCGATCTGGACACGCATTCATCCCGAAGATGTCGTAGCGACGAAGTACACCAGTTGGACGTTCGGCCCGAATACGCGTCGGATGCCTGAGTTCACTGCGCCCGGTCTAGGTAAGAAGAACAACCGCGTTGAGATCGAGTTGGAACTGGGCGACAAGTCCAGCGGCGTGTTGTACGCGCTCGGCGGAGCCTCAGGCGGACTAACCTGTTACATGGAAGAGGGCTTCCTGTGCTACGAATACAACTTGATGGTCATTGAACGCTACCAGTTCAGATCAAAAGCGCCGGTTGCCGCTGGTAAGCACACGATTGTGATCGACACTTCGCTGCCAAAACCCGGCGCGGCTCTCACCGTTGCGATCAGCGTCGATGGCGATGAAGTCGCGAAGATGACGACCAGGCGATCCGTACCCGCAGCCTTCACCGCCAGCGAAACCTTTGACGTCGGAGTCGACCTCGGTTCCCCCGTTTCTCGCAGCTACGAAGAACGACGCCCGTTTGAATTTGATGGAACGATCAACGTGGTCAAGGTCGAGTTAAAGTAGTCACTCTTTTCAAATTGATAGAAGACGATCAAGATGAACCAGACGAGATATCGCATGCTCAAGGCACTGTCCACCGACTTCAAGGATGACAATTGCGCGTTACCAGCCCCTGAAGACGGATTCTTCATCATGCTGCTAGCTTACATGCCAGGCGAAGACAGACTTCGGCAAACCTGACAACCGCCTGTCGTTTCCGTCGTTGATCGCATGAAGACCAAATAGTTGAACTTCGAATTGGTCGTCAGACAAGAGTCGTCAGCCGAGACAAGAGTCGTCAGCCGAGACAAAATTAGTTGTCGAAGGATTTGTTATGAATTCTCAGCAGAGAGGGCCAGCGGATTCCTCGCGATGTACTCTTCCCTATGTTATAGACTTAGTAAAAAATTTCTCTCTCACGCTTATCAGAAAGGCGGGCTCTCGGGCTCGCTTTGTGCGTCTTCTATGTCATCCAACAGGTACGATTCTACGTGAAAATTAAAACTTATTCTTTGCTGAGCACTTTGCTGTGCCTGAGCATGAGTATGTCTGCTCAGGGCCAAGCGAAGCCGAATGTGCTCATCATCTGGGGTGACGACATCGGCACTGAGAACATCAGCTACTACAACCGCGGCATGATGGGCTACAAGACGCCCAACATCGATCGCATTGCGAATGAGGGTGTGTTCTTCACCGATTATTACGGCCAGCAATCCTGCACCGCCGGCCGCGCTGCCTTCATCAACGGCTCCGTCCCCGTTCGCACGGGCATGACCAAAGTCGGCATCCCCGGTGCACCGGAAGGTTGGCAGAAGACCGACGTCACCATGGCCACCGTCATGAAGAGCCTTGGCTACGCCACCGGTCAGTTTGGCAAGAATCACCAGGGCGACCGCGACGAACACCTGCCCACCATGCACGGCTTTGACGAATTCCTCGGCAACCTATATCACCTGAACGCCGAGGAAGAACCCGAGAACGAAGATTATCCGGGCGACCTCGTATTGCCCAGCGGTAAGACCTTTAAGGAAGTTTTCGGACCGCGCGGTGTGCTTCGCTGCAAAGCGGACGGCCAAGGCGGTCAGACCATCGAAGACACCGGACCGCTGACCAAAAAACGGATGGAGACCATCGATGAGGAGACACTCGCGGCCGCTAAGGACTTCATTACCCGCCAGACCAAGGGCGGCAAGCCATTCTTTTGCTGGTGGAACGGCACACGCATGCACTTCCGCACCCATGTCAAAGCTGAAAACCGTCACAAGGGCAATGATGAATACACCGACGGCATGATCGAGCACGACATCCAGGTCGGCGAACTCCTCAAACTGCTCGATGAGCTCGGCATCGCCGACAACACGATCGTGCAGTACTCCACCGACAACGGTCCGCACTACAATACCTGGCCAGATGCTGGAACCACGCCTTTCCGCAGTGAGAAAAATTCAAACTGGGAGGGTGCCTACCGCGTTCCTTGCTTCATCAAGTGGCCTGGGCACTTTCCTGCTGGCGAGGTTCGCAACGGTATCGTCTCGCACGAAGACTGGCTGCCCACCTTCGCCGCCGCGGCTGGCAACGCTGACATCAAGGAGCAGTTGAAGCAAGGAGTCGAGCTCAACGGCCGCCGCTATAGAAACTATATCGATGGTGCCAACCAGCTTGACTATATCAGCGGCAAGACTGATCAGTCGCCGCGCAAGCAGTTCATGTACGTCAACGACGATGGCCAGATCGTCGCCATGCGTTATCAGGATTGGAAAGCTGTCTTCCTTGAAAACCGCGGCCAAGCCTTTGAGGTCTGGCGTGAGCCGTTCACCGAACTTCGCGTGCCACTGTTGTTCAACCTGCGTCGCGACCCCTTCGAAAAGGCACAACACAACTCGAACACTTACAACGACTGGTTCCTCGATCGCGTTTACATCCTTGGGCCGATGCAACGAGTAGCAGGTCAGTTCCTCATGACGATGAAAGAGTATCCGCCGAGCCAATCCCCCGGCTCATTCAACCTGGAAGGAATCCAAAAGAAGATCGAAGCGTCCTTAGGTGGGCGGTAGGGGTTCATTTGGCAAACAGGCCGCACGCGTTCAATGCGAGTGCGGTCCGTAAGGACGCGAGTGAGAATCAGTTACCGCATCGACCATCAGCCGCAGTGTACTAGCACGCGGTTGTTGCGGGCACCGAATGCTCTCGCGTACCGCTTGATTGGTTAAGGTTCGGATACGGACTTTTGATCGGACGCAATGCAAACACTCCCCCTCAGCCCGAACTACGAAACGCCATTCGAATTTTCAGGGCAACTGGAAAAGGTTACGATCAAAGTCCTTGAAGAGAATCAATCACCCTGACAAGTTACCTTGAACTCAACGCCTGAATCCGCAAAATGATCGTCCGGCAATCGAATGCCAAAATTGACAAACTTAACTTTTGCTCGGGCGGAATCGAGTCAATCGCCGAGCGCGGATCGTTACGGTCTTTGATCAGATCCTGAGGCTCCCAGTAACGCGGACTGATGATTCGTAATCGGAAAAGTTCATTCGAAAAATCCACTAAGGTTTCAATATGAGTTTGCCATTTTCTAGCAAGAAGATCCAGATCAACAATGTTTTGATTGTTGGCATCTTGGTGATGTCCTTCACGATGCGAACCAATGTTGTGGCACAGGAAGTCTTGCCACGACCGGAGGCTCCCTTCGCTGGCAAGATTGGATTGACTTACAAGGATTCCGAAGCGGTAAAACCGCAACTGAAAATCCCAGCGACGTTTGGCCTGGAAAACCCGCCTAATATTCTGCTCGTTTTGATCGATGATTGTGGATTCGGTCAGATGAGTACATTCGGTGGCGGAATCCCGACTCCAACCCTCGATCGGATCGCCAACAATGGCCTGAAGTACACGCGATTTCATACGACCGCACTTTGTTCACCGACCCGCGCTGCGCTATTAACCGGGCGCAATCACCATTCGGTCGGCAGCGGCGTCATTGGCGAAGCTGGAACCGGGTTTCCTGGCTACTCGGGGATCATCCCTGCCTCCGCAGCAACGTTTGCGGAAGTCATTCGTGAGTACGGTTACGCGAACGCCTGGTTTGGGAAAAACCATAACGTCCCTGACTGGGAGACCAGTCTTGTGGGCCCCTTTGATCGTTGGGCAGCTGGATTGGGCTTTGATTACTTTTACGGGTTCGTGGGGGGTGATACGGACCAATTTCACCCGGCACTGGTCGAGAACAAAAAGCGATTGGAGCCACCAGAGATGAACGAAGACGGTTCGCCCTATCACTTCACCACCGATATCGCCGATCATGCCATCCGCATGATGCGGGCATCCAAGGCCGTTGCTCCACAGCGCCCTTTCTGTGTTTACTTTGCCACCGGCGCAACGCACGCGCCGCACCAGGTGCCTCAGGAGTGGATCGAGAAGTTTGAGGGTCAATTCGACAACGGCTGGGACGTCTACCGTGACCAGACGTTTAAGCGCCAAAAAGACATGGGAATCATTCCCGCCAATGCAAAGTTGACCAAGCGGCCCGATTCGCTGCCGGCTTGGGATTCGCTGCCCGAAAATGAGCGTAGAGTTTACTCCCGGATGATGGAGGTTTTTGCGGCGTTCACAGCACACACCGATCATGAAGTCGGCCGGCTTGTTGACGCGATCGAAGAACTGGGGGAATTGGACAATACGCTGGTCCTCTATATGGCGGGTGACAACGGGTCCAGTGCCGAAGGCGGGCTGAACGGGTTGCTTAATGAGATGACGTTTTTTAACGCCATTCCCGAACCTCTCGAAATGAAGCTGGCGTCACTTAAAACACTCGGCAGCCAGAAGCACTACAACCACTTTCCGGCGGCTTGGCGCATGCCATGGACACGCCGTTTCAGTGGACCAAGCAGATCGCCAGCCACTTCGGCGGCACTCGCAACGGCCTTGCCATTTCATGGCCCCAGGGAATCAAGGCTCGCGGCGAAGTTCGCGACCAGTTTCATCACGTGATCGACATCGCTCCTACGATTCTTGAAATCATTGGCGTCGAAACGCCGGCTCAGTTCAATGGCGTCGCCCAGAAGCCGATCGAAGGAATCAGCATGGTCTACACCTTTGACGACGCCGATGCCAAGGACCGACGCACCACGCAGTACTTTGAAATGCTTGGCAATCAGGGAATCTATCACGATGGCTGGATGGCCAGTGCCATTCGCGGCATTCCCTGGGCCAGTGAAAACGAACCGGGCGATTTGCTGAACATGCCGTGGGAACTTTACCACGTCGAGGAAGACTTTTCACAGGCGAACGATCTAGCGAAAGAAAACCCGGAAAAACTGGAAGAACTGGTCAAACAGTTCTTTGCCGAAGCCGCCAGATACAACGTCCTGCCCTTGGATGATCGCAAGACGGAACGGCTGAACGTCGACAACCGGCCCAGCCTGACCGCGGGCCGCAGTTCCTTCACTTATCCAAATCTTCTGCGTCTGCCCGAAGGTGCGGCACCTGACTTGAAACACAAGAGCCATACCATCATCGCGAATGTCGAAATCCAGAATGATGGTGCCGAAGGGATGCTGTTGACGCAGGGCGGCCGATTCGCCGGCTATGGTTTCTACGTTCAGGATGGGAAAGCTCGTTTACGACTACAACCTCGTCGGGGTCGATCAGTACACGATCAAGTCGGAGGGCCAGCTACCGACGGGCACCGTGACGTTGAAGGCTGTCTACAAAACAGACGCCGACAAGCCGTTTGCCGGTGCCACCGTGACACTGTTTGCGAATGACAAAAAACTGGGTGAAGGCCGCGTCGAGAAAAGCATCCCCAACCGCGTCACGCTCGACGAAACTTTCGACATCGGGTTTGACACGGGCACGCCGGTCGCGGAGGGATACGAGATGCCATTCAAGTTTACCGGGCAACTCAAGTCCGTGACGATCAAGCTCGACTGAAACGAATTCGAAAGATGAACTTGGCAGCTTCTGACGCGTCAAACCTCTTCGACAAGTTGGAATCATGCCATGCTCAAGATCCAATCTTAACCTTTAATCAAATCCCTAGTTGCCGAAAGGCAGCGGGCTTTGACCGTGAGGACAATCCAATGAAAACTACTTCCCCGTGCGCATTGGTCCTGGTTGTGACCTTGCTTACCCCATCCGTTTTGAAAGCCCAATCGCAACTGCCCAAGCCTGATCCGCCATTTGATGGCAAGATCGCGGAGACATTCAAGAACTCGACGCCCAGCTATCCGAAGCCTTTGACGGCACCGCGAAGGCAGTCCGAATGTGTTGCTGATTCTGCTGGATGATGTCGGTTTCGGGATGTGTTCGACCTTCGGCGGGCCCGTCGACACGCCGAACCTGGAAAAGCTGGCGAAAAACGGTCTGATCTACAACCGTTTCCATACGACAGCGCTTTGCAGTCCGACTCGTGCGGCGCTGCTGGCCGGTCGCAATCACCACTCGGTCGGCACCGGGGTGATCATTGAAATGGGAACAGGCTTTCCCGGCTACACGGGCATCATCCCCAAGGACACGGCACTGATTTCCCAGGTGCTGCGCGACAACGGTTTCGCGACCAGCATGTTTGGTAAATGGCATAACACACCGGAGGGTGACATCAGCCCGGCGGGACCGTTCGATCGCTGGCCGACTGGACTGGGATTTGATTACTTCTATGGCTTCAACCAAGGCGAGGCCCATCACTTCTATCCGACGCTTTACCGCAACACCGTCACCGTTGATGCGCCGAAGACACCCGAGGAAGGCTATCACTTGACAACCGACATGACCGACGAAGCGATCGGTTGGATTCGCAACACCCGCGCCGCCAGTAAAGACAAGCCTTGGTTCTGTTACTTCAGCACCGGCGCCGTGCACGCGCCCCATCACGTACCCAAGGATTGGCGGGGCAAGTACAAGGGCCGATTCGATCACGGCTGGGATCAAGCAGCGTGAGTTGACCCATGCCAAGCAATTGGAAATGGGCATCATCCCCGCCGGGACCAAGCTCACGCCTCGGCCCAAGGAACTGCAAGCCTGGGACGACGTCCCGGCAGACGCCAAAGAGGTCTATCTGAGGCTGATGGAGAACTATGCCGAGTTCATGGCACACACCGATCACGAAGTCGGCCGGTTGATCGACAGCCTCGAAGCCTCGGGCGAACTCGACAACACGTTGGTGATGTATGTCGTTGGCGACAATGGTGCCAGCGCCGAAGGCGGGCTCGAAGGCACGTTCAGTGAATTGGCCAGTTTGCTCGGTATACAACTCGGACTGCGCGAGTACGCTCAACCGGATCGACGAAATCGGTGGACCGACCAGCGAGCCGCACGTGCCTGTCGCCTGGGCTTGGGCGATGGACGCTCCGTTTGCTTGGACCAAGCAAATCGCCAGTCACTTTGGCGGAACACGCAATCCGCTCGTGATTCATTGGCCGGCCGGCATTAAGGCAAAAGGCGAACTACGTGATCAGTTTCATCACGTGATCGACGTGGTGCCGACGATCTTGGAAGCATGCAAGATTCCGGCTCCCGACGAAGTGAACGGAATCAAGCAAAAGCCGATCGAAGGCGTCAGCATGATGTATTCGTTCGATGACGAATCCGCCGAAGACACGCGCAAGACTCAATACTTCGAAATGCTTACCAACCGCGCCATTTATCACGACGGATGGATCGCCTGCAGTCGGTCCGGCGTGCCCTGGGAAACGGGTGGCCGGACGTTGGAGGGCCTCAAGAACGCGACTTGGGAGTTGTACAACGTGGACGAAGATTTCAGTCAAGCCAAGGACTTGGCCGCCACTCAACCCAGCCAAATTGAAAGAGCTGCAGGATCTGTTCCTGGATCGAAGCGAAGAAATACAGCGTTTTGCCGCTCGATCCGCGAATGGCGGAACGGTTCGATCCGAAACTGCGAGTCGCTGGCGAGCAACCGACGAGTTGGACGTACTTCGGCAATCAGGTTCGTCTGCCTGAGCCGATCGGACCGCAGCTTTTTCCCGAGGCCCTTTACGCTGACGGCCGACATCGAAGTCCCCGAGTCGGGTGCCGAAGGCGTGATCGCTTGTGCCGGCGCGTTCTCGGCTGGTTGGTCGCTGTACGTCGAAGACGACAAACCGAACTTTCGCTACACGTGCTTCGACATCGCGGATGTCACGATCCCCGGACATCGGTCAAGATTCCGAACCGGGAAAGTGATCGTCAAGACCGAGTTCACGCCCGACGGTTCTCCAATGGAGGAGGCACGCTGCAACTGTTCGTCAACGATCAACCCGCTGGCGAAGGCAAGCTGGACTCGATCTCTGTTCCGCCACGGACTGGAACCGTTCGAAGTCGGACGCGATTCGATCACTCCGGTCGATCCGGTTTACAAAGACAAGGGCGACTTTGAGTTCACCGGGACAATCGATACCATTCGATTCGAACTCAAGTAATTCTTGGTGAATGCATATCATGATCAATACGATTCAGCGATTTCTGATGGCCGCAATCGTTTTGATTGCCGCTGGTGTTCTTCCGTGTCTGGCTCAGGATTGATTGCCTTTTCCGCCGACACCGTCCGGCTCCCAAGCCGGCGTCACCATTGAAAGTTCAACCTACAAGAAACGTGTTGAGCCCCAACACTCGACCGTGTTGCGGGTCACGGTATTTCCTTCAACCGGTTCCACACGACCGCCATGTGTTCGCCGACACGGGCGGCGTTGTTGACCGGGCGGAATCACACCCGCGTCGGCAACGGCCAGCTTGCGGCAATTGCCAACGATTTCGACGGCTTCAGCGGTGTGATTCCCAAGACCTCGGCCACCATGGCCGAAGTGCTGAAGTGCTATGGTTACAACACGTCCGCCTTCGGCAAATGGCATAACACACCGGAAGAACAGATCACCTCCAAAGGGCCGTTCGATTACTGGCCCACCGGTTACGGTTTTGAATACTTCTATGGTTTTCTGGCCGGCGAGGCTTCGCAGTACGAGCCGACCTTGGTGCGCAACACTTCCTGACGACGTTCCGGGAGTTTCCGCCGCGACAAAAGGCAGCCAGTTTTAATCTCGATGATGTGATCAAGAAACAGCAAGAAAGCGGAGGCAGTAAGTAGCTACAAACTCGGCATCTGACCTTGGCACTTGCCTTTCCCGCGAGCGAAAGATTCATTGATCAACCACCCGCCCAATCTTCGATGCGACTAGAATGAACCTTGTGGGATTCAGTCGGATCGTTGTTGATCGTTCTGAGATCACACGTCGGCTCGCTTAGCGATCCGCGACGGAGCACCCGAGATCACAAGTTAGAACGCGGAGCGATCCACGACAATGGAAGCAGACCGAGCAGCTGTAGCTGGAGAGATTTATGATTGGCGTCCGACAGTGCGTTGGGTTCGTCGTAACCGCGTTGATCTTGAGTGCCCAGGGGCCTGTCACCGCCCCTGCCCAGGAAGTGACAACCCCGAATCCCTTGCAGCCATCGAACACTTCTAGCTCGGCAGCGACGCTCCTTAGTCTGATCGACGCTTGCAATGAACTGGACCAATTGATCAGTGACCCAAGCTTTAGCGCCGAGCAGGCTGGCGAACTCCTGCCGACGACCGAACGGATTCTGGACTGCTTGGATCTGAGCGAGCTGCCCAAAGAACTGCGAGACTCGGCTGGAATCGAATCAGCGCTGTTTCTCAAGGAAGTGTTGGACCGAATCGTGCTACCCGCCGACGAAGAGATCCCCGGAGCGGACTCGCAACCAGACAGTGAGCCCGTACTCCGCTGGCAAATTCCTGGCACGCGAATCGCGATCGCCCGCATGGAGGTGGGACCCTACCGAAATGCGTATCTGTTCACACCGGGAACGGTGCGACGTGCTGCCCAGTATTACCGAATGATCAAGCCGCTCCCTTATCGAACCGCTGGCCGCCCCGTTTCGCCGGGTCTCTACGACGCGTATGTCGCGGTGATGAAACAAAAGCCGGCGCAATCGGCTGATACTTCAAGCCCGCGCGGCACGCTGACGTTGTTTCTCGATGCTTGCGATGAGTTTTACGAGCAAATCCGTGAGCAACGGTATGTCGACCGGAGTGATCCGAAATATGGTCCTCTCGTTCAAAGAATCATCTCGTGCCTGGACACTAGTCGCCTCCCCGAGTACTCGCGTGAATACTTCGATGCCGAGGCGGCGGTTTGCCTGAAGGAAGTGCTTGATCGAATCCCGCTGCCGCAACCGGAGGAGATTCCCGGGATCGAATCGGTCGAAACCGCCGATGGCGCCGCCGCACTCTCGCGCTGGCAGGTTCCGGGGACGCAGATCGTGATCTCAAAAATCGAGGAGGGACCGCGGCGCGGGGAGTTCTTGTTTTCTGCCGACACGGTAGCGCGGGCTCCCGAGTTTTACCAGAAAGCGATGCAGCAAACCTATCGCAGCGAAGGTCGGGGGGTCTCTGACGGGCTGTACGCCTGGTGGTTGTCGAGTCCTGGAAATCCCACTGTGGCTGGCATCGTCGAATGGTTGCCTGAGTGGTTTCAACAGCGCAGATTTGGCATGGCCATCTGGCAGTGGATCGGTCTGCTGTTGGCGATTCCAGTTAGTCTGTCACTGATGTTCTTTGCTTATCGCCTCGGCCGAACGCAAGCCGAAAACATGCGCAAGCAGAACCTGCTGCGGTATTGGATCAGTCTCGGATTCCCGATCGTAGCCATCCTGATCCCACTCGCATTCAAGCACTTCGTTTTCGAGTATCTGACCGTTCGCGGAAACATGCTTTACGCGGTTAACTTTGGTGCCGATCTGGTCTTCCTGCTCGGTGTGCTCGGCCTGATCGTCGGCGGCAGCAGCCGAATTGCTGAATCGATCATCGCGCTGCCAAACATTGCTCCCGCCGGACTGGATGCCAACCTGATCCGCATCATTTGTCGGGTGCTGGGGATCGTCGCCGCGGTGATCGTGTTTCTTGAAGGCGGACGGTACCTCGGTTTTCCCATCACCACACTGATCGCCAGTGCCGGGATCGGTGGCCTGGCGATCGCGCTGTCCGCTCAAGGTCTGATCAAGGGCTTGTTCGGCACTGTCACCATTTTGCTGGACAAACCTTTCCGGGTTGGCGAGCGAATTGTCGTCAAGGGTTACGACGGCTTTGTCCAAGAGATCGGATTGCGATCGACCAAAATTCGCGCGCTTTCTAACAACATCATCTCCATTCCAAATGACCTGATTGCCGATGCGGAGATCGAAAACATCGGCAAACGAACTCATATTCTCAGAGACGCGCGGCTGCTGATTCCGATCGACACAACTCGTGAACAGGTCGAAGCAGCGATTGCCTGCGTTCGCGCGATACTGGATAACCATGAGGGTATGGATCCGGACTTTCCGCCGCGCGTTTACTTCACCGAGTTCGGCTCGGATGCTTTTGAGATTCGCTTCATGTTCTGGTATGCGCCCCCCGATCGTTGGGCATTTCTGGCCTTCAGCGAAAAAGTCAATCTGGAAATCTTTCGCGCTTTCGAGCAGCAAGGTATCCAGTTTTCGCTGCCCCTGCGTCACTCGTACTGGAAGCACGACGATCAACAGGGACCCCTGGAGGTGGTTGTCAATTCCCAGTCGGCCGAGACAAAGCCGGCGGATGGTCGTTGATCCGCCGGGGCGGATCAAATCGCCAAGGTCCGCCGCGGCGGATCAGCCAAGATCCGTGTGCCCACGGTACTTCCTCAACCACTGTACTTCCTCAACCAGGGTACTTCATCAATCGGTCTTACAACGGCTAGACTCCTGACATGGTGCTTCCAATCGGTGACGACAATTCTGATCGGACCACGTTCCCGGTGGTCAATGTGATCTTGATCGCGATCAACATTTTGGTGTTTGTCGTCTTTCAAGGGATGGGGAGTAACGACGACTTCACCCTGGCCTATTCCACGGTTCCCGCGGAGATTGTCAGTGGCCAGGATGTCGTGACCGAAAGCCAGATCGTCGAAATGCGCACCCCCGAAGGCCCGGTGCGAGTGATGGTACCTGGGCTGGGTGAGTCGCCCCGGCCAATCTATTTGACCATTCTGACCGCCATGTTCATGCACGGTGGGATCGCACATCTATTGGGCAACATGTGGTTTTTGTGGATTTTCGGAGACAACATCGAACATGACTTGGGGCGGCTTCGTTACCTGCTGTTCTATCTGCTGTGCGGTCTCCTGGCGACGCTGGCGCACGTGTTGCTCAATCGCAGTGGCCCCTCTTCACTGATTCCCAGCTTGGGTGCCTCAGGAGCGATCTCTGGTGTGATGGGTGCTTATTTGGTCATGCACCCCCAGCGCCGCGTGACCGTGTTGCTGTTTCGAGTGGTGACTCAAGTCCCGGGCTTTGTCGCCGTCGGCCTCTGGTTTTTGTTCCAAGTGGTCAGCGGCCTATCGATGCTTGGCGGCATGGAAACTGGAGTTGCCTATGGAGCTCACATCGGCGGTTTTGTGGCCGGCGCCGTACTGGCCAAGCCATTTACGCTCGGTCGCCCCACCAAGGACTATGCGGCCTGGCGAGATGCGCGTCACCGATTGCGTTGATGTTCGACGGCACGGAATCAGCAATCAGACTGCTGCGGCGCGGACGCGGATGTGGAGCAGGTGATCGGCGGAATCTTGAGCGTCTGAACACCGGCAGAATTTTTCACGTCTTCGGCGCTCGGCGCACAGCTCGCCGCACCCGGTTTGATGGATACCGGTTCGGATTGGGCTTTCCGCAGACTCGCTGTCAGTTCTCGAGCCGATTTAAAACCGTGCAGCAGCAGGTTGGACCAGCGGCCACCAATGGCGACGAAACAGCGGCTTGATTTATAGGTCCGCGTGACCCACTTGGCCTTCGCTTCGCACAATAGGCCGAGTGTGTCCAGCGACTCCGTCGCGGGATCCTGATGATATTGCTCCAGCTGAATGCAACGCAGCACCCGACCCGGTGAAAAGCGATCGAACTTGGGATCGAAGCTGATCTTGTGTGAAAAACAGGTGGCTTTGCAGTGGTGGCAGTACTCGAACGCGATGATCTGATCATTCAGTTTCAGCAGCCACAAATCGAGCATGCCGCAATCACGCATGATTCGAGCTTCCTGGTGATAGTACTCGCGCAGCCCAGGCGTGCGCAGAATCGAAGTACCGTTTTCACCCTTCCAGCCTTGATCTTCGATCACGTAACAGCTTTCCATCACCTGATACAGCTCACTGTCCGACGCGTCGCGCAGGCACTGAACTTCCAGTTTGCCTTCCGACTCCAGCTTTTTTCGCGAGCGCTTGATCGCGCTACGATGATTCCGCGACCAGCTGCGAGTGTAAGCTTCCCAGTCATGGTGGATATCGATCACACCAACATCATGCCCTTGACTTACATGCAGCACTCTTCCAGCGTTTTGAAACGCTCCGATCAGACGCTGCCATCGGTCACACTGAATTTCGATGCCTTCAAATGCCGCGACTGTGCCCGAGAGCCGGCTGATGTGATTTGCCAGCGACTCTGTCGCCGCGGCGACATCGCAATTCGGATCAATTAGAAAATCCCCAGAGCTGACGGTATCGTTCGATGGCAGTCGGTAAATCGTCAGGGGCCAGCGAGTTGTGTCCTTTACCAACGGCAGTCCGGCAATCAAACGATCATGATCGCGGACGACGATCGCCAAGCATTCCGCGTCGGCAGCGAAGGTTTCTCGCCATAACTGGACACCTTGGGCTCGTTTGGATGGAAGTCGAACGTCGCTTCGTTGCCAAAGGTCGTCCCACAAATCGGCTTGCTGGGCTAGCTGATCAAGGGTCAGCGTCTGTAGATAATGCATGATCGGTTCTGCGTGCGGAAATGCCTTGGTGTCTCAGCAGAAACCTAGCCCATGAACAGAGCGCACCGCTAATCCGGCTTCGCGTTGTAACGACTGTACCGATCGTTTGCCTGATTTTGATTCTTTGCGAACTTTCCCGCCTTACGCAGGGCAAGACAAACCGTCGCCATCCGCTGATCTCAGCGATCCCACCAACGACCAGTCGATCACTTACGGCGACGGATCAATCCGCATCCGCCCACAAACGCAGCGACCATTGTCAGCGAAGACGGTTCGGGCACGGCGGCGATCGTCAAACCGGTGCTGAACGAAAGACCGACGTCGTACTCCTCAGCAATCACCACGTCGACAATCAATCCACTGCCAGTGGGCGGGTCAGGATTGGCGTAAATGCTTTTGTTGTTGGCATTGGTAAGTCGACCGGTACCGTTGCTATTGAGCGTGAAGATTGGAGGATGGTAGCGGCCAGGTCGCTGATCCAGTTGCGCGCATTGAATTCGAACAGGGTGCCCGTCCCAGCCAGTTCATCGAACTGCAGTCCATCACTCAGGTCCGCACTCGCAGCTACGGCGAAACTAAGCTTTGCATCGGGCGAAAGACTGTAAAAGTCGGCGCCAGTGACCGCACGAATCAGCAAGAAGCCCGGGAACATTGATGGTGTAGGTATTGGATCGTCAAGTACTCCGCGAATGGTGTAGTCAACGCTGTGCAATATCGGATTGCTGTACACGCCCCCGGCAACCAACGGCTCAGCCACCACAATTTGAAAGTTGAACAAGGTAACTTTGTTATAGACACTTGAAACACCAAAGTCAGCACTATCAAATGAGAGCGTGAACGCCCCTTTTGCGTCGTCTTGAAGCGCGATTCCGAGAGTGAGAAAAATTGCAATCGTGACAGATTTCATGTTTTGTTTCCAACCGCGGTTCTGGTAGATGCTTTCCTAACCCGGATTATTGACGTCGGCCGGGAACGAGGTCGCTAACGTTGCCGGAGCGGCGTAAATGCAGTTGGTAGTCAGTCGCAGGGCGCACGCTGAGATTTCTCGCGATTCGCGATCCGCCGTGGCAGAGACTAAAAGCATTTACTTGTTCCGGCCTACGTTGGTCATGAATAATCCCGGCTAACGGTAAGAAGTATAGCCGAATAGACCAAGTGTGTTAGAAAAAGCAGGTTGGAGTCCGATGGCCGATATGTGACGCCAGTTTACCGATGTCCCAGCGGCAGAAATTCGAACGATTTGTCTACGCCCTTATTAATCGACGTATTGTAATCGCAATGGCTGCAATTGAAATCATTTCGGCTAACCTTGACCAACCAGCCCATCAACAGGCCGTGCTCACGATGGTGGACGCCTATTCAAAGGATCCGAGGGGGGATAACCGGCCGCTGTCCGATTTTGCCCGTGCGAATTTGGTGAACGGATTACGCCAGCATCCGACCACGCAAATATTTCTTGCCATGCAGAACGATCAGCCGCTGGGGATCGCCGTCTGCTTCCGAGGATTTTCCACATTTGCGGCTTCCGCTGATGAATCTTCATGATTTTTACGTCGCACGGATGCCCGTGGCGAGGGCATTGGTCAATCACTACTCAGCGCGATCGAACGTGAGGCGAGAAACAGCGGTTGTTGCAAAATCACGTTGGAAGTGCAGCAGGAAAACGCGCGTGCGCGGTCGGTCTATGCGAGCTTCGGATTCGTAGCGGCTAAATATCCCCCAGATGCCGAGGGGGATGGTGCTCTGTTCCTGACCAAACCGTTGATCTGACGTCATCTCGGTTTCTCGCGTCCAACCCACCGATGACTGGTCGCTCGATAAACAGCGCCGTCGCCAATCTGCCGACTCAACGTATCGACCACTTTATCGACCTCCCGTTGTGACGATTCACCCTGCTGCAGGTCAAACAGCGACAGTTGCCTGGCGGCTCCCGCATCGGTCAGTTGACCGACCGAGACGCCGATCAAGCGGACTGGTCGGGGCTGCCGGCGACGCAGATCGTCAAGCAACTCGGCGGCGGCACGAAAAATGTCGTCGGTGCAATGGGTGGCGCGAGCGAACGTTCGCGATCGGGCGAATGTCTGAAAATCCTCGCGGCGATACTTGATCCCTACGCTGCGCGCCTGGCGCCCATGACGGCGCAGTCGCCTGGCGACCTGCTCGCTCAAATGGCTGACCACGGCCCGCAACATTGCTTCGTCCGAGATATCCTCGGGGAATGTGCGTTCGTGGCTGATCTGCTTGGCCTTGTGATCGGGGACGACTTTGCGGGGATCGATACCATTGGCCAAATTCCACAAATGGTCCCCCCATTTGCCGGACTTGTCGACCGACTTCCGCGTAATGGCTCAAGCGGCCGCGGACAAAAATCGCGTTGGGACAAAGCTGCGCGGCATGCTTCCCGGGCATCGCGCTGTGAATGCCGTGGCGCCGAGCTTCGTAACTGGCTGCCGACACGACACCGCGCGACGACGTTCCTCCGACGACGACCGGCTTGCCGCGCAGATGCGGATGATCCCGTTGCTCGATCGCCGCATAGAACGCGTCCATGTCGATGTGCAGGATCATACTCGGTCCGCGTGCCTGCTGTCGGGATTAATCAGCAGGTCAAAGATTGCCGAAACATCAGACATGTCGTCCAGCGACTGACATCGGATGCTCTGACTCCAATTCCTCGCGACCATGGTTGCCAGTGCAGACCGCAATGACCCTCGCGCCGATCGAATGCCCACAGCGGATGTCGGCGGGGGTATCGCCGATCACGACCATGTCTTCGGTCGCTGCTTCGCCATAACGATCACGAAGCGCGTTGGCCGTCCGCTCAGCCAGCGCGTTGCGGTCGTGGTCATGATCACCGCCGAAGATGCCTCGGAAATAGCGAGACATGCCAAAATGATTCAATTTATGGGTTGCCGTCACATGCAGGTTGCCGGTCATCACGTAACAACGCATATCAGTCTCGGTTGATATCCGATCCAGCAGTTCGATCGCACCTGGCATAACGCGTCCGCCATGGCGACTGAGAACCGAGGGCAACAAGTTTGTATAAATTTCAGCGAGACGGTTCTGATACTGATCGCTGGTCGGCAGCCCGTTTTGCTGCAAGATTTCCACTAACAACGAACGGTCGGTGCGCCGGAAAAATTGATATCCATGCGGGACCTGGTAACACCGAATTCTTGTTCAATTGCCAGCCTGATCGCTTTGCCCCCCCCGCCGTCGGTCAGCAATAGCGTGCCATCGATATCGAAGAGTAGGGTTCGCATAGAGCTGATCTTAACCGAACCAGACGTCTCTCCAAAATGGGCGTTACCGGCACAACTGGAGACGAAACCAATTCGTTCAAAATCGGGGGTGGATCCACGCTTGGGTTAACGTGGCGCGGCTGATGGCAGAGGCGCAGCGGGGGGTCAGGCCTTGATCGAACGCAATCGCCGCAAGCGAGTATTGGCCGCGGTGAATCCAGTTGAGCCTGTTTCACGCCATTCGTTGTGACCTGTTTGGATCCCGCATGCTGCCGATAAAACTCAATCTTTACGACGCCTAATGACCTTCCTCGCTTCGAGCCGGGCAACATTCCTACCCTGGAAATCATTATCCGGACCAAGGATTGACCTCTGCGGTTTGGTTTTGCTACTTGTTCGACCAACTCCCGCCGGTCGTCACTGGTCGTCACTGCCGCGGGATCATTCTGGAAAGGAGTCTTTATGGTTTTGCGTTGTGCACGTTCATGGATCGCGTTGAGTCTGATCGGATTACTATCGCAGTCAAATACTACGGCGATCGCTGAACAGAGCACGCCAACGAACAACCAACAGGCTGAACATCCACTTGCGGAGACCGTCCGCTACGCCACTTCGCTCTCCGCCTACATTCGTGCGAACGTGCGCGACTACGCCTGTCGGCTGGTGAAGCGAGAAAGAATCAATGGCAAGCTTCAAGCTCACCAATTCGCCCACATGAAAGTGAGATGTGAACAGAGCTACGAGGACGGATCCGCGCAGCCGTTGTCCGTGTTCATGCAATTCGTGGCTCCTAAAACTATCAAAGATCGGCGGGTGTTGTACGTCGCGAATCAGAATGATGGACAGGTGCTGGTCCGCAAAGGTGGCAGCCTGATGAAGCATATCAAGCTGAAAGTTGACCCCTTCGGACCTCAATCACTTAGCGAAAGCAGAAAGCCGATTACCGATATTGGGCTCGATAAAATCTTGGACCAGGTGGCCCAACAAGCCAAAACCGATATCGATCGCGATCCAACGGCCGCCAATACCCAGGTTTCGTACATCCGCAACGAAGTCGTCAACAACCGACCATGTTCGCAGATTCGCATCGTCCATCCTCAGCCTGGCAACGGCCTGGAATCCCATATCACCAGTCTGTATCTGGACGACGAGTTGCAGGTGCCGGTCCGATTCGTGGTTTCTGGTTGGCCTGATCGCGAGGGTGACGAACCTCCGGTCAACGAGGAATACAATTACATCGACTTGAGGTTGAACGTCGGGCTAACCGATGCCGATTTTAGTGAGCAGCTGTTGGACGGACCTTACAACCCCGAAGTGGCACAAGCTGCACAGAACTCGCGGTAACGGAGCGCCGCGATCCCTGCTAGAGCATTTCCATCAATAGAGTAGGTCGGGAAAAGGGGTCAGACACCAATAGCCGGCACGGCCCAAAGGGTGCTTCGCACTATTGGTGTCTGAACCCTTTTCCCTGCAACAGACATCAAAAATGGAAATGCTTTAGCGGATACTTGTCAACAACCGTAGCATCGAACTTACTGAGCGAAGCGATGTTGTTTCGTTGGTTGTGTGATAGCCAGTGGTGGGAACCTGAAGGGTTGTTCCATTGATTCTGCCCTGCGTCGCCGCCACCAATCGTCCTAGTTCCGTCCGTCCCAGCGACAGCGGCTTGCTCCTGCTCGCGTTCAGGGCTTCGACATAAGCGTCTTTAAAGCTATATCGGATGCCAAACTTCTCACACTGCGAAACAAGTTCTTCGGTCAACGGGGCCGCAAAGTCTCCGTTCGCGTCTTTGCGACGAAGCACCACATCTTGCGCATCGGCCGCCTCTCGGGACGGATACGGGCTGGTATCGATCACCAACAGCCGGTCGGTCCAAAGCTGCCGGCGCAAGAACCATGCCAGCGCGTATCGCCAACTTCGGCCCGCCTCTTCCTGTGCGGTGAACAATGCCGTTCCTTGAAAGCCGTGCCGAAACAGATGGATCAGTATCGCGACACTCAGAACATTGTCCAACTGAGCGGACAAATAGTCATCCTCAATCCGCAATCGGTCTAGAAAGGATATCGGCGTACCGGGCTGCAGAGATTCGAGACCATCAAGTTCAAAGATCAGATTTCGGCGTTGCGGGCAGACGTAAGAGCGTGTGATGCAACCTTGCCCTTGGTAGGTTCCCGTGTAGGGCAGGTGAGCTTGCACCCGCTGGCCACAAAATCGATCGGCGATCGAACCCATCATTTGCTCCGATACCGATTCCCCCGTCTGTTCGCTTTGATTTCCAGCGATGAAGGCGGCGTACTGGAACTCATTGGGGCCGGTGCACAGCAACCCATGCCGATCGATATGAGCAGATAGAATCAGATGATCCGGGTCTTGGCCTTGTGCCACTAGCACTCCTTGAAAGTAGCTAACCTTGGCACCCACCTCCTCCAACTCACGCCGGATCACCCGAAAAAACGAATCTTCCGTCCCGACGACCGACGGCTCACGGATCAGCATCTGCAGCGTCGTCAGGAACCCCGGCAGATCCAAGTCAGTTTCCTGATTGGTCGGAAACTGTGCAGAACCTGTCTGCTGCTCAGAAACGATGCTCATAAATCATGCAAAACAGAATGTTGAAGTGGCTGACTTGGCAGCCACGCCATCAATGCAATTTCTGTTCCAGGGTTCTGCAAGAGTCGCGATCAATCGTCGTTCAGGCGGGAAATATCTTGCTCAGATAAGCGTTCATGAACCTACCTTGCGGGTCGAGTCGGCGGCGGATCGAGTGGAACTCGTCCCAGTTCGGATACAGTTCGGCCAGCTGGTCGGCGGTATGCGTGTGCATCTTGCCCCAATGGGGTCGACCCTGATGGTTGCGGAAAATCGCTTCGACGTCGGCGAAGAAAGCTTTTTCGGATAGCGTATTGGCTTGATGCGCGGAAATAGCGATCGTTTCGCGGCCGCTGGATGGGCCGATCAGGGTTTCGTCGGCGGCCAGCGTGCGATACTCCAACGGCCAGGTGATGTCGGTGTGCTTGGTCATCATCAGCTGGCGCAGTTCTTTCAAACAAGCGACTCCATTTTGTTCCGGGACCGCGAACTCGATCTCATTGAATTTATTGTTGCGTACCGATGGAAAGATTCGATGGCTAAGGTTGATCCGTTCTCCTTCGCGATCGGGTAACTCGCTGGGAGCTTCTTTGGTTGGGTTCAGCGATTTCATGGAACAGACATCACGCTGGGGTCGCCAGAAAAACTCAAAGTGCCGGTTGTCTGCGATCTGTTCATCCAGATTGGCGAGGCACTGGTCGAAAGGAGCCTCCCATTGCTTCTCGTGCAAGTTGTAGGCGGGCAGACACTGCAAGGTGACTTGGGTGATGATGCCCAGCGAGCCCAGTGAGACTCGAGCTGCTCTTAGAATCTCGGGGTTTTCACTTGCCGAACAATCAATCACGTCGCCGTTTGCGGTGACCAATCGCAGCGCGACTACTTGTGTGGAGATGCTGCCGATCCCCTTGCCCGTGCCGTGGGTGCCGGTGCTGACCGCGCCAGCGATCGCTTGACGATCGATGTCACCCATATTCTCCATGCCCAGCCCGACTTCGCGCAGCGGGTCACCCATCTCGTAGATTTTTGTGCCGGCCCAAAAAGTCGCAGTCTTGGCCTGGCGGTCGGCGCTGATCATTCCTTTCAGGCCATCGAGTGTCAGCAGCACGTTCTCCGATTCACAAATCGGCACAAAGGAATGTCCGCTGGCGGCGACACGAACCATGCGGTTGCTGCTGGCAGCCAGTCGGACCAGATCGACGATGGCCTGTTCGTCAGTGGGAGCCGCGATCGATTGAGGCGTAAACTGGACGGATCCGGACCAGTTGGTCCATGACTTTCGGTCAACTTGCTGTGCGAGTGACTTGTTGACACTCGCGGCCCCCAACACGCCGGCTGTGCCGACCAAGAATGTGCGACGGGTAAGTTGTGGACGATTCATACAAAATTCCTCATCATCTTTCGGTCGGTTTTCGCTCCGCGAAAATTAGTGATCTGCTGAAACTTCGGTTTTCGCCGCCGAAAGTTCGCGGCACCTCCCGGCACGGATCGCGGCCATGGCCCCAACACCAATCCTATTGCGAACGACCACGGGCGGCGATTGGCCATAGCTCGTCAACATAACCGCCCCGAACGGGATGATAGTAGTCGTACAGATTCACGGTCGGATCGCAGTGCGAGACCAGCATCTGCATTTTGTCTCCCAAACGGATCTTCCTTGACGGCTGTTCCAGCAAAATGATGCCGTGCTCATCCCCGCCCCAGCGATAGGTGACTCCGCTGATCTCACGAAATTCCGGCAGGGCGCTGTCCGAGGCGAATGCCTTGTACCCCGCATCGACCGTGATTCGCTCCGGGACAGGCTGGCTGATCGCAGTGACCAGAACAAACAAAGACGGATCAAAGTAGTCGAACACGGCGCTGTCGATGTCGCCGATCTCACGGTACTGCACATCCATGAACAGATAGGAACCAACCTGCAGATCCGTTACCTCGTCGATCGCTCCGTCGATATCGAACGTACCGGTCCCTCCGCCACTAAGAACATCAACACTGATGCCCGATTTTTCGATCATCGCTTTGGTTTCGATCGCTCGCGCAGCGGTCTCGATCGAGCGTTGTTTGCGAACGTCATGACCGACCAAATGCATCAGATGACCCGCGTAGTTCTGCAAGCCGTCGAACTGCAATGAGTCGGCTTTGTCGATTTGTTGTGCCAAGGCCAGGGCCGGACGACCGGTGGCGACTCCCGTTCGCTTCGTTCCCGTGTCCAAATCCAAAATGACGCGCAGCGTGATTCCCGCTTCCTTGGCTGCCGCGTTGAAGTCGTCGATCGTTTTCGCGTTATCGACGACCATCTGAATCCCCGGCGACTGCTGGGCGAGCTTGATCACTCGCGAAATTTTGTCCTGGGTGACCACCGGGGATGTGATCAATACTTTGTCGACACCCGCCGCCAGCATCACCTCGGCTTCACTGACTTTGGCGGCACACACCCCAATGGCGCCCAGTTCCATTTGTCGCTTGGCGATGATCGGGCACTTGTGAGTCTTGGTGTGAGGCCGCACGCCCACATTCATTTGTCTCGCGTCGTCAGCCATCTTGCCAAGATTGCTCTCCATCCGATCCAGATCGATCAACAGCGCGGGAGTGGGTAGATCTTCGACCGGAATCGGTTTATCAAGCCGCAGCGGGGCGGCCGAGGGGGGCGTCTGCACGGCATCGGCCAGTAGCGGCGAGGCGGCGGCGCCGACCGCGGATGTTGCGAAAAAAGCCCGACGAGAAATGGACGAACTCATGAACTGCTCCTAATGTCAGGGCGATCAGTGTAACCGGTTCGCTATCAGCTCGCGCAGGGCGCTAGGGTTCGCGCTATGTATCGTCGGTCTGGCAAATCAATCGGGCCAGGTCTCTGCTGCAAGCCAGAATCGATTTGGCGATAAGAAACGTTTTGGCAGCTGAGATAGCAAACCGCCCTGCTGCTAAATTTCCATTTCAACAACCATGGTCCTCTGTTGGTGACCTCCGCCTGCTAATTACAGGTGACTTCGAATCTATTCGGGTCTCGCGGAGGGGCGGCCGCCAGCCTTCCCTGCGCGGTAATTGAGATTCGCAAACCAGGGCGTCGCAAATACGTAAACACCAGCTCATGAACGACTTACTTTGGGTCCGAAAGTCCGATTTGGTCCGTCCCCCCAGTTACTGGCCGTTCGATGAGTTGGTGAAATAAATCTAAAAATCGACGAAAAGTGACGATTTCGTTGATTTTGAGAGGTGGTTGGATTACGCTCTTTCAGCCCGTTGGAGTGGGCGACGAATTTACACTGTGGTCATTCGCATACCGTTTATGCGTTCACCAATCACCCGCCTCACCAAAACGATCCCGCCATGAACCTGCCCAGACTGAAAACCACTCTCTCCGCCTTTGCCATCGTATTGCTAGCTGCGATGAACGGCGCCCACGCTGACCTAATCGTCAAGCAGTACAGTGCCACGAATTTCAATAGCGGAAGTGGACCTCATGGCTTATGGACCAACGGAGCGCCCACGCCAAATGAGTTTAGCGTGCAATTCGGAACGTTCACCACTTCTTACGATACCGTTAATTCCAACAACAATACGGCCGTGCTTGACTTCACGGCCAAGAACTCAGCCAACAATTACGCGGTCGTCAAGCTTAGTCTTTCAGGTTGGTTAGATTCCATCGCTCAATCCCGCTACAAGAAAGAGAGCGGCGCCGCCTGGAGTAGCACTCTCGGATCGGTTCAAGATTACTTCGAGACAATCGTCTCTGGCTCCGTGACGTTTTATAATAATCAGGCGGACCTGAACGGAAATAATCCTTTAGAGACGGTAAACATCGGGGCTCTGGATGCAACCTATAACACGTTCCAGTTCGGCATCGGTGCGAATGCCAAGAACGCCACCGAACTTGGTGGGTCGGCGTGGATTAAAGAAACTTCAAGTGGAATAACCACCACAGCGTTCGGTAATACATCCCATTGGGATTTGAACCTCGGTTTCCAACTCTTGTCGACAACGACCGTCGTGCCCGAGCCCACAAGCTTTGTCCTGTTCTCGACAGGTCTTCTGGCTCTGGTCCCCTTGCGTCGACGTCGCAAGTAAAACCTTTGAGTCCCACGGCCGGTGAGGTACCTCCGCCGGCCAACGGACCTTGGGTCCGATGGTTCAGACTGAGCCTGGCTTCTGTTTTGCTAGCGAGGCTGCTCGATTGGCGTCTCTGGGTTCAGCGTTTCGCGAGCGGATGACTTCAGTACGCAAGGGTCAAGCCACCGAGTAAGAAGCTCGCCGAAAAGCCGAAACTGCTATTCCCGATTCAATTTCCTGCGGACCTGATTCTTCCAATCTGAAGTCCGCGGCCGGTCCCCAATTGAACTCCATAGCTGCGAGTTCCGATCCGCACCCCTTCGCCGCCGCCGACCTTGACACCCGCGCCGGGCGTTCCCCAACGCAGGATCTGTCCGCCGCCATATTGGACACCGATATTTTGAGTCCCATAACGGACTCCCTCGCCGCCGCCATATTTGACCCCGAAACGATCGGTCCCGAATCGAGCGACTTGTCCGCCGCCATATTGAACTCCCATCCCCGGAGGCCCGATACGGATTCCTTCGCCACCGCCAATCTTGATCGCGTCGGGCGAACCGATGCTCAGGCCCGAACGGTCAGCGACAGCGGACAGCTCTTGCGATGCGTCGTCATTTGAAATTGGCTGTGACGATGTGTTGTTCGCCGGCCCAGTTTCCTGAGCACCAGCGAGTTGTGCCGCGCACATGACAGTTGTCAAAAGTAATAGGATTTGAGATCTCATGATTGAGTTTTCACCATCATCGAGGAAGTATTGACTGTACACTGATCGCCCGGCCTGGCAGGGCGGCGAGAAACCAGTCCGAAATTTGGAATCGATCGGCAACTCCTGGACCGGCGACAACTCAAGCCTATGCCACAGAGCGGATGAATCACATGATCACGCGACGACGATGGGTCTCGATGTGATAAGCGATCGTTCTAATCGGTCCAATCACTGCAATTCGAACTTGACCACAGCGGATGCGGGTGCATGTTCGTGGTACTTTTAGGACCTCTAGCAGTAGGCCACAATGTGAAACGGACCGCACCAGCAATTGATTGGTCCGCAGCGGGTGATCGATGTCGCTAGATGAAAGGTGTGCTCTCTGAACGGCGCGGGGCGTTTCCCAATCATGTTGATTTCCGACACCGTGATGATGCTTTGCTTGCTGGGATTCTGTATCGGCTGGTTTACTGGTCGGGGCAAGCCCGTCGCGGCTTGGCTCTCGCTGCTGGCCACTGGCGCACTCGTTGCCGCGGCCATCGGAGTCACTCAGGGGCGCTGGCAAGCGGCAATCGGTGGTGTCGTGGCGCTGCTGATGCTGTTGTGCCTGGCCGTGCGCTCGCGCCGAAAACGGACCTCCATGAGGCTACCGCTGATTTCGACCGGACTGTTGCTGCTAGCCTCTGCCGCCGCTTACCTGCCACTCTATCTGCTGCCGGTTTTTCAGCTGCCCAAACCGACCGGTCCCTATCCGCTTGGCGTGCGTACTTTTGAGCTCACCGACACCAGTCGACTCGGTGTCATGGAAGCCGATGACAGCGAGCCGCGACGAATTCTGCTGCGCGCCTGGTATCCCGCACAGCGAGCAGGCGAGTCGCCGATGCCCTATGCCGACCCAGCGGAAATTGCCACGACTTTCGCCGGGCTTGCGGCTCAGTTAGGGATGCCGTCGTTTTTCTTCTCGCATCTGCAGCTGGTGGAAACAAACAGCTATCCGAATGCCGAGGTCTTGGAGGGCGAGCCACCGTTGCCGGTTGTGTTCTTCAGCCATGGCTATACCTCGTACGCTTCACAAAACACGGTCTTGATGGAAGCGCTCGCCAGTCATGGCTATCTGGTAATCGCGATGTCGCACCCTTACGACGCGGCGCCGGTATTGTTTCCCGATGGCAGCGTGATCGGGGCCGGCACGGAGGCACTCAATCCCGAGCAGAATCAGGATGGCGAGCCGGCGATCTCACCAGCTCAGAAACAGTTCCTTCTCGGCGCGACCTATGACGATCGCTACGCAGGGATGCTCGACTATTTTGCTCAATTGCGTCAAACCGATAGCCGGCTGCTGCGCAGGCGCAGACTTGGCTTGCGGATCGGTTGTTCGTGACCGAGACGCTGGCCACCGGCGGGGCTCCTGATTCAGTACAAGATGTGATGTCGCGAGCTGATTTCTCCCGTGTCGCGCATGTCGGCATGTCTTTTGGTGGTTCCACATCCGCCGCCGCCGGCTACGAAGATCCACGCTGCGTGGCAGCGGTAAATCTCGATGGCGGTGACTATTACCTCAAGTCGGTCAGCCAGGACACGCCGGTCCCCTTGTTGATGTTTCACTCCGATTGGCGCAGCTTTGGCAAGCTGATCGGCGACGGAGAACCTGCCGATCCATCATTCGCCTTCAATGACTTTTCCTACGAAAGCCATGCCAGCGCGGGCGGGCGTGAGGACCTGGTCCGTTTGCGGGTCGAGAATGTAAATCACATTGGCATTTCCGACTATCCACTGATGCTTCGCGAGCCGGTGAGCAGTCTGCTGGTGGGGGCGATCGATCCGCAGACGATGATGGCGATCATCAACGACTTTGTGCTCGGTTTTCTCGATCGCTATTTGCGCGGCATCGACAATGATTTTCCGAGCAAGGAATTTGCCGCTCACGCAGCCAACGTCGTGCCACATGACGCATCAAAGGTGCGGCGATGGTGGCAGACTAAAACACCCGAGCAGACCCAATCGCTGCAGCAGCGTTTGCAGGACGTGGTACCGCAATAAGCGAATTGCACCCGACGAAGACCTCTGAGGGCCTGATTAGTGAAAAGTTAGCACGATGCACGAACCTCCTCCCATTCTCACTGCCGAGCTGTTTCCCGAGATAAGTCGGCATCTGATTGAACTGCTCCGTTCGCTTTCAGCCGAGGATTGGAATCGGAGCACCGTAAGCTCGCAGAGAACCGTTAAAGACATCGCCAGTCATTTGCTCGACGGAAGCCTGCGGCGACTTTCAATCCAGCGTGATGGTTTCTTCTCACCTGACAGCAACAGTCAGCCGCTGAGCAATGAAACACTGATGGACTTTCTGAATCGACTGAACAAAGACTGGGAGCTTGGAACGCGCAGACTGAGCCCGCGAGTCTTGATCGATCTGATTGCCTGGGCCGACAAACAGTTGGCGGAATTGTTTCGGTCGCTCGATCCTGATGGGCCTGCGATCTTTGCAGTGGCCTGGGCCGGTGAGTCCCAATCGGAAAACTGGATGGACATTGCGCGAGAATACACTGAGAAATGGCACCACACGCAGCAGATTTTTGAAGCCACCGATCGACCAAGTACGATCATGACGCGCGATCTGGCGCATCCATGCTTCGATATTTTTATGCGCGCGTTACCGTTCACCTACAGCAGCGTTGAAGCACCAACTGGCACGGTCGTCGGCGTAAATCTGACCGGTGAGGCCGGCGGCTGGTGGTTTGTGATCAGGCTCCAGGAGGGATGGTCGATGACCGCCGATTCGGGCTCGCCCTCTGCCGTGGTTACCATGGATCAAGACACGTTTTGGAAACTGGTCACGAAACGACGGGGGAGAACTCGGACTCGAGAGCAATTCCCAGAGATTGAAATCAGTGGCGATCAGACACTAGGCCAGCATGTACTCGACATGCTGTCCGTGATGGCGTGAAGACGGTATCGAAGGTTTGATTTAGGTTAGTTGCTAGTCGATTACATGGTGAGATAAAGTGACGGGGGTATTTTTCGGTCGCGCACGCTGTTGGAGCGAAGCGAGTGGGCGACCGATCGCTTCAAGTCCTCTGCTTAGTCGGCCACGCAGATATCGACCTTCGACCTTCGACCGCGGTGACGAGGTTCGCGTTGAACCAACGGATGCACCAAACTGACCCCAACGTCAAGCACTACTTCCCCTCCAGCAGTGAAAAGCTGCTGAGGAACGCCTGCGTCTCTTCCGAATCGACGAATGCGGGTACGCCAACTGCCATGACTTGATACAGCCTGGTGCCGACCAGGTAGAGCCGACAAAGTCCCTGGCCACCGGCGGCAGGGATCGACATTCGGAACTGGCGACCGGGGTACTTGTCTAACAACGTGATTGGTTTTTCCTCCAGCGCTTCGCCGCGAAAAGCCTTGCTGAGACCCTCACGGCCAACCTCAAAGGCTCGCGCAATTTTTGTCTTGTCGGCACCGACCAGATTAGGGTTGTCCTGGAAGGAGACCAGATAAACACCCGACTCGCTGCCGGCGATAAATTGCGTTTGAATGGTTGGCTCGCCATCCGAGTTGGCGATCTGTACTTCGGAGATCTTCGGCTGGCCAGGCATCATGATCGAGAATCTACCCTCCTCCGACTTGAAGACCCCAGGCTCCTGGGCAGACAGGTCACAGGACACGGAAACCATCAATAGGATGGTTGTGATCAACACTAAACACAACTTAGGCATGACGTAGTACCTCGTGCTGGCGGCGGAGGGAGCATCGCAGAGGTACGATCGCCGCCCGCCGCTGCTGTCCAGTGTACGTGAGCCCCAACCCGTTTGACATTGGTCCCAGGAAATCTGGCGGAGTCGTTGTCTACTTTTCCTGCAGCACTTGCTCAAAGATATCGGGGCGGTCGGAAAGGATACTGTCGATTCCCATGTCGATCGCGGCGCGGAGCTCTGCTTCTGTGTTCAAGGTGTGAAGTTGCACTTTGATCCCCTTCGCTTGAACTTGTTTGAATTCCGCGGGCGTGATCTTGAATTGCCCGACCATACCCTGACTGAGCGAAAGGACGTCGTCTTCTGGCTTGTAATTCGTCCACTTATCGCCGCCAGCGCGTAACGCACCAAGCAAATTCATGCCTGATGTCATGGTGTAGCAGGTCAGTGCGTTGGGCATGAGCACTTTGGCTTCTTCGACCACGGCGGGCGTGAAGGACGCGATGATCACCCGCCGCTGCGCGTCGTGAGCCTTGACAATCTTCGCCACCGCTGCGACCAAAGTGCCTTCGGTTTTCGGTTCGATCAGCCAGCGGGCGTTTGGTAACGCAGTCAATACTTCATCCAACGTGGCGATACGCAGCCCCTTGCCGCGATAAGGAAACGTTTCGCCGTTGTCGTTGGTGAAATCATAACCGGCGTCCAAGGCCTGAACTTCGGCGAGAGTTAGCGCTTCGATCGGCCCGGTGCCATTGGTGGTTCGGTCCACTTTTGCGTCATGATGCAAGACCACCACCCCATCTTTTGTCAGACGCACATCCATTTCCAACAGTGCATCGGGCCAACGCTCGGCGACTTCCTGATAGGTTTCCAACGTATGTTCCGGTCGCCACTTACTGCCGCCGCGATGGACGCCAAACAAGAAGGGGGTATCAAAGTCGGCATCATCGGCTCGGACTGTCGGCAGCAGAACGAACAGGGTCAGCAGCGTAATGGCAAACTTGGGCATGGCAGAAGAACCTTGATCGTTATTGGTCAGATCAGAGTGACACCGCGTCGGCGACTTGAATTGTAAGCGGCGCGGCGCTAGCCGACGATTTTGATCGTGACGATTTTAGCCGCCGCAGAGCCGGATGGCACCGGGTACTACCTCGATCTCCGCCGGGGCGAGTCCAATCGGTTCGCCGTCAGCTTCCAGCCACACGTCACCGACGACGGATATCCGCCGCCCCCGCAGGCTGATCACCTCTTTTGACTTGATATGAGCGCCGGTGCGGATCTTGGGAAACCGAAGCAGCAGCTTTAAACGGCTTGCTGCCGGAACAATCACCACGTCCAGCAATCCATCGTCAATCTGCGCATCGGCGCCACCTTCATGCCGCCTCCGAAGTAGCGGCCGTTGGCCATTGCTGCGAACACGAGCGGGCCTTCAAAAACCTGTTGTCCGTCAACGTTGATCGTCACCGGATTCTGGTGGTAATACAGGATTCCGCGTAGCCCACTGCGGATGTACGTGGTGCGTCCCCGTTTGCCCAGCTGGGCCTGCTTTTCGATCCACCGTGCCGCGAAGCCGGTCATGCCACAGCTAAGGATGTTCAGAAATCCACGGGTCCGCGATTGGCCACTGGCATCGTGGTAGTGAACACGGGCCGCATCGATGCGACGAGTCTCGCCACCGACAATCCGCTGCAGCGCTGAGTCCATGTCGCGGTTGCTCCATACCGCGCGTTTGAAATCTCCGCCGGTACCGGTGGGTAACAACCCTAGCTGCACCTCGCTTCCGCGACGCTTTGCAGCAAACCGCTGACCACCTCGCCGACCGTTCCGTCGCCACCGGCCACGATCACGCGAGTGGCACCTCCGTCCGCCGCTGCACGGGCAAATTCGATGGCGTCGCCGATGGCCTTAGTCTCGCGCAGCTCGTACTGGCCAAAGTGTTGTCGCAGTGTTTCAGCAAGTGAGCTGAGTTGGTCACCGGTTCTGCCCAGGGCTGAGTTGGGATTGACGATCACCACTGTCTTGCTCATCGCTGCACCTGATAGCGATCGCGGACGAGTTTTCGATAGGATGTCATCTCTTTTTGGATCCGCGCGTCCGACCAATGGGCTGCCTGGCCGGCAACCGCTGCGATTCGTTCTAGTTCGGCAAGTCCCTGACCGGGGCAAAGCGAGGCCAGACGCAAACGATGCTCGAGCACGTCGCACAAATTGGCGGCGCACTCATAACGCAAAGCACCGGCGACCTCCGCATACAGGTGCCGGGTCTTACCGATCGGTTCACGCCACGCCGGCGGACAGTCACTGAGCAGCGCGAGCGCGTCAACGCCCCAGGCTTCGATCAAGCGGTCACACTGCGCGGGGCCCAGGCCGTGGGTGCGCGACAATTCCGTTTCCAGGGCGTCCCGATCGAAGTCGTCGTTACGCACAGGCGTACTTGCGGTACGACAAGGTTTTAACTGCGCCATTCGTGGCGCCGGCAGTTGTCCAATCACGCGGTCAACCAGTTCCTCGGCCATCGCCCTGAACGTGGTCAATTTGCCTCCTGCCATAGAGATCAAGCCGGAGGGATCTTCGGTGATGCGATGTTCACGCGACACACTCGAAGGAGGCTTGTCGGCGCCGGCAGTGGCGACCAGAGGTCGAACGCCTGCCCACACGCTGACCAAATCGGCATCCGTCAGTTTCGCCTGGGGAAAAGTACGGTTGACCGCTTCCAGCAGGTAATCCACCTCCTCAGAGTTAACGGTCCATGCATCGAGTTCGCCAGTGAACGTATCGGTCGTCCCAATCAAGTGCACGTCATGATAGGGGCACAGGAACATGTTGCGCCCGTCTTGGGCCTGACACGCGACGGCCGCATCGGCATGCAATCGATCACGCCGCACCACCAGATGCACGCCCTTGGCGGGTCGCAGTTCATGAGCGTTCAGGTCGTGATCGAGCTGGCGGACTCGATCCACGCTGGGTCCGGTGGCATTGACAAATAACTTCGCACGTACCGTGAAGGCCCTGCCGCTCAGACGATCCTCGATACTTGCCGCAGCGATCCGCCGGTCTGCGTTATGTTCGAATCCAACGACTGCCGCGTGAGATACGGCAACCGCTCCTTCGCGACGAGCAGCCTTTAGGACTTCCAATACAAACCGCGCATCGTCGACCTGGGCGTCGTGGTACAGACCGGCCGCCCGGAGGCCGTCGCGCCGCAAATCACGGCTGAAGTGGTCGATCTCGGATTTCCGCAGCATGCGGTACTTGCCTTTGCCAAATCCAGCCAGCACGCTGTATAGCATTAGCCCGACGCGGACTTGCCACGGCGGGACGCCGTCGTCGAACGAGCAAAACAAAAAAGGCAGATCGCGTACCAGGTTGGGATTGAGGCTGCGCAAGCGGTCGCGTTCGACGCAGGACTGGCGCGTCACGGCGAGCTGTCCTTGGGCCAGATAGCGCAAGCCTCCATGGATCATTTTTGAAGTGGCACTGGAGGTGCCACCGGCGAAATCATTGGCTTCGATCAGCAACGCCGACAGGCCGCGTTGCGCTGCATCGCGCAACACACCCGCACCGGTGATCCCGCCACCAATGACAAGCAATTCGACACCTTCCCGTGCGGCGCGATCGAGCGCGGCGGATCGGTCCAGCAAGGTCCAGGGGGTCATAGCAGCTTTCCTGGATTCATCACGCCATCGGGATCCAGGCGCTGCTTGAGTGCGCGCAGCGCTTCAATCCCCAACGCTCCCTGCTCAGCCTCCATCCAGGGAACATGGTCGATGCCCACACCGTGATGGTGGGAAACCGTGCCGCCCGCAGCGACAATCGCATTGGTGATGTCGGTCTTGATCAGCTTCCACTGCTCCACGCCTCGGCTGAGGTCCAGCGGATAGATCACAATGAAGTAGACACAGGCACCATCGTGGTAGCTGTGGGAAACATGTCCCATGGCTACACCGCCGCCGGCATGCGTGTCGATGGCGCGGCGCATGGCGGCGAGTACTTCGTCATGTGCTCGGTTCAAGCTGCCCCACTCAAAGGCGGTTTCCATCGTTTCGATAGCGACGCCGCGGTCAAGCATGTAATCTCTCAGGTAGGGCGTATGAAAGCGTTCCGACTGCCATTTTCTGCCCGGTCCGCGCCCCAATTTCAGCCCTCCATGACGACGTCCAATCGCGTTCGCTTCCTTCATCTGTTGGGCAACCCAGCGCGCGTTGTCTCCTTCGATCCCGTACAGCATCACACAGCGCTGGTCGCGGTAGCCAAAGCTCCGCATGGCTCGCAAGAACAAACCGGTCGGGTCCACCTTGCGCGAGGGGTCCTGTCGCATCAGCAACGATAGTTCGGTTTCGGATGAGTCCGACAGCCGCATGATGGTCATTGGCAAACCGGAGGTCGCGGCCTGGCGAATCGCAGCAGTGCCGGCGGCGAAGTTGGGAAACAGCATGCCGCGAATGTCCTGCACTGCCGGTCGCGGTCGGACGCGCACCGTCGCTTCTACGATCACGCCCAGCACACCCTCGCTGCCAAGAATCAGCTCCTTGAGACTGGGACCGGCGGCAGTTCTCGGCACAGTCAGAGTCTGGATCTCCCCTTCGGGTGTCACCATCCGCACCCCGACCAACAGTTGATCGATACCGCCGTAGCCGTCCGATTGCTGACCGGAGGAGCGAGCCGCGATCCAGCCTCCCAGCGTGGAGTGTTCAAAGGACTGAGGATAGTGCCCTAATGTGTGATCTTGCTCAGCCAGGATTGCTTCGAGCGATGGCCCGTCGATCCCTGCTTGGACGGTGGCGGTGCGACTCTCTTTGTCCAGACTTATCAGTTTGTCCAGTCGAGTGGTGTCAAGAGTCACGACGCTCTGATGACCGTCGCCGCGCACTGGCTGTACGCCACCGACAACACTGGTGCCACCGCCAAAAGGGACGACCGACAACTTGTGCTTGCGCCACCTTCAATGTTGCCGCCACAGCCGACGCGTCCAGGGGATAAACCACGGCGTCCGGCGCGCTGGCCAACTGACCCCCGCGTATTCGCAACAGATCCGGCAAGCTCTTGCCCGCTGCGTGTATGGCCCGCTCCTGATCGTCGGTGCGGAGCTGAGACTCGCCCACAGCGTCGGCCAACGCCGCGCGTGCATCTTCTGGCAATTGCGACGGCGGGAGCGTTGCATCGTCAATCGCTGCAGCACTTGAAGCATCACCCAATTTTCCGCCTAGCAGCCGAGTCAGTTCCCTGAGCACGAAGCTTTCCTGCTGCCCGGACAAAGGAGCCGTTACGTCAGCATTGCCCCAACCATTCCATCGCAACCGAGTTCTGTCCAACGCCATGCACTGTCTCCGCTGCGACTAAAAGTGAGTTTTGAAATTAGAAAGCTGGTCGAGACGTGACATTGATTATCGATAGAATTTTCCCAGAGTACACGTTTTCCAGTGTCTTAGTCGAATTCCGTCAACTCGATCACCAAGTCGCCCTGCCTGGCCCGCACGAAGCGACCGTCGCGAGAGATCCAAAAGGTATTCTTGATCGGCAAAACCTGGCACTCAAAGCACTCCACTTCCTGGTCACCAATCTTGATCGCGGCCGGTGCTTTAGGTTTTATCGACAGTGGAATGATTTGCAGTGTGGAGGGGTGGAATGTTTGGATGGTCAGGGCTTTGTCCGGTTGCAGGGTCAACTGCGAACAAATCAGTACGAAGCATCCCATCAAGTTGTTGTCAAAGCAGTACGCACCAGCCGGCAGTTTGACCTCGTGCGACAGATTTGTCGTTCCGCTGATTTTCTCTGCGACCACACCGGCTTTGAAAGAGCACTCGATCTTGACCTTTTGCTGCGCCGCCGACAGATCGCGCTCGAATGAAAGCGGCAATGCGTTAGGGGTCACGACGAGTGTCGCAATGCTTTTCAGCGACGTGAGCGGATTGATCGTCAGGTTTACATCACTGTTCAGTTCGTACACTTCTTCTCCGTCCCGCCGGACCTTTGCGATCGCAAAGGTCTCCTCGCCGAGTTCCTTTTCGCCTTGTGTGTACTTGAAGGTGTACTGTTTGCCTAATTTCCAGAACAATGGCTTGGCTTCCGACGCAACGGTGGGTGTCGTTTCGCGATTGGGGGGATCGAATGCGGTGACTTTGACCAAGTTCGGCAGTACACCGCCAAGTCCCTCGAACAGTTTGATGTGCGTGGCGCTCAACTGCTGGAACTCACCCGTCGTCGGGTCAATGGCAACCCATCCGGCATTGCCCATATGCACTTCGACCCAGGCGTGCTGGCCAAAGCTGCCGCCGAACGTGGGTGTGTAGACCAAACCCCCAACCAGTCGCGCCGGGATGTCCGCCGCCCGCAGCATGGCGACCATCAAAGTCGAATGCGGGCCGCAGTCGCCCTGTTTCTTTTCAAGAGCCAACTGCGCTGACGGCGTGTCCGCAATGGTGTAGGAGATTTCCTCCTGAGACCCACTTTCCGATCCTTTGCACCGCGTCCCAGCGAGTCTTCGCGCCTGCGGTCAGCTCGGACGACTTCGCGACAATCGACGGATGATCGGATTCGATATACGCCGACGGCTCCAGCCACTCGCCCAGTTCCGACTCGTTGGGTTGTGCGGCAAAAGCCGGCGATTCTTTACTGTCGTAGTTGACGCTGCGAATGCTGACTGTGCCTTTGATGTGGTCCGCTTCTTTCACGCCGTCGAACTGCTGCATCGTCGTGGTCAGTACGGACGCGCTGTTTGCAGTGCCGCTTCCGATCACCTTGACGTCGACCTCCGCCTGCATCGCGTGGATGGCAAGAAAGTCATCGAACAAGACATTGGACTGTGTAAAGTGCAACGTCAACAACTCTTCTGCGCGAGACTTTTGGGCCAGCTTGACGACGCGCTCGCTGGCCAGTTCGATCGTGGTTTGCTGGCCCGGCAACTCCATCCGGACTAACTCGTTGGTCTGGGTGTCAGTCAGGGCGTACAGGTTCGCGCTCTCCAGGCGCCAGGTTACGCATTCCCTGATTCCACTGGTCAGGACAACTTCCTTGGCGTCGCCGCGCACCAGTTCGAAGCTTTCGACTTTTCCGCTGTCAGGCCGGAAGACCGAGACCTTTGCAACTCCGTCAACTGTGCGATCCGCCGCCGTCTTGAGCAGCAGTTGCCAGTGGGCGAAGTTGTTGCCGCCGAGAATCACGGTGTCATCGGCCAATTGGATTTCCTGGGGCTGGGGGCGCTGGTCGCTCTGGCGATAAATCCAGCTTCGGGCTGTGCCTTTGCTGAACTCAGCTTCGACGACTTGGACGACCTCGTTCGTCGTGTCAGTCATGTGGTAGCTGACGGGGCTGTTCGTTTCCGGATCGACGATCGTCTCGGATTCGAGCCGCGTATTACGTTCCTTACCCAACAGCGCCACTTTGAGCGACGTTTCGGACTTCAGCCGCATCAGCGTTCGTCCAGCTCGCGTGATCGTATCACTTTCGACCATTGCGTAGCCGATTAACTTGTCCTTCATCATGATCGAGAAGTACTGTGGCTTTTCAGCCGCGACACCGGTTGCAGGGATCACAATCGCCAGCGCGAATGCCAGCACGACGCACCGATACTTCGGCAGTTCACTCTCGGCGGTCGGACTACCGATGACTGCCCACTTGGACCGTGAGCTAGGTTGCATGAGTGCCTCTTAGCATTTCAATTGCAGGGTTGTTTGGTGCTGGCAATTGGCTGGTATCGCTATTTTAAAGCACTTTCATAGTCGGCGCAGGTCGGAAGCAGGGGTTGGACGCCAATCGTGCCAAGCACCCTTCGGGCCGCAGGTGGCTATTGATGCCTGACCCCTTTTTTGCAAAAAACTACATCAAAAATCGCAATGATCCAATCCGTGCAAGGCATCAGTACATGCACTCGACTATGTGCCGTCCGCTAAATGGCTCTGCCCGCGACCCATCCTTACACCGAGATAGATGCAGAACGGGAAGACCAATGAGTTCACAGCCTAACCACGAAAACTGCGGCAATCAGGCACACTGACGTGAGTTGAACGGTTCGACGCTACACAGCATTGGGCCGATATTGGGGGATGCAAAACCGTGATCCGACGCCACCCGCTCGCTGCCTTTTTCGTCCTCACCTTTGCGATCTCTTGGGGCATCCCCGGCGCTGCGCTTGGGCTGGCCGCGCTAACGGGTGCATTCGAAGTCGAGTTCGGCGAGTTCTCACCACTCTCCTACGTCGCGGTCTGGTCGCCCATGCTGTCGGCGCTGATCGTGATCGCCGCGGTTGCTGGCTACGGTGGCGTGCGCGGCTTTCTGCGCCGAACCGTCTCTGCGCCGGGTCACTGGGGCTGGTACGTCCTGGTAGCGTTCGGTGTCCCCATGCTCACCTTTGTCGCTGCGGCGCTGACTCACCTTTACGGCACTCCGGCGCTCAGGACGCCCGATGTGGCTTGGTCCGCGTTCGCGGGCACAGCGCTCGCCAAGGCGACGCTCGGCCCGGTCGAGGAGTTCGGCTGGCGCGGCTTTGCACTTCCGCTGCTGCAGCGCGATCGTTCCGGACTGGCCGCGGCCCTGCTGCTCGGGATGATCTGGGGGCTCTGGCACATCCCCGCGCTGTTTGTCCAGAGCGTGATGACGGGCGCCTTTGCAGGCGAGGCGTGGACGCAGGTGGTGCGCCTGTTCGTCGGCATCACAGCGACGTCGATCATCGTGACTACGCTCTACAACGCCAGTGGCGGTAGCGTGATGCTGATGTTTCTGTATCACTGGCTGGGAAACCTGCCCTACCCGTGGGAGCAAGATCACGGGATCTTCTTCCTGCAGGACGTCTTGAACGTCCTGTTGGCGGTCGGCCTGATCGTCTTGGTGGGTCGACGCTGGCTGGGCCGCGAGAACCTGCAGATCGAAGTGGCACCGGGCGTTCCAGCCCTGGCCCCTCACGCGTAGCTGGTCGGAACCTGGTCCTAATCCGTCATTGACCAGGCTCGTGCGAGCCTGACGACTTAGAACCCGAGAGGGGTCGATTGACTTTCAGTTGGTCGAGACTTCGTTGCTCACCGACATCATGGCCCCAACTCTTGCCGTGACGATGGACGGGGCACAAGTCTCGTGCACACTGGGCAGAATCGCTTGGATTAAAATCGCTATCCGTAAACCGCCCAGGATACTCGCCAATGAACCGATTGAATTTGCTCGCATTTTGCTTGATTTCGTCAATGGCATCTGCTCAGGTTCGAATTCCCGATGGCAATCTCGTAATTCGGGCTCCGGTTGGCGAATCAGAAATTGTGATCACGACCACTTCCAGATTGGCAGGCGCGATCCATTCTGTGACTTGGAACGGAAAAGAGTTTATCGACAGCTTTGATCATGGTCGGCAACTTCAGTCGGCATCCAACTTTGACGCGGGTACGCCAATCAAGGCGGAAACGTTCAACCCAACCGAAGCGGGTTCCCTCAACGATGGCGCCGGTCCCAATTCGACCAGCCGCTTGCTACACACCGTCGCCACAAAGAACTCGCTCCAAACAACCTCACAGATGGCGTTTTGGCTTGCGCCGGATCAAGATTCTGCAGGCAATCCCGCGAAAAACGAAACGCGTTTGTCCAACCATCTACTGACCAAGCGAGTAACGATTGGCTACCGCGATCTGCCAAACGTGGTTCAATATGACGTGACGTTTTCCGTGCCCATTGGCGAAAAGCACACGCAAGCGGTGTTCGAAGCGGTCACCGGTTACATGCCCGCTGAATTTGAGCGGTTCTGGAAGTACGATCCGCAGTCAAAGTCCATCGAGCCGTTATCCGACGGACCAGGCGAACAACGATATCCGGTCGTGTTTGCCACCAAGAACGGCTCTCATGCAATGGGGATCTATTCACCGCAGCCGCGTCGCGAAGGATTCAGTCCCATCGGTTACGGACGATTTCGATTTACCCAGCAGCAGGTGGTCAAATGGAATTGTGTCTTTCGGTTGACCGATCGGGCTGGTGGAATCGCGGCAGGGGACTATCACCTTCGCAACTTTGTCATCATTGGCGAGTTGTCGACGGTACGAGATGCGCTCGAAAAACTGCATGCTGAGTTTGAAAAGTAGTCACGCTTCGGCGCGGAATCGCATTGACTCGATTGTGTTGCAACCGGACTTGTCGAACCGGTGTGACAGGGCTTGGCCCCCGACCCTTTGATGGTGACGGAATCACCCCGCACAGGTCTTGATCCTTGTGCGGTCGTGCCGGCTGATCATTGGCTGCGCGGTCGAATCGGCCACCGAGATTACAGAGGCCACCGAGCAAACTGACAGCGCAATCTCCGTGACCTCGATTCGCTCTGTGGCTAAATGACGAAGGCGGCGCAAACTTGGCAATCGGGCAGGCGGACTAAACCTCCGCGGGCCTCCTTTGGTCACCTACAATGGTGACTGGCCTTGGTTGGCGTTGAACGGTTCCTTTCGCTGCAAACAATCGGGGCAAACCGGGGCGTGCAGCGAAGTCGCGGCCTCGCGATTATTGAAGTGGAACGTGAACCGCTGCGAGATGCTGACGCCCAAGGTGAGACAGCCGAAAAAACAGATGATTCCGCTCGAGACAATGACGACGTTCTTTGCGGCAGCAATACTGCTCGCGCTTGCGCCGGGTCCGGACAATCTGTTCGTGCTTACGCAGTCGGCGCTCTATGGGCCAATCGCAGGCATCGTTGTCACGCTCGGCCTCTGTACGGGCCTGGTGTTTCATACCTTGGCCGTTGCCCTGGGCGTAGCGGCTGTCTTGGAGGCCTCAGCAATCGCATTCTCTCTGCTCAAATTCTTGGGAGCCGGTTATCTCCTGTTTCTGGCTTGGCAGGCGTTCAGGGCTAAGGTCGTACGCATACCGTCAGACTCAGCTGACCAGCCAAGTCGCGGGAAGCTGTACCTGCGAGGAGTTCTCATGAACGTGACTAATCCGAAAGTGACGATCTTTTTCCTCGCGCTATTGCCACAGTTTGCTGATTCGGCGCGCGGAAATATTTCTTTGCAACTCCTGCTGCTCGGCGGTTTTTTCATTCTGGCAACGATACTTGTATTCGGCAGCGTTGCTTTGTTGGCCGGCGCACTGAACAAGTGGTTCTCTCGCTCTGCAAATATTCAGCTTGGCCTCAACCGATTGGCTGGCATCGTGTTCATTTCGTTAGCACTGAAACTAGCCGCCTCTGAACGATGACTTCCGATCCCGAGATGCCTCAAGCGTCGATAAATGCAGAGCAGTCTTGACCCTAGAGTGCACAAAGGGCACACAGATTATTGAACAGCGTCGTTCTTTGCGTGGCTCCCTGTTTTCTGTGATTTCGTTTTCTAGCTTTACGCACCCACCGTTGGCAAACAGCGAAACTCAGCCACGCGGTCACGCCTCATGTGATATCTTGATGTACATGATTCGCTTTCTGCGAGTTGTCATCCACAAGGCTCACGAAAAAATCATAGCCAGATTCATGAATATCTTTCGAATTCCTTTGATCCTCGTATTGGCACTGGGAATCGTTGGCACTCGCCACAAGGACGCTACCGCCCAAGATGGGCAAGCGCCCGATCAGGACGCGGTCGCGATGGAGGAGCAAGTCAGCGAGGGTTTGTCTGGCTTGCCGGCGGAAGATCGAGAACTGGCAGCCGCACAACGTTTCTGTCCGCTTCACGTCTATCGCCGGCTCGGTGCGGCCGGCACTCCAATTAAAATTGGGACGACGGGACAACCGTTCTTTGTTTGCTGTCAGGAATGTGCTGTTCAGGCGGCCAAGGGTGGTGCCGCGATCAAGCGAATCGCAAACAATTTGAAGAGATCGAGCGCGCGATTGGCGAAGTTGCCAGCCGAGGTGCGAGCGGCCGCGGAAGCACAAAAATACTGTCCGATCTATACCAACCGATTTCTCGGTTCGATGGGAGCTCCCGTCAAACTGATACTCGACGGTACGCCCGTCTACGTCTGCTGTCCCGATTGCATCAAGGATGCAGAAGCCAGCCCGGCAAAAACCGTCGCCCAGGCCGAAAAAACGAAGCAGGCTGGGTTAGAGGAGAGAGGTAGCGACGGCGAGCATCGAGAGGACTCGGAATCGGAGGCTGAGAATTAGTCAGCAAATTCGCAGCGGAGTGTGCCATTTCCGCACTCATAGGCGTTAGCACGTCCACGGCGTGAGCTCGCCGTCCCGCAGAACGCTGACTAATCAGGCAGTCCAGCCCAAGACGCTGGCAAAAACAGGCGCGCTCGATTGGCCCGCCGTGATTTCGAAGGGCAATTAAACTTTCGACGCCGTTATACCCGGACTTGGTCGGCGGGACGACCACAAGTATTCGCAGAGCGGATTGGGCGCGGAATATGCTCTTTACGTCTCAGCCTGCTCTGTTGGATCGCTGTTGCCGAGAGCTGCCACCAAAACGAGACCAATCCCACCGTGAATCGATGCTGTCAAATGAGATTCTGATTCGAGAAGCAGAGGAAGGCGATGTTGAATCGGTCCGCGCGTTGTTCTGCGCGGCATACGGAACAGACTACGCATTTCCCGAGTTCTTCGATTCGCGGTTCCTGAAGCGACAGGTATTCAGCAACGAATGTTTGATGCTGGTCGCCGAAGATCGCGGCACGGGTCAGATCCTCGGCACCGGGTCAGTGGTTTTCGAGGTCGGCGCGTATACCGACTTAGTTGGCGAATTCGGCCGGCTAGTTGTTCATCCCAGCGGTCGTGGCCGCGGGATCGCCAACCGACTGATGCACGAACGCCTTGACCGCGTGTCGGAGCACCTGCACATTGGGCTGGCAGATAATCGCGTCGAGCATCCGTTCTCGCAGAAAGTCTCCTTGCGCCACGGCTTTGCCCCTGTTGGATATCTGCCGGTTCACAACGGTGAACCCGTCGCCTTGTTTGCGCGCCATTTCAACGATTCGTTGCAGCTTCGGCGAAACCACCCGCACGTTGCGCCAAAGGTTTATTGGCTGGCTGACGCGGCGATGCGGAGCGTTGGACTAGCCAGCGATGCGATTGTTGACGAGTCGGCCAGCGCCTACCCCAGCCGCGAGGATTTTGAAATTGAGGAGATGACGGCCAAGGGCTACGCCAGTCTGTTGCGATTCGAGCGTGGTCGGTTGCGCAACCGCGACATTTTTGGGCCCGTCAGACTTCACTTCGGAAGCCGCGTTCTGCAGCGGCACAACACGAGCTATCTGCTGGCTAAACGCGATGGCCAGCTGATGGGTGCCATCGGCTACTCGCGCGACCCGAATATTGACAATGCCGTACGTATCTTCGAACTGATCTACCTCAACGAACAACCAGTGCGTTTCCTGCTTTCCCACCTGGAAAGCCGCTGTCGCGAAACGTGGCAGGTCGATTACGTCGAAACCGACGTCAGCGCGGACGCTCCGCGGATGCAGAAGACGCTGCTTGAGCTCGGATTCTTGCCGATTGCCTACGTCCCGGCCGGTGTCTTCCACAACGTTGAGCGACTGGACACGGTTCGCATGGCTCGCTACTACATCCCCCTGTCCTTGGATCGTGTCTCTCTGGTCGATGCTATGGAGCCGATCGCGGAAGGCGTGATCGGCCAGTTCAACCGTCAGTGGATTGAACCGATCTTGGCCGAAACCTTACCGCAGACCTCTATCTTTCGGGGACTGAACACGGAACAGGCGGCCTGTCTTGCCAATTTATTCAAGCGGGTACGGTTTGCGGCGAACGATCGGATCACCCAGCAGGGATGTCTCGACGGTCAGGCGTACGTGCTGATCTCGGGCAGCGTGGAAGTTCGCATTGACGAGAACGACTCGGCCGATGTCGTCGGCAGCGGCGAGTTCTTGGGCGAGTTGTCATTGTTAAATCACGCTCCGCACGGCGCCGACGTCCGAGCCTTGGAACCGGTCGAAGCAGCCGCCATCCATAGCGCCGATCTGAACGAGCTGATTAGCACACGCGGAGATATTGGCTGCATCCTCTATCGCAACCTCGCGATGGGACTGGGGGCCAAACTAAAACGCGCTGTCGCCCATTCCACTTCGAATGCGCCGCGCTAGAAGTCGGAAGTGGTCGAGCGTCGCTGTCCCAACTTATTGTGGCAACGAGCACAAATTCGCCGCGCGGCGTCTGCACAGCTGAAAACGCATTTTGGGAGTGGCTCCCCTTCCACAACGCACAAAATCTGGCCGAGCGAGTGAAAAACGCTCGCCATTTCTGGTAAAGTCAGGGGACAAGAGGTGCTAAAATCGCTATTCGTCGTGGTAACGTTGGCCTTGGCCCCTGACATAGCGAGCAGAGATTGTTTCGATGCAAGATTCTCAGAATCCCTTTGCACAATCAGCGACCCCACCAACTCGACAGCGTTCCAGTCTTCTTTGGTGGGTGCTGGGCGGTGCGGGTATTCTTGCTCTGGTATGTTGCGGCGGTATCGTCATGATGCTCGGCTACGTCGGTGTGGCAGGCCCGGAGACATCTGTTTACGCGGGCAACCAGGTGCCGGAGCGATTCTTGGCCACCGCTCGCGAAGTCGGCGTGCTTGATCCGGGCGAAAAGGTTCGCTTCTTTTACTCCGACGCCCTCGTCGATATTCGCCAGGGTTTTTATTTCGTCAGCAATAAGAAAGTCGTCGTCTACACCGACGATGGTCGAGCCGAACCAGCGATCGTGATCGACTTCGATAATATCGCGAACGCGGAGATTATTCGAAACGAGTCCTTCTTCGAGGACAGTCAAATCACGATTGAAACCAAGGATGGCCAATACGTTGCATTCCCGGTCTCGAGCGAGTTTGACCGTGACCAGTTGTTCTGCGATGCGATCAGCGAACACGTCAAGCCCGCGGGTCGGATGTGAATCTTTGGGGGTCAGGCAGAAGTCAGCCGCTATGTCGAAGGCAACGCGCTGAGGGCCGAACTGGTTGGCCGAGTCAGCGAGCCGTTGTCGGAGAAGGAACTGCGGGCAATCCGCTGGAGTGTCAAACGCGGAAGCCCGTTTGGCGAAGAACCTTGGGTGGAGTCGATCGCCCGGCGACTCAACTTGGAATCGACACTCCGTGCTCGCCGACGACCACGCAAGAATCGAAAAAAAGAGTCCTGACGACTTTTTTACTCTCCGAATCCCAACACCGATTCGCCGCCCGACGTGGTGATGATCGCGTCAAACGTTTCCCGATCCAGATTGGATTGGACGGCGTGGATCATGCCGTCCGCCATCACCATGTGCGCCAACTGCATGCCCTCCATTGATTGAATCGCCTGATAGGCTTCGTTCGGAGTCAGGTTGTCCGTCGCGGTCCACTGGACACTCCGATTCGGTAACGGGCAGCTGACGACAAGCCGCGTGATAATTATGTATCGCCAAGCCGACCATGCGGACATTGTAGGCCGGTTGCGCGCGCCTCGCCGCTTCGCGAGCGGCTTGGACGGCCGGCAGCAACAACGCCAGTAACGCACCGCCGCAAACTAGCATCATGAATCCGGCCGTGATGACGACCGCGACAATGATTGCCACATTAGACTTCGATCCCTGGGACGGAGCATCATGATGCATCGGCGCTGCGGCTTCTTGAACGAATCGAGCGACCAACGATTTTTCGCTCGCGTTGTTCAGAGCTTATCGGAAGACCGACAATGGGCGGTCGAATCGTCTTATTTGAAAGGCGACTTCCGGACCGGCTCGCGGTGCGCGCCGAAGGGCTGCTTCAAGCCGTTCGGAAATCCGTGTTGCGCCTGATTATTGTCGCAACGAGCCAGAATTCGCCGCAGGCGCGGCGTCTGCACAGCTGAAAACGCATTTTGGGCGTGGCTCCCTTTCCACACCGCACAAAACCTGGCCGAACGAGTGGAAAACGCTCGCCATCTCTGGCAAAATCAGGAGACACGAGGTAGGGACATCGCTACCAGTCAGTAATGCATTTATGAGAAGAAGTGGATGAGTCAAACGCATCCCAGCACGGCATCAGATTCGTCTGGAGCCGTCGCCAATCGCGCGTCGTGTAGTTTGTTGGTCTGGGTCGTATTGATGGTTGTCGCCGCGTCACCGGCGACCGCTGCTAAATTAACAACCTTGACTCAGACCGGCGAATCTTCCAATCGTGTCGACTTGATTTTTCTGGGCGATGGGTACGTATCGGACGAGATCGAGACGGTTTACTCCGCGCATGTCAGTGCGGCGATCGACTACATGTTTGGTGTCAACCAAAATCCGTTGCCTCGCTACAGAAATTTTTTCAATATTCATCGTATCGACGTAATCAGCAACGAATCTGGCGCAGACATTCCACAACAAGGAATCACAAAGGACACAGCGCTAGACGCATCCTACCGATTCGATGGGGAAACCAATCGATTGTTGTCCTTCAGCAGCGTCAAGGCCTACCTTGCATTGATCGAAGCGACTTCCGGAACGGGAATTGACTACAACATGCGAGTTGGGATTGTCAATGAATCGGTCTATGGGGGTGCGGGCGGGGCATGGGCAGTGTACGCCGGAGGAAACTCATCAGCGTCCGAAATCGCGATGCACGAGTTGGGCCACTCGTTTGCGGGTCTGGGCGACGAGTACTACACCATTGGAGAACACTACACTGGCAATGAACCACTGGAACCGAACGTTACCACGAGTCCGGATACCGGCAAATGGGACCGCTGGCTAGGCTACGATGATCCCGATTCCAACATTGGTCCGATCGGATACTACCAGGGTGCCGATGACCATGAGACCGGATTATATCGACCTTCGGACGGTTCAAAAATGCGATTTTTGGGGCGTGCGTTTGATGCGGTTTCCAGAGAAGCGGTCATCAAGAATATATACGCCTACGTTGATCCGTTGGATGATTGGTTGGACGAAACTGTGTTGCTTTCCAGTTCGGATACAGCTTGGGTCGATGTCGTCGATGAATCAGTGATTGGTGTCGAGTGGCTATTGGATGGAACACCTCTGGAAGCGGATGAGGACACGATCGATATTCGGTCGCTAGGACTTGGCCGTGGAGAGTATACCTTGACTGCGCGAGCCTACGATACGTTATTGAACCACTCCTTTACCGGAGATCATCTTGATTGGTGGCGTTCGGATCCGTCAACTTTGTCACAAAGCGTTTCCTGGAATTTGTCGATTGCGGTGCCCGAACCGTCGTCATGCTTGTTGATCGGATTGATTGGGTTTGGGCAGGTCTGTCGGCGCAATCGCAAGGCTTGGTAGTTCCCACCCGTAGTCATTGCGTCCACAAACCCAGGTCGGTGAACAAGGAAAAGGTGTCCGACACCTTTTTGGTTGCGTATCGTAGCAACCGCCGATCAGATTCGCCAATTGAAACAGGCGACGGATGGCATTGAATTGGTAGACGAAAATGGCAATCGGCTTGGAATTGTTGCCAGAGACATCGATTTGGAAGATATTCGCGTCGCTCACGAGCGTCTTAAGTCCGATCAGGCACGGCTGTCGTACGCCGAAGTTCTCGATCATCTCCATGGTCTTGAAGCGTCGTGACGCGTTACACCGTCGTTTGGCTGCGCGATGCCATCGATGAACTAGGTGAAATCTGGTTGTCCGCGCAAGACACGGGTGGATAGTGGGACAGGGGTCGTTTCGAAACGACCCCCGTCCCATTTGATCTCGATCGACCGGCGCGACGATCTCGGCCTGCCGGACCGCTTCGACGTGTACTATGGAATGGCAGACAGCCGAATCGGAGTCGCTCGCCTTGATATTCCCGAAAGCCTGCCGTCGATAGGGGCCGCTGACCCTCCGGAAGCAAAGGTGTAACATGCCTGATTTGGTAAGACGTAAAAGCGTGACTGAGAATTCTTCGACTTTCGGCACGGTTGTCTCGGTGCGCGGCAGTGTTGTCGATATACGGTTCGATACAAAGTTGCCGCCCATTTATTCGTTGCTGCACGCGAAGGAGGGGGGAATTGCCATCGAGGTTTTAGCTCAGCTCGACGCGCATCATGTGCGCGGCATCGCGCTCACGCCCACGCAAGGTCTTGCTCGCGGCATGCAGGTGGACGACACAGGCGGGCCGCTCAAAGCACCGGTCGGCAAAGGCGTTCTGTCACGGATGTTCGACGTATTCGGCAACGCCATCGACCGCCAAGCGGCGCCCACTGACGTCCAATGGCGCAGCGTGCATCGGGCTCCGCCGCCGCTGGCACGACGTTCCACCAAGTCCGAAATCTTTGAAACGGGTATCAAGCTGATCGACGTGCTCGCGCCGCTTGAGCGCGGCGGCAAGGCTGGACTGTTCGGCGGGGCCGGCGTGGGCAAGACGGTGTTGCTGACCGAAATGATCCACAACATGATCGGGTACCACGAGGGCGTAAGCATTTTTTGCGGCATCGGCGAACGCTGTCGCGAAGGCGAGGAGCTGTATCGCGAGATGAAGGCGGCCGGCGTGCTGCCGAACATGGTGATGGTCTTCGGTCAGATGAACGAGCCCCCAGGCAGCCGGTTCCGCGTGGGCCACGTCGCGCTGACGATGGCCGAGTATTTCCGCGACGACGAACACCGCGACGTGCTGCTGCTGGTCGACAACATCTTTCGCTTCATCCAGGCCGGCATGGAGGTCTCCGGCTTGATGGGCCAAATGCCATCGCGATTGGGTTATCAGCCCACGATGGGCACCGAGCTATCGGCGTTGGAAGAGCGCATCGCCAACACCGATGCCGGTGCCATCACCTCGATCCAGGCGGTGTATGTGCCGGCAGACGATTTCACAGATCCGGCGGCGGTGCATACGTTTTCGCATCTCTCCGCGTCGCTCGTGCTCTCGCGCAAACGAGCAAGCGAAGGCCTTTATCCGGCCATCGACCCGTTGCAATCCAGTTCCAAGATGGCCACGCCGGGCATCGTTGGCCAGCGGCATTACGACTTGGCGAGGGAAATCCGGCGGACGCTCGCGCAATATGCGGACCTCAAGGATATCATTGCCATGCTCGGCCTCGAGCAGCTTTCGCCGCAGGACCGCGACGTGGTCGCCCGCGCCCGCCGGTTGGAGCGTTTTCTCACCCAGCCCTTTTTCACGACCGAACAGTTCACCGGCCTCACAGGAAAGCTTGTCAGCCTCGAGGATGCTCTGGACGGCTGTGAGCGAATCCTGCGCGATGAATTCAAAGACGAGGCCGAGAGCGCGCTCTACATGATCGGAACGATTGACGAAGCGAGGGGCAATGCAAAAGCCGGCAAGGCCGCCGTGAAAGCCGAACCCGAGTCCAGAGCCGAAACATGACGCCGACACGCATGAATCTCAAGATCCTGCTGCCATTCGAAGTGCTCGCCGAGAAAACCGGTGTGACGCGTATCGTCGCGGAATCGCGGGAGGGTTCGTTTGGACTCTGGCCGCACCGACTGGACTGCGTGGCGGCGCTCACGCCCGGGATTCTGATCTACGAAATCGAAGCCGAGGGCGAAGTTTACGTGGCCGTCGATGAAGGGGTGCTGGTCAAAACCGGTTTGGAAGTGCTCGTGTCCGTGCGCAACGCAATTGTAGGAACGGACCTCGGCCAACTGCATGCGGCGGTGGAGCGGGAGTTTCTGAATTTGAACGAGCGGGAGCAAAGCGTCCGCTCGGTGATGGCGAAGTTGGAGAGTGGCTTGATCCGCCGTTTGGCCGAGTTTCATCATGAGTAATCAACCGGAAAGTGAGCGCGAAAGCGAACACCCTGCGTTCAGTCGAGAGGTCGGCGCGAAGGCGGCACGCAAGCTCAAGGCCCAGCGTCACTCCACGCCAGGCGTCTGGTCTGGCTTGGGCATGATGGGGCTGATTGGCTGGTCGGTGGTGGTTCCGACGCTGCTCGGCGCAGCGCTCGGCATCTGGCTGGATGAACACAATTCGGGCCAGCATCCCTGGACGCTGGCGCTGTTGATAGCCGGGCTGGCGATCGGCTGTTTGAATGCATGGCTTTGGGTCGCCAAAGAAGACCAGGCAATGCGAGAGGAAGACGAGGATAACAATGATGATTGAAACGTTGAACCTATTGCCGGCTTTGGCGGCGGGCGTTTTGCTCGGCGCAGGTTTCTTTGGGGGTTTGTGGTGGACAGTTCGCAAGGGTCTTTCGTCCACACATCCGGCGTTGTGGTTTCTCGGTAGCCAGTTGCTGCGAACGAGCATTACCGTCACTGGATTTTTCTTTGTCGCGAGTGGTCATTGGGAGAGGCTGCTGGTCTGCCTGCTCGGATTTATCATGGCACGCCACATCGTGTCATGGCTGACGCAGTCGTCGGGAGACGATCAATCTCACTCGTCGGAGGAGGCCAGCCATGCGACTTACTCCCGATGAGTGGATCTTCTGGCAATACGGTTTTTTCAAACTGAACGCGACCATTGTCTTCACCTGGGGATTGATGCTCGTGCTGGTCGTTGGTTCCAAACTGATCACTCACAATCTTTCCGTGGAACTGCAACGTTCCCGCTGGCAGAACCTGCTGGAGATCGTCGTCACCGGCATCGTGCAACAGATTGAAGAGGTAGGCCTAAGTCAGCCCCAGAAGTATCTCGGCTTTCTAGGCACGCTGTTCCTGTTTATCGCCGCGGCTAGCCTCTGCACCATCATCCCCGGTTACCAACCACCGACGGGCTCGCTCTCGACCACGACGGCTCTGGCGCTGTGCGTCTTTGTGGCCGTGCCGCTGTTCGGCATCGAGGAGCAAGGTGTGGGCAATTACCTCAAGTCCTATCTGAAGCCGACGTTCATCATGTTGCCTTTTAACATCATCAGCGAAATTTCGCGCACGCTGGCCCTGGCCATCCGCCTGTTCGGCAACATGATGAGCGGGGCGATGATCATCGGCATCCTGCTCTCCATCACGCCGTTCGTCTTTCCAATCGTCATGACGCTGCTCGGTCTGCTCACCGGCATGGTGCAGGCATACATTTTCAGCATCCTGGCCGCCGTCTACATCGCGGCCGCCACGCGAGTCCGTAAGCCCAAACCTGAAATGGCAGCAAACCCTTGAAACGTGAACCACAACAACCACAGGAGATACCATGGATAGTGTGACGATTATCGGGGTGGCATCCATTGTCATGACCGGCCTCACGACCGGTTTCGGTACGATGGGGCCCGCGCTGGCGGAAGGGAAGGCGGTCGCGACGGCGCTGACTTCGCTGGCACAACAGCCCGACGCCTCCGCCACCATCACCCGAACCCTGTTTGTTGGTTTGGCGATGATCGAGTCGACGGCCATCTACTGCTTCGTCATCTCGATGATTCTCATTTTCGCCAATCCGTTCTGGAATCACGTGATCGCCCAAGCGGCAGGTAACTGACCCATGCTCATCGATTGGTTCACTGTCGGTGCGCAGACGCTCAACTTCCTCATCCTGGTGTGGTTGATGAAGCGCTTTCTTTACAAGCCGATTCTTCACGCCATCGATGAGCGGGAACAGCGAATCGCCGCGGAACTCGCGGATGCGGACGCGAAAAAGTCCGAGGCCCAACAGGAGCGCGACGAATTCCAGCACAAGAACACGGAGTTCGACCAGCAGCGTGCTGCACTCTTGAGCCAGGCGACGGACGAGGTGCAAACCGAACGTCAGCGACTCCTTGACGAAGCGCGCCAGGCGGCCGACACCTTGCGTGCCAAACGACAGGATGCGTTACAACGCGAACAACAAAGCCTGAACGACGAAATCACCCGCCGAGCCCGCGAGGAGGTTTTCGCGATTGCGCAAGACGCTGACGGACCTCGCCGGGACGAGTCTCGAGGAACGCATGAGTGACGTTTTCACGCACCGCTTGCGTGAACTCAACGGTGAGGCGAAGGGAAGTCTCGCCAAAGCCCTGAAAACATTATCCGAACCGGTGCTCGTGCGCAGCGCCTTCGACCTCCCGTCGGAGCAACGAGCCACGATACAACAGGCGCTCAACGAAACCTTCTCGGCCGAAATCCGAGTCCGTTTTGAGACCGCGCCGGACGTGATCAGCGGCATCGAACTGACCACCAGTGGACGCAAGGTCGCCTGGAGCATCGCGGATTATCTCGTATCCCTGGAAAGGAGCGTCGGCGAGTTGCTGCAACAACAGCCCAAACCCCAAGCCGAATCGGAAGCCCAACGCCGACCCCCAACCGCAGCCGGCGACGAAACCGGCCACTCCCGCGGAGGCCAAATGAGCGCGCCGCCCGATCCCTTGCATCGTGTCTTCGACCGTGCGTTTGCCGGGCTCAGCCAAGGGCGCGAAAACTTCACGCCCCAATTGACGCCGCACGAGGTGGGTACTGTCACCAGCGTCGCCACCGGCATCGCCAAGGTATCGGGTCTCCCCGGCGTGGGCTCTGATGAACTGGTGACGTTTCCCGGCGATGTGCTCGGCATTGCGTTCAACGTGGACGTGGACGAAATTGGCGTCGTTCTTCTCGGCGAATACTGGCATCTCCACGTGGGAGATGAAGTCCAGCGTACGGGCCGGGTCATGGATGTGGCCGTAGGCGATGGATTGCTGGGGCGCGTGATCGATCCGCTCGGTCGGCCACTCGATGGCATCGGGCCGGTGGTCTCCAGCAAACGCCTGCCCGTCGAGCGCCCCGCCGTTGCGATCATGGACCGCGCGCCGGTCACGGTGCCTCTCCAGACCGGCCTTAAAGTCATCGATTCGCTGATTCCGATCGGGCGCGGCCAGCGCGAGTTGATTCTGGGTGACCGGCAGATAGGCAAAACCGCCATTGCGATCGATACCATCCTCAACCAGCGGGGTCAGGATGTCGTGTGTGTCTATTGTGCCATTGGCCAGCGTGCTTCCGCCGTGGCGAAGGCCGTGGCAACCTTGCAGGAAAAGGGAGCGATGGACTACACCACCGTGGTCGTGACCGAGGGCAACGACCCGCCGGGCCTCGCTTACATCGCTCCTTACGCCGCGACCAGCATCGCGGAGTCTTTCATGGAAGCAGGCCGCGATGTGCTGATCGTTTACGATGACCTCACCCATCACGCCCGCGCCTACCGCGAGCTTTCCCTGTTGTTGCGCCGTCCGCCCGGCCGTGAAGCGTTTCCGGGCGACATCTTTTATATCCACTCGCGGCTGCTCGAACGTGCCACGCATTTGCGTCAGGAACTTGGCGGCGGCTCCCTGACGGCGCTGCCGATCATCGAAACCGAGGCACAGGATATTTCCGCCTACATTCCTACCAACCTGATTTCCATCACGGATGGGCAAATCTATCTCTCGCCGTCGCTATTCGAATTGGGCGTGCTGCCCGCGGTCGACGTCGGAAAATCCGTTTCGCGCGTCGGCGGTAAAGCGCAACGAGCGGCCTACCGCGCGGTGGCGGGCGACCTCAAGCTCGCCTACGCGCAGTTTGAGGAATTGGAAACCTTTTCCCAGTTCGGAGCGCGCCTGGACGAAAACACTCGCAAGATCATCGAACACGGACGGCGAATTCGCGCCTGCCTCAAACAGCCAGAATTTGCTCCGGTGTCCGTCCCCGCGCAAATCACCGTGCTGCTGGCATTAACCGCGGAACTCTTCGATCGTGTGCCGCTTCACCAGATGACGGAGGCCGAGCACGCCCTACGCGAGGCGGCGGCAGATCTCCCTGCGGAGGTGCGTGAGCGATTGGATACGGCCGAAAAATTGAGCGACGAGGATCGCGAAACGATCATCCAAATCGCCCGCCAAGCACTTGCTGGCTTTCAGCCCAAGCCGGAAGTCCACACACAGGTCAAGCCCAAAGTGAAGTCCGGAACCGACGAGCAGTCATGAGTGAAACCACAGCGAGTCTGCGGCAAAAGATCGGCCGTGCCGGGGATCTCCAATCCGTCGTCCGCACGATGAAGGCCGTGGCCGCATCGAGCATCGGACAATACGAGAACTCGGTGCGCGCGTTGGCCGACTACTATCGCACTGTGGAGTTGGGATTAGGCGCCTATTTAAGGGAACGCGGGCCGGCGCCCTTGATGACAGAACGAAAAAAACAAACCGTTGCCGGTGAGATTGCCGCGGTCGTGTTCGGTTCAGACCAGGGACTGGTGGGCCAGTTTAATGATGTCGTGGCCGATTATGCGGTCAAGACGCTGGCGGCTCTGCCGTCCAAACCCGAGGTCTGGGCCGTCGGTGAGCGTGTTCACGCGCGTCTGGCGGACGCCGGCCTGCCGCTGCTGGGACTCTTCACCGTGCCGAACTCCGTCAAGGCGATCACCCCGCTCGTCGGGCAGATTCTTGTGCAGAGCGAGTCACGCCACAGCCAGGGTGAGGTCACCGAACTTCACCTCTTTTACAACCGTCCCACATCCGGCGCGGTTTATGCGCCCGTCGGTCAACGACTCTTACCGCTGGACGAAAGTTGGCAAGGCAAGCTGGCCGAACTTCCCTGGCCGACGGGAAACTTGCCCGAAGTCATGGGTGGCGGCACCTCGATCTTGCGGGCGCTCGTCCGCGAGTATCTTTTCGTTTCGCTGTTCAGGGCCTGCGCTGAATCGCTCGCGAGCGAAAACGCGAGCCGCTTGGCCGCCATGCAACGAGCCGACAAAAACATCGACGAATTGCTGGAGACACCTCAACCGAACATTCCATCGTTTGCGCCAGAGCGGCATCGACGAGGAACTGTTCGACGTCGTCTCGGGCTTCGAAGCGCTGTCGAGCGAGCAACGCGGAGCAGCCCCGTTGAGATTCAGTCATGAATGAGCCAGATTCATTGAAGGAGGAAGCATGAATAGACTCAGACAGTTTTGGAGCAATCTGCGGTCGAGCTTTTGGTTTGTGCCTGCGCTGATTGTTGCGGCCAGCATCGGCATCGCGTTGGCTTTCATTGAAGTCGATTCCAGCGGCGGCAAACAATGGCTGGCCGGCTGGCCGCGCCTGTTTGGCGTTGGCGCGGAGGGCGCGCGCGGGATTCTGTCCACGATTGCCGGATCGATGATGACCGTGGTGGGGGTCACGTTTTCGATGACCTTGATGACGCTAGCGCTGGCCTCAAGCCAATACACCTCTCGCATCCTGCGAAACTTCATGCGCGACCGCGTCACCCAGGTCGTGCTCGGAATCTTCGCCGGCATTTTCATCTATTGCCTGGTCGTGTTGCGCACGATCCGTAGTAGCGACGGGGGCGAATTTGTTCCGAGCCTGGCTGTGTCTTTCGCCGTCGTGCTGGCGATGGGCGGTATCGGCGTCCTCATTTTCTTCATTCATCACATCGCCTCTTCGATCCAGGCTTCGAGCATCATTGCCTCGGTGGCGGATGAAACGATGCTCGCCGTTGACCGGCTGTTTCCAGGGAGACTTGGACAAGGGCCGGTTGACGATGATGAGGATCAGACAATGCTCCCGCTGCCGGAGCGGAACTGGCAGGCCGTTCCGGTCAAGCGAAATGGTTACATCGAAAGCGTGGATAGCGAGGCCCTGCTGCGTTTGGCACGGGAGCACAAGACCATCGTGCGGATGGAACACGGCATCGGCGACTTTGTGGTCCAGAACACCACGCTTGTCTCGCTGGCTCTGGAGAACCCGCCGGAAAATGAGTTCCTCGAAGACCTGCAGGCGGCATTCAGCATCAGCCGTCACCGTACGCTGCAACAGGATTCCGCTTTCGGCATTCGACAGATCGTGGATATCGCGTTGCGAGCACTCTCGCCCAGCGTCAACGACACCACGACGGCCGTGATGTGCGTGGATTATCTGACGGCGATTCTGGCGCGGCTAGCGGAGCGAAACATCCCTTCATCGCACCGTTATGAGGAAGGGGAACTGAGACTGATCGCCATCGGGCCGACCTTTGCCGGTCTGGTGGCCGCGTCGTTCGATCAAATTCGAGTCAGCGCCACCGGCAATGTCGGTATCATGTTACGGATGCTTGGTGCAATTCAAACCATCGCCGGTCTGACGGCCAGCCCGAGCCGGCGGCGGGCGCTCCGTGACCAAGTGCAATGGCTCGCCGAATTGGCCGAACGTAGCATCGAGTCTCCACACGACCGGGCACGATTTGAGAGCCGGCTGTCGCGTGTCCGCGAAGCACTCGAAACGGTGCCGGTCTGAACAGCTATCGAGTCCTTCGCCGAGGGTACCCGCAGACGATTCGCGGCTGCAGAGGCATTCATCGGTAGCCCATCACTTTGGAACAAGTCGAGATGAAGAAGGAGGAACCGCTGATCGATTCGTCTCCACCCGGCGGCATGCCCGAAACGCCGGTTGGCCGTTGGGTTCAGCCCTTCGCGCAGTTCTTAAAAATTCAGTCCGCCAGCGGTTTTCTACTTCTGACCCGCACGGCCATCGCCTTGTTACTGGCGAACTCCCGGCGTCGGCCTCGTTCGCTGATGTTTGGCAGATCCGACTTCGTTTGGCAGTTGGGAACTTCGAGTTGAACAAACCGTTGCTGCTGTGGCTCAACGACGGCCTGATGACCGTCTTTTTGTTTGTCGTCGGTTTGGAGATCAAGCGTGAATTCGTGATGGGAGAACTACGCGACCCACATCGCCTTCGTGGCTTTGGGGTACGCTGCAGCGGGTTTCGGTGTGACCTCCATTTTCAATCGGATCGGCGTACGCCAAGTAAGCGTTTACGTTGTGATTGGGGCGGGTATCTGGCTGGCCTTCTTGAAGTCCGGTGTGCATCCAACGGTGGCCGCTCTGCTGCTCGGCTTCCTAACGCCCTCCAGGGCCTGGGTAGGAACACGTGGGTTCCCGAACGTGCTGACCAAGGTGCTTGAGCGTCTAGTGAAAAGTTCGGATGAGAGTACGCAAAAACTGGGAAGATTCTTTCGCCAATTGATTGATGACCTTCTGAAATCCACGCAGCGTCGAGACCTGTCAGCCTTCGCAGTAGAAAGCGCTGGACAACGGACATTGCTGAACAGCTACACCACCGCCATCCTGGCCATCCTCGAGCGAATCCGTTTGACACAACACGGAGGGAGTGTTGTGATTTCTCGCCCGCCGTTCAAATAGCAGCTTACCCACGTCACCTATACGGTGTCTGAGCATGCTGGACTTGCCGGCGAGATTATTGCTTATAGGGCCCTCGATGATTTGTTGCGCGAGCCTCATTCCGACTTAGACACCGCCGCCGATTTGCTTCTTTTGGAATCGGGTTGGTCACGCCAAAGAAATTGGGCGAAGGATTCGCACTTCGATCGACGCCACAGCCTTCTCGCTGGGGACGCAGCGTGCTAGGATCGCGTGCGAGAATTTTCTACGTCAAGAGCGAGGAGCCGTTACCCGTGAAGATTCAGGTCGGCTACGAGCTTGTCTATCGGTGCCCACGACCGACACCGATGATTGTCACGCTGAGTATTCACTACAGTCGCGTCTCGGACATCATCAAGGCTGATCACTTGTTGCTCACTCCGTCCGTTCGAGTCACGGCCTATCGAGACTTGTACGGCAACTGGTGCAATCGCATCGTGGCACCCGCAGGCCAGATCCGGCTGAGCGGCAATGCTGTTGTGTCCGACAGCGGCAATCCCGACCCGGTACTCCCAGGGCTCGATCAACGGCCCATCGAGACGCTCCCCCAGGAGGCATTACTTTTCCTGCTCGGCAGCAGGTATTGCGAGACCGACCTGTTGTCGGAGACGGCGTGGCGATTGTTTGGTACGGCACCGACGGGCTGGAAGCGAGTCCAGGCGATCTGCGATTTTGTGCATCAGCACATTCAGTTCGGCTACGGCCTTTCACGCCCGACGAAGACCGCCTTTCAAGCGTTTCAGGACCGCCAGGGCGTGTGCCGCGACTTTGCCCATCTCGCCGTCACATTCTGTCGATGTATGAACATCCCGGCCCGCTACTGCACGGGTTATCTCGGCGACATCGGCGTTCCTCCGAATCATTCACCCATGGACTTTGCGGCATGGTTCGAGGCCTATCTCGGCGACGACTGGTACACCTTCGATGCTCGAAACAATACGCCCCGCATTGGCCGCGTCCTGATCGCCCGAGGCAGAGACGCGGCGGATGTCGCGCTCACAACCAGCTTCGGGCCCTCGACGCTGGAAAGCTTTAAGGTGTGGACGGATGAGATCAGAGCGCCAGCTGAAGTGCCCCCGACGGGGCGTCAAAGTCGAGTTCCACCAGCCAAGAAAGGTCGGGTATGACGTATTGTGTTGGCATCTTGCTGAGCGATGGGATCGTGCTGGCGTCGGATTCGCGCACGCACGCCGGCGTGGATAACTTCGCGAAGTTCTGCAAAATGACCGTGTTCGAGCGGGCCGGCGATCGTGTGCTGATCTTGCTGAGTTCCGGCAACTTGGCTGGGACGCAAGCCGTGATCAGCCTGCTGAAGCAGCGCTGTGATGTCGTCGATGGAACGCCCAATCTGTGGACGGCGTGCACCATGTTCGATGTCGTCGGCCTTGTCGCGGATGCCGTGCGCGACATCGAGCGTCGCGACGCGCCCTTTCTTAAAAACCGCCCCATTAAGTTCAACGCCTCGTTCATCGTCGGCGGACAACTCAAAGGTGAACCGCCACGGCTGTTTCGTATTTACGCCGAGGGCAACTTCATCGAAGCCGGTGACGAGACACCGTTTCTGCAAACGGGCGAAGCCAAGTACGGAAAGCCAATCATCGACCGGGTGATCACGCCCGCCACCACGCTCGCGGACGCTACCAAATGCGTTCTCGTTTCATTCGATTCGACGATGCGCAGCAACTTGTCCGTGGGCATGCCCATCGATCTGGTCTGCTACCAGCGGGACAGCCTGGAAATCCGTAAGCGGCGTCGCTTCGACGAGGGCGACGCCTATTTCACGGCATTGAGCGCAGAATGGAGCGAGGGCGTACGCCAAGTGTTTCGGGAGCTGCCCGAACTGACATGGTAGTCATCCATCGTCCCAGTCCACTTTATCGATTCACTGTTTTGCTTTTCGATCACAGCTTCCGCATCGTTCGAGAATGAAGCAAGTCACTCGCGAATCGACTTCGCCGCATTCTCGGCCTTCTTGGCGACTTCCTTGACTGTTTCCACCGTCTGCTCAGCGGCATCCTTGGCTGCATCCACAACCTTCCCGGCAGTTTGCTTGACTTTGCCTACCGCTTGGTCGGTCTTTCCTTCTGCGCGGAGCTTGTCGTCGTCGGTCAGAACGCCGGCAGCTTCCTTGATGCGGCCTTTCACAATGTCTTTCTCGCCACTCATGATGGTGACTCCTGTTGGTAGAGGTTAGTAAACGTAGTAAACATCGTCCGTAACTTTCGTTTGAAGCAGTTCCTCCATCAAAATGGAAGACGCCCCAACAGCAGCAAGATGAGCAGGATGATCACGACCAATCCAAGCACGCCGCTCGGGCCATAACCCCAGCTTCTGCTGTGAGGCCACGCGGGAATCGCGCCCAGCAGCATCAGAATCAAGATCACAATCAAGATTGTGCCTAACATTTCGTTGCTCCTGTCAAAAAAGGTCTGAGCAAACAGCGTAATTTGATGCGTCGTTTCATCGGTGCGTCCCCGCCATGACGCTTGGACCGCGTTCCGACGGAGTGTGCGGCCGTGGCACGTTCGGTTGGATTTGTGTGCCAATCTGTGCTTGAGCGGCCGTCAACGTCGCAACAACAATCGCGTCACAACCAATGCGTTCTTTGCTCTTGTGCAGGTCGCCTTGTGTGTCCCACAATCCGACCACCAGACTTGCTTCCGGAAGCCGACCACGAAGGCGCTTGCTCAGGTAACGAGCATGCATGACTGCGGCGGGAGGTGTGGCGGAAATGCAAATCACGTCGGCGGCGGTGCATTGATCGACAAGATCAACCATCTCGCCGGCCAATGCCGTAACCGAGATGGCCTGCGCACGGCAGCCATTGGCCTGCAAGACTTGCGCAAGCATCATGGCGGCGATTTCATCCGCCTGGCTCCGAGCGGGCAGGCAGAGAATCGAAAATCGTGACGAGTTAACCTCGTCAACGCGAATGGAATCTCCGCCTACCACTGGCGAGTCCGCAGTCTCCCGCTTGGCCAACAATTCCTGCTGACGCTCGGCTTGGTCTTGAATCATCTCCTTCAGGCTTTCCATGATGAAGGTGTGCTTGCTCTCATTGAGTTCGCCGAGTTGCCAATGCGTCTCGGCCAACGCCAGTGCCGGGATGAGCACCGTGTCATAGACCTCGACGAGCGGCTGGTGCTCAAGATAGTTCTCCAGCAATTCCTCAGCCTCTTCCTGATCTCCCGCCAGCAAACGCTGATAGATGCGGTCCATGGGCTCAAAGACGGGCTCGTTACCCAACAGAATGCGCAGAAAGGACAGTTGGGGAACGTGCTTACCCACCACCAACAGGCACACGGTCAACGGCGTTGCCAGCAGCAGTCCCACGGGTCCCCACAACCACATCCAAAAGACCGCTGCCACCAGGACCGCCACCGCCGACACGCCAGTTTTCCTACCGTACAGCCAGGGCTCCAGGAGGTTGTTATTGAACAGCTCTAGCAGCACAAACAGCCCAACGGTCAGGAGTGGAGCGAACCAGTCGGGCGAGATAGCCATCGACAGGCCCAGCGGCATCACAGCGGCAATCCAGGGGCCGATATAGGGAATGAACCGCAAGACCGTGGCCAGGATTCCCCACAAGATGGCATTGGGCACGCCAATCAGGTACAGCCCGATGCCGACGGAAATGCCAAACGTGACATTGATGAGAAACAACATCGATAGATAGCGGCTGACTCGCGTGCCGGCGTCTTCCAGCATCTGCGTGGTCACGGTCACGTGACCTTTTCCCATCAAGTGAATGAATCGATCGCGTAAATCCTCGCGTTGGACCAGGAAGAACACCACCAGCACGATGACAATGCCGGTCGTTCCCAATACTTCCAACAGCGTGCCGAACATGCCGCCAAAAATTTGCAGCGGGCTGGTCGGCGCGGGAACAACGCGCACTGAGTAGAGTCGATCTTCCGTCGCCAGTCCGTCGTCCGCCAGTTCTGTTGGCGAGAGCTTCTCGCCCATTTCTTGGGCGGTGCTCGTGACCTTCCGTAGCTCGGCGACCGCATACGCGTTTACCGAACTAAGTTTCGCCTCGAGATTGCTCCGGTATTCGGGAATTTTGGGAGCCAGATTGGTGATCTGAACGGTTGCCGTCCAGGTCACAATACCGAGCAGGGTGAAGCCCAGGATGGCCGTCATCAACACCGCTGGGATCCGGCCCAACCTCCAACGCTCCAGCCAGTCGCACACCGGGCTAAGCAAAAAGCTCAACAGCACCGCCAGCGTCAACGGAACCAGCACCCCTTTGGCTAAGTACAACGCCGCAATCACCACGGCGATCGACGCGAGCGTCAACATCCACGATGGTTGGCTGATTTTGTTTGGGCGTAACATAGGTGCTTCTGTGTTGTCGAGAGTTAAACGGCACTCTCTACCATTATCAAAAACGCAAACAGTCTATTCATCACCCAACTCTTTGCTCGTTGATGGCTTTCAGTTCAGTCCGCGGCGCATCCCACCCGCCAGGAAGGACAGCACCGCGAGGACCAAGAAGACCAAGAACAGAATCTTCGCTGCTCCCATGAAGGAGCCGGCAATTCCTCCAAAGCCGAGTACTCCAGCAATCAACGCGATCACAAGTAAAGCAATGGCTAATCTCAACATGGTCAGGTTCTCCGATAAAAAAGGTGTCTGGTTTCGCCCGTTACCAGCCGGGCTTGTAACAGACGACTTGAAGGAGCAATTCTTATACCAATTCGGAAAGAATCTTATCGACCAAGATGCCACTCTATGCGACTTGGGGCAGTCTGGTCCGACCCCTTTTTCGTAATCAGCCATTTAGGAGACTGTGCCTATGGTTCCATCAGGTCAGTACGCGGACAAAAAATCCGTGCTTCGCCAGGGCGTCCAGATGCTGCGAAAACGTGATGCTCTCGTTGAACGACTGCGGGAAAGCCGTCGCCAATTGGATCACGGTAAGATGACCGAGTACGACGATACATCGTTGGCTGTTCGGTTCCAGGAACTTGAAGGCAAAGCCGCTGAGGCTTCACGGACAGATCGGTGAGTCGATAGACAATCATCAATGGTGTCGGGAGGTATGACGGATGGCTTGGCGACCGGGCGAATACGTGTTGGCCGGCGAACTGGACAACACGGTCTCTAATTGGACGACGGGATGGATCAGGCTCCGCGGCCGCGATCAGCCGTTGCAACTAGAACTGCTGGGTAACTGCTATCCCGATTTGGCGGGCTGGAGGTTTCGGATTGTTCGTACCGATCCGATTCCCGACTAGGTTGCCGAGGAGAATGAGCACAGCGACAGGATTGCCACCGACCAGAGTGGCACCATTGGTGATGTGACCGCCGATCAGGTACTAAAACACTTTGATTGCTCAGTCGATGAATTTCTGCGGCGAATGGATGAGGGCGATCCCCCGCCGACGACCCTGCGCAAATCGCTGTACTTGGAATGGTTCAGCAACCGCAACGGCCGTGTCGTGATTCAATCGACGCGCTTGGCGGTCCAACGGCTCGGCGCGCGGGCCTTTGAATTGACCCAGCAACAGTGGGACGAACAGGCAAAACGCAATCGAGCAGAGATGGGATACTTCATGCACGCCCTCGGCGACACATTGGAACGCGGCGCGATCAACGGGGAAACTCCCGATGAAGATGATTCGTCAACCGCTGGATAATCGGTAAAAACAGACCATCAATCCAACCTTTTTGGACCCGTGCGATGCAAAACGACCCGACCTCCGCTGTCTTGTTGATCGATCACGATGTTTGTTGGTTCTCCGCAGCGGTCGATGAGGATATTGCACTGACATTGGTCGCCGTTGCGTCCGAGGATCCCGCCTCTTGGGACGAAATCGCCGGCTTTTGGCCGCGCTACCGATCGCCACAAGTGCCGGAATTCGCGGACGGATTGACGCTTGCCCGAGTCGAGCGAGCGGCCGCGACCGATGCGATTGTCGACCAAGCATCGTGGGTGGTGATCGATTTAATCCAGAAACGAATCGTGACCGGACCCGCGTTTCTGGAAGTTGGCCGCGCCCAATGCTTTGCAATGGTCGAGGACGAGCAGGGGAATCAGCGTTGGCCGATCAGCGTCCACCTGCCGCCATGGTGGGAATTGCACGAGCAGGTTGCCGACGCCACGATGGTCGATCAACCGCGCGAAGATCCAATTCGTATACCGCGAGTCAATCGTGAGGTGTTGTTCGGATCGCCAATGATGGAGAACTTAGCAACTCGTATATTGGATACGGTTACCGGTGAAAGTTGGCAAGCCAGCGGTGCAGTTGATAACCCAGACAAACGTTATCCGTATACCATCGCGGTGCATCGCGACTGGTTGATGACGCCGCGCGACGACTTGGGCGGAGATTTTCCTCGCCAGATGTTGCATGGCGGGCACCATTGGATTGAACGATTGACTTGGTCGCAACGAATTCGCTTTGACGATGGCGCCCCAATCATTGCCGCGCCCGACTCGATCGAAGGTTACGAGTCCGCGCCGATGGGACTCGAAGAGATGGTGGTCTACTTCGACCTGATCCGCGAACTGATTGCCGCCGGTTGGTTCTGGTCGACCAGCGATGAAGGTGGCCGGTCGTCGATTGGCCGAGACTCGCGCGAAGAATCGATCCGAAAATTGGCTGAGTTTTTGGCAGACGTCAAGCAAAACTGGTTAAGTTCGCCGCTGGAGGGCGGGTCACCGCCGCGATTCATTATCGAGTGCAGCCGTCGGCGAGTTCCGCGCGGGTCCGGCGTGCCGATTGTCGGAATCAGCGACGTCCAAGCCGAGGAACACATTCCCGACTGCGACTGTCCGCTGTGCCAGATGGTGGCCGACGGAATGTTTGGAGTCGGTTTTGCCCACTTGGACGGACATCACTTAGAACTGGACGAAGAGTTTGCATTTTCGACTTGTAAAACGCGACAAGAGTGGGACCAGCAGCAACGCGAATATGCCGAGTTCGCTGCGGAAATGGATCGCAAACAAGCCGAGCGAGTAGCAGCCGGGCAGCCCGAACCGGACGAGTTCACCTCGGCCTGGTCGTCACCCATGACCGACGAGCCGTGGCCGGGTGACCCGTTAGGCCAATTGAAGATGGGCTTTCTGCTGACCGAAATCGTTGCTGAACTGAAAAAGCTAGCGGCACCCAATGCCGAGATCAAAGAACTCAATCGCCGCTTTCGCGCATTTCGCACTTGTGAGAATCATGAGCTGGCAACACACGCAGAGCAGTTGGGCGAACAACTGGAAACCCTGGGCGATCGGTACAGTGAGTTAACTTCACGCGTCGCCGACTTCCGTAGCCGCATCGACGAACAAGTCCGCACAGCTTCCGACTACCCTTTCTGATCCGTCCGCCGATGTCGAAACGAAGAAAACGTGTCAGGCGTAAATACCGGGGCCATTCCTGTTGGTGCTGTCGATCGACACTTTCCTGGAACATCCCGACGCCATGATCCGAATCTAGACTTTGACATCGCAGCGGCCGCTTTGTTCGAGAGCGCGGCTCAATCCGAGTCTGACTTTTTCTAGTTGTCGATGATTCCTTGTTCATGTTCGGATACCTCGAAGAGGTTGAAGCCATTAGCCGGCAGTTCGCGCAGCGAAACTGCCGGATGAAGGTTTGAACAAGAATTCCCCCGCCCGCCCGCGACCCGGCATAGCCGGGTCGCGGGCGGGCGGGGGAGTAGAAAACATGGTTCCGCATACCGCGGATGCGCTGCGCGATCCGGGGCTAATTGTTTATATCCCTATCGGGATCAGGAGTCAGTTCAGAAAATTTTCAGCGTCGAATCCACGCAGAACCTCGTCAACCCCTTTTTCTCGGAAGTTACATCATTTTTGAACCTGCTCTAAAATCTTTGTCCGTTCTTACCGTCTGCACATGGACAAGGGAAAATGGGTTTTTCGATTTCGGAGAAATGCAATAGGCTGCCGCAGTTATTGAATCTACCGATCAGTATCTGTTTCCCTCCGGCAGGTCACTGACATGCAGGTTTCCAAGACCTGAGATTCATTTTGCGTCTTTATTCGCCGCAGCTTTTTCCTGCACGAGTTTCATCTGCACTCCGCAGCAAATCTCCGAGTGCGGCATGCCTTGCGGACAAGGACAGGGTTTTTCATAAACAAGCTGGGCTCCGCACTTCTCACACACATAACGATCACCGACTTCACGTGGCATCTTGATTTCCTGTTCTGTTCGTGGCGATACAAATGGAAGCCGTCGCAAGACACTCCCGATTACTCAGCGCCTGTTGATCTTAGCAGATTCATTCGAAACACGTCAGAACCGGGTGGCGATCGGTTGTGGGCACTTCTCGATCCGCAGAAGAAGATTGCCAAGCACTCCCCTGTGTTGCCTCTGATGGAATTGGAATTCTGCCGCCGGTGAGTTAATTTCACCAGCGGAGGATTTCTGATGACCCGAAAACGACGTTCTTTCTCGCCCACGGAAAAGGCCGTAGCCGTCCGAAAGCACCTAATTGACAAAGTTCCTGTCTCGCAGATCGCTGACGAGATGAAGGTCAGCCGACCCTGATTCACAACTGGATCAACATGGTGATCTCGCAAGCGGAGCGAGCTTTCGAGTCGCCGCGTGCCGGCAAGATTAAACAAGATAATCACGATGACAAGCTCACGGCGCTGCGGGAAAAACTAGCCGCCAAGAACGAGGTGATCTCCGAGTTGATGGAGGAGAACATCCGCTCAAATAAAGACAATGGGGAGCTCTGAAAGGTCGCTGGGTTCCCCACGACACGAGAGACCAGATCGTCGATTACATCAAGTACTGGAATGATCGCACCGAAATTCCAATCCTCCAGTTGCTGCTCTGGATTGGGCTGGCCGCCAGCAAGTACCACAGCTGGAAACGCCGCTACGGCAAAGTCAATTCCCACAATGGGAAGATCCCGCGAGACTGGTGGCTGCAAGACTGGGAAAGACGATCGATCGTTGACTTTCACGACAGAAATCCGTTGGAAGGCTATCGACGTCTGTGCTTCATGATGCTCGATGAGGACGTCGTCGCGGTCAGTCCGGCGACGGTTTACCGCGTGCTGAAAGCCGCCGGCCGACTTGATCGGCGCGGCCCCAGCACGTCGACCAAAGGAGACGGCTTCAAGCAGCCGCTTGCGGCCCACAAACACTGGCATGTCGATGTTTCGTACATCAATGTCAGTGGTACGTTTTACTTTTTGATCACGGTGCTCGATGGTTACAGTCGGTACATTGTTCATCATGAACTTCGCGAATCGATGAAGGAACTCGATATCGAAATTGTCTGCCAGGCTGCGTTGGAAAAGCATCCAGGGTTTGGCCTCGAATCATCAGCGATAACGGCCCACAATTCCTGGCAAGAGACTTCAAGGCCTTTGTTCGTCACAGCGGCATGACCCATGTCAGAATCAGCCCCTATTACCCGCAAAGCAACGGGAAGCTGGCCGGTGAGATCCATCGCGAACGTGATCGCAAACTCGAAGAAGCTCGCTCGTGACGTCGTGCCGAGTCACAGGAAACAACACTTGCGATCGCAAGTTGAAATGACGACACTGATCATGCCTGGTCGGAGGATAGGGCTGCGGCTGAGGAGCAACCCGAGCGCCGCATCAGGTACCAAGACCGAAGAGTCTGCGGTTCTCCATGAGGGCCGCGCTCTTCCTCTTCGGGATTGGTCGCAAAGCGCAAAACCTTCCGGGCACGATGCCCGGATCTTCACCGACACGAAGTCGCCACATTACGTTTCAGACCGACGGCCGATTTCCAATTTCCGTTGAGCCAACACAGTTCGACGCGGAAAAGCTGCCACAAGACAACTGCCGGTACTCGAGGTCCCAAGGCCCAGCGAGGAGCATCTCATAGTCCGACGCGTCCGTGCGAACTTCGCAATGCGATTGAGGTATTACGCGCATGTGATCAAAAAATGCCACTTTTCGATTTTTGCATAGTGTAAGCCGATCGGCTGATCAATCATCTCCAGCACCGAACTCTTCGAGATCGGATCGATTGGTTCCTGACGAAACCCTGTTTTCTCCTCGCTATCTCAAGAAAATTACTATGATCCGGATCATTCTTCTCACTGGCATGTTGCTGGCACCTTTGGCGAGCGGCGTTAGAGCCGCAGATAAGCCGAACATCCTTGTGATCTGGGGTGACGACATTGGATGGTCCAACCTTGGGTGCTACAACCACGGCGTGATGGGCTATCAAACGCCGAATATCGACAGCATCGCACGGGACGGAGTACTGTTTACCGATCACTATGCACAGCCATCGTGTACTGCTGGTCGTGCTGCATTCATCACCGGTCAATATCCAATCAGATCCGGCATGACGACTGTCGGTCAACCTGGCGATCCGCTGGGGCTGCAGGCAGAATCGCCTTGCCTCGCCGAAGTCATGAAAGCGGAGGGATACGCTACGGGGCACTTCGGCAAAAATCACCTTGGGGATCGCAACGAACACCTTCCAACCGTTCATGGCTTTGACGAATTCTTTGGAAACCTCTATCACCTCAATACACAAGAGGAAGCCGAGCAGCGGGACTACCAAAACTTCGGCAAGAAGTACTCAGGCAGCCTCGAGGAGTATGAAGCTAAGTTTGGAACACGCGGCGTGATTCACTCCTTCGCGACGGATGTGGACGATCCCACCGTCCACCCCCGTTTCGGAAAAGTTGGCAAGCAGCGGATTACCGACACCGGCCCGCTCACCCAAAAGAGAATGGAGACCTTTGATGCCGACGAAGTCACGCCCAAGGCGCTGAATTTTATCAAGCGTGCAAAGGATGATGACAATCCGTTTTTCGTATGGGTCAACACAAGCCGCATGCACCTCTACACCCGCATTGGGAACGATTGGCTTCAGAAAGTTGAGACTATCACTAGTGAGGCTGACTATCACGGTGCGGGCATGATGCAGCATGACCATGACATCGGCATCGTGCTTCAGGCCATCAAGGACATGGGCCTGGATGAAAACACAATCATCGTCTATTCCACCGACAATGGGCCTGAACACTCGTCTTGGCCACACGGTGCAACGACGCCGTTTCGTGGCGAAAAGATGACGACATACGAAGGTGGTGTTCGGGTTCCCTGCATGGTTCGTTGGTCCGGCAAGATTCCTGCTGGCGCGAAACTCAATGGGATCCAAGGACACCAAGACCTCTTCACTTCACTTGCAGCTGCTGCCGGTGTTCCTGATGTCGCTGACCGTGTCTTGAAAGAAAAGAATCAGTTCATCGACGGCCTAAATAACCTAGACTATCTCGGACAACCGCGAACATTATCACAGCGGAATTGGGATGATGACGCCTGCATCGTTGCACTACGGACAAGCCAAGGAAATCCTATCGGCGCGAGCAAACACTCGAGTTAGCGTGGCAAAAGAATCCTGCGCGATTCGTCCACGGAATACCAAAACCGCAGCAACTTCCCAAGCCGGTTTGGATCAACGCTCCAGGGCGAGCAACGGAAAAGAAAAACGAAGCCCCCGCAGTTCATTGTGCGGAGGCTCCAGAAGAAACGTCATTGACGCACCCTCGATCCGGCTATCCCTTGGATGGTTGCGTCCCCGCAGAGCCATCTTCCGTTTCACCAGACACCGCCACGATATCGCAAGAATCATCATTGAAGACCCGAGTCATGCCTGAAAAAATCCCGGGGGTTCGGGGGCTGGCCCCTGACCATCCTGAACTCTTTCACTAACTTGAGTCATGAAGTTGTCTCAAAGTTGTTGACACATTCCGCCGAGCAAGAATCGGCCGCACTTTAAGAGCCGTTCGTGCGACCAGAAACCGGTTCGCCCAAAACTTGACTCGCCAACCAAATGCGGCTATGGAAGAGACGTAGAGGTTGAGCCAGTCTTCTCTTCGGTTCCGAGATTGATCCCATGCTTCGTTTCGTATTGCCACTGGCTGGGTTCTTTCTTGTTGCGAGTTCGCTTGCCGATGACGCTGCGGACGATGCCGTCTTAGCCAAGCTGAACGGCGGTCAGCTTGCCAAGACGTTTCAAGTTCAAGTCACCGACAGCGACGAGAATCCGATCGTCGGCGCGACGGTAACGCCATGGGCGCTGCGATCTTGCCAGGGACATGGACAATGGCCCGTCGCAGACGACCGCACTGAGATGCCGCCCGAGCCAGCGACCACCGGTGATGATGGCGTGGCCTCAATTCGTTATCCGTTCTATCGCGACGTCGATGAACTCACTCGCACTACCGGCGTATCGGTTTACCTGTCGCATCCCGAATTCACCATCGATGACGTTGTTCACATCGACGTGCCGCTGAACAAGGACGGACCACACAAGATTGAGATGGAGCCAGCGGCTTCAATCACGTTGATTCCGCAATCCAATTCGGCTGACTTCCACATCGACCAAATCTATGTCGTGTCATCGGACCCGTCCGATTATCCAGGGCACTCACTCAAACGTGGATCAGGAAAGATTCTGCTTCAGTCGCTCTACCCGGCTCCCTTCCGCGCGATGTTGGTGCGTCTTGTCGATGAACAAGCAGTCGAGTTCAGCGATCCGATCGAGTTGACTTTGCAGCCTGGCCTCAACGATTCAGTCACGGTGGCCATGCACCCGGCGGTAAGCATCCGTGGGCGGCTCGGCGACGAGGTTCCGCGTCCGGTCGTCGCCGGGCGGGTTTGCGCGATCGCGTCACCTCGAAAAGATCCGCTGCCGAATTTCGATTGGACCCAGTGGGCAGCGGTCGATGAAAACGGTGATTTTGTGATTGCCGGTATTCCGCGATCCGAGACGATGCAGGTGATCGCGCTGTGCGAACACTTCATCGCCCGCAACGGCACCGAACCAAACGCAAAGCCAGCTTCCGCGGAACCCGATCCGCGGGGCGGTTTGCGAGCGACGTTCGAGGTCGCCAAAGAACTTGCCAAACCAGCGGACAAACCATCTACCCGCCCACAAGTGTACGGGCCCGACGCGGAACAGCCGATCACGATCGGCATGGCGCCGCTGGTTCGATGTGAGATTTTGGTGGTCGATCCCGATGGAAAGCCTCTGCGGGACATCTTTGTCGGTGGCTTCCCGAATGTGCTTTGGTGGGGTGATTGGGGGTCACAAATTTATGGAGCCCAACTGATGCGATCAACCGAATGGTTGACCGGAACCGCCATCGAAGAAGCGTGGGACAGCGATTCCGTTGGCGGTTACGACATGCCGTTTTTCGATCATAGCGACGAAAACGGTGCTGCGACGTTGTACCTGCCACCTGGGAATCAAACCTTGTTCGCCCAAGCCAAGGACGAGGACTATCAACTCCCGATCTCCATAGGATCGGGATCGCGAGATCGCCAAGTCACCGTCCTTACCGGCGAAACCCTGGCCGTGACTTTGCAGCTAGAGCCCACTGGCACTGAAACGCTTGGCGAGTACGAGAAACTGGCCGGCGTCGTGTTCGGCTGCACCACTCGCGAGGGTAAACAGATCTGTGCACTTGCCCGGCGTTCGCCAAAAGATGGACGAATTTTCGAGACGGCTTCGCGAGGCCGACAACCCGCGGGATCCAGCGGTGCTGGCCGAAGCCTTTGCCGTCCTTGCCGAAGCCTTCGAACGCGCCGGCGACTTTCCAGAAGCTGCGAAATGGCGTGCCAAAGCCGACGCCGAAAAGGCCAATTAGGTTACGCCCGAGTCAACCTGAGTAAGGGCGTGATGGGGGCCATTTCTCAATCCCGATAACTCACCCGTAACTCGCAGCGGCTGGACCACCCGTCAGTTCGAAGCGATTTTTACAACGCGCAGAGGTGTCTTCGGCAACCAGACACCGACGCGAGTTGGCCGAAAGGCCGCGAGATTTCGGTCGATGCAACCGAGGTGAGTTTGGGAAAGAAGAATGAAGTGCGGTAGGGGCTAGATCCATGCCATTGCGATTCCTACTCCTCATGCCGAACGGTAGCGATATGCGGGCGGCGGCGAGAGACTCGACCATTACGAAAACGGCGACCACCGCCGCTCCGTATCATCGCATGGGTACGCCCGGCATGGGCGTGATTGTTGTGGGGTGAAAGTCCCCTGTACGAGACTGGAAACTTTCAGATGTCAGTATACCAAATGATCGATCTTGAAAGACAAGTACTAGACGAGGGCAACTGCGGAAGGGCGACCAACCGTGGGGAGGAAGCCTGCGAAGATGTGCGTAAGCGCCGGGTCTGTCTATCGCCACCCGGACATCTTCTCGTCAAAGCTGCGAGGTTACGAACAGAAACGTCATACAAGGCCGGAGCGGTCAGGCGAGCAGGCCCATCAGAGCGAAGCCATTCCAGTCGACCGCGTCAGGTAAATGACGAACTTGTGCAGCGAAGCATCACGCTCTTATCCGGGGAGATCTGCATAGCTTGGCCGAGGCCAAGCGTCGCTCCAGACCAGTAGGGCTTGCCCGAAACACTGGAACGCGTGGGCGAAAGCCATCGCGGGCGGTGCAGAAGTCAGCAGAGGTCGTAGTACGTGATCCTCGAATTCCAATCGAGACACGGAAGGACCGAACGATGAAGAACAAGGAGGAGCCATCGGCAAACTCACTGCGAGGGAACCCCTCGGTGCAAGTCGACCTGCATTTCCAGACGACGCCGGCACCGAGACCACAGGTTCACTGTCCCGACCGGGATCGACCGCAGCGGCGCGTGCCGAGCAGCCAGCCTTGAGTGACTCCACAGAGTCTCTGATGGAGCTGATTGTCGATGAGGCCAACATGGAGGCGGCTTGGAGAAACGTTAAGCGGAACCGCGGGGCGTCCGGCCCCGACGGTGAAACCATCGACGAATTCTTCGAGCACTTTCGCTCTCGCTGGCCGACGATTCGACAGCAGCTTCTCGATGGCAGCGTACGAACCTTCACCGGTTCGCCGCAAAGCGATCGACAAACCCGATGGCGGCCAGCGTCTGCTCGGCATTCCCAACGTGCAAGATCGTCTGATCCAAGCCGCCATCGTGCTCATCTTGACTCCGATCTTCGATCCGCAGTTCAGCGAATCGAGTTTCGGATTTCGACCCAAACGCTCCGCTCATGGAGCAGCCAAGCAGGTTAGCAAAACGATTCGTCGCGGTTACCGCTTCGTTTGCGATGTCGATCTGTCGAAGTTCTTCGACCGAGTTCAGCATGACATCTTGATGTCACGCGTGTCTCGACGCATCAACGACAAACGGTTGCTACGGTTGATCGGTCGCTACCTGCGAGCGGGCGTCCTGGTCGAAGGTATCTTGCAACCGACCGATGTTGGCAGTCCCCAAGGCGGGCCTCTGAGTCCATTGTTGAGTAATATCCTGCTTGACGATCTGGACAAAGAATTGGAACGCCGAGGCTTGCCGTTTGTGCGCTACGCGGATGACTTCGCCGTGTTCGCGAAGACCGCTCGAGCAGCGTCACGCATCATGGCATCGGTCAGCGGTTACTTGACGGAGACACTTCGGCTCGTGGTCAACGAGCAGAAGAGTCGCGTCGTATCGAGCGACGAGTTTGAATACCTCGGTTTCAGCTTTGTCAAATCTCGCGCGACGATCAACGTGTCGCCGAAGTCCCTGAAGAAGTTCAAGCGTCGTGTTGTCGAGATCACCGGCCGTAGCCGTGGCATCTCGATGCAGCGTCGTTTGGGCGAGCTGCGACGTTACGTTCGCGGCTGGATGGGATACTTCGGCGTGGCTTCACAATTGAAGCTGTTTGCTCGCCTGGACGGTTGGACTCGCCGCCGGATTCGATGTTGTTACTGGAAGCAGTGGCGACGTCCGAAGACACGCCGCCGAAATCTGATCGCCTTGGGCGTCCCACGTCGTCAAGCGATCCGTCACGCACGGTCTCGCAAGGGTCCTTGGCACATGGCCAAGACGATCGCCAGCGGGGTCGGTATGACCAACGCGTGGTTGCAAGAGCAAGGTGTGCTGAGCTTAAAGACTTTGTGGGCGGAACTTGCTCCGCTTCGTCGAACCGCCTAGTGCGGACCCGCATGCTAGGTGGTGTGGGGAGGACGCCGGGAGACCGGCGTCCTTACCCGATTTCGCCGCATTTGCTGCGGATTGCATCCGACCACGATGACCGACGTTGACCAAGTGATACCGGGCGCATCGACCAAACGCAATCTATAAACAAGGAAAAGGCGTCCGACACCTTTTTGGTTGACAAAAAACCGGCAGATGTGCTTGATGCCTTTTCCGCGACCCTGTTTTCGGGAGCCCAGTACAGCTAACAGACACGGCAACGGGGGCAGAAAAATACGGCCTTGGAGAAATCAATGCTTCGCGTCCCCCTTCTTCGTCAGTCAACTGACCGGCAACCACGAAAACGGAGCCAGTCAAATGAGTGCATTCACAGTGCGTCGCAAGCGATCACGAGTTGATATTGATTTCCTGCGCTATCGCCCGCGCTGCAGCGTCAGCTGGGTATTCACCGGCTCACGTTGAAGCTGAATATTGGATTGCTGAGTCCGGAAGCCACTTTTGCTGACCGAAACTTGCAGCTGTCCATTCGGCAACCGGGCCGTTAGTCGTCCTTGCGGATCGGTTTGTCCCTTGAATACGACAGTTCGATCGCGACGGACTTCCACCGTCGCATTCGGCACGGGGAAGATGGCGCCATCGGGGCCGCGTTCGGTCACCGCGATTTGCCAAGCCACATTCATCGGCTTCAGTTGATCTTTGGGCACCGGCTTGAAACCTTCCGGGGTGAACGGTTCGGGCTGTACCTCGCGGAACAGAATCACACGCGACACCACATCACCTTGTTGAAGGTCCAGCGATTGTCGATTGGGACGATAACCAGGCTTGTTGGCGGTGACTTCGTACAGACCACGTTCTAACCGCGCCGTGAAACGTCCGGCGCGGTCGGTTTGTCCTTGCGAGACAGCTTTTCTTGCGAAGTTGATGGTAACGCTGGCGGCAAAGATCGGTGTGAATCCGCCACCGGGTCCGCGTTCCACTACCTCAACGTTCGCAGTCGCTTGTTGTTGTTGTGGTGGACGTGGATCCTGAGGTCCTGCCAGACGCATCAAGTTCACTTGGTGATCAAGGTTTTGTCGCGCGAGCGACAGCGATTCATTATGGTCTCGGTAGCCTTCGCGTCGCACCTGCAACTGATACGTCCCGGCCGGTAAGCGGAACTGGAATCGCCCCGCCTGATCGGCTTGACCATGAGCGTACTCCGCAGCACCGCGGAAGATCCGGATTTGTGGCCCTGGCACTGGCCGGACCCCGCGCGGATCGCGCTCGACGATCTGCAATTGCAGCGTCAGCAGCTGGTGTCCGCCTGGTTGTTCAGGTGGACGTTCTCCGGGTGGCACATCCGCCGGAGGCACCTGTCCAGGGCCCTCAGTATCGGGCGCACCGACAGGACGCATGAACAAACGGCGATTGATGTCTTCCCGTCCAATTTGCAGCTCGAAATGCGTCGGTTCAAAACCGGCGCGTTCGGCAATGACAACATAGATGCCAGCCCGAACACGAGTCTGAAACTGACCACGCGGATCCGTTTGTCCTTGAGCGACAGTTTGTTGGCCCTGGATTAGGAAGACTTCGACGCCTGGTAGCGATTGGAGTCGACCGCCTCGATCGGTCAATGCGTTCAACGTCAGCACGGCTTCCGCGATGCCAGGTTCCATCGGTGGCTCGGAGGGCCGGTCATCAGGGCGCGGCACACCCGGTGGCCGCTCCGTGGGTGGGGGTTCTGCGGGCTTGGTTGTGTCGGGGAGGCGGACTGAGCGCAGCACGAGTTGCTGGCGCAGCTCGAGTTTTTGCTGCACGTCTTGCTGAGCGACTCTAAAATCCAGCTCTGCCGGATGGTAACCCGGGTGTTCGGCGATTACGCGATACACGCCCGGCGCGAGGTCAACGCCAAACTGTCCGATTGAGTCGGTCTTGCCGTGGGCAACTGTCTCTGCTTGACGTTGCACGTAAACATCGACGTTTATCAGCGGCGAACGTTGTTGGCTACCGTGATCGGCGACCGCCTTGAATATGACCGGTGCTAATCCGGGATCTGGAGTCGTCGGTGATCGATCAGATGGTGTCTCGTCCGGCTCCCGAGCCATGCTGACCGAACGCATGACGATCCGTTTCCGAAGGTCTTGCGACGCTAGTGTCACGTCAACCTCAGCCAGGTGAAAACCGGGGTGTTCCGCGATGATCCGGTAGGATCCGGGGTTGAATCGGTTCGCATACTGGCCTTGCGAATCGGACTTGCCATGCGCCAACATTTGTTCGCCGCGCTCCACGTACAGATCTACATTCGCCAGCGGCAATTGACGACCGCTGCGGTCGGCAACCACGTCGATGGTCAACCCAATGCCCTCCATTTCCGGCGGCTGCGTGGGCGTTGGCTGCGTCGGCAGACTCTCTGGGTCGGTGGGCAGGACTTGCGGCAGCGCCTCCAAGACAACATCGAGCAACTGGTCACGGTCGGTGATCGATACGTTATGTCGGCTGTCCGGATATCCGCTTTTGGAAACCGTGACTTGCATCTCTCCTGCTTCGAGCGTCTCGGTCACAAAGGCGCCGCGCCCGTCGGTGGAACCTTCGGCGACGATTTGGTTCTCCCGTGCCACCTGGACTTTCGCCCCGCTGCTGACACCCATATCACCTCGCGGTGACTGTTCCACGACCCAGACATGCAGGCGTCCTCCCAGCGATGGCCTCGGCTGTGCGTCGGGAGACGTATCAGTGCCTTCGCGCTGCAGAATGATCTCTGCGCGGTTTAGGTCGCTCGTTGAGACATGCAGCTGAACACCCGCTGGTTGATAGCCATCCTTGTAAGCCAGCAGGTCATAGGCACCAGGTTTCGCCGCCGTCAGCAGCGCCTCGCCATTGGAATCGGTTTGCTGGCGCGACGCTTCTTCCAACGGTTGTTCTGGAAGCCGCGCCACAACGAGTGCGGAGGCCAGCGGGCGCAGGCCAGTGACGTCGTCATCAATCTGTTCATAGACGGCGGCAACAATTTTCAGGTCCGCAGGAACCGTCGTGGGGAGTGGTTCCAGCGCGAGATCGATCGTGGTGAAAGACCCTGACAGGACCGTGCGTGGCGAGCTGATGGCCGGCTGATAACCCGGGTACTGGGCGAGCACCTGATACGTCCCTGGTGCGAGCGGTCTTTCATATTGTCCCGATGCGGCGGGATTCACCTCGGTTGGCTGCGCGTCTGGATCGCCGAGTTGATGGATCGATACTTCCAAAGAATCCGGCGGTGACGCAGCGCCCTCTTGCGTCGACAGTCGAATGGTACCGCGAATCCCCTGATCGGGCGAAACGGCACTTGAAGCGCCGGCCAGCGCAAAGTCTCGCGAGGCCGTTTCGTTGGCTTTCGTCTCGATTGGTGTTGGATCGACAAACGTTGCGTAACCGGTTGCCGAGACGGACGCCTGCCAAGTTCCGGCCGGTATGACCAGTTGATAGTTTCCGTCGCGTCCGCTGACGACTTCCAACATTGGGGTGCTGGCATCATCGGGTCGCAATTGGATCGCCGCGCCGGCGATTCCGCGTGGTGTGCGATCATCTACTTTCTCGTACATGCGCCCGGCCAACTTGCCGGTGGGCACCGTCGGTATGACAGGCGCGGTTGGCTTTGTCTGGGAGTCCGTCTTGCCACGGACGAGCGAGAAGTTGTAGACGGCGAAACCTTCGCTGATCTTTAGCGACACGCCACGGCCAACGTCCTCATCGCGAAAACCGGTTGCTTGAAGCTTGTAGTAATAGATGCCGGGCGAAAGCGATACGCGATAGTATCCACTGCTGTCGGATTTCGTTTGCGCGGCAACCGCCCCCGATTGGTCTTTGAATTCCAGTTGGCGCCGGACAACGGACCAACCAGGTCACCGCTCTGGTCCAACTCAAATACCCGACCATGCAGACCTGATGACGGTTGTCGGCCCGCGTCTTGAGCTTGGGCAGCAGTCGGAAGCACACCCGGCAACAGCAGCGATATTGCAGTGAGGCAGAGCCATAAACGCGAGGCTTGTTGACCTTGTGGAAAGATATTCATCATTGGGCTTCCGTTGGCGTTTGTCAGTAGCGAAGTGCGATCACCCTGCCAAATGTCTATTGGTTGAGTTTGCTTTCTAGATAGTCTTGGACCCAGTTGAAGTACTTGGTCAAGAAGTACATCTGGGTGTTGTATACGCGTTGATCACCTTCGCTGGCGTTGAAAGTCTTGGTGCCCGCATCGACGTCGCTTTTTTTGCTGAGATCGGGTTTTTCCGTAGCTGGGTTGCCGATGATGCAATAGATATCAGCGTCGCTTCCGCCGTCGTACTTGCCGAACTTCGTCCAGCCGTTTAACAAGATGTCTTTGCCGGCGTGTCCGTAGAGGCTGTCCCAGCCACGGCCGCCATACAGATGGTCGTCGCCGCGGCCCCCGCCCAAAACGTCGTCACCATCACCGCCGTCAAGAAAATCATGCCCGACAGCGTCGGACCATTCGATGTGATCGCCGTACAGGATGTCGTCGTCGGGACCACCGCGCAGATAATCGTGTCCGCCTTGACCGTACATTTTGTCGTTGCCGGACCCGCCCCAGAGCACGTCGTCGCCACCGGATGCGCTCAGGTTCTTTAGCGATTTGTGGTCGCCAACCATAGTATCAAATCCGATACCTCCGACCATCGTGTCGTTGCCAGGTCCGCCGACTAGCGTGTCCGACCCGGCTTCGCCAAAGATGACATCGTCACCCTCATTCCCATGGATTTCGTCGCTACCAGGGTAAGTGTTTTGTATTTGTGGGAAAGTCGAGCCATCGAACTTTCTGTTGAAGACTGCGTCCGCGTAGTCGAATCCATCATCGCCGATCAGAATGTCGTCTTCGGTGCCACCGAGCAAGGTGTCTTTGTCACCGCCACCTACGATGCGGTCTTTGCCCGGGCCACCTTCCAGTCGATCGTTGCCTCGATGACCGTACAGATAGTCGTCTCCTTTTCCGCCGTACATTTTGTCGTGAAAGAGACTTCCGTGTTTAATCTCGTGTCCAATGATGCCACCGCGTGAGCGGCCATAAAGTTTGTCATTCCCGTCGTCGCCGTGGAGTGTTCCAAAACGATCCATGATGTAAAGCTCATCGTCGCCCGGACCACCACTCATAAAGCACTCGCTATGCGTGTCGTCGGCGTAGAGTTTGTCGTTGCCGCCGTCTCCCAGAAGCGTGTCTTTGGTTTTGGGAACCATCCACCATTTGGGCAACGAACCACCACTGCCCCCGACCAAGGTGTTGCCTGGGTGCGTGCCACCGTGCATGACATCGTCATCGGCGCCACCGATCAACGAATCGCTGCCACGTCCGCCGTACATTTCGTCATTGCCGCCGCCCCCATCAAGCACATCGCTTCCGTCTTGACCTTCCAGGAAATCCGCCTCCGAACCACCGAACAAACAGTCGTTCCCCCGTCCACCAATCAACGAGTCCTTGCCCTCCTCGCCGTACAGGAAATGCCCCCAGCCACTGTGTGTGGTCCGCAGCCAGTCCTCGCCGGGACCACCGTAGGCGCGCATAAAGACTCCGTCGCCTTCCAGTGAAACTAAGTCGTTGCCTTTAAGGACATGACATTCAATTCGTTTGACCGTATTCTTGCCAAGCTGATGAGTGACCGCTGTTCCGTCTCTTTTGTACGGCGTTTTGACATTCCAACACGCAGAAATATCAATCACGCTGTCCCGCACCCAAATTTCAACCGTGTCGTGGCCTGAGCTTCCCGTGATGGTCAAGACGCCGTTGTCCAGTTCAATCGTTTTCTCTTTGTTGGGAGCCTCGCCCAGAAACTGCTCCAGAGGCGGAAGAACCGGCGCGCTCAAACGCAGACCGAAAAGAGCAGGCGGGTGACGTGGATTAGCGACGTCACGCGCTTTGAAGTCGAACTCGACCGTAGCGGTGTCTGATCCAAGCTCCAACGGTAAATCAATCAGCGTTAGCGGCTGCGGACTCGTCTGCGTTTGATCGGCAATCTGAATGATCTTGGCTGGAAGCTCCTCAACGCTCTGGCCCTTTCTCAAAATCCGCGTTTGTAATTCCACGGTCGCCTTGTTGCCGCCACGTGCCCTCCCCAAGAATCCGAGGTGCGCGATCAATCGCTGATCCCCCGACACCGATGACGCGACGAATCGCGTCTTCACTTCTTCGCCGGACTCGGGACGCATCGCCAAGTTCCAAGCTGGGCGCGCCGGCAAACTCAATCGCGTTGTGACTCTCCGCGGCATCGGGCACCCAGACTGCTCGATCGGTCCCCCTTGGCTCGCGCGTCGTTTGGACTTCGCCGGTTCCCAGCATCAGCGTCGGTGGTTGCGAGTATTCGTACTGTGGCATCAACAAAAGCTGTTGCGGTACGGACGATTCTGCTGCAAACACCACACTTGCGGGGCCGATGCGTTGATGGTGCGGTGTCTGTTGACTGGCGTCTTTTGTGACGGCGACCACCATCGCGGCGAGGTAGTGCGCCTGCTTGGGCAACGTTTTCAGCACCAACGACACACTGCGTTTTTCTTTTGAGATTTCGTTTCTGTGCACCAATGGCTTGGAAAGAAAACTGGTCTTGTCCGGATAGACGGCGCGCAATGAAACGTCATACGACTTGATCTGTGATTCGTCACCAGAGATCTGCCATGCAACGACAAACGTGTCGCCGATTTTCGAGCCCGAAACAATTCGCACCTCGTCGACTTGAAAAGGCGATCCGCTGGCACTCAGGTCATCTGTTCCCCAGGTTGACGTTCCCGATGGCGGTTGGACGCTTGGGGCATATGCCCCAGAGCTGCTGCCCGGTTGGGTGGGTTGATTCGGTGACGAAGGAGAACCTGGAGCTTTCGAGCCAAAGCTTCCGGCGGGCGGTTGAGGTTGTTTTTCGCCGGGAAACAGGCCACCCTCGGGCGGCGGTGTTACAAGTCCCTGACCGGGCGAGATCGACGATCCGCCGGATCCAGAAGAGGGCGGCGAAAGTTGTGTTGCGTCGGTTGATTCTGGTGCGCCAGGCAGTGTCGGACCACTGGGAACTTTCGCGGTCGCATCGGGTGATGTTGGCTGAACCGGCGACGTTGATTGATCCGGCGCCGCGGAGCTGTCAGGTGGCAAGGGTGCAATCGTCGTGGGCAATGTTGGACTGAATGAGGGAGTGACGCCTGCCGAGCTTCCTGCAAAGACAACGCTCGGTAACGCGGCGATGGAAGTTTCCGCAACGGGTGCTTCAGGGCCGTCGGTGGCAAGATCAATCACGCCGCCATGCACGAAATCAAGTCCGGCACCGTGACCCGCCTGCCACAAAAACAGTTCTCTCGGACTGCTCTTGCACTGCTTGGGCTGACCCGTCCGATCCAATTGAATCGGAGGCACCAGTCGAACCGCGGCCAAAGATCGACGATCAAGTTCAACTTGGTCACTGTCGTAAACCGTTTGGCCATCGATACTGACCATTAATCGGCGTGGGTGCCAACGGTCCGGCGTGGCGTGTTGAATCAAAGGATTGGCCAGCAACCCCAGTTTCCAGCCGCGGAGATCCGCAGCGAGTAAAGGACCGGCATCTAAATCAAGCTCGAATTCTTGTGCGCTCTCTGCTTCCAAGTTGTACGCCTTGATCGGATCCAGCAGGTATTTGTGTCCGCCAACTGAGAAGTAAACACGATGACGGGTCTCGGCGAGTTGATGGTCAAACGTTTCCAACGTCACGCGGACTCGTTGGATTTTGGCCCTTCGAAGCTGACGGGGAACGAACTCGTCATCCACAAACCAGGGAAAACCCTGCTGAACTTGACGCTCCAGGCGGAACAGATCCCCATAGGTCGATGGCACCAATGACGGCGCCTCTGTTGATTGCGGTAGATTTTCGAACAGTGCCACGACCAAGGGATCAGTCTGCTTGCGAATCTCCTCCAGTCGTGATCTGGCTTGCTGCTGCGTCTCTCTGGCGGACAAGCCAAGTTGTTTGCGGCTTACCAGTGACTTTCCATTGACGGTTACCGACAAGCCGTCAAGCACCCACCCAGAAGCACCCGCGCTCAACAACCCAACACGGCTAATGTCGGAGACCCGCAGGTCACGCATCAGGACGCGCGTCGCGTCAAGCGTGTCGTTGCCCGGCGGGCGGTCGAGCGCAAATTGAAACGTCGCCGACGATCCGGCTGCCAGCTTCCGACCCGTTGCCGTGCTTCGCTGGGCAACCGCTCCGAACGGAATCGCGGCACCCGCCTCGCGACCCAGCGGGTGCAGCCAGAACGGGAAACCAACTCCAAAGTCAAGTGCCACCGGCTCGTCGAGGTCGTCACCGCTGTTGCCAAGATCCAAGGTGACTTCGAGTGACTTGATCGGCAGGTCGGGACGCAACGCATCATCCGGCATGGGAGCAGTGGTCAAAATTGGCAAAGCGTCTGTGTCACTTGATGCCGATTCACTGTGCGTGGATGGTTGATCATCCGCGCTGCTTTGGGCAAACCCCAGCGGACCGTTTGTGCTTAGCGGAACCGCAACCGATGCGACGACCAACAGCGCGCGCCAACATTTCATCGCCATGCGTCCTTCATCCAACAGAGGAACCGAATCAAAAAAGACCTGTCCACGGCCGATTTCGCTGCGATTGACGATGTGTGACAACGAAACGTCACACCGAACGAAAACCAGTGCAGGGCTTGTGGCTGTTGCAAAGCCCATGCCAAGGCATGTTTGCAGCGATTGAGCCTAGTCAGTGCGGTGCGCGCGAGTTCAGCGCGGTTATGCCGCAGTGGGAGTGCCACAAACGCGCGCATGGGCTGGGCATTGCCGTTGCTTTCGATGATTCAATATTCGCAAGCTCGCGGAACGCGATTTGCCCAAAGCTGATGGACGCTTGTCGGACCACACCAATCGCAGCGGCTTTCGCAACGTCCTCGAATTGAAAAGGAACTCGTGATGCGTTCACCCGACGCTCTGCTCAGGACCACGGTGGCGTGTTTGCTGTTGGTCGAAGTCGCGTTTGCACAAACGGAGCCCGTTCAGAGTCGACCCGAGCAATCGACCACTGAGCAATCGACCACTGAGCAATCGACCACTGAGCAAGCCAGGCCGCTGTCGGCTGAAAACAGTGATTCCAGACCGCTTACGGCCGAGTGGAACGGCACCGAATCGATCGCCTCAATCGAGGTGACTTTGATCCTGGCAAGCGATGGCGAGGATTTGTCTGAACCGGTAGCGTTGGACCTGGGATTCGGATTTCCGATCTGGCTGGTGCCCGGTCAGACCGAGGAGCTTTCCACGGCCGTGCCTTTTGGCGCGGTCGCACGCGCGAACTCAATCGGCAAAGTGATCTCGTCCGGAAGTGCCGCGACCTACTTGCTGGAGACTGCCGAGTCGACAAGCAAGCCCGGTTTGCAGTGGAACAAACAGCTGCTGAGCGGCCTGCGGACCGGCGACATTCATCGCTTCGGCGTGGGCAGTGCGGGGAAATCAGGCTGGAAGCTTGATGGATATTCACTTCGCATCAACGGTTTGCCCTTTGCCAAGCGCGACGGCATCGCGACCGCGGCCAGCGAAGCGATCAAGGCGGCCCAGACGACGCTCGGTCAAATGAGTCAAAGCAAAGCCGTTTTGGATCGGCAGCTCCGCGAACTTAGCGCACTGAGCCAAGCTGGATTAGCGAGGCCCGACGACAGGCAGGCACTTGGCGATGCCCGCGAGAAACAGCGAGCATTGGACGTTCAAACAAAGCAACTGCAAGCGACCGTGGCAGGTGTGTACCCGTGGTTCATCGACGATCAGTTCAGGCCGATTTTTCCAGTCAGCGACGTCGTTCAAACGGCCAGCGTCACGATCGTCAACGACGTTCATGCCGGTGCGGGAACTACGGACCCCTGCTATTTCTCGACCGGCGGACGGAAGTACCTATTGACCGACTCCAGTGGACTGGAGTTGGCGTATCCTGGAACGCAGACGTTTCCACTGAATCTAATCGCCGGTCCGTTGGGTGCATCACAAATACGCACCTGGGCAATTGGAACGCTGGGCAGCAAACAAACCAAAGCGGCAACGCCCGACCGTTGGCACCCTCAGCGGCTGATCGTTCGGATGGACGGACGAGAGGTGTACGACAGTGACCAAAGCGCGGTTGATCGAAGGTCCCTTCAAGCAATCCGTATCGTCCCGCCCGCCCACCTGGATCAGACCGGCAACATGGTCACGTATCATTCCACCGCGCGAGAAACTTCGCTTTGGCAGGCAGGCCAAGGCCAAGGTTTGGACCTTGCCAGCGGCGGCGCGCTAGCGTTGCCCCCCAAGGAAGATCCAACCTATCCGAAACCGGAAGCGGGTTTGAGTTCGACCGATGGATCGACTGGCTCGTCCACTGCTACGGCGCAGACCGACGCCGCGCCAAGCAGCCCATCGTCATCCACCGCCTCGGCACCCGACGTGCCAAGTTTTCCCGGCGAAGCGCCGCTGCCGGGTCAGTTGGACGCTGCCAACTTCGCGGCCACCGAGACATCGCCAGCGGAGTTCCCTGCTTCACCATCGACGGACTCGACTGCCACACCCGACAGCAGCGCAGCCGACAGCAGCGCAGCCGACAGCAGCGCAGCCGACAGCAGCGCAGCCGACAGCAGCGCACCGTACGCCGATACCTCACCGGGCAGCCAGACGATTCCCGATCAATTTGTCGGCCCTGGCGCGGGGTCGGCTGGTTCGCAGACGCTGCCGCCCAGTGGAAGCGAATTGCCGCCAGGTGGAACATCCAGCGCCGGCAGTAGTCCGTCGGGTCCGGGCACGACGACACCCCCGCTGTCTTCAACGCTGCCTGCTGGTTCCGACCCGCCACCGGTCGGGAAGCCGTTTCAGATCAAGAACGTCACGCTTGCCAACGGCTACCGCAGCGACGACAAGTTTACGATTCGCTGGTCCATTTCCGGAGACGAATCGAGTGTGCTTCGCTACATCGTCGCCCTGCGAGTCCTTCGTCCGGAACAGAAGAAACCGTACCTGAAAAGAGTCCTGCAAGCGCAGGTAGCGACCGGCATCTATGAATACAGCGGAACCATTGACTCGCTAAGTTTGGGCGGTTCCCAAGGCGATGTTGGAAAAGTCGACAAGGGAACTGGTGTGTACGACTTTCTGGTCCCAGAGGTAGTGGCTCTGCCCAAGGATTCATCGAAGACGCCGCACGCTCGCTTTGGCGCTGCACGTTCGGTCTTTCATACGTCCAAAAAGATGCCGTTGCTAGCGCCAATCCATATTCGCTCCACCTTTGAGGCCGAAAGAAGCAACCCGGGCAGTTTGCCAAAGAGCTACCAGAAGCCCGTCGTTTGGGGCGCGCCTCTGAACGAATCCGATTCGGCGGTGTGGGTGTCCGGTCCTGCGCTCGCTCACAACGCCGTGATGTTCGCTGATCCCAAACCAGCTTGGACGGTAGCGGCGCGAACGGGAACGGCTGACAAGTCGGTCAACCTACAGTTCCGTGCCGCCAATCTCCGCCAGGGGAGCTACCGGCTGGTCGCTTACTTCGGATTCATGGGGAGCGGTAAGCAGTCGAATAAGGCGTCGGTCCAGATGCGATCACGACTGTACGGGGATGACCCGAAATCACCGACGTGGACGGGCACGCGTTCAGCCAGCCTGGCCAGCAGTGCTGCGGGCGAAGCGATGCCGTTGAAACGTCTTGAACAGGATATCGATACGTCTGACTTGGTAGCGAAGCAGATCAACTTGCACGTGAATTTTTCCGTGGCCGGCGGCAAAGCCGATCCCCAACACCCGCCTGCCCTGTTTGGTGTGCGGCTGGTACCGACTCGTCTATCGGAATTCCCCTTGGTTTCAGGTGAGAAACTTCCAACTGAAAAAGCGGACCTGTGGATATCGGGACTGCCCTCGATTGTCAGAATCAATCAGTCGAATCAGATGCTGATTCACGCTCAGAGCAATGGAACTGCTTTGGAAGGTGCGCAGGTATCCGTGCAAGCGACCGGTGGCGCTTTCATCAGTACAGGTAATTCCACGATCGAGCGCGGGCCACACGTGACCGGCAAGGACGGCGTTTGGGCCAACACATGGACGCCAAACACAGCGGGCACCTACACGTTTAAGGCTCAAGCGATTAAAGGCAATTACGGTGGAACTGCCGAGACAACGGTGCGCGTGGTCGACAAAGATCGCTGGCCCGCCTACTACCAGTGGCCCAGCAACTACCCAAAATCCCGTGAACCGGGTTGGAGTGATGAGTTGCAAGATCTCACTCACGACGACAGCAATTGGTACTTCAGCAAAGGCAAGACCAGCGACCAATACAAGATCTGGAAGTTCCCGATCACCCACGACCTGAACGCAACCGTCAAGAGTCCGAATCCGGGTGCCGGCATCCTGGCGGTGCCGATGCCGGCTGAACTGACCAACGGCTTCGATCACTTTGGCGGGTTGGATTATTACGACGGAAATCTCTATGTCGCGTTGGAGGCGGTCGGCTGTGCATCGACGCCAAAAATCGCTGTCTTTCGTGCGAGTGATTTGAAGATGATTGCTCACGCCGATTTGACGGGGAGACCGTACCCGGGATATCACTTGCCCTACTGCGCTATCGATCCTCGCAGTGGTTTGCTTTACAGCTCGACTGATGACGGGGTCACGGAACTAACCATTCACCGTCCGATGCTGACCAAGGTCGGAAACGGCTATCAGCTGAAAATGCAGTATGTTGGCCGGTTCCCGTTGCTCGACGCGGCGGGGAACAAAATCACCCTCAATAGTCTGCAGTCTTGCGACATCACCGAGAACGGTCACTTGTACCTGGTGAGCAATGATCTGAACAAAGGCGGAATCTTTGGATTTTCGTTGATCGAAAACAAGCTGCTCACCTTCATTCCGGTCTTTTGGAAAGGTGAATTTCCAGCCAAAGAAGAGCTTGAGGGGATCACGCTTTGGGACGTCGATCGACCGGGCGCACCGAAGTTTGCGAATGAAAATTGGGGCGGCCAGGTTCATCTGTTGATTTTGGACAATGACTACGACAAGAAAATACCCTTGCTGAAAAAGGGCGAAGACGATTTCCACATCCGTCACTGGCGCGTCTCGCCAGCTGATCTCGACAAACTTTAGGTCTGCGGACCTTTTCGGTATGCATGTTGGTTTGCCGATCAATCACAGCAGCGCCCCGATGGCTGGGGCTGCATCACCCGCTGCATGTGGTTGTTGCCTGCACTGGGCACAGCCTGGAAACGATCCGCAGGATCGACCTGCAGGTGACCGATAAGCACCGCGAAAAGGCGCTCAAGGTGTAATCACAGCTGCTTCACCGTTTCGTGCCAGCAATCCAATTTGCCTGACTACCGGACGACAATTGCTTTAGTGCAACCACGGCCACGAAGAATATCGCACTTGATCGGGGCCGACCAACGGAGCGAGCGGCCGACCGAAATCTGATTCGATCTCACCCACCTCCGCGCCGGAGCAGAATCGTTCCGAGCTGGCGGGTGGTCCAACCGACCGCAGTTGAGAGAGAGTAATCGGAGTCGCGTTAGGGCAATCACTACGCTGTTAACCTCCGATTGCACCTCAAGCAGCTGAGACCGTCGGCGTGTCCGCCCCCATCGAGTTAGCGAGAGTTGCAGTTGGTGCTCGATCCCGATTTCCTTTAAGCCGTGGGCAAGTCGCCGGCTCTCTTTTTCAACTGGAAAGTCCGGACCTGATCGCGGTGCTGCGCCCAACGGCCGCTTGAAGCCTTCGGACAACCGTGTTGTGCCCGATTCTTGTACCAACGAGTCCAAATTCGCCGCACAGTGCAGCGTCTGCTCAGCTGAAAACGCGTTTTGGGCGTGGCTCCCCTTTCCTAACCACACAAGATCTGGCCGATCCAGCTGAAAACGCTCGCCATTTCTGCCAACATCAGGGGATAAAGGGAATCAAAATCCCTATCAGTAGGAATTAGAATCCCTATCGGTCAGTCAACGAGAAGGCGTTACGATTCTCAGCACACTGGCCGCATTACGGCGGTTTTGACTGCGGGTGTCGTGACGCCTTTTTTTCGTCAATATGCAAAAATAGGATAATGACATGAATCGAACTTGCATAATACAAACACTATTTCGCATCTATTTTGCATTGATGGTTTTCACACTTGGCACGACTGCCGACGTGCTGGCTGCTCCGATCAAGTCGATGTCTTTTAACATCCGCTATGACCGAGGCATCCCAGGTGGCGATGATAATGCCTGGATTGTTTCTAATGGTTCCCTTGCTCCCAATCGCCGCGACTTGGTCTTAAACGTAGTTAATCACTATGATCCCGATATTTTGGGTGTGCAGGAAGCACGTCCTAACCAGGTCAACGATTTGCTGAATGGGCTACCGCAACACGATTTCTACGGAGTTGGGCGAGATGGCGGCACAAGTGGGGAATACAGCGGTATATTTTACCGTAGCGATCGGTTCACACGAATCGACGAAGGCACCTTCTGGCTGAGCTGGACGCCAGATGAGCCGAGCTATTACCCAGGCACTAATCATCGCCGTATCGCGTCGTGGGCCATTCTCGAAGACAATCAGGCTGACGACCAAGAATACTTCGTCCTTAACACGCATTGGGATCACCAGGTTGTTGCAGCCCGCTTGTTTTCGGCCTTATTGATCCGTGATCGCATCAACTTGCTGTCGGGTGATCGTCCACTGATTGTGATGGGCGATTTAAACAACTTTGAGACCGGCGGGGCTTATCGTTCGCTGATCGGAGACTTTGATCCTGGGGGCTTCCAGCTTTTGGATAGCTATCGTGAGGTCGTCCCTATTCAAGATTCAGAGGAAAGAACATTCCACGGATTCAATGGTGGTACCACCGGATCAAGAATTGATTACGTGCTGCACAGCGATGATTTTCTAACTGTCGACGCTTCGATTGTGCGAACAGATTTCGATGGCTATTTCCCTTCTGATCACTACCCTGTCACAGCAATGTTGCAAACACCACAGGTGATCCCCGAACCCTCAACCACCGCACTAATCCTAGCCGCAGCACTCTTCTTCGTTGGTCGGCGACGACCTTAGATGCGGCGGTGTGCACAACCTCTGAAGATACAGGGAGTCGCTACGAGCGGGAGGTGTGACACATTTCCTTCAGTTCGACGATCGGCCAACTGAAAGAGGATGCATCGCTCTCCGCGCCGTAGCGGAATCGCTTCGCCGCAATGTCCTCCAAATCTTGGACTATTTTGGACCCTAAGTGCAGCGAAAGGCTGCGTCAACAATTCCCACGAGTGACAGGATGTTCTGCAAGAAGCCAATTCACCGGCTATCGGCTCGCGGAGGAGGCGAACATTGAAGTGCAAGTCGACGGCCTTGGAGTCGTCACCATGTCCAAAAGCGTTGAAGCGATCTCAGCAAAGTACCTCACTGCCAAGAAACTTTCTGGAGGAACCCGTAAAGAATACAAATCGACCGTCACCAAGTGGACTGCCTGGGGCAATGGCGTCGATGTAGACCAGATCAATCGATCTCACATTCGCGATTTCTTGGATTGGGTTCATGACCGAGCTGCTGAGAATGGCGGTTCCAATCCCGGTCGGACTTCCAACAAGGCGCGTGAGAACTTGCGGGCGATCATGTCTTGGGCTTGGGAGCATGACTATATGGCCAAGCTACCCGGCTTTCCGAAACCGAAGCCACAACGCGATGTCGCCGGTCGGCATTACTTGACGAAACCGGATCTCAACGCTTTGTACTTCGCCACTTACCAACTGCCGCGATTGCGCGGCTGGAAGCAGACGTTTACGGTTGGGCATTACTGGCGAGCGGCACTGGTCGTGTTCTTCCACTACGGAGTCGATACAGGGACGGTGTTCAAGTCGGCTGACTTTCACGAACCGATTTTGTGGCGACATGTGTCATGGCGTCCGGAGCCACCGAACGGACAGGGCAAGGAGTCTCGCTACGGCTGGATGTATTACCGGCGCGTCAAGACTCAGAAGCAATTCCATCGTCCAATGAACCGCGTCGTTCACGCACACTTGAAGAGCATCCGGCCAGAAACGCCCCAGCCCAACGAGCCAGTCTTTGCTGGAGGAACTTCACGGCCCAATAAGCAGTTTCAGCTGTTGTGCGACTTGGCGGGAGTCAAGCCAAAGCAGGATGTGGAAACCGGTGACGAGAGGCTCTGGGTGTTGAAGGACCTTCGCAAGACGTGCGCCACGTATTACGACGAGCACATGCCGGAGTCATCCATTGAGATCCTTGGATATTCCGTCGGCGGCGTGACGTACCGGCACTACGCCCATCGAGACCCACTCGCGTTCAAGGCGATCATGACGCTGCCGCAGCCAACAGCATTCACGGCTTTACATCATGGGTTCGACGCCGAGTGTCCGTGCTGCCGTCGGAAATTCGAGCAAGTCTGAACAGTTTCAGCGTATTTATCAGAGTTTCGGAACCTCCGCGTAAACTGCGGAGGTCTCGAGACCGAAGAGGCGGAATGGATTGGCTTCGTGAAGTCGGTTGGTCCAACGAATGTCGCATACTTTCTGCGTAAGTCATTTCATCAGTTGGAGTTTGATTTCTCTCCGTGGCTTCATCATGTAGTCGTACTTTTTGAAGCGGCGTTTCCGTAGCCGAGGTTCAATGCGTCCCGGCCGATTGCCGACTCGGTGAACCGCGATTGCGTCCATGATTTGTTCATACAGCATCAGCCGATCGGCAAGACTGCGAAAGCTCGGTGATGCGATAAACGGCTGAAAGGCTTCTAGGGTTTGTACCGTTGCTTTAAAGCTGATCTCTCTGGGCAGCATGCCTGCGCGGCAACAAGACTGAGCCATGATCGTACGGATCAGGTTGTACGCAAGCGCATGCGTCCAGATCTCTTTGCGAACAAGCTCCGGAGTCTTGCAACGCAAGACGTCCATTTGCAGGGTCACTTTCAATGATGAGAAATCCGTTTCGTTGTTCCACCTCATGCCATAGAGTTCGGCCAACTCGGCGACCGATGCATCACGCGGGTCCAAGATTGTCGTGACAATGATCACTTCATTGGAGCGAAAGCCAGGTTGGTCGACGTAGAATCGGCACTCACGAACAGTGATGAAGTCCGGGAATGATCGGTAAGTTTCTCGATCGATATCGCGCATGCTTGGCTTACCCCATCGAACGAGGTGATCATTCTTTCCAAGTCGCTTGCCACGCCGGAAGTCAGCCTTCCTCAAAGCTTTGTTCAGTCGCGTGACCGTATCGATGCGACGCTGCTGCAGCGAACATAGGTTTCGCCAATTACACATCAGGGCATCGGTCAGAACGACGTCTCCGGGCCGAAAGAGATCCCAAAGCTGGCGGAAAAGAGTGACTTCACCTTGGCCTTTTCCGGAGTAGCCCGCGACTGCTAAATCAAGGATCGCTCCGCACGACAGTGAGAAGATCGCTCCGACACGAGCTAGCGGAAAGCCAACGCCGGGTGTTTGCTTGTTCGACTGCGGATATGCCTGTTGATTACTTGGCGTATCTGGCATGGAAATCGTTGTGCCGTCGAACATGAAGACCTTGCGGTTCTTCCATCGCCAGTCCGACTCCGCCTTCCCGTCGAGCGCTGCACCGACACCACGAGCGATGTGTGCGAAGAACTGTTCAGGCAGACGCTTTCGCGCTTGGCAGTACGCGCCGGTGTGGGAAGAACATGCCCGCTGGCCGCGCGAGACTCGGTGGGCGACGAATCGAGCAACGGCTCCTCGACACGAATGATCTGCGCGATGACTTGACCGAGGAAGATCCAAAGCGTTACTAAGGGCGTGTAGATACGCTCGTTCCAGGCAACCTCAATCGTATCCAATGCCTGCTGAACCGTTTCGCGGGCCAACACGTCGACGAACGGGAGTTCTCCATCCTGAAGGAACTGACGTCTGAGAAACTCGAACTGACTCCGGAATAACTGCTCGTTAGAATACCGCATCCTTGGGCCTCCTTGCCGTTGATGAACTTTCGCAAATCCATCTACGCAAGTGAGGCCCTCTTTGTATATGTCGTTTCTAGTAAACGCTTTAGAAAAATCTACGTGCCATTCGCTGGTCCAACCGACGCTGGTTAAGAGTGACCGAGCGGAGTTGCCGTCTGGCGACTTCCACGCCTTTCGTGTCCGGCAATTGAAACCGCATAGTGCTATTGGCTTTTGGCCTGCCTCCGGTTTCATTCAACCAGTCACAAGCTAGCAGTCAAAGAGCTGCCACTTCATCCAATTTGAGCGTGTCGTCGATCCATTGAAGCATGATTGATCGGTTCCCTGGGCCAGCTTGGCGACCTGCATCATTGTTTGGGCTGATCGCAATATAGAACTGGCCCGCCCACAGCGAGAGTACGCCGCCCGAATGAACCATGGGGTACTTATCTTTGAACTTCAAAGCCCATTGGGGGGCATGAACTTCCTCCAACGTCAGAGCTGGTGAAAGCGTGGCTGTGAATCCCATGCCTTGAAATGTGCCATCGAACGTCATCCGCTGGCGAAGTGTCGAGATGCCCTTGCCTGGGGCATGAGAAACGGAATCGGTACGTGGTGCGGTGAGTTCGATATCCACGGCGGCGGCTGGGTTAACGAACTGTTGTTCCAGTAGGCTGGCCAGTTGTCGCAAGTCATCACCGGCGGCGTTTCCACTTATAAGCTTTTCGGCTTTGTCAATCAGCTGGTCGACTTCTCGCTGAAGTACGTCTGCCTTTTTTCGGTAGGCATCCCGTTTGACGACTCGCTGTTCCGCGCTGTCCAAACGCGCACAGACAGCCTGCTTTTTGGTCCACTCGCGGCCCTGCTCACGGCTGGGCATGACCACAAACTCAAAATTCGTCATGAGCTGATGCAGATGACTGCCCGCGGAATCTTGCTCTCCTCCCGGCGCACCGGCTGATTCAATTCCTCGGAGTGATTTCAGCTGCTCTGCAATGATGTTCAGACGATAGTCATAGGCCTGCTTAGCCAGTTTCTGCTGCTGGATCACCAATTGCAGGCGTTGGTTACCTTTTGCCTTCGAGCCTTTTCGCCGTTGGCCTTTGCGCAATCTTGCGTTCTGTGTCTGCTGCTTCTTAAAGTCGAGTTCCGTCGAGCGTTTTGCTATTTCCAGTTTCTGCCGCAAGACCACGACGTCAGCCGAGCATTGCAGCGTCGCAATCATCGCCATGATTTCTTTATCTTGCTGTCGGGCTTGCTGAATCGTTTGTGTGAAATCGTCGTAGCGAGGCACCATCTGCTGTGCTTCAGAACGTGAACGCGGTTTCAACCTTTGCAACTCACCAGCAACCCGCAGCATCCCATCTGACTCGATTTGCTTGTCGAGGATGTCACGTTCCAGTTGGCGAAAAGCTAACACACACTTTCCGTACGCCGTATCAGAAAACTGCTGTGCGAATGTCGGGCGACCAGACAGAAGCAGAGACGTAAGGAGTGTTGTCAAAACGAGGGACAAACGAAACATGGTGATTTCCTTTGTTAAACAGAAGGGGTGTGTGCGTGTTTTTCGTCATCGCAACTTGGCTGCTTGGGCGACGAAGGGCGTCTATGTTGCTTCGCGATAAACTGCTTTTTTGAGCATTTGATTCGCCGGGAAAGACGTGCTCGTAGGATTCAACTGGGACTGCATACTGCTGGGCGTTCTTTTCGGGTGGAAATCTTGATTGATTCGCAAGCGCCGCCCCTGCAAAGGGAGTCTCAATCCCAAAAGGCAAGACGAAAATCGCCATTCGCATGCTTGTAAAAGTCGAAGACTGTGTCGCGCGGACACTCCGCGTAGTCCATGAAGACATATTTCTTGGTATTCTTGTTCCACACCGCTGCTTCCACAGCGAAGTAGGTTGCATTCGATTCAACGCCAATCACCAGTCCAGCGTCGTAACGAAACTTCTCGTACTCGCCGAAATTCGTCCACACGCGTATTCGGACTGGCCGACCGGTGTTATTGATCACGTAGATTTGCTTGGGAGTTGGCTCGGTCAAGCTAACCAGGGCACCCCAGATGCTTGCGTTCGCTTTCTGCGGGACCGCCGTCATCGCACAGGTCACCAATAACATCGCGGCTGCAATTCTTGTCATTCGTCGCATCACAATTCTCCTTGTAAGGTTTGACCCGATTTACACGGGCCCGAAAGTCATTTGGCCGGCTTTCGCTTGCCGACCTCGATAGCACTGGCGATACTGGGACGCTCGGTGTGCAATGAGAATGGAAGATTTTTCCAAATTGTTTTGCAGCCAGTGAAAACCTCGTGAAAGTCGCGATTTGCCGATGTCAGAATCAACCGATACAGACGAAAACGCGGGGTGGCAAAGCTCGATCTACGAGCAGCTACACCTCTTGGCCGAACGAGCGTTGGCGCGGGAAACACCGGGGCATTCGCTCCAGCCGACGTTGTTGGTGAATGACGCCTATTTGAAGCTGGTGGATCAAAAGAACGTCGATCCCGCGGATCGATCGCAAGTCATGGCTGCCGGAGGCACGATCATTCGGCGTCTGCTGGTCGACTATGCCCGTACTCGCAAGGCTCAAAAACGCGGCGGACCCGATGGTCGCGGAATTGGATTGCACATTTCGGTTGCCGATTCCGCCAGACAGTTAGACGTCCTCGAACTGAACGACGCGTTGGAAGCCTTGGGGGCTGAGAATCCTCGTGCCGCTCAGGTGGTCGAGCTGAAGTTTTTCGGCGGGCTTTCCGGCGAGGAAATCGCGGAGCAACTGGATGTTTCGCTCCGCACGGTGAATAACGACTGGCGGTTTGCCAAGGCATGGCTCTATCGCACATTGAGTTCAGAGTCGGAAGGCAAACCGAGTGATGAGTGAACCTGACAACAATCGGATCCAAAAACTGTTTCTGGCGGGGTTAGAGCTGCCAGTCGACGAGCGAGATGCCTGGCTGGCGGAGCAATGTGGCGACGACGCAAACCTATTGAGGGAAGTTCGCGCTCTGTTGGCGCATGACAGCCCCGACGATGATCCGCTGGAAAAGGGACTCGACGAAGCACTGGAAGACATCCCAACTACGCTCATTCCTGATTCCACAACTGGCGGCGAACCGAGCGAAGGTGAAATGACTCAAATCGACGGCGAACTGTTCCTCTCGAAACTTTCGGAAGTCGGTGTCCTGTCGCCGGAGGAAATCGAAGCACTCAACCAGACCGTCGCATCGGGACAAAGCAGTGCCAATCCCCGGCAGCTTGCTTCGCAACTCGTCTCTCAAGGCAAGCTGACTGAATATCAGGCGTCGGCGCTGCTCAAAGGGCAACCGGAATTGCTGATTGACAAATACCTGATCCTCGACCTGCTCGACGCAGGTGGCATGGGAATGGTCTTTAAGGCGATCCACCGTCCGATGAACCGCACGGTCGCGATCAAAATGATCGCTCAGCATCTGCTGGCATCACCGGAGCAGGTCAAGCGTTTTCAACGGGAAGTCCGTGTGGCAGCAACGCTGGAACACCCCAACATTGTGCGTTCCTATGACGCCGATCGGGCGCGCGGTGTCCACTTCCTGGTGATGGAATATGTTCGTGGCGACAACCTGGCAACGATCGTACGTCGGCAAGGCCCCATGTCTGTCGAGCAGGCGGTCGATTGCATTCGTCAGGCCGCCAAAGGATTACGTTACGCGCAAAAGCAGGGTGTGATTCACCGCGACATCAAGCCCGGCAACCTGATGCTAGGCGATGAGGGACTGGTGAAAGTTCTCGACCTGGGATTGGCGAACGTCGACGCATCGTTCCGGCTGGCGCAGCAGAGTTCCCTCACCGGCGATCAGGACAACGCCACGGCTCAATCATTGGTGGGTAGCGAGCTGACGACTGCCGGTGCCGTGCTGGGCACTGTCTCATTCATGGCTCCCGAACAATCGCTCGACGCCCACAAGGCCGACACACGAGCCGACATCTACAGCCTGGGATGCACACTCTATTATCTTCTGATCGGCGAAGCTCCTTACAAGGGCGACACCATCTTCCAGGTCTTCATGGAGCATCGGGAAGGAAGCATTCCCACTCTTCGCGACAAACGTCCCGACGTGCCGGAAAAAGTCGAAGCTGTCTGTGAGAAGATGCTCGCCAAAGCACCGGAGGATCGCTATCAGACGATGGGCGAACTGCTGTCGGGAATCGAAGACTGCGACATCACTCCGCCACCGGAAAAAGCAGCCCGAAGCGTCAGCGAGGGACGAGCCAATTCTCCGGTCAGGCCGACCGATACTCTGGCTTCCCAGGAGTCAACAAGTCAACCGCGGTCACGCGGCGCGCTTACCTGGCTGTCTGTACTCGTTCTGCTCCTCGCTTTCGGAGGTGGCTATTGGTGGTGGCATTCTAATGCTGTTCAAGGGAACGCACAGTACGATGAGTCATCTGCGGACAATGGCAACGTGACCGCCGCAATGCAACCTGCCGCGATCGCCGAACCACAGTGCGGCCTGCGATTTAATGGCGAAGGAGATTTTGTTGAGATTCCACTGATCGACCACTTGGGTGACGATCCACTCACCATTGAAGCTTGGGTGCATCTCGAAGCAAACGAGTCTGCGGGAATTGTCTTCCAGGGCTCATATGGTCGATATTCACTCTATCACACTCCAGCGGACGCAAAACTCAAACCGCATCACTGGATTTTCGGACACGAATTCAATTCGGGATGCCTCAATGCAATCAGTCATGAGAAAGTCGAGTTTGGTCGCAGGTATCACATAGCAGCCGTCTGGCAGAAACATCGCCCTCGACTCTACATTGATGGTGTACTCGCTTCTGCTGACCGTGATGGTTACTGGACGTCGCGACCGAGTATTCGTAACGCCTATATCGGCGGATGGCCCCAGACAGAAGACTTTATCCGATCGGCGTTCCGTGGGCTGATCGATGAGTTGCGAATTTCTGATGTCGCCCGCTACAGCGAAGATTTCACGCCGCAAGATCGCTTCGAGACAGATGACGACACGCTGGCGCTGTACCACTTCGACGAAGGCGAAGGCGATGTGCTTCACGACGCCTCCGGCAACGACCACCACGGAACGATCGTCGGCGCCAAGTGGGTGCGGATCGATGAACAGTCGAAACTGGCTCAAGTGAGCCGGGCACTGAGTTTCAATATTGGTATGGTCACACTTCCTCAGTTTGACTGGAATGAGACCACGACATTTACGTGGGAACTGCGAGTTTCGCAGGACGATGATCGATGGGGCGAAATCCTCAAACTGAAGCACGAGAGTCTTAACATCTATTTGGCTCGAAGTCCAAATCAACAATGGGTCGCTACGATAAAAAAAGGGGATGATGCCTCAGTACTGGCTCAGGTACGCGCGGCAATTCCATTTATCGCGCGAGAGTCCTACCAAATTGCAGTGGTGTTTGATGAAAGTGAGCTGCTCCTGTTTGTTAATGGACATCTCGCGTCAAGAGCAAAACTGCTCTCTGAATTCAAGATGCCAAATCGCCCAATCCTCATTGGGTCAAATCTTGAAGAACAGGCATTTAACGGCACGATTGACGAAATCCGCTTCTCCAACATCGCCCGCTACACCGAAGACTACACGCCGGTCGAGCGGTTCGAACCGGATGAACACACGATCGCCCTGTACCACTGCGACGAAGAAGGCGACACGCTGATTGACTCATCCGGCAGCGGCTACCACGTCAATCTCACTGAAGCGACCACCGGCAACGTCTCGCGAATCAAAATCTACGACGAAGCCAACATGTCTGCTGCCGACCTGCTGGCCACCGGCGAGTATGAATGGCGGGTTGTGGAAAGACTGCCGGAGCCGATCAATTCGGCAGCGGGAGAGTTGGGCGCACACTTGACAGCCGATGGGCTGACCATCGTCTTCGCATCTCAACGACAACAAGGAAGCTTCGGTGCGCACGACCTGTGGACTTGTAGCCGGACATCGGTCGATAACCGGTGGTCGGCCCCGATCAATCTGGGAGAGCAAATCAATTCAGATAAACACGAGACGGCTCCGGTGCTCAGCCCCGATGGCCTAAGTCTCTACTTTCAACGGGTTGGTGATGGTTCGTTTGTATCGACACGAGACTCATTCGAGTCGCCCTGGTCACAAGCGGCCCCGTACGAGTCAGGATCATTCGGAACACCGTGGTCAACCAGTGATGGGCTCGCGATGGTCTATTCGTCAATGAAGGGAACCGGAAACCGAGATCTTTGCATCAAAAGACGACCGTCGCGGTCCGCACCCTGGCCAGATGCGACACGTTTGGAATCACCGATCAACTCTGACGTTGACGAGAGTCATCCCACGCTGAGCGATGATGGAAGACTGCTAATCTTTGATCGGGGAACCGAAACCAACGATCCACAAGTCGGCAAACTGTGGATGGCAACTCGCACGGACTGGGATGCACCCTGGTCCGAACCCGTTTCGATCGATTCGCTCAACTCCGGAACACTGGACCGAACGCCTCGACTGCTTGCCGACGGGAAGTCGTTTCTCTTTGATTCATGGCGAGACGCCAAGCACGGTGACATCTATCTTGCTCGCCTCGTGCGAAAAGACTCGTCGACCGCCACAATCGAACCCTCCGCCGTCGACCTGCTGGCGAAGGTAAACATTGAACTAGATATAACGACAACTGATCAGTCATCGAACTGGGACTGGAAACTCTCTGGTCAAGGGCTGGAAGGAAGTCTGGACCCCACGGCAATCGCACGTTCAAGCGGCATGAAATGCTGTATAGATGCCGTCGAGGACGGCTTCGTCCCAGCCCGCACAGAGGCGTTTGCCACGAATGCTCTCTTTGAGGGAAGTGTCTTGCTGGAGAATGTTCAGAGAAAGTCTTCGGAAGGCGGCCGCCACTTCGGGGGCCGAACCGCGGCGAATGCGGCTGGCGTCCTCTGTAAAAACAACATCCAGAATGTAATGCTCGCTACTCTCGATGGACCAGTGATCCCGCAGCAATTGGTTGAGCCGCCTGACACGGGGCGGCAGACTGCTGATGAAGAACGCCACGTCGTGGCTCTCTTTGAGTTTGCCCTGTTTGTCGTCGGTGGTGCTGTGTCGATACAGCATGCCAATCGAACGGATCGACGGCCAGCGCGCGAAGACCTTGTCTCCCTTCGGCACGCCGATGACGTAGCAGGCCCGCTGCTCGGTGCGACCGTGTGATCGCTGTTTCGCGCTGATCTGTTTGTGAAGTCCCTGGACTTGGTAGTCGTCCTGAGCGTACTCCTCAAACAGTGCGGACAGCCGCTGGTGCAGTTGAGGTTGGTTCTGCTTGACGCACAACACGTAGTCGGCTCCCCCCTCCACGATGGCATTGGCGGTCTCGACCTGAGTGTGCATGGCATCCAACGTGACGACCGCTCCTTCCAACTCCAAGAGTTGTAACAGCACCGGCACCGCAGGAATCTCGTTCGACTGCTCACCGACGGACATCTGCCGCAGCACGAGTCGCGTGTCGGTGGCAAAGGGCGTGATCGTGTGCAGCGGCGACTGTCTCGCCGCTTGATCGAACGACCCCCTCAGCGTCTTGCCATCAATGGCGATCCCCCGACCCCGCAGCGACCCGGCGAACTGATCGACCCACTGATGCATGGCCGAGAGGAACTCGCCCGTGTCGAGCCGTGCAAAGACGCGACCGAACGTGTCGTGCGACGGCACCCCGTGCGGCAACTCGATGTACTGGCGGAACCAGTTCAGCTTCGCCTTGGCAAACCGCTCGACATCAGACCAGCCATTCGCTCCGCAGATGGCAGCGGTCAACGCCACAAACACCATCTCCAACAAATCGTGATTGCAGCCGCGATCGACTCGCGGGTCTGTCACATTTTCAAAATGCCGTTGTACAAATTGCGCCGGGCCACCCATACTGCTTTCCTCCCTACTGAAAACCCTGACTGACCCCCACGGCCAGTTGACTTCAACAAGCAAGATGCAATCCTGAGACCAAACCCATCACCAACGTGCGATTGCCGTGGTCTGGACCCAAGCTCAACTCAAAGAGAATGCTACCTGGTATTACCTTATGATGTTCCGGACTGCTATGAATTTGAGATGGACTTTTCAACGTCAAGGAATCTCGGCGTAAACATTCCCAGTCAAAAGCAGAGTGTCTTTCTTGGCCTAACTAGTGAGACTGAACGAAATCTTTGTTTTGTTGATGGCAAGCGTTTCAATGGGCCAAACACTGACCCAAGTCTCGGGAACGAAACACAAAAGCACCTTCCAGCAGGAATCAAACATCGAGTTCTGATCCGGGTAATTAACGTCGGAGAAGAAGTGGAGATCAAGGCGTGGCTGAATGAAACGCAGATCGTTAACTATTCGGGCGCACGATCTCACCTCTCAACATTACACTGGATGGAACGGTATGGTACCAGTCGAATCTTGATTGCTATCGGTAGAGACACAGTTCTCCATTCTGCGGTTCTTGCACATCTGTCCGCCGCCGACCTGCTGGCCACCGGCGAATACGAATGGGGTCCCGCCGAGAGGTTGCCGGAGCCGATCAATTCGGATGCGAATGAGTTCAGCGCGCACATGACCGCCGACGGTTTGACGATGGTCTTGTCGTCCGCGCGGGAAGGCACGTACGGGAGGTCAGACTTTTGGATATCGACAAGGAAAACAACCGACAGTGATTGGTCCGAACCAACGAATTTGGGAGAGAACATTAACTCGGAGAATCATGAGCGGGAAGCGATTATCTCCGAAGATCTGAAGACGATTTACTTTTCACGAGAAGGAGCCCTATCATTCATTTCGCGGCGGACGTCCCTTGACGCAGAGTGGTCGACTCGTGAGCCGTTTGAAGTCGACGGGCAAGGCGTCTATTGGTTTGACATCACCTCGGACGGGCGGACGATGGTCTTTCCAAAAGGCATGGGTAAAGGAAACCACGATCTATTCATCGGACGACGCGCAACTCAGGATGAACCGTGGACCGAAGTCGCTTCGATGGGCGTTCCCATTAACACAGACGATTTCGAGAGTGGATGCACCATCAGTGACGATGGCCGTTTATTAATCTTCGACCGAAAAGTAGGCGGCGGCGAATGGTGGATGGCCACACGGTCCGGTTGGGAAAAACCCTGGACGCTGCCCGTTCGACTGGACTGCTTCGATGGCGAGGGCAAGCCATTGAGTCCTCGATTGTCTCCCGATGGCAAATCCCTGTTGTTCCTCATGGAGCACAGGGGAACAAGTAGCCTATTGGATATCTATACTTCCAAACTGGTGCGGAAAACGAGGCCGGGAACTAACGCGACTGATTCGGGAGAAACGCCGTCAGAGCCTCCACCGAAGACCGCACCCGCCGAGAAGAACTGAACAGCTTGCCTTCGTGAAAGCGTCATGCTTCTTGACGAGAGTACTCTTCAAACGGCCGCACAATTTTCCGTCGGTATCGAATCAGATTGGGATCACGTGGCCCCATCCCACGTAACTTTCGTTCCCGATTGGCGATCCACAGGAGATTGAGCAATTGTTGCCGGACCGAAGCGTAGGGTTCGAATCCGATGGTTTTGAAATCCTGCGTAAGCTGCTCGGTTGAAAGACAGCGTGCCGCAGTCGAGAAGTACCCTCGCAGTTCACGAAAGTATGCCCGATCCATTTGGACTCGCCATGACTGAAAAGCCTGAACACGGTCCAAGCACAGTCACTTCAGCAGCTTCCTGGTGGTATTAGCAATCAAACGGGGAGATCCGGTTCGTGGTCGCGAACTTCCCGGTTAGGTGATGTCCGCCTTTCAGCATGAGGACGCCGAAGTCGCAAAGGGCATGACGCTAGCCCTTACAGCCTTTGAATCTCCTTTCCCGAAATTTCGTAGGTTGCATCGTCGGCCGCGCGGAAGCTGAAACGCTTCGGCGCCGTCTTCGCAGAATCTTGGGTTATATTCCCCGGAAAGTGCATCGAAGCATGGAATCCTGAGGTGGCCGGACGAGACGATTCTAAATGTCGAACCCGCTCGAGCGATCATGTCTTGAGTCTGGGAGCACCATTTCGTCGCGAAGCTGCATCGCCTCCGAAACCGAAGTCACAGCGTGATGTGGCCGGAAAGCTCGTCGGCCGGAACGTGCGCGATAAAATTTGCAGTCTTGTTGCTCGTGTCAGTTGTTGTCCAATTTGTCATGATAACGAGAACAAATGGAATAAAGCGGAATCAGCATCCGCACTCGCCGCAAGGCAACGAGGACGATCTGAATGACCTCACCGACAGAAGTACCTCGATCACTCGCAGTGAAGGTGTCATGGGTTTCAGTTGGCTTAGCACTTGGTTGTGCAGGCGCGTTTGTCTTATTTTCTGCGATCGATGAAATGATAGGGCTCGCCCACACGCGGCACGGAGTCCTGACGGGATCTCTGCCTCGGGCGACTCTTTGGATGATATGGGCGGGCACGGGGGTGGCCGTCATCACCGGCTTTGGAAGCTTCGTGTTGATTCGCCGCCCCGACATCACATCAAAGGCAATCATCGGGATCGTCGCCAGAAGCTTGATCGGAGTAATCGTCGGCCTGTCCGCATGTATTGTTCTTTGGTTATACGTTGGTCATCGCGTCGTTGGTTTGTAGAGCAGTTGAGACGAGTGACACCAGTGGTCGAGAAGTCAAACGCAAATCGCCTCGGTCTGTCACCCGTAAGTACGGACTCAGATCGATGACCTAAAATGCCGCCAAGGAAATACACGATGGTGATACAAATAATTGAAGAATTTGCGATCTGTATCTGTCCATTAATGCGTCGGCTCTTGACCACCCTTCGTGCTAGCCGTTGCATCGACTTCGGTAAGTTTGCTCCGAGCCTTCAACGCAATCTTCGCGAAATTTCAGACTCGATTTTGAGGCAACTTGCAGCCGAGCCGTCAACCCGTGAAGGTTTCGGCCTCGAGCAATGGGTCGCAGTAAAAGGATAGATACCTGCTCGCCTGTGTTCACGCGTCGCTCGGCAAACCTTTGTCGATCTCAACTGGTCTCCGCTCGAACAGCGTTCAGTAATCGGGGGAGCAAATGCGCGACGCGTTCTTCATCGAAGCGCACGTTGGAGATGCTGTCGACTTCGGTGGGACCGATGTTCAGCACCGCAAGTCGGCTTCCATGTTTCACCGCAACCCGTGGAAGGTCTGCGGCCGGATGCACTTGGCACGAAGACCCTACGACGATAAACACATCGGCGGTCTCGGCCCACCGGTAGGATTTGGTTAGATCCGATTTAGGCAACGCATCGCCAAAGTTCACGACACTACGGCGGAGCACCCCACCACAATTTGGACACTCGTACGATTCCGTCGGATTGATTCGGTTCTTCTTCCTTCGCGGCATCGCGACAAGATCGACGACCGAATGTGTCTTCTCGCAATCGGTACAACGCAAGCGATCTTTGTTGCCGTGAAGTTCTGCGATCTTGTCGAACGGAAAGCCCGATTCCAAGTGAAGGTTGTCAACGTTTTGGCTGATCAAAAAATCGCACTTCCCAAGCTTTTCAAATTGCACAATCGCTTGGTGAGCCGGGTTGGGTCGGATCTCCGAAAGTGGTCGGTCGGGCGCCGGAGGCGGCAATCCCTGATCTTGACGCGTCCAGACACCGTTGGGTCCACGATAGTCGGGCAGTCCCGAATCGGTGGAGATCCCGGCGCCGGTGAACCACACCATGCTATTTGCCTCTGTGATCCAGCGGGCAAGCGTCTCAAGCTTGGCTTCAGCCTCCCCATTGTTCGGTGATCGATTTGTCCCCATTTGCCTGATATCTCATTCCTGTCTGGCACTACAGTCGCCGTGGGTCCAAAAACGGTCTGATACAGCCTACGTCGTCCCGAAAGAAATCGAGAACCAGAAATGACCGCCGAATCAATCTGGCAAACGCCGGGGTTCGTTTCCGCAACACACGCTTTCAGTATAAACGATCCATTACGTCGTCATTCGCGCATGGGGTCAAGAACGCCTAGGAAGCTGGCAGCAGAACTGACTGTTCGGCGAATTTGATGTGTTGTGCGATGAATTCGATGCGGTTGGCAAATGGGATGCAGCGGATGCAGCTTATTTTCGGCAGGGATTGGGATAGAACGTGCGAGACAGAACGCAACTGGGTCGAAGAAGACAAGGGACGGGAATCGGCCATTGACGATCTCGCCAATCCGCCGACAAGGCGCGGCGGTTGCATCGTCCGAGGAGGATTCGGCTCCGAGCTAACTCGCTTCGGTCTTTTTCACCGACGCGCCGAACAGAATTTGCTTCGACGCTGAGGGCGATGCATCCTCCCTCACCAACGAAGCTCCCGAAATACCCGAGGTGTGTCACTCCGCCGCGCACAACGGCCCGTACTAACGAGCCGTCACCTCTCGACTCTACGATTTGTTTGCTTTAATCCAGCTGTTAAGATCGAACTATGAACTTGATTAGATGGATCAGGAGCTGGCTTACGCACCGCGGACAGGCTCTCGCTCTTTATCGAACTGGAATGGTGAAGGCGAACAAACGCGACTACGACGGTGCGATAGCCGATTACTCAGCCGCGATTCGAGCTCCGGACATCCCGACGGATGTGAAGGCCATGGCACTCTACAATCGGGCGCTCGCGTATAGCGCGATTCATGAAGACGCCAAAGCGACCGAGGACCTTTCGGCGATGCTGAAAATGCCGGGACTGTCGGAAAGAATCAAAAAGGAGGCCAGTCAACGGCGGGAACGGATCCGAAGGCGCGACGAGAAGGCGGATAGTCCGTGACGAGCACGTGGCGCACCCACCTCGTTGACGAGGCTTTCCCTGTCTCCAAGCGCAGGTCGCTAACGTCAGGAGGGATTCACGCCTGCGTGTAGAAAGATCGGAGGTTGGCAGGCCTTAGGCCGAGATTGTCCCGAAAAAAGCAGCGATTTTGGAACGCCCATAATAGTGCTTTGACGCACCAAGGCGTCGACAGACAGATCGCGAATGTGCGGCGGTCACATCGACCGCCTTCAGCTCATCAGACCTCGAACTCCCGGATGGACCATCCACCAGCTCGAAGCAATCTCCATTCGGCGCGTGGGTGCGTCCAACTAGAACACACCGATGCGGATTAGCTAGCACGCTCCAATACTGCCGCCGATGCATCTTCAGTCAGTCAGCGCATTCAGAAACAGCACGCGGTCGGACGACCTCAGCGCACAGCCCGGCTTATCTGCGCAGGTATCCAATGCACAGCGTTATCTCCGTCGACAGCAACAAACTACAAGCCCACCCAGGCCCAGCAGCGCGGGGGAACTCGGCTCGGGGACGGAAGTGCCCTCGACCTGAAGCGTGAGTACGCGCGGGGGCGTGCTAGCGACCGACCACGATCCGCCGGGCGAGGTGCGCGAGGCGTTGGGACTCACCGGGCTAGCGTCGGTGTCATACCACTCTCCATTGGCGTCGCCATTTCCGGTGAGCACGATCCAATAGTCCACGCCGGACTGCAGCACGGTGGTGCCTGCGAAAGCAGTGGTTTCGATGGCTTCGGAGGCGGGCAACGAGATCCCCGCAATGGTTTCCAAAGAGGTACCCGGCGCACCGGCGCTATCGGAGAAGACCGCGATGTCGAAGCTATTGAGCGTTTGGCTGCCGAAGTTGACCGCCACGATACTCACCGCGTCAAGGAAGACATCGCCACCGTTGAGGTTGAACAGGGTTGCGACCTGTCGGAACCCTTCCTTGCTGTTATCGGGGCCAGAGACGGTAACGACGCCGAACGTATTCGGGTAGCCGGCAGATTCGTAGACGACAGCGGCCGAAATAGGCGTGGCGGCCGAAGCGATCAATGAGAGAGCGGCGATCAGTGTTGGGTTTTCATCTTGTTGTACTCCTTCGATCATTAATTGCGGCGTCTTGCGACGAAGGGGCCGCCCAAGCCCACCAATAGTTTACGGGCCGCGATTTTCGTTGCTATCTAAAACATAGCTTAACTGGCCGCAATGGCTTATTCTTGTAACGGTCTGTAACCAGCAGCTTAAAGTCTGATCAATTCACTTTCACCGCCGACATAGGCAGACAGCGTATCCAAAATCGCAGCAGGTGGACCAACACCAGCGATTTGGCCGGTCGGCTAACTTGCAGCGGTCTTGTTCGAGAAATGACACCGATGCTACTCAGTCGCAACGCTCCGGCGCTTCGGGCGATGCAACCGCTGTCTCGAAAGCGGCCGCGGTTCGCTGGTTCGGTGTGTCACACCCACCGCACCGTTGAAAGCCCTCTTTGGGCTCGCTGATCTGCCATCGTTGCAGCGGCGTGCAGCTCCCCGCTAACATAGGCGGCACACATACCGAAGGCCTCCTCCAATATGCAGGCCTTGCCGAAGAAGTTTCTGTCTAATCACAATTTATCCGACGGCGAGTACCGGGGCGCCGACAGTGCGGAGTATCACGATGGCCGACGAAAACCAGTACGCCCCACCGCGAACTGTCAGCGTCGTCCCGGCGCGGCGTCGCACGTCCTGGTGGGGCTTATTTAGCACCCTCGGCTCCTGGACCATTGTGGCGATCCTTTGGGCGCTGGTCTTCGTTGTCGTCTATGGCGACATTGGTTTAGACCTGCCGGGGCGGTTCGGTCTCATGTTAGATCACTTCGTAATGATCTGCATTGCCTATCTGACGCTGCTCGGCGCCGGATTGATGATTGCGATCGTACGAGGACGGCTTGGACTTGGAGTCGCGCTGGTGGGTAGTGCGGCTGTTCAATGCTGGTGGCTAGTGTGGTTATTCATGTCTGGCCCCTAATGCGACTCTTTATTGTGCAGTGGCATCGATTACGTGGTGAAAATGAATCAGCAGCGTATCGCCGAACAAGCAGGCGGAGCCAGAGACGGATATCCCGACGATGATCTTAACGACAAGATAAAAAACGGAAAGCCGGGATAACCATGGCATGAACGTGCGGACTGGCAAGGTCTTGAAGACGAGCGGGTGTGAATCCCGTCTGGGTAGTCGCTAGCCACGAGCCCAGTATCGAGTGTTGCAGCTTGGCTATAAGGAGGTCTCCTCCGAAGTGCCCGGTTGAAGCGTACACAGAAAGGTAGTGAGGATGAAAGGTAAGGGAGTAACGTCCCGCCCTGAACGGTATTGAGCTCCGAAATGATGGTTTCTGTTGGACCCTGCCCAAGGTTTGTTCATGCTGGAAGGCAATATCTTTGTCCGCGATAACGGTGAGCGTTCAGAGAAGACCCGGAGTCGAAGGCCCATTCACGCTACACACCACGTCGTCAAGGCAACCAGTGAGACCCTGAAGTTCTTTCCTGAATTATGGCTGCCAACTATGAGCAGGCGAGTATGCCCGAGAAGCTGAATAGGTGACGGAGGCAAATGGCTGAAGGGAGTCCGAAGGATGCATAGTACCGTTGAAACTCAAAGTCCAATGGAGCGGATCGAAGCTGGGTAATGCCAGTGCAGGGAAGGCGTCCGAGCCAACACGCAATTGACTGGGGACATCTGTCGGACTCAGCGCCGAATAAGGGTGATTCCTTAGCGAAACGCAGTCCGTCTTTGGCGGATAGGTGTTGGTGGGGAGCCGGATGCGTTAACGGCGCACGTCCGGTTCTGGGAGGGACCGAGGGTCAATTGGCCATGGATAGAATATTGTGACACCACAGAATCGGAAACGAGTGGCAAACAGTGAACACAAACCCTATCCTAAATCCGAAAGACCTCGGTCTACTCGCGCGAGAGTCGCCGAGCTCGTCCGGTCTCTCCTTGTTCTGGGAGCCCGTCAATCGTAACTTCACGGGCGTCTCATTGCCGCAGTACAGATTTAGTCTTGCAAACCACCTTTGCCTCAGCTCTTGCGCACGTTTGCGATGAATCAGGCCAAGGATCCGGACAAACTAAAGATCTAAGACTCATTTGGGCGATCGGAATTTCATTCCTTTCGCATGCAGGGTGCTCGCTGCCGCCTTCGACGGAGGAATCGTGATTGTGCTTTTCCCCTTGCCTTATACTAAATGCTGCCGGTCACCCTGTTCGGGGAACCATGGTTTGATAACGGAACCTTCGGGCCTTCGCCGCAGAATCCTTTTGTCCATGTGCTGGATGCACTCGTTTGAGGTATCGTTGGAGCCGCGATTGGTTTTGTCAACGGGCAATGGCATCACAAGGGGCAACGACCTAAAGGGGCGAAAGGCGCTCGCAAGATTCCGTCATCGGCAGGGAAACAGATTGAACGACCGTGGGAACCGGAGAACGAATGAGCGCAAGAACGGGGGAGAAACTTGGGGTGATTGAACTTGATCTGCTGGCAGGTAATCGAAGCGGATACCGGCGTGCGATAGAGCCGGCGGTCAGGCGTTTAGTACCTGACGACGTTTCTCCGCGGGCCCGATGACCGCGGAAGTTCTGTCATACGCTCGTAGTCAGACGCGATAGCATGGAGACTCTGGTGAACAATCCCTTTGAAAGCCCCGTCGGAGTTGCGGTGCAGAAAGCACCCCACTTTGAATCCTCCGAGACTCGGTTGCCACCTAGCAAGTGGTTCACGATTCCGGTTGGAGCGATCGCCGGCGGGCTATTCGCCGCTGTGGCTGCTGGTGGGCTTGCGATCATTGTTTTGATTCCGCCATGGCGCCGCGTATTCGGTTTCAGTGAATTTGATGTACTTCTAATGATTGGGTTGCCCCTTTTGGCGATACCGGGGGGAGCCTTGGGCGCACTAGTGTTCGGCTGCCTATGGAAATGGCAGCATGGCTGGCTGCTCGCAATATCCTGTGCCAGCCTTCCCGCGGTTGCGTTCTTCCTGATGATTGCCTGGCAGAATGAGATGTCCAAGAGTGCGAGCGATCAGTTTGTCTCAACGGCCGTTTGCGCGGTATGTTTGGTTCTTGCTGCGTCAATTAGCCTGAAGCTACTAGCAAGGACATTCGCTTCAATCGAACAGGATAGAAAGGGCGCGACTGAATAAAAGAGGAGTGCGCAGGGCTCTCCGGTAACAAGACGCCAATAGTCATCGCAATACTTTCTATCTGACAGAACACAACACTTCAGCGGAGCCGATTAAGGCCGGATGGTTGGCTTCGCTCTGTAGAATTTACTCTCGGCCCACTGAATGTAAGCGTTATGCGGCTTGAGCGAGCGCCGCCAGATCGCAGCCGACCTGCCGAGGTCCCCACACCGCTGCAAATCTGGTCAATCGCCCAAGTCACCGGGGATGGACCAGCTTCACGCACGGGGCGATTTTCGCTCGGCGCATCGGTGTCGCGGGCGTCAGGACACCGATGCGGGTTAGGTCGCGAGCTTCGAGCTAGCGGCCGATGCACCCGCCGCGTCGAAGAGCAACCGAATGCCGACCCGTTTAAGGACAGTTTCGCACCCCTGAGTGGCTGAAATTAAGTAAGCGCACGGTGAACAGCATGTTGACGGTGGCGGTACTCTGAGATTTTTTCGATCGAAGGAGGTAACCATGCGGCAACGTTTCTCGCGCCAGCAGTGGATCCAGTGGCTGGATGAGTTTGAGCAGTCGGATCTATCAGCGTTGGAATTTTGTACTCGCAAGCGGATTAGCAGTAAGTCGTTCTATCGCTGGCGCCGAAAGCTCCGACGGGAGGTGAATCAATTGGACGCCAAGGACGATCCGCAGTTCGTCTCAGTCACCGTGACCGGTTCCCCGGTCGTCGAAATCTCGATGCCTTGTGGTGCGACGATCCGTGTGCCGAATGATTCCAGTTCATTGCGGCCGGTGTTGCAAACGCTGCTGGAAATCGAGGCCCGTTCGTGATCGGGCTGGCTCATGGGCTGCGAGTTTTTGTTTGTACCATGCCGGCAGACATGCGGCGCAGTTTCGACGGCCTGGTTGGCATGGCCGCAACCATCATCGAGCAAGATCCACTGTCTGGTCATCTGTTCGTGTTTCGCAACCGCAATCGTGACCGGGTCAAGATTCTGTACTGGGATCGTGACGGACTGGCTATCTGGTACAAGCGACTGGAAAAAGGAACGTTTCAATTTCCCACTGACTTGCAGTCGAAAGAACAACGGCAACCCAAAGCGGAAATCTCTATCGATGAACTCTCTCTGCTGTTGGGAGGAATCGACTTGCGGAGCGTGGAAAGACGCAAGCGATTTCGGCGATCTGAAAAACCTCGATGATTTTTCTCTGCCGGTTCAAACACTTTGCGTGTTGCCACCATACTACTTGCATGAACAAGGATGAACTGCCTGCCGATGTCGATCAGCTTCGCGACCTGGTGATGCAACTGTCCACGACGGTTACCCAACAGCGTGAAACGATCGAGAAGCACGAGCTGAAGATTCTCGAGTTGCTGCAGGCTCTGCGAGGGAAACAGCGAGAGCGGATCGACCCGGATCAGCTGTTGCTGTTTGAGATTGGCGAGCTGGAACAGATCGCCGAGGAAGAAACGGAAGTTCCCACGCCACCTCGGCGAAAGCGACGCCGCCATGGTCGTCGGCTGATCCCCGATCATCTTCCGCAACAAGAAGTCGTCCACGAGTTGCCCGAAGATGAGCGCCGTTGTCCTCACGATGGCAAGCCGATGCCGTTCATCCGGTTCGAAATCAGCAAACAGCTGGAATACGAACCGTCGAAGATGAAAGTGATCGTTCACAAACGGGCGGTTTACGCTTGTGCGGAAAAGCACGACGAAGCCAAACCGGTCATTGCCTGCAAGCCTCTGCAACCGATTGAAAAGGGATTGGCCGGTCCCGGACTGTTGGCCCAGGTGGTCCTGAGCAAGTTCGGTGACCATCTGCCGGGTTATCGGCTGGAAGATATCTTCTCGCGGCACGGTGTTTCGATACGCCGCAGCACGATCTACGACTGGCTCGCATCGGCCGCTGACCTAGCCGGCCCGCTTTACGAGCGGATGAAGCAGCAGGTGCTGGCATCGAAAGTGATTCACACCGACGACACGCAAGTCAAGCTGATCGACAGTTCGATCCGCAGCACGCGGCTGGCGCGTTTCTGGGCTTATCTTGGGGACCGCGGTCATCCCTACACGGTTTACGACTTTACCGAGACCCGCGAGCGAGCTGGACCAGAATCGTTTTTGAAAGAGTTCGAAGGTTACCTGCAAGCGGATGCTTATGGAGGGTACGACGGAGTTTACCTTCAGTCGCGGGGGAGCATTACGGAGGTGGCGTGTTGGGCGCATTGCCGACGCTACTGGTACAAGGCGCGCGAGCAGGATCCCGCGCGGGCTCACCACGTGCTGGCGATGATCCGTCGGCTCTACGAAGTGGAACGTGTCGCGCGCCAGTTGGACCCGATGGCGACGTCAGTCCCTACGTCAAGAACATGCTGTGCCGCTTCTTTCTGCTCTCCAAGCCTGGCTTGATGAGCAGGAATTCCTTCCCAAGAGTCTGATTGGAAAGGCGGCCACGTACACGCGGAACCAATGGGAGGCCCTGGGGAGGTATGTCGAGGACGGTGATCTGTCGATCGACAACAACGCTGCCGAACGAGCGATGAAATCGGTGGCGATCGGTCGCAAGGCGTGGCTGTTTGTCGGCAGCCCTGCAGCAGGTGATCGAGCGGCCGTGCTGATGTCGCTGGTGGGAAGCTGCAAAGAGAATCATGTCGAGCCGTGGTCCTACCTGCGCTCGATCTTCAAGGAGTTGCCGGGCAATCCCGATCTGGATGCCCTACTCCCCGATCGCTGGCTCAGCAACCATCCCAAGCATCGCTGGAACATCGCCGACCAACGGAAAGAAGAACGGCTGGCAAAAGCCTAACTGCAGTTCACCGTGCGCTTACTGTCTAGCGGCCGTCGTCTCAGGGCGTCCTGATGCGTGGATCTAAGAGGAAAGCCTAGAGTCGTGTTGACATTCCGCATCAGTGGACCTTGCCACCGACCTTCTCCGACTCGAACGCTGGCAACTGCGATCTACCGTCCTCATTCAATTGGCCTAAAACAGCGATGGTACTAACTCCGGCAACTGTGTCAAATCATCGTCGTTAGCGAAAACTTGATCGAGCGTGGCAAACGCCGGAGCCAACGGCGCCATGGGAGGAAGCACCGCGATCGGACGGTTGAAGCTTCGAGCAAACGTGCCCGTGCGATCCCCGACTCCATTTCCGCTCCAAGCGACCACGAATCCAGACTCTCCCTTTACCGCCACGGCAGAGTGTTGTTGATCCAAGAAGGTCGTCGTATTAACGGGGAATTCATCCGCCATTCTAGCGGCAAAGTTATCGTACTCCTGACCGTAGATTCCTTTCATGCTCCCGTCCTGGTACCAACTCGTCCAAGTCACCACGAATACGCCCGAGGGTGCCATCGAGATCGACGCGTCTTCCTGATCGTACAGCGTCTGCGTGTTGACAAGTTCTTCTCCGCCGATTGGATTCCCCGCATCGTCGTAGCGTTGCAGGAAGACACCGCGCGGATCGCTATTGCCGGGCTGGTTCCCGTATCCATTCCAAACGATCACGAATTCATTGTCGCCATCGATTCCTACCGAAGGCAGCTCCTGCTGCCCTAGCGTCGTCGTGTTGACGCACAGCTTCCGGCCCGGCGGGAATACCATTCTCGTCGTAGCGTTGAAAGAAGACCCCACTGGAATCGCCGGGACCGGTACCGCTCCGGCGATCACGAAACTGCCATCACTGGCAATCGCAATATCGGGTTCGCTGGGTCAGAGTCGGTTGTTGTGTTGACCAGGAATTCGCCCGTCAGCGGAATGCCATTGGACGCATATCGCCGCGCGAACACACCGGTTGTGTCGCCGACGCCGTTTCCGGACCAGGTCACGATAAAGTCTCCAGCGGGGCCTTTGGCAACGACCGGACGGTGTTGGGCACTCGCGACCGTCTGACTGACCTTGATTTCCCCTGAGACTGGCACGCCGGTGCTGTCGTAAAGTCGCACGAAAACGCCACCGTCATTGTCACCAATGCCCGTGCCGCTCCAGGCGATCACCGTCTCACCCCCTTCACCCATCGCGACCGAGGGGTAGCTCTGATTACCGTTGGTCGTCATATTCACCAAGAATTCGGGGCCCAACGGGATGTCGTCACGGTTGAATCGCCGCGAGAATACGCCTTGGATATCACCCGGCCCCCAGCCCGAGTAGACAACGATGTAATCCCCGCTGGCGTTGGAGGCAACGGCTCTGGTTTCGGCGAACGTCGCCTGGGATCCGGTCACAAAATCGTTGACTCGCAACTCTGGACCGGCCGGCGTCGCTGGCACGGCGTTGACCGTAACGCTAAACGACTGAAAATCGTCCAGCGTGTCGTCGTCGGTGACCCGTGCGATCGCGGTAAAGGTTCCGGGTGTGTTGGCGCATAGAGGATTTCACCGGTGACCGGATCGATGATCATGTCTGTGGGCGCACCGGGGTCAAGGCTGAAGGTTTGCGTATCTTGCGTGCCGATATCGGTAGCGGTGGCAAAGAAGGACAACAGTGTTCCCTGATCGACGACCTGGTCGGACACACTGATCTCCGGCTTGAGATTGTTGACGGTGATAGCAAGCGAGTTGTCCAAATCCGTAAGCGAATCGTTGTCGGTGATTGTCACGCTGATCGCGTTAAGGTCCACCGGCGTACCACTCGGATTATCGTCGAGATACGTGTAGCTGATCGTGATGGCGCGGTCGCCTACGCTGAGGGGATAGTCTACCGGTCCATTACCATCGCCCCAATCCACCGTAACCGTATGGCTGAAGTGCGAGCCCGGATCAACGAAGCCGCCTGTAAGTACGACGGCATCGTTCTCGTTGATTTCGGTGTCGCTGAGCAACAGTCCACCGAGAACGGGGGCTACGGGCGTGACGAATTCCATTTCCGAGAAGGTAATGCTCGACCCGCCGACGGTCAGTGTGCCCTGCTCTGGGTTGTTTGTGACGTCGGGTGTGTAGGTTGCGGTAGACCCATTTGCGATTCTAAGCGTGTCGATTCCGACGAACGAACCGTCAGCATTAAGCCCGCCAGCAGGAATTGGGTTACCGCCGCTAAAGTCGACGATCAACTCATCGTCGTCGTCGGATCCGAGAAATGTAATGTCGGATATTTCGGAAAACAACGTGGAGTATTCGACGACTCCTCCCAAGAGAAGTTCGAAGTTCGCGCATTGCGCCGGAGCGTAATCGCATCCGCGACTCCGTCATTCCCTTCCTCCTGAAGATCCATGTCGATGACTAAGGGTAGCGTCGCATCGCGAATTCCCCCAATGTAAGGAATGAACTGAGAAATGCGTGTCGTGGTGGTGGTGTCTCCGAAATCAGGTCTGGGACCCCCGCTGACGTTGGTGCCGTAGGAACTGATACCCATCACCATGTTCCCGATAAGCATCGCGGACCCACCGGAGTCTCCTGGCGCGTCCATCCCTTCGGCTGCACCCAGTCCTAAGCCGTCACCAAGCACGTCAGTTACGCCATCGTCAAAATCCGCTCGGAGTTGCAGGCCGCCTCCAACGGTCTGGGCGACCTCGTTCATCGCCATCCGCTTCGTACCTGATGCAATGGTCGGCCCGGTGCGCCCGTCCCGGATAACCCATAACCGATTATGGTAAAGGTCTGGCCGACTCGTCCGTCCCGGCGTACAAGCCATACTCCTCAGCATCAATGGCGGTAGCGCTTCGAGTTCAAGAATCGCCAAGTCGCCCACACTCGTTGTCGCACCCGTCCAAGAGGGGTGGACTTGCATGGCAGCTAGGTTCGTGTCGAACCTGATATCTCCCGCGGGCATCTCGAAGGTCACGTCAACGTCGGTTGCGTCCACCGCACCGGTGCCGTCCGTTACGCAGTGGGCCGCCGTTGAAATGTGTCTGGCACCCTCGAGCAGATTGCCTGTGCACCTGGAAGTTCCACCTCCTGTTGTGATGGAAAGGTCCACAACTCCATCGAAGCCCGATCCAGGAGCAACAGCGGGGGGAATAGCGAAGGCGCCGACCACGAGCAGACGCCGCCTTTCAAGTGATTCCATGTGCAAGTGTCTGGAAGCGTTGTGCCGCAGTCTCAGCGAACGCTTGCGTCTTGTTTCGCTTTCCAGGCATGTGGAGCATTCTTCGCAGTGACATGTTCTCTCCCCGGACGTTTTCAATAGAACTACCTAAGGTGGTGTACCCGACTCCGCTATGCTAGGGGTTCCATACTGCCGATGCAAGCAAAAAAGTGTTCAGATCGGGTTAGGTGTCAGGCAAGACTGGATTCGACTCAATGCGACTCGACGACAGTTCATTTTGAGTCGGTGCAAAAGCTATAAGTCCGTTGACTTCGTTCAGAATCCCATGTCCCCACTTCACTAAATTGGATGGCCGCCCATAGCTCATTGATCCAATTGACCAAGGTGAATCGAGGAGGTGTCACAATCCGATTCGGATGCCCAAATACTGAACACGAGTACATTCTCCCTGCACGTTCACTGGTTCCTCCCAAACAGCAGTCAGATCAATCCACTTCTGATTGCAAAGAAATCTTTGACTTGTAAACGAGATCGCATCTGCTGAGGACGAATGGACGCACGCTTCTGATTTGGCCTCGTGCAATGTCCAGTAAATCGAAAGCGATTTAGACGCAAGAGTCCTTGGTTAATATTCGCTTTGGGACGTCAGGTTGCCGGAAAGAATCCGGTTGTCCCAAACTGAAAGTCCGCTTTTTGCCTTTAGGGGCGGGGTGCTGCTGCTCGTTTTGACCTGCGCCCAAAAAGCTGGTTCATCGCGAGTGAGACAATCGGGGTAGAATCTGGCCGTCACTTCAGGTTGATGATGACCATGAAGAAGTCCCGGTTTACGAACGAACAGATCGCCGGCTCTCTTAAGCAAGCGGAGTCCGGTGTTCCCGTGATCATCGAGCCTTTTTCTACGAGTGATGCACCGGTACACCACATTCGCAGGAAGTCGCAGTGATAGCTTGACTTGGACCGCGGTCGGCCATGTTTAGGGCGACAGTTCCGTTTCGCCTAATGACGCGAGGGACGCCCTAAGTCGTCTACAGTGCGATGCTCGTAAGTCCACGAAGTTGGACCAGCCTCGTTCACGTAGCGATTTCAGTTCAGCGCATCGGTCGGAATCACCTTCTGCATGAACGTCAATTTAGTTTGCCGCTCCTACGCACCTTAGAGATGTTGAAATGAAAAGCCACATGTTCCTGACTGTCATTGTCTGCGCAGGCATTGCCCTTGTGGAAAGCGCATTCGCCCAGGAACCAACGCCGGGGTTCAATACCAAGTCGTCTTTCGGTGCACATTATCTTATTGAATCACGTTGGCTCTCGTCGTGAAGTTTAGCTGTGCTGTTCCGGGCACGAAGTGTGCACAACCAGCCCATAGGGCGTGCTGAACGTTGCGCTCGAAATGGGTTTGCTTGGGAAGATAAGCGTTCGCAATCAAGCTTTGCTCGTTTCGGCACGACAATTGCTTGAGTGGTGTTGGAGGAGATGTTGCGGTGAATGTGCGAGCAACCCAAGCTATTCGTCTGAGTTCAGTGCTGATTTGTCTTCTGGACGCAGGCATCGTAAGAAGCGATGTGGGCCAACCGGTAGAGCTGTCTGCCCATGCTGACGCGGTGTACGATGTCGCGTTTTCACCCGACGGTCGTGTGATGGCGTCAGGCAGTTACGACAATACCGTAAAACTCTGGGACCTGACCGATAAGAGTGTGTTAGCCACGCTCCATGGTCACAAAGATCAGGTGTTTCGGGTGGAGTTTTCCCCCGATGGGAAGTCTTTAGCTTCCTGTGGCGGTGATGGTAAGGTCATCATTTGGGATGTCGCTACTCGAAAAAGTCAAATGGTTCTCGCCGGACACGGCGATCCAGTTATCGACGTCGCCTATTCGGCCGATGGGAGTTTGGTGGCCACCGCAGGTTCCCATATCCAACTCTGGAAGCGAGGCCATCAAGTTTGGTCAACACCGCACTCGCAGTTGTTTTTCTCGATCGCGTTTTCACGCGACCAAAAAACACTGGCGTGCGGCACGCGAGATCTAATTCGTATCTGCGACGTTGCCAATGGTGAATCCGTGGCAAACCTTGTCGCAAAAAAGGGAATGGTTTACCAAGTCGAATATTCGCCCGATGGAAAGTGGCTGGCGTCCGCATGCGGTCGTGATGGAGGACTTTCGATTTGGGACGTTGCGCGTCAGAAAAGACATAAAGTAGCTGCGGCAGATAACAGCGCACTGTTTGCGGCCGCATTTTCTCCCGATGGAAAGAATCTTGTGACAGGTGGTCGCGAGCGGGTGATTCGTATCTGGAAGGTTCCGAACTTGCAGCTTGTCAGTGAACGATACGGGCCTGAGGAAACCGTTCTCTCGGTCCGGTTTTCGCCAGACGGTAGACACATTGCTGCGGGATCCTATGATGGGAATATTCACTTGTGGTCGCTCGCAAACTGAGACGCTGACGACGATATCATCCTCGTCGGCTATGCCGCGGTCTTGCCCACGGAGATTCTGACGGGCCGCACGAATTAAACGCTCGTAATAGTGCTGCCAAAGTTGGTGAGCGGCGACCGAATCGCCATCTTTCACCTGATCGATCCAGTGGCTGACATTCTTGTCATCTGACATGCGTTTGACCCTTGGCCAAAAAACGAATTCTAACTGGACAGTACAACATTCTTCAAAAGCAGCGTTTTTTCCTCGCTCATGCTTCCGGATTGGATGAGGTCCAGCTAACGAACCCGCTCTTCGCGCAACCGCTGAGGTCGCCCTCACCTCACGTACGAAGCCGCATTAAAGTGTGACCCGCCAAAAAACGTTCGTTTCTTGTCGTGTACCGCTGGAGGAACGGAAATTGCTGATTCGACACGCATAGGTTATCCGAAAACTCATCCCGTATTTCAAAATGCCGAAAAGCCGTGGCGCTCGAGATTCTTGAACAGCCGTAGTTACTCGGTCACAAGCCGTTGCTGGCTTCTGCAACCTGCTCGGTCTGAAAATTCGGATGCACTCAGTGGCGGCCGTTGGGTGCTTCGGTGGCGTAAATCGAAGTGACTTACGCCGTTTCGTTCGCTGCTGAAGTTGGACCAGCCGGTAGCTCGAAGCAATTTTGTTTCGGCGCGTCGGTCGCTTGGCCGTGCTGACACCGATGCAAGTTGCGCGGTAAGCTCCGAGCGTTAGGTCGATGCAACCGAGGCGCAGGACAACTGTTTCAGCGATTCTCCAACGGCAGAATGCCACCCTTCACGGATCGAGCCGGCGGCCGACATACGGCAGTGATTTGGATAGGTAGTTTACAAACCTGCCAAAGGCTTAGCAGGTCCTTTCTAAGACTACGTTACACGTGATCTGCCGTGCTACAACTGCATTGAAATGCCTGCTATGTCTTGACGACCCGCTGCAGGATGATGACCCAAATCGTCGTCAGTACAAACGCTGCAAATCCCACCACGGACAAACCAATCGTCACGAGGTTGGCCCGCAAACGTTTGCCCGGATTCTCGATGGCCGCGGCGTGTTCCACCATCATCACGACAAGTCCTCGGTTGGGATCGTGTTTGGTTGCAATGCGCCATGAACCTTCACCCAGAACTCCATGCTTCACGACTTTTCTGTTCGACAAGAACGGGCTGATATCTACCTCCTGAATCCTTTCAATCTCTTTACCTTGGTTATGGATGAGACGTGCTTCCTTAGTTCCCTGCCTGGAGTCAAATATCAACATCTTGTCGGTGGCGTCGGCGCCTTCCGGATCACTCACCAAATCTCCGAGCTCAATGAAGATGCCAGCGACACCTTGAAACTTACCCTTGTGCCAAATTGGCGCAGAAACGGCGATGACCACTGCGTCCTTATTCCGAGTCACAAAACTAGCAGAGAGCTTTGGGCCTGAATTTGATTTCCAGATGGGGTCCGGTGTCGGGCCATCTGGATCGCCGTTCCTATCTTCTCCTGTGAAGTAGGAGCGATAAGCGAAGTCCGTTCCGAGCGTGTTCTTTAACGGTTCCCTGGCGATCTGATTCCCCTCAGCATCACAGACAAAAAGACTATACGTCCTATCACGAATATCAGGATCCTTAGTCTGTTCCTTAAGCTCCACAAGTGCCTGCTGGATTCCACGAAGCTCATCCGGGGTGTCCGTTCCCTCGCTGGATGTCAACTGTTCGAGAATTCTTGGACGGTCCTCTTCGTTCGCGGCATTCCATTGGACCAACTGCTCAATTGCTGCTGGCATCTTCCTTAGGTCTGCATCCATACGGCGAACCTGATCAAAACGCAGGACGAGATTGAGGTCTGCGTCGTGCGCGGCATATTCCGCAAGAAGCTCCAACGATTGCTGAGCTTGAGCCGTCAAAGCTTCCTGCATCGCGCCTACTTCGGTCTTAAGAAAGCGGAACGACGCCCAAGTGGCGCTGAGCGTCACGAAAATCAGAGATAGCGACAGCAGCGGAATGCTTGGATTGCGTTGACTCCATCGCAAGAGGCGACCGGCCGTAGAGACGGGACGAGCTCGAATTGGTTCACGTCGAAGATAACGTTGCAGATCCTCGCTCAACTCCGATGCCGACTGATATCGACGCGACGCGTCCTTTTCAAGGCACTTCAGGCAGATGGTTTCCAGGTCCGCGGGGATGCGTGGATCAAATGACCGCGGTCGCGGCGGATCATCGCTCCTGATCTGCTGCAAGATGTTTGCGATGCTACCGCGGTACGGTCGTTCTCCGGTCAGCAACTCAAAAAGTACGATTCCCAGCGAAAAAATGTCGGACCGACGATCGGCGCTATCCGATTCGCCTCGCGCCTGTTCGGGTGACATGTACGCAGCCGTTCCGGTAATTTTGCCCGGCACAGCATCCGTGAGCTGGCTCACGCGCATCGCGAGACCGAAATCAGTGATGTGCGGGACGCCAGTTCGGTCCAGCAAGATGTTTGCCGGCTTGAGGTCGCGATGAATGATTCCTTGTTCGTGGGCGTGTTCAAGCGCGTCACAGATCGAAATCAGCATTTTCGCTGATTCGCTAACCTCAATCCGAGATTGATCCAGCCGTTCATCAAGGGAAGCACCGTCGACGTAATCGCTAACGATAAATGCGGTGTCATCGTCCCAGGCCGCTTCATGCACGCTTACGATATTCGGATGTTTCCGTAGCTGTGCCGATACGCGTGCCTCATGAATGAAACGTTTCGTTTCCTTTGGAGAAAGCTCTCGTTTTGGAATCTTGATTGCTACGTCGCAGTCAAGCTTGGAATCTCGTGCATGCCAAACACTTCCAAAGCCTCCGGCTCCGATCCTCTCTTTCAGGACATAGTGTCGAATCCTATCCCCGGAGCGCATGGCCTCTACCGGCTCACGCGATCCCGACGTCTCGGTACGATCTCCCCAATCGGAAACCGTCTTTTCAAGTGAGCCGATGTCGGCCATTTCTCGCGCGTTCGCAACGAGTGCCAGTTGTTTCAGCTTCTCACCCAATTTGTCCGCTAGATCTGGGTGCGCCGCGAGAATCTCTTCGTCCGAGATCTGTTCACCTTGATCTCGACGCCGCCCTACGTCGTCAATAATCTTACGAACGTGTGAGTCGCCATCATGATTCGGCATTCACGGACGCTCCTTGCTTACGGATTTCTGCTGAACCAAGCCGACGAATTACCCAGCGACTTTTTGAGGGACGCCTTGCCTCGGTGAATGAGGCCCCGCACCGCCGCTTCGCTACGCCCCGTTCGTTGAACAACTTCTTCGATCGTCAAGCACTCAATATGACGCAGCCAAATCGCCTCACGCTGCTCCTCGGGAAGTCCAGCCAATGCGATCTGTAGAGCAACCTCCGCTTCATGAGTCGCGGCCGATTGGCTAGGTGAGCGTCGTTGGTCGGAGAGCAACAGAATCAGATCCAGGAATGATGCAGACGGACTCGGCGCACCCTCGACGCGCTTCCAATCGCCTCCACGTTTCTTGCGTGTCGCATATCGGACTGCATCGGCGACCTTCGCCTCGGCGATCGAATGGACCCATGCAAAGAAGGCTTCTGAATCCCCCTCTTTGAAACTCGATAGACCACGAAAAACCTGGACGAATGTCGTCTGCAGAATGTCTTCGACGTCCACCACAGAGCGTAGAGGAGCAGGGATTCGCCCACGTATCGCACCGGCAAATTGCTCGTAGCGATTAACGAGCAGTTGCTGGAGGGCAATCCGGTCGCCCTGCAAGGCAGCAACAAGCAGTTCTTCTTGATCTGTGTCCATGCGCAACATCAACGAGCGATTAGGTCAACCGGTGAAGCCATTTGTGAAAGTGACGGCTGGAACCCCGGCGATCAGCTGCTTCCGCTTTTTTTTCCAGCTTTCCGCGCGCACAAGTGAATCGCTTGGCGGTTCATTCCTACCAACAAAACCCCAACATTTACAGAGAATTGTATATGAATACCACGGGCGCGGTCTGTCCGACCGATACCAGAACAAAGCAAATTGGGCGACTTTTAGGCCCAATCATGGCCTTGGGAGTGTACGTGCTAACGGCCAATATGCTGCCGGAGCCAGCTCGATTTGCAGCCGCCAGCGGAACTCTCATGATCGTGTTCTGGATCACCGAAGCGATCCCTTTGGCAGCGACAGCTTTACTGCCACTTGTACTCTTTCCGACACTCGGTGTCGCTGACATCAAGCAGGCTGCAGCTCCGTTCGCCAACCCGGTGATCTTCCTGTTCCTAGGTGGTTTTATGATCGCTGCAGCGGTCGAACGCTGCGAACTTCATCGCCGCGTTGCGCTGACTGTCGTCCGAGCGGTTGGGGTATCTCCGGGAAAACTACTCGCCGGTTGCATGGCGGCGACGGCTTTCATGAGCATGTGGATCAGCAACACGGCGGCAACCGTCTTGATGCTACCGATTGGGGCAAGCCTGATCAGTATGCTCCGCAAGGACATGTCGACATCGGGAACCTCGGGAGACCATCGGCGGATTGAATGCTGCTTTCTGCTCGGGATTGCCTATTCTGCGAACATCGGCGGTCTCGGCACTATCGTCGGAACTCCACCGAATGCTCTGCTAGCCGGGTTCTTACAAGAGCAGGGTATCACGATTGGGTTCGGTCGATGGATGCTGTTCGCCGTTCCACTTGTAATTCTGTTTCTGGGTGCCTGTTGGCTTTTGCTCTACCGATTCACGCTCGACGCGGTGTCTCGCCGTGCCGCGGTCAGTCTAGCGGCGGTTGATGAGCAATACCGTGAATTGGGTCCAATGACACGCGCCCAATGGACGGTGTTGTCAGTATTCTTGTCCACCGTTGCTTTGTGGATCTTCCGAGAGCCATTGATGCACTGGGATCGGTTGGTCGAAAGTTGCCCTTGGGTGGCACGGCTGGATGACGCTTCGATTGCAATGGCGGCGGCAATCGCCCTCTTTCTGCTACCAGGAAACAAGGCGAGCGGTGAAAGAATCCTCGACTGGGAGACGGCGAATCGATTGCCATGGGATGTGCTGATCCTGATCGGTGGAGGGATGAGTCTCGGCTCGACGCTGGGAGCAACCGGATTAACTGAGGCGATGGGTAGCAACCTACAGATCTTCTTGGCCCTTCCTATTGTTCTTTTGATTGCGGCCCTGACGGGACTCGTCATTTTTCTCACCGAGACGATCAGCAATACAGCAATCACGGCGGCGATCTTGCCCGTGCTGTTCGGGCTCGGCGAACAAGTTTCAGGAGGCCCGCTTCTGCTGTTGGTCCCAGCGACCCTGGCAGCAAGTTGTGCTTTTATGCTTCCAATCGGGACGCCACCCAACGCTGTCGTGTTCGCGACCGGGCGCGTACCGATGCACACGATGATGCGTTACGGGTTATGGCTGAATCTGATCGGCACCATCCTGATTCCCGGACTGATGTATCTCCTCGGTTGGATGTTGCTTGCCTAGTCGGTCGAGAGCGAATTAACAAGGAAAGGCACGAAATGCCCATGGACCATACAAAGCCAATCGGTAGTCAGACACTTCCCGACGAAGACTGGTGCCCGACGTGCGAGAAGGATGTCGATCAGTGGGACGTTTATATGGAAGACGACGGCGAAGGTGGATACACAAAAATCCACCGTTGCCCCAACTGTGATGAGAAGGCACTTCAAGATCAAGATGGCTGCGCCTATTTCATTGTGTTCAGCGTGTTCTATTATGGTTCGCTTGCCTGTTCTGCACATCTTACCGAGGATGACAATGTCCGCATCGGCCTTTTGGTGTTGGGAATGCTTCTCGGTTTAGTGTTCGTTGACGCGATGTCTAAGTTAAGAAAGAAGCTGATCTATCGGAGACGGCCTCAACGAAGAAGGCCAGATGATCCGTTTGATGTTGGTAGATAACCGAACATAATTTTTTCGGTCGATAATCCGGTTGTGCTCAGCGAGAACGCTAGGTCCAGTTACATCTCGATCTGCCCTCCGAAAGACGTGATCGAGCGGGCCAACACTCGCGCGGCGCGTGAGAAAGGGGAATTGGTTCTGCTACATGACGAGCTTAAGTATCGGCTGGACTAACCAGACTCGGCTCGAGTCTATTGATCGTAGATGCCGCTAACGTTCAGACAGCCGCATGGGTCGAGTCGTGTCGCCGGTAGCGTTCCGTTCCAATACAAGAATCAGATCCATTAGCCAAAATCCTTCAACTTCGTTTTCGGCGCGTAGGCTGGACCAGCCGAAGTTCGGAAGCCATGCATGCTTCGAGACAGCGGTGGAATTGACCTCCGCGCTAAACACGATTTCGCTCGGGACTTCGGGCGATGCAACCGTCATCTCGAAGGAATCGCTCTTGGTGCTAGCGATGTCTTTTACCGAAGGCTCGGGTTAGCCGATCACGGACGGTTTGCTGATCGACAAGGACAGTTGGTGGCCATCTCGAATTACATGTCCCAATGGCGGCACTTCGATATCGAAACGATAAGGCTTTCCAGGTTCCAAAGGTTGGGGGTCGCTGAATGTGTGGACGGGACGCACCAGCAATCGATCATCGCCCATGTTCGCCCACATTGATAGGTGTTCGTCGAGTGATCGGTAAGACGCACGTAACATCCCTCGTTGCAGGGCGCGAAGGCGTCCGTCCGGCGCAAGATCCGAAAGAACGACAAAGAAGTCCGTGTCGGCTGCCGTGCAGCTGGCCCAGAGTGTCGCGACGATCGGACCACAAATGGCCGTCGGCTCGTCGAATTCTATTCGATACTCTACGCGATCCGAATCGTCGTCTGCCGCTTCACCGATAACTTCCTAGGTATCAGTCTTGAGCTTACCTTTTGCGTCACCATCGGTATCTTTGCACATACACGAACAGGTCGCTAAACAGACACGTAACGCTTTCACCCCAATAGTCTGCCAAAAAAGGGGTAACCTGAATTGGAAAATGCGAGTAATTGAAAGATAACCCTAGACAAGAGCCGCCTATATGCGGCCGCGTTGCACAATCCTTCCGTCCTCTAAGGAAGACTCGTCCAGCGACCTGTCCGACGAAGGAATCGCAAATTCCGTGCAAGTAAGAAAGTCTGACAAATACTTAGACGACCTTGACGTTCGCAGGCCGCAAAGAGAACCCAATGCTACCGTGGTTTCCTAGGCCCTGAGTCTGCTGTCTCGATCGGTTCGTCGATGACCGAGTGAGGACTCGGGCGAAATGGATCTCGCCGGTCCGCTTGCTCAAATCCCCAGCGAAGATATTCGGCCAAGCTGCTGTCCAACGGAACCGCGCCGTCGGGCGGCAAATACAATGCGCAAACCTGATCCAAGTATTCACGGATCACTTTGCATTGCTGGTAAGCATTGGCGTGTACGAAAAGTGCGGGCCTGTTCTGAATTTTGTGTCAGCTGTACTTCGGTTTAGGGTTGGTAGTCGTTTGGGATGCGGTCGGGGAACAGAATCGCGAAGTGGTTCAACGCTTGCTTCCAGTGTTGGATCGGACGCGTCCAACGCTTCGATGCCGCGCGGATCGCTTCGGCAAAGCCCGCCAAACCATCGACACAGCAAATGAAAATGTCTTGGAGGCCACGATTACGTAAATCGGTCAGACAACTGAGCCAGAACTTCGCCCCCTCGATTTTGGCGATCCAAAGGCCCAATAGCTCTTTCTTTCCGTCGAGATCTTCGGTGACCCGGCTGATCAAATCGGGTGAGACGTCCACGTCGTAGAGCTCTTTGATGATGTCCTGAATGTCCCGCGTCGTCATTCCCTTGGCGTGGAGCGCGAGAATCTTTTCATCGAAGCCTTCTACGCGACGCTGATGCTTGCCCAGGATCTGGGGTTCGAAGGAAGACTGGCAATCACGCGGGGTCTCGATTTCGATCGGCCCCAGGTCGCCTTGCAGCTTCCTCCTGGAACGGCCGTTTCGGCAATTGGCCTGCGGCGTTTTACGTTGACTCTTCGGACCGAACTTGTCGCTCAGTCTCAAGATGATGGTCCATCTCGGCGTCGAGCATTGTTTCGCGTCCCCGCTTCATCATCGTTTGCAGCAGGGCATAGAGTTCGGCCATCGAGGTGGCACCAGAGGCAAACTCGGTGACCAGTTGTTCGGCCTTTTGTTTCAGGGAAGCGTCCATGCAATCAATCTCCATCAGGGTAAAAGTGTTAGTTTAGCAATTCCTGTTCGCTATCAAACACAAACTTCCTGACAGGCCCCTAGTCGGTCGCCCGACATCGCTACCTTAGGCTCCTCATGTATTCCCAACAGGCAGTTGAGCTATGTAATGCGACCTGCCAACGAAGGATTAATTCAGACGCTTTCAAACATTATGAATGTAGTCCGAATCGGCAGTTGGTAGGCCAAAACGCCGGTGGGAGTCGCACCTTCGTCACGAAAACACCTTCGTCTTCGAGCAGGTTAACTAGTTCCCACATCCGGCCGATGACCGATTGAGAGTTTGACCGGAACCAGAACAGGCTTCTCCAATCGGATTCGTCCAACGCCGGAACGGTTAAGTTTCGGTTGAAACATATCAACACTTCGCGAAGTCGATCGCGGGATAGTTCCGGTGTAGTTGTTCGGTCTTCAATGTCGCCGGCCGCCACAAAGATGCCGGCGGAGCGACCTGTGGTGCAACATCGCAACTGGGTCTGAAATCGAACGTAGGTCTCCATTGATCATCAAGTCATCTCGGTGTGCGTTCATGGTTGTTGAAGAGACGACGACTGGGTTCGCACCAGCATGAGCCGCTTTACAAGAGCGGTGCCTTTCTGAATCGAGCCACGTCGGCTGGTTTTGTTTACTTCAGTAGCCCGACCAGGAATTGAAAGAGCGAACTTCTGGTTAGAAGCCAGAGAGGATGTCCGTTTCACCATCGAGCCATGGTTAGTCTGTAGCGAATAGCCTGTAGTCTTAAGCGGCGGGTTTCCTAAGGTCTAAAGACTATGAACTATCAACTATCAAGTGATCACGGATTGAATCGAACCATCGGTCTCCTGCTTGTCACGCAGGCGTCTTAGCCGCTGGACCACGCGATCGTTTTGTGAGTAGTCGAGACAGGAGTCGAACTTGCAAAATCGTAAGCCTCTCATGCTTGCCGCTTTGCCTATTTGCGTACTCGACCGGTTTTCATAAGCAGAAGTAGCGGATCCGGGGGTCGCACCCGGCGGTCCTGGCATATGAAACCTGGCTGAGCACTGGCCCATCCGCGTTGTTTGCATCGAAGTTGCAGGTCTCGGTATCGAGCCGAGCAGACCGACCTTATGAAAGTCAGTTGGACACCTGTCGCACCTGCAGTGAAGTAGCCAAAGCCAGGAACTGGCACGCCGCCCCCAGAAAACAATGAACTCAGTGCACGACATTCTGAGTGTCGCGTGTCTAGTGGCCTATGCGGGCACAACTTACGGAGTCGATCTGTCGATCGAAGAGGCAGAAGCCTTTCGCCAAAGGCTGATCACCGAGGTCTAACCGGAGCTCGGGGAATACTTGAAAGATGATCCAGTCGGCACGCTGGCTCACAACCTGAAGACTTCAGCATTTCGAGTCCAAGCTTGCTTCGATTCGAACGGAACAATTGGAGAGCCGCGAAGCGGATTGTCGCGGGAATCGGTAGATCAAGCGGGAGCGAGTACGGCGAAGCCTTTGTAGATCGCGTTTGGGAATCGTTGAAAACTTTGAATCAAAAGCGCCGCCTGAAGGATCGAATCACAAAGCGAGAAGAAGGAGATCAGCTTTCCCGCGATCTCTTCTTCGGTCCTGTCGCAACGCCTACCGGACGAATACGCGGATCAGTCGGCTTCGCCCAGGCAAGAAATACTCCGTTTCAGGGAATTGCGGCGGACGGAGCGAAGCTGGCATTACGAGAGGTGTATATTCGGGGCTTCCGATGCGTCGCATTTGTTCACGATGAAGTTGTGATCGAGCTTCCGAACGACGGTGATCATACGCGACAAGCTGAAGAGATTGATCGGATCTTGTGCGAGTCGATGGGGCGACTGACGGGGACCATCCGGATCGCTTGTGAATACGCGCTCACTGATCGTTGGTACAAACAAGCCGAAGCGGTCTTCGACACCGACGAAAGTCTGAAGATTTGGCAACCAGAGCCTTCGCAATAGCTTACCGTGAAAAACGGTGATTTTTCGGTATGCGAAAACTAAGTTTCAATTCTTCCGATAGTTGTAAGCGTTCGGCGGCGGAATGATGTTCATTGTCAGTAGGTTTTTGAGTGCTACTCATTAAGATTCAACAGTCGCCGAGCATTCGCACGTAACACCTTCTCTTGCTCAGCAGAGTTCAACACGGCCCTGGTATTTTCAATGCTAGCTGGAATCAAGTCCGTAAAAACCATTTGGTCCGAACCGTAGTAGACGCGGTCCATCATGTCAGCTTTGCGGAAAGCTTTGATTGCTTCCAAGAGCCTTGGGTCGTTTTCCTTCCAGTTGAGATACGAGATGTCGGCTCCTACGTTTTTGAATTGACGCATCACGAGCAGAAGTTCTCGTAGTGAGTGCATTCCCGAGTGGCACGCAACGATTTTTAGCTTGGGAAATTGCTGTGCAACATCTGCAAGCAGCAAGGGGCTGGCGTAGACATTCATGAATCCCTCAATGCCTTTATCATTCGGCCCATCTTCACCACCGAAGGTATCACCGGTATGAAACAAAACGGGCACGTGCTTCTCTTCGGCCACCTTGAAATACGGGTCTAGCATCGACCAGTTAATCGGTCGTCTATCATACACGTGGACGAGTTCCCCAATCGCGTAAAATTTCTTGTTGTCGAAGTCTTCGCCCAGCTTTTGTGCTTCGGCGACGTGGTCTAGCTTTTGGAATGCGATTGACCAAACCGCAGGATGGAAAGCGGGTAGGAAGCGGCCAGGATACCGAGCCGCCCAGTCGAGAGCGATCGAGTTGTCCGTACCTTGTAGCAAGGCACACTCTACTCCCTTCGCATCCATCTCTTCGAGTGTCTTCGTTAGAAGTTCTTCTTTGTTCTTACAGACGTATCCCAGCGTCGATTCGTCCGTTGGTTCCATACCGAAAGACCTAAAGAAAGAAACAGGGTCGATCGAATGCAAATGTAAATCGAATATTTTGGGTTCCTGTCCTAGAAGCGGAGTGGGGGGTAGCAACAAGAACACGGCAAATAACTGGCTAAGGAACCAGTGAAAAATTACTTTACGATCTCGGGTGAGGCGACATAGTCCCATTTCGGTAATAGTTTCGACATTGAAGTTTCGTTCTTTGCTAAGTGTTCTCAATTTAGTCTTCTCTCTGCTTCGAAACTGACATGCGATTTCCACCTCGGCATCGCAGTTTTGTTTCCCTGAATATGAGACCGGATTTAGCTCATAATCACATGTTTTATAAGACTTTCGTGATTCTATATCCAGAAATTTGAGTTGCAAGTAGTTGCATCTTGCGATTACTGCGACGGTTCGCTTTTGGGTCCGCGGGCTTGTCCAAGGTACGTAGTTTGTATTCCAAGAACATTTGAAACCTGATCGGTTCAGTTATTCGAAATCAGAAGCTCCGGACTCTGTTAAGAAGTTACTTCGGCCTTCGTGTCAAGGCACTCGACAAGTTGACAAGACGAATCGAACGCTTTACAAATACGAAAGCATCACAAGGGAAAAGCAATGGCGAAAGGAAAGAAGAAGGCGAAGCCAGTATCCGAGCAATTGATCGAAGCGATCGAATCGTCGGAGCTGACACGCTATCGAATCTCACAAGAGACAGGAATCGCACAGAGTACCCTCAGCGAGTTTGTGAACGGCAATCGATGGTTGTCGCTTCAAAATATCGATATCGTTTGCGAACTTCTGAATCTCGAATTGAAAGCCAGAAGGCAGCACCCCTAAAAAGTGAATCGCAACAGCAAAGGATTACGGCTATCGCAAGCCTCAGCAAACGACCAAACGGTCGCTATTGAATACAGTTTCGCGACACCGAGCAAAAACAACAAACGCTTCGCCTTGGGAAGTCTTCCCAGCGACACGCCGAACGGGTGAAAGGGGTTGTCGAAGATCTGCTTTTAGCGAAACGATGGGCGAGAACACGGTCCGCAAACATACTCAGATCGCTGGTCAGTTTTTCCGAAAAGCAGTAAAGCAAAAGCTGATCGATCACGATCCGTTTGCGGGACTCCCTTCGACGGTCCAAGCAAACAAGACTCGATACTACTATGTCGAACAAGCAACCATCGACGCAGTGATCGCCAAGTGTGCGGACACCGAATGGAAGTTGATCTTCGCTCTGGCTCGCTTCGGCGGACTTCGTTGTCCCAGCGAGATCCTCGAATTGAAGTGGACCGACATTGATTGGGCGGAAGAAGAGATGATCGTCACTGGCAACCGATCTTGTTCAGTACGAAGCTTTGCACGTTGTCGCCCAATGGACGGGACACACGGTCGAGACAATGCGGAAGTTCTATCTGCAAGTGACCAAGGAACACCGACAGAACGCCAAGCGAAGGGAGAAAGAAGAAAAAGCGAAGGCAAAAGCAAAGGCGACAAAGTCAGCCGACCCGAGAAAATACGGGACAAACGCAAGCGAGAAGGGCGTTTTGTCTATAGAAACTCACGTTGTCGCGAGTTGACTGAAGAGGCGAATAGCGGTGGAGGGACTCGAACCCCCGACACGCGGATTATGATTCCGCTGCTCTAACCAGCTGAGCTACACCGCCGATGCTTGCTCGATCTCCTCCCCAGACACGGTTAGTGGCGGCTAGGTAATCGATTTGGCCAGGCGGGAAAATAGCAGATCTTGGCTCTCCCTTCCAGATTGGGTGTTTCGAGCCCTGGATCTGCCGACGAATCCGCCTGGCAGGCCACCGCCCAGCCCCGCCAGCTGCCGACTGGACATCGGAGAAACCACCGATTGTCGCTGACCGAACACGAAGGATCGGAATTCGGATCCGGACGACAGTGCAGCGTCAACCGAAAACGCCTTGCAGCTCCTGTCAACCGAGCAGCTTGTTTTCGATTGCGAATCGGACAAGGTCACTTGTTGTGGCCAGGTTCAATTTTTCGAGCACTCGTCCGCGATACGTTGATACCGTACTGACGCTGACGCAGAGCTGTCGTGCGCATTCCTGCAAACTGGCTCCTCCGCCGATAATACGCAGCACATCGAATTCCCGTTGCGAAAGTGACTCGAGCCCCTCGCGCTTTCCTTTGGGCCGCCTTAGCTGCGCCCAAATCTCGGGAGAAAGTTTTCTGGAAATATAGACGTTACCATCTTTGATCGTCCGAATTGCGTCCACCAATTCGTCAACGGCAGCCGACTTAATCAAATAACCATGAGCCCCTGCCTCTAAAGTGCGCACCGCGTAGTGCACGTTTTCATGCACAGTCAGGACGAGTATCTTGAGCGACTTGAAGTCGACCAACAGGTTCTTGATCGCTTCCGTGGGATCGTGACTTGGCATGGAATAGTCCATAACCAAACAGTCCGGCCGGAGCTGTTTTATATCTCGAAGCAGCTCGATCCCGTCTCCGACCTGGCCGACGACTGAAAGCTCATCACAGGCGTCGAGTACACGAGCAAGCGATTCTCGGACCATCGCGTGGTCGTCCGCAAGCATCACCGAGATTGGAGTACGTAAGCTGCTCAAACTGATCCCTTTCTAGGCGAAGCAGTCATGGTTTCGGTGATTGGAATCCAGGCCTGGACCGTGGTGCCGTTACCGGCTTGCGAAGTTAACTCAAAAGATCCGCCTAACAAGTCGACGCGTTCACGCATACCTAAGATTCCAAGACGAAACTTACCAGCCGTATTCTTGCCATCCGCTGGCAAGCTTTCAATCAGATTCGCGGCGCCGACCCCGTCGTCTTGGACCCGCAACTTGAGCGCCGTTTGTTGATCAGACTTTTCCAGCGTAATCGAAACAGCCACACGGGTTGCATCGGCGTGTTTAAGAACGTTGTTCAGCGATTCCTGAATCAAACGATAGACATTTTCTGAAATCACGGTCGGTAACTGAAAGTGATTCAGGTTGCATTCAAAATCGAAATCAATTCCACTGCGACTTTTGAATTCCCAAAGATGGCTTTCCACTGCATCATGCAATCCTAAATCATCCAGCTCAATGGGCCGAACTCGGGTGGCAAAATCATGCAGCGTGTCCAGCAATTGTTCGCTTTCATCAATCGCCCGCTGCAGTTGAATTCTGGCTTGGTCGGATTCGGCCTGCGCTCGGCCAGTTTCAAATCCAAATTAATGGCGGTCACCTGCTGCCCCAATTGATCGTGAATTTCTCGGGAAATCGCCCGCCGTTCTTGCTCTTGAATTCTAATCAGCCGCGACGATAGCTCACGCAGCTCGGTCTCGGACGCCAAAATCAGAGTGTTTTGTTGTTTGCGTCTCAGGGACGCCAGGGCCCAAAAGCGGGTTAACACCAACAACGGCAACAGGATGACGAGGACGAGAAGCAGCAAGCGTTGAAGTAATTGATTGGAGGTTTCGAAAACTTGATCCGCTGACAGGTAGGAAACGATGAACAATGTGTTTCGCGCAGGATCACTGCTGTTTTGCACGCGTCCCAACCGCTGCAACTGAATTTGACGAAACGCAAACGCACCCTGGTCTGTGAGAATACAGTTCTGCTCCGCTAGATTCCGACGTTGCCAGGCGTCGCGGAATTGCTGATCGAAGGAACTCGGATGGCCGAGGAGCCATCCCCACGCGTCATCGGGATTCGGCCCCAGCAGATAATGGCCATCTTCGCGGAGAAGAAGCGTCTTACCGGGCAATGAAATTTCGCTCAGATCCTTGATCAGCGGCGCCCCACGGTAATTGGCAACCAGCAAGTAATGAGCGACGCCTTGATCGTTGCTGACAGGAGTTACAAATCGAATGACCGGATTTAATGGTTGTTCGATGACGCCATATTCCTGATTGAGATCGAACTCGGAGACAAACAGCTCGCCCGGCTTCAGTCGCAGAGATTCCCGAATGTAATACCGATTTTTCTTATCTTGCAGCCCGGATTCGGGAATCCTTTCGACTTCCGTTCCACGCAAATCGACTCGGACCGATTCTTGCCCCGCCTTGTCGACCAATCGAATCTGCTGACATGTTTGTTTGAATCGTATGAAATTGGCGAACTCGTCTTCAACCGCTTTTCTGGCGAGATTGTCATCAGGATCAAAACCGCGGATGTCTTGCTGACTGGCAACATACAGGATGTCGGAACGCACACGCTCAAGATCACGGGTGATCAGCTCGTAAGCAAGTTCCAGGCGATGTGAGGACTGCTCTTCTCGCAAACGCCATTCGCGTTCTCGGTCCTTCCAATACAGGACGACAATGATGATGGCGAAAATCAATAGGAAGATGCTTGTCGCTGCCGCTTGCCGCCTGGCGACATCCCAGGGTCTGATCGGTTCACTCTTTGGCATGATGATGGTGATGGGAGGTCGTTACGTCGTGACTTGGACGAGCTTAAAAGATCGTCTTACCGATGCTTTTTGCTGTCTAAACGCGGCAATCGCGCCCCTCTAGGGCAACAACGAGAGATAAATCAAAACAACGGATCCAACATTCGCAAAAGCGGTCCAAGTAACCTGTCGCCAGTCGTATCAATCATACCTTTCAGCCAGTTGTCCGATCATGATCCTCAACGCAATCACAAGGCTGCGTCTGCGGGACGGGCCAGCGGGCTGAGCCAGAACGAGCACAGATTCTGCGGCGAAATCAATCGATCTCCCTGGAGCTGGAAAACCCCAGCCCGGCTTGCGGAGGGGCAAGCCCGACGCCGGCGGCACGATCGAGATGTCGTTGTAGCCGAATCGCTACACAGCCTTGCCAGTCTCAACGACAGTTTTAGGTAAGCTTCGACTACATGCTGGAACAGTTTGATGTTCCTGCACCGAAAGGATTAGCCTGATGTTTGCTGACGATCGTCATCATGATAACTCCTATCATGTGTTCCGAATCGCACTTGGCTTCATCTACTTCCATTTTGGATTTCTCAAATTCTTTCCCGATCTGAGCCCGGCGGAGCTGCTCGCCAGCCAGACGGTCATGCGGCTCAGTTCAGGCGTTCTGGATGCCAATACCGCTTTGGATTGCCTGGCGATGATGGAATGCTGCTTGGGAGTGGCCTTGATTTTCAACGTCTGGATGCGGTTTGCGGCGGTGCTGTTTCTGTTCCATATGCTGGGAACTTTTGCGCCGCTATTCGTATTACCGGAATTGACGTTCAAGATTGCTCCGCTGGCACCGACGATGGAGGGTCAATACATCCTCAAGAATATTGTGTTCGTTGCCGCCGGCTGGGCCGTATTGATGCCCAATCTGTTTCCGAACAAGTCCGCTTCAAAACAAGCCGGCGGTTCTAAACTACAAACTTCCGAATTATAAATTTTTTATTCAGGCCCGATCATGAAAACTCGCTCACTGTGGAAACTTGTCGCGAACCTATCGCTTGCCGTTGCGCTGATTGCAGTCGGCATTGGGATCCGCGGAACGTATGAGGTCTATCGAGGGACGGAGCTAAGCCGTCTTCCGCAGCTGCCCAGTTCCAGCAACGATCGCGCTGATTACAGCCTTGACCACACGGAAGCATTGACGTTCGCGACGTTGATGACCCACGCAGTCAGTAGCAATGCCAGCGATAGCTCAAAGGTGCCGAGCGCGACTGCGCCACGTTTGACCGATGAACTGAAAATCTACCCTAGCGTGACCAAAGGGATGCGGACCCCTTTTGACTTATGGAATTACTATGGTCGCGGCAGTTCATCGTTTTCATCCCCAGTCTTGCCGATGCGGTTTGAGCAGTGGCTGGAGTTCCATCGCAAACAGAAGCCGCTTTTGATGGCAGATGTGCGGCGCTACATGGAGAGTCGCTTCCGTTTTTCCGGTGAACAGATTCCAGGGCAGATGATGTCGGGCGGTCGCAAGCCGATCATGGCGGGTCCGGTCGCCAGATTGCCGAAGGAAGTTCAGTCTTTCGAAGAGCTGGATCGGTTCACGCCCGAAGAAATTCGCGCTCGTGATCTGTTCCCGTACAAACCACTGGCTCATCCGCTACAGACGAACGCTCACATGCTGTTCCCGGAAACCTGGCTGGCGGTGCATCCGGAACACCGTCGGATCGATGTCGATATGGATATCCCTGATGCTTATCTGCCTGAGTTTCCTCCTCCGTTGTTTTTGACGACCCACAAAGAACTAGGGGATGTGACCAACGGACAGGAGATCACCCTTGACAATTACTATGAAATATTCGACGGCTTGCTTTCACCCGAGCAGATGGAAGGCCTCAAAGAACTACTTCGGCCCTCCCCGACAACCTGGTTCAACCACACCACTCATCGGGTGACAGAAAGTCCTTCCCAAGGCGTTTCCTGTATGGACTGCCATGTCAATGGCCACACCAACGGGGCGGTCGAATTGGCCCCCGACGCCCGTCCCAATCTGGCTCGGCTGCGAATGGATACGCCGACCATGCGGGGCAATTATAATTTGATGCAGTTATCGTCAAAGCGATCGATTCGCAGCCTCGATCATTTTTCGGAAGTAGAAGAATATTTTGATGGTGATCCGGGCATGCAACAGGCGATTGGCCCGCGGGCTGCAAAACGAGAAGTGACCAATCGGATGGGCGATTTCAATGCCATCATCGACTACCCGCCGACTCCAAAACTGAACGCCTTGAATCGTTTGATCGAATCGAAAGCTTCGGAGTCGGAACTCCGCGGTGAAACTTTGTTTTTTGGCAAAGCCCAATGCTCACAGTGTCACAGCGGACCTGCTTTTGTTGACGATTACATGCACGATTTGAAGGTGGAACGATTTTATGTCGGTCGCCCCGAAGGTCCGATTAAGACGTTTCGCGCTTCGTGGAATCAAAGATTCGCCACCCTATTTGCACGACGGCCGCTGCCCCACCCTGCACGATACGGTCGAGTTTTTCAACATCGTGCTGGAATTGAAGCTGACCAAGCAAGAAAAAGAAGACCTGGTAGCTTACATGTTGACTTTGTAATCGTGCGTTGCTGCGGTTGCTTCGTTATCCGCTATAAGTCTCCGCCAGCGTGCGCTGCCGATTTGTTCTCGACGCGACTAACGAGTCTTGAAGTAGCCGACCTGCTTGGTTTGACGCCAATCGCTCGCGAACAAGTAGATTCTCGGTCACCTCAGCTGAGGAAACCACAACGTTGCCGTGGCGAACTCGACACTATTCCCAGCGGGATCGCGACAATAGATCGAGTTCCCACCACCAGGCCAAATGATCTCGGATTCGATGGCGACGCCATGTCGATTCAAGTTCGTTCTGATCGCGTCGAATTGGCTTGCCTGAACCCGAAAGGCGAAATGGGACGGACCATCGGCGCCATGCTGCGGAATGATTTGATCGCCGACGTGAACGTCGGTGCTGCGCGTGCTCTGCGGGTTGAACACCAATAACATGCTGCCGCCCACCTGGTAGAACAGGTGTCGGCCGGGCTCGCTGGAAAAGAGTTCCAAGCCGACGACGCCTTCGTAAAACTGCCGCGCAGCAACAAGGTCATCACAGTAAATCACCGTTTCCAGGATCGCGCGCGGTTGGATGTCGGGTTGTTCAGAGATTGTCATTTCGTCAGCCGCATCGCCGTCGACTGGTGTGGCCGGAACTGAACCGGTGGAACGGGGCTTTTCCGACCCACCGGCTACCTATAGCCTTACCTGCCGTCGCGTCCAACGCAACCATTGTGCAATCAAGGGCAACCACGTCATGGGTAGAGAGAGCAAACCGGCGAACGAACAATTGGTGTTGCGGGGTTCCCGCTTCAACGTTCACCGCATGGAATTGCTCGGCAGTGACGGAAAGACGTACCAGCGCGAGGTCGTGCGACATCCCGGCGCCGTTGTTCTGCTTCCCTTGTTGGACGCCGACACCGTCGTGATGATCGAAAATCACCGTCACACCGTCGCCGAAACGCTGTTGGAATTGCCGGCCGGAACCCGCGAACCAAATGAGCCGGCGGAACAGACAGCGGAGAGAGAATTGATCGAAGAAACCGGCTATCGCGCCGGAAGTCTGACTCTGCTGCATGAATTCTATTCGGCTCCGGGAATTTGTGATGAACGGATGCTGCTGTATGTGGCACGTGATCTGACCGAGGGGCAGCATCATCGCGAAGCGACCGAGCAAATCGAAAACCGCATCGCCAGCCGATCCGATATCCAGCGCTGGCTCGCCGACGGAACCATCCGAGACGCGAAATCGTTGATCGGCTTGTACGCCTTTCTAAACATGCCCCGCGATGATCGTTGAATCTTGCTCCACGCCCCAACCTCCACGCCCCAACCTCCACGCCCCAACCTCCACGTTCCCTGCTGCCATGTCTGTATCCCTTCCAAAACGCTGCTTGGCGGAGATTTTCAGCACTTTTTGTCTGGTTTTAATCGGCTGCGGCGCGATGGCTGTCGACTCGCAAACCGGTGCATTGACTCACGTGGGTGTAGCCACCTCCTGGGGGCTGGTGGTGATGGTGATGATCTATGCCGTTGGCCGGATCAGCGGTGCGCACATGAACCCCGCGGTGACGATCGCATTCACCGCCGGTCGACGGTTGCCAGTGACAGACATGGCTGGCTACATCGTTGCGCAATGTAGCGGAGCGCTCGCGGCGGCCCTGGCAATACGCGCGGTACTGGGCGTCGATGATGCGATGTTGGGGGCGACATCGGTGCAATTGGAGCTTGGACTGCTGGTCGGCTTGGCGATCGAGTTCTTGATGACGGCGATTTTGATGTTTGTGGTGATGGGCGTCTCGACCGGAGCGAAAGAAGAATCACTGACAGCGGGAATCGCAGTTGGAGCGACGATTGCCATGGAGGCGTTTGTGGCGGGACCGCTAACGAAAGCATCCATGAATCCAGCCCGCAGTCTGGGGCCGGCGGTGGCATCGGGAGATGTCAGTGAGCTGTGGATCTATATCGTGGGTCCCATCGCCGGAGCACTGGTTGGCGCGGCGCTGTATCGGGCGGTGCAAGAGACGAGTCTTGAGTCCTGAGTCCTGAGTACTCGGTACCGGTTTCTGGAGATTACTTTACGATTCGCCAGCAGCGATGGATGCGGCGGTTTCGGAAATCCTCGGGGACGGTTTGCTTGGAAATCTCATGAATCTCGCTGGCGTTGATCGCTGCTTGATCGAATTTGAACTTGCGAAAGTTGTTCGAAAAGTAAATCACTCCTCCGCTGCGGACCAACGGCAGCAAATTGTTCAACATTGGCACGGCATCTTCTTGCACGTTGAAGTCCTGTTCGGTTCGTTTGCTGTTGGAATAGGTCGGCGGGTCGACAACGATCAGATCATACCGCTGATCTCGGGGATGGTTGGCGATGAATTGGCCCACATCGCTTGCGATATACTCGTGCTCCGGCCCCGTAAATCCATTTAGCCGCATATTGTCCCGCGCCCAATCGAGGTAGGATCGCGACAAATCGACGGTGGTCGTCTGTTTTGCTCCACCGGCGGCGGCGTAGACCGTGAACGCACCGGTGTAAGCGAACAGATTCAGAAACGTTTTCCCGTCGGCCATGTCGCGGACCATCGCGCGGGTGATTCGATGATCCAGGAACAAACCGGTGTCGACATAGTCCGCCAGGTTGACCAGGAACTTCAGTCCGCCCTCGTGAACTTCCAGTCGTTGTTTGGTATCGGCGACTTTGTCGTGTTGCGTATTGCCGCGTTGTCGAGTGCGACGTTTGAAGAACACGTTGGCCTTGGGGATCTCCAAGGCTTCGGCTGCGGTGGTCGCCATCAGGTCCAGCCAATTTCCATGCTGAGCCGGATCGCGATCGTGGGGGCGATCGTATTCGGTGATGTGCAGCGAGTTTTCGTAGCGATCGACGACCAGCGGTATTTCGGGAATGTCCCGTTCATAGACGCGAAAACAAGTGATCCCGCGTCGGCTGGGCCAGCGACGCAAATGCTTGGCGCGTTTTCTTAACCTGACGGCAAACAGTTCGGCTTGCTCAGTTGCCTTTTCACCCAGGGTTCCGAAAGCGGCCGAGCCTGATGCGTGCAGATAAGGGATCTCGGCATCGGTTTGATTGACAACTGGCTTGGGTCCGTGAAATTGAAAGTAAGTGCATTCGATCCGCCCGTTGTACAGCTTGCGCCGTCGATCCGCCTGGCGGCCCACTGTTTTCTCAAAGTTGGGATAGGCGGTCAAAACAAAGTGCGACCAGGTCGGCAGTTTGCGAAACAGATCGGGTAGCGCCTCGTACAGCGCGTCCAGATCGTCAGCGCGACCGATTCGCTGGCCGTAGGGCGGGTTGGTGATCAGGCAGCCAAATCTTCGCTTGCTGGTCACTTGTTCGATCGATTTGACTTGAAAATGAATGTCTTCGCCCACGCCGGCTCGCTCGGCATTTTCGCGGGCCGCTTTCAAAGCACGCTCGTCGATATCGCTGCCGATCAGACGCTCTGCCAATGGTTCCAATTGGTCAGCGTCGGCTTGAGCGCGAGCGGCCGCAAAGATTTCCGCAGACCAACCGGGCCACAACTCGCAGGCAAACTCACGATTTCTACCTGGTGCGATGTTGCGGCCGATCAACGCGGCTTCGATCGGGATCGTACCGCTGCCGCAAAAAGGATCGATCAAAGGTTTGTCGCGTTTCCAGAAACTGAGCAACACCAGCGTGGCGGCCAGCGTTTCTTTGAGCGGAGCGGCGGAAATGTGCGTGCGATAACCTCGGCGGTGTAGAGAACGACCGGTGGTATCGAGCGTCAAAGTGGCAATGTCCTTCAGCAGCGAAATGTCGACTTTATATTCGGCCGCTGTTTCCGGAAGTATTTCCACACCGTGATCACGCCGCATCGCATCAACCAGTGCTCGCTTGACGGCACGTTGACATGCCGGGACGCTGGTCAACGTCGACTTGATCGATCGACCGGTGACAGGAACCTGTCCGTCCGGCGGTATCCATTGGCCCCAGGCGATCTGCCGTGTGGTTTCGAAGAGTGCGTCAAAGTCGGCAGCGGGAAACTCGGCGACCCGGATCAAGACTCGATCGGCCGCGCGCAGCCACAGATTAACGCGAGCCACCGTTTCGGTCGTGCCGCGAAAATGAACGCGGCCCGAGTCTCCAATCACGGACTCGACGCCAAGCGACTCCAGTTCTCGGCGTACGACGGCTTCCAGGCCAAAAGCGCAGGCGGCGATCAAATCGAAAGTGTCCGGAGTGGGCATGTTTTTGAAACTAAGGATGATCAGATCGGGTGATGTCGGTCGCGTCCCCAGAGGCAACTCGAGATGCGACATCCACGGTGCTTCGAGGATCAACATGAGCAGAGGTGCAGCAACGATTGGAGGCGAGCTGCTCGCCAGACTCACATCCCGATTCCAGTCACCTTAAGATTACAGTTTGCCGCACCACCAGCATTGTAACGCTACGGGACTCGCGGTAGCTGGCATGGCGATGCAGAATGGTCCAAATGGATAGTGAGCGACATTTGTATTTGACTGGATATCGCGGTACCGGTAAGAGTTCGGTTGGGGTGGCGCTTGCGCGGCAGCTTGATCGTGCCGTGATCGACTTGGATCAAGTCGTCGAAGCCAACGCGGGTAGGTCCATTGGCGAGATCTTTCAGCAGGGGGGCGAACCCCTATTCCGTCGTTTGGAATCTGAAGCGCTTGCCACGGTGTCGCAGTCCGATGCTGCTGTGATCTCGCTGGGCGGCGGAGCGATCCTCGATCGTCAAAATCGGGAGATCATCCAACGCACGGGTCTCTGCGTTTGGTTAACAGCCGAGCCGGAAACCATCGCCCAGCGGATCAATGCTGATGCAACGACCGGGCAAACACGGCCGCCGTTGACTGGTTTGGATCAATTGTCAGAGATCCGTGATTTGCTGGGAAAACGGCACGCGTTGTACAAGGCGGTTTCGGATTACGAGATCCCTACCGAGGAAAAATCGATTGAACAGATCGCGGCCGAAATCATCAACTCTCTGTAAAGATGAGTCAAAGCGACGCTCTGGAAGAACCAGGAACTGGGATTTTGCGACGCTATTAGCTTGATTTTTCCACGGAATAATTGCTCTTGAATCGGCTGGTCATTATCTGCACAATCCTCGGTCGCTCGTGGGGCACTGGCCGACTGACGGCTGTTGCACCACTTGGCAATGGATTGCGATCAATCGAAAATTACCCGAGGGTCACTAAACCGCGATCTTTTCGCGGTTCGGGAGGCTTCCGTCTGAAAAACAGAAAGACGGCGGGTGGACCGATTGATGAAATTTCGCCAGCTTGAATGGGCGAGACGATCAGGGAAGAACCGTATTCTTCTTTTCCGTCACATCGGTGGCGGTTACTGAGCGTTTCGTTGGATCCCGCGGGATTCATTCAAGCGGTACCTTTCAATGGAGTTGTCGTTTGTCCCTGCCCATGGACTTCGACCTGAAAGAGCGAGTGCGAAGCGCTGTCGACATCGTCGATGTCATCGGCGCCACGCTGGAATTACAACCGCAAGGCCGTAACTTCGTTGCCCGTTGCCCCTGGCACCACGACCGTCGTCCATCGATGACCGTCAATCAAGAACGGCAAACTTGGAAATGCTGGCCCTGCGATATCGGTGGAGATGTCTTCAGTTTTGTGATGCGCCGCGACGGCGTCGATTTTCCGGAGGCGATGCGCACGCTTGCCGAATTGGCCGGCATCCCGATCCAGGAATACAGTCGCGGCAAGAAATCAAAGCCCGGCGAGCCGAATGACAAAGAAACATTGCTGCGGGCGATGAAACTGGTCAGCGACGCGTACTTTGAACTATTGGACAGCGGCACCTCGGATGACGCGAAAATTGCTCGAGATTACATCGCCGAGCGCGGGATTAGCGAGCAGAGCCGCGATCGATTCAAGATTGGCTTTGCTCCGGATTCATGGGATTTTGCCGTCAAATTATTGCAACAGCACAAGCTGAACGGTCTGGTCGCCCAGGCCTCCGGCGTGGCGTCGGCCAAACGCTCGGGCGATGGTTATGTGGACATGTTCCGCGGCCGGTTGATGTTTCCGATCCATGATTTGCAAGGTCGCCCGATCGCACTGGGTGGCCGTGTGATCCCCGCGATTGCGCAGCGCCATGGCGAGCATGTTGGCGGCAAGTACATCAATGGCCGCGAAACCATCCTGTTTCGCAAGTCCCACCAGCTGTATGGGCTGGACAAGGCCCGCGACGCGATCCGTCGCCAAGGCCAAGTGTTCGTGATGGAAGGTTACACCGATGTGGTGGCGGCATGGCAAGCGGGGATCGAGCCGGTTGTCGCAGTGTTGGGTACCGCTTTGGGCCAACAGCACGTCAAGATGCTTAAACGGTTCGCCAAACAGGTGGTGCTGGTGTTGGACGGAGATTCGGCGGGTCAGAATCGGGCCGATGAAGTCTTGGAGTTATTCGTCAGCGCCGATGCCGACCTGCGCGTGTTGACGTTACCTGACGGCAGCGATCCGGCAGACTTTCTGGCCGCCCACGGTCGCCAGGCTTTTCAGGAATTGGTCGCTGAAGCGCCCGACGCCATGGACCACAAACTGGCTCGACTTACCGCGGGTGTCGACCTGTGCGAGACACACACGCGGTCACGACAGCGGTCGACACAATGCTGCGGATTGTCGCCAAAGCTCCGGATGGGCTTCGATCCGATCAGTTGCTCAGTCGTATTTCGAGAACTTTTGATTTCAAAACTGAACGATTGGAACAGCGGTTGGCTTTTTTGCGTGAGCAGATCAAGCGCCGCAGCGCTGGTCGTCTTGCCACCCGACCGACGAGACGCCCGCCGCAGGTCGATCCCAACGCAGCGTTTGCCCAATCGGCCGATCCAGAAGGATTCGGAGACCCACCGCTCCGTCTCGCTGACGAGGTTCCGCCGGTGTTGCGACCGGTGACGGGAATCGATCGTGACCTGTTCGAAGCGCTGATCGAAGCACCCGACTTGGCGGGCATGGCGGTCGAAGCCATCGATCCTGATTGGTTTGACAGTGTCACCGCGAGAATGTTGCTGTCCGCTTACCAAGATCTGGAACTGGCCGGCCGATCACTGGATGTCGATTCGCTGTTGTTGCTGATCGAGAACGAGCAGCTGAAAAATGTCGTCGTTTCGTTACAGCAGCGGCAAAATGAGCGAGCCGGCAAATTGCCTGAAACTGCCCAGCAGCGTTACGCGGCGATCATGAATCGGTATCGCGAACGGGCCTTTGCGGTAAAGAACAACAAACAGATCGAGTTGTTGTCGTCGGCTTCCATGGATGAAGAAGACGAAGTCGCGGTGCTAAAAGCCATGATTGATGAACAACGCGATCGTCACGGAATCAAGAATCAATAACTCAACTTCACTAACCGCGCATTAGAAGGAGCCACCAAATCTGATCGCCCCGCCGGAGAGTCGGCGGGTGTTTTTTTCGACCCAAGTGTCATGAAGACACAAACAAAAACATGAGGTTTTCCGATGCAATTGATGGATCAAGAATTTTCGACACTGATCGCTCGCGGAATCAAGAATGGATTTCTAAGTTACGACGAGGTGAACGCTTACCTGCCGGACGAAGACGTCAATCCAGAAAAACTGGACAAACTGTTGCTGGCTCTTGAACGGCACGGCATCACTTTGGCGGAAGCGTCCGAGCTGAGAAAAAATGCCGCGGAATTGGGCTTAACCGACGTCCCGGAAGAGACCGACACGATGGGCGCGGCCAAAGACGCGCCGTTGGTTGCCGCGGAAATGCCCAAGCCTAGCGAAGATCCGATTCGCATGTACCTGAGCCAAATGGCCGAGATCCCGCTGTTGACGCGCGAAGAAGAAATCTCGCTGGCCAAAAAGATCGAGATCACCAGAAGACAATACCGGCGTTCGTTGTTGGAATCCGACTACGCGATGCGGGCCACGGTCGCCACGCTGCATCGAGTTCATAACGGCGAGTTGCCGTTTGATCGCACCATCAAGGTTTCATTGACTGAATGTTTGACCAAGGAACAGATCAGCGCCCGGATGCCGCACAACTTGCGGACATTGGATAGTTTGATTCGTCAGAATAAAGCGGATTTTGAATTGTTGGTCCGCAAGAGCACGTCACCGCGGTTGAAGGCCGAGGTGCGTCGTCGCTTCATTCGCAATCGTCGCAAGTGTTTGCACTTGGTCGAAGAACTCAGTCTGCGCAGCCGACGTGTGACACCGCTGTTGAAGCATTTGGAGGAAATCTCGCGCCGCATGAATTTCATCCGCCAACGGCTGTCCGAGTTGGGCAACGACGCGGTCAGTCGCGACGAGGCGGCCGATCTGAGGCAAGAGCAGCGCGAGCTGATGATGGTGACTCAGGAGAGCCCGGTCAGCTTGCACAATCGCATGCTCAAGACTCGTCGCCACTTCAACGAGTACGAAGCAACCAAACGAGCGCTCAGTAGCGGTAATTTGCGGCTGGTTGTGTCAATCGCAAAAAAGTATCGAAATCGCGGACTGTCATTCTTGGATCTGATTCAGGAAGGCAACACAGGCCTGATGCGGGCGGTTGACAAGTACGAGTACCGGCGGGGATTCAAATTCAGCACGTACGCAACGTGGTGGATTCGCCAGGCAATCACGCGTGCGATCGCCGATCAGGCTCGTACGATCCGCATTCCGGTTCACATGATCGACGTGCTCAGCAAATTGCGGCAGGCTCAGAAACGATTGACGCAAGATCTGAAACGTGAGCCGACTTACGACGAAATCTCCATTGAGACGGAGATTCCGCTTGAGGAAGTTCGCCGCGTGATGGACATCGGCCGGCATCCGGTCAGCCTGGATCGTCCGGTCGGCGAGGGCGAAGACAGCAGTTTCGGAGAATTCATCCAAGATGGAGACAGTCACAATCCTGTTAAAATCGCCGCCGGCGGCGTGCTGCGAGCCAAGATCGATGAATTGTTGAAAACTCTGACCTTTCGTGAACGGGAGATCATTCGATTGCGTTACGGATTGGTGGACGGTTACAGCTACACGCTCGAGGAATGCGGACGGATCTTCAAGGTAACGCGCGAACGTGTTCGTCAAATCGAGGCGAAAGCGGTCGCCAAGCTGCAAAGTCCGTCGCGTGCGGATCGTTTGTCAGCCTTTCTGAAGACCGCTGCCTAGTCCCCCGATGTTGTAAATCAAACTGGGCGATATGCTTTATGCTATCGCCCATTTTTTTTTCGGGACTACGCCGACCAATCATGGCAGATTCATCCAAGATCCAGATCAGCACTCAATTACTACGCACGCTGCACCGGATTCATCGGCAGCGTGCGGATTTGAAAGGTCAGATCGAACGAGGGCCGCGCCAGATCAAGGCGGGTGAAGCATTGGTTGCCAAAGCGACCGCGGGCGTCCAGGCAGCCAAAGAGAATCTCAAAAAAGCAACCTTACTTGCCGACGACAAACAGTTGCAGTTGAGATCGCGCGAGATGCGAATCGAGGAGCTGAAGTCAAAACTGAACTCAGCCGCCAGCAATCGAGAGTTTTCGACGCTGAAGGAACAAATCGCCGCCGACCAACAAGCCAACAGCGTGTTGAGCGATGAAATCCTGGAAGCGCTCGAGGAGATGGAAACATTTGACTTGCAGGTCAAGGCTGCCGAGGCGGAATTGAAGAAGCAGCAAGCGGAACACCAGATTCGCGTCGCGGAAGTGGAAAAGAATCTAGCTGGACTGCAATTGGAATGGAATCGAATCGAGTCCCAGCTCTCTGAAGCGGAGGAAAAGATTCCGGCGGCGGCGCGGATTGATTATCGTCGCCTGGTTGATTCCAGAGGTGAAGACGCGCTGGCGCCGTTCGAGTTCGATTCTTGCGGCAGTTGCAATCAAACTCTCACCACAAATTTTATCGATCGCTTGCGACTGTCGCTGCTGGTGCGTTGTCCCAATTGCAATGCGTTTTTGTACCTTCCCGAGGACCTCAAAGTCCGTTAGAAATCGCAACTGGTTTCCGCCGTATCTGCCAATCGTTGACCTACCGTGACCGTTCGATTGTTTTGCAACGCTGACTTACCGGAACTGGTCCGAGTCTGGAACGATCATTGGGCAATGATCGGTCCCGATCCCATGATCAGCATGGCCCAGCTTGAGCAAGCGATTCTGGCAAGAACGTTTTTTGAGCCAGGTTGTTTACTGATTGTCGATTCGCGACAGGATTCCAGAGCGATCGACGGCTGGTGCTTGACCTATCGAGATCCCGAGTCGGCTACATCCGCATCGGTTTGCGCTGTGTGCTTGTCCAGCGCCTCGGATGACTCCGCGGGCGACCAGTTGATTGACGCAGTCGAATCACAAATGGTGGCCAACGCGGTCCAGCAGGTTCACGCCGGTGTGGTTCGCGATCGTCAATTTGGGCTGGCTGGTCTGAGTCCGATCGGTCATGGGATCGGTGTTCCGATGCTCGATTTGCGCATGAGTTCAATTTTGCAGCAGCGAAATTATGACCAGCAGCGCGGAGTTCAGCGGATGACGGCGATGGTTGCCGGCTTTCGACCGCCAGTCAGTCGCGATTCCATGCAGTTGAGGCGGACTTCCGAGAGGAGCTTTTCCGACTATCTACATCCAACTGCTCGTGGGGCGGCCGCGATGTCTCATCTGAACATCGAAACACATTGTTTAATTGACAGAGCCGGGACGGAACTGTCTCGGCTGAATCTCTGGTTCAGCGACGCTGAGGCCGAAGTGATGAGTCCCTCGCAAGCGATTCTTGACCTCACGGAAATCCGGTCGGATGATGGAGTTTCAGCTGCTGATAGCTATTTGATCGGCAGCGTTGTGCAATCTCTTGGGAGCCTGGGCATCGCATCGGTCGAAACAGCGGTCGATATGAACCAGCCGGTGAGAATGGCCCAGCTGGAGGCGCTTGGCTTTACTGCTGGCGACCAGGGGATCGAGTGGGTAAAGCGGCTGGGCGATTGATCAAATCGATCGCCATCAGTTTGCTAGCGTGCCACGCAGTGCAAATTGGTCTTGTCATCGATGCCGCACAGTTGCGATATCGGCGGTATCAGGGGCTCATCCAGTACAGGAGAAAGATCGATGTACCAGTTTGGTCGGCGCATTCCGCTTCTTGCCATCTCAATTTCGCTTTGTTTGCTGGCTGGAAACTCGCGTAGCTTTGCCGACGAAGCGATCCAGCTATCGCCGTTTCAGCGGATGGTTCGCGGGTTGAATCCGGCCAATTGGAAGGTACCAGGTTGGAATGCATTATTGCCGCAAAACGAAGAGAAGGCCCGCATCAAGAAAAAGAAGGACGGCTTGGTCGAAGAAGTCAGCAAGACGGCTTCAACCAGTTGGAATCGAACCAAACAAGCTTTGAATCCGGTGAAATTCTTCACCGCCTCGTCCCGATCGGCGACCCCACCCACGGATGCGGAAGCCAAACGGTCTGGCTTCTTTCAATGGCTGTTTACTCCCTCGCCGCCGCCCGACGAAGATTCCTCGGTCTCAGATTTCCTCAAGCAATCCCGCCCTAGCCCTTGACGGGTTGCTGTCAAAAGTAGCTCGACCACGTGTCGCATGGGTGCCCCGTAAAATCAGCACAACCGATACGTGCAGCAATCATCGCTCCTAAAACTTTTCCATTGTGGATACAGGGGCTCAAGAAAGATTGACTAAACGTTTGCCGCGGCGTCAACTTGCATCGGATGCTGCGCACCTGCTTCGCGGTGATAGCATCGCGAATCAAGCTTAGTCACTCATGCACGGGGTTTGCCGATGCGTCCTACGATCGCTTTACTGACCATTACCGCAACCATCGTCGGATCGACCGACCTCCATGCGGGTTGTTTCGGCAATAGTCCGTCGGCAATTCCTTATGTGGTAGGGTACGCACCTGCGGGTTACGCTCCGATTGCGACACCGTACGCCGCGAACTACCCGGTGATTCCTGCCGCAGCGATCCCTGCCGCAGCCCCGGTTTTGCCGCCGAATCAAACCGATCTCGCGCCGGGTCTCAGCAGCGGCGCCTATCAAGCCCAGCGTCCTAACTATTACGATAATCCCTCCGTTTACACGGGAATGCCCGTCGGTGGCGGCTATGTTGCCGCACGCCCGGCCGTACCTGCCGCCGCGCCCTATCGCGGCTTCGCGGCGGCTGGCTCGAACCTCAGCGCGGCAAATCAGTATCCGAGCAATTATGTATCGGCATACGGAGCCGCCGAGGTGCCGGCAACGCCAATGCCCTTCATCGATCAGGGACAGCCGATTTCCGCTGCTCCGCCAATCATGGAAACATCACAAGTGGTGCCGGCGGCCGCAGCGGTCCCGGTTTATCAGCCCGCGCCTGCTCGTGGCTGCTGCCTGGCGCGACTGTTTGGCTGTGGTGGTTCGGAAACCAGTTATCGCAGCTCGTACTATCGGGCGCCAATCACCTATTACCGACCGGCAACCACGATCGATCCGGTATTGGGAACCACCGTGACAGTGCAACAGCCTTGCACTTCCTACGTCCAACAGTTACAGCGAACGCCGTACAGCAGTGGTCTGCAAGGGCCGGCGGCAAGCTACGGGCAACCCACCCCTGCCTGTTCAACACCGAACTGTGGCAACAGCTATTCGGCACCAAGTACCTATTCGCCGCCGGGAGCCTTTTCAGCGCCGGTGGGCAATGGAATTGGACAAGCCAGTGCAATCGCGCCAGCAACGGCCGACCAATTCGCTGTACCCATTCCATCGACTGCACCGTCGGCGGCCGCCCCCGGTGGCTATTACGGCCAGAACGGCTACCCGTCCAGCACGGCCCCCCTGACCGGTCCGCCACCTGGATTCAGCAACGGGGCCCAGACGGGCAACGGCTCCCAGACGGGCAATGATTATACTCCGCTGCAGCAACCGGAGCTTCGCAATCGACCCTCAAGCAGCGACAACGGTTACCAATCCGAGCAGCCCGAATCCGATGCTCGCGAAAGCGACAAGAGCGAATCGCAGCGGCCCAAGACTGAGTCGTATTGGCAGTTGCAAAATGCCGAAGATTCAACGGCGATGATTCGTCGCTCGCAATGGGACCACTCGCCGGCTCAACCGATTGTCGCTCCAGCTGATTACGTTTCGCCGTTTTCGCGTCAGACCGAAGCTCCCACAACGCCGGTCAAGCGCGGCGATTTCGAGGCACCGCCACTGCCACCCCGATCGTACGACTCGGTTGACAAATCTCATGATTCGAACTGGGTCAGCGCGCCCGTTCGCGAAGTATCGACGGCATCGCCGCGAACTTATCGCCAAACAGCTCGACCGATCGAGCGCGATACGACTTGGAAAGCGGCTCGCAATTGAGCCCGCGGCTTGAAACTCCTTACAATTTGGGGATTACCCAATCAACCGGTAAGGAGATTCAGGTGTGGACAATGCGGCGATCGCGGACGTGTTTGATGAAATGGCGGAACTGTTGGAGTTTCGCGGCGAGAATCCATTTCGGATTCGCGCCTATCGCAATGGGGCCCGGGCGATTCGCGAACTGGACGAGTCGGTCCAGGCAATCATTGACGATCCTGAACGCGATCTGGCCAGCGTTCCCGGAATTGGCAAGACGCTGGTCGAGAAAACCGCGACTCTGTTGGCGACCGGTTCGCTGCCGCAGCTGATCAAGCTGCGCGGCGAAGTTCCTGAAGTTGTGATTCAAATGGCGCGGATCCCGGGACTGGGAGCCAAAAAGGCGGCGAAGTTACAAGCAGAACTGGGGATCGATTCGCTGAGCGATCTCCGCACGGCCTGTCAGCAGGGCCGAGTCGCCAAGCTGAAAGGGTTCGGCGCCAAGACCGAGCAAGCGATCCTGGACGGTTTACAAATTGCCCAGCAGGCTGCCGAGCGAATTTATTGGTCCAGCGGTGATGAACTGGCCCAGGCGATCGGCCAACACATGGAATCATGCGCAGCGATCGAGCAGATGCAGTGGGCCGGCAGCTACCGCCGCGGTCGGGAGACGATTGGTGACTTGGACCTGTTGGTCGTCGCCACCGACCAGGCGTCGGCGATGGACCAGCTGGAAGCCTATCCCGATCGATCAGCAACGATCGGTCGCGGTGATACCAAGCTGTCGATTCGCGTGGGCAAATCGTTTCAAGTCGACATGCGGGTTGTCGAAGCGAACCAATTTGGCGCTGCGCTCCAGTACTTCACCGGATCACAAGCGCACAATGTTCACCTTCGTCGGATCGCCAAAGAGCATGGATTGAAAATCAATGAATACGGGGTCTTCAGAATTGATGACGATTCGTTCGTCGCCGGCGCGACTGAACAGGACGTTTACCGAACGATTGGCTTACCATGGATTGCACCTGAGCTGCGAGAAGATCGCAGGGAGTTTCAGTGGGCCGAACAAGGTCAGTTACCGGAACTGATTGAAGTATCGGATATCCGCGGTGATTTGCACATGCACACCAGCGCGACCGACGGCACGGCCACGATCCGCGAAATGGCGGACGCCGCGATCGAAAAAGGGTTGTCCTACATTGCCATCACCGATCACAGCCAGCGGGTTTCGATGGCGATGGGTCTCGATCCCCAACGCCTGCGTCAGCAATGGCAAACCATCGAGGAGCTGAGGCCGGAATACGAAGGTCAATTGGAAATTCTGAAAGGAATCGAATGCGACATACTGGAGAAAGGGGGGATGGATCTGCCGGACGACTGCTTGGCGGAGGCCGATTGGGTGTTGGCCAGCATCCACTATGGACAGAAGCAACCGCGCGAACAAATCACCGAACGCCTGTTGGGCGCGGTTGAAAACCCGCACGTCAGCTGTATCGCCCATCCGACCGGCCGGTTGATCAATCGACGTCCGCCGTATGACGTGGACATGGACGCAGTATTCAGCGCTGCAAAAACCAATCGAACGCTGCTGGAATTGAACGCGAATCCGGCGCGATTGGATCTCAATGACATCCATTTGGCGGCCGCAAAGCGAATGGAAATCCCAATCGTGATTAGCACCGACGCGCATTCGACCGATGGCCTCAGCGTGATGCGTTATGGCATCATGCAGGCGCGGCGCGGCGGGTTAAGCGCGGAAAACGTCGCCAATACTCGGAGCTGGTCGGCGATGAGGAAATTGATGGGCCGGCGGTAAATCAGCAATTCCGGCTGCTCGCCGGTGCTGCCGCGCAAGACCGACCGTCTTAGCCACGTTTCCGTGTCCAAGCACTCCCCAAGCGAACGGTCGCGTTTCGGGTCACAAACCACAGCAGGCCGAGCGTAAGCAGCGCGGAGACCACGAAAACACCGTGCTCGGGCGCGCTGATGTAATGCGCGGGTCCTGGTTGTCCGTGACCGGGATGGGACCAGGCTTGGCGATGTCCAACGCCGACAACCACCAAAGGTAAAAGAGTTTGAATGATCTGTTTCACGATTGTCGGAGCCTTGCCTTGGCGAATGAAAAACATCTGTAGCCCTCGATTTGTACAGCCAACGTATTTGTTTGTCGAGAGCAGCATCCGCCCGGGCTTTGTTCAAGTCGATCTTTTGTGATGGTCGATATCAATATCAATGGGAGTCCGATCAATGGGAGCCCTGGGCACGGTCCGGTTATTGGAGTCACCGGAAAAGGGTCCGACCCTTCGTCCTTGCTCGACCCCTTCTCCCCCCGTCCCATTGGCGAGAGCATGCGAAACGCATCGTCGTTGAGTGAATCATCATGCCAATCAGCAAGCGAGTTCCTCTGGAAATGCTGCGTCCGGGAGTGACGCTGTCCTCCCCGATCGTCCATCCGAACTCGCCGCGCGTGAAATTGCTGGGGGCCGGCGTTGTCCTGACCGAAGGCTTTATCGAAGCGCTGCGAAAACGAGGCGTGGATTCGCTGATTGTATCGGAGGCGGATATCGCCCTTTTGACAGCATTCACCTCGCAGGGACGGCGCCGCAAGGTCCCAGCAGCACCGCACTATGCCAGATCAAGTGAGATCAACGAATATTCGGAATACTTCGACAAGCAATTGAAAGCAAATCCATCACCGCAGATCCAAACCGCCGAACAGCCATTCGCGGCTGACATTGATACTCCCGCAGACTGCGGCTACGCGGACGGGTTACAGTACGAATGGGCGGTGCAAAACAACCAACATGTTGACGTGGTCAGCCGTTTTCTTGAGGAAACGGTCAACGATGGCGACTGTGACATTGGCCCTCTGCATCAGGCAACTTGCCGCATAGTCCGGCAAATCGCTGAAGACAAGGATGCTCTTGTCTGCCTCTCCAGCACGCCACACGAATCTGCATATCCATCTCGACATGGCCTTCACGTCGCGGGGGTGGCGATGACGATTGGAGTCGAATTGGGGCTGGACCGGCAGGGGCTGATCGACCTTGGGATCGGATGCATGATTCATGATGTCGGGATGCAGGCGGTTGGGCTGCGAATCTTCCAAAACAATAAGCCCTTGTCTTCGCTGCAGGTGAATCGACTAGCCGATCACCCGGTCAGGGCTTTGAAATTGGCTTGCAATCAGGGAGATCATATTTCTGAGCTGTCCAAGTTTGTTGCTTATCAGATTCACGAACGAAACGACGGCAGTGGATATCCGCGAGGTTGGACGGGTGACCGAATTCATCCGCTAGCGAAGATTGCCGGGGTCGCCGATGCGTATGTGGGAATGTTGACCAATCGAAAGCACCGACTTGCAATCCAGGGCTATCATGTGATGGCTCATTTGTTGGCGGATATGAAAGCAGGCAAGTTCGATTCACGGGTGATTCGCGCGCTGTTAAATGCTTGCTCGTTGTATCCGCTGGGCAGCCTGGTGAAATTGAACAATGAATGCGTAGGGAGAGTGATTCGCTCTGGGCGGGAGCGATTCGTTGAACCGACGATCGAAATGTGGCCCAGCGACGCCCCGGATCAGACGCCGGCCATTGTCAACCTAAGGCACGAGTCCAAGATCCGGATCACGGGATCGATGTCGTCGGATGCGATGCTGCCGCGCCGGGCGGCTTAGGTTCGCCGTTGGTTAACGCAGGTTCACCGCGACACCGTCTTCCACCGCATCGCTGGGGTGCGTGATCACGACAGATCCCTGTTCCAATCCTTCGATCACTTCGGCGGAAACGCCATTATTTTGGCCGATTTTCACCGGAGTCAGATGAGCATGTGTGGAATTGACTTTAAACACATGCCACTGACCGTCGACTCGGAACAGCGCGCTGGTTGGCACCTGCAGGGAACTGTTTGATTGCCAGACCACGATTTCGCTGTCGACACGGAATCCATCACCCAACTCGGTGCGGGAATCGGGCGGATCGATCAAATCGATCACGACATTGACCCGTTGCTCTTCGACACCCAATGCGGAAACCTTGGTAAAACCCGAGGGCTCGACCAGTCGGACGCGTCCGCGCAGGTCACGATCACCTCCCCAGTGCCTGAGGAACACCTCGTCACCTGGCGAAACCTTGACGGCATCGCGTGAGAGCAGGTCGGCAACGACTTCCAGGTCGCTGGGGTCGCCGATTTCCAGCAGTGGTGAACCGGCTGTGACCACCGTGCTGCTTTCCTGCGCGATCCGCAAGACGCGGCCGTCAATGGGAGCCTTGATTGCCAGTTCCATCTCTGAGTCTTGTTCCTGGTCGGGATCGGTAAGCATCAGCGCCGCCCGTTCCAATTCCAACTCGTATTCGGCGATATCGACGGCGAAACCGGCCGATTTGGCTTCTTCGGTTCGCAAACGAAAGGCAAGATCGGCTGCCTCGAACTCACTCTGCGAGGCCGCGTTCTTATTCCGCAGGTTTCGTACGCGTCCCATCTCGGTCTCGGCATAGTTGACCTCCGCTTCAGCTTTCGCTAGCTCCGCTTTTGCGGCTTGCAATCTTTGCTCTGCCGCGCTGACTCGCGCGCGGGCCTGAGCCAATGCTCGGGGATCGAGGAAATCCGGGTCGGTGGGCTGCATTCGCGCCAGCACGGTTTGTCCGGCCGTGACCAGGTCGCCAACTTCCAGAGTGATACGTAACAGCCTTCCGGTAAGTGGGGTGGAAACCACATAACGTTCCCGAATTCTGGTTTTTCCGTCTTCCTCGACACGCACATCCATCGGGCCAGTGGCAACGGTCGCGACGTCGACCAGCACCGGACGTGGGCGCAAGGAAAAGTAGCTCGCCGCACCGACAAGTGACAAGCCAATCAGCCAATACAACAAACGACGCAGTCTTTTCAATGCAATGTTGCCCTTACCGTAGATTTCGGTTCACGTCGCTGACCGATCATTCACCGCTCTTTAGCACTTCGACCAGGTCTAGTTTGTCCAAGCTGTGACGAACAATCAAACCGCTGATGGCGGCGGCGATCGCAGTGACCATTGCCGAGCGTGCCAGGCTTTCCTGGCTAATGACCACCGGGATGCGGATCGTCTCTGAACTGAATCCCTCGGCCATAGCAAAGCAAAAACCGTAACCGATCAACCAGCCGACTGGAATCGCCACCAGCGTCAGGACCGCCAGTTCACCCAACAAAATGCTGGAAACTTCGCCCCGCGTCATCCCGATCACTCGCAAGGTTGCCAATTCACGACTCTGTTCGTCCAACGAAATACGGGCCGTGTTGTAAACCACACCAACCGCGATCACGGCGGCAAAGAACGCGGTAAAGGACTGCATCACGTTTTGATTTTCTTGAATCGTATCGCGAAACTTCTGGATCTTGGCCGCCTTGACGGATACCGAGGCAACTTGCGGCATTCTTTTTAACTGGTGGTAGAGATCCAATTGTTCGGCTGAGTCAACGGCCAGGTAGGCGCCTGAAATCGCATCGGTTTCTCGCAGCAGCTGATTCAGGTAATGGCGGTCCATGTAAGCGTTGGCACCCGTATACCGTGGCACGACCCCCACGATCGGGACCACGTGAGTCGGTTTGGCGCCATCCAAGACTTCGACCGTCAAGGCATCTCCCAGCTTGACTTCCAGCAGGTCCCCGAGAATGTCGCTGATCACAACTCCCGATTCGGGCAGCGAGACCGGTTTTGCGTCTGTGTTTAGCAGCCGGTGCAGATCCCGATTCTGATTCAGTCCCACAATGCTCGTGCGATGGCTCAGATGTCCGTTTCGTAAATCGACCGGAACCGCACGGTAAGGTTCCACTCGCTCCACGCCGCTGAGGTGCCGCAGCTCGTGACGTGCGGCGGGTGACGTGTTCTCGATGAACGAAACTTGGATATCCTCCCGCTCGGACAAATAGTATTCGAACTCGATTACATGATTGATCGCGTCGTCAATGAAGCTGCTGACCAGCAATACCGCGACGGCAAACGCGATTCCGATCGACGAAAAGATGGCACTGATCGGTCGTCGCTGTAATCCTCGCAGCACCATCCGACCGGCGACGGGAATGAAACTGGTCAGTCCGAGAACCTCCAACAAGGTGCGATGGTAGGTTGCCGGCGCGGCTGGACGCATCGCTTCGGCCGGTAACATAGCAACCGCCGATCCGACCGCGCGCAATGATCCGACGGTCGCCGAGAACAAACTGACCATGACAGCCAGCAGCATGACTCGCCAGTCAGGACGATAGACGAATGACGGGAAGCGATAAAATTCGGCATACAGTTCAGTCAGCTGCGTCGCCATCCACTGCCCTACCAGCACCCCCAGAACAGCACCGATGATGGCGACGAGCAACGAAGACTTCAGGTAATGAATCGCGATTTCGGTGTTCGTATAGCCAAATGCCTTGAGCGCCGCGATGATGCTGCGATGGGTAGCGATGCGACGCGTCAGCACAATGTTCATCAGGAATGCCGCGACCGCCATGAACATGATCGGAGCGACCATGCCGGTGGCCTTGAGACCGCGGATTTCGTCACTGAGAAATCGGGCCGAAACTTGCAGATCGCGACCGTAAGCGCCCGCCGCACCGTACGGTTTCAAGATGCGGTCCAAGGAATCGATCACATCCTGCTGATTCGCCCCGCGCAGCAATCGGATGGTGACGTCATTGAAGGCGCCATCCATGTCAAACGCCGCTTCCAGTTGCCGCCGAGCCATCCAGAAGATGCCATAGCGCTGATCGTCGGGCAACATTTCGCCCGCTTGAACTTGCAGCACAAACTCCGGTGACAGCGCGACGCCAACGATCGTCAACGGCTGCAAGCGGCCATTGAGAATGGCGTCGATCGAATCGCCCAATTTTAGATGATTGGCCTCAAAGAATGCGTCGCTGACCAACACTTCGCCCTCACGGTCGGCCTCCGGCAGGCGTCCGCGACGCAGATACAGCTTGTTCAGCTTGGGTTGATTGTCATCGGGCAACGAAACCAGGTGTCCGACCGCCGGTTCGTCCAGTCCCGGAACGTCCAGGGTCACATTGGCAACGATCCGAGTTTGTACATCCGCAATGCCTGGAATTTCTGCAATCCGTTCAGTTAGCGGGATGGGCGCACGCGAGACCGACGCGAACAAATCAGCGAATCGATAGCGGTCGTAATATGCGTCTCTTGTCTCGGTCAGAAAACCAAGTGTGTTCAAAGACATCACAAACACCGCGACGCCCGAAGCAATCACTACTCCGATCGCCAAGGATTGTCCTTTGGTTTCGCCCAGCTCTCGGAACAGTTTCAGGTCGAGTGTTTTCACGATCACCACTGCAACTGGGCAATGGGCGTTTTGACTTCAACGCGGACGTCGTTCGCAATTCGGCCATCGCGCAGCGAGACGATTCGATCGGCCATTTGCCCAATCGCGGCATTATGAGTGATCACTGCGGTGGTCGTTCCCAGTTCATCGTTGATCCGCTGAATCGCTTCCAACACCGTAATCCCCGTCGCTGCGTCCAGTGCTCCGGTCGGTTCATCGCACAGCAGGACATCGGGTCGCTTGGCGATCGCGCGAGCGATCGCGACCCGCTGTTGCTGACCGCCTGACAATTGGGCGGGAAAGTGGTCTTTTCGATCCGCCAAATCGACCAATTCCAAAGCCTCGGTCGCCGACATCGGATTGCTGGCCACGTCGGTGACCAGACTAACGTTTTCGAGCGCGGTCAAACTAGGGATCAGATTGTAGAACTGAAATACGAAACCGACGGACTCGCGACGAAACAGCGTTAATTGGCGCTGATTAGCGCGGGTCAAGTCGATATTTCGGTAGACGACCGTGCCGGCGGTCGGCAAGTCGAGGCCACCCAAAATATTCAACAGTGTCGATTTCCCGCTGCCGCTGGGCCCCAGCAACACAGTGAATTCGCCAGCGAAAAGATCCAGATCAACGCCTCGCAGCGCATGCACTTCCACCTCGCCCATCGGGTAGACTTTGGTGATTCCGCGTACAGAAAAGACCGTTTCGGCCATGAGCGCTCAATTCCAGATGCTGCCGATATCTAGGCTCTCGATTATAGCAGAAGCAGCAAAGTAGACGCAGGAGTCCCGGACGCTACTGAACCTTGACTTGATTGAGCACCTGACGCCGATCTTCTGCGCGACGAGCTGTTTCCTGGGCCATTTGCTTGATGAAATAAGTCGAAACCGTTCCCGTTAGAACGATCTGCTGTGCACCGACCTGGACTCGCACGTTCCTTAGCTCGTGATGCGGCGAATCGTCCAGCTGCTGCCGGATCTCGCGTTGAATTCGCGCGTTCGAGGAATCGTCCATGCTGGCCAATCGGGACTTGGTAGGGCTTGTCAACTTAGGCTCGGTCTAGTCATTCGATTCGTCAGCGGAAAAAAGGGCGGACCCCAATCGTGCGCCAATCGTGCGAAGCACCCCAAGGGCGCTGTGGCTACTGGAGTCCGCTCCCTTTTCCTCGCTGCTTGATTTGCGAGACAGCGCCTGGTCTGAATCCAGACACAGGTTCCGCCGGACGTCAGTCGAACATGAATTCATTGTGACACGGTTGGTGACGCCGACAACTTGGATTCTGATCCGCCAATGGGTTTTCTCATTTGGCACCTGCGGGCAGGTTGCTCGATCGGCGATCGAGGTGGAATCGCCCCAAATGGGGCTCGTCGATTTTTGACAACCAGCGTAGACTAAAATAGAAACTGCTTGGATTCCCCGAAAAAGCTGCCGCTTTCCCCTCCAGATTGATGAACAGCGAACAAGACATCTACGAAGATCATGTCCTTGATCACTACGAAGACCCGTATCACCGCGGGGCACTGCAAGGGGCGACCCATTGCCATGAGGCCGACAATCCATTGTGCGGGGACGTGATTCACATCGACCTGCGTCTGGACGACGACGGAACGGTGAAGGAAGCCTGGTTTGACGGCAAGGGATGCGTGATTAGTCAGGCATCGGCGTCGATGCTGGTTGAAAAGATCGAGGGCAAAACGCTGCAGGATTTGCAAAAATTTTCGGCCCAGGAAATGTTGGAATTGTTTGGTCCGAAACTAACTCCGAACCGACAAAAATGCTGTTTGCTCGGTTGGAGGGTGCTGCAGACCGCGGTTCACTCGCCGATCGACGTATCGCCTGATGCCGGCGGCGGCGACCCGAACTTTGGTGGACCAAGTCTGGCGGAAGAAACGTGATCCCCGATGAGCATTCGTTAGCGAATGATTCGACATGCCTAGTGAAAGTACGGTCTTGACCAACAAGATTTCAGAGCGGAACGAATTTAAAGATTTGGCTCGGCTCCGCGGTGACTTCCCCATTTTGGCTCGTAAGACGGCCAGTGGGGCGGATTTGGTGTTTTTGGACAACGCCGCGAGCTCCCAACGTCCTGCGGCGGTGATCGATGCGATCAGCGATTGCTATCGGCGGTTTTACGCCAACGTTCATCGCGGCATTCATACGCTCAGCGAGGAGTCGACCGAACAATTCGAACTGGCTCGTCAATCCGTGGCCCGTTTCATCAACGCCAGACCGAGTGAAACGATCTTCACCGCAGGGGCGACTGCCGCGATCAATTTAGTGGCTCGCAGCTGGGGCGATATGCACGTTGGCCGCGACGACGTGGTCCTGTTAACGATCGCCGAACATCACGCCAACATTGTCCCCTGGCACCAGCTGTCATCGCGGACGGGATGTCGGGTTGAATTTTTGCCGCTGCGAGACGATTTTCGGGTCGATGGCGAAATGGTTCGCGAATCCCTGGAGCGGCTGCGTCCAAAGATTTTCGCATTTACCGCGGCCAGCAACGTCTTGGGGACCGAGCATCCGGTGGCTCATTGGACCTCGCTGGCCCACCAGTTTGGCAGCACGGTACTGGTCGACGCGGCACAATCGGTACCGCATCAAGTAACGGACGTGAAAGCCTGGGACGCTGATTTCATCGCTTTCAGCGGCCACAAGATGTGCGGTCCGACCGGAATCGGCGTGCTGTATGGTAAGGAGCAGCTATTGGATTCGATGCCGCCTTTTTTAGGGGGCGGCGGAATGATCAACCGTGTCACGACCGCTGGATTTGAGCCGGCGGATTTGCCGGAGAAGTTTGAAGCGGGAACGCCACCCATTGCGGAGGCGATTGGTTTGAAAGCGGCTGTCGACTATCTGCAAAACGTCGGGCTGGACCGAATTGCCGAGCATGGTCGCCAACTAGGTGCGCGGGCCGATGCTGGGCTGCGGAATATTGAGGGTGTTCGCGTGATCGGTCCAGAAGCCGACGCCCGAACGGACTTGGATTCCAAAGTCGGTATCGTCAGCTTTCACGTCGATCATGCGCACGCACACGATGTCGCCCAATCGCTGGATCAACAAGGGATTGCAGTTCGGGCGGGACACCACTGCACGATGCCGTTACACCACGCACTTGGGTTGACCGCGACGACGCGAGCCAGTTTCTATCTTTACAACACTGCTGATGAAGTCGATCAATTGATCGCGGCGGTCAATCAGATTCGTCAACGATTCGCGCCTTCGGGGCGACGGCGAAAGCGATAGGCATTGGCGAAGGTTCCAACATGATCCGAGATTTTGTAATCGTTTCTCTGGTTTTGCTCGTCTGGTCGACGCTGCGAACGGAATTGGCCTTGGCCGGAGTGAGCCCGGAGAATGTGATCGTGGTGGTCAACGCGGATTCGTATGAATCTCGAACGGTGGCCAATCAGTACGCCCAGTTGCGTGAGATACCCTCGGGAAATTTGATTTTTCTGGAGGGAGTTCCAAGCGATCCGCGAATCGGGCTGGAGCCGTTCAAAGAGCAGATACTCAGGCCTGTCCTTTCCGAAATCGAGAAACGTGGATTAGCGAAACAAGCTCGAGTGATCGCTTATTCGACAAACTTTCCTACGAAAGTTGACATCAAGGAACACAAAGCGAAGCTGCCTGATTCGCCGATCAATAAGTTCATCACGCCCCAGGCATCGATCAACGGATTGACGTACTTATATCGCTTTGTGCTGGCCGATAATCCCCAGTACTTAGATCTGTCTTCCAACCTGTACTGCCGCGGCCCCTTCAATCGGAATTTTACGAATCCGTTTCTGGACGTCGAACATCGCCAGCGATTCAAGGATGCGGACGAGGCGTTTAAAATTTCCGACTTCAGTAAAGCGGCCGAAGAATTCGAAAAGCTATTTGAAGAATCCCCGAGGATGCCGGCACTTGCGATTCGCGCCGCCGAAGCACGCGAGAAAGCCGGCGACCATTCGGCAGCCAAAAACTTGATCGTCAAGGCGATCTCGGCCGGTTGGACCTCGGCAACCTGGCTGGACGAGAATCAGTCGCTATCCCCGCTGATGAAAGAGCGGCCACTCTCGTCGCTGGCCAATCGACTATCGACGGCGCCAATCGATATGCAAGGGCCGGTGGGCTTTTCAAGCCAGGTTGCCTGGAACTTATCAGGCCAGCCCGCCGCCAGCGTCGATCTGGGGATTCCGTACATGTTGTCCTGCATGTTGGGTGTCGTGAATCCGCGCGCAGCAATTTGCGACAAGTGATCGATGTTTTGAAACGATCGGTAAGCGGGGATCAGACAAATCCGGACGCCGCGTTTTGGTTTACGTTGACCGGCGATGTTCGCACCAAAACCAGAGTCGTCGGAATGGTTGATGCGATGGCCTGGCTGACTCATTTGAATCGCGATAACGCAACGAAACTCAAACCCGTTCCCCTGGATTCGGGATCCGTCGCTGGATTGATGTTGGGCACTCCGAAAATGGATTTGCGCAAGCGCAATTGGAAATTTGTTCCGGGCGCGATCGCGGACAATTTAACCAGTCACGGCGGCAACTATTCAAACGATGGCCAAACCAAAATGACGGAGTTGCTGCATGCCGGCGCTGCGATGACCAGCGGCACCGTGATGGAACCTTATTCTTTGCAGGCAAAATTTCCGTTGCCCATGATGTACGGCTATTACGCTTCGGGCGCGACGGCGATCGAGGCGTTCTACCTTTCAATCGCCTGCCCCTACCAGTTGTTGATTGTCGGTGACCCGCTGGCACAACCTTTTTCCCAACCGCCGGACGATCTGGTAACGATGGAGGAAATCAAAACGGAGAATGAGGGATCCACGATTCAAATCAAACGTCAGGCGTCCACGACCACAAAACTTCACAGCCCAACCGGCGCAGTCGAGGTCTACATCGAGGGCAGGCTGGCCAAACGTTTACCACCGATCGAAGGCGTAAACTTGAATCTACCCAAGAATTTGCAGGGAGCGATTGAATTCCGCACCGTTCTGATCGGACGCGACGCGCTGCAACCGAGGGCGTCTCACGCCGCCAGTTTTCTGCTAGGTGATCCCATGAAGATACCGACGGCTTCGACGGACCAGCAAAGTGCAACCGTGAGTGTTCGATGCAAGGGCGCGGATTCGATTGACCTGATGCATCACGGGGTGGTGATCGATACGGTCAAGGGCGAGTCGGGCAAGATTGCGGTGGCTCAGAAAAAATGGGGTGGCGGGCCGATTCGCTTGCGTCCGGTGGCAAAATTTGGCGATCTGTCGATCTTTGGGCAGGCGGTTACGATTGAACTGCCGGTTGTCGTCAACTCCGACCCGCCAATTGCGAAATCCTGACTTGCAGTCGTCAACGGAAACCGATCGTAACCCTGTTCCGATAACGAGCTCGTTCAGCGGACAGCCTGACCGGTGGATCGCCCGCGGCTCATTCGATTTCGTCGAAGGCTGAAAAATCCTCGCCGCCATCGACCTCACTGAATTCCACGGCTTCCGCCGCCGATGCTCCTGCTGCGGTTGATTCGTCATCAACTTGCACGTCCTCCTCGCTCCAGGCGGGCTCCTGTTTGGCTTCGGAGGCTACATGGGCTTGATACTTCCGCTTTTCGATCAGCGCAGCGATCGGAACCGCCAACAGGACGGTCAGCAAAAACAGAACCCAGAGAATGAAATAGATCATCGATCGCCACAGTTGGAAATTTTAAAAGCGGATTTTGCCAGACATGGCGACCCGTCTGATCCCTGGCACATCCAGTTCCGCGGCTCGGGTCTCATTCAACGATAATCCCAGATCGCCCGGCACGCCAACGTCAGCGGCCGATTTTCTTCGTCAAAATTCAGCGATTTCCCACGCCCAGCAACAATAACTCGCGTGTCGTAACGACTTGCTCAAGTTGCCGCAGCAAGTTCGGATTGGTTGCTTCCAGCTCAGAATACAGCGACTGGAACTGTTGTCTTACCGAAGCGATCTCCGACTCTCGGCCGAGTTGATTAAGGATCGTAAAGCGTTGGCTCAGTGCGATCGCTTGATAAATCCGATCGACTCCCGGGTCGCCTTGTAGCCGCTTCAATATTCGATCTGCTTCATCCAACCTATCGCTCTCGGCCAGCAACCGGGACAACTGCAACTGGGCCTTGGCATAGTAAGCGGCATTGGTCGCGCTCTCAGCTGGCGGGAAATGTTGCCCAACCGAGCGCCAGCCCATTTCGTCGCCTCGGATGACCGCGTTCAAGTATTGCACCTGGACCGTGTCCGCTCGTGGCACCGTTTCTGGTCGCAAAATATCATCGATTGTCTTGCCCTGGTAATTGACAGCCAGCCAAGCAGCGATCGACAGGCACAGCAATGGCAAACCGACAGCTGCCAGCCATCGCAAAGAGCGTTTTTCTCGTTGTTTTCTCACCTGGTCTGTTGCCCGTTGCAACCGAATGGTCGCGGCAGCCGTGCCGGCGCCTAGGTTTTCCAAGCGAACCATTGGCGATTCGTTTCGAATCGCACTGATCAATTCATCGGGCGACTGAAACCTGGCTTCGATCGATTTGCTCATCAAACGGTTGACCACAGCGATCAACCATTCGTCCAAATCCGGGTTGCCGGATGCATTCAATTTGGAACGCACTCGATCGATTGGCGCGGGAGTCTCTTGCAAGTGCATCAGTGCAAGCGCAAGCGGTTCGTCCGCTTCGAACGGTGGGCGTCCGGCCAACAGGTGATACATCGTGACTCCCAGCGAATACAGATCGCTGCGGACGTCGACACGTTTTCCCTGTACCTGTTCCGGACTCATGTACCGGGGCGTGCCCATGGTCAAGCCGGCTTGCGTCAGATCGCCACCGGTAACATCAACCTCGGCGTTGAATCGGGCCAAACCAAAGTCGGCCACTTTGATGATCCCGCTGGCAGACTGCATGATATTCTCGGGCTTGATGTCACGATGGGTGATGCCCGCCTCCATCGCGACCTTCAGCGCCGCAGCGACACCAATCAAAACCTCGACGGCCAGTTCCGAGTCGATTACACCATCGCGATCCAAGCGCTGCCGCAGATTCTCTCCATCGATTAATTCTTGCGCGATGTAGTACTGAGAATCGATATTGCCGACTTCAAAAACCTGCACGATGTTGGGATGATTCAGCCGCGCGGCTGCTCGCGCTTCGCGACGAAAACGTTGAATGTAGTCCTTGTCCCGCGCAAACTCCGGCCGCAAGACCTTCAAGGCGACGTCTCGATTGAGTGATATTTGGCGTGCCGCGTAAACGTCTGCCATGCCCCCGCGGCCGAGCTTGCGCATGATTTGAAAATCGCCGAGGCGGGTGCCGATCAGGCTGGGGGCCGAGGTTGACGAACTGTTCGGTTCCGATGCAGTCAATCCGACGCCTCTTGTTTACGAGTCAAGCCCGAAGGATCGATGCTGACCAAAACCCGATTCATGCTGCCGCTGCGAAAACCGGCCAGATCAACTGAGATGAATTTGAATCCCAGACTCTGTAGGTGTCGCGTTAAGGCACCCGTTTGGTCGGTTTCGACTAATTTGACAATTTGATCTCTTGGTACTTCAATCCGCGCTAGCTCGTCGGCGTGCAGACGAACCCGTGTCTCGACAAACCCCAGCTCGCGCAAGTGGTTTTCGGCTTGTTCGATTCGACTCAATCGCTCGACCGTGACCTCCGTGCCATAGGCAATTCGGCTGGCCAGACAAGGTGACGCCGGCAGCGAGTGATTTGACAAACGATAATGCCGGGCCAGCTCGCGAACCTGCAATTTGCCAAAGCCCAGGTCGGCCAGCGGAGTGACCACACTTGATTGTCGACCCGCCTCGATACCAGGCCGGTGATCGCCCAGGTCATCGGCGTTGGTTCCCGATACGATGGTCGCATCGGCAAACGCAGCAGCGGCAAGTCGCAAAAACTCGTACAGCGTTTGCTTGCAGTGAAAACAGCGCCGATCGTCGTTTCGCCGATAGTCTGCTCGCTCGGTCTCATCGGTTCTGATGACCTGATGCGGGATGCCGATTTCCGCGGCAACCGTTCTGGCGATCCGCAGCTGCCAGTCCGGTACGCTGGCGGAATCAGCGGTGATGGCAACCGCTTGTCCCGAACCGGTCGCGAGTTTCGCTCGATGCGCCGCCGCGGCGACCACACTGCTGTCGACGCCTCCCGAGAAAGCAACGACGACGTTTCCGAGGCAGCGAAGTGAGTCCTGCAGCAGGTTGGCGTTGCGTTGGCAAGGCGTCATCGGACTGATTTTGGTCAGGTGGTTTGTCGAGAGCTTGCTCGAACAAAAAAGCCGGCATCGAGCGCGCGGCCCTTGCGATCCACTAATTGTGACCTACCGGAGGCGAGAAGCATACCTGTCCCACGGTCTTGATTCCGCCAAAACCTGCTTTCTTGCAGGAACCGACCGACATCGTTTTGATCGACGTGAGCAGAATGGCCGGTGATCAGCAGGCGAAAATGCGCCGGGTCGAGAAGCCGCAAACAGTCCTCAAGCAGTGGCCACAGGTCGCGCTCGATTCGCCACGTTTTTCCCTGTGGCGAGTGACCGTAGGTCGGCGGATCCAGCACGATGGTATGATAGCTGCGACCTCGACGTAGCTCACGTGCGACGAACTTTGCTGCGTCGTCAACAAGGTAGCGAATGGCCGCGTCCCCCCAGCCGTTGTGCGCGGCCGCCTGACGAGCAGCCTGCACGTTTGCCTTGGCCGCGTCAACGTGAGTGACCTGATAACCGGCCGTGATCAATGCCAGGCTGCTGGCCCCGGTGTAGGCAAACAGATTCAGCGCCGCGTGTTGTCGCTGGTCGCCGGCCGAGGTTCCAGAGAGCCATTTCCAATTGTCGGATTGTTCTGGAAACAGACCGATATGGCCAAAGGGGGTGGCTGCGACCGGCATCCGAAATGTGCCGCAATCGACGTCCAGGTCGGCGGGCCAAGGTCGATGGTGCGTCCAGGTCTTACTGAGCGGATCAAACCTGGCGTCAGCTTTCGACCATTCCCCGGGCGATTGACGATCGGCGGTCGCGGCGGCCGGGCTGGGCCGGTCCACGATGTGTCCGGCAATCGACTCCAGTTTGCGGCCATCGCCAAAGTCGATCAGCTGGTAACAGTCGGGGTCGATCAAGTTGTTCTGATCGATGGACAATGGACCGAACTCACCTCTGGAAATTCTCCGAGTCTTCTTGCGACTCTTCGTCCGGCCTCTGCGCGACCGTCTGGTCATCTTGATCCGACTCGCCCTCCGCAATCTGGTCCTGATCGGTTTTCGATTCAGGCATTCCAAGCATGTCGCCGCTCAGGCCTCCATGATTGAATACAGGCCAACCTTGCTCATATCGTACCTCCGCACTGTAGTCGACCGGCGGTCGGTCGAAAAAGCGAGATGGTGAACCTGTCGCGCTTCGTTCGCCGATGTCGATCGCGCCACCGGCAAGCTTTGTCGAGTCCCGGATTGAACCACTCTGAAAGGGACCCACACCGAAGACCCAGGTATCTTTGGCAGTTGCTGTGGCTCGGTCGACCCCCGATTGCCAAACCGCCGCCCTGGTATTGCGGTCATAGGCGAACGCTGAAACCTTGACCGCCGCTTCACGGGCTTCGCGGCGAGCCAGGGCAATTTCAGGTACCGCGGAGATCGTGGGAGCTCCGGGGATCAACGCGACCGCAGCCGATAGGGCGTTGTTCTCGGGGATGCCAAAGGTCACGCGGTGATCGTCGGCGCCCAAAGTTCCAATTCTGGCTTCGATGATCACATCGGCATCCGGCGCGGCGTCTTGGATCAGGCAACCCGCCGCGACGATTTGTTGCCGAAGCGCGCTGGTGACGTATTCACTGTTTACAAAACCTTCTCCTTTGACTTGACGCAGGTAGCTGGTATCCAGATAGACCTTTCGTCCAGTCAACGGGCGGAAATCCAGTTTCGCGACGCTCGAATCGACCGCATCACTGAGGATCAGCTGTTCGGTGGCCCGATACTCTCGAGTTGTCCCACAACCCGCCAGGACCAGCGAAGCGATCACCAGCGCAGCAGTCAACAACCGGCAACGGCTGTAAACCGTGCCAGCGGTCCATGGGTGACCGTTTTTTCTCGTTGGACTCGTTTGACAACGACGCAACTGAAGTTATTCCTGGAGATCGAACAGATCGTGCGATACAATCTGTTTTTCAAATAACTCCGTCGCCGACCAGCGAGCAAGAGCAGTTCGCATGAACGCTGTTTCACGCGCCCGGTTTCCACGCGCCCGGTTTCCACACGCCCGGTTTCCACACGCCCGGTTTCCACACGCCCGGTTTCCACACGCCCGGTTTCCACACGGCCTGTTTCCACACGGCCTGTTTCCACACGGCCGGTTTCCACACGGCCGGTTTCATTGGCCGGCAATGTGCGGGGACGCGATCAGTGTTGCTAGCGTCGCAAAACGAGCCGTATCGGTTCTGATTCGAATCCGACAGTCTAGGAAGCGGCTGCCTCTGGACTGGCCGTACGGCGGCGACGCTTGCGGGGTTTGGCAGCACCCCACTCTTTGGTTAGTGCCTCGAACACCTCTGGTGATTCGTAACGAACGATGTTCTTGCCTTCGGGGATTGGACCAACCAAACCACGGAAGACAGGCATACCGCGCAGTTCCAAATCAGTGCTGCAGTCGTCGGTGCCAATCTGATGGTGCAGCTTCAGCAGAGGATCACAGGTGGGATAGTCACGAATTAGCAGCGAACCGTCACTCGCTCGAGTGACGATACGGAACGTATCTTTGTTAGACATAGTTTGCTCGGGAGGAAAGCATGTTCGGGAGGAGACCGGAGGAGTCCGAAGACGCCACACCGGTCGAACCAAATAGAGATCGTCGTTGAAGGGGTGTCGATGCGAACAAAGTTTCGCTAGCCGCTACACGCCGATCGATTCTGGTAAGGCGGTCAATCCGAACGACCGGAACGCTGAATCAACTCGCCGATCTCCAGCAGGTAGACTTGGCGGCCGCCATCATGCGGGCTGTCGATCGCGACCAAAGTCCCATCATTGTTGCTGCGCGGGTGGGTGTCACAGCGCCATTGACCGCGATAGTTTCGAGGCGATGGAAAGTGTCCAAGATCAAATCGATGGCCGCTCGGTTCGTGATACAGATAGACCGTTTGCCGCGAAGTTGCCGGATCTGGATAGGTGTCGTTCAAAATCCAATCGTCATGGGGGGCTGGCAGGTAGGTGTTGTGACCATTGACGGGCATTTTCTCATGGCCTACCGCAACCACCTGCCGTGTCTTGTCGGTGAATCGATAGAATCCCGGCGGCCGACCGGCGGGCTGTGTCCAGATCGTTGCGACCTGGTCGTCCTTCCAGATGAAATGTGAGGTGTGTCCACTGGGATCAAGTACATAAGGTTCGCTGCCGTCGACGTTCGCCGTCAACATTCTGGTCACAAAACCTCCCTGAAATTCGAGCGTCCGAGGGTCAAACTTGGGCCGGTAGCGATGCAGAACGATAAAACGTTTGCCGGACGGATTGATCAGCAGATGGTTGAAGTAGTGCCACGCGTCGTCTCGGGTTCGCCCGTCATCCCAGGGAACCGCCGCAACATCGGCTAGCGACATGATCAATTTTGCAACGCCCGTTTCCAGGTCGACTCGCCATACTCCCGAATCCGCTGGGGCTCGAACACCCACATTCGGGTCGGCAAGACCGTCGTAACCGTAGCCCGGGCGTAAGTTGTCGATGCGACGAAAATCGACTGACAAACCAAAGCTGCCATCCGGTGAAATTGTATAAATTGGTCGATCGATCGTCCGTACCTGCCGGTCGGCGACCGAATAGATGCGGCAAACAAACGCGTCGCCCTCGCGGTCGTTCCAAAGGATCTTTTCACCGCGATTGCCAACCCATTGCAACATGCAGCCTTGTTGCCAACCCCAAGCGCGGCTGGACCCGATTTGCTGCCAGCGATCCTCATTCTTGATGTCCACATAACCGACATTGATGGAATCCGCGCCCGTGGGAGCGCGGCCTTCGAAATCGACTTGATTGGCCAGCACGAATCGATTGCCTGGATCGAACTCTCGCTTGTCGTAATACCCGAACCAGTGGTTGGTCGGGCCGTGAGTGATCGCCCTGGTGGGAACAAAGGTTTCCAGCGGACCGGTTTCGGCAGCCGACGATGCCAACGGAACCTGAGCCATGCTCAGCCCGCCGGCAGCTTGCACGATCGAGCGTTGGAATTGACGGCGCGACAGACGCATCTGGATCCCCCCGACTAGTCAGTTTATCTAACGCTGTTCTTTGTAAGTGATCCAGCTCAGATAGATCAGCATTCCGGCCATCGCCGCGAACACAATATCCATCAGTAATCTTGCGCCCCGAAGATCGCCAGCCCCTGCATGCCAAGCATGCTGGTGACGGCATCTTCCAGAAACAGGACGACGATCAAGATCGACGCCACAAGGCTGGTCAGGCAAAGAGCCTTGGGCATCAACAACCTCGCCAGAGTGACTCGCAAGTGAGAAAAAACCGAGCTGATTTCACGATCGTGGTCGCAGTATAGTTAGAAATTCCGCGGTTTCCCATTGCCCGTCGGCATCAATCCCGCTGACCACCCTAGCATCGATTGTGATCGAACAAACATAGTAATTCTGACGGCTGGACGGATTGTGATGATTGGTCGATAAACTGTTGTAGGCCATCCTCTCGTACACCAGCCGACTGCTCAGGTGTCTCGCTTTGAAATTCGATCAACAAGCAAACGACGATTCGCAACTCCTGCAACTGAAACCTTGGCAATGGTGGCGTGATCAGATGCCAATCGCCACGCGGTGGGCCTACCTGGACCACGCCGCTGTCGCGCCGATCAGTCAGGGAGCCCGAGAGGCAATCGTGCGGTTTTCGGATCAAGCGGCGACACTCGGGGACACCGTCTGGCCACAATGGGCCGCAACCACCGATCAACTCCGAAGCAACTTCGCCAGTTTGCTGGGCTGTCACAGCGACGAGGTCTGTTTGGTTCCCAACACGACCACAGGCATTAACCTGGTGGCCGAAGGCTATCCCTGGCGGAGCGGCGACAATGTGGTGATTCCGGAAGGCGAATTTCCCAGCAATCTGTTCCCCTGGCTGAACCAACAATCGCGCGGCGTGGAAGTTCGCATTGTGCCACGCGTCAATGGCCAAGTTCGCGTCGAGGACCTAATCTCGCGAGTTGACCGGGCGACGCGCATGATCGCGGTCAGCTGGGTCGGCTACGCCAGCGGATTTCGAATCGACCTTGATACGCTGGTCGAGCAAGCGCACCAGCGAAACGTGCTGGTCTCGTTGGACGCCATCCAGGGGGTAGGCATGTATCCGCTTGACCTGGCCAAAACACCCGTCGATTTTCTCGCGGCCGATGGTCACAAATGGTTGCTCGGTCCGGAAGGCGCCGGAGTAGCGGTAATCCGGTCCGAGCACATCGAGACGTTGCGATGTGGAAACATTGGCTGGGGCAGCGTCAAAAACTCGCACAATTACGCGAGCCCGTCGATGGATTTGCGAACGGGCGCGGCCAGGTTTGAATCGGGATCCGCAAATATGGTCGGCGCGGCGGCGCTGAATGCAAGTCTGGAAATGTTCTTGAAAGTACGCGACTGCCACGGGCCGGAAGCGATCGCGCGTCGAGTGACGGAGTTGGCCGCATCGCTCTGTCAGTCACTGCAAGCGGTCGGTGCCACTGCCAGTCTTCCCGAATCCGCTGCCAATCGCAGCGGCATTCTGAAGTTCGAGCTTCCCGGCGTTGAGCCTGCCGATTTCCGCCGCCAAGCTTTGCAGCAGGATGTCGTGGTCAGCTGCCGAGGTGGCGGGGTCCGCGCCAGCATCCACGCTTACAATGACGCCGGCGATCTGGAACGATTGGTCGATGTCGTCCGCCAAATCACTGCTAGATAGCGGTCTGCCGCAGTCAAGCCAAGCTTCTCGTACACCAAGCTACTCGTTGCTGGAGTCCGGCGGACCGCGCCGTCGGCCTCCTGACCCGGGTCCACCCGAACCTGGACCGCGCCCCGGGCCGCCTCGACCAAAGCCTCGATCAGGCATTTCGAACGGCTCACCCTTCATTTTTTCGAACTGCGCTCGCTGGTCCTCGTTGAGTACCCCAAGAGTTTCTTGATCAACTTCCTTGCGTAACTCGTCGAACGCTTCTCGCATCCCAGTACGATCGCCCGACTGGAACAGTTCCTGCATCTTTTCCCTCATCTTGGTCTGCGTCGATTCACGTACCTCGGCGAGCTTGGCGACCTGCTCCGGCGACACCTTCAGCTGTTCGCGGACCTCTGGGTCATTTAGCGCTCGTGCGCCACGGACTTGCAACGAGATTTGATCGAGTCTCTCGATCTGATCCGGCAGCAAAACCTCTTCCAGTTTCTCCTTAGTCTCCTTGGCTCGTGCAGCTAACTCGGTTTGCAACTTTTCAAAAGCTGCTTTGCGTTCTTCTTCGCTCATATCGCGAAAGTTCAGCCCGCCTCCGGCCGGTCTAGCCGAACGGCTCTGCTCGGCAAGTTTTTGCAACGCTTCATCCTGCTCCGGTGTGATCCCTAATTCCGCTTTGACTTCGTCGACTCTCAGCAAACCCATGGTGGGATCACCACCACGGCCTCCCGGTCCCCCGCCGCCGAATCCACCACGACGGCCCTGCCGTCCACCTTGTTGCGCGGCTAGATCGGATGCCGCGAGGGCCACGAAAGCAACCGCAAAGATGGCTGTCGTAATACGTGTCGGTTTCATGTTTGATTTTTCCAGCAGGTGAGAAGAGACCCGTCCGGGTGTCGTGCTGACGCCCCGCTATAATAGAAACCGGCTGCTTTTCTCAGGGTTTCGGAAAAGTATAAAAAAGTCAGAGATTTACCGCAGGACCCGGCTTCACGATTTCAGTGTCGGTGATTTTTCCCGTACTTTCGTCATTCTCGGCTCGCCCTCGCTATGCGTTTTGGAAAACGGGGCTTTGGCGGCGAATTCACGGCAACCATCGCAACGCACGATCGCCGCTAGCCAACTCGACCGGCTTGGCGATCCAGCTTACGCGATCGTGACCTTTGACATCCACAGAGTGAATCTTTCGATCGGGAGATTGCCAGCTTGCGGCTCGGGCGGAGCCTTGCCCTGCCAACACGAATTGCCGTGAAACAGTCTGCCGGAAACAGACTGCCGGCGAAACGCTCTGGCGTTTGCCGCTTTGATGTTGTTAAGCAAGTTGCTCTGTGATTCCATTTCCTTCCCAGCGTCTTGATGCTGCCTTGAAACCTGCTTTCGCTAACTTACGATTTTCCGCCTTCACCGCGATTCTGACGCTGCTAGCCTGCAGCGGTTGCGTGCGGCGACGGATGATGGTGCGGACCAATCCGCCCGGTGCCACGGTTTCGGTCGACAACCAAGTGATCGGTACATCGCCAGCCGCCACCCCATTTGTGTACTATGGGACGCGGGAGTTTCGGATCGAAAGGGACGGATATCGGACCGAGACCATTCGGCGGCGATTCAATCCACCCTGGTACGAGCTTCCCGGGCTTGATTTTATCAGCGAGACTTTATGGCCTGGCGAGATTCGTGACGAACGGATTATCGATGTCGAAATGGTTCCACTGACGCGAGAACCGACTGAAAATGTTGTCCAACGTGCCGATGCGCTGCGCAACCAATCCCGCGCCGGCGTGGTCACAGCGCCGCGTTGACCATTTCACCGTCGCCTGAGCGATCATGCAGCTGAGCCGCGCGAGTCTGTTCATCGCCCCTCTGCTGATCCTGTATCTATTCGCGCCGACCCTTGTCGGCATAGAGCGACTGGCGTTTCGTGATGTGAGCCACTTTTACACGCCGCTGTACGACTATGTCGCCGCGCGGACAGCGCAGCAATGGCTGCCGCTATGGAATCCGCTGGACCAAACCGGTTTGCCATTGATCGGCGAAACCACGACCGCCGTTTTGTATCCACCGCGATATCTGCTGTTCTTATTACCAATCGCGACGGAGACGGCGCTGGCTTGGTACGTGGTGGCACATTTGATTTTGGCCTCGGTGACCGCAAGGTGGGCGGCCTGCCAGTCCGAAATGAGTCCTCAGGCGGCCAATTTGGCTGGGATCATGTACCCGCTCTCGGGCAGCGTGTTGTTCCTGTATACCAACCCCCCTTTTTTGGTCGGTGCCGCTTGGCTACCGCTGGTCTTGGGGGTGATGCTGTCGAAGCAAGCGACCAGCAACCGAGTGCGAATCCTGATCGCAGCCCCAGCTTTGGCAATGATGGTCCTGGGCGGCGATCCACAAACCGCGACCAATGCGATGATCGTGATCGCTTGCTTTTATGTAACGCAACAACTCGGCTATGCGCGAACCAGTCTCTCTGTGGTATCGGTTCTGGCGGTTCCGTTTCTTGCTGCGGTGTTGTCAGCGCCTCAATTGGCGGCGTCGCTGTCGTGGAGTCGTCAAAGTGATCGAATGGTTTCGGCCGGGTCGTGGGATTGGTTTGGTCCACCGGCACCGGGGAGCAAACGATTTGAGTCAATGGAGTTCTCAGTTCCACCCTGGCATCTGACGGAACTGGCAACCGCCAACCCGTTTGGTTCCCTGTTTCCGATCTATCGGCGAACCAGCCAGTTGCTGCCTGGTGACGGTCGAACCTGGACGCCCACAATCTACATGGGCATGCTGGTCATCGCCGCCATCGGAATCTCACTAAGCAATCGGCCGCGACCGCCGTGCAATCGTTGGACCATGATCGCAATCGGCAGTCTGGCTTTGGCGCTGGGTCAGTTCGGTTTGGTGATGTTGGTCCAGTCCACCACCGGTCTGATGCCGAATGTCGATAGCGCGGCGGGAGGGCCGTACTGGTTGTTGTATCATTGCTTACCCGGGTATGACGCATTTCGCTATCCCGCCAAGTGGTTAACGCCCTTTGCGCTGGCCGTATCGATCTGGACCGCCGCTGTGCTGGATCGATCCACCTTTCCAAAAGTAAAGTGGCTTTGGTTGGCAATCGGAGCGGCAGCCTTCGCGATCGCGATTGCGATTGTCGCCGCGTTGCGGTCCAATCCGAGCTGGATCACGAACCACATGGAACGATTGCCGGTCGACGAATTTTGGGGACCGCTACAAATCGGTGGTGGGCTGGCACAACTTCAATGGTCGATCGTTCAATCCACAATCGTGCTGCTCGCTGTGATGGCGCTTGGGCATTTGAGTTTGACCAAACCGGTCCAATGGTTCGCGCTGTTGGTCATCGTGGCGATTGATTTAGCTTTGGCAGGCCAGGCAATGATTGCCACAGTTCCCAGCTCGCGCGAACAACGGCTCGTTGATCAGCGAGCGCCCGCGGGATTCCCTGCCGGATCCAGATGGATGCGGACTCAGAGCGGTGACGGCTGGCCCGACGAGTGGAAGCTGACTAGCGATCCGGATCGAATGCTGGATGTCGAGGCCAGTTTACGCATCAGTCGCTTTGGCCGCTGGCATCTGACTGATCGGATCGGCATACTGAACAACATGGTTTCGATCCAGAGTCAAGGAACGGCTGAGTTCTGGAAAGCGACGCGTGATCTGACAGCCGAGATGACGGCAAGTCAGCGTAACGAATTTTGGCAGGGCATCCGCCAGTGGTTGATCATTGACGGCGTGATTCATGTACCAGGGTCAATCACGGAAACGGCTGACGGGGATCGGGTCGCCCAGCTGATCGAGCATCGCGAACTTTGGCGGCCACAAACCCGGACTCTGCGATTGGCCGCGGGTGTCACCGCCGAAGCGGTTGCCGAACGCAACAATCAGAACTTCGCTCGACGATTGATCAAACTGACACAGGAATCAGACGACCGATTGGTTCGCGTTGGCCGAGTAACGGGCAGCAATGACGATGCAGTTTATTCATCGGTTCGGCTGGACGAGAGCGGATTGGTGTCTCGACCTGTCTTTCAAGATGGACATTGGGTAGCCAAGTTCAGCGCGGCGGGAGAGCAACAGTGGGAAACGACGCCGGTGTATCAGGTGGATCGATTGACTCAAGGAGTGATCTTGCCGCGCGGCCAATGGGACATCTGCTTTCAGTACAAACCGCGTTGGCTGCCATGGTCGCTGGCGATTGCGGCAGTCGCGTGGATCTGCCTGGCAGTCGTTACTGTACTGCGAGTTCGTCATCGGTTATCGGCGCGAGGTTCCGGTGAAGTGACCTTCGGGTCAAAGACCAAACGCCAATCGACTTGAGGGGCGGTTACCGCGATTCGTCACTAATTGTTTTCCAGTCCATCACTTGCCGATGCAGAAGCGTGTGAAGACGCGATCAAGAATGTCGTCGGTGTAGATCGCACCGGTGACTTCGCCCAGGCAGCCGGCGCAGCGCCGCAGCTCGGCGGCGACGAATTCGTGACCGTTTTGATTTTGTGTCAGCTCGATGGCATTTGAAACTGCTTCAAGTGCTAGATCCACCGACTGACCACAGCGGGCGGCTGTACCGATCACCGACCGGACTTCCTCCTTGTCGCGGGCCGCGACGCTTTCGACAATCTTGCCCTCAACCAAATCGATCCCGTCCCCGGTGACGGCGCTGCAATGGATCCATCTGGTCCTATCCAGATTTTGTTGGCCGACGTCCGCCTTCGTGGCAACCCAAACATCAATCGTACCGGGCCTTTTAACCGATCTTGCCAAGTCGCTGAGGCGCTGGGCTTGAACAAGCGCATCGTCGCTACTGCTGTCGACGCACCAAATGCGAATTTCAGCTTCATCCGCGGCGCGTGTCGCTTGGAACTGGGCGTCGGCGACGATCTGGTCGTCTGCGCGTTGGGCGCTTGCGGAGTGCGGCCGTCGTTCCCAGATTCTGGTTGTCTGATCGGCCGCCGCCGGATCGGTTGTTTCGATTCCCGCGGTGTCGACTAACCATACGACGTAGCCACTGAAATCAACCTCCGCGGAAACGAAATCGCGAGTCGTTCCCGCAGTCTCCGCGACGATCGAAACTTGTTTGCCGGCCAGTCGATTCATCAGCGAACTCTTGCCGGCATTCGGCTGGCCGCGCAGGGCGATGACGGGTCTGGCCGCCCCGCCGCCCCGCGATGCAATTGCGATGGACGTGTCGGCTAACTGTGACTTGATCTCGATCAGGCGATGAATCAGGGCGGCGTCGCTGATGAACTCGATGTCCTCATCGACAAAATCCAATCCGGCTTCCACATCGGCCAACAGATCCAGAATGGTAGATCGCATTTGGTTTAGTGGCCGAGCCAAGTTACCGGCGAGCTGCCGCAGCGCATGGTCCAGCGTACCGCGACCTTCCGCTTCGATCACGCCCAGGACTGCTTCGGCTTGAGTCAGGTCCAGACGACCGGCCAAGAAGGCGCGCATCGTGAATTCACCGGGTCGCGCCCCCTTGCGCCAGCTGCGATCACGGCGTCAACAAGGGAGCGCAAGATTGGCAGGGAACCATAGGTTTGCAGTTCGGCTGATGGTTGACCGGAATAACTGCGCGATGACGGCCAAAGCAGCACGCTAACTGGGATTGTTCCGAGCGGCATGCCGACGTTCAGACTGGCATCGTAGCGCACGGAGCGCGCGCCGGAGGGGCAATCAACTCCCAGCCGCTCCAAAATGTTGGTCGTCTCGGTGCCTGAGATGCGAACCACCCCACGATTGGCTGGCGACGTGGGTGAGGCAATCGCGACGATCGTATCGTCAATGTCCAGCATGGTGGACTAGTTCGACGAGACGACAGAGACAGATGTCCGATCCAACGCCGCCGAATCGTTGACACTGGCACCGGCTGCCCGTAAGGCATCAATCACTTGCTGCTGAGAAACGAGGTCGCGGAGGATGATCGGATCGTTGGGACGCCCGCCTGGATAAATGGCCAGCAGCGGAATCGATCGGCTGTTCAATTCTTCCAGTTTTTCTTTGATCTCGTCACTTTGGTCGGTCCAATCGGCGTACATCGCTACGGCGTCCAGTTCATCCAATACTTCACGCGTGGCCGGTGTGTTCAGAGCCACTTTGAAATTGAATTGGCAGGTCGCGCACCATTTGGCACCAAAGTCCAGCATCACCGTCTTGCCTTCGTTTTGCAACTGAACCAAAGTTGGTTCGCTGTAGTCTTGCCAAGCCAGTTGATCGTCTGGTTCCAGATAGTGAAACGCCGCTACACTGATCAAACTGGCGACCGCGATCCCGCCAGTCCAGGCGACCAGGCGGCGGCGGATGTCGGCCCAATTTGGCACCAACCCAATGATCCAACAACCAAACCAGACAGCGATCAGCGTCACAAAGACGGGTACTTTTTGATCTTCGCCAAATTGCGCGAAGAAGTACGCGACAGTCCCCAGGAACAGAAACGCCATCAGCTGTTTCAGCGTTTCCATCCAGGGTCCCGGTTTGGGTAGCCAGGAGATCAGGCCTGGCATCGCACCGATCAACAGATAAGGAGACGACATGCCAAGACCGACGGTCAGCATGATCACGATTGTTTGCAACGGCGTGAAGTTCAGCGTGGCGGCCAGTATGTAACCGAGCAGCGGGCCGCTACAGGGAGTCGACAGAATCGTGGCAAAGACTCCTTTGGAAAAAGCACCGACCAAGCCTTCGCGATTCTGTAGCTGGGCCGACGTTTTGCCGCCCGCCATCCCAGGCGCAGGTATCTCCCAAACACCCAGATAGCTAAGCGCAAGTGCGAACATCAAAATCGTTAGACCAAGTTTCACCTCAAAGTACGTGAACTGTTGCCCCCAACCAAATTTGGATACCGAAGCAACCGCGGCCAAAATCGCAAACACCGACATGATGCCCAGCACGTAAACGACGTTCAGCAACAGGATGCGACCACGATCTTCACCGGCCTGCGACACAAAGCCCATGATCTTCAATCCGACGACCGGCAGCACGCAGGGCATCACGTTCAGTATCAATCCGCCCAGAAACGCCAAACCGAGCAGCACGGGAAAGGAAGACGACTGAGACAGCGGCGTGGTGGGGGGCGCGAGTGCGACCGTTTCATCGTCTTGGTCTTGCGCCACCGCAGCGTCCGAGTCGATCGGATCCACCCATTTGGTATTGGCCGCCGCGTCAAGTGCCTCGGCTGATTTGGCCGATGCAAACGTGAACTCCGGCAATCCGCTGACATCGCCGCCCACGTTGAGCTTGGCGACGAACTTCAACGCCGTCGGGCGGTGGCAGCTGTCTTCGGTGCATGCCTGATAGGCGATCATTCCGCCGATTGTTTTGCTGCCCGCCGCAGTGCCTTCAGGGACCTTGATCGGCAGCTGAAACGCCACTTCACCCTGGTAATAGCTGACGGGTGGGAAATTCGGCAGGATTGATTTTGTGATCAATTCCTTGTCGGCGATCGGAGCACCGATCAGTAAGCCGTCTTTGTTGGTGATCACGATGTTCGTGGCCGATTCCGCATCATCGGTCGCCACTTTGTAAACGTGAAATCCTGTGTCCGGTTTGGCCGTGAAGCGAATCGCACCCGTTTGGCCAGCCGACAAGATTGGCGGCACCAACTCCGCTGTCCACTCGACGACATACTTGTCATCGCGAAACGGTTTGGATTTATATGTGGCTGCGCTGGACGCCTGTGTCGGGGTCAAGTCCGCGGCGAGCGCTCTGTTTTGTACGCTGAAGGCAATGGCTTTGGGTCTTGCCTTTTGTTTGCCAGATCCGAGTGGGTCAGATCCGAGCGGAGTGGCGGCCGGCGGCCCAGGGTCGGCAACCAATTGAGCTGTCAGAGTCTCACGGACCGGCATGCAACGACCATTTTCGTCGTCGGCTCGGCACACCAATCCGCTGACCGATAAGTCAATCGGCTCAGCAAAGTCGGCCGGCACCGCAATCGGCGCCGACCAAACGACGGTTCCTTCGTGCTCCTCAACCGTCAATCCGTTGTAGGTCGAGGAGATACTTTTGGCCGGCTGTTGATCGGGTGTGAATGGAGCGCCAAGTTTGACATCGGCCGGTCCGGTGATCTTGATTTTGGTTCGAGTCGGTCCGCCCGCGGGCTGGGTCGTGCTGTAAATGTGCCAGTAAGGAGACAGCGCGGCTTCAAGTTCGAGTCGCCCCCTGCCGCCGGCGTCGACGAAGTACCGAGCGTCCCAAGCGACGGGCTCGGCTGTCGGGTCGTCGAACGATCCGCCCAACGAAGCGATATCGGGGAACAGGTCCAAGGCGGCTTCGTGCTGGTCGATCCCGCGGAGCTGCTGGGCTGTCGACTCGGGTGTGCCCGTCGACTTGGGCGTCTGAGCCCAGGCAGCGGAATCCGGTACCGACGCGGAGATCAGGCAAACCAGGCTGACCGCGCAAAGGCCAGCCAATGCCGACGCTTTCGCACCGGCGGCCGCACGATTGGTTATTCGTCCGTTGTTATTCAACATCATGTCAATTTTTGTGAATCCAAGCCCCAACGAATTTTACTTGCCAAATGATTCGCGAGTCAATGTTCGCTTATCCTGCCCGAATTACCTGGACCGCCGACTTGGTAAGAAATGAGACTCTTTGTGCGACTGCGGCCGACCCTGGGGGGAACTGTCGCTTCTCAACCAAGATCCACACCAACCAATTGGCCAGACTGATCCAGGGGCTAGCTTGGGCAATCAGCTTTGCCAGGGCGATCTGCTGGTCTACTAGTTCGCTCGGTAACAATGGGCTTTCGCGCACCAGGCCCGCCGCAACCGCCTGCCAAACCGCCGCTTGCTCATGAGGCCCTGCTAGAAAGCTGCCTGCCCACCGCGCCAAATCAACGGCGGGGGTGTCGATTCGCGCGGCGTCGAAATCGATCAAGCCCGATGGCCGATCCTCGGAAAACAGAATGTGTTGGCGGTGAACATCTCGCAGCACGTACTGAGTCAGAACAGGCCGGTCCATGTGCGCCGCTAGCGATTGGCCGATTTGAGTTCGAACCTGGTTCCAGTGTGTCCCCAGCAGCTGGGCAGCCCGCCGAACCGCATCTTCCAACGGCGAATTCAATGCCGCGGAGTCGGAGAGTTCGACGAGCGAGCCGATCCTGTCACTGAGCTGTCGCAGCCGCAGCATTCGGTCGACGACCGCCGGTGCCACCTGCGCGCGTCGACCGAGGTGCCGCGTGCTCAGATGAAACCGCGCGATTGCGGCAACGCCAGCACTGATTTTTTCGATCGCCGTATCGGCCTCGATCGGCTCGCCGGGCATCCAATCGACGAGGTCCCAACAGTAGCCGGCCGCGCGCAGGGCCGCGGACTTGCCGACCCTTGATTGCGGCGCGACGATATCCGGAACCAATGGACAATCATGGCTCCTGGCCAGTCGCATCAGCTGGTGAATCTCGTCAATTCGAGCAAGCGTGACACCGACCGGCCAACGTTTCAGTGCCAGGCAATTCCGATCTGCGGTCGAACACCGATAGACTCTTGCACCACTCATGCCCGGCGGTACCGGCACCGCCGCGACCACCCCGCATGGTACAAGCCAATCTAGGACAACTTCAGCTGGAATCGATGGATCCATCTGGTGCAGCATCCATGAATTTTGGCCTGCGAGTGCATTTCGATGCGATGGCGCTCGCCTCATTGTAGCTTGCTGGTTCCCGTTCTTGTTTCTCGAATTCTCACTGGTCGGCAGGCTTGACTGATCCGGCGAACCAGGGATACAGCGAAGGGATGACCAAGCAGGTCAACAACGTGCTGGTGATCAGGCCTCCGATGACGACGGTGGCGAGAGGCCGTTGTATCTCCGCGCCGTCGCTGGTCGACAGTGCCATCGGCAGAAATCCGAGGCTGGCCACCAGCGCAGTCATCAATACCGGTCGCAGACGATCCTTGGCTGCGGCGAGCGCCGCCGTTTTCGCGTCTGCGCCGTCCTTGCGGTGGCTTTCCGCATCACTGACCCACACCAAACCATTCAGGACGGCGACGCCAAACAGCGCGATAAAACCGACTCCGGCAGCGATGCTGAACGGCATACCGCGGAGCAGCAACGCGAAGATCCCGCCGCTGGCCGCCATCGGTACGCACAAGAATATCAGCGAGGCCAGGCGGACCGATCCGAAGGTGGTGTGCAGTAGCAAAAAGATCACCAGCAAGACGATCGGTGTAATCAATACCAATCGCCGACTGGCCGACTGCAGGCTCTCGAAATCGCCGCCCCATTTCAATTCATAATTCGGCGGCAGGTCGACTCTGGCGGCGACCGTTCGCTGTGCTTCGGCGACAAAGGTGGCCACATCGCGACCACGAACATTCGCGGAAACGAACGTTCGTCGTCGTCCATTTTCATGCTCGACCGTCGGTGGCGTCTGTTCCAATTGGATATCGGCCAGCTCGGAAAGCGGCACTGGCTTTCCGCCCGCTTTGGCAACTGGCAACTGATACAGTTTGTCGATGTCGTCGCGCCAATTCTCAGGCAGCCGCACCCGAATCGGAAAGCGGGCTTGTCCTTGCAAGACTTCGCCGACGGGACGTCCACCCAGCGAAGCGACCACGTCCATCAACTGCGCTGCGTCAACTCCGTATCTGGCCAGCGCCTCGCGTCGCGGCTGGATCGTCAGCGTTTCGAGAGTCGATTGGATGTCGGCCTTCACATCGGCGGCTCCCGGGATGTCGCGAAGGACGCGTTCGATTTGTTTGGCTTTGCGGGCCAAGGTTTGCAAATCTTCACCGAAGATCAAAATCGCGACATCCGCTTTGACTCCGGCGACCAATTCATCCACGCGCATTTCAATGGGCTGTGTGAAACCAAACGCAACGCCCGGAACGTTATCGTTCAGCACGGCTTGCATCTCGTCGATCAATTCTTCGCGGGACTTCGGTCGCGGCCACTGCTCCGGTCGATGCAGCATCACCCAGACGTCGGATTGATGAACACCCATCACATCGTTGGCGATTTCGGGACGACCGGTTTTTGTGAATACCGTTTTGACTTCAGGCAATTTCAATAGTTCCGATTCGACAATCTTCGCCATCTGTTCGGCTCCTTCCAGCGACGCGCTGGGCAGCCGGACGGCTTCGACCAACAGGTCGCCTTCGTTCAATCGCGGCATGAATTCCGCACCCAGTCCAAGCGCGATCGGAATGCTGATCGCGAACACGGACAAGGCAATCGCGGCTGTCGCCAGCGGCGCGGCGACGGTCTGACGGACAGCCGGCAAGTAGACCTTTTTCAGTATCCGCAGCAGCCAGACTTCTTTTTCTTTGGGTGCTTTTGGCAAAAACAACGAGGCCAGCGCCGGCATCAACGTCATCGACAGGATCAGCGATCCGAACAGGGCGAACAGTACCGTCAGGGCCATTGGTCGAAACAACTTGCCCTCGGTTCCCTGCAACAACAGCACTGGAACGTAGACCACGCCGATGATCAGTTCGCCAAACATCGTCGGCCCGCGGACCTCGATCGCGGCATCGCGAATGATTGCCAAGCGCGCGGAGAATCCGGCCCCTTTTTCCGCCAGTCGGCGCACGCAATTTTCCACCATGATCACCGACGAATCGACGATCAATCCAAAGTCGATCGCGCCAAGGCTCATCAAACTTGCCGAAATCCCCAATGCCAGCATGATGTTGGATGCGAACAACATCGACAGCGGAATGGCCAGCGCCACGATCAGCCCGCGCGCAGACTACCGAGCATCACCAACAACACGATGGCGACCAGCGCGCCGCCTTCGACCAGGTTGTGCAGCACCGTATCCAGGGTGCGGCCAATCAAGTCTTCTCGATCGTAGATCACTTCGATTTGCACATCTTCGGGAAGGGTCGGCCGAATCTCGTCCAACCGTGCCTTGGCGCGGGCCACGACTTCGCGGGAGTTCTGGCCAATTCGCATCATCACCATGGCGGTGACCGCTTCGCCTCGACCGTCGCGGCTGACGGCTCCCTGGCGCGGCATCGCCGCGATGCAGACGTCGGCAACGTCGGCCACCAGCAATGGGGAGCCCTCGTTGCCGCGGCGAATCACAACATTCCGCAGATCATCCATGCCGCGCAACAACGCCTCACCACGAATGAAGCGTTGCTCGTCATGATGGACTACATAACCGCCGCCGGCGCCCAAGTTGCTGGCCTCGATTCTCGCATACAGTTCGTCAAGCGTCAGATCGTTGGCTGCTAACTGATCGGGATCCGGGCGAACTTCGAAAGTCTTGTAGAAACCTCCCATGGTGTTGATTTCCGTGACGCCGTCGACTTCCCGCATCCGAGGTGCGATCTGCCATTCCAGAATGGTTCGCAATTCCATCGGCGAACGGAGCTGGCTGCGAACCTCGAATTGTAAAATTTCGCCCAACGCGGTTGTCATCGGGCCCAGCTCGGGAGGACCATAGCCGCTGGGAATTTGGGACGCTGCCTGCGACAAACGCTGACTGACTTGCTGGTTCGCAAAGTAGACGTCGGTTCCTTCGGTAAACACGATCGTGATTACCGACAAACCGAACTTGGACACACTGCGGACTTCTTCGATGTTGGGCAAACCTGCCATCGACCATTCAATCGGATAAGTGACTTGTCGTTCGACTTCTACCGGCGGCAGCGAGCCGGCGCTGGTAATCACCGTGACCTGGGTATTGGTCAAATCGGGAACCGCGTCGATCGGCAGCAGCAACGCCGCTCGAACCCCGGCTCCGGCGACCAGAACAGTCGCAACGATCACCAGAAAACGATTCGAAAGTGAGAATTCAATCAGCCGTTTGAGCATCGGTCACTCCTCGCCTTCCAACAGCAGTTCACTTTTGAGTGCGAATGCGCCGGCAGTCACAATCGACTGTCCCTCGCTTAAGCCCGCACGGATTTCCACGTGATCCCCGATCTTCTCGCCAACTTCTACGCCGGCCGGTCGATAACCATCGGCGTGGGCAACAAACACGCTGGGCTGTCCTTCCAAGTCGACGATCGCGGAATGGGGAATCGCGATCGCATCGACGACCTGGCCAATTGGCACTTCGACGCGAGCAAACAGTCCGGGGCGATAACGATTCGATTGGTTGGCAACTTCAATCACAATCGGAACCGCGCCCGAGGCTGGATCGACTTGGCGCCCGACGTAATAAACCGTGCCGCTTAAACTGTTGTCAGGATCGGCCGGCGTCGTGATCGTGACGGTATCTCCTTCGCGAACCCGCATGGCGCTCCAGTCACGGCCCCGCACGTCGGCCTCGACCCATAGTCGTGAAGTATCGGCGATGACGAACAACTCGGCGCCCGCGGTGACTCTTTCCCTGGCAGAGAAGCCTCGCTGTTCGACGGTTCCGGCCAGGGGCGATACGATATCAAGCCTTGCCAGATCGGTTTCATTGGGAGAGACCTGCGCGGCAGCGTCGGTCACGCCCAGCAAGTTGGTCAGCTGTTGGCGGGCAACGATCAGATTGCGTTGGGCCGCGTCGACTTTCGCCGCCGCCGCCTTGCAGGCTTGACCGGTTTCAAACAGCGCTTGATCCATCATCGCCTCCAATTCGGCTGTCGACTGCTGCTGCTCGCTTCGTCGCTGTCGAACGACTCGCCCACTGACCGCGCCGGCCAGGTCGGCGACGGATTCGGAAAGATCGGTGGCTAACAGAGATTTGCTGTACAACATCAACAGCTCTCCGCCGTACTTGCCAATTTTCCCCTGATCCGCTGCCAGCTCGATCTCCTTGACGGGCCTTCCCGAGCGTATATCGGCAACCAATTTTTCCACGCCCGCACAGATGTCCGCTTGCCACCGGCGATCGATTTCTGCGAGCTCCAGTTCGCTTTGGCGGCGCAGCACTTCGCTTCGCGCCGCGCCGATTGCCGGACTACGTAACACGGCAATTTGCTGACCGGTCTGGACGTTGTCACCCGGTTTTACGTTCACCGATTCGATTAAGGCATCCGTGGCGGCGCGGACCGCCACGTGGCGCCGGTCGTCGTAAGCGAATCGACCCGGCAGGGTGCGAGTTTGTTGCAATGATTCTCGGGTCACTCGCTCGGTACAGATACCCGCGGCCTTGGTTTTGGCGTCGGAAAGCACAATCAGTGTGGTGCCTCCAGTGGAGGTCGCCTTCGCGGCGTCCACAATGTTTGCTGATTCTGACACCCGCCACCACCGGCTTACCAACCATCCGGTGCCGGCAAGGACCAGCAAGGCAATGATGGCACTAAAAATGTTTGTTCTATTCATGGATGTTTATCGATTGAAGTGTCAATTGGCTGATCGGGCTCTATGTCACGACTAGATCAACAGGAACAGCGACCCCAGCAGTTGCGGGACTGGGGGCTGGCTGGAAACTCAACCCCAGTCACTCGCTTGGCAGTCTCGCCTTGCACAGTCACGCGCAGAGAGGACAAGCAACGCCAGGGTCACACAGAGGCGTTTAACAGCGGATCACGCACAGCAGTGCACAGAGTCGCACCGCAGGGGTAAGTGAAGAAAGTGGCCGACTCGCGTTCCCAGGCAGGCAAGCGAGTTGCTGAGCAACGATCGGCTGGTCCCAAACCGGGCTTAGCGATCGTCGCGATCCATCGAAACCGCTAACGGTGGCGATCGACCCGGAATCTCCAAGTCCTGCGGCGCAGCAATGACCCGTCTCGACCGGTGGTGCCTGATCGGGAGAATCATGACTGGCATATTCGCGCGGCAGCACGAAATGCCAATGGTACTGGTCGGCCGGCTGGGGTTGTCCCAGATGATGTAGATTCAGATGAATTGACAAGCCGCATTGCGATTCGATGCCGGCATGTTGATGCAGCATCGGTAGCGGCGTCTGCAACAACGAAAGGCAAGCGGTCAGCGCGAAACAAAGCCGCATGAGGGCTTGTGTCGAGCGGTTACGGCTGGTCGGCTGAAATGGCATCAACAGAGTCTGATCCGGTCCGTGTGATTTGACAACTAGCATCATAGTCCGACCACCAGAGCCGTGCGAGCAGTCGTCGGGCCCGTCAGTAAAGAATTGAAACCTCGCGAGTTGACGATAGATTGGCGGTAGCCAAATTGTGGGCCGCAGCGGCGGTGGTTTGCTCCCTTTTCCCCAGCCGAACTGTGACAGAGGAACTGTGACAGCCGAAAAGCGGCTACCATCATGCAGGAATACCGCAGGAGAGGTTCTCGATGAGAGTCACGTTAGCTCGAAATTGGATTGCCACGATCGGGCGGCGGCTGATCGACTTGATTCAGATCGCCCAACAGAGAGGTCACTCACTGCCTGAATCGATCATTCGCTCGGTCGCGGTCCGCACGCGACCGATTCTGTTGACTGCCGGTACGACGCTGTTGGCCAATGCGGTGATGACACTCGACCCGGTATTTTCTGGACTCGCTGGGGCGATCATTTTTGGAATTTTGACCTCAACCGGCTTCAGCTTGATTCTCGTTCCGGCGGCCTACTGGCTGTTGTACTGCTCACAGCAAAGCGCGGCCGAGTGATGCAGGGCGCAGTTCTGGCGATCGGCGGATTGGGCTTGTTTCTGTTGGGCATGTCGGTGATGACCGACGGCTTGCGAGCGATCGCGGATGATCGGTTACGACGTTTTCTTTCCAGTCGAACCCGGACCCCTCTGAGCGGTGCGATCACCGGCGCCGTTTCAACAGCCATTGTCCAGTCCTCCAGCGCAACCACGGTTGCCGCGATCGGGTTCGTCGGGGCCGGTCTGCTGACGTTTCCACAAGCACTGGGAATTCTATTTGCGCGCAACATCGGCACCACGATCACCGGTTGGCTGGTAGCCCTGGTCGGTTTTAAATTCCAGCTGGGCCAGGTTCTGCTGCCGCTGATCTTGCTGGGCGTGATGTTGCGGTTGTTCGGCAAACGGCATTGGCAGGGTTTGGGCAATGCCGTCGCGGGATTTGGTCTGATCTTTGTTGGGATCGCAACTCTGCAGGATGGAATGCAGACGTTCGCGGATGTGGTCACGCCCGACTCGTTCCCACCGGACACTCTGGCCGGGCGACTGTTGCTGGTGTTGATCGGACTGGCGATCACAGTCGTCACCCAGTCGTCCAGCGCCGGCGTCGCCATGGCATTGACGGCCGTCAGCGTTGGCAGCGTTTCGCTCCCACAGGCGGCCGCGATGGTGATCGGCATGAACGTCGGGACAACCGTCACCGCCTTGCTGGCGACCGTCGGCGCAACTGTTCAAGCGAAGCGCACCGGTTGGTCACACGTGATCTTCAATTGTTTGACAGCGCTCGGTGCCTTCTTGTTATTGACGCCCTATCTGCAGACGTTGGAGTACTTGCTGCCGGCCCAAATCAATTCAGATCCTGAGCTGGCTCTGGTGGGGTTTCATACGTTTTTTAACACCGTCGGAGTATTGGTGGTGCTGCCTTTTACCAGGCAGTTCGCGGCTCTAATGACTCGACTGGTTCCCGAGAAAGGTAACCCACTGGTTCGCCGCCTAGAGGACAGGGTGATCGACACTCCTGATCTTGCCGTCGCCGCGGTTGAAGCAACCGTGCTTGACCTGGTGACCGAGGTATTCAGCCAAGTAGCTCGGGTCTTGCGTGACCAGGATGTTGAAGACGATCAGCGTGATCGGCAAATCGACGAAGCCATCTCGGCGACACAACAGTACCTAAGCCAAGTGCTGGTCGCACCGGACCAAGAATCGCTGTTTCAGCGGCAGCAAGCGTCGATTCATATCTTGGATCATTTGCGACGCCTGATTGTTCGAATCCGTGAGACCGATCGAATCGAAGTCATTCGGTCCCTGCAAGTTCTCGAGGATCAAGCGGAACAGGTCGCCGCAACCGCCAATCGGGTCGCTCGTCAGCCAGAGTCCATTGATCAGCAAGCTCTTGCCCAGCTCCGCGAAGATTACCGGATGCTGAAGCACACCGAGAAGCAGGTTCGTCACGAGAACATTGCCATGGCGGCGCACGGGGAACACAACGTACGTGATGCGATTGCCTTGACCGACGCCGCGCGGGCGTTAAGACGAATCGGTTATCATGTTTGGCGGATCATCCGCCAGTTGCAGCAAGGATATTCGCACAGTGGTCTCCCTTGATGCAGATCCGGCTGTGTCGATGAAACGGCCGCCGGGCGACTTGCTCGGCAAAGAACCCGATCAGTTGGGCCAGGTCATTAACGCGCGCTTCCGAAATCGCAGTGTGCGTTTATGCACATAGCGGGGAGTTGACAGCCCCGCGGGGTGGCCTGCTGAACGGGAGGGTGCGGCGGGAAGCTGGGTGGGCCGGCGCGAAACCGAGAGTTGGAGTACGACGAGCCGAAGCGGGGCGAGGGACAGCCAGTATTGTCGGGCGCTTGCCTGGCAAGCCTGTTCGCGTTTTCATCGAGTCTCGCGGAGGCAGTTTGGATTTTATCGGTCGCTTTTCAAAGCAACTCGTGATGTCCGTACCATGGGCGTCTGACCCTTTTCCCGAACCAATGGGCTTGGCGCGGTAGTTGCACTCACCAGCGATTTGCATTGATTTGCCCGCACTCTGACGCACACCATCAAGTACTCAGTGGAGAAAGATTTTGGAAATCGTAAACTGGTTGAATGAAACCAAGGCCAGCGAAGTCATGGTCCAGATTTTGGTCACGTTATCGCCTCGCGACACGCTGGCGGTGGCGGCGGAAACTCTATTGAAGGAACAAATTTCCGGTGCGCCGGTTGTCAATGAAAAGGATCAGTGTGTCGGTGTGCTGTCGGTCAGCGATCTGATTCGCGCCGAGGGCAAGGTATTGGCCGAGCAACAGCAGATCGCAGAGTCCAGTTTTTTTAATTCCGGCCTGGTTTTGCCGACCAGCGTGTATTCAGAGAAGCTTGAGCAAGTCCGCGACAAGCTAGCCCCTGTATCGGAGCAGCCCGTCGAGCGGTTCATGACCCGCGACCTGGTCAGCGTCGGTGGCGACGAGCCGATCGCGACCGTCGTTCGGGACATCGTCGACGCGCACGTGCATCGCGTTTTGGTTTTGAGTCAACAGCATCAGCTGCTGGGAATCATCAGCACGATTGATCTGCTCGCCGCGCTGCAGCGCAAGTCGATAGCCCAGTCGCAATCGTTCATTTCACTATCTCCAGGGACCCGAGTGATGGCAAATCAAACTTTGTTTAACAGCCTGCTGGTGCCGGTCGATTTTTCTGAGTCCTCCAACGAAGCTTTCCAACGGGGGATCGAACTGGCCGCGGGCGACGAGCCGAGCATCATTGCCTTGCACGTGATTGACGAGGCGCTGATCGACTTGATGACCAGCCACGATTTCGGTGACCGGGACGAGCTGATTGCGAAATTACGCGAGCAAGCCGAGCGGCGGATCAATGAATTTACTGCGACGGAGGATTCATCGGTCGAGGTCGACAGGATTGTCAGCGTCGGCATCCCATTTATCGAAATCATACGAAAATCGGACGAGTTTGCCGTGGACGCGATCGTGATGGGCAAGATCGGCGACCGTAAACATTTTGAAAAATTGTTGTTTGGATCAACCGCCGAGCGAGTGATTCGCAGCAGCGCGCGACCGGTGATTGTGTTTCCGGGATCGTTCGAACTCGACTCCTCTGCCGCGGGTTAGCTCTGGCAGCTTGAACGGCATGTCATCAACGCGGTTCAACGGCTTTTTGGTCTGCGTGGTAGACGGCGTAAACATAAACGGGGATTTCAAGATCTGCCAACTCCGCTTCGATCAGCGGCAAGACATCCTCCCACTCCAGGCCACCAACGCCGGTTGCTAAGCGCGGCAAGGCGATCGATTCAAAGCCTTCCTTGGCCGCCATTTTCTTCAACGCGCGCAGTGTGTGGCGCACGTCAGAAAGCTTGGCTTTGCCAGGATGGGAGCCATGGTCATAGCCACCCTGCTGAGTCAGCAGGTTCACGATCCGAACTCCATCGACACCACCCCACATCCACGCTTCCCCAGGTTTCGGGTGTCTTTGGTGACACCAATGATGATAATCCTTATGCATCATTGGATAACGCTGGTGGATTGATAGTGCCAGTCCTTGATCCATGGGATCATTTGCGGCGACACCATGGGCGATTGCCGCTGCATCGCTCAGCAAGATATCCCCTTTGACCTGATGGATCATTATTTGCTCCGTAGATTGACCTGGAAAAATCACACTATAGCGACTTTGGTGGCAAATACTGAGCAGGCCAGCGGAGAAAATCGTCTTTGGGCCGAAGATCCTGACTGATCACCTCAAGGTTCCCGTTCCCTGATCCTGTTGCTTGAATTCCGCGACGATTAAACTCTAAAATCAGACTCAAACCAAGCGTGACAAATGTTGTTTGGTCCGCGTTTTTCATTGTGAACCGCCGATGAGCTGTCTGCTGATTGTTGATGACGACCCTGAAGATCTGCAGGCTGCGCGAGCGATACTTGCCGCTTTGCCGGACATCGAAATAGAAACGGCCGAAAATGGGCATCAGGCGTTTGCGGTCCTAAGCCGGTTTCCGGCCGACGTTGTGATCACGGATCTGCACATGCCGGAGTTGGATGGGTTGGATTTATTGCAAGCTGTTCGCGAGCGGTATTCCGATTTGCCGGTGATTGTGATGACGGCGCATGGCAGCGAAGAGACGGCGGCAAATGCGCTCAGTCACGGCGCTTCGGGCTATGTGCCGAAGCGGATGCTCGAGAGCCAGCTACTTCCAATCGTGCAGAAAGTTCTCGCGGCGATCGCCGCTCGTAAAGACAGACAACGTTTGGAAAAGTTGCTTGAGTATACGGAAACAAAGTTCGTGCTGGAAAGCGAGTGCGATCTAACGGCGCCGATCATCGGGTACTTGCTGGAAAAGGCAAACCGCCTGCTCTTATTTGATGAAAACGAGTTGGTCCGGATCGGCCTGGCAATCGACGAGGCACTGAACAATGCAATCTATCACGGTAACTTAGAGGTCAGCTCGGAGCTGCGAGAGAGAGACGATGGCATCTTTCATACGATCGCCAGTGAGCGCCGCAATCAGTCGCCATTTTCGGGGCGTAAGGTCGAAATCATTTGCCGCGTTTCGAGCGAGGAGTTTACCTGCGTGATACGGGACGAGGGCCGCGGTTTTGCGGTCGAGGCCGTACCCGATCCGCTGGCCCCCGAGAATCTTGAGAAGGCGGGGGGTAGAGGATTGTTCATGATCCGGCAATTCATGGACGAGGTTCGGCATAACGAAACCGCAAACGAAATCACCATGATCAAACGCAAAACTTCCGTCGGCAGATAACAGGAAGTCCGCTGGCGGCTACTGGCGTCCGAACATTTTTGCTGGCGAAGTGTTAGCACGGTCGCCTGTCTACCAGCGTGGCTGCCCGGTTGATTCTAACACGCTCCGCCACAGGTCTCCGGTAACGTCCATGGACTTGGTTTGCGGAACGACGGCAGGCAATGGTACATGCACGTAACAATCGTTTTCCTGACCGATCATCAGACCCGTTTTTCCAGCCATTGCCGCGTGCACCGCGTGACGCGCCATCTGGTCACAGAGCATGCGGTCGAATGAGTTGGCTGGGACACTGCGGATGAAATAACTGGGGTCCAAATATTTCAGTGCGATCGGGATTGAATGAGCCGCGAAGTACTCGCCAATTTTTCGCTTCATCAGATCGCCGACATCTTGCAGCTGCAAATTGCCCGACGCATCGCGGTGCAGTTCGGCTGGGTCAAATAAGTGTTGGCCAGCCCCTTCGGCAATCACGATCACCGCGTGCGACCGACGACGCATGCGATTTTCCAGGGTCGCCAGAAATCCGCGTTCTCCGTCCAGCGGAAATTGAATCTCGGGGACTAACGTGAAATTGACTTCCTGACTGACGACCGACGCGCCAGCGGCAATCGAACCGGAATTCCGTCCCATCAGTTTGACCAGCCCGATTCCGTTGATCGCGTTCCGCGCTTCCACATGCGCACCGCGAATCACCTCGGCGGCCTTTTCCAAAGCGGTAGCGTAACCAAACGACAAACCAACATAGGGAATGTCATTGTCGATCGTCTTGGGTATTCCAATGATCGAGATTGCCGCCCGACGTCGTTGTATCTCCTGGTACAACGCATTGGCACCGCGCTGTGTCCCGTCGCCTCCCACGCAAATCAGAATGTCAATGTTGTTGGATTGCAAGAAGTCCACCATCACGACCGGATCTTGCGGTCCACGTGAACTGCCAAGCGCTGTGCCACCAAGTTTATCAATCGGTTCAACAAACTCGCGGGTCAGCAGAATCGGCTCTAAACCGGCAGCCGGGTTCAACCCGCGAAAACCATTGCGGATACCCAGCACCCGCTGAACCTTGTAGTTCTCGACGAGCTCAAGAAACACCGATCGAATCACATTATTCAAACCGGGTGACAAACCTCCGCAGGTCACCAGCGCGGCGGAGGTCCTCGCCGGTTCAAAGAAAATCTGATCTCGAGGTCCGGCTTCCTCGAAACTCAGGATTTCCGACCGATCGTCCAGGTCGTCGCCAATGCGAATGTCCAAGCGAATTCGTTGGCGTTCGGCAATGAAATGTGTCGAGTTCGGATGGCTCGGTGAGTCGAAATCGAGTGGTGTCGGAAATCGCTGCGCGCCCAGCGTCGTGACATTCAGATCGGATTGCCTAAGCATGATTGGTTCAGACTCCAAGACTTACTTGTTCACCAGCGGATGAAAACGATTCTAGCCCGGAATGAACCATGGGCGGATGACCAACATCGTCAACAGTGTGATCAACAGGATGCCGATGATATTCAACCAGAATCCTGCTTTGACCATCTGCGGGACCGTGACTAACCCCGATCCAAACACGATCGCATTGGGAGGCGTCGCAACCGGCAGCATGAACGCGCAACTAGCTGCGATCGTCGCTGGAAATATCAACAAATAGGGTTGTACACCCAGACCCGGCGCCAGTGCCGCCAAGATCGGCACCAGAGTGGCGGTCGTCGCCGTATTGGAAGTCAACTCGGTCAAGAACACGACCGTCGCGGTGATCAGCAATACGACCACAATCTCCGGTAAAGTCGCCAAGGCAAGGGAGTAACTGGCGATGAACTCGGCGACACCGTTGTTAGTCACCGCCTCGGCCAGACTAAGCCCGCCACCAAACAGGATCAGAATTCCCCACGGCAATCGCACCGCCGTTTCCCAATCCATCACAAAGCTGCGCTTTCCCAGGTTGACTGGGATCAGGAACAATAAAATTGCCGCCGAAATTGCGATTCCGGAATCGGTCAAACCGGCCAGTGGTTTCCAGGTGCGCCGTTGGAATGGAACTCGATGTCACTGAGCAGCGGTCGGAATATCCAACAAGCGGCTGTCGCGATAAACACTGCGAACGTGGCCCATTCGCCCCGCTTGACGCGGCCCAACGATTGGAATTCATGCTCGATCAGCTGCGTCACGCCGGGGAGCGTCGAGATCCGAATCGGGTATAACACACGAGTCAGCAAGTACAGCACGATCGGTAAAAAAATCACCGCCAACGGCACCCCGACGACCAGCCAGGACAAGAAGCTGATTTGCTGTTGATACGGTTTGGCGATTCCATCTTGCAAAAAGCCGACCAGGAACACGTTGGGCGGGGTACCAATGATTGTGGCGATACCGCCAATCGAGCCCGCATAGGCGATACCCAGCATCAAACAGGTACTTAGATTTTCAGTCGCTTGCAGATTGGTTCCGTTGGCGTCGGCGGCCGCGCGTTCTTTGCCTGTCGCGTGAACCAAGCCAGTCACGCTCAACGCGATCGGCAGCATCATGGCCGTCGTCGCCGTATTGGAAACAAAGGCGCTCAGGATTGCAGTGGTGAACATGAACCCGGCGACGATCCGAATTGGGTTGGAGCCTACAGCGCGAAGCACTGTCAATGCAATGCGTTTGCCCAGTCCCCAGCGTTCCATCGATAACGCCAGCAAAAACCCGCCCATGAACAGGAAGATCAACGGGTTGGCATAAGGGCTGGCCGCATCACGCATGCTGGCGACATTCAACAGCGGAAATAGCGACAATGGCAGCAGCGCGGTCACATAGATCGGAACGGACTCGGTTAGCCACCACAGTGCCATCCAGACCAGCATCGCCATCGTGGCCCGTCCAGGTTGACTGAATTGGACAATTTCGTCAGCAGCTGAACGGTACGCATCCGGTAACAGTAGGTAGCAGATCCCAGCGACCAGCGGGCCGGCAACCAACCCCGTCCACTGAACGATCAAGCGAAGTCGCGATGTCGGCGCGGGCAATCTTTGATTCGCCATCGATGAACAGCCGGTTTGGAGTTTGAGGGATTCTGCTGAGACTCGGCGTTGGATGATATCGAAAACTGCCGCGGACGTTTGGATGCCGTTGATTGGTGGTGCTTAACTTACCCAATCTGTACTTTCAGAACCTGGTAATCGATTTTTGGTCATTCCGAACACGGTTGCACAACAACGATGCAGTCAAGCGCAAAGAGAAAGCATAAAATCCGCCGTTCGAACATCAAGCGCGTGAACGCACAGGGACGATGGCCGGCTGGCGTTACTCGCGGATTGCTGGTTCTCTGTGGTCAAAGTGTCAGTCAATTCAATCCTCAACAGCAGTACATGGGCTCGACAATCGGCAGCTGGCACGAAATTTGCCCAGTTAAAAAACTGTTTGCTGTCATCGGGCTATTCGGCAATCATGTCGTTGCTGATTGTCGGTTACCTTCCAACGACAAGAGATACCAGAATGGGGTTTCGCGAAGTTTTAGAGCATGAAACAGTCGGTGAGCTTCCCCTGCGAGAGGCAATCGAGGTTCGTTCCGGTACCGTGTTACGCGCCGCGGTTGCCGTGATGCGTAGCCGTTCGTTGGGGTGCGCCGTCCTGGTTGATTCAAGTGGAGTTCCGTCAGGCATCTTTACGGAGCATTCGTTGATGAACGCGCTGATGCAAGATGCTTCGCTAGATGATCGCCCGGTGATCGAGTTTGCCGATCCTAAATTTCTCTCAGTCACCCTTAGCGAGCCAATCGCGCATGTGTGGGATGCCATCCACGGCGATGGACTGCGTTTCGTCTGTGTCACTGATGACAACGGCAAGTTGATTGGAATCACAGGCCAAAGAGGGATTTCCGAATATATTTCTGAATGTTTTCCACAGCAGGTAGCAGTACAGCGTCTCGGCAGCACGCCGTGGATGCAGCAACGAGAGGGAGCCTAAAGTGAACGAAGCCCAACAAATAGATGCTGATACTTTTGAAGATCCGCTCAGTAACTATGAGCCGGTCGAGTACAAAAGCGAGCTGCAGCGCGTACTGGCCGAAGATCCGGTCACCGAAATTCAATTGGAATCTGACTTTATCGTCGAAGCCGATACGTCGATCGGCGAGGCGATTCGCCTGATGCATGCGAAGCAAGTTTCCTGCTTGCTGGTTGTTGACGGTCGGGCCTTGGTTGGAGTCTTTTCCGAGCGCGACGTCTTGGAACGAGTCGCCGAGCGATTCGATCAGCTCTCTGCTGCTCCGGTGCGGCTTGTGATGACTTCCGATCCAACTGTGGTTTACGAAAGCGATCCGGTCGGTGCCGCAGTGGCGGCTATCGCCATCGCGGGACACCGTCACGTTCCAGTTCTGAAATTGGACGGTACGCCGACCGGAATCGTCAGCCCCCGTTGCCTGCTGAGGTTTCTAGAACAATATTTTGATCCCGCCTAGCGATCGGGCTGCGATTTGCGCTTGCTGGCAGTGGTGATGTAGGCTCTCTAGCTGATGACTCACCGCTCGCCGTGGTCACTCTCGAGCTCTGGCGAAATGATCGATCGATGGCGGCTGATCCAGACACTGCACGGGGCATGACGCAGGACGAATCTGGAGACACTGCCTAGCATGATTCTTTCGATCAGTCCGCGTGGCGTTTCGCCAACGACGACCAGGTCGGTTTCTTGCTGCTCCAGATGTCGAACCAGTCCTTCGCCGATGTGCTCATTCTCAATGAATCTTGCCCTGGCGCCCGGTGCGGAATGCTGAATATGCTCGATAGCCCGATCGACGGCGCTGCGACGCGCTTTGATCGTTTCCGAGTCTGCTGCGATGCGCCGCGAAAAACCTTCTATGTACGCCGATACCGAAACAATTTCGACTTCGGTTTGTGGATCCCAAGTGAATTCGCTGAACTGTTGTAAAGCGTATTGTGCCGGTTCGGTATCTTGATATCCGATCACCACCCGCAGCGGCCTCTGTTGATCTTGCTGAACGCGCGGCCGCACGACCAGAACGCTGCAATCAGCATGCGTCGCTACGTAGTCACTGGTGCCACCGAGCAAAACGCGACTGAGGTAGGATCGACCTCGCGCACCGACGACAACTAGTTCCGCATCGTTTTCGCTTGCGACTTGGACGATCGTTTCGGCGATCGACCCTTTTCGCAGTTCGTGTACGACGCTCGCGTCGGAACCGCCGAACAGCTGCTGGACAGATCGATAAGTCTCGATCGCGGCGCTCCGCTCCGCTTTGGTCTGCTCAGCACCCCAACCGGCAGCCCGGTCGTCGGGATGCAAATAGGAAGGCTCGATCACGGTCAGCACGGTAACCTTGATCGAATTGTCGCGAGCCAGGCGTGCCAGGAACCGAGCAGCTTCGGCGGAATCGCGCGACCCGTCGACTGCCAAAAGAACCTCTCTCATTTCGCACCTCCTAGGCCTTTGCGAGGGCACCGGCTGGCTCGCCGGCGATCTTATAGGCCTGACCAAGTTCTGCCATGATAGCAAATCGGCGAGCTGCGGATCCAGATAACAGGTCATCTGATCTGGCGGGCGATCACCGCTGTTGCGTCGGCGCGCCGGATTTGGATATATCCCAAAAGTCGATGCAATCGGTGGTCGATCACTATCCAGGCATCGTAGCGCGTGCAGTCACGATTCCATGCCCGAGGCCTTCCAGATGAGATGCCACAGAAATCCGCTTTGTTCCGTTCGAGTGCTGGGACTGATGGCTTTGATTGGCGGCGGCGCTGCCGTGTCAGCCTGGGCCGATCCGCCTGGCAGCAGTGCCCGATCGGCAATCACAACCCCTGACCATGGTGCGGCTCCGGTGAAAACCAAGAATCTGGCCGTGACCCCAATCGAAGCCGAAGCAGGCGTGTTGATGCAAGCCAAGCTTTCCAGCTCAAAAAAACTGCTCGAAGGTCTGTTGCGACGCGACTTTGATTCGATCGCCCGTGCTGCGCGAGAAATGAAACGAATCAGCCAAGCGACCGAGTGGCCGCGTCCGCGCGACGAAGTCTACGAACATTTTAGCGCTGAGTTTCAACGACAGTGCAATCAATTGGAATCGCAGGCCAACGAGCTGAATCACGAAGGAATCAAGTTCACCTATTTGCATATGACGACCACTTGCATCAATTGCCATGAATACATCCGCGATTCGCGGCGGATGGCGGAGCTAAATGACCCCAGTAACGTCAGGCCGATCCCCTCACAATGGCCGCAGAGTCAGCTTCGATGATACGCCACTCTCAGTCATGGTTCAGCGGTTTGGCGACCTTGTTGATCGCCGCAGCATGGATGGTTGCGTCAGCGAACTTCGTGGCGTCCGCCGAGCCAGCCGAAATCCAAGCTCCACCCACCGTGTTGATTCACGATCACGCCGGCTTTCAAATGCGCGCCAAGCTGACCAGGTCCAAGGAAATCTTGGAGGCCTTGCTGCGGCGAGATTTTGACTCGGTTTCACGGGCAGCGCGGGAGCTGAAGCGGATCAGCGAGGCAACGAAATGGCCGCGGCGGGGCGATCAACAATACGAGCGATACAACGATCAATTTCGGCAGCAATGCAGCCAACTTGATTCACTGGCCAATGAACTGAATCACGAAGGGGTCGAATTCGTTTATCTGAACATGATTTCGACCTGCGTTGGCTGCCACGACCACATCCGCGATTTCCGGCGCGACGCTGATTCGCCACAGGCCGGCACTATCGAAGTGACCACGCCGAGACAGCGTCTGCGAAACCCGCACTGAGATGTCATTACGGCGGTAGCTCGAAGCGACCGGAGCCTCACGATCTGCTAGGGGGCGAGTCGCTGTCGCTCCCAAGACGCTTGCCCGTCCGACTCAAGGCTCTGGTACTCAATTCTGTCGTGCAGCCGCTGGGCTCCTCCCTGCCAAAACTCGAAACGCCGCGGTTTGACTCGATAACCGCCCCAGAAATTCGGTAGGGGAACTGAACCCTCGGAAAATCGATTCTTGACTTCGGCGAGCTTGGCTTCCAACAGGCTGCGGTTGGAAATGACTTGGCTTTGCGCTGAGACCCAGGCGCCCAGTTGGCTGCCATGGGGCCGTTTCAGAAAGTAGCGCAGCGATTCCGATTTGGAAACTTTGATTGCCTCGCCGCTGATCTCGACTTGCCGGCTGAGCGGCAACCATTGAAACAACAGGCAGACATTCTGGTTTTCGGCAATGTGTCGCCCTTTGCGGCTTTCGTAATTGGTAAAGAAAACCAGCCCCTGTTGGTCAAAGTACTTTAACAACACGGTTCGCTGTGCCGGACGCCCCTGGGAGTCGACGGTGGCCAGGACCATGGCATTGGGTTCGAGCAGTTCCGCTTTCAGTGCTTCGGCGAACCAATGCTCGAACTGCACAAATGCATCTTCATCCGTCGAATCGATATCGAGCGGCCGATTCGCGTATTCTTTTCGAAGCGCGGACAGATCCATGGTTACCTGACAAGACTTAGATGTGGCCGCTGTGCGAACGTTCGGCGAGATTCATCAGCACTTTCGAGCCCGCCATCAATATCACTTCTCCCGATTCATTGGCCACCCGAATTTGACCAACGTCTATTTGACCGGGTATTTGGTAAAAAATGTAACCGGCCGAATCTAAAGACAACAACTTGATTCGCTTTTCATCTTTGCGAATCACCATGCCGCTGGAGAGATCACGAACGAAGGTATATCCCTCCAACTTCAACAACTCGTGGTCGCAAGCAATGATTTGGCCGACGAAGAATCTTGATTCGTCATGTTGAAACATTCGCCGATGCGAAACCAAAACCGTATCTCCAATTTCAACTAACATCCAACTTTCTCCCATACAAGCGGTTCTTGGTTGACTCAAAAAGTAGAGGGCACGGTGAATCTCGATGCCATCGGCTTTCAAATCGACTACGCGCCCTTTGAGTTGAACTTCCCGGCGCGTGATTGTCCAGACTGTGCGGAGCTACAGACAGAAAGAAAGGCCCGACGCGAGCGCGATTGGCCCGATCAACCGACGGCCTACGAGTGACTCATTGCTGATGGGCGTTTTGCTCTACAATTGGCTCCGTCGGCGGACTTTTCGGCGGTCGCGACCAAGCGTGCAAGATTGGAGAAAAAAATGCTGCGACAACGCGATTGTGATCGATTGATCTTACCCGTTTCATGCTTTGCCTTACTTACTGTTGCTGTCGCGCAGGTCGTCGCGGAGGAGACACGAAACGAGCTATCGGTTTTGATGGAGATCGACGATTCGATTCTGGACAACGTCGAATTGCGGCCCGGCGATTGGCTCTCTCACGGTCGGGATTCCGGCGAACAGCGTTTCAGTCCTCTCGACCAGATCAGCGCCGAAAACGTCGCACGGCTTGGACTTGCCTGGTCGTACGCAACCGGGACGAGGCGAGGACTTGAAGCAACGCCGCTTGTGGTCGACGGCGTGATGTATACCAGCGGCGCGTGGAGCAAGGTGTATGCGATTGATGCTCGGACGGGAAAAAAGATATGGTCGTACGATCCTGAGATCGATGGCAAATATGGAGCACGCGCTTGTTGCGATGTCGTGAATCGCGGCGTCGCAGTTTACAAAGGTAAAGTGATTGTCGCTGCGCTTGACGGACGATTGATCGCGCTCGACGGTGCGACCGGCAAACCGCTCTGGGAAAAGCTGACAATCGATCCAGAAAAGCCTTACACCATTACCGGTGCACCGCGCATCGCCAACGGCAAGGTGATTATCGGAAACGGGGGCGCGGAGCTCGGTGTACGGGGTTACGTCTCAGCCTATGACGCGGAAACTGGAAATAGGATCTGGCGTTTCTACACGGTTCCCGGCGATCCATCGAAACCATTCGAGTCAGCGGCGATGGAGGCGGCGGCCAAAACATGGGGCGGCGATGGCTGGTGGGAAGTTGGCGGTGGCGGCACTGCCTGGGACTCGCTCGCATTCGACCCGGAACTCAACCTCGTCTACATTGGCGTCGGTAACGGATCGCCGTGGAATCCCCACCTTCGCGGCAACGGCACAGGCGATCACCTCTATCTGTCGTCGATCGTCGCCGTCAACGCCGACACTGGAAAACTCGTTTGGCATTATCAAACGACGCCCGGTGACGCTTGGGACTACACCGCCACGCAGCATATGATCCTGGCCGAGCTAAAGATCGACGGAAAAGATCGCAAAGTCATCATGCAGGCTCCCAAAAACGGTTTCTTTTATGTGCTCGATCGCGCAACCGGCGAATTCATCTCCGCCCAGGCGTACACCAAAGTGACCTGGGCCAAGGGCATCGATCAAGCGACCGGGCGGCCAATCGAAAATCCCGGTGTGCGGTACAAAGACAAGGGAAAAACCGTTGTTCCCGGCGCATTGGGCGGACACAACTGGCAGCCGATGTCATTCAGTCCAAAGACCGGATTGGTTTATATCCCTGCCCAGGAAAACTCCATGTTCTACCAGCAGACGAAGAACTTCACACATCGCAAGACGACCGAGTACTCGGCGCCGTGGAATACCGGTATCGACTTTGCCGCACCACCAACCGACGGCGGCGGTGTAGCGCCAAGCGGTTTCCTACTCGCTTGGGATCCGGTTGCTCAGAGGGAAAAATGGCGCGTACAGCATCCGATGATGTGGAATGGCGGCACGCTTGTGACTGCCGGGGACGTCGTTTTCCAAGGTACGGCCGACGGTCGCTTCGTCGCTTACCATGCTCTCAGCGGTGACCGGCTGTGGGTAGTGAATGTCGGCGGGGGTGTGATCGCAACGCCGATGACCTACGAAGTGGACGGCGTCCAACATGTCTCGATCATGGTTGGTTGGGGTGGTGCAGGAGCGATCACCGGTGCGCTTCCCTACAACCCACCGGGCCGCGTGTTGACGTTTGCTCTATCGGGCAGGAAAGCACTACCGGAAGTAACACCGCAACAGGCCCTGAGATTGTCGGCGATTGCCAGCGACGGCGATATGGCATCGTTCCTGCGCGGTGCCCAGCAATATCTGCGAAACTGTGTCGCTTGCCATGGCTTCCCCGGCGGAAATTCCGGAGGGCTGTCCGACTTGGCCCGAGCGGATGAATACGTCTATGAAATCTTTGCAGAGATTGTGTTGGAAGGCGAATTGATCGACCAAGGCATGCCCGCGTTCAAGCACTTGCTGACGCCGGATCAGGTCAAAAACATCCGCCACTTCCTGCTCACCTCTCGAAATCGAATCGCCGAGGCAAACTAGTCACCGCCGGCCGAGCACAAAATGTTGGTAGGCTTGCGGTCTGTCCAAACAGCGCGGTGACAGACTGAAATCGTATCGCATAGGTGAGGGCTTGCATGAATTTACTTAGTGATCTGCCAACCTCCTTGTCGGCGGAACTCGTCGAAGTCATCCTTGACAGTCGCTCAGTCAGGATCGAGCGAATCGTCTCGGCCGGCCAAAACAGTCCGGATGGATTTTGGTATGACCAAGAGGAAAGTGAATGGGTGGTCGTCTTGAAAGGCCAAGCCGAACTGCGATTCGAGGATGATCGAGTTCGGCTAAATCCTGGCGATTATGTTTATATTCCCGCGCATCGCAAACATCGCGTCGAGCATACGAGCGACCAGGAGCCGACCGTCTGGCTGGCCGTCTTTTTTCACGAAACCGAATGAACCTCTCGCTTGCGCTGTCGGTCATCGCGCTGACAGCGTTGCTTCCCTTGGAGGGATCGCTAATGACTAAAAGACTTTACAAAGTGGTTGCGGCCGAGATTTGGCGACAGGCCGTGCTGGATGGCCAGTTTCAGGGTGCCGGCATTGACCTGCGGGACGGCTTCATTCATCTCTCCGCCCCCGATCAAGTGATTGAAACGGTCGAAACACATTTTGCCGGCCAGGAGGGATTGCTGTTGATCACAGTGGACGCGACCAGACTGGGGTCGGATCTGCGCTGGGAGAGCTCTCGAGCCGGAGCGTTGTTTCCCCACCTGTACGGTGTGATCCCAATGTCCGCGGTCGAGCGAACCGATCCGCTACCAGTCGACGAAACCGGGACGCATCAATTTCCGTTTTGAGCTTTGGGTGCTGAATTTCGTTTTTTTTGGCCAGGACTTGCCCTGGCCTACGCTTTACGTTCACTGGACACGATCTTGGGCAGCTTGGACGAGGCTGCTGGTATTCCAATCCAGATCAGCGGCTAGAATCAATCGCCGTCAGCGGATCCGGTGTTCCGGCCAATTGGTATTGCGGCCAATTGCAGAACAACCGATAGCGGAGCCGAATTGCCGTACCGGCGCTTGGTCTGCAGCACTTGATCCACCGAACCTTCCAGAAAGATGAACATGAGCAGGCCATCTGTTTTTGCGTGTTGTCTGTCAGTGACCTGCGCTCTGGCCAGTCACGCCGATGCTGCCGAAGGAAGCCCAACGGATGCAGCCCTCTGGGAGTCCGTGGATGAGGTGTTCTCCGAGCTGCCGGACTTCGGCCACACCATCACCATCGACCAGCTGATGCACCACACCAGCGGCCTTAGGGACCAATGGGAGATGATGGCCGGCTGGCGGATGGATGACGTGATCATGCCGCAGCAGACTCTAAGCGTGGTATCGCGGCAGCGCGAGCTGAACTTCGAACCGGGTAGCGAGCAAACATCTTGTTGCCGTTCGGAATCGCAGGGAATCGACCATGAATGCCCAGGATGACCAGGCTCGCAAAGAGCGAATGAGAATTGAGCTGAAGCGATTGCCCTGGTCGAAAGACCTCAGCGAGCAAGCGATTGGCGATATTGTCAACGCCGCAGATTATGTAGAGCTGAGCGACGGTGATTTTGTCCATCGCGCCGAGGAAAGCTTGAAGGCGGTGGCATTTGTCGTCAGGGGTAGACTGCGGGCGACAGTGATGGACTTGTTCGGCAACGAGGTGTTGGAACGTGATTTATTGAGAGGAGCTGTTTTTGGGTTGTTTTCGGTAGCGCAGCCGGAGCAGGCGAACACCAACGTTGTCGCCACCGAGCCCTCGGCCATCATCCGCTTGGAGATCAAACAGCTGCTTCAGCTGACGGCCAGGCACTCTGATCTGCAAATGAATTTATATCGTCTAGCAGGAGACTTGGTCCGCAGCATTGTGATGGTCGACCGTACCAGAGTTCAGCCGTCGGCTGTCGGCATCCTGCATCAGTCGGCTGCCACTCGCGCGCTGACACCGCATTTGGTCCGGCGTCTGATGCAGATCGAGCGAACTCCGAGTGTCGCCAGCGACGATCCCCGCTGGCAACCGATCGAAGGGGTCTCTTTTCGATTGCTATTCGAAAATGGCGAGTTAATCGCTGAACCACAACGCCTGTCACTATTGAAGGAGTGGTCGAAATACGGACGCGTGTTCATCGACCTGGATAGCAACCACTCACAAGAAGATCTGATTCGAATGATCAGTTTCGTGGATGCGATCTTGTGGTGTGTTCGGCCCGACGAGATCGAAACGGCTACCCGAATCATCAGATCTTTGGAGGATCAGGTTCCAGGTTGGCGCAACAAGATCTGCGTGGTCTGGTTGCTCAGCAACGAAGACCAACTCGTACCGCATTGGCCGGAACTCCGCAGCTTGGTTCAGCGTGATTTCAAAATTTCATTTTCCGAGCCCGGGATCAATCAAGGAAACCTTTTGAAACTTGGCATCGAGCGGATCGTCCATTATTTGCGTGGCGTTCAGATTGGAATCGCGCTTGGCGGAGGAGCCGCCCGCGGGATGGCGCACCTGGGCGTCTTGAAGGCGTTGGAAGAGAACGGAATCTATGTGGACATGATCGCAGGAACCAGCGCCGGCGCGATGACAGGCACGGTGTATGCATCGGACATGAGCATCGATTACGCGATTCAAAGCTTCAAGAGCGATTTGCGATTGCCTTGGTTCTTTCGACTCCTACCCGGCGGTGGTTATTGGTATCTGTTGTACAAATACCGTCGCGGCCAATTCGACCCGATGCTGAGAAAATATTTGGGCCAATCGCGACTGGAACAGCTACCCATCAAAATGTTGACCGTGACGGTCGACCTGGTCAGCGGCGGACCTGTCGTAAGGGAGGCAGGGGATGCGACTCGGGGCATTCTGGAGAGCATCAATTTGCCGGGATTGTCAACGCCAATCATCGGTAACGGTGAAGCCTTGGTCGACGGAGGTTTGGTCAATAACATTCCAGCCGATGTGTTGGTCGGCAAAGGCTGCAATTTCGTAATTGCCTCGAGTGTTACGGCAAACCTGGAACGCGAGTTCGTGGGCATTCGCGCCGGTCGATCCGACCAGAATTATCAGTCTCCCTCGTTTCTAAAAGTGATCATGCGGGGGCACCTCGTGCAGAGCTTCAACATGAACGCGGTGGGTGTTCAGCCAGCGGATGTGGTGATCGAGCCTGATGTGACCGCATTCGATCTTTCCGAGTTCGAAAGGACTGATGAACTGGCCGTCGTGGGCGAGCATACCGCAGTTGAAGCCATCGCAGAGATCAAGCGATTGCTCTCCAAGCTCGATCCGGAGTTATTTCCCACCTTCTAGGCGACTTGGATATACGGCAGTAACCCGATTTTCAGTTCAACATTGGCGCTGTCCAGCTACTTCAACGTGGAAAGGATTTGTGGCATTGCGCTCACCGATCGCAACCGACCGCCAAGCAGCGGTACCGGGTGTCCGCGGAAGTGCCCGACGCAAAGCAGCTTTGCGTGACACGAGCCTCAAACCGACCGAGCTGATTCTGTCTCAGTAGCTGACGAACCAGTTGTTCTAAAGAGCCATTTGATCACGCGATCTTCCATGAAATCGTAAAACGGGTTGTGACGACACCTGATGAAAAGTGAACTCGGTATCATCAAAGCTTTGGGTTCGGCACGCATGCTGATCGTGCCCAGGGAAAGCGTTTCAGTGCATGAGCAATCACCGTAAATCGGATCGCTGGCGGGAAAAGGAACGGCAACGTGAGAGAGCGAAATGACACCGTCAGGCCATGCAATATTGACCGGTTGCTCACTCCAATTACCGTGATCACGAATCCGCAGTGACAGCTGATCTGAATCCGACTGCGCATTGCCCATGACGGTCAGCCTGAACGGACGATCGGTTCGTTGCAGCTTTGGCAGCACCGTTCGTTCAAAAGAAAGATTCAACAGATTGCTTAGCGAATCCATGCGGTTCACGTCGAACAGAAACAACTCACTCGATTCGGATGTCAGGCGATCGAACAAAACCGTAATCAGTTTGGGCACGACAACGGTCGAATCAACCACCGACTGCATCGCCAACACTGGCGGCAGTTCATGCATCCGGCCTGACTTTTCCAACGCGGCAAGTTTTCGCTCGACAGCTTTGGTCAGCGTCCATGCTTGGACGTTCGCGTTCATCGGCCAAGAACTGTATTTGAACGGATCGATCTCGGCGAAGATACTCGACCATTTTGCCTTTTCGTCTCGCGAGAACAATCCCACAGTGTGATAAAGCCGCGTGACTTTCGCTAAAGGATTGATTCCGATCATGGGCGAAAACAAAACGATCGACTCAGGCCTTGGCAGTGTGGAATCCTTGATAGCCGCCAACGCATAGTGCAGGCCCAATGCGCCGCCATTTGAATAACCGACCAGCACCAGCGGCAGGCCGGCTGGCAATTGAGCTTGCAAGCCCTGCATTGCGACTTTCACAGCGGCGGTCCAGTCTTCCCACACAACTTCGGCAAGCGCGCGCGGATTGGTGCCGTGTCCGGGCAGGCGGAGCCAGACGACCGTGTAGTCCTCGGCATGCAAACGTTGGCCCAACGTGCGCAGTGAATACGGCGAATCACTCAATCCGTGCAGCAGCAATGCTCCGCCAATCGGGTTGGCCGCTTTCATGACCTGTGTACGATTCCAGTTGCGGTCGAGAATGTTTGCTGGGTTGCAGACGGATTGCGAATCAAATCGGTTGTAAGCGCCCGATGATGTCTTCGACCAAGATCGAGCAATGTATGAGTTCAGCTCCTCGAATACACGGTCTTCCTGGCTGCGGTAATCGTCCAACGTGTATCCCTCAACGGCATCAGCAGCGCGAAATTCCGACTCAGGTTTTTGAACGTGCCAACCCTGTAGATCGGGAAGCGATCGCGCTATTCGAGACCAGGCGTACAAGGCCACCAGTGCCGCCAGAGAGGTGACCAAGATCAGATTCGCGGCACCGAGTAAGATCAGCCGCACGAGCCGTAGATCCCAGCCGCGATCCGGCGTCGCTTGGGTGTAATTGATCCACTCGAAGATCAGCCCGACGAAGGTCAAGGCCGCTAGAACCACCACAACCCAAGCAGTTGCTCTTAACAGTAGCGATCTTTGCTTTACTGTTTGGTTCATACTGAAATCACGCCTTCGTCAACCAGAGAATCCATACCCCGAGACGCCGCGGTCATGGTCCCGGCGAAACAGCAGCCTCGATGTTCCCGATGATGATAACCTGTGCAGTCGAGTGTTTCCGAAAAGGGTTCCGCAGCTGGCAAATCTTATTGGTTGGTAAGTCATCTGGTTTTCAAGGTGTAGGCAGGTCGGTCTTTTTTGGTTTGAAACGCTACATGCGAAGGGGATCGTTAAAAAATTGGTCCCTCGTTCTACTGCCAACACTCAGCCTGTATTTTGCGTGTCATATTTATCACCACGCCGCGCGTTGGTCCGCCTTAACATCTTGACGACTCTGGCCAAACCGGCAAGAACAATCGGCACGGCACGGTGCACATTCCTAGCTTGTTGCTTGATGAATATCCGTGATCGCGATCTGCCGGCAGCACCATGACGACGTTCTTACATCAGCACAGTCAAGCCATCGCTTGGATCGCAGCGTTTTCGGGACTGGTTTTCGTGGGCACTCTGTTGATCGTGCCGTGGCTAGTGATCCGCATTCCCGAGGACTATTTCGCCGGTGAACCGAGGCCCAGGCTGCCGTTTGCCAACCAACACCCGATTCTCAGATGGACGGGACTGGTCCTCAAAAACCTGCTCGGAGCAGCATTGGCTTTGGCCGGAATTGCGATGCTGCTGCTGCCCGGCCAAGGGATCCTGACGATCGCGATCGGCGTGCTGTTGATCGATTTTCCGGGCAAGCATTCGCTCGAAGGAAAGCTGATTCGCCTCCGTCCAATCGCAAAGTCAGTCAATTGGATCAGACGGAAAGCACAGGTCGACCCACTACGGCTCTAGCGGGCCCGCTTGGGCAGGGTCAGGCCGCCGTTTTGTCGGCCAGTTGCGTGCTGGTATGTCGTTCCAACTGCAGACTGGTCAGCGACCGAACGATGGCTTCAGTTGCCTCCGTTTCGTCGCAAATCACAGCGTTTGATCCGGCACTTCTGAGCGCTTCGATGTTGTCGTGATAGCGGCAACGTACCAACAGCGAGGCAGCTTCATTCTGTGCCCGGACTGCTTCGACGATCTGTTCTGCGGTCAGGTCGTGGCTGACGAAAATCATCACTAGTCCCGCCTGGCTGATTGTTACACGTTGAAGGACCGCGGCGACGCGCGCATCACCGGCGGTTGTCATGAAACCTGCTTGAGCGAAGCGATGCAAGTTGACCGGGCTGGTATCGATCACACGGACCTCGCGTCCCCGTTGCCGCAACTCCTCTGCGGCGATGCGACCCAGCCGCCCACCGCCGACAATGACGACGGTAGGTGCCAATATTTCCAGCGACTCATTCTCATCATGCGATTCCCGTTGGCCGGTGGCGACTGGAGGTGTCGATCGCAAGCCCAACCTCAGTAGCTCCGGTGTGGCGACCAGCGTTCCCAAGGCAATGAACAGCATGCGGTTGTAGTCCTGTGTCGAGATCAGCTCCAGCCGCATGGCCTCGGAAAACAGGACAAACGAAAATTCCCCCATTTGAGCCAATCCCAATCCCATCCCCAGCGCCGACTGCCAGCTTAATCCTGTGCATCGCAGAGCCACGCCGCCGGCGAGCGTTTTAACGGCCAGCACAGCGAACAGTCCGGCTAGCAACAACAGAGGTTGTTCGAGAAACATGGCTGGCCGCAGCAGTGTTCCCAAGCCGACGAAGAACACGGCGGCAAACGATTCGCGAAACGGCAACATCATCGCATCGACTTGGCCGCTCAGACGGTTCCCACCCAACACCAATCCGGCGGCCAGGGCGCCCAAAGCCGGCGGTAAACCCGCGAGCTGGGCGCCTCCGATTCCTAAACCAAGCACCGTCAATGAGAACAGCACTATCAATTCCACGCTCCGCGAGCCCGCCAACATTGGAGCCAGGAGCGTGGTGATCAGTCGTCGCGCTGCAAATACTCCAGCGAGGAACAACACGGTGCTTCCTGCCAAGATCACCATCGACATTGCTCCGGCAACGCCTTCGCCGGTCAACATCGGCATCAGCAGCATCACTGGGACCAGGGCCACGTCTTGGAACAGCAGAATCGCAATGGCTCGTCGCCCATGCGGTGTTTCCAACTGACCGTATTCGGCGAGAGTCTTGAAGACCAAGACCGTGGAGCTAAGTGACATCGCCGCACCGATCATCAACGCGGCCCTCCAGTTCCACCCCAACAATGGCAACATCACCATCATGGGCAGCGCAGCGAGCAGCATTTGCACGCTGCCGCCAAGAAAGAAAAATCGCGACAGACGCCGTAATTCTCCCAGTGAAAATTCCATGCCGATCGAGAACAGCAGCATCAAGGCGCCGGTACGAGCGACCCATTCAATTTCATGGTGCTCTTGCGTCACGATTTGCAGTCCACCACCGCCAATCACAGCACCGACAATCAGATAGCCGACCAACAAGGACACGTTCAGTCGTTTGCAAATCAGCCCCGACATCAGTCCGGCGGCAAGGATCACCATCAAGTCGACAATCCAATTGGAAATTGCCGGATTTTCCATCTTATGCTCGCTGGGTCATTTTGCCGTGCTCACGCCACGCGGGCCTGCGGGCATCCAGATTCGCTCCCAGGTCCGTCAAGCTTGAAATTCTGGTTCGGATCGTTTCAAAATCTGCCCACAGCCACAAGGTCGCTTAGCGACTCGCCGATTTGAGTCCGACAGCTTTCTGCAGCTGAGCCGACAATCGGCCGGTAAAGATTGGTCGCCACTCAACGCGAAAGCACCACCGTTTCTCGAACGCCAGCGTGTTGGGCGACGAATCGGGCTGTTCCCGTCAGCGGATTTTCGCTAACACCATCATCGTTCCGTTGCGCGTCCGGCACGCCTGTGTTGCGGTCGATTTGCAGCAAAACGCGTGTCGACTTCTCCGTTTGTCCATTTCCCTTGTGTATCCAATCATGGCCGAACATCGCAGCTCACGTTTTCCCTATCATTTGGCGAATCTGGTTACCCGGCGGCTTGCGGCATTGTCCGGATCAGTGCCCTCGGACAATGTGCTGCTGAAGCTTTTCGAGACGCTCTATTTCGCGAGTTTGAAGACGGATGAGGCGAGACCTTGCCGCTGTACCGTGAATTTTCTTGATCCGTCGACTTGCGGGATCGATCTATCGACGCGGGACACTTCTGGCGGCTGGACAGTGATTCCCCTTCGTGAACGTCTGCCTCTGGGCGTACGTGCGCTACTGAAGCTGGCCGACGCCGCCGATCCTAACGTCTCCTCGCTCGCGGTATGCAGCAACGAAGATGGCGAGCTGTTCATCTGGGGTATGGTGGACCAGGAACTCCGCTACGGCGATTACGTGTCGCTTGGTGCCACGGGCGATCCAAGGCGTGCCGGATTGTTTCAAGCTGCGATCACGGGCGTCGGCGCTGTTTCGGTGTACAAAGACTTTGCCTTGTTGGGAAGCCTCGAGCAGGGCAACCTGGTCGGTGACTATCATGACGTGCTGTGGGAAGGTCCGGTCCATCAGCGTCTACGCAGCAACCTGGAGGCGACGTTACTGGACGAACTAGCCGCGCCACAAGACGTCGTGCTAGCTCAGCTTGCGCAAGTCAAGGACGAACTGCTGGTGCGCTGGCAGAACGCTGTTTGCCGTATCCTGTTTAACATCCAACAGTACGGACATGGTGGCGGGCTGTTGATTGCTCCCCAGTGTCCGGTCGCTGATGTCCATGTGAAATACGACCTTGCCTATGACCGCCTGCCGCGAGCGCTACTGCGATTAACGCAGCACCAGATTTTCAAACGTCAAACGGCTCAATCGATTGCCGCTCACTGTCGCACCGCCGGTGACACCATTCCCTGCGAAATTCACTTTGACGCAATACAATCTCAGCGAGAATTAGACCAGCAAAAGAGTGAGCTGTTGGGTTGTGTGCGGTTCATCGCTTCACTCTCAAGGGTCGATGGATTTGTGCTGCTGGACAAAAGCCTGGTTGTGCATGGGTTCGGGGTCGAGGCGCGAGCCGATACCGAAGTGACGGATGTCGATTTGGCCGGTGACGCCAAGGCCAGTGCCGCGCTGCTTCGTAAGGTTCCACTGAGCAACTTTGGAACGCGCCACCGCGCGATGCTCCGCTACTGCGACGAGAACGAAGGGGCGCTGGGGTTTGTGATCTCGCAGGACGGCGATATCCGTGCCATCATGAAACACCAAGGCCGGCTGGTGCTGTGGGAAAACATCAATTTGCAACTTGCCTATCGTGCCGAAAACCGCAACGCCGTGATTGCCAATTTTTCACCAGACGCGTTCACCGGCGTTTTCTCTCATTGGTTGCGGACCGTGACCAACAAGCGATCAGCGTGAATTCTTAGCCCGCAGTCACACAACAGAAGACGGGGGCGGCCTGATTCGTATTTGCCGGGTCATTGGATCCAGCCTAGGACGTCGCGGATGATTGACCAGCGTGGCGGGGTGGTTCGCTGGGCCTTTCCCAGCACCCAGTGGTCATAATACTCAGCGGCGGTCCCGTCCTTGTCGCGGAGCATGATCCAGTGCTCCAGAAAATCACGCATCTCCGCATCCTGGTGCCCGATCACGTAAAACAAGGGCAACTTGACTTGCAGCTCAGGTGGTACCACGACTTCAAACTCGGGGTAGATCAACGTGAACGCGGAACCGCTTTCGGCGCTGATCAACAGCGCGTCGAGATTGTCAGTTTTGTCGGTGAAATAATCACGGTTGTTTCCGATTTCAACGAGCTCGGCATCCGGGAGCGCACTGCGAAGACGGTCGACGAACCCACGGCTGAGGTCGACGAAGCCGATCCGCGGGGTGCGCAGCGACTGGATCGACTTGAGCGTTTTGAACTTGCGAGCGCGATGATCGGGCACCACGAGCGCCAGATTGACGTCCAAGTAGGCGCGCGTGTGTTGCATGATTTCCGAGCGTTCCAAGGTTCCGACTAATCCGGACATCACCAGGTCGAAATGGTCATCGACCAGTTGCTGCGCAAGCGCGGCGCGATCAAACGGAACGAATTCCAATTTCACGCCCAGGTCTCGGGCCAAAGCGTGTGCCATGTTGATGTCATAGCCAACCAGGTCGTGATGCCGATTGAAAAAGGCGAATGGCAGTTTGTCCCGGTTGAATCCGACACGAATCGTGCCGCGACGCCGAATGCGTTGCAGTAACGTTTCCCTTGCTTTCAGTGGATCGGGATTCGGCGCTGGTTCTGCCAGCACCACAGCGTCGACCGGGCTCTCGATCAGCTGCATTCGAGTTAGCACTTCGTCTCGGTCTTCGACCTTGCCGACCGAATGATCGAGCCAGAGGCGCACCAAACCAAGCATCAAGGCGCCCACCAGGAGTACGGCGGCGAAATGCCTTAAGATTGCTCTCCACCGCAATTGGATAGCGCCACGAAATCCGTATGTCGCAATCAGCGCAAATGCGGTTAAGTGGATTGCTCCCAGCGCATCACCAACTCGCTCGCCATAAACCCCGGACAGCAAAAACAGCTGAAACATGTCGTGAGGCAACTGCATTTGATCGAGCAGAAATGGGATCGCGACAAGCGGGCCGCCAAAATACGAGAACACGCCGCTGGTCAGAAATCGGGGATACTCCTGCCAGTTGATCGCAACTCCAATGAACCAGGCGGCAAACGGGATGAACAGCATGCTCAGCAGTTTGCCGACGTGCGGAAAGGGATAGGCAGTCGCGTACAGCACATCGATCGCCGGCGCGTCATGCTCAACGCGCTCAGCATCAAGGCGGGCGAACAACCGCTCGGTATTTTGGATCAGCATCGGCAAGACAATGATCAGCTTACCGGTGGCCAGTGCAGTCAGCATCGGCTCTTTGGCGACTTGAAATACTTGGCCGTAAGTCAGTGGCGTGCTCAACGTCACCATCAACGGCAGCACAATGAAACCGAGGAAAATTGCACCGGCGGTGTAGGTCAGTAAGTACGTTTGCAGGCGAACGGCTTCTTCGAGCGAAACCGTACCCGCGGTACTGGCGGCGATTGCGAAGATACCGATTGGGGCGAGCCTGGTGATGAACTTGCTGACCTGCAGCAGTACTTTCGCCAGCACCTCGAGTTGCGAGATCAATTGGTTTCGTTCTTTTAGCGATGCCAGCGCCAGCCCCGACGCGATACAGAACAGTACGATCGCGGGAACTTGATTGGTCGATAGGGCACCGAAAATGTTTGCCGGAATGAAATAGTCGAGCCAGTTGGTTTCGGCAGGCTGTTCGATTAGCGCCGTGCTGAAGAACGAACCGGAATTCCAATCGGGAAATGCAAACGGCAGAAAAAATACAGTAAGCAGCGAGGCTGACCAGAGGACGAGCAGAGTCAGACCCCCGATCCAAGCTAATCTTGTCGATTCCGCCAAAGTCAGTCGGCCCAGGTTCGCGATCAGCGACACGGCGATGTAGGGCAGCACCGTCATGCGGAGTAACCCGACAAACGCGTCTCCTAAGATGCTGAGCGGAGCGCAATACTCGCCAAGGAACAATCCGCAGACGATACCGGTAAGCAGGCCCAGCAGGATCCAAGTCGAAAGCGACAGCCCTAAAGCCGGTTTGGTTGGCTTTCTCGCATCTTCGTCATCGGTATCGTCAGATTTCATTGGCCGGTGCACCAGCACTGCATGGAGTCCAAGTCCCGTTTCTCGAGTTCGCGAGTCGCAAATCATTTTAATCAATCCAGCACAGCGGTTGATTGATTGCTAGCCCGATCGGCCAATGAGTTGGCAACGCGGTCAAGCGGCCTGCAGTGCCGAGTGGTCAAGCGATCGTGCCGATTGTGACGGTCATGACGAGTTCGAACCGCGCGAGTGCTTCATCAGACTTACAAGTCGGGATTGGGAGTCTGGCGATCGAGCGTCGGCGAGCCCCAGTGATTCCGGCTATCCCCAAAAATGGAAAATGGGCCCAGCCCTGAGCTCCCCCCTTCGAAACGATTTTGAGGTAGTCAGTATACTCGCGCAGATCCTTTCATTCGTTCCATTTGGCGCTTTACTTAGCGGCACGCGTCGCATTTCCGTCGCAACCCGAACTCTTAATATTTGTCGACTGCTGACAGGACGAAACCAAGCCATATCGGCGGGCTCGGTGTCAAGAAGGCTCGGTGTCAAGAAAAGGAATTCTGGCACGGGCAGGAGGCCTGACACATTTATGTGGAAGCCTGCCGGGTGTCGACGTCGGCTTAGCGGCCAGCACCGCCACATTCACCACTCAGAACCACGGATGGTTTCCAACATGGAATCGATACACGGGAAGGCGCGAGTCGCCTTGCTGGTCGCGCTCGGGCTCTTCGCCTCGACCATTTCCACGCCGTTCAATGCCGGGGCGGCTGAAGATTCGCCGCTGTTTCCCGCGATTCGAATCAGCGAGACCCTGTCGGCCCAATCAGCCGCGTACAACTCAATGCTCGTTGATGACGAAGCAGACGAAGAAAAAGACGACGAAGCAGAGTCGTTGGAAGAGCGGTTTGCGAAACTTGACGAAAAATTCTCCAGCCTGGAAGAGTCGATCGACGAGGTGGCGGAAGTCGCCGGCAACAAACAGATCGTCAAGAGCGGTTCGAGCAATGCGACCATGGTCGTCAGTGGCCGTGTCCACGTCGATGGTTGGGGATTTGATATCCCGCAGGGCAGCAAGGACGCTATCACCGCAATGAACGAAGGTCTTGACCCGCAAAATCGTCTCGGCTTTCGCCGTGTTCGTTTTGGTGTCAAAGGCAAAGTCAAAGACAATATGGAGTACAAGATCGAAATGGAATTTGCCGGCGGCAACGACGTCGAATTCCGTGACGTGTATCTGGGCTGGACTGACCTGCCGATCCTGCGGACGCTGTTGTTGGGTAACCAAAAGCGGCCCTATGGTTTGGATCACCTGAACAGTTCGCGATACAACGTATTTCTGGAGCGCCCGTTCGTGATTGAGGCCAATAACCAAGACGCTCGGCGTCTCGGTTTGTGTTCGTACGGTTATTCCGACGACCTTCGTTGGAACTGGCGGTATGGCGTCTTCAACCAACGCAACGTGCAGGGACTCGGCAATTACATTGACGACAATCTGCAGCTTGAAATTGCGGGTCGACTCGCGAACTGTTTCTGGTACGACGACATCAGTGGTGGCCGCGGCTACGCCCACTGGGCGATTTCCGGCAGTCACGGCGATTCGGATCCTGATCCCGACCAAAACGAGGCTCGCTACCGTACTCGCCCGGAAGCCCGATCTACGAATCGCTGGATTAATACCGGACGGATCGCTAACGCTGACTTTCAGGACCTGGTCGGCCTCGAAGGGGTCGTCAACGTTGGTGCGGTCCAGGTCGTGGGCGAGTGGCAGAGCGTATGGGTCAACCGAAGGGCCTCGTTGCCAACGGCGAACTTCAATGGTGGTTATGTCTATGTGGCCTACTTCTTGACCGGCGAACACATGCCTTGGGACCGAGAATCGGGAACACTGGCTCGCCCCAAACCATTTCAGAACTTCTGGCTGGTTAATCGGTGCAACGGATGTCGCGAGGGAGGCTGGGGTGCCTGGCAAATTGCCGCTCGCTACTCCAAAGCAAATTACAACAGCGAAAATATCTTTGGTGGTAACGGTGATTCTTTCACCTTCGGGCTCAACTGGTACTGGAACCCGAATGCTCGGATGCAGTTCAACTACATCAACGGCAAGATTCTCGATCGAAACGTTGCCGATGTTGGAGACCCCATCGATCTTCAGACGGGCGATTACAACATCTATGGTGTCCGTTTCATGATCGATTTCTAAACGTTCGTCCCAAACACCCAACCCGACCCCATATTGTTGGCTCGCGGTCCGAGGCAGCCAGTTCAAGATAACCCAACTCTAAAACAAACACACTTGAAACCAAACAGCTGACTCCGGTCAGCAAAAACGCGAAAGGCAGAATCCAATGTCAACAAAAATTGTTTCACCAGCGCTGTTGGCCGCCCTCGTTATTGCCGCAATCGGAGGACCGCTCAGCCCAACCGTTGCCTCGGCCGGTCAAACCGGTTGCCCGCATTGCCAGGAGACTTGCCAGACTTGCAAGTTGGAAGCTGAATTGGTCGATATCGAAGAAAAATGCTTTGAGGTCGAAGAGAAGGTGATTTGCATTCCGCGAGTCGTTTTCCCATGGCAGACGGGTAACGGCTGGTTTTCGCATGGCAAGAAGAAAGGCTTTGGCACATGCGACTCCTGCGACGGCCGCGGCTGCAGCAGCTGCAATGCCTGCGTGCACAACGGCGCCAAGACCCGCAAGATCAAAGTTCTCAAGAGCTCGAAGAAAGACGGTTGCCCGGTATGCGAGTACACGTGGTCGGCCGAAAAGAAAGCGTGCTCGACCTGCTGCAATTCCGGTTGCTGTGGTTCGTGCAGTGGCCAAAGCAGCGACGCGGGCTGTGCTGACTATCCCTGCGACGCCGCTCCGATTTACGTCGATCCCGTAGCCGCGGGCGAATTGATGCCGGCGCAAGTTCAGTAATCTCTGACTGATCGATCTGATTGATCAAAAGTACGCAGGTCGTATGCAATCCGGTTAGCCGGGTCGCTTGCGACCTCTTTTGCTGCGCAAGACACCGTCGGATCGGATCCTTGACGTTCCCAGCAATGCGACCGATCCATTCGTAATCTTACTCAGCGAAGCGGTACTCGTACTCGATGTTTGCGCCGAGTGTTGAAGGGCTTGGAACGAGCCGAGCAAGATCGATCGACGACTCCGGGACTCTCGACCTGACGTACCAACCGCTTTCCGAGTACCGGCCTGAGTACGAGCACGATCGGGCAAACACGTTGAACAAGACGCTGGTTTGAACTTCCCTGCAATCGTCATTTCGATATTCGTAAAGCGGGACTGTCGCCTTTCGCATGGTCGCTGCCGAGCCCCCCGCGAGGGATCAGCTGGCTTAATGGCGTAGCTTTCGCGGAGCGAAAGGGGATTGTACCGGCGTATTTTCGCGGAGCGAAAGTCGACGTTCAGCCGACAAACAAATTCGTGTTTTTGTCGTTTACTTGTACCGAGCTCACATCGGTACTTTGGCTGGGATCGCGCAACACGGCGTCGAAACGCGCTGCCAGCGCGGCGTCGCGTTCTGCGGTCCACCACTCCAGAAACTGCTGACACGCTTGGTCCAGCAGCATTTCTTCATGACCGATCAGTTCGGCGAGCTCTGCTCGGCTGGCTGTGTCGCTGGCGCGATCAGTCCACTGGCGATAAAGTGTGATCGCTGTCGCGTGATCGTTGATGCTGCCAAGTTTTTCTTGCACCTCGGCAAAGACGGGGTAAAGCTGGCTGCGAAACGAGTCGTCAAAAGCGCCGGCGAGCAGCTCCATGGCATAACGAACTTGCTTGCCACTGATTCGCAGCTTATGCAAGGCGCCCACGTCCGACAGATCGGCACTGGCGGCGGCAAAGAACTGATCGACCAACGGCCTCAGCCGTGCGCGGGCAAAATCGGCCAGCACAGGCTCGGGTTCGGGGCAATGCCAGCGGAGTTTGTCAAGCAACTTGGCGCACTGTCGCTTAAATCCCTGTTCCTTCGCCTTGCGGTAAGCTCGTCGCAAAGGTTTTTGTGCCGCTTTGCGATCTGCAGCGACCTGCGCCAGCACGGCATGCAGATGATTCTCCGGTTTCTGTTCCGCGATCGTTGCCAACCTGAACGCCAGGACGTCTAAGTCTCTTGCCTCACCCGCTGCCTTTCGCAAGTTGTGCAGTGATTTGCGGATCGACTTAGCTCTCTTGCCCGGCAGCAGCTGGTCGTAGATTTGCAAAGCGGCGGTCGCTCGGCGTGCTGAGACCCGCAATTGGTGGACGGACTCGATATCCTGATCCGCTTTGTTGGCTGCCCGAGCGCGTAATCCCAAACCAAAGCGAGCCGCGCGCTAAGTGATTTGCGAGCGAACTCGGTGACCGGTTTCCCCGGTTTGACGACCTTCGTCCACTTGGTCCGCGCGACCATGGTGCGAATCAACTCCTGAGCCTGAGGTCCGGGTCCGGGTCCGGGTCCGGGTCCGGGTCCGATGAGACAAGAACTGGCAAATTGATGAATGTAGCACGAATTCTGGGTGTGCTTTTGAGATCGCGAGGATTTTCTGAGCCGCGTCCCGACCGGCCCTTTTTTCGCTCTTTCCGCTAGCGATTAACGCGATTGCCGTAGCGCGACACAACCTGTTTCCCGATCGAGATGAAGATTGTGTTAATATCGAGGGCGCCTGATGTACGGGTACCAGCTCCACGCGCGCTTCAGCGATTGCTCGGTCTGCCCAGGCCACAGCATTTCCATCCATGACATAGGTCGGGAAAAAGGGGGCATTCCAAGGGTCGACCGCATCGTTCAGTTTGCAAAGCATGTGGTTGTGCCCCTGCCATTGCTATCTGACCCTCTTCCCGAATCATCTTCATCAATCGTTAACGTAAGCTTCTCGCAACCGGAGCCAGAATTGCGATTCAAACTTGACAACTTGCGGTACGATGACGCGGAATTGGCTCTCCCCCCCTCGCTTATTCGGAGTGACTTTGACGATGAACCCGCTACTTTCATTCAGGCTTTCTGCGGTGTCTTGCCTGCTGGCCCCAGTGGCCGTCGCGCTAGCGCTCGGCACAGCCAGCGCAGCGGATCGTGAGCAGATTCGTATTGTGGGATCGAGCACCGTTTACCCCTTCTCGAGCGCGGTCGCCGAGGAGTTTGGCAAGACGACGCGGTTTCAAACACCAGTGGTCGAATCGACAGGCAGCGGCGGCGGACACAAGCTGTTCGGCGGCGGCGTTGGACTGAGCACACCGGATATCACCAATTCATCTCGAAAGATGAAGGTCAGTGAATTTGAGCGGGCACAAGAAAACGGCGTTAAAAAAATTACCGAGGCGGTGATCGGTTACGACGGGATTGCGGTGGCCCAGAACATCAGCAACAGCCCGATCAGCTTGAAGTTAGTGGACATCGCGATGGCCTGTGCCGCGGAAGTCCCGGATTCCAATGGCAAGTTGGTACGAAATAAGTACAAGTTCTGGGACGAAATCAACAAGGATTTGCCTCATCGCCCGATCAAAATCTATGGTCCTCCAACGACGTCTGGCACGCGTGATGCTTTCCAGGAACTGTGCCTGGAAGTCGCCACCAAGGACAACGCCGCTTACGGCGAACCGTATTCGAAAGTTCGTCAGGATGGCGTTTGGGTTGACTCCGGCGAGAATGACAACCTGATCGTCCAGAAGCTGACCCAAGACAAGGATGCGCTGGGCGTGTTTGGATTCAGTTTTCTGGAGGAGAACCGCGACAAGATCCAGGGGGCCAAAGTCGATGGCGTCGAGCCCAAGTTCGAATCGATTTCATCGGGCGATTATCCACTTTCACGCAGTTTGTTTTTCTACATCAAGAATGATCACTTGAGAGCGGTCCCGGGGCTGTACGAGTATGTCAAGCTGTTCATGGACGAACGGATGATTGGCGAAGGCGGATACCTGAGCCGGATCGGCTTGGTTCCCTTGCCGAAAAATCTGCGCGATGCATCGCGACAACGGGTCATGAAACTCGATCCGTTGACCCTCAAGAACGGAAAACTTAGCGGTCTGGAAGACTACGCGTCGGCGAACGGTTTCGCCAAGAACTAGCGATCAAGGGATCGCCTTACGGAAATCCAAGCGTGAGGGGCGAGCAATGTTTTTGCGTCCGGCCCTTATTGTCTTCAAGGTCGTCAATTCACAGCTTCTGCAGCCCTTGAACGTGGAGGCTACTGGCGTTTGCCTTGACCGAATACTCTGGCGGGCGGCTGACTGAAAACAAAGGGGCTTCATCTCGGAAGAGGTTTTTGATCAAGTCTGGGGGCTCAATGCTCGCTGAGCTCGGATTTCGACCCCAGCCACCCAGACGTGGAACCCAGCCACCCAAACGTTGAACTTTACACGGCGTTTTGCTTTGCGAGCCTGTGTTAACGGTACCCTGGGCCGCGTGGCCAATTCATTCCCCAACTTCAAGATCATGTTTCTGTTTCTGGTCACTGCCTGCTTGGTCTGTTTGCTGGCCATCGTTGCCTACCAGCTGAGTCGGCAGAAGACGCTGGCGTTGGTCACCACTGGACAGCAACTCAGATCGACGCCGGACTACTACGGGTGGCATTCGGTGTTTGTGATGTTCTTGCCGGCGCTGGTGCTGACCATTGGTCTGGTCATTGTGGGGCGGTTGGCCGGTGTGCAGATACCGAGGCTTGCGTTGGCGGCCACCTGGATTGCGCTGCCCGCGCTCATTCTTTGGCCAGCCGTGCGGTTGATTCGCGCTGAAATGAACGCTCGCGTGCTCTGCGATCGCGTGATCTATACGCTTTTGCTCGGCGCCGCGATGGTCTCGATCCTGACGACCGTGGGTATTGTCTTGTCGGTGGTGTTCGAGGCGTTGCGATTTTTTCAGCAGGTCAGCTTCATGGAGTTCATCACGGGGACAACTTGGGCTCCCGGCGGTGCCTTTCTGGAATCAGCCGGGCGGGGTGGCGAGCAGGGAACGGAGACTGAGTTTGGTGCCGTTCCCTTGTTTGCCGGGACAATCATGGTTTCGGCCGTGGCCATGCTGGTGGCCGTGCCGCTGGGTTTATTGGCGGCGGTTTACATGGCGGAATACGCGCCGCGGAAATCGCGGCGGGTGCTTAAACCGATGCTGGAAGTGCTCGCGGGCATCCCGACGGTGGTGTATGGTTTTTTCGCCGCGATCACAGTCGCTCCGATCATCGTTGACGTTTGCAGCTGGATCGGCATCCAGGCCAGCTTCGAAAACGCACTAGCGCCGGGAATGGTGATGGGCATCATGATCATTCCTTTCATGTCTTCGTTGTGCGATGACGTGATCACCTCGGTGCCCCAGAATCTTCGTAGTGCTTCATTGTCTCTGGGGGCCACTCAGTCCGAGATGATCAAGGGGATTGTATTGCCGGCGGCGCTACCAGGGATTGTCTCCGCATTCCTGTTATCGGTTTCACGCGCTGTTGGCGAAACGATGATCGTGGTCATGGCGGCGGGGATGGCGGCCAATTTGACTGCCAACCCGCTCGATCAGATGACGACGGTGACGGTCCACATCGTTGCCAACCTGACAGGTGATTTGGCCTACGATAATCCACAAACACTTTCCGCGTTCGGTCTCGGATTGACCTTGTTGATTGTCACGCTGATTTTGAATGTGATTTCGGTGATCGTGATTCGCCGGTTTCGACAACGTTATGAAGGTGATTGAACGGATGAGAGGCTGCCAGGCCCAAACAGGCCGTCCGCCTACCCGGATCACTTGGACTACCGGAGCGGTCGCTGAACAATGAACCGAGCTTCTACCAACAGCACGGCCGCGCTCGAGCAGCGGCGGCAGCAGCGGCAAGAGCGCGAATTTCGCCGGCTCAAGCGCCGTTACCGCCGTGACCGCCGATTCAAGACTTACGCGGTCGCAGCATTGGCGATGGCAGCCCTGTTTCTGATCGCTTTCCTCGCCGACTTGGTGCGGCGCGGCGGTTCCGCGTTGCGGCAAACGGAATTGCTGACGAAAATCACCTACAGCGAGTCGACGGTCGCCAATCCGATCGATGCGTTTCCGCCGCAACTCCGAGATCTGGTCAGTCACTCGCGCGTGCGCGAGGTTTCCCGCGAAGGACGACGTGCGGAAATCAATCTGGACGTTGAGTATCGCGAAAGTGCGGCTAGCGACCCCGCCTCGGCCATCAACGCGATCACGCTGACGCAGTCCGATCTGCCCCCCTACATGCAAGATGCCGCGCCTTGGCAGATTTCACGGGACCAATTGCTGCTGATGATTGATCGGGAAGCGCTCGCGCAAATCGGTGAACGCATCAATCAGCATCCGTCGCTTGCAGGCACCACCCAGCGGCAATGGCTGCGCGGGTCGCCGGCGCTGCAGCAATTCCTGATGGATTCATCCGGTTTGGATCCGCAGGCTAAAGAATCAGCCGAGATGCTGGATGTCGCCGACCGACTGAGGTTGGAGTTTAACCAGGAGAAGTTCGGGGACGGGAAGGAGGTCGAGCAATGGGTGCTGGTTAAGGCCGACGTCGATCAGTACGTCAAGGGTAAGTACAGCGAGATTGGCTTCCGCGCCGAGCAGTACGAAGCATGGATGGCAGCGATCGGCCGCACGCCAGTGGCCGAGCCCGATGTGGCGGCCGTGATCGAAGCTTTTAGAAATCAAAGCTCTCAGCGGGGCAGTCAGAACCAGCTGAAACGAATTGCGGTTCCTGACGCAGAGCTGTTGCAGCTGTATGCCCAGGCTTGGGAAATGCGGCAGCGAATTGACGAGCTGCGCCGGCAAGGTCAGATTCGCCTCGTTTTCAATCGTTACATTTTCATCAACGGTGATTCCAAGCTCGCCGAGGCCGCCGGGCTGAAATCGGCGATCGTCGGATCGGTTTATGTGCTGGGCCTGGTGTTCATGATCTGCGTTCCGATTGGGGTGTTAACGTCGATCTATTTGGAAGAGTTTGCCTCGGACAATTGGCTGACTCAGATCATCGAAGTCAATATCAACAATTTGGCCGCGATTCCGTCTATCTTGTTCGGCGTGTTGGGTTTGGCCGCCTTGATCAACTACTTCGGGATTCCCCGCGCCTCGGTTTTGGTCGGTGGTGCCACTCTGGCGTTGATGACGTTACCGATCATCATCATCAGTGCCCGTGCGGCCTTGCGCAGTGCCCGATTCGATCCGTAATGCGGGTTTTGCGATGGGGGCTACGCGCTGGCAGGTAGTCACGCATCACGTGATACCCGCCTCGATTTCGGGTATCCTAACGGGCAGCATTATCGGCATCGCGCAGGCGATGGGCGAAACGGCGCCGTTGATCATCGTTGGTCTGGTCGCGTTCGTACCCGACATACCGCTTAGTCCGATGGACGCGTCGACGGTCATGCCCGCTCAGATTTTTTCCTGGTGGGAAATGCCACAGTGCGCCTTCGAGGAACGTGCCGCCTTGGCGATCTTGTTGTTGTTGCTGGTGCTGTTCATGCTTAACGGAGTGGCGTTGGTGATTCGGACCAGGTCTGAGAAACAGTGGTAAGCTAGCCGCGATCAAACTTTAAGGTGAAAAATTTGCCTAACGGTGACACCATGAACATGGCAACCAACAAATCGAACTCAGAGGTTAACTCCGTGGCGGATGATTCGCAGGCGATCGCACCGGAAACGCCGGAGGTGGCGATTTCCGAGTTCGCAAAGCATGTGCAGCAACGGAGTCGCCCCGATGGTGTCGATGCGTCTCCGCTGCTGGTCTGCAAAGACTTTTCGGTCTTTTACGGCGATGTGGAGGCCGTGAAAGGAATTTCGGCAAATATTCCGCGCGGCGAGGTGACCGCGATCATTGGCCCCAGCGGCTGCGGCAAGAGTACCTTCCTGAACGCGATCAATCGTATGACCGATCTGATTCCGGGATGCCACACACGGGGCTCGATGTTGTTGGATGGTGAGGAAGTCTATGGACCCGAAACTGATGTTGTCTGGTTGCGGCGCCGGATCGGGATGGTGTTTCAAAAGCCTAATCCGTTTCCCAAGAGTATTTTCGCCAATGTCGCCTACGGCCCCAAGCTGCACGGCATGGCGGCCAGCCGTGGTGAGCTCAATCAGATTGTCGAACGCAGTCTGCGCGAAGCGGCGCTGTGGGAAGAGGTTAAGGATCGACTAGCCACCAACGCCCTGGGCTTGTCCGGTGGTCAGCAACAACGATTGTGCATTGCTCGCGCCTTGGCGGTGGAACCTGACGTGATCCTGTTCGACGAGCCGACGTCCGCGCTCGATCCAGGTTCGACCAACAAAATTGAAGACTTGATGGCCGGTTTACGCGGAACGTATACCGTCATTATCGTCACCCACAACATGCAGCAAGCTTCGCGCATCTCCGACTACACCATGTTTCTGTACAAGGGTGACTTGGTCGAGTTTGAACGCACAGCTGACGTGTTCATTCGACCCAAACAGAAGCGAACCGAGCGGTACATCACCGGCAGTTTCGGTTGATCGAGTGTTGTCGAAAGACGATGAATTCATCGCACTTGACGTTGCCCGCGTTTGTCATACGGGGTATGATCAGGGATGACGGCAGCATGAGTATCCCGATGGCAAAACGCAAATCCAGTCAGAAGCAGACGAAGAAACTGACCGAAAGAGTCAATTTGCGGGTGACCGAGAAGGAGTACGCGCTGCTGGAGCGGGCAGCCAGCCGGGAAGAGCGTTCCTTGAGCAATTGGGCCAGGCGGGCACTGGTCAACGCGGCGCGACGGCAATTGGGCAAGAGTGCATGAACGGGTCCTGGGGCGCACGGCTTTGCAATTGGAATCATCGATTAAGGAGGAGTTAACGATGTGGCAGCGGCGATACAAACCGGGCGATAGCGTCGTTTATCGCAAGTCAAAGTTCACAACCCATCCGGGCCCCAGGGCGCAAGGCGTGCGGGCAAGCACCAAGGGTGACTATTACGCCTACTTCGTCGACAAGTTTTGGGTCGTCCGAAAAGTGCTGGCCGATGGTGTCTTGCTGGTAGAGACCCGCCGCGGAAAAACGCATCTGATTGATCAGTGCGACCCCAATCTCCGCCGCCCTTCGCTGATGCAGCGGTTTCTGTATCGGGACCGCTTCGCTGAGCTGAGGCAATTGGAGTCGGCAGAGAATTAGGGTCGGAAAGCCGACCTCTACCTCTGCAAAGGAACGGTCCGAAAGTGGTCGCAGCTGAACAGCGCCACTCTGGTAGTCCCGTGAGTCCCTTCGCGGGGCAATTTCTATCGAAATTGCTTCCGGAATGCCCCGCGCGGGACTCCAACTTCGACAGGTGGCATCTAGGGGAGTTTCAAATCAAACGTGGCGGTGTCCCCAGAAAACCTTCCCGCTGCAGCTCCCCGAAGCTTGGTTGCGACACTGGAAGGTGATCAAAAAGTGCTTCCTTAGCCATCACAAAGTAGGACTGGGCAAAGTGTACGCTTTTGCGAATCTGAGCCCTGTTAAGGAACGATGAAGCTTCCATAAATACGTTTCAATTAAAGAGTTAGCTAATTGCCTTGGGTGGTTGCTAAGGGAGATACTGCGGCCTTGCTGTCAAACAGATTCGAGCCGTTGCGGAGCGACCGAAGATGCCCCAGAAATTGAATTTTTTGCTGCTTGTTTGTGCGGCCGCCTTGCTGGTCGGCTGCACTTCCGAGACTGCCGACCCAACCGGAGCGCTTGGGGCCACGGTCAAACTGACCGGCTCGGGGGCCAGCTTTCCTTACCCCCTTTATGATCGGTGGTTCAAGGAATACAGCCAAAGTCATGATGGCGTGAGGGTCGACTATCAGGCCAAAGGCAGCGGGGCCGGAATCAAAGACTTTACCAATGGCACCACAGATTTTGGCGCCAGTGACGCGGCGATGACGGACGAGGAGATCGCCGAAGTTGGCAAAGGCGTCCAGTTGCTGCCGATGACCGCGGGTGAAGTGGTGCTGGCTTATAACCTGGAAGGTGTTGAAGACCTGAAGTTGACTCGAGATGCCTATGTCGGGATCCTGCTGGGCAAGATCACCAACTGGAACGATCCTGCGATCGCCGATGCCAACCCGGGTGTGACGCTTCCCGATCTGAACATCACGGTCGTGCGCCGCGCCGACAGCAGCGGGACGACATTCGTATTCACGCAACACCTGAGCGCGATCAGCGAGGACTGGGCCAGCGGTCCCGGCACCGGTAAGACCGTGGTCTGGCCGGACAGCGACAAATTCATTGCCTCACCAAAGAACGACGGCGTGACGGCGACCGTCAGGCAGACACCTGGCGCCATCGGCTACGTTGAATATGGTTACGCCAAGCTAACCAAGTTGTCCATGGCCAGCCTGCAAAACAAGTCAGGGAAGTTTGTCAAACCGTCGCTGGAGAGTGGCCAGGCCGCGTTGGCAAACGTGGTCATGCCGAAAGACTTGCGGGCCTGGTTGCCTGATCCGGAAGACGCAGAGGCTTATCCGATCGTCAGCTACACGTGGCTGCTGTGCTACAAGCAGTACGACGATGCGCAGAAAGCTGAGACGCTGAAGAATTTGGTCAAGTATTGCCTGACTGACGGCCAAAAGATCAGCGACGAGATGGGATACGTGCCTCTTCCAGAGAATGTGGTCACCCAAGTCACCAAGGCGCTGGACAACATTCAATAGCCACTCGGCTCACGAACGGTAGATTGTTCAGCCCGGTAGATTCGGTCAAAGGTTAGGTTCTGATGGCTTCCGTTTTGCGAACAGACGGTTCGGTTCTTAAATCGGCGGATGCACTTGAATCGGCGGATGCACTTGGGTCGGCTGATTCAGTTGCCTCCCCGCCCTCGCGCTTCGACATTTCCTGGGACCGAACGTTTCGAGGCCTGACTTATCTGTTCTGCTGGCTGACGATCCTGCTGGTCGCGTACATCTTATTCGAAATTGGCGGCAAGGCAGTTCCCGCGGTTCAAGAATATGGTTTCGGTTTCATCACGGGAACGACTTGGGATGCAAATCGAGGCGAGTTCGGTGTGTTGCCCGAAATCTGGGGGACACTGTACAGCTCGTTGTTGGCCTTGATCATTGCCGGCTTTTTCGGCGTATCGATTGCGATCTTTCTGACGCAAGATTTTCTGCCGTCCAAGCTGGAAGTCGTGTTCAAAAACATCGTTGAATTATTGGCGGCGATTCCCAGCGTGGTTTACGGCTTGTGGGGAATTTACATTGTCATTCCAGCAATTCGGCCGCCGGCGACTTGGATCCATGAACACCTTGGTTGGCTTCCTTTTTTCGAAACATCGCTCAGCGGTCCGGGAATGTTGCCGGCTGCGCTGGTGCTATCGATCATGGTGCTGCCAACGATCTCCGCCGTTTCTCGGGATGCGATCAGTGCGGTTCCGCACAAATTAACTGAGGCGGCATACGGGCTCGGCGCGACCCGCTGGGAAACGATCTTAGGCGTCATCTTGCCGACTTCTGCCACAGGGATCTTCGGTGCCCTGGTGTTGGGTTTCGGTCGGGCATTGGGCGAGACGATGGCGCTGGCGATGCTGGTCGGCAACTCCAATCAAATGACTCTTTCGCTGTTCGCGCCGGCCAACACGTTGGCGGCGCTGCTGGCCAACAACTTCCCCGAGGCTGGCAAGCAAGAAGAACAAGTCTTGATGTATGCCGCGCTGATTTTGATGGCGATCACTTTACTGGTGAACCTGGTCGGAACCACGATCATGAATCGGGCGTCACGGCGTTTGTCGGGGGTGGCGAAGTGACTGACGAAGTAGAAATTACGGAAGCTTTCGCGGACATAGACTTCCCGCGGTTGGAGCGATCCCTGCGTCATCCGCGGACTTTGTTCAGTGCCGTGTTGAGTTGGCTGACCGGGGTGGTCACGGTCATTGCCTGCATCCCTCTCTTTTCCGTCCTGTTCATGCTGACTTACCGGGGTGGCAAGAGGCTGAGTCTGAGCTTGTTTACCGCGACGCCACCTTCGGCGTTCGAAAGCGGCGGGGGATTTGGGAACGCGATTGTGGGCACGTTGGTGATGGTGGGGATCGCGGCATTGATCAGCGTTCCGGTTGGCATCCTGGCGGCTGTGTTCCTCGCCGAATTCGGTCCCGAGAGCAAAACGGCCGCGGCCGTCCGCTTTTGTGCCAAGCTGCTGACCGGCTTTCCATCGATTTTGGCTGGGGTGTTCGCTTATGCGGCGGTCGTGTTGGTGACCGGTTCGTATTCCGCTCCGGCCGGCGGCGTGGCACTTTCGATTCTGATGCTGCCGATCGTGATGCTGACCGCCGAAGAGTCGATCAAGATGGTGCCGCAAAAAATGAAAGAAGCCGCCGTCGGCATGGGCGCGACGAAGACGCAAGTCGTCTGGAAGGTGGTGCTGCCGACCGCGCTGCCCGGCATGCTGACCGGAGTGATGCTGGCGGTTGCCCGAGCCTCTGGCGAAACGGCTCCACTGCTATTCACGGCGCTCAACAGCAATTTCTGGATTGTGCAAGACGGCAAGCTGGCATTGATGGAACCGACGGCATCGTTGGCGGTGCTGATCTTCAACTTTTCCGGCGTTCCGTTCGAAAACCAGATCGAACTTGCTTGGGTTGCCGCTTTGGTTTTGGTGCTGCTTGTGCTGATCGTCAATATCAGCGGGCAGCTGTTATCAAGAAAACGAATTACGAGTTAATAGGTCCCATGCCAGAAACAATGAAGCATCCAGTCAAGTATCGCGTTGCGAAAAACGGCTCCAATGGCGTCGTCATCGACTGCAAGATCGAAAATCTGTATTACGGCAAGTTTCGCGCGGTTCGGGACAGTCACGTTCCCATCCAAAGGGGAAAAGTCACCGCATTCATCGGGCCCTCTGGCTGCGGTAAGAGTACAGCGCTGCGCTGTCTGAATCGTATGAACGACCTGGTGCGAGGTTTTCGCTTTGAGGGCCACGTCCATTTCCGGGGCAAGGACATCTACCATCGCAGCGTCGACCCGGTGGCGGTCCGCCGTTACATCGGCATGGTATTTCAACAGCCCAACCCGTTTGCGATGAGCATCTATAACAACGTGGCATTCGGACTTCGACTCAACCGTGTCAAAACAGATATACCCGAGCGGGTCGAGAACGCGCTGCGCGGTGCGGCGTTGTGGGACGAGGTCAAGGACAAACTCAAAGCCAGTGGTCTTTCACTCTCCGGCGGCCAGCAGCAACGGTTGTGCATCGCCCGCGCAATTGCCACCGAACCGTCGGTACTGTTGATGGACGAACCTTGCTCGGCGCTGGACCCGATTGCGACTCGGCGGATCGAGGAGTTGATGAGGGAGCTAAAACAGAAGTACACGATCGCGGTCGTGACTCACAACCTGCAGCAGGCTCAACGGGTCGCGGACAAGACAGCGTTCATGTACGTCGACACCAACGGCGGGGCTCGCACAGGATATCTGGTGGAATACGAGGAAACGAAGCGACTGTTCGAAGATCCTCAACAGGAATTCACAAAACAATACATCCGCGGTGAGTTTAGTTAGTCGACGATGATCAGCTCCGCTGGTAGCGCGCGGAGACACACAGAACTGGCGCGATAACCCATGACACTCCGCGATTTTGTGAACGCCGCCTCTATCTTCACGATCTGCTGTACGAACGTTGCATGCACGACTAGCGAGGCACGACCCACTGGCGCGGCCGACCAAGCACAAATCCGCGGTGCGGGCGCTACCTTCCCGGCTCCGCTGTACAAGAAATGGTTGCTGCAGTACCGCGACGTGCAGCCAGAGGTCGCTGTGGTTTACGAGCCGGTCGGCAGCGGCGAAGGAGTGAAACGGTTCATTAACAATGAGATCGATTTCGGTGCCAGCGACACTGCCCTGTCAGAGAGTGAAATGGCTCGGGTCAAGGCGGGCGTCCAGCTGATACCGACGGCCGCCGGCAGTATCGTTCTGGCGTATAACTTGCCCGACGTGGATGCAGTCCTGAAGTTAAGTCGGTCGACGTACGTCGATATTTTTTCGGGGAATATCACCGAGTGGTCTGATCCGAGGATTCAAAGCGACAATCCCGGTATCATGCTTCCTTCGCAATCGATCAACATTGTCGCACGACTTGACAGTAGCGGTACGACGTATGCGTTTACCAATCATCTGTGCGCCATCAGTGATCAGTCGCGGCGGCGGTCAAGCGATATCTCGGCGTGATCGGCTATGTCGAGTAAGGCGTTGCCGAACGAGCCGGACTAAACATGGCGATGCTTGAGAACAAGGCGGGAAAATTTATCGCGTTGACCAGTGGCTCGGGTTTGGCGGCGCTGTCAGAAGCGGAGCTACCCGATAATCTTCACGCTTTCTTTCTGATCCTGCCGGCGAAGATTCTTACCCGATCGTGACTTACACGTGGTGAATGTTGTATCGACAGTATGATGACGCAGAACAGGCGGATCAGCTGAAAGCGCTTGTTCGCTGGTGCCTCACCGAGGGTCAACAATACAACGAAGCATTGGGATACATCCGGCTGGCTCCGCAAGTTGCCGGCCGTGCGCTTGAGTCGCTCCACGCTGTCAAATGACCACAAGTAACCGTGGCTCCGTGTGTTCATTGTGAGCCGAATATGAATCTTACGTTAATCCATCGCAGCGCTACTGGGCATCCGCATGGTGCCTGCGGTAACCTGCTCGCTCGTCAACACGGCAACTGTTTTGCATGCGGCAATGAAAGCGGATGTTCTATGATTGGATCGCGTTTTATCGAACCAACTTGGCGCGAAGCAATGCTGTTTTGTGGCCTGTTGCTGCTTGGCCCACCTGCAACCGCGCTGGATTCGACTCCCGCCGCGACGGTGCCGAGGGAGTCTGCCGAGTTAACGATGTTGCGGCAGATCGAAGCTCGCGTCTTGCCGTTGCTGCTAGTCGCCGGACCGCCGCGAAACGAGACGCTTGCAGACTACTACACGGACGCCAATGTTCCGCTAAGAGCTCGATTTGATGAGGCGGTCGGGGCTTTCAACTCGGGAAAACCGAGTCGCTTTCAGGCGCTGACGATTGTCGCGGGGTCAGCCGGTGTAGGGAAGACTTTTGTCAAGCAAAACGTATATCGCGACTGGATTCCCGAAGATCAGATTTGGAAGGTCGACATCCGGCAATGGTTCGGCGAATTGGCCGATCAAGGGCTGGCCGAACTGAAGCCCGACGTCTGTCACGGCGATCAGGTGATCAACCGTTTGCTGTCGCTGAAGCCTGCGGGCCGCGAAGAGTTCATTCGCCGTTTACGGCGGCATGCTCGGGCATTTGTCGTGATCGATTCACTCGACGAAATTCATCCGCACGACTACTTCTTTGTGTTGGCTGAATTAGAGCGATTTGCACTCCGCGGTGATCGCCAGTTCATTCACGTGGTCATCTTTGGGCGTCCTCTGGTATTTCGTGAGTATTGGCGGGATCGCCGCAGCGAAGGGATCCCCAATGGTCTTCAGGGCTTCGTGCTGAATCCGCCCGATTTCCGCACCACCGGCGATCTGCTCGTTTCCAGCTGGAATTACAACTGCTGGAAATACGGTCTCAGTCGTGTCGCCATCGATGGCGAAACCCGCTCGATGCGGCTGGCTGATTTTCAGCAGTGGTGCGACCGTGACTTTGTGACCACCGGCGAGTTCGCCGATGTCACCTTCGAGCAGAACAAGAGTATGTGCCCGCAGGTGCGAGATGAACTGCGGCAATGGTCGATGCAGCACCGTGTGGTCGCCGCCGCGTTGCCAAATCTGGCTGGCAATTCCATTGTCCGCGAAATTGTGCAGCAGCGCGTCGAGCGCGGTCAAGCTTTCGACGAGGCAGAGTTTATGGACGAATTTTTCCAGAGATGGCTTGAACGCGACACCCAATCGGACGATCGACCAAGTCGTTTAAAACCGCAGCACCTGGAACTTTACGTAAAGCTGTTGGAGGCGGTGGCGGCAAAGTACGTCAACGAGCACCGCGTCAACGGACAAGGCTATTTCGATGTGATCGATGACGACGTCGTGGTCGTCGAACATCAAGATGCCACAGTTTCTGTGCCGGTTCGGCGACTGCTCAATCGGTCCGGCCTGGTCAACTTGGACCCGGTGTTGCCGGTTGCGTCACGATACCGCTTCGAACCGTTCTGGTTCCATCGACACTTGCTTTCCAAGCACTACCAGCGCCAAGCCAACGTCACTGAGCCGCCTGACGCGGCATCGATCACGGCTGACAATTTCTGAGAGTTGATCGCTTTGCATCGGTCGCATCCGATTGCGTAGCGAGCAGGTGTGATGAACCGGCGGGTCACGTTCGCGCCGTTCAAGCCAATTCGAATTCTTCCCAACCTGGATGCTCTTCGGCGGGTCATGACTGTTGATTGACGCAAAGAAGCCAAGGCCGCAGAGATCTCGGCGGCCAGGTCTGCAAGTGATGGATCAACCGCCAACGCGACGGCTCTTCGGCACAAAATGAACTTCAGCGGGCCCTCGGCAGCCGGGCTTTGTTCCCTCTGAGGGCTTGAATTTCCTGCTTTTTAGTGCCAGTACACCAAGATTCCGCACAAATTCCTTGAAGTTGGGCCACTTCGATCTAGTATCGAACAGAGAAGCTCGGGGGATGTGGATGGCGGATAGGTCCGGCTCCACAGCATTTTCTACCTACATGATTTGTCCGAGTTGGAGGAACTGAACAGTGAGATTGGTTACAAGTTTTGTCTGTGCGTTAGCGCTTACGCTAACGACGACCGGAGTCAGCCTGGCAGGCGATTGCTGTTGCGATCCCTGTGCCAGTGGTTCCGGCCCATGTGCAGCCGAAGCAAGCGCGGGGGCTTGTTGCCCTCCTGCTTCATGCGGCCCAGTGCGAACAGTAATGCGTTCGCAATATGTTACGGAAACTCGAATGGTTCCCGTAACTACCTACCAAACAGAAACGCGCACCCGGATGCGTGATGTGACTCGCCGCGTGGCGCGTGTCGAAACCCGAGAACAAACCTACACGGTGAACGTCCCGGAAACTCGGACCCGAACCGAGACCTACAACGTCCAAGTTTGTGTCCCGTATACCGAAGAACAGCAATATACGGTTCAAGTGCCTGTGACGACCGAAGTTGAGCAGACTTATCAGGTTTGCGTGCCCTACACCGAGCAAGTCGAGCAGACTTATCAGGTAAGAGTGCCGGTGCGGTCAACGAAGCAAGTTTCGTATCAGGTTTGCGTGCCGTACACCGAAACGGTGACCCAGTCGTACTGTGTCAACGTTCCTTACCAGGAAACTTACACACAAACTTACATGGTCAACGTGCCGTACACGGAGATGGTCGAGCAGTCTTACAACGTCTGCGTTCCGTATACCGAGCAGGTTGAACAAGTTTATACAGTTCAGGTACCGTACACCGAAGAGGTCGAACAGACCTACAACGTCTGCGTTCCGGTCACCGAGACACATCAAGCGACCCGCACCGTGACCAGCTGCGTTCCTGTGACGACCATGAAAACCGTCACCAAGGACTGTGGCAGCTACGAGTGTCAGGCGATTGAATGTCCCTCGGCCGACCCATGTTGTCCACCTAAGATCATCTACAAAAAAGTCTGGGTACCCAACCTGGTCAGTGAGGAAGTTCCTTGTACGACCTACGAGCGACAGACGACCGAGGTGCCTTACACTTACACGACGACCAGTTACACCACCGAGGCTCGGTCTCGGAAGGTCTGCGTGCGAAAGTGCCGCACCGAGCAGCGATCGCGGATGTGCAATGTCACCAAGTACCGTACCGAGACTCGTACTCGTCAGGTCTGCGTGCGGAAGTGCCGCCAAGAACAACGGACGCGTGACTGCGTGGTCACCAAGTACCGGACTGAGACGCGTACGAGAGAAGTGCCGGTCTGCAAGACTCGCATGGAAACTCGCGTTCGCGAAGTTCCCGTCTGTACCTGGCAGTGCGAAACCCGTACTCGAATGGTGCCGGTCTGCAAGACTCGGATGGAAACCCGTACGCGAATGGTGAAACAGACCACTTGCACCACGGAAACGCGAACTCGCACCGTCAGCAAGACGCGTATGGAAACGGAGCAGCGTAGCCGTGAAGTCAGTTACACCGTGTGTGTACCGCAGCAACGGACGCGAACTTATAACGTGACTCTGTACGATTGCGTCACAGAACAAGTTCCGGAAACCTACACCGTTTGCGTTCCAGTGCAATCGATGAAGGAAGTCTGTGTTCAGGTTTGTCAGCAAGTGCCAGTGATGGTCGACTGCTGCGGCAATGTTGTTTCCGAGGCGCCGATGGAAGCCGCCCCAGCCGCGCCCGCGGTCGAGGAAGCCGCCCCGGCCGCGCCCGCGGTCGAGGAAGCCGCCCCGGCCGCGCCCGCGGTCGAGGAAGCCGCCCCGGCCGTCGAAGCGGTTCCGGAAGCTGTTCCCGCCGATGACGCGGCAGCTGCTGAAGAAGCGTAAGGGATGCGAGAATGAAATCCTCCTAATGTCTTGTGGACATAGGAAATGCGAAGTCTCAGAGTGCTTGCACTCTGAGACTTTCTTTTTTGTGCTTACGCCATTGACAATCAGTATCACAAGCTTTTTCGGAAGCGCGTCACGCTGGCGACGAGAACAACGACCGCGCAGATCGACAATCCCATTACCGAGCCGGTTAAATCGGCAAGCCCTGCTCCCCGCAAGATGATGCCCCGCAGGATTTCAATGAAATAGGTTGCCGGCAACAAAAATGAGATTCCGTAAATTGGCAGCGGCATCTCGGCCCGAGGAAATACAAAGCCGGACAACAGAATCGAGGGCAACATGATGATGAAGGCAAACTGAAATCCCTCTAGTTGGGTCCTGGCAATCGTCGAGATCAACAGACCGAGTCCAAGCGAGCAGACCGTGAACAACATCGATAACCAAACCAGCAATGCTGCGCTGCCGTTGATTGGCACGCGGAAGACAAACACCATCACGTTCAACATGATCAAAAATTCAATCAGGCCGACCGCCGCGTAGGGAACGAGCTTGCCCAACATCAATCCGGAACGACCGACAGGAGTGACAAATAATTGCTCCAGAGTTCCCAATTCTCGCTCACGGACAATCGCAAACGATGTCAGGAACAGGGTCACCAACTGCAGAATGACTCCCAGCAACCCGGGTACAAAAAAGTAAGAACTTTTTAGGTCTGGATTGAACAGCAATCGCGTGCGAACCTCGATCGGCAGCACCGATGCGCCTTCCGAATCACGAGCCGGTGCTAACTGCAATGATTCGCCTTTGGCCTTGGCCAACTGGACCGAAAGCGTCTGACCGAGCAACTGTGCCGTGTTTTGCGCGGTGGTGGCAATCTGTGAATCGCTGCCATCGACCAGCACCTGCACTTGAGCCTGCTCACCAAGCAACAACCGCTCACTGAAGTTAGGAGGAATCACAACACCCACCTGAGCTGTACCAGATCTCAGCGCGCCATCAAACGCGGCTTGGTCGAACACCCGTCCAACCGTTTCGAAGCGGCGCGTATTGAGAAATTTCTCTGTCAGCAGCTGAGCGTCTGTTCTGCCGTCCAGATCCAAGAATACGGTCGGTATGTTCTCGATCCGCGTGTTGATTGCATATCCGAAGATAATCGTCTGGATTACCGGAATGACGAACATAAAGAACAGCGTTATCGGTTGGCGTCGAATGTGCACGAACTCTTTGACCAAGATGGCGTATAATCCGGCTAACGTATTCGACTTTGCCGGCATTGTGGCGTCCACAGCTTTGGCATCAGGTTCAGCCGAATCCGTGGTATGCGCCGGAAAATTGGGCGTCTCCAACGAGTTGCCCGCCGACTGTTGGGCCTGAGTGGTGAGCGCCACGAAAACGTCTTCCAGCGATGGTTGGGCCGGGGTGAAATCGGCTTCGTCCGATTTCAATCCCAGGCTGATCCGAATTTGATCAGGTTCGACCGCCGCGTCGGCCAGGACGTGGATTCGCTCGCCGAACAGGGTGGCATCATGCACACCGGCGATCAAACGCAGCTTCGATAATTCTCGAGTCGGCTCGGAAACTTTCAGGTCATATCGCAATGTCCCGGGCGGAGTGATCTGCGGCAGCTGTTTTAGATTTTTCGGTTTGCCACAGGCCAGCAATCGCGACAAGTACAGATAGCCCACATCGCTGCAGCGCTCGGCTTCGTCCATGTAATGGGTGGTGACCAACAAGGTCACGCCTTGGCTAGAAAGCTCAAACAGTAGATCCCACAGCTGACGACGGGCGACCGGATCGATGCCGGCGGTCGGTTCGTCCAGAAAGATGACTTCCGGTTGGTGGATCAGCGAACATGCCAGTGCCAGGCGTTGTTTCCAACCGCCGGAAAGCGTGCCGGAAAGCTGGCCCAGTCGGTCCCCCAGTCCGGTCAATTCCACGACCGCGGTTCGCCGCAGAGGCAACCGATTGCGATCCAGTCCGTAAATGCGACCGTAGAAGTCAAGATTTTCCTGGACGGTCAGATCGCCGTACAGACTAAACTGCTGCGACATGTAGCCCACGCGCGGCTTGATTCGCTCGGCTTGTGTCCGCACATCCAGACCCAGCACTTCGGCTGTGCCGGAACTGGGCGGCAGGATTCCCAACAGCATGCGGATGATCGTCGACTTGCCGCTGCCATTGGGGCCCAGCAAACCGAAGATCGCACCCTTTTCGACCGTGAACGATACCTCCTGGACGGCTGTCAACGCTCCGAAGTTACGCGATAGACCTTCCAGTTGGATCACTGCTTGATTCATGGCTGCAAGTCCGCCCCTTGCAGCCATACGTCGGCGGTCATTCCGGGACGCAGCACATGCTGGGCGTCGTTGATCGTCACACGAATGCGGTAGACCTGCTTAGCTCGGTCATCGGGCGTTTGCACGTTGCCTGGTGTGAATTCCGCTTGGTTGGATATGAATGTGACCTTGCCCTGGTAGGTTCGATCGGGATAGGCATCAACGGTGACTTGACACACCTGTCCCAGTCGCAGTTGCATCAAGCGTTGCGGCACATAGGCGCGCACCCAAAGACTTCGCATTGACAAAATGGTCATCACCGGCGCGTTGGGTGCAACCAGATCGCCTGGCTGCAGATCGAGCGAATCAACGTAGCCGTCGGTAGGCGCGACGATCGTCAACTCGGCTTTTTGACGGACAAGGGCGGCCAACGCCGCCTGGGCCGAGTCGCGCGCCGCAACGGCTTGCGCGATTTCCTCGGCTCGAAAACCCTGCTTGGCAAGCTCCCAGGACAATCTTGCCTCCTCTTTCTTGGCAGCCGAATTTGCGATCTCTTGAGCCCGGGCACCTGCTTGCAGAATGGCCAATTCGTTCTGGCGAATTTGAAGATTTGCTGAGGCTTCGGCGAACCTTTCATGCGCCTGATCGTATTCCGATTTCGAGATCGCATTGGAGCGGTATAACTCACTGCTTCGATCGCGTTCACGCGTTGCCAGATCTCGTACAGCCTCGGCCGCAACGACGCGATTCTGCGCCGCTTCGATTTCCTCAAGTCGGGGGCCTTCGCGCAGCAGCGACAGTTCCGCGTCGGCCTGGTCAAGCCGCGCCTTGGCTTGAGCCACTTCTTGGGGACGGAGTCCGGCTTGCATCATGGCCAACGCCGCCTCCCGCTCTGCTAATACAGCGGCCGCTTGTTGCGCCCGCTCGGCGATATCAAAAGGTTCGAATTCGATCAACGCGGCGCCGGCGCTGACTTGATCTCCTTCGGCCACCAACACCGACTTGACTCGCCCGCCAACTCGCGAACCCAATCGAATTTCGTATCCTTCGATGATGCCGGACACCTGGTTCGATGGCGGACTCCATTGGCTATAGATCAGCAATCCAAACAAGGCGGCCGCAAACAATACGAGCAGCAGTATTTGACGCATCACGCTTTGCCGGATGAAACACGTTGGTTCACAAGGCCGCACTAGCCTTGGTCGGATGGCTTGACATTGTAGGGCAGTGCTGGAATCGATGCGTTGTCAAGCCTGCCCCCAGCATCCAGCCGATGATCTGACGCCGAGGCATCAAGAAAGGTGTGCGATTGAGGCTCGGCTGTGCTGATCTTGCATAGCACCGGCGGAAAAATCGTTAACACTCAATCGAATTAGTACGATTTAATTATTGGCACGCTGATTGCAATCAGTGAGTGACCTAGTTGATATTTCAGAAAGGGGTGCAAAGATGTTCCGAATGCCAACCTTGACGACAAGACGCCGCGAAATGATCCATTGGGCATGGCTCTGGACCCTGGCGACCATCGTCGTGACCGTATCGATACGGTACTTATCTTGAAAGCGCGGGCGAGTTGTGCGCTGCGCCAGATCGGATTGATTGTTTTGACCACAGCGTGGTCACTCGAGGCAGCATCATCCAAGGGACATTGGCGTGCTGCCGATGCTAGCCGTGCGGTGTCAGCCCCCAGGCTGTCTTGGAGCGGGACTTCGTAGCGGTTGTGTCGATTGCAGCATGTAGCAATCAAAATAGTCGCTTGGTTGTGGTTGTTTAATCCGCATTACGGCACCTCCAATACGCCCAACCGCATGCGAAAGGTGAGTCACGGCCGCACGCTTTGAGTCGAATTGTCTCGGCAAAGGAATGAATTTTGACGTTTGCCAGGGTCAGAACGGCTGTCTAGATCAGCTTACGTTGGACGATCTGGATTCCGATTTTCTGATTGCGTGCGAGAGTGTGACGCCGAGTTTGTTCGACGGCCATCGGATCGCTAAAAACGACTTGCTTTTCGCCTCAGGAGGAGAATTCGGTGAAGCTTGCTAACAAAATGCTGTTCACGTTTACAGCGACATTATTGATCTTTGTCGGGCCAGGCATGATTTCGGCCCACGGACAGGGTGGTTGTTGCGATATCGGATCGTGCGACACAGCGTGTTGCGATTCATTGTGTTGCGACTCCGGATGCGACTCTGGCTGTGGCTTGGGTTGTCTCGATCGGCTGTCAAGCCGCTTTGATTGTTGTGGGTGTATCGAGCCCAGCGATCACTGCTTCGACGACTTCATCAGCCCGATGATCAACTTCGTGTACTTTGAAGATCCGCGCACTCTCACGGAACTGCGACCCATTTTCCTGTCGCACCAAGTGCCCGACACGCTTGCCGGTGGCAACACGGCCGGGGGTTCGATTCAGCTGTACGCTCTGCAGTTTCGACTGGCATTGTCCGAACGGTTAAGCTTGATTGCCGTCAAAGATGGCTACATCGTTGACAACACGGATGGCGATCTCGGAACACTGCTGCTCAACAGTGGTTGGGCCAACGTGACCGCCGGTTTGAAGTACAACTTGATTCGCGATACGTGTCGCGGCACCTTGGCGTCGGCCGGATTTACCTACGAAATACCGCTGGGCAGCGAGGGCGCTACAAGGCATTGGTGACGGAGAGTTTTATCTGTTCGCCACCGCCGGCCAACGCCTGCTGGAAGGCAACGCCCATCTATTGAGCGCCTTTGGCTACCGATTTCCAGTTGATAACAACGTCCAGGCATCGGCGATTCAGTGGTCCAATCACTTGGACCTGAAGTTAACCGAGCGGGGATACTTGTTCACGGAAGTCGCCTGGTGGCACTGGACCGACGACGCCAAGCTGGGTTTGCCGCTGGGAGTTGCCGGCCAGGACCTGTTCAACCTGTCGGCGACAAACATCTCGGGCAATGACCTGGTGACTCAAAACGTAGGGCTCAAGTTCAAGCCCCGCCGAAGCGTCGAAGCTGGCATCGCGTATGAATTCCCGGTGACCGGCTTCAGAGATGTGATCAAAGATCGAATCCAGGCGGAATTGATCTTGCGATATTAGACCATCTTTCCAGGTTGGCCGAGTTGCAACGAAATGCCAAAGGTCAGCACTTGGCTTTGCCAAGTTACCACCGGGACAAGTCCTGGACTGCGAAGAACTGACTCAGCATTGAAAATGCTCTAAATTTGACAGGGGGTGGTTGCTCAGAAACTACCCCCTGTCGCTTTCTGCACGCCTACTTTTTTTAGGCCCAAGCCAGAGTCTAAACTTTAGGTTGCCAGGGCACCTGCGCGGCGGATCGCCAATTGACGATTCGCCGGACGAACGCCCCGCACAGCTCGGCGCTTCTGCTGCCGAAGGTCTAGTCCCGCGTCGGCCCCGGAACCGCGCAAATCGACACCGAGCCTTGTTGAGCTTGCTAGAATACGAATCGCGCCCCATGCCAGGGCGAGGGCACGAGTTCTCAATTCCGGACGAATGCAATGGTCGAAAAGTCACTTTCGATGCAACCAAAATTCGTGTTGGATGTCCCAGCAGACGCCGCAGCCGATGCTGATCAGGCGGTTGCCAAACTGCGGGCCGCGATCGAATCGCCGCAGCTCGCCGCGCACGCCGAATCGGCTGGACGCTGCGTTGACTTTCGCATCGAGCCGCAGAACCAACGGTTTTGGTCTCCACATCTGTCGATACAGTTAAGCGATACGGAGTCTGGTTCGCAAATCGTCGGCCGCTTTTCTCCGCGGCCCGAGATCTGGACGATGTTCATGGCGGTCTACGGTGTGGTAGCGAGCGGGATCTTCGCCGCCGCGATCTACGCCTATTGCCAATGGTTCATGGAACAGAGCCCATGGGCATTGTGGCTGATTCCGATCGGCTTGCTGATCATCGGCAGTTTGCACCTGGCCAGTCTGGTCGGCCAGAGTCTGAGCCGAGACCAAATGGAACTCTTGCGCAGGCGCTTCGATCTGGCAATGCAGATCGCGTTTGAGCGAGAATCATAACTCGACGCTGCAAGCTTGCGGCCAGGCGAATGAGCGATTGGTGTCGCGGGAGCGAAAGCCGACTTTCGACGGTCACCGCTGCAGTCAGTTGCAAAATGGGTTAATCAGCCGTTTTGGACTGCCGCAGATAACGGTCAAAGAAACGTTCCATGTACCACAGGCAGCGTTCGTTGACTGGCTTGGCGGTATCCATGCTGTGCGGCCAGCCCGGCAAACGGTCGTAGATATAAGGCACACCCACCGCGGCCAGTTTTTTGGCCAGGATATCGGCTTGGTTGATCGGTACCAGTTCGTCGACGGTGCCATGCAGGATCAAGGTGGGTGGATCATCGGGTGTGACGTAGTTCAACGGGGAACCAGCGGCATAACGATCAGGCTGTTGTTTGTAAGTTCCGGAAAAGAAGGCACTGACCGCCTGATTGGTCTCTGAAACACCGCGCGCGTAGGGCGTGGTCATGTCGGTCGGACCGTACAGATTGACCACGCACTGAACGCGGCTGCTGGTTTGCGGGTGACCACTGGTGCCATCGAGCTCGGGGACATCGGAGGAAAAACCGATCATCATCGCCAAGTGACCGCCGGCGGAACCTCCCGCCACACCGATCCGGCCGGGATCAATGCCGATCTCGTCGGCCTCCGCGCGGAGGTAACGGACGGCGGCCTTAACGTCATGGACCGCGGCAGGAAATGGGGCTTCAGCGGAGAGTCGGTATTGGATGCTGGCGCAAATGTATCCACGCTGGGCGAAGTACATTGCGTAGGGTCGATAATCTTCTTTCTTGCCCCCGCGCCAGGAACCGCCGTGGATGAAGATGATTGCCGGTAGCGGATGATCCGTGGTTTCGGGTGAGTACAGATCCAACAGCAACGGCCGGTTACCGGTGCTGCCGTATTCCACATCACGGCGGACGATCACTTTCTTATCAGGATCAATTACCGGATTGGCCCGCGGTACTTTGCCGGACAGCACAGCCTGAAAGGCCTCATCGGATGTCGCAAATCCGGCCGGTGGTTCGGGAGCCGCTGCCCCAAGTTCCGCTAGCGCGCTGCCGCTGCTGACCGGCAAGGGCTGATCGGCGAGAACCGTTGTTGGGAAAGTCCCACAAATCAGGATCACAAGCAGCGGGAGAGTTGGAAAGCGGTAGAGAGTCATGTCCGTCCAGTAAGTTGGTTCGAAGTAGTCATCACAAGTGATAAGCACCATTAAACACCAAATCAAACCGTTGTCGAATCCGTGATTCAAGATTCATTTGGCCCTGTCGCCCGTCGACCTGTCACCGGCACCCATGCCAAGCAGAGGACGCCCAAGATCCGCCGTTTGGCCATCCGAAGCTGGCGACACCAGCACGTAACAATTAGAATCTTCAGTCGTGGACAACTCAGGCAAGCACTCCTGTTTTTCGTCAGTAGCACTTGATCTGTGTTTTCATTGGTGGGCGGCACGGCGCTCGCAGCCGATTTTCGATCATGAATCGTCAATTGCGAAGAATCGGTGGCTAGCGCCATTCCGCTCAGTTTAAGTGCCATGGATGTCTGTAACGATTTTGTCCAAAGCAATTCATTAAACAAACTCATCCAGGGAGTCAGTTCAGTGACGACAAGAATGATGACGATTGCCATTGCACTGGCAGCGATAACTTTTTCCGCATCCCGAATTTCTGAGGCGGCCGACTTGCCTGGTACCGGCGAAGATGCCGGAAAGATTGTCGTCTACCGCGATGTTTGGGGTGTGCCGCACATCTATGCCCCCACGGTCGAAGGGGGCATGTACGCGATGGGTTGGACGCAAGCCGAAGATCGTCCTGTGCAATTGCTGCGCAACTTGGCCCGTGGGATGGGTGAGATCAGCAAAGCCGACGGTCCGTCGGGCATTCAGTCCGACGTGGTGGCCAAGACGTTCCGGCTGTACGAATCTTCGCAACAAAACCTTGATCGACTCGACGCCGATCTGCGCGTGCAGACCCGCGCTTTTGTCGATGGGATCAACGATTGGTATGCGGCGCATCCGGAAGACGTTCCCGAGTGGTGGGGCGACCGCCAAGTCGACGACGCAATGATTGTGGCCTTCGGACGATTGTTTTTGCATGGCTGGTCGATCGACGATGGATTCGGAGACCTGCGCCGCGGGGGTATCGAGCCAGGCGTTGAGAAAACCGAGCGGGCATCGAATCAATGGGCGGTCTCACCAGAACGGAGCGCCAACGGTGCGGCGATTTTGTACATCGACCCGCACTTGTCGTGGTTCGGTCCCTCGCGATTTTGGGAGTTTCGGATTCATGCGGGCGCGCTGCACGGCAGCGGCTTCACGCTGGCCGGTCAATCCTTTATCGGGCTGGGACACAACGAGAACCTGGCTTGGGCAATGACCACGGGCGGCCCCGACACAGCCGATATCTACGAGCTGACGCTGAACCCCGATAACCCGGCCCAGTATCGCTACGACGACGGGTTTCGCGACTTTGGCGTTCGGCAGATTGCAATCGCGGTCAAAGGGATGCCGGAGCCGATCAAGCAGACCATCTATGAATCTCATCACGGTCCCATCGTCGCATTGCGGGGAGGCAAAGCGTACGCGCACAAGATGGCCTACTGGGACCAAGTCGAAGGCAACGAGGCTTGGATGCACCTTGGCTATGCCAAAGATTACACCGGCGCGGTCGATGCCATGGCCACCCTGCAGGTTTTTCCCCAGAACGTGATGGTTGCCGATACCTCGGGCAATATCTACTACCAACGTACCGGACGCGTGCCCGTGCGGCCGGAAGGCTACGATTGGACCAAGCCGGTCGATGGTTCGGTGTCCGCGACGGAGTGGCAGGGAATTCATCCCTCCTCGGATCATGTGCAAATGTTGAATCCACCCCAAGGTTTCATGCAGAATTGCAACATCTCGCCTGATGTGATGCTTTCTAACTCGCCGATCAAGGCAGCCGATTACCGGCCCTATTTATTCACCGATCGGGGTTATGGGTCGCAACAGGGAGGCTGGCAGAACCAGCGCGGCGCCCGCGCAATCCAACTGTTGTCGGCGGATGATTCCGTGACGGTCGACGAAGCGCTGGGATATGCGGTCGATATTCATCCCTACGGCGTCGAACGTTGGATCGAGACGTTGAAGATCGCCGACGAGCAGCTTGGCGATGACTTTGGCGATGACGAAGGCTACCAGACCGGAATCAAGGACTTGCTGGCCTGGGACGGTGACCTGGCGCACGATTCAACCGCAGCGCTAAAGTATGTTTACTGGCGTGAACAACTGGTCAAGGACCACGGAAAGGAAGCAGTCGATCAAGCGGACGAAATCATTACCGATCTGGCGGCGTCCTACGGTCGAGCCAAGCAAGAGCTGAATCTGAGCGAAGGTCAACTCGCTGCAGCCCTACAATCGTTCTCCGGCGCGATGGCCAAGCTCAAACAGGATTGGGGTTCCTATGACGCGGCTTATGGTGACAAGTTTCGCGTTGGGCGTGACGATCAGTCATGGCCTGTTGGTGGAGGCGGTGGCGATGGCACGCGAACGCTGCGCACCGTCGGTTACGACCGCGAGCGCGAAGACCATACCCGCTGGGGCCGCAGCGGACAGACGTCGACCCAGATCGTGGTGATGACCAAGCCCGTCCAGAGTTGGACGTTCGTCCCGATCGGTCAAAGTGATCGCCCCGATTCACCGCACTATGCCGACCAGGCCGAAAAGCTGTTCAGCAAGCGTCAGCTGAAACCGACTTGCTGGCTGCCTGCAGATTTGGCAAAGCAGACCAAGTCGCGAATTGAGTTGAAGCACTAGACCGGCGGCGAGCGTGGATCGTGCGAAGACGCACTTTGGTGCGCCATTGTGGCAGAGGACGCGACGAGTCACGAACAAAATGCGCGAAGGTTTCATGCGAATTTGAGCGGAATGGCGCTAGCCACCGGTGCTTCGCAATCGACGCTTCAGGAGAAACACCGTGGGCTCGCCCACATTATCCAGGTAGGCCGAATTCATGAGAGCAGAGGGCGACGCCGCAAAACCATGGATCGCTGATACTCAGGTCCACTAGCCGCCCTCGGCCGGTCACTTGGACCGACTCAAGATTCGATCGTCGCCGCGGCACTAGTCCGGCGCGCCGTCAGCGAATTCGGACAAGATGTCGATGGTAGAAATGATGCCAATCAGTTGGTCATGGGCATCGACCACAGGCAAATGATGCACTCGATTGCGAAGCAATTCGCGCGTGGCTTTCGCTAATGTTGCTTCCTCGTCGATGGTGGTCACCGATTCGCTCATGAAGGACTGGACGGTTTCGCTACCCATACTGTGAGCGAGTTTGTCCAGCAAAAACCGTCTGCTGGTTGGATCGACCATGTCCAAGTGGTACAGGTCGTCGTCGACATCACGGGTCATATCGACCAAATCCGAAGTGGAAATGATCCCCACGCAATGGTTCTTGCGATCAACGACCGGGAGCGCGGAAACACGATTTTCACCCATTAGGGTTAATGCTTCATGGATCGTATCTTGCGCTGTGATCGTAACGACATCCCGGCTCATGATGTCCTTGACCCGATGTTTGTAGATGTTGCTGTTCATCGTCGATGACTCCCAAAGAAGTTTTCGTAGCGACAGGTTTTCGCGGTTGCAACCTTTTTAGTGATTACCACACCCCTACCGCAAGCCACCGTCGGGCAAACACTGCGCCAATCGACGATTCGATGTTGGCGACATCTTGCCGCGGCGCAAGAGTTCGTGCTGGGGGTCAGTACCCCATGATCCGCAGCGCAAGGTAGGGTACCAGATTGAAAATGAAAACTAAAATCTTGTAATTGGCAAGATAATTCAAATATGCCGCTTCGATTTCGTGCTGCTGGAGTCCCCAAAAACGGGCCTGAATCTTGGCAACCGGTTGACGCCCCAGCGCCAGCACGATCGCGGCCGTTATCAGCATACCGAAGTTCAGTAACGTGCACCAACCGAGCAAGCCTGTCAGTTCGCTAATCGTCATCTGATTATCCTGTCACGTGTCTTGTTAGCGCCCGAGATATGAAGCGAACCTTTTCGGTCAGCGGGAAACGGCTGAGATTTGTCTTGATTACCCCTTTGGTCATCATCGTTTTTTTCGAGTAGTCGATCTTGACATCGATAATCACCGGCCGGCCGGCGTTGGCTAAATCAATCGCCCTCGCAATGCAGTCGTCAATTTGATGGTCGTTTTCCATCGCGATGAACTCCGCGCCGACAGCGATCGCGATTCCTTCGGCGTTGTAGTCACCCAGTACGGTGCAGGTCTTGCGGTTCAAAGGTGTCTTTTGAAACTGCGAAATCTGTCCCAACTCGCCATCGTGAAACAGGAATACCATCACCCCGGTTCCCTGATTGACGGCTGTCATCAATTCCATGCAGGTCATCAAAAAAGCGCCGTCGCCTACGATCGCCGCGACCATTTTGTCGGGATGCGTCAGCTTGACGCCAATCGTCGCCGGCACACAGTAGCCCATGCAGTTGAAATCGGTCGGCGAAATGAAATGGCGGGGCTGGTAACAGTCAAATAATTCCGCGGCCAGAAAGGTATGCTTACCATCGTCGACCACCAGATAGACGTCATCAGCGAGCTGCCGGCGCAGGGACTCGAAAAAAAATCCCGGCGAAACGAGATCGGCTTTCTTCTTGGTCCGCCACGATTCGTTGTAAGTCCGTTTTTCGTCGCTGATGATCTTCGCCAGAGCTTGGGCGTCGCGGCTGGATTGAAAGCTGCGCGTCGCCAGGTTGTGGTTGATCGCCTGCAGCGCGTCGCTCGCATCGGCCTCAATCGCCAGCTTGGCCGTGTAGTTCTTGTTGAACACGTCGGGGTTGATGTCAACGTGAATCAGGTTCTCGGGAACCGTAATGCCATAGCTACCGGTGGCGATCTCGCCGAATCGAGCGCCGACTGTCAACAAACAATCGCAGTTGGCAAACGCCTTTTGTGCCGCGGGTAATCCCGTGGGACCAAACCCGACGCCAACATGGAAAGGGTGATTACCAGGAAACGAACTCTTGCCCTGCAAGGTTGTTGCGACCGGTGCGACTAGCGAATCGGCCAACTTGGCGACTTCGGCGGCCGCGTCGACCGCGCCCCAGCCGACATAGATACAGGGATCCTTCGCCGCCACCAGCATCTCAACCACTTGTGCAATTTCATGGTCGCTTGGTTTTCGCTGAGCTGGCGGCCCCGGGTAGGGGTGCAGCCCGGAATACTCTCCCTTGAACAATTGCAGTTCGATCGGCAATTCAACAAAGACAGGACCCGGTTCCCCGCAAACCGCCAAGTCATAAGCCTGGTAAATCGTGGATATGATGTCTTCATGCCGCTGGACCAGGAAGTAGCCTTTGGTGATTGGTCGCACCAGCGGCCCAAGTTCCAACTGATGCAATTGGTAATGCCTTCCGCTATCCCGCCGAGTGCCGCCGGAGATGATCAGCATCGGGATTCCATCCAAGAACGCTTCGCCGATCCCGCTCATCGCATGTGTGGTTCCGGCCGCCGGCACAATGGTCAGCGTGCCGATCGAATCGGAAGTCCGGGATACGCCATCGGCCATGAATGCCGCGCCCCCCTCGTGCGTGACCAGGACCGGTTCGATTTGGTCCGAGTTGTTCAACTCGTCGTAAAGTTCGGTGGTATGGGTTCCCGGGATTCCGAAAGTGAACTTCACGCCCAACTGTTCGAGCGCGAAAACGGCCAATTGAGCACCTGTTTTTTTCATGTGGTGTGTGGATGTTGCAAGGGAGAGCTTTAAAACGTGCGTGGAGAAATTCAGCCGGAGAGTTTTTTTCCTACGATCGACTTTGCCGCCACGCGGGCCGAGATCACGCAGCCGGCAAGGAAAGTTCCTTCCAGCGATCGCAAGCCATGCATGCCGCCACCGCCAAATCCAGCGGCCTCGCCCACAGCATACAGTCCCTCGATGGGTATTTGTTGGCCATTGGCCCGTTTGCTCAGCACACGGCTTTCCAGATCAGTTTGGATCCCGCCCAGGCTTTTTCGCGACAAAATAAAGGCCCGGATCGCAATCAACGGCAAGGCCTGTTTGTCGTTGATCTGCTGAAACTTGCAGGTCCGGATCCGATCTCCGCGATACTGACGGGTGTGGGCGATCCGGCGGAGTTGATCGTCATTGTGTAGTTTGGGGCCGCGGCGGATGTTCTGGTCGTAATCATCGACCGCGGCTTTCAAGAGCTCCGCATCAACGTGCTCGCTTCCATCCAGTTCGTTCATCCGGCGGGCTAGCGTGTCGAGCGAGTCGGCGATCACGAAGTCCTGACAGTGACTGAGCATGTCATCGACCAGCGATTTGTTGCCAAACAGCAGGGTCTTTAAGAACTGAAACAGCTTCTTATCGCGGATCGCTACATTGTGTTCCGAACCTGAGATCGCGAACTCTTTTTTGGCAATCTTCATGTTCAGAATTTGCCAGGAGTATTTTTGTTCTTCCTGACATATTCGCTCGACCAGATAACGGGTGTCAAAGGCCGTTATCAGCGGGATCGGCTTGAATCGCTGTCCGCGGTAATTCAGCCACAATGCCGATTTTGCCGGCACCAGTGACAGTCCGTGATTGGGCATCTGGGGATTCGGAGCATGCACGCCCGCCGCGTAATTCCATTGCTTGTCCAGATTGACCACGTTGCCGTCGATTCGCTCGGCGGCGTCGTGCAAATCGCCAAGTGCGTACCGGTGTGAACCATTCAGAATCGTTTTTGGCGGCGTTCCCCAATCGGGATGCCAATCCCGTTTGACGCGCTGGATATTGCCCCCCAAACCCCCTGAAGCGATGACAACGACATCAGCCGCGGCGGTAAATGGAGTGCCGTCGCGCTCGCGAATTCCCGTCAGTCCCTTGACTGCACCGGCCTGGGTTTCGATATCGGTCACCCGATGCCGAAAAAATAATTGCAGCTTGCCCGCGTTTTTATGCGCCCGCAATTTTCCGATCATGGTCTGCGCCAGCGCGTAACCGGTACCCCACAGCAGATGAAATCGGGGAACCGAATTGCCTGGTGTGAATAAACCGCGTTCCACCCAATGCACGATGGGGAAAAATGAGACGCCATGCCGCCTGAGCCAGTGGTATCCGTGCTCGGTGGTCAGGTGAATGAACTGATCCGCCCACTTGCGGCCCCACTGTTCGTCGTCGTCGAACTCGGCAAAGGCATACCAGTCTCGGGTGGCCAGATCGATACTGTCGCGAATTCCGCTGCGGCGCTGAATTGGCGAGTTGACGAAGAACATGCCGCCGAAAGCCCAATTCGCCAGACCGCCCAACGCAGATTCCTCGTCCCGATCCAGTAAGACCACGCTGCGGCCAGCTTCGATCAGTTCCAGTGCCGCAACAATCCCGGCAATGCCGCCGCCGGCGATCGCCACATCGGCCTGATACGTTGCAGCGGTCATTATGATTCACAACCGATCGTTCGTTGAGTTACGTTTGTGCTGTTCGTGTTTCGAGAAAACCGATCCACATTCTTATCATCGGTGCATCGCTAGTTTAACAACAAGCGGGAGGCGAATCGATCTGCGCCTGGGGGATATCCCGCTCGCTAAAGATTGATTTTTCTGAGCCGAGAGGGCGGTTTTAGCGCAGCGGCCTGGGAGAATCACGCGCCCTTAGCAGTGGTGGGATCGCGGCTGAAAAAGAGTCTTCTGTCAATCTTTGACATTGACGGAAAAACCGGAGAAGTACTCGGATCTATTTAGCCTGATCCTTTTTTTCCAACGCATCGATCTGCTGGAGGATTTCTTCCGCTTCGCCGCGTTTGATATCGCTTTGTCTTCGATTGGAATGCGACAGACGATAGGACTCTTCCAAGAGCTGTTGGTATTTCTTCTCGAGTGCTTTCTTCTGATTACCGAACATTGATTGGTTCTCCAGTTTCTGGACCGTTGATTATCTTGGCACTGACCGACTTTTCCCCGCGAAGGGTCGCTGATTGAATGTTCATCAATTGAAACGCATTTCGCATGATCATTGATTTGCCGCTGGTCACCGTGGCTGAGAAGTCGAAAACGTTGCTGAGATGCTCTTTCAGCACGACTTTCGCAGTTAACGTGTCGCCCGGGCGCGCGAAGCCTTTGAATCTGGCTTGCTTGACCTTCACAAGCACTCCCAACGCGTATTCATTGAAGGTCGGGTCGCTGGTGTTGTACTCTTTCATGGGATTGTATCTGGCCGCGATCAGAATTCCCGCCGATTGCGTCGTCAGTTCCTGCATCATCGCACCCGGCATGATCGACGTTCCGGGGAAATGGCCAGTCAGGAAGAATTCCTGGCCGCTGATCTTCAGCTCGGTGACAACCTCGGTCGCCGAAATGCTTAAGATCCGGTCGACGAGCAAGTAGGGAGGGCGATGGTGCAGGTAGTCCTGAACATTTTCAAAATCGTGTTGATAGTACCGCATCGCAAGCTTCAGTGGGTTGGGAAGGGGTGCTGCTTCTGTATTAGGTGGTCGCACAAATCTCTTCGCGAAACCATGAAGAACTGTATGGTCAATGCGGGGCCCGACAACCTCGCGGCGGGTATGGAGATCAGGTTTGGACCTGGACGCCTTTCCAAAAAGCCACATAGTCGCGGATGTTGCTAACCGCTTCCTTCGGATCTGGATAATACCAGGCCGCTTCTTTGTTCGTTTCTCCCTCGACCACGACATCAAAGTAGCTCGCCGTCCCCTTCCAGCCACAGACAGTGTGGTGATCACTCGCTTGCAACAGATCGCGATTCACCGATTCCGGAGGAAAATAGTGATTCGCTTCAACGACGACAGTCTCTTCACTGTCGGCAATGACTTGGCCGTTCCAAATTGCTTTTGGCATTTCGTGCTATCCTTTTTGACTGGAGTCTTACGTGGGCTAGTTCAGCGAACAGACTGACTTTCCAGGTACATCACAGCAAAGAACTCCTCTGGATCTGTCCAGAATTCCTCGCACCGCCAGCCGACTTTGGCAGCCGTCTTAGCAAACCCATCAACCGTGTATTTATGTGAGTACTCGGTGCGAATCGCCGTTCCGGCATCAAACGAAAAGCGACGTCCAGCGATCGAAACTGCTTGGTCGTATTGACTGATCAACCGCATCTCAATTCGATTGGCGGTCGAATCGTAATAAGCATGATGTTCGAAGCGATCGACGTCAAAATTTCCGCGGAGTTCTCGGTTGATGCGATGCAGCAGATTCTTGTTAAATTCGGCCGTTACTCCCTGGCGGTCGTTGTACGCGGCCTCCAGGATCGGAATCTTTTTCTGCAGGTCGAAACCGATCAGCAATCCGCCTTCGTCACCACAAACAACTGCCATTGACGCGAGTAGTCGCGTCGCTTCCGCAAGGGTAAAGTTTCCGATCGTCGAGCCTGGGAAGTAGATACAGGTTCGTGAGGTCCCGAAAGCTGCCGGGGGCAGATCAAAGGTTGCGGTAAAATCGGCGATCACGGGAGCTACGTTCAGCAGCGGATATTCGGCTCTCAGTCTAGCGGCTGTCCGCAGCAGATGTTCACCGGAAATGTCAACCGGGACATAATCGAGTGGCTCGATGAGATTGTCCAGCAGCATCCGCGTCTTGCCGCTGCTGCCGCTGCCATATTCGATCAGACGGATGTTGCTGCCCAGGCAAGCGGCCATCTGCTGAGCAGATCGTTCCATCAGATGCGATTCGACCCGGGTCGGGTAATACTCCTCAAGCTCGCATATTTGATCAAATAAGATCGATCCGCGTTGGTCGTAAAAGTACTTCGACGGCAGCCAGGGCGAAGGAGCAGAAAGCCCGCGAATCACATCGCTTAAAAATTCGCTGGTCGGACTGGCTACGAAAATGGAGTCGAGGATGGAATGCATCGTTGTCTGCTCGTTCGTTCGACGAAAATGCGGCTGTTAGAAAGGTTTAAGTAGCAAATGCTCGGATGACCAGAGACTCGTTCGCCAATTCTTTTGGATATCAGTTGGGAGAGCGAGTATTGGGTCGAAAACGAGATTTTTCAAATATTTGGCAAAGAATTTCCGGGTAAGCCACGCCCAGCCGAACTCATCGGCTTTCCGGTTGCCCCCAACAGACTCATTCGGATGCGTTGGTCAGCCCAAAATCGTCGAGGATTACGTATAGCGGCGGCAATACCAGCAGCACCAGGATCGTCGAGGAAAGCAGACCAAAGCAAATACTGATCGCAATCGGGATCAATACTTGAGCCTGCAGACTGCGCTCCAGCGGCAAGGGCATCAGTCCCGCGATCGTGGTCAAGGACGTGATCATCACGGCTCGAAAGCGAATGCGAGTCGCCTGGCCGGCGGCCACTTCAACTGCGGCGCCGGCTTGTCGTTGGGATTTCAAAAACAGCATCAACAGGATCGAATCTTTAACCACGATCCCGGCAAGCGACGCGTACCCCATGATGCTCGGCAGACTCAGACTGAGTTCGAACAGAAAATGGCCCAAACCACGCCGACGAACGCAAACGGGATCGCGACCATGACGACCAACGGCTCGACGTAGCTGCGGAATTGAAACGATAAAATCACGAATACTCCGAGACAACCGATAATCGCCGCGCGGGCCAGTGACGTGCCGATCTCGGCACCGCGCTCCGCCTCACCTTTGAAAGTGATTTCCAAACCTCGGTGCCTGCTGGTCAACTCGGGAAGCATGGTTTGACGCAGTTCGTTCAAGATTTCCAAAACGTTGGTTCGCTGTGAATCGACTTCACTATCCGATGCCGCCGAGCGTTTGGTCAGCTGCTGGATCCGATCGACGTCTTTTTGACGAACTTGAAGAAGTTCTTGCTGGATTTCTAAAGATCGCTGGTCGGCTTCCCAGCTCAGTTTGATTTGCGTTAGCTGCGCTCTGGCCTGGGCCAGGTCAGCCGACCGCTGCTGGGCTCGCAGTTGATAGTTGGCTCCGTCGATCGCCAGCATGCCGATGACGGCGACGCCGACCAACACCGGCGGCAAAAACAACCATCGCCGCGAGGGAATGAACTTGATTCGAGGTTTCATTGATCCGCGGCTCCGTAGGCGGCCAGGAACGTATTGACGGCTTCCTCACACAATTTTTTTTGTCTTGCTTTGGATGCCAACGGCTGGCCGGTCATGATTCGAATTGGATTCAGACCGATCAGTAATCCCAAGAATTGTTCGGCGGCCAGTTCGGGATCCGAACAGCTCAATCGACCCGCTCTGGTTTCCCCTTTTACGTACACCTTGACCGCCTCAATCACCCCCCGCCGGTCCAGCCGCGTATATCGCTTCCCCAATTTCCGGGTGCGCGGCTGATTCGGCAAGCGCCAGCCGTTGCCAGCAGTTCGCCTCGGCGCTCAACACGCGTTCCCTGAACAGTTTTCCGAACCGCATCAGATCGGTCCGCGGATCGCCGGTCGGCGTGAGTGCTGAATTCCAGCGGCCGCAGCCCTCTAACTTGCCAAGTCAATCTCGCTGACTGCGCGATGTCGTGGCATTGGTTGCTGCCTGCTTGGGCATCCCGCCACCGGCAAAAAAACGGCTTACCGGAATCGAAGAGACGCTCGGCAGTCAGCCCCCATGCGTTGCGGAGCTTCGAAGAATAACCGGAAATTGTGATAAGAAACTGTGATTGCGGTACCACAATTGCTCGCGGGTTCAAACGTGCATCGTATACGATCCACATGAATTCAATCCCTTCGGTCAATGGAACCCTCAGGCTGGCGCGTGACTACCAAAGTAAAAAAGAAGCGGCGTGTCGAAGAAACGACGTCGAATCCTTCCGCGAACGGTTCTGGCGATGTGAAGCTGGAGAAACATAAAATCGATGAACAGACGTACGAGAAGGAACTTGCCCGTCTGCAGATCGAACTGGTCAAGATGCAGGAATGGGTCAAGCACGAAGGCTTGAAAGTGGTCGTGATCTTCGAGGGACGAGACGCGGCTGGCAAAGGGGGCGTGATCAAGCGGATCACGCAGAGCTTGAACCCGCGGATCTGTCGGGTGGTCGCTTTGGGAAGGCCGACCGAACGGGAAAAGACCAGTTGGTATTTCCAGCGTTACGCCGCACATCTACCCGCCGCCGGTGAGATCGTGTTGTTCGACCGCAGCTGGTACAATCGGGCTGGCGTCGAACGGGTGATGGGGTTTTGCTCGGACCAGGAGTATCACGAGTTTCTCCGCTCTTGTCCGGAGTTCGAACGGATGCTGATTCGATCGGGGATCATTCTGATCAAGTATTGGTTTTCGGTCAGCGACGAGGAACAGGAGCGGAGGTTCCAGAAGCGGATGCACGATGTCACCCGCAGCTGGAAGTTGAGCCCGATGGACGTTGAGTCACGCTCTCGATGGATGGAATATTCAAAGGCCAAGGATGCCATGTTCGCGCATACCGACATCAAGCAATCACCCTGGCACGTCGTCAAGGCCGATTCAAAAAAGTGCGCGCGACTGAACTGCGTCACTCACTTTTTGAGCATGATTCCGTACAAGGACTTGACCCCTTCGCCGCCAAAATTGCCGCCCCGACCTGAAGCGGGCGCGTACGTGCGTCCGCCGATCGAAGATCAGACGTTCATTCCCGAACTGTGGTGACCGAGTCAGAGTGATTGACGGTTCGTACCCGTCCGATCGAAACCACCTATCCATTGCCGGAGCTGTCAGCAAGTCATGCACAAATATGTGATCATGGGCGTCCAGGGCTGTGGCAAGGGAACGCAGGCACGGCTGTTGCAACAGCGATGCGAACTGGTGCATATCAGTGTGGGAGATATCTTTCGCTGGCACATTCAGAACCACACCAAGTTGGGCGCTCAGGTCAAGCGGGTAGTCGCTTCCGGGAATCTGGTCGGCGATGAAGTGGTGGAGGGGATTGTGCGGCGGCGGTTGGACGAGCACGATTGGAATTACGGATTCATCCTGGACGGCTTTCCGCGCAGTGCCTCGCAGGCCCAGTTCTTTTTGGAAAGTTATGATATCGACGCGGTCATTCAAATTGACGTCCCTGATCAGGTGGTCTTCGAGCGCGTCTTGTCGCGTCGGCTGTGCAGCGGGTGTGGCCTGGACTACAACCTGATTTCGCATCGGCCGAAGCTGGAAAATGAATGTGACGTATGCGGGGGCCAGCTCGTTGTTCGTCCTGATGACACCCCGGAAGCCTTGGCCGACCGACTGCGGGACTACCACACCAAGACCGAGCCCGTACTGGATCTGTTTCGCCGCAAGGAATTGGTGCTCGAAATCGACGGCACAGCGACAGCGGAGCAAATTCAACAGCAGATTTGTGCTCGATTGGGTTTGTGAGCACCCATGGCCTTGCTCGGAAAGTGCGTCTCCAGGAAGCAGCGGGGCAAAAAGTCAGCTCTGGCCCACCACTATCTGGCCACAACGGTGCCGACGCCGCCGTTTGCTCGCGCATTGCGATTATGGCATAACGGATGATCCGCTATGCTCACTTGTCCTTCCCGCAATGTTTCACCAACCCAAACCAGAGGTCTCTCCGTTACGGAATCACCAATCGTCTTTTGAATCAGTGCTGCTCAGGGAATTCTCGCCGATGCGTTAGGTTCCTGAGGCGGCGCCGCAAGCTGGTGGTATGGTTCAAACGTCGGTTCAACGATTGAACGCCGATTTAGTGAAACCAAATTCCACGGAGAACCCGATCTTATGCTAATGCGCCAGCCGTGCCCTACTCTACAGTTTGCTTATCAAACGCCTTTCGGAGCGACACTGCAAGACACCGGCGTACAGTTTTCTGTGTTCAGCCGCTCGGCAACCGCGATGCGATTGCTGCTGTACAACAAAGTCAATGATCGTGAGCCGGCGGAAATCATCGACTTCGATCGCGACACGGACCGTTGGGGTGACGTTTGGAGCTTGAATGTTCCGGGCGTTGACAAAGGGCAGCTATACCATTTCCAGGCTAGCGGACCTTGGGACCCCGATCGCGGGCATCGTTTCGATTCTGAAGCGAGACTTATCGACCCCTATGCGCAGGCGCTGGCGGGAGAGTTTCAGAAGAGCGAAGACGGAATTCTGCGTCCACCAAAGTGCGTCGTCGTCGATGACGACTTTGATTGGGACGGTGATCGACACATTCGTCGCGACATCAGTGAGTCGGTGATCTACGAAATGCACGTTCGCGGTTTCACCAAGAGTCGTTCGTCCAAGGTCGAAGCACCCGGCAGTTACCTGGGCGTGATTGAAAAGATCCCGTATTTGCAATCGCTGGGTGTCACGGCGGTCGAATTGATGCCGATCAACGAGTTTCCGATCAGAGATATCCTGGGCAAAAAGTTAGATCGGCCCAATTATTGGGGTTACGATCCAATGGCGTTCTTTTCACCGCATCGTGGTTACGCCGACAGCAATCAGCCAGGCGCCCAAGTTCGCGAGTTCAAAGAAATGGTCAAAGCGCTGCACCGCGCGGGGATTGAAGTCATTTTGGACGTCGTCTTCAACCACACCTGCGAAGGCAACGAAGATGGGCCGACACTGTCGTTCAAAGGGCTGGAAAACCAGGTTTATTACATCCTTAGCGAAGGCAAGCACTACTGCAACTTCAGCGGCTGCGGCAACACCATCAACGGCAACCATCCAATTGTCCGCGAGATGATTTTTCACTGCTTACGGCACTGGGTACACAACTATCACATCGATGGTTTCCGGTTCGACCTGGCGAGTATCCTGAGTCGTGATCGCACCGGAAATTTGATCCCCAATCCGCCGATGGTCGAATTGATTGCCGAGGATCCGTTGTTGGCTGACACCAAGATCATTGCCGAAGCTTGGGACGCGGCCGGCGCGTATCAAGTCGGATCGTTTGGCAATCATCGCTGGGCCGAGTGGAATGGACGCTATCGTGATGACGTGCGTGGCTTCTGGCGTGGCGATAGCGGGACCCTTGGCGCGTTGGCTACGCGACTGGCCGGCAGCAGTGACTTATACGAACACGATGGACGACCGCCGCACTGCAGCATCAATTTCATCACCAGTCACGACGGCTTCACGATGAACGATCTGGTCAGCTACAAGCAAAAGCACAACCAAGCCAATGGTGAGAACAATTGCGATGGTGACAACCACAACATTAGCGATAACTACGGGGCGGAAGGTACGACTCGAAAAAAATCGATCAACACCATCCGCACTCAACAAATAAAAAACATGTTGACCACCTTGATGCTTAGTCAGGGTGTTCCCATGTTGGTTAGCGGTGATGAAGTGCGGCGAACGCAAAAAGGCAACAACAACGCTTATTGTCAGGACAATGACACCAGCTGGTTCAATTGGCGATTGGTCGAAAAGAACGCTGACATGCTGCGATTTGTGCAGTCTCTGATCAAATTCCGCAGGGCGCAGCCCACGGTCCGGCGCAAATCCTACCTGACTGGCTTGCCCAATGAAGGACGAATGATTCCCGACGTGTCCTGGTACGCGCCCGATGGTTCGCAGCTGGATTGGAGTCAACATGAACTGGCGATGGTCGCCTACATCGCCGCGCCTAGTCGTGCCGATGATCCCCAGGGACTCGGTCGCGACATCGTGCTGATGTTCAACAGCACCGGTCAGATTCGCCAATTCGTGATGCCCGAAATCGGACGCGGCACGCAGTGGAGTCTGTTTGTCGACACAGCGGCTGAATCGCCGGGCGATATCTATCCGAAAGTCGATGGTCCGACCCCGCCCAGTGGCCGCAAAATCGAAATGCCACAGCATTCGATGAAGGTCTATGTGGCTTGAGTAGGAAGCGGGGGCACAGAGGCAACTGGGACAGCGGAACTGGCAGGCACGTCCGGATTCACGACGGCGCTCACTTTTTTCGGCCGATCGTGTAAACTGCGTAGCCTACCCGTCTCTAGCTCTTTGTCTGATGGCTGATCGTTTATGTTTCGTTGCTCGGCGACTTGGTTGCTGGTTGTTTGTTTGACCGGCCGCAGCGGGTTTGCGGCCGATCCGGCGCGGCAGCAGTTTGATCATCATCCCGACGTGCGGATCGAATTGTTCGCCAGCGAACCGGATGTCGTCGATCCGGTTAGTTTAACGTTTGCTGCCAACGGCGATTGTTATGTCGTTGAAATGCGCGACTATCCCTACGGTGTGGCGTCGGATGACAACCCGGCGGATTCCAGACCAGGGGGTACCATCCGATTGTTGCGCGATCGCGATGGAGACGGTCGCGCTGATCAATCAAAGCTGTTTGCTGAGGGTCTCAGTTTCCCCACCTCGGTGCTGGCCTGGCGAGACGGAATCCTGGTGGTCGCGCCCCCGGAGATTCTGTTCTTGCGAGATACCGACGGCGACGATCGGGCGGATCAAACCGACGTCGTGCTCTCGGGTTTGCGACTCGGCGTCACCGACAGCAATGCCAACAGCCTGCGCTGGGGGATCGATAACCTGATTCACGTTGCCAACGGCGGTAACGGCGGCAAGGTGGTAGTGGCCGGGCGGCCAGGATCCCCCTTGTCGCCCGTTTCGCCTTTGTCACCTGTTGAACCGCTTTCACTGGGCAGCTCCGACTTGGCCATCGACCTGGATGCGGGAACCGCCATCAAGACCAGCCGCGCTGGCGGCGGATTCGGACTGGTGTTTGATGACTTTGGACACAGCTTTACTACTCACAATATCGACTACCTGCAGCAGCGAATCATTCCCACGCGATACATCGAGCAAAGTCCGGAGATGTTTTCGTTTCGAGCAACCGAGAATGTTTCGGATCAAGGTCCTTCAGCGAGAATTTTTCCGATCGTCCAGGCCGTGACTCGAGTCAATCACCCGGAGCAAGCAGGACAATTTTCATCAGCCGGCGGCATGGGCTTGTTGCCGCGCGCCCCGTTTTCCGCACGCCTGGTCAACAGCGTTTTCGTCTGTGATGTGGTTTGCAACCTCGTCCATCGCGATCGCTTGCGGGAAATCGGCCCGATTTTCAGCGGCACTCGCGCGGCGGAGGAACAAGACCGCGAATTCATCGCCTCGCGCGACCCCGCGTTTCGCCCGGTCGGACTCGAGCACGGGCCAGATGGGGCGCTGTATCTGATCGACATGCAGCGGGATGTGATCGAACACCCTGACTACATACCCGCGCCAACGCTGAAGCAGCTGGACATTCGGGCGGGAGCCGATCGGGGCCGTATTTATCGAGTCACTCCGACTGCAGGACTACCGAGCGCTGGCGTCCTGCTGGCGGACTGCTCGAGGGAACAACTGGCGCAATCCCTCGAGTCGATACTGCCATGGCAACGGGTCACGGCGCACCGGTTGCTTGTTGAGCTTCAAGACGACGGCGTTGTCGACGTGATTCGTCGACGCGGTTTGACCTCCGGCTTGCCAGAAGCGCGGGTGCGATCGCTGTGGATTTTGAGTCATCGCAAAGCGCTCAGCGAATCAGACATTCTCACCGCGATGTCAGACTCCGACGCCGGCGTCCGAGAAAACGCAATCTTGTTGGCTGAACCTCGGTTGGCCCGCTGGCCACAGGGTGTTGCGGCCGTGCTCGCCGCGACCGCCGATGATCATGCCCGGGTCAGATTTCAGGCGGCACTATCGCTCGATGGAATCGTTGATGATCGCAAGTTCGATGCGCTGCTGACGATGCTGTTGCGCGACCGCCAATCCAAGTGGTCGCGCCGGGCGGCGTTGTTATCGATCGATCGTGATGCACAGCGATTGCTGATCTCGTTGTGGAATTCGCCCGAGTATCGATCGCTGCCCGCCGGTGAGCACAAATACGCAATCCTCGCCGAAGTCGCCAATGTCGCGGCGGCGACCGACACGGACGACCGCCAGGCACTAGCAGCCTGGCTTGGCAATCGTCAATTGTCGGACGCGGCAGCCGGTCAAGTCGCCGCCCTGGTTTCAGGACTGGAGTCGGGCTGGCGTCGTCGCTCGACAGCCCGTCTTGATCGAGCGCAAATGTCGTCGATCCTTGCGGCTTGGCAGTCGGTCGATACCGCGGATGTCGCCGCGGGATTGATTGACCTGGCAGGGTTGTATCAGATCGAGATGCCGGCGGCTCTAGATTCCTGGCTCGATCGAGCTCGCGCTCAGGCGGCGTCGACGGCCGTTGACCCGGCAGCCCGGCAGTCCGCGATCGAATTGTTGTCTCGCGCCCGTGACGACCAGTCGTACGAGGTGTTGTTCGCGCTCTTGGCAGCCGGTGAACCGACCGAGATGCAAAGAGCGGCGGTCGCCGCGATCGGGCAGATGCGCCGGCAGGATTCGGGCGAACGTCTGGTGAGTCTTTGGTCTGGACTGCTGGGTGGAGTACGCACCGACGTCATCGGTTTGCTACTTGGGCGTCGCGAGTATCATGAGGCTTTAGTTTCCGGTTTGGAAAATGGCCAGTTGCGGCTGCGAGAATTGAATCTGGACCTGGAGCAACGTCGCCGATTATTGCGTTGGTCCTCACCCGAGATCGGGCAGCGAGCGGCGAAACTTTTTGGCGACCAGGAGTACGGTAACCGCAAGCAGATCGTCGGACAGTGGCTAACTCGATTGCCGGCGACCGGCAAGATCGATCAAGGTCGCGAGGTATTTGAGAAGAAGTGTGCAACTTGTCACATTGCTCACGGAAGCGGGCATCGGGTCGGACCCGACTTGCAGGCTTTGTCGCACCGCAGCGTCGAGGACCTGTTGAGCCATATTTTGGACCCGAACATGTCCATCAATCCAAATTACGTCTCTTGTATTGTAGAAACGGCTGATGGCGTCATCGTGACCGGCCTGTTGGCCGACGAAACGGCGGAATCGATCACGATGACCCAAGCCGAGGGAAAAGCGACGACAATCGCTCGGGAGGAGATTGTTCAATTGAAAGCCCTGGAAACCTCGCTGATGCCCGAAGGTCTGGAACAGGACCTGACCCCCGAGCAAATGCGATCGCTAATTGCCTATCTTCAACAAGGCACACCCGAGCCGTCGCCGTGATACTGCCCTTGCCATCCTCGGTGGAATCGCGAAAACTAACTCTCGGTTGTGAACCCGTTTCCGCAGATCCCACTTGAATGAGACCGCATGAATTTTCCATTGGCACAGCAGCAGCCCCCTAGTCAGATGATCTCTGGCCAGATCGACGCCAGCCATTCTTATCAGAGCTATCAGCGGCAGCGGCAGTTGACGCTTGGCGATCTATTGCTGGAGAATCGAATCGTGTTCCTGCAGGGGGAGATCCATTATGCCAACGCCAACGACGTGGTCATGAAGCTGCTGTATCTGCAGAGCGAGAATCGACGCAAAGACATTCACTTTTACATCAATTCGCCGGGCGGAAGTGTGACCGCGACCTTGGCGATTTACGACACCATGCAAATGCTCTCTTGCCCGGTCGCAACCTATTGCGTGGGCGAAGCCTGCAGCGGTGCGGCGGTATTGCTGGTTGGCGGGACCAAGGGCAAACGATTTTGTCTGCCCAACAGTCGAGTCATGCTGCATCAACCGATGGGTGGCGTTGGCGGTCAGGTCAGCGACATCGAGATCCAGGCAGCCGAGATGTTCCGCTACCGCGACGTTTTGAACCACATCATTAGCCAGCACAGTGGTAAATCTGTCGAGCAGATCGCCAAGGATACCGACCGAGATTTCTTTCTCGGCGCTCAAGAGGCGAAAGAGTATGGATTGGTCGATGGCATCCTTACTAAACAAACATCGGATGGAGACGATGACGAAGCCTGATCTCGCTCGTTGTCCAATAACGCTTAAACCACCGCGCCCACTGAACTCATACGAAACCTATCTACCATGCCTTTGATTCCATATGTTGTCGAAAAAAGCGGACGTGAAGAACGTGTTTACGACATCTATAGCCGATTGTTGAAAGACCGGATCATTTTTTTGGGTCAGCAAGTCGATGACCAAATATCCAACGCCCTGGTTGCTCAAATGTTGTTTCTGCAATCGGATGACCCCAAGTCAGACATTCACCTGTACATCAACAGTCCCGGGGGCAGCATTACGGCGGGGATGGCGATCTACGACACGATGCAGTTCGTTAGTTGTGACGTGGCGACTTATTGCATCGGACAGGCCGCCTCGATGGGGGCTGCCCTGCTGACCGCCGGCGCAAAAGGCAAAAGATTCGCGCTGCCCAACGCGCGGATCATGATTCATCAACCTTTGGCCGGGATGCAGGGAACAGCGGCGGAAGTCGAGATTCATGTGGGCGAATTGCGGCGGATCAAGCAACGCATGAATGAATTGATGGTCGAGCACACCGGACATACTCTCGAGGAAATCGAACGGGACACCGACCGAGATCGGTTCATGTCCGCCGATGAAGCCTGCGAGTATGGCTTGATTGACAAGGTACTGGTGAAATCAGGCGAAAAGTAGTTCCGCCCGCTATCCATGAGGCGCCGCCGCAACTGATCAGCACGTTAGCCGATCAGCACGTTAGCCAATCACGGCGAAAGCCGCTTGGCGACTTGCCAGGTACCTACGGCCTTTGCAGCATGACTGAAATCGCGTCGATCCGAACGGTCGCCGGTCGCTGGGGTTCAATCGCGATCCACTCAATTGTGGCGATTTTTGACAGTTGCAATGCTCTCCCTGCCGGCCCGGCAAGCAGTTCTTCACGACTGATCGTGATCTGTTGGCCGACGCCGGGAATCAATTCGACCGTCCGCGCGAAATGGCTTTGCTGTTGATCCGATTCCGATTGATCGACAACCTTGATCACCAACCGCAGACTGTCGAGCGAATACGTTTGATCCAGCATCAAGTCTAGTTGCAGCGATGCAACGTCGGACCAATCTGTTACAAATTCATGTAGCCAAAACATTGGGTACTTTGTCTTGTCGGAAAAAGCAACCTCCATTGCGTATTGGCCGTCCGCCGCATCTACCCGCGTAAGCTTTGGCTGGCAATGATCGAAATAGAACCGACCAAATTCGACTGAGGAGTCGAACGAGGCCAGGACCGGGAAGTCCCTTTGGGCCTTGATCACATCAGCGATCACGGCCATCGGAGCTCGCCAGGCGGCAACCAGCACAAGTGCCGACGAAAGCAGCAGCAGGATTGAGGTCCGTCGTGCCGATACGTGCAACGCGACAGCGTAGTAATACAGCAGCGCTGCAGCGACACCCAATCCGTTGGCGATCGCGTCGTTGACCGACGTCGTGCGGCCAAAGTACGCTTGGGCGAATTCGATCAGGACTCCGAAACCGGCAACCAGCAACGCGACCGTTAGAGCGACGTGCAGGGGAAGCAGTTTGCGATTCCGACGACCGGCAAACTGCAGCAACGCAAAGGCGATTGATCCGAACAGCGGGGCGTGTACCAGGTCGCCAGCAGCGGTGTAAACTCGACCGTTCTGTGAAATAGGGACCAGCAGACCAAACAAAATCAGGCAGGCAACCACCAGCACCGCCAATGCCGTAATGCATCCCTTGGTGTCCCGCTTTGATTCGTCTATCTTTTTACTCAATTCAATTTACGCCATCCGCTGCACTCGCTGCTATTGGATGCCACCTGCGCTGGTCACTTCGCGGCCGCTACGGGTACCGAATGCTTGCCAGACACGTCGATCCATCGACTCGGTAACCGTCCGCACAGAACCATCCAGCAGCGCGACTTGGACTAGCCCCGCGTGGTGGCTGCGCGACGTGATTGCAGCGTACGTTGCCTTGCCGGCCGAACCGTTCTTACCCTCTTGCCAGGAATTGTAGTCGATGTCATGCGTGATCCCGTCTTTTGCGAAGCTCACGACAGAATTCGGCGTCAACGTTGTTGTAAACCCGGTATGGTGAACGCGGCCGTCGGGCCATTCGGTGTGCCCGGTATCCTTGAATTGAATTCCCGCAGCCGCGATCAGGGCAACGGCTTCGGCATTGTCGGGCAAGTTTGTATCGGCGGGACCACCGTTTCGCATGTACGGTGTCCATGCTTTGACCTCGGCGATCAACAGTGTATTGCTGGCTCCATCCAAACAGTCTTTGAAGCCGAGAAATGAATTCGGATAGAACATACCGTCTCCGCCGACCCGTGATTTGGGATCAAAGACATACCACGTACCAAAATTGAACCCGTAACAGGTCGGATACAGATTGGGTCGATCGAGTCCTGGTTGTCGGACCTGGTCGCTGCCGGGATCGCTTGGACAAGAATAAATCTCAACTTGCACGTCGTTGATTGCCATTTGGTAATCCCAGCCAATCGACAGATCTACATTCTCATACAGGCTGGCTTGCTCTAGAAACGGCAAAATTCGCCCGTGCACTCCCCACGAAACATTGTTGTCGGTCGTCGAAACACTCGTATCGACGATGGCCGATGGAGGAAACGAGCGGTTGGCGCTGTGATAAATGTGGCACCCCAACGCAACTTGTTTTAAGTGGTTTCGGCACTTGATTCGCCGCGATGCTTCGCGAGCTGATTGCACCGACGGCAGCAACAAGGCAACCAGCACCCCGACGATCGCGATCACGACCAGCAGTTCGACCAAGGTAAAAGCGACTCGTGCCGTAAGGCTATCTTTTGCATTTGGATTCATACTTCTTTCACGGTCTAGGTATTCAGGGATTCCGTTTCCTTGAGCAGTCGATCGAGCACTCCATTAACGAATCGGGGACTGTTGGTGTCTCCGTATCGTTTTGCCAACACAATCGCCTCATTGACCGCCACTCGACCGGGCGTTTCGGCATGCAAGATCTCGTAGGCCCCCAATCGCAGCACGTTGCGATCGACAACCGGCATTCTTGGCAGCGTCCAGTTGGTTGCCAGGTCCGTCAGCTTGATATCGATTTCTTGGCGATGTTCCAGAGTGCCCTTCAGCAGATCGCAAGCGAACTGCGTTAATGCCCGACGGCCTTGCAGCCTCGAACGAATGAATTGACGCGCCTGATCCGCGTCACGACATTCATTCACGTCCGCTTCGTAAAGCAGTTGCAACACGATTTCGCGGGCGCGTCGGCGAGTGGACATGCGGACTTTGTAGGCGTGATGGTGGCTGTCAATCGGCGGCAGTCGATTGTAAGGGGCGATTGACGAAGCGCCGATTGGGCGGTTTTCCGAACCTGCGGCAGTGCTGCACTACAGCAGTCTTGCCGCCGACTTGCACAACTCGACCGCTGCAGGTTCGGTTTCCGCCTCAGCAATGAAGCGCACAATCGGCTCGGTATTGCTGCCTCGCACCAGCAACCATTTGTCCTTCCAGGCCAATCGCAACCCATCAGCGGTGTCGGCAGCCGCCTCCGGGTATTGGGTTTGTAAGGCCGCAAACAGAGCGGGGAGCCGATCGGGCGACACTTCGGCCTTGGACTTGTGAATGTACAATCTGGGCAGCGCGTCAGCCAGCTCGGCAAGACTTTTTCCGGTCGTTGTCATGAGTGCCAAAACTTGGGCCATGCCCACAAAGCTGTCACGCACATAGCCGACACGAGGATCAATGGGGCCGCCGTTTCCTTCGCCGCCATAGCTGGCTTTGGTCTCGATCATCATGTCCGCCACATTCGCCTCACCGACCGCGCTGCGATACGCGGCAACACCCGCCGCCGCGGCCAACCGTTCGCTGATGCCGCTGGTTGCAGCGTTGATGACGATTGGACCTGACGCTGCGCCGCTCAGCAACGCCTGTTGAACGCACAATGCCAAGGTATATTCTTCACCGATGTAACGGCCATCGGCATCGACCAACGCCAGGCGATCGGCATCCGGATCCTGGCAAAATCCGACTTCGCAACCCGCCGCGCGAACACGCTTGGCGATCTCGGCCAGGTTCTCGGCCGTCGGCTCCGGCAAATGGACAAAGTTGCCGTCCGGTATGTCGCCAACGGCGGTCAGCTGGCAACCAAGTTGCTGTAACAGTCGAATGCCAAGCAAACTGCCGGCGCCGTGATTACTGTCCAGCAAAACGCGATGCTCCGCGGCGCGAATTTCGGCAACATTGACAGTCGACAAAACTTTTTCCAAATGGGGTTGATGAGGATCAGGTTCGCGATCGACCACGCCGATTTTGTCATAGGAAACCCAAACCGCCCTGTCAGCCAGATAGGCATCGCGAATCCTGACGCCGGTCGCGGCGTCCAAAACGCGACCGCTACTGCCAAACAGCTTGATGCCGTTGTATTGAGCGGGGTTGTGGCTAGCGGAGATCTGAACCGCACCGGCCGCCGACCGCTGGCGAACCAACACGCCGATCGTCGGCGTCGCGGCGATGTCCGCATCCACACAATCTCGCCCGCAGGCGGTAAGTGCAGAGAGGATCGCTTGCGCCAGCATGGGACCGCTGCCGCGACCGTCTCGCCCGATGATGATCGGCCCCGGAGAGATCTCACTGGCGTAGGCCGCGACATATTTTACCGCCACTTCCGGAGTCAGGGTTTCTCCGATGATCCCACGCAGCCCGCTAACGCTGATGATCAATTCGCTCATGAATTCCAGCTTATTCGATTTCGATGCCTCGTTGCGAGCTAGTGTAACCAACAAATAGAATCCTGGATCCCCAGTATCGGCAAGCTGAAAGTTTGCTTGTCCCCGCGACTTGGAAAGCGATTGAAGACATGAGCATTACCAAATCCATTGAGAATTCACTTTCACAAATCGACCAGGCGGTGTCTGCGGGAACGCTCAGCGAAACGGCGGCCCAGAACATTCGCATCTGGCTGACCGAGGATCGTTATGCCCAGTACCGCGACCAAGTGGCGCAGCACATCAGCGACGGCAAATGGCAGCAGTTGGACGACGTCTTCTGGACGATCATTCCCTTCGGTACCGGCGGAAGACGTGGTCGGATGTACCCAATCGGATCCAATGCGATCAACGATCGAACGATTGGCGAAAGCGCCCAAGGATTGGCCGATTATGTGGCTCAGTACCACCGCGGCAAGAAAGAGTTGTCGTGCGCAATCGCATACGACACACGTCACCAATCGCGGCACTTTACCGAACTTTGCGCCGGCATCATGGTGGCGGCGGGCTTCAAAGTCTACTTGTTGGACGATTACCGAGCGACGCCGCAATTGTCATTCGCGGTGCGCGAAAAAAAGTGTGATTGTGGGATCATGGTCACAGCGAGTCACAATCCCCCCAGCGATAACGCGGTCAAGGTCTATTGGTCTAGCGGAGCCCAAGTTTTACCGCCGCATGACAAAGCGATCATCGAGCGCGTGATGGCCTGTCAGGAAATTCACGTCGCACCGTTTGCCCAGGCGATGGCCGAAGGGAAAATTGAAGTGGTCACCGATGAGATTGACAAGAAGTATCAAGAGGCGGCGTTTGCCTGCGGTTTTGCGGGTCCCAGAGCGGCAAAAATTCTGTATTCACCGTTGCATGGCGTCGGCGCGGCGGCGGTGATGCCGTTGCTGAGCCGAGATCGGTTCACAGAGGTGGAAATTTACGGACCGCATCAGGAACCGAGCGGCGATTTTCCGAATGTTCCCGGACACGTTTCCAACCCCGAGAATGCCGCGGTCTTTCAGCAGCCAATCCAATACGCGCAGTCGGTCGGCGCCGATCTGATTCTCGCGACCGACCCCGATTGTGATCGAATTGGTTGTGCCGCTCCTGTTGGGGCCGATCCCGCTGGCCCTTGGCGAACCTTCAATGGCAACGAAATCGGCGCGATTCTAGCCGAGTACATCCTCAGCAAACGAGCAGCCGCTGGAACCTTGTCCCCCGATCATTACATCGTCAAAACGCTGGTGACCACCGAACTGACCCGTCGAATCGCTGAGAGTTATGGGGTTCGGTGTATCGGAGATCTGTTGGTCGGATTCAAGTACATCGCCGAGGTGATGGACCGCGAAGGGCCGAGCGATTTTGTCTACGGCACCGAGGAATCTCACGGTTACCTGGTTGGCCAGTATTGTCGCGACAAAGATGGCGCAGTCGCTTGCATGCTGATGAGCGAATTGGCGGCGGAACTGAAGAGCAAAGGAATCTCGATGCAAGATTACCTGGACGACCTGCATCGGCGACATGGATACCACCGCGAGCAACTGATCAACCTGTTCATGGAGGGCAGCGAAGGGATGGCGGCGATGAAACGATTGATGCAATCCTTTCGAAATTCACCGCCGCCATCGCTGGCTGAAATCCAGGTCACCCAGATTCGAGATTATGCCGTGGGCACGACAACAACACTTGACAACGGTGACAGCGTCCCGCTGGCCGGACCGAGCGGTGACTTGGTGATCTTGGATCTGGCCGAATCGGGAAACTACGTCGCCGTGCGTCCCAGCGGCACCGAGCCGAAAATCAAGTTATATGTGTTCACAAGGCTTCCTCCCGAACAGTCGGCGGATCTGGACCAGGCGGCCCAGAAGCTATCGGCACGCATCGAACGACTGGAAGCCGAAGTGCGCCAGTACGCCAAGCAGCACGCCTAAGTCAGGCATCCACGGCGTGTTGCTGGAGTTCTTCGATCGAGGCGAATTCGAGTGTCGACATGTGCGTCGCTTCCAAGATCACCGCCGGAGCGACGCCGGCGTCGTAAGCCTCTTTCCATCTGGCGGCACACAGACACCAGCGATCGCCGGGCACCAGACCGGGAAACCGATACATCGGATTGGGGGTGGTTAGATCATTGCCTCGCGCCTTGCTGAATTCCAGGAAATCAGCGCTCACTTCCACACAAACCGTATGCAGACCCACATCGTCCGCGCCGGTGTTACAGCAGCCATCGCGGTAGAAGCCGGTCATCGGATTTTTGCTGCAACTGGCCAGTTCGCCGCCCAGCACATTCTTTCCTGCCATCGTCATCGATTCCAGTCACGGGTTCCCACGCAGTCTTGCTCGCCGCCAGCATTCTAGCAAACTGTCCATTGCTGTGGCACGCAAGAGACTTAGTCGGTGGTCAGTCGATGTGACGAACCGAATCGAGTCGGTATATTGGGAAGACGTCACCAAACCATGGATGAGCGATGAACGCAATTTTTCGAGAGCTTACCGAAGCCCAACGCGAGGCTGCTTCCCATATTGACGGTCCGCTGCTGATTTTGGCCGGACCGGGCAGCGGGAAAACGCGTGTTGTCACGCATCGGATCGCTCACTTGTTGGCTTCCGGCATCCCGGCTTGGCAAATCGCCGCGTTGACATTTACCAACAAAGCGGCTGACGAAATGCGCAGCCGGGTGGAAACGCTCGCGCCCGGTGAACCGGTGTGGATGGGGACCTTTCACCGCTTCTGTGCCCAAATGCTGCGCCGTTACGCCACACTGGTGGGATTGTCCGAGAATTATTCGATCTACGACACTGCGGACGCCAAGCGGGCGATGAAGCGGGCGATCGAGACCGCCGAAGTGTCAACCACGCACGCGACACCCGACCGGATTGCGGCCAACATCAGCCGCGCAAAAAATCGCCTGGTAACCCCGGAGATCATGCAGGGACAACCGATGAGTCCTGGTGATGCGATCGCCGCGCGGGTGTACCCGGTTTATCAGCAGCAATTGTTGACCGCCAACGCGGTCGACTTCGACGATCTGTTGATGCATGTGGCGCGGCTGCTGCGTGAGAACCCCGAGCTGCGTGGCGAGCTGGATGCCAGGTATCGATATATTCTGGTCGATGAGTATCAGGACACCAATTTGGCTCAGTACGCGATTGTCCGCGCGCTGTCGATTGACTATCCGAATTTATCTGTGACCGGTGATCCCGATCAATCGATCTATGGCTGGCGCGGCGCGGATTTGAACAACATTCTTGACTTTGAGAAAGATTATCCCGCGGTAAAAACGGTTCGCTTGGAAAAAAACTACCGCAGCACGCCAAACATATTGCGCGTCGCGGACCGGCTGATTCGGCACAATCGCCGCAGAAAAAACAAGGATTTGTTTACGGACAACGCCGAGGGCGAACAAGTCGTTTTGCAATTGTTTGATAACAGCTACCAGGAGGCCGATACGATCGTTGACGAAATCGCTTCGGCAGTACACTCGCAAGGGATGAAACCGAGCGATTTTGCGATCTTTTATCGCATCAGCGCGCTTTCGCGATCGTTGGAACATGCCCTGCGCGGTCGAGGGATTCCCTACCAAATCGTCAATGGCCTGGAGTTTTATCAGCGCCGTGAAGTCAAGGACTTGCTTGCCTATTTGCATCTGATCAACAATCCAAGCCATGACGTTGCCCTGTTGAGAATCATTAATATCCCGACACGCGGGATCGGCTCGACAACGGTCGCCAAACTGCAGCGTCATGCGGACGAGCACAAAATTCCATTGTTGGAAGCAGCCAGAAACGCCGCGCAGATCGATGGCCTGGCCAAACGATCGGCGTCAATGATCGCCAAGTTCGTGCAGATTTATGATCGACTGGCCATTAAAGCGACTGCGACTCTGGAAGACTTGTTGCAGTACATTGTTGAAGAAACCGGATACGACGAATATTTGGAACGAACCGCGCCGGAACAACAAGATAGCGAACCGATGGCGAATGTGGACGAATTGATAACGGCGGCAGTCGAATTTGACCGCTGCCACCCTGACGACGGTTCCTTGGAGTTGTTTCTAGAGCAGGTAGCGTTGGTGGCTGACACGGATGGTTTCGAAGAATCCAGCGATCGAGCGACCCTAATGACATTGCACGCGGCGAAAGGATTGGAGTTTCCCGCCGTGTTCATTATTGGCGTCGAAGATGACTTGTTACCGCATGCCAGATCTAAAGAACGCGAAGCAAGTTTCGAAGAGGAGCGCAGGTTGTTGTTCGTTGGGATCACGCGTGCCCAGCAGCGGTTGCAACTGAGTTGTTGCAAGAGCCGAGTTGTGCGCGGAGAAATGCGGCCCGTGATTCCCAGTCCGTTCCTGACTGAATTGCCACTGGACGAGATGCGGCAAGTCGAAAGCAGCAGTCGACAGGACTGGTTCGATCAAGATGAAATTGACCAGAGCTATCCCGATTCGTGGGACTTGCCGGGCGAACAATCCGAGCAACTTCATCAGGCCCAGCCGGCCGCGGGAGATCAAGTGGACGAAAGCTGCCAGCTGCCCGAGGAAGAGATCGCCGCGACGATCAAACCCAAGCAACGGCCAGTTGTGGTGTCAGGCTTAAAGACGGCAACCGACCTGCTGGCCAGCCAGTCGGTTCCGTTGATGGCCTATCGCGAAGGGCTGGAAGTGCGACACGCGGTGCACGGTGAAGGAACGATCGTTTCGGTGACCGGTCGTGGACCGAAGCGAATTGCCCGCGTTCGTTTCGACGATGGCGAACACAGCTTCCGACTGGCATTCGCGAATCTGGAAGTGATCGGCTAAGTCAGCGCGATAACCAATCCATGGCCTGATGGATCTCTTGTCGCACCAGTTCGTCGCCTTCCAGCGGCAAACGCCGTTGCAACATCTCGATCGAGGTTGCCGATGCGATTTGCCCAATCGCCCACGCGGATGCTCCGCGCACGATCGGTTCAGCGTCCCACAATCCTTTGTTCAGGGTCGTCAGATGCCTTGGGCGTGCCTGGTTACCCAATACGATTGCGGCGTTTCGTAAGATTCCGCGTCGTTTGCTGCGCCACAGCGGAGTGCGGCGGAAACGCCGGCGGAATTGATCGTCCGTCAAATCAAAGAGCTGATACAGATCAATGCTGTCCATCGAGTCATCGGCTCGCTTTGTCGAACGGCTGCGTTTGTGATTCCAGGGACAAACCTCTTGGCACACATCGCAGCCAAACAACCAGTCCCCGACACCAGCTCGCAGTTCGATTGGAATCGGGCCTCGATGTTCGATCGTCAGGTAGCTTACGCAGCGCGAGGCGTCCAGCACGCCGGCCTGAGGGAACGCATCGGTCGGGCAAGCGTCCAAACAAGCTGTGCATGTGCCGCAATGCGCCGACTCGTGCGGCGCGCTGATCGGCAGCTGGACATCGGTTAACAAACAACACAGAAAAAAGTAGCTGCCAAATTGCTTGTTCAGCAACAGCGTGTTCTTGCCGCGCCAACCAAAACCCGCCAACTGGGCAAGTTCGCGCTCCATCAAAGGTGCCGTGTCGACGACGCCTCGCGATCGGGAACCGGGCGCACCGTCACCGACTTGCTTGCACAGTTGAGTCAGTTTCTGGTGGATCGTATCGTGATAGTCGACGCCGCTCCAGGCATAGCGAGCAATTCGGCCGTGTTGAAGACCATCGCCGCCGCCGGGATTGTGACCTCGGTCGGCCGGCACCGAATCCCAGAGTTCCGGCGGCGCGGGGGCAACACTGGAGTTCGCAGCAGCCTCGTAGGGAAGCGCCAGCACGATGATCGATCGGACGCCCGGCAGCACACCCTCGGGGTGCCGATAGGCATCCAAGCGGTCTTGGATGTACGACATCTCGCCCGCGTATCCCGATTCTAGCCAGCAGATCAGATTCGAAAATCCGCTGGACTCAACGGCCGGAGCCACGCCGCACCAGAGCAGTCCAAGCTGGCCCGCTGATGCTCGCAAGCTTTGGACAAGTGCTTGGGGGTCGGTCAACGCCGGTCGGGTTGCGGATCGGGTTGGTTGGCTAGCCGATCCCGATCGTCTCGAATCGCGTGACGGTAGTAGGTTTCCAGACACAGAGTTGCCATCGAAGTGGTGTAGACGGTTCCACCATAACCACCCCACAGCGTATCGGAAGACCAGCTGCCGTCGGGTCGCTGCGTTTCCAACAGCCGCCGTTTGAGCGCTTGGTTCCAGGTTTCCCAGGCCTCGTCCTGTAATTGATGTAGCGCCAAGGTTGCGTAATACCAATAGTAATAGTTGTCTTTTCCAATGCCTGGCAGGTTTTGCAGTAAAAATTGTTCCGCTTCAGCGATCTCGGCAACGGGGACCGCTTGCCCCATCAACAGTCGAGTGGCCAAAGCTTCGGCGGTCATCGTTGGACTGGCTCGTTCTCCGGGACGATAGCAAGCCAGTCCGCCGTGATTGCCCATTCGAACACTGTTCAAGAACAGCTTCACGCCATCGATTGATCGACGATCGATTGGCAGATCGGCCCGCAGTCCGGCATCCAGCAACATTGCTTGCCAGCCTAACTGACTGAGATCACCGGGGTCCCCTTGCAAGTAGCGCCAGCCTCCGGTGACGGGGTGTTGCATGCGACGGGTGTACGCGATGGCGCGGCGAGCAGATTGGATGGCCGCTGGATCATGGGTCAGCGCCGCGGCCTCGCAAACCGCCAGCGCTGCCATCCCATGGCTGTAGGTCGTCGCATAGACCGACGCGTCGCCTGAGAGCGACCCATCCGGTTTCTGGACACGCATCAAATGGACCAGGCCACGAAAGACGTTGTCGCGGTAGCCGCCCTGTTGGTGCGTGTGTCCGGCCCCCAGCAACGAAAGCAGCGCCAAACCCGTGATTGCCGATTCCGCCTTCCCGCCCGCTCCGCCTCGATTTAACCCCAGAGGCGACCGTTCCACACCGGCACCCGAAGCCAATGGGTCCCAGGCGCCGTCGGGTCTTTGTGAGGTAGCGAGGAACTGCAGGGCGGCTTCCACAGCGGCTTCGGTATCTGCATCGCCACCGGTGCTGGTAATCGCTTGTTGCTTCGCGGTTCCTGTGCGGTTGGCAAAATCATTCTCAAGTTGACCGGCAACCGTTGTCTTGGGCGTTGGACTGGAAGCCGCGGGTTGCTCGTTTTGCCTCGCATTGGTGGTCGATTCCAGTTCAGCAAATTCGGATCCGGCGAGATCAAATACGTCATCAAGCATCTCTTCCAACGCAGCATTGGCGGCTGGATCGGCGACCAGCACGCTTGGGATCTCGGCGGTTGGCGATTCAGATGGCGGCTGCTGTTCAATCGCGTTCTCAGGTTCCTGGGCCGGAATGTCTACCGGATCCATCAAGTCGGAAACCGGCAAGGGGGCGATCGCGGGAACCTCCGTCGCGGCCGACGCATCAGCAAATTTCAGGTCTGGATCAAAGGTCGAAAACGAGACTGCGTCGACCCCCGGATCATCCTGCGTCGGCAGGTCGACCGACGCGCGACCGGCATTGAAAACCGGCAGCATGGGAACCAACAGGATCAGCGCCGCGTGCATCAGGATGGCAAGAACCAAACAGACCATCCCGGCTTGCCGACCTTGTCGTTTGCGACGCTGGAAGAGCCAGATCGCGGCCATCAGCAAGACGACTGCGAGTATGGCGACCGCGTATACCAGCCGTGGATCTGCCCAAAACTGGGCCGGATCATTCACCGCCGCATCCTCTTGGTCGAGATACCGATCTGATCCACGCCGCTAGAACGAACAGCGTGCAAGACTTCCACGGTCTGCTGTAACGATCCGCTGGCTTCGCCACGGACGGCAACCTTCAAACCAGGATAGTTGGCGTGTTGCTGGCGCAGCGTTTCAGTCAACTGTGACAAGGAGACCGGAGTCTCGTCCAGCGTGATGGTGCCGTCGACAGAGACTGCCACGACTCGTTCGTCGGGCGCCCGAGTGATCGCGCTCATTTGGCCGACGCTGGGAATGTTGACCTTGATCCGGCTTTCCGCTTCGCTGAATTTGCTGCCGACCATGAAAAAGATAACCAACAAAAAAACGACGTCGATCATTGGCGTCAAATTGATGGTTGCGTCTTCGGTCCGTTGTCTGCGAATTGCCATCCCTGCCATCCCTTACTGCTATCAGTGCACAAGCTTACGCCGCCCGCCGCCGCTTTCGATTACTGCTTTCCGCGTTTTCCAGCCCTTCGGCCGAAATACAGTCAATCACGCGCTGACACAGTTTGTCGATTTCGTGCAGGTAACTGTCTGACTTGCTGCTGAAGTACATGTAGGCCAAGTAGGCTGGAATTGCGACTGACAATCCGCCGGCTGTCGTCATCAACGCGACGCTGATGCCGGATGCAAGCATTTCGGGACGGCCAATCGATTCCGTACTGCTGATGGTTTCAAAAGCTTCGATCATTCCCAGCACGGTGCCCAACAATCCGAGCAGTGGCGCCACGTTGCTGATTGCATGAAAAACTCGCAAGAAACGCTTCAATCGTTCACCGACACGATCACCGGCATCCATTACCGCTTGTTCGACTTCCAACATCGGGCGACCCCAACGGCGCAGGGCCGCGCGAAATACTTCAGCGACCGGGCAATCAAATTCTTCGCACAGCTCGGTCGCTTCATCGTAACTCAGTTGACCATCTTCCACACATTCAGTGAAGCGACGCACAAACGGGCGTGGGATCACTCGACCGCGTCGGAGCGCGATCAAGCGTTCCAAGGAAAGGGTCAATACGATCAGCGAACAGATTCCCAAGGGGATCATCAACCACCCACCCTGGGCGATCTTTTGGATAAAGGCCGGTATTTTCCATGCTGAAGCCGCGGGTTCAACCTCTGGTGATTGGACGGCCGGATTCGATTGGATGGTCGGGATCGACGGCGCCGCGGCGGTCCGGTAGGTCGGCTGACCAACCGCCTGACCATAGTTGGATCGGTTGAAGTTGGATCGATCGTAATTTTGGTTAGCGGGGTATTGGCCCAGTGCCGAATCTAGCGAGTTCATCCACCACAGCGAACCGATCGCCAGGACGACAAGCGGAACTAACCGCGACAGCAGTCCGGCGTACCGTCTTCGGCGTGCGTTGATTACCTGAATATTGGATCTGTGGCGATCATTCATCGTCGAATCGTCTGCGAGGAATTGGGGGCGTCGCCGTGACGCGGGTGTGGCTCGAGCACCGCCAGCCGATGGCGGGCCAGAACCGTGTGTCCGGAGTCGGGAAACCGATTAAGAAGGTTTCCGTAACATAAGGCGGCCTCTCGTGTCCGCCCCAATTGTTCAAACGATTTACCGGCTTGGACCAACGCGGCCGCGACCCACGAGCGGCCGGTACCCTCTGTGATCCCATCCATTTGTTCAACCTTTCGGTAAGCGTCGATCGCCTCGATAAATTTTTGCTGTAAATAATGGGTTTCACCGATCAACCATTGCGCCCGGCCGCGAATGCTAGCATCGATGTTGGCGGCACGGACGATTTGGTCCAGCGTGGCTCGCGCCTGGTCGAACTTGCTTTGTCGAATCTGCAGCTGAGCCTCCAGCAAGTGGATCAAACAAATTCGCAAGGGTTCTTCTCCGACGGCATCGCGAACCGCGCTGATTCGTCGCTGAGCCGCTTGCGTATCGGCTCCGACAGCGGTTTCGGCTTCGGCACAACGGAGCAAAGTCGAGAAGTCATCGACCAGACGTACGTCCACCAAGTGATCCCACCAAGGTTTCGCTTCGTCGGTCCGACCGAGCTGCATCAGCGACTCGGCGAACAGCCGCTCGGTGGAGACCGTCAATGACGCGGTATCAGTGCCTGGGCTCTGGGCCGCCGCCGCCGATGCGAGCATGGACCAGCGCTGGGTGTCGGCGGCCCAGCGGGCCGCCGCCTCGATGACCCCGGATGTCGGCCGGGGGTCCGTTGACGAAAGGACCGCCCCGGCAACTCGTTCGGCAGCGGCCGCCGGTAATTGGGACAATAGGCCCGTGGTTGGCTGACCAGTCTGATCGATCTGAGCCAGCCGGTTGACCAGCTTTGACCAGGCAGCGGGCTCGTCGCGGCTGGAGGCGGCCAGAATACCGATCACGCATAGCGGCGCATCAAACGGTTGCGACGCGTCGCTGGTTGCCTTCTCGATCAACCAAGTCTTCACGGCATCGGGAACCAACTCGATTGATCGATCGCAAAAGCTACCAGCCAATTCCGATGCCGCTGGCGAATCGGGCCATTGCTGCAACAGAGTCGTGGCTGCCTGATTGATGGCTTGCTGATCGCCCGCCTGACGATAGCATTCGACGCAGGCGCGCGCGGCGGCGGGGGCGTCAACATGGGTCGGAAATTGTTGACAGAACGCTGTCAATTTCCCGGCCGCGATCCAAGGCTGATCACCGCGCAGCACGGCGGCCCAAGCGTCTCCGAGCAAAGCGGTGGGTTTGTCGGCCTGGTCCGCGTGAGGGACGGCCAGCTGATAGGCCTGTGTTGCAGTCAACCAATCACCGGACGATAAGGCTTGTCCGCCGGCCCGCAGGCAGATAGCCACCGCCAGGTTTCGTTGTTGATCGGTCACCGATTCTGCTGCTTCCAGAACTGGCGCTGCGGCTGCGACGGCAGATTCGTAGTTTCCCGATCTAGCCAGAACCGCCCCCGCCGCCAGGCGCAGCACCACTTTGGTAGTGACCGAAAGCTCATCCTTCGGCGTCCGCTCCAAGGCGGTGATCGCTCGACCATAAAACTCAGCCGACTGCTCGATTTGCCCGGCACGCTCCGATTCCCGAGCAAGTCTCGCCAGCGGCAGCGTTAGCTTGGCGTCGCCCGCCGCGGCTTCGTCCAGCTGACGGGCCAACTGAGTCGCTTCGTCGATACGACCCTGCTGAATCAGCAGATTCAACTGCGAAGGGGTTGCGTGCTGACCGAAGGCAATTTGGCAGGTCAGCAGCGAGAGCACAGAGATTTGGAAAAGTCGGCTTATACAAACCGCCATCGAGAAAGCCTGTTTGCATAGGTGAACAGAATGATTCATGGTTGGAGATACCGAAAAATCGAGGTTCGCTGCAATCCCGACCCAAAAAAGATGCTCTGCGGGGTTGCGTCGGCTAGAATGGAAGAGATGGATCTTGGGAGCGGTCCCGTTCTCATCTATCGGAAGCATGCCGCCGCAACGACATCGGCGGGGTTTCCAAGCGAATGTTTCGGTGATTGTCGTGTTGAGCAGCACAAGAACGCACGGTCGATTCCCTGTCATCCATGATCCGATGGACAGAGAGGTGCAGATTGAGTCGATTGTTTACCTGATCCACGACGACCAGCGGTTATCAGCCCGCGTTAGCGCGATCACCCAGCAGATGGGACTGGCCGTGCTAGCGGTCGACTCGGCCGAAGCCTTGTTAGAAAGCTACGATGACGGGCGTGAGAGTTGTCTGATCACCGATCTGAACCTGCATGAATGCACTGGCCTTGAATTGTTGCACAGGCTAGAGGATCAATCGATTTCGGTGCCGCCGATATTTGTCACATCGCATGCGGACGTTAAATCGGCGGTCGAGGTCATGCGATGCGGTGCGATCACCGTGTTAGAGGATCCGTTTGAAGACGATGACTTGCGGGACGTGATCGAGGAAGCGCTGCGTCGCGATGCGTCCGAGCGGAGCTCGAACCTGCGGCGGCACACGATCAAGTCACGAATCGACACACTCTCGGAAAAAGAACGACAGGTGATGGAGTACGTCGTTGATGGAAACGCGAACAAGATCATTGCGAAACGTTTGAGTGTGAGTATCCGCACCGTCGAAAGCAGGCGTCACGCCGTTTTCCAGAAAATGCAGGTAAACTCGTTGGCCGAATTGGTTCGTTGCGTCGTGGAATTAGAAAGCGGCGGTTTTTGAGCGAGCCACAATGAGTCGACGTTAGGCACTATCTCGCAAATGGGCTAGCGAGGAAAAGGGGTCCGACCCCTTTTCCGATCACGAATCGAATAACGAGACAGTGCCTAACTGGACCGGATTGGTTAATGCTCATTGAGCCTGAAGCCGGTGGCTGCACACCTACAGCGGCGCGGGCAAATCTCGTCGCGAAAAAACGATCGCGGCGATGGCATAGAAAACCGTTCCCAGCGCGAACAGAATTAAGGGATAGATCAGCGGTGGAAACATGCCGTCCGGCACCGGCGTTTCGATGCCCCAGGGAGCATACAAGCCGTGTTCCGGAACCAGCGCCGCTACTTTCTGTGGTTTGTAACAACTGATGAACGTCATTGATTGCAACCATGACAGCTTGTCGGTTGCCTTTCCCAGTCCAATCATCACGACCTGGATGACATAAAAACCCACCACCGCGCCGACCGTCCGCCAACGGTATCGATCAAACGCACTGCACATCGACGCCAGTCCAAGGAGAAAATAACCGAACGCGAACAAATGAAATGTCGGTGCGGCATAAGTCCATGCGTTGACACGTTGAACTAGCGGGACCTGTTCCTTGACCGGCTCGCCGACAGTCATGGGCAGTTCCAGATTCAAGATCGGCACGCGAAAGGTGGGCGGGGGAATCGTCTCGTTGACGGTGGTGACTTGCACCCCAATCGCGATGCCGACCCAAACCAACAAGCACAGCGCCGCCAGCCCGACCAATGAGACGACCGCGTGAGACCACAACAAAGTGGTCCGCCGAATAGGTTGAGCAAGCACCATCTCCAACGTGCCACGGCTGAGTTCGCCGCTGACCACGTCGCTGCCACGGGCAACGCACCAGATCACGACGCACAGAATTACAACCGGCTCGTCATAGGTCATGCCGACACGACCTGGATAAGTAAACATGGCTTCGAACTCGATCGGGGCGAAACGTTCAAATTCGCGTAACTGTTCCACGATCGTTTTGAATTGGCCCATATCCAACAAACTGACGACCCACACGCGGATCCATGCGAACGCAAACAAGGTCACGCCACAGGCCAGGAACAAGGCCATTGATTGGCCGATGTATTTGCGAATCAGCACACGATCCAGGATCACGCTTCAATCTCCGTGCCATCGTGAACGGAATCGTAAACCGTTCTCAAGCCCAGCGGCTCGGCACGTACTCGATCCAAGCCGAGTGAATTGAGCCAAGGCAGAATGGGACCCAAGTCTCCGGCCGTATCAATTTGCAAATTGCTCGATTTCCCGTGCCGCACTTCGCTGACTTTGACCCGATCACGCAGTTCGGCAGGGATCTCGATCTCCTTGGCTGGTGAGGCCGCTGTGATGCGATGTCGTTGAAACAAATCGCGCATCGTCAGTTGATGCGACAAGTGACCTCTTCTAAGGAATACCACCCGATCACAGGTATCTTCGATTTCAGACAATACGTGTGACGAAAATATCACCGTTCGTCCCTCTTCACTGGCATCCATCACAAGCCGCAGCACGACACCACGAACCGTGGGATCCAGATTGGCGGTCGGCTCGTCCAAAATCAAGACAGGCGTGGCCAAACCGAGAACCACGGACAAGGCAAGCTTCTGTCGCATGCCGGTCGACATGAAACCGACTCGTCGTCTTGTGTCTAGCTCCAGCAGTTCGGCAATCTGTCGGCTGCGATCCAAATCGCCAAACGGATGCATTTCGGCAAAGAATTTCATCACTCCGCTGCCCCGCATGTGTCGCGGCAACCGAGCATCACCGGGAAGGTAGGCGACACGGCGGCGCAGCGCGACTCCGTCGACCGCCGGATCGCAACCGTCGACCTCGCAACGGCCTTCGGTCGGCTTCAGAAACCCAAGCAGCAACCGAATCAAGGTTGACTTGCCGGCACCATTTGGTCCCAACAAACCGAAAATCTCACCGCGAGGCACATTGACGTTGCAGTGATCGAGTGCGGTAAAATCTCCGTATGTCTTTGTCAAATCCAAGGTACGTACGATCGCATCCACCTCAGGCTCGGTCGAGTCATGGTGCTGGTTTGTCGCGCTCGGATCAGAAATTTGACTCAACGAATCTGCTCGAAAAAGTTTTGAAGCAATAATGGAACTTGCATGACCATAAGAGAAAACTCGTCACTCGCCAACAATGGGGATCTTCCGAGCGGATTCCGGTTTGCCGGAGTGGCGTGCGGGATCAAGCCCAGTGGAAAGCCGGATCTCTCGTTGATTGTCGCTGATTGGCCCGTTGTTGCAGCCGGCGTTTACACGCAAAACCAAATTGTCGCAGCTCCCGTAATCCTCAGTCGTTCGCGAACGCCTGCCAATGCCGTCCGCGCGGTGGTTACCAACAGCGGCAACGCCAATGCTTGTACTGGCCAGCAAGGAATGGCCGACGCCAAAGAAATGTGTCATCAGGTGGCCTCGATCGTTGGATGCACCGACCAGCAGGTGCTGGTGATGAGCACCGGTGTGATCGGCAGAAAATTGCCGATGGATGCGATCCAATCCGGAATTGCGACCGCTGGCCAACAATTGGCAGATGATTTCGAGGCCTTTGGTCGATGCGCTGACGCCATCCGTACCACTGACAAGGATCGGAAAACGGTGTTTCGGACCCTGTCTTGTGGGAAATCAACCTACAAAATCGCCGCGATGGCCAAAGGTGCCGGGATGATCGCCCCCAACATGGCAACGATGCTCTCGGTCATCACGACCGACGCGCCGCTGACTGCGGCGGTGGCCGACCAGTCGTTGAAAGTGGCATCCAGCCAGAGTTTCAACCGTGTCAGTGTTGATGGTCATACCAGCACCAATGACACGTTGCTGTTGCTCTCCAGCGGTCAAGGCCCTTCGCTTAGCGGCGGGGAACTTGCTCAGTTTCAACAGCAGCTCAACGACGCTTCGATCGAACTAGCTAAAATGCTGGTGGCCGACGGCGAAGGGGCCGCGCACGTGATGGCGATCCATGTCCATGGAGCGGCGGATGATCCCGCGGCGCTGGAAATCGCCAAAGTCATCGCCGCCAGCCCGTTGGTGAAGACAGCGATCACCGGCGCCGATCCCAATTGGGGACGAATCGTATCGGCAGCCGGATACTCGCAAGCCAGGATCAAGCCGCAGGCGACCAGCCTGCGAATCTGTGAAACTTTAATCTATAAAAATGGCGCACCGCTGGCATTTGACGCAGCATTGCTCAGCCGCGAAATGAAATCGAGCCCAGAAGTGGCGATCGATCTGACCGTCGGCGACGGAACCGGCGAAGCACTGTTCTGGTCCAGCGACTTGACGACGCAGTACGTCACCTTCAATAGCGAGTACACGACTTAGGTAGTCAACATCAGCCAGCTGGCTCCGCCGAGCCGTGCACCGAGCGAGCTTCCGCGCGAAACTCAAAAGGTCACTGAATCGGGATTCAGAGTACGTCCAAGATCGGGAGCTCACGAAGGGACCGATCAAAGCTGATCGATGTAGTCCAGAAAATGTTCTACGGGGGGAGTTTCCAAGTCGATGACTTTTGCCGAATCGTCCCATTTCCTCAGTTGCAGCGAGTCTTCCCAGTGAGGTGATTGACGGAATTCATTTAATTCCTGATCCGACATCATCCCGCCTTGCAAATGGAAGCTGACGATCGACGGCTCGGACAGCAGCCCCAGGTACCTGGGGTCCACGGTACAGAGATAGCGCTTGGCCGCCACATGCTGACGGACCGGCTCGGTCACTGCCGGATCAAAATGTTTCTTCAGAAAATGATAGCCTCTGTTTTCGTGATGATCGTCGATCCCTTGGTCCGGAGTATCGTCGGGTAGTTCATGCAGCAAGTGACCGACATCGTGCAACAACGCGGCCACGATCAGCGCGGGCGACGAATGCGCTTGTTCGGCAAGTAGAGCGCATTGCAAAGCATGTTCGATCTGAGTCACCGATTCTCCGCCGTACTCCGAATCGCCCCGCGCGGCGAACATCGCCGCGATGGTTTCTTTGATCTGCATCTTGGTTGGTCCAGTTAGACGAGCGCGGTGGCGACAACGCGTTTCGATTTTTGCAGACCCTCGGCAGCCACCTCCATCGCGTCCCGCTTCCAATACTCCGGGTTAAACAGCTCCAGTGAGAAAGTGCCTTGAAAACCGTTGTCAATCAGCTGTCGAATGAGCTTTGGCAGCGGACAAATACCATCTCCCGGAAAGACTCGATCCTTATCAGCAATCGATTCCAACGGCGGAGCGGCGGGATAATCATTGATGTGAAAGCAATGCATTCGTGATGCTTCGATCATGCCCAGCGATTCAAAATCGTTACCACCTTTGTAAATGTGATAAAAGTCTGGCAGTACACAGGCATTTGGGTGAGCCGCCTCGGTGGCGACGTAAGCCAACTCGCTCAACTTGCTGAGCGTCGGAGCAAAGCCCCAGAGTTCTAATTGGGGTACCATGCCTATCTGGTCGCCCACTTCCAACAACGCGCGATAACGCCGGGCAATCTCCGCCAAAGTGGGACTTTTTTGTCCTCCTTTCAGGCCGACCGGTGGAGCGGCAACCCGCCGACCGCCAATCGATTTGACCAGCTCCATTTCCTCGCGGGCTTGTATCAACGCGGCATTTCGGGTGTCGTCATCATCGACAATCCATTGGGCAAAACCGATCGCGCTGTCGACGGTGATGCCGGCATCGGCAATTCGATCTCTCAGCTCGGGCAGGCTGCCGCCGCCGGCCGCGTACTTCTGGATGTCGCCGATCCAGGGTTCGATGCCGTCGTATCCGGCTTTGGCCGCCAGATCCACTTGCTCGATGATGGAAAGGCCTTGGCCGCGGACGGTGCTGGTGTTTAGCGCAAAGCGGACAGGAAAGTTCGCCGCCGCTGGACTGGCAGCGCCGGCAGGTGTCGTGGCGGTCAAACAGGCAGCCGCACCGGCGGCTTTGACAAGATGGCGTCGGGTCATCATAGGTCGGGTGAATCCGGGTTGCGCGGTTTCAGCTCAGTATAGACGACGAAACTCGGCGATTGCCAGTTGCTGCAATCGGCCGTCTAGAATCTCGATCGCCATTTGATAAGCCTGATGGGCACCCGATTTATCACCTTGTTTGTATTGCCGCCGGGCGAAACGAACCAGCGACTTTCCTTCTTCCGTTCGATCCACCACGGGACGGCTGGCCGATCGCTGCCGGGCGACGTTTGGTCGTCGGCCGTCGGCCAGAATTTGGCGATCGATCTGTTGCAAATCGATGATCGTGGCCGTTACGGAGGCACCCGAGTTGCTGATTGTTCGCCCCGCCGTTCGATTGAGTCCGCGTTGCGACTGTCCACTGGCCGATCGTTTCACACCGCCCAGATACGCCGAACCACGGTCAGGAACCAATACGCTTCCGGAGTAGGAAAACTGCTGGAACGAGGGGAGTTGGATCACCGACTGCGCATTGACGTTCGCCCCTGATAGCGTCATTGAGAGAACGCATCCAGCCGCCAGCAACAGCGATCGTCGACGCCAAATTCCTGACCCTCTGCCGATCGCTAACTCAACCGATCTGCTGCAAAACCAGAAGCGAAAAGAGGCGAGATCTTTCATTCGGCAGTTTTCTTGATCTTGTCACCGAAGGTGCGATTGAACTTTCTGACCTTGTCACGAACGACCACCCGACAGTAACCGGCGTTCGGATTTCGGCGATAGTAATCCTGGTGATATTCCTCAGCCGGATAAAAAGTATCGGCTTTTTCCAACAGTGTCACGATCGGTCCATTGAATTCGCCCGACTTGTTCAGTTTGTCGATGTACTCTTGGGCAATCTTTTTCTGTTCTTCGTTGTGATAAAAGATCGAACTTCGATATTGCGGTCCTTCGTCGGCGCCCTGCCGATTCAACGTGATTGGATCATGAGTCTTGAAAAATACTTCCAGCAATTCCTGGTAGGTCGTTACCGAGGGGTCGTAGTAAATCTCAACGGCTTCGGCGTGACCGGTCTTTTTGCCGCAGACTTGTTCATAGGTTGGATTTTTGACATGGCCGCCGATGTAACCCGATACGACGTCGTTGACTCCTTCCATTCGCTCAAACACCGCTTCGGTACACCAGAAACATCCGCCGGCTAGAGTGGCGACCGCTTCGCCCGTGGCATCATTGGCGGGGTCAGTTTGGGAATCGCTCGACACGGGACGGTCTCCGGATTGTGCTTGCAAGCAACCGACGGGCAGGATTAACAAAGTTACGATCGAAACGATGTTGAAAACATTGTCTATTTTCACGCTACACTTCTCTCTTGGACAGGCGTCTGGAAACGTTGGTTTGATCTCCCCTATCATAGGCAATCACCCAAACACCAGGGAAACCGCCAATTGACCAGCTACTTTGATTTTATGCATTTCGTCGCCGAGGACGAGATCGATATGCAGGGTCATGTCCATAATTTGCGGTATCTGCATTGGACTCTGGGGGCCGCCGCCGCGCACGTCGCCAGTCAGGGCTGGGACAGCAAGCGTGCCTTGGCGGATGGATTTGGCTGGGTTGTGCGCAATCACGAGATCAAATACTCGGCCGCCGCGTTATCGGGCGACGCGTTGATCATCCGGACTTGGATCAGCGATGTTTCCCCATTTGCCTCGCTACGAAAATACGCAATCTGTCGGCCCGCGGACAAAACCGTGCTGGCACGCGTGGAAACTCGCTGGGTGTTCGTCGACTTGTCAGTTCGCAAGGTGATTAAAATTCCTCCCGCGGCGACGTCAGGATTAACGGTCTGCGACCCAGCGCCGCCGCTGCCATGGCACGAGTAGCCGAGAGCTCGGCGGGCTCGCCGAGTTGGCCGCGTTGCATGCGCCTACGATGCTGTCATCGCCGTAAAGACTCGTTTGCCTGCTCTGCCGATCCACAATGTGACGGGCGTTTGGCCGCATGTTCGGTAGCGTTTGGTCAGCGCCTGAGGGTCGTGATCGGTTCCCCGAACTTTGACCGTCTGCGGAAAGACGTCTCTGGCTCGAAATTCTCGCCGCAGCTTTCGATCGTCACAGGGACCCGACCAAATGACCTGGCCTGTGATTGCAATCTCACTGACGGCGGGTGATATCTGCTCGGCGGTTAAAAACCCTGAGCCGCCGCAGAGCAACTTTAACCCATGATCAAGGGCAAACGTTTCGGTCAGCCCAGCGGCTCGCACTGCGGGATCTGGATCGATCAAAACGCCCAGCGGTTCGCTTGCCTGTTCAACGGAGCCAGCCTGGGCCATGGATTCGGGTCGATACCAGGCCCGCGCTCCGTCGCCGCGCAGCGAAACCGCAGAGCGACCTCCTGGCTGAACGTTGGCTGCGGCAATCAGCTGACCGCACAACAGGGATTGTTCGCGAACCGTCCCCTGAAGAGAAACCCAACATCGATGAATTTCGCCAAGCGAGGTCAGCGATGGTATCGCGGCCGGCGCCAGTTTTACGGCTGCCGCAGCCGCAGACGAAACGATTCGACGAACATCACTCCAAGCGGGTGAGTAGTTCTCCGGTCGCACGCTGCGGCCAAACCGACTGCGTCGATCGGGATCGATGTGGATCGCGGCATCCGCGGGAATCTGAATTTTCGTGACATCCGCGTTGCGGACTTCGACACTGTATAACCCCGGCAGTTGGTCCAAATTTGCCTGCACCAGCTGGCACATCCGAGCATCCGAGTCGATCGCGACCAAGTCACCGCGTCTGGCCAGCTGGATCGCGTCGCCCCCGATCCCACAGCACAAGTCATGAACCGGCGACGAACCGAACCAAGCTGCTTTTAGCTGAGCCACTTGCCATGGGGTCGCTTGTTGGAGCGCGCGATCGGTGACCTTCCAAACGCCGGGACCAAGCTTACGACTGGCGCGCGCCGACAACTCGGACGTTGTGTTTGTTTTCGCTGACATGGTTGGTCGGATTGTACGCGATCTGGCAATCGATCGGGCAGCGGCAGGCAGCGAACGTCGAACTGGACCTTGATTGCTGAAGTTTCGATCAATGACAACAGATGAGTCTATTTCTCCTTCCCCAAAGATCATCCGAAACATGTTTGTACGATTAAGAACGGCGGCGATGTTGGCCGCTGTCACTGGCGGCTCGTACGTAGCCTCGCAGACCGAGCCGGGTCAGAACACAATCTCCCAGCTAAGTGAACAAGCAGCGGGTGTTTCCAGCTATTTCGTCAACGAAACGTCGTATCGCGAGGGTGGAGATACCGGTTATACAAACCACGCACACTACGAAGTTGAAAAACTCAGGCAAAGCGATCCGGACCGATACAGGTATCAGCGCGAGCTTGCGAAGAAACTGGGAGGTATGCCCTCCGATCCCGGCGCCGAGCCACGTTTGGTTGGCGCGCCGGTAAGTGACATTCGTGACGTGCTCAGGTTCGACATCACACCGCGTTGGGTAATCGATCGATTCGCTCGCGTCAGTACGGTGCTGTCAGACCTGCAACTGGAAGGCTTGCGAGTCCCATTTGTGACGGGCACGAAAGCCGATGACATCGCCGGTACTCTGACTTATTACTTTGACCGGGGTCAAAAGCTGCAGCGCGTCACCATTCACGGTTTCATCGGACAGCCGGATAAGTTGGTCGGATTGCTTACCCAGCATTATGGCATGACCCACACACCATCCCTGGAAGCTGGTGTCTACACCAAACGTTGGAACGCGATGCCAGTCCATTTCCTGCGTCTGACGCACGCGCCGGTCGTCTACTCCGACGCGATTCACCAAAAGTACACTCTCTTTCTAGAGCTGAATCAACCAGACCTGGCTTACGGAATCAGCCCCGAGGCACAGCGAATCGTAAACTCAGACCGTCAAAGTGGACGTTGGTAAGGAGCGCTGTTAGAGTAAATCAAGCAAGCCTGCCCGAAGTAATTACTCACAGATTACGAAAAAGTTGCTGGTGACTTGAAAGCTCATCAATCCGCCGCCGACCTCGCGGCGATCGCTGTGGCCCCGCTGCTGATCTTTATCATGATCAGCGCGCTGGCGAATTTTCTGGTCTTGATTCTGTATCACGGCGGTTTTCCGCAAAGAGTCGCGTGGACGCTGTTGATGTTTACGATGGGCTCGGTGGCCATCGCCAGAATTGCGATTGAGCAGAATCGAGCTTATTCACTTGGCTACGCCGCCGCTTTGGGGGCAGCTACGTTGCTTGTGATGAGCCAATTTATCGGTGCGCCATTGTTTTGTGCGTTGATGTTGATCGTGATTGCCTACCTTGCCGATCTGATTGTTCGTGATTGTACGATCATCGATGACGAGGTCGATGCCAGTGGCCAGGGCCTGATCGACTCGGGGCGTCTGTTCGTCAAACGAAGAATCAGCGGTAATTCAACATCGACTGACCAGCCGACGCATCAGCCTGGGCGCACGGTGATGTACTTGGCCCTGGCAGCGCTGCCGCTATTCGGAGTGGGGCAGTTTCTGCTGCGTGGCGACGCAGCGTCCTGGACGCTGCGCACAATCATTACTGGCGTTCTATCTGTTCGCCGCGTTGGCGCTGTTGGTCACAACCAGCTTTTTGGGTCTACGCCGATATCTCCGGCAACGCGGTGCTGAAATGCCGCAGGATGTGACCATTTCATGGCTGGGTGGCGGGATCGCGCTGATCGCCGCCGTATTATTGGTGGCTTACATCGTACCGTTGCCTGGACAGGCACTCGCGTCGATCGAGATGCCGCAGTTGTTTGATTCTACGCGTGATACGTCAGCCAGCGAGTTTGGCTGGGGCGCCGAAGGAGCAGAGCGGAGCGATCCTGATGCCGCGACGACCGCTGGCGATCAAAGCAGCAGTGGCAAAGAGATTCATAGTGGAACCATCAAGTCCGGCGGTGCAGCGGGTGACGTCGGTGACGGCAACCGTACGGACGGGCCAGCGGGAAAACAAACGGGCGGCAAGCAACAAGCCGCCGGCACGGATGGCCAAGACAAGAGCGAATCGGAAACCGCGAAAAACAGGCAGCAGGGTGAAGACAAAGAGCAATCCCAAGGTCAACAGCAGGGGCAAAAACCGCATGCCGAGTCAAACGCTGCGGAAAATCCCACTGCCGATCAACAGACTCCCCCCGACCAGAGCCCCAACAACCGTGGCGACGCCGGCAAGGAACAGTTCGATCCAAAGCGAAGACAATCGTCACGAAACATCACAGATATGATCTCCACCGCGGCCTCCGGTTTCGGATCGTTGCTGAAGTTTCTGATCATGATCGTACTTGCTGCTGTGGTTGCCAGATTTGCCTGGTTGAACTGGCAGCGGTTGATCGGGTGGCTGCGCAGTTTGTTCAACGCCGACCAAGAAGAACAAATCGCACCACTGCAAGAATTTTTGATAGAGCCTGCGGCGCCGCCAAGACCATTCTCGTCGTATCAGAATCCGATTGGCTCAGAAGCGGATTATCGCCGCATCGTCGTGATCACGTTTCAGGCTTTTGAAGCATGGTCCAGAGAGCAGGGAGCGCCCCGCGGAAAGGACGAGACGCCGACGGAGTTTGTCCGCCGGGCCGCCAGCTCGATCCCCAATGTCGGTTTGCCGGTTTCCGCAGTGGTCGACGCGTACAATCGCGTGGTCTATGGGCGTGAGCAGGCAACTCGGCAGGACGTCCAGGCGGCAAGTGCTGTTTGGCAACTGATGCGGTGAGGCTAGCTGTAATTCGGTGTCGGGGGACGATAGTCACCCAGATGCACTGATTGAAACCAATCGATAGTTGCTTTCAATCCGTCGGACAGCTTGGTGGTTGGTTCCCAGTTGAGTTCTTTTCGCGCCAGCGAGATGTCAGGTCGGCGGCGGGTCGGGTCGTCCGCCGGCAGGGGGCGTCGGACTAATTTGCTCTTGGACTTCGTGAGCCGAATCACCTCTTCGGCCAGTTCCTTGACTGTGAACTCATCTTGGTTGCCAATGTTGACCGGTCCCACGAACCCGTTCTCGTTGTTCATCATCCGGATGATCGCTTCGACAAGATCGTCGCGGTAACAAAACGATCTTGTTTGCGATCCATCGCCAAAAATTGTGATGTCCTCGCCAGCCAAGGCCTGACGAATAAAATTCGATACCACTCTGCCGTCAAACGGATGCATTCGCGGACCGTAGGTATTGAAGATTCGCACGATTCGAACGTCCACGTTGTTGCTGCGGTGATAGTCAAAGAACAGCGTTTCGGCGACCCGCTTTCCTTCGTCGTAGCAAGCGCGAATTCCAATTGGATTGACGCTCCCTCGGTACTCCTCTACCTGTGGATGAACCTCCGGATCGCCATACACCTCGCTGGTGCTGGCCTGCAGAATTTTTGCGCCACACCGTTTCGCGGCGCCCAACATGTTGATCGATCCCAGCACGCTCGTTTTAATGGTTTTGATGGGGTTGAACTGGTAATGTCCCGGTGCGGCTGGGCAGGCCAAATTGTAAATTTGGTCCACTTCCAAAAAGATGGGAAGGGTGATGTCATGACGAATCAGCTCAAAATTCGATTTCCCAAGCAAATGCGCGACATTCGACTTTTGACTGGTGAAAAAATTGTCGAGACAAATAACATCGTGTCCCATGCCGACTAGCCGCTCACAGAGATGTGAACCAAGAAAGCCCGCACCTCCTGTGACGAGAATACGTTCGATCATCCAGTAAAACTCCCGGATTTTATGACAGCTCAAGAGAAAACCGAGGCCAGGGTACCCGAAGCTCGGCAGAGACAAAAGGCCCGCCCCCACGCACCGCCCTTGCAACTCGATCAGGAATGGGCCAATGCGCTGACGCATGGAATCGGTGTCGCCGCCGCGCTGATTGCCGGGGTGTATCTAGTTTCGCTATCGGGTGAACGCACAACCGGCCTGATGATCGCCTGCGTCATTTACGTCTCGGCAACACTTGGGACTTACCTGTTCTCGACTCTGTCCCATATTGTTCGCCGCCAACCATTGCTCAACACGCTACGAGCCTGGGATCAAGCGATGATCTACACGATGATCGCCGGTACTTACACGCCGCTGACCATCCGTTTCGCATCCGATCCAACTCGTACGCTGCTACTGGTTGTGATGTGGGTCGCGGCAGCGATCGGGTTCTTGACCAAAGTGGCGATCAGACATCGCGTCAATTCAAGCGGAACGATCTCTTACTTGCTGCTGGGTTATTTGCCGGCGATGGTGTTGGCTAGCCAAGTCCCACTGGTGATCTCGCTGTGGATGCTTGCCGGTGGGGTCGTTTACACGATTGGTGTCGTATTCTTGATCAACGACTATAAGATTCGTTACCTGCATGCCGCCTGGCACGTGATGGTGTTGCTCGCATCAGCGTGCCACTTTTACGGAATGCTGGAAGTGGTCCAGTGGGCCTAGCGTTATGGGCCTAGCGTTAACCGGCCAGCCGCGAGATGCGGTTGTGCGGATTCGCCAATTCCTCAGCACTGGGCTGATAACGATATTGCATCAAGTATGCGTCTTCGTCGGTGTCATCGTAGAAATCGCGTAGAACCGAGATCGCCTTGAAACCGATTGTCTTGAAGAACAGCTGCGCTTCGAGATTTGTCTCGCGGACCTCCAACATGATTCGGTTGCGACGTTCATGGGACAGCTTGCCGAGCAGTTTGCCTAGCATCGCTTTGCCGACACCGCCGCGGCGACGATCGGGGTGAACCGCAAAGTTCAAGACGTGAAGCCGATTTTTGTGCAGTTCATAAATCATGAACCCAACGACTCCTGATTCATCTTCGGCGACCATGCCGATACAGTTACGCTGACGTAAACAGCGAATAAAATCGTCTTCGTTCCAGGCGAACTCAAAACATCGAGTCTCAATTCCCAAAACGGCTGGCATATCGCGTCGGATCATCCAGCGAATATGTACAGCTACGGAAGTTGGCTTGGTTTCCACGTCGGACTCCTTTCCTGCGAAACACCTATCCGGCGAGACCGCCAAGCAGTCTCGAATTGCCTCCCTGCTCGACCAAACGAGCAAGAGGGACATTAGCAGAAGGCCTCGACCGCACCAAGACGAAAAAAACTCAGCCGCAGTCAGCTGATTTTCAGCCGAATTGCGATCGAATCGGGAGCCGTTGGACAGTTTTGGTGTCCAGACAGTTGGCTTTGAATTGCTGAGAATTCTTAACGGAGGCGCTTACCAACGCAAACCAAATCGCTCGCCACCGGAGTCAGCGGCGTTGCTGTTGCCGCCTTTCAACGGGCCGGAGTGGCTTGGTTTTACCGTCGGCTCCCGTTGCGGCTCATCTGGTTCCTGTTCCAGCTGCCCACTTGCCGATTCACTGGCAGCGTGTTGTTGAGCGGCTTTCATCGACAGCGCGATCTTTTGGGTCTCCCGATCAAAGCTAAGCACTTTGACTTCGACGGCTTGGCCTTCGTTAACAAAGGCATCGACTTTCGAGACGCGATGATGTGCCAATTCGCTGATATGGACCAATCCTTCAACGCCGGCAGCCAGCTTTACGAAGCATCCAAAGGGCGCGATCTTGGTGACCGTGCCGCTGTGAACGCTACCGACGCTGAACTCCGCCTCAGCCGCGTCCCAAGGATTTTCCAGCAGGTCGCGATATGACAAACCAATCTTGCCCTTCTCTTTGTCGATCGTGTCAATTTTGACCTTCACCTTTTGACCAAGCTCCAACACTTCGCCGGGATGCTTGACGCGGTCCCAGCTCAACTTGCTGATATGGATTAGTCCGTCGACTCCACCCAGATCGACGAACGCCCCAAAGTCTTTGATCGATCGCACAACGCCCTCTAGTTCGACGCCTGGCTCGAGTTGTTCTAATTGTTGTTTCTTCTTTTCTTCCCGTTCTCGTTCCAGCACGGCCCGCCTGCTGAGAACCAGATTGCCGCGTCTCTGGCTCGCTTCAGTCACCACGCAGGTGAACTTCTGACCGACAAATTCACTGGTGTCGTCGACGCGATACTCGCTGATTTGGCTGATCGGAATGAATCCTTTGACCCCTCCGACTTTGCACTCCAATCCACCCGCGTTGTTGCCGGTGACCATCGCTTCGACGACTGAACCTTCTTCCAAATCCTCCCAATCGGTGACCTCGATCGTTCCACCGGGCAGACTGCATTGATAAAGTCCATCTTCGCGACTGATCCCGCGCACGATCACTTCGACCGACGCGCCGATCAGCGGCTCTTGATCAAACTGTTCAAAGGGCACCGCACCCTCGTCCGGTCCGCCGAGGGCAACGAAGACCGTGTCGTCATGAATTTTCAAGATCTGGGCATGAACGCGGCTGCCGTCCTCAAGCGGCTGGCGGCGGTCCGGCATTCCGGCCGGTCCGCTAAGCATCGCTTCTACATCGGCGGCTGCCAGTTCGGCGTCCAGTTCCGCTTGAATGTCAGCGGGCAGCGCGGCGCGTCGATTGGGGACGGCGATTTTGCCTGCACGTTGCGGTTGCGGAGCGCCGGAATGAGGAACCGGTTGGTCTGCGGCAGGCTGATCAGCAGACGGACGCGGATGGGGAGCCTTGTCCGGCTTTTTTTTTGGCTTGGATAATTGTTTGCTCTGCTGGAGCTGCTTGGCGCTGACCGCGGGCGAAGCCGGCTTGGCGATGCCTAGCCCTCGAGCGGCCAACGGTCCGCTACCACGCCGCAGTGCCGGCTTTGCCGAAGTGTCCGCCGCGTCGGTCGGCTTCGGTCCGATGATGTCCGGCTCCGATTGTTGCGGGCTCGTGTCCGCATCGGGTTGCTCGGATGGGGAAGCTGAGTTTTCGCCGGTATTCATCGAAGCAGTGCTCATCTAACCAAATTTGGACTATCTTGCTCAACCGAAAACGGTACCGCGCAGGGCTGCGGACCGTGGCGTGTAGTCTAGCAATGGGGGACCGGTGACGGTAGTCTTCGGCTGTCCTGAATGATCGATCCAAGGAGTCAGTTCAGATGCCGCAATTGGACTCATTTGCCGGCGACAGTCTACGTGATCTGCCTGACCAACTATTGGCCGCTGTCGCCGGCGCTCCGATGCCTGGCTTGGCGGATGGGCCGCCAGCGCCCGAACTCGCGCTGGCAATCGAGAATTGCCCGGCCCGTACTTGGAAAGGATTGTCCCCTCCGTCGCGATTACTGTGCGAAAGTGGTTTGTGGCTACTGGCTGGAGATTTGAATCGCAGTCACGAGATCAGCCAGCAAATTCACTCAGCCGAAGGGAGCTGGTGGCATGGGATCATGCACCGCCGCGAAGGTGATTTCGGAAACTCCAAATACTGGTTCCGACAGGTTGGCCCGCATCCGCTGTGGGAGCGGATTGCTCAGCTGACTGGCGGAACTTACCAAGATCCGTTTGAATTTGTCGACGCCTGTCGCCAAGCCGTTGGCGGCGGGGGCGAAGCGGAACGGCAGTGCGAGTCCGCGCAGTGGATCGAATGGCAGACGCTGATGGCGCACTGCGCAGTGACTCGTGACTAGAGACACTACTTGAAAACCTTTAGCTGCAGCGAGGTTTCGACGGTCGATTTGTCACTGCGCGCCTGTCGGACCCAATCGAGCAGTTGTTCGATCTCGGTGCGCCGACCGTGAGCGGTTTCGCTGTTTTCGCCAGTGATCACTAGAATCGTGTCGCTTGGTTGAGCTTGTGAGACGGCCCACTGGATCGCTCGGCGCCGGCTGGCAACCAATCGCATCGCGGCGCATTTTTGGACCCCATCCAGAATCGAATGCGAGGCGGATAAGAACGCTTCGCCAGCGCCCAGTCGCGCGGTCAAGATCGCTTGGTCGGCAAATTTCTCGACCACGGCACCGTAGCGAGCAAGCTGATCGGGTGAATCGTTGTTGTCGATCGCCAGCACGCACCACAGTCGTCCGCCCGCCCGCATCGATCGATAAGTCCGCAAAGATTGCTCAGCGCGATCCGGTGTTCCACAAGCGTCAATGACCACAGTTGCGTTGGCGCAATCGGATAGTCGCTGACCTCGACCGGGTATTTCCCGCAATCGACCGAGGTGCTCGACGATCTGCTCAATGGGCTGGCCAAGCGCAAGTCCTACCAGTGCCGCGGCCAGATGATTGGCAGCGTTGGCGGCCCCGCACAGAGCCGTTTCCATCATCGCGGTGGTGTCGCGATGATGGACCATCAAGGTGGTCACTCCGTCCGCTTGATCAATGATCTTGGCGGTCAAATCCGCCGCCTTGCGTACCGAGTAGGTCAGTGATTTTCGGCCCGATTCGCGAATCTGACTCAGCGTCAACGCATCTTCCGACGGCGCAATCACCACGCCCTGTTCAGCCAGGCAGTCCAACGCGCAGTGAACGGCCGAGGGACCAAAGTCGGTGCGACAGTTGGCCCCGCCGGCGATGATTAGAATGTCGAACTCGATCGCATCGTAGCCGCCTTGGCGAGCATGATCGTCCGACAATTCGATCACCGCCGCCTGGCTACCATTATCAACGACCTCGTCCAACCAACCAATCAAGCTCGAATGGTTTGGGACTTGCTTGTTGGAGGTGTTCTGGATGATGCCATCGCAATCACCCAAATCAGTTTGGTAGGCCGCTCGATAACCGACCGATCGCAACAAGGATCCAACCAGCACAGCGGTGGTTGTTTTACCGGCCGAACCGATCACGCCGATCGTCAACAGCTTGCGATCGGGTCGTTGAAGCTGAGCTGACGCGATGCGGGCCAACGCGACTTCCGTGTCGCCGACAATGCATTGAGGCAACGGGCAAGGAAGCAGTTGTTCGGTCAAAATTCCGATCGCACCACGGGCCAGAGCGTCGGCGACCAGCTGCAAGGGGTCATCTTGACCGATTCGATACACCACCAACTCGCCGGCCTTGCAACAGTCGACAGACTCCGCCAATTCGCAGAACTGGATGTCCTCGGCGGCAAAGAAACGAGCCGTGGGTAGCACCTTCCGCAGCGAAAGCTCGGATGAACTTGCGACCGCTGGTTGGTGATCTAATTGACAGTCAGTAGAGATTCCGTGACGCATGATGGCCTCCCTGCGCAGCGTGTTTCCATAAGTTTCACGACGATCCATTGTCGTGCGACGAAGCGTTCCTTGCTCCATCGAGTTCCAGATTGTTCCGATTGCGCGACAACGGTCAAGACGAATCTGAAGGTTTCGTTTGGTGAGCGTTCCCAAGGCGAAAAAAAAGCCTTGCTGATGGCCTGGACACTTACCGAAGCTGAATTCCAGCGTCGCGCATCAACATCTGCAAATCTTCCCAGGCTGCCTTTTTGGCCGCGGGGTTTCGTAACAAATAGGCAGGATGGTAAGTTACCAAAACTTTGCTGTCAAAATAGCGATGCAACTTTCCTCGCATTTTTCCTACCGGCAATTTGTTCTGTAACAGTTCCTGGCTGCTAATCGCCCCTAGGCAGACAATGTACTGTGGTCGAAGTATTGTCAGTTGGCGCTGGTAAAATTCGCGACAATTTTGAATTTCGCCCGGTTCGGGGTTGCGATTTCCGGGAGGACGACACTTGACGGTGTTCAGGATGTAGACATCTGCTCGCCGCAGAGTGCAAGCTTCGATCATCTTCGTCAGCAGCGCTCCGGCACGGCCAACAAAAGGTCTCCCACTGAGGTCCTCATCCGCTCCTGGACCCTCGCCAAAAAAGGCAAATCGTGGCGTCACGCTGCCTTCGCCAAAGACAGTTTTTTTTCGGCAGCTCGCTAAGACTTCGCAGCGTTGACATTGTTTGACCTCGGCATCGATCAGCGTCAACTCCGCTTGCCGCGCTTCGGCCGACAGGTCCTCGTCGGGATAGGATTCTTCGCTGGACAGGTCGATCAAGATCTTCGGACTGGCGGGGTCTGGTTTCAATTGAGCTGTCGGTTGCCCAGTTCCAGCCCCCGTTCGTCGGACGGCTGAAGTTGTGACGGCAGGTTCAACTTTGGGCGACGCGAACCGCTTGACCAGTGAAGCCACCGCCGCGGCGTTCTGTTGGGGTAACCATTGGACGCCACTGCGCTGCAAGTGGTCGGCTAGCGCGGCCGCTTGAATCGCAATCTCGGTCGGATTCAGCAGAGGTTGATTTTCGTCGGACATCGTTGAGGCAGATCAAGCAGGAGGTCAGAGTGCCGATTGTAGCATTGGCGGCCGCTTTGACTCAGGGTCCCCCCGTCTATCGGTTTTCGGGTAGGCCCCTTACCATCAATCGGGTTTACCTGCTAATTCTTCGCTTTTCTCCCATGCCTGTTCCTCAAGTCGCTATCGTCGGTCGCCCGAACGTCGGCAAAAGCAGCCTTTTCAATTGGCTGGCGCGCCGTCGTCTGGCGATTGTCGACGATCAGGCCGGTGTGACTCGCGACCGAATGACGACATTGATCGAGTCAAACGATCGTTTTTTTGAACTGATCGACACCGGGGGAATGGGAATTCAAGATGTTGACGACCTGACTGCGGACGTGGTCCGACAGATTGAATTGGCAATCAATTCGGCCGACGTGATTCTATTGGTTGTCGACGTACAAACGGGAGTCATGCCGCTGGATGAAGATGTGGTGGAAAGGCTGCGGGGAGTCGAGCGGCCTGTGATTCTGGTCGCCAACAAGGCGGATCAGCGGCATCAAGACGTGCAAGCGGAGGAGTTCCATCGGCTCGGTCGCGGACACCTGATCCAAGTCAGCACCACGCAAAATCGCAACCGCGACGAGCTGTTGCAATTGATCGTCGATCGATTGCCGGAACCGAACGCGGAAACAGTGGAAGTTCCCCGCATGAAGCTGGCGATTGTTGGACGCCGCAATGTCGGCAAGAGTACTTTCGTCAATACACTTGCTGAAACGGAACGGATGATCGTCAGCGAAGTGCCGGGAACGACTCGAGATAGCGTGGATGTTCATTTTCAGATGGATGGTCAAACTTTTATCGCCATTGATACTCCAGGATTGCGAAAACGCAAAAGTCAGCGCACCGATTTGGAGTACTACGGCATGCACCGTGCCCAACGCAGCATTCGCCGCGCGGATGTGGTGTTGATGTTGTTTGACGCTTCGGAAACAGTCAGCAAGGTGGACAAACAACTGATCGGTTACGTGATCGATAATTTCAAGCCGTGTATCTTTGTGGTCAACAAATGGGATCTGATGCATGGCGCGGTAACGACCGATCGCTGGGTGCGCTACTTGCGCAACCAATTTCCGACTTTGGCCTATTCGCCAATCGCGTTCATCACTGGTGAAACCGGCAAAAATGTCAAGGCCTTGTTAAATCACGCAACGATGTTGTTTAAACAAGCGCGCTCACGGGTGACGACCGGCCAATTGAACCGGATCGTTCATGCCGCAGTCGAAGCGCATCAACCGCCGCCGTATCAGAACCGGCGCCCCAAGATCTATTACGCAACCCAGGTGGCCGCCGAGCCACCCACAATCGTACTGATCTGCAACGATCCCAAGGCGTTTGCCAACGATTATCAACGCTACCTGATCGGCGTATTACGAGACCACCTGCCATTCGGCGAAGTTCCGATCAAGCTGTATCTGCACAAGCGGCATCGCAGCGATGACGGACCCAAAGAGTAGCTGCCAGGTGATTTGTACACAGGGATTCCCTGCCGCCGATCACTGGAAACCTGCTCGCTGACTGCCCTCCCTTCACTTCCGCCAGGGATGCGACATCAATCGGATCTTTTTCGTGACTAAGGCCTCAGCTTTTGTAAGTGCTGATCCAACGGCGCTGGGTCGTCCACCAGCGTCCACTGGATCAACAAGGCCGCCAGCTGCTTGCCGCCAAGATCGGTGGTCTGCAGCTTGACCAGATCCTTGTGCGTGCAGACGACTCGCTCGACTTTGTCACCCAGCATCTGGACCCACTGAGTCAGTTCGCGGACGGTCTGATCTGAATAGGGATCGTGGTCGGGCAGCCGTTGGTGATCGACGACTTTCATCCGGCACTTTGCGAGCGCCTGTTCGAAAGCCCGGGGATTGCCGATCGCGGAAACCGCTGCCACGTTCGCCGGTGCGATCGGAATCTCTCGATTCGGATAGAGCAGCAATGAGGTTGGACGGTGATTGCTGCGAAGAATCGGAATTCCCGGCTTGGCCTCTTCAATTTCTGCTTTCATCCTGTCCAATGCGACGCTCTCGACAGCATCACAGCGCGTGAGGATCACTAAATCCGCTCGTCGTAAACTGCCGATCGGTTCGCGTAGCAGTCCGCGCGGTAACAAATGTCCGAATCCGAAAGGACAAGTCGCATCAACAACAACGATGTTCAGGTCTCGATGCAACCGCCGATGCTGAAAGCCGTCATCCATCAGAATCAATTCCGCTTTAAATTTCTCGACTGCGCTTCGAGCCGCTTTCACGCGGTCGGGGTCTTGAACGTGCGGCACCTCAGGCAATCGCCACTGCAGTTCCAAGGCTTCATCATTGCTGGCCTGCTTCCCGCGACCATATCCGCGACTGACAATCGCGACCCGAGTACCTCGGTCCTGAAACCATTTCGCCAGATAGCAGACGATCGGAGTCTTGCCAGTTCCGCCGGTTGTCAGATTTCCGACGCTGATCACGGGAACGCCACAGGAGCGGACTTCCGACGGTTGCTTGTCAAAACGACGGTTGCGGGACGCGACGGCGGCGCGATAAGGAACGGACAATCCAGCCAAGGCGCCGCGCAGCAGGACTGCGATCGCGTCCTTTCGCTCGCCGCTGATGATCGACCGATGGTCCATCAGCCGCCTGCTTTCGGTAAAGGATCTGGTATGTCCATTCGCCTGATCTCAATTTGTGGTCCGTTACCAGCTTAAGGCATTCCCGATAATTCAACAGGCTCGTGCGCGGTTATGGGAGTTCAAGTTGATCGGCGCCGCCGAAATCTGGCTCAGGAATTGCGTCGACCGGGACCGATTAGTTCATCAACTTCGCTGCCGGGCTGCGCGAGAATCTCGTCGGTGCTTTGCGGATCAACTGCCTGGCAACTGCCGGTCAAGATCGCGGCCAAATCATCCAGCGGATCTTCCCACGTTTCGACCGTCGATTCGATGGGTGGAATGTTGGCCATTTCATCGAGCAACAAGATCATTCGCAGACAATGACGAAACAGAATTCCCTCCTCCTTCTGTAGCTTTCTGGCCGTGACGTACTTGTTGAAGTCACCGCCAAATTCCAATAATTCGCCGACGATCCAGACGGGACGCACATCAACGTGGTGTACTCGGGGGAATTCGTGACGAAACATTCGCAGGATCTTTTCGCCGATCGTCAACGGCCAGACCCGAGGCTCGTCAAACATGACTCGGCCGAATCCGCGATCAACGACCTCCTCTTCCTCTTCGTCCGATTTCGCACCAAGTTCCTCGGCCGTGGCCAATCCTAGTTGCAACAATTGCGAATCGAGTCTGGTCGTTGCCAGCGTTCCCGGCGGCATTTCGTCGAGCGAGGGCATGCGTGTGAACCTGGCGACAGTGCCGGGAACCAGCAGCGCGCTTTCCAGCGCCGCGACACGTTCGGAGGGGTCAGCGATGGCTAGTTGATCGGCAAGGTAGACGCCAAACAGGGGGTTGATGCTCTTGAGGTGTACCAGGCGATCGAGTCGATCAGTCGGGGTCGCGGTTTCCGGTCGATAGTTTTCGACTTCATAGCCGCGGCTCTCAATCAGCGTCGGATCATGATTCTGTTCGGGTTCCGGTTGGGGTTGCTGACCGGAGCGCATTTGGTCCAACAGATCACCGAAGACACCCTCGGTCCGCGCGGGCTGAGTATCGCTGGGGGGCGTTTTTTTTGGCTCGGCCGCGTGCGGTTTTGGCTCCAGTTCGATATAGCCGGCCGTCCACAGTGTGATCAGCATTCGATTCAGATCCCGCTGTGCCTCTTCGATTCCCTTAGGCGAAAGCAATCGACGGCCAACCAGCTCGCGAAGCGGCTGCACACGGGGATCCTTGCCGAACAGATAGGCCAGTAGACGCCACGGTAATCGTCCGCGGCTGCTCAGATCCGCGGCTTCTTGATGTTGCAGTTGCTGAAATTGTTGCTCGGTCCAATAGGATTGGCCGGCACGCCGTTTGGGCATCTTCTTTTTCAGCTGTTTTTTCGCCTTCAGCAGCCCCGGGTCTTTCGTATCCTCGGGAATCGAGTCGTACTTTTCTCGCCAACGATGAATTTTGACATCGTCTTCATGTGCCAGCGCGAAGATATAACCGCGGTCGTCGAACTGCGGCCGACCGGCGCGGCCAAAAATCTGCTGTGCCGATGCCGTCTCGACCAGTTTCATCTTATCGCGTGGACCTTTCAACAAACTCGGCAGGACGACGCTGCGGGCCGGCAAGTTGATACCGGCCGCCAGGGTTTCCGTGCAAACGCAAAATGCCAACAGCTTCTTTTGAAACAGATCCTCCACCACGCGGCGAAACCGCGGCAACACTCCGGCATGATGGACACCTACGCCGCGCATCAGCAATTGCCGCAGTTTGGGGCCAGCACCTTCAGACAGATCGACGGCGTCCAGATAATCCGCCAGCTGACTTTGCCGTTCCTTGTCGATCAGCTTCTTACCCTTCAACAATTCAGCGGTCGTCCAACACTGCGAACGACTGAAACAGAACATCAGCGCGGGCGTTCGTCTGACTACCTCGTCGCCAGCGGCAATTTTCTCGGCAAAGTCGGCCAGGATTTCATCACCAATCCATTCGTATTGTAGCGGTACCTTGCGCTCCGACGCGCTGACCAGTTGCAGACGCCGACTGTGGGCGCGCGACAACCAGGACGTAAACTCCATCGCATTGCCGACAGTCGCACTGAGCAACATTGTTCGTACGTGCGGTGGCAACAACGCGAGTGTTAACTCCCAAACGATGCCCCGTTCCTGATCATTGAATGAATGGAATTCGTCCATCACAACCGAGGAGACCTCGCTGAAATCAAACGACTCTGGGTTCAGCAGCCGATTCAGTAAAATTTCGGCGACCACCACCAGTACCGGAGCGTCCGCGTTGACGCGACGGTTGCCCGTGACCAGGCCGACTTGATCGGCAGAATATCCCCAACGGACCACCGATTGGCGAAGCTCAGTCAGTTTTTGGTCTGTCAGTGCAATTAGCGGAGTCGTGTAGTACATCCGCTGGCCCGTTCGTAACGCTTCGTAAACTGCCGCCTCGGCAATCATGGTTTTACCGGTACCCGTCGGCGCACAGACCAGCACACCTTGCTCGCTGGTGAAATAGGCAAGCAAAGATTCCTCTTGAACCGGATAAGGCTCGAACGGCAGCAGCTCAAAATACTCGCTGGCAAGTTGATCACGGTCGGCAGTACGGTCAATCGATGTCATGGCGAGGTAACTTACAGCAAATCCAGAGATCTTCCACGCCACCGTGGCGGGTTCGTTGGTCAACGGCCACGGTTTCGGTTACCCTAAACAGATTGTTCTGCCACTCGTCCCGCGAAAACCTGCTGGTGAAACTTCCCTCCCACCATCGCGTTGGCCTTTCGGTGTTGACCGTCATTGCGGTCACGATTGTTCGTGCCGATCAACCTCCGACGCCCGAAATGGATCAGCAACTGCGGTTCTTCGAGAGCCGCATTCGTCCGTTGTTGATCGAACGTTGTCATCAGTGTCATGCCGGTGACAACCGGGAGGGCGGGCTCCGCTTGGACGTTGCCGAAACGATCAGCCGCGGAGGTGACAGCGGGCCGGTGATTGTGCCGGGGGATCCTGACTCCAGTTTGCTGGTCGCCGCAGTTCGGTATCGGGAAATCGAAATGCCTCCCGACCAACCGCTGTCGGAACGCGAACAAGCGGATATCGAAAGCTGGGTCAGGCAGGGCGCGATTTGGCCGATCACTCGGTCGATCGAGACAGAAACCGAGAATCAATCGTGGTGGGCGTCTGAGCCACTCGATCCCGGACCGCCATTGAAGTCGATTGACGGAATCGATTCACCAACCCCGATCGATCGCTACATTTACGATCAATTGCAACGGCAAGGCATCTCTGGTGCTCCGGTTGCCAAACGCGAAAAACAAATTCGACGACTCTCATATGATTTACTGGGACTGCCGCCGACACCGGAGGCGATCAATCAGTTTGTCAGCGACAGCTTGCCTGGAGCTTATCAGCGGTTAGTCGATCGCACGTTTGCCGATCCCGCCTACGGTGAGAGGATGGCACGACTTTGGTTGGACTTGGTTCGCTATGCGGAGTCCGATGGATGGCGGGCCGACGCGTATCGACCACAGGCTTGGCGGTATCGTGAATTTGTCACCGACGCCTTCAATTCCAAAATGCCATACGATCAATTCGTCGCGCTACAATTGGCCGGCGATGAGCTCGCGCCGGCAGACGCGCAAGCGGTCGCGGCCGTTGGTTTTTTGCGGCTGGGTATTTACGAGTACAATCAGCGCGATGCCGAAGGTCAGTGGCAGAATATTGTCGACGAGATGACCGATGTCACCGCCGACGTGTTCCTGGCGACCGGTTTGGCTTGCGCAAAATGCCACGACCATAAGTTCGATCCGATTTTGCGCCGACTACTACCATTTTCGCAGCGTCTTCGAACCAGTCTTGTTTGTCGATCGCAAATCGACTCCGAAACGCGATGCATCCTCGCGCGAAAAAATTGAAATGCTGCTGACTCAACTGACGGAAGTCGAAGGGGAAGGCATTCAGCAAATTCGTGATTTCACGGTCAATCGCTTTCCGTTGCAGGCGCAGGCGATGTACAACAAGCCCGAGCAGGAACGGGATAGCTACGAGCACCAGGTCGCCTACATGATCGAACGCCAGGTCTTTGACGAAGGCCTTAAGGGCAACAGTTTACTGGACAAGATCGGCAAGGAACGATTCGCCAAGCGTGAGCAGATTTTAAAGCAGCTTCAGCGGCTTGACGCCAATCCTTACGCACCTGCGCAGTGGATGACCGTGATTGATGCGTCTGGCCCGATTCGCCCAACCAGGATTCCCGGTCAGCGGTCTCAGATCACGCTGGAGCCGGCATTGCCCGAGGTGTTTGGTGGCCAACAGTTCCAGTCAAAACCACCGATCGATGCACCGACCTCCAGTGGCCGTCGTACCGGCTTGGCCGATTGGATCACGTCGCCGGAAAATCCGATCGCCGCGCGGGTACTGGTCAACCGCTTGTGGCAATACCATTTTGACACCGGATTGGTCAGCAGCCCCAATGACTTTGGCCGCCTGGCGCGATACCGTCGCATCCGCGGCTGTTGGATTACCTGGCAATGCGGCTGGTTGACTCGCAGTGGAATATCCAAGCGGTACAACGCGAAATCGTGATGTCCGCAGCGTATCGTCAGTCGTCCGTTCATCCCGATCCCGAGTTCGCCTTACAGATCGATCCTGGCAACCGGTTGCTGTGGCGTAAATCGGTTCGTCGATTGGATGCCGAACAGTTTCGTGACACATTGCTGGTCGCGATGGATGGTTTGATCGATCAAGTCGGGGGACCTAGCGTGGAAGGGACACAGGGCCGCAGATCGCTTTACTTGCGTCGCTATCGCAACCAGGCCGACGAGATGCTGGCGGCGCTCGATTTGCCTCCGGCAGTGGTTGGCACGGCCAAACGCGATCAGACGACCACGGCACCGCAAGCACTGATGATGCTGAATAATCCTCGAATGATGCAGGCGGCAAAGATGTTTGCCGCGCGGGTCAGCCGCGACCTGGTTGATCAGAGTCTTGATCAGAGCGATGATCCTCGGGAATTTATCCGCAGAGCCTATCGAATCTTGATCGGAACTTGTCCCGACGATCCGATCGTGGAAATGCTAACTCCGTTGGTTGCCGAGGGAACCAGTGGGGAAATCGACGCCTGTCACGTGTTATTGAACAGCAACCAGTTTCTGTATCTGGATTAACGGCGCATGAATTTGCCTAAAACCGAATCAAATTCGCGATCCGACCTGTGCGCTCGCGTCGGCGTGCCGCACGTGCAATTGGCGACCAATCGCCGTCAAATGCTCTGTTCGGTCGGGATGGGGTTCGGAGCTGTGGCGCTCAACGGCCTACTGTGTCGATCAGCACTTGCATCGGCTGGCGATTTGGCCGCAACCAAGACGACGGGACCGCACCATCGGGCGACCGCCAAGAGCGTGATTTTTTTGTTCATGGAAGGCGGTCCGAGCCAGCTGGATACGTTTGATCGCAAACCGCTGATCAACCGCTTGGCTGGCAAACCGTTGCCGGAAAGCTTCAGCGAACCCATCACGGCGATGGGAGAAAGGGGTTCGCCGATCCTGGCGTCGCGGCGAAAATGGGCCCGTTACGGACAGAGTGGATTGGAGATCAGCGACTGGTTTCCGCAGCTGGCCCAACATGCCGACGACCTGGCGGTGATCCGATCTTGTTATGGCGAAGGCATCAATCACTCCGGCGGTTGCAACCTGATGAATACCGGCAGCACTTTAGGGGGGCGACCGTCACTGGGCGCTTGGACGACTTACGGGCTGGGAACCGAGAACGAAAGCTTGCCCGCCTTTGTGGTGATGAAAGACGCCAAACGAGAGGCAACCAATGGAGTTCGCAGTTGGGGCCCCGGATTCTTGCCGGCCACGTTCCAAGGGACTCCGGTCGGCGACGGACCGGGTGATCAGACAATCGCCAATCTATCGCTGCCAAAGGGTGTTTCGATCGACCGACAGGTCAGAAAATTGGAATTGATCGAGCAAATCAATCGGATGCACGCTGCCCGATTACCGGACGTCTCAGGCCTCGAAGCGCGAATCCGATCTTACGAACTTGCCTTCCGGATGCAAAGTGAAGCGCCCGAGGCGGTTGATCTGGGGAGCGAAACGTCGGAAACCAGAGAGCTGTACGGATTGAATGATAAACGGACCAAGTCCTACGGAACGATCTGCTTGTTGGCTCGTCGACTGGTCGAGCGCGGCGTCCGTTTCATTCAGCTGTATAGCGGAACCGGCAGCGGCTGGGATGCTCATTCAGGCATCGAAGCGAACCATACCAAGCATTGTGGCAGCGTGGATCGTCCGATCGCCGGTCTACTGTGCGATCTGAAACGGCGCGGCTTGCTCGATCAAACTCTGCTGGTTTGGGGCGGCGAATTCGGCAGGACGCCGATGAGCGAAAAGGGAGATGGTCGAGATCACAATCCGACCGGATTCACGATGTGGATGGCGGGGGGCGGCGTGCGTGGGGGCCAGGTGATCGGTGCGACCGACGAGTTAGGACTGTACGCAGTGCAAGATCGCGCCCATGTGCACGATTTCCATGCCAGCATTTTGCACTTGATGGGATTGGATCGCCTAAAACTATCCTACAACCATCAAGGCCGGCTCGAGCGGCCGACCGTCAATGAAGGCCAGATGATCAAGGGATTGGTCACTTAGCCGCGGCGGCCAGCCGACTGAGGATCTTGTTGAAAGTCGGACTCGGGCGCATCGCCTGGTCGGCTTTTTGATCATCCGGATCATAGTATCCGCCAATGTCTACTGGCTCGCCTTGCGCCAGCAGCATTTCTCTGCGGATCTGCATTGTCTTTTCCGTCAACTCTTTGGCAACTTCAACAAATTGCGATTGCAGTTCCTGATCCTCGTCTTGCGTTGCCAAGGCTTCGGCCCAATAAAGTGCCAAATAAAAATGACTGCCGCGATTGTCGATGTAATGGACTTTTCGTGACGGCGACTTGCCGGTCGCCAACAATCGACTGGTTGCCGTATCCAAGGTATCCGCCAGTATTTTAATCTTGCCCTTACCAGTCTTAACGCTCAGATCCTCCAACGATACGCCCAGGGCCAGGAACTCGCCCAGCGAATCCCATCTCAGGTGTCCTTCGGAGAGAAACTGTTGAACATGCTTCGGCGCCGATCCGCCCGCCCCGGTTTCGTACAAGCCGCCGCCCGCTAACAGCGGAACGATCGAGAGCATTTTTGCACTCGTGCCCAGTTCCAAAATCGGAAACAGGTCCGTTAGATAGTCGCGCAGTACATTGCCGGTGACCGAAATCGTGTTCAAACCTTGCCGGCAGCGTTGGCACGTCTCGCGTGTGGCGTCCTCCGGATTCATGATTCGTAAATCCAGACCATCGATATCATGATCGTGCAGGTAAGATTTCACTTTTTCGATCAAATTCGCATCATGGGCCCGCCTGTCGTCCAACCAGAAAATCGCCGGCACGCCAGTGGCTCTGGCTCGGACGACCGCCAGTTTAACCCAGTCGCGGATCGCGATCTCCTTCGTTTGGCACATTCTCCAAATGTCGCCTTTTTCCACAGCGTGTTCCATCAGCGTCTTACCCGACTGATCGATCACCCGCACGGTTCCAGCGTGGGGAATCTCGAAAGTCTTGTCGTGCGAGCCATACTCCTCCGCCTTCTTGGCCATCAGTCCAACATTCGCCACGCTACCCATGGTCGCTGGATCGAAAGCGCCGTGCTGCTTGCAAAATCGAATCACTTCTTGATAGACGCCCGCATAGCAGCGGTCGGGAATGATCGCTTTCGCGTCCCGGGGTACTCCGTCAGGTCCCCACATCTTTCCTGATGAACGAATCATCGCCGGCATCGAAGCATCAATGATCACATCGCTTGGCACATGCAGATTTGTGATCCCTTTGTCGGAATTGACCATCGCCAGATCGGGGCCGTTCTTATAAGCGGCTTGGATGTCGGCAAGGATTTCGTCTTGCTTTTCATCCGGCAATGATTCCATGCGACGATCAAGAGCACCGAGGCCGTCGTTCGGATTGAATCCGATCTCGTCCAGAGCTTCGGCGTGCTTGGCAAACACGTCTTTGAAGTAAACGTTTACCGCGTGCCCGAAGATGATCGGATCAGAGACCTTCATCATCGTGGCCTTGAAGTGCACCGATAACAGCACCTTCTGTTTCCTGGCATCTTCCATTTCTCGTGCCAAAAAATCTCGCAACGCATTGCGGCTCATAACCGCCGCATCAATCACCTCGCCTTCCACTAGATCGAGCGGATCTCGCAAATCGGTCTTGGCACCGTCGGCCCCTTGTAATTCGATGCGGACGCTGCCCGCTGCGGTCATCACGTAAGACTGTTCACTGCCAAAAAAATCACCTTCGGTCATGTGAGCCACATGAGTTTTGGAATCGCTGGACCATTCGCCCATCGAATGCGGATTGTTCCGTGCATACTGCTTCACCGGCGCGGCGACCCGGCGATCAGAATTGCCTTCACGGAGCACCGGGTTGACTGCACTGCCGAGAATTTTGCCATAGCGGGCGCGAATTTGTTTTTCCGCGTCGGTTTTCGGCTCCGCTGGAAAGTCGGGTATTTCGTATCCATGCCGCTGCAATTCGGCAATCGCGGCCGTCAATTGGGGAATCGACGCGCTGATGTTGGGCAGTTTGATGATGTTCGCATGCGGAGAATGCACCAGCTCGCCCAGCTCCGACAACGCATCTTGGCGTTTCTGCTGTGCGGTCAGCAGCTGCGGAAAATTCGCAAGAATCCGACTAGCGAGCGAAATGTCTTTCAGTTCGATGGTCACACTGGCCGTTTGGGCAAAAGCGCGGATAATCGGCAACAGGGAACGAGTTGCCAAAGCTGGTGCCTCGTCGGTTTTCGTGTAGACAATCTTGGGTTCGGACATTCATTTCCTCGGCTGGCGGATTGCAAGGCTAATGTTCTAATCAGCTGCGGCAAAAACCGCTACCAGACCTGATTCCGTGCAGCTCTATGATGAACCCCCGCTCTGACGCAATCGAAATCTGGACCGCTGGAGTCGACTCAGTGCGCGGCGAACCGTTGGTGCGTCGCGAAGTCTCGATTGATGGCGACCTGTTGCGGATCGGTGACCACCATTGGTCCCGAGGCGACTTTGACCGAATCGTGGTTGTCGGCGCCGGCAAAGCCTGTACCGCGATGGCGATCGGCTTGTTGGATCGAATCGACGGTTGGCTGCCGGTCAGCGGTTGGATCAATGTGCCGGCCGGAACCGAACTGGCGCTAAATGGAATTCACGTCCATCCCGCCCGGCCGGCCGGTCTCAATGAACCTCGCCCCGCGGGGGTAGTCGGCACCGAGCAGATCCTGAAGCTGGTCCAAAATGCGAATGCTCGAGATTTGTGCATTGCGATGATCAGTGGTGGCGGCAGTGCGCTGCTGCCGGCTCCGATCGATGGAATAACCCTGGAGGACAAACTGCGAGTCACTCGGTTTCTGAGCGGCGCCGGCGCTGATATCGTGGAATTGAACACGGTCCGTAAGCAACTTAGCCGCGTCAAAGGAGGCGGATTATTGCGAGCTTGTCGGGCGGGCCATTTGATCTCTTTGATTCTATCCGACGTACTTGGCGATCCGTTGGACATGATCGCATCAGGGCCAACCGTGCCGGATACCACAACGGCCTCCGAAGCTTTGAAAGTGCTGCAAAAATATGATCCTGGTCAATCGATTTCAGATCGTGTGTATGCGGCATTACGAGCCGCCAAGTCACACCGGCCAGTGCCTGAGCTTTGTCCATCGACCACGATCGTAATCGGCAATAACGCGGTCGCCGTTGATCATGCAGGTATGCGCGCGGAAGTGCTTGGTTACAATCACGCCATGCAATCGGCACGCCAATGCGAGGGATCCGCCGAACTGGTCGGCAGGCGATTGGCTGAAATGACGATCGGAATGTTGCGCGCCGACTCGGCCAACCACCGAATCGACTGCCTGATCACCGGTGGCGAACCGACCGTCAGGCTCATTGCCGAGAACCTTCGAGGTCGCGGCGGTCGCAATCAGCAACTAGCCTTGGCCGCTTATCAGTATCTGCTGGAACAATCTTTGTCGCCGCGGGAGTGGGGGCGAATCGCGCTGCTATCCGGGGGAACCGATGGCGAAGACGGCCCGACCGACGCCGCTGGCGCCGTCTTGGATTGGCAGGTGCATCGGCGTGCGCGCGAATCCGACCTTGACGTGGATGAGCATCTTCGTCGCAATGATGCTTATACGTTTTTTGACCGCTGCGGAGGTCTCTTGATCACAGGACCAACGGGAACCAACGTCGGCGACCTTCGCGTGGTCGTCGTTCGCTCCGGCTAACCTGTCCTCGGCCTGTGCCAAATCCAGCGTACCGCAGGCAAGGGAAAAAATTTAAAGGAAAACCAGCTCAATGTCGCAAACAACCCACAGACTGCTCTTTGCACTGGGATTCACCAGCATCTTGTTGGGTACCGTTGCCTTCGCACCGGCAGACAAACCGGTGCCCGCCGGGCAGGACAAAATTCGTCAGGCGCTTGATGGCCAAGACCCGCGACAGACGGGCGATGGGGTCTTGGATGATGTACTGAAGGTGATCAAACAGCGAGGTAGCGTTCTACGCGGCAGCGTGTTGGACGGCAGTGTGGGAAACGATCTGGAAACAGATTCGGCAGGATCGGATTTCAGAGCGGCGAAGAACGCCATCGTGGCCGAACAACTTCTCAGGGCGTCGCGATTGTTGGAATCACTGCAAACACCCGATCCGACCCGCCGGAGGCTGATCGGACAAATGCGGGGAGAGGCGGTAAAATTGCTTTCTGAGTAAGATACCAATTGTGCCTTTCGCCTCTGCGGCAGCTGAATCCTGACTTGATTGCGCCAGGCTGACCTGGTCCAGATCCGATATCGCCTTGTCGTCTCCTCGACCCATTACCGATCGCCGTCGGCTGCCGTTGATCGCGGCGACGATCGGAGTTGCGCTTGCCGGTGGGGTGTTTGCCGATTATTGGTCCGCCAGGCCGCTGGAGATTCAGCGCAGCTTCGTGGGTCGTGACAGCTGCGTCGATTGCCACCGCGAACAAGTCGATGCCTTCATTGGCTCTGACCATGACCGGGCGATGGATCTGGCAACGGATCAAACCGTGCTGGGCGATTTCAACGACGCCACGATCCAGCACGACGGACTGACCAGCCGGATGTTTCGCCAGGGCGACCGATTCATGGTTCACACGGAAGGCGAAGACGGAAAGATGCACGACTTTGAGGTCAAATACGTTTTTGGAGTCGAGCCGCTGCAACAGTACATGGTCGAATTCGATCGTCCCGAAAATCTACCGGCTGACGTAATCTCGCGTCTTCAAGTGCTGAGAATCAGCTGGGACACAGAGCGAAAGCAATGGTTTTATCTCCGCCCACCTGATGTTGATGACAAACTTGCTGCCGACGATCCGTTGCACTGGACCGGGATCGCCCAACGCTGGCAAACGATGTGCGCCGAGTGCCACAGTACGGACTTGAAAACCGATTTTGACCCCAAGTTGGTTCGTTATCACACCACTTTTTCAGAAATTGACGTCAGCTGTGAAGCCTGTCATGGACCGGCAAGTCTGCATGTTGAGCTGGCCAATGAACACTCCTTGTTTTGGGATCGCCGACATGGGTATGGGCTCGCGAAGCTCAAAGGAGACGATCCCGAACCTGAATTGCAAACCTGCGCACCATGTCACAGCCGCCGCTCGCAATTGACCGACGCCTTTCGAGCCGGCGATCGATTCTGTGACCATTTTAATTTAGAGCTATTGCGCGATGACACTTACTTTGCCGACGGTCAAATTAAAGACGAAGTTTACGTCTATGGTTCATTTATCCAAAGTCGGATGTATCACAAAGGCATTCGCTGCACGGATTGCCATGATCCGCATTCGTTGAAGCTGAAACATCCCGGCAATCAGACGTGCACGTCGTGTCATCAGCACTCGGCTGGGAAGTACGATGTGCCGTCACACCATCATCATCAACCGGGAACGCCGGGCTCGATGTGTGTGGATTGCCACATGCCTCAGCGGACGTACATGGAGGTTGATCCACGACGCGACCATTCGCTTCGTGTGCCACGACCCGACCTGTCCGTCAAGCTAGGAACACCCAACGCCTGCAGCGGTTGTCATGTAGCCGACCGCAAGGAATTGCTTGACCCACAGACCCAAGCAGGTCTTGTCCAGTACGCGGACTGGCAAGTTGCCGCGGAAGAAAATCAGCAAGTTGCCGATCTGATACGGGCCACCGACCAGTGGTGCAATGACGCCTGCGACCGTTGGTACGGCGATCTGCGGCAGACGCCTTACCACTTTGCCGAAGCGATCACTGCGTTTCGAAATGGTGACGACGAGGCAGTGGAAAAGATGCTGCGTCTATCGATGCAAACGGCCGAGAATGCTCCCGCGATCGCCCGCGCATCGGCGCTTAGCGAGTTATCGGCCAGCGGCATTGCCGCGGTGATTCCGACAGCCAAACAGATTTTGGCAACGCCGAACGAGGATCCGATGGTGCGGGCAGCCGCGGTCGACGCCTTCATGGCCGCCCCAGACGTGGTTACGATTCGTCGGGCATTGATGCCACTTTTGGACGACCAGTCGCCTCTGGTGCGTTGCGCGGCGGCTCGGGTGATCACCGCTTCGGGAGCCTATCGAGCGCTTTCCGGCGCCGAACAGCTGCAAGTCGACCAAGCGCTTGAGGAAGTAAAAGCCGCGATCATGATTACCAGCGATCGTGCTGGTGCACAGATGAGTTGGGCGATGCTGTGCGAGGCGCGAGGCCGGTATGACGAGGCGGTGGATGCCTACGAAACGGCGATGCGAGTCGAGCCGATGACGACAGGGCCACGAACCAACCTGGCGGCGCTGCTAGAGAATTTGGCTGAACGAGCCCCGCCCAATTCCCGCTCGCAAATCATCGCCCGCGTCGCAAAATTGCGAAGCGACGAATTACCTCTGCTGGGCCGTGACGCGTCGCTGGCCCCTCAAAATGCGGCCATTCAGTATCGATACGGTCTGGCACTGTATCTAGCCGGCCAACTAGTAGACGCGATGGACAAGCTGGAAAAGGCCGTCGAGCTGTCACCGCAAACCAGTGAGTTTCGACAGGCTCGAGAACTGCTTAAAAAGAAACTGGCACAGTAAACCGTAGCCGGCTCGCGCCGCCGAGACACCGCTGGCCGATAACCGGGTTACCGATGTCGGACCCGCCGTGGTCAGACTCCGAACGCCAGTCTTGGGGTTCAGCGAACCTTTGTGTAGCACTGCATGTTGGATCGCAGCTGCAGATTGTGGACCAATCTCGGGCTTCATCGATTGCCGCCGGCAGACTACCCTAATCTCCTCGCGACTGATCGATACGCTCCTATATGAAATGAACATGCTTCACGCAGTCATCATGGCCGGCGGCAGCGGCACTCGGTTTTGGCCAGCCAGCCGAAGAATGGTCCCCAAGCAACTGTTGGCGCTAGCCGGAAAGCGGACGATGATCCAATCGACGGTCGATCGGCTTGGTGATCTGGTTCCGCCGGAGCGTCAACTGGTCGTTACCAATGACTTGCTCGTTGACGCTGTTCGCCGACAATTGCCCGAGTTGCCAGCCGAGAATGTGGTCGGCGAACCTTGCAAGCGCGACACGGCGCCTTGCATCGGACTGGCAGCCGCGCTTGTGCGCCATGCAGACCCCGATGGAATCATGGCCGTGATGCCTTCGGATCATGTCATCGGTGCGCCGGAGAAGTTCCAAGCGGCCCTGGCCGCCGCGGAAAAACTGATCCAAGCGGATGCTGGCCGAATCGTTACGTTTGGAATTCCGCCGACCTACCCCGCTGAGTCTTTCGGATATATCGAACGAGGTCAATCGCTGGAGGCGGAGTCGATGGCGGCTTTTCAGGTCAGTCGCTTTCGCGAGAAACCCGATCGCCAAACGGCTCAGAAATATCTGGCCGATGGCACGTTCTATTGGAACAGCGGAATTTTCTTATGGAAAGCCTCAACGATTCTCGACGCGCTTCAGGCCAACGCCGCGGAGATCTACCAGCATATCAAGGTCATCGAGGGTTCGATTGGAACGGCTGCGTTTGCAACGACGCTGGAGCGCGAATTCGAGGCGATCAAAGGGACGTCGATCGACTACGCGGTGATGGAAAACTATCCGAATGTGGTCGTCATCGAGGCTCCGTTCCCCTGGGATGATGTCGGCAGCTGGCAGGCCCTTTCACGACTTCGTGATCCCGACGTCAATGGAAATATCGTTGTCGGATCGCATCTTGGAATCGACACCTCAGGTTCAATCCTGCACGCACAACCGGGTCATACGATCGTGACGATTGACGTTGCTGATCTGATCATCGTACAGACTGCGGACGCAACCTTGGTTGCTCCCAAACACGCCGAGGAACGAGTGCGCGAGGCGGTCAAGGCGCTGGAGGAGCAGGGTTTGGATCAGCTGCTGTAGGTCGCGCCAGCCGAACTGGCACGGTCCGGCCACGTGGGTGCTCAGGTTTGGGCGAGCTGCGGTTGCTTCAGGAGGCAGCCGCCGATGCTCGTCGATGGGGAGCGGCAAACTCATTTTTTGACTTTTAGTCAGAATCTTGGTTGTTTTTTGACGGACCGTCAATTAGCTTGATTGCATGAGCAATTTGAGCCCCAAACAGCGCGAAATCGCCGATCGCGAGCAGCACGTGCTGCGGATCTCGCGGCAAATGCTGAAACTCGGCGGCTATCTGGGCCTGAGTATGGATGCAATCGCCGCCGAGTTGGATTACTCCAAAGGGACGATCTACAACCACTTTCCCTGCAAGGAAGAAATCATCATCGCGCTGGCGATTGAGACGATGGACAAGCGCAGCGAGATGTTTGAGAAGGCGGCTCGCTACTCCGATTCTTCACGTGCACGGTTGGCTGCAATTGGCGTCGCGGCGGAACTGTTTGTTCGTCTGTACCCCGATCATTTCGAAGTCGAGCAGCTGATTCGCTCATCTTCGATCTGGGACAAGACATCACAGGCACGTCGACAACGAATGCATGATGGCGAGAGCCGCTGCATGGGGATTGTCGCGGCGATCGTGCGCGAAGGGATGAGTGCGGGTGAACTGGAGTTGCCGGCCGAGATGACTCCCGAAGACTTAGTGTTCGGTCTTTGGTCGCTGACGTTTGGCGCTATTCGATCATCGTGACGACCACCGATTCGCTTGAGGCGCACGGGGTTAGGGATCCTTACCTGGCCGTGCGGCGAAACATCAATGTCTTGCTGGATGGATTTCCCTGGAAACCTTTGTCAACGGAATTCGACTACCTAAAACTTTTTGAGCTTCTTACCGCAGAAGTCTTTGCCGATGAGTATCAACAGCTCGCAGTCGCCTGATTCTTTGCAGAATCGAAGTGCGGGGCTACGCCGATTCATAACACTTCGTGCGACCGCGATCGTGCTTGTGCTTGCGGCCGTGCTGTGTGCCGGCGCCGCCGCCGTCACTCGCTCCGAGACGAGCGACTCGGTGCAAGCCAGTGCTGATGTGACCATTCTGTCGGTCGAGACAGTGGTGTTGCAGCGAACCGAAGGCATGCAGCAGTCGCGCACTTATACGGGGATTATCGCGGCTCGACAAAGTGCGGATCTTGGTTTTGAACGCGCGGCTCGGTTAACGGCGATCCACTTTGATGAAGGCGACATCGTTCTCTCGGGTCAGCCGATCGCGACGCTGGACATTCGCCGCTTGGAAGCGAAACGCCGCGAAACGGTGGCCCGGCACGACGCGGCGGTTGCGGTGCTCAGTGAACTGCAGGCCGGGCCGAGAAAAGAAACTGTGGCGGCTGCCCGCGCCCAAGTCGACGATCTAAAGTCACAATTGGAACTAAGCGAACGAACCTTTCGCCGCACGACAAAACTATTCCAACAGAACGCGGCCACCGATGCGGATATCGATAACAGTCAGCTTTCGCTGAAATCCACCCAGGCTCGCTTGAACGTTGCCCAAAAGCAATTGGACGAGTTGCTGGCGGGAACGCGCGCGAACAGATTGCCGCTCAGGCGGCAAACGTTCAGCAGCTGGTCGCGGCGCTGGCGGACATCGACCTTGAGCTGGAACACAGTGTTTTGAAGGCGCCCTTTGACGGTCGGATCGCGCGCCGCTACGTCGATCAGGGAACCGTGGTTTCGCCTGGCCAACCGGTTGTGCGGATCGTCGAACACGCAGCCCTGGAAGCCCGCATCGGCCTGCCCCTGAATGCCGCTCGGTTGATTTCGATTGGCGATCTGATTGACCTGGTTGCAGGTCAGACCGAGTGCAGCGGAACGCTGGTTCGCAAGCTGCCGGAGATCGATACGGCCACCAGGACCCAGACGGTCGTGATTGAGCTTGATCCCAAGTCGGGAAGCACGCTGATGCCGGGTCAAATTATCCAGGCGACTTTGACGCAAAGTGTCAATCAATCTGGATTTCTGTTGCCAACCACAGCTCTGTTGCCTGGCGTTCGTGGCCTGTGGTCCGTGTTCGCGGTCGTAGAAAAGAACGGCCAGTCGGTTATCGAGCGTCGGCATGTCGAGGTTCTGCATACCAGCGGCGATCAGGTCTTGATTCGTGGCACGCTGGCTGTCGGCGATCAAGTCGTGGCTAGCGGAGTTCAACGCCTGGTCAACGGTCAGCAAGTCGAGGTGTTGCGTTAGATGTTGTCAAATCTATTTTATCGCAACCCCCGCATCATGGTCCTGACGATCAGTTTGATCGTCGTTGCGGGCCTGTCTTCGTTTGCATTGTTGCCCAGAATGGAAGATCCATTGTTGACGCAACGAGTCGCAACGGTGACCACGCTCTTTCCAGGTGCCGATGCGGAGCGGGTCGAATCGCAGGTCACAGAGCCGCTGGAAGACGAACTACTGGAGCTGGATGAGATCAAGGAGATGCGATCTTTCTCAATGCCTGGCTCGTCACGGATGATCCTGGAACTGCGCGATGATATTTACGACATCGATCCGGTGTGGGCAAAAGTTCGCGCGCGGATCGATGACGTCGCGCCATTGTTACCCGCAGGTTCGCTGGAGCCGTTGTTCGAAGAGATGCACATGAAAGCCTTTGCCGTCTTTGCGTCACTACGCTGGACGGGCGAAGGGGCAGCCAATTACGCGGTCTTACGTCGGTTGGCCGAACAGCTGGAAGACGAAATTCGCTCCGTCGCTGGAACCGAGCTGGTCGATATCTTTGGCGATCCCAATGAAGAAATGTTGGTCGAAATCGAAACCGCCAAGTTGGCGGCGATGAACTTGTCGGTGGCCCAGATTGCGGATCAAATCGGTGCCAGCGACGCAAAACGGACGGCCGGTCAGTTACGCGGAGCAGCCAATCTGAATGTTGAAGTCGCCGGAGAACTCGATTCGATCGATCGCATCGGCCGCACGCCGATTCAGTATTCCAGCGAGGGACGTTTTGTGCCCCTCTCGGACATTGCCACAATTCGTAAGGCCGTCACCAATCCTCCCTCCAGCCTTGCGATCGATCAAGGCAAACCCGCCGTCGTGCTTGGTGTTTTGGTGCGCCCGAGGTCCGTGTCGATCAATGGAGTGATAAGGTCGTCGCGATCATTGATCGATTTGCCAGTGAATTGCCGCCGGGTGTCGAATTGGAATCGATATTCACCCAGAATGACTACGTCGAAGCGCGGTTGAGGGATTTGTTGCGGAACCTGATGCTGGGCGTCGTGGCGGTATCGTCCGTCGTATTTGTGTTGATGGGCTGGCGAAGCGCGATCATCGTCTGCTCCGCGCTGCCGCTATCCGGAATGATCGTATTGGCCGGAATGCGATTCATGGAAATTCCCATTCATCAGATGTCCGTGACGGGATTGATCGTCGCCTTGGGATTGTTGATCGACAATGCCATCGTGATGGTTGACGACGTCTCGAATAAGCTCCGCCGCGGCATTCAGGCAGCCGATGCGGTTGCCCAAAGTGTCAGCCATCTGGCCGTTCCGCTACTTGGTTCGACAGTCACAACCGCTTTAGCCTTCGCGCCAATCGCGATCATGCCAGGTCCGGCCGGGGAATTTGTCGGTGCGATCGCAGTGAGTGTGATGCTAGCCATCTTCGGTTCCTTGTTTTTAGCGTTGACGATCGTGCCAACGTTGACAGCCTTGGGAGTACCTGTTTCCGGTTCCGCAAGCGAAACGCATTGGTGGGTCAGCGGACTGTCGATCCCCGCGATGTCGGAAGTTTACCGCAGATCGTTGCATTTCATATTTCACCGTCCTGCGCTGGGAGTGTTGTTGGGTGTGACCTTACCAATTCTTGGTTTCATGCAGGCCAGTAAACTGCCCGAACAGTTTTTTCCGCCCGCTGATCGAGACCAGCTACAAATCGAAGTCAGTTTGTCACCCCAAATGTCGCTGGACGAAACCACAAGAACCGCTCGCAGCGATGCGGCAAGAAATCTTGCGGCATGAAGGTGTGGAATCGGTCACCTGGTTCATCGGCGAAAGCGCACCAAGCTTTTACTACAACATCGTGCCCCGACGAGCAAACACCGCGTATTATGCGCAGGGCATGATCAAGATTGCCTCACCGGTGGGATCGCGTGAATTGACTCACCGAATCCAACATGATTTGGATCGCAAGTTTCCTCAATCTCGAACGCTGGTCCGTCAGTTGGAGCAGGGTCCCCCGTTCGATGCGCCGGTCGAAGTCCGCTTGTTTGGGCCTGACATGGGTGTGTTGCGAGACCTGGGTGAACAGGCGCGGTCAGTGCTGGCCGCCACGCCCAACGTGATTCACACACGCAGCGATACGGGTGAAGGAGTTCCCAAAGTAACGCTGCGGATCGTCGAGGAGGAAGCAAGGTTGGCGGGAATGGATCATGAAACGATTGCGGACCAATTGAATCGGGCATTAGAGGGAGCGGTTGGCGGTTCGGTCTTAGAGGGCACCGAAGAGCTGCCGGTGCGCGTCCGCGTCGCTAATTCTGACCGCGGAGACTTATCGGTGATCGCATCGACCAATTTGCTAGGCTCAGCGATGCGGGGCAACGGGCAAGCTGACCACGATTTTGTCGGAGTTCCCCTGTCGGCGCTGGGGGATTTGACTTTGGCTGCCGAATCCTCGTCGATCAGCCACCTCAATGGGCTTCGCGTCAACGAAATCCAGGCGTTTATCAAATCAGGAGTCTTGCCGGCGGTGGTGCAATCCGCCTTTCAACAGCGCTTGCAGGAAAGTGATTTTGTATTGCCTCCCGGGTACGTGCTGAATTTTGGTGGAGAATCTTCAAAACGAAATGAATCGGTCGGCAATTTAATGGCCAGCACCGGGCTGTTGGCCGTGATGATGGTGGCGACGCTGGTCTTGAGTTTTGGGTCTTTCCGGCTGGCTGGCATCATTTTGACGATCGCGCTTTTATCGGCCGGACTGGGGACCGGTGCGCTGTGGGTATTTGGCTATCCCTTCGGATTCATGGCGATCGTCGGGACGATGGGATTGATCGGGGTCGCCATCAATGACTCGATTGTCGTGTTGGCGGCAATCCGCGAAGATCCGCTGGCCAATTCGGGAGATCGAGTCGCGATCCAACAGGTCGTGATCCGCGCCACCCGACATGTCGTGGCAACGACGCTAACGACAATCGCCGGCTTCGTGCCGCTGCTGATTGGTGGCGGCGGTATGTGGCCACCACTGGCGATCACCATCGCCGGCGGTGTTAGCGGCGCGACGGTCCTGGCGCTCTATTTCGTGCCATCGGCCTATATCATCCTGATGTCGCCAAAGACAAAAGCAGCAGTCAGATCGGTCGGGAAACCAAGCCGAATCGCTGACCCGGCAGCGGCTTGAGGCGCTGGATGCAAACGCCGGAAAGCCGTCAATCCGGCACGTTTCGTCAAGGCCGGCGGTCAATCGTTGGCTTTGGCCAGCATCGCGATGCTGGCGATCTGCGCCGGTGTCGTTCCGCAACATCCGCCGATCAAGGTCGCGCCGGCGTCGATCCAGCGCTGGGCCTCGGCGCTGTAGGTGCGAAGGTGGACTGGATCGTTGGATTGCCAGCCGATTCGTCCGGCGTTTGCATACGCACCAATCGGGACGCGAACGTTTTCAGCGGCGATTGATTGAACAAACGCCACGGTCTGGCGGGCTGGCGTGCAGTTGACCAATACCGCGGCAGCCCCGGCCTCGACAGCGCGGCGGGCGGCTGCGGCCATCTCACTTGGGTCCAACAGATTCGCTTCCGGACCAGCCGTCAGTGCCAGCCAAGTTTCGACTCCCGTGCGAACTGATTCCTCGACCGCAACGATCGCTTCGCCAACATGCGCAAAGGTCTCGCACAGCAGGATGTCCACACCGGCAGCAGCGAGCACTTCGGCCAATTCGCGATGTGCTAGCCTGCCTCCCTCAGCTGGTGACAAATCGGGTCGATAGCAATCTTCCAGGGGCGCGATACTGCCCGCGACTCGGTGCGCTGCCGGCACTGCGGTTCTGGCGATTCGCACAGCTTCGGTTGCCATTCGCTCCCACTCGTCTCCGACCGATCGATGCTTTGTGCGAAACGTGTTGGCGGTGTGGACGGTCGCTCCCGCAGAGGCGTAATCACGGTGAATTGCCGCAATCTCCTGGGGCGCGGAGTCGATCGCGTACGCACTCCACGCCTGTTGATCCATGGATATCCCGCGCATCCAGCTCGGTTCCCATTGGACCGTCGAGGATTGTGATCATGCCAAGTTGACGCCCAGGCATTCAGCCGCTTTGATCCGCGCCGTCTTGAGATCCAATTTTCCGGTCCCTAACATCGGGATTTCGCTGACTTCCAAGAAACTGTCTTGCGAGGGGACAAAAATGTTTGGCAATCCGAGGTCGGTCAGCCGCTTACGCATCTGGGCTATGTCTTTCTTTGTCGGCAGGTGCAGCACAACCAAACGCTCCCCTTTTTTTTCATCGGGCACGGCGGTCACGCAAACACGGACTTCTTCATCTTCGTCCCCTTCGCAGAACAGCATCGCCAATTCATGTTCAATCATCACATGCGGCACCATTTCACCGCCGATCTTTGAAAACCGGCTAAGTCGCCCGGTGATGTGAATGAACCCATCATTGTCGATATGGGCGATGTCGCCCGTTTCGTACCATCCATCGCGAATCACTTTGGCAGTCAGGTCCTCGCGGTTCGCGTAGCCTTGCATCACGTTGGGGCCATAGATCAACAACATGCCGTCCTCGTTGGCACCGAGTTCTGCTCCCGTATCAGGATTGACCACCCGCGCCGCGACGCCCGGCAATGGTCGGCCAACGGATCCTTCCAAACGGTCAATTTGGTAAATCGCAGCCGACCGCGATGGCGGTATGTTGACCGAAACGATCGGACTTAATTCAGTCGTCCCGTAACCCTCGGTGGGACGAACGCCGAATTGCTTTTCGAAGGCGTCAAACAGATCGGCAGGCATCTTTTCGGCACCGACGATGGCGATGTCGAGTGTTGAAAACTGTTCCTTCGTCACCCGCCGCAGATAGCCACGCAAAAATGTTGGCGTGCCCAACAACACTGTGGCGTTGAACTTGCCGGCCAACCGGCCAACGACGCGGCTTTCGAGCGGATTGAAGTGATAAACACATCGCGGTCCGAGCGTCAGTCCGGTCCACAATGTGACGGTGTAACCGAACGAGTGAAAAAACGGCAGGATTCCTAGTACGGTATCTTGCGGGGTCAGACGGACGGCTCGATCGATGTTGTCGACGTTGTGGTTGATGTTCGCGTGAGTCAGCAGTACTCCTTTAGGCATGCCCGTCGAACCGCTCGTGAAGATCACGGTGATCACATCATCGCAATCAATTTCGTTCAAACCCAAAACTCGATCAAGCAAGAACGCCGGCAGCAAATTGGCCTGAAAGAAAGCGATCAATTTGTCAGTCGTTGTGATCTTGTCCCGCAGCGAGTCAAGCAGTACCACTTCAGCGTCGAGATCAAAATCGAACCGCTCCATGAACTTTTCGCTCGACAGGATATGTTTGATGCCAACTTCGTCGATGCAGTGATTGATCACTTCGCTGCTGGCCGAATAATTCAGATTAGCCGAGATCCGCTGGTCCATTGCCAGCGCGACATTGACCGCGACGCCACCGACGCTGGGCGGCAACAGGATACCAACGTATTCTTCGTCGTCGGTGAGCACTTCGCGGCGCAGTAGTCGGCGCAGGGCAAGGGTGCGGGTCAGCAATTCTCGTCCACCCGCCGACGCTCCGGTCGTATCGGCTGCCAGCATCTTCCGACCTCGCCTACGCCAAGCGCGGATTGCGCGACTGGGCAGGACCGGAAATTCATCACGGTTTTCCACCGCCGCTTTGGCGCCCAAGATTTGAACGGCGGTCCGGACTTGATGAACCGATCCATCCGGAGGGATCGGCTCGCCGATGTACAGACGCACGTTGCGTCGCGGCAGCTTGGGCCATTTGTAGAAGAACTTACCGCCAGAAAAACTGAAAACACTGCCCCACATGCCGTCCAGCCAGACTGGAATCACCGGCACGTTGGCACCCCGGGCAATGTTGGTGAACCCACGCTGGAATGACTGCAGTTGCCCGGTACGTGAGATGGTCCCTTCAGGAAATAGACCGATCACGTCGCCTGCCTGCGCCCCTTGCCGGGCAGTCTTCAGGGCTTGACCGATCGATTTCCGGCTGGCCGTCATCAGGATTGTGTCAAAAGCGCTACTCAAGAACCTGGAAAACCGACTGCCAAAGTTTCCTCCGTCGACCAAAAATCGAACGTTACGAGGTAACATCCAGAGCAGCAAAATGCCGTCGATCCACGAAATATGGTTGCAGACCACGACGCAACCACGATTCTCCGGCAGGTTCTGCAGGCCAAACACTTCCTTGCGATACAATAGCGCCAGCAGCACACGTGACGGTGCTCGAATCAATTGCCGACGCGCGAACACAGCCATCAGTACGATCACCGCCGCAACAATCGCTGCGATCAATACACCGGTTTGCAGTCCAGTCACACGTTGTTTCCCATTGACAACTGAGCAAATAATTGGTCGGGTAATTTTGCTCACCGGTTGCTCGCTGCCAACCGGTGAATCCGCATTCTACATCGGCTGTCCCCTGTTCTGGGACGGCAATAGCGTAACGAATTGGAGCCCGCTGGACATAGGAGCGCGCGCGGACTGATGCGTCACGGTAGTGAAATCGATCCACCGAACCGCTTCGAGCGGATCCATGCTGAGTTGGACGAAGCGAGCAACGAGGCGGCTGGCAGCCGCCAAATCGAATATCTTAGCGACGACTCGAGGACGATCGTTACCGAGAATAGCTCACCTGATATTCCTTTTCGTTTCAGTATCAACCCATACCGCGGCTGCATTCACGGCTGCAGCTACTGCTACGCTCGTCCCACCCACGAATACTTGGGTCTCAGCGCAGGTCTTGATTTTGAAACGAAGATCATCGTCAAGCAAAACGCTCCTCAATTGTTCCGCGAGTTTTTGGCCAAGAAATCTTGGCGGCCCGAAGCGATCGCTTTCTCGGGAGTGACCGACTGTTATCAACCGGCCGAACGACATTTCAGATTGACCGAGCAGTGTTTGCAGGTTGCCTTGGAAGCGCGGCAGCCGGTTGGCATCGTGACCAAGAATGCCTTGGTGGAGCGTGATCTGCAAGTTCTCTCGGAGCTGGCAACCAGAAAATTGATTCACGTTTTTGTGTCGATTACAACGCTCGATCCGTCCCTTGCCCGCGAAATGGAACCGCGGACCAGTATTCCGGAGGCCAGACTGCGGGCGATCAGCTCGCTTGCCGATGCAGGAGTACCGGTTGGTGTGATGGTCGCGCCGATCATTCCCGGTTTGAATGACAACGAGGCGCCCGCGATACTGGCGGCCGCAAAAAACGCGGGGGCTCAAACGGCTGGTCATGTATTGCTGCGCCTACCCATGACCGTTGCGCCGGTGTTCCAGCAATGGCTGGAACGAAGTCAACCGCTGAAAGCCCAGCGGGTGATCAGCCGAGTCAGACAAACCCGGCAGGGGAATTTAAGCAGTGCAAATTTTTTCCAGCGGATGACGGGTAGCGGACCGCTGGCAGAGCAAATTCGAACGATGTTCGAGGTCTTCAAACGTAAGTATCAACTCGATCAGGGGCTGCCTGACTACGATACCAGCCAGTTCCGCCGTCCACCGAAGGTGGGCGGACAACCGTGGTTGTTCTAGCGATCGATTGTTTTGGGAACGCTTGCAAAAAAACCGGGTTTTAGTCCGATTAGAATTGGATCCGAAAATTTCGCCAGCTCAGGCTGCGTGATCGCACACTCTGGGGGATCCCAAACGAGTGTTGTTGGGACACATGCGGATGATTCATAACTCGATTGAAGCCAAACAGTTCGCTTTCCATCAAACGCACCAGTGGGAACGCGTTGCCGACGATGATTTGACGCATGTGAGCGATCAAGCACAGGTCCGATGGCCTGGTCCCGTCGACTGATTGATGTTGCAGCTCGCCGTGCAGTCGTTTCAACAAGATGTCGGTTTGCCGCACGTCGCTTCTCATATGTCCGATGACGGAAGATCGCTGGAATGCTGACCGAGCGGATTGATGCAGCACTAAGTGCATGTGTTGCTGCAACTGATGCAATTGATCAACCAGACATTCGATCGTGCGCGAATGATGGTAGTCTTGTGACAATTGGTGTGCGTCTTCGTGCAAGTGCCCGGCGATATTCGCTAACCGGTCAGAAAGATGATCGAGCTGGATCAAGTCGGGCGTGTGAGCGTGATGGTTCCAGTGTCCGTTTTGATGGCCCAGCCCCGGGACCGGTTGGATGTGAAATCCGTGTTGCGCGAAAGCGGTTGAGGATGTGGCCAGTGCAACGGCAACGACCAGAGTTGAAAGCAGGCGGCTCATGACAGTTTCTCCGACGCAGGAAGATGGGTTGTAATTCATTCTTACTGCCAGGCATCCATCGTGCCAAAGCCGGAAAATATGGATTTTCCCGCCGTTGACTCGCGTGGCTCCCTGAGAAATCGATACGTGTCGTCATCACTTCGACAGCACCCTGTCACCAGAATGATGGCAGCTGTGGGAGCGTGGTTTCGGCGCTCATTTGCCGTGCGGCATCGGACCAGGTTGTTGGCTAATCGGTATCGCCAGCCAATCGTTTCTTGATTTCGGCCGATCTCACTTTCAATTCTGCCTCGAACCCTCGATCGGCTGGTTGATAGTAAGTTCGTTCGACCCCCAGGTAGTCTTGTGACGCGACTCCTGCTTCGTGGTTGTGCGAGTACTGATAGCCCTCACCATGGCCTAGATCCTTAGCGCCCGCGTAGTGCGAGTCCCGCAGGTGTTTCGGGACTGGCAAGATTTTGTTCTCACGCACGTCACGACGCGCAGCACCGATTGCCATCGTCGCCGCGTTGCTTTTCGGGGCAAGCGCTAAATAGGCGACGGTTTGGCTAAGCGTCAATTGCGCCTCAGGTAACCCGACCATCTCGCAGGCTTGCATCGCTGCGACCGCCAGGACCAAGGCATGGGGGTCGGCGTTGCCGATATCTTCGCTGGCCAAGATCACCAAACGACGGCAAAGAAAACGAATGTCTTCGCCTCCCTCCAGCATGCGCGCCAACCAGTAAATCGCCGCATCGACGTCACTACCGCGAATGCTTTTGATCAGTGCGCTGGCCAAATCGTAATGGTCGTCACCGCTGGCGTCGTACCCACCGAGCCGATGTCCGATTGATTCGACGGCGACCTCTCGTGTGACGCGGCCCGATTCCGCGCCACAACTGAGCACAGCGATCTCCAGCGCCGATAGTGCCCGGCGGGCGTCTCCTTCGCTGGCAGCGGCAAGATACTCGATCGCTGCTTCATCTACCGATACATCCAGCTGGCCGAGTCCCCGCTCGGTGTCGCCCAAGGCGCGTCTGAGCAACGATTGAAGTTCGTCGGCAGATAATGATTCGAGTTGAAACAGCTGGCTGCGGCTGAGCAGTGCGCCGTTGACCGCAAAGAAGGGGTTACTGGTCGTTGCACCAATTAGCGATACGACCCCTTTTTCGACGTCGGGCAGCAATGCATCTTGCTGGTTTTTGCTAAATCGATGAATTTCGTCGATGAACAGTAACGGTCGCCGGCCGCCGGATGAGACCAAATCGGTCGCCCATGCCAAGATTTCGCGAACCTCCTTGACACCGCTGGAAACGGCGCTCAAGGTCCTCATTTCACTGTCGGTTTCGATTGCCAACAGGTGAGCCAGCGTTGTCTTTCCGGTTCCTGGTGGGCCTGACAAAATGATCGACCCCAGTCGCCGGGCATCGATCAGGCGTCGCAGCAGCTTACCGTCGCCCAAAATCTGTTGCTGCCCAAGCAGTTCCGTCAAACGACGAGGCCGCATCCGGGCGGCGAGTGGTTCCGAACGCTCCAGGTTTTGTTTTTCTGCCTCGGCAAATAACGATTGATTGCGGCTCACACCCAAATCTCCGAGCTCGTTCCCAAGTCCTCAGCGGATCGGCGGAGACGGCCAGGATGACCGCTCGCCCGCGCCGCAACGTTGACGATCGACCCCCACGTTAGGAGTCGGCAGGGAAATGATTGGAATTCGGAGTAAGGTTACCGTAAAAAGAGTGGGAGCAAACAAGAGGTCCCTTGCTCGCCTACTCCCGATATCGAGCTACATTGATTCCTTCTGTGGCTCGGTTGCTTGCTTGGCTTGGCCGTAATCAGCCTGAACGGCTCGTTTTCCACGCAAACTGTGGATCAACCAGGGCAATGGATCAGCGGTGTCTTTGGCTGTTGTCTCGTTCGTTTGCACCGGATTAAGCATTTTTTCCACGAACTGGTTTTCTGCCATCACTTACCCCTGCCTTTTGAACGGACTGCAGCATAGAAATAGAACGCGTGCTCGACTGCCATCTCCGTACCTTTTTTTGATAGACAAGGACAAGATTCGTTCCAAAAAAAATCTGCCGATTTGAACATGAATTCCGTCTGCACGGCTCTCTGGTCCACTGATATCTTGTTCGGCATGAGCAGTCTTGTTTTCTTTGCCCTTGATCGAATAGCCGTTGTCGATGTTTTGGGGGCCGATGCGGCAAAAATCGTCAATAACTTGACCACCAACGAGGTCATCCCAGTGCCGCTTGGAGAGGGACGGGAAACCTTCATCACGGACGTACGCGGCAAAACGGTCGGGCACGTTTTTCTGTACAGAATGCGAAGCAGCCAGACCGAGCTGATTCGCCTGATCGGGCCGGCCGGACAGTCGCAGGCCATCGCCGATCACATCGACCGCTACACGATTCGTGAAGACGCGAAGTCGGTAATTCGAGATTCAGACTTCGTTGGCATTGTGCTGGACGGCCAGGCCGCTGAGCTGGCCGGGTTCAGTCGCAGCGACGATCCCCGCTTGTTCGGATCAGCAACGAACTTCGCTGGAGTTGATGTCGAAGTTTTTCGAACCAGATGGCTCGGCGAACAGACGGCCGTGATGTTGGTCCCCGTCGCAGCCACGCAGGCGGTGTTTGAGAATTTGCAGCGAATGTCGATTTCCAAAGCCGGTGAAAGCGAATTTCATCAACGGCGAGTTGAAGTCGGGTTTCCCTGGTACGGCATTGATATCGATTCATCGAACTTGCCGCAAGAAGTCGGCCGTGATGCGACGGCGATTTCGTTCACCAAAGGATGCTATCTTGGCCAGGAAACCGTCGCTCGGATTGATGCAATGGGACAGGTCCAGCGAAAATTGGTCCGATGGTCGATCGACGGGTCGGTTCCGTTGCCGGGCACCACGTTGTCGGTGGGGGACAAGACGGTCGGGCGATTGACCAGCCTGGCCAAATTGTCCAGCGGCGAAACCGTGGCGCTCGGATTTGCCCGGCGAACGCACTTTGACGCGGGAGCGACGGCATCAGGATGCGATCCCGATGGCGGAGCCCGCTTCACAGCGACGGTTCTTTGACATCGCGTTCCCTTTCAGGCAACGATCGGTCATCATCGTTATCATGAGCCAGCCGCCGAAAGAAACCGCTGACGACTTTGCCACATTGATCGACTTGGTTCGCGGAGGCGATCAGGATTCGATCACCAGGTTGTGGGAGAACTATTTCCAACATCTGGTGCGGATTGCCGCTGGCCGATTGCCCAGGAACCTGCGCCGCGCCGGCGACGAAGAGGACATCGCCCTTTCGGCATTCCACAGCTTCGTTGCGGGTGTTCGCGAGGATCGGTTTTCAGACTTGAGCGGACCAGACAATGTAGGGGGATTGCTGATCACGCTGACGGCTCGCAAAGTCAACGCGCATCGCCGCCACCAGGGGCGGCAAAAACGCGGCGGCGGCAAGGTACGCGGCGAGTCCGTCTTTATCGGCAGCGACGGGGAACTTAAGGCTGGCGGTATCGGCGGCGTTTCCAGCGATGCGGTTACGGCCGATATTCACACCGAGCTAGCCGAGGCTTGCGACAATCTGTTGGAACAACTTGACGATGCCCAACTGAAGCAAATTGCCGTGATGCGGATGGACGGATATTTGGTCGACGAAATTGCCAGCCGACTGCAAATGAGCAAACGGGCGGTCGAGCGGCGCCTGCAATTGATTCGCCGAATTTGGTCGGAACAGGCTGGAAACGCAGAGAGTTCGGCATGAGCCTGAATCATCTTTCGGCAACGGAGCTGGCACGGATCGACGCGATCTGCATGGAGTACGAGTCGAGTTATCGTCGCGGCATGGCCCCGGAGATCTCCAAACTTGTTTTGGAACTTGGTGGAGTTCATGCCGACCTGCTTCGACAGGAACTGGAGCTGGTTCGCGACGAGCTGCAAAGCAACGTCACGATCGCCGTTACCCAGCCAGGTGATCATGAAACCGCGACAACCAGGGGAGCGGTGCCTGAACCTGGAACGGTTGTGGGGCCCTACGTCGTTGGCAAGGTTATCGGCCGCGGTGGCATGGGAGTCGTATTGGAAGCAATGGATCAGCGTTTGGACCGCCGGGTTGCAATCAAAATGCTGGCTGCTGGGGCTGCTTATCGGGATGAATTGAGCGAGCGATTCAAGCGGGAATCTCGCGCGGTCGCCGCGATCAGTCATCCCAATATCGTCGAATTGTTTGACATCGGGTCTTATGCCGGCCAGCCTTACGCGGTGATGGAGTACCTGGACGGTGAACTGCTGAGTGATCGGTTGACTCGGGCGCCCCTGACGGTCGAAGAAATCCGTCAGCTCGGTGCTCAGATCGCCGACGCCCTTGCAAAAGCTCATCAATGTGATGTGATTCATCGTGATCTGAAGCCACACAACATCATGTTGGTTTCCCGATCGACGGCCGATCATCCGCCCACTGCGGCCCAGGATTCAGGATTGGTCAAACTATTTGACTTCGGTCTCTCTCGGGCTCTGGGGGACCGACGTGCCACCACCGACGGGAACACCGTCGACGGGGACACCCAAGCGGGAGCAATCCTGGGGACACCCGGTTACATGGCGCCGGAGCAGGCGCTTGGCGAACCGGCAACAGCGGCGGCCGACATATTCGCGTTGGGATGTATTTTATTCGAAGCGTTTTATCGCAAGCGGGCATTCGAGGGGACCTCCGGAATCAGGCGACACCAAGCGACCCTGAACGCGGCTCCGCCAACTGATCCGATTCGGCGCCGCGATGATCTTGATCTGGCAATCTTGATCGATCAATGCCTGGCCAAAGACCCCGGCGATCGGCCGGCGTCGGCCGCCTTGATCGCCCAGCGGCTAAGGCAGCGCGGCCCAGCGCCGGATCCGATCATCGAAAGCTTGGAATCAGGTGCGTCGGCCGGCCGTTACACACGGCGGCGTTTGCTGGAACTTGCTGCTGGAGGTACGGTTGGCGGGATGGTCGCGGCGTTGTTGGCAGCGCGGAGCCCGAACCGACTTTCGAACATCCAATCGATCGGCGTACTCTCCTTCGCCGACGACTCCGGATCGACAAGCAACATAGCAACGGGTGGTTTGCGGCCACCTGGGCCGATCGGAGAATCAAAACTGGGTACCGGCGAACAATTGTCGGCGATGCTGGTCCATGAGTTGACAAAGCTGCCCAGTATCGTCGTGCCGCCATTTCGGCCGTTGGTCGCCAATAGCCCGAAAGAGTACCGGGAAATCGGCGATCTACTGGAAGTCGACGCTTTGCTGAACGGCCGGATTCTGACGGAGGTTCAAGGCAACAAACAATTTCTAACGCTGGATGTCCAGATCGTTTCGGCGGAGGATGGGATTGAGTTATGGGGTGACATCCTGAGAACCGACGCCAGCGACAGTTTTTTGCAACAGAGTCAGTTTGCCGCACAGATTGCGGCGACGATTGGTCAGCGCTTGACATCGACATTCGATGACGAAGCACCACCGACACCAGAATCGTTTCACTGCCTGGTTGAGGGCAAAGTAAGATGCGATCCCGATAGCCGCGACGGACTTGAAATGGCGCTGAAGTGTTTCGCCGAGGCGCATGCGGCCGACATCCGGTCCGCCGATCCCTTGTCGGGAATCGCGCTGAACTTCGATCACGTTGGCCGCTCAGTCATCCGCCCAGCGCTCGGTTCAGCTAATTCGACAGGCGCGGGATAAATCGATGGAAGCATTAGAGCGGTCCCCCAGTTCGATTGACGCCAGGTTGGCGGCCGCAATGTTGGATTGGCAAACCGTCGAAGAATACAAACAAGCAGAGCAAGCGTTCCGGACTCTCAGAGACGAAGCGCCGAACCACTGGCAAATTCATCATCAATACGGTTTGCTGCAACTGGCAACCGGACGCATCGAGGAGGCACTCGACTCCTTCCGCCGGGCGATGCTAAGAAATCCGTTGTCAGTAACGGTCAAGATCGATCGGGCGCGGGCAATCTGGTTTGCCGGAGACGTCCAACAGGCGTTGTCAGAGGCAACTCGCGTCCGAGACAAATACAACCGGGATCCGTTAGCGATCGGGTTACTGGTGGATATTTACGAGCAACAAGGATTGTTTGAACAAGCTGCCGCTGAGCACAAAACATTTGACATTGATGTTCCAGGAGGATATTTCTTCGAGCGCGCAAATCATCTTCGCCGACTTCCCTACGGTCCTTTTGGTGACGAATTGAACGACGCCATCTGGCAAGCTCGACTGCCAACGGGAATCGATGATGCGGCTTTTGCCGAGCTGGTCGATCCGCTACCACCAATGCTTTCTCTCGTCTTGGCGATGCACCCGAGTTTTCACTCTGCGCGAGTTGCCTAGGGCCAAAGAGATTCTGTCCCGACTGGAATCAACAGCATGATCACTCGACTGAATTGGATCACTTGGATCGCGGTCCTGGTAAACCTACCGATTAGCCCTATTTATGCCGATCCACCAGTCTTCAACGATTCCGATCCGCAACTGGTTCGCTGGTCTGTCCGGGCCAGCGAGATTGACCCTCGAGTGAGGGCGCATCCGGAGATCGGTTTCTTGATCGATGGCGATCAAGGAAAGCCGGCCGATGTCCAGCATGCCTCGGTCGATACTCGAGTCGCTCCGCGCGGTAGATTGGTGATTTGGCTGATGGGATACAACGAGCCATTATTCGATCGGCTTGCCAGCTATGGCATGCACGCGATTCAAGTGCACTACGCCAACAAATGGTTCTCAGTCTGCTGCCAACAGCAGCCGGTCGACGAACATTGTCGCGGTAACATTCGGTTGGAGGCGGCGACTGGCGAGGATTTCAGCCGCGAGGTCGAAATACCGAAAGCGGACGGCATGATGGAGCGAGCCTACCAGTTGGTCAATTGGCTCAGCAAGCAACATCCGCAAGGCAACTGGCAACAGTTCTTGACCGCCGACGGCGGCGCTCTGCGGTGGGACAAAGTCATTGTTTCCGGTAGTTCTCATGGTTCCACGACAGCCGCCCGATTTGCGAAGTATCAGCGCGTAGTGCGCGTCGTCGCGTTTTGCGGCCCCAGAGACCAACACCAATCGTGGCAATCGTTGCCCTCGGCGACACCCGAGAATCGATACTTTGGATTCTCGCATGTTCTTGATACCGGTTGGACTGAGGATCATTACTGCCGCAGTTGGGAGCTGCTGGGGATGTACAAGTTCGGACCGATCATCCATGTCGAACAATCGGATCCGCCCTACGAGAATACCCGTCGCTTGATCACCAGCTACGATGTCGGCGGCAACGCCCGAATCGCTCACTCCGGCGTGGTGCCTGGGCCCGGATCCTACCGTGACAAAGAGACCAATCAGTACAAACACGAAGCTGTCTGGAGATATCTCTTCACGCACCCGGTAGACGTTGTCGGTGAACCTACAGAGCTGGATGCTGCCTGCGAAAAGAATCAATGAGCAAGAAGCCGAAGATGAAACCGATCCGGATCGCCACTCGAAAAAGTCCCCTGGCACTTTGGCAAGCTGAACATGTTGCCCAGCGTCTATTGACCTTCGGAGTGGCAACCGAACTGGTTCCTCTGGTCAGCAGCGGCGATACCGATATGCGGCCAATCGACGGAAGCGGGCAGGTTGGTCTGTTTACCAAACGAATTCAAGAGGCACTGCTGTGTGACGAAGCGGACGTCGCCGTTCATTCCTTAAAGGATTTGCCGACCGAAATCGACCAACGATTATTGCTCGTCGCAGTTCCCGAGCGAGAAACGGTCGCCGACAGCCTGGTCTCCACAGCCGGCTGGACGTTCGATCAACTACCTCAGGGCGCCACCGTCGGAACCGGCAGCCGCCGTCGCGCCGCGCAGCTGCTCAATCGACGTCCCGACTTGCACATCCAGCCGATTCGTGGAAACGTGCAAACGCGGTTATCGAAGCTGGATTCGAAAGAATACGATGCAATCATGCTTGCCGAAGCCGGGATCGTACGGCTGGAGATGCAGCATGTGCCTCGTTTCCAGTTTCCATGCGGTGAGATGCTGCCAGCACCTGGACAAGGCGCACTTGGTATTGAGGCGCGAAGCGATGACGAAGCCACCAGAATCGCCCTGGCGGTGCTCGATCACATCCCCACCCGGGCGTCGGTTACCGCCGAACGACTGTTGCTGGCGGCGCTGCAGGGAGGCTGTTTGGCACCCATTGCGGCGCTCGCCGAGCTGAAATCGAATCAGCTTCAAATGGCCGCCGTCGTACTCTCAGCCGATGGTTCTCGTCGAATCGATCAGCAGCACCAGGTGACTTTCGATCCACAGCGTTGGCTCCAGTCGGCCAGCGAACTGGCGGCTCACGTCAGCGATCAAATGATCAAGCACGGGGCCAGCGAGATGATTCAGAGCCAACGCTGAAATCGCAGCAGGATTTGCCAGGTTTCGCCCTTGACTGCAGCCACCTGACAAATCGCGCTATGAGTTATCACGCCGATCTTACCCGCACCCTGTCTTGCTATTAGGACAGCAAGCGAAAGGGGTCTTCCGGCTTTTTTCCGATGCCTCGAATAACGAGTCGGCCTAATACCGATAGTGGTCCGGCTTGTAGGGCCCATCCACTGGAACGCCGATGTAGTCGGCTTGCTCCTGAGTTAGCCTGGTCAAATGGACACCGATTTTTTCCAAGTGAAGTCGCGCGACTTCCTCGTCCAAACGCTTTGGCAATCGGTAGACCGCAACCTTGTAGGTATCATTGTCGCGATTGTTCCAAAGCTCCAGCTGTGCCAGCACTTGATTGGTAAATGAAGTGCTCATCACAAAGCTGGGATGACCGGTCGCACAACCAAGATTCACCAAACGACCTTTAGCAAGCGTGATCACGCTGTTGCCGGTGTCCTTGAAGGTGTAACGGTCGACCGCACCGACGTCCGCGGCTTTGATCTCATCGCGAGTTGCCTTCCCTTCGGCGACCTGACGTTCCAACCAAGCGATGTCAATTTCGGTATCGAAGTGACCGATGTTACATAGAATGGCATCGTTGGGCATTTCCACAATGTGTTTGCCCAGAATAATGTCTTTATTGCCGGTCGTAGTTACGAACAGACGGCCCTCTTTGCAGGCCTGTTCCATCGTCGTGACCTCGAAACCCTCCATCGCAGCCTGAAGCGCATTGATTGGATCGATTTCGGTGACCAAGACTCGGCAGCCGTAGCTCTTTAGACTATGGGCGCACCCTTTGCCGACATCCCCGTAGCCACAGACCACGGCAACTTTCCCGGCCAACATCACGTCCGTGGCACGCTTGACACCATCGGCCAAAGATTCGCGGCAGCCGTAAAGATTGTCAAACTTGCTTTTGGTCGCACTGTCGTTGACATTGATCGCCGGCACCTGCAGCTTGCCGGTCTTGTTCAGAACCTCCAGTCGGTGGATACCGGCCGTCGTTTCTTCACTGATGCCGTGGATGCCGGTCAACAATTCAGGGAATCGATCGTGGACCATCGCGGTCAAATCACCACCATCATCCAAAATCATATTCAGCGGTTTGCCGGAGGGAAATAACAAGGTTTGCTCAATGCACCAATCAAATTCGGCTTCGGATTCTCCTTTCCAGGCATAAACCGGAATACCAGCGGCGGCGACCGCCGCAGCGGCATGATCCTGAGTGCTGAAGATATTACAGCTGCTCCAGGTCACTTCGGCACCAAGTTCGACTAGCGTTTCGATTAGCACGGCCGTTTGAATTGTCATGTGCAGGCAGCCGGCGATGCGTGCTCCGGTCAACGGTTTTTGTTGGCCGTACTTCTCCCGCAGCGCCATCAGTCCAGGCATTTCGTTTTCGGCCAAAGCGATTTCTTTGCGTCCGAACTCGGCCAAGCCGATGTCTTTTACTTTGTAAGGCAATCGGTCAGTTGCAACTTGTGACACAGGTCTCTCTCTTTCTCTAAGCTTGTAAATGGGCGCAATCCGAGCGCGTCAATGGGATTGAGGACCCAACACGGGGACTCCCGCTGGTCCGCAAGCCCCCGAACGCACTACGGGGACATAGATACAGGACCGCATGATACGGCCTCGATTCACTTGATATCTTAGTCGCAAAAACCGAATTGGCCAAGGTTGGCCTTCCGCAAAGTCGCGGCACAAAGCGCGAACAATACGGTTTGGCACAAATTATGCGACGGATTGACAATCGCTTTCTGGTACTCAGTCCGACTCGTTTCGAGCCCGCAAAGATGCCCCTTCTTACCAACCGAACACGCCGCCGCACGACGCCTGTCGAAACAGATTCGACATGGCTTAGCGAAGCTGTTTATGAGCTGGATCACTCCCCTGCATCTTTAATAACGGTAGATCTTTCCTCGGTCGACGCAATTGCGACCGAACAGCTGAACGAGTTGATCCGCATTCACGTGAAGGCCAAGCAGGCCGGGCGATCGCTAGTGCTTCAGAACGTGCAAGATCAAGTGACGCAAGTATTTATGCTGACGCGGTTGGATCGTTTATTCAGAATTGACGAGGCTTATGCCTCAGCTTCCGCCGGCGCTCCGGTGCAGGCATCCTAGTTCAGCCCCCCCTGCCCGATTGATCATCATCGCTGCCCAATCAATGTGCAGCAAATCGATTCGTCAGGAAGCTCTGAATCAATCTTCCAGATTTTTTTCCTCTCGGTTGCTCAACGCCACTGGCAACATCGACACTCTTTGCGCCAGTTACCGAAACCGCCTCTTTGATATTATCCGGGCGCAAGCCACCCGCCAGCGTCCAAGCGACATGAACGTGTTTCGCTGACCAAGCTTGGATCGATTTCCAATCGAGCGTTTGACCACTGCCTCCCTGGGTGTTTCCCGCGTCGGCGTCAAAAAGCAACCGACAACCGGCGGCGATCCAAGGGTGGGTAAGTTCGATGATCGTTTCGACCGGCAGCGCAGAAATCGGCAGTTTGATGGCTCTGATCAGCGGCAGATCAGTTTGCGATCCAAGTTCATAAACGATCTCAGGCGGCTCATCGCCATGCAATTGAATCGCGTCGAGAGAAATGGTGTGTGCCCACCGCATGATCGCAGCGGGTGTTTCGTTGACAAATACCCCAACACGCAGTAGCCCGGCCTCGCTGGCGACAGCGGACAATTGCTGCGTTTTTTCTGACTCTGGATCGACAAATCGGATGCTGTCTGGAAAAAAATTCAGCCCGATCGCGTCACCACCGGCGGCCGCGACCGCCTGGATATCGGCTACCGATTGAACGCCACAGATTTTGGTGTGAAACATGCAAAGCCAAATGAAGCTGTACTGGATGAGCGGAATGGTCCGATAAATCAGTGAGGAAAAAATTGTTTGCTCGGCAAGCCGGCGGAGAAGTATCGATGATTGCAGCAGCGCCTCGTATGACTTGCCTTGATTTTGTCTTACTGGGTTGTTCGGTCGCCGTTTTGATTGTCTTTCTTTGGCCTGCTGATTCGGCCCGTCAGCTGGTCGGCATCCGCAGCTCTTCCGGAGAATTTGAACGATACTCGGTTCGGACCGATGATCCAAGTCTGCAGATCTTGAGACGCCGGATCGAAAAGTGGCAAAACAGCCCCACCAGCCGAGCACTGCGAGTGGCTCGCTGGCAAGCAGCGGTCGCCGCGTATTATTGCGCGCGGGCGAACGGAGATTCGGAACAAACGGTGGCGCCGGTTTCCTTTACGGACGGCGATGATTCGCACTCAAACGCAACCGCACAATCCTACTGGGTCCGACTACGCGACGACGCGCAGGTCAAGATTGCCATGGCGGAAAAGCAACTCCAACGACGCACTGAACCGTCAGACCGACCGGTTACGTTTGGGCCGATCACGCGACCACATGGTGCCCCGTTGGCCTACCCCGCAGCCTTGCTCGCTGCCGCGGCGACTGTGGCGCTGGCGATCAGACGGCAGCGAGTACGACCGCCGATCGAAATCGGATTGGACACCGCTGACCCGCTGGATAGCCTTGAAATACCCACGATCTATCTACCGATGCCCAGTAACTGGTTGCGCGTTGTTCAACCCGCGGAGGTCTTGGCCTGGCGTGGTCTATACGCAATTCTGGTTGGATCTGCCGCAGCTTGCCTGCTGTCGGTGGTGATGCTCGGATAACAAGCGGACCAATTTTGCTTGCGATTCTGCAAACCGTTGAAAGCAAGTATACTGACAGGGCCGATGCCGAATTGAACGCCCCGCCAAGGCTTGCTGGATGCCCGTCGCTCTGTTTGTTCCTTGTTACATCGACCAGTTCTTTCCTGACGTTGGGGTTGCCACGCTTGAACTATTGGAGCGGCTGGGTATCGAAGTCGACTACCCGCCGGGCCAAACTTGCTGCGGACAACCAATGGCCAATACAGGGTGCGTCGATGAAACGGCTCCTGTCGCGCGGCGTCTGGTCCAGATGTTCGCCGATTACGATGCGGTGGTTTGCCCCTCGGGATCCTGCGTCGCTATGATACGAAACCATTACAGCGAGCATTTTAAGGATCATGACGCTGCACTCAGCCACGTCAGGCAGCGAACTTTCGAGCTCTGTGAGTATTTGCATGACGAACTGAAACTCGAGGCCTTGGACGTCCGATTTCCGTATCGGGTATCGCTGCACCAAAGCTGCCATGGTTTGCGGGAATTGAGACTGGGCGCATCGAGCGAGTCGATGCGGCCGCGGCCGGACAAGATTCGTAGGATCATGCAACTGGTCAGTGACATCGAGCTATGCGAGTTAACCAGAACTGACGAATGCTGTGGATTCGGCGGCACCTTCGCCGTCAACGAAGCCGAAGTTTCTGCGGCGATGGGACGCGACCGGATCGCCGATCATGTCAATTCCGGCAGCGAGGTGATCGCCTCAGCCGACATGAGTTGTTTGATGCATATGCAGGGTCTGATACGACGCGAGCAAACGCCGATTGAAGTCATGCACGTCGCACAAATCCTGGCCGGTAGAAAACCTGAAGGCGTTCAGCCGCGGATGCGCAAAAAACCTTAATTTTAAAGACCCAGATCCTGACGACTACCTTGCATTTACCAATCGTTGACCATCCGACCGCCGCTCACGATTTCGTGACCAACGACCAGCGGTCGCCATGGCATGACCGGGCACTCTGGTTTGTCCGCAGCAAACGCGATATTCAGGCTCGTGGAGTTCCGGAATGGGAGTACCTGCGGACGCTCGCTTCGCAAACCAAAACGCACACGATCGCCAAGCTGGATCACTATTTGCAAGAGTTCGAAAAAAATGCGACTGCTTTAGGGGCGACTGTGCATTGGGCCGCTGACGCTGACGAGCACAATCGAATTGTGCTTGACATCCTGCGCAGAACCGACACTCGCAGAATTGTCAAGAGCAAGTCGATGTTGACCGAAGAATGCGGCTTGAACCCGTTTCTGCAGGCGAACGGAATCGAGGTCATCGATAGTGATTTGGGGGAACGAATTGTACAGCTACGAAACGAGACTCCCAGCCATATCGTGTTGCCAGCCATCCATATCAAGAAGGAGGAGGTTGGCGAAACGTTTCATCAGCATTTGGGAACAGCCGCCGGGGCGTCCGATCCACAGTACCTGACCGAAGCGGCGCGTCAGCATCTGCGTGGCAAGTTCCTGGCTGGTCAAGTTGGTATCACCGGCGTCAACTTTGCGATCGCCGAAACGGGTGGCTTGGTCGTCTGCACCAACGAAGGGAACGCGGATCTGGGTGCCTCACTGCCGAAGGTTCATATCGCTTGCATGGGGATCGAAAAACTGATTCCGCGGTTCGATGATTTAGCGGTATTCATCCGCCTGCTGGCTCGCTCGGCGACCGGTCAGCCGATTACCAGTTACACGTCGCACTTTCACGGGCCTCGGGATGACAAAAGTGAACTGCACATCGTGATGGTCGACAATGGTCGCAGCCAACTTCGCGAGAGTGACGAATTTCGAGATTCATTGCACTGCATCCGTTGCGGGGCCTGCATGAATACCTGCCCGGTCTATCGACGCAGCGGCGGACATAGCTATCGGGCAACCGTTCCCGGTCCGATCGGTTCGGTGCTGTCACCGACGCGTGACCCACAGCGATACAAGAGCCTGCCATATGCCTGCAGCCTGTGCGGCTCTTGCACTGATGTTTGTCCGGTTCGAATTCCATTGCATCATCAATTGCTGGCCTGGCGCAAAGAGTTGGTTGGTCGGAAATTGATATCGCGCACCAAACGCTGGCCGATGAAATTTGCCTCTTTCTTATTTCAGCACCCGAGCCTTTATGCTTGGGCCGGGCGGATCGGACGCATCTCACTGCGCTACTTACCACATTGGCTGACTCACAATCGTTGGAACAAGTGGGCGGTTGCCCGCGAGCTTCCCCAGCCTCCTAAGGAAAGTTTCCGCGAGTGGTACGCGAAGAATCGAGTCGGACAACAACGAGGGTCGGTGCGTTGAAGGCGTTGACAGCCAGCCGACAATCGATTCTCGACCGCTTGCGTAGTCGGCCCATCGCCGCGCCGCCGCTGCCCGAGCTTGATCAGGCGCAGGTGACTAAATTTGACGATCCTGTCAGTAAATTTACTGAAATGCTCGAGGCAGTCGGCGGGCGGTTGCATCTGGTCAGTTCGGCGGCCCAAGTACAAGAGATTCTCGACACGCTTCCGGAGTTTGCGGGCGCTAAGCGGATCGCATCTTTCGTTCCCGACGCTGTGGTGGGAAATTTTGACGCCTGCTCGGTCGACGATCCACACTTACTTGAGTCGGTTGATTGGGTGATTGCTCCCGGAGAATTTATGGTTGCCGAGAACGGTGCGATCTGGATCGATGGCCAAAGACTGCCCCATCGTGTGTTGCTTTTCATCGCCCAATATCAAGCGATTGTGGTCCCTCGCAATCAGATCGTTCACAACTTGCATGAAGCTTACCGGCGGATCGGCGACCCCAAGCCAGGCTTTGGCGTTTTCGTCTCCGGACCCAGCAAGACAGCCGACATTGAACAAAGTCTTGTTCTAGGGGCACATGGTTGCCGCAGCCTACAGGTCTTTTTGACCTCCAGCGATTAGCTGTCGCTTCCGATCTTCTGGCGCTGGTCTTTGGTTTGCCCCAGCTTATGCCAGTATTCGACTCGATCGTCACCTGGTCGCCAACACAACCGCACAGGACGACAATTCAGCTCGGAGGGAAAGTCGACCGATCCATCGAAAGGCAGGTGCGGCTGGACACCAAGCGAGGTCAGTTCGCTCATGCAGTACTCGAACTTCTGCTGGTCACTGTTCAAAGAACCGCGAATGTCGGAAAGTTCTTCCTGATAGTCGGGTTGATCAATCGTTGCTAACAACTGATCGACACCACGCAACTGATCGCGCTGGGCTTGGATCGCACCGTCAAGCCGTAACAGATCGTCAACGATACGACGAACCAGCGGCAGCATCCGGGTCGCGGAGGCGGCCGTGAAGGTCACGTTCGCGCTGCGAGTCGAATCGTTGTTGTTATCACTGATCGCCCGAACCATCTGTAACCCTTCTGCCCGCGATTTAGGAAAAGATCCACTAATGCTAGGAATAACCCAACAGTAGTAAGACGCAAGCTAAAGGAAAACGGTTCCGACGACAAAAATTCGGTTTCCAAGCTCGAATCGGAATCTGCTCGGACCCAAGTGAACGTCCGAACAGTACTCTGTTTTTTTCCGGCATGAGCAATTCCGTTTCCGAGCAAATCAGGGCAAATTTTCCGTTTCTGCAGAGCAGCCGCAGAAGATAAGGGTCAAAAAACCGCGTTTGTCAAGTCGGAATTGCTTGACTGCGCCATTTTTTGACCTAGAGTTGGGGGTGTCAGGAAAAACGTGGAATCGTACGGAATGATTTCGCGGACACAACCGGCCTACCAAGCGGCGAGTATGGGGCACGACTAAACGTCGTCCGAACAGAGACGCGGGCAGTAGGCACACCAGATTAAAAAATTGACCTTGGGCCGGTTACGAAAGGACTGGAGTATGTTGGTTTTATCTCGAAAAAAGAACGAAAGCATCGTAATCAACAACGACATCAAGATAGTTGTCGTGGAGATTCGCGGAGACAAAGTCCGGCTTGGAGTGGAGGCACCTCGCGAGGTTCCTGTGCATCGTCGTGAAGTCTATGACGCGATTCAACGAAGTCTCGAGTCGGACGATACGCCAGTCGAGTCCTAGGCCGAAGCCGGGCGGACTTTCTCAATTTGCTGCCAAAGTGTCTTGTCGCATTTGCCGTGATTGACAAATTTGCTGCGCCTTGTCTCGTCGATGTCCGCGTTGAACCCTTGACGGCGTGATAGCCTCTTGAGTAAAACGCCGCCTTGCCATTTGCTTTGCCGGCAACGATCGAAAATTTTCACCAGCAACGCAATCGGTGTCGGCCCCTTCGTCTAGCGGTCTAGGACACCGCCCTTTCACGGCGGTAACACGGGTTCGAGTCCCGTAGGGGTCATTTCTTGACCATTCCCACACCATTGCAAACCATCATCCCCCGTCAAAAACGGGGGTTTTTTGTTGCCCTGATGGCTAGTGCCAGGATCCGCACCGTTGGCGATTCCGGGGGGGCGAACCGTAATCAAATCAATCAGTCGCCAGCTATTTGCGGCGAAATCTGTTCAATTTTCGCCGGGGAGTGAATTCTGATCTAGATTCTGATGTCAGGCCTACCCACGACAATACTGGCCGAAGATGTCTTTTGTCCAACTGATTGGAAATCTGATCGTGAGCATTCAACTGATTTTTCTGATTGTACTGAGCGTCGGCCTCGCCGCAGCCGTATTCTTCTGCGTTGGTTCCATGCTTATCCGCCGTATGGAGAGCCCCGCCGCGGCAGACAAGATTGAGGAAGATTCACGCCGCGTATCCGCCTTATTTCATTCTGTCGGCAAAGTATTGAATGCACACAAGGAAGCAATGGTCGGCGGCCTTGGTGAAACGGATTTTGCCGAGCTTGGCCGGTGTAATCGATCGGCCGCGGATTCACTTTCTGACAGTTCCAGTCAACTTGATAAATTGCTTCACCGGTACGGTGACCTTTATGGACCCGAACGAAATCGGATCAAGCGTTACGAGCAGAATGTCAGGCAGCTCGATCGCGAAGTAGCTGCCGTGGAACAAGGGTCGGATGTCAGCCACGAGATGTTGCTGACGATGCTTCGCGAAATGGTTGAGGAAAATGGGCAACTGAGATCCAAAGTCTCGACCTGCGAGCAACAAGTCTCAGAACTGATTGCTCAATCGATTCATTCGGATCGTGAAGCGCGTACCGACGCGCTGACAAAACTGCACAATCGCCGCGCCTGGGATGAAACTGTGGCAACGCTTGAAATCGGCCGCCATACGTCGGTCGCACTGATCGATGTTGATGAGTTCAAGCAGATCAACGACGGGTACGGTCATGTGGCTGGCGACGGTGTGTTGAGCTTGATTGGTACGATTCTGCGAAAATCCCAGCAGGCCACGGCCTATCGTTTAGGCGGGGACGAATTTGCCTTGGTCATCCACGAGGCAAAGGGGCAGCGGGATCGTCGCGTCGCAGAGCAAATTCGAGATCGCGTCGCAACCGCGGCGTTGCAGTCCAATGGCGAAAAAATCCGCGTGACGGTTAGTATCGGCGTGGCTCAAGGAATTCCAGGCGAGTCCATTGAATCGTTGCTCATTCGCGCTGATAAAGCCCTCTATGCTGCCAAGAATGCGGGTGGCGATCAGGTCCATTTGAATGCTAATTGTGCATCGACAGTCGCACCGGTCCAGGAAAACGCCGAGCTTGCCGGCATTTAAAGCTTCACATTTAAAGCTTCACTGTCCCGTTCAATGGCAGCTGAATTCAACTGGAGCGTCGGCTGCCGTGATCCAGGCGTCTTCGTGCGGCACCAAACCAGCCGATTCCGACCAAGCAGCTCAAAACTGCCGGGGATACCGCCTCCGGCACCGACACGCTTGGCGGTACGGTGATTGACTCACTGATCGAATACAAAGGCCGTGAATTGCGGTCGGTAAGTTGGCCGGCGAACACCCAGGCCGAATTGACTTGCGTGGTACTCCCATAGGCCACTTCCAAGCCGCTGCCCAACTCTGCGAATGGATAGACCCGACCATTGAATCTGGTACCTGTCCAGGGCAAGTTGCCGGGAAAAGCGCTGGCAACGGCACCATTCTGTGTCAGATTCAGCCGGGCGTCGATCGTGCCATCCCACAAATCAGCCTGATCGTCCGCAATCTTGGTCGTAAAATCGACCAGATAAATCGGCCCTGAAACCGGCACGTGGTCGATCGCATCGACCGTGGCTGTGGAACCGATCGCCTTCCAAGAGAGTCCCAGCGGCGCGGTGATCGATCCAGCATCAGCCTCGCTCTGCACAAAGGCGTCATAATCCGAAATTTCAATACTGATGGGTCTGATTGCCCCTGCTGTCACGAACGCCAGGTGAAATTGGTCGCCCGGATTCAAGCCATCCGGAATCGTCACGTTCGCCGCATTCGCAAAGTTGACCGCCGAAACGAGCAAGACCGCAAGCAGCACTCGGCTTCGCATTGCTAGATTCATTCGAATGATTTCCTGAATAAGAGTTTTGCCCAAGGCAAGCAATATAAAAGTTCACCATATGAACATGCTACCACCTTAATTTGCCGTTAAGCAAGTGAATAGAGGGGTTCAGCCAGATTATCGCACACGATTACGCTCCCTTCAATTTACCAGTTTCAGGGGATCATGCCGCCCACCGATGGCGCTGTGGTTAAATGCCAGCCCAGCTGCAGCGATCGCGATTTGCATGCATAGCCTGCCGAGAAATTTCCGGTTGCTACGCGCGTCTGATCGTTGGGCCGAATTCCGCCACGCCGACGGCCCAACGTTCGACCCCCGCAACGTCTCGGTCAAGGTCTTTCGGCCCGACGCCGGCAGCCTGTGGCGAGAAGATTCCTGGTCCCAAACCGGCTCGCCCGTGCGGGGCACTATACTAATCGTCCTGTGATGGTAAACCAGCATCAAATTTTAATTGCCAAGCAAAACTCATGACCGATCCAACCAACAAGTCCCGCTGTCTGCTGATTGTGATGGTGGTTTTCGTGGCGATGCAGTTGACGACCTCCACGGTCCTGCTTGCCGGCGAAGGCTCGGTCAAGCCGGCGCCCAACATGCCGGCGCCGATCTATTTAAATACCAATGGAATTCGGATGGCGGTCTATGTCCAGGGCGAGGGTGTGCCCGTTGTGTTGTGTCACGGTTTTCCTGAACTGGCCTACTCCTGGCGGAATCAGGTCGATGCACTCAGTAATGCTGGTTTCCGAGTGATCGTTCCCGACCAACGCGGTTATGGCCTGACCGACCGACCGGAGGAAGTCGCCTCGTATGACATCAAGCATCTGTGTGACGACATGGCCGGGATGCTCGACGCGCTTGACATCGATAAAGCAGTGTTTTGTGGCCACGACTGGGGCGGCGGGGTGGTATGGGCGATGGCCCGGCTGCACCCAGATCGCTGTCTTGGGATTATCGGCGTCAATACACCCTGTTCGCGACCGCCCGGCTTGGCTCGAAAAACACAACCGGAAAAATCCCTGATCGTGATGACGCCTAACTATTACGTGAATCAATTCCAGCAGCCGGGCCGCGCCGAAGCAGTGCTCGAGAAGGACGTAAGTAAAACGTTCAAAATGTTGCTAAGTCGCGGCGACATTTGGAATGTAGACAAGTTCAAGTCATTGCCGGAGGATTCGCCCGAGCGTCAGTTGGATCTGTTGGCCATGCTGCAGCGAGACCAATTCCTGGGCGAGCAGTTTCTGTCTGATCAAGAGCTCGCCTATTTCGTGAACACTTTCAAAGCGACCGGGTTTACCGGCGGTTTGAACTGGTATCGCAACATCGGCCAAATGGGATCGGCGATGGCGGGTGCGAAATGGGAAATCGATGTGCCCTGTTTGTACATTGGCGCCGAGCACGATGTGGTGCTGCCGCCATCGTCGGCCGACGGCATGGAGGACTTCATCGACGATTTCGAACGGTACACCGTCAAGGGCTGTGGCCACTGGACCCAACAAGAACAGCCCCAGGAATTCAATCGCGTTGTGATTGAGTGGCTCAACCGCAAGTTTCCATAGTTTTCAGAAGCGGCTTGCTTGAGTTTGAGCGGCTCAGGCCGATTTTTCGCTCGACCGAGAGTCTGTCGCAACCAAATGGAACAAATCGCTGAACGTGATGATCTTTGCCTGCCTGATTGTTGCATTTCGATGACCACCTGACCTACACTGGTTCGCGAGCGGGGTCGATCTAAGTTACACGTTTTGAATGTGGGAGCAGGCGGATGCGGAATGCCAACTCGATTGCCATTGTGTTGCTGATTTTGTTTGCGGAAACAACAGTCGGTGCTGGAACCGAACCGCTCGGGAAACAGATCTCTGATTTCACGCTGCGAGACTATCGTGGCAAGGAGCGATCCTTAAGCGAGTATCAAGGCCAACCGGTGGCTGTCGTCTTCATCGGATCCGATTGCCCGCTGGCAAAGCTGTATGCACCGCGGTTAGAAGAGTTGTATCAAGAATTCCAAGGGGCTGGCGTTGGCTTTTTCGCCATCAATTCAAACCGCCAAGATTCGATGGCGAAAGTTGCCGCGTATGCTCGAACACACAAACTGAGCTATCCGGTATTGAAGGACCCCAACAATGCAGTCGCGGATCTATTCGATGCCAAGCGGACTCCGCAGGCCTTTGTATTGGACCGCGATCATGTCATCCGCTATGTCGGTTGCATTGATGACCAGTATGGACTTGGTGCCACGTCGGGATATTCCAAACCAGAACTTGAAACTCGATACCTTGCAAACGCGATCAGCGAGTTGGTCGCCGGAAAAGAAGTAAGCGTTCCCAAGACCGAGGCTACCGGCTGCATCATCGGTCGCGTTTCGGTGGTCGAACCGCATGGGGACGTGACCTACTGCGACCAGATCTCGCGGATCTTGAACAACCGCTGCGTGTCATGCCACAGGGACGGGGAGATCGCGCCTTTCCCGCTGACCAATTACGACGAGGTGAACGGTTGGGGCGAGATGATGATCGAGGTTGTCGACAAGGGACAGATGCCGCCCTGGTTCGCGAACCCGGAGTACGGAAAATTCAAGAATGATTGTCGACTTTCAGACGCTGAAAAAGAGCTGCTGCATACATGGGTCGACAACGGTTCACCCGAAGGCGATCCCGCCAATTTGCCCGAGCCGCCAGAATTCGTCCAAGGCTGGCGGATCCCGGCTCCCGACGAAGTGCACTACATGAGCGAGGAACCCTTTGATGTACCGGCCGAGGGGGTTGTGGAATACAAGTACTTCACGACCGATCCCGGCTGGACCGAAGACAAATGGATCAAAGCTTCCGAAGCTCGTCCCGACAACCGGGCAGTCGTTCACCACATCATTGTCTATGCAGTTCCGCCAAAATCCGACAAACCGGCAACTCGTCACGCCAGCGTCGCCGGGTTCGCTCCCGGCAGCCCGGCTAGAATCCATTTGGATGGCGTGGCGAAGTTTGTCCCCGCCGGATCGAAACTTGTGTTTCAGATGCACTACACACCCAACGGCTCACCACAGAAAGACCGCAGCTTTGTCGGTTTCGTATTCGCCGACGAAAGCGAAGTCGAGCGTGTCGCCGGCGGCGGGTTGGCCGGCAACTGGAGCTTTGCGATCCCTCCCCATGACCCCCAGCATCAGGTGGTCGGGGAGCGTGAGTTCAAGCAGGATACGTTGTTGACGGACATGCTGCCGCACATGCACTTGCGCGGTAAGTCCTTTCGTTACATCGCTGTCTACCCTGATGGCAAGGAGGAAATTCTGCTGGATGTGCCCAACTACGATTTCAACTGGCAGCTGCGTTACGAGCTGGTCGAGCCAAAGCTGATTCCGAAAGGGTCCAAGTTGCGAGTGGTCGCGTATTACGACAACTCTGAGGACAACTTGGCGAATCCCGATCCTACTGCCACGGTTCGTTACGGCGACCAGACTTGGGAAGAAATGATGCACGGATTCTTCGGCAGCATTTCGGTGGAGAAACGCCAACGCACCAATTAATCCACAATCCAAACTCGGACAGACAGGCGGACTCCGTCCGTCTGACCCTGTCGGTGATCATGCTTGGGCACCAGCACGGTATTCAAAGTCACCACAATTCTGGGCGGGCTGGAATGGATTTACATAGCATTGGTTGGGCGGCCAGGCTGATCCCAATCGGCTTGATGGCTTTGGCCTTTTCTGCGATCGGAGTGTGCGAACCACCGCGCATGTTATTTCAGGGAAACGTGCCGGGTGATCGAGACGCGACGGGCCGACTGAGAACCGGTTATGCCATCATGCGTTTAGCTGATGGGAGCTTCGCTTTCTACGATCGCTTTGCCCCGCAGGCCGGACCACTGACTTTACCGGATCGAGATGGAAACCTGCATACGCTAGGACCCGCTCTGCCGGCTGACATCGCGGCCAATGCGGGCATCTGTAACAGCGGGATCTTGGACAATCAGCAGGTGATTCTGACGCCTGATCGCACGGTCATCAGTGTGCTGGTCAAACGCGAAGATCTGGATCCGAAGCGCGCCGCTGAAGTCGGATTGCCGCGCTACCTGGACGTTTGGATGCAGCAGGCCAGTTTGAGCGAAATCGCAGAGCCAAAGATGATCTGGCGAGGCTACAACGGGTCGCAAATGGAGTATCAACAACTGCGTAGCGGCCGCATCCTTGTCCCTTTCGGTAGTTTTCAGCCTCACGCAACACCTGTGCCGCCGACTGGCCGCCACAAGATTGTGATTCAGTACTCCGACGACAACGGAGCGAATTGGATTGAAAGCCCGACGAAGCTTACCGCGCCCTGCTACCCGGGCTTTAACGGAAACAATGAAGGTGCCTGTGAGCCCGCAATCGAACAGCTCAGCGATGGACGCATCTGGATGTTGATGCGCACTCAGGCTGGCTTTCTGTACGAGTCCTACTCGAGCGACGACGGCGCGAACTGGCAGCCGGCCAGAGCTAGCCGTTTTGCGACATCCACCGGACCGCCGAATATCATGCGACACCGCAATGGCTGGTTGGTCGTAAGCTGGAATAATTGTGAAATGCCGCCGCGTGTTCAGGGCCAGGGCGTCTACGGTGGCCGGGATGCCTTGCACATCGCTGTGTCCGACGACGAGGGCAAGACCTGGCGCGGATTCCGCGAGATTTATCTCGATCATCGCCGTCATGACAATCCGGCCGCTTCAGGTGACCGAGGCACCGCCTATCCATTGGCAGCATTTACATCCGATCAAGACATCGTGGTCTTGGCCGGACAGGGCGAAGGCGGGCGTAATCCCATTTTGATCGATCCGCAGTGGATCGTGGAAACCGAGGCCCACACCGATTTCTCGGACGGATTGACTCAGTGGTCGGTTTACAAACATCACGGTCCGGCAAAACGATGGTGGCGTGCGCGGACGATGGGATGCAATCTAGTAGCCCATCCAACCGATTCGTCGCAGCACTGTTTACACGTCCGCAAAGCCGATGACCTGGCGGCCGACGGCGCGACCTGGAACTTTCCCAACGGCTGGATCGGTTCGCTGACCGCACGAGTGATGGTTCCGGAAGGTTCCGCGGGAGGTGTCATCTCCTTGAACGACCGAATGTTTGATCCCAGCAACGACTATGGTGAGCTGCTGGCAGTCTTCAGCATCGATCTCAGTTCCACCGGGCGACTGGCAACCTTTCTGGAACCCGGCCAGTGGCATGATCTTACGCTGGCCTGGAACCTTGCCGCTGCCCAGTGCCAGATTCTCGTTGACGGTGCTCAGGTCGACGTCGCGAGGATCAAAAATCAAACGCTCAACGGCGTCAGTTATGTTCGATTTCGCGCCGCCGCCAAAGAGACCGATCCGAAAGGTTTTCTGATCGATTCGGTATCGGTCTCGGTTGCTGACCCCTTTGCACCGGAGCTGGATCCCGGAGCTCAGAGCGAACAACAGCAAAGATACGTGGACAAAGTCGTACCGACATGGCACTGATCAAGAAATTTGAAACGCCCTGCGATCTAAATCGCAGGGCGTTTCAAAATCAAGTTCGTCTCGGGCTCGCATGCCTTGGTCAACAACGATCTGGCTGCGGCCCTGGACCGTCCAACAGCTTACAGGCTTGGGAATCCGTTCTGGCGCAGAATTCGTGACGTCGGATAGATATTCAATCCGTAGCGAATCACGCGAATCGGATATCCAATCACTCTTCCATCACGAAGCCGTGGTACGGCGCGGACGTCGCTTGACGATGGGATGGTTTGGGAAAGATCAACGACGGGAACAACGCGGGCCACGCCATCGTTGACAACCGCGCGCGGGACGAACAAAACAGCGTCCAAGGCGTCGGCTCGAGCGGGACTTGCATCGGCCGCGGAAGCGCCAGCCCAAATGCGGCAACGGTGAGTAATTTTTTCAAGGGAGCACTCCTGGTGATCAAATTTTGATTGACTGTTGATCTCTAACTTGTTCAGTCAGCGGCCAAAAGCGACCACGGATCGGTCAATTTGTTGGTCGCCAGTGAAATCCAGGCGGGAACTGCGGGTTGTGACGGTCTTGCGAGTCACGGTCTGCTGGGTTTTTGCTAAAAACGGCGTTGCGAAAGGAAACCGCCAGCGAATCGCCGCTCAGGATCGAGTTCCGCGGATCGCCGGCGACTTTCGGACCAAATCAGCAACCCTGAAAACTATCGGATTCGTTGCTACCATGATTGAATAAGCGCTCGAACCGATTCTCTATGAAGGCTCAGCACTGCGTGACCATGCCAACCAACCAATCATTCCCCCATTGGGCACCCGGCCGGGCGGCCATCGAGCAGCTGACTCGGCGTCACTTTTTTCGGCATGGTACGGCGGGACTTGGCATAGCGGCGCTCAGCTCGTTGCTTTGTCGAGACGGATTTGCCGCCACTCCGCTGACCCATTTTGCTGCTCGAGCAAAGCGGGTGATCTTTCTGTTTCAAAGCGGCGGCCCGTCCCAAATGGATTTGTTCGATTACAAGCCGCAAATGGTCGCACACTTTGACCAGGACTTGCCGGCCAGCGTGCGAGGGGCCCAGCGGATAACGACCATGACGTCGAAGCAAGCTCGATTTCCGGTCGCACCATCGATTTTCAAGTTCGCCAGACATGGCCAAAGCGGGACACCGATCAGCGAACTACTGCCACATGCCGCCACGATTGCCGATGACATGTGCATTGTCAAAACGATGGTCACCGAGGCGATCAACCATGATCCGGCGGTCACTTTTTTTCAAACCGGTTCGCAGCTATCCGGCCGCCCCAGCATGGGTGCCTGGGCCAGTTACGGTCTTGGCTCGGAGAACGAGAATTTACCCGCGTTCGTCGCGATGACTTCGCGGGGACGAAAAGGGGGGCAACCCCTGTATGATCGGTTATGGGGCAGCGGGTTTCTGCCGACCACTCATCAAGGGGTCAAACTGCGCAGCGCCAGCGATCCGGTCCTGTATCTGAATAATGCGCCCGGAATTTCCCGTCAGGTCAAACGCGGCATGTTGGACGATCTAGCGGTGCTCAATCGCAAACGATTGGACGTCGTCGGAGATCCGGAAATCGCGACTCGAATCGCTCAGTACGAAATGGCCTTTCGGATGCAGGCGTCGATCCCGGAACTGGTCGATTTTTCAGACGAGCCGCAGTCGGTCATCGAGATGTATGGCCCGGATGTCCAGCAACGCGGGACTTACGCGTCCAACTGCCTGTTGGCCCGTAGACTATCCGAGCGTGGCGTTCGTTTTGTGCAGCTGTTCCACATGGGCTGGGACCAACACGGGGACTTGCCAAACCAAATTCGCAATCAATGCCGGCAAACCGATCAAGCTTCGACCGCGTTGGTCAAAGACTTGAAGCAACGCGGGCTGTTGGAGGAAACGCTGGTCGTTTGGGGGGGCGAGTTCGGGCGAACCGCGTATTGCCAGGGGAAGCTGACCGATCAGACCTATGGACGTGATCATCATCCGCGCTGCTTTACGATCTGGATGGCTGGCGGAGGAACGCGAGCTGGATTGTGCTGGGGCGAAACCGATGATTTCTCGTACAACGTCGTTTCCGATCCGGTCTCGGTTCACGATCTGCATGCCACGATGTTGCACCTGTTGGGGATGGACCATCGTCGCTTGACCTTTCGCTTCCAAGGCCGCGACCACCGCTTAACCGATGTGCACGGCAGCGTGATTGATGGGTTGTTGGCGTAAGCAGCAACAGCGGCATCGGCGTCAGCGATTTACGATCCTGCCCCGCCGACTCGGCCGGTCACGCCGTCAAGATTCATACCGCTCAGCTATCCTGCTGATCGCCAAGCGTTTGGCGGCGAGCCTCGGGCAACTTGGCCGCGTAGTAGCGGTGAGTTCGCCAGGCATCCAACAGGGCCAACAGGATAATCACCATCAACGCGACCATGATGGACATCCAAGCGGCCACCCAGATCGGCGTGGCTGGTCCCGCAAAGGCGGCGACCATCGCCAGCAGCCCGCATCCGGCAATGATCCGATGAATGCGACTTCGCGACTTCGACCTTCCCAGATAGTACTTCGCATCCAGAGGTGCTTCCAGCGACTCACTGGACCAACCGTGCCGCTCGTTCCATTGCAGCCAGACCGCAAAACCGACCAGGCTCAAGCCGAGCACAAGACTACCGCCAAACACGGGAGCACCACTGAGAGAGGCATCTTTCCATCGCGGACATTCTATTGCTCTTTCAACCATTGATGAACAACCCAAACGACAGCCGCTAACGATTGGCCGCTACAGTTTGCCGGAACATCCTGCTCAGTGTGCCAATAAGTCGGCGCCCCGATGCCTGGACGGGGATAATCAAAGTCGATCAAATCGACGGTGGGAATACCTGCGATTCGATTCAGTGGCAGATGATCGTCCTGAATTTCGTGTCGAGCGCGCGGAATGAAAGCGCGTACGCCGAGTCGGTCCGCTGTGTTCCAGATTGCAGTAGCTACATCTCTCGCATAACGCATGCTGTTTCGTTCGTAATAGATTTTCAGTTCCCGGTCAGCCACCATGTCCAGCAACACACCAGCCCGATAGGGAATCGCCGGTGGGGATGATTTGTATTTTTCGGCGAAAAAACTCGAGCCCAGAAAATAATCATCGCGACCTTGTTGCCAAACAAACTCTTCGCCGTCAAACAGCACCAAATCAACACCCACATCAGACGGCAGGTCATCCAATTGATGTGCCAATTCGACCAACGCCGCCGTACCACTTGCGCCATCGTTGGCTCCGACGAATACACCCTTGGGGTTCCGCCGATCCTGGTCCGGGTACGGCCGCGTGTCGTAGTGCGCGGACAACAAGAATCGTTTGGGCCGCTCCGGATGCCAGGCCGCGATCAGGTTGGCCAGCTGAACTGGCGCGCCATTTTCGGGGTGCCGGATGTCAAACGTTTGCATCGTGACCTGGGCGCCCAAGCCCTCGAAGGTTTCGGTCAACAGCTGTTGTTGCAGCTTCATTGCCGCCGATCCCGATGGGCGCGGGCCAAGATCACAAAGTTTCTTGAGGAAACCAAACGCCCGATCCGAATCGTAACGGGCGGGGATCGGTGTGATCGTCGCGCTGGCGGGATCCATCAGCTCGCGTTTCGATACCCAGAACCAACCCAATCCAAAGATCCCGATTGCCAACGCCGAGACCACAGCGGCCAGGGTCTTGATCATTCGGCCTGGAGGGGACGATTGGGAGCTGGGAATTTGATCGGAACGCAATTGCCCGCTCCCGGCCCGGCTCGCCGAGTGCGACTGGGGTGTGACAGTTTTCATCATCCGCTGACGTTGATCCTTCGCTAAGGTGTACTACTAAGCGACCGCAGCACTCATTGTTGCGGAATATCGGGTGTCGGCGACAGCCCAGGCCAGGCCACGTGATCGGGGGATTGCCAATTTTTCCGCCGGTTCCCGGGCCGCTTTCAAACGTATAATCAGCGGTAGCACCGACGGGGCAAGTCGACTGGCCGACAAGCAGCGGCGCACGGAGAAATGGTTAGGCTCGAGACAGACCGAGATTTTTACACGGATTGATCAGATGCGCATCTTTTTATCGATAAGTCTGTTGTCCCTGCTGGTCGCTCCTGCGGCAGCGCAGCAATCACAGGACGATTCGGTCAAGATCGGTTACGTCGTCGATGTGCCCGTGCCACTTGGACCCGCTGACGCCAATCGACTGCTCGCTCAATTGTCAGGACTGCACGAATCATCACCTGAGGGCGGCCGCGTGACCGTTGTGCTGCGTTATCAGGGCAGCGACGCCGAGGTGAACAGCGAAACGCAGTTTGAGGACGCATTGAAAGTAGCCAGGGCGATGACAACCGCTTCGCTACGCCGCCTGCGTGTCGTTTCGCTGGTCGACGGGGTGATCGGCGGCCACGAGATTCTGCCGATCATCGCCTCCGACATGTTGCTGGTCACGCCGAGTGGCGGTTTGGCGAACGCGTCGGCGGGTGATTCGGAGGCTGATGAAACGATCGAACTGAACTATCGGACGATCGCCGCCAAGCGTGGGCTGTTTCCACCGGCAATCGTCGCTGCTTTGGTCGATCCCGGCGCGAACTTGCCCTCGTTTCTCAGGTTGGCGGCGAACAAGTATTTGCCTCCGGAGAAGCGCTCAGCGAACTTCGCGAGTCCGGAAAAGTGCTTGGCGAAGAAGTCTGGAGTCCGGCCGGCGTTCCCTTGCGATTGGACGCCAAGCAGCTTCGCACCGCTCGAATCGCAGCCGGGGTGGTGGATTCGATCGAAAGCGCGGCCGAGTTGTTGGATCTGGGCGAGCTAAATCCCATCGCGGGCACGTTGGCATCCGGGCCAGCCAACGGAGTGTTGTTGGACATCACTGGCTCAATTGCGACCAATCGCGTTCGTCGCTGGCAAAGTAACCTGGCTTCAACTTTGAATTCCGGCGATGTCAACGCCTGGGTCGTCCGAATCGATTCTGCCGGCGGCTCGCTGGACGACAGCGCCACTTTGGGCGCGTGGTTCGCCAATCCCGAGCCACCGCTGCGATTTGTTGCCGGACTGATCCGAGGCGAGGCCCGTGGGGACGCGGCACTGGTCGCTGTCTCGTGCAAGCCGTTGTACATGTTGCCCGACGCGCGGATCGGCGGTCCCGGGGCGGAGTCGATTAGCCGCGAGCAAGTCGCGCGATACGATGAACTGATCGAACAGATTGCTAATTCGACCAAGCGGCCCGCTGCGCTGATTCGTGGACTGCTGAATTCTGACTTCGTCGTCTATCGATACACGCATCGCAAGACAGGCCGTATTCGCTATGCGACCGAGGATGACATTGTCGCCGGTGTCGAAGATCCCGAGGCTGAGCAGGCCAAATGGATACGCGGTGAGCGGATCGAGCTTGGTTCCGGGCTGTCGACCCCCGAGGCAATCGCCCTTGGTCTGGTCGACGGAGAATCAAAATCGCTGGCCGACGCGTCGCGTCGGATTGGACTCAGCACGATTCCCGAGGAAGTGGCGGATCGTGGCTTCGTTCGGTTCATCGAAACCTTGGGACGAAGTCATTCCCTGGCCTTCTTATTGATTTTCATCGGCTTCACGGCGTTATCGGCCGAGGCCAACGCGCCGGGCTTGGGCATTCCAGGTTTTTTGGCGATCGTCTGCTTTGCTCTTTGGTTCTGGATTCAATTCCTGGCTGGGACTGCCGAGTGGCTGGAGCTGGTGGTGTTTGGTTTGGGCATTGTTTGCATCGGCGTCGAGCTATTTGTGGTGCCCGGTTTTGGTGTGTTCGGGATCGGTGGTTTGGCGTTGACCGTTTTGGGTTTGGTACTGATGAGCCAGACTTTTGTGATTCCGCGCAACGCCTACCAATTGGCAGTACTCAATCGCGGGGTTTGGGTCGCGCTGGGAGGCGCCGCCGGGATGTTCGGCGGTTTTGTGGCCATGCGTTTGCTGTTCCCCCACGTACCGCTACTGCGCGGCTTGGTGATGGAGCCGCAAGACGAGGCGGTGATCGAAGAATCGGAGAAATTGGGTGACTACAGCCACCTGCTAGGCCAGTATGGCACCGCCACCACGCCTTTGCGACCGTCGGGTAAAGCCCGGTTTGGTGATCAGATCATCCAGGTCGTCAGTGAAGGAACGTTGATTGCGGCCGGAGATCCAGTTCGAGTCACTGACGTACTGGCAACGAAGGTGGTTGTGGAACCGGTGGAAAACGGATGAGCCTGTTCTATGTGATTTTGTTGCTGGTTGCTTTCTATTTGCTGCTGACAGCAGAATTTTTCTTGCCGAGCGGCGGATTTCTCGGGGTTGCCGCCGTCTTGGCGTTGACGGCGTCGGTCGCAATCGCGTTCATGAACAGCACCACCTCGGGAATTACCGTGTTGGGAATCGCCTTGTTGACGACGCCGCTGATGATCTTTGGACTCATTCGCTGGTGGCCGCATACACCGATTGGCCGTCGGATGTTAAATCGACGACCCGGCGAAATGGCCGAAATGCCGCCGCCGCGGACCACATCGCGCGGCATCCCGCTGGGCCAATTGGTTGGCCAAGTCGGCACCGCAAAGACCGATATGTTGCCCAGTGGGATGATCGTGATTGGCGACGACAAAGTCGATGCAGTCAGCATTGGGATGCCGATCGATGCCGGCTCCAGCGTGGTGGTGACCAGAGTCGAGGCGGGTAAAGTCCATGTTCGTCCAGCGACCGCCCAGGACACGCAGAGCAACCTGGTCGAGCCGAAACCACAATCGCCTCCCTCGCTCGAAGGCAGCCTTGAGTCTTTTGACGTCGAATAGCCTCCCCAGGCTGGAAATTGCCTATGATAGAAGTTGCGGTGATTGGTACATAGTGATTCCCGGTTGCGGTCCATGCGAATTCTGTTTCTCGGCGATTTGGTTGGAAAACCGGGCTATTCCGCGGTGTTGAAACACGCCGAGTCGGTCCGCAAAAAGCACGCCATCGACGCGATCATCGTCAACGCCGAAAATGCCTCCGATGGCTCCGGCTTGATGCCGCGCCAGTACAAGCGGCTGATCGAAGTCGGCGTGGATGTGATTACGATGGGTGATCACATCTATCGCTGCAGTGATCTGATTCCAACTTTATTGAACAGTGACCGCATTGTGCGGCCGGCTAATTTTCCCGCCGGTGCTTCCGGAAAAGCATGGACCGTGGTCGAGACTGCGGCTGGTCCAATCGGAGTCGTGTCCCTGTTGGGCCGAGTCTACATGCGGCCGGTAGATTGTCCGTTCGACGCAGCCGATCAGGCACTCGCGGCGATCAGCGGCCAGGCCAAGCACATCGTGGTCGATGTTCACGCCGAAGCAACCAGTGATAAACAGGTCTTGGCTCGCTATTTGGATGGTAAAGTCACGGCGGTGTTGGGCACGCATACGCATGTTCCGACCGCCGACGCACTAGTGCTGCCCGGTGGAACTGCTTTTCAATGCGACGTCGGGATGTGCGGTCCTTACGAAAGTATCATTGGCCGGGATATCAAGCGAGTGATGCAGACAACGCGTACTTTTGAGCCTTGCCACTTTCACGTCGCCACTCGCGATGTACGATTATGTGGGGCGATCGTCGATTCCAAGGCGTCGGGACAAGCGACATCGATCCAGCGGTTCGAACTGAAGCTCAAGACTTGATCCCGCCGGTGCTGATGCGATTCTCATTGCAGCGACTATTTGTCTTTGTTGCTTTCGCCGCCGCGGCATTCTGGTTGCACATCGTCGCCTATCCAATAGGCAGCATTTTGGCTTGGATGCTGTTCTGGTTATTCATCGGATTGGCCGTTTATCGCCGCGAGAACCATTGGCCTCTGGTCGCGGCGGGACTGATGATGTTACTGGGCATGTTGGCGCTGCCCTATGTCGCGATCACCGGACATTCGGTACCGCCGCATTTGCTCGATCGTGTAGGCCGCGGCGATACGACGGATCAGGTGCAGTCGCTGCTGGGCTTTCCCACTCGGATCACGCACACCGACAGTGGTCAGTCCTGGTTCTATGTTGGGCCAAGCTGGTGTCATGTCCGCATCGAATTTGACGGCGACCAACACGTCCGCTACGTGGTCCACGATCACTAGCGAAAGCGTTTGATTGCCTGTTCGAATCGATCGAGTGTTTGCTCGCTGACGTGATGTTCAATGCCTTCGGCGTCGATCGTTGCCACGTCAGGCTTGACGCCGATTGCCAGCAAGAATTGGTAGACCACCTGGTGACGCGCGTGAGCCTTTTTCGCCAGCCGTTTTCCTTTGGGTGTCAATTCGATTGGCCGATAGGGCGCGGTTTCCAACCAGCCTTCCTGCTGCAGTCGCGTGACAATCCGGTGAACGGTCACGTGGCTGACTGCGAACTCGCGGGCCAGATCACTGGCGCGACAGACACCTTTCTGATCGAGAATACTCGACACGGCTTCGACATAGTCTTCGGCCGTTTCCTGGGCATGATCATTGCGCGTACGGCGAAATGGATTCTTGGTCCTATCGGCACTGTGGGACAAGCTGCCTCTCCCGAGAAATGCGAAGCGTCGGTCCGAGCCGCCGCCGCTCGCGGACCACCGCCACCGACGCGCGACTCAAACACTGATCCTAGGCCCTTGCATTAGGTTTAGCAATAGCTACAATTCTTAAAAGTTAGCATTGGCTAAATTTCAAGCCAACGCGGCGCTAACCTTCCAACTCGGGTCCGGGCGTACCAACTCATGCTGAAACATCTGCTCCTGGCGTCGGCCGCGTTCCTGGTGAGTTCGGCTTTTTCAGGTTGCAATTCCGGGAATTCGGCTAGCCAGACATCGACAACAGAGCCAGCGAAATTCTCCGGTACCTATCCAATTCAAGTGGTCGCCACGATTGGGATGGTCGCGGATGTCGTCCGCCAGGTCGGTGGCGACCACGTTACTGTGACCCAAATATGCGGCCCGGGGGTCGATCCGCACCTTCACAAGCCGACGACCGACGACACGCGGTCGCTGATGGCCGCCGACATGATCTTCTATTCGGGTCTGATGTTGGAAGGCAAGATGATCGATTCGTTGATCAAGGTGGCACGAACCAAGCCGGTATTTGCAGTAACGGAAATGGTCGACGAATCGTTGTTGCTGGAGCCCGAGGAATTCGCCGGTCACTACGATCCTCACCTTTGGAACGATGTCTCGGCCTGGTCTCAGTCCGTTTCGGCAATCCAGACGGCGCTATCACAATTTGATCCTTCTCATGCCGCCGATTACCGGGCGAATGCGGAGCACTATAAAACCAAGTTGGACAGGCTGCATCAGTACGGAATCGACTCATTGGCCACGGTACCTCCGGAAAGTCGCGTTTTGGTAACTTCCCACGATGCCTTCAACTATTTCGGCAGGGCATACGGATTGCAGGTCTTTGGGGTGCAAGGATTGTCGACAGAATCGGAGGCCGGCGTGCAACGCATCAATGAATTGGTTGACTTGTTGGTCGCCAAGCATGTCAAGGCAATTTTTGTCGAAAGCAGCGTTTCATCCAAGAACATCGAGGCCTTGGCGGAAGGCGCGAGGTCGAAGGGGCACGAGGTTCGCGTGATCGATTCCACGCCTCTATTTAGTGACGCCATGGGCCCCGCCGGCAGTTACGAAGGGACCTACGAAGGAATGTTGGATCACAACATCACGGTCGTCACTCGAGCACTTGGCGGCCAAGCCGCAGCCAAAGGGTTCAACGGCAAATTGAAACTTCAAGAAGATTAACACCTATGCCTGAATCGACCTTGCAATCGGTTCCCGCAACGCGGCACAGCGACGCGGCGATACCCTTGTCCGTTTATGATTTGACCGTTGCCTATCATCGCAAACCAGTGATTTGGGATATCAGCTTTGATCTCCCCCCGGGCAAGTTGATCGGCGTGGTCGGCCCCAATGGGGCAGGCAAGAGCACGCTGCTCAAGGCCGTGATGGATTTGATCCCGCGGGCTTCGGGACGGGTATGTGTCTTTGGTGATACCTACGCCAGAAATCGTCACCGCGTCGGCTACGTTCCCCAGCGCGAAAGCGTCGATTGGCAGTTCCCAGTCAATGCTCGTGATGTCGTGGCGATGGGTCTGTACGACGAAATCGGTTGGTGCAGGCCGGTCCGCAAGAAACACCGCGATCGGGCCACCGAGGCGTTGCAACGGGTCGGGATCGCTGAACTTGCCAATCGACAAATCAGCCAGCTCTCCGGTGGCCAACAACAGCGAACCTTCTTGGCTCGCGCGCTGGTCCAGGATGCCGATCTGTACCTGATGGATGAACCTTTCGCCGCCGTTGATGCGGCAACCGAGCGAGCGATTGTGGATATCCTGCGTGAATTGAAGGACAGCCAAAAAACCGCCGTGGTGATTCACCACGACCTGCAAACGGTGCCGGAGTATTTCGATTACGTGGTGCTGCTGAACATGCGCGTGGTCGCGCACGGACCTGTTGAAACGACCTTCACGTCCGAGAATCTCAATAAGACCTACGGTGGTCGACTAACGCTGTTGGACGAGGTCACCGAAGCGATGAGACGGCGGGAGCAATCGCTGTGAGCGGTCAGGTAGATCTTTCGCCCTCATCGCGGCGCCATGGATCAGGCCGTTTCGCTGACGGCGAATACTGCCAGCGGCCCTCACGCCGCCGCAGCGTCATCGCCAGCGGCTACAGCAGCCGGCTCGCCACCGCCGCATTGCTGCTGCTTTGCCTGCCGTCGAGTCTCTGCGCGGCCGACCTCGCGCTGGACGCCAACCGCTCGCTCGCTGACCGATCGGCCCAATGGCCAACCTGGGATCAATGGCGCCGGGTATTGTTGCTGCAGGACTACAACACACGTGTGGTTGTCTTCGGCGTGGCAACCCTGGGTGCCGGGGCTGGATTGGTCGGCGGATTCACGCTGCTGCGCAAGCGCGCGTTGATGGGTGACGCGCTCAGTCATGCCAGCTTGCCAGGCATCGCCCTTGCATTCGTGATCGCGTCGATGTTGGGCGGCAATGCGAAATCACTTCCCTTCTTGCTCGCCGGTGCGACGCTGAGTGGATTTTTGGGTGTTGCGGTGATTTTGTGGATTCGCAATCAGACCCGCTTGAAAGAGGATGCAGCGCTCGGAATTGTGCTGAGTGTCTTTTTCGGAGCGGGCGTGGCATTGCTGGGCGTGATCCAGCAAATGGAAACGGGACACGCGGCCGGACTGGAGGGTTTCATCTACGGAAAAACCGCCTCCATGCGCCGCGGAGACGCCGAATTGATCTTGATTGCGTCTTCGATCGCCATCCTTGTTTGTTTAGCGCTGTTCAAGGAGTTCAAACTCCTCTGCTTTGATGAAAGCTTTGCCGGGTCGCGCGGCTATCGCGTAGTGCTGCTGGATGTGGCTTTGATGTCGACGGTTGTATTGATCACGATCGTTGGTCTGCAAGCAGTCGGATTGATCTTGATGATCGCATTGATGGTGATTCCTGCGGCCGCGGCGCGTTTTTGGACCGACGTGATGTCACGAATGATGGCCTGGTCGATGCTATTAGGTACCCTCGGTTGCATCGGCGGAGCGACAATCAGCGCCGTTTTCCCAAATTTGCCTTCGGGTGCCATGATCGTGTTGGTGTGTTCTGTGTTTTTCTTTTTCAGCATGTTACTGGGCAGTTCCAGCGGCATCCTGGTTCGCTACCGGCGCCGCCGCCGCCTCAACCGCCGAGTCCAGCGGCAGCATTTGTTGCGGGCCATTTACGAGTTGCTGGAACCGGCCCAAACGACCAAGTCCTTTGATCCGCAGGCATCCGTCCCGGTGGATGACTTACTGCCCATGCGCAGCTGGACGCGCCATCGACTGATGAAAGCAATTCGATTGGCCGAGGCAGACGAACTGGTGACGCTGCGAGATCAGCACGCCCAGCTGACCCGCGCCGGCTTCGTCGAAGCTTCCCGACTGACTCGACAACATCGCATGTGGGAAATGTACTTGATCGCGTACGCGGACATCGCACCGAGCATGGTCGATCGCGATGCGGATGCCATCGAACACGTGTTGGAACCCCAAATCATCAATCAATTGGAAGAGTTACTGGAACAGGAGAATACCACAGTCCTGGTTCCGCAGAGTCCGCACGAACTGGGGGTGGTTCCATGATGCCGGCCGCGATTCAGTGGACCTGGGGCCTCGATGGCTGGATCATGGTGGTCGGCTGTTTATGCGCCGTGGCCTCCGCATTGCTGGGAAATTTCCTAGTCCTCCGCAAGATGAGCATGTTGGGGGACGCCGTGACTCACGCTGTGCTGCCCGGCATTGCCGTCGCATTCTTAATCAGCGGCAGCCGCAGCAGTTTGCCGATGTTCATCGGCGCGGCGGTTGTGGGCGTATTAACCGCCTTGTTCACCGAGTGGATTCGCCAATTCGGTAAGGTTGACGAGGGCGCGGCGATGGGTGTCGTCTTCACGTCGATGTTTGCACTTGGGCTGGTGATGTTGGTGCAAGCGGCCGATCACGTCGATTTGGATCCCAATTGCGTTTTGTATGGCGCGATTGAATTGACACCACTGGACACGACCCGGCTGTTTGACCACCAAGTGCCTCGCGCCGTCCTGGTGCTGCTGCCCGTGGTCCTGCTGAATGCGTTGTTCGTTGGATTGTTTTTTAAAGAACTGAGAATCAGCTCTTTCGATCCCGTGCTCGCAACCACGATGGGGATCTCAGCGAAGATGATGCACTACCTGTTGATGGTGCTGGTTTCGATCACGGCGGTGGCCAGCTTTGAGAGTGTTGGCAGTATTCTGGTGGTGGCGATGTTTGTCGTCGCCCCAGCAGCGGCTTACATGTTGACGGACCGATTGGGCGTGATGATCGGATTGAGCGTGGTGATCGCCATCGCCGCCGCGATCCTCGGTCATTTCGCCGCTTTGGTGGTTCCCACCTGGTTCGGGTATCGCAGCACCACGACGGCGGGAATGATGGCGGTGACTGCCGGGCTGTTGTTCATGATTGCCGCATTACTGGGACCCAGGCACGGCGTGATCGTCAAGTGGGTGCGAGGACAGTTGTTGACGATTCGGATCTTGTGCGATGACATCGTTGCACTTTTGTACCGCTACGAGGAACGTTTGCGCGACCAACCGACTCGTGAGGAAATCGCGACGGAACTTTACGCTGGATCTTGGTTTCTCTCCGCCGCGCTATCGATCCTGAGGCGGCGGGGAGAATTGGCGACCGAGGGCGGCTTGAAGCTCAGTCAAACCGGGCGAGACCGAGGACGCAAACTGGTGCGATCCCACCGCCTGTGGGAACAATATCTGGTCTCCGAAACCAGCGCCCAGACCGACCGAATTCACGACAAGGCGGAGCGCTTCGAACATTTTACCGATCGGTTCTTGCGAGATGAGCTTGATCGCGTCACCGACGCTCCGGGCATCGATCCTCACGGCAGTCCAATCCCAAGTGAGAAAGGCGGTCCCTCCTGATGTGGGCAAGAACGGTTGCGGAATCTGGCGGTGTGGCGGGAGCTTGCAGCACTCAGGGCGACCGCGTGGCCGTTTTGACGGCCGTTGTAACGGCTTCGGGCAGCCGCTGGGCATTGCTCGGCAGCTTCGTTGCAAAGTACTCCCCGCAGGCCGCTTCCAAAGCTTCCAGGCGACGCATGGCCACCGCGGAATCCTCACCGACACACACGACTCCGTGGTTTCGCATCAGACAGGCCTGCACGTCCGCCCGCGCCAACTTCGCAACTTTGTGGGCCAGCCAAGCAGTACCGGATGGCGCGTATCCAGCGCAGGGAACCACATCGCCTAGCAATCTGCGCTGCGCTGCGGATCGAACCACCAACGGTCTGGCAAACAACGCGTAAGCGCTGGCAAGCGGCTGATGTGTATGAATACTGCAGTTGCAGTCCGGACGCGCGGTAAGCAATCGGGCATGCAATCCGCTTTCGACCGATGGCGTCAGATCACCGGCGACCTGTTTGAAGTCACCAAATCTGAGCACACAAACATCCCTGATCGACATTGAGTAATAGTCGGTTCCCGACGGAGTGACGGCAAAGTGATCCGCATCCGCTCGGACCGCCACGTTGCCGCCAGTGCCAGCCAGAAAACCTCGGTCGGCCAGCGCGCGACAGGTTGCCAGAATATCGGCACAAGCAGCGCGAAAGTTCATCTTCCGGCAACTCCGTTGTTGATCCGTCGATACAAAGGCGACAGTCTCCGATAGGCCTCGGTAAAGTGAGCGAACACCCGATCGTAAACGATCCGATGATCGGCAATCGGCTCGTAGACGCTGCGAATTCGCGTCAGCCTGGGAATGTCGCCAAACCGAATCGCCCCGATTCCGACGCCCGCGATAAAAGCCGAACCCAACACGTTCGCTTGGATCGGCGACTGGGGTTGGCGGACGCGAACGTTCAGGACATCGGCAAAGATTTGGCACCACACATCCGATTCCCCGCCGCCGCCGACGATCGTGATTTCGTCGATCGGATACTGGCGCAAGAATTTCTTTACCGGCCCCATCATCCAGCGAGTATTCAAGGCGACACCTTCCAGTACCGCGCGAATCAATTCTTCGCGCGAGTGCTGCATCGAGAGATTCAAAAACGCCGCTCGCAGAGTCGCCTCATCAACGGGACAACGTTCGCCGAACAGCCAGGGAGTATACAGAACACCCCGCGAGCCGGCCGGAACACGCGCGGCAATCGTATCTAGGATTTGATAAACATCCACCAATTCCTCATTCTGCAGCAATTCGTCGTCGTTGAACAAGACGCGATCGCGGAGAAAGGATAGGTTGGAGCCCGCGGAACTCTGCAATGCGGTCAGCAGATACTTGTCCGGCATGGCGCAGGGAAGCGAGGCGAACTGTGAACGGATGTTGGTTCGTTTCCAGGGAACGTGAGCGCCAAGCCAAGATGACGTCCCGATGTATAAATGCAGCTGACCATCGCCAACCGCGCCCGAACCAACAGCGGCAGTGGCATTGTCAATCGTCCCGGCAACAACCGGAATTCCAGCGGCAATCCCCAGCTTGTCGGCCGCGCTACCGAGCAGCGGTCCGATCACGTCGGTAGCCCTGACGATCTCGGGCAGTTTATCCGCGTCGATTCCCAAGTCACGAATCAGACGAGGGTGATATCGAATGTTGGTTGGATCACGGTTGTCGGTCACCCAGGAAGTCATGATTGAATCAGCAGACGCCACCATTCGGCCAGTAAAGCGGTAGTTCAAATAGTCCAGCACGTTCAAGAACTTGTAGGTTTTCTGATAAACATCGTTGAATTCCTGCTTCAGATACAGCATGTGACCGGCCGGGTCTTTTCCTGATAACGAAGGCGCGCCGCCGGTCAGCCGTATCCAGCGGGCAAGTTTTCCGGCATCGTAGCCGGCAACTCGGATCAGGCCCTTGCCAACCTGTTTGGCCAGCGCGTGACGGCCGCGCATGTCGAGCCACAGCAGGGCGGGATGCAGCGGACCGCCGTGCTGATCCACCGCCACGGTCCCTTCGCCTTGAGTCGATGCGCAGATTGCGATGATGTTGGATGAATCGTGCTGTTTCGAAATGCTCTGAGTCGCCAGACAAACAGCCTGCCACCAATCGGCAGGACGCTGCTCCGCGCCGTCATTGCCAATGATTTGCATTTCGACTGGGCAAAAGTCCCAGGCCACAATTTCGCCACTCAGCGACACCAAGGCGCATTTGGCTCCCGAGGTGCCCAAGTCGATCGAAAGCACGAGTGGTGTATCGGTCAATTGCGTAGCCGGACCTGTGAGCTTGTGAACATCGCTGGCTGCGCATCATATCGAGGTGGGATTGTTTGATCAAACTGAGTGAATAAGCTACAGCAACCCGACAGCACAAAATAATTTGAATACGAGAAACTCGCCATGATGGTAACCCCCGACACCGCGGCTCAGATCATCGATAAAGGCATCCCGCTGCACAACTTTGTGAACGTCAAGACACTTGAGATCCGTGATGGCTACTGCAAAATGCTGTGGCCATTCCGCGAAGAATTGATCGGTAATTTTCTGAATCGCAATTGGCACGGTGGCATGATCGCCGCCGCGTTAGATGCGGTCGGAGGAGCAGTCGGCATGGCGACGCTGACATCACCCGACGAGCGGATTGCGACGATTGACTTGCGTGTCGACTTTCTGCGCAGTACGGGACCGAGCGACTTGGTTGTGATCGCGCAATTGTCGCGTAGCGGAAATCGAATCGTGGCCACCGATATGGAAGCTTGGCAGGAGAACGAAAAGAAGCTGGTCGCAAAAGGACGCGCCATGTATTCGGTCTACCGCAAGACGCCCCACACAGAACCGAAATAGGAACGGCAGCAAATTCGAGTCCAACCACCGGTCCCGGGGCAGCAGTAACCCAGGCCCGGCCAACTGGAGTATCATATTCAGTGCGACCACAGTCCCAAACGTCGGTCGTTAGAATTGGTACTTTCGTCACCCTCCTGCCCGGCTACCGCTCATGCCCGCAAAACTTCTAAGTGTTCCCAGACTCCGCCGCCGCCAGTTTCTGAAATCCTCCGCCGCCGTTTCACTGGCCACGGGCGTTTGGAGCAGCACAGCCGCCGCGGAGTCTGATTCGCCAAATGAAAAACTACAAATTCTGTGCGTCGGTACCGCAAACCGTGCGGCGGCAGACATCGATGGCATCGCCAGCGAACAGATCGTCGGCCTGTGCGATGTCGACAGCAACTATCTGCAGCGCGCCGCCGCGACCCACCGAGACGCCAAAACATTTGCCGATTATCGTGAAATGATCGATCAGCTGGCCGACAAGGCGGACGCCATCGTCGTGGCGACGGCGGATCACCAGCACGCCCCCGCGTCCATCCGCGGGATTCGAGCTGGTTTGCATGTGTATTGCGAAAAACCATTGACGCACACCGTCCAGGAAGCCCGCATCGTCGCCGAGGCGGCCAAAGCCAAGGGCCTGGCCACGCAAATGGGCACGCAGATCCACGCTGAGCCGAACTACCGGCGCGTGGTCGAAATCGTTCGCTCCGGGGCAATCGGCGAGATCAAAGAAGTCCATGTCTGGGTCGGAAAGGGTTGGGGCGGCGGCGATTTGCCGACCAACATTGAACCGCCGCCGGCAAACCTGTCCTGGGATCTGTGGTTGGGACCAGCCGCCGTCCGTCCTTACGCTCCCGGCCGATACCATCCCGCCCAGTGGCGTCGCTGGTGGGAATTCGGTCAAGGCACCCTGGGTGACATGGGTTGCCACTACATGGACTTGCCCTTCTGGGCACTCCAGCTGCGGCATCCGATTCAGTGCCAAGCCGAAGGCCCAGCAGTGCATCCGGAAACCTGTCCCATGGGATTGAAGGTCCACTACAAGTTTCCGGCGCGGGGCGATCTGCCGCCGGTCGATCTGACCTGGTACGACGGCAACATGACGCCTCGCGAGGTGGCTGGCGAGCGGGTGCCCGGCAGCGGCGTGATGTTTGTCGGCAGCGAAGGCAACATGTTCGCAAACTACAGCAATTACAAACTGTTTCCCTCTGACAAGTTCGCCAGTTTTCAGCCCCCGGAAAAATCGATCCCCGATTCGATTGGTCATCACGCCGAATGGATCAAAGCCTGCAAAGGTGGCCCGCCGGCGCTGTGCAACTTTGACTACGCCGGCGCGCTCTCCGAAGCCGTGTTGTTGGGCAACGTCGCTTATCGGACCGGCAAACGATTGGACTGGGACGCAGAGAATTTGCAGGCGACCAATTGCCCGGAAGCGGACAAGTACTTGCGAAAGCAATACCGCGAAGGTTGGGAAGTCGAGCTGGTGGTGTAGCTGGACACCGCCAGGTTGCATCCGGATCGTAAAATTCGAAAGGAGTGACACAATGCAACGATTCATCGTAAACGCGCTGGCGTTGATCGCCATCACAGGCTGCACCACCACGACCGAACCGCCGGTGACACCGCCGGCAGCCGATGATTTAAAGCAAAGTTCCAGCGATATGCAGGCCGACGATGCCGACGCAGTAGCGGCGATCGAAGCGGTCACCGAAAAGCTGCGTCGTGATGGCAATGGATCGATCATCGAAGTCGATTTTCGCGGCACCCAGGTCAACGACGATGATCTGCGACCGCTTGCCGCGCTTCCGCACCTGCGCAGCGTGTTGCTGCTGGGAACCGCGATCAGCGATGCTGGATTGCAAACGCTCGGCGAGATCACGACGCTCGAGAATCTCGATCTGCGTGATTGCAAAATTACCAACGAAGGCCTGACCCATTTAACCTCGCTCCCGAAGCTAAAATCCCTAAAACTTTCCGGCAGAAGCGGCGACTGTAGTGTGGATGATGGCGGCATGGATCAGCTCGCCAAACTCGCCAGTCTGCAATCGCTGGGACTCGATTTCTTGTGGGTCAGCGAAGTGGGGTTGGAAAAACTGACCGGATTGCAGAATTTGCAGGAACTCTATCTGGCCGAATCCACCATTGGAAACGAAGCGATCGATGTGCTCAGCTGCTTTCCGAACCTTCGCCGGCTGCGGATTGCCAAGACGCAGATCGATGCGGAGGGAATCGCGGCCTTGCCGAAATTGAGCAGCCTCGAGGACCTCGACCTGAGCGAGTGTTTGCAGATCTCCGACGATGCGACCGAGCCGCTGGCCGAATTGAAGCGGCTGAAAAAGTTGAATCTGTGGCGTGTGAATCTATCCGATCGTGGGATCGAGCCGCTGAGTGAACTGACGTCGCTGGAATCTCTGAACCTGGACAATACCAGATTAAGCGACGCTGGAATGGCGTACCTTAGCGGCCTGACCAGGCTGACCTTCCTGCACCTTGGGTCGACGCAGATCTCCGACGCCGGGCTGGTCCATATACAGAACCTAACTTCACTCAAAGACTTGAAAGTCACCAGGACCGCGGTCACTCAAGCGGGAGTCGACCAGCTAAAAAGGTCGCTGCCGCAAACCGAAATTCAGCTCAAGTACATCGAGTCACTGTAGCCGAGTTGATTTGTTGCGACTGTGGCGCCGGACAAGGGGTTTCGCTGCTGACGTTTTGCAGGCCTGCGCCAGCTGCTGGCTGAAATCGAAATCGTCCGCTCCGGCTGGTCAGGGCGAACAGCCCGTGGTAACAAAAAACCGCCCCTGCCCCAAGTTTGGGACAGCGGCGGTCTCGCTACTCAACAGCGAACGACTCTTGAAGTTCGACAGTCTGACGTTGGCTTACTTTCCGCAACCGCATGGCGCAGCCGCTGGAGCGCTGCATCCACAGCTGGCGGCCGCAGGGGCACAGCCACAGCATGGGTTGATGATTTCTTCCACCAGTTTAGGAACCATCTTGCAGACCTGAACCTGCTGCTCCTTGGCAACCACATGCGGCACGCAAACGGTGTACTCTTCGACCTGTTCTTCACAAACCCGGTCGTTGCGAGTCACTTCGTAAGCTTCCGTTGTGTACTCAGGAACATTGAAGGTATAGCTGACTTCCTTGGTCCGTTGCTCAGTCGTGTAAGAGACATGCGGCACGGTTTCGGTCTTGGTGACCGTTTGGTAAGTCAGCTGCTTGCGCATCCGAGTCCGTTTTTCCTCGTTGTACTTGACAACTTTACGCGTCCGAGTTCGTGTCTCGTCCACGTAGGTAACGCACTGCTTGGTTCCGGTACGCTGCTCAGGCTTGTAGACAACCTTAGTGCATTCGTAAGGAACTTGCGTCGATTGCTGCTCGTAAACGGTGTAGTGAACCGTCTGGCACTCGGTGGAAGTGGTGGTGACCGGAACGCTCTCGGTAACACAGTTTGGTACCCAGACTTTCTTGCAGACCGTGGTTGTGCATCCGCCACCAGCACCACATCCGCCGCCACCACAGCTGCCACCGCAGTTGCTGCCGCACGACGAGCATGCCGAAGCACATCCGCCGCAACGAGCGCCATGGTGTCGGCACAGGCGACCACGCATGCCACAGCCGCCCGATCGCATGCGACCACCGGAACCGTTGCCAAGCGAACCCCCGCTTGAGGCGGGGACTTCCACGATTTGATCTTCCCAGTGACCGTAGTCTTTGGTGACCGTTTGCATCGTCGTTTTCGGAACGCAAACGCTAATCGTACGGGTGCGGGATACCGGCACGGCGTTGATGACCGTTCGCATTCGCTGTTCGGTTACCGCTTCTGGAACGTTCACTGTGTAAGTGAAGGTCTCTTCCCGAAGCTGCGGAACTTTGACCGTGTAGTTTTCAGGCACATCGACCAGTTCTGGAACGCGGACGGTGTACTCTTCGGCAACTTCGGTCCAAACCGGCACCGACTCAGTCAACTCAACGGTCTTTTCCGATTTGACGGGGACCAACACCGAATAGTTGATGGTCTTGGTTTCCGTTGTCGGGACATTGACCACTTTGGTGCGATACTTGGTCTCGGTCACAGGCACGGTCTTGTAAACCTGCTTGGTCCGATACCGAGTTTCGTTGCGCATTTCGGTCACGCATACCGAACGAATCTCGGTCACGTACTTGGGCTCCATGACGACTTTGTAATTCGTCACTGGCTCGCAAATCATCCCGCCTGCCATGCTGCCACTAGCGGCAGCTCCGGCTGACGTCGCTGCGCTGCCGCAGCCAGCGGAAACCGACATCGTCGATCCGCCACACGGGTCACTACACCCGCCGCACGGCGCACATTGGCCGTAAGTAATGCCGGTCGATGCCAGCACTGCGGCCGACATCCCTAGCAAATTTGTAATCCACCTCACTGCTGAGTTCCTTCAAATCGGGGAAACGTTTGGAAAAAATGGCGGCAACTGACACGCTGCTACCGTTCCCCCGAGCAGTGAATTCGAGAATAGATGCAAAATGGAAACATACAACCATCCGAGAGATTTTTTTTTGAAGTTTCCGAACATCCCCAATCTCTCGGATGATCGACACATTTGCGCCAATCGACCATTTGTTTCCATTCTTTGGACCAAAAACCGGTTCCGCCGATCGCGCTGAACAACCGCAAATTAATCTCGAAGTCACGTAGCGATCCGACAGACTTTTGTCGCTCGTCGCACCCAGCGTTGTTCCTGCTAGCCTCCATCGATCGAAACCGACATATGCTCCATTTCAATGCTCGCCCAGGCCGTTTGTTCTTGACCAGCACACTTGCAACCGCGCTGCTTGCCTCCGCTTCCCTGGCTCAACAGCCCTTCGCCGAGCCGGTTGTGGCGCGAGTCGAAATGAAGCTGGCAATCGATGAGCAGGTGGTCGACGTGATCGAAAAAGGAGACCTGCTGACGGTTCTGGAAGAGACCGACACCGAGTACGTGATCATGACGCATGACGGGACCAAGGGCGCAATCGAAAAAGTCAACGCCGTACAGATCGCCGAGTCGGGTGAAATCTACACGGACCTGATCCAACGGAACCCTGATGAAGGACGATTTTTCACGTTGCGCGCGGCGTCGTGGTGGCGCTCGGAAACGCGGAAAAAGCCCTTGAAGATTTTGACACTGCAATCGAGCTTGGCTACAGCGAAGCGCATGCCTACACCAGTCGTGGGATGTTCCATGCGGCAATGGGGAACTACGACAAAGCCATTACCGATTATGACAAAGCCTTAGAGATCGACCCCGACGACGTGGCACCGATCATCAACCGCGCCGCCGTCCACATCAGCAGCGGCAATTTCGACGCCGCGGTCGCCGACTACACCCTGGCGCTGGAAAAGAAGCAGGATTCTTTATCACTGTTGCATCAACGCGCGATCGCATTGAAAGCGGCCGGCAAGCTGGCGCAGGCAATTGAAGATTTTAATGCCATTTTGAAGCTGAAATCGGACAATCGCGCGGCATTGATGGGACGCGGTTACATCCGCTTTCAACAACAACAGTTCGCAGCGGCGATTGACGATTTCGCCGCCGCAATCGAACTGAATCCCCAGGATGCGGTCGCCTGGAACAACCGCGGATACAACCATTACCAACTGGGCCACCACGCCGAGGCGCTGAACGATTACAGCCAGGCAATCAAACTGGCCCCCAAGTACGCATTGGCGTTGCAAAATCGGGCCTGGTTACTTTGCACGACTGAAAATAAGGACCTTCGCGATCCCAAAGCCGCCGTTGAATCGGCAACCACAGCCTGTGAATTGACCAATTATGAATCGGTGGGCGAACTTTCCGCCTTGGCCGCCGCGCTGGCAGCAGACGGTGAATTTGACAAGGCGGTGGGATGGCAGGAAAAAGTCATCGAAATGTCTTCGGAAGAACAGCAGGAGTTCGCCAAAAAGACACTCGATCGCTACCAAAACGAACGTCCCTATGCCCTGGACCCTGATCAGGCAAATGCCCAAGAGCAGGCGGCTGCCGAACAACAGGCTGCTGAAAGCCAACAGGCCCAATCGAACTCAGAAACCGACTCGAACGCCTGATCAACTGCTCTGCTGGTCGACAGATCAGCTGGCCCCGACGTGCGCCGCAGCGAGCGATTGAAGGTGTCGCCTGGGCATGTTGGGCACAGACGCCCGATCGATTATCATGTCAAGCTCACAATTGTGCTTCTGGCCATTCGTATGCCAACACGACTTCGTCGAGCTCTCCTGCCAGCATGTTGCGACTCGCCTTCCTGTTGACTACCTGGATCCCCACAGTCACAGGTTTCCTTTCGCTGCAGACTGCCGGCGCCGATCAGGTCGTGGTCACGCTCGAGGCAAGTGACCCGTCGGCGCAGATCGACCAGTGGATACGAGCGAAATGGGAGCGACAGCAGCTTGATCCAGCCGCTCGCTGCTCGGACCGTGAGTTTGTTCGCCGATTATATTTGGACTTGGCCGGACGCATTCCAACGACGACGGAGGTCAATCAGTTCCTGGCCGACCATGATGATGATCGCCGCCCACGATTGATCGATTTGCTGCTATCGAGCGAAGATCACGTTCAACATTTCACCGACTTGTTTGATGCGCTGCTGATGGGCCGCGCTGCGGAACACAAATACGCCCAGCGACGCGAACATCATTGGCGATCGTATTTGGAAAGCGTGATTCGCGATAATCGCCCTTGGAACGATGTGGTCGCAGAGATCCTGTTGGCCCGACCCCAAGATCCGGACCAGCAGGGCGCGGTTTGGTTTTTATACGAGCGCGAAGATCATCATCAACGAATTGCCGAGTCAATTGCGCCCGCGTTTTTTGGCCTGCGCATTGAGTGTGCTCAGTGTCATGACCACATGCTGGCCGATGAGATCAAGCAGCAGCATTATTGGGGATTGGTGGCGTTCTTTAACCGCAGCAAGAATGAGCGGACGGCCAATGGCCCGCGGGTTGCCGAGTCCGCGATCGGCGGATTTTCTGAATTCGCGAACATCTTCGGCGAAACCAGTCCCAATCTGTTAGCTTTTCTGGGCGCCGAAACGGTACACGAAGATCGGCCGTCCAAAGAACAGCAGCAGGTGGACAGCGACACGCTGTATCGACCCGCCGCGGATCAAGCCGAACCGCGGGTCCCGAAGTTCTCGCGCCGCCAGCAGTTCGTCGAGCATTTTGTCCGCGAAAATCCATTGATCGCCCGCGCCTTGGTCAATCGAGTATGGGCGATGTTGATGGCCCGTGGCTTGGTGCACCCGTTTGACCAGATGGATAGCGTTCACGCTGCCAGCCATCCCGAGCTGCTCGATTTTCTGACCAACGATTTCATCACCAGCGGTCATGACATTCGCCGCCTGGTCCGGGCAATCGCGCGTTCGGAGGCCTACCAACTTGCTTCGGTTCGTCCCCCTGGAATTGATGACCCAGCCACCTTTGCCTGGTACTTGGAACGCCCGTTGACCGCAGAACAACTGGCTCGATCAATTCAATTGATGGTTCGACGCGAGATGCGACTCTGAGCCGAACTTATTGGGATTGATGCGTCAGCAGTTCCCAGAGGTGCTGCCCGCTCAGAATGTGGTCAGCGTTGGCGAAGCGTTGTTCTTGAGCAACAACGTTGAATTCGAACAGTATCTACGAAGCAGCGACCAGCCGGATCATCTGGTACCAATGCTGATGAACCTGGCAGACCACGCCTCCCGGGTCGATACGGTTTTCCAGGCGGCCTTGGGCCGATTCCCGGCCGACGACGAGCGGAATTTGCTGATCGAATTCTTAAACCAACGCGAAGGTTCCTTGGCGGCGGGCCTGCGGCAAATCGTCTGGTCGCTGCTGACCAGTGCGGAGTTTCGATTCAACCACTAGGCGTCATGGTCAAAACACCGAAAACCTTAACAGCCGATTGTGGCAGCCCCGAGCATACCATTCATCGGCGGTTGTTTTTACAAGGGTCGCTATCGGCCAGCGCTGCGTCGGTTGCCAGTTTCAGCGGTCTGTTCTCGATCCCGGCAGTGGCCGAACAAGCAAAACAAGTCGGCAACAAATGCATCTTGTTGTGGCTGTGCGGAGCGCCGAGCCAGTTCGAAACTTGGGATCCCAAACCGGGTACCGAAACGGCAGGCCCGTTTGCGGCGACCGATACCAATTTGCCAGGTATTCAGATCAGTTCGTTGATGCCCAAGTGCGCGACAATCATGGACAAGTTGGCCGTGATCCGCAGCATGAGCACCGAGCCAATGGAGCATTTCCAAGGCATCGATTTGCTGACGCGAGGCGACAAGCCTCGACCACCATTCACTCGACCCATCCTTGGCTCGGTGGTCGCCCAGCAACTCGGTCAACTCGACAGCCCAGTGCCGCAATTTGTGCTGTTGGATCCGTGTCCGGAAGGCAACGAATTCAAACAGTTCAAAGCTGGCAACTGGGCCGGCTGGCTGGGCGCCGAATACGGACCCATCCGCGCCGGCGGCGAGTATTCGATCCCGAATTTGATCAAGCCTGAAACGATTTCCGAGCTGGATCACGCAGACCGCGAGGCGCTGCGAGCTTTCTTCAGCCGCAAATATCAGAACGATCGCGACAGCCAGGCGGCAGCGTCCTACAACGCGGCGTTTCAACGCGTCAAAGGTTTGATGAGCTGTGCGCCGCTATTTGATCTGAACAGTTTGCCTGCTCAAGATCGCCAGCGATATGGTGGCGGTGCATTCGCGCAACACGCCCTTCAAGCACGTCACCTGATCGAGAATGGATCGACATTCGTAATGGTCGCCAATGGCATGCCGTGGGACAACCATGTCTTCCAGCACGAGATGCACCAAATGCTGGTCCCGGAGTTGGACAATGTGCTGTTCCAGTTGATCACCGACTTGGAGGCCTCCGGTTCATTACAGAATACATTGGTGATCGCGATGGGTGAATTCGGCCGGACGCCGTGGCTGAATGACGCGCGCGGCCGCGACCACTATCCCAACGCCTGGAGCATGGCGATGGCGGGAGCGGGAATCAAACCGGGCGTCGTCTATGGGGCCACCGACCCCTTGGGCTTCGAGGTCAGCGACAACCCGGTGGACAACCGCCGCTTGTTTGCCACGATCTTCAAAGCGCTGGGGATTGATCCGCACGTAAGCTACGATCTGCCCGGGTTACCAACCTTCGCCCGTGTTGAGGAAAACGCGGCACCCATCGATGAACTTTTGATCTGACCGACGAGATGGCGAAACCGACTTTTGAACTGACCAGCGAATTCAAGCTGCCGATGGGCATCTTGGCCGGTGCGGTTGCGCCCGACGGCAAGCAGGTTGTCGCCGGTTGCATGGATGGAGTTTATCGCGCGGACTTACAGACGCAGCAGTTTGAAAAATTGTACAGCCATGACTCTTACGTCACTTCCGTCCACTGGTTGTCGGGCGAATCGATCGTGTCGGCTGGCTATGACGGATGGGTTCGCTGGTTTGATATCGGCACCGGCACATTGGTCCGAAACACGAAGCTGCATGATTTTTGGTCATGGGACATGGCGGTTTCGCTCGATCGACAACTGTTCGCATCGGTGACCGGTCAGTACTTGGCCGGCGGCTACAAATACGAGCCACTACCCGAGCGTGAACCATCGCTAAAGATCGGGTCGCTTGAATCGGGCGAGTTGCTGTATAGCCTGCCACATGTTCCATCAGTCCAGGCGGTTGCCCTGAGTGCGGATGGCAAGTTTGTCGCTGCCGGCAACCTGATGGGGGAAGTCCGCGTGTTTGACACCGGCGACGGCGAACTGCAAGCCGGCTTTACAAGCGCTGCGTTTACCAGCTGGGGAATCATCAAAAGTCACTGCTACCTTGGCGGAATCTTCGCAATGCAATTCACTCCTGACGGCGACGAAGTGTTGTTGGCCGGAATGGGCCCGATGCGCGATCCGATGGCGGGCAATGGACGTCAGTTGTGGCAAAAGTGGGCGTGGCGTGAAGCAGAGCCCAAGCAGATCGACCAAACGCACGACGGCGAATCCGGTGAAGGTTTGATGGAGGCGTTGCAGATCCATCCGTCCGGCGAGCACTTTTTGATCGGTGGACGGCTGCGCGGCGGAGACTGGAATGTCGGTTTCTTCGATCTGAAAGACGGGAATCGAGTCGCCCAGCTGAAAACGGGTTTCCGTGTCACCGCGGCGAGCTACACAGCGGACGGTAGCCAATTGGTCGTGTTCGGCGCACAAGGCCAGCCAAAGCGGCGAGATAAGTCGGGACAATTTCCGCACTTTGGCCGCATTCAAGTTTATCAGCTTGGCTAGCCGAATGGCGTGGCTGATCCTCGCTCCGAGAGAGCGGTTGGTCGCGGGCCGAAGGCTAAGATCCTCAAACGGCTCGAGTGCTGTGGCCGTCGCCGGCGGCAGCACAAGATTGTGATTCCGCCTGCCGCACAAGCCGGGTCCCGGTCGGCAGCAACCAAAGGTAGAATCAGAGCTTCGAGAAACCCTTAGTCAACAGATGAGGAAGCTATGTGTTCGATTCGCAGTTTCGCAATCCTGGTTGGCTTCGCCGTATTGCTGCCTGTCGCGGTCGCCGCGCAGGAAGCGGACGCGGAGAAGCAACCTCCGCGCGAACAACGTTTGGCGGAATATTTGAACGGAGTCAAACTGATTGGCAAATTTACCATCGACGGCCAACAAGGCGACGAAAAGATCGAAGAGTACACGATCAGTAAATGCGAAAAGCTGCCCGCCGAAGACATGTACCGGATGACTGCGCGGATCAAGTATGGAGAGGTCGATAACGAACTACCGCTCGATATCAAAATTTTGTGGTCAGGTAATACGCCCGTGATCACACTGGATCGATTTTGGATTCCTGGGATGGGAACTTTTGGTGCCAGAGTGCTGATCCACGCCGATCGATACGCGGGCACGTGGCAACATGATGCGGTCGGCGGCCACATGTTTGGTCGGATTGAAAAACTGCCCAGCGAAGAACAGTCGGCGGACCAATAAAAAAACGCTCAGTCTTCCCCCCGAAAGACTGAGCGTTTTCGCTTCCTGGCAAATCACTTGACCCGCGCCGGTTCGTCGTCGTCACCGGCTCCCTGATGCCGACGCGGCAGTCAACGATCGTTCGTCCGTTAAGACGATGCCAAGAAACGTCTTTTCGAGAATGAATTAACGGTTAACCGTTCGCCAAAATCGAAATTTTCGGCTGTGATCGCTTCCCCAAGTCCAATCTGGGTAAAGATATCGTCTCCGGCGCTGACGCCGGCAATCGATCCGGCGGTGTCGATGCCGTCGATGAATCCGTCCGGTTGCGTCTCTTCCACCGTGTAGGTGCCGGCGGCCAGATTCGCAAACAGATAGTCACCGTTGGCATCGCTGGTCGCGGTCTGTGAGACCACGTTTCCTAGCGCATCGATTCCACTGAGTGTCAATAGCGCGCCCGCGATTCCCAGTTCACTCGGATCTCGAACGCCATTATTGTTGACGTCGATGTATACCGAGCCGGCAAGGCTGGCGGTCATTGGATCAATGTTGGTTGATGCGGTGTCGGTGTTGTTGCCAAGGTTTGTATCAATCGTGGTTGTGGTCACGCTGGAAGTATTGACCAACGTCGAATTGGCTCCCGCGTCAACCGTCACATTGATGGTGAAGCTGAACGATCCGCCGTTGTTAAGGTCGCCACCGTCCACAACCACAGTACCGCTGCTAAGCACCAAGGCTTCGTTGTTCGGTCCCGTTCCGTCGACAAAGGTGACTCCGCTGGGAAGCGTATCGGTGACCTGGATATTTCGCGCTACAGACGGGCCATCGTTGTTGACGGTAACTGTGTACGTCAGCCCACTGCCGACCTGTGAATTGGCGGCGCTGACGATTTTTTCGATTCGCAGGTCGACTTGTTCCACCACAGTCAGGTCGACACTGGCGGAGTTATTGGTCGTATCATCTTCGCCGGCCGCTGCCATGTCGGGCACGTTGGCGGTGTTGCTGATCGTACCGCTGGCCGACGCGTCCACTGTAAAAATCAGGGTGGCGGTGGCCGAGGTGCCTGCGTCCAAATCGATGGCTGGGAACGTGACCGTGGTTCCATCACTGGATCCCGACTGGCCTTCGAGGGTCCCACTGACGAAGGTGAGCCCGGCGGGAATCGGGTCACTGAGGATCACTCCGCTAGCCATGCTGGGACCTTCATTTTCCAGTCCCACCATATACGTGACCGTTTGCAATGGGTTCGGCGAACTGTTATCGACCGATTTGGTGACAACCACATCAAAGACGGGATTCAATGACGTCGTCGCGTCATCGTCGTTGTCGGTATTGTCCAACTCTGTTTCGTTCGATGTCACCGAGGCTGGATTGATCAGGCTGCCGCTGGCGTCTTGGTCCACATCGACGGTGACTGTGAAAGTCCGCGTCTGACCGACGGGCAAGGAATTGAACGTGACCGTCACAACACCGTTGCTGACATCCGCTTGATCGGCGTTAGCCGCATCGATCACGGCGTTGCTGACCCCAGCCGGCAAGGTGTCGGAGATAACCACTCCGGTGGCGTTGCTCGGGCTGCCTGAATCATGTTGGACCGTGAATGTGTAAACCAATTGATCTTGCCCAGGCACGGCGGTTGCCAGGTCGACGGATTTGGTCAAAACCAGATCAACCGCTTGAGTAACAACCAGGTCCGCCGAGTCGGTGTTATTGGCCGGCACGTTATCGGTATCTGAAGTGGTCACGTTGGCAGTGTTTGGAATCGTACCGCTCGCCGCCACATCGATGCCAACGTCAAACGTGAAGCTGACCGATTGATTGACTTCCAAGATGCCCACGTCGAAGGTCAAATCCTGGCCCGCACTGCTGATCGTAACGCCGGTCGTGCCGGGGTCAAAGCTGCCCGGGACTAGTGTTAGTGCCGCATCCAACGTGTCGGTGACCTGGACGCCGCGAGCCTGGCCGGGACCGTTGTTGGAGACAACCACTGTATAGCTTGCGGTGTCACCGGCAATCATACTGCCGCCAACGGTCTTGTCGATTTCGACGTCGACCAGACGATCAATCCCAGTGTCCTCGCCGTCGCTGTTGTTGTTAGGATTCGGGTCCGTATTGGGAGTCGATGTGACCGTTGCGTTGTTGGTCAACAAAATTGGCGCATCGGTATCGACCGTCACAAGAATCGTAATCACGGCGGTCGCCTGATCGGCCAACGGACCAACATTGGCGATGATGTTGCCCGTTCCGGGATCGACATTGACCAGGCTTTGGTTGCCCCCAACGTCGCCATTTAGAAATGTAACTTCGGCGGGCAGTGAGTCGGTGACGACGACACCGGCCGCGGCATCGGGCCCATTGTTGGTGACCGTGATTTGGTAGGTCAATTGCTCGCCGGCATTGACCGGATCGATGAGGTCAGTTTTCTCGATGCTCAAGTCGGCTTGTTGCAGGTCCAGATCGGCCGAATCGTCATTGTTGGTGTCGTCAACATCGACTTCGTTCCCGGTCACCGAAGCCGGATTGGTCAAATCGGTAAATTGATTCACCCCGATCGACGCGACCAGCTCGAAGGTTGCCTGGCCGGTGGCGGGCAAGTTGCCAATCGTGACCGTCACGGTGTTGCCGTTGGTCGAAAGCGTGAAGGGACCAGAGGGGTTTTGGATCGCAGTGGGTGTCAGTCCGGTCGGAAAAGGGTCGGTAACGAAAACACCCGTCGCGTCGAGCGGTCCCAGGTTTTCAACGACGAAGTTGAAAACCGCGGTGCCACCAGGGTTGACGTCGGAGGCGGCCACGTTGAGTGACTTGGTAATCGCCAAATCGATTTGCGGAAAGAAACCAAAATCGAGCGTCGTGTTGGTATTCGGATCGGTGTCGTCATCATTGATCGGTTCCGAATCCGACTCCAAAGTGATCGTGCCGCTAAACACGGCGCCGTTGAACAGTGGGTTGCCGCTGACCAGGGTCGTCCCGCTATCGTCATTGTCAACGTTGTTGTCTGGGTCAGCGAGCGGATCATTTCCCGTGCTGTTGGCAAATCCAAACAGTTGCGTGCCAGCGACAAATTGGTTGGCCGGTACGACAACGGCATAGTTGCCCGGGACTAGATTCGGAAAACTGTAAGTTCCCGTTCCCTGGGTCGTTGCGGAGGCTACCGGAGTGTCGGTGGTCGGATCGACGACCCCGTTGGGATCGACCAGCTCGTACAGGTCGACGGTAATGCCATTGATCGCCGCCTCACCGGCATCCCGCAGACCGTTATTCTGCCCGCCGACCGAGTTGTCAAAGAACAGCGTTCCACCCAGATCGATCGGAATGATGTTGGGAATGTTGACCGTCGTTTCGTTACTGACGATCGAATCAAGTACGCTGATCGTAAAGTCGACTCCGGCCAGATCGGGATTAACGATGGTCGGGTCGACTTCCGCCTCGATCGCACCGACGTTGGAGAAGTCGGCAGGCCCCGAGGCGCCCCCTTGAATAAAATCGCTGAAAGGCACAAAGACTTCGGTGTCTGTTGATCCGCCCGGCAGATCCAGATCGGCGATCGAGAAATTATTGGCGTCCGTGTAGACACGGATCTGCAGTCCAGCGGTCAGCGGCGTGTCACTGCTGATCAGAACCTGCAAACCAGCTCGGCCATCTCCATTGTCAAGATCGGCGCCCCCCAATCCTGTAGGTTGCAGCGTCAAGCCAGCCGCATCACTGTCTACTCCATCGTATTGAACCAGCGCCTGAGCAACGGCCGATGGCGGAGTCGACAGACTTAGTCGACCGTTGGCGGTTGAAACGCCCAAGATCACATTGCCCAGCACGGGATCGGTTTCGGTATTCGAGATGATGGTCAATTGCAAATCACGTTCGCCACCGAGTACGCCGGTCGGAATCACACTCGATTCGGCGAAAGTACCTGTCAATCCGCTAACCGTCTGGCCATCCCCGTCAACCGCCGCGTAATCGTCAATCACGACTTGAGTCATACCGCTGTCATCGGTGATATTGACCAGGATTGGATCAGGTGTCAGCCGGCCGGGAACATTGTTTTGAACCAACCAGTAGCTGCCGTTGCCATCGGGGTTCTTGGTCCCCAACAGTCCTCCCGGATTATCATTGTCGGGGCCGTCGACCCCCTCGAATCGAAAGACGCCGTTGCCGTCGGAGATCAGCGTGCCAGCCAACACATCTTGCTGTGCGGGCGGTTGAGACGCATCGTCGAAAACACCGTTGACGTTGGTCTCTCGATAGAGCGAAACAAGTACGCCGGAAATTACCGGTTCGCCGACGTCCTGAACGCCATCGCCATCCTGATCATCAAAGGTGACGCCGGTGATCGCCGCCAGGTCGTTTGCCAGCAATTCACGGCGTTCCATCCGTTCGACTAGCATCCGCCGTTTATTGCGTTTCAGCGCGGGCCGCTGAGGGCTCGATACGCTGGAAGTTTGCGTTAATCGGCCAATGATTTCTCGAAAAACCATCGTGACAATCCTTTGCTGGGGGGGGCCAATGATGATTCGGACGCTCGCCGGGAGCGGCTGGTTCCATCGATTGGAAGTTGTTTTCCTGGAAACGCGCTGTCTCTGCAGCGCGGTTTCATCATCTAGTTATCGGACCATTTGTACAGCCGTCTTTACCGTTGCCGACGATTCAAATGATCAAAGCGATTCAATTGCTACCATCGATACTCGAACCCGAGATTGATCCCCTGGACCCAATAGTCGGTGGTATCAAAGGCGAAGGCAGGTCGCTGCACACCGGTCAGTGGATCAGCCGGCGGAGGGATCAGATCGGGGTTCACATCAAGGTCAATCTGGTGCCCGGGGCGGACCACATTGGACCAGTAGATGAAGGTGTATCCCAACATCACTCTTAAGTGATCAGTCAGTTGGTAGCCTACGTTGGCGTTGAACTCCGGAACCACCGCGAACTGATCATCACTATAGGTACCAATGTTGGATGTTTGAGTCAGCAAACCGCCTGGAAACGTCTGGACCTGCGGATCCTGTAATGTACTATCGATCGTCGTCCGGCCATTGATGCGCACCGTTTGATGCGTGTTGCCAATGCCCAGACGAATCAGGGTATCGAAAGTCCAGCAGTCACGGGTACGGCGGTACAGCCAACCGATATCGAAACCATTAAACGTATTCCGAGTTTGAAATCGGTCCAAGATGTCGAACGATCCCGGCTCGTCCGGAAGCGTACTGACCAGATTCTCGGTGATTTGCACGCTTTCGCTTAGTTGCAGGTATCTCCATCCATAAAGCGCTTCGCTGCGGCTGCAAAAGTGTTCCGGACATCCACAGAACAACCACTTGCTGCAACCTTCATCGCAACAGCGCAAATACCGGAAATGCACGCCGGCTCCGATCAGTTCGCTTTCGGCGACGACACCCACTGTTCCTGAAATGACATCGGGATAGGCAACCAGTTCAGAGTCCTGCAGACCAGTTTGGGTGTTGAAGAACGGTCGCGCGAGGATGGGATTGCCAGTGCTGGTCGCCGAGAAGGAGTCTGATTCGTTACCGATTTGAAAGTACTCCGCCCCGATGCCCCAGGTATGGCAGCGGTCCAACCACAATCCGAAACGCAAGCGCCCGCCGTCAAACTGTCCATCCAAGACATCGCGGCCGCCGTACAGAATTTGCGTGCCGGGCTGGCCCAACACGCCGGCCTGGTTTTGCGGCGTGTCGGCAGGGCTGGTGGTGACCAGCGGCGGAAGACGCATGCCGTCCTGCCACCACGATAGATACTCGAGGGAGACCCAGCCGTCTTGAGGCAAACAGATCGTGACGCATGGCCGCCATGCCTCGGGGCTGCACAGTTCACCACAGCAACTGCAGTTCTGGCCTCCACAGGATCCATCGCAACCTAGTGGATCACAACCGATCGAATCACAGCCGCTGTCACAGCCCCCATCACAACCTCTGTCGCCGCAATCGCCACAGGCGCCTACGGGAAGTGCGTCGCACGCGCCGTCGTAATGGGGCGCGAGCACCTGGCCATCCAAGGGAGCAGCGTAGATCGGCGGATCAATCACCGAGACCGAACCAGCCGGCATACTTGGCATCCCTTCAACCGGAACGCCGTGATCGACTCGACGGATTGGCGATCCGTTTGTTTCGACACTGTCGCGAGGACGTGTCGGTTGCCAGTTGGCGCGAGCAACTCGTTCGCGTTGGTTTGTCGCTCGCTGGCCGCTTGATTGCTGAGCAGTCACGTCAGCAATGGGACCCAGGGTCAACAGAGCAGTCAGACAGAGGGAAATTCGGATCGTACGCACTGGCGTCACCGTTTTGTAACTGGGATGGCGTGCTGTGAAACAGCGCCGAAACTACGTTTCCCCCCTGGAAACGAGCCGTCGATCAAGCCGCGATATGTCGGTAAAGATCGATTGGTTCACCAGCGATATCGACCAGCAAACCTGGGAAGATCAAATCAAAATCCGAAATATCGGAAAATTCGTCATGAATCTTCTAATCGTTAAGGTCGACGCGTTGGTTAAATCCAGCCAGCCTCGCGCGCTGGGTCGCCCTTGGCCGACCCGCCTTGTCAACTTCGCCGGCAGGCAGGCAGCCTGATCGAGCCGGCAAGATTCTGGTCGTGACATCTGTACGTGTCATACAGCAGAGCTTGTCTCGATGGCAAAGATTTTGGCCGGTGTGTCTAGGGAATTCGGGTAAGCATTACCGAATGGGTATTTCATAGGGATCGTTGTCGCGGCTCGTCGCAAAGCGGCCGCTTACGAAGGATCGAATTTTTCGCAGACCGGCGTTGCTGGACGAAGCCCCAGGTCCAGAGCCGCTTGTTACCAATCCACCGGAATCTCACTACCGTGATTTTGAATCCTTCCCAATTGGCCGTTGACGATCGTTCCACCCCAACCCAATCCGGTGTGGTCGAATCTCAGTTGCCCCAGCCCGGCGCGGCCGGCTGTGAATCCCTGTTTCCCGGCGTTTCCGAATACCTGTTGGTATGCGAAGCGTCCGTGGAGTCCCTAGCCAGGGGAACTTGGCATTTCACGCTGCAGCAGACCGACGGCACATCGGTGTTCTCCGCTGCTGACGAGGACATCGGTGACTTGAACCGACTGACCCTGCTGGCGGCCGTACGCGGCTTGGAGTCGATCGACGGCCCCGCCAGCGTGACCTTATTGAGCAACAACCGTTATTTGATTCGCTCCTTATCTGATTCGCTGCCGCGTTGGCGGGAGAGTAATTTCGTGTGGGAGCACTTCGGCCAACGGATCGATGTCCAACACGCCGACTTGTGGCGGCGGGTGGATCGTGCTTTGTCGATTCATCGCGTCGCAGCCGTACTGATCTCGTCGCGACTGGTCAGCCAGGGTGTCGTTGGCGGCGATGTCGCTGGCAATCTGCCAAAGGCGTTGCGAGTTGACGCCCCACACGATGGGGTGCCGAGACGAAAGTCACAGCGCAAATCTCGCTCTGGCGAATGTTCGCCAGCCCAAGATCGGTTACGTCAATGGCTGATCAGCAACGCTGGCAGCCAGTCTGCCGCAACAGCTCGACACCGATTCACGGCGGCTGACTTGATGACTTCCACTTAACCGGCGTCGCGGGATACCCCGTTCGCCTGCTTGCTGCAACTAAAAGAAACATCCTCCAACTTGCTTGATGAGCCTCGGATGCACACTCACGTCACACTCTCCGCAATCGACCAACTGGTCAACGGCACCCACGAAAACCCTTCCAGCCTGCTCGGTCCCCACCGCGTGGATTATCGTGGTCAGCGGGCGACGGCGGTTCGCAGCTATCTACCGGATGCGCAGGCCGCTTGGATCATCGACCCCGCTCATCGCACACGTCGTCCGATGCGGCGCATTCATCCGGCCGGTTTTTTCGAGGCGATTTGCGACGAGGCGGTTCAGCTGCACGCCGGTTCGCAAACCGATTCCGATCGGTTAAGGTTGACTCAGCCCAGGTATCGCATCGAGATGATAGACAAATCAGGCAAAACCGTAGATCTGCAGGACCCCTTGGCGGTCCCATCCTTGTTTCAGGATTTGGACCGCTACTTGATCGGCGAGGGACGCCATCACCAGTTGTATCGGTGTCTGGGTGCTCAGCACCGGACTGTTGATGGAAAGGGGGGTGTGAACTTCGCCGTCTGGGCGCCGAACGCGCGGAGCGTGCAAGTCGTTGGCGACTTCAACGGCTGGGACGGAAGAAAGCATACCGCTCGGGTACTCGAGCATCTGGGCATTTGGGAGCTGTTCATCCCGGGAGTGAAAGCAGGCGACAAGTACAAGTTTCGGATCCTCAACCAGCATGGCGTGTGGGTTGACAAAACGGATCCACTCGGCTTTGCCGCCGAACTGCCGCCGTTGACGGCCTCGATCGTAGCCGACCTAGACAGCTACAGCTGGAACGATACCGATTGGCTTGACCGCCGCCGCCAGTGGAATCCGATGCATGCCCCGATGAACGTTTACGAAGTCCATCTGGGCAGCTGGCAAAAAGGTCCCGGTCGCACCCACGGCTGGTTGGATTACCGCGATCTGGCGCGGAGGCTGGTCGATTACTGTCACCGCATGAATTTTACGCATGTGGAATTGATGCCGATCAACGAGCATCCCTTTACCGGTTCGTGGGGCTACCAGGCGGTCGGCTATTATGCACCGACGAGCCGCCATGGGTCTCCCGAAGATTTCATGTTCTTTGTCGACCACATGCATCAGCACGGCATCGGTGTGATCATCGACTGGGTCCCGGCTCACTTCCCCAAGGATGGGCACGGCCTGGCACGATTTGACGGCTCAGCACTGTACGAACATGCCGATTCGCGGCAAGGAGAACATCCGGATTGGGGCACGCTGATTTTCAATTACGGGCGCAACGAAGTCAAAAATTTCTTGATTGCCAACGCACTGTTCTGGTTGGACAAGTATCACATCGACGGTTTGCGAGTCGACGCGGTCGCCTCGATGCTGTACTTGGATTACAGCCGCGAGGACAGCGATTGGATTCCGAACCAGTACGGCGGACGAGAGAATTTGGAGGCGATCGAATTTTTGCGCGAGTTCAACGTGGCGGTCCACGAAAACTTTCCCGGTGTCGTCACGGCCGCCGAGGAATCAACGGCTTGGCCCGGTGTATCGCGACCGACCTATGATGGCGGGCTGGGATTCACCTACAAGTGGAACATGGGCTGGATGAACGACACGCTGGATTACATGCACAAAGAGCCAATTCATCGTAGTCATCATCAGAACGAATTGACGTTCAGCTTGATCTACGCGTTTACCGAGAATTTCATGCTGCCGCTCTCGCACGACGAAGTGGTTCACGGCAAAGGCGCCTTGTTAAGCCAGATGCCAGGCGACATGTGGCAAAAATTTGCCAATCTGCGTTTGTTGTATTCCTACATGTGGACCCACCCGGGCAAGAAACTGCTGTTCATGGGCGGTGAACTCGGGCAGTGGAACGAATGGAATCACGACGATGGCCCGCAATGGGAACTGCTCGATTTCGACACTCATCGAGGCGTCCAACAATTGGTGTCGGATTTGAACAAACTTGTGATCCAAACGCCGGCGCTTCATCAATTGGATTTTAACGGCGAAGGATTTGAATGGATCGATTGCATGAACGCCACCGACAGCACGCTGGTTTACCTGCGCAAGGGAATGCAGGGCGCCGCACCAATTCTGGTCTGTTGTAACTTCACACCTGTGGTTCGACACGACTATCGCGTGGGCGTGCCGGAAGCAGGATTCTGGAAAGAGATCTTCAATAGCGACAGTTCCGCCTACGGCGGCACCAACGTCGGTAACTATCCGGGCTGCCACAGCTTGGGTAGCGGACATCACAGCCGACCCGACAGCATCTCAGTCACCATGCCGCCGCTGGCAACGACCGTTTTCCAATTGGAACGGTAGTCATTCCGCCTTGGCTTCGCTGGCCACATCCTCGTCCGAGCGAATTTGCGCCCGCGGCTTTTCGGTGACGGTTCCCGGCACCAGCCAGGGACCGCTGCAGTGCTCCTGAATCAGCTTGTTCAGCTCATCGAAATCAATCACTTCGATTTCCAACAATCGCTGGGTAACCGCTTCGAGAACTTCACGGCGTTGTTCCAAAATCTCCCGAGTATGCACCAGCGCGTCTTCAATGATGCGGGCAACTTCTTTGTCGATCAATTTGGCCATCTCTTCGCTGTGCATCGCCTGGTAGCCGTCGGCGCCGCCGGCGGCCAAGAAGGGTGACCGAGTGCTGCGGCGGAAATTGATCCGTCCCAGCCGACTCATTCCGTAGTCCATCACCATGCTGCGGGCGATCTCGGTGCAACGCTCCAGGTCGTTTTGCGCACCGGTGCTGATATCTTGAAAAATCATCTCCTCGGTCAGCGTGCCCGCCAACAACACTCTCATGTTGCTTTCCAATTCGCTCTTGGTCATCAAGTAGCGGTCGGACTCCGGTCGCTGCATCGTATACCCCAGGGCCGCCAGACCACGCGGGATGATGCTGACCTTGTGAACCGGATCGGTGTTGGGCAGCGCCGCGGCAACCAACGCATGTCCCGCTTCGTGATAGGCAACGCGGATTTTTTCGTCCTCGTTCATCACCCGATTCTTTTTTTCCAGTCCGGCGGTAACCCGCTCGACCGCTTCGTTGAATTCCGTGGTACCCACCGACTTCTTTCCGGCCCGCGCGGCCAACAGCGCCGATTCATTAACCAGGTTCGCCAGATCGGCACCCACAAATCCAGGCGTGATCGACGCCACCTGCTTCAAGTCAACGTCTTCACTTAACCGGACCGCTTTGGCATGCACTCGCAAGATCGATTCGCGGCCCGTGACGTCGGGTCGGTCGACCAGCACATGGCGGTCAAATCGACCGGGACGCAGCAAGGCTGGGTCCAGTGTTTCCGGACGGTTGGTGGCCGCGATTACGATCACGCCGTTGTTGGAATCGAAGCCGTCCATTTCCACGAGCAACGCGTTCAAAGTTTGCTCCCGTTCATCGTGACCGCCGATTGTCGACCCACTGCGGCTCTTGCCCAAAGCGTCCAATTCGTCGATGAAGATGATGCACGGCGCGCGATTGGTCGCTTGCTGGAACATGTCACGAACACGGGCGGCACCGACACCCACGTACATTTCGACGAAATCGCTGCCCGAGAGGCTAAAGAACGGGACCCCGGCCTCGCCGGCGATCGCTTTGGCCAGCAGCGTCTTGCCCGTGCCCGGTGGGCCAACCAACAAGACTCCTTTGGGAATCCGTCCGCCGAGGGATTGATACTTTTCGCTGTTCTTAAGAAAGTCGACGACCTCGCGAACTTCTTCAACCGCTTCGTCGATACCAGCCGCGTCACCAAAGGTGATTGCCAGGTCTTCTTGTCCGTAAAGCTTGCCCCGGCTTCGCGAGAATGACATCGGCGATCCCACGCCGCCAATCCGACGCAGCATCATGAACCCGAGAAAGACCAAAATCATGATCATCAAGAATTGCGGCCAATGATCTTCCAGCAGACGGCTGGGACGATCATTGTCCCAAGCGACACCCGAAGCATCCAAGGCGGCATTGAGCTCCTCGTTTCGAGGTTGGTTGTTGATGTCGCGAACGGTTTGAAACTGCCTTGGCCTGGCGGCAATGGAAGTATCGGTGCCCTGCGTACCAAGCGATCGGTACATCACCGTTCCGGAGATGAATCCCTCGGACACACGAAGGTCGTCCAGCTGGCTGAATTCAACCCAGTTTTCCGCGTTCTTGAGCGATTTAACCACGAGCTTTGGCGGTGTTAACTCAGCCGATTCGGTGCTCTCCGCAGCTTCGTCTTCTCGAGCGGCCAGCTGCTGTTTGTACTCGGCGGTCTTTTTCAGCAGCGTGATCAGGTCGTCATAACGCATCTGCAGTTCAGTGCGACCGAACAGGAACGCGATCAGCATCACGCCAGAAACAACCGCCACGAGAACCAGCCAGACGTTTCCACCACGAGCATCGGGGTTGTTTTGCTTTTTAGGATTCTGCTTGCTCATGTCGCTATGATAGATGAATTGGCGGGTCGACCACTCACAACAAGTGATTCCGACGCATTGACTTATTGACTAGTGTTGCCAGGCATTGTTTGGTTGACCACAGGGATCGACAAGCAGGGCTTGGGACAACCAAACTAGCAGTACGGTCGTAACGATGGTTAGGATCGTCCCAGCTGCACTCTAGAAGCGATCACGATGTCACCAAGTCCGGACTCCTCAGAAACACGCCGGATCGCAGTGCTGGGAGCCACCGGTAGCATTGGTGTTGCGACGGTGGATGTATTGGCCAATTTGAGCCGGGTCGACTCTGAGTTTGGCTGGCATTTATGGGCTGCTTCCGGTCATACTCGGGTTGAACACTTGGTCAATCTGGCGGGTCGTTGCGACCCTCTCCCCGATCGCCTGATCGTCTCGGACCCCTCTGCGGACACGGGACCAGTCGCTGCCGCCGGAATTCAGCTGTGCGTCGGTCCTGAGGCCTTGGTCGATGCGGCAGTGGACCAGCACGTCGATACGGTCGTCGCAGCGATTGTCGGCCGTGCCGGCGTGGAAAGCACGCTGGCGGCGATCGAAGCCGACAAGCGAGTCGCACTGGCCAACAAGGAAACTCTCGTGATTGCCGGATCGATCGTTGAAAAAATGATGGACCACAGCCAAGCTGAGATTCTGCCGGTCGATAGCGAACATTCAGCCATCTTTCAGTGCATCGAATCATCCCGCTCGAATCCCAGCAAAATTATCCTAACCGCCAGCGGGGGCCCTTTCAGAACCTGGACTTTTGAACAGATGCGTGATGCCAGCCCCGAATCGGCACTGGCACACCCGACTTGGCAAATGGGGAAAAAAATCACCATCGACTCGGCCACGATGATGAACAAGGCCCTGGAGATTATCGAGGCTCGCTGGCTGTTCGGATTGCCAGCCGATGCGATCGAAGTCATCGTGCATCCCCAATCCATCGTCCACTCGATGGTCCAATTCGACGACGGATCGGTGATCGCCCAGCTGAGCCCCCCGGATATGCGGATGCCAATTCAATTTGCATTGACCTACCCGGATCGGCTTGGCCTGCCAAGCTCCCTCAATCGATCGCGGCGAAGCTTGGGATTTGGCCTTCGAACCGGCCGATCCTGAGCGATTTCCCGCCCTGGAGCTGGGATTTGAGGTGGCTGCGGCCGGTGGAACGGCCGGCGCCGTACTGAATGCCGCCAATGAAGAGGCGGTCGGTCTGTTCCTGGAGGGACAAATTCGGTTTACTGACATTGTCAAAGGTTGTCGAGACGTACTGAGGAAACACAATTTCGAATCACAACCGACGCTCGAGCGACTGCTGGAGCTTGACCTATGGTCCCGGGGTGAATTGCGCCGCCGGTTCAAAATCACTTAGCTAAAAGCACAGATCTACATGTTGATTGACTTGATTGCCGCGAACCTTTTCTTAGCCGCCGAACAAGCGAATTTTCTGCTCTCTCTGCTGACCAACATCGGTCTCTGGGCGCAGGTGGCACTAGGGATTGGTCTGGTCATATTCGTCCATGAACTTGGCCATTTTGCCGCGGCAAAAACGTTTGGCGTCAAATGCGAAAAGTTCTATGTCGGATTCGATCCGCCGATCAAGATCGGTCCGATCAAGTTTCCGCGAACTCTGGGCAAGTTCACTTATGGTGAAACTGAATACGGCATTGGAATCATCCCGCTTGGCGGCTACGTCAAGATGCTCGGTCAGGACGACGATCCACGCAAGTTAGAAGAAGAGAACGAGCGGATTCGTGTTGATACCGGTGACCAGGATCCCGACGCGCCAGTGCAACTGGACCCGCGCAGTTACCCGGCCAAGCCGGTATGGCAACGGATGATCATCATCAGCTCTGGCGTTGTGATGAACGTAATCACTGGAATCATTTTTGCCGCAATCGCGTTCGGTTATGGAGTGACCTACACACCGGCGATTGTCGGCGGCGTGACGCCGGGTGGACCAGCTTGGCAGGCAGGTGTGCAACCGGGCGGAAAAGTAATGTCGGTCGCCGACTACAAGGCCCAAAACATGCATTTTCGCGAAATGCAAACCGAGATTCTGCACGCTGGTCTGGACCAACCTGACAAACCGATTGACTTGGCGATCAAATACGACAACCAGACTCGTCAATTTGCCTTGCTGACCCACGCCAGACCGGACGAAACGATCATTCGGATGGTCGGCATCTCGAATCCGTTTTCTACGACGCTGAGCGATACCAGCTACGCCGATCCCGGCAGCGCCGCTGCCAGCGTGTTGAGCGAGCAGGACGCCGGTGCCGAAATCATTGCCGTCGACAACATCCCCATCGATTTCAACGCGATCGTGCCCGGCACACCGTTGTTCAATCGGCTGTACAGCAATCCCACCAAGCCCGTTGAGTTAACGCTGCGCCGCCGCGATAAGACCGAAACCACCGTCGTGCTGCCGCCGCAAAAGGCCAAGTCGATCGGATTGCAATACACGATTGGCCCGATCACGGCGCTGGTTAAAAATGGCCCGGCCGAGCAAGCCGGCATGCAGGTTGGCGATGTCATCACCCGGGTCGGCGACAGCGTGGCTCCCGATCCATTTATCTTTGCGACCGAAATGGTCTCGGCAACCGACACGCTGTTCCTGAAAGTCCAGCGACAGGGAAAAGAAGTTGAATTGGCGATCACCCCCGCTAGTGCCTTGCAAACGGTTCCCCCCACGGAAAGTATCACGGGTGACATCGCCGTCAATTCCGTCGGATTCGCCTATCAGCCGCTGCCGGTGATCAGCACGATCACCAGGCCCGCCAAGCCCACCGCGGGTAGCGAACCGTTACAAACCGGCGACACGATCAAAGAAGTTCAGTTGCTGGTCGCCAAGGATGACTCGCCTGCGTGGATGGATGATGAACGCTACTCCAGAGCGTTGGAAGAATTGACAAATGGCTGGTCGTTTTCCTCGCGGACGCCCTTGACCGCACTGCGAGAAACGATCCAAGCGTTGCCCGCAGGGACCGAATTGCAGATTCACGCGACACGCCCGCCGGAAGGACGAGTGGTCACCTCGATCGTGACGGTCGGGCCCGGTGATGAGTACCTGTTTCGGCGCGGACTGGGCTTCACCGCAATCCAGGCGGTGCAGCAAGCCGGCTCGGTGACCGAGGCGTTTTCGTTGGGCATCGCCGAAGGCGGCCGGCGGTTCCAGGAAGTACTAAGATTTCTGGGCAACCTGCCGCGCGGTCAGATCAAGTTGCGTCATGTCGGTGGCCCAATCGAAATCGTCAACATCGCCAAACAACAAGCCGAAAAGGGCATCTCGCCACAGTTGATGTTCCTGACTTTTTTGAGCATGAATTTGGCGATTCTGAACTTTTTGCCGATCCCGGCACTCGACGGTGGCCACATGGTATTTCTGTTGTACGAATTGATCGCCGGCAAGCGGGCGAATGAGCAATTGGAGTTTCGCTTGACGGTAGTCGGCCTGCTAACGCTGTTGACGCTGATGGTAGTCGTCTTTGCCAACGACATCATGCGCCACCTGTAGCGTTCGTTGACACAACTGGAATCGATCCGCGCCAAACCCGATGGCGTCTTGGGTCTGGATGCTACTGTTGGCCCATCAACTCACTGGCTTTGCGTACCAGTTCGACAAATTCGCTTCGCAGGCCGTGCTGATCTTCGCCTTTGGCCGCCTCGGCGACCTGGGCGACATCACTCAGCGTCCATGATCCTTTGTAATCGCTGCGGCGCAGCTGCATTCCAAATCCGGCCACCGCAGCGGCAAAGCGCACGTCAATCTCAGCGTTTTCGAACTCGCCCCCATCGTCGATCACTGGGAACTCGACAAGCGCGGTGGTGTCGCCGTCAGGCTGCTTGTAACGCACCTTCAACGTCATCAACTCGTCACTCTCCGCTGCATCGGTTGGCCGGGGCTGCGACTGATACTTCAAATCGTCCACCTCCGGTCGGCTTTCATCCGCGTCCACGCCTGCCGGTACGACCTCGTACAAAGCCGTGACCGCATGGCCGGCTCCGATCTCTCCGGCGTCCTTCTTGTCGTCGTTGAAATCCTCTTTGGCCAGCACTCGGTTTTCGTAGCCGATCAAACGATAGGACGAGACTTTTCGTGGATTGAATTCGATCTGCAGCTTCACATCTTTGGCGATCGTCACCAAGGTGCTGTTGGTTTGTTGGACCAACACTTTATGAGCTTCATTCTTGGTATCGATGAATGCGTAGTTGCCGTTGCCGCGGCCGCTGATCTGTTCCAGCATCGCGTCATTGTGGTTGCCCATGCCGAAACCGAGCACCGTTAGAAAAATGCCACCTTTGGCCTCGGATTCCAACATTCGCACCAACGAGTCGGTGCCGGTCGTACCGACGTTGAAATCACCGTCGGTACACAAAATCACTCGGTTCACGCCACCGGTGATAAAATGATCCCGGGCCGTTTGGTAGGCCAGCGCAATTCCCGCACCACCGTTGGTGCTGCCGCCGGCGTTCAGTTGTGTCAACGCATTTCGGATCTTCTTTCGCTTCTTCGCCGGAGTTGAATCGAGGACCAATCCGGCCGAACCGGCGTAGACGGTGATCGCCACGCGATCCTCTTCGTCCAACTGTTTCAGCAACATTCGCATCCCTTCGACAACCAACGGCAACTTGTTAGGCGCGTTCATCGAACCGCTGGTATCGAGCAAAAAGACCAGATTGCAGCGCGGACGCTCGCCGTCGTCTAGTACTTTACCCTGCAGCGCGATGCGGGCTAGGCGATGCTGCTTGTTCCAGGGACAGGAGGTGACCACCGTGTGGGCCGTAAACGGATGCGCGCTATCGGCCGCCGGCGGATCGTAATCGTAGTCAAAGTAATTGATCAGTTCCTCGATCCGCACCGCATCGGGACGTGGCAGCGAATTGGCACGCGTCAGGAAATCACGAGTTTTGCTGTAGCTGGCGGTATCCACATCGACTGAAAATGTGCTCAGCGGATGCTCGGCAACTCGTCGAAAGGGATTGTCGGTGATTGGATCAAACTTGTCGCCGGCGATGCCAGCGCCGCGTCCGAGGTCATCGAAATCATCATACAAAGACTCACTTTCCAGCTCAGACAGCTCCAGCAGACGTTCATACCTGCGATTGGCCTGGTTGGGAACCGATGCACTGAGGCGAGTTCGCTTACGAGCCAATTCGGACGCAATTCCGGGCACTGGAACTGACTGTGGTTGCGTTCTCATATCGCTTTTGACTTCAGCACCCAACACGATCGCCCCAAGCTCCGATGGTGGCTCAGCGCGCACTCGTTGGGCGACGCCTGGCGGTGTCGCGGATTCCGGCGTGGCCGTCTGCTGCGCCGAGCGTCCGGCGACGACGCTTGGGTTGTTGCCCAAGATCGCCTCATTTGCCAAGCCCGCGGCAAACGCGTCCTCACGCTCGCTCACTACGTCAAGCGACTGCGTCCGAGATTCATCTAGCAGCGTTCCAGACGCAGCCGCCTGCCCATCTTGGGCCAGCTCTTCCTTCGTGTTGATCCGCAATTCGGATTCATCCGCAGCGATGCCCGAATCATTCCTGGCCGGTTTCTGAGCAAGCTTCCCGATCGCAATTTCGCCATTTTGTTTGATCACCAACGGACCACCAACCACCAGCAACAAGGCCGCCGCTGTGGCCAAGGCGAGTACTGGAATTCGCCAGGATCGCTCGGGAGGCGGCGTCAGGATCGACTGGCGGCGCCCAGCCTCCAGTGACGGCGCCGGCTCCGCCGCATAGTACGCTTCCAGCTGACCGGTGACGCCGCGCGCCTGCGCTACCGCAGCAGCCAGCTCGGGACTACCAGCCAATTCAGCTTCAAAAGCTTGCCGCTGGTCGGCCGGCAATTCTCCCAACACATAAGCGGTGATGCGTGGGTCGTTCCAAACGGAATCAGACATGGGCTTTCTCAAAACAATTCAGGTGATGTGTGCTTTCGCTGCGCTAGCCAACCGCTAGCGTATCTCGCAGGTTCTTAATGGCTTCGTGTAAATGGAAGCCAACATTGCCGATCGTCAGTCCAGTGACTTCAGCGATCTCGCGATAGCTAAGTCCCGCTTGCAGCCGCAGCCGCAAGACCTCTTGCTGGCGCGGTGACAGATTTTCGACCAGCTCGCCAAGCATTGCTTTGTCTTCGGCATCACTAGCGACCTCGGCCGCATCAGGGCCGGGGTCGGCCAGGCTGACCTGAGAAGCGTCAATCGGCGTCCAGTGGTTGGTGCGTTGCATATCGATCACACGGCTTCGACAAACGGAAAATAGCCAAGCCGCAACGCGGGATTCGATCTTTGCCGGATCCTCGCGACACAGCCGCAGGAACGTTTCCTGCACCGCGTCTTGAGCCCCTTGCCAATCGCCGGCCAACATCCGAGACGCGTATGCCAACAGCGGCCGCTCGTAGCGGTCGACAAGTTGCCCAATCGAATCGGACGACCAGCGAGAAACAGACTCAGACATCGAAATGGTCATGCCCATGGGTCATGCCGGAGGAGTAAAACGCGGTTCTACCAGGGAAACGAAGCTGTGGGGCGTTTGTTAGGGGTAAACTTGGGGAAAATTGCTGATCGCCCAGCTGGCGCTTGGAACGCCATTTCCCATCGCAGGCTCGAGGCTATCCAGCATTTCCTAAACGGGAGCGTGAGGCTCCTGCCGAATAAAAATTATCCGAGCGTGCAGTTCCTGCTGAACAGAAACAAGATAGTCACCACTCAGCAGCAACCTCGCCCTCCCGAAAACCGCTTGACGTTCGCTAGCTAGCGTCTGCGGCTCAACCTTCGACCCCAAATCGATGCACGGTTACTTCTTCGAAGCGATCACCCGGGCGCAACAAAGTCGTTGGAAAGGATTCGACGTTGGGCGAATTGGGAAATCGCTGCGTCTCCAGGCAGAATGCTTCGTGGCCGCCATAGCCGGCTGAATGTTGGTCGCCCGGCAAATGATTGGCAGTGTACAGTTGCATGCCCGGCGTCGTCGTGTGGACTTCCATCGTGCGTCCCGATTCAGGATCAGTCACCAGCGCCGCTCTCCGCAACTGGCCATGCTGGCCGCGGACGACATAGCAGTGGTCGTAACCACCCGTGGCCGGCAATTGATCGATCCGCGCACCCAGCGCGGTGGCGCTGCGGAAATCGAGCGGGGTTCCCGCGACGTCGTTCATCTTGCCCGTCGGAATTAAATCATCGTCCACGTCCAGATACTGGTCCGCTTCGATCGTCGCGATCTGCCGCATCGCGCTGCCGCTACCCGCACCGCCCAGATTCCAATAGCTGTGATTGCACAGACTGACATGAGTCGCCGCGTCGGTTTCGGCGGCGAAAACCAGCTTCAATTCGTTTGCATCATTCCAGCAATACTGGACCGTCGCCGTCACGGTACCGGGATACCCCTCTTGGCCATCGGGCGAGATCAACCGAAAACGGACTGCGTCGCCGTCCTTGCTATCCAAAATCTCGCCATCCCAAAACTGGTAGGTAAAATTCTGAGTGCCGCCGTGCAAGTGATGCTGGCCCCTGTTTTGCGTCAGTTGGTAAACGATGCCGTCAATGGTGAACTTCGCATGGCCGATTCGATTGCAGTACCGCCCAACGGTACTGCCGAAATAAGGGTGTCCGTCCAGATAGGGCTGCAGCGAATCGAAACTAAGATTCACATTGGCAACCTTCCCATCGCGATCGGGCAGATTGACCTCCAGCAGCGTGGCTCCCCAGTTCATCACAGAGATCGAATTCCCCGCGGCATTGGTCAGGGTGAATCGAGTCACCTCTTGCCCAGTCGCGGTTTGTCCAAAAGATTCAGTTTTGATCGTCATATTCAGCGTGCGGCAATCGCGTGGACCAGGAAGACAGCAACTGTCAAGATTCGCATTGCGTAGTAAACTTGTGCAACGTCCAAAGTTAGCGGCATCATGACGTTTTCTGACAAGCTTTGGAACCGGACGAGGATTGCACACAAGTCATGCCTATCACCGCACTGCAGCCGCTGACCATCGGCAACGTCTCGATCGGATTCCCGATCGTGCAAGCGGCGTTGTCCGGCTACAGCGATCTGCCAATGCGAGTGATCGCCCGGCGACTGGGCGCTGACTACACGATCTGTGAAGTGATGCTCGATCAGTTTCTACTGGCACTTAGCCAGCGCCGGAAAACAAAACATTTTCTCGATATTCATCCCAGCGAACATCCCCTTGGCGGCCAACTGATGGGCGCCGAACCGGAACAGTTCTCGCGCGGAGCATTGAAATTGGTGCAGTCCGGCTTTGATGTCATCGATGTCAATTTCGGCTGCCCGGTTAAAAAAGTACTGGGGCGTTGTCGCGGCGGATTTCATCTTTCGCAGCCCGCCGTGGCGATCGAAATCTTGCGACGAACGCGCGACGTCGTCCCGGATCAGATACCCGTTACTGTAAAAATGCGGCGCGGGATCGATGACACCGCCGAGTCTCGGGACCATTTCTTTCAGATCCTGGACGGTGCGATTGATGCCGGGCTGGCCGCCGCAACCGTCCATGGACGGACCGTCGCGCAACGCTACGTCGGTCCGAGCCGCTGGGAGTTTCTCCGTGAAGTAAAGGCACATGTCGGCGCATCGATCAAGATTTTGGGCAGCGGTGATTTGTTCGCCGCCGCTGATTGCTTTCGCATGCTGCAGCAGACCGGTATTGATGGAGTCACAGTAGCCCGTGGTGCGATTGGCAATCCCTGGATTTTCCAGCAGGCCCGTGCCTTGGCCGCAGGGATGCCCTTGCCAGGGCCGCCAAGTTTGCAAGAGCAAGCCACCCTGATGCGCGATCATTTCGCGCTTTGCGAACAGACCTATTCGACATCGCGAGCACCACTACTGATGCGGAAGTTTTGTATCAAGTACTCGCAATCGCATCCGAATCACCAACAGGTACGCCTGGCGATGGCTCGAATCCAAACCCGCGAAGAGTTTGAAGCGGTGCTCGCGGAACACTACGGTGAGGACGGACCCGGTCGCTACGTGCCCAGTGAAGTCCATTGCAGCCAGCAAGAGTGTGGTTAGGCCAAGCAGCGCCGATAGTGATCCGACGAGCTATTCGTCTTTCTTGTACTGATCCAAGCGGCGATACAAAGTCCTGGCGCCGATACCGAGCATCTTAGCTGCCTCCTCGCGGTTATCGTTGGTCAGCTGCAACGTCTGTTCGATCGCCCAACGTTCGATTTCAGCCAGCGGTCTGCCGATCAAGCTGGAATCGGTGGCGGCCGAGACGGGCATGGGCGAGTTTGTCTGAGCCAGCTGCTCGTCTGATTCGTCCGTCAATTCGGGCGGCAGATCGTCCAAATCCAACTTGCCGTCGGTATCCAGCACGACCATCGTTTCGACAAAATTCCTCAATTCCCGGACGTTTCCTGGCCAACTGTAGGCAAAGAAACGCTTGGTGACCGCCGGACTGAAATGAGCCGTCGGTTTATCGTGTCGTCGCAAAAAGTATTTGCGAAAATAGTCCATCAGTGGCACCACGTCTTCGCTCCGGTCTCGCAACGCCGGCAGCTCAATCGTGACCACTTTCAACCGATGATACAGGTCGCTGCGAAACGTTCCCGCGTCAATCATCTCTTGCAGCGGTCGGTTGGTCGCCGAAATCAATCGCACGTTGACCTTGATTGATTTATTGTCGCCGACACGGGTGATCTGGTTCTCTTCCAAGACTCGCAACAACTTAATCTGCGTACTAGCGGGCATGTCACCGACTTCGTCCAAAAACAGCGTGCCGCCGTTGGCGTACTGAAACGCGCCTTCGCGATCGGACACCGCGTCGGTAAAGGACCCTTTGACGTGACCAAACAGTTCGCTTTCGACAAGGTTTTCGGCAATTGCGCCAGTATTCATTGCCACCATCCGTTTGTTCCGGCGGGGGCTGTTTTGATGAATCGCCTGGGCGATCACCTCTTTGCCGGTGCCATTTTCGCCGGTGATCAAGACCGTCGCGTCGGTGACCGCGATGCGACGCACTCGATCGACCACGTTCTGCATCTTCTTGCTGGCGTAGATGATTCCCTCGAAACCAAATTTTTCGTCCAGCCGTTGGCGCAATTCCGTATTCTGACGTTTCAGCAGGACCGCTTGCCCCGCTTTCTCGGTGATCGCCCGCAAACGATTGGGGGTGATCGGTTTTTCCAAGAAGTTAAACGCACCCCTCTGCATCGCCTCAACCGCCAACGGCACGGTTGCATGACCGGTAACCATCACCACTTCGCAGTCCGGCAACCGCTGACGCGCAAGCTTCAGGATTTGCATGCCATCGACATCGTTCATCACCATGTCGGTGATGATCACATCATACGTTTCGCGTTCAATTGCCTTGGCGGCTTGTGGTCCGCTGGTGGCTACCTCACAGGCGTAACCAACCTTCTCCAGACTCTCGATCATCGCGTGCGCATGCGCGGCTTCGTTGTCAACGACCAATAGCTTTAGTTCGGAAGGATCAAAATCTTCATCCGTGACCGACGTGTCGGCCGGGTCTGTTCGCTTGGTTGAACTGTTTACCATCTGACTTACCGACTAGTTGACGATCGAATCGTTCCTAACCGAGCTAACTTTTATCGACCCACTGACATTCATTTAGTAGCGAAACCGGCGTAGCGATTCTGTAGCGACTCGACTTCCAACTCCGAATTCTGCGTCGCCAGCATCGCGCGGACGGCCGCTTCGGCGGCGGCGAGTGTGGTGATGCAGGGCACGCCGTGCTGCACCGCCGCGGCCCGAATTCGACCCTCGTCGGTCCGCGCTCCTTTTCCGCTGGGAGTGTTCAGGATCAATTGGACGTCGTCGTTTTTCAGGTAGTCAATCAAGTTCGGATGTCCCTCGGCAATTTTTTTAACCGGGATGACATCCACCCCACCCGCCTTCAACCGCTCGGCGGTCCCCGAGGTGGCTAGCAATTGAAAGCCCAGCGATTTCAGTTCCCGACCGATGCCAATCGCCGCGTCTTTGTGTCTGGCCGAAAGACTGATAAAGATCTTTCCCGCGGTCGGTAACGCGGAGCCCGCGGCGATTTGGCTCTTGGCGAAGGCCAACGAGAATTTGTCGCTGATTCCCATCACTTCGCCAGTGCTGCGCATTTCCGGACCAAGCACAATGTCGACGCCGGCAAATTTTCGGAATGGAAACACACTTTCTTTAATTGACACATGACTCGGGATCACTTCTTCGGTGACCCCCAATTCCCGCAGCTTGATGCCGGTCATCACTTTGGTGGCGATATTCGCTACCGGGACTCCCGTTGCTTTGGCCACAAAGGGAGCCGTCCGGCTGGCCCGCGGATTGACCTCCAAGACATACAACACCGGACCGGTGTCTTCCTGCTTGACGGCGAATTGAATGTTCATCAGACCTACGACGTTCAATCTCATCGCCAAACGATTCGTTGCCTCGCGGATCTCTGTCAGCACCGGCGCAGCCAAACTGAATGGTGGCATCGCACAAGCCGAGTCACCGGAATGAACGCCAGCTTCTTCGATGTGTTCCATGATTCCCATGATCACACAATCGGTAGCCGTCGGCAATCGCATCCACATCGACTTCGGTGGCGTCTTCCAGGAATCGGTCGATCAGGACGGGCTGGCCATCGGCAACCACAAAGGCCTCGGCAACATAGCGGTCAAACTGCGACTGGTCATAGCAAATCTCCATGGCCCGTCCGCCCAACACAAAACTGGGTCGGACCAGCGCGGGAAAGCCGATTTGCTTAACCGCGCGCTTGGCTTCGTCCATCGTTCTGGCAATCCCGCTCGGTGGCTGACGCAATCCCAGTTCATCAATCAATTGCTGAAACTGCTCGCGATCCTCCGCGGCTTCGATCGTGTCAACGCTGGTACCGATGATCGGCACGCCGGCCTCTGCCAACCCGCGGGCCAAATTCAATGGCGTTTGCCCGCCAAACTGGACGATCACACCGTCGGGCTCGATGGCATCACAAATGTTCAACACATCTTCGATCGTCAACGGTTCGAAGAACAAAATATCGGACGTGTCATAATCGGTACTGACCGTTTCCGGATTGCTGTTGACCATCACACTTTCGATCCCAATCTCGCGCAACGCGAAACTGGCGTGGCAGCAACAATAATCGAACTCGATCCCTTGGCCGATGCGGTTCGGTCCGCCTCCCAGGATGACAATTCGCTGCTTGTCGGTCTTGGGCGGCAATTCGTCTTCGATCTCGTAAGTGCTGTAATAGTAGGGCGTGTAGGCTTCGAATTCAGCGGCGCAGGTATCGACGCTTTTGAAGACCGGTCGCACGCCCAGGGCCAGCCTGGTGGCCCGCGACTTTGGCTTCGGTCGTGCCGGTAATCGTGGCGATTTGCCGATCAGAAAACCCGTGCTGTTTGGCCGACCAGATCTGATCACGCGACCACTCCTCAAGCGGTCCGAGCGCCCTGAGCTGTCCTTCTTCCTCGACGATTTGTGACAATTGATCCAAGAACCAGCGATCGATGTGGGTTAAAGCGAAAATCTCTTCAATCGTCATTCCGGTTTTTAGCGCGTAGCGAATGTAGAACATTCGCTCGGCCCCCGGCGTGCTGAGCTTGGCCCTGATCTCGTCTTTGTCGGGCTGATATTCCGTCCCCCAAGCGTCGCGACTGTCGCTGCCAAACCCAAAGGCACCGACTTCCAAACCGCGCAAGGCCTTCTGGAACGATTCACGAAAAGTTCGACCAATCGCCATCGTTTCACCGACGCTCTTCATTTGAGTGGTCAGTGTCGCGTCGGCCTCGGGAAACTTTTCAAAAGCAAATCGCGGCATTTTGGTGACGACATAGTCAATCGTCGGTTCAAAGCAGGCTTTCGTTTTTCGGGTGATGTCGTTGGGCAGTTCCCACAACAGGTAACCGACAGCCAATTTGGCCGCGATCTTGGCAATTGGAAAGCCAGTCGCCTTGCTGGCCAGCGCACTGGACCGGCTGACGCGAGGATTCATTTCGATCACAATCATCCGCCCGGTATTCGGTTCGATCGCAAACTGAATGTTGCTGCCACCGGTTTCAACCCCGATTTCGCGAATCACGGCCAACGAAGCGTCTCGCATTCGCTGGTATTCTTTGTCAGTCAGCGTTTGCGCCGGCGCGACGGTGATCGAATCGCCCGTATGAACGCCCATCGCGTCAAAGTTTTCGATGCTGCAAATGATCACGACGTTGTCAGCGACGTCACGCATCACTTCCATCTCGTACTCTTTCCAGCCGATGATCGATTCTTCGATCAAGACCTCCGTCGACCGGTGATTGATCGAGACCGTTTTGGACCAGTGAGTCAAAATCGTCTTTGTTGTAAGCGATCGCCGATCCGCTGCCGCCCATCGTGAAGCTGGGACGAACGATGGCCGGCAGTCCGACCTCGGCCAGGGCCTTGCGGGCCTCCGGCAAGTTTCTGACCGTGAATCCTTTACAGACATCCAGGCCGATTTTTTCCATCGCCGCCTTAAATTGATCGCGTTCCTCGGCTTTGGCAATCACGTGCGACTTGGCGCCAATCATCTCCACGCCGTATTTTTCCAGCACTCCATTGGCTTCCAGGTCCATCGCACAGTTCAAACCGGTCTGTCCGCCCAGCGTCGGCAGCAACGCGTCGGGACGTTCTTTGGCGATGATCTTCTCGATCACCTGCCAGGTCAGCGGCTCGATGTAGGTGCTGTCGGCCGTGTTGGGATCGGTCATGATCGTGGCCGGATTGCTATTGACCAGCACCACCACGTATCCCTCCTCACGCAGCGCCTTGCAGGCTTGGGTGCCGGAGTAGTCAAACTCGCACGCCTGGCCAATCACGATCGGACCGCTACCGATGATCAGAATCTTATGGATGTCGTCGCGACGTGGCACGTTATGAATTCCGGGGAATGATGCAGAGGATGGTCTGGCAAATTGGGGCCAAGAATATCAAAAAAAACACTACTTCCCCAGGGTGCGGCAATCCAAGACCGCTGTTGCGATTTCGGCCGCCACCTCGTCGGCCGACTGATCCGCGTTGATCACGGCCGTCAAGGGGCTGCTGCGGGCAAGTTGATCGAGGAAAGCCTGACGGACCGACTCCAAGTACGCTTCCCGCGCTGCTCCATGCGGTCGGCTGGTCGATCAATTCGCTTAATCGCCGCGCTGGCCGGCATGTCCAGCAGAATTGTCAAGTCGGGCTCGATTCCATCATTTGCCAGCTGGCCTAGTTGCCACAGCAAATCCGCCGAAACGTCACCACCGATACTTTGATAAACAACATTCGCCAACAAGAATCGATCCGAAATGACTGTCTTGCCCGCTGCCAAGGCGGGCCGAATCGTTGTTTCGATCATTTCACAACGGCTGGCCATGAACAGCATCGCTTCGGTCCGTCGATGCATGTGCAGTCCGCTGCCCAGCAGCAACTCTCGCAACTGATCGCCAATCGGCGTCGTGCCCGGGTCACGAACACAAAGCACATCGTGACCAAGCTCGGAAAGTGCGCGGACAATCGCTGGATCTGAGTCGACTTACCGACGCCATCAATTCCGTCGAACGAGATAAAATACGATCGATTCATCTGCGCAGGCCCGGAGTGAACTCGTCAGGCCCGCCAACGATCGGCAGGTGAGAATAATCGACTATCTGCCAGTGATCGCCCTGTTTCTGCAGACGCAGCAGCAATCGCCGCGGCACGGTCACGTCTTGCATCGGGCCGGATGTTTGGCTGACCACGACTTTGACGGTCAGATCGATATCCGCTTCCAGAGGATAGCTTTGATCGATCAGTTCGATATCGCGAATCTTTGTCACCTTGGCTTCGTCGAAGACCCACATTTCCAATTCTTGCCGAGCCTGGTCTCTGGTCGCCGGATCGGCAATCAGATCGAGCGTCTGACGATGATCGTTCCGTTTGATTGCGTCGGCCGTTTGGTAGATCAGCGTTTCAATCTGTTCGCGTTCGGTCACCCAGGCACCGGCGATGATCCAGACGATCGGAATCAGTGCCGCAGCGATCAATCCAGCCGCGGCCAGCTGCTTGCTGGCTGTCTGCAGCCAGCCATAGATCAACGCGACCGCCAATACCGCCAGCATCAAGGACAGTACGACCGGTTGTTCAGCCAGCAGAGTCAGCATGTTGCCACAGGTTGCGATGACCGCGTGCAACCGCACGACGGCTGGAATTATTTTTTCTGGAACAGCGGGCCGCCATACTGCGCGGTCTCGCCCAACATTTCCTCGATCCGCAACAATTGATTGTACTTGGCCATCCGATCGCTGCGGCTAGCCGACCCGGTTTTGATCTGACCGGTCGACATCGCGACCGCCAGATCAGCGATCGTAGAATCTTCGGTTTCACCGCTGCGGTGACTGGCGATCGAAGTGTACCCGTTTCGACTGGCCAATTGGATCGCATCGATCGTTTCGGTCAAGGTCCCGATCTGATTGACCTTGATCAAAATGCTGTTGCCGATTCCTTCGTCGATGCCACGCTGCAAGCGTTCCACATTGGTGACAAACAAGTCGTCGCCGACCAGCTGAACTTTGTCGCCGATTTTGTCGGTCAATTTTTTCCAGGTTTCCCAATCGTCCTCCGCGCATCCGTCTTCAACACTACAGATCGGGTATTTAGCGCACCAATCGGCCAGGAAATCGACCATTTCGTCTCCCGACAATTGCTTGCCATCGATTGAATACTTGCCCGACTGGCTGTCGTAAAACTCGGTTGATGCGGAGTCCAACGCAATCCAGACTTGCTCGCCAGCTTTGTAGCCGGCGTGGTCGATCGCCTGCATGATCACGTCAAGCGCTTCCTGGTTGCTTTTCAAGTCGGGCGCGAATCCGCCTTCGTCACCGACGGCGGTATTGTAGCCTTTGTCGGAAAGTACTTTTTTCAGATTGTGAAAGATCTCCGTGCCGGCCCGCAGCGCATCGCTGAATCGCTCAAAACCGAGTGGCATGACCATGAATTCCTGGACATCGACAGAATTGTCCGCATGCTCGCCCCCGTTGATGATGTTCATCATCGGGGCGGGCAACAGTCGGGCGCAGGCACCACCCAAGTAGCGGTACAAGGGTTGGCCGGTGGCTTGCGCCGCCGCATGGGCGGTGGCCAAGGAAACGCTCAAAATCGCGTTTGCTCCTAAATTTTTCTTGTTCGCGGTTCCGTCCAGCTCGATCATTGCGGCGTCAATTCCGGCTTGATCGGTTCCATCCATGCCCTGCAGCGCATCAGCGATCTTTTCGTTGACATTGCGAATCGCAGTTAGCACACCTTTGCCCATAAACACCGACTTGTCACCATCGCGCAACTCCCATGCCTCGTGCACCCCGGTACTCGCCCCACTGGGCACGGCGGCTCGACCCAAGCTGCCATCGCTGAGGAAGACTTCCGTTTCGACAGTCGGATTGCCACGGCTGTCAAGGATTTGTCGTGCGTGAATCGCTTCGATTAAAGTCATGGTTTCTTTCCCATTAGGAATGATTCGTGGATCGGCTGCGTTGTGCTTTGCAGCGGCATTTTGTCCAATGCGGGTGTCAGTGACTAGCGGTGGAAAGTTTGCGAGTTTCTCAGCACCCCAAAAAATATGTTTACCGGATTGGTCGAGACGATGGGTACGGTATCGGCGATCGCGGATCAGCCGCCTGGCAAACGGTTCACGATCGATGCCGGCGTGGTGGCCGAAGATGCGGCGATCGGCGACAGCATTTGCATCAACGGTTGTTGCCTGACCGTCGTGGCAATCGCTGGAAAGGCGCTGGACTTCGAGGCGGGTGAGGAAACGCTGTCTCGCACCAACCTGGGCATTTTGACCCTTGGCAGCCGGGTGAATCTGGAACGCTCCTTGGCGGCTGGCGATCGGCTGGGCGGTCATTACGTGACCGGCCATGTGGACGCCGTCGGGCGGCTGATCGCGCGCCGCGATGATCCTCCCTGGTCTCACTTGCGTTTTCAAATGCCGCGCCGGCTAGCGCCACAAATTGCCGCCAAGGGCAGCGTTGCGATCGACGGCATCAGCCTGACCGTCGTTGACGTCGACGAAGAATCGTTTTCCGTCGCCTTGATCCCACATACTTTGGCGGTGACCACACTGGGCCGGCGCGAGGTCGGAGATCCGGTCAATCTAGAAACCGATGTGCTGGCCAAATACGTCGAGCGCTCGCTGGCCTTTTCCGATCAGCCCGAATAGCTGCGAGTTTCGCTTGAACGATCACCGACAAACTGCCACATATTTGTCAAACCGTCTGACTGCGGCCGGGCTTAGACCAGTAGCCCGCTTTGGTCAGAACTTCTTGATCGATTTGAATCTTGTTGATCTGATTGCCCGCTCGGCGGAGCTGACCAAGGCTGATGTCGTGTTGGAAGTCGGAACCGGAGTGGGGTCACTAACGACGCGGCTCGCCGAACAAGCGGGCGCCGTGTTGAGTGTGGAGATTGACGCGAACTTGCATCGCTTGGCGAGCGAAGAACTGAAAGGTCAGCAGAATGTTCAGTTGATTCACGGTGACGCCCTGCGGAACAAGAACACCTTACGTGCCGACCTGATCGAACAAGTCCGCGAAGCCAGGATGCGACTGGGAACGGCATCGCGGTTTCTGCTGGTTGCCAACCTGCCATATAACGTGGCGACGCCAATCATCAGCAACCTGCTACATGAATCTCCATCGCCCGATGTGATGGTGGTGACCATTCAGAAAGAACTCGCTGACCGGATCGTGGCCGAACCGGGCTGCAAGGATTACGGCGCCTTGAGCGTGTGGATCCAATCGCTCTGTAAAGTCCAAGTCGTGCGCGTGCTGCCTCCCTCGGTGTTCTGGCCGCGTCCGAAAGTCCATTCGACGATTCTGCGGCTCGACGCGGTGCCACAGTGGCGGGACGAGTTCGTCGATTTGAAACATTTTCATCAAACCGTTCGGGCACTGTTCTTTCACCGTCGCAAGTTTTTGCGGCGTGTCGTGATTAGCGCGATGAAAGGGCGGCTGGACAAATCCGTGGCCGATCAAATTCTGGCACGACTTGGTCACGACAAAGATGTTCGCGCGGAACAATTGTCAGTAACACAGATCCAAGAGCTTGCCGAAGCGCTGCGATTGGCCGAGCAGGAAATGCGAGTTGATTAAATCGTGCGAAGGCGAGTTCGAGCCTGATCGATTGCCTGCTACAATATCCTCATGAAACAAATCATCGCGGTCATTCGACCCCACCTAGCCGAAGACCTGATCGGCAGTCTGCGCCGAGCGCCGATCGAAGCGATCAGCGTGCTGGAAGTCAAAGGTTACGGTCGGCAGAAAAGTTACTTGGATGAGTATCAGGAAACCGAATACTCGCAGGCCTTCGTCCCCAAAGTCGAAATCACACTGTGGGTTGACGATTCGCGATGTGATGAGATCTTGGAGAAGATCACATCGGTTGCCCGCAGCGGTCGGATAGGTGATGGAAAGATCTTTGTCATGCCCGTAACCAGTTTTTTGTAGTATGGATTGGCCACCACTTCCCGATTACGGCTGCTTTCCTCGTTGGCCCCAGGACGGTGAAGATTTCATTCATCCGGCAGACCGCTCGGCGGCGCTACGTTGTATCCCCAGTACACGCGTACTGAGGCGCGAGACGTTTGACGGGGCCTACTATCACTACCGTTATGGACAACTTCGCTTTCGGTTGCGACCGACGATGTGGCTGAAAGTCTCCAGCGATGGGATCGATATCGGGGATGAAGTCGAAACGGTCGGCATGTTGCTGGAACGAGAACTGTTTGTCGCGACGGTCTGGGGGATGCACTTTATCGCCCGCAAGGGATGTATTTTGTACCGTCTAAAGAACGGCCAAATGACGGTGCCGAGGTTGTATGCGGCCAAGGAATTACGATTGATCACGAACAAAGATTGTGTCCGCGAGCGGACATTCGACTATCGACCACCGAGCTGGCACGGCAAGGGTGACTTGGAGTTGTGATCCAAGTCGCCGCTACCGGACGTTGGCGGGCAAATAAAACGAAAAGCTGGCCCCCCCCATCGCATTTTGGTCGACCGCCACCGTTCCCCCATGCCGCGCCGCGATGCGTTGCACCAGTGCCAGACCGAGTCCTGTTCCTTTGCCATCGCCCGGCGTCAGCCGAACGAACGGGTCAAACACCTTCTGGCGATCGGCCTCTGGAATCCCCACTCCATCGTCATCGACTTGAATCAATACTCCCTCGCGCTGTTGCACCGCGCGGACACAAACGCGACTTTTCGCGTAGCGACCAGCGTTACTCAACAAGTTTCCGATAGCGCGGGCCAAACTGCGTCGATCCGCAGTCACCTGCACTCTCGGTAGCACCCGCTGAATTTCAAAATCCACGCCTTGGTGCAGCGGCGCGTGCATTTCAACCAGTTGTTCGAACATGGAATTCAGTTCGATCGGTTCTGGTTCGGCATCGGGTACGTCCGATTCCAATCGAACATAGGTCAGCAGTTCACCGACCAAATCGTCCAACCGCTGTGTTGCGCTGTCAACAGATCGCAAACGACTCTGGCGTTCCTCATCCGATTTGGCGGTTTCGATCAGATCGGTCGCAAACCGGATTCGCGCCAGCGGAGTCCGCAATTCATGCGAAACCGCTTGCAGAAGCTCCTTCTGGGAACGCAACAGGGTCTCGGTGCGCTCGGCCATGGTGTTGAACGCGGTGGCCAAGGCCAGACCCTTGGGGACGCGATTGGGGTCGATGCGCGCCGACAAATCCCCTTCGCTGATCGCCGCGGCAGTCCGTTCAACATCCCGCAATGGCAAGGCTACGGGCCGCAACAGAATCGCGATCCCGATTGCCGCCAGCAGCATCACCAATCCAAGCCCCACGGTAACCAGCATCTGGCTCGGGCCTTCATAGGTCGGCAAGGGCCCAAAGCGGAGCACATGATCTTGACTTAATCTGGACAGCAGCATGCCGGTCCCGTCGAGCACGATCTCGTTACTCTCCAGCCGCTTTTTTTCACTTGGCGTCAAACTCAGTTTCCATGTTTCCACGATTTGTACGGGATACGTGAACTGAGCCTGGATGTTGCTCAATCGACGCTCAACAATGTCCGGATCGATTCTTTCGTAGAATTCACCCGAGAGCAGATCCTGACTGGCGAGCCTGGCCCCGCCACCGAGCGCACTTTCGGTGAACTCGACCACCTGCCGAGCGCTGCCGATTCGCAAAACGGTGCCTTGAATTGCCCAGGCTAGTAACAGAATCGCGATCACACCAAGAAAGAAACGCAAAAACAGTCGCGTCATGTGTCTGTTGCCAAAAGATAGCCAACACCACGAACGGATTTGATCAGCTTGGGCAAGTTGGGATCGTCACCAACCTTCTTTCGCAGTCGCGAGACTCTCAGGTCGATCGAACGGTCAACACCATCATAGGGAACTCCGTGCAGCTTTTCGTACATCGTCTCACGACTAATCACAGATCCCGCGTTGACCGCCAACAGCCAAATCAGGTCAAACTCGGCGGTCGTCAACTTGATCGGTTGACGATTGATCGTCATCGTGCGACTGGAAGAATCGATCCGGATCGATCCGATATCAAGTCGTGTATCGGGCGCCTGAATGGGCTCGCCGTGTGAACGCTTCAAGTGAACGCGCAATCTGGCCAACAAAGCCCGCGGTCGAACCGGTTTTGCCATGTAATCGTCGGCACCGACTTCCAATGCGACCACTTCATCAATCTCATTGCCACGCGCCGTAAGCATCAAAATCGGTCCTTCGAATTCCGATCTCACGGCTTTGCAGATCTCGATCCCATCCATGTCGGGTAATCCAATGTCTAAAACCAGCCCATCAAAAGATTCTTGCGGAATTCGTTTCGCGGCGACGGCGCCATTGCCCTCGATTTCGGTGTGAATGCCGTTGGCTTCCAGAAAATCGGCCACCATCGATGCCAGTTCACTGTCATCCTCAACGAGCAAGATGCGGTAAGTTTCAGAGTTTTCCATCAGACAGCGGGCCTGGAGTGTTGAAGCGTTAGGAATCGCGATGCCAAACAGCATTATACGCGCGAAAGCCCAGCAATCCCCCCCAGCAGACAGGATTCCCGTCCCCGCCCCGATAACCAGCCTGTTTTTTTAAGGCCTGGGATCGGTTGCTCTAGAGATAACGATCGTATCGACCGTCCAACTCGCCGCAACATCGACCTCCTTGGCAACCTGATCGGTCAATTGCCGCAGCGTCAGATCGGTGCCTGTGATCGAGATGATCCGTTTACACTGCTCGGCGACATCAGCGTCGATCCGGCACACTCGTCCCGACAGTTTCGCAAAGTATTCAAATGCATTTGCCGCGGACGTTCGCATTCGTTTGATCGAGAAGGTTGACTGCTCGATGTCGTGTGATTCCCCCTGCGTCGAAGCCAATGCAGAGCGCATCGCGATTCGATGCGCCGAGATAATGCCAGTCGCCGATAGCAGCTCGCCAACCGAATCGACGCGACCAGCGCGATCGGCTTGCAAAAATGATCTACGGAAGTCTCGATTCGATTTTCCCAACCCGTACTCTCTGGTGAATTGACCTGCACTGCTGGCCGGATCGGTCGTCAGTTTGGAAAGTGATCCGGTTGAAGCCGGACGACGATCGAACTGGGCCAATATCAAGGCAACCGCCACGCGACGGTCAATCTCCCGCCAATGGACCGCTGGCCACAAGTCGTGAGGCAAATCAGGATCAATGTCCACTTTCGCGCCAACAGCGCGGCCGAGCGCATCGCCGGGAGTCGTCAAGTCTTCCCAAACGATCTCCACCGCAGCTACGGAATCGGTCAGTTGCAAAGACACAATTGCGGCGGCGGTTTGATCGACCCAGGCTGCGCGACCGATCAACACCACATTGGCAACCGGCATCAAGACGCACTGCCGCGAACTGGCCAGCTGCTCCAAGGCTACAAATACGGTCGGTCCCAGGGGTCCGAGCGAAACGGGCGTGGTCGGATCAACGCGACGGTCCAGCCAAATGTTCAGTCGTGCCTGGTTCGCGATGCTTTCAATCGCGTCGCGCAGCGGTTGGCCATCCACGATCGAATTCATCGGCCGCACAAGTCGAGTAAAAATCGGATCGGATTCTGATAGGCCGCCAGCAGCCGTTGGTCGGCCGCACAAGCCGATTCCAACCAAGAACGCTGGGAGCAGAATTCGCTGAAAGTGTGCCCGGTTGTTCATGCGACGATTTGTCTCAGACTCTACCAATGACCACGCGGAAATCGGACCGACCCACCAAGTGGCCGGAAAAACTGATTAATTCTTGCCGATCGTGACCGTTTTCCGGTATCAGGCTCACCGCGCTGCCGGCTGGCCAAGCCGATCGATTCGCCCACGGTGCCCCAAGACTTCAATCCCACGAATCAGCCGAATGGTTGTTAAGAATATCCGTCCTGACTAGACTCAGAAATTGTATAAGAATCTAAGATCCGGCGGAATCCAGACTTGTCTAATACTGGGTGCAACGTACGATGCTTCGCGCCCTGTCGCCGCTCACTTCGAGATCGCCCCGTTGTGACGCGGCTGGTCGATGAAAGCGATTGGATTTGAGCACCAACGACCACCTTACTGATCCTCGAGAGTGTTTACAACGTGATGGAGAAGCCGTGACATCCCCATTGGTTCGGACGACCCGACTTGCCGACGCCTATCGCCGATATCTGCGTTCAGCCGACTCGCCCAGCTTTGCATCCGAAGTGGACGAATCCTATTCGCCAGCGACTCTGGTCGCCTTACTGCGGCGAAGCGACGTGGAACTGCGCCGGGCTTCGGCCCTGGCGCTGGGCGTATTGGGTGACCGCGGATCGATTGAAGCACTCGGCCGCGCACTTTCCGATCCGGATCGAGGTGTCCGTCTTGCTGCCGACGATTCGTTTCGCGCGTTATTGGTCCGCGATGCGGCGCCGCTGCATCACCAACAATTGCTGAAGGTGATGCATTTGAACGACGGAGGCGAATATGCTGGTGCGCTGGCGCCGACCATGATTCTTGTCGATCATGCGCCGATCTACGCGGAAGCGCACCACCAGTTGGCGATTTGCTGGCATGGGCTCGAAAACTACCATCAGGCCGAACTAGCTTACTCGGCTTGCCTGTGGCATTGTCGCTACCATTATCCAGCTTGGCACGGTTTGGCAAAATGTCGATTGATGGCGAGCGATTCCGAGGGTGCCTTGAAAGCTTTGCGACGTTGCTTGGAAATATGCCCTGATTTCGAGACTGTCCGTTTACAGATTCGCACCATCGAACGGCAAACCCGCCAGACGAATGATTGACCCGACAGACGAATGATTGAATAGAGCCCGCGTTTATCTGAACAAGCAGCAGGAGAAAAGTAGGTGCGGTATGATGAACCGTTCGTCGCGACGGTAGCCCTTGGGCTAGCGATCATCGCTGCGGCCGTTGCGGTGGGTCCCTGGAAGCAACCTTATCAATTACGCACGATCGCGGCGGTCAGTCATCGATTCGGCAAGTCAGTTGCCCGCGTGGTCTGGGTCGTCGTTGCGGTGACCATGTTTGCCACCGGCTTGGCGATCATCCACGGCGTCAGGCCGACGTACGCGGTGCGGTCACCCGATGTTTCAACCGATCCCTGATCGAATCCAGACGGGTGCTGATCACAGGTACCAGCGAGTAAAGTAAGGCTCATCGACCATCTCCAATCCGGTGGCCGTTGTCGCTTGATCGATATCCGCCGCCATCAATTCGTCGATCACTCGGTCGGCCCGGTTCGATCCAGCCGTCAGCCGATGCAACCACAGCGATTTCAACACACCGACGCTGTCGAATCGATCGGGACGCAGCATCATCATCACGCTGGAGGCCACCGCGCGGTTTGCTTCCGGCAGCGCGGCGTGCGGCGAGGTCCTTCTTTGCAACATGTCGTGCATGGCGGCATTCATCAACCAGGCAGCCGTGTCGCGAACCGGACCGCTAGGATAAGAGCGTGTTTCTCGGGCGAATTGTTTGGCGCGTGTCAGGTCGAATGCATATCGAATCGTATCTGGCGACTGAAATGACATCCGCCCGATCAGCGCGTCAGTCCAACGCTCAACCCCTTTTCGCAGTCGATTCAAACGCACCGCATCCTGGACGCTGCTGCCACGACCATCAATCATCATTCGATGGACACGATTACTGACATCCAAATGCGACAATTGAACGCAATGCGTCACCGGTGAAACTTCGTCCTTGTGATTGGCGGATTCGTCCAAGCCGACCGCCAGCGCCGCGATCACGCGGGTCAGCATATCGGTGACCAGAACTTCTTCCAAAACAACGATATGCTCGCCCCACCAGATCCGCATCGCAACCGAATCGCCGGTCCGCTGGGCGGCGTGATAACGAGCCATCGCCTGGTGCCACAATTCCATCCGGCTACGTGAACAAGTCCAGTATTCGGCCACCGCGTCGGGCGGTATTTCGTCACTTCCGCGCACGATCGCCGGCCCGTGTTGCGAAGCGAGCGCGGCGAGGTCAGCGATCAGAACCGAATGCATAATTCAGGAACATCATTTTGGAGGGAGCGGGCGAGGGAACACGACGAGCGATCGATTGATTGGGCATTGTTCGTGCCAATCGCCGTGTCCAATTCGCCGCCGATCCCGCAAAACGTGGTTCGGTCGAGGTTTAGGCCACCTCCGGGGCGTCCACCGCGCTGTGGCCGATCAGCACCGACGTTGCTTTTGGTCAACAGCGATGTGGGGAAATCACAACGCGGCGGCTGGTAACCGCGGGCCACTTACCCGTCGGCTGGTCTGCTATCCCAATTCCGGTGTGAATGTCATGATGAGCGCCGGTTTTTTTCCCAGCTGACTTTCCGTCCTCCCATCCATGGCCGCAACCTACAAAGACGCGGGCGTTGATCTAGATATCTACGCCGAATCGATGAGCCGCCTGCCGCGGTTAATGCACCGTACTTTCAGCCCCCGCGTGATTCCCAGCGACGGCGGATTTGCTGGCCTGTTCGCGTTGGATTTCGAAGGCAAGCTATTCGCCAGAAATTATCAGCAACCGATCCTGGTCGCCGGTTCGGACGGTGTCGGCACAAAACTGAAAATCGCCCAACAGACCGGCCGCCACAGCACCATCGGCATCGACTTGGTCGCCATGTGTGTCAACGATGTGCTGTGCACCGGTGCCGAGCCGCTCTTCTTTCTTGACTACGTCGCGATGGGTCAGGACGATCCGGCGCGACTGGAACAAATCGTGCAGGGCATCAGCGACGGCTGCGTTGCCGCTGACATGGCGCTGTTGGGCGGCGAAACCGCGATCATGCCCGACATGTACGACTCCCAAACTTACGAACTGGGTGGATTCGCACTGGGAGTGGTACCACGGAAACGGTTGATCAACGGCACGGCAATCCAGGCCGGCGACGTCGTGCTGGGGCTCCAGTCCAGCGGGCTGCATAGCAATGGTTTTTCCTTAGTCCGCAAAATCATCTCGGATGCCGGCTTGTCCTGGACGGATACTCCCCAAGAGCTCTCTGGACGATCGTTGGCAGACGTCTGCCTGGAACCAACGCGAATTTACACCGCAGTGGTTCGCGGCGTGCAATCGCATTATCAAATAAAGCAAGTCGTTCATGGGCTGGCACACATCACCGGTGGCGGCATCGAAGAGAATCTTGATCGCATTCTGCCCCACAATGTCGACGCGGAAATCGATCCAAACAGCTGGCAGGCGCCGACGATCTTTCGCTGGCTGCAGGAGACAGGGAAAGTCGAGACGTCCGAGATGCGCCGCGTCTTCAACATGGGAATCGGACTGGTGGTTGTCGTCAGTGACTTCTACGCCTCGAGCATCGCCAGCCAAGTCGCCGATTTAGGGGTTGGCTGTTACAGAATCGGCAAGGTGGTGCCCGGCCATGGAAATGTTCGCTACCTCTGATGCGACCGAAAAAGGGGTCAGACCCGGGTCAGACCCCAAGCCTGCGAAGCAGCCTGTGGGCCGCTGACGGCTATTTGGGTTAGCCCCCTTTCTCGACGTCGGTCACGGTCAGCGGCCGACGATCCAGGTCGACTCGGCCGACCAGACCAATCTCCTTAACAAAGTCGCTTGCGATCGCTTGCTGAAAACGATCGACGCGGTCCTCACTGACGCCGAACAGCAACCCGCCGCAGGTTTGCGGATCGAACAAGATCTGATACTTCGCAGAGCGTCGAATCGGGCCGGTTGTTTCGATCCTGGAATCCGCTTGCCGATTCGCGGGCGCCAAACTGCTTTCAATTCCCTGTTCGATCAGCTCAACAACGCCCGGCAAAATCGGAACCTGGTTCAGCCAGATTTCGGCTCTCACTTCGCTGGCGGTGAGAATTTCGATCAGGTGACCTGCCAATCCAAATCCGGTCACGTCGGTGCCCCCCCTGATTCCCAAATCGGCAGCAACTTGCGCGTAAATTTGTTGCGGTTCCAGCATCGTGGCAATCAGTTGCTGATACCACTGGGCAACACATTGGCTGCGCATGTGGGCTGCCAACAGGACGCCGATGCCCAGCGGCTTGGTCAAATACAGTCTGTCCCCTGGTTTCAGATTGCCCTTACGCATCCAAGACTCGCCCAACGCTTTTCCAATGACCGTAAATCCAACTTCCATCCGGGGTCCAACGACCGTATGCCCGCCCACGATTGCAGCGCGCATCGAGTCAAACTCGCGTTTCGCGCCGGCCATGAACTCGCTTAGTACTCGTTGTTGACTGTCAGCCTCGCCGGCGGGTAAAACCACGTTCGCCAGCGCCTCGATCGGTGCCGCACCGCTGGCGATGATGTCGCTGGCCGAATGGATTGCGGCGATCCTTCCGGACAGATAGGGATCAATCACGGGCGAGGAAAAGAAATCGGTTGACGCGACGTAACGCGAGCCGGTTCCAGCGATCACCGCCGCATCCTCGATGCCGCCAAGATCCATTCCGCTTAGTCCGACCTGCAGAGCTTCGGTGCCCAATTTACAGCCACAGCCCCGACACTGCATGGCCTCTGTGTCCTGCTCGGCATTCATCGGCTCGACTTGGAACTTGCTGATAAATCGCGAGTCGATCCAATCCTTCAGCCGCATCGCCCAGTGTCCGGAAAAGGAGAAACCGTTCCATTGACCAACCGCGCGACCATCGCCCAGATTAATCAACTTGAGGAAAGATTTTTGTGGCCGGTAACGCCGCAACGTCGCGCCGGTCAAGGATCGCTGAATGTTTTCCCACAGCACAGGGCTTTGTCGAACCGCGTACACACCTGCCTTGGGTATCTTCTGATCGACGATCGTTCCGGTATCTCCGACAGCGAATACATGACTTGCCGAAATCGACTGCAGTGTATCCTCAGTCGCTATAAAACCTCTGGCGTCCAAGTCCAAACCTAAATGGCTTAACAATGGCGGCGCAGATGCGCTGGTGGCCCAGATCACCAAATCAGCGTCCACGGCGGCCCCGCACGTCAATTCAACGGTCGACCCGGTAACTCGTGTAACACCGACATCGGTCAACAACGCGACGCCGCGTTGCTGAAATTCCTGTTCAATCAGGCGCCGCGTAGTCGACTTGTCGGTCGGCAGAATACGATCGCTGCGAGTGATCAAGCTAATCGAGAAGGAACGACTGGTCAGCTTGTTCAGAAATCCCGGCAGACAGGCACTGATCTCGACCCCAGCGACACCACCGCCGACCACAAGCACTCGCAACTCTCGATCATGCGCGCGCACGATCGCGCGCTGCAGCGCAGCAGTCAATCGATCCAGAAAAGACTGCATCGGTTTGATTTCGACAAACGAATCCGAGTCGACCTCGACGTCCCCGCGATCGGCCTTGGATCCGATACCGATCGACAACACGTCAAAGGGAACTGGTGGGCGATCGTCAAACATGACCAATCTGGCTGAGTGGTCGATCCCGGCAACTCGATCGGTCAGTAATCTGGCACCGGCAGAGGCGCATAGCTGCACCAGGTCAATTTCCATTTGCCGACGTGGGATCTGCCCGGCCAACACCGCGGGCAGCATCCCCGAATAACTGGCTAACAGATGGTCGGAAATGCAAGTCAAGTCGGTATCGGGGACCGGATTCATGCGCCACCTGCGTAGGACATACGCATTGGTATGTCCGATGCCAAGCAAAACCACATGCCGAGAGCAAAGTCGCTCGATCATTCCGCTTCGTCCATCCGGCCGATCGACTCGCGAAGCCGCGTGCTGAGGATGTCGATTTCATCATCGGCGACCGTACGCAAGTCCAATACCAGGCTGTCGTCCGTCACGCGGCCTTGGACAGCGGGCTTGCCCAATCGCAGCAGCCGGGCCAATTGATCCGGATGCGCGATCGCGAGCTTAAGAGCGTAACTAGCAAGCTTGACGCCGGGAACCGAACCGCCGCCGATCTGCGCATCACAGGCAACGACTTCGGCCGAAAATTGGTCTTCAATACTTTGCCGCAGTCGTTCGCACCGTTCCAGAATTTGGCGGCTGTCGGTCGCGATCATGCGCAGGATCGGCACGTCGCTCAGCGCGCTGCCGCCCAGATGAATCTCAGTCGTTGCCTCCAAAGCCGCCAAGGTTAGCTTGTCGGCACGCATCGCGCGCAGCATCGGGCTTGATCGCAAGCGATCGATCCAAGATTTCCGGCCAACGATGATCCCCGCTTGCGGTCCGCCAAACAGCTTGTCGCCGCTGAAAAGCGACAAATCGGCTCCCGATTGAACACTTTCCTGCACGGTTGGCTGGTCGATCCCGCAGGCCGACAAATCGGTGACGCACCCGCTACCCAAGTCATCGATCACCGGTACGTCTTCCGGCCGCTCGATCGAAACCAGCTCTTCAATCGACGGTTCGGTTACAAAGCCAACTTGGGCGAAATTGCTGCGGTGCACCATGATGATCGCCGCGGTCTGCTCGCATAACGCCGATTCATAGTCACGCAAATAGCTGCGATTGGTGGTGCCGACTTCGCGCAGCACCACTCCGGCGGCTCGAAAAACGTCGGGTAAGCGAAATCCGCCGCCGATTTCCACCAACTGACCGCGCGAAACGATTACCTCGCGACCGCCGGCGATGGCGTGCAACACCAGGATCGTGGCGGCGGCGCAATTGTTCACAACCAACGCGTCCTCGGCGCCGGACAGCTGAGCCAACAACTGGCAAACCCGCGCCCCCCGTTCGCTGCGCCGTCCCGACTCCAAATTCAGCTCGACATTGGCGTACCTGGATGCCTGGTGCATTCGCTCGATTGCCTGCCGAGCCAATGGCGAGCGTCCCAAATTCGTATGCAAAATGATGCCAGTTGCATTGATCACCCGCCCAATCGCCTGGGCGTCGTCGAGATCACGCCGCCGCAGCACCTCCGAGATTAACCGCTCAGTAAATTCCGCTGCCGCGATCTGCTCGCCGGCAAGCAATCGGCGGCGCAGTTGGTCGATCGACGCTCGGGTCCAGGCGGTGACGCGTCGATGACCGCATTGACGCCGCAGGGGGGCAATTTCTTCAGACCGCAGCAACTCGTCGACCGAGGGCAAATTTCGCAGCTGTTCAGCCGTGCTCAAGCGTTCGCTCCTCAAGAATTCGATCCATTCCATCGGCCATCAGCCGTTTGTCTCCCTCGCGCCGAGTAACGCCGATACGATCGCAATACTCTAACAGTGGTATCGCGTACTTGCGCGTAATTCCCAAGTGATCGCGAATTTCGGCCACCGTAGGTTCGGGTTGTTCAGCAAACAATGACCTAAGATCCTGACAAATATCGCCAAAGGCAATGCGATCGAGCAGGAACCCTTTTCCAAGATCGATCAACACCCTTTGCTGGGTCGCAAATCTTAACAAGGAAGCGACGGCCTCCATTGTAGTCTGCAAAACCGATGCTAGCTCCTTGACGGTGGGAGGTGTACGCGAACCCTGATAGATCGCCAAAATTTGATCCATTCTCGCCAGCTGTTTCTTTGATAACACCGTTTCCTCAGACGCGATAGCAACCATTTTGTTGACGCGAACCAACCGTCCATCGGCTACCAATCGATCAATCACCCAATGGATCACCGCTGGTGAACCGGTCGTCGCGGCCCGTTCGGCCAAGGCTGCTTCGTCCAGCCAGGCGCGTTCGGTCAGCTTGGCCTGGCGCAACATCACCTGCTGTAGATAGCGACCGATCCGTTCGATCCGCTGGTTCGAAACCAGACGACCGTCCAAAGGCATTTGAATCTGACCATCGTCGATCGCGGCGGCGATGGTCGCGGACTGGTCTGACGGGGAAATCCCAACCTGCAGCTCTAAATGCTGTCGGTCCAAAGCCAGTTCGCCCAAAAATTTGACCCAGGCGACCAGGCGTTGCGATGACGATGCGTCGACCAACTGCCTGCCAAACTCGATCGGCTTTGGCCTTTGTCGCTCGGTCGAACTGAGCGCACAAAGTACTGTTCCGGCAGCAAAAGAACCGATTGGATAGGGTCGTCGGAACAGACACGGCTGGCCAAATACGTACACGTTTGGCAACTCCGTGTCGACCATCACGATCGCCGACTGACCACCACCAATTCGTCTCACTCCGGAGATCCGCGCGCCGCAAGCGGTCGTCGCACTATGCAGCTGAACCGTCGCAGGACAACGCAGTTCTGCCGTGTCTCGAAACATGTTCAGTTGAACAATCAGTCGGGTTGTCGTCGGGTGAGTGCCGGGAGATACGAGTTCGTCGCCCCGCTCAATTTGACCAGAGCCTCCGACGATATTCATGGCGGTTCGCATCCCCAACTCGGACTGGGAAACCGCTTTGCCATGAACCTCGATTTCGCGCACGCGGAATGATTCGCCGGTTCGCGCAAGCTGCAGGTGCGCTCCCACGGCCGCGGTGCCGCTCCAGGGTGTACCCGCAATGACGGTGCCGCGCCCCGGGATAGAAAAATTGCGGTCGATCGGCATCCGAAAATCGCTCGATGCCACACGACTGTCGGTGCGCGCATTGGCGATCAGCAGCCGCTTCAGCTCCTCAATGCCAGTACCTTGCAAAGTGGAAACGGCAACTTTGGGAACGGCATTGAATCCGAAATCAGCCAAGAAAAGGTCCAGTTCCTCCCCGAGCTCTATTCGAGTTGCGTCGTCGGCTAAATCGATGCGCGAGATTACCGCGATTAGCTGCTTGACTCCGAGAGCCTGCAAGATCGCGGCGTGTTCCAAGGTTTGCGCCTGAATCCCCTGGTCGCAGGCAACCACCAGCAGGCCCAAATCAACGGCCGAGACTCCCGCCAACAGGTTGCCGATGTACTTTTGATGCCCCGGCGCGTCAACAAGTGCGAACGTATGGTCTCCCTGCGAAAACGAAGCGAATCCGAGATCGATCGTGATGCCGCGCCGCTTTTCTTCTGGATTGGTATCCGTGTCGATGCCGGTAAGCGCGGCGACCAACGATGTCTTGCCATGGTCAATATGCCCAATCACGCCAACAATCGTGTAACTCATTGATCGTTCTAACCGTACTTTGGCTCGTTAAGCGGAAAGCCACAGATCTGTGATTCTGAAATCCCCGCGAAGTGTTGCACCCCTTGAGCGACCCATTCCAATGGCTTGAGCAACAGATAAGTCGCGTCGGCAAACCAAACATTGCGTCCACAGATTCTGGCAAGCGGAGGCCCAGCGGAATCATACAGGCGTCGAACCTGACGATGAACTTTTGGCGCCGCGGCGGCCAGTGCAAACTCCAGGAACTTCAATCTTCGCATCTGGGGTGTTGCCAACCACGGCTCCGGTGATCGATCAACACGGCCTACCAGTCTCGCATGACCGCCCGCTGCCGCAGCGCTAACGTAGCATCCGTCCGGTTTGGTCGGCAGTTTTTCGTACTCGAGCAACATCAGGTCAATCGAGAATTTCCAGCTGATCAACCAGGCCAGGGACCAGCTGAGCCAAGCGGTCAAGGAGATCAGGAATCCCGATTCGTGTCGTTTGGCGACGGCGGAAACCATGGTCGCGGCCGACGCATAGACAATCGGGCACAGACACGGTGTGGCGGGGATCATCAACAACGGCAGGGCAAGAATGGAATCTTCCCAAGACTGAACTCCCGATAATCGTAAACCGGCCACGATCAAGGCGATGATGGCGGTCAGAGTCATCAGATGACGAACCGTAAATCGCTGGCTGCGCCGTATCATCGCGGTCACACCATAGATCACGGCAGCCGAGATGGGACCCAAGAACATGGCCGCAAAGATTGCGGCCTCGCCATTGACCAGCGCCACGATTACCAGGAATTGCAGCGACAAAACGACGCCGGTATAGATTCCCAGCCGCACCACAAATCGGCTGGCGATCCGCGGCCGAATGATCCATCCCAGCAGGCAGACCGCACTGTAGGCTACCAAAGGCAGGAACGGACCGACCGCGGGCAGAATCAACAATAACTCGGCATAATCCTTCAGTTCACCTGATTGCCAAGGATTTCCAATCGGAATCCGGCCCTCTAGCGCCGCGACAAAAAAGCAAACCAGTGGACCGATCACCCCATACAGAGAATAAAAAACGCGCACCGGAATCGAGAGGTCCGGCGGTTCGTAGGCACTGTCCATCTTGGTCGTCGTACTGAGTGTCTTTGAAGCGGAGGTCTTTGGACGTCCGGAAGCCGCCTGAGTACTGGCGAACTCGGCTAATGCCGTGCCGGTAAGCTGGTGGCATCAAAAGCGTCTGGCAGTAATTGCGACAACTTTCTCATTTTCTTCGCTCCGTTGATCACATCAACCATAATCACGGTGCTGTCCATCCCGAATTCAGCTAGAAATTGACGGCAGGCACCACAAGGCGAGACCCCCCCCACAGTCGCGATTGCAATCGCCCGCCATTTGCGATAACCAGCTGTAATCGCTGCGGCAGCGGCAACCCGCTCGGCGCAAATGCTGAGCGAGTAACTGGCGTTCTCCACGTTGCACCCGGCGACCATTTTGCCGTCCTCCAATAGCACCGATGCACCAACGTAAAAATGACTATTGGGCGCGTAGGCATGGTCTCGGGCTGAGATCGCGAATTGAACCAGTTTGTCAATTTCTTGTGATTTCAAATCGGGCATCATTCTTGTTCTACGAGCTCGCTACTGTTGTTGCTGCTGTGGTTGATCAATCGTCGAGTCAATTCGACGCAAGACAAGGTTCGGTCGATCCACCGCTGAGGGGCTGATGGTGACTGCTGTTCGCATTCTAGCAACATATTCGTTGGCGACGGCCGCCGGGCAATAGAGCGTCATGATCGGGTCTCCCTCCGCAACGCGATCGCCGATCCGATGCAGCACCGCGAGGCCGACGCGGTGATCGATTGCGTCCTCCTGCTTACGTCGCCCTCCGCCCATCGCCACGACGGTTTCGCCAAGAGCGCGGCAGTCGTAGCCGGCAATGTAGCCACTTTCAGTCGCTGTGATTTCATGCGCGGCGCAATCTCGAATCGCTTGGGCAGTCGGCCACCCTGGGCGTGGACCATTTTCTCGAAGCGTTCCATTGCCGCTCCGCCGTCAAGTAACTCCGCCAGGCGGCGTCGAGCCGCATCAATTGAATCGATCGATTTGGTTTGGAGCAGCAAACTGGCGCACAGCTCGATTGTCAGCTCGCGAACCACGCCCTGGGCACCTCGCAACACATCAATGGACTCCTGCACTTCAATCGCGTTGCCTACCGCGGTGCCCAGTGGCTGATCCATATCAGTCAACAGCGCGACCGTCGGCAAGCCCGCTTGCTTCCCAACTCGAACGAGCGACTGGGCAAGCTCGCCTGCTTCGGCGGCGGTTCGCATAAAAGCGCCGCAACCGGCTTTGACGTCGATCACCAAGGCGTCCAAACTGGCCGCCAATTTTTTGCTCAAGATGCTGGCCGTGATCAACGGAATCGATTCCACCGTGCCGGTGACATCACGAAGCGCATACAAACGACGATCGGCCGGCGCGATCCGCTCGTCGGCCCCGATGATGAATGCACCGACCTGGGCCAAGATGCGGCTCGATTCCTCGATCCCGATTTGCGTGCGAAAGCCTTCGATCGATTCCAGTTTATCCAGCGTGCCGCCAGTGATCCCCAGGCCGCGGCCGCTGATCATGGGCACTTGCAAATCACAGGCGGCCAGCAACGGCGCCAGAATCAGCGAGACTTTATCTCCCAGCCCTCCGGTACTATGTTTATCAACGCGCAGCTGGTCACCGCCAGTAAGTCGCGGCAGGCGATCGCCGCTGTCCAGCATCGCGGAAGTCAACGTCGTGATCTCGCGGCCATCCATTCCGCGCACACAAATCGCCATCGCCAAGGCTGACATCTGGTAATCGGCCACTTCGCCGGTGCAAAACCCGTTGATCAAAAATCGGATCTCGTCATCGGTCAGCGAATGGCCCTCGCGTTTCTTGATCAGCAATGAGGAAACAAGCATGGAATCTCTATCGGTCGACGGCAGGACAGGGTCGACAGCAACTGGGTCGACAGGAACAGGGCGGTACAAGAGACGATGGGAGGGTTATATTGCATTCTGGTTCGAAACGCGATCGTAAAAGGATAGGCTATTGATGAACAGCGTTGATTGCGACAGTCGTGCTCGGTCGAGGATGCTCGTAATTCTCTTTGGCGTGATCTCATTCTCGTTGGTAACCGCTGTCGATATTAAGGCGGTGGATGATCAGGTTGAGACCGAGGAATCGGCGGCAGTTCAGGCCGAGCCACGCGCGTTGTCTCGCGCCTTTCGGGCCGCCGCGCGAAAAGCGACGCCCAGCGTTGTCACCATTTTGTCTTACGGCCAGGACAGCGCGCTGGCACGGCGCCAAGCTCGGCAGCCGGTCGATGGCGATGGTAGCGAAAACGATCGAGCAGACAAGCAACCGGCGGTCGCCGACGAGAATCAATTGACCGGCCTCGGCAGCGGCGTGATCATTGACAGTGATGGCGTTGTGATCACAAACAACCATGTCATCAAAGATGCCAAACGTGTGGTCGTCCAACTGCCCGACGAAAGCGAGTACACGGCGACTAAGGTTAATGGCGACGATGCCAGCGATGTCGCCACGTTGCGGATCGTACGTGATGAACCATTTGCCAGCGCGACTTTTGGCGATTCCGATCGCGTAGAGATTGGTGATTGGGTGCTGGCAATCGGCAGTCCTTTTCGACTGGAAGCGACCGTCAGCGCCGGAATCATCAGCGCCAAGAATCGCAAACTGGAAGGGATCGAGCGTGGTCGACTGATTCAAACCGACGCCGCCATCAATCCGGGCAACTCGGGCGGACCTCTGATTGATTTGGACGGTCACGTGATCGCGATCAATACGGCAATCGCAACCCGGAACGCGGGGTACCAAGGAGTCGGATTCGCGATCCCGATCAATCAAGCCAAATGGATTGCCAGTGAACTGGATGTCCACGGCCAGGTTCGCCGCAGCGCAATCGGCGTGACGATGGTCGAGTTGAAGCCGCGAATCGCGGAGAAATTCAAGCTCCCCCCTTGGAAGGGAGTTTTGGTCTATCAAGTGATTCGCGGTTCGGCCGGCGAGCGAGCCGGTTTCAAACAGCTGGACGTGATTGTCCAGTTCGCCGGCGAGCAGGTGCGTGATCCGGTTACCCTGCAGGAACTGATCGAGCGATTGCCCGTCGGATCGACCCAGACAGTTAAGATTTACCGTGACGGAGCGGAGATCGAACTGCAGATCGAATTGGCAAGTGTCGACGATCCCACGCGCGCCTCCGAACCAGCACGCCAGTCGCAACAGGAAGTCACGACGGAAGCGGAGAGCCAGCTTGATACCGATATTCCCTAGCCGACGGTTGCTGGAGCTCGGAATCTGACCCGCAAGCTTGGCACAGTACGCTACTGATCAACCCTGCTGTTCGACCTGCTCGCGAATGAATTTTGGCGCCGGTTTTCCTTTTCCCTTGCGGTCGCATTTAAAGTACTCACTGACGTATCGAACCGGTGTTTTCGATTCTTCGACTTTGAATCGATCACCTTTTTGCAAAATCGGTCGGTACTCGTCCATCCGACCAAATTGACGCGTGCCCGCCGCTTGGCAGGGGAACCAGTGATCGTTTCGGTCGGAATCCTGCAAGCAAAATTCAGGGTAACAATGACCGGGAATCCAAACCATTCGCGCAGGGACTTGCGCGTTGCGACAGAGCGCGACAAACAAACTGGTCATCTCCTCGCAATCCCCTTTGCCGTTCTTCAGTGCGACCGAAGCGTTCTCCAGGTCGCCTTCGACATACTTGACGTTTTCGCGGACCCAGTCGTAGATCCGCTCAACACGCCGCCAGTCTCCCTCAATTTCCTCAGCGGCCAGATCCCGCGACACCTTTTTGATCCGCGCATTGGAGGCATCGATGTAGGGACTGTTGCCGAGATAGGGGCGGAGGCGGCGCTCGCCGCGCTTGGGAATTACCAAATCGTCGGTAGAACCTGAAAGTTCTATCCGTGTTCGTTCGATTTGGAACTGCATCGTCATTTCGACTGTTGAATTTGCGGGCACGACCGGCATCTGCAGTGCGACTTGCTTGGCACCCCCAACGATCTCTCGAATCTCCCAGCCACTGACCAGTGGATCGATGTTTTTCCCAATCAGCGTCACCGTCTGCTCCGGCCAATCCTGGGGAATCGGATAGGTTGCGATCACATTTCTGCATTCCACGGGCGTGGTTAAGATCAATCCGGTGCGCCAGACTTGCGTTTGAGGCGCCGAGAAACTCAAGCGTGACACCATCGTAGCGGCGGCCTCGCCGACAGGCTCACCGACGTCTTGCGCCTGCGATCGGTTGGCCCCGGATAACAGCGAGATGCCACAGCTGGCCGCAGAAAACGTGATCCATCGGCGTCGAGAGCATCGCTGGCCCAGTTGGTTCGGGGATGCCATGGCAGCTGACCTCTGCAAGGATCGAGAAAACCGAAACGGCCGGAACAAAGCGCGGCTACCGCGATCCTTGCTCCGACCGTTACTCACTTAACTTTGAATCTAAGTTTAATCACTTGCCTGCAAACAGCATTCCGGATGCGTTAGAGGGCGTTTACACCCGCTGGCAGCGGTTCTTCCCACAAAATCCTGTTCCCGTCGGAATCGAATTTGCGAGACTGGTAGTCGCCGGACGGTGCCGACGGATAGCTGTCCATCGGACGAGGTTGCCAGTTGTCCGCTGGCAGCGGAAGACCGCTGCTGGGCAGTGGCTGTCCCTCGATGATCTGTCCCTCATACACTTGGCCCTCATACGGCGCCACGGTCGAGATTGCCCCACCCGACAGATAAGGATCGTTGACGGTTTCCCCGTATCCGTCCACTGCGCATCCGCAGTCACCGCCGTATGCCGAACCGTAACCCGGATCATGGCACTCGCCGGCGTAATGGTTGCAGCCGCAATCGGCTGGGGGTCCCGCTTGGCAGGGTCCTGCCTGGCAGGGGGCTCCCGGCGCGCCGCAAGGTTGCCCACCACGCCGCCAGGGCAAACAGTTTCCGAATCGTGGTGCCGGAGCTGCGTTGCACGATCCGCAACCTGCGCCGCGTCCAAACCACAAATTGCTCATGCTACCGCGACAGCCCGTCAAGAGCGTCACCAGTATCGCAGTCGCGATAACTGTACTGATACGATTATTCATTTTACTTTCCTTCACATGCAAAGTGAGTGTATTCGGTGATCTCGGATAGGAGACCGAACAAAATTACGTCGTAATCAGTGTTGTGCAAACGCAACGTCGTTATTTTTCTGCAACAATTTGATGACCAGACACACCACATTGATTCACCTTCGATTGACCCGCCTTGATGCCTACCGACTGCCCTACCAATCTGACACACTGGATTCGTGTCGTAGCGATTTCAATGATTGCGCTGGCTTCAACGGTCGCAGCACAAGACGTGACCGTGGACGTTAATCAGGCTACCGAGACAGATCGATGCTGGTTGATCAACACTCGCGGTTTGACCAGTAGCGCGCGTTGTGCCGACCTGGATCGTCCGGCGCTCTCCGTATCGCGACTCGATTGCCGCGGTAGCTTGCAGCAGACAACGCTGGAAGACTACTTGCGTTCATTGAATCCTTTGCGCTCTGTCGTGATTTATGTTCATGGCAATCGCATGGAGGCTTGCGAGGCCCGCTTGCATGGTATGCAGATCTATCGCCTGTGTCGCAGTTGCCCACGCGCCGGTGCGATCGATTGGGTCATCTGGAGCTGGCCCAGTGAACAGGCTGGTATTTTGACCCGAGACGTACGTATCAAGGCCAGCCGTACCGATGCGCAAGGCCTGTACCTGGCCTGGCTGCTTCGTGAGCACCATGGACGATCTGTTTCCGCGACCCTGATCGGCTACAGTTTCGGCGGCCGAGTAGTCACCGGCGCTCTGCACGCGATGGCCGGCGGTTCCCTGGCAAGACGCTCACTGACTGGACCAGCCATCACAGGCGGATCGATCGGTGTCGGCTTGATCGCGCCGGCCATCGACAGCCATTGGTTGACCGAGCACGGCTACCACGCAATGGCCACCCAAAATATGCAGCGAATGGTTTTGATGTACAATCGCAGGGACATTGTTCTGAAGCGATACTGGTTGATCGACAAAGTGCGCGGCCGGATGGCGCTGGGCTACAGCGGTCCAACCGCGTTTGCGTGCCGTGCCGACGGCAGTCAGCTGCCAGTTCGCTCTCGTGACTGCTCGACGGCAATTGGGAAAGACCACGATGAGCTTGATTATTTCATCCAAGGCTGCCGGACCGGACCAGAACTGGCGTCGCTGATCGATGACATCCAAATCAGCCTCTGAGCTCGCCGAATCTTCTCGCTTCAAAGACCACCTGTGTCACCTTTCGGGTGGTTGGTATCGCTACCGCGATCTTCGACTGTCGATCGACGACATCGGCTTTCGACAGGGAGTGATCGCGGTCGAAAGAATGCGCACTTATGGTGGTCGAATCTTTCACAGCGGCGATCACCTGCGCCGCTGGCAACACACGAACGAGACGCTCGGCATCAGTGGACTGCCGAACTGCCGGCAAATCGAAGAGCTGTCGGCGGAGCTGTTGGACAAAAACCAATCGCTGGTTCACTTGGAATCCGACGTTGGCATAACCCTATTCGCGACGCCGGGCTCTGTCGGTCAGGATCGTCCGACTTTCGCTGTCCATCTGAACCCCCTGAATCATCGGCTGATCGAGCATCGGCGAGCATATGGCCAACCATTGGTGGTGACCGACGTCTGGCAACCAAGTTCCCACTGCTGGCCCCGAACCATCAAAGTCCGCTCAAGAATCCATTACTATCTGGCCGACGCCGCGGCGCGTCAACAAGACCAAGATGCGATCGGCGTGCTGGTCGATGCGGACGGGAACGTGACCGAAACCAGTATTGCCAACTTGGCAATCGTTCGATCCGGAGAAATCTTTTCACCACCGGCCAAAGACGTGCTCGGTGGAATCACTCAATCCGTAATCGAATCGCTGGCCAACGAATTGCAGATCTTGTGGCGCAAAGAACCGCTCACCGGCGACGAACTCCGACAGGCCGACGAAATCTTGTTGATGGGGACCGATGGTGGCATCTGGTATGCAAGCAGCATCGACGGCCAACCGATTGGCGGTGGCCAGAGGGGCCCAATCCTGCAGCGCTTGCGCGAGCGGTTCGATCGACTGACCCGTCTTGCCTAGTCCCAGCGCAAGCCTGCGCGAGACTTGCTTCTTGCCGCAGCGTGACGATCCCTGCTGGCTCTCGACGCTCAGGCAATCAAACACGTCTTCGCCGCCGCAGCGCGAACCGTCAAATAAACAATCAGACCCACCGGACCGACCAGGAAAGTCAACAGCAGACAGGGAACCACAAACCTGTGTCGAATGCCGTTTCGCCGTGCATCCCGGACTTCCCATGATCCGATGAACAGATCGAAAGCCAGGTAATGGATCCAGCCGGCGAGCAGCACATAAGGATTTGCAAACAAGCCGCTGATCTCCCGCAACGAACCGAAACCGCCTTCGGCTACGAACAAGTAAGTCGCCGCCAGATACAAATACACCAGGCCCAACAGTCCCGGCAGCAAGACCGATGTGATCAGCTCCGTGGTCCATTTCCAGCGCGGCAGAAAGATCAGCAGCAACCACCCGGGCAGGACGCCATAATTGCAAATCGAAAATAAGGTATCCGCTGACATTGTCGCTAATCGCCCATGAAATCGTGCGTGGCAGTAAATTTCGCGGACCAGGCATGCACGCTCGATTGTCGGATCATAACGTATCCCGGTGACCGGTTCTGCCGCTGCCAAGAGTTTCTGATCAGGTGATTCGTCGACAGTGTCGGCTTTGCGGTCGACGTTTTGCCGGGAACGATCGGTAGCTTGAGTGCTGTGGGACGGTTTGATCGCTGCGAGACGGATCGGATTGCCGAACGCCTGGCAGCTCTATTGACGCTAAAGTCATGCGATTTCTATACTTGGGGCGTACTTTTGACCCGGTTTTGAAACCGAAAACACGTACCGAACGACCCCCGACCAGCGCTGATGAGCAACGAACGACGCCACGAACTCGAAAATAACGAGCTTGCAATCCTGTTGGATCGAATCAGCAAAGGGATCGAGCCCTACTCGAAAATGATCGCGGTCGCGGTCGTCGCCCTATCGGTCGGTTTTGTGGGCTGGCTGTTCTACAAGTCACAACAAACGGGTCTGCGAAGTGACGCGACACTGGAATTGGTTCAAGCCGTCGCCAGCCAGGACCCGGAAGTCTTGCTGGAGGTAAGCAGTAAATACCCTGGTACCGCCGCAGCGGCGTGGGCCCAGGTTTATCAAGGGAATTTAGAACTTTCCACCGGCATTCAGACGCTCTATCGCGATCGCGAGCAGGCCCTGGATCAGCTGAACGAAGCGAAATCAGCCCTGGAAGCGGCGCTGGCCGCCAGTGCCGATCCTCTGCTGCGCTCCCGTGCCCAGCTGGGAATCGCTCGCGCCGAAGAGTCGCTCGGGAATTTTGAGGCCGCTGTCGCGGCTTACGAACAAGTTGCGGCGATCGGCGAATCAGAAGCGGTCGTCAAACAAGCGCGGCAAAGGATCGCCGCTCTGGATGATCCTGAGACAAAGCAATTTCTGACTTGGTTTGACGACCAAGACTTCGCCCCGGCCGACCCCTCACTGCCTCCTTCGTTGCCCGGCGTCGATTCGTTGCCAGACATCCCCGATTTCTCGTTAACCGAGTTGCCTGGCGGCGATGGTAAGATCGGTCAGTCCGATGGCCTGGAATTGTTTGACCCGGAAGGCGAAGGCGAGGAAGCGGAGGGCGAAGCACCGAAGGCCGACCCAAAACAACCGGAGAACAAGGATTCTGAGGGGAGCGAATAATTGACAGCCAGCCGTTGGAAGCCGAAGTCTACCGCGATTTCATCGTGCCCGCGTCGGCCGCGGGGATGCGGATCGACCTGTTTCTAACGCAATCATGTGACGGGTACAGCCGCAGCTATATCCGCCAAGCGGTGCAAAACGAAGCAGCCGAAGTCGATGGCCGCGTGGTCCGCCCCAGTTTGAAACTTCGCAGCGGACAGCGAGTCCGGTTTCGTATTCCTCCGATGCTTTCCGACGACACCGTCCCCGAAAACATCGCATTGGACGTTTTGTTTGAAGATGACGGGATGGTCGTCATCAACAAACCAGCTGGGATGGTCGTTCATCCCGCCCGCGGTCATTGGTCCGGAACACTCACAAGCGCATTGGCGTTTCGCTTTCAATCGTTGTCCGACGTCGGTGGACCGACTCGACCTGGAATCGTCCATCGACTCGATCGCGACACCAGCGGTGTGATCGTCATTGCCAAGACCAACGCGGTCCATATTCACCTGGGAGAGCAATTTCATGATCGCAAGGTCGGCAAGGAGTATTTTGCGATCACGGCCGGTTCGATTGATCGTGACCGAGACGCGATCGATGCTCCCATCGGCCGCCATCCCTACCAGCGCGACAAGATGGCAATCCGCGCCGATCACTTGACCAGCAAAGTCGCCAGAACCTTCTATGAGGTCATCTCGCGGCACGGCCGATTCACTCAAGTGAAGCTGTTACCGAGTACCGGACGGACTCACCAGTTGCGAGTTCATCTCGCTCACATCGGTGCGCCCATCATTTGTGACCGGTTGTACGCTGGACACAGCGAGATCAGCGAATCGGAGTTACTGGGCAAACGGCGCGGTCAAAGCGAAGGCGCCATCCTGCACCGACAAGCGTTACACGCCGCGTCACTGACACTGACCAATCCCCAGTCCGGAAAAGAGATGACCTTCGAAGCACCCTTGCCCGCCGACCTGCGGCGAGTGGTGCGGATTTTGGCTGGCTCCGCGTGAACCATGTTTTGAAGACTTCATAGGCAGGTCAAATGGTCGCACGCGCCGGCAGCCGACGGCGGGCCAACCAGCCAGAAACGAGGCACTATCGGTACCGAATCGAACCCTCTTTGGCGGCTTCCGAGCAGCAACATTTTCGCTTCATGCCTTCATGATTGGTGACTGCTTGCCTACGATAAAGCAATCGTTGTATCCACTCTCTCGACACCCGCGGAAACATCCATGTCGCTCGCATCATCCGATGTTCACCCAGCCCGCCTCGCGGATCGGCTCGATTTTGTAGACGGTTTCGTTCGCCGCCATATAGGACCTTCGGAGGAAGACATCGCGTCGATGCTCGGCACGCTCGGCTTCGAATCACTGGACGCTCTTTCCGACGCGACTGTGCCAGCCGACATCAGGCTCGATCGTCCCTTGGATATTCCGCTACCGCGGGGCGAACACGAATTTCTTCTCGCGCTGCGGACGATCGCAGCCAAGAACAAAGTCTATCGATCTTGCATCGGGATGGGGTACACCGACAATGTCACGCCACCGGTGATCCTGCGCAACATCCTCGAAAATCCGGGTTGGTACACTCAGTACACACCCTACCAAGCAGAAATCTCACAGGGCCGACTGGAAGCCCTGTTGAATTTCCAAACCATGATCGCCGACCTGACCGGACTGCCGCTGGCCGGCGCCAGCCTGTTGGACGAGGCGACTGCCGCCGCCGAGGCGATGGCCATGTGCTTGGCAATCGGCAAACACAAACGTAATGGCTTCTGGGCTAGCGACGATTGCCATCCGCAAACTTTGGGACTTCTGAAAACTCGCGCCGAAGGGCTGGGGATCGATTTGGTGGTCGGTCCGATCAGCGAGATCAACTTTGCCGCTGGTGCAGGGGGACTGTGCGGATTTTTGGTTCAGTACCCAACCACCGACGGGCAGATCATCGACTACCAGGCGATCGCCGCCGAAGCCAAATCTTGTGGGGCTCTGGCCGTGGTTGCCGCCGACCTGTTGGCGCTGACCGTGCTGAAGTCACCCGGACAGTGGGGCGCCGATATCTGTGTCGGCAGCGCCCAGCGGTTCGGCGTGCCAATGGGACTAGGAGGCCCGCACGCCGCGTTCATTTCGACACACGAGCAATATGCGCGACGACTGCCGGGACGAATCATCGGGGTTTCCAAAGACGCCCACGGTAATCGAGCACTGCGGATGGCGATTCAAACTCGCGAACAGCACATTCGCCGCGACAAGGCGACCAGCAATATTTGCACCGCCCAAGCGCTGCTGGCGATCATCAATTCGATGTATGCAGTCTATCACGGACCTGACGGCCTGCAGCAAATCGCGCGTCGAACACAAGCCTACACCTGTGCGCTGATCAAAGGACTCGAGCGGTTAGGCCACCAGGCGATTGAAAACGGTCCCGTTTTCGACACCATTCGCATTCGTTTAGGCAAAGGCCGCGTTCACGCCGCCCGTCAGGTTGCCGATGCAGCGCGCGAACGACATATCAATCTGCGCGAATATGACGATGGCACCTTGGGCGTAACCTTGGATGAAACTGCTGACCGCGGTTTGGTGGCAGACCTGCTGGCAGCCTTCAATTTCGGGCACTACACCGGGTTTGATATCGAAGACCTGCTGGCGGAAGCAGACAGTGCTGGAATGCTTCAGTTCGGTCCCTTTTCGCGCGACACACCGTTTCTGACTCACCCAGTATTCAACTCCTACCACAGTGAAACCGAATTACTGCGGTACATATTTCGATTGATGAATCGTGATCTTTCCCTGGCCCACTCAATGATTCCGCTAGGGTCTTGCACGATGAAGTTGAACGGGACCAGCGAAATGATCCCGGTCACCTGGCCGGAGTTTTCCAACATGCATCCCTTTGCGCCCGATACTCAGTGGCGAGGCTACACGCAATTATTTCGCCAACTCGAATCTTGGCTGTGCGAAATCACCGGCTTCGCGGCCGTCAGCCTGCAACCCAACGCCGGATCGCAAGGCGAATATGCCGGATTGATGGTGATTCGCGCTTATCACGAGCAGATGGCCCGCGGCGAAGGGCGCACGAACCAACGGAACGTCTGCCTGATTCCCGATTCGGCGCACGGCACCAATCCCGCCTCGGCCGTGATGGCCGGCATGAAAGTGGTGCCGATCAAGTGCGACCAGCGCGGCGACATTGATTTGGATGACCTGCGATCCAAAGCCGCCCAACATCGCGATCAGCTGTCTGCTTTGATGGTTACTTATCCATCGACTCATGGTGTGTTCGAAACAACCATTCGCGAGGTTTGCGATGTGATTCACGAAAACGGCGGACAAGTTTATATGGATGGCGCCAACATGAACGCGCAGGTCGGCCTGACCAGCCCCGCGAAATGCGGCGCCGATGTATGCCATCTGAACCTGCATAAGACCTTTTGCATTCCGCACGGCGGCGGCGGGCCTGGCATGGGGCCGATCGGTGTGGCCGCTCAGCTGGAGCCATTTTTGCCGGGACATCCCGTCGAGCGTCCGGATACGGCCGGCGAGTTTGCGATTGGCCCGATCTCGGCCGCACCCTACGGCAGCCCCAGCATCCTGACCATCAGCTATGTCTACATTGCCATGATGGGGGCGGCCGGTTTGAAGAAAGCGTCCCAGGTTGCGATTTTGAACGCCAACTACATGGCAAATCGATTGAAGGCTGACTACGACATTCTGTACACCGATCGTGAAGGACGGGTCGCACATGAATTTATCGTCGACTGCCGAGCCTTCGAAAAATCAGCTGGGATTGGCGTCGTCGATATCGCCAAACGATTGATCGACTACGGCTTCCATGCGCCGACGATGTCCTGGCCGGTGCCGAGCACGCTGATGATCGAGCCTACCGAGAGCGAATCGCGACAAGAACTGGATCGCTTTTGCGACGCATTGATTGCAATTCGCGGCGAAATCCGTGCCGTCGAAGCAGGTGAACTGGATCGAGCCGACAATCCTTTGATCCATTCACCGCACACGATCGCCGAAATCGGCAGCGACGTCTGGAATCACCGCTACAGTCGTCAGCAGGCGGCTTGGCCCGCGGACTGGTTGCGAGACGGAAAGTTTTGGCCGTCGGTTGGTCGAATCGACGACACCTACGGAGACCGCCACCTGGTCTGCTCTTGCGGACCGGTGTAGTCAGACCGCTGTGTTCACAACGCAGTGATCACAACGCAGTGACCACAACGCTGAAACCCATGCTTTCGCCGGCATGGGTGCCACGGCACTAAGCGATTTTGGCGACCAGATCCAGGACCTTACAGGAGTAACCCCATTCGTTGTCGTACCAGGCAACGAGTTTAACGAACGTCTTGTCCAACTGGATTCCAGCTCCCGCATCGAACACGCAGGTACACTCTTCGCCTCGAAAATCGGTCGCCACGACCGAATCCTCGGTGTAACCCATGACTCCCTTCATCGGTCCTTCTGAGGCCGCCTTCATCGCTTGGCAGATCGTTTGATAATCGGCCTCTTTTTCCAGTTCGACCGTCAGATCAACCACCGAAACGTCGGATGTCGGGACGCGAAACGCCATGCCGGTCAATTTGCCGTTCAGCTCTGGAATGACCTTGCCGACGGCTTTTGCCGCCCCGGTGCTCGAGGGAATGATATTTTCCAAGATGCCGCGTCCGCCGCGCCAGTCTTTCTTGGAGGGCCCATCAACCGTCTTTTGAGTTGCCGTGGCCGCGTGAACGGTTGTCATCAGCCCGCGTTTGATACCGAAATTGTCATGCAACACCTTCGCCAGCGGTGCCAGACAGTTGGTGGTGCACGAGGCATTGGAGACAAACGTTTCACCGTTGTACTCATGATCGTTGACACCCATGACGAACATTTTTGTGTCGTCCTTGGAAGGCGCCGACATCACGACTTTCTTTGCGCCGGCCGTAATATGTCCCTGCGCCGATTCGGCCGTCAAAAAGATTCCCGTTGATTCGACTACGATATCAGCCCCTACCTTGCCCCACGCCAATTTCGCAGGATCGGTCTCTTCAGTGACCAAAATCTCCTTACCATTGACAAGCAAGTGGTTCTTGTCGGCCGAGACATCGGCGTTGAATCGGCCATGGACGGAATCGTACTTCAACATGTACGCAAGGTAGTCATTATCAAGCAGGTCATTGATCGCAACAATTTCGATGTCATCACGCCCGCTGGCGGCGCGAAATACCATGCGGCCGATGCGACCGAATCCGTTGATGCCTACCTTGATCATGTCAGTTCGTTCCTGTTCTGTGTGTTCGCGGGTTAGATCGTGTTTCGTTTCGACTTTTCCATCTCTTTTCGGCCACGATTATAGGAACGTCGATCGCAATTCAGCCAGCCCCCAAATGTCAAGCGGATGCTCGCCCGCGCATCACGCCGATGGCCTGCCGCCGCTGGTTGTGACGAACACTTCGAAAGGGTCCGTGAGCGGTCGATCGAGCCCCTTTACGGCAAGTTAGCGGTGTTTAGTAGGTCTATCAACAAGCAGCTCTTTTTTTGTTAGGCTGCTTGGAAATTTGCGACAAAGGCCGTGCGCATTGCTCCATTTTTGTGAAGGTAATTTTGATGACTGACCCAATCCGCTCACTGATCGAAACTGGCACCAAACTGTATCTCGATTCGGTGCAACCGGCCCTGGTCGATCAAAACCTTGCCTGGGGTGCCGTTGGCGCGACGAGCAATCCGGCAATCATTTCGGCGATCGTCAAAGCTGGCGGTTTGGATGCCCAAATCGAATCTCTGCTGGCCGCCGGTCACGACGACGAAGCGGTGGCCTGGTCGTTGACCGACGCCTTGGTCAGTGATGCGGAACGAAAGTTTCAGCCCATTCATGCTTCGACCGACGGCAATGCAGGATGGGTTAGTTTTGAACTCGATCCCTTGTTAGAAGACCCATCGCTGGGCCTTTCCGATTCAGAGCGTACGGCCAAGTACGTTGAACTTGGCAAGTTCTGGTCGACTGGGCACAGCAATCGGATGATCAAGGTGCCGGCAACGGCAGCGGGTTTGGCGGCCTTGGAAGAATTGGCGGCTTCCGGCGTGACGCTGAACGTGACGCTGATCTTCAGCGAAGATCAGTACACAGCGGCGCGCGATGCGATTTGGCGGGGCGTGCAGCGGTGCAGCGATCTTGCCGGTTTCAAGAGTGTCTATAGCATTTTCATCAGCCGAATCGATGTATATACGGCCGCGCAGGTTCCGGATCTTTCGACCGATGCCCAAGGGTTAACCGGGATCCTGAATGCGAAACGCATTTGGCGGGCCAACCAGGATTTCTGGGCGGACAAGGGACTGAAATTGGAGCAAGAATTGATCTTCGCCAGCACCGGCACCAAGGATCCCAAGCAGGCGCCCTGGAAATACGTGCAAGCGCTTGCCGGCAGTGACATTCAAACCAATCCGCCAGAGACCAATGAGGCCGTTGCAAAGAGTGGATTGGAGTTTAGCCGGACGGTAGATAAGCTTCCCAGCGCGTCCATTCAGGCAGAAATCGACGACAAAGTCGATCTCAAAGCAATGCGTGAACAGTTGATGGCCGAGGGCGTCGACAAGTTTGTCAAACCGCAGCGAGCACTGCTGGACTTGATCACCAACAAGCGTAAACAACTCTCGGCGGCGACGTGAACTGTGGATTACCGCTTCGAGACTCGCGTGTGACTTCCAAGCTGCTTGTTTGGATCACCCGCGGGTCGGTCATTCACCTGATCGGCCTCGGCTTCCAGCAACGACTGCAGAAAATCACTTTGTGTCGACCGGCAGATGTCCATCAAGTCGTAGGTGTCGCGAAGCAGCGATACCCACTGAGTCGTCTCGTCCGCGGCATTACGTTTGATCTTTTCAGCGACCATTTCGATTTTGGCAAAGTTCATCTCGCGACCCAAATCACCCAACTCCACCGCCAACTTTTCCAGCAGTTCAATGTCCTTTGAATTGATCGCCTTGCCAAGACGTTCGATCCGGGCGCCCAACTCGATCGCGGTTTGCTTGTGAATCGCCATTCCGCCGGTTGTGAGCTGATTGACGTTCGGCCGAATTTTCTCCGCAAAATGCTCGACCAATTCCGGATCAAACTGTGATCCGGCGCAGCGCCGCAGCTCCTCAATCGCCTCCTCATGCGATCGTCCCTCGCGGTAACATCGATCCGAAGTCATCGCATCGTAGCTGTCGGCGATCGACAACAAGCGGGCGCCCAACGGAATCGCGTTGCCCCTTGATCGACCAGGATGTGCTTCGCTGACACCATAATTGGCGTGATGATTGGCTACGATTTCCGACAAGGCCTTGCAGTGAAATGCAATGCCAATCAGCTCTTTGCCGATCCGATCATGACGTGACATGACCTCCCATTCTTCGGGCGTCAGCGGCCCTTCCTTAAACAGGACGTGATCAGGGACGCCGATCTTTCCGATATCGTGTAATAGTGCGGCAACCTCTGTCAGATAGGCTTCTGCGGGGTCAAGCAAACCGTCGGCTGCGAGTGCGCACAGATTGGCCACGCGGCGACTATGCTCGGCCGTGTTGGCATCTCGGTACGAAAGCGCCGTCACCAACGCAGTCACTGCTTGAAATGGGATTTCGATTCGCTCTTGGGGCAGTTCATACTCGTCATCGCCCGCTTTCATACTCAGATTATAAGAAATCACGCGATTCCGACCTTCGCGTTTGGCGACGTACAAACAGGTGTCCGCTTGATTGATCAAGTCCTGCGTACTGGCGGCCTCAAAACGTAATTCCGACACCCCGATACTTGCCGTAAGTCGCAAGTCAGCCGGGTCCAGCAGCCGAATCTCGGTGATCGCCACCCGAGTTTCCTCGGCCGCCACAATCGCTTCGGCCAGATCCATCTGCGGCAGAATCACACAGAATTCTTCGCCTCCGTATCGACAGATGAATCCACGATCCTTGTACAGCTCGCGAATCAAAGTCGATACTCTTCGCAAGACTTCATCACCGGCATGGTGACCATAGGTATCATTGACCTTTTTAAAGTGGTCGATGTCGAACATCAAACAAGCCAACGGAGAACCGACTGTTTTTGACTCGATCCAAATGTTCTCAAATACTTCGAAAAACGCGCGACGATTCAGGCATCCCGTCAGCGCGTCTTGCGTTGCCAGAATTTCCAACTCCATATTTTTTCGTTTAATCTCATCGCGACTGTTCTTCAGCAAGCTCAACATCCGCTCCAGCTCGGCGCGATGTTGTTCAACGTGAGTTACATCGCGGAAGGTTGCCAAGGCCCCGCGCTGCGCACCGTCTTTTCCTAAAGGCGCCGCATTGACGGAAAAAATCCGCTGCGATCCGTCCGGCATGACATATCGCAGCATCCGTTCAGACTGCACGTTGGAATCTCCGATTGCCAGAGTCCAGGGGTAATCTGAATCCGCCACATCTTCAGCTATCCAACTGAGCTCGCTGGCTGATTCCGTCTTTAATTCTTCGGAGGTCCGGTCAACAAGTGTCGCGAAGGATCGATTGGCCAAAACAATTCGTCCACCTTCGTCCAACACCAGCAGACCCTCTGCGAGCGTGTCAAGTGCCTGGCGGACTCGATCGGGTACAACCTGGGTGTCATTGAACAGGCCTAAAATCCGCACAACGTAAACGGTGTACGATCCGAGTCCGCAGACGAAAAAGAAGGTCAGCAATTGCACCAGCGGATGATGCATGACTTCTGCCAGCAAGGTTGTGTGCGGGCGCTGAAAACAGAGCTCCACCTGTCCCCAGGGACGTCGATTCAAAGTGATCGGAACGTGAACGGCGTCGACCCGCTCATTTTGCTGCTCCGCGGTGGGCCAGATCGCCGCATGGTGGCCGGTATCGACTCGTAGCAAGCCAAAATCATTGCGGATTCCGATCGACAACACGTCCGGGTTCCGATCGACGTGCGTCTGCAAAGTCTGTTTCAGATCGATCCACTGTTGGCGGCGAATATGAGCCGCGGTGTTGATCGCGATCGATTCGCAAATCGATTTTCGCGCACGCGCCTCGGTCGCCCTGGTATCAGGCATCAGCCCTAGCCAATGAGCGCTGAGTATGAGAACCACCCCGACACAAACGATGCCGAAAGCGAGCCTCAGCGATTCGAGAATCAACTTGCCCAAAGGGACGTTCCTGACGTCAGAATCCAGCCATCCCCCATGCGCAGCCCCCGCGCTTGGATTGGGCCTTATGCAAGTGTTACCCACCCATAAGGGACCGCCCCAATTAATTTCCATCACAATCCGGGACGATTGGGAAACGTCCCTTGGTCGGTCCACTTATTCGGGTCGCAACACTGGTAAGCCCCAGCCTTGCCGCTCCCACGGCAATCGCCGGCGAGGATCTATCAGAGAATTTTGACCGAGTTCAATCAATCATTTCGTCGATCTCGTCCCGCTTGCCGCCGCCTCGGTAAGAAGTCAACAGCGCCGTCGGATCAACCGTCGCCCAGGATGCACGGCTCGAGGACAATGCAGTCAGCAGAGCACCGGCTCGAAATGCCCAAATGACGTAGCCGACTGAGAACAGTCCAACGGCGGTTCCCGCCGACTGCACGAAGTTACCGATTTCCGTTTCACCGAAGTTTGATTCCGGGTCGTCCCATTCGCGCCAGACCACGGACTGAGCCAAGTCAATTTGCAACAGACGATTGAGCAACTCAATTTCTAAGCTCGACTTCGACAACACCAACTGGGCCAGCGGACGGTCACGGAACACGTCGAACAGCGAGTCCGGACTTGCCGATTGGCTGACGACATTCGAAACGACCATCGGGCTTGAGTATTCAATGTTTGACGGCTCGGTTTCGATGCCAACGGCAGTCATGCCATCATCGTCGCCTTGATCATCATTGAGGTTCTGAACGCCGCCGGTGCCGCCATCCGGTGGCTCGGAAGGATCAATCTCAGGATCTGGTTCGGGCTCCGGATCAGGTACAGGATCAGGGCCAGGGTCGGGATCGGGGTCAGGATCCGGATCGGTTCCAATACCTGCGATCACTGTGATTTGTACTTCAACTGGATTGCCCAGCAGTGCCCCGTCGCTGGCTTGATAAAAGAACGAATCAACTCCGAAAAATCCAGCGTCCGGGGTGTACGTTAGGCTGCCGTCAGCATTCAGCGTTAATGTGCCGTTGGCCGGACCAGTCGTGAGAACCGCCGTCAGCGGATCGAATTCAATGTCGCTGTCATTGGCAAGTACGCCTGAAGCGGCAACTGACAACACAGCGCCAGCATTGGTGCTGTAATTTTCGGCAACGGTAACCGGGGCGTCGTTCACCGCGATCACATCGACATTGGTCGATCCGATAAGGATCGTGCCGCCGCCACCGACGCCGACGTTGCCGTTGTCGGAAATCGTGATCTGGATCGTGTCGATATCGTTTCCAAAGGCGTTCGGAGCACTCGTGTACTGAAGGTTCGAGACGCCATCCAAATAGGTGTTCAATGCGGCCTGATCTCCGGACAGCGTGATCGAGCCACTGCCGCTGCCCACAACCGTAATTCCACCACCCCCCGTCGCCGAAAGGTTCCCGCCGGCGGTTGTTGAAAGAGTGACGGTCAAAGCGCCGGCGGCTGAATCAACATCAAACAGGTCAATCAAACTAAGATCTACATTGCCCGTCACGTCCTCGCTGACCGTAATGTCGGTCGGCAAACCACCCAGATTGATCGGATCATCATTGACAGCGCTGATATCAACGTTGACAGTGCCAAAGCTGATCGTACCGCCTCCGCCGCTGCCAACGTTGCCGTTGTCGGTGACCTCGAAATCGATCGTGTCGGCGTCGTTGCCGTTCGCGTCCGCCGCACCGGTAAACTGGATGTTCGATGCCGCGTCCAGGAATGTGTTCAAGTCGGTCTGGTTTCCGGTCAATGTCAAAACACCCGTGCCGCTACCGCCCACACTGACTCCACCGCCGCTGGTCGCGGCCAGAGTGCCGCCCGATCCGGTTCTCAGCGTGATCGTCAGATTCCCGCTGGCCGAATCCACATCCGTAAGATCGATCAAACTCAGATCGACGTTGCCAGCCACGTCTTCAGTGACACTGATGTCGGTCGGCAGACTTCCCAGCATTGGTGGGATCATCGTTGATGGCCGTGATGTCGACATTCACGTTACCCAGCGCAATGTCGGCCCCACCACCGGCCCCGGTATTGCCGTTGTCGTTGACCGTGACGGTGATCGTGTCGGCGTCGTTACCGTTAAGATGCGCGGTCGAGTGCAGGTATTGGATGTTGCTGGCGGTGTCCAGGAAGCTGTTCAGATCGGCCAGCGTGCCGGTCAGGGTCAGCGTCCCGGTGCCGCTGCCGCCGACGGTCACGCCGCCACCGCTGCTCGCTGACAAGTTACCGCCCGTCGCCGTGCTCAGTGTGACGGTCAGGTTGCCGCCGCCGTGGTCCAGGTCACTCAGATTGATCGCCGACAAATCCACGTCGCTGCTGGCGTCTTCCGTGACTGAGATGTCGGTCGGCAATCCACCCGCATTGGTCGGATCGTCGTTGACCGCCGTGAGGTTGATCGTCTGGCTGTTGGTCCCCTCTTCGCTGCCGCTGTCACCGCTCAGCCCAGGGTCGGCCCCCGTGTTGCCTTGATCGTTGACCGTGACCGTGATCGTCGTCGAAGCGGACGGCGTGTCGCTGCCGTTGAGATAGGTGATGGTGCCGGTACCGCCGCCAGTCAGCAGGTTGTTCAGCTGGGCGATCGTGCCCGAGATCGTTACCGTACCGGTGCCGTTACCCGAATCGATCGTGATCCCGCTGTCGCCCGCCGCGATCGTCAGCGCACCTTCGCCCACGCTGAGCGTGGCCGTCGCCCCAGCCCCCGCTTCATCGACATCGCTGACGCTGAAGCCCGTGCCGTGGATCGCCAGGCCAATTTGCTCGGTGGCCGACAGCGCCGATCCCGGGGCCGTGACCATCGGCGCGTCGTTGACGGTGCTGATGTCGATTTGAATGTTATCGACATCCTGCAGCGCACCGCCGCTGCCGGTGTTGCCGCCGTCGTCGGTGGTCACCGTCAGCGTATCGGCGGCGACTCCGACCACATCGGTGTTGCCGGTGTAGGTCAACGAGGCCAGAGTCGCTGTTGATGTCGGCCACGGTCCCTTGGATCGTCAGGTCAGCCGATCCGTTGCTGCCGGCACTGATCGTGGCACTGCCGGAGAGGGTGATGTTCAGCACGCCGGCGGTCACTTGCAAACGGGTGGTCAGGTTCCCCGCTGCCGCGTCGACATCGCTGATCGCAATCCCGCTGATCGCGGTGGTCGTTTCTTCGGCCACCGTCTGCGTGCCGGGAACGGTGTTGAGCGGTGCGTCGTTGACCACGCTGATGTCGACATTGACGGTGCCCAGGTTCTGATCAGCGCCGCCACCGCTGCCCGTGTTGCCGTTGTCGTTGACGACGACGTTGATCGTGTCGGAGTCGTTACCATTCAGGTTGGCCGTCGCGTGCAGGTACTGGATGTTGCTGGCGGTATCCAGGAAGCTGTTCAGATCGGCCAGCGTGCCGGTCAGGGTCAGCGTCCCCGTGCCGCTGCCCCCCACGGTCACGCCGCCACCGCTGGTGGCCGACAAATTGCCGCCGGTGGAAGTCGCCAGGGTCACCGTCAGGTTGCCGCCGCCGTGGTCCAAGTCGCTCAGATTGATCGCCGACAAATCCACGTCGCTGCTGGCGTCTTCCGTGACTGAGATGTCGGTCGGTAAACCGCCGCTGTTTGTCGGATCATCGTTGACCGCCGTGATGTTGATTGTCTGACTGTTGGTCCCCTCCTCGCTCGTGCCGTCCCCGCTCAGCCCAGGGTCGGCCCCCGTATTGCCCTGGTCGTTGACCATGACGGTGATCGTTGTCGACGCGGACGGCGTGTCGCTGCCGTTGAGATAGGTGATGGTGCCGGTACCGCCGCCAGTCAGCAGATTGTTCAGCTGGGCGATCGTGCCGCTGATGGTCACGTTGCTCGTTCCGTTGCCACTGTCGATGGTAACTCCCGAGTCCCCTGCCGCGATTGTCAGCGCACCTTCGCCCACGCTGAGCGTGGCCGTCGCCCCAGCCCCCGCTTCATCGACATCGCTGACGCTGAAGCCCGTGCCGTGGATCGCCAGGCCAATTTGTTCGGTGGCACTCAGCGCCGATCCCGGGGCCGTGACGATCGGCGCGTCGTTGACGGTGGTGATGTCGATTTGAATGTTATCGACATCCTGCAGCGCGCCGCCGCTGCCGGTGTTGCCGCCGTCGTTGGTGGTCACCGTCAGCGTATCGGCGGCGACTCCGACCACATCGGTGTTGCCGGTGTAGGTCAACGAAGCCAAAGTGCTGTTGATGTCGGCCACGGTCCCTTGGATCGTCAGGTCAGCCGATCCGTTGCTGCCCGCACTGATCGTGGCACTGCCGGAGAGGGTGATGTTCAGCAGGCCGGCAGTCACCTGCAGCCGTGTGGTCAGGTTCCCCGCTGCCGCGTCGAGATCGCTGATCGCAATCCCGCCGATCGCGGTGGTCGTTTCTTCGGCCACCGTCTGCGTGCCGGGGACCGTGTTGAGCGGTGCGTCGTTGACCGCGCTGATGTCGACGTTGACGGTGCCCAGCGCGATGTCGGTCCCACCACCGGTGCCGGTATTGCCGTTGTCGTTGACGGTGACGGTGATCGTGTCCGCATTGTCGCCGTTTAAATGGGTGGTCCCGTGCAGGTACTGAATGTTGCTGGCGGTATCCAGGAACGTGTTCAGATCGGCCAGCGTGCCGTTTAAGGTGATTGTCCCCGTGCCGCTGCCGCCGACGGTCACGCCGCCACCGCTGGTGGCCGACAAATTGCCGCCGGTGGAAGTCGCCAGGGTCACCGTCAGGTTGCCACCGCCGTGGTCCAGGTCGCTCAGGTTGATCGCCGACAGATCAACATCGCTGCTCAGATCTTCAGTCACCGAGAGATCCGTCGGCAAACCGCCGGCGTTTGTCGGATCGTCGTTGATCGCCGTGAGGTTGATCGTCTGGCTGTTGGTCCCCTCTTCGCTGCTGCCGTCACCGCTCAGTCCGGGATCCGCCCCGGTGTTACCTTGGTCGTTGACCGTGACCGTGATCGTGGTCGCTGCCGAAGGCGTATCGCTGCTATTGAGATAGGTGATCGTGCCCGTGCCGCCGCCAGTCAGCAGGTTGTTCAGCTGAGAGATCGTGCCGCTGATGGTCACGTTGCCCGTTCCGTTGCCACTGTCGATGGTAACTCCCGAGTCCCCTGCCGCGATCGTGATCACACCTTCACCCACATTCACGGTCGCGGTCGCACCACCTCCGGCTTCGTCGACATCGCTGACGCTGAATCCTGTGCCGTGGATCGCCAGGCCAACTTGTTCGGTCGCACTCAGCGCACTGCCAGGGGCGGTCACGATCGGCGCATCGTTGATGCCGGTAATGTCGATTTGAACGTTATCGACGTCCTGTTGAGCGCCGCCGCTACCGGTGTTACCCAGGTCGTCGGTCGTGACGGTCAAGGTATCCGCCGCGACACCGACTACATCGGGATTGCCCTTGTACGTCAGCGAGGCCAGTGTGGCGTTGATGTCGGCGACCGTACCGAGAATCGTCAGGTCAGCGGAACCGGTGCTGCCGGCACTGATCGTGGCGCTGCCGGAGAGGGTGATGTTCAGCACGCCGGCAGTCACTTGCAATCGAGTGGTCAGGTTCCCCGCTGCCACATCGAGATCGCTGATCGAAATCCCGCCAATCGCCGTGGTCGTTTCCTCGGCAACCGTTTGCGTGCCGGGAACGGTGTTGAGCGGGGCGTCGTTGACCGCGCTGATGTCGACATTGACGGTCCCCAGCGCGATGTCGGTCCCACCACCGGCCCCGATATTGCCGTTGTCGTTGACGGTGACGGTGATCGTGTCGGCGTCGTTACCGTTAAGATGCGCGGTCGAGTGCAGGTATTGGATGTTGCTGGCGGTATCCAGAAACGTGTTCAAGTCAGCCAGCGTGCCGGTCAGGGTCAGCGTCCCCGTGCCGCTGCCGCCGACGGTCACTCCGCCACCGCTGCTCGCTGACAAGTTACCGCCCGTCGCCGTGCTCAGTGTGACGGTCAGGTTGCCGCCGCCGTGGTCCAGGTCACTCAGGTTGATCGCCGACAGATCAACATCGCTGCTGAGATCCTCGGTCACCGCAACGTCCGTCGGCAAACCGCCGGCGTTTGTCGGATCGTCGTTGATCGCTGTGATGTTGATCGTCTGGCTGTTGGTCCCCTCTTCGCTGCCGCTGTCACCGCTTAGTCCAGGATCGGCCCCCGTGTTGCCTTGATCGTTGACCGTGATCGCGATCGTGGTCGAAGCGGACGGCGTGTCGCTGCCGTTGAGATAGGTGATTGTGCCGGTGCCGCCGCCAGTCAGCAGGTTGTTCAGCTGCGCGATTGTGCCCGAAACGGTCACGTTACCGGAGCCGTTGCCCGAGTCGATCGTGATCCCGCTGTCGCCGGCCGCGATGGTGAGAATCCCTTCGCCCACGCTAAGTGTGGCCGTTGCACCGGCCCCCGCTTCATCGGCGTCACTGACGCTGAAGCCCGTACCATGAATCGCCAGGCCAACTTGTTCGGTGGCACTCAGCGCCGATCCCGGGGCCGTGACGATCGGCGCGTCGTTGACGGTGGTGATGTCGATTTGAATGTTATCGACATCCTGCAGTGCGCCGCCGCTGCCGGTGTTGCCGCCGTCGTTGGTGGTCACCGTCAGCGTATCGGCGGCGACTCCGACCACATCGGTGTTGCCGGTGTAGGTCAACGAAGCCAAAGTGCTGTTGATGTCGGCCACGGTCCCTTGGATCGTCAGGTCAGCCGATCCGTTGCTGCCCGCACTGATCGTGGCACTGCCGGAGAGGGTGATGTTCAGCAGGCCGGCAGTCACCTGCAGCCGTGTGGTCAGGTTCCCCGCTGCCGCGTCGAGATCGCTGATCGCAATCCCGCCGATCGCGGTGGTCGTTTCTTCGGCCACCGTCTGCGTGCCGGGGACCGTGTTGAGCGGTGCGTCGTTGACCGCGCTGATGTCGACGTTGACGGTGCCCAGCGCGATGTCGGTCCCACCACCGGTGCCGGTATTGCCGTTGTCGTTGACGGTGACCGCAATCGTGTCCGCATTGTCGCCGTTTAAATGGGTGGTCCCGTGCAGGTACTGAATGTTGCTGGCGGTATCCAGGAACGTGTTCAGATCGGCCAGCGTGCCGTTTAAGGTGATTGTCCCCGTGCCGCTGCCCCCCACGGTCACGCCGCCACCGCTGGTGGCCGACAAATTGCCGCCGGTGGAAGTCGCCAGGGTCACCGTCAGGTTGCCACCGCCGTGGTCCAGGTCGCTCAGGTTGATCGCCGACAGATCAACATCGCTGCTCAGATCTTCAGTCACCGAGAGATCCGTCGGCAAACCGCCGGCGTTTGTCGGATCGTCGTTGATCGCCGTGAGGTTGATCGTCTGGCTGTTGGTCCCCTCTTCGCTGCTGCCGTCACCGCTCAGTCCGGGATCCGCCCCGGTGTTACCTTGGTCGTTGACCGTGACCGTGATCGTGGTCGCTGCCGAAGGCGTATCGCTGCTATTGAGATAGGTGATCGTGCCCGTGCCGCCGCCAGTCAGCAGGTTGTTCAGCTGAGAGATCGTGCCGCTGATGGTCACGTTGCCCGTTCCGTTGCCACTGTCGATGGTAACTCCCGAGTCCCCTGCCGCGATCGTGATCACACCTTCACCCACATTCACGGTCGCGGTCGCACCACCTCCGGCTTCGTCGACATCGCTGACGCTGAATCCTGTGCCGTGGATCGCCAGGCCAACTTGTTCGGTCGCACTCAGCGCACTGCCAGGGGCGGTCACGATCGGCGCATCGTTGATGCCGGTAATGTCGATTTGAACGTTATCGACGTCCTGTTGAGCGCCGCCGCTACCGGTGTTACCCAGGTCGTCGGTCGTGACGGTCAAGGTATCCGCCGCGACACCGACTACATCGGGATTGCCGGTGTAAGTCAGCGAGGCCAGTGTGGCGTTGATGTCGGTGACCGATCCTTGGATCGTCAGGTCGTTGGTGCCATCGGCCCCAGCGGAGATCGTAGCACTGCCAGCGAGCGTCACGCTCAAGATACCGTTGCTGACTTGTAGCTGTGTGGTCAGATTAGCGCCGGCCGCGTCACTGTCGCTGATCGAGATGCCGCTGATCGGCGTAGTTGTTTCCTCGGCGATCGTCTGCGTGCCGGGCACTATGTTCAGCGGCGCGTCGTTGATGGCGCCGATGTCCACATTGACGGTGCCAAGATTAACGTTCGTGCCGCCGCCGGCGCCAGTGTTGCCGTTGTCATTGACTTGGATTTCGATCGCGTCGGCATCGTCCCCGTTAGTACCGGGTGTGCCATGCAAGTACGTGATGTTGCTGGCCGTATTGAGGAACGTATTCAAGTCGGCTAGCGTGCCGTCCAACGTCAGCGTTGCCGTTCCGCTGCCGCCCACGGTGACTCCACCACCACTTGCTGCGGTCAAGTTGCCACCGGTGCTGGTCGTCAAGGTCACGGTCAGGCTGCCGCCGTTATGGTCGACATCACTGAGGTCGATTGCCGACAGATCGACATCGCTGGCGACATCCTCGGTGACCGTGATATCGGTCGGCAGTCCACCGGCATTGGTCGGATCGTCGTTGACCGCCGTGAGGTTGATCGTCTGGCTGTTGGTCCCCTCTTCGCTGCTGCCGTCACCGCTCAGTCCGGGGTCGGCGCCCGTGTTGCCCTGGTCGTTGACCGTGACCGTGATCGTCGTCGAAGCGGACGGTGTGTCGCTGCTGTTGAGATAGGTGATTGTCCCCGTGCCGCCCCCGGTCAGCAGATTGTTCAGCTGGGCGATCGTGCCCGAGATCGTCACCGTGCCGGTGCCGTTACCCGAGTCGATTGTGATCCCACTGTCGCCTGCCGCGATCGTGAGAATCCCTTCACCAACATCCAGCGTGGCGGTTGCACCGGCGCCCGCTTCATCGGCGTCGCTGACGCTGAAGCCCGTACCGTGGATCGCCAGGCCAATTTGTTCGGTGGCACTCAGCGTTGATCCCGGGGCCGTGACCACCGGCGCGTCGTTGACAGTCGTGATGTCAATTTGAATGCTATCGACATCTTGCAACACTCCGCCGCTGCCTGTGTTGCCGCCGTCATCGGTAGTTACCGTCAATGTATCGGCGGCAACGCCGACCACATCGGCATTGCCGGTGTAAGTCAGTGATGCCAGCGTGGCGTTGATGTCGGCAACCGAACCGAGGATCGTCAGGTCGGCGGATCCGTTGCTGCCGGCACTGATCATAGCGCTGCCGGAGAGGGTGATGTTCAGCACGCCGGCAGTGACTTGCAAACGGGTGGTCAGGTTCCCCGCTGCCACATCGAGATCGCTGATCGAAATCCCGCCGATCGCCGTGGTCGTTTCCTCGGCAACCGTCTGGGTGCCGGGGACCGTGTTGAGCGGGGCGTCGTTGACCGCGCTGATGTCGACATTGACGGTCCCCAGCGCGATGTCGGTCCCACCACCGGCCCCGATATTGCCGTTGTCGTTGACGGTGACGGTGATCGTGTCGGCGTCGTTACCGTTAAGATGCGCGGTCGAGTGCAGGTATTGGATGTTGCTGGCGGTGTCCAGAAACGTGTTCAAGTCAGCCAGCGTGCCGGTCAGAGTCAGCGTCCCCGTGCCGCTGCCGCCGACGGTCACGCCGCCGCCGCTGCTCGCTGACAAGTTACCGCCCGTCGCCGTGCTCAGTGTGACGGTCAGGTTGCCGCCGCCGTGGTCCAAGTCGCTCAGATTGATCACTGACAGATCAACATCGCTGCTCAGATCTTCAGTCACCGAGCGATCCGTCGGCAAACCGCCGGCGTTTGTCGGATCGTCGTTGATCGCTGTGATGTTGATCGTCTGGCTGTTGGTCCCCTCTTCGCTGCTGCCGTCCCCGCTCAATCCGGGATCAGCACCGGTGTTGCCTTGATCGTTGACCGTGACCGCGATCGTGGTCGCTGCCGAAGGCGTGTCGCTGCCGTTGAGATAGGTGATCGTACCCGTGCCGCCGCCAGTCAGCAGGTTGTTCAGCTGCGCGATTGTGCCCGAAACGGTCACGGTACCGGAGCCGTTGCCCGAGTCGATCGTGATCCCGCTGTCGCCGGCCGCGATGGTGAGAATCCCTTCGCCCACGCTGAGCGTGGCCGTTGCACCGGCCCCCGCTTCATCGACATCGCTGACGCTGAAACCCGTACCATGAATCGCCAGGCCAACTTGTTCGGTCGCACTCAGCGCCGATCCCGGGGCCGTAACCACCGGCGCGTCGTTGACGGTGGTGATGTCGATTTGAATGTTATCGACATCCTGCAGCGCACCGCCGCTGCCGGTGTTGCCACCGTCATCGGTGGTTACTGTCAGCGTATCGGCGGCGATCCCGACCACATCCGTGTTGCCGGTGTAAGTCAGTGAGGCCAGGGTGGCGTTGATATCGGCGACTGTACCAAGGATCGTCAGGTCGTCCGATCCATTGCTGCCGGCACTGATCGTGGCACTGCCGGAGAGCGTGATGTTGAGCACGCCGGCAGTCACCTGCAGCTGTGTGGTCAGATTACCCGCCGCCGCGTCGAGATCGCTGATCGAAATCCCGCTGATCGCCGTCGTGGTTTCTTCGGCGATCGACTGCGTGCCGGGTCCTGTGTTCAGCGGTGCGTCGTTGACTGCGCTGATGTCGACGTTCACGGTGCCAAGATTCTGATCGGTGCCGCCCCCAGCACCTGTGTTGCCGTTGTCGTTGACGGTGACGGTGATCGTGTCAGCGTCGTTACCATTCAGGTTGGCCGTCGCGTGCAGGTACTGCACGTTGCTGGCGGTGTCCAGAAAAGTGTTCAGATCGGCCAGCGTGCCAGTCAAGGTGATTGTCCCCGTGCCGCTGCCGACCACGGTCACTCCGCCACCGCTGGTCGCACTCAGGTTGCCGCCGGTGGAAGTCGCCAATGTGACGGTCAGGTTGCCACCGCCATGATCCAGGTCGCTCAGGTTGATCGCCGACAGATCGACGTCGCTGCTGAGATCCTCGGTGACCGTGATGTCGGTCGGCAAACCGCCGCTGTTGGTCGGATCATCGTTGACCGCCGTGAGGTTGATGGTCTGGCTGTTGGTCCCCTCTTCGCTGCTGCCGTCGCCGCTCAATCCGGGATCCGCCCCCGTGTTGCCCTGGTCGTTGACCGTCACGGTGATCGTCGTCGAAACGGACGGCGTGTTGCTGCTGTTCAGATAGGTGATCGTGCCGCTGCCGCCGCCGGTCAGCAGGTTGTTCAGCTGTGCGATTGTGCCCGAGATCGTTACCGATCCCGTGCCGTTGCCGGAGTCGATCGAGATCCCACTGTCGCCCGCCGCGATGGTGAGGTTGCCCTCGCCCACGCTGAGCGTGGCTGTCGCACCGGCGCCCGCTTCATCGGCGTCGCTGACGCTGAAGCCGGTGCCATGGATCGCCAGGCCCACTTGTTCGGTGGCACTCAGCGCCGCTCCCGGGGCCGTGACCACCGGCGCGTCGTTGACGGTGGTGATGTCGATTTGAATGTTATCGACATCCTGCAATGCGCCGCCGCTGCCGGTGTTGCCACCGTCATCGGTGGTTACTGTCAGCGTATCGGCGGCGATCCCGACCACATCCGTGTTGCCGGTGTAAGTCAGTGAGGCCAGCGTGGCGTTGATATCGGCGACTGTACCAAGGATCGTCAGGTCGTCCGATCCATTGCTGCCGGCGCTGATCGTGGCACTGCCCGAGAGCGTGATGTTGAGCACGCCGGCGGTGACTTGCAAGCGAGTGGTCAGGTTCCCCGCTGCCGCGTCGAGATCGCTGATCGAAATCCCGCTGATTGCGGTGGTTGTTTCTTCGACAACGGTTTGTGTTCCCGGGACCGTGTTGAGCGGGGCGTCGTTGACGGCGCTGATGTCGACATTGACCGTGCCCAGGGCTTGGTCGGCGCCGCCCCCGCTGCCCGTATTGCCGTTGTCGTTGACCGTGACCGCAATCGTGTCCGCATTGTCACCGTTCAGATGAGTGGTCGAGTGCAGGTACTGAATGTTACTGGAGATGTCCAAGAAGGTGTTCAGATCGGCCAGCGTGCCGGTCAGAGTCAGCGTCCCCGTGCCGCTGCCGCCGACGGTCACTCCGCCACCACTGGTCGCACTCAGGTTGCCGCCGGTGGAAGTCGCCAGGCTGACCGTCAGGTTGCCGCCGCCGTGGTCCAGGTCACTCAGGTTGATCGCCGACAGATCGACATCGCTGCTGAGATCCTCGGTGACCGTGATGTCGGTCGGCAAACCGCCGCTGTTGGTCGGATCATCGTTGACCGCCGTGAGGTTGATGGTCTGGCTGTTGGTCCCCTCCTCGCTCGTGCCGTCCCCGCTCAGCCCAGGGTCGGCCCCCGTATTGCCCTGGTCGTTGACCATGACGGTGATCGTCGTCGAAGCGGACGGCGTGTCGCTGCCGTTGAGATAGGTGATTGTGCCGGTGCCGCCGCCAGTCAGCAGGTTGTTCAGCTGCGCGATTGTGCCCGAAACGGTCACGTTACCGGAGCCGTTGCCCGAGTCGATCGTGATCCCGCTGTCGCCGGCCGCGATGGTGAGAATCCCTTCGCCCACGCTAAGTGTGGCCGTCGCCCCAGCCCCCGCTTCATCGACATCGCTGACGCTGAAGCCCGTGCCGTGGATCGCCAGGCCAATTTGTTCGGTGGCCGACAGCGCCGATCCCGGGGCCGTGACGATCGGCGCGTCGTTGACGGTGGTGATGTCGATTTGAATGTTATCGACATCCTGCAGCGCGCCGCCGCTGCCGGTGTTGCCGCCGTCGTTGGTGGTCACCGTCAGCGTATCGGCGGCGACTCCGACCACATCGGTATTGCCGGTGTAGGTCAGCGAGGCCAGCGTGGCGTTGATGTCGGCTACCGTACCGAGGATCGTCAGGTCGGCCGATCCGCTGCTGCCGGCGCTGATCGTGGCACTGCCCGCGAGCGTGATGTTGAGCGACCCGGCGGTGACTTGCAAGCGTGTGGTCAGGTTCCCTGCTGCCGCATCGAGATCGCTGATCGAAATCCCGCTGATGGCGGTGGTCGTTTCTTCGGCAACCGTCTGCGTGCCGGGGACCGTATTGAGCGGTGCGTCGTTGACCGCGCTGATGTCGACATTGACGCTTCCCAGCGCGATGTCGGTCCCACCACCAGCCCCGGTATTTCCGTTGTCGTTGACCGTGACGGTGATCGTGTCGGCGTCGTTACCGTTAAGGTGCGCGGTCGCGTGCAGGTATTGGATGTTGCTGGCGGTGTCCAGAAACGTATTCAAATCGGCCAGCGTGCCGGTCAGGGTCAGCGTCCCCGTGCCGCTGCCCCCCACGGTCACGCCGCCACCGCTGGTGGCCGACAAATTGCCGCCGGTCGAAGTGGTTAGCCTAACGGTCAGGTTGCCGCCGCCGTGGTCCAGATCATTGAGATTGATCGAGGAGAAATCGACATCACTGCTCAGATCTTCGGTCACGGAAAGGTCGGTCGGCAAACCGCCGACATTGTTCGGATCGTCGTTGACCGCGGTAAAGTCGATATCGCGTGTTTGCGTGTTGGAATCGACGTCGCCATCATTGACCGTGAAGCTAACCGTGCGAGTTGCTGCCGACGGATCGTCGCTGATATTGGTGTAAGTGATGCTCCGCAAAGCCGCTTCGTACTGAGCCAGCGTGGCCGAACCGGTCAGCGTCAATTCGCCGGTCGTCGCGTTCCATGAACCGCTGATCCCGTTCTGATCAGCAAACGTCAGGATATCCTCGCCATTGGCGTAGTTGGCTGTGATCGCCACGAGGGCCGATTCGATGTTGGTGTCATCCAGATCGCTGATCGCGATTGTTGACGAGATCGCTACCGGGCCGTCGTTCTCGGTATAGGCCAGTGGAGTCCCTTCGATCGTCGATTCGACGGGCGCGTCGTTGACCGCGGTGAAGTCGATATCGCGTGTTTGCGTGTTGGAATCGACATCGCCATCATTGACCGTGAAGCTAACCGTGCGAGTTGCTGCCGACGGATCGTCGCTGATATTGGTGTAGGTGATGCTCCGCAGGGCTGTCTCGTACTGAGCCAGCGTTGCCGAACCGGTCAGCGTCAACTCACCGGTCGTCGCGTTCCACGAACCGCTGATCCCGCTCTGATCAATAAACGTCAGGATATCCTCACCATTGGCGTAGTTCGCTGTGATTGCGACCACCGCCGATTCGATGTTGGTGTCATCCAGATCGCTGATCGCCAGCGTTGACGTGATCGCCAGCGGACCGTCGTTCTCGGTATAGGCCAGTGCGGTCCCTTCGATCGAGGATTCGACCGGCGCGTCGTTCTGACTGACGATATTGATCATCGCGACCGTTCCATAATCATCACGAACGGCTTGTATCTCAGTCGCGTTGAGCGCACGGTCGTAAACTCGGAAATCGTCGATCGCTCCATCATGCTCTTGGCCTCCCGCCGCGGTGGCTAAGAACAAGGAATGGTTTCCCGCGGCGACAGCCGTACGGACATCCTGGTCCATTTGCACGCCGTCGACGTACAGCGTGAACGTATCGCCGCTTCGTGTGATCGCGATATGGGTCCACTGACCAGCGGTAAAGACGTTATTCGCAGCCGATACGGGGCCACCTGATTGGTGATACCAGTACAGGTCATCACCGTACTGGTTGATCATCCATCCATCGGTAGCCCATTGGGTGTTTCCGTATTCGGCAATTCGGCGCGTTCTGACATCAGTGCTGCCAGGTTTGTTCCATAAAGTGACCGTGAAGTCGCCATCGAAGTTCAGGTCAGTGCTGTATGGAATTTCGACATAGTCGCCCGTGTCTGCGAAGTCGAGCCCATGGCCTGACTGGCCACTGACCCAATCAGTCGCGTTCATGTTATTCAGTGCGCCATGATTGCCGTTGCCCGAAAGATCATATGCAATGTCGCCGGTTGCTTCATCCAAGTTCCAATAGCCAACCAATCCCTGTGGCCCGGCCGGGTGCCAGCTGACCAGTTCGCTGTCGACGGTTCCATCATTGGCAACAAACGTCAGTACCCGTGCCGTCGTATCGGGTGCGTCGGAGGAGTTATCGTAGGTAACCGTTCGCAAAACCTGCTGGTAATGAGCAGCGCTGTCAGCCCCGGTTAAACTCAGCACACCGGTGCCACTGTTGTAGCTGGCGGTGATGGAGGTTCCGGTCGTATCCGCCGCCAGCAATTCATCGGCACCGTTCAGGGGATTCACAATCGTGATGGTCAGCGAAACCAAATTCTCCAGGTCGGCATCGTAGACCGTCGCATCGACAAAGTCGGATACCAGCACCGGGCCACCACCTTCGGTAAAGACCGTGACATAGTTGCCTCCTGATGCTCCCGAACTATCATTCGCATCCAAATCGATGACCGGTGCGTCGTTGACGGGCTGGATCGTAACCAAGGATGCGATGCCAATTCCTGTCGTATCCGAGCCGCCGTTGGCCGTGCCGCCATCGTCCTTGATGGAGAACAAAGTAACCAAGCGAACCGCGCCCTGCGGACTTTCACTGGTGTTGTCGTAGGCCAGTCCGTCGACCATCGCTTCGGCAGCGACCGCCGTGTATCCGCCGGTCTTGGTGATCGTCACCGTCGCCGTATTACCCGCGACACTGACGCTGACGTCATAGCCGTTTGTCACGGTCGTTTCGTTGTTCAGGTCCGTCAGTTCGATTGCTTGCCCGTCAACGACCAGAATCTCGTCGGCACCATCGGCCAGAGACGCCACCGTCACCACCAGTGTCTCGACCAGATCGCCGGTTTCGATCAGATCGATGCTCGTTCCACTGAACAAACTCACCGGCCCGCCGTTCTCAGTGAACGTGGGAGTCGAATTAGTGACCGAAAAAGCCGGTGCGTCATTGACCGGATCAACGGTGATATTGAATGTCCCGGTGGCTGCAGCAGCCCCATCCTCACCACCATCGGCCAACGAGAAGCTGAATGCATCGCTGGCCGACTCGCCGCCGCCGTGGTCGTAAGTCACATCTCCGGCGTCAATGTCGGCTTGGGTGAAGGTGTCATTGAGCCCCAGGGCGCCGAAGCCGGCCAAAAACAGTGTGCCGTTATCGGTCACGTCGCTGATCGTATAGGTCAACTCCACGCCATCGTCATCAACGTCGCCTTCGCTGAGCATCGCGGACGTGATCACCGTTCCCGCCGATCCCTCCGATACGGTCACCCCCGTATTCGTGGCCACGGTCGGATCGTCGTTGACCGGCGTGACGGTGATGTTGATCGTGTCGTCGTCGGTCAATGCACCGCCGCTGCCGCTGTTGCCCTGGTCGTCGGTCAGAATCCGAATGCTGGCGATGCCGTTGAAATCGTTCGTCGGCGTGAACGTCATTCCGTCGAGCGCCGCGTTGATGTCGGTGATACTGCCGCGAAACTCCACAATCGTGTCGCTGGTTCCGGTACCGACGTCCAGAATCAGCCCCGTGGTTCCATTCAGGGTGATCGTGCCGCTGGTGATCTCCAGACGCACTTTCATCTCCAGTGCGGCGGCGTCGCTATCGCCGATCCAGACCAGGTTGTTGTTGGCGGCGTTGAACGTCAGCGGTGTTTCTTCCGCCGTGACTTGCACGCCCATTTGGCCGTCAGCATTTTCGTAGAAGCCGACTTCGTTGTCGGTGTAGGCCGCGCCGACCACGTCCAAATCGCCGTCTCCATCCATATCCGCCACGGCCACCGCGCGCGGTCCGCCGTCGGCCAAGGAGATGATTCGTTCGGTAAACGCCGGGGACGCTCCGCCGTCACTTTCGTACCAGACGAACTCGTTCTCGACGAATGCCGCCGAGATGATGTCGGCGTCGCCATCGTTATCGAGGTCAGCGACGGCAACATCGCGAGCCCCTGTCGCCGAGGTGGAAACAATGTTTTCCGTGAAGGTCGGAACCGAGGGGCTGCCGTCGTTCTGGTACCAGGCAATCTTGCCGTCATAGTAGGCCGCGACCACCAGATCCTGTTTGCCGTCACCGTCGACGTCCGCGATCTGCATTGAAATCGGCCCGAGTACTGTCGAAGTGACGACGTGCTGCGTGAACGTTGGGTCCACGGCGCCGTCGTTTTCGTACCAGGCAACTTTGTCATCGATATAGGAGACCGACGCGACATCGATGTCTCCGTCGCCGTCCAGGTCACCGGCGACCACTGATTTAACCGCGTTGGCGTTGTTGGCGATCACGTGCCGAGTGAACGTCAATCCGTCGTTTTCATACCAAACCACTTCGTCGGTGTCTTGATAGCCGGCCAGCACATCGGTGTCGCCGTCGTTGTCCAGGTCGACCGCGAAGACGGTCGAAGCTTGCCCTTCACCAAGCGCAATTGTGTGGGCGCTGAAGGTCGGCGTGCCGCCCGGTCCGGCACCATCGTTCTCGTACCAAATGATCGACTGCTGCTCGTAAGCGGCCGACAAGATATCCATGTGGCCGTCGTTGTTGACATCGGCGACAAACACCTCTCTCGCGCCCAAAACACCGGTGGCCACGGTGATCGCGGTCAGATTGCCGGCCCCGTCGTTTTCATACCACACGATGCTGTCGTCGCCGTACGACGAAGAAACCAGATCGATGTCCCCGTCACCGTTCAGATCCGCCGCCTTGACATCGGTGGCACCATTGACGCTGCCGCTGGCGATCGTTTGCGGTTGCCCGGTGAACATGTTCACCGGCGCGTCATTGATCGGGTTGATCGTGAAGTTGAACGTACTGCTGGTCGATGTGCCCGCGCCATCGTTCACGGTAAAGTCAAAGCTGTCGCTGGTCGTTTCACCAGCGTCATGACGATACGTGATCAACCCGCCATCGACATCCGCTTGCGTGAACGTATCGGTAGCGGCGAGTGCGACCCAGTTCAAGTACAACGTGCCACTTGCTGGCTGCGCATCAACGGTGTACACGATTTGAGCGGCCGTGTTGTCGACATCACTGGTAGCCAACTCCGCGGCGGTGATCGTTCCCCACGCGCCTTCGTTCACCGTCAATCCAAGATTCGTGTCGAGCGATTCTTCGTCATTGACCGCGGTGATGTTGATCGTCTGGCTGTTGGTCCCCTCCTCGCTGCTGCCGTCACCCGTTAGTCCGGGATCAGCTCCCGTGTTGCCTTGATCGTTGACCGTGACTGTGATTGTCGTGGAGGCACTCGGTGTGTCGCTGCTGTTGAGGTAGGTGATTGTGCCGGTGCCGGCGCCAGTCAGCAGGTTGTTCAGCTGCGCGATCGTGCCGGAGATGGTGACGTTGCCAGTAGCATTGCCTGCGTCCACCGTAATTCCGCTGTCGCCGACCACAATCATGAGCACACCTTCGCCCACGTTCAGGGTGGCTGTCGCACCGACGCCCGCTTCATCCACGTCGCTGACGCTGAACCCGGTCCCTTCAATGGCCAAGCCGACTTGTTCGGTGGCCGCGAGTGCCGAGCCGGGTGCTGTTACCACTGGCGCGTCGTTGATCGCGGTGGCGGTAAAGTTTTTTACACCGGTGACCGGAGCCGCTTCACCGTCATCGACGCTGGTGGCAATCGTGAAATCGCTGGCGTAGTCGGTGGTCGGCGTGAAAGTCACTCCAGCTAGCAGCGCGTTCACATCGATAAGCTCACCGCTGGCGGTCCACACACCTCCCACGAACGTTGACGTTACCACGCCCGAGGTCCCGGTACTTAGTGAGCCTGCCGCGACATCGGAAAGTGTCAAGGTGACCGTGACGTAATCGTCGTCGACATCACTGACCACGATGTCGGTCAGGTTCAGCGAGATCTCTTCGGTGTAGCTCTCGGCGGCGCTGAGATTTGTTGCTAGTGGTGCGTCGTTGATCCCGCTGATCGTGATCGTGGTCGTCGCCGTGTCGGTGCCCCCGTTTCCGTCATCGATCTGGTAAGTAAAGGTGTCGGTCGTCGTTTGGCCGGTCGCTAAGTAATCGAATGCGCCATTCGGATCGTAGATGAATGAGCCGTCGGCTGCGACCGTCAAGTTTGCTCCCGAGGGCAGCGTGAACATCGATCCCACGTTCGCGCCACTGCCGTTGACTTGGGTCACCGTCAGCGCGTCGCCGTCACCGTCGACATCGTTGCTGGCGATGCCGCCGGCAGCAGCGATATTGATCTGGGTGTCTTGATCCGTTGTGTAACCGGTCCAGACCGGTGCCCCGCTGGCGGCCCCATCGGTCAACGTGCCGTGATTGGCATTCGCGGTCAAATCGTAAGTGGTTGGTCCCGGTCGCCTCATTGAATTTCCAGTAACCAGCCAGCCCGGCTTCGTTGCCAAAGAGATTCGCATCGAGATTCGACTGAATCTCCGCCTTGAGTGCGGACATCGTTCCAAATACGAACTTCGTCGATCCGGCCGTCAAAGTATTTTCCCGCGGGACTGTTGGATCGTCCGCCGATGCGTAGCTCGTCCAGCGTCGCGTGCGAATCCCCTATCGAACCGGAACCGTTGTAGACTTCGACCAGCGTTCCGTTGACGTACGTTGATACGGTGCCGTTGTCGTAACTGACGGCAATGTGAGTCCACTGTCCGTTGGTCACGGTATAGCCCGTGTCGTGCCAGGCCCAGCCAGGATCGGTGTTGGCAAATGCCCAGTAGATACGGTTGTCCGAGAACAAGGCGACTTCGTATTCGCCTTCCTTGTTGATGATCATGCGATTGACGTTGGCCGAGGCGTCCGGATTGATCCAGGCTTCCATCGTCATCGTGTTGGTCATGGTCAGACTGGCGCTGTCAGCGATCACGACATAGTCATCGACGCCGTCGAAATCGAGACCGAAGGTATCGTCGACAGCCAGCGGTGCATCGGCGACTTCAGTGACGTTGACTGATTGCGAGATCACGTTGCTGGTGCCACCATCACCGTCGGTCAACACAAACTCAACTGTCCTTGCCGTAGCGCCAGGGTCATCAGACACATTGGCGAAAGTGATATTTCGCATCAGGGCCCGGGTTGAGATCACATCTGCATTGGTGTTCAGGCTGATCACCAGCGGATTGGTTCCATTGCCGCCGCTGAACGTTCCGATCGTGACGCCTTGATAGGTCACGCTGTTGTGGTCAACGCCGATTTGGCCTGATCCTGTGCCCTGGTTAAAGATCTGCAGTCGGTCGTTGACATCGGCGCCGGACGTAATATCGACGCGCAACAAACCTGAGGCAAAGTTCGCCGAATCCGCATCGACAACGGTGATGCTCGCGTCAATCAAGACTGGCGCACCATTCTCAACATAGGTTGCCGCCGGATCGGTTTGTCCAAGGGTGGGACCCTGATTGGTGCCTACCCCTCGGACAACCAGTGTCAGCGCATCGACGTCTTCGCGAACATGATTGAGTGCGACGTCATCCCCGTCAAAAACCATCTCCGCAGTGGCGACCGCGGTTCCCGATCCGTAGGTGGTAGCCGTGATCTCGAGCTCAACGACATCATGTTCATCGACGGCCAGGTTGTTGGTCCCGATCGACGAGTCTGACTGATCGACTGAAATGAAGATCGTTCCAGTGCCCACTGAAACGCTCGCCCAGCGTCTGTCCTTCGATCGATGAATTGCAGTCCGTCGATGCCTCTGTCGATGCCCAGATCGTCCCCTTCGATCAATTTGACGGCAGCATTCAGACTGGTGTCGTACCACGAAATGTCGTTCTGTTCGGATGTCCCGGTTTGGGAGAACAGGAAGTCGCCGGCGGCAAGCAGCGTGTCACCGACAACCGTCGCGGTCTCGACCAACGTGATCCCGGCCAAACCATTGGCGGACGGATCACTCATCACGTGGCGGAAAAAGCCGCTGCCGTACAGATCGCTGAACTCCGCCCTGAAAACGTAGACGTCACCGCCGGTGGTGGCGATCGAGTTGGACCATCCGGCCGGCGCGCCCGCCGCCGCGTTACTGAGACTTTCATTGTCGAGCGTGACGAAAATCACGTCGCCGGCCAGCAGGTCGATGCTGCCACCGCTGATACCGGCTCCGCTGATCGTGATATCACCGGAGACGTAGTGCAGACCACTCAAGGTTGACATCGTTATCGGCGGCAAAGGAATCGAAATCCACGATCGACAAGAACGTGCCATCGGTCGTGTTGGATCCAAACGACATATTGGGATCGCCAAAACCGATGATTTCCCCCTCGGACCAATTGGCCAGTCCCGGTGTACCGCTGGCTGGACCTCCGCCACTGCCACCGGTCGGTCCGACGTCGCCTGCCGTTGAAAACCAGAAGAAGATTTCGGTAGGCTCGACAACGATGGAAACATTTTCGACAGCAGCGCTAAAGGCACTGGTACCACCACCGCTGCCCGTGTTCACTCCGGTCGTACCGGACGTTTTTCCATCGGTCCTGTCCCAGGCGCGGAAATCAAACGTGGCGTTACCGACGTAATCGGTGCTGGGGACAAATCGAATCCGGTCGTTCGCCGTATCGGTAAGGACCACGGCGCTACCGGAGGTGACCGTGCCAAACGCCGTCCAGGTACTGCCACCATCGGTCGAGTACTGCCACGTCCCGTTGGTGTCATCGACATCGGTGACTGCAATTCCTTCGACGGCCCCCGCGTCGTCATCGGTGATTCGGTCTCCGCCGGCACTGGCAATGATCGCCGAGACTAGCGAACCACTCGGGTCGGTGCTGTTCTTGAGCACGTTGGGCAGATCCATGATTCCGGTGTTATCCAGAACCGGAGCGTCGTTCAGGTCATTGACGTTGACCGTCAAGGTCTCCTCGTACGAGGCACCGGCCGCGTCGGTTGTGCGGACCTTTACGACTATAGGTCGATTCGGTCTCGAAGTCGAGGATTCCGTCGGTCAGGATCAATTCATCGCTACCGGCACCTCCGATCGAAAAGTTTGCGACGTCACCACCGACGATCGTGTAGGTGAACGTATCCCCGAGATCCGGATCGGTCGTGCTGAGTGTCGCAACGCTGTAGCCGGCGGTGGTGTCGATCAGCTCGTTCACACTCGCGCTGTTGGGGGCGATGTCAGTTGGAGGATCGTTGGGTACTTCGTAGTAAATGATCAGTTCGGGGCGCAATCGTCCCTTCGCGGCTTTCGTAGGTAACGGTCCGGTTGCCGCCACCATCGGGACTGGCGATCACGACGCCGTAATTGGCAGCCGTTCCGGTAACCCAGTTTTGCACCAGCGTGGTGATGTCCCAGGAATGTTGTCCAGCCGTATCGGTGCTGATCAAATCGATTGCGGTGGCATTGAAGGATCCGCCTGCGGTCGACCAGGCGGTGGCCGTGTCGCGGTTGATCCAGTTCGCGTCGTCCGAGGTTCCGTTGCCGAGGCCCTCGGCCCAGCTTTCAAGCAACCTGATAAACGCCAATATTCAGCAGACCGTCGACGGCGGTTGCCTCCACGTTCAACGTCGCACCGTAGATGATCGCACCAACCGGGATGCCGCTGAGGTCAAACTGCACGAGCGCTCTTTGCAGGTCACCACTCTCGCGATCAACAATCATCTCCGTAGAGACGCCAAAGTTGTTGCCCGTTTCGCCGAGCTTGATGTAGGTATCCTGTACCGACGTGAGCACTGCGGTGTCTGAATCTTGCTGATCCCACAGAAACAAGAACGGCTGGTTTTTGATTTCGCCAGTGTCGGTTTCCTGCTCACTTGGCGTCCCCCAGGAAGATCCGTTCCAGAGTACATAGTTCAAATCGCTGCCGTCGTCTTGCAGCGCCAGCATGATCTTGTTGCTCATCGGATCGGACGAGAGCGTCATCGAATTCAACGCGTCGCCGAATTTGTCAGGCGTTTTCAGCTCACCCGACCAGCCGCCGCCGCTGGACCAGGTTTGGTAGCGCAGATCGTCTTTTGTTCCCTCGGCGTACGTGGCTAGGAGGTCACCCGAGTTACTTTCAAAAGCGACGGCCGCATTGGGAAAGGTGCTGCCATGGGTCGTTGGCTCCGCAAGGATTTGATCACCCCAAGACGATCCGTCCCAAACTGCGAACCAGGCTTCATTGTTGAAGGTCACCACGCCTACCGCGATGCGATCGCTGTTCGGATCGGATGCGATCGTGGTCCAACGCGGGTCACCACTGACGCCGCCGGGTGCGGTAATCGTGTTCTGCCCACTCCAACTGACTCCGTCCCAAGTCTGATAGCGAAGTCCCAGTGTGTTGTCCCCATACACTACCATCGCGTCGCCGCTTTGTTGTTCGTAGGCAACATTGATGTCTGTGCGATCGTCGCCGCTGTTGGTCGCCAGCGTGACCGCGTTGCCCCAGTTGTCGCCATCCCAGACGAAGGCCCGATCGTGGCTGTTGGAGTCGCTGACGACCAGCACCATTTCATCGGAGTCGGGACTGGCAGCGAGTTGCAACTGCCGAGGTGTGGCGCCGCTGTAGATGCCAAGCGTATTGACTGCGGACCACGAGCTGCCGTCCCAGGTCGCGTACTCGATGTTGGCCCCGTCGGTCCAAACCAGCACCGCATCCCCGCTGTCCGATTCGTAGGCCACATCCATGCCCCACCAATAGGTCTGGGTGACGGTGCCCAACGGATTGATCGGCAGCGCGTTCCACGAAACACCATTCCAAATCTGACCGTCAAGCTGACCGCTGGAGTTCACCCCGACAACGATGGCTTCGTCACGAGTTGGCGCTTCGGCGCCCTGGATGATTCGCCACTGGCCCAGGTTCGCCGTCAGACCTTCGCTGCCGAAACTTCCGCTGTCGTAGGAGTTGTATTGCGGCTGGCTGGACCCAAGTTCATTCCAAACGGCAATTGGACTGTAGCCGAGGTCGGCTGCTGACACATTCAGCGCAAATTCCGAGGTGTCGCCATAATCGCCGCCGCCGTTGTCGACCGTAGCGGTTGCGGTAATCGATTCCCCGACTGCGACAACAGCGGAAATTGCTGTGTCGAACGTCGCGTCTCCACTGCCGTCAGTCGTGGCGGTCACGTAGCCGAGAAAACGTTCTGCCTCACCGTAACCGGTCGCATCGGCCGTCGTGCTGGCAAAGAACTCGATTCGGTAGTCCTGGAACAAGCCGTTGGTGTCGAGTGATCCAATCAATTGAATCGTGCCGACACCGTTGGTCACAGCGTTTGTGATCAGCGGGTAATTCTGCCGATTGTTGGCTCCCGTGTCACCGTCACCAGGATCATTCAAGTCACGGCCGCTGATGTGCAGGTCAATGCCGAGTTGCGAGTTGCTGTAGATCGAGTTGCCGAGCATCGAATTGCCCGTGCCACTGCCGTTTTGAAGCTGCAGACCATCGTTGTCGTTGAAGGCGATGACATTGCCTTCGCCAGCTGCCACGCCGCCGATGGTGTTGTCGTTGGACCCGACACCCGAGATGCGAATTCCCGCGATGCCATTACCGAGGTCGATTGTGCCACTCAGGTCGGTGCCGATAATGTTGCCGACGATCGTATTGTCCGCAGCGGCGCTAATCGAGATACCGATTCCATTTCCGCCAATCAGGTTTCCTTGACCCGCCCCGCTGCCGCCGATCGTGTTGTTCTGGGCACCGGCCCGAATAATGATCCCGGTCGACGTGTTTCCGGCCGTCGCGTTACCGGCAACATTGGTGCCGATGTAGTTGCCTTGGATCGTGTTGCCGTCGGATCCATTGATATCGATGCCGTCGGTATCGAAACCATTGATCACCAGTCCGCGAATCGTGCTGCCGTCACTGCCGCCGGTCAAATGAAATCCGTCGTTACTGGCGACGCCGCTGCCATCGATTTCGATCACCGGCATCCCGGCAAATGTGGGCTGAGTTGTCCCATCGATGATGACCGCATCATTGATCTGGTCCAGCGCGGTCAGGCCAAGTGCAATCGACCAGTATTCGTCGCCATTGCCGGGAATCGCATCGGGATCCACATAACCAGTATCGCTAGCGGAAATGTTGAAGTGTATTTCGTCGGGCGAACCAGCATTGGCCGTATTATTGGCGGCTTTGATCGCTTCGCGCAGCGAGATCCGTTCGTCGGCGCCCCTGTCGACCAACAAGTTTGTGATCGACGACGTGTTTCCGTCGGCGACATCCGAGGTCGTGTCGACGGTCAGCGTGCCCATGTCGTCCGCTTGGATATTCAGGCTGAACTCGGACGTGTTACCACTCGAGTCGGTTGCGGTGGCGGTGATCCAGCCGCCCACCGGGACCGCGGCCACGTAGAGCCCGTCGAAATAGCCGATCCCGTTGGCATCGGTGACCACCAGCGCTTCGCCCAGGTACGTTTCTCCTTCACCGTAGCCACTGGGATCGATGGTCGAGTTGGCGAAGAAATCGATGAAGAAGGTCGTTGACGGTGTGCTCTCAATGCGACCTGCGACAAAGACAATCCCGTTGGTCGTGTCGGTGTTGGCGGAAGTCAGAATCGGGTAGTTCTGCAGATTGTCGGCGTCGAGGTCGTCGTTGGCGGTCGGAATATCATCGTTGTTAAGATCAATTCCGAGTCCCGAATTACTGAAAACACGGTTGCCCCGGACAGCGTTGCCCGCGCCGGCGGTATCCAAGATGTCGATTCCGTGTGCCCCGCTGAACGCGACCAGATTGCCGGCACCCGCGGCGGTTCCGCCGATCGTATTGCCGGCCGCCGAATTCGCCAGCCAAATTCCCGTCCCGACGTTGCCCAGATCGACAGTACCGGTCACGTCGGTGCCTACATAGTTGCCCTGCACGACGTTGCCGTCAGTACCAAGACCGGAAATGCCGATACCCTTGGTCAGGTTTCCGGAAATCAGGTTGCCGGCACCCGCGGTGGTGCCCCCGATCGTGTTGGAAACGGCTGATGAATTGATCAATACGCCGTAGCCTGAGTTCCCCAGCTCCGCCGTTCCGGTAAGATCCGTGCCGATGTAATTTCCCAGCACCTGGTTGTTGAGCGAGCCGACCGTGATTCGGATACCGTCTCCGTCATTTCCTGAGATCAGGTTTCGCGCCGAGGCGGTCGCGCCACCAATGACGTTGTTGGCCGCGATGTTGGTAATCCGGATTCCTTTGCCGGTATTTCCCAAGTCGTTGGTACCCGAAACGTCAGTGCCGATGAAGTTTCCTTCGATCGTGTTACCGTCCGACGCGAGCACGTCGATTCCGTTGCCGTCGAATCGATTGATCACGAATCCACGGAGGGTACTGGCATCGCTGCCGGCGGCCAATCGAAGCCCGTGCTCTCCCGTGGCCGTCGCGGTCCCATCCAGTTCGATAATCGGCTTGTCAACGAACCCCGACTGTGTGGTTCCATCCAAAATTATGGTGTCGGTGATATAGGGCAGCCCGGCGGCGATCACCTGGATCGTGTATTCACCGTTGCCCGAGCCGTTATAGCCGCTGTCGCTGGTCGAGATCGCAAACTGGCTACTTTGTGTTCCGACGATCGCGTTGCTGTTCTGAATGAACTGTCTCAATGACCCTTGGACAGATCGGTTGTTCGATAGATCGTCGTCGCCGTCACCGGTACGCGTTACCGCGTTGAACGAAAAACCTGAATCGATACCGGTGACGTTCGCGCCGGCAACGACCGCGCGAGTGACGTGTTCGGCGCTTGCCAATGCGGTTGCATCGTCGGACACTTCGCCCCGCATCCCGCCGTACAGTGATCCGGCGGCGCCGAGATAACTGTAGCTGCCGTTGTAAGAAACGGCGCCGGCGGTTCCATAGGTCTGCTCGGCCCACACGTCGAGTTCAGAAAAGCCGCTGTTGTAGCCGGCCGAAGGGTCGATGGTCTTCGAGTCGACCACGACCCAGTACGTGCCGTTGGCTAATCCGCTGAAACTGTAATTGCCGGACATGTCCGTCGACACGGTCGTGACATAACCATCGCCGGCGTCGATCACCCCGTCGCCGTCATCGAGATAGATCAGGACATCGACGTTGGTGACGAAATTGCCGTCGTCAAGGACGTCGCCGTCGCCGTCGACATCCTCATAAATCGTTCCCGTGATGTCGAACGTCACCGCAGGAGGGGCGGCATCGAATACGAAAGTAAACGGCCGCAGCAAATTCGTCTCGCCTGTGTTGGTCGACAGTTCGTTGTCCGTGCCCCAGGCAGCACCGTCCCACAGGATGTAGTGCAGGTCGCTGTCGCTGTCCTGGATCGCCAACATCTGCGCATCGGTCAGTGGATCGGAGGCCATCGTCATGACCGTCGCAAAAGCGCCAATATTGGGCATGCTCAGTTCGCCCGACCAACCGCCTCCGCTGGACCAGGTTTGATACCTCGGCGTGGTCGCCGCCTCTCCGTAGGTCACCAACAGATCGCCCGACTGGCTCTCGAAGCCGACCGCCACCAGCGGCGAACTGCCCGTATAAGAGCTGTTGGTTGCCATCAGCATGTTGCCCCACGCGGTCCCGTCCCAGACGGCAAATACCACCTGATTTTCTGTCCCTGTAGTCACAACTCCGATGGCGATGCGGTCGCTCGTTGGATCGGCGGCAATCGTCGTGAATCTTGCGTCGGTTTCAGCCAAGCCGTTATTCGGCAAATTCAGTGTTAGCGGTCCACTCCAAGCGGTACCATTCCAGGTCTGGTAGTTCAAGTCGTTGTAATTATTGCTCACGTCATAAACGACCATCGCATGGCCGCTCTGGCTCTCGAAGGCCACCGCGATCTCCGTTCGATTGCCGGTGATGGTCGTGTCCAGCAGGACAGTATTGCCCCAGGTCGAACCATCCCAGACTGCAGCCCACTCGTCGCTGTTGTCATCGCTGACGATCAAGACCATCTCGTTGCTGTTTGGACTTGCTGCCAGTCGCATTTCCGTTGCAATGCCGGCGTCGGGTGCCGTGATCGTGGCTTCGGCGGACCAACTGGTTCCGTCCCACACGCGGTAAGAAACGCTGGCGGTGCCCCCGGAGAGATTGTCCCAAACCACGATCGCATTGCCGCTCTGGCTTTCATAAGCCACATCAAAGTTCTGGGCCGTATTGTCAAGGGAAGGCGGCAAGGAGAAGGGCAGTGCGGTCCAAGAGGTACCGTCCCATATCTCGCCGCGGAGCCAGCCTGCTCGTATCGACACCAACGACGATTTTTTCGTCACGAGTCGGTGCCTCGGCGGCTTCGATCAGCCGCAATTGTCCGAGGCTTGACGTATTGCCGGTACCAAGGAAATTGGCACCGTCCCAGTCATTCGCATCGGGGTCGAATCACCAGAATTTCGCCAGATCGCAGACCCGGACTCGATTCAGTGACGTCGTTGACATTGATCGTCATCACTTCGTTGTAGGAATTACCTGCGGCGTCGTAACGACGACCGTCACATCATGCGAGAGATCGGTTTCGTAGTCGAGTTGCGAACCATCGGCGACTGTGACTTCGCCGGTGTTGCCGTCGATCGCGAATCGGCCGTTTGCGTCGTTGGACAAGCTGAACGTGAAGTTGGACAGCACTTCGCTGGCGTCCATTCGATGACCAAAGCACGGTTGGCTCCCGCAGTGTCGTCGGACCAAGTACCGTTGCCATTGATTCGAGCATAATCTTCGCCGGCGGCTTCGGTCTGGCTAAAGGTCGGTGCAAAGAAACCGGTCGCTGCTGAACCACCAGAACCACCCGTCGAATTGATCGGCGGATTCAGTGGTCCCGTCGAGCCAGTTCCAGTTGCCGTCGTTGTTTGCGTCGGTGGCACCCAGCCAAATGGCATTCCCGCTATCAATCGCGAATTGGCGAATCAGTTGGTTTTCGTAATGCGAGTCAATCCGGACCAGTCCACCGCTGACACCGTTCAACGTAGCACCGGTTGCTGCGGCAAGCTGCGCATTGAAATCGTCGGGCGTGTTGACGAAGCGATAGAACTTACCGGTGCCAGCATCGTAACTGAGCGTCGGATCGCTATTCAGAATCGTCGAAACCGCATCGGAGATCTCGATGACGCGAATGTCACCGATGACGACGTTATTCTGTGGAGTGTTCACGACCAGCGATTCCAACGAAAGTGTTATCGACGCGAGTCAGCCGTGAATGTAATTGACCGATTCTGCCACATCGCATTGATCGCCGACCATCCCTGGGTTGCGTCATCTGAAAGTCAGCCAATTGTCCGGAGGCGCTCACGCGGACGTTCTTTGCGTCGTCACCGCCGGTCCAGTCGCCAGACATGCTGAACACGATTTGATATTGGCGGCCTACTTCGGTCGAAATGGTTTGTTCGATTGCCGCGGGCCCAGACGCGGTACCGAGTTCGACCGACCGGCCTCCTAGCGGTGTCAAGTCATACGTGCCTGGATCGTCAAAGATGACGGCTGAGTTTTTCGTGACAGTCCAGTCGCCAATCGGATGCCCTGGCAACGGCTCAGCACTTCCGACCACCGTGTGCTCCTGGAACAGCCCATCGGAGACGATGTCGTTGTTAACGACAGGATCGGTTGGCACGACAAAGCCGACGCTGTCGCCAATGGCATTTTCGTCGATGTTCGATCTTCAATCGGTGTACTGCCGACAAAGCCAGCTCCGACCATGACCGATTGAAAGGTTGTTGGCGCTGACCACATCGACGACTTCGCCCGAACCGTTGAAGCCGTCCATCTGCCAATTGGCAACCAGACCGCTGGGCAAACTCCCGATGTCGAATTTCTGCTGATAGTTCAGTGCGATCTCGTCGGCGCTGCGGACTTCGTCCCAGACGCGAACGTCGTACAGTGTGCCCGAGAAAATCTGATTGGCAGCAAATCCGCCGCCGAGGCTGTCTTGTTCTTGGCCAAAGACAAGAATGCCGCCGGCGTCAATCGCGGAACCCACTGCCGCGCCGATCCCCGTGTCGATCAATTCTCCATCGACGTAAAACGCAAGGTCGCCATTTGTGTTGTCCCACGAAAATCCGACACTGTGTCGTTCTCCGTCAAAGAGCGCGGCGTAGGAGGACGTTGAGGTAAAACTGAAGCCGTGTAAATTTATCTGCAGGTATCCAGTTGATGAGAATCCGACAAGGACTTCGTTGGAATCGCTGGCGGTACCGTACGAAATCACGGATGTGAAGGCCGTTGCCCATGTTTCGCTGCAACGTGAGTTTCAATCGTTAAAGCCGTTTGCCCGAAGAACCGCGCACCGTCATGAGCGATCAAGTACGCATCGTTCCCGCCGTCAGTATTGATTTCGATACCGTTGGAGAGGTCATCGGGGACGGTTCGGTCGACAAGGTCATTGAGCGAAATTGTAAACGCTTCGTCGTACGTGTTGCCGTCCACGTCGGTCACGCGAATGGTCACGCTGTGAGTCGCGTTTGTTTCGTAGTCCAGCAACGTACCATCGGCGACCGTGATTTGCCCTGTGCTCGCGTCGATCGTGAACGCACCGGCGACTGTTTGCGGTTGAATCGCGTAGGTCAACGCCTGGTCGCGTCGAGCACCTCATCGGCGTCCCATTCGACCACGTAGTGATGCACCGTGCTCGGCATCTGTCGTCCCAAAGCTTATCTCCGGTGGTGCATCGAACGGGCCGTCTTCTTCGCCACCCGATGATCGGGTCGATCCGGAAACCCAGTTGTGATATGCATCGTTGACGTAATCATCCGCATCCTCTCCCGACCAGAATTGATCTGCTTCGCTTCCCGAATCAATCCACCGCCATTCACCTTCGACGTTCGCGTCGGTGCACCCATCCAAATACTTGCACCAAGGGTATCGACAAGATGCGACGATATACGCATTTTCGACGCTGCTGCGGATCGTGACCAACTGACCATTGACACCATTCAGAGCAGTATTCTCCGGCGTTGTGACTTTGCCGTCGGCGAGTGCCATCCTGAGGTCAAACCTTATAGAATTTGCCCGTTTCGGCGTTGTAATGTAGATCAGGATCAGCCGCTAGCAGCGATGCGATCAACGCATCTCTTTCGGCGTCGGCCCCGGAGACGCTGCCCAACAACCGTTCCGGTCACCGTGTTTTCATCCAGCGAAAACGTTAGTTCCGCTTCACTTGCAGTGAATCCAGTATTCGAGAAATGCTTCACCGTCAGATTGTTACCCGCAACCGATTCCGTCGTCACACCATCGGTCGACAGATCGTTAAAGTTCCATTGGGCCACCATGCCGGACTCGTCGTGCGGGAGTTCCGACCGGTAGGACGATTCAATCTGACCTGCCGTTCGCAGATTGTGAAAAGAATCTTGCGTTGTGCAGCGTTCCGCCGAACGTCTGAGCAGCCGAGAATCCGCCTTCGACTGCATCTTGCTCTTGACCAATCAGCAGCGTGCCACCGGAACCGAACGTTGTGCCAGTTGCTAGTCCGGTACCGCTATCGACTAGTGTCCCATCATGAAAGACCTGCCAATCACCGGAGGTGTTGTCCCAGGTGAAGGCTAGCGACTGGAGATTGCCATCGGCCAACGTCGAGTAGTCAATCCCGCTCGCCGTTTGCAGACCACCATTCAAGTAGATCTGTAGATCAGTCCCAACAGCGTACAGCAAGAAGCTATTGCTGTTGCCAGACGTGGCATAGGAAACAAGCGGCGCGTTGCTTAGATCTGTCGTCGCGAATTGCAGCTCGAAGGTAAAGTTGGTCCGTCCACCAAGGATTGCTCCGCCGTCATCGGCCAACAGGTAGATGTCGTCGCCCCCGTCGGCGTTGAAGGTGAGACCTCCACCTGTAGTAGCGATTGCGGCCAAGTCTGACGGTATCGCACCGCCAGCGTCGCTATCGGTCGCGACTGCGTAATTGGAGAACTCTGACGTGTTGCCGCTGCCGTCGGTTACCAAGGCCGTTACATACTCGCCCGGAGCAAGCGTGATACCACCCTATAGAACCAGCGAAGGAACTGTTTCCCCAGGGAATGAATCCGCCATGCCTAGGAAACGGCCACCTTCGACTTGGCCACCGTCTAGATCTGTGCTGGCGTAGAAGTCGATCGTGTAGCTACCCGAGGCAAGCGTCGTCGTATCCAGTTGTACGACATCAGCCCAGCGTCATTGATCGCCACCGCGGTCAGAACGGGCCAGTTCTGAAGGTTATTACTACCGGTGTCCACATCGTTGGTGTCATTTGCCGTGACGCCATCGCTCTTCAAGTCGATTCCCAACCCGGAGTTGTTGCTGATCGCGTTGCCCCGGAACGTGTTGCCGGTGCCGGCCGCGCCGCTGGTCGAGGCAATTCCAACACTGTTGAATGCAATCGTATTGGCGAGTCCGGCCGTGATCGATCCGATCACATTGCTGGCCGAATTGAAATCAAACAAGACTCCTTGAAGTGTGTTGCCAAGATCGTCGCCTGCTGCGTTCGTCCCGATGTAGTTTCCGTAGACCAGATTGCTATCGCCGGAATTGATGTAGAGGCCGACTTGCGAGTTACCGGCAATCGTGTTTCCGAGATTGAGTGTACGGTCGCCGCCGATCGTGTTGCCGCTTGGTCCACCTTCGATCCGAATTCCGTCAAAGCCATTGCCTGTTCCAACGATCGAAGTGCCGGCGAAGTTCGTACCGATCAGATTGCCCTGAACCGTCGCCGACGTCGTCGATCCTTCCAGGTAGACCCCGTGAGTTGTGTTTCCGGAAATCAGGTTGCCAAGTCCAGCCGAACTATCGCCACCAATGATCGTGCCATCGGCGTCCTGATTAAGAATGCCGTGCTTGTTGGCAATACTTGCGTTTCCGGCAGCATTGGTGCCGATACGATTGCCTTGAATCACATTGTTGTCGGTCGTGTCACCGGAGATGTAGATACCGGCGGTCGAGCCGCCGTTACCTGAAATCACATTCCCTTCGCCGGCATCCCAATCACCGCCGATGAAGTTGCCCGAAGCGCCATTGAAGATGCGAATTCCTCCGGCTCCATTACCGATTGCCGCGTCACCGGCGGCGTTCAGGCCGATGTAGTTGCCTTGGACATAATTGCCCGATGTTGTCGTGACACCGTTGCCGTCAATGTAGACCCCGTACGACGTGTTGCCCGAGATGATATTGCCTTGGCCCGTTCCGGCGCCACCGATCAGCGTTCCCTGAACACCGTTGTAGATTACGACACCGTGACGCTCGTTGGCGATCGCGAATGTTCCGTCATAGTTCGTGCCAATGTAATTGCCGTAGATTTTGTTATCGTCGGCGCCGGCATTGTCAATCTCGATGCCGTCGGAGTTGGAACCTGCGCCGGGATCCCAGTTGCCAGAAATCACGTTGCCTTCGCCTGCCGTGCGGTCGCCACCAATGGTGTTGTTGTTGGCGCCGCCACCGATCACGATCCCGTCACCAGAATTGCCCAGAGGCACATTACCGGTCTTGTCGACACCGATGTAGTTGCCTTGGATCAGCGTCAGAGTCGTCGTCGCACTCCATAGCGTGATTCCGTCGCTATTGTTTGCCGCAATGACGTTGCGTTCTGCTGCGGTTGATCCGCCAACTTGAGTGCTCGCAGAACTGTCAATGGAGATGCCATAACTGGCGTTTCCACGATCCAAAATTCCGGTCGAATCGGTACCGATGTAGTTGCCCGCAATGGTATTGTTGTTCGACTGGTAGACCAGAATGCCGGCACCGGTGTTATCCGAGATGATGTTGCGCTCAAGAATGTCGTCGGTGCTGTCACCGTTGGTACCAATGATGTTGTTTGTCGACGTGGCGCTGATGTGTACGCCATTGCCAGTGTTCCCGCGTAATGCCGATCCATCGGTGCCCAGTCCGATCGTGTTTCCCCAAACCCAGTTCCCGTCGGAGTTTGTGCGGATATGAATGCCATCACCACCGCTGTCGCCGACGATGTTGTTGCGAATGATGTTGTTGTCGGCGTCTTCGGTAATCAAGATTCCGTCATCGGCGTTTCCGGCGGCCGCACCTGCCGACGTGATTCCAACCCAGTTGTTCTGGATGATGTTGCCGTCGCCGAATCCAGTCGTACCGTCAATTTCGATGCCTTCGTCATTGAAATTGATGACGTTGAACCCAGTGATGATGCTGTCGTTGGCACGCAGGACAATTCCGCCTGTCGATCCCGTGGCGTTTGTTCCGTCCAGCGTGATCAACTGGTTTGCACCTTGCGTTGATGCATCCATGTCGACGGCATCGGTGATCGTCGGCAACCCGCCAGCACCAACCAGAATGGTTTGCTGGCCCGTTCCAATTGCAAATTGAATTTGATCCGGTGTAGACGCATCGATGTTAGTCGTATTGTTGGCGGCCCAAATCGCTTCACGCAGTGAAATCTTTCCGTCAGCACCTTTGTTGGCCAGCAGCGTATCGATTGACGTCGCATCGCCATCCATCACGTCATTGGCCGTGTCGACGATCAAAATGTGTGAAGATGAAAATTGGGAGCCGGCTTCGATGTACGTAACAGAGAGCTGAGGCTTGGTGGTTCCTTCGGACGAATCGATGTCCCAGCCATTGGTGCTATCCGATTCGATCACCCAGCCATAATTGGTCGAAGCGCCGTCCATCCAGGATTGAATGCTGCTTTCCAGACCGGTGAATGTTTGGATCCCGGTTGAAGCTGGATTAGCAAGGGTTGATACCGGAGTGCTGGCGGCTTCAATATCATCGGTCGAAACTCCGCCTGACATCGTGTTCCAGGTATCCGTATCTGACCACGACGCCAGCATCTCGTGTATTGAGATCGCCGCACCAGAGGAACTCAGGTTCGTCACATTCACCGTCAGCGAGGCGTCCGTGATGTAGACATTGTCCGGAATCTGGCCCAACCCTGTACCAAAAATACCGTCGAAACGAATCAGTGATTGAATTCTCGGATCGCCTGACACGTCCATGTCGACTTGGAGGTCAACGCTGGTCGAATTGTCTGCCGTGACGTTTCCTGCGTGGACATAGGTATCGACAGTGTTGCTATAGCCATTGCTGTCACCTTGCTGAAACGTGATCGTTGTCGTCGATGCCGAGTAGTTGTACAGCTCGGTAATGTCGCTGCTGCTCAGGGCTCGGTCGTAGATTCGAGCATCATCGACCACACCATCGGCCGCCCACCCAAAGGTGCCCGCACTCGGATTGGCGATACCGATTTTCCATGTTTCGGTGCCGTATTCGCGCGCCGCGGTGCCTGGTGTGAAGCTCGTCGTGTCCTGGAGTTGCCCGTCGACATAAATGGAGACGAGGCCTGTTGTACGATTCACGACTCCAACAACGTGATGGAATTGTCCAGGCGCAAAGGTATCGGTTGTCGTCGACCCAGCGACTGTGTTGCCCGTTAGGACGTGATCAATCTTAAAGCGGTTGTCATTCGTGTAATAGATACCCCCGTGCCAGCCCGTCTTGATCAGGATCCCGTAATTGGCGTCGTTGTCACCACCGGTTCCTGGAGGCGTGGAATCAGCTCGGAACCAGGCTGCAACCGTGTAATCCCCTTCCTGAACATTCTCGAGCGTCGCTGAATTCGGGATCTCGATGTAGTCTTCACCGTCACTGTAGTTGAACTCGAACGCTCCGCCGATCTCACCGCTCGTCCAGATGGCAGTACCATTGACAGTTCCGTCATTGTTGTTGGCCGTGGCGTCATCGGCACTCGTGCCGCTGCCGTCGTCGAGCTCCCAGTGTCCGGCCAATCCTGTGGTAATGTCCAGCGTGCTGTGCCAAGCGGCTTGAGCGGCGTAGCCAAAGGCAACTTCCGTTGATATTTCACCAACGCTGTATTCCAGTAACCAGTCGCCGCCCAGCGATTCGTGCCCGGTCGCGTCATCGCTGGCCGCCACGTCGCAATTGCAGACAATTGCCAGTATGTCGATCAAGTCTTGGCCTTCGACCGTCGATGCCAAATCGCATCCGTAGATCAACAGGTCCGCATCCGAGTCAAAAGCCTGACCCCAGGACGCGATGTCGCCCGCGTAGCTGGCAGCACTTTCCGCATCAAGCCGTGCGCTGCCAAGTTGGATGCCCGAGCCATCGCCGTGACTGACGATATGCACCGCGTCGACACCCGAGAGTGAACCCAGTGCCTCGGTGATTTGGGTGATCCCATCGCGATCGGCGTCAAGTTCGACCACCAACCACTGCGTCGTACCATCGGCGCCACCGCGCAGTCCTTCGATCAGCGTTTGTGCGTCATCGACACCCTGGTCAACGAACACGACCTCGATCGGCCGGGCCGGATCAAGAACCGGTGTGTCGATCAGGTCGCTCTGATCGGGTGGCTCACCCGCAGCTACTGGCGCAGCGGCGACCGCGGCACTCTCACTGGCCTGGCCGTCAGCCAACTGCCCCTCTTGAAGCTGGGCCAGCAAATCGGCAGCGACCTCTTCGCCACCATCGACCTGATCGAGGCCCTCGAGTCCTTCACCGCTCAGCAGGACGCGGTCCTCAAGCGGGTAAAACTCAAAGTTTCGTTGTTTTCGTTGATCTCCCACTCGACGTCCGTTTGCTGTCATCTGGTGCTGTCAAATCCGGCAACAAGGGGTCAGCTACCAAACATCTCTCCGGCGATAACCGCAGTTTGGTTCCTGACCCATCATTCCGATCTGCGCGCGCATATCTTTCCTGCTTTGCGCCATTGGAAAACTACGACACTTTCGGCACCCGAATTGGCAATCTCTGGAAAGATTTCCGGTTAGACCCACTCTGCCGAACGATTGAAGTCTAGGCAATGCAACGGTTGTTCTCGCTTTGCACCTTCAGTTGCCATGGTTTTCGCTCCAGACGTTGTGATCCCCACTACCGGACCGACCGATCCAGAGGATGGGCGACCACGCGCAGGTCGCTAGAGGTCTGTTCCCAATCAACCGGATGGAGATGTTTCACGACCAAAACAAGCGACGATCCTTGATCAAGGCGTTGTGCATTGCCCTGGTAATCACAGCCGCCTTCGTTGCTGCGCACGCTGTTGGTCAAAACACCCACCGAAAACAGTGTTGTGATCAAGCCTGTCAGGGTCGGATCGCCCGAGTTCGGAACCTCAACCGCGGCATCCGTTGGTTCTCTCGCGGATCCGCCCTCCGATCGGCAACCGCAGACAAAGACAGCGCAGGCCCGACTGGGACGACCAACCATTGAACCAGCGAAATCAAACCAACCGGATCTTGCTACGGCAACACCAGGTGCTCGCAAACTGAACTCTGAGCTGGCAACCTTACCGATCACAACGAGACTGCAGCCGCCGCTGATCGATACTGAGCCGACGGCGCTCGCCGTGGGCCCCAGTGAGTCGACCGACCAGCTGGCTTGGCCCGAGGCGAGCGCCTTCGGCTCACCGGAAAGTCCAGACGATCCCGTAAGGCCCGGGGTGAGCCCCATCGGCCCACCGGCAGGGATGGATCAATCAGAAATGCCCGATCGCAGCGCCGATGGTCTGACCGAAACCATCGCAGCAAGTGACCCTGACGCAACGGACAACAGAGCCGACGCCTGGTGGCGGCCGCTGGTCACGCAAAGCATTTTGGACAAACCAAAGTGGGTCGCTTTCGATCTCGAAACGCTGTTGGTCGATACGCTCCGTAACAGTCCGCGGATCAAAAGCGTTTCCAGCCGGACCAGCATCGCGATTGAATCGATCGTGCAACAAGATGCTGCGTTCGATTCCACGATCTTGTTCGACTCGGGGATTGGCCGAACCAACGATCCGGTTGGCAACTCGTTGACTACCGGTGGACCTCCTCGGCTGATCAACGGCAATCTGAGCGCGACAGCCGGCATTCGCCGCATCACCAGGCGAGGTGCCACCGTCGATTTGGCACAAGACCTGGGGATGCAAAACAGCAACAGCACCTTCTTCACACCGGTCAATCAGGGCACGACCAGACTCGGACTGAACCTGACTCAGCCGCTGCTGGATCGATCAGGCCGCTTCTACAACGAACGGCTGCTGACGCAGGCCCGCATCGACAGTCGCGTCAGTTGGCAGGAAATGCGCGGTGACGTCGAGCAGCGAATCGCCGAGGTCATGAACGCATACTGGCAACTGTACGAACTGCGTTGCCATTTGCTGCAGCAGACCGACTTACTGCGGCGCACCGAGAAGATCGAGTCGCTGGTGACGGCCAGGCAAGGATTCGATACCGGCCGAATCGAACTGGCCAAGACGCGACAACGGGTCGCTCGCCGGCAAGACAGGCTGGTGCAAATTCAGGCGGAAGTCCTCAAACAACAAACACGCCTGGCCAGCCTGGTCGGTTCGGACGTGCTGCTTGATGCCGCGGGGCTAACCGAATTGATTCCCAATGAGATTCCGAAATTCGCTCCGGTCAATCTGGAATTGCGATCCGCGGTCCAGCAGGGAATCGAACATCGTCCCGAAATCCGCGCCGCCACTGGGCAGCTGGAAGCTGCCGCATTGTCGATCCGCGTCACACGCGCCGAACTTGTGCCGCGACTGAACGCCGTGCTGGGCGCCTACTTGGCTGGATTGAATGGCGGCTACGGCGTGGCGCAGTCTTTCGGCAATCAATTCACTACCGGTGGTCCGGGCATTACGGCCGCGCTGGAGTACGAGACCCCTCGAGGCCGGCGTGCCGCAAAATCGCTGGTACGACAAGCCCAACATCGTTTCCGGCAGCGCAGCGAGGAACTGCGCGAAGCGATTCAAGTCACTCAGGCGCAGATCGAGAACGCCTTGACCAGCGTCGATACGGCAATCACGTCCCAAACGACCAAACAGCGGTTGCTTGATACGGCAATCGATGAAGAACACGTGTTGACCGGCCGTTGGGAACTGATGGCCGGTGATGGTCAAACCCTGGGCGTGGTGCTGGAGAATCTGCTCGATGCTCAGCAACGCCGCACCGACGCCGAACGCGAATGGACGACCGCCAAAACTCAATATCTGATCGCGTTGATCGATCTTCAGCGGGCCATGGGGACGTTGATGATCGACAGCGAGATCGAGCCGGTACAGCAACCGGGCAACAACGCGATCCACTTTCACCATCCCTCCGACGGTCTGATTTCGCCGTTAACTCCACTCCCTGAAACGCCGACCCCTCAGCCAACCGCTGCAGATGAAGGATTGAATGATGAAAACGAATGAGCCACCGCAGGTCGCCTCTGGATACCTGAATCGAGTTCCGTCGCCGCTCGCGATTCTCGCGAGCCGCGGGCAGGGTGCTGCAAGGACCCTCCCCGGGCCTGAGAGCCCGACCCTCCCGCTGCGCGGGAGGATGATAAAAACCGCACGACCGCCCAGAACCGAGGACATCGTGACCAGAAGTTGCTACGCCAAAATGCGTTGGACACGAACTGTGCTGGGGATGGCGCTGATCATCTGCCTCAGTACAAGTGCAAAGGCCCAGCGCAGCGGTGAATCCAGAACCGCCTCGATCGACTCGGCCACGTCAATGATTTACGAAGGTTTCACCGAACCCCAGTACGACATCATGGTCGCTGCCGACGAATTGGGACGACTCGATTCGATCGACGTCGAAATCGGTGACCTGGTCGAGGCGGGCCAGGTCATCGGCAAGCTGGAAGATTCGCTGCAACTGATTTCAGTGGAGCTGGCCCGGATGCAGTCGGAAATGACCGGGGAATTGGATGCCACCAAAGCCGAAGTCGAACGAAATCGCTCGCGAACGCTGCAGCTAAGACAATTGGTGGCCAACGAGATGGCGCGGCCGGATGAACTGCTCCGCGCTGAAACCGACTTACGGATTGCCGTCGCCCGTCATGCGGCGGCCATCGAGCAGGCAGAACTACGTAAACTGGAGGTGCGACGATTCGAAATGCAAGTCGACCGTCGTAAGGTGCGCGTCCCCAGGGCGGGCGTCGTGGCGGACGTCTTTCATCATCCCGGCGAGTACATCACGCCGGCCGACCCGGCAATCATCCGATTGATGGTGATTGACAAACTGTACGCCGTATTCAACGTCCCTGTGGAAGACACCAACGCGATGCGTGTCGGCAATCGCGCACGCGTGTTTCTGCGCAGCAGCGCGACCACGCGGGAAGCAACCGTGACTTCAATCGCACCGCATATCGACGGTGAAAGTGGCACAGTCAAAGTTCGCGTGGAACTGGATAATCCCGATCGTCAATTACGATCCGGCGATCGTTGCACCCTGCAGATTTTGCCTGGCAGGACCGGCGATGCAGGCCGATCCGCCAGCCGAGGAGTGCAATCCGCGAAGCGATGAATTCCCGGTCGTCCAGCGACACACCGTCGGTCGCGCCAGAGCTAAACGTTTCGATTGCGGGTCGGTCACCCGAAACGATTGCCGCTGCGCTGGACGAAGCAGTGGCCCGACTAAGCATCGCCACGGGGGCTCAGCCGCCAGCCGCAGCCGAGCATCAGGGTGACTCGATCAACGCTTCCGCCGTGCTTTCACTAATCGAATCCATCTGCAAAGCCAACAACCGTCGCGAAGCGCTAGGTGAAATTGTCGTGTTCATCGCCGCCCGAGCTTCGCACTGCACGGTTCGTGGAGGGATCGGCAATGATCAATTAAAGCAAATCTACGATCCCCGTCTTGGTTGGCTAGGTCCGGAGAGTTCTCTGTTTGTGGAGCTTCGCCAGCGCTGGCAAGTTCACGGTCAGACATGCAATGAACCAGGCAACGCGAAGTTGATTCAACAGGCCGATACCGCGATCCTGCTAATGAAACAAACCGCCGGCGCCGGCCGATGTATGGTCTGGATCGATGGCCAGGCCGGGCAGCTTGAATCGCCCGGTGCGTTGGCACCCGCAGCGGCGGCCATTGGATCGGCGCTGTGGAGTCGTCCAGGACGATCCTGGCCAAAGCTGATGCTGCAAATCGCCCACCGCAGCTCGATCAACTTGTCGGGGCTTGGTTTGCTGATCCTAATCGCCGCCCTCTGGCCCGTTCACTATCGCACCGCCAGTCGAGTCCGCGTCGAAACCAACGCCCAACGATTGATTGCCACCCCGTTCGAAGCAACCTTGGAACAAGCCATGTTCAAACCCGGCGACGCGGTAAAACGCGGAGATGTATTGCTGGCTCTGGATGGCCGCCCGCTGAGATTGGAGCGCGAAGCGATCAAGGCCGAACGTCAACAGGCGGCCAAAGAGCACGACGCGGCGCTGGCAACCGGCCGCATCGCCGAGTCCCAACAAATCGCGCTGCGGCAAAGACAGCTGGCGCGGCGGTACGAACTGCTGAGTGATCGGCTGCAAAATCTGGAAGTGATCAGCCCGATCGATGGCGTCGTGGTCAGCGGTGATCTGGATCGATACGTCGGATCGCCACTGGAACGAGGCCAAACCCTGATGGAAGTCGCACCGATGGATCGGATGGTGATTGAGCTTGAAATCCCGGAGTACGAAATTGGCTATGTACAGCTGGGAGCGCAAACGCGAATCAAACTGGACGCGATCGGTGGCAAATCGATCGAACTGCCAATCGAAGAGATCTATCCGCGGGCGGAATTGCGCGATGATCGAAATGTGTTCATCGCCAAACTCGAAGTCCAGAATCCGGATCGAACTTTGAAACCAGGCATGCTGGGGCAGGCCACCACTTATGGTCCGCTTCGCCCCTGGATCTGGTCATGGGTACGGGGCGGAGTTGAGAAGATTTTGTGGTGGATCGGCTATTAGGAATTAAGTGGCACGGCACCAGCCGTCGGTGTTGGCCACGAAAAACCAGCGGCCGCCGTTGCGCCGCTCAGCAAGAGATTTCGAAATCATGATCGATCAACCACAGCCGCCGGCCGAACCGCCGATTGTTGCCTTAGACCCTGGATTGGTGTTTGAGCGCCGTGAGGTGGGTGGACGGACTACCTATGTCGCTCTACAGCACCAGACTGGCAAGTACTTTCATTTTGGCGCCCAGGAGTATCACGCTGCCACTCTGCTGGATGGTCGGCGATCGATAGCCGAAGTCGCTGCGCAGTTACAATCGGACGGTGTCGATTGGACGGGTCAAGAAGTTGTCGAATTTGTTGGCAAATTAGTCGCCAGTAATCTGGCCACTACGTCCGGCCCGCAAAGCGCAGCCCTCCGTACCAACTCGCCATCCTGGTCCCATCGCGTTCCAGCCTATCTTTCACTGCTGATCAGTCAGCGAATTCCACTGCTAAACGGGCACGATCTCGCGTCGTTTCTTGAGCAACGGATAGGCATCGTGTTCTCCAAACTTGGGATCGTCTATTGGATCGGTCTGATCACCAGCGGACTGTTGATCGTCGCCGGACATCATCGCGAATTTATCAGCGAACTGCGTCGCATGTTTGACCCGGGCGTCTGGGTCTTGTTGCTGCTGATGTGGATCGTCGCCAAGGTGATTCACGAACTGGGACACGCGGTCGCCGCCAGGCACCACGGTGTTCGCGTTGGCAAAATGGGAATCATTTTCTTTCTGTGCGCGCCATTGGCATACGTCGACGTGACCGACGCTTGGAAGCTGCGCAGTCGTTGGAGCCGCATTCAAATCGCTCTCGCCGGCGTCTATCTGGAGCTGGCGATTGCCGCGATTGCAGCCTGGATCTGGTGGTGGCTGCCGGCTGGATATGCCCGGCACTTGGCCGCGCAAATGGTCCTCGTCGCCGGTCCGGCCACGTTGTTGGTCAACGCCAATCCCCTGCTGCGTTTGGACGGATACTATGTCCTCAGCGATCTTTGCGAGATCCCCAACCTGCGGATGCACGGCCGAAGTCAGTTATCGGGAATCGTCAATTTCGTTCTGCTTGGCAACAAGCCAAAAGACTCGCTGTTGACAGGGTGGCGACGTCCGTTTGCGACTGCTCACGCCGCGGCCAGTGTTGTCTTCCAAATCATCTGGATGACCGGCCTGGTCGTCGGCATATCCCTTTGGCGCGCGGACTCGGCCTGCTGTTGGCAGCCGCGGCAATTCTACTATGGGCCGTGCTTCCTTTGCTGCGCTGGTCGCGCGCAGCCTGGCTTAGCAAGCCGGGTGGCTTCCTGCATTTGAACGACACCCGCGTCCGAATTTTGTGCTACGCCTCGTTGCTGCTAATGCTGGTACAGAATTTAAGCATGAGCGATTCGCCTCTGGCGCGGCGCGTTCCGGTGGTGGTTCAATTCCGAGACGAACAAATCGCTCGGGCGGTGGTCGATGCGTTCGTCGATCAAGTGCATGTCGCCCGCGGCCAGCGGGTCAGCACAGGCACGTTACTGCTGGAGCTGAGTGATCCTGAATTGCTGCTCAATCGCGAAAAGAAGGCGGACGAGCTGAAGTTAGCCGAGCTGCGCGAAATTCAGCTTCGACGTCAGGGTCAACTTTCGAAGTCCGCCGCCGAGTCCGAAAACGCCGACAGCTTGCGACGGCAACTCGCAGAATTTGACGCTCAGATCAACGGACTGCGAATTCGTGCCGAGCGTGAGGGTCTGGTAATCGGTCCGAAAGTAGAAAACTTGCAGGGGCGGTTTGTCAAAGCGGGCGAAGAATTGTTGCGCGTCTGCGATCCGCAGGAAAAGGAATTGTTGGTTGCGGTCGGCGAAGCCGACATGCAGGCGTATCAGCGAGCGGCAACCAAAGCCAGGCCAGCTGCGGTTCGACTTCGCGGTGGCACGAAACTGGTTGCCGTCCCGGCGTCGCTGCGTCCAAGAGCAACGCGCCGCCTGCCGCATCCCGCGTTGGCGGCGACAACCGGTGGACCGCTTGCCGTGGAACCATCAGCAGACGGTGAAGAGCCAATGCGAACGGTTGAGCCGCAACTCGAAAGTCGAACGCCGCTGGATCCAACGACCAGCAGCTCGGTGCTTGCCGGACAAATCGGGACGATGACCATTGCCGATAACCGATCACTGTTGGACCGGCTATACGACGCGATGTTGCCGTAAGGCGCCTATTCGATCCTCAGCAACAGTCGGTTGTTACCTCGGCGGACGACCACCGGCAGCACTTTACCAGCTCGTACCGCGGCATCGGCAATCGCATGAAACTGATCGACCCTTTGCATTTCAAGCTGTCCGATCTGTTCAATCACATCGCCGACCCGCAGCGTTTCTGCCAGCGGTGAGTCGTCGTGAATATTGACCACGATCAAGCCGTACCGCAGATTCTCCAACCCATACTTCTGCGTCGTCTCGGGCGTGACCGGAACCAACTCGATGCCGAAAATCGAACTAAATTTCGCCATCAGTTCGGCAGTCATTTCTTTCAAGTGAACTGCAATCCGCAGCGTCTGACCGCCGCGGTTGATCTCCATATTGACGGTCGATCCGGGGGGTCGATTGGCGACGTAGTTCCGCATTTGACCGGAGCTTCGACACGCTTTACCGTCGATGCGAACGACCACATCGCCCGGCTGCAGACCAGCGATGGCGGCCGGTTGTCCTTCCAAGACGCTGCGGATCAGTGCGCCGGATTGAACCTTCAGGTCAAAATCTTCGACGTATTCCGGCTTGACGTCATCAAAAGCCGCGCCCAGGAATCCACGATGCACCTTGCCGGTCTGAATGATCGAATTCAGGACTGGCTTGGCCAGCGAGACCGGGATCGCGAATCCGATTCCGGCGCTACCGCCGCTTTTGGAGACAATTGCCGTATTGATGCCCAGCAACTCACCGCGCAGGTTCACCAGCGGGCCACCTGAATTGCCCGGATTGATGGCCGCATCGGTCTGCAGAAAATCCTCGAATCCGTCGCCGCCGTCGATGATGTCTTGATCGCGATTCTTGCCGCTAATGATCCCCGCCGTCACGGTTTGGCTGAGACCAAACGGGCTGCCGATGGCCAACACCCAATCGCCAACTTGAACCGCGTCGGAGTCTCCAAACGGTACCGGCCTCAGGTTCACGGCGTCGATCTTGACCACGGCCAAATCGGTTTTCGGATCCGTACCGACAATCTCCCCTTGGTGTTTGTGACCATCATGAGTTTCGACCACCAATTCGTCGGCACCTTCGACGACATGATTGTTGGTCAGGATATAGCCATCGGGGCGGACCACGACACCACTCCCCTCACCGGTCATTTGGCTGCCGGCGCCCGGTGCTTGGTAGCGAAAAAAGTCCTCAAAACCGGGCGGAACATTTCTCGGTCGCCGCGGTGCGGTTCGAGTCGTGATGCTGACGACGCTTGGCCCCATCGCGTCGGCAACCGTTCGAAAGGCGTCGGAGATGTCAAACGCGGCCGTTAAGTCGTTTTGGTTCAGCGGTGCCCGCCGATTGGCTGGCAGCAGCGGTTGGGAGGCAACGGCCTGTCCGATCGCATCACCACTCTCGATCCGACCTGGCAACGTCATCACAAACGTGGTGACCAAGGAACCGACCAACATGGCACTGAGCGCGAAACTGATGTTTTTCCAGATATTCGTCATCGGTATGTTTCCTGCATTGGCTATCTAACGAGAGATCGATCCCATCAATCCCCTGACAATTCGACAGACAGACCCCTTAATTTTAGCACATGGGGCCAAGAGAGCAAAAGTCAGACCAATCGCGGCCTACCGGTCTGATGTGTCGTTCCGGTCAGGCAATTGGTACGCTAGGTGATCGACTGCTGTCGATTCTGGGACCACAGTTGCACGGAGCGAAAATCGGATGCGAGACACATTGACAGTCATTTTGGCCGGCGGACGGGGTTCGCGTCTGGAACCGCTGACCCGAGACCGTGCCAAGCCGGCTGTGCCCTTTGGCGGACTGTATCGCATCATCGATTTTGTGCTCAGCAATTGCCTCAACAGTGGCATGCGTCGATTGCTATTGTTGACCCAGTATAAAGCACAATCGCTGGATCGTCACATCAACCTCGCTTGGCGCGGGTATTTTTGCCGCGAACTTGGCGAGTTCATCGACGTCGTGCCGCCACAGCAACGGTTTGCGGACAATTGGTACCAGGGAACCGCCGACGCGGTCTACCAGAATATCTACGCGATCGAACGCGAGCAGCCCAAGGATGTGATCATTCTGGCGGGTGACCATATCTATAAAATGAACTATTCGCCAATGCTGGAGTTCCATCGCAAAATGAACGCCGATATCACGATCGGTGCGCTGCGCGTCGGTCGTGAGGAAGCGAAACAGTTCGGTGTCATGCAAACGGACCTCGAACATCGGGTGATCGGCTTTCAGGAAAAACCGCACGATCCGATTGGTTCGCCGGAGGACCCTAATGTTTGTTTAGCGTCGATGGGCATCTATGTCTTCAACGCCCGTTTTTTGTACGAACAGCTTTGTAATGACGCGACCTTGGAAGGCAGCGATCATGACTTTGGAAAGAATATCATCCCGCGATCGATCAACGACTACAACGTTTGCGCGTTTCCATTCCTGGACGAAAACAGAAAAGACCAGGCCTACTGGCGTGACGTGGGCACCATCGAAGCCTACTACGAAGCCTCGATGGATCTGATCGGCGTTGACCCGCAGCTGAATCTTTACGACCAGCACTGGCCGATTCGTGCCTTCCAACCGATGTTGCCGCCACCAAAATTTGTCTTCGGCAGCGAAGGTCGGTCCACGCGCCGCGGCGAAGCGCTGGATTCGATTGTCTGCCAGGGGGCAATCGTCAGTGGGGGCAGCGTGGCCCGCAGTATTCTTGGTCCAAACGTGCGAATCAACAGCTACTCGCAAGTGCAAGACAGTATTCTTTTCGACGGCGTTCAAGTCGGCCGACGCTGTCGTATTCGCCGAGCGATCATCGACAAAGGCGTCCGTGTCCCACCCGAGACAGAAATTGGTTATGATCCTGTCGCTGACGCGGCCCGAGGATTGACCGTCACCGATAGCGGGCTGGTGGTGATCGCGCGCGAAGAGGAACTTTCGGACTCGGTGGCCAACGCCCAAAGCTCACACCCGTCGACTGCCTAGACCAGTTCCACTGGTTATTTCATCTCTTTAACAATCGATAATGTTACTCGCGGCTAGTTACAATCTTATTCTGGCGAGCGGCCTGCTGCTGGCCGGCGTGTTGTTATCGATGGGCGCAGTGATCGGATCACGCTATACGCGCCGACGCACACCCAAATCCAGTGATCCAATGTCCGATAGCGACCGCCAGCGCGTGCTCGATTTGCTGCATGAACTGGAATCGTGGACCCACGAGTATTCAGGAAATGTTAGCGAATACCAGTTCAAGCTGGATGAACTAGCCAAAGCCGTTGGCGCCAGCGCTGGAAACAGTCAAGCGGAAAACCGCGTCGTGATTCTGTTGCAACAGATCATGAAGAACAATGACCAGTTGCAATCCCGCTTGGACGCGGCCGAGCGGCAGTTGGAAAAACAGACGCGGCAAATCGAGTCCTACCTGACCGAAGCCCGCACCGACGGACTGACCGGCCTGTACAATCGCCGCGCCTTCGACCAGAAACTGGCCGAATTGTTCGTGGGATATCGCAACGGCGGCCGCTCCTTCACGGTAGTATTGATCGATATCGATCGCTTTAAATCGATCAACGACAGCTACGGACATCAAGCCGGGGACGCCGTGCTGAAGCAACTGGCGCAAACCCTCAGCACCGAACTGGACCGCGCGATCATGGTCGCCAGATTCGGCGGCGAAGAATTCTCGGTGATCATGGACGGCCCGTTGCGAATCGCGGCCGAGCGAATGAACGAACTTCGCAAACTGATTGCCAAGACCCCGATGGACGCCGGCGATACCTCGATCGAAGTGACGATCAGCGTCGGGCTCAGCGAGCCACGCGAAGACCTGGTGGTGGGGCCGCTGTTGCGCCGCGCGGACGAAGTCGCTGTACACCGCCAAAAACATCGGCCGCAATCGAGTCTACTACGACGAAGGCCGCGGGCCGGTGCTGGTCGGTGCGCCCGAAGTGGCAAAGAAATAGTAATCACCGGCAATTGCAAACTGCCCAGCCGATGCTGCTGTTGTCGTGATTGGCCATCTTCGCCATCATAAGCCCATTCAATTTCCCGCAAACTGGCAATGGTCTGATTATGAGCGGTACAGGCAACGGTCCCAGCGGCGACGGCATGCATCCTGAATCGAATCCGTTGCATGGCTCGGATGTCGAATTCGACAAGGAACCGGGTCGCGGCGTACCGCCCAGTGAAATCGAAACCAGACAGCCGACCGGTTTGTGGGTTCTGTTCATCACCGAAATGTGGGAACGATTCAGTTACTACGGCATGCGGGCGCTGTTCGTCCTGTTCCTGATCGGCAGCGTCGATCAATTCATTCCAACAGATCCCACAATCGATTCGGCGGCCGCGGTAGCAACCGTCCAAACCGCTGGCGACGTCACCGAAAACACCAATCCCGGCTTCGGCTGGCAGAAGGACGACGCCTACACGTTGTACGGCGTCTACACGTTCATGGTCTACCTGACATCGATCTTTGGCGGCATGGTCGCGGATCGTTTTTTGGGAACCCATCGTTCCATGATGCTGGGCGGCTGGGTCATCGCGTTGGGCCATATCGTATTGGCCTCGATGGCTTTCTTCCCCTACTCCTTGGGCACCACCGTTAGTCAGGATCATGGTTATGGCGCACTGCTCTGTTTTCTAACCGGATGCACGTTCATCATCATCGGTACCGGCTTTTTCAAACCGTGCGTCAGCGTGATGGTCGGTCAGCTGTACGGCAAAAACGATCCGCGCCGTGATTCGGGATTCACGCTGTTCTACATGGGGATCAATCTAGGCGCGTTCTTTTCACCTTTGGTAGCCGGCTATCTGGGCGAAAAGATCGGCTGGCACTGGGGTTTTGGCAGCGCTGCGGTTGGCATGTTGATCGGCTTGTTCACCTATCAAATGCTGCGACCGCGATACCTGGGAACAATTGGCTCCCCACCAGCCGAACCAATCACGGGTGGCAATCAAAAACTGGTGCTCGGCGCATTGCTGGTGCTGGTCGGCATTCCGGTCCTGCCGCTACTGATCTTCATCGCTGGCGGATTGCCTTGGGTCACGACTCAATGGGCCGCGTTCACACAGCTGCTGGGTCTGTGGGGGATGACGACGTTGATCGTGGCGGTGGTCCTCGGTTCGGCGCTCACGTTTCTGTTCTGCCAGCCCGGCGGTGATCGTGGACCGCTGGCGGTGATCTTGATCCTGGCGTTCATCGGTAACATTTTCTTTTGGACAGCATTCGAGCAGGCGGGTTCTTCGCTCAACGTATTTGCCGCCGAGCAAACCGATCTGACGCTGTTTGGACTGATCCAAGGTGGCATTCCCGCAGCCTTCTTTCAGTCGGTGAACCCCTTCACGATTCTGTTGTTCGGCCCATTGTTCAGCTGGTTATGGCTGTATCTGGAACGCAAACGCAAGGATCCGTCGACGCCGATGAAGTTTGCGATCGGTCTGTGGCTGCTCGGTTTGGCGTTTCTGGCGATGGTTGCCGGCGCGATCGATGCTCGCGATGGACTCGCCGGTCCGCATTGGCTGTTGATCACGTACGTCGTCTACACCTGGGGCGAGCTCTGTCTTAGCCCGGTGGGATTGTCGATGGTGACAAAATTAGCGCCGGCGCGGCTGCAGAGTTTGATGATGGGGCTGTGGTTCTTCACCTTTGCCTTGTCAAATCTGCTGGCTGGCTTGGTCGCCCGTTATTCGGAGCAATTCGTTCCGGCGGCTCCCGGCGCCGAGGCGGAGCTCTCATTCATCCTGCCTGGTTTGCCCGGCTTCTTTCTGTTGTTAGTCCTGTTTCCAATCGCCGCCGGCAGCCTGATCGCGCTGATGACACCGTGGCTGAAGAAAATGATGCATGGGGTTCATTGACATCAACACGCAAGCGGGTAGGCCGGAACGAGCAAACCATGGTAATGCCGGAACTTCAGTCGCGATGCCGTTTGCGTGAAAGCGCACGCGATGCCCACGATTTCGAAAGGTTTGCGCTGCTCCGGAAGTCATCGCGACCTCGGTCCGGACTATCGAATTCATTGGGGCTGGCGTCGGGCCTGTGTGAATGGCGTCAACCCATCAAATGCCCATTCGGTACCGCCCCCTTTCCGATAGCCGTCGACCATTAAACTAACGGCATCACGTTTCTTGGGCTCTCTGTAGGCTGGTGATCGCTGATGAGCGATGCTGACGAACTGCGACTGATCGGGATGTTGCGTCGCGTGCTGCGCGATTGTGGCCAACTGTATCAGCACTGTGGCACATGGATGGTCAGACGTCATCCCACGCTGTTGGAAACTCGGGCCGACGGCTTCGCAGCGCTGATGGACGACCTGCATCGAGGATTGTTGATCAAGGTCTACGTCACCATTGTCCGCGCTGATGAGCGCTGGACCGGGCAAGAAAAGAAAGTCGCCGCGGCGATGATTGAATATCTGTGGGGCCAAAAACTGCGCGGATCGGAATTACGCGAGGCGGCCACGGGACTGTTTCGGCAGGCGGACAACCTGACTTGGGACGCCTTGGTGGCACCGTTCGTGCGTTACAAACCACTGGCCGACAGCAAGTCGCAAGTCGAAACAGTCGTGATGCGACTGGCCAATCTGGTCGCCAAATGTGACGGCCAGCTGATGCCGGAAGAATCTGTCGCACTGCACACCCTGCAACGCCAAATCGACATGGCGCTCCATCCGGCCGATCCGCAGCGCGATCTGCCCCCGTTGAATAAGTCCAAGCGGGAAAACCTACAGCAGGCTCGAGAGCCGCGCGTTCAGAATTCCGCGACATCGAACGCTGGTCTGACAGAAACTCAGCGGCAACAGCGATTGCAAACGGCGATCAGCGAATTGGACGGTTTGATCGGCTTGTCGGCCGTCAAGGACCGGGTGCGCAGCTACACCAACTTCCTGAAGCTGCAGCGGCAGCGAAAACGGAGCGGGCTGAGCACGATGCCGATCAGCCTGCACATGAGTTTTGTCGGCAACCCCGGTACCGGAAAAACCACCGTGGCCAGAATCATGGGCCAGATTCTCGGTTCGCTAGGGACCTTAACGAGCGGCCACGTGGTTGAAACCGACCGCAACGGCTTGGTTGCCGAGTATGCCGGTCAGACATCGACTAAGACCAACAGACTTTGTGATTCGGCACTCGGCGGCGTGCTGTTCATTGACGAAGCCTACAGCTTGATCGACGCTTCGGGAGACGATGCTTACGGCCGCGAGGCAATCCAATGTTTGTTGAAGCGAATGGAGGATGACCGCGAAAACCTGGCGGTGATCCTGGCCGGTTATGGTGACGAAATGGACAAGATGATCCGCGCCAACCCGGGACTCGCGTCGCGGGTCAACACGACAATCCATTTCCAAGACTACAGGCCGTCGGAGCTGGGCGAAATTTTCGAAAGCATGTGTCGGCAGAACCAATATCAGTTGCCCGCCAACGCCCGGCACCGCGTACTGGTCGGCTTTGACGAACTGTTTCGACATCGTGATCGACATTTCGGAAATGGTCGGTTGGTCCGCAATGCATTCGAAGACAGCGTGCGCTCTTTGGCTGACCGCGTCGCCAATGTCCGCAAACTGACCGAGTCACTCCTTTCTAGCTTGACGGCCGCCGACATTGCTGTGCCGGGATTGACCGCAGCGGAGTTGGACGAACTGATCGCGCGACCGCACGAATTGAGAATTGATTGCCAAGGTTGCGGGCGCAAGGTGCGGATCCAGCCAAAATCGCTCGGCACGCGGATCAAGTGCGGCAAATGCGGCCACGTCCAAACCGCCCCCTGGGCCGAAGTCCAGTTGCCCTAGTCGGCACGCGTCCAGGCGCAGACCAATACGGGCAGCAGCGTCAGATTCACAAGCGTTCCGATCGCCAGGGTAGCCGAGACGAGTGTGCCGAAGGTCGCAATCGGCACAAACTGACTTGTCGACAAGGCGGCGAATCCGATCACCAACGCCGCCGTCGCCCACATCAGCGGCGCGCCAATGCTGCCCGCCGCGTGAATCGCCGCGCTGCGAACGTCGTGGCCTCGATCTCGATGGCGTCGAAAAGCGGCCAGGAAATGGACCGAACCGTCGATCGACAAGCCGATCGAAACAGCGGCGATCAGCGTGGCTCCCATATTGATTCGTTCCCCAATCAAGCCAGGAACAGAGAGCACAAAAGCGGTCGGCAACAAATTAGCGATCAAGGCTGCCGATGCTAACCGCGCCGATCGCGTGAATACGGCGATGCAAATCCAGACCAGGATGCCGGCCACCGTAAAACTTCGCCATTGATCGCCAACCAAACTCGCAACCAATCGACTCGTCAAAACGTAATACCCCGTCACGGCGCCGGTTCCCTCGGGCGGTGGGGCCTGGGCAGAGGCGAAAGCCTGTTTCCAAGCGTCGCTGGCGGTAAACTCGGCGACTTTCTGCTGGACTTGAAGAATCAATCGGTTGCGTGCCTCCGATTCGTTCTGCTCGCGACTGCGCAGCATGATGCGATACCTGCGTTTGCCATCGATCGGCTTGCTGACGAACGCATCGAAGACGGTCGGCATGGCCATCGCCATGAAAGACAAACGCGCCGAAGATGGCATCAAAGATGTCACCGAGCCAGCCGCGAAAACTTGATCGACGGCCTCCAGACTCATCAATTTCGTAAGCGTTGCCCCATCGGCATCCAGTTCTAATAAGGACGCCTCAAGCGCTTTGACCTGTTCCAAATACTCTGGCGTCAACTGGGCGGGAGCCTCTAAAACGATATCCCAAACGCCGGCCCCACCGAAATGTTGTTCGACCTCGCGATAAGCGATGACAATCTTGTTGTCCGAGCGAAAGTTGTTCAAAAAGCTGGTTTCGCTCTTGGCATTTTTTAACCCGATGAAAGTCACCACCAGAGAAACCGCGGCAATCGCGAAACAAATCGCGCGGTGATCGATCGCCGCCAGCGCGACACGGCCGCTGGACCGGCGCAACAAGCGGGAGAGCGATTTTTCGACGCCTCGAAACCGAATCAGCAGCTTCGTTTCGCGGACTGTCTGAGCTTGCGAAAATGTCATCAGCGCCGGCGTCCACAGCAACACTCCCAGAAATACCATCAGCGCCGCGATTGAGATCGAAAACCCAAATTGCTGGACTGGCAGCAGCGTCGATGCGCGCAGCGCCGCGAAACCGGCCGCATCGGTCAGGCAGGCGACCATGATCGGAACCAACAACCGAGCGATCGACGTTTCGGCGGCGCTCTGAGTGGAATAACCGCGTGCGAGCAGCGCCCGAAATCGGATTCCCAAATGCAAGATCGTCGCCACGGCAATCACCGTCACGATCGCCGTTAAAATCGACGAAATCAGCGACAGATTGACATTGCACCAGACCATGATCGCCCGCGTGGTGATGACCGACCAGCCGATCAAGATCGCTGTCAAAACCACAAACCGCATGCTGCCCAAGGAAACGGCAACCACCACCGACAACAGCAAGATCGTCAAAGTGGCCAATCGTAAACCGTCTTCCTCAATCGTCTTGAAGCCATTCTGAATCAGAATCGGTTCACCGATGATCGAAGCTGGTTTCTCACTGATCGAGGTCAGCATTTCCAACGACACCTGATCAACCAGTTTTTCCAACGCGTCGAGAGTCTCAGGAGTTGATTCCAGACTCAGCACCGTGACAATGGCGGCATGGTGGTGATCGCTGGAATGAGTGTACCCGGCGAACAATTTATCGAACCGCCCGCCCAACGAGTTCCCACCTCCCTGAGTCAGCGCGGATTGGTCCGGCTTCAAACCAAATGGCTGCAGTTGTCGGACCGCGGCATCCAATCTCGATGTTGACAGCGCACCGACCACACCTGGAATTTTGCTGATCCGATCAGCAATCAGTTCATTGCGCTTGATGCCGGCCTGGGTCATCAAATCTTTGTCGTGATAGACAAACATGACCACGGTGTTGCTGCCGAACGATTCACGAAGCAACATGTAGTCCTTAAAGGTCTTCTCTTCAGGACTGAACATCGCCGTGATGGTGCGATCGAACTCTAGCCGCCGCGAGGCTGGATACGCGACGGCAAAGATCACAGTCGCAACAATGACCAACGGAATTCGACGACGGACCAGCCAGGCCGCGGCGTTACGTCGCCAGTCTGATCTCGTTAGCTGGTCGGCCATCATTCCCTAACACAAAGTGCTCAACGACGAGTGCGGCCTAAGTTGTAACCGATTCTCGTCCGCTTGTGTCTTGGCCGCCAAATCGACGTCGATACCAATCGGTCAAACAACGCGGCGCAGAGACTGGACAGGATTTTTCGACACCGACGTAGGGCGGACCGGCAAACCAATGTCGACGGCAGAACTGCGATCGGCATTTTGGTGACGCGGCAGTATCGTCGCGCCCGCCAAAACTACAAAGCATTGTGCTGTTCAGCTTTGCCAACAAGCTTGCCTTGTGCTGGGCCAGCGCGGTCGGACTGGCCAACCGCATTGCGATCGCGGCGAACGTAGATCCCGGGGATCGCATGCCATCGCTCTAAGCTCACGAATCAGGCTGGCAAGATCAGGCAAATCGATCGCCACAAGCTTGACGAAAAAAACCGGCGGCGTCTGGGAACGCCGACCGGCTTTGTGCGCAAAACACCGATTCTGACAGGATCGACTACTTGCCCTTTTCGTCCTCTTCCTTCTTGACCTTCTTTTTCTTCTTCAGCGAAACCTTCTGAACACGTACTTTGGGCATGCCGACGACGTTCTTTTCCTCATCAAATCTGTCCAACTCCTTCAGTCGGGCGATTCGCTCGGCCCGAGTCAGGACGTTTCGCGACTTGATCGCCCCGGCTTGCACCTTGAGGCTGCGATCCATGGTCATAGCGTTCTACTCAATCTGTGTTTGTCAGCGATTTGGTCAATGATCAATCAGGCGGCAAGAATACGTTTTTCGGTCCCATTTGACAAGGTTGCCCAGCAATTCAGCCTTCGCTATCCTGCTGTCGATGCAATCCCGTGCAAAAACAACTCTCATCACGATCGCCAAGTTCGCCATTCCGGCCGCGATCATCCTGTTTTTGCTCTACAACATTCCCGCCGAAAAGTGGGAAAAGTTGGCGGCTCAGCCAAAAAACTACCCGTTGCTCGTCACCGCTCTGGCGGTCGCAATCATCTCAGTCAGTCTGACCTTCGGCCGCTGGTGCCTGCTGGTCCGCTGCCTGGGGATCGAGCTTTCGATGGTTGAGGCCTATCGGCTTGGGGCAATCGGCTACCTGCTAAGTTTTGTCTCGGCCGGCAGTGTGGGCGGCGACCTTTTCAAAGCGATCTTTCTCGCCCGCCGCCGACCGGGTAAAAGAATCGCCGCTGTCGCCTCGGTGTTGGTCGATCGAGCCTGTGGTCTTTACGGTCTGATCCTGCTGGTGGCGATCACGCTGCTGGTGGCGCCCCCGCTCTCTACCGTGGGGGCGTCCGAGAACATGGAAAAGATACGCTTCTGGACCGCAACCTTGGTGGCCGCCGGAACGATTTTCTTTGCGATTTTGGTACTGGGAGGTCGCCGAGTGGACGGCTGGATTGTGCTCGGCAGCAAACTCAGAGGGATCGGATGGGTGATTGCCCGAGTGGGTCCGCCGCTAAGAATTTTCCATACGCACCCAGTTGCCTTGTTTGCTTCGATCGTGATCAGCCTGGCGGCTCACAGCGGGCTGACGCTGAGCGTTTACTTGATCGCCCGGGGACTTTATTCCGATCCGCCCAGCTTAGCGGAACATTTCGTCATTGTTCCCATCGGCCTGCTGATCTCGACCATTCCTTTGACGCCGGCCGGCTTGGGGATTTTCGAAGGGGCGATCGATTGGCTGTACGAGGTCGTTCCGGCCCAATCGACGTTAGCATCGGGAATTCTGGTGGCCCTGGTATATGAGATCGTCAAAGTCGTGGTCGCCATCCTGGGAACGATTTTCTACTGGACGGCCAGCGATGAAGTGCGGATGAGCCTCGAAGTCGCCGAAGAGCCAGCTTGAATTCTGCCCGCTTGCTGTCGGCAGCTAACTGTTAACTGTTAACTGACTGTTAACTGTTAACCCAATCCGATCCAACGGACTGGTCACGGCCAAGCCTGGTCGATTCATCACATCAGTGTCAGCATGGAGGCGATTCGCTTGAGCTTCAGTTTCATCTCGCGACTTGAATTAGCACCAATCCGCGAGATGCCGTAAGTACATCCTGGATCAAAGCAGATGTTACCGACCAGATTCGGCGCTCCGACGGAGAGATTGAATTGGTCGATGAGCACGGCAATCGTGTTGGAGTCGTGCGACGTCCGCCAACCAAAGCGGAGGTTGAATACGCGAAGTCGCGAGTGGGTAGCGAAAACCAAAAGCTGACAATCGATGAATTAGTATCAAAAGTTGAGGCGTTGTGAACTACGAGGTCGTGTTGTCAATGGACGCCGTGGAGGATGTGCTGCGTATTACAATGGCAAGCGGCTCGAAGTCGGAAGTGGTACACGCGTCGAAACAAATCCAGATGGCGTTGCGATCAGATCCAGCGGATGCCGGAGAACACTAGAGCGAGGGCTTGTATTTCATTGACCGCCAACCATTGCGCGGATTCTTCACGATTGATGTCGATACAATGCGCCTCGAAATTGTTAACGTCAAACCGATTTGAGTTCAGTTGGCGAACGTCCAAAATCACAAGGGTTGCCGCGAGTGATTTTGATTTTCGGAAACGGCCGGTCGGCAACTCCGGTGCATTTTTTGTTATCCCGCTATTTTCTTAGCGGAAGATTGTCAGTTGACGGCTCAAACCTGCATTCATTTTCCAAGCGAAGCACCCAACGGTATACAGCAGTGTCGTCGCTGTTGCAGTGGGGGCACTTCCAGTTCCACCCATCGCGAGTAATCAAAAGGATGTCGCTTGCGACGGCTGCAGCTAATGACGAGTCATGTCGGCCGACACGATTCGCGAGCGTCTCAGAAGTGAACGAATCGGTTGGATGTTCCGCGAGGAAATAACAAACCGATTTGAGCCATTCAAATAATGTATTGGCCCACGCCTCGGTGACTTCGGTTACGGAGTGTTCGTTGGCGCGGCAGATGATGACATCGTTAAACGATCCCATTCCGCCATAAGCGGAGAGATGGTGCGACGTATCGCCTGTCGCACGCCATTGCTCGATATCGGTGCCAATCCAGTTTGCCCAATGGTCTTCGTGAACCGCATCGAGAAGACGTTTCATCGCAACCAGGCTGTGCTCGTATTGGGTCATACCATCTGTTGCGGGATAACGTTCGAAATCACGGGGGGACGGAGGATTGATTGTCCATTCGACGACGGCCGCAAGCCCGGCTCCGGTGCACGGATTGGTGCCGGTTCCCCGCGACAGTCGTTCTCGTGCTCAGCGCAGCGGTGCTCGTGCTCGTAATCGATGTCCGCATCATACACCGTCGACGATTCGGAAACAGTATCGGTCTTCATCACCATCCGTGTCAGCATGGAGGCGATTCGCTTGAGCTTCAGTTTCATCTCGCGACTTGAATTAGCACCAATCCGTGAGATGCCGTATGCACATCCTGAATCGCCGTGCACTCGAATGCCGAGCCGCGAGCAATCTCGAAGAACCGTGCGCGATCCTTGGGGCTGCGTTTTCCGTTCCCTCGGCGATATTCAACGGAATCGATTGAGACGACCGCAACCATTGGTCGCGAGCATGGCGATGAATACCGGAAAGATGCTTGGCGACCGCAAAGGACTCGGCCGTGTATTCATTCGCCAAGCGGTAAACGTCGAGTCGATCGTGATCAAAGATGGTGTCCGTCATCATCGCGCCAGTTCGATTAAGAGCACGAGCACCGTCGCTGCGCGACTGAGCACGAGCACGATTGTTTTGAATGCCAGAACGGCAAAGTTGACCGAGCCGACGAGTCAATGTGAATTACCAATAGTTTTGAGGACCCAACGCATCAGCGTTATCGGCTCCGGTCCAACGTATTGGTATGCGGCGTTTTATACTGATTTTCTGCCACTAACTATGTGCGCAGAAATCCTGAAAACGGCCTCACTGTCATCGGCTATGTGCCGTCCCAGGGTGTTTTCGGATTCGTTCAGAATCTGTTGAATAACCGATTCGTCCAGATTAACGCCCATAACGGGCAACCATCCTCGCAAATCCGCCTCAACCATAGTACGGACGTTGGGAAATCGCGCCCATCCGTTGTGGGTAGTAATTTCCCTATCCAGAATGTCCAATTCACGAATTAGTTCGGCAATTCGGTTTTTATTTCCCAGGGTAAACGGGGCCCGTAAAGCATCTGCCGCATCCGGTCCGGCGATCGCCTCAAGTAAATCCACCTCCGCGGCAAGAACAGGAATGTTCTCCAACGAATCCCAAACAGCAACAGCCAAGCGACCTTCGTTATCCAAAACACGAAACATTTCGCAAAGCGATTTCGTTTGATCGGAAAAAAACATGAGACCGAATTGGCTGACCACGGCATCAAACGATCCGTCGTCAAAAGGCAGGGCATCGGCCGTTCCTTGCTGCCATGTAATGGTTGGAGCAGTTCGCTCTGCGACCTCAAGCATCCCTGGCGCAATATCGAGTCCCGTCACCTGTCCATCGTCGCCGACCAGCGATTGCGCCTCTCGTGCCAGTACGCCAGTACCACACGCGACGTCGAGTACCCGGTCGCCTGGCTTGACATTGGCGGCATCAAGAACCATGGATGTCCATTGCCGAAACAGCGCCGGTACGAACAATGTTTCGTACGCAGATGCCGCTTCAATTTGCGCTGCTAGAAATGAATCGTTCATGGGAAGTTTCAAGCAGAACGTTGGAAATCACCGGGTCCGAGCGGAAAGGCAACCACTGCCCAACGGCTACTTGAGAACTCCGGTGGATTTCTTGGTTATGGGACGTCTTCGCGCGGCAAGTACGATGATTACGAATCGTTTGCACGTTCCGCCGGAACCAGTTCGCCACCGCGATCAGTCAACAAGATACCCTGTTCATCTCTTCGCCACACGCGACGGCTGTTCGTTTCCCAAATTCCTTGGGTCATCGTGCCGCCATCCGGGAACATGTAGACCATTGCCGTCGTCGGTGGATAGGTATTGCCACACCAAGTTCAGCCGTTAGCCGCCAGCACAAAACACACGCACTCTTTGCACACACAGGAGAGTGATCTGGGCACAGCGATTCGACCTAAACGCCGCCAAATCGATCGCGCATCTTACCTATCGCGATACGCTGCTTCCTGCTCTTGACAATCCCCGGACCGAAACAGGCTTCAGTAGTGGCCCGCAGGGTGATTATAATTCCTGTCAGCAGTCAGTCAGCCGTCAATATTAGGTACCGGAAAGAGAACCCGATGAAGACAGAATCATGTTGCCTGCAACTATTCATTGCGATTGCGACGATAGTCGCCTTCGGGCAAACACCCGCGGCGGCCGAAACTCCATCCGCAACATTGGAAATCAATGCGGGTGCACAGCCGGTTAAGTACGATCGGATGGTATTCGGAGGGTTTATCGAGCACTTTCATCGCCAGATCTACGGGGGAATCTTCGAACCAGGCTCTCCTTTTTCTGATGAACACGGTTTTCGTAAAGACGTGATCGAAGCACTCAAGGAACTCAGGATGCCAATAGTGCGATGGCCGGGTGGGTGCTTCGCAAGTGCTTATCATTGGCTCGATGCGGTCGGCCCGACGCGTACGCCGGCCTTTGACAAGGCATGGCGCGTTGAAGATCCGAACACGTTCGGGACGGACGAGTTTGTTAAGTGGTGCCGAGCCGTCGGCACGGAACCTTACATGTGCGTGAACGCGGGAACCGGTACGCTTGAGGAGATGAGCGACTGGGTCGAATACTGCAATCAGTCTCTGGGCAAGTGGGCGGCGCTGCGCAAGGCCAACGGCTATCCCGAACCGCATGGTGTGAGGTATTGGTCCATCGGTAACGAAAACTACGGCCCCTGGGAACCGGCGTCACGGACCGCCGAGGAATGGCCGATGCTGGTGCGCGAAGCCGCACAACTCATGCAGGCCGTTGATCCTTCGATTAAGGTATTCGCACCAGTGGTCGCTCAAGAAAGCTGGGCGATTCCCACGCTGCAAGTTGCCGGCAGGAAGTTGGATTACATCTCGATCCATGAATACTACGACGCGCTATGGGAACAACCGGTTGCATCAGACTACCTTACCTGCATGTCCTGGGCAGATAAACCGGAGCAGCATATCATCCGAACGAAGGCGATTTTGGATAAAGCAAGGGTCGAACACGTCCACATCGCTTTTGACGAATGGAACTTGCGTTCTTGGCACCACCCGAATACGCCAGGCGAGCGAGCGAGTGCCGAGGACATTGCAGCGCGAGACGTGGCCGATCGAAACTCAACATACACAATGGCCGATGCGCTCTTCTCAGCCGGATTTTACAATGCGTGTCTGCGGCATGCAGATAAAGTTGCGAGTTGTGTTACTCAACCGTCATCCCGAGCATGCGGCCAAAGTAAAGCTGACGATCGGAGGAAAAGCGGTGAGCGGGGTTTTTCCAGCAATTGTACTTTCCGGCGATCATTATGACGCGTTCAACGATATCGAGCAGCCAGAACGCGTTACCCCCGTATCAGGGAAACTTGAATTTCAAGAAGGACGAACTGCGTTACCCCCACATTCATTATCGATTGTTTCAATGAAGCGACCGTGAATTTCCCATGGCATGGAGTTCCAGCCGATCACTCCGACCAACAAGAGTATTCAAGCAAAGGACACGTGAACAGCGAACTACCGACCAACGATCACGTAACGTTTCTGGAATAGCTAATTGGTCGATTCCAAAACAATCGCTAACAAAACGGTAACCGGGGCCGCCGATAAGGCGAGTCGTGACATCATAGGTTTTTGGTGACGGCCCGGTTACCGCCGTCGTTACATACCGAATCGAATCCGTGCGCGACAAAATACTCGAACAGCTCGACCTGATTGAACGCGAACACGGCGTCACAATCATTTTCGCGATTGAATCGGGCAGCCGTGCCTGGGGATTCCCGTCCGTCGACAGCGACTACGACGTGCGGTTCGTTTATGCCCACAAGCCTGAATGGTACTTATCCATCACCCCAGGACGCGACGTCATCGAAATTCCGATTGACCACATTCTGGATGTCAACGGTTGGGATGTCCGAAAATCGCTTCAGCTGTTAAGAAAATCGAATATCTCCCTGCTGGAATGGCTGTCGAGCCCCATCCAATACCGCTGCAACGAGGAGTTGGCAACGATCTTCCGGTCGGTGGTACCCAATGGATTCCACCAACACACGTCGGCCCGGCATTACCTGTCGATGGCGAAATCGAATATCGACAAGACGCACCGCGACAATGTCCGCATGAAATCGTACCTTTACGCCATCCGCCCGCTGCTGTGTTGTAGATGGGTTCTGCAACGAAACACTCAACCGCCAATTACGTTTCGAGATCTCGTCGCCGAATACTTAGGTGGATCACCGATGGGCGACGCCATCAATGCGCTCATTTCCGCAAAGGAAACACAAACCGAAGCTGATACAGTTCCAAAACAGGACCTCCTGGATGAATTCATTGCTACTGAATTTGAGCAGCTGACGACCATCTGTCCAAAGGAACGGGAGTTGCCAGATGTGTCGGCGTTCGACGATGTTTTTCGTCGGATCATCGCCAAAGCATAGTGCACGGCAGGTAACGAAGCGTTGCACACGGAGTCGCGGAGTGGGGCGGCTAGACAATGCAAACTCGTTCGCCGCGGCCCGGTGAACGCGGTCGTTCCGCAACTGAATTGACATCGCCAATGCCACGCAAAGAGTTGACCCTGATCGAGCTGATCATCGTGTTCACCATCATGGCCGTTCTCGTTTCGCTGCTTTTGCCAGCCGTTCAGAATGCCCGGGAACGCGCTCGCGAAACAGTATTTAAAAACAACCTGCATCAAATGGAATTGGCGTTCCGGCAATTCGCCGACACCCATAAGCGACTACCGTTCGAAAGCGTCCCTGGTATTGTTGGTGGCTGGGAATCCGAACTCATGCCATTCCTCGAGCAGTCTGCATTTTCCGAATCCGCGATTACTGGCGGCCCAGTCTCGGATGCCTCAGCGTCCAATTTCGAACGTCTGAGAGTTTTCACCTGCCCGGTTCGCGGAGCCTTGACTCCTGACACGACTGGGGAACTTGGACACTCTCATTACGTTTTTGCTGCGAACACCGGCAGAGAAACTGCTTGGTTCGCTGATGCACCAATGACTGTTTCGGTGCCGTGGGCAGAATGTCCCGAGGTGACATATCAAGATTTGCGCAACGCGAAAGGGCCACACCATGATGGGCTATAGGTTGCTGCAATCTTTCAGGGCGTCAACCTGATGCTAAATGGCGAGGTCCTGCGAGATTAACGACGACGCCCTCCCATCACGGCTGACCGACGCAAAACAAAACGGCGGAGTGACCCTATGGACCGGTGGTCAGTTTGTACGAAAGGATGCTCAACCGCCGGTCCTCGGTGATCGCTACCGTTCTGGCAGCGAAGAACTTGCGCGGTCAGATTGAACAAAAGGTCACATAGGAGGACTCGAGAGACCGGACAATTCTACTCTGTTCTCTCGGTTTCCTCCTGTGAAACTCCGTGGGCCAAAACAAGGCGGGGATTGTTGCGCCGTTGATGACCTGATGGTATGCTGTATGCCGATCAAACGAGCTCGCAATTGCCGAGTTGGTACCCGTCGCCAGTGGCAGAACCACGTGCTGCACCGGAGCCCTCGCGTTGATCTTGGGCAATGGCTGCCGTCCCGCGCGGACCGGGTGATCAAAACGCCAAGTGGACTAACGAACGACGAGGCGAACCAGACCATGGTAGCAGAAGACGCCGCAAAGGTTCGGTTCTTTCCTCCTGGGATTCCGCTGCTAGCCATTCTAATCGGTTCGGGCTTACAGTGGCTCGCGCCTCTGAGCATCGGGTATCTACCGCCCGCGCCCCAGCGATATATCGTTGGTGGAATCGTAGCGATCGGATCAATTTTGATTTTTGGTTTGTGGTCGGTGGTGCTATTTAGAAAGGGTGGACAGAGCGAAAATCCTTGGAAGCCAACTCCGCACATTGAAGTGCGCGGGCCGTACAGATTTACCCGCAATCCGATGTACTTACAAATGGTGCTTGTCTGTGTAGGCGCAGCAATCGCCTTGGCTAATTATTGGATTCTGTTATTCACTCCACTGGTCGCATGGTTGCTACAGATTTGCGCCATTAAGCCGGAAGAGGCGTATCTGGAGGCCAAATTTGGAGAGATCTACTTGGCCTATAAGGACAGGGTCCGCAGATGGATTTAGACGAAATATCCAAACTCGGCAGTGGCTTGCAAATACCGTCTAACCAGGCGCTGCGGCTGTCCCTTGAAAGCTTCCTTCTTTCGCTGCCGCTGCTGGCCGGTTGCTGTCCAGGGTAGCTGAGCAAAACGTTATCCACCTGAACCACGTAGCAAAATGCTTGCAGCAGATGTTGAATCGATCCTCCCGCCCGGGATCACGACGAACCCACGAATGCGCCTAAGCCATGGCGGCCAAAGCAGGGAATACGGTTTTCCCAAGGATGGATCTTATGGCTCCAGATTGCGGTACACTCTAGTTAATCTACCGTCGTGAACGCTAAGGTCATTTGCAACACCGATTCACGTTCCGGCAATTCTCCACAGGCAAGGGAAAGATCAGATGAACATTACTGGATTACTGATAGCGTTGCTGATTGGCGCCGTTTGCGGCTTTTTGGCTGGCCAACTTGTGAAAGGACACGGGTTTGGGTTACTTGGAAATATTCTTGTAGGCGTTGTGGGTGCCCTGGTCTTTGGGTTTCTCTTCGGCAATTTCAACCTTCTCAACTCGCCCATTCTGAATGAGATTGCCGGTGGTACAATTGGCGCCGTGATATTGCTGTTCGCCATCGGTCTGATCAGAAAAGCAACTTGACTGGCGATATCAGGTCGAAGCCTCCGTCATAACCAGACCGTGCAGCGGCCGACGGCCTGCGCGTTCGCTCAAACGGATGGTCAACCGTCCATCCGCGTGTGGCCACCGACATTATGCCGCGACCCAATGCACAATGAACAAGACTGCAATTCAAACTCCTCGGCTCAAACTCGTTCCGAAGTCTCTCGCAGAAACTCGCGCGAGCATCGACGCCATGCCGCAGGCTGACAGAGCGGAATTGTCAGCCGATTGGTTAGCGCTGCTTGATTCTGCAACATATGCGGATCCGTGGATTCTTGGATTCAACATGATGCATCGTGGTCAAAATGTGATCATTGGCCAATGCGGCTTTAAGGGACCGCCCACAGCCGACGGCATGGTTGAGATCGCATACTACGTTGAGCCCGACTGGCAGGGAAACGGGTACGCGACAGAAGCAGCACAAGCGTTGACCTTACATGCTTTTCAGAACAAGGCGGTTCGGTTGGTTCGGGCACACACGCTTCCGGAGGCCAACGCCTCAACGGGTGTGTTGACCAAATGTGGCTTCCGGAACCTCGGAAAAATCATTGATCCTGATGACGGTCCGGTATGGCGTTGGGAAAGACGCACCGAATCGACATAAGGATGCCATGAACCGAAGATCCTGAAGCGGGCGACTTTGAAACAATCAATCAACTCCGCGACTCGGCTATCGTTGCCGTTCGCCAATACATCCAGTTCCATTTCCAGCTCGAGTCCAAAGGTGCCGCAATGCAATACCGCTGCCTCGTTCTGACCCTCTGTCTGCTGTCGTGTGAAGGCAGCGCTGATGAAGCCGACGTCAAGAGCGCGCCAACCGAACAGAAAAGAAACGATTCGGTCGAGTTCCAGTACGATGGAGTATGGAAGCCGAAAGGAGCGATGCTTGGCGGCGTCCTAATGCCTCCAACCGCTCTCGATGCCATTACGCTCACACTCCAAAACGGAAAATACGAGGTTACCGTGCAGGGTGAAGAACATTCGGACAAAGGCGAGTTCACACTCGACGAGACCGTCACTCCAAAGCGAATGACAATCAGCAGTACTGCTGGCCCCAATAAAGGTAAGACGTTCCTCGCGATTTATGAGATCAAGAATGCGAATGCGATGCGAGTCTGTTATGACCTGTCCGGCAAGGAGTTTCCAAAGAAGTTCAAGGCGCCGAGGGGCACCGAGCTGTATCTTGTCGGCTACCGCCGGCAAGGGTCGAAAGTAACGGAGTCTTCCCTGAACCTCGAGCCGGCGAAAGTCGAAACCGCCCAAGACTCAAACGATCCCTGAAATTTTGACCGCTTGACTTCGCTGCAAGCGTTGGTGAGCATTCGAATGAGAGCGAGACCACGACCTAGTCGGTTCGCGGAGGGGTCGGCATTGTGGTACGTCGGTATCATCTCAGGCTGTGTGCTGGGACTGGCCTATGTGGTCGAAGAAATCGTATGGAACTTGAGAGGCCAAGGACCTTGTCCAGGCCGTGGAAGCGATTCCGACGCGACTTCGCTCCTCGCATCATCTGCCCAGACTACGTTGATACTCATTCGCCTGCCTGAATCGCAGGTGTTAAAAGACAAGGTAGGGATTTCCGATGGAACACCGGATTCTTGGACTCATCTTCGTGTGCATCGGAGCTTACTTTTTCTTTGTCGCCATTCGAGTAATCTCCACGTCCAAGGATCGGGACAAGATCGCGGAACACCTTGAAAGTGGGGTCTGTTCCGGGCGATACTGTCGTTCGTAATGGTTCTGGGCGGTATGCAGATGGTGTTTGTTTTGTGAAGCCCTTGGGAACGCGATGCCATCGGTGTGAATTCAAACAGCAAACTTGAAAGGCACCCCATGAGTGATAAATCAGGAACTGGAACAAAGGCAATCAATACAGAAACGGAACTCCGACGAGCCATGCCGTGCAACGGTGGGGCGGTCGCCAGAGTCTTCACGAATCAATGAATATTCGCGCCTCCCGGTGATGGCGATCGTTACTTAGCAAATACCAGTCGACCGATGAAGTATGGAGTCCTGTTTGCGATCGCCGCCGTGCTGCTGCTCGCATTGGCGCTAATTCAGGGCGGTTGGCGGCTTATATTGCTTTGGCCCGCCGTCAGTTTCGGCATTGTCGCAAGTGGCTACCTGCACTTTGGCCCAATTGTCTACGGTAAATCCAGACATGGGCTGTTGTCGGCGGGCTCTCAAATGCTTCTGCTTCCTTATCTCGTCTATTTGTGGTCTGTGTGGTTTCTGCTCCGCTGCATAAAACAAGAGCCAGCATTCAACCAGCTGACGGACACAATTTTCATCGGTCGCCGTCTACTTTCGCACGAATTGCCAGACAACATTGACCACGTTGTTGACTTGACCTGCGAATTCAACGAACCAACGGCATTACGCTCGAGGTCATATCGCTCATTCCCAATTCTGGACGGCTTTGTTCCATCACCCGAACAACTGCGGCAATGGACGGAGCACGTGGCGGCACTGTCCGGTAACGTCTACATACACTGCGCAGAAGGACACGGCCGGACTGGACTATTTGCTGCGGCACTGTTACTGACAATTGGCCATTCGGCGACTGCGGACGCTGCGCTGCAATTCATCAAATCCAAACGGCCAATGGTGCGGCTACGTAGTCAACAGACAGCTTTTCTGATCACCTTGGATAAAGCCAAATAGCCATTCCAGGTGGAGGAGTTGCGACAACGCAAGGGGTTTTCGACGAATTCCATAGCAAGGCGCGGCAGCGAAGCCGCAAGTTCGGGTGAGTTCGTGCTAGACGAAATGCGTAGCAGGGAGGGTCTATTTGAATGCGGATCTGGTCGCTTTCGCGTAGGCCACCTCGCCCTCCCTGGCGTTGCGCGAGTTGCCTGGTTCAAAGCCCCGCACGTCAACCTGTTATCGCCAACGCAGGAACCATAGGTGCCGGGGACGAACGCCAGCAGGACGCTGATCTCGGTGCGCGACGCATCCGCTGCCGATTCGTGACAGCTTGCTCCGGGCGACATCCGATTCCATTCCATTCCCTCCGCACTCGAATTCATGCATTCGAGGATCCATTGCGGTACATTCGATCGGCTACATTTTGCCAGTAAACAAAATCAGCAGAGCGGAGCTGGCCGGTCGGATCGTTGGGCCGCATCACTGAATCCTCCGAACACAATGCACTCAATCAATATCGAATCGACTCGTGACGACGTTGAGATCGGCATCCTCCGTGACGGCATGCGTCGTCACAGCGAGCAGCACGTCCGCTGGGAAACCTACGAAGACCTGACGGCGATCGAATCAGAAGCTATCAGACATGGTTGTCGCAACTCCTACCTGGATACGTTTGACTATCAAGCCAAACCATTCTACCAGCGGATGGGCTACGAGGTCTTCGGAACGCTAGAGGATTATCCAATCGGTCACAGCCGTTTTTATTTACGTAAGCGATTGCTCGACGCGTGAGAGATTGCCTCACGAGCCTGTTAGCTGTCATCCACTTTGTCAAGTGATGCTGACCCGCAAAAGTGTTGCCCGCCGCTGGTTGGATCGCTTACACTCGGTCTGCAGGCATTTGCGGTTCGCCAAAGGTGACGCTGAGTTTTCTGGAACGGTACCCCGCCGTTTTGAACACCAATCCGCAGACGGATCCAAAAGTGTTTGAAGAGCATTCCATACCGCTGTTCACTGCCGACCTGATCGCACTGGGCGGATGGTTGTTGATCAATCACGTTGCACCACGGATTTGGCCTCCTCAGCCGTTGGATGGTTTCCCACGTCCTGGGCTGGAATTTGGGGTGGCGTTGATCGGAGCAATAGGCATTCTCGTTATCGGTCAGTTGTGGTCCACGGCGTGGCTTCCCAGCGGCGGGGCGTCAATCCGGCTGTTCGTTGGCCTCGCACTGGCAGCTCTTGCGATTACGACCTACTCACTACTGCGCGTGGGCGCGGACGCGCCGTGGATTCTGTTGAGTCGAATATGGCGATTCGAGCACCTCGAGGAGATGGCCCAGGTACTTCAGCCTCGATATGACCCAATTCCAAAGAATAACTGGCGTTGCTTCAATTCGGTGTAACTCGTTTCGAATACACGCAGCAACAACGCGGCGGACAATTCTTACGACGTCCCTGACAGGAATTCCAACAAATGATATAGTCGCGTTCAGTTCTGCCTTCAAACGACATTACGCCGTTCGCCATTGATGCGTTCGAGTCGCGCCGGCTCGATTGATCGGAAATGAAAATCTCGGCCCGCTGCCGAGTGCTGGTGGTCATGTCAAGCTAGGTAAACGCAGTTTCTCAATCTGTAGAATCAGAATCGAAGCATGAAAGAATATGTCCAATATGGTGCGGGTTTGTGCGGGCCTGAAGGCTGGACGAACTTCGATGTCAGTCCTTCCTTGCGATTGCAGCGACTACCGGTTGTCGGATCATTCTTCAACCGTATCGGTCCAAAGTTTCCATCGACAATTCGTTACGGTGACATCATCCGCGGACTTCCTCTCGACAAGGATTCGTGCGATGCCATCTACTGCTCACATGTTCTCGAGCATCTATCGCTCGATGACTTTCGCGTCGCGCTTGCAAATACCTACAAATATCTGTCGCCAGGAAGTCGCTTTCGATTCGTGCTTCCCGATCTGGAAAAACTCGCCAGCGACTACGTCGCCAGTACGGATCCGAGTGCAGCGATGACATTCATGACTGAGGCCTATCTTGGTCAGAAATCTCGTCCGAAAGGATTTTCTGGTTTATTACGCGCCGCGATGGGCAACTCTGCGCACTTATGGATGTGGGATTACAAGTCGATTTGCGGCGAGCTATCCAAAGCCGGATTTGTAAAGATAAGACGCGCTCAGTTTGGCGACTCGGGTGATCCCATGTTCGACGCGGTCGAGAGTCGTCAGCGGTGGGACTCGTGCCTGGGAGTCGATTGCTTCAAACCTGAATCATAGAAGGAACGGGCAGCAAACTTACGAAGGTGATTGATCCGAATGACGAAGATAGTCCTATCTGGGTACATCCTTGTCCCGGACTCCGACCTTACGGCGGTTCGCCAGGCACTTCCGCAGCACATCGCGGCGACCAGAGCCGAGCCCGGTTGCCTTGTGTTCAAGGTCGAGCAGGACCGTAGCGAGAGAGGGAAATTTGACGTCTATGAAGAGTTCGTTGACCACGAGGCGTTTGAATTTCACCAACAACGTGTGCGGCAATCGGATTGGGGCAGAATTTCCCGAGGCATCCAGAGAAACTATACCGTTGAGGGTTTCAGCGCGGGAGCCGAAGGCGAGGGATCACAACACAGGTCTCACAACCAGGGTAAATGATTGGCAAGATATCAGTTTCGGTAGCGAATACGGCAGGATATTGACGTTCCCGAGAATTGACAGGCGGCGCGATGACGAAAAAACGTTTGGCATGGGTGCTGGCAGGAATTTTCGCGCTGCTGATTGTTGCGCCGGTCATCGCCACACAGCTGGGGCCCGACGCCGACCGACAATTGGCAGGCGTGACGGACGACCAAGTCGACTTCACCGAAGTCCGCTTCGACAACGTGGATCAAGGGATCGAACTGGCCGGTATGCTGTTTGTACCTGAAGGTGCGGGGCCGTTTCCTGCGGTGGTCCTGATTCACGGTTCTGGAACCAGCTCACGAAAGAATCGTTGGTATCTGACAGTGGCTCATTCGCTGCAACACCAAGGCATTGCCGTGCTGCTGCCCGACAAACGGGGTTCTGAACACTCCGAAGGAGACTGGAGAACATCCAGTCTGGAAGATTTGGCAACGGATACAGTGGCTGCGGTTGCGTTTCTGAAACAACAAGATGAGGTTCCGATCTCCCGCATTGGCATCGTCGGCATGAGTCAAGGAGGACATATCGCGCCGCTGGTTGCCAGCCGAGCTGAGGATGTCGCGTTTGTCGTCAATGTCGTTGGCTCGGCTTTGCCGCTGCGTAAATCACTGGTCTACGAAGAAACGCGGCATCTTCGCGAGCTGGGCGTACTGCCGGGAATTGCGGATCTGATCGCAAGATGCTCGACGCTGTATCTGATCAACATCGGCCAGCGAAAGTTCTGGCAGGCGATCGGCGACTTCGATCCACTTCCTTACTGGGACCAACTCAAGGTGCCGGCACTTGTGCTTTACGGCAGCGACGACCAGAACGTGAATTCGGCTGAGAATGCCTCAAAATTGCGATCTCTGGGCAGGCCCAATATCCAAGTCACTGTCTATCAAGGTTCGGGGCATGCGTTGTCGGACCCGGTAGGTCAAGGCGACCAACTATTCCGTCAAGACGCGCTAGACCAGATCACCGAGATGATCAAGTCGTTACAGTCAACCACCATCCAAGGGTCGTAACGATACCAGACCGCGAATTATCCACCGGCACCTTCGCTGCGCATGACATCCGAGGTCTCACGTTTGCCGTTGGCTGTCAGGATGAAATCTCCTTTGCGGGTGCCGACCAAGACGCGGATTTCACTCATATCCAGGGCTCCTTGGATTTGGGCTACCAGCGGATCAGCGCGGCGGAACTTCGCCGCTGAATTCGCCATGCATATCGCGGGTTAGCGGGGCGTGATGAGCCGGGGTGTTGCTGATCTTCTGTTGCAGTCGGGCGCACATGTTCCAGCGTAAAATTGGATCTGGATTCTTGCCGTCGGACAGCTGTTCGGCCCGTTCGTAGTCGGCCATCGCTTTGTTCAGCCATGTCGGAGCACCGGTTGATCCGGTGCCTCGTTCAATCTGCACGATCGCCCATCGCTCGTTGATGATCCCCGAGTAGTAGTGCCGGTCGTACTCGAGTGTCAATCGGGCAATCAATTCCTCGGCGGGTTTCAAGGCGTCATGCAGTCGCGTCGAGAACTGATCGGTCAATGCAAGTAACAACGTCACCAGCGCGCGCTGATTTTGTGGCTCTACCTCCAGCACATCCAAACAAATGCTTTCAGCATGCATCGGCTCGTTCAACAGACGATAGTGGGCCGCTTTGTCGAGCGCCGTTTTGATTCCATCGGGATTGATTCGCTTGAGACCAACCATCGCCGGGTCCTCACTTACGCATCGGGTTATGAATAAAACTCCGCTGTTCAACCGCTGTTCGGTTTGGAAATGCCGAACAGTTTTCGGAAGACTTTCTTGATCGGATCGTAGAACTCATCCACCAAGCGCTCTTTCAGCGGGATGATCGCGTTGTCCGTGATCGTGATGCTTTCCGGACAGACTTCGGTACAACATTTGGTAATGTTGCAGTAGCCAAGGCCCATTTGATCCTTTAACAATCCGAGCCGATTTTCGGTGTCCAAGGGATGCATCTCAAGGCTCGCGGTGCGGACGAAGAAACGGGGACCGGCAAATTCCGCTTGTTTGTCGTGCTCGCGCAGCACGTGGCAGACGTTTTGGCATAAGAAACATTCGATGCACTTACGAAACTCTTGCACGCGATCGGCTTCTTGCTGTGAAAACCTCGGCTCCTCCCCTTCCTTGATCTCCATTTTGAAAGGCGGAATCTTTTTGTTCACTTCGTAATTCCAAGAGACGTCAGTCGCCAAGTCTTTGATGACCGGAAACGTCTTCATCGGACGGACTTCGATCGGTTGATCAGCCGCATATTTATCCATCCGATCCATGCACAGCAGTCTGGGTTTGCCATTGACTTCGCCACTGCAAGAACCGCACTTACCGGCTTTGCAATTCCAACGAACAGCCAGGTCGGGAGCCTGATCAGCTTGAATCGAATGGATCGCATCCAGAACGACCATGCCTGGATTGACTGGCACTTGATACTCGACCATTTCATGTCCTTCTTTGTCGCCGCGTTGAACGCGCAAGGTCGCAGTGGTCGTCATCATTTTTCCTATCTTTAACTGCCCAAGGCGCTAGCCGCGGGCACCGGAATGAATCAGTTTTTCGCCCGGCCCGAGGCTAGCGCCCAAGGCTGGGCGGCTTAATCTTCCAACAGCTTTTTTAACTCTGCGGGCATTTCGGGCAGCGGTATTTTTTTGATCTCGACTTGACCGGCTCGCTGACGTGCGACTTGGTTGTACTTTCCCCAGTGGGGATCCGAGTCGGGGAAATCCTCTCGCGTGTGACCTCCTCGGCTTTCTTGGCGAGACAACGCCGCCCGAGTCACCACTTCGCTGATATCCAGCATATTCCATAGATCGAGCGCCAAGTGCCAGCCGGGATTGAACTGCATGTTTCCGGTTACGGTAACCCTGCCCGCACGCTCGCGCAGCTCCGCTATTTTCTCAAGTGCCTGTTCCAATTCACCCTGACTTCGCACGATGCCGACCCACTTTTGCATCGTGGAGCGAAGATCTTCATGGACAGCATAGGGGTTCTCGCCCCCACTGTTACCGAATGGTGCTTGAGCGAGTTCTGCTAACGTCTCAATTTCGGCGTCATCGATTGCACCCTGGGATGTGTTAAGTGCGGACTCGGCCGCGAACTGTCCGGCCCGCTTACCAAAGACCAGCAGGTCGGAGAGCGAATTTCCGCCCAGCCGATTCGATCCATGCATCCCGCCGGATACCTCGCCGCAGGCGTACAAACCTTGAATGCTGGTTTCTTGGGTTTCAGGATCAACTCGAATGCCGCCCATTGTGTAATGACACGTCGGACCAACTTCCATCGGGTCGGTCGTGATGTCCACATCGGCCAGTTCCTTGAACTGGTGATACATGCTGGGCAATTTCTTTTTGATCGCGTCGGCGGAGCGCCGCGAGGCGATATCCAAAAAGACGCCGCCGTGTGGCGAGCCGCGACCGGCATTGACTTCGCGGCGGATCGCCCGCGCGACCACGTCTCGGGTCAGCAGTTCCGGCGGGCGGCGGGCTTTCGGAATTTTGCCCGCCACGACGGCATCGACCCACTCGGTCGCCTCTTCTTGGCTTTCGGCGTAATCCCCCTGAAACATTTCGGGCACGTTATCAAACATGAATCGCTGGCCGGCATTGTTCTTCAGCACACCCCCTTCGCCGCGAACGCCCTCGGTGATCAAGGTGCCTTTGACGCTGGGCGGCCAGACCATGCCGGTTGGGTGGAACTGGATGAATTCCATGTCAATCAACTCGCCGCCGGCCCACATCGCCATGGCGTGACCATCGGCGGTGTATTCCCAGGAATTCGACGTCACTTCCCAGCAGCGTCCGATACCTCCGGTGGCCAAGACAATCGACTTGGTTTTGAACACCACGAAGCGACCTGATTCCCGCTGATAACCGAAACAGCCGGCGATTCGATCACCGTCGGTCAACAGCGCGCGCATGGTGTATTCCATGAACACGTCGATGCCTTGATGGATGCCCTTGTCTTGCAGTGTCCGAATCAACTCCAGACCCGTACGATCGCCCACGTGGGCCAGGCGAGGATAACTATGGCCACCGAAATTGCGTTGCAAAATCCGACCGTCCGGCGTGCGATCGAAGACAGCACCCCATTCCTCCAATTCACGGACACGGCGGGGGGCTTCTTGGGCGTGCAACTGAGCCATCCGCCACTGGTTCAGATATTTGCCTCCTTTCATCGTGTCACGAAAGTGGACTTCCCAATGGTCGCGTTGATCCAAATTAGCGAGCGCTGCGGCAACGCCTCCTTCGGCCATGACGGTATGTGCTTTGCCGAGCAATGATTTACAAACCAAAGCCGTTTTTGCTCCAGCAGCCGAGGCTTCGATCGCGGCCCGCAATCCAGCGCCACCGGCTCCGATGATCACGACGTCGTATTGGTGCGTTTGATACTTGCTCATTCAGTCGCCGCTAGAACTTGATGAATGCCGAATCGGTGAATATTCCCTTGGCAACCATCCAAACATAGAAGTCAGCAAATCCGACCATGAACAGGCTTAGCCAGGCAAACTGCATGTGTCTCCGATTCAGCACCGAGACGCCGCGCCAAGCTTTTTGTCGGGCGCCGCCCAAGGCAACGCATGAATAACAATCGACATTGCCGCCCACCAGGTTACGAAGCGAATGGCATCCGAGCGTGTACAGCGAGAGCAGTACAACGTTGGTTGCTAACACCAGCGATCCAACACTGATTCCAAATGTCTTGCCTCCCGTGTCGGTCGGCCAGATGCAAGAGAGCACGACGTCGGTCGCCAAAATCACCAAAAAGATTAACGAGACGTACAAGAAGTAGCGATGCAGGTTCTGGAACAAAAAAAACTTTCGCTCGCCGGAATATTGATTGCGAGGTTCGCCGACAGCGCAAGCGACAGGATCGGCAAAAAAGGCCCGGTAATAGGCTTTGCGGTAGTAGTAGCAGGTCAACCGGAATCCGCCTGGCGCCCAGAGAATCAGAAACGCGGGAGAGATCCAAGCGGGCAGAAAAGACGGCAGCGCGATCAGCGGCGAGTAGAAAGGGGACAGCAGGTAGGAATGACTTTCCATTTCACCGGTGCTGACACCGAGCTCGAATTCGGCATTATAAATTGCCCGAAATGTCGCATAGATCCCGAAGGTGCCCAGCCCCAAGGCGGTGGCCAGTGGACCGATCCACCAACCGTCGCGGCGATCAGTCGCTCCGAATCCGCTTGCTCGCCGGCTATTGACCAATGTCGCCATGTTTGATCCTCGTAGAGGTCCGGCACTATAGCGGTGCGCGCATGCGGCGTCAATTTTGTGGAGCAGGGTCGAAATCCTGAGCCGGCCGCACGATTCTCAGGCACCGCTGCCTGGCAGGTTCGCTTTGCGAGCTGGTCACCGGCCGCGGCCGTTTGCGGCCGCTGGAAGGGGCAAGTTTCGCAGCGCCGATGGGGGTAACGGATTTGGTGGAGGTGCCGAGATCAGCCGATACTGCTATTCTAAGGACTGGCTTGATCAAAACTGGTCCGCGAAACCGCGGGCAGGCGACTTACCACCTAAGGATGCTGAATGTCCTCCGATTCTGGCGACCACAACGGCGAAATGCTGAGCGCGGCCGACGCGCAACTGTTGCATGCGGCTCGTAAGAAGATTCTGGATGAGCTGGGCAAGATCATCGTGGGCCAAGAAAGCGTGATCGAAGAGATCATGATCTGCTTGTTCAGCCGTGGCCACGTGATGTTGGAAGGTGTTCCCGGCTTGGCCAAGACGCTGATGATCAGCACGCTTGCGCAAACATTGGATCTGAGTTTCAGCCGGATTCAATTCACACCCGATTTGATGCCGGCTGACGTCACGGGGACCGAGGTCATGGAAGAAGACCGGGCGACCGGCCAACGCAGCTTTCGATTCATGGAAGGTCCGTTGTTTGCCAATGTGATTTTGGCCGACGAAATCAATCGGACGCCTCCCAAGACGCAAGCCGCCTTGCTGGAAGCGATGCAGGAGCGTCAAGTTACGGTTGGTCGCAACCGGCATGTCTTGTCAGATCCTTTTTTTGTGCTGGCAACGCAGAACCCGATCGAGCAAGAAGGAACCTACCCATTGCCGGAAGCGCAGCAAGACCGATTCATGTTCAAGATCTATGTCGAGTACCCGAGTTTCGACGAGGAGTTTGAAGTCGCTCGACGCACCACCGGAACACAAATCAGTGAAGTTGCCCCGGTGTTGGATGGCCCAGAAATCTTGCGTTTGCAAAAACTGGTCCGGCAGGTGCCCGTCAGCGACCATGTGGTGCGCTATGTTTTGTCATTGGTCCGTCAAACCCGGGTCGGCAGCGAGGGAGTTCCCGACTTTGTCGACGACCTGGTCGGTTGGGGTGCGGGACCGCGCGCGGTCCAGTTTTTGATTCTCGGTGGCAAGGCACGGGCGTTGCTGGAAGGCCGTTTCCACGTTCAGGTGGAGGACATCCAGGAGTTGGCCAAACCGGTATTGCGACATCGCATGGTGGTTAACTTCGCGGCCGAGAGCGAAGGGGTGACCAGTGACGATGTGATTGATCGAATCATGGCAGCAACGCCAACGACAGAGGATGAACTTTCGCGCGATGCCCGATTCCAAAAGATATTTGCGTCCTGAAGTCACGGCACGGATTCGGCGACTGGAATTGACGGCCCGACGAGTGGTCGAAGGTTTCTTGTCGGGAATGCACCGCAGCCCCTACTTTGGACAATCGATCGAATTTCTGCAGCATCGCCAATACACCCGTGGCGATGAGATTCGGCATATCGATTGGAAGGTTTACGCGCGACAAAACCGACTGCACATCAAGCAGTACGAAGAGGAGACCAATCTTCGCCTGACGCTGTTGGTTGATCGCAGCGGCAGCATGGCGTACGGCGACGGCGAATCGAATAAATTCGATTACTCTGCTTCCATCGCCGCGTCCTTGGCCTATTTGGCGCTGCGTCAGAAGGATGCCACTGGGTTGGTGACCTTTGATACCAAGGTGCATGCGGTAGTGCCGGCCAAGAGCAACCAACAACAATTGACTCGGATCTTGTCTGTCCTTGATTCAATCGGAGTCGACGGCAGAACCGATTTGACACAGGTCGCCCGCGAAGCCAGCCAAAGCATTCCCAAACGTGGCCTGGTGTTGATCATTTCGGACCTGCTGGGAGTGGATCACTTGCTGGAAGGCTTGCGACTGCTGCGTCAGCGCGGCCACGATGTCGGCTTGTTCCACGTCCTGCACGACGACGAGTTGGATTTCGAATTCAACGGGGCCACGCGATTTGAGGGATTGGAAACGGACGATTTTTTGAACTGCAATCCACGCGCACTGCGAGATGGATACCTTGAAGCGATGAATGAATTTTTGAACGCGACTCGAAAGGCATGCGGTCGGTTGTCGATCGACTACATGCAAGTCCGAACCAGTGAACCACTGGACGCCGTGCTGGCAAAGTTTCTGGATACCAGAATGTCACTGCCCAACCTGAAAAAGTAGCCTCGGCCTCTGTGCTGTAACCTGACTGTGATCACCGAACTCCTGTCACCTAAATCTTAACTTCACGCACCCAGCTTCCGCTTGTTTCTGTACCCCACCCTGACGATCGGTTTCTTGTTTGTGGCTGTGCCATTGTTGGTCCATCTGATCAACATGTTGCGCCATCGCCGGCAGCGCTGGGCGGCGATGGATTTTCTGCTGGCCAGCTATCGCAAGCAGAAAAAATGGATACGCCTGCGACAGTTGTTGTTGTTGCTGTCGCGACTGGCGGTCGCCGCGGTGCTGATGGCGCTGCTGAGTGGCTGGACGGGAGGCCGAAAAATGCTGGGCATCCTGGGCGGCCAGACCACGCATCATGTGATCATTTTGGACGACAGCTATTCGATGGGCGATCAAAGCTACGACTCATCCGCAGGTCCGATGATCGATGGCGGCAAAACAGATGGATCGTCAGTCTCCTTGGGGACCGCCTACCGAAGGGCTTTGCAATCACTGCAAGATTTGACCCAGCGATTGGCCAGCGACGACCAAGAGCATCAGTTAACCGTGATGCGGGCCAGTCGCGCGGCAATGGCCACTCGCGGAGGCAGCGAATCCGGTGATGCCGCTGCCGATATTTCAGCCCAAACGATCACATCTGATGCTGGGATCGTAAACCGTTTGATGGGAACCACGGCCTCGCCGTTGAGTACCGATCTGGTTCCGGCACTCGATTTGGCCACCAGCTTGATCAATTCGACTCCAGCCGATGCAAAATATCTGTACATTGCCAGCGACTTTCGAAATCGCGACTGGGGATCCGCCGAACGGCTGGCAGAATCGATCAAAGGGCTTGCCGGTGACGTGTCGATACGGATGATCGACTGCGCGGCAACCCCGTCAACCAATTTGGCGATCACGGACATCTCGCCTCAACAAGACGTGTGGGTCGCCGGAGTGCCGGTGGTCGTGAATGTGACCGTCCATAACTACGGTCCGACATCGGCCAGCAATGTTTCAATCGCGAATCGTGTGATCCGATATACAAAGGAGATTCAAGTTGCGGATCCGACGCTTGCGTACAGTGGCGATGTCGAAACGTTGCCGCCCTTGGTGATCGAGTCGCTTGAACCGGGAACAGAGATTACCAAATCATTTCAGGTCTACGTGACAGAAACCGGGACGCACGTGATCGAGGCGGCTTTACCCGATGATGCATTGGCGATCGATAACGTCCGATGTTGCACATTGCCGTTAAGCGACATTGAAAAGGTGCTAGTGATCGACAGCGATCGGGATGGCCGCGGCGCCTTTCATGTTGCTTCGGTATTGAACCCGGGCAGCCAGGTGCGGATTGGAGCGATTCCGGACGTCCAACCTCCTTCGTTTCTGCGATCTGCATCCGCGGAAACACTCTCGTCATACCGCGCGATCTATCTGATCGATCTCCCCGAGATCGGTGAGAACAGTGCCAGTGCGCTGGCCGAGTACGTTCGCCGCGGTGGGGGAATTGCGTGGTTCTTGGGTCCCGCTGTCAATCGCCAGGCTTACAACGCAGCGCTGCTGTCTCAGGGACGCTTTCTGCTGCCAGCGCCGTTGGACACCCAACTGGAACTGCCGGCAGCGGATGACAACTCCTCGCCTGACATGCTGTTTGGCGAAAACTCGTCGCTGTTGGCTCCACTCCGTTCCGGCGGCGATGGTACGTTCGCACTGGTTGGCGTCGCCCGCAGTTGGTCATTGGCGCCCAATGACCAGGCCGATGCGCCGACGTTTCGCACGTTGTTGCGCCGCCGCGACGGAAAAGCCTTGGTCACTCGACACCAGGTCGGCCGAGGACGGGTGATCACGGCCTTGATGGGGTTGGACGGTGACTGGACCAACTGGCCTGGCGATCCGACCTTCGTCGTGTTCTTGTTGCAGTCCAATGCGGATTTATGGAGCGGAGCGGCGCCCACGACGGCACGATTTGTTGACGAACCCGTCAATCGCCTGTTGTCTCAACGCGACTACGCGGCCAAGGCCAGCTATTTGCCGGCAACCCGTCTGCCGCCGCGTGTGTCAGTGGAAGTCACGGCGACGAGCGACGAATCTCAGCCGCCGGCAGAGCCAGTGTTGGATTTTCGCCTGGATCCCAATGAGATGGTGATCGAGGATGAACCGAATATCGATGAGATTCTGCAACCCGGCGTTTCCGAATGGAATTTTACTCGCAGTGATGGACGAACCGAAGTGATTCCCGTGGCGTCCGTGGTGCACGTCGGAGAGGGAGATTTGATGCGCGCCGACCGGGCATCGATCGCACAACAAATGCAGCCCGTGGAAGTAACGTTCATCAGCAGCACGGCGTGGAGTGAGGAGAACAGCAACGCTGGCAGCTCGACATTGACATTGGTCTTACTGGGTTTGTTGGGAGTGATCTTGGCTGCCGAACAGGCGCTCGCCTACTGGGCCAGCTACCATGTCGCACCGGGACGAAGCGGCGGAGACCGTTCGGCATTGGCACACAGCGGAGGTCAACGATGATGATCGCTGCTACAACGACGAATTCCCGCCAAATTATCTACGAATTTGCCCGCGCTGCGACTCTGGAAGGTTGGTGGGTTTGGTCGCTGGTAATCGGTTCTCTGATCGCCTTGCTGTTGGTGTCGATTCGTTACTACCGACGTGATGTTTCCGAACTGTCGCGGCCCATTCGTCTGTCGTTGATCACGCTGCGAGTGCTGACGATCTTGGCACTCGTTTTTCTGTTCTTGAACCTTCAACGCCGCACGCAACGCATGGTCACGCGTGCCAGCGAAGTCGCGGTACTGGTAGATACCAGCCAAAGTATGTCGCTGCCGGCTGCCGCGCAAGCTGGTTCAGAGAGTCGCGTGGACCGGGCAAAGAACTTGCTGGCCAATACTGACCTGTTGGAAGAACTCGGCAAGCAACACCAGGTCAGCATTTATGCATTCGGTGATCAGCCGGAACCACGGTTGATCGACAGCATGGGCGGCAGTAGTGGTCCTGATGCGGAGGCAGTTCAGGAATCGAATTCCGGCGCGGCCTCCAGCGTCGCAGTTTTGGGTAGCCTGTTGATCATGATCGGCGCGTTGCTGGCCGGTGTTTCGCTGATCATCGGTGCGTTGGGCAACCGTGCCAGTGTCGGCTGGTGGGTCGTCGGCTGCATTGCGACATTGGTACCAGGAATCATCTGCCTGGGCAGCGTCTACTGCATGCGAACGGAAATGTCAGTGCCACAGCTGCTGGGATTCGGATCCTCGCCGCAGGTCGTTGATTCGGAACCATCGACGGAGGTCAATCAAGCAGTCGATCCGCGCAGAGCATTGAACTGGAATGAAGAGATCGCGGCCACGGCCGCACAGACTCGGATCGGCGACGCGATTCGCAACGTCTTGACCACGCACGATCCGGCGACATTGGCCGGCATCATTGTCGCCACCGATGGCCAAAGCAACGGCGGAGCTGACCCCAGCGCCGCCGTTTCGTCGGCACGCCGAAGCGAAGTCGCGTTGTACCCGATCGGTCTGGGCAGCAGCGATGCACCCGTCAATGTCCGCGTCGTCGATTTGAACGCGCCGCGCCGCGTTTATCCGGGCGATAACTTTGTCGTCACCGCCGTCTTGCAAGGCAGCGGTCCGAAGCCGATTGATGTGGAGATTCAATTGCTCGATGGCTTGGACGATACGTCAGGGGTATCGTCGGGCCGAGACGCGGATGGTTCGATCCGGCCGCCGGGTGATGTTGTCGATTCACAAAAGCTGCAAGTCAACAACGATGGCACTTTGACAGGAGTTCGGTTTGAACTGGAACCGGAATCCGTGGGCCGACGCCGGCTGGCAATCCGCATCGTCGCACCGGCCGAGGACAAGAACTCATTGGACGATATCCGCGACGCTCGTTACGAAGTCGTGTCTCGAAAATTGAAGGTCATGACCATTGCGGGTGGCCCGACACGAGAATATCGTTTCGTCCGCAACCTGTTATTCCGCGACCCGTCGATCGAGTTGCACACTTGGCTGCAAACCGGTCAGCCTGGCATCAGCCAAGATGCTGATCAGTTGTTGACCGAGTTTCCAAGCACCGCAGAGGCGCTGTTTCAGTATGATACGATCGTGATGTTCGATCCCAATTGGTCGGCGTTGAGCCTCGAAGCGTTGGAACTGCTCGATCGTTGGTTGACTCAGCAAGCCGGCGGTCTGGTCCTGGTTGCCGGGCCCGTTTACCATCCGCAATGGACCAGAAAACGCACCGACCCACGGGTGACCAAGATAGCTGGATTTTTTCCGATCAACGTCTCAACCCGCAGCCCGTTGGCGGCGACCGGGCGCCAAGGGGGCGACAGTGCCTGGCCACTGAAATTCACGCCCGAAGCGCGACGGGCAGAATTCCTGTGGATCGCCGATTCCGCGGTCGAGAGCTTCGAAGTCTGGGACAATTTCGACGGCGTTTATGACTACGTCGACGCAAAGAGCGCCAAACCAGCCGCCAAGGTTTACGCTTATTACTCTGATCCCACCACCGAAATCAGCGGTTCACTACCGATCTACCTGGCCTCGCAATTCTACGGAGCGGGACGAGTCTACTTTCAGGGCAGCGGAGAAATGTGGCGGCTGAGGGGCGAGAGCGATGCCTATTTTGACAACTACTATACGAAATTGATTCGCTGGGTCAGCGAAGGCCGATTGCTGCGCGACAGCAATCGAGGTTTGCTGATGGTCGATTCATTGCGCGCGCAGGTCGGCGACACGATCACGATCCGAGCGGTGTTGACCGACGATCAGTTCGAACCATTGGACGTAGCCGAGGTGCCGGCCAAGTTGCTGGCCCCTGGTGGACGGATTGATGACTTGCGTTTGCTGCCGCAGCAGGGCGAACCACGAGCGGGAACCTACGGGGCACGGTTTGTGGTTAGAGAGGCCGGCAGCTACGAGGTTCGCTTGACTCTTGGCGACGCCCTGAACGAACAAGTATTGCGACAAAGTGTGCAGGTCCGCCTGCCAACAGTCGAATTGGAACGTCCTCGCCGCAACGACGCAGACTTACAAAGTTTTGCCACAATCACTGGCGGTGAATATCTGCGGGTTGACGCGGAGACCCCCGACCAGGCAATCGCCACAAAGTTAGTCTCTTGGATCCGTCCTCAGCCACAGACCTCGGTTTTGCCCGGGACTCCTGACGTCGATTTTACACGTCGCCGCAATGCAGTCTTGATGTGGTTGTTAGCCACAATGCTGACCATGGAATGGGTGATCCGTCGATTGCATCGGTTGGCCTAGCCGCTGTCCATCGAAACGATCGTCGAACATTCATCTCGCTGCCTGCAAAGTGGCCGATGGTAGTTTCGACTGGATTAGGCCAACGATCACGTTGTGACTCGAATTTACCGATCCGATGGTCCAATCATGACAAGTCAATATTATCATGCGGCCGTCGCCGCGAGCTTTTGCTGTCTCCTGTATGCAACCAACCATGCCAGTGCGATCGACGGAATCGATCGATTACCGACCAAGACGCTCGAGCCGCCAGACCATGCTCAGGCTGACTATCTGATTGATTCGTCATCCTTTGTTGCAATCGCGACGCGCAGCGAGGACAACCGTGAGATTTGTTTAGATAACGGTTTGATCCGCCGCGTTTGGCGAGTCGACCCGAATGCAGCATGCATCGCGCTGGATAACTTGATGACCGGTCAAGCAATGCTGCGTTCGGTTCGACCAGAGGCCCGACTAACGATCAACGGCAAGCGTTACGAAGTGGGCGGGCTAGTCGGTCAGCCCAATCAAGCCTTTCTCACCCCCCAGTGGCTTGATGGCATGACTGCCGACCCCAACGCCATGCATTTGACTGCGATCCAGACCGGTAAGGCAACGGAGCGACTTCAATGGCAGCGCCGGAGGCATCACGCACCCGACGCAGTTTGGCCACCTGCCGGCGTTCACCTGCGAATGGATTACGCAACCCCTGACCATCAAACTGACCTGCTAGTTTCTGTTCATTACGAGCTCTACGACGGGCTGCCCGCGATCAGCAAGTGGATTACCGTCGCCAACCGCTCTGGCGCGAGCATCAGCGTCGACCGATTTCGGGGTGAAGAGCTTGCGTTGGTGGAACATACGAACTGGGTTGAATCGCGCCAGGGAGTTGTCTTTCCGCGCCCCGATTATCTGCACGTGGAAACCGATTTTGCTTTCGGCGGATTTACTCCCGCCAACGCCAACCGGCATGCGGTTCACTGGCGTGATGATCCCGATTTCAAGACACAGGTCAATTACCGTTTGCAAACTCCCTGTTTGTTGGTTGTGGAACCGACTTATGGGCCGGCACAAGAGATCGGTCCGGGAGAGACGTTCGAGAGCTTTCGCGCATTCGAGCTGGTTTACGATGATGGGAACCGAGAGCGGCGCGGATTAGCTTTGCGACGGTTTTATCGTACGCTTGCGCCCTGGGTGACCGAAAACCCTCTCACACATCACCTGCTCACTTCGGATCCGATGCGCGTGATGGAAGCGATTGACAACGCCAAGGAAGTTGGATTCGAAGCGTTGATTCTGTCATTTGGGAGTGGGTTCAACATGGAGAACACCGATTCCGCATACTTGCAGCGGTGGACCGAGATTGCCGACTATGCGCAGTCGAAAGAGATTGAGCTAGGGGCTTATTCTCTTTTCTCATCGCGCAGTGTCGGTGGTGGCAACGACGTGGTCAGCCCCGAGGGCCAGAGTCCAACGTTCGGAAAGGCACCGGCGGCGACTTCCGACTGGGGGATTGAATACTTTCAGAAGCTGAGACGGTTTTTTGACCAGACTGGTTTTGATCAATTTGAAAACGACGGACCTTATCCAGGCGACGTCGACGTCACCCCGCGACCGCCCTACCAAAAAGGCGAACAAGATTCGCGGTGGGCCCAGTGGCGGATTGTTTCGGGGCTGTTTAAACACCTCCGCGCCAGCGGTGTCTACATCAACCAACCCGACTATTATTTCCTGGTTGGCGGCAACAAGACGGGGATGGGATATCGCGAGGTGAATTGGTCACTTCCTCGTGAGCAGCAAGTAATCCATACGCGGCAAAACATTTACGATGGTACCTGGACCAAGACGCCCAGCATGGGCTGGATGCACGTACCCTTGGCTGAATACCATGGCGGCGGCGCGGCCGCCACGATCGAACCGTTGCGTGAACACTTGGACCATTACCAACGGATGATGCTGTCGAACTTGGGGATGGGAGTCCAGGCACATTACCGAGGACCGAGACTTTTCGACAGTCAGGAAACCCGCGATACCGTGAAATCGATAGTCGATTGGTACAAGCAATATCGCGATATTTTAGAATCAGACATCGTGCACGGTCGCCGCGCCGATGGCCGGGGATTGGATTGGGTGCTGCATGTCAATCCTGGGCTCAAAAACAAAGGAATGCTGTGCGTGTACAATCCTCGGTCGCAAGCGATCACGCAGTCGATTCGGGTCAACCTGTATTACACGGGTCTGACTGAGACAGCTCGAATCAGCGCGGCCGCGGAAGAGTGGACCGAATACACGTTGTCGCGTCAGTACGAGATCGACTTACCGGTTTCAATTCCCGCCCAGGGAATGCAGTGGTATGTGATTCGTTAGTCAATCGCAGTCACGGTTAGCGCATAAAAAAAGCTCCCGGAAAGTTCGTAGTCCTAGGGGGGCGGAGGACAACGCGCTTGAATTCCGGGAGCCGGTGGATTGGGTTCGACGAAGACGCCCGCATCCATGCAAGGACTCGTCGAACAAAACACAAGAGGAGAACCACAATCGAGTTTGGCCAGCTTCCATGCCGATTTTACGTCGATTGAGTCCGCAGCGATTGAGTCGACAAAGCGATCAATCACCTATGCAGGACAGAGTCCTTCTCCGGTGCCAATGTCAGTGGTTCGTCGCCGAACCCTCAACATGGTGCGGAGGATACGGGGACTCTTTTCCCGCGGTCAAGGTCGATTCAACTAAGAAATCTGTTTTTTATTCTGTCGCTGCTTCAGACCGAAGCGATCGCCGGCTGTTCCACGCAAACAGGTTCGTTGGCTTGCCCCAATCCTTGCTGCGCCAGCTCAATTGCCCGTGAAACTAAGCTGTCAAAGTCATCATCGTCGGCCGCCCGTGCGATGCCGACGGTGACCGGCGAATTGGACCCTGCTCCAGCCGCCATCCCCATCGCGCGCGCTGCACGGCAAATTTGCGCTCCACGCTCGCTCACCATTTCTTGACCGACGCTAAGCAAGCAAACCAGCAAGGTTGATGGATCCGCGTATCCGATTCGATCAACGGTTCGCATCGTCGAACGGACGACAGGCAGCAACGAATTCATCGATGACTCATCCGCTGTTCCGCTAGTGCGAATTGCCATCATAAACATGTGGATATCGTTCTGGATCCGTTCTCTTATCCAGTCGAAATTTTCGCCCAGCTGACGCTGATTGGGGATTTCCGCCAGCGATGCCGGCAGCTGCTGAGGTTGGACTCCGTTGGTTTCGACCACGGCTCGAGAGTCTGCATCCACGGTCGCCCAAGAGTGATTGTCCAATGCTGCGGTAATCAAGACGGGTCTGTCCTGATTCATCCAATGCGAGCAGTTTCGGCCACTTTCTTTCGATCGATACAAACCGGTGTCCGCCCGTTGGATCCATTGCTCCACGGTTTCTTGGCCCTTCAACTGTGCCATCCCGATCGAAGTTGTCACCCGCAAACGCTTGTGTTCAAATTCCGTTTCACGTTGGCTGATGGCCAGCCGCGTTCGTTCTATCAGTCGCTTGGCTTCGGCCGCAGAAACGCCGTCAAATATCACGGCAAACTCCTCGCCACCATACCGGGCGACCATGCCGTATTGATTCAACCGGGAGTACAGCAGTCCAGCGACAACTCGTAACACTTCGTCGCCGGCAACGTGCCCATAGTGATCGTTGAATTTCTTGAAATGGTCTACATCCAACACCGCCAAAGTGCTGCTGTTGGCCGATCCTTTTTTGTGTTGCTGCGCGATGAACAGATCGAACGCACGACGATTGGGGATCCGGGTCAGCGCGTCGGTAAGAGCACGGCGTTCGGATGATTCCAATTCCATGGATTGCTCGTGAATTCGATCTTGGGCATCCTTCAACTCTCGCTGCATTATCCGGTTGGCTTCGATCAGGTCATTGACAACGCCCAACACGTCTTCGGCGGTCGCTCGCTCATTTTCGATCAGCGAATTGTTGGCGGCTTGCATTTTGGTCTGATGCTGGTCAACACTCGCCGCCATCGTCTCGGCGTGTTCCTTCAACTGCTCGGCCACATCGGTGATCTTCTCAGGGCTCAGTTGGACAGAATTGCCGGTAGCGGTTTCCTGTTCCGCGGTCAGGCCATCGTCGCGCAACAGATCGCTGGCGATCGGACCATAAATTCGTCCGCAAACGAAGCCGCAGGCAATCGAGCTAATGATGATGGTCAGGTCGGTCCACATATCAGTACAAATTTCGGCTAGGTAAAGCTGTCCCCTGGAAAATTACGACTCCCTTGTTGTCAGGCAATTTTCACTATCAGCGGGAGTTTTAGATTGGGCCGAAATGGCGGTCCGTAGTCCGATTTATCGAATCGAATCCTATAATCGGAACACGCGCGCGGCTTTTGATTTGAAAGCATTTGCGTCACCAGGCTTCGCGATTAGCCGGCCCCACAGCGCTATTGATTACCGCTGACAAAGTCTGTTGATTTATGCTGGATTCGTGTAGGCAATGTTTTAAAAATGTGGGATAGTTTGTTAGCCGGGTTCTTTCCCGCTAGATCACCCTGCAATCGATTGCGACCAAGGGCAACTTCCGCGGTCGCCAATCCTCGTAACTGGAAGCACGAGTCCTATGGAATCGACACAGCACGATGTCGCTCAGGCGGCGTCCCTGGTTCTGGCAAACAGTAGCGTACGCGATCTCCGCCAGATCCGCGTTGACCGAAATGAGAATCAGATCCAATTGACTGGAACCGTTCGCAGCTTTTACCACAAGCAGTTAGCTCAAGAAACGATCCGCCAGGTTACCGGTGGAATGCAAGTCGTTAACCACGTCGACGTCGACTAGATCTTAGCGGCCAATCATCTCCCTGAATTGGTCTTCAGTCAACACTTGGACGCCCAGTTGCTGAGCCTTGCGCAATTTACTGCCGGCATTCTGGCCTGCGACCACAAAGTCTGTTTTCTTGCTGACTGTCGCAGCGGCTCGACCACCATATTCTTCGATCAACTCGTTGATCTCGTCACGTTTAAACTGCTGCAGCGTGCCTGTGACCACCAAGGTTTTGCCCGCCAAGAGCCGATCTTTTTGAGCCGTTTCCCGCATCGGTTCAAATAACTGCACACCGACCTCCTCCAGTTCAGCAAACGTTCGCTTGCCGACATCACTGTTGCAGAACTCGTGGACACTGCGCGCGATCGCATCACCAATTTCGTGAATCGCAGACAAATCCTCTACCGACGCCGCCGTTAGTTTTTCAATACTTGGGTACTGGCGAGCAAGCAGCTGCGCGACGCGCGGACCAACGTGCCGGATCGAGATTGAGGACAAGACTCGTGCCAAGCCCCGGGTACGACTGGCCTCGATTCCCTTGATCAGTTTTTGAGCGTTTTTCTCGCCCACTTGTACATCGATCGGCTGACCGTCTTTGGATTTGCGTTGCTTTAACCAATTCAAGTTGGCAATCTGATCAACCTTCAATCGATACAGATCGGCGTAATTGGACACCATGCCACGACCAATCAACAAATCGACAAACTCTTCGCCAAGGCCATCGATATCCATGGCGGGCCGCGAGCCAAAGTAGATCAATCTTTGCCGCAATTGTGCGGGACAGGCTGGATTCGGACAGCGAATGTAGACCCCGCCGTCGTCACGGACCAATTTGGTTTCACATTCGGGACAACGCGTCGGGAAACGCCACTTTGGTGGCTGACCGTTGCGCAAGTGTTTTTCCACACGAACGACTTTCGGAATGATTTTGCCCGCCTTTTCCACCACCACCGTATCGCCTTGCCGAACATCCAATCTTTCGATTTCATCCGCGTTATGCAGCGACGCTCGCGAAACGGTTGTGTCAGCAATATCGACGGGCTGCAGATGTGCGACAGGCGTGATCGCCCCGGTTTTGCCAACCTGAACGCTGATCGAAACGAGCGTTGTGACCGCTTCGTAACGTTCAAACTTGTAGGCGATCAACCAACGCGGACTCTTACTGGTGGTCCCCATCCGCTCACGTTGAGCGAAATCGTTGACTTTGAATACGATGCCGTCCACTTCGAAGGGCAAATCAGGCATGTCTTGCTCTAGAGCCTCGACCTGCCTGAGCGCGGCGGCTGAACCTTTCAGCAGTTTCACCTCCGGTGTTGGCGGAATCCCCAGCTTTCGAACCGCGGCCAAAAACTGAGTGTGGCTTTTCGCTGAGAAGCCCTCCGTTTCACCGACACCATGGCAAAAGAATCGCAGGTTGCGACCGGCCGCGATCGACGGGTCAAGCAAGCGGATGGTTCCGGCGGTAACGTTACGCGTGTTTTTAAAAGGCTCGGCGCCGGCGTTGACTTGCCGGACATTCAGCTCGGCAAGATCTTCGTTGGTCATGTAGACTTCGCCGCGGACCTCCAGCACGGCTGGAGCGGTGTGACCGACGGTTCGCAGCGGCAGGTCTCGCACGGTGCGGATGTTGTGCGTGATGTCGTCGCCGACCTGGCCATCGCCACGAGTCAGAGCCAGCACCAGGATGCCGTGTTCGTAACGCACCGAGGCGGCCACGCCATCGATCTTGTATTCCATCACCCACTCGACCGGTTCGCCATCAAGCAGCTTTTCGGTCCGCGCAAAGTAGGCCTCCAACTCTTGGCGACTGTAAGTGTTATCGATCGACAACATCGGGACGCGGTGTCTGACCTGGACCAGATGGTCAACTGGCGCGTCACCGATCCGCTGTGTCGGTGAATCGGCCGAAAGCAGCTGGGGGTGTTCGGCTTCAAGTCGTTTTAGTTCGGCTAGCAGCTGATCGTACTGCAAGTCCGAAACAGCCGGCTGTGCTTCGACATAATACAGATGATCAAGTCGGCGGATTTCGTCTCGCAGCTGCTCGATCCGTTTGGCGGCGGAACTGGACATGGTTTGCCCGCTGGTTGAGCCGGGTTAGGATAGTTGACTTGCGCGTGCTGGATCGCCGTTAACGCCAGCGCCCCGGGGGAGCTGATCTTGCCGCAGAATTTACCATGTCAGATCAGATTTTGATACGGATTGAGAACGGAGTCGGTCGGATCACGTTGAATCGACCGCACGCGCTGCATTCGCTGACCCGTTTGATGTTCCAATCAATCTCGACTGCGCTGGCGGATTGGGCAACTGACCCGCGCGTGCATGTGGTGATGATCGATCATCTCCGCGGATCGCGAGGTTTCTGTTCGGGCGGCGACTTGAGAGTGTTCGTTGGCGACGACGCCCGCCAGCTTGACGAACATCGATCATTCTTTCACCTGGAATATTCGTTGAATGTCGCCATCGCTGAGTTTCCGAAACCCTATCTGGCCCTGATTGATGGAGTGACGATGGGTGGCGGTGTCGGCATTACGATTCATGGCTCGCATCGCGTCGCCACTGAGCGATCAATCTTTGCGATGCCGGAAAACGCGATTGGGTTGTTTCCAGATGTAGGAGCCGGATATTTCCTGCCGCGTTTTGCGGGCCGAGTGGGAACCTGGTTGGGATTGACCGGCGCGCGATTGAAAGGCCCCGACGTCGCGGCCGTTGGTGTGGCGACGCATTTGATTGCCTCGAGCGACATCGCCCGGCTCCGAGCTCGCATCGCGGCAACGGATTTTTCCAGTCACGCGGCGGAGTCTGTCGATCGCGTGCTTGGCGAATTTTCGCAGCCCTTGCCCACCGGCAGTTATCTGGAAAATGCCGACCGAATCGAACATTGTTTTGGCTTCGAGACGGTAGAACAAATCATGTCGGCATTGAGGCAAGACGACAGCCTGTGGGCGGCCGAGCAACTGAAGTTGTTGTCGCCGTTGTGCCCCACGTCGGTCAAGATCGCACTGCGGCTAATCCGCGAAGGTGCCAAATGCGAAACGATGGCGGAAAACATGCGTATTGAGTATCGCATTGTCTGGCGCAGGGTCGCCAGCGCGGATCTGGCCGAAGGAGTGCGGGCGGTGATCGTCGACAAAGACGATCGTCCCCGTTGGTCGCCGGCCTGTTTCGAAGCAGTAACGGAGGAAATGGTCGATCATTACTTTCAGCCCCTGGGCGACAACGAACTGAAAGTCTAGCGGGCGAGCGGCGACCAAAACGGATAACTTCGCTACAATGTCGGACTCGCAAACAAATGCCCTGGAGCATTTCCATTCACGGAGCGGGAAAAGGTGTCAGACACCTTTTCCCAAACCTAATCAGCCGCCAACTAACAAGAGTGCTTTTCTGTGACGACCACTGCCATCTTGCCCGAACGTAAAGACGTCAGACCGGACGACTGCTGGGATCTGGGGAGCCTGTTTCCCAGCGACGAAGCTTGGGAAACCGAGTTTCAGCGTTTGGCCGAGAAGATCCCCGGTTTTGAAAACTTTCGCGGCAAATTAAGCGAGTCTGCTGCGTTGCTAGCCGAGGCTTTGGAGTTCGACCGCGACTTTGATCGGGCGGCAGAGCGAGTCGGGATCTATGCGTTTTTAAAGACGACTGAAGATCAGGGTGACAGTACCTATCAGGCAATGAAAGCGCGGTTTCAGAACCTGGCCGTCCGCGCCAGCGAAGCGATCAGCTACATGCGGCCTGAACTGCTGGCGATTGACCCAGAGCGGATGACCGAGTTGATCAGCGATGCGGCCGTCAAGCCGTTTCAGTTGGTCTTGGAAAGACTCCTTCGCTACCGACCACACACGTTGACCGACAACGAAGAACGGTTGTTGGCGATGCAGGGCGAGATGGCAGCGGCGTCCAATAACGCGTTTCGCCAATTGAACGATGCCGATCTGCGATTCGGCGAGATCAAGGACCATCAGGGCCGAGAACTGGAGCTGACTCATGCCACCTTCGCGCAGTTGTTGCAGAGCCCGGAGCGCAAGATTCGTCGCGAGGCGTTTGACCAATACTACGTACAATTTTCGGCCCACAAAAACACCCTCGCAGCGACTCTTTGCGGCAGCGTTCAGCGCGACGTCTACTACGCCAAAGCACGTAATTACGCCAGTAGTCTGGAAGCGGCTCTATTTCCCGACAACGTGCCGGTTGCCGTCTACGAAAATCTGATCACCGCAGTGCGCGAGTCGTTGCCCAGCGTGCATCATTATCTGGAAGTCCGCCGCCGTCACATGGGGCTGAAGGATCTTCACCATTACGACACCTATGTTCCGATCCTGACCAGCATCGAGAAAACACATAGTTGGGATCAAGCGGTCAAGGTGATCATCGATTCGCTAGCGCCACTGGGAAGCGAGTATACCTCGGTGTTGGAAGAAGGATTGCGAAAGCGTTGGGCTGATCGCTACCCGAATCGCGGCAAGCAAAGCGGTGCCTTCAGTTGCGGATCTTTTGATGGCGATCCATACATTTTGATGAATTTCAAAGAGCAGGTATTGAACGATGTGTTTACGTTGACTCATGAGGCGGGCCATTCGATGCATAGTTGGTACTCGGCGCGTCACCAACCGTTCCAATATTACAACTACACGATTTTTGTCGCCGAAGTTGCCAGCACCTTCAACGAACAATTGTTAACCAATCATCTGCTAAACAATGCCCAGGATGACAGCGAGCGGGCTTATTTGATCAACAACGAACTGGACGGCATTCGAGCGACGGTGGTGCGGCAAACCATGTTTGCAGAATTCGAAAAGCGGACTCATGAAATGGCCGAGGCGGGAGAAGCCTTGACCGTCGACTCGTTTCGAAGCGTCTATCGAGAACTGCTGGACAGCTATTTTGGACCCGACTTTGTGATCGACTCGGACTTGGAATTGGAATGTTTTCGCATCCCCCATTTCTATCGCGCGTTCTATGTCTACAAGTACGCGACCGGCTTGAGCGCGGCGGTGGCCTTGTCGCAGCGAGTTTTGCAAGGTGGCCGGCAAGAGTTGAGTGATTACTTGTCATTTTTGTCCGGAGGCTGCAGCAAGGACCCTCTGGACCTGCTTAAAGACGCCGGTGTTGACATGACCAGTCCGCAGCCGATCACGACGACGCTGAAAAGGTTCGCGACGCTGACCAAGGAATTGGACGAATTGCTGTAGCGTTGCGGCCCACTCACTCCACCGGACGACAGCCCTGACTGCCGGCCAGTCGCGCGCTGGCCAATCGCGCGCCGGCCAGTCGCGCGCCGGCCAGTCGCGCACGGCCAGTCGCGCCGACCAGTCGCGCGGCGATTGGGCCCGCTTGTCGGCGAAGCGAGACGGTGATTACCTTTGCACGCGCACCGTTCCACCCGCAGCCAAAGCCTCGACTTCAGCCAAAGTTGCTCGCGTGACATCACCCGGAAACGTGGTTAGCAGCGCTCCGTGCGCCCAACCGATTTTCAGAGCTTCGGCCGCCGACCGACCATCCAACAGACTGTAGACCAAACCTGATGCGAATCCATCGCCGCCACCGATGCGGTCGATCACATCCAGTTCTGTCGTCGGCGCGACATAATCCTTACCTTCGTACCACAAAACGGCGCTCCAGGAATGACGATTGGTCGAATGAACTTCTCGCAGCGTCGTGGCGATCGCGGTCACGTTCGGAAACTTCTGGACCGCTTCGTCGATCATGCCAAAGAAATTCTTCGGATCCAGTTTACTTTCTCGGCTGGCCTCGACATCTGGACCTTTGACGCCAAGTCCTTTCTGCAAGTCCTCCTCGTTGCCGATCAGCACATCGACGTGCTGGACAATTCTGGCAATCATCTCTCGGCCCTTCGCCAAGCCTCCAATCGTATCCCACAGTTTAGCCCGGTAATTCAGATCAAAAGATCGAATCGCACCGGCTTTGCCCGCCGCCTGCATCCCTTCGATCACCACCTCGGCGGTTGTTTCCGACAAGGCGGCGAAGATTCCACCGCTGTGGAACCAGCGACAGCCACCGGAAAAAATTTGGTCCCAGTCGAAATCTCCCGGTTTCAACATCGCGCCGGCTTCATTCGCTCGATTGTAGAACACGACCGGCGCCCGAACGCCTTGACCGCGGTCACTGTAGACCGTTGCCATGTTCGGACCGCGAACCCCATCGTGCTTGAAATGTTTATAGTACGGTTTGACACCCATGGCACGGACTTGTCGTTGGATCAATTCACCAATTCCGTTGTCGACCATTGCAGTGGCAATTCCCGTGCGGAGGCCGAAACAAGATGACAGGTTCGCTGCGCAGTTGTACTCGCCACCCGAGACATGAACATCAAACGAGGTCGCAGTCCGAAAGGGAATCACGCCGGGATCGAGTCGATGAACCAGCGCGCCGAGAGCGAGAAAATCCAAGTCAGCCCCGGCCGCGGGGATCTGTAGTCCGCTCATGTTCGCTTTTTCTCCGTTGAGCTCGGTATCGTTTGCTAGATCGTGACCGCGGCAAAGCCGCCATCGACGGCAATGTTCTGACCGGTGACAAAAGACGATGCATTGCGACTGGCAAGCCAAACTACAGCGCCCGCTAGTTCATCCGGTCTGCCGAATCGGTCCATCGGCGTGTGTCCGATGATCTGACCGCCTCGCTCGGTATAACTGCCATCGTCGTTGAAAAGTAATTTTCGATTTTGCTGGGCGGGAAAGAAACCAGGGCTGATCGCATTGACTCGGACTCCATGATTGGCCCATTCACGCGCGGTCCACATCGTCAAATTGATCACCGCGGCCTTGGCAGCCGAATAGGCAACCACCCTTGAAAGTGGAATCATCCCCGACATCGACGCGATATTGATCACGCTGCCCAGACCCTCCTCGAGCATGTCTCGACCAAATATTTGAGTCGGCAACAACGCTCCCCCGACCAGGTTCAAGTCAAAAACATCGCGCCAAGCGTCCAGCGGAAGTTTGCAAAAGTCACCCCCGGGCGGAATGGTCGCCTCCGGTCGGTTTCCTCCGGCGGCGTTGACCAGGACCGACCCTGGCCCGCCGGCCCAGGACTTGATTTGTTCTCGCGCTTCGCAAAGAGATTCGGCGCTCAAGCCGTCAGCGGCAAAGAATTTCGCTGTGCCCCCGGCATCGGTGATCTTGGCGGCACGGGCGTTTCCACGATCAGCGATTGCGGCCCACCACGGCGACTTTCGCGCCAAAGGCCGCTAGCGCCTCGGCCATCAAGCCACCCAATTCCCCTGTTCCGCCGATCACCACGGCAATATCATCGTCAAGTCGAAACAGATCTTTCATGGACACTTTCGCAGAGCACAGACAGAGCGCGGGAGATTGGCCGAGCGAATAATTTAGTCACCGAGAATCTTGATTAACAGGTGCAAACGTCAGGGCAGCACGGTTTTCACCAGATCATCAATCGCCACCGGTTTGGCCGCCGCAAATGATTCGGCCGACGTCACGCCAGCCAATGCACCGGTCACAGTTGCCGCCGCGCGAATTCGATCAGCAATATTTGGTTTATGAGCGAACTGCGTTTGGTAACACATAATCGACTCAATCTTTTGCTCGATGGTCTCCGAAACATCAACCACCAAATGATGCGAGTGCCCAGGAATCGTGTCGGATTCCACCGCTAACCGATAGTACAGATGACGAAGCACGTGGTGGACCGGAAGCCCATCGAAGTGCTCGTCCCATTTTGTCAGGCGGCTGTAGAAAATGGCGGCGTCGGTAATTTGCATTGCTTGCCAATGATCGGGCGAAGCCATCGGAGTTTTGGCGCCAAATCCGATCACCAACTGGGGCCGCAATCGACGAAATTCCTTCGCCAAAGCGACTCGGTGCTCGAAACAATCGAACAGTCTGCGATTCGGCAAATCAAGCTGGATTCGTTCGTGAACTCCCAGCACCTTGGCCGCCGCGCGGGACTCGGCAAGCCGAATCTCGGGGCTCGCCGAGTTCGGAGTCGGTTCTCCATCGGTCAAATCGATGATCCCAACGCGGTATCCTTGCTTGACCAGTTTGGCTAGCGTCGCGCCACAAGCGATTTCAACATCGTCGGGATGCGCACCAACTGCAATCACATCCAAAGGTTGGGGAAGTTCGGCAGCAGAGTTCATGATCGTCGATACGGAGCGCATAGGAGGTGAAGACCTGGATTGTAGCGAGCTGATCCAGAGGCGCAATCCAGCGACCAGGGCAGCCGGAGAGCGAATAACCGCTACGACCGTTACAGACCAGCAAAAGATCGGCTCAGATCTGGCGAAATCCGTAGATCAGTTCAACGATTGCCATTGAATCCCAGGGAGTCGAACTAAGGTTATCTATGTCAGCGGGACGCATCGACCACCTGATCTTCAACCAGATATTAAGCGTCCCCCCGTGCGAGGCGGGGTCGGCTCTTCGGAGTCGGCCTCGCCTTTTTTCGTCTGCGAAAGCCAACGTGGCGACCTCTTCGCCGGCATCTCTCGGCGGGGAGATTGCGGCCAAGGGGGTCGTCAATGACTCGGCCGATGTTTGCCGTGAACAGTCCAAGTTACTTGCGGCAGCGTTACTTGCGACAGCTCGGATCCAACTAGTCCAGACCGTAGTGTTCGACCTGAGGCCAATAGACCTCCTCGAACGCGTCTTCTTCGTGAAAGTCGGGGCTATTGTCCAAATCATGGCATTCCATGCACTTCTCTCGCGCCCTTTCAAACGGCAATTTCATCTCTTCGCGCAGCTGATCACGGACGTCGGCGGTCACTTTCGATCCCGGTTCCTCGGCGGCCGCGTGCTGGGAACCGGGGCCATGACAGTTCTCGCATCCACTGCCAGTCAGGTGCCTGCTGGAATCTAACGACAAATACCCGGATTCGTAGGGGAAGTATTCCTGAGGATTCCAGCCCGTGACGTGACAGCTGAGACATTCTGGGTCGAAATGTCGGGCCACGTCACCCCGTTCCTGGGGCGGTTTGACAAGGTGATCAGTAGCCTCGGCGTGCGCAGAACTTTTCCACACATCCAAAGCCTGCGTGTGACATTTGCCGCACGCCGTGGTGCCCACAAACTTCTGGCCCGACGAATGCGGCACCGGCGGCAGCAGTCCGAGCCCATCAAGTCCGATTGCTTTTAGCTGTTGCTGATAGTCCGCCATCAATTGCCGCATCTCCGGTGCATCGGCAAACTCGTGTGTCAGCGCGACACGCGCGTACTTCATCGGCTGGCCGGAATAGAGTCCTACAAGTCCGGCATACATCGCTTTATCACCGGTATAGATCAATTGAGTTTTTGTTCCCTCGATCGACTCGGGACGATACGTCGGTTCTCCATAGCCGCCCGAGGCGACAATCAAATCGAAGCCGGCGACCTGTTGCGCCAGTTTCTTCGCCGCCTCTTCTGTACCGAAAAACAATAAGACACTGAAATTGGCACGCTGGGCTTGAAATGCTTCGATTGCCTTGCGAGCCGAATCCACCAGTAGATTGACCGATATATCTTCTCCCGGTTCCACTTCCATCGCCTGGGGATCCAGCAGGCTGGTCAGGCCGATGCGATACTCGCCGCGCTGCAAGACTTTTGTCTGTGGCACCAAAGTGGGATCGATCAGTACCACATTGGCCGATACATACATCGTCTCTTCGGCGGTCTCGCCGGCAGCGACCGACAACAATTCGCCCACTCCCAACCGCAAGTCGTCCGGTCCAAACGCGATCGCCTGATAGTCCATTTGCTTCAGCGCCCTGACCGTCTGCTGCAATTTAATCTCGGCCTGGGGACCGAACCTTCGCACCTGGTCGCCGGCGTCGATCGGCAGCAAATTCCAGCCGCCTTCCTTCAGTTCCTTCAGGAAAGTAAAGCGACGGGCGACACCCCCCTTTTGGCGCTCCAGGCCGGTGCAACCACATGGTTCGATGTAGCCGTGTTGCCGTCCGGTGACGACCAAGGCCACATCAGGTGCCGGCCAAGTTCGGTAATCCTCTGGACCGTCGACACCGCTGGAAATCTCAACCGCAGCCGACAAAGGAACGGTTTCCGGCACCACCTGGGTCAGCGATTTCGCCTCCGCGGGCCCGTTCCTCGCCACCTTCGGATCGGGCTCGGGAGTCGGAATGATCTCAATCGCCCCGGACGCTGGTTTCTGGACCAACACCGTTCCGTCGCCAAACCGCATTGCCACCGCCTGATCGGTGACTTGGTCAATATCGGTTAAATATGGAATCGAAATTGGGCCTCCCAACAACGGACCTGATGCAGATACCGCCAGCGGTCTGGACAAGTGCGCTGATGCGTTTCGCTCAACCGCCGGCGACGCGGTGTCGTGCGAGGAGGATTCGGATGAACAGCCAAAAATGGCCAGCATCATCGGCAGCAGCAGTGGCAATCCTTGAGCCACAGGAAGTGTGCGGTAGCAATCCTTTTGAGTTGACATGCCCTTATACCAAAGAAGAAATTGGACGCGGCGTTGGTTTGCTAGCGTCCTTCGAGAGAAAACTTTAGCGCTACGCGCATTCTTGCCACCTTGGGGTTATCGGATTCTATCCATATCCATCCGTAGTCATCCTTGTTCAAGCCTTTGCGTTCTACCGATTCTGAGCTCGGAAGCAGCTGAATTTCCAGCGGAAAGAGCTTCGTCGGTCCACTTCCCTTCGGCTCACCCAAGGTTGCCCGGATTACCCCATCGGGAGAGACCTCCCCAATTCGCAGCTCTGTATTGTCGCGTTCATTTCCCTTGAGCACAACGAAGGCCTTGCTCGTTAGCGGGTCGTTTTTCCCAATTCGTCCTAAATCGAACAGGTAGGAGCCTGATAATTCCTTCACGCTCTCGTTCAAAATCATACTCAGGGGGCCGACGATCGTTCCGCTAACCGGAACCGACACGCGGAACTCATCGTCGCTTCCTGTCCGCGGTTCGATGATCGCCTCGCCCTGGCGATCCAGCTTGCGAAACCTGAACACCAGTTTGGGGGAAAGCGCTCCCTGACGCATGCCGGGCTTGACTTTCGCCCGGACTCGAAACCCCTGACGAGCGACCGATCGGACTCCGTCGGTCTGCTCAGACGGCTCGAAAGGTTCGACGGTGAACTCGGTCAGATCCGACATCTCCGCGATCGTAAAAGACGGTTCGGTAGGTTCGATATCGTATTGCATGAAGTTGTAAATCGTCCCTGCAACCTCAAACGACTCACCGGCTACCACGTCACCGAAGGACCAGGTCTCGGGAACCACGTCAATATCCCGCACCACCTTGCCCGTGATCGCGAAGCTTAGCGCCGGCGCGGTCGGATCATTGGTCAGGATCTGTGCGGACTGCGAAAACGCGACATCGTCAGGTTTAATCGTCCAACTTAGTTTGACGCTCGTTTTCTCTCCGGGTGCAACTGCGTCATTCTGCAGCGAACCGACTGTGCACTTACAAGTCGACGCGCCCAATCGCAGGATCAAATCAGATTCCCCCCGATTCTCGATTTGGAAGGTTTGTTCCCCCTTGCTGCCGGGAGTCATGATCCCAAAATCGTGGGTCGTCTTGCCATCAGACACGACGGCCTTTGGATTGCCTGACTTGGTTTCCACCGTCGCAACCTGATTCACCGCGACCGCCTTGTCGGCTCCATCTGCGGTCCCATAGCGACCGAATCGCATGGCAACACCATAACGATAATGATTGATCCCCCATGCGGCCGCGACCCCAAGCGATCCCGCTAGCAGCATCCAAAGCCAAGGTTTCTTCATGGCAACCTAATTCTGTCACTCAACGAGAAATCAACAAACCACAGCATTGCCCCTACGATAGATCGCCTAGTTTGGTTCGGGAAGGACTTGCTCTGCGGGCAGGCGAATCGGTCCCTTGCTGACATCAGTACCGAAGTATTCAGCTGGATAGATCAGCTGAAAATCGAACATTCGTTCGACGTTCACGCCCAAATTCGATAGCCGCCGGGCCCGCGCCGTCAGTTGACGTTCCATCGGATCGTCGCCTCGGGCAGCGGCAATCGATGCGGCTTGCGCGATCATCCATTGATTCATCGGAGCTAATTTGACCGCGGTCGTAAAGCTATCCGACGCCGCCGAAAGGTCTTCCGGATTTCCATATCGCTGAAACAAATGCAGTTGTTGCGAGCCGATCACGCGATGCAGGGCCGGATCATCACCACCGCGCCGCAGAGCCTCGGCGATCGCGGATCGCCACCGCTCCCGCGTGACAGGAAGATCTTGGTTGATCAATCGCCAGCGATACAGATCGGCCAAACCGATCATCGGCAGGGGTGACCATCGATCTGAACTGGCAGCGGCCTGAAGCAGACGTTCCGCTTTAAGGTATTGTCCACTTTCGATCGCAAGCGAACCGATCGCCATTTGGTGTCCAGCCGTTTGCACGGGACGCAGGGACGTGAAAAACAACAAGGCGATCAAGCCGATGCACAAGCCGCCGGCCAACCATGAAATCGTCGATTCGTGCGACTTAAACTTGATCATGGAAACTCGATTGGCTTGAACGCGCGTCAAGATTCCCGCGGCGATCCAAACGACCACCGCGACTCCGGGCACTGTCCAGCCACCAGAGACAGTCAGATGCAACAGCACCATCAACAACACGACGCCGACCACGCGGTCAAGATCTTGACTTGAAATGAACTTGATTGACGGAGCCAAAACCATTCCGATGACAACCACCATCGGCAACACGAACAAACTGGCATCCACATCTGGCAATTGGCGCGAGGCCCAGCCAAATAACCAAATCAAACCCAAAGCAACAACGGCTCCGATCCAAACCCAGCGTTGATGGTCGTAGGCAGCGGCTTTGCTGACAGATGCTCGAAACGTTTTGGAACCGGAATAATACATTGCGCCCACAATCAAGCTTGAAATCAGCAGTCCAAAACCAATCAGACCACCGCTGCCGAGCGTTTCGAAAAACAGGTTGTGCGGATCCGCAATCTGTTCCGCCGTGCTGGCTTCTCGATACCGTTCGTAGACAGCTTGAAAGTGACCTGGTCCGGCAGCAAACAGGGGGTGATCGAAGACCATCCTCAGAGTGGACCGCCAATACTGAAAACGGAAAGCCAACGAGGCGGGCGCGGAAGCCAAAAACTCACGATCGCCGAACCACAACAGCACGCTGATCAGCCCCACGACCGTGATTGCGATAGCGCCGATGATTCGCGATCGCAGCATTCGCAAGTGGTTTCGATCGACGCCGATCAGATACAGCAGCGCCGCGCCGCAGACCATGCAAGCGGCGGCCGAGCGGCTCCGTGAAAATCCTAATCCAGCCGCACAAATCAAGGCAATCGTGCACCAGGTAGCCAACTGAATGGTTGGTATTTGGCGCCAACTGAACCGCACCACACCGATCGCAAACAAGACCCCACCAATCAGCACGGCGGCCATGGAATTGGCCAAAGCAAAAGTTCCGGTCGGCCCTCCGTCATACAAGCGGCCTGCGAAAATGGCCCGCTCTGAGGATCCGGGCGGCGCTTCGTAGCCTGCCGCCTGCAAAACCCGCTCAGGATCTTTTTCGAATTCCAAACGATTCAACGGCAAAGTGACAAACTCCTGATGCAGCGCATGAACCGCCAAGCCTGACGCACAGACCAGCATCAACATCGCCGTCGCTCTCCTAACGTCGTCGTTGACCGCGATGCGACGGACAGAGGTAAACAACGCCGCCGCCGCGATCCACAACCAGGCTTCGTTGGTCGCCGACCTCAGGTTTCCGAATTCAGAGGTGGCAAACGCCGCCAACATCATCCAAGCAGCTAACGACCAGACAAGCGCGTCCAAAGCACGACTGAGATTTGAGAGCGGAAATGGTGAACGGTCCGACTTGGTTGCTGACGCCGAAGAGCCAGGATCCGGCAAGCGATCGTTGAATTCTTGCTGCGCAGCAACACTGTTTGCGATTTCTGTTTTGTTCCGCACACCGAGTACGGTGGAAAGGCAAAGCAACAGCGATAACAAGGTCAGCCCCAGCGCATCCCCATCTTCGACCGCAACGGCATCGCTGGGATAGTAAGTCAAATATACGATGATGCCAGCAAGCAGCCCTGCGGCGATCGAGCCCGGATCGAAACGCCGCCAAAGGTGGTCCGGTTTCGCTGTCGGTTTGGCTACTCGTCGCTGTTTCGCCACTGCGTCGATTCCAGGATGACAATTAACATCAACATACAGGCGACGATCCCTAAGACGGCGGCTGCCTGAACAACTGACACATGCGTCAACAGCAGTGCAGCCAAGCCGCAAGTCGCGGTAACCAAGTAAATGGTCAAAACGGCCTGAGTCCGGCTCAAGCCGAGCGCCACCAAACGATGCGAAAAGTGATTGCGGTCACCGACAAACGGGCTGCGACCGTTGCGAATTCGGATCCATAAAACCGTGGTCATGTCATAAAGCGGAACAGCCATCGCGCACAACGGCGCGAGCACGGCGTGGGGACGCGAGCTGTTCCCGGCAAAGGTCGCCATCAACATCGCCACCGCAATCAGAAAGCCGACCAGATAACTGCCGGCATCGCCCATGAAGATCCGGGCCGGTGGTCGATTGTGCCATAAAAAACCGATCAACGAACCGGTGACGACCAACAGTAACGACGCCACAAACAGTTGCGGCCGAATGGTCCCCGGGTCGGGCGTCGTCAACATGACTAACGCCATTGATGACGCGATGATCGCCGCCACGCCGCCGCTAAGTCCGTCCATGTTGTCCAACATGTTGAACGAATTAATCACTCCAACGATCCACACGATCGAAAGCAGATTGGTAATCCAAGGATTCGCAATGTAAGCGGTCAACCCGAATCCAAGCCACAGCACGACAAACGCGGCGACCGCAAACTGGATCGCCAGCCGAAGCCAATGGTTGACTCCGGTTCGATCGTCGATCAACCCCAACGCGACAAGCATTGTTCCACAACCCAGCAGACTCCAGATCTGCCCGACTCGCATCGTAGCGCCTTCCAGGTATGGCCGGAATTGCTCGGGAAGCCGTTGTTGCAATTCCGATGATTCGCCGACCAGCAACACAGCGATCGTGCCGGCGGCAAAGGTCACGACGATCCCCAGCCAGATTCCGATGCCGCCTCCCAGTGGAGTGGCCTGAGCGTGAGTGCTGTGTCCTCCCGGTTGGTCGAGCAACCCGAGCTGACTGGCCCACCGTCTGACCGAGTACAAACTCGCAGCGCAAACGATCGCGGCTGGGAGCAGGGTGACAGCCAGCATCAAAACGATGGAGGGAACAGCTGAAAACAAGACTGGGTTCCCTCCAAATGGATGCGTCACCGGTCAGAGAATGTTACCGCAGTGAAACCTGAATGTGATAGCCGGTTGGTTGGTGGCCAATACGATGCGACCGGCAGTTTGGTTCGGCGTTGGCGGTTCCCGCGACCAGTTGCAGTCCTTCACATCACCGCTCGCGGGGACGCCGCTCGTCCAACCACGGTTGCTGCGGAACCAGACCAGGATTCTGTTTGGCCCAAGTCGGCATGGGAAACCAGCGGATGCTGCTGACGCGCGGGTAAGTTTCCCAAACCTGCGCCGCCTGGGGATCAAGCTGGCGCAAATCACCGGTCTTGGTCAAATACGATTCCAATCGCTGAGACAATGATTGATGCAGCTCGTGCGACGATCCACGTCCAGCCAGGTTGTTCAAACAACCTGGGTCACTAAGGATGTCATACAGTTCATCTTGCGGCCGCAGATCGACTGCGGCGGCCAGCAGCGGGGCAACTTTTTCGTCGCTGCGATTGGCAATCATCCATCGCAATGTGGGGCCGTCGTCAATGTCGTGGTAGCCACCGTACGGGGTGCCCAAGCGGTGGCTGATCAGTTGCCCATGTTCGTCAAACCGAGCCTCGGCGTAAGCTTGCGGTGCCCCGGCGGGCCATCGCTGCGGCGCAAAGTTGCGAATGAACAAATGCGTTTTCGTTCTGATGCAACGACAAGGATAGCCAAGCGTGTTGTAACGCGATGACGAATGACGTTCACGACCGGCGAACACCGCGTCTCTTTTTTGGCGCCGTCACTTGACGGATTTGTTGAATAAAAATCCAACAAATTCTGACCGGCTAATTGCTCAGAGTGCTGCGGGTCAACATTGGCCGCGGCAAAGATGGTTCGCGTCACATCGACCAGACTGACCAGATCATCCGTATCTTGGCCGGCCGGAATTTTTGCCGGCCAACTGATCGCCAGCGGCATGTGAATTCCATATTCGTACAGGTTGGCCTTGGCTGCCGGGAACGGCATGCCGTTGTCGCTGGTCACGATCACCAGGGTGTTTTCCAATTCACCAAGCTGCTGCAGCTTCCGCAGCATCCGATCCAGATGTGAATCGAACCACTGAATTTCGTAAAAGTAGTCCGCGATATCGGATCGAACCGTTTCGCAGTCAGGTAAAAATGGCGGCACTTCGACCTTGCTCAGGTCGATGCCGTTCTGCTTGCCGATCCCGGGCTGGTAAATCCGATGCGGTTCCTTGCCGCCGTACCAAAAGCAAAACGGTTGTCCCGGCTTTCGATCCGCCAAGAAGTCATCAAAATTAGCGGCATAATCAATGGCCGCGATCCCCTGGGGCGCCTGGTTGGTTCTTGCGGCGTACAGTTTCCCAGCGGGGTTGTGCTGCCAACCTACCGCTTTCCCCGGCCCCCAACCTTTTCCGGTCATCCCGACGTGATAGCCCGAGTCGGCAAGCTGTCTGGTAAAGACAGGCAAATCGGTAGGAAAGTAGCTGGCGTGCGTGCCCGCCTCGCGAAGTTGCCATATCTCTCGACCTGTCAGGAATGCTGCCCGCATGGGACTGCAGCCGGGTGCCGGAGTGAAGGCGTTGCGAAACAGGATGCCTGAACTGGCTACTCGATCAAACGCGGGCGTCGCAATCGCGCTCTGACCATAGGCGGACGCGTGCGGAAACGATTGATCGTCGGAAATCGCGACCAAGATATTGGGGCGCACCGTTTCACCTGTACAGCGGCCAAGCAAGCAACAGACTGCCAACAAACCAATCAGGATCCGCATCCAGATACCCTCTGTCTGTGTCGTCAAAGAACAATCACGGGATGTAAGTGATAAAGCGATCGACGAAAGCTACCACTACGCTTCACCAGCCGACTTGCTGATCTCGAATCCCAGGTCTCGAATCATCTCGTAGTCCTGCTGGGGCGCCTGGCCTTTGGTGGTCAGGTAATCTCCGACAAACAGGCTATTGGCCACATACAAACCCAGCGGCTGCAGCGAGCGGAGGTGAATTTCACGCCCTCCGGCGATCCGTAACTCTCGATCTGGATTGACAAACCGAAACATCGCCAGGGCGCGCAGGCAATCGTGTGGGGTCAGTTCGTCAATGCCTTGCAACGGTGTCCCTTCGATCGCATTAAGAAAATTCAGTGGAATCGATTGCACACCCAGTTCGCGCAGGTCAAATGCCATCGACACGATATCTTCATGCCGTTCTCCCATGCCGATGATCCCACCGCTACACATTTCCATCCCCGCGTCGCGAACATGCCGCAGCGTTTCCACCCGGTCAGCGTAGGTATGGGTGGTACAGATGTCGGCATAGTGCTGTTGGCTGGTATTCAAGTTGTGATTGACGCGGTCGACACCGCAGGCTTTCAGCCTGTCGGCCTGTTCGCGCGACAGCAGTCCAAGACAAGCACAAATATCCAGCCCATAGCGCTCTTTGATCTCCGGCACGATTTGTTCCACCGCGCTGATCTCTCGCTCGCTCGGTCCGCGCGCGGAAATGACCAGGCAATACGTCTTGGCCCCGCGCTGGTGCGCCAGGTCTGCCGCTGCCAGCAGGTCGTCGCGTTTAAGAATGTTGTATTTGGGAATCGCGGCAGTGGAGATTTTGGATTGGCTACAGTAATGGCAGTCCTCCGGACAAAGACCACTCTTGGCATTCATCAAAAAATACAATTGGACTGACTTGCCAAAAAACTTGTGGCGAATCCGAAACCCGGCGGCCAAGATCGACAAAACATCGACGTCCTCGGCCTGCAAAATGGCAAGCGCGTCGCCACGCGTGATCTGCTTTCCGGCCAAAACCTGATCGGCCAAACGTTGGTAGCGGTCAGTCGATACGGGGGCGTCGAGGTCGAGTTTCAAGGTCATCAATCAAGCTATCTGAGGCGATTGGCAAGGAGCGAGATTTGCAAATCCCGACGTTATCGTACACCATGGTGAGCATCGACGCCGGAATCGGCAAGTCGGGTTTCTTTCCTTGCGGTCATTCTCGCCATGCAGTCTTACTTTGTCCGGATCGGTGCACTTGCCGAAGTCCGTGCAGCGTCCGGCCCGATAGGGCTGACCCGCGATTGCCGCGTGATCGTCCGAACCGGTATTGGATTGCAGTGCGGGGAGATTGTTGGATCCTGTCGACAGCCGCCGCGCCGGCAAACCGAGATAGCGAGCATTTTACGAACCACAACGCGCGACGACGAACGGTTGATCGTGCGGCTGGATCGAAACAAACCGAAGGCCGTCGAGCAATGCCGTCATGTGCTAGCCCAGTCGGGTTCTCAGTCCGTGCTGCTGGATATCGATCAGATGCTGGACGGTGGAACGCTGGTCCTGCACTTCTTGGGCGAGGTCGATCAGGCGGCTGAATCGATCACCGCGAAAATCGTGGAACAGTACGAATCAGTGATCCGAACACGACAGATCGCCAAGTTGCTGCGTGACGGATGCGGACCCGATTGCGGCACCGGTGGCGGCTGCGAGACCGGAACGTGCAGCGGCTGCTCGCTGGCCGAGGCTTGCCAGGTTCGCTAACGGACCTCTTCGGACTCGCCCGATCAACGATTGGCCAACTTGACCGCTGACGAGATCGGATCTGGTTTCGGTTTGTGCTATGCTGACACTGCCAACTATCCAGTTCTCGCCAACCTCCACTTGGGAGCATCCCATGCGAATCGCCGTTTCTGTTGTTTTGCTGACTGCCGTTTTGGCGCTCCCACAAATCACCCCTGACTGCGTTGGCCAAGATCAAGGCGACCAATGGCAGACCGAAAAAGCGAAGCGGTTCAAGGGATTGAGCGACCAACAGCTCGGCGAGATCGCAGCGGCCGTGCCCGAGTCAGCTACGGCGAAACCGAAAAAAACCAGGCGGATTCTGGTGTTCTATCGTTGCGGCGGTTTCATCCACAATTCCATTCCTTTCGGTAACGCGGCGCTGCAAGAACTGGGGAAACGAACCGAAGCATTCGAAGTTGATCTGGCCGATACCTACGACGTGTTCACGAAAGACAACCTCGATCAATACGATTGCATCGTATTGAACAACACCACGAACATGCAGTTTCCCGAAGCTGCCCAAATGAATGCGTTTCTGGATTTCATCGCCGCCGGCAAAGGACTGGCCGGAATTCACGCCGCCAGCGATAACTTTGGACGACATCCGGAGTGCCGGGCAATCGTAGGTGGCGAATTCGGCGGTCATCCCTGGGGAGCGGGCGGAAGATGGGCATTCAAACTGGATGATCCAAGCCACGTCTTGAACAAAGCGTTCGGCGGCAAGGGATTCTGGCATACGGACGAGATCTATCAGTACAAACCAGATACTTTCGTTGGCACCGATGTGCTCCGCGTGTTGGTCAGTCTGGACATGAGTCAGTCCAAGGTGTCCGAACGAATCAAAGACGGACCACGCGAAGTTCCAGTCTCCTGGGTTCGCAAAGCGGGCGACGGTCGGGTGTTCTACACCAACTTTGGTCATCGCGAGGACACTTACAAGAACCCCGTGATCCTGAGACACATTCTGGATGGGATCCAGTACGCACTGGGTGATCTGGAAGCGGATGACGTCCCGACCGGTAAGATTGGCAACATCGATCCAGCTTTGGCGCCGGCAGGCTAACGGACCAAGCAAGAATCGCCAGCGAGCCAACCGTGCACCTGTTCCGTCGACCTGAGGACCAACAAAGTGGTCGATGAGTCCCGCACAGGGCATTCCGGAAGCAATTTCCACAAAAATTGCCCCGCCAAGGGACTCGCGGGACTACCAGAGTGGCGTTCAGCTAGGGCGGATCGAGGCCGCCCGGATGGAACGGATGACACTTCATGATTCGCCAGATGGCCCGCCTGGATCCTCGGATCGGGCCATCCTTGCGAATCACTTCGATCGCGTATTGACTGCACGTAGGCGTGAAGCGACAGGTCGGCCCGATCAACGGGCTGATCCCGATCTGATAGAAGCGAATCATTCGAATCATGATCGCAATGAGGATTCGCCGGAGCATGATCGGTCATCCCAAGCTGGGGCTAATACCGGCAAGCCGCGAATGCCCAACCGTTCCCGACGCTTTTGTTTTCCGGCGTTTTAGTTTCCCGGCAACCCGGGGATCTGAAACTGGGGCACAGCGGATGGGTCCGCGGTCGGTGTGGTTGCCTCGCTGTCTGTTTGTTTTTCGAACAGTTCGTCCCGTTTGATCCGCAGTTTCGTGTAAGTCTCTTCCGGGATCACATAGTACCAATCAGCGAACCTGGCATTCAACTCGCGAACCTTTTTCTCGGCCGCTTCGATTTTATCCTTTCGCTCGTCCAACTTGCGCTGGTTCTCTTTTGTAATCTTTTCCTGCTCGGCTTCCAAACGCTCCTGCATCTCCTCTGCAGTCAAGTTCTCTTCCTTCGTCGCTTCGCCGGCTTTCGGCTGAGCGGATTTCGCCTCATCGGCCAGCTGCTGCGAATCGCCGGCCTCTTCTGCATCGCCGGCCTCTTCTGCATCGCCGGCTTCTTCTGCATCGCCGGCCTCTTGTGACTCGGCAGCCGGTTCTGGATCGGCACTTTGATCGGCAGCTTGAGGTTCGTCTTGCAAGGCCACCAGTCGCTGGCCGTGCTGAATCGACTTGATCTGTCCCTGCTGCTGCTCGGACGGTTGCTCTGCCTCCGTGTCGTTCGCCGGCTCAGCGGACGGCGGCTCAGCGGACGGCGACTCAGCGTCTGCTGCCGGCGCCGGCTCTGCTTCGCTTTTTTCTGGTTCCGATGTCTCTGGTTCCGTGGTCTGCGGTTCCGTTAACTGCGGCTTTTCGTCGGCAGGTTCCGCCTCGTCCACAGTCTCCTGGTCAGCTGGCCCTTGTTTTGGGGGATTCAGCAGCACCTGCAGTTCCTCAATCGTGTTGGGAACTTCTTGTAACTCAGGGGGCGGAAACGAGGACTCATCGACCATCGTGGTGACCAGCAAATAACGATTCACACCACCCTTGCTTGACTCCTCCTCCGCAGCCGCTGGTTCTGATTGCTGGGCGTCCGAGACGCCGGCGACGTTTCCGAAGCGAATCACGTATTTGACTCCTTCCTTCAACGTCACGGCCAACTCGCCGTTGGCGGCGAGGATTTCGACATCGCCATCAGGACTGGTGCTGGCTGGGAAAAAGCCATTTCTCTGCAACGATGCCAGCGCTTCCCGGTCGTTTAGAAAATCTTTGTTGGCGCGGAGGTTGGCGCTCATCCCATCTGGCTTGCGAACGACGTTGACGATTTTCAGGTCGTCCAAGGCATTCTTCATGGCGTCCAGTTTGGTCTTGTTCAGCTTTTCCCCGGCCGGGACTTCCACCGGCGTCGGCTCGGCCAGCGGATTGCCAGGCTCGAATTCATTGAGTTGTTCGAGCTGCCAATCGGTGCCTTCCAATTTCACCTTTGCCGTGTAGTTGCGAGTCAGCGACAGTTGTCGTCCCAACTCCACCGAAGCAGCGTAATCCTGAATCTCCAGCTCGGCGATATCGATGCTGCTTAGCTTCAGTAGATCGCTTTCAATCCAATCCTCGAACTTGGTCGTCAGCGAAGAATCATCCAGTTTGACCAGGTACACCGGATCCTGACCGGGGATTCGCACGTAGCGTTTTTCGGGGTCCGATTTGTCTTGATCTCCGATGATGATCGAAGCCAAAGTCTCCTGCGCTTCATTTTTGAAAGTCACCAGGCGACCGACGCCTTCATCACCGACTTCCAGGTCCTCGAGATTCGGTTCGGCTACGCCCAAGTCATCGTGGTCTTCCGCGTTGCTGGTTTGGACATCCAGAATCGTCAGACCGATCAAGCTGTTTGCGGCGGTCCGCATTTGCTCAATCGCGTCGGCGGGATAACCATCGCGTGACGGAATGTTCCAGAGCCCCGTTTCGCGGTCACGACGGACCTCGAAGGAATCCAGCTGGCCCTGTTCCTCGTCAAAGGTCACGATTTTCATACTGGCCGCGGACTGCGGATCGGTAAATTTCTCAAACAGTTGATTACCGGCAATGGGATTGGATTCCAGCTGCGCGGTAGGCCAGGCGACAAACGCAGCAATGCCCAGCATGGCTACGGCGGCGGCCCAAAAGGCCAAAGTTTTTTTGCCTTCGTTCACGGCAATGATTCTCGCTATTTCAGACGACTCTTACTGATATTTTCTCGCTCACGCAAACGCCGCGAGGCGAATACGATCACACCGACAATCAAGGGCGGGATGCATGGCAACACCACCGCCGCGGTTTTGACCTTGTTTTGAATGCTGGTCACTTCGTCCGCCGCTTTGCGTTCAATTTCGCGGACACTCAGCTGACGGTCTCGAGCGGTTTTCGCGATCTTGACATCCAGCTTTCGCTGCTGCGCTTCTTGCTGCATCTGGAAACTCTGGATCTTGGCTTGTAATTCAGCGCGGGAAACACTTCCATCGGCACTCTTCTTCTGCAACTCATCAACTTCCTCGCGCAAAGATAACAGTTGTTGGTCCATGGCCTCGCGAGCTTCGGTGACCGCCTGATCATAGATTTCCTGGAACTTTTCGCTACCTTTGCGGACATCCAGGCGAGCCAGATCCTTAACCGAATCAATCATTCGCAAGCTGGCAAAGATCGGCTCGTGCTTGCGGACTTCGATGAAGTCCAGTTCACCGGTCAGCCAATCGATGCAGTTCAAAATGAACGTGACATTTTGAAATTGAAATCGCGACTCCGTCATCGTGTCGGGGTCGGCGCGAATCATCGAAAAATCAGGTAGCATCAGATCCGCGTCGGCCACGTAAACCACTTTGATCGGTCGGTCACTTGAAGTTTCGGATCCCTTGTCTTCCGTCGCGTTCTGATCCGCCGCATTCTGCTGGTCGGCATTTTTGTCAGCGCTCGGGAGCGAACCTTCGATGGCCATCGCGATCGACTGAAACGGCGCTATGCCCTGCGTTTCGTTCATCACCGTGGTTTGTCGCTGCATGATTTCGCGCAGCTTCGAGCCGGCAACCGTGCCGCTTGTTTCGCTGGTGATCAGCAAAGGAACGTGTTCCAGCTTGCTGTCGGACTTCGCATTGACCGCACCTGGTACGATTGCCAGGACTTCGTTCAGGCCTTTGGTGATCGGACTCTCGGCGCTGAGTGCTTTTCCCGGCTGGACGCCGGGCGCGTCCTCGTCGACGAACACCCACAACGGATTTGCGTTATCTTCAAGAATCGGGTAGGGATTGTGTTGCTGCCAAACCAAATCGGGCGAGAACAGGCCTTGCATGCCTGGTTGTCCGGGAATGTCCAGATCCAACAGCTCCCAAAGTTCGCGAATGTCGGCCTTGGGCGCCGGCCCACCGCCGCCGAACATGCCGCCGGGCGCCTGCTTGGGGCTGCCAGTCGCAGTGATGTGCTGAGTGCCAACGGGCGCAGGGTCTTCGAAGATTGCCACGGGAATCCCGGCTCTGATCGCCTGCAGTAGCCGATCAAAGGCGGGAGGCTCCAGCGAAGAGGGCTGGACGACGACCAACGCGGCATACATGTCAGGCGCAATCGGTGCGTTCATGTTGACCGCTTCGACTTCGTATTGTTTCGACAATTCTTCCACCAGCAAATGCCTGGGGATCTGCTGTATTCCCATGCCCTGCATCACGGTGCCGCCGAACAGGTTGGCTTCGGTCGGGACAATGCCCAGCCGTTTTCGCCGGCCCGAGGCAACCGTGTTGATCGATCGAACCAATTCATACTCGACGGGAATCCCATACTCGAAGATCGGCACGGTGACTTTTTCGAGCCCCGACTTGAAAGCGGCTCCCAAGATCAATTGTTTCTGTTGCGGGGCTCCCTTTTCGCGAACCAATCGAGTCACAGGTTCGATACCAAAACGCTCGTTCGCCAGCGCGGCTTCGTCACTGAACAACTCGATATCATCATATAAATTGAGCTCGATCGTCCGATCGCGCTTGGCTGCCTCGCTGCGAAACTCCTTCAGCAGGTTGACCAGTTCATAACGGGTCTGCGCGTAGACTTCGGGAATATCCGCACTGATGAAGGCGTCGATCACGATCGGCTGACCGGACTCCAATTCCCGAATCAATTTCTTGGTCGCCGGCGCCAGCGAGCTAACTTTGCCCTCGGTCAAATCTCTTCGGATCACATCTTGGTGACGAAACAGGATTACCGCGCCGATCGTAAAGGCAACCAGCGCCAAAACACGGGCCACGTACTGCCAAGCCATCGTATTGCCGTCTTTGCCGCCGGTCCAATGGCGGCGTCCGATTAACACCATGCAGGCGTACAAAGCAACAATCGATACGAGTACAAAATAGACGACCGACGAACTGCTGATCACGCCGCGGCCGAAATCATCAAATGGCCGCGCGATACCGCTGCCGGAAATCCACTCCGCAAGCTTTCTGGATGGACTGATTGAGTCGGCCAACGACGCGAAAGCCAACGGCGCATTGAACAACGAGCCGAGAATAAAGCCAACTGTCAAATTGCCGGTCAAGAACGACGCAATCATGCCGATCGCGATCATGGCCAAACCCACAAACCAGTAGCCAAGGTACGTGGTGAAGATCAGCCCCACGTCAAGCTGACCTTCGGTCAAAATCGACAGCGTCACAAAGGTGCTTAACTGGCTGAACAGCAGCGAGGCGGTGAAAATCGCCGCCGCGGACATGTATTTACCAATCACGATGTCAAAATCGTCGGCCGGCAAGGTCAACAACAACTCGTCCGTCCCCAGTCGTTTCTCCTCGGCCCAGATGCTCATTGTGATCGCCGGGATAAACACCAACATGATCAACGGGAACCACTGATTCAGTTGATCGAGAGTGGCGAGATTTTGATTGAAGAAATCGTAAGGCCAAAAGGCGGCGACCGATGTCAAAAAGACGAAGATGCACAAGAACACATAACCGGTCGGATTGCTGAAATAACCGACAAAGTTTCGTTTCATCACCGCAAAGGCGGCGCGTTTGGTGCCGGAAAGTAAGGCGACGATCGCGATCAAAATCAACAGAAAAACAACGTCATAGGCCAGTAGGCTGACCATCGACATGGCGACGTTATTGAGCGTCATGGTGCTTCAGTTATCGGTTGGCAGTTGACAGGAAACAGTGACAGTGAACGAAGAACTGGTAAGGGCGAATGCTGAACGAGGATCAAGTCCGGAATCGAAATCAGGCGACCGCTTCGTCGCCCCGGGTTAACGCGTGGAACGCATCGTCCAGGTCGCCGCCGCCATGGTCACGCAGGGATGCGGCATCACCGTCGTAAACCAATCGGCCTTCGTGGATCATGATCACACGATCAGCCATGGCTTCGACTTCCTGCAAGATGTGGGTGCTGAGCAGAATGGTTTTGGTTTCGCTCAATCGCCGCATCGTCTTGCGGACGCCGCGAATTTGGTTGGGATCCAAACCGGCAGTCGGCTCATCCAGGATCAAGACATCCGGTTCGTGCAACAAAGCCTGGCTCATGCCAACCCGCTGCTTGAAACCTTTCGACAATTTGTTGATCGGTTTGTGCAGCACGCTGGAGAGGCCACAGATTTCGACGACCGCTTCAATCCGCTCTTTCTTTTTCGCCGACGTCATCCCACGAGCCTCGGCAAAAAAATCCAACATCGCGTAGGGTGTCATTTCAAGGTAAAGCGGCCCGTTTTCGGGCAAGTACCCCAGGTGACGGCTGCCTTCGATCCGGTCTTCCATCATGTTGTGGCCGGCGATCCGGGCTTCCCCTTCGCTGGCGGCAATGTATCCGGTCAGCATTTTCATGGTCGTGCTTTTGCCGGCACCATTGGGGCCTAGAAAGGCCACCAATTCGCCCTCGCCGACCGAAAATGTGACATCGCGAACAGCCGCGAACGGGCCATAGAACTTGCTCAAGCCGATCGCCTCGATCATCAGGCGACGTGAATCGTTTTGTGCAGTCATGGAGTATCGATTTGCAAGTGATTTCAACAAACAGGGCAGGCCGGAATATAGCGATCTGGGCCTACATCTCAAGCTACCGATACGGCGCGAGGGCAGGGAGGGTTCAAAGGACAGGGATGGATTCTCGCAATTGCCAACAAACCCATGGTTCCGCCGGTAACTGTCCGACAATCGGGCTATTTCCAGCCTTCTCGCTCGATCACGATGTCGGCACCCGGGGTCAGCCTGCGCAGCTTGCGGATCGCCTCGGATTTGTCCATGGTGCCGGCTTTCACGCGCGCGATCAGGTTGGCGGTCTTCCTGCGGCGAGTGCGAAGGCGGTTGATTTCTCGGCGGCGTTCAATTCCAGATGGCATCGGTCAGCGTCTTCTAAGGATTCAAGGAAGGACTGCAATCATTCGGCAGGCGTGAAAATACCAATTGCCGCGGCAGGTCGCCACTGGTGGTAAAAAGGAGCCTAAGCCGCTCGCCTCTGAATCAGGGGGCGGATTTCCGCGGGCCGCTCGAGCATGCCCAGCAAGGCATCGATCCGATGCGGCTTGGCGACCAGCCACTGGACCCCCGCGGCCTGAGCTTCACGAGCCGCATGCGGCGTGGGCGAATTGGCGATCCAAGCATGTTGCACACCACGATCAAATCCGCTGAACGACGTCAAGCGACTGTGCCAGGTGGCTTGGCAGGCTGGCGTGGCAATCGAATCATCCCACCAAACCGCATCGACGTTCCGCACGCCTTTGCTCTGTGGATGCCGACACCAGACCGCCGTGGCGCCCGCCGATTCGGCAAGTTCCAACAAGGGTTCGGCGGACGACAGGGTCGACGCGATCACCGCGACCGAGCGGCAGCGGGGGGACGGCTGGTGATCGATTCCAAGCCAACCTGGCAGCACCTCTTGCCAACGAGACCAATCACAGCATTGGATGCCAAAGGGTGAACCGAGGCCCTGGCACAGCGGCCCCAGCAACGCGATCGCGCGGGCGGCGGGATAGCGATCGATCAACGGCTGGGGATCCAACCAATGGCGATTCGCTTGGGCCAGTAAAATCCAGCGGAGATCCGAGGCGGGTCGGCTGATCGCCTCGTCGGCATCGCGCCGAAAGGCGATTTGGGAAACGTTGACCAGAGAGTACTCCAAGGCGCCGCGAAACTCGACAGCCGAAGTGTCTCCAATCCACATCAAGGTTCCGATCATGATTGTTCTTCTGACTCTTTCAATGCCCGCCAGGCGGCGGACGAAGAATCCGCCTGACGCAGTTTCTGCAACAAATCACCTGCTGAAATCAGACGGCTCAGCTGGGCCAGGATACGGAGATGGGTTGCATCATCGTAAGAGCAAATCAGAAAGAAAACATCGGTCAGTTGGCCCCGATCGGAAAATGGAATCGCCGCGGGACAGACCGCCATCGCGACGACAGAATCGGCCAGGATCGACGTTTGCGGTCGTCGCGGGTGCAGCAAGGCAACGCCGCAATCAAGCGCCGTGGGGTGCATTTGCTCGCGGGCCGCGACCGCATCGGCCATCGTCGCCGGATCCCACAGCAAGCCAGACTTGGCCGCCAGGTCACACATCGACCGGATCACTGAACCACGAGTCCTGCGCATTGAGCGGGACCTGCGTCGTTTCAACCGTACAGAGTTCATGAATCGGACGATCAATGACCTCTCCAGCCACTCGGTCGAGCACCTGTTGGACCTTGACCAGCTGCTGCGAGTCACTGACGCCGATTCGATCCTCCAGCCAGTGATGGATCTCCGCTTCATTAAATCGCCAAACTCCCCCGACTTTACGAGCAGGGACTTTGCCGCGCACCGCCATCTTGGTCACCTGTTCGGGCGTCAGGTGCAAGTATTCGGCCAATCGTGCAACGTCCAAGTCTTCCATGCCAGCAATGATAGCGATTTGCGAGACCATGTTGCGACTTTTTTGGTAAAGCTCGCCAAGCGGAATCCGCCGGGCCAGATCTGGCAAGCGAACTGATTTTCGAGCTCCTCGAGACCGCGATTCACCTTGACCGCAGCGCTGGGCAATCAGTACCTCCCACACTAGCCGGCCTACTCGCCGGGGATCTTGACTCCAATTTCAAAATTTGGCCGATTCATTCGATGCGTCCGTTCGCGACACCAGTCCAGCTTTCACTGTGGATCCTGATGGTGGCATGCCCATTGCCGACGATCACGCGCGCCAGTCATCGCTCGACACGCCGCAGACGAACTTGACCCCGATCGCTCCACCGGCGTCCACTTACGCGCCGCCTGCCTCGGGCTACGGTCAATTCGACCCGTACGCGCCCCCGGCGACGGGTGGATTTGGTGGCACCGCATTCGGGGGCGGCGGCTATCCCGGCTTTGGGGGTGGACTCGGACCGGGTGTGACCACAATCGGCCCCCCGACTCCCAACGGCCCGCCGATGTCGGCTCCTGCTGCTGGGGGCAGCGGTTTCTTCAATCGTTTCTTTGCCCAGCCAGACGCGCCCCCACCACCGTCGCTGTCTCCCAATTTTGGCTTACCCGCATCGGGACCCGTGTACGGCCCTTCGTCGCCGCCGTACGACAACCCCAGCGTTTACGGCCCACCGGTGGCCACTCCGTCGGCAGGATCGATTTATCCGAGCACCGCTTATCCGAGCAGCGCTTATCCGTCGGCAACGCCAAACACGCTGTTTCCAAGTGGAATTCTCAGCGGCAACGGCTACAACTTTAGCGATCCGGTCTACAGCGCCTATCGCTTACTGCGGGGCCCCAAGTTGCGGACGACCTATATCGGTCCCGGCAACAGTGCGAATGACTTGAACATCACCAATATCGATACGTCGGTTGTATTCGCGTTTCCCAACTTCCTGTACATGGCTCAGCCGCTATATGTGGCTCCTTCCTTCTCGCTCTCTTTGTGGGACGGACCGGAAAGCTCTACCGGCGCCGATCTGCCACCGAATGCTTACGGCGCTTTTCTCGATACCGGCTGGCAATCCGATCCAAACCAAATGTTCGGCACCGAGCTGGGAGTACGAGTTGGCGTGTTCAGCGATTTTAACACCTACAACAGCAACAGCTGGCGAGTGATGGGAAAGGGGCTGTTCCAATTTCGCCTCACGCCGGCGACAACGGTCAAAGGAGGCGTTTACTACTTGGATCGCAACAAGATCAAGTTGCTGCCGGCCTTCGGAGTGTTGTGCCAGCCCAATCCCTACACCCGTTGGAATATATTTTTTCCCGAACCGAAATACGCGCACTACTGCAGCACGATTGGAACTAAGGATGTGTGGTGGTACACCAGTGGCGAATATGGCGGCGGCAACTGGACGATCACACGCGAGTCCGGCAACGAGGACAGCGTGGACCTGAACGACATTCGCGTCATGACCGGATTCGAATGGGGCGATTCGAATGCAATCCGCGCTGGTTTGCGAACGGCATTTGTCGAAATCGGTTACGTGTTTGATCGAGAGATCGACTATCGGTACGAGCCAAGCGATAACATCGACCCGGGCAACGCATTCTTATTTAGCGCCGGTTTCGGTTACTAGCACCAGCTAGAGAGCGATCCTTGGAATTGACCTGTACTTAGCCGCTTTTAGCCGGCTCATCGCCAGCCACTGAATCAATAATGGGGCGGCTTTTCATCCACTGGATCAGGAGCCGGTTCGGGCTTTTCTTTCAGCTGCTTGATTTGATCCTGCAATCGCGCCGACCTGCAGCCGCATTCGTTGATACTCCAGCGACTGTGCCGTGACGACTTCGTTGAGCTGTTCATACAAACGCTGCAGATGCGCAAGCTGGATTTCCAATTCGATCCAGCGATCCTCGGTACTGCGTCCCATCAGCCCTTGATATCCGCGAAAGAACGAAGGTTGTAGGGAATACCGACGTAGTCCAGCACTCGGCACAGGCCTCGCAGCGCGACGCCGAATCCATCGGGGCCACTGAATCCTCCGAATTGACCGCCACCTTTGACATGCGGCTCCAAGTCACAGAATACGCCATCGGCACCGCGATCGGTCATGCGTTGATGCAGTTGAGGCAGAAAAGTTTTCAAGTCGCGCAGGATCGCTTCGTGACCACTGTCTCCAACATCGGCCGGCACGAAATTACTCAAACTAACCTCGTCCACGTGATCGATACGGCCTCGCGGCGAGGGATCGTGATAATCCTTGATGTGCACCCAACCTAGACTCGGCTTCATTGCCAGATATTGGGCAAACGTTTGGTCCGGTGTGAATCCTTGTACCACGATGTTCGCCCCATCAAAGATGGTCAGCATCGCGGGATGATTGACCTGCTGGGCAATCGTTTTCAACAGCTCGCCGGTCTGGCCAACCAGATTCGCCTCGACTTCCAACCCGAATGTCAGCCCCCGCTGGTCACAGGCATCGGCGATCTGGGCCAATTGGTCACTCACTTGATCGATATGATCCTCGGGCCTGGTTCCTTTGGGGTGGTAAAACGAAAAACCACGAATCAGCTTCGCGCCAAAGGCCTCGGCCCGGTCACAGGCCGTGGCCACGTCCTCGGTCAGATATTTCTTGAACGGGATGAATCTGTTGGGCGTACCGTCATCGACATCCAGCAGTTTCACCTTGCCAATCGGCGATCCGATGCTGCTGACCCGTAGTCCATGATCGGACTGCATTTTGACCAGCCGCTGAATCTCCGCATCGGACAACTGCATCACGTTCTTAATTCCTTCGCCGGCATCGATGAAGCGAATCGAGTAGTAGCGCAGGCCGAGGGCGGCAAAAGCCGTGTACTGTTGGACGGCCAATTTTTCGTTGGCCGCCTCGTCGGCGAACCCACTAAGCAGAATTGGAATCGTCATGGTGAATCGGGGTTAGCTTTCATCGGGAAAATTGACAATGATATTGCTGTTCAAACCGCCTCGCGGCGTCCAGCGACTTTCAATGGTTGCCTTTCGCGGCTTTACGACGGCGAGGAAGTCATCCATGATCTTGTTGGTCACCGCTTCGTAGTAAATCCCTTCGTTGCGAAAACGCTGCAGGTACATTTTCAAACTTTTCAGTTCGACGCACAGCCTGTCGGGAACGTATGTGAAGACGATCGTTCCAAAGTCCGGTTGGCCCGTTTTCGGACAAACCGATGTGAATTCAGGACAATGATGTTCGATCGTATAATTGCGCGAGGGACTAGGATTGTCAAAGACTTCCAAGCTCTCGCCAAAATCGCTTTGCTCGCTCAAACTTTGAAGTCCCCACTTTTTTGACGGCACCGTAATCTTGATTTTTCCGATCACCAGCGACGAATTCTTGCAGGCGTCTGGCCAGACGACTAGGGGGACGCTGCGAGTCGCCGAGACCTTTATCAGCCGACAGGGGGAGGGAAAGCTGACAGGTGCCGACAGTTTTTTCATTCGCACCAGTGGCTGTAACCTGCGCTGCTGGTTCTGCGATACGCCCTATGCGTCGTGGCAGCCCACGGGCACCGCCTGGTCAATCGATTCGATCGTCAACGCGGTGGTTGAGTCGGATCAGCCGCATGTCGTGCTGACCGGCGGGGAACCCTTATTGCCGAAAGAGTCGGTAGAGCTGTGCCGGGTACTGCGACAGCAGGGATATCATGTGACGATTGAAACAGCCGGCACCATCGATCGAAAAATCGAATGTGATTTGATGTCCATCAGCCCCAAATTTTTCTCGAGCGCTCCGGCGGCGGAGGAACATCCGAATTGGAATCGCCGACATCATCGACGCCGTCAGTCGGTCGAAACCATTGCCGCGCTGATCGATCGTGCAGCCGATTTTCAACTGAAGTTCGTTTGCGATTCGGCGGCCGACTACGACGAGCTTGTCGAGATGGTCGATCGGCTAGGGGTTGAATCGTCAAACGTGTGGGTGATGCCGCAGGGCAGCACGATCGACGCAATCAATGCAGCAATCAATTGGCTCAAGCCGTGGTGCGAACAGCAAGGTTTTCGCTACTGCGACCGTCATCAGATTCGCTGGTACGGAAACCGGCGCGGCACTTAGGATGGCTGTCCGCTGACCGGCTGACTGGTTGCTGAGCGACTTACTGTCCGCGGATCGGCGCGACGATGGTTGGTCCGTAGGTCGATTCGTAAACCGGTTCAGGCGGACTGGGTGGCACGCCATACCGACTGCCGGGCACCGCAACATCGCTCTGGTAGATCGGATCGCCTTGCATCGCCGCGATCACTCGTTCGCTGACCCCTTGCTCGTGCAGATCGATCACTTGCGACACGCTGGGCGGACCGGCGACACCGTGCGTCTGGATCAATCCGAGCATCGTCTGTTCGCTGATTCCGCGATGCTGCATCTGAATTACATCGGCAACGGTGATCGCTGGGGTCAACGGTTGCGGATACGGCGGCTGGCGATAAGCCGGATAGGCCAGCGGCGGTGGCTGGTAACCAGGCGTTTGTTGATAGTATTGTGGCGGACCTGAATGATACAAACGATTGTGTTCGATTCTTTGATCTTTTTGATTGCCGATCGTGCCGCCGGCAATCGCGCCAACGGCGCCGCCGATCAAGGCACCCGCGGTTTCGTTGTTGCCCTTATCGCCGATCGCAACGCCGATCGCTGCGCCGGCAAGTCCGCCCAGAATCGCTCCGCGCCGACGGTAGCGGCGGTTCTGGGCATCGGCCTGCGAGGCGATGAATCCAACCAGGATGACGGCGATGATGATGCGATGGTTCATGATTGATTGGCTTCGATTATTCGGGTTGTGATACGAACCGAGGGGATTTCGTGGCGACCGCCGGTTCACGCATCAAGATGCTGCGGCCGAATCTGATCGTCATTTGCTCGGGACTGCGTAGGATCTTGCGGTCGATTGATTGGCCGGAGGCGGGGTTCGGTGTGGCCGCCCGCTGTGTGCCGCGGCGCCAGTCTCTTCCCCAACCAATCGGACTGGCGGACTCTGTTTGCGTGGCTACCAACGCGACGGCAGCGACAGCAAATAAAACTCGAAAGCGCATCGAAATTCTTCCCGGAAGCAGATTGGTGACTACGAAAGTGTTGCACACATTTCGAATTCAAACGCAGCAAAATCAACGCCCCCCGCAGGGTGTCCGGCCGCCGTGCTTCCGCAATCGCTACATTCGGATTTATCCATTCGCTCGATCATGGCAAAAATCTCAAATCAGCAAAGCTTAATCCAAGCATCAGGCTAGAGTTCAGTGGACCTGCTGCCGAAGCAGTCCAGCGGTTGCGCACGGCTGTGCCGCAACTGGCCGATGCACGCGGGGAATTGAATCATGAAATCCGGCGGGACTGCTCCCGAACAAGCCATTGAACATCTCTCGCGCAGAACACTGCGCATGGGACTGACGTTCTTTGCAGCTACCTGCGTGGTCGCGACCTGCGGGTACGTGGCGGCGGGATGGGAATGGATCGACGCGATTTACATGGTCACAATCACGATCTTCGGCGTTGGTTACGGGGAAGTCAAACCGATCGAAGAACCCTGGCTAAAGTTCTTCACGATGGGCGTCATCTTTGTAGGATGTTCCTCGCTGATTTACGTGATCGGCGGTATCGTTCAAATGTTAGCCGAAGGTGAAATTGAAAGCATGTTGGGTTCACGAAACCGATCCAAAGAAATCGCCAAGCTGCACGATCACACCATCATTTGCGGCTATGGACGTGTCGGTCAAATGTTGGCCGTCGAACTGACCAATCATGGTGAATCGCTGGTGGTGATCGACCGCGAACCAGCCAAGGTGGAGCGAGCGATCGCCGATGGATATTTGGCGATCGAAGGCGACGGAGCCGATGACTGCGTATTGACCGAAGCGGGAATTCACCGCGCTCGAACATTGGCTACCGTGTTGCCCAACGACGCGACCAACGTATTTATCACGTTATCGGCCCGCGATCTGTGCGGAGCGATTTGCATCATCGCACGCGCTGAGTCACCCAGCACCGAACGCAAGTTGCTGCGTTCCGGCGCAACCAGCGTCGTGATGCCGGCGGCAATCGGCGCAATCCGAATCGCTCAGCTGGCGGCCAGCACCAACCCGCGAGTCAGCGCTTTGTCAGAGAGTCGCTATCGAATGTTGGATGCCGAACGGCGAAACGCGGCTCCACAGGAATCGGATTTAGCGAACGACGAGGTCGAACGTGAAATCGAGCAGGAAGTCGAACTGCTTGCCAACCTGGCTTCGGAGCTGAGCCACTCGGTGGTCGAAAAGCAAGAGCAGCTGATTTCCGATTCGCAATCCGCAAGTAGCTCCTGAGATTGCTCCGCATTCGACGGACCCGGCCTGGCTCAGTTGCGAGTCAGGTCCCAGGCGTTCAGCCAAGTGGTTTGCTGCTCTTCCATATCGAAGTCGGCTTCCAATCGCTGCGCCATGTCCATCAGGTGCCCGGCGCCATAAAACACCGCGATGCTCTGCTTGCCTTTGTCCAATTCCTCTCTCAACACGCTGAACGCTTTTTCATTGCGTCCCTTGATGATCGTGTTACTGCCGTTTTCGTCGTCCATCCCAGCGGTGATGACTTCCATTTGAATCATCTGACGGGCCATCGTTTGCTTCATCATCTTTGATCGGTCCCCGCTGATCAGCGCCAACAACAATCCGGCGTCGCTACCGTTGGATCCGGAAGAAGCCAGTCCGGCGCCCATCATTCGCGCTACCATTTTAAAGATGCTATCGCCGCGCTGCTCCATATCCTTGGCAAACTCGTCGGGACTCATATCCGCATGGCGAAAATTCTCGGCCATGTAGTTGATCTTCTCCAACTGATACTCCAGATTCAACATCTCTTTCATGCCAGACTGCATCGAGGCCAGAATCGATCGGCGATTCTTCAGATCTTCCGGACGAATGCGAGTTCCGTCGGGGGCGACCAGTTCGTACAGCACGACGTCATACTTTGACAGCCGATTGTCCAAGTCCTGGTAGTATTCGCCTTCGCCGATGTGAACGACACCCACCAAATCGACAATCTGACCCTCGTACTTGGTATCCGGCTTGCCGCGGTAGCGAACGATCGCCGTTTGCATCGCTTTGAGTTGCTTTTCGTTGCCGTCGGCGTTGACAAGTCGCAGATATTGCTCGCTCCCTTGTTTGCCGTCGGCCTGTTCGTCTTCGGCCTGCTTGGCCGCCGCGGGCTCGGCAAGGGCCTGCTGAGCAAACAATCGGTCAGAGGCGAAAGCCACAAGCGCCAACAGAAACAGCAAACACCAGCGCATCGATTCATCCCTTTTAGCAGAGTCACACAGCAGTCGGCACAATTGCGCTGCCATTGCAACTCAGCATACGGCGGGCGGGCATTACGGGCAAGCAAAGCAGTCAGAGTACCGTGAATCAGCCCTGCAAATTCAGCCCGCTGGCCAACGCTTTACCGTGATTCGCCGCGGGCGCAGGACGACTCTTGGGCACACACCGCTCGCCAAGTCTCTGCCTCGGCAGCGAGCACCCGCTTGATCTCGTCGATCGCTCCGCAGTCGCTGCTTTGCTCGGCGGCGACCAGATGCTTGGCCAAAAACACGTACAAATCTGCAATCTTGGCACAGAGCTGCTGCTCGGCAACGGTCGTGCCGCCCGTGACACCGCTAAGCAGTTCGGTCAACAGATCCAACAGTTTCAGTGAATGCTCGTTGGCACCGAGCGACTGTTGGGCTTGCCAGCTGGCGATTAGCCTCGCGGCGGTTTCACCGGCACCCTCGATCAACATCAATCGCAATCTTGCCGGTGAAGCGGAACGAACTGTGGCTTCCAGATAGCCGGAACCGTTGAAACTGTGGTTTGAGATGCTCATCCGTGATTCGCTTTGAAGGTCGATTAGGTTGGAATGGTGATCGGTTGAATCGAGGCGATGGCGGATTGATCGGCTTGGATTCGGCCAATCGCTTCCTCGGTCGCGTAGAACTGGGCCAGCAATCGGTCCCGTTCCTTTTCCAGTCTCGCGCTCAACGAATCGATCCTGACACTGTTCGACTCGATCTGCGTTGTCAGCGTCTGGTTGCGGTTGAGTAACATTCCACTGGATTCGCCGGCGATCCGATCGGCCAGGCTATTGAGTCGAGCTGACAAACCAGTGTTGTCGGTCGTAAAGAACGCCTCCACATCCGCTGGATTTTCGTCCAGCGCCTGCTGCAGTTTGGACTCGTCGAGTTCCAATTTACCTTGATCGTTCAAACGGAGTCCGACCTGACCCAGCGACTTGAAGTTGCCGGCGGCGTTGATCCGTCCGGACAGCAAACGCGAGTAACCAGAGCTGATTCGAATCGCTTCGCTGGAACCGAACAACAAACCAACTTCGTTGGTCTCCGGGTTGAAGGCGGTGAGCGAATCAAGTTTGTCGACCAACAAGTTGAATTGTTCCACAAAGGTTTTTGCGGCTGAAGTCGCCGCTTCGGTGTCTTTGGCAACCGTGACCGTGATCGGATCGGCGGACAGTTGCTTAAGCGTGAAGACCAATCCGGTTTCTTCGCTGTCGGTCGACGTGTCCCTGCCAACGATCGCGTTGACCGTACTGCCGTCGATCGTCCGCTCGGATGCTTTGCCCGCGATCCCCAGCCTAGACGCGACTAAGCCGGTGCCGACATCGGCGATCGTCAAGTCCTCAGCTCCGTCAGCGGTATCGGTGATCGCAATCCCATCGCCGGCTTCGTTAATCGACGCCGATACCCCAATCCCCAGATCGTTGATCGCATCGACTAATCCGCCGACCGTCGTGATCTGTTGGACCAGGATGTTGACAGCGCTTTTGTTTCCATCACTGTCGGTGATCGTAAAGCTACCGGTGCCAATACCTGATCCGCCATTGAGGCTTGCTAAACTTGTCTCGGACGTGACAACTTGCTGGCTGGTCGCGTCGCCACCGATGTCAAAAACACCGTCGGCGGACGTGTAAATTCGTTCGCTAGCGCCGTCGGTTGAAACCGCAATGATCGCATCCTGGGCACGGCTGCTGGTTCTTAAATCCAAAGAGAATCCAGCGGTACTGAGTCCGAACACTCCGGCCGCGCCGGCTTTGTTACTGCGAACGTTCAGAAAGAACGATCCGTCGTCATTGACACCGACCGATGCATCCGCGTAGCGGCCACTCGCATTTATTTTTTCGACGATGCTGGCCAACGAGTCGTCGGCGGTAATCTCGATTGAATCCGATTGGGAGCCGACCAACGCCGACACCGAATTTCCTCCGACCGTTTGAGTCGTTGCCTGGCCGGCGATTCCCAGCCGCGTGGCGGTCGTGCCACTGCCCGATTCGGTGATCGTCAAAGTTTCTGGGCCCGCTCCCGTATCAACGATCGCGATGCCATCGCCGGCATCGTTCAACGAGGCGCTGACGTCGAGGCCCAGATTATTGAGCGCATCGATCAGTTCGCCAACCGTCGTGATGCCTTCGACTTTGATGTTGACGGCGCTCGTGTTGCCGTTGCTGTCGGTGATTGTAAAACTGCCATTGCCAACGCCCTCTCCTCGACTGAGTTCCGACAGCAGTGTATCGGCCGTCACCGTCTGGCGGTTCAAGTTGCGGCCGACGACAATGTCATCGCTAGTGTCGGCTTCGACTCCCAGAGCCGCGGCCGTGTCGTCGACCGAAGAGATCGTGAAATTTCCGGTTCCTCCGGAGACGTCGCGTAGACGAAAGCCGGTTTGTGAGTCATTGAGTTTGGCGATCAACGGTAAATCCGCGGCATTGATCGCGTCCAAGATCTCGCTGGTCGTGGTGGCACCCGAGAGATCGATCGCCGCCACGGTCCCGTCGGACAGCGTGATGTCCAGCGTCGTCAAGGCGGCCAACCCAGTGCCCCCGGCAAGTTCGTCCAGGGCCACACCCTGCAACACACGTGCGTCGGCTGCTTCCAGCAGTTCGGAGCCGGTTACCGAACTGACGTTGCTGTCGGTACCCCACAAGCCGAGGTCGGCCGCGGTTTCCGCATCACCCAATTGTTCCACGATCAGATTGGAGTCGGTCGAGTTGGTTTGATCGATCAGTTTGATCGCATGTCCGTCGGTAGTCGCATAGACATCGATCTCGGCGTCGTTGATGGCGTCAAGCACATCTTCGATCGTTCGCGCGCGCTGAGGTCGATCCTGGCCGAAGCTCCCGAACGATCAGTGATCCGGATCTCCCCGGCTTCGACTCCGCGACCGCCGTTGAGTTCGCTCAGCGGCAAGGATTCTTTGATGAACCCAGCCGGTGTGACGGTGATTGCGCCAGCCAGTCCCAGTGCCTCGTCGCTGGATTCAAAGCGCTGCAGCGAGCCGACGGTGTGTGTGGCCGCCGATTGCAGCGTGCGAATCAGATGGGTGCCGACGGGCGCCTTGGAGCCTGCGGCAACCGACAGGGCGTCCGAGTTGCTCGAGGTTGCCGCCTTGGAACGATAGATGGCGCCGAAATCGAGTTTGTCGCCGGCCAGCTGGACCCCGATCACCGAGGCCGTCAATTCGGCGATCGCCTGCTGTTCGGCCTGCAGCGTCTGAGTCCGGGCCAGCAGCCGATCGCGTGGCTGGGCACTGATTGCTATCAATTGATCGACCGTGCCGACAATGTCCGTGCCGGTGATCAGTCCGATCGATGATTGAATGCGACCCATGTTTCGGTTCTTGGCTCTAGGAGGAAAGGCAGCCTGGGAAAAGATCTGGGAAAGGGAACGAGGAACAGGAGTCCGACCCCGTTTTGCGGTGACCCATCGAATGACCAGACAGTGCCTAGGGAGTGATCGGCAGAAACAACGTGATCGGTCCAATCAAAGATAGGCGTCAGGAATTGACGGCTAGAGGCTGAGACCGGGAAGCAACGCATTTCCGCAGCTCGGCGCTGCCGGGCAAGCAGGTTGGATCGATTCTGCGAGTGTTTCCGATTAACTGGGAATCAGCGACAAATCCGGCTTTGCGCCTGGCTCCCGGCTGCCGCCCGCTAGCTGCCAACTGCTTGAAAAAAAGCCCGGCGAAGGTGCCTTCGCCGGGCTTTGGTGCTATCAATGATCGTCACTCGGTTTGATCGTTACTTTATCGCAGCAACGCGAGGACGTTTTGTGGATTCTGGTTGGCCAAGGCGAGCACATTGGTGCCCGATTGGACCAGGATCTGGGCTCGAGTCAGGTTGGCCGACTCTTGAGCGAAGTCGGCATCGCGGATCGAGCTTTCCGCTTCAATCAGGTTGTTCAGCGTCTCGCCCAAGCTGACCAGGTTGCTGTCCAGAGTCGTTGCCTGGAAGGCACCGAGGCGACCGCGAAGTCCGGTGACTTTGTTGATCACTTCGTCGATGATCTTTGCCGCACCAGTAATGTCATTGGTCAGGCTTCTATCCTGGCCGCTGCCTAGTTCGTAAAGTCGTCCGGTTGGACCACCGAGCTGTCCGGTGCTGACACTGCCGATACCCAGACGAGCTTGCTGATTGCTTTGCACGTCGGGACCGAGCTGAAACAAGGCACCACCATCGGTGATCGAGAAGTTGAAGTCAGTGCTGCTGCCCTTGGTCACGGTCACGGACAAGTCAAGCGTGCTGGTGTTGATCGAGAACGTGTTGCCGCGACCATCAGCTTCAACACCGTTGACCGAGGCGAAGATGTCCGTCCCAACTGCTCGAGCGACGCTCAGATTGCTCTCGAACAGTCCCGTTGCTTGTTCAGAGATCACATCAATGTTGATCAAAGCTTCGCTGCCGTATTCTGTGGATAGAAGTGTTAAACCATCGGCAGTGGTATAGCTAGCCTCGACACCGGTACTGTCGCTAACCAGATTGATAGCAGCCGCAACCTGGTCGCCTGAAGTACCAGCGCCAAAGTTGAAGGTTTCAGCACCATTGGCACCGTTCAACTGGAATACCAGATCTCCAGCCAGGGAGTCCGCATCAACACCGCCACTGGTAGGATCTACCGTAGCCGGGAAGGTGAAGTCGTCAGTCGCGGTCAAGCTTGCGCCGGTCGTGGCGGTAAAGTCGGTCAATCCGTCCAGAGCTGCTTGGATGTCTTCCACGTCGAACGAATCGGCAAGTCCCGAATCATAGGTGACCGTGATCGTTTTGGTGCCCGAGTCGTATGCCGCCGCGGCGGCTGCGTCATGAGCCAAATCGTCAACGAAGTTGATCGTGACGCCGTTGAATGCGACCCCATCGGCTGCTGCTTCGAGCGTGATTCCGTTGTCGGCGTCGGGACCGATGATTGTGGAAGCCGGTGCTGCTGCAAACGCGGCTGGATCGACGGTAATCTCGGCTTGGGCGGCCGCGGCGGTGATATCGACGGCCACATTGATCTGACCTGTGGCACCCAAATTGGCTTGATCGATGTTCGCGTCTTCGATCGATGCGACTGATCCAACAGTGCTGACGAAGTCCAGCGAGCCGTCCAGCAGTTTACGACCCTGGAACGTCGTGGTTTGGGCAATGCGGTTGATTGCTTCAAGCGAACTGTCGATCTGCAGTTGATTCGCGGCAATTTCATCAGGGCTGAGCGCCCCGCTGTTGGCTGCCTCGACGATCAAACCTCGCACGTCGTTCAGCAGGCTGCTGACTTGCCCGAGTGCGCTGTCGGCGGTGCTGATGATTTGGCTGGCGCGTCGAGTATTGCTGATTGCCTTGCCCAGGCTGGTGATCTCGCTTCGCAGGGCTTCGCTGGCAATCAAGCCGGCCGGATCATCGCTGCCGTTATTGATACGGAGACCAGTGCTCAAACGCGTCAATGCGGTATTCAAGTCCGCGTTGCTGGACCGCAAGCGGTTTTGTGCGACGAGCGAGGGAACGTTGGTATTGATTCTTGTCATTGCTTGGGACCCTTGATGGTGATCGCGGACGGATTGCGAGAACCGGCCGCGACGGACCGGGAATGCGCCGCCGCGCCTCGAAGGCGGGCGCGGTGGGCCTCGTAGCTTGAAATCGGAAACATGCCAAGTCGATCCGCTGTCGGAATCCAAAATACGAGCGAGTTCCTAAGCCGCTGCCCCTAGAATGCGATCAATCGTCATAATCGCTAGAGTCCGCTCCTTCCAGACTCCTGCGGGCTGTACTGATGACCCCCAAACGACAACCAGCCGGTCAAGGGAAATCCCTTGACCGGCTGGTCGCTATGAAATCGTCTTTGTTGCCGGCTTGTTAACGAAGCAGGGCCAAGACGTTTTGTGGAGTTTGATTGGCCAAGGCCAAGACGTTGGTGCCGGACTGAACCAGGATTTGAGCACGAGTCAGGTTGGCCGCTTCTTGAGCGAAGTCGGCGTCACGGATCGAGCTTTCTGCCGCTTGCAGGTTGGCACGAGTTTCTTGTAGCGTGGCAAGGTTGCTATCTAAGGTCGTCGATTGGAAAGCACCCAAACGACCACGAAGTCCGGCCACTTTGCTGATCACTTCGTCGATGATGTCGGCCGCACCCGAGACGTCATTGGTCAGGCTCTTGGATTGACCGCTGCCCAGTTCGTATAACCGACCTGCGCTGCCGCCGAGCTTACCCGTGCTGACGCTGCCGATTCCGAGCCGAGCCTGCTGGCTGCTCGACACATCCGGTCCGAGTTGGAACAGTGCGCCGCCGCCCGTGATCGAGAAGTTAAATCCGGCGCTACTGCCATTATCGACCGTCAACGACAAGTCCAACGAGCTTGTGTTGATCGAGAAAGAATTCGCGGTGCCGCTGGCTTGAACTCCATTGATGGTTGCCACGATGTCGGTACCGATTGAGCGAGTAGCACTCAGATTGTCTGCGAACAATCCCGTGGATGCTTCCGAGATCACATCGACGTTCACCAGCGCGTCGCTGCCGTAGCCGCTCGAAGTCAGCGTCAAGCCGTCAGCCGTTGTGTAGGTGGCTTCGACTCCGGTGCTGTCTTTGACCAGGTTGATCGCGGCCGCGATTTGGTCACCGGTGCTGCCGGCTTTGAAGTTAAAAGTCTCGGCTCCGTCGGCACCATTGAGCTGAAATACCAGGTCGCCGGCCAAGGAGTCCGCATCGACGCCGCCGCTGGTTGGATCAACCGTTGCGGGGAATGTGAAATCGTCGGTCGCGGTCAGACTTGCGCCGGTCGTGGCGGTGAAATCTGTCAATCCGTCCAGAGCTGCCTGGATGTCTTCAACGTCGAACGAATCGGCAAGTCCCGAATCGTAGGTGACGGTGATTGTTTTGGTGTCTGAATCGTAGGCTGCCGCAGCGGCGGCATCATGATCCAAATCATCAACGAAGTTGATCGTCACGCCGTTGAATGCCACACCGTCGGCAGCTGCTTCGACAGTGATCCCGTTGTCGGCATCCGGGCCGACAATCGTCGACGCGGCAGCCGCCGCGAAAGCGGCCGGGTCAACAGTCGATTCCGCCTGAGTCGCGGCGGTCGTGATGTCCACTTCGACGTCGATCTTCCCGGTGGCGCCCAAGTTGGCCTGGTCGATGTTCACGTCCTTGACGCTCGCGACGCTGCCGGCACTGCTGACAAAGTCCAGCGAACCGTCCAGCAGTTTACGACCTTGGAAAGTGGTTGATTGTGCGATCCGGTTGATCGCTTCCAGCGAACTGTCGATCTGCAACTGGTTCGCGGCGATTTCGTCATCACTCAGCGCACCGCTGTTGGCGGCTTCGACGACCAAACCACGAATGTCGCTCAACAGGCTGCTGACCTGACCCAGTGCGCTGTCGGCCGTGCTGATGATTTGACTGGCACGATTGGTGTTGCTCAGTGCCTTGGTCAATCCGGTGATTTCACCACGCAGGGCTTCGCTGGCGAGCAAACCGGCAGGATCGTCGGCACCACTGTTGATGCGAAGTCCGGTGCTGAGACGGGTAAGAGCGGTGTTCAAGGCTTTGTTGCTCGATTGCAGTCGATTCTGGGCAACGAGCGACGATATGTTGGTATTGATTCTTGTCATGGTGTGGTAACCCCCATTTAAGCGGCGAATCGCAAGGAATTTTGGATCCGGCCGCAATCGACCGGCGAATCGAACCTACCTCGAAGGGCTGACGATCAGCCACATTCAAAACAAGGAGGGTTCGTCTGCCCAAACCATGGGTTACTTTGCGGGACCACGACGCCAGTCAAATCAGCAAAAGATTCCGATCAGCGCGAAGAACGGGGGCACAATCCGCATGACCGTTAAAACAGTTCACGCTTGGCAGACGACTTGGAACGACCGCAGATCTATCGGCCGGCGCCAAGCAAGAAATGTCAGCTGACCACTAAGTGATCAACATTGCGTCGCCATAACTGTAAAAGCGATACTCTTGCTCGATCGCGCTAGCGTAAGCCTCCATCGCCAACTCGTGACCGGCAAACGCGGCGACCAATACCAACAGCGAGCTGCGGGGCAGATGAAAGTTGGTCAGTAAGGCATCAACCGCTTGAAACGAATAGGGCGGTCGGATGAATAGATCGGTCTGTCCGCTCCAGCCCTCCAGTTTCCCAGCGTTTCGAGCGGCGGCGGTTTCCAGCACCCGCACACTCGTCGTGCCGATGGCGACGCAGCGACCGCCGGCGCTACGTCGCTGGCGAATCAGATCAGCGACCGCCGGATCAACGTTGCCCCACTCGTGATGCAGCTGGTGCTGGTCCAGCCGAGCTACCTGAATCGGACGAAAGGTGCCGATGCCCACGTGCAACGTGACTTCCGCGACGGTGACCCCGGTTTTCTTCAGTTGCGCTAACAGCCGGTCGGTAAAATGCAAACCCGCGGTCGGCGCGGCCACACTGCCAGCGGCCTTGGCGTACACCGTTTGATAATGCTCGACGTCCGCATCGACCATCTGCCCGTCGCGAATGTAAGGCGGCAACGGCACCCGCCCGAATTGATCTAACCAGCCGAATGGTTCGGATGATTCACAAAACGCGGCATCGGCCGGGGCAACGTAGCCTTCCGGCAATCGCGGAACCACCAACAGGTTACCTTCGTCGGTCCGGGAAATGACCGATAATTCCATTCCGTCACGGCCCTGACGGTCTTGAATCGTCAACGTCTCACCCGGCTGCAAAGTCCCGCGTGTCTTGGTCAACACTTCCCAAACGCCGGTCTGCGGATCGGCACGTAGGAACAATCCCTGCCAACGACCGCGCGTGTTGGCACGGTACCCGACCAGCCGCGCCGGCACGACACGGCTATTGTTCAATACCAACGTGTCATCGCCGCGCAGGATGTCAGGCAAATCGCGGACGTGATAGTGATCAATCGATCCGCTGGCTCGATTGACCAACATCAATCGCGCGTCGCTCCGCGTGGCCAGTGGATCTTGCGCGATCCGCTCGCGAGGCAGATCGTAGTCGTACCGCTCCAGCTCGTTCATCGACGCAGTTTAGAGCAGCCAGGAGCCCAGAGTAAGGAGTGCGGTGCGAGGAGTGGGGAGTGGGGAGTCGTACGTTGCAGCGCGGCTTTGGCGGCTGACTAATGCTTGATCCGGAATCCGTCGGCGATTCCAACTGGCTGCCTCTGTTCGATTTCCTTGCCGTCGATAAATCCGCTCATCGCCACGTCAATTCGGCGGATCAGTTCCTGCAGGTCGACCAGCGGGCCCTCGACATCCATCCATACGCTGCCGTCGGGCTGATTGCCGACAAATCCGTGAATTCGAAGTCCAGCCGCTTGCGCCATCGCGGTCATGCGAAAGCCAACACCCTGAACGTGTCCCGAATAACGAACGACGTAGCGACTGATTCCCGATTCCATCTCCGTTGTTCCCTACGGACCACCGTCGGTATCCTCGACCTGGTCCTGGTCAACGGCTGCATTGATTTCCTCTCTTGCCTGGGCGGCACTCTTGGTCCGCTCGACGACCACCAAACACATGTCGTCAAAGGGTGGCGCCGCGCCAACATGGTCCAAGACCGCCTTGACGATCCGGTCCTTGACCGCATCAGCGTCTCCCCCTTGAGAGGTCAACTGGCGGACTTTGTCCATACCAAACTCTCGGTCTGCGGAATCCATCGCCTCGTTAATCCCGTCGGTGTACAGCACCGCAAGATCACCCGGCTGCATGCGGAAATCAACTGCTTCGTAGACCATCCCATCATCAATCGCGATCGGCAAACCTGATTCCTCCTCGCTCGGCTCACAGATCGACCCGTCAGCAGCCGAACGAACCACCGGCGCCATATGGCCGGCGTTGACGATTGTCACGGTTTCGCTGGTTGGATTGACCACGAACACCAAGAAGGTAATGAATCGCTCGACCTGCAAACGGCTCATCCGATCATTGAGTTTGATGATGGCTTCGGCCACGTCAGGTTCGCTGGCCAAACAAAACCGTGTCTCGGCGGACAGCTTTGCCATAAACATTGCCGCCGCGACCCCATGGCCCACGACGTCCGCCACGACGATCGCGACTCGTCCATCGGCCAAATGGATATAATCAAAGTAATCTCCACCAATGTGATTGGCCGCCTGATAGAAGCTGCGAACCCGAAATCCGATTGCATCGGGGGAGACCTGCGGCAAGAAAGCCTGCTGAACCTCGGTGGCAAGCTTCAAATCCTGTTCGACCTGTTTCTGCTGTAACGCCTGTTCGTGCAAACGAGCGTTGTTGATCATGATGCCGGCTTGAGCCGCAACGCCGGCCAACAAGTCCGTATCTTCTTCGCGAAACTGGCCATGCCCCTGCGTCGAATCGATCTGCAACGCCCCAAAGGCATTGCCGTTGCTATCGGTCAATGGCGCGCAAATCATGGAACGAATGGAGAAGTCGGCAATCGATTGACTGCTGTCGAACCGGCTATCCTCCGAGGCGTCCATCGACAGAATCGACTCGCGTCGATTCATCGCCTCGCGAATGATCGTGCGGCTGATTCGGATTGTCTCGGTTTCGTCATGAGCCGTTCTGGTTTTCACCCAGCGCGGAATCAGGTCGCCGTGCTCATTTTCCATCACGACAAAACCGCGGTCTGCCGCTGGAAAAATATCAAACAGGCTGGCAAGGACTTTGGGCAAAACCTCGTCGATGGCCAAGGCATTGCTGAGGTTGCGATTGATCCGCATCAAGGCTTCCAGTTTGGCCTCGGCGGTGGCAACCATTTTCAGCCCATCTGAGGAGCCAAGGTATTCGACCTTGGCCGAGCTGGAACTGAGCGTCTTGGTCTCCTTCTCGTCGACCATCACGATGCCGAAATTGGCACCCTCGAATGACATCTCACTGCTGCCGTCGCGAGCAAATTCCGGAATCGCGTCCTCGCGGAAAACCAGTTCCACTTCACTGATCCGCAGCCGATCCCCTTCTCGCAGCTGTTGGGGTCCGGTCAGCAGTTGACCATTCAGAAAGGTTCCGTTGCGGCTATTGGAATCTTCGACGACATACTGATTTGATTTACCGACGACTTTGGCGTGATAGCGGCTGACTGCTCCAGCATCAACGACGATCGTGCAATCGGGATGACGTCCGATGGTCGTATCACCCTCGACGAGATCGAATCGCTCCGACTCTTGGCCGTCGTTGGAAATCGTGCTCAGGAACGCCATGAAAGGACCGCAAAGGATGGGCAACCAGATCCGCACCACAGATCACAGCGGTCATTGTAGATCGCTGGCCCAGCGGCGACAACGAAGCACCGCCGCCTTGACTTGGTTCCCCAGAATCGATCAATCTGTACGAATCGAAAGATCAACAACACTGCCCGATGGTGTAATTGGCAACACAGCGGATTCTGGTTCCGTCATTCTAGGTTCAAGTCCTAGTCGGGCAGTTTAGCAGCGCGGAACTATTGCTCGCTCACCATCAGGTCCGCAAAGCCGGCTTGCTCGTCGATCGATTCGTAGAATTCACCCAACACGCTGCCGATACCGGCATCGACGGCTGTGATCATGCGTCGATTGGCCGGCTGACGGAATTGCTGACGCAATTCATCGATCGAAGGCTCGAACTTAGTCGGCCTGACGACGTAGAACACCCGTTGCGGTTGATTCGGTGCAATCTGGTAATGGTCCAGGGCTGTTTCGAACACGGCTGCCATGAAATCTTCGCCGACCGAATCGAGTTCGGGTACGTTGCCCATCGTGACCCCGCGACCAAACGAATCCAACCAGGAAAACGGGCCGAGCCCCTCGTAAAAATTGTCCCGCTTGTCTTCCGGGATCAGGTCTGCAAATGGTTTTTCCGGCTGTTTGGACGCTTTGTCAGCAAGTTGATCCGCCGCATCTTGAGCCAACCCTCGCGCCTCTTTCATCCGAATGTACTGGATGACCTCTTCTTTGGCTTCAGCCAACGAGGGGGTGAACGCTTCGCGATCATCCGTCTTCCAACTGACAAACACGTTGCCCGTCATGAAATCCGCAGTTTTCAGCGGCGAGTACTTTTCATGCGGCGGAACGATGTTCGGACCAAGTGAGTATCCATACATCATCAAGGCAAAATTCGGGCCGCGACTACCGAACTGTGATTGCGGATCCATCGAGGTCGCAATTGGATCTTCCGCGATGCCGACTTGATCGTACGGTCCGATCGCTTTGAGTTCAAAGCCGACCTCTTTAGCCAGCGCCTGCAAGTCCGGCTTGGTCGGTGGCTTGCCTGCTTGTCCGACCGCGACGTTGGACTCATGAATGGCGCGCTGATTGAAGTAGGACTGCATCTGTTTATAGATCTTGGCCGTCGCGTCGTTCAAGCGTTGACGCGCGGCGGGAAAAGCCATTTCTTCGGCCAATCGCTCACGAACGTCCTCGAACGACTCAACCTTCGGCTTGGACTCCTGCTGCTCTTGGTCTGCCGCTGATTCCTCGGCTGTTTCTTGTTCAGCCGCGTCGCCTGCCGGGTCAGCAGGCGGTTCGTCCTGTTTCATTTCTTCCTGTTTCTGATCCGCACTTTCGTCTGCCGATTCGGCTGGCTGGTCCGCCGCTTTATTCTGCTCAGTCCCTTCACTGTCATCTTCGCTGGGTTGCTGAGCTGGTTTATCCGAATCATCCGTGGTCTGCTCCGCCCCTTCGTTTTCATCCGGCTTTGGCGATTCCTCGCCCCCCTCGGCCGCTTGGTCTTGGAGCGCAACCAACCGCACCATTGTTTTCGGAGCAACGAACCCCTGTTCGTCTTCGCTCACTTTCTCCTCGCCCACTTTCTCCTCGCTCGTTTTCTCCTCGCTCGGTTGCGAACTCTCTGCCGGATCCGCTGGCGGTGTTTCGGAATCAGCCTGCGGGGTGTCAGGCTCGGCTGCTGGAGGTTCGGATTCCGCTTCCGTTTTTTCAGGCTCCACCGTGGCCTTGTCCGAACCAGCCTCCGCTGCCGCTGCTTCTTGTGTTGTCTTCTCTTCGCTCTGGGCCGGTTGCTGTAAGACTTTGTCTAAGGCTTCCTCGGGCAACTTGAACGCGCCCCCCGCCAATCTCTTCTCATACTCGGCCCGAATGTCTTCCTCTTTCAGCTTCGCGACTTCCTGATCCAAAAAGGCTTGCAGGCCACCCTCGAGGTATTCGAAGGAGGCTGTGTAGCGACGATGAAAGGCAGGATCGGGTGATTGGTCGTTGACATCACGGTCCTTGCCCTCCTCGTACGTCGCCAAGATCAATTGTTGCGATGGGTTCTCGTTGGTCTGATCCAGAAAGTCATTGACCAGAACTGCGTACGCATCAATCGTCGCCTTGCGATTTAGCTTCTTGAACGCCGCCCATTGTTCGGCGGGCGTCATCAACGCTCCGGCACTTGGGTTGTCGCCAGAATAAAGCCCGGCATATCCACGTTTCAGATAAACATCGGCCAACAAATGGCTTCTCAGCTGTTCATACAGGTGGGGCCGGCCCATGCGATTTTGGGTTTCCGACATCAGCATCGCGGTGATGTCACCATCGCTGATCAGCCCGTCGGTGAACCGATCGAGCCAAGATTGGATGGCGCTGTCGTCCAGCTCGAATCCCTGACGATTGGCTTCCGCGGCGAACATCATGGTCCGAACGCTGACCTCCGCGCCGGGGCTTTCGTTGATTCCCAGCCGTACAATCCGCTTGGTTTGCGGATCATATTGAAAGCCGGCTGTCTTGGGGACACCGCCCCGATCGATCGTCGCCTGGGCCAGCTTGGTCAGGAAACCGATGGTCTCGTTATGATTTCGGGTGAAATAATCGACTCGGCTTTGCGTCAGGGACTTGCCGCCGAACTTGGCCACCACCGCGTCACCCCGCATTACCGAGTTTCGCCTCAGGTAAGTGTCAACCGCGGGCAAGACGACAAACGAAAGCAGCGCCAAACCGGTCAGCAAAACCATCAGCGGCTTGAGGTTACGGCGAAAAATCTCGAAGGGACTGGTATTCATTGGAGAGGACTTTTGGCCATGGTTGATCGGGGGAATGTTCGCTTTTGAGAATTTGCTCGACCGGACTCGTCTTGACAACAATCGCTCGGCGTCCAACTCTCTTATCGAGTCTCAGCGAAGCAGAAAGCCTATCGCCGGCCGTTTTGAAGGGTCAAGGTGAGAAGTGTTTTTTCCTGACCCGATTTCCGTCCACTCTCTCAAATTTCATTCGATCGTATGGCAAAAAGCACCGGCAAGAGCTTGGTGATCGTCGAGTCGCCCGCCAAAGCACGGACCATCTCGAAATTTCTTGGCTCCGGCTACCAAGTCGAAGCCAGTATTGGCCACGTCCGCGACCTGCCGGCAGGCAAGAAAGACGTCCCCGAGAAGTATAAAAGCGAGGATTGGGCTTATTTGGGGGTCAACGTCAATGACGACTTTGAACCGTTGTACATCGTACCAAGCGATAAGAAGAAACAGGTCAAGAAGCTGAAAGATGCTCTGAAAGGGGCTGACGAATCTGTATCTGGCGACCGACGAAGACCGCGAAGGTGAAGCGATCAGCTGGCATCTGCAGGAGATTTTACAGCCCAAGGTACCGGTCCATCGCCTGGTCTTTCACGAGATCACCAAAGAGGCGATTCAAAACGCGCTCGATTCGACGCGTCAAATCGACAACAACCTGGTCCGCGCCCAAGAAACCCGTCGAATCCTCGATCGCCTGTACGGATTCGACATGTCGAATCTGCTGTGGCGAAAAATCGGCAAAGGAACCTCGGCCGGTCGCGTTCAGAGTGTCGCGGTGCGGTTGATCGTCGCAGCGGGAACGGGAGCGAATTGCATTTCAAGGATGCCACCTATTGGGACGTGGACGCGTTGTTCGAAACCGCCGGGGGCGAAAAGTTACCGGCCACGCTGACCGCGGTCGAAGGCCGCAAGATCCCCAGCGGCAAAGACTTTGATTCAACAACCGGCAAACTCAAGAATGATCAGCTGCTGCAACTGGACGAAGCAGGCGGCGGTCGAACTGGCCAATCGTCTAAAAACGGCAAAGTTTAATGTCAGTAAGGTCGAAGTGAAACCATTCACCGAACGACCACGGCCTCCATTTACCACCAGTACGCTGCAACAGGAAGCAAACCGCAAACTCGGTTTCACCGCCCAACGGGCAATGAGCGCCGCCCAACGATTGTATGAGAACGGTTACATCACCTACATGCGTACCGACAGTACGACACTAAGCAACGAAGCGATCAACGCAACGCGAAATCTGGTCCGCAGCGAGTATGGCGAGAACTTTTTACATAGCGATGTACGCGTGTACAAAGGGAAAGTCAAAAATGCACAGGAGGCTCACGAAGCGATTCGGCCGGCCGGAACCACCTTCCGTCTGCCCGAGACCGTTCGCGGTGAACTGGACTCCGACCAGTTCCGATTGTTCGATCTGATTTGGAAACGGACGGTCGCCTGCCAGATGGCCGATGCCAAGAAGCAACGGGTCAGCGTGACGATCGAAGGTGGCGGCGCGACCTTCACCGCCAGCGGCACAAGTATCGTGTTCGAAGGTTTTTTGCGGGCCTATGTCGAAGGCAGCGACGATCCGGAAGCCGCGCTGGCAGATCGCGAAACACTGCTACCGCAGGTCAAAGAATCAGACCCACTGTCGGCCGGCGGCATGGATCCCAAAAGCCATACCACTCAACCCCCGTCCCGCTACACCGAAGCGACGCTGACCCGGACGCTGGAAGAAAAAGGGATCGGCCGCCCCAGTACTTACGCGTCGATCATCGGCACGATCACCGACGACCGGCGAAACTACATCAGTCGAAAGGGATCGGCGCTGGTGCCGTCCTGGCGGGCGTTTAGCGTCACCCGTTTGATGGAAAACATTTTGGCACGCTGGTGGATTATGAATTCACGGCCGAGTTGGAGGACTTTCTTGATTCGATCTCCCGCGACGAAGTGGGCAGCGAAGAGTACTTGAGAAAGTTTTATTTTGGTGATCAATCCAAAGACAAGCACAACGTTGGTCTGCATCGTCTGCTAAAAGAAAAACTGGACAAGATCGACCCCAAGGAAATGGCGCGCTTTTCTTTGGGAACGCCAGCGCAGGGCGAACATCGCGAAGAGGTTTTTGTGCGGGTCGGAAAATGGGGACCCTACATCGAACAGGGCGATCGAACCGGTTCGATTCCAGAGGGCTTGGCGCCGGATGAACTCGATCTCGCCAAGGCGATGGAAATTCTGGAACAAAGCCAGGTCGAAGAGGAGCCGATCGGTATTCATCCCCCCACCGGCAAACCGATCTACACCAAAGTCGGCCGCTTTGGTCCCTATTTGCAGCTCGGCGAAGCGGACGATCCGGAAAAACGAAACCAAGGACTGCTGAAAGGAATGGAACTGGAGGATCTGACCTTGGAACTGGCCTGCAAGCTGCTGGAGTTGCCTCGAAACTTAGGTGCTCACCCGGAAGACGGCCAGCCGGTGATGGCATGTGATGGTCGATACGGTCCGTATGTCAAATGGGAAAAAGAAAATCGATCGCTGCCCGCCGGCGTTTCGCCGCTGGAGGTGACTCTGGATGAAGCGGTCGCGCTATTGAAACAACCCAAGACACGCGGCCGAGGAACACCCAAAGAACCGCTGCGCGTGTTTGAACAAAAATCGCCGATCACCGATAACGAAGTCAAGATTCTCGATGGACGGTTCGGTCCCTACGTCACCGATGGAGAGACCAACGCATCGCTGCGCAAAGGGATGGATGTCAAAGAAATGACGTTTGACGCGGCGATCGATCTGTTGGCCGAGCGGGCCGCCAAAGGTCCATCGAAAAAGAAAAGGGCGACCAAAAAGAAAGCCGCCAAGAAGACGACAGCTAAGAAAAAGACCCCCAAGAAAGAAGGGGACGAAAAAGAAAGCTTAGTCTGACCTGTGGATGTCGCCGCGCACCGCTGACGCTCTACGATACCCTGCAGGTCGATCGCTGTTTTCGTCCAACTCCATCGTCAGGCAGCGGGCCCTCGACAACTCACCTCAGTGAAATCGCTTGCTGCAATGGCCGCAGCACGCTGGACACCAGATACTCGTCGACCAGATCACGACACAGCCCGGCCAGCCGATCAAACTCATCGGCATAAGTTTCGTCCGCGGACAGGCTGTCGTATCGTCGCACGGTCAAATAAACGCTGATCTGTTCTTCGCCAAATTCGCCGGCACGAATCTGATATGCGTTAGTCCGCGACTCGAAACTGACGCGGCACTGCGTCCGACAATCCTCGTCCAGCGCAAATTGAATCGCCGGTTCATGCGACAACAACTTTCCGTAGGGAACGTCGGTGAACTTTTCCAAGCCCGGAGGGACACCAACCACTTCGGCCAGGATTTCGTTGTGATTACCACGATAGGCGAAATCGAAACCCAGCATCACGCTTAAAGATTCACAGTCCAATGGGCTGATCGACAAAGTGTAGGGCACCAATTCCAGTACCGCCCGATGTTGCTCGCAAGCCGATTGATACGAATCAGGATTGACGACGCCGCTGTTGACGCGTTTGTTCTCGATCGACGCCCAGCGGTAAGCGCCAGCGTCCTTTTCCTCTTCGAGAAAGTAATCCGACTTTTCGCGCGAGTAGAAATTCCGCATCTTCGGATAACGGCGACGAATCTGTTCGAAATAGTGCAGGATTGAATCGCGGCTTTGGGGTAACTCCATCTCGGTCGAAAGGTTCATGTTCAGGTAGAAATCGTCGCTAAAGGCGCCGTATCCGCTCATCAATCCTCCTGCAAAGTCGTCGCTGTGCGGTCGGCCTCGCGGTCTGCTTGGCCTGCCGGATGGACACTCTCCAGTCTACGCACACGGTGACAGTCGATGCACGGAAGATTTGCAAAAAATCTCCGCTTCCCCGCAATTTTTGCTCCACAAAGCAGGCAAGGGGACGCACCGTGAAGATGCATCCCCTTGGACGTTCCCGAAGCAGAAATTGAGCGCCCTAAAACTGGAACGCGGATGATCGATCGTGGCGCACGCTTTAACGACGACCGCCGTAACCTCCACCTCCGCCGCCATCGTAACCGCCACGGCCGCCGCGTCCGCCGCCGCCATCGTAACCACCACGGCCGCCGCGTCCGCCACCGCCGCCGCCGCCACCGCCGCCACCGCGTTTCTCGCGAGGACGCGCTTCATTGACCGTCACATTGCGACCACAGATTGCAGTCCCATTCAAATTCTCAATCGCATCCGCTGCGTTTTCTCCGTCGGCCATTTCGACGAATGCGAAACCTCGGCTGCGACCGGTTTCCCGATCCATGATGATGTTCACCGACGTGACTTCTCCATATTGCTCGAACGCCGAGCGCAAGTCATCATCAGCCGCGTCGAAAGCGAGGTTTCCTACGTAAATGTTTGTCACAAGACTAACCCTAAGCACAACCATCTTGGAAACGACAGGTCTCACACATTCGCCAGTGGTAATGAAGGGAAAACGGTCCCCAACTTGGACCCACAGGCGAACAAGATGGCTCAAAACTGGCGTGAGCGTGACATAGGCTTACGGGTGAGTCAATCCCGTAAAAAAGGGGGACAACGAAAATTAACGGAGCGTTGACTACCCCGCGTCTGGGATTCCACCGGGCGCTACGATTGGGGGGTGCCACGGCGGCTTCTCAGCAGCGCTGAAATCCTATTCACTTTTTTCGAAGTTTTGCTGGCGGCAGAGGCGCTGAATTGCCGATCTGGATTTATTGCACGAAGCAGATCTTCTAAGGTTTCATGGACGAAGCTGGTGGTTACGCCAACACCCAGCTTATTTGCTCGGTGGAGGCTATTTTTTCCCTCCTTCCAGCTCCGGATCCTCAATTGAGAACTCTCACACTTGGCGTCTTGATCGTCTCGGGCGGCATGCTGGCCGCGCTTCCGTTTCGCAGATATCAGGCAATACCGGACGCATCATCAGCACCGGCACAGGTGACCGGACCGATGCAAAGCGTGCTGGAGTCGCATCAACCGGCGGCCCTGGCGATCATCGACCGTTCCGGTTCAGGCACCGCCGAGACGAATTGCGGCGATTTTTTGTTGGCCACGCCGTTGGATCGTACTGGGGGCCATCGTCAAAACGTCGCCCTCGACCGGTCACCACGACGAGCCAACATTCCGTTGACCTTCGAAGATTTGCAAATGCCGATTGCACAGCCCGATTTGATCAAAGAACGTTTCAACGCCACCGCACCGATTCGAGCCGAGCGGTTGGACCAGGAAAGGATGGCGGAACTCGTCATGCCGGCGCTTGAATCGTTGGCGATCGAGCAAGTCGAACAAATTCAACAGGCTGCCACCAGGTTCGCCGAAGCGTCTCGGCCGAAGGCGAAAGTCGCAGGATCTTTGGCAAGTTCTCAGCAGCAACATCTCGATCCATTGCCCAAGACCGATTCATCCGAGCGGCCGCGACATTGGATCCGTCAACCCGACTGATCGGTCGGGCAGAGACTGAGTACAATCACGTTGGGAACCGTGACAGCCACGGCCCGTATCAGCGTAATCTCGGACCTCAGTATCATGCCCACCCAATCACCCGCGGTCGTCAACTTCGCCCCCGATCCCGGTAGCGTCGAACTGCGTGAGTTCAGCAAGCCAACGATCAGCAATGATGACGTGTTGGTCGAAGTCGCCGCCGTGGGCGTATGCGGAAGCGACTTGCACCAATGGACCGCCTCCCATAGCTGGCCAGTCAACTATCCCGTTGTCCTGGGGCATGAATTTGCCGGCACAATCGTCGAAACCGGATCCAATGTGATCAGTTGGAAGGAGGGTGACCGGATCGCCAGTGAAACGGCAGCAGTCGTTGATCCCAACAATCCGATGACCCGTCGTGGATTTTACAATCTGGATCCCACTCGCAAGGGATTCGGCTACGGCGTCGATGGAGCCATGACGCGATTTGCCCGAGTTCCCGCCCGATGTTTGCATCGGGTGCCTGACGCTCTTTCGCTGGATCACGCCGCGCTGACCGAACCCTGCTGTGTGGCCTACAACGCAGTAGTCGAAAACTCACGCATCGCACCCGGTGACCGAGTTCTGGTCATCGGCCCCGGAACGATCGGCATCCTGTGTGCCGCGATGGCCAAGTTGCGCGGCGGCGACGTGGCGGTGGTGGGACTGGAATCAGACGCGGCCAGATTTGATGTGGCGCACGGCTACGGATGCACGGCTCTGACCGACGCGGCTGATTGGGCCAGGCAGCGAGATGGGCTCGGCGCCGATGTGATCATCGACGCGGCTGGAGTTTCAGCGACCTTGAAAATGGCGATCGATCTGGTCCGGCCCGCGGGCTGGATCACCAAAGTTGGCTGGGGACCCAAGCCACTTAATTTTTCCATCGACCCGCTGGTCCAAAAGAATGTGACCTTGCAAGGTAGTTTCAGCCATCACTGGGCGATCTGGGAACGGGTGCTGGCCCTGCTAGCAAGCGGTCAGCTGGATGTCACGCCCATTATCGGCGGCACATGGTCGCTGGCGGATTGGCACGAAGCTTTTGAAAAAATGCATAGTGGTCAGATCGTCAAATCGCTGCTGAAACCGTCCCTGTAGTCAAATCCGATGCCAAAACTCGCTGCCTTTCCAAAACTGTACATGCAAGCCCTGTGCAAAGATGGCACCATGAGCATCGCCCAATGGGTTGATGCGGCCGCGGAGCTGCCGATCGATGGGTTGGAGTGGTACGCCGGGTTCTTGGAAATGCAAGATCGGTCGAACTGGGAGCCGATTCGGCGGTTGGTCGAGTCGCAGCGGCTTAACCATTCCGATGATGTGTTGTTCGCCTGACTTCACTCACCCCGACGCCGAGTTTCGCCGCGAGCAAATCGAAAAAGAAAAGTTTTGGATTGACATGACCGCGGCGATGGGCGGTCGGTTCTGCCGAGTCCTCTCGGGACAACGTCGCCCCGAGCTGTCACGCGAACAGGGCATTGCCTTCGCTGCTCAGTGCATCGACCAATGCGCTACTGTACGCCAGCAGTCGCGATGTGACCCTGATCATCGAAAATCACTACAAGGACGACTTTTGGACGTATCCCGAGTTTGCGCAAAAGATGGACGTCTTTTGTGACCTGGTCGATCGCGTCACGGCCGACAACTTTGGGGTCAACTACGACCCCAGTAACACCTACCTTGCCGGTGAAGATCCGTTGGAGCTGTTGTATCGTGTGTCCCAGCGAGTGGTCACCATGCACGCCAGCGATCGTTTCCTGATCTCAGGCACGATCGAAGATCTTCGCAACGAGGAATTGGGCGTCGAGGGCTATGCCAAACGACTCAGCCACGGTGAAATCGGCAAAGGTCTAAACGACTACGACGCCATTTTTCGCTGAGCTAAAGCGGGTCGGATTCGACGACAACTGGATCAGCATCGAAGACGGCGTCGAAGGAATCGACCAATTGGCTCGCAGCGCAGATTTTCTTCGCCGCAAGATCGCCCAGCATTGGGGCTAGGCGGCGACGCGCACCGGCACCCGACGAAAATTGACCGTTCGCGACCATTCCCAAGTGCCGAACAGCAATGTTGTGAAAAGCAAGTCACCGGCGATCGTATACCCGAAAAATGGGATCGCAGCGCCGTAACAGCTGGCCAACCCGGCAATCGTCAGTGGATACCAGCCGGCTAGCCAGACACCAAAATTGCTGAGCAAAAAGAAGACCGTCGAGGCGACCAGCGAACCAGCCGGCAATCGCAGTTTGCCGCGACGATTGCCAATCCAACGTCCCACCGGAACCGCGGCCAACATGCCCGCGTAAACCAGCGCCATCGTTATGGGATGGTAGAAACCCATTCCCGGCAGCCCGAACAGCTGTCCCATTACATCACTGGCCAGCAGCGCCGCCAAGGGAACCAGATAGGCACGACGCCCGTTCAGATAACATCCCGCAAACAATCCCAGCGCCGCCACACAAGCGACGTTGGGCGGGTGCGGCAGCAACCGGCTGACGGCAACCGTGGCGATCAAAATGTAAAACATCGAGGGGTCCTGGCAGACGGGAATTCTTGGTCATGGAGTTTCCTGTTTCCTCCACTGACCGTTTTACCCGCTAGCCCAGTGCCGGGAAAGGCCGCGATCGGTTTGACACGCTTTGTTAGGGGAAAACTGCGATCACACCGCCCATCCACAACGCTTCGTTGATCACAGCCCGACGTTGTAACGGTGGACGCTGAAGCATCACTGGGGTCGGTGAACCCGACCGATAATAACCCAGCGTGTATTGACATTCGCAGGGATTGTCGACCGCCATCAAGTAGGGCAACATCACAATATTGGTCGCGAATCGCGCACCCGAAGCCAGCGGTTGCAGGTGTCCAAAGTACTCTTGGCCGTGTCGTTCCAACATGCGGTCCTGGAAATACAGCGGGTAAGTGAACGTGTTGGTCGGGGCCCAATTGACGGTTGACCAGTTCCAAGGCCGGCCGCGATCGTCAGCTCCCTCCGGCAGCGGCTGCAGGTTGCCTTGTTTGCCCTCCCAATAGTTTTCCGGAGTGCGACCATTGCCGATTTGCGACAGCTCCGTCGTCAGAGCAGTCAGACTCGGCAGCTGAAATTTACCATTGGCGATTTCAGGCATCGGTGCGGCAATCGCCTGACCGTATTCTCGTTGGTCCTCGTCGATTTCTGCTTGATCGAAGTCCGAGCCCAGTTCAGCGGCGGGCTTTGCTGCGTTGTCGCTGTTCGCGCTGGCCTTGGTCTCGTTATCGACCTGAGCTGCCAAAAATCCGAATTCGGCGGCCACGCAATGATCCACCCGCACTGTGCATAGCAGCATCAGCCACATCATCGCAATCGAGCAAGTGGTTAGTTTCGTCATGTCAATTCGATTCGTAACCATTGATTCAGTTCCGTCCCGGCGGGTAATGAGAGTCCCACAAATAATTTCGACTGTTTCGCCGACGATATGCGAGTTGATTCTGCGGCAGCGGTACAATCGTTAGAACTTGATCAAGCCGTACGCGCCGCCGATCGTCGGCAGTTTCAATGTTGGAATTTGCAAATCAGCATCATCAGATGACATAGGCTACAGCATCGCTGCGTTGCGAAGACCGACGAGAAACAGATGAAGCAAACCAAGCCAATCGAAGACTTGCCCGCCTTCCAAGCGGGCGGTATGCCCTGGAAGTGGCGGCTTTTGTTTGTGGTCCTGATCGTCGGCCCAGCACTCTATTTCGGCTCTCAGGGAGATTATGTCGTTGCGGCGATCCTGGCGGCAGCAGGGATTTCGGCGCTGGCCGGATTTCGGATCGGGGCAGCCGGGATCCTCACGTCGGTGGCAGCGATTGCAGCGGCGATCAGCTATGCTCCCACGATCGGCTATCAACAAGAATGGCGGTTTACCGAATGGTTTGGAACCACCGGATTGTTGAATCGATTCATCAGCGTCGGCGCGATCGGACTGACCATCACAGTTGCCACCTCTTGCCTGGCCGCATTGATCGCCGGCAGATTATTTCGCAATCTGCCCAGCTTGGAACGGGCGAACCGATGGCTGGGTTTCTGGATCGGGGCGGTCGAGGGCGTCGCGGCGGCCGTGTTGCTGCTGGGCGGCGCGCTGATCCTTGAGCCGATCGAGCAGGAACGATCGACGCTTGGCGCAAGCCAAAGCGTTGCCGGCCAGCAGATTTCCCGCTCGGTTGTGAGCATCGCCCAACACGCGCACAGCAGCCGCATCGGACCCTACCTGGAACGCTACAATCCGTTCGTTTGCTTCCCACGGCTGAACAAGATCGAACAGGTGCAAAAAAGCGTTCAGATCTTAAGTAATCCAGAGAAGATCGAGCGCCTACTTCGTCACCCCGAAGTCCAGCAGTTGCAGTCGCGTCCCGAAGTGCGAACCGCCGTCCGCAAAGTGATGGAGGATCCCCAGATTCGCACAGCGCTGCATTGCGGCGCTGGAATGAATCGTTCCACGGCGATGATGATGTTGAATCATCCGGCAATTCTGGAACTGGTCGACCAACCGGGCTTCATGTCCGTCGTCAGCAAGGCGATTCAAAATTCGAGAACACTGGGTCCATAGCGAAACTGGGTCCATAGCGAAACTGGGTCCATAGCGAAACCGGGTCCATAGCGAAACCGGGTCCATAGCGAAACCGGGTCCATAGCGAAACCGGGTCCATAGCGAAACCGGGTCCATAGCGAAACCGGGTCCATAGCGAAACTGGGTCCATAGCGAAACGTGGTTCGCGTCGGCTGCCGATTCGATTGGCCGCCCTCTGTGCCTACCAAATCAGTCGTTTCAGTACACCAGGTGAGTCAATATTTGTTTCATCATCGCAGGCGAACCTTCATAACGCGTCCAGCTATGCGAACCGGCAACTTGGCCGCCGACATTCAACTGAATGACTTGATCGGGGTCCGATAGCGCACAGCGCTGCGCCCCCAGACCGACGTATCCTAACGCTTCGGATCCGTGGCTTCCTGGGCCGTACAAGTGCGGATACCAGCGCAGGACACGGTCGCGGGGATTGATCAACAGCAATGCATGCTCGACTTGCGTCAGTGCTTGTCCGTAACGCTGTCCCGGCCGCAGCCAATGCGCATCCAGGGCTGCCGCTCCCAGCGCGATGCGAACTGGCTTGCGGGTTGGATGGAGCCTGGCTGGCAAGCAGCGGCCATCGATCGAACCGCCACCGAGATAGTGCAAAGCGGCCGAGATCAGGCGCGGGCCATAGCTGATGCCGAAGATGCCGACAGGAACATCGGGATTGATCTGGTCGATGAGCCAAGCCAAATACAATCCATGGGCCTCGCTACGCTTGGCTTTGATTTGTGCGTCACGCCGCGGCTTTCGACCGATACGATCCGATGGCCAAGATAACGCAACCATACGAAACGACTGACCAGAGGGAATTCGCCGCGACAGGTTGCCAAATACCACACCTGCGCGATTGAAGGATTCAGCGCGCGAGACACGATTTTCGTGCACATAAAACAAGGTGGTCATCGCGGGATCGTCCGTGCCGAGTAATTCTGGTAAGCTCGCCCGGCACCACTGACTGTCCGGACCAGATCGCCAAATTTTCAATCGGTCGACTTGCGAGACGTCGGCATCGTTTGCCGGCGCTTGGCGAGTATCGACCAGCCATAGTTGACGACCGCTCAGATCAGAAAGGTTGTTCGGCGTATCCGCTTGGGCCTCGGCGAGCCCACTGAGCAGCAGGAGGGCCAGAGTAACGATGCGAGTCAATTTGAACTTCGGATCAGAAATCATAGTCGTTCAGCGGCGCAGTGTCGGTTGCCCAAAATCCCGGTGAAGCCCCGATTCTTATTGGGCCCCCGACCAAGCCCAACAAATTCCGCTCCCTGCGACCATAAAATCCGCGAAACTTGCTTCGATTTCACGGAATGTGACTGTCATGCGGGCAACCTCTGGTCGATCCCGCGATTGAGCCAAAAAATAGCTACGGCGATCGGGCGAAAGTCCTTATCCATCGATCGTTTCGTCTGGACTGCGGTCGATCGTGATTTCGATCGGTTGCGGCTGTGGCTGGGACGCTAGCTGGTCGTCGCCCGAATGCTCCGCCCACCACTGTGCGGCAACTTCGGCATTCCAGTCGGACGCACACCGGCAGGAGTCCAACGCTTTGGCCAGATCCGCGGCAGCCAAAAAACGGTCGTCGGGGTGCTTGGCCAGGCACCGCAAAACAACCTGGTCTAGATCGTCAGGCACGCTGTCGTTGAGCTCTGACGGTGGCAGCACTTTGGCAGCGGCGTGGGCCGCGAGCAGTTCCATGATGCTGGTTCCCGAGAAGGGTGGCTTGCCGGTCAGCAGATAGTAGGCGACGGCCCCTAACGCATAGATATCGGTTCTTCCATCAACCTCTTCGTAAGCCGATGCTTGTTCAGGAGACATGTACAGGGGCGTTCCACTGAATGAAGCGAGCCTGGATGTGGTTTGGCGCTCCGGACCCGCCGTACGCTCCTTGACCAAACCAAAGTCGAGCAGTTTCGCGACGTCGAACACGCCTCCGCGCTGAGCGACGAAGATGTTCGCCGGCTTGATGTCGCGATGAATCAAGCCGACCGAATGTGCCTCGGCAAGTGCGCCGCAAACTTGGCGGACCAAATAAACGACCCGACCGGCAGCAAGTGGTCCATGCCGCTCGACCAATTGCTCGAAACTCATACCTGGCAATAGTTCCATCACGTAGTAGAACGTGCCATCCTCAGTGCGACCGTAGTCGTAAATCTCTATTGTGTTCGGATGTGTCAACCTAGCGGTTGTCTTGACTTCCTTTTCGAAACGCGAGATGGAAACCGCATCGGCCTCACTCTTTGGCTTGATCAGCTTCATCGCACAGGGACGTTTCAGCAGCACATGTTCGGCCTTGTAGACCTCGCCCATTCCCCCGCTGCCCAGCTTCTCTAGAAGTTGGTACTGTCCGAATTGCCGCGCCTGAAAGGCTTCGCGACGCGCCGAGTTGATGATATACGTGCCATAGACTCCAACCACCGCGGCGACCAACGGAAGCGGAATCGGACTCAGATTTTTCTCTTCAGCAAGCAGCGTCGCGATCTCCGGCGACCACCATTTCTGCAGGGCGACGATGACGTGGGGCATAACAGCAAACGGAATCATCACCGCCGCTCCCCGCTGCCAGGTGTTCGGCATGAAGATGCCGTAGATCAAAATCAGCACGCACCATGCTGCCCAGTAAACGTACTTCACCGCGATCAGAGAAGTCACATCGTGCGCGGCGGCATATGCGGCGATTCGCGCCGACAACATCAGTGAAACCTGAGCGAGAGCGAGTCCAAAAACGACAAGCTCGATCAAACGCAGTTGAGATAAGGAGAAGGGATACTCGCTACGCAGCCCCAACAAACACGCCCCCAGAACGACTAAAATCACCGCGCGGAACAACACGATCGAACTTGTTCCCTGAATCATGTTCGCGACGAATGCGAGCGTCAGAATAGCTACCAAGGCGACCGTAACGGCGTTCAATCGCCTGCGCAACAACTCGGCCGTTTCATCAGCGAATCTTGGCCGAGTGCCCGCCACAAAACCAACGTCCGCGCCAGAGACATCCTCGGCAGCACCGGGTGCCGACGCGTCTCGATAAATTGTTGGTTGCATGCGGCGAAATGCTTTGGGGCGTGGGCCAAATTGAAGCGCTGGCGCATTCGGCTACGCTTTGCCTTTGATTTAGCGTGCGGCCGCCCTAACGGCCGCCAGATTCATCGCCACTTGGCCAGCCGGGTACCGCTACTGGAAACTCAGAATCGTCTTGACGTTGTTCTGATCGACGATTTCCAGTGCGCCGATCTCTCCACTATCGTGCTGCGCTTTAAAGACTTCCACGGGCGCTTCGATCGTATGAGAGTACTCGATCTCGTCGACGCCGGTTGTGACCACGATATCGTTGCCCTTGTCGACTGGATCATAGTCGATCGCCATCAACTTGCCTTGTTTTGCCGCCCCCAAGTCACCGCTTTCGGAGTCAAAAACCTCGATGCTCAGCATTCGGCCGCGATTACCATTGGTGACACTGACGAAGAAGTCGGGCCACTCTTCGCGACCGACTATTGTGTTGATTGACATCTCAATTCCTTGTTGCTGATTGCCTTGTAAGCCGAATGATCTGCGAATCTAAACGGATTCACAGATTCTGATATTCGCAAATCGCCGTCCCTCGTCCGTCTAGCAGAGCTATCCTTATTCCGCCAACCAGCTCTCGGCCTCGGCCAGCTTCGTGTGATCGAAGTACTGAATTTTCGCCGATGTGAACGGCTTGCAAAATACGGACATCCCATGCTCCCATTTCGATTCACCAACGATCGCCAATCGTTCGATGTCTTTCCAATGCTTTAAGTCAAACTTCATGTCCTCCCACATCGCGCCGGCGGTCCAGCCGTGGAAGTCGTGCATCTCAAACAAAACGCGAATCTTGCCATGTTCGGCGATCTGCTGATCCACCACCGGCGCAAAGGTTTCATAGGCCTCTTTGGTCAGCTTTCCGGTCACCTTTACATGCAAAATCTTTCCAACTGAAATGATATCTAGCTCTTCGACCATGATCATATTCTCCGTTCTCACGAGGTTTGCGGTTCAATGGCACAGCCACTGAATATAGTGAATGATCGGGGGTTGATGAAGTGACTGGTCTCGCAACCGACCCCGCTAGCGGTCGCACGGGTTGGGACAGCTTTCGCTCTCGGACTCCAGTGACCCATATTCAGTGGCTGTTTTGCCGGCACTCGCCGGCTTTCCGTTTGGTAGCTGGCAGCACGATCCAGGTAATCCCTTGGTTATTTGCTGCAGAATCGCGCCGCATGCGGACTGGCGACAGCCGATGCCCCGCAGCTAGTTTCGATTTGTCAGTACAGCAGCCGCACCGCAACTCGCGCGAACGCACCCTGGCTGCGAATTTCCGACCATAATTGATTGGTTTAGGCAACTAGCCGAAATAGACTGTAACCGCATCCAAATCACTTCGCTCTCTGCTTGGCATCGATAGGGCTCCGTTTAGCTCTGCCGCGAAAACCATGGTCCATCATCCAGCCACCGACTCGTCTCACGCCGACGCGCTCTCAAAGGCCAAGAATACATCGCAATTTGTTGGCTTCCTGATTGATCGTCAGCAATACGCTTTTCGGATCGAGCAGATTCAAGAAATCGTGATCCTCGATCAAGTCACGCGTACACCCCAAGTCGCCGACTACGTCGAGGGTGTCAGCAATCTGCGTGGCTCGATCATTCCGATTATCAACCTCCGTGCGCTGCTTGGTCTGCCGCCAAAACCGCCGGACAGGGAAACGCGGACGATTGTTGTCAACGTCGCCGAGCGAATGATGGGCTGTACGGTTGACGCGGTTTCGCAGGTCATTCGAATTCCCGACGAAAGCATTCAACCGGCGCCCGAGACGATGACCGCCGGTGGCAACCAAGACATTGCCGGATTTGCCAAGCTTGGTGATCAGCTCGTCATCCTGCTGGATATCGATCACTTGCTGGGCGCGGAAAGATTGAGCCGAAACCATAACGGTGAACCTGGTACTTCCTAGATCAGCAGCACCCGCTTACCAACATCGAGATCACTACATGGCCAAAGCAGCAAGATCAAAGCGAACACCAACGACCGTGCAATCCCTGCGGCGGGAGATCGAAAGGCTGGAACAGGAAAACCAGCAGCTGCAAGAAAGAACCGCGGCTCAACTGACTGCCATCAATAGATCTCAAGCGGTGATTCAATTCGAGATGGACGGCACGATCATCACGGCCAACGATAATTTCTTGATCCCCTTGGGTTACACCCTGGATGAGGTTCAAGGACGGCACCACAGCATGTTTGTCGATCCCGAGTACCGAAACAGCCAGCAGTACAAGGAGTTTTGGGATCGCTTGAATCGTGGTGAATTCACAACCGGCCAGTACAAAAGAATTGCCAAAAACGGCAACGAAATTTGGATTCAGGGATCGTACAATCCGATCTTGGATCAGGATGGCAAGCCGCTGAAGGTCGTCAAGTTTGCCATCGACATCACCGAGCAAAAACGACGCGACTCCGAATTTCAAGGCCAGATCGAGGCGATCAATAAATCCCAGGCGGTCATCGAATTCAACCTGGACGGAACCATCGTCTGGGCCAATGACATCTTCCTGAACGCGATGGGTTATACGCTGGCGGAAGTTCAAGGGCGGCATCATTCGATATTTGTTGAACCGGAACTGCAGCAGAGCGCCGAGTATCGCGAGCTCTGGGAGAAATTGAAGCGGGGCGAGCACACCCAAGGGGAGTACAAGCGAATCGGGAAAGACGGAAAAGAAGTTTGGATTCAGGGTTTCTACAATCCCATCCTGGATTTGAACGGCCGGCCGTACAAGGTCATTAAATACGCGACGGATGTCACCGAGGAAGTGAAGTCCAGGAACAAATCCAGGCGACTTTCTCGCGTCTTCGAGGATGCAGCCGATGCGATCATCATCGAGGACCTGGAGGGAGTCGTCGTGGCCGTTAACGCGGCTACCGAGCGCGAGTACGGTTGGTCCCGACGAGAACTGATCGGCAAACCGATTAAGGTCATCGTTCCTAGCGACCGGCACGATCAAGCCGACGAACTGCTTCGTCGCTGCCTGGCCGGCGACGAGATCCGTGACCTGGAGGGAGTGCGCATGACGCGCAGCGGTCGTGAATTGCCGGTCCTGATTACGCTCTCTTTGTTAACCGACGAAGACGGCAGTCCGACTGGTGTCGCATCCTTCGCCAAGGAGATCACAGCGCTCAAGCAGGCAGAACAAGAGGCACGAGCCAGGCTGGATGATCTGAAAACTCTGATTGCACGCGTCGTAGAAGCTGCGGCACAGCAAAACGAAGGCGCTCGCGTGATCGCCGAAAGCAGTGCAAATCTAAGCGACGGTGCACAGAATCAGGCCGCGTCCGTCGAAGAGATGACCGCTTCGGTGAACGAAATGACCGAAGCGATTAAGGTGATTTCAGCCAGCGCGTGCGATTCGCGGCAGCAGGCGAGCAAGACGGCAGACCTGGCCAGTGACGCCAGCAAGACACGCGGCGAAGCGGTCACTGCGATGCGTTTGATCGAAAAATCGAGCGAACAGATTACGGATATCATTGGGGTCATCAGTGATATCGCCAGCCAAACCAATTTGTTAGCGCTCAACGCGGCAATCGAAGCGGCCCGTGCCGGTGAGCATGGTTTGGGGTTTGCCGTGGTCGCTGACGAAGTACGAAAACTGGCCGAGCGATCCAGCGAAGCAGCCAAAGAGATCACGCAGCTGATTAAGGAATCATCGCGCCGAGTCACCGAAGGGGCCGAGCTTTCCGACAAAGTGGGTGATTCGTTGGCGGCGATCGTCCAGGCGGTCGAGAAAACGGCCGCCGGCATTGCTCAAATCGCCGAACAAGCCGAGACCCAGTCGGCGAGTGCCGAACAAGTCCAAGCGGCGATCAAGAGCGTCTCTGAAACAACCGAATCCAATGCAGCCAGCGCGGAAGAATTAGCGGCCAGCGCCGAACAACTGGGTGCGCAATCGCATACATTGCAGGAACTGGTAGGCAACTTTGAATTGTAACGCCGCCCTACGGCAAGGTCGTGCAGTCCAACAGATCCCTGCCTTTCAATCCACCCTCTCGCGGCTGCCCAAGCAGGATCCATTTACCGTGGCATTGGAACGCCTTAACTCGCAGCAGTTCGATCGGTTCCGTGATTTCATTTACGCGAACAGCGGAATTCGTATTGACAAAAATAAGGTGACGTTACTGAGTAACCGTATCCGCCGCTGTGTCAACGCCGGCGGGTTTGACAACTTTGATGCCTATTACCAGTTCCTAACATCGCCCGACGGTGCGGGCGAAATGATTCGATTCTTGGATGCAGTGACCACGAACGAAACGTACTTCTTTCGCACGCCTAAGCATTTTGACTGGCTGAAAACCGATTGGCTAAGCGAACAGGTGGTTCGACAGCGGGCTGGTCAGCGGGAGCGCCAACTGCGGATTTGGTCGGCCGGCTGTGCGAGTGGGGCGGAACCTTACTCGATTGCGATCTGTCTGGCCGAAAACTTATATCGGCTGCGGGACTGGTCGTTACAGATTGTCGGTACAGACATCAGCCAGCAGATGTTGGATCAGGCCTCTGCCGGGATCTTCAAATCTCGCGCTATTCAGGAGGTAACGGAAAGCCAACGACGAAGATATTTTCAACACGATAGCGAACAAGACATCTGGCAAGTCAGGCCATCAATCAAGCGAATGGTCGAATTCAAGCAGCACAATCTGATGCAGCCTTCGCCAGGACCACCCTTTGATTGCATCTTCATCCGCAACGTGTTGATCTATTTTGATCGCGATTCAAAGCGAACTGTCGTTAAGAACTTACAAGACGCCTTGGCCGTCGGCGGTTATCTGGTGGTCGGTCCATCAGAAGGGGTGTACGACATGCTGCACGATATGAAGAGAGTTTCGGCACTTGTCTATCAGAAGCTGGACCAAACTTCAGCTGTTGTCGAACACGTCGGACGAGATAGGCGGCAATGACGGACAACACAAACAATCCAGCTGATTTTGACGGCGAAATGTCGGCATACTTGCAAACGTTTCTCGACGAAACCGAAGAGCAGTTGGACGACCTGGTGGAGACGATGCTGTCGCTCGAGAACGCGTCGACCAACGAAAACGATCTGAATGAAGCGTTTCGGCTAGTTCATTCTATTAAAGGATCGGCGGGGATGATGGGTTTGGACCAAATCACCGTATTGACCCATCATCTGGAAAATCGTTTCCAACGTTTTCGCTCTGGCACGGAACATCTTGATCAGCCGACGATGAATCTAGTCCTGCGTTGCATTGATTTTCTGCGGCAATGCAACGATCGGCTGCGCGACAGCAAGGCTCTGGGCAGCCCCGCCGAGTTGCTGGATGAACTGAAGCGATTGGAAGACGGGTCTACCGTCACCGACTCGTTTCAGGCAAACGCTGGGGTAAGTTCCGGGGCGGAGGACCCGGGCCCGGATCCAGTGGTTCAGTCGACAAGCAACGCGGCAGAATCAAAGGTTACAGAAACCTCCGCTCAGCCAACTGCCTATCTGCAGTCACGGCAAACTCGCGATCCGACGGTATTTGACCTGGTTCGGGTGGTGGTTCGATTTCGCGCTGGGCTGCAACTGACCGATCTAAAAGCCCAATTGATTGTCAACCGATTGGCGGGCTTGGGAGACATCAAGACGACACTGCCCGTTTTGGACTCGCTACCGGAAGACGAGTATCTAGAAGAATTCGAAATACAGCTCGAAACGGATCAAGATCTGGATCGACTTCGCGCCACAGCGGACGTTGACGGCGTTGAGTCGATCGATTTCCCAGACATCGAACCCAAGCAACAGATCGAAACCAACGTTGACGGACCTGGCAGTCAAGCTTCATTGGATATTGATCCAGATATCGCTGACCATCCCCCACGCGATCACCAACAGCCACAGCATTCCGTCCTGGCGGTGAGCGCTGCGCAAACCGATAACAGCGATCGCGACCCGGCGACCGCAGCGGCCCAGAGTGCTGCGGTTGAAACACCCGGCATCGCGGAGTTGCGGCTGTCTCCGGTAGCGGCCGAAACGTCAAACGCATCAGATTCGTCTGCTGCCGGCAGCCCGGCAAGCAAGGTTGCAGAGACCATGCGCGTCGATATTGATCGGCTCGACAACTTGATGAACCTGGCCGGTGAATTGATTGTCAATCGTGCTCAGTTCGTTCAGATTTCTGCTCAGATCAGTCCGCCGCGGCGAAGGAAAAGCGCCCTGAACCAGATTCGAGAATTCTGCGCTGAGCTGCGTCAGACGATACTAGCATTGGAAGCCGGTGCGGCGGAATCAGAAGACTATCGTGCGCTCATGGGTCAGTTGCGCAGCGGCCTGGAATTGATGGATGAACATACTGAGGTCTGGGAACATGATCGCCGATATCTGGAAAAATTCGGCGCGGCGATCGATCAACTCTCGCGCGTCTCGCAAGGATTGCAAAAAGGAGTCTTGGACACTCGGATGGTCCCGGTTGGACCGCTATTCAATCGCTTCAAGCGTGTCACTCGCGACTTGTCCAAGGCGCACGGCAAGCAAGTGAATTTGATGATTCGCGGCGAAAAGACCGAACTTGACAAACGAATGATCGACGAATTGGGTGATCCGCTGGTGCATCTGGTAAGGAACTCAATCGACCACGGCCTGGAATCGTCCGATGTTCGCCTGGCCAGCGGTAAGCCGGAAGTCGGCAACATCTTTTTGGAAGCCTCCCACAGCGGGAATGATATCTACATCCACGTTGGCGACGACGGTGCCGGAATCGATCTCGGCAAAATCAAAGCGCAGCTGATCACAAATCGCGTTCTAACCGAATCAGCGGCCGACGAACTCAGTGATCAGCAAACGTTGGATTATATTTGGCACCCCGGCTTTAGCACGGCTCGAGAAATTACCGACATCTCAGGGCGGGGTGTCGGGATGGATGTTGTTCGGAACCGTATCCGGCAGCTAAACGGGAGCATCGAAATCGAATCGATACCGCGGCAAGGCACCCACTTCACGATCCGGTTGCCATTGACTCTGGCGATCATCAATTGCCTGTTGGTCAGATTGCGCGGTGTCGTGTTTTCGATGCCGATCGATGAGGTGCGTGAGATCGTCTCTGTAAAACAGCAGGATGTCGTTGATGTGCAAGGAAAGCAGACCTTTGACGTTCGCGACGAGTTCATCCCGCTGGTCCGCATCGACGATGTCTTTCACTGGCATGACATCGATTACGGTCATAGCGGACCTCAGAGCGAGGATGCGAATTTCGGCAGTCAGAGCTTCGAAGTGGTAATCTTGCAGGCGGGCGGAAAGAGGATGGGATTGGCAGTGGACGAACTGCTGGGCAGTCAGGATATGGTCATCAAGTCGCTATCTGATAACTTCATCGGTATTCGTGGACTTTCCGGGGCAAGCATCCTGGGCGATGGAAGTGTTTGCCTGATGTTGGACGTCGGTACCGTCTTCCAGATGGCCATCGAGCCGCGGGCCAGAAATGCAACTGAGGAACTGAGAACTTGACCGATCCCGATGCCAAGCTGCTTAGCGCATCCGAATTAGCCGCTCTCCAGTCGTCACTGCACCAGGGATCCGCCAATGCATCGCGGGCATTGGCCCGTTGGATTGGCAAACCAACGTTGGTCGAGATCGATTCGCTGCAACAATTGCCGTTGCACGAAGCGACCGCAGTGCTGTCCAGCGACGTCGAACCTATCTGTTTTTGTGCCATGCAGATCAACGGAGTGATCGCGGGCGAAATGATCCTGGCCTTTGACGACGCCAGCGGCCTGGCCTTGGCCGACATGCTGACGGACCAGCCTCAGGGGACGACGACCGCCTGGACTGAATTGGCGACTTCGGCTGCTTTGGAGACCGCTAATATCGTTTGCTGCGCCTACCTGAATTCGTTGTCATCGAGTCTTAGCAATACCGATGCTTCGTCATCGCTGGTGCCGCTGCCACCTAGATTCAGTCGTGAGTTTGCCGAGAGCTTGATGGAGTTTGCGTTGATGGAGCAAGCGATTGTCCTTGATCAGGCGATTGTGGCGACAACGCGATTCCAGATTGATGGAGTTCCGCTGAATTGGACGCTGCTGTTCGTACCCGACGCCGAATCGATGATGCGTCTACCGACACTACTGGTCGACAGCGGATCCGGACGATGAGGAGCGGTGTTAGATGCAGAAGCTAGCGAAAGTGATCATTCCGTCGATACGAATGGGCGAGATCCGGGTCGATGGCGACGGAAATTCTCTGCAAACGCTACTCGGATCGTGCATCGGGTTGGCGCTCTACAGCCGCCAACACAGGATTGGCGGTTTGGCGCACATTGTGTTGCCCGAGTCCCGTGGAACGAACGATCGACCGGGCAAGTATGTCGATACAGCGATCCCGGCGTTGATCGAAAACATGGAACAGCTTGCGGGTCACAAATTGGTACTGACGGCAAAATTAGCTGGCGGCGCCAGCATGTTCACGACAACGATCGCCCGCCGCATCGGCGATCAAAACCTGGAATCTTGCCAGCAGTTGCTTCGTGAATTGCGAATCCCAATCATTGCCAAACATTGTGGCGGCCAGCAAGGAAGACGCATGAAATTTGATACCGGTAGCGGAGACGTGTTGATTGAAATCGTGGGACAAAACCCGATCGAGTTAGAATGAGACGAACTGCGAAAGAGGCTGGTATGGACGCAAAACGCTTGTTGATCGTCGATGACGCACTGCTGATGCGCAAACGCATTCGGGAGATTGCCGAAGACACAGGCTGGGAAATCGCCGCTGAAGCGCAGAATGGCGAACAGGCGATCGCGCTGTACCTACAAGAGAAACCCGACCTGGTCACGTTGGATATTGTGATGCCCAAGCTGGACGGTGTCTCGACGCTCAAGCAGCTGATCCAGCACGATCCGGACGCCAGGGTGGTGATGGTCAGCGCGGTGAATCAGAAACCAAAACTGGCCGAGTGCATCGACGCCGGTGCGATTGATTTCATCGTCAAACCTTTCGAGGCAGCCGAGCTGCGCCGTTTCTTCGAAAAGTCTCTGACTGTCGAAAACCAACCGTAGGATATTGTGCCTTGAACTCCCGTCCCACAACAGTTCTGGTCGTCGATGACTCCGCATTGTACCGCCAGTCGATTCAAAACCTGCTGCGCCGAGTCGACGGAGTAACAACGGTGGGCGTAGCCAAGAACGGTGTGGATGCCCTGGAAAAGATCGAGCGATTGGACCCCGATCTGCTGACACTTGACGTGCAAATGCCAGACATGAACGGGATTGAACTGTTGCGCGAGATCAAACGCCGACGGCTGCGCCCCAAGGCGATCATGGTTAGTAGCTTTACCGCCGCAGGCGCCGCGGTGACGACGGATGCCCTGATCGAAGGAGCCTTCGATTTTATTCTGAAACCCTCCGGCAATGACTCAAACGCGAATCGGCAGCAACTGCAAGACGCTCTGCAGCAAAAGATATCAGCATTTCGTGAGTCGTCTGAAGCCGTCCAACCCAGCCTGCAGAGTCCGGTTCCAAAACAGCTTGTCGACGATGACGATGTTGCGGAAGCGGCGCCGGTTGCCCAGTCAGCATGCCGAGCCGTGATTTTGGGAACGTCGACTGGCGGCCCCGCGGCGCTGAAAATCGTGTTGCCCAGACTGCCCGCCCAATTGCCGGTCCCTGTGCTGGTCGTTCAGCACATGCCGGCCACGTACACGCAGTCTTTGGCGATGCGGTTGAACGAGATTTGCGAACTGGATGTGGTCGAAGCTACGGACCAGATGCCGGCGGTGGGCGGCAGAATAATCATTGCGGCCGGCGGTATGCAGATGAAACTGAACTGCCGCAACAGCCAACTTCAGGTACGTGTGACCAGTGATCCGCCCGAAAACGGAGTTCGCCCCTCGGTCGATTACCTGCTTCGATCCACCGTCGACGTTCTGGGCGGCAATGCGCTGGCTGTCATCATGACGGGCATGGGTCGTGACGGACTCGCCGGCTGCCGAGCATTGAAGCAGGCCGGCGGCTACGTGTTCGCCCAAAGCCAAGCTGATTGCGTTGTTTATGGGATGCCGAAAGCTGTGATCGACCAGCAACTTGCCGATCGTACCTTGCCGCTTGGTAAAGTGGCGGCGGCAGTCGTCCGGCACATCAAGCGCAGTCAACGGTCATCAGGAAGCTCAGCATGAATGACCTCGCTGCCGGCACAAAGGCCTCGTTGCTGATCGTCGAAGACAGCCGCATCCAAGCCAAAATTCTGTCCGATAAGTTGCTGCAATCGGGCTATCAAGTCCGCACGGCGGCCAACGGCCAGATCGGGCTGGAGATGATTCGTCAACAGCAACCGACGTTGGTGATTTCAGATATCGAAATGCCGATCATGACTGGTTACGAGTTGTGTCGGGCTGTCAAAAACGATCCGGAACTGCGCACGATTCCCTTCATTTTGCTTTCGACTTTGGCTGACGCTCAAGACATTATCAAAGGCCTGCACTGCGGCGCGGACAACTACGTAACCAAGCCCTACGATCCGGAGTTTTTGATTTCACGCGTCGCCTCTTTGCTGGAAACACCGCTGCTTGACGACGACGACGAACAGCAGCTTGATGTTACGCTCGGCGGCACTCGGTACAGCGTCAAAGCGGGTCGTCAACAGGTTTTGAATCTGCTGGTTTCCACATTCGAGAACGCGGTTGAAAAGAACCAAGAGTTGGTGCGGACCAACCAGGAACTGAGCGTGGCTAAGGAACAGCTGACGCGCTGGAACGATGAACTGGAAACGCTTAACAATCGACTGGATTCAGCCAACAAGCGAATGACGCGTGATTTGGATGCAGCTGCCAAGGTGCAGCAATCGCTGTTACCGACTTCCAACCCCGCTACTTCCCGAGTTGATTTTGCGTGGCAGTACATTCCCTGTGATGAACTGGCGGGCGATTTTCTAAATTACTTTGCCTTGGACGAGGACCACATCGCGCTGTATATGGTCGATGTTAGCGGCCACGGTGTCGCTTCGTCGTTGTTGTCGGTCACGATCGGGCGATTGATGACCCCATCGGTTTCAGCGTCTTCGCTGCTGGTGCAGCAAGCGGCAGGGGGAGACATTCGGATCGTTCCGCCCGCCGAAGTCGCCTACGAGCTGAATCATCGGTTTCCAATGGAACAACAAAACGAGCTGTTTTTCACCATGTTGTATGGTGTGCTTACCCTTAGCACGTTGGAATTTCAGTTCGTCTCTGCCGGTCACGATCCCGTCGTCCACGTGCCCGCCGGCGCTACGCCGCGAATGCTGGAAGGCAGTAACATGGCGATCGGCTGGGTCGAAGGCATGCAATACGATTCGGAAGTTGTGACGCTACAGCCGGGCGATCGGTTATACGTCTATTCGGACGGTGTTCCCGAAGCGATGGACGAAGAGTTGAACGAATTTACGATGCGGCAGATGCTGGAAATCATCGAACTCGGTCAGACTCGGACGCTTGAGCAAAGCGTATCGTTGCTTGAGAGCACCGTGCGGCGGTGGTGCGCAAGAACGGGCCCAAAGACGATGTTTCCATCTTGGGCCTGGAGATCTGCTCGGAACAATAAGTGAGCCGCAGCGGGAGATTGCCGGAGGGCAGAACGATTGCACTAGCCTTCAAATCATGTCATTGTCGCTGCCACGGTTTCCGATTAACGTCTGGTCGATGACACTCGGGTCGAAAAGGCAAAGGGATACAGGTACCAAAAGCCAAATGGCCGAAGGGGGTTCCGCACCATTGGTACCTGATCTCTGTTCCTGACACCCTAGTTGTCGAATTTGGCAGCAACGCAATTTGGAATGCAAATCGGCCCATGATCGAAACGCTCATCACAGTCGCGATTCACGCCTCGATTCAGGCGGCCGTCATGATCCGCGTGCTGTTGCGTCCCCATCGCCAGCCCGCCTCACGAATTGCTTGGATCGTGGTTGTCGCTGCGTTGCCGGTTGTCGGAATCTTGGCCTACCTGCTGCTTGGTGAAACCAACATTGGCCGCCGGCGCGTTGCCCGGATGCGACAGGTAATCGACAGTTTGCCACCGCTCTCTGCGGCTGCGGGTGGTGACCAGGCCCAACTGGAGGCGAAGGTTCCGGAGCAACTGGAGCATCTGTTTCGGATTGGTCATTCGATTAGCGGCTTTCAACCGGTCGGCGGGAATAGGGCCACGTTGATGGCCGATTCCAACGCCACGATCGACGCAATGGTTGCCGACATCGACGCGGCGGAGGATCACGTTCATTTGCTGTTCTACATTTGGCTCGCCGATCACAATGGGTGCAAGATCGTTGACTCGTTGAAGCGGGCCGCGGCGCGGGGAGTCAAGTGTCGTGCGATGGCCGATGGCCTCGGCTCGCGGGCAATGATCAAGTCGCGGCACTGGCAGCAGATGCACAGCGCGGGAGTGCATGTCGCGGTTGCCTTGCCAATCGGCAATCCGCTGCTGCGTCCGCTGGTGGGACGTATCGATCTGCGCAATCACCGCAAGATCTTGGTCATTGATGGTCGGACGACCTATTGTGGCAGTCAAAACTGCGCCGATCCCGAGTTCCGGGTCAAACCAAAGTACGCTCCCTGGGTTGACGCCATGATGCGACTGGAGGGGCCGATCGTGCGTCAAAACCAACACCTGTTTGCCAGTGATTGGATGACCTATGCGGGCGAAGATATCAGCGATTTGCTGCGGCAACCGATTCCCGTTCCGCAAACCGGTTTTCCCGCGCAAGTGATCGGTACCGGGCCGACCGTGCGAGCTTCGGCAATGCCGGAGATGTTCGAATCACTGATGCACGCCGCGCGGCGCGAACTGATGATTACAACGCCCTATTACGTTCCCAACGAATCGTTGCAAGATGCACTGTGCGCGGCCGCGTATCGCGGGATTGACACCACGATCGTTTTTCCGGCTCGCAATGACTCTTGGATCGTCGCTGCCGCCAGTCGCAGCTACTACGCCGATTTGCTTGCCGCAGGGGTCAAGATTCACGAATACGAGGGAGGCTTGTTGCACACCAAGTCACTGACGATGGACGGCGAGGTTTCTCTGATCGGATCGGCGAACATGGACCGCCGCAGCTTCGAACTGAATTACGAAAACAACATTTTGCTGGTCGACACCAAGCTGACCGCCGAGTTTCGCGGACGGCAGCTTGAATACCTATCTCATTCCAGGCGAGTCACGACCGACGAAGTGAACGCCTGGCCGCTGCATCGGCAGCTCAAAAACAATACCATCGCGATGCTCGGACCCGTGCTCTGATCAACGTCAACATGGGTTGACCATTTCGCCCCGCACCTTCGGTCTGCCGACCTTATTGGGCTTTTGTCTGCGCAGAGAGTCTAGCTACGCTGGTCGGCAAGTTGACACCACGCATCCACAACTGACCGGCCACAGCGAAACGACTGCGGAAATCGTCAAAATTCTGGCCGAAGCATCGGCAAAAATCGAGTTTCCCGGATGCGGCGGGTGCTGGGGCGCTGCCGTAAGCGGCTGCGGATCGGACTGCCGTCGCCGCCCGGATCAACAAAGACAATCTTGCGTTATTTAGTGGGGATTTCCTAGCATCACGTCCGGAGAAGTGTCTAAACGAATGCCACTGGGAATCGGTCATGCGCAGAATCTTGCATGTGCTTTGCACAGTCATGCTGGCAATTAGCGCGCATGGCTGGTCGCAAACCCTTTCACTGGCGCCGCCGCAGGAAGGTGTTTCAGGTATACCTGATTCAACCCCCGAGTTTCTCGAAACCAAAGCCGTTCCCATCCGCCTACCTTCGGTATGGGCATTGCCCGAGCCACCGGAGGACGACGCTGACGAGATCGCGGCTTGGTCAGTTCGCCCCTATGACTATCAGTTTCCTGACCAGGCGAAGAATCTTGCCGAGCTAAATCCGATCGCCCAGAGCATCGCACCGCCGGATCAACTGTTTCTCAAGCACAACAGAGCCTCGGTAAAAAATGCATTCGCGGACTCGACGCCAGCGGAGAATCCGGTCCGTCGAATCCCGTCCTTTTTGGACTCATCCGGACCAGCGAATCGGATTGTCCGCTATGAGGTGCCGCTGAACGACGAAAAGCTGAACCAGGCATTTATGGAGTATGGAATCGAAGGGCAGTTGATCGAAGTGGTCGATCAGTCCGATCGCCGGGATGAATCGATTTCCGACCGTCTCCGTACGTTCCTGCGTCCCAACTCCATGTACCAAGCTTCAAAGAAAGTCCGCGTCGTGCGTTACGAAGTTCCGGCCGACGACATTCGTTTTCACGCCCAGTTTGCTGACCTGGATGGACAGATACTGGAACCGGGTATGCTGCGAATGCCCGAGGTTCGATTCTTTCAGCCCAAGGCGCGCGTCTTCATGGATCTGAAGCGGCGGAATGACGGTGAGTTCGACCTGTTTAGTGACGGTGCCATCTTGGCCTCTTTGGACGTGATCGAACTCTATTTTCCGATGCCGTTGATCAGCGAGCGGTTTGCCGAGGTGTTCGGCAGACCAGGTCGCCTGGCTTCTCTGGGCTGGCGGGTTGGCGGCACGCTGGGGATGGGGATCACAACGGCGCTGAACAATGGGACTGCTGAAAACGGCAGCGCTCCGGTTTCGACGCTTTCAACCGGAATCCGCTATGAATTTCCTCTCGGCAGGCCCTCGCCTGAGTTGCTTGAGAGAGGTGACAGTCGGCTTGACCAACGAACCAGAGTCGGTATGGAATTCGGGATGCAAGGCGGCATATCCACCCTTGAATCGTTAACCGATTCAAGTGACTTGGGGCTTTATTTCGGCATCCTCGTCAACACGCCCTGGGGAGGTTAAACGAACGGTATGATGAGTGCATCAAGGATCCCGATGTCCGCAGACGAGCCTTGATCGGCTCAGCCGGCAGACTAAGTTAGCTGCTGGTTCGGGGTACGCTTAACGAACGGACATCAACGCTTGTAGAGTCGGCGAGTTGTGAAATGATCAGTCTCGGAATTGGAATCATGATGGCCGCGGTATTTGCCGTGCTATCGATAACCCTGATCTCAGTCGGGTCACCGAGGTCGATCGTGTTATTCGGCTTCGGCTTAGCCGCTCTGACACTGCTTTCCGTCGTTCTGCTCTTCGCCGGCTTCTTCCAAACCATCGGGGAACGAATGCCTTAAACCCGACTTCCAAATCAGCCGAGGTACCGACCAGCAACGGCTGTAATTGACTGGGATCAATCGGCCAGCTGAACAGCTCTTTTCCCCAATTAGGAAATATTGGGAAGTCAAATTGCCACCGGTCTTGGTCGTCCAAGCTCCGCAGCAACTGCTTATTCTGGTCGTCCGGCAGCTCCTTGCCTGCCTCGATGGCGTCAAGAACGTCTTGCCGGGTTCCCTTGTATTGGCGGTCGATCAACGTTCCATCTTGATTTTTGAATTTGATCTTTGCAACGTATTTGCCTTCCGGATCTTTTGCTACGCTCGTCGACCTGAAAGAAAGACCATTCGGTGCCGTCATCCAAAGCATCTTCAAGTTCGGTCGTGAATGAAATGTTGTCCATCAGTTCACGAAGGTATGGCCCCATGGATAAGCGTGCGCCGAATCTGCCTTTGGTTGGGCAGAGCCGGTGTCCCGCTCCTAAGACCAAGGTGCCTGACACACCTCAGCCCAAGACAAGGGGTCAACATGATTCAATTGCTTGCCGCCAGGCACTCTGGCATCATTTACGACACAGACGAGTGACACATGCGATCTCTGCGTTTTTCGTTCTCTGTCCACAAGTTCTTTTCACAAAATCACTTAGCGCCAAATCAAACAGTCGCCCCAACATCGTGTTGATTCTGGCCGACGATCTGGGATATGGCGAAATTCATGCGCTCAATCCCCAGCGTGGCAGGATTCCAACACCTCACTTGGACCAGCTGGTCACTTCTGGCGTGACATTCACGGACGCGCATTCCGCGTCCAGCGTCTGCACTCCCTCTCGATACGCGTTGCTGACCGGCCGCTACTGCTGGCGAACTCGTTTGCAAAAGGGAGTGCTCACTGGCGGCGATCCGCTGATCGCAGCCGATCGGCCGACCCTGCAGGCAATGTTGCAAGACCATGGATACCAGACGGCCGTGATCGGAAAATGGCATTTGAATTACAACTACGATGGCACCCATCGGCAGCGTCGTCCGCAGGACAAGCAGACAGAGTCTTTGCCATGTCCATTTCCAATTGGTACTCGAATCGTCGACGGTCCGATTGCTCGTGGGTTCGACTTTTACTTTGGATTTCACCATTCGCGAGAAATGAGCAGCCTGTGTGAAAACGACCGCATCATTGCCGAGATACCTGTGGTCGAAATGTTGCCCAGATTGACTCAGCGCGCTGTCGAGTACATCAACCAGCAATCGAAGACCGCGGAACCCTTCTTCTTGTACCTGCCACTGAACGCGCCACACACGCCGATCGCTCCGAGCAAACGATGGATTGGAAAAAGTGGACTCGGTCGGTACGGCGACTTTGTGATGCAAATGGACGCTTCGGTGGGCGAAGTGGTCAAAGCGATCGATGACCGTGGTCTGACTTCCAATACGCTGATTATTTTCAGCTCTGACAACGGAACCAGCAAAGCCGCTGGAATCGAGAAACTGCAGCAACTGGGGCACTATCCCAGCGCACACTTTCGTGGTTCCAAAGCCGATCTGTGGGAAGGCGGGCATCGAGTGCCGTTGATCGTTCGCTGGCCCGGCGGTGCTGGTGAGCCGAACACAATCGACGAGACACTCGTTTGTTTGTCGGACCTGTACGCGACGATTGCCGAGTTGATCGGGGCGGAAATCCTTGATCACGCGGCAGTTGACAGTGTTAGCTTCAGGGCAGCTCTGTCGGGCCGGCCGGTTCGCAACCCACGAACGTCGATTGTCCATCATTCGATCAGCGGACACTTTGCGATCCGCCGGGGTAAATGGAAGCTAAACTTGCGCGCGGCTCCGGTGGCTGGAGCGCCCCAAACGAGCAGCAAGCGAGGCGCCAAGGATTGCCCGATCGACAGTTGTATGACATCCATGACGACCCATCAGAAACAAACAACCTGACTGCGACCAATCAGCAAGTGAATCAGGATCTAATCCGCTTGCTCACAGAACTCGTTGCCCGTGGACGCAGCACTCCTGGGCCGGAGTCGACCAATGCGGTCTCGATCGATTTGATCAAATCGAAATGAAGAAATCAGCCGGGCCGAGTGTGCTGCTCCCCTGCCAACAAGAAACCTAACGGGTTCCAAATTGGACGGCGTTGAATCAGCGCCCGCCCCACCATGGCTGCTGACGATCAAGGCTATTGATGTGGCTCACTTGCAATTGCTAGCGTCGATTCATCCATCGACATTGCTATCGGCGTGCTTCCGCCTTCGGCGACCTCGTGTCGATCCAATTCACCACGGACGATCCGAACGTCTCGCGGCGCCTCGATTCCAATCGCGACCCGGTTGCCCGAAATGCGATTGATCGTCAGCACGATATCATCGCCAATCAGCAATTTCTCACCCTGTTTTCGACTAAGTACCAACATTGCAGCGTCCCTGAATTTAAAAGTGGTGCGTGAAATCCAATTTTGTAATGGTGCAACAGCCATACCAATCCGCCAGCTAATCGAGTCAGTCCGGTCGATCCAATCCGAATCTTGAACCTTTCTCCACTTAACGACGGGAAATTTGTAGTTCGCTGAATCGGATCGACTGAACTTTAACCGTGCGTAACGTGACAATCCGGCTTGTTGAGTCTGTGAAAGTGTCCGCGAAATGGACCGACATCTCGATTTGAGATTTCGAGTCCCTCTCGGCGACAAAGGGAGTATCGCACCGCGCTTTGACACGTCAGGTCACGGAGCTAAGAAACTGTGCGGCGCGGCGAGATTGTTTTGTCCACGCTTTTCAGATCGGGTGATTCAATCACTCCCCGTTCAGTGATGATCGCCGTGATCAGTTCGGCCGGCGTCACGTCAAAGGCGGGATTGATCACGCCCGCGCTCTCGGGAACGATCAAAATCCCATGCGGGCGCGCTACCTCGTCCCGATCGCGATGCTCGATTCGGATCAGGTCGCCGCTGGCCAAGGCGAGATCGAACGTGCTTGAGGGAGCGGCGACATAGAACGGAACGCCGTGGTATTTCGCCAGCACCGCGAGTGGATAGGTTCCGATTTTGTTTGCTGAATCCCCATTGGCCGCGATTCGATCTGCCCCGACGATCACCGCGTCGATCGTTCCTGCGCGCAGCAGACTGCCGGCCGCCGAGTCGGTACAGACGGTCACCTTTACGCCTGCCTGGGCCAATTCCCAGGCGGTCAACCGCGCGCCTTGCCAGAGCGGCCGGGTTTCATCGGCGAAAACTTCGATCGCTTCTCCCTGTTGATGCAGCTGATAGATCGGCGCCAACGCGGTGCCCCACATCGACGTCGCCAGGCCGCCCGCGTTGCAATGTGTCAGCACCCGTCGGGCGCCCGCCAGCAGCGCTGCTCCGTGGCGACCAATGCTCCGACACATTTGACGATCTTCGTCATGAATTGCCGTTGCCTCGGCTAACAGCCTGACCAGTAGATCAGCATCAAATTCCACCGACTCGATCACCCCTTTCATTCGATCGAGCGCCGAAAACAGATTCACGGCGGTAGGTCGGCTGGTCGCCAGCAGCTCGATCGCCTGGAGATACTTGGCCCGATCGGGTTGCCCGGGCGGGCAAGCCAAACAGACCCCGTAAGCTGCCGCGATACCGATTGCCGGAGCACCTCGAACCACCAGTCGGCCAATCGCGTCGAAAGTCTCTGCCACGGTGCGACACGTCAGCGTGACCAGTTCGCCGGGGAGCCGCGTTTGATCGATCAGAACCAGCGACCCGTCCTGGAACGCAAGCGTCTGGGGAGCATCATTGGAGGTCATGTCTGTGTGTCGCAATCGTCGCTGCGGAAGCCAGGGAATTGAGCCGAATCACCGAATCCTAGATCCAATCACCGGGCCAGAGCAACCGGCCGGCGTTCGATCTTAGGGGGCTGGCCGTCGCGCCGACACGGTTGGGCGTCTCGGTGCGATCACTCATCTTTGCTATGTTCTTGACCCAGGTTCTTGATCCAACTGGAACCTGTTCCAAGTCAGCCACCCGTGAGAGCGAAGATCGATGAATCCGTCCATTTGCCGTTGGGGATTTATGAGCACTGCCAACATTAGCCGCAAAAACTGGAAAGCGGTTCGGTTGAGCGGAAACGGCACAGTCGCCGCCGTGGCCAGCCGGACGGTCGCTAAAGCGCAACAGTTTATCGACCAATGCGCCGATGAGTGTCCGATGAACGGACCGGTCAAGGCGCTTGGATCGTATGACCAGTTATTGGCCAGCGACGAGGTGGATGCTGTTTACATTTCGATCCCAACCGGGATTCGCAAGCAGTGGGTGATCAAAGCCGCAGAAGCGGGAAAACACGTGCTGTGCGAGAAGCCGATTGCCAATAACGCGGATGACGGCCAGCAGATGCTGGACGCTTGTGCGGCCAGCGGTGTGCAATTCATGGATGGTGTGATGTTCGATCACAGCCGCAGACTAGCAGAGCTGCGGCGGATTTTGCAGCAGCAAAAAGTGATCGGCAAACTGAGACGGGTTTATTCTCACTTTTCGTTTGCCGGCGACCTACAATTCCAACGCTCCAACATCCGCACCGATTCGTCGCTCGAGCCGCATGGGTGCTTAGGCGATGTTGGCTGGTATTGCATTCGCTTGACTTTATGGGTGGCTGAGCTGCGCGAACCGACGCATGTGACCGCGCGTACGATTAGCGCTTTACAGGGCAAGGACTCCGAAGGTGAAGTGCCGGCAGAATTTTCGGCGGAACTGCAGTTCGATGACGGTTTGTCAGCAACTTTCTACTGTTCCTTCTTAACCGAGAATCAACAGACCGCGTTGTTTTCCGGTGACAAGGGCTACATCAGCATCGACGACTTTGTGTTGCCTTTTTATGACGCCGAAGCGAAATGGGCGCACCACAATCACGTTTTGGAAATTGACAACTGTCGCTGGAATTTTTGTCGGCACACAGCACCACAGGCGATCGCCGAATATCCGGGAGGCGAACCGAACGCGCAGGAAGTCAACATGTTCCGGCGGATGGCCGAGTGCGTGCTGACCGGCAAACCAGATCCGCTGTACCCCGAATTGGCAATCAAGACTCAGCGGATTCTGGACGCCTGCCGACGCAGCGATGCCGCAGGCGGCGAAATGATTGCGCTCGCTTAATTCACCACGATCCCTGCTAACCGCCAAACCAACCCTTGCGACGAAAGAAAAGCAGCATTCCAACCGCCGTGGTTACCATCACCGTCCAGATCAGCGGATAACCCCAACTGGCGTGCAACTCAGGCATATGATCGAAATTCATGCCGTAGATACCAGCCATGAAAGTCAATGGAATAAAAATTGTCGCGACGACCGTCAGCACCTTCATCACATCATTGGTGCGATTGGCAACCGACGAAAGATAGGTGTTCATCATCCCGGTCAGCATTTCGCGGTACATCTCAATCACTTCCGATGTCTGCACGCAGTGATCATAAGTGTCCCGCAAAAAGATGCGAACTTCATCGGTCACCAGAGCATTGCTGTCTCGGACCAACGAATTGATCGCTTCCCGCTGGGGCCAGATGGCTCGCCGCAGGTTGACCAGCCGGTTCTTTAACTGATTCAGCTCTTGCAACAGCTTGGGGGATGGATGTGAAATGACGGCATCTTCCAGCTCCCCCAGGCGCTCGCCAATGATTTCCAGAGCCGGGTAGTAGGCGTCGATGATGGTGTCGGCGATGGCGTACGCCAGGTAGTCGCTGCCGTGCTGGCGGATCGGTCCTTTGCCCAATCGAATTCGCTTGCGGACTGGATCGAGCACATCGCCGGGATGCTCTTGAAACGTGATCACATAATTCTTTCCAACCGTGATGCTGACCTGCTCCAGTTCAATCATCGATGCGGCGTCAATCGTGACCATTTTGACGATCAACAATAATTGGTCGCTGTAGGATTCCGATTTGGCTCGCTGCGGCACATTGACGACGTCTTCCAGCAGCAACGGGTGAAAGTCAAACAGTTTCCCGATCTGTGTCAGCAGCGTACGATCACCGAATCCCTGCACGTCGATCCAAGTCACTTGACCTTCGACAAAGGCCTCTTCCAACTGAGCAACTCGATCAACCGTCTCCTCGCGGGCATCTCCGACCGACCCGTAATTTGTCATCGTGATCACCGGCGGTGGCGCCCCTTCGGGAATCACCAGAGTGCCCGGACGGGCACCAACCTTGGGATGGCGTTTTTTGAACATTGGATACATCTGCCCAGCCATGGTAAAAATCGCCATTCGTTGATGTGGAACCGAAGCGCGGTCAGCTCCAACCGGTCCACTAGCCGGTCAGCCGGCTTAGGCTAGCAGTCGGGTGGGGTCGTTGGAAACCGCAATCCATGACGCTGAACAAGCCCCGGGGCGCTGGCTACGCGCTGGGGGACAGGCATTCTATAGTGATGCTCCATACCCACCCGATCTAAACAGCCTCCGCCAGTATGAGTCTGCCGTCACCCCACAGCTCAAATCAGGAGACCGAGCTTGGGCTGCAAACCGACCGTGAGACGCGGCTACCTGGTAGCGACGATCAGCCGCCGCCCTGGAAGCAAGGGGATCGACTGAATGAGTTCCTGCTGGAACAGCTGCTCGGGCAGGGAACCAGTGGCTACGTCTATCGCGCCTTCGAAGCACGTGCCGGCCAGCGCTGGGCGCTGAAACTGCTCCGTCCTAATGCGTCTGACGATCTGCTGCGAAACAAGCTCGGTTTTCGCCGCATGATCTCTGTCGAACATCCGAATCTGGTGGCCGTCAACCGCATTCACCAACTCGGTCCTTACGTGGGCCTGTCGATGGAAGAGGTCCCGGGTGAGACCTTCGGCCGCGCTCGGATGACGCTCCAACAAATGGAGCCGGCTCAGGCCTATGACCGCTTGCTGATTCTGCTGCGCGAGTTTGCTTCTGGATTGGCGGAGATGCACCGACGCGGGCTGATTCATCGCGACATGAAACCAGCCAACATGATGGTTCGCTCCGATGGCGTCGCCAAGATCATCGACTACGGCCTGGTTGACCTGTTTGAACTGGATGAAATTCAGTGCACTCCGCGCGGCTATTTCTTTGGCACGCCTCGTTACATTGCTCCGGAGGTTTATTGGCGCCAGCAATATCTTCCCTCAGGCGACATTTTTGGGCTGGGAATTGTGTTCCTGGAAACGCTGCTGTCGATTCAGAGTAACGAAGATCAACCTGCGACCGAACTAACTCGTTCCAAGGATAATCAGAGTGAGGACGGCCAGCGAATCAGTGAAGCGATTGACGAATTGCCCGATTCTGTCCCCGGGATCATTCGAGAGACGTGTCGTCAAATGCTGTCGCGATACCCGGCCGATCGGCCAACGGCGATCGAGCTATCACGGCTCGGACGATCCCAGGCGACCGCGGTTGCCTTGCCGGCTTTTGACGCCCTGGTTGGCCGCCATCGGGAAATGGAGCAGATTCAATCTTGGGCCAAGGGAATATTCAATGGCGGGGTTGGCCGACTGCATCTCAGTGGTCCACCGGGGATCGGTAAAAGCCGTCTGCTCAAGGGCGCAATCGAGTACATCGAATCCAAGAAATGGGGACAGTTGTTCTTTGCAAGATGCAGCAACCGTGAAGAATTGCCGATGCAGGCGATGGATCAAATTTGCGATGCAATTGCCAGCCGATATCTGCGCGGAGATCGCGAACCGCTGGAACTTGATCCCGTCAACGTGGCGATCTTGAAAGCTGGTTTCCCAGTATTGAGCAACGTATTGAAGTCTCGGATCGACCTGGTACCACACAGGACGACCAGGCAATCGATTGATTTGCTCGAAGCGCTGCTGCGAATGGCTGAACAGTTGCGATTGGTCGGCCCGCTGTTTCTTGTGATTGATGATTCGCAGTGGGCAGATCTGGGTAGCCGCAACGTACTGGACCGACTATCGCTTGAGGCGGGCAGCGCAGGTTTGGGAATCATCACGGTATCCCGCGAACGAGATTCGCATCGAATCCCGGCACAACTCGCGATTGAAATCGGTCCGTTAAAACTAGCAGATTCCGTTACGCTCCTGTCCCAAGCGGCGGCTCGCCGCAAAATCGCATTGCCCTTTCCTGCGATCCGACAATTGGCTTCGGCAGCCAACGGCAGCCCGCATCGGTTGCGTGAATTGGCCAACGAATTCCGTCCCGGCGGAACGCTCTCCGGAAGCGGCGGTTGGCTGGACAAGACGCGATTGGATCCGCAGGCGATTGATCAGCTGTGGCAGCTTCGTGTTGACCGTTTGAGTGCAGACGCGCGTCGCCTGCTGCCTTACGTGGCCACTGCGGGAGGTCGCATGTCGACCGAACAGCTGGGAAAATTGAGCGGTCTCCACGAGACCATCGACGCGGCAGTATCCGAGTTGGTACAGCAGCGGTTGATCACCGACGACGCTACGGGGGGCGAGTGTATCGAAATCGTGAATGACCGCGTTGCCGAGCAAATGGTCCAGTCGCTTGGCGAACAGGCAACGCGGACGGCACATCACCGTTGGGCTTCGCTGCTAGCCCGTAACGACAACTCGCATCTGAGTGCCGCCCGAATCGCCGGTCATTTTTTTGCCTCCGGGCATCCGGGGCAAGCAGTCTCGCACGCGGTCATCGCCGCCGAAGACGCCGAGCGGCGAGTCGCCCTGTACGAGGCGGCAAAATTGTACGTTCGGGTGGCCAGCCATGTCGAAGGCCGAGAACGATTCAATCAGCTGCGCAACGCCGCGCGCTGCTTTCGTGACGCAGCCTATCCACTTGACGCGGCCGACTGCTATCGAAACTTGGCCGAGCTATCGGAGCGCCGAGCACGCATCGATTACCAACTGATGGCCGCGTGCTTGCTGTTCCGCGGCGGCCGCTTCAACGATGTTCGTGTTCTGGTACGCGAACTGGCGGCCGGTTTAGGATTGCCTAAATCGAAACCAGCGCCCGCGTCAACTTTGGCATTGCTGTTCAGGCAGCTTGGCTGGTCATTGTCGGGCCGTCGCAGGTTGCTTGCCAGGTTGACCGAACATCCGGATGCTTCGCCTCAGCAGCGGAACGAATTGAACCCGCAAACCAAGCAGCAGCTGGAATTCTGTTTCTCGTTGATCCGGCCGCTGTTCTTCCTTGATCATCTTTATGCCGTCGAACTAAGCGTTTTCAACTTCGGCCTGCTGATCAAGCGCGGCAATGCAAAAATGCGTCTACGCGCAGCGGTCGACGAAGCGGTTTTTTCTTGTCACGACAAAGGCCGCAAACGCAGTTTCGGTGAAGCCCGGCTGGCGAGCTTGAAACGGATCGCCACGCGGGTCGGCGATCCAATATCGTCAGGTGATGTCGCGGCGGGGATCGCTTTTTCGCATGCTTTGTCGGGTCGCTGGAGCCAAGTGCCCGAGCAAGTCCAAGCGAGCGTCAAGTTTTATCAAGAGTCGTCTGATCGATTCGGTTTTGAGATCGCGCAAACGATCTGGCTTGAGCTGTGGGCCAACTGGCAGCTCGGGCAATGGAGGCAATTGCATGAAAGTAGTTTGGCGTTGCATGCTGATGCCGCTGAGCGCAACGACGGATTTCAACAATTGATTGCCAGCGGCGGCTACGCGGCTGCAGGCTGGTTGGTCGCCGATCAGGTCGATCGGTTGCAACGCATTCAAAGCGCCCAAGCGAACATCGACATGCAGGGGAAACAGCTGCAGTGGCCGATGATATTTCAATGGGCCGGGTTGACGCAGCGACTGCTCTACGAGGGTCGATACGTCGATGCCTGGGATCAGTGGCAGTGGATCAAACCAAAGCTGCGCAGGTTGCCGTTTTCGACCGTCCAACTAGCCCGCGTGATGCATCTACAGCTTGGGGTTGTCATCGCCTTGCATCAACTTGGTCGTCGCTATTCGGAACCACTGATCTTGCGATCCGGGCTGCTAATTGACCAACTTCGCCGGGAACAAACTCCCTATGCATTGGTCTTGGCGAACCTCTATGGAGGGCTGCTAGCTCAAAGAATCTCTCAGATCCGGCCGAATCCGATCAGCTCGCGGAAAGCGATCCAGTTATTGACTTCTGCCCGAGACAGGGCGGCCGCTGAACAGCTGAAGCAATTTCAGTTGGCAGCCTCGGATGCATTGGATTATCTGGAAAGCGGCACATCGCCCGGTCAACTGATCCGGCTGATGGAGACCGAAGGAATCGCGATTCCAACTCAGTTTCAACGCTTGTTTACAGTTGATTTCAGTCACTGAATCAGCGTCTGAGCAAGCTTGAAGCGGAAACCGCTTCAGCGACTCGTACGTCCCGCTCCGGTCCGCTGATCGCGCCGGCGCGCGTCAGCAATGCTCTGCCGGAAGCGCTTGGCTTGGCAATCGGTTCCGGCCAGTGCAATGCAATCAGTTCCGTTGCCTGCCGAGCCAGTCGGTTTCCGTCGGCCGCCAATCGCCCCAGTTGCTTGCCGAGGAATCGTGGCTGAGTGTATGACCAAAGCGGTGACCCCGCGGCAGTCCATGAATCGATCTTCCAAATCAAGTCTTCCAACCAACAGTCAACCGGGCCTGTGATTTTCAAATCCGGGACTCTGGCATCGGCCGGAAGTTCAAATTCGGTCCACATTGGAACAGGGTTCCAGGCGGCCGCACGACTTCGCACACAGAACGGCCCCGTGGAAATGGGAAAGATGCTGCGTAAACGCAAATCCGCTTCCGACAGATCGTAGGGCAGGTAGGTTTCGTTGATGGTTACGATCATCGGCGCCGAACCGATCAGGCTGTCAATCGGCGTGACTTCGATGCCAGGTGTCGGCAGTTCGGCCGCCAGCTCTCGCTCGTCAGCGGGCTCACACAGCTCAGACACTACGCGCACGCTCGGTTACCAGCACGCCGTCAGTTACTAATACACTGGGTCCGAGTTTTTCGACATCGATCGGCTCCAGCGCTGCGAGCTGTTCGATCGCCTCATCCGTCGGTAATGCTTGTTGCGTTTCGACCAGCGCGACCGCCGATTTCCACCAGGCCTGCAGGAATTCGACCATTTGCGGCGCATTCTCGACGTAGGGTCCAACCATCGCAAAAGGCTCGACCATTTGGTGCCAGGAGACACCGGTAGACGCGCTAACGGCCGCCGCAATCGTGGTCACAATTTTGCCAACCGGCGCATTGGTCTCCATTTGCTGCGGTTGCGAATCGTCATCGGTCCAGCCGCACAGCTCGTCGACGTAATTGCAAGTGGTCGGATACTCGTCAGCCATCAGGTCGCTTGAATCAAGCTGAGGATAAATCGTCAAGGCGATTGCGAGAACAATCACACTACCACGGGCAAAACGGCATGGTTTTTCAATAAATCGCACGTTCATCGTACGGTGGACTCCTGGTTCCGATTCTCGAGCGTTTCCAATCGATCACAGCCAATGGCCGGCGCACGAGACAATCAATGGGATCAATGTTTGGGCGGGATTCCCTGGCCGCTTTGCGTCCCTGGCAGGCGATAACGGATGCGGGAACAAGATTGCTATCGGCGAATGTTCCGATCAGGCTTGCTCTTCGTCGCAGGAAAGATGTTCCGAAATCGGACTCCAGTTCGGATTGTGTCGAATTTGCCTGTCGGGCTACGAACATGGCTCCAACACCCGCAGCAGAAAGTCCATCGAGCGATCAAAGATGCCGGGACAGGTGCTTTCGCGCGGTCCCGCCACGTTCAAAGTTCGCGGTTGGCCGGTGGACAACCAGTTGCGGACCTGGTCGACGTTGGCGTGATCGATACGCACCGACAGTTGTGGTTTCTGCAGACGCCGACAAATCCGCTGGGTCAGCAGCGTTCCGCCTTTTAAACGCCCTTCATACAAAATCAACGTCGCATCACTGTCGATCACATTTTGCTCGGTGCGGACGGGATACTCACGTGAATCGGTTTCCCAAAGTTCGTAACGGCTGGGAATCGATCCGTCCTCGGACAAACGTCCAGCCGGACACCAGCCGCCGTGGCCGATCCCAATCGCCATGGCAACCTCCAATGCCGCGCGATCGACGCCCGTCTGACCGCCCGAAAGGATCGTCACCGGCAGATGCGATTTCGGTCGTTTCGGCGTCAAGTTACTCACGCTGAATCATCGTCCGAAAGAGCAAAAGCTGTCTTCGTTGCTTGCCATGCCTGCTGGCTGTTGACGATCCGTCGATGGGAACCATTCCAAGACACTGGTGGTTCGGCGGCAAACCACAGCGGCACTCGCCGGGTGGGATGAACAATTTGCAGCCGCCAACTGTGCAGGGCAATCCCACCAGAAAATTGCAGCGGTGATCCGTATTTTCGATCACCGATGATTGGGTGACCGCGATCAGCAAATTGCACCCGCACCTGGTGCTTGCGACCTGTCAATAGCTGGATGGCGACGAGTGCGTGATCTGCCTGCTTGTCGAGGGAAAAGAAACGGAGCCTCGCTTGCTTCGCCTCCGGCACGGTCTTGCCGACGGTCCGCATTCGTTTGGCGCGGTCGTCTTTACAAAGCCAATCGGTCAATTCGCCTGAGGATTCTGCCGGCGGCGGCGCGACGACGGCCAGATAGATCTTGGTGACGGCCTGTGATTTGCCGGCGAACTGCTCGGAAAGTCGCGACGCCGCCTTGCTGGTTCTGGCTAACACCAGCACCCCCGATGTCATGCTGTCCAAGCGGCTGACGATCCCGACAAAGGCCTTGCCGGGCTTGTGGTAAGTTCGTTTCAAATAATCGGCCGCCATTGAATGCACGGTGGGCCCCGACTCACTTCCCATCGTCGCGATCCCGGCCGGTTTATTGACCACGAGCAAGTGGTTGTCTTCGTACAGGATGCTCAACGATTGCATACGATCAGGCGAATTTGGACACGATAAAGTTCATCAGCGGTGGCGACAATCGATCGCCATAAACCAGCAAGCGGCCTGCGGTTGAACAAATCACTTCGCTGCGTCGCCGTCGGATCGCGGCCAGGATGGTTCGCGCGACACGCTCGGGCGACTGACCAGGCAGGCTTCTCGTTGGCTTGGTCGAACCACTGTCAACCAACGAGTCAAAGAACTCGGATTTCGTCGTACTTGGACTGATCAGCGTGACTTGCACGCCCTCGCCGGCCAACTCGGCGCGTAACGCATCACTCCAACCATGGATCGCAAATTTACTGGCGCAGTACTCACTCTTATTGGGAACCGCGCGGTGACCCAGCACGCTGCCGATGTTGCAGATCACTGGCGCGCGACCCTGGCGGATCGCCGGCAGCAACAGTCGAGTCAACTCGACGGGCGCGAAGAAGTTGACTTCCATCAACCTTCGTAGTCGCTCGGGTGTGGCCTGGACAAATGGTCCGATCGCGCCAACTCCAGCGTTGTTAACCAACAGGTCGACCTTGCCGTCTCGCGCCGAGCTTGCTGTTTGGCTGATCCGCTGGCGAACTTTGGGATCGGTCACGTCGCCGGGGACCACAACCAAGCTGGTTCCCAGTCGGTTTTTGAGTTCCAGCAACCGATCTTCGCGTCGCGCCGTGGCGATCACGGTTGCCCCTTGATCAACCAGCAGCTCACACAGACAGCATCCGATTCCACTGCTTGCGCCAGTGACCACAGCGACCGCGTCCTTGGGTGTCCATTGCATCTGCTAAGCAACTTCACTCGATGCGTCGCTGGTCGGCAGATCCGCATCGCCGATGGGTGTCAGAATCGATTCTGCCGACTGATAGCCTGCGGGTCGAATTGCGATTGCCGAGCGCTGGACCTGGCCCATCGCTCCGCTCGGCATCCGCACGTGAACTTTGATCACCGTTTCGTGGAACTCGCGCGACAAGACTTCGCCTTTGGCCGACAAGTAAGCCAGTAGTTTTCCATCCGAGGGATCAACCTGCACTTCCACATCCAGGAATTCGCGACCGAGCGCTTCACCAACCGCTTCGACCAAGGCTGACAGCCCCTTGTTGCTGCGGGCGCTGACCGGGATCGCATTGGGATAGCGATCCAGCACTCGATTCAACTTGGCGGGATTGTGAATCGCATCGATTTTATTCAGCACCAGGAGCGTGTCTTTTTCTTCGATTCCCAGTTCGGTCAACACGGTGTAAACCGCGCTGATTTGATCGAACACGGTTGGACTACTGGCGTCCGCGACGTGCATCAGCAGGTCGGCTTGTCGGGTTTCCTCGAGCGTCGACTTAAAGCTGGCGACCAGCGAGTGTGGCAAATCGCGAATGAACCCGACCGTATCGCTAAGCAAAACGGTCCCCCAGCCGGGAAGTTGCCAACGGCGGGTGCGCGTATCCAAGGTGGCAAACAATCGATCCTGGGCCAGCACGTCCGCTGCGGTCAGCGCGTTCATGAGCGTGCTTTTGCCGGCATTGGTATAGCCGACCAACGATACCGTCGGCGCATCCTTGCGAGCGCTGACTTGTCGCTCCCGCCGCTTTTCGACCTTGCTAAGCTCCTGCTTCAAATCGTGAATTCGTTTCTGAGCCAAACGGCGGTCTACCTCCAATTGTTTTTCACCGGGCCCACGCATGCCGACACCCATTGCTTGACGCGACAAGTGAGTCCATAAACGCTTCAGTCGCGGCAAGGAGTATTCCAGCTGCGCCAGTTCGATCGCTAATCGTGATTCGTGCGTGCGAGCGCCGGCCGCAAAGATGTCCAAGATCAACTCGGTTCGATCAAGCACTTTCGCGGATGTCGCTTTTTCCAAGTTGCGAATTTGGGCCGGTGACAAGTCATTGTCAAAGATCACGACCTCCGCGTCATGGCGTTGGACCATCAACCGCAGCTCTTCAACCTTTCCTTTTCCCAGATAGGTCGAGTGGCTGGGGGTTGCCCTTCGTTGGACCAGTTCGTCAACGACCTCAGTTCCTGCGGTGGTTGCCAAACCATGAAGTTCCTCCAGCGGATCGTCCCCCACCGTTTGGGCGGGCAAGATCAGCCGTGCCAAGATGCTACGCTCCGGCGAATCATCTTGGACTTGTTGTGGTTGACGCACGATGGGGAAGGGGTCTCCTAATTCATTTGTGCCAGGCTTTGTAACGGTCACTTAAGTATAGTCTCTTAGGCTGGTTCTCAAATCTTTTCTGTCAGCCGAATTTGATGTTTTATTAGCGCCGTGCGCTGTCGCCGCGAACGATTTTTGCCTGCCCTGACCAAACGTGTCAGCGGCCCAGCGAAGAATCATCCCTGTCGAGCCGATGGCGGCTCGACGGGAATTTTGATCCTTCCTAGCCGCTCACATCCGCAGGGAACCTTCGATGACTCAATTGCTGCTTTTTGACACGCCGGTCGGAAAAACGTTCGCGCCAGTGACTTCTGCAGTCCGGGAATCTGCAGTCCGGGAAGTGGAGCCGACGGTCAGCGCGATTGGTCAGAACGAATTCGCCGGCCAGCGGGCGAGACCTGCGGCGAGCGATTTCGGCGGCTATCAACGAGGCGTCAACCAGATGGGCGATTTGGCTCGACTCGTTCTACTGCAATACGATTTGGTCGCTCAGCGGCGAGCGAAAAGGCTGGCCAAACAGGCTGCAGCCAATGTTTGAATTGTCACTCCGCGGCGGCGGGATTCAAGGGCGATTGATTGCCTTTTGGCGACTCCGTTGGCGGTTCTGTTTTTTTTGCCGCCGCTTCCTTGGCCTTGCGGTGGCGGCGGAGCATCGAGGCGGTCGTCCAGGCGCCGAACAGAAATCCGATCGCAGTGGTCGACAGCAGCAGTACCGACAGGGGCAGTTCTTGTGTGAACCAGAGGAGTGCGATCTTGGTGGTTTCGTTGTTTTGCAGGATGACCAGCAGGACCACGACGACGGCCAAGATCAGAAAGAACCAGCGAATTTTTTGCATCTCTGCGGCCCAGATGTCCGAATAAACATACTGTACACAAGTCCATTTCATTGCTAGCATGGCCAGCTGATTGACTATTCCAACCTTAGCTCATGGCAGGCTGCTCGTCTGCCTCCTAAATCGCTCTGACAACAGCGGTCATGACAATCCAACAGACATTCGATTTTTTCAGCGAGTCGGCGGCAGGGCGAGGCTCCGCCCCAGCCGCACAGCCCAGTTCGACGGCAGGCCGAGGCTCCGCCCCAGCCGCACAGCCCGGTTCGGCAGGAGCCTCAGCCTCCCTTGTCGGTTCGGCGGGAGCCTCAGCCGCCCTTGTCGGTTCGGCGGGAGCCTCAGCCGCCCTGATAGATCAACTTCGAGCCCAGGTGGGTTGCATGTACACGCAACCGTTGACCGACACGATGAAAGTTTTCTCAACCGGGTCGTCAGCGATTGACGCCTTATTGCCTGGTTGCGGTTTGCCAGCGGGCACGATTACCGAATGGGTCGCCCAAGCAGACGGGTGCGGCACCTCTGCGTTGTCGTTGATTGCCGCAGCCGCACAGCTGAAATCGCCGCAAACTTGCGGACCGTTGGTCGTCGTCTGTGGACCCGACCAGTTCTATCCACCGGCGGCAGTCGCTTTGGGAATCCCGGCCGAGCGAATGATCTGGGTTCGACCGAGTCGGCATGCCGATAGGGTTTGGGCAATCGATCAAGCGCTCAGATCCAAAGCAACCGCTGTGTTGTGGGCACCGGTGGCGGCTCGTTTGGACGATCGAGACGCCAGACGTTTTCAATTGGCGGCGGAAATTGGCAACACTTGTGGTCTGTTGGTCCGCCCACTTGCCGTCCGCGGCCAACCCACCTTTGCGAATGTTCGTTTCCACGTTGGCAACGAAGTCAAAGCATCGTCCAGGGGGATGCGAGTCACCTTGGATCGATGCCGGGGCGGCCAGATCGGCCACAGCGTCTTGGTCCAGATCAACCAGCAGGCAGGCATCGATCCGATCAACCTTTCACCAGCAATTTCATCCCCAGAGAGGCATCGCCATGAAACGGCACCTCTGCATCTGGCTGCCCAATTGGCCCACCCCCAACGGACCAGCAAACAGCGAACAGCCTAAAAAGGTGTCAGACACCTTTTTGCTGGTCGCCGCTTGCGTTCAGCAACAAATTTGCCCGTTGGTCGCACTGGAAACGTTCGACAATCAACCATCACATCGCTGCGATTCGTTGTTATGCGAAATCAGCGGAGTTGCCCATTTGTTTGGTGGCGAAGCCGGTTTGCTGACCGCGGTTGATCAATTGTTGATGTCGATGGGGATCAACGGGCAGCTGGCGATTGCCGATACCGTTGGTGCCGCTTGGGCAATGGCACATTATTCCCATTTCCTCGCTGATGATGCGAGTTGTCAGGCCGTCCGGCGGCCGGCGCCATCGGCTGAGCAAACAAAAAAACGGTTGCCAGGGCGATCGGCTCAAATCATTCCTCCGGGAGCGACCGCTCAAGCGATCGAACGACTGCCGGTCGAATCGCTACGGATTGGACCACAAACAGCGGCGACCCTGTCACGATTGGGTGTCCATTTGGTCGATCAATTGTTGCGTCTGCCACGCGGCGGCTTGGCGCTGCGATTGGGCAAACCGCTGGTCCGCCGCATCGAACAGGTGCTTGGCGAAATCGATGAGCCAATGGCTCTCTACCGCCCGCCGGCCGAGCATGTGGCGTGCCACCGACTGGAGTATTCGAGCAGTGACCAGAATATTCTCGCCGACCGGATCGGGCGATTGATCGAAGAGGTCAGGGCGGGGCTGGCGAGCTGTCAACGTGGGGCATTACGAATGACATGTCGCCTGGACCTTTCAGCCCACCCGCCTCTGACCTTGGAAGTAGGTTTGTTTGCGCCGACGATCGACTTTGATCATTTGCATGGTTTGATGGTCAGTCAGTTAGAAACAATCAGGCTGCCCTCCGCGGTTGAACTGCTGACTCTGGCGGTGCCCTTGACCGGACCTCTTCGCAGCATCCAAACCTCTCTGTTTGAAAACAGTGCCAATGAACCAAATCATGGCATCAGCCATTTGGTCGATTCACTCAGCAGTCGGCTGGGTTGCGACTCGGTAGTCGGCGTTCGGATCAAAGACAACCCATTACCAGAACAAGCTTTCCGTATTTCAGCGTTGGCCGGCAATGGCAAGTCACCGGTTCGATGTGGCAAACGGTGGCAAAGTTCCTCAGATTTTGTCCCCTCTTCCAATTCTCCGGCCCCCAAGTTTCCCTCATCCCGAGACGCGATGCGTCGCCCTGTTTCATTGTTGTCCAGTCCGATCCCGATCGCGGTAGCGACCGAGGACGGTTCATTTCACTTATCTGTCTGTTCGCCTGCCGTTCCCCGCTGCGTACGGATAGCCGGCAAGATCGATTGCATCGTGCGTTGCTGGGGTCCAGAGCGGATCGAGACAGCTTGGTGGAATGGTCCATCGATCCGTCGCGATTACTACCGAATCGAAACTGATTCAGCGCGCTGGTTGTGGATTTTTCGAAATCTTGCCTCCAAAACCAACGGCTATCGCTGGATGCTGCATGGACGATTCGATTAACCAGCTCTATTTCGAAGCGATCAGTTGGTCAAGTTCCTGTTTCAATCGAGGCAAAATCTCGTCATAACCGAACGCCCCCAAGGCTTCGCTGCCGCGTTTTAAATTCACCTTGGCCGGACCGCACCAGAGGCCTAAATCGGCATCATCGGTTTCTCCCGGTCCGTTGACGCGACAACCCATCACGGCGATTGTGATTTCGTAGTCCTTTGCATAAGCAGTCATCTCTTTGACCTGTCCAGCCAATTCAATGAACGCTTCGTTTTCCACTCGCGAGCAACTGGGACAACTGATGATATTCAGCGCCTTGTCATCAAATTTGACCACGCTCCGCACGCGCCCCGCGTAAATATCAGCGATGATACTCAGCCCAGCGTCAATTTCCTCGGGCTTGCGGTCGTTTGGCAACGTCAACGAGACTCGCACCGTATCGCCGATGCCATGCCCGATCAATTGTTCGAATGCGATTCGGGTTTTGATGATCCCGTCGGGCGGCATTCCCGCCTCGGTGACACCCAAATGCAGCGGGACATCGGGACGTCGGGCGGCAAACCGCCGATTGACTTCGATCACCTTGGCTGGATTGCTGTCTTTCAACGAGACGACGTAACGTGTGAAGCCGAGCGAATCGACAAACTCGCAATGTTCCAGCGCGCTTTCCAACATCGGCGTGATCGAATCATCAGCCTCATATTTTTCTTTTTTGGCTGGATCGACACTACCACAGTTGACTCCGATTCGGATCGCACAATCGTGCTGGGCTGCCTGATCGATGATGAATCGTACTTTGTCTTGCCAAGGCTTGTCTCGCTGGTGATGATACAAGTGTCCCGGGTTGTAGCGAATCTTATCGACCGCCGGAGCAACCAGTTCGGCAAGCCGAAAATTCTCTTGTAAATCGACCGCCAGATTGGCGCTGGTTCGCTGGCGGATCTCGGCTAGCGCTGCTGCATCTTTCTTGCTGTCAACAGCGATGCGGACAACGCCGGCACCGCGCTGTCGCAAGGCTTCGGCTTGAGCGGCGGTGGCATCAACATCTTGGGTCTTGGTCGCCGTCATGCTCTGCACGGCAATTGGACTTTGGTTTCCAATGGTAATATTACCGATGGCGACCGAGCGGGTAGGATTGCGGGTAATCGTCATCAAGCGGCTATGGTATACGTTCAGGGTACAACGGGATTTGACGAGGCGTCTCAAGATCGGGACACGACAATCACTGTTACGATCACAGGATAACATGGGACATCAAATCTGTCCCGGGAGCCCGCCAGCGATTAGCGGCAGCACGCAAACCCTGCGGAGCCTGAAGATGGAACCTGAAGATGTTGAGGATGCAGCTCGGACGGCTCGCATCGCAGTACCAACTGCCGGACCGAATGCCAGACGGACCGAATGCCAGACGAACCGAATGCCGGAGGACTGGGGCTTGCGACCTGCTGCTGTCAAACAGCTATACTAGAGCCCACGGATGGCTCGACGATGCAATGAGTGTTGGAATCCGATTCACGTTTTCATTCTCCGTTGATTGAGTGATTCATGCCCGTCAAGATGCAACTCTCTCGGATCATCATTTCCGAGTTGACTGAGAACCAAGTCATCTATCTGAGGGAAGTCGACGGTGACCGCGAGTTCCCGATTCTGATCGGGATCTTCGAAGCGACCAACATCGACCGTCGTGTCAAAGAAGACTACGAGCCACCGCGGCCATTGACCCACGACTTGATCGTCAACGTCGCCGACGCCTTGGGTGCCACGGTTGATAGTGTGGTGATCAGCGAACTCAGCGAGGCAACCTACTTTGCCCAATTGCGACTGCGCACCGAAAAGGGCGAAATGATCGAGATCGATTCGCGGCCAAGTGATGCGATCGCTGTCGCCGTCACCTTTTCTCCGCCACTGCCGATTTATGTCAGCGAGCATGTGTTGGCCGAGGCGACGTCCACGATTTGAGATATGGAAGTTATCCGATCGCCTGACCAGATGCGTTGCTGGACGCTGCATCACCGATCGCAGGAGCGCACCGCTGGGTTAGTGCCGACGATGGGGGCGCTTCACGAAGGTCACTTATCCTTGGCCCGAGCATCGGTGGGGCGCTGCAACACAACGATCGCCTCGATTTTTGTGAACCCGACTCAATTTGGACCCGGCGAGGACCTCGATCGCTATCCGCGCACCCTCGATCATGACCTCCAGCAATTGGAGCAAGCCGGGGTTGCCGCTGTTTTTGTTCCGGATAACGACAGCATGTACCCCGCAGGGTTCAGCACCTTTGTGCAACCACCGGAAGTCAGTAAATCGCTTGAAGGTGTCTGTCGACCAACCCATTTTCGAGGCGTCACCACAATCGTCACCAAACTTTTTCAGGCTGCCCCGGTGACGCACGCCTTCTTTGGTCTGAAAGATTATCAGCAATGGAAAGTGATTGAGGCGATGACTCGCGACCTGAACATGGGCATCGAAATTGTCCCCTGTCAGATCGTGCGCGAACCAGATGGATTGGCCTTGAGCAGCCGAAATCGCTACTTAAGTGAAGCGGATCGAGACCGCGCGCTGCTGCTGTGGCAGGCCCTGCAACGCGTCGAAGAATCGGTTGACCAAGGAGTCCGATCGGCCGCGACGCTTGAATCATTGATGACAGAAACGCTGGCGGGTGTCGACAAGATCGATTACGCCGTGGTTGTAAACGCCGATTCCTTGTCCCCCGTTGAAATACTGGATGCGCCCTCGGTGGCACTGATCGCGGCCTGGGTGGGCAACACCAGGTTGCTCGACAATCGGGCGATCAACGTGTAATCAAATGAGCTGCGCAGTCAGCAGGTGAGTCATGGAACAAACTGTGTCGTTGCAATCGCTGCGGGAATCGCTCGATTCGGTCACGACCGTCGCAGCCGTCAGCAGCCGGCTTGGTCGGAACCCGATATTGCATCGACACGTTTGCCGTTTCCTTTGCCGTTCGACCTTCGACTGCCGCTCGCGCGGTGGCTCCTTGATCGTCGCCGCAGGGTCGGCAATCGAACCGTGGGCCTTGCGCTCCGCCGAACTGTTTGGTGTTCCAGTGATCCGAATCGCAGTGGGAAAGCGCCACGTCGGGGCTGACTTTTTTGTCCCCCCCACGGACGCCTTTGATCTGATTGGTGACCAGGTTGTGATCGATTTAGCCGATCGGGTTGACGGAGTCTACGTTCGCCGCCGTGGCGCGATTGAACGGCATTTACGACAGCGAATCGCTAGTCGGCGTGACGCGACCACCCGAGTCGCGATTACCGAGCAATCCAACTGCGCCGCCGCCCGGCTGATATCCGCAGGCGCGATCGGCTGGTACTACGCGGCACAGCAAGCACAGACTGGGCCTGATCAAGCTGACGACGCCATTCGACCCGCCACCGGCCCGCCGTGGACCGACAATGCATGGACTCGAACCGACGGACAATGGCTGGTCCATTGCACGCGGGCGCCGGCGGGGAGGTGGCCGGATGAGACGATCCGACAATATCGTGATTCGATTTTGATTGGCGATTCGCATGCGGCTGATCGCGAGCCGCTTGATGCCTTGACTCGGATCATTCGCCACGGCCGCCTGATTGCCGCCGCGACAGCCAGCAGCAGAGACCACCTGGTGGTCTGTTTTTCCGAGCTACCGTTGGTCGAATTGCTCGATCGTCGCTGTTTTCGGCCTCACCTGGGACGCTGGGACTATGAACCCTACGGAATCGCCATCCGACGAACGATCGCCAAATCGATTGGGATCAAGCCTGTAATTTACGGTCAACCTGAGCTGCGAACGGTACTGCCGGCCCGAGATCGATATCGCTTTCATCCGATCGGCAAGACCTATGACTGGCGAGGGGAACGAGAGTGGCGTTGCGATAAGACCATTGATCTGAACTCGCTTGACCCGGCAGACGTGCGCGTTTTCGCCGCCGATTCGGCCCCGGCAAGAGAGCGACTGGCAGATTGTCGCTGGCGGGTTTCCTTGATTACGCAAACCGTTGATCAACACCTATAATTAATCGTCAGGCCACTGAAACTTGCCTGTCGGCGTGTTAGGTGGAATTTGGCAATTCAACAGTGGCAGGTCGCGCTTCGGCCCGACATGCACTGTCAACCGGCTGGCAATGGAACTACCGATCGAGAAGGGATCCACTTGAGTACTGATAATCTGGTCACGCTGAATCCAAACCCCGCTGCCGCTCACGAGCTCGCCCCCTACAAGTCATTGGGTTCCGATGAACTCGACGCCCGGATCGATGCCGTCCGCCGGCAGCTCGGCGATTCACTGCTGATCCTCGGCCATCATTACCAACAGGATGAAGTCATCGCGCACGCCGATCTGCGCGGGGACAGTTACAAACTTAGCCAAATGGCGGCCGACAGCGAAACTTGCGAAACGATCGTTTTTTGCGGCGTTCATTTCATGGCGGAAACGGCCGACATTCTGTCCAATCGGCCGGAGAAGCTCAAACAGCGCGATGGGCGGAGAGTCCAGGTGATTCTGCCCGATCTGGCGGCCGGTTGCTCGATGGCAGACATGGCGGCGATCGCGCAGGTAGAAGCCGCTTGGCAGGACATGTCGGAAGTCATCGATACCGAGCGAGTGATTCCCGTCACCTACATCAACAGCGCCGCCAGTTTGAAAGCATTCTGTGGTCGTCATGGCGGCATTGTGTGTACCAGCAGCAACGCCAGGGCGGTGATCGAGTGGGCCTTCGAGCGCGGCGACCGAGTGTTTTTCTTTCCTGATCAACATCTAGGCCGCAACACCGCGCTGGGCATGGGGATTGAAGAAGCGGAAATGCCGGTTTGGGATCCTTATGCGATGGAATTGGGAGGCAACACCGACGCGGCCATCGAGCGGAGCAAGGTGATTCTGTGGAAGGGACATTGTAGCGTGCATCAAATGTTTCGCGCTGAACACGTGCATCAGTTTCGTCGCCAACATCCAGGGATCAAAATCTTGGTGCATCCAGAATGTCCGCGCGAAGTAAATGACCTGGCCGACGTTTCCGGCAGCACTGGCAAGATTCTGGAAACGGTCCGTAACAGTGCGGCGGGAACCAAGTGGGCGATCGGAACCGAGTTGCACCTGGTCAATCGATTGAAAACCGAGTTCCCCGAGCAAGAGATCCATTTTCTCAGTCCCGTCGTGTGCATGTGCGCGACGATGTACCGGATCGATCTGCCGCATCTTTGTTGGGCGCTAGAGAATCTGCGGGACGGCGCAGTAGTCAATCAGATTGAAGTGGACAACGAGATAGCAACCTGGAGCTTGATTGCGCTGGAGCGAATGTTGGCCGTCAAATGATCACGGCGGTGATCGCTAACAAGCACTACTTTGACGAGCGAGGATCCGATTTGCAAATTGCCAACCTGTGGAACCTCAACGGGTTCATGATCAACATTTTGGTTGTAGTGGCGCTGCTCATTTGCTCGGCGAAAATGTGCATTGCGCAGGAGGAATCACACCAGCCGCCAGTGGCCAGCTTCGTACCGAGTCAAACTGAACGATTTGCTGCGAAACAGTGGATCTCTGAAAGCTGCGTTGCGTGCTGACATTCAATTCTTGGCCGACGATCTCTTGGAAGGACGCGGGCCGGGAACTCGGGGGGATGCTCTTGCTCAGAAATACATCGCAACACAGCTTAAATTGGCGGGACTACAGCCTGTGTTGGAAACGGATACGGAAAATCCGAATGGAAGTTGGACTCAAGCTGTGCCTCTGGTCGGTGTTACAACACAGCCGCCGCCCACGATAACGTTCACCGGCCCAGGTGGATCACTGACTGTTAACAACTATGACGATTACATCGTCTCCAGTGGCTTGCCCAAAGAGGAGTCAGGTTTTGCGGACGCGGAAATCGTTTTCGCCGGCTACGGAATTCAAGCGCCGGAATACGACTGGGATGACTTTAAAGATGTTGATGTCACGGGCAAAGTTTTGTTGGTGATCAACAACGATCCCGCCAGCGATCCTGAACTGTTCGAGGGCAGTCGGCGACTTTATTACGGACGTTGGGATTACAAGTACGCCAAGGCGGCTGAAATGGGTGCGTCGGGTGCACTGATCATTCATACCAGTTCGTCGGCCGGATATCCGTTTCAGGTTGTTCAGACTTCATGGACTGGCGAACAGATGGCGCTCGATGGCGTCACCAAGGGCCGGTTGCCGGTGGAGGGTTGGTTGACCGAAGCAGCGAGCCGAAAGCTGATCAAACTTGCCGGCCAGGATTTCGATCAACTGATTGACGGCGCGCAGTCAAGAAGTTTCCGACCACTGCCGCTGAACACCAGCGTTACGATCAAGTTGACAAACCGGGTGCGGCGGCGAACCACGGCTAACGTGCTTGGCTTGTTACCGGGAATCGATCCCGAACTCAGCAAGCAGTGGCTCATCGTGACCGCCCACCACGATCATATTGGCATGTCGGAATCTCGCGACCAACGTGGAGACAATATTTACAACGGGGCCATCGATAATGCCTCTGGGGTAGCTACCATGCTCTCGATCGCGCGGGCGATGGCCAGTTTGCCAGCAGCAGAACGACCTGGACGATCCGTATTGTTTGCCGCTGTGGGAGCCGAAGAGCAAGGGCTGTTGGGGTCGAAATATCTCGCCGAAAACCCTCCGGTTCCGGTAGGTCGACTGGCGGCGGTGATCAATATCGACGGCGTCAACATGCTCGGCCGGACCGAAGATGCGGTGGTGATCGGACGTGGGAAATCCGATTTGGACCGAGTTGTCGAGCGAGTTGCTCGCTGGCAAAAACGCACGGTGGTTGGTGATCGATTCCCGGACCGAGGTTACTACTATCGCAGCGACCAATTCAGTTTGGCCCAAGTCGGCGTACCCGGCCTCTATCTGGGCCCCGGCGTCCGCGTGATCGGGAAACCGGCAGGCTGGGGCGAACAACAATTGCGCCAGTGGACCGAGAAGGTCTATCATCAGACCAGCGACGAGTACGATCCGGATTGGAATCTGAGCGGCGCGATCCAGGATGCCGAACTGATGTTTTTTGTCGCTATGCAGGTAGCCAATCAGCCTGAGCTGCCGGCGTGGGTCGCGGGGGATGAGTTTGAGGCAACTCGCAGGGCATCGCTGGGAGGCGCGAAATAGTGACAAGACCGTTGGCTTGGTGGCCAAGGCCGACGATGCGAGCAGCCCACAAGTCGCTCGTCGCTTAGCCAAAGTCCTGGCACGTTCCGGCAGCGAAGCTTCGAATAGCCACGGCTATTTGCGCGGCGGCATGCCCCGGACCAGCGTCAGGAAACGCAATTCCGTGCCTGCTCGTCGGTGCTCTGACAATTCTTGGTAACCCGCGTCGTCGTACCAGGTGCGCGCTTTTTCTTCGTTGGGAAAAGTGAAGATGATGGCACGACCATCCAGCGGTGCGTTTCCTTCCAATGTTTCAGGTTGATCATCGTAGGTGACAAACTGCCCGTCATACTTTTTCAGAAACGGGAAGAACCCTTTTTCGTAGTTGCGGTAGGCATTGGAATCAGTCACCTTCAGGTTGACGATCATGTAGACCGGGACATCCGACATCGTTTTTCCTTTCTGATCGCGAGATTGGTTTCGATAAATGTTCAAGCATTCAAGAAACCGACAAGGCGTTGATTGATAATCTGCTCGGCCTCGTTCATGATTCGATCGATCAACTCTTGGCAGGTGGGGATATCGTTAATCAAACCCACCACCATGCCACAGGACCAGGCCCCGGCATCCATGTCGCCTTCGAGCATGATTTTCGGATAGACGCCGGCGACTTCCTCGATAATGTCCTCGATCTTCAGGTCAGCACCAAGCTCACGCTCTTTTTCCAGCAGGCGTTCGACGGACGCATTATTCATCACTCGTTCCGTATTGCGTAACGGCCGCATGACCAGACGTGTATCCAGTTCAGTGGCCCTCAAGATTGCGTCTTTGACATTCTGGTGGACCGGGGCTTCCTGGGTGGCGATGAATCGTGTCCCCATATTCATGCCTTGAGCGCCCATTGCCAGCGACGCCACCAACGAGCGTCCGTCGGCCATACCGCCGGAGGAGACAAACGGAATCTCCAACTCATCTGCCGCTCGAGGCAGCAAGATCATGTTGGGTATATCGTCTTCGCCCGGATGACCCCCGCATTCGAATCCATCCACGGAAACCGCATCACAGCCGATCGTTTGCGCCTTGAGCGCATGCCGCACCGAAGTGCATTTGTGAATGACCTTGATGCCCGCATCCTTGAGGTACGGCAGGACTTGTTGAGGATTGCGGCCCGCGGTTTCCACGATCTTCACTCCACCTTCAATGATCGTTTTTACATAGGCCGGATAATCTGGCGCATCAAGGCTGGGCAAGAAAGTCAAGTTGACCGCGAACGGTTTGTCCGTCATCTCTTTGCAACGGGCGATTTCATTGGCCAAGTCACCCGCGCTCCTTTGCGTCAGCCCCGTAATTGTGCCCAACCCGCCGGCCGCGGACACGGCAGCCGCCAGTTCGGCAAATCCAACGTAGTGCATCCCGCCCTGAATGATCGGATGTTCAATGCCGAACATTTCCGTAATCATCGTTTTCATGATTCTTTTCCCGAGAATGAGTCTGTGTTTGCCTTGCCTTGACCGCGCTGTGCTCGATTTGTTTCGAACTCCCGACGCACCGACGTAATGCGGGCCGAAGTTGCAATCGATCACGCAGCAAAGCGTAGCCATCGATCCAGACGATTCCTAGCCACCAAATGGGGCGGGATCGGCTCGGATCAATTCAATTCGGCGAACTCGTCCGGAACGCATGCGCGCCAGGTCGGCGGTTCGGACCTTGTATCAGTGGCCCTCGCTGGGATTTATTGAACGCGCGCGGCAGCCGATTGTTTACATTATGATATTTGTCGGCGGCGGGACTCCACCTCGCCGCTCGCTACGCTCCACGGCAGGCCGACAAGGTTTGCGCTCAACCTTCCATGAAATTTAGAATGAGGAATATTCGATGAGTTCGATGCGAACGAGAACCCCGATTATGTTTTGCCTGCCGTTGGCGCTCGGTCTGATTGCCTTGGCTATCGCACGCCAAAACGCCGGCGCGGCGGACGATGCTGCCGACAACGGGGGCGGGGAACTCACAGGCGTAGTGAAGTTTGATGGCCCCAAGCCCGAGCGCAAACCAATCGACATGACTCCCAGCAAAGGTGGGGCTGCCGATGAATGCACCAAACTTCACCAGGATGCCGCCTTAAGCGAGGTCGCGATGGTCAGTGACGACGGCGGTGTGGCCAACGTCTTTGTGTACGTCAAGAAGGGCCTGGAAAAGGGCAAAAAGTATCCGATGCCCGAGCAGCCCGCGTTGATCGATCAATCGAAGTGCATGTATCGCCCGCGTGTTCAAGGTGTTCGCGTTGGTCAAGATTTGGTGATCAAAAACAGCGACATGCTGACCCATAACACTCGATCCTACGCCTTTCGCAATCGAGCATTCAACATTTCCCAGCCCGCGGGCTCGGACCAGCGGACGAAAGTCTTCAACCGGCCGGAACGAGCGATCCAATTGGGATGTGATTTCCATAGTTGGATGAAGGCGTACGTGTTCGCGATGGATCATCCGTTCTTTGCCGTCACCGATCAGGAGGGGCATTTCAAGATCGAAGGATTGCCGCCCGGTAAGTACACGGTGGAGGCCTGGCACGAGGAATTCGGCGAACTGGAAGCCGAAGCCACCGTTGGTCCGACCGGTTCGACCGAGCTCGACTTCACCTTCAAGGACAAACAAAGCTAGCTGTCCGCAGCCTGCTGCAGACCCGAATCTGTGAAGCAAATGCCATAATCGTTGATCGGGCGCGCGATCCGTCCGGTAACAATTGACTCAAAAACCGTGGATTCAGTCACCGTTGAGCCAACGGTGAGCTGATCTCACAGCCAATCCACCTTTCGGGTCAATCCATCCACTGCGCCGCCGATCATGTTGACATTGGCTTGCGGCCCACCGAGAATGTTAAGACTTAGTTCCTTGAGTATCAGGGAGCGGGCAGACAATCGCAATCAAACATCAAATTCGGAGTAACTCGGATGGCTAGAAGTGTATGGGCTACGGCGGTAACCATCGCGTTGTTGATGTCGGCGACGCAGGCAAGCGCCGAGACAATTTCCGGCAAGGTATTGGACGCATCCGGCAAACCGATTGAAGGTGTTACCGTCTCTGCGTTTGACGAAGAACGCCAGCAGAGCGTCTCGGTGTTCAGTCAAGCCGACGGTACTTTTCTGATCGACGGTTTACGAGACACCGAATACAACGTTCGCGCCCGACTGCTAGGCCAAAACGATGAATACGAGGATGAGGTCGATGCCGGTACGGCCGATGTGTCTTTCGCAATGACGCCTGCCGAGGGCGAAGACCTGGAGTGGCAGCGTACCGCCAATAGCTGCCTCAGCATGCTGAAGTTTGACAGCATCGAGGACAAAACGAACTTCAAGATGATGTGCGCCTACTGTCATCAAGTGGGAACCAGCGGTTTCCGTACGCCCGAAAAACCGGTCGACTGGGAAACCATGATTCGCCGCATGGACGGTTTCGGAGGCCTCTACAAGCACACCCAAGAAACGATCGTCAAGCGACTGATCGAAACCTACACCGAAGACGCGGTCAGCAATTGGCCCAAGTTTGAACCGCCGCCAGCACCGACCGGCGCCGAAACCAAGGCGAAGATCACCGAGTGGGACATGGGCACCCAGTTCAAATCGATGATTCACGACCTCGAGGTCGGTCCTGATGGATTGGTTTACACGGTCGATCTACTGGAGAACGCGACCGTCACCCTGGACCCCAAGACTGGCGAGCGCAAAAAATATCCTTTCCCAGCCGGTGCCAACGGGCCTCATTCGATCGAGCTCGGTAACGACGGCAACATGTGGTACACGCTTTGTTACTCCGGCCAGATGGCCAGGTTCGATCTGAAAACCAAGGAGTACACCCTTGCCTCCAGCGCCGAAAAGCCGCGGCCGCGTGGTATGTATCCGCACACCTTGCGCATCAATCCGAAAGACCCTGAAGGAATGGTTTGGTACACCGATGCCGGTGGTGCCGTCTTTTCGATTCATCCCCAAACGCTGTTTGTCAAGCAATACAAACTGCTCAGCGCCGATCAAGCCGTCGGTGCCGGTAAAGGCGAATCGCGCGGCGTGACGCCGTACGGAATCGACTACTCGCCGATTGACGGCAAGATCTGGTACTCCAAACTAAACGGCAACCGCATTGGATGCATCGATCCGTCGGCTCCCGACGGAGCCATTAAGGAATGGGTTCCGCCGTTTGTCGGTCCACGGCGGCTGCACGTCGCACCGGACGGTGTGGTTTGGGTGCCCGGTTTTGGGTCGGGCGTGTTCGGCTCATTTGACCCCAAAACAGAAGAGTGGAAGGTCTATGATCTGCCCGACAAAGAGAACCAGATTCCTTACGCTTTGAATGTCGATCCGAAGGGCTACGTTTGGATCTGTGGCACCGGCGATGACACGCTGCATCGGTTCGATCCCAAGACCGAGGACTTGCTGACGTTCCGAATGCCTTCGCGCGTGACTTACACTCGCGAAATTGAATTCGACGCCGACGGCAACATTTGGACCTGCAATTCCAATGCTCCGGCGCGACACACCGAGCGCGGTTTCGAGTCGGTGATTAAGCTGGAGCTGATCGACGACGAACTGAAAGTCGCCGGCAAGTAATCGATCTCGTCAAATTGATTTCAGCGTTAGCGGAGGACAAAATCAGATCCTTCGCTAACGCTTTTTCAATTTACCAGCCCGGTAACTGCAATCGTATTTGTGTTGTTAAAAACGGATGCAAAGGTCTTTGCCTGACTCCACTCCGCGTCCGGGCATCGTTGTTTTTACCTATCACGTCCCCCTCCCTCTGGGAGCTAACCAGCAGGCCAACGCAGGAAAATGATCACGAAGCAGAAACGATTGCCTGACCTTCGTTCATGGTTTTGCGCCGCGACGGTCGCAGCGCTCTCGCTCGGCTGCCTACCAAGTGCTTGTTCTGGCGACGAGAACACGAGCATCGAAGAAAAGACACGCATCCACCGACTTTCGACGACCAAGCGGGCTCCGTACGACGCCTTTGTGTATGTCAATCGGATTCCCGAGTCGCCCACGGAGAATGAACGAGCCGACGCTTACGCTGGACGCGTGTTCGGCCGGCTTGCCAATCAAGAGGGACGGATCCTGTTGAAATTGCCGACGGGAATGGACCGCGATTCCTACGTCGCCTTCAAGAAATTCTTTCGCTATGACGCTGACAGCCGCGGAGGTGTCGGCAACTGTGTGGCCTGCCACACGCCGGTCGAGTTCACCGATTTCAAAAACCATGTCGTCGCCAAAGATGGCCTGCCGCAACCGACACCATCGCTGCGAAATTTGAACAGCGGAGATGCCGAACTGGGAAAGGCACTGCTGGAAAAGATCGCCGCGGGCAAACTGAAGCGATCCGGGACTGCGGATGAAATTGACGACGCCTACAGCAAGATCACGATTACTGAAGCCGACGTGCCGGGCTTGGTTAAGTTTCTCAATTTACTCAATGACGTCAGCGACGAGGAATTTCGCCAGCTGATTCTCAACGCTACAGTTCTCGACACCTCGGAAGATATTGAATGACAAACTCAGGCGATGCGAATCTGAACGGACGAGCTACAGTGGTCTTTTGCTGCGAGGCGACGATCCGTTGCCTCGCAGTGCTCAGCTGGGCTTGCGCCCTAGTGCTTAGCACCGGCACTGTGCGCGGCGAGTCGCCTAATGCGACAGTGAATGATCAGGATCGACCAAGTGTGGCGGCGCTCGGCTCGTACCAACCGTCACTTGAACATGATTTTCCGGTACCGCAACCGCCCGCAGCCGCAGTCGAGGATTTCGCTCTTTTTCTCGAACGTCTCCGCGAAGCTTCCGAGGAATCGGGCGATTCCCTGGTGCTGCACGGATCTGCTTTGGATCGCGCCGAGCAGGTGATGCGCAATTCCGCCGGCGTGCCGGATGACATCCAGATCGAGCGGCACCGGCCTTTCTTTGCGGTCAATCCCGAGGCGATTTTCGCGCTGTATGCCGACCTGCCGACGCTGGAACGCGGCTTTGCCTTGTACCAGCAGTACTGCAGCCAGTGTCATGGGGTCTATGGTCGGGGTAACGGTGCGGCAACTTCGCAGTGGTATGTCGGTAACTACCCCCGCAACTTTTGGTACGCAAAGTACAAGAGCCGATCAACCGAATACGGCACATCCCCTACCGACAGCGATTTGTATCGAACTCTAACTCGCGGGCTGTACGGATCGTCAATGCCTTCGTTCCGGCATTTAAGCGATCAGGATCGTTGGGCGCTGGTGCAACTTGTCAAGAGTTTCGGCAACTTTTATGACGACTATGATGAAGTGGTCATGAATCGATTTGATCTGGAGAATAACGATCCTCCGACCCCTTTGGACATGAGCGGCGAGTTGCCCGCGAGCGTCGATTCGGTGGTCCGCGGTCGGGCTCTGTTTATCAAGCATGGATGTGTCACCTGTCATCAAGGCAACAAGTCCAAGCCGGTCGGACTGGGACGGGATGACGGAACCTTCTCCAATTGGAGTGACGAAATGAATCGCCCCATTTTCCATTCGCGAAACTTGACCACGCCAATTTTCCTGGCCGGCTCGGCGCCCAGCGACTTGTTCCGCATTATCGCTGGTGGGCCCAACATCGGACCGATGCCAAATTATCAAAGCCTCTCTCGCGAGGACTCCTGGGCGTTGGTCCGCTACATTGAATCGCTGTTCAAACCGGACTATCCGCAAGTCCCCGAGTCGGCGGACGCATCAAGTTCACCTGCCGAGACAGCGGCAACCAACGCCGATAGCGAAGTCAACTGACAAACAAATGGTCAGGCGTCAATCGCACGAAGCACCCTCCGGGTCGCTGGCGGCTTGTGAGACCTCCCCACCTTGTATCAGCAACCCCGGGAAATGTGACGAGCAAGCCATCACGTGGGTGATCGCTTCCCGATCGTAGTGGTCGTGCGAGCGGTAGTGTTCGAAGAACCTGTTGATTTGATCGACACGCTGGGGCATCTCGCCAATCGCCTGAAGCCCCACCGAAACGCCGTAATTCGTGAAGGCGATTTTTGTCGTGGGCAGGTTTGGCTCGCGAATGAAATAACCGTCATCATGCCACATCGTGTCTAAAATATGCAGGCAACGCGGCCGCTGTATTCTGGCCCATGGTTCGGACGGAAAGAAGTGCGTCATCCACAGCATCATGCCGATGCCCAAGTCTTGAGTGACCACCAAATCGGGCACCGTTTGATCGATCAAATACCGCATGTCCTCGATCTCCTCAGCCAACGCCTGCTGATCAAGACAGCGGTAGGAGACATAGCCATCCAGCGCATCGAGCGCCCCGAAACCGTAGCCAGGATAGGGAGCGCTCAAGTCCTCTTGCATCTTCCAGAGGACTCCATGACCAGGGGCCACAAAGCGCTCGTGCGTTTGTTTGACCAGATCAATTCCCAGTTGCCGATACTTGGGGTCGAACCTGGCCAGCACCGACAACGCGTACATCCACATGGCCAGATAATGAAAGTACTGTCCGTCGCGATCGGCAGCCTCGCCAATCCGAATGCCTCGTTTGCGGCCCAGCACACGATAGACGTCGTCAACCAGCAATCTGGCCTGGTCCAAGTATTTGTCGTCATTTAGCTCGACGTAAAGCGAAGCGAGTAAAACGACTCCGAAGGCATCCGTCCACAGATAGCGTAACCCGTTGGGCCAAATCTGCTCGTGCGCATCCAGTCCAGTTTCGCAAGCACGTAATCAACATCATGACAAGGCTTCATGACCTCACCCACCTACAAACCAAAGGGATAGGTGTCGGGCATCCCTTCCAATTCCGACGTCTTGATCGGTGTTACCGCTGACGTTTCGTCAAACCAGATCAGTTCGTCAAACTGGTTCGCCAATCGAGCTTCGAAGTAATGGCTTTCCAATTCCGTTGCCGGCTGGTAGATCACGCCGATCGCCCGCTCCAGTCGACTTTGCATCAGCCGATCCCGTAGTTCAACCGACTGGCAATCGCGCAGCGGCAGCATGAACTTTGGACATTCCGCATCATGGCACAGTCGCTCGTAGCTGTTAGGCAATGATGGCACCACATCCTTGACTTCCATCGGGCCGTTCCATTCTGATGCCGCCGCAACCGTTCCAGTGTGTGTCGCGAAACCGATTGAATAGCAATGGTCGCCAAATTGATCTTTGCAAAGCTGTCCCACATTGATTTCGCCGCGATAGGACATCTCGGTCGCCCCCGCATTGCCAAGGTGCGAGTTATGGGCCCAAACGATCGCCTTGCTGTCAGGTCCATGGAAGTCGAGCAACGAATTGAGGGTTGCAAACATATGTCCGTCTCGCAAATTCCAAGAGGCGCGCGAGCCGTAATACATGATGCGATAGTACTTTTCGGCATTGGCGACCAGCTTGGCGTTTTGCACCGCGTCCAAATACCGCTCTCCGTCCCGCGGCGTGTACTCCGGTTGCTTACTACGCAGTTCCATCAGCATCTTGACCACTTCTTGTTCACAAGACTTGTAGGTTCCTGACAGCGCCGCGTGACCATAGGTGGCCGGGTCTGCTTGCCAGGGCGTCAGACAGCCGTAGCGAAGTCTGGCGATCTTGGCTGTTGCCGGATCAACCTCTTTCAGATATTCCAATACTTGAGCGATCGAGCGGTGCAGACTGTACAAGTCCAGACCGTAAAAGGCGACCCGCTCACTCGGCTGCCGCTCGGTGTTGTGGTGCCGCAGCCAATCGACGAAATCCTGGACTTCGCGATTTCGCCACATCCAGGTTGGAAAGCGCGCGAATGCGGTCCACTGCGAAGGCGGAACCTCGAAATGCCGCACGTACTGGTCGATGCGAGCCGCATCCGGCCAGTCCCCTTCAATGCCCACAAACGTAAAGCCTTTGTCTTCAATCAGCGCGCGGGTAATCAGTTCTCGCATCTGATAGAACTGCGATGTTCCGTGTGTCGCTTCGCCCAACAACACAACCCGCGCATCACCAATCCGACTGAGCAACGGCTCCAGATCGGCGGTTTCAATGAATTCAAACGGCTCGCAATTCGCCGCAATCATCTCGGAAAGAACGGAATCGTCCTTTTTCAAGCGAGCAGGAAGCTTCTTTGACGCAGCGTTGGTTTCGCCCTGCGAAACGTCTTTCCACCCTTCCTCACCGATCAGCGGCACGAACCGGACATCGGCGATATCCTCGCTCTTGAACTTGGTTTCCGAAATACGAGTGATTCGCACCAGTTCCTGACTGGCGGGGCTACTGCCGACCGGTATCACCATTCGCCCCCCGACCTTCAACTGGGCTTGCAGTGTCTCGGGGATGGAGGGTCCGCCGGCGGCGACAATGATCGCGTCAAACGGGGCCCGTTCCGGCCAGCCCAGCGTTCCGTCGCCTTGGCGAACATGGACGTTCAAACAGTTCATCGCCTTGAGTGTCGAGGTGGCGTGATCGGCCAGCTCCTCGATTCGCTCAATCGTATAAACCTCATCGGCAATCTTGCCGAGCACGGCGGCCGCGTATCCCGACCCGGCCCCGATTTCCAGGACTCGATCGCCGGGTTTCAGCGCCAGCGCCTCGATCATGAAGGCAACAATGTAAGGCTGCGAGATCGTCTGATCGGCGGCAATTGGCAGCGGCGTATCGAGGTAAGCAAATTCTCGCAGCTTTTCAGGAATGAACTCCTCGCGCGGGACGGTTCGCATCGCATCCAGCACCAATCGGTCTCGCACACCGCGCGCCTTGATATGGTGTTCCACCATATCATTACGCTGATCCGACATATCGATCGTTTTCATCGTGCACCTGTCAAAAAAGTAGGCGGACTGGAAACCAGTTTGGGAACAGGGGTCAGACACCAAGAGTGCTTCATGTGTCAGCGATACGGCGCTACCGGCCGGTCTCTATCGTGAATCGTTGATCGCGAAAAAACCGCTGGCTAACGCCACTCCGCTCAAATCGAGTGCAACTCAGCCCTACCCTTCCCATTTTGCCTACACAAAACTGGAAATACTCAAAACCGATCGTAAACAACAGCAAAACCTGTGCCGCGCGCATGGTTACGAGGCTTTTGAAGATCCCAGCCGAATCGAGATGTGCGTCTAAGCACAGCCGGCTGGTCAGCGACAGAGTACGAATCGGCGGAGCACGAGACTCCGTCGAGCACAGAAATCTGGGCAGTGTCTAGTTCCGAAGCGACTCGGCGACCTGCTCGGTCGCACGAAAGACCCGCATCAGGTTTTCGCCGAGGACCTTGTTGATATCGGCTTCGCTATATCCGCGATCGATCAGACCTTGCGTGACCACCGGGTAGGCGCTGACGTCTTCCAGCTGTTTCGGCAGCGCTGGAACTCCATCGAAATCAGAGCCCAATCCGACGTGGTCGATACCCACCAAATTCACGATATGGTCGATGTGATCCAGCACGTCGTGTACGGTGCAAAGACTGGTACTTGGATTGGCGGTCAGCCATTTCTGCAGTTCAGCGTTCACTCGCTTCTGATCGTCCGGAAACTGCTGCGTCAATTCACTTCGCAGCGCGTAATACTTGCTGGATCGTTTCGCGTCCACCGGATTCACATACGCGTTATAGAAATTGACCATCACAACGCCACCGTTTTGTTTCGTCAGCATCAAAACATCGTCCGGGACATTTCTCGGATGATTGGCAATCGCATAGGCTGACGAATGCGAAAAGATCACCGGTGCCTTGCTGACTCGCAGGGCAGCTCGCATGCAATCCGGTGAGACATGCGAGATATCGACCAGCATTCCCAGCCGGTTCATTTCGCGGACGACTTCTTCTCCGAACGGCGAAAGCCCGCCGCAAACGGCTTCGCCGGTACAAGAGTCGGCCCAATCCAAAGACTGGGAATGGGTCAAAGTCATGTATCGGGCCCCTTCGCTGTACAGCTGGTGAAGCACACCGAGCGAATTTTCGATCGAATGCCCCCCTTCGACGCCAATCATCGAAGCGATCTTTCCTTCGCTGCGAATGCGATCCATGTCCGCGGTACAAACTGCCAGCTCAAAGACATCCGGGTATCGGGCGCACATCGAGCGGACAAGTTCGATTTGTTCCAACGTCGTGGTCAGCGCACTCCCTTGATTGGCCGTTGAGACTGGCACGTAGACCGACCAGAACTGGGCCCCGACGCCACCGGCGCGGAGGCGAGGAATATCGGTATGAAATTCGGGCCGCGGTTGGGTCAGATCGCGTTGCTCCGAAAGCCCGCCAGCGGCGCGCAGCGCCCACGGCAGATCGTTGTGTCCATCGATCACCGGGGCGGATCGGTTGATTTCCAAAGCCTTGGCCGAAACCACAATCGGCGGACGCTCGCTCGCATCCTGTCCATAGTTCAATTGACTGCCCACAAAAAAGAGTGACATGATCAACAGCAAACGAGTGGTAAGAGCCATGGAATGAACTTGCCAGAGACGGGGAAGAAAACGGAGCTTAAAAAGTCGCCAGTCAATCAATGCCTTCGGTATCGGCTTGGTCTGTTGACCTGCGCTGACCCGATGCGAGCGACCATTGTATAACGGAATCAGATTCCGTATCAATTCGCCGCAACACCGGTGCAATTGGAAAACAAATGTCGCATGCAATTCTGTTGATAGGTGCCTTTGACACCAAGGGCGCCGAATACGCTTTTCTTCGCCAGCAAATTCTCGGCATCGGCGAGTCGGTGATCTCCGTGAATTCTGGCACCATGGGAACGACAGATCTGTTTCCAGTCGACATCGAAGCGGACCAAGTTCTGGCGGCTGCGGGGCACAGCATTGACGCCATTCGAGACGCAAATGATCGCGGAGCGGCCATCAAGGCTATGGCAGCTGGAGCTGCAATGATCGCCGCGAAATTGTTTTCCGATGGCAAGATCGATGCCGTGATCGGCATGGGAGGATCCGGCGGAAGCACCGTTGTCACCGCTGCGATGCGGGCTCTTCCCATCGGTGTTCCCAAAGTCTGTGTATCGACCGTCGCCGCTAGCGATACAACGCCGTACGTTGGAGACAAGGATGTCACATTGATCCCCTCCATTACGGACGTCTCCGGCTTGAATCGTATCTCCCGCATTATTTTCACTCGCGCCGCCGGTGCTGTTTGTGGGATGAAACGCGCCGAACTGCCAGTTGTTTCGGATGACCGGCCTATCGTCGCGGCAAGCATGTTTGGCAACACTACCGAGTGCGTCGACGCCTGCCGAAAAATACTCGACCAGCACGGCTATGAAGTTCTTGTTTTTCATGCGACCGGAACTGGTGGACGCACCATGGAATCGTTAATCAATGAAGGCTTCGTCGACGCCTGTCTTGACATCACGACCACTGAATGGGCGGACGAAGTCTGCGGCGGCGTTTTCTCTGCCGGCAAAGATCGACTCTCCGCAGCCGGTCGCGCGGGCATCCCGCACTTGATTGTTCCAGGTTGTATCGACATGGCGAATTTCGGGCCGATCGATTCGGTTCCCCCGCAATTCCGAGACGGCCGTCGCAATCTTTACGAGTGGAATCCAGCCGTAACCCTGATGCGAACAAACGTTGAGGAGAACGCGAAAATGGGCAAGATCTTTGCCGAAAAGGCCAACGCGGCTCAAGGTCCAGTTGCCTTTCTGCTGCCGTTGCAGGGTGTTTCGATCCTGGACGGTGACGGAGAACGGTTTTGCGATCGCGTTGCAGATCGGGCTATGTTCGATTCGCTCAAGCAAACCTTAAATGATGCAGTTCACGTCGAAGAAATTGAAGCAAACATTAACGACCGCGAGTTCGCCGAGCGAGCAGTCGCCATGCTGCTAGATTTGATCGCCACTCAGCAAAAAAAGAGCGGATAAGATCTACGTTGAACGCAACAGTGGAAAACAGGAATCACACATGAGTTTCACCCGTCAGCAAGTGCTCCAGCGGCTTTACCAACGCATCAGTGACGGACTGCCGATCGTTGGCGGCGGAGCTGGTACTGGCATCAGTGCCAAGTTTGAGGAGCAGGGGGGAATCGACCTGATCATCATTTACAATTCTGGTCGATTCCGAATGGCTGGACGTGGCTCGCTGGCCGGGCTGATGCCCTATGGCGATGCGAACGCAATCGTCATGGAGATGGCCGGCGAGGTGCTTACTGTCGTCCAGGATACACCCGTGTTGGCGGGCATATGTGGGACCGATCCATTCCGACAAATCGACCGTTTTCTGGACCAAGTCGCGGCGATCGGTTTTTCTGGAATTCAGAACTTCCCTACCGTTGGGCTGATCGAAGGCACCCTGCGGGAAAATCTCGAAGCGACCGGTATGGGCTACGACAAAGAGGTCGACATGATTCGTATGGCTCGGGAAAAAGAGTTGTTGAGCACGCCCTATTCGTTCAACTCTGACGAGGCAGAGCGGATGGCGGATGCCGGCGCTGACGTCGTCGTCGCTCATATGGGACTGACGACCAAAGGCTCAATCGGAGCGGGTGCGTCACTGACGTTGGACGATTCTGTCAGCCGAGTCCAGGCCATTGCCGATGCCGCCCGCGGCGTGCGCGACGACATCATCATTCTCTGCCACGGTGGTCCAATCGCCCAACCCGAAGACGCCGAGTACGTGTTGCAGCGTACAAACCACGTACACGGTTTCTACGGAGCATCATCGATGGAACGATTGCCAGTGGAGATCGCTTTGACAGAGCAAGTGAAGAAGTTCAAGGCGATCAGGTTTTAGCGCCTTCGGCTACTTCAAAAATCGCTGCTCGTTAATGAGGGACTTGGAATGCCAAAGTACTTTGCTTGACACGGATCAAAAATGGGCGTTGAGGGGCGTGAAACCCTGTCCGAAACGTCGCCTTTCGCGGCGTTCTTCGGACTGCCCGAAGCGGAACGCGAAGCACTCGGCAAAGATGCCTCTCTACGCGACTTGATGCGGCTCTGGTCCACTCTGGACCAAAGTGTCCAGCAAGCCATCCTTGCAATGGTTCGTTCATCCGCCTGCGAATAAACCAGAAGTGTTGCAACTCAAACGACGACGGCAGCCGCTTAGCTGCGGTCGCAAACTCGTTGCCAAGTCGTTGGACCGCCGCTTCGCGGCGACAGTTGTGTTCGCGCAGGACTGCGTCCAAGTGAGAACACCAGAGACATACCCTATTGGAGCGCAGCCCATTCAGCCGAGTGACACTCTAAGCGACTGCGACTGACGAAACCGATTCCGATTGAGACTTATGGAGGCTCACCACCGTTAGAACGGCAGCGGCGTTGGCCCAATAGAACCATGCGTCAATGCCTGTGAACCCGAACGTGATCGGGGCGATTGCAAACACGACACCAACCGCGAAGTCAACAGCAAGATGAAGCGAGTATGGCAGGACTCGAATGACGCCTGTTTCGTGATTCGTCAACAGTGTCAAAACGAAAGCGGCCACACCGGTTCCAATCGACAACCATCGTGCAAGCGGCGTCGATTCGCCGAGATCAAGTAGCAACGGCATCGCCATCAAACTGATGGCCACCGGGTAATCGAGCATCGCATGAATCTGTTGCGTTACAAATCGAATGTTCATCGCAAGTCTCCAGGTCACGTGTATTGAATGTCCAGTTGACGAGTCTGAACCGTAATACGCATCTCGCCAACGAACGTTTGATGCTTTGAAGGGCAGACGTCTTACCTGGTACCGCTCCGATTCCAAAACTTACGGCATCGTCCGCAACGAAACTCTCTGGGAGCTTCGCTACTCCAAATCCAAGCAGGGTGTAGCACTAGAAATTCGCGCTACTGATCACCGCCGACGTCCATTTTGCCGAGCGTTGCACGCAGGAGTTCGTATTCCTCGCGACATTCGGCGCAGACCGACAGATGCTGCTGGACGGCTTTTAGACCGTCGTGAATCGACTTGCCAGCCAATTCGTGTTCAGCAAACTCGGAAACCAGCGCAAGGCACTGGTCGCAATTAACCTCGTTGTCTTTGGTCAAGGCAATAAGACGTAACAGAGATTCGATTTCGATTTTCGAGAGTGGCATGGTTCAATTCATTCAATGAGACGTCATCGCGACGACCTCGTCGGCGCTATAACCGGCTGCTTCGAGGCCGGCTCGGAGGCTCTTTCTCGCGTCGTGCGTCAATTTGTAAAGGGCGTTTCGATTACTGCCCAGTTGTCGCGCGATCTCCTCCTGAGGCATACCGCGTAGCTCCGCCAACAACGCAGTCCGTTGCCGGTCGGTTAGCTCGAATTCGATGATCTGCAGCATCGCATCAACGATTCCGTTTCGTTCCATTTGGACATCTGGCGTTGGTTCGGTGTCAACGGCGAAAGCTGACGCGGCCTCGCCGCTTGGCACCAAGTCGCTAAGCGAAACGTCCCGCCAATGGCTGCGTCGAAGTTCGCTCAGCGCAACCCGAATGGCAATCGTGGTTGACCAAGTGAGAAACCGACTGCGACCGTTGAATTGATCGATGCAAGAGAGAATCCGCACGACGGAATCCTGAGCCACGTCTTCGTAAAATGACTCATCGACACCCGATCGGCCTCGCAGCGCACCGTGCAAGTTGCGGACCAGCGCGCTGCGAAGGTCGGACAAGGCGGAGGTGTCCTCCGCTTTGATCTCGGCAACCCAGCGATCGTTGTCACGGTCCATATCGTGCCCGTCGTTGAAATTCCATCCCGCAAAGGGTTTTCGATCACGCGACCGCCAGGTCTGGCGCGGCCGGAAAATCCACTTCGGTACCGGCGACGTGGTTGAAGTAGTTCGTGAAGATGTTGACCGCCACGTTGGCGACAATCTCGGTGATCTCCCCGTCAGTGTACCCGGCATCTCGGAGGTCTTGAACATCCGCGTCGGCAACGTTGCCGCGATCGTTGACAATTCGCTGTGCAAAAGCAATCGCGGCACGTTCGCCATCATCGGCGGATTCACCACGGCGGGCGTCGCACGTTTGCTGGTCGGTCAATCCAGCCCCTTTGCCCATCAGGGTGTGGGCCGCCAGGCAATAGTCGCATTGGTTCGCTTCGCCGACCGCAAGCGCAATCTGCTCGCGAAGCTTCGCCGGGAGTTTTCCACCGGAAAGCGTGCGTGTGAAGTCCAAGTAGGCTTTGGCCACCGGCGGTGACGTCGCCATCGTGGCGATCAGGTTAGGAATGGATCCGCTTGACTTCTCGACGGCAGTCAGCAGCTTAACGGCGGCGGGCGAGGCAGTTTCTTTCGTGACGGGTTGGATTCGAGTCATCATCTTCTCCTTTGTGGTTGAAGTCATTCAGCTTCGAGCTGGAAATGAGTGACGGATTCGAAAAATGGCCTATGCGACCAGATTTGATTCCAAGCAGCGCAAGCTGGAAACTTGCGCCACCAATTACCCATTTGATGGGTTACGGGGGTTGGTTCTTACCTCGATCTGCGCCGAAAAGTTTCGTCCGCGATTTCTGGATGACTGACGTAAGACGACTCACTCCGATGCCGTCCAATGTCTGTTCACGAATCGTCCATTCAAACAGACTCTTGGAAACCGACCATGAAGACTTCATCACACGCAAACCGTTGGTTGCTGGCCGCACCGGTTGTGATCGCCGCCGTCATCGCCGTTGTTATGACCAACTCGGGAGGACGACCGCCGCTCTCAGCAGCACCACCGAATCCAAAGTCCGTCACGGCGACAGTGCAGTTCACGCCTGAGGGGCATCTGATCCAACCCAACGGATATCGACGATGGACTTACGTTGGTACCCCGCTGACCCCGAACGATATGAATGGCGGGCAAGCCGCGTTTCCCGAATTTCACTCGGTCTATATCGATCCTGACGCCCTCGCCCACTTTGAAAAGACCGGCGAGTTCGCTGACGGAACGGTTCTGGTGAAGGAATTGATCAGCGTCGGCACGAAGCAGGCCACCAGCGGCAAGGGCTACTTCATGGGCGACTTCACCGGTTTGGAAGTTGCGATCAAGGACTCGGTGCGGTTCAAAGACGAACCAGGGCACTGGGCCTACTTCAGTTTTGGTCACGAATATCCGCTCGCAGAAATCTCGTCCGTTCAACCGGCAGTCAACTGCAACGCCTGCCACGCTGGAGCAGCCGAGAACGACTATGTGTTCACTCAGTACTACCCGGTCCTGCGAGCAACAGCCTCCAAGGAGCCAAAGCAATGAATACCAAAAGGTCATCCGAGCTAAAGGTGACGCAAGAGCTAAAGGTGACGGCGAGAGCTAAAGGTGACGCGAGAGCTAAAGGTGACGGGGGTATTTTTGTGCGCGCCGGAGTTCAAGTTGAGCGCCACGGCCCCGCCTCGAGAAGAACCAACAATCACGTCGGGGTGATGTTGATCGAATTCTGACTGCGCTTCTCGCACGTCATTGACGCCGCCCGCACCCGACGGTTGATGAGTCATAATCGCCCCTCCTTTCGGTCGTGCCACGCGAGAATGAGCAACCACTTCGTTCGCCGTCCGCATCAGCATGCCGCTGGGAATTGACGATCAACAGAGTGCCTAGCACAATGAGATCGAAACCGTGTTCGGTTCCTTGCCGCCAAGGGGCCGCCATACGGGTTGCTGCCCGTGGCACCTTGCTCTTTTTTGCGCACCCACGACCTGTGCGGGGAGCGAGATGGGTTCTCGCGCAGCGCATGCGTGGATGAAGAAAGAGGATCCGTCATGTTTCAGTTCCTTGCCATAACGCAGGCCGACCAAGGCACGGTCGGTGCCCGTCGCCGGTTGTTACCGCGTCGTTTGCTGCACAGACTAACGACACTGCCGATTTCAGCCGCTGTAGCACTCGTTGCACAACTGATCTATGCGCAAGCAGTTAACGCCGATCAACCCTCTCGTCCCAATGTCGTTTTGATCATGGCCGATGACATGGGTTACGAGTGCGTCGGTGCGAATGGCTCGACGTTTTACCGCACGCCAAATTTGGACCGTCTGGCTGCGGGAGGCATGCGATTCGAACATTGCTATTCCCAGCCGATTTGCACGCCTTCGCGAGTGCAAATTATGACCGGCCGATACAATTCGCGAAACTATGTCAAATTCGGGTTGCTGCACGAGAAGGAAATCACCTTTGCCAACGTTTTGAAAAAGGCGGGTTATAAAACCTGTATCGCGGGCAAGTGGCAACTTCAAGGCGGCTTTGAGGGCCCAAACAAATTTGGCTTTGACGAATATTGCCTTTGGCAACTCACCAGGCGCCCCACGCGCTATCCCAATCCGGGTTTGGAAATCAACGGCAAGCAGGTGGACTATCGCAACGGCGAATATGGCCCCGATCTGGTTAGCGACTATTTGGTCGACTTTATGAAGCGGCACAAAGACGAACCTTTTTTCGCGTATTATCCCATGATCCTTCCGCATTGGCCTTTTCAACCCACGCCCGATTCGGAAGATTGGGATCCCACAGAAACCAAGGAATGGCCCAAAAACAAATGGGATCGCCCGCATTTTCGCGACATGGTCGGTTACGCCGACAAGATGGTCGGCAAACTCGATCATGCCCTCCAAGAACTCGGTCTCCGTGAAAACACGCTCTTGATTTTCACCTGCGACAACGGGACCTACACCGGGATCCAATCACCCTTCCAAGGCAAGACGATTCAAGGAGGAAAAGGTTCGACACCCAATGCGGGCACGCACGTCCCCATGATTGCCAGTTGGCCTGGAACGATTTCTGCGGGCTCGGTCTCACGAGATCTCATCGACTTTAGCGATCTGCTGCCAACCCTGGCCGACTTAGCTGGTGGAGAAGTCCCGCAAGATCGAAAGATCGACGGAAGAAGTTTTCTCCCGCAACTCAAAGGGGAAATCGGCAATCCGCGAGATTGGGTCTTCTGCTGGTACGAACGAAACGGAAAGCGGGATGGCAATGTCAAACGCTATGCCCGCAACCAAACGTATAAACTCTATCACGATGGCCGATTCTTTAATATCCCCGCGGATGAGTTGGAAAAGCATTCGCTAAGTCCGGACGAACTTGACGACGAGGCCGTTAGCATTCGGGGAAAACTCAAACAGGTCATCGCGAAAATCCAGGCCGACGAAAAGAATTTTCCCTATAAGAGTGGCGAGCAAGATCAAAGCCGAAATCAGAAACGAGCCCAGTCGGAAAACTAGATCGGTTTGATAACCTTCAATCCTGCGTTTTTTCAGCAAGGCATTCCATGAATCTCAACACTATTGTTGCGGCAGTTCTGATCGGTTCGTATTCATGGACGAACGTGGCGGCTGAGTCCCGACCGAATTTCGTATTTATCATTGCGGATGATTGCACGCATCGCGATTTGGGATGTTATGGCGGTCAAGCTCACACGCCGAATATCGACCAACTCACCAAAGAGGGCATCCGGTTTACGCATTGTTTTCAAGCGGCGCCTATGTGCTCGCCGACGCGGCATAACATTTATACGGGGCTTTATCCCGTCAAGAGTGGAGCGTATCCGAATCACACTTTCGTCAAACCGGGCACGGAAAGCGTCGTGCAATACCTGCAGCCTTTGGGGTACCGGGTGGCGCTGAGCGGAAAAACGCATATTTCGCCGCGAACGATCTTTGACTTTGAGTATTCGGGCAAAGGCAACAATCCCGATCCCGAGGCCATCGACCAATTGTTTCGAGAATGCCAATCCACACAAACACCGTTCTGTTTGTTTGCCTGCTCGAACGAACCCCATTCCCCTTGGAACAAAGGTGATGCTTCGCGATACCCGGCGGACAAGGTCAAACTTCCGCCCTATTTCGTGGACACGCCGCAAACGCGAACAGACATGTCGCATTATCTCGCGGAAATTACGTATTACGATGGCCAAGTCGGAATGGTCTTGGATTTACTCAAAAAACATCACTTGGATCGAAACACGTTAGTGATCGTCACATCGGAGCAGGGTTCGAGTTTTCCGTTTGGAAAATGGACCTGTTACGACACGGGGCTGCAAAGTGCGTTCATTGCGCGTTGGCCGGGAAAAATCCAGCCCGGCACCGTCAGTGACACATTGATTGAATACGTGGACGTGTTGCCCACATTTCTCGAAGCCGCCCAAGCGGATCGGCCCGCAAAACTGGATGGCAAGAGTTTACTGCCGGTCTTAACAGGGCAGGCAGACACTCACAAGGACCACGTGTTCGGGATTCATACGACGCGCGGGATTATCAACGGTTCAGACTTTTTCGGCATTCGTTCCGTGCGGGGGAAACGGTTTAAGTACATCTGCAATCTCACGCCGGATGTCACCTTTACGAATGCCTGCACAAAATCGAAAACTTTTTCATCCTGGAAGGAAAAAGCAGAAACGGACAAAGACGCTGCCGAGAAAGTCCGCCGCTACCAATATCGTCCAGGCGAGGAGCTCTACGAATTGGAGCAAGACCCCTATGAATGGAACAATCTCGCTGGCGATGCGCGGTATGCAAAGATCCAAGCCGAACTCAAATCGCAGTTGGCCGCATGGATGAAGGACCAGGGAGATCGAGGACAGCAAACGGAACTCGAAGCGCCTGAGCATATAAAAAAAAGAAGACCAATCGGAAAAACCAAGCGGGGGCTCAGTAGACTCCAGACAGACAGTCGACATCGATCGACACTGCTCCCTCGCTCATCATTGGGCGAGATAAAGGTGACGAGATAAAGGTGACGGGGGTATTTTTTTGGGTGCAGGACGTCATCGGCCGCGTCTACACCAGCACACCTCTGCGGAAAGTGGAACCGGGCCGCTACGTGGCAAAGGTCGAACCGCCGGCCAGTGGTTAGGCGGCCTACTACGTGCAACTGGCGTTTCCCAGCGGCCTGTTGGTCCCGTTCAAGTTCAGCACCGGCGTGAAGGTCGTGCCCGATGTCACCGAGTATGTATGGCAGCCGGGCGTCGGCTGCGGTACGGCTGCAGGCACCGCCCCATCGGTGAGCTGGAGCAGGAGGGTTCCTTCAAATTCCTTGCTATAAAGGGAGCTCCTTCTTAACTTCCTGGAACCTGTCTCAGATTATGGATATAGCCTTACAACTTGCCGGCATCTTAGGGCCCGTTCTGATCGTACTGTCTGTGACGGAATACAAGAATTTTGCGATATGGCGGGATATTCAACCTTCAGTTGTCTACTTGAACGGACTGGTTTTTCTGACCGGGGGCACGATAGTCGTCAGGATTCACAATTTCTGGCGTCTTGACTGGACAGTACTGATTACAACTCTGGGTTGGCTGCTGTTACTGCTTGGACTCTATCGCATGGTGTGGCCTGCCGGGAAACAGGTGGAGAAACCCCTGGTCGCAAACCTGATATTTCTGATGATGTTTTTTCTCGGCGTTTTTTTAACCATGAAAGCCTACTTACTTCGCTGACATTCGATGGAAATACGCAGCTCGAGCATTGGAAAGGATCGGTACATGGTGCGACGATCAACTGATAGCGATATCAATCACCAGTTGGGCGCCAAGAGTACCCAAAACCTCGGTCGTTTCCACGTGCCCGGCGACTTTGTGTGGCTTCTTACAGCTCGATTAACGGCCAGTTGGCGTCATTTAGCCGATCATTGCCGCGTTGGGACCAAAGGGTGCGTGAACTGCAAGAAATTCACTCACTTAAGGACGCTTTTCCGCTTTTGAAGTGGCCCCACGACGCGGACCGCGAGCCCGCCGAGGACATCCCGGCGAAAAATCAGGGACGGCGAGTCCGTTAGAGATATTCGGGATCGAGCACCAACTGCAACTCGCGCGAGATAAAGGTGCGCGAGATAAAGGTGCCGGGGGTGAATGGCACGAACTTAGCTGGTTTTCGAGACCTGATCGTGTGGGACCAATTCCTTAACGATGGTTCGCACTAGAGAGTCCTGAAGCGGCGGCAACTTCGTGGCGGCGGGCTTGAACGGGCCCCTGGTTCTGCATGGAATCCGCTCGGGATGTTCCACCCCGGAGGGGTTTTTGGCGATTAGCCGGTGGTCGCGCTAGCGGTACCACCGGGATCTGTTGCCCACGTGGCACGCGATCGACCCCGCAGGGGTCGCGGCACCGGCGCCGGCTGTGACCCCTGCGGGGTCAGCCGTGATCTCTAGCGATCGCGTTCCCCGGGTTCGCTGCGCGACCCGAGGCTAATTGCCGATATCCCGTTCGGGATAAAGAATGCACTGGCGCTCCGACCGACTCGGCGAAAGCCAACACACCAAGCCGCTTAAGCTTGTGCCATTGGTGCCGGGGGTATTTTTTTTGGGCCGGGGGTATTCTTTCGGGCGGCAGAAGCGTTCCGGTGAGGCTGCTGTGATTTACCATGCGCTGAATCGAGCCAATGACCGTGACAAGATCTTCAAGAAGCCTGCCGACTAGGAGGCATTTGAGCGAATCTGCCACGAGCGACTGCAGAAGTATCCGGTGCAACCAGCCCACTGAGCCAAAACCGCAACTGCTGTGACCGTGGCCAATCGCTCGCCTACCGAATTGGAACGCTCGTGTTGATTGAGCACTGACGAACGGTGAGCTCGGCGGCATTCCCACATTTGTCGAGAGTGGGTGATCGTATCACACAACTGCGGCATTCGCGTTACTGCGCGTGTTGCCGCGTGGTGTTATGATCATTGTTGTCGGTGAAGGTTGAGTAACCTTTGGCGGGCCGCCGCCTTGTCGCCGCGCCTGCTGAATTCATCGTGCTGTATCACATTAGTTTTGGTAAAGATCTAAGACCGTGGCAGATGCAAGCGAACAGCCGCGACTGCATCGGGTGATCACGCTTCCTTTGCTGATCGCTTACGGCGTTGGCACGATGATTGGCGGCGGTTTCTATGCGCTGCTGGGACGCGTGGCAGGCTACGCCGGCATGCACGCGCCGATTGCGATTCTGGTTTCCGCGGCGGTGGCACTGGTCACCGCACTATCGTTCAGCGAGCTGGCATCGCGACTACCCTACAGCGCGGGTGAACCGCGGTATGTCAACGAAGCGTTTGGGCTGTGGTGGTTATCGGTGATCGTCGGTTGGGGAGTGATCGCCACGGGGGTAGTTTCCGCGGCCACGTTGACTCGCGCATTCGTGGGCTTTTGGCAAGATTTGTTGGCGGTCCCCACAACGCTTGGGATTCTGTTGTTTGTCACCACCCTGACCTCGATTGCCGCCCGTGGAATTCTGGAGTCGGTCTGGTTGGCAATGCTGATCACGGTCATCGAAGTGACTGGCCTGCTGTGGGTGCTGGCGGCCAATGCCTGGCATTTTGCCGACTTGCCACAGCGTTGGTCGGAGCTTATGCCTAGCCTGACATGGGACGCCTGGTCGGGAACTATGATCGCCGCATTCCTGGCGTTTTATGCCTTCATCGGCTTCGAGGATATGGTTAACGAAGCCGAGGAAGTCCAGCATCCGCGGCGTAATCTGCCTCGTGGGATTCTGTGCGCTGTGGCAATCACCACATTGCTGTATCTGCTGATAGCGGCTGTGGCCGTGCTATCCGTCACGCCGCAAGAATTGGCGGCGAGTCGTACTCCACTCGCACTGCTGGTCTCCGAACAAGGGAATGCAGCCCGCGTGGCCATGACCTACATCAGTCTGCTGGCCGGCGTGAACGGCGCATTGGTGCAAATCGTGATGTCATCGCGAGTCGCCTATGGGATGTCCGACCAAGGACTGGGGCCACGTTTGTTGGCCGTTGTACACAAGAAGTTCCGGACGCCCGTCTACGCCACGCTATTGATGGGAGCAATCATTCTGTCACTCGCGCTTTGGCTACCGCTGGAATTATTAGCCAAAATCACCAGCGGGATCATGTTGATCAATTTCACAATCGTGAACGCCGCTCTGGTCCGGATAAAACTAAAGAGGGTTGAGGTTCCCGAGGGTGTGGTCCAGTATCCAATCTTGATTCCGATACTCGGTTGCGCGCTGTGCGCTATATTCATCGTGTTTCAGTTCATCGCAACGCCTGCATAGACGGAAAAGGGGACCGGGGCGAATGGCACGGGGTTAGTGAGCCGACGGCGCTAGCCGCGGGCCTTGCTCCGCCTCTATCGCTTGTGTAAGGCCCGAGGCTAGCGCCTTCGGCTCAGCTTGTTGGCTTAAGTTCGTGCCATTCGGGACCGGGGCTTTTTTGTGCAGCTGGCCGCCGTCTTGTTTGGACTGCTTCACCTAACCAATGTTGCTGGACTTGGAATCGACATTGCACCCGCGATGATTCTTTATGCTGTCGTATGACATGGATCTGCGGGGGTGCTGTTTGGATGGATCTACTGGCGAAGAGGACTGGCGTATGCCATGATAGCGCACATGGTGGCCGACATTGTTCTAAAGGCTGTCGTACCGATGATTGAAAAAGGCGTCGCATGACGGCGCAGCGAAGAAAAGCTGCCATGCCGGTTTCTTGATTTGACCAGTTAAGCGAGCTGTGCGCGCGCCTTCATCGGTCGCACGAAAAGTCCGTTTTGAATTTCGGTTCGTTGTCCCGACACGATACTGACGCGGACCACATCTCTGCCGATTGCGATGAGTCTTATCGCCAACCCGGTGTTAACGGGGCTCGAAGCCCCAAGCTGCCTGATCCGGCGTTGAACTCACCGACAGAGCGCCATACTTTAGAAACTGCCCCTTTTTTGTGGTCCATCACGGTTTCGTATGGGTTGAATCCCAATCTTGCTGCGCAAACCATCCCGCAGGGATATCAGCGATTAGCCGAAGGTCGCGCAGCGCACCTTCGGTAAGTGAGCCAATGTCAATGTCGACCCCGAAGGTGGTCGCAGCCCTGTGCGCTGCGACCACCCTCGGGGTCGGTGCTATGCGAAGGAACCGCCACCCCGGGTGCGCTGCGCGACCCGTGGCTAATGGCTAAGAATCCCTCCGGGATAAAGACCCACACAGAATCGAGATGGACCTTTTTTATCGTCCTGTCCAGCATGCGATTGCCGCAAGTGCTCGCTCGTCCTCCCGCGAATAGACTGCAAGGGTTCGCTAACGCGATTTGAGGTTCGCTGTGAGCGAAGTTTCCCCCGCCAGTCCTGATGCCTTCACCGAACCTGCAATCTTCGGTCGTGTCGTTGAAAGCCAATCGCGAACATGAATCGGACTGGTTCGATTAGAAACGTCCGCAGTTCTGATAAGAAGCCCTCATGTCGATTGTTCTTCCTCTCGATTCCATGTCTGTCGCCGAAAAAATGGAAGCGATGGAAACGATCTGGTCAAGTCTCTGCCAAAAGCCCGGTGACGTTCCAACGAGCAGCGGCGAAGAGTCTCCATCCCGCAAATGCTTGCACGATACAAAACCGATGCCTCACGTGGGAGCGACCGCGGGCGGTGACGCCAGAGAGAACAAAGCGACGAATGCCGTAAGTTGCGTAGGGTTTGTCCAGAGTCTGTTAGCCGCACCGATCCACCATCATTGTTTGAGTCGTTGCCTGACCAAGTCGCTTGCGGTTCCAATCGATGCTGGCGTTTCCGCCAGGTTGACAAGGTTTTGATTCTATGGACACGACGGTTGACGCACCCCTGCAATGGGTCGAAAGCATCACCATGCTTCGTTTGCCTGAGCAAGCTGACCGGCGATTGCAGAATTTAATGGATCGCAACAACGAAGGCCAATTGAGTGAGCAGGAACGTGCCGACTTAGCGGCGCTTGCGGAGCTAAGCGAACGCCTTTCGCTCGTGCGAGCCGAGGCTTTGCATCTGCTTGGCCGCAAGCCTTGCTAGCGTTGTGGTCTCCTCGAAAATACGACAGCAAGTGATCGCGCGTGCTGGCAGTCGCTGCGAATACTGCCGGATGCACGACTCATTGCAAGGGGCGACGTTTCACGTTGAGCACACCGTCCCTCGATCCGCTGGCGGATCGGATGACGCCGGCAACCTGGCTTGGGCCTGCCCGAGTTGCAACCTTCACAAGTCGGACCGAGCGGAAGGTTTCTTCAACCCACGAACCGATGATTGGTCGGACCACTCCGAGTGGGACGTATACACGATTGTCGGTAAAACGCCCCTTGGTTGTGCAACCATCCAAGAGTTTCATCTCAATGACGAGCGCCGTCAGAAGATTCGCCGAGCCGAACAACTGTTTGGCTTGTTTCCACCGGAAGATTGAAGCCGGTGGCGCTACCAAGGGTCGACACGTTGGAAGCGAAACACCACTGCACCGAAGCGATCAAACGTTGAATTCCAAAATATTCTCCAGCCCTTGCGGAGTCGCCGCCGAGAGAGACAGGACATGGATTGCCCGCACTTTTAACTGGCGAAGCCACCGATGGCGATGCACTGCGCGATGGAGCGCACGGAAGTCTTGGAGGTTGACTGCCGTGAATCCGACGGGCTCGATGCCGAAGGTGAGTTCGGGTCCGCCAGCCGGTCAAAAAAGCGTAGCAGCAGATGCGAAGCAAAATGTCCAGCAGTCCCTGGCCCAGGCCAGTGGAACGGAGGAGCGAGGGGCAAAAAGATAGCCCGGAAATTCCGGGCGTTTCGCTAGCCAAGGCCACTTTGGACGACTCGGCGTTATCGTAAGGAATGGGCGTTGAGGGCTCCGAACTTTCGGACGGAAATGCCGTTAATTGCGGGGTGACATTGCAAGGCCCTGTGTCCGTGGTTGCATCGGTGGTTGCATTGCGGTCGATTCCGGCTGAGATGGTCCGCCAATTACAAACAGATTCGGCCTATTAGCTACGGCTTTCAGGTTTGACCGCAGCATAGACATTCACTTATCGAACGCTCGAAAAGGAGTGGATTGATGACCGGATTCAGAACTTCGCCCTACTAAAGGGTTGATGGAACGTACTCCGAGTGTCCAATCGTTTGCCCGCTTCGGTGAAGACCACCGACGCGCCGAACGGAAATTGCTTCGTGAGCGAGGTTGGTCCAACGAATGGCACGTAGATTTTTCTAAACCATTTGCTTGAAACGACATATACAAAGAGAGCCTCGCTTGCGTAGATGGATTTGCGAAAGTTCATCAACGGCAAGGAGGCCCAAGGATGCGATATTCTAACGAACGTTTGTTTCGAAGTCAGTTCCAGTTTCTCAGACAGCAGTTTCTTCAAGACGGCGAATTCCCTCTCACCGACGTCTTGTCGCGTGAAACTGTCGAACAAGCGTTAGACACGATCAAGTTCGCGTGGAACGAACGTCTCTACACGCCCTTGGTCACGCTTTGGGTCTTTCTCGGTCAAGTCATCAGCGCAGATCACTCGTGTCGAGCGGCGGTTGCTCGATTTGTCGCGCATCGGATTTCACGGGGCGAGCAACCATGTTCTTCCCACACCGGTGCGTACTGCCAGGCAAGAAAGCGGCTGCCTGAACAATTCTTTGCGCACATTGCTCGGGGCGTAGGCTCAGCGCTCGATGAGAAGGCAGATTCAAAATGGCTTTGGAAGAACCGCAAGGTTTATATGTTCGACGGTACCACTATCTCCATGCCAGACACGCCGAGCAATCAACAGGCTTACCCGCAGTCGAACAAACAAACACCAGGCGTCGGTTTTCCATTGGCGCGTGTCGCAGCCATCTTCTCACTTTCGTGCGGAGCGATCCTTGATTTAGGGGTCGCAGGATACTCCGGAAAAGGCCAGGGTGAAGTCACTCTGCTGCGTCAGTTGTGGAACATTTTTCGACCAGGAGATGTTGTTCTCGCGGATGCTCTGATGTGCAATTGGCAGAATCTCTGCCAGCTTCAGCAACGTGAGATCGACGTGGTAACACGAATCAACAAAGCCTTGCGGAAAGCAGATTTTCGATGTGGCAAACGATTGGGTAAGAACGATCATTTGGTTCGTTGGCCCAAGCCGTTCATTCGAGACATGGACCGGGAAGAACGTCGAGCACTACCTGATTTTATCACGGTTCGAGAAGTTCGGATCCGCGTTGTTCAGCCCGGTTTTCGATCCCGGTCCATTGTTATCGTCACAACGATTCTCGATCCGCAGCAGGCTTCCAAAGAAGAGTTGGCTGATCTCTATCGTATGCGATGGAGCAACGAAACCGACTTCTCCTCATTGAAAGTGACTCTGCAGATGGATGTCTTGCGTTGCAAGACTCCGGAGCTTGTGCGCAATGAAATCTGGACACATGTGATTGCCTACAACCTGATCCGCACGATGATGGTTCAATCGTGTCTCCGCGCAGACATGCTTCCCAGGGAGATTAGCTTCAAAGCGACTGTTCAAACCCTCGAAGCGTTCCAGCCATTGATCGCGGCTTCAGGTTGTCGCAGCAAAGACCATCGAATGATGCTGTACGAACAAATGCTCCAGGCGATCTCGGTTCACCAAGTTGGCAATCGGCCAGGCCGCCTGGAACCTCGGTTGCGGAAACGGCGAACAAAGAAATACGACTTCATGATGAAGCCACGAAACGAAACCAAACTTGAGATCCTAAAACGACTTAAGGATTAACTACGTGCCATTCGTTGGTCCAACCGAACGCAGTTGAGAGCGATCGAGCGGAGATGCATTAGGGCGACTTACTCGCCTTCAGTGTCCGCCAATTGAAACGGCATACGCGTCCGCGCAAACCAGTCGGTGTGTACCTCTTGGTTTTTGAAACTCGCGCAGCCCATGGGCCTTTAAGACCGTTGCTCCATGACCACCTGAGCTCCTCGAGAAGGGACAAGCGTCACGTTTCGCCGCCCGACTCGCTCATCCGGCTCGTTCGTAGGCAATAGTCGTAATTCTCGATAGATCGTTTCAACAATCACACGCATTTCAAGCATCGCAAATGGTCCACCAAGGCATTTGCGCAGTCCCCCTCCAAACGGAATCCACTGGAAATTCTTGGCTGGTCGCCCGATGAATCGTTCTGGACGAAACTCATGTGGGTTTGGATACAAATCGGCGCGACGGTGCAACAGTGAGATCATTGGCAAGACTAACGTTCCAACATCCAGTTGCAGGCCATTGAGATCGAAGGGTTTGACAACCATCCGGACCGTGAACGGCAGCACGCTTCGCACTCGCATTCCTTCTGTGATGATTGCATCAACATAGTCAGAGTCTTCGTTTTCAATCGCTTTCTCGAGGGATTCGAGAACATCGGGGTGACGAACCAATCGTTCGGCGATCCAGGCCAACGAAGTTGCTGTTGTCTCGTAGCCGGCAATCAGAAGCGTTCGCATCGCATCACAGATTGAGGCGTCGCTCATGACTTCAACACCGTGCTCCTGCTGAAGCTTCAAAAAGATTGACAAAATGTCGTCTTGTTCCAAGTTGCCAGTTGCCCGACGCTCGACCAATTCGTCAACAACATGTTTGTCTAGCCGTGCTTTCAAGTTGCGGACAAGCTTGTGCTTTCCATCCCACTTGCCTCCCCTTGCCATCGCAACAATCGTTGTCACCGCAAAGCGGGCACTTCCGATGACATCGACAAGTCGCTGCGTAGCGGATCGCACGTCATCGGTGCGCTTGCGATCGTGGACTCCAAAAACGACGTGGATGATGATGTCTAAAGTGAGCTCCATCATCAAAGAGTGGAACGAAACGGTTTGGTTGCGCGGCCAACGGTGCACTGCTTCTCGCGTCACCTGGGCTATCATGGGCTCATAGCTCCGCAGTCGCGCTCCCATAAAGTGGGGATTCAACATCCGTCGTTCGCAAAGATGTTCGTCACCGTCCTTGACGATCAGCGAAGTCTCGCCCAGCAGCAGTTCGTGCGGTGCCAGTTTCTTTACGCCTGCCCCCAGATACAATGCCGACTGGTCACCAGTAAAAATGGCCCGAATATCCTGCGGTGAACTTATCCCAACGGTTGGCGGTAATCCAGGAAATGAAATTTGAAAGCGATCACCGAGCTGATCGCAACGGTTAAGAAATTGTTCGGGGCGAAACCAGTATTCTGCGGCCAGCACCGTGCGCGGAAGTAAAGACTTTGGCAATGACGAATAGGTTGTGCTTGTTTGCATGGATTTTTGGGCCTCACCGACAGTCACTGTCCGAATCAAGTAATCTTGAGCAATGCACAGAAAATCAATATAGAACGTCGTTCTATATTGTCAAGCGTCGCATTCCATGAGTGAGAAAATGCCAAAAAAAGCGGCCAAAAGGAAAGTGGGACGGCCCCGAAAGTCGCAGGTGGACGAACCGACAGCCGAAGCGATTCTTGACGCAGCTGAAGCTCATTTTGCGAAAGCGGGATTCCGAGGCGCCTCACTGGCCGAGATCGCTCGTTCCAGCGGTATCCAGGCGCCGTCAGTGTTGATTTATCACTACAAATCGAAACAAGCTTTGTTCAATGCGGTGGCACTTCGCGTCTGCGAACGAGGGTTTTCTGAAATCGAATCAGCATGCCTAGCAGCTTCCGATCCCACTGATCGCGCCCGGAATGCACTCGATTGCGCCATCGCTTTCGCTCAGAATCACCACGAAATCGCCCAACGAATCCTCGCAGAAGCTCTAGGCGAAGGTTCGTTTGGTCCGGAGATCGATCAACCGTTAAGCCTAATCATGGAGCTATTGGAGCGATCACTGCGCGAATCGATGAACCCTACCATTCCCGTCGAAGCACCACTAAAAGAGGCATTGGCGAACCTTACGATTGCCTTCTACGCGCGGCTTGCGCTGGCCAACAACCTCCCTAAATTCTTAGGTGGCCAAGATCAAACCGCTGAACTGATATCAGCGTTCTTGAGGACACTGCAAAACTGGTCCACGGTGGAATCGGACGATTGATGCATCCTTGGTTCTATTCAACGCACTCGCTTGACAACTCTCTCTCGCAAAAATTACTCTCAACTTTCGAGTCAAGCCGCTTGGATGCTGACGCTGTCTCCAAGCTTGCCAAGTCGCTTGAGCAGTTGGCGCGATAAACGCTCCTTCGCGTTGGTCTCGTAAAATTCTGCTCCAATTTCGCGGAAGCGGGTTTTCTCATCTTTGATCAAAAAATCAAGCAATCTTGAGGATCGTGTGGCCTCGGCCACCCACTCGCTGTGATGTGCCCGGCCCAACGCAATCTGTGCAGGTCGCCAATTCGCCGCGGTCAGCAAGATGGAATTCGACTCGGCAACTTCGCAGCCCGCTGCATATGCACTGACCGGATTTCCGGCGTCACGAGACATCGAAGCGGGATTGGAAATTGGATCCTAATACCTAATAGTCGAGGATGGTTGAAAAAGCAAAAGAGCCGAAGGCGACCGTCGCCTCGGCTCTTTTGTGTGTCGTGCAACTCGGTGAGATGCAATGGTACCGATCGTTCTGAATTCAGCTTTCGCCGACGCAGCTAGTTACTACTGCCATTCGGATTGTCCATTTTCTTCATCGCGCCTTCAATTGCCTTCTTCATGCTGAGCGAATCCGCCCCTTGCCGGGGTGGATACTCTTGCAAGCTCTTGAGATGAGCTGCCAGGAACGGGCCAGCAGCGGTGGGTGCCCACATTTTTTGCGCGAAGAATTTCCGCCCCGCGTAGCCCCACTCGTGGCTTTGCGGATCCATCTTTTCCATGGGGTCCATCAACAGATTGAAGACGTAAGGGACGCTTGGGTAGTATTTCTCATCCCACCAACTGCCTTCTGGCTTGACACCGATATGCATTTTCCAGGCATCCACGCGGATAGCCATCAAGTCGGTTTCGTCGTAGTAGAAATTCGCACGCCGGGCCGATTTATCGGATTTACCAGTCCAGTAGTCGATGTTGTCGAATCCGTCGAGGTGGACTTTGTACGTCATGTCGCCGATCTTTTTGCCCGAGAGCAATTCAGATTTGAGGTCCGTCATTCCCGCCGCAGCGGCAAGACTGACGAACAGGTCCTCGTGGCTTTGGACACCGTTGAGCGCGGTCCAGGTGCAATCTGACCCGGCCATTTCATGACCAACGGAACGCGAACACCACCTTCCCAGGTCGTGCCTTTCTCGCCGCGGAATGGTGCATAACCTCCGTCGGGCCACATCATTAATTCATTTCCGTTGTCGGTGGTGTAGATCACGATCGTGTTGTCATCGACGCCCAATTCCTTGAGTTTCTTAAGCAGTTCGCCGACCTGATCATCATGCTCCAGCATCTTCGCCCGCACCACGTCCTCTTCGGCCCGCCCTTCATCGACTGCCTGCTGGACATATTTGTTCTGGGGATGAGACCAGATATGGATCGCCGTCGTATTGAACCAACAGAAGAAAGGCTGATCGCCCTTTCCGTTTTTGTCCAACCACGACAGCGTATGCTGCAGAACCTCGTTATCAAAGGTTTCCATCCGCTTGCGGGTCAGCGGGCCGGTGTTCTCGACCCGTTGCTTGCCGACGCGGCCAAAGGTGGGATCGGTCGTGGGGTCGTCAGTGTCCGTGGCCCACGCGTGCAACACGCCTCGCGGTCCATATTTCTTCTTGTAGTCAGGATTCTTCTGACCGGGGTAGTCGAGTTCTTCTGGTTCCTCTTCCGCGTTCAAATGGTAAAGGTTGCCGAACCATTCATCGAAGCCATGCACGGTCGGCAGAAACTCATTGCGGTCACCCAAATGGTTCTTGCCGAACTGTCCCGTTGCATAGCCTTGCGACTTGAGCACCTCCGCAAGCGTCGGATCTTCTTTTTGGATTCCCCGCGTTGAACCCGGAATCCCAATGGTCGTCATGCCGGTGCGAATCGGCATCTGGCCGGTGATAAAGGCTGCGCGGCCGGCGGTGCAACTCGGTTGGGCGTAGTGGTCGGTGAACAGCACTCCCTGCTTGGCGATGCTGTCAATGTTGGGAGTACGGCCCATCATGCCATGCGTGTAAGCGCCGACATTCCACGTGCCGATATCGTCACCAAAGATGACGAGAATATTCGGTTTCTTTTGCTCCGCGAAAGCGGCGCCAGATAGGCTGCCGACGATAGCAGCGGCGAGCAGCATCATCGTAAAGAGATGACAATTTGGATTCTTCATGGTGCAAGTAAACTCCAGTCTTCGTGTCAGAACAGCGTCAGAAAAGGAAACAAAAAGGATCTTTGGGAACCGTCCGCCGATCCCCACAGGACTGTTTTCCGTACAGAGTATATTCAGAGCCACCACGTCTTGAAGGTGTCATGGCCGCCCGGACCGCGATCCGGACCGAATTGTCAAGAATTGCTAGCACCGACGTCAACGCGAAAGCCGACTTCATTAACTTCCCAAAGTTGCCCGCAATAATCCGACCAAAGACCTTGAATCAGGCCGCAACCAGAGAACCTCACCGGTGCGTCGCATCGGCCGCTTGCTCGAATGTTGAGGCCGTACTCGCGTCGGTGTCCGCGAGCCAGAGACACCGATGCGACGAACGAACATTGCTGCGTGCGTGAGGTTGGTCCAACCGAAGTCTGGAAGAAGTTTTGCAAATCGACTTCGGTGTCCGCTACCGAAGCACCCAACGGTCGCCACTGAGTGCATCCAAAATTTCGGACCGCGCAGGTTGTAGAAGCCAGCAACGGCTTATGTCCGAGGAACTACCGCTGTTTAAGAATCTCAAGCGCCACGGCTTATCGGCATTTTGAAAGACGGGATGAGTTTTCGGATAACTTATCCGTGTCGAATCAGCAATTTCCATTCTTCCAGCGGGATACGACTAAAAAAGAACGTTTTGGAGCCCGAGTCCCAATCAGATAGCCCCGAGCGGTCTTCGAATAGAAACAATTCCGCGAAAGCTTCGTGGCTTGCATATCGTCACTTTTCAGCCGCTTCGATTTCCGCCCAGGACGGCGCTCTCCAAAGGTGCACGACATCGCGATCGTTCTGGGCGGCCAGGTATGCGCCACCTGGCGAAAAGTTAATGAGTCTGAATTGCCCTCCCTTCGCCTCTAGCGTGATTAATTCCTGCAATCCCTCCACGTCCCAGAGTTTGATGGCCTCGCGCCCGTCGCTCCCGGCAACGAGGCGCTTGTCGTCGGGCGAGAACGCCACACCATGGACACCTTGCAAAAAATTACGAAACGTCGCCACCTCGCGCAACGTGGCCGTGTCGAACAGTCGCACAAACCCATTGCGGCTGGCCACGGCAATAGATTTGCCGTCCGCGGTGACAGCCATGTCCCCAGGTTGTTCGACGTCCAGAGTCCGCCAGGTCAGCGGGGAGATTCGCGTGTTGCCAAGTCTAGCTGAATCGTTCGGATTGATACTGAATAGCCATCTTTCATCGAATGAGAGTCCCGCGCCATAGGCGCTGGACTCAACGCCGGGGAAAGACCGGATCTCACGCCAAGTTGTCAGATCCCATTCGGTAAAAGTCGCGTTCTGTGGATGCTTCAGCAGCAGCCTCGCGCCCTTTCCCAGAAACTGCCATGGTTCCGCCGGCCCGGTCGACGTCATGAACTCGCGCCGCAGCGTCTGCCGAGGCAAATCCCATATCCGAACCATGCCATCGCCATAACCAGCGGCGACCAATTGCTCATCGTCCGAGACTATCGTTGCGCGCAGGTTCGCCCCCAACTCTAGGAGCGGCTGCATCTGGGCGAAGTCGGCACCGTGCCAGCGCACCACTCGGTGCTGGTGGTCTACCGCAAGCATCGATTTGCCGTCGGGGGCGAAACGCCACGCACGGTAAAAGCTGGTGAACCTCGAGGGCATGGTGAAGTGGGCCTTCTGACGAAGGTTCGTTGCCGTGTCCCACAAGCACACCGAGCCGTCTTGGCAGCCGCTCACAAGGGTCGCGTTGTCTCGCATCAGTGCCAGTCGATAAATTTCGCGTTTATGGCCGCGCAGCGTGCGCGGGGGCGGCACTCGCGTTAGATCGCTCACATCCCATAGGCAGATCGTCTGATCGCTGCTCGACGAGGCCAGTTTCTTGCCGTCCGGCCAGAACACCAACGCGTGAACATATCCGCGATGGGCCGCCAAACTTCCTATCTCCTTGCCCGACGCAACATCCCACAGACGGATCGTCGAGTCGACAAATCCACTGGCCGTGGCGAGCACCTTTTCATCCGGAGAAAATTCCAATGCCGTGACTACTGTGTCGGTCGCGTCCGACCGCCAGAGCTCCATCTGGGTGTTCAAATCGACTACGCGAAACTGACCGTTGACGGTGGCGTGCGCCGCCACGCTCAGATCGCGTGTTGCGGCAAGGTATGTGGTGTCTGCGTTCCAGGGGTGTTGCGGGGCGGGTACACTCGCCAGTTTCCGTCCTTCGGGAAGTTGCCACAGGACAATCTGATTATCGCCGGACGTGGCAGTCGCCAGCGTATGGCCATCCTGGGAAAAGACGAGCCCACGGCAGTCGCCACCGAGCGGAAGTTCAGCGACGCTCTCGTTGGTAGCCGCGTTCCAAATCCGCACGCTGTCTCGTCGGTTCGCCAGAAGGTGGTCTTCTTCGACCGAGAACGCCAACAGCGGCCCCTGGGGAGAGAAAACGGCCAGGACCCCGCCATCGCCCGCGGCCAGGCTCCTCACCTCTTGCCGCGTTTGCAAATCCCAGATTGTAAGCCCCCCCATTCCCCCTTCGCCGACCGCCAGCCAATGACCATCGTCGGAGATTGCGAGCGAGGTGATGGCCTGAGATTTTTGACAGAGAGTGGACAAAGCATCGCTCTGGCATCCTTGCCATAGGTACCGCCACTCCCAACCGCGCTGGTCGCGATGGCCGCTTCGCGGCCGGTGACGGTTCAGCAACTCCCGCGCGCGCCCCAGGTTGTTGAATTCCAGCGATTGCTGGGCGAGGTTCATGTCCGAGGCGTACGCCTTCTGTCGGGAAACCAGCTCCTCGTCCTCGGCTTGTTTGCGCAGTCGCGTTTCGTTCTCGCGCGCGTTCTCCGCCTGCTTGCGCTCTTCGTCGGCGACTTTCCGTTGCTCCGCTTCCGCTGTCCGAGACGATTCAGCCAACCGTTCTGCCCGCGTGGCGCGGACCGCCTGCCAGGTGCTCGCCACGATGCCTAGCAACAACGCGGTGGAGACCAACATCCCCGTGACAAGGGCCACGCGATTTCGCCGCGCGAACTTGTGGAAGCGATAGCGCGCCGACGGCGAACGCGCCTCCACCGGCTCATCGTGCAGATACCGCTCGATGTCGCGCGCCAGGTCATTGGCCGTCTCGTAGCGTCGCGTGCGATCTTTTTCCAACGACTTCATCACGATCCAGTCCAGGTCGCCCCGCACCGCGCGCCCCAACTGCGCCGGTTCCAGACTCCGTTGCGCGGCAATCGTCGGCAGCGAGTCGCTGCCGCTCAGTCGCGTACTGGGCTTGGCGGGCTCTTCCTCCTTGATTAGCCGCTGCATTTCTTGCCAAGCGGCGTGCTTGAATCGCTCCTTATCCATCGGCGTGCTGCCGGTCAGAAGCTCGTACAGGATCACTCCCAGCGAATAAATATCGGTACGCGTGTCGATGTCCAGATTATTCATCTCTGCCTGCTCCGGACTCATGTACAAGGGCGTCCCCATCAACATGCCATGGGCGGTGTAGACAGTATGCTCAGTCAACGGCTGGTGCATCGCTTTCGCTAAGCCAAAGTCAATGACTTTGGGCACCGGCTGGCCATCGTACGGACAGACCAGAATATTCGATGGTTTTAGATCGCGGTGAATGATTCCCTTTTGATGCGCGTGCTGCACGGCTTGGCATACTTGCCTCATCAGCATCAACCGATCTTTAACGGAGAGTCGGGCTTTGTCGCAGTAGTCTGTGATTGGCACGCCTTTGACATACTCCATAGTGAAGTACGGGCGACCCTGATCGGTCATGCCTCCATCCAGCACTTTGGCGATATTCGGATGGTCCATCACGGCCAGTGCCTGGCGCTCGGCCTCGAACCTCGCAAGCACTTGGCGGCTGTCCATCCCCGGCTTGACAAGTTTGATCGCTACACGACGGCGGACCGGCTCGGTCTGCTGAGCTGCCCAAACCGTGCCCATTCCCCCTTCGCCGATCTTCTCCAACAGCTTGAATCTCCCAGCAATGACCGTACCAGCGCTAGCTGACATTGGTGGTTGCAGCGCGACCGTCGAGTTGGGCTGCGCGCCACCCGCGTTTAACGGCGACTGCATGAACTCGCCCGCTTGGTCCAAAGCCTTAAGAAGTTCGTCGATCTCGGCACGCAACACAGCGTTGTCTCCGCACGCCTTTGCCAGGTACTCTTCTCGTTCATCCGGCGAGTCGAGTTCGATAGCATGGCCAAAAATCGACTTCAGGTCAGGCATCGGGTTACTCATCGGAAATACTCATGTTTTGAAAGGCGTTTGATCGTGCACCATGCCCAATCGTCTACATTTCAGTGCGATACTGACGACCACCGACTGCCAAAAAACTTTGAAATAACCGAAATCAGCCGCTTGCAGACCGATCGCCCGCGCCCAGCCGCCTCGCGAGCCATGCCCTGCCGAAATTCCAATCACGATAAGCCGTGCGGGTTGAGATCCCCAACTGCGCAGCAACTTCGTCGAAAGACAGTCCGGCAAAGAAATGCAGCTTAACAACCTGCGCGACCTGAGCGTCGACCGTGGCCAACAGATCAAGCGCCTCGTCGACCGCGAGCACATCCTCTGCGCTGATACCAGCGGGGACTTCGATATCGACGTTGCAAACACGGCAATATCTGCCGCCTCGCTTGATCTGCTGATTACGCCTGGCGTTTTCAACAAGGATGCGTCGCATGGCCTCGGCAGCCGCACCGAAAAAATGTCGTCGGCTGTTCCAGTGCTGATGTTGTTCTTCTTTCGAAAGTTGCCTTGGCAAGAGTCGTAGGTAGGCTTCGTGAACCAGAGCCGTTGCCTGGAGGGTTTGTCCGGGATGTTCCTGGGCCAGCTTTGCCGTGGCAAGCGCGCGAAGCTCGTCATAGACCAATGGCAACAGCTGGTCAGCCGCCTCAGGCTCACCCCGCTCAATTTCGTCCAAGATCCAAGTGATATTCGGCATGCTCTGCATGTTAGTGAAGCGCTGTGAATGTGAGAATCAATTCTACCAAGGGCCAAGGCGGTGCGACGTCGATGGGATCAAAATCTCACTAAGAGTCAGTCTTCATTGAGCAATAGGCTGTCCCCTATAGTGGAATCCGCATTCCGAGATCGTGTCTGTTGCACAATATGCAGATTTGACCGCATTCCAAGACCAAAATTCAATCGCCCGACTGGCGAAGCACGCATGCAAGAAAGCATCCACAACCGACAAACATTAACGACGATTCAGAGCGGTCAGCGAGCTTTGTTCGGGATGTCGCTGGTTGTGCTTCTTCGATTGCGACCAAACGGACAGCCCAAGTTGGTTCGATTTTGAACGCAGCCTTTGGACAAACCAGTGCGAGGTGGAGTTCTCGCTAACTCGCGGCGGTGTATTCGACGTGTAATCGACCAAAGCGAGTTTGCCGCACGAGTCCCATCAACTCATCAGATCAGGTAAGTTTTTGAATACGCCATCAAACGACCGATTTTCGGATCGCAGTCTTCAGTCGAGCACAAGCGTGGTCGTAGTTAGGCCAGACAGACTTTCGAATCTGTACCGCTTACTCGTTGTTACTGGCACAGTGCCGCTTAACGAACGTTTGAAGGGACGCAGATTCGTGCGTCGGTCGCCTTCACCCAAGCGAGTTGGAATCGAAGGCAAACTGCCGCGGCCGATGCAACCACTCGCGTTGATCATCATCCGCAGCGTCGGCGGGGCCGTTCGTGGTACCGGCTTTCGCAGATGCCGGCATCGAAAAAACATGGCGTCGTCGACTTTCATGTGTTTGATTTCGTCGCTGTCCTCTGTAGAGGCCGATCGATTGCTTCGGAACACCTTTGATCCAACGGGCTGGGCGATCCGGGAGGTCTTCAAGAGGTGATGTGAACGATCCTGAACTTGGCATGAGTTTTGCTTGGTAAAGGGAATCGCCATCAAAGGCATATTTGTCCTCATTGCGTGCCGAATGCCTGAGACCGGTAGAGCAAGAGTGACGCAGTGTCGCGCTCCTTTGATACTCGCTTTGTCAGAACGGCTCGTGGGGTGAATGGTGAAATGCGAGATCGCAATATGAATCAATACCAGCTAGATAGAACAAGAAACAAATGCGGCGTTCCGTTGGCGTTGATCGTCAGTGCGATTGCCGTGGCTGTTGGTAGTTGCTTTGCCGACGAACCCCAAGCGTCAACTTCGGCGATCGTCGAAAGGCTGGAACGAATCGACTATATGTCACGCGGCGATGGATCGAAGTTTGTTGATCAACTTCGAGAGGAGGGGCGACTCCTGTCAGCAAAAAGCGCCAAAGACCTTGAAAAGAAACTTGAGCTAAACCCAAAAGACCTACATAGCCGAGTTTTGCTAATGGGCTATCAGGAGAGAATTGGAGGTCGGCATCCGTCGTCTCTCGGACCCTATGGCCAGCTGATACTGGGAATCATCAATCACCACCCCGGATCAATCCTGGCTAGAAGCACCGGCTACTGGCTTTTGTATCGAGAGGGCCGCATGGGAGACGGAAAAGCTTGGGCGAAGGGAAGCCAATTGTGGCTCGAACTAGTTGAATCTCATCCGATGGACGCTGAAATAATTGGTAATGCGGGCATCTACCATTTCGCCGAATCGTTTCATCCAAGCGACCAACTGATTCGCCCGCTCGACCGTTCGCTCATGCTGCTAAAGCGAGCTTATGATTTGGATCCCGAGAACCCAATCTGGCCCTGGCATCTTGGCTCCATCTATTCGCTTAAAGCGCAGAAGTTTGGTACACCGGATGATCAACGCCAACCCTTCGCGAGAGAGGCGCTCAAATACTACGAAAAATCTCTTGCGCTGAACGGCATGCCGAAGATTTACGTACTGGGGGCGGAAACTGTACTGGCACAGGTAGCGTTCCAAGCGGGCGATCTTGAAAAGGCAAGAACGTACGCGACGAACCGCTTGAATTCGGTGCGTACCGAAGAAGGCTGGCAGTACGGAAACGCAGTTCACCACATGAATGTGATTTTGGGGCGAATCGCACTTCGGAAGGGTAATCGAGAACTAGCAAAGCATCATCTTTTGGAATCCGGAAAGGCACCGAGTTCGCTGTGGCTGGTCTTTACAGGGCCCAATTTTAAGTTCGCCGGTGAGCTGCTGGAGAAGGGCGAGCAGTCGATTGTGCTCGACTATTTGGAACTCGTTGGCGACCTTTGGGCAAACCCTGAGCGAATGGATCCCGATATTCCCAACCGATTGAAGCGTGCCAAAGAAATCGCCGAACAGTTACAAGAATGGAAGCAAGAGATATTGGATGGCAAGATACCTCAAGACAAGAAGTGGCAATAGCATCCGTTAATCGACCGTTTTTCGGTTCGCGGTTCATGTCGTCAACACGCTGAGGTCGCGCAGACCGCTGGCTTGAACTGCTTGTGCTTCGAGATGGAGGTTGCATCGTCCGAACGCACGAAGAATTTCGGCTAACTAACTTCGGTCTTTCACACCGACGCGCCGAAGGAGATTTGCTTCGTGCATTAGGGTGGTCCAACCGATGCTCGGAAAGAAGTTTTGCGAATCGACCTCGGTGAATGCCACCGAAGCACCCAACTGCCGCCATTGAGTACACCCAAGATTTCGGGCCGAGCAGGTTGTAGAAGCTAGCTACGGTTTGAGAACCCCAATTACCGTGCCGTCGCTATCACCGTCTTCGTCGGCGTTGTCCAGACACCACCACCGCCAGCCACGTGGTAAAGACGAGTGATGAAGGCTTCAGTACGAAAGTTGGCGATTTCTGCGTGAGCCGTTTGCACAGAGTCCGGAACTTCGAAGGGCAAAGAAAAAGCGACGGCTCGCTTTTGCGAACCGCCGATCGAATTTCTGTAGATCGATCGGTTATCGAACCGATGGTTCAAAGCTTACTTGCGACGTCGGCGAACGACGGCACCGGCTCCAGTTGCCAAGCTGGCCAGGAACAAACCGCTGGTCGGCTCAGGCATCGTACGCATAGCAACGATCGTACCCTTCGCGGTAATATTAATAGCACCTTCTACTTGGTAGCCAATGTCGACCGGGATCGTAATCGTTTCAAGGTGGCCGACAAGGCTGTAACCAACATCCCCAATATTGGGTATGCCGAATTGTAACGCTGAAAGTTCTATCTGCTCTTCGGAGATAAAATTTTCACCACCCCTACCAGCTAGGTCGATTGCGTACCAGCCATCAACGATATTCAAAGCGAGTCCATCGTCGGTGGCGTCGTTAGCGATACCACCACCAGTGAAGTCCACCACAAAATTACGGATCGAAGACTTGATCGGGCCGTTGTTGGGAGAGGCATAATTGCTAAGTCCGTAGTTGTCTTCACCAACAGAAAAGAGACCGTCGCCTTCACCATTGGGGTCAACCGAACCATCGGCGAAAATGAAGTCGCCACCACCCAAGTTGGGATCATTGCTTAACCCCGGAACCGACCCGCCTTGAGCTGGCAGGTACTCGCCACCAGGAGCGTTTATATTGAGCAGGGCATCAATAAAGCTACCGCCACCAAAGATAATCGTCGGATTCGCGAAGTCGCCAGATACCGTCGCCTCGACTGTTCCCTGGTAAAAGGCTCGCATGCCAGGAAAGTTGCTGTCTGATATCCCGCTTTGTCCGAAAAACGTTATACCGCCAGCGGTGACCTCATTAAGAGTGATTTTACTCAGTGCTGAATCAACCGTATAGGTCGCCGCATTAGCCGGCGCTGCGACGACGAAAGTCGCCATTGCCGCCAGAGCCGCGTAAAATAAGTTTCTCATTCGAAATGTTCCTTTGGTTGGGGAATCTGGAAAACTGATTGAAAGATTGAAACAAACGTCTCGACCGTCTCTGCAGACAAAACAGGGGTTCCCGATACCGTGTTTCTCCACCATTTTTTCTCTGTATCTGGTATGAGCCAACCAGCTGCCCGTCGTTGTTTCCTCTATGGACGTCGGTAATTTCAGGTCCGCCCGAGGGAGCCACGAAGAACTGCGACTGATACAGCACCGCTCCGGCAGAGACGAACTAACTTCCATTAAGGCTGAATAACCGGGACGGGACGCAGGATGAGCAAGTCCTGCCCGGACGTCCCGACAATGACGGGAAAGTCGTCAACGGCTGGGTCTGTCCCTACGATGCCTCGTTCAGAAACGAGATACACACTGCCATCCGAATCTAAGTCAATCACACCATGATCGGCATGGACGAGGGTCGGCCGACCGCTGGCCGGGCCAACAAGGTCGGCATTCTCGTTGAGATCTCGGGCCCTTTGTAAGCTGGAGACGTCGTTGAATTGGCCGTCGTAAATGTACCCCACTTGACTAGTCTTGTTCCCCTTTCCGGCGACATACCTCCACCCACAGAACAGTCCCAGGTCGTTGAATCCGCCGATCGAACTATTGATAGGGATAGTTAAATCCGTCGCTGCCGCGTCGCCGAGTGTGTAAAGCCTGCCATCGTCGGTTAGAACCTGAGCGGGCGAGTTGCCAACGGGATTGTTCAAGTAGGAGTAGAACGCATCAAAGTCAAATGGCAAGACGACGACGGACGCGTCTCCCGGTAACCCGTGTAGCGGCGGGCGGTAGATGTATGAGTCAATCGCGTCGCCACGACCAAGCACTTCACCAGCGTCGTTGATTCGGCAGGCGTAGGTATGCGACCAGTCTCCGTCTGGGATCAGGTGGAGACGCGGGTCCCCATTTTCGGGTCGAAGTTCCAGCACGAATCCCCTTAGCTGCGCCGGGTCGTCCAATCGTGCCAGAGCACCGGAAACGTCTCCCCAGTCATTGATGTCAGTCGCGGCATAGACGTACCAACCTGCGGGTACGTCAAAATCGGGATCGAGCGCCATGTCGTTCAGGTTTGTTAATAGGCCATTCCCGTCGACATAATACGGCTGCTCGCCGCCATCCAACGAAGAGTAGTAGCCGGCGATCTCACCTTGAACATTGATGTTTCTTGGCCACGGTATTCCAGCGCTGTAATCGGCGGGCATAGGAACTCGCTGTATTGCATAGTTGACAATCGCGGGCGGCGGCGGGGGCTTCGGTTTGCCTTTGCCGAGCACCACACCACTGGTCGCTAGTGAGACGGTCAGGGCTGCGGTCAACAGGACACACGTCCAAATTTGTTTGTTCGTCATCAATCATGCCTCGGTTGAGAATCGGAATTCGGGTTTCGCCAGCTACGACCGGTCAAGCAACCACGCCAAGATTTCGGCCCGGCGAACGAGCGAGACAAATTCCCCGCTATTCCCTGTCCCGTTAAGTCCCGATGGAATTGACACCAAAAGCAGAAACTTCTCTCGACAATCTTCGTATTTGGCGAAATCGACCAGCGCCGGTTCCCACCCGGCCAAACTTTTATCGCAAATTTTCGGTTTCGACTGTCAATTCCATGCCACACTAACGGGATTGGTGAATAAGGAGCTGCGCTTATGATGGCTGACACAGATACCAATCACACCGACCGGATGATTCAGCAGGCGATCGCTGGAGATACCGCGGCGGCCGATAAACTGATCGCGAGCTATCGCGCCTACTTGCGGAAAGTGATCGATTTGCGGATGGACGAAGAACTGCGGGTCCGCGTCGACCCGTCAGATGTGATCCAGGAAACGCAAATGGTTGCCATTCAACGAATTGACGAATTTCTGGTCGGCGGGAGACCGACGCGCCGAACGGAATTTGCCTCGGCGCGGAAGTCGATGCAACCGAGGAGGTTTTGGACGGAGGCCAAATGCGGTCGGTTGACCTCACCTCCGCAAGTTGGCCTGCTCTCTTGGAATTGACCACGGGCAAGTTCGCGAATTGGAATTCAGGGTGGATCGAGAATTCCGTCCTTCGCTTGATCGGGGTCTGCGACGCCGGGATTCAGTTGGTCCAGTTCCGAGTCCAGCCGCTGGGCGTACAGGTGCTTTCGGCGCTGTCGTAGTTTGGACATCTACATGATGGCGGAGGCATGTTAGAAGACACCGAGTCACTTGGTGAGTTTACGCGCACATCGATCGAAAGCTACTGGATCGGATTCGGTTTGACGTGGCGATTCGGGCGGGGCGCATGCGGGCCGATCGCAGCACCAATCTGTTGGTGTGCGAATGGGTTCCTGGGGTCTGCGACTACGGGTGCGTCCGAGCAGATTCCAAGGTATGCCTCGCCAGAGCGTCGTTGATGCTGGAAACAGCGTCAAAATGAGTCAGATGAATCTTCCCGGTCAGTTCTTCAATGAAGTGCGACCGCTGCAGGCGATCCATGACTGGTCCCTTCACCTCCGACAAATGCAAAGCGATCCCGCCCTCTTTTAGCCTCGCATTGACGGCTTCCAGGCTTTCCAGTGCCGATGCGTCGATCGTATTCACTGCAGGGCACTCCAGGATGACGTGACGAACCTTCGGCTCTGCTGCGACGGCTTGGTTGATATAGTCTTCGATGTAGCGTGCGTTAGGAAAATAGAGACTCGCGTCAATCCGCAGCGATAGGATTTCGGGGTCGGTCACGACCGCATGCCGATCTTTATTTCGAAAGTTCATGGTGCCAGGAATCTGCCCCACAACCGCCACATGAGGTCTGGATGTGCGGTAGAGGTGCAAGAAGGTCGAAAGCCCGACACCCGTCAACAACCCCATCTCAACACCTTCAACCAGCGTCAACAGAATCGTGGCAATCATGGCCGCGCCATCCGACCGAGAATAGTGCCAGGTGTGTTTGATCGCAGCGAAGTCCACCAAAGAGAGGACCGCTACGATGATCGTGGCGGCTAGCGTCGCGTTGGGCAGAAAAAAGAGCAACGGCGTCAGAAACAAGGTGGCGATCGCGATACCGATTGCTGTAAACGCCCCTGCCGCAGGCGTTTCTGCACCGGCGTCAAAATTAACAACCGAACGCGAGAAACCACCCGTGACAGGAAATCCGCCTGAGACTGCGGAGCCGAAATTTGACATACCCAGCGCAACCAACTCTTGGTCGGGATCCACGCGCTGGCGACGCTTGGCAGCGAGCGTGAGCGCAACCGAAATCGACTCGACATAACCCACGATCGAAATCAACAGTGCCGGAACCAGCAGCTTTGCCCAAAGTGAGAACTCCAGCGCAGGGATCGAGAGCTTAGGTAAGCCCTTGGGGACCGCACCAACAATCTTGACGCCGTCTTCCGATAGTCCAAATCCCCAAACGGCAGTCGTGGTCACAGCGATCGCGACCACTGGGCCGACTTTTGCCAAAAGGTCTGCGCCTCGCTCTCGAAGCCCGACTCTTAAGAGCAACGGCTTTAATCCACTGCGCACCCAGAACAAAAACAGCAGCGATGTGATACCGATCGTCGAAGTGTAGGGGTTCATCGTTACTAGATTTGGTACTATCGATGTCGCCATGTCCACAAACGTTTCGCCGTGTCCATCGATTCCCAGTAGCGGAGCAAGCTGACCTGTCGCGATCTGGATACCCGACGCCGTGATGAATCCAGAAATGACGGGATGACTTAAAAAGTTTGCCAAGAATCCTAACCGCAGCAGCCCCATCGCTAGCAGTAGCAAACCAGAGATCATTGCCAGCGCAATGGTGGCACCCAGGTACTCCGGCGATCCTTGCGCAGCGACCGTCGCTGCCGCTGCAGCGGTCATCAAACTGGCAACGGCAACTGGGCCGACCGCTAAAGCGCGAGAGGTACCAAAGATTGCATACAGAATCAGCGGTGCCATGGACGCGTACAATCCGACCTGTGGAGGCAGACCAGCGAGCATTGCATAGGCCAACGACTGGGGAATCAGCATGACGGTGACAATCCCGGCGACCAGCAAATCGTTGGTGAAGGTTTTACCGTTGTACGTGGCTCCCCATTCGAGAATGGGGAAATAACGACTTAGGCGTTTTACCAATGTCATGCAGCATTTGTCCTCGTCATATCACGACGGTTACGTCGCTTTACCGTCGGGTTTCTTCATTCCTGCGGCCAACAAAATCCAGCCACCGATCAGAGAACCCGTCAGTGGCCAGGGGACGCCGACGACGATTCCCGCCACAAGTGCTTTCAGAAGGGCTTTCCAAAGCGAATCTTTGGCGACCATTTTTTGTAGCACTAGCGTACCCATAGCCCCCAAGACAAAACCAACGGCGATAACGACCGGCGTTGCCAGCCCTGCCGTGAGTAAGTTCGACGAAAACAACAGCCAGTCCAATGCGAGAATCCAAATCCCGGTGAGTGGCAGCAGCATTCCGCGTTTTGGATCAACGACCCAGCTGACGTGTCGGTTCGTCACGTCGGGAAGCGAATGCTGTGATACTTCTGAGTTCTGGTCAGGCATGCTGATCTGCTTTGCGATTTGGCTTCAATGACGACTTGCTCTAGCTTGGCATCGAACAGGCTAGAAGCGCAAAAGTCTGTCATAGGTATCGATTCATAAGTGCTTGATTATTTTGGTTTGTCAGGAGCGGTCTGTTTGGATGACCCTTCGGCAAGAATGAGCTTTTCCGGGTCGATTCCGAAGGTCCAGGGAACCGAGTTCTTCCAGCCATTCCTCATCCGTTTCCCAAAAAAGACGCTGCCAGGGTCGTCCACTTTGTCTCCCTCGAAGCCGTCGGTGATGTTGTAAACGTTCTTGAAGCCAGCATCCGCTAGTTGGTTGATGGCCATCGCGGATCGACCACCCGAACGGCACATCAGCAACAACGTGTCGGTGGGCTGGGTTAGCTTTTTGACTTCAGCGACAAAATCAGGATTCGGCCGCGCACCGTATTCGGTTTTGCCGTCTTTTCGCTGATAGGTCACAAAGGCGACGGGAATGTTCCAAGCCATCTCCGCATGGCCGACAAACGCGTACTCTTCTGGCGTTCTCACATCGATCACCTTCACGCTGTCCGGCGCGGCTTTCCACTTTTCGTGGGCCTGGACGGCGGTGACATAGAGCCCGAGCGTCGTCTGTTTCTCTTTTGGATGTTCCATTTTTGTTTCCTGTCCCAAACAACTCGGTGCTGCGAAAAGGGCATAGCTGTAGGCAAGCCAAACCAGCAAAATGCCTAAGGCCGAACTGCCTCTGCAGATCCCTGGATATTCGATCGGTTGCATCACGGACTTCTTTGGGGTGTGGTTCGGGTAGCAAGGGTTGATTTCAAGACGGACAGGCGACAAGCCATGATCTCAGTGCCAGGTCACATTGAGGGGCTTCCTCGCGGGAATCTTCAGGAACGGCTCGGCGGGGTATCCGAGCAGAATGGTTCCGTAAGAGACGGTCCCCTCCGGCAAATCCAGGAGTTCAATCAATGGAGGGTATGCCTGTGCGGCGGTGTTGATGCCGCCGCTCCAACTGCTGCCGAGGCCGAGCGCATGCGCGGCAAGTTGCGCATAGGCCAAGGCGATTGTTGCGCCTTGGGGAGCGGTGCGTTCGTTCTTGGGTGCCCATGCCTGGATGAAGCAGGGTGCGCCTCGGGAAATCTGATCCTCACCCTCGTCCCATGCGGTGGTGAAAAGCTCGAGTTTAGCCTCCTTATACATCGCCGGGTTCGACTCCCCGACGCTCTTCATCCAGTCGATGGACATTTCAGCCACACGATGAACTTGGGCGGGGTCGCTGATGACAACCCAGTGCAAATGATCGCCTTGTCGGTTCCCTCCCCAGGGGGAAAAACGGGCGACGTCCAGCACCTGCAGAATTTTCTCTTTTTCGACGGGCTTGTTGACGTAGACGCGTGTCGAACGCCTCGAGACCAGAAACTGTCGTGCTTCCTCCCATCTGGGAATCAGGTGAATATCGATCGGATCGCAATCCTCCGGCCCCATCTCCCGTTGATGCAGTGCTCCGGTGGGGCAGACGGCGACGCAATGGCCGCAGTCAATGCAAAGATCCCACGCGTTGTCGACGGGAACGGGGAACTCCTTCTTCGTGATCAAACCAGCCGGGCAGGTGCGGATGCAATTGCCGCAAGTAATGCAGAGATTCTCTGCAACCTTGATGATCGTATCCATCGTGTAGGCATTGCTCGTGGTCTCGCTGCTCATACTCTCGTTACCCTTGGTTAGGTGATTCATTGAGTCCGTCGTTCATTCCTCAAAAATCTGGATCCGGAAACGTCGGCTCCCGGTCTTCGGTGAAGGCTCGGATACCCTCGACTCGGTCGGGGTGAACCACCGAGCGCCAGTGCTGATCCATCATGATCGCGACCGCTTGTTCGACGGGTTCACCCTATCCCATTTGAACGGCGCGCTTGACCGCCTGCACCGCTGTCGGTGAGTTGCTGGCGATCCGTTCTGCGATGCGGAGCACCGCCTCCATGAGTTTGTCCTTGGGGTGGAGTTCGTTAACCATGCCCAAACGGTGTGCCTCCTGAGCCGTGATCGGATCGCCGGTCATGAGCATCTGCATGGCCTTGCCCGGGGGGAGCACGCGGGGAAGCAGCACTGGCGAGCCGCCGCCAGCCGACAAGCCGACGATCGCCTCGGGTTGGCCAAAGACGGCATCGTCGGAGGCGATGATGAAGTCCGTGCTGATGGCCATCTCGCATCCGCCGCCGTAGGCCATCCCTTGGACGGCGGCGATAATGGGCCGGCGCAACTGTCGCAGCGTGTAGAGGACGCGATCAAAAACCTGGCGCTGCCGCAGCCATTGTTCCTTCGTCATGTCCTTGCGCTGGTAGAGATCGCCGCCGACAGAGTAGGCCCGGTCACCGGCGCCGGTTAAGATGGCGACGCGAACGGAGGAGCGAGCCGCGATCGTCTCGAGGATCTCGATGAGTTGTGACTCCAGTTCCGTTGTGATCGCGTTGTCAGCGTGCGGAAGATTGAGCGTGATGACCGCCACCCGCCCATCGGAAACATATTCCAGGAGCACGAGCTGGCTGGGCTCCACAACGTCAGCCGGCTTGCGGAAACCGAGTCGCTGCATCCGCGTGGTATTGTGGTCAGTCAAATCATTCTCCCGATCGTCTCACCCGGTAATGGCGCTTGTTTCATGAATTAGGCCCGGTCGCCTTTAGTTGAAGGACTAGCCGAGCTTGCCTCCGGATGCCAGGGGATCTGCGGCTGCGGGGAGCTTGGATTTGGTTCGTTTGGTCCACTCCTCTTCGAGCAATTCGCGTGCAGCTTGTTCGAGGAACTCGGGCGCGGCCCATTCGTTCACATCGAAGTCGTTCTTCATGTAGCCGTGCGAGAGCATGAATTCCTTGCCAATTTTGACCGCGGCGAGGTTCAAAGGGGACAGGTTTGGCACCAGGTCCACGTCCCGGATCCCCTGCCAGGTGTGCTCGATGTCTCGGTAGAAGGTCTGCTGGTCGAGAATCTCAGCCGCGCCACGCTTATTCTCGTTGGCCCAGCGACCGGCTCGGATCATGCCTTTCATGAAGGTGACGGCGAGTTCGGGGTGCTCCTCGGCCATGACCTCGGTGCAAGTGATGGCCGCGGGAATGTTGGCCACCTGCAGACGCCAGTCCGGATAGCGGGAGAGGTCCTCGATGGCTGCGAACTTGCCGGTCGCTTCGGAGCATTGCTGAAGCGGCTTAGTTTGCATGTACATCGCATCAATGACTCCACTTTCCAGAGCGCTTTCAAGCGGACGGAAGGCCAAGTCATTCTTATGATCGCGTTTCAGCCACAGATCGATGGAGAGTTCCATTTCTGGCCCCACCATCTTCGGATCGTTGTACCAATTGTCGGCATAGGGGAACTCGACGAGTTCGATGTCATCCATGGTCATACCATTCACGCGGAGCATGAGCTCGATCCCCTGGTGTTCCTGGATGCGCCACCAATCGTTCTTGATCTTGTTCATGCTCTTGGAGAGCCCGATCTTCTTGCCCTTCAGATCCGACATGCGGTAGATGTCGTCGCCGGCACGCACCATCATGACGCCGCCTTCGGCCGGCATCTGAGTGACCCCCAGCAACTTGGTCCGCCGAACGTCCGCGTGGACTTCGATGGGTGGGAACAGGCCCCCGAAGCGGATCAGGTTGTCCAGGTTGTGAATGTAGTGTGGATACCAGTCGTTATCTGGCGTGGAACGCAGGTAGCGGAAGTTTACGCCGATCTTCTTGTATTCCTTTTTGGTCAAGCCCAGCCCTTCATCCACATTGGATGCGGAGACGAGCGGGCAGTTGGTGTAGTAGACTTCTTTCCAATCGAGCTTGACCGTATTGAGCTTTGTGTTCTCAAACGTTGTGGTCTTGATTGCCTTGGAAAGATCCCCAGGAGAACAGGCGGTTGGATCGCCACCGGATGTGGATTGATTCGCCATGAGATGAAACCTCGCTTTGATTGCCGTTGGAGTGACGGATGGCGTGCCATCGTCAATAGGCTCGCTGAACCGGATGGACCTGATGCCGCGCCAAGTGAATGCCTGGCAAGTCATCAGCTTTTCGAATCCAATTTAAGGACGTCGTGCCTGGGAAACCATTCGTAAAACCACGTCCCACCCCATGCGCAAAGCGCAGTTCTCACAGGACGAAGGAATAGAGAAGGACCAGCACGAGCAACAGCGGATAGGTGACTCGCGACCAACGGCCGATCCTTTCCGCCCGATTCTTGTCCGCTTTCTCGATCATGACGGTGTTCCAGGTGGATTGGATGAGGCCCGCAAAGACGATCAACGTCGACAACAAGATGAATTTGTCCATCCGCGTCACATAGGACACGCGTGGCAGAAGGACGGTGATCGCAAACAGATAAGCAACTAGGGTGAGGAAGGCCGACGTCGAGATTCCGATGTTCGTGCCGGTTTCCTCAGGTTTAATCCAGCGTGGCAACCATGACATGACGACGATCAAACAGAGAGGAATGATGACCTTGAGAATGAAATAGATCGGCTGTCTAGCGATCTCGATCCTCATTTCGAATCCTGCAACGCCTGGATGCCCTTCACGAGGGAAATACGGCTGAGGTGCGGCCTCGGACGACAAGACGTTGAAATCCGGTAACGAGAACGTGCGAGCGATACCCGACGGTGTGCCACTTTCGGTCACTAATGAGACCATTTTGACGTCCTCTTCCAGCAGTCCTGCGGCGACAATATGAAGGGTCAATTCTTGATGATCGTAGGGGAAATCTCGCAGGTTCAGAGGCTGTGAAAACCGTCCCCAAATTTTCTGGCGGTAGACGACGGTGCCGTCCGGTTGGATTTCCACGTAGTCTGGATACGATCGCCACATCATTTGCTGGCCAATGATGGTCAGTCGCGGATTCCAAACGTCGGTAAGACTGCGCAGTTTCGGCCCAGGGCCCTCGTGCGACAACAACGGATTCTGCCACTGGGCCTCAAAATAGACGCTGGCGGCAAAACTTTGATCGGCTGAGTTCACTTCGTCAACGTCGATGACATAGATCCCAACCTTGACCTCAGTGGGTTCCCCCCAAACCGTCGGGCGCTCAAGTTCAGGCTTCGGCTCCTCCAGAATCACCGAGGGTGTTACCGCCACCGGCACTCCCGTGCCGGTGTTTGTTGGCGGAATGGCCGCCGACGGTAAAGGTGGGGTGTTTTCGCCATCTGTACGGAGCGGTTTGCCGTCTGTTTGCGGTGCGTCTGCTTTCTCAAAGACCCCTATGCCGCTCGCTTGAATATCGTTCGCCGGTTTCTCCTGAGCCTGAGAAAGACTGGCGGAGATCGCCGCCAACGCGAACACGAGTATCCCTTGAAGTCCGAAGGTCCAGTGACTCGAGTACTGAGACTTGGTTCCCCATTGACGCTCACTGAGGTAAGGGCCCCATTGCTTCCGAGGCATATTCTGCTCTCGGGCAGCCTGTCGTCGTTCATGTTCGGTTGTCATTTTGCGCCAAATAGACGGTTGGTTTCCTGGGAAGTCGCATCACGCGTCGATTCGTCCAGCTATTAATCGTCGCTTCGTTCACCCTCAGACCTTTTCGGTCCCGATGGCTGGCTTGGCCCGGATCCCACGGAACAGCAACGCACGATTCGAGTCGTTGGCCCACTGATCAGTACGTAGGACAAGATGGCGCAACCGATGGCAACAATTAAAACTTGGATGGGGTAGAAAGCTCGCAGGAACGCTACTTGGTAGATGGTGTCAAGTACACATGCCACGATGAAGATCCTGGAAATGTGGCTGCGCGCTGACAACAGGCGTGCTTTACGTTGGGCCGGCAATGCGATCAGTCCCCACAGAAAAGCCGGATGCCCGTCGCGTGCATCTCTTATACCGGCTCGGATAGCGATGATTGTCACGAAAGTCGGCAACATCACCAGTCGCAGGTGCAGTGTTGCACGAAAACTCGATGTGTCGGCAGGTGTCAGACGCTGCCGCGCCATCTCATCCTGTACCACCGCAGCCTCACCCTGCACCACCACCACCGCCTCACCTTTCGCCGGTGCGGTCTCATCCTGAGCCAGCGTGGCATGAGACGCCATGACCAATAATGCCAGGGCGATGCTCGGGGCGAAGTGTGTTGTTCTCATTTGGCTGTTCAACGTTGCAAGATTCTTGGCGAGTTCACATACATGGTAGCCAACGCAGGCTTGACTTTGGCGACGGCGGCGGCGAACAGCATCGTAATGAACAGCAGCCCACTATCGAAAAACACCACGGCGGCGCTGGAACGCTTGATTGGACTTTCTCGATCACAAGGATCACTGCGATGAATGTCGGTTAACTTTGTACCAGGGGAAACAACTCCGGGTCCAAACGATGAAGCCGTCCGCGAATCTCTGAAAGTGCTTCCAAGGTCGTCTGCTCTCCCACCGCGGCCATCTCATCGGTGCGAGTGAATGCGGTGAGGTCAAATTGGGTGACGTCGGGTTCGATGATAAAGTCGGCGTCTTGGACCCCCAAGGAATTGACACTGTGGTTCTGTACTAGATAGCTGCGCAGCAGCGTTTCAATCGCGGATGGCGGGCGAGTTTCGTGGACGGGTGTATCGGGCCGGTTGTTTGCAAACTCAAGTTCCATCTTTGCGGTGACGCTCACAGCGATGACAAAATTGCAGCCCTTTCTCGTCAGCACATCGGCTGGCACGTTGTCAATTAGACCGCCGTCGACTAACGCCTGACCATCTCGGAGGATCGGCTTGGATATGATCGGAAGATTGATACTCTCGGTGATCGCATGAACGGCGTCTCCCGTTTCCCTGACCACCGCGCGTCCACCGATGAGATCGACGGTGATGGTGTACATCGACAGCGGCAATTGCTCCAGACGTAAATCGCCGAGATACTTTCGCAACATCGGGTCAAAATGTCCGCGCCGGTACTTGTAGAGCAAGTACCATTGATCCCCGCCGGGCAGGCAGCGAAAGAACCATGACGGTGTTAAATCCTCTACGAACTGGCCCACCAAATAATCGGGATCCAAGCCGGATGCGTAAAGCGTACCGGTCATAGCGCCGGCACTGGTGCCGGCCACCTGATCGATTGTGATTCCGCTAGCTTCAAGCGTCTTCAGCACTCCTAGGTGAGCCATGCCGCGGGCCGCGCCACCACCGAGTGCCAGGCCGATTTGGATGCCGCGCATGAAATGCACCAATCGCTCAAGCCCGCCAAGCTCGACGTCTCCTCGATGCAGTTCGCTGTCACCCAAACCTACTTTAAAATCTCGCTGCGCGAGTTCGCGGAGCGGCCTCGCCAGGGGTGCCTTTTCCGCCGGTTGCAGCAACCAAACGATGCTGATCTTTTCGCGCCAGCTTGGCGCACGAACTTCGATCGCATGCAATCGGCTAAGTGAAGCTTCCCAGTTCCCAGGCGTGACGCACCAGAAGACTTGTTCGGCCGCCTCAAATCCCTGAGAGGCTCGTTGGGGGTCGAGCGTGGCATCGACGTCGAAGATGACCCGACCCGACTGCAAGCTCTCTGCGGCCATATGCCGGATCTGTTCGGGGCTGGATACCCCTTCCTCGCCGAAAATGCGGATGACCTGGATTCCCGTGACATCCATTGCTCGATCACAGAAGAGTCCCGGAGTCTCACCCAGACCGACAAGACGTTCGGTAAGCTTTTCGCTCACCACGCGAGTTTCGTCCGTTTGATGAATGAATACTGTAACAGCTGGCCGCACCGCAGTTTTGTCATTGAAAAGCGATTGCTTGACCGAGTCGGAAATCATCCGCATGTAGTTGGTACGAAAGGCATCGTAATTCTTCGAAAGCTCAAGTGCCTTGTCGTAGCCGATCCGCAGCAAGACCGAAGGATCCTCGGCGGTACAGTTGACCGGAGTGGGCTCGGCGAGTGACGCGGCCATAGCACCGACTTGTCCGCCCGCTGTTTGAAATCGTTGCATCACGAGCTTACCGTGGACGTCCTGCAACTCCAGACGTACTCGTCCATGCACAATCAGAAACATGAATTGCACTGGTTCGTCAGCGCGACAGATCACGTCACCGCGCTCGTAGCGAACCAGTTCCGACGCGTCCGAAATCTCCTGTGCCTCTCGTTCGGTTAAACCGCGTGAACAGGGATGTAGCTTGAATAGAAGAAGTTTTTCATCAGACAATTTATTGCTCCAAGGGTACAGTTCAGTCGCCCAGTTTTATCGTGAGTGCTCTAGTACAATGACGCCCACCGAAGCGCAGAATCCCAATACCGTGAACACGCCGGCAAGCTTTCCGCCGTGCTCGTAGGCCTCAGGCATCATCGAATTTGCCAGCATCATCAGGATGGCGCCTCCCGCAAAGGCCTGCACGAATGCAATCCAGCGTACGGGGACGTCACCGAAAAGAACGAAGCCAGCAGCGGACGCGATTGCGCACACCAAGGCGATGATGCACCACAGCAAAAGAATCTTGCCGCGGCTGGTGCCGCCCGCTTTCATGCCGACCGATCCCGCGATCGCCTCTGGAAGATTGGAAACGAAAATCGCAGCCAGCATGGCAAGGCTAACCGTTCCTCCTTCGAGCATTCCCAAGCCGATCACGATCGATTCCGGAATCCCATCCAGGATGATGGCCAACACCATTGGGACCGCCAGCTTGGCTTGTGCCGAGACTCCCGGGCGAGCGTTATTTCCGTGACCAAACTTTGCGATCAAGGCATCGCTGCAAAAAAAGGTGGTCGCTCCAGCAAAAAGCCCCAGTGCGGGAAATCCAGTCAATCGAGCGATCTGCACGGCGTCAAAAACTAATTCGTAGGAGACGGCCGAGAGCATTGTCCCTGCGCCGAAGGCCATGATGATCCCGATCAATTTCTTGCTGATGGTGACTTGTGTCGCAATGAGCCCGCCCACGACAAGCGATGACGTCGCAATCAGGCCCCAAAAGAAGGAACTCAGCATCGTGGTCGTCCTGGTTCGAGAGTCATCGGTCAGTCTGTCTCCATCGGCAGCGCGGGATCAGCGGTCCATTCTGCCATGGACCCCTGATAAACAGCATCCACCAGATACACGCTGCCCACGCGTGGTTGGAACGGTCGTAAAGGACGACTTGGTTTCCATCACCGATACCGCAGGATTCCATCGCTGCTGCGAAATCGGCCAACGGGGCCATCAAGGGCACCGTCGGAGAGTACCTGGGACCAAGATCAGTCAGGATGTCGACGAATCCACTGCCGGGAATGTGGGCGGCATCCCAGTCCACTCTCCCGCTGGAGTATTTGTGATCGCCATTCTCGGTGATGTGCATGATCACAGAGCAATCCAGAATTCGCAAATCGGGGTTGCCCAGACGCTCTCCCAACCAGTTCGTCTCAACCAACGGTGACCGTGCTTCGTGTCTCCCGGTTTCGGCCATCGGTCAATTCTCTTTTTTGCGGCCAAAGGCCTCGTCGATGATGGCTTGTAAACGCGCCACCAATTCGGTCGAAGGCGACTGAAAGTCCGCCAGTTCATAAACCTTGCCGAGGAAGTCGTACTTGCCCAAACCAAATCGGTGATACGGCAACAACTCGTAATCGATCACGTTCTTGTGGGGGCGAATGAACGCCAACACCGCTCGAATGTGATCTTCATCATCGTTCACGCCTGGGATCAGCGGCGTCCGCGCGATGAAGTCGATATCGGGGAAGGTTTCGTAGGCTCGCTTGAAGTTGGCCAGGATCCGCTCGTTGCTCACGCCACACCACTTCTTGTGCCGCTCGGGGATCGTCAGCTTGTGGTCATGCAACATCGTGTCGACGTGGGGCAGCACCTTCTCGACGAACTCCCAGGGAACATTGCATGCTGTTTCGATCGCCGTGTTGATGCCACGACTATGGGCTTCTTTGAGTAACGCGGCACTGAAATCCGGTTGCAACATGCATTCCCCGCCGCTGAGCGTCATGCCCCCGCCGGTGTTGTGGTAGAAGGAGGCGTCTTTCTCCACTTCGTTTAATACTTGGTCGACTGTCATCTCTTCGCCGAACATGTACAAGGCGTTCGTTGGACACAGCGCCGTGTGTTCCGCCGTGCAGCCACTGGCCAGATCCCAGTTCACATGCACTTTGTCATCCGGCCCATCGAGCGTGTAGAAAGCACCCCTAGGGAAAGGATCCTTCAGACACGCACCACATTCCTTTTTGCCAACGCATAGCTTGGGGTCATAGCCAAGTTCAGGCTTGGGACGAATGCTTTCAGGGTTGCTGCACCACTTGCATCTTAAGGAGCAGCCCTTGAGGAAAACGTTGGTGCGAGTGCCAGGGCCATCGTGGCTGCAATAGCGCTGAATGTTCAGGACTCGACCAGTTAGAGCGGAGTTTTTGGTCGTTGGGCTCATGATTGATTCCCTCCAAAAAAGATACCAAGGGAACGGGCAATCTGAATGAATTCGTTGTTCTCGGTCACCGTTCTGACTTTGTTGATCGCCTCCCCCAGTGGTACGAATTTGATGTCGGGCGGAACAAAAGCGACCATCGAACCATCGTTTCCGGCATCGAGGGCCTGGATTGCCGCGGCGCCATACGCCAGCCCCAACTGACGGTCCACGGCCGTGGAAGCACCACCACGGACCCAAGGTCCCAGGACCATTGGCTTAGCAGCCAAAGCGGTGCGCTGTTGCAGTCCATTGGCAACCGTCTCGGCCGCAAATCCCGAGCGGTTGATGGTGTGCGACCCACTCGGCTCGGTGGCCATGGGTGACAGGGACGCCTTGAGTGGATTGACGGCTGGTTCGGAGTCGGCAGTTTTCGCTTCATCCACGAACCGCGCCCCTTGGGCAACCACGATCATGCCAAACGGACGCTGGGTGTTGACCCGCGACTGAAGTTCGGCGGCCAGTTCATCCAGGTTGCAAGGGACTTCGGGGATCACCACCGCATCGGCACCGGCTGCGATACCGGATTGCAAGGCGAGCCAGCCGGCTTGCTCGCCGAGCACTTCGACAACAAAGACCTGCTGCGATGCTTGTGCCGCCTGTCGTGCACGATCGAGCATTTCGATGGTGAAGCTCAGCGTGCTGTTGAAACCAAAGGAGACCATCGTTGATGCAATGTCGTTCTCGATCGATCGCGGCACGCAGATCGTTTTCAACCCTTTTTGACTCAGCTTGTAAAGGATGCTCAGCCCCTGCATGCCCACGACAGAAATCACCGCATCGATGCCTTCCTGCTTGAGCGTGGCCAGCAGTTGATCCGACATGTCGCGTTCCTCCAGCATGCCGTATTCATCTTCGCACCTCACGTGAAATGGATCGACGCGGCGGGACATGCCCAGCAGGCGGCTTCCGGAGGGATCGAGGTTGTCGATCAGTGCCGGACTCAGTGGCAGTATCCCACCCTCGTCGTATTGATCCGGGTTCAAGACTCCGCTAAACCCGTCGCGGATTCCGACAAGCTCCCACCCCAGTCTCGTTGCCGCCAGCGCCGCGCCCTTGATCACCGCGTTCAGTCCCGGCACGAAGCCAGCCCCCACATTGATCGCAACTCGTCTCTTTTCCCTATTCATCGTCGTGACCTGTGTTTTAATGATAATGGACGATCCGGTACGGCGTGGCGTAGCGACACGCCGTACCAGTCCCGTTAAACGTCACTAGCAACGCTGCAAAGTGCGTTCGATCACTTCGTTCTGCACGCCCACATGGAGTTGGGTAAAAAACGCGCTGAATCCTGCAACACGAACCACGAGGTCACGATAGTTTTCCGGATGTTTCTGTGCATCTCTCAGCATCTCCGTATCCAGCACATTGAACTGAGCGTGATAGCCACCGTTTTGGAACAAGGTTCTGACCAGGTTCAGCACGCTGTCCCGGCCTTTGCGAGTCTTCAATTGATCCGGCGGGAGCTTCAGGTTCATATGCGTTGCACACCACTTGACGGCATCATTCCCCTTGGTTGCAGACATGATCAGCGCGGTAGCGCCGTGGGTGTCGGTCCCCGGCATGGCAGACAAACTTCCATCGGTGAGCGCCACACCGGCTCTCTTGCCGGTGGGCAATGCACCGGTCACCAAGCCCATCAGGTTGTGCACGCTCTTGGTGTATTGGTCCATCGAGGTCTTGATGTCCTTGCTGATGTAGTTGCCACCGCCGTCTACACTTTCAAATGCACGCAATACGCTGTCATTCACCCTGCGAACCATGAAGTCCACTTCATCGATATCGTTGCCGTATTTGGGTACATCCTCGTAGCACATCTTATGGACCTTTTCGTATTCCCCTTCGAAATTGGCCGCCAGGGCTTTCTTGAGTTCAGCCATGGTCAGCTTCTTCTTGTCGAATACGAGATCCTTGATGGCCATCAGTCCATTCCCCGCATCCACTGCTCCGACAGAGATCTGGGCGACCGTGTAATAGTTGGCGCCGCCTTTCCAGGTTTCGAGGCCGGTTTCAATGCAGCCCTTGGTCAGGATGGATCGCCAGGTACAGGGCAGGAAGTCGGCATTCAGCATGCTCGCAATCCAGGCTCCCCGGCGGAGAACATCTTCAGCGAATTGAAGCTGCCCTTCAAATGCCGCATACAGCTCCTCAAAGTCCTTGAAGGTCTCTGGATCACCTGTCTTGGGCCCGACCTGCGTTTTGGTGCGAGGATCGAAGCCGTTGTTCAGGGTTAGCTCGAGCACCTTGCCGAGATTAGGCTGTCCCTCCACCGGATGACCTGTTTCATAGGGGATGTAACTCCCCACGCACGCCCCGACACAGGTCCGCCTGGCCTTACCTAGGGGAAGAGCGCCATTTCTCTCCGTGTTCCCCCACAGGTACAGTGCCCGCTCTACCATCACGTCGGCATTAACGAACTGGGGCATGCCGACCCCGGTACCGATACAATCGAGCACTTTTTCGAGGAATTTGCCCGGCGTTTTAGGGGTGAGTGCACAGGACAATGGTGGCTGGGGGAAAGACAGATAGGTGCAGGCATCGAGGATCACGTAGTCCATTTCCGCCGTGGCATCTCCCCCCTCTTCGGTATAGCCCGCCAGGGTAATACTTTGACCCAGGTCGGCAGAGTTCTGCAGGGCAACTTTCTCGCCGTAGTAATAGTTAATCTCATTCAACCTGACAACGAGGTTCTGGAACATAAAGACGGCGTCGTCATAGTCAATCAGCCCGGCATCCTTGTCGGCTTGGTAGTAGGGCTGCAGGTTCTGGCCCAGGTAGGCCTCTGAATATCCGCAGCCGACCTGCTCAAGTTCTGCGGCCAGGTGACAGAAGAAATGGCACTGCATGACCTCCCGCAGGTTGCGAGCCGGGTGCTCGGGCACACGCTCGCAGGTCTCCGCGAGGGAGACCAACTCCGCTTTGCGGACTTCGTCTTTCTCCTTAGCAGCCATTTCGCGAGCCAACTCGGCATAACGGTTGGCCCAGCGGATCATCGCTTTCATCACAATGAGACTGGCCTGGTAGAAGTAAAGTTTGTCTGTGTTTTCCAGTCGCATTTCCAGGGACATCATCCGCTCTTCGACATCCTTGATGACACTGGCAAGACCCTGCTGGTAAACCATCGGGTAGTTGAGATTGCCGCCGCCACCCGGCCAGTCATGGAACGGAACAACGAGACCAGATTCGTAGCACGGGGCCGGATCGAAACCATAGCGCTGTTGGAATATGGATTCCGTCCGGCTCTTCAGCCCACGCTCGTCCCAGTAATCGAGCGCCCATGCATTGGCTTCCTTGTCTTCCTTGGTTTTCGATTTTTCAACGGTTTTCTCTTCTTTCATCCACAGGACGTTCCACTCGGGATTGGGGTAGATAGCCTTGTAGCTTCCTGCCATGGCACCCACGAAGAGGTTGTCATCAATGAAAAGCTTTTTGCGTTCCAACAGAGCCGCCAGGAACTTGGCACGCCGCAGGATCTGTACGTCACCGGGCGTCGCTTCATACACCTCTTTCATGATCCTGATCCGCTCGAAATCAAGCTCCTGAGGTGTACTTCTGTTGCGCTCTTTAAGCCGATCGATCCGAGCCTTATCTGCCGTGACTCCCGCTGTAGAAGCGTTCAAGTCCGCGTTAGCAGTTCTCGTGTTGCGAGTCTGCGTTGATGTCGTGCTATTCATCTTCTCTTTTCCTTCGGGGGCCAATGGCTCGATCTCAGTAACGGAGGGCGTCCAATGAAACGCCTCCAACCACGCTCTCGATCCTGATTGCAAACGGATGCTCACAACGCGAATGGCGAGGTTCCAACCGCGACGCATTCGGTCCAGAGAACTGAAAAGTCACAGTTGTGAATACTGATTATCCCAGTACATTTCGGAGCCAGCTATTCGCAAAAGTACGACCGAGACAATGCGCTTTGCGCAGTCGACCGGCGACAAACCCTGCCACAGCTTGCGATACGTCGAGCGAACATATGATGCGTGACCGATGATACAGTGTTATGAATCAGGTTGACTTCCGCTCGTTTGGCGAAGGGGCGTGTGTTTACCGCCTTCCAGAAACATGTCCGCATCCAGAATGCCGAACATTTCGATGAACTTTGCCACAAGTCCAGTCCATCCGGTCTGATGACTGGCTCCCAACCCAGCACCGTTATCGCCGTGGAAGTATTCGAAGAAATGAATGTGATCTCGCCAATGCGGATCGCATTGAAACCTGTCCGTGCCTCCATAGACCGGACGCCGTCCTTGTTCATCGCGCAGGAAGATCCGAGTGAGCCGATTGGCAATCTCTTGGCTCACCTCGAATAGGTTCATCATTCTGCCGGACCCCGTCGGGCATTCGACCTGAAAGTCGCCACCGTAGTAGAGGTAGAAATTGAGGAGGGCACGAATGATTATCGCGTTCACGGGCATCCAGATTGGTCCCCGCCAGTTGGAATTTCCTCCAAACATCCCCGTGTTCGATTCGGCCGGCAGGTAGTCCACGCGGTATTCTTGACCCTGTACGTTAAACACATAGGGGTGCTGCTCGTGAAACTTTGAGAGCGAGCGGATGCCGAAGGGACTTAGGAACTCATCTTCGTCGAGCATCTTCGCGAGAATGCGACGGAGCCGATCTGGGTTGACGAGGGCAAACAGACCTCGTCCGGCCACGCCGAAATGGCCGGGCCCCATGGGATGCATCGAATCCCGTAGTTCGGGCATCCGGTGCAAGCGTTTGTCCAACTCGGCCGTTACACCTGGAGCGAGTTTTCGTTGCCAGGGTTCGGTGGCGGTGGTGGCGCAGAGGGGCAATAGTCCGACCATCGAGCGTACCTTGAGCCGTGTCGAGGTGCCATCGGGAAACCGCAGCAGGTCGTAATAGAAGCCATCTTCTTCGTCCCACATCCCGTTATCTCCGGGTTGGTTCATCGCCCGAGCAATGTAGTAGAAATGCTCCGCGAATTTGACGGCCATGTCTTCGTAGGTTGGGTCCACTCCGGAAAGATCGATCGCCAACTCCAACATATTCTGCGCGAAAAGAGCCATCCACGCCGTACCGTCCGCCTGCTCCAAGTGACCTCCCGTGGGCAATGGAGCGCTGCGATCGAACACGCCGATGTTATCCAATCCGAGAAAGCCCCCTTCAAAAACATTCTTTCCTAAACGATCCTTCCGATTCACCCACCAGGTGAAATTGATTACCAATTTGTCGAATGCCGCCTTAATGAATTCAAAGTCCACTTCGTCCCCGAGCGCCTGCTCGCTGCGATGCAAAAAGAGCGTCGCCCACGCGTGGACTGGCGGATTCACGTCGCTGTAATTCCACTCGTAGGCTGGCAACTGACCGCTGGGATGCAAGTAGACACTCTTGAGCATCAGTTTCATTTGTTCCTTGGCGAAATCGGGGTCGACGATCGCTAGCGGAAGTGTGTGAAAGGCCAAATCCCAAGCCGCGTACCAGGGGTACTCCCACTTGTCGGGCATCGAGATGATGTCCTTGTTCAACATGTGGAACCACTCCGAGTTCCGCGAGTGATGATATCCCGAATGAAGCGGATTTGAGTTGTGCTCATCGAGCCAGTTGTCGCCGTCGAAGAAGAAGAACTGCTTGCTCCAGAGCATGCCGCCAAGCGATTGACGCATCACATCGGCCGCATCGGAGCTTACCGATTGCGGCGTTACGGATTGGTAAAACTCATCGGCTTCGCGAAGCCGGTCGGCGAAGATCTCGTCAAATGGCTTGCCCAGTGGATTACTGTTCGGGTTTGGGGCAGTTCTGCAGAGCCTGAGGCGAGTTTCGGTCGATTGACCCGCTTCAATTTGGACATGGTAGTGGGCCGCGACCTTGGTGCCATGCTGCGCGGAATTCACCGAGTTCTGATTGCCATGTACAACGTAGTCGTTGATGCCGTCCTTGGCATACAGGCTCTCATTCTTCTGCCCAGGGAACAGGCGTTGGTGGTTGGTTTCGTTTTCGGTGAAAAGCAAAGGCGTTTCGCCTTCGCAGTAAAGTGTCAGTTCACCAAGCGCCTGGTGCGATGCGACAACAACACTTGTGCCAGACGAGGTTTCGATCTGCTTGAGCGTTGGTTTTACACTGGTTCGGTTCGATTCGGCGATCCACTTCGACCAATCGTTACGGAACCACAGCGTTGGCAGTAGATATAACTCGGCGGAACGAGGTCCTCGGTTGAATGCCGTAATCCGCACCAAAATGTCTTCCGGCGCGGCTTTGGCGTATTCCACGTAGACGTCAAAGTATCGATCATCCCGGAAGACACCCGTGTCGAGCAGTTCATACTCCATCTCGCTACGGTCGCGACGGCGATTTGTCTCGACTAAGTCGGCGTACGGAAAGGCCGCTTGCGGATACTTGTACAGGTATTTCATGTACGAGTGGGTCGGCGTGCTGTCGAGATAAAAGTAAACCTCTTTGACATCCTCACCGTGGTTGCCTTCAGAGTTCGTTAATCCAAATAATCGCTCTTTGAGGATGGCGTCTTTTCCATTCCAAAGCGCCAGAGCAAAGCAGAGGTGCTGTTGGTCGTCGGAGATACCGGCCAATCCGTCTTCACCCCAGCGATACGCACGCGACCTAGCATGGTCGTGGGTAAAAAAGTTCCACGCATCACCGTTCTGGCTATAGTCCTCGCGCACCGTTCCCCATTGACGCTCACTGAGGTAAGGGCCCCATCGCTTCCAAGGGATGTCTTGCTCTCTGGCAGCCTGCAGTCGTTCGTGTTCGGTTGTCATTCTGCGTCAACTCGGCGGTTGGTTTCCTGGGAAGTCGCATTACGAATCGGTTCGCTGGCCTTTAATCGTCGCTTCGTTCACCCTCAGGCCACTTCGGTCCCGATGGCTGGCGTTGTCCGGGTCCCACGGAACAACAACGCACGATTCGAGTCGTTGGCCCACGGATCAGTACGTAGGGTAAGATGGCACAGCCGAAGGCAACAATGAAAACTTGGATGGGGTAGAAGCCTCGCAGGAAAACCACTTGGTAGATGGTGTCCAGTACACATGCCACGATGAAGATCCTGGAAATGTGGCTGCGCGCTGACAACAGGCGTGTTTTCCTTTGGGCCGGCACTGCGATCAGTCCCGAGAGGAAAGGCGGATGCCCCTCGCGTGCATCCTTCAAACCGGCTCGGATAGCGATGACAGTCACGACAGTCGGCATCAGCACCAGTCGCAGGTGCAGCGGATCGCTGGCTCGTCCTCGAAGCTGTTCGCTTCCGCGAGATAACATTTCAAGGATTGCATCCATAGTTCGTTATGTTTCCGCGATGGGTTTCGCTCTCGCTTTAGACCTGGTTGTTCGGAATCATCTCGTTGGTGAACACATCACCTCGGTTGTGGATGTCCATTATCACCCTCTCGATCCATTCGCACCGTTGACGGCATGCGCGAGACAACATCCCGCCGGAGATCGTACGAGCGTTTAAGCCGTGGTTCCTCAGGATGCATGTGGCGTAGTATGCCCTTTGAGCTGACCTGCAGATGACGTGAATCTCACGTTCTCGCGGCAGCTCGTCCAAACGTGCACGAAGCTGGCCTAGCGGGATGTTGATTGCACCGGATACCTGCTCCACTGCCAGTTCAACCGGCTCTCGCACGTCTAGCAAGAATACATTTTCCACCGACTCCCAGTGGCTTAACGGCAGGTCGCCGCGTAGCACATTTGCGGCGACCATGCCTGCAAAGTTGAGCGGATCCTTGGCGCTGCCGAACTGGGGCGCGTAACACAGTTCTGCTTCTTCAAGATCGTAAATCGTCGCCCCCAGTTGAATGGCTACCGCCAACGCGCTGATCCGTTTGTCGACTGCCGGACCATCTTCACCGATCGCCTGAGCGCCAAGCACCAAGCCATCCGATTTGCGGAACAGAAACTTGATGCCGAGCATTTTGGCGCCGGGATAGTATCCCGCATGGGAATTCGGATAGAGATAAATCTTCTCATAGTCTTCATCGCCCAGCCGCTTGAGTGTCTTTTCGCTAACCCCAGTCCAAGCGGCAGCGCCGCCGAACAAACCAATGATCGACGTCCCCTGCGTACCGCGATATCGGGAATTCCGACCGGCAATCACGTCCGCCGCGATCCGTCCTTGTCGGTTGGCAGGCCCGGCGAGAGCCACCAGACTCCACTGTCCTGTCCCAAAGTCTTTGACTTCGATCGCATCCCCGACTGCAAAGATGTTTGGGTCACTGGTTCGCATCTGGTCGTCGACGCGAATCCCACCACGTTCACCGATCTTGAGCCCGGCTGACTTTGCCAGAGTCGTGTCCGGCCGCACTCCGATCGCGAATATCACAAGATCGGCCGGGTACGTCTTGCCCGCGACGGTTCGGACTTCGAGTGAGCCGTTATCCGATTTCTCGAAGCCAGCAGCGGCATCGTTAAGCGCAAGATGAACGCCGTGCCTTTCAAGATGGTCGCCAACGACTAACGCCATCTCAGGATCGAGCGGCCCCAGAACCTGATTTGGCTTTTGAATGACTGTCACTTGGAACCCTTGGTGGGTTAAGTTTTCTGCCATTTCAAGTCCAATGAACCCGCCTCCCACCACAACGGCACGACGGATCGGCTTCACCATCTGAATCCCGGTGTAATGGTACATCCCGGTAAGGTACGATGTTCCGCCAGAAATCCATTCTCGGATGGTCCGGGCGTCGGGAACGGTGCGAACGTGGAAGATGCCAGGGAGATCGATACCGGGTAACTGGGGGCGTATCGACGGAGCACCGGGCGACAGCACAAGTTTATCATAGGGCTGGGTGCTGACCTCGCCCGACTTGACATCTCTTAACTCAACGGTCTGGTCCTGCGGCGAAATAGAAATCACCTCACAATTCGTGCGCACATCGATCGCGAATTGTTCGCGGAACAACCTTTCGTTCGCAACCAAAAGGCTAGCTTCTTTTTCAATCACGTCGCCGACGTGATAGGGTAGTCCGCAGTTTGCGTAGGAGACGTAGGGCCCACGCTCGACCATTAGAATCTCAGCCGTCTCGTCCAATCGACGTAACCGCGCCGCACACGACGCACCACCAGCCACCCCGCCAACAATGATGACTTTCATAGACCGATCTCCGTGTTTTTGCTTACGCATCATTCATCCATTAACTAGCATCTCACAATCAGACGTGGAGGTCGATTCGCAAAAGTACGATTCCCGAGCTGCGCAATGCGCAGTCAGTTTCGGCGCGACGCGGGGAGAAGGAAAGCGAAATCCATCGGCTTCGGAGCCCAAAGGACAAAAACTTTGCCACCTTAATCGATGGAAATAATACCGTGGCGGATCGCGTATTGAACCAATTCTGCCGTGCTCTGCATGCCAAGCCTTGCCAAAATGTTGGCCCGGTGGGCTTCGGCAGTTCGAATCGAAATTTTTAGCGTTTTTGCGACATCTTTCGCAGAACCACCATCGGCGATCAGTCGCAGGACTTCCATTTGCCGCGTCGTCAATTCTTGGGCTGAGTTGTCATCAAAACGATAGGACTGAATGAGTTCTCCGGCGATGAGAGGTGAAATGTACGTCTTTCCATCGATGGCATCGGCAATGGCCGTCACCAATTCCGACGAAACCGAGTGCTTTAGCACATAACCTGATGCCCCGGACTCGATGGCCCGTCGCGCATACGCAACATCTCGATGCATCGTCAAAAAGATGATTTTCGATTCGACGCCAGCCTCACGTATCCGAATGGCTGCTTCGATGCCGTTGAGCAAAGGCATGGTGACATCCGCCACGATGATGTCCGGAAGATGCGTCTTAGCGCTTTCAACAAGCTCCTGGCCGTTCGAAACGACATCGACCACTTCGAATTCGGGTTCGAGAAGACTGCGCACACCCTCGGCGAGAATTTGATGATCGTCGGCGATCAGAACACGCGCTCGACTCATGTCGTAGCCCAATCCAGTGGTACGTGGACTTCAATCGTTGTGCCGTAGCCAGGAGCAGAGTCGATTGTCAACTTGCCGTGAACAAGATGAACGCGTTCAGCGATACTCGATAGTCCAATGCCTCGCTCCTCGTGCGGGGACTCTACATCGAAGCCAACACCTTGATCGCGGATTCGCAACACCAATTTGTTTCGAATGCCGACCAAATCCATCGATGCTTCGCTGACCGCCGCGTGCTTGGCAAGGTTTCGCAAGCTCTCTTGGGCCACACGGTACAGGCACAAGGCGATATCGTTCGGTATGAACGCAGGCACTTTGTCAGCCTTGTAATTCACCGTGATCGTTTCGCGGTCCGTGAAACTAGCACACTCCGAGCGCAACGCTTCTTCTAGGCCCAGGTCGTCAATAATCGACGGGTGAAGTTGCCGCGAGAGTGCGTGCACATCGTCCGCCAAACTGACCAGTTGCTGACGCATGGCTTGCACCAGCGGCAAAGCCGTTTTGGGGTCGTCAATGTGGTGTTCCAAGCTCGCGGCATCAATGCCCAACACCGCCAGTCTTTGCGTCCAATCGTCGTGCATCTCACGAGCGATACGAGCGCGCTCGTCCTCGAGCGAAATCAGTAGATTGCTTGAGAGTTGCTGCAACCTCTCTTTGGCTTTGCGTAACAATTGCTCTTTAGCGCGAATCGTCTCGTCGGCACGTTTGCGTGCCAATGCGTTCGTAAAGATATCACCAATAAGACGCAGTCGCGGAATCAATTCGTCGGGCAAAATCCGTTGGGATCGATAACAGGAAAAGCCGATCCCCCCCACCACCGTACCCATCACGATTAGCGGTATCGTCAGATTTGACTTCAAGCCGGTCGAGCGGCAGTACTCTCGCTCTTGTGTCGCCTCGTTCGGGAGGTCGTCCGGCAACCGGATCACCATTCCTTGGTGCACCATCCTGGCGTACGTTGGAAACTGTGAATCCAGCATTAACTTCGCTGATGGTGGAGTTCCGGGTCGTTGATATGAGTGGGTCACCACCAATTGTTTCTCGTCCGCAGACACTTCACCAAGCCCAGCCCGGTCTATTCCGAAGAGTTCGACGATTCGCATCAGGCCCCACTCGATTTGGGAGTCGACTCGGCTGGCTGAAACATTCACAAACTTGGTCGAAAGCTCCGCCAGCAACACCTCATAAGCCAAACGCTCGCGCATGGACGCGGCCAATGGACAACCTGCAGCACCCAAGGCTTCGCACTGGTTCGACCCAAGCGGTTCCATTCCGAATTGCATCGACGGTACGGGACACGCAATGGATCGTGTCGACTCTGAGCTCAGCGGCCCATCCCGGATGATGCGCTCACGCGGAGGGTTCTCTTTCTCCATCTTCATGCCACCAATATTCGAATTCGGCCCTATTCTCGAAGCAATTGCGACTGTTTGAGGACTCGTCAGCTTCACCCTACGGTCATCCGCCGGCGAATCAAAGAGGCCAGCAGTCAAACTTGACCTTGGTCAATCGCTCTGTGCGCTCGCACATTCCAACGGCGAATCCTATCGAGTGCTGAATAGGATAACAGACGGCCCACGCTATTGTTGTGTCGAGATGTCGAAACAACAGACCTTATGAACAGACGGCTAGCCAGTAACGTGATTGTGGCGGACCGTTCGACTTGGCGTTGCCAAGAGACTCCCGATGAACAACGGGCCGACATCGTTTTCGAGAGACGTCTCCTGCCCTCCGAACGGCACCCCCCACATCGGGCCTTTGCGATAGAAAGCGTTGCCGATCCGCTCACTCGATAGTGGCTAACCTGTTCCAACCGCTGTTGTCGAGCATCGATTCGATTCGGCAAGAAAGTGAACGCTTCATCAATCGAAAGAGAACCTGCAAAATCATTGTTCGTCAAATCATTGCCAACGAGGATCATGCGCGACGCGTCGCTGCAACTTGCTCGGAATTCTGCCGCGTGGTGCGTCGCCAAAGTGACGCCGAATGACTGCCCACTAATCAGCACATCGCCCAAGTGCCACGCCGACCCTGGCAGCAAAGTCTCGGCTTGGTGTCCTTTCGCCAAGGCGGCGGCCAACAGATCGGCAACCGTTTTGCCGTCAATCGACCACTGACGCTGCCGCGCCGGATCCGCCGGTTCTAATCCATCCTACGGACCAATCTCATAGATGCGTTACCCGTCGTCACGGCCAAGAATATTGAATGCGAAAAAACTCGCGAACGAGCCAGTCGCGAAACTCGTCGCTACTTGAAGCGATGATTTGGAATCGAGTCATCCGGATCGCCTGGCGGAATGATTGGGCAGTCCGCTAGCTTTTTGCAGGTTGGTCGCGTCGAACTCTAGTGAAGTTGTTGCCATCGAATTCGAACCAGCGACCCCTGGGTTATGAGATGACTGAAACTAGCACACCAGCCCGTTCGACATTTCGCCGATTCTTCTGGCTCTGTAACTAGCTTCGGTGAAACCGACCTCCCGCAGTTCGCCGGATTCCTTCGTGCAGGAGGCTGGACCAACCGAAGTTGCGAACTATTCACTGTTCGGCGCGGAGGTGATGTCCACCGCCATCCGGAATGAGAGCAACTGCGCCGGTTCCGTGAATTCGGGCTATCTCTCGCCGGACTGGCAGTTCCGGTCGGCAACACTATCTGTCTGGGTAAACAACGGTAGCCTTGAGTATCGCGCAAATGAATTGTGTTCATGGACTTCGTCAATTTCGATGAGCGTGGTTGCTTGGGCTATCACAGACGCTGCTTTGACCGACTGGATGAGGCTGCTGTAAGATGTAAGTAGCCGAACTTTAGCGGGTTGAAAATTGTTCAGCCCCCTCTTCCAGCTTGTAAGATAGACAATGCATTTGAATGCTGGTTTTTGAGCATTTTAGTTCGACTACCTGTCAGATCGAAAACCGACGATTATCTCGAGGGAGCGTTATTAATGGATCAGAGCAATTGTCATAAGGTGGCAGCTTTTGACACCTACGATCAATCGACATTGGCCAGCGATGACCAGTTGTTCGCGGCGCTAGTTTCCGGGTGTCATGTCGAAGCGGCTTCCAGAATTGCCGGTATTTCAGAGCGAACCGTCTATCGAAGACTCGCTGAACCGGAGTTCCGCCGACGCTTGGACTCGGCGAGAGAGAACCTGCGCGAATCAATATTGGCCAAATTGTCGGATGCTGGTCTCGATGCTGTCAGCACGCTCTGGGATTTGATGGGGTCTTCCCAAGACGATGCCGTTCGCCTAAAGGCGGCAAAGTCGATACTCGACTCATTGCTTGGATTTCATCAGCGATCACCGCGTACCCAGTCAGTTATCCGTACGACCATCGAGCAAACGAGAGTTGAGTGAAGCTCACCGACAATGCACAATCAGATCGGCCTAGGGTCGCTCCCGAAAAGGTGGTCGCCACCGCTCTGGCCGCTCTTTATCCAAAGTGAGCAGTCGAAAGAGTATTCGATGTCGAATGAAATTGACAGTTTGGGACACGTCACCAGAAGTTTGTTGGATTGTTTGAACTGTGTTGAGGACCTGATTTCCGGTTCCAGTGACGGATTTAAACTCGATGTAATCTGTGATGAACTCGGCAAGGTAAATACGACTGCGCCCTATTTGCTTCCGCAGTGCTTGGATGCATATCCACCCAATTCTGAGCCGTTTGAATTCGATGGAATCGTTGGTTCCAGCTGGCACCAGATAGCGCAAGAATGGATCGAGCGTTTCTTGTATCACATCGCTAGACAACTCGATCGTACCGTCATGACCGCACCTCAGGAGGATGGAAAATTCATCGTTCAGTTGCTTCCACCAGTGTTACAGCCCTCAGAGTTTGAGAACGTGCGGATCGCATACGCTTCGCCTCGCCGCCTCGTCGCTAAGCTGAATTCCGAGCTCATCCGCGTGGAACATCATGGAGATGACGAAACACGCCATAAACGAGGACAGAGCGACGCAACAGAGGTTGGCAGTCAGAAGGTGCAACTGATCGACGCGACGCAGTGGTATCGGCCGCTGCGGAAGAATCTCGGCAAGAAGAATTGCGAACTCGGCGACGAGGATATCAAGCGGATCTGCGATGCCTATCTGAACTTCGAGGAAACCGAGCAATCCAAGATCTTCCCCGGGGAAGCGTTCGGATACTGGAAAGTTATCGTTGAACGTCCTTTGCGATTGCGAAGCCAACTAACGGTCCCACGCATCGAGGCACTACGGTTTGCGTCCGGTGACGAAGAGATTCGCGAAACGCTGTATGAAGAGTTCGGCGACGCATTGGTCGAAGACTTTGGAAGCATCAAGAAGCAGCTCACCAAGCGTTTGGCCGAGTGGGGAAGCGATGATGATGACGACGACGGCGGAGGCGGAAAGAGCCTACCCGAGAGCAAGAAGAAGAAGCTACTAAAGCCCGAAACCTGGCAACGCGACGCCCGTTTGGTCGAACTGGGAACGTGGTTGCGTGAGCAAGTGGGAGGCGATCCGTTCGACGACTATAACGTGTTCGCGGAAGTCGCCACTGAGAAATTGGCGGAGCTCGACAGCAAGCCGTCGGCGGCCGAACTCAAACTTGTCTTGCGAGGCGTCAGCGACGTTGACGAAACCGCGCCGCCGGTAATCGCCAAGGTTTCCAAACCGAACAAGAAGGGCGAAACCAAGGTCGACGCCGATCCTACGCATGGTCGATATCGTTGGGGTGACTTACCCGAATGTCTTCACCCGTCATCCGGTCGCGAAGACGCCTGTCCGGCAGAGAGCGTTGTCGGGTTCGAGCCCGATCCAGACTTGCGAGATAGCGAGCAGATCCCACTACTTGAACCCGGTGGGATCGAGGCGTTTATCGACCGCGAAGTCTTGCCCTACACGCCGGACGCATGGTTACAAGATAAGAAGGGAAGCGTGAAGATCGGTTACGAGATCTCATTCACCCGACACTTCTACAAGCCGGAACCGCTGCGAACGCTTGATCAAATCAGGGACGACATCGTAGCAATTGAGAAAGAGGCGGAAGGGTTGCTCGACGACTTGCTTCAAGGGAGTCATGCATGATCGCCGACTTGCGTCCGTACTCAGATAGTATGCCGTCGAAACTACCTTGGGTTGGCAATATTCCGTCACACTGGAAGACAGTTCCAAACCGCGCATTCTTGAAACGAAGGAAAGTACTCGTTGGGGATCGGCACTCGGACTACGCGTTGCTTTCGCTTACGAAACAAGGGGTCATTGTTCGCGATCTGAAGAAACAGAAAGGAAAGTTCTCGTCGGATATGGGAACAAGCCAACAGGTTCGCCAAGGTAATCTTGTTTGCTGTTTATTTGATGTCCCAGAGACCCCAAGAACCATTGGCCTATCTCGTTTCGACGGAATGATTACGGGAGCCTATACAGTTTTTGAATGTAACGATCCGACCATCGCGGCATTCATTGAGCGGTTCTACATTGCGATGGATGATCGGAAGTTATTGAGCCCTTTGTATTCGGGACTTCGCAACACCATTCCATGCCCAGTTTTTTTGGGGACGAAAACACCAGTTCCGCCACCGGACGAGCAAGCGTTGATTGTTCGGTTTTTGGATTGGGCGAGTGTTCGTTTGGGGAAGGCGATTGCGGCGAAACGGAAGGTGATCCTTTTGCTCGAGGAGCAGAAGCAAGCGATCATCCACCGCGCCGTCACCCGAGGCCTCGACGACACCGTCCCCCTCAAACCCTCCGGCCTCGACTGGCTCGGCGATGTGCCGGAGCATTGGAAAGTTTTACGAGCTGGTGCGATGTTCTCCGAGAGAAAAGACTGCGGTCGAGTTGGATTGCCGATGCTCGTCGTCTCCCTTAATACAGGGGTCACCGTTGCAGGTGATCTTGATCATCGTGGTCGTGAGAAGAGACTGATCGCCGACGTGGAGAAGTATAGCTTCGCAAAACGCGGTGATATTGCCTACAACATGATGCGACTTTGGCAAGCGCAGTGGGAGTAGTGCCAGAAGATGGTCTTGTTAGTCCCGCCTACGTTGTCGCAAAGCCCCGCACTTCGATTGCTAACAGTCAGTTCTACGAGTTCGTGTTCCGAACTGATGAATGCAAAGGTGAAGTCAATCGTCAATCGACCGGCATCGTTCCTGATCGAAACCGGTGTTACTGGGACACGTTCAAACAATTGAAGCTCCCAGCACCACCGACAACCGAACAAGCTTTAATCGTCGATGGCATTGAAGCAAAAGTAGCTCCCTTGCTCAGCACGGCAAATTCACTCAAGCGGGAGATTGAACTACTTCGTGAATACCGCACCCGTTTAATCTCCGACGTCGTGACGGGCAAGCTGGACGTTTGCGAATTCGCGAAGGCGTTACCGGATGACGTCAGCGAAGAGGCCGCCGAACTGGCCGCCACCGAAACGCTCGACGAAGACTTCGCTACCGACGACGAACTGATCGAGGAGGCGGTGTGAACCAAGTCCCGGCCAAGCCGAAGATCTACCACATCACCCACGTCGACAATCTTCCCAAGGTTATCGCGCAGGTGGTTTGTGGTCTGATCGCGAGATGATCGATCAAGGATTGAATGTCAACGCGGTCGGGCTTGCCGAGATCAAGGGCCGGCGACTGAACGAATACGAAGTCACCTGCCACCCGGGAACGAAGGTCGGCGACTACGTGCCGTTCTACCTTTGCCCCCGAAGCGTGATGCTTTCGGTGTTCTGGTACGACAATCTCCCCGAATTGACGTATCACGGCGGGCAAGAACCAATCGTCCACCTGCAAGCTGATATGATGGAATGTCAGCGGTGGGCCAGTCAGAATAGCATTCCCTACGCGTTTTCTGATATGAACGCTGGAATGGCGACCGCTGAATTCTTCAACCGCAAGCAGGATTTAGGCCGAATAGATTGGGAGGTGGTTCAAAGCAACAATTTTGCTGGCGATCGAAAGCATCGGAAAGCGGCAGAATTCTTGATCCATCGCTTCTTTCCGTGGGGGTTGGTGGAAGCGATTGGGGTTATCGATCAATCCCGACTGAGTGCATCAAAGAAAGCGATTGCGGATTGTCCGCACCAACCGCCAATCACAATTGAACGGACTTGGTATTTTCCATAGACAGAATAACGATGATCGAATTTACAACAGGCGACATCCTGAAAGCAGAAGCGGAAGCACTCGTCAACACCGTCAATTGTTACGGCGTGATGGGGCGTGGTATTGCTTTGCAGTTCAAGAAGAAGTTCCCCGAGAACTTTAAGCAATACAAGAAGGTATGCGACGCTCGCGAACTACATCCCGGAAGAATGTTTGTCTTCTCAACCGAGGAAATGTTCAACCCGAAATACGTCATCAACTTTCCGACGAAGAACCACTGGAAAGGACGAAGCAAGATTGAAGACATCGATTCGGGACTGGAAGCCTTGGTCGATGACGTTCGCCGACTTGGGATTCAGTCCATTGCAATTCCGCCGTTGGGTTGCGGACTGGGTGGCTTGAAGTGGGAGGACGTTCGCCCAGCATCGAGTCCGCGTTCGCATCTTTGCCCAATGTTGCGGTGTTTGTGTACGAGCCCGGCAAAGCACCGTCGGCGGCGGCAATGACAAAGACGGCCAAGGTGCCGACGATGACAAGAGGGCGCCACCGCGATGATTGGTCTGATGCGGAAGTATCGATCCGTTGCGATGGATCCAGATGTAACACTTCTCGAGATTCACAAACTGATGTACTTCATGGTTGGTTTTGGCGAACCGATGGAGCAATTGCAATTCTCCAAGGGCCCCTATGGTCCCTATGCAACTAAGTTGCGACACGTCTTGAACGCAACAGAGGGGCACTTCACCCTTGGTTTCGCAGATGGTGGCGAGAACCCCGACAAGCCCTTGTCTCTCGTCGATGGAGCAATCGAAAAAGCCGAAGAGGTTCTCGAATCTGAACCGCAAACAAGAGCCAACTTTGAGCACGTCGCAAAGTTGATCAAAAGGATTCGAGACGCCATTCGGAATGGAACTTTTGGCGACCGTTCATTGGGTCGCAACAGATGAAGGTGCACGCGATCCAGAAGAGGCAATGCAAAAGATTGCTGATTGGTCATCTCGAAAACGTGAGATGTTTTCGCCCCATCACGTCCAACTAGCTTGGAAGGTGCTCGCTCAAAATGAGTTACTAGAAAGTGTCTGACATCATGCCGGAAGCGAACAGCGACGCCAGCAAGGTTCAAGAGAAGGGGCCGCTGTACAAGAAGATTGCCGGCGGTGTCAGCGACACAAGCGAAGGCGGACTCGAGAAGATCATCTTCGACGATATGGTCGATCGCGGTTGGCGACCGGGCGATCCAAAAGATTATGACCGCGAATATTGCGTTGACTTGGCGAAGCTTCCGCGAGTTCTTGAAAGAAACCCAACCGAAGATCGCGGAAGAATTGCTACTCGAGAGCGACAATCCGACGCGACGAAAATTTCTTGCGAGACTCGAGAAAGAGATCGGTTCGCGAGGCGTTATCGACGTCATTCGTCGCGGAATCAAGTTCGATCACCACGACATCGAACTCTTCTACGGAACGCCATCGCCCGGCAACGCGAAGTCGGCGGAATTGTTCGCCGGCAACCGATTCAGCATCACAAGGCAACTACGATACAGCCTCGACG
>CAVOSP010000004.1:0-301074 GCA_963698905.1 Pirellulaceae bacterium
AACGCAGTTAGACACCGATTCGACTACATATTTACCGACAGGATTCTAGCCCCCACCATAAGAGGGCAGGCTAAATCCCGAACAACGCGTATCCGGGATGACTGGCAGTCCCAATCAATGCGGACTGTTCTTCTGCCAACGCCCTTCCTGTCATCGCCCAGCGCGTCAGCGGTCACGGTGAGTCGGTGGCCAACCTACATCGATAATGAATGCCCGAGTGAAGCGTTCCTGCATCCATCCACACAATATGAGGTTTTCCAGCGGCATCCGTTGAAATTGAGGGGGACTCGCACTTCTCATGCCGCGAGATGCTGACCGGTCCCGAGAGAGCATCACCCTTGATGCGGCCGTAAAGAATCTCACCACCCTTCGTCCACGTCAGATAGACTTCTTCCGATGCATCAATGTGTATGTCAGGTAACGCGGAGTTCTGACTCACCAGCATGGGCTCTAACCAGCCATCAACGGACGACTTTGTGAACCAGACGTCGTCTCGGTCAAACCAAACCAAGTAAAGATGATTAGAGGTATCCGCCGCTAAACTCAGTTCTGTGGGCCGCTGAGATGAGGTCGTTATTCTGTCTCGCTTTGACCAGGCTGTCCCGTTCCACTGACTGTGAAACAACTGTTGACGAACGCCGTCTATATCCACCCAGACAACATGCAACGCACCGTCAGTATCCACCGCCAATCCAGGCGTGAGAGTCAGATCAGGATCATGCGTGATGTACCACTTTACCAAGCCAGTATTGGCCGAATCAGTCCACTGGCCACTGCTCCGTTGAACATGCCAAAGCGAGAAGAAACCGTCTGTGTTGTCGTACCAAAGAACATGCACGATACCTGATGAATCGATCGCGATCTTGGGACGCTGTGAAGCTCCTTTGGTTCTCGAAATGTTGGACGGTTTTGACCATCGCGAGCCATTCCATCGACTGTAGAAGATGTCGAAGCGTTCCTCGCTGCCTTCCATCCATACGAGGTGCGGCATTCCCGATGAATCAATCGCCATTGACGGGAACATCGATTTCCGAGCGCTATTGGTAACCTGAATGGGGACTGACCAGTTGTTTCCATTCTTTTGCGAGTGGACTATATCGAAGCTGCCGAACGATTTCTGCATCCAAGCGACGTGTACTTCCTCCTTGGCTACCCCGATGACCGGCATCATTGGTGACTCGGCATCCGCAGAGACTTTCTTCGTCGGACACCAGCCTTCTAGATCCGGACCGAGTTGCGACGCGGTCCCTGATATGGCCGTCTTGTGCCCTACGTCCTTATCAGGGTCACGGTTCGCTGCAACGATGTTCTTCAGTGCTTGAATAGTCCGCCCTGAAACTGGGATCGAGACGCACGGCTTTTTGAAAATCCACACGTGCTTTCTCTCGATTACCCAGTCGCTTCCAAACATTCCCGCGGTTGTAGTAAGCACCTACGAATTCAGGTTCCACCTCGATGGCCTTAGTGAGATCCGAGAGGGCGTCGTCCAATTCGCCCTTTTGCAGGTATGCGGCTCCGCGATCATTGATCGCCCTTACGAAGCTGGGATCCAATCGAATGGCTTCCGTATAGTCGCGGATGGCGTCGTCCAAAGCACCAATTTCATAGTAAGCAGCCGCACGGTTGTGGTGATGACTGGCTAAATGCGGTTCTTGGCGAATCACTTCGGTGAAATCTGCCAACGCGTTTTCGAATTCGCCCATCGACATCCTGACTAGAGGCGCGCTGTCGATAACCGGCGGTGTACTGGGGATTGAGACGAATCGACTCTTGAAGTCCTTTAAAGCGGACTCCGATGATTCCTTTCGACGCCATACAATTCCGCGCTGTAAAAATGCGAAGTAGTCCTTCGGGTCGAGTTGAATGGCCGAATCAAAATCGGTAAGTGCTTTATCCAGCTGCCATCTGACTCCGAATCCGGCCGCGATTGTAATAAGGCGAGGCAAATGCTGGATCAATCTCAATTGCCGTTGTGTAGTCCGCAATCGCCTTTTCGATGCCCTCTTTGATTGCCAAGCCAAACCACGGTTGTTGTATGCCTGACAAACCTCGGATTGAGTTGAATCGCTTCGGTGTAGTCTGCAATCGCTCGCTCTACCTCTCCCTTCGACGTCCATGCGATGGCTCGATTGTAGTAACTGTTTGTGGAATCCGGATCCAGGCGAATCGTTTCCGTGTAGTCCTCAATTGCGCCGTCAATGTCCTCGCCCATATGCCGCATAAGCCCACGTTGAGAACGCAGTTGCGGACTTGGGATCGAGGGCGATTGCATCAGTAAAGTCATTTATAGCATTAAGGGAATCGTTCTGTTCGCTCCATACACGCCCCCGATTGACCAACGCTTCAGGGTCAGGCCCGTTCTCATTCAGATAATCAGTGTAATACTTGATGGCGGCTTCGAGTGGAACAACGTCAGTCTTCTTGATCCACGCACGCCCGCTCAACAACCAGACTCCCTTCACTTTCTTTACGACAATAGGCAGACTGACTTTCGATCGTGGAACCTCCTTATCACCTGCATGAAATGTCGCACCCACGCGAGGCATGAATTGACGTCCCAATAAATTCATCCTGTGCGTTGACGAAACGCGACGCTGACACGAGCAAGAGGATAGAACACAGCCAAGTCGATCGTGCGAAGCAGACACAATGCATTTTATCTTTTCCCGAAGATTGACGATTTGGGCAGTAATCTCTAAGACGCAGCACGTCGTGTGCCGTCCTCTCGGTTCATTCGAGTTTCCCGAATGGATGTTGACCAGCAATCTTGAAATGTTTTTGCGGTCGATCATTTACGTGCTGCAACCCAGCCATGGCGTGCGAATTAGTCACGGACCTTGGTTAGTCTGCGCGGAATGGCACAGTGTTCCGGGAGCGAAGGGGGGTCCTGTCTTTTCAGTGATGGGTACGCCGGTAGCGGGTCGGGTGAAGCTCTGTGTTCTGTTCGGGTTCGGGATTGTGTTGGTGGTTTAATGCTGCGTGCGGAGACAAGGGCGGAAACGACACCTCATCGTGTACAAAGCTGGCTGAGAATCCTTCTTGGCATCGCTTTATCCCGGCAGATCAGGGTGATAGTGAACTCGGACTGTGGCGACCTGGATGTCCGCCAGCAGCGAGGAGTTTTGGCCGTACACAACTTCAATTAAACGCTCTCTAACTCACATCGGATGGACCAACAACCTTCACGAAGCAATTTTCGTTCGGCGCGTCGGTCTTTCCGGCCTCGGGACACCGATGCGAGTTCGCTCCCTAGCTTCGAGCGTTAGGACGATGCAACTGCCAGCACGAAGCACAAGCAGTTCAAGGCGGCGGTCGGCGCCACCGAAGCGCCTTATCGGCACCGAAAACGGTGCTTTTGCAGGACGTCACTTCACTTGGATGGCAGTTAACACGATTCCGTGAATGTGTTGTTGTGTCGGGCCATCATCCGCCAGCTCTTTTTGGATGCGGGCCGGATACCAGGTCGCTTGCATCCGCGTGGCCTTGCCCGACTTGTTCCGGCGTTGTCGCCACAGCATTTCAGTAACTGCTCGGTCTGGGCATCTAGCAACTCGAGTGTCAAGGCGGCGATTCCACGTGACTGGCGGTTTTGGCGTGCCGTCTTCAAGCTCTCCGGCGCCGACGTCTCGACTTCTGTCCAGGCGGCTGCTTTTTCGTACCACTTGGTTGCTTCGTCGTTGTTCCAAGAGCCCGATGAGTCATTGCTAGGAAGTACCACGTGTAGGCAGGGGGAGCTGTTGCTGCCATGCTTCGGGTCGCCCTGTAACTCTATCCGCTTCTTCGAGCTTGGCAAGAGCCTCGTCGAATCGTCCCGCCCGATAGAGTACGGCTCCGAGATTCTTGAGGTGGAAATCGTTGTCGGGATCCAATTGACGGTGCGCTCGGCGAGAGCTACAGGGAGTGAGTAGTCATCCACTGCATCGGCCGCAAGTGCGCAGCTCCAGGCGGTGAAGTTAGCAGTTTCTCGCGAGTTCCTCTGTTTCGGCGAACTGCCCGAGCATTCCAACACAGGTTTTGCGATAGCCTTCACGGTCACCAGCACCGAGTTCGGCGGATAGCCCACCCCGGATAGATGAGGTGAGTGGTCAGTCGGCTTTAGTTCGGCAGTTTTCTGGAACGAGCGGCAGCATCGTCATTGTCGCCCATTATAGCATGGAGACTTCCACGGCTAACCACGTGTAGGTACTCGAGGTTGCCCGAAGCAGCTTCCAGGTGATCGGTATAAAGCTCTAACGCCTTGCGAAAATCGGATTTGCTGTTTCGGACCTCCCCTCGCTTTTCGAGAATTTCCCCGTGCAATGCATAGGCCCAGGCCGCATCGGGGTCGGCCTTGATGACAAGGGAAAAGAGTTCCAGGTCATCCGGCTCCGAGTTTTTGAGACTCTCTATTGCCTGATCGGAGATTCCCAACCGTGCGTCGGCCTCGGATTTGATCCAGGCCGACGTAGGTTTTTTACGGTGCCAAGCACTTGCCGCTTCGAACCACCTGCGCGCTGTCTCGAGTTCGCCCAGTTGCTGGTACGCCATTGCTATAAAAAATCCATTAATTGCAGTAAGTGAACCAGGTGACAGCTCATTTGACATATTCAATTCCCGCAATCCACCCTTGGAAGTCGCCGACCCGATAGTAGGCCACACCTAAGGTGTTGCGAATGTGGCCAGCAGACGGTTCCAACTCGACCGCTTTCTCCGCATGCTGTTTAGCAAAATCATATTCCCATGGCTGCTTGTCAGAAGTCTGCACCAGATTCCAGGCCCAGCTGTTATGTGCTTTGGCTTTGTTGGGTCTACGGTAATTGGCGATGATTTCGCTTTGCATCTCGAATAGCTTGCGAACTCAGCGCTACGATCTCGCGTTCGGCTTCCGCCGCTTCTTCGTCCATGCCTTGCTCGGTGATAGCACTTGCTTGCCTGGACAAGTGCGTCGCCAGCAACGCTAGCGTCGCACCCACCTGCGCGCTCGCGGGGCCGAAAGTGGTTGCGTTGCGTTCGCCGACCTCTGCGAAAGCGATTGCACACGGCTTCCCTGTCTTGTCGATCGCCAACTGCGGTTGGCCCACAGCTAATGCCGTTTGCTCGATACCGGCGTAGCTCGGCGTCAAGCTGCTATTCTCCGTATCATTTCCAGACATGGACGCCTTGACTGGCACTGCAGGATGTGTGAGCACTTGCACTGCACGTTCAGTACCTGCGCATCGCAGCTTCCCATTTCTGCTCGTTATGATAAGGTTGCCCCAAATTACGATGCGCAGGCCTACCCAAATAGATCCAACGGTTCGGACCTAATTCATGATAGGAAAGCCGATCCCAGTACGTAGTCACTTGTTCCGACGAATTACGCCCAGCCCCAAGGCTTCAAGGACGAAATGGAGTGCCCCAAGGTCACTGGTAAACCCGACGACATCGGGATATGACTCTACAAACTTTCTCCCAGACTGGGATCGCGCGATCGCACAGGTTAATGACTTCCGCTGCGTCCTTTCCCTGGAGTGCCGTATTCTGTGTTCTGTTGCCCCTGAGCAGAACTCCTCGCGTAGACCTTTCCAACCGCTGACATCTGCACTCTGGTTGACCAACCTTTCCACGATTTCAACGACGGAGGCGAATGCTAAACGGAGAAGAGTTTTCATTCGAAGACCTTGGTCGGAATAGAACGGCTTGATCAGCTCGGATATGCGCGGCTGGCCAGTTCGGCCGACAATGCAGGATCATTCGCTTGCTCTTGTGTAAACTGCTTGTAGTACGCTACTGCGGACTCTAGCAGTTGGTCGACGAGTCTGGATCGGCACCGGGCACGTTGAGCAGATCGCTTTCACTGACTGCGCGCATGAAATAGTCATCCACCGCTTGCCTCGTTGCGCTGGCAATTGCGCTCAGCCTTGACGGTACTCGCCTCGGCAAGTCGCAAGTTGTTCTGCGCTAGTTCTTCACGCTGCCGGGTTTCACGCTCGGCCGCGTCGATATTGGCCAACACCAGATTCGCCTTGCCTGTTCAAGGCCGCCAGGGTCGCGATCGCTGATTCTTCCACAGCGACGCTCCGCCGATCACAACACGCGATCGCGACCAGGGCGGCCACTGCCGTCCGCACAAATGTCTTGTTCCGGTTCGACCACTTGTTGCGTTCGCTGCAGTAGCGAGGGACGCTGGCATGGATCGGCATGTCGTCCAGGTACGGCCAAGGTCATCGGCCAGATCCTGTGCGGTGGTGTGAAACGCTCCCGCGGATTTTTGGCGATCGCCTTCATCACGATCGTTTCCAGCTCGCGGGGGATCGCGGTCATTGATCCGAGTCGGCAGTTTCGGCTCCTCGAAAGCGATCTGCTGCAGCAGCGACTGACGGGGCTTCGTTCCCTGAGCAGAAGGCCGGCGCAACGGACCAGCAATCTGCGTACATGTCCACCCCCAGTGAATAGATGTCGCTGCGTTGGTTAACGACCACCCGTTTGGCTAGGCCTGCTCCGGACTCATGTAGCGGAGGAGCGTCCCCGGATGTCGCCCGTCATTGTCACTCCGGCGTCGGCTTCGATCCGGGCCAGTCCGAAATCGGTGATGTGCAAGCCCGCATCGGCATCGAGCATCAAGTTGCCCGGTTTGATGTCGCGATGCAGCACACCCAGGTCGTGGGCATGCTGCAGCGCCTCGGCAGCCTGGATTCCCAGCTTCGCAGCCGAGCGAAAGAATCCGTGAACGCGGTTCGAAAGCTCGGTGCGGTGCTTAGATTCGCTTTGACTTCGGGCGAGTGTCAGTCGTTGGTTTGGATGACCCATCGGCTACTGTGCGATTAGGATCGGGTGGCTTGGGCCTTGCCGAATCTTCGGTCGGCTGATCAGCGCTCCTTTACCGTTCCCTTTGGCACCGCCCGCGCGGCTTTCGGATTCGGAGATCACTTGATGAATCGAGTTGCCGCCCAGCACTCCGTCACCGTCGCGAACGACGCGTAACTCTTGGATGACTTCGGCTAGGCTCTGGCCGCGAATCAATTGCATCGCGTAGAAATGGACGCCGCGCTCTTCGCCGATCGAGTAGACCCGAGACGATATGGCGGTGATCGAACATTGCCGTGCGCGGACTTCGTTGCGAAACCGCAGCAATTGTTTTTGTTGCAGCGCGCCGGCCATCGGCAGGATCTTGATGCAACGTGACGGCCCATGGAAACTTGTTCGGCTTCGTAAACCACTCCCATGCCGCCCGAGCCCAATGGGTGCAGCAGTCGAAAATCCACCGAGCTGCTTGCTACCAGAGAGGTTGAGTTTGTCGCCAGCGTTGCTTCTTCCAGCGAGTCATTAACGACTTTCAGGACTGGGAACGCTTCTCGAATCAGGGACGCGATCTCAGGGTGGTCGGCTGCATATTGTTCGACATCCGGTTGCTCGCCATTGCAATCTGACGAAGGTACTGGTCGACGACATCACCGAGCATGCTTTCGACTGACCGTTTCTTTTAGATTGAGTTTGATTCATGGTTGGGACTGCCTTATTGCATGACGTTTTCAATACAGTGGCTACTAACCGCCAGAGATCCACCGCGAGCGGCGAGCTGTTCCAGCAGCCGAAGAATGGCCCTGCCGTGTCGTTGACGCACGGCTGCCGGATCGATGTTCAGGATTTCTGCCACCTCGACATTCGTTAATTCCTCGATGTGCCGCAGCATGATCACTTCACGATCGATCTCACTCAGGCTTTCGATCGCATCGCGAACCTGAGCTGCCAATTCCTTTCGCTGTAGCAGTCTGCTCGGACTTGCTCCGAGCAGCTGCTGGACGATCGACCGCGAGGATGCGTCCGACAGCCGCAGATCTCGCTTGACGTTGCGTTTCTGAGCCAAGTGCTGGCGGCGACACATCGGTCAGTTTCTCCATCGTCTCGCGTCGCAGCCAGACCCGAAACGAGGTCGGTCTGCGACGTAGATATTCGTCGATTCGATTCGTCACCATCATTTGTGTGTCCTGAACCACGTCGGAAGGGTCAACGCGGGCACGAAGTGCATCATCCATTCGCAGATCGACGACCCGTTTAACGTAATCGCGGTGATGGGCCAATAATCTTTCGAGGGCCGACTTGTCGCCGCGATCGAGTCGATCGAGAAGTCGGTCCGTTTCGCTTGAATCAGATTGTGACGCCAATCGAAAACTCCTCCCCTAGTTACAGGCCCCGTAAAAAATCCCGAAGTGTGACAGGCTTTCCAGTGATTTTCTTCGAAAAAGGCATGTTCGCCCGAAGCGGGACTCGTTTTCTGACACTTTTTTCAAATTTGTGCTGATTGGCTGTCACACTTCGGCGCGCTTCTGCGGGGCCTGTAAGTAGCGAAGACGCGATCACGCGGATTCGCAAAGAACAGACCAGGATCGGCGGTCGGTGAGCAAAAAGCTCCGGCCGAAACAACACCTGGGCGGCGGCTTGATTGTAGCGTCGGCCCAACCACCACCGACGCCGACCAAGAGCTATTTTCGCCAGAGTCCCCGAGAGAAGTCCCGCAGATGCTATCCCAACAACAACGCAACGCTGGGTACCAGCGAAAAATCAAGGTGCTCTCGCCGGGATCTTGGCTAGGGAGATTGCCCAAAGTAAGTATCGGCCACGCGAAAAACTTGCTTTCCTGGCAATCAGTCGTGCATCGCGCTTACGCGCTATTTCAACGGTGCCAGTCGGCAACGCCGGCAACAACGGGGGAAAAGGATTCGTGCTGCAGGAGAGGGACCAGATGCCAGCGTTGGCGGCGTGGCATGAAACGAGAAAGGCACTTCGTATTTTTGAATCTGACCACCCAGTAGGGGATACGCAAAATGAAATTACAAACCACCCACCCGTATTTTTGTTTCCCACTCACGTTCATCACCGTCTGCTTATGCCTCGCGTCAGTAGGCACCGCCTCAGCTGCGGAAGTGGAATATCTCTTCTCAATCGGCGGAGCTGTACTCGGTCGCGGCCCATTCGAACAACCTGTAGGAATCGCACTAGACCACACCGGTAACATCTACGTAACGGATCTTCAAAAAGACAACGTGCAAGTCTTCGACAACATAGGCAGATTACAGTTCCAATTTGGTAGTAGAGGAACTAGCAACGGTCGATTTGTTGGCCCCTGGGGAATCGCTCTCAACGATTCCGGCTTCATCTACGTGGCGGACCATGCAAATGGCCGTGTGCAGGTTTTCGACCCGCTCGGAAACTATCTGGCCAAATTCGGCAGTGAGGGAAGCGGAGATGGTCAATTCGACACTCCCACTGGAATTGCATTGGGCACCGACGCCGAAATCTATGTCGCGGAGTGGGACAACCATCGCGTGCAGGGCTTCGACAGCGGTGGTGCTTACCAGTTTCAATTCGGCAGCGAGGGCGGCGGCAACGGCCAGTTTTCTACACCCGTCGGAATCGCACTTGACGAAAGCGGCGATATCTACGTGGCGGATACCTGGCAATCACCGCGTACAGGTCTTCGACAACGCCGGTGATTACCTGTTTCAGTTCGGCAGCGAGGGTTCCGGCAACGGCCAGTCTTCTACACCCGCCGGAATCGCATTTGACGAAAGCGGCGATATCTACGTGACGGATTCACGCAATAACCGGGTGCAGGTCTTCGACAGCTCTGGTGCGTACAAGTTTCAATTCGGTGAATTTGGAACCGGCGACGGCCAGTTAATGAGCCCTCAGGGAATCGCCGTTGACGATTTAGGCCGTATCTACGTGGCGGATTCCATGAATCAACGTGTTTCCGTCTGGCAAGTCGCAGCCGCAGTCCCCGAACCAACCGCCGCCCTGTTCCTATGCGGCACGGGTGCGTTGGCCGGCCTGCGTCGGCGTAGACGTGCACATGTGGCGTAACGCCAAATTATTCACAACTTGATCAAGTCGAGGATTCACCCGATGTCAATCACGACAAACCTGTTTCGCATTCGACAATCCCTACTTTCACCGAGCGAGAGACGACCGATGACAACAAAACGAATTTGGACCTGTGTCCTGTTGACCGCAGCCCTGGCCGTCTCACTAGGGACCAGCGGCTTGGTGCTGGGCAAAGGAAAACCGCAACCCCCGCCTCCTGAACCGCCGACGCTTCCGGCACTGCGCTATCGGATTGAGGTCGTACAGATGGCGGGCAATGCATTTGTGAATGACATCAACAACTTAGGCGTTGTTGTTGGTAAGCTAACTACCGATCTCGGTGCGTCCGCCTTCATCTATTTCCCTGGCAGCGGCCAAGCAATCGATCTGAATACATTGGTCGCCGCTGGCATTCCGAGCGGGGCCTGGCTTCGCTCTGGCCTTGCCATCAACGATTGGATGGTCGTTGTCGGATCTTTGGAGTATGAAACAGGAGAAATTGTAGGCTTCGCGCTGGACCTAGGTGCCGAGACTCCGGTTGTCGACCTGCTGCCGGATTCCGGATCTGGGTACTCATTTGGATCGCAGATCAACGAGAACGGAGATATTCTCGGCATTGACGGCGATGCTTACTTTTTCAATCCCGGCCTCTACGACGGCGATGCAATTGCTAATGAAGCGATTCGTGTGTTACTCGGTGGCGGGCCCTTGGATTTGACCGAGGACGCCACGGATTCTCTTCCGGATGAGTTTGCTGGTGCCAATGTTAACTATTATCGGCTGAGTAATCCGCTTGGAAGCCGGCCAGCTCAAATCGTTGGAAGGTCGCAAGCAGGTGTGAATTTACGTTACACGACGGGAGCAGCTTCCCCGGAAACATTTCCGGAGATCAACTCCAATGCTGGGATTTACCTAAATGATTCCGGAACGTTTGCTGGCACGGTCTGGGGAGCGAAGGTTAAGGGACAAACCCAAATCGACCCCTTCCGTTATGACCAGGCTATCGAACTTCTTCCTCTGCCACCAAGATCCAATACGGACCCCATTGAAATGGTTTCGGGAATCAATTCATCCGGCGACCTGATCACCTCTGGACATGTCTATCGAGATGATTGGGGCGACTGGGTGCATATCGACGATATCGTGACCGGTACGGTCCCTGATCTGGCAACCTGGTTCTCCGGAGGATCTCCCTGGCTGCATGTCATGAACGACCGAGGCGGTGCAGCCGACGCTGCTCAAATCGTTGCCACGACGGATTTGGCAGGCACCGTGTTTGTCCTCACTCCCGAAGCGGCAGCGCAATAGGAACAGTAAGACAGGGCCGCTTCCTACCGGCCACGCGAATCGAAGTACGGCCAGAGGGAACGAGCCGTACTCGATTTACCGAGAACAGATAAAGATTTTGGCAATCGTTGTCAACGATCTGAAGTTTCTGCTGGTCAGGGAACAGCGGGCAATTTGTCTTGCTCGTTCGCCGGCCGGGACGCAGCGGATGTTTCGGACACCAACCTCGACAACGAACTTCCCTCTCCCTCCAAAAACGTTCGTTTCTTATCGTGTCCCGCTGGAAGAACGGAAATTGCTGATTCGACACGGATAGTTTGTTCGAAAACTCATCACGTCTTTCAAACTACCGAAAAGCCGTGGCGCTCGAGATTTTTTAACAGCGGCAGATCCTGAGTCACAAACCGTTGCTGGCTTCTACAACCTTCCCAGTCCGAGATCTAAGCTGTACTCAGTGGCAACAGTTGGGTGCTTCGGTGGCGTACACCGAGGTAACTTACGCCGTTTCGTTCGCTGCTGAAGTTGGACCAACGAATGGCACGTAGTTTTTTCTAAAGCGTTTACTAGAAACGACATATACAAAGAGGGCCTCACTTGCGTAGATGGATTTGCGAAAGTTCATCAACGGCAAGGAGGCCCAAGGATGCGGTATTCTAACGAGCAGTTATTCCGGAGTCAGTTCGAGTTTCTCAGACGTCAGTTCCTTCAGGATGGAGAACTCCCGTTCGTCGATGTGTTGGCCCGCGAAACGGTTCAGCAGGCATTGGATACGATTGAGGTTGCCTGGAACGAGCGTATCTACACCCCCTTAGTAACACTTTGGATCTTCCTCGGTCAAGTCATCAGCGCAGATCATTCGTGTCGAGGAGCCGTTGCTCGATTCGTCGCCCACCGAGTCTCGCGCGGCCAGCGGGCATGTTCTTCCCACACCGGCGCGTACTGCCAAGCGCGAAAGCGTCTGCCTGAACAGTTCTTCGCACACATCGCTCGTGGTGTCGGTGCAGCGCTCGACGGGAAGGCGGAGTCGGACTGGCTATGGAAGAACCGCAAGGTCTTCATGTTCGACGGCACAACGATTTCCATGCCAGATACGCCAAGTAATCAACAGGCATATCCGCAGTCGAACAAGCAAACACCCGGCGTTGGCTTTCCGCTAGCTCGTGTCGGAGCGATCTTCTCACTGTCGTGCGGAGCGATCCTTGATTTAGCAGTCGCGGGCTACTCCGGAAAAGGCCAAGGTGAAGTCACTCTTTTCCGCCAGCTTTGGGATCTCTTTCGGCCCGGAGACGTCGTTCTGACCGATGCCCTGATGTGTAATTGGCGAAACCTATGTTCGCTGCAGCAGCGTCGCATCGATACGGTCACGCGACTGAACAAAGCTTTGAGGAAGGCTGACTTCCGGCGTGGCAAGCGACTTGGAAAGAATGATCACCTCGTTCGATGGGGTAAGCCAAGCATGCGCGATATCGATCGAGAAACTTACCGATCATTCCCGGACTTCATCACTGTTCGTGAGTGCCGATTCTACGTCGACCAACCTGGCTTTCGCTCCAATGAAGTGATCATTGTCACGACAATCTTGGACCCGCGTGATGCCTCGGTTGCCGAGTTGGCCGAACTCTACGGTTTGCGTTGGAACAATGAAACAGATTTCTCATCGTTGAAAGTCACCCTGCAAATGGATGTCTTGCGATGCAAGACGCCGGAGCTTGTTCGCAAAGAGATTTGGACTCACGTGCTTGCGTACAACCTGGTCCGTACGATCATGGCTCAGTCTTGTTGCCGCGCAGGCATGCTGCCCAGAGAGATCAGCTTTAAAGCAACGGTACAAACCCTGGAAGCTTTTCAGCCGTTCATCGCAGCGCCGACCTGTCGCCGTCTTGCCGACCGGCTGATGCTGTATGAACAAGTGATGGATGCGGTCGCGGCTCATCAAGTCGGCAATCGGCCAGGGCGCATCGAACCTCGCTTGCGAAAACGCCGGTTCAAAAAGTACGACTACATGATGAAGCCGCGGAGAGAAATCAAACTCCAACTGATGAAATGACTTACGAAGAAAGTATGCGACATTCGTTGGACCAACCTCGCTCACGAAGCAATTTTCCTTCGGCGCGTAGGTGTAAAAGACCGACGCAGATTGGCGACCGCGTGTCCCAACAACGCGTGGGAGGGCTAGATTGTTGGAAGCCAGCGCGACACGTTGTGTGTTCAGAGATTAGATGGGGCATGCGAAATTCGAACCTAACACCTTGCCATCTAAAGAATCTCCCTACCTGAGCCGCCGATCTAGCCGGAATCGGATGGCGACACGAATGCGACGGCCCGGTCAGATTGGACGTTAGCAATCGCTGACCCTCACTCACCGTCCAGCAATCTCAACACACGCATTGAGGATCCTGCTCAACCGTAGTCCGGCTCGCTTGGCCTGTTCCTGCGAAACAGCACCGGCGTCCTGAAAATAAGTATCCGGCAACTTCAGCGCTGGAACACCATTGGTGAGTCCCCGTGACGCTGCCTTCGCTAGATACCATACCTCTCTGTTGCAGGCCTGATGCGTCCTAGATCCACAATTCTCGATCGAGAGACCGATAGCCGATCGATTCGGCCAAGTGCATCTCAAGAATCGAATTATGCCAGCCAAATCAGCGATCGTGCGGACAACCCGGAGGATCTTGTCGTGAGTGCGTTCAGAAAGTCCGATGCCTTCGACGCTGTGACGAAGCATCTGTTGGCGCACGCAGCTTGTCGACGAATTGAAGTCAGCCGCGAGGTCGAGTCCCTTCGGGAACGATTGACAAGCCGTCGGAAGCTCGCAGCTGGATCCGATAAGACTTCCCTTTCTCGACTTTGATTGACGGCGCGTCGCCGTGAGCGGCCCGAATTCCAAGTTCAGCCTGTTTGATTTCGTCATTGGCCACGTTCCAGAAGTCTGCCCATATGCGTTGCTCAAATTCAGACATTTCGACGCCTTGGGAATAGGCGGTCGGACGCTCTCCGACCGGGTCAAGTGCGAAACCATCGTGTGGCTCTTGAAACTCTCCAAACATTCGGCGAAAGAAAATCAGCGAGGTGGCACGATCGACATCTGCTTCTTCGACATACTTGTCGTCAAACTTGACAACCCAGCTATCGACATAGACTGTGTCACCCAATACGGGAAACTGTTTGGGCTCGTCAAGCGGTTCCCCTTGTTCATCAAGCTCCTGAAATTCAACTAACGAAACGAGTTCATCGTTTTCATTGCGCGACTGGTCCAACACCTTTAAGCGGGCAACTCGGCGGTCGACTTTCAGGAACCGCAGTGAAGTATCCAGTCGCAAAATCGTCTGCTCTTGCTGCTCGACGGTATTGTTCAGTTCGACGATCTGCGCCGTCTTCTCTTGAATCTCGACGTTCTTTTGTGCCAGTGATCGTTCTTTTTCGGTGATCACACGTTGAGCTAGTGACAGCGCGGACTTTGCTTCGGCAAGCTGTTGGGTTGCCTCGTCTTTTTCGCTGTAAACACTGAAGCCATACCACGCCGCGTACGCGATTCCTCCGACAATCGCGATCCCAAGCAAAGTGCGCACAGCGCTATTTAGTACGCTCACAGTTTCCACGACATTTGACTTGTTTCGATTCTTCATGAGCATTCACCAGACTCTCATTCCGTGTTGCCACTCCGATCGGATCGATGGAGAGATCATCACTGATTATATCGGCTGGAAACCCATGTTGCGGACACGTAGTGATCGATGCCGCAATCACATTCGCAATCAACGCCGTCGCTCGGTCCAAAACTGGCACCGATTGCCACTATTTTCCGGATTGAGCTAAAACCGCAGCAACAAGAATCCTGGAGTGCTCCCCAAAAACTAATCCAGGTGGCAGGAGAGTCTAGAGCCCGATGCCGGGCAACTCTTGGATGAAGAAGAAACGTAAACGTCATTCCCCGGAACAGATCGTCAAGAAGCTACGTGACGCGGATGCCTTGCTCAGCACTGGCAAGTGCCTTGAAGAGGTTCTCAAGATGCTTGAAGTGAGTGAGGTGACGCTGGATCGGTGGCGTTAGTTAGTACGGTGGAATGAAGAGCGAGGAAACCGCCACCCTGTTCAATTCGCTGTAAAGCAAATTCCATTTCCCGTTGCACCAAGACAAGACGATCGTTCGAGTTCTTCGAACGCATCTCATCACATATCAATTCAGATTTGGTCGGACTTTTTCAAATTGCATCTTCGACAGAGAAGTTGCAGGTTTGCATCTGAATTGCTTCCGCCCTTTGCCACTGGGATAATGTGATCGAACTCCAGATAATCCCTGGCACCGCAGTCAGCACACTGCCCACTGTAACGCTGCCAAACTCTTTGCCGGACATCTCTCGGAATGTGCCGCGAAGGTGCGCCCATGCCAGAACGGGTGGCCGTCTGTGGAATTGCCCACAAAAAGTTGACAGTGGATTGGCAGATGTCAGACTTCTCTGACAGGAGCACCAATTCATGGAAAAGCGTCGAACATTCAGCCGAGAATTCAAACTGACCGCCGTCAAGAAAGTGATCGAGCAAGGATTGTCCTACTCCGTTGTCGCCCGAGATCTGGGCGTCGGTGACAATCTGATTCGCAATTGGAGAAAGGCTTTCGAGGAAGATGGGACTTTCGCAACCGATGTCGCTGGTAGCCGTCGGCTTTGACTTTCTTGAAGAAGCCCTCCACGTCGTCCACTTCCAGAACAATCTCAGTACCCAGCCCACGGCGGCTGGTCTTCACATCGGGATTGAAATGGTGCATCTTGGGCAAGGCTGCGGCTGGTCCGAGACCAATTTCGACCGAGCCAGAGCGAACCGGGACGTAGTTGGGCTGCCCATTCAACCGCTCGAACCCTAGCACGTTCGTGTAGAAGTCGATGGATTTCTCCATGTCAGTCACGAACAGTTCGAGCCGAAGGGTCATTTCCCGTGGTTTTGGATTCGTCTTACCCTCGCCAGCCAGGGCGGCAGCGATCACGACGAATGCAAAGATCAGACTGCAAACAGTTTTCATGCGTCGGCTCCTGCGGCCAATGGTATCGGGGTGCCGCAGAGTCTCGGTCCAGCGCCCAAGTTTAGTTGTAACTGATAAATGACGGATAGCGTTTCAATCGCGTTTGTCCTCTGAATTTTCCAGAGCGAACTAACGTTTACCAATCGCTCGACCAGATTTTGTGTGGTGAGGATTGGTAGTCACGCCCGTTGGAACTCGGATGACAATCCAATGATCGGACGACGTGACCGGCGCGGACCGCGACGGAAGCGGAGCAAGAAGAACTTTCCAGCACCCGCAGCAGAGCGATATGGTACGCGTAGAGATAGCCGACGACGTAACTCACGAATCACAAATCGATCAACACAGCGGGGTTTTCTTAAGGACGCCAATGATTCGTTGGTTGAGGATGCATTCGGTAAGCAATTTCCAAAGAAATTGCCCCGCGAAGGGACTCGCGGGACTACCAGAATGGCGCTGTTCGGCCAGTCAAACCGAATGCTTGCACAGCAGTTCCATTGCAAACGAGACCTTGGTCATCGGTTTTGCGATGTCAAACTGGCCTGCCCCACAAGCGGTACCAACTTCCCTTGCCGCATGGACGGCAATGTTTTCATTTTGCCTGGCTTCAGAACGAACTCATCGAAATCGTCCAGGACATCAGACAGATTGCAAATGCGATTCAAGTGATCTCGCAAGTATGCATTCGCTCGCCGACCCGTTATTCGATAGAACGCAACACTGGCTCTGAATCAGCATGGCCGAGGAACAGTTGAACCGGTAACACTATCGTCGCCTGCGACAGACCACAAATCTGACATCTGCCGTCCAAAGGTTTTGTACCCGACTCAATCAATTGACCAGACAGAGCCTAGCGCCGCGCTTCTTTTGCGAGGCAATGGTGCGATCCTTGTTCGATCACGCAGTAATGCTTACTGCGGAAGGAAGAAACAGCTCGCACAATCCGGCTGGATTGGACACGCTAAACAGCGTTCGAAAAAACATTTACGGCAAGGTGGAGCTGAAGGGATTTGAACCCTCGACCTCTGCATTGCGAACGCAGCGCTCTCCCAGCTGAGCTACAACCCCGACGAAGAACCGTAATTCTAATCTCGCTGTTCCACTGTCGCTAGAGCCGCAATTCCCGTTACCAATCACATCCCAGCAGCCCGCCGAGCGATGAATCGATCGTCGATTCAGCCAGCGAGCGTGTCTGCATTGGGACTGTTGCCTGCGTTTCAACTTGGCCAATGGCACCTCAATTCAAGGCCCACTAAGTTATACTGAGATTTCACGACCACGTCCCACCTGCTGTCATCCCCAAATCTTCGAGTCATTGTTCGGTGTCGGAGCCATGGAATCCCGGAATTACCTTCTCTTCCTTGTCGGACGTGGGCATGCGCCGCGCCAACAACCAAGACAGCATGGCCTGCGTGCCGGCGACCAATGCTGCCCGGTTTCAGTCGCACGGTCACTTGTTTGTCGTTGCTGATGGCATGGGAGCCCATGCGGCCGGGGAACTTGCCAGCGAGATGGCGACGCAGCAGATCGCCAGGCATTACTCTCTATCTTCCAATGAGAATTCCGTCGAAGCACTGCAGCTTTCGCTAATCAAAGCCAACGCCGAGATCTACCATCGCGGACAGAGCAACCCTGAGTTTCACAACATGGGAACAACGGCGAGTTCGTTGGTGCTGTTGCCCGCCGGCGCGGTGGTGGCGCACGTCGGCGATTCGCGAGTTTATCGAGTACGTCAAAGCGTCCTGGAGCAGCTGACCTTTGATCACTCGCTGGTTTGGGAAATGGAAGCCAGCATGCAGCTGACTGGTGGTGTGGTGGGTGAAGGAATTCCCCGCAACGTGATCACCCGTTCGCTGGGCCCTCATGAATCGGTCGAAGTCGACATGGAAGGTCCGTTTCCGATCGAACACGGCGATCGATTCCTGGTTTGTAGCGATGGTCTAACCGGGCTGGTAGAGGATACAGAGATCGGAGTGTTGGTTGATTGCCTTCCCGAGGATTTGGCGGCTCGAGTGCTAGTTGACCTGGCGAATCTGCGCGGCGGCCCCGACAACATCACGGTGATCATTGTGCGCGTGGAAGGTGAACCGGAGCCCAGTCAATTGGCGGCGAGACTAGAAAATCGTCGCCACGAATCTTCGGCTTCGCCGGCCTTGATCCTGACCACCTTTCTCTGCTTTGCGGGCGCGGGTCTGCTGGCGACCTTGCGTTTGATGGAGGTGATTCAGTCCTGGGGCCCAACCGTGGTTGCGATCATCCTTGCCGTGATCGCCGCCGTGGTTACCGCGATCAGCTATTGGAACAAGCACGATCAGAAGTCTCTGCAATTGCCGACTTCCGGCGGCAAAGGCCCCTATCGTCGCTACGATGCCCGGCCAACCGCGGAGTTGTTCCAGCGGCTGGGCGAAACCGTACAGGACCTGCGGAATGCCGCCAGCGAAAACAATTGGATGATTGATTGGAGTAAGGTCGACGAACATCAAAAACGCGGCAACGCGGCGTTGGCTGCCAAGGATGCCAAAAATGCGATCCTTCACCAATCCCAGGCGATCGTGGAAACCATGAACCAGCTACGCGAACAACACAATCGAGCGGCAAGCGAAACTTCGATTGATCAGGGATGACGATCATCGAAACTCGAATTTCGCTCCACCGATGGGCTGGGTTTCATTCCCAGGAATGTGGGAAACGCGTTTCACAACGCTGGCCGCTGGCGCTAACCCTTGGGTTTACCCACGATTCGAGATGAGTTTCACAATCGAGGCCGTCAAGATTCCTACCGCGGAGCGGTTTTCAGCCATTAGCCGGCGGTCGCGTGGCGCACCACCGGTCACAATCGCGGCCCGCATCCGCCCGACCGCGGCGGGGTCGAAGCGCATCGTGCTGTGACCCCGTTGGGGTCAAACTCGCAGTTGACACGGTAATCCAGCGGTGCGCTGCGCGACCGCCGGCTAATCGCTTGCAATCCCTTCGGGATAAAGATGTAGCTAAACCTCAGCCCCGAATCCCCCCTAAAAACCGTTCGCGGCATAAGATTCCTTGTTCATGTTCGGATACCTCGAAGAGGTTGAACACATGGTTCCGCATACCCCGGATGCGCTGCGCGATCCGGGGCTCATTGCTTAGATCCCTATCGGGATCAGGAGTCATTTCAGAATATTTTCAGCGTCGAACCCACGCAGAACCTCGTCGTACCCCCTTTTTCCGGAAGGTACATCATTTTTGAACCTGCTTTAAACAAGCTGTTCTACTCGGATCGACAACGATCTCGAACGAAAACGCAGCAGCGATTCGTCGACGATCCCTTGTTGGGCGAGCGCAATGAGATCCATCCGCGGATCGATTGCGCACGATTTCAATAAGATCAATTCTTCGGCATGGACCGTTTTCGCCAGCACTGCCGCGATCGTATCGCTGGTCGTCCGCCAATCCAACGGCGCGTCGCAGGTGCTGCCGCGATCGTAAAAGGATTTCACAGCAACCAGCGTCGGTCGATGCCTTGAAAACTGATTCGTGATTCGGTCCTGCAATTGTGGACCGGTTAGAATCGATTCCCAGTCGAACCAAGTCGATACGATCTGCCGCGTTACCTCCAGCAGGTCCACGCAGCGCCAGTGCGTTTCGATCGGATCGCCGGGGCGAAGTTGATCCAGCTGGCGAATCGCGTCGATCAATTTTCCGCCACCAATCACGATCAGGTTTTCCGCGGTGCTCTGCCGGGCAATCCACAGGGACAGAGACTCGGGCAGATCGGGACGTAACAACAGGCTGCCGCCAACCTTGATCACGCGCCGCATCGTTTCGCATCGCCATTTGTGGTTCGGTCGTACAGCAAAGCCACCGCGTAGGACGGGGCGCAGCGACTGGCCGCATCGCCAAGCTGGTCGGAAAGTCGATCAATCTGGACCGCCGGATGGAGTCTCAGCAGGTCAGCACCGTGGCCGGCGACGACGACCGGACCGGGAAGATGAATCCGCTGAAACGCGGCCGCGATTCTGGCGGCCGCGGCCTCGACGATTTGGCTGGCCAATCCCTTCGCCTGGTCAATGGATACGGTACGCCGATCAAGACCGATCATTCGCGCGATTCGATTGGCCGCGCACTCGATTGTCCGCGGCCGCTTGTCGGCAGTATCCAGATCTTGTGGATCCTCACCGCTTGTTTCCATCAACAAACGTGCGTCATCGATCGTGGCGAACAGTTCGTTGATCACCGGACATGCCTGCCCTGCAAAATGTAGTCGCCCGATCAACGCGCAGACAGGAGTTCGACGGCAACCGACGTAGACCAAAGAGCCTTCGATCAGACGCTGGTGGTCCGATGTCGCGCTGGTGGTGACGCGACCGGCCGAGATCGGAATGATGTCCGTGGTGGTCGATCCGATATCGATCACTGTAGTCGCGGATTCGAATTGGCTGGCGACCAGAGTTGCCAACGCATGCCAATTGGCGGCCGCCACGATATCAACCATCGACTTGGCCGCAGGGGCCGAATGAAACGCTCCGTCGGTACCGTAGAATCCAACATCGGCAATGCCCAGTCGAGAGGCGGCGACGACGACTTGATCCACGATCGTCCGGACTCCGACACTGCGATCCTCAAAGCAGTCGGCCAGCTCACCAGTCATCGTGACAGCCAGAGAGTCGATGGTCGGAAAACAGGCGAGGTCGACTGTGAGTGTTTCGGCGAGAGTCGCCGAGCGAAGCCACATCGGAAACCGTTTCGAGACGGCTTGTCCATTAGCCGACGCGTAATACTTAAGATTAGCGCCGCCGATGTCGACCCCGACCACGTTACTGGGCGCTGCGCCGACCGATCTCACGCGTTTTCCGCCACCGCGTCATTGATCCAAACTCGTCCGTCAGGAGTCCAGCGGACGGAATTCACTGACGTGCAGCAAGAGACAGGGCCGGATTCCAAATCGAACAGTCGAGCGGCCAAGTTGCCATTGATCATGCGACGCAAGCCGACATACGAAGTGGTCAAGCGAGGATTGATCTCGATCACGTAGTCCTCGCTAGGTCGATCGCCCAACAACAGATCGAGCCCGACAAAACCCCGAATCGTCGGCGGCATCGCGGCGATAGCTCGCGAGGCCAACGCTGTCGCGCGTCGCTGGTCCTCGTCGTCCAAAGGCCCTTGGCCGCCCGCATACTCGCAATCGACTTCCGATAGGTCTTGCGAGACCGCGGGCAGGTAAACTTGCCGTGTCGCTGAGGCGACTGCCGCGATCGAGATCGCCCGACCGGGCATCCATGCTTGTAGAATTTGATTTTCTTCCAGCGCCGCCCGTGCATCGTCAAGGCGATCGAACCGCATGATCTGTTGTGTTCCGCAGCCGTCCCTCGGCTTGACCACGAACTGATCGTACGACTTCAGTTGCTCCTTCAAGCGACGATCGGACAGCGCTAGATAAGGGGGATGGGAAACGCCGGCGGCGATCAATGTTTTAGCGGTTAAGAGTTTGTCGCTGGCGACTCGCAAAAAATCGCCACTGCCGGCGATTACATCGACACCACCGGCGCGCAACATGGCCACACCTTGTGCCAACAGTCCATCGCTCTCGGGAGCAATGATCAAGGCCGAATCGCAGCCCTTCGCGGCGGTTACCCACTGCCCCCAGATCGCGTGATGGGGATCCATCTCGACCAATTGGCGGGGATCCAAATCGAGCTGAAATCGCGGGTCAACTGGAACCACGGTTTCCGCCAGCTCCGATAGATCGCTGACGATCGCCCGCAGCATCGCGACACCTTCCTGCCGCAAGCTCTTGGGAATTTGCTCCGGAGGTACATTGGCCAGTCCTCCACCGCATACATACTCGCCAACGAAAACACGCATCAAGCTAAGTCCCCTACCCGGTTCCTATGGACTGGTCCCTGACATGATAACGGATTTTCGTCCTTTCGCCCCAAACATGACCGGAGATAACCAGACATGACCGGCGGCTTTGGGCGGCTAGAAGATGCCTAGGTGATCTCGAGCTTCCTCGCTCATCTTCTCGGGGGACCAAGCCGGTTCCATCACAACTTTTACCTCACATGTGTCTACTTCCTCCAGGCCCTCCGCCGCGGCTTTGGTTCCTGCCACCAACTGTGGACCGGCCGGACACATCGGGCTGGTCATCGTCATTTCGATTTTGATGTCGTGGTTGCCTTGCTCGTTCGGTTGGCCGACATCCACCAGATAAACCAATCCAAGGTCGACGATATTGACGAACAATTCCGGGTCGATTACCTGCTTGAGTGCTTCCCGGACTTTGTCTTCGGCAAGTGCCATGGCGCTGCTCCTACTCGTATTCTCGGACTTGGCGGGCGATCGCATCAGCCAACGCATCGCGGACGCTTTCAATGGTAATTCGGTCAAAGATTTGCTGAAAGAAGCCAATGACGATCATTCGTGTGGCTTCTTTGCGAGTGAACCCGCGGCAACGAGCATAGAAGATCTGTTCCTCGTCAACTTGGGCCGTGGTGCTGCCATGGGTGCAGCGCACATCGTCAGCCTCGATTTCCAGGCCCGGAATCGAATCGGCTCGGGCCGAATGGGACAAGATCAAATTGTCGTTGCGCTGATAACCATCTGTCTTCTGGGCATCCTTGTCGACCTTGATCATTCCGCGCCATACGGTCCGACTCTTGTCCTGCTGCGCCGCTTTGTACAAAAAGTCGCTGTGGCAGTTGGGCGCCCGGTGATGCTGAAGCGTGTGATAGGCCAGATGCTGGCGACCCTCGGTAAACATCACGCCGTTCACCTGACAATCGGCTCCCGGGCCGATCAGGTCGACCGATTGATTGACCTTGGCCAACATCGATCCCATCGCCGCGATCGTCCACTGCAGCGTCGCATCGCGGCCAACTTGTGCTTTCTGATGGGCGAAATGATACGTTTTGTGACCCCATTCTTGCAGATTTACATAACGCAGGTGCGATCCTGGTCTCTGGATCAACTCCGTCGCCCCGATATGCAAACCTTTTGCCTCGCGCTGATGCTGTTGGACTCATGTAGGACCGTCGCCTCGGCTCCTTCGTCCAGCACGATCAACGTATGCGTGGTGTCTGTGCCGCCGTCGGACAACATCGATCCAATGTGGAGCGGTCGATCGATTACCACACCTCGTGGGACGTATAAGAATTGACCTCCCGACCAGAACGCGGCATGCAAGGCCGCAAATTTGTCATAGTCGGGGTCAAATGCGGTGAACAGATATTGGCGAATCAAATCGGGGTGCTGTGCGCAAAGTCGCGATAGGCTGCCAAAGACAACGCCCTTCGCAGCTAGCGAATCGTCCAGTGATTCGCTTGCCAAGCAACTGTCAACCGTCTCGATCGATCCGGCCGTCTCAACCCCATCACGCAACTGGTGAACGACGGCAGCGCCGGTTTCAGCCACGGTCGCTGGCAGACCGAATTTGTTGATCTGGAACGCCCGAATGTCGGTGCGAATCCATTCTTCGTGACGCCGCGCCGGCCACTGCATTGCCTCGGCGTGCTGCCAAGATTCACGGCGCAGATCGATCAGCCAGTCGGGTTCGTCGCGGGACTGGACGAATGCATCGAATCCGGCGGCATCAAAGGTAGTGAGTGCTGTTGTTGTCATCGTACTATCCGACGCTACCTTCCATTTGCAGCTGAATCAGGCGGTTCATTTCAATGGCGTATTCCATCGGTAACTCTTTCACCAAAGGTTCGATGAAACCGTTGACGATCATGGTGCTTGCCTCCTGTTCGGTCAGCCCGCGGCTGAGCAAGTAAAACATCTGCTCTTCGCCAATTCGCGAAACACTCGCCTCGTGACCAATTTGCACGTCCTGCTCGGCAATTTCGATGTACGGGTAAGTGTCGCTGCGGCTGATCGGATCCAAGATCAACGCATCGCAGACCACATTATTCTTACTGTTGTGTGCGCCGGGTTCGACACGAACCAAACCGCGATAGCTGCTGCGGCCACCGTTCTTGCTGATGCTCTTACTGATGATCTGGCCGGTTGTGTTGGGCGCCGCGTGAACCAATTTGGCACCCGCATCCTGATGTTGGCCGGCACTGGAGAAGGCAATTGACAGGATTTCGCCGCGTGCACCAGGTTCCATCATGTGGACCGCGGGATACTTCATCGTCAGCTTGCTGCCCAGGTTGCCATCGACCCATTCCATGGTCGCGTCTCCGTAGGCATAGGCCCGCTTGGTAACCAGGTTGTAGATGTTGTTGGCCCAGTTTTGGATGGTTGTGTAGCGACAGCGCGCATTGCGCTTGACGATGACTTCGACGACAGCGCTATGCAGGCTTTCGGTCGTGTACATCGGCGCCGTGCAGCCTTCGACATAATGCACGCTGGCTCCTTCATCGACAATGATCAATGTGCGTTCGAACTGACCCATGCTTTCCGCGTTGATGCGAAAGTAAGCCTGCAAGGGAAAGTCGATGTGCACGCCTTTGGGTACATAGATGAACGAACCGCCTGACCAGACCGCACTGTTGAGCGCCGCAAACTTGTTGTCTTCCGGCGGGATGATCTTGCCGAAATATTCTCGCAACAATTCCGGATGTTCCCGGACCGCGGTGTCGGTGTCGGTAAACAACACACCCTGTTTGGCAAGGTCTTCTTCGAGCGACCCGTAAACCACTTCGCTTTCAAACTGAGCCTTAACGCCGGCCAGGTATTTTTTCTCGGCTTCGGGGATCCCCAATTTGTCAAACGTGTCCTTGATCTCCTGGGGAACGTCGTCCCAGCTCTTTTCCTGATGGTCCGTTGGTCTGAGGTAATAAAAGATGTCTTGAAAATCGATATCAATCGCACCCCCCCATTTGGGCATCGCACGCGCTTCAAAAGTCTCCAACGACTTCAAGCGGAACTCCCGCATCCAGTCGGGTTCGCTTTTGATGTCCGAGATTTGATTGACGACTTCCTTGTTGAGACCCTTTTTGGCTTTGAAGACACCGGTCGTCTCGGTGCGGAAGTTGTACTTATTGATTTCGCCGATTTCGGATGATTCCGTTACGTCAGTGGCCATGCTATTACTCATTTATTTCTGCGAATCGTTGTTTCTAAATCGACGTTAAACAGCTGCTTCTTCGGCTGCCATTTCCTGATTGACCGCGTCGGCTTCGGGATAGGCCGTCCGAATTCGGTCGTAACCGCTCTGATGCAACTCGTCAGCCAACTCCTTGCCGCCAGTTTCAACCAACCTTCCGCCCAGCATCACGTGGGTGAAATCAGGCGGATTGTGTTCCAGCAACTTGTCGTGGTGAGTAATGATCAGCAGCCCCATCTTTTGGTGCCCGATGTCGGCAATTGACTCGCTTGCCAAGCGCACCGCATCGGCATCTAAACCGCTATCGGTTTCATCCAAAATTGCAAACTTGGGCTGCAGCATCGCGAGCTGCAGAATCTCGGCCCGCTTCATTTCGCCGCCCGAAAAACCATCGTTGACGTATCGCCGCGCGAATTCGACATCCATCCGCAAATGATCCATCTTTTCTTTCAGCTCCTTGCGGAATTCACGCATCGGAATCAGTTCTTCACCCTCCTTGCGATCCGGCCGCCTGACGTTGGTTGTCGCATGCCGCAAGAAGTCGGCCATCTTGACGCCTGGAATCGCCATCGGCCTTTGAAACGCCATGAAGATTCCGTGGCGAGCCCGCTGATCCGGGCCCATCTGCAAGACGTCTTCGCCGTCCAGCGTGATGCTACCTGAGGTAACCTGATAGCCCGGATGACCCATGATTGCCAAACCGAGCGTGCTCTTGCCGCTGCCGTTGGGCCCCATCAGCGCGTGGGTTTCACCGTGATTGATCGTTAAATTCACTCCACGCAAAATCGGTTTGTCGCCAACCGATACGTGCAGGTCTTTGATTTGGAGTACGTGAGTCATAGAGAAATCAAGGGTCAAGTGGTCAGGTTTCAGGTAAGTGACTTGTTGGTTGCATCCACCGCAGTGAACTGGCAGCTCGTGTCTCCGTCCAAACAGCAGCTGCTCAAATGAACTCGTTGCCCCAACGCCTCCGAGATCATCTGCTCTTCTAAATGGCACATCGCGCGGTCGTCGGAGGCGTCGGTCAGCGATGGGTAGGGGCAGGCGCCGATATCGAGCACCGGTAGGCTTCCACAGTTTGATACCGCGACCGGAATATGGCGAGCCGTCATCAACCGCGAAAGCTGCCTCATCCGCTGGTCGAAGGATTCACTTGCGGACGAAGCCGACGCCTGTTCAGCAGAAATCTGCGACGCGTATTGACGCCCCATCCGTGCGGCTACCCCCGCCAGCACCTGGTCACGCGTTTGTCGATCAGAAATCGCCAGGATCTCTCGCCACATCGCTTCGGCGATGTCGGTCGGATTGGCTCCCAAGCGGCGGTATCCAAGTATCGTCAGGTGATAATGAAAGGTCGGCCGGCCACGCCCATGAACGATCTTCTCACGCTCTATCAAACCCATTTCCAACAACCGCTCGATTCGCTGTCGCACGGCGGTGGCCGTTACTCCCAACTGATCGATAAGCTGGCCGATCCCCACCGCATCTCCCTGCGAAACGTCGAGGCGACGAATCGCCTCGAGCAATTGGCGGTCAACCGCTCGCAGTTCATCGGTAGGGACTTCGATACCACTCATAACCCCATTTTTACGGCCAGCTGTATTTTTGACAACCTGTGGTGTCAAAAATAAAAAGTGTTCCATTTTCACGATATTCTGGCGATCACTGCCAGCGGCCTCCCTCTGGTGGCACGGGGGGCACCGTCAGCGCGGCTCGGCCGACGGGGACCGGCGGCAGGCCGATACCGTTCAGCAACCGACAGCTGCGATTCGGACTGACGCAGTCTCTCGACCGCGGAAATCATCGCAGCGGTACCAATCTGGCGGACGTTGATCGGATCGCCGACACCTCGCAGCATCGTGATTGGCAACCTGCCTCCCAGGAGCTGACGGAATTCTTCCAGTCCCTTCATCAATCGATCGCCACACCAATCCCGACGGCTTCGCGATCTCGAATCTGGTGGTGGGTCAGCGGTTCCAATCGATGAGCCGACCAATCGCCAAAGTCCAGGGGCCGAGCCTCAAGCATTTCGAATCGCTCACCGCCGTCAGTAGTGTGCCTCAAGTGCAACAGACAAGATCGCAACGTTGAGGTTGCGGTTGTGGGCGCCGCTGACAAGTGAGTTGGTCACGGCAACCGCCGGAACGTCAATCGCCGGCGTAAAAGCGGGCAACGTCATGGCGGCTGAGTGCTGCGCGTGGGGAGGGAAAACTGGTCCGCAGACGCTATTCTATCAGCCGGCTTTTGCCTGACAGTGCCAGGGATTTTCTCAGTTCTGACAAGTTCGTTTCGACGAGAGTGATTGATGCAGCGACGACGATTGGGCGGCAGCGCCGTGGTGGTAAGCGATATCTGTATGGGAACCATGACTTTCGGGACCCAGTGCGAAGAACAAACTGGGCACGCGATCTGTGATGTTGCCTACCACGCGGGAATCGATTTTTTTGACACAGCGGAGGTTTATCCGGTTCCCCCGACGGCTGAAACCGTCGGGCAGACTGAACAGATCTTGGGGCGCTGGATGAAGACCAAGCCGCGGGAAACGGTCGTCGTGGCATCGAAGGTCACCGGGCCGGCACACGGTTGGTTTCGAGCCCCAGTGCGGCACGGAAAATGCGCCTACGATCGGCGGCAAATCATCGCGGCCTGCGAAGCATCTTTGCAACGATTGCAAACCGACTACATCGACCTGTACCAAACTCATTGGCCGGACCACGGCATGCCCTACTCGGAGATTCTCGGCGTGCTGACCGAGTTGCGCGATGCCGGCAAAGTTCGCGTGATCGGCTGCAGCAACGAGACATCTTGGGGCTTGATGAAAAGCTTGTGGGCGGCGGATCAGTACGACGTCGATCGTTACCAAACCGTTCAAAATAATTTCAGCTTGATCAATCGTCGCTGTGAAAGTGAACTCGCACAGGTCTGCCGAAAGGAAAACGTCAGCCTGTTGCCCTATTCGCCACTGGGGGGCGGCGTGCTGACGGGCAAATACGAAAATGGACCGCCGCCTGGCGGGCGATTTACCGAGTACTTAACTGGTAGCGGCGAGCGTCAAAAGATGATGGCGAAACGGTTTGTCAACGATCGAACGATCGAAACCGCGCGACGCGTCGCCGAGATTGCCGACTCGATCGGAACTACCAGCACGGCGCTGGCGGTCGCCTGGAGTCGTCAACACGATTTTGTCGCCTCCACGATCATTGGGGCGACATCGGTGGATCAACTGGAACAGTCGTTGGCGGCTCGCGATTTGATTTTGGATGCGGAAACGTTGAGGCGGATCGACGAAATCGATTTCCAGATTCCCAACCCGATGACCGAAGACGGGCTGCGACGGCTGTAGCGGTCGCGCGGGCAAGTCACCGGAGGATGCGGCTGATTTGGCCAGGAATCGATGCCGGAGCTGGAAAGGCGAACTATTTTGAGGTCCATGAGACACGCCTATTTTGCTGTTCTGCTGGTTGTCCTGACGACGGTTTCCACCGGCTCGGATTGGCTGACGTACCCCAGTACTTACAGCCATGATCCGGTCAACGGGCAACGCACTCGTCAGTACGCTCCGATCGAATCGCCAACGGCGCCGACGCCGCCAAATTTTCGCACCAGTGGCTACACCCATACCCGCAGTCAATTGAACTTCGGCGGATCGATTGATAACTATCACCGCGTCGAAGAATGGGGCGAACCGGTAAGGCCCTACGGGGAATGGCAACGTCCCTTCCGACCTTACAGCGTGCCGTATTCGCAATGGGGACCTCCCTTCTTGCAAATCAATCAAGGTCTCGGCCGATTCCGAGGCGGTTACGGGCCGCCGTTGCCGCCACCAGTGCCGCCGCAAATGCCGGGACCGGGTACCGGGCCGGATCGCGGCGGCGAAGATCCGTTTGAGTAATCTTGGACTGGTAGTCGCTCTCCGCGGGCACAGCCGCTATGGCAAAACTTCGACCACGATCGGATGCGTGGTCACGTTGCCATCGATTCTTCCGGTCAGGTGAAACAACCGTTTTCCCGGTTGTGAGTTCGGGTCTGCCGTCAAAAAGAACTCTCGTTCCGTCTCACCCTCGCGAACCAACAGTCCGCTCAGCCCGATATTGTCGACGTACACGCCGTGTGACGTATTTCGTCCCGAAGTTTCATTGCCAAACCGAATCTCAGCGTTGAACCCCTGCTTGCGACGAACGAGGATCCGCGCCGTCGCGGTTTCGCCCCGACGCACTTGCAATGTCCAAGCCTCGTTCTCCGGCACGTCGCGATCGATTGGATGAACTGACGGAATCGCGCCGGGACGATCTTCCAGTTTCAGCTTCTTGATCGAGCCGACTTGTCGTTCGACATGACGTCCGCCGATGATTGCGTGAGCGACCAAACGCGCTGATCTTTCTGCTTCCCAGCCCGCAGTCGCTTCGTCGGCCCATAGATTGGCGACGGCGAATCGTTGCCCTCTTTCAATCGTGATCGGCGAATTCGATATCAAGCCCGCAGGCAAGTCGACGATCTCAAAGGTCACCGGCCCATCAAAACCGTCAAACCGATCAACCCGCACGGTGAACTCTCGTCCTGTCCCTTTCCGGATCGTAGCATTGGGTTGATCGAAAGCGGCCCGGAACCCGGGGGCGGCGGCCCGAATCGCCAAGCGATATCCAAAGTCTTCGCCGCCGTCGCCGCGCGTATCGGTGATGCGAACCGAGTATTCCCCGTCCGCCGGCGCGGTGAACAGCAAGCGGCTGTTGTTGCCAGCCAGACGAGCCGGATCGTCGTCGTTCTCGTAATAGATATCGAAGATCGGTAAACCATTGGCCGGCGGCGATTCGCCCAGGCGAATCGGGCGAACGATGTACGCGGGCTCGCCCAGCGCATGGGCGCGGTGAGATGTGCCAAAGTAAGTCCAGCGGGATCCCTCGCCGGGATAAACATTGAAACCCGAATCGGGACCACGTGGATGCATGAACAAGCGAGTCACCTCGCCGGAGGCGTAGAGATAATCGTTCAGCTGCATCTCTTGCCAATTGAAGAGCCGGAAATCGCCGCTTTGGCTGCTGTCCTTGCCGCGAAAGGTAAAATACGAATCGCGGACTGCTTGCAATCGCGTCCGCAATACCGGTTCATCGTTGGCGTCCAGAATCGTCACGATCGGATCAAGGCGACTGTTATCAATCGCATCCGCATCGATCGCCCAAACTTCGCCCGCGGCCGCATGCCAGCGAAACAGATCACACTGACCAGCGGCGGAGATCGCGCCGGTCACTTCGACACCGCGGTCGACGGCGATCACATCGTCACCCTGCTGAGCGCGCAAGTCTGATTCCAGCAGTTTTTGCGGATCGCCCAAGTCCAGGTACACGGGCTCAATGGGCGGCACGGAAATCGATTGATGATCGGCGATTTCGGGCAATTCACGATCGGCCAATCGTCCGTTCATCAAGGCGACGGTTACCCAGCGGCTATCGCCGCGAATGACTAGATCGCTGGCGGTCTCACCGAGCGGTTCCAATGAGGCTGCCTGATTCCAATCACTTGTGCGAATGACTTTGACATTGCCCGACTCGCTTAACACAACCAATGACTTGCCATCGGGCGCGACCTGGAAATTGACCAGCGGTGATTCGTCGACAAACCGGGTCGCGATCAGTGGATTGATTTGGGGCTGGTCAACGGATACCAACGACCAGACGCGGAGCCGATTGTCGGCGCTGGCAGCAATCACATGCTGGCCATCCGCAGTCACGTCGACCGCGAACACTTCGCCTTCGCACTGGCTGAGTGTGTCCAGCCGCTCTCCGCTGCTGACGCTCCACACTTTCAGCGTTTGGTCGGCACACGCGCTGACGAGTACTTTGCCGTCCGGCGAAAACGCCAAGTCAAAGATCGCGCCGTTGTGGCCGACCATCTTTCGTCTCGGTTCGCCTGTGTCGGCTACCCACAGAATGATTTCGCGATCGTAGCCGGCGGTTGCGACGGTCGACTCGTCAGGCGAAAAGACGGCTGAGTAAAGGATATCCCGGTGGCCCAGCATTTCGCTGATCCGTTGGCCGGTATCCACCGCATAGATAGCTGCGGTTCCATAGGCCCCGGTGGCCCCGGAAGCGACAAGTAACCTGGTTCCTGCCCGATCGAACTGAAGCGAATTGACTTTGCCAAGAGTGCCGGAAATGGTTCTGACCAGCGAACCGTCGCGGTCAACCAAATCAATCTTGCCGTACCTGGCAATGGCGCGAAGCGAACCATCGCCGGTAGCCGCCATCGCCGTGATCGGTGCATCGATGCCCGGGTCGGGCTGGATTTTGGGCGTCCGCAATTCGCGACGGATCGGCATGTCGCCGGCTGGTCCGTAAGCTCCCTGTTCGATCCAAGCCTCGATCACCGCCAATTCACTTTCATTCAGCGGCGGTTCGTCCTCGGGGGGCATGCTTGGTTCCAGTTTGCCGGCGACCATCAACCACAGCCGACTACTTGAGGCGGTTCCTGGCGTCACCGCGATTCCCGAGTCACCGCCGGCGATCAATCCAGCGTGCGTATCGAGCACAAAACCGCCTTCGGCTTCGTCGCCGGCATGACAACCGGCGCAGTGGGATTGCAGGATCGGCCAAACGTCGGCCGTGAAATCGATCGCATCGGCGGCCAGAATCTTTGATGCAGCCAGGCAGAGACTCAGAACGAGCAGGTGTCGCATGTCAGGTCTAATGGTTGAACGTAAACTCGGTGCTGGTCAGAATGCTCCAGGCAATATCCTGCAGCGCCGTCTGTTGGTCGTCGCCATATTCGCCGCGAATCGCCAGCAGTTTGGCCAGTTCGTCATCAGTCGGCTGACGTGATAAAGCGGCTAAGAACAAATCCTTGATGATCGATTCGTCGTCCAAACCGCCTGCTATTTTTCGGGCGATCCAGTTGTTCGCATCCGCCAGTTTTGGGTTCAGTGTGTCACCGTTGGACAGATGCAGTACCTGCACCATGCTTGGCTCGCCGCTCCGCTCGCACTCACAGGTGATATCGCGAGGATTACGGCCAAAGGTGGTCAAAAAGTACGAATTGACTGCCGAGTCATACAATTGGATTGCTCGAGTTCCCTGGGGGTAGAAATCGGTCTTCTGTCGGTCGGCTCCGGAGAAGGCAATTTCGTCAAACTTGGTTGATGTCTGCAAAACTTGATCGATCGAGTCCAGCAATACCTCGGCCATCAGGCGACGGGGATAATATCGACTGAAGTACTTCTGTTCGTCACGGTTGTCTTCCAAAGCCAAGCTGCTGCGTTGGTAAGTCTCGCTGCGCAGGATGGTCCGCATCAGTTGCTTTAAGTCGAAATCGGCGGCGATGACGTGTTGTGCGATCGCGGCCAACAACGGTTCGCATGAGGCCGGGTTGCTGAGTCTTAAATCGTCTACTTGCTCGACCAGACCGCGCGAGAAGAAATTGGCCCACACGCGGTTGGCGATCGCTCGGGCAAAGTAGGGGTTTGCCGGATCGGTCATCCAGGCCGCCAAAGTTTCGCGTCGATCCCGGGGGTCGTCAAAGTCCAACGGATCGGCATCCAGTGGTGCCGGCGGTTGGGGTTTGCCACGCTTGGGTTGAATCAAATCTCCCGCGGCGGAAACAAACACGGTGCGGATTCCATCGCCGTTGCGGCCGTCGCCTCCCCAACCTTTGGCCCGCACCCGCGCGAACAGATTGGCCATCGCGTAGTACTGATCGTTGGTCCATTTTTCCAGTGGGTGGTTGTGGCATTTCGCGCAGCCGATCGACAAGCCCATGAATGCCTGACAAGCGTTCTCGGTCATGTCCTCGGGTGACTGATTGATACTGAAAAAATTGGTCGCTCCATTGACATCCGTGCTGCCGGTCGACGTCAGGATTTCCCGAACCAACTGGTCCCATGGTCTGTTTTCCCGGACCGCGTTGTGCACCCATTGGTAATAGTTCTTGACGGCAATCGGCCGCAGGCGATTGCCGTTGATCAGCAGCACGTCGCACCAGCGATAGGTCCAATAATCAACAAAGTCTTCGCCAGCGAGCAATTGTTCGACCAACCAGTCGCGCCGAGTTGACTCCGGCTGCGCCAAAAAGCGGCTCGCTCGTCGGCCGTCGGCAGTCGTCCGATCGTGTCCAACGTCGATCTGCGCAGGAAAGTGTCGTCGTCGCAGCGCGGCGATGGTCGCAGTCGCAGTGTTTCAAGTTGCTGAACGTTGATTTCATCAATGAAGTTACTTCGCGGCGCACTGGCGTAAACTGCGCTGGGAACCTGATGCGGATAAGGTACGGTCATCCGTGCCAGGGCTACTTTGCTGCCAAACCAGACCAACACAGCGCCCTCGCCGCTGCCGCGCAGCGAAACGACTCCGCTGGCATCGACAGTGGCGATCGCTTCATCGGTGGAAGAGAACTGGGACCAGGACGTGACGTCGATCAGGCGGCCGTCGTCGTAATGAGCGCTCACCAGAATTTGCGAACTGTCTCCCAATCTCAGCAGCGCCGATTCCGGCGAAACACTGATCCGTTGCAGTCTCGCATCATCGGCGGCTGGGCCCGCGGCGCCGCTGGCGATCCACCCGGCGATGACCTGATAGTCGCGCGATGAGGTGTCCAATTTCAAGCCGCCCTTGTGCGGCAGCGCTCCGGTCGGCTTTGCCAACAACAAACTCGCACCAGGATCGGACAGTTCGACACGCCTGCCGCGCGCTTCGCGAGTAATGGTTTTGAAATCAGCGTCGCTGTCATAACCTCGCAGCGACAAGCGAAAGCCCCCTTTTCCCGCCAGAGCGCCATGACAAGCACCGGAGTTGCAGCCGATTTTTGAAAACACGCTCTGCACGTCATTGCGAAAGCTCCAGCGATGTTCGCCGCCAACGTCAACCACGTTGACCACGACACTCGCCTGGCGGCCATCAGCGTGCCGGGCGGTAATCTTGGCTGAGCCATCAGCAACGGCTACGGCAACGGAACCTTCGACGCGGACCACGCTCGGGTCGCTTGACTGAAGCTGCACGTCGGCGCTCGACACTGAGCCACCGATGCGGTCGCCAAGCAGCGTGACGACCGAGAGTTGTTGGCGTCCTTGGCTGCCATGTAAGGTAAAGTCACCGGGCAGAATCCGAAGATCGGCGGCTGAGATTGACGTGACCGCCAGCAGCGGCAGGATCAGACAGGCGATGCGCATGGTTTTTCTGCCGCCTTAGGCGAACAGCTCCTTGATCTCGCGCACGCCAAAGTCGACCAACGGGAAGGGACGCCCGCCGGGACCGGGCATCTCGGCATGCAGATCGAGCCCGAGACTCTTGAAAATCGTGGCGATGATCTCGCTCGGCTGCGTTGGCCGATCGGCGGGAACCGCCCCAATCGGATCGCTGGCTCCGATCGCTCGGCCACCTCGGATGCCACCGCCGGCGAAAGTGCAACAGAAGCATTGCGGCCAATGGTCGCGCCCGCCGGCCGGGTTGACTTTCGGCGTTCGGCCAAATTCGGCCAGACCGCATACCATCGTGTCTTCGAGCATACCGCGATCGTGCAGATCGCTAATCAACGCCGAGTAAGCTTGATCGTACATCGGCGCGACGATGTTCTTCATCCCTTCGATCGTCGTGAATGGTTTGCTGCCATGGATATCCCAGGTGATCTCGTCAAATACCGTCAAGAAAGTGTTGATGGTGACGAATCGGACCCCTGCTTCGATCAGCCGACGCGACAGCAGGCAACACTGTCCAAACCGATTCATGCCGTACCGTTGGCGGACGGCTTCGGGTTCCTTAGTCAAATCGAATGCCTGCCGCGCCTGCTCGCTGCTCATCAAGCGATAGGCGGCTTCAAAGTTTTTATCAAGCATCTTGGCGGACTCGGTGGATTCAAGTTCCCGCATCCGGCCTTCGATGGCGCTGCGCATACGACGCCGACGATCGATTCGCACATCGCCCAGCGACTTTGGCGGCAACAGATCGGGAACTTTGAAGTTTTCGGTACTCGGATCCGCCATCAGCGCGAATGGATCGTAGGCTTTGCCCAGGAATCCACCTGCTTGCCCGTTGGGCAGATTGCCGCCGCCCCGTCCCATCGTTTCGGGCAGCACCACATGAGCTGGCAAGTCACTGCGGCGACCGCGCATGTACTGCAGCACGGCGCCGGCATGCGGATAGTTCACTCCGCCGGTGAACTGACGGCCGGTCTGCAACATTTGCCAGCCGGCATCGTGGACCGCCGCGGCCGTGTGGTAACAAGAACGAACAATCGAAAACTTGTCGGCGATGGCTGCGTGTTTGGGCAGGATTTCACAAACCTGGAAATCGCCGTTGGTTGAAATCGGTTGGAACGGACCACGAACTTCCGCCGGCGCGTCGGGCTTCATGTCGAATGTGTCCAACTGACTCGGCGCACCGAGATTGAAGATCATGATGCATGATCGTTTGTCTTTGGCTGGATCGACGCTGCCATGTTCGGTCGCCGCCAAATACTCAGGCAGTCCAAGACCAATCGCGCCGAGCGTCCCGACTTGTAAAAAATCGCGACGTGTGATGCCGTCGCAGGTATGCGTTTTGCCGCGAGAGGTGAGGTTCAGCATGGAGCGATTGCTCGGCATTGAGGGCAGGTTACCAACCACGTATTCTAGTCAAACGGCCCAGACAGGTCGATTCCCTGCGCGGTGCCTGGTCGACTAACCTGCGGCGCGAGCGCCAGGCATGCTCGATTGATTCCATCGAAACAGGTCAATCGATGATCGCTGTCCTAAGTTCGCTGTCCTCAGTTCGCTGTCCCACGTGTAGCCGATGTCCCGAAAAAGAACGTCTCGACGTCATCGAAAGCCGCCTCGCATCCATCGGCTTTCCTTGCCAGGGGCTCCTCCGGCAACGTTGACAGTCGCCGCCAACGTACCCAAACCTTCGATCCGCGTCTTTAAATACAACGCCGATCAGATCTTCGAGGAAAGTCCCCAGTCCGTTGCCGATCTGCAGCAGTTGATCGAACCAGGTTACGTGACTTGGATTGACATCGATGGTCTCGGTGACGAAACCGCCTTGCATCAGGTATGTGCGGCTTTCGGGCTACATGGATTGGCAATGGAGGATGTTGTCAACGTGCACCAGAGGATGAAGGTTGACGAGTACGACGATCATTTGTTCATCGTGTTGCGAATGGTCAAGACGAATGACCACGTCGACAGTGAGCAGCTGAGCATGTTTCTGGGCAAAGATTTCGTCTTTACTCTGCAGCAGTTCCCTGGTGACTGCCTTGATCCAGTGCGCGAGCGGTTGCGAATGTCGCGCGGCCGCATCCGCGGCATGACTGCCGACTATCTGGCTTATGCGATTATCGATTCGGTCGTTGATGCTTATTTTCCAGTCGTGGATCAATACGCCGAACGGCTGGAACGCCTGGACGAACAGATCAGGTTGGACCAGCTTGGGCAACTGATGGAAGACCTGCACGATATTCGCGGCAGTTTGATGACGCTGCGGCGGACGCTGAGGCCACTCCGTGATTCGCTGAACCAGCTGATGCCGGATTTGCACGGATTGGTGGGTAGCGAAACCCAATTTCACCTCCGCGATTGCTATGACCACACGGTCCAATTGATCGAACTGCTGGACTCCTACCGTGAAATGTGCATGAACCTGCGCGAATACTACATGACCGTGATGAATCAGCGGATGAACGAGATCATGAAGGTGCTAACTGTCGTGGCTACGATCTTTATCCCGCTCAGTTTTGTGGCTGGGGTGTATGGGATGAACTTCAACACTCAGCTGCCCGGAAACATGCCGGAACTGAATTTCCGATACGGCTACGTGCTGGTATTAGCACTGATGGGCTTAATTGTGTTTGGCCAACTGGTCTTCATCTGGCGAAAGGGCTGGTTGAAATAGCTAGGTCAGTTGCGGCAGCATCAGCTGGGCCATCGAGAGGACCAAGAAAAAGCCACACATATCGGTCACCGTGGTCAACAGGGGGCCGCTGGCAATTGCCGGATCGAAACCCATTCGCTTGACCATCAACGGTACCGTCCCACCGATTGAAACGGCGATGATTGTATTGGCGAACAACGCGACCCCCACCACCAGGCCTAAGTACGGATTGCCGTCAAACAGGATTGCCGCGATCGCCACCAGTATGCCGAGCGCCGCCCCATTGATCAGTCCAATGCCAAACTCCTTCCACCAGACTCGCAAAAGCTCAGTTGGCCTGACCAGACCGAGGGCCAATTCACGCATGCTGACGGCGACCGCCTGATTCCCGCTGCAGCCGCTCATGTCACTGATGATCGGCAAGAATACGGCCAAGGCGATGACCGCCTGCAAGGTATCTTGAAACAACGCGATCACGCTCGCAGCGCCAATGTTCAGCAAGACGTTGATACTCAGCCAGCTGAGTCGACGGCGCGAGCGCAGCCAAAGCGGCATGCTGCGCAGTTCTTCGCCGCCCACGATCCCTTGGCTTTTCAGATAGTCACTGTCGCTAGCCCGCGCGGCGGCATAGTCGACCGCTTCGCGATGCACCACGCCCTTGAGCACACCGTCGGCGTCCACCGCTGGAACCCCCAGAAAACTGTGAGTCTCAAACAGCTCGATCAGTTGATCAAGCGGCATCTCGACCGATACCGCCAACGGATCGCGGATCATCGTTTCTTCAACGCGCGTGGAGCGTTTGACGAACAGCAGGTTACGCATCGCCAGCACGCCAACGAGGCGGCCGCCAGCATCGCAAACGTAACCATAGCGAATTGAATAGTCGTCGTATCGATCCCGCTCTCGACTCAATTGGTCAATGACTGCGGCGATCGTCATCCGCGCATCGAACCGCAGCAATTCGCTGACCATCAAGCCGCCGGCGACGTCGTCCGCATACCCCGCCAACTCGCGGGCCGCGTCGGCTTCGTCCTCAGGAAGCGACCGCAGGATCGCCGCGGCTTGCCGTTGATCCAGATCACCCAGCACGTCGGCCCGTTCGTCACTGGGCAATTCATGTACGATCGCTGCTGCATCGTCGGCGTCCAGCGTTCCGATTGCCAAGGCGGCTTGAGTCTCTGGCAGATGACTGATCAGATCGGCGGCGTCGTTCGGATCGAGTGTCTGCAGAACAAGTTCGATCTCCCGCCCGTCTAATCGGCTGAGCGCCAGCGCTTGATCCGACGTGGACAGATTGTCGACATAGTCTTGGAGCAATTCGGAATCGCCCTGGTCGGCCAGACGAACCAACTCTTTCCAAGGCTGTGCTTCGCCTTGGATTTGTGCTTCGTCTGTAGCGGCGGGGGAAGATTCGGTCACGAACTGAGTCCTTTCATTGGGAACATTGCAAGCGTAACGTGCTGGGCCGAGTTCTCCCAGATAAGGCAATCCAAGTTACCGTCGGCCTGGCCAGGCTGTTGCCCAAGCAGGCCAAATCTTGTTTTCGGCGGCCGGCAATCATCTTGCCGAAGCGACTTGGCCCGCTGCCGCCAGGATCGAGAACCAGATAAAATTTGCCCCAAGGACAGCTTAGCGGCAGCTCAGGGGGCAGCTCAGGAACATATGCAAAGGCCGTACCGAAGCAGTTCGCCGGTGAGGCATGGACGTCAATGAAATTGTCAGGCTCGATCCACCACTACGCTTTTCAGATCGCGGTACTGATCGCCCTTGTCAGCGTGTTGCTCTCGTGCGCGAACACCTACCGCGCAATCGACGATTTGCCGGAAATTCAACGACAGATCACCTCGCTGAATCAACAGCTGGAACGAAAAAATGACCTGCGAGCGGTGATCGGTTCGGCGCTCTGGCGATCAAGCCTCGCATCGCGAGGCGAAAACATGCAAGGCAACGCCGATTTGATGTCGGTGATCTCGCGAGGCAAACTGTTGATTGACGAGATCTCCAGTCACCAGTCCGCGGCAAAGTCTGAGCCGATCGCGGCGGTTTGTGACGACTTTCTGGGGCGATTGAACAAACTGGCGACGGCTCCGGTTCTTCGCGAGCCCGTTGGAAACGAAGATCTTCAGCGACAGGGCGCAGCGCTGCAAATGCAACTTCGCCAACAGATTCTCGAAGGCCGCGAAACCCTTGGACAAATGCGACAGTTGGCGGCGGATCGGCGTCGCTTGGCGGTCATTCGCCTGCTGGGCGGACACGCCTTGATGTTTGCCACAATTGGGTTGCTGTACTTTGCGCGGTTGACCGAAAAGCGTCGCCGAGAGCTTGCCGACCTGAAACTGTTGGCGGCGGACGAACGATACGCTTTGGTCGTTCGGGGATCCGCCGATGGCATCATCTTGGCGGATGCACAAGGTCGAATACTGATGGCCAACCCGGCCGCCGAAGCGATGTTCGGCTACGACGGGGGCGAGTTGGCAGGCAGATCGGTGCGGTCACTGTTTGAAACCACGCTGTTGGACGAATGGGTTTCCAACCGCGCCGGTTCGGATAACAAACCCGAGTCAATTCGCAACGTCCGGGCCCAAGCTACCGGCGGCAAAACCTTTAGTGCCGAATTGACCATCACCCGCCAAGCGATTCACAACCAGATTTTCCTCGCCATCTCCGTGCGTGATGTTTCCGAGCGAAAATCGTCCCGACTCCGTTTGCGGCATCACGAGGCGCTGCTGCGCGAGATTCCGGAACCGCTTCATATCCTCGATTCGGGCGGCCAAATCATCTACTGGAATAACGGGGCGCAGCGTTTGTACGGATACCAGGCGAGCGAAGCAATCGGAAAATCGGCTGCCGATCTGCTCGGTATCTTGCCCCCCTCTGGCGACGATAACAACGTTCATTCGCTTGACTATGCGGAAGCCGACCGTTGGACTGGGCAGCTTCGTGCGACGACCAAAGAGGGCCGGTCGCTACGGATCGAACGGCGCCGCACCCGCATCACCGAGGGGGCTGAAATGATCGGGGAAGTCATCTTTGATCTTGATCTTGGCGAGCATACGCGACTGCAACGCGTTGAAAGACGGCGTCAGCGTTTGGAAGCTCTCGGCATGTTGGCCAGCGGCATCGCTCATGACCTGAACAATTTGCTGACGCCGATCTTGATGAGTTCGCGGATGCTGCAACGTGGAGGCGACAAATTTGATCGTGACGCGATGCTGGAAACTGTCGTTGCCGGCGCCAGTCGCGGAGCTGATCTGATCACTCAGCTGCTGACCTTTGCCCGCGGCGGAGAAGGCCAGCATAGTCCGGTCGATCTGAATCGGTTACTTGACGAGATCAGCGGAATCCTCAAGCAGACACTCTCAAGCAATATCAAATTCGAAACGAATGTCATCCCTAGCCTGCCGCCGATTTCTGGCGACGCGACCGAGATAAGCCAGATCATCATGAACTTAGCTATCAATGCCCGCGATGCATTGACCGACGGAGGGACACTTGAAATCTCCGCAACTTCACTTACCCTCAATTCCGAACGAACCTATTCGCTGACAACGCTGCAGCCCGGCAATTACGTCGCGATCTCCGTATCCGATGACGGTGTTGGAATACCGAAGAGTATTCGTGATCGAATTTTCGACCCTTTTTTTTCCACCAAACAGCGCGGTCAAGGAACGGGGTTGGGACTTAGCACTTCGCTGGGAATTGTACGCAGCCATAATGGCACGATCGACATTCGCTCGACAGTAGGACAGGGTACGAGGGTAACGGTATTGTTCCCGGCGTGCAGTGAATCATGCAACAACACGGAAGTGAAATGACGGTACAACAGGAAACCAGAAGGCTGCTGATCATTGACGACGATCGGCTGATTCTGCAGTGCATGCAGCTGGCGCTGCCAGCACCTGAGTACCAGGTGTTGACCGCTTCCAGCGCCAAGGACGGACTGGAAAAGTTTGCGAGTTGGCAGCCGGATGCGGTGCTCCTGGACATCCAACTTCCCGACCGATCAGGATTGGAAGTGCTGCAGGAAATGCGGAACCAAGACCTACGCGTGCCGATCATTTTGATGACCGGCCATGGAACGGCGGAAACTGTGATCACCAGCATCAGCGGCGGCGACTTTCAGTACATTACCAAGCCCTTTGACCCGGACGAAGTCTTGCCGGTCATCGATTCGGCGCTGGAAACCAGCCGCATGGCGCAAACCGGCGATCTTGCCGGACGAATCGCAGGCGGGAATGACCAGCGACAACGCCGACCAGATTCTGGGCAATTGCCCAGCGATGGTCGAAGTCTTTCGATCCATCGGTCGCGTGGCCTCACGCGACGTTGCCGTATTGATTTCCGGTGAAACGGGCACCGGCAAAGAAATCATCGCCCGCGCCATTTATCAGCATAGTGATCGTCGTGATCAGATCTTTCACGCCATCAATTGTGCGGCGATCCCGGAGCCGTTGCTGGAAAGCGAACTGTTCGGACACGAGAAAGGGGCGTTTACCGGAGCTGAGTCGCGCCGGATCGGTAAGTTCGAAACCTGCAACGGCGGCACACTGTTTCTCGACGAGATTGGCGATATGAGTCTGATCATGCAGACCAAACTGCTACGGGTGTTGCAGCAAAAGGAATTTGAAAGAGTGGGCGGTAACGAAACCTTGAAAAGTGATGTGCGAATCATTGCCGCCACGAATCGAGATCTCAAAGCGGCGATGGAAGACAAAAGTTTCCGCAGCGATTTGTTTTATCGGCTCAACGAATTCCCAATCGAATTGCCTCCACTGCGCGATCGAGGAGATGACTTGCCGTTGTTGATCGAACACCTATTTCGTGAATTTGCAAGGACTTTGCCGATCGAATTTGCGACGGTTGAACCTGCAACCATGCGGGCGCTGATGGCTTACCGCTGGCCAGGAAACGTGCGCGAACTGCAGGGCGTGATCAAGCAAACGCTGCTCAGAGCCAGCGGTCCTGTGATCACCCCAGACTTTTTGCCGATCGAGATCTCTGGTTCGGCAAGACCAGCGCAATCAACGGCTGCGGTAAACGGCTGGCAGACAGAGTTGCAGAATCAGATCAGTCAGCAGCTCGATGATGGCGCGCTGGGAATCTTTCAGCTGATCCACGACTTGGTCGACCGAGTGCTGTTAGCAACAGTATTGGATGCCACCAACGGCAATCTCAGCGAGGCAAGTAATCGACTGGGTATCAGTCGGCCGACGCTAAGAAGCAGAATCAAGCATCTTAATTTACCTCGACGCAGCGATTCCTAACCGGTTGGGGCCGTAGCCCACCATCTCGTTGATCAAACTGAACCTGCACTAACATGCCACAATCGGTTCGGGCCCGTCAAAGTTCGCATCACCGAAGCAAAGCTCTTTCGTGAGCCCGACCTCCGCCGTGCTGTTGGTCTGACGGTCAAGCTCGCATCGCTTGATGGCAACCGAGGAGGGGGCGTCAAGCCCGATGGAAACTCGACCGCCGCGAATACGGTTGATGTAGATGACGATGTCATCACCAATTTTGATAGCATCGCCTTCGCGTCTTGATAGAACTAACATAGGTCATTCCTTCAACCAGTGGTTTCGGATTCAGTATTTGCTCAACGACCTGATTGGTAGTCGAGTAGACCTTCATGACAAGCGAATCATGTGCCGATGTTTCACGATTCTGGTTTTTTATACTGAATACGACGTATTGGCGGCAATTTTCCGGCAATTCGTTTCGCGACCGGCAATTTTTTTTCCGGTCACATGGAAAGAAAGTTGCCACCGAACGGCTTTCGACTCCTGGAAACGTTGAACCCATTTCGGCACATATTTCAGTTGCATGTTCGACCAGGCATCTCGGTTGCGCCCCTGTGCCCAGTCATCGCGGTCCGGCTGGTCCGTCCGGAATCTCGGAAGATTTCCCCTCAGCCGGCGTCAATCGGTAGCAGCACGGTGAATTCCGTACCCTGCTGATCGCTTCGAAAATCAATGCTGCCGTCGTGTTGACGAATGATCTTGTCGCACAAAGCGAGTCCCATGCCGGTGCCATCGCTGCGGGTGGTGAAGTAGGGGTCGAAGATCTTCGACTGAATCTCTGGGCGAATGCCATTACCGGTGTCCGAGACGTCGATCCGAATCGAATCCTGCTGTCGGCTAATGCGGAATTTTAGAATTCCTCCCTGCGGCATCGCGAACATCGCATTGAGCGCTAGATTCAACAGTACTTGTTCGATTTGGTTCGAGTCAGCTTGGATCAAGCCGATCAGTTCGCGCGGCAGATCGACCTGGATTTTGATTTTTTGCTGTTCCGCCTGTGGAAGCAGCAAGCGAACCAGCTTTTCGACCAGCAGAGTGATGTCGACGGCGGTTCGACCCAGTTCGGTCACCGAAGCGTAATTTCGAAAACCGTCCAAGACTTTGTTGATTCGTTTGACTTCGGTATCCAAAACGTCCAACAACTCGGTTACTTCCGCATCGGGACTTTCCTCGGCCAGCCGCTCACACAACAGTTGGATATGCAGCGAAAGTGCGCTGAGTGGATTTTTGATCTCATGTTGAAGCCCTGCTGCCAGCGATCCCAAACCCATGTATCTTTCCATCCGCCGCAAGCGATCCTCAATCAGCGTTTTCTCGCTGACGTCGCGGACATGAATCACAGTTCCGATCTCTTCACCCCGTTGATTGCGCAGCAACGTGCAACCTGCTCGCAGCGTTTGCTTGTAGCCGTTGGCCGAGACACTGTAATCTCGATCTCGAATCGGATGGTGGTAGGTGCTGACCTCGGTGCAGATCGAGTCCAACAAGGCATGTTCAGGTCCGATTTGGTCCAGCGTCTGACCGAGAGCATCATCGTCCAGCCCGATCAGTGCGCGGCCGCTCGGATTGATGCTGGTCATTCTGCCGATTCTGTCGGTCGTGATCACTCCGGCATCCATGCTGGCCAGAATATCGATCGCCCACACCTTGACGTCGCGGAGCGACCGTTCGCCGCTGATGTAACCGCGGAACAGCAGGAAGATTGCGATCGCCGTGCCGACCAGGTTCAACGCCAGCAGGTAACCGAGCCCGCGATGGAGTCGCAGCTCGCCGGAGAGTTCTTCGGCAACTGCCAGATCACTGGCAGGCAAATTTTCGATGATCCGTCCAACGATCTGTTGTTCGCGCTGGACGTCAATCATGATCCATGCGGTCAGGACCAGCGAGATCAGACTGAGAATCGACAGCACAGCGGCCAGTCGCCGTACACCATGTTTGTCGCGTTCTTGATCAATATTAAACACTGCTGCTACCCGCCAGGTCGCCGAACGATTCGGTTTGGGAATCGCTCGAAGTTAGCAGAGACTGGCCAAAGTTCCAGGTTGCGCAGGCGGTGAACCTGGCATAGCGGCCGACGAAAGCAGTTCTGCAAATAATTGCATAGTCACTGCAGCAACCTGCATAGTGCGGTGTCGGTTTTTGCCGATTCGATTGGTCGCCGCCGCAAAACCTGGTTGGCCGATGACCGCGGATCGGTCTGCCTGCGAGCCAAAACGTTGCGATACCTGGGTGATTCACCTTGATTGGCATGGCTGTTGCTAAACCAGAGTTCACTACCGAGAAACACTTCCGTTATCTCAGCTCGAGCGACTCGGGATTTCACGCATGCACGATCCTTCAGCAGCCACGATTGTTAGTCAGCCTGGGCCTAAAGCACCGCCGTTGCTGACTCGAAATCGAGACGGTCTGCGGTCGGCTATCGAATCTGCGACGCACTACCTGCCGACCCAAGGTCCGATTTCGATCTTCGTGCATCACAACACGCTGCATGCCTTCGAGGATCTGCCCTTTGAGCAAGCCGTGATTGAAGGGAGCAAAAGGTTCGGCTGTGAGCCTTACCTCTCCGAAGCTCGTTATCACGAAGAACTGAATCGCGGCAGAATATCAGTCGACGATCTTCGCCAGGTCCTGATGGATGACCTTGACGAGGCCGCCGACACGTTGATCGCCAGTTTCGGCACCCGCTACACGCTGCGACTGGCGATGTTGCAGATGACTCTGCACCAGGCACCGGAGGCCGAGTTGCAGTGGCTGCTTACGGAAACCGATCTGTTGCGTCGGTTTCCTGACGAATTCTCTCACCATCGTGGTGAGCAGACGATCCAGCGGACGCGGGCATGGGTGATGCGGCGTAGTGATGTCAGAGTGCCGGACGGGGCGACCGCGGCGCCGAATTCCAGACTCTCGGAGCTCGTCGATTCCATAATCGCGGAAACCCCAGGCCGTTCAATTGAAACCTGGTCGGATGCCAAGTGGGAATCCTTTGTGCTTCAACTGCTATGGCAAGTTTGTCGCGCAGGCGTGATGTCAGCGGATTTGCCCCGCGACGATCCACCGACGCCGGTCCGTTTGCGTGACCGGTTGCTCAACGTCACAGGCGAGGACACTGACCGGATTGTCGACGAGGTATTGATCAGATTTTGCGGTGTCTTCCTGGACCAAGGATTTGCCAACTGGGAGCTGCCTCATCGTGAACAGGGATTCGCCAAAGCGTTCGCGAGCCTGTATCTAAGTCCAGTCAGCGTCAAGCAGAGTTGGATGGAGGGAATTCAAGCCGAATTGCAATCGATTCTCGATGGCCCGTTCGATCCGCTCGCATCGATCGCCGAATCACTCGACGCGATGGGCGTGGAGATGGACGACGCCGACGAAGTGGTTTGCGGGTCTTTGCTGGCGCTGAGAGGCTGGGCGGGCATGATTTGGCAGATGGAATCGAATACCCCGTTTCTGCCCAAACCGGTTCCCAAAGGATCGCTCGATCAATACCTGGCGGTTCGACTATTGCTGGAACGGTATGCGATCGCGGAGGTGAGTCGGCGCCAGTTTCGCACCGCTGACATCGATCAGGTTCAGAGTTTGTTGCTCAAGGCTCTGCGTCCACAACCAGGTGCTTCGACCAGCCAACGGACCTACACCGTTTTTCAACTTGCCCAAGCGGGTGGATGGACTCCCGAACAGCTGGCCAATATGTCTATGCCTCAATGGAAGACTTTGATCGAAGAGATCGAGGCATTTTCGTCAATTGAGCGGCGGCGCATCTGGCACGCTGCCTACGAACGTCATTATCGCGTCGCGGTTCTGGACGCCCTGGCAATTCATTCCAGACGCCGCCTGCAGCTGAAACCGCGTCGCGGCAAGCCTCCGGCATTCGTCGCCATCTTTTGCATCGACGATCGTGAGGAGTCGTTCCGGCGTCATCTGGAAGAAGTCGATCCGGACTGCGTGACCGCCTCCGCCGCGGGCTTTTATGCCGTGGCGATGAATTACCAGGGTGCGGATCATGCCCATTACCGGCCGCTTTGTCCCGCCATCATCACTCCCCAGCATTACGTTCGCGAAGAACCTTTGTTTTCGGCCGTCGATGAACATGACCGCCGCGCCGAGCGGCGCCGTAGGATCGGAAAGTTTCAACATCAGCTTCACTCCCATTCACGTACCCTGCTTGGTGGCTGGTTCACGGGAGTCTTTGGTGCGATCGCGACATTCCCGCTGGTCGCTCGGATCATGGCACCTCGGTTGACAGCTCAGATCCGCGAGTCGCTGGGATCGCTGGTTCGCCCGCCGGCGACCGAGTTGCGAATCGAACGGCTGACCCCCGAGCCCGGATTGGAGCCCGATTCAATAGGCTACACGCTGGATGAAATGGCTTCGATCGTGGTTCGGATTCTACGGGATATTGGTCTGATCAAGGATTTTCCACCGATCGTAGTCTTGTTTGGACATGGCAGTGGCAGTCTCAACAATCCGCACGAGTCCGCATACAACTGCGGTGCCTGTAGCGGTGGTCGTGGCGGTCCTAATGCCCGCGCTTTCGCGATGATGGCGAATGATCCGCGCGTCCGAAAACTGACGGCCCAGCAAGGCATTGAACTACCGGACGACGTCCGCTTTGTCGGTGCGTTTCACAATACCTGCAACGACAACGTCCATTATTTTGATCTCGATGCATTGCCGCGAACGCACCGAGCTTTGTTTCGACGGATCGAAAATAGTGTCAAGTTAACGCGAGCCAGGAACGCCCACGAACGCTCGCGACGATTCGAGTCGGCACCGTTGACCTTGACGACCGAGGCGGCGCTCGAGCACGTCGAGCAACGGGCCGAGGATCTGTCGCAGGCTCGTCCCGAATACAACCACGCGACCAACGCTTTGGTCGTCGTTGGCCGTCGCGATTGGACGCGCGGCCTGTTCATGGATCGCCGTGTGTTTTTGACCGAATACAATCCGGCGGTCGATGACGACAACGTCACTGTGTTGACTCGGATCCTGCAGGCGGCGATCCCAGTCTGTGCCGGGATCAGTTTGGAGTATTACTTTTCCACGGTGGACGTCGAAGGCTATGGCTGCGGATCAAAACTGCCCCACAACGTGGCATCGATGGTCGGCGTGATGACCGGGGCTGCCAGCGACCTGAGGCCGGGACTATCCCAACAAATGATTGAAATTCATGAGCCGATGAGAATTTTGTTCGTCATCGAAACCACACCTGAAAAGATGGAGAAGATCATCGAACAGAATCCAGGCATCGCTCAATTGGTTCGCGGGAATTGGGTCTCGCTGGCGCTGATCGATCCCGATGCTTCGAAAATTTTGCGTTATGTCCGTGGGCGATATGAACCGTACATCCTCGAGTCAAATGATTTGCCGGAAGCGGATTCGTCGATCGATTGGTATCGCGGGCAACGAAACCACCTGGGGTTCGCATCGATCGCCGAAGGCGATGCCGCGACTTGATTACCAACCATTTTGTTTCTCGCCTGCTCTGGGCGGTCACAACCGCAAGAGCGTCAAATCACCTTCAACACGAACACCATGAACCTGACCGACACTCTATTTCAATTCCTGGGAACCGTGGTGGTCGCCAGTCCGATCACGCTGCTGGCGATCCTGGGCTTGTCGGCCTTGATCGGCCAGCCGCTGGGTGAGTTGACCATTTCGCGTCTGACTCGCGTGGCGGTGCTGTTCACGATGATCCCAGCGATTGGCGTACTGCTGTTGATGCTCTATGACGGCACCCGCTATGTTCCGATCGAATCGGGTGATTGGGTGACGATTCCCGAGCAGGACTTTCACTTTCATTTGAAGTTTGTTTTCGATCGACTCAGCGTCCCTTTTCTGCTGTTGTCCTGCGTGTTGTGCGGAGTCGTTGGAGAATTCACGCGGCGTTACTTGCACCGCGAAGAGGGCTATGGCCGGTTCTTTCTGAACTACGCCATGTTTTTTGTCGGCATGGTGCTGTCGTCGCTGGCCGGCACGATCGAGACGCTGTTTGTCGGCTGGGAAATGGTCGGGCTTTCGTCCGCATTGCTGGTCGCTTACTTTCTCGAGCGCGAGAATCCGGTCCGTAATGGTCAACGAGTCTGGTCGGTCTATCGGCTTTCCGACGCCGCGTTTTTGATCGCGGCCATCGCCATGCACCACATGACCGGTGACGGCGACTTTGGTGGCTTGCTCAATTCGGGCATCTGGCCGGCCGGGACCGCGGCAATCAGTTCCAGTCAAGCTTTGTGGGTTGGTTCGCTGTTGCTGATTGCCATTGCCGGCAAGTCGGCATTGTTTCCGTTCTCGGGTTGGTTGCCGCGCGCGATGGAGGGACCCACGCCGTCGAGCGCGATTTTCTATGGCGCGTTGTCCGTTCATCTGGGTGTGTACTTGTTGCTGCGCGTCAGTCCGATTCTGGAAGCGTCACGGACGTTGCAGGTGATGGTGATCACCTTGGGCGTGGTTTCCGCTGCTTGCGGTGCGTCGATGTCCCGTGTGCAAAGTGACGTTAAAGTTTCACTGGCATACGCATCTTTGACCCAGGTTGGGATCATTGTGGTTGAAATCGGTCTTGGACTGCGTTATCTAGCGCTGATCCACATCGTTGGCCACGCTTGTCTGCGAACGATGCAACTGCTGCGAGCTCCGACTTTGCTGCGGGATTACAATGAGCTGGAGAATAGGTTGGGCTCGCGACTTCCCCCTCGTCGCAGCGCGATACAGTTGGGTGCCGCCTTGGAACAATGGCGTTATCGTTTTGGTTTCGACCGTGGTTTCATGGACATTGCCTTGGATAAATGGATCGTCAGACCATTTTTCCGTTCATTCCTCTGGTTCGACCTGATCGAGCGGAAAGCAACCGACTGGATCTCCCAGGAATCATCGCGCGAATCGGATCGAGCGCAACGGCATCCAGAAGAAATTGGGAAGGCCGCCTAGATGAATCTTCAACCGATCCATCATTGCCTGTCCCGCGTAGCGGGCGGATTCAGCTTGGGTCAGAAACGTCGGTTTAGTCAACGGATACCGCCTGCGATCGCTGGCCAAGCAGATCGTGATCAAGACCTGATTCCACGACACTGCATGCGGTTCACTCACTCACCCCATTGTCGCCAAACTTCAGCCAATCCGCTTCCATGAACGAACTTCACTTTCCCTGGCTCGAGGCATCGATCATCGTTCCCTTATTCGGTGCGCTCTGGCTGCACTTGATCGGCGACCGCGAAAGTCAACTCGGCAGCGCGATCGCGATTTGCGCCGTCACTCTTGCCTTGACCATTGGTGAATGGCTCGACTTCATGACGCTGGGGACATTCGAGGCGCATGACCATTGGCCCTCGTTGGATTGGCTATTTAATCGTGAGGTATTTGTCGTTGACGAACTCAGTGCACCCCAATTGCCCTTGGTAGCGCTGATCTTTTTGGTCACGATTCTATCCACGCTGCGAACCAAAATTCCCCGCTTTTCTTTGCGGCTGGCCCTCGCCTCCGAGGCGTTGGTCTTGGCAACCTTCAGCTGTCGCGCTTCCTGGATGTTGATAGCGCTGTTAAGTGCTGCAACGATCCCACCCTACGTGGAGTTGCGGCGCCGCGATCGTTGTACCCGAGTGTATGTGCTGCATATGACCGCGTTTGTCGGCTTGCTGGTGCTCGGTTGGGCATGGTTGTCGGTGATTGATGTGAACTCGTCATGGGTGCTGATTCCCGGCGCTATTCTGACTGTGGCGGCCTTGCTCCGCAGTGGTATCTTTCCACTGCACCTATGGATGACCGACTTGTTCGAAAAAGGGAGTTTCGGCACGGCGATCTTGTATACGACGCCGTTGGTAGGTGCCTACGCGGTGATGCGATTAGTGTTGCCAATCGCGCCGACTTGGGCGCTGCAAAGTATCGCTATCCTATCGCTGTTCACCGCTGTCTATGCCGCCAGCATGGCGTTGGTTCAGCGCGAGGCACGCCGAATGTTCTGTTATCTGCTGCTCAGCCAGTCATCGCTGGTGCTGGTCGGATTGGAACTGGTCACGCCCATCGGATTGACCGGCGCCTTATGTGTTTGGGTATCGGTCGGCTTGTCGATGACCGGATTTGCGATCACGCTGCGTTCAATCGAATCACGTATTTCGCGAATTTCTCTGGCCGACTTTCATGGTTTGTATCAGCAGATGCCGATGTTGGCTGGCTTCTTTTTATTGACCGGACTGGCCGCGATCGGGTTCCCCGCAACCATCGGATTTGTGGGCATCGAGTTGTTGGTCGAGGGCGCGGTGGAAGTCTATCCGTCGGTGGGAATGATTGTCGTGATCGCGACCGCGCTCAACGGAATCGCCGTGCTCTGGGCCTTCTTTCGTATTTTTACCGGCCGCGGAAATTTGCCCCGCGTACCGATGCACGCCCGCCCGGCGGAACGCCTCGCGGTGATCGTGCTGAGTTTTTTGATTTTGGGCGGAGGATTGTTGCCACAACCAGGTGTGGCGGCTCGCTATCATGCCGCGCACGCATTGACCAACCTGAGACAACGCAACATCAAGACCGAACCAACAATCGAAGTCGCGCAGCGGCAAAATGCCGCGACTTCGGTCGATCGCAATTGACAACTACCAGGCGCTAGCGAGTGGCCGCTGAAGTTTTACACACCACCACAATGATGCTTTCAGAGAACAAGAAATTATGAGTACAACCGTGCCCGACGTCAGCGAAGTGCCACGTGGAAACCTGGCTGGCTTCACTAAATATTTTAAACATGACTTTGTCTCCGGATTACTGGTCTTCCTGATTGCCTTACCGTTGTGTCTAGGGATCTCGATTGCTAGCGGGTATCCCCCGATCGCCGGCATCTTCACGGCGATTGTCGGTTCTGTCGTCGCCACGATCATCAGCAACAGTGAACTTACGATCAAAGGCCCGGCCGCCGGCTTGATCGTGATCGCGATTGGCTGCATCGAATCGTTCGGTGGCGACGGCATGGTCGGCGGTTGGACCGAGACCGACATGTCGGCCTATAAAATGGCGCTGGCGGTCGGAGTTGCCGCGGCGGTACTGCAGATCCTGTTCGGTTTTGTCCGCGCTGGGATTCTGGGAGAATTCTTCCCGATCTCGGCCGTTCACGGCATGCTCGCCGCGATCGGCGTGATCATCATCGCCAAGCAAATTCCCGTCGCGCTGGGCGTCAGTGCGTCGGGCGAGCCGCTGGAGTTATTGCGTGAGATTCCGACGTTCGTTGCCGAAGCCAACCCCGCGATCGCGGCAATCGGCCTGACCAGCGTGCTGATCATGTTTTTGTGGCCGCTGTTGGGGAACAAATTCCCGCTGGCAAAAATGTTACCCTCCCCGTTGATTGTGCTGTTGGTTGCCGTCCCGATGGGCATGGTATTCGACTTGATGCACGAACATTCCTACACGCTGCAAAACCACCAATATCAGATCGGGGAACAATACCTGGTTGCCATGCCTGATCGCATGTTTGGCATGTTCGACCAGTTGACGACACCCGACTTCACCGCTCTACAACAACCGAAGGCCTGGAAGTGGGTATTCATGTTCTTCATCATCGGAAGTCTCGAATCGCTGCTCAGTGCCAAAGCGATCGATTTGATCGACCCTTGGAAGCGTAAGAGCAACATGGATCGCGATATGGTTGCCATTGGTGCCGGAAACCTGTGTGTGGCCATGATCGGCGGGTTGCCGATGATTTCGGAAATCGTTCGTTCCAAGGCCAACATCGACAACGGCGCCCGCACCCGGTTCGCCGACATGTGGCATGGGGCCTTTTTGCTGGTCTGTGTCGCGCTGATCCCGACAGTGTTGCATCGAATTCCGATGGCAGCCTTGGCCGCGATGCTGATCTACACCGGTTTTCGTCTGGCCCATCCCAGCGAATTCATGAACGTCTGGCGGATCGGCCGCGAACAATTGGTGATCTTCGCTGTCACCCTGGTTTCTGTGCTGGCTACTGATCTGTTGATCGGAATCGCGATCGGGATCGCCACCAAGGTCGTGATCCATTTGGCCAACGGCGTTCCGTTGCGATCGTTGTTCAAACCTCAAATCGAGGTCACCGATGACGACGGACAAACCGTCCGGCTAACGGCTTACAAATCAGCGGTGTTCAGCAATTGGATTCCGATTCGTCGCCAGATCGAACGAGTCGGCCTGCTCGATCGCAAGAACGTCGACCTCGATCTGTCGGAAACCCAGCTGGTCGACCATAGTGTGATGGAAAAGCTGCACGAGATGGAAAGCGATTTCGAGCAACAAGGTCTCAAATTCCGAGTGGTCGGATTGAGTTCGCATCGACCGTTGGCCGATCACGCTTATTCGGCCCGCCGTAAAGGGTTGCTTACGGCCCAGCGACTGACGATCGTCATCGAACCCGATTTGGAACGGATGCTGGAGACCGCGCTGATTCGGCTCGGCGCCAGCGGATATACCTCGATTCCGTGTTATGGTGCTGGTCGGCACGAGTTGCAGACTGCCGCCGGTGAGACAAGACCGAGAATTCGCGTGGAAGTGATTGCCAACCCCAAGACGAGCGAACGGATCATCGAATATCTCCGCCGCGAGGTACAACCGGAATACCGCATGACCTTCTCGGTCGAAACGGTTCAAGTCGGCCGTTCCGACGCGTTTGATGAGCGCAGCAGCTTGTCAACTAAGGAATCGCCTGTCAAAGCTTAGTGTTCGATGACCGAGGATCCTACTTAGCTCGGATTACACTCGCACGGAACCGAACAGCAACCAGCTCCAGCGCTGCGGTGGACCGGCCCCAAGCGGTATTGGGGCCGGTTGCTCGGCCGCAGGGTGTCGCTCCAGCGAAAGCCGCCGCCGCTCGAAAACCGCGGTCGCGGGGAGCCAGTTGCAGGGTCGTCAATGCAGGCCGTAGCGACTCATCTTGTAGTGCAGCGTGCGTACGCTGATGCCCAGCGCTCTGGCGGTCTGCTCACGATGAAAGTCCAAGGCGGCCAGCGCCGCGTTGATTGCCTGTTTCTCTGCTTCCTCCGTCACTTCGGCTAGCGCTCGGATGCCGGTCTCGGTAACAGCGGCAACCGAGCACAAGTCAGGCGGCAATTTGTCGGCCGTGATCAGATCGTCATTGACCGTGACCACCAGTCGCTCGATTACGTTTCGTAACTGGCGAACGTTGCCCGGCCAGTTGGCCGCCGCCATCAACTGCATTGTCTGGGCGGTAATCTGTTTGCAGGGTCGATGATGGCGCTGGCAAAAATGATTCAAGAAATGTTCGACTAGCAGCGGAATGTCTTCACGCCGCTGACGCAGTGCAGGAATCTGAATCGGCACGATATTCAGTCGATAGTAAAGATCCTCGCGGAAAGTATCTTCCTGGATCAAATGCTCGATGTTCTTATTCGTCGCCGATACAATCCGCGCGTCGGACGTCAATTGTTGTTCACCGCCAACGCGCGTGAACCGACCTGTTTCAAGGACTCGCAACAGATCGATCTGGCTCTTCGCTGGGATCTCGGTGATCTCATCCAGGAACAGCGTCCCTCCCCGCGCCTGTTCAAAGCAGCCCGGTTTTTGTCGTGACGCGCCCGTGAATGATCCTTTCTCGTGACCAAACAATTCGCTTTCCAGCAACGTTTCCGGCAAGGCGCCTAAGTTAACCGCGATGAACGGGCCGTTGCTTCGCGTACTCAAGTCATGCAGTGCGCGTGCGACCAGTTCCTTGCCCGTCCCGCTTTCGCCTTGGATCAACACTGTCGCATCGGTGTCCGCAACTTGCCGGATTTGCCCAAACACATCTTGCATTGCCGCACAGTTGCCAATGATGCCGGAGATCTGACCCGCATCGGCCAGTTGGTATTTCAGATCACGGTTTTCCGTTTGCAAACGATGATGCTGCATCGCTTTGTGAACCTGCTGACGGATCAGGTTCAAATCGACCGGTTTGGAAATGAAATCGAAGGCACCCCGCCGCATCGCCTCGACCGCTGTCTCGAAAGTGCCATGAGCGGTGATCACGATCACCGTTGTGTCGGGCCTGCGCTGAAGCAGCAAGGAGACGAGATCAAGGCCATCGCGGTCGCCCGGCAACCGTACGTCCGCGATCACCAATTGAAAGCAATCCGCATCAAATTTGTCGAGCGCTTCGTTGACGTCGCAAGCGGTCTCGATCCGATCGGCGGTCTTGGACAATCCCTTGGCCAATCCAGACCGAATGTTCGGTTCATCATCGACCACTAGAATCTGAAATCCGTCACTCATGGGCGCTTGCGAGACGTGGACAACGGCCAGGCCGTAGACTGCTTGACAAAATTCACTAGCCGCTGTGCCGATGCTGCGGCTCGTCGGACACTGTGCCGATGCTGCGACTCGTCGGACACTGTGCCGATGCTGCGGCTCGTCGGACACTGTGCCGATGCTGCGGCTCGTCGGACACTGTGCCGATGCTGCGGCTCGTCGGACACTGTGCCGATGCTGCGGCTCGTCGGACACTGTGCCGATGCCTCCGTTCCGCGATAGGGGCAAGTGCTATGCCGTTTCTGCTGCTTTGGCGTTTTCGCGGTTGATCCCCGATTCACGCCACCTGCTCCTGCACGAAATTGCACTGGTCATGCAAATTATTGCATAGATGGGGCCGCTCGCAATCCACAGATCGATGCGGTTGGTCCAAGATCGGATGGTCACCGTCAAATCGGTCGTGGTGGCGTCGATGGCGGTCACTCGTTTCAGGCTAGCAACTGAGGCTTCGTTTGCCCTACTGTTTGGCGGCCCTGGTTTCATAGACTCGGCCTCGTCAGATCTGTCGCCATCGACCGCCCAAGGAACGGCCCATGTATCGCCTGCTGCTTTGTTATCGCTACCTGCGGACGCGATACGTCGCGCTGGCGTCGGTGGTCAGCGTCACCCTGGGTGTGGCCACGTTGGTGGTGGTCAATAGCGTGATGGCCGGATTCGCCTGCGAGATGCAGAATCGACTTCACGGCCTGGTATCCGACATTGTGATCGAGCGACATGCCGCCGGTGGGATCCCGAATCCACAGCATCACTTCGAAGAAATCTTGAAGGTCTGTGGTGACGAAGTCGTGGGATACTCTGCCAGTGTGCACGTTCCCGCGATGTTGAGCATCGATTTCAACGGCCAACAGATCATCCGGCACGTCAGTCTGGTGGGCCTCGATCCGGCGACCTACAGCCGTGTCAGTGATTTCGGACAGTTCTTGTCACGTCCAGAGAATCGTGATCAGTTCAATTTTGATCTATCTCCCCAGGGGTGGTCTCATCGCCGAGCCCAAGCAGATTCTCATAGCGCTGCCACGCTTCCGCAGTCCTTTTTGGCCGGCCAGACCGTGGACCAAAACGCCGCGGCCCCGCCGTCAATCGGATTCGTGGTGCCGGCGGAATTGATTTCAAATTCCAGCGCGACGCCGGCCGGAGCCTTCGACCCACAGCAGGAACAGTACCCCGGAATCGTGTTGGGTATCGCAACGTGCAGCAATCGAAGCGCCGGTTCAGAAGGCCCGCACACGAATCACTTCTACTGCCGTACCGGCGACGACGTGCAGATGACCTTTCCCAATGCATCGGACAACGCCAAAGCGGTCAGCCAACGGTTCACGGTGGTTGATTTGTACGAATCAGGAATGGGTGAGTATGACGGCGCATTTGCTTTCTGCCGCCTTGACCAACTGCAGGAGTTTCGCGGCATGATTGTCCCCGCGACGGGCGCCCGCAGCGTGACCACGATTCAACTTAGGTTGGCCGAGGGAGCTGACCTGTATGCGGTGCGTGATGCCTTGCGGGATCGATTTCCACCTCAGCAGTACGGCTACAGCATTCATACTTGGCGCGAATTGCAAGCCGCGATGGTTGAAATGGTTCGCCTGCAGACGATGCTGCTGAACACCTTGCTGTTCTTGATCATCGCCGTCGCCGGATTCGGCATCTTAGCGACGTTCTTCATGATCGTAGTCGAAAAAACGCGAGACATCGGCACGCTCAAGGCGCTTGGCGCATCCGATCGAGGCGTGATGTTGATCTTTCTGGGCTACGGATTGCTGTTGGGCATCGTCGGCGCCGGTGCCGGGCTGGTCAGTGGTTTATTGTTTGTTCGTTACATCAACCAGTTTGCTGGAGTCCTGGAGAGTTTCAGTGGTCAGGAGATTTTTGATCCAGCGGTCTATTACTTCAACGAAATTCCCACCAGTGCCGAACCATTCATGCTGGCCTGGGTCATGGCTGGCGCTGTGTTGATTGCCAGCTTGGCCAGCGTGTTACCGGCGCTTGCGCGGCGCGGATGAAGCCGGTTGCCGCGCTTCGCTTCGCATAGCGACAAGCATGCCGCGGCGCACGATGGCCAAGGTTCGGATATCATATCTGGCTCCGGGTACGGGCACCCCCTTGCCTTGGTGAGCTGCCCTCGGCTTCGTGCGACTCTTTACTAACTTACCCTGCCATGCAGAAACGCTGCGGCACTTGCCAGCGACTCTTTACCGTCTTGTGCTTGTTCGCCTGGCTCCCTTGTTCACGGTCGTTCGCCGATGAGAATCCCGGCCCAACGGAGTGCCGTTGGTGCCTTGGGCAGATCGTGATCGACGGTAAGCCTGATGAGCCCGACTGGGCTTCGGCTCCCTGGATTGACACGTTCGGATTGCCCTGGCTCGGTGAAACAGCCCGGCCGCCGCGAACTTCGACCCGTGCCAAGCTGCTGTGGGATCGGCAGAATCTGTATTTCTTTGCCGACCTGGTTGACGCGGATTTGTTCGCGGATGTCACAGAGCACGACGGTAAGACGTGGAGCAATGATGTCTTTGAACTATTCTTTAAGCCCGCGGAACAGTCGCCAGGCTATTACGAGTTTCAGGTGAACGCTGCCGGCACGGTGCTGGACATGTTCTTACCGCGACGCGACGCCGGCGGATATGAGCGGTTCCGAGCTGACGGCAAGTTCCATCTCGAAACGAAGGTCAGCCTCCGCGGTACGATCAATCAGCGCCATGACATTGACCAGGGCTGGAGCGTCGAAGGTCGCATTCCCTGGACCGACTTTGCCCGCAGCCGAGGCCGTCCGAACCCCGGAGACGAGTGGAAGTTCGCACTGTGCCGCTACGACTTTTCGGTCGGCTTCGAGAGACCGGAGCTATCGACCAACATGCCAACCTCTTCCAAGCCGCGTGCTGACTTTCACGCCACCGAAGACTATGCGACGTTGAAGTTCGTTGGTCCTGCCGACGCGGACGGTCCACGTCTGAATCTGCGCTTTCGGCCCACCAAGTCGACCGTGATTGGTTCGCCTGAACCGCCGCCGGCTTATCGAGTGGCTCGCGCTTACCCAAACTTGTCGCTTGATTTTCCGATTGCCATCGCGCATCAGCCGGATACCAATCGCTTGCTGGTCATTCAGCAGGATCGCCCCTACGGAAAGACACGGTTGACGCGATTCGTCGACCAACAGGATGTACAGACGACCGAAACGTTGCTGGAAATGGACGAAACAGCTTACGGTTTGACGTTTCATCCAGACTTTGCCGACAACGGTCTCCTGTTCATTGGCTGCAACGGTCCGGTCAGCGCGCCGTCGGAACAGAAACGGACACAAGTCTGGCGGTACGCGATCAAAGGCGAGCCGCCGGGCACCATTGACCCCGAAGGCCGAAAGCTGATCATCGAGTGGCCCTCGGACGGGCATAACGGTGGCGATGTGACTTTCGGCCTTGACGGCATGCTGTATGTGACCTCGGGTGATGGGACAAGCGACTCCGATACGAACCTCCGCGGCCAAGGGCTGAATCACTTATTGGCCAAGCTGTTGCGAATCGACGTCGACCATCCGGACCAGGGCCGCATGTACGGCATACCGAGCGACAACCCATTTGTAGACACGCCTGGGGCGCGTCGGGAGACCTGGGCGTATGGTCTGCGCAATCCGTGGCGGATCACTACCGACCGCAAGACTGGCCACATCTGGGTCGGTAACAATGGACAAGACCTGTTCGAGCAGGCCTATCTGATCAAGCGTGGAGCCAACTATGGTTGGAGCGTTTACGAGGGGAGCGAAATCTTCTACGCCGATCGCCAACGCGGCCCGACGCCGCTGGTCCCCCCAACGGTCCAGCACGATCACTCCGAGGCGCGCTCGCTGACCGGCGGCATTGTCTACTACGGCACGCGCTACCCCGAGCTACGCGGCAGCTATATCTATGGCGACTATTCCACTGGCAAGATCTGGGTCGTCAAGCACGATGGCCAGCAGTTGCAGTGGCACCGCGAGCTCGCCGATTCGACGCTGCAGATCACCGGCTTCGGTGTCGACTCACGAGGTGAAATCTTGATCGCCGATCACCGCGGCAACGGCGAGGGTGGCTTGTATGAACTTGTGCCCAATGACGCCCTCGACAAATCCTCCGAATTTCCAAGGCGGCTGAGCGAGACGGGACTGTTCGATTCGCTGCCAGGACACCAGGTTGCCGAGTCGTTGATTCCGTACTCCGTGAACGCGCCGCTATGGTCCGACGGAGCCTACAAGCTGCGTTATCTGGCGCTGAGCGAAAATGATTCCAAAATCGATGTCTCGCCGGATCGCGGATGGAACTTTCCGGAGCGAACGGTGATCGTCAAGTCGTTCGCGCTGCAACGCCAGGCAGCCGATCCCAATTCCAGGCGCTGGATCGAGACTCGACTGCTGACGAAGCAACAAGGCGAATGGGTTGGATATACCTATGCCTGGAACGACCAGCAGACCGAGGCGTTTCTGGTAGACGAAGCCGGGATGGATCACGATTTTGAAATCGATACAGGGGAAGGTGTGCGCACGCAGACGTGGCACTATCCGAGTCGGGCTGAGTGCATGGTCTGTCACACCCGAGCAGCCAACTACGTGCTCGGCTTAAGCCGCTCGCAGCTGAACAAGCCGCACGACTACGACGGCCAGACGCGGCAGCAGCTGGAGGTGTGGGAGGAGTTGGGGATTCTGGACGTCAACTGGACGGCCGAAGCTCGGGCAGCGATCCGCAAATCAGCGACCGATGCCGGCATGAGCGGGGACGAAGCGACTAACTTTGTGGCCACTCAAACAGCTCAATATGAAAAGTCGCAAGAGATCCATTCGCCGCTGTTCTTCAAGCCGCCAACCGAATACCCGCATCTGGTCGATCCGTACGATCGGGAGTTGGACGTCGCGGAGCGTGCACGCTCGTACCTGCATTCAAATTGTTCGAATTGCCATGTACCCGCCGGAGGCGGTAACGCGGCGATGGACTTGGACTTCGGACGCCCACTCGGGGAGCTGAACGTGGTTGACGTCTTGCCGCTGCATGACAAGTTCGATCTGTCCGAGCCGCGATTGATCGCGCCCGGCGCACCGGAGCGTTCGGTGCTGTTGCATCGAATGGCGCTGCGTGGTCGAGGCCAGATGCCGCAGCTCTCGACAGCGATGATCGACGAGCGCGCCGTCGATTTGCTGCGTACCTGGATCATCAGCCTCGCTGGCCACCAGGCTGACCAGTGATTACCCCAGCATCGCTATCCGAACCGCAGCAGACGAAGCCGGCCGTGCGCGGTCCCAGCTGACTGGTGCGCTGCGTTGCTTAGCGCTTGCCGTTGCCAAGTCGGTTGCTTAAACGGCACAACCGCCAAGTTCGGCACCACTGGCGAATCGGAGGCCTGCGGATTCAAGTGCTTGGCGAAATTGTCCATCATCGAGATCAAATATACTGGGCTCTTTAGCCGGAAATTGATCGGCCTGCGCTGAAAGCGACTATCATGGAGGGATGGGCGGTAGTCTGCCCGACGCTGACCTTTTACTCCCGTTGGCTGACGATGAAGATGACACAAACGCGACATACTCTTTGGTTAAGTAGCCTGGCGGCAGTATTTTTGCTTGCCGGCAGCAACTGGTCTGTCGCCCAAAGCGATCCTTTCGCGGAAAACGAAACTGGGTCGGCCGGCGTTGAAGCGACCAAAGCTCCCCCTGCCGATCCACCGGCTCCGGCTTTCGATGAGGCGACCGAGCCCGACGAAGACCTTGGCTATCGACCGCTGATGCAAGGCCCAGTGCATGAGGCGTTTGCGGCGCCCATCGATTCTGATCTGAGCGATGGGGTTCGAGTGTTCGACCAGGCACCGCCGGCAGCGGTTGACGAACAACCCCCTGAAGCTGGTCCGCAAGATGAAGGTATGAAATGGATTCCGGGCTATTGGTCCTGGAGTGAAGACGCCGGCGACTACGTCTGGGTGAGCGGTCTGTGGCGCAAGATTCCTCCGGGCCGAACCTGGATTCCCGGCAGCTGGAGTCAAACAAGCACTGGCCAGTACAGGTGGACGAGCGGCTATTGGGCAGGTCAGCAAGCCTCAGCCCAATCTGCGAACTACCTGCCGCTACCACCAAAATCGATTGACAACGGTCCTAGCGTGGCAGCGCCGGGAGATGATTATTTTTGGGTGCCCGGACACTGGGAATATGCAGGCAGCGACTATCAATGGCAAAGCGGTTTTTGGAGTGCGTCGCAAGGCGACTGGGTTTGGCAACCCGCCTGTTACGTTTACACTCCACAAGGCTATTTGTTGGTTGATGGGTACTGGGATTACCTGCCGCCGGATCGTGGACAACTCTACTCGCCTGTCACATTTTATAATCAGGCTTACCTGCAACCAAACTACGTTTACCGGCCGCGCTATCCGCTTGCGAACGCCGCCTCGTTGCTGCTGAATTTATTCGTTCGCCGCGGATACCCATCCTATTACTACGGCAATTTCTACGGCGCGTCCTATTTTGGATTGGGTTATCGACCGTGGTACAACCTTGGTTTCGGATACGGATACGGATACGGTTACGCAGCTCCCTGGTTTTACAACTACGATCGAAAGTACCGCAAGTCGGGCATCAATTTCGTCGGCAGCATGCAGCGTTATGAAAACCGTGTGCGAGACGACTACAATAAGTCAGGCAAGCAGTATGTGAGTGGCAAAAGATCGGTTTCCGATTTCGACTCGCGTGGCGGAGCAGCCGCGTCGTTCGGCGGCCAACGCAGTCGATCGTTTGATGAAGTCGTCAGAAACGATCTTAATCGTGTCTCGATCAACCGGAACGATGGCCGATCGAGAGGCCAGTCGGGTCGGAATCTGAGTAATTCCTCGACCGATTTTTCGCGATCATCCAGGTTTTCGGATCCGCGAAATCAGGTTCGCAGTTCATCACCGAGCCGCAACTTCTCCGGGGCAAACGGGCGATCCAGTTCGTTGTCCACCAGTAGTTCGAATCCCTTTTCCCGCTCAGCGGGTCAACGCGCAGATTCTTCTGGATTGCCGGCCGGGATCGGTTCCGATCAAGTCTCGCGCTCGCGCGGCGCTCGCTCTTTGGGATCGTCGCCTTCATCAGGCGTCGGATCGGTTGGGCCCTCAAGCTCGTTCCGACGCGGACCAACATCTCAATCGAACATCAGGTCGCCTGATTCGTCTCCGCGGTTTCAGCGCGGACAGTCACCATCCTTCAGCGGCCAGCGCGGACAGTCGCCATCCTTCAGTGGCGGGCGAAGTTCATCGAGCCTGTCCGGTCCAAGCAATTTTGGTAGTTCGAATCGGGGCGGGGGCGTTCGTCAAAGTGGCTTCAGCGGAGGTTCGGGACGAAGTAGTTTCAGCGGCGGTTCTGGACCAAGTGGCTTCAGCGGACGCTCGGGGCCAACCAGTTTGCGCGGCGGTTCTGGACCAAGTGGCTTCGGTGGCGGCTCGGGTAGAAGTAGTTTCAGTGGCGGTTCGGGACGAAGTAGTTTCAGTGGCGGTTCGGGACGAAGTAGTTTCAGTGGCGGCTCGGGCAGCAGTAGCATCGGCAGTGTTTCCGGCCGAAGCGGAGGTGGCGGCGGCTCCGCAATCAGAAGTGGCGGCGGTGGACGAAGTAGTTTCGGCGGTGGTTCTGGCAGGAGTGGAGGTGGCGGCCGATCAGGAGGATCCAAGGGTGGCGGCCGAGGAAAGAAGTAGCTGCTTGCCATGGCGTTGCCCGCGTGGCAAGAATAGCAATCGCGACACCGCGGCAGCAACGATCACGCTCGTTCACTTCAGATCTTCGCTACCGCACCGCCACCGCGGCTCGCTTCGATTGAAAGTGACTTCAACATGCGACGTCGACAATTCTTGCAGACTGTGGCGACCGGCTGTGCGGCCGGCTTTGTCAGCTCCACAATCGTTCATCCGCCACGGCTGGCCGCTGACGCTGTGGCGCCAGTCTCGTCGAACCGCAACAGAGTAGTTCGCTTTGCGCACTTGACCGACATTCATCTCTACTCGCAGCGGTCAGCTGCGCTGGGACTCGCGACGGCACTGCGGCATCTGCAGTCGATCGAGGATCGCCCCGAATTCATCATCAATGGCGGCGACGCGATCTACGATGGCCTGGAAGTCGATCGCGCGACGCTCGAGCAGCAGTGGGCGTTATGGAATACCGTCTGGAAGGCCGAAAACTCTTTGCCGTTAAAGCATTGCCTGGGCAATCACGATGTCTGGGGCTGGAACAACAAGAGTTCAACCACCGGCAGCGAACCCGGTTGGGGGAAAGGGTACAGTCTCGATCAGTTGGGCCTGGACAAATCTTACTACCGTTTCGACCACGGGGGCTGGGAGTTTGTCGTGCTCGACAGCGTCACCCCTGACGCCGAGACAGTCTATCGAGCCGATCTTGGCCAGCAACAGTTCGATTGGCTGGCCGGGGTTCTCGCTGGGTTGCCCGCGGAAAAACCAATCGTCATCGTGTCCCACATTCCGATCCTGACCGTCGGCGATGTTGGCTGGAGCCGCCAGCTCGCCGAGCAACCGCAGGGGCATAAGATGCTCGTCCATCAAGACCGCGGCGAATTGCTGCAGCTATTTCGCCAGTATCCCAACGTCAAGCTCTGCCTGAGCGGTCACACGCACCTGACCGAGCAGATTCGCTTCGCGGGCGTTGGTTTTGTTAACAGCGGGGCGGTAAGTGGTCTGTGGTGGAAAGGCAAAAACGCCCACACCGACGAAGGTTACGGGATGATCGATCTGTTCGATGATGGTTCCTTCGAGACGCAGTACCTGAGTTACGGCTGGGATGCTGCTAAGCGGTGAAATCGGCTGCGATCATTTAGCGCTGATCGTCAATGAGAGCCCAACGGAGCGAAATCACCGGTTTTGATCGGCAGATTCCTCAGATCGCCTCGGTGCCAGCGACTCAATCTCCGCTTCGATCGCGTGCGCCGATGCCATGCGCTGTTCAAGATTTGGAAATTGCGCCGCCGCTTCGGCTCGCCAGGTCTTGGTTAAATGGACCGGTCCAAAGGTGTAAATCATGCGGTCAAGCTTGGGAGTTTCATGGGTCAGATCGCGATCCTTGCTGACCGGCATCGTGCATCCATCGATGTTGCACATCGCCAGATAGTCGAAAGTTCGCAGATAGCTGTCGGTCTGTTCGATCGGATGCTTGGTCGCCTCATTGCCAGGACGAATCCGCGTTCCCGAAGGAAACAGCGCGAAGATCCAGCCTTGGTGGCGCAACTGTGCCACTGCCCGCTCGGCGGCGATGTTGATCAGTCTCCCTTGGTGCAATTCTTCCTCCGAGTGTGACGCGGCGAACCAGCTCGGTGGCGTAACGATCACATGGTTGAAGCATTGCACCAAGTGACCCGTCATGCCGATGTCTTCTTCCAGTTTGCGCCCGGCGATCCAAATGATCTGTTGGAACGTGGGCGAGTCACCATGATCTTGCAGCAGGGCGCATAGCGTTGGCACGTCAAAATTGGAGCGGTGGTTGAGACATAGCAGACACGAGTTGCCCGCCCGCGCCAGATCGGCCAATTTCCGCAGGTTTTCAAAACCTACGATTCCGCTGCCCGGCAGCAACAGTCGCCGAGACATCGCAACGAGATGAGGTTGATTGCGGGTGTCCGCCCAACGCACCACGCTTTGCGGCGTGACTTCAGCGACTCGGTCAATTGGCAAATGGTGCCTTATTTGGGCAAAGTGCTCAGCGAAGACGACGGCTGCGTCGCCGTCAGGCAGCGGTTCGCAATTCTCTTCATACATCGTCGCCCACTTTTGCAACCATCGCTCGGCGCAGCTTGAAGTCCATCGAATCGGCGATGAACTTTACGGAGCCGTCGGCCATCAAAATATGAGTCCCACCGATGTGGCTGGAACTCGCCTGCGTCCCGCCAGCGCTTAAGAATGTTGCTAAAGTGATGTCTCGCGGACTCATCCACGGTACCGCATTCGCGTTGTTGGTCTCTGTCAGCAGAATCGTATCAGCCAGTCCAGCTGTGATGCTTTGCTTTGTCGACGGATTGGAACCGGACATGATTCCACCGGCGTCGTCAATCGCGACGTAGGGCGTCGACTTGGGATGTTCTGACATCGAGGGACAGCTGTAGACTGGCACGACGATTTCGGCAACCGCTTGGTTGACCGGATCATCCCATGGCTTGGACAAGTCGATGCGATCGTACAGCGCTTGCTGTTCGACGAACGGCAAAAGCAACGTCCTCCAGCTGTGCAGCGGTTGACCATCGGCGCCGACGGTGTACGCGGGCGGAAACGCCCCATAGACATCGTGATAGGTATGCATCGCCAGGCCGATCTGTTTTAGGTGGTTGGCGCAGCTGGCTCGCCGCGCCGCCTCGCGCGCGCCCTGCATCGCAGGAAACCACAGGCCCGCGCAAAGACCCAGCAGCAAGATCGAAATTCCAGCCAGAGCGAAGATGAAGACCAGGGTCGAGCGGGAACTCTGGAGATTTGGCGGTGATAGCGGTCCGCTTGGTCGCTCGGTAAATGGGTTATCACTGCTCACAAATCTGTCCTCAGCCGAACCACAGAGTTTTCTGAACTGAATTTGCCGGCTTGCATTTTCCCGGAATTGTAGTCCCTCTGATCGAGGGTAGTTTTTTTGGCTTGGGGGGCAGCGACACGAAGTGAATTGTACCAAGTGGCGGAGTCTGATCCGCCGGCCGCGGAGCCGATCATAGCGGGCTCGGCAGTCCCGATTTGAATTGGAATCGACGCGTTGCCTCAAAATTCCAGGACCTGATGAGATTTCAATAACGGCAGGCGCGCTCTCTGTTGACGCATGCCCAATTGGTGCACTCAAATCCAGTGCTGAAATTGTCGCTGCCAAGGCGGGGTTTTGTCGTTTCAAATCGCGGCTCAGAGTGTAAGGTTGATGCCTGGAAGGTTAAGGTTGATGTCTGATAACGGTTGACGCAGCCCGACCAGTAGCCTGACGCCGAGGCCTATCGCGGCAGGTACCAAGTCAAAACGCGGGCCAAAAATCACTTTTCGTCTCCTTGTCTTTTAAACTCACCACAGCGACGAATTCAAATATGTTCAACTTTCATTACCAAGACCTCGGCGAGAACGACGAAATTTTGATGTTTGTATTGTCGGGTCGCCTCGACACCACTCAATGCGACTACCTGTACAGTGTCATCGAAAAACAAATTGAAAAAGGTCGCAAGAAGCTGATCCTTGATTGCTTCGATCTCCAGTACGTGTCGAGTCTTGGCTTGGGCATGATGTTGCGAATCCACTCAAAAATGAAGAAGCTTGGCGGTGACGTCCGGCTAGTCGGCGTTTCGGGGCTTGTCGCCGACGTGCTGCGGGTGGTCAAGCTCGACCGAATCTTGCAAATCTATGACACGGTCGAAGCAGCGGTTGAGGACATCGAGCGAGATGGCTGATCGCCGAACAATCCAGCGATCGTCCGCCCCCGCGAAGTAAAAGAAATAAAAGAAAGCTAAAAGAAAGCCAAAGAAAGGGGCCACCCATTTAGGGCCAAAGAAAGGGGCCACCCATTTAGCGTAAAGAAAGGGGCTGTAAAGAAAGGGGCCACCCATTTAGTGTAAAGAAAGGGGCCACCCATTTAGTGGCTTATCGTTCCGAACGCTATTCTGCTCTCGATTTTGAAATTCGCCGCGCATAGACGCTCAAGGCCCACCAGTCCAACGATGAGTCACCGCCGGTAAGCTACCGGCAACAGGCAATGCGGATTGCGTGCAGGGCAGACGACGACTGCTGGCCGCCACTCAGGCAGCACAAATTGCTAACGGGTTCTCCGGTGCACACAGCCAACTTTGCCCGCGGCGAGAAGCTTCACCGGCCAGACTCTCGGAAGTGCCGGCGGCACGCTTGAAGACGCGGCCGAAGTTTCGCACTACTTCGCACCAGCTGTGACCGTCCAGTCCAATGCGGCTGAGAATCGGCGCCAAGTGATCGGGAATCTTTCCCACCTTGTCGTTGCGGAGTTGGCGACCGGTCCAGTCCAGCAGCTCCAAGTAACGCACCATCGAGATCGACAAGAATCCTTTCTGGCTGGCGCGACGACCCGTTGGCTCTACGCAGGGTCCAACCGGATCACGCTTCTCGTCGATCTCGATCGGGCTCAGCCAGCCGCTCTTTCTCCGCTGACGACTTCGTTCCCAGTCATGCGTGCTGATCCGAATTCGGTCATTCCGCTCGGCAAGATCGTCGATCCGATCCTTCACGCCGGTATACGCGCTCTGCTCAGGCGTCTGGGCAATCGCAGCTCGAACGGGATTCAGGTCGACGTAGGCCGCGCACGCCAACAACGAGGCTTCATCCAGCAGCAGCTGCGCCTTGAATCTGCCCTCCCAGAATCGGCCGGTGCATTGGTCTTCACGGTTTGCCCTGCGAGCCACATTCTCGGCGGTGCAGCGCATCCACCAACTGACGTCGCTCAACCGTTTTCTTCGTTCTGCCAAAACCTCAGGCTGATCGACAATCATGTCGATTTCCGGCTTGCTCGGTGCAGCCGGTGAACCATCTTTTTCACGCTTGTTGGGGAACAAACGCAACCATCGCCGTGCGACTTCTTCGTCCGACCAAGTCGACACAACATCAGGGCGACTACGGAGTACTACGTGCAGGTGGTTGCTCAGCACGGTGTAAGTCAGACAGTCGATCCCAAACACGCTGGCCAGAAACTCCAGTCGTGCTCGGATCCACTCTCGACGATGTTCAAACGACTGACCGCTGAAAGCATCTTCGCCGCACAGGAATGCGCGGCGGACACAGCGTTGGACACAATGCAGCAGCTGAACCTGATTTGGATCGAGAACTTCGTAGCGGGCTAGGCGAGCCATCGAGTCTCTCCAGAAGGGGGGAAGCGATAGTGGACAAATTTACACAATTGTCGCAGCTTGTCAATCGAAGGGAGTCGGGACTAGGGGCGTTGCTTTGCTCGCTTCTTCTCGTCCCGCCCTAGATTTCATGGGTGTCCCCTTCTTCTCTTCCTTCCCCTTCTTCTCTTCCCTTCTTCTCCGCCCCTTCTTTCAATGGAATTAACTGGAAAACCGGGAAGTAATTGCTTGTACACCTGTGCCAACGAGTTAGGATGCGGGGTTGCCGTCAGAAAACCTTTGATACTACCTGCGGCAGATGCGACCGAAGCCGGTCACGACCCACCTGATTAACCCACCTAATTTAGAGAACGCTGAGATGTTAAGAAAAAGTTTGCCGCTGTTCAGCTTGGCGCTCGCTGGACTGATGGCGGGCACGTCCGTTGCCAACATGGTGACTTTGAATATTGGTGGTGGCGAATTTAGCGGAAGCGCGGCGCTCCGTCACTCGCCGCCAACGCGTTGACGTTGAAATTGGATGATATGGACACTCCAGGTTCAGTGAGAGCAACAATTACATTCAACTCCGCGGCAAGTACTCCAGCAAAAATCAATCTTGTGGTTTTTAACTCAGTCTCCGCAATCACGGGCTTCAGCTATGTTTCCGGACAACAGACTCTGTCTTCCAGTCCGTCCTATAACCCGGATACCTATAGCGCTGATGGCTCGAAGTATTATGACATCGAGTTCAATTACGACACGGCAAATGCGGCCGGATTCTACGTTGGTGAGAATTCGGTTTACGACATTTTTGGTTCCGGCATCACGGTCAACACTTTCCAATCAATAGTCAGTAACACCAATAAGGGCGCGTTCTATGCAGCGACACACATCAACGAAGTCGCAGGAGGCATAAGTGGTCATTACGGTGCGACTGTCTGGCCGCCGTCAACTGGTTCTGTGATTCCAGAGCCTGGTACCGTTACCCTTTGGTTGGCCGGACTTCTCTGTGTGGCTGGTAGAGGTTTTCGACGCAAGCGTTTGGCAAACTGCTAATCGCGTTCGACACAAAGCTTTGAAGCCCGTCAGATTCTGGCGGGCTTTTTTCGTTTGCTGTTGATGGGTTCTGATGCGAAAAACCTTGCCCTTGATTCTTAATCGCAGGCGCTGGCGAACATTGACGACGATCTTCCGCGTGATCAAAGCGGTTGAATCACCGACGACGATCTACCAGGCGGTCCAGCCGCCGTCGATGATTAGATTTTGGCCGGTTAGGTAGCTGCCGGCTTCGCTGCATAACAGCAGCAGGGCTCCTTTGAGTTCATGCGGCTGGCCCATCCGCCCCATGGGGCTCTTCGATTTCAGCCGCTCGATCATCTTCGCCGGTGCGGTCGCCGGATTGGGGAACGGGCCGGGGCTGAGGCAATTGACGCGAATGCCGTCCTTGGCCCAATAGACAGCCAAATGCCGAGTCAACTGAATCACTCCCCCTTTGGTCGCATGGTAGGCCGCCGGACTAGCCACGCAGACTCCCTCGTACGCGTCGGGATAGGAACCGACCAGGCCATACATCGATCCAATCATCACGATGCTGGCGCCGCCACTCCTGCTGACAGCATGATCCCGCACGCGGCGCGACAGCAGGAAGTAGCCGGTGACGTTGTCGAGATGCGACTTGAATCCCGCGCCCGATGCAGTGGTCCAGTCCTCCGCCGGTCCGCTCTGCCCGTTGTTGACTAGTACATCAATGCGGCCGGCCTGTTCGAGCGCGGCCTCGAATCCACATTCGATCGATGCCTCGTCTTTATGATCAAGCGTGACTGCGTAGTGCATGGCGTCACCGATTCGAGTTAACGTGTCAGCTGCGGCTTCAGCCCGCTGCTGATCGCGACTGGTTACGATCACCGATGCTCCGGCCTCGGCAAGCGCATCGCAAAAGGCACTCCCCAGATAGCCAGCGCCGCCTGTCACCAACGCGACGCGTCCGGCGAGATTGAACATTTCGGGGACCGCTTGATCCATCATCTGATCAGCCATTGAATGATCCTTCCAAATCGATGGTTTGCCAGGTTCGCTGATCGGCGGCGCGCAGTACGGCTAAGTTCACTCGCAACGATTGCAAACCTTGGTCAAGCGTACAGAGCGGACGGCTCTGTTGATCGACTGCGTCGAGAAACATGTTGGCTTGGGCCACAAACATTTCATCTCGTTCGACCGGATGATGCCCCCCTTCGGTCCAATCCAGCTCCGGTGAGACTTGCCACAACCAACGCGCCCGATGCAACTGACACCGTAGCGTGCCGCCCGTGCAGACGACAGTGAAAGTGGTTTCATTAGGAGCTTGGTATTGGTTCAAACTGTAGCTGGCCATCACGCTACCGTGTCGTGCGATGACGTGCGCGGTATCTTCGACGTCAACGCCGGCGAGGAGTTGATGACCGGCGTCGGCCGCCAGTTTGGTGATTGGCCCGATCAGCCACTCGGCCGCGTTCATGCCGTGCGTTAACGCATCCTGAATCGCGCCGCCACCGGTCGCACGCGAGGCGTAGTACGTTTCCCGGTAGGCCGGCCGAAAGAATGGAAAATTCTGTCCGCTCGAGAAAACCAGTTGCACCGGCTCTCCAAATCGGCCGCTATGTATCGCGTCGCGCATCGCTGACAACGACGGATTGGTTCGCAACACGTAAGCGACCGCGACCGTGATTTTTTGATACTGGGCAATCAAAGCCAATTCTTCGACTCCCGCGATCGAGGTGCTCACCGGCTTTTCAATCAACAGATGCACGCCTAACTCGGCCAGCTGCGTCGCTATCGGCACGTGCAGCTGAGCCGGCGTGCAAATGATCGCCGCCTCTGGCGGATCGGCTAAAAAATCTGCCAGATCGGGATGTGAACGCTCGACCTGATAGGTGCCCTCGATTCGCCGGCGCAGTTTCTCGTTCGGCTCGCAGATCGACATCACGGCTCGCCCGGTCTGGCTAAAACAACGCAGATGACGCTCTCCGATCGAACCGGTTCCGATCACAAGGACTCGCCGGCTCACGACGGTTTCTCCGTCCGCGGTGCGAGCACCGCGCTGGCCACAAAGTCTTTGTATCGGAACGCACCATCGACAACCAGGATTGTGCCGGTCACATAATCGGAATCGCTGGAACAGAGGAAGACGGCTGCTTTGCCGATATCCTGTGGTGTACCAAGCCGCCCCAGCGGCAGCTTCGCCGCCTCGCGCTGGATCATCGCTTCACCAAAAGAAACCCGCTCACCCGGAGTATCGATCCAGCCGGGCTCGATTGCATTGACATGAATTTGGTGGGGCGCCAGTTCGACGGCAATCGATCGCGCCAGGTGATTCAGCGCCGCTTTGGCCGGACCATAGGCAATGTTCCCAGCCATTGGCAGCTGAGCCTGGACGCTTGACATGAACACGATCTTGCCGCCCTCGCCGCGCGCAATCGATCTGTTGCGCCACGAGTTGACTGATGTGGAAGCCGCCGATCAGGGTCGCCTGAATCAACCGTTCAAATTCGACTGGATCTTGTTCCAAGAAACCGCAACGAGTGTTACGCGCTGGATTGCTGATCAGGATGTCGATCGGGATCTGTTGATCGACGGTTGCTTGGACCAGTGCTTCACACCCGGCTCTGGAAAACACATCGGCTGCGATCGCAGTGCACTTTCGACCGAGGCTACGGACCTGGCCGGCCACATCACCCAGTTTTGGATTGCCGGGACGATCGTTGATCACCAGATCGGCACCCTCACGGGCAAGTTCAATCGCGCAGCCGCGTCCGATACCTTGTGCCGCTCCGGTGACCAGCGCTGTTTTGCCCAACAGTTTCAACGGTCCGCTCCGTAGATCTCATCAAGTTCAGCCGAATGTTCTTTCAGCATGCTGAAGATGGCTTCGTAGTCGCCACCATGAGCGATCAGCTGCGCGCCATTGCTTCGCAGCTCGCGGATATGCGGTAGCGACAGTCCGGGAGCCCCCCAGGCCTTGCCATGTTTTTTGGCGGCAGCAGCGACCCGCTGGTAGGCTTGTTCGATCGTTAGCGAGGTATCGGTGCGACGGATTCGCAGTCCCAGGTCACCCGGTCCGACAAACATCGCGTCGAGACCCTCAATAGCGGCGATGGCGTCCGCATTTTCGACTGCTTCCGGCGTTTCGATCTGAACGACCAGGAAGGTTTCGCGGTTTGCATGGTCGACATAGTCGTCGCCGTGGAGCAGGAAATTCGCATCAAACCCCACGCCATCCTGGCCGCGATCTCCGATCGGCGGAAACTTGACCGCATCGACAAGCAGCCGCGCTTTTTCTGGCGTAGAAACATGAGGGACCATAATTCCCGTGGCCCCGTCTTCCAGATATCGATAGAGCCGCGTTTTTTCCAGCGTCGGCGGGCGCAGCATGCAATCGATGTCGAAGTGATGGAAGAAGGCGAACATCGCCTGCAACTCGTGATCGCTGAAGGCACGGTGTTCCGCGTCGAGCCAGATACAGTCGTATCCGAAGTGGGCTGCGATGCGCACATAGGCCGGAATGAAATGCCCGAGACTGCACATCCGGACGGGCTTTCCAGCGCGGATCCGGGCAAGTGTTTTACTGCTTCGCAATGAAATGTTCCGTGTAAAATGATGCGGCGTTGTTGAAGATGGGAATCGCCAGCAGCGAAGAGCATAACTCATTCCGTGGTCGTTGTCGCAGTCGAGTTTGTTCGCCGGATTTGATCAGGTTATGTTATGGCCTCCGGCAATAAACAGCGGAGCGCATTTACTGGCACTGGAATTGAATGCCTGATGAGAGAAGCATGAGCGAATGGTCCTGATTGGCAGAGTCACCCGATTTCGATTGCCGGCTATTCCGTCAACCAGGCTGGTTGTACTGATTCTTAGTTTCCTGCTTTCACCGGGGACGGTTTTTGCTCAGCAGCCGGCTGCAGTTCAGCAAACCGCAACCGGCCTGCAGCCGCTGGATTGGTTTTTGATCTTCATTTACGCGGCATCGACCATCGGCTTTGGTCTGTATTACTCGCGGCGACAAACATCGACCAGTGAGTATTTTGTTGGCAACGGCAAGATGAATCCGCTGTTCATCGGCGTCTCGCTGTTCGCGACTTTGCTGAGCACGATTTCGTATCTTTCGATGCCGGGCGAATCGTTGGGCAAGGGTCCGGTAGTGCTATGCAATGCGCTGGCGCTGCCGCTGGTCTATCTGGTCGTCGCCCATTTGATGTTGCCGGTTTACATGCGGCATCGGGTCACCAGCGCCTATGAGCTGCTTGAATCACGGCTGGGCCTCAGCATCCGCTTGCTGGGTGCCACGCTGTTCCTGGTACTGCGCCTGGTCTGGATGACGTTGTTGATTTATCTGGCGGCCATTGCCATCACGATCATGATGGGAGTCGACGAAACCTGGATTCCGTGGATCGTGTTGGTCACGGGTATTGTTTCGGTGACCTATACCACGCTGGGCGGTCTGCAGGCGGTGGTGATCACGGACTTCATGCAAACGGTATTGATGTTCGGCGGGGCACTATTGGTCCTGGCGACCGTGTCTTACGACTTGGGAGGTTTCGGTTGGGTGCCAACGACATGGCAACCGCATTGGGACCGGCAGCCGATTTTCAGTTTCGATCCAAAAACGCGTGTGACCGTGTTCGGAACGGTGCTGTCGATCTTCGTCTGGTACACAGCGACTTTGGGTGGTGATCAGACTTCGGTACAGCGCTTCATGGCGACCGAAGATTTGGCGGCGGCGCGCAAGGCACTGCGGACACAATTGAGCGTGGCGTTTGTGATCCAAATGACACTGATTATCGTCGGATTTGCTTTGTTGGGCTACTATCAGGCGAACCCTGATCAGCTGCCGGCGGGGATGAACATCAAGGACGACGCCGACAAGCTGTTTCCCCGCTTCATCGCCTTTCACTTGCCGGTCGGAATCTCCGGGTTGGTGGTTGCCGCCATGTTTGCCGCGGCGATGAGCAGCATCGACTCGGGAGTCAACTCAATTACGGCTGTTGTGACCACCGATTTTCTGGAACGCTTTGGCTGGAAAGCGAGTTCCGAGCGTCAGCATATTTTGCGGGTGCGGGTGCTGGCGCTTGGGATCGGTGCGGTGGTTGTGCTGGGCAGTTCGATGATGAAATACATCGAAGGCAACATCACCGCGGTGACTGGCAAGACAGTCAACTTGTTGACTGCCCCCATTTTTGGTTTGTTCTTTTTCGCGTTGTTCGTACCTGGTTCACGGGCGTTGCATGCCTGGGTTGCCACGATCGCCAGCGTGGCCGTGGCGTCATCGATCGCCTTTTCCGGACCTCTGATTTACTTTTTGCATCTCCAATTCGGAGTCGATCCCGCGGAGCTGCATAGCGCAATCGTCGAACGATTTGACGCGGCGACAGGTCAAAGCTGGAATACTTGCGAGGATCCGATTAGCTTCCAGTGGATTCCGCCCGCAGCCTTGTTGACCAGCATCGTGACCGGTCTGATCGCGCGCCGTCTGCTACCCAACCATGAGCCGAGCGATCCAACATGATTGTCGATATTCACAGCCATGCCTGGCGATACCCCGATCACTTCAGCGATGATTTCCGACATCAGGCCCAGGCTGCCCGCGGCGGAATCGAATTCGATCTGACCGTTGACTACCAAGCCTATCGCAAGACGGCTGTCGAGCAGATGGTGACCGTCGTCTTTGGCGGAAAAGCGCGGCGCAGCGGCCTGTGGGTTGACGATGAATTTGTTGCTCAATACGTTCAGCAAGATACTCATCGATTGATCGGATTTCTGAGTGTCGATCCAACTCAAAGCGGTTGGCAGGACGAGTTACGTTACGGGCATCAAGAGCTGGGATTGCGGGGGATCAAGCTGTTGCCGATGTACGCTGGATTTCTGCCATGTGATCCGTCGCTTGATCCGCTATGGGCTTATGCGACTGAGCACAGCCTGCCGGTGCTACTGCACACCGGGACAACGTTCATTGCCCAAGCGCCGCTCGAATGCACTCTGCCCAGACACCTGGATCAGGTTGCGATAAGTTTTCCCAAGGTCCGCATCATCATGGCGCATCTGGGCCATCCCTATGAAGGTGAGTGCATCGTGACGATCCGCAAACACCCGAACGTTTACGCCGACATCAGCGCGCTGCACTACCGACCGTACCAGCTGTATCAAAGTCTGATGCTGGTGCAAGAATACGGCGTCTGGCACAAGGTGCTCTTTGGCACCGACTATCCGTTTACCGACGTTAACGCCAGCATTGCGGGTGTCCGTGGACTGAACAGGATGCTCGAAGGAACCGCATTGCCACGTTTGGACGCCGAGCAAATCGAAGCGATGATCTATCGCGATTCTTTGTCGCTGCTGGGTCTACAGCGTTGACGCGATCGGCCGGCTGTCATTTTGCCGATCGGCGGAAACGAAAAAGCCTCGGCTGCCGGTAAAGGCAGCCGAGGCTTCGATGAAGTTGTCGAGACGCTAACCGAGCAATTCCGGTTAGTCGCGGACGATGGTGCGGCCGTGTTTTGTGATCACCACATCAACACAATGGTCGCAGCAGGGAAACTTGTAGGTCAAAATCGTGCGACCAAACATCCCTTTGCGGCAACCATCCAGACATGGTACGACGCCGGCACAGCACGCGGGAACGCAAGCTGAGACCTGATAGCTGCAGCATGAGCAAGGATCTTGCACGCACCACTGGACCTCAACCGGAGGTGGGGGCTCGCAGCAAACCGGAGCCGGTTCACAGCAAGTCGCAGCCGGCTCGCAGCAAGCCGCTGCCGCGTGATGGTGGCGAAGTCCAGCTTCAGCGGGAGTCGCAGTCGCCATCGCGAACAGGGCGGCCACGGCGCATCCGGTGAAAAAGCAACGGAAACCTGTCATTCGAAACATCTTTCGTTAGGGTAAGAAAAGCACGTCAGCACGTCTAATTATCCAATCTTATTATGCCCCCTAGCTTTTGCAAGCCGTAAGGTCTGGCTAGTCCGGATATTCGCTTTACAACTGCTTGAGCCGGCTTTTCATTGGGTTTTGGTCGCATCGCCCGGGTCAGCGATCGTTTTTGACTTCAGTAAAGGTCGATAGTTGTACGTTAGGCCCTGATAGTGGTAATCCGGTCCATTGAGTCGATCTGGATCTTTGGGCGAGTTGGTTGGCCGAAGCCCAAAAAGGGTGCCAGGCTGCAGACGGAGTGCCGGTGCCATGACAGGTTGCGCGGTCGCTGTAGACCACAGAGGGGACAGAGGCCGTCGAGCCAGCCGTCAAGATCTTTTGGGTGTCACTAACTTCTCTAACTTCTACCAACTTCTGTGTTCACTATATTCTGGCGATGTCACTCGTCGCTTTACTCGTCGCTGTGGGTGCTTTGTCTGGCTGGTGTTCTGCCCACCCCAATCAAGCACGCGGTCGACGCGGTGTTAAGATATTTGCATGAAAGTTCACCATTGCCCGCGTCGCGTCGGTCCATTGCGTTCAATCTCCATGCTGATGGTTCTGATGTTGATCTTGACTGCTTGCACGCCAACATCCGAGTCGATCAAGGATTCCGAGCCAGAGAGCAAGGCTGAAGCCTCAACGCAGGAGCAGCCGGCCGCATCAAGTGTCCGGGGGGAATCTGTCGGGACCACGAGCACCGGGCAACGTGAGGTCGATGTCAGCGAGTTTTGGGATGCCGCGTTGAACGGACAGATCGAAATCGTCCGCCAGGCGATCGATTCGGGCGTGGACGTCAATTCGACGGACGAGCAGCTGCGACCAGCGCTGATGTTGGCCAGTTTTAACGGTCACACTCCGGTGGTGAAGTACTTGCTGGACCAGGGTGCGAAACTGGATCACCGCGATGCGGTGGGGCGGACGGCGCTGATGTTTGCTGCAACCGGTGACAACGTGGACACGGTGGAATTGTTGCTGGCGGCAGGCGCTGAGGTCAACGCCGTCGACAGGGGCGAGGGATTTACGGCGCTGATGCATGCAGCGGCTGAAGGTCAAGAGAAGGTTGTGCAGTTGCTGCTGAAGCACGGCGCAGACCCGGCAATCGTTGATGTGGACGGTGATACCGCGCGAGATTTCGCAAGCCAGAACGGGCACGCAAAGGTTGTGCAGATGTTGACAGAGTAGCGTACAGAAAAAACATTGACTCCTGACTCTTTGATCAACGAACTGGAGATTCCCGATGCCACATGTCGGACCTGATGTCGTACTTAATGATCCCGCATTCGTTCACGACACGGCGTTGTTGCACGGCAAAGTAACGATTGGACCAGGCAGTTCGGTCTGGCCGTACGTGGTCATGCGCGCGGAAATGTTTGAGATCCGGATCGGTGAAAATACGAATATCCAAGATTTTGTCATGGTCCACGTCGGCGCGAGAACGCCGACAATCATCGGCGATAACTGCTCGATCACCCACCATGCCACGTTGCACGGCTGTACGATTGGCGACAACTGCTTGATCGGCATCAGCGCCACGATCATGGACGGTGCCAAGATCGGGGCGAACTCGATCGTCGCAGGCCACTGTATCGTCAGCGAAGGCCAGCAGTTCGACGACAACGCGGTGATTGCAGGCGTGCCGGGCAAACAGATTGCGACGCGCGACAATTCCAACCACACCAAGTTCAACGCCAATTTTTATCACCGCATCGCCAAGAACTACGCGCGCGGCATCGAACGGCTAAGCAACGCCGAACTGGCCACGCTGGCCGAACTGCAGATGCGCATGATCAATTGATCGGCCGAGATCACCGCTGACGCAGCGCGTCCGTTATTTCCAGGCGGATTGCGCGGATCGCGGGGAACAGACCTCCGATCAGTCCCATCGCCAGCGCCAGCCCCATGCCTTGCAACAAGACCTTGGGACCGAACCGAAAAGCGAACGTGATTTCGCTAAAAGTCGCGGCGTTCTGCGTCCCGCCTGAGATGCCGTTCAAGGGAATGGTGGCCAAGCAACCCAACAGCCCGCCGATCAAACAAAGCACCAACGATTCAAGCATGAACGAAATCAACACCGTTCGTCTGGGAAAACCAACGGCCCGCAAGGTACCGATTTCGCGGCCACGGCTGGAGACAGCGGCGTACATCGTATTGGCGGCGGCGAACATCGCTCCTACGGTCAAGAATCCAGCGATGATATAGGCCACGACCTTAATCGCGAGCGAGGAGGATTTTTGACTCTCGAAGTATTCGGTTTCCGTAATCGCTTTGAGTTTGAATTGCTCGTCATCCCGAACTCGTTCGATAATCTCACGGCGCGAATCGGCGTCCTGGGTACGCAGATTGACGACCGATACGGCGCCTTCCAAGCGTTGAGCCGAGGTCAGATCACGCAGATCGGCCCAAACTTCCGACTCCGCCGAACTGCCGGCGGCTTCGAAAAGTCCGACGACACGAAAGTTCACGTTATTGATCTCGATCTGCTCGCCCACGCCCAAGTTCTCAAACCGCTCGGACATTCCGCGACTGGTGATCAGTTCATTCACGCCGGGATTGATGTCTCTTCCCTCGACAATCTTGAACCCGGGACGGAGCTGGCGGCCGACCTGATCCAATCCGCGAACAATGACGTTGACGTTCCCACCCTGGTTGCGGCGCGGTTTGATCATGATTGTGACGAATTCCGCTGATGCCAGGGGTTGGCCATCGTTGGTGATCGCAACCCCTGGCAGGTTCGCCAGCTCTTTGGCGCTGGTCGGCGTGATCGTGCTGGACATTTCATCGTTGGCTCCTTTTCGCATAATGATCAGGTCCGAGGAATCGCCCGATGCCGTCAGGGCATGCTCGATCCCGTCGATCATTCCAAAGGTCAAGACGGACGCAAAAACGACGACGCCAATCGCAATGCAGGTCAACAACGTGGTCACCCAGCGGACACGCAGACTGCGAAGGTTGTATTTCAATGGAATCATGGGTTTGAGAACCGATTCAGTTGTGAAAAAAGTCAGTTAAAAAAAGGGGTGGCAGGAATCAATGGCCGCAAGCGGCCCTCGGGTTGGCTCGCATGATTGACTGCCGACCCGAATGGCACTTAATCTGAGCCGTTGTCGCCAGTGGCGAGCCTCGCCAGTTGATGTTCCTGGTCGCGGATTCCGAGGTGAACGCCGCTGCAAATTCTGACTCAGAATGAACGTTAACCGAGATCAACTCAATCCATGCAAACGATTTTAACCACCGACGCCCAATCGATGGGCCGTTGGGTCGCCCAGCGGGCTGCCGATGATTTACGCCGTACGATCGCTGATCAGGGATCGGCCACGATCGTCGTTGCCACTGGCGCGTCTCAGTTCGCGGTTTTGGAAAACCTGGTTGGGCAAGGCGATATCGATTGGAGCTCGGTTCGCGGATTTCACTTGGACGAATACGTTGGCCTGGGGCCCGATCATCCCGCGTCGTTCTGCCGCTATTTGAAGGAGCGTTTTGTCGATCTGATCCCACTGGCGGATTTTCAATACCTGCGTGGTGACCACGATCCGGCCGAGACGATTGCTCGGGTGGGGAAACGATTGGCGGCCCAGCCGGTCGACCTGGCCTTGGTCGGCATCGGCGAAAACGGACATCTGGCCTTCAATGATCCGCCCGCCGATTTTGAGACCCGCGAACCGTATCTGCTGGTGGAATTGGATCAGCCTTGTCGCCAGCAGCAGGTGGGTGAAGGATGGTTTGACCGGATCGACGATGTACCGACTCATGCGATTAGTATGTCGGTATCACAAATCATGAGCTCGAGGCGGATCTACTGCAGCGTCCCGGATGCGCGCAAAGCCGGCGCAGTGCGCCGCACACTAGAAGAACCGATCACCCCTGATGTGCCGGCGAGCATTTTGCGAAACCATCCGCATGCGACGTTGGTGATCGACGAGGCGGCCGCAAGTGAATTGAGCGCAGCGACTCGTCAGACACTGGAGTCCGCCTGATGGGTTTTGTTGATTTGCAGGTCAACGGGTACGCCGGTGTCGATTTCAATCGCGACGCGCTGACCGAACAGCAAATGGCTGCGGCGTGTCAACAGATGTCGGCTGATGGTGTTGATCAGATACTGGCAACCATCATCACTGCGCCGCTGGAAAAGATGCTGGCCAGGATCACGAGAGTTGTCGAGCTTGTGGAAGCGAACGCTACGATCAGAGGATTGGTGCGCGGGCTGCATGTCGAAGGCCCGTTCTTGAATCCGGCGGATGGTTTTGCCGGCGCCACCCGGTCGACTCGATCACACCGGCGACGGTCGACAAGGCGCGTCGACTTTTGGATGCAGGCCGGGGCCAGATACGGTTGGTCACGCTGGCGCCGGAGGCCGATCCCGGAGCGGTTGTGACCAAGATGTTGTCGGACTTGGGCGTCTGCGTAGCGGCCGGTCATTCCGACGCGACTCTGGACCAACTGCGGTGCGGCATCGACAACGGACTGCAACTGTTCACTCATCTGGGCAATGGTTGCCCCGCATTCCTTGCGCGTCACGATAATATCGTGCAGCGCGTGTTAAGCTTGAGTGATCGGTTGATGGTCTCCTTCATCGCAGATGGGCACCATGTGCCCGGTTTTGCGTTGGCGAACTATCTGGACCGGGTGCCGGAGGACAAGATCGTGATCGTGTCCGATGCGATCAGCGCTGCCGGGCTCGGTCCAGGCGAATTCAGAATCTCCGATCAAACCGTTTATGTGGACCAGCACGGCGCCGCTTGGGCCGAGTGTCGAACCCACTATGCGGGCTGTGCAACGCCGCTATTGAAAATGGCGAGTTGGATGAAATCCGATTTGGGGATTAGCGATCGGCAGATCGGGCAATGGTTTTGCGACAATCCTTCCAGACTGCTCGATTGATGCGCAGGCCATCAACTCTGGAGCGAACGCGGAATGCTTGAATCAGTCCGGCTGATCGGGCTGTCCAAGAATGCTTCGGCTCGCGGCGGTACCCCAAGTACGCAGGTTGTGCTGCTGGCTGTCACCAGGGGCAACGGTCAGCCATTGCCACTGGCCATCGTGCACCATTCGGGCCACGATCATGATCTGACCAACGTGATAGGCGATATGCGATATCGACCTGGCCAGTGCTTGAGGCACCGTGTGTGGTTCACCTCGAATGAAGATCGGCGTCGCCACATTGGCGGCCGAAACTTGTTTGATCGCAGAGATTAAATGCGACCAACCTTCGTCGAAATAGGCCATCAGCGAATCACGGTCACCATCCCAATCCTCAAATTCACGGTCGCGTTGACGACTCGGTTTCTCGCCGTCGGAGGTCAGGAAATCGGTCCAACGACTTTGCAGATTGCCGCCGAGATGGCGAAGAATGATGGCCACCGAGTTGATGCCGTCGGCTGGACGGCGGGAGAGTTCGTCATCGGATAACTGATCGATCGTGGCGTCGATCATGCGACGGTATCCGGCAACCGTTTCGATCGCCGCGTCAAGCCAGATCGAGTTAGGATCTTGCATTTCGCTAAGACCTCGTGGGTTCGCCAAAGTTGACGCGACGACGACGACGCCCGCGTCCGATCATGGCATGAGTCCATTCCGCTTGCATCGCTTCATCGGAATCGGCGAACTCACGGATCATCCAGCCGCGTTTGGCAGCCGGCGAACCAGCTGGCGGCGAGCGACGACGACGTTGAATCATTTCCCGGTCGACCAGCAGCAATTCCGGGTGACTTTCGATGAACTGGTTGTAATAGCCGTCTTCGGAAAGTTCGTGATACCGCAAATCAATTTTCTTGCGCTGCGGCCACTGGGCATGCTCGCCCAGGTTGTCCATCATCCAACGCTTGGTCATCCAATCGATTCGGCCCAAACCGGCTTTGAAATCGGCGGGATCGCTTCGATAGCGGATCAAGGGATCCAATAATTCTCGCCAACGCCTCAGAACCAGCGGTGCCTCGCCGCGCAGATTGGCCGGAACGCGCCGCACAAATTCCTCGGCCGCGTTCAAATAAAGCTTCTGGATTTCGATTGCCGACAGTTCGCCTCGCGAGGTTGGTACCCGGCAGATCAAATTCCAATCAGCAGCGATTCGATGCAGTGACTTGAGCGGGCGTTTCAGGACTGGCAGTCCGCGCGTTTCGACCGGATTCGATGATGTCCAACAGCAGCGAGACCGAAGCAACTTTGACGTACTCGGCCAGATCAGAAAGGTTGGAATCGGACAGCCCGATTTGCAACCGCTGACGTCGACGAAACATTTGTTGCGTTGAACTGAGTGACAGGAACGACTTGGCGCAGAATTGACCAAGCCAATGTCCGTAGACAAAAATCGGTCTTTCGCCGCGAAATCCGCCCATGTCAGCAACCGCATCGATTGCCATTGCCTTGGCGCTCATTTGGAAGCGGCCGTCGTGATCCAGATTGCCGGTTCCGCAAATCGCGACTCGGGACGCCAGAAACGCAGTCAGGTACCTTCGTTGGTTTCGAAAAGCAATATGGCGAGCAACCAATCGCAATACAGTCACGGTCGGCAAGTGAATCAAACGAAGTGCGGCGATCGCGGTCGTGGCAAGCCATGGTGGGACGCCTTCAAACAGGTCATTTGGTTCGTTGACTCGAGGCGACTTGCCTCGCCTGGCACGACCGACCATCACAAACCCAGAAATCAACGCCATCATCGGCAGCGACGCGAGTAATGATCCGACCTGCATCGCCCACAACACTGCGATCATGACCCGGTAGACAACCAGCCACCCGCCGCTGGCCACTTCGGCTTCGTAATTCTCGTGACATCCGTAAACATGTCCCAGCGCGTCGCTACTATTTTTTAGCACGCGAAGATCGAAACTGGTTTCCGAATCCGCCGTCGCTTCGGAGGCCAATTCGTCGATTGAGCGCTGGCAGGCGAGCAATTCTTGCGGGCTGCGAACCTCTGGCGTGGCAAATTCGACCAAGCCCCCAGGCAGCGCGTGCAGCGACGGATGTGATTCGAATGAAACCGCCCCGCCACTGGCTAGAAACATTTGTTGGTTGTCAAACAATCCGGCGACTGTTGGCTGGTCGCGGCGAATCGCTTCGCAAATTTGCACGTAGACCAGATGCGACGGTGGTAGGTCGTCATAAGTTAAGTCTTGGCGATCTGCGACCAGCGTTGCGTATTCGGTTTCCAATCCGACCAGTCGCGAGACCAGAGGATTCTTTAAGGCGCGTCGACGGACAGCCCAAGCGCGAAAGCGACTCGATCCGCTGGAATCGTTTTGGTGAGGGGCGTTGACTGCGGCTTGATCGCGCTGAACGTCATCGCGCGGAAAGTCATCGCGCGGAAAGTCATCGCGGTGGGGGCCGTTGTGATTGGAGCTACCAAACAATTTTGATCTGCTCGGCGTGAGTGACATCGGAGCTGCAATCCGGGGCTGGATGCACTGTCCAGTTTATCAGTCCGATCGGATTCCTAGTGGCCAAATTGACGAAGGCCTGGAATTTACTGTTGGAACTCCCGCTATTTCCAAAGTTCCAGTTTTTTCCGAAGCCGCAGCAGCTCCAAAACCGCCTCGGCCGCCTCGATTCCCTTGTTTCCTACGTTTCCTCCGCTGCGGTGAATCGCCTGCTCCAGCGTGTTGCAAGTCAACAGTCCGAACGCTACCGGCCTGTGCTGCTCGAGGCCGATCTGCATCAAGGCTTCGCTGACCGCCCGATTGATGTGCTGGTCGTGGGTCGTTTCACCCTTGATCACGCAGCCCAGCGCGATTGAGGCGATCACAGTCTGATCGTTCAAAACCTGGCGAACGACCAGGGGCAGCTCCCAGGCGCCGGAACGCGCACGACCGAAACAGCGGTTGTGTCGAAGCCGGCCGCGGCCAACGTGTTTCGCGAGCCCTCGACCAGCGAGTCACAAATCGCCTGGTTGTAGCGACTAGCGACGATCACGATCTTGCCGCTGGGCAAATCTCCATCGATTCCAGTGGTCTCAGCGGTCATCCTTCACACTCATCAAAAACTCGGCGTTGTTCTGTGTCTTGCGCAGCTGGTTCACCAAATTTAGCATCGCGTCGGCGGGAGATTGCTCGGCCAGGGCACGCCTGAGAGTCGAAATCCGACGATGTTCCTCTTCGTCCATCAGCATCTCTTCGCGGCGAGTTCCGCTGCGGCTGATGTCGATCGCGGGCCAGATGCGTCGGTCGACCAGGGCACGATCGAGCACGATCTCCAGATTCCCCGTCCCTTTAAACTCTTCGAAGATGACGTCATCCATTCGGCTGCCGGTGTCAACCAGTGCCGTCGCCAGGATCGTCAACGATCCACCCTCTTCGACTTTGCGAGCGGCGCCAAACATGGCCTTCGGTTTTTGTAACGCTCCAGCGTCCAAGCCACCGCTGAGCAGCTTGCCTGTCGATTCCCCTTCGCTGTTGTGGGCTCGCGCCAGTCGCGTAATCGAATCGAGAAAGATCACCACATCAACTCCTGATTCAACCATCCGTTTGGCCTTTTCGATGACCATTTGAGCGACTTGGATGTGGCGTTGGGCTGGTTCGTCAAACGTACTGCTGATCACTTCGCATTGGGGACCGCGGACTTCGCGTTCCATGTCGGTCACTTCCTCTGGCCGTTCGTCGATCAACAGTATGAAAACGTAGGATTCGGGATAGTTTTTCAGCACCGCCCGAGCCATTTGTTGCATCAAAATCGTCTTGCCGGCGCGGGGCGGACTGACAATCAAACCGCGCTGGCCAAATCCGACCGGGGTCAACATATCGACCACCCGGGTGCTCAATTCGCGACTGTCATTTTCCATGATGATTCGCGAGTTGGGATGCAACGGAGTCAACTCGTCGAACGGGATCAGCGAGCGGCGTTGCATCGGGTCGCGCCGATTGATCGCTTCGATCCGTAACAGCGCGAAGTAACGCTCATTTTCTTTGGGCGGACGAATTTGCCCAGCCACATGACTGCCGGTCAGCAGTCCGAATCGCCTGATTTGGCTGGGTGAAACATAGATGTCGTCGGGGCACGAGACGTAGTGATACTGGGGACTGCGGAGAAATCCGAATCCATCGGGCAAAATCTCCAACGTCCCCTCGCCAAACATCAAGCCATTGATTTTCATGCGGTGTTTGAGCAGCGCAAAGATCAGTTCTTGCTTGGGCAAATCGGCAACGTCCTGCAATCCGTACTCCCCGGCCATCTGTCGTAACTGGTCGATCGACGACTGTTGCAAGTCATTGATCGTCAAAGATGAATCTTTGTCTTTGACAGTCGGGATACCAACTCGCTGGCCCGACTTGGTCGCTTCACTGACAATTTCCTCGGCCAGTGACAGTGGATCACGTTCTGCATCCAGCTCGCGAATCCGCTTATCGACTTCTTGATCAGGATGTCTGGGACGGGGGCGGGAATATCTTTGGTTCGATTTGTCGCGGGCGGTGGTCTTGCGTTTTTGACCGTTGTCCCGACCACGGGACGGATTGGAGGTCATGATGATTCTTGGCAGGATAGACTGGGAAAAGGAAGAGAGAGATAGATATGGATGGGATCAGCGGATTGGATCTGTCCGCCAGTTTCGAGTGCTTATCTTAGGGGCAATGAGAAGATTCTGAGCTGGAAGTTTTGGAATTGCGTTCTATGAAAGAAGCCCATAACCGGTCCACCGATTGGTAAAGCTGGTCGAGCGATCCGTCATTGAGAATGACAAAATTGCTGAGTCGCTTCTTTTCGTTGATGTCAAGCTGGTTGGCCTCGCGACGCGCCAATTCCGACTCGTCCCAGCCGCGATCTTTGGCACGCTGCATCCGGATCGATCGATCCGCATCGACACACCAGATTTCGTCGCAGGACTGATCCCAGCCGGACTCCAGTAACAGTGGCACATCCAGTATCGCGGCAGTCACTGCCTGTTGCGCAGCGTCGCGCAGCTGCCCGGTGATGAGGAGACGTGTACGTGGATGAACCACCGATTCAAGATAGTTTAATGCCTGGCGGCTGGCCGCGTCATCCCCGAAAACCAAAGAAGCCAGTTTTACTCGATCGATTCTGCCGCCGGAATCAACGATCCGAGTTCCGAAGTGTTCGATCAGCTGACGTTGGGTCGCTTCCTCTTCCAGGACGCTACGGGCAATCAAATCGGCGTTGATCCACTTGGCACCCAATTCCTGGACGCGCCGAGCCACGGTCGATTTGCCGCCAGCGGGACTTCCGACGATGCCCAGAATAAACATGAAACGGTCCAGCAGAGCTTGCTCGAACAAACACTCGCATCACAACAACGCAAACCCATGGCAAGCCATTGTCAGCGGCTGTTGCTTAGGATAGCCGGAATCGGCGCGGCGGTGGTCCCTGATCGCCCGTTTTTAGGATCAGCGGGCAACGGCGCCACGATAGGTGATTTGCGGTTGAACCGTCGAAAATTTGACCGCCAGTTTGGGAATGTCGTCCGCGTGTCCCAGCACGACCACCAAGTCGCCTTGGTTCAAGACCGTGTCGGGAGGAGGATTCAGCTGACGAGTACCGTCGACGCGGCGAATGCCGACAATCAAGAATCCGTGATTGCTGCGTAATTCGATTTCGCTCAGCGCACGGTTGATCAGCGCCGAATCGGGTGAAACCTTGAACTCGTCGAATCGGAGTCCGATCTGGCCCAGTTCTTCGCCGATCGCATCCTGATTGGCAATCTGTTCCAACAGATTTTCGGCCGTCGGGCGCAGGATCAGCTGCGCTACTTTTCTGGCTCCGATTGCGGTCGGCAAAATCACGTGGCTGGCCCCGCAACCAAGCAACTTCTTCTCGGTGCTTGGATTCTCACCGCGGGCGATGATCAGCACGTCGGGATTCATCGCTTTGGCTGTGATTGTCACGAACACGTTCTTGGCATCGTCGGACAACACCGTCGCGACCATCGCGGCGCGTTGAATTCCTGCTTGCTCCAGCGCCATTTCGTCGGTGGCGTCTCCTTGGATGGTCAGATAGCCATGCTCTTCGGCGTCGCGCAATCGACGCGGATCGCTGTCGACAGCCACAAACGGTTTGCCGGCCGCATGCAGCTCTTTGGCCAGTGTCGAGCCGAGCCGACCAAAACCGCAAAGGATCGTGTGTTGGTGCAAACTATCGATTTCTTTCGTCATTCGTCGCGCTCCCAAAGCATTGTTCAATTCACCATCGATCAACATTTGCATGAATCCACCGACCGCATAAATCACCGAACCGTAACCTGAAACAATCACGGCAATCGTGACCGCGCCAAGCCCGGCGAATCGACCGGTTGGACCTCGCCATAGCCGACTCCAAAAATGGTGATCACCACCATGTAAATCGAGTCCAACAGATCCCAGCCGGCAGCCATGTAACAGAGCACGGCTGTGACACAAATGAAGACAAACAACGCCGCGCCGGTCAAGATCTTGCGAAAAGGGCTCGAGACCTTCCTGATTTGCCGGGGGCTGATGAGAGGGGGATTGTCTTTGTCCAAAAGTCTGTCGGCAGGAGGAGAGAGAGAAAGAACCCGCGTTGTCCAATGCAAAAAACGACCGGCCGCGAATAGAGCTCGCGGCCGGTCGTCTCCCCCTCCATCCACTCAGTCAGAAGCAGAACCAACCGGGCTTCAGAAGTCGGCGCTCCACACGCCAGTGCAATTACATCCGTGCACTCAGTGAACTTGATTCCCGCCAAGCACGACGTCTAAGTAAAGCAAGTCACGTGCCAAAAGATCGATCCGCTCCGATGGCCGCAGATCCCCAGCAAAAAGGCATCCTGGCGAATCAAATCAGCCCTCAGCCAGCAATTGTCGCAAGGTTTTGTAGCAAATGTGCCTTGCATTTAGGCAGCGGCTCGTCGATTGACCGTTCACCGTTTAAAATGATCCTCAGCACTTTCATTTCTACTTGCTGATCTACTTGCTGACTGACTTTGTATGCGGTTGTTACCGATCCTGCTGGCTTGGCTCCCACTGAGTTGGGCCGGTCTGCCGCTGAGCGCGGCGGAGCGATCGCCCGATTTCGGCCGCCAGGTCCGTCCCATCCTGGCAAAGCATTGTTTTCCCTGTCACGGTCCCGATCCCGAGGCACGGGAATCGGGATTGCGGTTGGATTTGGCCGCAGCGGCAACTGCGGATTTGGGCGGCTACGCGGCGATTGTGCCTGGCGACGCCGGTCACAGTCAGCTGATTGCCCGCGTCACGAGTGATGACGCCCAGCTGCGGATGCCGCCGGCAGAATCCCATCCGCCCCTGAGCGCGAACGAAATCGAGACGCTGCGTCGATGGATCGACTCCGGCGCCGTGTATCAGGAACACTGGGCGTTCGTAGCCCCGGTTAAGCCGGAGGTGGTCGCAGTGGGCGACCCACGGTGGTGCCTAGGTCCCATCGATCGATTCGTGCTGGCGCGGATCGAAAGTGCCAGCCTTTCGCCCGCTGCCGGTGCAAGCCGCGAAAGCTTGATCCGCCGTCTGTATCTTGACTTGACCGGTACCACACCGGCGCCACAGACCGTTGACCGACTGCTCGCGGACGACCATCCGACCGCCTATGTCCGGTTGGTCGATCAGCTGCTGGCATCGCCGGAGTACGCCGAGCGGTTCGCCCGCCCATGGCTCGATCTGGCTCGTTACGCCGACACCAACGGCTACGAAAAAGATCGACCACGCACGATCTGGCCGTACCGCGACTGGGTCATCCAGGCGATCGCCAAAGACATGCCGCTGGATCAGTTTTCGATCGAGCAGTTAGCCGGTGACATGCTGCCCGCTGCGACCAACGATCAATTGATCGCCACTGGATTTCATCGCAATACGATGCTGAACGAAGAAGGGGGTATCGACCCGCTGGAGTTTCGCTTTCAGGCCATGGTCGATCGCGTCGCGACGACAGGCACGGTTTGGATGGGCTTGACGATTGGCTGCGCCCAATGTCACACCCACAAATACGATCCGATCACGCATACCGATTACTACGCGCTGTTCGCGCTTCTGAACAACGCGGATGAACCCGAGCTGACAGTCGAAGATTCGGTCAATGAACAACGCCGAGAACAGATTCAAGCGGCGATCGCGAGCATGGAACAGCGTTTGATCGACGATCACTTGCCCAGCCGCCAGGATCATCAAGCGGGCCGGATCAAAGCGAACGAGATCGCCGCGAGCTGGGTCCAGTGGTACGACCGGCAGCTCGATCAGTCGCGGCGCTGGCAGCGGTTGCGGTTGGATGCTTACGAATCGACGATGCCCAAATTAACGCCTTTGGAGGACGCTTCGATCCTGGCCAGCGGTGACGTCACCAAACGCGAAATTTATCGTTTGAAATTCAATATTGATGACGTTTCGCGACCGATCAGGGCGATTCGACTTGAAGCGCTGCCGCACGAATCGTTGCCCTCCGGCGGGCCGGGAATGGCGTTTTACGAAGGGAGACGGGGTGATTTTTTTCTCAGCGAGATGACGGTTTCGATTGATGGGCAGACTGTGGTTCTGCAAGATCTTTCGCACAGCTATGGCAAGATCAGTGTCGGTTCGGGCACCGCCGATGCGATCAACGTGATCGATGGGAACGGGTCAACGGGCTGGTCAACCGCGGGCAACGAAGGGTTGGCGAGCCAATTGGTGGCCAATTTTTCGACACCGGTCAGCGGCCAAAGCCTGGCGGTGGAACTGTTGTTTGAGCGCCATTTTGCCGCCGCACTGGGTCGGTTTCGCATTTCGATCACCACCGACGAGCCAGCGGCGACCGCCAGTTCGTTGCCGGGGTCGCTATTCGATTGGCACGCGGCTGATCCGGCTGATGTCGATCCGCAACAGTACGATGAATTGCAACACCATTTCATTCGCTCATCACCGCTGCTGGCCGAACAACGCAAGCCGATCGATCGACTGCGAGCATCCATTCCCGAGCCAGTCCGCACGCTTGCTATGCGAGAACGGTCACCCCCGGATCGTCGGATCACTCGCCGCCATCACCGAGGCGAGTATTTGCAAGGCAAAGAGCCGGTCCGCGGGGGATTGCCAGAGAGCTTTGCTTCGCGCGATGGTTCTGGTCCTCGGGATCGACTGGCGCTCGCCTGTTGGTTGGTCAGTGACGCCAATCCGTTGTTTGCCAGGGTGACGGTCAATCGTGCCTGGCGAGAATTTTTTGGTACCGGCATCGTCGACACCGCTGGGGACTTCGGCACCCAAAGCGAGCCGCCGTCACATCCGTTGTTGATCGATTATTTGGCAACGGAACTATGGGCCAGCAGTTGGTCGCTGAAGAAGCTGCATCGCGAAATCGTTCTTTCGGCTACCTACCGACAGGCGCTGGCCGAAGCCCCGCCGTCGGATCCACGGCATCGGTTGGTTGCGGGATTCCCGCATCGACGATTGGACGCGGAACAGCTGCGCGATGCATTGCTGTCGGCCTCGGGGTTGTTGTCGCGTCACCTGGGGGGACCGAGCGTGTATCCGCCACAGCCGGGATCGGTCACCGCGATGGCGTGGGGCAGCCCCGCTTGGAACGTCTCATCGGGAGCGGACCGTTACCGCCGTTCGTTGTATACCTTCAGCAAACGGACCGCTCCGTTCGCTGCCTACGCAGCATTCGATGGTCCGTCGGGTGAATCCTGTCTGGCCAGACGCGATCACAGCACTACCCCATTGCAAGCACTGACTCTGCTGAACGACGCGATGTACATGGAGATTGCCGCCGGGCTGGCGGAGACGGTTTTAAAAGAGTTACCAGCCGACGCGACGCCTCGGGCAATTGCCACCCAAATCTTCCGCCGATTATTGGTCCGAACCCCTGATGCGGACGAATTGAGCGCGATTATGGCTTTCTACCGAAGCCAAAAGGCCGGTCCCGCAGCCGGCAACCGGGCGCCTGGCGACCTGAAGCCCGGCGACCTGAAGCCAGGCAGACTGGAGCCCGGCGACCCGAAGGCTGGCGACCCGAAGCCCGGCGACCTGGAGCCTGGCGACCTGGAGCCAGGCAGGCTGGAGCCCGGCAGGCTGGAGCCCGGCGACCTGGAGCCCTGGAAACTGGTTGCCCGAGCGCTGATGAACGTCGACGAGGCGATCACGACCCCGTAGGGCTTGGGATTGTAAGAATTGGTCTGGTGACAGAACACTCAATTCGCTGTGATAGGTCATAATCAATAGGGACGCCCCAATAGATTCTGGGCACTTGTAGATTCTGGCGCTTGTAGCTTCTGGGCGCTTGTAGCTTCTGGGCATTGGCCCCCGGACTTCACCAACGCAATGGGATTTTGGAATGTCGGCAACACGGATCGTGATCGTCGCTTGTCTGGTTCTCGTGAACCTTCAATCCGCCCGGTCCGCCGATGTGATTGCAATCTGTCCCCAGGAATTTCGCCAGGCACTCGGCGTTTGGATCAAACATCGTCAAGACGATGGACTGACGGTTCGCGTCATCGATTCGCAACAGGATTCCAAGACGCTGCGGCAGTCAGTTTGCGACGCTGCCGATCGTGATACACGTTTTGTGATCCTGATCGGCGACGCGCCGGTGATGGGCCAGCGCTGCGATTGCCAGCGGCAAGTACCGATCCATTACGTAGCAACCACCGTATCGGCCAAGTACGGCTCGACCCCTTCGTTATCAAGTGACCTGGCCTACGGGGATTTCGATAACGACACGAATCCGGACGCCGTTGTCGGTCGGTTGCCGGTCGATACGCCGCAAGAGCTGAGTCTTTTGATTGATCGCATCATTGCCCATGAGTCGAGTCGCGACTTCGGTGCCTGGCGATCGCGAGTCGATTTGATTGGCGGCGTCGGCGGCTTCGGTCCGTTGATTGACGGCACGATCGAAACCGCGACGCGAACGATCGTGACCAGCGCGTTGCCAACCGAGACCAGAACGACGATTGCTCACGCCAGTCCCGGGCACCGCTTCTTTCCCAAACAACAGTTCACCGATGCGGTGATTGATCGCTACCAACAGGGCGCGCGGTTTTGGGTCTATGCAGGCCATGGTCAGATCACCGAACTCGATCGCGTTCCCGCCAGAGGCGGCAAGCCGATTTTGGATTGCCAGAGCGTCCAACTCTTGAACCGACCCAAGGGCGCGTCGCCGATCGCAATGATCTTGGCCTGCTACAGCGGCGCGGTCGATGCACCAGACGATTCGGTCGCCGAAGAGATGCTTCGCTGCCCGGGTGGCCCGATCGCGGTTCTGGCGGGCAGCCGCGTCACGATGCCTTATGGTAATACGACGGCGGCCGTAGGAATGATCAATGCTGTGTACGCTCAGAAACTGCCGCGGCTGGGTGAAGCATGGTTGTGCGCCTTGACAGAAATGCATCGCGACCAGGCGACTGAACAATCCGGCACTCGAGTGATGATCGATGCGATCGGCACTATGTTCAGCCCCGCTGGAACGACATTGGTCGACGAACGTCGCGAGCACATGCTGTTGTACAATCTGATCGGCGATCCAACGCTTCGCTTGCATCATCCGCAGCCACTGCAGGTCAGCGCTGCTGCCGGCTACAGCGCGGGCCAGACAATCGATGTCACGATCACCAGCCCAATCGCGGGCCTGGTAACGGTTTCGCTTGATCGTCCACTCGGCGGATCAACCGTCGGCGACCCAAACGACACGACCATCGCGACCATGGAAATGGAGCTTCAGTCGGGCCAACCGCAGACGCATCATTTCAAGCTTCCTGACAACTTCAACGGTCCGCTTGTCGTTCGCGGCCAGGTGGCTGGCGAATCGACGTGGGCGGTCGGCGCGGCCCGGACGATCGTCCGCTAGATTATTAGCAACTCAGATCGTCCGCTGACCCATACCCCGAATCGGAATCACTCACCATGTTTCGCTGCGCAGTCATTCTGCTTTCCCTGGCTGGAGTGTCCTTGTCAATGGCCGCCCCGCCGAACGTGGTGATCATTTTTATGGACGACATGGGGTACGCCGACATCAACCCGTTTGGCGCGGCAGAGTACCCAACCCCAAACTTGAATCGAATGGCCAGTGAAGGTCGCACCTTCACCGATTTCGTCACCTCCTCGGCCGTCTGCTCGGCATCGCGAGTCGCGCTGATGACCGGATGCTACCATCAGCGAGTCGGGATCTCCGGCGCGCTCGGTCCCAAATCGAAGATTGGTCTGAACGCTTCGGAAACGACGATCGCCGAAGTTTGTAAGTCAAAGGGATACGCCACAGCAATCTTTGGCAAATGGCACCTCGGGCATCATCCGAAGTTCATGCCCACCGAGCATGGTTTCGATCAGTATTACGGTCTGCCCTACAGCAACGACATGTGGCCGTTGCATCCCAACGCGCTCGCCAAACGGGCGATCGATCCCAACGCACCGATTCCCTGGGCGGCGCTGCCGATGTTGGAGGCAACCGTAGCCAATGGTGTCGCAATCGCCAATGCGGACGTGCAACCCGAAGACCAACAGAAGATGACTGGCGAGTTTACCGAACGTGCAGTCAGGTTCATCAAAGACAATGCCGACAAACCGTTCTTCTTGTACCTGCCGCATCCGATGGTTCACGTTCCCTTGTACGCAGGCGAGCAATTCCGCGGCAGCAGCGGTAAGGGAATCTTTGCCGACGTGGTGATGGAGATCGATTGGTCGGTTGGCCGGGTTCTTAGCGCGATTGAGTCGATTGGGGCTGAAGACAATACGCTGGTCGTATTTACCAGCGACAATGGACCGTGGTTGTCCTACGGAACTCACGCCGGCAGTGCCGGCAACTTGCGAGAAGGCAAAGGAACCATGTTTGAGGGAGGCTATCGTGAGCCGACCATCATGCGCTGGACGGGTAAGATCCCAGCGGGAACGACCACCGACGCGCTGTGCAGCACAATCGATCTGCTGCCAACGATCGCCAACTTGATCGGCGCCGATTTGCCGCCCAAAAAGATCGATGGCAAAGACATTAGCCCCATCATGTTCGGTGACCCGGAAGCCAAATCACCGCATGATGCGTTTTGGTGTTACTACGCGGGTGGACAACTTCAAGCGGTACGCAATGATCGTTTTAAGTTGGTCTTTCCTCACCAGTACCGAACGCTTGCGGGAAGAGCCGGCGGAACAGGCGGCCGGCCCGTCGCGTATGAACAGGCAACGATCGAGTTGAGTCTGTTTGATTTGGACGAGGACGTTTCCGAAACCAGGAATGTGATTGACGAATTTCCGGATGTGGTTGCCGAACTGCAAAAGCAGGCCGAGCAGGCTCGCAATGAACTTGGTGATCGACTGACCAAGCGCAACGGAAAAGAGAACCGCGCACCCGGAAAGCTAGCACCGGGCGACGAAGAATTGCCGCTGGTCTGGAAGTAGACGTGATCGAGCGACTGCCGGGCGATCAGAGCGATCAAGCAACTGCTGGGCGATAACGGCGGCTGACGAGCGGTCAGTTTTAGCCACAGAGAGCACCGAGGGCACAGAGAAGAATGTGCGATGATTTGACCGAACGCATCATCGGGGCTGCGATCGAGGTGCATCGGATTCTCGGTCCCGGATTGCTCGAGTCCATTTACGAAGAGGCCTTGTGCCGCGAACTTAAATTGCGAGGAATCGCCTGCGAGCGACAGCAAGAAGTAGACGTCATTTACAAGGGTCATGTTATCAAGGGGCAAAAGATCGATATTTTGTGAACTCTGAGATCTCTGTGGCAAAACGGCATCATCAGCGGAGGTACAGTCGCGTTATCGGTTCGCGTTACCGAACAGCAGCTTGACTGCTGGGCGATAACGGCGGCTGACGAGCGGTCAGGTTTAGCCACAGAGAGCACCGAGGGCACAGCGAAGAATGTGCGATGATTTGACCGAACGCATCATCGGGGCTGCGATCGAGGTGCATCGGATTCTCGGTCCCGGATTGCTCGAGTCCATTTACGAAGAGGCCTTGTGCCGCGAACTTAAATTGCGAGGAATCGCCTGCGAGCGACAGCAAGAAGTAGACGTCATTTACAAGGGTCATGTTATCAAGGGGCAAAAGATCGATATTTTGTGAACTCTGAGATCTCTGTGGCAAAACAGCATCATCAGCGGAGGTACAGTCGCGTTATCGGTTCGCGTTACCGAACAGCAGCTTGACTGCTGGGCGATAACGGCGGCTGACGAGCGGTCAGGTTTAGCCACAGAGAGCACCGAGGGCACAGAGAAGAATGTGCGATGATTTGACCGAACGCATCATCGGGGCTGCGATCGAGGTGCATCGGATTCTCGGTCCCGGATTGCTCGAGTCCATTTACGAAGAGGCCTTGTGCCGCGAACTTAAATTGCGAGGAATCGCCTGCGAGCGACAGCAAGAAGTAGACGTCATTTACAAGGGTCATGTTATCAAGGGGCAAAAGATCGATATTTTGTGAACTCTGAGATCTCTGTGGCAAAACAGCATCATCAGCGGAGGTACAGTCGCGTTATCGGTTCGCGTTACCGAACAGCAGCTTGACTAACGGTACGATAACGGCTGCTGGCGAGCGATCAGGTTTAGCCACAGAGAGCACCGAGGGCACAGAGAAGAATGTGCGATGAGTTAACCGAACGCATCTTCGGAGCTGCGATCGAGGTGCATCGGATTCTTGGCCCAGGGTTGCTCGATTGTGTTTAGTACGTTCCGCGCAGCGGATAAGCAGTCGGCACACTTGCGCTGTAACCAATCGGCATCGCCGCGGCCGGTGCTGGTACGACTCCGCCGCCACCAGACAAAGTCGTCAAGTCAATGGCCTGTGAAGCGGATGTCGGCATTGTGAACAACTGCGGGTCACCACTTAGCAACTGATTGATCACATAAGAACCAATATCGATTCGCATCGACAGCGGCGGCCCCATCGCGGGCGTCAGCGTCAGTTCCACTTGATGCGGAAGCGAGCACTGGGCTTGTTCGTAATAGACGTGATTGGTCGCCTTGCACCAGGCAATCAGTTTGCCATGCGGATCCTCCAGGAATTGCTCCGTGACATAGCCGGCAAGAGGTTCAATGAAGCAAACGCGTTGATAGACTCCGTCTGGCATCACCATCGAACTGCGAATCTCAAGCTTCCCGTCATCCCGTTTTACCGGACCGGCGACTACGGTACTTGGATCGATCTGGACCAGTCCCAGCGCATCCATCATCCAAGTCGGATCGACCGGCAGAATGGCTCGATTGAGCTGTTGGCGATACTGATCGTGTCGGGCGTAGTACAGTGTTTTTGACATTCCTTCGGGAACCTCGAACCAAAACATTTCATCGTTGCTGCCCAAGTCCATCCCGGCGCCCAGCACGATTGGCAAACTGGCGCGCAGGCGAAACTTTCGTTCACGCTCCAGACTCAAAGTCGCGTTGAGTTTCGGGACGCTCGGCATGCTCAGCACATCGACCGATGCCGAATTGCTGGAGAGCTGACGGATGTTGGCGGTTCGATTGACCACGGCGGCGATTTCTGGCAGCGATGGCGTTTCGGTCCAGACGATCGGCGGCGGCGGCAGATTCAACGGCCGGCTGCGACGAGCGCAGGTAGCGCCGCCGGAGATAAAACAAACGCAGATGATTCCGATCCAGGTAAGTATTCGCATCCGTGCGTCTTTTTCCTAATCCTCGTCCGGCCCTGGTTCCACTTCACAGTACAACAGTTCATTCAATTGATCGCGCAGCAATTCCGTTTCACTCCGCGTGATTTCACAGATCGGGATCTCGATCGTGGTATCGTCAGCAACCACTTCGACACGCAACAGATTTTCATCGGGTACTTTCTGGTCGCGGTCGCGGCTGGCCGGCCGAACCAACTTTCGCCGCATCAACATCAGCGCCAACAGATAACGGATCTTCGCTCGCTCGGGAAATTTCTCCATCTGTCGCAGCAGATCGATCAATACTTCGGGTGGGGCAAGCACCAGTTTTTTTTCATCGGCCCTTGGCATCCGGCTTTTCCACCAGCCGATCGCTCCGTCCGGCGGCCCCTGCCAACTTTCAGCCGAGTAATCACGCCGTTCGAATTCTTCGTGACTTTCCAATACGACCGAGTAATACCATTCGCCTTCGCGCAGCGGGCGATCGAGCGAATGGCACCGGCGGGTGCAGCGGCTGACTTTGTAATCACCGAGCATGAAACTTGAATCGTGAAACGCGAACAAACTGAGCCGCGGCCGCGAGCCGCCGGCTAGGACAATATTTACCGCAATGTGCGAGGGCTAACGCCAGCGAATTCGGATCCCTTTCTAGTTAACAAATCGTCCAGCCGCGCCGATAGCCCCAAAAACGAGCGGGGATCAACTCGCGTTAAAGAACCTTGCTCCCGAACCGCCGCTGCCGATGGGCACCGAGATTCGCCGCTGACACTTGGGGCACTGGCCGCTGTAAGCGGTTTGCCGGTCGTTGCGGTAGATCCGCCCATAGACCCGGCAGCATTGAAAATGGATACCCAGGAAAGGACGTGGCGGGGGATCGGAACTTGAATTGCGAGCGGACGGTTGGTCCGGCTCGTTGCTGAGATCGAAATGTGAACGGTCCATCGAATCGGGTGAAACAGTCGAAGGAATCGGGAAACGACGGTACGGTATAGCATCCAGGATGGGATCGGAGGCAAGGTCACCCTAGCGAACCCCAGGTTGGTGGGTTAGCATCATGGATCAGCAGTGACCACGGGCCATGGCGTAGTCTGGTAACGCGCTACACTGGGGGTGTAGAGATCGCAGGTTCAAATCCTGTTGGCCCGATTGCATTAAACGCCGTGAATCCTTGGCTTCGCGGCGTTTTCTTGTCGTCATTCGACGCGTCCTCAATCTTGCCCCAGTTGTCAGGAAGTGGCTCAAAATGAATCTTGCGGTCCGGGTTTAGCGCAAGTTTTGGGGCAACGGTTCGCCGGCGCTTGGTGTGGCGCTGTCGAACGACGGCAATGGCTCAACAGCTTCGACCGTCCCACGTAAGCAGTTAAGGCGGCCTGGTAGAGCTTGTGTTGGTGCACGTCCCGGAAGGCAGTTGGCTGCCTGCCGTTTCGATCGACGATGCTCGCTTCGCCAGAAACAGAACTTCCGAATGAGCGTCGAATTCATCGTCTTACGCTGTCTGTAAACGTCCAAGGCTTGTACTGGCCGATTTCGACGTCCTGCTTCGGCTTCACTCCGGGCTGCCATACAATGGCGAATTCAGCGAGAGGCGAACCTGACGGCGAACACGGAATGTTCAGCCAGTGGTATCCACTGATTCAGAAGACAACTGCTGACAAGACAAGAGGCGCAAACGGAGCGACGACGGTCGTAGCGCGTGACGGTAGTGAAGACTTGAGATCCTATCAGAGTTGGAAGAGAAGATGCCTGAAGTTTTCGATGCGATCGTGATCGGTGCCGGTCACAACGGACTAACGTGTGCCTGTTATCTGGCCAGGGCCGGCTTAAAGGTCCTGACGCTGGATCAGTACCACACGGTCGGCGGTATGGCGACCACCGAGGAAATCACGCTCCCGGGATTCAGATCGGACATGCACGCCTTTGGGTATCAGTTCGCCAACCTGTCCCCGGTGCCACACGAGTTGAACCTCTCGGACTACGGCTTTGAGCTGATCTGGCCGGACATCAACTACTCTCACGTCTTCCCGGACGGGGCCATCATCTCGATGCACCGCTCGCTGGAGGACACCGTTCGGAGCATCGGGCAGTACTCGAAGAAGGATGGAGAGACCTGGCGGCGACTGGCGGAGCAGTTCGTTCAGCAGCAGGACCAAATTGCGACATGGATGAACTCACCGCCCGCCACGCTGGCCGCCGCAAACGCGCGGCTGGCGCAAATGCCGCACGGCATGGACGAATATCGGTTCGAACTGCAAAGCCTGCGTTCCTGGACGAACGAGGTATTCGAGGCCGAGGAGACACGATTGTTTGTTGGCGCCTTCGCATGCCACGCGGGTGTCGGACCTGATGATGCCGGCGGCGCGCATCTAGCCTGGCTCTTTGCCAGCCTCGTCCAGATCTTGGGCAACCGAGTGGTCAAGGGCGGCATGCACAACCTGCCTCTCGCTCTGGCAGAGTACCTTCGCTCCCAGGGTGGACAGATTCGCACCGGCGCCCGCGTCAACAAAGTTGTGCTGAAGGACGGTCACGCCGTAGCAGTTCGGCTCGCCGACGGAGAGGAGATCGGGGTCAAGCAGTTCGTGGTCTCAAATACCGATCCGCGCCAACTGATCGTTGATTTTCTTGGTGAAGCACAGCTCGGCTCGGATTTGATCCAGAGGATGCAAAGATATGAGTGGGGCGACGCGAGTTTTGTCATTTACCTTGCCCTGGATGGGCCGCTCGCTTACCGGGCGGGCGCCGATGCCACTCGATCTGCCTATGTTCATCCGACGCCGTCGACCATGGGCTATCTGTCGCGCATCTACACCGAATGTCGGGGCGGGATGCTGCCAGTCGCCCCCTTGGTACTAATGTGCAACGATTCCGCCATCGATCCGGACCGGGCCCCAGCCGGCAAGGCAGTGATGAAATTGATTGCACTGAACGTTCCCTACGAGATCAGGGGCGACGCGACGGGGAAAATCCCGGCGCGAGCTGGGATGCGGTGAAAGAGGCATACGCAGACCATCTGATCGAACTGATCACCGATACCTACGTGCCAAATCTGCGGGATCGGATCTTGAAGCGAGTCGTCCATTCGCCGGTGGATATGGAGCGTGTACTTCCAAGTGCGGTGCGCGGCACCGTTACCCACGGTGCGCTTCTGCCCTACCAGTCCGGCTCACTGCGGCCGCTGCCGGAACTGGGACAGTATCGGACGCCCGTGTCGAACGTTTACTTGTGCGGGTCCGGGAGCCACCCTGGGGGCGGCATTTCAATGGCTCCTGGGCGTAACGCGGCCCACGTCATTCTGGGCGACCTGAAAGGAGTCTAGAGGTGGTGGCCGCCGACAATTGCAAGTTCTGCCAGCTCGAGCCGACGCGCGGCATCATGGCCACTGGCGGGGCGACGAGCCGTTTTGTGCAGCGAGGCGGCTGGGGCAACGCGATGTATCACTTGCTGACTTGTGATAAGTTCGACGTGCAAGAGGCCTATCGCATCGGCTTCGTTCAGGAGATCGTGGAGACGGCAAAACAGCTGGACCGCGCCATCGAGTTGGCACAGCAGATTGCCAGGCGGGCGCCGCTCGCGATACGCGCCACCAAAGCCAGCGCCATGACCGCGATCATGCACGGCGAAGAGGCAGCCATTGCCGACTTCGCAGCGATTCAGCAGCGTCTTGCCAACACCGATGACGCGGCGGAAGGCGTAGCGGGATTTGTCGAGCGTCGCCAGCCGAAGTTCACCGGCAAGTAGCACGCTCTACCATCAGGTTGAAGATTCGATTTTTTCGGCCATTCGTCGCCACTTTTGAGACGCTGAGTTTTTCGCTTCAGCTCGGCGAACCAAGTTGGAAGCACTGTCCAGCCGCGCCAAGCCACAGGCGGGCCAAGTTCAGGCAAACTGGCCCCTGTCCACCGTCGGCACAACCAAGCCGCCATGATGTCGGTTGCGATCTTTGCCCTCGAACCGACTTGCTTGGTCTTCCGTGCATACCCAGGGAAGCAACCGTGTCGCCATCGCGCGGGATCATCCACTAACGGTCGAGCCCCGTTGTAGGGTCTCAGGTGAATGTATCGGCTGATCTCGTGGTAAATCCAAACTTGTTGAATTCACGAAACAAGGGCCTTGCCAAAGTTGGAATGCGAGCGACAATCGAATTATTCGGCGGAGTGTTTTGACAATTGTCCAAAGCGATCCACCGCATTCATCGCGAAACAATGGCACGCAGCCAAACCATCCACCATTGTTATCTTTTTGGGTCACTTCCCAATCGGCGGTGCTTTGTCCCAAGTCAACTGCTGACCAAACTGGTCATTGTGGCTGCGTTGGTGCAAATTATTCCTGTCGGTGTTGCGTCTTCGCGTGCAGGCCTTGCGAATACTGATCTGCAATTGTCCGCTTCCGAATCGCTGACTGCCAGCACGCATCCCGTTCAGTGTTGGACGATTCAGCCGACGGGTGCCGGTTGGTTGGCCGTTACTAAGGCGAGGGATTCAGAACTGGTCCAAGGTGACTGGGGGAGGTTCAGCAGTGTTTTGGTCATGCCAAGCAGCCTGCCAAACTGCGAAAAACAGTCTGCCGTCGGCCGTGATTCCTGCTGTCTTTTTACTCTCGTGGATTTGAACGTGCGTTTGCAGATTTAGGGACGCTGCGCGTTTCTGGCTGTTTTCTATCGACGTACGTTTGCCATCAATCAAGAAAGTTAAGACAATGTCTGCTCGCACCAACACCAAAAAAAATCAAGCATCCAATTCCCACGCTGTCGGAACCCAGAACGCCGGCAATGAAACACCGACACTCAATCCAGCGCTAAGGCAAGCGTACGGTCTGATTCAGAAAAACGATTATGCCGGCGCTGCTAACTTGTTGGCCGCAGCGGGTCGTGATCCTCAAGTACGAAACGTTTTGGGCGTTTGCCTGATGCGGATGGGATGCATCGAGAAAGCCGTGGATGTCTTCCGTTCATTTGTCCTGATGCCAGGCACCGTACTCGAGCGAGCCGACGTCAGCAACGCATCGAAACGCAATTTTGCAACCGCATTGTTGATGAAAGGACTTCCAAGCGGTGCATTGTCCGTGCTTGCTGAGATTCATGATCCAGATCACCTGATGGCGGTTCGTCTCTACTCGGCAATCAAGCAATGGGAAAAAACATTGTCGTGGTTTTTCTGGCTCGATTGGAAGCTCAATGGTGTCGAACCGGCGAAGTGCCATGTCCCGCTCGCTTTTGAGCCTGGTGAACTTGACTTTGATGTTCATACTCAACACTCTGTTGAGCCTGGCACACCCCGCAAACGTTCTTTGAAGCTCGCGGTGTAACTGGTCGAGAAGAACGAATATCGCCAACCGTATGAGGCAATATGAACCGTGCAAGACAGGACTCTGCGAGGCTTTGCACTTGCGTTTTTCTGGCTTGGGCCAATACCGGCCCTTCACCACTGGTCCGTTGGAACAGAGGTCGAGTGAATCGGCGATCCTGAGGAATCGAGTCGCCGAAACCGGTGCAGCATTGGCGCGGTGATTAGAGTTGTCACGATGAACATCAGGAAGATCAGTCTCAAATGTCCCAGAACCATGAAGATTTCACTGGTTTCATCCAGGGAAATCTGGGCCGACAAAGCCGGACTCAGTCGTCCAAAGTACGACAGTTCGAGCAGCAAGCCGGTCGCTATTACGCCAACGACTTGCGGTTGACACTAGCCCTCGGAGAATCTGGCCGCCGACGCGCGCGGCGGCAATGATGACGATCAACTACAGAATTAGCTGAAGTAGCAGCGCTTCGCCATTCATCGTGGCCATAATTGTTGTTAAAACGTTGTTCAGCGGTATGCCAATGCGCAAGAAGTCTGAAAACCGATAGCCGCCTGGCCCGTGAACCATCATATTTGTTTGGTAACCGATTGGCGTCATGAAGCTGGCTGATGCTGCGCGTGTCAGTCCGATCAAGAAAGGCCTTGCGTCCACATCGTACAACCTCGCCAACTTCGATTCGATCCTCCGGGCGCTCGGGTGTGATCGTTTCACCGTCTCGCTCGATTTCAATCAAGAATCAACCTGGCAAGAGCCGCAACCCGCCCGACTCGACGGACTTGCAACCTAATCGGCAATTCGGTTCGATGCTCATTCCGATCAAGTAATCACGCCTGGCATCGCTGAGTTTTTTAAGCAATTCGGCACTATCGGGTAAAAATCTGGCGGCGAAAAAAACAGGCAGCAAGTGCCCGCAATTGCGCAGGGCACGCCTAATTTGCCAAGTTCCAGTAGGCTCGTTCCGAGCAATTTGTTTTGAATCATCAAGCCGTTGACAGCCAAATTGGTGGAGGTGCCGATGAATGTGGACGTTCAGCCCAAAATGGTCAGATAAGACAAAGGAATCAATGGCTTCGACGGTGCGATTTGGTTTCGGCGACACCAGTCCATGACAGTCGGCACAAACATCGCAACGATCGGCGTATTGCTCAGCAGCACCGACATCGGCATCACCACCGCTGATCGACGCAACAAAGCGTTTCTGTGTGACTTGGCTGTTCCAAGGACATGATGCCGACGGCGGCATATAGAGTAGTCGCCGCCAGGAAAAGGACATCCGTTGGGACCAGGTTCCGGAGCAGTGCGAAAAGCGGCAGCCCAACAACAGCGAGTGTCACCCAACCTTCGCAGCTCATTCGCGCGCCGGTTCCGAGCCAGAATCCTTTGTGCCACGTTGACTACGCCATGACAGAAGCGCGACGATCAAGCAAGTCACAGGAAATAAGCCAAAAACGAAGCCCGATTTTGCATTGCTAGCCCATGCCAACTGTTGTGACGACGCAATCAACAACGAAGTGTAAGAGGCGTAAAGCACAAGCATCACAGCGCCTTCGGCACGGCTCACCGTTGCGTGACTAAAGAATATCGGCCAACACAACAGGGCCGTTAGCATCATCACAACGAGATCGAACGAGAGAATATCGGGAGCGAGAGTGACTCCGGACTTCGACACGACCGATGCCATCGCTAGCACTACAAGTAAGTTGAACACGTTGCTGCCCACGACGTTTCCGACCGCAATGTCGCGTTGTCCTTTTACAGCCGCAACGATAGACGTTGCCAGTTCGGGCAGCGAAGTTCCCGCCGCAACAATCGTCAATCCGATCGTAATCTCGCTGACGCCCCATGATCGAGCGATGGTCGTCGCCGCTTCGACAAGTAGCTGGGCACCCCAAACCAGCAGTACCAGCCCAAGAGCCAACGAAACGACATTTGTTAACAGCTTCCCCAACGATGCCGTGGAAGGCTGTATTGATTCGTCGGTGTTGTCAAGCGATTCTATACGACCGGCGCGAATTAGCCATCCGGTGTACAGCATGAACATCACCAGCATGCATATGGCTTCCCAATGCGCGATCGACCCGTCGAAGGCAGCCAGCCAGGACAAACACGACACCGCAATCATGATCGGCACGTCCAATCGAACAAGCTGAGACGAGACCGACAGCGGCACGATTAACGCCGATAGTCCCAAGACCAGCAGGACGTTGAAGATGTTGCTGCCAATCACATTCCCCAACGCAATCGCCGAGTTGCCTGCGAGGCTGGAGACCGTCGAAACCGCCAGCTCCGGCGCACTGGTTCCGAACGCCACCACGGTTAATCCAATGACCAACGGCGAAATCTTCGCGACTTCCGCCAGAGTGACCGCCCCTCGGATCAGCAACTCAGCGCCGACGACAAGTACTAGCAAGCCAAGCAGCAGAAAAAGGTAAACCATGAAGCGTTAGAGATAACCTTGATTGTCGTCGTAGTTCGATTGCCTTGAACTCATTCTAGTATCGTTTCGTTGCCTCGGTAGTTGGCATGGCACCAGCAATATCAAGATCGGTTTGCAGCTCCAGAGGAAGTTTGAGCGAATCCAAAGTCGCCCCATCCTGCTGACGGGTACTTCGGCGCCCGAATCATCATGCAGCGAGATTTCATATTCCGGAGCGAGCTTGCCGACGGAGCCTATGCGGTTTTCTCCCGACGGTGGATTGATCGTCGAAAGGCCAAACTCGGTCATGCCGTAGCCTTCGTCGATGGGGAAGCCGGCCATGTCGGTGAACTCGCGTTCCAATTCCGCGGAAACCTTGTCGCCTCCGGAGACGCATAGGCGGATGACAGATTGCCGATTGGATTGGAGAGCGATCGGCCACTTCGAGAGCAGTTGCGGTTTCGGCTCGGCGGGCCGGTTCCACCGATACGGCCGATCGCAAATCATCTCTGTTTCATCGGAATGCTTCTGCCGGGGCATTTATCACTCAGGCCATCGGCGGGTCGCAAGTCTGCGTCGATCAATCCGATGCCGCAACGGCGTGTTGATAGACGTGCACATCGCGCTGTGGATAGGGTATGGAAATTCCGGCTCGATCAAAGCGTTGCTTTACTCGGCGAGTGACTTCCGTCTTGACGGTCCAGTAGTCGGCGGTCTTGACCCAGGGACGACAAACGATATTGACGCACGAGTCGGCAAGCTCATGCAGCACTACAGCCGGTTCGGGATCCATGAGGACCAGCTCGTGCGCTTCGACGACATCGCCTTCGTCGAACGGGCGGTTGATCAGGATCATTAAACCGCTCGCGAAATTGCTGAGCGTACCCTGAAGTGCAAAGCCGATGATAAAACCAGCCGCCCCAATGGCAGCTAAGATCGGAGTGATGTCGATCTCGAGCGCCGTGAGCGCAATCGCGAAACCGATGAGCATGATCACATTTTTGATCATTCGCGAAATCAGGTTCTCTGCAAGCTGGGACAGCTTAAGTTTGCGTTCAAGAAGCCAGTTGACAATCCCGGCGACAATCTTCGCCGTGAGGTACGTGATCAACAGGATCAAGAAAAACAGGCCCAAATTCCACTGCCATCGTTTGCCGCCTTCTTTGGAGCTAAGCCAACCACGGATTGTTGACTATGTAGCGCTCGCATCGGTGGCATCGAGGTCGATTCCGGAAACGGCGTTAGCGTACGTACGGTACTGTTCAACCTTGCCTCCCTTGAGCTCGAGCGACGCCAACACGACCTCCAGCCGATCCGTCAATGCGGTACGTTCCTCTTGCAACCCGGTAACCGCGACGAGGAGTTGGTCTTTCTTTTCCGCAACCGCATCAACGGGACGGCCACCACGATCACCGCCGCTGGCGGTGTCGCCCTTTCTGTCATCGGCAGTACTGCCACTGGAATCGGCAGACAGCGGTGACGATGCATCTTTGTGCTGCTGTTCGACTTCGGCGTTCTTTTGATCTGCCTCATCCTTGATCGCGTCCGCGGCCTCAGAATCTTCCTGCGCCCAAACGCTTTGAGGTAACGTGGTCGCGAAAATCAGCAAAGTGAATCCTGCGATGCGGTAATGGCGTGTTTGTTTCATGATCATTTTCGATTGTCGTCCTGAGGCGTTCAGTAATGGGCGAAAAGTAAGAGGATTGATCGATGGATTGCTAGCGAAATACGGTAGTAAATTCGATCGTTTTGAGTAGCTGGACGGCGCGACGCTGGTAGTCCCGCGAGTCCCTTCGCGGGGCAATTTTTTTGGAAATTGCTTCTGCAATGCCCCGCGAGGGACTCGCGGGACTACACCTTGGACGAGCGGCAAAAAAGGGGATTTCAGATCGAATGACAATCGCACGCACTTCGTTCGGAGCAAGCCTGGGCAGAAAAATTGGACCAGTCGGGCTTGTCGTAGTTTTACTTGACGGATCGGCCGCTGAATCTTTTGCAGCAAGGTTTTGCGACATTGCAGTTCATTGGTGTAGAGCCGAAGAGCGATCTACACAGAGCGATCTACATACCGCATCTGCGGTTCCCTGAGTCGAGGCCGAAGCGGCTCATCAGTGCTTGGGCTGACGGGGTGACCGCAAAATACTGCCGTTACCTTTATCGCTCGCCACACGTCAGCGTATCATTTTGGCGACGCATTCCACGGTCAGGATGCCGCTGGTCACGAGGGAGCCTGCGAGCTACCATGCCACCGATCTGGGTCAAGACAATTCGCCGTCATTGTCTAAGCTGAGAAATGACATGCGCACCGACGCGGCTTGCAAGGATCGTCTTTCTGATAACGATTGGTGGAGTCTATGTCGTTTCGTCCGAGGACCCTGGTGAGGATGGTCCTATTCGCAGCGTTGTTTCTAAGATCGGCAGTGTTACGTCAACCGGCCCCGGAGATCCCATTGTTCAGCCCAGTCAGTTGCAGCGGTTGGCGGTAATCGACGGCGTCAAGGCTGAGTCCCTTGCTTTGCGACCGTCGGGTAGAACCGCGCCGGAAGTTTTCTTCGGAACCGACGATGAGCACTACGGCGGTCTCCTGAGGCTGCTGCCGCTGCCGGGGGCGATCGTCGCGGGCATGATGGCCGCGTTGCGGATTTCTGTGTTGCTGGATTTGGTGGACGACGAACCTGGTGAACCGCAAAGATGATTGATCCCCAAGACCCCCGCGTCGTTCTGGCCCGCGAACGTACCGAGCTCGCGTACAGTCGCAACCGCTGGTCGGCGGAGCGAACGCTGATGGCCTGGATCCGGACATCGATCGCGATGGTCGGATTCGGTTTCGGGATCGATCGCTTTGTCGCCTACCTGGCGGATCAGAATCAGCCGCTACAGCTTGATCTGGCGTATCATTGGTACGGACTTGCGCTGGTGATCGTCGGCGTGTTGTTGTTGATCATGGCGGTTGCCGAGCACATCGTGATTCTACGACGTCTCCGCCGCCGAGAGCTGATGGTGGATCATCGATTGAGCCTCCCGCTGGTTGCCGCCGGCGTCATTGTGTTGCTGGGCGCCGTGGCAATTGTGATCATTCTGGTTCGGTTTCGAGCGCGGTGACAAGCCAATGCCGCTGTAGATTTGCCAACTAAGCAAGCCATTTTGAAGACCGCGCCTCAGGCAACCTACTTCAGAGCATCCGAGTCGAGCACGACGCCCAATCTAAGTTTATTGTTTCTTATGATCGTAACAGCGGAATCGGATCGAGCCGAGACTGGTCCTTATGCCAATGAGGTAAAGTGACAGATCCGATGGCTTTACAGAGGCCGAGCAATGAACGGGGCTCTGGAACGTGATAAATTGATTGCCCGCACTGGCCCCCCACTGCTGGCCTGCACGGGTATCATTCGTTGCAAGTGAACCTAAGGATTTCTTTGTGATGATGCGAATAAGACAAGTCGTCCTGGCGGCCAGGCACCTGGAGCCGACTCGGCAGCGCCTGTTTGAGATCCTCGGATTGGATGCCGATTTTAAGGATCCAGGCGTCGCTGAGTTCGGCATCGAGAACTCGGTGATGGCCATCGGCGATACGTTTCTGGAGGTGGTCTCGCCGGTCGAGCAGGATACCGCGGTCAGCCGCTTCCTTGCGCAGCGCGGCGGCGATTGCGGATACATGATGATCGTGCAGGTCGACGATATCGCCGCGCGTCGCGCCGAAATCGATCGACTCGGCGTGCGTGTGATCTGGGAGACGAAACGAGCACAAGTAACGGCCTTTCACATGCACCCCAAAGACGTGGGGGGCGCCATCCTGTCGTTCGATCAGATGACGCCTCCCGAGTCCTGGCTGTGGGGAGGGCCGGCATGGCAGCAGCACCCCGCGGCCAATGTCTCTACGATTCTGGCGGTCGACGTCCAGTCACCCGATCCAGTCGCCATGGCGGCGCGCTGGTCCGAAGTGTTTGGCCGCCCGGTTCGCGATCACACTCTGGAGCTCGACCGCGGTACCATCCGCTTCGTGGGCGAGACCGCTGGCCACGGCACGGGTGTCGTTGCCATTGAATTGGCAGCCATTGACGCCGATGCCGCCATCGCAGCAGCGCGCAAGCTGAACCTGCCCGTTGAGAACAACGAAATCCAAATCTGTGGTACGACTATCCGCCTGAGGTAACCGATGAGTGACGTTGTCAAAGTTAAGATCGAAGATCGTGTCGCCACGTTGACCTTCAACCGTCCGGAGAAGCTCAATGCGCTCAACGGCCAGATGGCTGCCCTGGCTCGTCAGGCCCTGGCCGATCTGTCGTCCAGCGATGACGTTGGTTGCATTGTGGTGACCGGCGAGGGGAGGGCTTTTTGTGCCGGTGGCGATGTCTCGGATATGGCCGCGGCGAAGGAGACGCCGACGATGGAGCAGATGGTCGACTCGTTGCGTCGTGGCCAGGAGTTTTGTTGGCTGCTCCACTCGACGCCCAAGATCACCGTTGCCGCGATCAATGGCTACGCCATGGGAGCGGGGCTGGGGATTGCACTCTGCTGCGACATGCGATTCGCTTCCAGCAACGCGAAACTGGGCACGGCCTATGCCAAGGTCGGCCTCGGCGGCGACTTCGGAACCACCTGGCAGCTCACGCACCTGGTGGGTCCGGCCAAAGCCAAGGAACTGTTCGTCCTGGGCGATATCCTCACCGCGCCCGAAGCCCTGGCCATTGGCCTGGTAAACCGGGTGATCGAACACGAGCAACTTGCCAACGAAGTTGGCCAATTGGCCAGCCGCATCGCACACGGACCGCAGGTCAGTTACCGCTACATGAAAGAGAACGTCAATCTGGCGGTCGACTCGGAATTTCGCGCAATTCTGGACCGCGAGGCGCTGACGCACATTCGTTGCCAGGGCACCGCAGACCATCAGGAGGGAGCCCGGGCGTTCGTCGAGAAACGTGAGCCTCGGTTTCAAGGTTGCTGACCCACCTTTTCGTCGCTCGGAAACTTGATCACGCATCGGTCTCAGGATTCACCAGTTATCAAGGCGCTGGCGGAATCCTGATCCGATAACGGAGACATATTGGCCCGGGCAATCGCCACCAATTTGCCATCGCCGTTTTTGTGTACGTAAGCGTCGCAGCGCAACCAAGTCAGTTCGCAGCCTCGAGGATCGCTATGCCCGCTCGAGAACCCTGATCGCCGCGGGCTGCCTGGGGTGCTCCGCTATTTTTGGTGAAGGCGATCGCCGGTCCAACTCATGTTCGTGCTCTGAGCGTTTATGACTTTCCAAGTGCAAAGCGTAGAAACGATACAACGATGGGACCAACAGTAGGACCCACAGCGTCGCCAGTGATAGTCCGAAAGCGATACTGACTGCCATCGGAATTAGAATTTCGGCCTGCATCGATCGTTCCACGAGAATGGGTAGCAGGCCCGCGACGGTTGTCACCGACGTTAACATCACTGGACGGAACCTTTGGCAACCGGCCGCAATCAACGTTTCGTGCAACTCGCCCCCTTCCGCTCGGCGACGATTGATGAAGTCGATTAGCACGATCGAATCATTGACCACCACTCCCGACAATGCCACCAGACCAAACATGGTGAAGATCGTTAGCGAAAGTCCCATCGCGAAGTGCCCCCAAACCGCTCCGACCATGCCGAACGGAATCACTGCCAGCACCAACAGTGGCTGTAGATAAGAACGAAATTGCACCGTTAGAAGCAGGAAAATGCCGAACATCGCGACCACAAAGCCTGTGAACAAACTGCGCAGCGACGCCATCGTTTCTTCCTGGTCTCCCTCCCAACGGACTCGAATTCCCGGATACTGGTCGAACAAACTCGGAAAGAAGTTGGTTGTCAGGTCGCCCACCACATCCTGCACGTTGGCGACTCGGTCGTCGATGCCGGCACTGATCGTGATCGCGCGGCTTTGATCCAAACGCAGAATGTCATTGCGAGTACGAATGACTTCGCGATCAGCCAGTTCCGGCAAAGGGACCTCGTCGCCTGCCGGGGTACGGACGCGGATTTCTTCGAACTGTTGCAGCGATCGTCGTTCAGCTTCAGGATAGCGGACCATCAACTTGACTTCATGTCGGCCACGCTGCAATCGCATGACTTCTTCGCCGTAGTAGGCACCGCGGACGGTCGATGCCAGATCTTCCAGAGTGACGCCCAACGATTCGGCCCGGTCCTTGATCTTCAGCTGCACTTCCCACTTTCCGGCGGAGTCTCCGTCTCGGACATCCTTGACACCCGGGTAGGATTCTAGTCGCTCTTTGGTCTTGGCGACGGCGGCATCCAATTGCGCGCTATCGTTACCAAGCAATTTGAACTCGATCGGCCGACCGCCAAGTCCCACCCCAGCCCCCTCGAACAACAGGTATCTGGAACCGGCGATTTCGTCTACTCGATCTCGCCATAGTTTGATCAAACGCTCGCTGGTGATGTCGCGGCCCTCGGCCACTGACAGGAATTCGGCGTAAACAACGCCGGAATGGGCGTTGGCCTCTGACCCAGCATCATCGGCAAAGGCATGGGCGCCAACGTTGCGATGAACGAGTCGCAACAAGGGTCGGCCACGCACTGAATGCTCGGCAGCAACATCGCGGATCGCCTGCTCCATACGAAGCGTAGCCGCATGGGTTACCGATGCGGGTGTCCCCGGTGGAAAACCAACCTCGCTGATCACCATGTCACCATCAAAGTCGGGCGCCATCACAAACGGCGTAAACCCTCCTTGGATCAGTCCAAATGTCATCAGTAGTACGGACGCTGACACAGTGAAGGAGACGTGCGGCCTGACCAACAGCCAACTGAGCAACGGGCGATAAATACGGTAGATCAGGAACTCAATCACTTTATCGACGGTCGATCGCACACGAGTGTAAACGGTTGGCTGCTTACTGAGATTGGTATGGGCCAGGTGGCACGGCAGTATGAACAGGCTTTCGAACAACGACACCAGCAGCATGGATATGATCGCCAGTGGCATGATCGCGATGAATTTTCCCATGATACCGCTGACAAAGAACATCGGTATGAACGCGATGACCGTCGACAGGACTGACGCAATCACCGACGGAGCGACTTCGATCGTGCCGTCGATGGCTGCCGCGATCCGCGACTTGCCGCGCTCCAGATGCGAATAGACGTTTTCACCGATCACGATCGCATCATCCACAACGATCCCCAAAGCCATCACAAATGCGAACGTGCTTAGCTGATTAAGAGTTGCGCCGTTGTAGAACATCAATGCACAAGCGCCGAATACGGAAATAGGGATCCCCAACGCGACCCAGAAAGCCAGACGAATGTTCAGAAACAGACTGAGGGTTACAAACACAAGTATCAAGCCAAAGACGCCACCGCGAGCGACCGTCGACAAACGCCCTCGCACGTCGTTGGCGGTGTCGTACCAGATCACAAGATCGTAGCCCGCAGGTAGCGGTTGACTGGCGATGTATTGCCGGACTGTGTCACTGATTTGGATCACGTCTTCGTTGTTCGTCTTGTCGATGCGAAGTGAAATGGCGGCGCGGCCATCCAGGTAACCACCTACTTCCGAATCTTCGAACCCATCGACAACGCGCCCCAGATCTCCCACCGTCAGCACCAGGCCACCGCTATCGGTCAGCACGGGGAACCTCGCGATCTGCTCGGCTCGCACCCGACGGTTCGTGCCCCGCAATAAGAGCTCCGATGATTCAGTCCGCAGTCGTCCCGCTGGAATTTCGACGTTCTCGCGACGGATAGCGGCGGCCACATCTTTCAGCTTCAATCCATGCTTGCGAAGCGTCGCCTCGGAGATTTCAACATCAATCTGATAGCGCGGCGCGCCAACCATCGTGACCTGCGAGATCCCCGGAAGTTCCAACAGATCGTCGTAAACACGTTCGGCAATCTTACGCAGCTTCCACTTCTGATTCGGGGCGTCTCCTTCGGGACCAACCACCGATAACTGCAGGACTGGATCGCGAGTGGTCGGCGTACTGATTTCTGGTTTTTCCGTCAGCTCCGGCAGCGACGGTATGCGATCCACAGCCGAACGGACGTCGTTGACCACCCGTTGGATGTCATCGACACCCGTTTCCAATTCCGCCTGAACGACGCCGCTCCCTTCGCGCGAGACAGACAACACCTTGCGGATACCGTCGACTGAACGGATCGCCTCTTCGACCTTCTGGCAAACGCCGTGTTCGACTTCTTCGGGGCTGGCACCGGGATAGGGAACGCTGACGATCACCATGTCCAACTTGAATTCAGGAAATTCCTCACGTCGCAACATGTATGCCGATCCCATCCCAAGAGTCAGGATGGCGATGACCAGCGTGTTCATCGATGGGCTGTTGTGGACCGCCCATTGCACGAGCGCTCTCATGGGGCATTCTGCTCCCGAACTTCCATTCCATCAAATCCAGTGGCCAAAGGAGACACGATCAGAGCGTCACCGATTCTGAGGTCCGTCGTTTCGGCACGAACGAGCAATGCATCGGACAAGACGCGAGCCGCTTTGACCTGATGCACGCGCAGTCGTCCATCCTGAACTGCAAAGACTTCTCCGTTGGGCCGAACTGCATCGTGTGGAATCCGCAACAGCGGCTCGTCAGAGACAACATGCAACGAAACTTCCACAAACATGCCGCGTACCAAGGCCGGTGGCCCGTTTTTCCGGTCGGTGCGACGCGGATTTTCAACCACCACGCGGCAAGGAACAGTGCGAGTTTTGGCGTCGATACCCGTTCCTTCATAGCGGGCCAATCGGCCTGCCCACTGAAATTGTCGGTCTCCCAAACGAAACGTCACCGTGGCACTGGCCGGGGGAATTTCGTAACACGGCTGACTGGGATCGGTCTTGTCAAGATTGGGCTTGCAAGCTGCCGCATCATCCGCGCAGCCCCACAGCCAATACAGATCGTCAACTCGCAATCGGCAGCTTACTTCAGCGACCGAAGTGTCTTCGATCTGCACCAGCGATACGGCCGGATTGACGAATTGTCGGTACTCGACAGGCGCGCTAACGATCACTCCATTGATCGGCGCCGTGATCTTTGTTTTTTGCAAGTCGATTTCAGCAGCTTGTAACTCGCTTCGCTTCAGAGACACTTCGGCCTCGTACCGCGTCTGTTGCGAGGGGAACAGGTCTCTTTGGTTTTGCAGTTGTTGTAGCGCGGTTTGGGCAAGCAGGATCGTCGCTTCTACGGTGTCCCGTTCTCCCTCGGCGGCGGCGTTTCGCTCGATCAAGCCAACGACGCGCTGAAACTCGCGATTTTTTAAATCGAGATCCCGCTGGGCGATATCGATCAGCGCATCGACATTTCTTCGCTCGACTTCGATGCGTTGCAGATCGACTTCGGCTTGTCGAACGAGGCTCTGCAGCCGTTGGACTTCCAATTCGTATTTTCGTGGATCGATGACCAGCAACTGCGTTCCGGCGGTGACATAGTTGCCGGCCTGACACTGGGGAGACTTCTGGACGATTTCGCCTGCGATCTCTGCCGCAATCACAATTTCGCGTTGCGACACCACGGTACCGTCCAGTCGGATGTCGAACTCGGACTGCAGCGACTGAAGAGCTCGAGTTTGGACCAGAGCTCTTGTTTCTCGCGATTGTTCCCGAGCGGGAGCCGCTTTCATCGAATCTAACCAGAGGAACGACCCGATCCCTGCCGCAAGGATCGCTGTGCCAACCGCGATTCGTTGAAATAGGCCTCGCATTGTCTGTCCACTTCCTGAATCATTTGTCTGACGTGAGACGGATTCGTAGGCCTGGCGTTCGGTGAGAATCTATCCCGCAAAATGCCGCACTATCGGGGCAACATCACGCATTCGTCGGCGCACGGCAAATCTTGGGAACAGTTTGTAATTCTGCCGACAAAATGGTTGTTCGGACCCGGTTCGGCGCACGGTTTACCCCGGCAATCCAAGCAGCTTCGCAGCAGCCCGTGATACCTGATTGCTTTGATGTGTCATGCGCATTGACCCCTGGATGAGCGAGGGATCGAAGGTTTCGTTACATTTAGGTAATCTCAGGTGCACATCAAAACGTGTTTTGAAGTGTGGGCCGTAGGGCACCAGGCACTGGCTGGACAGCGCCAGTTTTGTCCCCTCTCCCTAACCCTCTCCCCAAGAATTCGGATCGCGATTGATCGCTTCGTTGACACGCGTTTTTCCGAATTCTTAGGGAGAGGGAACGAAGAAAAGTGGCGTTGTCCAGCTAGGCACTGGCTCGTAAATGGCTGATTAAGACGCATGGGAACATGGGAAACTGAATCCCTCGGTACAACGGTAGAAAGAAAGAAAGATAGATGAGCGACGAAACACCCACACAAGAACCCTACCGCGCTGCTGAGCCATTGGCTGACCAGCGAGCGGTGCGTCATCCCAATCACTGGTTGCGGGCATTGATCGGGTTTGCAATCGGCGCTCTCGCCATCACAGCTTTGCAGGTCACTGCGACCGATGCGGACCATCAAAACGCGAACATGGTCAGTATGGGCATTGGTCTGCTGACCGCCCTGGTCGTGATCTACCAGCTGCAGCGCGGGTTCGCCCGGATCGGGCATCGATTCGTGGTGCCGGCTGTCGTCGGGCTCGGGCTACTTGGGTTTTTCACTGTGTTTGAACTTGACGGAGTCAGCGGCGAAATCATGCCCCAATTCCGCTATCGTTTTCAAAGGCAGCTGGCAAGAAAGACGGTCAATCCGAATTCGTCGCCGCTGACCGGTGGGCTCGTTGCACCCGTAAGGGGTGATTCAGTCTCCGATTCAATCTTCACCACCGTCTCGTCGCGAGGATTCTTGGGAAGCGATCGCACCAGCAAGTTGGGCGATCGACAATTCACGGTGCCGTCGGACCCGTCGGGGCTGCGCGTGCTCTGGAACCAAGGTATCGGCGAAGGGTGGGCAAGCTTTGCCGTCGCTGATGGGTTGGCCGTGACGATCGAACAGCGCGAGGATCAAGAATGCGTGACTTGCTATCGCTTGGCCGATGGCGAGTTGGTGTGGATCGTGCAACACGAAGCCTTGCATTCCGACAGCGCCGGTGGGATCGGGCCACGCAGCACGCCGATCATTCAAGGGAATCGCTTGTTTGTCCAAGGTGCGACGGGAACCGTATGGTGTCTGGAACTGGCCAGTGGTGAGATCGTTTGGCAAGTTGACCTGTTGAGCCTGGCGGGCTGGACTCAGCAGGAATCGGAGCTTGCGATTCAATGGGGACGATCCGGTTCGCCATTATTGGTAAGCGGGCTTTGCATCGTTCCGCTGGGCGCTCCCGATGACGAATCCGCTAGCGGCAGATCGCTGATCGCGTTGGACGCCGAGTCCGGGGAGGTCAAATGGAGAGCGGGCGAGTACCAAGTCTCCTATGCCTCACCGGCTATCGTCGAGGTTGACGGAGAGCCTCAGATCGTCAGCGTTAACAGCGGGGCGATCACGGGACATCGCATCGAGGATGGAAAGACACTTTGGGATTTTCCTTGGTCGGGTGAGGCGAACTGGTATCCGAGCTGCGCGGCGGCCGTTGCGGTCGGCAACAACCGATTTCTGGTCGGCAAAGGTTACGGAGGCGGCAGCGTACTGGTCGAGATTAAAAAGAATGAGGCTGGCGAGTTTTCGGCTGATGCGGTCTGGGAATCGCCACGTGTCCTGAAAACCAAATTCAACCATCCCTGCGTGGTTGACGGCGTCGCCTATGCAATCAGCAATGGTTCCTTCGAAGCCGTGCGGATTGAGGACGGAGAACAACTGTGGCGGCAACCGCGTCGCTTGCGGTTTGGCCAGGGCCAAGTTCTGCTTGCTGGCGACGTGTTCGTCGCACAAAGCGAGTCCGGTGATGTGGTGTTCGTCGCGCTTGATCCGAGTGAGTACCGCGAGTTGCTTCGAGTCCCCGCGTTGACTTCCAAGACATGGAACATCCCGACCCTGGCTGGGCGTTTTCTATTGGTGCGGAACGATCGGCAGGCGATCTGCTACGAACTGCCGGAGCTAAAATGATGGTCTCACCAACCCACCTAGCACGGATTGTTCATCAACGATGTAGGCCGGACCGAGCAAACCCTTGTGGTCCGCCGCGGCGGATCGCAGTTTAGCGGATATCAAGGTGCGCACGTTGCGGCAACGATATCGAAAGGTTTGCGCTGTTCCGGCATTCATTGCGACCTCGGTCCGTCTACGTTCATAATCCGCTCTAGGACCTGCAGCTCAATGAAGCTTTCGGCGGGGAACTCAAGGCTTGCAAACCGCACACGGCTGGTAGGCTGAGACGGCCTGGCTCAGCGGAATGGCCTTCGACCTCTTTGCATACCTGCACTCTTTGCGGTGGTATTTTGTTCCTGAATCTGTGATGTAGACGGTATCGTCACGTTGGCCGATCGAATCTGCGTCGTTCGGGGACCAAGTTTCAATCATCACGCCGTTGCGATAGTCCCATGGTGCTACCAGGCTCGCACTTCGCCAAATCCCCGCAAACTTTGAACGTGCTTCTAGTTGCGCTTGCGCCAGTCGAATGTCCTGACTGGATTTCACTTCGTGCCAAGCTAGACCAGCGATCAGCAGCTCATGGTTTAGCCACCTGGCACCGATGTAGACGTCACCGAGTGATCGTCCCTCCTGATCCTTGTCCTTCAATTCAACACGCAGGATCTGGCCGTCTGTTTTTTCTGTGAGCCAGATTCTGGCTTCGTTGCCAAATGGTTGATCCAACTCAGGCGCGTCCACGCCTACGAGTCGGATCGTCGTTTCGGTGGCACCTAACACGTCCAGCTTAAACGTGTCTCCTTCCATGATTTGACTGGCCTTTCCAATCAGGATTTCGGCGTTCTGGTCATAACGAGGTGTCGTGACATAGGTGATGTAATTTTGGTCGGCCTTGGATAGGGATTTGATCGGGATGACAACCGGTTTACCTCCGTGTGCTCGCTGTAGCTGAGCGAGCGTGTCTGTGACGTCTAAGAGCGTCGCGATTACCGAGTGGCCCGCTTTGTCGGTCCATTCTCGTTTTTCTCGTTTGGGTAGTTTAAGTTCTTCGGTTGGTAAACTCTCAACCGTGACTGCTGCTGACTCAGTTGCTGTCTCCCACTCGACATCTGGCTCCGCCTCCGTATCGACGGGCGCCGTGACTGCAATAGGTTGCTCTGCTGCCGCGGAAGCTTCCGGCTCGATGACGGTCATCAACGGAAGTGGTATGACCGTCGAGTTTTGTTCAGCGGCTTGGCGCTTTGGAGTGCTCTCTCGTGGCGCATCGAGAGGCAGATAAACGGCTAGCGCACAGACAGCCAGAACGGACAATCCGGACACGCTAACGATGACCCAGGCAGTGGGGCCCAACAAGCCCATTGAACCAGCAATGCCAGCGGATTCATCACTCGAGCGGCCGCCGCCGGTCAGTCGTTTGATAGCCGTCCGAAACGGTGTGCGGATGGAATCATAAACGCGGCTATGCGTTACGGTCAGAGAGCCTAAGGGTGTTTTCTTGTAGCGACGAGATCTGAACTTGGAACCCATGGCGATCATTGTAGACTTGCCGTGCAGGCGAATGAATCATGGCTCACCGAAATATATTGGTGAACCCTTCGCTGACCTGTGCAATTCCGGCAAAATGTTTCAGCCCGCGGATTGAGTAAGGTGGGCGAACAAGCTTGCCTTTACCCGCATCTTTCAACCGAAGTTGTCGAATTTTGCGGCCGTTCGGACTCGTGCTCCTACACAGCCGCAGGCGGTACTCGTACTCGAATGGAGCCAGGGCGTTTTGCGGTCGCCCAGTGCCAATGCAAAGTACCTTTTAAGTGCGCTGCCAAGGTTTCGAGTCGGCAGCCTGGTCACGGCAGGTAACGGTACGGTCTCGTTCAATCGTCTCAGCCATGGATCGAAATGGCTGGCCCGACATCTGCCGCGATGCGTTCGATTTCAAATCGCAGCGGAGAAAGCTTGCAAGACTTCAACCAACCCGAGTCCTTGCCCGGACCCTAGGTCAGGAGGCATCGTCTTGGCGGCCGAGTTGCAAACCGAGTAACAGCACGGTCGCGAGAGCGGACAACCCACACAGGATGATCATCGCAATCGGATAACCCCAGGCGACTTGCAGGACACCGAACAAGGCGGTTGACCAGGCTTCGCAAGCGTTCGTTGCAGCCATGAAGGCGGTGAATTGAGTCGCGGCAAGTCGCGGGCTGGTCAGGTTCATCAGCCATTGATAAAGCGCAACCGTAAACCAGCCAATCGTGACCGAGACCAAGGCCAACAGCAAATACAGATGCCAGCTCGGAACCTGTCCACCGTAAAAATCACTGACCGCCAGCAACGCAATGGCTGAGACATTCGCCACCAAGGCGATTGTCACGAAACGCGAATCGGTGACGACGCCCGCCAATCGCCCGGCCAGCAATGAACCAAAGATCATGCCACCGATCATCACGGTTGCCGAAAAATTGCCGACTTGAAGTTGACTGTAACCGTGATCGATCAGGAACGGGCCGACCACCGCTTCTAATGACTTGAACGCGGCTGGTGCCGTTAACGCGAATAAGAACCCAGTCCAGATTCGCCGCGAGCTTAGTGCCCTGTACAGCTCACCCAGCCAAGAACTGAGGCGACTTGCCAGCACCACGGTCAAAGGCCGTGTTTTTGAAGCCAGGCTCGCATTAAAATCCGCAGCCTCCAGCCGACGTTCCTTGGCAAACCAAAGTAGGAATGAAGAACTCATTACGAGCGCAATCAGCACGCCCACAACCGCTGGAAAGCCAATCCAATGTTCGAGCACCAATGAGCCCCCACCCATGGCTGCCCTGCCAACCAATACGCCGCATTGCATCCAGCCATTGAGAGCAGCTCGTTCGGACGGTTGTGACTGTTGGATGCACAGAGCGTCGATAGAAATATCTTGTGTGGCGGCACAAAAGGCGTGCAACAGCAACCAGGCAGCTACCGTTGGCAGCTGCGTTCGAATGTCTAACCACATCAATGGCAACAAGCAAATCGCCATCAACGATTGGCTAGCCAATATCCAGTGCTTGAATCCCCAGCGCGGTCCGTGCAGCAAATCGATCAACGGTGCCCACAGGAACTTCAGAGTCCAGGGCATGATCAGCAGAGCGATCAACCAGGTGATCTTGTCGAGCGGAACATCGGCGGCTCTCAGCCGAGTGGGAAGTCCAAGCCAGATGAATCCGATCGGCGCTCCCTCGCTGAAATAGAGCAAACCGAATAGTACTTTGCGGCGGTTCGGAGTTGCGAGGTAGTCGACGATATGAGTCTCTCCTTGGCTCTTAACAGCCCATCGGAACCTGGGAAACCTACCTCAACCGGCCGAGGCAGTTGTCGTTGTCGCATTCGACGGCTGCAGCAATGGCCGTTAACATATCAGCGCTGAAACTGCACGATCTCGCATGGCGAGTTGGTCCTTCAATTTTCATTACGCAGACGATCAAATCAGGATGTCCGAAAGAGCGGTTTGGAATTCAAAGACAGGTTTTCTGCTAGCCGCGTTGGGCTCAGCGATCGGGCTGGGGAACATCTGGCGATTTCCTTACATCGCCTATCGAAATGGTGGCGGCGCCTTCTTGATCCCCTACCTCGTCGCGTTGTTTGTGGTGGGCATTCCTTTGCTGATGCTGGAATTCGGACTGGGGCATTACTTTCGACGCGCTTTGCCGCAGTCACTGGCCAAAATCGATCCGCGGTTCTCGTGGATCGGATGGTGGTCCGTCTCGTTCGTGATGTTTGGAATCGTAGTCTACTACGCCGTAGTGATCGCCTGGTGCGCCAACTACCTGGTCTACGCCTTGACTCAGCCATGGGGCACCGTGGAGGGTGTCAACGCATTTTTTGACGAAAGCTTCCTGGGTGCTGTGGTGGACGGCAAGGCCTTTGATTTCTATGACGAGCAGTCGGTTTGGATTGCCGGCCTGCGGTTTGGATCGATGCGCTGGACGGTGCTGATCTCGCTGGCGTTTGTTTGGCTTGCGAATTGGTTGATCACCCGCCGTCAACTTCAGCATGGGATTGAACTGGCGAACAAGATCTTCATTCCGCTGCTGATTCTGCTGACGGTGATCATGGTCGCCTGGTCGTGGAACTTTGAGGGAGCGGCCGCGGGGCGGCGCGTCTATTTGACGCCCAATTGGTCGGAAGTGTTTCAGCCTCAGACTTGGATTGACGCGTTCGGCCAGATTTTCTTTACGCTTTCGATCGGCTTTGGCATCATGGTTGCCTACGCGAGTTATTTGCCGCCAAAGAGCGACATTCCGACGAGCGCTTTCTTGGCAGCGGTTGGCAATTGTGCGTTCAGTATCTTTGCCGCTTTTGCCGTCTTCGCAGCGATCGGCATGTTGGCTGATCAGCGAGACGTGGATCTTTCGCAAATCTTGGTGGTCGAACAAGAAGTGGCGAGTCTGCAGCAGCTGCGGGAAAGCGATCCCGCGGCTTTCGCCGATCAAAGTGATCGCTATGCCCGGCTGGTCGAACAACAAGCGACGAATCAGCAATTTCAGGCTCAGATGAGCACATTCGGCCTGCTGTTCAAGACTTATCCAGCCATTTTGATGGAGATGGGACCGGTGGCCGGTCGCCTGTTCGGCGTGCTGTTCTTTCTGTCGCTGCTGATTGCCGGCATTTCCTCTTCGATTTCGATCGTGGAGGCCTTCATGGCTGCGCTGGGCGATCAATTTGCCTGGTCACGCTCGCGCGGATCTGCGGTTCTTTGTACGACCGCCTTTTTGCTGGGAACGCTGTTCTGCACACAGGCCGGCTTGTTCTTGCTCGATTTAGTGGATCACTTCATCACCACCTATGCCTTGGTGTTGGTTGCCATCTGCGAGGCTTTGATTGTCGGTTGGGTCTTTCCGGCGCAACGTCTCCGCGATCACTTGGATTCCTACCGCGACTTTCGCTTTGGTAAGACGTTCAGCGTGATCACTCGGGTGCTGATCACCGTGGTGCTGATGTTGACCTGGTTCGGGCTAGGCCAGTTAGACGCGATTCCGCTTGCGGCCGGAATCGCCAGGTTGGCCCTGTTGGCTGCCGCCGTGATTTTGTGGATAGATCAGCACTGGCTTGATTTCGATATCCGCGTGATCATACCCGTGTTATTGCTGGTGCTGCTGGATCAAGCTTTGGTTCGCGAGTTTCGCAGTCCCTACGGAGGTTACTCGGTGGGCGCGATCGTTGCGGTGGGATTAACCTGGCTGTTGGGTACGCTGGCGATCGGTATCTTGCTGGACAAGTTGCCCGCCAGTTCGACCGCCGAAACAATGAATCAGACCGGCGACAACGAATAAGCTGGTGCCATGCGACCAGCTGTGGGAATGTGCGAGAGAATATGATTTCCGAACTAGATGCGATCATTGTCGGTGGCGGGGTCGCTGGACTTGTCTGTGCGCAAGTTGTGCGAACAGCGGCGTGCCTGTTTGCTCCTGGAGGCGAGCGACAAAATTGGCGGCCGAGTAGCCACCGACAGAGTCGACGGATTCCTGCTTGATCGCGGTTTTCAGGTTTTTTTGACCGCTTACCCTGAAGCACAAGCGATGTTGGACTATCACAAACTGCAGCTGTGCCGATTCGAACCCGGTGCATTGATCCGAGTCAACGGCAAGTTTCAACGTCTGTCTGATCCCTGGCGGCGTCCACAGCATTTGTTCGCGACCGTGTTCTCGCAGGCCGCGACACTTGCCGACAAACTCCGCATCGCCAGCTTTCGCAAGCGAACCACACGAGGTGATCTGGAGCAGATTTACAATCGTCCCGAGCAAGCGACGATTGATTTGCTACGTCAGCAAGGCTTTTCGGAGGCGATCATCGAGCGATTTTTCAAGCCGTTTCTCGGTGGCGTTTTTTTGGACGGTCAACTGCAAACATCCAGCCGAATGTGCGAGTTTGTGTTTCGCATGTTTTCACTCGGCGATGCGACAATCCCCGAACTCGGGATGGCTGAAATTCCGCGTCAACTAGCCAGCGAATTACCAGCTGGCGTTGTCAGGACCAACAGTCCTGTGGACGCGATTGACGGACACCAGGTGGTCCTGCGCTCTGGTGAACGAATCAAGGCAAAGACAATCATCATCGCCACTGAAGCACCGGCCGCACGAATTCTGCTCGGAGACACGTATCCGGCCGATGGGCAAAGTGTGAATTGCCTTTACTTCGCTGCCGACGAGCCGCCACTAGCCGAAGCGATCCTGGTGCTCAACGGTGACGGTGAAGGTCCGATCAACAACCTTTGCGTACCGAGCCAAGTTTCAACCAGCTACGCACCTACCGGTAAGTCACTGATTTCGGTCACCGTACTTGGCGAACATGCCGATCAGGCGGCGTTGTTGGAGCAGGTTCGTGCGCAGCTCAAGTCCTGGTTCGGGCAGAGCGTCGATCGCTGGTATCATTTGAAGACCTATAGGATCAAATACGCATTGCCGACCCAGAGACCGCCAGCGCTGCAACCGGTCGCGAAGCGATCCCAAGTACGCGAAGGCCTGCTGGTTTGTGGAGACCATTGTGACACGGCGTCGATCAACGGGGCGATGGCCTCCGGTCGCAGAGCAGCGGAAGCTGCTTTAGCATTCCTGGAAACGAATTGACCGGTTGTTTCCCAACGCACGCCAATCTGATTTCGTGGATTTGATGATCGCGTTGGGCGATCAGCTGGATGACGAATGATGTGTCATGTTTAACAAAGCAGGTTGAGCGATTGGCGGAGCCTGGGTGATGGCGAGCCGCCAGTTGTGCTGGAATCGGTGCGCGAAAAACTGGGTCCGGACTGTTGGTAAAACTCACATCCAAGCCTCAGCCAACGTAAAATTGATTCAGCGCGAACCACTCGTGCACGCACTGCCATCTTTTCAACACCGGAGATCGAGAAAGACATGTCATGTATCAAGTTGATCGTGATTTCCATGGCATCGCTGAGCCTGACCGCGCTGGTCTCGGCCGCGGAAACGGATGAAATCAGAGCTAGGTCGGAAGCTGGACAGCCGAACGTCACCGAGACCGCCGAGCGCGGTCCCAGCGGCGAAGCAGAAACGCTAGAACGCAAAGCCAGGGAAATGTTGGTAGAGGCGGAACGGATTCGAAACCACGCCGCCGATCAGCGCAAGGCCGAGATGAGGGAGAGGAAACGACTGCTTGAGAATTTGTATCGGGAAGAGAGGGAGCTTGAAGAGCTTGCCGACCGAGGAGATCGACTCGCTGATGTTCGGCGTCAGGCTGAGCGAGTGGAGCTGGAATTGCGAGCGCTTGCGCGGCAGCCGCATCGTGGGCCGGCGAATCCACACGAAGCGATCGCTCGCCGCTTGCAGCACATGCGCTTTGCAGTCGAGCATTTGAATCAAGCGGGACTGCCTGATGTGGCAAGACGCGTTGCCCAGCGAGCGGAAGAAATGGAGCGACAACTCCATTCGAAACTGCCGCAGCCCGGCGGCGCATTGATGGCGGAAGTGATGCAGCAGATTGACCAAATGCGGAATGAAATAAGACGATTGCGTGATCAGGTGGACGAGCTCAGGCAGCATCGTTGATTGCGATGTGGGCAGTTTGGTCGGTCTCGCCGAAGTGGTTGCCGCTGGTTGGGCATACCGGGGACGAAATACTTTAATCCACCTTCAGAACCATCCCAGGTCCTTGATGCAGATCGATCCGTCGCTCAAGTGGCTGCTGGCCGCGTCGATGATTCTGTATCTGATCGTGATGTATGTGATCGGTTACATCGCCACGCGGAGGATCCACAGCGTCGAAGACTTTTTGGTTGCCGGCCGCAAGTTACCGCTATCGCTTGCCTGGATGACTCTGCTGGGCACCTGGTTCGGCGCCGGGACGATGTTGACTGCCGCCGACGAAGTTCGCCGAGGCGGGCTGCAACGCGCCGCGCTCGATCCCCTTGGCGCTGGGACCTGTCTGCTGTTGGCCGCGCTGTTTGTGGCCGGTCCGATGTGGCGGATGCAGTTACTGACGGTGCCTGATTTCTTTCGACGCAAATTCGGATCGCGAGCCGAGATCCTCTCGTCGTTGATTCTTGTGCCGAGCTATTTCGGCTGGATCGCGGCGCAGTTCACAGCGCTGGCGGAAGTGCTGCATTTGTTCTTTGGAATCCCAATCGTTTGGGGTCTGCTGTTGGTTGCCGTCGTGGGAACCGGATACACGCTGATGGGCGGCATGTGGTCGGTCACGATCACCGACGCAGTCCAGATCTCATTGGTGCTGGGCGGCCTGGTAGTGCTCTGTGCGGTGATCTTGATGGAACTGGGCAGCGGGAATGCCTGGACTGGATTGACCCGAGTCGTTGACCAGACCGAGCCGGAGATGCTGGTTCTGATCCCCACCTCCGACGCCGCTGCGCTGATCGGATGGCTTGGTGTCTTTGCCATCGGAGCGGCTGGGAATCTGCCGGGTCAGGATTTGATGCAGCGTGTGTTTGCCTCGAATTCGCAGCGCACGGCCCAGCACGCATGCTTCATCGCGGGAGTCATGTATTTATTGTTTGGTGCGATCCCGCTGCTGCTGGCGCTGGCCGGAAATCTATTGTTTCCGCAGGACGTGGACACAAAGATTCTGCCAGCGCTGGCCCACGCGTTTCTGCACCCCGTAGTGGCGGTAATCTTTGTTGTGGCGTTGCTGTCGGCAATTCTGTCGACGATCGACAGCGCCATCCTTTCTCCGGCAAGCGTGTTAGCCCAGAACGTGTTGCCCAGATTCGGCAACGTGGGCTCCTTGAAAAGCAACCGTGGTGCGGTGCTGTTGGTGGCTGTCTGTAGTTTGGTTCTGGCCTATGCTGGGCGAAACGCTTACGAGCTGCTTGAGGAAGCCTATTTGCTGACGATGGTAGGGTTGTTTGTTCCACTGATGATTGGACTCTACTCGATCCCTCAGAGCGGTCGCGCCGCCAACGCCAGTATGGTCTCAGGCACGGGAATCTGGGCTCTTCACTTCTGTTTTGGTTGGGAGGTTTTTCTGCAGCCGGTACCGTTGCTGCAGCGTTTGCAGCTGCCATTGTCGCTGAGCGCGACCACCTGCGCGCTGCTGATCTACTTTCTGCTGTCACCTCCTTGGCGGATCATCTGGTCGCGGGGTGCCGCAACGTCAGCGGAAATGGTGAGCAATCGCTGAGCCGCCGCGATCAGTTCCTCATTCCGAGCACGTGGTCGGCGACGAAAGCGTTGTCGATCCGTTCTTGGCCGAAAGTCGATCCTGGGCCGTGGCCCGGCAGGAACTGCATTTGCTTTCCGAGTGGCCAGAGCTTGGTCGTGATCGAGTCGATCAATTGGCCGTGATCGCCGCCGGGCAAATCGGTCCGTCCGATCGAACCGCGAAATAGCACATCACCGACGAAGGCAAAGTCATCCTCTCGTCGATGGAACACGACATGGCCCGGCGAATGGCCAGGGCAATGCAGCACGCCGAACTCAATTCCGGCCAGCTCGATGGTATCGCCGTCTTGCAGCAAGCGATCCGATTGAACATTCTCCGCCTCGGCAATGCCATATTTTTGGCCCTGGCTTTTAGCGCTATCCAGCAAGAACTGATCGTCGTGATGGGGGCCGATGATCGGGCAGCCGAGTTGGTTCTTGATGGCTGTCGCAGCGCCGACGTGATCAATATGTCCATGCGTAAGCCAAATCGCGGTGATTTCGACCTGCAAATTGCTAGCGGCATCCAGCAGGCGATCGAAATCACCGCCCGGATCGATCAGCGCCGCTTCGCTGGTCTCAGTCGACCAGATCAGGGACGCGTTCTGTTGCAGCGGTGTCACCGGTATGACGCGAATCTGAAATTCGCATCGGGAGTCCTGTGAGTCATTCATGTTGGCTGCTCGATTTATTCTAAAGACATTGCGGTGCACGGTTCCCAGGTATGATATCGCAGGTCATCATTCCGACCAGATCACATCCGTTGCCCGAGCGGCGTCGCTGAGGCTCCTGGTTCCGGCCTACTCATAGGATCGCACATGAAAGCGTTAGTCAGTATCACGGCCGGCGGGCCGGAAACACTTGAGCTGATCGAACAACCGACTCCGACTCCCGCCGCAGGCCAGGTGTTGATCGAAGTCAAAGCTGCTGGCGTGAACTATCCCGACACGCTGATCATTCGCGACCTATATCAGTTCAAGCCAGCGCGTCCTTTTACACCTGGCACCGAGGTTTCCGGAGTGGTAGCCGCGGTCGGCGATGGTGTGACCAGAGTCAAGGTCGGCGATAAAGCATTCGCCATCTTGATGAACAACGGCGGCTTCGCGACTCACGCTGTCGCCCAAGAGCATGAGGTCACGCCGCTGCCCGATGGAATGAGTCACGAACAAGCGGCCGCGTTCTTGATGACCTACGGCACGTCTTACTATGCGCTCAAAGACCGTGCGCATCTGAAGTCGGGTGAGACGCTGCTGATTCTGGGCGCTGCTGGCGGCGTCGGCTCGGCGGCGATCGAGTTAGGCAAAGCGATGGGCGCGAAGGTGATCGCCGCCGCTTCGACGCAGGAGAAAGCAGACTTCTGCAAACAGTTGGGTGCGGATGCAACGCTGGTCTACCCACGAGAACTGGACAAGGATGGCCAACGCGCCCTGTCGAAAGAGATCAAGAGCCTGGCGGGGGAAGGTGGAGTGAATGTCGTTTACGACGGCGTCGGTGGTCCCTATGCGGAGCCGGCCTTGCGGGCGATTGGCTGGGAGGGAAGATACCTGGTAATTGGCTTCCCCGCCGGCATTCCCGCGCCGCCACTGAACCTGACCTTGCTGAAGAGCTGCCAAATTGTCGGCGTGTTTTGGGGTGCGGCCGTGATGCGCGATCCGGCCGCCCACGCGAAGAATGTCGGCGAGCTGTTTGCATTGTTCAAAGCCGGCAAAATCAAACCGCGGGTGACAAAAACCTTTTCATTGGAAAACGGTGCCGCTGCCCTGACGCATCTGGAATCGCGTGCCGCAACCGGTAAAGTCGTCATCACACCGTAGGCAACGTCGCCGGAGTCGACGGACAGATTCGCAGACTGATGCCAAAACCGGACCAGGCCGCCATCGATGAACGCCGTAATCGTGATAGAGTATAGGAGTTCGATTATCTAACACGATCGTTGCCCCTAGACCGGTTGATGTATTTCAAATTTCCAACAAAGAGTTGAGCACTCTGCTGTACGAACTTAAGGATTAAAATGATGCCAAATGAGCTCTCCTCTGCAACGGTGCGCGGAGGATTCATATTCATGCTCGTCTGTTTACTCTGCCGCGATGCCATTGGCGAAGACTGGCTTCAGTGGCGAGGTCCCGATCGAGCGAACCGTTCGAGCGAAACCGGTTTATTCGATTCCTGGGAGGTCGACGGGCCCAAGCTGCTGTGGATCGCCGAGGGGCTTGGCGATGGATACGCAAGCGTCTCAGTTGCCGGCAATCGTATCTACACGACGGGTAATTTCAGCGACAGCCAATCAGCGGTGGCAATCGATGCTGACAGCGGCCGAGTGATTTGGAAGCAGCCGATCACCAGCGGCGTGCCCAAACATAGTTACGAAGGAAGTCGAACAACGCCCACGATTGATGGTGATCGACTTTACATGGTCAGCAGTGATGGTCGAATTGTCTGTTTGCGAGCCGCTGACGGAGCGGAAGTTTGGAGCCGTTCCTTTAAGGACTGGGACGGCAAGCTGATGAGCGGCTGGGGGTACAGCGAATCGCCGCTGGTCGATGGCGATCACGTGATCTGCACGCCCGGTGGCGAGCTCGGTATGGTCGTTTGTTTAGACAAGATGACAGGCGAGCAAGTCTGGGCGGCGGTGTTGAAGAACGGTGATTTTGACGCCGGCGGCCGGACACTCAATGCAGGCGCCGGGTATGCTTCCCCGGTGATCTCACATGGAGCTGGAGTCAAACAGTACATCCAGTTGATTGGCCGCGGTTTGATTGGCGTGCGAGCGTCCGATGGGAAAGTGCTGTGGTGTTACGATCGAGTCGCAAACACGACGGCGAACGTTTCGACCGCAATTGTGGACGGCGATCTTGTCTTTTGCAGCACGGGATACAATACCGGCTCGGCCTTGCTGAAACTTTCCCCGGATACAGGCGGCGGTGTAAAAGCGACCGAAGTCTATTGGCTGGAAGCACGAGAGCTGCAGAATAAACATGGCGGGATGACGTTGGTTGACGGCCATATCTATTGTGGTCACGGCAACGGCAACGGGATGCCAATCTGTGTCGAGATGGCGACCGGAAAAATCGCCTGGGGACCTGAGCGGGCTGAAGGCAAGGGCGAGACGAGTCTGGTGTATGCCGATGGTCACATCATTTTTCGCCGCCAAGACGGCACGGTCCTGCTAGTCAAAGCGACACCCAAGCGATTTGAAGTAGTCCGGAAATTCAAGCCGGCTTTCCAGGAAAGAGAGAGTTGGGCTCATCCGGCGATCGCCGGCGGCAAGCTGTATTTGCGCGAGCAGGATAAGCTGATGTGCTACGAGTTGAAGTAGGTTACCGTTTCTCGATCCCGTGTCGAACAAGCAGAACCTTCGAACAAGCCGGCGCAGCTCAGTCCATGACCCTGTTGATCGAGAAATCAATGATCGCCACCGGATCTTTTCCGTTAAATTCACTACCGGGGCGTTCGGCGTAGTAACAAGCGAAGACTAGTCCTCGGATCGCCAGGTTGAGCAATCTGAGTGGCATTCCGAGCGGGCCGTTGTTGTCCGCTGAATTGCTCATTCGCTTCACAAGCGACTTCAACACGAAGGTCGGCATGAACTGCAGCAGGCCTAGCGCCTTGTTCAGGTCGCCGATGTCGTCCACCGGCGCGTAGCAGACCATCTTGTCAATGTGTTCCAGCCCGCCGTACTCGGAGAACGATGGGAAATCTCCGTTGGCCGGGATGATGATGTCGCCCAGTCGGTTGAGAGCTTTCAAGGCGCGGCGGCTAAAGTATGCGGATCTGATATCGGTCATGGCTTGATCAGTTGTTCGCTTAGTTTCTGGGATAGCGCATAGATCGTTAGCGATGGATTGATGCCCGGCGCGTTCGGAAACAGGCTGCTGTCACAGACATAGATCTTTTCACTGGTGTGCAGCTTGAATTCCGAATTGACCACGGACGTGTTGGCGTCGACTCCCATCACGGCTCCGCCCATCAAGTGCAGGCCAAAATACATCGGCGCATGAAATACCCGCCTGGCCCCTGCCTCGATCATGATGTTGTGGACGGTCTGCAGGCCGGCATCGCGTCGCGACTTGTCCTGATCCGTCAGTGGCTTTGCGATTTCCAGTTTTCCTTTGTTGTTGACTCGGATCTCGCCCACATTCTCATCCCGCACGGCGACCTCGACACAGTTGATTCGTGCATAGTTGCGCATGATCTCCTGGTGGTCGCGGCCGTACTCCTTGAACAGCAAGGCGATTGAAACCGGTGGAGCGAAGACGATCTCCAGCTTGAAACCACTCTTGCGGAAATTCGGATCTTTGGACGCCACGGTTTGAAAATATCCCTTGTGCGAATTCAGTGGTTCGTCAAACAGACCGAAGTTCATGAACTGTGGATGACTGGTGAAATACTTACCGAGCGCCGGCAGTTTCTTCTTGATACCGGAATTCAAAAGTATTTGGGTTGTGCCGAAGCAGCCGCCGGCGATGATCAACTTGCGGGTCAGGAATTTGACCCGAGTCCCACGGCAGGTTCCAAAAACGACAACGTGGTCTCGTTGCTCTTCCACATGGCTGACCTCGGTGTTGGCGATCACCTGCAGGCCATCTTTTTCACCCTGCTGGATATAGGTCGCCATCGAACTTTGCTTGGAATCCCGATGGCACCCACCCAGGCAGGCGATGCAATCGTTCCCCCGCTCGCCGGCGCAGTTGCTTTGGCCGCGTCGCAGCAGGCCCCATTTGTAACCGAGCTTGTCGCAGGCTTGGGTAAAGAGTTCGGCATTCCGGTTGAATTCGGGCGGGCTGAATTCGTAGACCGAGATAAAATCTTCGACCGCGTCGTAGTATGGCTTCATCGCGCAAGGGGTGAAGAATTCGACGCCGGACTGCGATTTCCAGTCATTCAACGCTAGATCATCAAAGCGGTCGACCAGCGCTTGGTTGACGATCGATGTGCCGCCGACGACGCGGGCCCGCAGGAAGGCCATTTTGGCGTCCTTGTTGAATTCAATTCCACCGCCCCAATAAAGTTGCGCGGAGGTGTCGGCCTCATTCCTTGGGAAGGTGTCTTTGCGGAAAAACTTGCCGGCCTCCAAGATGGCGACGTCGGCACCGGCCTTGTGCAGTTGATAGCCCACCACCCCGCCGCCAGGTCCGCTGCCGATCACCAGAAAATCGTATACCTTCGCCATCACTTGATCTTTTCTTTCTTGCCGATTGAATCCGCCTTCAATCCGTTCTTGGCGAACTGGATCCAGTTCTTCCGCCGCCGGAAATAGCTTTGCGATAGAGCGGACAACATTTGGAATTTCGAATTGCTGAACGGGTACCAATGCGGATCGATGGCCGAGCTCTGCTTGTCGATTAAAACGGATTTCGAATTGCAGAAGGTCGTCAATCCTTCGTCCCCTTTGAACCGTCCGATCCCCGAGTCTTTAACCCCGCCGAAAGGAAGCGCGGCGTTGGCCTCGGTCAGCATGTGATTGTTGATCGAAACGTTGCCGGTTTTGATCGCTCGTGCCACGCGGTCGGCGCGCTTCAAGTCCGCCGACCAGACCGAAGCGCTCAATCCGTACGGAGAATCGTTGGCCAGTTGGATCGCTTCTTCTTCCGTTTTGAATTTCATCACGGCGATGACCGGTCCGAACGTCTCCTCAGAGGCGATTTTCATGGAATGATCTACATCGGCCAGGATCGTTGGCGCCATATGGTGGGAACCCCTCTCGGTCACACCACCGCACAACAGCGTGGCCCCTTTTTCGATCGCTTCGTCGATATGTTGCTCGATGATCTTGACTTGTGCCGCTGACGTGATCGCGCCCATATCGCACTCGTCGGGTCGCGATGTGTCGCGGTTGGGCATGGAAAGACGCAGCTTTTTTGTCCGATCGACCAGCATCGCGACCAATTCGTCGTAGATGGTATCCTGTACGTACAGCCGCTCGATTGAAGTGCAACTTTGACCAGAGGTGGTGAAGGCGCCCCACATGATGCCGTTGACTGTGCGCTCCAGATTCACGTCGTCGAAAACGACGGCTGGGTCTTTGCCGCCCAATTCCAGGTCGACGGGGATCAGTTGTTCAGCCGCTTTCGCCATGATGGCTTTGCCTGCGCGTACGCTGCCGGTGAAGTGAATCTTATCGGGCCGTTGCTTGATTAGTTTGCGACCCGTTTCCGGGCCACCGTAAATGAACTGAATCGCGCCCGGTAGAAATCCGGAATCGGCGAGCATCTTTTCCCAAAGGCCTTTCAAAGGCGTCAGCTCGGATGGTTTAACAATCACGGCGTTGCCGGCCAGCACCGCCAAGATGCTGGGGACGATCCCCTGAAAGAAAGGATAATTCCAGGGCGTGATGACCAACACGGTGCCCAAAGGTTCGTAATAGATGCGCGACTTTTTGCCCAGCTGGAAGATGGGCGTGTGCACTTTTTTGTCCTGCAGAATTTTTTTCGCGTGACCCTTGTAGTAGTCGATCGTATCAAGCACGGCGAAGATTTCGGCGGTGTAGGCGTCGAACCTTGCTTTGCCGGTCTCCTCGACCAGCTTGTCCATGATCAGATTATCGTGATCGAGGATCCAATCGCTGAGTCTCAGTACCTCTTTAATCCGGTCCTTCACGCTACGAGCGGCGATCGCGTGTTGCGCTTCGGCCGCCATGCGATAGGCGCCTTCAATCTGCTCGTCCGACGGTCCTTCGATCGTGTAAAGAACTTCGCCTGTGATCGGATTTTGAATGTCGAACTTTTCCACCATGAAAGCTTTACAGAGTTGATCGGTTGGTTGAAGGATGGCTACCGTTGAATCGGATCGGTATCACTGGCCAGGTTTTAGGCATCGCGCAAAATGCATCAGGACACTACCGACCAATCGATTCAAGCTTGTCGTAACAGATCGGCGTTGCCCGTAATATTGTAGTCACCAGGCGTCCGTACTTGCACGCATCTTGGTAGTCGCGGGCGGTATCTGATGGCGGTTGAACGGTCCGCCGGAACGGAAACCAACACGATCGCCTGCGTCGTCGGGTCGTCGAAGGTAGGTGGCGCAATTTGATTTCACCGTCCATTCCACGACCCACGACGCCCTCTCGGTGAACTTGCGTCGCTACAATAGGAAATCTGATTAGACCCAATCATTAACATCGGTTAAGGGCTGCCGTGATGTACCACACAATCATAATATCGATTTCAGTTGTTTCCATTCTGTCTACAAACCTCATTTGTGCGGCCGAGCCGACATCCTTACTCGCGCCTGGGGCCGAGGTAAAGAAGTTGGCCGGTGACATGCAATTCATCGAGGGACCGGTGTGGCTGCCCCAGGAACAGAAACTTGTCTTCTCTGATATTCCAGCGAGCAAGTTGATGCAATGGAGCGAAGCTGACGGGTTGTCGGTCTATCGCGAGTGTGAACAAGCCAACGGCAATATCCTCGATTTGCAAGGCCGAATCATTTCTTGTCAGCACGGCGGGCGCAACATCGTTCGTCAGGAATCCGACGGGACGATCACGGTATTGGCCGACAAATTTGCAGGCAAGCGATTCAATTCGCCCAACGATGTGGCGGTACGCTCGGACGGAACTCTGTGGTTTACCGATCCGCCCTGGGGCTTGAACGAACCGCCGGAACTGCCCGGTCATTGGGTTTATAAACTTGACCCCCAGACCGGCAAGGTCGATGTGCTGATCAAGGATCTGGCGATGCCCAACGGGATCGTATTTTCACCCGACGAAACGCGGCTGTATGTTGCCGATACCGGTGGAAATCCCAAGCATCCCGATCCCAAGTTCCACAACATGGCCGCCGGCATCCACTGCTACGATGTCATGCCCGACGGCACACTCGGTGACAAGCGGTTCACGATCGATCAGGGCAGCGACGGCATGGCGGTTGATGTCAACGGCAATATTTATACAACCCAGGGCAACGTTCACATCTTCGACCCTGACGGCAAACCGCTCGGACAGATTGACGTGCCGGAAGGCCCGGCCAACGTTTGCTTTGGCGGCGAAGATTTCAAAACGCTGTTCATCACCGTGCGCACGTCGCTTTACAGTGTGCCAGTGAAGGTTGCCGGGGCCCGGCCGCCAACTGCCAATTAGCGAATCGTCGTGGCGATGAAGTCCTGTTCGTCACGTTGATCTTGAGTGATGAGCTGCGAAATCCTGCCGCTCAACTGGCGATATCGATCGCTTGTGATCAGCCGTGGTATCCGGGTTCCGGCACTCGTGCCGGTCGGCGCTCTTGCTCGATCGAATTGGTGATCCGGTGGCGGTCCGGCGTGTGGGATTATCTGGGTGTTCGGCTTTACAGTCACACGCTGCGTTGTTGCACGCAAATGAGCAATCTCCTAAGTTGTCGGCAGCTTTTTAGGATGGACATTGATGTCGGATGCACAATCTAGCCCGTCGGATGCGACGCCGATTCGGCATGGCGCCTACCCGGAATTTACCTGGACTGCCGTCTTTGTCGGTTGGGCTCTGGGTGCGTTGATTGCGGTATCGGTTGGCTACGCGTCCTTGATACTTGGATTCAGCATCGAAGGCTCAGAGCTTGCCGCGATTCTCGGCTGGGGGATTCTGCGCGGCGTACTGAGGCGTACGAGCATCGTTGAGAACAATATCAACCAGACGATCGCCTCGGCGGTCAACGGCGCATCTGCGGGAATCATGTTTTCGGTGGCGGCTCTGTTCATTCTGGCTCGGAAACCGGGATTTGAATCGGTCGCCGATTTCAATATCCCGCTGATGATTTTGGCCTGCATTACCGGCTGCGTTCTGGGGCTGGCGTTTGTCATCCCGCTGCGGAAACAGATGATCGATTTTGATCGTCTCGCCTACCCCGGCGGAATTGCTGTGGCCGCAATTCTCCGCTCGCCCGGCGCCGGCGTCCGCAAGGCGATGTTGCTGTTCGGTGGCGCGATATTCTCCGGTGTCGCCTACCTGATCGTGCTGACCGCCTTTGGCGGCGATGACTGGCACGCCGGACAGCAGTTCGGGCTCTCGCCAATGTTGAACATCAGTTTCTTCCTATCGGTGATGACGATCGGTGTCGGATTTCTCTCTGGCAAGTCGGGATTCTGGTTTGGTGCAGGAGGTTTCCTGTGCTACTTCGTGTTGTCTCCGTTGCTCGCTCAATTCGGATCCGCCGAGGTTTCGGCCCTGGCGATGTACCCCGAGGCCAACCCGGAGTCGGGTTTCGCGGAGGGCATGCGAACAGCGCTGTACCGACCGCTTGGTATTGGGATGCTTGTCGGTGCAGCTGTCGGTGGGATCGTTTCAGCGTTTCCCTTGATTGCCAGCGCTCTCAAATCGATGCACTCGGCCGGCAAGCAAAGCGATGATCGGTTCGAAAACGATGAGATGTCGATTCGGATTCTGTATGCGGCGATTGGTATCGGTGCGATCGTGATGGTTTGGATCGCCTATACGTCCGTCAGTGAATTGTCGCTCGCTCGTGCCGCCGCGATGGGTCTGCTGGGGACCGGATGGGTCTGGGTTGCCGGTGTGATCGTCTCCGAATGTGTGGGTCGAACCAATTGGAATCCACTGTCGGGAATGACACTGATTGCCGTGACGATTTTGATTCTGATTGCAAAAGCGGGTGTCAGTCCGGTCGAAACGGTGACCTGTTCGATGTTGATGGGAGCTGCCATCTGTCTGGCAATCTCGCAAGCCAGTGACATGATGACCGATTTGAAGTCAGGTTATCTCGTCGGCGCAATCCCTCGGCGACAACAGATCGCTCAGTTTGCCGGTGCCTGGTTGGGTCCGGTGATTGTGATCTTTCTGGTCATTGTTCTGGATGACCAATACGAAATCGGCTCCAACAAGCTGCCTGCTCCACAGGCCCAAGCGTTGGCTTCGGTCACCGAGGGAATTCTCAGTGATAACGTTCCGGCATATCGATACACCGCCGGCGCCGGACTTGGATTGATGCTGGCGCTAAGCGGCCTTGGCGGAATTGGTGTACTAATTGCTCTGGGATTTTATATGCCCTTTGCGATCGCACTGACCTACACGCTGGGAAACATTCTGCGAATGTTAGTCGATCGCACACTGGGTCCACGCTGGACTCACGAGTACGGAATCCCAATCGCTGCGGGATTAATTGTGGGCGAAGCGTTGGTGGGTGTTGGGAATGCCTTCGTTCAAGTCCTGTTTGGATGATGAGAGACGATCCATGAAACCTATCGGTCATGCATTCCTGTGGTCAGGGTTCATCGCCGCTGCGTTCACTTCGTTGTGCCGACTTGAACAAACCGGCGACAAATGGTCGACAATTCCCTGGTTGTGGTATGCCGTCGCCGTCGGTGTTGGATTTACCGGTGTTGTCATCCTGCGATTAGCCGATCGCCGAGACAGTCAGGACGATTCGAAAACCGAGATCCGATACTCAGAGGTCACAAAGAGTCTGCATGCTGTTTCCGAGACCATCGAGCGGCTGTGCGGGCAATCGAATATCAAGCTGTCGGAGGTGCTCAGGGTAATCGACGATGAGTGTGCTGAACCACTTGCCCAGTTCGCTGAGTCTCGAGACTCGATCATACGGCGGTTTGGTCTAGACGCTTATGCTGAAGTGATGACTGAATTCGCATCCGCAGAACGCTATATCAATCGATCGTGGTCGGCATCGGCGGACGGATACGTCGAGGAAGTCGCGGCGAGCCTAAGCCGCGCGAATCAGCATTTAGGAAAGGCCAAGCAGATTTTGACGGGTTTGGATAGTCAGACAGCCCTGAACGTCGCCTCGCCCTAAGTCCTGTCAACCTTGTTCATCTTGTCCGGATTTCAGCGCACTGATAGGGCGGGGCCCAGAGGACGGAAACGGACAACGAGTGCCGAAATTACCGAGACGTGTCGGCTTGTCCGTAGTTTGAAGGTTGCGTGCCTTGCGCGATCAACGGTTCCAAGCCAAGTTCGCGCCGCATGATCGCCCCCGTATCGCAGAACCAGCTGAACAGCGTCCTCGTGTCGATACCCACGTTGAAGTGCTTGACGCCGAGTTCCAAATAGGGCTCGAAGTCTTTCGGCTGGTTTAGTTCGGCCCGCACCGCGATACCCATCTTGAGGGCCGTCTGGATGGTGTATCGTTCTGCTTGCTTCACCTTGGGATGAGAGAATTGGCCGGTTAGTCCGATGCTGTTGGCATAGTCGGCCGGACCAAACTGAATCATGTCGACGCCAGGAACAGCAAGCATTGCCGGCAGATTCTCGACCGCTGCTTGCTTTTCAATCATCAGCGCGATCACGACCTTGTCCATTGCATCGGCCCACGCTTCACTGCCGCCTTCCAGCAGGGCGGCGCGATGTAGGTTGACCCCCTGCAGTCCGCCCGACCGCGGGCGTTCGGTGCGGACGCAGCGCACACATTGTTCGACATCTGCGACGGTGCGCGGGTCCGCAAATAAGACGCTTTGAAAGCCAGCGCCGAGTGCCCGGACAGCGGCATGCGCGCGTGATTCCTGTTCAATCTTAATCATCCCGCCCAGCTGGTCGAACAGTTCGATGGCGCGACCCATGCTCTCGAGCATGACGTGATCGTACGGCGCGTACTCGCCGCTGAACTCCACGTAATCGAACATTCCTGAATGCCCGACGAGTTCAATGATCGTCGGCCAGGAAGACAGGATGCGGGTTCCCAAAGTTGGCTGATCGGCATCCAATAATTCACGCAAGCGATTGTGACGCATGATGACTCGGTTGCTACTGATCGGTGAGATGGCTGGCGAACCACTGGACCATTTGCTCAGTCGATTTCCTGGCGTCTTCGCCGGCAAAGCCGTGACCGGCGCCGGCGACTTCGATCAGTCGGCTTGGAACTTTCGCTTTTTCAAAAGCCGCCTGGATGTTTCGGCTGTGCTGAATCGGGACCAGGTCGTCTTGATCACCGGCGATCAGCAGTGTCGGTGGATCATCGGGTGTCACGTGCAGCAGCGGTGAGTCGGTTTCGGCGCTATTCATGTCCAGGTCCAACGCGGGAAACCTGGCGTAAGCCGCCAAGCGATCGGGAGCGTCCTTGACCATGATTCGCAGATCTGTCGGAGCCACAAAGGCGACGACGGCGCTGACACGATCGGAAACTTTTTCGATCGGGTCTTTTGCATTCGGGTCGCCTTCATCGGAAGCCGTCCCAAGCATCAACGACAGATGACCGCCGGCGCTGAAACCGTAGACGCCCAGTCGGCTGGGATCGATGCCGAAGCGGTCGGCGCTGAAGCGAATGAAGCGAACGCTGCGACGTACATCGCCGAGCACCTCGGGAATTGAAAACTTGGGGCTGCTCCCATGGCGAACAGCGAAGACCGTGAATCCTTTGTCGGTCAAAGGCTTGAACATGTCTTGCGCTTGCTCTGGGGGAATCCAACTCGAATACCAGCCGCCGCTGACCATGAACAAAATACCGGCTCCGTTGGCGCCCTCGGTCGGCTTAAAAACATCAAAGGTCATTGCCAATCCAGACTTATGGCCGTATACCACATCTGGCGTGATCGCGACTTCAGCGCCTGCCGATGACGCGAACATCACGCAACCTAAACACCAGCAAATGAAAGTCGATTTCCGCATTTGATTTCTCCGCGACGTGAACACAGTTGATTCGATGGTATTCCAAAGGTGCGACGTAGCAGCGAGCGATTATAGATGACACGAACCACCGACTGGGAAATTCTGGGCGCTGAATCGGAAACGATTTTTGGGACGACCTGCTACCCCGATGATGCCGCGGTGGGCTGCGCGATCGTCGCGCATGGCTTCAAAGGATACAAGGATTTTCGCATGATTCCAGCGATCGCCGGCGGACTTTGCCAAGCCGGATTTATCGCTCATACATTCAACTTCAGCCACAGTGGCATGACCAAAAATGCAGATCGCTTCGAGCGACCGGACCTGTTTGAGCTCGATACGTGGAACAAGCAGGTGTTTGATATTCAATGCGTTGTTCAGGCGATTGCCGACGGGCATTTAGCAGGTACCGGATTGCCGTACGTGCTGGTGGGGCACTCGCGGGGAGGTGTCAGCGCGATACTTTTCGCCGGCCGGCAAACCGCGGGATCGCCGCTTCCCAAGCCCGCGGGGCTGGTCACCGCCGGTTCGCCCGATCGCGCCTGCAGTCTGTCCGAGGATCAAAAAGCTGAGCTTCGCGACCGCGGCTATCTTGAATCCCCTTCGGCACGCACGGGACAGATGCTGAGGATGCGGTCGCAATGGCTATCGGAACAGGAAGCGGACCGGGAAGGCCACAATGTGCTCGACAACGTCCGGAAAATCGAATGCCCGATCCTGGTGGTTCACGGCGAGAACGATGAAACCGTGAACATCGGCAGCGCGGTATCGATTGCCGATGCGGCCCGAGACGCTCGCATTGTCAGGATTGAAAACTGTAACCACGTTTTCAATACGCCAAATCCGCCTCCGCCGCAGCCCCGCACGATACCGGCATTGAGTCAGGCGATCGATCAAATCGTAGATTTCGCGCGCAAGTGCTGCGGGGCGCCGTAGAGCTTACGACGATTCCATCGACAGCGGACCAGGAACACCGATAGTGGACCCCTCGCCAGATACTCAAATCAGTTCGCCAATTGGCTGGCCATTTTCCTGTACGATGAACCGCGGGCGTCCGCGATCGTCCAAATAGGTGCCATCTTGCGGCACGCCCATGTGGTGGTAGATCGTCGCCGCCAGGTCGCCGGGGGTCACGGGGCGACTCTTGATTTGCCCGCCGTCCTGTTCGGTGGAACCGATGATTTGGCCGTGACGCATGCCGCCGCCAGCCAAACACATCGACATGACTTGGGGCCAGTGGTCTCGGCCATCGGTACTTCCTTGAGTCCCCATATTGGGCGTCCGGCCAAATTCGCCCATCGCGATGACCAAGACTTCATCGAGCAGCCCGCGCTGCTCGAGGTCCGAGACTAGCGTCGTTAGCAGGTGATCAAATAGAGGCAGCAGCGGTTTAAGTCCCTTGGAAATTCCACCGTAGGGTGGGATGTTGTCGCCGTGGTTGTCCCAAGTCCCCGAGGCAGTGTGATAGCTCAAATCAATCGTCACAAATGCCACGCCGGCTTCGACCATCCGCCGCGCCAGCAGCGCCTGCTGGCACCATAAGTGTTTGCCGTATTGTTGGCGGATCGAATCGGGTTCTTGGTCCAAGTCGAAAGCCTTTTGCACCTCGCCTCCGGCTATCATATCGACCGCCTGCTGCTGATAGATATCCATTGTCTCCATCGTTCTGGACACATCCAGATCGCGACGCAGGTGATCAAGCTCCTTCAGTAGACCAAGTCGATTCTGAATCCGTTCGAAGTTCAGATTCCGGGGCAACTGGAAGATCTTTGGGTCAGTGACCTGGCCACTATCGGTTCCGACCAAATCATAGACCGGCAACTTCGCCGCCTGATTGGCGATAAACGGGTTGTACTGCTGACCCAAGTAGCCCGCATATCCGATGTGCGAGCGTGACTTTTGAAATGCCATGTAAGGGGGCATCGCAGGGTGATTGGCGCCGCGAAACTTCGAGATCACCGAGGCGATCGCCGGATATCGATCCCCCTTGGGATTGGCCCGCGGTGCGGCATCGCGATGACCGGTCTGCATGACCATATTCGGTTCGTGATTGCTGCCTTTGCAATCAACTGATCGGATGATCGTGAACTTGTCCAGCATCGCGGCTTGTTTGGGCAGATGTTCGCAGATGAACTCGCCGGCAATGGCGGTTCGAATTGGCGAAAAGGGACCGCGATTGATCAGCGGGCGATCGGGTTTCATGTCCCATGTATCGATGTGACTCGGCCCTCCGGTCATCCACAACAAGATCACCGACTTGTGGGAAGAGACACTTTGGCCCGTCGTGGCGGCATGGGCTCGATGGCGCATCAAGTCGGGCAGCGACAGGCCGGCGATTCCGGCCAACCCAGCCTTGATCATGTTGCGGCGACTGACCAGACAAAGGCCTTCACGCTGGGTACCGCCGAAGGATGCAAACGCATGGTCGCAGTGACTTTCGCCGCAATATCGATGATCCCGCATGGTCGAGTCCCGCTGAGTTGAGAATACCCGATCATCATATTCCCAATTCGTGCGCGGTGACAACCAAGTTTGGGCAATCCACGTACCCGTGTTCTCGCAGACGTTTGTGCTCAAAGCAGACCACATCAAAAGCAGACCACATCAAGGGGGTCGCCGGAAACCAAGCCAAATTCGCCAGGCAATCGACGAAGGATTTGCGGTTTACGACGCACCGGCCGCAAGATTGGAGCGAAACTAGCTCAATCTCAACCGCTCGTGAGCCTGGTTTGGCTTGCGTGTCAGACGGGTAACCACATCCGCTATGATAGGCACTCGATATTTTCGTCCCCGGAATTGCTGAGGAGCGATTGATGAAGCGCAGCCTGGTTATTTTGCTTGTTCTTTCGATTTGTCCGTTCACGATTGCCGACGAGGCTGTTGAGGTCGATGGCGGAAGGATCTCTGGCAGCGTCGATGAGGGTGTGCAATCTTTCAAAGGCGTTCCCTATGCCGCTCCGCCGGTGGGTGATTTGCGCTGGCGGCCTCCGCAGCCAGTTGTTCCCTGGGACGGAGTGCGCCAGTGTGATCAGTTCAGTTCGATCTGCCCGCAAAGCGATTACCCGGCCGGTTCGATTTACAGGTCGGCTCCGCAACCCAAGGACGAGGACTGCTTGTACTTGAACGTCTGGACGCCGGTGGCAAAGGCTAGCGAAAAGCTACCCGTGATGGTTTGGATTCACGGCGGAGGTTGGACTCGCGGGTCGGGTTCGAATCCGGTTTATGACGGCGCTTCGCTAGCCAAACGCGGTGTCGTGCTGGTCACGATCAATTATCGACTTGGCGCCTTCGGCTTCCTCGCTCACCCGGAATTGAGCCAGGAATCGGAACACGGAGTCTCGGGCAATCAAGGGATCCTGGATACCATCGCCGCGCTACAGTGGGTGCAACGCAACATCGAGAAATTTGGTGGCGACCCCGATCGCGTCACCATTTTTGGCGAATCCGCTGGATCGTGGAGCGTCAATGTGTTGTTGGCAACACCGCTGGCCAAGGGTCTTGTTCACCGTGCGATCGGCCAGAGTGGTGCCCGCTTTCGACCCGCGCCACGTCTGGATGAAGCATCAGGCGGCCTGCAGTCGGCACATGATGAGGGCCTCGAATTTGCCAAGACCTGTGGCGCTGACTCGTTGGCGGAACTCAGGAAGTTATCAGCCGATGAAATTGTCGAAGCGAGTTTTAGGACGCAGCTAACCATCGACGGCCGAGTTTTTCCTGATTCGATCGAAAGCACTTATGCGGCCGGCAAACAACTCAGAGTCCCAGTGATCGTTGGTTCCAATGCAGACGAAATGACGTCCCTGAGCAATCCGGCGATGAATCCGAAGACCGTCGAGGCGGTGATGACCGTGATGACGCAGCGATTTGGAGCTGAGAGACTGGAAAAATTCAAAGAAATTTACGGGGTCCATGATGACGCGAGTGCCGCGAAAGCTTTTCTGCACGCCGGCGGCGACGCTGGCTTCGCTGCCGGCATGCGGCAGTGGGCACGACTGAGCGACAAAGCGGGTACCGATTCGTACTTGTACTACTTCACCCATGTTCCGCCGGGTTTTGGCAGCAGTTACCTGGGAGCACACCACGCGGCCGAAATCCCTTACGTATTCGACAACGCGATCGGCAGCGAGAGACGACCTTATACGGAAACCGACCAGCAGTTGGCCGATCAGATTGCTGCTTACTGGGTCAACTTTGCTCGCTCGGGCGACCCCAACGGAGAAGGATTGCCGGAGTGGCCCGAATATGATGCGGACGCGGAAGGATACCTGGAACTGGGCGAATCGATCCAAGCGAAGCAACACCTGCTGCAGGCTCGGTTGGACTTTCTGGAATCTGTCTCAGGCGGCTCGGACTAAATCTTGCTACGTGAGTGAGAATTGGCGGCATCGCGGCCGGTCATTGGTTACCGTCGCAGTGGATAATCGGTCGCGAATGTTGACGAACTGAATTGATTGCGATGCACGTGGAATCATCCTTTGACAACGAGCCGCGGGTTCTTGCTGGCGTGCGCGCGTTGATCCGCACCACGCTGCTGCAGTTGCCCTTGCCGACAGATCAGTCCGAGCGGCTTAGCCAACTTGTGATCGCGGCTGTCGAGCACGCTGCGGCCAGCGCCTATCCGATCGATGAACCAGGTCTGATCAAACTGACGATCAGCGAAACGGAAGGCAAGCTTGAGATTCGCGTTCGCGATTTCGGTGCTCCGCAAGATGTACCGGTCCTGGAGCGTCGGCTGCACGACGCAGGCGTCTCTACCGCCTGGCTGCATGGCGCCGACACGGCGGATCTGGTTGATCAAATGCATTGGCTCGCGTTCGGGCCGCAGGGCAAAGCGCTGCAGTTGATCAAGTGGTTGCATCGGACGAACATCGCTGATACCTCTTCGGCTGAACATCTCGCCCAGGTTCCGCCAGATGTCCCGATCGCCGCGGATCAGGTTTATACCGTGCGCCGGATGCTGCCGGCCGAAGCGGTGCAGGTTTCGCAGTTGATGTATCGAACCTACGGAAACACGTATTTTAATGAAGACGTTTACTATCCCGACCGCATCGCAACCCAGAACCTTCATCAGTCCTTGCTATCCATCGTCGCCGTCGCAGAGGATGGCGGGATAGTTGGGCATTGTGCTTTGGAACGCAATCAGCAAGGTTCCGTCGCTGAAATTGGCCAAGCGGCTGTGGCTCCCGAACATCGCGGCCGTGGACTGTTGGATCGGATGAAGCACGCTTTGGAGAGCGAGGCTCGGACATCGGGGCTTGTTGCCTGGTACGCCGACGCGGTGACCGTCCACACCTTTACGCAACAATCCAACGCCCATCATGGCGGGCAGGTTTGCGGAGTGGACCTGGCCGTTTCGCCAAAGACCGAAGCATTCCGCAATATCGCCAACGAGCAACCGCAACGCGTCAGTTGCCTGCTGTATTTCCACTGGCTGAGGCATCCAAAAGTCAGAACGGTGTTTGTGCCGTCGCGGCACCAGGAAATGGTTGCGGCGATTTACGAGAATCTGGGGTCGCCGTTCGAATTCGGCAAACCGTCCTCGCCGGCGCGAGACTATGGCACGCTGGCCGTTAAGATTCAAAGCGGCGCGGGCTTGGCGACGATCCGGGCAGAGCAGTTGGGGAAAGATAGCGCTCGCGCGATTCGTCGTGCCGGTCGGGAGTTAGTCGAGCGGTCGCGGGCAGAAGTGGTTGTCGTTGAGCTGCCGCTGGCGGAATCGGCAACCATGGAAATTTGCGAAGCGCTGGAGGACCAAGGCCTTGCCTTCACGGGAATCGGTCCCCATTTTTCGCCGCGCGGCGACGTTTTGAAACTGACGTATCTCGTCGCGCCGCTGGCCAGAGAACCGATCAAGACCTACGAACCGTTTGCCGACCGCCTTGTCGAGTACGCCTTGGCCGAACAAGCACGGGTCCACGCAAATCTTTAGCGACAACTTACAGCGGCAGCCATCGAGGTCGCTGGCAGCTAAGCTGGACCAGTGGTCCCTGCCGACGCAAAACGCTGCTCTGCCATCCGCTTGAGGGTCACCCGGTCCACTTTGCCTGTCGCGTTGAGCGGCATCTCGTCGAGGATCACGATTTCTTCCGGCGCTTTGTAACCGATCCGCTCTCGAGCAAAGTGAATCAGCTCCGCGCTGGTAGGTCGTTGAGCGTCTTCTCGGAGCGTCACGTAGGCCCGAACGACTTCACCGTGAACCAGATCATGTACGCCAATCACGCCTACCTCCGCAATCGCGGGGTGTTCCGCAACCGCCTCCTCAACCTCTTGAGGGCAAATGTTGGAGCCATCGTGAACGATGATCTGCTTTTTGCGGCCACAGAACCAAAGGTAGCCGTCCTGGTCGACCCGCATCACGTCGCCAGTGTCGAGCCAGCCGTCAATGATCGTCTCCGCGGTGGCCTGCGGGTTACTCCAATAACCAATCGTATTGGTCGGCGAGCGGATCCAAAGCTGTCCTTCCGCGCCGATCGGTACCTCGGCGCCCGAATCATCACGGAGGGACATCTCAAAGCCCGGAAAGAGGCTACCGACAGAGCCGACTCGATTTTCGCCCGACGGCGGACTGATTGTCGCGAAGCCAATCTCGGTCATGCCGTAGCTTTCATCGATTCGGAAGCCAGCCAGGTCGGTAAACTCACGCTCCAATTCCGCCGCGACTTTGTCGCCACCCGAGGAGCACAATCGAACCGAAGAAAAGTCATCTGGACCGGCATCATGATCGCGGACCAGGGCGATCAAAGCGGCCGGCAGCATCCACAGCACAGTGGGGCGAAACTGCTGCATCAGCGGCAATACCTCAGGACCATCGCTGCCGCGAGGGATCACCATTCTTCCGCCGCCTGCCAATGTGCTCAAGGCAAGCAGGGAACCGGCGATATGAGACAATGACGCTCCGGGCAGCGAGGTGTCGGCGTCCGTCATCTCCGTACCTTGGATCGTGGCAGCCATCATGCAGCCATAGGTTCGCCGCGTATGGGTCACCCCTTTGGGCTTGCCCGTGCTGCCCGAGGTGAAATAAATGAATGCCGGCGCGTCGGGGTCAGGGTTTGGGATTTCTGCGTCCGTTTGCTCTTGGGCCACCAAGTCTTCGTATTGTCGCCCTCGGCTGTCGTCGGCCTTGTAACGAACCACGCCTGAAGGTAACCGGCTGACCCATTTGCTGGCGGCTACGTCTGCGTCTCGCTCGGCATGATGGAACAACAGCGACGCGCCGCTGACTTCCAAGGCATGATCAATTTCCGGCGGCATGTAGCGATAGTTTAGCGGTGTCGCCACCAAACCTGCTTTCAGACAAGCTAGATAGTGAATGATTAACGCCGGACGATTGGGCATCAGCGATGCGACGCGGTCGCCGGGAGCTAAGCCCAATGCCAGGTACTGTTTCGCCAGCCGGGTGCTGATCGCATCGAGCTGCCGCCAGCTAAGTTGCGTCTTGGCGCTAACCAGTGCCAGATCGTCTGGTTTTGCGCTGAGCCCGTGGCTCAACAGATCGCCAATTGGGTTGGCCTGCGTTAGCGGCGGTCCGGAAATGGGCATGATGTTTTCCCGCAGACGGAGTGATTGCTGATTGCTCGAACGATCAGCACCTGACGGTAATCGTAATCGACAAATCGCAACCGATGGCCGGCGGAACGCAAATATCACCGGGATCAATGCCGCGCTGTTCAGCTAGCCAACGTCTCGGCTAGTGCGACGGCAGGTAAGGCGGGACGGGGCAGCCGAGCAGGTCGGCGATCCCTCTGAGCAACTCCGCTTCTTTGACTTTGACGTGATTGTCCGCGCAGATCGCGGCAACAGAAGCGTCGATCAGTTGGCCTCGCAGTCGCTCGCTGGCACGCGCTAACTTCCTCAAGGAAGCATCGAGTGCTCGCAGCGTGCACTGGGACGCGGGCAGTAGGGTGATCGGTAGATCGTCAAGCTCCGCCTGCGCCGCCTGGAAAGATGGGCCGATCCAGGCTTCGTCGTGACCGACCCGAGCCATGGTGGAAAGTAAAACGGAAACCGGCTCGATCAGTCTCTTTAAACTGTAATAGAGCGTCACCGGAGATTCGACTTTGGTGTATTGTGGCTTGAGATGCCGGACCAAAATTTGAGCCAAGACCCATTCAAAAAGTGAATGTCGATCATCCGCGGCGGCCAGCTGCGCGAATGCTTTCATGAAAGTCAGATATTGCGGTTTCGACATGCTGCGCAGCGCCGGCAGCGTCATGTCCAATAGCGGCAATCTTGCTCGTAAGTCGATTATCGAAGTTCGCGGATAAAGTTTTTGTACCGCCTGGACGACATGCGGCTCGATCGATTGAATCAAACTGTCGGTTTGTCGCTGACGAATGTGCGTGTCTTTGTCCAGCAGCAGCGCGAATACGAGGCGCGAGCGGCATACGGCTCATGCGCCGACTCGACCAGCAGCGGGTCAAGCGTCGTCAAAAAATCGCTGGCAAAGTCCCGATGCGATTGCTCCGGATCACCGATATGATTGAATGCATCGTGCACCTGAGCGACCGGTACCAGCTGTGCGCCGGCCGCGTCAGGTTGAATCGTGGCTGCGGGTGGCGGCGCGAAAGCGGCGACCACCGGCGTTTTGGTCGGGATCGCGTCGCCTGTGATCGGCGGACTGATCGGCGATTCGATTTGCGGGAAGACGCCGTTCCAATTTGGCTCAATCGCGAGAATTCGTTTGGTCAAAGGGGGGTGGGTCGCCATCAATCCACTGAACCCCTCAAAGACGCCTCTGGCAAAATACATGTGACTGGCAACCGGCGCGCCGGATGCCGGATCAGCGATGCGGCCGACGATGCGCCGAGCCGTTTCAACGCGCCGGCGATACCGCCCGGGTTACGGGTGAACTGCACCGCGCTGGCATCGGCCAAATATTCTCGTTGACGTGAGACCGCGGCTTTGATCAGGCCGCCACAAATGGATCCAATGAAGCCGATCACCAACAAGGCAACACCAACAGCGATCATGACCAAGATGATTTGACCACCGGAGTCACCCTTTCCGCTTCCTCGGCTCGAACGGCTCCGCCCGCCTCCGCTGTACCGCAGCATGCTTAACAACATGCGACCAATCAAAGAGATCAACAAAATGCCATTGAGGATCCCGATCATGCGAATGTTGATTCGCATGTCGCCATTGAGGATGTGACTGAATTCATGGGCAATCACTCCCTGCAGCTGTTCGCGGCTGAGTTCTTCGATCGCGCCGCGGGTGACACCGACGACCGCATCGGTGGGCGAATAACCGGCTGCGAAAGCGTTGATGCCGGGTTCTTCCAAAAGGTAGACGGGAGGCACTGGTGTCCCGGCAGCGATCGCCATTTCTTCGACCACGTTCAGCAGCCGCCGCTCGTCCAAGCGGGTCGTGCTCGGGTTGAGCTGTTGACCGCCGACCGCTTCGGCAACACTGCGCCCGCCGCCCGCTCGCAGCGCGATGACCTTGTAAAATGTCCCGAGCACGATCAGCCCCAACGCGGCCATCGCGACAATGCCGGCGATGAACGTCGACTGCTCTCTGCTGGGCGATCCGTTGCTGCGTGCGGGTCGATCACTATAGAGTTCAATGCCAGCGTACGCCAACGCGAAAGTTGTGCCGATGATTCCGACAACCGCGATGACAAACAAGATCACCAACCAAATGGTGTTCTTTCTTGCGGTTGCCTGTCGCTCGAAGAAATCGGTGGCCATGATTGCCGCTTACTGCCCTTGACGATTCCCGCGTGTCACAAACATCGATGTCCGATATCGGGTCGATCAATCAAATGAAACTTTGGGGGCTTCGGCGATTGCCGCGCTGTCAAACTCCAACAGCTCGCGATCGTCTGGATGTCCGAACAGACCAGCAAAAATTACCGGAGGAAACGATTGTCGGTAGGTGTTGTACTGGGTCACCGAATCATTGTACGCCTGACGTGCGAAGCTGATTTTGTTCTCTGTCGCCGTGATTTCCTCGGTCAACTGGGCCATGTTCTGATTGGCCTTCAGATCGGGATACGCTTCGGCTAATGCGAACAGCCGTCCGAGCGCGCCCGAGAGTCCCGCTTCGGCACCCATCATCGCGGCCATTGCTTGGGGGTCGGCCGGATTCTGGGCTGCTGACTTCAAGCCCCCAACCGCCTGATTACGCGCATTGATCACGGCTTCCAAAGTTTCGCGCTCATGAGTCATGTAGCCCTTGACCGTCTCAACCAAGTTTGGAATCAGATCGTGTCGCCGTTTCAATTGAACTTCGATCTGGGAAAAACTGTTGTCGACACGATTGACCAGCGTGACCAACCGATTGTAGATGCCAACGGCCAGCAGTAGCAGGACAAAAGCCACGCCGACGGCCATGGCCAAGAGAAGAAGCAGTCCTGTCATCGATTCGTTTGTCCTGTTAGAGCCTCAAGAAATCGCGTCGCCAGTACGTCGACGTCGCAGTATATCACCGTTAGGCTGCATCGGACGCCGATCGGGGCGCGAAAATTCACAATCAGCAAGCCAGCGCGCTAATAGCGATCGGGTCCGATCAGAGTGACCACGCAGCTGGCTGCCGAGGAGCGCGGACCTTCGTGGACGATCTTTCTGTCCAAACTCGAGTACCCCCTACCAACCGATCGCGCAGCCGTCTTTGCGGGGATCGCTACCACCAAAATAGACCAGTGGATCCGATTCGCGCCAGATGCTTTGGTAGCCACCGTGGGCGGTTACGTTGGGCGAGAGATTGTGCCCTTTTTCGGCCAACCCGACCTTGACCGCATCACTGATTCCATGCTCGAACTCGAGTCTGCCGCCGTCCTCCATCGTGCCGCCATTGGGCGAGGAGCTGCCGTTGTGGCCTAGCCGCGGTTGATCGCCGGCTTGCTGAACCGACATGCCGAAATCGACGATGTTCATCACGATCTGGCAGTGACCTTGGGGCTGGAAGTCGCCGCCCATGACCCCGAACGACATCACGGGCTTGCCCTCTTTGGTCATGAACGCCGGGATGATGGTGTGGAACGGACGTTTGTGCGGTTCGAGCCGATTGCGGTGCTGCGGATCAAGCGAGAAAGCCTCACCGCGATTCTGCATCACGAAACCGACGCCATCGGGACAAATCGTTGAACCGAAGCCGGCGTAATTGCTTTGGATCAACGAGATCATGTTGCCCTGGCCATCGGCGGCTGTCAGATAGGTAGTGTCGGAATCTAGTTTCGGGTCTCCGTAGCGGACGTCTTTGTTTGCTTTTTTTGTATCAATCAGCTTTGCGCGCTTCTTGGCGTATTCTTTTGAGATCAGCCATTGGATGGGCACTTCGGCGAAAGTTGGATCGGCGTAATACACTGCGCGGTCCTCGAACGCAAGCTTCTTTGCCTCGGTCAATAGATGCAGGTGGTCGACCGAGTTGGGCTCGAGTTCACCGATGTCGAAATTTTCCAGAATGTTGAGCATCTGCAGCGCGGCGATGCCCTGACCGTTGGGCGGGATTTCCCAAACATCGTAGCCACGATAATTGCTGCTGACCGGATCGACCCAATCGGCCGCGTGATCGGCCAGGTCTTTGATCGCCATCAAGCCGTCAAGCTCCGTCGATTTGGCGACGATGGCCTCGGCGATGTAGCCTTCGTAGAACGCGGCAGGCCCGTCCTTGGCAATCGCTTCGTAAGCTTTGCCCAACAGCGGGTTCTTGAAAATATCGCCGTAGCCGGGGACCTTGCCGCCAGGGTGATACACTTTGGCCATGTGCGGAGCGATCGCGTCAGTCCAGGCGCTGAAGTAGGTCGAGATAATCGGCGACAATGGAAAACCTTCGTAGGCATAACCGATCGAGGCCTGCAAACAATCAGCTAACGACTTGCTGCCGAACCGCTGGTTCAAGTTTCCCCAACCACTCACGCAACCCGGTACGCTCCAACTGAGCGGACTTTGTCGCGCGATGTTCTTCAAGCCCCGTCTGTTGGCTTCCTCCAAGTTCCACGCATAAGGCGCACGGCCGCTGGCGTTCAATCCGTACAGCTTTTGGTCTTTTTCAATCCACAAGATGGCGAACAGATCCCCGCCGATGCCGCAGGCGGCCGATTCGGTCAGTCCGAGCATGGCATTGGCACAGATTGCCGCGTCGACACAATTGCCACCGGACTTCAAGACATCGATGCCGGCCATGGACGCCAGCGGCTGGCTGGTACAGACGATTCCGTGTTGACAAACCACCGTCGAACGGTCGCGGTTACGTGCGTTCAATCGGCCCAGATTGATCGGCGAGCCCCCGCGCGCTCGATGTGCATCCAATCCAGCAATCGCCAGCGCCGATGCGGCGGCACCCGTAGTCTTCAGAAAATTCCGCCGGCTCGTCATCGCTGCTCCTCAAGTGGTAAAACTGAACACGTGGCCTCAACACGCCTACCAACATAATGAACAAGATAGGCCGATAACACCCTCCGGTTCGAGCCCCTCGGATGCAGTGCATTGGCCTCTTCTTTGGCGTCAGCGACGGTTGATGGAAGAGGCTTGCCATGCGTAGCGAAGTAGGTTGACCGCAGGTGAAGTCTCCGGCAGAAAACTTGACAATTCTGGCACCCAAACCAGTCAAAAGACTAAGAGTGCGTCCAGGAGAGAATCAAAGGTGAACGATTCCACGCTGATTCGAGCCGCGAAACCGACCGATGCGGATGCCATCGCCGCAATTTACAACCACTACATCACCAATACAGTCATCACGTTCGAGGTCGACGAAGTGACGTCTACTGAGATGGCTCGGCGGATTGCAGAGATTCAATCAGGATCGTTTCCTTGGTTGGTCGCCCAGTGGAATGGACAGGTTGTGGGATACGCCTACGCTGGTAAATGGCATTCGCGGCATGCGTACCGCTTTGCCGCCGAGATGACGGTCTACCTGGCCCCGGATCGATGGCGTCAAGGAGTCGGGTCGAGGCTCTATCAGCAGGTGATGGAAATGCTCGCGGCGATGAAAATTCACACGGTTATCGGCGGCATCGCACTACCCAACGATGCCAGCGTCGCCCTACATGAAAAGCTTGGATTTCGGAAGGCCGCGCATTATCACGAAGTGGGATTCAAGTTCGATCGTTGGATCGACGTTGGTTATTGGCAGCGAGTGTTGTGACCAGCAGGCTGTCAGTTCACAACTTCGGCATCGATCAAGGACTTCGATTGTTGCGTCCCGAAATGGTCCGGTCATCGAGTTAGAACGCTAACTCGCGCTCCAGCGTCACGCTGGAGGATATCGTCTTTCCAAAGAAAAATTGCGGCGTCAAAAAGGCGTTGGCCGACGTGATCGGTACCGTCACGGTCACCGTCACCGATTCGGTGTCCGAGTTAATTGTGGTGGGGCTGACCACAGCCGACCCGCCATTGATGTCGACCAGATCCAGCAATTCAGTCGCCGCCAGCTCGCAGTCAGCTGCGGTAGCCCCCGGCACGATGCCCCGTCGAGCACCCTCGTAGGCGGCGTTGATCACGGTGTTGCGGATCATGTTCACACGAGAAAACTCCAATCCGGCGAACGTAAACAGCAACAACACAGGTAGCGCTATTGCGAATTCAACGGTGACTGCCCCGCAACGTGGTTTCCACGATCTGATCATTGATTTGCTTTGCGTTATGACGGGCATCATTCGGTTAAGATGGCGATCGAACCGGCGATCTCGGTGAACACATCGTTCAGAGTCGCAGCGTCGGGCGCGTGATAGTGATAGCCACCGCCAGCGGCGGCGGTGTCTTGCATCTCCATGATCACCGAGGCCGGACATGATCCGAAGGTGATCGTGTGGACGCGAATCCCATCGGCCGCGGCCAACGCCGCTTCTCCACTCGGATGGACCCCGTTGGTGTAGGCGCCATCAGTCAGCACCACCATGATCTTTTGAGCGGTGACACGGGCATTGGCGCCGTTAAGCTCGTTCCTGGCTAAAGCCATTCCCACGCTGGTTTCCGTGTTGCCAGTCCAGACAGATGAACTCAACGTGGTCATTGTCGAGGTGATATTGGCGAGGTTCGTTGTCAGGGGTTGATCGAGCGTTGCGGCCTGGCTGGTCGTACCACAAGCGGTGTGGTTACTGGCAAATGTGACGATCGCTACTTGTTCTTCGGAGAGGGTCCCGTTCATCTTGGCTACGAAGATGTCCAACGCATCATCGACTGCGATCCATCGGCTGTCGGCCCAGGGAGTATCGCACTGTCGCGGATCTCCCCCGCCCATGCCGGTGGCCGGATCCGTGATCGCCAGTTTCATGGAACTCGAGCGGTCCAGCACCAGACAGATATCGGCATTGACAAAGCCGGCGGTTGCGGACGCCGTCGTTTGAAACCCGCCTCCATAGAGCATTCCAGAGAAAAAGAGATCTACTTCGCCGTCTGGAGCTAGCGTGGTGCGGCGACCGTTGAGTTTCACCGCGTTGGTGGGCAAGCCGTTCGGGGTGAACACCCAGCTGCCGCTTTGGGAATGAGTCGAATTGCCGAAAACGAAATCGCTGTCGTCAAGCGTCAGCCCTTCACCGGCCACCTTGTTGGCACTGGCGACTTGCTTTCCCTTGGCAATTGCCAGTGCCATATCGCCTGTGTCGGCTAACTCTGCCGATGCGGCCTTGGCCGCCAGGTCGGTCGCCGCTCGCAGCTCTGATCTGGCCAGCTGCATGTAGGCCAGATCCACTGAAAATCCGATGAACAACATCAGCACCGGCAGGATGATTGCGAAGACCACAGCCGTCGCGCCCCGGCGGCAGGATTGAGTCGAGGACGCACAAGCTGTTCTGTTCAAATATTTCATGTATTGCACAGACCTATTGCTTGATGACGGTCGCGCTTGTTGATAGCGTCTGGCCAAATCCGAATAACTGAGGACCGACGGCGTTGGCGTTGCTTTCCGCCTCGACGGTTACGATCACTGTGTCACCGTGCACCAGCGAATCGTACGCGGCACCACCCGCTCCTGAGACGATGACGTTCGATGGGGCGACATTTCGCGCAGCAAGAGAGGCATTGATGCACGCGATGACGTCCGGCTCTTCGGCATCACGTTTGAGTGCGGTCAGAGCACCGGCATAAGCCGATTCGGAGATGATCTGTCTCAGCGCGATCATGTTGCAGGCCTCAATCGAGGCGAACACGATCAGAAAGATTACCGGTAAACAAACCGCCAATTCAGCAATCGCAGTGCCATTCCTGTTTCGCTCTCTCTTGATGCGCATTGCTGGTTACTGGAACCTGAAAGGGAATTGTCGCTGCGGCAGCAATATGACTCCGTCGGACCCGGCTGGTCCGCATCGGGTAGCGAGCACGGGCAGGGAACCGCGGCCCATCATGCTGTACTTGGATGTAGGTCACTGGGCGGACGGCGTACCGGCCTGCGTTGAGATCAATCCAGGTAATCGGAAAGATCCTGGTGCGATCGTAACGGTGGTAACGAATACAGTATTCTATTCGTTGATAAAACGAGCTTCGAGAAAGAGAGAGTTCCACCGTGAGTTTGTGGCAAGTCGGTGATGTTTCGATTGAGCGCGTCGTGGAACTTCAGACGACCGGCGGTACCCGATTTCTGTTGCCCGAGGCGACGCCGGAGGCCGTGCTGCCGATCGACTGGTTGCGTCCGGACTTTGCCGACGATGACGGGAAACTCGTGATGTTGATCCAAACTTATGTCTTGAGGACTGCCAGTCAAACGATCTTGATCGACACCGGGCTCGGGAATGATAAACAACGCCCGATTCCACTTTGGCACCAGCGGGACGGAACTTATCTGAATGATTTGGCGGCGCTTGGAATTTCGCCTGACTCGGTGGACCTGGTCATCTGTACGCATCTGCACGTCGACCACGTCGGCTGGAATACGGTGCTTGTCGAGGGAGGTTGGGTGCCCACGTTTCCGCGCGCCCGCTACCTGTTTGGTCGCGTCGAATGGGAATATTGGAGTCACTCTGATGATCAACGGCTCGGAAGCGTGATTGAGGACTCGGTCAGGCCGATTGTCGATGCTGGCTTGGCCGAACTGTTTGAAATGGACCAACAGTTGACCGCGGAGATACGAGCTGAACCGACGCCAGGGCACAGCATCGGCCATACGAGCTTGTGGATCGAATCAGGCGGAGCCCGTGCCTTGATCAGCGGTGACTTTCTGCACCACCCCTGCCAGGCGGCGCGGACCGAGTGGTGTAGTACGGCCGACTACGATCGAGGCCAGGCGATCGCCACGCGCCGTCGGATGTTTGGCCGACTTGCCACTGAACCGGTGCCGCTGTTTGGATCGCACTTCGGCGGACCAGGATTGCTCGTGCCCGATGGCGAAGGCTTTCGCATTGAAAGGTTTTCGAGGTGAGCGGATTTGTGGAGATTTTGGCACCGCCCGCAGTGCTGGTCAGTACCATACTGCGACACCACACCGCGACGGCGGTGTAGAATACGTCGTCTTGCCGTATCGAACCACGAAAATTGGTGTCATGAAAACGCCCAGCATCGCGTCGGAAATAAGAGTTGCTCTTCCGTCCAACGGAGATGTGAGGCGGACTATGTTCGCGGGTCGAACAGCGACAGTCAACGCGCGCTTGATGTTAATCGCACTGCTGGCGCTGCTGATTCCGTCGGTGGTGGTTGCGCAGACGCGGTCTCAACAGAGAGCAAGGGGTAACATCCGTTCGCCGTCTGTCGAAAACCAGGTGTTTCCGCCCAATCCGCAAGCGATCGAAACGAAACGCCGAACAGTTTCGTTGATCGACAACGTCACGGAATCTGCACGGCGGCCACCCAATGTGGTTTTGATTTTGGCGGATGACCTGGGCTACGCTGACACGGGAATCTACGGTTCCAAAACGATTCCAACGCCGCACATCGATGCACTTGGCAACAGCGGCATGCGTTTTACCAACGCCTATGTGACGGCCGGCTCCTGCAGCCCCTCGCGAGCAGGTCTATTGTCGGGGCGGTATCAACAACGTTTCGGTTTTGAGTTCAATACGTCCACCGGCGCCATCACGCATCGCTTTCACCGCGGGCTTGACCCAGCCGTCGTAACGCTCGCTGACGTGCTTCAGCAGGCTGGTTATCGGACGGGTATGTTTGGCAAGTGGCACTTGGGCACGCAACCACATCTTCATCCTCAGGCGCGCGGCTTCGAGGAATTCTATGGATTCCTTGCCGGTGCCCATTCTTTCTTTCCCGGTACGCCGGAGGAGCCGATACACACCACCGTCATGCGCGGGCATGATCCAATTGTCGAAGCGGAATACCTGACCGATGCGATTGCTCGGGAAACGGTCAGTTTCATCGATCGGAATCACGACCGGCCGTTTTTCGCTTACGTTCCCTTCAACGCGGTTCACACGCCAATCGAAGCCTCGAAAAAATATCAGGACCGTTTTCACGCTGAGCAAAACGACAAGCAACGTGACTACAACGCCATGACCAGCGCGCTGGACGACGCGGTTGGGGCGATTGTCGGCGCGCTGGAGAAAAATCAGCTGACCGAAAAGACTTTGCTGATCTTTATTAACGACAATGGCGGGCCAATGTACACCGGAGTGCAAAGCAATGGACCGCTGAAGCTGGGTAAGCTGTTTCTATTCGAAGGGGGAATCCGCGTCCCGTTGATCGTAAAATGGCCTGCTGTTGTGCAACCAGGCACAGTTTTCGCTGGCACGACCAGTTCGCTGGATTTGTTTCCAACCATTTGCGCGGCGGCCAAAATCGAATTGCCAGATCAATTAAAATTGGACGGTACCAACCTGATTCCGGTGTTGACGGGTCAGTCCCAGCAGGCGCCGCATCAAACGCTGTTTTGGAGCAATGGTCCGAACATGGCGGTTCGCAGCGGAGACTGGAAGCTGGTCAAGTCTCATGACAGCGTCTGGTTGTTCGATCTTGCCTCCGACGAGGCGGAAACACGGAATCTCGCTGAAACGCGTCCGGAGGTCGTCCGACAATTGCAGCAGGCTTACGACGATTGGCGGCGAGAGATGTTAGAACCCGCCTGGCCGAGCAAGCCTCGCAGAGAAGAGGTGCAAGTCGACGGCTTGACGTACCAGTTGAATATTTAGCCAATGCAGAATCAAGTCAGTGGCGTTGACTTTCGCAGCAAGCCTGTCCGTTTCATCAACAAAATTTTGGAGTGATCACGCAATGAAGATTCGATTGGCCGCCAGCCGTTTTGTTTTGTTAACCGCGATACTCGTGACTGGGACACTAGGAATCGTTTCCGGGGTCGGTGCCGCACCACCGACAGACAAGGCCTCGGCAGCGCTGCAAAACTACTTCAAAGCCTGGAACGAGCCCGACACGGAGAAAAGAGCCGCGCTTTTGCAATCCGCTTGGACGGAGAACGGTACCTATACAGATCCGACCGCCCATGTCGAAGGCCGAGACGCACTGGTAGCGCACATCGGAGGATTTCTATCGGATCCGCAGTTCAAAGGCGCATCGCTCCAGCAGAAATCGGAAATCGATTTTCATCATCACACTTTTCGCTTTGAATGGACCATGAATGATGCCTCCGGGAACCCGATCGTGGTTGGAATGGACTACGGCGAATTCAACGACGACGGCGCAATCACGAAAATCGTCGGGTTTTTTGGGCCATTCCCAGAACTAAAGTAGAGCACACTTCAACGGGTAAAAATGCCTCCGGTCTACGGTGACTTGAATCCACGAGAGACAAACATGCGAGATCAATTGTTCAAAAACCGGCCGTTTAATTTCGCCGTGATGCTTGTATTGTTGTTGGCGGGACCAGGTTTTGCGCAGGACAAAGCCGCACAGGATCCGACGGCGATTGAGGCAACCGCGTTGGACCGGTACGTCGCCAAGCCTGACGCATCCTACCACTGGGAGTTGGCCGAGATCATCGACGGTGATGGTTACACCGGCTACGTGCTCGACCTGACGTCGCAAACCTGGCGCACTGAAGCGGAAGTCGATCGACCGGTTTGGAAACATTGGTTGACCATCATCAAGCCCGATTCCGCCAAGGCGAACAAGGCGCTGCTGTATATCGGCGGCGGTGATAACGATGATGCAGCTCCCAGGCAAGTCAATCCGCGATCGCTACCAATGGCGTTGGAAACGGGCACGGTGATCGCCGACTTGGGTATGGTGCCCAATCAACCTCTCAGCTTTGCCGATTCACCTCGTCACGACCGACACGAAGACGACCTGATCGCTTATAGCCGCGTCAAGTACATGATGACCGGCGATGAAGAATGGCTTGCGCGTTTACCAATGGTCAAGAGTGGTGTCCGCGCGATGGATGCGATTCAAGAGTTCTTGGCGACTGAGCAAGGGGGTGAGCTGAAAATCGATCAGTTCGTTGTCGCCGGCGGCTCTAAACGGGGCTGGACGACGTGGTTAGTCGGAATTGTCGACCAGCGCGTGATCGGCATCATGCCGCTGGTGATTGACGCGCTCAATACAGAGGCCGTGACCAGACATCATTATGAAGCGTATGGATTTTTTTCTCGGTCACTCGGTGATTACGTTCGCCACGGACTTTATCCGCATAAACTGGGCACACCCGAGTTTGCGGCGGTTCTGAAAATCGAAGATCCCTTCATGTACCGCAACCGACAACGCATGAAAATCCCCAAGTACGTGATCAACGCATCCGGCGACCAATATTTTTTGCCGGACAATTCACAATATTACTTTGCTGAACTGCCGGAGGAAAAATTGTTACGTTATGTGCCCAACGCGAAACATAACCTGGCCGGCAGCGACGCCAGAGAGAGTATGACAGCATTCTACGATGCGGTGATTCATCAGCGCCGCTTGCCGCGTTACTCATGGGAGATCAAACAAGACGGTTCGATAGAGGCTCGTACCGGCGATACGCCGCTGGAAGTCAACCTGTGGCAGGCTTCCAACGCAACCGCGCGAGACTTTCGACTCGACACGATCGGCCCGGTCTGGACCAGTTCACCCATCACAGCCAGCGACCAGGGCGTTTGGATCGGCAAAGTCCAGTCGCCTGAGCAAGGTTTTACCGCCTACATGGTTGAATTCGTGTTTGACAGCGGCGGCAAATATCCGCTCAAGGTGACGACCGATATCAAGGTGGTTCCCGATCGTTTGCCGTATCAAGGCGAGAAAATGATGCCCTATTTGGGCAAGCGACCGTGACAGTGACCGGGAAAAGGGGTCAGACACCAATAGTGCGAAGCACCCTTCGGGCCGCGGGCGGCTATTGGTGTCTGACCCCTTTTCACGACCTAGAAAAACAACGCTACGCTCTGCATGCCTTCGGCCACGAGTGTGCCGCTGAGGGCCCAGACTTTCATTTGTTGGCTGCTGTAGCCGTTTGCCGCAGTGGTAAGTCGTGTATCAAGTTGCCACCATCCGTCGTCCGTGACCGGATCGTCGGTCAACAGGTTCAGCATCCAGGTCACCGAACTGACAGGCGCCATCACCGGTGCCATACAGAGTGCGGCGGGCGGAAGCACATCCGCGATGGTGACGAAGCTGTCGATTCCCGTCTGTGAATCCGCGTCGCGGTGGCGGGTAACCGCGTGTACATAGCCATCGCGGACGCCGCTGCCTGGACGGCCACCGGCAACGAGCCGAGTGTCAAAATTGACTGTGAAATTCGGGGTCTCGCTGGCGCTAGCGTCAGGTGTGAAAGGTTCGTAGCTCAGCGGCGACCTGTCGAGCCGGTTCGGCCGACCGCGCACGACCAGGCTGGAGTCGCGATGACTTCCAAAACAAAAGACGATTTGTGCGGCGACATTCTCTTCCGAGAAAACTGTCACCTGGACTGTCGTGACGCTCTTGCCGCGCCTCAAGCATGTCGGCACGAACAGGCAGTTGGCGAGCACCGGTCCGGTGAAGTTCACGATCATTGAACGCAGGGAGGGCAATTCGGGCATTGCCAGCTGCGCCGACGCGACGGCAAGGCCCGCCGTGATTCCGCCATAGGCCGTGCGACCCTGCCGCCAAAGATCGGGAATTTCGGCGGTAAAGCCATCACTGAGCCTGTGTTTTGCCGGCCTTAGGCTAGCGCGGATTTGTGCAAAGCCAATGGGCGAGTCGGTCATGGTGTGTTCCTCGTTCGTCTAGTTTGGTTAGGGTATCGCGCTAAGAGTCGGGCGTCATCTGGAGCCCAAGCACGCGGTGCGGCTAACGAAGTGATGTTTGCGCTGTTAAATTGCTAGAGTGGGGTCAAGGAATCATTGAGCTTTCATGCGGCTGATTCCGAAAACGTTCGCTCCCCAAACCAAGCTCATCGAGGCGCTGTTTGATGGCAGGATACCTACCGAATTTGTTAATCGTTTTTGCGGTTATTGCCGTGGCCAACAGCGAAATCTTGCGGGGCGAACAGACGATTGTTGCTCGCCCCAACATCGTCCTGTGCATGGCGGACGACCAGGGTTGGTCCGAAGTCGGCTACAACGGCCACGACCGTCTTAAAACTCCGGTGATGGACGAGATGGCTCGGGTTGGATTTCGGTTCGACAAGTTTTACACGCACGCACCCAATTGTGGACCCACACGCGGCAGCATCATGACCGGTCGCAATGCGACTCGGTTCGGTCAATTCGCTCCCAGCTGGTCAATGCGTCCCGAAGAGATCACGATCGCCGAAATTCTTAAAGCACATGGCTACGCAACAGGCCATTTCGGGAAATGGCATCTGGGGCCGGTGAAACTTGCCGCACCGAACTGTCCCGGCAATCAAGGATTTGACGAATGGCTTTCGCATGACAACTATTTCGATATTGATCCACTCCTGTCGAAGAACGGCGCGTTTCCGAAAATTCACGAGGGCGAGAGTTCCGAGGTGATCGTGGACGAAGCAATTTCGTTCATCAAAAAGTCCGTTGACAAACAGCAACCGTTTCTCGCCGTCGTCTGGTTTGGATCGTGCCACGGTCCACAAATCGCATCTGAGCAGGACAGCTCGCTCTATGCAGGGATTGAAAGTCCGATCGCCGATAAACTTGCTCAGCGATACGGCGAGATTACAGCGATGGATCGAGCTGTCGGAAAACTTCGTGATTCCCTGCGTGAACGTGACGTTCATCGCGATACGATCTTTTGGTATTGCAGCGATAACGGCGAACCTTCGAATTCATGGTACAAGCCTCGTTTTAACGGCTCCAAGGGAAACATGTTCGAAGGCGGCATTCGCGTGCCTGCCTTCATCGAGTGGCCCAATGGTATTCCCAATCCGGGCAGCAGCAGTGTGAATTGCGTTACCTCGGACATGCTGCCAACGTTGTTGGACTGGCTGGATATCCCGCTGCCGGAGAATCGGATCATCGATGGCATCAGCCTCGACGCGGTCGTCAAAGGAACGATGAAACAGCGGCCCCAACCATTTGGCGTCTGGCGATACTTTTCACGCGGTGAGTCGGCGAACGGCGATTGGATACCGTTTGAAACACAAACCGGGCAAACACCAACGACCGGTCATCCCCCCACGCAGTTCACGAATTACAAACATCCGGTCGCAAAAACAAAAGACTTTGGCGGCGATGTGGTCTGGATCGACAATCGCTTCAAGTTGATGATCGACTTGACCGGCCGCCACAAAGATTTAAACGACGTGATCACACCGATCACCGACAGTCTATCGCTGTTCGATCTGAAGAATGATCCACAAGAGACAGTCAATGTTGCGGATCAGCATCCGGAGATCGTCAAGAAAATGACCGACGAACTGCACCAATGGCAAGCCTCTGTCGAATACAGCTTGACGGGAGCGGAATACCAGTAAGTCTTAGAGATCCGCCTCAGCGGGCGTGGGACTTTATGTGGTGTCGACGAATAGGCACGACTGGGGATCTGTCGATCTGGTCTTTCCGCCGGCAGGTGCGGTTGTGCGAGTTGTATCGATCATTGGATGATCGGCAAATGATTCGCTTTGCGATTCTCCGGTTCAGTCGCCGAGCAACAACCTAGGATTCAGGAGTCCTCTAACGTTGTTCCGCCAGAGAATCCTGCATGTCTCGTTTACTTGCTGTGTTTGTGACCGTCCTGTTCGTGATCCAAAGCGGCAGCGCCAACGCGCAGAGGCGAAGGCATCGATCAAACTACCCGTCCTCCGGGGTCGGATTCAGCATCGGTGTTGGCAGCTATCCCGGTTTTGGTTACCCCGGTTTTGGTTACCCCGGTTTTGGTTACCTCGACCCCTATCGCTTTGACGGCTACGGATACGATCCCTACCGATACGGCAATTTTCGCCCCTACGATCCAATGCAAGATCCCTATTACCGAGAGCGCTATCGGTACGACAGTTTCTTTCCGGGTCGGCGGCATGCTCAACGCAACGCGCGTCCGATCGCCTCAGCTGCGTTCTACGATCCCTATCGAAGTGCGACCAATCCCGCTGCGCCGAATCTCGGTGCGCCGAATCTCGTTGCGCCTGTGCAGCTCGAGGGCGCGCCGATTGAAGAGGTTCCGCTGGCTGAGGCCGATCTGGCCGAAAGACTGCGCTTATCATCTGGGCAATTGGCGCTCAGTCTCTCGGCCCACCCGAACGGTGACGGCTGGAAGTCCTATTTAACGCCGGACCAAATCAGCCACTGGATTGCTGGCGGGAATCTGACTCAACTTCGCGAGTTGTTAACGCACTACGATGGCGTGGTCGCCAATCCACAATTAACAGCGGTTGCGGCAGTCAGCGGTTTTGAGGCAACCAGACGTCTGCTCAGAGAGTACGTCAGCCAGTGATCAGCGGCAGTTCAAGACAGATCGCCACTGCCGCGGCGGAAGGTGCTACCTTATGCACTCGCCCTTACGCACTCGCCTGTGCTGTATTCGCTAAAGCATTGACGAAACGCTTCGCGGCCACGTAGTCTTCACCTTGCATGAACTGATAGTTATCGCGAAGTCGCCTTCAGCAGATCGTCGGTGGTATCTTTTATTTGCTGGTACAGTTCGTCACTGATCTGCCCGCTGTGAATTGCTCGTTGTGCAAACAGGTCGTTCAACTGGTCGCGGTACTGTTCAAACACTGGCGGCATCAGGGCAGGCAGCCACTTGATTTCGCCGGTCAACGGATCGAGTTGCTTGTCGGTTAACGTGTCGGGATTCGCGCGGCGGGCGTAACTGGCGAATCTTTCTTGGTTTGCCCGCTTCTTTTCGTACTTTTCCTCGGGCGTCCCGAATCGCTGTTCACGATTGTAATTTCGCCTTTGAAAGTAGGTTTCGGTCGCTTTCATACGGTTGTCCAACTCGCGGCTTCTGGCCTCCGTCCGACTAATGGCTGCCTGCGCACTATCCATTTCGTACTGTCCTTGAGAGCGGATCACATCGGAAAGCCCGCGCGCCGACTCTCTGCCACCGTGGATGCCCGGTTATTGTTCCAGCCGCCAACCTGAATCGTCTGTAATGCAGATACGGTTGATACGGCGAGCAACCCCAGCATCACCGCCAACGTATAGCTTCTCATCACCTTACTCCCTCGGCATTAAACGCCGAATCGCTGAAAATGTCCCGATTTGGGGATCCCCGCTGCTGTTTCAATGCATCTTCGATTAGTCTAATTCATTATAAATGGAGTTGCAAACAGGCACAGTTACGTAAGCTGCCACCGCGAATTTGAGCAGAGGGTTTTGGGTTTTCATGAGCAATAGAACATTCGGCGTGTCGATCGCTTTGTTGACGGCGATCGTGTGCGGCTGTCAACGAGGCCCACAGCAGACGGTTGATCAGCAAGCGGCAGAGGTCCAGGAGACCTCTGCCGGCACGGCGACTATTTCCCAGCTGATCGAACGGCTGCAGTCCGAAGACGACGAAGGCCAGGCTGCCGCCGCGGCGGCCCTTGCCAGGCTGGGTGATGGTGCCGCTCCAGCAGTCGATGCATTGATCATGGGGCTCAAAGATGATGACCCAAAAGTGCGCGCAATCAGCGCGAGCGTTGGGGCTGATCGGACAACCGGCGCTGGCCGCGGCCCAGCCTCTTGCTCAGCTTGTCACTGACCAAGACGCGACCGTTCGCCGCGTCGCCGTTGACGCTTTGGGCCAGATCAAACCGGGTGACGAGTCGGTGGTGTCGCTGATGATCAAAATGCTTGGCGATGCGGATCCCGACGTGGTCGCCCTGGCCACGCATAGTTTAGCCGAAGCTGGCCCCAAGATCGTGCCGGCCATGATTAAGGCAATGGACGACGAACGGACCGTTTACTCGGCGATTCTGGTCTTGACCGAACTTGGACCTGACGGCAAACAAGCCGTTCCAGCGCTGGCGAAAGCATTGAGCCACGAGGATCCCGAAGTCCGGCACGAGGCGGCGCAGGCGCTGCGGGCAATGGGGCCAGCCGCTGTGGCCGCGGTTCCGGATTTGATCAAGGCACTTGATGACGAGCAGGTGGTTGTTCGCTTGCCTGTCGTACTGGCGCTTGGCAGCATTGGACCTGGTGCGAGCGAGGCTGCTGAAAAAATCCGCAGTTTTTCTGCGGGGGACGATGACCTGTTAAAAGTCTGCGCACTATGGGCGATCGAAAAGATCGAGCCGAACGACCAACGTTTGAAGACCGAGACGACGCCGGCTTTGATCAACTTGATGCTCAACCAGGATCCGAGCGTACGCGACGCGGCCGCGCTTGCCGTGCTGCAGCTGGAACCAGGACCCGATGTCGTGGCGCCGCTGTTCGCCGAGGCCTTCGGGAAAGCATCGGATGAAGCCCGAGCGGACATGATCGACGCTGCCGCCTCGCTGGGCGGCGAGGCCGTCCCGCGTCTGGTTCGTGGACTCGATTATCCCGAGATGCGCAGGCAGGTGATCGAGATTTTGGGCAAGATGGGACCAGAGGCCGCCGAAGCGGTGCCAGAGTTGCTGAAGTATGCCGGTGACAAAGATCCCGAGGTCCGCGCGGATGTTTTCATTGCCCTCGGAAACATTGGACCGGCGGCCAAAGCGGCGACCGAGGCTGCGGCCAAAGCGCTGCAATGACAGTGAGGAAGAGGTCCAGTCAAGCGCGGTGTATGCGCTCGGCAAGATCGGGCCCGATCCTTCGGTATGCATTGACCAAATCACGCAACTGCTGGAGAGCGAAAACCCACGGTTTACCACCGTTTGCGCATGGGCGCTGACCCGCATCGATCCTGACAATCGTGAGAATTGTCTGCGCGCCGTTCCTTTGTTGATCAAGGCGCTAAACAACGATCAGGCGTTTGTGCGAGTCGAGGCTGCGTCTACATTGGGGATCATCGGTCCCCAGGCAAAAGAGGCGATCGAATCGCTTGAAAAACTTGCTGACGATCCAGATCCAGATGTGCGCGAAGCTGCCGCCGAAGCAATCGAGAAGATTCGGCAGTAGCTGCCGCGTCGACATTCCGCAGCAGCACCATTTTGCAGCAGCACCGTGTTCTTAAAAGCGGTCACGACCACGTTCTTTGTCCCTCGAACCCAGCGTGCTACTGTGCAATTCCCAGCTCTTCGATGTCTGACCTTGGCTAAGTCTGTGATGCCGTTTGTAGCTTTGCTGTTGATTGCAATCGGTCTCTCGTCGCCATGCAGTGGGGCCGAGCAACCAAACTTCATCATCATTTTCACCGATGACCAAGGCTACAACGATCTTGGCTGCTTCGGATCGGCTCACATCAAAACACCCAACATCGACCGACTGGCCGCCGAAGGACGCAAGTACACCAGTTTTTATTCGGCCTGCTCTGTGTGTTCGCCTTCGCGGGCGGCATTATTGACTGGCAGTTACCCCAAGCGGGTTGGCATGCACCGTCACGTTTTATTTCCCCAAAGTGACTACGGATTGAACGCAACCGAGTACACGATTGCTGACCATCTGAAATCTCTCGGCTACGCAACCGCATGCATTGGCAAATGGCATCTGGGGCATCACCCAGAGACATTGCCCCGCGCCAATGGATTTGATTCGTATTTCGGCATCCCCTACTCCAACGACATGAATCACCCCGACAACAAGGGCAAGCCAAGAATTCCATCCGATGATTTATGGACCAACCAAGAGACCGCTGTGACGCAGTGGAACACTCCGCTGGTTGAGAACGAAACGATCATTGAACTGCCTGTTGATCAGCGAATGATTACCAGGCGGTATACCGATAAAGCGATCGAGTTCATCAGCGCCAACCAGGATCGACCGTTCTTTCTGTATTTGCCCCATTCGATGCCGCACATTCCGTTGTACGTTCCCGACGATGCCTACGATCCCGATGCTCAGCATGCCTACAAGTGCGTGATCGAACATATTGACGCCGAGGTAGGGCGAATCGCCGAGACCGTACGGCGGCTGGGATTAGCCGAGCAGACCTACATCATCTACACCAGCGACAACGGCCCCTGGCTGCAATTCAAGCATCATGGCGGCAGTGCCGATCCGTTGCGAGCCGGGAAAGGAACTACCTTCGAAGGTGGCCAACGGGTGCCATGTGTGATCTGGGCACCGGGCCGGATTCCCGCCGATACCAGCACTGACGCGTTCACATCGACGATGGATTTGCTGCCCACGATTGCCGCGCTAGCTGGGAAACCGTTACCGGATGGCAACCAGATCGACGGGCATGACATTTCGGGTACGTTCACGGCGGATGAATCTCCCCGCACCGAGTTTGTCTATTACTCGGCGTATGGAGTCCTGGAGGGGATTCGCATCGGTGACTGGAAGTATTTGGAAAAGCAGCGGGTCAGCAGCGGCCAGAGCCAAAGAGCATCCGAGCCCCGGACTTTTTTGTTCAATCTGGCCAAAGACATTGGCGAGCAAGACAACCAGGACCGGCAGCACCCAGAGATTGTCTCGAAGCTGAAGGCGCGGATGGCCGAGATTGATCAAGAAATCACCGCCAACGCGCGAGCGGTTTGGCGGCAACAGAAGTAGCGTCGGACCATTCATCCACCGCAAAGCAAGCGGCCCTAAATCATGCCCGGATTGAGCAACATGAATCTGCGCGTGAAACGTCGGCGATTCATGGCGTCGAGCGCAGTGTCCGCGCTGTCCGGGTTGCTACTGACGCCGCAGCCGTCGCAGGGAGCCGAGCCTGAGTCAGTTCGTGATCGTCAGATCGGATTATTGCTGGGCGGTCTGATCGGAGACGCCCTGGGCGGACCCCTTGAGTTTTCCTTAGCCCCCACGCAACAACATGGTCTTGTCGCAGCCCGAAGTTGGCCTGATGACCGCAAAATCACCAGCGACGATCTGCTGGAGCTTGCCTCGACGCTGCCGTTGCTGAGCTATGAAGAATTGCGACCGGATCCAGCGCCCTATGGGCCCTGGCGCAGCAAGGCACCCGCGGGCACGCTGACCGACGATTCGCGACACAAGATCGTGTTGATTCAAGCGATCGCGCGGGCCAGCGAACAAGGCCGGCCAGTGGTTGCCGCCGATCTTGCCAAAGCGTTCATTGAATTCCAGCCCGTGATGACAGGACAGGATCGTGAAACGATCACAGCGCTCGACGAACAGGGATTCCGCGAGTACCGCTATGCGGCGCGATGGTTGCTCGGCGGGCGGGACCTCGAACACGCGCGGCCTATCGAGCGACTCTGGTCAGGTGTCGATAATTGCTCGGGACAAATGCTGCTACCGCCACTTGCGGTAGCTTTTGCGGGGGAGCCGGCGGCGGCTTACAAGGCAGCGTATCAGCTTGACTTTATCGATACGCCGTTGGCCCGCGACATGGCGGCATCGATCGTAGCCGGGTTGGCCGCGGCACTGTCTGCGGAACTAACCACCGCCGACCCCGATCGATGTTGGGATGCGTTATTCGCAGCGATGCGTGAAACGGATCCCTATCGATATGCTCAGGTTCCGTTCGCCGGCAGACCGTTGAACCATTGGCTCAACAAAGCGGATGAACTGGTGCGGCGATCCGATGGCCGACCCAAACGACTCTACCGACTGCTGGAAACCGAGGGCAAGCCAGTTTACTGGTGGGACGCGCACTTTACGCTGCTGGTTCCGATTTGCATGTTACAGTTCTGCAGTTTCAATCCGCTGGCGGCGATGCATTTGACGTTGGATTTTGGGCACGATACTGACTCGTACGCTCAACTGCTGGGGTGCATGATCGGCGCGGTGCACGGCAGACAGCTGTTCCCAACCGAGATGGCGGACCAAGTCGCGAAAGCCCTCCAATCCGACTATGACCAGCAGATCGACAGCTGGCTGCGGGTCTTGTTAGCTCATCGAAAGTGATCGAAATCGATTCCGAAAGGATCGATCGGCTCTGCTAAAAAGTCACGCGATAGAACCGATCGGCCCGAGTAGGCAGGATTACGCACTCCGTTTCGTCAGGCCGCTAGGATGGACGGTGAATTGAATTGTCTGGATGGCATCCCATCCATACGGCTCGTCGAACGTCCATGCCTTGACGCGGATGCCGTTTGCAATCGACTGATCGATCAGTTCCAAAGCGATCTGAGATTTCGTTAGAAAGCAGACGCCATCGGGAACGTAGTTTTTTTTCGCCGTACCGGATCTCCTGCCCAATGCTCGGGCAGATACATCCGAGCTGCAATCAGGCAATGAAACCAGGTTGTGGCAAAAGACATCGCAACGGCGACAACCGCGTTTTCGATCTTGCCGCGATTGCCGTTGTACCGTCTACCGACACCTGCTGATCCGCTGGTCCTGATCCCACTGAATCGACTCGAGAAACCGCTGCAAAGTTCTCGGCGGAACGTTCTGGTCCAGGGCAATCGCCTCGACGTTCTTGCGTTGTAGGTTCGATAGCAAACCTTTGACATAGACGACCAGCAAACGTCTTCCTTTGACCGGCTGGAAACAGTCGTAGAAAAGGGTCAAAAACTTGGCAAGCATTTTTCCGAGCGATGTGATATCGTGAAGCGAAATAAGAGCGACCTTCCGTGGTTTCGTTGTGAAACAGAGCACGCGGAAGGTCGTTTCTTTTTGTCCTGCATGTCAAGCGAGATAAACGCTTGGCAGAAAACCATTTACATCACACCGCCGAAACCAAAGTCAGCTGTCCAGGAGTGCATTTTCATGTTTGATCTAGTCGCTCGAGAAAGGCCCATCGAGGTTTCGAGTGTCTAGAGTTGCCTGGAACTATGGGTCGTCGATGATTGCTTGTTCATGTTCGGATACCTCGAAGAGGTTTCAAGCTATTAGCCGGCAGTTCGCGCAGCCAAACTGCCGGATCAAGGTTGGAACAAGAATTTCCCGCCCGCCCGCGACCCGGCATAGCCGGGTCGCGGGCGGGCGGGGCATTAGAAAACATGGTTCTGCATATCCCGTATGCGCTGCGCGATCCGGGGCTAATTGCTTAGATCCCTATCGGGATCAGGCGTCATTTCAGAACTTTTTTCAACGTCGAACCCACGCAGAGCCTCGTCCGACCTCTTTTTCCGGAAGGTACATCATTTTTTAACCAATCCCCAGCCGAGGGTCGGTTGCTGGTCGTAAAGCTCAGTGACATCCGTACTTTAGAATGGCACTGCCTGCGCGAGTTCGCGTCTGACGCACGATCAAGCGTTCCGCCGCACCCGCGAAACATCGTGGATCGGCAAGTCGGGCAACGAATCGATGAACAGCTGCCCATACCGTTTGGTGCGAATTCGAGGATCGAGTACGACCACGATTCCCTTGTCCTCTCGGGTGCGAATGAGCCGTCCAAAACCTTGTCGGAACTTGATCGCCGCTTCCGGTAACTGGTAGTCAAAGAAAGGATTGCCGCCCGCCGCTTTGATCGCTTCCAGGCGAGCTTCCAACAACGGATGGTTGGGCACGGCGAAGGGAAGTTTGGTGATTACCACGTTGGTCAACGCATCGCCCGGTACGTCAACGCCCTGCCAGAAACTGTCGGTGCCAAACAAGACGCCGTTCGGGTTGTTGCGAAACGCATTGAGCAGTTGCGTCCGGTTCATTTCGCCAGCCTGGCTGTAGAGCTCAAGTTTCTTTTCAGCAAACCATCCGATCAGCGCCTGGGCACAGCTTTGTAACAGTCCATAGCTGGTGAACAACACAAACGCATGTCCTGCACTGTGACCGACAAATCGTTTGATCTGGTCGGGCAGACTGTTCTCGAATTGCTCTCGTTCTGTTGACGGGTCGGGCAGTCCGCGCACCAACACCAGCTTGGCTTGTTTTTGATAATCGAATGGACTGCCAACTCGAACGGAAAGACCGCCGGATAAGCCGATTCGCGAACGAAAAAACTTGAATGTGTCATCTTTGCCGGTCGCCAGCGTGGCACTGGTCATCACGACGCTATTGATCGTCTTGTTTTGGAACAATTCCTTGCGTAGCGTTTCGCCGACGTCGATCGGCGAAGCTGCCAAAGTCACACGATCAAAACCACGCCGTGATCCCGATCGCTCGAGCCAATAGACGCTGCCATCGATCTCTTGTTTCAGCCACTGGCGCAATCCGCCCGCCAACAACAACATCCGGTCATGTGCTGATTCAAAGTCTTTGCGATCAGCTTCGGTATCTTGAGCGTCAGCTTGTTGCTTCAATGCCCGTGCCAATCTTTCCATTGGCTCACTCAAAGGGTTGTCGACGATTTCCGGCCGTTGAACTCGGCCATTCTCTGGACCCTTTTGTTCCCACCAATCCAGCACGTCCGCAAACAAATTGGACGATGCGAATCGGCATTGGTCGACCTGTTGTTGAAGTCCTTTCAGTTTCTTTTCAACCAGCAGTCCTTTCTGAGTTCGATCGTTATACAACTGGCTGAACAGATAGTCGAATTGGCCACTCGTCAAGCGAATGCCCAGGTGGTCACCGGCGACCGATTCTACCGTGTGGCATTCGTCCAGGATCACGGTGTCATAGTCGGGCAGGATGGAAACGCCCAATCGACGCAGCGCCAAATCGCTGAAGAACATGGCGTGATTGACGATCAGCAATTGCGCTCCTTCGGCTCGCCGGCGCGCACGAAAGTAGAAGCATTGTTGATGAAACTTGCAGGCCCGCCGCAGACAGTTGCTGGTATCACTGGCAACTTCATCCCACACGAGGCTGTCAGGACGGATCGGTAGTGAAGACCGTGATCCGTCGGTTGTCTGGTCTGCCCACCGCTTGATCGCCCGCAACTGGCTGTGCTGCTGATCCGAGGACAGCAGCGTCGTTGCCTTGCTGATCGCGCGATGCATTCGACGAATCGACAGATAATTGCTGCGACCTTTGACCAGCACGGCCGAGAATTCCCGAGGGATTACGCTGTTGAGCAGTGGGATGTCCTTGCCGATCAACTGTTCCTGCAGGGCGATCGTATGAGTCGAAACCAGGATTTTGCGTGGTTTGCCCTGTTCCGATCCGTCGGTCGATTCGCCCAGCGGCTCGGTCGCGTGCAGAATCGCCGGTACCAGATAGGCAAAGCTCTTGCCGGTCCCGGTCCCCGCCTCGGCAATCAGGTGCTTTTGTGCGGCTAATGCCTCAGCGACCTTGCGAGCCATCACCAACTGTTGCTGCCGCGGTTCGTAGTTGGCCAGTCGAGCGGCGATCCGACCGTCGGGACCGAGGACCGAATCGACGGAGAGTTCATCGGTCACGGATAGCTCGCGGTGGGGCAATCAAATCGGAACATAAGTAATGGCTGCAGAATAACCTGCCGGGGCCGGATCGAACATCAACGGCGACCAAGAAATGGACGGGCAAGCGACTGGTTGCCAGGAGACTGGTGGCCTGCGTTTGATTTAGAATATTTTTCGGATCGGACCCAAGACCGGCAGGCAGGGAACGAATCATACAGATACCGCTAATTTCCCTGTACAGGAAGCTCACCATGCGCTCAACTTCACTGGTACTGACCGGACTCTTCGCCACGATTTTCGCGTCATCGGTTGGTTGCAATGTTTCGGGCCTGGACTTACCCGGACAGGAGAAATCAACCAGACACGTCAATTTCGAGGTTCCGATTCCGGCATCACGACAATGCGAAATTCGCACCGAAAACGGGCAGATTCGCTGCGTTGCCGGCGACGTTTCCGAAATCCAAGTGGAAGCTGAAATCACAGCTCGCGGCCGGACGCTGACAAAGGCAGAAGAAGCGGTAGAGCGGATCACCATCGATCGCACAGAGGCCAATGGTGTCGCCCAGATCCTTGCGAATGTTCCTCGGGGAGTAAATGGGAGTGTTTCGATGACCGTTACCTTACCAACGGACACGAAGCTGAATCTTCGAACTTCAAATGGACAAATCGAAGTGACCGGGATCTCGGACGGTACGGTTGCCCGTACGAGCAATGGTTCGATTAACGTTGCAGACTGTGCCGGTGACATTGACGCGGAATCTTCCAACGGACGAATCACCATTCATGGTGATTTACTGCAAAACGTCAATGCCCAGACGAGTAACGGTGCGGTGCGAATCGAAGGGATGTTTGCCGCAGGTGAGCACCGTGTTCGCACCAGCAATGGCTCGATCCAGATCGAAACCAGCGGTTTGCCGCTTACTGTTACTGCGACCACCACGAACGGCCGAATCCGCGCGAATGGCCGCAAAATGAAAAGTGATCAAACCTTCACTTTGGGCGTTTCCGATGTTGACGACGGATCAGCCAACCAAGACGTGGCCCGAATTTCATTGAAAACCAGTAACGGGGCGATCGAAGTCGAACATGCGGATTCGCAGCGCGAAGACGACGATGAAGAAGATGAAGAAGATGAAGAAGATGAAGAAGATGACGAAGAAGACGACGAAGACGCTGGCGATGATGATCAAACGCTGCTCCAAACGCTGCTCGACAAAGTGTTCCAGGAAATCTGATTCGGATTTACGCTTCCAGTTCATCTAAAGTTCTAGGCCAGTCGTCTTTCAGCAGCCGCGCCAAGGAACGATCGGACAAGATCCGGCCTTCCGTCTGGCAGAGGGGACAATAGTTGCATTCGTTTTCCGCGTATCGAATCCGTTGCACCGGTGCGCCGCATGCTGGGCATGGTTGCTTGAATTTGCCGTGCACAGCCATCTCCGGCCGAAACGCGCTGACTCGCTCGGGAAACTTGTCTCCGGTCTCCAGACGCAGCCGCTCGATCCAGGCCGAAAGCGTTTGGCGAGCGGCTCGATGCAGACGGGCAATCTCTTCGTCAGTCAAGTGCTGCGTTCTTTTCAACGGCGATAATCGAGCCGCGTGTAGAATTTCGTCACCGTAGGCGTTGCCGATTCCGTCGAATCTTTTGGGGTCGGCCAATGCCCGTTTCAAGGTATTGTTTTTGCTACAGAGAGCGGCCGTGAACTGTTCCAACGGAACCGTCCGTACGTCAACACCCCCCGGATCAAGCGAGTCGACTTCCTCTGCTGATCGTAGCACCCACACGCCGGCCCGTTTCTTTTTCGACGCTTCGGTCAACACCATCACGCCCTGATCGAAGTCGATCGACAGCAAATCGTTTTTACCACGCGTCTGGTAACCCGTTTTCTTCCAGTAAAAGCGGCCGGCAATCATCGGATGGAAAACCACAAACGGGCCATCTTGCAGATGCCAGACAATCCGCTTGCCGCGCCGCGAGAAACCGGTAATCGACTTGCCAATCGCCTCTTCGATCTGCGGTTCGAAGGTACGCAGCACGAATGGACTGCGCAGGCGAACGTTGCGGATCGTTTCACCGCACAGCAATCTTTCCAGCGATTCGATGTACAGAACGACGTCCGGCAATTCAGGCATGATCTTTGGATCGCATGCGGTTTCCAATCCACGGATAGACGGCAACTCCGACAAAAATGGTCACGACAACCGCCACGGTTTGCAGCGGTTGTTCGATCGCGTACAGAACAGCCAACACCAACGTCGCGATCACATAGCCGGCTGCTGGAATGCCCCACAGCGGCAAACGGGCGATTTGTCCTCTGTAGCGCATCACCAACAGCATGCTGATCGTCAGCGCCGAACAAACCGACAGCGTTAACCCCAGATAGCCGAGCAACTCTTTCAGCGTCGTGACTGCAATCACCGCCGTTGCCAACAGCGCTTGAAACCAGATTGCCGCGACCGGGGGACGATTTTCGAAACGGAACCAGCTTGGAAAGAATCCGTCGTCCGCCATCTTGGCGTAGACCCGGGGACCGCTCATCACCAATGCCGAGACACTGGTGGCCAACGAGAGCACGATCACCAATCGCACGAACAGTTCAAATGAATCGCCGCCGACCGCGTGGGCTGCCGTTGCCGCGACTTGACCGATCTGATCCGGCGCTGTGATCGCGGACGGGGATGCCGCCAAGACAAAAATCGAATTCAGGATCAGATAGATGATCGTGACCAAGACCGTGCCGGAGATCATCGCGCGCGGCACATTGCGCCGCGGATCCGATATCTCATCCGCCACATAAACCGCAGCATTAAATCCGGCGTAGCTAAACGAGATCCAAACCAACTGAGTAGCAAACGTAAGCGGCAGAAACGCATGGTCCGCTGCCGGCAGTTCGGTGGACCATTGATTGACCGACCGCAGTGAGACGATCACGATCGCGGCGATCATGATCAACTTGAGCACGACGATCGCATCTTGAACGCGGGCCGCTCGGCCCACTCCGATCGTATGCAGCACCGCGGCCAGCAGCACAAAGCCGATGGCGATGGAGCGATCGGGCAGGTCAGTGCGGATGATTGGTCCCAGGTATTCCTCCAGTCCCAGTGCCGCGATCGCGATTGCGCCGGTAAACCCGGCCAACAGCGAGACCCAACCGGCCATCAGGCCGGCGACCGGGTGGAGTGAGCGAGAGAGAAACAGATACTCACCCCCTGACTCGGCGAACCGGTTGGCCAAAGAGGCATACCCAACTGCGCCGCAGATTGCGATGCCGCCAGCGACCAGCCACGCGGCAAGTACCAGTCCGGGAGAACCCAGCGCGGCTAACGAGTAGCCGCTCGTCGTATAGACGCCCACACCAATCATGCTGGCGGCAACCAGGGTCGTCGCCGAAAAAAGTCCGATGGGTCGCTGATCATTTGACATGGGCGATTGGGCGAGTGAGCCTCATTCGAATCATCAGCGAGTCAAGAGTTCCGGCAGCACACGCTAGCCAAGCTGAATCATCAACGTCGGTCACAAGCTCCGGCGGGAGCCGCCGGAGCAGCGTCGGTGAATTTTTCCTTCGTCCGCACAGTGTACTCTTCGCCAACGATCGATTCATTCCCAGCAGCTAGCTGCGCAGAAACAGGGCCGAATCGAGCGCACCCCTCGCCAGGCCCAGAAGGCTCGAACTATCAGCAGCTCCGATAAGTGGCATTCAATCATTGCAATTGGTCATCCGGAAGACTAAGCTTGCGCTGCTATGGGCACCTCAGCGGGGAGAATATCATGTCCTTTCGCGTAGCTTTGATCATGTGTCTTTGTGTCGGCTTGAACACGTCGATAGCCTGCTTGGCGGGTGTCTATCGATTGGACGACGGCGCCGGTGAGCAGAACATTGGGGTCACTGGGGGTGCCGCGAACAAGTCCACCGCCTGGCTAAATCGGTTCGTGGTTGTGCCTGGTATGGAAAAAATTACCGAGATCAGCGTGGCCTTTGGTGATATCCCCACGAATAATCTCGTTGAAGTTTTGCTGTGGGGTGACTTCAATAACGATGGTGATCCGAGCGACGCCTTTGTGCTCTCTGCTACGCCGGGCATGATCACCAATCCGAACCTGCTTTCGTCGACCAACGTGTTCCAGACATTCGACATCCCCGACGTGCAGTTGCCGATCGGCGCGGTGTTCTACGCGGGCGCGATTGTGAGTAATTACGCGCAGGGCAGGAAGCCGGCACGTATCGACAACGACGGCACCGACAGCATCCCGAACTACCTGCCGAATAGCCACAGCTTCATTGCCTCTCAGACTTCGGCCGGCGTCCCGTTCCTTGATCCCAACAACCTGTCCGCGGCTCAATTGCCAATCGCCCCGGTGGCCACGGCACTCGGCCAGGATGGGACCTGGCTGGTTCGAGTGCATTCGGTGCCCGAGCCTTCCGGTGGGCTGCTGATCGCAGGTCTGTTGAGTTTCTTTGCCTGTATATCCCGGCGTCGCAGACAAGACGACAGCGGATCGCCGGCCTAGTCCGGACCTTTTTTTAACGTCGCAGCAGGCAACGAGCGACTAGTCCGCTGGTTTGGTTTCTGGTTTCGGTTCTTGGCAGTATCTTTCCAGCCAATCGAAAAAGATGCGATGCCAGAGCACTCCGTTTTGAGGACCCTGCACCCAATGACCCTCCTCGGGAAAGTACAGGAACCTGGAAGGAACTTTCTTGAGTTGGGCCGCCGTAAAAGCCTCGATGCCCTGCGTGACGGGGACTCGAAAGTCTTTCTCGCCGTGAATCACCAGTAACGGTGTCTTCCAGTCTTTGACGAATCGGTGGGGCGAGAATCGATTGTAGTCCCGCTGAACTTTCGGACTCTTCCAATAAGGCCCACCGAGATCCCAATTGACGAAGAACAACTCCTCGGTCGAGCCATACATCGATTCAAGATTGAATACACCGCAATGGGCGATCATGCAGGCGAATCGATCCTGATGCTGCCCCATCAACCAATAGACGGTGTAACCACCAAAACTTGCTCCGACCGCCGCGATGTGTTTCTTGTCGATGTAATCCTCGGCCAGCATCGCATCGGTCGTTGAGAGAATGTCGCTCATCGCCTGACCGCCCCAGTCTCCACTGATCTGGTCATTCCACTGGCGCCCAAAGCCGGGAAGCCCACGGCGATTGGGTGCCAGGACCACATAGCCATTGGCGGCCATCAGGTGAAAGTTCCAACGATAGGAAAACCACTGGCCGATTTGACCCTGCGGGCCGCCTTGACAGTAGGTCAGCATCGGCCACTTTTTGTTCCTATCGAAGTCGGGAGGACTGATCACCCAGCAGTGAATCTTTTTCCCGTCGGTCGCCTCTACCCACCGCTGCTCAATTTTTGGTAACTCCAAGTGCTCGTAGATGTCACCGTTGACATCGGTCACGGTTTGCGAGTCACCATCGGTCAGATCAAGGATCGCCAATTCGGTGGGACGCAGCATGCTCATGAAGGACACGAGTGCTGTGCTGCCGTCTGGGTGGACGCCATGAAGACTCCAGTTGAATTGGCCTCGGCTGATCTGATCGGCAGATCGGCCACCGCTGCGCGAGATGCGGTAGACTTGGACCGTACCTTCGTGTTCGGAAGTGAAGTACAGGTGCTGCGAATCGGGAGCCCACGTCGCCGCATGAGCGGTTTGGTCTAGTCCGGCCGTGGCCTCGCTGAGTTGGCCGCTAGCGCGGTCATAGATCATGATTCGGTTGCGATCGGATTCGAAACCGGGTCTTGCCATCGAATGGAAGGCAAGAAAACGTCCATCAGGTGAATAGACTGGATTGTTGTCGTAGCCTTCCATCGACGTGCTGATGTTCTTCGCGTTGCTCGGCTGCTTGATGTCGACAACGAATACATCGCTGTTGGTCGATTCCGCCCAGTTGTCAACGTCCTTGATCGTGAAGGCGATTTCTGATCCGTCAGGCGACCAGGCGATTTGTTCCCTGCCGCCAAACGGCGGGACGGGGCAGTCCACGCGTCGATCCTTCATCAGATCGGTGGCCTGCTCCGCCCTGCCCTGATCGTCCAAATCGGCCAGGTGCAGATGCGAATATTTGTAGTCGTGCCAGGCGTTCCAATGTCGGAACATCAACGAATCGATAATGCGGGCGTCCGCGTCGGGAAGATCCTCGTAGAGCTCGGACACTTCGTCGTCAAGCTTGATGTCGACGGTAAACGCCAGTCGCTTTCCTGTCGGATCGACTTTCAGGTTGGCGATCCCCTCGTCGACATCCGTGACCTGATAGATTCCGCCGTCTTGCGGATTGACCGCCCAGGCCTGCGGTTTTGCATCTTCGTCATTTCCCGACAACCCGCTGAGATAGATTCGCTCGCCAAAAGGAGATGGCGCGAACTGCACATCGCCGATGGACTTCCAGTCGGCGACCAGCGATCGCAAGGATCCCGAGGCAATGTCTTTGACATACAGCGTGCTCTTGCCCTTGTTCTCCTTGAGCTCGTACCGTTTCACCGTGTAGGCGATTCGCTTGCCATCGGGCGACATCGCCACGTTTCCGACCCGACCGAGCTTCCACAGCAGTTCGGGAGTCATGCGGGTCTCTTTCGCTACTTCGCCTTGGCCATTGGCTTCCTCTGCAAACAAAGAAGCTCCGCATGGCAACAGGAGAACAACAAGCAAGACGGTTTTTAGACGGATCAAAGTTAAGGCTCCAGGTTGTGTTGGAAGGTTACTTTGCGCACTCCAATTTGAGTGTTGTCTGAGAAGCAGCAAAGAGCTCAGGATCCCTCTTTGCTGAAATGTTGATCGTTATCCTAGCTGAATGAGCAGACGCAAACGAGCTAACCAGGCAGGTCCCATTTAACATCGTTTGAATGCATGGGAATGCGCGGCGGTCGATTTTTTGCGCGGACAGGGTAACATTCGAGCGCTGGAGTAAAAACAGCTTCGGAGAAACGTTGGATGGCGACGGCACATTAGGTTTCGCGCGGTTCCTGCACAAACCAGTACGCCCAATCTTTCGCGATCTCGTCCGGAATATAAGCGAGGTCTAGGTCGTGAAGCAGGCGCCGATATCGATCGGAATCACGATCTTCGCAGCGAGCGGAAACCGGTTAGAATGCCTACTGCGAAGTTTCGCAGGGGGCGGTAGCTCAGTTGGTTAGAGCAGGGCACTCATAATGCCTTGGTCGCGGGTTCAAGTCCTGCCCGCCCTACTTGAATCAAAACCACCGGGGCTATCCTCGACTACAAAATGCCCCTTTTTTCGAGTGAATTCGCGTCGGTGGTTGCCCCGGTGGTTCCACCAATAGCGGCGGAGATACCGAAATGGAACCACTACGGGAACCACTGGCAAGTGCTTTGTCGGTTGCGTTGCGTGGACCGGTTGGGCCGTCGGGATCGGCGGCCGCGGCCGCTAGGTTTTTCGACCGCCTTTTCACGCTCGATTGTTCTGCCTCTTTTTCGCTCATGATGGTTTCTAACAACACATTCCAATCGTTGGTGGACGATCGTTGATCGCGCGTCAGTCAGGCGCTGTGCGCCCATCGATGCAACTGGCCCGTTTCTTAGTTCGCTCACGTTTTGATGAGTCGATCGCGAGGCCCTCGGGAGTCATCTTCTGTAGCGTCACCGTCGTACGGCCTGGGCGCGCTGATAGCTACTGCTACCGACCAGCAATTTCCTTGAGGGCGGCAATCGCCTGCGCCTCGTCGCTAGCCAGGACTGGAGCTATCACACGAACGTGCCACTGGCGAAGCGCATTGTACGCCCATTTCTGACAAGGGTCGCACTGGCAGAGGGGTTCCGCGCGGTGTCAGGGCCTTGTCCGAGGGGAGTTTCGTAAATGCGCATCGGTCCGGCCACAGACCCGTCCGGCGATATCTGTATTGAATGAACTCATCCAACACGCCCAGCTGTTCGGCCTTTTTTATCTGGCTCATCTCCACGCGGTCAAAATCAATGTCGGATACTTGGAGACTTGCTTTTAACATCTGCCACGTTTTGTCTGTCACCCCAAGCCGCCTTACCCCGTGGACCGCACCCGTCAGTCCGCGCAGTGATCTTAACGCCCACCGCTGACAAGAATCGCATTGACACAGTTTCTTCGGTTGTTGGGCATCATCGTCCATGACTGCTTTTTCAGGATGTTTGCTCGTAAGGTCACAACTGAATTCTCGTTGGACGTTTCCGGTAACTTGGTGAAGCCATTTCGGATAGGTGGTGCTGGCACGAGAAGACAGACGGGATTCCCTCGTTTCCGTGACAATCTTCTCGAGCGCTGTCGAGGCTTGGTTCCGCTTGCCATTGACCAACGGACCAACAACCTGACGATCCAACAGGTTCAACGTTGTGGAGGCCCAACGTTGACAGTTATCGCAGGAGCAGAGTACGGTGGAACGGAAGGGCTTGTTGAGAGATAGTTCTGCAGGCATTCCTGTCAGAGCGCAACGGTCCGGCCAGACAGCGGTTCTGCCGTATCGTTGCTCCAGCCATTGATGGAGCACGCCCAGTTCCTCGGCTTTCTGTTTCTTCTCTCGCTGATTCGCGAAAAAATCAAACGAGCGTCTCAGGAAGATTCGCTCTACCTGCTTCAGGATTGCGGGCGTTGTTTGGGACTTCAACGGAAATGACAGATCTCTCAAAGCACCGAATGCCCATCTTTGACATGTCTCGCAGCTGCAGATTCTTTGTGTTTCATCGGCAACGCGTTGGCTTGGATGCGCGCCCGTGATCTCGCAGCAATATGGCTTCATTCTGATTTCGTTAACCTGCTTGATTAACGGGCCGATCACATCCGGAATTGCATCCGCAGCCTCTGCCGCGCTCGGAGACGCATCGATTACATCCGGAGTAGCCTCCGCAGCCCCTGTCGCGTTCGGAGCAAGAATGGCAAATGACGCCAACAGGTAGGCAAACGCGAGTTGAATCGCTGACATGAGATGCTCCTTGGAAGGCGGCTGAGAACTGGTAGCGATTTGAATCTCTGGCTAAGGGTCAACCGTACCGGATACCGTCTGCTACTTCCACTTTTGCGGCGCAGTTTGGCGGCTTTTTGTACATGGACGCACGGTCACAGGTTGCTATCACGCGGACGAACATGCCAGCGGCTGCGGACATCTTTATCAGCAACGCTACAAGAACTTTCCGATCCTAGCTGTCGAACACCTCTTCGTTGTCTGCTTTTACATCCAACGTAATTCACTCCGATCCCTTTTCCGATCACGAATCGAATAACGAGACAGTGCTAGCCCAGCGCAACGTCTAGCACCATCATGATCACGAATCCCAGCATCAGGCTGACCGTGGCCAGATCGACGTTGCCTTCGCGGTGTGATTCGGGAATCAGTTCCTCGACAACGACGTAGACCATCGCACCGGCCGCAAAGCTTAGTGCGTAGGGCAGGATTGGCGCGGCGACCACAACTGCGGCCGCGCCGATGCCGGCGGCCGGCGGCTCCACAGCCGCCGACAGTTGTCCGTACCAGAAACTTTTGGCTCGACTCATTCCTTCGCCGCGCAGCGGCATTGCCACCGCGACACCTTCGGGAAAATTTTGCAGGCCGATGCCAATCGCCAGAATGACCGCCGCGGTGACGCTGGTACTGGGAACTCCGGCGATCACGCCGCCGAAGGCGACGCCCACGGCCAGCCCTTCGGGGATGTTATGCAGCGTGATGGCGCTGACCAACAGGATCGCTCGATTCCAACTCGTCTTGGGACCTTCGGCTTCGGCAATCGGAGACCCGAGATGCAGGTGCGGAAGCGATTTGTCGAGCACCCACAGTACCGCCCCCCCGGCGAGAAAACCGACAGCCGGCGGCACCCACGACGGTGTGCTGCCATGCTCAGAAATCTCGATCGCCGGCGCCAGCAGCGACCAATAACTGGCCGCCAGCATGACGCCGCCCGAAAGCCCGAGCATCGAGTCGAGCAATTTGCGATTGATCTGCCGAGAGAGAAAGACCGTCGCCGCGCCGGCACAGGTGACCGACCAAGTGAACAGACCGGCCAGCAGCGCCTGCATCACAGGATGCTGTGACAAAAACCATTGTTGAACCTGCATTGGAAGTCCCTGCGCGCCACTGACAGCGATTTGAATCCGCCGGCACGGGCGAGAAGGTACCGCAAATTGCCTGCGCCTTCCACTTGCCCAGTATCAGATCGTGCCTGGATCACTTGGTGGCCGGTCGCGCTTCGATTGGCATTCAGCACACCAGAGCCAGCTGACTCTGGCTCTGCCTTGCCCAAGCAACCCGTCGACCCCACCAAATTAAGGTGAAACCGATTGAAGTGGAACTACGGACCAACCGTCTCGCGATCTGGCCACCGAAAACGAGGCGTTTTCCAAAAGCGATTCAAGTCATGCGCGAGCTACTTCAATTCAGCATCTCGCCGACTTCGCTGATGATCGACTGGATGTCGATGTTGGCTGAGTCGAACGTGTGCGTCTTGACGACCTGGCTGTCTTTGGCCAGCACGATCGTGACTTCGGCATCACCAGACAATTTGTAATTCAAGGGCCCAGTCTTGCTGTCTTCGGCGACCACTACCGGCACTAGTTTGGCTTGCGTTTTCGCAGCGATCTTGCCGGCGTCATCCTTTAGCGCCTCTGCGTCCTCGCCCAACAGCGTTAATATCCCTTTCAGTTTCGACTCCTCGTTTTCACCGACCGATTTGTCAATCGCTTGCAATAGTTCTGGGACTTTGCCACCGATGTCTCGTGCGAAGACGATGACCATCGGCCGCGAACCGTATCGGCAGCGATAACAAAGTGTCTCGCCTGGTTCGACTTGATCATCAACCGCGCCGGCAATCTTGGTGACGTAGAAGACGCCAATCGGATCGCCCTCCTGTAAGCCATCTTGCTCCGCGGCAACAACGGTTGCGCCAAGCGAACAGGTCATCAACAAGGCGAGTGACAGCAGGCAAAATGATCGTGACATGGGGAGCTCTCCGTGAGCGTGAAGTTTTCGAAATCAGAAACCAGAAGGCTAACCAACAAAGATGTCCAAACCACAGCCGCTGGCAATCAGGCTGTTAGCGACGCCATTATCTCGCATGCGAGGACCATGGATAGCCGGCGTTCGTGTCCCTGACCCTAATGCTCTCCCCCGAAATGGGGGCTAGGGGAAAAGGATGCTTGATCGTCACCAAGGAAATAGCGATTGAGAAACTGTTTTCGGTCGCCTGTTTCCGCCGCCAGCTGGACCATCGCGTACAGCCGATGTTGATCCCGCCGCTTTTTCTCGATCAAGAAGTCGTTGTCGGTCAACTGGCTTGGCAACGGCCCCCTGATCCGGAAACAATCCGGCGGACGTGAACCGGCGATCACCCCATGGCGATCCAACATGCCGATCGCGGTGACCAGCCGGTGGTCGTGGCGACTGACCCGTTGCAGACGATCGTTCATCCAATCCAGTCCGAAGGCGCGGCACTTCTCGCCATGCTCGGAAATCAGCGTGTAGACCCGTGAGTAGAAATCGGCATCGGGATTAGACCAGTCAATGAATTGCATTTGGGTCATCAAGTCACTTTGCGCGTAAAGCCAGCGGCACAAACTTGGTTTGCCGTCTCTGCCGGCGCGGCCGATCTCTTGGTAGTAGGACTCGATCGAACCGGGAGTCTCGGCGTGAATCACCAGGCGAATGTCTTCCTTGTCGACTCCCATGCCGAACGCGTTGGTCGCCAACACGAGGTCACACTGGTCCGTCATGAATTCGTCCTGGATCTGCCGACGTCGCTGACGAGCCAGGTCGCCATGGTAGCAGACGTGATCGATGTCGCGTCGCAGCAGCGCGTCGCTGAATCGCTGAAGCGTTTTGATTAACGAGAAATAAACGATCGCACTTCCGCCCCGGTATTGATTATTGGCGAACGTCTCGCAGATCGCGTCGATCTTATCGTCTTCGTCCCAGACTTCGCGAACGTCGATGCTCAGGTTGGGACGATCGATCCCTTCGTGAAACAATCGAATGTTCGAGCGGTCGATGCCGAGCTGTCGATAGATGTCCTGGCGACACTGGTCGGTCGCGGTTGCGGTCAGCGCAATCGTGGTGGGGTTGCCCAGCAATCCGCGAATTTCGGCGATCCGTGAATAGTCGGGCCGAAAATCGTGACCCCATTGGCTGACGCAGTGGGCTTCGTCGACCGCTAACAGGACAATTTGGCGAGATTTCAGCGCTGCCAAGAATTCAGGTTTACGAAATCGCTCGGGAGTCACATACAACAGTTGATATTTGCCCGCGGCGACCTCGTCGTAGCGCGTTAGCCGCGAATCGCGATCAAGCGACGAATTGATCAAGGTGGCTTCGATACCACGAGCCAGCAGCGAATCGACCTGATCTTGCATCAGCGCGATCAACGGCGAGAGGACTAGCACCAGTTCTGCTGAGTCCGGGTCACAGGTCAGCGCGGGAATCTGGTAACAGAGTGATTTGCCCATTCCGGTCGGCATCACCACCATCGCATGGTGGCCGGCCAGAACATGTTCGATGATCTGCTGCTGGGTCAGGCGGAAGGATTCGTAGCCGAAATACTTGCGAAGCAGTTCGGTGGGCGTTTTGCCTGTGAGTCGCTGTGCTGGTTCCACTGGCCTAGCGTCCGATGTAACGGTCACATAGCGATCTGGCCGCTGGAACATCCGCAGTGCCGCTGACCACGACGCGACCGTCTCGGAACAGGGTGACACTGTGCTGCGGATCGGGAAACAGCCGCACAAAAAAAGGTGTGGTTTGGACTCGGCCAACGCCTGCCCACTTCTTGGCAATCGCATTCAGATTGACGGTTCCCTCGCTGGTCGGACTAATCTGTACGGCGTCGCGTCCACAAAGTGTGGCGGCCGTTTCCGCTTCGATTCCGCGTGATCCGTCAAGAAATTCGAAGTTACCAGCCGAACAGGCAGGACAAGCACTGCCGATCGACTCGGAAAGTTGTAATTCTCGTACTCGGTTTTCCCAGAGGTCGATCGATAGCAGCGTCGTACGGACCACGTCGCGATTTCCCGACAGCCACTTGATCGCTTCGCTCGCTTGCCAGCTGGCAATCAGGTGAGTGGCCGCGCCGATCACACCCGCGGTATCACACGTATCGACCGCGGCTGCCGGTGGCGGCTCGGGAACGAGACAGCGAAAACAAGGCGAACCGTCGCCGCTGAACAATCGCACCTGTCCATTGGCGCCGATACATCCGCCGTGAACCCAAGCAGTCTTGGTTGCCAGTGCCCAATCGTTCAACAGAAATCGAACGGCAAAATTATCCGCCGCATCGATCACCAGGTCCACCTCTCCGATCAGCGTGCGGATGTTGCCTGAGGTGACGTCTGCCACTATCGGTTCGACACGAATGGAACTGTTGATCAACGCTAATCGCTCACAAGCCGTCCCGGCCTTGCTGCGTCCTTCGATCGCGTCCTGTTCGACGAACAATGCCTGTCGCTGCAGATTAGTCCACTCGACAATATCGCGATCAATCAGCCGCAGGTAACCCACTCCGGCGCGAGCGAGGATCTCCGCGGCGACTGTTCCCAACGCGCCGCATCCCAGCACCGCCACGCGAGAGTTGCTAATCTGCTGCTGACCGGCTTGCCCGACCGCTGCGAACTGAATCTGCCGCGCGTATCGATTTGTTTGACAGTTTTCGGTCATTGCGAACCATGGTTGATGATGAACGAGATTGCTAACTTAATTCTTGCTCGCTTGCAGCGCCCGTGCCAGGAGACGTTCTGTCACGATTTCAGCCAGCCACTGCAGCGATCCATGCTGCAGCGATTCATGTAGGGACAAGCCGATTGATGACTGGTTACGCAAAACCAAACTTAAAGTTGCTTCGACCGCGAGCGGAATTGCTGCGCGAGCTGCGGCGGTACTTCGATTCACGAGGTTTTTTGGAAGTCCAACCGCCCTGCCTGTCAGCAGATTGTGTGGTGGATGCCCACATCGATCCGATCGAAATTTCTGCTCAGCAGCTTCGACTGGGAATCGACCTGCCTCAGAAATTCTACTTGCAAACGTCTCCAGAATCAGCGATGAAGCGAATGCTGGTTGCCGGGGCGCCATCGATCTACAGTTTGGGGCCTGTCTTTCGCTGCGGAGAACGGGGCCTGCGGCACAATGTCGAATTCACGATGTTGGAATGGTACCAGCTTGAGGCCCGGATGCCCCGCGGAATTCAGCTGCTGGGCGAGTTAGCGTCGACATTGCTTCATCAGGATGGCTTTGACGTCTGCGATTATCGAGAATTGTTTCAGCGTGCGCTTGGGTTGGATCCGATCGATTGTCCGATCGCAGAGTTGCGGAAACTCGTCGCCGATCTGGATCCCGCTTTGGTCAACAGCGATCGAGATTCGCTGTTGGATTTGCTGTTGTCGAGCCGAATCGAACCGAGTCTGGGTGTCGCCCGTCCCTTGATTGTCAAGAATTACCCGCTTAGCCAAGCCGCACTTGCCGGCCCATCTCCGGAGGACCCCGACTGCGCGGCCCGATTCGAATTGTTTGTCCGCGGCGTCGAGCTTGCCAACGGATACGATGAGCTGCGGGAGGCGGACCAGCTGTTGGAACGCAGCGAAGCCCACAATCGCAAGCGTGTGGCGACTGGCCGAGCCCGAATCGAGACCGAATCGGCGATGGTTGCCGCGATCCGGCAAGGTTTGCCTGCCTGTACAGGCGTGGCACTTGGAGTCGACCGGTTGCTGATGGTACGTACAGGAGCAAAATCGATTGACGAAGCGATCCCGTTTCCGATTGAAATTGCTTGAGCCACGTCAATGCACACCTTGTTCAGCGCGAAGGTTACAATAGGCCCAGGCATTGTTGGGTTATTCGATACGTCATCGGAAAAGGGGGGCCTACCCTTTTCCTCGCTGTCCGATTTGCGAGATGGCGCCTCGTCGAATCATGGGGAGGTAGCGATGAAAAAGAGCAAAACCAGAACTGGCCACGTCGCGGTCAATGCGGCGTTCTTGAAGGATATCAAGGACGACAATCGTGAACTCAAGGCGTTGATGGACAAGATTCAGCCGCTGGCCAGTCAATTGCCGACTGCGGTCAATCATTGGCCCGAGCTGATTCGTTTGTTCGCCGATTTGCGAGATCAATTGGCAATGCACTTTTCGCTCGAAGAGGCATTCGGATACTTTGAAGACGCGATCATCACGGCGCCGCAGCTGAGCGTGACCGCCGAGCGTTTGCGTGGTGAACATGCGGTGCTGTTCCAGCAGATCCGCGATTTAGCCGATCTTGCGTTCGAAGTTCCCGCAGAGGCTGATGAACAGATTTCGATGTTGCTGAAGCGATTCGACGATTTCCAGTCGAAATTCCAGCGGCACGAGGAAGCCGAATTGACTTTGATCTTGGACGCCATGGGTGACGACATCGGCGTCGGTGATTAGTCGCCAAACATTGGGCTGACGGACGTCAGGAAAATTTGGCTTACCCGCGCGCCGGCGGGCGGCCCAACAGGGTGACAAAGCTGGGTACCAGGATCGTTCGCACATAAAAGGTATCGATCAGCACACCCAGGCCCAACGCGAATCCCAGTTCGACAATCCCCCGGATCGAAGTCCCGCTACCGCTTTGAAATCCCAGCATCGCTGCGACCTGAGGAAACCAGGCCGAGGCAGTCATGCTGAAAAAGGTTGCCGCCATGACCAGCCCGCAGGCGGTGATGATTCCTCCGGTGCGTGAAATTGCCCGCCGCAAACCTGACAGCCATCCGAGTCTGCGTTGCTCTTCGACAATCCGCGTCACCAAATAGACGTTGTAGTCCTGACCAACGGCAACCAAAATCACGAACAGGAATATCGGTAGCTTCCAATCGAGTCCAACCCAATCGCTGCCATAAGCGGCGCGAAAAAACCATTGGGTCAAACCGAGCGTCGCATAGTAGCTAAGCAAGACTGTCGCAATCAAATATAAACATAATCGTACTCGTCGAATCACAATCAGCAGCACCGTAAAGACGGCAATCACCACGGCAATCTTGATTCGCAGGTTGTCCCGCAATGTGACCTTGCGGAGGTCCATGATCGATGGCGTGGCGCCCGTCAACAACACCTTGGTGTCTTGCCAGGTCAAACCTAGTTCCTGACGCTTGCCATCCAAACGACTTTGAATCTGTTCAACGATGCCCGCGGTCTCAATTGAAAAAGGGTCGCCGTTGACAATCACGTCCAGCCGAGTCAATCGATTGGAGTATCGTGGATCGGATGACAGGAAGTAGCGTTGCGCTGCTTGATGGTTCCTCAGCATCCTGCGTTTCCAAGCGTCGCCGCTTAACAAGCTCATGTCACGGTCTGGTGGAAAGTCACCGAATGGATCGTCAAGCCTGCGGACGGTCGCCACGCTGGGGATCTGATATAAATCCGCAGCCAGTGATTTGACGTCATCCTTGATGGCTTCCGGCGACGCGTCCTGTTGACGCAGCAGCAGCACGGTAATTGGGTTGATTTCGCCAATGTCAAAATGTTTTGCCAGTAGACGCAATCCGCGTCGGCTGAGAGCCGAGTGGTTCAACTGGCTGCTGAGATCGTAGGTGACATCATTTTCGTTGGACAACCCATACCATCCGGGCACCAGCAGTAACACCAGTCCAATGCCAAGTGTGGTCAAGGGATAGCGAGTCAATACCAAGGCCATCCAGCCCCAACGACCACCACGCGGCGATCCGCCGTCCGATGATCGATCAGCAAACAAGGATTGTCTGTCAGGGGGCTGTGGAACGATTTTTCCTGGCCAAAAGACGATCGGCCCCATCGCTCGCAGTAGCGCTGGTGTCAGCGTCGTGCAAACGGCTAGTCCAACCAACAAACAGATCGCGATCACCGGCCCGGTATGGTGGAACTTGCCAAATCGGGCGATCCACAACATGCCCAACCCGACGACCGTCGTTAGCGCGCTGCCCATCAGCGCACCGAGAACCCCAGAGAGCGAGTTTCGACAGGCGGCGGGCCACTCGGCCTGGCATGCCTCCTCGCGCAATCGTGCGATCAAGAACAGACAATAATCGGTACCGGCGCCGAACAATATGACCACAACAAAGATGCGGCTGGTCGTAAAGATTCGCAAGTCCAAGCCTGGAACCGTGCCGCGGATCGACCAATCCGTCAACAAGGCCACCAATGCCGTCGATACCGCGACCGCGATTCCGATCGAGATCATTGGAATCGCCACGAGTAACGGCGCACGATATACCAACGCCAAGATCACCAGAATCATCACTACGGTGATCCATTCGGTGTATCGAATCGCGTCCCGAGAGGCAATCAACGTTTCGCCACCAAACGCAGCGCTGCCGGTCATCAATAGCTGCAGTCCCGGATCGGTGTAAGGTGCGCTGTAGGCAAGCACCTGTTCGATCAACTCGTTGACCGCCTCGATCGTCTTGATGTTTTCAGTGGCCGCCAGTTCGCTGCTCAGCTGCATCACGACCAGACGTGCGCTGCGGTGCTGCAGTCGCGAGCCAATCAATGGGTTTTCCCATGACAACACGTCCAGCAGGGAACTCCAGGCAGACAGATCACGCTCGCCGATCGGCCTGGCGATGGTTGGTAACTCGGGCATCAGAATCAATGCCGCTTCAAAATCGTCGCCAACCGCGATTTCGGAATCGCCCCAACTTTCCAGTAACTTGCCGCGATCCCAAAAGGTGATCGCCATTCGTGGCTCATTCAACGTGGCCGCGTCTTCGGGCAGCCGTTGGGCAACCAGTTCGTAGAAATGTTCGTCGGCAGCGATCGAATGATCAAAGGCATCGCGCGCCAGTTCAATCCAGGGTGACCAACGGCTCGTTTGATCAGGCGGTCCGGATTCGTAGCCGTACTGGATCGCTCGTTGCCAGCTGACTTCGCCAAGTCGATGGTACAACCGTCTCAGCAGATCCAAGCCGACGATTTGATCGGTCTTGATCAGTGGCTCGGTATCACGGCCGAGCACGAGCACGATTTGACTGCGGCTACGTTCGCCGGGGAATGCATCGTCGAGCAAACGGCCCCCTTCGACGCTGGACATTTCCGGCGGCAAGTACTCGAAGTCCCCGTCGTAGGCAACATCGTTCCAAGCCGGCGCGGCTAATCGAATGACGATTGTGATGACCAGCCAGGTAACCAGCACCCAAGGCCAACGCGAGATCACGGTCTGCGCCCACCGATCCGAAAAAGTGGGTTTCGGCGTGGGGCGTTGCATCGGCGGCTCATGAACAGGCAAGAAGTTAGCGGCTTAGGATATTTGAAGGATCACCACGTAGCAAGCATCGATCCCACTCACTCAATACCGCTAACGCTCCGTATCGACACCGTAGTTTTCGTTTTGGGCACCACGTTCGCGGATTTGCCCGTCGTCAAATTGTTTGTCATTTCGATTCTGTTTGTCGTCGCCGCGCCGGCCAGAATCTTTGACGTTGGGTGGTTCGGCGCCGAATGCCTGCAACGCTAACTGCAGGGCCTGCCCGCTGACCCCGCCGGGTATCTGGATCACTTGAACTTCGCCTGTCGGTCGCGCGGCCTGGTCCAACTGACTGATCATGTCAGAGACCAATTTCAGCAACGGTTCACCTTCGGCACTGACCAGCAGTGTGTTACCTACGCTATCGATTCCGATCGATAATTTTCCTTTAAAGGAAAAATCGGCTCCGCCGCCATCTCGCCCGCTCTCGGAATCCTGCAGGCTGCTGCCATTTCCATCACGACTCTTGGTTGCCTGATTCTGATTTCCGCTGGCCGCCTGATTCTGTCCCTTGCCGGCCGTAAAGGCCTTGTCATTGCTGCTCAACAAATCACGGTACGCTTCCTTGACTGTTTCGGCAATTTTCTCGGCGCGCCCGAATTGGACGTTGACAAGCTTTGTGAAACGAGTTCTGCGCTTGTTGACTGGTTCCGGTACGTCCCACAGCTCAATCAATTCGGCGATTGTCCGCAACTGCGAGGATGTCGCTCCGCTGACGACCAAGGTGTTGGTATCGATGTCGTCGACGAATCGCAACTTGATGCCCTTGCCAAGTCCAGATGGTCCTTTGTCGCTGGAATCAGATTGATCATTGCCCCAAAAATAGCGATAGAAACGATCGGATTCGGATTCCTGCTGGTCATCGAGATCCTTGAAGTAATCTTCCAAATTCAATTTCATCCACAAAGCCGACGCATGCTTGATGTGGAAGACCTGATAAGGCCGTTTGGGCGGGGCCACTTGCAGCATCAGGTTTTCCAGTTGATCGAGCGCATCGGTGTCGGGACTGACCAGCACGATGTTGCCGGCGCTGTCGACGTCAATGCGGATACTCGCTGGCGGCTTGTCGCGATCTTCGGGATTCCGTTGCGGGCTTTGCCGCGGGCCAAATGCGCGATCAAAATCCTCTGCCGAACGAATCGGCGCTTTCCCGCCCGTGTCTTCGTCGTCCGTTGCGGTCTCGTCTTGCATGGCAGCCAATTGAAGCTGATGTCGCTTTGAAGATCCGGCCAGCGTTTGGTCATCTTGGTCGTCCGTCATTTTCGGTTTTTCGCTGGCTTCCGGTGACTCTCCCTCCTGCTCGGCATCGCCACGAGGAATTTCGTTGGGCTCGGTAAACTTGTCCTCCGCTGGCAATTCCAGCGGATTCGGGGCAAGCCGGTTCCACTGCTGCCGCAGCCGCTGCAGATATTCGTAAGTCTCCGGCGTCGCCGAGGCATCGATGATACGAATGGTGTTTCGATTACCACCTGGCGGCGGTAGTTCTCCGAGTTTGATCAGCAGCGATCGAACTTCGGCCATTTCTTGTTCGTTCGCCCACAGCAATACCTGGCGGAATCGAGCGTTGGCCGCGACTCGGAATTTGTCTTGCTTCTTACTTTCATCTTTATTGTTTCTATCGTAATAGCTGTAGTAGTATCGTTGCCGCGAATTTTTGTTGTCGTCCTCTTGCTCCTGTCCCATCAAGAACGCGATCGATTCAGCGACTTCCACCGGATCGAGTCGCCGCAGCGGTAATACTTCAAAGCTGCGTCCGCTGCCATCCAATCGCTTGATCAACGAGTTGATGATGTAACGATCGGCGCCCGAGCCGGAGACGATCAAAGCGTTATTGGTCTTGTCGGCGCGAATTCGTGTGGTTGGTTCCAGCACATTCATCTCGCCGATGATTTCGATCAATTTTTCGGGATCAAGAGAGGCGAGGCGAAAGACTTGCACGCGAGTTTCAATATCCGACAGCGACGCCATCGACTCACTCGGCACATCAACGCGTTTAAGAAACTCCATCGCGATCGCGACGCGGTCGGGCGGGGCGCGAATGATCACCGAGTTTTGCCGCGGATTGGCAACGATGGCGATTTCAATTTTCTTGGGAACAGGCTGAGGGTTTTGGTTCTGGTTCTGTTGCCGCTGTTGTTGCATCATCTGGATCTGTTGCGGCGTCAGCGGAGTTTCTTTTTTCTTTTCAATTCCCAGAAACTGCTCCAACATCCTTTTTGCCTCTTCGGCGGGCAGGTAGCGCAGTTTCATCTCAGGCGCCAGCGCCTCGCGACTGGTAAGATTGTGTTCCTGATCGAGCAAAGCCGCGACCTGCGACAAATTGATCGCCGCATCCATCGCCTCGATTCGATTCGTTGTTTTCAACGCTGTCAGCTTGCCGTTGCCGCTGATCATCGGCTGCAATTCCTTGGCCAGTTCCTGGGCCGATAGCCAGCCCACATCCAGCGACGTGCGCACGAAGGTATAGGGCGCCAGCGCGGATAGATCCGCGACATCAACACGCGGCACGATTGCCGGATTGATGTTTGCGGTTTTGGCGACCGTCAAGCCGCCGTCGATTTCCAGCAGGGTATAGCCGCGTGCGAGCAAGTGCCGATTGAAAAGGTCCCGCGTTTCGACAACCGTGTATCGGCCAGGCGAGCGCATGTTGACTCGATCGCCAGGCAGTTCCAGCCAATCGAGCGGTTGTTCGGAGATGTCGGCCAGCCACTGGACAAGTTCGACCCAGGGTTGGTTGCGAAATTGAAAAGCGACTCGGCCGTCATCGCCGACCATCGCCTTCAATTCGTCCGGATCTGCTGATTCGTCATTCGAATCGTCACGGCGAATGACTTTGGGTTCCGGCGATTCGTTCTGTGCTGGGCTGGCTTGTTTCGATTTGCCGGCGGCTTCCGGATTGTCAGTCGCTGCCCCTTGTTGCGCTGGCTGCTTCCCAGTTTGCGGTCCGGATGGTGTCGCTCTTTGAGCCTCAGCAGCGACCGGTTTGGCCTGGCCCGTGATGACGACGGGATCATCGGCCGCGACCGGACTGAGCGACAACACCAAGATTGTTAGGGCGATGCCGAAGGTCCAGCAGTTTCGCAAGCAGGCTTGAAACAATAGCACCGGCAAAACCCAACAATGGCTGATGAAATGTGGACCACCAGTATGAACGGTTTGCCGGGCAGATACAAATTTGAGTCTCGATTTGCCGCCAAAAACCAGGATTTGTGATCTCTCACGCGGTCCAGCCAAGCCAAGCCGTTATTTATAGCGGTCAGCCTGGGGGATGAATGCGTCTAGCGAACTGAGACCGCTGCCGTCCGAGAGTTCGGCGAATTGGTAACCCAGCGCGGCGATTGTGTCGGCGGCGGTCGTCAATTCCAGGGCGTTGTTGAGTTTCAGCGTGACTGAGTCAAAGCTGGCGACAATCCCCGCCAATTCGCTTGAGTTCACTTTGGCGGCGACGCTCTTGATTCGTGCTCCGGCGCGGGCAGCCCGTTTGGCGGCGGTGACGCCGTAGGTCGCTTTCTCAGTCGCCTTGGCCGTCGCCCGCAGGCTCGCTTCCAGCTCGGCGATCATGCCGGCGACAAACATCACCCGCAATCGCTCGAGGTTGCTCACGTCATTGGTTTTGCCATCACTACGGACAAAGTTGTGACGAATCGTTCCCTGGCTCCAGGAGACGAATTCAAAATCAAGGCTGCCGACCGAATGGCCGCCGATGTTGACCAGTTCTTCGTCGCCCGTCGTGTGACATCGCAAACAGCTTTGTGCGACGAGATAAACATTGTGCGGATTCCGCATTCCCGCGGCCACGCTGGCGGCGATTCGCGAAGCACGGTGTGCGGCCGATTCGGTTGCTCGTGTGATCTTTTCGCCGCCGTAGTCATGGTGCAAATCGATCCAGTTCTTGGCCCCGCCGTGGCAAGACTCACAGGAGATGCCGGCGATCGCGTGCGGATTCGTCCCCGGTTGAGCTTGAGCCGTGTAATGACACGCGACGCAACGGCCTTCGTTCTTGATCGAACGGAGGCCAAGGTTCGCGGCGATTTTCTTGGCTTCTGGTCGGCGATGTAACTCGTCAAATGTTCTGGCATGCGGTGTCCGCTGCCATACTTGAATCTCGGCGGCATGACATTTCCGACAACTCTCGTTGCCCAGCACCAGATTCGGTTCAAGCGGTTCGGCCGCTGAGCCGCCAGCTGGCTGGGGTGCCGAGGAAGTCGCCGCGCGCGACTCGATCGAGCTAATCACAGCGAAGCCAAGCACAATCATGCTGGCAGCCACTGCAAGAGAAATTCGCTTATTGAGACGGGGCATCTCTCAGTTCTCCATACCGGCGTTGGCGTAAGTTGTTGGCTCGATCGATAGTCCCGGAAAGATCGGAGAGCTTGACTTGCGGTCGGAATATTCCACGCGGGTCGAATCGTCGCTGGCCGGGTCGTGATAGATCGGTGCAACGCAGTTGGTGGCGTTCGGATCGACGCGAAACGATGCCTCCGGCGGGCTGATCTGGCAAGGAGCGGCGAAACGGTCGACCAATCGAACCATCAGCCGCTTGGCCAGCGATTTGGCGTTATTGATTTCCAAAGATCGGTTCTGGTTTGGCAGCCAACGGTGCAAACGGTCATTAGCGCGCAATATTTCGTTCCGTCGTCGCGACTGTCGGGTTTGGTAGCTGGTCGTCAAGGTCAGCGAGAGGGTACCGCTGGTCGTGATTCGATGGGGTGTGTGCAGCGGCAGGCCGAGTGCATCACCTGGCGCTTGTTGCTCGGTCTGGGCATGCTGCTCAAACGCCGGTTCATAGTAGAGTGGCCGAGTGGAATTTCCCGCGACAGTTTGTTCAAGGTCTCGCTGAAGCAAAAACGGCTCGGCCAGCGGGTAGTGCGACACGCGGCGCTGGCCACGGATTTGCCAGAACACGGCTGGTTGCAGATCAATGCCAAGATAGTGAATCGCGTAGGGTGATGTGATCCACAGGTCGCCGTCGTGCGAATCCGTGTGTAGCCCTGGTTGGCATTCCATCATTTCGCCGCACAATCGATTGACAAGATCACCGAGCGCATCATGATGCCTGGCAACGCCGGTCAGCCGCAAGCAAAGTCGACCTCGACGAATCATGTCAATCCACTGACGCCCATCGTGATCAGCGAAAGTGCCGTGTCGCAACTCGCTGGGGTGCGCAGGGTTGTCTCCCATCGTCGTGACGATCATTGCGGCGGCCGGGTAGCAATCGATAAGTGACGCCAGACCTTCATCCGAGAAAATCGGCAATTCGTTTAGCCGGTGAGTCGTGCGGACGACATCACGCAGCAGTCGCTGGTCAGATTGGTGATCCCAGCGCATCAGGTACTTTGGTGTTGTGGAAAGCTGTGACATCGCCGGCGGTGCGTCATCCAGAGAATCGATACAACCGGTACCAAGCCAATCGCGCAAAGATCGCCGACACCGGTTCTTTATCAGAAATCTAGGTCACAAAAGGCGCGCGGCAACGGTTCTCGGCGATCGTTTTTGGTTGCCCACAACACCCGCACTGATCCGCGCATCCCCGACCTGGACTCCTTGGCACGCCCAGCAGCATCCGGATGCTGGGTTGGCGGCGCTGGCGACCGGGCTGACCGAATTACAAGCATTCGCTTGCCCGCCGTGTGGATTGCCCGGTGTGGATTACCCGGTGTGGATTGCCAATTGCGAATGATCGATCAACGGCAACTGTCGTCAGCGGGTTGGCAGCGATTGCGGCGGTTCAAACCGTCGGCAACCCGGTTTGAAATAGTCGCTATACTGGTCGTTTAGATTCATTTTCAAGTATTCCTCACGGAGGCACGCCAGCATGAGCGCAACCTTAACCCATGAACCATCATCGAAGCACGAACTGGACGAATCGATAGCCCAGTTGCGTGACGGAGCGGCGTCGTTGTTACAGATGCCTATTGCCAAACGGCTGGATCTGATCAATCGTTGCATCGAGGGGATCGGGGAAGTGTCTCGCGGCTGGGTTGATGCCGCATGCCAGGCCAAGGGGATCGCGACGGACGGCCCCTCCAGTGCTGAAGAGGTGCTTGGCGGGCCGATTGCCACCGTCCGTTTTCTGCGTTTGCTGGCTCAATCGCTGCAGGATATTGAAGCCAGCGGCAGGCCCCGGTTGCCGGGCAGAGTTCAGCAACAACATGGTCAGTGCCGAGTTCCAGTCTTTCCGACGCCATTGATGTATGACGCGCTTACGTTCCGACCGATGACCGCTGAGACATGGTTGCTGCCCGGCGTCGATCCCAACGCGGTTTCAGCGGAAACGACCGCGCGGCTGTTGGGCGAAGGTTTAGAACCGGAGGTCCACGTTGTGTTGGGTGCCGGCAACGTGGCTTCCATTGCAGCGACCGACGCGTTGACAAAAATCTTGATGGATAACCAGGCGGTTTCGCTGAAAATGAATCCAGTCAATGAATACTTGGGGCCTCACTTTGAAAAGGCCTTCAAGCCGTTGATTGACGCCGATCTGCTGCGGGTCGCCTACGGTGGAATTGAAACGGGCAGTCACCTGGTTCAGCATGAGTCAACCTGCGGTGTTCACATCACCGGATCGACGCAGTCGCACGACGCAATCGTCTGGGGAACCGACGGTCAACAAGATCAGCGGCGTCGCGATGGCCAACCGCTATTGCACAAGAACATTACCAGCGAATTGGGCAATGTGACTCCTTGGGCGATCGTTCCGGGCAAGTATTCCGATAAAGAACTCCGCGCCCAGGCCGAAACGTTTGCCGCGTCGATTGTCAACAACGTGTCCTTCAATTGCGTTGCCACGAAAATGATCCTCACCTGCCGATCTTGGCCACAGCGAGAGAAGTTTCTGGGCATGCTGAAGGAAATCTTCGCATCGATTCCCCGGCGCAAAGCCTACTACCCGGGCGCCGCGGATCGTTTCCAGCGATTCAGCGGAATGACACCCGAAGATCGCGAATTGCTGCCGTGGACGCTGTTGGAAAACATTGATCCCGAGCGAACGCCGCAACTGGTCAACGAGGAATCTTTCACATGCGTCTGCGGCGAACTGTGCATCGACGCCGATTCCGAAGTCGACTTTCTGTACAAGGCGACCGAGGTGATGAACGAACAGATCTGGGGTACGCTGGCCGCTTCGTTTACCATTCCCAAGGATTTTGAGCGGCGGCATGGCGAGGAATTCGATGAATGCCTCCGCAAAATGCGTTTCGGTACGATCGGTATCAACCAGTGGTCCGCGTTTTCCTTCGCACTGATGTCACCTCCATGGGGCGGTCATCCCAGCGGTACGCTGGAAGACGTCAAGAGCGGGATCGGATTCGTCCACAACACGTATCTGTTGGATCGGCCAGAGAAGACAATTTTACGCGCACCGCTGGCAATGTCGCCCAAGCCGATCTGGAATTCAACGCATCGGCATCCACAAAAGGTCACCTGGAAACTGCTGGATCTGTACCTGCAACCGTCGCTGACGAAGTTGCCGGGTTTGTTTCTGGCGTCGCTGACCGGTTAGGGCGGTCACGGCCGTTGATCCCACGTCCCCAAGACCGCACCGTCGCGCCTTCAAACCGCTTGACGGCTCGATTCCCCGAGTGGTCGCTCCACGATTAGAAAGTCGATTAAGAAGTCTCGATCATGATTAAGAAAGTTGCAAAGTCTTTGCTCGCGTTTTCGGTTACCGGACTGTTCCTGCTGACACCAGCGTCCACAGTGACCGCTGACCAGAGCGTCGCGGCCAGAGATTCATCCGCCGCCGCGGCGCTGGCACAGCAGGTGATGATTCACCGCGACCAGTGGGGAGTGGCCCACATCTTTGGCGATACCGACGAAGCGACCATTTTTGGTGTCGGTTACATTCAAGCCGAGGATTATTTTTGGCAACTTGAGGACACCACCATCCAAGCGATCGGACGTTATGCCGAGATCATGGGCGACGACGGCTTGAAGACTGACCTGCTGGTGCGGAGCTTCGAGTTGCCAAGCAAGTCGCAACAGGACTTTGAAACGGCCAAGCCTGAGTACCAGAAGTTTGCCCGCGCTTATGCCGCAGGAGTGAACTACTTTTTGGAGAAACATCCCGAACAGAAGCCGCGGATGATTCAGCGTTTTGAGGCCTGGCATCTGGCCGCGATCGATCGGTACCTGATGCTGACGATGGCCTACGGTGGTTCAGCTGCCGGCAAGCCGAACAAAGCTGAGGCTCGTTTTTCGGTCGTTGCCCCGAGCGCACCGTTGCCCAAGTACAGTTGGCAGTGGGCTGATCCGGAAAGTGCGCTGGAGCGTGAGACGTTCGAGGCCGTCGGATCGAATGCTTGGGCGATCGCGCCGTCGAAGACAAAGTCCGGCAAGGCGATGCTGTTCATCAATCCGCACCAACCGTGGTACGGCATCGGCCAGTTTTACGAGATGCACGTTCACAGCAAAGAGACCCTCCGCTTTTCCGGCGCCTGCTTTTTTGGTACCCCGATCCCAACACTCGGCCACAACGAGTATTTGGGCTGGGCCTACACGGTCAACGAGCCAGATGTCGCCGACTCTTGGAGCGTCACCTTCGATGATCCAGAGGAACCATTGAACTATCGTTACGGCAAGGGATACCGCAAAGCCGAAGAGTGGACCGAAAAAATCGGGATCAAAGCTGGCAACCAGGTCGAAGAAAAGAACATCACTTTTCGCAAGACGCACCACGGACCGATCGTCCGCCAGGAAAACGGAACACATATCGCCGCCCAGATCGGCCGACTGTACTCGCTCGAGCGGTTTGAACAGGCGCTCGGCATGATTCGTGCGCAGAATTTTGACCAATGGTATCAAGCTTTCTCGCACTGCGCGATCCCGATGTTCAACGTTGTCTATGCGGATCGGGACGGAACCATTTTTTACGGCTACAACGGTGCGGTGCCGATTCGAAAGGAAGGATTTGCTTGGAAGAAAACGGTCGATGGCAGCAACCCGGAAACCGAATGGACGGGCTATCATGAATTACAAGAGTTGCCCCAGGTTCTTAATCCAAAGTGTGGTTACGTGCAAAGCTGTAACTCGTCGCCGTTCACAACGACCGACATGGAGAATCCAAATCCAGACGACTATCCTGACTACATGGTCCGTGAAGTCGGGGTCGATCGACGGCGAGCAAAACGATCGCGACAACTGCTTGGCGAAGCGAAGGACTTGACCTTCGAAGATTTTCAAAAGCTGACTTTCGACACTCGTCTGTACTGGCATCAGACCGAGTTGGAGACTTGGCAGGAGGAGTTTGCGGAGCTAGAAAAATCGGATCCGCAAAAAGCCGCCCAAGTCAAGCCCTATCTTGATCACCTCAGCAATTGGGACGGCAAGACGGACGTCGATTCGACCGGCGCCGCCTTGTGCATCCATTGGTATGAAGAGTTGTACGGCACCGGCCAAGCGGAAAACCTGAAGTCGGAGTACAAAGATGATTCGTCAGCGCGCTTGATGGCGTTGGTCAAAGCGGGCAAAGCGCTGAAGGGATTTCACGGCGATTGGAAAGTCCCCTGGGGACAAGCTCACCGGTTGGTCCGTGTGGGCTACGCGGCCGACACGATTGCCGCGGCCATGACCATGCTGCCTTCGCAAAAATCGGTGCCTGTGCCGGGAGCCCCAGGGCCTCTGGGAGTGGTGTTTACGATCTATTCCTCGCCCAGCGTGCCGCTCCTTCGACCAAAGCGATTCGCACTGGTCGGTTGTTCGTACATGTCGGCTGTCGAATTTGGCGATCCCGTCCGCGCCGGTTCGCTGGTTCCTTACGGCACCAGTGGCGATCCCGGATCTCCCTATTTTGAAAACCAACGCCCATTGGTTTCCGAGCGCCGCTTCAAGAATGCGTACTTCTATCCTCACGAAGTGCTAGCAGCGGCCAAGCGGTCGTATCACCCCGGCGAAGAGTAAAAAAACGGTGAGGCAATGCATTGACGCATTGCCTCACCGAATTTTATTATCCGCGAGAGAAAGCGAGAACGATCGGTTGAAAACCCACTCTGCAACCAGTTCTCACCCGCTCAGTACGAGCATCGGGCCTCCCACAATGGTCAGCCCTTGCCGGTACGGTGTCCATCGGTTGATTCCGCCCCTTTCTCGGAGACGAAGTTAAGTTTGTTGGCTATTGCGCAGTTGTGGCGGATCGTCGTTCCGGTTGTAACGATTATGCCGATTTTGACGGCGCTGATCGCCGCGGAGAATCTGTGACAATCGGACGATCCATGCTATCGTGACGGTTCGCGGTTGCCGGGAGTTTATGAACAGGTTTGGCCGCAGGATTTGCGTTGTGAAACTTTCGTTTGGTGATCTTCGCAGCACCAGATCGGTGCGCCGAACACGCTCCCGTCGAGCCTCTGGAAATCCACCTATAAATATGGCATACACGTGGCTGAAGCCATCGGCTTGGTAAAAATGACTGGTTCGGTTCCGCTTCCCCTGTTGGTCACCGGCATTGCGGGCGTGCCGGGCTACAACGCGTTTCACCATTTTCGCCGTCTGTATGGCGATCAGGTGATCGGCATCCGTCAGTCGTCGATGTGGCCGCTGAAGGGGGATGGCATTGTCGGCTGTGACGTTGAAGATTCGACAGTTGTCGATCGACTGTGGGATCAGTATCAGTTCGCCGCTGTATTGAACTGTGCCGGCAGTTGTCGACTGAAATCGTGTGAGCTTGATCCGCAGATGGCCCACCGTCTGAACGTCGTCGGCGCCGAAAACATGATGCGCGCCGCCAATCGGCATTTGGCCCAGGTGATCCATCTGTCAATCGACTTGGTCTTCGCCGGCCGGGAATCTGGGGACTACTGCGAGTCTGATCCGCCCGATCCGGTGACGGTCTACGGGGCCAAGATGGTCGAGTCGGAAGCTGTGGTCGGCCGCTATTGCCCCGATGCCTGTATCCTACGGATTTCGTTGCCGATGGGGATCAGTTTCAATGGGCACGCCGGTGCGATCGACTGGATCGCTTCCCGCTTCAAAGCCAATAAGCCGGCGACGCTGTACTTTGACGAAGTCCGCACGCCCCAATTCACCGACTGCCTGAATCTTCTGTTGGAGCATCTGTTAGCGAAACCGCTCAGCGGGCTTTACCACGCTGGCGGGCCGCGGAAACAGAGCTTGTACCAGATCGCTCAGATTGTCAGTGTTGTCGGCGGCTACGACCCCCAGCTGCTGCATGGTTGCCCACGACTGGAAGCGGGACCGATGCCGCCGAGAGCGGGGAACGTGACGCTCGATTCGTCCAAACTGACCGAGGCGCTTGGCTACGCGCCCTTTGATCCCTGGCCGCTGCATGATGATTTGTTGCCCAGTGATCGCCGTTGGCATCACGATCGAACGCAATTTTCCGGCTCAGCCGAATTGTTGCGGCATCTGCTGTATCGGCATCCAAAGCGCAACGGACATGTGCCGCCCAGTCGCCAAGAGATGTGGATCGACGGTCGCTTCAGTGCCTGACAGATGACCTAATCGGAACTCTTTGACGGGCGCGCAAAATGGCGATCAACAATCGCGATTTCGACGGTTGTCATTGCTAACCTCCGGCGATAGGTTGGGGCGGATTACCGATCGATTAAAGGACAAGGAGCAACCATGGGACTTGGGTTTGACGGACAAAAACGTGGGCTTTTCATCACGATTGACGCGAACATCGGCGCCGGGAAATCCAACGCTTGTCATGCGATCGCATCCGCAGCGACTTCCTCGGGTTGGCCGGCTCGAGTGCTGGAAGAACCGACTCACCACCCCAAATTCAATCACTTCCTGCAGCGTTATTACGAGGACTTGAAAACTGGCCAAAACCGCGGTGGCGGCTTTGCCATGCAAATGTTCATGTTATGTCAGCGTTACGAGCAACACCGCCTGGCGGTAGAACAAGCCTGGGGTGACCAGGGGATTGTCGTGGTACAAGATCGGCCGATTTACGGAGATACCGTTTTCGCAACAACGGCGATGGAACGCGGTTTCATGACGATGGAGGAGTATGATTTGTACGTTGATTTGTATCGCAACATGAGCCGCGATGTGATGCCGCCAGACATCTTCGTTTACTTGGATGTGTCGCCGGAGGAATGTCACCAGCGAATGTCATCGCGAGCGCGGAGCCAGGAGGAGGGCGTGCCGCTGGATTACTTGCAGCAATTGTACGACAACTATCAAAAATTACTCGGTGAAATGCGTCGCCGCGGGGTCCGAGTGTTGACGATCGATTGGCGCGAGTTTGGTCCGCCGGTCGAAATTTGGAAGAACATTCAGGCGATGGTGATGTCCGAAGACTCCTGGTACGAGCAATTGACTTTTTCGCTGACCAAGCAACCGCGAGCACCGCTGGTTCCAGCGGGCCAGTAGCGATCGTTTACGCCGCGGCTCGGACCAGTTCCGATTTGCTGTTTCTCGCCGCTTCCTGTGCGATCACTTCTTCGGCCAGCGATTGATAGTCGATCGCTCCATTGCTGTCCGGCGCGTACTGGAAAATCGACTTGCCGAAACTCGGTGCTTCGGCCAGTCGAATGTTGCGACGAACGCGAGTCTCAAAAAATTTGGCATTACGAAAAAACTCGCGTCCGCCTTGGCTGGCCTGAAAGAATTCGTCAATGTCATTGCTGACTTCGGCCGCCAATCGAGTATTCGATTCGTACATGCACAAGACGACCCCCGATAGTCGTAAACTGCTGTTCAACCGACGGGAAACGACCTCGATCGTTCGTAACAGCTTGCTCAGGCCATGCAACGCCAGAAAATGAGGCTGCAATGGCAAAAAGACTTCTTTGACAGCTACCAGCGCGTTGACCGTCAGCACACCGAGGCTCGGTGGGCAATCGAGCACGATGTAGTCGAAATCGGCCTTGTCATCCTGCATCCGGTCACGCAAGATCATTTCGCGTCCAACTTCGCCCGCCAGCTCCAATTCGGCCGCGGCAAGATCCAAGTTGGCCGGAACGACCGACAGGTACTCGCTGATGTTGCGTCGCGCCTGTTCGATCGAGGCGTTGCCGCAGAGCACTTCGTACATGCTGGGCTCGCCGTCAATGCCAGAGATTCCCAGATGCAATGAAGCGTGCGCTTGCGGATCAAGATCCATCAGACAGACGCGCCGTCCGGACTCGGACAATGCGGCGGCAAGGTTCACCGCGCTGGTGGTTTTTCCGACACCACCTTTTTGATTGATCACAGCGATGCTGCGCATGATAGTTCCTTTGACGATTGCCGCGGGGATGTGGTTTGTTTTGTCACGATATGCGGCCGTTACGCAGCTGCGCGTTTGGTCAGATCCTTGTAGGCCAATAGCACGTCGTAGAGATCCGAATCGATCTGCACCAAATCGTCTGAAAAATCCTTCAGCCAGGCGCGATTGTTGTGCACGGCATCCAACAGCAGCGGTACGATTTCCGCCAAAGGAATGGAAACTGTTTTCGGAGCGGCTGTGCCGGTGATGCGATCAAGCTCCCGCACGCGACGGGAATCGGCTGATGGCGAATTGACTCGCAAATTTGGATTCGACATGAATTGGTTTCTCGATTGGTTCGATTCGGGGAGGAAGCGCGTCAAGGATGCGAATCGCAAACTTGCGACCTGTCACAAGCACCTATCGACTTTGCCGGTTGGGCAGGTTGAGCCGATTCCATGGATTTTTCTGAATCGTGCTGCGGAATCTTGAATTGACCATATTTCGTTCCTTTATCAGCACGCGGTTTCACAACCTGTTTGGTCCGTAAGCTTGTGAAACAAGTGTTCCGCTGCGTTGCTTGTGGATTGCCAGGGCGAGCGCTGAGGCTGGAGTTTGGGGGCTTGGGCTTGAGTCGGGAACCGATCTATCAGCCAGAACAAGATTCCAATTTCGGGGAAACGAACCAGACGGAGTTCGCTGTTCTCACCGATGGCCGCTTCTATCAGTTCGATGCTAGTGGCCGCAACGTCGGCCGCCGCTTCTGCTGGGTCTGCTGTGGCGGTCCGCAGCGGCTGACAGTTTCCCGCCACACCGGCGGCAGCATTGATTCAGCAGCCCCGCGGCCGCTGCCGACGGTTCTACCGGGAAACGCGTGCATTACGCCTAATGCGCCTCGAGCCAATTCTTTCCGACGCCCATTTCGACGACAATCGGTACTTTCATTGGCAGCGCGGATTTCATTGCCTGTTCGATGACCGGCATCACGGCCTGTTGCTCGCTGGCGAGCATGTCGAAGACGATCTCGTCATGGACGGTCAACACCATTTTGGTTTGGAATCCGTCAGTTCTCAGTGCGTGATAAACACGGATCATGGCCAGCTTCAACATATCGGCGGCGGTCCCTTGGATCGGGCTGTTCATTGCCAACCGCTCGGCCGCAGCCGCGACCGTCCGACTGCGCGAGTTAATGTCGCGGATGTAGCGGCGACGTCCGGTTTGCGTGACAACATACCCATGCTTTTTTGCGAAAGTGATCGATTGATCGATGTATCGACGCACACCGGGATACTTCTCGAAATAGTTTTTAATCAGCTCACTTGCTTCGTCGCGCGGAATGTTCAACCGTTGCTGCAGGCCGAACGCGGAAATTCCATAAATGATTCCAAAGTTAACGGTCTTTGCTTTGTCTCGCATTTCTCGGGTTACTTCATCTATGCCGACTTTATAGACCTGCGAAGCGGTGAAAGTATGGATGTCCTCCCCATCGACAAACGCTTGCATCATCGACTGATCGCCACTCAATTCCGCCATCACGCGCAATTCGATTTGCGAGTAGTCTGCGCTCAGTAACAGATGTTTGTCGTCACGCGGAATGAACGCGGCTCGGATGTCTCGGCCGCGTTCTTTACGAATCGGGATCGTTTGCAGATTGGGATCGGCTGACTGAATTCGACCGGTCGCAATCCAGGCCTGCGAGTAGTGAGTGTGAATCCGACCCGTTTTTTTATTTAACCAACTTGGCAACTGATCGACGTACACGCTTTTCAATTTTCGTGCGTTGCGATAATCCAAGACGTCGGCAATGATTTTATGTTTGGCCGATAGCCGCAGTAATTCGGCTTCGCGGGTAGAATATTGTCCGGTCGCAGTCTTCTTTGGGTTTGACTCCAATTGCATCTCTTCGTACAGCACCACTCCTAGCTGTTTCGGGGAATCGATGTTGAATTCATGCCCAGCGGCGCGGTAGATCTGTTGTTGCAGTTGATCAATTTCAGCCGCCAACTTGCCTGCGAATACTTCCAGCGCGTCGGTATCCAATCGAATCCCTTGGTACTCCATGTCGACCAGCACCGGAATCAGCGGGCACTCGACTTCGTAACAAACCTGGCCGACACCACGAGCTTCGATGTCGGGGCGAATGGCCGCGGCCACCTGCCAGGTCACATCCGCGTCCTCGGCCGCATACTCGGCGACCGTGGCGACATCGACGTCGCGCATGTTCTTTTGCTCTTTCCCCTTTTCACCGATCAAATCGCTTGTCGGGATCGGCTTGTATCCCAGATAAAGTTTGGACAAATAGTCCAGTCCGTGTCGCATTTCGGGCTCTTTCATCGAATGCGCGAGCATGGTGTCGAACAGTTGGCCACGAACTTCGATACCATGCCATTTGAGCACCGAAATGTCGTACTTCAGATTGTGTCCGATCTTGCCAATCGAATCATCTTCGAAGACACCTCGAAATTCTTCCAAGACGGCCAGCGCCTCGTTTTGATCATCGGTACAAACGACGTAGTAAGCCAGATGAGGTTCAAAGCAGAATGCAATTCCCAGCGGCAACGCGGCCCGTGGATCAAGTCCGGTGGTTTCGGTATCGAAGCAAAAGCATTCCTGCTGACTTAGCTTCGCGATCAACTCGGCGCGCTGGTCAGCCGTATAGATAGTGCTGTATTGGTGCTTAACATCCGTGATCGTTTTCTCGTCGACAGGCTCGTCAAACAGCGTGGCCTGAATCTCCGTCTCCCGTTTTTCACGGATGACTTTGGCTCGCGACGAAGCCGAAGTGAATGTTTTGCCGAACAGCTTCTTTCCAAGCGTATCAAACTCCAACTCCATGAATAAAGCTTTTAGTTTTTCCGTGTCATAGCGGCTCCGCTTGAACGAATCGATTTTCAATTCATGCGGGACATCCAACTGAATGGTGACGAGTTTCTTCGATAGCAACGCGAGTTCACTGTTCTGCTCGATCCGTTCCTTTTGCTTCCCTTGTAACGACGCGGTATTCTCGAGTAGCCCTTCAATTGAACCAAACTCGGCGATTAACTTTTGAGCGGTTTTGGGTCCGATTCCCGGGATCCCTGGGATGTTGTCGCTCGAATCGCCCATCAATCCCAGCAGATCAATCACCTGATCGACTCGGTCGATCCCCCATTTTTCCAAAACTTCGGCCACGCCGGCCACTTCCGCGTCGCCGCCTCGCCGGCCCGGCTTGTAGACGAAGATGTCGTCGGTGACCAATTGGTCATAATCCTTGTCGGGCGTCACCATCCAAGTGCGAAATCCTTTGTCTGCTGCTTGATGAGCGAGTGTGCCGATAATGTCGTCGGCTTCGTAGCCGGGGATTCGCACGACAGGAATGTTGAAGGCATCAAACAATCGATCCACCAAAGGCAACTGGGCGGCGATGTCCTCGGGCATTTCATCGCGCTGTGCTTTGTACTGCGGGTATTCGATATGTCGCTGTGTTGGTTCGGAGGTGTCAAAGACAACTGCCAGATGACTCGGTTCCTCCCTTTGAATGATGTCCAGCAGCGTATTGGCGATGCCGAATACCGCGGACGTGCACACGCCTCCCGAAGTAAATCGCGGTGCTCTGGCGAGAGCAAAATGAGCGCAATAAACCAGCGCCATGCCATCGAGCAGAAATAGTTTTTGCTGGTCGGGAAACAGTGCTTGGGTGTTGGCGGCCACGGGTGGTCAACTGGCGTAAAGAATAGGGGGTGGCCGCATCTTTCTAGCTGCAACTGGTCCTGTCAACTAGCGGACTTCGGTGATCCTGTGACTCGCCTGGCCGCGTATTTCGCACAGACAATGCTGTCCGTTGCCGCCAGCGGGCCGTCGAGCCTGCGTTGGATCGGTTCACCATTTGGGTTATCCTGTAGGTCCCACCTGAGTTTCTCTCCCACGTCGCCCGACTCGGCCAACTTATTGATAATCACTGCCATGATTGAGCGGTTACGAACCATGCTTGCCGTCGCCTGGCTGGCTGCCTGGGCCGTGATCCCGACGGCCACCGCCGATCCGCCCCAGCCACCAGGGACGCGCCAATCTGTAACTCCGCCAGCAACGACGGCGCCACCAACGACGGCGCAGATCGATTTCTTTGAATCCAAGGTGCGGCCGTTACTGATCGAGCACTGTTACGAGTGTCATAGCAAACAGAGTGATCAAGCGGGCGGCGAACTGTTGCTCGATACTGCCGCATCGACGCTGATCGGCGGTTCGCGAGGCGCGGCGATTGCGCCCGGAGATCCGCAGCACAGTTTACTGATGCGGGCAATCGGCTACCAGGACGTGGATTTGCAAATGCCGCCCGACGGGCAACTCGAGACGGTAGCGATCGACGTGCTGCGGCAATGGATCGAAATGGGTGCGCCCGATCCGCGTGCCGGTGCGTCCGTACGGTCCAGCTCTCCGCTTGATCGCGATCCGGCCACGCATTGGGCATTTGTCCCACCGGTCAAACCCACGTTGCCATTGCCCGGCAATTCCGTTTCGAGTGATCCAATCGATGCGCTGGCCGACCTCGCTGCCAGCAAACATCAGCTGCGTCCCAATCCGATTGCCGACAAAGCGACCTTGATTGGCCGACTGTATTACGACCTGACCGGGCTTGCCCCATCGTATTTGTCGGTCAACGCGTTTATCGCATCTGATCGGCCCGACGCCTACACGCGGCTGGTCGATCAACTGCTTGCTTCACCCGAATTTGGGGAAAGATTTGCCCGGCACTGGTTGGATGTCTCGCGATACGCCAACACACTTGGCTACGCGACCGGTAATACCAGTCGCGAGTACGAGGGGAGCGAGCGATTTCGAGATTGGGCGATCGGCGCGTTCGCGTCCGATATGCCATACGACGAAATGTTGCGACATCAGCTGGCGGGTGATCGGACTGACCCGCTGAACGAGAACGGAAATCTGGATGCGATGGGTTTCTTGACGCTGGGTCGTCAGTTTTTAAATGGATTCGATACGTTGGACGATCGGATCGACGTAATCACCCGCGGTTTACTCGGCATGACGGTTGCCTGTGCACGTTGTCACGATCACAAATTCGACCCGATTCCGACGGCCGACTATTATTCAATGGCTGGCATCATCACCAGCAGTGAAAAGCCTTCCCCGGCAGCCAGCCCGATGATGTTAGCCGATAAACAGAACCCAGCCGACCATCCGATCTTGATTCGCGGTCAACCGGGCAACAACGGACCGCCCGCGCCGCGACAGTTCTTGACAGCGTTACGCAAGCCGAACGAGCCGCCGTTCACTGACGGCAGCGGACGCTGGGAACTGGCACAGCGGATCGGGTCCGCCGACAATCCTTTGACGGCCAGAGTGATGGTCAATCGCATTTGGGGACATCTGATCGGCAAGCCGTTGGTCGCTACACCAAGCGATTTCGGTTTCCGCACGGAGCCTCCCGCCGTGCCGGAGATTCTCGATGAACTGGCGGTCGAGTTTGCGGGTCACTGGAGTATCAAACGGATTATCCGCCGGATTGTTCTCTCGCGAATCTATCGTCAATCGGCGGTCGCCGGCGACCAGGCGGTTGCCGTCGATCCAGAGAACCGCTGGCTGACCCGGGCCGTCCGCAAGCGGCGGGACTTCGAATCGTTGCGTGATTGCACGTTATGGGTTGCCGGTAGCTTGGACCGATCACTCGGTGGTGTCCCGGTCGAAATTGATCAGCCGCAGCCAAATCCGCGCCGCACGATCTACGCCAGAATCGAACGTCAAAATTTGCCCGCGGTGTTTCGGACATTCGATTTTGCCAGCCCCGATACACATTCACCAAATCGCTACTTTACGACTGTTCCGCAACAATCTTTGTTTTTGATGAACAATCATCAAATGTTAACACTGGCCCGGGATGCCGCGGCGCGGATTCGGTCGCGCGCTCCCAGCGAGCAGGCCCCGGCGCTGGCCGCCGAGTCGTTTCGGCTGATCCTCGGTCGTCAGCCAACCGCAGAGGAAACCGAGTCAGCAATCCGTTTTCTGCGGCAGCCGATTGAGAAAGTCGCGGATCCTCGAACGGTTTGGGCTTATGGAACGGCGACGATCGACGCCGACAGCGGTCCGACCAATTTCGCACCACTCACGGTCTTTCAAAAAGGTCGCTGGCAGGCTGCGGCTGATTTTCCCGCCGCCGCGCCGCTTGGCCACGCCAAGCTGGATCGCAGCGGGGGGCACGCGCCAAGCAAGGCGGAACTGGCCGTGGTGCGACGCTTCACAGCGCCGTTTGCAGGGACAATCATTAGCATCCAAGGTACGGTGGGGCATCGTGACGACAACGGTGATGGGGTCGGCATCAGCATTTGGATCGATGGCAGGCGGACACTGGAAGATACCGTTCACCAACGCCAGCAAAAATATGAACTTGCCGGGATGCGGATCGAGCCAGGGCAGACGATCGACTTTGCCGTCAGCCCAGGCCAGACAGATTCATTTGACGCATTCACTTGGAGTACGAAAATTCAAGTCAGGCGAGACGATGGCGGAATGTTGAGTTACGATTCAACTCGAGACTTTTTCGGTCCGCTCGATTCCATCTCCATCGAGCCGGTCGATCGATTGAGCCAGCTTGCACACGCATTGATGATGACCAACGAGTTCGCATTTGTGGATTGATTGATGACTTTATTCCCGCGGATCTCCCGCCGCCAGCTGCTCCGCAGTTGCGGTGTCGGTTTCGGCTCGCTCGCCCTCGCTGATCTGTTGTCGCGCGAAGCGCGGGGTGGTGAAGTACCACTGCACTTTCCGGCCAAGGCCAAGCGAGTCATTCATTTGTTCATGAATGGTGGGCCCAGTCACGTCGATACTTTCGATCCCAAGCCGGCGTTGAAGACCTGGCACGGCAAATCAGCGCCGCTGGCGAACTTGAAGACTGAGCGTCCAACCGGCAATGTGTTGGAATCGCCATTCAAGTTCCAACCCTATGGTGAATCCGGTTTGCAGGTCAGCGAGCTGTTTGCACAGACTGCTCAGCACATCGACGACATCTGTGTGATTCGATCGATGCACGCCGACGTCCCGAATCATGAGCCATCGTTGATGCTGATGAACACCGGCGAATCGAGGCAGGTTCGGCCGAGCATGGGTTCCTGGATTACCTATGGACTGGGCAGCGCCAACGAGAACCTGCCGGCGTTCATCACGATGTGCCCCGGATATCCGATCAAGGAATCTCAAAACTGGCAAAACGGATTCCTGCCCGGCAAGTACCAGGCGACCTACGTCAATACAAAAGGGAGAAGAATTGACGAGCTGATCGCCAACATTCGCAACAACCGCATTGGCCCAGGCGACCAGCGTCAACAACTCGACTTTCTTCAGCAGTTGAATCGCCGCCATGCGGAGGATCGCGCGGGTGACGGCCGGTTGGAGTCGCGAATTGAGTCATTCGAGTTGGCCTATCGCATGCAGGGCGAAGCGTCCGAGGCCTTTGATATTTCTCGCGAGCCGGAGCTGACGCGACGAATGTACGGTGACGGCCCGTTTGCCCGCCAGGCTTTGATCGCTCGCCGGTTGTGCGAGCGTGGTGTGAGGTTTGTGCAACTTTACGCCGGCAATGGCCAACCCTGGGACAATCATGACGACATCGACGTGCTGCATCGCAAGGAAGCCGCCAAGGTGGATCAACCGATCGCTGCGCTGTTGACCGATTTAAAGCGGATGGGAATGTTCGACGAAACGCTGGTGTTATGGGGTGGTGAATTTGGCCGCACACCGGTGGTCGAATTGCCCAAGGAGGGAGCCAATCAGGGAAAGATGAATGGGCGTGACCACAACCATTATGGATTTACGGTCTGGATGGCGGGCGGCGGAGTTCAAGGAGGACAAGCTGTCGGGGCGACCGACGAGCTTGGTTTTCAAGCCGTTGAAAACCGTGTCCACGTCCACGACTTGCACGCCACCATGTTGCGATTGCTGGGTTTTGACCACAAACGACTGACCTATCGGTATGCCGGTCGAGATTTCCGTCTGACCGATGTCCACGGGCGGGTGGTCGAGGACGTGATCGCCTAAGCGAGAGCTTGTTTGCGGCGAAACTTTTGGATTGCCAATTCAGATCCCTCGGCCAGCCAGGACTTGGCATGGGGGTTGGCGATCGGCGCCAGCGCTGCCAGAGCGAGCGCGAGCCAAGGATTCAGCAGCAGCGCGACCGGTAGCAAAGTCGCATAGACCGCCGAACGATCCAGTTGGTAAGCCTGGCTCGCCATTGCCCACCATAGACCGAGCAGCACGATGCCGTTGGCAACGGTGGTGGCAACGACAGCCCCTGGCAATCCCCAAACCGGTAACAGCAGCCAGTTCAAGCCAACATTGCTGATCAAACCAGCGCCGATTGCCACTGCCACCAGCTTGCCTTTCTCGGCCACCCACAGGTAATTTTGTCCGATCGCGGCAATCGATACCCAGATCCCCATCACAAACGTCATCGGCATCAGGCTTAGTCCGTCGGCGTAACGATTTTGCAGGACTGCGCTGAACAGCCAAGGCGCCAGTAACAGCGCCAGTGCCGCGCCGGCGGTGAATGTGGTTGCCACCGCAAACAGAATTTGAGTCAGCCTCAGTTTGACCAGCTCGCGACGGCCTCCCTCCCAGTCGGCGGCCAGATAAGGTAACAGAATGCCGCTGATCATCGACGCCAAACTCATCAGCAAGACCGGGATGATCCGGCTGCTGTGGTATTGTCCGACAGCCGCCGGACCCTGATCACCGGGCAACCAGTGCAGAATCATCAACTGATCCGACATCGAGAAGATGTTGGCCAGCAAATTCATCACCCACAGCGAGATCGCGAAGGGCAAAACGCGGCGCCACATTTTTGACGCATCAAATGGCGCGGCACCCCGCGGCAGCCCATTCCAGCCAGAGATCAACGACATGGCACCCGGAACGATCGCGACGAGGGTCGCAGCAACGAACACATAGACCAAGCCGATTAAACCGCCGCCGCTGGACAACCAGCCGATTCCGCAGATTGTGAATCCGACGCTTTGAATGAACTGCATCCAGGAGACGACCTTGACCTGACGCAGCGAAGAAACCAACTGATAAACAAAGTTAAACGCGATGATCGCCAAGACCGCGACGCCAACGCTGTAGATCAGCGAAATGTTTTGAGGTTCCAGAAAGACCAGCCAACCGAACCAGTTTGGTAGCAATAGCATCGAAATGAAAAACAGTCCACCGAGCACCACGGTCGCCGCCAACAAACGCAGCACAAACGCGGATAGGTGTCCTAGGTTTCGATAGTGTTCGACATACCGTGGCAACGATCCGGGCATTCCCAGCAACATCACGGGAGTGATCATGGTGATGAAGTCGTAAGCCATGGACCACTGACCGACCACGGCGTCGTCAAGCAAACGACAGAACCAAATGCCGCGAAAGAATCCCAAGCCCCGCTGGATCACGGTCATCGTCAACATCACCAACATGCCGACTGCGAGCGAGTCGGCGACGAAGCTTTTCGGCTGCTGGGGGGGGGTGGTCGGCACAATGGTTTTCCCGGGTTCGGTCGCTCAAATGTGGCTCAGGCCCGTTGTCGCCGGCCCGGTTTTTTGATCGCGGGGCCGCAATTCGGCCGATCGAATCGGGTGCAATCAGGTCGTGCGGAATGTATCGGCAATATCGCTTTGGTACCCCTGCGATCAGAGATCGTTCTTGTAGAATGACAGGATGCCTTGTTGACCGCGTCTTCCTGTCCCGCAGCCCCGCCACCCCGCAACACATGGCTCGAATCCCCCTTTGCATCTCTGCCGTCCTGCTGCTGTGCACGGCGCAACTGTGCGCCGATCGCCCAGGGGATGAGGCCGCACTGGCTGGCCAGCACGTGGGTTTCAACCAAGATGTACGGGCGATTTTGTCGGAGAACTGTTTTTATTGTCACGGACCTGATGAGCATGCCAGAGAGGCGGATCTGAGATTGGATCTGGAAGCGAGCGCCAAACAGTTGGCCATTGAACCGGGCAACGCGGCAGAGAGCGAGTTGATTCGTCGAATCACATCGGATGATCCCGATACGATCATGCCGCCCCCCGATTCGGAACGTTCTCTGTCCAGTCAGCAAATCGATATTCTGCGCCGCTGGATCGATCAGGGAGCCCCCTACGAAGGTCACTGGTCCTTTATCGCGCCAAAGCGACCGACACCACCTGAATCCCCGAACGAATCGCTGGGCGCGATTGATGCGTTCATCGAACAACAGTTGATTCGGCGCGGACTGCAGCATGCTCCGCCGGCCGATCGGGAAACGTTGCTACGCCGTGTCAGCTTTGATTTAACCGGATTGCCGCCGACCATCGCGGAGATCGACCAGTTTCTGGCCGACGATTCGGATGACGCGTACGAGCGATTGATTGATCGTTTGCTGAGCCGCGAGTCATTCGGCCAGCGGATGGCGTCAGATTGGCTCGACGCAGCCCGCTACAGTGATACCTACGGGTACCAGGTCGATCGCGATCGCTACGTTTGGCCCTGGCGAGACTGGGTGGTCGATGCCTTTAACGACAACATGCCCTACGATCAATTCATCACCTGGCAACTTGCCGGCGACCTGCTGCCAGAGGCGAGTCGCGCGCAGATCTTAGCCACCACGTTCAATCGACTGCATCCTCAGAAAGTAGAAGGAGGAAGTGTTCCCGAAGAATTTCGCATGGAGTATGTTGCCGATCGCACGCAGACGGTGGCCACCGCGATCATGGGGCTGACCTATGAGTGTTGCCGCTGCCACAACCATAAATACGACCCGATTACCCAGCGTGAGTATTACCAGCTATCGGCATTTTTTGACAACATTGCCGAAGCCGGTCTTTACTCATACTTTACCGATTCGGTGCCGACGCCGACGTTAACGCTGCCGAGTGCTCAGCAGCAGCAAACGCTGCGGCGCAAACCGAGCGGGTCGGCATTTTGGAACAGGAACTCCAGCAGTTGTTGGACGATCGCCGCCGGCATGCCGCCGAGCGGATTGCCGTCTCAGACTTTGAATCATCCGACCAGTTTTATGCCGCGCCGGTCAAGGCGCTGGAATTCGATGCGGATCCTCCCGGTGGTAACCGGCTCGTCGAGGGCGTTGTCGGCCAGGCATTTCAATTGACCGGTGACGATGCGGTCGACACGGGCGTGGGCAATTTTCAGCGTTGGCACCCGTTCTCGATCTCGATCTGGATCAAGACCCCCGACGTCAAGGAGCGAGCTGTTGTCTTGCATCGCTCCCAGGCCTGGACCGACGCGGGCAGCCGTGGCTACCAGTTGCTGATCGAGGATGGCAAGTTGAGCTGGTCGTTGATTCATTTTCTGCCAGGCAATGCGATCAGCATTCGAACCGCTGAACCGATTGCGGTCGATCAATGGTTACAGGTCACGGTCACCAACGATGGTTCCAGCCGAGCGGGTGGACTGGCAATCTACATCAGCGGGCAGCGCGTCGAGACCGAGGTGATTCGCGATTCATTGACCAAAAACATTACCGGCGGCGGTGGCGACACGATTCGAATCGGTGAGCGGATGCGTGATCGCGGCTTTACCGGCGGATTGGTCGACCGGCTACGAGTGTTTGACTGTGAGCTGACCGCTCTGGAAATCGAACGCCTGGCCATGCCACAGGAAACGATCGACTGGATCGGTTCGCAGGCGGTTGACGATGTTCAGCAATCCGTGATGGCCGATCATCACGCGCGCCGGCATGATCCGCGGGTGGCAGAGAAAGTCGCTGAATTGACACAAGCCAGAGCGGAGAAATGCAGAATCGAGGATTCGTTACAAGAAATCATGGTGATGCGGGAAGAGCCGAGGCGGCGCGAAAGCTATCTGCTGGTTCGTGGCGCCTATGACAACCGCGGGGAAGCCGTGCAGCCCGGCACGCCCGCCGCGTTACTTGATTTTCCCACCGATGTCCCGCGAAATCGGCTAGGGTTGGCGCGGTGGTTGTGTGATCCGAAACATCCGTTGACCAGTCGGGTCGCCGTGAATCGATTGTGGCAGCTATGTTTTGGAAGCGGGTTGGTGCGAACGCCCGAAGATTTTGGCAGCCAAGGCGCGCCGCCGACGCATCCGGCCTTGCTGGACTGGCTGGCCGTCGAGTTTGTCGATAGCGGTTGGGACGTCAAAGCGATGTTGAAGTTGATCATGATGTCCCGAACTTATCGGCAGTCCAGCGAGCATCCTGATCCGTCGATTGCCGTCGCCGATCCAAGTAATCTCTATCTGGCGCGATTTCCCTCCTACCGGTTGAGTGCCGAGATGCTGCGTGACAACGCTTTGGCCGTGTCCGGATTGTTGGTCGACAAATCAGGTGGCCCCCCGGTGAAGCCTTATGAATTGGAAGCCTCGTTCAAACCATCCAAACCAGATTCCGGCGAGGGACTGTATCGCCGCAGCTTGTATACGTATTGGAAACGAACCGGACCCGCGCCGGCGATGATGACGTTGGATGCCGCCAAGCGAGAGGTCTGTCGCGTTCAACGAGAGCGGACATCCTCACCGTTGCAGGCCTTTGTGTTGCTCAACGGCCCTCAATACGTCGAGGCCGCACGGGGATTAGCGATGCGCTTAACGGCAAGCCACGGTAGCGATCGCCAGCAAGTTGGCGAAAGTATCGCGCAGGCTTTTCGCATCCTGACCAGTCGGCGAGGCAGAGACAGCGAATTGGCAGTGCTGCGAGATTTGTACAGCACCCAACTACTGTATTTTCAACAGCACACCGACCAAATCGATCGTTACTTACAAATTGGTGAGACCCAGGTTGGCGATCGGGCGGATAAACCGCACCTGGCGGCGCTGACCGTGGTCGTCAGTACCTTGATGAATTTTGACCAGAGCATGATGAAGCGATAGCGATGATCCAGGAACCTCGATTTTTGACGCGGCGAAATATGCTGGCCCAAGCTGGAATGGGTTTCGGCGGCTTAGCGCTCAGTCAGCTGATGCTGGCGAGTCCCGTGTCGGCGGCTGGCTCGGCGCTACCCCTGTCGGGAATCTTGCCGGGATTCCACCACGAGCCCAGAGCAAAACGGGTGATCTTTCTGTTCCAGTCGGGCGGTCCTTCACAATTGGACCTATTCGATCACAAGCCTTTGTTGAATGAACTTCACGGCAGTGAACTGCCAGCCGAAGTGCGCCGCGGACAGCGTTTGACGGCGATGAGCGGCAATCAATCGAGTTTGCCGCTGGCCGGTTCGCCGTTTCAGTTCCATCCGCATGGCCAGTCTGGGACCCGGGTCAGTGATCTGTTACCGCATATCGGCAGCATTGCCGATGACATTTGTGTGGTGCGATCGATGTACACCGAAGCGATCAACCATGGACCGGGAGTGACCTTCATGCAGACGGGCAGCCAGTTTCCGGGACGCCCCAGCATGGGAGCCTGGTTGGATTACGGGCTGGGGACCGAGAACTCGGATCTGCCCGCGTTTGTGGTCATGGTCACCAAAGATAAAGGCGGTCAGCCGTTGGTTTCCCGCCTGTGGGGCAGCGGTTTTTTGCCCAGCAAACACCAGGGAGTTCGCTTTCGCAGCGGCAAAGATCCGGTGTTGTATTTGAGCAATCCGGAGGGGATCGATGCCAGCAGTCGCCGCGCAGCGATGGATGCGCTGCAGCGATTGCACGAAATTCAATTGGCCCATTCATCAGATGACAAGATCGAAAATCGTATCGCGCAGTATGAACTTGCGTTTCGGATGCAGGCTTCGATTCCCGAGGCGACCAATATCGCCGACGAGCCGGAAAGCGTGATCGAATCTTACGGTCCAAGTGCCAAGAATCCGGGAAGCTTTGCTGCCAATTGTCTGTTAGCGCGCCGATTGGCCGAGCGGGGCGTCCGGTTCATCCAACTTTATCACCCAGGTTGGGATCATCACGGCGGTTTGCCCAAGGGTTTGCCCGGTCAATGCCGGGAAACCGACCAAGCATCGGCGGCGCTGGTCAACGATTTGAAACGCTGTGGTCTACTGGATGATACGTTGGTAATCTGGGGGGGTGAGTTTGGCAGAACCAACTATTGCCAAGGCAAGTTGACAGCCAATGATTTTGGCCGCGATCATCATCCAAAGTGCTTCAGCATTTGGATGGCCGGTGGCGGGATCAAGCCGGGCACTGTCTACGGGGCGACCGACGAATTCGGTTACAACATTGCCGAGAATCCGATCCACATCCACGACTTGCATGCCACCATTTTGCACTTGTTGGGAATCGATCACCAGCGTTTGACCTTCAAGTATCAGGGTCGACAGTTTCGACTCACCGACGTCCACGGCAACGTGGTCCACGAAATCATCAGCTGATCCAACTACTGAAATCTTATCTAATGCCGATTAAACTTCGTTGCCAGTGTGGCAAGGTTCTGAGCGCCCCCGACGCGGCCGCCGGAAAAGCTGTCAAATGTCCCGGTTGCGCAAAGACGATTCGAGTACCAACTGCTGGAGGGAGTGGTGCGTCAAGGGCGAGTGGTAACACGCCAGCGGCAAAAGTTGCTCAGCGTCCGAAGCCAGTTGTTGCCAAGCCGCAAGCGCAGCGGGTGCCCGCCAGTTCGGACGATCTTGGCGCGCTATTTGACGAGGAAGGATTCAGTGCCAAGGTCGAAGCGGTTTGTCCCGCATGCCGGGCCGAAATGCCGGCTCAGGCGGTGCTGTGCACCAAGTGCGGATACCACAAAGAAAAGGGAACGCAGTTGGAGTCCCACAAAACGGCCGGTGTGGACATCGATGTCGGCACGTTAGCGCTGGAAAAGGCGGCCGATGATTTAGTCCGAGACCTTGAAATGCAAAAGGAGTTGCTCAAGGGTGGCGGCATGCCTTGGTGGATGCTCGCCATGATCATGGTCATTGGCGGCGGCGGGATAGGAATCGCAGTCCTAGGGGTCAACAACGCCAATCAGGAGGTTGATTCTGAGCGGCCCGGTCTTGCTGCGTCGTTGTTGTTGCTGAGCGGCGGGACTTTCCAGTTTGCTAACTTGGTGTGCGTTTTGATCATCGCGATCCAGGCTTTCAAACAGAGCGTCGTCCGAGGTCTGCTGACCATCTTTACCTTCCCGATCTATTACCTGTACCACGTTGTCACCAATTGGAAAGCCGTCGGCAAGGTGTTCCTGGCGGGGCTATTCTTTGGCTTCGTCGGTGGTGCATGTCTCTGGTATGGAGACAAAATGCTCAATGCACCCGCCAAACCGGACGATCAGCAGGGCAATATGGTGACTGAGCTAGGCTTTATTTCCGTTTTATAGGGATTTCGGCGCTCGCTGGTCTGACGGGCGTTCGACTTGGTCTGCCGCGCATGTCAATGTCGATTGCTGGTGTGGTGTTGCTCTCGGCAACCATTTCGGTAGGCAGAATGGTCAAATTAGACGGCGCCTGCTGGGTATTGAATTTTGACGACGAGGACCGCCTGGCAATGGTGGTCGTGGTCAGCCCCGAGACGGGTGAAGTCTGCGAACGGGTGGCCTGCAGGTAACGTTGATACTGAGGCGATAGTTTGGCAAGCTCCGATTCCTCGGTCGGTTCGGCTGATTGTCCCGGCAGCAGCACGGTTGCCGGCACCCCTTGGACCGTTCCTCCCGCGGCCGTACGGAAGGATGTGACCAGCGAGATCCGCCGCTGCTGGCCGCCAATGGCATCCCAAGGAATCCAGACGCTGTAGGACGCGCCCAGATCGGATTGACTGAAGTGTCGCGTGAACTGCTCCGGTGTGAACTCAAAACGCTTGATCCGATCCTCTTGGGTTGTGGCAGCGTCATCAAAGCCATGGACGATCAGCGTTCCGTCAACCGGAACAGGCCTCGATTTTTCATCATAAAAGAAGATCCGTCCTCCGAAGCCGCGCGTTGGCGTGCGACCGGTCTGCACCAAAGTATCGGGTGTCCAGGTCGCGGCTATCTTGACCGGGTTCGGGTAAGGTTCTGGATTCGCTTCGTCGTTGTTAGCCCACGGCATCCGATCGAAGAACGATTTTTGATCTTTTTTGGGTTGCTCTTTTCGCGTCAGCGCGCTGCAACCGCCGGTAGCAAACAACAGCATCGCTGCGATGCCAATCGCAAGTGGTTGAATTGTGATTCTCATGGCAGTTTCGTTCAGGGACATGATTTTTGGTGATCTCAGGGCAAGCTGTCAGCTGATTGTCAGCTTGTCGCTGCTGTGGATTCTTTACTGGCTGTTCAGCATTTCGTTGTTACTACCCAGTCGCACCGGCTTTGGGCTGTTCATGTTCTTTTCGGAGGGTGCTGTAGTTTTCCAAGGATTGATCGTCCAGGCTGCCCGCGCGAGCAACGATCGCGTGGTCGATGGAAGCGACGTTTGCTGTACCTGTCCAGAATCGTCAATTGGAGTGAACCGCGACTGGGGCACCGGCAACGAATCAGGCAACGAATCAGTCTCGAAAGGATCCTTCAGGTTGGGAGCCGGCTCGGCTAGCGGAGGTTGGCGGGGCGTGCTGGGCCATATTCCGCCAGCAGGATACGGGTCGACCATCACAGGTGCGTCACTAATCACTTCGGTTTCGCTTAGAATCTCCACGCCGTTGGGGTAGTTTCGCTCGATCGGCATCGTCTCAACGGTCGGCTGCAAGTCGGGATAGATGGTGTTGCCAACGGCCGGTCCCCACAGTCCGTATCCGCCACTGAGTCCGACGTCGCCGTAAGCTTCCACCACATCGGCAAGACACCAGCTCATCCGACTGGATTCCACTTCTTTGATGTAATCCAAGTCCTCTTGGCCCGAGATCAATGTCGGCGTCATCACCAACAGCAACTCCCGGCGATTCTCAAACTCTTGTTCGTATTTGAACAGGTAACCGAGCAACGGGATGTTCGATACGAATGGAACCCTACGACTGAAATTCGCGCGAGTCTTTTGAATTAATCCACCAAAGATGACGGTTTGGCCATTGTATGCCGCGATCACGCTCTGCGCCGTCGTTTCCAAAATATCTTCGATCAGCACGGTCTGACCATCACCGGTGGGCACCAGCGTTCCTGTTCCAGCGTCACGGTCGCTGCGGGTGATGTCGACGTTCATGATGATCAATCCGTCTGAGCCAACACGCGGTCGTACTTGCAAAATGATTCCAACGGGGATGTCTTGGGTCACGGTTTGATTGCCGTTGATGCCGACGATCACTTCGGTCACGCGGGCGATCAGGCGGCCGACTTGAACGATGGCGTCGGTATTGTCCATCGTGTTGATTTGTGGACGGGTCAAGATTTGAAGTCGGTTTGCGTCTTGCAAAGTTCTCAGCAGCAAGCTGACCGAATCACTGGCGGCGCTAAGCACAAATCCACCGTAGCCAAGTGTGGAATTGGTTGTCCCCAGGCCAAAATTGGTCACGCCACGGGTGCCGAGGGTTCCCTGGTCGAACGAATTGGCGTTGGGCAAGCCGGCCTGGTTGAAGTTGAATCCGGGTACCGATGGTGCCCCCGCGCCGGGTAAGGCGGCCGCCGCGACACCGCGGTCGTACAACAATGAATCTTGTAATCCAAACTCACCACCAATCTCGAAGCTATCCTCCAAGTCGACTTCCGCCAACAAGACCTGGATCATTACCATCGGTGGACGCCGATCCAGTTTGTCGATCATCCGCCGTACATCTTCGTACATTCGCGGTGATACGCTTAGCAACAAGCTGTTACTGACTGGTTCGGCGACGACAATCAAATCGCGATCGGGCAGATCATAGGGGCCGAGCCCTTGCTGAAACTGCTGAATTGTGTTGACGGTTTGCGTCCGTTGTTGGACATACGACTGAATCGCCGTGGCCACGTCCTCAGCACCTTGGTGTCGCAGCCAAATCACTTCGGTGATCCGTTCGGCGAATCCGGCGCTGTCCAAACGCAACAAGATGCTTTCGACCACTTCCAAGTCCGCGGCCGAGCCGCTGGCGATGATGCTGTTGGTTCGCTGGTCGGTGCTGAACCGCAGTGGAACCAGGGAACTGTCGGCTGCGGCGGTGGCTGCAGGCAGCCCGGCCGCGTTGGCGGCGCCCACGCTGGTTCCCTGAGTCGCCGCATCGGATCCAAACAGGTCCTGCAGCGCTGTTGTTAGTTGCAAGGCGTCACCGTTCTCGATGGTAAAGACCTTGACCAAGGAATCGACTCCGGGCGCCCGATCCAATTGGCGAATCAGCTCGCCGATCAACGCCATGCTGGCAACCGGGGCGCGGACCACAATCGCGTTTGCCCCGGGATCGGCAGTAACAACCGCGCCGGCCAGGATTCCTGAGTCAAGCACTTGATTGCTGTCAGCGTCGATTGAGACGATGGATACAGAGGCGGATGGATTCGTAATTTCACTATCACCCTCTGGTTCGCCGTTGATGGCCGACTGCAACACAGGGGCTAGTTCCTCGGCGACAGCATTGTTAAGCGGAAAAATTTTGATTTCGCTTTTGGCAGCATGTTGCTGCACGTCCAAATCATTGATCAACCGCGTGACTTCCAACAGATCGCGAGGAGAAGCGCTGACGATCAGGGAGTTGGTTCGATAATCCGCCACGACGCGAACTCGAGGACCGATTCCGGGCCTCAGATCGTCCCCGCTGCCCGGTCTGTCGCTAAAGAACTCACGGACAGTCTCTTCCGCGTCGACCGCAGACGCGTTTTGCAACCTGAAGACTCTCAGACGATTCGATTCGGCAATCGGTTGGTCGATCTTTTCGATCAACTCTTTGACCGCGGCGATCGCTTCCTTGCGACCGATCAGCAACAGTGCATTGGGAATATCCAACGCAGAAATGCTGACTTCGCCTTGACGGGCTGACAACACGTCTTCGTACAGTTGCTTCAACAGTGTCGCCACAGCGTTGCAGTCGGCGTGTTTTAATTCGACTACTTCGATGTCGGGTTTCGTCAGCTTGCTCTGCTGTTCGATTTGTTGGATCAATTCCAGGATCCGCTGGGCGTCCCGCTTGGTACCCTTGATAATCACTTGCCCCAGTTCTGGGATGATTTGGATCTCTGGATTTCCCAGCAATCCGGTTCCCGGTTCTTCCCCGCCCTCGGCTGCCGGAGGCGCTTGATCGCCACGGTCTGGGGCGTCGCCCGCGGGCTGCTGAAACACGGCATTGCGAAAGACTGGTTGTGCTGCCACTGACGCCCTGCCTGACCCTTGGACGGGCACTTTTAGATTCCGCAGCAATCGAATCGCCTTCTGAATCGGCTCAGGCTCCGCAAGTTCGAATCGGACCAGTTCAATGACAAGGTCAGGCTCCTGCCGTGCCTGATCAAGAGCCTTGATCAACGTCTTCCAGCCTTCGATCGCATCGGCTGGTGCTGTCACCGTAACATGATTGTCTCGACGGTCGACTTCGATTGTCGTCCCCCGCAAACGTTGGGTACTGAGCTGAAACGTCGTCCGGACGCCATTACCGTTGGTCGTGACAGGCATGGGGACACTTGACAGTTGCTGCAGATGTTCCTCGAACTCTCTCCACGTGATGTGATGCAGAACGGCCCGCAGTGGTGAGCCCGCGGCGCCGACGGTCGAGCGAGAAGCTGCCAAGATCTGCTGCACTTCCTTGGCAATCGACTCTTGCAGCGTTTGCGGTGCCATCACCACAAGTTGCTCGTTTGGAACGTCCGGCGCAATCTTGACGCCCGCTTCCTCAGCGAACTGCAAACTCAATCGGGTGGCGATCGATGTGGCCTGAGTCGCCGGAACCGCAAGCTTTCTAAGTTGTGGTCGGGTGTCATCCTGCGATCGACGATCGACGGCATGGACCTGAATCGAGCAGGCCATGACGAAGCTGATCGAGATCAGGCTGAACACAAAGCGACGCATGAGCGACAACCTTTTTCCATTTGAAGGATTGCGATTGCAGAACGGACCTGCAACAGCGGATGCCCGTTCAACCGGTATCATCGTCGCAGTTACCCTAGTCGCTACAGTCAAAACCTGTCACTACTGGAGTTCCGAGTCAGCAAACTTGTTGCTAGCAATAAACGAGGCTGAGTCTGTTTCTGGTCTTTCGACAAAATCCTGGAATTTGTTAAAGCTGCAGCAATCACCTTTCCTCGTCGAAGAACTCCACCGTCAGGTGCCTCGGAAATGCGCAGACAATATCTGGCAATACTCTCATCAGCCGGTTTGGTCTTTACAGCCATTGGTTGTCGACAAACCACCGGGCCGATCGCTGGTGGCCCCGTTCCCCAAGGTCAGCTGGCCCCGATCAATCCAGGTCAGACGCCGATATTGGGGCCTTTTGGCGGCACCACTCGGGTCACACCGCCACCGACCGGATCTTATCCGGCGGTCAACGGTTACCTCGGAGCTTCCGCCAACCCGGTCGGGCAGCCAAGCCTCGGATTCGCTCAGCCTGGCAGCCCGAGCCAGAACGGCGTGATCAACTCGGGAGTCCAGGTCGCCGGCTGGACAGAGACTGGCGCGGCCGCGCGGGTCGGCGAACCGGCTGGCGTCGAATCGACTTACGGTACCAATCCGTCCGCTGGTGATCCTAGAAGCGGCGGTATGCAGGTGATCGATTTGACTGGCGCACCAGCCCCACCCGGGTATCGCCCGCTGGGATATCAACCCAGCGGATATCAACCAACCGTAGCAGCGACCGGATTCGGTTCGGCGACACCAACCGGTGGCAATGCCGGAATGGTTCGCCTATCCGCCCGCGCCGAATCAAAGTTTTGCGCCCGTGGTCACTCAGCTACCCTCGGCCAGTGCCGCCCAGGTTCCCGCTTCGCGACCGGGTCCATCGACCGAGCCGATCCAATCAAGTGCCGGTTCGAGCGACCTGATGTGGCGACGCCCGGGAAGTCAGTTCTGAAAATAGTTGATCACCGAGGTGGCCAGGATCTTGCAGCCGACCGCGATTGCACGCTCGTCGACGTCAAACGCCGCGGTGTGCAGCGGCGCGGTGCCCACTTGGTCGCCCGCGACCCCCAGCCGAAACATCGCTCCGGGGACATGGTCCAAATAGTACGAAAAATCTTCGCTCCCCATGCTGGGCTGATCGATCCATTGGACCGCGGCGGGGCTCAGCGCCAGCGAAACGGCCCCTTTCAATAGATCAACGGTGGTGTTGTCGTTGACTACCGACGGGGCTGTGAAGCCGATCCGCATGTCAACTTTGCATCCGCTTTCCTTGGCGATCGCCTCACAGACATCCTCCAGCGTTTCCAGCGCCACCCGGCGACTGTCTTGGTCCAACGAACGAAGCGATCCGGCCAGTTCGGCCTGGTCCGGGATCACATTTGCGCTATGTCCAGCGTTGATTTTACCGATCGAAAAGACAACCGTTTCGTGTGGGTCGGCCGTTCTGGCGATACGCCTAAACGCGGACTGAACCCAATGCGTGCAGGCATCGATGGGGTCGTTGGTCAGTTGTGGTCGTGCGCCGTGCCCTCCCGATCCGGTGAACTTGATTTGGACCAAATCGCAAGCGGCGGTCAACGCGCCGTACCGCAGGCCGATACAACCGACTTGCCTGGTCGGATCGACGTGCAGTCCCAGGATCGTGTCGATGTCACGGAGCGCGTGATGGTGGATCATGTGCCGGGCACCGGTCGCAAGTTCCTCCGATGGCTGCAGGATAGCACGGACTGCGATCGGCCAAGGCAGACACCGATCTTGGTGCATGGCCGACAACAGTTGCATCGTACCCACCACGATCGCAGCATGCACGTCGTGACCGCAAGCGTGCATCGCACCATCACAGCTGCTGCGGTAGGGAACGGATTTTGAATCCTGAATGGGTAAGGCGTCAATGTCACCGCGGATGGCAATCCGTTTGCTGTCGGCAACTGTCGGAGACGAAACGAAGTCGGCGGTTACACCACGGCCTTCGCCGGGCACGTGAGTCGGCAATCCGATTTTGCCGAGTTCGGCCAGCAAGTATTCCGTCGTCTGATACTCGGCGTCGGAGAGCTCCGGATGCTGATGCAGATGCCGACGTAGGGCCACCCATTGGTGCTCCAGCGAGTCACAGTAGTCATTGAGCGCAACGCACCATTGGGGCGTTCCGTCTGTCAGCTTCGCATTCATCGGCAACTAGCCTTGGGGTGCATTCGATGGTGTCTGACTTTGCGGTTAGCTTTACGGTCGGGGCAATGCCAATGGAGCCGACTGGATATCGACTGCGGCTGATTCAGCAAGCTTATCAACTTTTTCGTCCTTCCCAAACCGGATCAATAAAGCCGGCAAGAATACCAAATCAGCAAACAGAGCGGTGCTGACAGTCAGAATTCCCATCATCGTAAAAATCTTGTGATCTCGCGCATCATCGCTAACGTACACGGCCGCAAATCCGATCACCAACACGATCGTCGTCATGACCAAAGCCGTGCCGACGCCGATGAATGCCTTGCGAATCGCTAATTGATGATCATCCGTCCTGGTCAGTTCTTCTTGGTAGCGGGTCAAGAAGTGGATCGTGTCATCGACGGCAATTCCCAAACAAACCGTAAACGCACAAACGCTGACCATTTCCAGGTTCTGACCGACCAGCAACAACAAGGCTCCGGTTGAAGCCAGCGGAAACACGTTGGGAACGACGGAAATCAGTCCGAGTCGCAAGCGAGCGAAAGGCAATCGTCAAAACGACAAAGATGACCAGGCTGGCGGTTCCCAAACTGCGGACCAAGTCCAGCACGACTTGAAACAGGTTTTTCCATCGCCCAACGGCGCCACCGTCGAGTTCCAGTTGAAAACCAGGATAGTCGCTTTGGAGTTTGGCCAGCTGCTGTTCAATTCGCTCGAACACCGGACCATAGGCAGCGATTCCGATATCCTGCAATCGAAACGAGACGCGGGAGTGACGATGTTCGGGTGTAAAGTACGCGCGTTTCAGCGGCGGCGGCAACAATTCCAACATCGACATTCGACTCGCGGGCGTGCCTTCGCCCGGCAGGGCGTTGATCATTCGCGCGATCGACAACGGATGCCCGATCAGCGGCTCGCTTTCGAGCAGCTGGTCGACTTTGTCGACCAGCTCCGCAATCCGGCCGTCGTCGGATTCAATGTTGGAATCCCAACTGACTCGAACCTCCGAGGTTTCCATACCACCGAACGCTTTGTCGATGTGGGCCAATGCCATCGCCGGTTCGCTGCTAGCGGCCAGCGCACTGGTCTGTCGTTCATCGGGTCGCAATTGCAGCGTGATCAGACTCAGGATCACCGTTGATCCAATCGCAATCACGCTCATTCGCTTGGGCCGCGCTAAGACAAAATCGATCACGACCGAAATTCTGTCCAAGTTTCGGTCAACTAAATTACGGCCATACCCGGTATGAACTCGCCGGCCGAGCGGACTGGCGCAGGCCAGCGGGATTAAGGTAATGACCGAGATGAATGTCATCAGCACGCCGATCACGCAACAGTATCCAAATTCACGAACAATCTCGTGGTGTGACAGCACAAGCGAACCGAAACCAATCGCCGTGGTCAGAGACGTCAGCCAGCAGGCCTGTCCGACTTCACGAATCGCCAGGCGCGCCGAGTCAGACGGTGACATACCCGCCGCGCGATGACGACGAATTTGCACCATCATGTGAACGCCGTCGGTGAACCCAACCATGCATAACAGCACTGGGACAATCACGGAATTGAACGGGTTATCGCTAAGCCCGAGAAAGTGGAACAGGCCGAGGGTCCAAAATACACCGAAGATCGGTGCCAGCGAGACAATCAATACGGCTGATAGCCCCCGAAACAAAATGAATGCGATCAGCGTGGCCATCGAATATCCGATTGCCTGGTATTTCAACTCTTTCTCGTGGGCGCCCACTGTACGGCTCAGCCGTATCGGAACATTGCCGGTCACCTTGAAATCGATTGAGGCACCGGGAAATTTGGCGGCCGCGGCCGCAGCGGTATCCCGCAGCTGATCGGTGCAGTCGGTATCCTTGGTGACGAACAGCCACTCGAGGCTGACCATCAACAGCATGGTCTTGCCATCGGATGACAGCAGTTGTCCGCCGACCATCGGATGCCTGATCGCTCGTTCTTTGGCGGCGTCCAGTCGCGATTGAGTGATGTTTCGCTTGGGGAAAATCGGTTCCCGCAGACCAAAAATGTTCAGTGGCGGCGCGAGATCCATCCACAGCACACCGCTGACTTGCGGCAGCTGCTCGATCGCTTGGACCGCCGCGCGAATCGCTTTGGAACCGTCGGGAGTGAAGAAGTCGTCTGATTGGGCGACCACGATCACGTCACCCGAAGCGACGCGAATTGGCTGAACGTTAGGCAGACTGCCGCGGACCGCTGCCCCGTCGTCCGACTGGGCCGTCAAATCGGGAGGGGGTGGTTCGCTGAGAATCAAATAAGGATCGTAATGGCCGATCGCCATCAACGTGGTCCAGGCGACAATCAGGATGAATGTCGACCAGCGGTGGTCTACAATCCAGTCGGCAAGCAACCCAAAACGACTAAACACGGCGGCTAAAACTTTCTTCGACCATCAAAATCGCCTGGTCCAGCCGAGCTGGCGGCCTGGAATCGATTCAACGCGTTGGCGGCCATTTCGTCGCGCGTCAAGTATCCGTCGTTGTCGTGGTCATAGCGATGAAATCGGAACGCCCGGACCGATTGGGGAACTTCATGAGGTGACAGCAACTGGTCGTGGTTTCGATCAAATTGCGCGATGTACTTGTCCGCGAACTGCAACGCAAGTTTCCACTTTAAGGTCCGCCGAGACTCATTCTCTTCCGGACGCGCCAGTTGATTGATGTCCTTGCCGGCTCGGTCCAACGGTTGGGCAACGCGCAGAAACACGACCGCCATCTCCTCCCAGGTTTGATCTCCCCAAAGTACGTATTCGGATGGATCGGGATTGAATGGATTGGCGGCCGAATTGTCAAAAGTCGCTTGGAACGAAAGCTTGTCGATATCGTTAAGCGGCAATGGAGTCGCCAGATCATAATCGTGTTGCCAATTGAAATCGTAAGCCGGGACGCGCAGCAAAGTCGTCTCGCGGTCACTGGACCGAGCGCTGAGTTCGAAACGTTTTCCCCGCACATGCATATGGGGCGTGATGGCAAGCAGGACCCCATCTGTGGGAAACCAATTGACCTCCCCATCCACGATATGGTTTGCCGCGCCCGGCGGGATTTCGAACTCGGTATTGATCCCGTTGATCACGTACACTTCGTGAGTGACCTGTTCCGGCTTTGCGAATACCAGTCCCAGCCGTGTCAGGTCTTGTTGGGGTTTTCCGTTGGGGGTGTAGTGCATCTGAAAGACCAAATGCGCTCCGGCGCTGACGCGGTAGGCATAGCCTTCCGGCAGCGCCGTGGTCACTTGTCCGGGGACGTAACCAGACATGATTCCCACTCCTTTGAGGTACGCGCCATCTGGCGGTCGCTGAAAGACAATGCAGTGGTGGACGACGCTGGTGTTACCCGGCATCACCTGGGCAGCTCGGATCCAGGTCTCCTCGGTGAATCCTGGATCGACCACAAAGTATTGATATTCGACGGTGCCCTCAGCGGGAATTGAATACGGCCTCTCGCTCATCTGTAAAATCAAATCTGGATCTTTGGGCATTCGCCATCCATCGTGGTACTGCTGTTGGGGCGGCAGATCGCCGGCATCACCAAATGGCATCCCGGCCTCAACCCACGCGCGGAGGATCTCCTTTTCCGCTGCAGGCATGAAGCGGGCATTGGCGAACTGGCCGACACTGGGATCGGCGTGCCAGGGAGGCATCCGTCCTTGGTCGATCACCTCCAACGACATGTCGCCCCAGCCAACGACTTCGTCATAGTCGTCCAGTGGGAAGGGACCGATTTGGCCGCGGCGATGACACTCGATGCAATTCCTCTGCAGAATTCGTATCACTTGGTCACAGAACGTGATGTCCGACTTCAGCGATTGCTCGCGAGGCAAGGCAATCAAACAGCCAACTGCTTCGGTTCGCGATTTGCTGACCGATTTGCCGGCTAGCAATTCCTCAATCGCGTCGCGCAGATCATGCACTTTTGCTTCGTTTCGCGAAATTCCTGGTTGGTACTGATCGTCAATGCGACCTTGGTATTGGATCACACCGGATCGGTCCACCACGAATACCTCAGGAGTTCGCGAGGCACCGGCCTGCAGAGCAACGGTGCAGTCGTAATCCTTGCCGATCGGAAAAGAGATTTCGTGTTGGCTGATGTAGCCACGCAAGTCGGCCATCGAGTCCTGCACGCTACTGTTGACACCGATGAATCGAACACCACGCTGGGCGTACTGGACCGACATCCGTTCCAAGCGGGGACCATACACGCGCGCCAGCGGGCATTCGGTTCCCAGAAAACAGATGACGTGTAATTTGACGGATGGGTCTGCTGAAAATGCCACCGTACCGTGGTCGCTGGTCGGCAACGAAAAATCTTCGAACCGATCTGCGGATACCGCCAGTGATCTCGATTTGGACGCGTCCGAATTGGACGCGTCCGGTTCAATGGCCGGCAAACTTGCCAGCGGTCCCGTCAGGGCAACGAAGACCAGCCAAAAAAACGTTCGAGTCATCCAAAATCCCGTGTGCAAAGAAGCGTAGCGGCCAACCGGCAGAGTCGATTTTCAGGTAAGATCAAGCTGATTGATTTATGATGCGGCATCAACCGCAGCGATTCTAGTTTGATCCGGAAAAAAATCACATGTCAACCGAACCCGCTAATCCCAGTCCCAGCCAATCCCGCTCCTCGACCAACCGCCGTTCATTTCTCAAGGGAACCGCGATCGCAACCGGCGTCCTGGCCGGAGGCTTGCCAAAAGTCCACGCCGCGGGCAATTCGGAAATACGTGTTGGTCTGATCGGATGTGGGGGGCGAGGCAGCGGCGCGGCGGTCAATGCGATGAAAGCTGACGAAGGTGTACGAATTGTCGCACTCGCCGATCTTTTTCCCAAATCGTTGGAGCTTTGTCGCAAGTCGCTCTCCAAGGCTCATGCTGATCAATTTGTGGTCAATGACGAAAAATGCTTCGACGGTTTCGACGGTTACAAGAATCTGCTCGACGCGGATGTGGATGTGGTGTTGCTCGCTTCGCCGCCGCATTATCGTCCCGATCATATCGAAGCGTCCGTCGAAGCCGGGAAACAGGTCTTTTGCGAGAAGCCGGTCGCGACCGATCCAACGGGAGTGCGTCGTGTCGAAGCGGCCTGCCGAATGGCCGACGAAAAAGGATTGAACGTCGTGTCCGGACTATGTTGGCGGTACGACCAAGGCTTGAAACAAACGGTTGAAAAAATACATGAAGGCGCGATTGGAAAAATAGTCTCGACGCAAGTTAATTATCTGACCGGACCGGTATGGACGCGAATTCGGGAACCGGGCGAAAGCGACATGCAGTACCAATGTCGCAACTGGTACTACTTCAATTGGCTTAGCGGCGATCATATCACCGAGCAATTCATCCATAGTCTGGACAAAGCACTGTGGTTACAAAACGATGAGCCACCGCTGCGGGCCTACGGTATCGGCGGTCGCCAGCGGCGCGATCCGGAAACGCAAGGCGATATCTACGATCATTTCTCGGTGGTTTACGAGTGGGCAGACGGAACCAGGACCTACGCCAACACTCGTCAAATTTCCGGCTGCATGAATGAGGTGGAAGACTTCGTTTATGGAACCGAGGGTGCGGCCCAGCTGATCAAGCACCAGATCGAGGGTCAGCGACCATGGAAGTTCAGTGGCGACAAAGTACAGATGCATCAGGCCGAACAAGACGAATTCTTCAAAGCCATTCGTGGCGAGCGAGATCGAATCAACAACGGCACGTACATGTGTCGCAGTACCCTGCTGGCGATTCTGGGCCGCGAAGTCTGCTACAGCGGTCGTGCCATGAGCTTTGACGAAATCGCCAACAGCCCGCAAGACCTGAGGCCCAAAGCCTACGCCTGGGGTGAAGCGCCGAAGGTAGAAATTCCACAGCCGGGAAAATATCGGCATCCGCAAGCCTAGTGTTCTGTCAGGGATGAATTGACGGGTATAGCGATGCTAGTTTGTCCCGACCTACGGATGATGCCTGCTGGTGATTTCGATCAACGCGGCATGTAGCTTGCCGTTGCTGGCAACGACGCTGGATGAACCAAGCGGCAAACGATTGCCCCGCCCGTCGCTGATCTTGCCGCCCGCCTCCTGGACAAACAACGCTCCGGCGGCGAAGTCCCAGGGGGCGAGTTGGAACTCAAAATAGCCACCGAATTGACCACAACCGACCTGGCATAAGTCGAGCGCGGCGCCGCCGAATCGACGAATGCCATGAATGTCATGTCCGAACAACTCTTCAATCGCGTCAAGCGTCTTCCGCATCATGCTGCCACGATCGTAATAGAAGCCGCAACCGACCAGCGTGTTGCTAAGCGATTGTGCATCGCAGACCTTCACCAGTTGGCCATTGCGGTACGCGCCGCCATCGCGGACCGCCGTGAACATCTCATCCCGCGCCGGATTGAAGATCGCGCCGACGAGCGCCTGTCCGCGATGGTAGTAGGCGATCGACACAGCGAAGTGCGGCAATTGATGAGCAAAGTTGTTGGTCCCATCGAGCGGATCAATGATCCATAGATGTTCGGCATCCACTCTGCCCAGCAGTTCCTCTTCACCCAATAAATCATGATTGGGAAATCGAGCGCGCAAGTAATCCGCAATCGCTTGTTCACTTTCCAAGTCCGCGTCACTGACAAGATCATAGGTCTTGCCATGCTCGGCCGACTTGTTCCGGATCTGGACACCGTCGCGAAAGTAACGCATTAGAATGTCGCCACCAATTCGGGCAGCGGCGATAGCAGCATCGATTTCAGGGTTCATGAATTGGGAGAGTGGGAGAGTGGGAGAGTGGGAGCGGGTGGTTTCGAGCTGCCGCTCAACAATCAGCTTGCATCAAAAATCATGGGAGTCGTGATCGTTTCCACATCGCGCGCCCCATTCTAGCGTGACCCAAGGCCCAAGGCCCAAGGCCCAAGGCTCAAGGCTCAAGCTCAAGGCTCAAGCTCAAGGCTCAAGCTCAAGGCTCACGACTCAAGGCTCACGACTCAAGGCTCACGACTCAAGGCTCCCAGCTGCTCACTTCCCCGCATACCAGACTCCGCGCAGCCAATTGTGACGACGCAGTCGGATCAAGAACTCTTCGGGCAGGTCCTTCAGTTGGCTGACTCTGACGTTTTGTTCGACTTGTTCGATCGTTCGCATACCGACGATCACGGTGCTGACTTCGGGGCGAGCCAAGACGAATTTGAGTGCGACGTCGATGGGCGAGTATTGCTGAGCCAAGCCAAATTCGTTCATGTCCTCTTGGATTCTGGCAAACCGCTCGACAGTCCGTCGCATCCGGTCTCCGGCAAAGTACTGACTGCGAAAGTCGTCCTTGGCGAACTGATGGTCAGCGGCGTACTTGCCGGTCAGCGAGCCTTCGTCCAAGGCAACCCGCACGATCACACCTGTCCCGGTTTCGGCAGCCACCGGCAACACTTGCGCTGCCGCCTCTTGGTCGAATAGGTTGAAGATCAGTTGGACGACATCGACCAAGCCATCTCGCATCAACTGAATCACGCTCGCTTGATCCTGCTCCGGCGTACTGACGCCAATCAGTCGAATTTTTCCTTCGTCACGCAATTGACGCAGGACCAGCAGCGGCTGCGGGTCGTCGTTCCAGGCTCGCGTCCAGGTATGCAGCTGCAGCAGATCGATTCGTTCGCTGTCAAGATTTCTCAGTCGCTCGTCGACGTTATCACGGAGATAGGCGGCCGCATACCGATCTTGCCATCGACAATACGGACTGGCAGGCCAGGGGCCCTGGGCGGGGGGTGTCTTGGTTGCAACCAAAATGTCTTGATCGGCCCGGTCCCTCAGCACTCCGGCAATCAGCCGCTCGCTGTGACCCGCTCCATAACCTGCCGCCGTGTCAATCAAATTGACTCCCCGATCGATTGCTAAATGCAGCGCCGCCAAGGAATCAGCGTCCGTTTGCCGGCCCCAACCGCCACCGATTGCCCAAGCACCAAAGCCGATCTCTGAAACGTCCGCTCCACCTGTCGATAGCTTTCGCCGTTGCATGCTGGCTTGCTCAACTGCCTGGATTGTGTGGATTGAACCTGTGAAACTGTGCCGATTAGCGAACGAGTTCTTAGCAAGGGTACCAGAACTTCACCGGTTTCCCAGCCTCTCTCCGCGATCGACTCAACACCGACGCAATACCGATCCGAAATAACGGGACTAGTGGTTAGCAGGAGTTTCAATCGGAACGGCTCTGACGATACCGAGTAGCCTCCGCGGTTCAGATTGAACTGGGGGCTCAATTGACTCTTGATCTCTGACGACGCGATTTCAGACCGACGAATAGATCTCTGCATTTTCGCCTTCCTTGGACCGTAGCAGTGGCAAAATTTCCTTCGATTCCGCGTCTTTCGATTGTCATTCCGATCGGAACTGATCTGGTGTCTTTCGAGAACACCCTGATCAGTGTTCTGGAGAACAAGCCGGCGGATTGTGAGATCCTGGTTGCCCACGACGGAAGCTATGACGACCCATTTGATCTGTGCGACGAAGTTCAATTTGTCCTGGCGCCATCAAACAATCTGGTTGATCTGGTTTCTGCTGGCGCCAGTCAATCGCGCGGCCGATTCGTGCACGTGATTGCCGATGGGATTCAAGCGACAAATGGTTGGATTGATCAAGCGCTCGAAAAGTTCGAGCATCACGATGCGGCTGTTGTGACGCCGCTGATCCGTCAAGCGAAAACCAAACGGATCATCGCTGCGGGTTGGCACGACGCAAAGGCGCGGCTATGCGATCCGGCTTGCCGTGGCACCGACAGCGTTGATTCGCACACACCCGCACACTTTGGCGCGTACTTGCAAGCATCACTATGGCGTCGCGAAGTCCTGGTCTCTCTGAGCGCTGCGTTCAGCGGGCATGACGCAATCGAAGCCTCCTACGCCTATCAGTATCTAATCCGCGCCGCTGGCTGGCGATGTGTGCTGGCCAGCGAATCAGAACTGTTGCTGGAATCCGATCAGCTGCCCTGGGACCATAGCTCAGCAGCACGTGGCAAGCGTCTGCGAGCAATTCGATTTCATTTCAATCGCCACGGCGGTTGGCCGCAGGCGATCGCCGCTGCGATTCACAGTTTGGCTGTTAATGCGTTTCAACCAAGCCGTTACGCCGAATCGTTGGGGCAACTCTGGGCACCGCTAGCGGCCGTCCAGGTCAGGCGAATGCTCCGTCCCGTCGCGGTCAGAATGTGCGGCGATGATTCAATCACGCTGCCGATGAAGCTGCCTGGCCAATCCAGCATTCGCCGCGCGGCCTAGTTACGGTCTCGTTTTTCAAATCATCGAAAAAGGGCTCGGACGCCAGTTGCACCAGGCACCCCAGCGCCGCTTGCGGCTGTTGGGGTCCAAGCCTTGTTACTGGCCGATGGTTCAAACCAAAAACGGGTCGTCTGCCGAGACGACCATCACGTTGGGCCGCGCCGTGCTGGTGTTGAAGTAATCTGGAGCCCAGCGCTGCAGTTCTACGAACATCGAGATCACTGCGATCAGCATGAACAGCATGCTCAGCAGCAACATGACAGTGTAAATGCTGGGTGGTTGCTTGCGATTGTCAGTCGAGGGTTGTATCGACACGGTCTCCCTCCTGCAAAATACCGTCGCTATAATCGGCCAAAATCTCGGCGACTGCGCGATCGGTTTCCGTTTTACGGACTTTCAATTTACCGATGTATCGTCCTGCTCTGGTGACCTCCAGAAAATGACCTTCGCGTAGACCCTCGTCGTATCCGATCGACACCAGTACGAGCGAAGTGGGCCGGTCGATTTGCAAGATGTTTCCGTTACGATCCGGGGGGGCGCCGTCAAGCGGTTCGTTGATGTCAATCCCCTTGGCCTGCGTGACTTCGGTAAACCGAGTGATCTGGGCCATCAACTGCTCGTTGCGGTCTTGCAACTGATTCTTGAACCCGCGCAGTTTGTTCATGTCGTCGGTCAGCGCGAGAACTTGAGTAAATAGCTGATCGCGCTCTTGTTGCTCGCTGCGAATTTGCGATCGCAGTTTGGTATTCTCGGCCGTGATCTCCTCCAGCAGTTTGGTACGACTGAGGTCGGTCTGTGCCAAGATATTGTTTTCGGCTTGCAGATCACCGGCCTGTTTTTCGCTGTCCAGCAGTTTTCCAGTCAGGTCGTCTAGCTGCGTTTGCAAGGCAGCCAAGGCGGTGCGTCTGGAAGCCCGCTCACGATCGAGATCGGCAAGTGCCCGCTGCTCGGAGTCCTGCAGTTGTTCGTTGACCGCGGAAATGTCTTCGATTTGTTTTTTCAGGCCTGGATTTCCTCCACCGTCGCCAAACACGGCATCTCGCCAATTGCGGTGGGATGCATTGACCGCCAGCGACAAGACCATAAAGGCCGCGCTGAGGAGAAAAATGACGGTTGAGAATGATTTCCCAAGAAGAGTCATCGCTGGTTCCGCACTGCGTGAAATACCGATTAGACAGCGCACGCATCCGAGGAGATACGAAAACTGCGTACTCCCAAAGTATAGTTAGGGGTGATTTCGAGTGTCAACGAAATCGCTGCCAAATAGGTCTTTAGCGACGTCGAAACGCGCCCAGGTGGGGTTTTGAGGGTTGCTCCGGTGGATCCGGCCGGGCAGCAAATCGGCGCTCAGTCGCAAGGCCCAGATGACAAGGCCGGGCAGTTCGGAAGGATTACACGAAGGCTGAATCGACCGAGCGGATCCCGTGCAAAAAGTCGTCCATTGAGCTGGTCCGCTGTTCGACATTTGGGTCCAACGCCGACATGATCGCTCGAGCGAGTCGGGGATCGATGCTGGGACAGCGCTTGATCAGATCGGTAGGCGGCGAGCTATCATGCTGCAAAGCCGCCCGGCCATTGAGGATCTCTCCCTGCCAGGGGTGTTGGAACGAGCAGAGGCAGTAACAAGTCACACCGAACGAAAAAATGTCAACGCGTTTGTCCGTTGCCCGGCGACGGACGATTTCCGGTGACATGTACAGTGGTGTCCCCGTCCGATTCCCAGGAGCCATGAAGGGGGCAGTGGCGGGCAAGGTTAAGCCAAAATCGATCAACTTCACCCCCGCGCTATCAGGCAGACAAATGAAGTTGCGGGGACAAATGTCACGATGAATGTAGCCCTGGTCGTGAACGTATTTCAGTGCCTCGGCCATATCGCGAATCAGCTTGATCCGCTTGCCAGCCACATGCTGTTCTTGCTTGTTGACGACGATATTCTGCATGCTTGGACCAGCAATGTATTCCATCACGATTACCGGTTCACCCTTGGCCGAGACGCCGATCTCATAAGTCTCGACCACATTGGGGTGCTTCATGCTCATCGCGATCTCACCCTCGGAAGGTTTGCCCAAGCCCTTGAAGCGATTTTCAAACAGCTCCATCTTTTCCAGATCGAGGACCTTGATGCCCACCAGACGTCCGTCATGGGCCAGGTCCTTGGCGATGAAGAATTGGGCCATTGTCCCGGTCACGGCGGTACGCTGACGCTGGAACCGATGTTCGACATCAATCCGATGACCGGTCGCCGATCTTCCAATCACTGATTTGATGGAGTCGAACAGACTCATGGATCATTTTCCGCAATAGTCGATCGCCCGCGCGATTTCGGACTTCAAGTTCTTTCGCGCGACGATGCGATCAATATAGCCATGCTGCAGCAGGAATTCGCTGGTTTGAAATCCATCGGGCAATTCGATGCCGATCGTCGCTTTAATTGTTCGCGGGCCGGCGAATCCGATCAACGCTTTCGGCTCGGCAAATACCAAATCGCCCAGCGAGGCAAAGCTGGCGGCGACCCCGCCCATCGTAGGATTGGTCAGGACACTTATAAACAAGCCACCTGCTTCGTCGTATCGCGCCAGCGCGGCCGACACCTTGGCCATCTGCATCAGCGACAGAATTCCCTCGTGCATTCGGGCGCCGCCGCCGCTGGCGCTGATGATGATCAGCGGCAAATCTTGCTCGGTCGCCCATTCGATCAGCCGCGTCAACCGTTCCCCGACAACCGACCCCATGCTGCCCATGATGAAAGCGCTGTCGGTCACCGCGATCGCAACTCGCCGGGCGCGAATCATCCCGCTGCCGGTCAGCACGGCGTCGCTCAAGCCCGTTCGATTCTGTTCGATGATCAGCCGCTGCGCATAGGAACGCCGGTCCGCGAACTGCAACGGATCCGTGGGTCGCAAGTGCTCATTCATCGACTGAAACGTGCCATCGTCCAAGACTTGGATGATTCGCTCTTGAGCCGAAACATAAAAGTGGTGTTCGCACTTGGGACATACGTTCAGCCGACTGGAAACCTCTTTCTTGTAAACCGAGGCGGCGCAGCCGGGGCATTTCACCCACAGTCCTTCTGGAACCCCGCGTTTTTTGGGCGTCAACTTCTCCACGCTCCCGTTTTCGGGACCTGCGGTTTCTCGACTCACCGGGATCGCCGATTTTTGATGGGATTCGGAGGCGTTAGAATCGGCAGTGGACATTGGCGCTGTGATTATTTCTTGCGGTGGCGAATTTTGGCCCGCATGCGTCGTTTCTTACGGCCTACTTTGCGTCGGCCTTTGCCCGTTTTCTTTGTACCCACCTAGTATATTCTCCAGTCATTTCGCCGATTTCGCTATGGCGATCGGCATCGAGGAACCGTTCAGCCCCCGCGGCGGACGTTCGCAGCGGGGCAATTAGCGTACCAGAACGCCCGGATCAGACAAGGTGAAATCAATTCTGGACCATTTCGCTCTCGCGGCTATATACCGCCAGCACCGATTCGAAGGTCTCGCCCTTGATTTTGAATTCCGGCTGGGCATCGGTGTGGCGATTGCAGTGATCGACCAGCACACGGTACAGAAATCGGAACAGGTGCCTGGGGACTCGCAACGACTGAAAGGCAGACAACAGGCGCTCGTAACTGATGTCCGCTGCGAACAGATCTTTCGGCTCAGGCGATCGGTCTTCCGCCGCGCAAGCTAACATTCGTGCTCGAGCCAAGTCGTATAACGATTCGCCCGTCCATTGGAATGCGGGAATCACATTTTGTTTGTCCAGCCTGGCCCGCTCATGGAACTCTCGGTTCTCGCGCTCGACGTCGCGATGTAATTCCTGAGGCAACATGATTTTAAACCCGACCCCGGGATGCTTCAGCAGTTTGTTGTCCAACAGCGGCCAGACGAATCGCTGCATCAACTCCACTTTGCCGCCGGTCATATGCGGTTCATCAACGCGGTCCATCAATACCACTACGCCGCAAAATCCAAGCCGATGCAAAATCGATTGAAACTTGTTCAATAACTCGTAGCGATCATCCGTTCGTTCATATCGAGGCAGCGGCTGGCTGGCCAATTCCCGAGTCGGAATACTTTGCAGGATCTTGCGCAGTTCGCGCGTTTCACGTTTGCCCACTCGCATATGACGACGAATCCCCACTGCGGCAATCTGGCAGCGAACCAGGTTGATCAAGTATGGCAGCAAGCCAATCGACGTGATCAGGGGGACCAGCCAAATGAAATGCAAGCTGACCGGTTCCGCCCCCTCGGCTTGTTCGCGCATGAAAATCCAGCTGACCAATGCGACCGAGGCGATGAACGATAGCACGGCCAGCGGCAAAGTCCATTTGGTCGATAGATTGCCGTATCGCAGTGTCTGGCGGAGCGAGTTCCATCTAGCCAGAAAGGACGAGGCAGTCGATTGATCGTAACAGGCGGCCAACATCAACAGGTCGCGACCGGCGGTGCGATCGAGCGCGCGTACAGACTGAGCCGACACCGCTTCACTGGATGGCCGATTGCTTCCATCCAGGATGCGGTCGACCAAATCGGTCACTCCGAGGCACAGGATCGAGTCCATGTGATCCCAAAGACGCCACGAATCCAATACTTTTTCGGGCTTTTTGTTCGTCCGCCGACTCATCCGTTCGCGAAAGTGATCCAAGAACGGATTGAAGTCGTCGTAGTGGATCACGAAAATCCGCTGCTCGGGATGCGCTTCGCTGTAGCGCGCCAAGTGACGATCGATCTGCAGCCGCATCGCTGTTTTTCCGGAACCCTTTGGTCCAAAGATGATCGATGTGGATGGCTCGCGCGGATCGCCGTAAACCTTATCCCAAATCGGATGGTAAGCATTGCTGATGCAGTGCTCTTTGAAGACCGGGTCGGTCTGCGCATCTTCCTCCGCAAAGGGGTTGCGCACGATGCCGTGGTATTCCAGAAAGGTGTGGATGTTCATGCTGTTGGCTTAACCAGCGCTGACAGGAATCAAGGTTTTTTAGGGATGCAAAGCGCTCACGGCTGCAGGCTCTTGACCATGTCAATCATCCCTTGGCGATTCGCTTTGACCACGGCCGCCGGGCCAATCAGTTTGACAAAGAACTTAGGGCTTTCCGGTTTGGCATCGGCAGGGACGATGATCGCCCCGGTCATCGCGTAGTTTTCGCGCTGGACGACTTTGCCGCCGGCAAAGGGTCCACCTCCCATCCGCTCGGCATAGGAGCCGTTGAGGTCGACGATATGCACAGTCCATTTTCCGACCGACAATTGCTCCGAGCGGTTCGCCGCCTTATCGCCGCCGGCGAATTGTCCTTTCCAACGACGCACGTTCTCCTTCACATCCCCGCCGGCGTGCATCATGGTCATCCTGGCGGTCTCGGTCTGATCACCCTCGCCCAGCTTGGCAACAAACTCATGCTGCACGATTCGTGATTGCGGTTGGACCTGCTGAAATTCAGCCGGCACTGTCAGTTTGCCTTCGCCCAGCACGTCGATCGCAACCCCTTCGTCGGCGGCCCAGCTTGGTCGCGGATTGACCAACCCGGCACAAATTGCGGCCGAAATCAGAATACCGATTGAAAGTTCTCTAGCACGCATCTGTCTAATTCCCCTAGTCAAGATCATGGTCGTGTTTTTTTGACCTTCAACGAAGGCGTTGTGAAGAACCACTGTAGTGGATCGCAGTGTGCCTTGGTAAGGGAACTGCTGATCGCTATCGATTGACGACGACAATCAGGACTCCAATCAGTGTCGCCGCCAGCGCTGTCAGCAAGGCGATCAGATATACCCGACGGTGACTCTTTTTGCGACGGTTGACGCCGATGTCAGCGGCTCCGCTTAGCTGCGGAGCTTGGATCTGCGCGGTTTCCGGCCCGCCGTCTGTCGGTCGGCGCGAACTGGATTCGGCGCTGGCGGATGGTTGCCCGTACCTCCATTGCCGGGCAGCTTGGCAATCAGTTCGGGTAATGCTTCGCTGGCGTCACGCCATTGAGGCCAGCCGTCGCGCCACAACAAAGCTGTCGCAGCCACGCGACCCTCATCAATCCATTGTTTCAGCAGCAGCGTCGTCGCTGGCCCATATTGGCCTCCGCTGGGAGGTCGTACGTACCAGGTGCCGTCCTGCTCTTGGTCTAAGTCCAAAATTGTCGTTGTCGCGGCGTTTCGCTCTGCGGAGGACGGTGGTCTAACGGGACCAGGCGAATCGGGCGGTTCGGCTTGATCCACAACTCCGATCACGCTGGAGCTTGACTGGTCGTCCAAGGGCGTCGATCTGTTGGTGTCTTCCAACGGAATCCGAAAACGGACCCCGCAGGACGGGCAGACACCGCGACGACCGGCCAATTCGCGTTTGATGTTGAGATGCTGCTCACAGGCATGGCAGGCGAAACGGATGCCCATCGATAGCCAAACTCGCTGGAGGGTAAAGAGGAGAAACCACTGGTCGTCGAATTCGCGATTCGCTTAGCAATGCATCGATCTTACTACAACTTGCTCAACGATGCTCAGCGGTCTGTCAGCGGCGGGCCAACTTCAAGATCGTCTCAAACTCCTTTTTCTTGACCGGCTGCACCGACAGGCGACTCCCTTTTTGCAATAACACCATGTCCCTTAATTCCGTTCGCTCGCGCAGCTCGGCCAAAGTCACTGGATGGTCGAATTTTTTGTCCAGCTGAATGTCGACCATGTACCAAGTCGGGTCGCTGGATTTACTTTTGGGATCAAAGTACGCGCTGCGGCGGTCTGTGGCATAGCTGTCGGGGTAACCGCCACGGGTGACCAACGCAGTCCCAACGACCGCCGGCTGCTTGCAGGCTGAGTGATAGAACAAGACTCGGTCTCCCTGTTTGATTTCGTCGCGTAACAGATTTCGCGCTTGATAGTTGCGGACACCCTCCCAGCACGTGGTTTGGCCTTTGTCGGCAGCCAAATCGTCGATCGAATAGGTGGTCGGTTCGGTCTTCAGCAACCAGTAGCGAACAGGCATGAAGCAGTCGGCCTTGCGAATTCAGGGAAGGTTATGAGGGTCAGGCAGTTTATCGGTGCCGTTGGATTTTTTTCCAGTCCGGTTAACCCGGCGGTCGATAACAAAGCTTGGTGTGCCGGGATTGGCAGCCATCGGGCCAGGGAATGGGCCGTCGCGACTGTTCCCTTTCAACACAGGCCCCAAAGCCATGATTACCGCCGACGCCATTCACGCCGCTCTCGGCCTTGTCTTCACCGCAGTCTGGTTATTGGTCGGACAAATTCTGGTTGGTAGCCGATAGCAGATCCTGATAAATCTCCGTCAAGTAATCGAGGGGAAACAGGCAAAACGGGTGTTCGCGGCTGCTCAACCAGGCGCCGCTGGCCTGTTGTCGCTGAACGCGATCCAATTCCATTCGCAGCCGGCTCCGCAGAGGTTCCAGTTGGCCAGCCAACCGCTGATTGACCGCCTCTAACTCCCGTTGCCACTGCAGCCGCGACCCCGTTGGCGGAATCTCCGCGAGTAAACGACGTTTGTGCTGGATGTCCCGTTCGCTCAGCTTTGCTTGATCGAAAAACCGTTCTCCCTGGAACAACGTGTCCCGAATGGCCCGCTTCAAGCGGGTTTGCTCTGCCTGCCACTGGCTGCCCTGTCCGCGATCGTCAAAACCGGGCAGTTGGACCGTCGCCGAAATGACCATGAACTCGGGAGGTTCGATCCCGAAAAATTGCCGGATAATCATGTCCCCCAGCTGATCGTACTTACCGCCGCCAATCCCATGCAGGAACAAGTCGCTGAGCACCAATCGAGCGTACATGGTTGTCAGCAACGCCCGCGGCCTGAGTTTGAAATTTGGCGACGCATGACTGGCCAACTGCGCCGCGGCAAGCTTCGGATAACGCGAATCAAGGGTCAGCTGGCAACCGGCGCGATCGCTGATCAACAGCTGGTCACCGTCCCGACTTACCCAGGCCGCGCGTCGAACGGGCGAATCATCGCCGTAGATCCATAGCGGTGCCTCATACCATTGCTCGTCCTTTGCCAAGTCGGGGACTGGATGGGCGGATGATCGAATTCGATGCGCTTTGCGGTACTGGACAGCCGCGAAGTTATAGCAATTTTGGAATCGAGGCAGTTCGTCCAGGATCGAGATCACCAATTCAGTGAATGCCGGAGTCCGGCAGATCACGCCCAGCGGTAGCTCCAGAGTCCGCAGGCCAAGTTCGCCTTCCAAGCCATGACGTGCCTGGGCCAGTGCGCAGCCGGCAACGCCGCAACGGGCGATCGCCGCCTGGGCGTGTTTCCACAGCTGGGTGACACAAGGATCGGCGACCAGGGGGCGCATCGTGCGGGCAACTTCCTCGGCAAAGTGATCGAATTTTTCCAGATCTCGAATCGTCGTTTGCTCGTACGGCACGCCGCCGCCCGCTTCGTCATAGGCGACGACCTGATAGGAGGCGAAGCCGGTCGCGGGATCCAAAGTGGGCACACGAATGCTGCTGCCGCTGGCCACGTCGTTGTCGACGATCAGGTTCACCGCGATCGCGCCGGTTTGTTCGGCAAGCCGACTGAGTGCAAAGTTTTTGAACCAGACCCCAGGGTGAAACAAGGCTGGTTGATGACCAGCCATGATGATCGGTGTGTCCTGGTGCCAATTGACCCAATCGACATCGCGGTAAACCGCTGTGTATCGCACGGCTGCCTCGACCAGTTCCTTTCTCGCCGCCCGTCTTAATGCAAAGAATGGTTCTCCATGCGATCGGAGACGATCGAGATTCTGTTGCAGCAGCTGACCAGCGCGATCAAAACTTGGCTCGACCAGGGACTGGCCGTTTCCGCGCGGCGCGCGGTACTGCCGGAAGGCGCCACGATCAATCAACGAGGCAGCTGTACTGCCAGCGACGGAACGAGTTTTGGATTCGCTGTCACTCATTCGATGTCACTCATTCGCTGTCACTGGGGTGGCCGCAACTGTCCGCTGATTTACAGTTTGCCGATGCGGAGACAGATTCGATGGCCGCGTCGATGACATCACAATAATGCCTCAGCCGGGTTTCGGATTGGTCTAACGCACCACCAAAGGATCGTTCCAGGTCCAAGTAAATCAGTGGCACGGCTATCTCCCTGATCCGCAGCTCGGCCGCCGCCGCCTGCACCCATAGCTGCAGCGGCATGGCGTAGCCGGTTTCCGTAATCGCTAATTTCCGCAGCGCGGTCGTCCGATAAGCTTTGAAACCGCAAAAGGCGTCGGTCAGCTGCAAGCCCAAACGACGATTCAAATCAGCAGTAATGCGACGATTGATCAACAATCGTTCTTCCGGTGGCGCATCATCGCCGGCAAAAATCTTCAGATAACGGCTACCCGATACGATGTCTGCGCTGGCCGCGGCATCGATGAATTCCGGAATCCGCCCCGGTTGATGTTGACCGTCACAATCCAGAGTCACCAAACCGTCGTAACCTTGTTCGATGGTGTATGCGAAGGCGGTCATCAAAGCCGCCCCATAACCACGATTCGACTCGTGGCGAATCACCTGAACATCGGATCTTCGCGCCAGTACATCCGCCGTCCCGTCTCTGGAACCGTCGTCAACGACCAGCACGTGCTTGGCATGCTGCACCACTTTGTCCAAGATCGAATCGACGTAACGGACTTCGTTGTAAACCGGTAACGCAGCTAGCCAAAGATTGCGCATGGTGATCAGGACTCCCCTAACGAATTGCCTCTCCGCCAAAGGGAAAGAGGCCGGACGCGGTGGCGGCCGATAGAACGACTGGCCAGTAAAACCTTACTGGGCACGGGTCGATTGACCACCAGACGATTGAGCACGGGCTCTCTGATGGACGGCAAATTCCATGCCGGGCCACATTCTAGAAGCAATCGATCGCTGGTCAACAATTGAAATCGGCCGCCAAGCGGGGTTGTCAGTGCATTTTCCTGGAAATCACATTTCCGTTGGCCTGATCGGGTCGTGTTCTCGGCGACTCGGCCAAATTGTCAGTTCGGGAAACTCGGCGGAGATCATTTCGGCCAGGCGTTCCATGGCAAATCGCTCACTCCAGTAGTGCCCCAACAATCCCAGACCGATACCCGACGACTCCGCCTCCAAGCAGGTATGAAAATTAGCCTCGCCAGTGATCATCGCGTCACAGCCCTTCCGCCTGGCGGCGGCCAGAAAGCTGCCGCCGCTGCCGCAAGCCAAGCCAATTTTTGTCACCGGCAGTTGTGGATCGCCTACTTGCCGCGGGCACGAGGCGCCGACCGTCTTGGCCGCCTGTTGAACCAATTTCCCCAACGTCAAAGGTTCTCTCAGCCGTCCCACGCGTCCCGAACCTTCTCCGCACTCGTCATCGCTAACGACCAACGGTTCGACCGCTTCCAAACCGAGTTGGCTGGCCCACATCTGATTGATCCCAGTGGCCGCCGAGTCGAAGGCGGTATGGGCGCTGTAGATCGCGACTTGCGAGGCGATCAATCGCAGCAGCATCGAACCAGCGATCGTATCGGTGGTGATTCGCTGCAAGGACTGGAACGGCAACGGATGATGCACGACCAGCAAGTTGACATTTTCGTCAACCGCCTCATCCACCACATCAGGTGAAATTGTCAAACAAGTCATCGCTGTTGCGATGACTTGTTTACGGTCTCCAACCAACAACCCGACATTGTCCCAAGATTCCGCCAATCGCAACGGGGCGATCCTGGCAAGCGCCGAACAGATCGCTTCCAAAGAAACAGGTTTCACAATGAGTCGTTTTTGGTGGTTGTTGCCGGCGACGAACAATGGTCGGCAGCCAGCTTCACTTAGGCGAAATCATGCAGATGATGCGTCGTCCGTGTTGTTGCGGCGGTGTATCGACTTTGCCGAACGCGCTGAGCGTTTCGATGACCATTTGCATCACCTTGCGTCCTTCGTCGATATGAGCCATTTCCCGGCCGCGAAACTGAACACTGACTTGCACCTTGTCTTTGTGCTGAAGAAATTTTTCCGCTTGACGAATCTTGGTGCGAATGTCTTCTTCGCCGGTTTTTGGGCGGAGCCGAATCTCCTTGGTCTTGGTATGAGAATGACCGGAGTTCTTTTTCTTGTTTTTGTCGTATTTGTACTTGCCGTAATCCATGATCCGGCAAACCGGCGGCCGCTCGTTGGGAGCGACTTCGACAAGATCCAGACCGGCATCTCGGGCCCGCTCTAAGGCGACTTCCGTTGGAATGATTCCAAGTTGTTCGCCCTCCTCGCTGACAACCCTAATGGGCGAGATGCGGATGTTATTGTTGATGCGTATACTATCGCGGTTCTCTTGTTGAGGATTTCTACGTGCCAATGCCACTAATGAATGTCTTCTCCGGCCGGATGGCGTTCCAGCGCAATAAGGAATCAGCCCTAAACGATCGCTCGATCGCTGTCAGCAAATCGTTGCTGTCGGGAAACGTTTTGGTAGACGGAGTAGCCAACTCAGCCGAGAATGGGAGTGATGTTGTCTCCTCCGTCAACCCCAATCGACAAAGTATCCGGCCCTCGGGTGGTGAGCGTCAACAGTGAAATGGCGGAAATGACCAGAAAACCAAGGAACGCTCCGGCTGGCGAACCGCCAACTGCGGCCATACTTGACGATTTGGCAGGCCAGTACCAGACTAACGAACCAAAAGAATTCGTCAGTCGTCTCGGGGAAGGCGACGAAAAAAATGGTTTCCCGGATTTGGAAGTCGCACATTTTTCAGTCGATTCGGGCGATTAGCTCAGTTGGTTAGAGCGCTACGTTGACATCGTAGAGGTCACAGATTCGAATTCTGTATCGCCCATTTTCAGCACGTTGCTGAAACATAGTTATTCGCTGGTCGGAACGCTCATAGCGTTACCTGCTGAGAGGCAGTGCGACCCGTTTCCAAAACCATTCTTGATATTCGATATCAAGAATAGAACAGGAAAGGGTTGAAATGCCACGTTCTAAATCTGACCAACCGGGCTATCGGTATCACGTCAGCGGCCAAGCGGTCGTCACATTCTGTAGCAAGAATTTCTATCTCGGCGAGTACGATTCGCCCGATTCGAAAGCCAAGTATTACGCCTTGCTTGCTGAGTACAACGCCAACGGTAAAGTCAGTGCCCCCGAAGGCGACGAACACCAAGCGGACGCCCCAATCACGGTTCGATGCGTCACTGCGGAATTCCGCGAACACATCAATACCCGATACACCAACAATCCGAATGAAAAAGCGAGATTTGGCAATCTCTGTACTCTGTTAGAGGACGAATATGGTGACGTTCCCGTTGATCAGTTTGGGCCGCGCAAGCTATCAGAGATCCGCGATCTTTTTGTATCGTCGGGAAATTGTCGGAAGTACGTCAATCAGCAAACTCGCAATATCGTGCGAATCTTCAAGTATGGCGTATCCCGTGAGTTGTCGAGGCCGGAGTTACTGGTCTCGCTCGAATCGCTTGAACCATTGCGATACGGTCAAACGGCGGCCAAGGAATCTAAGGTGGTCAAAGCGGTCGATATCGAAACGGTGAGACTGACGGCCAGGCTCTTGTCACCCACCCTGAAAGCGATGATCCGCGTACAGGTGTCTACCGGAATGCGGCCCGGAGAAATGTGCATGATTCGCCCTTGCGACATAGAACAGCGGGCCGATGGTATATGGGTGTATCGTCCCGAGAGTCACAAAACAAAGCATCGCGGGAAGATAAAAGAGGTTCCGATCGTTGGCGATGCCAAGCTGGCACTGAAACCGTTTCTTGATCGCGCTGATGATGCGTATTGCTTTTCAGCCAAAGAATCACGGCAATGGTATCGTGGTCAGCGGACCGCGGGCCGGACAACTCCCACATCATGCGGTGATAAGGTCGGCACGAAGCGAAAGACGAATCCCAAGCGTCAGCCAGGCAATAAGTTCAATAAAGACAGCTACCGGCGGGCGATCCAACGAGCCGCCGAAAAGGCCGGTACAGATCACTGGTTCCCGTATCAATTGAGACACACGGCGGCGGCGGTCGTTCGTGAAGCCCTGGGCGTAGAAGCGGCCCAAGCGTTGCTTGGACACTCAAGGCCGTCGATGACCGAACACTACGCAAAGGTCAGCCTCAACAAAGCGATCGAAGCGGCTAAGGTTGCCCCATCAATCGAATAGCGTAAAATCACAGCCATCGGACTAGCGGACTGATCCCCGCGAGCATCCGACCAGCTCCAGCTTCCTTTGGCTGCCGAGCTGGTCGGGGCGGTTCGTCAGAAACCAAAGGAATCGTTTGATGCAAGAACGAACAGTAGAGAATCACTGTCAAAGATGCGATCACCGATGGACGCCCAAAGATCGCACTAGCCAAAAAGAACGAAAGTGCCCGGAATGTGGCACTCCTGATTCACACCAGCACTCCCGCGTTGAAATCGAGATCGTTCATCACACGTGCTTTGCGTCCTATCCAGTTTGGACAGCGTTTGACCGGCCTGAGGATCTGTCTGACGAATCGCTAACCATTGAAGAACGGGAAAACCCAACGACGTTTCAGGACCAAACCCTTTGGCCGACGAAACTATCAGTGGCATGGCAAGATGCGTTTCCGCACGTTGAATTCACTAAGCAAAACGTCGTTGAACGGTTGGCGGTGCAGTTGAATGTGCTCGTTCGCGACGCAAACCTGACTGAACTTTGGAAGGCTGTTCAACTGATCGAAGGCGTTGACCCTGAGCAATTGACTCCGCCGCCCGAAGTCGTTGAGGCTCGAAAGCTCCACGAATTCGCCGGTGGAACCAGCACCGTTACAAACGCGGGCCGGAAAAAGTTCATGCAGCAGTTCGCGAAAGGAATGCTCCAGAAATGGCAGAGATCAGGAGACGACCAGGAATCCTGGTCGGAAGCGTTGATCGGTTTAACGACGGCGCAAAGGCAAATCGCAGAGTCTATTCGTGAAAACAGGTTTGGTCGCAGCGATGACGATCTGGCTGAGTACGTTATTGACAGATCGGAAAACAAACGCAATGCAATACAAAAACAGATTCAGAAAATCAACAAGCACTGGAAGCATCGCAATTCACCGTTTTTCATCGACCGAGAAGGGCGTCATCCGACAAAAAATAGAGTGATCCCTAAGTAGGATTAATAATCCGCTTATAGTCCGACAAAAATCCGACTGCCGCCTCATGCTCCATACGTTGCATTTACACGTATGGAGTTTTTTATGGCCGCGACATCATCTAACACCGCTCGAATCCTGAGCGAAGACGTTCTGACATTACAGGACGCACGGCGAGAGATCGCCAGCATCACCGGCAGACGACCCGACAAGACCACGCTCTACAGGTGGTGCTTGCGTGGCGTCGGGAAATCGAAACTGGAGCATGTACGGCTCGGCAATCGAATCATCACATCGCGGCAGGCGGTGACCAGATTCATTGAATCGAGATCTGTTGAATGTGACGCTAGTCTCCAGGAAAAAAAAACGGGAGCGTCCAATGTCTGACGACCCCCAACCTAGCACTGTGCTGCGATGGTGCCAGAAGAGAAATCGCTACGGCATCAAGATGCAATCATCGATGATCGGCGGACGCCGAGTCACATCGGTTGAGGCGGTGCGCCGCTACAACCAAGCCACGACTCTCGCGGCCGACTCTCAGTCCGTTGTTGCCGACACCAATCCCCAACAGCGCTCTGCTCATGAGTCCGCCGTGCGCGAACCGGAGGAGGAGGGTTTGTAACCGCGCTCGGTCAAGCGGACCGAGTGTGGGCACTGAAGCAGCCTTCCCGTTGCTGTTTTCTGGGGTTCGATTCCCCAACGGTCCAATCAGAAGCTCAACCGACGTGGCAAGAGCTTCTGCACAGTCTCGGAGCGAGACATCCCACTGAATCAAAAACGAACATGGACAAACAGAGCAACCCAACGCAACCGACGGATATGGCATCGATCGGTCGGCAAAGCCATAGCGCGACGCCTGATGCCGCAAATCAAGGTCAACAGCTCGCGAATATCGCCGAGGTGACCGAACAACTACCCGACGTCGAAACCGCCGAGCAATTGGACCGCGAGATTCGGCAGTTCGTGCGTGACTTCGTCGATCTGGGGGCCAAGCTGATCGAGATGCGAGATGGTCAGTACTACCGACATCTGCCGCAGAACTTTGTCACCTTCGAGGACTACTGCAAGTCCGTGCAAGGTCTCAGCCTCACCGATGCCAGACGAAAGATCAAAGCATCGTTGATCTACCGGGCGATTGAAGATTCAGGGGTCCGATGTCGGACCCCTGAAACTCTAGCCCAGGTTGAAGCGATTCAGCCACTCGTGGTCTTTCAGGAGAGTAAACGAATCGTGACAACGGCCTCAGGAGCGAAGCGTACGATCGGACAGCCCATTGGGATCAAGAACCCTGAAAAGCTAGTGGCACAATGGAAGGACACCGTACGCGCCTTTGAATCGGATACCCGGCGGGCCGAGGAGGGGCGCAAACGGCGACCAGTGCTCTCCGCCAAGTACGTTCGCAACAAGTTGCCCGACGAGTTCAAACAAACCGTCGATCGCCGCTTTGACTGTAACCCGGTGATCTCAACCAAGAACAGCGTCGCGAAGTTGGCTGCGGCGATCGAAAAGCAGCGCTTCGTCGATCCAGCTTGCATCACAAAAGTGATGCAACAAGAACCCAAGGCCGAGGCGTACGACCTCGATGATTTGACGAGGGAATGCTCACGTCTGGCCGAAACACTTGCCGCCGTCGTCGGAACCATAAAGGAGATTCAAAATGGGAATTGATTGTAGATGTGAGCCGTGCCCGCTCGACATTCGACGAAGAGGCTGGCGGACCAGCAAAGAAGACCCTGCATTTGAGGGCACGCACTGCCTCTGGCATGAGCAAATTCGCGGTACTCGGGGGTACATCTACCCAAACGGTCACGGCTCGGTTGATGTTGAGATCACGCACGTTGCCACCCTGCGACAGGTTGCTTGGGAAAGCGATGAACGAACGCCTGGCGCGAAGACACCGAAATGGTTGACACATCGACGGACTAAGGTCGTCCACCTCAGCGAGCTGGACTATTACGCGAAGTTAATTGGAGCCCGCAGAGTATGAATCAAACTCATCAGCACGTCATGCGCAGCAATGTTTTCACGCTGCCGAATCCTGATCACTGCGTCGATGTGATTGGGGTTCAGACTAGTTTTCGAGTTCACGACATGCTCACGGTCCCACCGCAGCAAGCGATTCAGGCAAACAACGCCGGACATGAACGGACCAACTCTCGCTTGATCGTTTGCGAGCCAGCGATCAGCAACTACCTCGCTCGCCAACAAAAACCTGACGCCAGCGAAGATGCGCAGGGTTACCGCAGAGCCATCACGGACGTGGATGTTACGAGTACCAGGGACAATGGAGTCAAACCGCTTGCACTCACCAAAGCGAAGCGACTCACAGCCAAGCAAACGGTAGCGATCGGAAACCGTTTGCAACGCATCGAAGCTGCTGAACATGCAGAGGACTGCAAATCGCCGGAACCAACCTCAGCGTTGGTGTTGGACCGGGAGAACGTCACAAAAGAAACGCCGCTGAAGTAGGCGGCAGAAAAGATAGCCACCGCTGAGTCCGAGTTCGTTTTTGCGAGGCGAGATTTGGACTCAGCGGCGACCAAGGATCCATGTATCTTCGCTCACTTTTGGGCGGGCTGCAACTGGTTCTTAGTCGTTTTTTGACACCAAGGACCAAAATGCAAAGCCACAAATACCGACAGAAACTCGGCTTCTATATCCCATCATCTTTTTGCGCGGATGCATACGGATGCTGTCATGCCGACGGCGCGAGATATGTCATGTCTGTTGTAGTGAGGGGGTCTGTTACCACTGACCAAGGCGATGCACCAGTCTATTCAGGGTGTCTGCGCTCGATCGTCGGAGCCAACTACAAGAAACGGTTGATCACGCCGATGATGAACGATGAATCGCTCGTTCATTCAAGAGCATCCAGCCGCGAACGGCACGAGAGCAACGCATACGCATTGGGTGCGAGGTTTGATAATGACGCCATTCATTACTCACCGGCGATCAACCCCAAGATCCGACAGAATCTGAGCGACTTCTATCGGCGCCGCCGAGCGGAAGCGGAGGCAACTTGGTTGCCGGTTCATCACGCGCTTGCGGGATTGCAATCGTCCCTGAGAATCGAAGTAGCGGAAGCCAAGCGGATCGTGGGAACCATGTCGCCGAGACAGGACAAGAACGGTCGTGATAAGAAGATAAACCGCATCGGGCACCTTTCGCTGATCGAAAGAATAGACCGCCAAGACAACCTGTTTAGCGTAGGTCGAACAGGGCGAGTTTTCACAAGCTTCACATGTTTACGTCGCGAAATCAGATCAACACTAAGAAGTCAGGGAGAACGACTGAGAGGGATCGACATCGTCGCAAGTCAACCGATATGACGAACTAGCCTGGATGCGATACTTGCAGTTGTGGCAAGGGCTTGGGGAGGTAACGGCTGATAGAATTTTCAGGTCTGTTGGACTGCTCGATCAGAGTTCCTTGTCGCCACCCAAAGATGACCTGAGAACGACCATTAAGGACGCATCGGCGGAAGACCGTTTCGGCTGGACAGGACCACTACTTACGGTTCTTGAAACCGCAAATACCCCGGTAGAACTTGTTGACGCTGCCTTTTCCTCACTAGAGGCGAGACTGGCAACAATCTTCCAGAACGATAACTGGGATGCGAGGAAGCGGGATTTTGAGTATGTTCGTGAAGTGGCGTCGAAACATCGCACAATGTCTGGATTCGTTGACGAGTATTTGCTCAATCCCGTTTACGAACGTGACAAAGAGCGAGCGGCCACAGACGACAAAGTGCGAATCATCACTGTTCATTCAGCTAAGGGACTTGAAGCTTCACGTTGTTTTGTGATTGACGTTGCCCCCGGTGAATTCCCGCGTCTAGGCAGTACAGACAAGGAAGTGGAAGAAGAACGCCGCGTGCTCTACGTGGCGCTAACTCGGGCGGCCAATGAACTCTACATCACCAGAAGCACTCGCGGCTGGGCCCAAGCCCATGCAACGCAGGAGAACAATCGCTATTTTCTCAGCGGTATACCGAAGGAAATCCTGCCCTACGAAGGGCAAACTGTTGGCGACGAGTCGAACGGCCAGGAGTACAAGATTAGGTTTTGAATCGCAGGGTTGCGTTCAACGAGGTTCCAGCAGTGATTTCACCAGGCGCGCACGGTTCTTACCTCGATCCCTGACGGTATGGATGCCCAGCACTCGAGATCAAGCCAGCGGCAACATCAACGTGGTCGACGCTTGCTTATCGGCGTCAGCCAAAAAAATTTGGATCCGAGGCCCACATAAATTCGTTATAGCTTTGCTGATTCTCGATCAGAGTATTCACGTAGGTATGGGGAACAACACCGTGTTGCATGCATAGCTGCACGAAGTCGACAGCAACATGCCAGCTATCGTCATCCATTACGTCAGTCGGCGCCCGCAGTGAGCGACCCGATTTCGGGAGTCGATTGTCTACCGATTGGACGGTCGGAATCGGTATCTGACTTCGTACCGCGATGCTGACGCCCCATCCGCGCTGCGACCTCCGTTACTCTCGCACGCGGCTTCGCTAGTTCAGGACTCAAGATGTTTTTCGTCGTCCTGGTCCGAACTAGCCGTTCGATTGATTTTCTCGGGAACTACCGAAGCGGTCATCACGCCAAGCGAAAAATAGACTTGCATCAATTGCTCGACATCCATTTCGACATTCGTGACCCTGTCGACCGGGATGAACATGTTGAATCCCGTCATCGGCATCGGGGCCGATGGCAGATAGACGATATGGCAGTCTTGGTCCTTGAAACGATAGATGTCGTTGCTGGGAAGCAGCCCCAGGAAAGAAGCCGATTCGTCCTCTCCAATGGAGCAATGCACGACCCGCATGCCTGACATCGCCGACTCGTCCTGATTCGAAAACATTTCAACGACTTGTTTCACTGGCCCATAAATGCTCTTGACCAGCGGGATGCGACGGAAAGTTCCATCAAACCACACCTGCCACCGGTTCAGTGCGGTTCCAGAGACAAACAGTCCGAGCAACCAAATGCAACTGATAACCAACAACCATCCAATCGCCGTCGCTACGTATTGATTGGCCGCAAATTGTAAGCCTAAGTCGCGAAGCCCGCCGCCAATAAAACTATCGGCCCCGACCAAAGCTCGGAGCCAACTCGCCACCCAATTCATGATCCACAACGTAATCATCAACGGCAGAATCGCGAACAGTCCAGTGAGAAAGTTGCTGATGAAGCCGCGTTTCCACAGCCAAAACAAAAATCGTTTCAAGAGTGAATGGCACTTAATCGGCGATAAAGGGTTGACGCGTCTAGGCTTAGCATCGATTGACGGCAAGGGGCTTCACTTGCGATGAGTTTGGGTCTCTAACCTCCCGAACACGCTCAGCAAGGAAGCCCCGTGTGCCATCATCCGTTCGATTCGTTTCGCAGTCGAGTCCATCACGCGCGCCAATCTGGCGATCTGTATTTTGCTTCGTTGGTCTCCAAAGAGACTATCGAGTCGGTCTTCGGGGAAGCAACCTCCATTCTTGGATCGGCGCGAGTTTACAACACCTCGGTCACGCTGTGGGTTTTTCTTTCGCAGGTCATGAGCATTCATCATGCCTGTGTCTCGGCTGTCGCCAAGCTGATCACCTACCGCGTCGCCAATCGACAGTCGGCATGCTCGGCGAAGACGGGTGCGTACTGCATCGCTCGCGACAAGCTCGATGAACCAGCGATGCATCGGTTGGTGACTTCGAGCGGCGAGGCGATCGAAGCGAAAAGTCCCGACCATTGGCTGTGGCTGGGTCACCGCGTCATCACCGCCGACGGCGCGACGGTGACAATGGCCGACACACCGGATAATCAAGTCGAGTACCCACAACTTAGTAGCCAGGCTCCTGGCTGCGGTTTCCCCATTATGCGAGTGGTGGTTCTGTTCGCCCTGTCGACCGGAGTCGTGCTGGAGATCGCGATGGGCCGGTACAAAGGCAAGCTCACGCACGAGGTGAGTCTGTTTCGGAAGATCGATGAAATTATCGAAGAAACCGATGTGTTCCTCGCCGATCGCGCGTTCGCCGGCTGGTTCGAGATGGCGCGAATGATCAAGCGTGGCGCGCACGTTGTCGTTCGCAAACACCAGATGCGGAAAAGCGATTTTCGAACCGGCATTCGGTATGGCAAAGACGATCATTCAATCCAGCTCGACAGACCGCCACGCCCCCGAGTGGATGAGCGAAGACGAGTACGAGATTTATCCTTGCTTCATCACGATTCGGGAGATCAAAATTCGAGTGGAGAACAAAGGTTTTAGAACTCGGGAGATCATCGTTCACACCTCGCTTTGGGACGACATCGACTACGCAAAAGAAGACATCGCAGCACTGTTCCGCCGGAGGTGGCAAGCGGAACTGAATTTGAGGAGCCTTAAGACGATCATGCAGATGGAACATCTCAGTTGCCACAAGCCGCATCGAGTACGAAACGAAATCCGCGCCCACATGCTGGCGTACAATCTGATTCGCGGGGTCATGTCCGAAGCGGCGACTGAAGGTAACGTGCAGCCTTGGCAGATCAGTTTCAAGTCCACGCTGACGACGGTGTCCGATATGCTGCCAGTCCTCGGCGTGATCAGCAACGTCGATGAACTCTGCGACGTGTTGTATCGGTGCTGCCTTCAGCACGCGGTTGGCAACCGACCAGACCGCTATGAACCAAGGGTGCTCAAGCGAAGGTCAAAGAAGTACAAGTTGATGCAGAAGCCAAGAGGCGCATACAAACCCGGTGAAGCGTAGGACTTGCGCCGATTAAGTGCCATTCGTTTCAAGAGTGGTTCTCCGTGTGGTTAGCTGATGTGCCAGTCTATCACGCGTCGTCATCGTCCGGATCAGCGTGAAAGAGGTGCAGTAGCCGATGCGGGATCGGCGTGACCAGCAACCCTGCGACGGCACTTGCATTATCATCGGCACCTGGTTGGTCTCCACAAACATCGTAGTGGGCACCTACGATCATTCGCCTTTGCTTGTGTGAATTGTATGAACCGATGATGTTCTTGTACTCAGAGCCTTGCACGGTGAATTTCTGTTCGACCGGTTCCAATCCGTACTTCTCAAACTCGCCAATCAGGTAACGACACACCCGCTCGAGCGACTCCAGGTTCTGGTAGTTTCGGAATGGCCTTAGCGTTGTCAAAAACTCTACGTGCTGATAGAGAAGATCTTTGTTTGCATTCATTCGGTTGAGTCATTTGCCGAGTAAGCGTTGGAGCTGCTATCGCAATGCCTTGGTCGTCAAAAACCCAACTCCAACCAAACAGCCGATGCCGACGATAGTGCAGCCGATTCGAAATACCAAGAACTGAGTCGTGTTGTCTGTCGGCTCAAACGTCACCATGAAGCCGAACACGCAGAATGCAGCGACAACCAAAAGGAGCAGAGAACCAAGAATGGCGACAAATAGTTTCATGATTTCTCTGACTTGTTGGTCACCTTCATGTACGTCCCGGTTCCAGTTTCATACAAAAGCCGAGTACAAGCGTTCGCCGACTGAACCGTCATAGAAAAAAGGAGCACCATCACCAGGGCAAGGCGCAAGCCATTTGTTTGCTTCTTCATCGATGCCGGACATGGCGAGTGCCATTCCCGCAGAGATGGCAGCGACCATCAGGATGGCAGGAAAGAGGAGGTCGTTGGCCACGCCAAAGAGCAGCACCAAAAGCGCGCCGGTGCAGGGGACGACTCCCACCGCGAGGGCGAGCCACGTGCCAGCACCCTTCTTTTTTTTCTCAAGCGCGGAGCAGGCGAGGCAATCGTGATGAGCATGGTCGTCGTGGTTGTTACCATGACTTTCGTGATGGTGATCATAGTTGGCGTGGGCGTGATCCCCCGTTTCAGATTCCACGCTTTTCCGCGATTGTCTCGAGGCTTGGATGGCACTGTGCAACATCACGGCTCCGATGGCCATGATCAGGACGTAGCTGCCGAGGCGGATGGCGCGGTAGTCCGACGGAGCCTGGCCGGTGGCTTGCCTGACCGCATAATCCATCACCAACACAACGATAATCGAGGACAGGACATGAAAGACCGCGATCAACACTCCCATCCTTAAGCCTTTGCGCAAACTGCCTCCATCGCCGACAAAGTAGGAGATCACCACCGCCTTGCCATGGCCGGGACCAAGCGTGTGCACGAGCCCGTAGCCGAAGGCCACCAGGATCGCGAACCAGAACGCTTTCGAGCTGCCATCGTCGCGGAGGCCGCTCATGGCTTGGGTGAAAATCAGTGAGATCTTAGTCTGCCAGATTTGGAACCAACTGTGCCCTGCGAAGGCACTCTCTGGAATCTCCACCTTGGCGAGGTCGTCCGAATCGGCCGCTGAATAGTCGCTGATTACATCGGTCACCATGGTGTAGGCGACTTCCACCTGCATGCTGCCATCGACGAGGAACAGGTCGTAGCTCGCCGGTTTCACTTCGATCGTTCCTTCGATCCACACCGGAGAGAATTGGCCTCGCGGTTCCATCCCGCCCAGAACCGAAACGTGGATCATTTGATTCGGAGGCGGCGGAGGCGTGTGAATGCAGGCACCCACCCAGGGGACGAGCAGGAATTCCGTGATCTTCTCCCCACCCGTCCCGAGTGGCAGCACATAACCGGCGAGTCGCACCTGCTGTCCGTTCAGAGTGCCGTTGACCGCGGCCATCGCGTGCGTCCGCTGGGCGACGATCTCTCCGCGCAAAGCGATCAATCCATCCATGTCGATATCGTCCTCCTCAAGCCGCTTTATAGCGCCAGTGAGCTTCTCCATTTGCCCTGGCGTAATGTCCACGCCTGCCGACTGTAGCTCCCGTATTCTGGAGGCTACCACGAGGTCGAGTTTCTGATCAGAGGTCAACTCGAGAAAGGGATCGTTATCGATCTCAACTTGCGGGACGAGATTTCTCCACGTGATTGGCTGCACCTTTTCAATAGAGGCCGCCAAGTCGATGCCGTTGGTGAACGTTTGATGGAACGCATTAACAGCTTTATCATCGCGCAAATCTTCCCTTTGCTCGACGGTGTTGGCATCCAGGGTCCAGCCGCTGAACATCCGCGACTCTCCATCGAGGATGAATATGGTGGCATCGCTTGGTTCGACACGCAGCAGGCCCGAGACTTGAACCGGCACATAGAGAGACTGGCCCTGCGGATCTTCTTTCAACTTTACCCGCACGAGCTCATTCGGCGGAGGGGGCGGAAGGTGGCTGCACATCCCCACCTGCGAGACCAGATAGCCGTAGTAGGTGCCATCTGAGGCCTGCGGCGCGGGGATCAGATAGCCCGACAGCGTCACCTCGACCTTGTCCAGCGCGGGGTTCGTGGCCATGAGTGCGGCCTTCCGCTTCTTGGCGACCTCCCAGCGTTGGGCGATCAGCTCATCGATGTCGTAACCGTTGATCTCAAGCATGTCCTTCGCCGCGGTGCGTCGGGCTTCGAGCCGGGCACGCTCATCTTCCGCAAGATCGTTTTGCGCGAGTCTCTCATCCACCTGAAGAATGAGCTTCAACTCATTCAGCAATTGGAACCCCATGTCTCGGTAGGGATCGTCGAAGACAACGGCCAAAGGATCCGCCAGGTCTGAAAAACCGATCTCTTCAGAGGCAGCAGAAGCCTTGGTAGCGGCCAACATGGCCGCCACCGCAAAAACGAATCCTAAGAACCGCATATTACACATTCTGATTTGGATGTGACGTGATCACTTTTCGACCTTCTGGGGGAAGGCACCCGTGAAGGTATCCGGCATACCCGTCGAGAAGGTAGCATTCCACGACTCGACCGAGATCGGCTCGAATCGCGGTTTGTCTTCGGGTTCAAAGCGGATCGGCTGACCAGGGAAAACCGGAAGCTGCACATCGTCGCGCACAACCACCTGACCGTTGACGATCACGGCTTTCATGCCCGTTGAAGGGATAGCGCCCTGTTCGTAGGTTGAATTGTCCCTGAAGAGTTCGGGGTCAAACACCACGATATCGGCAACCATACCAGCCTGGATGCGGCCGCGTTCTTGCATGAACTTCAGACCGGTATCGCCCAGATGCTTGGCAGCGTTGTAGCTGAGGATCGACATCAGTTGCATCATCGGGATGTTGTTTTCCCGGCCGAGGCGAATCGTAGCGCCTCGGGCGCCAGCTGTGCGGGGATGGGTGCCGCCCAGCTTTTCCATCGGGTAATCCCACGGGGCGTCGTACGGCGTGGCACCAACCGCATCGCTGGCCATGGTCACGCCCTTGAGCGTCAGCCACTTCGCCTCGTCTTCGGCGGGCATCTTGAAGAGGACGATCGGCCTGCTCGGTTCGGATGCGACGGTGGCCTTGTAGGTCTCCAAGTTATAGTACTCACCCGTGACCGGATCTAGCATGGTATCTTCATAGCGATGACCCAGGTCGTCGACCCAGCTCTTCGGCTCTAGAAACGAAGCATTGATCGTGGTGGAACCCGCAGCGTAGGGATAGACTTCACCCCAGATGTTGTGGCCCTGTTCCTGAAGCCCAATAATCATTTCGTGTGCAAGCCGCCAGCCTGGGTTGTTGAAGTGCAGGACGATCGCCGGAGCGCCAAGCGCCACGGCGTTGGCGACGAGTTCCTGCGCACCGTTGTTCTCCGTCGTGTCGGTGCCGAGCGTGTAGCGGGTGTGCGCGCCGGTCGGGCGGCCATAACGTGCACCGACTTTCTGCACCTCGTACATCTCGCGTGAAGAGACGCCCTCTCTCATGTAGCCCACGGTGCTACCAATACCGGGTGCACCAGCCTGCAGGCCCTTGTCAATCTCCTCGAGAATCGCGTTGCCCTGTTCCAGGGTCGGGCGCGTCTGGCTCCAGCCAGTTTTCTTCCGGGTTTCAAAAGCGGCTATGGGTCCGTCTTTCAAGTAATCGCCCTTTGACCCGTCGATGAACATCGCGCGGGCAAATTCGTGGCTGACCCCAATGCCATAGTTGGCCTGGGTCTTACCGGCGCGTGCCTCATACCAGCCCGCGACATAGGATCCCGCACAGCCCATCTCGAAATCCATGCTGCTGGTCAAGCCGTCGCGCAACCCGAGGGAATAGCCGATCGGCATTTGAAAGTGGAAATGGGTGTCGATGAAGCCCGGTGCCACGATATGGCCGGTGGCATCCACCGTCTCGGCACCTTTCAGTGGCTCTTTGCTGATCGTGACGATGCGGCCGTCTTTGATGCCGACATTGGCGACATCGTCGAACAACGTTTCAGGGTCGATGACCCGGCCGTTGTTGATCACGAGGTCGTAGTCCTGGGCCGAAAGCGTAGCGCCGCCAAAGAGGGCAGCCGCGAGAATTAAGGAGTAAGCGATCAGTTTCATGACGTGGGTTCTTTGAGATTGACAGGTTTGGGAGAACGATCGTTTCCCAGTCGGTGGTTTTTTCACAGTACGAAGGCGAATGATGACCATCGCGCCATAAGCGATGATCGGATGAGTGTGCGATTAGCGTTTATGAGTGTTCCACAATTTGCCTCTCATCGATTCTTTGGAACGTGAAGATCGTCGATCAGAAAGCGTTTCCATTCCAACTCACCCTTCTTCCCAAAGTTGATGAGATAGCCCACCCGCTTTTGAGCGATTCGCATGTAGTTGAAAAGTTGCGCCTCGTGATCTGAGCACAGCTCCTTCAACGCCTTCAACTCGACCACGATTTCATCGCACACCATTAGGTCAGGTCGGTACTTTGCATTCAGAAGATGCCCTTTGAAGTAGATGTCGAGTTCCGCCTGAGCAACAAACCCAATTCTTCGAAGTCCCAGCTCAACCTCCAATGCCGACTGGTAGACATCTTCAGCCATGCCATAGCCAAGCTCGTTATAGACCTCGAAAGCGGCCCCCATCAGATCGTAACCTTCTTGCTTCAACTTTTCGGTGAATCCAAATTACGGGATGATTCGGGGGAACACTAATCAACGCTGATCAAACACTAATTTCTGGTTGCCAAATCGTTTGATGCGTCTGCGATTGGTCTCATGAGGGGTCCTATGAATTTGGGTGCTCAATGGAGCGTGTTTCAAACAGTTCGGAAATGTCGCTGCTGTTCACTCCGCCGCGACTGCCAATGAACACAATCCGGGACCTCGGGGGTTCCTCTTCCCAAAGCTGTCCGACGGTGATCGCGGCGCGGCCTGACGTTGCTTGCAGGATGTCGACAAGATCGACTTCATTGAGCACCGCGACATCCGACGTTTCAATCACGATGGTCTCCGGTGGTTCGTAAGACCCCGGTGCGTTCTCGGGCAATCTGACCGCAGCCTCTTGTGCAATGGTAGCGGACGCCGCGGAAAGAGCAGAAGCAACCGCACTCCCGGCCGCAGCCAATTTGATAAAGTTACGACGGGAATTGGAGAATATTTCTGTGGCTTGATCGGATGCCATCTTTTATTCTCGAGTGATAAGTAGTACGTGATGGACTGGCAAACTGCTTGATTGCGAACTCGAACGCTGAAAATTCGTTGATTCTGTTCCCAGTGAACATTCAACAGTCAACTTCGACCTCGTCGCCTTTTCCAACGCGCAGGCTTACCCCCCCGCCTATTCTATTAGCAGCGGCCGCGTGAATGTAAAATTCGAGTGTCTTGTCTCAACTAAATCGATATGCAAAAAGCGCAACCGATGGCTCGTGCGGCTCAAAATCAGTCCGACCTATTCGCCACCGAAACGCGGCAGTTTACCCACGTCAGCGAAATGAACGAGGCTTACAGGGGCCGGGCTGACGTTCGATTCATCCAAACGGCACGTGGCAGCGTCACGGCGAAGTCCCGACTGACGTCAATCGGCCCGTTGCAAATTCAACAGTTTAGCTGGACCGGCAAGCTGATCACCGAGGCTGCAAACGCATCGAATCGGACCACCCTGTTCATTCCCGAACCGCAGGAACGTCCCGCGTTCATATCGGGCGAACATCTCAACGACGCACAAGTCATGCTGTACGGCCCGCACAGCGAGCATTTCAGCGATATGTCACGTCGTAGTCGAGCCACGCAATTGTTTCTGCCCCAAGGAGTGCTTGAGCAAGCGATCGCGGCGCGTCTGCAAAACGATCCGATGAACCTGGCATCAAAACGCCGACTTCTAAATCCCGGGCGTGTCGCGATGCATTCCCTGCGACAACTGATCGTCGAGCTGACTCAAATCATTGATAACGACGAGGATGCAGGAGTCGAACCAGTCTGCACTTCGTCGCTGACAAAAAATCTAGTCGATCGCATTGCCGAGGTTCTCTGTCGAGATTCATCGCTGGCATCGACGGCGCATGATCAGCTTCACGCACGCGGTTGTCTCTTGTCCAGAGTGAGGGACATTTTCGAAGCGTCTGGACGAGAGTCGATTCAGCTCTACGAATTGTGCAGAGAGCTTGGCGTCAGTGCTCGAACGCTGCAAATCGCTTTTAAGCAGGCCTACGGTATTTCCCCAATGCGATACCTGAAACTTCGCCGGCTCCACACAGCACGTGAGCGCCTCGTCACAACCAGTGCCGCTGAGATGAGTATCAAAAGAGCAGCCCTGGAAAGCGGTTTCTTCGATCGAAGCCGATTCGCGGAAGACTTTAAGAAGTTGTTTGGGCATCTCCCTTCGGAGACTCCAAGGGCCTGACAAGACAGCAGAGTCTACCACCGGCGTTCTTCGCGCGTAGACCTTCGGCGCGAGCGATCCACCAGTCCAATCGGTGTCAATTACCGCTGACTTGAACCCCGAGACGTTTATGGCCCCAGTTGCATCGGCATAAGGCACATTGCGTCTTGGCTAAGTTGTATCCGTCAGCACAGTACGCACAGTACAGAGACACCGTAGCCGCTCAAAGCCCAAGACAAATCGCTATCGAATGCAGTCGAAGTGACACATCCGCAAATTTGCCAGCGCACCAGGAGGGCGTGTCCTTATGCACCAGGACGGATTCTCATTATGGCCTCGCTTAATCGGGTTCCTGAATGCGATTAGGCCCTTTCGTGATGACTTGGTCGTGGGCGCCGAATGCATGTACACCTGGTACTGGCTGGCAGATCTTTGCCTCGAAGATGATATCAAGTTCCTACTAGGCCACGCCCTGTACATGAAGGCTATTCATGGAGGCAAGAAGAAGGACGACAAGCTCGACAGCGAGAAGATCGCGAGACTGCTACGCGGTGGCACTTTCCCTCAGAGCTATGTCTATCCACGGGAGATGCGGGCCACCCGCGACCTGGTCCGACGCAGGATGTTTCTCGTGCGTCGCCGGAGTGAGCTGTTGGCGCACGTCCAGTTGATCAACCAGCAGTGTAATTGCGACCCCTTCGAGAAAATGTTGAAGTACGCTGGCAATCGCGACATCCTCGATCGCTTTACCGATGACAGTGTGCGACTGAGCGTCGCAAGCCGATCTTCAGATCGTCGGCCATTACGATAAACTTTTGAAACAACTCGAGTCGGATCTCCTGTGTCTAGCCAAACAGCATGACGCCCGTAGTTGTGCGCTACTGCGAACGATTCCTGGCATCGGTAAGATCCTCTCGCTGGTGCTGCTCTACGAGATTCACACGATTGACCGTTTCCCTAGTGTCGGAGACTTCTTGTCGTATGCCAGGCTGGTGACACCGAAACAGACGAGCGACGGCAAAGTGACTGGACAGAGCGGAGCTAAGATCGGCAACGTGCACTTGAAATGGGCTTTCTCCGAAGCCGTGCTGTGGATGCTCCGCTACAGCGAACAAGCCAAGGCGTTTCTCAAACGCAAGGAAAAGAAGTACGGCAAGTCACGAGCCATGACCATTCTGGCTCGCAAGATTGCCCGAGCTGTGTATTACATGCTCAAACAAAAGGAGCCTTTTGATGCAGTGAAGTTTTTCGCCAGCTAACGCGAGGCCGGCGGTGGAGCCGCTAGGACGAACTCAGGTCCCCTTGGTGGCGAGAAGCGATTTCGATCGACATCTCGATATGCCAATGTGGGAACCTGCTCTGTCGGATTGGACCGCTGTCGGCGCTCGCTACTTACTTTTAGCCAATGCAAGTTGTCTTCTGTGAACAAACGCGCGAAGGCAGACACTTGTATTAACACGAGACGATGATGGATCGAAAAGGTGTGATTGCCCCTGACCCGAGCCCGCAACGAACTAAGACTTCCACGCTTCGGCGTGGGATGAACTCCATGTATGAATGGACGGTGTTCAGGGAAACGATGAGCTTCTACGGCGCGGCGAAATTGACTCATCCGAGTCGAGTACAACGGAGAGAACCTCCGTTCGCGTCGCTGTCTCGACCAGCTTCGTGCTGACCGGGGCCGACCGTCTGATAGGGGTTTGGTGCATCCGCCTGTAAATCATTACACCGAATGCAACCGCACAGAGAAACGCTCGAGCAATCCAGAAGCCGATTCGGTCTTGCATCACCTCGCCAGCACCCGTTAGCGCCGAGCGTTGACTCGCTTCCATGGATCCCGACCGCCGGGATTCAAAGAGGCGAGTCAAAAGAGCCAGGAAAAAAGTCGGGACAAAGAGCGTGCGCTCTCTTGACATCGCAGGCCATATAGGGGTTCGTCCTGGGTTACTAACGGTGACATTCATCGACCATCAATCGAACGCTTTGGTCGGCCAAATCTTTTGGATTTCTGCGCTGGATTTGGAAGTGGAGTTTGCAGCCTTTCAAGGCCTGCCAAGGGGCTGGATGGAGCTTCCACACGCGTCCAAGGATATAATCGCGGTCATCGCAACCCAATGACAGAGTCCGCACCATGACAGTAACTGCTAAATGACTGTTCGTTGTTACTGCCGACACAATTGATCCGGGTTAATCAATATCACGGCTGCTTTTGAGAGGCAGGCGGTAAAAAAGCGTCCCAGTCGAAGACTGACTGTGCCTCATAGTTATCTCGTGGTAGGAGCAGCTGTTTCAGCAGGTCGTCACTGATGCCGCCAGGAATAAAGTGGCCAGCACCATCAAACGTTGCGCAAACAAATCCGTCTGGATGAATCCCCCCGATCCGCGGAAGCGGTTTGTCCGGGGCAAAGATGATGTCCTTGGGTTGCGTCCAGGGAATGTCTACCTTAGTTTCGGCTACTAGCAGTGTATTCACCGTCCCGTCAGAGATGTCTTCAATCTTGATGCCCTGGTCCGTGGCGAATCCTGTTCCCTTTCCGGTCACGACCAAGTAGGAGGTGTTGGGCAAGGCTTTATCACCGGCGGGAGCGAGGTAAACATCCGGCATTTCTTCACTCAACAACTTTTTGTTAGCGGGACTATCCCAAGGTTCATCGAATTTGTATCGGCTATGCAAATCGGTGTAGCCAAGCTGCGGCAAAATGGCAACGCGCCAGCTATGCTGCACGCCATTGGGGCCGGTAATCACGGCAGGAGGGAAGCTCTTGTGTTGAGCGTAGTAGTTGTGCATCGCCCGTGCGATTTTCATGACGTGGTCCATGCTTAAGCGGACATCATTTGGAGGTAACTTGTCACCCGGCGCGCTGGCGGCGGATGGTTCCTGTGTTTTTTGTGCCACCGCGGGCTGAGGCCGCACGCCGGCAACGATAATCCCAACCAACAACACGCACAGCACACTAGCGACTCGTACCCAACGGGCGTCAGAGTCCGCACGACGGAACGGATTTTTCAACATCTCAATTCTCCTCAGGAACGCGCCGGACGTTGGCAGGAAGCAACGCAACGGCCACACAACAGGTCGACTGTCCATCCGCAAAGCCAAAGCCACAAGCGACGACAGATATTTGTCGCTTCCTCCGGCTAACTTGGCGGCGGCAGCATCGGCTGCCAACTCCTGCTCGATTCGTAGACTCGACACCAGCCAGTGCACGAGTGGGTGGTAAAAATGCAACAACACGACTAGCTGAGCTAAGGCCAGGGTACGGAAGTCGTTCCGGGCAATATGAGCCAGCTCGTGAGCCAATACGGACCGCAATTCTGTTGCATTCCAGTGACGCCAGTCATTAGGCAGCATGATGGTCGGCGAGCGCCAGCCAAAAGTGACTGGTGCCGGCAACGCGGGATGCTCACGCAAGGCGACTTGTCCTATTTCCAACTGATGCTGCAAACCACGTGCGAGTCTTAAGACGCGAAGATCGCTTATGCCGACTGAAGTCTTTAGCAATTGCTGTATGGCCCGCCAACCAATCCAGTAACGCAAAATGCCGAGCAGCAATGACACACACAGAACTGGTATCAGCCAAGGGAGACTCAAGTTCACCAGCCGTGTGCCAATTTCCGAAAGTTCAGTGCGCCACTCCTGCCAACTGGGCAACCAAGTCGTTCGTGGAAAGAGTGACGGCGCTACGCTTTCTTTGCCCGAGCTGGGAATGGTCTGTGCCTCAGCAATGAGCGACTGCGTGGGACTCGCGTCGGCGACGACCAGCTTCACAGGCTTTTGGGTCGTCGAGATCCAACAGGGCCACGGACTGAACGCCAATAGACTGAGCGCGCTCACTGCCATCAATGTGTAGAGCGAAACGCTGGCAACGGATGTCCGTGTCCAGCTGCGGAGAAGGCCGGCCAGTAAGCCGGACACTCCGCAGATGACCGTGACCTGCAGCAGGCACCACAGCAAGCGTAGGCTGATGTCATTCATTTCTTTTGATCCTGCAAAATTTGTTCTAGGATCGCCCGTTCCTTAGCTGTGAGTTTTTTGCCTCCGAAGAGTTGCACCAATAGCTGATCTCGTGCACCACCAAAAACCCGCTGCAGCATGTCCCCCACCATGCTCCGCGAAACATCTTCGAAGGTTCGCAGCGGTGTATAGCTGAATGGGCGCTCGGTCCCCAGTTGTTGTAGGAATTCCTTTTCACACAAAATGCGCACCAGAGTCGCAACAGTTGTGTATGCCAGCTCCCTGCCCGCATCCAGCAGGTGCTCACGGGCTTCAGCGATCGTCATGTCCCCTTCACCCCAAAAGACGTGCATCACTTCCAGTTCACGTTCGGTCAGTTCTTTTGCCTTAGGTCTCGCCATCGCCCACTCCTCACTCGGGTAACAGTTCCAGACAATCGCCTGCTGCTATTTGGTTTTCTAGATTTGGTTTTATAGTATTCGAATGAGATTCTTGAGTCAAGCGCATAAATGCAAGAAATCCCGTGATCAGCCGCGTGATGGCATGCGCCCATGAATGCGGTTCCGCCAACCTACCCATGTTTATCTAAACCGCTTCGGCTTGATAACCCACCGCCTCGAACGCTCCGCCGCAACTGTGTTTAAAGAACCAAATGAAGAAGACCGCCGCAGCTTCGCCATCAATTTGATGACACCTTCGATCGAGCAATCGCAATCCGTTCTTGCTTCCACCGAAGTGCGTAAGGAGGGCGTGTCCTTAGGCTTCCTGGATCAGCCATTCGTAGCTTTAAGAACACTCATGCAGTATTCTGAAGGTTGTCATGACTGATGTTACACGAATCCTCTCGCAGATCGAATATGGCGATCCCTCCGCAGCGGAACAACTGATTCCGTTGGTGTACGATGAGCTGCGCAACTCGCGGCTGTGCGGCTGGCAGCCGAAAAGCCGGATCAAACACTGAAGGCCACCGCGTTGGTTCACGAGGCGTATCTCCGATTGGTCGACGTCGAGAAAGCCCAGCATTGGAACAGTCGTGGACACTTCTTTGCGGCAGCCGCCGAGGCCATGCGGCGGATTCTGGTAAATCGAGCCCGAGACAAAGGGCGTTTGAAACGCGGCGGTGAACGTGAGCGGATCGATTTCGATTCGCTGCAACTGGCCGTTGGCTGTCATAGCGACACACTCCTCGCGGTTGACGAAGCCTTGCAGCGGCTGGCGGCTGAGGATGCCGCCAGTGCCGAACTCGTCAAACTACGGTTTTTTGCTGGCCTGTCGTTGACCGACTCGGCGCAGGCGATGGGGATTAGCCGTCGCGTGGCTGATCGACTTTGGGCCTTTGCCAGGGCTTGGCTTTTCGACGCGCTTCGCGAGGACGATCCCTCGAAGAATTCGTAATTTCAAAAAAAATGAGAATTCGTCGGTGCAGATCGCGCAGACGGGGCACTGAATGATAGTAGCGAGTTGAGCTGAAATGTTTTTGCGCCGAGGACATGCTAATGAATCCTGTCAAACCCACTGTACGGGAGATTTTCACTCAGGCTCTCGAGGTCGAAACAAGTGAGGAGCGGCTGGCATTTCTCGAACATGCCTGTCATGGGGACGCACAGGTTCGGCGGAAAGTCGAAGACCTGCTTGCCGCCCACACGGCAGCCGGCAAATTTATGAACGGCACCGGCATGGCTCCAGCCACTCTCGACATGCCTCTCAGTGTCGAGGGTCCGGGAGATTACATCGGACCCTACAAACTCCGGGAACAAATCGGCGAAGGAGGATTTGGAGTTGTCTTTGTCGCGGAACAGGCGCAGCCAGTCTGCCGCAAGGTTGCATTGAAAATCATCAAGCCAGGTATGGACACGAAAGACGTCGTTGCGAGATTCGAGGCCGAGCGACAGGCGCTGGCTCTGATGAATCATCCCAATGTCGCCAAGGTATTCGACGCAGGATCAACCGAGTCGGGCCGGCCCTACTTCGTGATGGAGCTTGTTCACGGAATTCCGATCACGGAATTTTGCGATGAGCTGAAGCTCTCAAATCGGGAACGACTCGAACTTTTCACCGATGTCTGCCGAGCAGTCCAGCATGCTCATCAGAAGGGGATCATCCATCGCGACCTGAAGCCCGCGAACATCATGGTTACGATGCACGACGACAAGCCTGTTCCGAAGGTAATCGATTTCGGCGTGGCCAAAGCCCTCAGTCAGAAGCTTACCGAAAAGACCGTTTACACGTCCTACAGCCAAATGGTCGGCACACCGCTCTACATGAGCCCAGAACAGGCGCAGATGAATGGACTGGATGTGGACACGCGAAGCGATGTTTATTCGCTGGGAGTGTTGCTCTATGAGCTGCTAACCGGAGCTACGCCCTTTGATCGCGAAACGCTGAAGAATGCGGGATTCGATGAGCTCCGCCGCATCATCCGCGAAGACGATCCCCCTTGTCCGAGCGCGCGTGTGAGTACTCTCAACGCCCACTTACTCTCTACCGCATCGGATCGCCGTAAGATCGATCAACGCAAGCTGAGTCAATCGCTGCGCGGCGAACTGGATTGGATCGTCATGAAGGCGCTGGAGAAAGACCGTGGACGCAGGTATGAAACAGCAAGCAAACTGGCGGAAGATGTGCAGAACTATTTGCACGATGCCCCAGTCGAAGCCTGTCCTCCCTCTTTTGCTTACAAATTCCGCAAGTTCGCCCGTCGCAACAGCATGGTGCTGACTACTTCAGCGCTGGTCGCCCTGGCCCTAATCGTCGGTACGATTGGGAGTGCGTCGCAAGCCGTCCGGGCCTATGCTGCCGAGGCTGAGGCCGATGAACAGCGCGGTGCCGCCATCCTCACTGCCGAACGTGCCGAGAAGAATGAACGCGCGGCACAACAAGAGCGGGACGCAGCAGTTGCCGCACGCGAGAAACTCCGTCGAGTACTGTACGCCTCGGAAATGAACCTTATTCAGCCTGCCTGGGACTATCAGAATTATCGAAGAGTCGCTCAGCTACTTGAAAGCACGCGTCCTCAGTCAGACGAAACGGATGTCAGGGGCTTCGAGTGGCACTACTGGCGTCGTCAGCTTAGGGGCCCGCTCCAAACGCAATCTGTAGATATCCCTCGGGGCGGTACGCGAAGACTTCTGGAGGAGACGCTGAGCCCGGACGGATCTAAGGTGGCAGTTCAATACTATGAAGAGGGGCAGATCTACGTCGCGATGTGGGATGTCGCCACCGCGCGCGAGGTTTGCAACTTTAGGCTATCGACCGGCACCATCGGTTTACCAAGGACGGTAATGGTCTTCAGTCCCGACGGAACGCGCTTGGCAATTGCCACGCGCCAAACCGGGAATCTCCGAATCTGGGATACGCGAACAGGTGAACAGCTGTTTCAGCGCGACGATGAGAACAACATCTTTCGCATTTTCTTTACCCATGATGGAAATCGCGTCCTGTACACGGCGGGGACTCGGGGGAAAAAGCGGTCCCCATCAGACTTCGGCTACCAAGTATGGGATCTGCAAACGGGAGATACACTCTTTTCACATCGATACGAAGGTGAAACTTACCCCAACCTGCTGTTTCTGAGTCCAGATGGCAAGCAAGTCGGAGTTAGCAGAGAGGCGACAGACGGAACAGGAACTCTGCTGCAAATCTGGGACGTCGAGACTGCCAAAGTACTTCAGAGTCGCCTTTTCGACGATGGTTTCATATATCGGGTATTAAGCCCGGATGGGAATCGACTTCTTCTACAACACAAGTCCGCACCGGACCAGATTCCGATTCTCGAAACTCAGTCTCTCCGGACAGTTTCCGTCCTTCAGGGAGAACCATGTCATACGGCGGCGTTCAGCCCAGACGGTCGCTTGCTGGCGACCTCCAAGGACACGCGTAGTATTTCACTGTGGAATTTGCAGAATCCGAGCGACTCAGATGCTTTGGAACCGACTCTAATCACATCGCCCTTGTTCACTCTTCCTGTCTTTCGGCCGAGTGCAGAACTACGATTTAGTAGCGATAGCAGACAACTCCGTTCCTGTATTCTCAGCCGTGTAACATCGTGGAACATCCCGTCCGAATTGAAAGCCGGCGAGAGGGCGCCCTGGTCGCATGGCGGAGTGCTTGGAGGGAGTTTTAACAAGGAGGCGAGTCGAGCTTTACTGCGAGCTGACCCTTTGGCGTTTGATCACCAAGTGGCTCTGCTGCTCAACTGGGATATTGACATGGATCGGGAACTTTGGAGGTACCGCGATCCCCGTGAAGATCGCGCGTTCGGAAATCCCATTTTCAGCACGGATGACCGATATATCGTGGTCCCATCTTGCAAAGCTCGGAAGAATCGCGCGGAGAAATCAGCGGCTAACCACGATGAATTGCTTGTGCTCGACGGCAAGACAGGCGGCTTTTTGCGCACCCTTAAACCGCAGCGCGCATCCAACGTAGACAATATGGTCTTTGCTCCAGAGCATCCACATGTTGCCGCGATCGTGACCAGAAGAGCAGATGGAAAACCAGTCAGTTTTGAGGTCGTGCAATGGAACGTCGAGAGCGGGGAAGAAGTTTTTGCAGCCGTAATCGAAGATGAAAACCCGAATCTAGTTGGATTCTCCTCTAATGGTGAGGAACTTATGGTTGCTCAACGCGGCTCAGGTGGTGTACTCGTTCTTGACGCCAGCACAGGAGTTCGCAGACGAATTATCGCACCCGAAAGAACTGTCTTGAATCAATTCGGCAAGTGGAGTCTAAGTCCTGACGGCCGGACGCTCGCAGTCCTAGGTCTGGCAGGTCATTACAACGACATTGCGGTTACTTTGTACGATGCGAAGACGGGAGAACTTGGTCTCCGCATCCCTGTCGATTCGGAGTATCCTCCTTTGGCCATGACGTGGACTTCTGATAGTCGCAGGTTGGCTTTGGTTTCAGCGCAGTGGGTGAGTACCGATGTAACTCTCTGGGATACGGAAACGGGAAGGTTGGTACTGACATTGAGTCGCAAAGGCCTGATGGGACAGAATCAGCGCTCATTACGCTTTAGCCCAGACAATCATCGTTTATTGCATATTGCCGATGATAATCGAATTGAACGCGGAGAAGCGTGGGACAACCCTTCTACACACCCCATTCATATCTGGGACGGAACCCCGCTGAAAGGGAGCGACCCAGCATACAAAGACGCCGATCAAAAGTGATACTGGATTCTTTCGCAAACAATCTACTGATGAAACCTGGAGTGGCTCGATATCCTCAAGGGCTTTTAGCAAAAGCAAGTGCTATTCGCTCGACGATCTTCGTGCAGTTGACTAACCGACTAAGTCGCAGCGGTCCACATCACCACCGACGCAGACTGCAACTGGCGACACTGCGTTGGAGTCTTAAGTTAGTGCCATTCGAGTGGGACGCCAAAGCAGTTAACTGCAGCGAAGTAGTAGGCCGATAGCTCGCCGCTCATGATCATACCAATGTCGCATTCTCCTCCCTAGAGCTGCGGAGGTCCAATGGACGAATGCCGGCCTTTACGGCTGATGCAATCGCCTAAACCCGGGAAGGTTATTCCGCCGCGGTAAGCGTGAATTGGCGATGATGCCGTCGCGACCAGTCATGGGCTTCGCGAGTCCAGCTGAGCCACCATTTCGATGGTTGCCGCGATTTGGTCAACTGCGTAAGGTGGGCGTGTCCTTACGCACAAGCGGTTGCTGGCTGCCGCCCACCTGAGCGTCTCTTTCCAATCTGCGTCGGCTTCATCGTCCGACGCAGTTTACGCACTCTTGTTCGTGCGTATGGTCAAACCGTAATCGAACCGTCTTGGGGTAGTAAATGTGCGCTGTGGGGGGGCGTGACCGACTCTCCGAACCGCCGTCGCTGACCTGCGCCAGTGTGAAAGTCCAACTCAGGAACCAAAGACCGGCTTCGAGTTGTCGGTTGCACCGACTTCTGGTCTGGCATTCCGGTTTCCAGCAGCTCCACAAGTTGCACAGGTTACCCCCAAGGGAAGCGGTGAATAATGGGGAGCCTTGCGATCGGAAAAACGCTTCGGATCTGAGGCGAATTCTTGCTCCACTCAACATGATGTTTGACAATCCTCCGAAAACCGTGCTAGGAGTGCGGTTATTATGAATCACGTCATCAAGGAGGTAACGATGAACGAGACACAGAAGAAGACGGAGAACAAACCGATAAAAATGGTGAGAAAGGGAGCGGTGGCTGCGTCCATCTGGAAGCGGCAGTCGCCAAGTGGCTTTGAGTATTTTGATTTTTCACTCAGCCGTGCGTGGAAGTCGAAGAACGCTGGCAAGGAGGGCTACTCCCCCAACTTCTTCGCTAACAATCGCGAGGACCTGCTGCTCGTCATCCAGGATGCTGCTTGCTGGATTCTCGACCATGATGCAGGCTTGCTGGCTGGCGACCCAGAGTCGTTGCCAGCCGTCAGCCAGCTGGGCTGACTCTGATCAAGAAATGCCTTTCTGGCGGTGACCGGCGGATGGCATTGTTGTCCACCGGCGCCGTCAGAAATGCGGGCCCCACCCGCTCGAATTACTGTCAGCGTAGCGGCATGTACGGTCCCGCATTACTCGCGACGTCCGCCGCCGGGCGGGGCGAGGTGCGGGTTAGTTGGACCGCGCCACTTTCGATAACATCTCCTGGCCAATCCTTGGTTAACCGTGACAACAAGGTTTCTGGCGAAATGGTGCATCAAGCCTTCGAAAACCGGGGCTAACGCCCTGACGGCTAATCGAAAGTGCCGCTGTCCAGTTTGATTAGGGCCTGTCTTCAAAATCAAAAAAACGCTGGCACACTTCGTTTGATCTAACCAAAATTACGAGGGATATCTCCCGCGAAGGCAGGCGGCACGACGGAGCGTGACGGCTACTGTTTTGAAGACGGGCTCTTCGTTCCAGGTTCTCGCGAGGAAGCTGCCGAACCGTTGGTTAGCTGGTGGATGCGTTCGAAATGGTCGCGTAGAAGTAGGGTGCGGTACTGTTCGAATAGCTGTTCGTTGCGGCCCTGGTATTGGTAGTAGCCTTTGCGTTTGACGGGCTCGGCAGCGTTGATGGCCTCGGTCTCAAATGCATCTTGCTGTTCGGGAGAAAGACCAGCCCAATAGGCATGAAACGCATCGACACGACGCTGTTCGCGCTGGTGAGATTCACGCTCGCGGCGTGACAAGGCGGCTTGCTTTTCAGCTTGCAGGCTTGCCTGCTTCGCGCGTTTGGTGGCAGTGGCAACGCTGCTCTCGAAGCCACGCGGCATAGTGATGGACTCGGGTGAACGGATTGCCATGACGAGGAACCCCGCGTGCCGCTGTTGGCCACGTTGATTGTACCAGTCGAACAAATCGAGCATGGTTTGAATGGTGTGCGACGGATGCTGACGGACTAACTCCTCGGCCATAGCCGGACCCACATGGCGACGAATGAGGGCCTGTTCCAGTCGGCTTGTATCGATCGAATCCAGTCGTGGCGGCGAAGTAACCGAGCTGGTTGTCGCGAGTGTGCGCCGCTTGCGATGGAAGCGGACAATCCAATTCCCCTTCCCCAGCTTCACGAATCGCCGCTCAGCACTCAGAGGCCGGAGATCCCAGTGCTGTTCCAGTTCCTCGATACCGGTCATCAGGCAGCGTTTAATCTGGGCCACGTTGTGACTAGCTGACAGACGCAGCTTTTTCCAGGCGAGGTCGTGAAGATCAATATCGATGGCTTGGCAACGATAGAAACGTTTATCCAGCAGGCGGTAAAGTCGTTTCGCAATGGGACTCTTGAGGCGAGTGTATAAATCCCAGTCGAGCCGCTTCAGGTAACCGGCTTGGAAACTATCGAAGAGCACTTCATTCCAGCTGAAACGACTCAACCGACCGAAGGCAGCGTCGGCGTCGCGGTGGTAAATGTGCAGCGTATCGAAGATGCCAAAGTCGCGGTTCACCCAACTCTTGGCAGCATGATCGTAGAATGCCCGTTCGGAATAGACGGTGATTCCCTTCCAACGCCGCAATGACTCGGTCAATCGCCGGTAGTTGCGGGATTCGTCGGGCCAACGCAGCAGTTTCAACATCTCGTAGCGGCTAAACGTCACTTCGCGCGAACGAAAATCGCACAGCTTGCTGATTTGCAGGCAGGCCAGCAAGACATCTTCATCCTTGGCGGTTGGCAGGCCGTAGCGGTCGGATCCCGAAATGGTCAGGCGACGGTCGACTTGCGTTTGTGTAACCCGATCAAACACTGAATCGTCGAGGATGATCGTTTTCTTACCGTCAATAATTCGGTCGGTAATGGCCGCCAACGGAAACTCGACGAGGTTGAGCTCATCGACGCCTTGGCTCAAGTGTTCAACACCGACGGAATCGTCGGCTAAAGGTGGTTGTTCTCTGGCTTCCAAAACACAACTCTGCTCCTGTTGTTTAAGAGTTTTAATAAAGACAAATTACGCTTCTGAGAATCCCAGTCGATTCCGTAGGTTACCGCGAAAAATGTGCTCCCATCGCCGGTACGGCTACTCAAAAAGGTGCACCGAAGTCCGGTAATTGGTGCGTGCGTACACGGTAGCGATACGGGAAAAATGTGCACCGTTTCACGGTAGTTTTTCATGCTGCCCTGTGAGTCGTTCCTCCGTTGCTTCGGATGTAGTCTTTTCAAATTGCGACTCATGTAATTTTCACGCTGAAAGCTCGCACGACGGGATCCTTCCTGCCGCTTCGTTCAACCACTCGTCACCCACCAGCAAGCATGCTGTGGTGCAAGCTAGCTGGCCTGAAAAAGAGTTTGCCACATTCTGCCGTTTCGCGCTAGTATCGAATTCGTGATTATTAGCTTTGTGAGTTCCAAAGGTGGCGTATCGAAATCGACTCTAGCTGGACACCTTGTGGGCTGGCTGGCAGGTGCGTCAGGCAAGCGTCGTACTGGTCGATTGCGATTCGCAAGCGTCGTGTTCCGAGTGGATTGCCGAGGCCTGTCCCGAAGTGCCGATCATTCGCTTCTCAGACGCAGATGCGATTTTGAACGGCTTGCCGGGACTATCTACGGAGGCTGACTTCATCGTGGCCGATTGCCCAGGGAATCAGGGGGAAATAGGCCGTGCACTGCTGATGTGGGCCGACCTGGCGATCATCCCCTGCAAGGCGAGTGTGTTCGAGGCTCGAGCCCTGGAAAAGAACCTCGTTTACGTCCGGCAAGCGCAGGCGATCCGCCAAGGCAAGCCGGAAGCGGTGGTAGTGCTCAGCATGGTCCGCAGCGGTTATCGGCTCACACGCGACATGCGGGCCGCGGCCGAAGTAACCGGTGTACGTGTCGCGGAGTCATCGATCGGCTTAAGGCAAGCGATTGCTGACGCACCAGGACAAGGCAGTTTTGTGTGGCGGATGGGCGCTGCGGCCAAACCGGCTGCAGAGGAGATGGAACGACTGTTCACCGAGCTGATGTCACCGCACCTGAAGGCTAGTTCACGCGAAGCCGCTGGCAGTGAATCGCCTCAAGACTTAGCAACGACAACGACGTCTACCACTTACTAACCATACGGGAGGAACAACATGGCAACGAGACGCTCACTATCCACCGCAATGCAAACCAAGCCTGATTTCGATGAGGAAACAGCCGCGGCCTTTGTGTTGCAGAAAAATTCAATGACCGCGCAGGAAACGCGAGAGGTCGACGTACTGAATGCAGATCCGGCAGGCGAGACAACTAGCGAAACGAAACGCAAGACGTTCTTGGCTCCTGTCGGTTTAGTGCCCGTGACGGTTCGACTCCAGCCGCATATTGCCGGGGCGTTGAAGCGGGCTTCACTTGAACGTGAGCTAAGCGGTGAAGCGATGCATACACAGCAGGAGATCGTATCGCGGGCACTGGAACCTTGGCTGAAACAGGAAGGTTTTTTGGGCTAGCCGACTGGCCTTAGCGACCAAACTTTTCGTCACTCAACTCTAACTGAAAGGAGGGCTAGGCGAGGCGTGAACTGACCTGAGACGAGCATTCGAAAACCATTTCGAAACGGCTCGCGGCGAATGACTTCGCCGCTCAGGTCAGGCACGTTTCAACCTCGTTCACGTCTTTCCAGTGGTGGAACGGCTCACACGGCCAGGAATGCCTAAAGACCACTATCCCCCAGCGATCGCTCGGGCTGAAACACCGCCTGCAGCGAAATTTCAGTCCAAGCAACCGCATAAAAACCCCGAAATGCTCGCGCTCAGAAACTATTTCGTTTTTTTGGAATTTTGTCGGGTGTTGCAAATAAAACGCACGCACAGACACCTCCTGACAACCTTCGTCACCAGGTGCCATACCCGCAATCGGCAGAAGCTTGTTCGATTCATTGGTCGTTGCGCAGAATGCGCACGTCCGCTTGGCAAGAGGCTGAGCTAATCCAAACATGCCAACCAGCAGCGGAGGCTGGTATGGCAAATCTGTTCTGAAAGGGTTCGAAATGAGCGTTGATTCTGTTACCTCCTCGACAACCACAGTGTCCGTCAGTCCATTCCTGGCGTCCTACTTCGATGCGGATGACCAATCGGCGACTTCGGGCGCGCTTCGAAGGCCTGAATTCGTGCGGGCAATCCACACTCTGCAAGATGAGATGCGATCCGAAACCTTGGTAGGCTTCCTGAAGCACAGCCAGGCGATGGAGGGAGCCACCAACCAGAAGGCGGTCATCACCGCCTACAACCAGGTGTTGATCGACCTTACGCAGCGCCGCGACGAATGGCAAGCATTCCTCAGAAGTTGCTGTGCGATCGATTTGTTTGAGCAGACGGGACTGGAGTCTGACGAACATTCGCGGCGGAGCCAAAGTGCTCGCAGGCGGTGGCAGAACGAGCTTGCCAGCGATGCCCGGCTAGAAGCCTATCAGTACGAAAGCGTGCTGACCGCCAAGCTGGCCAGCTTGCCCGTCGAGCAGCTCAAGACGGAACTGATGACCTGCGCCAACACGTGTCTGGAAGAGTTCAATCGCCATTGTCTGGCGCAACTTGTCAGGCTGGTGGAACTCGAGGTCTTTGGGATTGCACAATGGTTCGACGGCAACTGCCAGTACTGTTTCTTTCGACGTCAGGTTCGGTCAAGCCATGTGTCTACAAGCTTCGAGAATCATTGGGATTGGGATATAGAGCGGCGCGTGGTGACCGGCAAAACGACGATGCATCTGTATTGCCATGAGCATCACCTAATTGATGCCCAGCAATGCCCGCCGGACGCCGCTGGCATTCCGATTCCCGAGAAATTGGACCAGCTCTTGGCAGAAACGCCAGCTTGGATCTTTGACTACTTGAAACTCATTACCGGCACGATGATCAAGGAAAATGTGGTTGAGGAGGTCGAAAGCGAGGAGACGTGGCAGCAGGTTGAGGAAATTCCGCGGATGCATTTTGACCCGGCGCTGGTCATTGGTCCCTTTGTACTCCTTGCCTGGGGTCCTCGCGATGAAGAACGGCTGAAGCTGGTTCCACCGCGCGACGGACTTGGCGAGATGCTTGCCAACAAATACCAACTTGCGGCGGCGAGCGCAGTGGCCGGTGTAGGCGGAATCGTGCTATGGAGCGGCTTGCACTCAAGTCTACTCACTCTCATCGGCTGTGCAGTGGTTGGCACTCGGTGGCTACATCGCTGGAGCCATGGATCGAGAGAAGATGCGGCAAAAGGGAAGCATGTGGGTCGTGGCCGATGTCCAGATGGCGAGCGCCCTCATGTGCTCGCTTTGTCTCGTGATCGCCATTCCCGCCTTCGCGACAGGCAGAATTATCTTGCCTCTTTTCTCGCTAATAATCGCCTTAATCTGCGCAGCGATCTACTCCGCAACGCGTACCACTTGCAAGCGACGACTCAGTTCCTGCCTACGCGAGGGAAAGCAAAAATGCTCCTCTGGATCGCTCAACGGGCCCACGCCTGGATTCAAAGAACCGGAGTTAACCAGCTCATCCTCCTACTCATGACGCTTACGCTTGGGTTTGTGTCCGCCGTGGTTTGGTGGCGCATGAATCCAAGCGTTTTTTCTTTTCCCAGCGTAACGTTACCCGAAAGTCTACAGGAAGTTGTCCCCCGCAGCTTCTGCCGCCGAACGATCACCCACCGCTGAATTGGAAAGAGCTTCAGCAGAGCAGCGTATCGGAATCGTGGCAAGATTCCCGACTCAGCGAGCCGCCCGCTTGGCTTGGGCTGGCTGACTCAAGTGGAATACTACCTCGAAAGTTGTCGTGAACAGTCGCTTGGGATTGCTCAGCAGATAGAGCAGCTGCTAGTGGATGAAGCGGGCTGCAAGATTGCAGCCGATATCCACCAAGCTAGAAAGTTCTCCGCGGTGCAACGCTATCTGGCTAACGAGCAAAGCCAACTTGCGTCGCTGGAGAACCGCAATGCCGAAGTTCAGACTGAGATTTCCGAGCTCACGTTGGAGCCGAGTGAAGATAAGTCGAACACGGTGATCATAAATGCAAAACTTCAGACGCTCTGCGACGAATTGTCAATGCAACTCGCACGTATTCAAGAGGTACAGTCCGCCATTCATGCAATTGCATTCCGCTGCCGAGATAACGTTCCGAATGAAAAGCGATTGGTCGATGTTTTAGTCGAGGAGAAGAATCGATTGGAGCTGGAGTTTACCGCAGCCTCGGCTCAGCGAGACAGGGAAGCTGAAGCCGACCGCAAGCAAAAGTTGAGCGAGGCCAACGCGAGACATGACGATGCGATCGGCAGGTTGGAACAAGCGCAGCGTGATCTCCGTACCCAGACAGACCAGCTAGAGACCTCCAGACAGCAACTCGAAGCACAGCTCAACGCGGAGCGAACGCGTTGGCGACAGCAAGTAGCGCAACTCGAAGCGGAGTTCAATCGGGACCTGCCGAGTATTCGCAAATACTTGGCACCCTTCCTCGAGCACGGTTACTCACAACCCTACCGAAGTTCGTCGATCCAGGCAATGCGCAAAGGTCCCATGTCACTACAAGCTCTCACGGCAGCCGGTGTTTTTGACGAATCCTATCGCGGCCTGGTGCGACTGGCCTATGTCATTTCAGCCGCCAACGACCGGCCCAGCGATCCCATTCCGGACTTCATCGGAGGTACCCCCAAGCCTCACCATCTGCAGTACCTAAGAACGGCTCAAGCGCTGCTCATCAAGTACCAGTATTTGCTTGTCGAGAAAAAGATGTTGGCGGATTAGGGATTGCTTAGCACGCCCAACTTACTTCCGTTCCAGGAGCTACCCATGAGATTCGTCGCTGCTCTAGTTGCCTTCGTTCTTGCATTTCTTGCGGTCATGTATCTCACCGCCGACTTACGCAAATCGCCGAATGAAGCCGGTTTGAGAGCGAGCACAACAACGACTGGCTCAGGATCGGCTCAGGCTACAACAACGCCATCGGCAAGCGAAGTTAGGCACGCTGAACGGCTCCGTTTAGTGGCTGATTTGAAATCTGAACAAAGTCGCCTGACAGCGACTTTGGAGGAGGTACAAAGCGGAACAAAAGGCGCGAAGATTGCCGCCAACTCCAAACTCATCGAGCGTTTTCTCGAATTGGAGCGAGCTGTCCAAAGCATCGATCAACAGCTCGCCTGGTTAGCCGAGAAATTGGAGAAAGAGGGTAGTGACCTCGAGTCGGAGGGTCACAGTGGCTATTCATCACTGGCCCGGCAAATGCTTGTTACTAGTGCGGACCACTATTGAGCAACTTCGGAGATTCTCGCAAAGCCACGCGTTTCTCCCCCCTTCAGAAATATCGCTGGCAAGTCAGCTCGAACAGCGCAAGCTTGCCGCTGGAGAGTTGGCGGTTGAACAAGTCGTGACGAGGGTGGCAGAACTCGAAAAGGAGAAATCGGAAGGCACGCAGGAAACCCCCTACGTCCAGGAGACACGCCGAATGCTGGCAGCTGTCCACGAGAAAACCAATAGTGTTGAAGTGCAGATCAGCGAGTGTCGCCGCCAGATGCGTAGGCAATGTGACGAGTCGGCCGAGCAACTTCGAAAGTTGCAATTAAAGTGGGAGTTTGAACGCGATAGCCAAAAGCTCCGGCACTGTTTGTCACCGCTTTTGATGAGTGGCTACACCCAGCCAGCTCGTGGTACCGAACATGAAAAGACGGCTGTCAAGCAACCGTTTTCCGTATCCGCCTTGCGGCGCATCGGCGCTTTGGAAAGGAGCCCGGAGGGGCTCAAAAGGTTGATGTATACAGTGAAGGCTACCAGCAATGACCGCGGAATCGGTGCGTTTCCAGTATGGTTGGAGTCGGACCAATCAAGTTACCAACACGAGTTTCTATTAGCCGCGCAAGGTATGCTCCTCAAGTACGAGGAGTTGCTGATTGAGCAGCGGACTGCTTGCTCCCTAAGTTGGCAATGTGTCGCCGGTTGCCATCCATTTCAATTCGCGCAAACGCTTCTGCGGCCGCGGGGAAACGCTGGCACAAAATTGCGTTGTTGGAGCCCGGCAGTGCCTTGAGTCGCAACCACTCGTGGCCAGTAAATTGCCGTTTCGGGCCCAAGGTGCGCAGCCTTCGCTGCTGTGCAGCGTTCTATGGTCGGCACCTCCTCCGGGCAGACTCTCGCGACCGCGGGTCCCAGCTGGATGGCATGTAGGGCGGCATCTGAGGTGATGGGTTGACATGCCATGCAACATGCCACCCCAAAAAGCGGGTTCTTCGGTGTTTCGCTCGTGGTGGCCCGCCATTGCGTTGGCAACTGTTAGTACCCGGAAAGCCTGCACACCCTTGCCACCACTCGAACTGGAGAATCGCATACCATGGCTGATCGCCCACGACGCTCGGCAGGCTGGCCCAATCGCAGTGCCGCGAATCAGAACAGCCCCCAATACCTGACGGTTGGACAGGTGAGATACGAGATCCTCGAAAGACTCTCACGCCAAGATCGGGGGCGCTTCAAAGTGCGTGACCCGCAGCCTCGGCCGCGAGGGACGATCCGCCTGGCGCTGGTTGTTGAGAAATCTGCAGCGGCCAATCAACTTCGCCGCAGTCTGTTTCGACTACCAGGACAGGTCAATAACTTCCCAGAACTCATTGCGACTGGGGACTACCAGGGCAAGCATTTATGGATTGTTTCTTGGAAGCCGGGCTACACCCTGGCCTACTTCTGGAAGCGATTCGAACAGGGGAAAGTTGAGCGACCCGGAGTTTGGGAAACCGTACGCAGGATGCGTTCTCTCGTCCACGCCCTCCGCGTCTTGCATGATCATTGCCAAATCGTTCATGGCGATCTCAAGCCCGACAACTTGCTGATCCCAAGCGACCCAGGCGGATTGACTTTGATCGACTATGGCAGCAGTTGGCAAACCGAAAGAACAGCGGCGCGCAGCCCGGGGGATGGGTATGATCCTTGGTACGCAGCCCCAGAGTTGGTTGCTCCGGCCAGTGTTGATGGATTTGTCGACGGTCGAGCTGACCAGTTTTCGGCGGCGATCATTTTCTACCAGTTGCTGACCTCGACGCTCCCCTTTGACGGTTTAGGAGGGAGGGCCGGCCTGCCAGAATGTCGCAAGGAGGCCGTCAAATGCTACCGTTCGCCGAGCGAGTTGATGCCCGAGAGAGGTGTCCTGCCGAGAAAGGTATTGCGTCAACTGGACGACGTTTGCCGCCGAGCGCTGAGCTTCAATCCGGACGAGCGATTTGAGAATACTCGAGCATTCTGTACAGCGCTTGACTCGATCTGGAAGGAGCTGCAGTTGGCAACTCACATGAGTCCGAGCGGAGTGCGACTCGGATTTGCAGAACAAACGCTGAAGGTGATCGATGCTGGATTAGCAAGCTTGCGTCGCTGGCGAAGATGAGTAGCAGCTAGCCGCTTGAGCTAGGACGGCAGGTTTTCGTAGTTCAGCTTGTCGTCATTCTGATCGTCGTCTATACGATCGACATCCCACGACATCTTCGTCCTCCTTCACCTCAGACGTATTCATGCCGATGGAAGCTAGCGATAATCGTCATCCCAATCGTATCTATCAGTGAACCAATAGTAAGATCTATGCGGCGGTTGCCAATGGAAGAAGTCGCCACAATCCGAATGTTGGCCGCCTACTACTTTGCTGGCAATGCGCAGCTCGCCGCAGCGGGTCTCTGACTGACCGGGAATATATTTCCGAGGCTTGCCCAGTACGCACCCGTAACAGGCATTTTCATGACCTGTCGGGGGACTCGAATTCCGTTGCTTATGATCCGCTATGTAGCCCCGCAGTTGATCGATGAGCTTCTTCGCTTTTGCTTTATCGGCCGGAGATATCGGAATGGCAGTACATGCGTAGGTACGCTTGTTTAGCACGACTCCCCATTCCGCTTTGCCAATGCGGGCTGCTTCGATGAGCAAACAATATGCTGCCAACCTGGAAACGTGTGAGGTCCCAGTTTTTTCTTCCTTGGAACGACTCGCGAGCACCGGAATGACCGCTCCCCGGAATCTAAGAATCCTGAAGGGCTGACCGGCCAGTCGGAGCTCTTGGCTGTAGAGATTATCGGGCAGCGAGGCCGGTTGGAAACCCGCACGCTGTATTCCCCACCAGTTGCAGTGCTGACCTATACGATGATCCAAGTCGATACCTTGGTTGTTGCCGACTTCGCATTCACTGAGCATCCGCCAATATTTAAGACACAGACCATGCTTGTAGCAGGCAAAAGTAACCGGGAAGGCAGGTCAGCGAAATCACAAAGCACCCAATCAGCCAGTCCCCAACCGCAACCGCTAGCGGCCCCGAGGAGAAAGACCACCATGGTAAGGATACATCCCTGTGTCGCTTTTTCCTTGTGGAGTTCGAGCCTTCGATGGATGGCTGCTAATTCAAACATCGGTTGGTAGCCGAGATGGGGCAGCCGGAGAAAGGCGAACGTCCCTTGTTCCTCGCCCGCCTCGCTTCGCAAGTGCGAAATCAGGCCAGCTCGAGGACAAAACTCGGTCTGGCCAACTGCCGACACGTTGACAATTGGCAAGCTAAAGTGGCTCATCGAAATACCCTAATATCTAGCAGGCGAAACTTTTCCATATCTTCAGGACGGACTTCGGCGTTTTGAGGGCGTTTCGATTTGCAGTGGCTCAGACAAGACTGGAAAAGATTGAGAAGCTGCGAATGACCGGCGATGAGCTCAATCTGTGTGGGATCCGCCAGCGGATTGCCGGTGGAGGCGGCCAGTATTGTTCTTGCCCAACTGTAAATGTCGCAACTGGGATCCAAGTTGGACGAGTTACCATGCACCTCGTAGGCGCGATACGGGGACTCTTCGATGCACTGCTTCACTACGGAATAAGTGCCTCCCAGGAGCTTGGCAATCTCGAAGTCGCTGAGCACGATTCGGTCACCAACCCAGTGGACCTTTTCCGGCGAGAGATCTCGAAAGATGATGTTTTTGCTGTGGAGGTGTTCCAGAGCAAGCAACAACTCGGTGCCCAACCACACAAGCCAATCCTGCTTGGGAACGAAAGTTTTGTCTTCGATCAAATTCGACAGTAATTTGCCGTCGAGCCATTCCTCGATGACCCACCACCCGCTGTTTCCCTCAAACGCGTAAATGTCGTGAACTTTGCTGATCCTCGCAGACTGACATTTAGCCATCACCTCGGGGTGTCTCTTGATTTGCTGAACGTAATCCTCGCGTTTGTTTGAATCGACATGCAGCAGGTCGTAGATCTTGCCCATGGCGACGTGTTCCGGGCAGATCCTATTTCGCAACATGGCTCGACGAAACTGCACGCCGTTCGTTGCCGTTGCAACCGGGCCAAGAACCTTCTCAATGTCCCAGCGTGGAGGCGGAGGAATGGTGAGCACGTCGCCCGCTTCCTCGCCGGGACGGTAAGTAATCAGCATGTCCTGCTTGGACACGCCGAGTATTTTCCACCACGTGTCTGTTGTGGCCTCTCTGACGTATTTTCCGTCGCGAACATTTGCCACAGTTGCATAGCCGGCGCCCACCTTACGCACAAATGCCGTGATACCACCATGTTTGGCGAGTAGGGCTGCAAAGCGTCTCGGACAAATTTTCGTCTGAACTTTCTGCGCGTTCTTGTTGTTCATGTTTCTCTTGCTCATGGTCCAGTCCTTAGTTGTGAATTGGGTTTCTCGATCACCTCTGGGACAGTACGCGGAAAGCGGCGCGCAACTGCGCGGCCCGACACGTTTTTCTAAGCGCGGAATTATTGAAGATTGTCTGCATTTCATTTCGAGGAACTGCCGCGAGCTACTACCAATGCGTCTGACTACCACCGATCAGGAAATCATTTCCATGCTCACATCGAAAATTCGCTGCCTGTCATTGCAACAGCTATCCGTGACTTTCTGGTCTGGTCATGAGCCGAATGCGCGACGACGCCTGAAGCGACTCGTAGCCGGGAAAGTCTTAATGGAACATCGATTGATCACGCGTAGCCTTGCCAATCTCCGCGAGCCGCTGGCTGCTTGGAGTCCAAAAACCAACAGCCCAAGTTTCGACAACTTGTCCAAGCAACTCAAAGGTCGTTGGCGTTCTGTGGTTGCACGGCCAACATCATTGTTCGTAGCCCATCGCTATGTGGCTCGATCGATGGGTAGCGTTTTAAGCGGCAAGCTGCCGCACCCGCTGCAAGCTTCACATGAACTCGGACTGGCCGAAGTCTACCTGCAGTTTGTGCAGTGCCGCCCCGCTGAAGCCGCAAGCTGGGTGGGAGAAGACGCGATGCAAGCCAGCATGAAGAAGAGCCAAGTGCCAGACGCCGTGATCCTCGCCGCGGATGGAAAACCCAAGCTTGCGATTGAACTGGGCGGCGTCTACTCGGCAGAGCGATTGCGTGATTTTCCACAGGCACTGCTCGAACAGGGAACTAGCTTATGAAATCTGGTGAGATTGGAGTGAGTCGGACGGCCATGAAACGCACCCTTGGAGCTCGTGACGCGAGTCTGTTCTCAGACTTAGTTCGCTTTCGCATGCTGACCAATGATTTCATTCACTGCCGGCATGCGTCCCACTTGCAGGCCAATGCGGTGGTGAAAATTACGGGACGGCTCGTACGGCAGGGTTGGCTACAAAAATATCCACTCTTCGACCGTCATGTTTACTTTCGGGCGGGTCTGAAACTTGTACAGCTCAAAGGACTTTCAAAAGCGAGCTTGCTGCCACTCGGGCCCCAGGCACTTGCCACGCATTTTGCCACGCTGAGCTATTGCTCGAGCCATGGCGAAGTGGATCTACCGACCCGCGACGACTATGCCTCGCATCTCGGCTGGCTTCCGAAAAAGTTTCGCGACCGCCGATTGCTTGTGGACCACCAGACGGATCCGTCGTCAATCCGCCTGTTACGAGTCGACTTGGGCGGGACGGCGACGCATGTCACTCGAAAGTGCGAGAAAGACGTCGCCCGTCGCATGCAGATTCCAACGTTCAACGCCATGGTCAAGCAAGGCCGGGTTCGTATTGCCCTGATCACGCTCAGCGAGGCCAAGGAGCGGCAGATCAAGAATCGCGTTGGTAGCAAGACCTGGCCAACCGGCCTGCGTTTTCAAATCTTTGTTGTTCCAGAACTCATTCACTTCGTCGGTAAGCAATCGGAGAAAAGCCAATGACTCTCAGTAATCCTCTACCGGATAACCCTGTGGATCGGTCGCAGACCGCTGGTGTGCGATTCCCTTATCAGTTCACCGCTAAAATCCCCGCGTCGATCAGCGAGCTATTGCTCAAGCAACTGTGGCTCGGCACGGCAATTCCCGTGGCTATTTGTTTGCTTTGCATTGGTGTTGTGTCGGCGAATATCGACAAACGCGTCGTGAATGTGGGCGATGCGCTCAATTTCGTGTGGCTCGGACTTCCGCTCTTTTTTCTGGCCTGCTTGATCCGGTTGTGGATAGCTGCCTCGTGGTACAGCGATGCGGTCACTGCAGTCGGCTGGCTGGCCTGCATGGCCATTCTCCCGGCGGACGCACAGTTACATGGTCCGGTATTGAGCGGATTGTTGCTGTTTTGGTCGGCCAGTGAGTTTGCATATCACTGGGTGACGATTAATCCGCCGAGTCAGTTGACCCATCGAACCGATTTTCGTCAGTCGATCGCTACGGGACTGATTGTCGCCAACGTGACCGTCTTGATAAGCGTCACCATGCCCGTCACGTCAGCGTACTACTGTCTTGGGCTGGTGTTCATCAATCTGCTAGTTGGGATCGTGGTGTGGTGGGGACGTGGCTTCCGCCTGTGGCCCATCGTCCGCGACGGATGGCGATTCTTTGCGCTCTACCCGGAGAAGAAAGAACTCGTGCAAGGCCTGATCGCATCTCCCCTTGGCCGGCGATGCTTTCGTCACTTACCGGCCGGTCTGTTTGTCGTCTCCTACGCCTGCGCCTCTACCCAACCATTCGTGGGCCCCGAGTCTGTCGATCAGGTTTTGGCTGCGACTGGTTACGGATTACTAACGCTGGCAAGTTTGTTCACGGCGCTCATCGCGATTTGCGCGATGCCGGTTGGCGACCAAGCTTGGTCATCGGTGTGGCAGACCGTGGTAAGCCGCAACCAGCAGGCGCCGAACAAACTACGCGACTCGATCTTCATTGGCCAAATGGAAGCCGATCAGAGTCCGGTTGTCGTCCATCGCTCGCTGCTGATGGAACACGTTCATTTTCTCGGATCAACGGGATCCGGCAAGACGGCGCTTGGACTGATACCGCTCGCCGAGCAGATTATCAACGGCGGAGATGCGACGCTGGTTGTCATCGATCTCAAAGCGGACAAGCACGAGATTCTGGCAAGCTGCATCGCGGCGAGTCGGGCGTATACGGAGCGGACCGGGAAGGTACTACCCGTCCGCTTGTTCTCGATGGAGGCCGGACAGCAGACACACATGTTCAACCCCTTCTTGGCACCTGCCTGGTGCAAGCTCCCCCAGCAACAACAAACCGAGATCCTTTGTAATTCACTGGGAATGAATTACGGCCCGGGCTACGGTCGATCTTTCTACAGCGATTCGGGAGCGGCCTTGATTAACGCGGCGCTCCGCTCACGACCGGAGATGCAATCTTTCCGCGAGCTATTTGCCGAGATTGACCGCATCCTCAGGGCAACCAAGTCTTCAGAATTGCTACCGGAGCTAAGACGCGGAAGTGCCCACGCGTGGCAGCTCACCGCGCGCTTGGCAACCGTAGATGCATTGAACTGTACCCCCAGCTCATCTCCGGCTGAGGTAATCCAGAACCAAATCGACTTTTCAACATGTTTCGAGACGCCACAGATCCTGTTTTTCCGACTGCCATCGACTCTAGCCGCCAACACGGCGTTTGCGATCGCGAACCTGGCAGCGTATAGCGCGATCATTGCAGGCCAGCGCACCGAGCGAAAAGTCAAAGTGCATTTCATGATCGACGAGTTTCAGCGAATGGCAGGCGACTCGTTAACCCAGATGTTTCAAATGGCCCGCAGTCTCGACATAGGTCTGATCCTGGCCAACCAATCGCAAAATGACCTGCGAGCCGTGGGGAAAACAATTGCCGACGCGGTCGAGGGAGGATGCGCCTGGCGGCAGTGGTTCTCACTGCGAGGTAGCGCTGAGATTGCCGAACTTGCCAAGCTTTTTGGTTCACGCGATGAATTCCGTGAGACATTCGGTGGGGATGGTGCCACGCAGTCATGGCGACAAGAGGCCATGCCCAGGGCGACGGTCAACACGCTATCAGCTGTTTCCGACGATCCAAACTTAAGCGTCCTCCGCATAGCCGGCGATCGCTCTGGCCTTGCCCGATACGGCAGCCTGCCCTTCATTGTGCGATCCGGCTTTCATGTTTCCCAAGAGGAATACGAGCGACGCAAACGATTCACATGGCCCTCAAGTTTGCCTGGGATGATGACATCTAATGAAACACCCATATCGCCGGGTACGAGTTCATCACCCAAACAGGATCCGCACCGGCCGTTCGACACGTGGGGACAGGACCTGTTTGTTGATGAATGACCGGTCACTACTCGCGATCAATCGGTTGCCGAGAGAGCAAACGCTCGTGTGGAGAACGGTGCGCTAATGAGCGCTTTTATTTAACTGCTGAGCGCATGGATTGGCTTTAATTCAAGTGGCTGGCACGCAAGGACACACTGCTCGGCGTTTGCCAGACGCAATACCTTTTACCACCCCAAACCTTACCACGAGAGTTCTAGAGTGCAGACGCTTACCCCTACCAATCAGCTAGACGCCACGGTGTTGGATTTGTTGCTGAATCGAGTGCGGATCGAAGTCAAAGAGCATTTCCTGGCCAGCCCAGTCTTAGCGGGAACACCCCCTCAGGCCGTTGAGAGAACGTTGCAACGCTTGACCCGCAAGCGGTTCGTTTCTGAGTCGCTGCGGAATGTTGTGATGGAAAAGGCGGTGCGAAAAATCCACGGTTTCGATTCCAAGGTTAGCCTGGACGATGCCGCGATGTTAATCGCTGAGAAATCGAAACAGCTTAGAAACCGAATCGCGCAGCCTAAAAGGCTGCTCTCCTGTGGGAATTCGATCAACGGGCTGGCGGGGCTCAATGCAAGTGATCGCATCGATCCAGAGCTACTTCAGGCTCAACTCCGCCTCAACCAAGTGTTTGAGCAATACGTCCGTAGTGGGCATGACCCGTTGCGATGGTTCGCCATCAAACCTCCGCACCGCTTTGCTACACAAATCGCGGTGGCCCGTGTCTTTACCACCGGAGCGAAAACTTTTCGACTCGTGCTGGCTCCCGTCTGCATGGGGCGACCGAAGGCCGGAATTCTGCTTGAGTACTTAGCTAACACAGGAGTCGAATATGAAATCTGGGCGTAGACGCGGTAATAAATCAAAACGAGGCGACACACTGACTTTGACGGAAAGGGTCGTGCTCGAACACATTGCGACGCATATGCTTACCGTAAAGGCTGTCTGGGCAACGTCGGGCGATTTGGCGGCATTTGATGCCAAAGCGATTTCCAAGACGATCAAGAGACTTGTTCGCCGTGGCCTGATCGAAGTTGGCTGGCTCCACCACGGAACGCACTACTTTGTGCTTGCACGCAGGGCAGCGCGGCATCTTCAGTCACGTAAATCAGTGCGGTCTCCTTTCCGAATCGGCCAAGCTAGCCGCTTATGGCCGACTACTGTTTGTTACGCAGTACCGTGCTGAGTTCTCCTTTGGTCAATCCAACGCGACGGCAAGGAAACTTGGATTTAGCACCAACGGATATGCGAACTGCTTTGCCATCAATAAATCAAACCAAAGCCTGGCATTTGTACGGATCGACAAATCGATCGCGTCACGCCCTGCGAGATCTGCCCAGACGATGCGGAGTGACATCCTGCGTTTGGCAAAGCGGCCAGAGATTGCCGAGCTGATGAAACAAAAGCGGTTCGAGTATGTCTGGTGCACCGCTACGCAAGCGCGGGCCGGGGCCACGCTTCGTGAGTTTCGAAAATACGATCGCGTAGGCAATTCGCCTGTTACGCAACTCGTTATGCCAGAGCTTGTGCCTCTGCTGTGTTCCATTCCCGCCATCGAGGAGGTGATCCATCGAAACATAATTTTGCCTCGCCAATAACTTTTACCACTCTTCCGATGAGTCGCAAAAAATCGGCGTGGACTTAACAACCGTAGGTGAGCGGATTCGAGCAATCGAACACTCACCGAATTTCTGGAGTTACCAGAATGGAAAATGGCAATCAGGTAATTAGCACCAAGAAGCTAGGCATCCTCGAAGCTTTAGCGCGACGAGATATATGCGAAGTCAAATGTTCCGAGTGTGGACGACACTACGTGGTGAACCCGCAACGCGAGCCGGATCAACGGTTCAAGTCAGGGTGTGTGGAGGTCTTCGTTTACAACGTAGGCAATCCCAAGCAACCAAAGTTGTGTCTTCAACTCGGTGCTTGGCGAGCTTCCATGCAGAGTTTTGAACTCAGCCGAATCATCAATGAAGCTGAGCTACCAGATCTCATGCGCGCCTTTCTGACGCATTTGATTCCATAGCTAGCCGTAGCAGCTGATCGGTTGTTCAAGACCTTTCTTGGTGTTCGCAGAAAACTCTTCTGCGAGCACCCCTTTTATTAACCCTTAACTAAATGGAGGGATTATGGCTGACAAAAGCCAAGACTTAAAATCCGGCCCGGGACCGCCTAGCGATCCTGAGTTGGAATGATTAACTGGCTCAAGCTGCAAGCATGAGCCCAATCGTGAGGATGTACGTATGGACCCACAACAAAACAGTGGGAGACCACTACAGCTGGGGAGGGTGTTTATGACACGCGGTGTGATGGAGCAATTATCACCTCTAGAAATTCTAGAGGCGTTGGGGCGACATCAATCGCTGGATTGGGGTGAGGTACCAGAGGCAGACAAGGAGGCAAACAATGAAGCGGTGCATTCAGAGGCTCGCATCATGTCAGCTTACAAGTCCGCCAACGGCACAAAGTTTTGGATCATCACCGAATGGGATCGATCCTTAACAACCATCCTACTTCCAAGTGAGTATTAACACTGCTCTCTGGTAAGCATTCAGGTTTTGGCGAAGGTTCGCGGTTCGGGGGTGATTCTCGAACCGCCCCTTTTTCGACTTTTTACGCAGCGTGATCCTGCTCGGCAGATATCAACTTTCGATAAATCAAGCAACGCATTTTGTAAGGCATTGTAATGACACAGCCTCCCGTTCACGTCATCCGCATGGGCCTGATCAAGGCCAGCGTTTGGCGAAATAACACCAAGTCCGGCATGCGCCACACGGTCACAATTTGCCGCCTGTTTCGCAACGGTGATGTTTGGCAAGAGTCGACCCGCTTCGGCCGCGACGATCTCTTGCTGCTTTCGAAAGTGCTCGACCATGCCCACAGCTGGATTGTGATGAGCAACCAAGAGACCGACTAACTGAACCCAGGAACCGCCCATGAACAAACGAAGCAACCCAAGGAATGTACACGTTTCCACCTGAGCTCTTGCGAATCGAGCAGGTTTCGCAGCTGTTGAATATCTCAGAGCGCACTATTTATCGCATGCAAGAAGAAGAGAGGATTCCGCCCCCGGTGGAATTGCTGAAGAGCAAGCGATGGCAGCGCTTGGTACTCCTTAAATGGATCGCGGATGGTTGCCCATCATGTCCACAAAGCTGTGGCGAACTCAAGCAGTGCGACTGTGGCGAACCCAAGCAGTGCGGGGAACACTATGCATGAGATTCCTGATGCCACCGCCGTCCAGTGCTGCGCGGTTGCCGGTTCCGGCGATCTCGTCAGCAAGATCTGGCGATTGATCCGTGACGATGGCACTTCCTCGCATGTCTTCACCATCGGCCTGGCAGAACCCGATGCACCGGTTGGACTGAATCTATTCCATCCAACCGACCTGCTACCGATGCTGCGCTTGCTGCGGGTGATCGCCCATGAGCTGCTTCACGACGGCGGTTCGGATTCAGAAATGAAATCGCTACTCACAGACATCACCGCCACGCTGGACGTCGCCGTCGAGGCCCTGAACGTCGAGAAACCGATCGCGATCTTTACTATCGAAGAGGCGGCCGCCTTGAAGTTGCTGCTGACGAAAATTAGCTGCGGCACGCCGGAATCGAATCGGGCATAGCAGGCAATTTACGGACGCAAGCAAGCGCCTGGCTACCTACCTTGGCCGAACCTTTCCTGAGTTAGTGAGCGCGACGATGACACGACCGCGAAACGAGATGTCTTGAACCAGCAGGTCGTCAAACTTGCAAGATGTGCATGAACATACCCAGCAGGAGACGCTACATGGAAACAGAGATCGAAAGCCGACTGAGCCGCATCGAACGATTGCTCGAAACGCTGGTGGAGCAGCGCAGTTCGAAGCAGTTTTACTCGACGTCCGAGGTTGCTCAGCTACTCGGCCGCGCCGAATTCACGGTTCGGGAGTGGTGCCGCCATGGACGAATTCTTGCGGAAAAAAAGGCCTGCGGTCGTGGCTTGAGCAAGGAATGGATGGTCTCTCACGATGAAGTCGAACGTATCCGCAACGAGGGTCTGCTCCCTATCTAAGCATTCGACGCGTGCCCACTTGGCCCGGGGGGCGAACCGATGTTTCGCGCACGCCCGCAGCGGTTCCTGCTGGAACGCCGCCACGATCATCCTCCGCCAAATACCGCGGCGATGGCTTCGTTTTCACGATGTGGTAGCAAGTGTCGATATCGCCGCCGCATTTCTTCTGTTTGATGACCGACCCAAGCGTCAATGATGCGTTGGTCGACTCCACTGGCGGCACAGTTGGAGCAAAACGAATGGCGGAAGACGTGCCAGCCGCGGAGATTCTGCCACTTGGAATTCTGCATTGTCTTTTGGAAATGATGCGAGGCTTCGTCGACCGTCAAGGAAGTCGGCTCGCGGCGAAACTTGCTGGCCTTCACCAACTTGCTGTCGATGGCAAACGTCGATGTTCCGCCAGGGTGTCGTTCGAACCACTTGGCAAGTACTTCGCGAATGAAGGGCGATAAAGGAACCGTGCGGGTCGTCTCCTGCCCACGCACACGTTTCTTTTCACGAATCTCCCCGGATGATTTCTATGTGCTTCACAGGCAGGGCAAGAATATCAGTCGAGACGCCGAGGAGGCCTGGCCAAAAAACAATCCCGAGCTGATGGCGATCAATCAGAAGCAAGTAAGAGAACTGTTTACACGATACGGTCCCATCGATGTTTTTTTTATCGACAGCACCCGGAGGGGCTGCTTGATCTGACCTGGCAGCTGCAGCCCGACTGTGTCATAACACGAGGGGTACTGGAAACACCTGAGGTTTCCCCTTCCACCGGGGAGGAGCTCCCACCAGAAATCCTTGATGAGCCTTGGGAAGCCTGTTTTACCATGGGAACATCCTGGCAGTTCAAACCCACCAACGAGACCTATCGTTCCGGCAAGGAATGGATAAACGCCCTCATCGAAACCCGGGCCAAGGGCGGGACCATGCTCCTGAACATCGGACCCGAACCCAATGGTGAGATCCCTCAGGAACAGGAAAATATCTTAAGGGAATTGGGGGCCTGGATGTTCATCAACTCAGAATCGATCTATGCAGTTCGACCCTGGAAAACGGTCAAGGAAGGCCAGCATCTGGTTCACAAAAAGAAGGGCGAAGACACCGTTTATGCTTTTCATAACACAAGAGAATTGGAAATGGGGCGCCAAAACAAGAAATAGTGCTCCAGATGCGTGCAGGCGACCGATCGAGACAGTAGTGAGTGTTCTCAACAGGATGCGATTGGAATACAGCAAGGAGTCCCGAAAACTGCGGAACACAGAAGGATGATTGCATCACCACAACTCACCGAAGGATCTACAACGACCGGACCTGGCCCAATCCGGTAGTGCTCAAGATCACGCATGCAAAGTAAAACAGCCGTTCATGCTGGATGCCTCCCTGCTACCATGATCATGATTATGGCTATGAAAGGACAGGATATCATCGAGAGTCTTTCTCACACCAGCAAAGCATCACCTGTCACGGAAGTGGAGATGCACACGTTCGTGTTGAAGGACTTGATGGAAAATATCGGTTTGGAGTAAAATAGATGAGTGGGAAGGTCGCTTAAGGGTAAGTCTGAATTATTCTATGTCGACACTGCTCAATGCCTTCAAGGAGGTTATGCAGAGCTATGAAAAGGATCTTACTCCTTGGCTTCATGATCTTTCTTCTCAGTCTTCATCGGGAGTTACTTGCTGAAAATTGGGCCTTGTGGTTTCAACCTTGGAGACTGAGCCCGGTATATTCCATCTCTGTTCTCCCAGAGGAAGCGTTCCTGGTCGGCGGAGGACAAAGTGTTCTCAAGTTGGACAAAGAGGGAAATTTCCTGTGGAGATGGGATTACCAGTGGATCAGCAATTCCACCGATATACAGCCTACCTTTGACGGCGGTGCGATCGCCATAGGACATACCGGATACAATCGGTTGACGGATATTAAACTCGTAAAGGTCTCGGCCACAGGACTTCTGGAATGGAACGTGGTGCTTGAGGCTTTCGAATGGTTGAATGGAACTTCTATTCATCAGATGTCTGATGGGGGCTATATCTTAGCAGGATACACCCGCACTGAGATACCCTTCAGATACGACTTTCTGTTGATAAGATTGGCTCAAAAAGGAACAGTCGAATGGGTCCGACGCTGGGACCGCAGCGAACATGATGAGCCCTTGTGTGTCGAAGTCACCCGAGATGGAGGCTGCATAATTGCTGGGCGTACAGGCTACCGCTATGTCAAGAGAAGAGACGTGTGGATCATGAAACTGGATGCTACCGGCAGCGTTGAGTGGCAGAACATTTATGGTGGCGAAGGCAGAGAGGAAGCGCATTCCATCCAGCAAACCCAAGACGGCGGGTACATCGTTGCAGGATGGGAGTCCTCCTTTGCCGGGCGAAGCAGGAGGCACTCATGCTCAAGCTCGACCCGACCGGCCTTATCGAGTGGCAGTACTCCTACAAATCGCCGGATAGGCCTCTGCATGCCGCATGCGTGAGTGAGGATCTAGATGGAGGCTATGTACTTACGGGAGGAGGCTGGGAGAAAGACTCCGAACCATGGTTCATGAAACTCTCTATACAAGGAGATCCTATGTGGGGGACACGGTTCACCAGCCGGCAGGGTGCGGGCGTATGGATCACTCCTGTCCCCTCCGGAGGGTATGCAGCCGTCGCTTGGAGGGAGGGAGAGGACTGGATCAATGATCGCTGGATTACCTTTGGAAAGCCGCTTATCTTAAGAATGGATAATGAAGGATCGATCGACGCCTGTGGATTCGTACAGGACCTGCCGGTTTCTGTGTTTGAAACGACCATTCAACCCCAGCCGACGCAGGCACATTCCCGTCCCATCAATATCTCGGTAAGCGAGGAGGCAGTCACCCAGACTGTTGCCATAGCCGAGCGAGAGGTTTTATGCGGAGGAGAAGGGATCTATGACCTGTATCCCCCTCTGCCGGTGAGCGGACAAAGGCAGGAGAACCGGTCGTTTCTCTTCCATGAATATTTAGATGAGATCATCTGGGAGGCCAATCCGAGAAACCAGGAAAACGATATTCGCGCCTATAGAATTTACTTGGATTCCGGGAAGACTTGGACCCGAATCGCTGAAGTAGGGGCGCCTCAAGATACCTCCACCACAATGTTGAAAGAGACTATGAGTACACTTACTTCATTGTCTCTGTCGACAGCGAGGGGCGTGTGGTATCCGGATCTTATTACCATACGTTGAAAGTTGAAAAAAGGAGAATCTGTTCCCAGAATCCAAGCTAAGACCGTGTTGCATAAATCGATTTATGTCTAATCATTGAGCATCTTTTCTATGGCATCGGCCAGGCCCCGGCACTCCTCCTCAAAATCCTTGCGGGACTGCTCGGCATCAAAACCGGCTGGATCTCCTAAATAACCCAGGGGTGTTACTCGGCACCGTGTTCCCCACTCCCCCAACTCCTGCATGGTTACCTTGGTAGCGATCTGCTCTTTGGCCACTTTTTCGTCCACTTGATCGGGGAAATAGGCCGCCACCAATCCGGTCTCATAGGCTCCGGCATGCAGATCCATATATTTCATGGCGGCAATGTCAAACTCAGGCGCCTTGTAGGCGAGAATAAAGCCCTCCTTGCCTGAAAGCCCGGATTGTTTCGCCTGCCAGTCAGGCATGGCATAGCACACATTGATGCCCAGGCTTTGACGGGATTCTGCGATCGCCTGTATTGCAGTACGCATATGAGCACCATCCCCATGGGCATTGATGTTGACAATGTCAGTGAAGCCCATGTTTTTGAGCGAGGCAAAGATGTCGTGCAGCAGCGCTTTCATGGTTTCGGGACGCACCGTGAACGATCCTGCAAAGACATGACTGGCGCTGTTGATGCCCCAGAAAAAGGGAGGTGCGACCAGAGCTTTCACGCCGCGAGTTTCGAGCTCCCTCTTGACAAGTATGCAATAGAGATAGCCCAGGTAGGTGTCGATGCCACAGTTCATATGGGGTCCGTGCTGCTCGATAACCGCCGTCGTTGCTGAGAATCGGCGGGCCTGTAAGCTTCTTGCACCTCCTGCAGGTCATCAACAATGGTCCCAGGCAAAAATGGAATCACCTTGAACTGTCAGTTTTTGAGCGTATGATCCGCCCGAAACAAAAAACAGGCTGAACCCCACAACAAATACGGTTAAGATCAAACCTAGATATTTTTCGTGCATATCACATCTCCCCTTAATTTATATCGACCATTATAGAATACATCATATCGGAATGTAATATTCAGAATTGATTTTGTTCGAGCTTTCAGGGACTAATCAGCCGAGATGGTCGAATCTGTTAGAATGTGAAGCGGTAGTTTAACTTGAACAAGAATATGTTATCGCCTTTGGCGCGGAATAGCAGGGCAGCGTCTCTGCCAAAATCAAAATCCCCGGGATAGGCATTGTCGGTCCGGTTCTGCGTCCACACCAGATAGGCCGTGGATCCAGGACGGTATTCCCAGCGCAGGACCACGGTCCCGCGCAGGGATTTCAGATTGAAGTTGGGATCATAGAAGGAAAATTTCGGAGCCGGACCCGGGCCGTCGGGATCGACGGTATAGATCCTGTCCTTTTTTGCGATGGTAGAGCCGCCCTCTCCATAGACATCAAAGTCGAATGTGCGAGGCGCTCGCAATTCCTTGAACTTAAAATAATCACCCACCCCCATAAAGGGCTGCAGATAGGCCTGGAGGCTGAGCCGGGGAGTAAAAGTCCAATCGATCCGTATCTCCATGGATGCTGTTTCCTGGATAATATCCGACATCACATAACGTACACCGTAGGTTTCGGGCATGGTATCATCCGGGACTTTTCTTATATACTGACCGACGGAATGACGCCAGGAATATCCCGGCCCCAAGGAGATCCGAAAATTGTCGGTCGGCTTCCACTGTAGACTGAATGCGAAGGAATAATTCCAGGCGCCGTAGGGATGTGTGCGCCAATGACACCGAGCCCCAAGACTACACGGCGGCGGTTGTCGGTACTGATAGTGAACCGGCGCATGATCCCCCATGGGTAAAGCATATAGGGACCGCCCCGCGTGAAATAATGACTGGTACGGTCGGGATCATAGCTATAGTAAAAGGAAGCCTGCCAGTAGTTCAGGAATTGGGCCGATGTATTCAGGATGTAGTATTCATCGGTACGAACACCGCCAAAATCGTATCCGCGATAGGTGGCCAAAGTCACCTTCCAGTTGCGGAATATCCTATCCGGATGAAAGCTCTGATAGCCGGCTTCCAGATGGGCATTGATCTTATCTCCACGGCTGTGATAGCCCATATCCATGGCATGGAAACCGGGAGACATCGCTCCTATGGCCGTATTGAAGACGAATCGGCCCTTTTGTTTGTTGAGATAGATCCGTCCGGCCCAACCTCCCATACTGGTTGCATCCGGATTCAACGAGACATAGTCCACGTCCGGCCGTTGGTAATAGTGAAGGGATGACAGTTGGATGCGTGTCATGGCCTCAGGAGTCCCTTCTATCCGGGTACCGCCGAACCAACCGGTAACGACCCAGGTCCGGTCCCTGTCCAGGAAAGTCCATCCATCCAAACCTAAGGCTAAGGCCTGCCGGGGAAGACGTGCTGCCAAGCCCGGGTCGTGAGAATCGCGCCATACGCCCGTAGCGATCACACCCAAACCCTGATATCCATCTTTGATCTCTTTTTGGGACCGGATGACGCCGTAAAAGGAGAGAGGTTCCACTTCTTGAGAAAATCGATCCCCTTCCCATTCGACAGCGGCGGATTCACGCTGCGTCAATCCGGTGAGCACCCCTAAGTTCAATCCCTCAGCGAGCTTCCCGGTCACCTTGGCCGCCCCTAAGATGGTCGTCCACTCAGGATAGTCGACATAGCCGGGAGAAAAGACTGATCCCTGCGGGGATCGTCCGATGCGGCGGCTGTAGAAAAACCGGGGATCGCTCCAGCCCAGGCTGCTTACGGCGTTGGCTCCACCATAGCCGAACCTGAAGATGGCGCCCTCCACGAAGAAAGGGCGCTTTTCAGCATAGTAGGTCTCTTGATCGCTGATATTGATCACCGCCGGATCGACTTCGACCTGACCAAAATCAGGATTTACGGTCATGCTGAGTGTCAGATGGGTATTGAGCGTGGAACGCATATCAAATCCGAGATTGCCATCGTATCCCTTGCCGGTGTGGAAAGGATCCCCCGGAACGGCGGGGCTCAACTGTGCCTTTGCCATGGCGTGGGGAAGGAACTCCAGCAGGCGGCGGGGTTGGATCTGCGTGATCCCAGTCAGGGTGGCAAAACGGGATACATATCCGCTTTCTTCTTTAGGGATCCAGGCAAAGGCAGCCGTTTCATTTTTGCGCTTGATCGTGCGGAAAAAATTGACTTGCCCAAATATAGGAGTCCTGTTTTTTAAAGCGGAGTTGATCGTAGGGAATGTGCATCTCCGCTGTCCATCCCTCCTCGTCCACACGTGAGGCGTACTCCCATACTCCATCCCAGGTCATATCCTTAAACTCGTCGTTAAAGAGTGTGCCGTCTATTATGGTTCCGGCGGGATTGATGGAGAATTGAAAGCCGCTGCGGCGGTCATAGTAGGGATCGACGGCAAAGGTGAACCAGTCGGAGGCAACCTCGACATCCCGGCGTCCCAAGAGACTGACGATCCCCTTTGGATCGGTATCAAACATTCGCGCCGCAACATAGATACCGCTCTCATCGTAGGCGATCCAAACGACAGTCTTCTCTGTGGCCGGAGCACCATCCTCAGGTTCGGACTGAAGGAATCCTGTGTATCCCTCCGATCGCCATATCGATTCCTCCAAGATCCCATCGATCTTTATGGGGTTCAGAGAACGGACGGCAGTTACCGGACGCGCTTCTTGAGGCTCAGTTTCTGCAAATACAAATAGGGGACCAAACAACAGGAGTACCGCGATTAGCTTTTTCATTCAAACGAACGATTATAATAAAACTCACAATTTATTACACCTTTTTTGTAGAAAAGTGGACTGATCAGGGAAAACGTGACTTTAAATACCCTAGCTAGACTAATCCGGTGGAACACGGATTAGGGATCTTTTACTCCTCCGTGCATACTTTTAAATATTCAAATGGTTACAGGAGAAATCCAAGGCGGTATGTACTGCATATTGACTATAAGAACGAAAATATAAGAATGATCGGCAGGCTTTTTAAGTCAGGCCAACTCCCAGCATTGAGATTGCATTCCCCACCACAACCGGTTACAAGACAGGCTACATTAGCGGCATTGGGACCGACATGATTTAGAATTTGTTTGCAAACGGAAAGAACACGATCTTCAGGCTTTTTCCAATGCTTATTCATTAGGGAACTCCTTCCCCAGATATGACCTGGTAATAATTTTATATGGCTAGAATCGCCTTTATCGGATTATTTTAATATAGGGCCTAAGAATTCAATTTTGATGATAGAAAAAAAAGAAATTTCAGCATAAGATGGAAACACCAAATTTCCCTAAGCATTGATATGGAGGTCCGAAAATGAAACGCTATCTGGTCAGACCAGGAGAAAAATTAGAGCTCAGCAAGATCGACCCCAACGACACCCATTGCTACGACGGGGAGAAAGAGGCAGGCAAAAAAGAACTGCTCAGGCTCAATGACCGCTTGGAGGAACTGCAGGAACTTTTATATGCGGAACACAAACACAAGGTCCTGATCGTCCTGCAGGCCATGGATGCCGGCGGCAAAGACGGCACCATCCGGCACGTGTTCGACGGTGTCAACCCCCGGGCGTAAAGGTCGCAAGTTTTAAGGTGCCAACCTCAAAAGAGCTGGATCATGACTATCTCTGGCGGATCCACCGGCATACCCCGGGGAAGGGAGAGATCATCATATTCAACCGGAGCCATTATGAAGATGTATTGGTGGTCCGTGTTCATGATTTTGTCCCTAGCTCTGTTTGGCGCAGGCGCTACAAACACATCCGGGATTTCGAACGGATACTGGCCGATGAAGGAACCACTATCCTCAAATTCTTTCTGCACATCGATCGTGAGGAGCAGAAGGAAAGATTTCAGGCACGCCTGGACACTCCCCACAAACAGTGGAAATTCAGCATGGGAGACCTGAAAGAACGCGACCTCTGGGACAAGTACATGGAGGCTTTTCAAGATGCTCTGAGCGAAACCAGCACGGACTGGGCTCCCTGGTATGTTGTGCCAGCCAATCGCAAATGGTACCGCAATCTGGTCATCAGCCGCATCATCATTGAAAAACTGGAGAGTCTCAACATGCAGTATCCCCAACCGGAAGAAGATCTGGACGAGGTGGTCATCACTTAATATCCGCTGCGAAGAACACGTCCGGGATACCGTAGCCGTAGATAAACAAAGGATCGGATTTTCCATGACGGCGGAAATAATCTCCCGATCTGAACAAAGCCTGCCGCATCTGTTTGACAGTCCATAGAGGGTGAGCCTGTAAAAGACAAGCTGCAGCTCCGGCTAGCAAGGGCGTAGCCATGGATGTCCCGCCCGCGTGAAGAAATCCTGTCTTGTCTGCGATTGCTATCGTCCAGACCCCAGCCCCAAGGGCCAACAATTCCGGCTTGCCTCGGCCATCGACCGTGGGTCCATCCGAACTGAAACGAGCGATCTGTCTGTCGGGCAAAACAGCGCCACAGGCTATAACACCCACGGCATACCCCTGGAGGGAATATATGATTGGTCGTTGGATCTTGGTCATGGCCGTGATTGCCGACACCCTGAAAGCCGATGATCCCATTCTCGACAGCCAACCTCCAACCAAGCGCCATGACTGAGGTTTTTCCATCCATCTGATCCGGGGTATAGTGATCATACAGGCCACAGGAGGATGAGATCACATCACTCCATTTTTTCAGCAAACTCGAGAGCCGCTACAAACCACCTCTCTTCCAACAAAAATTCTTCTGCATCGGATTCAGCCTTGCAGAGGATGAAGCTGCTATCATAGGCTGTCCCCATCAGCACTTCAGGGACATACGCAGCCAGCGCGCCCAGGACATAGGTCCCATGACGGTGCTGAGTAGGAGGATCTTGTTTCTCCGGAGAGACCACGCCGTCGTTATCCATAAAATCCCATTGCGCCAAGACCTTAATTTTGTGATTCGGGTGATTGAAAGCGGAATGGTCTAAATCAAAGCCACAATCCAAAACGGCGATCACCACACCTTTTCCGGCAAATCCTTTCTTGTGCATCCGTTCCAGCCCCAACTGTTCGACCTGAAGTTTTGAAACGCCATAGATCCCAAGTTCGGCATTCGGTTCTATCTGCTTTATCTCGGTCGGGTCCTCAGGTGGACTGGCATATTTACCTAAGCCTTCAGAAACGTGAAGATCTGTCACCTCAGATACAAACGGAAGGGCTGAGATCCTATGGATCTGTTCCTCGCTGGCTAAGATCGATACGCCGTTGAGCCAACGGCTCCGGACTCTGATCTCCGCTCCAGTAGCGGCAATACCCTGAATATAGGAAGGATCGAGAGGATAATCCTTTTCGTCGAACAAACCGGGACGTGTCCGCCTCAATCTGCGCCTTTTTAGCGCACGGGAATGGAATTCCTTTTCCAAGCGGAGTTTGATCTGATTTGATGGATCGGATGCTCTGTCCCTTATCCCGCAGTCCGACCCAGGCATCAAAAGTGGTTGCGGAGACTCCGGATCTCGTTTCCTGGGAACTGGAACTTACAGAAGCGCGGACGGGAGCTATCATCGAATATATGCCCACAGCGACGATCAGAGCAAAAAGAGAGGCAAGTGGAAATACGGACATTCGCGAATCAGACCGAGATACATGCTTCATCAAAGCTTAATACGAATATCTTGTGGTAAACGTTTTCACAGAAATCAGTTGCAAAAAAAGCCCAAAAATTTTATGGTTTTCCCTTCGAGACAAAAAGTGCTGCAACAAGAAAACGATTTTTTTTCCATGCCATAGGAGGCCTACATGTTTAACCTTCGCACATCCAAACACATCGGTTTGGTACGATTCTGGCATTCTTAATTGTCGGAACGGCAGTTTTGCTTTTTTCTCAGACAGAAACGGACGAATTTATCAAAAGCTTCACCTGGAGGGAGATCGGACCGGCCAATCCCGGCGGACGCATCACCGATGTCGAAGGTGTCAACAGCGATCCCAAGATCGTTTATGTGGGGGCAGCCACCGGAGGCTTATGGAAAACCACCAACGCCGGTACGACCTGGGAACCGCTTTTCGATGACCAGCCCAACGGCTCGATCGGAGACATCGGCCTTTCGCAATCAAATCCCGACATCCTCTATGTCGGAACCGGAGAGGCCAATAACCGCAACAGCTCCCCTGGGGAAGCGGTGTGTTCAAATCCATAGACGGAGGCCAGAGTTGGGAGTTTGTAGGCTTGAAAGAAACCCGCCATATCGGCCGCGTGATCGTGCATCCCACCAGATCCGGACACCGTGTACGTCGCAGCTTTAGGCCATCTTTGGGGCGTGAATGAGGAGCGCGGTGTATTCAAAAGCCCATAGATGGAGGCCGATCCTGGGAAAAAGTCCTCTATTTAGATGAACAGACCGGCGTTACCGATCTGGCCATGGATGGAAAGGACAGCAATGTTCTGTACGCCGCTGCCCATATGCGCCAAAGAGACCGTTTTGATGCAGGAGACCCCGTGGACCAGTGGGGCCCCAAAGCCGGGATCTATGTCACCAAGGACGGGGGAAAAACCTGGGATCGATCCACCAAGGGCCTTCCCACCGAGGAAATGGGGCGGATCGGCTTAAGTGCCTCCCCTGGACAGCCTGGAACCGTCTATGCGATGGTGAGCACACAAAAGACCGGCAGAAGGCCGAGTCAAAAGCAAGACGAGGAAGAGGAACCTGAGATCGATGTCAATCTGGGAGGTGTGTTCAAGAGCACGGATTACGGGGAAACCTGGGAGCATAAGAACACCTTCAACAACCGGCCCTCCTACTACAGCCAGATCCGTGTCGATCCCAACAACGCGGAGATCATCTGGATGTGCGGATCTCCTCTCGGCTACTCCTCGGACGGAGGAGCAAACGTCGTGCAAGGCCCCATCGTCCAAGGCCGCACCCATATCGATTATCATGCCATCTGGATCGATCCCAATGACTCCGACCATGTCATCGTGGGTGGCGACGGCGGGATCAACATCACTTATGACAGCGGCAAGAACTGGGAGATGGTCCGGGAGATCGGCCTCGCTCAGTTTTATGCGATCGCAGGCGACATGCGCACGCCCTATTATGTCTACGGTGGACTCCAGGACAACGGCAACTGGGGCGGGCCCAGTCGATCACGCCGGAGGTTCGGGGATCGTGAACAGCGATTGGTTTCCGCTCTCCAATGCGGACGGTTTTGTCTGTCAGGTCGATCCGTCAGACTTCAATACCGTCTATTATGAGACACAGGGAGGCAATATCACGCGTCTGGATCTACGGACCTTCACGCAAAAATTCATAAAGCCACAGCACCAAAGGCTGAACCGGGAGAAAAAAGAGAACGGCTGCGGTTTGACTGGAATTCTCCCTTTATCATCTCTCCTCACAATCCCCACACGCTCTATTTCGGAGCCAACTTTCTGTTCAAAAGCGTGGATCGTGGTGACCAGTGGAGGATGATCAGTCCCGATCTCACGGCAGATCCCGAATCCCGGTATGCCTCTATCGTATCTGTGGACGAATCACCGCTTGTGCCGGGAACGAT
>CAVOSP010000005.1:0-12720 GCA_963698905.1 Pirellulaceae bacterium
AAATGGACCGTTTTTCGGGATTCCGATCCTAGAAGCCCTCAGACGCCCGAAGCCGTGCAAGATCGGTAGCGATTTGACCCCCGGTGCAGCCGAAAATTGACCCGCGCGAACGTCTGGGAATAAATCTGGCGGCAAAAATCGAGGCCAAATGTTTGACGACCGCCCAAATTAGATTCATGATACCTGCCGTTGTGGATTGAAATCCCGATCAGTAAAAGGGAGCAGTTCAAATGTTCAAAGTTGTCCCACTCATGTTGACCAGGGGGGACGAACCTAATCGCCGGCTTCAGAAAATCAGCGCAAAAGAACATGCCGTTCCGGCCCGCCTATTCGCCATGCTGTCCAATTCGCAAACGTTCGATCTTGGCGTTGATCTCGGCGAGCCGGTTTTTCCACTCAACGACTTGCTCGGGGTTGTTCCAAGCCTCATACATCGCGATAACCCGCTCGTGGGCGCGGGGGATATACCAGCTAAAGTCGTCTTTCATCTCGGCAAGCCGGGCCGCCAGCAATTCAGCCGACTCGACCAACAGCGGTTCCGCGGCCTCCCATTTCTGTTGGGACGCCAGAATCGCTCCGCGAATGCTGATGGCCCGTTGCTTTTGTAGTTCGTCGATTTCCTCGATGGCCGACCGCGATGTCGAGCTGTGCTTCTGCGTCCGCCGACTCTTGCAGGCCCCAGAGTGCCTCTGCCAGTGAAGTGTGTGCTCGGGCCAAATGGGGTGCGTCAGGCGTTGCCGATTGTTCCGCAATGCGAATCCAGTCGTCGATGTGCCCTTTCGCTTCCTCGAACTTGCCCGCTTGCAGCAACGCTGCCTGGAGTCCACGCAGACTCGAGATCGTAGCGGGATGTTCGTCACCCAACTTGGCTTTCCGCAAACGGAGCGTCTCTTCGTTCGAGCGTTATCGCCTCGTCCAGCCGACCGGCTGACAGGTAGCCGGAGGCCAGGTTGTTCATGCTGGTCAACGTATCGGGATGTTCGACACCCAGATTGGCTTTTCGCAGGCGGAGCGTTTCTTCACACAGCGATATCGCCTCGTCCAGCCGACCAGCTGACCGGTAGCCGGCGGCCAGGTTGTTCATGCTGGCCAGCGTATCGGGATGTTCGTCACCCAACTTAGCTTTCCGCAAACGGAGCGTCTCTTGCGAAAGCGGTATTGCCTCGTCCAGCCGACCGGCTAGTCGGTAGCCCTCGGCCAGGTTGTTCATGCTAGTCATCGTATCGGGATGTTCGTCACCCAGCTTGGCCTTTTGCAGGCGAAACGTCGCTTCCCACAGCGTTATCGCCTCGTCCAGCCGACCGGCGGAATAGTAGCCCGCGGCCAGGTTATTCATGCTGGTCAGCGTATCGGGATGATCGTCGCCCAGCTTGGCTTGTTGCAGGCGGAGCGTCTCTTCCAGCAGCGTTATCGCCTCGTCCAGCCGACCGGCTGAATAGTAGCCTGCGGCCAGGTTATTCATGCTGGACAGCGTATCGGGATGATCGTCGCCCAGCTTGGCTTTTCGCAGGCGGAGCGTCTCTTCCCACAGCGTTATCGCCTCGACCAGCCGACCGGCCGACCGGTAGCCGTCGGCCAGGTTATTCATGCTGGTCAGCGTATCGGGATGTTCGTCGCCCAGCTTGGCTTTCCGCAGGCGGAGCGTCTCTTCGACCAGTGGTATCGCCTCGTCCAGACGACCGGCGGAATCGTAGCCCTTGGCCAGGTTGTTCATGCTGGCCAGCGTATCGGGATGTTCGTCGCCCAGCTTGGCTTTCGCAACCGGAGCGTCTCTTCGTCCAGTGGTATCGCCTCGTCCAGCCGATCGGCTGACCGGTAGCCGGCAGCCAGGTTATTCATGCTGCGCAGCGTCTCGGGATGATCGTCGCCCAGCTTGGCTTTGCGCAACCGGAGCGTCTCTTCGTCCAGCGTTATCGCCTCGTCCAGCCGACCGGCTGACAAGTAGCCCACGGCCAGACCGTTCATGCTGCGCAGCGTATCGGGATGATCCTCACCCAGTTTGGCTTTTTGCTGATCGAGTGCGCCTTCCCAAAGCAGTATCGCCTCGTCCAGCCGACCGGCTGACCGGTAGCCGTTGGCCAGGCTGTCCATGCTGGTCAGCGTATCGGGATGATCGTCGCCCAGCTTGGCTTTCTGCAGCCGGAGCGTTTCTTCCATCAGCGTTATCGCCTCGTCCAGTCGACTGGCTAATCGGTAGCCCTCGACAAGGTTGCTTATGCTGGTCAGCGTAGCGGGATGATCGTCGCCCAGCTTGGCCTTTTGCAGGCGCAGCGTCTCTTCCCACAGCGTTATCGCCTCGTCCAGCCGACCGGCTGACCCGTAGCCGGCGGCCAGGTTGCTAATGCTGTTCAGCGTAGCGGGATGATCGTCGCCCAGCTTGGCTTTCTGCAACCGGAGCGTTTCTTCAAAAAGCAGTATCGCCTCGTCCAGCCGACCGGCGGAATAGTAGCCCGCGGCCAGGCCGTTCATGCTGGTCAGCGTAGCGGGATGATCGTCGCCCAGCTTGGCTTTGCGCAGGCGGAGCGTCTCTTCAAAAAGCAGTATCGCCTCGTCCAGCCGACCGGCTGACCGGTAGCCGTTGGCCAGGTTATTCATGCTGGTCAGCGTATCGGGATGATCGTCGCCTAGCTTGGCTTTCCGCAGGGTCAGAGCACTGTCCCAGGCTTTAATGGCCTCGCTATTTCTGCCCAAGGAACGGAAAGATTGACCGAGGGCATTCAGTAAAGTGGCCTTGGCCAACTCGTCTTTCGCGAACTCTTCGTTGTCCTCGATCTCCGCCATTGCTTGCTGCAACACCTGCAGCGCGGTCATGTTACTGGTAACGCCCTCGTTCTTGGGATCGGCGCTGCGAAAGGCGGCCACAAAGGTGTCGACCACCGTCTGGTTCCGCGCAGCCAGTTCGGCCTTCTCGTCGGCGAGTCGCGTCTTCTCCTCCGCCAACTCGGTTTTTTCGTTCGCCAACTGTGTCTTCTCGATCGCCAACACCTCGGCTCGCTCACGGGCGGCCACTTCGTTGACGCGGGCCCGATTGACCAACATCAACCCCACGGCCGCTACCACCACAATTGCCAGCAACGCCGCCGCAGCCGACAGCGCCGCCTCGCGATAACGCCGCGCCAAACGCAGCAAGCGATCGGCGATCGAGTCGGGAGCTGCCAGCACCGGTTGATCTGCCTTCCACCGCTCAAGTTCCTCGATCAAGGCTGCCACCGATTCGTAGCGGTCGTTCGGCTCACAGGCCAGCGCCCGCATGCAGATCGCGGCGAGCGGCTTGGGGATCCGCCGGTCGGCTTGGCGGGGAGGCGTAACCCGACCCTCGATCGTCTCCTGAATGACATCAGCCAGGCGACGACCATCACCGGTTTGAATGGGCGGGTGACCAACCATCATCTGGTACAGGATCGCACCCAATGAGTAGACATCGCTCCGCTCGGTAATCAGATCGACACGACCATTGAGCTGTTCGGGGGGTGCGTAGCCGACGGTTCCCAGAATTTGCCCCTGCATCGTCGCATCGACATTGCTCCCACTTTGAATCACCAGCGGTGGCATCGACTGGAGCTGCGAATCGTCGCTGGTTCCCTCTGTCGACTGCGTCGGGGAATACGGCAGGCGGGCCAGCCCCCAATCGATCACCAGCGTTTCACCATATTTACCGACCAGGATATTGCCAGGCTTGAGATCGCGATGCAACACGCCGCGAGAATGGGCATAGCGGATCGCTTGAGCCACATCAATCAAGCGATCGACCAGTCCGTGAAAATCGACGGAGCTGTAATCGACCGCGCCGGTTGCCATCCGCTCGTGAAACTGTTTGATTTGGGCGGACAGGTTATCGCCATGAACCAGACGCATGGCGTAGTACGGCCTGCCATCGGGGCCCACCCCCAGACCATATACGGGCACGATGCCGGGATGTTCCAGGTTGCCTGTGATCTCGGCTTCGATCTGAAACTTTTGGCGATAGCCGCTATGGTCGGCCTTGTCGCTCAGGATCTGCTTGAGTGCGACTTGACGGCCCAACTCCTGATCGCGGGCGACGCTGATTTCACCCATCCCACCCCGCGCCCCGGGCAGCGGACGCAAAATTCGAAACCTGCCTCCTTCGCTCGTCGGGCTGCCAACGGTCAGTGACAGATCGAGCGACCCATCATCGTCAGGAATTGCCGCCAGCGACCGTTGCAGGTCTCCATCGGAAACGTGAGCGAGCGTTTCCTTCAGGATTTGTCGCTCGCTACCGGCAAGTGTTTTTAGACTTTGGTAGGGATCGCTGCCATTGCGTTTGACATGCAGATCAATCAACTGGCGGAGCGCGCGACAGGCCGCCTCGTCCATCGCACCGTCATTGACGAGAATCGCATCCAGTGGAATCGATTTATCGCCCGTCCATTTTCCAAACGCTGCGACCAACTGGTCGCGTGTGATCAGCCCGTTCTGCAAGGCAAACATGCCGAACAGCAATTGAAGATCGGCCGAATTTCCATTCACTTGGTCGCCTTTCGGAAAAATACGGTTCGTCGATCCGACATATTTATACAGTTCGTCGATCCGACATATTTTCCTCGATCGTGAGTTGGCACGCAACGCACTGGGCGGCTGTCTCGTGGGCAGTTACAGACTTAGAACGTGTTCTGAAATTAGGTTGAGGTAAAGAATCGCTACAGCCCCGTTTGCAAACAACATCACGGTTATCAGGACATTGTGGATGCCCCGATTTACTTCCAAACTGGCCGGCGAAGACCGTTGCCACTTGAACGGCCTGTCCATGGTCGATGGCAAGCCACGTTACGTTACGGCCTGTGCCGAGACCGATATCGTTGACGGCTGGTTGGAACACCGCGACGGCGGTGGCATCGTGATTGACGTCCAAGCGGATGAGATCATCGGCAGAGGATTTTCGATGCCGCACTCGCCGCGCTGGTATCGAGACAAGCTCTGGCTGTTGGATGCGGGCACCGGCTATTTTGGATTCTTGGACGTTGCCAGCGGCAGCTTCCAGCGCGTGACTTTTTGTCCAAGGTTTGCCCGTGGGTCGTCGTTTGTTGGCAACTATGCGGTGGTCGGAATTTCGCTTCCCCGGCACGACCCCACGTTTGTCGATCTGCCGCTGCAGGAGAATCTGGAAGCGGCCAAAGTTTCCGCCCGTTGTGGACTGCTGATCATTGACCTGTCCAGCGGTGACGTGGTCCAGTGGCTGCGGATGGAGGAGCCAATCCGGGAACTGTACGACGGGCTCGTTCTGCCCGGCGTCCAGCGTCCTCGCCTGGTCGGACTCAAGGATCTCTGGCTAGTACGCCAAGCGAGTGAGAATTCAATCGGCGGAATTTCCGGTCAGTGTCAGCAGTGCTATTGATCGTCAAAATCCTTTAGCATCTCGCTGCGGTTGGCCGACGTTAATACTCGACCCCTCAGAATCACCGTACCGATGGCTTGCGTGTTGGCGATGCTTTCAAGAGGGTTCGCAGTCAAGATGACGATGTCAGCCGCTTTGCCCGCATCGATGGAACCCAGTTCATTTTCCTTGCCCTGAAATCGAGCCGCATTAATCGTCGCTGTTCGCAACGCATCCATGGGTTTCATCCCGGACTCGACCAGCAACTCCAGTTCGGTATGGAGGCTGAACCCGGGCAGGCAGTATGGATTCAGACAGTCGGTGCCGGCGATAAACGGGACACCCGCTTCATGCAGCAGTTTGAGCAACTTTTGCTGGTTTTTGAATTGTCGCTGGCTCTTCTCCAATTCAACCTTGCTGCGACCGCGCGGGTCTTTCGTCGGCGCGATAAAGTTGCGAAAGGCCCGAGGCACGTATTTCAGATTGGGATTGTCCTGAACGATCGGCTCTTCGATGAACGCCAAATTGCGAAGCACAGTCATCGTCGGGCATTGCCAGGTTTGATTCTCGACAAACTTGCGGGCCAGCGATTTGGCTTTCTCTTCATCAAAAGTGTTGTAGGCGCGCTCGGCAATCTCACTGGAAAATTTCGAATTTTTGATCGTGTCTTTGATTGATCCCGTCGATTCAACGTCCGATTCGAGCAGTTTCCTCAGTTCCTGTTCTTCGCTGGAGCAAGCCAACATTAATTCGTAGAGGTGTTCCATCGAAAGTTGACCGGCGTCTGATGCCTCTTCGGCGGATACCATCCGCGGCACGTGTCCGGCGAATGGTATGTTCTGTTTTCTTGCCTCTTCCGCAATTGCGAAATAGGCTTCCCGGGGCAACAGCGAATAGACTTTGACGAAATCCGCATGTTCGTCGCGCGCTTGAAGGACGGCTTGACGGCCTTCCTCGGCATTGCTGGCGATGATCGAACCCGGCCAGATGGGGTCGGGTCCATCGACAATGGCGCTGGCAATCGACATGCGTGGGCCGAGTTTGGTTCCCTCATCAAAATCTTTGCGCCATTGATGGTGCCGGTAATTTCCCCACATGATGCGGACACCCGTGACACCATTGATGGGGAACAACGACATCGAGTCCTGTTGGTACCAGTGAATGTGCATGTCCCACAGTCCGGGAATCGCAAACTTGTTGGTTCCATCGATGATCAACGCGTCTCCGGGAACTTCGGCTGAGTCCGCGCGCCCCACTCCCACGATTTTTGCGTCTTCAACGAGAATCGTCATGCCATCTTGGATACCACCACGAACCACATCCACGACTGAGATATTTGTGATGGCGATCTTGCTCGGTTCCTGGCAATTCGCAAGCCGCATGGGTCCGGATATCGCAAGTTCGAACAACAGCATGAGTAAAAGGATTAACGCGGTGCGCTTCATGTCGCGACTCCCTGCCTTTCGGTGCTGATGCAAATCGAACAGCTTAAATGGTACGCAGCTCATTCTCTCTTGGGTCGACGCCGAAGGATGGGCAACCGGCCCAACCGGACCGCCGACTGGGCGACCCAACAATCGGACCCAGGCAGTTCGCTGTTTTAACACCTAATCGAAACTCGTCCAAATCGTTCCGCGGTGGCCGCCGGTTCAAAGGCGCCAATCAGCAACTGGGCACCGATACCGGCCAGCGACCCAAGATCGATTGGGAGTTTGGGCCGCCGTGCCCCACCAGACACCGGGCCGGTCATTTGTGTTCTTCTCCAGTGATCAAATGGACGAATTCGCCTGGCTGTTGAAAATCCGCACCTGGGTCAGGCGGTTGTCAGCTGCCGATGGTGCCAGCCGCTGCGGAGCCCACTCGGCCGCCTGCCGGATTCGGACACGACTCGCCCGGCAGTTTTACTCGATGTCAAGCAATTCCGCGAGGCAGTCCGATACTTCGTACAACCGACGCTGCAAATAGCCAATGTAACCGACCAGCAACAGCCGTCCGCCCGACTTGCAGAACTGACGAGCCTGTCGTGCGTAACGATTGGCATGGGCAATCAGGCACAAAGTCACGGGTTCGCCCGATCGGGCTCGTTCTGTCGCTCGCCGAATGCAATTCCGGATGTAATCGACAGCCGCATGACCGCTTGGTTCCCTGGGCCGCTTGATGGTCCAGCCGAATTGCCTCGCTTGCACGCATTCGGCTTGTCGACGAGTTCCACCGCGGTCAATCCATAGATGTTGTGCACCATTCACTCGAAACTGCAAATCAACTTTGAGCCGGGCGAAGTCAATCATAGCGGTCAGATCCAACCAGTTGCCCGAAGGAGCCGGGAGCGAGTGATCCAGCATGATCCGCTCGACGGTCCGGCGAATGTCCGGCGCATCCAACAGAACGATGCCTTTCGCTGTGGGACCGCGGACTGCTGTTGGAACAGCTTCGCGCACTGCGCAAGTCAGAGTTCGCTGGCGGTCCTGCCATCGTTTAGCGTTGAAATTCATTGGCTCCATGCAAGTAGCGATCATTGTTCTCTCCAGAATTCGGAATAGTTGATTTGGCCGATCGAACTGGTTGCCGGCCTCCACCTTGGTTTCCGAATCCACCGCGACAAATCCGCCACTTGTTTTCAGAATTCTTGGAAAGAAGTGTTTTTCATTAATTTGCATGATTCGGTGGCGGATTCCTCCGTTTCCGATCGGTATCAGTCCGTGCCCGCTATCGACGGACATTGGATCACCAGACGAGGAGGAGAATGCCATGCGACGGACTGATATCAGCGCAACTAGCCAATTGCCAACGGCCAGAAAGATCACGGCCCAAGTTAGCCAGGTCATTCATTATCCAGATCACTACCGTCCAGCTGAAGTCTTGGGGCGGATAGAGGATCTCTTGGAAAGTCTGCCACTGGCCACAACTGATCACGATCTTAGCTACTGCTCGCATCCGCACCGCCCGCCGTTACTATTCAGCCGGCGAAACGGGGGCGGCCACATATGAACTACGGTTGTTGTGTGGACAGCTTGGTATTCCCGGGCCGGGATCGGCGAGTGACTCTCAGATTGGCGACAGCGGCACAACTGAGCACCAAGGAAGCGATGCAGGCACGGGTTCGCTGGTATCGACAGCCTGGCGTGTGGTCCGGCAAGTCCCGCGATTGCTCGTTTGCTTGCCGCTGGTCGTTTTCTTGCCGGTCTACGTGCTCGCTTGGTTCGCTTATTGGGCTCATCCAGAAGAGGAAGAACCCGGCGACACAATGTCCTGTGAAGGAGATTAAGCCGGTATTGAAATTCGGCAGAGCCTTTGGGCATGGATGCCCTGGAGGCCCAAAACGTCGCTAAGTTGCAAGCAGCCTTGTCGTCCGTGCATTGCTCAGGCTGATTTACGGTTGCGATCCGGATCAAAAATCTTTAAGGCAGCTGCCGGACGATGCGGTTTGGAAGCGGACTGTAACTCCTTAACCTTCGTCAGCTGCCCGGTCGCCTGGCGAAGTTCATGGTTTGCCGACTTCAAGCGCTTGGCAACGGCCTCACCCAACCTGGTCCCCAACAAACGAGGGGCGTTTTGTGCAGCCAATTGCTCGTAGAAAGCCAATTGCATATTCGACAATATCACTCGCTCGGCCAGCAATCGTTCCGCAGCAGAGGGATTATCACCGGCAAGTTCCTCCCGTTGTTGGTCCATTCGCAACATCAGCGACTCGCGAACCAAATCTTCACCACCGGCAATCTGACTTGCCCAGGCGACTTGAGTTAGCCGTCCCAGGTTGCCGTAGTGCTGCCACAATTGCGGTACGCGCTGGAGCTGTTGGCGAAGATGCCCCAGCAAATCGGTACGCCCCTGTTTGATGGCAGCGAGGGTCTCGTCGATAGATTCGGGCAGGCGATTTTCGGCAGCTGCGGTCGCCATTCCGATCCCGGCGTCCTCGGCGGGTACTGGCTTGACGTGCTTTGCCTGGGAAGAGCCCGGCCGCGGTTGGGATCGCTCTCCATTGAGGTCATTGACATCCTTGTGCTGCTCCTTCATCCCGGGGCTCCTCCTCCAGTGATAAAACTTGTTCTGCCGGTACCCCGCTACGAGATAGGTGGCATGCAGGGCTTGTTTTGCGGCTGCCCGGATCAGTCTCATCGCGGAATCGAGATGCCACATCTCGGCTTGGAAATCAGAAACCTCCTGGATCTGCTGCTGGCGGTCGAGTGCCTCTTTCTCGACTTCCCTCGCCGCAAGTAGCCCTGCCAAACCCCGGCCGTAATACTTCTTCACGAGCCGCCCTTGCCGACGATCGACGCGATAGAAGTACCGGTGGCGGCCCCTCCGCTCCCATGTCATCTGCCACCAATCAAGTTGGGTAACGATTAAATCGTCCGTCAGAGGGATTATACCAATTCACGGCAGCTGTTGCCATCAATCTAAAAACTGGTTTTTAGATTTAAGGCGTTTGTCGGCGAGCTCATCGGATGGTCGGTTGCGGATTTGTGGCGTCGCATAACGCCCCTGGGCGGCCGCTGCTTCGGCCCGCCGTGTTAGACATCCCGCTCAAAACAAGCCGTTACCGGCGATTTGCGGGCCTCTGACGCGGCAATCTAGGTTTAATCAAGTAATCCAGGAACCGGTTTTTGAATCCGACTCCAGCTAAGCTTGGTATGGAGTCGATTAAGTCGAATGGCAAACGATGTTTTAAAAGGGAGCTGTGGTGGCCAAGGAAAAGAAAAAAGAAAAAAAGCCGGACCCGGTAGCGGATAGTATTGCGGCGATCCAGGTCGCGTACGGATGGGTAAGCAGCTTAATCGAGAGTTTGCCCGCAGGGAAGCAAAACTTGCCAAGGAAGGCAAGACAAAGTACGAGCAGGACATTGTCGGATCCTTGGCCGACGACCATGGAATCAATTTTGACATCGCTCGAAAGCGGAAGGAATTCGCCAACAGGTATTCCGAGGAAGGAACTGCAGGAACTACTCGCGTTGATGGAAGCAGAGGAAGTGGGCGGCTGGCGAGAGCCGTCCATCCATCGATTCTTGTCAGTTGCCGGGACAAACGATCTCGCAAAGCCTCCAACGTCGCGCCGCCAAGGGCCAATGGTCCAGACAAGAATTCAACCGGCAGATTCGAATCAAATGCGGGACTCGACGGTCCGGCGGCCGAAATCCTAAACAGACAGACGACGCTGAATTATTTAAGGCAGAGCTGCAAACCGCGTGCATCAAGTTTTGCCGGTTGATCGAAGCCAACCAAACTGAGGACGACGACGGAAGACATTCGCTCGATCATCTGACAATGGATCCGAATTTGGCTAAACAGGCACTACCGCCTATTGATCGCAAACTCCCTTCACGATCGATGGCTCGTGCTTGACGGAAAACGGATTTACGCATTGGGCGGTTCCGCGAAGGATGCTGCATCAAATGATCTATTTACAATATCCAGCGTTGAAGGTTCGACGGACAACCTTCAGAAGATAGATGATACGGTCAATTCGGCAACAGAGTGGTTCGGACCATCGACGCCGATTCACCAATGACGCCGAACATACAAAACGGCGTAACAAGTAAGAATTTGACATCGCGTAACTCAAGAGCGTTCGCTGCTGTTGGTTGAGGTTGACAGTTTCAGGCAGTGCTCAACTCGAGCGATCGAGCCGATGCTCAAATTTTCTGTTCAAGAGGCCCGGTGTCTCGGGTGTCACCTTTGGTTTTTGCTTTCCGCTGGCCCTGGATTCCGACTCGGCCGACGCCAGCTGCAAGAATGAAATTGGCCCGCTGAGCTGATTTGCGGATCGCCACGGGGCGTCGCGGAGTCGCAACTGCTGCAACTTGTGATGGTTTTTCAACCGCTGAACATCCATTTCGATGTTCTGCAATCTTACGGCGCAGACCTTCCCGCCATGAGGTTGCGACTCATTTTTGAATGCTCCGGTTGTCCGCCTTGCATCAATCGCATGGTGGACCTCGTTGTGACTTGGCTTGGCCTTTCGCCGAAATTCGACATGCCGTGGCCGGGCCGCTAAACTGAAGCAAAGTTTAGCCGCTGCTTTGCAACTGCATTCCGCATACCGCGACAAGCGGCAAGTTCAACGCAAAATCTAGCAAGCGACTTCCTGTCACTGGTTAGATTCCAATACGTTATCCGACAGTCGAACCGCTATCGCCAGCATGAAATTCGAATTCTAGCGATAACTATCAATGCGATATTGGATCCTGATTCTCGATGAGGACAGGAGTTTCTCGCACAAAATATTAATGCGACTTCCATGGTGGAACGGTTATATGCACAAACAGATCGAAAACTTCAAAACAGAATTCTCGAACAAGCACATTGATGAAATTCGAAAAATATCGGCAGACAGTGGCCAAAATTACGCACAAGAAGCAATTTTGGCCGCGAAGGAACTTTTGATACAACGGGATCCTTCATTTGACAAGGTGGATCTGATTTTGCACTTGCAGCAAAAGAACGAGAAATCTATCGGAGAAATAGAAAGAAAGGTCGGCTGTTTATATCAATTCCTAATTCTCAGGTAGTTCTTATCGTAATCGGTTTTATTCTTGCCTTTTTTCAAGGAACTCGTTGACTGCTCTCCTTGGTCTTAGCAATGTCGAATAACCAATAAGAATTGTGTGCCATGAAAGGCGTGTTGATTTTAGCGGGCGCGGATCCCGCCCGGTCCTTCACCAACGGTCTCAATCTCCCCGGCATGACTCGATCATCCCACGACTACCTGTTTTCCCCACACTTCCGAAGCCACCGGGCCTCGGTAGACCCGGTGCGCACCAGGCCTGCTGAGATGGGGCAAATGACGCCTCGGTACCCACTCTTGGCCACCGCACACCGCTGCAAAGTTCGACATGCTCTGGCCGGTCCGCTAAACTGAAGCAAAGTTTAGCCGCTCTTTGCAACTGCATTCCGCATACCGCGACAAGCGGCAAGTTCAACGCAAAATCTATCCATCGACCTCCTGTCGCTGGATAGATTCCAATACGTTATCCGGCTCGGAGTGCTCATTGTTTGGTCGCAAGAAAGTTCATCCATTTACCTTGGGCGATCTCCGCGAGTATGAGTTCGACAATGGTACGCGAATGTTTGCCGAACTCTGGGATACATGCGGCGTTGAGGAATTGAGAACTCATGCGAAAAAGCTCCGGAAACTCGAATTGCTCACTAGCCCAAATATTCAGATTGATCCTGCCGCCTTGATGTCGTTTGAATACGGAGGTTTTGAATTTTTCGTGGTCTCATCGCAAGGCGAATATTTTTTTTACGTTTGCGATTGCAGCACTCCAGATTCACTACTTATGACGGTAGCGATCCATTTCAACAAACTTCTCCGGCAAACAATTACAGGCCGCGTAAGATTTGTTGCGTACGACGCTAAATTCTCTAGAATCAAATCAGTTTCCAACCCTG
>CAVOSP010000006.1:0-487467 GCA_963698905.1 Pirellulaceae bacterium
TTGCGTTGTTGCATTCGCTGAATAATCCGTGTGGAAATTGCTGCGGGATCGATCGAATTATCGGTCCGGGGTCAGTGTTATCGCGGAGGAACTTGACTATCGATTCCCGCCGTAGGGTCATGACGCGGTTACGTTGATCGATGAATGCTGCCAGGCAGCGCGGCAGCAAGATACCGGGATCTCGCTACCCGAGAATCCAACCGCACCCGGGTACCTACCGCGATTTCACGCGCCGAGTCAGGCCGCGGCCCAGGCCAACGACGCAGCTTTCGAGATCACGGAGTTCCCCGGCCGATTGCACTTTCCAAACGGTGCCAATGCAAGTCGCTTTGCCGCGATCGGAGACGCCGTCCACCGCTATCTAGATCATGTTCAAAAATGATGTACCCTCAGGGAAGAGAGGGCCGACGAGGTTCTGCGTGGGTTCGACGCTGCAAATATTCTGAAATGACTGCTGATCCCGATAGGGATCGAAGCAATTAGCCCCGGATCGCGCAGCGCATCCGGGGTATGTCATGTTGTCTACTCCCCCGCCCGCCCGCGACCCGGCTATGCCGGGTCGCGGGCGGGCGGGGGAATTCTCGTTCAAACCTTGATCCGGCAGTTTCGCTGCGCAAACTGCCGGCTAATGGCTTGAAACCTCTTCGAGGTATCTGAACATCAACAAGGAATCATCGACGATCCATATTTCCATGCATCCCTAGACGCTTGAAACCACGATGGACCTGTTTCGAGCGACTATATCAAACATGAAAATACACTTGCCGCACTGCCATCACTCCGCTCACTCGACAACGCAAACAAGGAAGGCGTCGCCCAGCGGTGTCTTTCGGTATGCTCCGTTACCGGAGTGCTCGCTCCGTCGGTACTCGTTTCATCCGGCGAGCGATTTGTGAAATGGGTCGAGGAGCAGTACCCCCAAGCACAATGGTTCGTCGAAACGCCGGTTTCCGGTCCGCGATCCGCCGGAGGAAATTGGAACGGAACGATTGACCTGATGCTTCGTTTGCCCAGCGGCCAGGTCGTCGTGATCGATCACAAGAGCGCCCCGCTGAGGCGCGAACACTGCGAAGCAAAAGCGGCGCATTTCACAGGCCAGCTCGCCGCGTATAGTGAACTACTGACTGCGGCAGGAGAAACCATCGAATCAATATGGATTCACTTTCCCCTTGACGGCGTTGTGGCAAAGCGAGTTTGACACCATGATCCCCGCCCAACTGACTGCGTTTCCAATCAATTCCCGGCAATGCTGCGAGATCATCGGAATCGACTAAGCCGTCGCCGTACAACGATTGAAAACCGAAAACCAAGCCGGACCCTGACGGAGGCACGTCGCAGCGATCTCGCTGGACTCTGTGTCATGAAAAACTTACACAACAATCGGCGGTGACCATAGAAATGAAATGAGTGTGAACTGTTAAAGCTGAGATCATTTTGATGCAGTTACATCGCCTCCGCCTCTCCGATCACGCCGGCGAATTCACCGATGATGCGGATGTCTTCTGCATTCTCATTGGAGATGCGGATCGGTTGATATTCCGGGTTGAGCGGCTGAAGTTCGATGGATTGGTGTTGCCAACCTTCATCATCGACCTGTTTGATCGAGCGGTATCGCTTGATGGTGTATCGGCCGCCGTCTTCGGGGTCGGCGTGTGTGTTTACCTGGACGAGCAAAAGTCGATCTTCGCGGGATCCAGCAGGACAGGGACCAAACAAACACCACGCGCCATCCCGGATTCTGGGTTCCATTGAACGTCCCGATACCTGGGCTGCGAACATGCCTCGGGTGAGCTTCTGATCTGCGACTCGTGCCCAGCCAAGCGACTCGGGCACACCTTCGGGACCCCAGTCCCCGGCGGCGACCGTGAGATCATAAACTGGAACATGCGTTTTGTATTGAGCCGATCGTTTAACACTTGGCTCGACTAGCAGCTGCGATGTGACTGGCCGTTGTGCGAACACTTCCTGCGTTCTTGTTCGAGCGCCGAGAGCACGAACGTGCCAATGTCCATTTTTAGTCTCAAACTGCACTTTAAAGTCAGTACCGGGTAATCCGGCATCGGGTCCGAACCAGCTGCGAAGAAGATTACTCAGTTGATTATCTTTTTTGCCGACGGGTTTAGCGACATTGCATGCCACCTTCACGAACTTGAATTCCCACCGTGTTCCGTCCGGGAGTAGCACTTCGGTCGGACCGACGGGACGGTTGGGCTCTTTGGACCTGTCGGGAACAAAGAGGATTGGTCGGCCTCCTGCGTGCGAAACCTTGGCTTCGAACCCCCAATCGCCGGTTTCGGTTTCATTTAAGCGGCGGCTCTTTGAGTACGCCGCCAATCGCCAATCGACAAGTTCTTCCGTGAGTGTCTCCAAAGCCGCTCGTAAGCGCTCCGGACATTCATGGTTGAACTGAAATCTACCATCAACTCGTTGAAACCACTTGTGACCGTTTTGTACATCCAGCCAACGGCTGATCGGCCATTCGATCCACCAATCAGCCCAGGATTCGTCGTCGGCTACCGCGTGATCGACCGCATGTCCTTCGCCCTCGAGGTCGCGCCGTAGAACTGGGTGTTCGCGCATGAAAGTGCGGCACTGCTTGGCAAACACTTGTAAGTCGGCCGTCGCGAAGAGTTGACCTTGGTCGAGCAGGACTCGCAGGACGACCATTTTGTACGACTTGTTAAGACTGGTCGTTTCAAGCGTGCTGAGCCAGTCGTGAAAGCCGGCGAAAGCCTCGCGTTCGAGATCGCTTAGGTCACCTTCGCTCTCCACGAAAGCGAACCAGTTGCCTATCGCTTTGCTTATCGCTCTGGGCAGATACCCGCGACCGAAAAGCTCCGAGGCAGTGGGCCGTCGGCCAAGTTCCTCTCGCATCGCTCGGTAAGCTTCGATTCCTGCCTTTGCCCCGGTCGGAATGAACTCCTTCAACATGTCCTGGGCGGCGAGTTCGACATCCAGCAGACAGCCCTCGGGCAGGTCGGGAAGTTTGCCTTTCAGCCATTCTTTCAGCGTTTGCCATCCGCGCTCGTCGCCGCGCAGAGATAGGAGATGAATGAGCCGCTGTGCGAAAATTCGATGGTTGCCAACAAAATCAATCACTATGAGCCGAGACTTGCCTTCGCTGGCTCGCAAACCGCGCCCGAGTTGCTGTAGAAAGATGATTTTGGATTCGGTGGGCCTCAGCATGATCACCCGATCGACAGCGGGAATATCGAGACCTTCGTTGAACATGTCAACGACGCAGAGAGTTTGCAACTTGCGGCGCCGCAATTGCTGCAGCGATTCTCCGCAACTATCGCCACCACCTGAAAAGACCGCCGCCGATGTCATGCCCTTGGAGCGCAGCCAGTCGCGGGCGAAGATCGCATGACGTCGGGAGCAGCAGAACAAAATGGTCCGCTGCCCAGGATGTTCCTGCATCGCGGACCATAGACGGTCCATGCGTTCGCTACGCGCGACACGTCGCTCAAGTTCTTCAATTTCGAATCGCCCATTCCGCCAAGGTATCTGACGAAAATCTACCGTATCTTTGATACCGATGTAGTGGAAAGGCACCAGTGATTCTTCTGCGATCCCGTCACCAATGGTTGCCTGATATGCAAGGTTGTCATCGAAGATACTGGCGACGTCGACTCCGTCGGTGCGTTCCGGCGTAGCCGTCAGGCCCAAAATGAAATTGGCTTGAATCCTCGCGAGAACTCTTCGGTAACTCGGGGCATGCGCATGATGCACCTCATCGATGACGACGTAGTCAAATCGTTCCTCCGTTAAACGGTCCAGTCCCTCCGGCCGGGAAAGTTTCTGGATGGAAGCAACAACAAGCTCGCCAATCAGATCACTCCGCTGGCCGATGTACCATGCTGTCTTGGCGTCACCAAACGTTGGATCCAGTACCTGGGACAAGGCGGTTTCTGCCTGCGCAAGGATGTGCGCAATGCGCAACGATAAGGATGCGCGGTCGCCGCTGCAGCTGGTTGCCCACTTGCTGGGCATCGAAGGCAGCAAGCCATGTTTTTCCCATCCCGGTCGCGACGGCAACCAGGGCTCGCCGATAGCCGGCGTCGCGGATTCTGTTCAGAGACTTGAGCGCTTCGACTTGCCACGGACGGGGCGTCAGGATCTCACGCTGATCAGCCGCTTCTGGCACAAAGTTCGTATCACGATATAGCTTTGCCTGAATAGCGTAGTGGTCAACGACTTCCGAGCCTAACGGAGAAGCCAACTTCCACAGTTCCTCGAACTCTGTCACGAACTGGTCGTGAGCACCCGATTGGTCGCTACTCGTTGACAGCAGGTTCCATTCAATGCCGGTTTCCAGAGCAGCTCTGGAGAGATTACTACTTCCCACCGAAAGCAAGCCTCCGTGCTCATCCGCGATGTACCACGACTTCGGATGAAATGACGCTGGACCTGAGGGAAGCTTTGTGATCTCGATCAAGCCGGCGGACAAACAGCCGGTTGTTTCCTCTCCCAGTGCCGAATCACACCAGCCGAGAAGTCTGTCCAGGGCTTTCGGAGCCGAAATATAGAGATAATCGCTGACGAGAATTCGGATCCGCGCGCCGTTTTGCAGAGCATCAAAGAGTCGCGACTCGATCACATCTAAGCCCGACAACTGCACAAACGAAGCAAGGATGTCTACGGTCCGTGCTCCTGCGATTCGCCATGACAGTTGCTCCCAGAGGGGCGAATCCGGATGGCCAGTGCTGAGCTGCAATTCACGCGCGGATGGCTGTGGCCGATTTTCACTAAGTATGCCCTTGGGTTCCAGTAAGTAGTTCGCCTTGTCGGGAATCACATACCGGACACCGCCTCGCGGATCGTCAACGTCGCCGCGGTAGCGTGGTATCACATGCACGTGTAGATGCATCACCGTCTGACCGGCAGATTCGCCCGCGTTGAACCCGACGTTGTACCCATCCGGTTTTGGCTCGAGATTGGCATCCAGATGCTGCTTCACAACACTGACCAGTTCGAGTAGCGCCGCCTGCTCTTCTGGCTCAGCATCAAACCAAGTTGCTACCGGTCGCCTAGTAACGACAAGTGCATGACCGGGACTAACCGGGAAACTATCCCAAATCGCAAACGCTTTCGCATTGGAAGCGATCCAGTGCGATGGCGGTATTGCAAGGAAAGGCGAACCCGTCATGCCCACTTGTGGTGTATGTCAGTCGCAAAATGAATAGGGAAACGAAACGTTATTGTGGGGTCTTAAAGGAACTCGGTCCATCCTGAATCCACTGAACGAATCACAAGTCAGTCGGTGTTCGCGACAACAGGATACTATCGACCAGTTTGCAACCGTCTAGCACGAAGACTAAGGGTTGCGAACAACGATTGTTCCGCTTCGCCGCCGGGTTCCACTTGACGCCACTACGTGCATCGCCGCGCAACCAGAAAAATCTTCGCACCAACCGCGGATCGTCATGGACATCGTTGACACGGTTGGTCACACCGCGAGAATTGCGTTCCAAAATCCGCGAAATTTCCAATTACAGTTCGTCGAATGCGAGCGATTTAAGATACTCGTACGTCGAATCATAGAACGCGGGAACGCGAGTTGGATCATTGGCATCGCCCTCGGGCACCACGATGGCCATGCCCTGTCTCGCCCGCGTCAGCAACACCCGATAGGCATTCTTTAGGTACATCTGGCGTTCCGTTTTGTTGATCTTTTGCCATTTGTTGCCGCGAAATGAACGGTATACCCAGCCGTCCTCGGCGTGCCGAAAGTCCGCGTCCCAAGTTACACATGCCCAGTCGAGTTCGAGTCCCTGAATATCGAACTCAGTTGCGACATCTTCGAGGTAGTACGACGATCGAACGTCCCCGCTGTCGGCAAGAAACCAATGAATCGGATTTGGTTGCAGACGTACATCAATCGCAAGCGGCTTTAAGCGATTCGCTTGGGATGAAACAACGATTCCGAACCTCTCCGTTCCACGAGCTTGGCTCCGTAACCATTCTTTCGCTTTCGCTAAATCTCGCGTCAAAACGATTGGGTACTGCTCGCGAACGGTTGCAAGCGTTCGCCGTGCTTGCTCAGCATCCAAGTCCAAGACTTCCTTGACCAATCTTGAAACATGCTCCGCACGAAACGATCGCATTGAAACCGAAAGATGAAGGCCCGAATCGTAGTGCACATTCTCTCGCAATTCGAGTTGCGACAATACTTCGCCGGCTCCGTATTCGCTGTCCGTCAAACGATCAGAAATATGAATGTGCCAATCAGGGAACGAGCGATTGAGCGCTTCGATCCATTCCGAGATTCCGGCTTCGCCGGTGTTGATCTCCTGGCCGCCGCCAACCAAACAAACGACGACTCCCCAGTCGTCATGCCGGTCGATGCAGGAAATTAGGAACTCAGGTTCTGATTGATTGAAGTTTGGGCGATTCTTCTTTTGCCGCATGAACTTGGAGGTTTGTTCAAGATTCCATGCACGTTGAGCTTCATCGAAGAGAGCAACGTGATCCGTTGGTGCCCGGGTGTCTTTCAGATATTCGTCACGGTAATGATGCACGTTTTGAATGAAGGCCTTTACTTCGCTCCGAGCTGCCGACTTTGTCATCCGCCGGCCAGCCGCTCTCTCTCGCTCGACTTTGTCTCTTGCCAATGCTTCCTGCAGTATCATTACGAGCGGACCATTACCCGAAAGGAATACGCTGTAGATATGGTTGTGATCGTCTAAATGACGGGTTGCGATGTTCAGTCCGATGAGCGTTTTTCCGGCACCAGGGACCCCGGTGACGAAGCAGATTGCTTTGTACTCAGCCTGTCTTGCACTCTCGATGACGGTCGAAATCGCGTCCGTAGTTCGATGCAATTCGGCACCGCTGGCATCGCTTCGCGAAATCTCTGCCACGGAGTGGCCATTGTATAGGGCCATCGCTGCTTCGATGATCGTCGGCGTCGGGCGATACTGTCCATCTTCCCAGTCGGCAGCCTCGATACTGTCTCGTTCGCCCGTTGTCGCTTCGTCAATGTAGCTGTGAACCTGCTCGATTATGTCCGCAAGGTTCGTTCCGTTTGATTTGATCGTGGCGAGCAACCCATCACGCCTAGGTGTGGACTCGATTTGAATTGGCACGGCCGGCGCTTCGGTGGCGATCAATATCGGGACGACGTAACGATCGTGGCTGGTGTCGTGGAAGTTCTTGAGGTCAAGCGCATAGTCGGTGACCTGATTCATCGCGCCCGACCAATAGCGGGTATCACCCACTTTGAACTCAACGACGAATATCGCGGCTCCAATCAATAAGACTACGTCAACACGCTTTCCCATCCGAGGAATCGAATACTCCAAATAGATCGTTCCCCCGCGTCCACACAACAGCCGCTTCAAGACGTCAATCTGCAATTGCCAAGCATCGCGTTGCGTGTTTTCAACAGCGAACTCGCTGTTGCTGACCAACTGCCCTAGGACCGCGTGCGGGTCTGCCTGCAGGAAGTTTGCGATCGAATCGGAATAGTATGCGCGTTTCATGGCAGGATTCTAACGCAGTCAACCGGCCGCGAGCACGGAACCGCAAGTTATACATCGAGGAAGTGATCGCATTCGTTTGGACTTTTGTCAAGAAAGTTTTCGCCGTTCCGCTCCACGCCAAATCACTGCCACTCACAACCGCACCACAGCAACACCTAGACCGTAGTCTTTCGACGGTTGCACGTTCGCAAAAGTGAGGCATCCTTCGTCGAGGAATCAATTCATACACGGAGGTTTCTGAATGTGTCGCACCCGTTTGATGGCTCTTGTTGTCGTTTCGATCGCTGCTGCTGCGTCCGCCGATGAAATCAATTGGGTCAGACCTTTTTGATTAGGAGCAACAATCGGGTTATGCTGGTGCTTTCTTGATCTCAGACACCGCGATCCCCAGACCACCCCGAGCCGACCAAGCAGGCGGACTGTATCACGCCCTCCACCGCGGGAATCCTCGCGCTAGGATCTTTCACAAAGACACAGACTTTGAAGTGTTCGAGAGGATCTTTTACGAAGATCTGCAGATTGATCAGATTGAACTGTACTCGTTTCAACTCATGCCCAACCAAGAGGCCTGACTCCTTTGACTTTGCTTGACCCCTTTGACTTTGCTCGAGAACTGAGACTTGCGGGATACGAAGTCTACCGATTCGGAGGTGCGGAACTCAATGAAGTAAGCGGACTCGGACTGGTTGCTGAGTTTTTCGAGAACCTGTTCGAGAAACATGGATGCCATCGGATAGTCACATGAAAATTCTCTTCCTGCACGGCTGGACCAGCGTTGTCGGCGGACGCAAGCCAACGTTTCTCAAGGAAAGCGGTCATCAAGTCGTCAATCCCTCCTTGCCGGATAATGACTTTGACCAGTCCGTGCGAATTGCCCAAGTAGAATACGATCAACACCATCCCGATGTAGATTGTCGGCTCAGTTCTCGTGGCGGCGCAGTCGCCCTGAACATCGATTCAAAGGACACGCCGCTCGTATTGCTTTGCCCCGCATGGAAAAATTGGGGGACGGCCACGACGTTGAAGGCGAACTCGGTGATCCTCCACTCACGCCAAGACGACGTGATTCCGTTTGCCGACTCCGAGGAACTACTGGCCAACAGCAGCCTGCCACGGGAGACGCTCATTGAGATCGGCAATGATCATCGATTGGCCGATCCTGAGCCGCTGAAGGCGATGTTGGAAGCGTGTGAGCGGTTGGCGAACCTGCAAGACAAACGCTGCGAGAAATGAGAACCGATTCATGACTGCTGCCAGCGGCTCGGACAACCCGCCACAAGGAATCAATCGCCGCCGTCTGGTGCTGCGACTAATTTGCCTGCCTGTGTTCATCGCCCTGTTTATGTTTCTACCTGCTGGCACATGGGCGTGGCCGAAGGGCTGGCTGTTCGTCCTCGTTGTGCTGGGCGTCATTTCAGCAGTATTTCTCGTTCTTCATCGTGTGAATCCCGAAGTCATCGTCGCCAGAAGTCGCTTCCACGAAGGAACGAAAGGCTGGGACAAGATTCTGCTCAGCTTTTACTTTCCAGCGATGGCAGCCGTCCTACTCGTGGCGGCTTTGGATGATGGCCGATTCCACTGGTTCCCGGTCCCGTGGTGGGTTTGCGGTGTCGGCTACGCTTTGCTGCTTGCCGGAATTGGAATCGTCACTTGGGCCGAAGGCGTGAACAAGTTCTTTGAAGTCACCGTGCGGATTCAAACGGATCGGGGGCATTCGGTGATCGACACCGGCCCCTATGCCATCGCTCGACATCCCGGTTATGTCGGGGGGATTATCCATGCAATCGGCATGGCACTATCGTTGGGTTCTTTGTGGGCGTTGATTCCTGCGGGTCTTGCTTCACTGGTGTTGATCGTGCGGACCCAGTGGGAGGATCAGACGTTGCAGGAAGAATTAAACGGGTACAAGGAATACGCAACGAGGGTTCGGTACAAGCTGATTCCGGGCGTATGGTAACGACAAAACATCGCACTCTGACACAAGAGGATGTCTCAATGACCGAACAACAATTCCAAATCCGACAACTCGCCGACGAAATTCAGCCGCCTGAATCCGGCAAGCAAAGCATCGTGCTGACCGACGACGACAATGCAAAAGTTGTATTGTTCGCCTTTGCTGCTGGCGACGGTCTCAAAGAACACGTCGCCCCGCTGCCAGCAATCATCCAAATCATCAAGGGCGAAGCCGAACTGACTGTCGGCGAAGAGGCGGTGGCAGGCAAAGCCGGGAACGTGGATTCAGATGGCTGCCAAAACACCCCACAGCATCAAGGCAACGACTCCATTGGTCATGCTGCTGACGTTGTTGAAATAGCACCCGGAAGAATCATTTGCGACTCAGGAAATTCACATGCAAAGACGTAACTGATGACTACGAACAACACACCGACAATCCGTAAACCGAATGAAGGTCGTACCATTGCCGTCGTCGGGGACGTGTACCGTTTCATGGCGACGAGTGAAGATACGAACGGCAAATATGCCATGTGGGAAGCGATTGTGCCTCCCGGCGGCGGTCCACCCCCGCATGTCCACAGTCGAGAGGAAGAGTCCTTTTATATCTTGGAAGGCGAGATCACATTCCAGATCGGTGAGGACCGTGTTGTGGCAACTGCCGGAACATTTGCCAACATGCCGGTGGGCACACCCCATTCATTCAAGAACGAAAGCAGCCAAGCAGCGAAAATGCTGATCTCCGTCGCGCCGGCAGGGTTGGAGGAAATGTTTTTCGAGTTCGGCGTGCCGCTGGTCTGAAGGTTCAACCTCTGCATTGCCGCCGACCAAAGACGAGATCGAGAAGCTACTCAAAATTGCTCCCCGCTATGGAATCGAAATCAGAGTGCCAGACCATGACTGAGCAGGAGTCGGGTGTGATTCGGCAGTACGAAGCTTTGAGCCGACTGACAAGGCGGCCCAGTTCATGGCCTTCAGGATTGGCTACAGCGTCATCGGTTTGGGCTGTCTGGTCGGCAGTGGGTTCTTGATCGCAAGCGCTGCTGGCAAATGAGTTCAACTGGTGAGATTGCCAATGTATAACCGAGGGAGGAGTAATCCATGGAACAAAAACTCGTTAGCAAGCTAGAACAGAATCTCGAAGCTGCCATTGCCGAAGTGATCGTCGCCAAAATGGGCCTGTCAGCGCGCGAAGTGCAGGATTCTACAGAAGGAGGATATCGAACTTCGTCTGTTTTCTGCCCCTCTCTCTAACTCTCTCCCCCGCTATTCGCTGCGCGGCAGGGGAGAGAGGACCGGAGAATCGCTGATTGCGTGGCCGTTCACTAGCCGCTGCTTGCAGATGCTAGGTCATTTCCTTGGTGCGTTCCTGCTGGTCTGGATCCACTACGGCGCCGACGAGGGTTGGGCGATCATGTGTTACCCACCAATGAACGCAAAGGGGGTGCAGGCGCGCGTAGTCGGTTTGCGACTTAGGCCCTGTCAGCGCGCGAAGTGCAGGATTCTACAGAGGGAGGATATCGAACTTCGTCTGTTTTCTGCCCCTCTCTCTAACTCTCTCCCCCGCTATTCGCTGCGCGGCGGGGGAGAGAGGACCGGAGAATCGCTGATTGCGTGGCCGTTCACTAGCCGCTGCTTGCAGATGCTGGAGCATTTCCTTGGTGCGTTCCTGCTGGTCTGGATTCATTACGGCGCCGACGAGGATTGGGGGATCATGTGTTATCCGCCGATGAAAGCAAAGGTGGTGCAGCGCGGGTTGTCGGTTTGCGACTTAGGCCCTGTCAGGCGCGAGGTGCAGGATTCTGCAGAAGGAGGATATCGAACTTCGTCTGTTTTCTGCCCCTCTCTCTAACTCTCTCCCCCGCTATTCGCTGCGCGGCAGGGGAGAGAGGACCGGAGAATCGCTGATTGCGTGGCCGTTCACTAGCCGCTGCTTGCAGATGCTGGGTCATTTCCTTGGTGCGTTCCTGCTGGTCTGGATTCATTACGGCGCCGACGAGGATTGGGGGATCATGTGTTATCCGCCGATGAACGCAAAGGTGGTGCAGCGCGGGTTGTCGGTTTGCGACTTAGGCCCTGTCAGCGCGCGAGGTGCAGGATTCTGCAGAAGGAGGATATCGAACTTCGTCTGTTTTCTGCCCCTCTCTCTAACTCTCTCCCCCGCTGTTCGCTGCGCGGCAGGGGAGAGAGGACTGGAGAATCGCTGATGGCGTGGCCGTTCACTCGACAATAGCCTGACGAATACTGAGCTGGCTTCAGCCGAATCACCCGCTACTGGGGGCCGGATGTTCGTAAACCTCACTTCCAGACCCCAGCCACCCGACGCATGCTGGGATCGAGGCGGAGCCTCGCAGACAAGGTGTTCCCAGGCGGAGCCTGGGGACAAGAATGACCAGAAGCTCGTCAAGAAACTCGAAGCTGCCATTGCCTGCGCATGGTCGGCAAGCGGTCATCACGTCATCGCCGTAACCAAATCAATCTCGGATCTCGTCAATGAGTCTTGCCATCTTCAAACCGAGAATCTGTCTCGTGTCACTGACTTGAAACGTCTCACTTCCTGCTGACACAAATCGCTAGAATGGCTCGTGCGAGCATGCGCAGCGATTACTGACCCCGACACGACACTGAGAATCTTCACCGTGAGCATCGAAGAAGGAACCTATGTCACTGACATTACGCATTATCTTGACGATCAAGGCGAAGTGTCACCCGAGATGCCAAGGGAGGCTCGTCAACTGGCGAGTTTCCTCGCGCTGGTGATCGACGCTGCCAGCCGGAACGTTCCGAGTGACAACCTAGAGATCAACATCCGCTGCCGAAAAGCCGATTGCACCGGATCGATCCGTGCTTCGCTCGCTGCGGCAAACGATGAGATCGGATGGTTGTGTCCCGACTGTGGTCACAACGGTATCATTCGCAATTGGCAAGCCACCAAATGGAATCAACAAGCCGATAGGCTTGAGTGATCGTCCGGTGGCGATGGACGCGATCAAACCAGCGGATTGACCAATGCTATTTGAGGCTTACTCTCAGGACGCGGGAGCAGTCGCCCGACAGTAGGCTGAACGAGCGGGGTTGCGACTGAGCATGATCTGGCCCGCGTCAATCTGTGATACGTTCCAGATTGTTTGGAACACAGCGGAACCATCTGGTTGCGAAAATTGTGTAGCGAAACACCAGACAGACGTCGCCCGCTTCAAGATGTTTCTGGACATCCTTGGGGTTTCGCCGTAATCTTGTTGGGTGGGGGGCAGCATTACTGAAAGCAAACTAATGAGAATCGCAACCATTCTTTCTCTGGTAGCCTGCTGTTTGGTCGCCGCTGCCGAAAAACCGCTCAGTCCCGAAGAGCAAGCGATGCTCAAAGAGATTCGTTTCCAAGCCGCCGCTCCGCCCAGCGAGGAAGAACGGGAACTGATTGAAGCCATGAAGTTTGGTGCCTACCAGGCTCGACTTCGCCAGCGGCGATACACCGCTCTGACGATTCGCCGAGAGCGGAATGCGGGCCGCTCGTACAACACGCCGATCATTCAGCCGGTCTTCCCGCAGTACAGCGGATTCGGTCGTGTTGTTTCTTTTGTCCCTACTCGCAGTTTATCCCTTAACCTGCTCCGCATCTCCAACGTCCGCTCGCCACGGCGGACAGACCCCTACTAATGTAAACGCGGGGCGCCATTCGGGGTCAGCTCATTCGTCAGGGGACCGAGCCGGTTCGCGCAGCAATATCCCGGTCTGCAGATTCCAACACCAACCGCGAATCCCGACTCTAAAACCGGCATCGCCCGCTGTACGAATGGGATGGCGTCGCCGGGGTCAAGTGGATGGCGTCGCCGGGGTCAGTTTCGGGATTCGGGATTGTCCTGGCCGAATCCGGACACATGCCCCGCGGCAAAGACATCGATTTCACGCTTCACGGTTGGTTGCTGGTAGAATTGTCGGTAACCGGAGCTGGTGGCCAGAGTGGGCGATCTGGATCTGGCAATCCTAAGCCAGTGGACTGCCTTCAATTCGCTGTATGGGCAATGGGATGAAGAAGTTCGGGCACCCGTTGCCGATCATGTCTGTTGGCAGCGTTTCATCGATCGGATGCTGACGCTCGATCAAGGAAACCACGTTGTCGATGCTTTGATCGACAACAAGCCGCTGGTGATGTCGATCTTTGATGACGAGTATCTGAGTCGCTACTTCTGGCAGGAGCCGACGGACAAACGTGCCGGTCAGGCGAGAAAAACGAAGTACGATGCCCGAACGTGGTACCTGGACGGGAACTGGACGTTGATCCTGGATCGGCTGATCGAGCGGATCTATCTGCTCCGCTGCCAGCTTGTTCATGGCGCTGCCACGTTCAACAGTCGTCTGAATCGTACCGCCACCCGACGCTGCTTGCAGATGCTGGAGCATTTACTTGGTGCGTTCCTGCTGGTCTGGATTCACTACGGCGCCGACGAGGATTGGGGGATCATGTGTTATCCGCCGATGACGGCAAAGGTGGTGCAGCGCGGGTAGTCGGTTTGCGACTTAGGCCCTGTCAGCGCGCGACGTGCAGGATTCCTCGTTTCCAGGCTCCGCCTATTTAAAGCCATGACGGCAGGCTCCTGCCCGTTCCGCTCGAGGCGGAGCCTCGCAGACATGGTGTTCCCAGGCGGAGCCTGGGGACAAGAATGAACTTCGTCTGTTTTCTGCCCCTCTCTCTAACTCTCTCCCCCGCTATTCGCTGCGCGGCGGGGGAGAGAGGACTGGAGAATCACTGATAGCGTGGCCGTTCACTCGACAATGGCCTGACGAATACTGAGCTGGCTTCAGCCGAATCAAGCGCTACTGGGGGCCGGATGTTCGTAAACTTCACATCCAGACCCCAGCCACCCGACCACCAGCCACCCGACGCATGCTGGGATCGAGGCGGAGCCTCGCAGACATGGTGTTCCCAGGCGGAGCCTGGGAACAAGAATGAACTTCGTCTGTTGTCTGCCCCTCTCTCTAAATCTCTCCCCCGCTATTCGCTGCGCGGCGGGGGAGAGAGGACTGATGAATCTGTAACGGCGCTGCTGCTCACTTCACAGCAGACCATGCACTTGATGGCGAAAGCGGCGGTCACTGTCTACGAATCATAGGTTGAAAATCACGGGCGCTGATTGTCGCATTTTCGTAATCAGTACAGGGCGGCGATCTCTTCAGCGACAGTGGTCGCTCAGATAGTTTCCAGTTGTTTTCTTCGCCGTGTGATGCTGGCTTCGGACCTTTCCAGGATCTCTGCGATCATCGCATCGGATGCCCCAAATGCGTTCAAGCCCCCGATCAGTCCGTCCTCGGTCACGGTGTATTGTTTTGATCTCCTGGCCCTACCCTTGCCGCGGATGATCGCGATCCGACATTCATCAGCCTTAACGAAACTTTCAACGGCATTGATCTTCCCATCGAGAAGCAGGTACAGAGTCGTATCATCAGGCACGCTCTCAAGTCTTTTCCTCAAATCGGCGGCGGTCACAGTCATTTCCTCTCCTTAAGATAAAACCAGATTCTCGTCGTTGCCAACAATAGTGCGGCGCAGGGTATGCCAGCTGGTTTTGGTTCGTCAAGAACGCGATGTTCAAGACACGCGACGATGCGCGTGACGGTCAGGCGAAAAAGACGAAGTACCTTTCAGCGAAGACCGTGCAGGATTCCTCGTTTTCAGACTCCGCCTGGGAATAAGAGTGAACTTCGTCTGTTTTCTGCCCCTCTCTCTAACTCTCTCCCCCCCTATTCGCTGCGCGGCGGGGGAGAGAGGACTGTCACTTATAACTTGAAAGACTTTCCAAACAAATACCTGAGCAACTTTGGACTTGAGGCTCAACACCCCGATGAATTTGTTACGCATGTGTGGGACTTGAACCCCGGGGCAGTCTGCGCAGCAGCCAAGAAACAGCGAGCCGGGTTCAAGAATCCGCCCATGACCGCCAAAGACTTCTTGCCGACACTTGCCCAACAACGTCTTCCTGAAACGGTGTCGCGTCTGAGCGAGTTCGCCGAGCTAATCTAGCGAGATACATTGAAGTCACTGAAACTTCCTGACGAGCAATCGTCAGAATCGCTTCTCGCATCGACTCGTTTTGCATGGACCTAAGCTGCACCCATTCGGGGAAAGTGGCAGCCTTGGGCGAGTGCTTGGCAATCTTCTTATACTGATCGGTAGATTCAATGACTGCGGCAGCCTATTGCATTTCTCCGAAATCGGAAAACCCATTTTCCCTTGTCCATGTGCAGACGGTAAGAACGGACAAAGATTTTAGAGCAGGTTCAAAAATGATGTAACTTCCGAGAAAAAGGGATTGACGAGATTCTGCGTGGATTCGACGCTGAAAATTTTCTGAACTGACTCCTGATCCCGATAGGGATATAAACATTTAGCCCCGGATCGCGCAGCGCATCCGGGGTATGCGGAACCATGTTTTCTACTCCCCCGCCCGCCCGCGACCCGGCTATGCCGGGTCGCGGGCGGGCGGGGGAATTCTTGTTCAAACCTTCATCCGGCAGTTTCGCTGCGCGAACTGCCGGCTAATGGCTTGAAACCTCTTCGAGGTATCTGAACATCAACAAGGAATCATCGACGACTAGAAAAAGTCAGACTCTGATTGAGCCGCGCTCTCGAACAAATCGGACGCCGCGATGTCAAAGTCTAGATTCCGGATCATGGCGTCGGGATGTTCCAGGAAAGTCTCGAATTGGCGCCGCCGCTTTCTGGGGATGCTTACGCCTGGCGCGGTTTCCTTTTTTCGACATCGGCGGATCGATCAACAAGACAGTGGACGTCGGGTCGTTTGGCATCGCGGCGGTTAAAAAGGTTGGCTGGATCGTCTGGGTTTACCGTTTATCCAGCGGTTGACGAATCATCTTCATCGGGAGTTTCCCGGTTGATCGCACCGCGTTCCAATGCGTCGCCCAGGGCGTGCATGAAGTATCCCATCTCTGCTCGATTGCGTTTTGCCTGTTCGTCCCACTGTTGCTGGGTCAAATTCAAAGGCCCGCGCGCGAGCCGTTGGACGGCCAATCGCGTCGATTGAATCACGACACGACCGTTGCGGTTGCTGATTGCCGCCGCCGTTTCGGCTGACGAAGAAAGACCACGAACACATGCGTTAGCTGATGAACCAAGATTGGCAGGAGAAACTCGAGGCGATGGTTGCACCGATTCGCCACAAAGGATTCGCCGTGCAAGCGAAGGTTCTGGGCCGAAAGACATCCGTGGAGATCATTTTCGAAGTGATGCTTAGCCTCCCTTGACACGCGAGGTGCCAAGCTCCGCTCAAGCTAGTACCAGACGGATTGCTCGCGCTCCATCGTCGATGCGTGTCGGGCAAGTCTGGGCATGCCTGTTCTTGTCGTCAAAAAAGGTTACCAATAAGCTGCTGCCAGAATCCCGGCAGTCGAATCTGCAGGAACACAAAAGAAAATGAATCGCTCCGAACAAGTGCTGACGGCTTGGCACGCGCTAACACAGAACGATGTCGCGGCGCTACTGGATGCAAATGAGCATGGTCTTAGTGAAGCCGAGGCGACGGCGCGGTTGGCGAGATACGGGCCGAACCACCTGCCCCAGAAACCGCCGACTCCGCTTTGGACAATTGTGCTGCGGCAGTTTCGCAGTCCGTTGATTTACATCCTCGCTTTGGCAGCGGTGGTTTCCGCGGCGCTGGGTGATGTGAAGGATGCCGGTTTCATCGTCGCAGTTCTTGTGCTCAACGCCGTGATTGGATCGTATCAAGAATGGAAGGCCGAACAAAGCAGCCACGCATTGAAGCAACTTCTGCAGATTCGTGCGTCGGTTCAGCGTGATGGTGAAGTGCGTGATGTGAAAGCAGAAGATGTCGTGCCTGGTGATGTGGTGTGGTTGGAGTCGGGCAACCGTGTGCCCGCCGACGTTCGACTGCTGTTTGTGCACGGACTGGAGTCGGACGAGTCGCTGCTGACTGGTGAGTCGCTGCCGGTATCAAAAGATGCTACTTGGCAAGGCAATGAAGCGACTCCGGCCGCCGATCGACGGAACATGACGTATGCCGGTTCGATTGTCACGCGTGGTCGGGCGAAGGGGCTTGTGGTCGCCACCGGCACGGCGACGGGTGTTGGTCAATTGGCGCTGGACGTCTTGGCTGAGACCGGTGGCCGCCCACCGCTGCTGGTTCGGATGGAGCGGTTCACTCATGTGATCGCGGTCGCTGTGCTGGTTGCCGCGGCTTCGATTGGCACGCTGGGAGTGGCCATCGGTGGCTACTCCGTGTCAGCGATGTTCATGTTCGCAGTTGCCCTGGCCGTATCGGCAATCCCCGAAGGCTTACCGGTGGCGATGACAGTGGCGCTTGCGATCGCGACGACTCGGATGGCCAAGCGTGGGCTGATCGTTCGGCGGCTCACGGCGGTCGAAGGTCTGGGAAGCTGCACGTTGATCGCCACCGACAAAACCGGAACGCTGACGTGCAATGAGCTGACGGTACGCGAAGTCTGCTTGCCGGACGGCGATACCTTTCACGTTACCGGCGAGGGTTTCCTGCCAATCGGTGAGGTCTTGCTGGACAACAGGGCGATCGAGCCAGGAAGCTATCAGCCGCTTCAATGGTTGATTCGCGCCGGTGTCCTGTGCAATGAGGCGGACCTGCATCGGCGAAACGGAGCATGGTCGTGGCGCGGTGATGCCGTCGATGTCGCCTTCTTGGCGTTTGGTCATAAGCTCAGTTGGAATCGCGAGTCGACACTCGACTCGCATCCACAGGTCAATCAGATTCCGTTTGAGCCGGAGTACCAGTTCGCTGCGTCTTTCAATTCCGTCGATCAAGGCGTGTCCGTTTTTATCAAAGGTGCCCCCGAACGCGTGTTGGCGATGTGCAGCGAATCAAGTAGTGGAGAGTTTTCAAAAGCGTCGCTGGAGGCAACTGCGACGCGAATGGCCGCGCAAGGCTATCGCGTTCTCGCTTTGGCGGATAAGAAACTTGATCAGCCGCTCAGATCAGCGGACGTCCCCTCCGTTCCGGCGGAGCTTCGATTCTTGGGCTTCGTTGGCATGATCGACCCGCTCCGTTCCGGAGTCATTGACGCAGTGCGGTCCTGCAACCAAGCAGGGGTTTCGGTATCAATGATTACGGGCGACCATCGCGTGACTGCATTGGCGATCGCTCGTGATCTCGGGCTGGCCGAAGACGAAAGTCAAGTGATGATCGGCGAGGAATTACAAGCGAAAAGTCCCGAAGAACTGGCGGAAATCGTCGGCCGCACCCGCGTTTTCGCTCGCGTCGCCCCGCGGCAAAAACTGGAGATCGTCAACGCCGCTCGAAAGGCCGGCCATTTTGTTGCCGTCACTGGTGATGGGGTGAATGATGCTCCGGCACTTCGCGCGTCGAATATCGGCGTGGCTATGGGCAAGAGCGGCACCGACATCGCGAGGGAGGCGGCCGAACTGGTCATCAGTGACGACAACTTCGCCACGATCGTCGCGGGCATCGAGGAGGGACGTGTCGCCTACGATAACATTCGTAAGGTGATCTACCTGTTGATTTCCACTGGTGCAGCGGAACTCGTATTGATGGCCTTGGCCGTAGCCACGGGCACGCCGCACCTGCCCCTTTTGCCGGTCCAGATTCTATGGCTGAACTTGGTGACCAACGGTATCCAGGACGTTGCGCTGGCATTCGAGCCGAATGAAGGCGGCGTATTACAGCGTCAGCCACGTCCGCCGAAGGAGCGGATTCTCAATCAGTTGATGATCGAGCGGACATTGATCGCAGCGGTGGTGATGGGCATCGTCGGATTTCTAACGTTTCGCTGGTTCCTGCCGGACGGCGCGACTGAAGCGCAGGTCACTTCGGCCAGGAATTTGCTGCTGTTATTAATGGTGTTGTTTGAAAATATTCACATCGGAAATTGCCGGTCTGAAACCAAGTCTGCGTTGGTGATGTCGCCACTACGCAGTCCCATTCTGTTGGCAGGTGCGATGACCGCTTTTTGCATTCACATGACTGCGATGCATACATCGTTTGGAGCATTCTTGCTAGGCGCCGAGCCAGTCTCACTGAATCACTGGGCAGTCCTGCTGCCGCTTGCGCTCACGATCCTACCCGTGATGGAGTTGCATAAATGGAGTTGGCGAATGCGATATCCCAACCACAATCGGACGCTCTAGTAGCTCTGTGCCATGCACAGCGACTTTGGCGCCGATCACGGATCGCAAGCGCGAACGAAGCGGTTTCTTACGCACCATTGAAGGCAGATAGTGACCATGGCCAAGAACAAGAGACAAGCCGTTGCCACGCTGATCCGCGAACTCGAGAAACCGCGTGATGAGTTGAAATTGAAAGTTGATCGCCGAACATGGAAGCAGGAAGCAATGGAAGCACATGTTCAAGACCAACAGCACGATTCGAGTGGCTTCACCGAGAACGTCCAGATCGTAAAGGGCAAGACTCCGGACGTGGTCTCTAACTTCGTTCGCGACAACGCTGTCGACTTGGTTGTCATGGGAACAGTGGCTAGATCAGGCCTGACAGGACTGCTGATGGGCAACACTTCAGAATCAGTACTCGATCAGATCAACTGTTCGGTCCTCGCGGTCAAGCCATACAGCTTCAAAACTTCGATACAGGTATAATTTCAGTCAACACATCTTCACGATTGCTGCGAATGAGAAATTGCAATGAAAGTCCTACTTGCCTCGGATGGTTCGGATCAGTCCATGAACGCGGCGCGCTTGTTGAGTCGACTCAAGATTGACGAAGAGCTGAAACTCGCCCTGCTGACCGTTTCTATGCATCCGGAGTCAATCATCCAAGGCAATATCCAGAACCTGGAATGGGGGGCAAAGGAAAAGGAGTTTGTCGCCAGGCATCAAGCTGAATTGCTGGAATTATTTGCCGACCATTGCGACGACTACTTGTCCAACCTGCACCAGACGGGGAACGCGGCCAAGGTGATTTTGGACGTTTCTAAACGAATCGCTGCTGACTTGATCGTGCTCGGGGCCGTGGGGCATTCGATGGTCAGCAGAATGCTGCTGGGGAGTGTTTCCGATCGTGTCGCGACTCACGCGAAATGCTCGGTGCTTGTCGTCAGGCCTCCAGCAGACGATCGGCCCAATCACTGCCCGCCGAAAAAGATCATTGTCGCTTTCGATGATTCGGCGCCTTCGCGTGAATCTGTAAACGAACTGATGGGCATCTCCTGGGGTCGAGACACCGAGCTCACGATTCTGAGCGTAGCGATCCCGGAGCGTTACCTCTTCGGCGACGAGCTTCCTGTCGCTTCACTGAAGAATCTCAAGAATCAAACCGTCGAGTTGGGAAAGTCGGCCGAACGTGTCGCCAAATCACTCGCCAGAGCAATCCCTTATGCCAGTGCGAGGGTCTTGACCGGCAGCCATGCCGGAGACTGCATCGTCAGCTTTGCCGAGGAAAATGAAAGCGAGCTAATCATCATCGGAGACTCCGGTCACGGTCGAGTTCACGACTTCTTTCTTGGTAGCACGACGAACTATGTGTTACGTCACGCGCCGTGTAGCGTCTGGATTTCCCGCCATCATCAGTTTGCCACCAAGGGTTGACGCTAACAGCCCGTGGTCGCGCGTTTGGCTTTCCAGGTTTGACGTTCTTTGGGTTGACGGTAGCGATCGTTCAGCGGATACCAGCAAAGCTGTTGCGGTGCGATCTGCCGAACCTGGACGAGCTTTTTTCGGTCACAGATGATCTTTATGAGGCTATCTTGTTCAATGTCGGAAACGCTCTGCTCTTCATTTGGATCAGAATGTCGCGGTAGCAGGGGGAACACAAACCGCTGATACAAAGACACCGATCGAGTGATTGGCTTAGCGTTTGCCCTTTGAACTGTTACGATTCATCCTCGCTAGAGGAAAACATGAGCATGCTCGAGATAGCGTCTCTTTGCCACCGAATAACCACCTGGACCAACGGATTCCAACCTTGAAAGTCATATTCCTCGGCGCCAATCGGAACGTCACCGGGTCACGTTACTGCTTAGAGGCCGCCGGAAAGAGGGTGATGATTGATTGTGGCCTGGTACAGGAACGCGACCATCTCTCGCGGAACTGGGAGGCCTGTCCGATAGCGGCTGGCAGCATCAATGCCTTGGTCGTGACTCATGCGCACATCGACCACATTGGGCTGATCCCTAAGTTTGTCGCCGATGGTTTTCGCGGAAGAATCTTTGCGACGAGGCCAACCGTGGCACTAGCCGATGTGATGCTGAAGGACTCTGCGAAGATTCAAGCGGAGGACGCGAAATACAAGCGACGCCGACATCGCAAGGAAGGACGCAGCAGTCCGCACCCGGTGGCGCCACTCTTTACAGACAAAGATGTCGAGAAAGCGATTCAACTGTTTCGTGAAGTTGACTATCGCGTTAAGACGGAGATCGTGCCCGGAATCACGGTTACCTGGCACGATTCCGGACACATTCTCGGCTCCGCATCGCTGGAAATCCTGGTCCGAGAATCCGGGCGTGAGCGGACGATCATCTTTTCAGGTGACCTCGGGCAACACGAAAAGCCGTTGATTCATGACCCCACGTATTTCCGACATGCGGACTATGTCGTGATGGAATCGACCTACGGTGACCGCGACCATGAAGCTTTCGGCAACGTCGAGAAGCAGCTCGAAATCATTGTCAACGAAACAATCAAGCGTGGCGGAAATTTGGTGATACCAGTGTTCGCGGTTGAGCGCGCCCAGGAAATGATGTTCTTTCTCAGCCGCTTGGTTCACAAGAATCGCATCCCTGATGTGCCCATCTTTCTTGACAGTCCGATGGCATATGACGTCACAAATATCTTCAGGCGATTTACGAGTTGGCTGGACGACGAAACGGTCCGAGCGATCGAGGCGGACGAACCACCGCTTCACTTTCCGGGCTTAAATCTGACCAGAACGGTTGATGAGTCAAAGTCGATCAATCACTGCAAGAAGCCCTGCATCATCATGGCTCCGGCCGGCATGTGTAACGCGGGCCGAATCAAGCATCACCTGCGCAGCAATATTGCCCGACCCGAGTCGACGATTTTGTTCGTTGGTTTTCAGGCCGAAGGAACCCTTGGTCGCCGCCTCGTGGCTGGCGATAAGGAAGTCCGGATTCACGGCCGCCAGTACCGCGTGGAGGCGAGGATTGAGCAGGTTTTCGGCATGTCGGGGCACGCCGATCGCACGGGGTTGCTGCAATGGCTAAACCACTTCGAGCAGCCACCGCGGAAAGTGTTCCTTACACACGGTGAAGAACATGCAGCGTTAGCACTGAAGCACAGCATCGAATCGCGATTCGGGTTCGACGTTTCCATTCCAGCATATGGAACCGAACACGAGTTCGACGATCAGGGGGCAACACTCGTTGATGCTGGAGAGCCGAATGCTGTTGCCGTAACGCGACTGCCAATGAGTGATGCTGAAGCAAGCGAGCCGACCGGCGAAGTGGTTGCCGAACCGGTGCCGGTCGAGGAGATTTTTTCAGTTTGTCCGGAAGACCCTGACCTGGAGTTTCTGGACAGTTCAAGCCGTCGTCCGGTCAGTTTTCTGCACGAAGACCCATGGCGAGTGCTGCGGATTCAAAGTGACTTGATTCAAGGCATCGAAGTGATGACACGAGCCTTGAATGGCCGACGCCGGTCCGTGGCCGTCTTCGGAAGCGCTCGTCTGCCCGAAAGCGATCCGTCGTATCAGTTGGCTCACCAAACATGCCACCAATTAGGTGAACGTGGGTTTGCGATCATCACCGGCGGCGGACCGGGAATCATGGAAGCCGGCAACCGTGGCGCACGTGATGCTGGCAGTCCATCCATCGGACTGAACATCGAACTGCCGCACGAACAGACCTTGAACCCGTACTGCGACGCATCATACACTTGCCGCTACTTCTTCGTTCGCAAGATGATGTTCGCGAAATACGCTCGTGGTTTTCTAATCTTCCCCGGCGGTTTCGGCACGTTCGACGAATTCTTCGAGTCACTCACGTTGATTCAGACAAAGAAGTTGGCGAAGTTTCCTGTCGTGCTCGTGGGAAGCGAATTCTGGAGTCCACTCATTGACTGGCTGCGAACCAGTGTGCGTGAGAAGGCCTGCATCGACGATGACGACCTCCAGCAATTCAAGGTCATGGATGACCCGAAAGGAATCAGCCAATGGTTGGATCGCGTAGTGACCTAGTTCTAGCTTGTCGGTTCATGGTCGATTGGGCACGCAACGTTTACAAGTGCGGAGTGAATTCGTGCAATTCGATCAGACCGTTTGCGGTTAGATTGGAATCGCATGCCGCTTTGACTGATCGAAATGATCATACCGCAGGAGGCTGCTGCGGCGATCTGGATCGCGAAATCAGTTTTTGTGCTTCGACCGCCCAGAAGACAATTGTACTCAACGCGATGCACGAAACCAGTTCACCAGCAGTCAACGACGTCGTATCGAAAATGTTTTGCAGGGGCGACCAATAGACCACTGCCATTTGCAGTCCAAACGTCAGTGCAATCGATCCGATGAGCGCCATATTCGAAAACACGCCGATCCGGAAAAGCGAATCGTGAGTCGATCGAGTCGCCAGAGCGTTGCCCATCTGTGCAAGTGTGAGCACTGTGAAAACAATCGTCCGCCAGTGAGTTTCGACCGACGAGCCATACGCCCAATACCAGTAGCCCAGTATCAAAGACACGAATCCCATTAGCAAGCCGATCCAAAAAATGTCGCGTACCATGCCGCGGTCGAAGATGCGTCGCTCGGGAGGATAGGGCGGACGCTGCATTGTATTGCGCTCGGCCTTTTCAATCGCGAGGGCAAGACCGGGCAAGCCGTCCGTCACGAGATTGATCCACAGAATTTGAAGCGGCAGAAGAGGCAACGGCATACCCATCAACGGGCCGATCAGCATCACCCAAATCTCGCCTGCATTGCTGGTCATCGTGTACTTAACAAACTTGCGAATGTTGTCGTAGACGATCCGACCTTCTTCCACCGCGTTGACAATCGTGGCAAAGTTGTCATCCATGAGCACCATCTGGGACGCTTCCTTGGAAACATCCGTGCCGGTGATTCCCATGGCCACGCCAATGTGAGCTTGCTTGAGGGCCGGCGCATCATTCACACCATCGCCAGTCATGGCAACCACGTGGCCGTTGTCTTGGAGAGCTTGAACCAGTTGCAATTTGTGCTTGGGGGCAACACGTGCATACACAGAGGTCCCTTCCACGCTGGCCCGAATCTCCTCGGCGCTCATTCGTTCCAAGTCTCGTCCTGTGAGCACTTGGCCATCATCGGCGATCCCCAATTGTTGAGCGATGTGTTTGGCGGTCAGGGGATGGTCGCCGGTAATCATCAGCGGCCGAATACCTGCCGATCGGCAGCGAGCGACCGCTTCGGCGACTTCGGGGCGGGCAGGGTCGATCATCCCCAGCATGCCTAGAAAGATCAGTCGTTGCTCAACTGAATCCAGCCCTTTGCCTGCTGCCTGTTGTTCGTCGAGCGGCCGAAACGCCACTCCCAACACGCGCATTCCCTGGGCCGCAAGCCTCTCGTTACCTTCTGCGATGCGCCGTTGCCAATCGACGTCCATCACTTTTGGCTCTCCTTCGTGCCAGACATATTCGCACGCACTGAGAATGCTATCGACCGCTCCTTTGGTGAATGCGACATGTTCCTTGTCCAGTTCGACAATTGGCCGCAACGCCGCATGCAGTGCCTCGGTTTCCGCGTCCAGTGACGATGAGATGCGATGCACCGTCGTCATGCGTTTTCGGTCGGAATCGAAAGGAACTTCGGATTCACGGGGAAACAGCGTCAGCAGTTTATCTTTGCGAAACCCCAAGCGTGCTGCGGCGACAGCCAACGCACCTTCGGTAGGATCGCCCACAGCCAGAAACCCATGGTGTTCGCGATCGAATTCAAGTTCAGCGTCGTTACACAAGCTTGCTCCCGTCAATAGCAGCGAGAGCGAGGAGTTGTCAGCGACGTTCTGTTGGAGAGCGCGGAATTCTTCGGAACCTTCAGCTTCAGCGGATGGTCTACCGTGCTGTATTGTCCCGGTCATATTGAACTGATTCCCGGCCACGTCGAGTACAGCAACGGCCATGCGGTTTTCCGTCAGCGTGCCAGTCTTGTCAGAGCAGATCACGGTAACCGAGCCGAGCGTTTCGACAGCGGAGAGCCTGCGAATCAATGCGTGGTGCTTGAACATCCGCCGCGCACCAAGCGCCAATGCGACCGTCGCCACGGCAGGCAATCCTTCCGGCACAACGGCAACCGCCAGGCTGAGTGCTGTCATCAACATCAATCGTGGGTCTTCGCCACGGAGCACGCCCATTGCAAATACCAATGCCACGATTCCCAATGCCACGAAGGCCAGCGTACGTCCGAGCTGGGCCAGCCGATGCTGCAGTGGCGTGGGTTCCGCTTCCACCGTTTGTAGTGACCGAGCAATGCCTCCCAACTCGGTGTTCATGCCAATATCCGTGACAATCGCCTGACCGTGGCCATAAGTCACAACGGTCCCCATGAAGGCCATGTTTGTACGGTCACCCAGTGGCAGGTCGTCTTCCTTGAGCGGCTCGATTTGCTTTTCGACGGCTTCGGATTCCCCTGAAAGTGCCGCCTCTTGAATTCTCAGATTGATGGATTCGAGCAACCGGCAATCTGCGGGCACGTAGTTGCCGACTTCTATCAGCACAATGTCGCCTGGCACTAGTTCACGGGCGGACATTTCCCGTACGACGCCCTCTCTGCGAGCGCGCACCATGGGCACCGCTAACTTCTTCAGTGCCGCCAGTGCTTTCTCGGCCCGATACTCCTGGACGAAACCGAGCGCTGCATTGAGCACGACAATGGCCAGGATGACGACCGCATCTGTGTATTCGTGCAAGAACGCCGACACTCCGGCCGCAACGATCAACAACACGACCATGGCCCCGCTGAGCTGCTCCCACAGAATCGTTATTGGCCCGCGACCACCCATTTCGATCAATTCGTTTGGACCGTGCGCAGCATGTCTCAACGCTATCTGATCGTTTGCCAGTCCAAACGCGGCGTCCGAATCAAGTTTCTTAACTGCATCTTCAGCCGTCTCTCGATGCCAATTCGTCACGTAGCTTCCCTTCTCAAGTTAACGCTTGCATCGGGCGATCCACCCAGCGAAGCCGAACAGCGATGCTAGTCCAAATGTCATCGTCTCCATTGTCGGGGCAGTTTGGTGGACGGTGACATCAAACCAAATCAATACCACCAACGCCGCCAGAGCTGTAACGATGACCAAGTGAGATATCCAAAAACCAGTGCCCGCCAGCCATCGAGCAAATTCGAGCAGCGGATCCCCCCAGCGACGCTCGAATTGTAGATTCGTTTGCGAAGGTCGCTTGCTGTTGAGGTTCTTCACTTCACTGATAATCCGTAATCGTGCCAAAGATAGCCGAACGGTCCCGAAAACTTCTACTGCAATTCTTGTGCCGATTGCTGGGTGTCGTACATCGAGCGGTGACGGCGAAAGAGAAACTGCTGTACCCATGGCGACATTTTGATGCTTGCTGCCACTGATTCGTGATCTGCCAGTTTCCAGGTCAATTGACTTTCGCGGTTCCCCTTGGCGAGGAAAAGCGAACTTTAAATCAGTGCCAGCGAAAACCAGATCAGAGCGACATCCCCGAACAGAGCATGGGCTTGAGCGTCCGCAACCGCTGCGCCCGCAATGTTTGCAATTGTGTTCACAATCAGGATCGCCGAGATGGGCTGTTCCATGTTGTCCTTAAAACCGAGCAACAACTTGCCGGACCGGTTGCCTTGTTCCGCGATCTGTCGGACACACGTTCCTGACGGCTTAGAGTGCTACTTCGCTGGCGGAGCAAAAGGCTGATCACACGAGCACGACCCGCACGGAGATCACAAAGCGTGTCATGAGTCTTTCTGACCTTGGACGGTGTCTTGGTTGATCGAGTCTTGCGTGGTACGAACAAATCGTTCACACCAGCCTAGCAGAGCATCCGAGGCGATCGCTTCTTCACTGATGACCGCGTTGGCTCCGGCATTCATCAAACGACTGATGTTTCCTTGGTACCGGCATCGCACCACGATGGCGGCGTTCTCGTTCATTCCTCGAAGTCCTCGCACAACCTGACCGGCGATCTCATCGTCGGGAATGCTAAGCACAGCCAGACTGCAATTCCGCGCGTCGGCTCGTTGCAAAACTTCGGGGTCGCGGGCGTCACCGGCGACCGTATGAAAACCTTGTTGCGCAAAAGCATGCAGGTTGATCGGACTATGGTCGACCAGGCAAACATCCACGCCCATGATCTCCAGCCGCGAGGTCACTTGTCGGCCGATAGGACCGATTCCAATCACAATCGCATGTTGGGCGGGGTGGTTGCCGAATTGGTCGAGGGCCGTTGCGTCGTGTTCGTCCGGCATACCACCCGTCCAACGCAAGCCAAACTTCAGCAATTGCGGCGTCAGAATCAAAGTCCCCAGCGCCACAAATAGCATTCGGCTGTAGTCGGCGGCGCTGATGACGTCCTGGCTGACACCTTCTGCGAGTACCAAGAACGAAAACTCGCCCAGTTGCGCCAAACCCAGGCCCATGCCAACAGCTGCTTTCCAACCCAGGCCAATCAGCTTCAGAGCGACGGCTGCCGCCGCCGATTTCAAAGTCAGCATTGCCACCAGACCCACCGTGAGCAGCAATGGCTGTTCAAGCATCAGGCGTGGGTTCAGCAATGTCCCAAGGGTGACGAAAAAGACTGTCGCGAACGATTCTCGGAACGGAAGGATAATGGTATCGACCTGCTTGCTTAGACGATTGCCGCTCAGCATAATCCCGGCTGCCAAGGCACCCAGGGCGGGAGGCAAGGCAAGCTGATAAGCGCCCCAGCAAACTCCGCCGAGAACGCAGAGAGAGAACAACACGATTATTTCAACACTGCGCAGACCAGTTAGCGTTGGGACGATCCAGCGAGCGATCACGTACCTGGCAATCAAAACCGCGCCGACAAACAGAACCGACTTGCTTGCCAGAATTCCGTAGGCCTCCATGGTCGGTGGCTCGCCTTTTTGAGTCAACAACGGCACCAGCAGCATCAACGGAACAAGCGCCACGTCCTGAAACAACAGAATGCCCACCGCTCGCCGACCGTGTGGGGTTGCCGTTTGGCCCCACTCGCCGAGCGCTTTGAAAACCAACACTGTGGAACTCAAAGCCCCTGCCGAACCGACTAGGATCGCAGCGTTCCATGACATCCCCAACGCAAGGCAAGTGAATGTCAGCGGGATCGCAACCAAGACCATTTGCACGCTGCCGCCAAGCAAGAAATAGCGGCTCATTCGAACCAGTTCTTGCAACGAAAATTCGATTCCGACGGAGAACAGAAGTAGCAGCGCACCGACTCGTGCCAGGTATTCCACTTCGCGGTTTTCCTGTGTGACGAGGCCCAGAACACCACCACCGATCAGTGCACCAACCACTAAGTAGCCGACCAGCAACGAAACACCAATACGCTTGCAGGCCGCGCCCGCCAACAGACCGGCGGTCAGCACGATCAGCAGATCAGCGATGATTCGGGAGGTGTCATCCATCGTTGAACGCGGCTCGAAAGGTACGAGTATGAACAGAGACCCATTCTCTCGAATTCAGAGTGTGCGGTGGGCAAGGATCTCCTTCGCCGGTGGGCGATTATTCTGCACATTGAAAATCACAAGTAGGACGTAAGCACCGCCGGATGAGTGGTACGAACCATACGGAATCCGGCAATTCGGCTTTCACGGAATCAGCCATGCGTACTGCGCTGCTCGTGCTGCTGAATTACTCGGCCGGCAAACCGCACACACCGGAGAGGTTGGTGACGGAAATATATTTTTCGTGACGCCAGTGGAAAGGGGAGTGCGACTTCCCACAAACGAAACGACGGAAGCCGCACTCTAACGGTTGCCTAGCCTGGCAGACCATCAGGCAACGCAGTCAGGCGGGCTGCGATTGCCATGGAAACCAGCTAAAATTTCGTCGCCAACAAACGTCCCCTTCAAACCGGCTGGAGCCGCAAATGTCCGAAGAACGAATTGATGTTGCCTCGGTGCAACAGCGATGGGAATACCGTTGCGAATGCCTCAAAGCCCTTGATCGGCTGGAAGTCTTCTTGAACGAGATCGGCGACGAGCGATGGGAGCTCGTCTCGATGTCTCAAGCGATGCCGATTTGCTCGCTGTGTTCAAGCGACCGCAACAGGGATTCGGGCGCCACTGGGAACCGCGACTTGAGTTTGATGGGGCGACGGTTCCAAACCGGCCTCGATGACCAGGGCCGGATTACGGCCCGGAGTGAATCTGGCCCCACATGCGGATGCCATTTCGAACGGTTTCGTCAGGTGCTCAGTACGATTCAAACTGAACGAGTCATTTTTTCTTACCAGTTGCCCGCCTGACAGACACTTTCTGTTTTTGCATCTTCTTACGTAACTGAGCAAATTTGGTTGCTGGTTTTCGAGCCGTTTGGCGTTCGTTTTTTGACATGGCAATCTCCCTGTGTTTCATTCTATCCGGTCAGGCCAGACGGTGTAGAATCGATTCGTCAGGGTGCAAATTGATGAGCAAAGTTACAACCGACGATCTGTACGTCAACTTGAGTGCTTCCCAAACCAGGAAGCGGCTGAAGGGATACGGTTTTGGAGTACGAAAAGTTGAAGCCGTGGATCGGAATCAGTCGGTGATCATCCACACCGCCACCGGAGACCATCTGCGTCAGCTGAGGTCTTTGTTCGCTGATGTTATGCCCTGTGGTTCGAAAGCAGAGTTGGATATCCCAGTTGAGAATCTGAGGAATCTTGGTCCCACCAGCGCCGCCTGGCTGCGGGATGTTGGCATCCAAACCAGGGCAGATCTGGAACAGCTGGGCCCGGCGTTGGCTTATCAATTCGTCAAACAGAGACAGCCCGCCGCGAGCCTGAACCTGCTTTGGTCAATGGCGGCGGCACTCAGAGATATCGATTGGCGGGAACTTTCGGAACCAGAGAAAGCCAATCTGCTTGCCGAATCGGAGAAATGATAGAGCATTGCCATTTTTGATGTAGGTTGTTGGGACAGCCGCCCGATGCTCACCGCACCAACGGCAATCAGTCTGCCTTTTCGTCTGTGAGCGGCACGGCACTAGCCGCCGGTGTTGATCTCGAAGAACCGGTGGCTAGCGCTGTTCCGCTCAAATCAATGCCATTGATCTACGTTTAAAACGCGATAGCACTCATCGCTCAACGATCGCTTCGGCCAAGGACGTGTCCTCGATCGATTGCTCATGGGCACAGCGGTGATCGTGGGGGCGAGTCACGGGTGGTGGCGGCAGCAGACTTTAGAGGACCAGCAAACGACGACGGCGGAAGCTGAAGACCAGTGAACCGGCTTCGTTGGCGGCGACAATCCCCCAAGACGTTCGGCAAAACGCCGCACCACGAAGCAAAATAGTCGCTCAAACACGGCGAAAACGTAATTCTTCTTAACGAACAGGGCTGTTATAATTAGATTGGCCATTTGGCTGTTTCGACCCTCTGCGAGCCAATGAACGTTGTTCCATCGTCTTGTCCATCTTGTGATCTGTCTTACTGTGCTGGTTTGTCCGGTAACGGGGGGACAGTGTTGTGGCGGTGCGGACGATTCGGAAATCACAGCTCCGTCGATTGATGCATCTCAGCATTGTTCGTGTTGCGATGCGGCAGCTACGGCCAGGCAGCCATCGCCGGTCGTGCCCCAGCGTCCAGATCAGTGCCCAGATCAGTGTCACGATTGTTTCTGTGCCGGTGCTTTGCCGCCAGCGTTTGAAACACCGGACCCGCAGATTGATAGTGACGCGTTCGTCGGGTTTGTTCTTGCATCTCTCGATACCCCGCTGCCCGCGGGATTCAATCACGGGTTCGCTGACGGCAGTCAGCCTGGTGTTGGCTTTCGGCCCCCGTCGGGGCGTGCGCTGCTGACGTCTTATTGCACTTTGCTTCTGTAACGACTCGCTGCGCGTTACAGCCTCCGTCGTTTGAGGTTCCCGCGGTCGCGCTGTGCGATCCTGGCTGACAAAACGAATGTTTGGCTGGCGTCCTCTTTTGCGAACTGTTCTTTTTCTTCGGAAGCATTGCTATGTCCAACACCATTGAACAACCACCAGAACAATCGACATCCGGCGTTGCCCCGACCGACCCAGTGCATGAATTCGTGCTCAGTCGTGAGGGTTCTGCAGCTCGGGCGACTCGCTTGATTGTTGGTTACTTACCTTCGGTACTCGTCGTCACTGCACTCGCTGCGATTGGTTGGTTCGGTCATCACAACAATTGGAAGCTGCCGAAATTCGGTACCTTAACAACCGCGGCTCAGCAGGATGGCGCCCCATGGTGTGACAGCCACGGCGTTCCGGAAGCGGAGTGCATTGTCTGCCGTCCGGACTTAATCGAAGACGCAGCCAGTTTGACCTTCTGCCGCGAGCACGGCGTTCACGGCTGCGTGCTGTGCAATCCATCGTTGGCCGAGACGAAACAGCCGACTGAACCGACGGCCAGCGATCTGGCCCGAGCCGAACGTGCCCTCGCGTTGACCAGTCGCAAAGAAAATTTGGCGATCAGCAGCAGCCCCGGCTCTCGGATTCAGTTCGCCTCGATCGCCGCGATCACCAAGGCGGGCGTCGATGTGGAACCTGTCGAGCGGCGAGCGATCAGCGAAGACATTTCGGCGGCCGGTGAGATTCGCTACGACGAAACGACGATGGCTGGCGTTTCACCGCAGACCAATGGAATCGTGCGCCAAGTATTGGCCAAAGTCGGCGACTGGGTAAAGCCGGGCGATGTGCTCGCAGTAATCGACTCGCAAGAGGCAGGACGCTTGAAAACCGCGCTCCTATCCGCGTTGCTGCAAGAACAACTAAAGCAAGATCAGGTCGACCGCCTGGCGAAACTGGCACCGAGCGGCGCCGTTGCCGGAAGCCGCGTCATCGAAGCACAAACGGACTTGCGACAAGCGACTGTCGAAGTGGAACAGGCCGTGCGAGCATTCGTCAATCTTGGCTTGCATGTTGACGTCGATCGATTGCGTGTGGCGAGTCTTGACGAAGCAAAGTCGATGATTCGCTCGATCGGTGCAGATCAAATCAGCACCAGTGGCGAGAGTGATAACCTGATCGCCGTCATCGCACCGCTGCAAGGTCGTGTCGTTGAGCGAGCCGCGACGCTCGGAAAGGTCGTCGATCGCGGCAGTGAAATGTTCCGCATCGTCGATACTCGATCTGTCTGGCTCGACTTACGCGTCGCGGCCGAACAGGCTTCCTTAGTCAAGCTCGGCCAGACCGTTCGTTTTCTGCCCGATGGTCAAACAACCGCTCACCAAGGAACCGTGTCCTGGATTAGTACCGAAGTTGATTCACAAACTCGCACTGTCCGTGTCCGTGCGGAGCTTGCCAACGCCGACGAGAACCTGCGTAACGAATCATTCGGACAAGGTCAGATCGTGTTGCGTGACGAGCCGGACGCGATTGTCGTCCCAGAATCCTCATTGCAGTGGGACGGTACCGGTCATGTTGTGTTTGTGCGTGACGCCAGGTTCTTTGAGAAAGATCGGCCCAAGTTTTTCGTTGCCCGCAGCATTCGACCAGGCGTGAGGCGAGACGGCTTTGTCGAAATTATCGCGGGCGTGTTGCCGGGCGAAGTGGTCGCATCAAGCGGTAGTGATGTGCTGCGTGCCCAACTTCTCAAAAGCAATCTCGGTGCCGGATGCACCTGCGGTCAGTGATCCGCATGGAAAGCAATTCTGATGCTTGAACGCCTGATCGAAATATCGCTCCATCATCGGGTCGCTGTGTTGCTCGGCGTCGTCGTATTGATCGTTACCGGCGGGTACGCGCTTAGCCAACTGGACATCGACGCTTTTCCGGATACGACACCAGTGATGGTGCAAGTCAACACGACCGCGGCAGCGCTTGCGCCAGAGGAAATCGAGCGACAGATCACTTACCCGATCGAACAATCACTTAGTGGTTTGCCGGCACTGGAAAACATCCGCTCGGTGTCAAAGTTCGGCTTCTCACAGGTCGTGGTCACGTTCGAGGATGAAACGGACATTTACTTCGCACGTCAAGTCGTCGGCGAAAGACTGGCGACCGTCCAGCTTCCCGTCGGCGTTGGCCGCCCCAGGATGGGGCCAGTCGCGACGGGACTCGGCGAAGTGTTCCACTATGTGTTGACCTACCCCGGTGTCGATTTCTCGGCGCTGCCCGATGACGAACGACTGCGTTTGCTGACCGAGTTGCGCACGACTCACGATTGGGTCGTCAAACCGCAACTGCGAACGGTCCCCGGCACGGCGGAGATCAATAGTTGGGGCGGCTACGAAAAGCAGTTTCAAGTTCGCATTGATCCGGCAGGCTTGGTTTCTCGCGGGTTGACGTTCGACGAAGTGATCGCCGCACTTCAGCAAAACAATCGCAACGTCGGCGGTGGCAACATCGACCGCATGGGTGAAATGCTGTTGGTTCAAGGTCTTGGCCGCACGACCGACATCGAACAAATCAGCGATATCGTGATTACCGCCTTCGATGGTGTACCCGTTCGCGTTGGCGACATTGCGACCGTCGAGATCGGATACGAGATTCGTCGTGGCGCGGTGACCGCGGATGGAAATGGTGAAGCAGTGATGGGTCTCGGCTTCATGTTGATGGGTGAAAACACGCATCAGTACACCGAGTCGCTGAAAGCAAAACTGGAGGAAATCAAAACCAACCTGCCCAGCGGCATGGCTCTGATCACGATGTACGATCGCACCGAGTTGGTCGATTCGGTGATCGATACGGTTCGCAAGAACCTGTTTGAAGGCGGCTTGCTGGTCGTCGCGGTGCTGTTCTTTTTCTTGGGGAACCTGCGCGCCGGTTTGATCGTCGCGTTGGCCATTCCGTTGTCGATGCTGTTCGCGTTCACCGGTATGTGGCGTTTCGGGATCGCGGCCAGTTTGCTCAGTCTCGGTGCCATCGATTTTGGTTTGGTCGTCGATAGTTCCGTGGTGATGATTGAGAATTGCGTGCGGCATTTAAGCGACGCAAATCCGCTCAAGCGAAGTCGTCTGGAAATCGTCCGCGATGCAGCCGTCGAGGTTCGCGGCCCGACGATGTTTGGCGAATTGATCATCATGATCGTCTATCTGCCAATCCTGACGCTGGAAGGTATCGAAGGCAAAATGTTTCGCCCGATGGCGCTGACCGTCATCTTTGCATTGGCCGGCTCGATGCTGATGTCGATGACGCTGATGCCGGTTTTGGCAAGTCTGCTGCTGCCGAAACCGAAACACGGGTCAGGCTCCGAACATGCAAAGCACCCCCAGGGCCGCGGCGGTTTCCGCGGTTTAAGCTCTGTTTCGTATCGCGAACCGTTGTTGATTCGACTGCTGAAGCGCCTGTATCGGCCGGTGCTGCATTTTACGATACATCAGAAGTTCGCCGTGATCGGATTCGCGTTGTGCGTTTTGGTAATCGCATTCGGCATGATCGCTCCGAATCTGGGCACGGAGTTCATGCCGCAACTCTCCGAAGGGGCGGTGGCGATCAACGTCGTTCGCCTGGCCGGAACGGAGCTCGATGAATCGTTGCGTTTCAATTCGCAGATGGAACGCACGCTGCTGGACTCGTTTCCCGATGAAGTGGCTCACGTGTGGAGCCGCGTCGGCTCGGCAGAAATCGCGACTGACCCGATGGGCTTGGAATTGACCGACGTGTTCATCACCCTGCGCCCCCGTAGCCAATGGAAAAAAGCGTCCACGCAAAGCGAATTGACGCGGCGGTTTGAGCAGACGTTACGCGACTTGCCCGGCCAGCGGCTCGCCTATACCCAACCGATCAAGTTGCGACTCGATGAACTTGGGACAGGCAGCCGATCCGACATCGCAGTGAAACTGTACGGCGATGATTTGGATACATTGGCATCCAAGGCAGCCGAAATCGAACAAGTGCTGTTAAGCGTCGATGGATCGGCGGACGTGGGGGCGACTCAGTTGACCGGCCAGCCGATGCTGCAAATCAAGATCAAGCAAAACGAAATCGCTCGCTACGGCATTCCGGCTTCGTCGGTGCTCGATCTTGTCGAAGCGATCGGCAATCGCCCGGTCGGCGACGTCTTCGAAGGACAATTGCGATTCCCATTGGTCGTTCGCTTGCCCGAGGCGAACCGCAGTGATCCCGACGCAATCGCGGCAATCCCGATCACGACGCCACGCGGCGAACAAATCCCACTCGGTCGTTTGGCTGATGTCGTCGTGACCACTGGACCGTCGCAGATCTCCCGGGAATGGGGCCAACGCCGCGTCACCGTCTCGGTCAATGTCCGTGGTCGCGATGTCGGCAGCTTTGTCACAGAGGCACAACGAAAGATAGAACAGACGGTCGTCATGCCCTCGGCGCGATACTACATCGAATTCGGTGGGCAGTTTGAACACATGATCGCCGCCCGCCGGCGGTTGATGATCGTCGTACCGGTCGCGTTAGTGCTGATCTTTTCGCTGCTCTACATGACTTACGGAAACATCATCGATGCGGTGCGGGTCTTCACGGCAGTTCCGTTTGCCTGGACGGGCGGTATCATGGCGTTGTGGCTGCGAGACATGCCGTTTTCAATCTCAGCCGCCGTCGGCTTCGTCGCCTTGTCGGGTGTCGCGGTGCTGGATGACATGTTGTTGGTGTCCTGCATTCGGCAACTTCGCGAGAAAGGGGTCGGGTTGGAAAAGGCAGTCGAACAAGCCGCTTTGACTCGCTTGCGTCCAGTGTTGATGACGACACTCGTCGCCGCTCTTGGATTCATTCCGATGGCAATGAGCACCGGAATGGGCGCTGAAGTTCAACGACCGCTCGCAACCGTCGTGATCGGCGGCGTCATCAGTGCGATGGTGATGTCGCTGCTGGTGCTGCGAGTTCTGTACATGGTTTTTCAAGCTCCGATCCGTTGGGATGGTCCCGATACAGAGCGGTCCGACCCCACTCGAGAATTCGATGGCGGGCCGGTATCGCAGAGTGAAATAATCAGCGAACGTTCAATTCAAAGGCAACCGGATCGTTCCGGTGCCGAGGCTCGATGAGTTTTTGTTGCAAGGAGAAAGTGAAGTGCGTTTAATCTATGGAATGATGGTTGCGGTGATGACTCTTGGCACAATCGCCTTGACGGGCTGCGGATCGAAAACCGAACCGGCCGCAAGCGAACAATCAGCGGACCAGCACGAGGGACACGATCATGCCGATGGTCAGCATGCATCGCAGGACCACAGTGGCTGGTGGTGCAGCGAGCACGGCGTACCCGAAGAGGAATGCGCGTTGTGCGATACGTCGCTCGTCGCCGACTTCAAAGCGAAAGGAGATTGGTGCGACGAGCATAACCGACCCGACTCGCAATGCTTCGCTTGTGACCCAGAACGATTCACCCGCTTCGCCGCCCGCTATGAAGCAAAGTTCGGCGAACCACCTCCGAAACCGACGGAATGAACGAGCCGTTGGCAGACTGCGGATACGAATCTGAACGCACCGCTGATGATCAGCATTGAACGTTGCTGCTCAGTTAGGGCGGGCGTATCCGTGCAATAGACCGCTGATCGCCGAGCCGGCGATGACCGTGGCGAAGGCGGCAATGTCAAGCCCCGGTAGTGGAGCGCTGCCGAATCCGAATAGCGCCAGGTACGCGACGCCAAGGCAAATCATGACAGCGCCGCCGATCTGTCTGGCTGCCGCTGGCACCGGCGAATCGGCAGGCCGCCCGCGCGCCTCCAGCGGCGCAAACAGGAAGACAACCGGCAATAGCACTGCGTACAGAACCCGATCCAAAGCGGACGCGACAGCCACCACTGCAAAGAACCGGGCTGGAGGCCCAGTCCCACGCCCCCGGCCAGGTAAGCCAGCGAAACGATGATCACCAACACCGTGACATGCCACAGGTACAGCGTCATGATCATGCTGTTGATCAACACGATCGCGGCCCACAGACGGACACTCGACAACATCCGACGCATCGGTGCCTCGATCGAAAGCAGCAGTCCGAACTGAAAGATGCCCAGAGCGCCATCAGCGTTATCTTGGGCGGCAAGGTGTTGCTGAGACCCTCGTCCGGCGAGCCGACCATGGCCAGCGGATACGGTCCTTGGAAAATCAGCAACACCAGTGCCGCGAGACCGACTGCCGAGTATGTCAGCAGTCGTGTGGGGCTACCCAGACGCCCGTCGCGCCACGCATAACCGAGCTGATGAACCCCCAGCCAGACCCAGAAATAATTGCTCCAGCCCAACCACTCGAGCTTGGCCACGAAAAAAGCAATATCGACAAGTGCACCCAGGGCCGCAAACGCCCAGAAAGACGCGAAACCCCAACGCCGCCAGGCCGCATAGGTCAGCGGTGCAATTAAGACGACCATGATGTAAATCGCCAGAAACCAGGTAGGAATCAGCGCTCCGCGCGAGGCGAGTCGAGTGATATCGCCATCGACCCCGACGAAATACAGCATCATCGCCAGTACCGCCCAGCCCAGCAGCAGTGCGAGCAGCGGAGTGACAAGACGATGCAAACGGGCCGCCAACCAACCGGCATAGCCAACCCCACGCCGATGCGCGCTTTCCAACGAAACCGCATTCGCATAGCCGCCGACGATAAAAAAGATTGGCATGACCTGGAAGATCCAGGTCAACCACTGCGTACGCGGCTGCAGTTCCAGCACGTCGCCGGGAGTCAGCGTTCCATCGTGATAATAGGCGGCGGAGATCAGCCAATGGCCGGTAACGACGACCAGGATCGACACCGCGCGAAGAAAATCGACGTATCGATTGCGCTGGTCAGGTGTAACGGCAGCCATCTCTTTGGCTCGCGTCCAAACGTTCATGGTTCATTTTCCGGACCAAAGAATTAGGAGACGCGAAATTCTATCGTCTTAGCAATCGCTACCATAAGGTGAGATTTCGACCGCACGCGCTGCCGTTATGCGCTGGTCGGATGATGGGGACAATGCGGATTTGAGCGAAGGACGGCGCTGGGCGCCCTGCTGGCGCGACAACTGGACAGAAGAAGCCGTGGAATCAGTTGATGAGCGCTGGCCCTCTCAGCCCGGGCTGGGTCGGTGCATTTGGATTCGTCGAATTCTCCGCTCGATCAATCTCCGTCGGCGGCGGCGGCGAGCGCTTCACTCCGCGCCGATGCATTTGCAACCGTGATTGGACTATCCTCTCTGATTGTCTGGTCGGAACCAGTAATGATCCGAGCCGCACGATTGAAAGTGAAATAGTTCCAAGCCCATTGAATCAAGATCAAAAGGCGATTGGGAACCTGCATGATCTGGACCAGGTGAACAGCGAGCCAGAGAATCCAGGCCAATAGCCCGGAACACTCGAACCGTCCAATCTTTGCGATCGCGGCGGCTCTGCCAATGGTTGCCATGCTGCCCAAGTCACGATATCGAAAGGGCTTGGGTGCTGCTGTCCCCGTTGCCGCGCTGCGGATCACCTTTGCCACATATTGGCCCTGCTGAATTGCAACAGGGGCTACACCCGGCAGCGCCTCGCCGTCACTGTCTCGGACCACCGCCATGTCACCGATGACAAAAATGTTATCGTGACCGGCAACATTCAAAGTCGCAGTTACCGGGATATGACCCGACCTGTCTAACTGCTGATTGCTTGCCTGAGCCAGCACCTTCGCCAGCGGGCTGGCCGCAACGCCCGCCGCCCAAAGAACCGTGGTGGCGTCTATGGATTCTTCCCTCGTCTCGGACTTAATCACCACGCGACCTGCCGAAAGTTCTATCACGCTGGTATTCGTACGAACTTCAACACCAAGCCGCCGCAAATCGCGCGCTGCGATGTCGCATAGTTCATCAGGATACTGCGCAAGTATCTTCTCGCCCGCTTCGACTAACACAATCCGCGACTCGGAAGGGTCAATATGGCGAAAATCATGCTTGAGCGTATGCCGGGCAATCTCCGATAGCGCCCCGGCCAGTTCAACGCCGGTGGGGCCACCACCGACAATCACAAATGTCATCCGTGCTTTCTTGACGGCCGGATCACGCTCTCGTTCGGCAGCTTCGTACGCCGAATAGATCCTGCGGCGCATTTGGATCGCGTCTTCGAGCGTCTTCAGACCGGTGGCATATCGATGCCAGTGATCGTTACCGAAGAAATTGCTTGTTGCACCAGCAGCAACCACCAAATAATCGAAGTCGACTTGGCCGTCGCGCAGGATTACTCGTCGTCGATCCAGATCGAAATCGACCACCTCTCCGAGCACAAACTGACAATTGGCTTGGCGACCGATGATGGCGCGCAGCGGTGTTGAAATGTTGGCTGGCGATAAGCCTCCGGTACCAACCTGATAAAGCAATGGTTGGAACAGGTGATAATTGTGTCGGTCAATCAGCGTGACGCGAACGTTCGCTTTTCGCAGTCGTTTCGCAGTTTCGAGTCCACCAAAACCTCCCCCGATCACGACAACGTGCGGTTGGAACGCCGCGGGATCAGCTTGATGCTGTTGAACAGTCATGATGAGTTCTTTAGGTGACAGGCCGGAGGTGGAAGTAATGGACCATTGGATTTCGAGGCAATACTGCACACGACATGCCGACCCGCGTGCCGAAAGAGTGAGTCCATATTGGCATGGGTATTGCCTTGCAATAAGTGGAGTACGATCGATCGAACGTCAGCAGATGACGCAATCCGCATGTTTGTGAACTAACTGCCTGTCCCGCTTGCCGGCCTTACAGCGTTCGCCTTGCCAGGCCACTACTTGCTATTGCGGATCGTTTCAAGCGTCTGTGTCAGCAGACTTACGATCTAAGATCGTGTCGGCCTCTGGAAACGGTGCAGCTTCCAGGTTCCGGCTGGCCGGATACTGAACAGCTTGGAAGTTTAATGGCCACCGCGGCTAGGTTGCCTAAGAGGATGAATTAACGGTTATGCACCGGTCTGTTGCAATGCTGCGTTGAATCGGACGCGACGACTGACTCGCCAAAACTTGTACGTCGGCGCTACGGTGCCGGAAATCTCACCCACAACGGAATCGTCGATGAATCAATTGGTGGAGCCTGACGTTGAACGAAAGAGCGACCATGTTCTAAGCCAGGAAGACTGCATAGCTTCGATCGTTAATTACGGCGACTATCAGTGTGGCGAATGTGGTCGCTTCAAAGATATTTTGCGTCGGGTCCTGGACGACGACGGCATTCCCGTAAACTACGTATTCAGACACCTGCCGCTCGGTAAATCGAAAGCGGAAGGTATCGCCCGTGCGGTCGCCGCAGAAGCCGCGGCCAGACAAGGCAAATTCTGGGAGATGCATGATGCGCTCTTCCGGCACGCCGACGACACCGACGCGATTGGCCAAGCCGCCGACGAAGCGGGGCTGGACCTGCAGCGTTTCGAGAAAGATCAGAATGATCCGCTGATCAGAGACGGAGTTGAGCGGGATATCGAGGCGGCGCTGGCACAGGGAATCGATCGCGTGCCGACCCTGTTCATTCGCGGAAGAGAATACCTCGGCGTTTGGGATCTTGAATCAATTACCGAAGCGGTCCAACCGCCGATCGCGAGACGTGTCAACGAGCTAGCCAGCGATTTCGCACGATGGGCCGCGGCCAGCGGCGCAGTGTTGATCCTATTCGCCACCATCGCTTTGATTTGGCGTAATTCTCCATTGGGCGAACAATACGAGGCGTTCTGGCAATCCGATGCGGGCCTGATGGTGGCCGGACAATCACTGACGATGTCGCTACATCATTGGGTCAACGATCTGTTCATGGCAGTCTTCTTTCTCGTCGTCGGCCTGGAACTCAAGCGTGAAGCACTTTCGGGTCAGCTCGCCGAAATTCGCCGCGCAGCCTTTCCCGCTGCTGCGGCGTTGGGCGGCATGATTGTGCCCGCCCTGATTTATCTAGGCTTTAACTGGGGCACAGCAGGCGCGGCAGGCTGGGGAGTGCCAATGGCGACCGACATTGCCTTCACGCTGGGTGTCTTGGCATTGCTCGGTTCTCGCGTACCGACCAGTATGAAGGTGTTTGCCACAGCGCTGGCAATCGTAGACGATCTGGGCGCGATTTTGGTGTTAGCAATTGCTTACAACCACGGCATTTCTTGGACCGCGTTAAGTACCGCCGCCTTGTTCTTCCTTGTGCTCGTCGGGTTTAACCGGGCTCGGGTGTACGCGCTGTGGCCGTACCTACTCCTGGGGGCGTTACTCTGGTTGGCCGTCTACTTCAGCGGCCTACACGCGACTCTGGCGGGGGTCATGCTGGCTGCGACAATCCCGACACGAAGCAAGCCATCATTGAGCCCCTTGTTGGCTCAGGAGTCCGTCCGTGTTTCGCAGGCACGCCGTCAGATTCGCACCGAGAACGGGCGCGAAGCCGATGAGCGAGAACGACTGGCAAACCGAGTGAAAGTCATCACAGCGCGGCTGCACCCGCCGGCCGAGCGACTCGAACACGCGTTGCAACCCTGGTCCTCATACTTTGTGCTGCCAATATTCGCATTGGTAAATGCAGGCATCGCCATCTCTGCGAACAGTGTTTCGTTTACCAATACCGCGACGCTGGGAATCGTGATGGGCTTGGTGCTGGGAAAGCCACTTGGCATCTTGGCAGCAACCTGGCTGGTCGATCGGGCTGGGATCGGGAAAAAGCCGGACGATGCAACGTGGATGCACATCATCGCTGTCGGCTGTCTGTGTGGGATTGGATTCACGATGTCGATCTTTATAGCAAGCGAGGCTTTTTCGCCCGCGGAATCGCTCGCCGACGCGAAGTTCGCGGTGATGGCCGGATCAATCATCGCCGCACTGTTGGGGGTTGTTTGGCTGAGACTCTTCTGCCCAGAGTCGGAGTCAAGTGGTGATTAGATGCCGGATATGGCACGAACTTTGCGTCGTGGGGATGGGAGTGTAGAAGCGTCAGGTCGAACCCGACGACGTCATCACGAGATCCAGCGAAACATTCCCGAAAGCCGCCCTTGTTGGTCGGGAATCGTCCAGTTGGGTGGTTAGCAGACCAGAGACGGTCGCACCGGCGTTCAGCTCAATGCGGGAAAGATGGGGGGAATTCATGGGTGATCACTACGAAGAAAAGTATACGAAGCCGAAACTCCGTCGTGAAATCAAAGACTCTTTGATGCAGAGCAATAAAGGTGGTCGGACCGGGCAATGGTCCGCTCGCAAGTCGCAATTGCTGGTACAGGAATATGAGCGCCGCGGCGGGGGCTACAAGAAAAAAGCGGACGACGATGCGAAGAGTCTCAGGCAATGGACCAACCAAAATTGGCAGACGTCTGACGGTTCAGCGTATGCCGATGATGGCGAAAGGATGAGACGGTATCTCCCCGAAAAAGCTTGGGACTTGCTAAGCGAGCAGGAAAAACAAAAGGCTGAACAAAAAAAGGCGGCGGGCGACGCTAACGGACGGCAGTTTGTCGGCAATACGATCGCCGCCAAGGCTGCGAGAGCTTATGTCGATCACGGCGACGCCAGACAATTAAGCCGCCACCAGCTCCTGCGTTTGAACAAAGATGAGTTACTTAAACTGGCTCAGAAGCACGATATTCATGGCCGTAGTTCGATGAACAAAGTCGCGCTTGCGTCAGCGGTTCACAATTACTTTGCTCAATCGACCGAACATCTGACGCGAGATCAATTGTACGAACAGGCAAAAATCTATGGGATCGAAGGTCGCAGCAAAATGGACAAGAAAGAGCTAGTGATGGCACTTAAGTCAGCACGCGAAGATGATTGAAACGAACTTCGACAAACGACCATGACTTCGCGAATTCCAACTACACCCTAGGACTTGAAAATGAAAACGAGCAACAAAGCAAACGCATCTCAAAGTGGCACGCAAAACTGGCATGAGTTTGCCAAACATCGCGGCCGCGTACTGCATCGCGAGCAAGTCGCTCGCAATGTCCATCTCTACACTGTCGAAAAGCCAGACGGCTTTTCTTTCAGGCCCGGACAAGCGGTCGAACTTGCCATTGACGAGGAAGGCTGGCGAGACGAAAAGCGTCCTTTCACAATGACAAGCGTTCCTTCCGACCCTAGGCTCGAATTCATTGTCAAGAGTTATCCGACCAAGGAAAATCCAAATCATGATGGTATGACAGAACACCTCGGACGCGATATCGAGGTGAATGATCGCGTGATTTTTGGTGATCCCTGGGGCACCATTGAATATCAGGGACCCGGCATCTTCATCGCGGGCGGCGCGGGCATCACACCGTTTATCTCAATCTTGCGAATGCTGCACCAGCAACACTCGATCGATGATAATCGTCTGTTCTACAGCAACAAGACAAGCGCTGACGTGATTTTGCAAGGTGAGCTTTTTCGTATGCTTGGTCGCGGCGTCGTGTGTACACTGACTCAAGAGAACCATCGCGACTACGAACATGGCAGGATCGACAGACAATGGCTGGAAAAACGCGTCGATAACTTATCCCAACCTTTCTATTTGTGCGGGCCGCCTGCGATGGTTGAAGAGCTAAGAGAGACTCTCGACAAGCTCGACGCTGATGCAAATTCAATCGTCTTGGAAGGCAAAAGCTGATCGGATCGCGTTTCGCGTACCGTGATTGGCAATCAAATGCGACCAGCGACCGGAAGTCGGCAGGCGGCCGGCAAACTAAACGGGCTGGGCATAGACATCTCTGCTTCGGCAGTTCCCGCTGTGCTTTTCGTAATGGCTAGGGCGGTGAAATCAAACAATTTGACCTCGGGAATGCAAATCCATGTACCAACTCAACCAAGTTCCCTGCCCAAAATGCGGACGAAAAGTGGACGATCGGGCTCCGGCCTGCCCTGACTGCGGCGAGAAGATTTACATCGAACACCCCGGCGACATCAAAGGCGTTAAGCACATGCCGCTCGATCTGCCGAAAGCCCGAAATTGGCCGTTTTTCCGGTCACGATAATTACGCCTCCTATCGTAAAAGTACGCCGGGGACGCCGATCGTAGTCGCAGGCCTGACGGAGAATTAAGCCCAAATGCCGCCGCCGCCACGAATCGCAAACTCGGCCCGGGCCGAGAAATGCAATCGAAACAGCGCCCAGTAAACAAAGCATTTGAGTTTCGATAGCCCATCTCATCACCAGCGAGTTCAAAACTCTATGCGTGTGATTTTTGAGTTGGCCGAGTGATCGTTAACCTAAGCAGTCGCCTGGTAGAAAATCGCTCAATTTAGATTGAGACCGATCAGGTTATCACTGCCGAGAATTTTTCAGGGTGCGGAAACCTTGTACCGTGCAAAGCGCTGATAGGCATTCTCGATCCCGAGGGTCAGCCGTTCGAGTTCGGCACCTCGGTGCATCGCTGGTTCTGGGTATTTACGGAGCGTTCTTTCCTTGACGATGACTGAGAGAGGTTTTCCGTCTTGGTTGTGCCTTTCCCATCCATTGATGGAAAGCGATCGTACCAGCTCGTCTCTTCTGGCGGCGTCAAGCTCGCCGCGTGCTGACAAGGCCTCAGCACACACGTCGCACAAAGATTCGAGGATTGCCTCAATTTGAATACTGTTTCTCATTATTTTCTTTCGAGAGTTGGTCAAGGAACATCGCCGGACACCCTCACAGCAACTGGTGCGCCATCATTGACAGCCGCTGTCGCGACGTTTGCTTCTCGCTTGTGGCGTACGAGTACTTGTGGAAACTTTCCGAGCCGGCAATGAACTTGATCGCCCGACGCAAGCTGACCGCCGAACCCGCAAAGTACCTCGCGATGCTTGGCGGTGTTCGATCCACCGCACGACTGGTCAGCTTGTTCGGTCTTGATCCTATCAGCTCCAGAGAAGCCCCAGATGAAATTGAAATGCGGGTCGGCAAGATGGACCCGCCGACTGTCAAACTTGTGGTTCGTTGAATTTTGCCGCTCCTGGCATGATCTTTGCAACCTAACAAATCAGAGAGTTTTGTCAGATTTTAAGCGTGAAACGGTCGATCTTTGACCGTTCTGGCAGCAAATGGACCATCCGAAACAAGGGAAAAGAAGATGAGCATCGCAACCCAAACTAAAACTGCTTTCAAACGAGACATTTTGAGCGACAACGCGAGCGGCGAAACGACAGCGCTCTTGCAAAGCAACTTGGTCAATCTGATCGATTTGGCTCTGCTTCTGAAACAAGCGCACTGGAACGTCGTCGGCCAAAACTTTCGTTCAGTTCACCTACAACTCGATGAGATCATCGAGACCGTTCGCAACGCCAGCGACGAAGTCGCAGAAAGGATTAACACGATTGGCATCGCACCCGACGGACGTTCGGCAACGGTGGCCCAGGACAGTGATCTGCAGGCGTATCCACGCGACTTCCAGAAAGTACCTGAAACCCTGGCGAACGTGGCTGACGCGATCAAAATCACGGTCGATCATCTTCGCAGGGCGATTTTAAATCTGGGTGAACTTGATCCGATCAGCGAAGACTTGTGCATTGGAATCTCCGCCGAACTGGAAAAGCACTTGTGGATGCTGCAAGCACAAGAGGTCTAATACGTGAACCACCCAGGCAATCGTTTCAGTTGGTCGGTCGTCTGAGGAAAAGGATCGTTTCCTTGGCGGCCGGCTGAAAGACGAACGCTGGTAATGATCGAAGCGACAGATACGAGCGGCGGTTGGCACGTTCATCCGCCGCTTTCATATAGGGTTGAAACGCAACGATGCGAGCACGGTTAATCAATGTCTGGGACCGATTTCGAGAGAGCTTTTGGTTCGCTCCCGTGGTCATGTCGTTATCAGCAGCGGCGGCAGCTCTTGTCATCACCGGTATCGAGTCAACCTACACTGAGGAAATTCGCCGGCACGTAGTATGGCTGGTCACCGATCCATCCTCGCCGCGGTCGGCTCTTTCGGCAATCGCCAGCACGATGCTGACGCTTGTTTGCGTAATCTTCTCGATCACGGTCGTTACCGTTTCGATGGCCTCATCGCAATACGGTTCCCGGTTACTGCGTAGCTTCATGACCGACAGTCTGGCGGATTACGTGATGGGAACGCTAATCGGCACCGGACTGTTCTGCTTGATCGTGCTGCGGTCGCTGCGTGAATCGGGCCCAAGCGCAACCGGATTCACACCCCACCTTTCGATCGCAATCGCGGTTTTGATGGGCATGGTTAGTGTCGGGTTGCTGATTTACTTCATTCATGATGTGGCGATCAGTATCCAAGCCCCGAAGCTCGTGGAATCGCTGGCTGCTGACTTGAATGAAGCAATCGATCGATCGATTGATTGTATCCCGAGATGCTTGACGAAACCGAGAAACCCGCGAGTAACGATTGCGAATCGAATTCGGCCGATCTCGATTCGCGACACAGAATCGTCATATCGGCCGGTCAAGAAGGATATGTCCAAGGCACGGATTTCGAATCGCTGATTGAGATCGCTCACCGCGCTGACGGCGTGCTGCGACTTGAGGCACGGCCCGGCCAGTTCGTTACCGATACGGATCAGATTGCCACACTGCTGGTCGATGGCGATATTGAAACAGAACAACAGGAGCAGATCATTCGACAGGCGCGCACGACAGTGGTCGTCGGAGCTCGGAGAACACCGCGGCAAGATGTGGTTTGCGGCGTGTTAGAGCTGGTCGACGTCGCAGTACGTTCGCTTTCGCCGGGTATCAACGATCCATTCACTGCGATGAATTGTATTGATCGACTCGGCGGCGCTTTTTCAAAGCTGGCGGGACGGCGAATGGTTTGCAGCAAGATGGATGACCAGTCGGGCAGCTTGCGTCTGATTCGCGATCCAGTGACCTGCGCGGACGCGATCCACGACGGGTTTCGGCAGATCCGCCAATATGGTGCCCGCAGCGTTGCCGTGACGATCCGTGCGACGGAGGCGTTGATGACGATCGCTAGTAACTCTGTGCGAAATGAAGACATCGAAGCGGTCAGGCTCGAGGCGGAAGCGTTGGCCTCCGAGTTTCTCGGCACAAATCCACAGTTACTCGATCGTGATGACTTCAAACGGCGTTACGAACAACTGTGCCACGTTATCGATGAAAAATCCGCAGCTCAAGCCGTTAGCCATAGTCAGTTCGAGCAACAACGGGTTGAATGAGCGGACGTCGGCCCGATCGAATCTGGAGAGACGTTTCTCGCTGTTGGAGAACGGGTCTTGCAATCATCCGCCACTGGATGGAGAAATCACTTGCCAGAAATTAAACGCGTGCTCGTCTGTGGTGCAACCGGATACGTCGGCGGCCGTCTGGTACGACGACTGCTGGAAAGTGGATACGAAGTGCGATGTTTCGTACGGAGCCCTGCAAAACTGCTTGCCTTTCCCTGGCGGACCGATGGGAATTTGCAGGTCTTCAAAGGCGATCTTGACGATGTCGACTCTCTGCGCACCGCCGTCCAGGGCGTTGACGCTGCTTATTACCTCGTTCACGCGATGATCAGTGCGGGTGCGGACTATGCCCGGAGAGACCGTGAACTTGCAAAAAACTTTGTAGAGGGCCTGCGCGGTTCGACCTGCCAGCGGATCGTTTATCTCGGTGGCCTCGGCGAACTCGGCCCGAATTTGAGCAAGCACCTGCAGAGCCGCCGCGAAGTCGCCGAAATTTTGCAGTCCAGCGATTGTCCAATCACGATTTTTCGCGCTGCCATGATCATCGGGTCTGGGTCGGCTTCGTTCGAGACGTTGCGTTATCTCGTCGAGCGGCTGCCAATCATGGTCACACCGCGGTGGGTGAAAACGGAAACGCAACCAATCGCGATCCGAGACGTCTTGCGGTATTTGGTCGAATGTCTGCGAGTCGAAGAAACCGCTGGCCGCGTCATCGATATCGGCGGCGAGGATATTTTCTCTTATCAGCAATTGATGCAAATGATGGCCAAGGCAATCGGCCTGCCACGCCGCATCATTCTGCCGGTGCCTGTACTCACTCCGCGGCTTAGCTCTGCTTGGATCTCTTTGGTCACCCCCGTCAATGCCAAAATCGCCCGACCGCTGGCGGAAGGATTGAGGAATCGCACCGTATGCAGGAATGACGATGCGCGTGGCTTGATGCCAGGTCCACTGTTCGGCGTTCAAGAGGCGATCGACGCGACCTTGGGAAAGCTCAATGACGGCGATATTGAAACCCGTTGGTCCATGGCCGGTGAAATGCCTGGCGATCCAGAATGGTCCGGCGGTACTGTCTTCAAAGATCAGCGTGTAAGGGAGGTGGAAGCTTCGGCTGCGGACAGTTTTTCGGCACTTAGCCGAATCGGCGGAAGCTACGGTTATTGGGGAGCAGATTGGCTGTGGTGGATACGCGGTGTGATGGACAAGGTCGTTGGCGGGCCGGGCTTACGCCGCGGTCGACGACACCCCGAACATCTTAGCTATGGGGAAGTCGTCGACTTTTGGCGCGTCAGCGGGTACGAAACGGATGAGTGGTTGCGATTGCACGCTGAAATGAAGCTGCCTGGTGATGCCGAGCTCGAGTTTCGGGTCGAACCGGTCGGGGAACGTCAATCCCGAGTGATTCAAACGGCCCGCTTTCGTCCTAAAGGCTTGCTCGGCTTGGGATACTGGTACGCTGTACTTCCGCTGCATTTCTTTGTTTTTCCAACGATGGTTAACGGGATCAAGCGTGATGCGGAGGAACAAAGGTCGTCCGCTCAAACGCGGCCATCGTCGCGTTACCAAGATCAGCCCCGCAAGCATAGTCAATAGATGCCTGTCGCTGGGTTGCGATCCGTAAACCCGTTCACCTCTGATCGTCTAATCCAAGTTACGCGTGGAGATGCGTAAAGTTCCGCTCATTTTCCAACGGGCGTGCTCCGCTTCCGGGCTGGTCGAACTGGGAACGTTTAAATGAAAGTCATCGAATGAATAACTGATCTCGGCATTGCGACCGGTCAGTTTGTCGTACAGTCCAATAGCGAGTTCCGGCTAAGTTTGCGTGTCGTTATTTGCGCGCTTGCTGGTGCTGCACACCTAGTCTGTCTTGCGAGTTTCCGCGCGGACCAAGCGCGAGCATTCGCGGGCTCCGAGACCAACACGTTGCTTGCCGAATCAGCATTCGCCGAGCAGGCTACGAATCTGGTCGGCGGGGTGGAATCGACATGGTCACGATTCTGGACGGCACTCGGAACCACCTGTTTGAACCGCGTTAGCGGTTTTGATCGCGAATTGCTTCGATCAATTCTTCCTTCAACATGTTACTGCGTCCGGAGATGTCGAGTTGGCTGGCACGGTGACGCAATTCGTCAACTGTACGATTCTCCAGCGGCGAGTTTGGGTCGCCTGATGCGGCTGTTGGTAGGTCGGTTGACTTTCCAGTGCCGGGCCGCTGCTTGTTGACCGTTGGAGCAGCGATCTCAACTGCGTTTCCAACGGACTCTGCGTCGTCAAGCCGGCTTCCGGAGGCACGCTCATTGTGTCGTTGGTCTTTTTTGCTCCAGCCTGGCATTTTATCGTCCATCATTTTGGGGGTAGAGGTGGATCAATGCCTGGAGTGTCCCCTGAAGCAACTTACATGCCATCGAGAATCGATTGACGGCAGCGGAAGTTCGCCCGCCGTTTGTTTGTTGACTAAACCACCGATGATCAGGGTCAGGATGGATGCAACGTATTCCACTGCCATAGCAGGGGGACATTTACTGCAGATGCCGGCGTAACATCTCCAGCAGATTCGAGCTATCGATCGGTTTGCTGAGGTGATCGTTGTAGCCGGCGCTGAGGCAAAGGTCGCGATCGCTTTCCATCGCGTTGGCAGTCAATGCGATAACGGGACGATCAAATCCCGACTCGCGAAGTTTTCGCACGGCCGTCAATCCATCCATTTCCGGCATTTGTACGTCCATCAAAACAATATCAATCGACCGCCCTTTAGCCGTCTGATCGGCGATGATCGCGAGCGCTTCAAGACCGGTCTCACCGACCAAAACTTCTCCACCCCATTTCTTGACCAAATGTTGCGTCAAGAATCTGATATCGCGGCGATCATCAACGACAAGCACACGAACATTCAGCAAGCCCGATGAATTGGGAGTTGTCGCGACCTTTGCATCGATCGGTTCGCGGGGCGACACGATTATCCCTTTTGAATCGAACTCGGGATTCGCGACAACCTGTGTTGCGGTCACCTCCGGGCAACTTAACGTCAGTGAAAACGTGCTGCCAACGCCCGCTTCACTTTGTATTCCGATCTGACCGTTAAGTAGTTCGGCGAGACGCTGACTGATGGCGAGTCCGAGGCCACTTCCGCCATATCTTCGGATAATCGACGAATCGCCTTGCTCGAAAGGTTGAAATAGATTCCGCTGTTTTTCTTTGCTGATCCCAATGCCTGTGTCGATCACGTCGAACTGAAGCCGGCCCAGCTGTTTTTGATACCGAACTTTCAGCGTCACCGAACCCGTTTCCGTGAACTTGATCGCGTTGCCAACCAGATTGATCAAGATCTGCCGTAATCGAATTGGATCATTCAAAATTTTCTCAGGAATGGGGCCGTCGTAGATCAACGAAAATTCCAAGTCAGATTCAGCTGCCCGAAGCGACATCAAGGAGCAAACGTCTTCGACCAATTGACTTGGCGAAAATTCAACGCGATCAATATCAACTTTACCGGCCTCGATCTTCGACAGATCCAAAATATCGTTGACTAATTCAAGCAGGAATTGACCGTTTCGCTGGATGGTATCAATTCGTTCACGATCCTCTTCGCTATCCGTCTGCAACAATTCAGCGAAACCAAGGATCGCTGTCATCGGAGAACGAATCTCATGGCTCATGTTTGCCAAAAAGTCGCTCTTCGCCTGGTTAGCGGCTTCGGCTAACAACTTGGCGTTCTCTAATTCCGTTTCGGTCTCCTTGCGATCGGTAATGTCTTGCACCGCAACCAGCGACTGTCTCAAGACGCGTTCTCCGGAGTCGCGCTGCTCGTGAATCAGGTGCTTGCGAACGCTGACCCAGCGTGTCTGACCATCCGGTCGCACGATCCGATGATCAAGTGACAGAATCTGGTCTCTGGCTTCGCCGATTGCTTCGTCGATATGTTTTTCCAACCAGTGTTGATCGTCCGGATGGAACAGGGCGTGAACGGTCTGTCTGCTAACGACCAGCTGGTCAGAACTCAGCCCGTACATTCTGGCAAACGGCTCAGTCAGTAACATCTCGTCGTTGACATAGTCAATTTCCGCGGTAGCGAATCCTGCGAGTCTTGCCGCCAGACGCAGCTGGTTGGTACTGTTTCTAAGTTGATGTTCCGACGCCTTTTGCTCGGTGATATCGGTGCTGGTGCCAAACCATCGAACGACTTTGTTTTCTTCATCGGTGATGGGGGTCATCCGTGTCAGAAACCATCGATATTGGCCTTCGCGGCCACGAAGTCTTGAAATGTCCTCCCAAGATTCACCCAATTGATGGGCCTGCCTGATCTTTTGCGCCACTCGTTCTTGATGGTCAGCATGAAGCATCGCGGTCCATCCACGATTCTGCATTTCCGCCGGCGTCGTACCGGTGTAGTCGTACCATCGTTTGTTGTACCAGGTAACTCTTCCGTCGGGATCGGCGATCCAGGCCAGTTGCGGAATGTTATCGGCTAGCATCCGAAACTGTGACTGACTGTCGGCGTTCTTCTGGACCCCCGTTGCTTGGAAAACGGCCAGGTAATTCGCTGGCTCCTGGGCCTCTGATGCGAGCGTTCGGAGCGTCAAACAAATGTGATAAATCTGATCGCAGAGTTTGATCGTCGTCGAGCTTGAAAACGAGAGTTCGCCGGTCCGCGATAGTACCGCTATGCCATCGCGAACCAGTTGCACCAATTCACTTGGCATGCATTCCTGGATCATTGCACCGACGTTTGCTTTTTCAACCTTGCAGATCGGAGCAGCAAGATTTCCCGCTGATTGCAAACAGCCAAGCGCATCGCTTACGACCCACTGAGGCGTGAACTCGCGATCGACAATGCGCCTTGCCTGTTCAACAAGTCTGTTCTGATACGTGTGGTCTGACATACCATCAATTGGAACAGTTGCTGCAGCATTTGGCGAGTCGCCAAACTGTTTGCAACTAACCTGTTCCGTACTGCTCGTGGATTCGCTTCAGATATGCGTCCACATCGAACTTTCGCCGCAGGCCATCCGCCGACATGTAGCGTACTTTGCCGAAAATCTTGCGTTCGGCGTGGGCTCGATCGTGAAGCCCGAACAGCCACAACACATTGGCGTACGAATTGGCATCGCGGCCATCCAGGAAATAACGATTGTTGAAACCAAGAGCTACCCGAAGCGCGTGCTGGATTGTGTTGGTCCACTGGATGATTTTCTTGCCCCAATACATCCGCAGGTGATTGTGCACATACCCGCGATGCTTCATTTCGATCATCGCTGCGTTCCAGACATCGTCATGGGTCCCACACCGATCCAGTTCCGATGCCGTGTATCGATGCTCTCGTTGATCATCTTCGTGTTTCGCAAGTGTTTCTGCCGCCCACTCTGGTAAACAACTCAGACGATCATAGTCCTTTTCGTAGTGCACAAAGTTAATCGCCAACTCGCGGCGAACCAGCAGTTCCTCCAGAAAAGATTGCTGTGCCTCTCGATCGCCACCCCAAGAATTGATCTTTAGCGCCACCTGCAGCGGCGAGATTTGTCCGAAATGCAGATACGGACTCAAAAAGGAAACATTCTCCGCCAGAATTCCACTTCGATCGTTGTATTCCGCCAGCGAATCAGCCATGAATCTGTTCAAGCTTCGTTTCGCCTGCGATGCCCCGCCGCTCAACCAATCAACCGGTCGGACATCGCGGTCGATATCGAGCTTACTGAGAATCGCGTCAATATCGCTCAAGTCGATGCCCCGGACGCCCAGATTCAGTGAATGTTTTTCGATTGCGGTCGTCAACAGCGGCTGCATGAACTGTGCCCGCGCATCGGCAAGCTTGGACCGAATCGTTCGGGCCGCGTATTCTCGTTTGTCTGAAGCGGTTGCGACCGGCACGATCGCGTCGCTTTCGATTCGCCAAACGCGACAAGCGACCTCGCTGGCGACTTGCTTTCGCCACTGAACTTGATGACGCAGATAGCCGCGATCGCAAATCAGTTCGCTCGCGTCACAGCCAAGCTCGATCGCGACCTCAGCGGGCGAGCCGATACGCAGGCAGAACGGAATGTTCCTGGCTCGAAGCGATCTCTCCGTCTGCCGCAAACCTTCCAACATAAATCGAAAGTGTCGCAGATTCGCATCGGGGTAGTTGTCGGTCAAAGCGAAACAAACCAACAGGCGATTACGGTTTTCGTTTGCGCGCTGAATCGCAAACTCCAGGGCGTGATTGCATTCGGCCCGCTGCGATTGCTGCATCCAGTACAGCGTGTACCTGCCATCAACAACATCACGGTCGTTGATCCGGACGATTCGCTGTTCGGGGATGATCTTGCTGGGCATATCCAAGTTGTAACAGGTTTCCGTCCAACAGCCGGAGCAGCAAAATACATTCCGCAACAAGCGGTCCACCGAGTCCGACGCATCATGCCGAGCCCTACTTTCGAACGCGATTTCCAAACGACGAATGTTCGAGGCACCCGCCATTGCTGCAAAGGGTGTGCAGAGCGGCGACAGCCCATTTGCCGCGTTGACATCGATGCCCAAAACGACGTGATTAAGCTGACTTCACAGAATTGCAGCCGCGATACGCAAGGCGACTCTTTGCGATTTAAGCGAGCCATTGAACCGACGAAGCAAGTTTGCGCAACGATTGCCAATGCTTTGATCGAAATCGGGCCATCGATCGCTTGACACCGCATTGGTCTTTTTTTGATCGATGGCACGAAATCTGCCGTCCCGCTGTTGGATCGTCGATCCGGGTGGCATAATTCGTAACCGCGTTTGTCGGCGTTCCCCAAGCAACACAAAACCATGCCTAACATCCTTGTCATTGACGATGACCGAGCCATTTTCCTGCTCGTCAAGCAAGCCCTTAGTGGCATCGCCGAGATCGTGACTGCCGAAACCGCAGAGGACGGCCTCGCAAAGCTGAAGGAGCAAGATTTTGATGCTCTGCTGCTGGACATCATGCTTCCGGACCGCAGCGGCATGGCGGCCTTCTGCGAGATCCAAGAGGTTGATCGCCGGTTGCCGGTTATCTTCATGACCATCGAGGCATCCAGTCAAACAGCGATCGAGGCGATGCAAATGGGAGCTTTCGATTATCTGGCGAAACCGCTTCAGGTCAGATCACTGCGGACGCTCGTCCAGCGCGCACTCGAACAGCGGGAGCTTTCAACGGTGCCGGTCGCGATCGTCGCGGATGAATCAGCGAGCGAAGATTCCGGAGAGTTATTCATTGGCCGCAGCCCTCCGATGCTAGAGGTCTTCAAGGCGATCGGCCGCGTCAGTAAGCAGCACATTCCTGTGCTCGTTCGCGGGGAGAGTGGAACAGGAAAGGAATTGGTAGCCCGAGCGCTGTTTCAGTTTGGCGACCGTGCTGACGGGCCGTTCACCGCAGTCAATTGTGCGGCGCTTCCAGATAACCTGCTCGAATCCGAGTTGTTTGGTCACGAAAAAGGCGCCTTCACGGGTGCTGATTCCCGCAGGATCGGCAAGTTCGAGCAATGTAACGGCGGCACTTTGTTCCTGGATGAAATCGGCGATATGTCCCCGATGGTGCAGGCGAAAGTGCTACGCGTATTGCAAGACCAACGTTTCGAGCGTGTCGGTGGCAACAATGAGCTGAAGACGGACGTTCGGATTATCGCCGCCACCAATCGACCCCTGGAGAGAATGGTCGAGCAAGGCGACTTTCGAGAAGATCTTCTGTATCGACTCAACGCCGTCACGATCCAACTTCCGCCTCTTCGCGATCGCTCAACCGACATCCCACTTTTGATCCAGCACTTTCTCGGACGAGCAAAACGAGAATTCAACAAACAAGACTTGGAGGGGGCATCGCCGGAGACCGTTGAACTGTTGAAGACCTACTCTTGGCCGGGTAACGTCCGTCAACTGCGTGCGGTGATTCGCCGGTCTGTGCTCGATTCTGTTTTGCCCGTGCTGGTGCCCGATGTCTTGCCTGCCGAAGTCAAGAAACAGCTGAATGAGGCTGGCGAGAAAGCCGGTGACGGTCAGGACGCTCCGTTACCAGCTACTTCTAACGCTGAAAACGAGCCAGCGGATTCATCGGGTCAACTGAGTGGTCGCGAGCTGCCTGAACTGGTCGATCAGTTGTTGAATGAAAAATCAACGGACATTTACGCGCAAGCGATCGCCTATGCGGAACAGTATTTGCTTCTGCGTGTGCTTCGTGCAACCGACGGCAACCAAAGCAAAGCAGCCGAGGTTCTGGGCATCACGCGAGGTAAGCTTCGCGACAGAATCGCGACGTACAACATCAAACTCGAAAGCGGAGTCAAAATCGGTGAGTGACACACAGAGAGTTCCGGCGCGGTTCGGTGACGCGCTGCACAGGCTCGATGGTGACGTCGAACTGCTACGCGAGATGGCGAAGATTACCTCTGAAGACCTGCCCGAAGTGGTTGCTCAAGTCGAATCGGCGATCGCTGCCGAAGATGTGGAAAGCACCGTCAGAAATCTCCACAAACTCAAAGGCATGCTCAGCACCTTCGAAGCGGAAGGGGTGACCCTGCAAATCCAAGAAATGCTGGACGCCGCCAGGAAATCCAGGATGCGTGAAGTTACGCAATCATATGGCCAACAGAAATACGGTGTCCACGAATTGATTAAACAGGTGGCGGTCCTTGCAGGGGGCTGAGTATCCGGGTCGGTGGTCGTCACCACACCGACGCGCAGTCAGAATTGCAGTTGCCAGAAGTCAGACCAGCCGCTGTGACCCGATTCCAACTTCAACGAAGCCAACATGATTCCGCTCGGGCGACACAGCGGTTTCTCGATTCCCGCGCCGCCATGCGTAAACACCCGCCACTGCGAATCAATTGCACTGGCCAGTTGCTAGATCGGTTCTGCCTGTCGGATTCGATCGACAACCGAATTCAGTTCAACCTGAACAGCTAACAGCGGACCAGAATAATATGCTTTACAAACCATTGGCCTTGGCACGCGATCAGGCACCCGTCGGTAAGATGGAGCATACCTGCGAATTGTTTCCCGTCGCGAGTAAATCGACATCATGCGGATCGTTTCATTATTGCCGAGTGCCACTGAAATCATTTGCGCGATTGGACTCCGCGAGCATCTCGTTGGTGTCACGCATGAGTGTGACTACCCGGTGGGGGTGGCCGACTTGCCGAAAGTGACCAAGACCTTGATCCCGCATGACGCGCCGAGCGGTGAAATTGATCAGCTGGTACGCGAGCAGTTGAAAACAGGGCAGGCTCTCTATTCGCTTGACCTGCCGGTGCTGGAATCGCTCCGTCCCGATTTGATTGTGACCCAGGCGCTGTGCGACGTCTGCGCCGTGGCCGAAAGCGAAGTTCAGTCGGCGGCCTGCTCGCTGCCCGGCAATCCGCGGGTGATCAACCTGGAACCGACGCGGTTGTCCGAGGTGCTGGAGTGCATCCGCCAGGTTGGCGAGGCGGCAGGCTGCTTGAGCGCGACGGAGGACTGTGTCGCCGACTTGCAGCGTCGTGTCGATGCCGTCGCGGTGCGCACTGCAAAGATCGAGGATCGCCCCAGCGTGATCTTGTTGGAATGGATCGACCCACCCTTTTGTGCGGGTCACTGGAGTCCAGAGCTTGTCGCCTTGGCCGGCGGACGGGAAGCCATCGGCGTTGCCGGAGCGCGATCGGTGACGATTGACTGGGACGAGATTGTCGCCGCTGATCCGGAAGTGCTGATGATCGCTTGCTGCGGTTTCGACGTCAGGCGCACGATGCAAGACCTGCCGATCTTAATCAGCAAACCGAATTGGCAGTCGCTGACCTGCGTGAAAACGAATCGTGTGTTCATCGTCGACGGTTCGGCCTACTTCAGTCGGCCCGGTCCCAGGCTGGTTGATAGTCTGGAAATTCTCGCCAATGCTCTGCATCCTCACGCTCATCCGCTTCCAGATGGATTACCAGCGCCAGCGCGGATGCCGTCATGAAATCCAATCGCCTGGCAAGCCCGACGTTCGTGCCACCAAACGAATACGACTGACATGATTCAGGTTGACCCTTCCCACTTTTCGAACGTGATCACCACGGTGCAGCGAACGGGAAGCCTGCCAGGCGGTGCCGTTCGAGGACTGCCCAATGGAGTTGTCATCGATGGACTGCAGGGGATCAGCTCCTTCGCCGCCGATGTATCAGACGCACAAAAGGAATTTCAACTCGGGCGGACGCTGACGGCGCTGGAACGGGTCAAGCAACTGGCGATGCAGTTCAACGGGACTGTAAGTCGATGGGATGCAACCGTTGGTTCGCTGATCGCGTCGGCGCGGCAAGGGCGAGGGCAATTGTCGTTACAAAAGCTGAACGAAGCGAAAAGCGCCCAAGCCAAAATGCAGCAATTGACCAGGCCGGCGAGTAAAGCCATCCAAGATCTTGTCTCGGCGCTTGAGCACGCGGTTGCAATGGGAAAGGAGTCGCCGACGACACCGGTTGAGGAATCGGAAAGTGAGCCAACGCAGCAGATCGATACCGCTGACGAACCGAAAGAGAATCCAGTTGTGGGGCAATCGACGGTTTCCGAAGATGACGTACCAGACTCTGATGGACTAGGAAGCTTCGCGGCCAAATATCGAATTGGAGCCAAGCTGCAATTACAGCGACGCGCGGACAAGAAGGTTCATGTCGTTCCCAAGTTGGAAAAGGACAGTTTCTATTTTGTGGCCGGCCTCGATCCCCCCAGAGTGATTCGCGTGCGCGAGTTGCAACCAAAGGCTGTGATCGTCTTCGATACGCTTCTATCGATCGAGGCGAGGATTGAAGCGCGTGAATTGTCAGCACTGATTAAGCAGGGAATCTGGATCCTCGTGCAGAAAGCGGTGAACTCGCGTAGTTCTGAGCAGGATTGATGATTGGTGTCGGAGGCTTAACAGTCGGCTGGGCAACAAGTCCTTGCTGATTGAGGAGATCAATCGGGATGGCTCAGTGCCCGACCACTCTCGTAGTCCCGCGAGTCCCTTCACGGGGCAATTCTGAGGGAATTGCTTCCGGAATGCCCCGCGAGGGACTCGCGGGACTACAACTTGGACTTGGTGCATAGAAATCATGCTATTGGTGGATCGGCGGGAGCCTCGCCCTCCCGAGACCAGATCCCTTCATTTCGCTGCTGCAAAAGTCCTTTCTCCAGGAACCTGATCCCCGCTTGAATGAGTAGAATGCCCGGATCAGAACACGACTCCATTTTCAACTGAGGCGTTGCACCTCGTTTGATTTCGCAGCACAAAAAATAGGAACAACCATGTCGCGCTTGGTCATGTTGACAGTCTGGGTTTCGTTGCTGGCGTCAGCCGCAGCCGCGGAGGACGTCACCAACAATTGGTATCAATGGCGAGGTCCGCAGTCGCGAGGCGTTGCAATCGGCTGTGACCCGCCGACGGAGTGGAACGAGCAAACCAACATCAAATGGAAAGTTGAAGTGCCGGGGAATGGCAGTTCGACGCCGATCGTATGGGGAAACCAGGTGTTTCTGTTGACGGCGATCGAGACCGATCGCGTGGCCGACGAGTTACCTGAAATCGACGAACCGGAGACGCGCGGCGGAAACCCGTTCAAGATCGAGCGGCCAACCAAATACCACCAATTCATCGTGATGAGTTTCGATCGTGAGACGGGAAAGGTCTTGTGGCAGGATATCGCCACCGAACAATTGCCGCACGAAGCGTATCACCGCGATCATGGCTATGCATCGGCATCACCCACGACCGACGGCCAGCACCTGTACGCGTCGTTCGGTTCCCGGGGCATCTATTGTTACGACATGCAGGGTAACAAAGTCTGGGATCGCGATTTGGGCGACATGCTGATCATGCGATACTTTGGCGAATCGATTTCTCCAGTCCTTTACGGCGACTCGTTGATCGTCAATTGGGATCACGAAGGCGACTCATTTGTGATCTCGTTGGACACCAAATCTGGCGACACCAAGTGGAAAGTGCCGCGGCCGACCGGCACCAGTTGGTCGACGCCGCTGGTGATCGAGCATGATGGAAAAGCCCAAGTCGTGATCAGCGGCCGCGATGGACTGCATAGCTACGACGTGGCTACCGGCGATTTGATCTGGCAGTGCGGGCGTACCGCGGCGGCCGCGATTCCGATGCCGGTGGCATCCGACAAACTTATCTTCAGCATGACCGGTTACCCGTTGACCAGTCGCTCCTTGTATGCCGTTCCGATCGACTCCACGGGTGACTTGACAGATCAAGACAAACTCGCTTGGAGTCTGGAACGGGGGACACCCTACATTCCTTCGCCAGTCTTGCTCGGTGATACGCTTTACTTTATGAGTTCCAACACCGGGATTCTGTCTTCGGTGAAAGCGTCAACGGGCGAGGCGATCATCGACCAAGCGCGAGTGACTGGATTGCGCAACATCTATAGCTCGCCGGTCGCCGCGGCTGGCCGACTTTACCTGACTGGGCGAGAGGGGACGACGGTGGTCATTAAAGATGCACCCGAGTTGGAGATTCTTGCCACCAATCAACTCGACGATCGCTTCGACGCGTCGGCCGCGATAGCGGGCAACGAATTATTTCTGCGCGGCAAGAAATATCTGTACTGCATCTCGGAATGAACGGCCCTACTGCTGCAATTCGGTGCAAACCTGACTAGCATATGGGTGCTCGTGAGCGAACGAGTTTCCCAGCCCACCTCCCTGCTTTCCAGATTCCCAGTATCCCCAAAGGCTTCACCATGGCACAGGCCAAAACCACGCGCCGCAAATTTCTGCAGGCGACCAGCGCCGCGATCGCGGCTCCCTACGTCATCACGTCCTCGGCGCTCGGGGATGACGAGCGACCACCGGCCAGTGATCGAATCGTGATGGGCGGTATCGGGATCGGTAACATGGGCCGCGGTGATCAAGGTGCTTTCCTGGGACGTGGCGATGTTCAATACGTGGCCGCCAGCGATGTGCGCAAAGGCGCGCGTGAAGGCGCCAAGGGGACCGTCGACAAAAAGTACCAGAACAGCGACTGCCAACTTTACACCGACTTCCGCGAGTTGCTGGCGCGTGATGACATCGACGCAATTCATGTGGCCACGCCCGATCACTGGCACGCGATCATGGTGATCGAAGCTTGCAAAGCCGGTAAAGACGTCTACTGTCAAAAACCTGAAACCCTGACTTTGCGAGAAGGTCCGCTGATGGTCGATGCCGCACGCCGCTACGGCCGTGTCGTTTCGGGCGGCAGCCAACGTGTGTTGGAGGACTACCGTCAAATCGTTGATCCCTGCTGGAACGGAGAACTCGGCGAAATCAAATCGATCAACGTCAACGTTGGTCCTCTTTCCCAGCCCTGTAACTTGCCGGCGGAAGAGACTCCCAACAGCATGGCCTGGGACATGTGGTTGGGACCGGCACCCTGGGCGCCGTACAACAGCAAACGCTGCGACGGCAACTTCGGTACCGAAGGAAACAGTTGGCGTTCGTACATTGACTACTCCGGTGGCGGAATGACCGACTGGGGGGCGCATCACTTTGGCGGTGCCACGTTCGCCATTGACGTCCGCGAGCTACAGCCTCAAGAAATCATTCTGCACAACGACGACGGGAACAAATGGGTTGCGCTGAAGTACCCCAACGGTCGCGAGCTCACTCACAACCGACCCGGATACGGTAACCTGGAAGTCGTCGGTACCGCCGGTCGTCTGAAGCGTGAAGAGAACGCCACGATTCAGGATCAGACCGATGACAAGCGAGAGCCAAAACCGGTACCCCGGTACAAGGGTCGGGGTGGCATCTACGGCGACTTCATTGAGTCCGTAAAAACCCGCGAGCAGCCGTTCCGTGATATCCAGCTTGCTGTGAACTCGGTTGCTGTCAGCCATCTCGCCACGATCGCGTACAACGTCAATCGCTCGCTGAAATGGGATGTCGCAAAACAACAGTTTATCGGGGACGCAGAAGCCAACCGCTTCCTGGACCGGGCACGACGTCAGCCGTGGGCAATTTAACCCGCTAGCCAAAGTCGTCAGATTCTAATTCAGCCGCATCTCACCCAGATCAAAGGCGGTTCAACCCGCCTCCACCAATACACAAGGAAACACACATGAAAGAAGCACTCGAAAAACTACAAACCTACGACTGGGGCGACGATCGTAGCGCACTGAATCCGATTGATGATGCGATTGTTGCCAGTCATGACGATCAGGCTGCTCGCGAGGAGATCGAAATGGCGCTGCTCGAGGTCCTCAAGAGTGAAGCAACTCGTGACGGAAAGGACTATGTCTGCCGCAAGCTGAAGATCATCGGTACGGATGCCAGTGTCCCCACGCTCGCCGCGATGCTCGGCATGGAAGACCATTCCCACATGGCACGTTTTGCGTTGCAAAGCATTCCAGGCGATGCCGCTTCGCAGGCCTTGATCGACGCGCTCGGCGACGACTCGATCACCGCTGAACTCAAAGTTGGCGTGATCGGTTCGCTGGGTGCCCGCGGTGACAATTCTGCCGTAGCCGAGCTTGGCAGGTTGCTCGGTAGCGAGAACGAACAGGTCGCTACCGCGGCAGCCAACGCACTGGGCGCGATTCGCTCGGTCGATGCCGCCGGGGCGCTTGCCGCGGCCCAGCCCAGCGATGCAGTCAGCAATGCGATACTGTGCTGTGCCGAAGGGATGCTTCGCAGCGGCGACAAGTCGGGCGCAAAATCGGTCTACCAAAAGCTGCTCAGCAGCCAGAGCAAGCAAATCAAGTTGGCGGCCACGCGCGGTATGTTAGCGTGCGCTAAGTAAGCAACCCGATTTGCAGCTTGGGACGAACGCATGTTGCTGTGTGCTTGCAAGTACCGCAAGGGGCAGGGTGCTTTGCACCATCGATGCCTGATCCAAATGGCGCTTAACCCATGCGTTGGTTTGGGAGCGGCACGGCGCTAACCGCCGTTGTTATCGTATACGGTTGATCGTCAACAACCGGTGGCTAGCGCCATTCCGCTCAGATTAAGTGCTATCGATATTACCTGCCGGGAACCACTTACGATTCCATTCCTACCGAGGCCCAATGTGCTCCGCGTACTGACAATCTGTTTGCTGCTGGTGGTCGCATCGGCAATTCACCTGGCGGCTCAAGCCAACGACGAGCTCGTTGACACGGTAATTGGCTTCCTCACCGACTCGGACAAAGAGATCAGGGCGATTGCGCTGGAGCAAATCCGCAGTGAAGTCAAAGGGGCCGCGGCGACCAGCAAATTTGCGTCCGAACTACCCAAGCTCAGCAAAGACGCTCAGGTCGGTTTGTTGAGCGCCCTTGGTGACCGAGGGGATGCCACGGCGAAAGCTGCGGTCGTTGAAATGTTGACCTCCAGCACGGACGACACCGTTCGTGTTGCGGCGGTCGCCGCGCTGGGCAAACTGGGTGACACCGGCGACTGCCAGCTGCTCGTCTCGCTGATGTCCGACCCGGGCCAGGTCGGGGCGGCCGCTCGACGAGCTCTGATTCGTCTGCAGGGGGAGGGTGTCTCAGAGGAGATCGTTCAGCAAATCGATCAGAATGGAACGCCGCTGCGGATTTCGTTAATCGAAATTCTGACTGCGCACCGCGCCAAGGATACGATTCCCGAGCTGATCCAGTACGCGACCGGAAAAGATGCCGCGATACGAGCTGCGGCGATGACGTCTTTGGGTCAGTTGGCCGATCCTGAACACGTGCCGGCGATGGTCAAAGCTGTGCTGACTGCCCAGATCGGCAACGAGCGAAACGCGGCAGAGAAGAACCTGATGTTCGTTTGCAATCGGATCGCAGACAAACAGCAACGGGCCGACCCCTTGCTGGCGGCGATGGAGAAACTGAGCAGTGGCGATCGAACCGCGATGCTTCAGGCACTCGGTCGAGTCGGCGGCAAATCGGCACTGGTCGAGATCGAGAAAGCGATCGGCAGTCGCGACCCGGCCGTCCACATGGCGGGTATCCGCGGCATTTCCAATTGGCCCGACGCTGCGGTAGCGGACCAGCTGGTCCGTCTTGCCAAGACCGACAAGCACCCCGACCACAGGCGGATCGCCAGAATGTCGATCCTGCGCGTCGCCCCGCTTCCCGATGGGCGAAGCGATGCCGAGAAGCTTGAACTGTTAAAAACCGGCATGCAGCTTGCCGCCAACGACAGCGAGCGGAATTACGGATTGAAGCGAGCCGCGCCGATTCGACTGGTTGAAACGCTGCGGTTTGTCTTGCCCTTTGTTGATCAACCCAAATACTCCCAACAAGCTTGTCAATCGATCGTCGAACTTGCACACGATCGTCAGTTGCGGGACGACAACAAGCCGGAGTTCCACGCCGCGCTGGACAAAGTCATTGCCACGACGAAGGACCCGGTTCTTATCGACCGAGCAAATCGGTACAAGAAAGGACAAACTTGGGTGCGCCCGAAGTAGCGCCGGTGGGTGTCGACACCTATTAATGAGCTCCCCTCCGAGCTTGTCTCCTGGTTAAGCAAGTCTTATAGGAACCGAAAAAGGGGTCAGACCCCAATAGCCGGAACGGCCCGGAGGGTGCTTCGCACTATTGGGGTCTGACCCCTTTTTCGAAACCTTGACTATGGCCGTTAGCCAACCAAGCCCATACGCAATCTAGCGCAACTTCAAAGAGCGTTAGCGCCCCTGGACGGAGCTCAAAATAGTCCGGGCAGGGCGAGAGAAAGTTTGAATCGTGAAGTTTCAAGGGTGAAACAGAGCATCCGTTACTCGTCCGCAGCGAACAGACCGATCTGGGCTTGTTCGACCCTTTGGAAATCAGCGTAACTGATGCTGAGCGATCGCGCGTGATCTCCGGCGTTGAAGTTGATTCGTGGTTGGTCGGCGAGGCGCTGGTCACAATAGGTGGTCAGTCCGAATAGGGACCCGAACGGTGGAATCGAACCAGGCTTTAATCCGGTCCATCGCAGCACCTCAGCGGGGTTGGCGAATCGCAAACTGCGGGCCTGCAAATGTTTCCGCGCCGTTTTGCTTGCCAGGCGACGGTCGGCCGGCAGCACAAACATCACGAACTCGTCGTCAACTTTGCAGACCAGCGCTTTGGCGCCACTGGCAAGCGACGTGCCGCGAACCCGCGCCGCCTGCTGGCTCGTAAATACCGGTTCGTGCTCCAGCACATCGAAATCGACCTGGTGATCAGCCAACAACGCGATCAGTCGATCGAAGACGGTTGAATCCGGCGCCATGGTGACAGCAGATACAGAATCGGGACGGAAAAGTGGTCAGCGACACGTTGGGCTTTGTCGCGGGGCCTGTGCAGCAGAGAAACGCAACAAGTATAACCTGCTGTGTCACAACCAACGATGGTCGGCAACCGGAACCGGGACATCACCGGCGTTACGGCTGGACCAAGACTCAGGCAACGGGAAGATCGAAATGGAAAACCACGTCTATAAGAAAATCGAAATCACAGGCACCTCGCAAAACTCGATCGAGCAGGCAGTCGAAAACGCGATTGCCAGGGCTGGTCAGAACGTCCACAATCTGCGTTGGTTTGAGGTCGTTGAAACGCGCGGTGTGATCAGCGACGAAAAGATTGCGCAGTGGCAAGTCACCGTCAAAATCGGATTCACGCTGGATGAATAAGGGGGGGACAACTAAGCCGTGTTGGTGACCTGATTGGAAAGGAAGAAATGTTCGCCGAAACCGAAGGGAGCCGCAAGGCAATTGGAGATGTTGACGTCGTCTACCACGATGGTCTGTATCACCTATTCCATTTAGTCCTGCCCAATCACGACTTCATCGCCCACGCGGTCAGCACCGATGGGTTCAATTGGCGGCGTGTCGCCAACGCGTTGTTTATCGGAGATCCCGGCAGCTGGGATGATCTGATGCTGTGGACGATGCATGTCACGGCGGATCCCCATCATCATGGTCGCTGGAGGATGTTCTATACGGGACTTTCGCGCCGTGAGCAGGGCCGCCTGCAGCGAATCGGAATGGCGATCAGCGATGACCTTTATCACTGGCAGAAGTCGCCGGTCCATTGGCAAGACTTGCGTGGACCCAACGATCCAGCTCGGATCAAGCAGGCTCGGGAGATCAGCCGGTACAAGGGAGCAGACAGCCGACACGCTGACGTACTCGATTCTAGTTGCTTCCCGCTGCAGCCGGACGCCGCGCATTACGAATCATCCGTCGATGAGGGTCGCCAGTGGGTTAGCTTTCGCGATCCTTTTTACTATCGGGACGACGGCCACGGTTGGTTGATCGCGGCAGGCAGAGTCAAGCAGGGACCTGTCGTTCGTCGCGGTTGCGTCAGTTTGCTTCGCGAAACCAGTCCCGATCACTTTGAGTCGATGCCAGCGCTTCATCATCCTGGCCTGTATGACGACATCGAAGTCCCCAACTTGATCCGACTGGAGCAGGAATACTATCTGATCGGCAGCATCCGCGAGGATGCCAAGATCCGTTACTGGCATACCGACCGGATTGGAAATCCATGGCGCAGCTACTACGACAACGTCTTGATGGCCAAGGGTAATTATGCCGGACGCGTCTGCCGAGACGATCACGGATGGCTGCTCTGGAATTTCTTCTCGGCGGATGACTTTGATCGCTCCACTCACAATTTGTTGCCTCCCCCCAAACGTTTATTGCGAACGAAAGACGGATTGTTACGCGTCGCAACCTTCGAGGGATTTGATGACTGGCTGGAAGCTGAAGTCGACACGCGTTGTGTACACCGACTGAAGGAGGGTATCGGCGAGGAGCATTGCAGCGCTCAGAAGGATCGACTGGAATTACAAAGCGAAGCGGGGTTTCAGGCATTTGTCTTTGATCAGGCCCTGGATTCTTTTCGCTTTCGTGCGGTGTTTTGCCTGCAAGGAAAAGGCAAGTGCGGGCTGGTGTTTCGCGTCTCCCCGGATTCCCACGACGGGTACTATCTTTCGCTCGATTTGCTCAAAGGAGTGGCCCAACTGCGTCGCTGGCAGACCGGGGAACCCGGCAGCGGCGAACAAATGATGCAGTACCGCAGCTTGCAAAGTGGTCACTGGTTTAGCGAAACGCCTGGCAAAGCAAGTGTGCAACTGATCGCGTTCGGCAGCTATTTGGAGTTTTCGGTCGATGGTCGTGTCGTGCTCTCTCTGGCTGACCAGACTTTTCAAAGGGGGTTGCTGGGCATTTATCTAGAAACCGCGCACCTGGAACTGACCGATGTCAGGCTGAATCGGATGCGTTCGCCGCGACAAACCGATGATCATCTCGCCACCGGCTGATCGATCAGCTTCCCACGCAGCAAGCAGGTTGGGCTGATAGCGTTCTGCCGGAAAAGTGGTCAGACACCAAGTATTCTAAAGCTTGCCGGCGATCGGCCAACCCTTTCGATCCTCAAGCTGTTCGCAACAGCTCTCGCCACCGCCATTCCAGAGCTGCCAAACAAGAAACAAACAGCGCCTCACCGACCAAATGGGCGAGACCGTAGAGCGTGGCGGTTTCATGGTGGTTGAAGGTCAAGATCAGACAAACCATGGCCCAGGCCAGATTCGCCAGCACCAATAACAAGATTAGCGGGATTGGGCGGACGGAGCGAGCTGCCAACGAGATTGAATACGATGCATACATCAAGTTGACCATACCGATCACCAACAACAACTGTTGAGGCAACCGGTACCACTGACTCAACCAACCACTGGTCATCAGCACGACCCCACCGGCCAGCAAAGCAGCCAAACCATCAACCCACAACAACTTACGACGGATATCCATCAGAGCATCTTCAAGTCACCTTAGGCATTCGTAACCGACCAATCGCCAACTTGAACCACGGTAGTTGTTTGCCATCACGAAAGAACATGAAATAGAGATCGTCTTCGTCTGCCAACAACAGCAGCAAAATCAGACAATCGAGTTGGCCCGAGAGCGATTTCGCGGTCCGCTCGAGCAGCGGTGTAAAGTTCGGGAAGACTGCCAACGAATGATTGATCGGCTCCGTGACATAGAACTGCAATCTTTCGTCCGCATGGGCCGCAGCGACTGACTCCAAGCATTCAACGGTGGCATCCCGATCCGTCGTGCCAAGTTGCAGTGATAAATATGTCGCACCCATTTTATCTTTCCAGTTAAATCAGCATCACAGTCAAATGGTATCAGCAATAGCCCGGCATCGAGCCCCCAGATCGCTCGGCGAAAGCATCCTGCTAAGATTGCGTGTTTTCGGTGAAGATCTTGTGACAAGTGATCTGGTCTGATATTTGGGTTGGCCGCGACGCGAGAATGTAGTTAATTTGATGCATTCGAAACTCGATAAAGCCGCCAACGATTGGAGCGTGCGGATGCTGAAGATAGCCACCAAGTTCAAGCCAAAACCGAAGGCTTTCGTGGCCGCGAGAGGAGCGGGATTTGATTACGCCGAGTTATGGCTGAACGCCCGATTGCTGAACGAGTGGGAACAGGTCGCATGCATCGCAAAGGCATCCGAACTTGAGTTTGCCCTGCATTTCCCCAACAAGGGTGAATTGAGCGAAACGACGCTCAATCAGGCGATAAGTCTGTACCACGAGCTGAATTGCTCGGCGATGGTGATCCATACGCCGATGTTGCAGCGTTACGGCGCGTGGATTACCCAGCACGACACAGCGCTCCGACTGGGCACGGAAAACCACTCACTCGATCGAGCAGGCTTTCAGCAGTGGGCCAGTGCCAATCGCTGGTTAACGCTGGACGTGGAACATCTGTGGAAGTTCACCTTGGACGACTGTGCCCTGGACACGCTGCTTGAATCGGTCAGCAAATTCTTAAGCCGATATGGCGACAAGCTTGTACATGTCCACCTGCCAGGCTACCTGCCGGGATGCGAGGAACATCGTCCGATGTACTGCAGTCGCGAGATGGTGCTGTCCGTATTATCGTTGCTGGACGATTACAACTTTGATGGTCTAATCGTCAGTGAAGTGAACGCTGAGTACCAAAATTTGCAGGAACTGCGGATGGACGCGTTGTTATTCGAACGATGGAAGGAGCTGCGACTGGATCGAGAATCGCTTGAGCCTTCGAATTCGCAAGTAGCTTGAATCGACGGCCGATCAGCGTCATGACTCGTTCGATGATTCCTTGTTCATCTCTGGATACCTCGAAGAGATTGAAGCCATTAGCCGGCAGTTCGCGCAGCGAAGCTGCCGGATCAAGGATTGAACAAGAACTCCCCCGCCCGCCCGCGACCCGGCATAGCCGGGTCGCGGGCGGGCGGGACATTAGAAAACATGCATACCCCGGATGCGCTGCGCGATCCGGGGCTAATTGCTTAGATCCCTATCGGGATCAAGGAGTGATTTCAGAATATTCTCGGCGTCGAACCCACCCAGAACCTCGTCGGACCCCTTTTGCCGGAAGGTTCATCATTTTTGAACCTGCTCTAATTTGAACTTGATCGCTTGTAGGCCGCACAGTTTTCGATGCGGCGATCGATGTCCGCGACCATCCGCTGAAAGTTCTGGCCGTTGATGCCGCCAAACTCGGCAGCAAACTCTTCCTTTGACAATCCCTCCGGCAAGTCTTCCGCCTCCGGCATAAAGTCTGACAGGCAGAAGCCCGCAGCGATGCGCCGCTGAATCTCCACAGCACCGGCTTCGGATTCCGTCGCCCGAACGGCAAGCATCGTTCCGGCGCGGTCAGCCAACAGATCACCAAAGGAAAATCCGCTGCCGCCATCGGCATCGAGTTCCTCCTTGAGCACCCCCACATTCTGACTGGTCAGTGTGTTGGAAAGCACCTGCATTGCCGCGCTAATCGTGTAGTGCTTGGTCCAATCATGTCGCCCACGCAACGTAACCCTCCAGAAACGAGCTCTGACATTGCCGGGAGGGACCGGAATTCCATCGCCAATGATCGTGCGAACGTGTCGGTGTCCCAGCACGTAGCCTAGCGCCAAAATTGCCGCGCGATTTTCGTGCGCCGCAGCACCAGGCACGGACCTGCGACTCGCCTGGGCGAACGCCTCCTCGATGCATTGGGCGAAGGTAAGGTTCGGTTGTTGCCGAGCAAATTCAATCAGGTTCGCCACCTGGGCGGTGGTGGCAGGTTCAAGGTTTTCAAGTAATCCAAGCCCGACCAGCAACTTGCTGACGCTACCCATCTGCAGATCGAAAGGATGGTAGGTAATGGCAATCGTTTGATCACGAAGTTGAATGCTTTGCAGCGACGTCAGGAACGGTTCGGTCGTCTTGTTATGCCACTGATGACCCAACAACATGGGACCAGCGCCGGCCAACAGCGTCTGCGGTATTTCCAGCCGACCAAGGCTCAACGCTTCAGGCAGCAAACCAATCGCGCCGCCACCGACGATCGGCCGCCCCGTCACCGTCAGGTTCAGGTACCGGTGAGGCAAGAACTCCAGTGGTAACTGGAACGATGCTCGTAAGCTTAGCTTTCCTTGGCCAAGCACGAAGTCGGCGCGCTGCTCACCGGGTAGCAGAGACACACCCCAGCTTGCGAGTTGATTCAGTTCCAATTCCGTAACGCGGAATTCGGTCGTTTCACCATCGACATGGCGCGAATCTTGCTCACGAAACAGTTCGACCAAGTGTCGGCGATCGTCTGTCGAAACCGTTTGCCGAGTGATCTGTAGTGGCGCGGACGATAGCACCATCCAGATCAGTGCGCAAGCCACCAAAATCGAGCCTGCGAAGCTTGTCATCATCTGCGTGGCGAGCCAACCAAAAAAACTCTTGGCCCGCACCCAGCTGGCCCCCAGCCAGGTGCCCCAGCCGCAAGAGAGCGTCAGCAAAACCAAGGCCGGAAACGACGGCGCGACGATTGGCTGACCATTGGCAAGCATTTTCAATCCGATCGAACTGGCCAGCGAAATTGCAAAAGATACCGAGCAGGCAAGCAGAAATCGATATCGTGGCAGATCGCTGCGGCCCTGAGTCATCGCGGCAGCGGTCAGGAAAGCCATCAGCAGAAAGGCCAGGAACTGTCCGGCAACCTGCAATCCAAGTTGGATCGCAACGGAGATAATCCAAACGTCGCTCGCGGGGCCCCAGCGAACCAGCTCCCAGCGTCGAGGGTCCGCGGTGAACCAGAGCGCCGAGCCGACGAGACCGGCGACATAGATCAGCCATAGGAATTGCAAGGCAAGCAGTCTGCGATCGGCGTTGTCCGCGGCGGTCTGGCCGGCGTTGATCTGGCCAGTTTGCGCAGGATCTCGTCGCAAGGTTTCAGACATGCAGGTTCCAAAAGAATCAAAAGCCAGCGTGGCGAGTGGAACGACTCATTATAAGCAGGCACGCCCTGCTCTGAAGCGCCGGCATCTGCGGGCGATAGCAAATCAAAGCGGAGATCCGCCAAGCCGGGCCGAGTTGCCAAGACTGCGAATGAAGCAGGGCAGCTCGGATCGAATCCAAAATTCCCGATCTGTGGGGCAGCCCCCGAAAAGCGCATGAATTCCGCGAACCGGCTTGGCTAAATTCGCGATGACTCGATCAGCAGCGGGAGAATGCTTACTTTGGCATTAACCCTTGCGCGGCTAGCCAATTCGCGATGGTCGTATGCAGTTCGGGGACTAACTGGCTGAGCGTGCGACTTTCAGCGGCTCCGCCAAAGCGGCAATCCAACAGTCCGTGGTTTCCGTTAGGAAAGATCTGCACCGTGAAATTACGATTGTGGCGTGACGCAAGCTCGTTGATCAATTCTGCGCAGATTTGCGACGGATTGCTGCGGTCTCGGTAACCATAAATCCACAGACAGGGAAACTCCATTGCCGACAATTCCTGCTCGATTCCTACGTCGGAAGGTTGGTAGGACCGCAGCTGCTCAATCAGCTGGTCGACCGGCTCTAAGCGCGCGCCGGAGTCATTTTCGGAAGCTATCCGACTGTATTTGTTTTCCACTGAAAGTGGCGTTGCCCCACCGTAAAGAATCACCGCAAAGGCAACGTCAGTGTGCTGAGCGCTCATCGGAATCACCCAGCCCGCCTGACTGGCACCGAGGAGTCCGATTTTGTCGCGCTGAATATCATCGCGCTGCCGCAATGCGTCAGCCGCCGCGGCCACATCCTGGGCGCGGCGGCGCATGTGCGGAAAGTTGTCGCGACCGCCACCCGGCAAATTGTATTTGCCCGAGGACTTACCGACGCCACGTTTATCGACGGCTAATACCGCGAATCCCAGGTCGGCAAAGTACAACGGCCAACTACCAGCACCATCGCGCGTTACCGGGCCTGAACCGTGAACCCAGATCACGGCCGGGAAAGGGCCGCTGCCGGCCGGAAGATAAAGTGATCCGGCAATCTTGGTGCCATCGAAACTTTCGTACACGAATTCATCGACCCGCGGGCCTGAGCGGCGGCGTGCCTCAACGTCCGGTTCGTCAGCCGCGCGCATCGTGACACTGGTTGCTTCGCCGCTGCCGTCTCGATGAAATTGAAATTCGGTTTCGACGGGGTAGGGAATTGCAATCGCAGGGCCGGCGACGAATTTGTCATCACCGAGCGGGTAGAGGTGACGTATCATCCCGGTGGTAAAATCGGTCATCGCCAAGCCCGGACCCTGAGCGCGAAAACTGATCCGTCGTCCATCCTCGGTCCCGTAGACACCACTTAGCTTTGTGAGTTGCTCCGCCGGCAGCGGATCGATTCGCCTGAGCATCAGTTTGTTCGGCAAGTTACCATCCACGCTCGAAGCCACCAAAACGCCGTCTGACACTTCACACGAGAAAACTCGTTTCTTTTTGCGTTGCACCGCTATTTTGCGTGTGCCGCCATCGTCATAAACGCGCAGCGAGTACCTGCGACCGTCGTCCGTTTTCAGCTTTCCCTGTAACTCGTCACCGTCCTGCTCGAGTTTTCCTTCGACAGAGTCCCAGGAGAGTGTTTCGTCCTCCAATGAGCCAATGCCTCCAACCCAAGTGCCGGTTTGCGATGGCGGCTTGTTATCTTGATCGGACGTTTGGGCGGCAACAGGGTTGCCAAATAAAACCAAGACAAGCAGGGCAGCTCCGGCAAGCAATCGGTGGTTGTCGGTCATTTTGTCCCTCCAGTGATCAGCGGCATAGCAAGCTCGTGCAAAACCGTGATTCGAACGTTCGCATCCGATCTTGGCAAACTTTGCCGAAATTAAAAGCGGAAGGGCTACCAAGCATCCTCTCTGCTGTCGTCTCACCCTTACTCTTAATCTTAATCCCGACCGATCAACCCTGTTCGGCGCCACGGAAACGAACACCACAAACGACATGAAGGGCACGAAAACATCAGTGGCGGAGCCCGATGGCTGAGAAATTTTGTAGCAGCGATGAACAGCTGCTAGTGCGTTCGCATTCTCGTGAAGTTGATCACTTCCGGTCCACTGACCGTCGTTGATCGCTCCGCGATCAATCGCATTGGTTCGCGGAGCGAACCACGACCGCAGGAGTTGCGAAATCCCGAGCCGGGCATCTGCAACAACGGCCGCGAGAGACGATCAGGCGAACAATCAAAACATGCGACAAACGTCGCGATGATCGAGCATGGGTGGGCGGCCCAATGCTGGCGACCCCTTGCAGCCGACCCACTATCTGACACAGCCGTTTCCAACCAAATTCGGCTTGACCTAATCACCAGCCAAGCGACTGGATTCGCTGCGTGGGAACCCGGAAATTGGAAGCTGAAAGTCCCACCGTCGGGCTGGGTTGAGCACATTTGCACACTCGCGCCAGTTCGCACGCTAATTTTTCATTGCGACCATCATTTAGGTGTGGCACCGAATCTGCGGTAGATGGACTTCGCCAAGACAGATTCGTTGGCGCACCTGCCGCCGGAACACAATGCGAAAATCACAACACAAACCTCAACCGGTTGTCATTCTCAGCGGCGGCACCGGGCGAACCGCAAAACAATTGCTGCAAGCGGCGATGGCCCAGTTTCCGGACGTCGAGATTACGCTGCAGCAGCAGACAAAAATTCGTAGTGCGGCGAAGGCGATCGAAATCGTCCGAGCAGCCTCCTCGAGCGGAGCTCTGATCTGTCACTCGTTAGTGGATCCCAAAGTCCGACAAGCGGTCGAAGCCGAGGTGCGTAAGTTGGCGGTGCCTTGCATCGACGTGCTGGGACCCTCACTGGCGCTGCTCGGCGACCACTTGAGCACAGCGCCGCGCGGGAAAGCTGGTCTGCTGTATGAAGTCCATCGCGAGCAGATTGACCGCATGGAGGCCATGGATTTCACGCTGGCGCATGATGATGGAAAACGAGTGACGGAACTGCGCACAGCCGATGTGGTGTTGGTCGGCGCTTCGCGGACCTCCAAAAGCGTGACTTGCTTTTATCTGGCCTTTCGAGGAATCCGGGCGGCCAATGTGCCACTGATCCCCAACCAGAAACCGCCGCTTGAACTGACTCGATTGAATCCGCGCAGAGTAATTGGGCTAACGATGAATGCGAGCCACTTGGAATTCATACGCCAACACCGCTTGGAACGGATCAGCAACCGCCCCGTCGCGCATTACGCCGACCTGCGGGACATCCAAGCCGAAATACGAGAGATTCGAGAGTTGATGAGCAAACATGATTGGGAGTGTATCGACGTCTCGTACAAGGCGACCGAAGAGGTCGCCGATCGGGTGATCGAAATGCTGCCGAAGCGGTAGAGCCGCGTGCGGCGATGAGACCCCGGTTCTGCCTCGAAACGAATCTCTGTACTCTGAACAAAGAAGATCGGTAGCCTCGTCGATTCTGGAGTCGTTCAATGAAGTGGTTGAAGAGACTGCTAGCCCTGTTGCTCCTCACCCTGCTTGGTGCGGGGATAGCGCTCTATCAAGGAGACCTGCCTAAGGAAATCGTCGACGCAAAGTACAGCAGTCCAGCATCGCAGTTTCTAGTCCTTGATTCGGGAGCAAGAATTCACTTTCGAGACGAGGGTCGCACAGAGGGTTTACCGGTTGTCCTGATTCACGGCTCCAACGCTTCGCTGCATACCTGGGAACCCTGGGTCGAAATTCTCGGCCAGCAGTATCGCATCATCACGCTCGATCTGCCGGCGCATGGATTGACCGGAAAGGTTCCGGATCGAGACTATTCCTCCGCCAATCAGGTAGCGGTCGTCGATGCCGTTGTCGCCCATCTTGGCGTTGATCGTTTTGTGCTGGGCGGCAATTCGATGGGCGGAGGAGTCACCTGGCGATACACACTGCAGCATCCCGAGAAAGTGGAAGCGATGATCCTGGTTGACGCGGTAGGTCTGCCGCAATGGTCCGATCAAGCCTTTCGTTCGGCGTCGCAGAACAACAACAAAGGTCCGCTGGTGTTTCGGTTGATGCGAAAACCATGGTTCAGGGCAATTGCACGCTATTTGGATCCCTATCGCTTGACCAAGCAGGGATTGTTGTCGGCCTATACCGATAAGTCAGCGGTCACTGACCAGCTTGTTCAGCGATACTATGATTTATCGTTACGTGAGGGTACGCGGGAGGCGATCATCGATCGCTTTTCCAGCCTTGGCGGTGATTTCGCTGATTCGATTGATCCGGCCCAGTTCAAGCAGCCAACCTTGATCCTGTGGGGCAGGGATGATGCCCTGATTTCAGTCGAAATTGCTGAGAAATTTGCCAGTTCGCTTCCAGAGAGTGCCTTGGTGATCTACGACGGTGTGGGCCATCTGCCGATGGAAGAAATCTCGGCACAATCTGCGGCCGATGTACTGACGTTTCTCAATCGGCTGGGCAGCGAATCACAGGCCCAGCAGCAAGTCAGTACACCGTGAACACCGGTCGACCAAAACCAGCTTCGATCGCCAGTCTGCACCTGTGTCTCTAACCGCGGCAACAATCGAATGAACCGAATGCGTTTTGGAACCGCCGATTCACCAAATTCAAATCATTAAGTTTTGTTGACTGTTGTTGGACCACGTCGCGTTAGCTAATACTATGTGTAGAAATTAGTTTATGATATCCACGCACGATGAACCGTTAGAACAGGAGAATCACCATGGTAACCCGATCGTTGTTTCGTAGTCTGAAAGTAATGCTGGTCGCGCTGGCGGTATGCACTGCGATGTCCACCTCCGATGCACAAGCCTGGTTCGGCCATCATTTTGCCCGTTATGGTTGCGGTTACAGTGGCTACGGTTATGGTGGTTATGGATATGGGTACGGTGGTTATGGTTACGGACTTGGATATGTCAGTAGCTACGGCTACTGTGGCGGTTACAGCTGTTATCCCCGCGTCTACAGCTATTCGACCTGCTATTCTCCCTGCGTCTACAGCTGCTCGCCCTGCGCCTACAGCTGCTCGCCCTGCGGCTACAGCTGCTCGCCCTGCGGCTACGGCTCTTACGGATATAGCGTCGGCTACGGCGCTTATTATGGCGTCCAAAATCGGGTCGGCGGGGCAGGCAGTTACGTGAATCATTTGAATCGCATGTCACCCTCTGTGCAGACAAGGTCCAGCACCGCACCACTTTCCGCGGACTACGCGAACACCAGAGTAGCGGCCCGTAGAGCAAATCTTGTTAGTTTGGCAAAGCAATCTACTCGTAAGCTTCCAGCAGATGTGGTCATCACCACGTTGCAGGTCCAGGTGCCGGAGGATGCCAAGGTCTACCTGGCGGGCGAAGAGGCTAAAAAAATCGGCAGCGTCCGTACGTTCCGCAGCGTCAGACTGGCCGCTGGAACCTCATGGAAAGACTACAAGGTCGAAGTCGTTGTGGAGCGAAACGGCGAACGAGTCTCCCAAGAGCGGACCGTCAGTTTAGTCGCGGGCGAAACACACTCGTTGTCCTTTGACTTCGACGCCCAGAGCTCTGAAAAAATTGCCAGTCGATAGGTCTACTGACCGCTCCGTTGGCAGCGACCGCGAACCAGATTTCATATCACAGCTGCATTCGCTCGTTGGTTGGCAAGTTTGCAATCGGGACTTCCTTCAACCACCCGCGATCTGATCGCTCGCTCGGTGGTCTTAAGCCTGCCGAGGTCGCTCAACGTGGACGCGGAATTTCAGCGGCTGGTTGAATGACTGGAAACAGGACATTCGACAATTTCCGCGTTTAACCAGCCAAAAACCAAGTAAACCTGGTGTGCTTACGCTCCACCGATTCGGCAAATTTCGAATCCCGGAAATTTATTATTAATTATTTGACTGGGATTTGGGGCCTATTAACATGGGAGCGTTGCAAATGATGCCATACCCGCACGATGAACACACTCGAACAGGAAAATCACCATGGTAACTCGATCGTTGCTCCGTAGCATGCAAGTCATTATGGCCGCGATTGCCGTCAGCTTTGCGATGTCGGCAACCGATGCACAAGCTTGGTTTGGCCATCATTTCGCCCGTCACCATGGTTGCGGTTACGGTTATGGAGGTTATGGCTTCGGTGGTTATGGCTATGGCGGTTACGGAGGCGGCTACGGCTTCGTCGGGGGTTATGGTGGCGGCTATGGCTGTGGAGGAGGTTACGGCTTTGGCGGTGGTTATGGTTACGGCGTTGGCTATCGAGGTGGTTACGGCGGCTTCTGTGGCGGTTACGGATGTGCTCCTTGTGGGTATGGCGGCGGTTACGGCTATGGCGGCGGCTACGGATATGGCGGTTACGGCTATGGCGGCGGCTTTTACGGCGCCCACAATCCGGTTACCTCGGCCGACAGTTACGTGACGACACTCTCACCTTCGGCGCCGAAAACCTCAGCTACCGCAGGGCAGGCAGTCGACTCTGCGCCAAGTGGAGTGGCGGCCCGCACCGCGAGTCTCGTGACGTTGCGAAAGCCCGCTGCTAGGAAAGCCGCTGACGACAGGGTCATCACCACGCTGAACGTCCACGTGCCGGAAGATGCCAAGGTGTATCTGGCGGGCGAAGAGGCTAATAAAATCGGCAGCCTCCGCACCTTCCGTACCAAGAAGCTAGCCGCTGGAAGTGCCTGGCAAGAGTATCAGGTAGAAGTCGTTGTTGAACGAAACGGTGAAACCATTTCGAAACAGCGTACGATCAGTTTGTTGGCAGGAGAAACCCATTCGTTGTCGTTTGACTTCGGTGTCGAAAGCTCGGATAAACTGGCCAGCCGATAGATTTTCAGAAACGGCTCGGTGATACCGACTTTGGTGATACCGAATTTACGGTTTCAATTGGCCTGATTCTGAGACTGTCCACGCGATCGACTCAGCTGCCGTCGGCTTACGCCGCGCAGCTAGCGATCGAATCGGTGCGCGGCGAATTGGCGGTAACTCTCCGGCACGGCGAAGAACACGTTATCCTGCAGCTTGGTGATCCTTGTGTTGCGGCGAATGATGTCGGCCAGTTTGGTATGGTTGACCGAGTGGATTTCCGCCGGCGAAAGTGTGTTTTCATACCAATAACGATCGCCACTTCGCAGACGCTGGAATTGTTCAACCAGAATCGCGTAGGTCAATGGACCGACGCTGCTATGCCGAAGGTGATCTTCGGCCAACGCGCCAACCCAGACGTCGACGTCATCCACCGTCCGGTAAGCTGAGGCGAGCAGTCGAGCCATGTGTGGGTTCGAGGTGATCTGGGCGAATGTCCTGACCGGCGCGAGACCGTAGGCCGTTCGAGTCGCGTTGTAGCTGGCCAGGCCGTGGTCCCGTCCTCGCTGGATGTTCAGTGAGACCAGATCAAATCCGCCCGTGGCGGGTGGTCTGAGCAGGGAATTGCGCAGACCGTCAACGACCTGGATATCGATCTGTTGCATCCTTTGCGAGGCGAGACCTTTTAGCAGGGGTTCAATTCCGCCTTCGCTGATGATCAGATCTGGACGGAAGAATGCGTTGCGTAGCGTCAACGGTCCCGCGGCGATGGGGATGCCGTGATTGTCCAACCGCAGCAGCTGCGGCGAAATCATGCTGTGACCGGCGCGAAAACCGGCGGTGGAAAAGACGTTGGCGATTCCGGCGTTGACGTTGTGGTTATAGCCTCGATACGGGCCCAGCGCCTGGCGACCCAACAGCGCCGGCAAAAACTCGTTGTAGGTGATCGCCTGCATCTGTGCTCCGACAATTCGGCGAGCCTGTTGATAGATCGCCTCGTCGATGGCGGCATCCGCGAGGTCGATGCCGCGGTATCGCGTGCTGGCGATTTCATCGGCCAGACGGTTGTGTTCACGCACGAACAGCGTGTGCATGGCGATCAGAGCAACTTGCTCGTTGGCCCGGACATCTCCGGCAACGAATAGGTTCGTGCCCATGCCACCGTCGTTGGGCTGGCTGCCGTCGTTGTAGGGCAACAGATCACCACCGCTGGTCTTTAGCCGGCCCCCGTAAAATGAACGCAGGAATGCCGCGCGTTTTGGGTCAGATCCGTACACATTCGACGCGTCGATGTAGGCAGTATTCTGGTTGATCTGTTCGCGCGGACGATCAACCCCTGTGGTGGCGTCGTACCTGGAGCGGTTCAGTGCGATTGTCTGACGTCCACTACCGGTCGGATCGAACGTCGGGTCGCCAGCAGGAACAACGATGTCAAATCGCTCCTGCGGACTGGCAACTTCGGTCAAACTGATGTCATGATCCAGGAATTGTCCCCATTGCCAGACGAAGTCGGACAGCTGGCGATCGTTGGGGATCGGCTCTGGCTGAACCGCAACGATGTTACTGATCGCGCGGGGTGACGCGCGGTTAGCGCCAGCCGGAGCCGCCAGGCCATCGGCGTAATCCGACGGTACGTTACGAATCAGGGATTGAAACGCGCTGCCCCAGTCAGGATGAGCCGGGTTGTTCCCGCTGCCGTCGATGCTGCGATAGATCGAGCTGGATGGATTCGGTGCCTCGTGACTTGCCTGCTGCACCGTTTTGTTTTCCGCAGACTCAGCGCCGGTCAACGACTGCGGGACGCTCCTTGCGATGCGGCTGTTTGCCGGCGAACCGGCGATACCGACCGTCACCGTTGGGCTCGGCTTGGTCGCTGCTGGTTGTGATCTGCCAAAGTCGTCGTCAATGCGACCGCTGGGCAGCCAAGGAAACGCTTGCTGATTCGGTTTGCTGTGGTGATAGCCGGTGACCGGCAGACCAAAGTGTGGGGGCGGATATCGGGTCCAAACCCGCGAGGCGCCACTGGCATCGGTCAACACCAGCTGTTGCCCAGCCTGAGCGAAGCGCACCACGTAGGGACCACTGGAGCCAATCGCAACGATCGCTACCGAACTGCGCCCGCCGATCGAAATGCTGTGCTGCTCCAGGACTTGCTGGGGAAGATTTTCGTTAAGCAGCGTCAATTCACCATCATGCAACAGGTAACTGCCAATCGCCACCTGCACCCGTTGTCCAGAACGATGGTAGGTGATCTCGCTGAGGCCACCCGCAGGCTGCAAGTCGATCTGAACGACCGTATTGTGTGGTGTCGCTTCCCACCAGATCCCATGCAGATCGGCTGGTCCGAGTGGCAAACGCGATTGACCTTGCGCGATCGTCGGCAGCGCGGCAATCAGGAAGGCGACCAGGCCGACGATTCGGATTTGTTTCGCTTTCAACACAGACTCAAGTCGAGAACAAGGTGATCGATCAAGGTGGTAGAGCAATGACTCAAGTTCGAGCGCGTCTGCGATGGGCTTCGTTGATCTGCCCCAGACAGTGCTGCATCGCGTCCGCCGGTTTACCGAAAGCCCGGGTCAGAGGTCGCGAGAGCCGTACTCGTCAGGCGCGGGATTGTCATGAGTTACCATTCGCATTCAAGACCAAAATTCAGTCCTTGCGCCCAGTAGTCGGTCGTCACGAAGGCGAACGCTGGTCGCAGAGCACCGGTCACAGAGACAGGCGGTGGAATCAGATTCGGATTCACTTCGCGATCGATTTGATCGCCAGGCCGAACCACGTTGGACCAGTAGAGGAAGCTGTATCCGAGCGTGGCACGGCAGTGACCGGTTAACTGACAGGCGACAGTGGCATTGAATTCTGGCACAACCGAAAACTGATTACGATTGTACGTCCCGATGTTGGAGCTTTGGGTCAGCAGGCCTCCCGGAAAGGTTACCGGGGTCACGGCAGTTTGGGCGATCGTCGTCTGGCCATTGATGCGGACCGTTTGTCGATTGTTGCCGACCGCCATTCGAAGCAGGCACTCGCAAGTCAACAAGCCTTTTGTGCGGCTATACAGCCAACCGACGTCAAAGCCGTTGAACGTGTTGAGAGTTTCAAAACGATCCAAGATGTCGAACGTGTCCGGGGTGGCGGTTGATGTGGCCAGATTTTCGGTGACCTGAACACTCTCGTCTAATTGCAGGTACCGGTAACCGTACAATGCCTCGCCGCGGGTGGAGAGGTTGCCATCGTCATTAAGGCAGCGCAAGTGTCGCAAATGGGCGCCGGCGCCAAGTAATTCGCTGTCGACCACTGACGCCACCGTGCCGGAAATAACGCCTGGATAGGCGACCAATTGCGCGTCCTCCGTGTCAGTTTGCGTGTTGAAAAACGGGCGGGCCAGGATGGGATTGCCGTCGCTGGTCGCCGAGAAGGATTGCGACTCTCTTGCGAGTTGAAGATACTCTGCGCCGACGCCCCAGTTGGGGTGCCGCTTGAACCAATGGCCACCGCGAATCCGTCCGCCCTTGAAATTGTCTTCCAAGATCTCACCGCCGCCAAACAGGGTTTGCGTGCCCGGTTGGCCCAGCACACCTGCTTGGGTCTGCGGCGTACCGGAAGGGCTGGTGGTGACCAGCGGGGGAAGCCGCATGCCACTGGTCCACCAATACAAATAGTCGGCTCGGATCCATGAATTCATGCCGTCGCCCTGCTGACCATCTGAGCACTCGCAGAACGGTTCACCATCCATCGGGCTGCAATTCATGCGACAGTCAGGCTGGCCGCAACCACACATGTCGGATCCGTAGGGACCGACCGGCGGACCGTGTTGATAAGCAGATGGCCCATATTGCTGATCGTAGCCAGTCGCACCGCTACCCCCGTATGAACCTGAACCGTACGAATCCGAGCCATACGGATCTTGCCCATAGGAATGCGGCCCATAACCTGACCCTTGACACTCTTTGCAATCACAAGCCGCCGGTTGGTTGTGGTGATAGGGCGACCCAGCCGGCGGGCCATAGCTGCCGCTCGATTGGTGATCGTCGTAGCCGTTTGCCTGATATTGAGCGCCGTGCGGCGGTGCTGAATCAGCAAGCCGGGTACCGGGCGCCGCGAAGCCGGCACTTTCAACGCCGTCACCGGAGCTGGCTGGCTGCAGCGCGGCGGTCGGAGCCACGGCTGCGGCGGTCGGCGTTGCCGAATCAATGCCGCCGTTTGGTAGCCAGGGAAAGGCTTGGTGATAGCCTGGACCATGGTGGGGACCTGTCACGGGCAAGCCAAAACGTGGTGGAGGATGTCGCATCCAAACCCGTGAGGCGCCACTGGCATCGGTCAACACGATTTGACCAGTCGCCTGATTGCAGGAAATAACGTAGGGTCCGCTGGAGCCGACCGTATAGCTGATCTCGAATTGTTGACCGCCCTTGGTGATGGTTACCGTCCTGGTTTCGCGCTGGGGCAAACCCTCGACCAACAGGGTCAATTCGCCGCCGCTGATCAGGTAGCTGCCGATCACGACCTCCAACCGCTGGCCGGAGCGGTTAAAAATCACTTCGTTGTATTTGCCGCTGGGATGCAATTCGATCTGCCGAACGACCCCGCCCGGCATGGCTTCCCACCAGCTGCCTCTGATTTCACAAGCTGGCAGCGCCAACCGACAGGGCGGATGATGGCCACCGGGTCCGCATCCACACGGTTGCGGCCAAGGGTTGTCAATGAAAGGCCCCGGCCCAAAGTGTTGACCGCCGTAACCAGGCTGGTAAGAACCCGGACATGGTACATCGGGCCCGCATGGCTCGTCGCAAGGCACCACAGCCTGGGGCACTTGGTCGATATCGGCGGTTTCACCGACCAGGAGCCTGCCGATTGAATCGTCGGCCTGGGCCGACCGGCTGGTTGATTGACTCAGCGCCAAGCTTGGTGTGAGTGCCAAAACAATGGCACAAAGGATTGCCACGCGCATCTGTTTGCCCCCGCAAGGTTTGTCTTTTAAATCCACTGGCGTTTACCCAGCCGTAATACCGGACTTGACCAGAAGAAACTATCGGATCGGTACAGCTTGACATTGCAGTTGAATCGTTGAAATCGGCAGATTTAGTGCAAACTTCCCAGCTTCCTAGCGATCTCAGCCGAGACTCGAGCAGGGACAGGGCGGCCGACTCGTCGGTCCGCTGCAACCGGGCATCCGAACTTTCGTCACATTAATGGCGATTTCTTCGGAGCTCTCGAAGTTGGACGACAACGAGTATGTTTCGTCCGCAGTGAACCGAAGCGAGGCGGATTGGTTCAACGCCACGCATTCAGCCAAAGTCTTAGAAGTGGAGTTCGACTCTGGTCGTCAACCCATCGAACGTCAACCGTTCACGAATGGGTCCAAACGAAGTAGCCTGGGCCGTTCGAATCACACCGGTGTTGCTGATGACGTCGCTCCAGGTGTTGAACAGATAACCGCCTGAAAACCGCCAGCGGCGATTTTTGCTGTGCCAACCAACACCCAATTCGGCATCCGTCACATTGATGGTCCGATCGTCCTTCCATGATGTGTTGACGACCGTACCCACGAAATTATTCGTCTGAAGGTAGCGGCTGGAAAACCGTCCCGCGATGAACGAAGTTGACGCCTGCCCGTACAAGAAACATCCGTGTTGTGAAGAGCGCCAGTCGCCGCGAGTTCCAAATCGAATTCCGGCGCCATCGAAGTTGACGCTTGTATTTACGTTCTCGGTCGTCGTCGCATTTGCAAAAACCGAATTGAATTCTTGGTCCAAGTGGGCGTATCGAGCACCAACCAGGAAGTCCCAACGACACCAGTCTTCCACAAAGACGCGGCGATACTCGACATCGCCCAAGCGAAGATTCAGGTCGCCGCTGGCGCTCGCATCCAGGAACAAAGAGTCAGCGCCCGTCGTTGACGGATGCATGACTAACGATTGCAGCAACAACTGTGCAGCTGGATCAACCGAGACTTGGTTTTTCGAACTAAGACCCAAAGAGCTGTAGGTTGCGACTCCACGCGAACAATCGTTCCAGATCCAATCGAGTCCAACACGAAACCCTGGTTCATAATCCAGGTCAACTGCGGCAACAGGGCCCAGCGGCACGGGTGGTGTTGGACGCGGAACCACCGCTCCATCGACGGGCACCGCGTAACTGGTCATCGCGGCATCGCTTGCGCGAAGATACAGAAACTCGCCGAACGGTATCAGCCGCGCTGGAGAGCCGGCGGCACAGACCGGCAGCGATGGGTCAATGATCGGGCACTGACAAACTGAACTCTTACAAACTGGCCCCCAATCCATCGGCTGGCAATTCATGCGACAGTCAGGCTGGCCGCAAGCACACATGTCGGGTCCATAGGGACCGACCGGCGGACCGTGTTGATAAGCAGACGGCCCGTACTGCTGATCATAGCCAATCGCACCGCTACCCCCGTATGAATCTGAACCGTACGAATCCGAGCCATACGGATCTTGCCCGTATGAATGGGGCCCATAACCTGACCCTGGGCACTCTTTGCAATCGCAAGCCGCCGGTTGGTTGTGGGCATAGGGCATCCCACCCGGCGGGCCATAGCTGCCGCTCGGTTGGTGATCGTCGTAGCCGACTGCTTGATGTTGAGCACCGTGCGGCGGTGGTGAACCAACAAGCCGGTCAACAGGCGCAGCGAAGCCGGCACTTTCAATGCCGTCATTCGAACCGGCTGGCTGTAGCGCGGCAGTCGGAGCCAAGGCTGCGGCGGTCGGCGTTGCCGGATCGATGCCGCCATTGGGTAGCCAGGGAAAGGCTTGGTGATAGCCTGGACCATGGATCGGTCCGGTGACAGGCAAGCCAAAACGTGGTGGAGGATGTCGCATCCAGACCCGCGCGGCGCCACTGGCATCGGTCAATACGATCTGGCCAACCGCCTGATTGCAGGAAAGAACGTAGGGTCCGCTGGATCCAACCGTATAACTGATCTCGAACTGTTGACCGCCCTTGGTGATGGTTACCGTCCTGGTTTCGCGCTGCGGCAGACCCTCGACCAACAAGGTCAATTCGCCGTGGCTGATCAGGTAGCTGCCGATCAAGACTTCCAACCGCTCGCCGGTGCGGTTAAAAATCACTTCGTTGTATTTGCCGCTGGGATGCAATTCGATCTGTCGAATCACGCCAGCGGGCATCGCTTCCCACCAAGTCCCTCTGAATTCGCAGGCTGGTCCGGCAAACCGACATGACGGATGATGAGCGTCTGAACCACAATCGCAGTGGTATGGGATGCCGTGGCCTGGCCCGCCGTGATCAACATAGCCAGCCGACACAACTGAGTTGGCATCGTCTAACGGAGTCGTCGGTTCGACAAGGATTCGCCCCCCCGACTTGATCACTCGAACGGTTGATTGACTCAATACCACGCCGGGTGTGAGTACCAGCAAACTGGCGCAAAGCAGTGCGGTGCGCATCGATTCTCTCGAAAACTTAGTCTGCTCAATTCCGCTGGTGGTGCCCCAAGCCTACGACCCAACGCGTTCCCAAGAATTTATCGGTCCGCTAAATCTTTGCTGATCACTTTAATTGTTGAAATCGGCAAACTTTGCCTATCCTTGGCAGGCTTGCGCCGCGATAAACCAGCAGTTTTGATCCGATGGCAGGCGAGTTTCCCAATCCTGATTGTTGTACTTGGCTGCCCGCCAGCTTATTCGATCGGCCCGTTGGGAAGCCACGGATAGTAGCGCGGGTGGCTGCCGTAGTGACCGCCAGGTCCAAGACCATACCCGCCATGAAAGCCAGATCCGTATCCCGGTCCGTGGACAAAGCCCGCCTCTGCTCGGGGAAGACCAAACTGGGGCGGCGGATCACGCATCCAGACGCGCGTCGCGCCGCCAGCATCGGTCAACACTAATTGGCCGGTCGTGTTGATGAATGAGAAGACGAAGGGCCCACTGCTGCCCAGTGTGTAGTCGACCAGGAACATGCTGCCACCTGCGGTGACCGCTCCAGTTCGCATTTCCCGCTGGGGAAGATCTGCGACCAACAGGCTCAGTTCTCTCGCTTGAATCATGAAACCGCCGATCACGACATCAAGTCGGAAGCCGGATCGGTCATAGATCACCTCGTTGTAGTCTCCGTTGGGACTCAGCTGGATCTGGCGAACAACTCTGCCAGAGCTTGCTTCCCACCAAGTCCCAAGTGGAACCGGTGCATGTTTCACGCCGGCGCCCAGTGGGCCGACCAAGCCGGCGGGGCCCCACGGACCTTGTGGGTGCCGACGAAACGGCAACGGGTACCCGAGTCCGGGTGGCGGCGGATGTAAGTCATCTGTCGCGCAGGAGGGGCAACTATCACATCCATCATGTTCACTGAAATGCGGATCGATCGCCGGGGAACCGAGATGTGCAAATTCCCGGCAGTCGCGTTGCGCAGGGGGCAGGTAATCGCAGGCGCCCGGATCGTCCGGCAAGTTACCGTCGAAGAAACCTTGGTTTGGGCTGAGTATCGAAAACGGCTGACCGACGGCCACCGTTGGCATCATCGCCAGCATGCCGGCCAGTAAAAATGCAACTCTCATGATCGATCGTTCTCGAGTTTGATTCACTCGTCGAGTTGAGTTCTCGGAGTTGAGAATTTTCGGGGCGGCGTGAAAGCAGCGGAAGCCGAACTTGCTTCATCAAAGTTATCGGGTTGCCAAAGTCCACCTTATCAGCAAAACCGGTTTTTTCCTTCTGAAATACGCATAGGCATCATTGCCTGCATTGCAATCTTGCCGCTCGGCAACCCCTTCGGGGTGGCTGGTTGGTCGAGCGTCAACGAGCCCCCAGCGATCGCTCGGGCATCCGTTCTGACCATTTAGGCCCGAAAAGAATCGTCAAAATCGGATCATGCGAGCTTGCGACTGGTACAATGCCCCTCCGAAACTTAGGCACTCTAGCGCAAATAGACAGACCGCTCGATTGAAAAGCTCCGCAACTGACTTAAGCAGATTTCCGCGCAACTCAATTGTTCCATTCTCATTCGCTGGTTTTGACTCGCGTCCGAAATATGGCCAGCGAGTTTGCCAGCCGCGCCGCTGTCTGTGTCGCGAACTGCTCGGGCGGCGGCGAATCCGAGCGCCGGATCTGGGCGCGATCACCGAGGCGGGCTGGATGAACACCAACAAGAAAAGCATGGATCTGTGGCACAATCTATTGAAGGCTTCCTCGTGATGTCATCACGCTCTATCGGTCGGCTCCGAAAAAGATTTGCAAACCTGGCCCGCCGGCGAAACTGGTTACGACAACAACTGCAACCGCAACCGTTGCTGGCGCGATCCAGGCGGATCGGTATTGAGCAACTGGAAATCCGCGCACTGCTGGCCACGATTACGGTCACCAGTCTGGACGACAACCCCGTTGTCGATGGGCTCGTCACGCTGCGGGAGGCGATTCAAGCCGCCAACACCGACCTGTCGGTAGACGGTTCGACGGCGGGCGAGATTGGTGCGGACACGATTGAGTTCGCTCCGACTCTGACGCAAAACGGAAGTGAAACGATCACGCTCGGTGGGACGCGGCTGGAGATCAGCAGCGACATGACGATCGCCGGCCCAGGCGAAGGACTGCTGACGATCAGCGGCAACAACGCCTCGCAAATCTTTTTCGTAAGCGATGCGACGACCACCGCGACGATCAGCGGCATGACCCTGACCCAGGGCAGCGGGATCAACGGTGGGGCGATTGAAATCGAAGGCGCCAATTTGACGGTCACCGACAGCACGATCACGGGTAATACGGCGAGCGGCAACGGCGGCGGGCTGCACAACAACGGCACACTCACAGTCACCGACAGCACGATCTCGGGCAACATGGCCGACGTGAACGGCGGCGGGTTGCTCAACATTGGCGTTGCGATGGTCAGTCTCAGTACGATCTCGTTCAACACGGCTGACGGCGACGGTGGTGGACTGCACAACAACGGCGAGCTGACCGTCACCGACAGCACGATCTCGGGCAACGAGGCCCAGAACGGCGGTGGGCTGTCAAACGATAACGGCATGCTGACGGTCACCGGTAGCACGATCTCAGAGAACACCGCCCTCGGCGGCGGAGGCGGGGGCGGGTTTCACAACAGTGGCGGGACGATGGACGTCACCGCCAGCAGGATTTCCGGCAATACGGCCGAATTTTTCGGCGGTGGGCTGTTGAACGGGTCTAGCGGCACAATGACGGTCAGCTCCAGTACGATCATGGGCAACACCAGCAACTTCTATGGCGGCGGACTATACAACAACGTCGCCACGCTGACGGTCAGCAATAGTACGATCTCGGGCAACACGGCAGGTCGCGCCGGCGGCGGGCTGGGCAGCGACAGCACGCTGAAGATCACCAATAGCACAATCGTGGGCAACCGCAGCGATGTGGACGGAATTGATATCGGCAAAGAGGGCGGCGGTGGCATCTTCAGCCAGGGCACAGCGACCGTCACGAATAGCACGATCTCAGACAACACCGCCAGCTTCGGCGGTGGCGGCATCCACATCTCTGGCACACCGATCATCACCAACACAATTGTCGCGGGGAATTTGCTGACGACCGGTGATGCCAGTGATGCCAATGGCGCGTTTGATGCTTCGTCGTCTTACAATCTGATTGGCGTTGATTCAAACTTGACAGGAATTAGCAACGGGGCAAACGGCAACCAGATCGGTACTCTGGCGATGCCAATTGACGCCAACTTTGGCCCGCTGTCGTTCAACGGAGGCAGCACGCAAACGCGCGCGCTGCTGCCCGGCAGCCCTGCGATCGACGCTGGTAAGAACCTGAGCGTTCCACTTGCAACCAACGATCAGCGTAGCGCCCCGTTTGTACGAACGTTTGATGACATCTCCGTTACGAATGCCAACGGTGGTGATGGGACCGACATCGGGGCCTTCGAATTACAAACGTTGGATCTTTCATTTTTTGTGGTCACGACCCTGACCGACGAACTGGACTACACCAATACCGACGTCAGCCTGCGCGAGGCGATCAACAGCGCAAGCGGCAATCCCGGTGCGGACACGGTCACGTTTGACCAGGCGTTAACGTCGGGCGGTCCCGGCACACTAACGATGCTGCTCGGTGAGTTTTTAATTGGCGACGCGCTGACGATCAGCGGTCCGGGGGCGAATCTGCTGACGATCGATGCGGACGCCAAGTCGCGGATCTTTCACATCAATGATAACAACCCGAGTTCGGATGTCGCGGTTGCGATTTCGGGTCTAACACTCACCGGCGGCAGTGTGGGCAGCGGCGAATTTGGAGGGGCGATCCGAAACAGCGTAGCCAGCCTGCAAGTTACTCACAGCACGATCTGGGGCAACACAGCCAGCGGCGAGGGGGGCGGAATATATAACAATAACGGCGGTCGGGTGACGGTTAATTTCAGTACGATCTCGGGCAATACGGCCGACATCAACGGCGGCGGGTTATCCAGCCATCAAGCGACGCTGATGGTCACCAATAGTACGATCTCGGGCAACACGACAGGCGGCGACGGTGGCGGGGTGTACAACCGCGGGACCTCCTTCTACTTTGCAACGGCGACCGTCACGAACAGCACGATCTCAGGAAACACCGCCGGCAGCGGTGGCGGCATCCACAATAGTAATGACGATGGCACCGCGATCATTACCAACACGATTGTGGCGGGGAATTTGCAGACGCTCGGTGATGCCAGCGATGTCAGCGGCGCGATTGATGCTTCGTCGTCTTACAATCTGATTGGCGTTGATTCAGGTTTGACGGGCATTAGCAACGGGACAAACGGCAACCAGCTCGGTACTTTGGCGGCGCCAATTGACGCCAACCTTGGCCCGCTGGCGCTAAACGGTGGCAGCACGCAAACGCACGCGCTGCTGCCCGGCAGCCCTGCGATCGACGCTGGTAAGAACCTGAGCGTTCCACTTGCAACCAACGATCAACGTGGCGCCCCGTTTGTACGAACGTTTGATGACATCTCCGTCACGAATGTCAGCGGTGGTGATGGGACCGACATCGGGGCCTTCGAATTACAAACGTTGGATCCGTTATTTTTTAATGTGAGCGTCATCGAGGGGGTTTTGATCATCGAAGACGTGGATGATTCTCGCAATGACAACCTGACGATCGTCGTCGAGGGTACGAACTACCGCGTTAGCGATCCAGATCATGAACTGCGACCCGGACCCGGCACTTCCTTAGCCACCAACGGCGATGTTTTGATTCCGATTGCCACGGTCACCGGCGAAATCACGGTCAACAGCGGCGGCGGCAACGATACGTTGACGATTGATATTTCAGGCGGTCTGATTCCTGAACCGATCACCTTCGACGGCGGCGACGGGTTTGATCAGCTGAATATCCTTGGTAACGCTGCAGCCAACGCGGTTACCCTGACTGCCACGACGGTTGCCGTGGATGGCAGTACGGTCATGTTCAACGATTTGGAAGCACTCGGGATTCAAACGCTCGGTGGCGACGATACATTGACGGTCGATACCGCCGGTGGACCGATCACGCTGCCGATCAACTACGACGGTGGCGACAACTCGGACCTGTTGCAGGTGATTGGCGATCCCGTTGATACGGTCACCTACACGGTCGGCCCACAGGTTCAAGAAGGCAAAATTACCCACGACGATGACGCCGATCCGTCCAACGGCGTGTTGTTGTCAATCGATTTTGAGAACCTGGAACCGTTTCAAGACAACGTGGTGGCCGCGAATCTTGTCGTCAACGGCACCAATGCCGACAACGCGATCAGCTACGGCAACGGGCCCGGCGGCGGAATTTTCGTCGGCGCAACCGGTCTGGTTTCGGTCGACAGTTTCGAAACGATCGAATTCAACAACAAGGCAACTTTGGTTCTTAATGGCTTGGGCGGAAGTGACAATTTTAGCGTCAACGCTGCCACGGCCGCGGAGGCGCTGACTGGGATTACCGTCAACGGCGGCGACCCGACGGCCGGTAGTGACACGGCGATCATCAGCGGCACGACGGGTGATGATACGATCAACTTCGCGCCGACCAGCGACGACGACGCCGTGGTCACTGGCGCTGGACCGGTTGTTGTGATCACACTGGCAACTGTCGAAAACGCTGTGATCGACGGCCAGGGTGGAGACGATTTCTTGACCTACAATTCACCGGCAGGACCAGATATCATTGAATTGACAATGGGCCCGGGGAACGGCGGTTCTGGCGGATCGATTGCCGCGGTGAAGTTAGTCGGCGAAGTCCTGATGCCGCTCGCCTTCACCAATCTGTTCGGCCCGGCGTCCTACCTGAGCTTTGCTGATGTCTCCACAGCACGTACCGATTCGCTATCGGTTTCTGGTACCGCCAACGATGACGCTTTTGTATTGACCGCAGATGGACAAATCACGGCCAGCGATTCGCGAGGTTTCCCTGTCCTACCAGTGATTGCCACTCCCGGCGCCAGCGGACTGACTGTGCAGGGCCACATTGGCGATGATGCTTTCACCGTGCCGGGCGACCACCCGTTTGGCATTCTCGTGCTCGAAGGGGGTAATCCCGACAGCGGCAGTGACGTGTTGAATTTCGTCGGTTCAGGTGTTGGTGCGATTACTTTGAACCTGACGGCTCAGAATCCGACGACTCAGTCGATCACCGAAGCCGGCTTCAACGGCGTCTACTTCAGCGGCCAGGAAACAATCAACATTGCTGCCAACAGCACACTGACTGTCGAAGGGACGGCCAGTGACGACGTTTTCGATGTCACGCCGACCGCTACCGGAAACAACAGTGCGGCGTTTGACCACAATGGCTCGCCAACGGTGGGCTTTCAGTACACCGATGCCACAACAGCGACCTTCAACGGTGGATCTGGTGTCGACGAGTTGAACATTTTTGGTGATGCGGTGGTCGACGTGATTTCATCGGCCGCCAGTTCCCTGACCGTCGATGGCAGTACGGTCGGACTTGGAACCGGCCTGGAATCGCTCCAGGTTGATGGACTTGGCGGTGACGACAACATCAATCTTGGTGCCTTGGTCTTTGCCGGCCTGATCACGATTCGCGGTGGCGACGGCAACGACACGCTGATTGGATCGGGACAGGACGACATCACTTTCGCCGGCGCCGGCAACGATATCCTGATCGGCGGCGGCGGAAATGACTTTCAGTACGGTGAAGCTGGTAACGATATCTTCGGGAACCTGACTTTAACTGCTGACAACACCGCGGATGACCCGGGCGCTGACTTCAACTTCGGCGGCGAAGGTGTCGATCACTTCGTCTGGGAACCGGGCGACGGCGCCGACGTCAACAGCGGCGGTGATGACGGAGGAGACGTTTTGCGACTCTTTGGCGGGACGACGGCAGATGCGTTCGTGCTGCAACAAGCTGTCGATCCGACCCACTTCAACGGTTTGTTTAATGGACTTGTGATCGAAAATTCCGGTATCGAAGGCGTGCGTCTCGATCCGCTCTCTGGCAACGACACGATCGGTATTGACGACTTGTTCGCGACCGAAGTGGTCAACGTCACGATCGTTGCTGCTGATGGTGATGACATTGTCTCCGTCGAGGGCCGCAATACGGCCGACGAGATTGAGATCGGCCAAGCCGGTACATCGGTAATCGTGCAGGGCCTGACTTATAACGTCACAATCAATTCTGCGACCGCTGCTGACCGGCTGATCGTCAGCGGTAACGCCGGCGACGATTCGATCAAGGCCGAGCCGGGTGTGGAAACCACGATCGGCATCCAACTTGACGGCGACGCCGGCGACGACTTGCTGTCAGCCGATGCGGTGATCAATGGCGGCGCCGGCAACGATACCCTGATTGGCGGTGTGGGCAACGACACGATCAACGGCAACGATGGCGATGACATCATCGATGGTCGCGGCGGAACAAACACGGTCGACGGCGGAAACGGCGCCGATACGATCCTGGTCAGCGGCACCGCCGCGAGCGAAACACTCTCGGTGATCCACACTGCGGCAGCGGTGACTGTCGCGGGGGGCATTTCGGCAGGCACCAACAACATCACCACGGTAGAAAGAGTCGCGGTCGAAGCTGGCGCCGGCAGCGACACAATTAACATCACCACCTTGGCCGGTGGGTTCCTTGATTACGACATCCTGGGGGGTAATCCGATCGGTGCGGTTGGGGACACACTGAACCTCAATTCCCCGACTGGCGTAGTTTTCGTGGCCGGACCGGAACCGGATAGCGGCGCGTTCACCGACGCCGATGGCGCGATCATCAGTTTTGACGAGATCGAGGCCCTGGGTGGGACGAGTGTAAATGATCCGCCGGTGGCAGTCGACGATCTGTTGCTGACAGTGATCGAGGACAGCTTAGGCAATCTGCTGAATTTATTGGCCAACGACACGGACCCCGATGGCGACACGTTGACGATCGCGACGGTAACGCAGCCCGCCAACGGCCTGGTGGTGAACAACGGCACGGATGTGAGCTACACGCCGAACCCGGACTTTTTTGGCATCGACACTTTCAGCTACACGGCCAACGACGGCACGATGGATTCCAACCTGGCGACGGTGACGGTGACCGTAACGCCAGTGAACGACTCGCCTGTGGCGGTCCCTGACCAGTTCCCGGTGCCCGCGAACAGCGTGTCTTACCTGCTGACTCCCCTGACGAACGACACAGACGTCGATGGCGACTTGCTGACGATCACGAATGTGGGTACGCCAAGTTTCGGCGGCACGGTGCTGATCAGCAGCGGCGGTGCGACGTTGTTGTACACACCGATGACAACCTTCGTGGGCACCGAGACGTTCGACTACACAGTCGAGGACGGGAACGGAACGTTGGCGACTGCGACGGTGACGGTGATAGTGACAGACACGGCACTAATTGATCTGTCGCTGAACAAGGTGGTCGATAACTCCAGCCCCAACCTGGGAGAGAACGTTACCTTCACGGTGACTGTGGTCAACGCTGGTCCGGGCGATGCTACTGGGGTTCTGGTGGAAGACCAATTGCCGGCGGAACTGACATTTATAACCGCCAATGGCAGCCAGGGGACTTACATCTCGAGCTCGGGTCAGTGGGATGTCAACACGCTCGGCCAAGGTGAAGCAGCGACACTAAAGATTGTGGCAACAATCAATTCCGCGGGCCCAATCTTGAACACGGCCGAAGTGATCGATGCCAACGAGACAGATATTGACTCGACTCCCGGCAACAACAACCCCAATGAAGACGATCAGGCGGCCGTCACGATCAACATTGCCAGCGCCGATCTGTCCCTGACCAAAACAGTCAACGATGCGACGCCAAACGTCGGTGAAACCGTATCGTTCACCCTTATGGTTTCCAATTCGGGTCCGGATACCGCAACCAATCTGCAAATACGAGACCAACTCCCCGCTGGCACCACGTTTGTTTCCGATCAGGCCAGTGCGGGGACATACAACAGTGGCACGGGAATCTGGAATGTTAGCTCGCTGCCGGTAGGAAGCACGGCAACGCTGACGATTCAGGCCACTGTGACCGCTGCGACCTCAATATCGAACACGGCTGAAATCATCGCGGTCGACCAGTTCGATCCCGATTCGACTCCGAATAACGGCCTGCTGGGCGAAGATGACTTGGCGATCGCGCAAATCCAAGGCCAACAAATCGACTTGGAGCTGACCAAGACCGTCGACAATCTGACCCCGAATGTCGGACAACAGGTGAACTTTACAGTCGTCATTCTCAACAACGGTCCGAGTGCGGCGACGGGCGTCGAAGTACTCGATCTACTGCCACTGGGAGCGACGCTTGTCAGCAGTACACCAAGCCAAGGAAGCTACAACTCATCAAGCGGAGTTTGGTCGGTGGGTTCGTTGGCCAGTAACGGCTCTGCCACGCTGCAGATCGCTGCGAACGTCGGGCAGCCCGGTCTGGTCACGAACACGGCTCAAGTCATCGCCGCCGACCAGCCCGACGCTGACAGCACGCCAAACAACAACGCGCCGACAGAAGACGACCAAGACAGCACAACGATCACCGTTTCCGCGCTAGCTGGCGTCACGGTGAATCCGACCAGCGGATTGATCACCAGCGAAGCGGGTGGCGCGGCGACCTTCACCGTGGTGCTCGATTCCCAGCCAGTCGCGGACGTGGTGATCACACTGAGCAGCTCGGATACGACCGAAGGGATTGTGGCGCCAGCGAGCCTGGCCTTCACTTTCAACGATTGGAACGTGCCGCAGACGGTGACAGTCACCGGTGTGGACGATGCTGTGGCTGATGGCGACATCCCATACAGCATCATGACCGGGGCTGCCGTCAGCGGCGATTCGAACTACAACGGTCTGAATGTGGCGAATGTATCGGTAACAAACACCGACAACGATTCGGGCGTGACAATCTCCAAGCGCGATTTCCTGACCACGACCAGCACGGGGACACCAACGGTCGGCATCGCTGTATTCTCAGCCACAGTCTCGGAAGACGGCGCTACGAACCTGGCCTACACATTCACGCGAACCGGTGATCTGTCGGGTAGCCTCGCGGTCAATTTTTACGTGGGTGGAACGGCAAGCTTCGGTATCGATTACATCTTGACCGGCGCCAGCACGGTTAACGGACCTTCGTTTGAGGGCAGAGGTGGAGATTTTGATGGCGGTGGATTCGGCGGTGGCGGCAGCTTTGGTGATGCAACAGGCACCGTGATGTTTGCGCCCGGCTCGTCGCTTGCAACTGTCACAATCAACCCCACCGCGGATCTTACCGTGGAAGCCGACGAAACCGTAATCATGATCGTCGACAGTGGAATCGGCTACATCGTCGGTTCGTCGACCGCCACCGGTATGATCATCAACGATGACGCCGCAACCATCACGATCAACGATACCTCGCTCGCTGAAGATGCTGGGACAATCATCTTCACGGCAACGTTGTCGAATCCAGTCGATACCGATCTGACTGTTGATTTCGCAACCGCCGATGGCACCGCAATGGTTGCTGACAGCGATTACATACCGGCGTCGAACTCGCTCACATTTACTGCCGGTGGTTCGCTGACAATTTTGATTGGCGTTCCGATCACCTTGGACGAAAAAGTGGAGGCCGATGAGACGTTATTCGTTGATCTGAGCAATTTGCAAGCGGCCGGTCGGGCTGTGTCCATCGCGGACGCTCAGGGTCTGGGCACGATCACCAATGATGACTCCGCGACGCTGACGTTGACGGCCGTCAATGCGAATCGAAATGAAGGCACGGGCGGAACGGTGACGGGCTTTACATTTGGTGTCGAACTCGACAAACCGATTCAAGGTGGTCTCAGTGTTCAATACACCACTGGCGACGGAACCGCTACGACGGCCGATAATGATTACGTCGCCAACAGCGGCGTGCTAAACTTCAGCGGCGTTGGCACAGCAGCCCAGATCATCACGGTTCAGGTCAACCATGACATCGTCGCCGAGCCCGACGAACTGTTCCAAGTATCGATTGCGATCTCCGGCTTTGCTGCGGGCATCGATCCGGCCTCGATTCTCATTCTCGGAACTCCGGTTAGCGGCACGATCCTTAACGACGATGCGGCAACCGAGGTCTCCGTGCGGTTTGAATTTACCGACGCGAACAGCAATCCCGTTTCGCAGTTGGTGGTTGGCGAAACATCTGTGCTGAATGTTTATGTCCAAGACATCCGAGCGAATCCAACATCATTTGCGCATGCCTATTTGGACATCATGTACAACGATGTCATCGCGGTGTCGGGCGCTACGGTAACACCGGGTCCAGATTTCAGCGTTTCCCCCCAGGGCGACCTTTCGACAGCGGGACTGATTGACGAGGCGGGGGGAATCGACACCGATTCCATTCGGCAAGATCCGCCCGGCGCTGAAGTATTGTTGTTCAGCGTACCTATCGCGGCCAATTCGGCGGGGACGCTGCAATTGAACGGAGACCTCGCAGATGGGCAATTCCGAAACGTCCTTTTTTTCAACACCGTGACTCCAGTCCCCTTGGCCAACATTCAATTTGTCGGTGGTACGATCGAGGTCGTTGATCCGCCGTTGCCGGTGATCACCAGCATCAGCTTGCAAAATGGCGAGATGCCGCCGGATGTCAACAGCGATGGCGTTGTTTCCGCGCTCGACGCGCTGGTTGTGATCAACGAGCTGAGCCGTCGCGCAAAGGTCGACGGAGAAACCGGAACCGCGGTTGCCAAAGCGTATTTCCCTGACGTCAATGGTGACCACAAAGTAACCGCCGTCGACGCGCTACAGGTCATCAACTACCTCGCTCGCGGCAGCCGTGGTTCGGCCAAGGCGGAAGGCGAGTCAATCGCCGGGGTCGCGACTGCCGATGCACGCGAACTGCCGAGCCGTACTGCCGATTCCGCGTTTGCCGAATTGGGTGCGGAAAGTGTCGATAAAGTTGTGTCGGCGGTCGCATCGGCCAGCGATACAGCAAGTGATCGAATTGGCTTGGTGACCGATCACGATGACGACGGGCAGGATGACAACGAGCTGTTCGCCCTATTGGCGCTCGATTCGTTGGACCAGCGGAACGCATAGGTGGCTGGTGGGTCGAGTGGTACCAAGCCCCCAGCGATCAGCTGTGGAAACTTCTGGGGCTCGATGTTCGTCAAACTCAGATCGCGACCCCAGCCACCCGCGGCGCTTGTATTTCCCAACTATTAGCTGTCAACTGCCAACTATACCGGTTCTCCGCCGCAGCGACCGTCCAGCGCTGGTAGGCCAAAGTGGTAACCACCGTTCAAATAGAATGCGTTCTCGAAGACGATCATTTGTCGTCGCTGGTAATAGGGGTCTTGGGGACTTTCGTCGTGATCATGACCCAGGTTGTGCAACATTTCATGGGCGATCGTGCTGGCCCAGTAGAGCGGATCGGAAAAGCAACCTGCACTACCCAGGTAATGGAAATTGACAAAGACCGAAAAGTCTCCGGTCACGCGAAAACCGGTTGAGTCGTAAACCACTTTGACGGTGTTGTAATGTGCCCGCGCGACAGCGTTCTCCTCCCGTTCGTAGCTGTGAATCAAAAGTTTGGGTTTCATGTAAATCGCATTTTCGGTTTGGTACCACTGCCGCAGGCTCCGCAATTGGTGCCACAACACATCACGGCGGCCCAAGTTGTCGTAGTACGCGTCGAGGTTGGTGATCTGCCAAAGGTCATCCGCCTGACCGTACAGCACGTTGTCCAAACTGTAAACATTCCTGGCGATCTCGACATCCAGCAAACGCCGCCAGATGTACTGCATCGCCTGATCGATAATTTGCTTCCTGTTCTTTGAATCCTCCGATGCATTCCACGAATCACCGACCAGGTCATATTCAATGGGTTGGTAATGATCCGCGTAGGCAACGCTCCGCTGGCTGAGCCAAACAGATCCGGCCAGGAAAGATTTGCTCAGGAACGATCTACCGAGCGCGGCGGATCCCAGCGTGGCGATCAGTTGTCGCCGATTCAATTCAGCCGGCATGGGACTCCCTCGATGTGCGACTGCTGGGATCAGTTCCGCGGCCACGACTACCAGTTCGCTTGCAGGCCCACATTCAACGATTGCACCAGGCCGTAGGCGGTTTCCGATTTTCCGGTTAAGGGGAAGGAAACAGCATCCGACCAGTAAATCAATGTGTAGCCTGTCCTCATAGTCAGATGGCGTGTTAGCTGCAGCCCCAGCTGCGCGCCGAGTTCGGGTACCACGGCAAACCGACTCGCGCTGTCTTGATAGATGTTGGCCCCCAAGGCGGTCCTGGCCAGCAACTCGCTGGTCAACAGTCCGTGCTGGTTTTGATACAAGAGCCCAAGTTCACCACCATGAAACTGACTCGATTCACTGAATCTTTGCAGAGGGGGTCTATTTTCGAGACCACCAGGCAGGTGCAGGAAACGGTATCCCGTCAGCAGATCAAACCTGCCGACCGAAGGTTGACAAACGTCTGTTCGCAGCCCCAGTCCGGCCGAGGTCAGATTGCCGACACCGTTCAGATAGTCGCCGGTCACGGCGAGGTTCGGTCGTTGCGGAAGCCAGCTTGTCAGGCGGGTGCGGATCCCGGCTTGATTGGCAACACCAACGAGTGGACTCTCGGCCCGCATGAACATCGATTCGACAACACCCTCGAAGTGGCGGTTGGACGTGCGCGAGCTGTTGTCGCCCAGACAGCGGTCGCACAAAGGGCCAGCTTCACAAACTGGCCTCCCACTGCGACTGGCGGTGTTGCATCCACAGGAGCACGGTTCCATGAACGTCATCTGGGAGCCAGAGTGATTGCAGCCGCAATGGTCTGATCGGTTGCCGAGACCGACCAAGCCACCCCATTGATCCCAAGACGTCTGACTACATTCGCATCCGCCACATTCGCATCCGCCATAGTTAGCACTGCTCTGTGGTGATTCCCCACTCGCTGGGGCGGGCGCCATTTTTTGTTGCTCAAAGCCGGCCGAGCCGACAAGATCGGTCTTTTCGGCTGATTGAGGCTCTCCGCCAGCTGGTAGCCTGCTCTGCTGGTCACTGGGAACCTCCATTCCCGGCCGCGCGGAGCTGCCAGCGACCGGAACCTCTTCACCATCCTTCTGAGGTGTCAGGACAGGGACCGACGCGCCGGTCACCTCGCTCGACTCCCCGTCGGGTAGCCAGGGAAATGGGTACTGTTGGGGGCCGGGGCGACCCAGTGCGTAAAACCCGCGGTCCCCAATCGGTACTCCAAAGTTGGGAGGCGGATATCGCGTCCACACGCGTGAGGAACCGCTGGCATCGGTCAGCACCAGTTGGCTGCACTGTTGACTGAAGGAGGTCACAAAAGGACCCATGGTACCTACACGGTAGGTCACGGTGATCGCTCGGCCCTCGACCTGGATCGAACGGCTTTCGCTTTTGGCCTGCGGCAGCCCATCGACCAGCAGCGTCAATTCCCCGTGCTGCAACAAAAAGCTGCCGATCACCACGTCGACGCGAACTCCCGATCGATCAAAGATGACTTCGTTGTACCGGCCAGTGGGATGCAACTCGATTTGCCGGATCACACGGCTGTCTGCTTGCACAGCATTGCCGGTTGTTTCCCACCAGAACCCTTTCAGATTGCAAGGCAGGCATTTGCCGCCGACGCCGCAGGCACCGTCGCAGGGGATCACTCCCGGTGGTCCGTGATGACCCGCAGGCCAACCAGGCCGCTGGAGGCCGATCACCGACGGACCCGATTCAAGCAAGAACGGACCGGCTGATCCACCCATCATCTCCCCGGATACAAGTTTCACATCGTCCGACGCTGGAACGACCTCGGCATCAGCAACCTTAGAACTCGCTTGTTGTTGGGAGGCATGGGCCGCATTTTTTTTCGACGGGACCTTAGCAGAATCAGACTGGGCCAAAGCCGCAACGGGTATCAGCACCATAACGTGAGCAACAAGATAGGCAATTCTCATCAGCGCGGTTTGTATCAGTTGGAGTGCGGAGAAAGTGGTAACGCCAGTGGCTAGTCCGGGTGTTTGGCCAAAGTTGAGCAACTGGCAGAGGACCATCGAAGCTCTTCTGCAAGCGCCTACGCCCCTTCCAGTCACGTTTGCGTAAGGAATGGATGGTCGTGAATCTTGTCACGCTGGCAAACGTAGGTCGAAACGAAGAGCGGCAGCAAGGGCGATATTTCAGCCACCGGTGCGAGCGCCCCTGGGATCCAAAATGCTTGCCAGCAAAAGCGTTGATCAATGCTTGAATCCAAGCTGCCGATCGGCGCTGCGATCGAGGATGGTACCCGTCAATCAGATGGCCACAGAGTTCGCTGGCATCACCGATACCGGAGGAATCAAAAAATGAAAGCGGCAACTTTTTCGGAAATTGAGTGATTATGTCGATTCTGAGGATTCGATAGAGACCGTTAGGCGCTCGGATCGTCGGCAAGATCGATATTGCGCATGGTCTGCTTTCGATTTTCAAGCACAGAGACGAGCTGTTCGGCACGCAGTTGGCCGGGAGTTCGATCGCTACTGGGCGGGAAACGAACGAAGTTGCGGACAACACATAATCAGGACGAATCAATGCGTACGCCGCACTTCATACTCGCCACGGTCGTAACGATTTCGACCGCATGCATCAGCTGCTTTTGCGGATCGAAACTGTGGGCCGACGATGCGGTGCACCGTGAGCAAAGTCGGTTAGTGAGTCCCGGTGCCCGGCTGCAAACGGTAGCGGAATCACCTCAGATTTTCGAAACCAGCAATCCGCTACGTAGCGCCCTGACGACCACGACCGGCGCACCCAGCGATCAGCATACTAGCGATGCACCGTTGAAGCGGAGTATCGCGCCAAGTCTGTTGGCGGTGCCGGTTCGCAAGCTCAAGTCGATCGATGGCCCCTCGGCAAACCTGTCAGACCAATCAAACATTCGTCTGATTGCCGCTTTAGACGATCAGCTGAAAGCGGACCAGCTAGACTCGAATCAGCCAGCTTTGCAACAGCCTGCTCGGGAGCTACCAAAGAACGGAGTCGACACCAATCAGGGTAGCGGGATCGACGATGAAATGGATTTCGAAGACGATTTACCGGAGCCCCCGAGAGTGAAGGGAAGTACGGCAGGCCCGGCTGAGAATTCCGCTGACATGAATGCGGGCTCGGAAAGTGCTGTGGAGTATTCCACCGGCGGCGATCCTCTAGAACAACAATACGGTTACGAAGACGGAAGCATTCCTTGTCCAGAGTGCCAGGAAGATGGAAGCTTTCCATCAGGTCCGCAGCCGTACGGAGCGAATCCTTATGGAGCAGGCCCCTACGGCGCTGAGATGTACGCGGCGGGAGGCTACGGCGCTGGTCCTATCGGTGCAGGTCCCTTCGGCGGCCCTGGCCAGCACCCCGTCGGACCAGGACCATCATGCACTCCTTTGGGAATTTGGTGGGAAGCGACTGCGCCCCAAGAAATGGGACTCAGTTCGGTTGTCCGACAAATCGAATTACAACCTGGCGGCAGGTACAACGAAGTCATCTTTGATCGATCCGGCGTTCGCGTTGACGTTGTGATCGGCAGCTTCCTGCTGCAACATGGTGAATTGACGCTGCTGGTTCAGGGCATGCCGCTGGCCGAGATCATGGCCAGGGAGATCAACGTTGGCGGACAACCGCGGACCGTGGTCTACCGCCGCGGAAGCAGTGGTCCCTACGTGATCGCGTTTAGTCACGACTGCAGTCAGCTGGTGCTGACCGATGCCGGCGGTGCTTCGCGCGTATGGATGCGCTATCCGCCACCCCGCTTTGGCGTGCCAACCAGATTGAGGGGCTATTATGCGTTGGGCCGACCCGGTTACCAGCATTATCCCTTTCCCTGGCTACCCGACGGCGAGTCGATTGAAAGCAGCGGAGCTCGCATGATGGCGTCCCAGGCGGGCTTGCAGGTTCCGACCGCCGACACTGCGTCTCGGCAGGCGCCTTTGGGATGGTCGCCAGCAAGCATGGAAATAGGGCGAACACCGTATCACTCGATCATGTATCCACCTTATCCGGGGTCAACGGGTTCTGCGGCGTATGAATGCCAGTGTGGTCAACCGCATCACGCCGGCATGCCTTGATAAGCTGCGAACCGCATGACATGCATTGAATGCAAATCGATTGGAAGATCAATAGTACACCTTTACTAGTCAAAGGAGACTCAAGGATGAGAACTCAATTGTGGATACCGTTTGTCGTCGCTGCGCTGGCGGCCCAGGCCTTTGGGGAGGGCTATCCCCAACCGGAAATGTGCTCCTGCGGCGGACATGGCGGCGGCTATGGTCACTATCCTTCAGGTCCCGGTGCCTACGGTCCTGCAGGAGGATGCGGATCCGGCAGCTGTTACGCCTGTCGGCCAGCTCCACCCTGCGGAGCCTGCCAATCAGGTGGGGGTTACGGTGGCTGCGGTTGCGGTAGCTGCGGGCCAGCCCATGGCTGCGAATGCGGCGGCCCAGTTGGGGGTCATGGCGGCTGCGGTCTGTTGGGTCTACTGAAGCACAAAAAGCACGGACCACAAAGTTGTCAATGCGCTCCAGCAGCAGGACCCTGTACAAATCAATGTAAATGCGGCAGCCATGGCGGCGGGTTGCTGGGCAAATTAAAACACGGAGGCTGCAAGTCCGATTGTCAATGCGCTCACAACGCGACTTGTGGTTATTGCCAACCCGTTTATCCGCCGGCACCCGTACCTTATGGACCGAGCTATCACAAGCCGGCGGTCCATGTTAGCTACCAGTGCTTTCGCTGCGAAACGAAATGCTATCCGATACCGAAGCCCGCCTATGGTCACGGACCCGCGCCCTATTACAACCACGGCTCCATGCCGCAGTACAACCACGAACCGATGCCGCACTACAGTCATTGAGCCGTACCGGATGGTTGATAGGGCCTTTCTCGGGCCCGGGAAGCTTTAAGGTATCAACTCCGATGCTGGCGGAAGTCTCCGCTGCTAGAGAGTAAGCCCAAATCGCGGTTATCGATTGGCCCAGCTAGGAGGTCCGAACGATGGGCATCCTGATCGTTACGATCGCTTCGCGGGACTCCGGAAAGCAACAAGCTGCCGTGTACGTTCCGACCGCGCCTCAGACGAAACTCGGCCTCATTCGAATCGGCGAACTCGATGACTTCCAGTTCACTATCAGCAGACTGCGGAAGGATCCGCGGCCAAAGCGAACGTGATTATCCGGGACCGTTGTTGAATTATCTCGGTTGAATTATCTCGGTTCCGCAGCGGCTGGTGACTCGGTTGGTGTGCCCAGACTCAGAACGCCACCGACGACCGCAATCGCCAGTACGACTACGAATAGCGACATCAGCATGGTTTTGACCCAGTGGCCGGGACCGCGTCCATGGGTGATCATTCCGCTCGTGCTTTCCTGACAAGCATCACGACAGGCCTGTTGATCATCGAACAGTTGGATCTCGTAAGTGCCATCGCGCTCGTCGCTCCGGCAGATGCCGAATTTGTCTTCCCAGCCACCATTCTTTCGTTTGGCCCGGATATGAAGCTCGAATACCTGGACCCATCCCGGCCGCTGAACACCGATCATTTTGCAGTGCAGGCACTTGGCAGTTCGCCCATAGTAGCCGATCCCCGAAAGGTACTCTTGTAGCTCAGGATCGATCGACTCATTCTCCATCAAGCGTTGCATGAATTTATGTATCATTGAATATCCGAGTGCGTTCGAATTTGGGCTACAGCGACCAGGAGGACCACTTTTTGACAAGCGCATTTTCAACCTTAGCCCCGGGGATCTGTTCAGATCATTCCGCTGGCAAACATCGGTTGAGCGTCATCAATGCGAAGGCGGTTCCGTAGGGTTGATGGTAGTCATACAGCGGATAATCCCACCAAGACCCATCTTTCTCCTGACGGTCCAGCATCAGCTTGGCCAACATCGATTGATAGGGACCGCGCTCCGATTCGGCAAGTTGCTGCAGGCAAAGTGCGGCGTAGTAGTGCCCGTAATAGTAGAAATATCCGGCAACCTGCATCCACGACTCATGCGGGATCGGCCGCTTGCGTCCGATGTCCAGCCAACCGTTACGAACATACAAACGGTATAGACAATTCTTGATCACGTTGTCGGTGATCGTCTTGTCGCCCCAGCGGCGCAGACGCAATTGCAACACTGAGTTCTGCCCAGGCTGCCGCCCGGGCGATTGATGCCTCGCATCGGCTGATACTGCAAGTATTCGCCGTACAAGTAACTGAAGTCGGGTTTTCTTTGTCGATTGATCGCGGCGATGGCCCGTTTGACCACGCGCTCGGGTGGTTCGACGCCAAGCTGCTTTGCCTCGGCCAGCGCCACTAACACGGTGCCATTGACGAAACTGATCGAACTGGAGGTCGGTTGGTTTGCTTGATAGCGAAAGTCGTAGTACCCCCAACCGCCATCGACGGACTCGTACCGCGTGAGCATGTCGAACTGAGTTTTGATCAAATCGATGCTCTTGGATTGTTTATCGGTATCGCCCCGGTGTCGCTCGTGCATCCGCGTCAGCGCCTGAATCGAATAGGCATGCCCCCAAACGTTGTAGATCGCATCCCCGCTCGCACGCCGCAGCTGAGACAAATGCTCCAACAACCACTGCTCGGCGCGATCGAGCGCTTTGATCGCGGCGGGATCATCCGTATCGGTCTCGATCAGCGCCGAGATGCAAAGCGACGTGGTCGCGGCGCGGAACGCATGGTGAGCCCCCGGCACCGGCGCGTAGATATTCAGGCCCTTGGTGCGCGTCGCCGAGCCCCACGAACCGTTGGGGTTTTGATCTTCGATCAAGAATCGAATACCGCGCTGGATTGATGCACGGATCTCGGACTCGCTCGGCCCATCAATCTGGGGCAAGACCGGTTCCGACCCGAAGTCGAGCGGGTTGTCGAGAATCGGAGATCGACTTGACGCGGGCTGATCAGCGGCCTCCTGTGCAATCGCAGCCGACAGCAAGGGAATCGCAAGAAACGCAGCCTGCCATGAACGGATCACGATGATTGGTCCTTGTTTTCGGACGACTTTTCCTCGCTCTGCTGCTGCTCGGGTGATGTTTCCTCAGTCCCCTTTTCGCCCGTTGCGTTTTCATCCGTCGAGTTGTCGCCCGCTGTCTTTTTCGGGGACACGAACTCGAGCTGACAGGTCATGGTGGGCAGGATTGCTGGTTGCTGCTTGGGTTTTCGAAACGTCACCACGCAGTCAAATTTCGTTCCGGCATAGGGGACGATCGAGACACTCTTGACCGTGCCGACCGTCTGGAAGTCGGGAAGGCCATTCACGGTGACTTTGCATTTTTTCCCCGGCTTGACCATCGCGAGATGCTGTTGTTCCAAGTCGACGCGGATATGCAGCAGCTTGGGGTTGACCACCGTTGCCACAACCTGGGCGGGCGTGACTTTAGAACCCACCGCCAAAGTACTGGGCTTCTCACTCAACTTGCCGCGGTTGAGCTTGCCGTGCAGAAAGATTCCATCGATCGATGCGGCCAGCACAAATTGCTGGCGTTCTTGCCTGAGCTCCGCCAGCTTCTGTTCCTGCTGCTTAAACTCGTCGCGCGTGCGGCGGATCTCGACATTCCGTTTCCGTCGGGCCGAATTGAGGTCTTGCATCGATGCCTGGTGCGATAACTTGGCCCGCGAGAGCGATTCTTGTTGTTGCTCGGTCGCTCTGGGAATGCTTTGCGTGAGCGTACGTTCGGTTTGAATCTCCACGCCGCGAAGCCGGAACTGCGCCGATTCGACCGCCCGTCTCGCCCGTTTGAGAACGATCTCTTCGGATTGTTCGGTCAGGTCGTCTTCCTGGTACATTTGCTCCAGCTGCTCAAGCTCTTCCATCGCGTTTTCCAGCAAATCCTGGGATGATTTCAAGCTGAACTCGGCATTCAGCTTTTGTCGGTCACGATCGATCTTTACGAAGTTGTCGTAATCCTGTTGCGCCTGCTTTCGCGTGCGCTGCGCGGCTGCCTTGTCAAGCGCCTGGGCGGCAAGAAACTGTTGGTAGCTGAATTCGGCGTCCTGGAGTTTCAACTTGGAAAGTTGCAGCTCGATTTGAGCCTCCTTGATCTTTTTGTCGATTTCCTCGGTTTCGAACCAGACGACGTTTTGGCCACGGCTGACCTTGCTTCCATGCGCGACAAGACGTTTGATTTTGAATGACTCGATCTGTTTCGTATTCGCCGAGATCTCTTCCGCGCGGACTGCCTCCAGCACTCCACTGATTTTCGTCTCGTCGGGATTCTTTGGCTTCGCGTCGCTCGCTGATTTGGGCTCGTCGGCGGCTTGAGCCACCACGGTCACAAGCACGCAAAATCCTAGCGACAAAAACTTGGTGCGTCGATGTTGGTTGACAGAGTTGGAGATCATGGTAGCCGACCCGAGAGAGAAACGACGATGAAGCTGGACAATGGTCTGTAGCTCCAATTCTAGTTGGGCGGCGAGCCGAATTGGCAAATAACTCGACTAGTTCATAGTGCGATCAGTTCATTAAAGTTCCATGCCGGACGATACCAGCGAAGCAGCCGACTCTGTCTTGCCAAACGCGCATCGGCGACTGTCGGCAGAGAACGTACCGCGATTTGCAGTGCTGATTGGTCGCCCAGGTTCGATGGCCAACCGCCGCGGGCACGCTCGGAAAGCTGTAATTCCAGTCTGGCTCGGAGGTTCGAAGTCTCTCCGGCGTACAAGAAATTATCGCGCAGACAGATCGCATAAATGCCGGGCGTCGGGTCAAGCGCGCTGAAATCAAGCTCGTCAAATGCAACCCAGTCCTGCTGCCCGAATTTTTCGAGCATTAAGTCCTTCGCTTTTCTGCGTCCCGAGGCTCCATGTTTTCGCAGCTTGATCGCCCCCCATCGGTACTCCAGCGACGAGTAGCCGCCGGCGCATGATGCCGCGAAATCATCAAACTGTTTGGCCAAACGAGGATCGCAGAGGATTTCGTCCAGACTGGCGCCAGCATACAGTTCGCTAACCCGCCGCCAGGCGATCTCCGAGGCAAACAGAAACGGATCCATTTGTTCCCAGTCGAAAGAGGTTCGCTTGCCGGTCTCGATACCTGCCTGTTTCAGCTTTCCCGACTTGCGGATGCGGAACAAGAATCGATTCCGCTCGGCCTCGGTGCCGGGAATGCCCAGCCGCTGGCACTGTAACTGAAAGTCCTGATTGAGCAGCGGATCAGCCACGATGCGATCAACCGAATAGCCGCGATTGGATTTCGCAAATGCCTGAACCATCCCCGTTGTTTCGCTTTCGATTTCTGCCAGGTCCAGCAGCGGACGGAACCCGCGTTGCTCGGGCGGAGCGCCGCGGCTGCGTCGCGCCTTCGCAGAGTAAGTCGATGGCGCACTCAGCTTGGGATCAGCAGAACCCTCGAGTTGATCGCCAACCGATGCGGCTGAGATACGGTGGCGGCCAAGCTTGACGTACTCCGTCGAGATCTCGAAACCCAGAAATCGACGATCCAGTTTTTTGGCGACTGTCAGCGTCGTGCAGCTGCCGGCGAAGGGGTCCATGACGAGATCACCCGGGTTGCTGCAACTTAACACAATGCGACCGAGCAACTGCTCTGGCATCTGGCAGCCGTGGAAGCCCGCACGTTCCTTGAAGGTGCCGGCTACGCGCGGAAAAAACCAGGTATCTTCCTCAGCGGTAAAACCATCCACGCAGTCCTGGGGGCGCAAAATCCAGGTGTCGTCAGGCATTCGTCCCATCGGATTGGCGCGTTTGTCTCCGTACACCAACTGACGTGCTGACGGAACAGCGATCGGATCGGCGTTGAAAACGAACTGTTTGGGATCCTTTACGAAATGAAAAATGTGGGCGTGCGAGCGGGTGAATTTTGTCTTGCAATGCACGCCAAACGTGTAATACCAAACCACCCAGCTGCGCATATGAAACCCAATCCGCTGGGCTTCGAGTTTCAACTCGGCAGCGTATTCGTCACCGATCGCCAACCAAAAAGCCCCCGATTCGTCCAGTACACGATGGACTTCGCTGATCCACTGATGCGACCAACGGAGGTACTGGCTTGTTTCGAGTTGATCTTCGTACTCGTCGTAGTCGTAGCCGATATTGAATGGCGGATCGGCAAACACCAGCTGCACCGATTTTTCCGGCAATCGCTGCATTGCAACGATACAGTCACCCTGATGAACCTGGTCTAATTCCTGTTCCAACTGCGTTACCATGAGGGGCTCCGTAATTCCTTGCCGTTGAGATGCAATTGTTATATGGGAAGCGGACGACTCTGGTCAGGCCGTGGTCGAAAAACTTGGGGTACGGCGACAAGGCGCAAATCGAACACTACGATCGTGCATTCACCCAGCGACGAGGTGATTCCCTACGCCGATTCGGAGCAGCTACGGATCAACAGCGAATTGCCGATCGAATCGTTGACTGCCATCGGTGACGATCACCGGCTTGCCGATCCAGAACCTCTGGCGAAGATGTTGGATGCAATCGTGGGATGAACCCATCGCGTTGCCTGCAAGGCGATTCAAATTGAGGTATGCGGATGTCCGAGTCGAACACCGATCAACGTCACATGGCGCTGAAGGTTGTCATGATGCCAAGAGATACGAATCTTCACGGAACAATCTTCGGAGGCGTGATACTCAGCTACATTGACCAGGCGGGAGCGATCGGCGCCCAACACGAGATCCGACCCTTGGGCGGCAAAAGGAAACCGATCGTCACCGTGGGCATGAACAGCGTTGAATTTCATCGCCCCGTCTTCGTCGGTGACGTGCTCAGCTTTTGGACTCGCCTGGTGCGCGTGGGAAGAACGTCGATCACGATTCACGTTCAGGTCGAAACCGAACGCGATGGCCGAATCGAAAGTCTTACCGAGGCCGAAGTCACTTTTGTGGCTGTTGATATGAAAGGCGACAAGCGGCAACCGATTCCAATCAGGGACGAGTGAGCTAGACAAGAAATGGCCGCGACGTTCTGGCGGTCTAAATGAACGATCAAGACGGCGATGATCATGCTTCCGCGCTGTTACAATAAAATGTGAGTCGAAGCCCGAGCCTGAGAGAAATCCATGAATCGAAACAACAAGAATCCTCCGCTGCGGGTGGGCCGCCGAACGTTCATTTGGGGTGGTGCATTGGTGTTGACCACGATCGATTCTAAGTCTCACAGTTCGCTGGCGGCTGAGCAAAGTTCCGCTGTGAAGATCGGATTGATCACCGATCTACATCATGCCGATAAGCCTGCCGCCGGCACTCGATACTACCGCGAGACGCTTGGCAAGTTTGCCGAAGCGGCGGGACAGTTTGCACAGCAACAGCCCGATTTTGTGGTCGAACTGGGCGATTTGATCGATGCCGCCGACTCGGTTCAAACGGAGCTGCGGTATCTGCAGACCATCAATCGCGAATTTTCGGCGGTCTGCAACGACCGACACTACGTCCTGGGCAACCATTGCGTCGACACGCTGACCAAAGACGAGTTTCTGGGCCACGTTGGACAGCAGAATTCTTATTACTCGTTCGATCGCGGCGGGTTTCACTTCGTTGTGCTCGACTCCTGTTTTCGCAGCGATGGCCAGTCCTATCAGCGCAAAAATTTCGTCTGGACCGATGCCAACATTCCGGCGGCGGAGCTGGAGTGGTTGAAAGCCGACCTGGAACAAACCGACAAGCGGGTGGTTGTCTTTGCGCATCAGCGTCTGGACGTCAGCAACCATCATGGCGTCAAGAACTGCGCCGCGGTTCGCCGGGTGTTAGAATCAGCAGGCAAAGTATTGGCCGTTTTTCAGGGCCACAGTCATCAAAATGACCTGCGAGAAATCAACGGCATTCACTATTGCACGCTGGTCGCCATGATCGAAGGCTCAGGAGCGGAGAACAGTGGTTACTCGTTACTGAACATCGCTACCGATGGCACCCTGCGTTTGGATGGCTTTCGTAAACAACAAGCTTACGATTGGTCCTGATCGCGGGCTTATTTTGGCAGCTCAATCGGACGATAGTACGGCTTCTCACCGAGGCCACGAACTTTCTGCAGCCATTTCATGGTGGCTTCGCGCTGGTCGAATGACCAGTCTTGGCGGTGAAAGTTCCAGCTATCCGGATTCAGTCGCTGTGACTCTTCCCACCACTGATTGGCTTTTTGATCGTTGCCTTGGCGGTGAAAATGGACTCCCAGTTTAAATGCCGGTTCGGCCCGCTCGGCCTCGGGCGAGCGTGCGATGATATGCGAACGGACTTCTGCCGGCGTCCAGACGTACTCGCTGTCCGCTCCCTTGGCGATCCAGTCGCGGAGTGCCGGAACGTAAACGTCGGTTCCGAATTCAAATGTTCCCAGTTTGTGTTTCTGGGTGTAAGTTCCCTCGTCCAAACGAACGATTTTGCCTTGTTCGTCGATCCAAACTCCGGAAGGCACATTGACCAAATTGTAGAGTGTGCTGATCGTGTGATCTTCGTCGATGATCGCCGTGTACGTCACATTGGCCGCGTCAAATATTGTTCCGGCCGCCTGTTCCCCACCGGTGTCCTGCGCGGCCGAGATGATCACAAAATTGTCGTCGTCGATTTCTTCGTAGATGCGCTGCCACACGGGCACGTCAAGACGGCAGCCTCACCACGAGGCCCAGGTGATGATCAGAACTTTTTTGCCGCGAAAGTCCGATAGCTTGACCAGATTTCCCGCGCGATCTTTCAACTCGAAATCGGGCGCGATCGCCGAATCCAGAAAGGCCTTGCGGGTGTCCGGCACTAAACCAAAACTCCAGACTTTGGCATCGCGATCGACCACATAGGCCTGTTGAACTTTGTCAGCGAACGCGCTAGCGTTGAACCACGACTGACCATCACGTCGGACAAACAAATCGCTGTCGTGATCCTGCCTCAGCGGGATGCAAACCGACTCGTAACAAGCGCCTTCAGGCTTGATGACAAAGCCATTGATTTTTGTGAAGTCCTCCGACGTCACCCACAGGTCCTCGACGTCCGGCAAAGTTTTCTCGAGTTCGATCAATTTGCCGCCGGCGAGCACTTCGACGGCGCGGGCGGCGTTGCCCGGCGAGGCGAGCAGTGCCAAAACCGTCGCTACGCTGAACACAAAATTCCAGAATCTCATTTCGCCCACCGCTGCCAAAGGGTTGATCCGTTGTCGTCTGACGCGGATTCGATTGTACGGCAGAAAGCGGGACAGGGACATCAGCGGCTGGGACGGTGGAATGACATTCGGCGACGCACGGCCGTCACCGAGGGCTCGCCAGTGACGGCAAATACGGGGAAACTTGCACCGGCGCGTCCACCGTTGCTGTAAACTGGAGGCCTTTGAAAGTGCACCCGGTCTCCGTCTACTCGAGAGAAAATCATGGATCGTCGCGACTTTGGTAAACAAACCCTGGGATCGCTGCTGACTTTTTCGTTGCTGGAAACCATCTTCTGCGCGGACGTGCTGGCCGACCCGGTCAAGCCGATTGCGGCGAGTTGGCTTGCCGATTTGAATCGCATGGGAGAGGACCTGAAAGGTCACAAGTTGGATCAGCTGCAATGGCAGCAGAAGGTCGAAGAGTTGTTTGCACAAGTCGACCTCGCCGAATTCTTAAGTTACGTCGACTTTGAAAAGCTGACCGCGAAGATGCAGTTTCGCGACCGCGGTGAAACGGTATTTCACGCCAAGTTCCCCGAGGTCGAAGGCTTGCCAACGCAATTGGTATTTGGTCATCAGATGTTTGCCTTACAGAAAGACCGTTCGGTGGTCCCACACGGACATTACAACATGGCAACCGCTTTCTTGGTGTTGGACGGCGAGTTCGAAGGCAAGCACTACGATCGATTGGAGGATCATGAGGACTTTATGATTGTCAGGCCGACGATCGACCGCAAATTCACCGCGGGCCAGTGTTCGACGATCTCGGATTACAAGGACAACGTGCATTGGTTCAAGGCGATCAGCGAGAGCGGCTACATTTTTAACATTCATGTATTGAACATCGATCCGGAGATCAAAAAGTCAGGCCGCGTTTACGTCGATCCGTTCGGCGAAAAGCTTGCCGACGATCAAATCAAAGCCGTGAAGCTGAATTCCAAAGAAGCGCGAATGCGATTTGGATGAGCAGGCAAACCGCAACATAAAGTCTCCTTTCCAGCCGTGGGAACAGTGATGTCAGTATCGTCCGATGCCAATCAGATTCGCCCTGGTGTCTATCGAACTCCGGATGCCAGATTCGAAAATCTTCCTGGTTTTGATTTCGAACCTCATTACCAACAGGTGCTCGGATATCGCGTTCACTACTTGGACGAAGGCCCGGGCGACGCTGCTCCGATTCTGCTGCTGCACGGAGAGCCGACCTGGTGCTATCTGTACCGCAAAATGATTCCGGACCTGACAGCGGCAGGACACCGCGTGATCGTTCCCGATCTGGTGGGCTTCGGTCGCAGCGACAAACCTGCCGAAATGGAAACGCATACCTATGCGATGCATGTCGAGGCGATCACAGAATTGATCAAGGCGCTCGATTTAGAAAACTGCACGTTCTTTGGCCAGGATTGGGGCGGACTGATTGGGCTCCGAGTGGTGGCGGAAAACGAACCGCGTTTTGCCAGAGTTGTGGTTTCCAACACGGGATTGCCGACCGGCGACAAAGTCTCTGAAGCCTTCAAAGAGTGGCAGCAGGCCAATAAAAAGATGATCGAGCGGGGTGAGTTTGAGATCGGCCGCATGATGGCCGGAATGGTTCGCGATCCGACGGTCGCCGCCGCTTATGACGCTCCATTTCCAGAAAACAAGTACAAAGCGGGTCCGCTGATCATGCCGCAACTGGTACCCTCGTCAGCGGACGACCCGGCACGGCAGGCGAACATCAAAGCCTGGGAAGTGCTGGCGAAATGGGAAAAGCCGTTTCTAACCGCGTTCGGTGACAAGGACCCCATCACCGGCGGCGGTGAGAGAATCTTTCAAAGAACGGTCCCGGGAGCCAAAGGCCAGCCGCATATAACGGTCGAAGGAGCCGGACACTTCATTCAAGAAACCCACGGCAAGCAACTCGCCAAGATCATCAACGAGTTTATCGCAGCAACCGCATAGGCTACGATCGTGCGGTCAGCTTGTCGAACAGCTGTCGCTGCTCCGTCATCGCGGCAATCTTTTCTGTTGGATTGGTGCGCACCTCAAGCAGAATCCAGCCGGTGTAATCAGCCCGCAGAAACAGCTTCATCAGTTCCGCGTAGGGATAATCGCCAAGATCCAATTCTCGCACATGCACCGTATCGCCGAATCGGTTCTTGACCAGATTGAAATTGTATTCTAGTCCTCCGCCTTGCAGGTCGACATCATTTGAATTCCAGCAAACGGTCGCATTGGGGTGATCGGCGACCAGAAAGATGTCACGGATGACCGGTAGTTCGCTGGTCTCTTGTCCGTGCACCTCGACTCGAATTTGTTGCCCATGTTCGGCACCGTACCTGGCAACTTCATTCAGTGCCTTTCCGATCTGCTCAATCGTCTGCTCGCGGGGAACTTCCCGGGGCAGTCGATTCGGTTTGACTTTGACACCGCTTCCGCCGCAGTCGTGCATCAGGTCGATGTACTGCTTGGTCAAATCAATATTCTGTTTCAGCTTGGCCGGATTCACGTCGTGGAACTCCGCGTTCGATCCGTAGCCGACCAGTTCGACGGGGCTATCGGCGAATCGCTTGCGGACATCCGCGCGCTGCGTCTGGGAAAGACTCGGTTCGACACCATGAGCGTGTTGGGTACGAAGTTCGACTCCCAACAGTCCCGACTGTTGGCAACTGTTGATCAGCGTGGACAGGTCCATGTCTTTGCCCCACAGATAAGTGACGAGTCCGAATTTCATCGACTGATTGGTTTCGTCAGCGATCGCAAAGTTAGCATCAGGCCGCGCCGCGGCCAACATTCCCGCCGTGGCAGCAGCCGATTGCAAGAAAACGCGCCGGTTATGCATGATTCGATTTCCCCGAACAGTTTCACAGAAGAAAAATTTCACAGAACAGTTTTACAGAACAGTGGTTTGAGTTTCAGTGTTAGATCATAACGTCCGAATTTCGTCGGGGTTGGTTGAAAAGGTTCCAGTCGACCGCTAACCGGGGGCCGCATTGGCGATCCGCCACATGTACAGCGCCAGGTAAGTGCGCCTGGGCGCGAAGTATTCTGCAGTTCGGGCGGTCTTCCGTCGTCGACTGGTCAGTCGTTACGTTTGTGCAGACGAAGCGGACCGATGGTATCGATCGCATCGGCCAGCGCCGTGCCGATCTGGGCTGCGATATCCACGAACTCGGCACAAATTCGCTTTGTCATTGGCAATCCCTGCGGTTCGCAAGCGACCGACATCGCAGCTCCGCATCCCTGCTAGTTGCTGGCCAGTTGTTGAAACAGCGGCACCCGAACCAGCTTGATGATGCGTCCCGAGACGTTCCAGTCTTGGACGTACAGGTTGCCATCCTGGTCCCAATAGGACCCGTGGGTACCGCTAAAGACACCTTCGATCCATTCTGATTGAGGGATGTTGTAGCTCCTGCCTTTGGCGGGATCCGGGTTGTGTCCGAGCACCGCGATGATCGTATTGCTCTTGTCCAGAATCACAACTCGACCGTGCAAATCCGGCACCGACACATAGTCGCCTTGGATCGCGACCGAGGTTGGCATTCCCAAGCCGGTGATCACTTCTTCGATAAATTCCCCCTCCAGGCTGTAGTGCAACAAACGACCCTTGGGCTGATGGTTGCGGTCACAGATCAACAGCCGCGGCGGCTGATAACGTGTGTCCAGCGTCATGCCGTGGGCAGTGTTGAATTCTTTCAGGCCATTTCCTTTTTTGCCAAAATGCATCAAATACTTGCCCGTTTTGTCGAACTTGAAGATGTAATTGCTGGCGTAACCGTCCGACAGAATGATGTCACCATTGGGAGCGACCGTGATCGCGGTGGGATTGAACTTTTCCAGTTTCAAACCCGATTCCTCGGGAAAGCCCAAGCGGAGCACGATTTCTCCGGTGTGGGCGTTGAACTTGATTCCTTCGGCATTGTTGTTCCGCGCCCCATAGATAAACTCGTCGTCGCCTTCGACGCGAATTTCCATGTCATGAATGTTGGCGTAATCTTTTCCCAGGTGATTGTGAATGACTTTGCCGTCGGGCGAAAAAACGAACACACCTTGCTGCGAACTGGTGTAGATGTTTCCCGCTTTGTCGATCACGACAGCGCCGTGGGTCGGACCAATCGCCGAGTTGCCATCGGGCCGCAGACCCCAAAGCGGTACCGTGTCAAAGGTCATCAGACCGGATCCCATGCGCACCGGTTGGACTTTGTCTTCCGCGGATACCGATCGCGGCAGGTTCAGCGATACAAGGCAAACGAAGCAAATCAAACTGCTTTTCATGATCGATATTCCGAGAGAGAGCTTGTGGGTTTTCAGGGACGAGCAATATCAGCTTGTGACAATCTTGATCTGGCAGTTTAACGCCACTGACGCGCAGGCCGCAAACGAACCGACAGATTTTGATCAGCCGCCAAGTCGTTGACGAGCGGCTCGCAGCGCCCGGTCGAACGAGTGATCCAGCTTTGGATTGACTCCCCGGCAGTGCTGGACAACGTTTTCGCCCCAGCGAAGGTATTCCAGTTTACGGTCTAAATCCCAGCGATCTGGGTTGTGGGCGTCGATATCGCGAATGTTGCTGGTCTTGTCAGCAACCTTAAGCTGTTTGGCCCGATCCGAGGCTCCGGCTGCATGTTCGACTTGTAACTGTTTGCGGACCTTTTTTTCTAGCGATTTGTCGTCGGTTACTTCGAACACGAGGTCCTTGACGGCGCTACCAAACAGTTCCTCGAGCTCCTCGAATGTCGTCTCGGTGTCCTCGACCGTGTCGTGCAGCAGCGCCGCGATCAACAATTCGATGTCCGTCACTTCACCTTCACAAGCAAGCATCGCCGCGACTTCGATGGGGTGATTGATGTAAGGTGATTGCTCGGAATTCTTCCGCCGCTGGTCGCGGTGCTTCCTGGCCGCGAATGCGGCAGCTCTCAGCAATTGAGATTCTGGTGAATTCATGGTTTTTTACGCAAACGCATTCTTGATCAATCGCCACACAAACAACATCACTGCCATCAGGCCGAGCAGACCGATGCACAGCCACAGCAGCGCGTTGCCCATCATATTCAGATTTGACGCCAGCCAGTTATTGTACAAACGATCCCAGTAGACAATCGTCAGCGCCGTGCCGGCGCAGAGGTAGGGCCCGTAGGGTGTGTACGCGTCGCGCGTCAGGAGATACCGGGCCAAGACGATAAAGATCGCGGTAAAGGGTGACAAAAAGAAGGCGATCAGCGAAGCTTGCCAACCGACGAACGCTCCGATCATCGCCATCAAGGTCACGTCGCCGAACCCCATCGCCTCTTTGTCCAACGCCAGCGTGGCGACAATTCGAATTGCCCAGATCACTCCGCCACCAACAGCCAGACCGACCAGCGCAGTGAACAGACCATACCAATGCGGGCCCGCCAGCTTCCAGACGCATAAAATGCTAATCAATCCAGCCACCCAAATCGCAACCAGCACTTTCCAGAATCCATAGTGGAACAGTCCCGATGCAAAGTGCCGGAGTGCCCGCCCAAAACCGCGCCGCCGCAACATCACACCGCTCCAACGTCGATCGGCCAGCGCGAAACACCAGCCGCTCCAGATCGCCAGTCCCATCCACAAACCGTCGATCGTCATCCATCGATTCGGATTTACGAACCAAGGTGAATCGAACGTGGTTGGATGAATGCCCAGCGGCGCGGGGCCAACGGGCAATGGCGTTGGCAGGAAATGATTGATCGTTGCCGACGCAAAGATCAGCGCGATGATCGTTCCGGGAATGGTGATCACGTCAGGGATCGTCAGTTCGTCAAAGTCGATAAAGGTCGCTGCGATCATCAGCACCAGCAGGATCGCATGCCCTGTGAACACGAGCACCGCATCGTTCGCATACAGTGCCAAAAAACGAGGGATACGAAGACCCTCCGGCAGCAGTCCGCCATGCTGAGTTTCGAACCAATACAGCCACATGAACAGCACTGCGGTCGACAATTCGATCAGCAGTGGGCGTATCCAAAAACCGGTCCCATGGATCGACGCCTCGCGACGCAACCCCAACCAGCCAAAACAGGGAATTCGATCGGTGGCGCTTCGCGGCGGAGCCTCGTCGGCGGTCGGGCCCCAAGGTGAGATCGGACGCGGATTAAAAAAAGCGAAGGTGTAAATCACGTGATTCGCCAGCGCACCTCCCATCAAACCCAGGATGGCTAAAATCATCAGCTGAAGTTCAAGGGGCAGACCGATCCAAAACGCGATCACGGACACCATCCTGTTGGGGAATCGAATCGAAAACCGAAATGGTAACCGACCACCGGCGATACGGAATGTGAGTGGTTTCGGGGCTCAGGGGGTGCGGTGCGGTGTGCAATGGAGGGCCGTTGATAGGGACCAATCGGGCGATTCGTGACGTCCTCCTGCTGTTTGACGGTTTCTCGCCGGCCCATTAAACTATGCTGAGGGTGTAATTGGCCGCCACGGGGTCAGTCGTCACCTCTCGCCCGCCCATCTCTGGGGCTACCGCAGACGCAACGATAGCGCTGCAGGATTGGCGGTTGTCCGTCGTCGTCTGAACCCCGTCGTCGTCTGAAACACTGTCGTCGTCTGAAACACTGTCGTCGATTGAATCATTGTCCAATGAGACTTCTTCCCTCCCCGTGAGCCTCAATCCGTGAACGTCAACGTTCTCTGCCGGCTGTTAACTGTGACCGTTTCTGTTACCGCCTGGATCCCCGTCGCACTGGCCGAACCAACGCTGCCGGAGTCGGAGCAAAAACCGGTCAGTTACCAGAGCGATATTGAACCGATCTTTAGCCGGCATTGCTACGGCTGTCATCAAGGGGCCAAGCAACAAGGTTCCTACGTGATGACCAGCTTCGATTCCCTGTTGTCCGGAGGCGAATCGGAACAGCGGGCGATCGAGCCGGGCAAACCGGACGAAAGTCACTTGATCGAACTGATTACGCCGGTCGATGGCAATGCAGAGATGCCGGACGAGCCGTTTGAACCGCTTAGCGACATCGAAGTTGACCTGATCAGACGCTGGATCAGCGAGGGCGCCGTCAACGACTCGCCGGCCGAGAGTGGTCCGCAGTTCACGGTCGACAATCCGCCGATCTACACCGGCCCCCCGCCGATTCCATCGATCGATGTTTCGCCCGATGGTTCCACATTGGCGGTCGCGGGTTATTACGAAGTATTGTTGCTGGACACCACTACGGGTCAGCGCAAGTCGCGGCTGGTGGGGATCAGTCCGCGGATCAACACGGTCCGCTTTTCACCCGATGGAAAGCGGATCGCCGCCACAGGTGGAACACCCGGCGTCCGCGGCGAAGTTCAAATCTGGAGCGTCGAGTCGGGCGAGCTGGAATTGTCTCGGTTGGTCACCTACGATGCGCTGTCCGGCGCCAGTTGGTCGCCGCAGGGGGACAAGTTAGCGTTCGGCGCCGCCGACCACGTCATTCGGGCGATCGATTCCAACACGGGCGCGCAGGTCTTGTTTCAAGGTGCTCACGAAGACTGGGTGCTTGACACCGCCTTTACGCCGGACGGCAAACACTTGATTTCGGTGGCCCGCGACATGACCTGCAAGTTAACGGAAGTGGAAACGGAACGATTTGTCGACAACATTACCTCGATCACACCCGGCGCGCTCTCTGGCGGACTGAGCAGCGTGGTTGCTCATCCACAGCGCAATGAAATCTTCATCGGCGGTGCGGACGGGATCGCCAAGGTGTACCGCGTGTTCCGGCAAACGGAGCGGCGAATCGGTGATGACGCGAACCTGATTCGCGCGCTTCCGAAGCTGCCCGGTCGCATCTTTTCGGTGGCCATCAGCCGCGACGGTTCGCGATTAGCGGCTGCCGCGACGATTGACGGCCACAGCGAAGTGCGGGTCTGGCAATACGATTTCAGTGGCGAGCTGCCGGAGGATCTGAAGGCGATCATTGCCAAGCAACCGGCCAGCCGCAACGCGGATGAACAGAAGCGTGTCGACGAGTATCGCAATCAGGGCGTTACCGAACTGACCAAATTCAGCTTGGATCAGGGCAAGACCTATGCGATCGCCTTTGGCAACGACCATTCGCTGTTTGTCGCGGCTTCGGACGGCAAGGTCCGGCGACTGAGCGCTGCGGGCGAGTTGCAGGCAGAGTTCACCGTGGTGGAGATTGCGGCCGACCACAAGGTGGCTGCTGGCGGCTTTGATGCCAGGGCCTACCAGGAGTCTTTGTCGGAAGCTGCTCAGGATTCGGCCACCGAACAATCACCGCCAACCGATCAAGTGAGTGAGTTGACTGTCCAGCCGATCGAAATCAACCTCACTTCGCCCTATGACTACACGCAGCTGGTCGTCACCGCGGTGATGACAGATGGTTCCACGCACGACGTGACGCGGATCTGCACCGTCGAAGCTCCTGATTGGGTGACAACGACCGGGCATGGTTTGCTGCGCGCGGCTGCTGATGGTTCCGGGGCGATCATGGTTTCCTACGGCAATCACAGTCAGGCGGTCAAAATTAGCGCGACAGGTATTTCGGACGAGGCGGCCGGTGCGGTCGACTACGTTCGTGACGTGAGCCCCGTCCTCAGCCGACTTGGTTGCAATGCAGGTACCTGTCACGGTTCTCAGAAAGGAAAGAACGGCTTCAAGCTGTCGCTGCGCGGCTATGATGCAATCTACGATCTGCGCGCATTGACCGACGACTTGGCCGCGCGACGGATCAACCCGGCGGATCCCCAAGCATCGCTGATGCTGCGAAAACCGTTGGGCGTCATTCCTCATCAAGGCGGTGCCGTGATGAAGGATGGAGATCCCAACCACGCGATCCTCCGACGCTGGATCGCCGACGGCAGCAAGTTGAACTTGGAAACGACGCGCGCTGCCTCCATCGAAGTCTTTCCGCGAAATCCGATCGTCGAAAGCACCACGGCCAAACAACAAGTCCGCGTGGTGGCCCACTTTAGCGACGGTTCACAGCGTGATGTGACGCACCAAGCCTTTATCGAAAGTGGCAACACCGACGTAGCCACGGCAGACAGATCCGGACTGTTGTCGGCGGTCCGGCGAGGCGAAGCCCCAATCCTGGCCCGCTACGAAGGAGCATACGCGGCGACGACATTGACGGTGATGGGAGATCGAGAGGGCTACCAAGCCCTGCCGGTCGAATCATGGACCAAGATTGACGAGTTGGTTGCCGCGAAATGGCAGCGAATGAAAATCGTGCCCAGCGATTTGTGCGACGACGCAACCTACTTGCGCCGAGTTCACCTGGACTTGACGGGAATGCCGCCCACCAGCAGCCAGGTCCGCGCCTTCTTGGCCGACCCGATGCAATCCAGGATGAAACGACAGCGCGTGGTCGACGAACTGATCGGCAGCGAGGCCTACATCGATTATTGGACCAACAAGTGGGCTGATCTGTTGCAAGTGAACCGCAAATTCTTGGGCGTCGAAGGCAGCGAAAAGTTTCGTGACTGGATTCGCCAGGCGGTCGCCGAAAATCGACCCTATGATCAATTTGCGCGCGAGATCCTGACCGCCAGCGGATCCAATAACGACAACCCTCCGGCATCGTATTACAAGACCTTGCGAAATCCTGAAGACACGATGGAGAACACGACTCACCTGTTCATGGGAATTCGCTTCAACTGCAACAAATGCCACGACCATCCGTTCGAGCGTTGGACACAAAATCAGTATTACCAGATGACGGCCTTCTTTGCCCGCGTCGCTCTGGAACGCGATCCCGTTTCCGGCGATCGCAAAATCGGTGGGACGGCGGTCGAAGGTGCCACGCCGCTGTTTGAAAAAGTGCTCGATCGCGGCGAGGGTGAGACCGTCCATCCAACCACAGGCGCCACCGTTCCGCCCGCGTTTCCTTTCGCGGTGGATTTCGAAGCGAAAGAAGAGATGACGCGACGCCAAGAACTGGCCGCTTGGATGACGGATCCCGACAACCCCTACTTTGCCCGCAGTTATGTCAATCGTCTGTGGGGATATCTGTTCGGTGTCGGACTGATCGAGCCGATCGACGACATTCGCGCCGGCAACCCGGCCAGCAATCCCGAGTTGTTGGAGCATTTGACCGAGTCATTTATCCATTCGAAATTCAACGTTCAGCAAGTGCTGCGGCAAATTTGCAACAGCCGCACCTATCAGCTCAGCGTGTCAACGAATCCGCTGAACGAGGACGATTCGCTTAACTATTCGCACGCCATGCCTCGGCGTTTGCCCGCCGAAGTGATCTTTGACGCCGTTCATTCCTTGACTGGCTCGATCAGTGCGATTCCAGGCGTTCCCAAGGGTACGCGTGCGGCGGCGCTGACCGATTCGGGTGTCGAGTTGGCGGACGGATTTCTGCAGAATTTGGGACGACCGGCGCGCGAGAGTGCTTGCGAATGCGAACGTTCCTCGGGATTACAGCTGGGACCCGTAATGGCGTTGATCAGTGGTCCCACGATCGGAACCGCGATTTCCGATCCCCAGAACCAACTCGAGTTCATCGTCGAAGGCTATCCCGACGATGACCAGCTTGCCGAGGAAATATTTCTCAGAGCACTTGGCCGCCGTCCGACCGCTGGAGAATTGCAAGCCTTTCACCAGTCCAAGGACTTGATCAAACAGAATCACCAGGAATTGACCGCACAGCTAGCCGCCGCCGAGACCGATTGGCAGCAGCGGCTGGATCAAATCAAAGCTGATCGCGCCGCGCAGATTGCCGAAATCGATCAGAAAATTGCCGCCCGCAGCGAGGCGATTGAGCCGGAGCGCCAGCGGTTGGCTAGCGAACGCGAGGAGCAAATCAAGGCGGCGGAAACCACACTGGCGAAAACCAAAGCCGACGCAGTCCAGAACCAAGTCAACCTCTGGGCTGATTTGCTGAAGTCGCCAATCGAATGGTTCCCGCTGACCGCCAGCGATGCGATCACAAACAACAAAGTGACGCTGACGCGTTTGCCTGATCGATCAATCCTTGCCAGTAGCGCCGAAGACAAAAGCGTTTACACGGTAAGAGTCAAAACAACGCTATCGGGAATCACAGGGTTTCGACTCGAAGCGATGACCGATCCCAAACTGCCATCCAGCGGTCCAGGATTGCCCAAGAACGGCAACTTTGTGGTTAGCGAATTTGAGATCACTGCGGCCCCGGCCGGCAAGCCCGAAGAAACAACGCCCGTCAAAATCGCCAGCGGCAGTGCCGATTACACGCAGGGTGGCTTTGACATCAATCAAACCTTTGACGGCAAGATCGAAGAAAACACGGGGTGGGCGGTACACCCGGTAACCGGTGTCGAGCATTGGGCGACATTCAAGCTGGCCGAGCCGATCAAGACTGAGGGCGAAACGATTCTGACGTTCAAGCTGCATCAGAATCACAATGCCAAACAGCATCTGCTCGGGCGGTTTCGAATTAGCGCGACCACCGCCGGCGGTGATATCCCGCTGGGGTTGAGTGAGCGAATTGCCACAGCCGCGTTGACGCCCGCGGAATACCGCAGCGAGCAGACCAGTCAACTCCTTAGCGCCTATGTCATGGCGATGTCGGCTGAGATCAAGCAGGCCAACGACGCCTTAGCGGAGGCCCAAAAACCGCTTCCACCCGATGCGGAATTGACCGCGCTGAATCAACGCAAAGAGCAATTGTCCAAGCCAATTCCAGACGATCCGGCGCTGGTCCAACTGCGGGCCGATGCGGAGCAGAGCCGGAAACAGCTGGAGAATATTCGACTGACAGCCGCCGAAGACCTGACTTGGGCGCTGGTTAACAGCCCAGCGTTCCTGTTCAACCATTAGAATAAAGCGTTCCTCAAATACCCACTCTCGGCCGCTAACGCGTCCGACCTCTCCCCACGGGCAGAGGTAACAGAAAGAAACCCTAAGGACTCCTGTCATGCTTTCTTTCAAAGGCTTCAAAGCAAAAGACCTCTGCGACACCGACTTGGGGGCAACCCGTCGCACCTTCCTGCGAGTCGGCGGTGCTGGGATGCTCGGCTTGTCGCTGCCCTCGCTGTTGCAACTGGAATCGGCATCGGCCGGAATCGAAGGCGGAGCGCCAGGCTGGGGCAAAGCCAAGAGCATCATCCTGGTCTATTTACAGGGCGGACCGAGCCATCTGGACTTATGGGATCCCAAAGCAAATGTGCCGGACAACGTGAAAAGCGTTTTCAATCCGATCAGCACACAAATCCCCGGTATTCAATTCACCGAGAATTTGCCGAAGCTGAGCACAGATCAACGACAAGTTCACGATGATCCGATCGATGTCCTACACGCCGAATGGATTGTTCAATCACACTGCGGCGATTTATCAGATGATGACTGGCTACACGACCGACAAGGTCAGTCCCTCTGGACAATTGGAGCCGCCATCGCCGAAGGATTTTCCGAACTTCGGCAGCAACCTGATCAAAATGCGACCGGTCGACGAACCGATGTTGCCATTCGTGATGCTGCCGCGTCCGTTGCAGGAGTCCAACGTGGTCGGCAAAGGCGGCACCGCCGGGTTCCTGGGCAAATCGTTTGATCCTTACACGCTGTATCCAAGCGGCGACGATATGGACATGGATAAGATGGAGCATATCAAGATCGATGATCTGCGACTTCGTCCGGAGGTCTTCAGCGTACGATTGCAGCGGCGGGCCAAACTGCGCGACCTGCTGAATCAACAGATGCCGGAGATCAACAAGGCGGTCGAATCGTTTGAATTGGATGAGTATTACGACCGCGCTCTGTCGTTGATTGTGTCAGGACGCGCTCGCGAAGCCTTTGCGCTGTCAAGTGAATCGGATGCGACACGTGACATGTATGGCCGCAACACATTCGGTCAAAGCTGTTTGCTGGCACGCCGATTGGTCGAGGCCGGGACTCGAGTCGTCGAAGTGGTCTGGCCCAAGGTTGCCAATAGCGACAACCACTCGTGGGACCATCATTCCGGTCTCAGCAAGCGAATGAAGGATCAATCAGCACCGATGCTGGACGCTGGTCTGACTGGTTTGATTTCCGACCTGGACGACCGTGGCATGTTGGATGACACGCTGGTCGTTGCGGTCGGCGAATTCGGACGCAGCCCGCAGCGCGGCGTCAGCACCAGTGGCAACAACAATTCTGATGACGGGCGCGATCACTGGCCGTACTGTTACACCGCCGTGATGGCCGGTGCCGGAATCCGTCGTGGGTATGTTCATGGCAAGAGCGACAAGACCGCATCGGCTCCGCTGGAGGATCCCGTGCATCCGACCGAATTGTTGGCGACGATCTATCACAGTTTCGGGATTCATCCCGATACGATCGTCTACAACCACCTGAATCAACCCCGCGAACTGGTCAAGGCCGACGCTGTCACCAAGTTGCTGGTTTAGAGCATTTCCATTTTTGATGTAGGTCGTCGGGAAAAGGGGTCAGACACCAATAGTGCGAAGCACCCTTCGGGCCGTGCCGGCTATTGGTGTCTGACCCCTTTTCCCGAGCTATGCCAGTGATGGAAATGCTCTAGAAGGCGGCAGGCACAGTTCGATCCAATGTCCGTCTGGATCTTGCACGAAGGTCTGCAGCGCACCGTCGGGTCGAATCTTGCGGTCCAAACGCCTAGCGCCGCAGGCATCCAGGTGCGACTCCCACTGGTCCAAATCATCAACGATCAGCGCCAGATGGCCACCGCGATGATCAGAGTGGACCGGTAAATTTCGGTCGCCGATCAAATGCAATTCTTGGTCGGCACCCAAGCGAAACCAGGCCCCCGGAAAATCAAACGCCGGTCGGTCCATGATCGGCAATTTCAAGGTATCGCGATAGAAAGCGACGCTGAGGTCGACATCGGCGACATGCAGCGCGACGTGGTTCAACTGGCGAACTTGCATTTTGTTCTCGCTACCGCAGCCTAACGGTCATTGTTATCAAGTACGACTTCGGCACATGTCTCTTCGCTCTCCCAGAGTCGAACTTTGTAAGCTGACGCGCCGGTTCCTTCCAGCAATTTGGGCGCGATCTTATGTAGAAAATAAAGCGCCATGTTCTCCGAGGTGGGGTTGGCGTCCAATTCGTAAATCCGATGCGGCTCGCTGGACCGAATCGCGGCCAGGCCGTTGTCGTCTTGTTCCCATAACACGAAAGCGTGATCCCAGTGCTCGTCGACCCAAGTCTTGACGCGTTGTTTTAAAAGTTTGAAATCAATGATTCGGCCGATTTGGTCTTGCTCGGCGCCGGTCACATACACTTCCAGAGCATAGTTATGTCCGTGCAGATTTCGGCATTTGCCTTCGTGTCCGACCAGGCGATGGCCGGCACAAAAAGTAAAACGCCGCATGATACTGAGTGTCACGGTGGAAAATACCTCGGGTGGAATGAAAGTCGCTGTGGCCTCAAATCGTAACATGATTGCTACCGATGAAGATGGGAGGTTCGCGCGCGAAAAGGTCGTAACCCCGTTGATTGACGAAAGAATTGCGGGCATCGCAGCGAGTCTGTATGTTTTTTCCTGGCAATCGACCGCAACGGAAGCGGCGGTTGTTTGTGCTTCCCAACACTTGGATCAATCCCAACATGCCCAGTATTCGACAAGCAGATCCGCTCCCGGTCCCCGACGGCGATGCCTTGCGTTATCTGCCCGAGGGTCCGATCCCGCTGAGCGACTCGCGATTTTCCTGGGTTGCGATTCAGCATGGGCTCGATGCCAGAACGGGCAGCCTGAATATCTATGACCTTGCCGCCGGGATCAATGAATCGTTCGATTTGCCGGGGCGACCGGGGTTTGCCATCCCCTGTCAGTCACCCGGGACGTTTGTGGTTGGCTGCGAACGATCGCTGGGCCTTTACAACACCTCCAGTCGGTCCTGGCAAACGTTTTGTGAAGGCATCGATGCCGATGTCGACAACACGATCATCAACGACGGGATGGCCTATCAGGACAATTTGATCTTCGGAACAAAGGACTTGGAGTTTGCCACCAAGAAGGCCGGTTTGTATTTGTACCGCGGATCGGACAAACAACTGATCCGTTTACGGGACGATCAGATCTGCAGCAATGGAAAGGCGATCATTGCTGACGGCGACGACTTGACGCTGATCGATATCGATTCGCCAACGCGGCAAATCGTTCGCTATGCGATCGATATCAAAGCCGGAGAATTGAGTGACGCCGAGGTAGTGATCGATTTTGCCGACGATGCGGCGGTTCCCGACGGAGCGATTTTGACGCCGGACCAAACGGGGATCATCGTTTCGATGTTTCGCCCGGCACCAGCGGACTACGGAGAAACACGGTTGTACGATCGGAAAACCGGCCAGTTACAGTCTGTCTGGCAAACGCCTCTGTCACCGCAAAACACCTGCCCGGCGCTGATTCGTCACAACGGCGCAATTAAATTGATCATCACCACGGCCGTTGAACACATGAGCGAGTCGGATCAGCAACGATGCCCCAACGCGGGTAGATTGTTTATCGCGGATACCGAATTTGTTGACGACGGCGGGCCGTTGGCGTTGCCCTATCTGCGCTGAAAATCACCGCCATGCAGCGGATCAGTCCTTACCGCTGCGCCCGCGATCGCTGCACGACCTTCGCAGCGGGGAAGATGGCGTCAGCTAAGCGCCCAAGTCGGCTTTCTCGTTTCCGTCGTCGTCATAGCGGTTGATGGCAAAGTAGACGAACGGAATCGGCAAGCAGGGCAGCAACAACAGGAAGAATGGGCCGACGATAAACGAGAATCCGATCGTTAGGGCAGCAAAACCTATCCACAGCCACCAGGTATCGCGCCATAGTCCGTACATCTGTTTCATCATGGCGTTTTGTCTTCAATAGAGGGGTGATGCGATGCCCGCCGAATCGATTTGCCAAGGGGTCCACACGATCACCGGATCTGCGACTTTCAAGTCGCTTTTTCGCGGGGGGATTTCCGTTTCTTCCAACTCCAGTTTGTCGGTGTTGTACTCTTCTTGAGCGCCGCCAAATCCTGTTCCAGCGATTCTCTCAACTCGTCTTGATCCTCTTCCAACAATCCCAGCGCCCGTTCCGCACGATAGACGTCACTCCCTTGCTGTGATGCATTACCGACGCCGCGGGCGATGGTTGAAACGCCGGTTCGCCGGCCACCGAGAAAACCGCCCAGCACCGCGCCCAGGATCGAGGAACCGGCTGTAATCAGGGACGTCCGGCTTTGCATCTTTTCACGTTCGACCCGGTCCTGCGCTTTCTGAATTTTCTTCTCCAGTGAGTCCAATTTGGCCTCGTACTTGTCACGTAACTGCTCGATCGCGACGTCCCGCTCTTCGTGAATCCGATGTGTGAAATAAGCGATCGCGTCCGATTTGTCGCCAGCCGGCGCGTAGCCCTTGACCAGCGGAGTACTGTAAATCGTAGCGTTGCAGTGACGGTACAGATAGTCTTTCAGCTGAGCGCGGTACGACCGATACTTCCCCTTTTTCAGCAGCTCGTCGGGCAAACTGGCGAAGCGAAATTCAGCTTCGGGATCATCAATGAAATCGACATCTTCCGGCAACGGCTCACTTGACTGCCAGAGCTGACTGGGGAAACCGTGATAACACGGTACGATTCGCCGCGCATCGCGCCAGCTGTCCAGATTGGCCGCTGCGCGGACGAAGTGCATCGAGCCTTCGCCGTAGATCGCTGGCCGATAGACCAGCTTGGCAGCGTCGGCCGGGCGCAGGTTACAGGCCAGGAAACGCTCCTCAATCCCGGCTGGCACCACCGGTCGCTCGGCTTGCTCCGGCTCGCCGGCAGAGGGCTGTGGTTGGGCAGCGGCCGAGAGTTCCGATTCGGCGGCGGCCTTGCGGCCGGCCATCAGCTGGCTGATTTGACCGCGCGCCAGTGGTCCGGCCAAAAACGACATCGCCCAGCGCGTCTGAAAGACCGTGGGAAACCCGTCGTGGACATTGTTCATCAGGAACACTCGGTTGCCCAAGCCGGCCAAGACTCGTTCCATCTTGCCGCGATCGAACTTCTGCCCCGCCTGGCCTGCCGCTCCTTCCAATCCTTCCAGCACCCGCGCCTTGTCGCGTTCGGTTTGCAATCGACCGAGAAACCAAGTACCGATATTGGACAGCCCTTTGTAATCCAAGTCGACCGGGTTCTGTGTCGCCAATACGATCCCCAGTCCGAAGGCGCGAGCTTGTTTCAACAGCGTCAGCATTGGCGGCTTTGACGGCGGATTGCTGACCGGCGGAAAGATAACCGGCGACTTCGTCCATGTAGAATATCGCCCGCAGCGAACTGGTTCCCGTTTGAGTTCGCATCCAGGCAACCAGTTCATTCAGCAGAATGGTGACGAAGAACATTCTTTCGCTATCGCTCAAGATGGGCAATCGAAAGAATGGTCAACCGCGGTTTGCCGTCGGCCGTGTGCAACAGTCGCTTGATCGATAATCCTTCGCCTTCCAACCAGGACGCGAACGCGGGCGAGGCCAGCAAATTGTTCAGCCGCATCGCCAGCTTGCCACGATCCTCGGGTGACATGAAGGAATCGAGATCGACCACCCCGATCCGTGTGACTGGCGGCGATTGGATCAAACGAATCAATTGAGCGACGCCGACATTTTTGCCCTCTTTCCATTGCTGGCTCAAGATTGACGACAGCAAGATGTGTTCGGGCGATGTCATCGGATCCGCGTTGATCCCCATCAGGGTCAACAGGCCTGAGACCGCGCCGGTCACTCGATCGCCGATCAATTCCGTATCGTCGCGCGCTTCCGGAGGCGGCGCATCAAAACTCTTCAAGACCGTCAGCGGCAATCCGATGTTGCTGCCCGGGGTGTAGATCGCCACATCGACCGCGTCTTTGAAGGAGCGGATCCGCTGGGGAGTTTGTCCCCAATCGGCAAGTCCGCTGCGCCACATTTGGGCCGTCTTGTCGGCCAACTGATCCAGCGTCATTCCTTTGCGGGTCGCCTCGCCCTCTTCCAGCCAAGGTTTGAAATCCTCGGGCGCAGGTCGGGAAAGGCCAGCAGCAAATTGGCCAGATCCCCTTTGGGATCGACGCAAATGGCCGGGATACCATCAATCGCGGCTTCTTCCAGCAAGGAAATGCAGAGTCCTGTTTTCCCGCTGCCGGTCATGCCCACACACATCGCGTGGGTACACAGGTCTTTGGCATCGTACATCAGCAGATCGTCCCGCAACTGACCGCTGTCCAGGTCGAAGTGACGGCCGAGATAGAACGATGCGAGTTTTTCGATATCTTCGGGTGAGGGAGCTGTCATGGCTGCGATGCTGGCCTTGCGTTAAGAAATCGTTCAGCTGACCTCTGCCGGAGGCAGGGGTGACTTTCTGTTCGAATGATAGAGTGATAAAGCCTATTGTTTTAGCCGATTGTCACACCGGTCGCAGACCACTGACTGTCGCGCTATGATGTCTTGATCGCACGAAATCAACAATCCGAAACTGCCGATGCTCGACTTATACGACAAAATCCAAGACGCTTGCGAAACGATTCGCGCCAATTCAGCACGCCTCCAAAAGTCGGGATCATCTTGGGAACCGGACTGGGAGGGATTGTCGAACAGATCGAGATCGAAGCGGCGATCGAATACTCCCAGATTCCTCATTTTCCCACTTCCACCGCGACCAGCCATCGAGGCCGTTTGGTCTGTGGCCGACTCGACGGTGTACCCGTGTTGGCCATGGAGGGCCGCTTTCATTTGTATGAAGGCTACCCGCTAAAGCAGATCACGCTGCCCGTACGCGTGTTCAAAGAGCTGGGTGCGGAATTGATGATCGTCAGCAACGCCTGTGGCGGATTGAATCCTTATTACAGTGGCGGCGACATCATGGTGATCGAGGACCAGATCAACCTACTGGGTGACAATCCGCTGATTGGAATCAACGACGATCGCCTGGGGCCAAGGTTTCCGGATATGTGTGAACCCTATGACCAGCAGTGGATTGATCGCACGATCAAAATCGGCAGGGATGCGGGCATCGCGATTCACAAGGGAGTCTTTGTCGCCGTCCCTGGACCTAACTTGGAAACGCGGGCCGAGTATCGGTTCCTGCGGATGATCGGTGCCGATGTGGTCGGGATGAGCACGGTGCCCGAAACGATTGTCGCCGTGCATTGCGGATTGAAAACGGTTGGCCTGAGTGTGATCACCGACATGTGCTTGCCCGACGCGCTGACAACCGTCGAACGTTGAGGAGATCATCGCGACCGCCAAACAGGCAGCGCCTAAGTTGGTATCGATCGTGCGGGGAATCGTCAGCGAAGCGGGCCACACCAGAATTGCATAGTAGCCATCTCGCTCCGCCGGGATCAACCTTAGGGCGGTCTGCTCTGCCAGCGGACGCAGTACAGATCGAGTCATCAGCAAGCTGGAAAGCCGCAGAGTGGCAAAGAATGGTTTTCGAGACAGCGCGCACAAAACCAGATAAGATCGATCATGATTGACCGAGCGACAACATTCATTCGCCGGCTTACGACTGCCAGGCCCGCCATTGCCATCATCCTGGGCAGCGGTTTGGGAGGACTGGCCCAGCACATCGAACAACCGATTGCGATCCCGTATCGGGAAATCCCAGGATTCAGAACCTCATCCGCCAAAGGACACCGCGGTGAGTTGATCTTCGGTGTTTTGGAACAAACTCCGGTTGTGGCCATGGCCGGTCGACTGCACCGCTATGAGGGCTGGAGCAACGATGAGATCGCGTTTCCAGTTCAGTTGATGGCCTCACTGGGCGCGGATCGATTGATTGTCAGCAACGCTGCCGGCGGTGTCAGCCCAAAACTTTCGGTTGGCGACATTGTCGTGATTCGAGATCATATCAATTGGATTGGCGGCCTGAGCCGACGAAACCGGGAGGTTGACGCACTGTCACCCATTCGATCCGCCAGCTTGTACGACGAAGCCATGTCGTTGGTGGCAATGCAAGTCGCGATTGAAAAACAGTTCAATGCGTGCCAGGGAACTTATTTGGCAACCTTGGGTCCAACCTACGAAACCCGTAGTGAATACCGCATGATGCGACGGATTGGCGCTGACGTGGTGGGAATGAGCACGGTACCGGAGGTGTTGGCAGCTTCGGCGTTTGGAATGCGCGTGCTGGGTCTATCGATGGTCAGCAACGTGGCCAATCCTGACACCGCGATCGTCGCCGACCACGCCGAAGTCTTGGAGGCAGGCGCGGGCGGCGGCGGTTAGAATGGAAGCGATCGTGCGCGGGATTTTGATCGCGGCTTGAGCAGGATTTTAAACAGGTTCACAAATTCGCATGTCGAAGATAACGGATACCGGAGAGCAGTTCGAAGCCGGTGCGGGCGACGAGACACCGATCGAATTGTCGATGGCCGAGCTAACGCCGCAGGCACTGTATGCCGCGATCCATCAAGTTCCCCCCGCCGCGGAAGATCGGGAAATGCCATGCATCCAGATCACCGGCGCCGCCGGACAAGCCAACGCCTTGATGCGACTGAACCACCCAATCCGAATTCATGTCGAGGGACCGCTGGGCGATTATGCCTGTGCCTACAATGCTCAGTCTGACATTCGGATTACCGGAGCCGCGGGCAACGGCGTGGCCGAGGGAATCGTAAGCGGCGCGGTCAGAATTCGTGGTGACGTCGGAGTCGGAGTCGGCGCTGCGATGCAAGGCGGAACCGTGGCTGTTTACGGTAGCGCCGGTGACCGCTGCGGCGCGGCAATGCAAGGTGGCGGTCTGTTTGTTCGCGGCGATGTGGGTGACGAAGCCGGCGTCGGGGCGCTGCGAGGTATGATCGTGATTGGCGGAAACGCCGGAGAGAATTTGGGCGATGCGATGAACGACGTCACCGTGTTCATACGCGGACGCGCAAAAAGCTTGGCTACTGGAATGACCGAAGCGCCGCTACGAAAACGCGAGCAACTGAGACTTGGGCTGTTATTGATCAATGCGTCGATTCGAGGCAAAGCAACCGAGTTTCGACGGATCGTCCCGGCAGCGATTCTGCAAGCGGAAGAATCGGAGCGGGGTGAGTTGAACCCGAATTGGCGCTAATCCACTGATGAACGATCGACTGCAACCACTCTGTTTTCTACCTCCGCCAACCGGCCTGCCCTGGGTTGGTCCGCCGTCGGCAGCCTCACAGTACAAAGTCAAGCGGGCTGCAGGATCGCCTGTCACCATCGAACTGCCGCTGTTTTGGAACGAGCCGCCCTGGTATCAAGCGGAGCGTCGGATTGCCGACATGGTCGCGACGTCGGTGGCGTCGATGGGAATTCTGGTTTCCGCACTTCGACGTGACCTGCAAGATCCGGACGAACCGCTGACTTTGCATCAGCGCCTCGCCGAACAGCCAATCGGCGGCGATCATGGCGAACGTTTTTTACCTCGCGTTGTGCCTTATCGACCCGAGCGCTACGGATTGTGCTGTGAAGACTTCGACGGGGCACGGATCATCGACGTTCGATTGACAATTCATCGCGACCCGACGGGCCGGTTCGCCTATCGCGGTCAACAACTCGAGCGCTGGGATCCGACGATCGATCACGAGTCTGTAAGCGGAGCGACTTTGTTACCGGATTGGGCAGCAGCAGCCAGCTTTCCACCCGATGTCGCGTCCCTGGATCAGTTGTCCGCCAAAATAGATCAACTGCGCGTGCTGTCGCCGTCTGCGGCAATATTCGTATCGATTGCTCCGCACCGAATGCAGATCGAAATACCCAAGATACTCGCCGCCCAGCCGGATGGATTGATCCTCAGACTGGACGAGCTGCCGCTGAGCGGACTGGAGCTTGGCTTGGTCACCCGCCAGGCGCGCAGGTTGTTGACCGGTGCCGGCGCGGCGGGGCTTCCGTTGTGGCTGGTACCGGGTCCGATCACAGCGGATGACGCGGTAAAACTAATCGTGTTGGGAGCCTCTGGTTTGGCGATCGACGATTGGTGTTGCGCCTGATCGGGCAGGCGGAGGAGGTGATCGAGAGTTCGCCGGCGGCCCGACTTGGACAAGCCGGTCAGCGAGCACTCGATCAGCCACTTGTACAAACGGCAATCAGCGAGTCGCTGGGCCAGCCGTTGGAAAGATTCAAGGGCCTGCTTCATCGAATGCAAACATTGCCGGCCGGCGAACGATTGGGCAGCCTCGACCCGGAATGGGCGAAAACATTTGAGGTACCCTGGATTGCGATCGGTCGCAGTCAAACTGGCAACCGATCTAAACCATCGAGACCGAATTCTTGACGCCCATCACCAACGACGCGGTCATCTTTGGCATGCTGATTGCCATCCTTGGATTCGTGTTCTGGAGCAGCAGCCTGCAGGTTCGATTCTGGAAAGTCTTCTACCAGATCTTTCCGATGCTGCTGCTGTGCTATTTTCTACCATCGCTGTTGACGCTGTTCGGCATCGTCGATCCCGAAGTATCCAGGTTGTACTTCGTTGCCAGTCGCTATTTGTTGCCGGCAAGCCTGGTGTTGTTGACGGTCAGCATCGACCTCCGCGAGATCTTGAAGCTCGGTCCAAAAGCGATTGTGATGTTCTTGACCGGTACCGTGGGCGTGATTCTGGGCGGCCCGCTGGCGGTCTTGATCGTCGGCATGGTGCGGCCCGAGTTGGTCGGTGGCCAAGACGCCGCGGCCGTTTGGCGCGGCTTGTCGACCGTAGCCGGCAGCTGGATCGGCGGCGGCGCGAATCAGGCCGCCATGAAGGAAATTTTCTTGCCCAACGACCAGCTATACAGCGTGATGGTTGCGGTGGATGTTGTGATCGCCGAAATCTGGATGATGTTTTTGTTACTGGGCGTAGGAAAGGCTGATCTGATCGACGGCTGGTTACGCGCGGACGCGTCAAGTGTCTCAGCGCTACAGGAAAAGATGGAAAAGTTCTCACGGAAATCGGCTCGCATCCCAACTACCGTCGATTTGTTCGTCGTGGTTGCAATTGGCTTTGGCGTGACAGCGATCAGTCACTTTGCGGCGGACTTGATTGCTCCCTGGATCGAACTGCATGCGCCGACGCTAAAGAAATTCAGCTTGGATTCCAGTTTCTTTTGGCTGATCGTGCTGGCGACCACTGGCGGCGTTGCGCTGTCATTCACCAAGGCCCGAGATTTGGAAGGCGTCGGAGCATCGAAAGTCGGTACGCTGTTTATTTTTATTTTGGTCGCCACGATCGGATTGAAAATGGATATTCTCGCCGTGCTGGAACACCCGGGACTATTTTTGGTCGGCGGGATCTGGATGTCGTTTCACGTGATCTTGATGTTCGTGATGGCATTCATGATCCGCGCACCCTACTTCTTTTTGGCCGTAGGCAGCAAAGCGAACATCGGCGGCGCGGCCAGTGCGCCGGTGGTGGCAGCCGCTTTTCATCCGTCTCTGGCGCCGGTTGGCGTGTTATTGGCGGTGGTCGGCTATGGGCTGGGCACCTACGGAGCCTATTTGTGTGCCGTGATGATGCAGGCGGTCGCACCGTAGTCGGCCTTCGGGTAGCGAAAGTGGGCAAATTTTCTCGGAGCGAGAAACGACGTTTAGGCCATTGGAGTGGTTTGAAGCAAGCGATTGAGTGACAATGCAGTGATGAGATACAGCTCGAACACAAACGCCGTCTTTGCTCGCCTGGCAGCAGTGCGAAGCACTCTGACGTCCGCGCGCGCCTGGCGGCTCGCGGGCAAGGCATTGCTGATCGCAATCTGCCTTGTCCGCTCAGCGTGTTCCGCTGATCGCACGACGCTGCTGATTCCACTGGCCGATGACGCGGTCACCGAGCCCATTCCCAGCGGTGCAGTTTTTGCCGACCAAGCATTTGGCGGTTCCAGTGGCGACGGATGGACAGCGTACATTCGTCTCTGGCAAACGCATCACGACGATCCTTCGAATTTGATCGTTCGTCGCTACTTGGGCTTACCGCTGGTCGGCAAGACGGAGATCAAGCGTCGAGCGGGACGATCGGCTCCCGATTGGCTTGCCTGGCCCCCTGGCAGTTACACGCAATTTGATAGTCCTCACTTCGTGATCTACAGCCGCGGCGAGGCGGCGACCAGCGAGCGCGTCGCCGAAGATCTGGAACAGTGCTATTGGGCCTGGACTCAATTATTTTTTCCGCTTTGGGAGGCGAGTCGCCAAGTGGAATCAACCATTGGCACCGTACCTCAGGATCAGTCAATCACCAATTTTTTGCGTCGCCACCCCGCTCGGCTGAAGATCCGCCGCAAGCTGCGTATTGTGATCTTTGCGGACGCGGCCGAGTATCGACAAACCATCGCTGTGCCCGGTATCGAACGATCGACCGGGTTTTACAGCGATGAAAGACAAACCACCTTTTTATTCGCCTCGGACACTGATGATGCCGAGACACGGCGTCATGAGTTGGTTCACCAGTTGTTCCGCGAAGCGACCGCTTCGGGGCTTCGCAGAGAGATGCCGGGCGAGGCGTCCGAGTTCTGGTTGATCGAGGGGATAGCCGGTTATTTTGAATCACTTTATCTGGGGGCCGATTCGGCGACTGTTGGCGGTTGGGATTCACCTCGACTGCAATTCGCCAGATACCGGTTCTTCTGTGGCGGGGACCGGATGCCGATGTCGGAACTGCGCAAAGATGGACGCCTGGCCGCGCAGAAAAGAGCTGATATTGCGCGCTGGTATGCGCACGCCATTGCTCAAACGCATCGCTTGATGGATGGTGCCGATGTTCAGCAACGACGTTGGGTCTACCGTCAGCTGGCTGAGCAATACCAGATCAAGCTCCAGCTTGACTTTGCCACGACCGAGCCAAGCGACGCGGATTCGATTTTGGAATTTTTATCACTCGATGATTCAGACCTCGCCAGAGATCCTCCCCAACGTCCGCTTGAACATCTTTGTCTGGCCGGTTGCCGGATTACGGCCGCAGGCTTGAGTCGGATACCCGCGTCGCCCTTGCTGAGTCGATTGATGCTGACCGGACAGCCCCTTGGTGTCGACGCGGTCACGCGATTGGTGCCCAACCCCGCATCGATCCAGCAGCTTAGTCTGGAAGGAACCCAAATCGATTCAACGATCAGTGATTTGCTGAGCTGCGCGACGAATCTACTGGAGCTTGATCTCAGCGGCACTCCGGTCGATGATTCGGTGACCGCAGTCATCGGCCGCGCGCAGGGTCTGACGACGCTTTGGATGACCGGCACCGCGATCACCGATCAGTCGATTGAATTGATCGCCAAGCTGCCAAAACTGGAGAACGTCGATCTCCAAAGCAGCGGAGTCAGCGAACTGGGAATCTCGCGATTGAAATCGGCGAGGCCAAATCTGAATGTGAACCCGCTGGAACTGTTGGAATCGCCGCGATGAGTGATCGGTCTCCCTATCCCAAGTTCTTCTCGGTCCGGCAAAAGATCGTCGGCAATCCGATTAACGATTGTGCCGCTGCGGTCACCGGCGCACTGGCTGGATCACCACTGAGTCGACAAATCCAAACTGATCAGACGGTTGCGATCGCCGTGGGCAGTCGTGGAATCAAGAATCTCCGCGAAATCGTTACTGCGGTGGTTCGATACATCACGTCGCTACGGGCCAGGCCGGTGATCGTTCCGGCGATGGGCAGTCACGGCGGAGCGACGGCGGAGGGCCAAACCACAATGTTGGCATCTTTGGGAATCGATTCCTCGATTGGATGTCCGATAAGCTCCTCGATGGAAACAGTACTGGTCGGACGATCCGACGAAGGGATCGATATCCATTTCGACAAAATCGCCAGCCAAGCCGATCACGTGATCATCATTAATCGCGTCAAGCCGCATACCCGGCTGACCGGGCGGTACGAGAGCGGACTGGTCAAGATGTTGATGATCGGTTTGGGAAAACACCGCGGCGCCTACCTGTACCATCAGCTGTTTGGCCGCTACGACTACCAACTCGACTTGATCGCGCCCGACATCGTGTCGCTGATCATCCAGCGGATGCCGGTCACCCTGGGACTTGCGATCATCGAAGACGGCCTGGACAACACTTCGATCGTCGAAGCGGTCCAGCCAAGCGACTTTCTGGTCCGAGAACCCGAGTTGCTGTCGATCGCAAAAGCTCGGATGCCCGGTTTGCCATTTGATCATGCCGACTTGTTGATCGTTGATCGGATCGGCAAAGAGATCAGTGGCACGGGAATGGACACCAACGTGATCGGCCGCAAAGCGTTTGACAAACACGCGGCGCCTGACGAAACCCCTAAGATTCGTCAAATTTATGTCCGTTCACTCTCCGAACAGACCAAAGGGAATGCCTCGGGAATCGGCATTGCCGAATATTGTCATGCGCAGGTCGTCGCAGCGATGGATCGGGAAGTAACGCGAATCAATTGCGTCACCGCCGCGCATGTGACCGGCGGTGCGATTCCACTGACATTCGATTCTGATCGCGCTGTCCTGGATGCGGTTCTGTCGCAAGTCGGAGAGGAGGCGGCGCAGAGTCAGAAATGGATTTGGATTCCCGATACGCTGCATTTGAGTCAGATTGCCTGCAGCGAAAGCTATTGGACCGAGGCGACCAAACGGAGCGATTTGGAGATTATCGCGCAACCGCAATCGCTGAACTTTGGCGAAGATGGGAATCTGTTGCCGATCTGACAGTTCGCCTGGTCGCCGCGGCTAGAGCATTTCCATTTTTGATACAGGTTGTCGGGAAAAGTGGTCGACTGGTCTATCGTTTCGTTTCTGGCGAGAGCGCGATTTGGGTTTCCGCTCGTTCGGCCGGGCCGACCAGGTAGAGATGCTCGCTGACGCCGGTCGGAATCAGATTCCACTGGGCGGCCGCGACTGCCTGTGTCGATTGGAGCGTGTGATCGGAGGTCACGACAATCGCCGCGGGGTGCTGACTCAAGTAGCGGGCGAACTGGTCGACCTGGTCACCATCGAACTGAGCGACTTTCTGCTGGGGCAGGTACAGCGACGAGGCATATGATTTCTCGCCAAAATAAATCACAGATCGATCAGGATTCTCGCTCAGCAGCCGTGCCGACTGGACGTGAATCGAGCGCTGGGCAGCCAACGTCGACATGAATTGCGCGGATGTAAAGCTGATGGTCGCAAGTCCCAATGCGACTGTCGCACCCCAACCCCATGTTGAAGACGCAACCGGACGGTTCCAGAGGGCCAGTACGGAAACTGCGGCCGACAAGCAAAAACCGATTGCAATCATGGAAATCAGTTGCAAATCGGCAGAGAGCAACAGATCAGCCAAGGCGACCAGCAGACAACAAGCCAGCACGATCAAACTGGCGCGTTGAGGAAACGGTTTCAAATAAGTTGTAATCCGGTTGGCAAGTTCCGGCTTCAGAACCGTATGGTCAATCATGCTTCCCAGCATTAAGCAGATCAGCGGCATTGCCGGCAGGATGTAGGTCGGTAACTTGCAACTGGCAAGCGAAAAGAAGCCGATGATCCAGGCTGATCCACACAACAGGAATCCCAGATCCTTGGACCGCAGTCGCCGCTTGGTCTGATCACGGCTGAACAGAAAAACGCCAAGGGTCGGTAACAACAATGACGCCGGAAACATGCCGGCAAACAACACAGGCAAGTAGAACCACCAGGCTTGTTGATGGTTCGAACCAGTGGTAAACCGCTTGACGTTGTGCTCCCAGAAGAAGTAGTCGCCAAAAGCCGGGTTGGACTTCCATACCGCGACGTACCAGGGAAGACAAATCACCACGATCGGCAAGGCAAAAGCGACCCACTGCGGCAAACGTGTTCGCGTTTGGTCTCTGCGAAGCCAACCGTTGGCAACCAGCGGCGGCGCACACAGGACCAGCGCGAGTGGGCCCTTGGTCAATACGCCCAGCGCACAGGCAATGCCGGAAATCAGCCACCAAACAGGACGCTGCTTCGGTTCACGGACGGCCAAGTAACCGGTCAGCAGGCAAGTCGTGGTACACAGTGTTAACAACGAATCCATCAATAGAAATCGGCCGGCCAAAACAAATCCACCGCACAGCAGCAATGAAATTGCTCCACACCATGCACCGCGGCCACCGATCAAGCGGCGGCCTAGCCAAAAGGTCACCAGGATGGTCGCGAGCGCGCTGAGGACTGGGGGCAAACGCACGGCAAGTTCCGTTGGACCGAGCAGCGAAACACTGGCGGCGGTCAACCAATACAGCAGCGGAGGTTTATCCAGGTAGGGAACGCCGTCGAGTCTCGGTGTGATCCAATCCCCGGAGGCAGTCATCTCCAACGCGATCTGCGCGTATCGCGTTTCGTCCGGTTCGATCAACGGATAGGTAAGATTTGGCATCAAGGCGACGATGCAGGCAATCAGCAATAAGACCAGCGCCGCAAATTCGTAAGTCTTCGGCCATGCGGCGCGTGCCGGCAGGTCGTCGTTACTGGTTGCCGGAAACTGAATGGTGTTCCACCAAAACCTCAGAATGGACTTGGCGACGGGAATCGCATGCAGCGGCGAGACCGTGCTTTCGCCACGTGGTCGGGGCCGATGAGTCACACCGACTTCGACGATCGAGCGGTTTGCCAATCGCGCCTTGGTTAAGATCTCCGAGTTGACAAAGAAACCCTTCGACTGAATGTCGATGTCTTGAATCACTTGGCGACGAAACACTTTCATCGCGCAATCGCTGTCACGAACTTGTGTGCCCAGCAATCCTCGAACGATGGCGTTGTAGGTTCCCGAATAGACCTTGCGGACCCAAGGATCTTGCCGATCGATCCGATACCCGCAGACGATGTCATACTCCTTCGACAGCATCACCAATCGCCGTAATTCGCGGATGTCAAACTGGCAATCCGCGTCGGTAAACGCGACAAGATCCTTGGTTGACTCGCGAAACCCACGAGAGAGTGCCGCGCCATAACCTTGGTTGGTCGGCTGTTTAAGCAGCCGCACGTTGGGTCGCTGCAGAGATGTTTGTTGTACGATCGACGCTGTTTCGTCACTGCTGCCGTCGTCGACGATCAGGATTTCATAGTCGCTGGTAATATCCTGGAGCGCCTGATCGGCTTCTGCGATGGCTTGCGCGATTACCGGTTCTTCGTTGTAAGCCGGAAGCACCAGCGAAAGACTTGGTGATTTGGACTTCTCCGATCCTGTTTCGTTCGCTTCCATGCTAACATCGCTTTTGTGAGTGCTGCCGATTGTCGCCGACGGGCGACGCAGGGACTTAGAAATACATCCTTCACAAAGTCATCACAACGTCATTACCGGAAAATAGGCGGCGCTCGCTTCCAAACGGTTAGGCAGATGCCAGGCTCTTACCATGCGCAGCCAGCGCATCGGCAGATTCAAGTCACAGGCAAGGCGCCGGCGAAATGCTACGATAAGCTTAGGAAATCTGGCAAGTGCAATGCAGTCGCTCCATCATTGGGGCAAGTTGACCGGCCGTTTGCAAACTTGCATCGGCGGTTATCATGCTGCGGATATGCTGTGATCGATTGGCCTGTTTAGCTCCAATTTGTGGAATTTTAATATGTTCAGAGTGATCCTTGGTGGTGTCTGCTGCCTGACCCTACTCGTTTCGTGCTCGTTTGCCGAACAAGCGGCAGAGGATAACTGGGGTCATTGGCGCGGTCCGATCGGCAATGGCTCATCCGCCACAGCCAAGCCCCCGACGACCTGGAGCGAGTCGGAAAACATCCGCTGGAAAGTAGCGATTCCCGGATCCGGATCTGGTTCTCCCGTGGTCTGGGCGGATCAGGTCTTTGTCGTCACGGCGGTCGCTGTCGAAGCCGGTCAACCAGCTGGATCGGCGTCAAATTCGCAGCGCAGCGGCGACTCGGGTCGAAGCAGCGGCTCGGGTCGAAGCAGCGGCCCACTACCGAAGTTGGCATTCAAGCTGCTGTGCTTTGATCGCCAAACAGGCGAGCAACAGTGGGAGGCAACGGCAACGATCGCCACTCCACACGAGGGAACTCATGAAACCAACGGCTTTGCATCGGCATCACCCTGTACCGACGGCCAGCACGTTTATGCTCATTTCGGCTCGCGCGGCATTTACTGTTACACCATGGATGGCAAATTGGTCTGGAAGCGTGATGACTTGGGGCAAATGAATGTCCGTTTCGGCTTTGGCGAAGGAAGTTCGCCCACAATTGCTGGGGACAAGATTCTGATTCCTTGGGATCACCAAGGGCCATCTTTTCTGATCGCGCTGAACAAGCTGACCGGAGAAACCGTCTGGAAAGCCGACCGAGATGAACCATCCTGTTGGGCCACTCCATTGGTGGTCCAGCACGGCGACAAACAGCAGGTGGTCCTGAACGGTCAAAATTTTGCGCGTGCGTATGATTTGGAATCGGGCCAGGAACTATGGCGGTGTGGCGGACAAACATTCCGACCGGTCGCCTCCCCCGTCGCCCAAGGCGATCTGGTGTTTGTTGGCAGCGGCTTTCGCGGCGCGTTCTTAGCCGCCTTTGAACTAGGCGGCAGCGGCGACATCGAAGCGACCAAAAGTGTCCGCTGGGTCGTCGATCGGGATACGCCAGACATTGCCTCGCCGACGCTCTCAGATGGCCGAATCTATTTTTACAAAGGTAAATCCGGAATCTTGTCTTGCCTGGATGCGAAGACCGGCAAACCCTATTTTGCCGCCCAGCGGATTCCCGGCATCAGCAGCACTTATGCGTCGCCCGTCGCCGCCGGTGGTCACGTCTATTTGACCGGACGAAGTGGCACCATCGTTGTGATTCGCGATGCGGAAGAACTGAATATCGTTGCCACCAATTCGCTCGGCGAGGGTGTCGATGCGACACCAGCAGCGGTAGCTGATCAGCTTTTCATTCGCGGCGCGAAGCACCTGTTTTGCATCGCCCCATAATCGGTCGAATCCGGAATCTTGTCGATCACCGCCTAGGTCGCCAACGCACCAAGCTGGCTCTGAAATCTTGTGAACAGGTAGTGGCTGTCATGCGGTCCGGAAGCGGCTTCGGGATGATACTGGACTCCAAAAGCGGTGTGCTCACGATGTCGCACTCCGGCAATCGTGTCGTCGTTTAAGTTGCGATGAGTCACTTCCAGGCAGTCGGGAAGTGAATCCTCGGCGACGGCAAAGCCATGATTTTGCGTGGTGATTTCGACCTTGCCGGTTTCCAGTTCCAGCACCGGTTGATTGACCCCTCGATGACCAAACTTCAATTTAAAAGTTTTGCCGCCGCAGGCCAGCGACAACAACTGATGTCCCAAACAAATTCCAAACACGGGTGTGGTGCCGATCAGTTGGCCGATCGTTTGGATCGCGTACTGGAGCGGTTCCGGATCACCCGGTCCGTTGGAAAGGAAGATGCCGTCTGGTTCGAGTCGCCTGATCTGGTCGGCCGAGATGTCGCCGGGGACGATCGTGACCCGATTACCGCGCGAAGCAAAATGCCGAGGAATGTTCCACTTCATGCCGAAGTCCATGCAAACGATGTGGTGATTGTCGTTGCCTGAGAATCCCGCTGCGCCAATCTCGGCCGCTGTCCAATCATCCAGTTTTTGATCCCATGAGCTGATCTGGCGACCCATCACTTCCCGAACCAAGTCACGGCCGACCAGCGATGGAGCTGCCTTTGCTTTTTCAATCAGGCTTTGGTCGTCCAAGTCGCTGGTTGAAATCACACCGCGCATCGCCCCACAGGTGCGAATGCGGCGAACCAGGGCACGCGTGTCGATCCCCGCCAAGCCGGCCACGTTGTGCTGCTTCAGATACTGGCCCAAATCACCTTCGGCTCGGTAATTGCTGTAGATGCGACTTTCCTCGCGAACGATAAAGCCGCGCATCGATGGTGATGCGTGTTCGATATCGATCGAGTTGACACCATAATTGCCGATCTCGGGATAGGTCATTGCGACGATCTGACCGTGGTAACTGGGGTCGGTCAAGATTTCTTGGTACCCAGTCATGGCGGTATTGAAGACAACTTCGCCGGCAACTTCTCCCTGGGCACCGAAGGAATGGCCTGGAAAGATGGAACCATCTTCAAGAGCAAGCTTTGCGTGCATGGGCAGCCGAAAAAATGAGAGCAAAAGGGGAGACCACAGGAGCCGCAGAACCGCAGCGCCAGCAGAACAGAATATCAGAGGCAAGACAGTTTTCGAACCCTCGGGCTGAAGAACTGGGCAGGGCAAGGGTCCGCCCGAACCGCGGCGATTGGGTTCGGCCGGAGCCTCTTGCTGCCGATCTTAGGTATCGATCAGATCCTCGGGGGCCAGGATCGGGACGGTATTTTCCTCCGTTTCCTGCTTCTCGCGCCAGGGCTTACCCTGGTTGTAGCTGTCCAGTTCGTTTTTCAGCTGTTCGAGCTGTTCGTGCTGGTTGTCTTTATCTTGGCTGCCGATTTCAACTGCCTTGCTGCTCCACTGAACCGCTTTCTCGAAATCACCGGCTTCGGCATAGGCGGCTGCCAGCGTGCTGAGGATGTGGGGAGCTTTGTAATCGGTTAATCGGGCTGCTTTCTCGCCATACTCCAACGCCCGTTTCCCGTCGCGAACCGAATCAACCGGCGACGTGGCTAGAACCCAGGACAAATTGTTGTACGCCCCGGCGGCTTCCAGCTTTTGCCGGTCGCTCGCTTCGATTTCCTCGATGTTACCCAGGGATTGCACGACCGTTTCGTAGTCTTCGACAGCAGCCGCGTGGTCGCCGACGCTCAGCAACATGTCGCCACGCGCTCTGAGCACCACCGCGTTCTTGGGGTCGTCGTTCAGCAGCGCGGTGTAAACATCGATTGCTTTGCGGGGGCGCTTGTCGAGCGAGTAGAGATTTGCCAGAAAAAGATGACGCTCGACGTTCTCCGGCATTCGCTCGACCAACAACTTGGCATCATTAATCGCGTCGACAAATCGCTCCTCGGCGATCGCAATTTGAGCTCTCAGGGCAATCCCTTTGTCGCTTTCCTTTAACTGTGGAGCGAGTTCCTCGGCCGACTTCAGGTCGGCTTTGGCCGCACTGATGTCCTTTCGATCCAACGCGACCTCAGCTCTCATGATCAACGATAGCGGGTCCTTGGGCTGCATCGCGATGGCTTTGTTCAAGTCTGACAACGCCTTCTCGTCTTCGCCTTGATTACGGTACAAAATCGCCCGCATTCGATACATGCCCTCGCTCGGCTTGGCGGCCAGAATCTTGGTGATCAATTCCTGTGCTTCATCGATTCGATTCATGTCCGCCAACTTTTGAATCGCGGCACCTGCCACAATTTGGTTTGTGGGGTCCTTCAGCAGGACCACCTCCAAATCCTGAACCGCTCCTTCAACGTCATTTTTCTGCAAACGCATCGCGGCCCGCGCCTGGTATGCCTCGTTGTTGTCGGGATCGGCTTTGATGGCCGCGTCCAAATCGGCCAGTTTGGCGTCGTCGTCCTCTTGGGTTAGCGCCCGCAGCACCAACGCGGAACTCTGCTCGGCCGGATCATCCTCGAGCAACTCAATCGCGTTGCTGGTCGCTTGTTTGACAGCAGCCCGATCTCCTCCGGGCAACAGGTTCAAACGCGCAATCAGCAGATGAGCTTCGACCAGCGTTGGATCGTTCAGTACCGCCTCTTCCAGACTACGCAGCGTTTCATCCCGCAGCTCGAGTTGTCGTCGCCCGCGAGCTTGGACCATCGCGGCGGCCAAGCCTTGGCTGCGCTGCAGCTGAACGCTGCCAAGCATTTTCTTGGCAAACGATTGGTTCTCTTCGTCCAATCCTTTGGTCAGTGCCGATTGCAGCAGCGCACTGACCGCCTCGAGTTGCTGTGGTGTGTTGGCATCAATCCGTTGAATGACAGCTTCGTCCAGATCAGCCTGCCCCTGGTTTGCGTCGGCTGGATCGTTTGCGTCGGCGGAACCACCCTCAGCGGGCTTGGTCTCCGCAGCCTGAGCCGGTGCTTTTTGCGGCGTTTCGGCATCCTGCGAATGGACCAGTTGACCGCCCGCCGTCAGACACAGGCCAGCTAACAGTATTCGGGCATTTGACAGCAGATGCGATGTTCGCTGAAGCAAAAAATCAACGTTGCGAAAAGTCATAGGGAGACTCATGTAGGGGAGGATTCGACCTCCTCCCAGTATGACGTCTCGCTCGGAAGCTGCGTAGCCGAGTTGCTGGAAAACAGCAACTCTCTAGACTTCGATCGATTGGCCAATTTCAGACAATTGCGATTTCAGCGACTCATTCTCGCTGCGGAGCTGCTTGATTTCCTGAAGCAAGAAATTGAAATCAGCGGCCGCTTCCTGCCAAAAATCGCCGGTTCGAAATTTGATCGGTTCGACCGCTCGCGCCTCCTTAAGGCCCTGCAGGGCGGTGCGGAGCCGGTACATCGGACCGGCGAAGCGATTGCTCAATTTCAGCGTGTCACGCAAGAAAACCGGCAACAGCATCAACATCACGCCCACGATCGGAATCTGGGCGATCAACGCCGATCGAACCGCCTCGGCAAATGGCTGTTCCCCCACCGCCGAGAACATCCGCACCATCGAACTGATCGCCGTAATGCAAATGAAGAACAACAACCAGTGCAAAAACACTCGGCCGGCGATCGACCATTGGACTTTGGGATCGACTAGTAATCGTGTGCGATCAGACATGTTTTTATCCTAAACAGCTAAAAAAATTTCCCGCTGAAAGCTAGCTCAGATAGGCGGTCCAAACGCTATCAAAAGAAAGAAGGCTGTGATTTTCAATTTCCGCAGCCGGGGTAGGTTGACCCAAACGGTACAAACGATTCGACCGGACTCCGATTTGACGGAATCTCGACAGCAGCAAGATCGACGGACTGTTGTTTGGGCTTCATGTGTCGATTGATCCAATTGGAACGAAAATCCGTTCTTGAGGTCGATCAACGCCCTCATCGGACAGCACAGCGGTCTGCCAAGGATGAAAGATTGGGGATGAATTATCAAAACAACCTTAGGATCTGGTTGCCGGTATTGGCATTGGCTGGATGGATTCCGGCAGGTCGCGGGGTCGCGCAAGTGCCCAGGCCGCTTGAGCGGCTGGGCAGGCTATACGGGGTTTATTGGGGGGATGGATACCATGCCTGTGACTGCTCAGGAGTCCGTCCTCTAGCCGACCTGCCTCCGTCATCAGCTCGAGCAACCGCGGTGTCACGTCAGCTGCCAATCGGCCCTGCCCATCGCCGAGGGGCAACCTTCTACGATCGCTTTGATGCCAGCCATCGATCCAATTGCAGTTCAGCGGCATGCGATTCTGGCCAATGCGACGCCGGTGGATGGACAACCGATAGCCACGACGTTGGACAGTTCGGTGCCGATCAACCGTCCGGGATCTACCTGTCTCCCTCGGCCCAGATGACGGATTCACAGTTCCCCGAATCGGCCGAGATGGTCGATTTGCCATCGTTTGCCGGTCCACCGGAAGCCGAATTCGTCCCACCGGCACCCAAGCTTACCGCACCCCAGAGCACTGAACCCAAACGCATTCCAACCAAACCAATGGTGACCACGGGCTCGGCAGGCAACAGCGCCGCGGAACAGGAACCCGACGATCGAAATCGCGAAGCGTCCGGCGATCGGCGACCCGTCAAACAGGATCAGCCTTCGGCGGCGATCGAGAATCAGCTGCCGCCGTCGACCGATGTGTTGTTGAGCTCCCAACCGGCTTGGATCCTTCCTTTGGCCTCGATCGACCAAACGCCGCAGCGTCCGACGACTGCGGAAGCACAACCGGGTCCCGTTGCGCGAGCTTCTCAAACTCCGCTTGCGATCAACCCGCTTCACACTTCGCCCGAACCAGAAGCTGCCGACAAGACGGCGCAGCAGGATACGCAAGCGGCGAAGATCAGTCCGACATCGATCGACGAGCCAACATGGTTAGGAGGGCCGGAGCAGCCGCTGGCGGCTACCAAGCCCGCCGAACTAGCCAGGCAGCCCCGACGGCTGGGGGCTGCCACGATCGTTGACAGTTCCCGGCAAACATCGATCGCACCAATGTCTCGACCGAGCCGGTTGGGAGCTTCAACTGAGACAGTCATCTCCGCTCGACCTGGGCGGCTCGGCAATCAGTCTCTCTCCGGCAGCCTGCCAGGGAGTGCCAATCCGTTTGAGAATCGGCCCGTGGTCGACATGGCAAAACGGGTTTCTGATTCGGAGGCTGGATTCGTTCGGCAGCCAAGTCAGCTGAAGTAACGCCCATCGGCAGGTCAGCCGATTCGTGCCAGACGGAACCGAGTGGACACCTTTGCGCCACCCCAAAATCGCTAGATACTCTGTTTCCTGGCAGTGAGAACCCGAGTATCAAACCCTTAGCGACTGGGTCGGCGGACCCGGGATGGAGATTTTGTCCGATGCAACGAACCCTCGTGTTGCTGAAACCTGATTGTGTGCAACGTCGGCTGATGGGAAAAATCATCGGCCGGTTTGAGGACAAGGGCTTGAACATCCTTGCGATGAAAATGATTCGCGTGACCCCTGAACTATCCCGAAAACACTACGCCGAGCATGTCGAAAAGCCATTTTACCCGAGCCTCGAGTCTTTCATTACTTCGGCACCAGTGGTGGCAATGGCGATCGAGGGGCTGGAGGTGGTCACGGTGGTTCGCGAGCTGCTGGGAGCGACTAGCGGGCTGAAAGCGGTCGCCGGAACGATTCGGGGCGACTACAGCAGCAGCCGACAGATGAACCTGGTCCACGCTAGCGATAGTCCCGAATCGGCCCAACGGGAATTGGAACTGTACTTCGATGCCGGTGAACTGTGCGATTACCAGCCGGTCGCCAGTGAGTTCTTGATGGCGCCCGACGAAAGTTAGCCGCGCCCCAGGGGCCAGCAGCCAAACGTGCGATGCGACCGACCATCCTTCCGGGCTGTCAGTTGCTGAACTGCTGTCCCTACTCGCGGATCAGCTTTTCTTCGGCTCTTGCGGCTCTCAATGCCGCCGCTTCGCGCGACAGCTTGAATTCAGGTCCCGAGGGGAAGTATTGGACATCGTCCTCGAGATAGTAGGCGCTGGGGAGTGTCTGGCCATTGAGCGAGACCTGGCAGCCGGTTGCCGCAATCAGAGAGAAGCCAGCAACCATCGTCAGCGCGATACATTGGGAGGTGCGTCGATTGGTTGCCATGCGGTTCATCGTGATCGCCTTTAAAGGGACTCTTCCCGTTTTTTGGACACATTCCTTCGTTGGAACGCGAAAACCGCCACAGGCCGATGTGCCCTGTTGCTGGTCATCACAAGCAGTATCGACCATCCAACCGTTACATCTTCACTCGGTCGAGCTAAAATCTGCAAAAATGCTCGGACCGACCGCGGCGGTGAAACAACTTGCCATGAAACAGATTCCGCGGATCGCGTAGCACAAGGCGGTTGAGAATGATGTTCCGAACCCCGATCGTGTTCGTTTTGACGATTTTCGCAGCTCTGGCCTCGGCTCAGTCGCCCCAGAGTCCTGAGGTGCAGAGTCCTGAGGTCCAGACCGGGTCCAGACCCCAAGGGTCCAGACCCCAAGGGTCCAGCGCCCCAATGTGTTATTCATCTTTTTGGATGACTTGGGTTGGCGGGATTGCGGTTTCATGGGATCCGATTTCTACGAAACACCCCACATGGATGCGTTGGCCAGTCGGGGAATGGTTTTTTCCAACGCTTATGCTTGTGCCGCCAACTGTGCCCCGGCCCGCGCCTGCCTGCTTTCCGGCCAGTACACTCCGCGTCACGGCGTCTACAACGTTGGCACGCAGCGGCGTGGCAAGGCAAAATTCGGCAAGCTGAAACACATCCCGGGAACGGACACCCTGCGGACGGATATCCGTACCTGGGCGCACCAGATTCGCGACGCCGGATACCGCACGGGGATCATTGGCAAATGGCAGCTTAGCGACGATCCGTTACCTTACGGATTCGATTTTCAGTTCGCCGGCAGCGGGCAGGGGAGTTCGCCGAAAGGTTATTTTCCGCCTTACCGAAAGATCGACGAATTGAAGGGATCACCGTCGGATGAATACTTAACCGATCGACTGACGGACGAGGCGATCAAGTTCATTGATCGCAATCGACAACAGCCTTGGTTTTTGTACCTGTCCCACTACGCCGTGCACACGCCGCTGCAGGCAAAGCCAGAGCTGGTCGCGAAGTACGAAGCGAAACCGCGCGGCCAATTGCACAATCACGCCGTGATGGCGGCCATGATCGAGAGCGTGGACCAGGGGATCGGCAGACTGATCGAACGAATCAAGGCGGTTGGCTTGGAGGAAAATACAGCGATCGTCTTCAGCAGTGACAACGGAGGCTATGGACCGGCTACGTCGATGAGCCCGTTGAAGGGATACAAAGGAACCTATTACGAGGGGGGCATACGGGAACCCTTGTTCGTCGTTTGGCCCAGTGTCGTCAGGCCGCGGACACGGTCGGAGATACCGGTCATCCAAGTCGATTTGTTTCCGACTTTCTGCGCGATGACCGGCGCAAAACTGCCGGTCGATCAGCCCCTGGACGGTCAAGATTTGACTCCCATCCTGCGTGGCGAGGGACCGCTACCAGAGCGAGCAATTTTTTGGCACTTTCCGGCTTACCTGCAGAGCTACAGCCGAACCGACAGCCAGCGCGATCCGCTTTACCGCAGCCGACCTTGTGGCATCATCCGGCGTGGCGACTGGAAGCTGCACGAGTATTTTGAGGACGGCGCGTTGGAGCTTTACAACTTGCGAGACGACATCGGCGAGCAGCGGAATCTGGCCAAGTCAAACGCCAGGAAAACGGCTCAGCTGCATGATCAACTGATTGCCTGGCGCAGGCGAACCGGGGCGCCGGTCCCCACCGAACCCAACCCCAACTATGATGCCAGGGCGGAGGCGGAGGCGATCAGTCCTGGCTCCGGCTCACAGCAGCCTTCAAGCCCATAAATCGAGCGGTTGTGACCGAGCATCCAGATTGCCCTTCGGAAATTTCTGATTTGCCGCCAGCTCGCGACTCGCCACGCGCGCTGATCGCCTGGTTTGCTTTTGTGCTTGGCGGCCTCAGCCTGGCTTGGGCGAGCGGCAGATTGGAAACACGTTTCGTTCCCGATTCCCCCAGCTACCAGAACTATTCTTTTGAATCGTGGACGGAGATCTGCCGCTCGATTCGCACGCCCGGCTATCCGCTTTGGTTGGCGTTGATCGTCGGCACCGTCGGCCTCGCTTTCGCGCCGCTGTGTCAGGTGATCCTTCACGCCACAGCCAGTTGGTGGCTGTGGCACGAGCTGCGCGGGTGGGGATTGTCCGCGGCCCCGGCGATCGCTGCTGGGATTGCCATCGCGATCGGTTGCACGCCGATGGACCATATCAACATTGTCGCGACCGATGCGCCAGCAGCATCGCTGGGCGTGATGACTGCCAGCGGGTTGTTGTGGTCGGTTCGCACCGGCGCAGCCTGGTCGTCCTGCCTGGTACCCGCCGCTTTGGCGGTGGCCACGATCTCGATTCGTCCGGCCTACCTGTTTCTGATTCCCTGGTTGTGGGTTGCCGGCGCGCTGCTGCATCGCCGCTGTGGATTATTGTGGACTCGCGCGGTCCGCAAATCTGCAATTGCCGCGCTGTTCGCGCTGCTGCCAGTGCTGGCTTGGATGTCGGTTCGTTATGGAACCGTCGGTGAATTCGCCATAGCACCCTTTGGCCATCAGAATTTGGCGGGTGTGCTGGTGCAGATTGTCTCGGATCATGAATTGAACGAGCTGGGCGATTTGGGACGAGCGATTGCCCGCCGGAGGCACGACTATCTGGCCACTTTAGGCGAATCAGCCGACGACGATCCCCGCGCGACGATGACGATCGAGGCCCGTTGGGATGCAATGACTTACTTTGTGGTGATGCCGGCGGCCGACGAAGTCAGCGGCGGCGACGTCATCGAAAGTCATCGCCAGATCAAGCGCTTGAATCGATCCATCGTGCTCAGGTGGCCGCAGCGATTTGGTGTTTGGGTGGCCAAGGCGGTCCGTCGTGGCGGATGGGCGATCGCGGCGGACATCGTGATGCATCCGATCTTTCTTCCGTTGATTGCCTTGGGTTCGGGGTTGATATTGTACCGTGCGGTGCTTGGCGATCCGTTCATCCCGGCCAGCTGTCGCTCAGCAGCTTTCGATGCGTTGACGATCGTCGCGATCACCTACTTGATCGCCAAGCTCGGATTTGTCTCACTTTCCAGCCCGCCGATCGGTCGGTTCAGCGACGCGGCGGCAATCTTTGTACCGCCGCTGTTGGCGGCCGGGTTCATCCGCCGATATTGCCGCTTGGCCGGTTAATCGATGGGGCTCCGGCGAGAAAACCGATTGTTTGGGCGGAAAAGGGAACGCGAACGGTAAATCCGGCAAATAGAATGCAAAAGCTGTCAATCACGCCCGTTGATTGAATCCGATTGAAGTAGACCCTTGGTCGATAGAGCGGTAATGTACCAGCGATAACTTTCGATCCCGGGAGTTAAAAGCGGTACCTTTCATGATGCCCCTGCCCGAGCCCCCTTGCCGATCGTTGGGGGCCACCGCAATTCACCGCCAAACATGATCGTGTTTTCCGTATGAGTCGAAGTCCCTTGCTTGAGCGACGCAGCCCGCTGAGGATTTCCTATGCGCTGTTGATTCTAACGGTTTTCGCGTTTTTCATTCCGTTTGCGTTTCGGGCCGCACGTCTGAGCTTGGGGCAGAAAGAGAACAACGTCAAGGATTGGTTACCCAGCGACTTTGCCGAGACCGCGGAGCTGAATTGGTTCGCCGATCATTTCGTCGGCGAAAGCTTTGTGCTGGCGACTTGGGACGGCTGCACCAGCGGAGATCAACGTCTGAAGCTGTTTGAGCAAAAATTGCGGCATGAGTGCGAGACGTTTGACGCGTCGATCGAACTGCCGCCGGAGCAAGCTGTTCATCTTGAGAAAGCCAAAGAGATCGGCAAGCAATTGAAACTGTTGCGCAGCGGAAATGATTTCGCCGGCTGGGGCGGCCAGAAAGAAAAGTGGATCAGCGCCGCGGGCGGGCAATGGTACTACATCACACCCAACGGACACCTGTATCGATGGCAGGAAGGTGTCAACGCACCGGCGGCGCTGCTGCGCACGATCCGTCGCGGACTCGGTTCCTATCAGTTGCAAGGCCAGTTGATTACCGCCTTTGGAACCGAACCGGCCGGTAATCAGACCAATCCCTACTACAACGACCCGTCACTGTTTTGTGCGCCATTGTTTCATACCGTGCAAACCGGCGATTCGATTGTGGCTGATCTGGCACGCGAAGGCGGTCCGCTGTGGCCCATCGATCTGACCGACCAGCAACGTCGCCCGATCGTCGCTCGTCGCCGGGCGATGCAAAGATTGACCGGAACTCTGTACGCCCCGGCGGTTCCCAACGATTTCCAGTGGACACCGGCAGCGTTTCGGGCGGCCGTGACCAGGCAGGGTAGCGATCCGATACCCGCTGGGCTGGAGGCAGTCGATTTTGACGCGCTGGTGCAGCGAGAATTGGATCGCATCGTCAGCGATCAATTTGATGGTTCGATCGAAAATTTAAAAAACGCGCCGCTGCAAGCACGGACCGATGCCTGGTACTCGGTGTTCGATTCGATCGAAGTCGAACCGCCGCCTCGGTTGACCTGTGTGCTGGTCACTTTGACCGACCTGGCCAAAGACAACCTGCCGTTTCCGCTTGGCCGCGGCGTGCTGGGCCAGCCACGAGGAAGGTTGTTGCAATTGGCCGCCGAATCAGGGGTGCTGCCAGCGGCGGCACCGTCGCTGGCACCGCCGCCATTCAATCGCGCGGCGGCTGAAACGGTCGGGGGAATGCCGGCCTTGCGATTAGGCGGCCCGCCAGTGGACAACATGGCGATCGACGAAGAGGGGACCATCACGCTTGTTCGCTTAGTTGGCTACAGCGTTTTGATCGGCATTGTACTGTCGTACCTTTGCTTCCACAGCCTTCGAATCACCCTGATGGTGTTTACCGTGGGCGGCAGCTCGGCGATGCTCAGCATGGCCGTCGTCTGGTGGACGGGCGGAAAAGTTGACGCAATTTTGATGAGCATGCCGTCGCTGGTCTATGTGCTTGGGCTTTCGGGAGCGATTCACGTCATCAATTATTATCGCGACGAGGTTCGCGCGCGCGGTCAGTCCGGCGCTCCGGGCCGGGCCCTGCGGCACGCCCTGCTGCCCTGCACACTGGCGTCGGTCACGACAGCCATCGGGTTGATCTCACTGTACACCAGCAATCTGGCACCGATCAGCAATTTTGGTCTGTACTCAGCGATTGGCGTGATCATGACGCTGGGGATTCTGTTCTCTTTCTTGCCCGCAGCGTTACAGACCTTCGCACCGGGCAACTCGGATCAGGAATCACCGCCGGCATCGACCGCGGCAGTCGACAGCGTCCAAGAGAGTCGTTTGTCTGATTTGTGGGCCTCTGCAGGTCGTTGGATCACAGCTCACCATGCAGCAGTCAGCATTGCCTCGCTGGTCGTCTTGGCAATCACCGGGCTTGGACTGCGAAACATCAAGACGTCGGTGCAATTGCTAAAGTTGTTTGACCCCAATTCACGGATCATTGCTGACTACGCTTGGATGGAAACCAACTTCGGCAAACTGGTGCCGATGGAACTGATTGTGCGGATGCCGCCCACGATCCAAGCCAGCGAGCAGGCCGAAGGCAGTCCGTCGCCGGTTACTTCCCTGGACATGATCGAACGCGTCGAAGCAGCCGCCCGCGTGCGCACCGCGGTCTATCGGACACTGGGCGAACCGGGGCGAGACATCGTTGGACAAGCCACCGGAGCTGACACGTTCTTACCGCCCGTACCAGCGCCAACGAACACCTACAGCCCGGTGCGCGCCAAGTTCAACCGCGAACTGGTCGCAGCCGGGGAACAGCTTCGCGACAACGACTATTTGCGAATCGAACAAAGCGGACCTTACGCTGGCAGCGAGTTGTGGCGGGTCAGCCTTCGCGTCGCCGCGTTATCGGATGTTGACTACGGGCGGTTCATCGCGACGCTACGGGAAGCGGTCGAGCCGATCATGCGGGCCTACGAAACCAGGGAAGTCTTGTTGAAATCACTGCCGGTCGACAGTGACAATCAACTGTCCGGTAAGCCCCGCGTGCTGGTCGTGGGCAGCGAGCGGCCGCAACCGCTGCAGCAGACAGATCTGATCACCGCAGACGGATCGATCAACACTCGCGGTTCGTTCATCGCCACGCTTGGCGAACTGCTGACTGCCGAACGGATCGAACAACCAGAATGGCGGGAAGTGACCGGCGAACAAGCCCAGCAGCTAGCGGCAAATAAGAAGTGGGAACAGTACGTCAAAAGTTTCGATGCCGTAATCTGGCTGGGCAGCAACGGGTTCACGAAACAGCATTTTGCCGCGTCGGCCAACCTGATCGACGCGCAAGCGATTTTGTCCGAATCGGTACAACCGATGTTGCTAGCCGACCGGATCCCGGGTGTCACGGGAACTGGTCCGATACAAGTCATCTACACGGGACTGGTTCCGGTTGTTTACAAAGCGCAGCGAACGCTGCTGTCCAGCCTGGCCAATTCGATCGGATTAGCATTTGTCTTGATTGCCGGCGTGATGGTCTTGTTGCTCAACCCGGGACGTCCGCCGTTTGGCTGGTTCTCGCCGCGCAACATTGGCAACGGATTCATCGCTGGCCTGATCTCGATGATACCGAATATTTTTCCCGTCGTGGTGGTGTTCGGTGTGATGTGCCATTTGGGGATCGCCATCGATATCGGCACGATGATGACCGCGTCGGTCGCGATCGGGGTCGCGGTGGACGATACGATTCACTTCCTGTCCTGGTTTCGCGAGCACCTGGACCGTGGCATGGATCGCGTGGAGGCGGTGATCGAAACCTACCGTCGCGTCGGTCCGGCAATGACCCAAACCACGATCGTCGGCGGACTGGGTTTGTTCGTCTTTGCGCTGTCAACCTTCACGCCCACACAACGCTTCGGAACGCTGATGCTGGTGATGTTGGGAACCGCGCTGATCGGGGACCTGATTCTGCTGCCGGCACTGTTGGCCGGCCCGGCGGGCCGCTGGTTTAAACCACGTACCGATCGGCAAGGCAAGCCGATCAAAGCAGAACGATTGGCCACCATCGAACAGCCGCAGCAGCAGACCGACCAAGATCAGGCGATCCCAAGCGAGCCAGATCAACAGCCACAGCCTCAATTGAAGATTCACTTTCCTGCCGAACGAACCGATCCACCCCATCGAATCAGGTAGCGTTCTCCTATCCCATTGCGGGCAAGTCATTACAATTGCCCAATCATGGCGACCAACAAGAAAAAATCGAGAACCCAGCCGACTGTGGCTGCGAAGAAAGGCAGCAGCAAAAAGGACGGCAAAAAGGGGACACTCAAGCAGCAAGCGGCCGGATTGGCGATCGTTGCCGAAAATCGCAAAGCCCGGCATCGCTACGAGATTATCGATTCGATCGAATGTGGCATCATGCTGATGGGCAGTGAAGTGAAGTCGATGAGAGAAGGAAAGCTGTCACTGGACGAAGCCTACATACGCGTCAAAGACAAGGAACTCTGGTTAATCGGCGCTGATATCGCTCATTACAACAACGCCGGGATCTGGAACCACGATCCGCGCCGGCCCCGCAAACTGTTGGTTCACGCCCGCGAATACAACAAGTTTGCCGGCAAAGCGCACGAAAGAGGACTGACGTTGATTCCGCTGCGAGTCTATTTCAACAATCGCGGGATTGCTAAGTGCGTGATGGGTTTGGTCAAAGGTAAAAAATTGCACGACAAACGCGAAACACTCAAGCAGCGCGACGCCGATCGCGGACTGCAGCGGGCAATGCGAGGAAGATGAGCTCCATGTTGCAGATTACCGAGCTGGTCAAAAGTTTTCCGCAACCCGGCGGTGGCAGCCTGAGAGTGTTGGATCTGGCCGAACTGCGGATTGCCGCGGGCGAGCAAGTCGCCTTGATCGGCCAGAGCGGTGGTGGCAAAACCACGCTCCTGCATTTGATTGCCGGTCTGCTGGTTCCCGATCGCGGATCGATTCAAGTCGACGGCGTTGAACTGACGCGATTGAGCGAACAAGGACGCGATCGATTTCGGGCGGCGACGATTGGCTATGTCTTTCAGACTTTTAATTTATTGCCCGCGTTCTCGGCACTCGAGAACGTGCGACTTGGTATGACCTTTGGACAAGGCCGACATCATTTTTCTCGCGCTTCTGAGTTATTGGATCGTGTCGGCTTGGCCGACCGCGCGGACTATCGACCCAGTCAATTGTCGGTGGGACAACAACAACGGGTTTCGATCGCTCGCGCGCTAGCCGGAAAACCAAAATTGCTGTTGGCCGACGAGCCGACCGCCAACGTCGATCCCGCCACTGCCCGGCAGGCGCTGGATTTGATCCGCACGACGTGCCAGGAGGAAGCAGTCGCAATGTTGATCGTCACGCATGATATGAACATCGCTGAGATGTTTGACCGAGTGGAAAAATTAGATGAAATCAACAAAGTTTTTGTGGCACAGGCCAAATAGATGTCTCTGATTCGAATCGCCTGGCGGAATTTTTGTTATCGTTCGCTGTCAAGTATCTTGACCACGTTTTCATTGGCGTTGGGTGTCGGCTTGGTTGTTTTGGTGCTGTCGATCTATGGTGTGATCAGCGAAGCATTCACTCGTAACGCGTCGGTGGGATACAACTTGGTTGTCGGTCCCAAAGGCAGCCCGCTGCAATTGACACTCAATAGTGTTTACTACTTGAGTCAGCCGATCGAGAATTTGCCGTACACGATGTACATGGAATTCTTCGACCAGCCAGCGCGTGCCGCGATGGTCGAGAAATTTGGGGGCGACCCGGCGCTCGCTGAGCGGGATGGAAAGTTTGCCGCATACGTCGCCGGCGGGTACGCGATTCCGCTGGCCCTTGGCGATTACTACGGCGAGTTTCGAGTTGTTGGCACCGTGCCGGCTTTTTTTTCGGAGCTGCGGCATGGTCCCGACGTGGATCAACCGTTTACCTTCTCCTCCGGACGGGCTTTGCTGGACCATTCGGACGAGAACGGATTTTTCGAAGCCGTGCTCGGCTCGCGCGTTGCCAAACAGATGCAGGTCAAAGTTGGTGATTCGTTCTTTCCGACCCATGGCGACCCGGAAGGCAAAGGGCATCAGGACGAATTCAAGATTGTCGGCATCCTGGACCCTACCGGCACTCCCAACGATCGGGCCGCGTTTGTGAATCTGGAGGGCTTCTATCTGATGGAAGGACATGCCAAGCCGGTGGAGGATACATCAAATGAATCGATCGAAAATGATCACAATCCGCTGCTGTCAATCCCCGAACGCGAAGTCACGTCGATTCTGGTTCGCAACGGCAACATCATGTTCGCGCCTGTGATGCAAAATACGATCAACGAGGGCAACCTTGCGCAAGCCGCTGCGCCGATCGGAGAAATCAACAAACTGATGAATGCCATCGTGGGGCCACTGATGTTGGCCCTGTTGTTGATTACGTTGATCACGTGTGTTGTCGCGGCGGTGGGTATTCTGGTTTCGATTTATAACTCGATGAACGATCGTCGCCGCGACATCGCAATCATGCGCGCGCTCGGAGCGCGACGTGGCACGGTCACAATGATCATCGTGTTAGAAAGTTTTCTGATAGCGCTGTTGGGAGCCGTCGCCGGTTGGATCCTGGCTCACTTGGCGATTGCGCTCTCCAGTGGGACGGTCGAAGACTACACCGGCGTGCAAGTCGGATTCTTTTCGACCAGCAATTACGAACTCAGCATCCTGCCCCTGGTATTGATTTTGGCGCTGATCGCGGCGTTGCTACCGGCCTGGTCGGCCTATCGGACCGATGTGGGATCGAATTTGGCGGCCTAGGTTGGTTATGCCAAAATCTCTTGAACGACATTGCCGTGCACGTCGGTCAATCGAAAGTCCCGACCGGCGTAGCGATAGGTCAATTGCTGGTGATTCAATCCCAGCAAATGCAAGATCGTGGCATGCCAGTCGTGAATGTGACACTTACCTTCCACCGCTTCGTAACCATGTTCGTCGGTTGCTCCATAGCTATAGCCACCCTTCACTCCGCCGCCCGCCATCCAGGTCGTGTAACCTTTGTTGTTGTGATTACGGCCGTCGCTGCTCTGCGCCGCGGGCGTGCGACCAAATTCACCACCCCAAATCACAAGCGTATCTTTCAACAACTCGCGCTGCTTTAAATCCTGCAGCAATCCGGCAATCGGTTTATCACATTCCTCCGCGCGCGCGGCATGTCCACTGGAAAGATTGGCATGTTGGTCCCAATTGCCATGGGTCACTTCGACGAACCGTACTCCTGATTCGACAAACCGGCGAGCCAGCAAACACTGTTTGCCAAAGTTTTCGGTCGGACCGCCAGCGGCACCGTACATCGCCAGCGTCGATTCAGTTTCGCCCGCAAGATCCATCAACTGCGGCATCGCATCTTGCATTCGAAAAGCGAGCTCGTAAGATTCGATTACCCCTTCGACGCCGGGATGATTTTGCTCGCGGCGCAGTTTCTCGCGATTCAAGCGTTGGATAAAGTCCAACTGCATTCGCTGTTGCGATTCACTAAGCCTGGCGTTCTTGATGTCGGGAACACTCTCGCCACTGCCACCCCGGGCAAAACGAGCTACCCGTCCCCCGCGACCCACTTTCGTACCGCCATAGATCGCCGGCAGGAAAGCGCTGCCGTAAGTTTGCGAACCGCCATTGGGCGCACTCAAGGAAACAAATCCGGGAAGACTGTCGTTCTCCGTGCCCAATCCATACAGTGTCCAGGCGCCGAGCGATGGACGAATGAATTGAGCCGTGCCGGTATGCATTTGGGTCATCGCCGCCGGGTGCACAGGTTGATCACAGTGCATCGAACGCAGTAAACAGAGTTCGTCAGCATGCTGGGCGACCTCGGGAAAGATTTCGGAAATCCACAGCCCACTTTGACCATGCTGCTGAAAATCCCAGGGCGACTTCAGCAAGCTGCCACCGTACTTGCCCGATTTGCCGTGGTCTCGCATCAATTGCGGCTTGTAGTCAAAGGTGTCGACGTGGGAAGGACCGCCCTGCATGCACAAGAAAATCACGTGCTTGGCCCGCGCGGGAAAATGGGGCTGCTTCGGCGCCAGCGGATTGGTCACCGCTGGTTGTTCGGCGGAGGCGATTCCGGCCAGTGCCAGATAGCCAAAGCCAGCCGAGGCTGATTGAAGCATTTCTCTTCTTGTGAACATGGGATTCTCCAACGGTGGTTGTACTCTCTGAATCAATCTCTACCCCCCAGGCCAAGGCCTTGCGGCATCCGTGTTCCTGCTCCACGGGTGTTTGCTGAGCGAGCACTCCTAATCGAGGTATCGAAACTCCGCCGACGCGAACAAACTTTGACAGAGCACGGACAACGTCTCAGCGTCAGTTGCCGTGGCGGTGAATCTTTTCAAAAACGCAGCAGTTGCCGTCCGCTCTCCGCTTGTCGGCGGACGACCGAAGGCCAACATGTAGGCATACCCAATCTGCTCGCTGGTTCGCCGACCGGAGCCGGCAACACGGCGGCCGAAGGCTTCGCTTTGGGCCGCAACGAAACGATTGTTCAACATGTACAGCGCCTGGTTCGCTGTATTGGAATACTCGCGTACGCCGGTGACGCTGTTGGCATCGGCAAAATCAAAGACCTCCAGCGACCGTGGTTCTTGATCACGCACGATCGGCAAGTAAACGCTGCGATACGTTGCCTGCTCCATATCCAGTTGATTCTGCGCCTGATAGGCCGCCTCGCGAATCTTTGCCGCCATGGCCTGGCGACCCGCTGCGAGTTGCTGGCGGCCTTCGGCTGGACCCTGAACACGGCGACTGGCCGAGGAGCGTTGCTGAAACTTTTGTCGCATACTTTTTTCAGCCTGCGCAACGGCCGCGCGCACCATTTGACGGGGATCACCGATAAATCCTTCCCGCACGCGCGCGTAGCCTGCCTTGGCAACTTCCGAGCCGCGCGGACGATCGAGGTCGATTTCGCCACTGATACTCAACATCGCATCCCGGAGCGCTTCGGCATCCAACCGTCGCGGGTTGGCCCGCCACAGCAAAGCGTTATCAGGATCGTAAGCGTGATGTTGCTCGTCGAACGTGCTGCTGATTCGGTAGACGCGGGAGGTCGCAATTTCGCGGATCAAAGACTTGACCGACCAACCCGAATCGACCAGACGCAGGGCCAGATAGTCCAGCAACTCAGGGTGACTTGGCGGCTGGCCGGTGACGCCAAAGTTCTCGGTTGACGTCACGAGCCCCTGACCCATCAAGTGTTGCCAAACTCGATTGGCCATCACCCGCGCGGTCAGCGGATTGTCGTCGCTGCCAATCCAGCGAGCCAGTTCCAACCGTCCGCTGGAGCGGCTGCTGATATTCACGCGCTCGCTGCATAGCACTTGCGGAAAACCTCGTGCAACAATCTGTGCCGCCTGATCGACCTCGCCTCGAACCAACAGACGCGCATCTTGCGGCGTTCGGTTCTCTTGAACTCCCATGCAATAGCTGCGCGGATTGCCATTTTCGTCCACCACGGCCAGTTTGGCCGACAGTGTCGACAGCTGATTTGCCAGTCGGATGCGGTTGGCCGCTGCGTTCGGATCGTTTCGGTTACGGCGTGCTTCCGCCGCCCCGCGCATCGCCTGCTCAGTCTCCTGCCGCAAGTTCGTCAATTCGGCTGTGGTATAGCGCTTGTCGAACGGATTCGGATCGTCGACCGGCAGAATCAACAAGCTGCTGAGTCGACGCGTCTGTGGCCCCGCAAAGCTGCCGAGCTCCGATGGTGGATTGCCGAAATAGGTTGTCGCGTTGGCAAAGATTCCAGCCATTGCGTAGTAATCACTCTGTGGAATCGCATCGAATTTGTGATCGTGACATCGAGCGCAAGCGACAGACATGCCTAGAAAGACTCGTGTCGTAGCGTCAATCTGCTCGTCTACCAGGTCCGCCGCAAACTGAACCCGGTTTTGCTCATTGACGTTTTTGGGCCCGATCGCCAAGAACGTGGTTGCAATCAGATGTTCCGCCCAATCATCGTCCGATCCCGCCGGCATCAAGTCCCCCGCAATCTGCTCCTGGACGAACTGGTCAAATGGCTTGTCAGCGTTGAACGAGTCAATCACATAATCTCGGTATCGCCAGGCATGGGGGTAAGTCATGTTGACTTCACGGCCTGTCGATTCGGCGTATCGAGCGACATCCAACCAATGCCGTCCCCAGCGCTCGCCGAACTGATCCTTCTGCAGCAGACTGTTAACGACCTTGGCAATCGCTTGATCAGGATCTTGTTGCCAGCTCTGATTGAAGTAGTCAATCTGCTCAGGTGTCGGTGGCAATCCGACCAGGTCAAAGCAGAGTCGTCTCAACACTTTGTACGACTGTGCGTCGGCGGCGGGGGGCAAATTCGATGCTTCGAGCCTCGCTAGCACAAATCGATCGATATCAGTCTTTGGCCAGTCGCTGTCGACGACCGCCGGAACCGGATGTGGTTGCGGCCTCTGATACGCCCAGAAGCTCGCTTGCGCGGCAGCGATATCATCAGCGGTGATGGTTGAGTTGATCGCCGCGACTTTCGTTTCCCGCGGATCGGGTGCTCCCATCTCAATCCACTGGCGAAAATCATCGACCACATCGGACGACAATTTCCGGTTTGGGGGCATCTCGAAGTCTTGGTGCGTGATGGCGTTGTACAGCAGACTCTGATCCAGATCGCCGGCAACAATCGCTGGACCACTGCTGCCACCCAACAACGTTAACTCTTTGGTATCCAAGCGGAGTCCACCGCGCACGTTGCCCGCTTTGCTGGAGTGACACCCGTAACACTCCTTGACCAGCACGGGACGAATTTTGTTCTCAAAGAACTTCAATTCGTCCGCAGTCAACTGATCAGCGTGCACTGGTGCTGCGATCACAACGACGGCAACGAGCAGCGCCACAGAGGAAACACCGGTGCGCGGTTCAAGTGAGCACTGATTCGGCAGGAATCGCATTGGATACTCCAAGTTTTTCACTCTTCTGGTGGCGCGCGATCCGGTTACTCGGCAGCAGGTCGTTGGGGCTTTTCACCTCCCGGCGTGCCGGCTTCCTCGACGCTTCGCTGGCGCTTTCCAGCGGCTGCTGATTTTCCCTTCGCTGGTTTGCCTCTGCCCAGGAACTCTCCGCGTCGCTGCTGCATCGCCTGCAGCCAGGCGGTGAGTTCCGTTTTGTCCAATTTTTCATCACCGTCCTGGTCAAACTCGGTCATGATCCGCGCGACCAGCTGGGCCGGATCTCGCTGCGGACCAAGACGCCCTTTCGCAGCGCCCGGTCGGGGGGATTTGAGGCCTTTTTCCGGTTTTTCGGCCATCGCGTTGGAAACAAACAGAGCCGTTAACAGCAGAGTCAGCGAGAGAATTAGGCGTTTCATGGCATGGTCCTGGGAAGGAAAACTTGGCTGGAAGCGACCAGTTTTACTGGTCTACCTTGTTAAACGGAGTGCCGTCCGTTCAGGAGACAAAGATTTTCCAGATTTTTAGGCCGAAACAGCAACCTCGGCTCCACGGTTAATACGCAGAGGGCGATTCCGTGGATGCCTGCCGAGGCGACGAGTTGATGAACATTCCGACGACTGACGTCTCCGACCAACTGATCGCCAAGATGCGTTGCGGCAATGAGCAGGCACTGGCTGAAGTCTTTTCTGTTTACCGCCAGCGGTTGCGACGCATCATTCAATTTCGCTTGGACTACCGCATCGCAGGCCGGGTCTCGGATTCCGACGTGCTGCAAGAAACCTACATTGCAGCGGCCAAGCGACTCGCTCACTTTTCGGAACATGCCGAGATGCCGCCCTTTTTGTGGTTGCGACTGGTGCTTGGCCAACAACTGGTCGATCTGCATCGCCAACATTTGCAAGCCGGCATTCGCGATGTGCGCAAAGAGGTATCGATTCAACGCTTGGCTCCCTCAGCTCATACATCGGTAGCAATCGCCGCTCAGTTGGTGGGTCGAGCAACCGGAGTCAGCGAACTGGTCTCCCGCGCCGAACAGATCGAGCGGCTGGAAGCGACATTGAACCAGATGGATCCGATCGATCGCGAAGTGATCGCGCTGAGACATTTCGAAGAACTATCCAATACCGAAACAGCGCGGGTATTAGCAATCGAGCCGGCGGCGGCCAGCAAACGCTACGTGCGAGCAATGGCTCGGCTTAGCGAGTTGATGGCTAACTTGGAACAGGCTTAGAATTGATCTCATGGACTCCACTAGTCTCGACCGCATCGCCGAGGAGTTCGCCATCGCGGTTCGTAACGGCGACTCTCCATCGATAGACGAATTTGTCTCGCGCTATCCAGACGCGCCTTCGGAACTGCAGCGTCTGTTGCGTTCCGTGGCAATGTTAGAAGGACTGAAAGAGACTCCCTGCGAATCACCAGTGATCCGCCAACTCGATGACTACTCGATCATTCGCGAGATCGGTCGCGGCGGCATGGGAATCGTCTTCGAAGCAATCCACAGATCTCTTGGTCGCCGCGTGGCGATCAAAGTCCTCTCCAGCGGACTGCTCGGCGACAGCAAACACTTGGGTCGGTTTCGACGCGAAGCCCGGGCCGCGGCCAAACTCCGTCACAGCAATATCGTTCCGGTTTTCGGTGTTGGACAAGCCGATCAGCATCACTACTACGTGATGGACTTTATCGAAGGAATGAGCCTGCGAGAGTCAATCGATTCTGGTCGCGGATTCGGTTATCGCAAGTCATCGCAGATCGGCGTTACAATCTGCGATGCGCTTCAGTACGCGCATTCTCAGGGAGTTCTGCACCGCGATATCAAACCCGCCAACCTGTTGATCGACCGTAAAGGCGAAGTATGGATTGCCGACTTTGGACTTGCCAAGCTGCTCGAGCAGAACGAAATCACGGCCACCGGCGAAGTCTTGGGAACACCGCAGTACATGCCGCCAGAGTCGTTCGATGGAACTTACGATATTCGCAGTGAGATCTATGCTGTTGGTCTGACGCTGTATGAACTGTTGACTCAAAAGCCGGCGATCGAAGGCAAGAGCCCCGCTGAAGTGATTCGCAATGCCAGCTCGGGTGTCATCACCAGACCCCGCGCGCTGCGGACTGATTTGCCGAGAGATTTGGAAACGATTGTGCTGAAGTGTTTAGCCCACGATCCTCGGCAACGATACGCGGCCGTCGGTGACGTGCGCGATGACTTAACGCGATTTCTGGCCGATCGTCCGATCGCGGCGCGACGCGCGGGAATGATCGAGCGCGCCCTTCGCTGGTCGCGACGTCAGCCGGCCTTGGCTTCGTTGACATTTGCGACATTCGGATTGTTGATGGCTCTGGCGATTGTCTCGGCGATCGGCTACTGGCGCACCAAGGATGCCTTGGACGTTGCCAGCGCGGCGAAACAAACGGCCGAACAGTCACTGGTCGAAAAAACGGCCGCCCTCAATACAGCCGAGCATCAGCGGCAACGCGCGGAGAACAACTTGCAGGTCGCGTTGGCAGCTTTTGACTCGATCATGCAGAACATCACCAAGCGTGGGATTGACGTCGACACCGAATTTTTCGGCGAAGTCACCGATACAACCTCACCCAATGTGACTCCCGCTGACGCCAAGCTACTGCAATCGCTGCTGCGATTCTTTGACGATTTGGGTGCCAACAACAGCGAAGACTTGTTGGCCGAATCGGCCTTGGCTTCACGTCGGGCCGGCGAGATTTACCAGCGCCTCGGTCAGTTGCGGGATGCCGATCGCGCTTACTCCGAAGCGCTGGAAAGATATCAAACTCTCTCGCGGCGAAACCCTGACCACATCGAGCTGGTCGTCGCCAGGGCCGAGTTGCAGAATGAAATCGCGGTAATCAGCGGGCTGCGCGGGCAACTCGGCCGCGCCGACCAAATGTATCGGCGGACGATCGCGCTGTCGTCTGAATCTGAGGCCGCCATGAAAGCGACATCGGGAAAATTCCAACTGGCGCGGGCGCAGCGACTGTTTGCTTCCATTCGTGCGCGTAGTGGGCTGGACACTTTCGGCTCACGTGCGCTGGACCGTGCCGGGTTTCGTTCCCGCCGCCCGGCAGCGGCGCTCAGAGCGAATCGCATCGACGACGAGCTGCGCGCAATCGACTTGGCAATCGAGACACTTCAGCAATTGGCCGACGAGTTTCCAGAGCAGCTCCGCTTTCGCGTTGAGTTGGCTCGGGCTTTTCGTGATCGTGCCAAAGTCGCGTCGATGGCTAACCAAAGGCGCGAATCGGAAACCGCGATTCGCCAATCGATTGAAATGTTCGAAAAGTTACTCGCCCAGAACAGCGACTCCGACGCCATTCGCTACGAATTGGCGAACACCCTTTCCAGTACCGAGGCCTTTGGATACAACGCGATGCTGCGTGCAATTCGGGCCGCGGAACTGGCCAACGAACTGCTGAAACTCTCGCCGGATCAACCTCGGTACCTGGCCTTGCGGGCACACACCTTGGCCATGCTGTCCAAATTTCAACTGCGGAACGATCAAGCCGAGCTGGCGGCCAGCAGTCTGGACGAAGCGTTCAAAATTTACGATTCGCTGGCCGCTAAGTCGCCTGAACTGAGCTTGTATGTCGCTCGCCGTTTGCAAGTTTTGGAATCAAAGTCAGATCTGCAGCAGCATCAAGGTGACACGCGAGGCCGCAATCGCAACCTTGCAACAATCGATCGAACAATTGCAGACCGAAACCACCGCGCCAGGTGCCTCGTCGGTCATTCGCTTGCAGCTGATGCGGATGAAGCAAAAGCTGGCGCGATTGACAAGCGCCAAATAATGATATTGGCTTGTGCTATGATGGCCGCCTTAGAAACTAACGATGCGTCGCGGATCGGAGCCTATTGCTACCGGGTGTACAATGCAGCAGCGGCCTCACGTAGTTGTGATCTGTCCCAATCAAAGCGAGACCGAAGCAATCATCCGGCGGCGGATCGAATCCGTCGACCACTCTCGCCTGTGCGTTCCAAGCTTGCACCAACGAGGGGCAAAATCTGTGATCATCACTCTGGGCCAGCGCGGCGCTGTTGTCAGTGACGGTACGCGAATCCGATGGATCGAGCCGACGACAGTGACCGCAATCGATTGTACCGCGGCGGGCGATGCGTTTGCCGGCGCGTTGGCGGTAAGGATGGCAGAGGGCGCCACGATTTTCCAGGCCGCTCGATTCGCGTCGGTTGCCGGTGCGATCGCGACCACGCGAGTTGGAGCGCAACCTGCAATGCCGACAAAACTTGAAATCGAACAACGTTTGGCACGATAAGCCGGGCAACCGCGAAGGTTTGATGGACGGGCTTCGATTTTCCGACTCATCTCGGGCCGCCAGCCAGGAAATCACTTGCGGTTCAAATTCTTGGTTCTTGCGTTCTTCCCGGCCGTCGACCGTTGATCCTCAACCGCCATGTACTGTTCCCGCAGCTCAGTGTTATCGATCGCGGCCACTAACGGAGCAACTGGATCTTCGATTCTGCTGAGCTCTTCATAGAGTTTTGCACGCAGCTGATCGAGCGTCGCCTGCTGTTGTGGATCGTCGATCAAGTTTAGCAAGCAATCGGGATCTTGCTGGACATCGTACAACTCCTCCAGAACACGATGGTCAAACAGGTCTAATCTGGCCGCAATCTGTGGTTGGTGTTTCGCCAGTCCGACCAGCAGGCGATACGTCTGCGTACCTGTCGTCGCGGTTGCGAACTTCCGTGTTCCATCGCTCCAAGGATTATACAGATACAGAAACCGACGGGTCTGAATCCCGCGCATCGGATGTCGTGATCGTCCCGAGTTTTCGTTGTATTGCAGAATCACGTGGTTACGATCCGCTTGTAATTCGCCTCGAATGATCGGCGCCAGCGAACGGCCATGCAACCGGTGCGGCGATGGATGCTGATGTCCCATCACCTCCAACAACGTCGGTAAAAAATCGATTGCCGATACCATGTGACGATCATCGGTCGAATCAGGTTTAGTCACGCCAGGCCAGCGAATGATCAACGGTGTATGCGTGCTGTGGTAATAAAGTTGCGTTTTGGCAAACGGCAGCGGCATCCCGTGGTCAGACAAGAACATCACGAAGGTGTCTGAAGTCGTTCCCGATTGATCCAGCGCGGTCATGATCTGACCAAAACAATCATCTGCGCGACGCACCGAATCGTAATACATCGCCAGTTCAGCGCGAATTACTTCGTGATCGAAAAGAAATCCTGGCACAGGCACATCGCCAGCGGCGAACGTTTGTGAAGGTACGTGGGGATCATCAAACGCCTTGCCTCCCTTTCCCTGACGATAGAACGGTTTATGCGGATCCGAAATGTTGACCATCAAACAAAACGGCTTGCCCGCCGCTTTGGCTAACTGAATCCCCCGTCGTGTTGAAGCACCGTAGCTTTTGGCATCTTTGTTGTGGTGTTTTACGCCGTCGGCATCGATGTCCAACACTGCATCCCAGCGGTAGGGAATGTAGGGAGTCGAGTGCGCAGTCTTGCCTCGGATCGCTGTGAAGTATCCGGCTTGCTGAGCCAGATCGCACAGCACGGGGTAGTCGGCATGCGGATTCTGCACAAATCCTTCCACGCCGTTGGCATGTGCAAACATTCCAGACCACATGATGTTGCGGCCCGGCATGCAATTGCCAACCTGCACGTGAGCGTGTTGGAAACGTAACGCCCCGCGAGCGAAGGCATCGATATTGGGTGAGGTTTCGGCGAGTGGGCAGCCGAACACACCGAGCGAGTCAGCGTTCATATCGTCTACCGTCACGATCAGGATGTTAGGTCGATCGCCAAGATCGGCAAACGATTGCGCGGTGCCCACCAGCGAAGCGAGTAAGGCAAGGAACGTGATTCGGGTGATCATGCGTCGATATTGGAAACAGAGGAGCTTGGCGACACCAATGTCGGTAGCCACTTGGCCCGTGGAACGGGCTGAACCATCGCACTCCGGGTCAGCGATCTCGGCGCACGTCGACTGGCGAGCTGTCCATTGTAGTAATTGGAAACCGACAAGAAGCGTCGAAGTTTGCGGAGATTGCGTGCTGCCGGGAAACGCAAACCGCGGCCGAATCACAACCAGATCGTGCGGTGCAAACCATTGTCGGCAAAGGGTTTGAGCTTGGCCGGCCGGTTTCACACGAAATAGTTTTTTCTGTTTTTTGCAACATCCAGTCTATAATGCAAGTGGCTGGAAACCGCTCTTTCTTTTAACCCGTTCGACGCATCGTCGTGGGAACGCTCACCCAATTTTTTTCTGGGAAGACTCATGCGCTAGCGTCGTCACCGTATCACGACTGATGGAATTCATGTCCGATTCATCCGATTTTTTAAAGCTCTACAGTGAAGCCTACGAGCGGGAGCAACGTGTCACGCTCTCGTTGAAGGAATACATGGAAGCGGCTCGCGAGGATCCGGGACTGTACAGTAGCGCGTCCGAGCGAATGGTCCGCGCTATTGGCCCGGCCACTCATGTCGATACGGCAGCCGATTCGCGGCTTGGTCGCATCTTCATGAACCGCACGATCAAAACCTATCCTGCGTTTGATCATTTTTATGGGATGGAAGAAACGATCGAGCGAATTGTCGGCTTCTTCCAACACGCCGCTCAAGGTCTAGAAGAGCGGAAGCAAATTCTGTACCTGCTTGGCCCCGTCGGCGGCGGCAAGAGTTCGCTCGCCGACCGATTGAAAAAATTGATGCAGGCGCAACCCGTGTACGTACTGTGCGCTGGCGATGAGATCAGTCCGATCTTGGAAAGTCCACTCGGTCTGTTTGATCCCGATTCGATGGGCCGAGTGTTGGAAGACGAGTACGGCATCCCGCGGCGTCGGTTGCCCGGTTACATGTCGCCCTGGGCCACCAAGCGGCTGGATGAATTTGGGGGAGATATCTCAAAATTTTCGGTTGTCCGCATCGTTCCCTCCGAACAGCGTCGTCTGTGTGTCGCCAAGACCGAACCAGGTGACGAAAACAATCAAGACATTTCCTCGCTGGTCGGCAAGGTGGACATCCGCAAACTGGAATACTTTTCGCAGGACGACGCCGACGCCTATTCGTACACGGGTGGTCTGAACCGAACGACGCAAGGCTTACTGGAGTTCGTCGAAATGTTCAAAGCGCCGCTGAAGATGCTGCATCCGTTGCTGACGGCCACCCAAGACGGTACCTACGTCGGCACCGAAAATGTTGGCGCGATGCCGTACCAAGGAATCATTGTCGCCCACAGTAACGAATCGGAATGGGAATCATTCAAAGCCAATCGCAGCAACGAAGCGTTCTTGGATCGGATCTGCGTCGTCAAAGTGCCGTACTGCTTGCGTGTTACCGAAGAAAAAATGATCTATGACAAACTGATCGCCAACTCCGAACTCGGTAGCGCCGCCTGCGCTCCCGATACGCTGGAAATGATGGCTCGATTCTCCGTCCTGACGCGGCTGAAGGAACACGAGAATTCCAATTTGTATTCCAAAATGAGGGTCTACGACGGCGAGTCCCTGAAGGATACGGATCCCAGTGCGCGGACCGTTCAGGAATACCGCGATGCGGCCGGCGTGACCGAAGGGATGGAGGGAATCTCCACTCGGTTTGCCTACAAGATTCTGTCCGAGACGTTCAACTTCGACACGGACGAGGTCGCTGCCGATCCGGTGCATCTGATGTATGTGCTGGAAAAAGCCATTCGACGCGAGCAACTGCCGGACGAAACCGAGAAACGATATTTGGAATTTGTCAAACAGGAACTTGCCGCCCGCTATTCGGAGTTCATCGGCAACGAAATTCGCAAGGCCTATTTAGAGTCTTATCACAGTTATGGACAAAACCTGTTCGATCGCTACATCGCTTATGCCGATGCTTGGATCGACGATCAGGATTACAAAGATCCTGATACCGGCCAGTTGATGGATCGCGACATCTTGAATGAGGAACTTGAAAAGATTGAACACCCGGCGGGAATCTCCAATGCCAAAGATTTCCGTTACGAAGTGGTCAAATTTGCCCTCCGCGCCCGAGCCAAGAACGACGGTCGCAACCCGGAATGGACTTCGTATGAAAAGATCCGGGACGTGATCGAAAAGCGGATGTTCGGCCAGATCGAGGAACTGTTGCCGGTGATCAGTTTCGGCGCCAAGAAGGACAGCGACGCTGAACAAAAACACAGTGAATTTGTCGAACGGATGACCGCCCGAGGCTATACACAACGTCAGGTTCGACGCCTGGTTGATTGGTACATGCGAGTGAGCAAATCGGGATAGCGGACCGCTCGGCCCAGCGTACGGACGTCGCCGAGCTGAGTTTGGATCGTGCGCCGGTCGCTGGTGGCCCGGCAGACGGCCGTCACAATCGCGCGGCCGCTGGAATTGGAATTTTTGATCAGGAAACCCAAGCATGCATGTGATCGACCGGCGACAAAATCCGAACTCCAAGAGTCTGGGCAACCGGCAGCGATTCGTGCGTCGTGTCAAGTCGCACGTTCGGCAGGCGGTCCATGAAGCAATTAAGAATCGCAAAATTGCCGACTTGGACTCTGGGGAACAAGTTTCGATCGATGCGAATGATGTCCGCGAACCTTCCTTCAATCTCGATACCGCCACGGGACGGCGCGACTACGTCTTTCCGGGTAACCACGGTTACCAACGCGGCGATCGGATTCGCAAGCCCAGCGGCGGGGCGGGCAACGGCGGCAAGAACGGCAGCCCCGATGGCGAGGGCGAAGATCCGTTCGTGTTTACACTCACTCAAGAAGAGTTTCTGGATCTGTTTTTCGAGGATCTTGAGCTTCCGAATCTGGCCAAGCGAAAGCTGAAAACGATCGATTCGATGTCGCGCCGCCGCGCGGGATATGCCAACGACGGTGCGCCCAGCGGCTGAACAAGCGCGAAACGATGCGCCGCTCTCTGGCGCGGCGGATCGCGCTCGGCCGTCCACGTCTGCGCGAACTAACCGCGTTGGAACAGGAGTTGTCGGATGCCGAATCGGAGCAGCGGGAAGACGAAATCAGGCGGCTCCGCGAGCGGCTCGCGTTGATGCGCGCCAAGATGCAGACGGTTGCCTTCTTGGATACCGTCGATCTGCGCTACAACCGCTTCGAATCGGTGCCCAAGCCGACCACCCAAGCCGTGATGTTTTGCCTGATGGACACGTCGGCCTCGATGACCGAACAGCTAAAGGATCTGGCAAAGCGCTTCTATATGCTGTTGCACCTGTTTCTAACTCGCCACTACCGGGCTGTCGAACTTGTGTTCATCAGGCACACCTATACGGCCACCGAAGTCGACGAGGAGACGTTCTTTCATGGACGCGAGACCGGCGGCACGATCGTCTCCTCGGCGCTCGAGGAAATGCTCCGTGTGATCGAAGCGCGGTATCCCTTGGAAGATTGGAATATTTACGCAGCCCAAGCCTCCGACGGACACAACTTTGACCACGACATGCCAAGCACGATTGAATTGCTAGAACAGCAAATCCTGCCGCGCTGCCAGTACTACGCCTATATCGAAGTCGGCGGGGATGAACTGTTCAGCGAAAGCGTGCTCTGGGAAGGCTATGGTCAGATCATCGAACGCCATCCCAATTTCGCGCGCGCCAGCGCGCATGATCCAAGCGACATATACCCCGTCTTTCACGATCTGTTTTCGAGCACCCATGAAACCCGCTGACAAGACATCCATCCGCCGTCGAGAGTTGCTGAGCTACGCCGCGTTCGGCGGCGCCGCGCTGGCCGCATCCGGCAACGCAGCCACCGTAGCGGCCGACGCGGCGGCGGTCGAGCCGCGACGGAAATACGAGATGAAAAAGTCAATCAACCTGTGGGCCTTTCCCTATCCCGAAAAAATGTCCCTGCGTCGTTGTTTGCAACTCGCCAAAGACGCGGGCTTCGACGGCATCGAGTTGAACTATGACCTCGATAGCGAACTGTCGCCTAAGTCCGGAACCAAGCAGTTCAATCAGATTCGCCGGATGGCGGAGGAGATTGACATTGCGATCAGCGGCGTTTGCTCATTTCTGTTCTGGCCTTATCCATTGACCAGCAATGATCCGGCCGAGCGTGGGCGAGGGATGGAGCTGGCGGGCAAGATGACCCAAGCAGCGCACGACCTGGGCACCGAAAACCTGCTGGTCGTCCCCGGCGCTGTCCACATGCCGTGGCGCGAAGACCATCAGCCAACACCCAACGACGTTTGTGATCGCCGCGCTCGTGAGTCGATTGGACGATTATTGCCGCAAGCCGAGAAATTAAAAGTTCATTTGAATATAGAAAACATCTTCTTCAACGGGTTTCTGATGTCGCCCATGGAGATGGTCGATTTTGTCGACAGCTTTTCCAGCGAGTATGTCCGGGTTCACTTCGACACCGGCAACATCATGGAATACCAATTTCCCGAGCACTGGATCCCCATCCTGGGAGATCGCATCAAGAACGTGCACCTCAAGGAATTCACAAAGAAAGGTACCGATCATTCGTTGGAAAGCTTTCGCCCGTTGCTGGACGGCACCACCAACTGGCCCGCCGTATTGGATGCATTTGACAAGATCGGTTATCACCAATACCTGACCTTCGAGTATTTCCATGCCTACAACCATTTCCCCGAAGCTCTAATCTATCAAACCGCCGACTCACTCGATCGAATGCTGGGAGTGAAGCAGCCCAGCGTTTAGGTCGACCGATCACGGATCGAAAGGACTGAGCCAGTTCGCCGCGGCGCATCTGGCAACCAGATAACCATGACCAACCAGCAGCTCCTCTACGAAGGTTCCGAATGGGACTTTGATCTTTTGCGTCGTGTTCACGATGCGATTGAATCCGTCGCGCTGCAGGACCTGGGGCTGGATGTCTATCGCAATCAAATCGAAGTCATTACGAGCGAACAAATGCTGGACGCCTACGCGGCGACCGGCATGCCGCTGATGTATTCGCACTGGTCGTTTGGGAAACGATTCGCCCGCGAAGAGATGTTGTATCGCAAGGGTGTCCAGGCATTGGCCTACGAGCTGGTGATCAACTCAGACCCCTGCGTTTCGTACGTGATGGAAGAAAACACGATGACCATGCAGGCGCTGGTGATCGCCCACGCCGCGTTTGGACACAACCATTTCTTCAAGAATAATCACCTCTTCAAGCAATGGACTCGCGCCGATCGAGTGTTGGACGATTTGACGTATGCGAAACAATTTATCGCCGATTGCGAACAACGATACGGGATCCAAGCAGTCGAAAGCATCCTTGATTCAGCCCACGCGCTGATGTCGCATGGGGTCAATCGATACGCACCGCAGCGGCGGCAATCGGCGGCCGACAAGATCGAGCGGGCGAAAGCACGGCAGGCGCACCGCCAATCAACTTACAATGATTTGTGGCGAACTTTGCCAACGGGAACGGAGCATCAATCGGCTGAGCCGCCGGATGCGGAATTGGCCGCTGGGCGCTGAAGCCTGCCGGAAGAAAATCTACTGGGATTCCTGGCTCATTACGCGCCGAAACTGCAGGATTGGCAACGTGAGATTCTGGAGATTGTCCGGCGGATGGCGCAGTACTTTTATCCGCAGCAACAAACCAAGATGATGAATGAAGGTTGCGCGACTTTCGTGCACCACCAGATCATGCAGCGTCTGTTCGAAAGTGGATCGATCAACGAGGGGGCGATGCTGGAATTTATCCACATGCATTCGGCCGTCATCACGCAGCCGGCTTTTGATCAACGTCGATTCAGCGGCCTGAATCCGTACGCGCTTGGATTTGCGATGATGCAAGACATCTATCGGATTTGTGAGCAACCGGACGAGGAGGATCGGCAGTGGTTCCCAGAGATCGCCGGCAATCAACAGCCGTTGGCGACGCTACGCGATGCTTGGGCAGAGTATCGTGACGAAAGCTTTGTGCTGCAGTTCCTGAGTCCGCGACTGATACGTGAAATGCGGTTGTTCGCCGTGGGCGACAATCGTGAAGCCAGCTATCTGACGGTTGAGGCAATTCATGACGAATCGGGCTACCGTGAGATTCGTCGGCAGTTGGCCGCGCACTATGACCTGACACGTCGCGAGCCGGAAATTGAGGTTGTGGAAGCCGATTTAAAAGGGAACCGAAGATTGGTGTTGCGTCACCGGGTCCGCGACGGGCGGCTGCTGAACAAAGAAGATTGCAACCGAACGTTGCACCACGTCGCCAATTTATGGGGTTACCGTGTGCGCATGATCGAGATCGATGCCGAGGTTGGTAACACCGTCAGCGAATACGACGTCGTGGCGATGCCCTAACCGTACAGCGCCACTCTGGTAGTCCCGCGAGTCCCTTCGCGGGGCAATTTCCGTGGAAATTGCTTCCGGCATGCCCCGCGAGGGACTCGCGGGACTACAACTTGAAGATGCGGCAAAAAAGCGGATTTCAGTTCGAAAGTGGCGCTGTCCAGCGAAAGCATGGCACTTAATCTGAGCGGACTGGCGCTGACGAATGAAGACAAGGATTAAGTGCCATTCGTTCCTGACCCTTTTCCAAGTCACGGCCTAAGTCCTTGCGCCCCTTGCTGTGCCTCCAGGATCGCGCGGTCCAGCGCCGACGCTGAATCCCTTCCCTGGTCGTCGTTGGGAATCAACGGCGCGATCGACCCTGCGTTCCCGCTGCTCTTGGCGGCTCGGTAGACGTCGATGGTTCCGGATTGCAGCGATGATCCAGCCGGCAAAGGAAAACTTCCGATGCCCCGACCTTGAAAGTTGATCTCTTCAATCTGATTCGGACTCTTGCCGGTTCGATCGATCGCCACCGATTGAACCGCCCACTCGTGCACGACAATTTCGTAGCGAGGCTCGGCAGGAACATCAGTCACGATCTCGTTGGTGATTGATTCACCGAGCGGGGTGATGACCCGGTAATGGGCAATCCGCCGCGCGCCGGCGTCACGCTGCAGTTCCAGTTCAACACTCGCGGCAGGCCGAATTCTGATCGATCGCGTTGCCACCGGATCGATCAAGTCAACCACTCCAACTTCCAACTCGCGCGGTCCATCATTGCGAAACACAACTCTCGCTGCAGGCAAAGGTGGATTGGGAATCGTCTGCGAATCAATCAGGACCGACTGAGGCAGCCAATACGAGTACCCACCGAAATAGGAACCACCACGGTATCCGGCGACCACGGGAGGAACATAACCTGGGTTGTACCTTGGTAGATCACCTCCAGGACCCCACCCGATTCCCAGCGTAGGTCGCGTCGGCCTGGCAGGTCCGGCTGCCGCGGCGGCGGGACGAACCATGTACCGCGTATTGCGAAACCGCGGCGATAAGTCGTCTAAATCGGCCGTCTGCAGGTAGCCCGATCCGGTTCGCGGAAAGCGGAGCACACGGTTGAACTGCGAGCTGAAATAACCAACAAAACGACCGTCCGGAGAATCGTAACTTGCCTGGCGGCTGAAGAAGTGGCGTTGACCATCGCTCTGGTAAACCACCAAACGACCCGCTCCCAGCTCGATCGAGCCGCTGGCAATTCCCGTCGCTTCGACCAGATCGTACTGCTGACCGCTGGCCGCCAACGAACAGAGGAAAACTATCGAAAGAGACAGCAGCGATCGCATCGGAAGCCTCCCGAGAAAGATTACATTGATGTGCAGCATTATATGCCTGATGGGGCTCGCCGTCCTCGGTTGGCATCCGGCCAACAGAGATTTCACACTTTCGCCAACTGCCCCTTCATCCCGCTACCGTGTCGGCGCAGCCACATCATGCAGTGTCGCTCCCTGTTCCTCGCTCAATACCAAGATCGCGTATCTGCTTGCCGCTCTGGCGTCCGAGGCACTCACGCTGGCGTAATCGAATCGGCCTCGCGCGTCGGTGTAACCATCTTTGTGGAACCGCACGCTGCCATCTGGGTACCTGGCAAAAACCTTCACATACGCGGCGCTGATCGGGCGCCTGGATTTCGTATCGGTCGTCTGTAACTGACCATAACTCTCCGAAACAAAGGTCGTGATGTCACCGCCGTAGTACAGCGCCGTGCTACGCGACGCTCCCGACTCGACTTCGACCAACAGCGTTTGTCGCCTCAGATTGTCGTCCAACACATACCGTCCGACTCCGGTTGCATCATCAAACGAGATCGATTCTTCTCGCGTCGGTTTCACCATCGCCATTCGCTGTAGATCCTCGCGTACAAAAGGCGCTTTGCTAAACAACAATTCCAGATCAACTGCATAGAACCTCAGACTCAGCTCCTTTGCATTGCGATGATCGATTCGCAGCGCGTCTCCTTCCACACGTACCAGGACCTCCGGTTGCTGCTGCGCCGCATCGGCTTGTCGTCGCTGCCGGTCCATCACCGCCAGATCGCCCGATCCCTCGGCAATCGGTTTTTCATCTTCGCCTTCGAGCGATACCAATTTTTCAGGTTGATTCAGATCACGACGTTGTTTCAACTGGGAGCGGAGCGATTCAAAGCGAAGATTCCAACGCGGTACGGGATGATCAGCATATCGTTTCGCGATCTCTTCGGCCCGATCAAAGTTTTCCTGGTGCATCGCCAGATAGGCGGCTAAGTAATCGTATTGCAATTTCGATTCGATTTTTTCCCGATTGATCTGATTGAATCGCTCAATCGACTCGGTAATGCGATTCTGGATCAACAGATAATACGACAGTACCAGTTTGTCGGCCTCAGCGATCTCAGTCGAATAGCCAAGCAGACGAACGAAACTCTGATACTGAACCAGGAAAGTCGGATTTAGTATCTGATTCTCCTCACCCAGTCGGTGAATGCGCCCGCGGACCAGAGGTGCGTATTCCAGCAATTCGTAAGTATGCCGCTGGATCGGCTCGACCTTCAGTAGCGGACTGGAGAAGACGGGTCCTACCCGCGCGACCAGATCTTCGCGGACCGACAAGAAGGCTCGCATCGCCTGTTCGTCGCGATACTTAAAGCCGTACGCCCACAGATCGGCAATCGTGATCTTTTGATCGCCGAGAATTTTGATCACGGTTTGATAGACATCCTGGTCGTTCATCCGATGAGCGATCAACATCCAATCGAGCTCGCGAAGATTCGCCTCGGCAAGGAACTCGCCAATCTGCTTTGGCGTCCCGGCGCGGGCGACATTCTGCCACGTAACGGCTTGCTGTTCGCTCGGCTGATCCACGACTTTGAACGATTTTTGGGAGGATTGGGCGATCAATTGATCACCATCTGCGACGTTCGCTGGGTAGTGGGTGAAGTCGCCTGCGGCTGGAAAGTAGAACTGGTACTCAATGGCCTGCACCGCGAACGGCTCAAGTGTGATCGTGCGACTGTCCGTGATTTGGCTTCCCGACAACGGCAGACTGCCGGCAGGCAATTGCCAAAAGATATCGACCACCCGTTGTGCGGCGGTCGGATTGGACACAACGACCTTGCCACGATAGGCAACCCCGGTCAGAAACTCGGTCGGCTCAGCCGGGAGTACCGATCTGCGATTCTGGCTGCTAGCTTGGTCGAGCGACTCGAATCGTTGTCCGATCAGAATGCTGCTGTCGTCACCGGCTGCGTCCAGCTGTTGCAAGCGTTTGGTGATCACGGCGACGGGGTGAGCCGGCCGGTAAATGCTCTGGTCACCGGTCGGCAAGCCGACTTCTCCTGGCGAAAGAGGCAGACCGCACATCGCCAAAGCAACCAGCGCCGCGTGACGGTTTTCGATTGGCCGCAACAGATTGGTGGAAACGACAGGCGTGTCGCTATTGAGCGCCGCCAGATCAGCCCAGAACGCGTTAGCATCGATCCGATCCAAGAAAGATGGCCCACCAACAGTTCGCTCGCGATCCCATTGACTCTCGGCCCACTGTTTGGTGCTCTCCAAATCACGGTAGAACGGGCGTCCGCCGGCTAGCTTCAACCCCAGAGAAACATCGCCAAAAAATGCATCTTCGGCGGCCTTCTCGTCCGCTTCCGATTCTTCCCCCAATTTCTTGGTCGCCGACTTCGCCTGGCCTCTCCGCGAACGCCCCAAGCGCCGCAGGTCTTCTCCGGCGATCTGTCCTTTAGGCGTGATGCGATCGAACATAACATTCGATCTAGAAAGTTCGGACCGGACATTGCCGCCGAGACCTCCGCCTTTGTCAAACCACTGACCTCGCAGCGCTGTCTCAATCCCTCGCATCTCTACCGCATGATTGACGGGTCGCAAATCGATGATTTCCCGCAACTGCCGGCGAACCAGCTGGCGCGACTGCGGCAATCGCATTGCCAGCAGCGCACGCTCGGCTGCGTTCAATTGGTTGTATCTCCAAAGGGTGGTATAGGAGTCCAAGTCATCGCCTAACAACCAGTGGTCAATGAACTGCTTTTCTTTCTTGTTCCGCAGGTAGGGCTGAATAACCTCGCCAAAGAAGGACGGATCATGAAATCGCAAGAATAAATGCAACTCATGGCTGGCAAGCCGCCCGTACGCCTCCAGCTTGGCATCGCGATCAAGCAAATGCCAAGTTCCCAGCGGTTCAAAATCGGCCAGCCGCGGATCATCGATCATCGTGCGATACAGCTTCAGCAACTGGCCGACCGATGCGTAGACCTGAACCTGGGCGGAACCGAGGCTGTTCAAATCCAGCGGCTCGTTGGGTGAGGCGATCGACACGCCCCGACGGAAAGTCATCGGTACCGCTGCATCGAGCGCCTTTGACAAACGCAAGTCCACTGTCTCGACATCATTCAGCGGCGCGGTGACTGTGCGCTGAACCATCGTCGCCGGATCACAGGCGACGATCAACAGGATCGGCAATCCCTCGATCAGCTTGTTCTCAATTGTGATCACTCCATCTTGATCAGGGCGTAGATTGGCGATCACCACACCCGAATCAGCCAGGAAGGCATAATCGGACGACGGCATCACCCGCGTCCCGCCGGCTTCCCCGGCTGCCGCCCGGCCAATGGACGGTCTCTGCGCCGGTGCACTGGCGGCCGGAGCGTCGCCCGCCATCGCCGTTTGACTGACGTTGGTCGTCTCCTCGGTTTCCCAGGGATTCAAGATCACACCCGGCTGCGGCAACATCACGCCGGGATACTTTCTGGCGTAGCGACGATTGAGCACGTACTGATATTCATCCCCCAAGCGCAGATCACTGATATAGCCACAACGTGGAATCGATACGCGTCGCGATATGAGCGATGGCAATGGCAGATCCAATTGTCCAAATGGCATTTCCGCATCAAGATACCGCGACCCGTACAGATGAACTCTCGCAAACTCGGTTTCGCCGGCGAGTCGAATCTTCAGTGACTGATCCGTCCTCTCGACCGAGGCGATTCCCAGTGGCAACGCGGCTGACATCGATTCGTGACGTATCTGTCCCGTCGCGACCCGCTCGATCACTGGACCCGCAACGATCGCGATCTGAGTGGACCGACCGTCGGCGCGATCGAGCAACCGATAATCACCGGGCGACAAAGAATCGATCTTTAACAATCCATCGGCAATCGAGATTTGTTCGCTGTGGTCGCTGTGCGGAGTGCCGTCCCGAAGTTCCAGCAAACGGTATCTTGCGTTCACATCTTCGATTGGATTTGCCAAAGGCAACTGAATCGAACGATCTGCGGTGGTATGAATCTGATCCGCCCAACGAACGCGGTTCAAACGCAAATCACCAGTATGCTGCACACCGGAAGCGACCGAGAAGCGAATTGTCTCGACGGCGGCCAACGGCCCTAAGCGCACCCGGCCCGCGTCATCGGCCTGCAACGTCTGATCGACAGCCGCGCCGCAGACATCCGTTTCCAGTGACACTGAAACCGTTGCCCGCGGAATGATTTCTCCGTTTCGCCCGCGAACCTCGATCACGTAGTCGTCGCCGTCGCGAGTCAAGAATGCGTCACGCGTCTGACTTGTCGCGCGAATCCCGGCAACATCCCAGTGATGACTGGTCGTTAACGTTTCTTCCTGGCCGTCGGCGATTCTGGTCATTTTCCCCATCAAGCTTACGTTCAGTTCGACCAAGCGAGGTGGTACTCGCAGTGGGATCACCAATTCACCCCGCGATTCGAGCTTCAAGTTGTCGACTTGGTGCGTGGTGGAAATGCCCTCCAAGTCCTTGGCTTCGATTCGAATCTGGACGTCGCGAAGCGAACTTGAATCGACCGGATTGCCTTCGCTGATCAAGCGCGGACGAATCAACAGCTCGACTTCTTCACCCGCTTGCAACTGAGTTCGATCGATGTGCATGCCGGCGGTCAGAACGTACGACTCGGGCTGATGCAGAAATTTGATCTGCCTGGCAATCGCCGAATCGCTGATGATCGCGGTTCGCGACGTCACATCTGCAGCCGGTGGGATCACAATCCGTCCCCGATCGTCGGAAACAAATTCTCGTGACCCGACCCACATCGTCGCCGTGGGAATCGGTTTTCGATTCTCATCGATGATCGTAAACACCATTCCACTAGCGGCGGACGAGGCAACATGTTCGATCGATCCGCGCCGGACCAGCGCTCTGGCACGGACCCCCTTGCCGAACAAATCGACGATCCAAACTCCACGGCCACTGATTTCGGGTATCTGCAATCGTTCGCGGTGACGAATGACGGCCGGCTGGTTGTAAGCGATCTGCTTCTCGGCGGTGGCGACAAGTCCGTCCAAGTCGATGTCCGTGTCGATTCGCTTGTCGTTGGTGCGGTAATAGGAGGCCGTGTTGATCTCGTAGATTCGAATCACCAATTCGTCCACATTCTTCAGATCCACGTTCAATTCGGTCGGTTGGTCGGCGGCGAATTGACTCGGATTATCGGCCGTGATTCTCAACACCACGGCATCACGAATCGCTTTCCGTTCTGCCGGTGACAACAACTTGTACCAACGCTGCTCCGATCCGACGCCGGCAAGCAATTTGGTTTCCGCAAAGACTCGGCGTAAATAATCGGGCTGCAGATAACGGTCGAAAGCATCAGTGCTTTCGGCATCGCGGAGGAAATGCTCCAGATGCGCACGGACCACCGGTTCTTCGTTGCCGATCGGCGGCAACAGCGCAACAGCCATGAAATCTTGGCCGAGGTCGGCTTTGATGCCGCGAACTGCCCACTGCCGATGCACAATCGGGCTGACTCGAGGCAGCTGAAGATATCGCTCCAGCAGCGCACGGTCAAAAACACCGCGAGTCAGATTGGCTTCCAACAACCGAAACGCAGCGGCAGCTTTCAAGCTGTTGTAACTCGGTGGCAACGACTGGGCGTATTCCTCGACTCGGGTCAGATAATCGATCCGCACCTCCGTCTGCTGACTGGCGTCGCTATCGGCCCCGGGCCGCATTCGCCGCAGGACTGCATCAACAAAGGCGTTGTCGTCGGCGATTTCGGGAAGGGACGTCGCCAGGCTGTTCAATTCGGCAAGCGTCAGGAATTGATGCGATTTCCGGTCACCGAAGCGGCGATCACCGGCCGCTCGTTTGGAAAGCTCTTTGGCGATCAATTCATCCAATCCGTCGATGTAGGGGCCATCGACACGTTCCAGAAATTCGCCCAGGTTGGCTTTGATTCCTTCGGTCTGGTCATTTCGATAGAGATCGGCCAAATACTGCATGCCAACTGGCTTCAGCGTTTCGTTGCGCCGCAAAGCATCCTTGACCAGGCGATCGATCTGGATCAGATCGGAATCGAATTGGCTCGGAAAGCGGCGCTGATCGATCGATGGCGGTGGGGCATGGTTTAAATTAATTCCCAACCGGCGAATTAGATGATCGATCGTGCGCTGTGGTGAATCGCCGTAGGTCAACAAACGTTGACGATCGATCATCGCGGTGATCGATGCAGTCTCGCGGCCTTGATGCAGCGTCAACCAATCGCGGATCATGGCCTCGCTGCGTTCCAGTTGACCGCTATTTTGATAATGCAAGCAGTGATAGAAATAGAATTCTTCACTGCCGGGAATCAATTCCGCCAGCATCGCCTCGCGATCAGCCGCCAGTGCAAAGCGTTCCATTGAGCCGATCGGTTCAGCGATCAGCGGCTTCGCGAAGCTGGGCAGCAGACAAGCGGCAAACAACAGACACAGCAATGAACATTTGGTTCTGTGATTCGAGAACATGACAGGCGGTTCCGGAGCGGAAATTTGCGAAGAGTGGAGCTCACCAGTGGTCAACGAACGAATCGCCCATTTATTAGGCGGATAGGCGTCGATTTCCGTGAATTTCTATTCTATCTACCCGAGTAGCCGTCTGTCGAAGATCCGCCTGTGGAGGACTCCGCCGAGACGAAGCCCAATCGAACACGACACCCCTCAATGGATGCTTCGATCGATGAAGCCAATTGGTAGAAGTCCGGTGCGAACGGCGGGAGTTTGCGTGGGACCTTTGAAACCAAAGCCGTAAGAGGCCCGCGGCTAGCGCCGTCGGCTTAGATAACTGGCATCTTCAACGACGCGATCGCTTTGGCCAGCGCATCAACCATGGTCTCGTCATGGGCCGCCGACAAAGAGACTCGCAACCGTCCGGTTCCCTCCGGGACCGTTGGTGGACGGATTGCTGGCACGTAGAACCCGAGCTCGGCAAGTCGATGCGATGCGACAACGGTTTGGCCATCATCGCCAATCACCACGGGAATGATCGGAACGGTCGATTCAAGTTCCGATGCTTCGAGCGACAATCGTTCGCGGAACCGACGTGACAACTGTTGAACTCGGATCCGTCGTGGTCGATCGTTCATGATCTGCGCCAGCCCATCGACCGCTGCTTCGACTGCCGTCGGTGCAAGTGAAGTGCTGTAAATCAAAGTCCGACAACGATTCACCAAATATTCGATCACGTTTCCGGGACCGGCGACGAATCCGCCCTGGGATCCAATCGCTTTGCTCAACGTGCCGATCGTGATCGGGATCCGGTCCTTCACTCCGACTGCTTCGCCGGCACCACGACCTTGTGCGCCCAGTACACCGGTTCCGTGCGCCTCGTCGACGATCAGCAAAGCATCAAACTGTTCCGCCAGCTCGCTCAAGCGATCCAACGGCGCGACGTGGCCGTCCATCCCAAAGACACCGTCGGTGACGATCCAGACGCGATCAAAATCAGCCCGTCGCTCGCTCAGGATCTGCATGACCGTTTCGCAGTCCCTGTGCGGATAGATCATTCGCTGCGCATACGACAAGCGGCAACCGTCGATCAAAGAGGCATGATTCAGCGCGTCACTGAGAATCAAATCATGCGCTCCAGCAAGCGTAGCCACGGTTCCACAGCAGGCGGCATAACCGGTCGGGAACAGGACTGCAGATTCGGTTTCCTCGAAACTGGCAATCTGTCTGGAAAGTATTTGATGCCGATCGGTCCAGCCCGAGAGCAGAGCGCTGGCGGCGCTGCCGGAGAATGCGTGATTGCTGGCGGGCGAACCTGAATGCTGTGAAGCTGTGTGTGATGAACCTCGATCATCAGCGGCGAGTCCCAAATAGTCGTTGCTACCGAAATTGATCAAGCGGTTACCGTCGGCGGAGAGCAAATCGATTCCGTCATGGCGGCGCGGTATCAGTGATCGCAATCGCCCCGCACTGGTAAGCGACTGCAGATGATCGGCAAGAAAGTCAAACTTGGGCATCGATGTTGAGGTAGGCAAGGACTTTGTCCTGGTCTATTGAAGAAAGCCCGGTTGCAAATCGGCTGAGACACCAAGATACTTTTAAGAGTCAAAAAGAGTAGGCCGAAGTGGCGGAATTGGCAGACGCGCCGGATTCAAAATCCGGTGGCCGCAAGGCTGTGAGGGTTCGAGTCCCTCCTTCGGTACTGATTGAATTAACAAGGACTTAGGGAAGCACACCCTGAGTCCTTTTTTCATGCGCCACGGAGTCAAGGTAGGGGCGGGCTTAGTTCGTAATGGATTTGCATAGATGAGCACCTCTGAATGATTGGCTCCTGTTTCATGCAGGACAGATTAGTGAGTAGAATGAGGTTTCGGAGAATACAAATGGAAATCACTTTGCCAGATGACGCCGAACATCAGTCAGTAGCGGCTGGCTTTGCGAGTGTCGAACAATATGTCCACAGCTTGGTGCGCCGTCGGAATGTGTCAACAACTTTGAGACAACTTCATGACTCAAGTTAGTGAAAGAGTTCAGGATGGTCAGGGGCCAGCCCCCGAACCCCCGGGATTTTTTCAGGCATAACTCGGGTCTTCAATGATGATTCTTGCGATATCGTGGCGGTGTCTGGTGAAACGGAAGATGGCTCTGCGGGGACGCAACCATCCAAGGGATAGCCGGATCGAGGGTGCGTCAATGACGTTTCTTCTGGAGCCTCCGCACAATGAACTGCGGGGGCTTCGTTTTTCTTTTCCGTTGCTCGCTCTGGAGCGTTGATCCAAACCGCCTTGGGAAGTTGCTGCGGTTTTGGTATTCCGTGGACGAATCGCGCAGGATTCTTTTGCCACGCTAACTCGAGTGTTTGCTCGCGCCGATAGGATTTCCTTGGCTTGTCCGTAGTGCAACGATGCAGGCGTCATCATCCCAATTCCGCTGTGATGATGTTCGCGGTTGTACCAGTCAAAAAATCGGCGACTGAATCCCCAAGCGTCTTCGTAGCTGCCAAAACGCTGAGCGAAGTCTGGACGATATTTCATAGTTTTGAATTGGCTTTCTGAAAACGGATTGTCGTTGGATACATGCGGACGGCTGTGGCTCTTGGTGACTCCCAACGAACCCAGCAAGTGGGCGACGCTATTTGATGTCATCGACGGTCCACGATCGCTATGGAGGATCACGTAGAGGTAGTCGTAAGTCCATTTCTCCGGTCCTTTCAGCTTGGTGATGTCCCACGACCAGACTTCATTGGGACCGGTGGCCAACAACTCCGGTTTCCTGTACTTCGGATGGGTCAGTTGGTTGCGCCGTTCCCGGCTGCTTTGGTTCTCGTCGAGAATTCGGTACATCGTCCGCACGCTACACAAATAACTGCCTTCGTCGGCCGACAGCGCTCGAGCGGGTGTCGGCCTTCAGTCTTCCTTCTCTCGTGAGCTTGTCTGGATCATCTCCGAGGCTTTTTTTTTGAACGTCGATGATCAACTCGGCCTGGCGGAGTTTCTCCTTGAGTCGTTCATTCTCGCGCTCAAGACGTGTTACAAAAGGTGTCAGGACTCTTTTTTGGTCTTCCCCTTGGTCTGAGGGTTGTTTCGAGATCCAGTCGGCGCGCGATCGATTCGACCCACTCTTCGACGCCGAACGGCGAACCACGTTTGACGCTCCATCGAATCGATTCGAGTTCCTTATCCGAGAGGGCCACATTGACGCGTGCCTTCCAGTTAGGCAGACGTGGAATTGGCCAAGGAGAAAGTAACTTTGGATCCGGCTTTGGCTTTGTCAGCCAACGTGACAACGAACCCCACTTCCAGTCTTCTGCATTCTCGACCAAACCGGCTCTCAGGGCGTTTCGTTCAACGTAGCGACAGACGATCAAAAAATGGTCGTCATCCTGGACCGGAAAACTCTTGAATCTGCCCTGATAGATGTGGCCCTCGCCAGCTGTCTGGTAGTGCGAGTGAAGTCGCATCGTGTGGGTCAGTGAGACCCAGCGTAGGAAGTTGCTCATGCCACCATCCTCAGTTGGCCGTAACACGAAATGCCAGTGGTTGGGCATCAACTGATAGGCGAGAATGTGACAAGGGTACCGCTGAAGTCCCTCGGCGAGAATCCGTTCAAAAGCGTCGAAGTCTTCCGGCTTGTGGAAGATGGTGGCGCGGGCATTGCCCCGATTCAGTGCATGATAGATGCCACCACCCTCATCTGCACGCTTCGGTCGTCCCATGCAAGGATCCTAACCCTCAGGTCTACCCACATCTTTATCCCGAAGGGATCTAAGCAATTAGCCCCGGATCGCGCAGCGCATCCGGGGTCTGCCATGTTTTCTAATGTCCCGCCCGCCCGCGACCCGGCATAGCCGGGTCGCGGGCGGGCGGACAGGAATTCTTGTTCAAACATTGATCCGGCAGTTTCGCTGCGCCACTGCCGGCTAATGGCTTCAACCTCTTCGAGGTATCCGAACATGAACAAGAAATCATCGACGACCCATAGTTCCATACAACGCTAGAAACTTGCAACCTCGATGGACCTTTTCTGAGCGACTATATCAACCATGAAAATCCGCTATTTGCCGAAGGTCCGGTTGATATCGATACCAAATAGAGTCGTCCGCAGATTGAGTGTAGATAGGCAACAGGCCGTAACGGCATCACCGATCAAGATTTCTGAGTCACCATTGATTGAGTCACAGCTGTTTCTTCTAAACCGATCTGCGAGATGCCGTGTTTTTGATCGCAGCAATCCTGGCAATTCGGCATGTTCCGCATTACTCGCCCACCGTAGGCTCTCCTGAGTTGCTCATTAATGGCAACAACCCCTGCCGCCTGGGCTTCTCTCAATTGATCTTCCCGGAACAGATCGTTGTACCAGGGTTCCAATCTCAACGATCCGCCATGTTGCTTTTCAACTGATTCTAGGAATTCGTACTTGCCATTCGGGTTGCGTAGCTTTTGTTGTCGCTCGTGAAGATACAGATGTTGTTCTCCGGGGCCCAAGATCACTGGGTCGCCTTTTGCATTGAACAACCGACCTTCGGGTTCCTCTAACGACATTTGACCAACCGCTCTTCGATCCAGATCGACATAGAAGTCAATCGTGCTCAGTGCCCTTATCTCGGTGCTCTTGGCTAGGTTTCTTAGCTCCTTTGATGCAACCGAAAACCTTTGCGCCAATAAAGGGCGATTGGACTCGCGTCGCTTGCGTTTTCGTTCACGTGCTCGAGAATTCTTGGAAGTTGCTTCCAGGATAACCATGGTCGAGCTTTCACTTGCTCAGTAATAAAATACTACTCAACGAAATCCCGTACGCACCTAGAACCGATGACGCCGATCAAACGATCATCGACTTCCAGCACTGATACATGACGATGTCCCGCTACCGCGATCGATTCCTTTTAATCGCGACGACCGCTCGTACTAAGGCGCGGCTATCAACGATGATCGCTTCGCGAAGCCGAAGAGATCGAACTGTATCTGTGGCGAGATCTCGTCGGAAACTCATGACACCGGATCTGCTGAGTAATATGATTCGAATTGCCAATTGTTGGCAGAATTCAACAAATCGCGTGCCAAGTTTGAGCGATCCGCCTTTAGCGGTCAGCTGCCTGTCATCAAAGTCAGTTCGTGGCGTGATGGCTGCCGTTGGGCTTTCGCGGCAGTCCGCTTGGTGTCTGTTGATGCATCACGATGCTTGATTTTTGCGCATCACTGCCTATGTCGTATGAACGCTTCGAGGGCGGTCTTGCCTTCGCTTGCCAGATTTGATGCAGGTCGGATTTCGCCTTTGGCTGCACGCTCCTGAGCAGCTTGTTGAGAACGTTCGGAAAAGGCAAAAGAAATGGTCGTCCTCCTGGACTGGAAAGCTCTTGAATCTGCGCCGATAGATGTGGCCCTCGCCAGCTGTCTGGTAGTGCGAGTGAAGTCGCATCGTGTGGGTCAGTGAGACCCAGCGTAGGAAGTTGCTCATGCCACCATCCTCAGTTGGCCGTAACACGAAATGCCAGTGGTTGGGCATCAACTGATAGGCGAGAATGTGACAAGGGTACCGCTGAAGTCCCTCGGCGAGAATCCGTTCAAAAGCGTCGTAGTCCTCCGGCTTGTGGAAGATGGTGGCGCGGGCATTGCCCCGATTCAGTGCATGATAGATGCCACCAGCCTCATCTGCACGCTTCGGTCGTCCCATGCAAGGATGCTAACACATACAGCCCCCGGGTAAAGAGTCCTGACACCTTTTTCGGTCAGGCGAGAGAGAAGCGAACCCCGGAAAGGTTTGAACTGTCCGCTCAGAGATCGGAGCGAGTGTCGGACTCGTTTGTCGGGTAGATTACGATCTTTCATCCTGTCCCCCCTCACCTCCACCTCCTGAGTAGTTGAATGGCGCTGGCAGCAAACCAACTCGGCGAATCGTTGACCACGACATGTCCACTTGACTGTCCCGATGCTTGCAAGCTGGTCGTTACGGTGCAGGACAAACGAGTGGTCAAGATTGATGGAGCCAAGGACGAAGCTCACACCGACGGCTATATCTGCGGCAAAGTTCGCAACTACGCCAATCACGTCTATTCGAACCTGCGTTTGCAGACCCCTTTGCGTCGCAGCGGAGACAAAGGCAGCGGTCAGTTTTTGCCAATCTCATGGGACGAAGCACTGTCAAACATCGTTGAAAGAATTCGGCTGGATTGTGACCGATACGGAGCAGAGTCGATTCTGCCGCTTTGCTACGGCGGATCCAACGGCAAGTTGACACAGGATGCTCTTGATGCACGCTTCTTCTATCGCTTGGGAGCTTCGCGATTGGAACGTGCCGTCTGCGCAGCACCCTCCGGCGCGGCGTACCTAGCACTTTACGGCAAGATGCCCGGTGTCTCTTGCATGGACTACGACGACAGCAAACTAGTTGTCGTTTGGGGCAATAATCCGCATGCGTCGGGGATTCACCAAGTCCCACACATTCAAAACGCTCAGCAGCGAGGAGCCCAGCTCGTCGTCATTGACCCGCGAAAAACGCCGCTTGCTTCCAGGGCGGATCAACACTTGCCGATCTATCCCGGCAGCGATTTGGTCGTAGCGCTTGCCATGATTCGATGGCTAGTTCGGCAAGGATTTGCAGACAGAGACTTCATCGAACGGCATACCAACGGTTTCGATCGGCTACTTGAATGTACCGACGAATGGACCATTCCCCGAGCGGCAACGGTAGCACGCGTGCCTGAGTCTTCATTGGAAGCACTCTTCCGCGTGTACGGTGAATCGGATCCGGCCGTGATTCGGTGCGGCTGGGGGCCGGAGCGGAATCGCAATGGTGGGAGTGCGACGGCGGCGATCTTGGCGATTCCTGCGGTCGCTAATAAATTCACCCGCTCAGGCGGCTTCACGATGAGCAACTCAGGAGCTTGGCGTTTGAACCAGCCGTCCGTGATACAAGCAACGCCGCCGCCGACACGGCGAATCAACATGAATGTGATCGGTGAAACGCTGCTTCACACGAATGATCCGCCGGTTTCGACGCTGTTCGTTTACAACTGCAACCCCGTCGCGACGCTGCCGCAACAGAACAAGGTGCTCGATGGATTGAAGCGTAAGGATCTGTTCACCGTCGTGTTCGACCAAGTGATGACCGATACCGCTGTTTATGCGGACATCATCCTTCCCGCGACCACGTTTCTGGAGCACAACGATTTGCGAAATGGTTACGGCAATTCACGCTTGGGCCAAGTCAAACCGGCGATTGGCCGAGTCGGTCAATCAAAAAGCAACAATCAGGTCTTCACGGAACTGCTTGATCGATTGGAATTGTCTAAGCCAGGCGACTTGACTGACGACGCCGAACTCTCCAAAGCTTTGCTGGGCCCCAATCTGCACACTCAGCTGTTGAAAACGGGTGAGCTCGCGCCTTCCGCAGGACCTCGGCCGGTGCAAATGAAAGATATCTTTCCCGCGACAACCAGCGGCAAGATTGAGCTGTTTCCAGAGTCGCTGGCGCAGTGTTCCAAAGCGGGGCTGTATCGGTACATCGACGACGCAGCGCCCGGCGGTGAATATCCGCTGGTTCTGATTTCGCCCGCGACACGACAGACCGTCAATTCCTCACTGGGCTACCTTGTCGACAAGCAGGCCGTCGCAACAATGCACCCTACGGACGCCCAAGCACGCCAAATCCGCGATGGCCAGACCATTCGCATTTTCAATGGCGGCGGCGAAGTGATCGTTGATGCCATCGTCAGCGACTCGGTCGCGCCCGGTGTCGTCTGTCTTCCCAAAGGCATGTGGATGCGGCACTCGAAGAACAACCGCACGTCCAACGCTCTCGTGCCCGACACCCTTTCGGACATCGGTGCCGGCGCGTGCTTCAACGACGCTCGAGTGGAAATAACCAATGCACCAAACAACCATCGTCACTGATTATCCATCGTCACTGATTATCCTATCAGGACACATCATGTTTCCCGACTACGTGACTCACTTGAGCCATCACATTCCGTGGATCCCGGCGCGGCTTGTGTAACCGGGGGGGTCTCCGTGGTCGAATGCGAAAACTGGCTGCACATGACTTGTAGCTCGTCGTCCAAAACGATTTCACTGATGCTGCCGCGACGCCACCGCCTAGGCTTCGTTAGTCGGGGCCGGGTATTGGCGAGTTACACCCGATTCATCGGCCGGGGAAAGCGAATTCGAAATTGAAACAAACGAACGAGAACGCGGGTGCCGTGGGAGCGGCCGAATGTAGCTCGGTTGATAAATCGAATTGACGGGGCAGCCCCCCCCATCGAGTGCGCCAAGCCGGGCAACAGACCGGCTGACCTGATACGCACCCGGAACAAACTCCGGTGTCGTGCCCATATGGCGGAAAGGTGGGGCAAAACGGGGGGCGATACTGGCAATCCGAGCCCAATTCGGTCTCCATGCAAGAATCGTGCGATGACCGGCCAGAGTGTTGCGGCGGGCGCGTTTGCCGTACGCAAACAAGGCTTTGCTTGTTTGCGTTCTGCTGGGCGCTCAGCGCGACCCTTTCTGCGTTCTGTTGAAAATGCAAATATCGGCGTGGCAGGATCGTGGAGGTAACTTTTTGCGAATTGGGCACCTGGTCCAACTCTTCGAATGATTCAACACCGCCGATAGAATGGAGTCGAAGACCTTGCCGCGAGGAAACCGATGACGAAGTACGTCCCGACAGTCACTCCGTGGGAAGTCGATCCAAGCGACTATCCGCGAGATCGTTCGCTCAGTGACCGACTGCGATTCCTGCTTCGGTACGCCGCACTCGCTCCCTCCAGCCATAACACCGAGCCGTGGCAATTTGAGGTTCGCGCAGATCTTATCGACGTGTTCATGGACGAAAGCCGGTGGCTGAAAGTCGCTGACGACGACCAGCGGGAATTGCACATCAGCGTCGGCTGCGCCCTCGAAAACCTGCTCGTCGCCGCCGAGCATTTCGGTCTGGGACACGCCGTCGAGTACCTCCCCGATCACGACGACACATCACTTGCGGCCAGCGTGATGTTTTCAGAGTCGGGGCAGCCGTCGTCCTTTCGTCCCCCGATTCTGTTTGAGATGATGACCGTGCGGCACACGAATCATCAACAGTACGAGAGCCGACCCGTTCCGCAAGAAACTCTTGAGCGCCTGCAAAGTCTGTGTGTCGAGGAAGGCCTGCATCTGTTCTTCAAGAGCGATCTGGATACGAAGCGGCGGGTCGATGATCTGGTGGGACGTGCGGACGCGATCGAGTTCGCAGACCCGGCCTTTCGAGAGGAGCTTGCGCACTGGATCGGTCAAGGCGTCTTCGGCACATCTTGGCTGATGTCGAAGCTCGGCCAACTCGCCGTGAGTCACATCAACATGGGCAAGTCGCAGGCTAAGAAAGACTCCGAAGTTTTGATGAGTTCGCCGATCTTGGGATTGATTTGCTCGGAGTCCGACGACCGGAACTCGCAGATCAAGTTGGGGCAGGTATACGAGCGGCTGTCCCTGCTGGCGGCATCCGAAGGCATCTGGACGCAGCCGATCAGTCAGATCGTTCAGGTGCCCGAGATCAAGCAGGCATTGCGGACGCTGATTCCGACACCAGGCCTGACGCCCCAGCACCCGTTCCGTATCGGTTTCGCCGAGCCAGAAGACCGGCACACGCCGAGACGCCCGCTTGAAGAGATGCTGAAGTGATGATGCCGTTGCACAAGGTCTATCTTCTCGGGCTGGCAATCTGGCTGATCTTCCTCGTCATGGCGGTTTCGCTTGGCGCACTTCGGGAGGGTGTGATCGCACCGACCCTCGGAGAACAGGCTGCTCATATCATCGGCACGTTGGTGTTCTTATCCGTGATGCTGGCGATCCAGTGGGTGTTCGTGGCAAGAGTCGGGCAGAACGTTCGCCCGAAAGACCTCTGGCAGATCGGCCTGATGTGGACGGTGATGACCGTTTGCTTCGAGTTCGGGTTCTTCCATTTCGTGGCGGGCGTACCGTGGGACAGGTTGTTGGCCGACTACAACGTCTTCGCCGGTCGGCTGTGGGTGCTGGTCCTGCTGACAACGCTGTTCGGTCCTCCCGTGATTGATGCAATGTTGAGGCGACCCTCTGATAATGGGAAGGGACAGGTCTGAACCATGCTGCCCTTGACGACCGAACAGCTCCTCGGCGTCTTCGAGCAGGACAACGAAACCGTCTGGTCGATGCCGGCGATCCCCTTTGATTGTCTAAAACTTGCAGTCGCAAAACCTTGTAGCATGCTGGTTTGACAACAATTTAATTGCTGCCAGATCAGAAGCCGGCCCATCTCGCAGTGCGGGATGTGGTCAAATGATGGCTTCCATCCCGCTTGCGATGCTGGGAACCGTACTCGATGACAGAAATCCACTTTCTATCGGCAACGGAACTCGCCGACAGAATCTTAACCAAACAGATCAGTTCGCTCGAACTGACCGAACACTTCATCCAGCGCATCGAGAGTCAGGACGAACAGATCAATGCCGTGGTCGTGCGCGACTTTGACCGAGCACGCGAGGCCGCCCGCAATGCCGATCAGCAACTTGCCAAGCAGCAAGTGATCGGGCCGCTGCATGGTCTGCCGATGACGATCAAGGAGTCGTACAACATCGCCGGTCTGACAACCAGCTGGGGAGATCCGGAGTACAAAGAAAACATCGCCAGGCACGATGCCGAGGTGGTAAGAAAATTAAAAGCGTCCGGCGCGCACTTGATGGGCAAGACGAATGTTCCCAAGTTGCTCGATGACATCCAGACCTACAACCCGATCTACGGCACCACCAGCAATCCCTGGGATCTTACCCGAACCAGCGGCGGATCTTCCGGCGGTGCCGCGGCGGCTTTGGCTGCAGGCCTGACCGGACTGGAAGTTGGATCGGACATCGGCGGTTCGATTCGCAGCCCGGCTCATTTCTGTGGCGTGTTTGGACACAAGCCGACCTGGGGAATCGTTCCCACCGCGGGTCATGGTTTGCGCGAGCCGGCACCGATGCTGGATCTGGCCGTCTGCGGCCCGCTGGCGCAGCGCAGCGGACCTGGAACTCGCCTTGTCAATCATTCAAGGTCCCGGACCCCTGGAAACCTCCGGCTGGAAACTTGATTTGCCGGCGCCTCGGCAGACCAGGCTACGTGACTTTCGAGTCGCGATTTGGCCCAACGACAGCTATGCCCCGGTCAGCCATGAGATTGCCGACCGTGTTTCCCAGCTCGCCGAAACGCTGGCTAAGCTTGGTTGCCAAGTTTCCGACACTGCGCGACCGAACGTCAGTCCGAAACAAGTCCATATCGATTATCAAAACTTGTTGCACAGCCAGATGGCAGCCCGAGCGACACCGCAACAATACGAGCGGAATCAACAGTATGCGGCTCGCTACGGACCGGAAGACATGTCACCCCAGGCCGTGATGTCGCGGGCGATGGTTTTGAATCACGCCGACTGGCTGCGAACCGACGCGCGGCGGCACGAATCACGATACGTGTGGCGCGAGTTTTTCACAAACTGGGACATCTTGATTTGTCCGCAAACGGCGACCACCGCGTTTGCTCACGACCACCGCAAGTACAGCGAGCGGACGATCGACGTCGATGGTGAATCGCAATGGTATTTTCAACAAATCTTTTGGTCGGGTCTGATCACGACGCCGTTGTTACCCAGTACCGTCGTCCCCACTGGCCCATCGGCCGAAGGGCTCCCGATTGGCGTACAATGCGTCGGTGATGCCTATCAAGACCGAACCTGCATCGAATTCGCCAAGCTGCTGACTCAAGAAATCGGCGGATTCACTCCGCCACCGAAGGCATGAAACTTCCTTATCTGCTGTTTGCGATCCTGCTGGCGATGTGGGTAACAATCGTAGCCACGTTCGTCATCGGGGAAGCGCCATCGGCCGAGGTGGTCTCTGATCAGACGGGAGAAATTTCGCGAACCGAGCTTGGTCACGGTTTCACTCATCCCAAGTTTGCGACCATGCAAAGCGGCGGCAGCGGGGCAGCGCGGCACGAGCCAATCCTCTGGTTCGGTTGGGCTTTCGGTATGTTGCAAATTGCGTTCTTCATGTTGCTGGTTGCGTACGGCGGACAAAAAGGGGGACGACTCGGCCCGCTGAAAATACCAATTCTTGTCGGAGGCATCCTTTACGCCGCCACATTCACGGCGATGGTTTACACGTACCAGAGCTACATGCTCGAAAGCAGCCATCGGATGTTTCTGTCCCTGCCCGTTCCCACCGCTTGGATGATCTACGGCGTCTGGCCCGCTCCCTTGGTGTTCATGTTTCTGTACATGTTCACATTCGACTCGTGGACCTTTCGCGCCGAAGACTTGACCCGCTTTGAAGAGATCCTGGCTGAAAAGCAGATCACCGTTGGAAAGAAAGCTGTTTTAGAGATCGCTGCTGGAACGGACGCTGGGGGAGACCGGGCGTGATCGATTTCGAAGCCTATCGAAATCTGATCGTCTTTGTTTCTGTTTCGATCTACATGACGATGTGCATCGGCATCGGACTTTGGGCGCTGCGGCGGACGAAGTCGACCAAAGATTTCTTCATGGCCGGACGCGATCTGGGCGTGATGGTCACCGCACTGGCCGTCTTCTCCAGCACACTCAGTGGTTTCGGTTTCGTGGGTGGACCTGGCTTGGTTTACCGAATGGGCATCAGCTCGTTGTGGATGATCATCTGTATCTCGATCGGATACTCGCTATCGTTCTTCCTGCTGGGCAAGCGCATTCGCCTGTTTGCCGAAGTCCGCGAAACCGTATCGCTACCTGATGCCGTCGCGGCGCGTTACAAAAGCGAGCTGACTCGTTTCTTTACGGCGATCGCAATCGTGCTGGGTGTCTTCGGCTACTTGGGCACTCAGATCCTGGCGATGGCCACCGTGCTGAAGGAGATCCTTGCCAATATCGCGTGGCTGCCGACGATGGGCCTTGACGTGTGCATGTCGATCTCGGTCGCCGTGTTGGTGTTCTACTGTGTCACCGGAGGAATCGTGGCCTCGGTGTACACCGACATGGTCCAGGGCGGGGTGATGGTAGTCGCGGCGGTGCTGGTTTTCGTTGCCTCGATCTTTGCCGTCGACGGCGGAATGATGGGCGCTGCCACCACCATCATGCAAGACGATCCCGAAGCGATGAGCCCCTGGGGCACGCTGGGAATCATGGGCTGCCTGTCTTGGTACTTTCTGTTCGCCCTCGGCGGTGCGGGACAGCCCCACGTGATCACCAAGTTGATGATGAACAAGCGGATCGCGGATGCGAAATACATCCTGCCGGTCAGTCTCGTCGGCTACAGCGTATCGGCGCTGCTGTGGATCAGCATCGGCTTGGCGATGCGGGCCCTTGTCCTGCGGGGCGACCATCCCGAGCTGGCCAGCGCGGACGACGCCGCGCCGCAATTCTTGCAATACTATGCACATCCACTGCTGGCAGGGATCGTGTTTGCCGGACTGTTCGCCGCAATCATGTCGACCGCCGACGGATTCCTGAATATCGGCGCGGCCGCCGTCGTGCATGACATCCCCAAAGCGCTGGGCATCCAGTCGCTGCCAAACGAACTGCTGTGGGCTCGCATCGCCACGCTCAGCATCGCCATCATTTCCGGAATTTTTGCCTTCATCCTCGATTCGCGCGGCGATCTGGTGGCATTGGTCGGCGCCTTTGGATGGGGCACGTTCGCGGCCGCGCTCGTTCCCACTGTGGCGATTGGGTTCAATTGGAAGCGTGCCACCGCCACTGCGGCTGTCTCGGCGATCGTAACCAGTCTTTCGATCAACTTTGGGATCAAGCTGTTCAACATCGCGATCCCCTTCGGCATCGACGGCGGCGCCATCGCTCTGCTCACTTCGCTGACAGTGTTCTTCGCGATTTCATTGGCATCGAAACCGCCCCAACTGGACGCCGACATCGAAGCCATCATGGACCTCTGAAGTACTCAAGGAATCCATCCCAGCAGATCACGCATGACACACCAGCGAGGCGGCTTGTTTTTCGTTCCGCCTCCCTCGATCCAATAAATATGTAACCGATCGAGCGATCCATCGAGTCGCTCGAAATCGAGCCAGCGGTTGAGGAAAGTCAGCCAATCGGCGTCTGATATACGAACCCCCATGCCAACCGGTCGCTGCACGACCGGCTTGGGTACCACCACCGCATACTGCGGGTACAATACGTTCCACGCTGCGCCTTCTTCCGCCGCGATCAACAGCCCATCCAGATCTGTATCCGTGCCGTCAAAATAGGAACGGATGGAATCGATCGCAACGACTTCGACGTTGGGCAGTTGGCGACGTGCGGCGACGGCGATGTCTTCCGCAACGGCACCTAATCGAACGCCCTCCTGCATCTGCGGGTCATCCCAGTTGTCGAATTCGCCACGGCGATAGTCGGGCAGAGCAACCGAAACCGTTGCGGTTTGGTAGGAGATGGTGAACCCGGCATTCAACAGTCGTTCGGGCGTGATGATCAATCCACCCGCCGCAACGTCGATCTCGCCGGTGTCCAATTGATCGGTCACGCTGTCGTAGTCGAACGGTACGAACTCCAGTCGCACTTGTAATCGTGCGGCCAGCCGATGAAACAATTCGACGTCCAAACCGACCAAATGATCGTTGTGATTGAAGAACGAATATGGCAGATGGTCGGCATGGTAGCCGATTCGAAGCACCTTTTCGTTCTTGACTCGCTCAAGCGTTGAACCTTCAAATGCCGGCCGACTCGGCAAGTCCGCTCGCGATTTGAAAACGACGACGTCCTCGTAAGCATTCGGAACTTCAAGCGATAGAAACTGCTTGTCAAGGTCGTAGCCGAGCGTGGTTGACGCCAAATACCAGCGACTCCCCGCGCCAGCGGCGGCGAGGCAAACCAAGGTACCCGCGGTTGCGATTGCCATTTGTCTCCAGCGAATTTGAAGCCGGCCTTGCATGACGCGGGTGACGATCAAGGTCAACACCATCAGATGTACGACCCCAACCACATCCGCCAGTCGCATCGTGATGAACCCGGGCAAAATGAAGAATGCCATCAGGTCTTGGGGCAACTGATACTGATCCAACAAATAGGGCATCGAGACCAGTGGACTGGCAAAGCTTGACAAAACACCGGTCGCCGCCATCGCCGTGGTCTGGCCCGGGCTGAGGCTATTTCCGCTGTACCAAGCGGCAAAGGAGATAAATACGAACGGAAGTATCTTGCCGAGGTGTGGAAACGGATACGCCAGCGGAACCAGCACACTCGGGATCGACTCGCCGGCGTCATCAGCCAATTGATTGTCTTCCCGCACCAATTGTTCGCAGGTCTGAACGATCTGCGGCAATACCACGAAGAGTTTGCCGGTGGCAATTGCAGTCAGCATCGGCTCCTGAGCTGCACGAATGAAGTCGCGGTATCGAATCTGCGTCAGACTGCTCAACAGCAGCGGCAAAAATCCCAGCGCTGCCGCCACACAGGCCAACGTAAACATCATCAAATACGCCTGCAACCGTGACAGTTCTTCGACTTGCAAGGTACCCGCTGCGGCAGCCGTCAGTGCAAACAGCCCGATCGGCGCCAGCCGAACCAGAAACGTGTTAATGCGTCCAATGCCGGCCGAGCAGAGGTCCAGGAACTCAAGTAGCGGCTCTTTTCCCGGCACGAGCATCAAAGCGCTGCCAAAAAACAGGCAGAAGACCACCACGGCAGGCACATACTCGCTGGACAAAGACTGAAACACGTTGATTGGAATGTATCTCGTGAGAAAATCTGAATCTGAATGCCCGGCCGAAACCTGACCGGGACTAAAGAATGAGGCGCCTTCGATCGGCGGAAGAATGCCTGAGGCCAGCACGATCAACAGGATCCCGATCAGCCACAGTACCAACAGCACAGCGACGGCGATCAAACCGAGCCGCCGCGCCTCGGCCGGGTTCAGGCGCCCCAGTTTGGAAACCAGCGACAAGACGAGATACGGAAGCACCGTCATCTGCAGCAGCCCGACATAGGCGCTGCCCACCACTTGCAGGGGCTGACAATAGTCACCGAACAAAACGCCACACAGCAAGCCCGCGAGCAGCCCAATCAGAATCCAACGCCCGGTATGCGAAGCTTTTGAACTCGGCTGCTTCGAGTCACCGATATCGGAAGCGATCACTGCTGTGCTTTGCGCTGTCATCAAGCTGCCGTCCGATGATACGAGAATGTGCTGTATCGAGTATAGTCATCTCGACACAAGCGGCGCTGTCGCCCGAAGGCAAGAAGCCGATAGTTTCGCTGATGCAGCTACGCGCGTTAGAATTGCTAATGGCCCGTCAGATGACACTAGGGCAATTTCAATATGATCGAAGCGGGCGTGTCGGCTTTTACCGCGTCCATCCCGAGCTCCCACGAAGGGCAAAAGTCCGGGCATATTCGCCGGGCGAAAATCGACTTTCAACGATCGCCACTACCGTACAATGCTGAATACTTCGCCCGAACTATCGATTCGCATGATCACCTAAACCAACAGAGGCAACTTGAATGGATTGGATTTGGCAACCCTGGTCGTGGTGGGTCTCGGGCATTCTGATCGGACTGACTGTTCCGCTGCTGTACATTCTCGCCGGTAAGGCATTCGGTATTTCAACGAGCCTGCAGCAGGCTGGAGCCATGTGCGCGCCTCACAGCAAGCTGGAATACTTAAGCAAGCACGATCGCAAAGCCAACATGTGGACGATCGTACTGGCGATCGGCATCGCGATCGGCTCATTCATCGCGACGCACTTTCTGTCCGACGAACCTGTTCAGTTTCTGCCCGATGCCTTCAGAAGTGTCGGCGGAGCAATCAGATTGTTGATTGGCGGCTTGCTGATCGGATTCGGTACACGTTATGCGGGCGGCTGCACATCCGGCCATTCGATCACGGGAATCGCGAACCTCAACTGGCCCAGTCTACTGGCGACGATCTGCTTTTTCGCCGGCGGACTTGCGGTCACCTGGGGCCTGGGCAACTTGATCTTCTAATCCAGCCGCGAGGCCAAACAGGAAACCCAAGAGATGAACCAAGACAACCAGAATCCGGCCAAAAAATCGTCAGGAATGTCCGGCGTCGGCTACTTCAACGTGCTGCTGATCGGCATCTACCTGGGAATTCTGTTCGCCAAGTCGGAAGTGGCTTGTTGGGACCGAATCCACAACATGTTTCTCTTCCGTGAAGCCCGGATGTATCTGATCATCAGCCTGGCCATCGTGGTGGCGATGGTATCGATGATCGCCATCAAACGTTTTGGGATTACGACCATCGAAGGCAAACCGATCAAGTACGAACCGAAACCTTATCACACCGGGGTGATCATTGGCGGCATGATGTTCGGCGCCGGATGGGCCGTTACGGGAGCCTGTCCCGGGCCGATCTATGCACAAATCGGTGGCGGCGAACCGATGGCACTCTGCACGCTCGCCGGCGCCTTGGCCGGCATGTTTGGCTACGCGGCGCTGAAGCCAAAACTGCCACATTGAACTCGGGCTGGGCTACAGATGTCGCCAAGGCCACGTCTGTTGGCGGGCGAATCCCCGACGGCCAGTTACTGCGCGCCCCCAAAGGATCGAGAAGCGGGCCAAACTGTCTCGACATACCGCCAGCGAACGGTTGGATCAGTCCTGCTAGTGGCATCCTTGGCCCGGCTGATGACCACCTCTCCCTGCATGCGGACGATGTTCTGACCGTTGGGTAGTGAATAGATGTCTCCGGTTCGTCGGTCCACATAGCTTAGGTTTTCCGGCGCGGTGATTGTCAGGTCCGTGGTGACTTCGACGATCGAATTATCCGATGCGTTGACAACGATTTGCTGGCCGGGTTGCAGCCGTACTTCTGACCACTGAGACGGCCTGGCCGCGCCAGGGACTTGTGCGGTCGTTACACTCGACATGATCAAAGCCGCAAATCCAATGACAGCGATCAGGATGGGCGCGTACTTCTTCATCAGTTATCTCCTGCTCATTTTGACAAGGGGTTACTTGCAGTAGGTGATGCCGAGGATTCCCGGCAACACAACTTGCAGATTCTAATCCGACTGCAGCTAAGATTATCACAGTCACAGAGCGATGGCGAAGAGTTCGCTACAATATGCTGCTACCATCCACAGGCGCAGAAATCCAGCATGTCAGAGACAATCATTCAGCGTTGGCACTCGTTCGTGGAAACTAAAGATCCGGCGATCCTTGGTGGGTTGATCGCCGAGGAGGCGGTTTTCTATTCCCCGGTCGTGCATACGCCACAAGTGGGAAAGCAGCTATGCATGATGTACTTGATGGGCGCGATGCACGTATTTTCGCAAGGCAAGTTCCAGTACGTCGGTCAGTGGGACAGTCAGCATGGCGCGGTGCTGGAGTTTTGCGCGGAGATTGATGGCATCGTGATCAATGGTGTCGACATCATTGGCTGGAACGCCGAGCAGCAGATCGTCGAGTTCAAGGTGATGGTTCGGCCGCTCAAAGGAGTCAATCTGCTGCACCAAAAGATGCAAGCGATGCTCGAGTCGATGAAGTAATACAGATCGATCGCTGGGAGCGAATGGTGTCATCGTTCAGAGCCAGGATTCTGTTGCTGCTGAGCGCTCAGTTGCCAGCTAGCTGGTCGCGCAGGTTCCGCCAATGCTCGCCGACGCGAGTCTTGAGCCGCATCAGCATCGGGTGGTTTCTGTGATCGCCCAACGTGTTCTCAAATCGATTGGCGGCTTGCGAATTGGCGGTAGTTGATGCTGACGTTCACCTGCGACTGACTGCTTGGAAACGCAACGCCCGATAGCAGATCTCCATCGACCATGCCCAAGGTCCCTGCCGGCTGCTTGATGGCCGACATCAGTGTTGCTTCCATGCGGTCCAATCGTTCTGGGATGCCACTGGCATCCAAATTGGCGTTCGTCGACTCGACCGGCACGGAGACGGACTCAATAAATTGGGCCAATCGGGGATCGGGCGGTGCCTGATAGCTGATTTCTTGACTCACCACTGTATTCGTGATCCGCGCATCATCCTAGAATTGAAAGCGTTGCTTTGCTTGGACAGTTAGCGTCATGGAAAACGGGAACACATGCCCTCAATGCGGTCGCGAGATCCCTCCGGATACACGCGGTGGAGAGTGTCCGAATTGCCTAGCGCTCAAGGACAACGCGCAGCCCAAGAATGTGGGACCTGAGCAACAGCTAGTGGCGCGTGATCAAAATTTGTTGTTTGGGATTCTGGCGATTCAACTGCGGCTGATTACCAATGACCAGTTTGTCAAAGCCGCCGCCAGTTGGTCGACCGAACCGACCACTTCTCTAGGGCAGCGCTTGGCCGAAGCAGGAATCCTCACGCCAGAGGATCGCAAACTGGTAGAAGACCTCGTCCGCCGCGCGATCGAGGATCATGGCGGCGATCTTTCCGCTGCGATTCAGAACGTGGACGATGCCGAGTTGACCAAACGCTTGACCATCCCCCACAGTTCGATAGATCTAGCTAACTCGCCGCTTACCGCTCGTGTTCCGACAGTCGATGAAATACCTGGTCGATATACACGATCAAGCGAGTATCGTCGTGGCGGCATGGGTCGCATTCTGTTGGTCCATGACCAATACCTTGCTCGCGACATTGCGATGAAGGAGTTGTTGCCGCCATCGGAAAGTGGCAGCTTCAGTATCGACGGTCTCAGTCCGGTTAGAGCGACCTCCGGTATCGCGGTTCGATTTTTGCGCGAGGCACGCCTGACCGGTCAATTGGAACATCCTTCGATTGTACCGGTGTATGAGATGGGTCGGCGGCCAAATGGCACGCTGTACTACACCATGAAGCTCGTTCGCGGCCGGACGCTCGGTAAGGCATTGCAAGAGACAAAGTCTATGGCAGAGCGGCTGAGCTACCTCTCGAATTTTCTGGATCTGTGCAATGCGCTGGCGTATGCGCATGACCGTAACGTCATCCATCGCGATATCAAGCCGTCGAACATCATGGTTGGCGATTTCGGTGAAACTGTGGTCATTGACTGGGGCCTCGCAAAGGTTGTCGGTCACGCCGACGAAGACGAGGAAGAAGTCGCCAAGACTTGGACCGAGCTGTATCAACACGTCCGCTTTGATTCGATCGATACGGTGGAAGGGGCACAGGTAGGAACGCCACAGTACATGGCTCCCGAGCAAGTCAAGGGCCGAATCGCGGAGATTGATCATCGGACCGACGTGTTTGCGTTAGGGATCGTGTTGTATCAAATTCTAACTGGCGATCGACCTTTCAAGGGAAAATCAAGCCGAGAGCTGTTTGACAACATCATCAATCTTAGATTCACTTCGGTCCACGAAATTGCTCCGGACGTGCCGCCCGAGCTTGTCAGTATTTGTGGTCGCGCGATGCAGAAGCGGCGCGAAGATCGCTACCAAAGCGCAAAGGAGCTGGCTGACGAAATCCAGCGATTCCTGACAGGAGCCGTTGTTCAGGCCTACAACTATTCGCCGCTTGAGCTCGCGCGTAAAGTTTACAGTCGACATCGGGCCCTGGCCAACACGGCCGCCCTGGCAGCCGGTTTGTTGCTCGCTCTTGGTATCGTCTCCTACGTCAATATCTATCGCTCGCGCAATCTCGCCGTCGCTGCCAAGCAGCGCGAGACGATTGCTCGGCAAGCGGAAACCGAAGCGCGTCAGCGGGCCGAAGCGATCAATTATGTCAATCAAATTCGATTGTCTCAGTCGCTGATCCAGGAAAACAACTATCCTCGAGCGCGCGAGGTTCTATGGTCAACCGATTCCGCGCTACGGCGATGGGAATGGGGCATGTTGATTGCGAAAGCTCACCCTGAACTGTATTCGCTTGAAGGTTACCAGGGATACGCGCTCAGTTCCGATGGCCAACGCCTTGCCCGAGCCGATCGAACGAAACCGATTCAAATTCACGATGCTCAAAATGGTGCGCTGCGACAGGAGTTGGTGCTGACCGAAGAATCGCCGATCATGCATCACCAGTTCAGTCCCGACAACGCCGTATTCTGTGCGCTGAGCGCGCTTGGTACGTTGAAACTTTGGGACACCAATAGCTGGAACGAAATTCCATCGCCAGCTCTGCATGATGGGAAAGCCGACCAGGCAATATTTCTGCCCAACAACCTGCTGCTGACTTGTGCTCAACCGTCCTCGGTCAAACTTTGGAACGTTCGCACTGGCGCAGAAGTCCAATCATTCACGACCAACGATCAAGATGTTGACTTTATCCAGGCGTCCGCAGATAGCACTCGGATCATGACCGGTGCGAACGATGGTGACCTGCAGATTTGGGACGTTGCCTCGGGAGAACAGGTCGGAATCGTCAAAGATTGGGCGATTCAGGACGACTTGATCCGACGTTCACCTAAGTTTTCTCCGTCGGGAAGACAAATTGCGATGATCGTCGATGACGAAATCCAGCTTTTGAATCTTGCTGGAGCACCGGCGTCCCGCAAGCTCAAAGGAGACCATGGCCGCGTCGTCTCGCTCGAATACGATTCGGTCGGAAAGCGAATCATGGTCGCCGGCAACGAAGGGACTGTGATAGTTTGGGATACTGCCAGCGGCGAACGACTCAATCGCTTTTCCGCCAACTATTCGCTGATCAAGTCGATCTGGAGCCCGGATGATTCGCTGATCTGCACGCTGCCATACATGGGTGTGCCGCAAGTCTGGAGCCTTGAAGCATCCACGGGAAAGCTTGTGAATCGACTTGGGCACAATCGTCAAATTACGCCCTGGATTGAGTTCTTTCCCGACTCACGACAGCTTCTTACTGCCAGCGGAAACGGTTCGATAAAGGTCTGGAACGCACTGGTCAGTTCGCACCAATCGATTGTTGGATCCACCGACCGATCGATTAGCAGTGTGTCGGCGAACCGTGACGCTTCCCGAGTTGCGATCGTTATTGGCAATGATTCATTCATGATCTTAGATCGGCAGCAAAATCTGCCGCTGCTTGAATACAAACAACCATCAGCCCCGACCGCAAAGTCAGCGCGCGCTGTGATCAGTCCAAATGGCGAATTTGTCGTCAGCAATATCGATTCCTTCATGCCAACCGTGTTCGATATCGCATCGGCAAGGATTCTGAGCGAGTACAGCGGTCACACCTGCAGCACCAACGCAGTGGCGATCTCACCAGACAATGCCAATGTGTTAACGGCTGGATGGGATGGATTACTACACATCTGGGACCCCGAGTCAGGCACGCGAATACAAACCTTCCAGCATGCGGCCGAGATTACCGAGTTGGCGGCCACCAATGAGAGCCAGGTCGCTGTTGGAGATGACTTGGGGAACGTCGTCATTTATGACTACCGATCGGGAAGGACAAACAATCGTCTTGGCGGATTGGATGCGCCAATCACAGCTTTGGCGTGGTCGCCCGACAACAGCATGCTTGCGATTGGCTGTGACGATGGGCGAGTCGCGTTGTGGAAAGAGCCCCACGATCAAAGCGACACCGAATTGAAAATAGTTGCCAAGCACATTGCCCCGGTTCGAACCATTTGTTTTCCGGACCAAGATCGAATTCTTACTTTCTCTGCTTTGGACTCGCGTGTTTGCGACGTTGAATCCGCCACAGAGATTTTCTCGACCGACCAAGGCGCTGAAGTCGCAATTCGGCTTGCTGACACTGGGGACCTGCTGTCTTGCCAAGGCGGCCTGCTGTATCAATGGGATTCAGTCAGCGAAATCATGAAGAAGAATGACCAAAGTCGATCGCTTGAGGAGCAGAAACAGGCGTTTGAGATTCTGCGCGGACAGAGATTGACGAATCCAAGACCGCGATATTCGATCGATTCAAGCGAGAGACAAATAGTTTCGACGACAACCGAGATTGTCAATCTCGTGCTCAATAAACTGGACGCGGAAATCAATCGAGCTGCCGACCGTAATCGCGAATTTGCCAGTGCCGGCGGACTAGGCCTCGGCGAAGCCGCAGTTTCTGAGCTGGTTGTTGGTCTGGGTTTGGACGTGAACGATCGAATCACGCGAATTGCAGGCAAGCCGGTGACGAAGGTAGCCACTGCGATTGAAGCCATTGAGGCCGCCAAGGAGTTACTGATCGGCAATCCTAATCAAATCACGATCGACACAGTTCGTCGCGATTCTGTCAAGCAATTGATTCTTCAGCTTCGTCCTTTACGCGAGGAAACGATCGCAATGACGCTCCCGCGCGCAGCGGGGATCGATATCCTGAAGCGAATCAATGACGGTTATCGCCAATTGCAAGTTGGCGAAGAGGCACAACGGCAACCTGTTGTGATCACAGTGATTCGCACGTCGAAGGATCGTGAACGGATGACTCAAGCGAAACTGTCGCGATACGACCGAATCGTCGGTTTCAACGGAAATAAGATCGACAATTACGGCCAGCTACTGCCCGCGATAGAAGATTATCTACCGGAGATAATGGCTGGAGACGCGTCCACGTTCAGCTTCGATATCCGCCGCGGAAACTCGCGCATTTACCACTTCGTGTACGACATTGAATAGGGAAAACCTCGCTTTCAACGCTGTGAGCTGATCGATAGATCCACGTTTTTTGATCCAATTCAGGAGTTCAATCATGACAGAGCAAGCTACCCCATCTGCAAGTTTTCGCCTGACTCGTCGTCGCTTGATGATCGCATCAGCGGCCGGTGCAACGCTGATAGGCAACCGTAAAGCGTCGGCAGCACCACCAGAACTTAAATCGCGAATACAGACTGCCTTTAAGGCGCTCGAAGACAGTTGCGATCGATCACTCGCAATGGTCGGTTACACCACAACCGTCAACGACCTGCTTGGCAAGCAAGTCAAGCCGTTCGTCGACATATTGAAAGCCGGATTCGCCCAGAATGGCGGACAGCTCGAGCCGAATGAGAGAAAGCTAGTTGAAGATCTGATTGCGGAATTAGAAACGGCGAAACAGAAGTCTGGGAAGAATATTTACTATCGTGATTTTTTCACCGAGTCACCAGAAGCGTGGGGTGGTGCAAACGCGGACAAAATCATCGCCGCCATGGTGGCTGGTAACGGTCTTTTCACTCAGCCCCAGCTGCGGCATCAATCCGATTCCGATGGAACGCGGTATCAAACGAAATGTATTTTGGATGGGTGGAAACCGACGCCCGACACGAAGGCCTCCGGGTTCCTTGAACTGTGTGGCGGTCAAACAGTCGTGGATGCCTTCACCCAATTCCATACAGCGGAAAAAGGAGAACGCTGGATTGATGACTATCTGTTCCAGTGGCTGGTAAAAAACAACATCGCCTGGTCGAGCAATTTCGCCTTCGTGCGCGGCGAGCAAAAGATTGCTGTAGCAGCACCGAATTGCGTCACAACCAGCAACGCCTGTACAGCATTCAATCCGGCGGATGGCTATTTTTGCGTCACTGGGCATCCCGGCAAGAGCTGCAAGCTCGATCAAAATGGTCAACCATGTCTGGGAACGGACTACTGCGTTCCGCCGTCCGGTCCTTAAAATGCATTAGCTACTCGGAACGATTCCGCTTGCCAGCAGGGCGTTGATCTTCTCAATCGTTGCGGGCAACTCTCCAACGCCACCGATAACGAAGTGAGCAGCGGCTTGCTTCATTCTTTGCTCGGCATCTGAGACCAGCTGCTTTTGTTCGACTTGATCCAGTGCGGCGAATTCAGACTCCGACAGACCAACCAGATTTCCTGTTTGGGTGATCCCGACCGTCCAGGCGCCGGCGTTGAGACCGGCTTCGATGCCGACTATGGTGTCATCGACTTTGACGACCTGGTTGGCTGGATAAACGTTTAACCGTTTCATGCATTCGAAAATCAACCACGGTGCCGGGCGACCCTCAGGTGCGTCTTCGGCGCACAGGACCACTTCCGGTTTGTAACCCGCTGCATTGGCGACCGGCTGGACGACATCCATCAACTCACGGGTATAGCCGGTCGATGAGCCGACGCGAATGTGGTTTTCGACACACCACTGAAAGGTTGCCACGGCGCCGGGAATCAGATCGCTGTGGTCGCCGAGGACCGTTTTCTGCAGCGGCAGAAATTTTTCGTACATCCGATCGACATCGGCATCGTCGGCCGGTTTGCCGAATTTTGCCTGCCACCGCGCGGCGACCTCCGGCATTCGCGTAATCGCCGCGATGTGAGCACGTTTGGCCATTCCCATCGGCTCGCGGGCCTGGGCCGCAGTGATTTCGACTCCTTCGCGGCGAAAAATCTCTTGAAACACCGTGGCCGGCGCACGGCTGCCGTAATCAACCATCGTGCCGGCCCAATCGAAGACGACAGCTTTGACTTGTGGCACGTCGGTCATAACCAAAATTTCGCTTGATCGGGGTAGTTGCGGATGGAAGCGAGGAAAACGGGTCAGACCCGAATATTGCGAAGCACCCGCAGGGCCGCTTGCGACGATTGGGGTCTGATTCCTTTTTCCGATGACCGCAGAATTGCCCCGCGAAGGGACTCGCGGAAGTACGAACGTGGCTCCATCAAGCTAGTAGACAAGAAAATCGTCGGTTGGCCAATCGGACATCGGTCATCCGCGCCCTGGGTATCGCTGCGGAGTATGATCAGGGTTTGTCGTGATCACCAACCGCCCCCCATCATCAACAGAGACTCAGATGAGACTTGCCCTTAACAGACAGCTCGTGTTTTCGATGCTTGTGATCTTCTCCATGACCGCGTTGTCGTTGACCGGTGCGCAGGAGCGAACGGAAGGAGACAATCGGCAAAGTCAAGCTACGGTTCCTCGCGCGGTTCAGGATAAGATTCCCAGGGCCGCTTTGCTGACTGAGCGGGGAACACAGTTAGCGAATCGACTGAAGTTCTTGCGACAGTCGGAATTGACGATGGGGCAAAAGCATCCTCAGTTCGAAAGCGTGCAAGATGAAATCGAAGAGATCAAACGAGAGTTGACGGCCTGGTCACCGGCGGAGTGGTTTGATTCAGACGTGGGAGAAGGAGCGTTGGCACAACGGCTTCCCGAAATGAACGACCGTGATCTTCGGCAAGTGGTCCTGCAGTTGGTCGGTAAGATCGAGCAGCTGGAAAATCGAGTTGCCGAATTGGAGCAAGTGCCGATTGATCTTTGAATGACTGAAACGGTAGACGGCGTGATCGGCAAGCGGGGATGGAAAATTTGCGGAGGACTCTGAACCTCAATCTCCAGAACCGCGTCCGCCAAAGTAACTTTCTGCGCTCTCGGCATCTCCGAGGTGATTCTGTTTTCTGTTGCCCACGCATGAACCAACCCAACCTGAAATCAAGCTCTTGGAATCCAGAGCTTTACGACCAAAAACATTCTTTCGTATGGAAATATGGAGCACCGGTAGTCGAGTCCTTGGCAGCTGAGCGCGGCGAGCGGATCCTGGATCTAGGCTGCGGCACGGGAGAGCTTACGGCGACCATCGCTCAGAGCGGCGCGCAAGTCATTGGCTTGGACAATTCGGCTGCGATGCTGACCGAGGCCAGGCAAAAGCACCCGCAGATCGAGTTTGTGCAAGCTGACGCTCATGACTTTCAGTTCAGTGATCCGTTCGACGCGATCTTCTCCAATGCCGTCCTGCATTGGATCAGCGAGCCGAGCAAAGTCGTTCGCTGTATCGCCGCAGCGTTGAAGCCAGGCGGACGCCTGGTCGTCGAATTTGGCGGTGCAGGTAACGTAAAACTGCTCATTAACGCCATTCACACCGCAGCGCTCGAGACCACTGGCCTGGCGATAGATCATCCCTGGTATTACCCAACCATTGGCGATTTTGCGCAAGTTTTGGAAAACAACGGACTGGAAACCACCAGCGCGGCGCTGATCGAGCGTCCCACCCAACTGGACGGCGACGACGGACTAAGAAACTGGATTCGCATGTTTGGTCAGTGTTGGCTGAACGCCATCCCAATCGCTCGGCGTGATCAGTTTTTTGCTCGCGCGGAAGAATTGTCACGCGACCAGTTACTTCGTGACGAGATCTGGTACGCCGATTATCGGCGGCTGCGCGCTGTCGCCGTGAGGACGTGAAGCGATGACCATCGACGCAAAGCCAACGATGATCGACCTGATCCCCAGCGTCGATTTCCACCAAGGCACGCTGCGAGTTTGGGGGGTTTCGAAGGAACTCACGTCGCACGTCCCGGGCGACATACCGTTACGCTGGGACGATCGCGAAGATTGCTTTCGCTGCGACGCAATGCACTGCGACCGGCTACGCCAGCACTTGCAGGCAAGCTTAGCCGGTCGTTTGAATTGGAAGATTGCCAATCAACAACCGCTGTTGATCAGCGACCATCGAGACTCAAGCCTGCGGGCGGACCAGCGCGATGCTGTGAATGCATTCCAATCCTCCGGCCAGCGGGGTTTAATCGTGATGCCGACCGGAACCGGCAAGACGGTCGTCGCGATCGAGTTGATCATTCGACGGGGAGCGAGCGTGCTGGTCGTCGTCCCGGTGCGCGATTTGATGTACCAATGGCATACGAAAATCCTGGAAGCAACGGGAATCGACGCTGGGTTGATCGGAGATGGCGTGCATCGAGTTAGTCCGATCAGCGTCACGACCTATGACTCGGCCGCGATTCACATGCCTCGTATCGGTGATCGATTTTCGATGATTGTGTTCGATGAAGTGCATCATTTAGCTGGCCACTGGCGCAGCGACGCAGCGCGAATGTCAGCAGCCGGCGCTCGACTCGGCCTGACCGCCACACTTCCGAATGATCCCAAGCGATTGGCAATCCTGAACTCTCTAGTCGGTCCAACTCTATACGAACAATCAATTAGCGGAGCCTCGGGAGCAAGTCTTGCCGATTACACGGTGCGTCGAATCGCAGTCAAAATGACCGACGACGAAGCTAATCGGTATCGCGAGCTGTCCAAGCAGGTACAGCAGTTCGTCTACGAGCAACGGCAATTTGATTCACATTTTCACTGGGAAGATACGTTCAAGTTGGTTGGATCGACAGAGGACGATCCCGAGCGGGCGAGAGCGGCCAATCAGGCACTGCGCATTTCGCGCGAAGCGAAGCATCGAAGAGCATGCCGCGGCGAAAATCCGGGTGCTGGAGGACTTGTTTCGATTGCACGCTGACGAACCGGTGATCGTCTTCACCGGATCTAACGCAATGGCGCGGGCGGTCTCACGGCGATTCCTGGTCCCTTGTTTACTGTCCCACTGTGCCAAGCGAGAGCGACGGGAATGGCTGGAAGGATTTGCCCAGCGGCGATACCCGGTTTTGGTGGCCAATCGGGTATTGGACGAAGGAGTTGACCTGCCGGAAGTGAAAACGGCGATTGTTTTGGGCGGGTTATCGAGCCAGCGACAAGCGATTCAACGACTTGGTCGCGTACTTCGCAAAAGCAATAGCGGCCGTAGCGCAACGCTGTATGAAATCGTCACCGACGAAACGAAAGAGGTGCAGCGCAGCCGGGATCGCCGCCGGAACGAAGCGTATCGGAACAAGACGTGAGCCGGACTACCTGGTAGGTTTGAGGTTATGATTCGACGATGCTCCGCAGCGAACACTCGATAGTCCGATACGACTTTCGGCGGCAGCAGGTCCACCCCGATCGACTGCGGCGCGGTCGTGACGACGATTACCTGCCGGCTGCCAAGATTCTGTTGCGGTTTTATCGCGACGGATTCGGCCGGACCCGGCAATCGCTGCACCGCGACGTCGAACAAATCCTGTCGCGATTGCCAAGCTGCCCACCGCGCAGAATCGCGGCCTTTTGCAAACTTTTAGATGATCAATCAAGTTATCGAAACGACAAGAAGCAAACTGTCGAGCTACGGCGCAAAGTATTTTCATTGGCCGCGCCGCTGCATCCAATCGTGCAGCAGCCCGAGGGCATCTTTGAGCATACGATCGATCAGGCGCGAAAGCGAATCAGCGATGCGATTGGCCTGTCATGGACAGAAATCGACGCTCAACTTTTCGGTGATGTGATCGAACTGCAAACCTTGCAGTCGTTCAATGAATTGATCGGACCAGACGAATTGCTTTCACTGTACAACGTCTCGCAAACTCAAGCATCACTTTACCGAGCGACGCGGATGCGAATCGAAGCCTATAACGATTTCAAAACGATACTCTCGCACGCCAAGCTGGCCGGCTTGATGCACCGCATTGAACGAATCGATGGCGCAAGGCCGGGATATCGGTTTGAACTCGACGGGCCACAATCGTCGCTGCGGGAAACCAGCCGGTATGGTATCCGATTCGCAACGCTGTTGCCAAAGCTGCTCGCTTGCCGGCAGTGGCGAATGGTTGCAGAGCTCATCGGGCCGCAACGTCAACAATTTCGTTTAACGCTCTCTCCGCAAGATGGTTTGAGATCAACGCTCGATCCGCCAGCTGAATTTGACTCCGAGCTGGAAAGGGAAACTCTTGATATCTGGAAGAAAACACCTGTCGATGGATGGACGATGGAGCGGGAAGGGGAGCTGTTGCACCAAGGGCAAACTGTGCTGACTCCCGATTTCGTCTTAAAGCATCCGTCATCAGGGCGAAAGATCTACCTGGAGGTCGTCGGCTTTTGGACGCCCGAATATCTGCAAGAGAAGTTGCGGCGTCTGAAACAATTTACGCGATCGAACGACAACTCCAGTTGGCTTCTGATGTTTTCGAAGGCGAACGCCTCCGCCGGACTCGCGGTCTTCGCTGACTTGCCCGCTTGCTGCATTGTGCTGGACAAGCGTAGCAAACCGGCGGAATGGATCGCGGCCGCACTCGTTGACCGGGAGGCTTGAGACGACAACGATTGCGCTTGGCGCGGAAAGCAACGATTATCTCCCGCGATATGCCTACTCAGAGCCGGCTAGTGGTCCAATTAGCAAGGCAGGCTGCAAATCCAGCGGGCAGCCGCTCGGCAGAGTGATCCGGCGACTATCAGCACCGGAAAGTTCAACGGCTTCGACTTCTTTGCCGTCAGCGTTAATGAATAGCTGCAACCGATCGAAGCCAGGTTCGGCCGTCAGGTAGAATGGCACTCGTTGATCACGGTACAACGGCCGTTTGACCATCTGGTCATGTCGCCTTGCCATTGGCGGTAATCTTCGACCGATTGCGGACGAATGGGGTAACGGGGTGCCGATGACATAAGGGATTCCGAGGACGACGTTGAATTTTGGGCTGATCTCATTATAAGCCAAGCATGAATCGGCATCGACGAAACAGCAGACACTTGGCATGCGAACTACCAGTGGTTGCGAGCGAGCCTGTTCCACAAGTGACGTCAGTCGTCGGAAATTGCTTGTTTTTTAACGGCAATTTCGTCCTCGCTACCGTCGTCGGATGAATCATCAGGCAGTGGATCAGGCAACGATTTTGCCTGCTCGTAGAACTGTTTCAACTCGATCAAGTCGGCAGGCGGCGACTGGGGATTACTCGACGGCTGATGTGTGACCAAAAACTGGGCAAGTTGATCGATGGTTTTGTTCCGACCCTGACGGCCTTTATCGCCCAGTTCGCGTAGCTCCGCTAAATGTGACTGGTAGAGCTCTCTGACCGCGCCGAAATCATTTTTCTTCCCCAGCGTCGTCGCTAGCTCGCCAATGGCTCCGAGCACATCTTGATGCTCGATCCCGAGTGATTTTTTACGCATCCTGACCGCTCGCATGAGCAATCGCTCTGATTCGTCATACCGCCCGAGTTGCCGCGCCGCAGTACCGGCACCGGTCAGCATCATCGCATAGAACTCGGCGTGTTTGTCTCCATTTTCATCAACCAGTCGGTAGCCCTCGGCGGCCGCACTGGAGTATTTAAAAGCTTGCTCGAAGTCGCCGGCGTCTTGGTGCGCGAGGCCCAACTGCCAGAGCGCATTGACGACCCGATTGCCGCCATAGATTGGGCCGGCCAGTAAACGATCCGCAAGAGCGCTAGCTTGATCGATCTTGTCTTGCCGCAACAGCAACAGCATTCGAACGGCCGTAAGCCGAGCATAATACGGGTGATCGGTGCGTTGCGAACTTTGCAAGCGCAGTTCGTACTCCTGTAACGTCGAATCTGCAAGGTCGTATTGCTTTGCATCAGCCAGTGCTTGGGCAAAGTAGGGCACGATCCACATCACGGCCCAGTGTTCGGTTCCGAGTGTGTCGCGAAGTATTTCCACAGCTTGCGAATAAAGCTTTGCCGCGTCGGCCGGTTGCCCTAACCGCGACTTGATCCTTGCGTTGAAGCACAGCCAGATCGCATCGCCCAGGCGCTTTGTTTTCGGATTTGCCGCGAACACGGCCGTCGCCATCTGCAACAGATTGGCCTGCTCCAGCTCGCTGTTCCAGCGATGGTTCAGGACGCCGCACAGGGCGAGCAGGGCGAATCCATACTCGGTCGACTCGTTTCGAGATGTGTCCTCTAAACGCTTGACCACATCGCGCAGCAACACTTCGGCTTCATCAATATCGATATCGATCCAGTTGCGCGATGCCATGACCATCACCGTGCCGAGCATTTGCTTGGTTTGCGTGACGATATGGTGATCCTCACCAAACTGAGCGACGCGCATTTCCAAGGCCTGTCGCAACAGTCGTTTGCTGGCCTCGTAGTCGCCAACTACGAAACGTTCATAGCCTTGTTGAAATAACAGTGAAGAAATCTTGGGATGATTGGCGGGCAACATGCCGCGACGGATTTCCAGAGACTGATCCAGTAATGCACGAGAAGCCTCCGGGGCGTTGATGCCCAAATAAACGCTGCCGATTGCCTCCAACAAATCCGCTTGCACGGCGGGTTGATCTGCCAAATCGGTCAATACTTTCTGTTTGCCGCGATCCAAAATTTCACGCGCGGTCATATCGGCGCTGGACTCGCTGGTGCTGCCAATCAGAAACCCGCTGGCATCGAAAGGGGTCGATGCCTTAAACATGTTTGCCAAAAAATTCGATACTTCTCGCGCCGTATCGGCCTCCTGCCGTGCTAGCTGCGCCGCGTCCAACGCTTCCGCTTCGGCCTGTTCGGCTCGCACTCGCTGCTTGATTTCCTCTTGTTTAGCGCGCTGGGTCTTCTGTTGCTCTTTGACTGCACTGTCCTTCGCAGCGATGGCATCATCACGAGACTTGCTGATTTGAACGGCTGCGTAGGTCGCGACGGAAGCGACCGACAGACAAAGTGCCAGCACGGCCGCGCTCAAGCCCGCGACCAACGGATACCGTCGGCACCAACGGACCGCTCTTTCGAATCGCCCAATCGGGCGAGCATTGATCGGTTCATTATTCAAAAATCGGCGCAGTTCCGCCTGCAGTTCCTGGGCCGTCTGATAGCGTCGGCTCGGATCCTTTTGCATACACTTCAGCGTGATCGTTTCCAAATCCCGGGGCACTTGGTCATTCAGGCTACGCAAGAGTCGTGGTTCGTTGTGCAGCACCTGGTGCAACAACATTCTGGGCGTGCCACGAAACGGCAACTCACCCGTGAGCAACTGAAACAAGATCACGCCTAAGGAATAAATGTCCGTTCGCCGGTCGGCCTTGTAACCGTCACCGCGGGCCTGCTCTGGAGACATGTAGGCCGGAGTTCCCAACACGCGACCTTCGACCGTCATCGTGATCTCACCCGCCTCGCGTTTGGCCAACCCGAAATCCATCACGTGCGGCTGGTTGTCTGCATCCAACAAAATGTTGGCCGGTTTAAGATCGCGGTGAATCACACCCGCCTGGTGCGCGTGATGGACCGCATCACAAAGCTTGCTGCACAATTCAACTGATTGACGAAAGGGAATCGGCTGCGCTGCCAACCACTGATCCAATGGAACTCCGCTGATCAAGTTACTGACGATGTAAACCGTATCGTCTTGGCGGCCGACATAGTGAACTGAGACGATGTTGGGATGCTTTAGTTGCGCGGCGGCACGAGCCTCGCGAAAGAACTTTTCGATCTCGTCCGGTTCAAGTTGATCTTTGCGGGGGATCTTGACGGCCACGGCGCGGTCGAGTTCCGTGTCGTGCGCCTTCCAAACGGTGCCAAATCCGCCGCTACCCAACTGTTCAATCAACTCAAAGTGACCAAACATTCTGACCGTCGGTGCATTGAGCGTCGCGATGCCCTGCTGATCAATCAGACTAAAGTGACTGCCGCAACCAGGGCAATTGATATCGTCAAGCGAATCACTCGCTTCGTCGCTCATCTCGATCGGGTTTTGGCACTGCGGACAACGGACGGTCAGCCCGCGGTTATCAATTCCGTCGGCACTGTGATCGGATGAGTCGCCGCCGATCGTGGTTTGATGAGCGGGCGTGATATGTCTAGTAAGCTTCTGATTTCGATTGAACACCGCATCGGCGTCTTCGGAATCAGCAGGGTCGCCGCGATCTGGCTGAACCATTCGATAAGCTCCGTTGGACAAGCGATCCGCTGCTTGCCGTGAAGTTGGCTTCTGCCCAAGCTGGCAAATATAACATGCTGGATCGGAAAAGGGTTCGGATCAGAAGTAGGGCCGGGCATTTAATCAATCAATTGCCCAATTTGCGGTGGCGAATCACCTTCACATCGTTGGGTTGCGTTGGCCCCGGCGTGCTGCGGCCGTCGGCGATCAGCTGTTCCATCAAATTTGCCATCGCTTGGACTCGCTCGGGGTGTGCTTCGGCAAGATTGATCTTCTCGCCCAGATCATCGGCCAGGTTGTACAGCTGCGCCGGTTGGTCATCGCCCCCCGGAGTCCAGCCGCCGGATCCTGTACCGAGAATCAGTTTCCAATGGCCGTTTCGAATGCTGGGCATTCCTTTGATTGAACAACTAACCGCCTGCCTGCGGATCGATCGGTCACTGCCCTTCAACAGCGGTAGCATACTGAAGCTGTCTTCGCCGGCAGTCGGTGGCAACGCGACCGATAGGATGTCCGCCAAAGTTGCCAGCAAATCGGCTTGATGGACCAATTGCTTGCACTCGCTACCTGCCGCCACCGTTCCAGGCCAGCGTACGATCAGCGGAACACGGTGACCGCCCTCCCAGACATCGGATTTGTATCCTCGCAGTGGTCCACTCGGGTAATGCCCCTGCTGTTCCAGCTCTTTGACGCCGATGTAGGGTGCGCAGCCGTTGTCGCTGGTGAAGACCACGAGTGTCTTTTCCCCCAATCCGCTATCCGCAATCGCGTCGAGCACGCGACCGACAACCGCGTCGGTTTCGATCACGAAATCGGCGTACTCGTTCAGGCCGCTGCTGCCGATCCATGGCTGATTGACCGCTAGCGGCGTATGCGGCGCAGTGAGCGGCATGTAGACCAGAAACGGCTCCGGCGTTTTCGCTTCACGCTCGATGAAGGCGACGACACGATCCGTGAGCGCGGGCAAGATCGACTGGAGAGACCAATTTTCGAGCGCTGGTCCCGGAACGCTCGCCTGGTTGTTTTGCAACAACCGCTCAGGCAGGAACTCCGATGGAATCCCGATTGTCCGGTCTTGTTCGATGAAGCAGTAAGGAGGCCAATTCGGCACGTCGGTACCAAAGTACTCGTCAAATCCGCGTGTCGTTGGGCCGCCGCCGATCGGTTTTGAAAAGATCTGCTGCCAGATGGCGCGATGTTCGGCGGTTGCGGCAGGCTGTTCGTCCTTGCCGGAATTTCGCAACCACTGTCGCTGCTGTTTCGCAATACCCCAATCCCAACCGAGGTGCCACTTGCCAATGCAGGCCGTCTTGTATCCGTGCTCTCTGGCCAGTGTACCGATGGTCATCCGATCGGCCTTGATCAACGGTGGTTCCCAGAGGTTGACGATGCCCCGTTGCAATCGAGTTCGCCAGTGATAACGCCCGGTTAACAAAGTGTACCGCGATGGTGAGCAAACAGCCGACGAAGAATGGGCGTCGCTGAATTTCATCCCTTGTTTTGCCAGCGAATCGATGTTGGGGGTTGGGATTCTGCCGCGATCAGGGTTGTAACAACGGAGGTCGCCATAACCGAGATCGTCGGTATAGATCAAAACGATGTTTGGCTTCTGTGGATTTGCGTTTTGTTCCTCGGATCTTGCGGCAGGCGTCAGCATGGATGCCACGGCGATCCAACCGAACCTAGCAATCAATGTGCCCTTCCGCTTAAGAGTTCTTGCTTTAAAGCGGTTAATGAGATTTTGAAAACATCGAGTGATCATATTGCCTCAGTATGACATCTAGCTCGCCTAATTCGAAACAAGTGAACCGCAGTGGTAGGGACATTACCGCCAAGATCAAACGGGACAGGGCCTTGCAGTGGTGACGGAAGATCCCCCTGCTTCCACAACGAGCCGACGCCAATGCGCACGGCACCCCCGCCGGCCCTTCGTCACCGACCAGGATGTCGCACTTCAACTCTTGGTTCGACGGCATCGCGATTGGTCTACAGTTTCACTTTCGCCAAATAGATGCTCGTCTTTTCTTCGTGAGACGAGTAATAGCTGATCCACAACAGCCCGTCGTACAACGCCATGCCGGCGTAGCTGGTGTCACCACCCGAGGGAAGTTCGAGGCATTCGGTCATCGTGCCCTGTTGCGGATCGATCCACGACAACGAGGTTCGCGTCCGCGGCGAATGGAGTCGCGTGGCGGCGATGATGCGGCCATCGGGCAGCTCGACCATGTTGGGTCCGCCGATGCGCAAGTTAAGCTCTTTCCAGGTCCACTCGGTGAACGGCGGTTTCGATTCGCCCAGGAATCCGTTCTTTGAGCCTGTTTCGTGACGTAGCAAACAAAGTGCCGAGCCGTCCTGGAGGAACAGGATTCGATCTTCGCCGACACCGTTTTCAATATTGACTCGCTCGACCAGCGGTTCGAACGTCGCGCCGTCGTTGCTGCGATACAGCCGTAGCGTCCGCTTCGTCCGATCACGATCCGTTTCATATCCCATCGAGTAGGCAACGCCCTTGTGCCAGTGGACTCGCCACAGCCAATAGCCCGGGTCGCCGATCCGTCTGCCCTGATCCCAAGTCTTGCCGAGATCGCCAGAGAACCAGGCCATCGAGTGATAGCGAATCGGCTTGTCTGCCTGCATCCCAGCGCCATTGAGCAGGAAGCGTCCGTCGGGAGTGACTGACAACTTCGCGTCACGCAGGTCGTCCGTCGGATGCGAGATCAACGCCAGTGACTGCCACTGGTTTCCGTCTTGGGAAGTGATGACACGCAACGAGCCGTCGGGCGAAACGTGTTTGCGGCCTTCACGAAAGACACAGTACCAGCGGCCTTTGTGATGCAGCAGGTCGGTAAATGCGTTGTGCGCCGCCTTGTCCCAGATGCGTCGAACGTCGACCAGTTGCGGTGCGTTGTTTGCCGACGGTCCATTCGCCACCGCATCCCCGCGCTCAGCGGCCTTCGCCAGGATGCTGGTTTCCCCGCGGGTTGGCTGATCAGAGTGGGAAATACCTGAAAACATCACAGCGAACGCGGTGACGATGGACAATCGTGTGGTGTGCATCTGTCTTGTCCTGATGTATCAAGGGCGTCCGCGAGTCCACTATACCAGCGGAGCATTGCATTGCCACATCACGATTGACAACATCCAGGAGATCTCGCGATGAAGTGGACTACGATTTTTACTCTTGCCCCGTTGCTGTTTGTGACAGCGCTCTTCGCGGAGGAAGCGTAGCAGCTAGCGGAGTATGCGAAGATAGGCATGCCAACCGACATCGTGGCGCCTCGCGGGGGCCGCGCCGAAATCATGCGATCGACCGCCGGCGACGAGACTGGTAGTGGTCGGCTGCCCAAATGGCTTGGCAGCGGACAATGACCAACAGCGTACCATAGACCCGTTCGTTGGTATGCTCGCGCTGTTTTGATCAAGGTGCGAGGAAGTACTCTGGGTAGGTCAAGTTCAGTCGCTCTTTTCGAGCCTCGCCGTCAACAAAACAGGCATCCACTTCCGCCTTCAACCGCTTCAATTTCTCGGGGTCCAGCAGCGGATCCTTGGATTCCTGACGCCATGCCGCAAGTTGATTCTTCAGTTCAGCTAGCACGCCGGTGTGTTGCAGATCATCCGCCAAATTTCGAAACTCGTGCGGATCGGCTTGCAGGTCGTACAGTTCAAATTCTGGTGGTGTCGTCATGCGATGATAAGCATCGCGAATGTGATCTGGCGCGGCTTCAATGACCTTTGGCAGGTCGGCGAAGAACCTGCTGAGCGTATAATCGCTGCCGGGATTGGTCTGGCCGGGCATCAGATTTTCAATCAATTTGTAACGCGCATTGCGAACCGTTCGTTGTGGGTAGAAGTCGTGTGCGGAGTGCAAGTGGAACTCAGTGAACAAGTACTTTCGCCACTGCGTTGGTTCGTCGCGGAGAAGCGGAAGCAACGACAAGCCAGGAAGATCCGCGACGGGTTCCGCATTTGCCACCGCCAGCAGAGTCGGCATTAAGTCGAGAGTTGAAACGAGTTCTGTACGGACTTGCGGTGCCTTCGCCTGTTTCGGCCAACGGATGATCAGTGGAATTCGTACACCCCCTTCGTAGGATGTTCGTTTGCCCCGCAACAGGTCGGCGCCGTGATCCCCCAGATAGACAACCAGCGTGTTGTCGGCTTTTCCCAAGCGACTTAGCCCGTCAAGCAAGTCGCCGATCAGCGAGTCGAACCGGCTGATGCAGTTGTAGTAGTTGGCCGTATCGGATCGCAGTCGAGGAGTATCGAGGCCGAAATAGGCCAGTGGTTTGACGTCATCACCGGTCAGAGGTTGGGCCGGAAGTTTGCCAGTCCGCTTGACGAACGGCCGATGCGCATCGGGATAATTGACGCTGAGGAAAAATGGTTCGTCGTCGGCACTGAAGAAGTCTTGGGCATGTTTCGCATAGTCGGTCAGATTCTCGCGGTCGAAGTTGGCTGACGGAATCTTCTTTGTGTCCAGCGGAAATGCAGATTCGGGGTTGATGTGTAACTTGCCGACGATTCCGGTGCGATAACCGGCCCGTTTCAGACTGCGGACAACGTTTGGTGTGTCATCGCGGTACATCCGGAACTTCCATGTTGCCAGTCCGATTTGTCCGTTCTGATGCGGATAGAGTCCCGTTAGGAATGCCGCCCGCGACTGACTACAACCGGCCTGCGGAACATATGCATTCTGGAATCGAATCCCATCCTCCGCCAGCTTATCAAGCACGGGCGTTTGAACATACGGATCACCATAGCAACCCAGCTCTGGCCCGTTGTCTTCCGACACGATCAGCAAAATGTTGGGACGCTCGGCAGCAAGCGTGCATCGTTGTCCAATTGCTGTTGTGACAATCACGACCACGACCAACGTGGTCGCACGGTATTGGCCCATCACTTCCCCGCGCTTTCGTTCGACGGCGACCTGATGGATTCTGCTGCCCGTGCAGCTTCGATTCTGAGCAGTCAGTTTCGATGCTGAACGATCAGTTTCTGGAATCCGTGGTCAGCAACAAGTTTAGTCCAACACGGCTGACCGACCACACCGCGCCGCTTGCTGCGCTGCAATTGCGATTGAATTGACCGCATCAGTTTGCAAGCTTCAGAGTCGGTGGTTAGTCTTACGGCGGTGGTGAATTCGGTCAGGCAAGCACGATCTTGCATTTAGACGGAACATAACTCAATGCGTGTGAATCGACGTCAATTTCTAAACAACAGCTCGCTTCTACCGGTATTCGCAGCGGCGAGTCTTAACACCGTTGGTGCGAGCCCACCAAGCGATCCTGTTGCTGACAAGCGATTCTTTTTCACATCGCAGGGGAAGACCGCCATGATGAATGCCGATGGTTCTGGCCTGCGGTTTCTGGAGTTCGACGTACCAGGACAGGCTACCTGGCAACCGGGGGAAATGTTTCCGGACGGAAAGCGCGTCTTGATGCTTAGTATGGAACCGCGACGCGATGGTCCGGGCAAACCCTTTGATGAGTTCTATCACACCACGCCAACGCATATCTGGATTCACAATCTGGAAACCGGAACACTGGAAGAAATTGCGACAAAGCAGCGGCTCGCTCCATTCATCTCGCCGCAGTTACTGCTGGCCGATGACCGATTGATGATACAAGTCATTCGCAACAAAGTACCGCAGTCGTTTAGCATCAACCTTGATGGCACCGATCCTCGTCCGTTTACGCGGCCCGGCGAGGGGATGCCTTACGGTTTGCACTTGAGTCCAAACGGAAAACGAGTGGCCTATCATCTGGCTGCCCCAGGCGGTTACGAAATAAGAACATCTGACGTCGACGGCGGAAACAAGATCCTAGTTGCAAAGAAGCCTGAACATTTATTCTTTGGTCCGCGTTGGTCACCGGCTGGTGAGTGGATCATTTTTCAAGATTGTCACCAGTCAAAAGATCCCGGACATGATTGGGCGGATTTGGTCATCAGCCGTCCTGACGGTAAAGAACTTCGACACCTGACCGAAGGCCAGGCTCTGTGGTTCGGGGCGAGCTATGGTTCGCCGGGGAACTACGGCAGTGGCTCGAACATGCCAATTTGGTCAAAAGATGGATCCATCCTTTTCAGTCGTCGCTTGCCCCATTCCAAAGTTGCCTGGGAGTACAAAAAAGAGCAAGTGGATGTCGACCATTTCAATCGCGCCTACAAACCTGAACTCGCCCAAGGAGGCACGGAAATCTGCCGGTTGAATCTGCAGGCGAATACCGTCACACGCCTCACGATGTCCGACCCACCGGTCTGGGATTTTCGACAAGTTGAATCTTCGGATGCGCAACAGCTATTGTTCTGTCGTGCCGAGACTGGCGGCACGCCGAGTATCTGGATCATGGACTCGGACGGAAAACATCCGAAATTGCTAACGAAGGGGCTTCGTGATCGGGGAGCCGACCACCCCCGCTGGATCTCTTAGCGCCGGCGAATACGCCGTCTTAATTGCCGAAGCTGGAACAAGGTCGCGTCGTGAGCTAGAATCAAAGTCCCGCCAAATTTCTTACCACAATACAATTAGCACATCGCCATCTTGCGAATCGGATTCCGCGATGACAACGCTCGTCGCGCAGCTTGCACTGATTCTGTGTGTCAACGGAGTCCCTTGATGATATTTCGTTTTCGCATCGCTTCGGTTCTTTGCCTTGTTGTCTCCTTGAGCCTGCATGCTGTAGCGACCGACGTTGTTGCATCGGCTGACGTCAGTTTCTCTCTGGATGTGCAGCCGGTGTTGGCGGAGTTCTGTTTGCAGTGCCATGGGCCTGACGAGCAGCAACGTCAAGCTGACCTGCGACTGGATATCGCCGAGTCGGGCAGCACGTCGGCCATCGTTGCCGGCAAGCCTGATGAGAGTGAGATCATTCAACGCATAACCACGGACGATCCAGAACTTCAGATGCCGCCGGCGGAAATGGAGAAACGTCCATCCGCTGCTCAAGTCGAACTGCTGCGGAAGTGGATTGCCGCAGGGGCAGCGTATGAAGGACATTGGGCGTATCAGCCGATTCGTCGGCCCGAGGTGCCGGAGACCACCAGCACCGTTTCGACCGATATCGATTCTTTTATTGTGTCGGCGCTGGAAGAAAGGGGCCTGCAGCTTTCGCCGAAACTGGATCGAAGGCAACTCATTCGCCGAGCCAGCTTTGACTTGTTGGGACTTCCGCCCACACCCGAAGAAGTCGACGCGTTTGTGGACGATTCCGCGCCCGGTGCCTTTGCCAGAGTCATCGATCGCATGCTCGATTCACCACGCTATGGCGAGCGCTGGGGGCGGCACTGGCTGGACATCGCGCGTTACGCCGATACACACGGAGGCAGTGCGATCGGTTACAAACGCTTTGCCTTTTCCTATACGTACCGCGACTACGTGATTGAAGCGTTCAACAAAGACCTTCCTTACAGCCAGTTCGTGATGCAACAACTTGCTGCTGATCAACTAGGTTTGGAAGAAAACGATCCCACGTTGGCGGCGCTCGGGTTCCTAACGGTGGGGATGCAGTTTCGCAGCATCCACGATCTGATCGATGACCAGATTGACGTCGTGACGCGAGGCCTGATGGGCATGACCGTAGCTTGTGCCCGTTGCCACGATCACAAGTTTGATGCCATCCCCACCAGCGACTACTACGCGCTGTATGCAACGCTGGCCAGCAGTCAGCAGCCCGATGAATTGCCGGTGCTAGGCCAACCTCAGCCGTCCGATTCACTTAGCGACTACGAACTTCAACTCGCCCATCGCCAGAGAGTTCATCGCGATATGGCTCGTGATCAGGCCGAAGTGATGCGCAATCGTCTGCGCAACCAGGTCGGTTTGTACCTGACGGAGCTGGCCAAAGGGACGCCGGAGCAAGACCTTTCGGCCGCCTTTCTTTCATACCGGACAGACGACGTCCGTCCATTGGTACTGAATCGCTGGCGCGACTACTTGAAGGAGACGAGTGCAAACGATCCGGTGTTCGGCCCGTGGGTTAGGCTTGGACAAGTCGCGCCCGATCAGTTGGCGGCCGAAACCGCTAAGCTGGTTCAGCTGCTGAAAGAAGAAAATGGTGATCCGGCGAAGTTCGCCAACATGCACAGCCTGAGCGTCGAAGCGCCGAAATGGAATCCGCGTGTATTGGATGCGATTGAACAGGCGAAACCGACATCGATGGTTGAACTGGCGGGCGCTTACGGCAGGGTGTTCGCTGAAGTGCATCAGAATTGGCTACGCGCCCTACTGGACGCGTCCCTGGAAGCGGTTCCCGGCGCGGAGATTCTGACCGACGAAGACCCTCGCCACGCCGAAATTAACAGTGCGATCAACCAACAGATTCGACGGCACTTGTATGAACCGGGAACCCCGACGGCAATGTCGGATGAAATCGCTGTCACCATGCTGAACCGAACGGTGTCCGATAATCTGAGCGGAAAACGAGAAACAATTCACGACCTGCATCTCAATTCGCCAGGATCGCCACCGCGTGGCATGGTGCTACGAGAGTCGAAGAACCCGTCGCCCGATCGGGTCTTTCGCAGAGGCAATCCGCTCAGCCGTGGCGCTCCGGTAACAGCGCACTTCCTGACGGCTCTCTCAACCGCTGAACCGCAGCCGTTTGTCGACGGACGGCGGAGACATGGACTGGCACAGGCCATCGTTGATCCGGAAAACCCGCTGACGCGACGAGTGATTGTCAACTGGATCTGGCGCAATCACTTTGGCCTTGGGCTGGTGCGCACGCCGGACGATCTGGGCACGCGCGGTACGCCGCCGACGCATCCCCGATTGCTGGACTTTCTGGCCAGCGTCTTTGCCGAAGACGGCTGGTTGATCAAGCAGATGCATCGCAGGATCATGCTGTCGGACGTCTACCAACAGGCTGCCATCGAGAATGCTCAGGCTCGTCAGATTGACCCGGAAAATCAATGGTTGTGGCGGATGCCACGGAAACGACTGGAGCTGGAAGCAATGCGAGATGCGTTGTTGGCGGTCTCCGGCGAGCTTGATACGTCGAAGATCGGTGGTCGTCCTTTTGACTTTGATTCTGATCCGATCGTGCCGCGCCGCAGCGTTTACGGTTTCATCAACCGTGACATCATTTCGAATCTGGCGAGTACGTTTGACGGAGCAGACCCCACCTCCTGCACGGTCAAGCGTCCGGCAACCACTGTGCCACAGCAAACATTGTACGCTTTGAATTCCGATTTCATCCAAGACCGCGCCGCCGCCGTTGCGAAGCTGGCCAGAGCAGCAACTGACAACGAACAGCAACGGGTTCACTGGATGTATCGAAAGTTGTATTCACGTCAGCCGGAGCGGGAAGAACTTGATCTGGCGATCGCCTTCGTCAAACGTTCGACGGGCCAGCCGGCAAGCGACGCGGATACGGCCGCACCGAACGAACAGGATTCCCGCGCCGGCAATCCCGATCCCTGGGCGCAATTGGCTCACGCCATGTTGGCTTCGAACGAATTTGTCTTTGTGGATTAACGCGATGAACAGACCAATGCTGCGAACACGTCGGCAATTCCTGCAGCGCTGTGGGTTGGGTGTCGGCTCGCTGGCACTGACGGACATGCTGACCGGTCAGGCGAATGCTGGCGGAACGAACACACATTTTCCCGGTCCCGCCGAGCACGTGATTCACATCTTTCTAAATGGTGGCATGTCGCAGGTTGATACCTTCGATCCGAAGCCGGAATTGACACGTCGCGGCGGTCAGATGTTGCCGTTCGAAAACCTGCAGACAGAACGAAAGACGGGCGTCGCCTTGCCGTCACCTTTTGAGTTCAAGCAGCACGGCGAAAGTGGGATTCCCATCAGCGACCTTTTTCCTCGTTTGTCAAAATGCGCCGACGACTTGGCGGTGATTCGGTCGATGTATGCCGAATTGCCCAGCCACGAAATGATGCTGATGTTGATGAACACCGGACACTCCCGACTGGTGCGTCCTAGCTTCGGCTCGTGGCTGACCTGGGGCATGGGCAGCGAAAACGAGAATTTACCAGGCTTCATCGCCTTGTGTCCGGGTGGTTTGCCGGTTGCCGGTGCCGGGAACTGGCGTTCGGCCTTTCTGCCAGGCGCTTATCAGGGGACGCTGGTCGATACCGCTCAGACCGATCCGACCCAACTGATTCGGCACATCCGCAACGAACGTCTGTCAAAGCCGGAGCAGCTGGCTCAGTTCGAAATGTTGCAGGCGCTCAATGCCAGGCATCTGGCCAAACGCCCTGAGGAAGCAGACCTGGAGGCGAGAATTCACTCGTTCGACTTGGCGTACCGAATGCAAATGGAAGCTACCGACGCTTTCGATATTCAGCAGGAACCCGAACATATACTAAAGATGTATGGCGAGGGTCCGCAGAATCGACAACTACTGTTGGCTCGACGACTCGTGGAACGGGGCGTGCGATTTGTGCAGACTTGGCATGGCGCTATGCAGCCGTGGGATAGCCACGACAATATCAAGGACACGCATCGCGCGGTCGCCAATCAGTGTGATCAAGGAATCGCTGCGCTGATCACTGATCTGAAGCAGCGAGGCCTATTGAACAAGACACTGATCTTGTGTTCGGGAGAATTCGGTAGAACACCGTCGGTAGAGATGGGCCAGAACGGTTCGGGTGCCGCCCAGGGACGTGATCACAATCACTGGGGTTTTTCGCTGTGGCTGGCCGGCGGTGGCATCAAGGGCGGCACGGTCTATGGCGCGACCGACGAATTTGGTTTCAAGGCGGTGGAAAACCCGGTCTCCATTCATGACCTGCACGCCACCATGCTACACCTGCTGGGTTTCGATCACGAGCGACTGACCTACCGTTACGCTGGTCGCGACTACCGACTGACCGATCTGTCCGGCCAAGTCGTTCACGACGTGATCGCGTAGTTTGTTTGTGCCAAGATTGGGAAGACGACGTCATGGACGATCCGGTCGTCATAAAAGATGGACGACGGTATCGGATGTGGTACCGAACGAACTTCAACACGCCCCCTTTCTATACCGGATATGCTGAGAGCCCTGATGGGATTCACTGGGACAAGACCGGGCCAGGCTATCGTACTGCCGAAGTCAAAATTAGATTTCCCAGGAGGAAGAGATGGCGATCGTGTCAATCGTAATCACCAGGAGTACACAATAATGGTCAAATGGATGCGTCTATTTGCATCGGGAACCCTAGCTCTGGTCGCTCTCAGCGCGGTTGCAACGCGCGGCGCAGCGGCTGAACCGGAGAAGGTGGATGTTTTTGTTAATGGGGATGGCTACGGACTGTACCGAATTCCTTCACTGGTCTGTACGGCTGAAGGCACCTTGCTGGCCTTTTGCGAGGGACGTAGCGGCAATGACCAAAGCCCAACGGATATGGTCTTCAAACGGAGTCTCGACGGTGGCAAGACGTGGCTGCCGATGCAGGTGCTTGTCAAAGCAGTTCCCGAAGCCGCGATGGATCCCACTGCCGTAATCGACCGTACCACGGGGGCAATCGTGCTGGTTTACGATCGGTGGCCGAAAATTCCCGCAGGCGAAGAATTGGGAGAACACAAAAGGGCTCCCGGTCTCGGTCCCGATTCCGTAACCGCCTGGGTCATGAGCAGCAACGATGAAGGCGCCACTTGGTCTACGCCGGTCGACATCACTGCCACGACCAAGCGAGCCGATTGGACAGAGATCGGTCATGGCCCAGGCTTGGGTATTCAAACTCGCTCCGGCCGTTTGGTGATTCCCTGCTTCGAGACCAAACCCGTCGGCGGCAAATGGGGAACTTCATGGAACTTCATTATCTACAGTGACGATCACGGTAAGACTTGGCAATTGTCAGACAATGAAGTCGGGCCCAACGTCAACGAGTCGCAAGTCGTAGAGCTGACCGATGGTTCGTTGTTTTTGAATATGCGCAGCGTGCGCGGCAAAGGCTGCCGCGCCGGTGCAATCAGCAAAGACGGCGGGGAGACCTGGTCAGATTTGTTCGACATTCCGGAGCTGGCCGATGCGGGATGCCAAGCCAGCCTTCTCCGCTATACCTGGGCTGACGGGGACGGGGAAAAGAGCCGGATCCTTTACAGTAAGGGTACAACTCCAGACCGGCGCGTCGGTACGATACGCATCAGTTACGACGAGGCGAAGACGTGGCCAGTCGCCAAAGTCGTCTGCAAGGACTACTTCGGATATTCGTGTCTGACGACCATGCCCGATGGCACGATCGGATGCCTGTTCGAAACAGCCGGTTGCAGCAAAATCGCTTTCACAAAATTTTCGCTGGAGTGGTTGAGCGACGGCAAGGACTCTTTGAAACGCTAACTGCGTTAAGTACTGCGGCGATCCTCGCTCCATCATCGGACGAGTACCGTTGAGCAGGCATTCGGACAACTGCCCAGTGGACGGATCGTTTGCGCATTTCGCCAGCTCAACTATCACACTATCGTCCCGACGGTAAGTAAGAACCAAAGCCACCGGTGGTCTGGAACCATGAAAACCGCGGCGTCGTCTATACGTGGTCGAGCGGCTCTCCCAAAGGTAACCTGCGCCAGTGCATGTGAGCATCCAAGGGCGGCCTTTCGGATCGATCCAAAGCGTGGGATCGAAACAGCGACTGCCGTTGTTCGGCTCCGCCATGACTCGCGGCGGGGTGAAAGAATTCGCCTGATCGTCGGCATCGATGATCAGAAGGTTAGGCTTGGACTGAGCGTCGGCCGAACAGGCGAAGAGGATAGCAAAGCAGATTGCCCGCAGCAGGTGGCTCGATAAACGGTTCATCTGGTGGTCGAGTCAGGAAATACTCTCGCGCGGCACTTGACGTCCGTGTCCTAGTTGACCGACGAAGCGACCATCGCGGGCCGAAATCATTCCACGACTGGTGACCAGCGATGGGCGACCAAGAATTTCAAAACCTTCAAAGCCGTCATAGTCCGTGTTCATCAGATGAGTGGCGGCACCGATCATTCCTCGATACTCTGGATCCCAAATGACCAGGTCGGCATCGCTGCCAATCTGCAACGTCCCTTTGCTGGGAAACATGCCAAACCTTTGGGCCGCTTTGGTCGACAACAGATCGACGAATTGATGGAGGTTGATCCTGCCGGTCGCCACCCCGTGTGTATACAGTAGCGTCGCCCGATGCTCGACAGAGGGAATGCCATTGGGAATCTTGGTGAAATCCGCTTCCGGCGGTCGGCCCATTTCTTTTTGACCATGGAAATCGAATGGCGCGTGATCGGTTGCCACCGTGTCGATCACTCCTGACCGCAGCGCGTTCCAAAGATAGTCCTGCTCCGCTCGACTGCGCAGCGGCGGACTCATCACATACTTGGCCCCCTCGAAATCGGGTCGCTCGGCGTATGTTTTGTCGAGCACGAGATAGGGAATCACGGTCTCGATCGAAACGTCCACTCCTTTACGCCGAAACGCCTGTGCCGCTTCGACCGCGCCACGACAGGAGGTATGCACGACGTATCCGGTGGCGCCGGTCATTTCCAGAAAAGTGCAAAAATGGTGCACACCTTCGGTTTCCACCGACACCGGTCGCGATGGCTCGTGGAACTGCGGACCGAGTTTTCCCTCGCTAACCAGTTTCGCCTGTAGCTCTGCGACCAGATCGGCATTCTCGCAGTGAGCGGTCACCGTGACACCAAGTTCTTTGGCCAACCGACAGGCGGCGTATAATTCGTCATCGGTCACGCCAAAAGCACCCTTGTAGGCCAGAAAGACTTTGAAGGACGTGACTCCATCAGCAACGATGCGCCGCAGCTTGGCCGCGGAAGATTCATCGAACCGTGTGACACCCATGTGAAAGGAGTAATCACAGGCTGAAAGTCCCTCCGCTTTTTGCTTCCATAACTGGTAGGCCTCCCAGGGATCATCGCTACGCGCCGGACAGCACATTTCGATCAGAGTCGTGGTGCCGCCGACCAATGCCGCTCGACTGCCGGAGTCGTAGTCGTCCTTGGCATACGTCCCCATGAAGGGCAGATAGATATGAACGTGCGGATCGATGAAGCCGGGAAAGATGTATTTTCCATGCGCGTCAATCACTTCGCCAGCGCCTACTGATACGGCGTCGATCGCTGAGGCAATCTGCGTGATCGATTCGCCTTCGACCAAAATATCAGCCTGATAACGCTGATCCGGCGTGATCAGCGTGCCTCCGCGGATCAAAATGCTCATCGTAATTAGTTCCCAACCAGGTCGTCGGATTGTTTGACAAAGTCATCACCGTCCCAATGTTCATCCGCCGTAATGCCTTCGATCGACTTTGCTTTGACTGCTGCTTTGAGAGATTCCTTTTCGGCCTTTGCGGCTGCCTGTCGTTGAACCAGATCGGCGTGCGTGGTGAAGTAGGGAAGTGCTTTCCCTTTGAAATCGTCGATCGTTTCAAAGCCATGCTTGTCCATGAAGGCCAACAATTGCTCGGACATCGTTTGCACCAACTTGTAACCATGCTTCATCACGCCGGTACAAACTTGCACCGTATCGGCACCTAGCAAAATGAACTCTGCCGCGTCTTCGCCGGTTTCGATGCCACCGATTCCTGACAGGCTTCGTCCTGGAAACTCTTTCTGGATCAGCATCGCGATTTCCATGTTCATTCGCAACGCGATGGGCTTAACCGCTTTGCAGGAGTAGCCACCCGGCGTGGTGTAACCTTCGACGGTCGGCATCGGTCGCAAGGTATCAAGATCCACACCGATGACGGAGCGGATGGTGTTGATTGCCGAGATCCCGTCGAGTCCGGCGGCCAATGACGCTCGCGAAGGATCTTCGATATGAGTGACATTGGGTGTCATCTTGGCCCACACCGGCTTGGTGGCCGCCTCCCGGACCCAGGCGCAAACCTGTTTCAAGATCTCGGGATCTTCGCCCATCGCGGCGCCCATTTTTCGCTCGGGCAATCCGTGAGGACAGGAAAAATTGCACTCGAACATGTCAACGCCCGCTTCCTCACAGCGGCCAATGATCTCGAACCAGGCGTCCTTATTGAACTCCTCCATGATCGAAGCGATCAACACATGATCGGGATAACTGTCTTTGACTTGTTTGTACTCATCAAGCCATTGCGCGAAGTCCATGGTCGAAATCAGCTCGATATTCTCCCAGCCATAAGGCTCGCCCGAGGCGTCCTTCAAGCGACCATAGCGGGGCGCGACGTTGATGACTTTCGAGGCATCCAGGCTGACAGTCTTTGCCGACGACGCGCCCCAACCGTCGGCGAACGATCGGCAGATTACTCGCGCGTTGGTGCCGGGTGGTCCCGATGCGATCACGAACGGATTCGGGAACTTGACGCCGTTGACGGTCGTTTCCAAGGTCGGCATGGGAGATGACTCTTTCGTTGATAAATGACTTGTTGTCCGTCACACCCGCGGAAAAAGGTGTTCGAAGGTTTTTGTCCGATCCGTTGAGCTAGCCATGACGACCAAGCTCGGTCAAACTTTCGTCGATCACGGCCACCATGAAATCAGCGTCGTCGGTCGTGATACACATTGGCGGTTTGATCCGCATCGTGTTGCCGAACAAACCGCCTTTGCCCAGAATCAATCCGCGCATTTTGCACAACTCCATTAATTCCGCTGCTTCGCTTGATGCCGGTTCTTTTGTGTTACGGTCGCGAACCAACTCGACACCCAGCATCAGTCCGATTCCGCGAACATCGCCGATCAAAGCATGCTTTTGCTGTAGCTCGAGCAAAGCTTGCTTAAGGTGCTGGCCAACGCGTTCGGCGTTCGCTTGAATCCCATCAGCCTCGATCACTTCCAAGGTCGCCAGGCCAGATGCCATCGATACCGGGTTGCCGCCAAAAGTATTGAAATGGACCCGCTTGGCCATCGTTGACGCAATCGCCGTGGTAGTTGTCGCCGCGCCCAGAGGCGCGCCGTTGCCGATCCCTTTGGCCATCGTGATCATGTCGGGCTTGACACCCCAATTTTGATGCGACCAGTAGTGCTTGCCGGTGCGACCAAATCCACCCTGCACCTCGTCGGCGATGCACAAGCCGCCGTGTTGGCGGACGATGTCGTAGATGATCGAAAAAAATTCTCTCGGAGGGACAACGGCGCCACCGACTCCTTGGATGGGTTCGCCAATGAAGCAAGCCACTTGTCCATTGGTTTGATACTGGATCACGTTCTTGATGTCCTGAGCGCACTTCACGTCGCACGAGGGATACTCCAACCCCAACGGGCATCGGTAACAGTACCCGGGCAATGAATGAGTGATTCCGGTTTGATGGTTGGCCGGGAATTTCCAATTTCCATGTGCGGTCAATCCCATCGTCACCGATGTGCCGCCGTGGTAACCATTTCGCAGCGCGATCACGTCCTGGTTGCCAGTAAATTCGCGTGACATCAGCACGGCTACTTCGTTGGCTTCGCTGCCGGAGTTGGTGAAATACGTTTTTTCCAGCGGTTGACCAGCTTCGGTGGAAGGCATTTTTTCGGCCAGCTTGGCAGCGAACTGCGCGATCGTTGGATGCAGATAGATGGTTGTCGCATGTCGCAATCGGCCAGTTTGCTCTCGGACCGCCTGAGCGACCAGCGGATGGCAATGCCCGACACTGACGGTGACAATTCCGGCGAACGCATCCAGATAGCGCCGGCCGGCTTCGTCCCAAACATACTGCATCTTACCTTCGACGATCATCAAAGGTTCTTTGTAATAGGTCAGCACGCCGGGATTGACATATTGATGACGCATCGCAATCACTTCTGCCCGCGTTGGGCCTACGTACTTGCGCGGCTGGTGATCACATTGCGGTAGCTGAGCTGAATTCATCCGACGTCTCCGATTGCCTCGGTCTCCAATCCACGCTCGCGATCGCTGCCTGGAATCAAATTGTCGAGCGTCACGCCAAGGATTGCGGCGACTGCCATCCCAGTTTTTCCGATCGCAATGATCACGCCGTCCAGGCCGTAGGGAATTGCCGACTGGACCGCTTCGGTGCCGCCATTGTCGAAATAGTACGGCACGCTAATCCCCATGAACAATGCGAAACCACCGATGAACATGTTGCGATCGCTGGACAAATCGGCGCGTGCGAACTGGCGAATGCCGACCGCCGAGATCAATCCGAACATCACGCAGTATAACCCTCCCACCACCGGTGTCGGAATCGCCGCGGCGAGCGCACCAAATTTACCCAGCAGTCCCAGTAGAATCAGAATCACGGCGCCGATCTGGACGACGTATCTTGAACCCACGCGTGTCAGTCCGATCAATCCGACGTTCTCAGAATAGGAGGTCGAACTGAACCCGCCAAACACACCGGTCAATGCGCAACCAATTCCTTCGCAACCGATACCGCGCGAGATTTCCTGAGGGGTCGGATCACCACCGCCGGCCATTTGCTTGCAAGCGTGGTAGTCACCAAAGCTCTCAACCATCGAAGCGATATAGCCGGCGATGACGGCGACGACGAAACTGAGCTGAAACTTGGGGGGACCCCAAGGAAAGATGATGCCGCCGGTCCGCACCCAATCGGCACTGACAAAGGCATCCAGATTTGGCCGCGCCGGATGCCCGGGCGGAAAGATGCCCAGCAGCGCACAGAATTCGCAAACGGCCACAGAACCGACAATCGCCAGCAGCAGGGGAAACATCCGAAACACAATGCTACGGTGGGAAAGCACAAACGAGAACAAGGCGATCAAGATCATGGTCAGGATCGAAATTGGCCAGTAAGTGGCGGCAACCGGAGCACCGGCTTGATAGAGCGCCAGACCGATCAGCGTGATCACTGGCCCGACCACGACGGGTGAGAGCAGGCTGCGCAGGCGGCCCATCATACCGCTGAATCCAACCACCATTTCCAGCATCGCGCCCATGATCACAGCCCCGGCGATGTAGGGCATCGCCGCACCCGCGGGAACCGTTTGGTCGCTTGGATGTGTCGCGGCGATGATCATCAAAAAAGCAGCCAGGAATGAAAAACTGACACCCTGAATGATCGGCAGCCGTGAGCCGAACGTTGTTTGAATCAGCGTGGCCAGGCCACTGCACAGCATGACACTGGAGATCAGCACGGCAATCTCGGCAGTCTCCATTCCCATCGCCGGTCCAAGCAACAGTGGCACAGCGACGGTCGAACCAAACATGGTCAGCACGTGTTGCAGCGCGAGTGAGACCGCCTGAACAGGGGGCGGTCGATCATCGATTCCATAAAGAATCTGTGTTGCTAATCCCATCACGTGTTATCAAACTTTCCAGGCTTGTTTCCGCGCTCCGCATCGTCGCGCCCATCTGTACGGCGCCCAGGTCAGCCGTCAACTTGGCGTTCTCGCTGTCCGGCCGGACCGCAGAGCGGCGCAGCGAGGCGGTTCCTTTACAACTCCGTGATCGCGCCGTAGGTCTCGGGGCGGCGATCGCGGAAAAACTGCCAGACGTTGCGGACCTCTCGGATCAGGTTCAAATCCATATCGGCGATCACAATGTCGTCGTCGGTTCGTTTATCGCTGGCGGCAATGAATTGACCACGCGGATCACAGAAATAGCTTTGACCGTAGAACTCACCAATGTTCCAGGGCGGTTCGCTGCCCGGCCGATTGATCGCGCCAACAAAGTACTGATTGGCAACTGCGTGGGCCGGTTGTTCCAGCTTCCACAGGTATTCGCTCAGTCCTGCCACGGTGGCGCTGGGGTTGAAGACGATTTCGGCGCCGCCCAGCCCCAGGCAACGGGCTCCCTCGGGAAAATGTCGGTCGTAACAGATGTAGACGCCCACCTTGCCGACGCGGCTATCGAAGACTGGGTAACCGAGATTGCCGGGCCGGAAGTAGAATTTTTCCCAGAACCCGGGATTGCAATGCGGAATGTGAATCTTGCGGAACTTGCCCAGGTAAGAGCCATCGGCATCAATCACCGAGGCGGTGTTGTAGTAGACCCCGGTCAAGTCTTCCTCGTAGACCGGTACGACCATCACCATCTGGTGTTTCTTGGCCAACTCCATCATCAGCTTGGTGGTCGGTCCGTCGGGCACCCGTTCGGTCATCTCATACCAGCGAGGATCCTGCTCGGCGCAAAAATAGGGGCCGTAAAACAGCTCTTGCAGGCAGCAGATCTGGGCTCCCTTGTCGGCCGCCTGGGCGATCAGATCGACATGCTTGTCGATCATCGCCTGTTTGATTTTTGCGACCGGTGCGGTCGCATGCTCGCATAGTTTGGCCTGAATCAAGGCTCCCCGCACGCCGCGCTGCATGGATTCACTCGCTCCAAAGAGTCAGGCGCTGGCGCGCCAGGAAAGGCAAATTCGGAGCTGAGTCTAGCAGACCTGTGGTTCGGTTTTCAGGGTGGCTGATTTTCAGGGTGGCTGATTTTCACGCTAGCTGATTGTAACGGCAGCTGGGTTCGAGAGCTGAGTTCGAGAGCTGACTTCCACGAACTTCGAGCCCCCAGTTCTGATCGCGAAACTGGAGGCTCGTCAGCAGCGCGAACCCGACCATCGACCGCAATGGCAAGGCAAGCGACGATCAGCCAGCCGCCGCTAGGCGGTTGCCTCTTCTTCGACTTCTTTGGTCGCGGCATCCATCAGTTGGTGCTGCACATCACCGGGCACCGTTTCATAGTGACTGAAATGCAACGAGTAACTGCCTTGGCCAGCGGTCACGCTCGATAGCGTGCGGCTGTAATGGCCCACCGATCGTAAGGGAACTTCACATTCGATCGAATGCAGACCGCCACCGATCGCGTCGCTACCCAAAACTCGGCCTCCCCGGCTACTCATGTCACTGTAAATATCACCGACGAAATCCTCGGGGGTCGTGATCTCCATCTGAACGATCGGCTCCAACAGCGCCGGCTTGGCTTCGTTAAAGATTTTGCGGAAGCACAAGCTGCCGGCCATCTTGAAAGCTGCTTCACTACTGTCGACCGGATGGTGTTTGCCAAAGAAAACTTCGACGGCAACGTCCTGAATCGGGTACCCCGCGATCACACCGCGCGCGATGCGATTCAAGAATCCCTTTTCAATCGCCGGCATGAAGTTACCGGGGATCACACCCCCAACGATTGAATCGACCCACAGGAAGTTCGACTCAGGATGGTAGTGATAAGTTTTCATTGACGGGAAACGATCTTTGACGGCGAACGATTCGATATCGGTTCCGCGCGGCAGCGGCAGCATGCGGATATGGACTTCGCCAAACTGTCCGCGCCCACCACTTTGCTTTTTGTGTCGATACGATCCCTCGGCCGTTTGCGTGATTGTTTCGCGATAGGGAATCCTAGGTTCGTGCGTGTCGACTTCGATATGATCTCGACGGGCCAGTCGCTCGCGGAGAATCTGCAGGTGCAGCTCGCTGGTTCCCATCATCACCATTTCGCTGGTTTGTGGATCGCGCGAGAGTTTCAGGGTCGGATCTTCTTCGGTCAACTTGTGCATCGCCGTCGACAGCTTGTTTTCGTCCCCTCGTTTGCTGGGCGAGATCGCCAGCCCGACCATCGGTTCGGGGAACTCGATTGGCGGCAATTCATAGGGCCCCAGCGTCGAGCCAACGTGCAGATCCTCCATCTTGGCGATCGCGACGATCTCGCCCGCCGACGCCGATTCGATCGCCTCGGTTTTCTCGCCCTGAACACGAAGCAGTGGATTCAATTTGACATCCTTGCGGACACCGCTGACGTGCAAGGATTGATCCTTGGTCAAGGTTCCATTGAAGATCCGCAGGTAGCTTAATTTTTGCACGAATGGATCGACGCGGACCTTGAACACTCTGGCGACCACCGGTTCGTCGGCCGATTGTTCCAAGCTCACAAGCTGGTCCCCAGTCGGTGAACGTGCGTTGAATATCTTGTGGTGCCGGCGCAATCTGAGACAACAGGTCCAGCAGTTCAGTCAAACCAACGCCGCTCTTTGCCGAGACACACATCACGGGGATGACCAGACCGCTAGCGATGCCTTTACGAAGCAGCCGCAGCAGCGTGTCGGCGTCGGGCATCACACCATCAAAGTATTGTTCCATCAACGATTCATCGGTCTCGACCAATTTTTCGACTAGCTGTTCGTGGGCGTGTGCCAGGTTGATCACCGCCCCAGGCGCTTCGTTGGGCAAGCAGATCGTCGATGCGACGCCGGTCAATGCGTCACCTTGACCGAGCGGCACTTGAACGGGGACGACCGAAGGCCCCCATAGTTCGCGGCATTTTTCCAGCAGTGCGCTATAAGTTTGCGTTGGGGTCGTCGATTTTGGTGACGACAATCATTCGTCCGATGCCGGCTTTTTCGGCTTCGCTCATGGCGCGACGGGCACCCAATTGAATTCCGTCGTGAGCGTTGATGCAAACGATCGCGCTATCGACGGCCGACATCGCGCCGATCATGCCCGCCGACGAAATCGGAATAGCCGGGTGTGTCGATCAGATTGAAGTTCGTCTCGCCGTGACTCAAATGGACCACCGAGGATTCGATCGTGTGACCATGAGCCTTTTCTTCGTCGTCAAAGTCACAGATGCTCGATTGGTCTGTGACGTCGGGTGTACCCGACACAGCCCCGCTTTCGGCCAACAAGCGATCGACGAGGGTCGTCTTGCCGGCCGCCGCGTGACCACAGATTGCGAGGTTCCTCCAGAGCGATGAACGAGTCATACCAGTACTCCCAGATTAAGCGTGTGCTTGATGATGAAGTCGGCGATTCGATTAGCGAACCCAGTGATCTGCCGCGTGGCAAAGTATCGGGTTGCCGTGATTCACCGAGCAGAGACAGGCTTTCCAATTTAGAGTCCGCGTGAAGGCATTGCAAAGATTTGCGTGAATTAAATTCACCCTAGGCCCAGCTGAGGCGGGATAAAATCGCAAAAGATTGCCCAAATTGCCATCGCCGGGTCGGGCGTTGCCCGCCAATCTGTGCCGGCTCACGGTGGGCTCTGCCGGCTCACGGCGGGGGTGGGGCCGCAACTTGACGTCTGCTGGCCGCCGCTACGCCGTGCGGTTGTGGTCTTCCATCTCTTGGATATAGCGTCGCAGGCGATTCGAGTTCGTCTTCGATGCCTTTGAATTTCAGCATGTTTTCGACTCGTTTGAGCAACTCGATTTTGTTGACCGGCTTGCTCAGAAAGTCGTCGGTTCCGGCATTGACCGCACGTTCGATATCGCCGAGTTCGTTCAGCGCCGTGACCATCAGCACCATCACTCGCTTGGTCTGTGGATCGTCCTTGATCTGTTTACAAACCTCGAAACCGCTTAGCTTGGGCATCATCACGTCCAGCAGCACCAGGTCCGGCTTGAACGACGCGACCTTGTCCAGCGTCTCTTGGCCATCGGCCGAAGTTTCGATCTCACAATCGAGATTGACCAAATAGGCTTCCAACAGTTCGCGATTGGCGTCGTTGTCGTCAGCGATCAGGATTCGGTGCATGGTGGCTGGTTAACAGAACGTGGTTGGGTGGTTTATTTGCCTAGCCCGCTGACCTCTGGCAGAGCCCCCAAACGCTGGCGGGCGGGCCAACCTAACTCATGTCGTCGGCGCGGCGACGCGGTGCGCGGGGACCGGAAAACTTTCGCACAGTTGGCGGACTTCAGCTCGAATTCTGCGGTGCAAGCTTGCGTCGTCCGCATCCGCCAATGCTTGATGGATCCAGCTGCCGACTTGTCTCATTTCGTCGGTTCCCATCCCGCGAGTGGTCAGCGCTGGAGTGCCAATGCGAATTCCCGAGGGATCCATTGGTTTGCGAGTGTCAAACGGAATCATGTTCATGTTGACCGTGATGCCGCACTGGTCCAGGACTGCTTCGGCTCTCTTGCCACCAAGACCGACGGCGGTCACATCGACCAACATCAAATGGTTGTCGGTGCCGCCGCTGACCAATCGCAATCCGCTCGACAGCAGCGTCTCGGCCAATGTCTTTGCGTTGTCAACGACCGCCTGACCATAGACTTTGTATTCCGGCGTCATTGCTTCGCCAAAGCAAACCGCTTTGGCCGCGACCATGTGCATCAAAGGCCCACCTTGGAGTCCCCGGAAAGACTCTGCGGTTGACGCCCTTCAACTGCTCTGCTTTACACAACACCAACCCGCTGCGGGGGCCACGGAGCGTCTTGTGAGTGGTCGTGGTGACAAAATCGGCGTATGGCACCGGGCTGTTGTGAATCCCGGCTGCGACCGAGACCAGCGTAATGGGCCATGTCGACCATCAGCAATGCGCCGACATCGCCGGCGATTTGGGCGAATTTATCGTGGGGGATTTCGCGGGGATAGGCACTTGCACCCGCTACGATCAGCTTCGGCTTGTGCTGCCTTGGCCAGCGCCGCGATCTGGTCAAAATCGAGTCGATGAGTCTGTCGATCGACGCCATAGCTATGGAAGTTGTAAAGCTGGCCGCTGATGTTCAGCTTCATGCCGTGAGTCAAGTGTCCACCTTGGGCCAGATCCAGTCCGAGCACCGAATCGCCCGGATTCAGGCAAGTCAAATAGACGGCGGTGTTGGCCTGGGATCCGCTGTGAGGCTGAACATTGGCAGCCTCGGCTGCGAACAATTCCTTGGCCCGATCGATCGCCAACGTCTCGACCACGTCGACATGCTGGCAGCCTCCGTAGTAGCGGCGACCGGGATAGCCCTCGGCATACTTGTTGGTCAGCACGCTGCCACCGGCCTGCATGATGGCCAGGGAGGTGTAATTTTCGCTGGCGATCATCTCCAGGCCGTCCTGCTGGCGGTCGGCCTCGGCTTCGATCGCAGCCCAAACTTGCGGATCTTGCTGCTGCAAAGGATTCATTCGGCGAGCTTCTCTATGGTTCCGGTGACGCTAATTGATCGAAATAATCTTAGTCGAGCCGACGGAATCGACAGTCAAGATTGTCAGCCGCGCAGCAATAACCGTCAATGTCGTCGAATTCGGTACAGGCCGGAGCAATTTTCGGCGCCATGGCCGGATTCCGCGGAATCGCTAATTGCCCAGATCGACTAAGATGATCTGAGCCGGATCCGGTAGAATGTAGAGGAATGGGTTAGCCAGTCAGGCGACTCACTCTGCCACCAAGGATTCAGTCCTTCAAAAACCAAGTGTTTGGAATGAAATTTACAAATCGAGCTGTGATTGTTTTGGCCCTTTTCGCGGCCGTTTCTCTAGCACCACCAAGCCATGCCGAAGGCGATTTACCTGAATTCGAAAAGGTCTCCGAAGACTTCACAAAGATCCCGGTCTCGGACCAGCAAAACAAGGTCGGCCTGTTTTCCTTTGGAAACGAGACAAGGACGGCAAGCTGCTGGGCGAATTGCCGCGCAAATATGCGGAAAAGAGCTACTTCATCGCACTGACCGTCAGCAGCGGCGATCGCTACGCCGGATTGCAATCGGGCGACATGGTGGTTCAGTGGCGGCGGTACGATGATCGCTTGGCACTGATCGCACCCAACTTGGACATCCGCGCCACCGGTGATCCCGAGAGCAAGGCATCGGTCAAACGACTGTTCACCGACCAGGTACTGTTGGACGTGCCGATCGCTGCGATGGGTCCAGACGGCGGACCCGTGATCGATTTCAGTTCGCTGTTGGTCGATAACGCGACCAAGTTCTTCGGTCCTTCGATCAGAATCAGCAACACGCGTATCTCGTCGCTCCAATCGGCCAAGGTCTTTCCCAAAAACGTCGAAATCGCCTTCGAGATCGTCGGCAACCGAGGTCGGCTGCAGACGATTCACTATTCATTCAGCGAAGTTCCGCCGACCAACAACGGATTCAAACCGCGGGAAGCCGACGAACGAGTCGGTTACTTCACCACCACATTTTCCGATCTCAGCAAGTACGAAGATGACGAAACGCGTGTTCGTTACATCAATCGCTGGCATCTGCAAAAACGCGATTCGAAGCTGAAATTAAGTCCGCCGAAGGAACCGATTCGCTTTTACGTCGAACACACCACTCCGGTCCGCTATCGTCGTTGGATCAAAGCAGGCGTCGACTACTGGAACAAAGCGTTTGAAAAAGTCGGAATCGTTGACGCGATCGTGATTGAGTATCAGGATGCGGAAAGCCAAGCCCACATGGAAAAAGACCCCGAGGATGTACGCTACAACTTCATTCGTTGGTTGAACAACGACGTTGGTACCGCGATCGGTCCAAGCCGAGTTCACCCTTCGACCGGTGAAATTTTGGATGCCGATATCATTCTGACCGACGGCTGGATTCGTCACTTCAATTACAACTACGAAGACCTGATGCCGAAGCTGGCGATGGAAGGCGTTTCCGCCGAAACTCTGGCTTGGCTCGGACAGCATCCCAGCTGGGATCCGCGAGTCCGCATGGCTCGACCGGAAAAAGCCAACTCGATCCGCAGGCAGATGGCTCGCCAATCGCAGCAGCCGATGGCCGGTTTCGAGATGGCCGGCGCCGATCCCTCGCTGCTGGGTGACGACGAATTTGATGGTCTGTACGGAAACGTCAGCCAAAAGAACGGTCTCTGCATGGCCGCCAGCGGACGGAGTTTCGATCTGGCGCTGACCCGCATGGACTGGGCGCTGACGCTGATGACCGATCAGGACGAAGACGAAGAGGAAAAGAAGAAACAGGAAGAGGAAGACAAACAGAAGAAAGAGGCCAAAGACAAGTCCGCTGACGACAAGCTGGCTCAGCCGGAACAGGACGAAGACGAACAGGACGAAGACGAACAGGAAGAGGAAGACAAGGACGAGGAGAAAACGCAGGAGGCCGAGAAGTCAGAGGACAGCAAGATTGTTAAGCAACAGCTGTTGGATGGCATGCCCGAATGGTTCATCGGTCCATTGCTGGCCGACTTGGTCGCTCACGAAGTCGGCCACACACTTGGCCTGCGGCACAACTTCAAAGCCTCTTCGCTGCGCACACTTCGGCGACATCAACAGCAACGAAGTGAAAGGCAAGAAAACAATTGCTTCGTCGGTGATGGACTACACACCGATCAACTATCGATTCGAATCGGGTGAAGTACAAGGCGACTACGCGATGATCGACATCGGCCCCTATGATTTCTGGGCAATCGAGTATGGATACACGTTCGACGACAAGCAGCTCCCTGAGATTTTGAAACGGTGCAGCGAGCCCGAACTGCAGTACGCAACCGACGAAGACACGTCCGGCCCGGATCCGCTGGCTCGCCGGTACGATTTCTCCAAAGATCCAATCGATTACGCCGCTGAACAAACCAGGTTGATCAAGCTGTACCGCGAGCGGATTCTGGACAAATTCGTCAAAGACGGTGACAGCTGGGCGCGGGCCCGACGGGGTTACGAATTAACGCTTTCATTGCAGACGCGTGCCGCCGGCATGATGTCCAACTGGGTTGGCGGCGCATTTGTCAATCGTGACAAGAAAGGCGACCCAGGCGATCGACCACCCGTCGAAGTCGTTTCCGCCGAGCAACAGCGAGCCGCATTGAAGTTTGTCATCGACACCACCTTCCAAGACGAGGCCTACGGTTTAACGTCGGAGTTGTTGGAACGCATGAGTGTCGACAAGTGGCTGGACGGCGGACGTATGTTCTCGATGAGCGATGAAGCGACCTGGCCGATTCATGATCGGATTTTGGGCGTGCAAGCCGCCGCTTTGACCTGGTTGATGAATCCAACCACGCTCCGCCGGGTGTACGACAACGAACTCCGTTTACCTGCGGAGACCGACACGTTGACCCTGCCCGAGCTGCTGACCACGATCAATGCCGCGGTCTGGAATGAATTGGAACAAGATTGCCCCGAGGGACGCAACGATCGCAAGCCAATGATTTCCTCACTGCGTCGAAATCTGCAGCGCGAGCACATGCAGCGGTTGGTGGATTTGATTCTGGAGACGTCCGACACGACGGCCGCGTACAAACCGATCAGCAATCTGGCCCGCATGGAACTGCGAACCCTGTCGGATCGGATCAATACCTCGCTGGGAAAATGCGGCGAAAAAATGGATGCCTACAGCAAGGCGCATCTGATCGAAATCAGGGAACGCATCGATCGCGCACTCAACGCTGGGTACACCTACAACACGGGAAAGCCGGGCCAGCCAATCATGATGATGATGATCGGCAAAGAGGATGGAAGCGAAGATTAGGGCAACGCTGGCTCGATTGATGAGCGCTTACCAGGTCATCAATCTGGTAAGCGCACTCCGACATCGGTTTGCCGATAGTCCACTCAAAGCTCGGCCAGCGGTGCCGCGTATCCAAGCGTTCCGGTCACTCCCCTGGAGCGCCGCGCGAACCAATTCGCACGCTAGCCCGGATTATTCACGTAGGCCGGACCAAGGTCGCAATGACTGCCGGAACAGCGCAAACCTTTCGATATCGTCGGCGCAGCGTGCACACCTTGATATCAAATAAACTGCGACTGACGTTCCGGCACCACGAGGGTTTGCTCGGTCCGGCCTACATCGTTGATGAATAATCCGGGCTAGCAGCCAGTTACCGGCGTAGATTGACTTCAGTGGCCTGGCAAGATCGGCGGAAAAACCGAAACGTCGATAGTCATCCGGATGCCCAACTACGACCACGATTTGATGGCCATCGGAGCTACAGCCAAGGAATCGATCGATTCGTTCTAATAGACGTCCCGCACGTAGCGACGCTGACTCGATAACTTTTCCACGTAAGCCTGTGCCCGATCTGACGACATGCTTGCTTGTTCCTCCACGATCTCGATCAACGTGCGGTGGACATCAAGCGCCATCTTTGCAGCGTCGCCGCAGACAAAGAAGTAGGCACCTTTGCAAATCCACTGCCACAGTTCAGCGGCCTGCTCGCGCATGCGATGCTGCACGTAAAGCTTTTGATCGCCATCGCGGCTGAAGGCGGTATCGAGCCGATCTAGCAGGCCCTGGTCCAAGTAGCCTTGCAGTTCTGCTTGATACAGAAAATCGGTCGCCTCGTGTTGGTCGCCGAAGAACAACCAGTTCTTGCCCGTCGCGCGCCTTGCCGCCCGTTCCTGCAAGAAGGCGAGAAAGGGGGCGATACCGGTTCCGGGACCGACCATGATCATCGGGGCGGCGGGATTTTGGGGAACCGTAAAGCCCTGCTGATTCGGCTGGACAAACACTCGCAGTCGCTCGCCGGGACGAACACGGTCGGCCAACATCGTGCTGGCTACCCCTTTTCGTTGCCGACCCAGGCGCTGATAAGTGACCTTGCCAACGGTCAAATGAACTTCCTCACCTACCTGCCTCATGCTGCTGGCAATCGAGTAAAGTCGGGGATTCAAGGGTTCCAGTGATTCAAGAAGTTCCTGCGGGCCAACGGGCACGTCGACAGCGATCGTCAGCAGATCCAAGACATCGCATCCCGCGGGGACGCCGTCCGCGATCAGCGCTTGCAGCGCATGCCGGGTTTGCGGCGAGCTTGCACGACGGACAAGCAACTCCAGCAGTTCACCGCTGGGATCCCCCAAGCAGCAATCTTCCAGTAAGGCCTGTGCCAGCGACTTGCGCGTACCCACTGGCGTGTCGACCGGAAACTCGGGGCTGGCGGACATGCGACGGATGATCAGCGCGGCCAACTCAGGGCAGTTTGTCGGATAGACGCCCAACGCATCGCCCACTTGGTATTTCAATCCCGAGCCACGCAAATCGATCATCACGTGTCGGGTATCCTTCGCAGATCCCGCCTTGTTCAAGGGACGCGATTCGATCAGTTTGGCGTGGAACGGATTCTGTCTTGAGCGAACGGATGTATTCGATTTGCGAACAGATCCTGGTCTCGCTGCCGGCCGGTGATCGCTGGCCTTGAGCAAACTCTTGATCATCAGCTTGGTTTCTCTGCCACCAGGACGGCATAAAGTCAGATTGGTTTCTTCGCCGCAGGCGATCGCTTTACTGTAGGTGTGGCACAAATAACCGCAGGATCCGCAGTCAAGCTGGGCCATGGCCGCCATCAATTTCTGTTCGAAAGGTTGACCGGAAGCCAACGCCATGCGATCAACGATCGGCAGCGCCGGGTCGTGCCAGGGATAGTTTTCGGGCTGATTTTCAACTGCAGCGGGCATTGCCCCGATCTCGATTCCGTTCGTCGCCTGATCGCCCATCAGGGTAATTTCGGGACGCATGCCGACCAGGCCGCACACAAATCCGTTCCACCAAGCGCGCTGCTGTGCGGAGAATTGTGCCGGGTCGAGAATGAAGCTGCCCATGGTTGATCTGCGTGGTTCGTCGTTGGCTCGACCTGCCCAGCTCTGGACGATCCGCATCCCGCTGCAAGCAAACCTAGCTTTTGCCTTGGCGGCATTCATGTCCGTGTTGCGGATGTGGGAAACCAAGCTTCACAGTCAGTCCGCAAAACCCAACTAACCGTTAGCATCCGGCTGGGGATTTTCGGCCCAGGCTAGAGCTGACCTGGTTCCGCGCAGCTCGCGTCAGTTTCGTGAGAGGACAGGAGAGACCAGCACGGTGCAATACTTGTAGCGAGGCTGACGGCGTCGCGTATCAAAGCAGCGCAACGTCAGTCGATTGGTCGCTTCGTAGTGCATCGGCATAAAAGCCTGACCACGGCGGACCGTCGCAGAGAGGCATGCGGCGGCAGTTACCTCGCCGCGGCGCGAACGAACGACAACGGTTTCCCCATGCTGAACTCCGATCGCTTCGGCGTCGTCCGGGTGGAGTTCGATGTAGGGCAATTTCGGATACAGCCTGCCCAACGCCGAACTCTTGGCCGCTCGAGTTGCAGCCGGCGACTGACCCGCCGCACCTCGGCCGGTTAACAGAACGACCGGGAATTCTTCGTCGGAGATGTCAGGCATCGCGTCGTCTCGTCCACAGACAATCGGGGCCGATTAATCCAGGGCAACCGACCATGGGATCTCGAGGACCGCAATCGATGTGCCAATTCAGCACAGAATTCCGTACCTTCGCAGCGGCAGTCTCCACGTGTCGCCGCCGATTGCGGTTAATCGTCGCAACAACACGGGCATCGCGGATCAAAATTTCTTAATTCTCGACCGACACAACGGTGGTTTAAGGGATCCTGGATTGCCCGTCAATTAAGCAGACGCGGGCTTTTTGGGCAGACGACCGGATCGATTCGCTGGTCACAGCAGTCATGTCGGTGATCGATCCGGATCGGCCTCAGGGCAGCGAAATCTCGTCAGCGGGACCATCAATCATGGGCCTTGAATCTGGATCAGACTGGTCAAACATGTCCTCGAAGATCATCGCTTCGGGAGCGGGAATGAACACGTCGGGGCCGAGCATGTCTTGATCAACGATTGCCAGGTTCGCCGTTTGCAACAGCGTCCCTTTCTCGAACTGCACGTTCTTGGTCGCAATCGTGTACTCGGCAAGCGACACGAAGTATCGGCTCTGTGCATCGCTCAATCTTCGCTGAACGTCCAGCAATTGATCCAGGTTGACCGGCATCCCAGCTTCGCGATTGGCTTCTAGAACATCCAGGGCATCGCTGGCTGCCAAGTATCGATTCATGTTGGTTTGCATCTGAGCGAACGCTCGATCGCAGTCGGCGACGACGGCTGTCAGATCGTGCAACACTTGGCGTTCCTGTTCGTCCAGAATCGCGCGGGCACGGGCAATACTCAACTGCGCGTTGCGAACGGCCGCATGAGCTTGGCGGAAGCCAAGGGGCATCCGCAACTCCAAGCCGGCTTCGAGTTCCTGATAATCAAATGTCCCCAGTTGGGCGAAGGCGCTGTTGTTGCCCGCCAAGTTCTGATCCAATCCGCGGACGCGATAGATCGATATCAGGTCGAGCGACGGCATCAGAAAATTCTTTGCCGCCAACAGCTCCATCTCGCGTCGCTTGACCAGCAATCGCTGCTGTTGCAGCTCGCTGCGCAATTGAATCGCTTCGACCGAGATTGAATCCCAATCAAAAACAATTGGCGCCTCGTTGGGCTCGTCCAATGGACGCAATAACAGTCCATCGCTGATCGGCAATCCGATTAACAATCGCAGACGCCACTCGGCCGCTTGGATACCGTTCAGTCCGGCAAAGGTTCCGCCGCTGGTGGCATTGCGTGTTTGCGTACGTTGAATGAACTTGCCCGTGATCGCGTCCTGCAGCTCGGACTTGAATCGATAGTATTGTTCTCGCGCCAGCGCCTCGGCGGCTCCCGCTTTGCGATTGCTGGCTTTTTGAGCTTCGTAACTTTGCCAGGTTTCGCGGCTCCGCTGGAGTGCTGTCCGCTTGGCATCAAAGTCTCGATAAGCAAAGTACAAGTCCCAATAAGCGTTGATCACGTTGCTGACGTAGTCGCGCATCTGTTCGCGGAACTTCGATGAGGTGATATCCGTGTTCACTTTGGCAAGCAACACACCGGTATACACACCGGGTTGCGAACCAGGTCCGGCGATGCGATTGAACGTCAAGCCGCCACCTTGCAATAGCGGCTGTCGCGCTTCGGCGTGCAGCTGTGTCTGCCAAGCGCTGGGGGTTATATTGCCGGTCGCATTGTTGGCATCGTAATCAGTCACACTACGAACCGCTAACTGGGCGCCGGTTGCGGTCCGCTTGGACATCTGCAAGACGTAGTCATGGGTGTCCTGCTTGAATGCGGTTGCTCCACCGCCGAAGAACACATTGTTGAATCTGCGGTCGTTATTTTGCCATTTTCCCAGTGTATAGAACTGAGCATCAAACGCGGATAGCGCCGCTTCAATGCCCGCCTGCGGATTGGTTTCGACCAGTCCCAGCGTTTGACTGGAAAACACCAACTCTGGATCACGCAGCACGGTTGCACTCAAATCTCGCAGTACTTGGGAATTGCTGAGCGCTATTTCAATCGTTTGCTGCAGAGTAATGTCGCGGTACGACGCCACATCAAATGCTTCCGGCGTTTTCAATGTCAACGGATCGGCCGGAATCTCCGGCAACTCAGTGGGCGGAGCACCGGCGTCCACCTCGACCATCAGTGCATCGATCTGAGACGTATCGTTGCCAATGGTTTCGGGAAGGTTCCGGTAGGTTCGACAGCCGACAGCGATCAGTGCCAGCAGCGCGCAAAAGAACGCTCGCTGGTAATCGCGATTGTTGAAGCTCGGTATTTGAACAGTTGTTTTCACAGGATTCGTTTCGCGGAGGCGCCGATCCGCGCAGCTGCCTCTACAGTCAGCCGATTCGGCACTGTTGGAATCTTTCGTACAACCGGACCAGCTGGGTCCAGTGAAAAGCTTGAATTATCTCCGCCGGACGCAACAAACCCGTGAAACGCCCACCACCAGACTGGGAAACTCATTTCCTTGGTTAGAATGGGTTTCATGACGGATCCCCAGCAGCTGGCCGCGCAACACTGGAAGAATGCCGAAGCATTGATCGAGCATTTTGAGCAGGCGGTGCGCACCAATTCGCCACCCGAGCAACTGCTCGAAAGCCTGCTCTTGCGGCTGCGCACGACCGTCGGTGCCGATTCGGTCTCGCTGTCGGCGATCGAGGCGGATCGGATTGAAACTTTGGCCCGCGCCGGGATCGCCTTATCAGATGATCATGACAGGGACTTGGTGAATGAGGACCGGCAAGTTGTGGTCGATCGAAAGCTGCTGAACGACACGACTCTGGTGCTTGATTTAAGATTTGCCGAATCTGTCTCGCTGTCAGTTCGCCAGCTGTTGGAGGAGTTATCCGAGGCGTTGCTGGATTTTTGCAGCGTACTTTATCTGCGCACGCAAATCACCAGGCTTCGTCATCGGTTGAACCGACGCACCGATGATGATCGATGGATCGCCCGTCTGTACCAAGGTAGTTCGCTGAACGATTCATTCGCGTCGATTGCCGCGGCCATCGCTGCTGAGCAAACGGTCGATCGGGTCAGCCTGCTGCGGCGACGTTTATCAAACACCAGATGGATCGCCTGTTCCAGCCAGGGTTCGATTGATCGACGCGCGCGACAGGTCCGGTTGATGGAGCAAGTGGTCCGCGAAATCACTGCGAGCTCTGATCGATATGAGTTTTGCCTGACCGACAATCCGGCCAGCCGTCCTTTATCGTTGATCAGATACTTGGATGAATCAGGATGCCAAGAAATCTACTGTGAGTTGGTCGAAGACAGCGACACCGCAATCGTTCTGGAACGGTTCCGCATCCACGAACCTGCCGGCTCGCTGTCAACCGTACTCGATCCCATCCGAGATCCGGTGTTAGCCGCGATCAGAAATGCAGTCGGTCGAAACGACAGCGGATGGAGACGGATCAGCAATCAATTTGCCGAAATCCAGAACCGATCCAAGCTGATGTTTGTCGCGATTGCTGCCGTCGTGACCCTGTTAGCCTCACTGCTGATCCAGATTCCGCTGCAGATCCCCGTCAGCGGCAGACTGATCGCGGCCAACTCCTGGCGTCTGTACGCGCCCGTCGAAGGTATCGTCGACGACGTATTGGTCAGCGATGGCGACTCGGTCCACCCAGGAACACCCCTGATTCAGTTGCATAGTCCAGCGCTCGAGTTGCAACAACGCTCGATCGAAGGCGCGTTGGCTACCGCCCGCAGCCGCCTGGATTCGCTGCAGGTAACGCGCGGAGATCGTCGCACCGATGATCAGCGCGATCCAAACCTGCGTTCAGACGAAAAAGTATTGAAGACGGAAATCCAGGGTCTGGAAACTCAGTTGGATTTGATCGAACAGCAGCAAGCGGATTTGCTGGTCACCAGCCCGATCGAAGGCCAAGTGAACCGTTGGGATCTGCGAACGTCGCTGATGACGCGCCCCGTAGCCGTCGGTCAGTACCTGGTCAGCGTCGTCAGCGAAGCAGATGGCTGGAACGTTGAACTGGAAATTCCGGACAACCAGGTGGGTTACGTATTGGATCAACAACAACGCCAACCGTGCAAAGTCAGCTACCGGTTGCGCAGTGATCCAACCGTGGTCCATGCCGGACAAATCGCCCGAATCGCGGACTCGGCCAAACTTGATCCATCAGGAGATTCGATTGTGACCGCGTCCATGCAGCTGGCCGGCACCGATGCGATCAATATCCGCGATGGGGCAACGGTGCTCGCGCAAATCGACTGCGGAAAGCGACCAATCGGATTTGTATTCCTGCGCGGAGTGATCGAGTGGTGGCGAAGTTCTTCTTGGTTTTAACAATGTTCAACACAAAAATAGTGATGGTAATTGCGGTCGCGGTAATCGTGATCCCGGTTGTCACGTCCCATGCGGATGAAGCTTCTGCGGTTGTCGGCGATTCGGCGTTAAACGAATTGGTCGTCAACGAATTGGTGGTTGGTCTGATCGATCAAAGCAGCATTGCCGCAAGCGAAAACGGCATGATTGCCGAGATCACGATCGGCGAAGGGTGCACGGTCGCGGCTGGGCAAAAGTTGGGCCGACTGGATGATCGTCGCGCAAGGATCGAAGCGGAAGCAGCTCGAATGCAGTTGCGAATCGCCGCCGAAAAGTCAACCGCTGCCCGTGCCGCCGATTTGGCCAAGAAGCAATTGGCCGAAACAAAGCAACTGGCCCAAGAACACCAGCTGCTGTTACAGATTGCGCTCCAGAAAGCCGACAACGAAACACGCCTGCTGGCGTCAAAGAAGTCTCAGGCGGTCGCCAAGAACGAATTGGATCGGGCAACGCGCTCGCGAGAAAAGTTCATCGACAGTATCTCGAAATCTGAGATCGATGGACTGCGGTTGGCCTACGATAAGTCAATTCTTGAATCGGATCAGGCAGCTTTCGAACGACAGATCGATCGGCTGCAAGCGAAAGCGGAGCAGGCAGCAGCAGCCGGTCATCAGTTGCGGATTGAGCGATCGACTCTGGAATTGCAACAGGCGATTGCGGACGAACAAGTCAGACAGCTGGAAGTGCTGCTGTACGAACAACAACTGAAATTGGCTGAACTGGCCGTTAACAAACATCAGCTGTTGGCACCCTTTGACGGCGTCGTTGCCGAAATTTTTCACAGCCAGGGTGATTGGGTCACGGCGGGAGAGGCAGTCATCCGCATCATTCGACTCGATCGATTGAAAGCCGAAGGCTTCGTGCCGGCAACACAGATCGATACATTGCGTCGCCAGCGCGAGGTGATGTTGGACGTCCAAACGGGCAACAATGCAGTGATCCAACGAAAGGGACAGATTGTGTTTGTCAGCTCGGAGATCGATCCGGTCAATGACGAAGTCAAATTCACAGTCGAGTTCGATAATCCAGACAGAGAGATCTTACCTGGCATGCGGCTGCGGTTGAGAATCGGATCGTGACAAACGCCAATTCGATCTTGTCCCTGCGACCCGATTTGATCCACAAATCGATCTGGACCGGTGCCAAGCAAGTGTGGGTCATAAAGGATCCGTTGTCACGCGCGTATTCCTACTTCGATGAGCAGGAATACGGATTATTGTGCCTGGCCGACGGCCAACGGAGCTTGACCGAAATCGTGCTTCGATGCCAACAACAGGTGGCGCCGCAATCGATTTCGCCGGCGGCAGTGAGCCGATTTTTCAGCGCCGCTTATGCAGGCGGAATCGTGTTGGTCGATGGTGGTGGGTACCGACCGATCAAACACTCTGTTCGGTCACGCCATTGGTGGCAAAATCCGCTGGCGATACGCGTTCCAGGAATCAATCCCGATCGCTTTCTGGACCGCGTGGTGCCCTATTTGAAACCGCTCGCAACGCCCGCCTCGCTCGGCTGCGTGTTGCTGCTGATGCTGACCGGTTTCGTGGTGGCGGTTACCCATTTCGCCGAACTGGCGGCTAGTTTGGAAACCGCCTCAGCAACCTTGATCAGCGGCCGGGGGCTGGTCGCCATTCTGGTTGTCGTCTCAGCAACCAAGATCCTGCACGAACTTGCGCATGCCGCCGTCTGCAAGCTGTTTGGTGGCGATGTTGTCGAACTGGGGATCATGTTCTTGCTTGGCGCTCCCTGCTTGTATTGTGATGTTTCCGATGCATGGCTGTTTGATACGAGGTGGAAGCGGATTTTGGTGTCTGCCGCCGGGATACTGGCCGAATTGACGTTAGCATCCCTGGCGTCGATCGTGTGGCTATTCGCGGTCGATGGTCCCGTTCGCGACTTGTGCGTGATCGTGATCGTGGTCTGCTCGATCACAACAGTGCTGTTCAATGGAAATCCGTTGTTGCGATACGATGGCTATTTCATCTTTTCCGATCTGATTGGTATCCCCAACCTTGCTGCTCAGTCGTCCCAGCAAGTTCGGCATTGGCTTCGTCGTTTGGTGTGGGGCGTCGGGCCGCAAAGCGATGCGCGCGGCCGCGCGCGATTGATCGGACTGTACGGGATTGCCAGCGGACTGTACCGGGCCATGCTGTACTGGCTGATTGCCTGGATGATTTACAGCATCGCCAATCAGCACAACGTCGGCACGATCTTTGCTGGCGTGATTGCGATCGCATTCGCAAAACTCGGGTGGAAATGGATTCGACAGATTCTCACTCCGCCCGATCGTCAAGGGAGCTCTGCCGCAAGGCGACCCGTCGTGGTTTTCAGCGGCCTGGCTTTGTTCGTGGCCCTGATCGCGCTGATTCCGCTTCCGCAAACGGTCAATGCCCCGTGTTCGATCGAGCCGGCCGGTGCGCAAGCGGTTTTTGTAACCCGACCGGGTACGATCATTGATTCGCTGGAACCGGGCAGCCAAGTTGACGCGGGAACGATCATCGCCCGGATTCAAAACAGGGAAATCGAACGCGAACTCGCATCGATTCGCGCCGAATGTGATCGCTTGAGTGCTGAACTTGTGAGTCTGCGGCAAGCACGCAGCAGTGGGCGAATTTCGTCGGCGCGAATCGAATCGAGCGAGCGGACCCATGCGGCCGCGGTGCGAAGGTTAAAGCTACAGGAGCAGAACGCGAGCGAGTTACAGCTGCGAGCGCCATGTCGCGGGCAGCTTTTTGCGCCGCGTCCATTGCAACCGAGCGCATTGGCTGAACATCAAGCGGAATTCTGGACTGGCATCCCGATCGAGCGATCCAACCGCGGTGCCTGGCTGTCGCCGGGAACCGTGGTGGGCCTGGTCGGCGATCGATCGGCCCGGGAAGCGATCACACTGCTGAGACAACAAGAAATCGATCGAGTCCAGCCGAATCAAAGGGTAACGCTTCGATTGGCTGATCGGCGACGCGGCGCGCTTACGGGTCGCGTTGTCGACGTGGCAACGTCTCCGGCCGAAAGTATCGCGGCCGAGTTGGCCGTCGCAGCGAATATCAAACCCGACCGACCAGCGCCAGCGCCGCATTACTTGGTGCGGATCAAACTTGATGATCCATCGATCGCGATACCGATCCGAACGGTTGGCCAAGCCAAGATTTATGTGCAGCGCGAATCCATCGCCAGTCGGCTGGCGAAATTTTTGGCTGACGCCTTCGGTTAGATTTTGAACACAACGCCGTGTTTGATACGGACGGGCTTGGCCGTGGGTGTTGTGATGAATTGCCTGTCAGCCTGGCTTTTGCAGCGGTCGCGGGCGGTTTGATTGATGGTCCAACTTTTCAACCAGCTCTTCGAAACCAAGCAATTCATAATCCACATTGGTCGCCATGTCTTTGGTCGCCACCGCCAATGCCGCGATGAAACCCGGACGCGGTTGGATGGAATAGAATCGCCAATGCAAATCGCTCTCCAGATCCGGGTTCAGCATGCGGATCGTCGGGCTATCGGCATCGATTTGCTGAAAAGCAAAATCGGCTAGCGGCATCGACAAGCCGGTTCCGATTGCTTTGATGAACGATTCTTTCAAGGTCCAAATCCGCAAAAACATGCGGCGGCGGGCTTCGTCGCTGCGGCAGCGGTTTAGAAACTGCACTTCCGGCTGGGAAAAATACCGATCAGCCAGTGAAGGGTCCGTTTGACGCTGCAATCGTTCGACATCGATCCCCACCGCCTGATGATTTAGATCACCGATTCCACACATCACCAATCCATCGGTATGGGTCACGTTAAAAGGCCGTCGCGCCGCTGTTGGTTCGGCCACTGTCGGTTTGCCGTGTGGCTCGACGCCGAATTGAATTGATCGTGGGTCAATGTTGTCGCGGCTCAGCAACCGACGGCTCATGCCGCGACCGATCACATGCTGATTGCGAGTGGTGGCTTTACGAAACATTGCCGCCCGCTGCCGGTCCGGTTCATCCAGCCATGCTTCACACTGTTTCTCCAGCGGACCGGGATCGCCGGCAGAGTTGGCGGCGTGCCAGATCGAAACGATCGATGTTGGGTACGGCATTGGCTGGCAGGACGTTGACGATCCCGGCACGATCGTTCTTGCGGAGCGATCGTTTCTGTCGGGGGGAGGCGGATTTCGAAGCTGCTGGAACCCGGAAAATCGGATCATTCGAGATTACTGTTAATCTCCGCTCTATGCGACCCTTGAGAAGTTGTTTGGATCGATCGATGTCCTGCCGACGATGATATCCGCCAAGGGTGGTGCCAGCGAAGGCTCGCCTCGCGTCCGGTGCCGCGCTGGGCCGCCGTGCGCGCCCGTCCGATGCAAGAGCGAATATGTTGATCTTGGCAAACCTGCTGCTAGCTGAATTCCAGACTGCCCAGCTGTGGTTAGTGGCCGGGTTCATCTTGCTTGGCTGGGTTTTGGCCCGACGGCAGGTGAAGATGCGTAAGCGCGTCAATCAGGACGCCCGAGCCGCCAATCGAGAACTCAACAAGATCCGCAACCGCACAGATCCCGCTGTACCGCTTTGCGACGCTCCCCCCGAGACTCAGCGCTGGCAGGCAGCTCTGTTTGATTTGCAGCGAGAGCTGAAGGCAGAACTGGACACGCGGATCGTGGTCGTGCAAACGCTGTTGCGACAAGCGGATCAGCGGATCGCACAGTTGGAGTCGATGCAGGGATCCGAGCGAGGAGCCGCGCTCAGCGGTGATCAGCAGGCAGTTGTCGCAAGACTGATTCGCGGCGGTCATACCGCAACCGAAATCGCAAGCAAAACCGGCTTGCCAATCGGAGACGTCGAATTGACGATTGCGACGATCACGGGAACGACAATCACAGGCTCTTAGTGTCCCGATCCCTTCATTGACCCTCTGGAAGGAACCGGCCGCCTGCAAACCACGCTCGTGTTTCGGCCGCCAAGAAGAACGAGCCGCAGACGACCAGCGTGCCACCCGGCGTGACCGACCGGAGTGCTGATTCGCATGCTTGGATCGGGTCCTCGAGCACCGTGGTGACTGAGTGCAAATGCTCCGGCAGCAGCTGCAGCAGTTCATGCGTTGGTCGGAATCGAGGGTTGCCCCAGAACCGTGTCAACACAACTTGATCGGCCACCTGGCCCAGCGCATCGAGCATGACTCGGGCTTCTTTGTCGATGCTGGTGCCAAAGACGACCGCGACCGGTCGGTGGGCACTGCGAACACGAAGCGTATCACATAGCGCCGCGATCGAATCGCGATTGTGGGCCGCATCGACGATGCCGGTCACTTCGTGCGGCAACGAAAAGCGTTCGATCCGAGCCGGGCAATTGAGCTGCGCGAAACTTGTTTCGATCACCAGGTCGGGAATCGCAATTCCCTGGTCCCGCAGCAGATCCAGGATCGCGATTGCGATGGCAGCGTTGCGACTCTGGTGATCACCCTCCAATGGCAGCGAAGTACGGATGCGGTCCCGCAATGGAAAGCGATGGCCGTGATATTCAAACAGCGAACCCCAGTCAGCCGCCGGCGAGGATCGATAGTCAAAGTCGGTTCCCAGAGTAAACAAATCACAGTGATGCCGTTCGGCACATGCGGCGATCACCGCGGCTGCGCCGGAATCGGTCGCTCCACTAACGACGGGTACATTGGTCTTGATAATTCCAGCCTTCTCGGCAGCGATTTCGACCAGCGTTTCACCCAACACATGTTGGTGATCGAGACCAATGGATGTGATTGCCGTAACCGACGAGGCACAAACGTTGGTGCTGTCCAATCTGCCACCCAAACCGACCTCCAAAACGATCGCATCACATTCGGCCTTGTCAAAGCGCAACATCGCCAAAGCTGTGGTCAATTCAAAAAAAGATGGTGGCCCCAACTCGCTTTCAACCGCCTCGACCGCCGGCGCGATTTGGTCGACCAGAGCCACCAGTTCAGCAGCCGAACAGGGAAGTCCATCAATCCGGAACCGTTCTTCCAATCGATGCAGGTGCGGAGATGTATATAACCCGGTGCGCAAGCCGGCGGCCGTCAGAGCGGCCGATACCATGGCGGCAGTCGATCCTTTGCCTTTAGTCCCGGCGATGTGGACCAAGGGCACTTTGGGAGCGGCAGAGGTCAGCGACTGAGCAGGTTCGTACAAGTAGGCTGAAAGACCGAGACGCCGCATCAGCCGACTGATCTGCTGGAGTCGAAATGTATATCGCGTTGTGGGCTGGACGATCCGTTCGTAATTGATCCGTTCGTACAGGAACTTCAGCGCAGCTTGATAAGGCTGATCATCGGGGCGCGAATCAATGGGGCTGCTTGGTGACATCTTTTGTCGGTCCAGGATTCCTAGTCGGTCAGTTTCTGACAAACCAACTCGTACGCAAATCGTAGAACAGGAGTCGGCGGACAAGCCAGGGCTGGCTAAACTGGCAAAGCCTGTAAATTCATGAACACTTATTGTGGAGCCGACGTAGCGTAAAAATCGCTGCCGGTGATTCTCGCCTTCCTTTCCTCTCGCAATGGACAAAACCGCTTGTGGATAACGACACGACTGCAGTCGCCGAATCAGACAAGACGGATTCGGATCTCACCACCGATGCCGCTGACTCCGCTTCGGATGTCGTCATCGAAACCCGCAATTTGAGCAAAATTTACCGGGATTTCTGGGGTCGAAAGAAGGTCCACGCGCTCAAGTCGCTGGATATCGAAGTCCGACCAGGGGAGATTTTTGGCCTGTTGGGACCCAACGGCAGTGGCAAGTCGACCACGATCAAGCTGATTCTGGGGCTGCTGTTTCCCAGTAGCGGCCGAGTACTGGTCTTTGGCAAGGACGCCAGCGAGACGAGCAAGAACGAGCGAATCGGCTATTTGCCGGAAGAATCGTATCTGTACAAGTTTTTGACCGCCGAAGAAACGCTCGATTTTTACGGCCGGCTTTTCAACATGTCGGGGGCCGATCGCCGGCGGAGGGTCGATGAATTGGTCCGCTTGGTGGGACTGCAAGGAGCCAGGCATCGACAATTGCGGGAATACAGTAAGGGGATGACTCGCCGCGTCGGTTTGGCGCAAGCCCTGATTAACGATCCTGACCTGATTCTGTTGGACGAACCGACAACCGGCCTGGATCCGATCGGCACCCGTGAGATGAAGGATTTGATCTTGGGACTGCGCGACCAAGGCAAAACGATTCTGCTATGTAGCCATCAGTTAGCCGACGTACAAGACGTTTGCGACCGAATCGCGATTTTGCACCAAGGTGAGCTGAAAGAACTCGGTCGTGTGTCCGACTTATTGAAGGTCCAGGACGTCACTGAAGTTCATGCCGAAGGCTTGAGCGAGGCAGCCAAGCAGGAGATCGCCCAGGTGATCCAGCGGCATGGGGGCAAGTTGAAGTCGATCGACAACCCGACCGCAACGATGGAGGACTTGTTCTTGAACATTGTCCGTGAGAGTGAAGCCCGACCGGGTGCCCGCCGCGTTTCCGGTTTACCGGCATCCAACGATGCTTCGCCGATCGAATCCAGCTCCGCTGACGGATCTGCCTCCGGCGGTGGATCTGGCGAGGTTGCTCAATGACGCTGCAACCAGAAGACTTTTGGTCTTACTACCAGTGGTTGATGCGACCCGAGGCGTTCTTGGAAAGTGGGCTGCTCAAGGGAATCGTGTTGACGGTTCTGGCGATCATTTTGGGAATCGCGGTGGGCTACATCGTCTCGGCGGTGCGTTACGGGCCCGTCGAAGGGTTTTATGCGATGTCCCGGTCAATCCGCGATCTGGTTCGTTTTGATTTACCGGGCACATCGATTCGGCGGATCGCGGCGCTGGCGCGTTTGGCATTCAAGGAAGCGATTCGGCGCAAGGTCTTGTTTGTGATCGGATTGTTTGTAGCCGGCTTGTTGTTGGCGGGCTGGTTTCTGAATCCGGATAGCGACGAACCGGCGCGGCTGTATATCAGTTTTGTTTTGACCGGCACCAACTATTTGATGTTGGCCTTGGCGTTGTTCATCAGCGCGTTTTCGCTGCCGGCCGATATCAAGAGCAAGACCATTTATACGATTGTCACCAAACCGGTCCGGCCGACCGAACTGATTTTGGGGCGGATGATCGGGTTCCTGGCGGTGGGCACGGTAATGCTGATTCCGATGGGGCTTGCCAGTTATATCTTTGTGGTCCGAGGTCTGCGGCATACGCATTTGGAAGTCACTGAAGCAAGCGAGCTGAGCGACGGCGGTTTGCAGGGAGAAACTGACTTTGTTCGTAATCACAAACATCAGTTCACGATCGATGCCCAGTCGATGCAGTCCGACGGCAGCGGCGAAGGACTGACCGATCTGGTCCGCGGCCACCGACACATTGTAACGCGGAACCAAGACGGCAAATTCACCATCGGTCCCCCACAGGACGCGCTTCGCGCCCGGCTTCCCTCCTACGGCCAAGTCCAATTTTACGATCGCCGCGGAGAAAAAAAGGACGAGGGAATCGACATTGGCAGCGAGCGCATCAACGAAGGAGGCTATGGCAGCGCCGGGATTGCGCGGGTGATCGGATTGGCCCGCGGTAGCCGCAAGGCCCAACATGGTTACGTGGAAGGCGGAACGCTTTCCGCAGCCGAATTTGCCTTTGAAAATGTAACACCGGAGCGGTACCCGGATAACATTCCTGTCGATTTGTCGATTCGTGCCTACCGATCTTACAAAGGTGATATTGAATCAGGAATTCGTGGCTCGATCACGATGAAGCATCCGAGCAAAGAAATTGCCAGCAACCCGATCACGTTTGTGGTCGCCGAGTATGACGTCGACGAGCAACGCTTGCCTCTGCAGATCGAAGGAACCGACAACAACGAAACTCGGATGTTAAACGTGTTCGAAGATTTGGTGGATCAGCAAGGCCGCTTGAACCTGATCATCCAATGCGTTGACAGCAGTCAATATCTGGGAGTGACCCAAAGCGGGGTCTATTTGCGACAAGGCGACAATCCGTTTTGGTGGAATTTGATCAAAGCGTACATCTCGATCTGGCTGCAGATGGCGATGGTGATCGCCTTTGGAGTGATGTTCAGTACGTTTCTGAGCGGGCCAGTCGCGATGGTGGCCACCTTTGCCTGCGTCTTGCTGGGGTTCTTTGCTGAGCAGATTTACGACACGCGGCACTACATCGATGAAGGCATTGAACGTGGCGGAGGTCCAATCGAGTCGATGGTGCGACTGCTGAAACAGGACGCCATGACCACTCAACTGGACGTCGATAATCTGTCGTCCGCGGTGATCAAGACGGTCGACGCCGGGATCGTCTATTCGCTGGACGCGCTGGCCACGGCACTGCCCAACTTGCCAAAAATGGTTGGCACGGCGGAGTATGCGGCCAGCGGCTTTGACATCTTCGGCGACCTGCTGTTGCGGCACGCAACAGCCACATTGGGATACTGTATTTTGGCTTTCTTAATCAGCTACTTCTTCCTGAAGTCGCGGGAGATTGCGGCATGAATCGGGCCACGAATTTGCGTCGAAAATTGGTTTACCTGGCGATTCTGCTGGCGATGCTGATCCCCCTGTACCTGCTTGGACAACCCTCCGGCGGACAAGGAGATTTAGGCGGGCGGCTATCGCAGATGCGCCATCGGTACAACATGGCCGAAAGCGATCTCGGCGAAATCAGTCCGGCCAGCGAAACCATGAAATTAGCATCGTTAGGCCTCCGCGGAGTCGCCGCCACGCTGTTGCATGAAAAAGCGCACGAATACCGAGTACGTCACGAATGGGATCGCTACAAAGCGACGTTAAACAACATTGCTTTGCTGCAACCGCACTTTGATCGCGTTTGGGAACAACAGGCGCACAACCTGGCTTATAACGTGTCGGTCGAGTTCGATGATTATCGACAACGCTACGAAATGGTTCGCGAGGGTACCGAATATCTAACACGTGGCGTTCGCCAGAACAAACATGCGCCCCGTTTGATCTGGTACACCGGTTGGTTTTACGGTGCCAAGCTGGGCATGTCCGATGAGAAAAAACAGTTTCGACGCCTGTTCTCCGAAGACGAAGTCTTGCATCAATCATTGATTGACGAAAATATCGCCGTTGATAGTCCCGAAGCACGCGGCCCGCTGGGAAAACCCGACAACTGGTTGGTCGGTCGCTTGTGGCTGTATCACGGATACGACCTGGTCGATAGCGGAATCCAGATCCGCCGGCAGACACCACTTAATTTTTTTGAGACAGGACCCAAGTGGCGAATCAAACATGCCGAAGCAATCGAGAGTGAAGGTATCCTGGACGACTCCGCCCAGAACGCCTGGCAGTTGGCGAGCGATGATTGGGCCAGATTCGGCAATCGCAGCATTCCCACTACATCGCCTTTCACAATCAAGTTGGACCAGTTAGACGAATTGGCCCGTCAGCTTACCGAGCGTCGCGAGAAGTTTCGCGAGTTGACGAAAGAAGTTTATGATTCGCAGCGTGAGAAGAGACTCAAACTGCTGACTGACGATCAACGCCGGATCGTGGATCAGCCGGTCAATGAATTGACCCGTTCCGAACTCCAGCAGCGCGTGAAGTTGGAAGCTTCCTTGGTCCCGGCGCTATCCGAAATCGTACGGCAAGCGGATGCTTCGATTCGATTGCAAGCAGTCAACATCCTTGGCGAAATCAGCGACCTGGACCAACGATATCGGAAAACGGAAGGCTATCGCTCTCAAATCAATTACCCGTATTGGAAATCGCTGGCCCAGGCGGAGCAAGAAGAGCGGACCGTCCGTGCCCGAAGATTGGTGTACGAAGCCGAACAAGCAAATCGCCGCGCCGAATTGGACCAAGCGATCAGCCTGTACGAACAGGCGTTCAAGATTTGGGTGGAAATCTATGAAGACTACCCAATTTTGACGGTCGATGATTCGGCCGAGGATCTGTACAAGTCCATTCGTCGATACATGATTTTGATCGACTCAGACGAGCTGCCGGAGGATTTCCCGCTGATCTCGTTCGTCAAAATGATGGACGAAGAGGGCAAGATCGATCCGGACCGCTATCTGCAGCTGAAAGCCGATTTTGAGGCATCAGCCGAGCGGCGGAAAGCGGAATTACAGGCGGCCGAAGCGGCCCGCGAAGCAGCGGCCCGCGAAGCAGCGGCAGCGCCATCAGACCAGACCGATTCCAAAGATTCCGCAGCCGAACAAGATTCGGAAACGACCGCCAACGATCCACCCTAACCGATTGACGCGCCCGCCACCGGCGGCGCCCGCCGACCCACCTTCTGCCCCGCAGGGCTGCTGATGGGCTACTGAATCTCCAACAATTCGACTTCGAATACCAACGTTTGGTTGGGCCCGATTGCTCCCGGACTGCCTTGTTCGCCGTATGCCAAATCGGGGGGAATGTAGATCATCCATTTGTCACCCACCTTCATTTCCTGCAGCGCCAGTTGCCAGCCTTTGATCACTTGACCAACGCGGAACGTCGCTGGTTCGCCGCGTTGCACGGAACTGTCAAACATTTTTCCGTTGATCAACTTTCCGGTGTAATGGACTTTGACCGTATCGGTCAATGCGGGCGACTTACCTGAACCCGATTCAATCACCTTGTATTGAACTCCGCCCTTGAGCTCTTTGACGCCTTTCTGTTTGGCGTTCTCGGCCAGAAATTCCGCACCTTTCTTTGTCGATTCCGCCATTTGTTCGCTGCGGCGCTGCAACAACAGCGATTGAATTTTGCGCTGGGTTTCGGCCAGCTCCTTGTCGTTCAGCGCCGCTTCCTGTTCGCTAATCCCGTCGCTGAAACCGGCCAGCAGTGTTTCCAGCTGAAAATCGCCGGGCAGAAATCCGTTTTGCCGCATCTGTTGGCCAACGGACAAGCCCAAGAAATAGCCGATCGGATCCGAAACAGATGATTCCACTTGTTGGTCCTCTGGGGCTGCTTCGTCTTGGGCTCGCAGGGTCGATAGGGTCGTCAGCGCGAGTGCGAGCGGCGCGGCGATCAATAAGCATCGATTGGTCATGTATAGTTCCTTGGAAAGACCCGGTGGTCCGGCCAATCGCCGAACCGCGGACTGAAGCGGCGACCAGTTTCGCAACAGCAGCGACTGCCTGGAGGCCGATAACAAAACGCAGGATAGCAGCGAGTCCGGGGGTCAGCCCAGTACCCATCACGGCCACCCGTAGCGACTGGACCAGACTCTGGCCACGGCTGGGTAGTCCGATCAGGACGACCGCTGCGTTGATCGTGCTAGGATCGCAGTAAATTCGCCGCCACAATCGCCGCCACGATCAGCCCCACCGCCGTCACCAGTCGCAGCCAACTGACCTTTTCGGCAGGTTCGCCGTGCAAGCGTTGCTGAATCCGCAATTGCAGAAGCTCGCGGCCGCGAGAGGTCACGTGCTCTGATCCAACATCCGCTGGTTGATTGGCGATGGCGTCGCTGGGTTCGATCGAATCGACCAATCGCAGCATGACCGCCTGGATTTGCCGGGCATTGAAGGGACGGTCTTCGGGTTCCTTCGCCAACATCTGCCGGATCGTACTGTTCAACTCGGCTGGACAATCCGGCAAAAACTGCCGCACATCAGGTGGCTCCGATCGCAAATGCTGTTCAAATAAGTGAGCAAAGTTGTCACCCACAAAAGGCGTTTGACCAGTCAACATCTCGAACAGGCAGCAACCGAGTGAATACAGGTCCGCTTTTCCAGAGATCGTCACATCGCCTCTGATTTGTTCGGGCGCCATGTAAGCATGAGTGCCAACAGTCATGCCACTACTGGTAATGTCTGTGTGTTCCAAGTCTCTGGCAATTCCAAAGTCTCCCAGTTTGACTTGGCCGTCGGTGGTCAGAAACAGATTTCCAGGTTTCAAGTCACGGTGGATCACCCCGTGGTTGTGTGCGAACTGCAGTGCGGAACAAAGTTGCCGACCGATTTCGGCAACGGCTTTCCAGGGCAGCGGCCCCTTGGTTTGCAGCAATTCCTTGACCGTCCCGCCTTCGACAAGCTCCATCACGTAATACAGCAAATTACCGTCTTCGCCACCGCCGTAGTAGCGAATGATGTTGGGATGGTGCAGCCGATCCAGGATCAACATCTCACGTCGGAAACGGGCTCGAATCAACCGATCCGCACTGACAGTCGGATGCAGCTTTTTGATCGCCACCGGTTGCTCAGTCCGTCGGTCGACCGCCCTATAGATGGTACCGACCGTTCCAACTCCCAAGACCTCACCAATCTCGTAGTCGTCACTGAGCGAAGAGGTGGTCACTAGATACCAGCGATTTTTTCGATCTTGACGCGAGTATGGCTCTGCCGATGGCCAGTGCGGCGCTTGCTGTTCTTGCGGCGACGGAATTTTTGGACGTAGATCTTTTTGTCCTGCACGTTGCCGATCACCGAAGCCGTGACGCTGGCCCCATGGACGGTCGGCGAACCAAGCCTCAATCCTTCCTCGTCGCTAACCGCAAGGACTTTCTCAAAGGTCAAGCTTTCGCCATCGGCGAGATCGCGAAAATCAACGTCGACCTCCATGCCTGGTTCGACGCGATATTGGCGACCACCGTCAACAATGATGGCGTACATAATGTCTTCTCAGCAACTTTGTTTGTGGGCTTCATTTCGGGCCTCACAGCTTAGCGGAATCGACTCGGCTCGCAAAGACCTGCTGAAGACGCCCTTTTTGCCCGGATTGGACTGCTATGGACCGGCCTCGCGGCCGGCCAGCAGCTGCTCCATTAAGAAGCGATCGGTCATCTGGTTCAGATGCCAGAGTTGCTGGGGGTCTTTCACGCCATGAGCCGCGCCGGGGTAAATCATGAGCCGAAAATCTTTGCCGGCGCGTTGCAATGCGGCGGCCATTCGCAGTGTCTCGGAGGGGTGGACGTTGTCGTCCGACTCACCATGAATCAGCAGCACTCGGCCATGCAGTTGGTCGGCCTGGCGAACCGGGGCCGTCGATTCGTAGCCCGCGGCGTTCTCGGTTGGCAATCCCATGTAGCGCTCGGTGTAGAAGGCATCGTATTCCCGCCAATCCGTTACCGAGCCGCCAGCGATTCCAGCCACGAAGGCATCACTGTGCGTCATCGCGTAAAGGGTCAGGAACCCGCCAAAGCTCCAACCGCGAATCGCCAGCCGCCGAGAATCGACCCAGTCTTGTTGCTTGAGCCAATCGACGCCAGAGAGCAAATCTTGCAACTCAACCTCGCCGACCCGCCGCTGAATGGGCCAGCTTTCGATGCTGCCGCGGCCAGCACTGGAACGGTTATCGATCACCAACGTCGCGATGCCGCGGCTGGCCAGCAGCTGTCGATAGAGGGTTCTGGCTCCAGCCCAGCGGCTGCTGACCAACGGTGCTTGCGGGCCACCGTAAACCTCAATCACCACTGGACACGGTCGCTGGCTGCTGGCCGTACTGGGGCGGACCAACAGACAAGGCAACATCACGCCGTCGGGGGCGGGGATTTGCATCAGCTGCGGAACCAGTATCGGTTCTCGCAGCCTCAATACCGATTCCGCGATCAGTTGCTGACGATCACCATCGACACTTCGCACCCGCAGTGCCGGCGGTTGTGCCGGGGCGCTGAACCGATCGACAAACCACTTCTCGTCGGGGCTAACGTCAATGCGATGCCATCCCGCTTCTTTGGTCACAGGGATCAAGTCGGCGGGCTGATTCGAATCAATTCGATAGGCCTGCTGCTCGATCGTATTGCGATCGGCATTTCCGGTCACCACCGCGATGGTTCCATCGCCAGTGACCGAAAACTCGCCGACATGAAAAGCTTCCGGTGACATGGGTGTGACCACCCGGCCTCCCAGGTCGATGTGATACAGACGGTTTCGACCGGTTGGCAACTCGCTGCGCCACACCAAGCTGCCATCATCAAGCCACACCGGATCAGTCGGCGGCTCAACCCACGTCGAACTCTCTTCTCGCAACAACAAATCTGCTTCGCTGCTCTGACCCGCAAAAAAAGCTGCTTCGACAATTCGCAGCTCCCGCCACGACTGTCTGCGGTCACTGATGCTGTAGATCAACGCCAGTCGATTCGGACACCACCAAACACCCGTGATGATCCGCTGCTGCTCGGGCGTCGAGAGGGCAATACGTTTGGATGGCGGCAAGTGGGCCGAATCGAGGTTGCGCAGATCCCAGACCCACAACGAGGCGTGGGGAATCGGGTCCCCCGCCTTCGGATAGCGACGAACAATTCCGCGGCCACGTTCATCGCCGGACGAGGACAGCATGTACGGCTCGATGGCACTGATATCGATTCGCAACATGGCCAACCAATTTCCGTCGGCGCTGAACCAGAATCCCTTGTAATTCCCCCGCCCAAAGATTTCTTCCTGGTAAGTCCAATCCAAAACTCCATTGAGAATCGTATCGCCGCCATCGTTGGTCAGCCGGTGTGTTTGACCGCTGAGAGAATCCACCAAAAACAGATCTCCTTCCTGCGTGTAGCCAACTCGCCGTCCAAGCGAATCGATCGTGGGATCACCCCATGTCGAGCCCTCGCGAGTCAGCCAACGGGCGGGCGCATCAGCGGCGACAACGGCCAGCGACTTGTCGATTTGGACAACCACCTGATCACTCGGCAGCTTCATTTTTCTTATTGCCGACGAAGTAGCACGGAGAATTTGCTGCTCACTTAAGCCGCCAAGCTTGGCGATCCGCTCGGCGATGCCGGCGGCGATCGGCGATTCCCGCTCCGTAGCTGTTGGCAAATCAAATTCCATCCATTTCTCATCGCGCTGCACCAACAGTCGCGCCGGGGCGTCACCGATCCAGCGAACTTCGGGAAGCGCAGCGGCGAATTCAAACTTGTTCTCGGGATGATAAATCGACTCCAGGGACAAGACTGGAATTTCCGCGGGTGGCGGATCGGCCAGGACTGCTGGGACCAGCCACGAACCGATCAGCAGCAGCAAGCCGGTTAGCAGTTTACAATTCCACAAGCTGATTTCTGTTTTCTGAGCTCTCAATACTTTGCGATCGCCGCCAATCATGATTCTCTCTTTGTCAAGTCGAACTTTATGCTGGATGTTCGTATCGATCGCAATCGTCGTGGCCCAACCGAGCAGAGCCGCGGGCATTCGTCGTCCGAATGTCGTTTGGATCATCTCCGAAGATAACTCAAAGCACTACCTGAAGCATTTTGACCCGGCCGGTGCGCCGACACCGAACATCGAAGCGATGGCGCGGCATGGATTGACTTTCGATCGTGCGTTTTCCAATTCTCCGGTTTGCTCGGTCGCCCGCACCACTCTGATCACAAGTTGTTACGCGCCTCGCATTGGTACTCAATATCATCGAAAAATTAACATCGCCGCGCTGCCGACTGGAGTGCAAATGTTTCCAGCTTACCTGCGAGCAGCCGGATACTATACAACCAACAACAGCAAAGAGGATTACAACGCGGTCAAATCCGCGAACCTCTGGAGTGAATCATCCAGGCAGGCGAGCTGGAAGAATCGTCCCGACAAGTCGACCTCTTTTTTCCACGTCCAGTCGATCCCTATTTCTCACGAAAGCAGCCTTCATTTTCCGGCGTCGGATTTGCAAGTCCCGACGGTCACTGATCAAGCCGCGGTGCGGCTGCAGCCTTACCTTCCCGACACACCCGTGCTGCGATATACGCGGGCCAGGTATCACGATCGGATCATGGCCGTCGATCAAGTGGTAGGCAAGATCATCGGTGAATTGCATCAAGCCGGTGAGCTTGAAAACACCTTTGTGTTCTACTTCGGCGACCACGGCGGCGTGCTGCCAAGATCGAAGGGCTACCTTTATGAATCCGGATTGCATGTGCCATTGGTCATCCGTGTTCCCGAGAACTTTCGGTCTCTGGCCGGACGGGATCTCGCCAGCCGCTGTGCCGGCTTCGTTGAATTTGTGGACTACGGCCCGACGACACTCGCGCTGGCTGGATTGGATCCGCCGGCGGGAATCGATGGCAAGCCATTTCTGGGACCCGCCGTGGTTGCCGACGAAGTCGATGCCCGCGACGAAACCTTCGGTTATGCCGATCGATTCGACGAGAAATACGACCTGGTTCGCTCACTTCGCCAGGGCCGTTTCAAATACATTCGCAACTTCGAGCCGTTCCTGCCCGATGGATTGCAGAATAACTATCGCTACAAGTCGCTGGCTTATCAGCAATGGAGGCAGCTCCATCGCGAAGGAAAATTGAACGCATTGCAAAGTCAGTTCTTTGAACCGAAATCGGTCGAAGCCCTGTACGACCTGGACGCCGATCCAGACGAGGTCGCCAATCTGGCCGATCAACCAAAGTACGCCAATCAACTGAGCCGCATGCGAGCGCGGCTGAGCGACCGTTTGAAGGCGATGCCGGATTTAAGCTTCATTCCCGAAGCACTGCTGGTCACTGAAATGGCCGACCCAGTCGGCTTCGGTCGCCGCAACCAGCAGCGACTCTCGCAGCTGATCGACACGGCCAATCTGGCGCTGCTGCCGTTTGAAGATGCGCAGCCGAAGTTGCAGAGATCGCTGGCCAGCGAGGATCCGTGGATCCGCTATTGGGCGCTGGTGACCTGTTCGAGCTTCGCCGCCGAAGCGTCATCGCTGCTGCCACGGATTGAGCAAAGGCTGGTCGATTCAGAACCGCTGGTCGTCGCTCGAGCGGTCGAATTTATGGCGATTGTCGGCGGTCAGGATCCGCGCCCCTGGCTGTATCGATCATTTCAAAGAGCGACGAACGAAGCCGAGGCGCTGCAGATACTCAATACCGCGGTTTATTTGAATGATTTCCATGGTGATCAGTATCCGATCGACCCAGCACGAATCAGCTTCCTGTTGAAGTTTGATCCGAATAGCTTGGCGCAGCGACGACTCGATTATCTACAGCGGCAGTGAGCCGCAGCGTTTTGAAGAACGCTTGTCTTGGCGATCGCCGCCGACCTAGTTGAGCGTTTGCAAGTCATAGTCCGCCGGCCGGCGGCCTGGGATGTACTTTTTGAATCCGAAAGGGGTCGGATTGTACTCGCCCACAATCGAGACATCGTAGTCGGGTTTGATCTGGTTTTCCAAACCAACGCACCAGTAAACCGCGTTGACCATCATCCGCCGAGTTCCCGTGGCGACCAGATCATCGGCAGAACCCATCGTGGTGGTAAACACGCGGCCGCCCTTGTAAGAGCGGGTCCAGGCGATCGGCATCATCGGATCGTTCTTGGGGCCGGCGAGTGGTTGCGAATCGGGGGTCATGCCATCCAACACCTGTCCCAGGATCACGGCGTGTCCATCGCCGGCGAGCGGCAACCGCACACCATAGACATCGGTCGGCCCCCAGACGTCGCCATCTTTGAGGCCGATGGCGATCGGATGCTTGGGATCAGCGACGATTCCGCGGGTCGATTGCTGGCCGTGGTGACCATGATGCGAGATCCATGTCTCGCCGAGGATTTGGCGTCCGTATCCTTCGCTGAACCCAGCGGTTTTGGTGTTGAAGGAGTACTTCGCGTAGGCTCGGTCCTCTGGAATATTGAACGCGTGCGTTGACGTCCGGAGGCCGATGATCGGCTTGCCCGCTTCGCTGTAGTCGACGATCCGCTTCATTTGATCGTCTTCCAAATTACGGAATCGCAATCCGAGCACCATCAAGTCGGCGGTGTCAAGCGCTTCGAGTCCTGGAATGTTGGTGACACTCTCCGGATTGATTTCGCCGGTTTTCGGATCGATCGGAAACAACACGCTGCATTTGAACCCGTGATGCACCGATAAGATCTTTGCGAGTTGAGGCAGCGCTTCTTCGCTGCGGTACTCGTGGTCGCCGGCGACCAACACGATGTGTTTCCCGGCGCCCGGACCATCGCCGCCAGGGAACACCAACCACTGCCGGTCCTGCTTCGCTTGCGTGGCGGTCAACTTGAAGATCGGATGGTCAGCGCGGCCGCCAGCCCTCAGGTAAGCCACCAGATCGGCGATCTCTTGTTCGTTGAAAGTGTCCAGCAAGCCTGCCGGCATCATGCTGGTTGTCGCCGGCCGCGTCGACTCGATCTTGTCACGCCTGATATTGGTCAGCTGCGAGGGATCGAGCATGTTGGTCAACACTTGCAGTTGGTTGCCGTTCATGTTGATCACACGGCCGACGACCACTCGACCGTCATCGGTTAAGAATTGAGTCGCCCCATATTGGTCACTGACGACTTTGCTCGGCTCAATGATCGCCGTCAACATATCCTTGTGATTGAACCGACCGCCGGCGGCGGTCAGGTCGGGACCGAGAATCCCGCCTTGGATTCCAATTCGGTGACATTTGTAACACTGGGCCGCGGCGAAAACCTTTTGACCTTGATCGAAATTGGGCACATGCTCAGGACTGGTGACGGCCGGCAGCAATTCGTTGACTTGCCATTTCCGTACGAGCGGTCGGGCTGGCTCGGCTGCCTCGGCCGTTGCCTCTGGCGGTGCCTGCAGGATATCGGCAAGCGTCTGCTTGGTGCTGTCGGAAAGTCCGTCGATGGCCGCCTGTTTGATGTTCTTGATGAACCCGCCGAACGACATTCCACCTCGCGCCGACTGAATTTCGTTGAACCAGCCAAAGTACTCCCGGTACAACTGTTCGGTCCAGCCTTCGGTCACACCGCGCAGGGTCATCGCGTAATGGATCTGGTTTTCCTGGCTTGGTGAATTCTTCATTTCGGCAATGATCGTGCCAAGTACCTGATCGGCATCCAGGTACACCAGCAGTTGAGCGAGTTCACGATCAACTCGTTGGTCACCTGTTGGAAACCTGCCACCGATCTGTTTCAGAATCGGCTGCGACTCGGTTCCTGCGATCTTGCCTAGGCGAATGCCGATCAGACCGTAGGCGCGAAGCAGGTCTGTTCGCTCGGAAGCGGACAGCGAATCCCAGTCAATCGACGTCAGTGCGGCGATCGCGGGTGCTCTGTCAGCGGCGTCACCATTGCGGGCCAACGCGACGATCCCCAGGATTCTGGCTTGCGGATTTTCCAGCTTCAGTACTTGCTCACGCCAACGGTCAACAGGTTGATGCTCCAGCGCGATGCGGGCAGCGAACCGAATTCCTCGATCTGGGTGGGCAAGATGCTGTAGCGCCAATGGCACGGCATCGGCGGTTGGCTGGCCAACGTGGAACGCTTCCAGCTGATGACGCAATTCTCTTAATGCTGGGGGGCTTGATTCCTGGGCGACTGGCTGTTCGGGTTGCTCAGCGGCGTCGTCGACGGGGCCGATATAGCGCACCCGATACAGACCACTTTGAGTCTTGCGCCCCCCGATCGTGAAATACAGCATGCCGTCGGGGTGCACGACGATGTCGGTGACCGGCAAGGGCGCCGCTGTGGCGAACGTTTCGTAGCTGCCGCCGTAGCTGCTGCCGTCGGGAGTCAGGTGAACCGCGTAGATATTGCCGTAGCTCCAGTCGCAGGCGTACAACGCGTCTTGGTACTTTTTGGGATAATTGGTGCCGTAACCAAAACAGATTCCGGTCGGTGAACCGGGACCGATATCAACGGCCGATCCGAATGAGTCCGGATAGTAGGCCGGCCACTTGCCGGTTCCATTGCGCCAACCGAACTCGGCACCACTGATGACGTGATTGATGCGAGTCGGCCGATACCACGGGGTACCGACATCCCATTCCATGTCAGCGTCAAAGGCAAACAGTTCGCCATCACGATTGAGCGCGATGTCGTAGGCATTGCGAAATCCGTTGCAGACTAATTCGATCTCGCTGCCGTCAGGATTCATCGACACGATGAAGCCGCCAGGTGCCAATCGATTGGCGTTGTGGCCGCGTGCATCGGGCATCCGGCCGAGCAAGTGGTCTTCGTCCCAGTTGCGGGGAACGCGAGAGCGAGCAATGTTCTGAGGCAAATTGGTGTTGTTGCCACCACACATCAGAATCCGTTGCTTGTCGGGTGTCAGGATCATCGCGTGCGGGCCATGTTCGCCGCCAGCATTGAGTGGAACAATGAGTTCTTTCTGATCGTATTGATCATCGCCATCGGTGTCGGTCAAGCGCCACACGCCGGCTGGGAATTTTCTGTGGTTCACGTTGGCGTACAACGAGCCAAAGGCGTGCAACAAGCCCTGAGCGCCGACAAATTCGATCGCCAGCTTTTCGACCTTTGCCTGGTCGCTGGAGACATCGATCCGATACAGTCCGCCCTCCTGGTCACAAGCAATCAAGCGTCCTTGGGGGTCAACCGTCAGCGAGACCCAGGAGCCTTGTTCGTCTTGTGGAACTTCGTAAACCAATTCGACTTGGAAGCCATCGATTGTCGAAATCTGCTCGGGGGGCGTGATTCCGAGTCCTTCGGCGGAGGACGTGCTGGAGAACAGGAAAATCGCCGTCACAGCGAGACCGATCTGGAAATGGGAGTTAGGCATCAACAAGATTCTCTGGGTGAAAGCGGGGCTTACTGGCAGCTGATCAGCCAATGATAACCGCCTAGCGGCACGCTTACCAACGGTAGTGAGTTTGGCGTTTTTTGCCCAGCCGCGCCGCACCGCAATCCGGCTGCATCGAGGAAGCGTTTTGCTATGTTGGACGATCAGAAAACGAACGCGATTTCCAGGAGTATTCGATTTGTCAAGTTCCGCGATCATCCCCAACCAAACCGGCCATGCCGAACACACCGGCCATGCCGAACACACCGGCCATGCCGAACTGCAGCGTACACTTGGCTGGAACCGCGAAGTCGCCACGCGCCCGGAGGAGCGGCGTCGGCTGCGCAGTTACATCGCGTTCCAGATGGCCTCTGCCGGACTGTCGCCCCCCGACGCGGCAACCAGTGACGATTCGATGGCGACGTTTTCAGCGGGGATTCTCGAGAGTCTGCGAGAGAAGAACCGGCTGCTGGCAGAGCATCGTGCGCCGATCGATTCGCGAATTGAATCTTTCTTGAATCGCTACTTCCAGCAGGAGGTCGGCGGTGCTCCGCTGCGACTACCCAGCCGTTCAATGACTTTGGACCGTCACGGCATGGCCCGCGAACTGAGCCTACCGATCAACGGCCAATCGTTTCAAAACGAGCTGGTCGAATCCTACCGCTGTCTCAACGGCGTGTTGAACAATCCCAAGGCCGACCGCCGTACCACCGCCGGCACGTTTCATGTGGTCGCAGGCGGTTTGCCGATCCCGGGAGACAAGCGGATCGTTCCCAAGTCGGTCTTCGTGCGCCTGTTTCGCGCCGCGATGCGGCCTCCTGCCGAATCAATGATTTTGCCGTACGTCTCCGGGTTGGACGATCCGGCGCAAAGCTGGGTTTCACTATTGTTGCGTCCGATCGTCTGTCCGGAAGTTCCCGGCTACTGCGAACAGAAGTCTTTGGAAACCCGTTTCTACGCGCCCGGATCGTTGGTCAGCAATTTGGACTTTGTCGAATCGATCTTTGGCAATGCCGGTGATCCGCTGACGGCCGCAAACGACGCGGCGCTCGATGCCCGCCACTGGAGCGGTCATACCGGTTGCGTGATCCTGGCGCCTCACTTGATCAGGCTCACGAAAAAAGAACTTGGTTTGCCATCCTACGAGGCGGCCAACGAGCGGCAGCGAGCCGATTCGATGTGCTGGAAAGATCCGTCCGAACGGTACAACGACGGTTCCGCATTCAAATTGACTTGCCGAGACAGATCGGGCGTGATGGTCACGCTGATCGCCGATAACTATTACGGCTATTGCAAGAAAGAAGTCAAAACACAGATCAGCTATGCCGCGAATCTGATGGGCAACGTGGAAGAGGAACATGCCGGCGGCGCCCTGGCCTTCGCTTCGTTTTTGCTGGGCGAAGATTTCCAGGTCAATAGCCGGCGCTACAATGGCCGCACGTTTGACGACGTCGCGCGGGACTACGCCTCGTTCATCGATGTGCAGCGCGAGGGTTACGGGATCGATCGTAATGACCCCACCGTGCTGTACATCCCGGAGGATGCCCGAGCGACGCTGGCCGAGCGGTGCATTAAGTGGAGCAAGGATGGCAACGAACAACGGATTCCGCTATCGCCCAAGAACGTTTACATCGCGCCGAGCGGCTACAAGATTCGCTTGGAGAAACATCCCCAAGCTCCCTCGTGGCGTTTGATCGGAACCGTTGGCGAAGGGATTTTTTGTCACAAGCCGTGCACGGTCAGCGGGGGTGGAAAAAGTGAAATCAGCAAGTCGCTGCGGGACTACATGCTGTACGGGCCGATATTTGTCGGTGACATCGATGAAGACTTTGCCAAGTTGGATGAAATTTTTAGCCGCTCTTATCACGATCGCTGGCGGCACGATACGGACGATAAGCCGAACTACGCCGATCGCCAACCGCGCCCGGTACTCGACCCCGAACGCAGTCTTGGCAGCATGATTCAGCTGCTGACGCCACAGCCCAATTACAGCGATGAATACATCGCCTGGCTGAACACAATTCCCGAGCATGTCTACGCGTTGGCGTTGATCATCAAACGATTTGTCAGGCCCGGGATGGAACACAATTGGAAGAGTTACTTTGGCGTCGACATCGTCAACGGTTCGCCCGGCCACGAGTTGAAGATGGACAATCGTACGTTGGTAGGCGGGTACCTGCGAGTTGGATTGGACGAGCGACAATGGCGAACTTTCAAACTGCGACAGGACTTCATCGCGGCCGCGAAAATTCAGCGCGAGGATGACATCAGCTGCAGCGTTGTCGTGCCGGCGGGGGCGATCGGCAACGTCGGTCCCGCGTTGGCTTCGGCGGGCAGCTACAAATTCGTGCAGAACTGTGAGTATCGATTATTTCAGCGTCCCGACGACGCAATCCACCGCGGCCTGGACACGCAGACGGAATATGATCTGTCGCAACCTGGAAACTTCATCAGCAACTTCGAGCCGCTTTCGACCGACAGGGCGCGCGAGATCGTCGATGACGCCATCGAGTTCGACAAATTCAGTGCCCCGATGGAGGACTTGCTGGTCAAAGCCGCCTCCCAACCGCAGGGATACGTCGTCAGCACCGCGAATCCACGACTGGTCGATGGACAACGTTCGAAGAATCCGCGGTACTTGCAAGATCGCCCCGACCTGGTCAACTCGCGCGATACGTACGTGGCGATGCGGGGCATTCAGCTGCATCGATGTTTGTCCGCCGACGAGCCGGTACAGATTCCGGTCGGGGCGGTGTTGAGCGGACGCCGCAACAATCCGCCCGATCGCGAGGGAGGCATTCGCTCGCTGGCGGTCTATTCGCCGCTGCATTATCAGGAATTGCCCGAACTGTTGATGGATTACATCTGTTCGTTGACGGGCAAAAGCCCCAGCACGACCGGCGCGGGGAGCGAAGGCGCGTTGACCAAGGGCCCGTTCAACGCGCTGTTGCCCGCGATCGATCTGAACGCTCTGGTCGCCTCGATGATTCTGACCGAATTAGGTGGCTTTAGTACTCCGGCCGGACACATCGGGCCGCGGTTCGAGGTGGGGCACGATGTCTCTTTGTTGATCCCTGAGCTGTGGTGCCGCATGGGACCGGGTGAACGCGATCCGAAAAACATGATCCAGTCGGGCATGCTGGAACGGATCGAGGACATCGAGACCGCACAGGGAATCGCGCCGGCCAGCCGACTCGGTTACCGAATTACTCGCAAATTCGTGCGAACGTATTTGGGCCGGGTGTTTGACAATCCATCACGAGTTTTTCCCGAGGAAATCTTGCGGCCGGAACGGCAGGATCCGGAGTCGTTCGCCGACGGCGTGATGTATATCGCCGAGGCACAGCGGCGAGTCGCGCTAGGGTACATGGCCGACGGTGGCTACGAAGCAGCCTGTCCGCCGGTTCGCGCCATCCTGAGCATCATGGCCTATGGAGACTACGAGGGGAAAGCGATCGATGATCCAACGATTCGCCAAATGTTTACCCGCGATGCCTTGCTGCAAAGCGACTGGTACCAGCGCCGACTTGCGGAACAGAAACGACGCGATCTGGAACACTGGCAGGGATTCGAAGCGCGATTGCTGGACTTTCTGGCCGACGGTACGGAACAAAGCGTCGCCAAGGAATTGAACCTGAACGAGCGATTAGCCTATGTTCAGCAGCAATTGCAGATCGCCCAGGCTGCTGATTACGAGAAGTCGTTAATCGGCACTCTTGGCGTCGACCCCATGCAGCCAAGTGCCAGCGACCCGATCATGCTGGATCGATTAGCCAGCGTGTAGCGCCCGCGCAGCAACGCATCCCCGACCGTCACATCACCCTCTCGGATGCTAGGGCCGGCCCGCGCAGCGGCGGATCAAACACCCGCCGACACCACCGGTGTGGTGTGGATCATCAGCTTCTTGTGATCGCGAACAACGCGCATGAAATCTTGTTCGGAGACCGGCTTGTTCATGTAATCATGGACTTGTAGTTCGTGGCATCGCTGACGCAGCGCCGGGTCGTGCGAGGCGGTCAAAACGACCGTCGTCGGTCGCTCAACTGCGTTGCCGCTATCCATTGCTTCCAAGACGTCCAACCCGCATCCGTCGGGCAACATCAGGTCCAGCAGCAACAGATCGGGCGTGGGCGCGCGAGCGAAAACTCCCTCTCGCTTGATGAACTGCATCGCCTCGCCGACACTGCGTACCAGGCTCAGTCGATGATGGACATTGCTGCGACGGAGAGCGTAGATGGTGACTCGGGCATCGGTCAGCCCATCCTCGACCAACAAGATCTCCATCGGTTTTGTTTTGGATTCGCCAATCATGATGATTTCTAACCTACCTCGTAGCAGCGGCGAATCAACTCGGCTTCCATCTGCTCATGCGCTTGCAAGTCGCTATGAAACTGACGACTTTGGTGGACCAATTCTCGCAGACGTTGCGATTCAACGCCACGATACTGCAACTCTTCGGCTTGCTCGGCCAGCTCACTGAGCCGCAAGTACAGCGTGGCATGCTGGGACTGAGTGCGGGCGGCCAATTCGCCCGTCACGCGGGACGACTGCGAACCGACTTCGATGTAACCGTAGGATTCTTCCAACGAGAATTGTAAAGCCAACTGATCGCGCAAGTTGTCGAGCAACCGAGTCAACTGGCGCAACACGGCGCCGGCTGATCCACCGTCTGTACGAGCTGTTGCAACTGATTGACCAAACCCCAGCAGTCCGGGTTGCTGTCCTTGATCTCTTGCAAGAAGGCGGGATTCACCAGCAGCGTTTTTGTAGGCTTTGTGATCACCATCGCGATAACGCCTCCGTGAGCCAAGCTTGACCTCGATCAGAACGCAACCACAAGATAACTGCAGAGATCAAGCAGCGTCAAGTTTTTTGCTCTGCCGGTCTGATTGTCCCAGCGTTTGGAAATATCGATCTTGGTCCCGCGATCGCAACTGACAGGGCAAACTTAGCGTCGCAACACACCGTACTGCACGATGCAGCGCAGCGCGCTGAAGCCGTCTCGCCAGCCGATTTTCTTCCCCGCGTCGTACCAGCGATGTTGATAGCGGATCGGACGTTCGGTGAACCGAAGTCCACGCCTGGCCCATCTGGCGGTCAATTCGATTTCGATCCCAAAGCGAGCTTCACGCAACTCAGAGAGAACGGACTCGAAGTGCCGGCGAGGCGCCATTTTGTAGCATGTTTCGATGTCGCTAAGTCGCAGGCCGATGGCGACGCTGGCCAGCGTGGTGATCCATTGATTGACGGCTTGATGCCACCAGGGAGAAATCTGACGGTCGTAGTGGCCATAGCGGGTACCGTAGGCGACGTCGGCTTGGCCCGCCAAGATGGGTTGCAACAGCACGCGAAAATCGGCCGGGTCGTACTCATGGTCGGCGTCTTGAATCACGATCACATCACCGCGGGCGTGCTTGATACCGCTACGGATAGCGACTCCCTTGCCGAAATTCTGTTGGTGGTGAACGACAGTGATGTCGGGGGCCGTACCAAGTGCGTCGACCGCGGTGCTTGTTCCATCGGTACTGCCGTCATCGACAAGAATCATCTGCATCGGCAAACCAGTCGCTCGCAACCGATCAATCACGTCGCCGATCATATCGCATTCATTGAAAATTGGTACGACCACCGACAGTAGAAAATTCTCTGGCAACGCATAAATGGCCAGTCGCCAGCACGCGTCTTGACCGAGCAGCGCTCGCATCTGTTGGACATAAGCGTTGGACCAGTAGTGTTGTGGACCGCAGGAGGATTGGGACGGATCTGGTCTCGGTTGCCGGGTCTGCATGCTTGGTCGCGAACAGGGATCGAATCGACGGAAAAAATTTACACAATCTAAAAGCGGTTTTTCATTGGCTTTAGCGCATCGAATCGCGCAAAAGCGAAAACGCTTCGCAATTCCTTGTTGACAATTGAACAACGTCACGCCAAATTCTTGCCCGGTCAAGTAAGACGCTCAGCAAGGCTGGTTAGCCCGACGAATCGGTTCGCCCGACCGTTTGGGTCAGCCGACTGTCTGCTGAATGAACTCTGTCACTATTTCGCAGCGGGGAGTTTTCCAGTGCGGTATTCCAATCATCGATGTGTACTGTGGCCGGTTCTGGAGTCTAACCCCCGCGCGACGAAACTTGCTGTTTCAGTCATTAGCTGCTAGCGATTGTTCTACCATTGGAGCGATCGACAGGGAGGTCGGTGCAAGTCCAGTTCAGTTGACTAGTTCGTTGATCGACGGATTTATCAGCGACCGATTGCCACAAGAGGTATCGCTGTTTCGTACTTGGGAGAGTCACTGACGGATCGACTGCATGAGTCCCTGTGATTCGAGCGAAGGGATTCCGCTCCCGATTTTTCCCATGGTTTACCACGGCGCGCGTGCGTCACCAACGCAATGGAAGTCGCCTCAATAGTCGTGGTTTGCCACTTAGTCGGTCTACAGGGATGCTAGGCCGGCTTATTTTTTTGTCCGATTCGTCGGCTGGGAACTCGAAGCCAGATGGCGGCGCTCAATCGGTTCGCTAATGCAAGCATCTGCCCGTAAACAGCCTTCAGTGGTCGGGATCCATCGCGTGCCGGAGGGCAAAAATTCGGCCTTTGACGGTTCAAGTATTCTTTTGCCCAGGGAGTGACTATAACAGGGTTCCAGTTGCGCGTAGCCTGGTGTCGTGCACCCCGACGGTGCTTGTCCGCTGGGATCCAGCGCAGGTGTGCCAGCCAACTGTGCCCATGATCAAGGAAGAGGGACCAGCAGATGCAATCGACGACCCGATACGAACCAAATCCGACACGAACCCAACAGGGGTCGCTAACTGTTCAGAGTGACCCCCAGCTGTTGAAGCAATACGAACAGCTGACGCGAGACGCAAAACTCAGCTGGACCGGTCATCACCACATGCTGCGGTTGCTTGGCCGCGGCGGCCAAGGCGAAGTCTACCTGACCGAATATCGGGGTACCGATGGTTTCACGGTGCCGGTGGCGATGAAGGTCTTTTCACCCGAGCGCTATGCCGGCAGCCGCAACTACAACGAAGCGATGCAGCGAGTCGCGACAATCGCAGCCCGAGTGGCGCTGATCCAACACGACAACTTGTTGGCGGTGCAAAACTTCTTCGAGCGCAGCCGGATTCGGATCATGATGATGGAATGGGTTGATGGCTACGACCTGCGTCAGCTGACCGCGCCTCGTTGCTTGCACTTGCTGGATGGTCGGGTCAGTAAGCGGCGCTGGAAATACATTCATGAAGTGATCATCACCGAAGGTCCGGAGCAGTCGCGATTCAAGGCGGGAGTCGCGGTTGCCATTGTTCGCGAATGCCTGGCCGCCCTGGCGGCACTACATCGAGAGGGAATTGTTCACGGCGATGTAAAGCCCGCCAACATCATGTTGAAGCGAAGTGGACATGTGAAGCTAATCGACATGGGATCAGCAATCGATTATCACAATCCGCCTCGCGATCGCGAATGCACGCCACTGTATGCGGCACCGGAGGTTCTGGAGGATCGCTTGTCGACTCCCAGCAGCGATTTGGCGAGTGTCGGATACGTGTTGATCGAACTGTTGAGCGGCATCAATCCAGTTGGACAACATGAGAAGCTGCGTGATCTGCTGCATGCCAAGCGAGAATTACCAACCAAGCTGGAGCAGATCTTACCGGAAGAAGTTGTTTGCAACGATCTGTTGATGCAGTTCCTGCACGGATTGATTTCTCCCGATCCGAATCGACGTTTTTCCAGCGCCGAAGCCGCTGTACATGTCGATACCGGCGCCGCGGCGTTTCACCGCCAATTGATCATTTCCGACATGGCTACCGAATATGACAACGATATTCGAGTCTGGCTCGAAGAGTTGCGGCGGCTGGAAACCGACATCAGCAGTCTGGACGTGGAGGCAGAGCCGACCGGAATCGAATCCGAATAAGCGGACGCCTAGGTGAAGTTATAGGCCGGATTTTCCGGATTGAAATCTTCATCAGTCAATCCCACGTTGATCTTCAAATTCAGATAGTTGTACTCTTCCAATACTTGCAAAGGTTCGCCTTCGCGACGCGGCCAATCATAGGCGATGTATCGGATCGGTAACTTCAATTGGTCATCGATGAATACCTGCACTTGATGGAATACCAGCTCGGGATGTTTCGTCGGCAGCGTGACTTGGAAAACAGTACACGTACGGTCTTTGATCCGCGCGTTTTTGCGAAACTCGCATTGGGCATCTTCAAATTTCCGCGCCGTCTGTCCACGGTCGAGCAGCTGCACGATTAAGTTCTCGACACCAATTTCAGTCATTGGATAGCGCTGTCCTCGCATCGCGATCATTCCATCGGGAGGAATGTTCACAGTCGGCAGAAAACGACCTTTGAATCCCCCTTCGTGGGCGATCAGATTGCCGTTGTTCTGACCCTCGATATAGATCACCTCGCGTCCTTTGACATCGGCCGGTTTCAAGTACTTCAGATAGACGCTCAGCGGCTGAACCAGCTTTCCATTGACCAGCTTGCGGTTGCGGATCTTGGTTTGGATGAACGAGTGTTCGGCCAGTTCGTCTCCGAGCAATTCTCGTTTGACCAGCAACGCGGTGTAATCATTGATATGGGCGCGGCAACCTTCCAAACCTTCTTGCGCTATTTGAAGCGCACGATCGATCGGATGCAGCGGCGGTGTGGGTTCGATACTGTTGGCGGCGTTGGCGACCCGATGGACCGGTTCGACGATTCCGTTTTCCTCAGCCAACAGAGCTCGCGCTCCAGCGCTAGCCGCGAGCGATCCCATGATGGTTACAAACTGGCGACGTTCCATGCTCATGCCGAGTTCCTTTGCTGATGGCCCCAAGTCTGGTTGGTCGCCAACGATCCTTAATTGTGTCCCCGAAACTGCGGTCCCACTTCTATTACCGATTTATCGACGTAATCGGTGATGCATGTTGATCCGTTTTCAGTGTTCCGGAGCGAACCAGCAGCATCAAAGCTATCGAATCAGCCTGATCTGCCGCCAGATCAAATCCGTCACTTTGCAATTCATCGTTAGATTCGGAGCTTTTTGTGAGAATGCTTGGCCTGACCGGCGCCAGCGCCGATTCTTCTCAGCAGACGCCAAACTACGCGCAAACCACCCAGCTTCCAGGATTGGAGAAGTTTCACATGGCGATGATTGAGCGCGGTACCAGCCCACATTTGGTCCGACTTTTTGTGCTCTGCCTGAGCATCACTCTGGGCAACAGCGGCAAGGCATGGAGTCAGTCGATTCCTCCCCAGGGACCATTTCGCCAGGACTCATTACGGGGCCGACAGGTTACCGGACAGGGGCTGCCCAACCCGGTTCGCACAGCATCTGGCTGGGACGACGGGCAGCAAGCCCTTGTCGAAACGGAACTACCGCTGAATCAGTTTCGCCTGTCGCCTTCCCCTACCCATCAGATCTTGCGAGCGCCAGCACAGGGGGCAGCGGGGACGAGCACTGCCCAACGGCACAAGGCAACCAGTAATTCACAGTCTCAGCGATTCGTCCACCCGCCCTACTCGTCACATGTGCGGCGATTGCAGCCGCCACCTCCCACATTACCAGGGGCGAATCAGCGAGAGACGTGGAAAATGCCCTACTCCTACGGCTATTTCGGAGCCGGTGGAACACGCCGCTGGTCACTGCATTACGGGTATCGAGAGAGCTATACCCAGTGGAGGTTGCAGTAGTGGTGGTTGTTTCCGGTGTGCTCGCGGTTCTAAGATTGGGAATCGAACGGTCAGCTATTTCCCTGCGAGACGACAGTTATGACAACACGACCCGTTCCTGGTCGTCCCAGCGAACCATTACCCGAACCCTCGGTGATTCCGAACTCCGGCTGGCATTGCGGTCATTACTTTTATCGCTTTCGTCGGGACCGCATCGATAAAGCGATCCCCGAGGCCGATCTGGATCAGCTGCGTCATGCGATCGATGCGACTAGCTCCCAGGCACCCGAGCGCTTGGCGACGTATTGGATCAGCGGTCATCGAGCTGATTTTGCGGTGATGTTGATGGACCCCGACCCGGCCAAAGTCGATGCGGTGCATCAACGAATTTCGGCCCCAGGACTGGGTCGATTCGTCGAACCGGTCTGGTCATTCGTCTCGCTTACCGAGGTCAGCGAGTATGTGCCGACGATTGAGCGATTTCGCGAGCGATTGGTCGCGGGGGGAGCCGATCCCGAAGCGCCCGAACTGGCCGCAAAGGTTGCTGCTTATGAGCGACGTCTACCGATGATGAACGAACAACGGTTGCGACCGGAGATTCCCGATTGGCCGGCCGCCTGTTTCTATCCCATGAACAAAAGCCGGGTTGTCGGGGCGAACTGGTTCAGTGAGCCATTCAGTCGCCGCAATGCCATGATGGCCGAACATGCACAGAGCGGGATTGCGTTTGCCGGCAAAGTCAGCCAGCTAATCTCGGTCGGCGTTGGGTTGGACGACTGGGAATGGATGGTCACACTCTGGGCGCGAAACCCCGAATACTTGAAAGAGATCGTCTATAAGATGCGATTCGATCAGGCGAGTGCTAAATATGCTCAGTTTGGACCTTTCTATGCAGGATACCGAGCTTCGGCCGACGAAATTCTGAGACATTGCCAATTCGTTTAGCAACCGCGATGTTGCTGTGACTGACTACTCATTTACGGTTGCTTGTCGGCTTTTTTCGGCTGTGGTTCCGCTGGTGTTGGGTCAGCCAACCGCTCAATCGCCTCGGTCACCTCGTGCACTTTCTGTCTCAGCAGGTCGATTATCTGTTTCGGCCGTTTCGCTTCCTGCATCTCGTCGACCAGGTCGTTGATTAGTCTGATTGCTTGCTCAAATTTGGCTTTCTCGATCAACTTGAAGATCCGATCGGCGCGGGCCGATTCCAGCCCTTCCAGATGCCCCAGCTCCGCGCGAATTTCTGCCAAGGCTTCCGCTTTGGGGTCCTCTGCTGGCGGCGGTTTGGGAAGCAGCACTCGCAGCATGGGTGCTGCCTGAGGTGATTTTTCGCGACTGTAGAACTCGGCTTTCTCATTCCCAGGACCTGTCCCTGCCAGGATCAAGGTGACGGTTTCATGGGCTGATTCGGCAATGAATTTTGCAAGTTGGTCAGATGAAATCTTGATGGTACCGGCATCCGTTTGCGGACCGACATTGAATTCGGCCAGCACCGGAAGCGACTCGAGGCCGTTCTGGGAATACGATAGCTTCCACACCAGCCTGCTCTCGGGCCACGTGTCGATCTCCGGAGCGCCGTGGACACGGATCAGACTACCGACAGGTCGCTTCCCAGCAACCTTCAGTACCAACTCGGCGGCTTCGACCTGCTGTTTGTCCGCTTGGATCGAGGCCAGATCAAATCGCAGGTAGGAGTGATCAATCTCAACATCACCCCGCCGACGGATCGACAAAGTTGGCCGATCGTCCAAATTCTTGGCGATCCCTTTTTGCACCGTCACGTCGGCACCGCTGCCATCACCGGTTGTGATCTCTTTCCATTCCAGCTCCGGCTCCGGATTTGGTTCAGCCGCCGAAGCCGCAGGAGACGCCGAAGCCGCAGGAGACGCCGAAGCCGCAGGAGACTCGGGAGCCGCAGGAGACGCGGGAGCCGTGTTGGAGACGACTTCGGCAGCCACCTTGGGAGCGGCGTACCTGGCGGCCACTCGGGCAGCAGTACTGATGGCGGGTTGATCGGGCAGAGGCGATGCCGATGGGTCAACCGCTGGATCGGGCTGCTGCTGGGGAGTGGTTGAGGGGTCTGGGCTGGCAACCTCGGTCGTCGCGAGTGCGGCTGTTTCGGGCGGCTGGTCTTTCGAATCTGGCTCAGGTTGCCTCTCGGGTTCCGCAGCCAGCTCAGCGGAATTCTGTGTTTGCTCATTCTCGGCGGCGCCGCCGGTCGTCGCGGCGTTTGGCTGGGAACTGGGCAGCTGGGAACTGGCGACTCGCTTGGTTCTGTCGGTATTGCCGGGTTCAAAATTGTACCCAGGCGGAATCTCGGTGATGATCGCTTCGGTCTTTCTTCCAGCCTGGCTAAAGAAGAAGGCCATGATCGGCAAGACCGTTACGAGGATTGCCAGGACAGCCAATATCGGCGCATAAAGTTGCCAGTTCGGTTTTGAGGGTTCTGCTTGCGTGGGCGACGGTGGCGCGACGACCGCAAATTTGCCGGAACTTCCTGAGCCGACCGCAACCGTTCCGCCAGGATTGGCGAACGCATCGGGAATTTCATCGATGGCATCGATGATCGAACCGCTATCGGACTTATTGACAACTTGATTCAGACCGACCTGCAATTTGCTGATCGTCTGGGCTACTTCACTGGTCGCGTCACACTCTTGCCGAACTCGATCCAATTCCTGTTCCAAGGCAACCGCCGATTTGGGTCGCAGCTTAGGCTCTTTTCGCAGCAGTCGATGGACGAGATCACATAGCGGTTTGGGAATGTCGGGGTTCAGTTCATGGATCGGCTTGGGGCGATGAGCCAAAATCGCAATCAGCTGACCGGAAACCGTGCTGGATTGCAATGGAAGCCTGCCCGTGCACAGTTCATAGAGCAACACACCGAGGCTGTATAAATCGCTGCGATCATCCAACGGCTCGCTGCGGGCTTGCTCGGGTGACAAATAACCGGGAGTACCGATCACGGCACCGCGACCGGCCAAGTGATCGACCGGTGTTGAGGCTAGTGCTAACCCAAAATCCAAAATCTTGATCCGATCGATGCCTTCTTCAATCCAGATGTTGGCCGGTTTGATGTCGCGATGAACAATTCCCTTAGCATGTGCGGCCGCCAAGCCATGCGCGATTTGCTTGGCGTAGTCGATGATCTTCTCGTAACCGAGACGATGCTTGTCTTTATTGAATGTCTCCAGCGTCCCCCCTTTCAACATTTCCATCGCCATGAAGGGTGTTCCGTCGCTTTCACCGACCTCGAAGATCGTCGCCACGTTGTCATGCCGCACTGCGGCCATCGCGCGGGCCTCATGCAGAAAGCGATGGCGGCTGTTGGAAGTCGCGGCAATCTTCTGGTTCATCACCTTCAGCGCGACGCTCCGCTGGAGCTTGCTGTCGATGGCGCGAAAGACGTACCCCATGCCGCCCTTGCCCAACTCGTCGACCACGCGATAGTGCGCCAACGAGCCAAGGTCTCCGGCCTCAAGCGGCGGGCCAAGAAAATCGTAAACTGGAACAGATTCAGTCATCGGTGGCTGGAAACGAGAAGAGAGCCCCGATAAGAGTATATCACGAGCCCCCACTGAATGTGGTCCAACATCAACGGCCGACGGTTCACTCTGCGACCCGCCTAAATTCTTATTCAATCCGTCCGCTACACTCAATCATGGTTCGATCGCCAAGGCAGAGATTTCGTCGCCGGCTGCAGCGGCTTTCATACCAGAGCTGTCGGCTGCCGCACCGATGCGTCAGCCTCACAGATCGATCGACCCGAGCCGACAAGCTGATTTCGACGGCGGTCGCGTTCGGCGGGCCTGATCCCTACTCCGACAGGCAAGGGTGACCGTTCCTGACGATCAGTCAAAATCAAAGTCTCCTGCTACTCGAGCCATCGCGTGAAGCATCAAAGGAGAAAGGGCGACAGGAACGGGTAAAGCCCGACCGACTCGGGTCGTTCTCCGCTCACCCCCCCCTCCACAGGACTGACCTCGCTGGGCAAAAGGACTGACCCAGCTAATCGCATTAGGGCTTTCGAACGGCACTGCAGCGAGTAAAATCGTTATAGATTACCCACCTTCAATGAGCTTGTTGACTGGCCATTTGGTTGACCTCGAGCCCCACCTATGTATCCCTTGTTTTTTCGGGCCAATCTGACGGCCTGTCAAACTAGGTAAATACTCATTTCCTTGATCACGTGAATCGCCGGCAACAAACAGTTGCCGATTCGCAAATCCGCACGGGAGAATCCGATGATGCACTGTTATGGAAGTCCAATCAGTCGCCGAGGCTTCATTGCCGCAGGCGCACTGGGCGGGCTCGGACTAACGCTGCCCGACTTGCTGGTTCGCCGCGCCATGGCCGAGCAAAAGCAATATGACTTTATCGAGGCAAAAGCTGAAAGCGTCATCCATATCTTTCTGCCCGGCGGCATGGCTCACCAGGAATCGTTTGATCCCAAGCCGTACAGCCCGCTGGAATATCGCGGCGAGATGAAGACGGTCAAGACGAACACCGGAGAGGTGTTCTGCGAGTCGATTCCAAAGCTGGCCGGGATCGCGGACAAGTTATGTGTGATTCGATCGATGAGCCATGGCGAAGCCGCGCATGAACGGGGAACGCACAACATGTTCACCGGTTACAAACCAAGCCCCGCGCTTGTCTTCCCCAGTTTCGGCGCGGTCATCAGTCATGAGTATGGCCCGCGAAATAATCTGCCTCCCTATGTTTGCATCCCCAACCAGCCGAACGAATTCGCCGGTACCGGCTATTTGAGTTCGTCTTACGGGCCGTTCTCGCTGGGCAGCGATCCAGCGAACAAGGATTTCAAGGTTCGTGACTTGGACATGGCTGGCGGCATCACGGAAGAACGATTTTTGCGACGCAAAGCAGCGCTGCAGGGAGTGAATTCCAGCTTCAGCTCGTTGACGGCCGCCGATAACGTGACGGCCATGAATACTTTCTACGAGCGCGCCTACAACATGTTGGGATCCGCCGAGGCCAAAGCCGCGTTTGATCTGAGCAAAGAAGATCAGGCGATGAAAGATGCCTATGGCGTCAACCAGGCGGGACAACGGTTGTTGATGGCTCGTCGACTGGTCGAAGCGGGTTGCCGGTTGGTGACCTTGACTTACGGTGGCTGGGACATGCACGCGGGAATCACCGGTGGCATGCGAGGCACCATGCCGCCGCTCGATCAAGCGCTGACGCAACTGATCAACGACCTCGACCAACGGGGGTTGCTGAAGACGACGTTGGTGATGGTCAGCAGCGAGTTTGGGCGCACGCCAAAGATCAATAAAGACGCTGGCCGCGACCACTATCCGAAGGTCTTCAGCGTGATGCTGGCCGGCGGCGGAATCAAAGGCGGCATGATTTACGGTGCCTCCAATGCCACCGCGTCCGAACCGGAATTCGATCCGGTCGGTCCCGAGGACCTGGCCACCACCATGTATCACCAACTCGGCATCGTCGCCGACAAAGAGTTGATGGCACCTGGTGACCGTCCGATCGAAATTGTCAATGGCGGCAAGGTAATCAAGGACATCATCGCCTGATCGCTGGCGGTTGGACGTGCCAAACCGCGACGTGATCTTCAAACCTCACACGATTTTCCGTTTTCATGCAACGCCACGCTTCCCTGCTTTGGATCTGCTCGCTAATCGCTGTTTGCGCATCGACCGCGGGGGCCGCCCAGCCGGAGATCAACAGCACGACGCCGCGGGGAATGCAGCGTGGGACAACGCAAAAGGTGATCTTGCAGGGCGCGCGGCTTCAAGATGCGCGACAGATTTTGTTCGATCGAGCAGGGATCAACGTCCAGGCGATCAAACCACTCGACGCGAACCAAGTCGAGTTGGAACTGCAGGTGCCGGCCGACACGATACCTGGTCTTTACCCCCTGCGGCTGGTTGCCGAAACCGGCCTCTCCAACGTGCTGTTGTTTTGCGTCGGGACCCTGCCGGCGATTGACGAACAGGAACCCAACAGTGAATTCGCGACGCCCCAGGAAATCGAAACCAACGTCACGATCGAAGGCGCGATTGCTCGCGAGGACGTGGACTACTTTGCGGTTCAGCTCAAGCAAGGTGAGCGTCTGACGGCCGAAATCGAAGGAGTGCGAATCTTAAAAACGCGGAACGCCACATTCTTTGATCCCTACGTCGCGATCCTCAATTCGGAACGTTTTGAACTGGCGACCAGTGATGACGCCCCCTTGCTGCAACAGGACTGCGTCTGCTCAATCGAAGCTCCGGCCGATGGCAAGTACATCGTGGTCGTCCGCGATAGCTCGTTCGGCGGCAATAACGATCGCTATCGCTTGCACCTGGGCTCCTTTCCGCGACCGATCGCCGTGATTCCGGCGGGCGGGCCGCCCGGTGAGACAATCGACATGACATTCGTTGCGATCAACGGCGATACGTGGACTGAACAAGTAACGCTGCCAAGCGAACCCGCCGACGCCTATCCGCTGATCGTTTCCACCGAACAAGGTTCGAGCCCCTCACCGAACTACATCCGTGTCCAACCGATTCCAAACGTGCTGGAACAGGAGCCCAACAACACGTTCAAAGAATCAACCGCCGGCGCCATGCCGGCTGCCTTTTGCGGCATCATCGGCCAGCCCGATGACAGTGACTTTTTCAGCTTTGACGCCAAGCAGGACCAGACGCTGCAAGTGCAGCTGTACGCTCGACAAGTGCTTCGCACCGCTCTCGATGGCGTGGTCAACTTGTACAACGATCAAGGTGCCAGCCTGGCCGGCAACGACGACAGTGGTGGCCCCGACAGCTTGTTCGAATTCAAGATCCCCGCCGATGGAACCTATCATCTCGGCATCCACGATCATCTGCGCGGCGGCGGACCCGGCTTTGCCTATCGATTGGAAGTCAAGCTGTCTGAACCACAATTAACCATGACTCTGCCTGATCGCGCGCGGTACATCGCCACCCAGATCAATGTAGCTCAAGGCAATCACGCGGCGGTGATGATCAATGCGGTGCGCAAGGGAGTCGGTGGTCCGGTGGACGTCAGCGCCGTGAATTTGCCCGCGGGCGTAACGCTGACACCGATCCAAATGCCGGCCGGCCAAGGCACCGCGCCGCTGTTATTGTCGGCGGAGCCCGATGCCGCTTTGGAGGGCCGCTTGGTAAATTTCGTCGGTTCGATCGCAGGTCAGCCGAACCTCAAGTCGCGATTCACTCAACAACATCAACTGCTGATCGGCCAGAACAACGCCGTGGTCTACGATTACCAGGCGGATCGTGCCGCGGTCGCGGTCATCAAGGCCGCGCCGTGCAAGCTGGAAATCGTTCCCCCCCAAGTACCGATCGTGCGAGATGGAGCGATGGATTTGGTGGTCAAGATCGACCGCGGCGACCTCGACGCGGACGTATCGATTCGGATGTTGTACAACCCCCCAGGGATCGGATCGAGCGGCAGCATCAAGATTCCCAAGGGTCAAAACGAAGCCACCCTGCCGCTGACCGCTAACGGCTCGGCGGCAATCGGCAAATGGCCGATCATCGTGTATGCATCGGTTGCCGGAAATGAGATCGCGACCCTACCGGTTGAACTAGAAATCGCCGATCGTGTCTTCAACTTCGGTTTCCCAAAAACCTCGACTGAACTCGGGGCGACAGCGGATGTGGTTGTGAACATCGAAAAGACGCGCGAATTCGCCGGCACTTGCGAAGTCGAGTTGGTCGGGTTGCCGGCCGGCGTGACCTGCGCGGCACCGAAACTGGAAGTCAAAAACGATACCGAACAGTTGGCGTTTAAAGTAACCATCGAAGCGGGTGCCAAGGTCGGCCAGCATAAAACGTTGGTTGCCCGCGCCGTAATCACAGATCCCAACGGTTTGATCCGCCAGACTCAAGGAACGGGAGTCCTGCAGATCGACCAGCCGATCCCTGCCCCCGCGGCAGCACCGGCCCCCAAGCCTGAGACGCCGGCGCCCGCCGCCCAGACCGCGCCGCAACCAGTCAAGCAAAAACCGCTGAGCCGTCTAGAGCAATTGCGACTGCAAAAAAAGAACGGCCAATGATTTTCCAACCACTCATTCACGCTGCTGCGAACCCGTTTGCCCGAACATGCCAGCAGTCTGGCAAAGACCCCAAGGTGTCGCGATGATGCATCGACTAGCCACGACCTTCAGTTTCGCGTTGCTGATCGCATCGGCTGCGCCAGCAGTCGAACCCGATCCAGCGGCCGCCGCCGCCGCGTCCTCGGATTCGGCGCCGGTGGTGCCCGATTTGTCCGTGTTTCCAGATCTGATCCAGCTGCAAACTTCCCGCGATTATCAGTCGTTCATCGCAGTCGTTCGCCGTGACGATGACGTGACCCTGGACGTGACCGCAGCTTCGAATTGGAAACTGGCCGATGAAACTTTTGCCAGGATCGAAGGCAACCGAGTGGTGCCCGTTGCCGATGGCGAAACGGAGCTGATTTGCCAGTACGGCAGCGGCGAAGTTCGCATTCCGGTCAAAGTCAGCAGGAGTGGCGAAACTCCGCCGATTAGCTTTGAAAAAGATATCGTACCGATCTTGACTCGCAGTGGTTGCAACACCGGCAGCTGCCATGGCGCAGCAAGCGGCAAGGACGGCTTCATGATTAGCCTGTTTGGATACGATCCGGCCGGCGACTACCGCCGAATCACTCGAGAAATCGGTATGCGGCGGATCAACCTGGCAGTCCCCGAAGAGAGTCTGTTTCTGACCAAGGCGACTGGAAAAGTCCCCCACACGGGCGGCAAACTGTTCGACCCCGATTCGGTTTACTACGCGATGATTCTGGAGTGGCTTAAGCCGGTGCACCGGCCGATCCCACACCGCCGCCGAGCGTGACCGGCTTACAGATCTACCCGCCCCAATCGGTCATCGAAGGGGAGGGCAGCCAGCAGCGCTTCGTTTCGCTCGCACATTACAGCGACGGCAGCACCCGCGATGTGACCAATCTGTCGGCGTTCATGACCAATAACGAGACCACGGCCGCTGTGGATAAGGATGGCTTAGTGACCGCCGGTGCGCGCGGTGAAGCCTTCATCATGGCTCGCTTCGAGACCAAGACCGAAGGCCGCCAGGTGTTGGTGTTGCCCAAGGATCTGCAGTATGAAGCTCCCGAAATCACCGGCAACTACGTGGACCAGCTGGTCGGAAAGAAGCTCAACCAGTTGCGGATCTTGCCTAGCGGCTTATGCAGCGACGAAGAATTCCTGCGCCGCATCACGATCGACATCACCGGTCAGCTGCCAACCGAGGACGAGTACAACCAGTTCGTCAATGACACCGCCCCGGAAAAACGAAATGAACTGATCGATCGGCTGCTGGAACGGAAAGAATTCAGCGAAATTTGGGCAATGAAGTTCGCGCAATTGTTGATGATCAAAAGCACCAACAACGTCAGTTACAAATCCGCCTTTCTGTACAACCAATGGTTGACGGACAAATTTGCCAAGAACGTCCCTATTGACGAAATGATTCGCGAGCTATTTGGCGCGACCGGTGGGACGTTCAGCAATCCAGCAACCAATTATTACCAGATCGAGCAAGACACCCTGAAGCGCGCCGAGAACGCCGCTCAGGTCTTCATGGGAATTCGCACTCAGTGCGCCCAGTGCCATAACCACCCGCTCGATCGCTGGACGATGAACGACTACTACAGCTTCGCCGCGTTCTTTTGTCAGACCGGTACCAAAAACGCCGAGGATTACCGCGAAAAAATCGTATTCGACCGCGCGGGGGCGAGGTAAAACACCCGGTAACCGGCCAGGTGATGGCGCCCAAATACCTGGGCGGCGAGTTGGCAGACACCAACGGCAAAGACCGTCGCGTGGTGATGGCCGAGTGGTTGACCAGTCCCGAGAATCCCTATTTCTCGACCAGCATCGCCAACCGTGTTTGGGCCCATTTCATGGGTGTTGGAATCGTTGATCCCGTTGATGACATTCGAATCAGCAATCCTGCAAGCAATCCCGAGCTGTTCCAGGCGCTTGGCGAAAAGCTGGCGGAGTACAAGTTTGATTTTCGCCAACTTGTCCGCGATATCTGTAACAGTCAAGCCTATCAGCGAACGGCGACACCCAACGACAGCAATCGATCCGACACTCGAAACTACGCCTATGCGAACGTGCGCCGAATTCCAGCGGAGATGTTGTTGGACTGTGTCAGTCAGGTCACCAACACCAAGGAAAAGTTTCGCGGTTTGCCAATCGGCGCACGTGCGGTTCAGATCGCCGATGGCGGCACGAGTACTTATTTCTTGACTGCCTTTGGCCGCGCACCGCGGAATACCGTTTGTGATTGTGAAGCTTCGACCGATCCGTCGCTCTCACAGGCGCTCCATTTGCTCAACGGCAGCGCCACGACTGGAAAGATTGTTGAAGGTAAAGTGATCGAACAACTACTCCAAAACGACGCAACGCCTGAGCAAGCGCTCGATCGCTTATACATTCGGTGTTTGTCCCGCTATCCGACCGATGCCGAGCGACAAACGCTGATCGCCACTGTCCAGCAGGCACCGAATCCCAAAGAAGGCCTGGAAGATGTCTTCTGGGCAATTTTGAATAGCCGAGAATTCGTTTTCAATCATTGATCACAGCGCGCCGAGCCGTCAATGTTTCGGGGTTTCAACGCGCTTAACATTGGATGCGAAACAAAGTGAACTCCTATCCTCTATCGATCCGACCTGATGTGCCGAATTTTACTCTCCTACTGTCTGTTGCTTGCTTCCGCAACGATGCTGACAGCCCAAGAGCAGACAGAGAAGAACGCGAACACCGAGGAAACCGCGAAGATTAACTATGTCGAGCATGTGTTGCCGATCTTTCGCGAGCATTGCCTGAGTTGTCACAACGCAAACGATGCCGAAGGCGGCTTGGTGATCGATAGCTACGGCGCGGTGATGACCGGGGGCGGGTCGGGCGAAATCGTGGCCGCCGGCGATGCTGCTTCCAGTCGCTTGTACAAGGTGATCACGCACGCCGAAGAACCGACCATGCCGCCGGACCAGGATTCGATTCCCAAGGCAAAACTGGATCTGATCCAACAGTGGATCAATGGCGGACTGCTGGAAAATAGCGGCAGCAAAGCCAAACAGAAAAAGGGACCGACGCTAGCCCTCGCGGTCAACGACGCCAGCGGAAAACCTGCCCAGATCGTGATGCCCGAAAGCCTTTGGCGCGTGCCGGTCGTGACCACCCCGCGGTCGGCTGCCGCCTCGGCGATCGCCGCCAGCCCGTGGGCCCCGGTCGCAGCAGTCGCCGGCCAAAAACAAGTCTCGCTTTACAATACCGATACCGGTGAACTGCTTGGCGTCATTCCATTTCCCGAAGGGATTGCCCAGCTGCTCAAGTTCAGTAATGACGGCGGCTATCTGTTGGTCGCCGGTGGCACGCACGCGTCCAAAGGGGTTGCCTCTCTGTACAACGTCAAGACCGGCGAGCGTCTGCTGACCGTTGGGGACGAACTCGATACCGTGTTCGGCGCCGATATCAATGATACGCTGTCCAACGTTGCGCTCGGCGGACCGAAGCGAATTGTCCGCATTTTTGATACGGCCACCGGGAACGTTCGATTCGAACTCAAGAAGCACACCGATTGGGTCTACTCCGTCGCCTACAGCCCCGATGGCGTGCTTGTCGCCTCCGGAGATCGGTCAGGTGGATTGCACGTTTGGGAGGCCGAAACGGGCCGACTTTATTTGGATCTGCCCGGTCACACCGGCGCGATCCGCGGACTCTCCTGGCGCAGCGATTCAAATGTCCTGGTCAGCGCCAGTCAGGACGGAACCGTCAAGCTGTGGGAAATGAACGAAGGCAAACAACTCAAAAGTTTCGCCGCTCACGCCGGTGGAGCCACCGGAGTGATGATGGCCAAAGATGGCCGCATCGTTTCCTGCGGAAAAGATAACACGGTCAAGTTATGGAATCCGGACGGCGCGGCGATCGCAACACTGCCCGCCTTCACCGAACCGGCGCTCGAAGCGGTGATCACGCATGATGGGACGAAAGTCATCGGTGGCGACTGGAGCGGTCGCACCGTGATGTGGACCATCGCCGATCCGAATCAAGCGATCGAATTGGATCCAAATCCACCCAGCTTGGAAACCCAGCAGGCGCAGCTGGTGGAACTGATCGCGGAGCTCGAAAAGACATCCGCCGAGGCCGACGCAAACCTTGCCAAAGCACAAACGACGGCGCAGGCGGCAGCCGCGGCTCACACAGCGATGGCTGCAAAAATTGCTGAGGTCAACGCGTTGATCAATCAGTCCGCGGCCGCGAAGGCCGCGGCCGATAAGTTGCTCAGCGACTTGCAGACCCATATTGGCGACCGAGCAAAACAAGTTAGCCGAAACTCAGAGGCGGATCGCAGAGTTCGACCAGCAGATCGAAACCGCCAAGGCTCAACTGCAGACCCAACAAACGCTCGCTTCGGAAGCGACGGCCAGACGAGACGCGGCGAGCAACCAGAAAGTCGAAGTCGCTGCATCCTTGGCCGCCGCCATCGACCAGAACAATCAACAGAAAAACGAGTTGATCGCCGCCCAATCAGAACTTACCAAACGCCAACTTGACGCGGTGGAAAATGAGCATAGGGCAGCAGCCGTGGAATCCGTTGCCGAAGCGAATCGCGCCGCCGCTGCCGGGCGCGTCAACGAGTTTGACACCCAGATTGCTGGGGCTGCGCAAACGGTGGCGCAAACGAATCAAGTAATCGCCGCGACCCAGGTTGATTTGAAGGCTGCGAGCGACGCAGTCGACGCGGGGACCGCGCAAGCTGCCGCGGCTCAACAGGCCGTCGATGCCAAAAAGGCTGAAATTGCTGCTCTCCAGAAACAGATTGCCGAGGCTGCGGACGAAGCTCAGAAACAAACGCTCACCCAGTCACTAGCAAAGCCGCAAGCTGAATTGACGGCGGCGATCGAGGCGAAAGTAGCCGCCGACAAGAGCCTGGCCGACGCCAATGCAAACCAGGCGGGCTTGGCCCAGCAACTGGCCGACTTGACCGCCAAGGCGACGGCAATTTCAGCACAGCAGCAGACATGGACGGCGATGCGGGATGTGAACCAACAACAGGCCGCCGAATTCGCCGCCGCTCGCGATGCCGCGGCCAGCGAGAAAGCGGCTTTCCTCCAGCAAAGGACACAGTTGATTGCCCAGGCCGAGCAGCTTAAACAAGACGGCCTCGGCCGGATCGCAGAATCCATCAAACAACAAACGGAATTAACGGCTCGCGACCAACAACTTGTCGCGGCCATCAGCAGCGAGGAAGCGGCCCGAGTTGCTGCCGAAGCAACCATGGCACAGTGCAAGCGGACGATTGATACGACAATGCCGTCCTTGGCGGCCGCGCAGAGCGAGGCACAGTCGATCTCGGCAAAACTTGCCGAACTCAATGCCACACTGAGCGTTCAGCCCGGCGAGGTTGCCAGGCTCGCCGCCGAGCTGAAGCAGCATTCCGAAGCAGCAGCCGGTTTAGAACCGCAGTTGTCTCAGGCCAAACAAACTCTGGATGAATCGACAGCGGGCTTAACAGCCGCACAGGCCGCCGCCCAAGCGCATGCCGCAGATCTGGCAGCCAAAAAATCACGGCTCGACGGCTTGCAAGCAGAACTGGTTGCTTTCCAGTCCCATCCTGAAAAGTTAGCCCAACAGTATGCGGCACAAGTCGCCGCCGCGGCCGAGAAACGGAGCGCCCTGGAACCGGTCGCAGCCAACGCGGCAAAAATCGCAGAATCGATCGCGGCGCGAGACGCGCAGATTGCCGCGCTCGTTGAATCGATGAAAGAACTGCAAGCACAAATTGAAGACGTTCAGCAAACTCAAGTGGCCGAAAGAGAGAACATGGAGGCTGCCCAAGCCGCTTTGCAGGAGTTACAGGCAGCCGCCGAAGCAGCGCAAGAAGAAGCCGAGGCAATCAAGCAACAGGCCGAGTTCTTTCAATCCGTTTATGGCGGATAAGTTAACAACTCGCCGGTTGTAGATCTTGTTTCTGGGCCGCGATCTGCATCAGCTGGTCGCGCATCCAGGCAGCTGCCTGGTCAACCGCACGTTGATCGATTCTGACGGCGCGAATTCTTGCGTCAGTGTTCATTCCTCGTCCGTAATCCAAATTGCGTCGCAATTGGACAACGGCGTTTTCAATGTGATCTTGCACCGTTCCCGCGGGAAAAAAGATCCGCGTGGTCTCCCCATCGGGAAAGAACTTCGCTTGGCGGACGTTGAAGTGATAATGGCCCAGATCCGCACCAAAGCAATCAAAACGCATCACTTCGTCGTCGCGAATGTAGATCGAAGCCCCGGGACCGGGACCGACGGGTGGGGCCACCCAGTAGACTTCCATGAAAATCTGGTCCTGGATCGCGTGTCTGCGGACATCGTGGATATAGCTGCGACAGGAACGCAGCGGACGGGGCCGGTACAGGCCTTTGAGACGTTGACGCACTTCGAATAGAAAACTGGCCTGGTAGCGTCGTATCAACCAGGTTTTCAGGTCAGCTGAGGTGTCCATGAGCAGAAAACAGGGTGGGAATCATCGGCTGCACATCGATCGCGCTGGGCGAACAGGCTGGTCAGTGCCATCGTACTGCAAATCGGCTGGTTATGCCGATTATTCGCGAAGTTGCCTAGGTTGGGCTGCCGCGATGGTCGAATTCTCCGGGGAAGTCGGCGATTTGCTTTTGCCAGCCGCACGGCTTGCGTAGACTGTACCGAATGCGATTCTTCTCTTTTCCGCGATCGCGCCGCCGGCCCGCGGGCCGGCGGCAGCTGAAAATGCCTTCGCCGATCCTATCGGTGCTGTTGCTGTGCGCGGTTGCTGCTGTTGTCGGTTGGGGGCCGCCAAGACTTTACGGGCAACCCCCCGGGACACCACCCCCGGAAGAAATTCTGGACGATCAGAAAACGGATCCCGAATCGCTGCCGATCCGCGCCTTTTTGTTTCTCAGTGACACCGGAAACCCTGTGATCATGCCCGGTTTGAACTGGGAAGAATTACAAAGGCTGATGGACTTGGACGCTGGAAACGGCGCCCAACGCGACGCCTTCACCTATCAATCGCTCGAGATCTCCGGCGAAGCCGACGATGGACGTGCCGAGTTGGAGGTCGTGCTGTGCGCATCGGTCGAACCAACGAAGGGTCGATGGATATCGATTCCGCTCAAGATGGGCAACTTTCACAAATATGCCCCTCCCGACGTCACCGGTGTCGCCGAGTACTACATCAAATTGTTGCCAGACGGTTTGGGATACCAATTGATGGTCAAGTCCGATACCAGCGCGGAGCTGACGCTACGCATGGAGATGAAGGCGCGGGTCGAAAATGTTTCGCTGTCTCGATCGCTCGAATTTCGCCTACCCGATGTGCCGTCTAAGGTTGCCTTGTCGACTGACACCAAGGATGCCGCGGGCGACGTGATCGGACGTGGCGACGAAACGATGATTTCAATCGCCGACGCGGATCGAACCAAATTCTTGATCGAGAGCAGTGGCGGCACGTTTTCACTTCGCTGGGGAAAGCCTGACGACGCGAGAGCACAGTTGTTGGATGTTGAAAGTCGCGTCAGCATTCGCTGGGCTTCGCCTCAGAATTCGCCGATCGCTTCGGTTCGTGCAAATGTTGAGAGCTTGAGGGGTTCGATTGACAGTTTGCAATTGCGATTGCCCAATGGGGCCGTGATGCTGAACCCTCCTCAGATAGGAACTAACGGCCAGACGCTTGAACTAGGCGCTGCTACGACCGACAAGGACGGGACAGTTCATGAGATCTCGATTCCAAACCAGGAAAGGCGTTCGCGGATCGATCTGAACTTCGAAATACAACTGGACAGTCGCAACGCTTCCCCTCAAAAACCGCTGGGTTTACGCATCCCCGAGATCGTTGGAGCTTTGCGACACCATGGCGAATTACAGATCCGCACCAGCGGTGATTATCGCCTGCGGTGGCGTAGCACTCGGCCGTGGTTACGTCTGGAACCGAGTTCAAATCAGGTCGAAGGGGAAGTGGACCGCGAGTATCGTTTTCGTTTCGATCGCTTCACTGCGGATTTTCCGATCTGGCTCGGTAAAGAAGAGAGCCAACTGCGGATGGCCAGTGAATCCAAAATCACGATCCGCGAAGCGATGGCAAGTTTGGATATGACAATTCGCCCCAGTGGCCAGTTGAGCGAAGGTGGCTTGCAGTTGGACGAAGCAGCTTGGCAGCTTCGTGCGATCGAGAACCTGGAATCTCAGCAGCCCTTGGATTCTTATATCTCCGGTTTTGTGCGAGTCATCGAACTCAACAGCAATGATCAAGCCGATCCGACGCCGATCCGCATTCGCGCCGTATATCCATTGGAACCCGATCAAGATCGCATTGAACTTCCGCTACCACGTGTTGTCGACACAGGCGACGCGGCGTTGGTCCAGAACGCCACAGTCGACATTGTCAGCGCCGGACGAAAGGTGTTTGTCGTCGACCTCGAAGCCACCAAAGACTTGCGACGAGCCGAATCGACGCTCGCTGAGGTCGAACGTGATCGATTGACCAGTCATTTTCAGGTACTGAATTTAGAGTCGCCCATCGTGATCGTGGGCAACCTGGTCGATCAACCGCCACAGATTACGTTTTCAAGTGATGCCAAGGTTGAATTGGATGGACGACAACTGCGAACCATCGTCGACTGGAAGATTTCATCTCGCACCGATCTTGAAGGTCGATTGCCGATTCGAATTCCCAAACTGGCAGTGCCGCAATCGGTCGCCGACAGCGAAATGGAACAAGCTGCAACAACGAGCGTTGATGACGAAGCTGAGCTGTTTGGGGTTCGTTGGGGCCGTATCGATCGCGGCGCTATGGGCCAAGAATCTTCATGGAGAGTCACGATCAACGACGTGCCGGCAACCCTGCGGCCGTTGGACGATGATCGATATGAACTGATCTCGGATCATTTGGCCGATGGCACGATGGCCGTTCGTTGGCAACACGAATTGACGCTTGCGGAGTACCAACCAGCTGGGTGCATTGGATGGGTATCGCTGCCTCGACCCAACATCACCGACGTGACCAGACTAGGGACGCTGAAGGTTGGATTTCAGGGAAATCAAAATTTTGAATTGAGCCCGATTGACGCCCCCGGTACGAGCGATCTGCAATTGGACTCGCTGCCTCGAGATCCGATTCTGCTGCGGGTAAAGCCCCGGCAGAATTCCCGTCAGCAGCTCTCGATCCGGCAAGCGATCCTGCGGACGGTTGTCGGTCACAGAACTCGCCACGAACAACTCTTGGCGTGGGTGCAGGGCGGGGATCAGTTTCGCGTCGGCCTCCCCGAATCGACCACCGGCATATCCGTTGAAGGGTTCATTGATGGCGATCCAGCGACTGTTCGTCGCGACAAAGATGCACTTTTGCTTACGCTGCCTGGCGATCGACGTCCGCACGCGGTCGATCTCCGAGTCTGGATTCCTAAACAGACTCCTTCGTTGTTTGCGACCGTGACTCCCAGCTTAAGGCTGCCGATTGGATCAGGACGCGTGTTCTGGCAAATCTTGGCTCCGCGCGATGGCCACGTGATTTGGACGACGCCCACACTTGGCCGATCCATGACCTGGCAGTTTGATCGCTGGAAACTGTATCGAACGCCGACGCACACCGATGCTCGACTGGCCGCCCTGATCCCTTCGGCGCCGAATCCGCTGCCGGCTGGGAATCAGTATTTGTATGTTGGCAGCGATCCGCCCGCGTTTAAGGTACTCGTCGTCTCTCGCCTGACCATTTGGCTGATTGTCGGCACCTTCGTGCTATTGGCAACCGCGTTGTTGACCTATCTGCCCCAGGTGCGACATCCGTTGTCGGTCGTCGTGGCTGCCGTGTTGTTTGCTGGACTGCTGGTCGTCGCGCCTGATGCGGCGGTGATTGCCGGCCAATTCGGAATCATTGCACTGGTCCTGGTGATCGTGATGGTCACGATCCGCGCGCTGGTTGCACCTGGCCAAACAAATCGTCTGTTTCCAACCGCCAATTACGTGGATGATTCGCATCGAGAGCGAAGTGTTCGAACCGAGTTTACTTCGCCACAAAACACCACGGGCGTTCCGACTACCCAATCATTTCCTCCGCCTTCGCCAACCGAGGCATCTTCTTGAACGCGGTACCATGTAGGGCAGTCGTCTTGATTTCACAGTGTTGCAGCGTTTTCTGCTGGCGGTGGTTCTTGATCGCTGTGCTGATGGTGATGATCACGATCAACTCGTCTTCGGCCGACGAGAATGATTCGGCTACCATTGCGACCGATGCTTCAACCGGATCAAGCGATCCCGCGCCAATCCAGATACCAGCGCGGTTACTCGACGGACTTCCGATCAGAACCATCGGTCTGTATCAATCGCAGTTGGACGAATTGATACCCGAACACTTTAAGCCGATCTCTGTCGAACGTTTGCTTCAAGGTCTATCCGGATCGGCTTCTCAGGCCGGTGCCGAACAGGCAAGTCGTCTGATTGGTGCCGTCTATTGGGTCGATCTTCGTGATGACCTGCTGATCAGCCGTCGCAGCGAGATTGATCTGCAGTCCAACGCGGAAATGGTAATTCGACATTCACTGGGACAAGTCAACTTGGCCATTGACCAGCCGACAGTTCCGGAGGTGGGCGAAGGCCTGGGCGTGCGACCTCATTTGGAAAACGAAGCCAATGGTGATTTGGTTGCGGTATTCGATGGCAGCGTGAATCCCCGATCCAAGATTCAGTTCAAATGGCAGCTGCGAGGCAAACCGGCCGGGCCGGGTTACAACTTTTACTTACAGCTGCCACGTGCGCCGCAAACTCGAATCGTGTTATCAGTTCCCAGGGACATTGAGATCAAAACTCTTGATGGTGTCCTGCGTTTGCGATCTGGACCTCCACCCGATGCCGACACTTTGGGTTCAGGTGAGCGTAAGCGGTGGTACGAATTGGATGCCGGTGGATTAAAACGAGTAAGAATTCTCGCCCGCCCGGACACAAGAAAAACGGCCGCCAATCCGTTAATCGTCCGCGGCAATCGGATTAGGTGCGATGTTGATTCGACGGAGCTGAAATGGGTTTGCCTGCTGCAGATTCAACCACCGGATAGTGAAAAGCTTCCAGTGCTTCGCTTCCGTAACACAACGGTCACGAGCGTCCGTCTGAATTCATTCGATGTGCCATTCACTGCCACCAAGCGGGGATCTCGGCGCGACATTCGTATCGAAGCACCGCAGAATTTATTTGAGAACCAAGGACAGCTGGTCCCGCTGACCATCAGCGGAACTTCGCCGGTGATTGGCGGTAATTGGTGCGATTTGCCCATGCCGATCTGGTTGGGGAATGTCACGATTGCCTCCACCATTGACCAGATTCAAGTCGCGGTCGCCAAGGAGTTACAAATCGCAAATTGGGAACCGCCCAGCGACTGGACCACACAGCCGCCACAATTGATTGATGATGGTTCGGTGATGTACGTCGCGAGCGGTCCTCCGCTGTGGCAGCCACCACGGTCAATTGACCAGCGATCGAGGTCCGGAGCGACGGAAACCTGGACGGCACCTCGTCTGCGTTTCGCGCGGCGAACTTCAGTCGATTCCGCGGAAATCGCCCTAAAGCTTGAACTGGGCGACGGATCATTGTCAGCTCGGGCCAGAATCACAGCCAAAAGCGAGCCGGATCAACTCACTCCCTTTCGGATCCGTATCGAACCGCAATGGAATCTTGATTCGATTGCCTTCGTACACTCGGGGCGCGTGATTGAAAAGCCTAGGGTTCGTGACCCCGCGCGAATCGTAACGCTGTGGCCCGAACCAGAGGACATCGTGGCAGGCGAAATTGCGATCGAAATTATCGGCAGTCGCTTGGTCCAGCGGGATCCCGGTCGATTGAACATCCCGGCAAGCTGGTTCGCCGCCCCGCAGCGAATACCAGGCAAGCTGTTTGCAGCCATCCTGCGCCCCACTGCTCTGAATTGGACCACCAACACGCTGGCCGAGCCAGAGCAGATCAACCCTGCGAAACTGACCGAGTCGGCCTCGAAGCTTTTTGGCGCTCTACCGCCCGAAACGCTCCTGTTCCAACCAGAGTTTGGTCGTACTCCCACAGTTTCTTTACAAACACCGGTCGCTTCGTTTGACGCGACGACGCAATTCTATGTCCTCCGCGATCAAAACGAGTTGGCCGAGCATTTGGAAATTGAGATCGAAAGCTCTGGCCAAAGATTGCAGCAAATTACGGTTCAAACGGGACGCCGCGGCGATCGCCCGCCATTGGTATGGTCTCTGGGCGGTCGCAATCAATCACCGTTGATCCGACTTCCCGCATCCGCGGTTACGATAGGCGCGGCGGAACAAGACGGGCTGTATACGATCAATCTGGCCGATCAAGGGCTGCGCGGTCAACTTTTGATCGGTCAGCGCCGCTACGAAAGCAGTACCAACCAGGCGATCCAGTTACCGAGCCTACCGGAGGCCGCAAGCGTTCGTTCCCACGCGTGGATCGGACCAGGATTAAAGGTTATCGAAAAAACTCCCGGCGTCGACTCGATCTTGTTTGATTCAGATCAACAAACTTTCAGTTATCCCTTTGCAGGAACGATTTCGCGGAACCAGATCCATTTAAAAGATTGCGTTGGACTGCGCTATGAACAAACGCAATCTCCAAAAATCACGGTATCAAAATCGGACGGGCAGCAGCAGATCGCGGTCGTCTACGGCGAACAAATTCGCATCTTGGCATCCAGTCGTGGAGTCGACCAGATCGAAGCAACTTATTTGTTATCCCCATCGCAAGTACCTGTGCAGATCCAGTTTGAACCTAGCTTGCGTCTGGTTTCGTTGTCACGAAACGGCGCGGAGATCGAATTGAAGTCAATCTCGGATAAGCAGATAACCATACCGCCAAGATCGGAGCCTGAAACCGTTCGTCTGATCTGGAACCGCGATCAGGACGAAAACCTCTGGTTACGCCGCTGCGGTGTCCCACCGATTTCGGTCTCTGGCATTGTGCTGCAATCGGGATGCGAGCTGATTCCGGCCTCCGATGCGTTTGCCCCAGCAGCGCTGCTGCAGAGTCTGCCAACAGCTAGTCAGGGGCTCAGTCCGATCCAACTTCGGCCGGGAGATACCGTTAGTCTAGTCCGCCGCAACCTTGTACTGGCAACCGGTTGGCTGCTTGCCATGCTGGTGTTCACCGTCTCGTGGTTCGTTGCCAAAAAGAATCTACTCGCGCTGGTCTGGGCTTGTACGGTGGTGGTCGCCGCGCTGTTGCTTTGGTGGCCCTGGAAACTAGCATTGATCGGTTGGCTGATTGTACCCATGGTTTCAGCCGGTATGTTAGTCACAGCTCTCAGATTGGGTGCGGGTGAACAAGCGGCAGGTACGACTGAGCGCCGTGCGAAGCGAGATTCTGAAAACCATCGCGGTGCCGAATCGGGGGCATTCTCGGTGTCGACGACATTTCGCCTACTTGCTTGGTTGATGCTGACCGCGACCATCACCGGCACGACCTCGGTCGCCCAGGAAGCTGATTCAAGCACTGATCAAACGGCTTCCGAGCCGGCAATTGATGTCCTTGTCCCAGTCACTCAAGACGGTCAACAGGTCGGCGACTCGGTGCTTGAGCGAGTCGTCTACATTCCCGAGTCGATTCACCGGCAAATTCTTCGTCCGACGGAAGCTTCGCGGGAAACACCGGTTCATTTTCAATCGGCGCATTATCGCGTTCGCATCGACCGCGCCACTACCGACCGCGCCATTACCGATCGCGCTACTACCGATCGCCTAAGTACCGATCGCGCACCGGCGAACGAACAAGTTGTCGAAGCCGAATATTGGATCCGTCTGGACGAAACGCAACAAGCTACGAATCGAGTGCGACTGCCGTTTGCCGCTTCCCTGGTTCAGAAGATTGAACTTTTGGGCAGCGATTATGGCAGGCTTAGCGTCAACGCAGAGACCAAGGATTCACTGATCGCAACACTTCCGCGTGGTGATCAATCGCATGGTAATCAGATACGACTTCGAGTGACGCTGCAGCCACAGGTTACTGAAATTGACCAGTGGAATCGACTGGAGCTTCCCATTCCAAAGGTTGCAGCGTCACTGCTTTCCGTAGAATCCGAACAAAATATCGACGCACTGCGCATCGGAGGGACAACAGGAGTGGTCGTATCCGCAACGCAACCTAGACGTTGGGTCGAATCGATTGGGCCCCAGAATCAGCTGGTGATCGAATACCGCTTCGAGAATCAAAGCCAAGAAAAAACAACCAGTATTCTGCGGCGCCAATACTTGATCGATGCGGGTCGCCGCTCGATTGTGATTGATTGCCAGCTCGAGCCTCCGGAGGGCTTGACCAGAGGTGATTCTTTTCAGTTTGTAGTTCGCGACGAAAGGCTACCGTTGATCACATCACCGAACTGGCAACTGGCCGAGACTGAATTGTTGGGTCCCGCGCGACGTAAGATCACTGTCGACTGCAAGCATGATGATCCCGGACCGATTCGTTTGAATTGGACCCAAACGATCGAATCGGTATTCGATCAGGGTTCCCCGCCTTTTCAGATCACGATTCCAGAAGTTGTGGCGATGGGAACAACCGAAACTTCGCCTGCCTGGATCGGCTTGCAATGCGATCCGATGCTGCAGTTTGCGCCGCTTATTGGTACTGATATCGAACCATTGTCAGTCGACCATTTTAAAGCGGCTTGGACAGGGCATCGCGTCAGGCTGGATCGTGCCTACTTGGGACTAACGGGAGTTCCCAATCCGACCATTCAACCGAAGCCGGCCTCGGGATCGACCGTTGTACAGCAACACCACCTGCACGTGACAGCCGACCGTTTGGAATTGCGATTCACGGCAACGATCGAGCCCGACAATCGCGGCCCCGATCTTTATGCCCTGCGATATCCCCGTCAGTGGAAGTTGTTGGAATTGTCGATCAACGAAACTCCGCAGCCTATTCAGCGCCTGCGCGGCGACCAGTACTTTGAGATTCCCTTGGGCGATCAGAGCGGCTCGGAACCGATCGAAATTCGAGCCGCCGCGATTCTGGCACTCGATGACCAGGCGCAATTTTCGCTACCACGCCTTACGATCACCGGAGCCGCGATCCAGTCGGACGAGTATCTGGTTTCGCGCGATCCTTCGATTGCCATTGATGCCGTCGATGGCGCGCAGCCAGACTCACTTGGATTGCCCCGTGAAACTGCAGTCGATTGGCTCCGGCAGGGATGGTCCCCAGCAATGTACTGGCAATTTCTCCCCCCACAACAAACCGAACAAGCCTATCGAGTCGAAGCGTGCAGCAAAGACCTTGATTGTCAACAAATGATCTCCATTGATCGACCAGATGGGAAATGGATGATGCAGGCAAACATCCATTTCGACTCGGACCGAATCCCTGATGTGATCGATCTGCAGCTACCAAATCGCTGGTGCGACTCACTGGAAGTTGACGGAGCACTTCAATGGTTGCTGCTTGATGTTGGCGATTCATCACCAAAACTCATTCGTATCCGCTACGACAGAAGATCTGTGGGCAAGCAATCGCTGACCGTGCGCGGGCGTCTGCGCGGGGCCGGTAACACTCGCCTGAGTGTCCCATCGATTCAAGTGCTCGGTCAGGGACGACGACAGATCTATCTGGATGTTCCCAGTCGTTCACCAGAGGGCGAATTAAATCAATGGCAAACAAACGCCGTGGAGCCATCACCGGCACCCGCCGATTGGACCGCTGCAAACCCCGTCAAAACGAGTGAGCGAACCATATTCGTTGTCTCCAATCCCGCCTGGTCGGTTGAACTAGCGGCCTTGCCGGAGATCGATGCTGATCCGGTTGCTTTTGCGTTCGACGGCCAGGTCTATTCCCAACCTGACGCCGCTCTGGTCCACTGCCGGTGGGATCTTTTCCCAGGCAGCCTCGATGCGGTCGATGTTCGCATTCCCGCTGGAACGACCATCTTGTGTGCGTGGAGTGCGGGGCGTTCAGTCGAAACCAATCCCTTGGATCACCAGCCAGGAAAAGGCGGGCTCGAGCATCGATGCTTTAGGATGCCCTTGGCGGTCAGTCGATTCCCCCAAGCGGTGGAAATACTGCTCCGGGTTTCGTCGCAGTCGGCCCAAGCTGGGCAGTACATTCCGAAATTGATTGGTGTCCCAGTTCGCAAGAGTTGGTTGGTCCATCATGTACCGAAGCAGCCACCAGGCCGCGGACCATCGTTGTCCGCGTTGCTCTCTGGCGGTTCCCAGAGCTCGTCAGTCTTGCCACTTGTACAACAGCGACAGCTCTCACTGGGATCATCGATCGTCGAATCGATCGAGACGAGCGAACGCATTTCAGGTCGCTCGCAACAAGAACTTGCCAGGTTGTTGGGAACTTGGCTGATCCGTTACCGGGCAATCCAAAACCAAACCGGGATGGCCGCGACCACAGAGTTGATTCAATCACAATGGCGGGAGTTGGATTCGCGATTGGCCGCGTTCTTTCAGCGAAACGGCATCGACCCCGACAGTCTGCCGATCATCCCACCTACCGATGTTTCACCGTTGGATCCAGTGGCGGAAATCGATTTTGGTGGCTTTGATTACAGCGGTTTTCAAATTGATCAGATCACCGATTTGAGCGCGACTGAGCAGTCTCAACCCTTGCAACCGATTCCGTTGAGCGATCGTGGTTTAGAGACATTGATTGTCAATGGACTGACTTTGGCAGCGGTTGTCGGGGTCTTGGCTTGTTTGATTCCGGTTTATCGATTTGTCACCCCGATTATCGCGCATCCGGCGTTTTGGCTTGCCTTGATGGGAGTCTTTGGATTTGCGCTCGCCCCCGTTGGTGTTGCCGCCGCCTTGGTCCTATTGGCGGTCGCCTTGCCCGTCTTGCCGACAAAAAAACCGGTTTCCGGTCTGCGCGATTGATCAACCATAGCAGACCACGCAGCCACTTTTTATCATGAATCGATGGTGCCGCTGTTGATCCGCGTCCGCAGCGGGCTGGAAAACTGACCGTCCGCTGCTGACTTGAAAGACCGTGATGACTTCCGTTTATCGTCTGCTGATCGCCCTCGCGCTCACGATCGCTTCTCTCCAGGGCGTTCCGCTGATCGCCGACGAGCCCCAGCAAGCGGCCGATCCCTCGGCAGCTCAGCCGGCTCCGGCAACTGGTTCACCGGGATCAGAGCAGGCGAAAGATCGGTTTGAGTTGTCGGACGATGTGCGGGATCTGTTATCGCCATTGTTCCTGGCAATTAAAAACGCCGATGTCTCGAGGGCCACGATCGAGGTACTGTCTGATTCCTTAATCACGGGCCGAATTATCGAGAGCAAGAAATCGATTTATCAGATCGCATCAAAAGCTCCCGATAAGTTCACGATCTATCTGAAAGAACCGTCGGAACGAGCGAGAATCTATAGTGATGGAGCATCCCTGGTTGTGGCGCTTGCCCCCGACGCATTCTTTCGCTGCAGCGAAACCATCTCAAATCAACAGGCGATGCTCGGATTGCCGATTCCGATGGGACCTTACCCGGAGCCGATCTTGGCATTGACCCTTGCCGGGGTCGACCCCGCCACCGCGCTGGTCAGTGGGATGAAGTCGATTGAAATCGTTGACGAAAAGGACTTTCGTGAAAGCATCCCTGCGGTTCATTTGCATGCCGTTCAGGCCGACGAAGTCAACTGGGATTTGTGGCTTTCCAAGCAGCAGCCGCCCAGGCCGCTGAGAATGTTGGTCGATTTGACACCAATGCTGCTGTCATCAGCGGAACTGCGGTTGCCAAAAGGATACTCACATCAAATCCGCTTCGATTTCGTCTCCTGGCGGGTGACGGGACAGGTCGACGACTCGTTGTTTTCCTTCACGCCCGCTGCGGATGCCAAAGAGTACAAATCGCTGCAGCACTACACAGAATCGATGACGGCCGCGAACAACCAAAGTTCGTTGCTTGGCAAGAACGCGCCGCAGTTCGCGGCCGAGCTGTTGAATGCGGATCGGATCGAAGCAAAGGATTTGGCAAATCGAGTGGTGGTGATTGATTTTTGGGCGTCTTGGTACCAACCCTGCGCTGACATCTTGCCGCTGCTCAAGGAAGTCACGGACGATTTTGCCGACAAGGATGTTGTCTTTCTGACGTTCAACATTCGCGAGAACGAAGACGAGATCAAAGCTTTTTTGCAAACGCAACAGCTGGATATACCCGTCGCGCTCGACAAGGATGGAGCGATCACAAAGAGCTTTCTAGTCGAAACCTTGCCGCAAACGCTAGTGATCGGAAAGAATGGCAAGGTCGAATCGATCCATACGGGGTTTCCCGGGACCGAACAACTCAAACAACGCCTCCGAGACGAACTGGAAGTCCTCTCGATGGGTGGCCAGATCGCGACCTCTGAATTGGTTGGCAGTGCGAACACCGCCAATCAGGACGAGCAAGATAATCCCTAGCCGACGACACGACTGCTGATGCATATCCGTCTGATCATCGGGCTGCTTTTATCCGCTTTGGCGATGACAGCTCGTGCCGACACACGCTTCGACGATGCTGCCGCCGTGCTAGAGAGGCATTGCGTACGCTGCCACAACGATGTCGATCGCAAAGGTGACTTCTCGCTGCAAACCTCCGCATCGCTGCTGCAAAGCGACTTTGTTCAACCTGCCGATTCATCCAGCCATCTACTAACGGTTATCGAACCTGATGGCAAGCAACCGGCGTCGATGCCCAAGGACGCTGATCCGTTGTCGATTGACGAAATCGAAACAATACGGCGGTGGATTCTCTCCGGCGCAAATTGGCCCAGCGGTGCAACGATCGAACCTCCCGTCAGTGACTTTCAGTGGTGGTCATTTCGGCCGATCACGCGGCCGTCGATACCGACCGTCGAATCGTCCTGGGTTCGCACACCGATCGATGCGTTTGTGCTCCGCAAGTTCAACGAAACAGGACTCACGCCGGCTGCCGCTGCCGATCGCTTGGCGTTGCTTCGCCGCCTGACTTACGACCTGACCGGGCTGCCTCCCACGCCTGATCAAGTTGACGCGTTTCTAAGCGATTCCGATCCGACAGCGTACGAGCAACTAGTCGATCGGTTGCTTGAATCCGAACACTACGGCGAACATTGGGCGCGGCATTGGTTGGACGTGGTGAAGTATGCCGACACCTGCGGCTACGACAAAGACAAGCTGCGCCCCAATGCCTGGCCCTACCGCGACTATGTCATTCGCTCGCTCAATGAAGACAAGCCTTACAGCCGATTTGTGCAAGAACAGATCGCCGGTGATGTGCTGTTTCCAGGCAATCCCGATGGCATTCTGGGACTCGGTTTCATCGCCGCCGGACCCTGGGACTTCATTGGCCATGTCGAAGTCTCGGCAGATAAAATCGACGGTAAGGTGGCTAGAAATCTGGATCGGGATGAAATGGTATCCAACACCATGAATACTTTTTGCAGTGTGACCATTCAATGTGCCCGGTGTCACAATCACAAATTTGATCCATTCACTCAGCAACACTACTACAGCTTGCAAGCAATCTTTGCTGCGGTTGACCGAGCCGAGCGCGTCTACGACCAGGACCCCGCCATCGCTCGACAAAGATCCGATCTGCAAGCGCGGTTAGCCAAGGATCGGCGGGACCAGGCCGCACTGGCGGCCGAGCTGGCGCGAGCGGGGGGCGGCGAGCTAGCAGAGTTAGACAAACAGATCGCTGCCCTGACACAGGCCGCCGGCGTCCAGAAGGATGCCGAGTTTGGATACCACAGTGCGCTGGCAGACAGTTCAGCAGCTGAAAAATGGGTCCAGCTCGATTTGGGTCGGGACGTCCAGGCCGCCCAAATCATTTTACACCCCTGTCACGATGACTTCGGCGGGATCGGCGCCGGGTTCGGTTTTCCGGTTCAATACAAAGTCGAAATTGCCTGCGGCGAGAATGCCGCAACAAGGAACTGGGTCGAACTGTCGGCCACCGAGCAGGATGTTGACAATCCGGGAATCAGTCCCGTGATGATCGAGGCGCTAGGCCAGCCGGTCCGGCTGGTCAAAGTCACAGCGCTGAAATTGGCTGATCGAAAAGATACCCACATTTTCGCGCTTGCCGAGCTGCGCGTGATCGACGCTGCCGGCGTCAACGCCGCCGAGCATGCAAAGGTCAGCGCGCTCGACTCGATCGAAGCGCCGCCACGATGGTCGCAGGCGAATTTGGTGGACGGGAAATGGGCACGTCCGGGCAACGCCGCCCACGACACACATTTGATTGAATTGCGACAAAAACGAAACCAACTGGCGGCGAAGATCGAAACGCCTGAGCGGCTTTCGCGCCGACAGCGGATCGAAGAGGCAATCAAAACGACCGAGCAAGAAATCGATTCCCTGCCAGCTGGCAAACTGGTATACGCGGCCGCAACGGACTTTGAACCCCAGGCCAACTTCAAACCGACCCTTGGCCAACCGCGCCTGATTCACCTGTTGCATCGCGGCAACGTCGGGCAGCCGCTCGACCAGCTCGGCCCCGGTCTGCTGCCGACAAGCGATGGCGATCGCTGGCAACTTGACCAACAGACAAGCGAAGCGAAGCGCCGCGCCGCCTTGGCCCTGTGGCTGACCGACCATCAGAACCCGTTGGTTTGGCGATCGATCGTCAATCGAGTGTGGCAGTACCACTTTGGTAACGGCCTAGTCGCCACACCCAATGATTTTGGTCGCATGGGCGCCGCGCCGACGCATCCCGAATTGCTGGACTGGTTAGCCGCCGAGTTTCGTGATGGTGATCAATCGCTGAAACAGCTGCACCGGCTGATCGTCACCAGCAGCGTGTATCGCCAATCAGCGCAATTTGATCCAGCGGACGCTGCGATTGACAGCGGCAATCATTACTTGTGGCGCATCAACCGCCGCCGCCTAAGTGCTGAAGAGATCCGCGATTCGGTACTGGCGGTCAGTGGCGCGCTACGCGGCCAGATGGGCGGGCCGGGCTTTTATCTGTTTGAGCTGGAAAAGACCGAGCATTCGCCCCACTACGAATACCATAAATTCGATCCAGCCGACCCACAATCGCATCGTCGCAGCATCTATCGATTTGTGGTCCGATCGCAACCCGATCCTTACATGACCACCTTGGACTGCGCCGATTCATCACAGAGCACGCCGCGCCGCATCGAGACGCTGACCTCGCTGCAGGCATTGTCAATGTTAAACAATCGCTTCATGTTGGAAATGGCGCAGCGATTTGCCGATCGCTTGATCAGCGAAGCGGATGATCGCGAGCAACAGGTCAAACTGGCGTTCAGATTGGTATGCGGTCGATCGCCAAGCGACGAAGAACAGAAACAAATGCGCGCGTACGTTGAACACCACGGCTTGCCCAATCTGTGCCGTATGCTGTTCAACCTCAGCGAGTTTGTTTATCTCGATTGAACATGAACCTCAACCGCCGATCATTTGCGACCGCCTCCTTTGCCAATCTAGCCTTGGCGACGATGCTGCGCGAAAACGCTTTTGCGGACACGGGTGTCCTGAAGGTTCTTCATCATCCGCCGAAAGCAAAACGGGTCATTCAACTGTTCATGGCCGGCGCGGCCAGCCACATCGACTTGTGGGATCACAAACCGATGTTGGACAAGCATCATGGCCAGCCTTCCGACTTCGGCGAGCACGTTGAAGCCTTTCAGGATGGACTCGGACCGTGGATGAAATCACCCTTCCGATTCTCGCCGCACGGGGAAAGCGGCAAGCGGATCAGCGAAGTGGTCGCGCCGCTCGGCGAGTGCGTCGACGACATCAGCTTTGTCCACAACATGGTCGGCAAGACGGGTGTTCATTCGCAGGCGACTTATTTGCAGGCCACCGGTTTTCAGCAACCGGGGTTCCCCGGGATGGGAGCATGGATCAGCTATGCGCTAGGCTCGATCAACGAAAACCTGCCGACATTCGTGGTGCTGCCCGATCATCGCGGCTTCGCCAGCAACGGACCCAAAAATTGGGGCTCGGCTTTCTTGCCGGCTAGCAGCCAGGGGACAGCGATCTTTCCGCAGCGTGAGAACCCGATCGAAGACTTGATGCCACGCGCCGATTACGTCACGCCGCTGAGCGATCGAGATGGTTTGCGGTTTATCGAACAGTTCAATCGGCGCTATCAACAACAGCGCGCCGATGATTCACGTTTAGAAGCACGCATTCGATCGTATGAAATGGCGGCGGCAATGCAGCTGAGCGCACCCGAGGCGCTCGATTTAGCGGGCGAACCCGATTACATCATGAAGATGTATGGTTTGAACAAGTCAGGTGCCACGTATCCCGCGGAAATCAATCCGACGGAGGAAGCGGAATACTTTGGCCGCAAGTGTTTGATCGCGCGCCGCTTGATCGAACGGGGTGTGCGGTTTGTACAGATCTGGTCGGGCAACGACAACGGTTTTCCCAGACGGAATTGGGACAGCCACGAAGACATCGTCCGCGACCACGGCCCACTGGCCCGCGGCATGGCGGTGGGAACGGCCGCGTTATTGAAAGATCTAAAACAACGAGGGCTTTTGAAAGATACGATCGTGCTGTGGACCACCGAATTCGGTCGCATGCCCAGCACTCAGGGTAGCAAGGGGCGTGATCACAATCCCTACGTCTTTACCAACTGGCTGTGCGGCGGCGGGATCCGACCGGGAATCAGTTACGGCCCGTCGGATCAATGGGGATACAAGCCGCTTGATCGCGAAAACCCGACGCAGGTATATGACATTCACGCCACGATCCTGCACCTGCTGGGGATCGACCACCGCCGACTCACCGTTCGCCACGATGGCATCGATCGCCGTTTGACCGACGTCCACGGTCACGTCATCGGCGACCTGATCACCTGAGCCGACGGCGCTAGCCACGGGCCTTACAAATTCCAAGGTCATCTCCACAGCGCCCGAGGCTAGCGCCTGCGGCTCACGGAATTTCGGATCCGCGCCGGAGCCGACGGCGCTAGCCGCGGGCCTTACAGATTCCACGTTCATCTTCACAACGCCCGAGGCCAGCGCCTGCGGCTCACCGAATTTCCGATCGGCGCGCCGGAGCCGACGGCGCTAGCCGCGGGCCTTACAGATTCCACGTTCATCTCCACAACGCCCGAGGCTAGCGCCTGCGGCTCACCGAATTTCCGATCGGCGCACCGGAGCCGACGGCGCTAGCCGCGGGCCTTACAGATTCCACGTTCATCTCCACAGCGCCCGAGGCAGCGCCTGCGGCTCACCGAATTTCGGATCCGCGCCGGAGCCGACGGCGCTAGCCGCGGGCCTTACAGATTTCACGTTCATCTCCACAGCGCCCGAGGCCAGCGCCACGGCTCACCGGATTTCGGATCCGCGCCGGAGCCGACGGCGCTAGCCGCGGGCCTTACAGATTCCACGTTCATCTCCACAACGCCCGAGGCTAGCGCCTGCGGCTCACCGAATTTCGGATCGGCGCCCGGAGCCGACGGCGCTAGCCGCGGGCCTTACAGATTCCACGTTCATCTCCACAGCGCCCGAGGCCAGCGCCTACGGCTCACCGATAGGATACGATGGTTTCATACTTATCGGGAACATTCGTATGTCAACCGACACCTATGCCTACTTCATCACTTGGACGACGTACGGAACTTGGTTGCCTGGCGACATCCGTGGTTGGCGAAAAATCGGTGCCGGCCCGCAAGTTCCTCGACCATTGCTAGAACGTTGGTGTCGGGAACAGATGACCGGTGATACCGTCTTGCTGGCACCGCACGATCGTGACACCGTCGAGCGCGTCTGCCAGGAACATTGCGATGTGCGCGGCTGGACGCTGCTGGCTGTTAGCGCCCGAACGAACCACGTGCATGTCGTCGTCCACGCCGATGCAGTGCCCAAGAAAGTTCGCGATCAATTGAAAGCGAATTGCACACGTGGTTTACGGCAGCAAGCGGACCCGTTGGATCGGGCGAAAACCTGGACGAAAGGTGGCGATATCGAAGTGCTCGATACGGACAAAGATATCGAAGCTTCAGTCATATATGTAACTGAAGCCCAAGATCGCAAAGGCGTCGAATACACCTGAGCCTACGGCTCACCGAATTTCGGATCCGCGCCGGAGCCGACGGCGCTAGCCGCGGGCCTTACAGATTCCACGTTCATCTTCACAACGCCCGAGGCTAGCGCCTGCGGCTCACGGAATTTCCGATCCGCGCCGGAGCCGACGGCGCTAGCCGCGGGCCTTACAGATTCCACGTTCATCTCCACAGCGCCCGAGGCCAGCGCCTACGGCTCACGGGATTTCGGATCCGCGCCGGAGCCGACGGCGCTAGCCGCGGGCCTTACAGATTCCACGTTCGTCTTCACAACGCCCGAGGCTACGCCTGCGGCTCAACGAATTTCGGATCCGCGCCGGAGCCGACGGCGCTAGCCGCGGGCCTTACAGATTCCACGTTCGTCTTCACAACGCCCGAGGCTACGCCTGCGGCTCACGGAATTTCCGATCCGCGCCGGAGCCGACGGCGCTAGCCGCGGGCCTTACAGATTCCACGTTCGTCTTCACAACGCCCGAGGCTAGCGCCTACGGCTCACGGAATTTCCGATCCGCGCGGAGCCGACGGCGCTAGCCGCGGGCCTTACAGATTCCACGTTCATCTCCACAACGCCCGAGGCTAGCGCCTGCGGCTCAACGAATTTCGGATCCGCGCGCCGGAGCCGACGGCGCTAGCCGCGGGCCTTACAGATTCCACGTTCGTCTTCAAAAACGCCCGAGGCTAGCGCCTACGGCTCACGATGTTGGATGCCGATATACTGTGGCACTCTCGTCCCCCGTCCAACGGATGATTGCATCGTGATCGACAACGCCAAGCCCGACGATCAACTTGATCAGCCGAATCGACCCGATCCGCTGCGATCGGTTCATACATCGAACCTGCCCCCGATTTTGGAGCAGTTGGGGATCACGATTTTGGTCACGACTTATCAAGCCGGTAAGTTGGTAATGCTCCGCAGCGATGGACAGTTGCTGAACACACACTTTCGGATGTTTGAAAAACCGATGGGCTTGGCGGTCGATCCCAATCGCATCGCGATCGGCACGTCGATGCAGGTTTGGGAGTTCCACAACATCCCGGCAGTTTGTGCCAAGTTGGATGAGCGGGCGGAAGATGCGAAAGCGGAACATCCGCCGGCTGAAGATGCTGCGGAGCCGGCGCGATCACACGATGCCTGTTTCTTGCCTCGCGTGGCCCACTGGACCGGCGACATTCAGATTCACGAGATGGCCTGGACCGGCGACGAGCTGATCTTCATCAACACCTTGTTCTCGTGTTTGTGTCGTCGCAGCGATCTCTACAACTTTCAGCCGCTGTGGCGACCCTCGTTCGTGACCAAGTACCTACCGGGTGATTGCTGTCACTTGAACGGCCTGGGCACGCGCGATGGCAAGGTTCGCTACGTCACGGCGCTGGGTGAAAGCGACGAGCCGGGAGGCTGGCGGGAGAACAAGAGAGACGGTGGAGTGTTGATCGATCTGGAATCCGAGCAGATCATCGCGCGGGGTTTATCGATGCCACATTCGCCCCGCTGGTACAACGGCAAGTTGTGGCTGTTGCACAGCGGCACGGGCGGGTTTGGCACGGTCGATCCGCAGACCGGCAACTACGAATCGATCGTCGAGCTGCCAGGCTTCACCCGTGGGTTGTCGTTCTGTGGCCCGTTGGCGTTCATCGGGCTCTCGCAAGTTCGCGAGACGGCGGTATTCGGTGGCATTCCGATCGCCGAACGGGATCTTGAAGCACGAATCTGTGGTGTCTGGGTGGTGAACATCGAATCAGGCGAGCTGGTCGGGTTTGTCAAATTCGAAGAAGCGGTACAAGAGATCTTTGCGGTCGAGGTGCTGTTGGGTGCGCGGCATCCTGAATTGGTCAATGAAGACCGTGAGTTGTTAGCGGGATCCTACGAACTACCCGACGCCGCCCTAGCCGAGGTCCCCCCAGAGCTGAGAAAGTAATGATCCCAAAGTTGCCATCACGCGGAGCGGGATGAAGCCAAATCGCGATGTTCGAAGGTCGCTTTGTCATCCCGCCGGTGAGGCGGAAAATGGCGAACGGTCTGCAGAGAAATGCGATTTCGTCGCTCCGACCCGTATTGGTCATGAAAAATCCTCAGAACCATGCGAGGGCTGGGCAACTCCCCTTACCGTTAATCTTTGATGAAGTCACCACGCCTTGCTTGAACAACCTCCCAAATTCGCTAAACTCCCTCAGCCAGTGTGGCGGCAACACCGGACCGACTCAAACTCTCTTGACTACGAAACTCTATTATTCTTGGAGAAAGAACCATGAAACTAAGCTTGCTTTCTAGCTTTGTGATCATTGGACTGCTGTCTATAGCCCCGCAGGTCAATGCCGCTATTCTTATAGACGATAACTTCAATCGACCGGACGGCTCCCTTGTCCCAACTGCGCCTACCCCAGGGCCGGGAGGGGCTTGGACGAACTTCAGCGGAAACGCTGGGGACTTGCTTATCTCCGGTGGACAGGCAGTCGTTCAGCACGGAGTTCCCAGTGAGGATGCAGGCTCTTCGTTTGCTGACGTGACCTCTGGCGTGCTTACGGCCAATTTTGACATCACCGTCAATGACGACACTCCCATCGGCGGCGGTGATTATGAGTATTTTTCTATGTTCACTGATGGAGGAACTTCTACCTTTTACTCGCGATTGGGCGTTGAACCTGGCCAAGCTGGTGGTGACTATACTTTCGGCATTTCCACGAACTCCGGCACTTCGGAAACGCTTTTTCCAACTGATTTCGCGTACGGGCAAACGGTCAATGGAACTTTGACGTACGATTTTGGTTCTGGATTATCCTCCTTCTCAATAGGTGGTGCGACAATTCTTTCCACGACGTCGGCGTTTCCAGCAGTCCTGAGAACTTTCGCTCTGCGTCAGTCAGACTCCTCAAACAACGAGACTGTTTTCATTGACAATCTTGTTGTCTCGACCGGTACTGCAATTCCCGAGCCGGGAAGCTTTGCGGTTCTTAGCCTGATTGGTTTGGCAGGTCTGGCCAGGCGTCGTCGCAAGTGAGCTAGAACAAGCAACAGTTTGAAAACCAGAACGGCAAGTTTTTACTTGCCGTTTTTCATGCGCTGATATCAGGTCGAATATCAGCATTCCAAAGTAGCCATCACGCTCCGCGTGATGATGCCGAGTCACACTCCCGAATAGACCAGCGGTGAACAAACAACAGCGCGCCGACATCGTCCGCCAGCGTCTTGGCGAACGCTACCCGAATCCGCCGATCCCGCTGGATCATGGCGACCAATTCACGTTGTTAGTCGCGGTGCTCCTGAGCGCACAGTGCACCGACAAGAAGGTCAACCAGATCACGCCGAAATTGTTCGCCGCGGCTGATACGCCACAAGCGATGTGGGACCTGGGCGAGTTGGCGATTCTGGAAATCATTCGACCGTTGGGTCTGTCGAAACAGAAAGCCAAGAATATCGCCAAGTTGTCGCAAATCTTGGTCGAGCAGCACCAGGGTAAGGTGCCAGATACGTTCGAAGCACTGGAGTCGCTCCCCGGTGTCGGGCATAAAACGGCCAGCGTGGTGATGGCCCAAGCCTTTGGTCATCCCGCCTTTCCGGTGGACACGCACATTCACAGGCTCGCTCAGCGATGGGGGCTGACGTCGGGCAAGAACGTGGCTCAAACCGAACAGGACCTGAAGAAACTCTTTCCCGAATCAGCCTGGAACAAGTTGCACTTGCAAATCATTTTTTATGGCCGCGAGCATTGTACGGCGCGGGGCTGCGACGGAACCAAGTGCGAGCTGTGTCGCGAACTCTATCCGAATCGCAAGAAGTCTTTTGTGAGCCGCAAGGCATGAGGCCGGTGGTCACCAGCCCTGGGAGCTTTGGTCCCCCCTGCCCCCCAATCGTGCGCGCGCGTGAGTACGCATGTCGTCGCACCGTTTTCGAGAACGGTTTGGGGGAGGGGCGTCCGTCAGCCGATCAGCACCAAATTGTCGCGGTGGACCACACTTTCATAGGGGCGATGCCCGAGAATGTCGCTGATTTGATCGCTGGGCTTGCCGAGAATTTTTGTCACCTCGCGTGAGGGGTAATTGGATAAACCTCTGGCGATTTCGATTCCCTGGGGGTCGACGATCGAAACCACACTGCCTCGTTTGAACGAACCGCTGACTCGTGTGATACCGATCGCCAACAGGCTGCTACCCTTGTTGCAGAGCGCGTTTGCCGCTCCGGCGTCCAACTGCAAACTTCCGTCAACTCGGGCGGCACCGCCAATCCAGCGGCGACGACCCCGGATTGATTTATCGGGTGCTAGAAAAAGTGTGCCGGTGGATTGCTTGGCAAAGATTTTGTCCAGCACTTCGTCGTCGCGGCCCGAGGCGATGATCGTTGAATGTCCATGCGAGGTCGCGATCTGCGCGGCCATCAGCTTACTGGCCATTCCTCCTTTGCTGTCGGGCGACCGATGATCTTGTGCCATCGCCAAGATCCGCTCGTCGATTACGTCAACCAACTCGATTCGTCGGCTGGCGGTGTCGTCTGGCGGTCCGTCATACAAGCCGTCGATATCGGACAGAATGATCAACAGCGCATCGTTTAACAGTCCGGCAACTTGCGCGGCCAGGCGATCATTGTCACCGAAGGTGGTCATCAGTTCCGAGACCGCAACGCTGTCATTTTCGTTGATCACGGCGATCGACCCGTAGGCATGAATTTGGGTCAGTGCGTTGCGGACGTTCAAATAACCGCTCCGCCGCCGTAAATCGGCTGCCGTCAACAGCACCTGGGCGGCGTGCCGTCCCATCGCGGCGAACGACGATTCGTAGGCTTGAATCAGATCGGTCTGGCCAACCGCCGCAACGGCTTGTAGCTGCGCAAGTCCGGTCGGCCGCCCGTCCAAGCCCAACTTGGCGACGCCCGCTCCCACCGCGCCGCTGCTGACCAGGATCACTTGATGCCCGCGGTCGGCGATCCGACAAAGCTGGGCCGACAACACCTCAATCCGTCGACGATCCAGCTTGCCACCGGTGGTCGTCAGCACACGGGTGCCGACTTTCACCACCACGCATCGTGCGCCTTCAATCACCGAATTGCGAGCATCACGGGCGGGAATGGAGGGAAGATTCATCAGCGTGTTCGAGTAGAATGAAGGTTCCCGAGTCTCGTGCAGGCCCTGGCCAAAGGCCCGAGGCGAGTGCCTAGGTCCAGTTGCACAATTGTCATGGGGAATCGACGGCCCGGGAAGCCCGTTGTAAAAACCGATTACGATTCTGAAGCGTACGATCACAAAACATTCGGATCCAAGTGCCTCCCGCGGCCCTCAGTAGATGCTTTGGCATCTTGATTGCGAAGCCCTTTTCACTCCGTATAAAGCAACGATCTCCATGAGCGAAATCCATCACGAATGTGGTGTTGCCGCCATTTATCACCTCTCCGGTCGGGGCCGCAGTCCGATGTGTCCGGAGGATGGCCCACGGCATATTTCCAAGCTGCTGCCGCGAATGCTGTTGGATATCCAGAATCGTGGCCAACTGGCGGCCGGGATAACGACCATCGACCCAGATCGTCCGACGCTGCTGAAGACTCGCAAGGATGTCGGCAGCGTGACCGAGGTCTTTCGCTTGAACCATCGCGCCAAGGCGGAAGCCTTGATGAAGACATTGGCCGGCCGGGCCGCGATCGGTCACGTCCGCTACGCGACCTGCGGTCAAGACGACCGCAGCTACGCTCAACCGTTCGAGCGTCGCCACATCCACAAACGCAAATGGTTCAGCTTTTGTTTTAACGGCCAGCTTTCCAACTACGGTCTGCTGAAAGAACGCTTACTGGCCGATGGTGACCATCATCTGGCGCTCGACACGGACACTGAAATCATCTTGCATGAATTTGGGCGTGTGCTCAGCGAATCGCAATCGCGAATTGAATGGATCGACGTGCTGCGTCAGGCAACGGCCGGTTTTGACGGCGCCTACTCTTTGGCGCTGCTAACGGCCGAAGGCGAAATGATCGTCGCCCGCGACCCACTTGGCATCAAACCGATGTGTTATGTCAACGAAGGACCATTGTTTGCCGCGGCTAGTGAGAGCGTGGCACTGTTGAACCTGGGATTCGAGAACGATCAGATCAAATCGCTGCCCCCGGGGCACGCGATCGTCATCGATCCAAAAACAGGATTCCGGATGGAACGGTTTGCCGCCGAACAAACGCCGGCGCATTGTTTCTTTGAGTGGATTTATTTCGCCAATGTCGCCAGTACACTGGACGATCGCAGCGTCTATCTGAGCCGCACCAAATTGGGTGAAGAACTAGCCCAGGCAGAGCGGTCTTTCGGACTGGTTGATCTGAAACACGAAGACACGATCATCGTTCCTGTTCCAGACACCAGCAAGGCGGCGGCCGACTCGATGGCATACCAGTTATCGATTCCCTCGCGTGAAGGCTTGATCCGCAATCGCTACGCCGGTCGCACGTTCATCGAAGCGGGCCGAGCCAGAAGAGCCAAGGCGGCAACTAAGTACACACCGCTGCGCGAAGTGTTGAAGGACAAACGCGTGATTCTGGTCGAAGATTCAATCGTTCGCAGTACAACCATGAACGTGTTGCTGGACCGGATCCGAGATGTCGGCGGCGCGAAGGAAATTCACGTTCGCGTGGCCTGTCCGCCGATCATCGCGCCCTGCTTTTACGGGATCGACATGAGTACGATCGATCAGTTGATCGCGCCCAAATATTTTTCCAACAACGGTACTTTGACGGACGAATCGCAACAGCGTTTAGCAGACGATCTGGGTGCTGATTCGCTGCGTTATTTGCCGGTCGAAGCGATCGCTCGCGCGATCGGCAAACCGGCCGACCATTTGTGCAGGGCCTGTGTGACGGGCAAATATCCCACCCCCTGCGGGCAACACTTGTACCAGATCGCGCTGGACAATCGCGGCGCCAAGGTCGATACAAAACGAACCTACGAACAGTTAGCGGCGGCGCTGTCGAGCGAATGACTGCAGGCAGAACGACAAAAATCGATCCGCCAAACGAACAGGGAAAGATTCAGCAACGTTTCTAAATTCGATCACTGGTGAAGCGGTAGCGCAAAACAGCTTGCGCCTTGATCGACTCCCAATCTGTTCGCCTGATCAGCTTGAACCGTCAGTTCGTCTCCGCTGAGCAAAGCAGCCGCCAGAACGCTGGTGAATCCAGCGGCGCTGCTGGCCACGATCAGCTTGGTCGTTGGTGTTTCGATCTTGTCCAAGACTTGGGCCACGGTCACTTTGCGACAGCGCCGGACAGCTTTGATCTGCTCGGTCGCACAGCGGATTACGGGACCGGCGTCAAAAATGTCGACCATATCGGTCTCGGTAAATCCTTCATTTTTAAGCATCGCCAGGGCCGGACGGGTTTCATCATGCACTTGTCCAATCCCAGCTCGCACCTGGGGAGATAGCAGATCCAGGTAGATCGGATGTTGAGGCATCATTTCTTCGATGAACTGCTTCGACACCGTGGACATCGTGTCGGCAGTGGCAAAATCGGTGGGGATGAATCGGCCGGCCACTGCATCCCAAAAGGGAACGCTGCCGTCCGGATTCGCTTTGCCGCGCATTTCGGCGATCACCGTATCTCCGAATCGATAGGGTAACATCGCGAACAACGCAAAGCGGGCCAGCGAAAGCCAACGGCCGCGGCCAGCACCGCGATATTTGCCGCGTAGAAACAGACTGCCGATCTCAGTCGGCCCGTCATGGATTCGCAGCAGTTCCAAGCGGACCCGGTGGGTACGCAGACCCAGCATTTCACTGTGGTGATCCGATTCGACAACCCGATAGGCGTAGAACGGTTGGTGTCCCCCGGTTTTGGCATAGATTGTTGACGTACCGACCAATTCGCCCGTTTCGTCGTTCGCTAGCACCAATACATAGGGTTCACCGCGCGGCGACTTGCCGGTGCGGCTGAAGGCAAAGACCGATTGTTCGACTCGGTCGAGCAATCGAGCGCGATCGAGTTGCAACGAGGTTAATCCGCGTGTCGCTGATTGAATCAGCGCATGAAGTGCGTCAAGGTCTTCGATGCGAACGGCGCGAACAGTCCACATTTGTGTTTTGATCCTTTTGATTGACGGCCGGGTCAGGCTCCCACCGAACCCAAATCTGAGCTGCGGCTCACGCGGAACCTCGCCCTCCCCGCCAAATCCAAATCTTCTGTGCGGCTCGGGCGGAATCTGGCCCGCCCGTTAGCTCGCGAACTTTTGCAACGCTCGATCCAGCAATTCTAAGGCTGTGTCAATATGCTCGTTGGTGGTCGTTGCCGGCGGAGGTAAGAAACGAATGCGGGTTGGATCCGAACCGCATACGAACCCCAACAGTCCGATGTCGTACATGGTCGTCATCAAAGATTTCGCCTCATCGACACTGCCGCCACCCGGGGTGAATGCAATCATCATGCCGATGCCAAATGGTCCCGAAATCGAATTCGGATACTTGTCGCACAGTCGCTGCAATCCATCGCAAAAATACTGATGTCTTTTCATATTTTGGCCATCGGCGCCAAAACATCCGCTCGACTCGAGCTGATCGAGCATCGCCAATCCGGTGGCGATCGATGCTGACGACCCGGTAAAGGTCTGACTTAGGATTGGACCCTTGGGCTTGAATGCTTCGCCGTACAGCGTCGCGCAAACTTGAGTGATCTTGCCAACTGTGATGATGTCAGCGTATTGGTCCAGGCCAAAGTGTTGGAACGCAAACTGTCGCGACGTGCGCGAAAAAGTTTGAACTTCGTCAAAGATAATGGGGATCTCTGCTTCGCGAAGAGGCTGGCAGAGAGCGTGAAAAAACTCACTGCTGCCGGGATAGTAACCACCCTCACCAGCAATTGGCTCTGCCCAAAAGCCAGCGTGCCGGCCAGGATGCCGTTTCAGGATTCGCCGCAATTCATCGACCGCGCGGCGAGTACTGCCGGCAGCGTCACCGTGATCGAGGAACGGCAGATAGTCAACGGCCAGTGCCAACGGCAAGCCTTGGCGATAGTTGGGCCGATCGGTGATCGCGGCCAGCGCCAGCGTTCGTCCGCAAAACGCATTTTCAAACGCGATGATTCGATCGGCGGGCGCCTTGTGGTGCAGCGCGATCTTGATCGCGTTCTCATTGGCCATCGCTCCGCTGGTCGACAGCAAACAATGGTCAATCTTGGCACCCGTTGCTTTTGCCACCGCGATCAACCTTTCGCACATCGCCAAACTGGGCGGATGCTGCTGCAGATTTCCCTGCATCACGGTATCTTCCAATGCCGCGTCGATCGCAGCGTCAATCATCACCGGGTTGCTGTGTCCGCTGCCATGAACTCCGATGCCACCGATGAAGTCCAGCTTGACGCTGCCGTCGGCCAATTCGACAAACGGTCCGTTGCCCAGACCAGAGGACAAGTAGGGCCACAGCGGCGCACCGCCGCGCGCCGCACCAAGCCGCTCAAGCAGCGATTGATACTGGCTTGCCAATTGCGGATCGGAGGGACGAACGGTCTCCAGCGTTGCCGCGTGATCGGCGACCGCCTCGGCAATCAAGCGTCGGGCATCGGCGATCCTCCGATCGCCGCGCAAGGCATCGGCCTGCAACGCAAGCTTGGTCTCGGATGGTTTCACTGGTGGAACTCGGCAAGGTTTAAATGAGTGAACTATCGATGTTTTAGCTTACCAACTGGCTTCGCACACCGACACAGACAGGCAGCGGCCGGTTCAGTTCAGCTGATCGCTGTTTCGCAGGCGAGCCCGGATTGCGGGTGGCTTCAACAGCAGCCGTTTGTCAGCTTGGGCCTTATCCGGCCGTCCCAGTGTGGGCTTCGATAAGTCGCTGTGTCATCAGGCGGTTCTCTCATCCGATACTCATTTGCCGAGGATTCTGCTAGGCTAGCCTGGTTAGTTAGCTAAGGCTACAAGGCGGACGATTGCTTCGCTGACGCGATGCGTTAATCTTTATGCTCGAGATACTGCTAGACTACAAACGCCCCGATCCGACGACATGGGTTTACATGTCGGCTGGCTTGATCGTTGGCCTGTTCTTTGTTTTTCGTCGGTTTTGGAGTATCCGCAATCTCGACATCGCATTACTGATTTCATTGGCACCAGGTCTGTTGGTATACCATGAAGGTCGGCGGCGCGAACTGCAGCAGGATAAATCAATCGTTACCGAACAGGACGATCAAAATCCGGGGCTATCCGTACAAACCCGCGCCGCGCCCGAGCGCTCTACTGCAATCGATGCGCTGGTCAGCACCATGGAAATCAGCGACGATCAGGCTTCCTCCGAAGCCGGTGAAGCAGCGGATTCTGCCGTTGGACCTAAACAGGTTTCTCCCAAGGAAATCCAACGGTGGGGGTTCATCTACCTGTTTGTGGTCGAAGGACTAATTCTGGTTCGGTTGATCATTGACCCGTTGATGGTCCGCCGCCCCTTACTTGATCCTAACCTGACGGCTGGTGGATTACTTTTCCTCGGGATCTCATTGTTCTTCTTCATGATGGCCAATGTGGTCACCAGTAATCCGCTGACCCAGGCCAACCAGGGACAGTCACTAGGTCCCGGCTACACGATGATGAACCGGCTACCCGCGATTCCGACCCGGCCGGCCTTTGCGCCGCCCGGTATCGCCGTCCCGCCGACACCTGACGAGCTGACGGAGTCGCAAAAGCGACGAGCACAGATCGCTAAAGCACTTGCCATCTTCGCACACTTGGCGATTGTTTCCGGCATGGTGTTTATCGGCAACCGGCACTTTGGGAATTTGTTCGCAGGTGTCGGTTGTGCAATGCTGTACCTGATGCTGCCTTATACGGCGCAGTTTACCGGTCGGGTCGACCATTTTTTGCCCGCGGCGCTGCTGTTATGGGCCGTCCTGTGCTACCGTAAGCCGATGGTTGCCGGAATTTTTCTGGGCTTGGCCGGCGGTTTGGTCTATTACCCGTTGTTCTTGTTGCCATTGTGGTTCAGTTTTTATTGGCGACGCGGTGCGCGATCTTTTGGCGTTGGCGTCGTCGCGATGTTGGCGCTATTGATGATGGCCTTGTCGTTTGATGATTCGGCATCGCTGACGGAACACTTGCGGCGAATGTATGGGCTGTTCGAACCCAATCGTGACGCCAACCAATTGGGCGGTCTGTGGGGACTCGGTTGGTATCCGATCTGGCGATTGCCGGTGATCGTAGCGTTTGTGATCCTGAGTGCTTTCTTCGCGATTTGGCCGGCCCAGAAGAGTCTTGCCACATTGATAAGTGGTTCGGCGGCGCTGATGGTGGGCGCCCAATTTTGGCATGGTTATGGCGGTGGTCTGTACATCGGCTGGTTCCTGCCGTTGCTGTTATTGGTGATCTTTCGTCCAAATCTGCAAGATCGAGTTGCCACCAAGGTCGTCGCAATTCGGGGCAGGGCGCAGGCCACTGTTCGCCCCAGCGAGAGTTCGCTGACTGAACCAGAACCGGCGTAGCCGATAAGAGAGTCACCGATGGACCGCCCACCCAGCCAGACTGAGCATGACAATGCCGAAAGCGCGATCGAGCGTTACCACAGTGAACTTGCTGCCATCGACGCGGTGCGGCAGCGATTGACGGCGCAGGACCGACTGTTTGCCAAGGTCCGAGCCGGCTTGTTCTTTCTGTCGATGCTTTTTTTTGTTGTCGGCTACGGGTTCGACGGACTTCCGGGTGTCGGTTGGATCGGCTGGATCGTGCTGCTTCTGTTTCTGGTCGCCGTCGTTGCCAACGAACCGATCCGCGATCGATTGGAAGAAAAGCGCAAACACCGCGCCGTGATTCAGCGTTTGATCGCCCGACTACAGCGTGACTGGGATCAATTGGCCACCAAGCGGCTAGCCAAACAAATCGCCGAAATTGAACTGCCGGGGCACCGCCGCGATGTTGCCGGTGACTTGGACTTGCTGGGCAACGCTTCGCTGTTTCATCTGGTTTCGATGGCGGTCACCGCACCAGGAGTCCGCACGCTGGCCCATTGGTTGGCTGGACCGGCCGAAGCCGCAGTGGCGATCCAGCGTGCCGAGGCCGCAAAAACACTCTCCCCGAAGCGAGACCAACGCCTGCGGTTCTACACACTTGCGCGGCAAGTGGCCGAGAGCAGCGGCGATCCCGACCGTTTTGTCAGCTGGGCGACCGGTGAAAAATGGCTCGACCAGCGTAGCTGGCTGGTCCGTTGGGCTACCGTGTCAACGATCCTGGCCACCTTGATGATCGCGGCGCTGGTATTGGCTGCGGTCCGCCTACTGCCGGTCGACGTTTTTCGTGGCGGCCTATTGGGTTTGGGTGCGCTGACGGCGATCAATCTGGTGATCACGACCGTCTTTCTGGGGCCGGCCCACGCGATTTTTTCGATTGCGATGTCCAATCGGCGTGCGGTCGGTGATTACCAAGAAATCTTCGCCGCGGCACGCCTGTTGCCGCAAGCGAATCAAGATGGGTTCTTATCGCGGATCCGCAATACACTCTCTGATGGCGATCGATCCGCCGTAATCGGAATGCAGGATTTACAGAAAATCGCTCGGGCTGGTGGATTGCGGCAATCAGCGGCACTGTTCTTTGTCTACCTTCCGCTGCAATGCTTGACGCTGTGGGATGTCAAGGTGTTGCACAAATTGGAACGCTGGCAAAGCAACTACCGGGACGACGCCGTTGCCTGGTTCGATTCGCTCGGTCAATTGGAATCGCTGATGTCGATAGCCGCGCTATGGGACGAATACCCAGCATGGGCTCAGCCGCTGTGGCTGGAAGATGTCGAAGCGGCTTCGTTGCAAGCGACATCAATCGGGCATCCCTTGCTGAGGGATGATGATCGAGTCTGTAATGATGTCACCGTTGGTCCCGCTGGAACCTTGTTGTTGGTCACCGGCAGCAACATGTCGGGCAAGAGCACATTGCTGCGGAGCATCGGATTGAACGCCGCGTTGGCGGGAATCGGCGCTCCGGTTTGCGCCGCTCAGCTGATCCTGCCATCCTTGGAACTGGCGACCAGCATTCGGGTCAGCGACGATGTCAGCCAAGGAGTTTCGTTCTATATGGCGGAACTCAAGCGGTTAAAAAGCGTCGTCGATCACGCTCATCAAATGGCGACGGCTGATGATCGAGTTTGTCTGTTTTTGTTGGACGAGATTTTGCAGGGAACCAATTCTCGCGAGCGTCAGATCGCGGTTGTGCAAGTGCTACGCCACTTGATGGATTCCGGTGCGATTGGCGCGATCAGTACGCATGATTTGGAGTTGGCCGATGACGAACAGCTGCAGGCGGTGTCCCAGACAGTGCATTTTCGAGAAATCATCCACCCGGATGCCAAGGGCAACGATCAGATGACGTTTGACTATAAGATGCGCGATGGAGTCTCGCCGACGACCAATGCGCTGCGGTTGTTGGAAATGGTCGGCTTGGGCAAACACTGAATTCACTCGTTGATCGCGGCAGCAGCGCCAGACCAATGAAAGCCGTAACCTGCGACGTGAATGTGAGCCAGATCGTCGTGGTACAACGAAGAGTTCATGCCAACGTTTTAATCAGATACCGTTTGATTCGCCGGCACGTCCCGACAGCATCGAACATGACCGGCAGTTGGGCGGCGGGCTGCGAAGCGGGTGAAGGGAATCGAACCCTCGTATTCAGCTTGGGAAGCTGATGTTCTACCATTGAACTACACCCGCTGATGGACCACGGGACCCGCTGATGGACCACGGGACCCGCTGATGGACCACGGGACCCGCTGCAAACTGACAAGTCGGTTGCCGGTGCCAGATCGCAGCTGGACTATTGTTCGCTTTCCCGATCATACCGTCGATCCCGGGACGGTGCACGCCGCAACCGGGATCCAAGACGGCGTTGGCGGGGTTACTTCGACTCGGTTGCGAGCGGGGCCTGGTTCAGCTGCTGCCCGTTGACCGCACCGATCCCAATCAGACGGTTGGTCCGCTGCGGCGAATGGTCCACCGTTACCCCTGACGAATGCACCAACGCCAGATTGTCACTGTCGCTCGTTTCGAATACCAGTTGCGGACCGCTGGGAAAAGGACGGGCACTCAACGTCAGAAAGTTCCGCGAGCCAAAAATTCGCGCGCCCGATGAGGGCTCAATTCCCTGGCAATCCATCAACGCCTCGATGCGATTATCACTCGGCCGAGAATCTTGCGGACCGCCGAGACAGATGTGATCGCGGCAGAGGTGAATGTTGGTTTCTTCAATCGTGTTGCGCGTGACCGCCTCGGTCAACAGCAATCCGACGGCGCAACCGACCGTCTCAATCACCGTAATCCTATTGGCATCGATCGAGCCTTGACTTCCGTCGAGCCGAAGCCCGGTTCCGATCCAGCGTCGCGACTTGTCGAGTTCACTGTTGTAAGCTCCTCCGCCGGGCCAGGCGCCTCCGCCTCCCACCAGCGCATTGAACGCGAATTCGGTTGACGTAATCACCGAAAAGCGGTCCGGGCCCGCGGTGGTCGGCTTCATCCGCACCGTGGCACCCTCGGATCCCGAAACGATGATCCCGAATCGGTAGCAGCAACTCATTTGGCTATCGAAGACGACTGCATCCAGGGAACCTGCAAGGTCGTGTTGAGGTGGTAGACGACCGGGGTGGTCTTGTCGGCTCTCCAGCTGCCACCGGCGTGTGAGTCAATTGTGGCATGATTCGTGCAACCAAGTTCATACTTTCAATCCTGCCCGAGCCGCTTTTGTTGCCCAGTCCATTCTCAATACGGTCGATCTGCCGGATCCGATCCCAGTGACAGATGACATCCCGCTCTATCGCGTGCATTATCGCACCATCAATCATGACGGCGGGGTGGTTGTCGCATCGGGTCTGGTGGCGCTGCCTACGAATTCATGATCTCGTGGATCAGGTTACCGTGAACGTCGGTCAAGCGTCGATTCAATCCGTTGTGATAGTACGTCAGCCGCTTGTGATCGAGTCCCAACAGATGCAACACGGTGGCGTAAAAGTCCCATACCGTCGTCGGATTCTCGGCAGCACGCCGACCAAATTCGTCGGTGGCTCCGTAACTGACACCAGCTTTGACGCCTGCTCCCATCATCCAGCAGGTGAATCCGTCCGGATTGTGGTCGCGTCCTTCGGTTCCCACTTGATGAGTCGGCATCCGCCCGAACTCGGTTGTCCACAACACCAGCGTATCTGCTAACAAACCGCGGTGCTTCATGTCGGTCAACAAGGCGGCGGTCGGTTTGTCAAATACGGGACAGTGCCGTTCGTAATCCGCCTTCAGCGTCTTGTGGGCGTCCCAGTTCAACAAGCCGTCGGCCCCCGAGGCCCGCGACGCACAATAGAGATTGACGTATCGCACACCGCGCTCGAGCAACCGCCTGGCCAGCAGGCAGTTCTTGGCATACGCGGCGATGTACTGATTCGGATCATCGGTCCCATACATCCGATGCATTGATTGCGATTCAGCCGACAGCTGGCTGACCTCGGGAGCCGACAACTGCATGCGAGCGGCCAATTCGTAGGCCGCCATGCGGGCGGCAAGATCCGAATTGCCCGGATTTCGCTCGGCATGTGTTCGATTCAACAACCGCAACAAATCGCGCGTTGCCCGTTCTTCGCCCGGCTCGATTCCCGCTGGCGTCCGTAAATTCCGAATCGGCTGCTGGGCGCTGAGCATGATCCCTTGATGCTGGGCTGGCAAAAAGCCGCTGCTCCAATTTGCTTTTCCGTTGGGAGGTTCGCCGCGAATATCGGTGATCGCCACATAAGTCGGCAGATTGTCATTCTCGCTGCCCAGCGCGTAGCTACACCACGCGCCCGCGGCAGGAAAGCCTTCGGTGGCATGCCCGGTGTTCATGAAGATGCAGCCCGGTCCATGGGTATTGGACTTGGACGTCATTGAGTGAATGAAGGCGATATCATCGACATGCTGGCCCATCTGAGGCAACATGCTGGAAATTCTTTTGCCCGTTTCGCCGCACTCGACCAGCGGCCAGGGACTCTGCATCAGATTGCCGTTCTTGCCCTGAAAGCTGACCATGTTCTCCTCACCGGGCAACGGTTTTCCGTGATACTTTTCCAGCGCCGGCTTATGCTCCCAAAGATCCATGTGAGACGCGGCCCCAGGGCAGAAAATCTGTAGCACGCGTTTTGCTTGGGGCGGATGATGCACGCCACTCCCGGCGGCTTCCCTTGCCGACAGCTGGGCGAATCCAACGCCGGCAAGCCCCGTGTACACGCTGCCCAGTAGATCACGGCGTGTCAGCTGTGGATCGATCCGTTTGTCTTCAGTCGACATAAATAAACTCATTCGCGTTCAGCAATGCTCGACACAATGCGTTTGTTCCGTAGGCGTCGACCAAAGCTTTCGCGGCCGACAATTCTGGATCCGTTGGATCGCGCAAAAATACCAACCAAAATGCGCGGTTGATTTGCTCCTCCGCATCACTCGATTCTTGTTCGATTCGCTCCGCCAAAGCATCCGCCATATCCGTCGTAAAGCTGTGGTTCATCAAGGTCAGCGCCTGCAGCGGCGTGGTGGTACTCGATCGACGTGGGGTCGAAAAAGCACAGTCGGGTGTATCGAACTCGGACATCAAGTCGATCTGCATCGCTCGGGCGTTGTGGTGGTACACCGCGCGGCGGTAAGTTTCCGGCCCGTGCTGATCGAGCGGATGATACGTTGCCACGTTGTCCTGGACATAACGAAACAGACGAAAGCCGGGGCCGCCCATCCGCGTGTCCAATTTCCCGGCGACCGACAACGTCGAATCGCGGATCTCTTCGCCTGAGAGTCGGCGCGGGGGAAATCGCCACAATAGCCGGCTTTCCCCGTCCAAGTTTGCAGCCTCGACCCGATACTCACTCGACTGCCGGTAGGTTCGCGACAACATGATCCGCCGATGCATCGGTTTGAGTCGCCAACCCTCGGCTTGGAAAGTCAACGCCAACCAGTCGAGCAGTTCGGGATGCGACGGGCGGTCTCCCAGAAACCCAAAATCGCTGGGTGTGTTCACTATCCCCGTGCCAAAGTGGTGATGCCACAAACGATTCACCAGCACCCGCGGCGTCGTGGGGTTGTCGTCGGCAACAATCCATTGGGCCAGTTTCAATCGCCGCTGTAACTCGGGCGCATTGGCTGGCAATTGATAGCGGTCGGTCGTCTGATCCAACATCGTCAGGCTACTCGGAGTCACTTCGTCACCGATCCGCTGGGGACTGCCACCAACAAATACGTGAAATGGACCGTTCTCCTGTCGAAAGTTGCCAACCCACCAGTTCAGCGCATTGGGATCGCTGCTCGCATCCCGCACAAACGGTTGACGGTCGGCGGAGGACGCCACCGTTTGCCACTGCTCTGGTTCGGTAGCGACCTCGATCTGATAGGAAGTCGCCAGACGATCCCTGAATTGTTCGTCGCGATCACGACCCCAGACGATGCGATCGATTCGCCGAGTTTCAGCAAGTTCGATCTGCACCCAGCCTTTACCGTTCTCGTTCGAAATCCAACTGTGAGCATTGCCGTATTTACCATCATTGATGTGGATCAACTTGTGAAATGGATTGCCCGCATAGTCGCCTGAGGATGTTGGTTTGGCTCCTACCGCGGCAGCGGCAACGTTGACCGACGGTGCGTCTTCGCTTGCTGCGGTGAATATCTCCAACTCGTCCAGACAGGGCTCGGAGGCGTTGGTTGCCGAAATGGTGAATCGAATGAACCGCGCCTCGATTGGATCGAACTGCTCGGTATTGATCTTGGCACTGACGGGGGCGCGAAGCCCTTCACCTTCAATCTTGGTCGCGGGCTCGCGCTGGTTGTTTTTCAGCGTTCGCTGACCATGTTGCACGCCCGCGAAGGTGGCGTACATGGCGTAATAGTCCCGCTGAGAGATCGGATCAAATTTGTGATCGTGGCATCGACTGCAGCCGACCGTCATGCCTAAAAAAGCTTCGCTGGTAGCCCGAATCATTTCGTCAATCGTGTTAGCGCGAATCTGGGCCGCCGCATTCTTGTCCTGGTTGCCGACGTTGTCGTAGGGACCGCAAACCAGAAACGCTGTTCCGACCGCGACCTCGGGATCGTCCGCGCCGAAAGCGTCACCGGCAAGGTGTTCAATCGCGAAACGATTGAACGGTTTATCCTGATTCAACGAGCGGATCACATAGTCTCGGAAGGGCCACACGTTTTCATGAATGACGTTGCGTTCGAATCCGTTGCTTTCACCAAACCGTACAACATCCAACCAATGCCTGCCCCAATGTTCGCCATAGTGTGGTGATTGCAACAATTCATCGATCAGTTTTTGATAAGTCTGATCTCCGACTTGATCCGCCTGACCAGTCTCTTGCCTGCATGCAGCGATGAAATCAAGGACTTGCTGGGGCGTCGGCGGCAATCCAAGCAGATCGTAGGTTGCCCGTCGAATCAGCGTCCTGGGATCGGCAGGTGGTGATGGCTGAATTCCTGCCTGTTCCAGTCTGGCGTAAATAAAGCGATCAATTGGATTTTTGCTCCAGGGCTCGGGCGCCGCCGGCAATTCCGCGTCTGCCAACGGCTGCAGCGACCACCAATCGAATCCAGCGCGGCGATCGGTTGTGATCGAAAACGGATTGACGTCCTGCTCGGGAAAGTAGGCTCCGTCACGAATCCATTGCTCAATCGCCCCGATTTGTTCTGCGGACAGAGGTTCTTCGGGCGGCATCTCCTTGGTCGAAACATATTGGTACAACAGGCTATTCTCTGGTCTCCCCGCTGCGATCACCGGACCGCTGTCGCCACCGGAGATCAACTTCCCGCGCGAGCGAAGATCGAGTCCTCCTTTGGCCGCGTCGCTGTGACATTTCAAGCAATGAGCAACCAGGATTGGTTCGATCCGTTGATGGAAAAAAGTTCGCGCGCTGGGGCTCTCAGCGGCGCCAGTTCGCCCGCTCAAGACGAACATGGCAATGGAAGCGAGAACCAATAAGCGACCCATCAATGAACCTCCGCAACAACAGATGATCTCTGTATTCTAACCGGCAGGACGAAGCTCTGCGTCAGTGCTGGCGTTGGCAGCATCCTAGGCCGGGTGCGATCTGGCTAACATCCTAGTTCTGGCGCCCAGTTGCACCTGGCCGGCGAATCTCCGGCCTGTGAAAATTGAAATCATGAATCAGAAACCCTCCAGCCCGTCGCTGCAATCGAACCAGCCTGGCAAGGCTCGGGCGGAGCCGCGCCACGTCGCCGCCACGCAGCAACCGATCACGGCCCCGCGAATCGAGTACCCCAGCGAGCTGCCAATTAGCGGTTATCGCGAGCAACTGGTCGATTTGATTCGAAATCGCCAGGTGCTGGTGGTCTGTGGTGAAACGGGTAGCGGAAAAAGCACGCAGCTGCCCAAGTTTTGTCTGGAAGCAGGACTCGGCCAAGCCGGCATGATTGGTCACACGCAGCCGCGACGTTTGGCCGCCCGCAGCATCGCCGCACGATTGGCCCAGGAACTCAATTCGCCCCTTGGCTCGCTGGTCGGTTATCAAGTTCGCTTCGGCGATCAAACCGGCGACCGCACCAGAATCAAGTTGATGACCGATGGGATCTTGCTGGCCGAGACTCAGTCCGACCGATCGCTACAGTCCTACGACGCAATCATCATTGACGAAGCTCATGAACGTTCGCTGAACATCGACTTTCTGCTCGGATTCCTGCGGCGACTGCAAAGCAAACGACCAGAACTGAAGGTCATCATCACATCGGCCACGATCGACGCTGAGCGATTTGCCGAACACTTTGCCGATCAATCAGGCCCCGCGCCGATCGTGAATGTCGAAGGCCGCGGGTATCCGGTCGAACTTCGTTATCTGCCCTGGGACGAAGTGGTCCAGGACGATGATCGCGGATACGATCTGGCCCGGCATGTGATCGCCGGTATTGAATCGGCAAGCCAAACTGGATCGGGTGACGCCTTAGTTTTCCTGCCGACCGAGCGGGACATTCGCGAAGTTTCGCACCGTGTGGCCGGTCACTACAAACGTCTTGGATTGCAGCAGCGCGTTGATTTGCTGCCGCTATACGCTCGGCTGCCAAGTGACGAACAACAAAGAATTTTTCAGACCGGTGGAAACAAAAGGCGAATCATCTTCGCCACCAACGTCGCCGAAAGTTCGCTGACCGTCCCCGGAATTCGCTGTGTGATTGACGCCGGTACGGCGCGGATCAGCCGCTACAGCCCCCGAACCAAGATTCAGCGATTGCCGATCGAACCAGTCAGCCGCGCCAGTGCCGACCAGCGGGCTGGACGCTGCGGCCGAGTCGGGCCCGGCGTGTGCGTGCGGCTGTATTCAGCCGACCAATATGCTGCTCGCGATGCCTACACCACCCCCGAGATTCGCCGTACCAATCTGGCTTCGGTGATCCTGCGCACCAAAACCCTGCGGTTGGGAAAGCTGCAGGATTTTCCGTTACTCGATCCACCACGTCCCGAGGCAATTCGCGAAGGAATTCGCACTCTGATCGAACTGCGGGCGATTGATGATCATCACGAGTTGACCGAAATCGGTTGGAAACTGGGCCGCATGCCGGTCGATCCGCGCGTCGGGAGGATCCTCTTGGCAGCCCACGATAACGGTGTTTTGGCCGAGGTGTTGCCGATTGCCGCGGCCCTGGAAATCCAGGATCCTCGCGACCGTCCGCCGGAAAAACAGCAAGCGGCCGACGAGGCGCACCGGCAATTCGCCGATGACCGCAGCGACTTTCTGAGTTATTTGAGGTTATGGCGGCATTATGAACAAGCGCGCAGCGAATTGAGTCGTAACCAATTGACGCGCGCGTTGCGCAAACAGTTCCTCTCGCCCAATCGCATGCGCGAATGGTCGGATGTCTACCGCCAGTTGCGCGAGATGGCAGCCACGGTCGCCTCGCACTCTACTAAAGATGCGGCGACCAACTCGACCGCGGAGCGCAAGGCGACCACGCCGATCGGCAAAATTCGCTATGCCCATGATGACCAGCAATTGGTCTGCGATGAACACTACGCAGCCATTCATCAATCTCTGCTGGCCGGGTTGTTGTCGAGCGTCGCCTTGCTTGGTGAAAAGCATGAATACACGGGCGCTGGCGGATTGAAGTTGTCGCTCTGGCCCGGCAGCGGACTGTTCGCAGCGAAACCGAAATGGATCATGGCTGCTGAACTGGTGGAAACTTCCAAACAGTATGCTCGTACCGTCGCGCGGATCGATCCGCGCTGGATCGAACAAGTCGGCAGTCATTTGTTGAAGCGGTCTCATTCGGACCCGCACTGGAGCGTCAAATCAAATGGCGCGTTTTGCTACGAACAGGGAACGTTGTTCGGGTTACCGATCTATGTTCGGCGGCGAGTTCCCTTGTCGCCGATCGATCCGGCAACCGCACGTGATTTGTTGATCGACCACGGCCTGGCCGAAAATGAATTGACGACCAAGGCGAAGTTTGTCAAGCACAATCGCGCGTAGTAGAATCGATCGCCGCTTTGGCGGCCAAGACTCGCGATCGCGATTTGGTGATCGACAGCTATCAGATCGCGCGGTTCTATCAGGCTCGCTTGCCCGACGATGTCTGTGATCGGGCGCGATTGGAAAAACTGGACCAATCCAATGCCGCCGGCGCGCTGCGGATGCGTCGCGAGGACCTGGTCGACGCCGATACCGAATCGATTACTCCAGAAGCTTTTCCAGACCACTTGGAAGTCGGCTCGTCGAGGTTGCCGTTGGAGTACCGCTTTGAGCCAGGCGCGCGGCGGGATGGCGTCAATTTGAAGATCCACCAAGCGGCCCTTGCACAAATCAGCGACGATCGACTCGATTGGCTGGTTCCCGGATTACTGCACGACAAACTGGTGGCAATGATCAAATCGCTACCAAAAAGGATCCGTCGCAACCTGGTCCCAGCGGCTGACGTGGCGCGGCAAATCACCGCGGAATTGCAGCCGCAGTACGGTACGGTCCCATTCATGACAGCCGTAACCGCAGCCATGTCACGACACGCGGAGATGCCGGTTACCGCCGACGATTTCCAGTTCCAGAAGATCGCTGACAACCTGCGGATCTGGGTGACGGTCGTCGACGACGAGGGCCAGACGGTTGTCGAAGGACGAGCGCTGGAACAGCTGCGCAGCAAGGCTGGCGCGGCTATCGCCGCGCCGGTAGAGGACCAGTCAGATCAGTCTTGGTCACGACAGTCGATGAAGACTTTTGACATGGACCAACTGCCACGCGAAGTGATCCGTACTCGGGGTGGCGTCCAGGTGGCGCAGTATCCGGGTTTGATCGACTTGGGCAACTCGGTGTCGACATCTCTGTTCCCCGATCAAGCATCCGCCGACGCCTCCTTGCGTCAGGGCGCGATGAGGTTGTATGCGCTTACCCAGCGAAGCGAGCTGCGCAGCCAAGTTCGCTGGTTACCTTGCTTGGAAGCTGCCAAGATCAAGCTATCGGGAGTCGTTGCAGCGAGTCAGATCGAAAGTGCCTTGATTGATCTGTTGGCCAGGATCGCTTTTGTCGAAGCGGAGGATGTCATTCGTTCGCGCGATCAGTTCGAATCACGGCGAGTCGATCGAGGAGAGCGAATCGCCAGAGCGGCGCAAGAGATTGCTGGCTGGCTGGCAGACCTGGCCGACCACTATTTCGCGGTCCGTCGCAGTCTGGAATCGATCGATCGCAGCGGCCGTTTCGCGGAGGTCATCAATGACATTGGCAGGCAACTTGATTGGCTGCTGTGCGAACAATTCTTATCGATCACGCCCTGGCAGTGGCTGCGGCATTATCCGAGATACTTGGCTGCTATCGATTATCGTGTGGACAAGCTGCGTAGCGGCGCCGCGACTCGAGATCACGAGTTGATGCAATCAGTGGCCCAGCTTTGGCAGCGCTGGATGACAAACCTGCTCGAAAGTGATCGTACGCCGGCGCGGCAAGCCGCATCTGAATTTCGGTGGTTGATCGAAGAGCTGCGAGTTAGCCTGTTCGCGCAGCCGCTGGGAACCTCGGTCAAAATTTCGATAAAGCGATGTGAGAAGCTATTGTAGGGATCGGAAAAGGGTACGCAATCACTACCTTCGGTGGCAGTGATGATTCCCGCTACCATGATCGCGCTGCTGCTTTGATTGCTTTCCCTGTTTCGGAACGACAGCTTGCTAAATCGACCTGCTTCGATCGACGAGTACTTTGACACCTTGGCACGATGGTTGGAATTGGAGGCCGAAGCGGAACGTGCGCGGCTGGCGCGGCGCCGTTCGTTGCGCACGCAGGCCGATGCCGAAAAGACCGGTGAGACACTGGTCCACATGCAAATGGTCGATCACCAAACCGGGCTGGCCGGGCGCTGGTTGCTGGATTTTGTCAAACCCCACGGCCAATCGTTACCGCAAAGTCGTTTGAAGGTCGGTTCGCCGGTTGTGATCTCTGACGATCAACAGAGCAGCGACCACGGAGTTGCTGGGGTGGTCAGCCGGCGACGGCATAACTTGATTCAGGTGGCTACCGAAAGCTGGCCGGACGGATCGTGGTTCCGGATCGATCTATCACCCGATGAAACGACTCGGCGTCGCCAACTCGCCGCGCTGGCCAAGGCCCGTTTGGCTGGCGGTCGAGCGGGAAAGCTGCGCGATGCGTTACTGGGGACGCGTGAGTTGCGATTTCGCGGTGAATCGGCCATTGAATTCTTATCGGCGCTGAACCCACCCCAGCAAGACGCTGTGCGATTTGCGCTATCCGCTCAGGACGTGGCGATCCTGCATGGGCCTCCCGGTACCGGTAAAACCACCACGTTGGCCGAGGTGATCTACCACGCGGTCCAGCAAGGCCAACGAGTTTTAGCCTGCGCGCCAAGCAACACAGCGGTCGATAATCTCTTGGAACGATTGGTAGCGATGATGCCCAATGTGCTGCGCGTTGGACATCCGGCGCGGGTCTTCGAGGCGCTGCGCGGACACACACTGGACGAACTGGTCGACGATGATCCGGCCGCCAACGTGATTCGTGACATGCGGCGCGAGGTGCAAGAATTGGTGCGCGCGGCGGAGAAAGGGTTTCGTGGCTACGACGCCCGCCGGCGACGCCGACAGTTGTTCGCTGAAGCCGGACAGCTGCGCGGTCAAATCCGGGCCCTGGAACGATCGATCGTCCGCGCCGTGATCGATTCAGCAGATGTGATTTGCACGACCACAACGATCGACGACGATTTGCTGGGTGACCGTGGGTTCGATTTGGTCGCGATCGACGAAGCCTGCCAGTGCACCCTGCCCGGGGTCTGGCAAGCGATTCTAAGAGCGGACCGCTTGGTATTGGCGGGCGATCACTACCAGCTACCACCGACGGTGCTAAGCGACGAAGCTGCGAAAGCCGGCATGCGAGATTCATTGATGCAGCGTTTGATCGAACAACACGGCGAGACCATATTCCGTCGCCTAACAGTGCAATACCGGATGCACGAATCGATCATGCGATTTTCCTCAGAGATGTTTTACGAGGGATCTCTGGTTGCCGATGCGGCAGTCAAATCCCATCGGCTATGCGACTTGCCCGATGTCGTGGAAACCGACCAAACCACCAATCCGGTCGACTTCATCGATACGGCGGGGGCGCAGTATGACGAACAGGTCGAAGCGGATGGTGAAAGCAAGCTGAATCCCAAAGAAGCTGACCTCATCGTGCGGCTGGTCGGTGAGCTGATCGAAGCGGAGGTTGAACCAGGTCAAATTGCGATCATCGCTCCCTACGCGGCTCAAGTTCGCTGCCTGCGCCAGCGATTGGATATTCGTGACCTTGAAATAGACACGGTCGACGGATTTCAGGGTCGCGAGAAAGAAGTGGTACTGCTGACGATGGTTCGCAGCAACGAACGGGGAGAGATCGGCTTCTTGGCTGATACTCGCCGCACCAACGTGGCGATCACTCGGGCGCGAAGAAAACTAATTGTGGTCGGTGACAGCGCGACCTTGGGGAAACACAAGTTCTACGCTGCGATGTTGGATTACTTTGAATCGATCGGCGGATACCGCAGCGTTTGGGAGTTTGACCTGTAAGCCCCAGTTGTTTGGCTCATCATGCCTTGCGCGGCGAGAAAACCGGATGGGAACTCAAAACGCCTTGATTTCAGTGATCGCCTCACCGTAAAGAATGGTTATGGAATCAAGACATTTCGCAACCTGTCTCTGGCCGGGATTGGCCGAGCTGTGGTGGCGGGGGCGTGTTTCGGCACTTTCGGCCGCCATTCCGTTTGCGGTCGGAATCAATTTGTGGTTGATCACCCGCTTCATTTATCCCGGCTGGGTCTCGCCCGGTCTGGTCTCGATGGCGTTCTGGATCGGCATCATTTCGTGGCTTTTTTACGTCGTTCGCAGTGTCCGAGAGTTACCTGGTTTGCTCGCACCTCGCCGCGTCTCAGCAGAACCCGATCAATTTCCCAACGCCCGAGAGGCTTATTTGCGTGGAAATTGGACCGAAACTGAAAAATTGCTGGGCCAAGTGCTAGCAATCGAGCCCCGCGATCCACCGGCCTTATTGCTGTTGACCGGTGTTTATCGACACACCGATCGGCTTGAATCGGCTGAAATTCTGTTGGAACAGATTTCGCGGTTGGAAGTTTCAGAGAATTGGCTGCTGGAAGTCGGGGCGGAACGAAAGCGATTAAAAAGAGCGCTTGAGGCGGCCGGCGGGAATGCCACATCGGAACCTGAAAGCTCGCCAAAAAACCGTGTTGGCGCTGCCGATCTGACAGCAACCGATCGTTCCGCCGCGTGACGGGCAACCGTAAAGCTCCTATCCCCTGTTTTCCCTCTAACCGATAGAATCCATTTGTAGTCGCCCCCCCTGCCGGATCGCCGTCCCCGATTTGGTCGACCGATAGTGATCGGGAAGGGAAATGGCCTACCGTTTGCATCGCTTTCAATGCACAGGCATTTTCGCCAGATTGACAGCGCTCGCTATACCATCATCAATCCCCCACGTTACCCCGCAATTCACCGCACCGCATTCATCAGCATCCGGGTAAAGAGATATCTCATGTACGAAAGATTTACCGACCGCGCTCGTAAGGTCATGCAGCTGGCCAATCAAGAGGCTCAGCGATTCAACCACGAATACATCGGCACCGAACACATTCTGCTCGGCCTTGTCAAAGAGGGGAGTGGTGTTGCCGCGAACGTCCTGAAGAACCTCGAAGTTGATTTGCGCAAGATTCGGCTGGAAGTGGAAAAGCTGGTTCAAAGCGGTCCCGAGATGGTGACTGTCGGCAAGTTGCCGCAGACTCCCCGCGCCAAGAAAGTGATCGAGTATTCGATGGAGGAGGCGCGGAACCTGAATCACAGCTACGTCGGTACCGAGCATATTCTGCTTGGCTTGCTGCGCGAACAAGAAGGTGTTGCCGCGCAAGTCTTGATGAACCTGGGATTGAAATTGGAGGACGTTCGCGAAGAAGTATTGAATCTGCTCGGTCACGGTCTCGAAGGAGCTGAGGTGGGCGAACGAGGCGGCCGCACTGGCGATGGCGAGAGCAGCAGTTCATCGGGCAAAAGCGGCAAGAGCAAGACGCCCGCTTTGGACAGCTTTGGTCGCGACTTGACCGAACTGGCCAAGAAAGGTGAATTGGATCCCGTGATCGGACGGGAAAACGAAATCGATCGCGCCATTCAAATCTTGTGCCGTCGTACCAAGAACAACCCGGTTTTGTTGGGCGAAGCGGGCGTCGGCAAAACTGCGATCGTCGAAGGTTTTGCCCAACGAGTGATCGAAGGCGAAGTGCCGGAAATATTGACCGACAAACGAATCGTCGTGCTGGACTTGGCGATGATGGTTGCCGGTACCAAATATCGCGGCCAATTTGAGGAGCGCATCAAAGCGGTGATGACCGAAGTTCGCCGCGTTAAGAACACGATTCTGTTCATCGACGAATTGCACACACTCGTCGGTGCCGGCGGTGCGGAAGGAGCCATCGACGCGGCGAACGTGCTCAAGCCCGCTCTGGCCCGCGGCGAAATACAGTGCATTGGCGCGACGACTTTGGACGAGTACCGCAAGTACATTGAAAAAGACAACGCGCTGGCGCGTCGATTCCAAGAGATCATTGTGGAACCGACCGGCAAACAGGAAACCATCGCGATTCTGAAAGGATTGCGCGGCCGCTACGAAGAACACCACCGCGTTCAGTTCACCGACGACGCGATTGTTGCGGCAGTCGAAATGAGCGAGCGATACATCACCGCTCGTTGCCTGCCGGACAAAGCGATCGATGTGATCGACGAAGCGGGTGCCCGGGTTCGCCTGCGCACGATGACCCGTCCGCCCGACTTGAAAGAGATCGACGAAGAAGTCGAAACCCTGAATAAGGACAAGGAAGACGCGGTCGCCAATCAAGATTTCGAAAAGGCGGCCAATCTCCGCGATCAGGCTGAGAAACTTCGTAAGAAAAAAGACCAGATCACGCAAGAATGGCGTGAGAAGAGTCAACAGACCGATGGCGTGGTCGATGAAGAGATCATCGCCGAGGTGGTCAGCAAAATGACCGGCATTCCCTTGACCCGGCTGTCGACCGAAGACAGCATGCGGCTGATGAAAATGGAAGAGGAACTGCACAAACGAGTTGTCAGCCAAGAGGCTGCCGTGACAGCAGTGTCCAAAGCAGTTCGCCGCAGCCGCAGCGGTTTGAAGGATCCCAAGCGACCGACCGGCAGTTTTATCTTTGCCGGACCCACCGGGGTCGGAAAGACATTGCTGGCCAAAGCATTAGCCGAATACATGTTCGGCGATGCAGATGCACTCGTACATATTGATATGAGCGAGTACATGGAAAAGCATAACGTCAGCCGTCTGATCGGTGCTCCTCCTGGATTCGTGGGCTACGAAGAAGGTGGGCAATTGACAGAGAAGATTCGTCGCCGTCCCTACGCGGTGGTGCTGTTTGACGAAATCGAAAAAGCGCATCCGGACGTGTTCAACATGATGTTGCAGGTGATGGAAGAAGGCCGTTTGACCGATTCGTTTGGCCGCAATGTCGACTTCCGCAACACAATCTTGATCATGACCACCAATGCGGGTGCCGAAGCAATCAAGAACGAGTCCGCGTTCGGTTTCCAAAAACCAGATGGCGACGCCAGCTATGAATCGATGAAAACGCGGGTGATGGATCAGATCGAAAGAGTATTTCGACCAGAGTTCCTGAACCGCTTGGACGACACCATCATTTTCCGCCACCTGACCCGTCAGGATCTGAAGAGCGTGATTGATTTCGAACTGTCCAAGGTTCGTGAACGATTGATGGAACGCGGATTGAACTTGGAGCTGACCGATCATTCAAAAGATTTCTTGATCAACCAAGGCAGCAACCTCGATTACGGAGCTCGCCCACTTCGTCGAGCAATCGAACAGTTCATCGAGGACCCGTTGAGCGAAGAATTGCTGCGCGGTGCGTTCGTTGGTAAAGATACGATCGTTGTTGATGCTATCTTGAATAATCATGCTGGCGAACCGATTGACGCCAAGGATGTGACGACAACGGAAGACGGCAAGCTGATCGATGCAGACGGCAAAAAGGTCAAGATCGTGCGGTTGGACTTCGACGGTCAAACCCGAGGCCTTCCGGCTCCGCCGGAGGCGGTCAGTGCCGGGGTAGGGGAGGAGGCTTCGAAGTCCAATGAGAAGGCTTCGTAGCCGGCTTCACTTTCGATCTGTCGCCATCGGCATGATCACGTATCCGTAGCCGTCGTCGGTCGTCAGTACGGCTGGCGACGATTCGGACTCGATTTCGATCATGAAACTGGTTTCGTTATCCAAGACCTTACAAAAATCCGACACGTAGCGATGATCCATGGTCATCGTGATCGGATCACCATCATAAGCGATCGGCATCTCGACTTGAGATTCACCGATTTCCGCCGTACTGGCTTCCATGGTCAGCGTTCCAGCGGCGAACGTGAATCGGATCCCGCGACTTTCATGGTCGGTCACGATCGCCGCTTGCCGCAACGCGGCAAAGACAGGTCCAACGGTTACATCTAGCTGAACCGCATGTTCTCGCTTGGGGAACACTTGTCGCCAATTCGGATAGCGGCCTTCGACCAAACGCGAATAGATGACGGCTTTGGAAGTGCGAATCAACAAGTCGTTTGAGCGTGCCGCCACGTCCACGGGATCCTCTTGATCATGCAGAGCTCGCTCGATCAACTGAATTGCCCGCGTCGGCACGATCGTTGTCATCCCAGTTGTGTGATGACCTCCTACCGATTCGCCCTGGCCCTCCATCCGTGCCAAGCGCCGTCCATCGGTGCCAACGGCCGTCACTCGGTCCTCTTCCATCTCCAGCAACACCCCGCCCAAAGCATAGCGGCTGGTTTCTGAATCGGTGGCAAAGACCGTTCGCCGAATCATCTCTCGAAACAACCGCGAAGCGATCACGTGATACTTGTCTTCTTCGAACCCTGACACGCTTGGAAATTCGTCAGGATTGCTCCCCGGCAACCGAAACTTGCTGCGGCTTCCCTGAATCCGCACGCCGGAATCATCGGTCTCCAACTTCAGTGATTCGTCATTGCTTTCTCGCAAAATCGCCATCGTTCGCTGCACCGGCAACAATCCAGTCCCTTCAATCTCGATCTCAATGTTGTGGTCCAGATCTAACCGAATACCAACCTCCATGTCAGTCGCCATCAGCGTCAGTTTTCCGCCGCTCGCGATCAGCTTGACGTTCTGCAGGATTTCTTTCGGTGATCGGGTCGGAGCGATACTGGCAGCCAGTGCAAAGGCGGTGGTCAGGGTATCTCGTTGGCAAGTGATCTTCATGGATGGTCTAAATACGGTTTGGATCAACGAATCTGCTGACAATCCTCATGTTGTAACGTCAGACGATTGATTGCGAAACGGACCAAAGCTGGGGCTGACCAGAGCGATCTTGGAGCTGACTTTCGAAATGGTTATTTTTATTGACCGTCGTCATCGTAATACCACGCCAGCAATTGTCAGAAACTTAGCAACGGAATGCGCAAACCCGAACAAGGCAAATGGTTAGCGATGCCAAACGGAGGTGGAAAACTGGTTGACACGAGTCGCAGCGGGGTTCGAAAACGAACCGTCTGACGTCGCCGCGAGACAGCGTCCGGGATAGCGCGACCGGCACCAGCCTATCGACGCAACCAGGATTCGACAGACGATCGACACGTTGTACACCCAAAAAAAATGATCAAATCGCAAATTTATCGGCCAGCTCGTCAGCGGCACGGCGTAATTCGTGATTCTCCGCTAACAGCGATTCCGTTTTTCGGACCGCGTGCAGCACAGTGGTGTGATCTCGGCCTCCGTAATAATCGCCTATTTGGTGCATGCTCTTGGATGTCAATCGACGCGATAGCAGCATCGCCAATGAGCGAGCTCTTACGATCCTCTGTTTTCGGGAACTGCTGCGGAGATCGGGCATGCGGATTTGAAAATATCTGGCGACCGCATTGGCGATCATCGCCAGCGAGGTTTCCTGTGCCGGCCCAACCGTATTGATCGCCGACTGCACGGCTGCCAGCGTAGCAGCCGAGTCATGCATCCGACACCACAGCGAAATCTGCTTGAGCGCCGCTTCTAGTGATCGGACTGGCAATCGGTCATCTAGACCATCCTGCAAAATAGCGAGTAAATCCGCACCAATTTCAAGGTCAAGATGGAGCGCCAGTTCGTGCAGCAGTACGAGTCTGGTCGAACCAACCGGAATACCTATCGGTACGGTCAAGCCTGTCAGCACGCGGCTGGACAATGTCGGTCGCATGCCGCGAATCTCCGATGGCAGTCGGCTGCACGTGACGATCGTTGCTCGTCCAGCCGAACCGCGAGCTTCGATTCGAGACGCCAACTCCTGCTGTGCGGACGGTTTGTCGTGGATCAGATGCAGGTCATCGATGACCAAAATCGGTGCTTCATCCAATTCTGTTCTCAGCGGCGGCAAATCATCCGCAGCGATCGCTTCGGCGTATTGACGAGCAAAATCAACTGCCGCATGGAACGAAACTTTCGCGGGTCGGTCGTCGGTCGGCATCGCAATCGCTTGCTTAGCAGCGAGGTGCAATGCGATCGTCGTTTTGCCGCTACCGCTGGGACCGATCAATAGCAGCGGGTTGCCAAAATCGAACAGCGGTGTCTCCGATTCTGCGAGGAAGCGAATCAGCCGATTCTCATCCCCGGTGATAAAGAAAGGGAGCGAACCGGAGATTCGCTGCAGAGAGCGTCGGCGGCCGCGAACCAACGGGCGCTGGAGCGGAAAAGAATGGACCGAATTGGGCGCGACAGTGAACACGCGAAACGCATCAAAACCAAGGTTACTAAATTCGCCGCAATTGCGTCGCCGTGAACCGTTCCCAGCTGGCCAAGCGAATCCAGGGACGGTGCTCAACGACGATGGTATTCTAAGCAATCTCGGCCAGAATGCGAGCCGGAATCAGCTAGTTATCCACCTGTCTCGATCGACGTAAGCGATTGTAAACAAGGGAGATAGCATCTATGGATTGGTTTATTTCCACGGTGGTGGAAAACTTGGATACTCCAAAACGGAGCGCCGATTGAATTTCTTGCTCGCTGCGATTCATGGCAATCAACACGTGACTGGGCGGGCTGCTGCCGCTGCTGCAAGCCGATCCGCTGCTGCAGGCGACGCCAGCCAGATCCAACGCCATCAACATCGATTGACGATCGGCCCCGAGGAACGAAATGCAGGTCGTTCCTGGCAAGCGATCGACAGATTGACCTTGAATGACGATTTCCTGGTGACGGCGCAAGAGTTCTGCTTCGAAATGATCACGAAGCATGCGCATTCGCTGGCTCGATTGGTTCAAATCATCGACCGCGAACTTCAGCGCTTCGGCCATGCCGACAACCAGCGCCACCGGTTCGGTGCCCGGCCTGGTTTCCAATTGTTGCTGGCCACCATGGAACATCGGATGCACTTTCACGCCGGCTGCCAACCACAATCCGCCTACTCCCGTGGGTCCATGGAATTTGTGTGCTGAAAACGTCACCGCCGCAGCCCCCAGGGCGGCCAGGTTTAGCGGCAACTTTCCGATCGACTGGGTGGCATCGACATGCAGTGGCACACCCCTGTCGCGGCAAATATCAGCTGCCTGTTGGACGGGCTGCAGGACACCGGTTTCATTATTGGCCGACATGATCGACACCAAAGTGGCCCGCTCCGGACCGTCGCCAATCAATTCGACCAGATTTTCCAATCGCACTCGACCATCTTCGTCCACATCGATCCAGCGGACGACACGATTGCTTGCCGCCAGGGCTTCGGCGACCGCAATCACGCTAGGATGTTCGATGCGGCTGAGAATGATCGGTCCACCTAATCCGATTCCAGAGATGGCCAGATTGTTCGATTCCGTCCCGCCGCTGGTGACCACCAGTCGCGGGCCACCGGGCTGATCTAACGGTGTACCGAGGCAAGTGCCGATCGTCTCCATCGCGTCATCAATCTGACGACGAGCGATTTGTCCCAATTGGTGCGAACTGGACGGATTGCAAGGTCCCTTGCGGTAGACGCTGGCCATCGCGTCGACAACACGCGGGTCGATAGCGGTTGTCGCGTTGTTATCCAAGTAGATCACGGGGACGACTCGACCAAGATCGACGACCAGTTTGCGGCGCCCGGATAGTCCCTGCCTGCTTCGGCGGCCAATTGCTCGGCCACGTCGATTCGACCTGCGTCGATCATGTCCTGGATCAGACTCTGGTATTGCGTGACCAAGTAAGCGTCGACGCTCGATCGCAGATCAGTTGGCGTTTGAGCATTCTGAGCGATTTCAAACAATCGAGGCATCAACACGTACAGCTCACGCTCGGCCAATCTTTGAATTACTGGCCAAAATCTGCCAGCTAAATCGGGATGATCCACCGTCCAGGTCCGCCAATAGAGCTGGTTGTTGGAGTTCAATTGCAGCTGATCGATCAATAACTGGGCATCGGCCTCAGCAACACCCCCTAGACCGCGGGAGATCGAGACCAAATGCCAATCGACAGGTTGTCCCTTGGGAGTCTTGATCAGCGATTTTTGCCGCAGGTAATTTGCTGTGGCTGGGGTGGATATCGACCGTCGGATGGGGGTAATTTGCTGGTGAATCAGAGGGATTTCGTAGAATTGAAAATCTCTTTGCTGAAAATGAGTGGGCGAAAACTCGCTGCCGCCGACAAATCCTTGGATTCGAATCACGAATAAGGCAACCAGCACCACCAGCACCGCAGCTGCGGCGATGATCAGGGCTTTGGCGGAACGATTGCTCGATTTTTTCTCAGCGGCGATGGGATTGCTGCTCGGGGAAGGATCGAATTGGGAAACCGAGGTGGACATGGCGGCCCCGTTGGACGATGTTTCGCAAACCACACTTTGTCGCATCAAATAGGATTGGTATCTACTGTACGTCATGAAACGATCTTGGTGCCCGGCCGATTCGTTCCGCATTGGGGTAACCAAGCAGTTCAGGGGTTGCGGCACAGCTGTGGCACGGCCGCGGCGTCCCTACGGGGTGACCCAGCTGGAAACTGGCCAGGATTCGACCGTTCCGCAACCGGGCGGCGACCACGGGGGCGCGAGCCAGTGGGATGACGACGCCCATCCGGAGCGTCGGCGAATGCGTACCGAAGCGGTTTTATTGCTGGCGAAAACCTCTCTGAGCCCGCGAAAGCTGGCCCAATTGGCTCACTTGGCGGACGCCACCGAGGCTCGTACACTTGTCCGCCAGCTGAACCAAGTTTACGACACGCTGGGTCGAGCGATCCGGGTGGAGCAGGTGGCGGGGGGATTTCGGATGATGACCCGACCGGCACTGGCACCTTGGCTGGCTCGCCTGGGACATTTGCCTCAAACCCTCAGGCTGTCGACGCCGATGATGGAAACGCTGGCGGTGGTCGCCTACCGTCAACCGGTCTCGCGAGCCAGCGCCGAAGCCGTTCGAGGAGTCGCCTGCGGCGAATTGTTGCGGCAATTGATGGAACGGGATTTGATTCGAATTGTTGGCCGCGGCGAGGAGCTTGGCCGTCCCTATCTTTACGGCACTACCAAAAGTTTCCTACAACTTTTCGGATTACCTGATGTTGACGCCTTGCCGCCGATCGAGTGGCATACTTTGCATGAAGACGAAACCGACCAAGAATATGCCTGCCAAGATATCCCCGAAGATCCATCGACATCCACCAAGGAGCCTGTCGTGACTAACACGATCGCGCCAGTTCTAGACGAAGCAACTTTGTCTGAAGAGACCGAAGCCAACCTGCGTTCTGCCGCGCCGCCATTGGGCGTGAGCCCCGCTCCATCGCCCGTTGCTGTCGATGACGACGAGGATGAGGATGAGGACTGGGATGACGAAGAAGATTGGGACGACGATGAAGAAGATCTTGATGACGACGATGATCTCGACGACGAAGAGGATCTGGACGACGACGACGACGACCTGGACGACGACGATCTTGAGGACGAAGAGCTAGAAGAATCCGAGCTCGAGGTCGACGAGGACTTGGACGAGGAGGACGATCTGGAAGAGGATGACTGGGAAGAAGTCGATGATGACGACGAGGAATGGGACGACGACGATGACGAAGAGTGGGACGACGACGACGACGAGTCGGCCGAGGATGATGAGGATTGGGAGTAACTAGTCGCCTAATTTAAACAGATGGCGCAGCGCCACCAACAATCCTCGTTGATGCCCTTCTGCTGCGTCATCGCGTAACGATGTGAGTGGTGGATGAAGCAGTTTGTTGATCAGTCGGTCAAAAGACTTTTCGATCTCTTTCCTGGCCGCTGGTTCTAGATTGCTGAGCTGAAGTTTGCTGATCAATCGCGACAGTTCTTCGTCTTTCAGTTCTTGCGCTTGGGATCGCAGCTGCTCGATCACCGGGCCGGTTGCCCGATGGTTCATCGCTTGCATGAACCGTTGACTTTCTTCGGCAATGATTTGTTTGGCCTTGGGTAATTCTTTTCTCCGCTCGCGTTGATTTCGTTCGCAAGCCGTTTGCAAATCGTCGATACCATACAGATAAACGCCTGATAGATCGCCGATCGCTGGATCAAAATCGCGAGGCACCGCCAAGTCCAGGATCAACAAAACCCGTTCCTTACGTTTGCTGTGCAGCGGAACAAACGAGGCTAAATCTAGGATCGGCTCCGGAGCCGACGTGGTGCCGATCAACAGGTCGGCATCAACCACCGCCGTGCCAAGCGCGTCCCACAGCACCGGTTCGGCTTGAAACGACTGAGCCAGCGAAACCGCTCGCTCGTAGCTGCGGTTCAAGATGCGAATGTCCGTCGCGCCGGCCTGCCTTAAATAGCGCAGCGTCTCCTCGCCCATTTCGCCGGCACCACACAGCACGACCCGTTTACCGCGAAGTGAATCGAAGACTTCAGAGGCGACTTCCCCCACCGCGACGCTGGGGACACTGACTCGGCGGCGATGAATCGATGTCTCCTGTTGCACCCGCTTGGCGGTGCGGATGGCGGCTTGAAAGACGGAGTGGGTCAAGGGGCCGGCCGAATCGGTGCTGCAGGCGAGATCGTACGCTTGCTTGACCTGAGACAAGATTTGCGCCTCTCCAACGACCATGCTGTCCAAGCTACAGGCGACGGTGAACAAATGGTCGACCGCATCGATTCCACCACGCCAGATCATTTGCTGAGCGACATCGATCGCTGATAACCGATGTTGATCGGCAAGAAACTGAGCAAACTGATCCTGCCCAAATTCGTTGTCATCGCCACCGCTGGCATAGAGTTCGACCCGATTACACGTGCTCAGCAAGACCAGTTCGCCGGCTGGGAAGCGCTGGCGAAAAGCGCGCAGCGCTTCGCTGATCTGGTCGGTAGAAAACGAAATTTTTTCGCGAAACTCAACCGCCGCATCATGATGACTGCAGCCGATCATCTGCAGGTTCATGTGGCGCGACCCTTCACTTCAGTGACGGCTGCCGGCTGCTGGACAGGTCGCTGCATGCGAAAACCAACCCGCTCGGCCGCCTGCCCGTGCGGCGTTGTCAGCACACCGACCATCGCCAAGATCAAGAAACCCAGACTGGCCAGCGTCAGATAAACGGCTTTGCGGCCGTGGCTGGCTGGAGCGTAGAAGAACTCCAAAGATGTGGCCGCAATTAACCACACCAGCAGCAGAAAACTGAGCAGTACGCCTCGATCAGACCAACCAACGTGCCCCCAGCGATTCAAGTTCATCACGATTCCGGCGATCAAACCCACCGCGACCGCCGTGGTACTGATCACCAAACATTGCCGATTCAGGCGGCTCAAGGATTCCAATGTCGGCAACCGCAGGGCAGATCCAGCCCGCTTGTGCTTCAATCGCCATGATTGGACCAAGTACATCGAACCAGCCAGAAATCCGATCAACACCGCAATGGACCCGGCCATCATTGCCAAGGCATGCATGGTTCGCCAAACCTGCGTCGCTTCGCTTCGTGAAAAAGGAGCCAGGTCCTTGGTAGCGATTGCCAAGCCGATCGTCGCCAATACAGCGGGCAGAAAAAAGAAACTGACGATCGTATCGGGTCGACGCAGATAAAAAACCAAAAAACAAATCGCTAGTCCCAGCGCCAACAACAGCGACCAGTCGTACCAGGTAGCCAGTCGCCCAGCCTCGCCACCCACTCCCTCGGATGCTCGAAAGACCAGGTAACAGACATGGGTAAACAGTCCAATCCCCATCATTCCGACAACCAGCAATGCGCGGCCCGGAATTCGGCCCCAGAGACGCAACAATTCCAGCACCAGCACCACAAAGTAGCTGAGGAAGAAGCAGGTGATTGAAATCTCGCGAAGAATGGCGAGCATGAGCGGATCGGGGAATCTGGAGGATTGCGTGTCGACAGGATTACGAGTCGGAGACTCGTTACCTCCATCCTACTCGTAGATCAAAAATTGTCAGCGCGGGCACTATTTTCTGTTCCTGTACCAACCTTATCAGGCAAGTCTCCGTGCCGACGGTCCCCTACCAAGGCTGATCCATCCAGCAGCGGACTTGCAGCTGACCCTGGCGATCGATCAGCGCTCGAATAGCGCCCTGTTGACTGGTCACATGCACGCCTGAGCCGGTATTTGACAACATGTCGTATACTTCCAGCCGCTTCGCTCGCCTGCCGCCGCTAACCACGGTCTCGGCCGGTCGCGACCATTGCAGCACCGACGCCGCGTCCATCCGCAGCGAGCCGTGATGCGGTGCCATCAAAACGCCGCCGGGCGGCGGTCGCGGACTTTCCATCAGCACCGCGGTGCCGGGTGGTTCCAAGTCGCCCGGCAAGATCAAACTCTTGCCGCCGCAATCGATTCGTAACACCAGACTGTTGGCATTGTCTGTACCCGGCAACCGTTCGACCGGCGGATGCAGCACCTGGGCTGAATGCTGGCCGATGTCGGCAACCGATCCGCCGGCAAGTTCAATCACCGCAATCCCCGCTGATTCAATCGCTCTTCGCAGCTTGATCACAGCCGGTTCGGGATCGTCCAACATCGCCGGTGGCGTCACGATTTGCCCCACCACAAAGCGGTGCAAGATGCCCGGCAGCGCATTGAAATGGTCGGAGTCAGCGTGCGAAAGAAAGATCCCGTCCAGTTGGGTCACTCCCAGTGACCACAGGGCGGAATCGATATCGCGGCTAAGGCCGGCGTCATTGCCTAGTCGCCCACAGTCGTACAGCCAGACCTGATCGCTCGATCGCAACACCACGCTGGTGCCGTGCCCGACATCCACAAATGTGGCCTCGATCGATCCATCCGGTAACGGCGCAGTCGTCGTCGCCAACATCCAGGCGATCAGTGACCAACCGCTAATCCATCCGTAGCGAATACGAGAGCTGACCTTGCCGCGCTGCAGATACAGCGTCAGGAAAATCACCGCGTAGAAAGTGACAACCCACCAGAGGGGCGGTGAAGGCAACCACAGATGTCCCAACGGAATGGACGCCGCTAAATCAATCAACCAACGGATCAACAACAATGCGACATGGCAAACCGATCCAAACAGCATTCCCAGCGAATCGATGAAACCGAAGCAAACCGTTGCCACACCCGAGGCAAGTGCAATGAAAACCGGCAAACCGAGCGCGACGTTGGTGACGACACTGATTGGTGAGAGCACATGAAATTGATACCAAACCAGCGGCATGCTGGTCGCGGTCACGCACGCGCTGTACCAGCAAGCGCGGCCAAGTCCGCTGGCACAGTAGCGCGCATAGTAGACTGGTCTCGATCGGGATTGTTCAACCAGCGTCTGCAGTCGCTGCTGTTGCTCAATCGCCAGCGCGACTGTGGCGGAGTGCTCGGTCAAATGTTGATGGCATAGCAACAGCGTGGCGACGGCCAGAAAAGAAAGTTGCACACCAATCCCAAAAACCAGGGAAGGGTTCCAAGCGATGATCACCAGTGCTGCTAACGACAACGTGTTGATTGGTTGACTTGGTCGCTTGATTAACAATGCCAACAGGAATGTGGCGACCAGAACGGTGGCTCGCACCACCGGCGGGCGGGCGCCCGTGATGGCGGTGTACAGCAAACAGATTGCCAGGATCCAAGCAAACTTCGCGTAGGGTGGAAATCGCAGCAGGGTCGCTATCCAACTGGCCAGCACCACAATGATCGCCAGATGCAATCCGCTGACCGACAACAAGTGAACCGTCCCGGTGACCAACAGCTGATCGCGAAGCTGCGAGTCAACAAAATCACGTTGACCGATGACCAACGCGACTGCCAATGGTCCCGTCTCGCTGCCGGTGAATTTTACTAACCGCTCACGCCCGATCCGCGAGATCGAGGCGATCCAGCGGCCCGGACTCCAAGTTGATTGACCGAGATTCACGATCTGGGTGATTGAATCGACCTGTACGCGAGCGTGCAGATCCCGGCGCCGAAACACTTCGCGAAAATCTTGTTCCCCGGGGTTGGCGGGAGGCCAGAAGGGTTCGATCGATCCGTAAACGCAGAGCGAATCGCCAGGCCGCAGTTCGTCCCGTCGACCGTCGACACTGACTAACACGCGACCGGTCACCCGCTGCCAACCGCGGCCGATCTGCAGGCGTCGCAGGCCCGCCTCGAGTTGAGTTTGCCAGGGAGATTGGCCTTGATTTGAGCGTTGATCCGCCAGTGGATGCCGGCGCAACACCACCGGTTGGTCGACCACACACTCTACGATGCACGGCTCAGGGTCATCGCCGGTGAATTGTCGAATCGATGCCGAGTCGTAAACCTGATCTCGAGCCTGGTGCCACAGCGCCGCCAGCGGCACCATCACCAACAGGATCAGCATCGTCGCCCAACTCTGGTGCGTCGTGCTGATCGCGACGAGCGCGAACAGCGCAAGCAAAGAAATCGTCAAGCTGGCCCAAAACAGAACAGAAGCATCCAACACCGAATCGATCAAAATGCCTGCCACCGAGGCAATCATAAACAGCAGCAGCGGCTGGCGATGAACGACCGGCCTAGGGATTAGAATCTTGATCGCAGCGGATAGAGAATCCCTCATGTGGTTACCATCGACGGCTTGGTGCGGGACAGTATTTTGTCGATTTCCATATCGCCCTGCAACGAAGTAAGCTTGCGCCGTCTCTGAATTCGATCAGTCCACAAATCCATGCAAACATCCGAATCGTGGTGGTTTCCGAGAATCTGGGCTGCATTGGTATTGTTGCTGATCTCAGTCACCCTGCCGTTGTGGAGCGGCTTCGGCGAGCTGGATTATCCGTCGATCGCTTTGATCGAAATCCCGTTCCCGGCCGCCCAGGCCATTCTGGTGACATCGACAATCGTGCTGATCGGCAGCTTGATCGGAATCGTGGTAGCGCCAGTCCGATTCCGTTGGGGCTGGTGGTTGGTGGCTGGATCGCTGCTGGTATCGTTTCTATGGGACCAACATCGCATCCAACCTTGGGCTTACCAGACGGCGATCTACGCCGTGATCTTTGCCACCTTTGCACCGCGCCGCGCTCAATCATGGTTGATCCCGCTGGCGGCCAGCGTCTACCTTTACAGTTCGGCCGGCAAATTCGATTACCAATTCGCGCATACGGTCGGGCAAGAGTTTCTGGCCGTGGTTTTCCGTCCGCTGGGTGGTTTACCGGAGGCCTGGAGCGCATCGCAGCGAGCCAAAATCGCGCTCTGCTTTCCGGCAATCGAGTTCGCGGCGGGTGTTGGTTTGTTGTTGCCGCTGACGCGCAGGGCCGCCGCGGTGATGGTGATGCTGATGCACGCGTCGCTATTGTTGATCCTTGGACCCTGGGGACTCGGCCACAGTGCCGGCGTGTTGGTTTGGAACGGGGCACTGCTGGTTCAGGCGTATCTGTTGTTCTGGAATCCGCAAGCGGGCTGGTTGGCCGACCCTGGCGAGCACCTCAGTGAGGCAGAGGTTCGAGGAGCCGACAACTCGTCGACTGCTCGTCCTTCGGGCTCAGTCCAGCGAAGCCGGATGGCTGCAATCAAGGTGCTGGCTGTTTGCGGTTTCGCCGTTTGGGTACTGCTGGCGCCGATCTTCGAACGCTGGGGATATTGGGACCACTGGACTTCTTGGGCCCTGTACTCGCCGCACAACAGTCGCGCTGAAGTTGAAGTTCACGAATCAGTGATCGAAGACTTTCCAAACTCCTTGCGTTCACAGATCGATCAAGATCTCGACGGTGACCGTTGGCACGCCATCGCGCTGGGAAACTGGTCACTGTCGCAGCGAAAAGTTCCAATCTATCCACAGGCACGATACCAGCTGGCGGTTTCGCACTGGCTCGCCAGGCGGTATCAGCTGGGCCAGGCGATCCGCGTGCGACAGCGAGGCGTGTCGGATCGCTGGACAGGACAACGGACTCAGCAGCAGTGGCTAGGCGCACGACAGATCGCCGACTCGTTGCATCAATTCTGGTTGACTCGCTGAAGACTAAATGCCCATTTGTTGCAGCATGTCGGCGATCCGACCCAGCGTGGTTGTCAGCACTGGATGCGATTCTTCGAATTTGCGCGCCGAACTTGATATCTGTTCACTCAGCGAAGCTTCTTGCCGTTGCTCGCTTAAGGCAGCTTGAATTTCCTTCATTGTATGGCGCAGTTTTTCGACGTCGTGAGGATCGAGGTGATCCGCTTCGGAGAGTTGTTGATGGACAACCTCCAAAGCCGCAGTCAGTTCTTGATGGCTCATCACGCTTCTCCGCGGTCAGGGATCCGATTAAGGCTGGAATCAGCTATATTCTGTCACGATTGAATCGTGATGCAATGTCAGCCGGGAAATAACCGCTTCGATGACTAGCACTGACCAGAGGCGCTCGAAGATTTTCGCTCGAGCGGCTGTCGCATCGGGCAGCGGCCTGCTTTTCGCATTGTCGCTGGTACTGTTGTCGTACATCGTCGAAGGTTCCACGTTGGCGACGCGTAGCGCTACTGATCTTGTGATGCCCGTTGGACTAATCTGGCTGGCGTCGTTCAGCTCGGCCGTATTCTTCGCACTCAACAAGCAATGGGCTGCAGCGGTCACCTTTGCGATAGGTTTTATTTTTGTTGGGATTACCGCCAATTCCTACGTTGCTTCAAGGTTCATTCAGTTTGTGGAGTGGCCCGAGCGACAACCAGGGTCCAACCGCGAGCAACCGTTCCGAAGCGTAATCGTGTTGGGTGGTGGTCTCAGTTTCACACCATCGATGAACGCAGAACTGGACCGAGACGGCGAGCGAGTCTTTTCAGCAGCGCAACTGTGGCACGCGGGTTTGGTGTCCAGCGTGATCTGTACCGGTTCGGCCTCCAATGGCATTGGAAATCCGCGCGACGTCGGCGCGACGTTGCTTGAATCGGTTGGAGTCCCACCCCAGGTGATCTACAAGGTGCCTGGCGAGAATACAACGCAGGAGATGCAGGGACTGAAGAAATTCTTCGCAGATCCACCGGATGGTTTCCCAGCTTCCGGTGAGCTCGCCTTGATTACCAGCGCGTTCCACATGCACCGAGCGATGCGTCTGGCTTCCGAGTTCCAGTTACAGCTTCATCCTTTGCCATGCGCATACAGGAGCGATTACTTTCCAAACTTCAGCCCTCGCGCGCTGATTCCCAGCGCGGACGCTGCCGCTGACTTTGGAGTGGCACTCAAGGAGCGATTGGGGGAACTGGTGGGCCGTTAGACGTTTTTCCAGGCTTTGCTCCGGGCGCTGTCCAGTACCGCCTCGCAGACCCGTTGTGTTTCTTGGGCCTCGCGGAAGGTGGGACTGCAGGCTGTTGCCGATTCAACGCTCTTCAAGAAGTCGGCCACTTGATGCACAAAGGTATGCTCGTAACCGATCTGCAGGCCGGGCACCCACCACTTGTCCATGTAAGGTTGGTCGCCATCGCTGACATGAATCGATCGCCATCCTCGGACCACGCTGTCGTCGGCGTGGTCGAAGTATTGCAGTCGATGCAGATCGTGCAAATCCCAGCGAATGGAGGCCTTTTCGCCATTGATCTCCAGCGTATACAGGGCCTTGTGTCCTCGCGCGTATCGCGTCGATTCGAACAGCCCGAGTGATCCGTTGTCGAAATGACACAAGAAAGCACAGGCGTCATCGATGCCCACCGGTTCAACTTTGCCGGTCTCGGCATGCATCCGCTCGGTGACAAAAGTTTTCGTCATCGCCGACACATCATGGATCGATCCATTTAACCAGATCGCAGTGTCGATGCAGTGGGCCAGCAAGTCGCCGGTCACTCCAGATCCGGCGGCTTTGACATCCAGTCGCCAGGTTGCCGCGCCCCCTTGAGGCACGTCTTCGGCGATCGTCCAGTCCTGCAGAAAATTGGCGCGGTAGTGAAAAATCTTTCCCAGTCGACCTTCATCGATCAAATTCTTGGCCAAGGTTACCGCCGGTACGCGGCGGTAGTTGTACCAGACCGTATTGGCGACGCCCGCGTTTTCGACCGCGTCGACCATCCGCTGGCCCTCGGCGGCATTCAGGGCGAGGGGTTTTTCGCACAGGATCATCTTTCCCGCCTCGGCAGCCGCGATCGCGATTTCGGCATGCGAGTTATTGGGAGTGCAGATGTCGACCGCGTCGATGTCGTCTCGCGCGATCAGTTTTTTCCAGTCCGTTTCGATCGACTCGTACTGCCATTGATCGGCAAACGCTTGGGCATTTTCGGCGTTGCGTCCACAAACCGCTTTCAATAACGGACGCAGGCCGATTTCGGGAAAAAAATCGTTGACCCGTTTGTAACCGTTGCTGTGAGTTCGACCCATGAACCCATAGCCAATCAAGCCGATATTCAGTTTTTTCATTGAGATGTCTTTTGCTTGCTCGATGTCTCGTGGTTCTGCTTGTTACTCGGTCCAGCCATGGGCATCTTGGACCGACAACATGGCGGCTAGAATCTGATTCCAAGTTTCCGGTTTGTGCATGATCTCGTTAGGGAACATGCAACCATCCCAACAGATGTGACGACATGTTTGTAGCACGTCGCCGTGTTCGTCACGCAGCCAATAGCCGGCGTCGGTGGCGATGTCCAATTTGCCGCCCGGATCGTCCGGCAAACAATGACGTCCCGTCTTATCGTGGCTGCCGGTGCCATGAACAGTGGCGTCGTTCTGGGCAACGTGGAAGTCGATTGTCCAAGGACGCAACGCGTGAGTTAGTTTCTTGAGGGCGTCTCGCTTTGCGGCGGGATCCCAAGCGAAGTCCGCAGAGACAATCGCGTCTTCGGGCGCGTTGTAGCCCAGCAGATACAACAGAGTGTGGGCCATGTCGGCTTGAAAACCGAGCCGTTCGGGATGGCCGACGCGTTCCAATAGGTCGACCATTTTTCGCCAACTGTGCATCCCACCCCAACAGATTTCCCCTTCGGCGGCCAATCGTTCGTCAAATTCTTCAGCGACGTCGCAGGCCGCCTTGAAGGTGTCCGCGATTTTGCTTTGATTGGCGTCGGGATCAGCAAGCCATTCTTCGACCCCACAGGCGCTATCGATCCGCACGACACCATAGGGTCTTACGCCCAGTTCACGCAGCTGTCGCGCGATCGTGCAGGCTTTGCGCACCTGGGTCAGAAAGGCCTGGATTTCGTCGGTGGTCCCGGCGGCCGATCCACCTCCGGTCGCTTCCCAGACGGGAGCGACGACGCTGCCGATCACCAGTCCACGGCTGCTGACTGCCGCGGCCAGATCTTCCAGCTGCTGGTCGGTGGCGTCAATGGAAACGTGCGGATCGGAAAGGAACAGGTCGACACCATCGAATTTGCGACCGTCGATTTCGGCGGCGGCGGTGAGATCCAACATGGTTTCCAACGGAATCGGCGGGTCACTTCCCTCGCCTCCGTCTTTGCCAACGACGCCAGGCCAAGCTGCGTTGTGAAGCTTGGGAAAATTGTGGGGGTGGTCAGGCATGATTAGCCGTTATGGGGTTAAGAGGTGACGTGGATCATAATGCCTGTTTTACTGCATTAGCTCCCCGCCTTGGGCAAATTCTCGTGAGTATCCGGACCGAAGTATCGCAAACCAACCAGCGGTTCGGTTCCCTGGTTTTCGATTTCAACGCCGATCGTCGCCGCGCTGGCCGAGATGAAAACTTCGTCGCTGGTGTTTTCCCCAAAACGAATCATCGCCGGTGTCTGTAGCTCCAGATTTCCGATTCGCCCGCGGCCTTGGACCGTGATCCAGCTACTTGCCCCCGGATCTTGCAACGTGCACTTTGCGCCCGGCTGGATCGTCAATTCCTTGGCACTGAATAACTGCCGCCCAGCGACCGTGCCGTAGACAATCCACAAGTCTTCGTATCCGTCGCCGCTGCGGTGTTCATCGCGGATCGGTTCCAGATAGTTGCTGTGCTTGAAATGAGTATCGACATTCTTGTCCCAATCGAGTTGGCCGACGATGAAGTCCAGGTCGTGATGCTTCGCCTCGGGCATGTCCTTGACCAACAGGGACCACGGTACATAGCGGCCTTCGACAATCGACTGGAACATGCCAAACACATCGCTACCCCACTGCGGTTCGTAGGTACAAAGCGAACCAGGCGCGTGTAGGACACCCGGTGGGATCAACCAACCCGTTCCCCGTTTCAGTCGATAGGCGCGGCTGAGATCCAGTATCCCGTTGTCGCCCTCGTTCCAGTTTTCCAAACAACGCCGCACGTCCTCTTTCCGCGTTCCTGGTTCCAAACCCATGAAGGTGTAGGCAAAATTGTTGTCTACGTTGTTCAACTGCGGGGGAAAATAGTAACTTTCCGGCTTCCCCTCGCGACCGACCAGTTTTGCATCCTCGAAACTCTGGTGCATGTGATGGGGGATCGGGCCCATGTTGTCAAAGAACTTGGAATAGACCGGCCAACGCCCGTACTGGTCAAAGATCTTGGCTCCCACGAGCGTGCTGCCCTGTTCGGCAATCGCCTCGCGCAGCAGGAACTTGCGGCCTTCGAACAGGCAAAAACTCTGTCCTTCGTGCCACACGCGACCCTCGTTCGCCGCGTCGGTCGTGCTGCCGAACCATCGCTCATCGATCCCGCCGCGGTCGGCGCCGAATCGGTAGTAGTCGCTCGGATGCAATTTGATCCGGCGGCCCGGATGCAGGAAAGATCGGGGAACCCAGGTCGGCGTCAGCCGCAACAGTCCACCGCCCGCGTCCAGGGCGGAGTCCAAAATACCCGCCACGCTGTCGCCGGTAATCAGCCCTTCTTCCAAGGTCACATTACTCATCGAAATTTTGCTCTGATATCGGGGGATGGACGGGGAATGTCGAAAATTTAGCCGATGTGGCGGGCCACTGATGCCGGCTGCCTGGCAGGGCCGAGGTCAGCCGGTGGGACCTGGCCCGGGCGCCCCCGGCCGTCGCCGAGTAGCCGTCGCCCCGAGTAAATGTTTTATTAGCTCTCCGGACAACCTACAAGAATGCCAAAAAACGATGACCACCAAAACCGCACTGCATCGATCGCTGACCGCACCCCAAGAGCGTATTGAGTGGAACGAGTCTTCGCCACTGACCATGAACATCGAAACTCGCCGCGGCACGGTCGAAACCCGTCAGGGGCGTTTTGTCGGTGGGGTATCCGATGGTGTCGAAGTGATTGAAGTCGACACCGGATCGGTTCGAGCAATGATCTTGCCGACTCGAGGGATGTCAATTTGGCGGCTGCAATCCAACGGAATTCGGTTTGGCTGGGACTCGCCGGTCGCCGGCCCCGTCCATCCATCCGCCGTGCCCCTGTTTGACCCCACTGGCCTTGGTTGGTTGGAGGGATTCGACGAACTGGTCGTTCGCTGTGGACTGGAAAGCAACGGGGCGCCAGAGCATGATTTGGCCGGGAATCTGGTTTATCCGTTGCATGGTCGGATCGGGAATCTGGCAGCCCAAGCCTTATCAATTGACTACGACGAAGCCTCAGGAAGAGTCGAGGTGATTGGCCAGGTCGTGGAGTCACGGTTGTTCGTCAAGCGACTTCGACTCCGCAGCCGAATTCGCTTTCATGCCGGCAGCCCAAACGTGGAATTGCTGGACGATGTTACGAACGATTTGTCAAAGCCAGCCAGCATGCAATTGCTGTATCACATCAACGTTGGCACACCGGTCTTGGGGTCGGGAGCGACGTTGGAAGCGGCAATCGATCAATTAGCGCCAAAAGATGCTTTGTCGGCCAGCGAAATTGAAACTTGGAACCACTATCAAGCTCCCCAAGATGGTTTCGAAGAGCGGGTCTACTTCGCGCGATTGCGTGCCGATGACGGTCACTTGACCACCGTGATGCTGCGTTCGGCCGATGGCGAAACCGGCTTGGGCGTCACCTTCAACATCAGTGGATTGCCACGCTTTGTGCTGTGGAAGCACACCGCCGCGGAAAGCGACGGATACGTTACGGGACTGGAACCATCAACCAACTACCCCAACCAGCGGTCGTACGAACAGGAGCAGGGAAGAGTGGTCGAGCTGGCCGCTGGTCAAACCGTATCCTATCGAGTGACTCTGCAACCATTAACCAGTGCAGAGATGGTCAACGCGGTGGCCCAGAGAATCAGGCATTTAAGCGGCGATCAACCAGCAGAAGTGTTCAAGGGGCCACGTCCCGGTTGGACACCAGGCGCGTAGCGCAAACCATTTGCGATCGACGAATTCACTGCACGGAAATCCCGTCGATCTGAAAGATCGCAAAATGGCTGGCCCCTTTCGGCCCTTTGCCGCCGGGATATTTGTAGCTCTTGGTGTCGATCTTGAATTGGCCCTCGACCGTGACCGGTCGAGTGACAAAGTCGGTGGTCTTACCCGGCATCATTTTGACGATCACACAATCAAACAGGGCGGCACCCGGACCAAAGCAACATTCCTGGTTGTCACGAACCAACACAAACTCCTCGATGTTGGTCTCTTTGAACAGCGTGCTGGGCAGGATATAGCCCCGCAATTTGACTTTCTTGCCAACCAGCTCCTTGAGCTCGTTGGTCAGCAACTTGTCATCAAATGCCGCGTCCTTGTTGATCTCGAATTTGAGATCATCAAAGTTGATTTCGCCTTTGGCCAACGAGCTCTGGCTGCTCTTTCGTTCTTCGACCTTTTTGCGTTGGTCCTGCGCTTCCTCGGCTCCGGCCACCGGCCGGTCAGCAACCGCGAGCAGAATAGTCGCGATCAAAGCAATGGAAATGGTTGCTCGCAGGATAGGCATAATGTGCTCGCCAAGGACTGGGCAAAGTAAACAATGGCATTGTAACCGTGACTTGGCCGCCGCTGAAATGTCGGAAATCGTCCTCGTTCATTTGATTTGATCGACCTGCATTCGATATAGCACCTGGTTATCAAAATCAGTCAATTTTTGCGGCGCTTGATTCACCTTGAATACTCCCGCCAGCTTTTTCTTTCTAAATCCCGCTTTGGTTGTCTGTCCGCCGCTGAGAGTCACTTCGATCATATCGCTGCTTTTTGGTTGACCGCCGAAACAGCAGGTTCCCAAATCGGGGACCAGGATGAAGTGTTTTAGCAAACCACTCCCGGAGGACGGGTGAATGTAGCCTTTCAAAAAAACCGGTTGACCGCTGATTTCAATCGCTTTCTCGGTAGGTCGGCCCGCTCCGGCGTCCGTTTGTTGCAACTCGTAAAACTGAACCCGCGAATATCCCTCGGGTACCTCGGTCAGGTACACATAGGAATGGACGCCGATGCCAACGAGCAGAATTGCCAGATTCAAGATCACGCCAGTCAGCGCGAGTTGTTTGCCGTCATATTCGTTGGGATAGGCGTTGATTCTGCTGACCGCCATCACGCCCACACAGCTACCGATGATCGCCAGGCCAAGAGCGGGCCAAAAAAAGAACCCCATCAACGCCGCCATCACGGCAAATACGATCGAGGCAATCGCGCTGGAACTCATCGCGCGATAAGGGAAATCGGACTCTGCGGCCGAGGTGATCTGAAATTCGGCGGACATTTTCTTCAGTCAGGGCACTTACCGGTCAGCGGGTCGCGAACCGCCGGACAGGAGTAGGAATTGGGCAATCATGATCGAGGCTAATGCCAGCGTCAGTACGTTGACCAGATGCCAAGGGTTCGCCAGTGCCCCGTTCGCTGACCCAATCGGGGCCGCCTGGCCGACCGGGGCAGCCCGTGCAACCTTGACGGTGCCCGGCAACCCGGTTCTCTTCAGAGGCGTTACGCTGGCCGTGCGCTGACCGGGCCTGGGTGCCAAGCAGTTGCCGGCAAAAAAAACGTCGGTTTGCCGCTGCAAAGATGACTCCTGGGACGACGTGTCTCGCGCCGGCACTGGAATCGAAAAAAAGGTATTGGCACGCTTGACTGCGTCCGGATCGACTTCCTCGAGCTTTTTCAGCGCCTCCTTGGCTTCCGGTTTGGGACAGGCTCGCAAGTAGTTGACCACCGGGACTCGCACCCAATTGTTATCGTCGTCCGCCTCGATGAACAACTCAGTCAATCGATCGATCTGACTCCAGTCGCTCCAGCGAGCCAAGTCGGGGATCACCAAATCGGCCAAGTCCTTTCTTTCTAGAACATGGTGCAGCGAGTTGACCAAGGCGCTGCGGGCAACCACGTCTCCTTCGGTCCCGTGAAAGCGGATCGCCATGATCGCGGCGTAGGTGTCGGCGTACGGTGCTTGCTTGTTGGCCAAGAACAACTCGTCGATCAGCGGAATCCCCTGCTCACCAGAGAGCGTCAGGTAACACGCGATCAAGGCATCCAGCGCCCCGCGGGTGCTCTTCTGAGTACTACGCAGTAATTTTTCTAAGTACGGCAGATCCTGCTGGTCGCCGCTGACACCGAGCATCGTCAAATAAAGCCGTTTGCGGTCGGTCGCCATTTCCGGATCGCTGATCCAGCGGATCAATTGATCGCGGTCAATTTCCGGTGCTAATTGCTTGACCACAGCGTAGGGCGTGACCGCGAACTCGTCGTATGCATCGCGAGCCAGCATCTCTTCATCGTCTTGGAGGTACTTGTAGTAAAATCGCAATCTTTCGATCGGCGAATCGGCTAACTCGGTTACCTGTTCAATGTAGGCTTCGCCCCGCTCGCTCAGCGGCAGGCAGGACCATTGCAGATTCGGCGGGTCGACTCCCGACATCATGAATCGGCGTCCTTTGGCAACGTCGCCGTAATAGATGGCGCGAACCTGTTCCCCGGCTTTGACCAAATCATTGCCTTTGAGCACTTTCTCAATTCTCATCAGCACTTGCCCCGACTCTTTGTCTCGAGTCAGGTCGTCCTCGATGGCCGTCGCAATCACGACCGTATCCATCGCCTGCATCTCTTGTCGCAATGTCTGTGAAACAGCGTTGCAGAAGGGGCAGGCGAGCGCCGTGGTACGGGCCAGCGTGAAACTTGTCACCCAAATCGCCAGGGTGCAAACGGTGATGATGACAGGACGCGGATGGGACATTCGATCGTCACTCGACAAGAGAACAGGAAAGTGGTCAGCCAACGACGGGGTTGCAGACTCCCTAAATCATAGGTGTGTCCAGCGGTCCCTGAGAAGAGACCTGAGCAGCAGAAGGCCCAGATGGCCGTTCTTTTCCCTCAACAATCCGCTCCTGAACGACTCAACCGATGGTGCCGAGTATGCCGATAGTGACGGTACGCCGTAGCCCAGGATCTGTTCTGGCACAACTTACGGGATATGAAATCAACCGTTCACAGCGATGGCTTTTTCGTCGCACGTCTCGAGGGGGGACGACTTGATGCTCCGTCATCTATTGATTGCTGCCGTACTTTCCTGCAGCCATTGGGTCCTGACCGACACCGCCTCAGCGGATCAGCAAGCGTATGGCCGCAGTTGGGGTGGGCAAGCCGGTTACCGGGACTGGAACCGCTTTTACCACTACCCGTATGTCTATTATCCCCAGAATTTTTGGGGCCAGGAGTACTTCCGCAGCAGCGACAGCATGTACCATCGATACCCGCCGGAAATGCGGATTCCGGTGTACAACAAAAAGTGGCAAAACTACTATCCCAGCAATCGCCGCTACCATCAGGGCCACCAATTCATCCTGGATGTTTTTTGACGACCAGCGGGATCGACGGCTGCTGCGGAAAGCAGATTGGGTTTCATGGCTTACGGCACAAAAATTCGTCTGTTCAGCAAGCTGCTCGACGCCGCCGCGGCCCCGCTCTGGGTAATCTCTCCCAGCGGCCGACTGGCTTATCTTTCCACCGGCTGCGCGGCCTGGTTGGGGACTCCGGTTGAATCTTTGGTCGATCGGCAATCGATTGCCGGTGCCCCGGTGTCGGATCAGCCGCTGGATCGGCTTGCCGCCTCGCTCTCGCCACCCCCGGGGCTCGCTGCACGAGGAACCGCCTCGCTGCGCGTCCAGCCGCCCGCGGTTGGTGATCACCGGCCCGAATCAATCGAGGTTCGATTTGTCCGTGTTGGACATGGCAACGAAGCTTTGACGATCGCGGTCGGCGGTGATTTTCTGGATCGCAACGTCGATCACGAGTTGCAAGATGCCGTGGCGATTCGCCAACGATTGGACGCCTGGCGAAAGCAGCACGCCAAGCTGGCAACGATTGCCACCGCCGGCGAGTCCGCCGCGGCGAGGCGCATGCGTCGACGATTACTGGTCGCCACGCGGGCCCGCACCGATATCGCACTGATCGGGCCGGCGGGCTGTGGCAGTGAATCGATTGCAACCAGAATTCATCAACTCTCCGCGCCCGGAGAACCGCTGGTGACTGTCGATGGTCCGTTGATGGACGCCGAGCTACTGGAAGCGACGCTGTCCTGCCTGATTCATCCGCTGACCGAATCTACCGCGGCGCAAGCTTCCGCGCTGGTGCGCGGTCTGGATGAAATGCCATTCGAAGCCCAGCAGCGGTTGGCGGAATTGTTGATCTCCTTCGATGGCCGATTGCGACTGCTGGGGCTCTGCGGCCCGGATGTCACTGAGTTGCCAGATCCCGAGCGCGGTACAGCAACGACCAATGATCCACAACTTGCCGACACCATGATCCGTAAGGGCATTCATAGCCAGCTGATCGAAATCCTCAGTGCCTTGACGATTGCCATCGACCCGTTGTCGTCTCGGGTCGATGATCTGCCGTTGCTGGCGACCGCACTGGTCGATCGCTTGCGGGCCGCTGGGCAAACGATGGCCGAGCGGATCAATCGAACCGCGCTCGATGCCCTGGTGACCTATCCATGGCCCCGCAACTTCGATGAATTGATCGAAGCGATCAACCACGCGGCCCAGCGCTGCGATCGTGCGACCATCAGTATCGAACACCTGCCATTGGCGATTCGCTCCTACCGCGGCGGCGAAGTTCAAGCAGTGCAAAAACAACGCTTGCTGTCGTTCGATGACGCAGTAGCCAGATTTGAAATGCGGCTGATTGACGAAACTATCCAGGCAGCCGACGGCAATCGCGCCGAAGCAGCTAGAAGGTTGGGCATTAGTCGCGCCAGATTGCTGCGAAAGATCGATGACGCGGCCAAGCCAGGGAAACAAGATTGAACGATGATCGAAAGGTCCAGCGATCGAGTCGGTCAGAGGCGTTGGTTGATTTGCGAATCCGGCCAGCGATGGCAGATCGCCGCTGGTCGATTCGCTCCCCAACTGATGCCGCCAGCTCTGGTGCCGTCGATCACATCCGCTGACCCTCAGCCAACGATCCAGCAGTTGTCCGCACTGTCGGATCAAACCACAGTGGTACTTTGGGAGTCTGCCGAGGGATCGTTGCTGCCCGTTTGCGAGTGGCTGATGCAGGCAGCGCGGGTCTGTCCCAAAGCCTTACAATTGGTTGCGGCAACCGTTCGCTCTGACCGCGAGCGATCGATCTTGTTGGAATTGCCCTGCGCGGCGATTGTGCGGCATCCAGAGGATCTGCCGCGGCTGCAATCGATGATTCGGTCGCATTTCGGTGACAGCTAGCGAGCTCGCTCGCTTGACCATTGGCTGGCTTGAACCGATAAAACAAGGGCACGATCCCCTTAAGAGAGCCTTGATGACTGACCTTCCCGTCGAAACCATTCGCAACGCCATCGCCAACTTCCCCGACCCCGAGACAGGTCGGCCCATCGATTCGATGGGCCAGCTGAAGGATGTTTCGGTCAGCGGAAACCGGGTGACCGTCACCCTTGCCCTGGCATCACATTCACTGCCAATTGCTGACGAAGTCAGCGACGCTCTGCAATCAAGAATCGAAGCGGCGGCACCCGGTGCCCAGGTGACCTTTGAGATTGTCGATCATCCGCGGCCACCAGCCAGATCGGGTCAAATTGCACTGCGCAAAAAGCGTCATCGCGGTGGGCAGTGGTAAAGGTGGAGTAGGCAAGAGTACCGTTGCGGCATCGATCGCGTTGTCACTGCGCGGGCTTGGTGCCAAAGTTGGCTTGATGGACGCCGATGTGTATGGACCAAGCATTCCTCATTTGCTCGGTTTATCCGGACGCCCGGCAATCACTCCTGACAAGCGAATCGATCCGATCAAGTTGGGTGGTGACATGCCGGTGATGTCGATGGGATTCTTGGTCGAACCCGATCAAGCCGTGATCTGGCGCGGTCCTATGTTGCATGGTTCGATCAATCAATTTTTGAGCGAGACCAATTGGGGCGAGCTCGATTACCTGATCATCGACATGCCGCCGGGAACCGGCGACGTGGCCCTGACCTTATCGCAGGCCTTGCCGTTGGCCGGCGCAGTGGTTGTTTGCACGCCACAAGAAGTTGCATTGCTGGACGCGGTCAAAGCAATCGCGATGTTTCGCAAGGTGAACATTCCCGTGTTGGGAATGGTCGAAAACATGAGTGGGTTCATTTGTCCTGATTGCGGCAAGACCTATGACATTTTTGGCCGCGGCGGGGCGCGGCGAAAGCGGAGCAGATGGGGGTTCCCTTTTTGGGCAGCTTGCCGATTGACATCTCCCTGCGGACCGCTGGCGACGAAGGCAAATTGGCGGACGTGATGGAATCCAATCAAACCGCGCGGGCACCCTTGGATAGCGTCGCCAAAGCGATTGTTCGAAACCTGGCCGCCAAAGCGTCCGCGGACCCACCCAAAGTCAGTCTGCCGACGCTTTAGTGCGACGCAGAGCAACCCCCCCCGGATGAGCCATTCTGGCGGGTCAGCCAGCCGTTCTGGCCTGGATCGACCACGCCGTGTGGCCGGCCCGCGAAGCCCCCAGCCCCGGGCAGTCCGGCGATCGGAAGGGCCGCCACCGGAAGCGAAAAAGCCGCATCGGGGAGTGATCCCCAATACGGCTCTATGACATGGTTCAGTCAATACCGAACATTCAGGCTGACTAACGACGCTTTTTAGCGGCTTTCTTTTTAGTAGCCTTCTTCTTGGTAGCTTTCTTCTTAGTAGCTTTCTTCTTAGTAGCTTTCTTCTTGGCTGCTTTCTTCTTAGCTGGCTTCTTCTTAGCAGCTTTCTTCTTAGCAGCTTTCTTCTTAGCTTTCTTCTTAGCCACGTTTTTTCTCCGCTGAGAAAGGAAACGTTGGCGAGTCCTCGTGACTTTCAAAGCAACGCTTTGGAAGCCACCGGCCACGGCTCACCAACCGTCACAAGTGGTTGAATCCCAGAGCGGGATGATCACATCAATGTCCAACATCAATGTCAACATCGGTTCCACTCCTCCTTTCAACCGTTACTAAACTGCGCGTAACTTTACGCGCTTCGCCAGATTCCGCAACATCTTTTTGCAAAAAAAATGGTTGCATCGCAAAAATATTTTCGCTAAGGAATCACTGTTTTTGTAACGCGCGGCAATGTTGTTAACCGAAAGGCAGCTGCAAAACGTGCGCGCGATGTGAAAAAAGATACGTTTTTTACGATGCGCAACGTGGTTCTTGTTCTGTTGCGCTCGATTACCGCCAGCCGCTGCCGATCTGCTGCAACATCTGAAAACTAGAAACACCGAGGATCAAAAAAAAGATCGCAATGTAGCTTTGCCCAATGGACAATCCGTATGCGGCGGTCAATCCCGCGGCGATCACGCTGATCCATAACGCTTGACGAATGTCGCCACCGCGCATCAGCACAATCGACTGCGCAATATGTCCGCCGTCCAATGGCAACACCGGTACAAGGTTGATCAATGCCCAAAAAATGCTCGGCAACAAATAGAAAACCAAGATCGCGTAAAGCCCCGGGCTATCGATTGGTTTGCCTTCCATGACCCCGGGAATGTTTTGGAACATTCCAGGCAACCAGCGAAACGCCTCCAGCTGATAGCCGGCCAAATGAACCACGACCGCCAGCACCACCGCCGAGCTGAATTGCGCCAACGGTCCCGCCAAGGAAATCCAAAGGTCGCTGCCGTGTCCCGGTTGTCGAGCGAATCCGGATTCGAAATCAGGGCGCGGAACTGCCAGCCCGCCGAAGTGATAGAGCACGATTGATGATTCGATTCCGTTTTGGCGAAAGGCCAACGCGTGACCCAGTTCGTGAACCAAAATCGAGACCAACAAGCAGCACGCCCAGAGGATCAACAACGGTAATCGACCCGGCGAATCGGGCCCAAAATAGGCCTCGATGCCCCGCACTAATTCGAACCCGAAAATGATCGACGCGACCCAGAAGCCCCACGCGATTCGCACCGGGAATCCAAGTAAATGGAATCGCAAGTCATAGGGTGATTCGGCGGGTTGTTGAAGAAACATGGATCAACTTGCAGCAAGGAATTGGGAGCAGAAGTTACGAGTGATGTAGTCTAACCGCAACCGATCTCGATCCGCTCGCTTCCATTTATCGCAGGTTAGCAATCAAGAACGACCACAGATCGGCATATTCGTCAATCTTTTTACTGACCGGTGTTCCAGCGCCGTGACCGGCTCGGGTTTCAATCCGGATCAGGGTTGGCTTGTTGCATGTCGGTGGCGCCTGCTGCTGTGCGGCTTGCAGCGCGGCAGCGAACTTGAAACTGTGTCCCGGAACCACGCGGTCATCCCGGTCGGCGGTCGTGATCAGTGTTGCCGGGTAACAGGTACCCGGTTTTAAATTGTGCAACGGCGAATACGACAGCAGGTTGTCGATCTGATCCGGTTCATCACTGCTTCCATACTCGGTCACCCAAGCCCAACCGATCGTGAATTTGTGATACCTCAGCATGTCCATCACGCCGACTGCCGGCAATGCGGCGCCAAACAGATCGGGGCGCTGGGTCATCACCGCGCCGACCAGCAGGCCGCCATTGCTGCGTCCCATCACGGCCAACCGTGAGGGGATCGTGTATCCTTGGTCGATCAAATGTTCCGCGGCGGCGATGAAATCGTCAAACACATTTTGCTTTTTCAACCGCATCCCGTCTTCATGCCATCCCCGCCCGTACTCGCCACCTCCGCGCAAGTTGGCCACCGCATAGATTCCGCCGGCATCGATCCAGGCGGCGGTCGCCGGCGAAAATGAGGGCGTGATCGAAATATTGAATCCACCGTAACCATACAACAACGTGCGGTTGGATCCATCCAGGTTCGTGTCTCGTTTGCGAGTCACGATGATCGGAACGACAGTGCCATCGGCGCTGCTGCAGAACAATTGCTCGGTGACGAATTCATGGACGTCCAGATCAAGCTCCGGCTGTCGCCACAGCGATGTTTCGCCGCTCGCCAAATCGATGCGATAGATCGATGACGGTGTGATGTAGTTGGTGAAATCAAAGAAAGTCTCGGTCGCCTCTTGTCTTCCGCCAAATCCGCTGACCGTACCGACCCCCGGCAGCTGCAGTTGGTCGATCAAGCTGCCATCGATCGCATGCCGCGTGACTTTTCCCCGCGCGTCTTTCAGCCAAGAAGCGTAAAATGTTTTGCCAAAAAGACTTACGTGTTCAAGTACATCGTCGGTTTGAGGGATCACCTGGCGCCAATGGTCACGGTCGGCATCCCCGACCGTGACGGCGATCAAGCGCCGCTTGGGGGCTTGGTTGTCGGTAATGAAGTACAGCGTGTCGTCAACCGAGCCGATCCATTCATACTCGGCGTCGAAGCCAGTGATCAATGGCTGAACGTCGGACTCCGGATCCCGCAAGTCTTTGACAAAAATCTGAGCTTTCGGCTCACTCCCTTTCCAATTCTGAATCACCAAGTAGCGACCGTCATCGGTGACCGCGGGACCAAATCCCCATTTGGGTTGATCGGGTCGAGCCAGAATCAAACGGTCCTGGTTTTGATCTTCGCCGAGTTTGTGAAAATAGAGTTTCTGGTTTTCGTTGGTGCCGGTCAGTTCCGCACCTGCGGTTGGTTCGTCATAGCGAGCGTAAAAAAAACCACTTCCGTCCGGCGTCCAGGCGATATCGCTGAACTTCACCCATCGCACGAGGTCCTCGAGATCCCGGCCGGTCGCCACGTCGCGGACTTTCCAGGTCCGCCAATCGCTGCCTCCATCGGCCAATCCGTAAGCCAGCAGCTTGCCGTCGTCGGTCAGATGCGCGCCGGCCACAGCAATCGTACCATCGTCGCTCAGTTTGTTGGGATCCAGTAGCACGGTGCGCGGTCCATCGAGCGCATCGGATTTGTAATAGATGCTTTGGTTTTGAAGTCCATCATTGTGCCAGTAGAAGTAACTGGAGCCTCTTCTGCTGGGCAGATCAAACCGTTCGTAGTTCCACAGTCGTTGCAACCTGTCGCGCATCTCCGCCCGTTCGGGAATCGAGGCAAGATAGCGGTCGGTGATTTTGTTCTGAGCCTCTATCCAAGCCGCCGTCTGTTTGCTCTCGGTGTCTTCCAGCCAACGATAGGGATCAGCGACCCTGCGACCATGGTATTGATCGACCACCTCGCCGGCTTTGGTCTGCGGATAGACCAAGGGGAATCGATCGTCCGGCAGCCGATTCGACTGCTGGCCCCGCGCGTCGTATCCGATCGAGTTCAACGACAGCACGCCAAACAAAACGAGTTTGATACCACCAAGCCGGACCATTTGAAATTCTTGTTCTGGGGAGCGAAGCCAATCAGATTCGCTAGGGTACCAAACTTCTAATCGTGATGGTTGTGTCCCTTGGGGTCGCGATCGTGGTGCCGCTGGTTGACGTGCACGTGCAGGTCTGGATGCCTGCGAAACAACCGTTCCCATCCCGCCTCGGTCACCGCCGAATCGTCCAAGTACAAAGATTCCAGGTATGGCATGGTCGCCAATGTTTCTAGCCCGTCGTCGGTAACCGGCACGCCGATCAAGTGAATTCCGCGCAATCCCTGCAAGCTGGCAATCTGTTGCGTGACGTCGTTGGTCAGCCGCTGGGAGCCCAAGCGCAGTTGCCGCAATTTGGTCAGCTTCTGCAGCTGGGCGACACCGGCCGAGCTGCAGTCGGCATGCGGAAGATTCAAGTACCACAGCGACTGACAACTGGAGATCGTTTTCAGACCTTCGTCGGTAATCGGGGACAATCTCAGTCGCAAATGTTTCAGATTTGGCAGTTTGGCGATCGCCTCGAGACCGTCGTCGGTAACCGTTCCTCGATCCAAGATCACGGTATCAATCCAGTCCAAATCCTCAATTGCCGCCAGCATCTGATCGTTGACCTCGAAGTCGGACACGTGGAACGTGTCCAGTTTCTGCTCGCGCACGAATTGGCATTCCTGAGCGAATCGTTCGTCGGGCGAGAGCACCGGCGCTTGCTCGATATCGACGTTGCCCAGTCGGTCGCCGTACCAGATCGCGGCCAGGGTCAACAGCGCCACGATCGGACAAGCCGCGATCACCAGCAGCCAACGCTTTCTTTGCATCACCACCAGCCACTCTGGGGCGGCGCCGGTTCCCTGATCGTACTCGTCCGCGGCCGTTAAGCCCGAGGATTGTTCAGCGGAGTGATCGGCAGGCATTCAATTCAGGCACAGTAGCGTTGTATGGTCGCATCAGGGCGTCACCGGTGGTGACGCCCTGATGCTGAGTGAAGTTTCAACGTGGAGCCACCCAGCGCGACGATAGACCCAGAAACCGTCGAGCCGGGAAGTATACGCTCCGACCAAGTTTGGGAGGCCAGCGAACGTTTCCCGCAAAGCGTTCACCAACGATGAAACTCCATCATGGTTCGGTTAATGATTGTTTAGGTCAAAGCGTGATTAACACTGGCATAAACGCGGTGTCAACGTCGATTGCCGAACAACATCGGCGTGAAACACAAATTCGTCGGATGCCAGCGCGTCGCTCGTTCAGTGGTTCCGCCGCTAGGGCTTGGGTGATGAAGCCGTCAACTGACCGCGCATCGCGGTTTTCGCCGCTTCCAGTGCCGCCGGCAGCTTGCTGGGATCTTTCCCGCCGGCCTGGGCCATATCCGCTCGCCCGCCGCCGCCGCCACCAACCGCCTGCGCCGCGGCTCCCACCCAATCGCCTGCTTTGAGACCGCGATCGACCAGAACTTTGCTCAATCCACCGACCAACAAAACTTTCTCACCTTGTACCGCCGCTAGCAAGACTGCCGATGGTCGATTGCTTTGCTTGCGGATCTGATCGATCCAGCCGCGCATCACGTTCGGATTGGCTCCCGGGGTTTCGGCGACTACCAGTACCGCGTCACCGACTGTTTCAGCCTGGCCGATCAAATCGTCCGCCGATAACTTGCCGCCGGCGGTCGCCTGCCGCAACTCGCCGACCAACTGCCGGCGGTCACGAAGCAGCGCATCGATCCGCGATACCACGTCATCGATCGATACGTTTAGCCGACGCGTGATCTCACGCGTCGCAGCCCGCACGGCGTGGTAATCGCCCAAATTCGTTTTCGGACCGCCGCCTGCAAATTCGTACTGGTCCGCGTGGTCGGCTGGCTTGCCGGATGACAGCTCTTTTTTTAGTTGCCGAACTTCGTCGATCAGCTGAATCGATGCGGAGAGCGCAAATTCGCTTTGGCATTGTAACAATGCGGCGACTTGATCGAGCAACTGTCGCGTCTGCGCGCGATGCTCTTCGGCGCGGCTGCCCGTTAGCGCCTCGATCCGGCGGGTGCCAGTCGAAACACTTTCTTCGACCACGACTTCGAACGCCTCGACTTGCGACGTGTTGGTCAGATGAGTGCCGCCACACAATTCGTGACTGAAATCGCCCATCGACACCATCCGGCAAGGGTCGGGATACTTTTCTCCGAATAACATCATCGCGCCGCTCTGTCGCGCGTCGGCCAAGGATACCGTGTTCCAGCGAATCGGCTCTGATCTTTCCACCAACGCCATGACATCCTGTTCAATCTTGACCAACGTTTCGTCAGGGATCGATGTCGGATTGGTGAAGTCGAATCGCAATCGGTCGGCTTCGACTTTGCTGCCCTGTTGTTCGGCATGTCGGCCGATATTCTTGTGCAAGGCGTGGTGCAAGATGTGGGTGGCCGAGTGGGCGCGGCACAGTGCCTGCCGCCGCGCCGAATCGACGGTGGCGATACACTTTTGCCCCTCATGGATCTCGCCGCTAACCAATTTGCCGTGATGCACAATCAGCCCGGCGTGTCGTTGTGTGTCGGTCACGATGAACTTGAAATTGTCGCCGTGGATTTCTCCGGTATCGCCAACCTGACCGCCCGATTCACCGTAAAACGGCGATTCGCTCAACACCAGCCGCATTTCTTGATCAGCCGGGCGGTCGAGATGACTGAGCAACTGTCCGTCGTCTTCGCCCTTTTGACCGGCGCCGGTGATGATCCCTTTGACCAGCGCCGTTGCCTCGGTGGTTTCGTAGCCCAGGAAAGGAGTCTCGCGAATTGCTTCTTTGAGCGTTTCCAATGGTCCGGTTTGGAACAATTCACGCTGTCCCGCGCCGCTGTCCTTGGCGTGCTGGTCCATCGCCACACGGTATCCCGGCCAATCAAAGGTAAAGTTTTGCTCGGCGCTGATCGTCTGCAGCAGCTCTGGGGGAACGCCGTAGGTCTTATTCAAATCGGCCGCCACCGATCCGGGCACCATCACGGCCGATTCTTCGCGCATCTGCTCAAACAGTTGTTCGATCCGCTTCATTCCGCCGTCGATCGTGGCAAAGAACGCTTTCTCCTCTGATTCAATCACCTCGGCAACGCGGTTGGTCGTCTGCATCAACTCGGGGTAGGGAACTTTCGACGCCTGGGCGACGGCCTCGGTCAGTTTGTAAAAGAATGGTTCGCGCAGGTTCATCTGGTATCCGTCCAGAACGGCACGTCGGATCAGCCGCTTGACGACGTATCGCGCGTCTTTGTTTCCGGGATAGACATTTTCGTGGATCGAGAAGACCGCTGCGCGGGCGTGATCAGCGATCCGCCGCAAGCGGCGGCCGTTGTCACTCTCGTACTGGTACTTTTCTCCAACCACATCCGCGGCCGCTTTGACGATCGAGTAAATGTTGTCGATGTGATAGTTGGTCGGCACGCCTTGCAGCACACTGGCGGTGCGCTCCAGGCCCATCCCGGTGTCGATATTTTTGCTCGGCAAGGGATGCAGGTTATCGGGCGGCTCGCCCACGCGATTGAACTGCGTGAAGACCAGATTCCAGATCTCCACGCTGCTGCCATCGTCGAGATGGTAATAGATTTCGCTGCAGGGACCGCAGACTCCGTCGGGACCTTGGCTGGGCGCGGAGGCCGGCCAAAAATTCTCATCCTCATCCATCCGCGTGATCCGCGAATCGGGCAAGCCGATTTTCTGCTTCCAAATCTCGTAAGCCTCGTCGTCGTCTTTATAGACAGTCACGCTGAGTCGATCGGGTGAAATGCCGAGCCATTTTTTTTCGATCAGAAACTCCCAGGCCCAACCGATCGCGTCTTGCTTGAAGTAGTCACCAAAGCTGAAGTTGCCCAGCATCTCAAAGAACGTATGATGAAACGCGGTCCGTCCGACGTTGTCGATGTCGCCGGTGCGGAGGCATTTCTGGCAAGTCACCGCACGAGTGAAATCAAGTTTGACCTTGCCTAAAAAATGGTCTTTGAACTGGTTCATGCCGGCCGGCGTGAACAGCACCGATGGATCCCAAGCCGGGACCAAGACGTCGCTGGGACGGCGGGCATGCCCCTTGGATGCAAAGAATTCAAGATATTTTTCACGTAGTTCGTCGGTTTTCATCGTAGCCAGGCCGAGAATGGAAAAAGGGGACACGGTCGCCCCCGAATCATATCGAAACGGGCCGCTCGCCAACACGTCACCTGGCCCACTTCGCCAGAGCAGTCGTCGTCCAATCGCCGCCGGCCGGATTGGCCAAAAAACCTGGCCAACTGAAACCTTTCCAATTCAGACAAAACGGACCCGCCCCTGGTGACCTCCGTTAGCTCCGCTTTCACCTTGCCGACTCAATTCGCCGCTCGCCTGCGCAAATCAAAAACGAACCGGACCGGTGGGTCCGACTGCTGGATGGATTAGAGAGCGGTTTGGGTTGTGCTCACGCACGCCTGCGGTGTCGTCTTTGCGTGGCGAAAATCGCAAACCCGACCAGCAGTGATATCGAGGTTGCCGGCTCGGGCACCGCGACCAGGTTCGCCGCCACCATGTTTGCGGCAATGAAATCGCCTAGTTCGCCGTCCGGCGGTTCCGCAAGATCCGTATCCAGGAAGATGCTAGTTGGCTCGTGTTCCGCGTCGTAGGGTCCGGTGTACTTGAAGTATTCGTAGCGACGGATCACCGCTTTCTTGTCCTCGCCAACTTCGGCTTCTGCCATTTTCATCTTGCCACCTTCAAGTAGTTCCCATTCGGTTTCCACTTCCACGCCATCCTGGGGAACGATACCAGGGCCCGACATCAATTCATCAAGATCGACCGCCCGTTCGATCTCGGTCTTGTAGACTTTCATCCAAATCGAATCGGGCTTTTGAGCGATCACCTCAACCGGCTCCGGTACCCGTACCTCGGCGCGTAACAGAAGAGCGCCCCCGGCTGCCGCCGGCGGCTGAATAGACCAAGTCGGGTTGGGAACCAATTGAGGCGTATTGCCGATTCTCTCGTAAGTTCCGCCGTTGTTATTGAGCCAATAAAACCGCATGGCGGTTGGCTGCTCGCCTGTCAACGAGAAACCGAAATGCTCTCCGCCAGCAGTGTAAGTGAGCGCATGACCGTTGGTGGTCGTGGGGCTCGGGTTGGGTAACAGGGAACCTGGAGTGGGAGCACCGCTGAAGTTGTATTCCGTATAGGTGATCCGCGTACCCGCAAAATTGCCCAGGCTGTCGGTGTACTCGAGGATTGACTTGTTGGCGAAATGAGCCGGAAAGTCTCTGCTGATGCTCGACGAGTGGACGCCCTCCAGCTCAATCTCCGCACCCTCGCAGGCTTCCGGAGTTGTGTTGTAGATGTCGAAGTTGGACAGCGTTCCAAAGACCGTGCTGGCGTCCGCGGGCTTTGAACCCAAGGTAGTGAAAAGCACCGCGAGAACCGTCAAGGCGATTGAATGAGAGGCTCGCGGCCGTGTCCCATCAGCCCTGGAAACAAAATTCCAGTTCTGTGATTCAAACGCTAAAGCTAAGCACGGCATGACAAGCGCTCCTCGATAGGGAATTCATGAAAGAGTGAAAAAACATCCAGTTGCTGATCACCATCCAGGTGATGCAGCGGACTTGACCCTGATCTCGATTTGCGCCGTGCAGGTCAGACGAGCTGGCCGCAGGAATCAAGGTTCGCATCCACCGCTCCGAGAGGTCGAATGAATCGGTTCATCGATTAAGAGCAGGGTTCCGCAATCTCGACCGCCCAAATCATCGGAAAGAAAAGAATCAATCCACCAGCGGGGGGGTGGACATTGCGTCCTGCGACAATTTGCTGAGCCAGGCGATGGAGCTGACGAAATAAGTCGAAAAACAACTGGCTCTCAGCAGGATCAGGCATTGTTCCGAAAATTTGACTGCTGAGGTGGTTTCTCCTGGCGTACCCGTGGCACAAAATCGACTCCCACCAATGAGAAACAGATCAACGGGTCACCCGACTGACAACTCGACGGTCCGCGGCCAAGCAGGTGGTTCAAAGTTGTGTCGAGCTGACAGCGGCTACGGTAGAATCTCGGTCAGGACCGTTTGAACTTTTTTCAGAAGCGAGTGATCGTGCGGAGAGACGCCAACCGACCAAGGCAGAGTCGACGGCCAGTGCGATATCGTCGTTTGCGTTTGCAAGCTCTCTGTGATCGGATCGTTTTTGAGGGAGCCGGTCTGGGCATCGCCGACCCACTCCCCTGGTTCGACCCGGGGCAGCTGACGTACAGTTTCGCACCCGACGGCACGTCGGTTGCCGGTCAGGAGAGCAGCTTGTTTCAGCAGCTTGCTCCGCTGGGGCAAACCTCGCAATGGCAGGCCGAATTTGACGCGGCATTCAATGCATGGCTGACCACGCTGGGAGCCACCATACCCCAGGTTGCCGATTCTGGTGATCCGTTCGGAGTGGACGGACCAACTCAGGGTGATCTGCGATTCGGGGACATACGTATCGCAGCGATACCACTTGCTCAAAATGTTCAGGCGACATCGGTACCGCATAGCGCAATGGTCCAGGGAACTTGGGCCGGCGATATTCTGCTCAATTCCAACGCGCAATGGAATTCTTTACAAGAAGTTTATGCGGTTGCTCTGCATGAGTTTGGACATGTGCTCGGTCTCGGACACTCGCAAGATCCTGCTTCACCGATGTTCGTTCATGGCATACACGATGTCGATGCGCCCACGGCGGCTGATATCGAATTGCTAATTGACCTGTACGTGGGAATTCAGTTCGAAGGCGACGATCGACCCGACACTGGCGGCACTGAAAGCCACGAGGGTACTCACGGGGATCTGAAGGATCCCCAGTCATTAGATTTCAGTTCGGCCGTCGCGCTGGTCCCCGCCATCGGTTCGACGATTCGCTACACAGCGGACGGCACGATCGGTGGCCCGTCTGATGTAGCGCTCTTCCGCTTGGAACCGACGACCGTCAAAGCGGAAGACCTGGAGAACCTGTTGGTGACCCTGCGCTCAACTTCGAGCAGCAAGTTGGCAGCGAACGTATCGGTCTTTGACGACCGCGGCCGGATGGTCCAGTCCAATGTGCTCCATCACGGCCAAGGAAACGTAGTTGTGCAAGTAGAGAGTGTGAAGAGTGACCAAGTTCTCTACGTTGCCGTCGCTCCGGTTCCGAACCTGCCTGCTGCGATCCAAGTCGGCCAGTTCGAGCTTGTCATGGATTACAACCATGAATTGCGATCATCGCGAGCGATTGCAGAGATCCAACTCGATCACGAACAGTCGTACGTTGCACAACAATTCACTGTGGATTCGTCAAGACTTGTCCATCTGCACCTCGAGTCCGAAGGTGCGGTCGACCGGCAGACAGTCGTCCAAGCAGTACTGGTCGATGCAAACGACAAGATTCTTACTGGCGTCGCATTGAACCCTGGGACATCCCGTTCGGCGTTACTTACCTTTCTTCCGGTCGGCGAGTACGAATTGCGGTTTGCTGCAGCGACGGATCGATCCGAGATGCCGGAGACGCACCTCGAGGTCTTCGTCGATGAAGTCTCGATCGATGTGGGACCGGGTATTTTGGATCCGACGGACAATCCGTTGCTCTCCTGTAGCACACCCGGCGCGAATCCCAATCTTTGCTACGTCTATGTCCCGGTCACTCCCGCGCCGACTCCGCTACCGATCAGCGGGCACGATCCGGGGTGGCTGAATTTTGGGTTGGATTGCAACAATCCTCCCGATGCCGAGACGGAACCGCTTCGATTCCATTTTTGGCAAAGTTTCTACACATACGCTTGCCTGGCAACCCCAACCCCAACCCCAACGCCGACTCCAACCCCGACCCCGACCCCGACCCCGACGCCGAATCCAACGCCAACGCCGACTCCGACGCCAACCCCAACCCCGAATCGACCGACCCCGACCCCGACCCCGACCCCGACCCCGACCCCGACCCCGACCCCGACCCCGAATCCAACGCCGACTCCAACGCCAACGCCGACTCCGACGCCAACCCCAACCCCGAATCCGACCCCGACCCCGACCCCGACCCCGACCCCGAATCCAACGCCGACTCCAACCCCTACGCCGACTCCGACTCCTACCCCGACTCCTACCCCAACCCCGACTCCTACCCCTACCCCAACACCGAACCCGACGCTTAGTCGGCTTCAGAATTCGGCGAACATGTTCGACGTTTCAAACGACAATCAAGTGACAGCCAAAGATGCGTTGGTCGTGATCAATCTGCTCGCTAGGTTTCACAGTTCGGAACTTTCCGTCAGCGACGCGATGCTCTCTGACTCACCCTACTTCGCAGATGTCAACGGTGACTTTGTGGTTAGCGCACTCGATGCATTGAACGTGATCAACAACCTGCCTCGATCGAACGTGGCCACCACAGGATCTCGCCAAGGATTGCCTGCTCCGGGATTGCCGGTAACGGATACGCCGGAGAAATCAGTTCAAGCGAACGATCTTGTGCTGGGGCTTTTATTCTGAGCTTTCGAGATGTCGTGAGTCGGCATCCAGCTTCCGTTCCGGAAACAGCTAGCGATCTGCCGGCTGACTCAGCGACTGAATGATTGATGCGTTTTCGACCAGCCGTCCGAACCGAGGGTCGTCGCGGAGACTTGCCAGGTCTGGGTCGCTGCTTGCGATGGCCACCAGCTGCAGATCAGAACGCAGGGCGCGAGCGAGCCAGGAGAACGCGTCGTCACGATATGCCTCTTTTTTCTCCGAATCACCTGCGAGCGCATAAATTCCGGCGATTTGGAATTGTTCAAGCCCGCCTGCTGATAGCTTGCTGGCGGTCTGCGCATTGGCGAGCGCGGACGCCATATTTCCGATTCGTGCGTGCATGATTCCACGAGACGCAGCCACGGCTGCCGATTTCGGCCGAATTGCGGCCAGTCGATTCAGCATTTGGATCGCTTGCTGCGGGTCGTCCAGACGCTCGGCATAAACGTGTGCCGCGTTTTGCAGCGCGTTGACATCTGCGGGACGAACCCGCAGCGCCGAGAGAAAATCTGCGAGTGCCGCTGCCGGCGAATCTTCCAGCCGGGAAACGCCACGGGCGACCCAATCGTCCGCATCATGCGGTGGAATGTCCAATGCGGTTTGGCGATCAGCCGCCGCCGCATCGGGGTTACCCAGCGCGTCGTAGACTCGAGCACGCATCAGCATGGTCCGGGTGGTCACCTGATCGCGCTGGATCAGTTGATTCAAGTCATCCAGCGCCGCCTCGAAGTCAGCCAGACGATAGGATGCGACCGCGCGATTGAAACGGGGCACCATCAAGCTTGAATTGAGCCGCAGGCAGGCGGAAAAATCAGAGCGTGCCGGCTGGCATTGCCCCCGCTGCAGATTACAAATGCCCCGGTTCAGCAGGATTGCGATCGATCTCGGTTGCATTCGATTGGCGACATCGAAACAGGCGGCTGCGGCATCGGCATCACCCAACCGCCCGTGAACAATCGCCAGCTGGAACCAGTGAGAAGCATTGGTAGGTTGCCGGTCCAGTTGCACTTCCAGCAGCTTGCGCCATGCTTCGGTGTCACCAGAGTCAGCGGCCAACATGGCCCGTAAATCGAGGTTGTCATCGCCGCTGGCGGTGCCAAGTCGATCTTTGTCCGGTTGAATCCAATCGAGTTTGAGCGAGATTTGTTGCGCTTGCAAGTCGGCCAGAAGTTGTAGAGAAGGGTGCAAGGTTCCCGCCAGACGGTTCCAGTAGCGTGATTTTTCGATCAACGCATCCTGATCCGGGTGTTTCGTTTGCAGCGCAACATGATACTCCGCGTTGGCCATCATGTATGCCAATTTGGCTAACTGCCGGCTGAGACGATTCTGTGCTTCGTTGTCCAGTCGTTCGAAATCAGTCAGGTTTTTCCAATTGTCTGAACCAACCTGCCATTGCTTCATCATTTGCGATGATTTCGCCAATCCGCTCGACAACAATTCCGGTTCGCGGCCTGGAGTTGAAAGGGCAGCGATCGCTTCCGGTAGTTGTGTTTGCCATTGCTGGTAATTCGATTCCACCTTTAGACGCGCGATGCGCTGGCCACGCTGCCAAATCAGCATGGCACAAACCAGCAGGATCACCGCTGCGATGAAGGCAACGGACGAAGCGGACGAAAGCCGCGGATGCCGCGCAGACCACTTCGCAATGCGTTCACTGATCGATCGATCGGTCGCGAATTTGAGCGGCCGTTGTTGACGGTGCCGGTTTAAATCTTCGAGCAACTCTGCGCCGGTTTGGTAACGTTGCTCACGATCGGGCGCAATACAGCGGTCGATAATCGCTGCCAATCCGGGAGAAACACCTTGGTTAAACGATCGCACGGACTTCGGCCGGGCTCGGCGATCAGCAATGACGGATTCCAGCTCGAACGCTTCGCCACCGGTGGGACAGGCAAAGGGAAGCTGTCCCGACAACAATTCGTACAGAATCACACCCATCGAGAACAGGTCGTCCCGCATGTCAGCTGCCGCGCCGGTTTGCAGCGCCTCGAGTTGCTGCGGGGACATGTAGGGTAGCGTGCCGCCGACAATTTGAGTTGTCGGGTCGTGACTTGATACGGCCAGGTTAAAGTCAAGCAGCACAGGGTTTCCGTCGTCCGAGACCAAAATGTTCGCTGGCTTCAGGTCACGATGAATGATCCCATGACTGTGCGCATATGCGAGTCCCTCGACGGATCGAATCACCAATTCCAACAAGGCGTCGACGTATCCCAGCTTGGCATACTGCGCCAGCCCCGGACCAGGATCCGCGGCGGCACTGGAGCTGACGACTCTGGCAATGTCGTCTGGCTGCTGATCACGCTTCTTGGCAATGTTCGCCACAGCTGGTTCATCCAGCATCGTCCGAACGGTTGATTTTCGTCGATCAAGAATGGTCGAGATCAGCTCTTCAGCAGGCCCATCGAGCGACGCCCATCGCCGGCTGCAAGTCGACAGGTCCGCCAACGTGGTTGCACCCAAAAACGGCATACAGATACAGCACAAATCGCCTTGACGATGTACGGAGTAGACTGGAATGATCGCGGAATGTTGCAGACGCGCCAGTTGATCGGATTCGTTCATCGAAAGCGGAGTGACTTTCAGCACGATCAACCGGCTAGCCAGATCGGGCTGGCGAGCTAGAAAAACGCGCGAGAAAGCCCCTTCGCCGATTCTTGTGATCAGCGGATAGCCGGCGAACGTATCGCCAACGCTGGGATAGTGGACCGAGGGGGTTAACAGGTCCCGTTCAGTGAAGCGTCGCGAAACGGATCGGTTCGCGCCTGCCCGGCCAGCGCCCAGTTTCATTTTGGGCCAACGGCTTCCATCGACGTCGTATTTTTTGCCGACGGCTTCTGATGCTACATCTTCGCCAGCACGTCGCCGCAGTCGATACTCCTCAAAAGCAATTTGCGTGCGCAGATGTGGATCCGCGAACACGAGCGGAAAGCGTTCGATGTAACGCATTGCATTGAGCGGACTTCCGTCGTCGAATCCATACTCAAGATCGATCCGCGCCAGTTCCGTTAGCACAGAGTTATGTGCCGGATCGTCTGCTGGTGGTGCGTAGTCGGCCAAGTCAACCGGTCCGTTTTCGCGATCACGTTCGAACCGCGTCAATAGCAGCTCGATCTCATGCGAAGCATCAGAGGTTATCGTATAGCGGTGCTCACTCACTGATCTTCAACGTGGTACGTAGTCGTTTCCGAAAGGATTGCAGAATGCGCTCGACACTTCGTCGCGATAACGAAACTTGGTCGGCAATCTCGCCGATCTCGTAACCATTGATTCTGGCCTGCACGACCCGTTGATGTGGTTCGGGTAGCGTCACCAAGATGTCATCGATTGTCATTCGTAATACTTCGGTGGCGTGGGATGGCTGTTCCAAATCTTGTTGGCCCATCGATCGCGTTTGGCCAACGTCACGCTTAGCCGCACGATGACGAACGGCAATTGAGCGGACTTTGTTCAGCGCGATGACCAACAATAATTTCCACAGCTCCTCTCCTTCGGGAATGATGTAGTGGCCATCCGAGGCGCGACGAAAAAAGGTGCGAAACACCGATTGGACGATATCTTCGGCATCGACCCGGGTCGACAAATCGTCCCCTGTGCTGCGGTTGGCCAGCTCCATCAAACGAGCGGCATAGCGGTTATACAAGGCTGTGGCTGCATCGTCCTCACCCGCCTGAAAACGGACAAGCAACGATGAATCGCTGAATCTCTGAGGCTGGGAATTGTTCACGGGAGAGAAGAGTTTGAGTCCACATTCTAGAGTTGAAATGTCCGCCGCCGGCCGCCAGAAAACCGGCTCGGCCGCCATTTTATCAGGGTTTCTTGCCCGCTGCTCTGCTGAATCCAGGGTGGTCGCGAGGGCCGCCTGCTGTCCGAGCAAGGACCGCAGCATTGCCAGGCGACTGAGGGATCGGGCCGGCGATCTTCGCTAGCTTGCTGGACGACCGAACTCGCTCGTGTCACTATCATTGGCGTAACAATTCAAAACCACTGGTTCACTGGCCTACGGGAAACAAGCGTACTGGAAGTAAAGGCAGCGTCAGAATTCAAAAACAGGCTAGAATCAAGCACCCGCGCCCATAGCTCAGCTGGATAGAGCAACGGACTTCTAATCCGTAGGTCGAAGGTTCGAATCCTTCTGGGCGTGCTATTAGTTTTTCCGCTGAAACACGGTGTTTCGTGACCTTCCTCGCTCGGGAAGTGCAGCACTCAAACGCGTTGCCAAAACGGTAGTTACCGTTTTAGCGATTGGAGTGCCGAAATGCCGCGTCTTACCCAGTCGATCCCCCGTTATCGCAAGCACAAAGCCACCGGTCAGGCTGTCGTTACTCTGCATGGAGCAGACCACTATCTAGGGCCGCACGGCAGCGAGGCTTCGCACGTCATGTACGACCGCTTGATCGCCGAATACTTGGCCGGCGGCCGGCGGCGAATTCGCGATCGATCGATCTCGGTCAACGTGCTGGCCGCCGACTTCCTCCGGCAAGTGGCGTCATACTACGTCAAAGATGGCCGGCCGACTTCCGAACAGGGCGAGTACCGGACCGTGGCCGGCACGGCTTGCCGTCTCTACGGTGACCAACCGGTCGAGAGTTTCGGGCCGATGGCCCTGAAAGCTTGCCGGCAGGAATGGATCAACGCGGGGATCACTCGGCAGACGATCAACAAGCGTCAGTTCCGCCTGGTGCGAATGTTCAAATGGGGCGTGGCTGAGGAGCTGGTCGATTCGTCAGTCTGGGAGGCCCTGCGATCGGTCGATACGCTGCACATCGGTAGGACCAACCTGCCGGAGATGAAAGAAGTCCCACCGGTGGAAGTGGAGCGCGTGCGCGCCGTCACGCCGTTCCTCTCGCCGGTGGTGCGCGACATGATCTCGCTGCAACTATTGACCGGAATGCGGCCCGGCGAGGTTTGCCGCTTGCGGCCAGGTGATTTGGACCGCAGCGGTGACGTTTGGGAATTCGATGTCCAGGGTCATAAGACGGCACACCATGGTCGCAAACGGACTGTCTATATAGGTCCGGAGGCGCAAGCTGTGCTGAGACCCTATTTGTTGCGGGCGGCTGATCAGCACTGTTTTTCCCCGGCCGAATCTCGCGAATGGTGGTATCAGCAAAGAGAGGCCAACCGGGTGACGCCGGCCAGCTGCGGCAACGCCCGTGGCCGCAAAAGCGATCGCAAGCCACCGGCCAAGAACTCGCGTCGGCCGCGGTCTTTCTTCGATACCTGCAGTTACGCCAGAGCGATCTCAACGGCGTGCAAGAAGGCCTGGCCGGCACGCAAGGAGATCCGCGGTGACAAAGCAAAGAAGAAAGCTTGGGAAGATCAACATCGCTGGTCGCCCAACCAACTGCGGCATACTCGGGCGACCGAAGTCCGTCGGCTGTACGGCTTGGATGCCGCGCAGGTAATCCTCGGTCACGCGCGGGCCGACATCACGCAGGTCTACGCCGAAGTCGACCGGCAGAAGGCGATCGAGATCACTCGCAAGATCGGATGATCCGCAGATCGTCGCAGCAGACACGCAGTTGCAGCTGATCTTCGTGATGAAGCTTAGCGCTTCGCTACCGGTCGTTGGTCGCTCTCTCGGTTCCGCTACCGAGTCGCGTTGTTTCGGTCGCGTCGTTCGATCACAGGCATCCAGGCCAGGAATGTGGCGGACATCTTGCCCGCCAAGTCCATGCACTCTGTCCCCGTTAGCCGGTCACCAGCGATGCAATCGTCAACGATATTCCTAGCGTGACCGCTTCGGATTTCCCCACGGCGAACGGCTCCGGTACGATGAGGGGAGAAAAATTAACTGCACTATATGTGAACGGTAAATCAATTCCGCCCCGATCAGCCGACGATAAATTCGATTATCGCCGGATCAGTGGACAGTAATTTGTGGTTCGCCGACTGACTGTCCTCGCCGCAAAGGACGCCTCGTTTTTGTGCGTGTTTTCGAATCATTTTGTCATCTCTCGGGGCGCTGGTACACTGAACCTATTCCCGCATTTGGACTGGTTATATGACTCTTCGTGAAACACTTCGTGCGTTAACGCCCAACGAAAAATTGGCGATCGTTACACAACTTTGGGACGACCTCGCGGCGTCGGCTCCGCTGTCATTGCCTGACGACGAACTTGCAGAGATGAACCGCCGTCGCGACGAAATGCTCGCGAATCCGGAAATCGCGATTGATGCTGACGAGGTTTGGCGGCGGGTTGATGGCGACTGAACGTTACCATCCACTCTTTGCCGTTGATCTTGCGAACGCTTGCTCATACTACGACTCAATTGCCGACACTCTCGGGAACCGATTCCGCGCGAACGTGCGTTTGATAATCCAAGCCGTAGTCGAGCGTCCGGAGTCATACGGACGCATTGGCGGTGAATTTCGAGGGGCATTGGTCAATCGGTTCCCATACGTGGTCGTTTTCGCGATCGATGATGGTATTCCTACAATCTTCGGCTTGCGTCATGCCGCATCGGACCGCAACGATTGGTTCAGTCGCACCGTGCCCAAACAAAGCGGCGAACCATGACATGCACGGGAGGACGGCTTGCGGCGTTTGCTCGAATGGATGATCAACTCTCCGTCCCCCGTGATGTCTGACGTTCGGCGATGGGAAAATCGTACTCGTACTCAGGGCGCAGCCCAGTACTCGTACTCCTACTCGACTGGAGCACCGATGACCGAACCAATCTTCGACCACGATCGACTTGACGTTTATCGCCTCTCAATCGAATACGTCGCTTCCTCGTTCGCAGTAGCAAAGGATCTGAACGGTTGTCATCGTCATGCGCGCGATCAATGGCTACGGGCCGCCCAATCGATTCCGCTAAACATCGCGGAGGGCAACGGAAAACGAAGCCTCAAAGATCGGAGTCGTTTTCTCGACATCGCCCGTGGTTCGGCGTTGGAATGTGTTGCAGTTCAAGACATTCTCGCTGCGACTGACGGACTGGGCGACAATCGACACGGCGAACTGAGACGAACACTCCATCGGATCGTGTCGATGTTGACCCGTTTGATCGCACGCTCGGATGCTGTTGGTGAGACCGCAGCGGAGTTCAATGCGGGAGTCGAGTACGAGTACCGCGATGCTGAGTACGAGTACAAGTACGACAAAGACGCGAAGCCAGAACCAAGCCGTGCACCGAAGGACGGCTTGCGCGGTTTCACAAACGGAAAATCAATCGTCCGTCCTCGGTGACGGGTGACGTTCGCCGTACCAGCCAGTGAGCTTGGATTACGCCGCCGTCCCAAACCAAATCTCCGGCAATCCCGAATCTAAACTCCGTAGACTCGGCAACAGATCACCAGAGATTCTGCCAGGTACCCTGAAATCTACGACGGCCCACAGTAGCAACAGCGCGACGACTCGCCGCGGCATGGCGTGTCTGCCAGTCTTTACTCTGTTCAGCTCCGTGAGCAGTAAACAATGTTCGCAGTGATCGGGCATGATGACCGCGCCGAAAAGCGGTAACGGTAATCGTTCGTCAAACGGCACTGTGCGAGAAACCACGAGTAAGTGGTACGGAGTCGGCGGTCTGTCTGGCCGATCTGCGACCGAGCTTGTGCTCGACTGAAGACTGCGATCCGAAAAAGGGTCGTTTTTCGCTCGTCTCCAACAACCGCGCCGCCCCACGGGTTGATCGTGCCACGCCTCCGAACATCGATGGCAAACATCCAGGATGCTGACAAATACAGCGGCGGCCCAACTGCCCAGACCCAGATGGACCAATCCCAGTCACGTTCTGAATAAGTGACCGCTACGATCATGCGGACAACGATCATTGCAGCAGGGAGTAGGCCGAAGGACAGCAACGCAATTAATGATGCCGATGCAACACGAGAATCGCCTCCGTCGGGTTCGTGGAGCGCTGGCGAATGGTACGGATTAACCACATCACTTCTCCACGAGGAACGCTTGCCGGTCACCGAGATCCGGCGAACGAGGTTGTGACAGCCATAATTCTAACCACCGGATCTTCGGTGCACCGGTTGGTTCGGCACTCCGGTTTGATTTCCGCGCCTCAACAAATGGACGTTTTGTGTCGGGTTCTAAACTTGTTTACCGCAGTTCGGGCAAGTATTGCGCACAGGAAAGGATGTCATGCGAACTCGGTGGCCACAGCCTACGCAGGGCCGACCCTCGCCGCGAACGTTCCAAACGATTTCCTCGACAACGTAGGCCAACCTGGAATGCCACGTATGACTCTCTCCGTGCCCCGGTATCGGAAGCCAATCGTGCCACGATTGGCACGGTCACCTAATCGCCAGCCACACGGCGGTTCAAGTTCTGGGCAAAAGAATTGAAATTTTGTCGTCATCGGTGGCGGGTGGCCAACGCGGTTTGCGGGCGAAGATTGTCAGCAACTTCACCCCCAAGATCAGGACCCAATCCGATGAAAAGAACCACCTCCACAGCCGTCGTTGCAATCGCGTTGTCGGTCGCATGTGCCAGCACATCCCAAGCGGACAATTGGGGCTCGCCCAGGCAACACCGAGTGATTCGGCAAAACACGCAACAGAACCATCACTGGGGTCAAACGGGCACGAACCGAATGACCCAATTCAACGAAACGAGTGCGGCAACGTCTCGAAACAGACTCAACTATGGCGCAGGCTCAAGCGAACCTGTACCGAGGTCGTATCGGGGGCACCGTGCAGAGCAAAGCAGTTCAACTCGGCGGTCGCGATTTTCTCGCCGGGCGGGCAGGAGGTCACGTTGAAGGTCGAATCGGCACGAACGCGGCGGCACAGGGGGGTTTTAACTTGGGCCCCAATCCGACGCTCGGTGGTCAAGCAACCGCATTTGCTGGTCAAGAAGTGACCTCCGCTGGCATGGCCCGTGCCAACCTGGCTGGTTACAGCGCGGGAGTCAACGGCACGGCACGGGCGAGCCAAGGTGCCTATGGAAACGCCCAAGCCATGCTGGGCCACCACGGACTTCAAGCCAATGCTGGTGGCTTCGTGGGGAATCGCGCAACGGCGTCCGGTGGATTCGATTTCAGCGGCGTCGGCGGAAATGGGACGGCCGAAGCATGGAACGGCGTCGGTGCCACAGCGGGGGCCAACGGAACGTACCAGAACGGCAAGCTGCGACTGAAAGGTAAGCTCGGCGCAGCGCTGGGAGGCGGTGGCATGTTGGAAGGCGAGGTCGTGATCGACACGAACGAACTTCGCAACGGAGTCGAGAACTTTGCCAATGCGTCAACCCAACTTTACAACCAGGCCGCCCCGGAAGTCGAGCGAGGACTGAACACCGCAGGTCGAGAAATCGAACAAAGTTTCAGCACCGCCGGACGCGAGATCGAACGCGGTGCCACATCCGTCGGGCGAGAAATTGAAAAAGGTGTAACGACCGTGGGACGAGAAATCGAAAGTGGTTTCAAGTCGATTGGCAGCTTTTTAGGCCTCTAGGTCCTGGAAAAGATGTAGGCCAAGACTTGACCTAGAAACTCACGTCGAACTATCGCTGCCAGGACAGGTCCTGGCCTACATAAAACATTGCTACCGAAAGCAAGGACGACCGGTGTACTAACACCGGTCGTCTTTCGTTTGGAGGGCGCCAATCGGGGTCAGATCTAGGGGTGTCCCAAACCAAAATCGTTCGGAGAGCTGGGCAAGTGTTGCGGCGGTGTACCGGCGACACAGGTATACAGCCACGTCTCGCCCACCAGCACCGCGGCGAGAACCGCAGTCACTGTTCTGGTGTGACGCCATACTCCTGGGCCGTTGCCGCCAGGACTTCGTCGACCGTCATCACTCGCGCTCGACGCAGGCGACGATGGTTCTTGGCCTGGTTCTCGCCGGCGGCCAGGGCCAACATTCGCTTGAGGAAATCTTCTGCACCGTAGACCCAGTCTTTCAACCGGTCGACTTTCGGAAGGCCTTCGCTGCACCGATGTGTCGCGCTTCAGCAAAAATCTGGCTGGCAGACGTCACTGTCGTTTGGGTCGGCGAAGCATCATGGAAGCAGTCCGCGGTAGTAGGTGGGGCATCGCGGCCGTTGGTTGCTATTGCTTCCGCCCGGAGGCTCTGGACGCTGGTGCCGATCAAATTCGTCTAACGGTGCTCGATTGACCTTACCGCGCCCGAAGGTATGGCCCCGCTCCAGTCGCTCGTTTAGTGCGCGCGCCTGTAATCCTAAATCGTCGCCGAAGTGCGATTGATACGACTTGATAGGACGCTGCCATTCTGCTCTTCGCTCACCGCCGCCGCTTCGAACATGGCATGAGGGCCTTTTTGCTAGCAAACTTTGCTAGAATCTCGACCGTGATTGATTGATTGTCGAGTGATTGATCGTCGCACAACCGTATGCGACCACGAATTGTCGCTCACGGCAAATGACGATCCGATCTCCTTACTCGCTCCGATGATCTTTCACGCACTTAGTTCAGATCGCGAATCGGAAGCCTGAACGATTCCGCTGCGAGTTCGCCCGTCCTCCAGTCCCAAGAGGAATTTATTCGATGAAGACTTTGCCAAATTTTATTCTCGCGCTTGGTTTACTGGTCCTCGCCCCATCCACCATCTGGTCAGAGACCGTTTCCCTGGACTACAGCCAAGCCGGGGCGTCTCCGACCGCGTTTAGCCCTTCGACCGGAAACATAGGCATCAATATTGGGATTCCTGGAGTGGCAACGGTTCGGAGTGTCGAGTTTTTTGCCGATTTTAGCTTTGCGACGACCGGTTCTTTCTCCACAAACCATCAGTCGAACATAACGTTTTCCGGACCTGCATCCCCGCTGGAGGCACCGGGACTGGCAAAAATCAGTATCGCTCAAAGCGGTATCTCAAGCTCTTTCTCGGAGAACTCACCGGGAATCAGTTTGAGCGCTGGGGCGAACGTTAATTGGTCGACACTGTTCGGCAGCGGAACCATTCCGGTTGTCCCACTCGATGTTGATCTTTCCATCAACACCGCAAAATCAGGATCTGGTTCATTGGGATCAACACTGCAGGACACCGATTCGGCAACGGCCTTAAGGATTCCTCTGGGTGCCGCGCTGGGACCGGTCGACATCGCAACGGTTGGTGCCTCCGCACAGGTCAGCGGCACTACCAAGGTTTCTTATGGATCGACGATCGACGCGCTGTTGCGCTACGATCATCGCACCAATGCCGCCTTCAGCGGCTCCCAGGATGTTTCGATCGGAGGCCTGCTCGAGTTCATGATCGATCTGACAGAACCTGGCTTGTATGACTTCACGTTATCCGAGTTCAGCTTAGATGGAACATTGACGAGTTCCAAAACCCCAGGGGTTAATCTGGATCTGACGGTTCTGAATAATGTTGTTGCGGAAAGATTCTTGGGGATCCCGGCATCCAGTCAGACCAGCACGAGTTCTTTTAGTCTAACGAGCTCGAAAAGCCTTGGTTTCACCGTCGAAGTCCTGGCAGCCGCAGTTATCCCAGAGCCAAACTCGTTTGCGTTGTTGGCTGTGTTCGCGTCGGCTGGTATTGGCGTTCGGCGCCAACGAAAAGATATGTGAAGCGCGCACGATCAGCGGTGATCTTGTTCAGCATGTTTTCACGACATCGCGATCCATTGGTGTAGAGCGTGAAAACGATCTACATGCCGCACCTGAGGGCCAATAGGGGTCGGATTCGGCCTCTGCCAGCAATCGTTTCAAGCGGGCGAAGCAACGTTAGCATCCAAAACATCTTTGAACACCCGAGCGATGCTTGAAAAAATCCCGGGAGTTTGGGGGCTGGCCCCCAAGTACGCTGGGAGCACCAACTAACACCCATCAAAAAGTTGTCTCAATGTCGTTGACACATTCCGTCCCGCAGCTTCTTGACGATCTGCTCAGGACTGTGCCGTTTACTTCGTTTCTTCATCCGAGAGTCTGCTTGCCCGTCATCGGGCTCTCGACTCTCATACCACCTGGATCAGTTTTTGGGGAGCACTCCAGTAGGTCGAAGGTTCGAATCCTTCTGGGGGCGCTCTGGTCGCCGCCGCGTGGCTGCCGTTGTTTCGGAATCACATGACCAAGTCGCTATTCTGTGCCTGGGCTCCGCCAGAGGATGTTGTCTATCGAACCTATCACGATCGGGAGTGGGGCGTTCCGCAGTATGATTCACGGACGCTGTGGGAGAAGCTGCAGCTCGATGGGATGCAAGCCGGACTGGCCTGGATCACGATCCTGCGCAAGCGTGATTCGATCCGTGACGAATTTGATCAGTTTGATCCGGAATCGATCGCTCGTTGGAATGACGCTCGGATCGAGCGGGCACTGCAAAATCCGGGCATTATCCGTAGCCGACAAAAAATCGTCGCGACCATTGGCAATGCCAAAGCATTTCTACAGATGGCCGAGCAGGATCTGGATTTCTGCGACTACTGTTGGAATTGGGTCGATGGACGACCAATCGTCAATGACCAGTTCAACGATTACCGTAAAGCGCCCACCAAAACGGCTCTCTCCGAAGCGATGTCCAAAGACCTGCGCAACGCGGCTTCAAGTACGTTGGCCCAACGATCGTCTACGCTTGGATGCAAGCGGTCGGTTTGGTCAACGATCACGAACTGGGGTGCCCCCGCCACCAAGAAGTGCAGGCGCTCGCTCGCCGATAACGGTCTCTCGCCGTTAACAAGCGATCGATGTTCAAGGAACACCAGTCATCAAGGAACACCAGTCAATCGTCTCTCCCCGGAACCGTCAGTCCACGCACCGACCCGCGACACCCATGAATCCAGAATCTGCTGAGAATCCCTACCTGCTACTGACCCCCGGACCCCTGTCCACCTCGCCGACCGTGCGCCGGGCAATGCTTCGCGACTGGTGCACTTGGGATGACGATTACAATCTCGGGATCGTGACGCCGATTCGGCAACAGCTGGTTCAGCTCGCAACCGCCACTCGTCCGGACGACTACACCGCTGTGCTGATGCAAGGCAGCGGTAGCTTTTCGGTGGAATCAACGATTGGCTCGGTGATTCCTGAGGACGGAAAACTGCTGGTGTTGGCCAACGGCGCCTACGGAGACCGATTGGCCAAGATCGCGGCGTACCTGAAGATCAATCATCTGGTTCACGATAGCGGCGAGCTCTCGCCACCCGACTTGGGGTTGCTCGAAACAACTTTGCACCAAGACAACGACATCACGCATGTCGTCGTCGTGCACAATGAAACGACCACCGGGATGATGAATCCGCTGGCGGAGATTGCCCGGATTGTGAAAGCGCAATCAAAAAATTTTGATTGTCGATTCGATGTCGGCTTTTGGTGGGGTTCCGCTAGACATTGCCGAGCTCGGCATCGACTTCATCGTCTCTTCGGCCAACAAATGCATCCAAGGTGTACCCGGATTCGGCTTCATCATCGCTCGCATCAGCGCTCTAGCAGAGACTCAGGGCTATGCCCGTTCACTGTCGCTGGATCTGTATGATCAATGGCGGGTGATGGAAGAGGGCAACGGTAAGTGGCGTTTCACCAGCCCGACTCATACCGTCCGCGCGTTCTATCAGGCGCTGCTGGAACTGGAAGCAAGAAGGAGGTGTTGCAGCGCGGTTCGCTCGATACAGCGAAAATCAGCGGCGGCTGGTTGCAGGGATGGAAGCGCTTGGTTTCAAATGCGTGCTGCCCCACAAATATCACAGCCCGATCATCACGGGTTTCATCAATCCGACCAATCCGAGTTATGACTTCATGCAGTTCTATACGTTGCTGAAACAGAAAGGATTTGTCATCTATCCCGGCAAAGTGACCGGCATTGATTCGTTTCGGATCGGTACCATCGGTCACGTCTTTCCGGCAGACATCGACAGATTGATCGTCGCGGTCAAGGAGTCGATGTATTGGAAGTGACAAGCGCACAAACACTTCACAGCAATACGCCGGTCAAAGCCGAATTCAGCATCCCCCAACAGGACCTGCCCACCGACGCGCGGGTTGTGATCATTGGCGGCGGGATTGCCGGTGCCTCGGTCGCCTATCAACTGGGGCTGGCCGGTTGGGACAACGTGGTACTGCTCGAGCAAAATTCGCTGGCCTCGGGAACGACGTGGCACTCGGCCGGTCAAGTTGGGCAGCTGCGATCCAGTTCCGCGCAAACCAAAGTCAACCAGGCCTCGGCACAGATCTATGCTTCTCTGTTGGCCGACACCGGTCATGACCCCGGCTGGCTGCAATGCGGCGGACTGCAACTAGCCTCCTGCGCCGAGCGTTATTATCAGCTGCAACGCAATGCCGCGATGGCCGATCTGTTTGGTGTCGAAACGAACGTCATCTCTGCGCAGCAGTGTCGCGATTACTGGCCGATGCTGCGCGTCGACGACTTGGTCGGTGGCGTTTATCTGCCTGGCGATGGTCGTGTGTTGCCCGGCCAGTGCACCATTGCACTGGCCCAAGGTGCGATGCAACGGGGCGTCAGGATCGCAGAACACACTGAAGTGCTTGAGCTGTGCGTCAAGCCGGTGGCCAACGGTATCCGCCGCATTACCGGCGTGAAGACCAATCGCGGTCAAATCAACGCCGAGTGGGTCGTCTTGGCCGCCAACATGTGGATGCGTCAGATCGGTTTGCGAATCGGCGTCGATATACCGGTCTATCCTTGCGAGCATCACTACGTGATCACTCGCCCGATCGAAGGAGTCACTCGCAACAATCCCTGTACCCGCGATCCCGATGCGGGATTGTACTTCCGCGCTCTCGATGACGGCGGGCTTAAGATCGGCGCTTTCAAACAGCGCAGCAAGCCATGGCAGATCGGCGATCGGGTCCCCAACGATTTTGCCTTCGGTCTGCTGGCGCCCGATTGGCCCGACTTCGACGAGCCATTTGCCGCCGCGACGCACCGACTGCAAGGGATCACGCGCGAGCAGGTCGTCAAGTTCGTCAATGGCCCCGAGGCGTTCACGCCGGACAACCAATTCGTCATGGGTCAACCAGCACTGACCGACGGGATGTTCGTGTTGGGCGGTTGGAACTCCGCCGGCATCGCCTGCTCGGCTGGCGCGGCGAAGTACGCGGTCGAGTGGATCGAAAACGGAGGGATGACAATCGATTTGGCCAGTGTGGACATTCGTCGCTTCATGCCGGCTCAGAATGACCGCGGGTACCTGCAGCAGCGCGTCAGCGAAGTGTTGGGGCTGCACTACCAAATGGCTTGGCCCGGCCGGCAGATGGAAACGGCGCGCGGCGTCCGCGCCTCACCCCTGCATGAAAAACATCGCTCGCTCAATGCCTGTTTTGGTGAGACAGCGCTCTGGGAGCGCCCACTGTTCTATGCTCCGCAGGGCCAGTCACCGCGAATCGAGTATTCGTTCCTGCGCCAGAACTGGCAGGCCTATACCGCCGATGAGGTCCGCGCCTGCCGCGAAGATGTCGCGCTGTTGGATCAATCAAGCTTTGCCAAGTATCGATTGCGAGGCGCCGACGCGCTGGCCATCTTGCAAAATCTTTGCGGCGCTAACATCGACGTGCCGATCGGCAAATCAGTCTACACGGGAATGTTTAATGCTGGCGGAACCTTCGAAAGCGATCTGACCATCGTGCGCGAAGCGGAGGATACGTTCTACCTCGTTACCGCGACCGCTCGAGCAGATCAAGGATTTCGATTGGATTTCGCGGCACATCCCCGCTGCTAGCGATGCCAGATTGGAGGATATCAGCGAACAGATCGCTGTACTCTCGGTGATGGGACCCAACTCGCGCGAGAAACTGCAAGGCCTGTGCAGACGCGGATCTTGCCAACGAAGTGTTTCCATTTGGTTTCTCGCAGTTGGTCAGCATTGGCGGTCTCTCGGTGCGCGCAATCCGTATTTCTTACGTTGGCGAACTCGGCTGGGAACTGCATGTGGCAGCCGAAGACGCGATTGCGTTGTGGGACACCCTGATGCCGATCCGTCCGATTGGCAGCAACGCGATTTCAACCATGCGAATCGAAAAGGGTTATCGCGCCGTGGGCCATGAATTGTCGGCCGCGATACTCCGTTGGAAGCGGGACTTGGCTTCGCCATCGACTGGGACAAACAGTTCATCGGCAAGTCGGCACTGCTGGCGCAAAAACAACACGGCGTCAATCGTCGTCTGATCAACTTTGTGCTGGACGATCCGAGTGTGATCCTGTGGGGCGGAGAGCCGATTCTGTGGGATGGGAACGCCGTCGGTTACACGACGAGTGCCTGTTTCAGTCCCACGCTCGAGCGAAGCGTGGCGATGGGTTACGTCAAACGGGCCAGCTCATTCACAGCGTCGGACCTGACAAAGGCAGAGTTTGCAATCGTGCAACTGGGACAGCCTCATCAAGCGTCCGCTTGCTTGGCCGCAGCTTTCGATCCCGACCGACGAAAGATGCTTCGCTAACTGGATTATTCGCGTCGGCCGGCAACCAGGTCGCTAGTGTTGCCGGAGCGGCGTAAATGCATTTAGTAGTCAATCGCAGCGTAAGCGCCGAGATTTGGCGTGATTTTCGATCCGCCGCGGCGGACACCACAAGCATTTACTTGTTCCGGCCTACGTTGGCAATGAATTATCTTGGCCAGGTTGATGAAGATTGTGATCGAACCGATCAGTTAAGGACTACTCACGCCGATGGCAAAGTTTTCAAGCCATGATCTCGGTGATCGGTTCGCCGTGGTCGATGTCCAGCCGTTTGCGGCCGGGAATTTCCAACTTGCGCGAATCGAGACCGAGTTGCGTCAGGATCGTGGCGTGGATGTCGGTCACGTAGTGGCGGTTCTCCACAGCGTGAAAGCCGATTTCGTCGGTTGCTCCGTGAACCACGCCCCGTTTCAAGCCCGCACCCGCCATCCAGACGGTGAAGCCAAAGATATGATGATCGCGTCCGTCCGATCCCTGTGACCCCGGTGTGCGGCCGAACTCGGTGGCAAAAATCACCAGCGTTTCATCCAGCAGCCCGCGGCGATCCAGATCATGCAACAACGCTCCGATCGGTTGGTCGACCGCCAGCGCGTTGTTGGCATGATTGATTCTTCAGACCACCATGCGCGTCCCAGGCTCCCGCACCCCCACCGCCGTGTTGAATTTGCACAAATCGGACTCCCCGTTCGACCATCCTGCGCGCGGCCAACAACTGCATGCCGAACGCTTTGCAATGCGGTTGGTCCAGTCCGTAAAGCGATTGTGTTTCGGCGGTCTCGCTGGAAAAGTCGACCACGTCGGGAACCGATTGCTGCATCCGAAACGCCAGTTCGTAAGACGCGATTCGTGCCTGTAGCGCTGGATCTTCCGGATACTGTCGACCGCGGATCGAGTTGAGTTGATCAATCAGTGTTTTACCGAATCGCTGGTCTTCAGCGGTGAATGGCTTTTCCGGACGGCCGTAATCGAGCGGATTGTTGGGATCGATTCTGAGCGGCACGGCGTCATGAGCCGGTCCCAAGTAGTGTCCGTCGCGGTTGTTCCAGTATTCTCGCTTTCCGATCGATACGAATTGAGGCAGATTGTCGTTCAGTGAACCCAGTCCGTAATGCACCCACGCGCCAAGGGTTGGAAAAGAACCATCGTTTTGGTGCCGCCCTGAATGGAATTGAGTTTGGGCGCCGTGATTGCTGTCAGTGGTCCACATCGATCGTACCACCGCCAGTTTGTCAACCTGCTTGGCCAAGCAGGGAAACCAATCACTGACTTCGATTCCGCTGTGACCATGCTTTCGGAACCCGACCTGCAGCGGATAGAGTTCGTTGCGTTGATTGCCGTTTCCATCGGGCACGACCAATCGTTCGATCGCCAGCTTCTTTGGATCCTGCGCATCAGCAAAGGGAGTCTCGGCGATTGTCTTGCCGCCATACTTGTTCAGCATCGGCTTGGGATCAAAGCTCTCCAGATGGCTGACGCCACCATTGAAGAACAACCAGATCACGCTCTTTGCTCGCGGCGCAAAATGAGGCTGACCGTTGGGAGGTGACCATTGACCGCTGGAGGCATAACCATCGCGGTGCAGCATCGCAGAGAGGGCAAGGCCGGAGAATCCGAGGCCGGCGTTGCTTAGAAATTTTCGACGGCAAGAAGATTGGGAGAGGGGGAGATCGGGAGAGCGGGTGCAGCGGCTGCGCGCGATGGAGAGGTGTCGTGAGCGAGAGATCGTCTGGTCATTTGATGGTCCAATCGCCACAGTGGTGGATCATGTGAACGAGCATTGCAATCACTTGGTCGTATTCGATGTAAAGCCGCTTCGCCGTGTCTCGATTTAGATAGTCACATTCGACAGCGTATTGCAACCAGACCTGAGTTTCCGCCGCTTCGGCTTCGCTATCGCTTAGTTTACTTATAAAAGCAGCTTTGTACCTTCGTTTTCGCCATGCTTCGTCCAGATTCGCGCTAACCGATCGCGACGAACGGCGCATTTGATCGACTAAAGAGTATCGTTCCTCATTTGGAAACTCTTTTGAACAGCGAAACACTCGCATCCCCAAGTTAAACGACCGCTTGTCAACATCCGGCTCAGTATGACGAGTATTTCGATTCCCCAGCTCCCCGACTTCCAGTCCCCCTGGCTGACCTTTAACGCGCGGTCACGAAGTCGTTGTGGTTGATCAGTGCCCAGATCAGGTTCGTTCTTGCTTGCTGCGGTGTCTGTTTCCAGTGATCAAGCGCTTGTTGACTGGCGGCGATTTCCTCGTCGCCGGGATGGATCCCCAACAGCAGCGCAAAGGCACGGCGAATGAAAGTTGTGTCGTCGGCAGTTGGGTTGGATAATCTTGCCGCGATCAGCGCGGACGAATCTAAAACCAGTTTGCTGTTCGCCAGCGCCAGGGCCTGCTGCGGCACGATGCTCTGCTCGCGACGGTAACAGTCCTTGACCAACGCTTCGTCAAAGGTGGTCAAAAACAAATTGCGATCATTGTTGGAGTGAAAAAAGTACAAACTGCGTCTGTTTGACGTTGACTGTTGGTCTGGCGGGACTGGCGAACCGCCGAATGACGCATCCAGTATTCCGGCATGGGCCAGCAGCGAATCGCGAACGACTTGCGATTCGATTCGGATCGGCATCCTTCGCCACCAATGAAGGTTTTCTGGATCGATGCTGCGATTGCTGCTCCGCGTCGGCATCGGCAAGGGAAGAACCCATTCGATACGCCGCCGACGTGACAATGATGCGGTGCAGGTGTTTCATGCTCCAACCGTGATCGATCAATTCGGCAGCGAGGTAGTCGAGTAAATCTTGATTTGCCGGTGGTGTCCCGTTGCGGCCGAAGTCAAAGACGGTTGGCACCAGCGGCGCGCCCATGTGCCGCATCCAAATCTGATTGGCGGCCACACGGGCAGTTAACGGATTGCGGCGATCAGTGATCCAATCGGCCAGCGCCGAACGCCGTCCGGTGCTTACCGCGACGAACGGAACCGTGGGGTCGTCCTTGCCTGAGTCGCGAAAACGAGTCGGCGTCCACCGCGCGCCGACGAGTGGCGTGAAAGTATCGGTCGGTTCGACTTCGGCTTCCGCCTTGGCGATGGCTTGGTCGAGCGACTGACGAGCGGTTTGCAGTTTTTTGTCAGCTCCCTCCTTGTGCTCAGCAGAGGCTCGCAGCAGTTCCAGCTGGGCAACCGCGACGTCGTATTGTGCTCTGGCCACGGCGACCTGACGTTCGGCACGAACGGCCGCCTTGTTCCTGGCCAGCAGGTCTGGATCGACAATCTGGGTCCAGGAAGCCCGCATCGCTTCGGCGCGGCGCTGAACCGATGTCAGTTCGGCAACAGCGAGGTCAACATTCGCCTGGCTGACCGATTGTTCGGCCGTCGCGATCGGATCGCCGCCGGCAGCCTGTTTGCGCCCAGTCTCGGCCGCTTTCAGCTTTTCTTCTGCGGCGGCAATGTAGGCGTCCAGAACCCAGGGTTGTTGTGCCGGCCGCCAGGCCTGCTCTGGCAGTGTCACCGGCTCGATGCTGAGTTCCTTGAACGCCAGCAATGCCGGGACCCCGGGCGCGATGACTGTTGATTTGTCAGGATTTTTTTCGTCACCGCGAATGTAGAGATAGGTTGGTTCAGCGGGCAGGCCATCAAAGGCGCGCGGAATCCCGTCGCGGTTTAAGTCGCTTTGGCCGGGCAGCATGTCCATGCGGACGTGGTAGGGTTCAAAGAAGGCCCGCATCCGATAGTAATCCGTTTGTTCGATCGGATCGTATTTGTGGTCGTGACAACGAGTACAGTTCATCGTCAGAGCAAGAAATCCTTTGCTGACATGTTCCACCGTTTCGTCCATCCACTGCGCGCGATTGAATAGGAAAAAGTTGCGTGCCAGAAATCCGGTCGCAGGCAGCTTGTCCAGGTCGCCGGGGTGCAATTCATCGGCGGCCAGCATCAAGCGAACCATTTCGTCATAGGGCGAGTCTTCATTGAGCGACTGGACAATCCAATCGCGCCAATGCCAGATATGTTGCTGGCTGTTTCTCAGCTGATCTCCCAGTCCCCACCAGTCGCTGTAGCGCCAAACATCCATCCAGTGCCGTGCCCAGCGCTGACCATGGCGAGGATCGTCAATCAGACGCTGGACTGTACGCTGGTAGTACAGCGGCGACTGGTCCGCTTCGAAAGCCGCGATCTGCTCGAGCGTTGGCGGCACGCCCAGCAAGTCCAGATACAGGCGGCGCAGCAAAATAATACGCGCCGCCGCGGGCTGTGGGGTCAGCCCGAGTTGCTGATGCTGTCGATGCAGAAAAGCGTCAATCGGATTCTCGGCCCACGTCGAATCGCAGTCGGGAAGGGCCGGCCGAACGAGCGGCCGAAACGCCCAGTGATCGCTGGGATCCGCGTCCGGTTGTTCATCCGGGCGCCGGGAGCGCCGGCAGAGATCCAGGCTCGAAGCAACTCAATCTGAGCGGTCGTCAACGGTTCGCCGTCCTGTTCGGGCGGCATCCGTTGGTCTGAATCTGTCGCCGTCAGGCGCTGCAGTAACAGACTTTCCGCGGGCGCCGCGGGTGAGATCACTGGTCCCGAATCACCGCCCTTGATCATCGAGGCGACCGTATCAAGACGCAGACTGGACTCTTGTTTCAGTGCGCCGTGACACGCGAAACAGCGTTGTCGCAGCAACGGTTTGACTTCCCGCAGGTAGTCGACCGCGCTCAGCTGGCTGCCGGCGCAGATCGTCAGCAGCGACCAGCAGACCAAGCGCCGGCAATCAAGCAGTTTCCAATCGGACAGGGACAACAGGCTAATCATGATTTCTTAATCTTACCAGCAACGGACCCTCACGCTTCCCCAACTTGGCTTCGACTCGGCATCCATTCTTTGTTCAATCGATCAAATTGGGAGGTGGCGGCGGCTGTTTCGGCGGACTCGTCGACGGTGGGCTTGGCGGTGCTGACTTCGGTGGCGGCGGCGGTGGACCGAGTACGATTCCGCCTGGTACCGAGGCCGTTAATCTCCAGTCTTGGTTTTGCGGTTCCCATCCCGCCATGATCTGTGCATTGCCAAAGGCACGCCGCGCGACGGTGTAGACTTCGTAACTATCTGGCAGCACATAAAATCTGGCGTAGTATTTGTTCCCATCGATTCCGTCAACGTACATCCGTTGAATCCGCGGGCGTCGACTAGCAAGCTGCTTGACAGTCCCGCCGCGATTTTTTCGAGGCAAGAATCGGATTCGCGGGTATTGATCATTCTGGACGTAGTATTCCACGTCGAAGAAGTCGTCCTGGTCTTTCAGTCGCTGGTAGTGCCTGGCAAATTCCTGCGGATCGATGCCGGCAGCCGGATCGCGCAGCAAGTTGAATCGCGAAAGGATCTGCTTGGCATGCTCTTCGGCACGTTTTCGAAAGAATTCAAAGTTGACTGGATACAGCAGGTTGTCCTCGCAGATCAGCATCAGCCGCTGTGCTCCTTCGGGAGCCGGTCGCGGATTCGGAATGCTGACTTCGACCGCTGCCGGCGGTTCGGCTGTAGGTGTGTCTGCTAAAGCGGCTTCCAGTTGTGCCTTCCGTTGGAGCGAAGTGGAGATCAGCGTCTCGAGCTGTTGGCGTTGTTGCTCGGTCTCCGCCAACTCAAGTTGATTCTGCTCGGCTTGCTGCTTGTCCTGTTCGATCTTGATCGCGTACTGGTTTTGAATCTGCTGTTTTTCCGACAGCAGTCGCTTGCGTCGTTCCAACAGCTCCTTCTTTCTTGCCAGTTCTTCTTGCTGTTGTTCGAAATCGATGCTGAGCGGTTCGAACAGGATTTGTTGCAACTCTCGACGTTCGATTTGCTTTTGCACCAGTTGGCGTTTGGCATCATCAATCATCTGCTGGTCAACTTGACTTTGATTGATCACTCGACTGACGACATCGGCGACTCCCAGCTGCGCGACAATCAGCACCAGCACTAGAATGCCGACCACGTTGGTCATGGTGTCCAACAGCGCGTCAAGCCCGCCGTCGTCTGTGTCGATTCTCGCTTGTCTTCTCAAGGTCGTGTCCTCGCGGGTGTTCGGGTTCGAATCGGCGAGGTGGACTGCGTGGCGAATGCGCTCAAGTCAATCACACCTTTTCCGACCACCGGCAATTTGCCGTTGCGAATCCGGCGCTCGTCGCAAATCCGTTGGCAAGCGCGGTAGACGTCCAGTCCATCACTGCGGATCAAGAACACAATGGATTCATTGACCGCATTGGCAACCGTTTCCAGCAGTTCCAGGAAATCGGAGTCGGTGGTGATTTCGCCGGCGCGAATTCGTTTTGGCTGAGGCAAGTGGTGCATCACAACGGCGCCGTCCGTGCATTCCACAAACCGAGGCACGAAATTCAAACCGCTGCCTTGCGGCAAGACAGTGACCTGGGCTGCTGCCGCATTTTCGCGATTGGCGAGCTCGGACTGGAATTGCTGCACCTGTGCTTGTAGCCGTTCAGACAGTGCTTTCAGCTCGGCCAACGTTTCGCGACTGGCGGGATCGAGCGGAGGAATCACAATTTGAACTTTCTGTTGCTCGGCCAGGGCTCGGTCGATCCGCTCGATTTCCGCCAGCAATTGCTCCAGCTCTTCGATCGTCACCTCCAGCTCCCGCTGTTGTGCGGCAACGGTCAACGCGGAGGAGTTGGTTGCTTGCAGCTGCTGTCGCAGCAGATCAATCTGTTGATCGGCTCGGGCCAATTGTTTGTTGGTTTTTTCATAGGCTTCGATCTGAGCGACATCTTGAGTGTCGGTTTGGGCGAGTGCCAAGGTTGCAATCATCATCGTCAACACGCCGATCACGCAAGCAATGATGCTGAGGAAAGGGAACAGCGAGACATCCTGTTCGGCAGACACTCTACGGCGCGGCATGCTGTGTTCCAGGAATCAAGATAGACGGTTTGTCAGCGTGCACGTTAACGTCCAAACCAACCTCGTTTGGGGGCTGGTTCGACTTGTTGCACGACTACCTGTTGATGGCCCAGTTTTTCCAGCACGCCGTTCAAGCCGGCCAGTCCTTTCTGGACTCCGGCAAGCTGGTCGGTCAAGGATCCATTGGCTTGATTGATCGTGGTTTGCGTTTTGGTTCGCAAGGCGACCGTCTGTTCGGTCAATTGGGTCAGCGATTTTTGAATTTCTGCCGCTGCGTCGGTCATGTGTCGAAGCCATTGCTCGATGGCCGCGTCGTTGCCGGCAGCCGCCGCGATTCCGACCGCCCCGGCTCGACCGTCATTCAATCGCCTCAGCAAGTTCTCATTGCAATACTCGTCGACGCTGGTGATCAAGTCCTCTTCGCTCTGTTGCATTGCCGATGCGGGGATCTTGACGATCAGGCTCATGATCAGCGCCAACAGTGTGGTATCAAACGCTGTGCCGAGTCCAGCGAAGACATCCTGCAACGCAGACTTCATCGCATCCATGCTTTCACCCCCACTGAGACTGCCGGCCAAGCTGGCGACGGCGGCACTGACACCCATCACGGTGCCGATAAACCCCAAAATCGGCAGCGCCCAGATAAAGACTTTGACGATCGTATAGCTGCCCGCCACATTGTTGGCATCGATGACCGATTGGGATTCCATCATCGTAACCGTCTCGGCAGCACTCTTACGGACTCGAAAGTGTTCGATGCCGCGTACAACTCGATTGACCAGAAAGCTGTCGCTGCCAGTGACCGGCAGTTCGTTGATGTGATCAATGAACTTGTCGATCGATTCCAGTGTGATTTCCTGGGAAACTTCCGTGGGCAGGACATCGACCAGCATCGCTCTTTTTTGCTGTTTCAGGCGGAGCGCTTTGAGAGTCAGAATGGCCAGCGCCCAAAACATCAAAAATGTGGTTGGAAAGGGGATCGGTCCCCGTTGCCAAAACATCGCCCCGAAATAACTCTGCCGGATAGGATAAGTCGCGGCATACCAGACCACGGTAACGACCAGGCCGATCAGTCCGCTAAGCCAGATCGACACATCACTGCTGGCCGATTCGCTGGCGGAGCTGAACCAACTTGATTCGCGTTTGCGGCGTACGACCTTACGCTTGGCGGCGGCGGTCGTTTTTCCACGGCCGAGCTTGGGCGATTCGACGACCACAAAATTCGGCAGCTCAAGCTCGCTCTGAGTTTCGGCTACCGGCGCTTCCGGAATCTTGACCGCCACATTGCAGTAAGGGCAAGAGCGGCTTTTGCCGGCAAGCTTGTCCGAAACCTTCAGTGATTTGCCACAGCCCGGACAGGAAATTTTGAAAAAGGATGCCATAGCGAAGCAAGACTGACGAACCGACGAGGTGAGTTTCTAAACTCACCATCTTAGCACGCCAGAATTGGCTCGTCGTAAGCGATCTGCGACGCGGTCCTAAGCTTCGCGCGCGAAACGAGGCGTCCACTGGATTCGCCAGCCAGTGCTGGTGGCATCGGTCTTGTCGCCGGACTCGGAATCCGGGCTGTTCAACTCTGGCGCCGGCAGGCCTTCGTAGTCCTTCGGGTCGCCGACACCCGATCCTGCGGAGTCGCCTGCGCCGCTGTCAACCTCTTCGATCGGTCCCAGCTCGACTTTTTTCAATTCCGTGCTCGGTTGATCACTGGACGATTTGGGCGGAGCGAGAACCGAGTGTCCGGTCGATTCGCTTGGCTGTGAAACAATCGATGGAGTGCTGATGGTCGGTGAACTGCTGATGATGGTGGGATTCGAAAACGATGAATAACCGTTGACGATCGCCGGGCTGAAAGGATCGTAATAGGACAGCGGAGCACGTTGGACAACCTGCTTTGGCACCATCACCGTTTCATTGTACGGAACGTAGATCTGTTTGGTGACCGGCTTCATGACCGTGTTGGTCACGACTTCTTGTTCGTAGTAGCTAACTTGAATTGGCTCGCGGCGAGTCTCATAAACCATTCGAGTGGTTTGCACCGGCACTTTGCGAACTTGCTCTTCGGTCACCCAGCGCTGCTGTTGAACGGGCACCTTGCGGGTCATCGTTTCGGTGACTGGCCGCTGGACCACATAAGGAACTTTGCGAACCACGGTTGTTGGTACCATGCGAGTTGTTTGAACGGGCACTTTCTGAGTGACCATTTCCGTTTGCATCCGCTGAACTTGTACCGGCACCTGGACTTGGGTTGTCTGCGGGACGTAAGAAGTTTGCTGAACTTGTTGGTTAACGTAGTTCGGTCGATAAGCGAGTTGCGTCTGAACGGTCGGCGGGGTGACTTGTGGTGCCCAGACCGCACCCGATCTTCGTCGTGCGAAGATGCCCAGAGGTCCAGGCGTATAGTAAGCGTTCCGTTGCCACTGCAGGCCATATTGCACTTGACCCGGCGTGACGACTTGCTGCGGTACATAACCACCGACGTCAACCGTCTGGTTTTGAACCGTGGTTACCGGTCGCAGTGAAGTGTATTGCTGCACCTGCATTTGCGTTTCTACGACCGGCCGCTGCACCGCGTATTGCTGTTCGTAGTACTGAGTCTCGACGACTGGATTGTACGAGGTGACCTGTTCTTCGCGTTCGGCTGTTTCCTGAACGTAGCGAGTTTGCTGATAGGTTTCGTCGCGATACGATGTTTCGACCACCGGTTTCCAGACCGTGTACCGTTCCTCACGAAAACTGGTTTCGACGATCGGCTTGGCGACTTTATATTCTCGCTCTTCGGTGCGGGTCTTCAGCACAGGGCGATAGCTGGTAACTTGCTCCGGCACCATTTCTGTTTCATAAGCCACCCGATACTTTTGCACGATCTGTGGTTGCATGACCGTTTCGCACTGCAACCGATAGGTGGGCTCGAAACAGCAAGCGTCTTGCGCGGTGAGCGTTTCAGTGGAAACGAACGCAATGGCAACAGCGAGCAGAATTGTTTTTCGTGGGATGTAGCGGTTGATCATTTGGCTGCAGATCGATTGACGAAGTAAGAAAGTGGATGGGCAACGACCGAAGTCCATCGTACGTAGGGAGCAGCAGGCAGGCGCAGGGGAGCACATGCGCAACTCCTTTACACCATTTCAAGATTAGGCGAATCTTGAGCGAATTGTAGAGAAAACCCAAGAAATTCAACGTTTTTGATTCAGCCTGGCCCGCTAATTCTCGCCAGTTTTCCCGGCTTGCTCAGCTATCCGAACGAACGTTCTTTCCCCTGCGACCTGGACAGTTTGCCTGATCGGGCCAACCCCAACCGCCGGCGACCGGTAATGCCGGTCGTAGGGAATGAGCTATCATTTCCTGGTCAGGCGAGCTGGAGTGCCGACTTGCCGCCGAAATATCTGCTGCTCAGCCCGGCGGCGATCAAAGTTCAATACAGGGCGGTACTAAATGTACCGGTCAATGAAGCGGGGATCGATTGGAATGTTGCTGACTTCGATATCGGCAATCAAATCTTGATGCAGCGTCGCATCGGAATTCATCATCAACCGACCGATCTCGGCCCACTTGCGCTGTAATTCGGGCGTGTCGGCTTTACCCTGCATCCTCAGATCGGCTTCCAAGTCCAAAGCCTCGGCGACTTTCAAATACTCGGCTTGCGGTTTGTCCATCGACAAAGCAAAGACCATCGAAGCCATCGAATGACAGAGCTGGTCAAAGATGCCGCCTTCGGCACCCAGCAACAGACTTTGGTCCATGAAGGTCTTTTGATACTTGGCGATGATGAACAGAATCCGTCGACCCAGCACTCGATTTCTTTTCAGTCCCTTTTGGGCCAGGCGCTGTTTTTCAGGAAATAGATTTTCGACTCCGGCGAAGGAACCGGGCCAAGGGTTGAGTGAACCCAGCACGCTCTTGGCAATGAACCAACCAAACTTGGCTTTCGCACCGAGCCCGAATTTGCCCTCAACTTCGGCCAGTCCGATCGGTTCCAGATAGCCAGCCCGAATGTCGCGCGTCATCGCGTTTGGCGCTCCCATGTCCGCCAACACCGGATTCGGGCCTTCGTACACCGAGGCGATTGTGAACTCGTGCATGTTTTCGCCGATGAAGTTCTCGATCAACGATTCGTCTTGGGCGATTCCTTGATCGGCCCCGGCCCGCAAAGCGGCGCGGCGTTCATCGATGTGGACGCTGCGTCCGCCCTGGATCAAGTAGACGTTGTTTGCCGTTTGCAACAAAGCATCGCTGGCATAGACTTTGGCGATCATGCCCTGCGTTTCGTCGCGAACGCCATTGGCTCCGAGTCGAAAACAGAGGTCACCCAGGGCGCGACTGGCCAGGGCATGACAGGTAGCTCGGCCGATCCAGGTTTGAATCCTCGGGGCACTGCCGATCGGCTTGCCGAAAGTCGCCCGGAACGAAGTCCAGCCGCCGTTTTTGTGGCGTTTCTGTCCGGACTTGGAAACCTCGTATTCGCTCGGGTCCAGAATGATGTGCGCCAACATTTTAAAAATTTTCGCGGCGCTGTTGACACAAATTCCACCTCGCCCCTTGGCTAGCGAACTGAACGCTTGAGCCAAACCCTTGCCGGGCGGGCCGAGCAGTCGATCTGCCGGTACTTCGTATTCAGTCAGTCGAAAGCGGGCATTCCATAGATAATCGAACGCGGCCAACCGATTTCGCTTCATGCGAAAGTGTTCGGTGTCCTGTTTGGGGGTCTCGAACAAGATCATCGCCGAATCGCGGCCGGGCTTCAGATTCTCGCCGCTGATCTTAAGGACCAAGACACAGAGTCCACCGTACACCACGTTGGTGATCGGCCATTTGGTGCCGCTGATGAAATAGCTGTCACCTTCGCGACGCGCGGTCAGCTTTAACTTGCTCGGATCGGCGCCGACGCCCGGTTCGGTCAATGCGAACGAACCAAGCAAATCACCAGAGGCCATGCGGGGCAAGTAGTGGCGTTTCTGTTCTTCGGTGCCGAAGTCCAGGATCGGCGTTACCGGACCGAGAAAGTTATGGACCTCGAACATGACTGCCAGGTCGGGATGAATGAAGGTTAACGCGCGAAGCAGCGGACCAAGGTCGCCGAGCGCCGCTCCGCTGCCGCCGTACTCTTTGGGGATCGCCAAACCAAAGAACCCGCGCTGTGCCAAGCCTTCAATGGTTTCGTCATGAAACAACATCTTGTGGTGATCGAGCAGCGTGCCGGCCTGCTTTCGCTTGAGCAGGAAGTCCATGCAGTCACCCATCACTTTGGCGACTTCGGGGGACGGATTGAATCGACCTGCGTAGAACTCGGCGGCGCTGGCGCTTTTAAAAAGTGAGGTCAGCGTCGGTGCTTCGCCGCTAAACTCGTTTTCGGCCGAGCGGTCGGCGTCGTCCAGGGTCGACAACGCCGCGACTTCATCCGCGCTCCGACCGGCCTGCTTTAAGATCATCGAAACGGCGTCCAAGTTGGCCTGGTCGCTGCTGGTGGTGGTCGGAGTTTCCTGGCGTTCGACGGTTTGGGTTGCAGATTCAGTCATGGCGATGTCTGGTCGGGGGATATCGGAAGTTGCGATGAAAAGTGGAGTACGTGATCGCTTCATCGATCCGTCATTGTAGCTGAACCTAGGGACCCGTGAGTTGGGAACCCGGGAAGCGAAGTGCCAGGGTGATCGTCGCCCAATCTGGCGGTCTAAGTGGGGGCCGTTGAGTCGTTGCAAACTCACACCGAGTCGCCAGCCGCTAGCTTCGTCACGTTGCGCCGCCGCAGTTTTAGGCAACTGGTCCCGCAATGCCAACTCTTTTAGCGGTACGGATCGCGACAGTTTGTCACAACACCACCGGCGCGGCGGTTTGAGAGCTCAGTGGTGGCCCGGCTTGCAGGACGATTCGCGGTGGGCCGCCATAGTCATGATTTCGCCGCCATGACCGACTCGATCGCCGCCAGCAACTCAGCTGGCTGATCGGTTCCGATTCTGTATCGGCCTCCATGTTTCAGCCGCAGCTCCACCGCATCAAATCCGGAGACGTTGTAAAGCCAACCGCCAAGAATCTTTCGGATGCCCCAGCCGTGGTACCAGCGATTACGGACGGCCGCGGCAGTTTCGAGTTCGTCCACCAAAAAGCTCTTGCGAATCAAGCCGATCCAAATACGAATCAGTGTTCCCGGTTGTGTGTGTTCGTAGTCGATCACAGGAACAGCAAAGAGAATCCGGCGACTGCGGCCGCTTGGGTGGTCAGCCCACAGGGATCGAACGGACAGAGGTAGCAGTCGCTTTCGTAGGACTGGCAAGTCAGGCAATCGCCGCCGGCGGGTACCAGGCAATCGCAAGGCTGTTGTCCCAGATGATACGGCAACAAGACTGTCCTGCCCAGAAACTGAGCGGCCGAGATTCCGTTTTGCCAGAAACCGCAGCCACGACCACATCGCTCCAAATTCGGCTGTTCATAATACAGCGGACGATGCATCAAGCAGGTGGTATACCGATTGGGTCCCATCGGGGCGATGCCGAGTGAGGAGATCAAAATCACCGGTTCGACCTGGGAAAATTGTCGGGCCAGGTTTTGCGGAGTTGAGCCTTCGGCAGTGGCCAGGATCGTGATTTGCCACATCGGTTTCTTGAGCGCCGCGATCCGCGCTGCAACCGCTTGATCTCGCTGGAGATCCTCGTCGTCTCGGGTCTCGTCTTCGCCGCTATCGACGAAACTCGAATCTACTTCGCCCGACTCTCTACCGGCGGAGCTGGTATCCGACGCTTCGTTCGCGGATTCATATTCGCCGCCCTCAGTCGCTTGCTGCGATTCCAGTGATTGTGCTTGATCGCTCGACGCGGATTCGTCGGCCGCGAATTGGATTTCGGCAACCAATTGGATTTCGGCGAATCGGCTCGTAGCGAGCCCGCCGGAGGAGACTCCGCCTGTGTCCGATTGACTGGATCCCAATCGCGTGGGGGCTGAGCTGGGCGAATCGGCAAGCGTCAGCGGACTGAAGTAACAGCCGCTCGCGAGGCAAAAGCCAGCAAACAGGATGGATCGAATGAAGTTCATCGTCGGCTCTTTTGTGGGAACCACGGAAAAGCGGGTCTCGTCCAATTCTTCGAGACTCTTGCCGCGAATCATCCACAAATATCCGATCAGCCGGTAAAGTTTACCAAGCAGCCGAGCCCGGTTAGCCGCCTGATTTTTTTATTAAGAAGGCGTTTTTTACCGTTTTTGGACTACCATAAAAGTCCGCCAAGTCACGGCCGAAACCAACCGTTGCTCGGACCACAGCCCGATCATCCTGCTAGTTCAAGATTCATGTTGCGATACCATTTCGAGGGTCGGATTCCCTTCCTGTTGCAGGCAGCCCGCCGTCGCCTGCCCAGGTGGCGGCGGAGCCAGAGTGGCTCGGAACCGAGACTCCTGCCTGCCGAGCGGGTATTTACCCCCAGGTTCCGCCGACTAGAACCTCGTATTGTCCTCAATGCCACTGCCGAATTGAGCGCCCTGGGCCAACTGCTGGTGACGGGGACCTCCGCGGCTGAGACAGTCCAACTGGGAATCGACACGAGCGGCGAGCTGCAGTTGCGAGACGGCGCCGGTACGATCATTCCGATTGCCAATCATCCTGATGGAATCGGCTTTGAGACCAACCCGTTGGATCCAACCTTGATCGACTCGGGTGAGATTCTCTTTGATACCGGCGGAGGCGCTGATGTGTTGGACTTGCAGTTGCCATCGGGATTGAATGTCACCGTAGCGGATGGCGGTGGAAATGATGTCAGCATCTTGCGGTTCGCCGAGGATCGCTCACCGGGAACGATCGATGTTCAATCCGATTCAATCCAGATCGATTCCTCTTCCTCTCTGGTGTCGGCCCGCGATGCCGAGTTGATCCTGGTGGGCGACGTAACGCTTGGAACTGCCGGGACGCAAACCGAGTTGGCTTTGGGCGGCGGCAGCCTGGATATCGAGGGACGTCTGATCCTTTCTGGCGATGTTGCGATCACCGGCATCGGTTCAAACATCGATTTTTCGGCCGCGATCCTGACGGCCGATACGAGCGATTCAACCCTGACGGTCGATCTGCAGAACCTGTCGGGCTCTGACCTGTCGATCGGCGGCGCGAACGATTCAGCCGGCAGTTTCTTGCGGGAAATCGATGTTCGTTCTGCTTCGTCGGTTTCGCTGCTTAACGCGCCGACGATTGTCGCAGGAAATTTTTACATCGCCGCTACCGACACAGTCCAAATTGATGCCGACATTGATACGACCGGGGATTCATCCTCTGGCGACATTGATCTGCAAGCTTTTTCAAGCATTACTTTGGCCTCGGACGCGTCCTTGTCGGTCGGCGCTGGCATGATCGAAATGGATGCCGGCGGCGGGCCGATCGACCTGCTCGACGGTCGACTGCAGAGTGATAACACCGGAGATGCGATTACGATTCAAAACGCTGGCGACGTGATGCTTGGTGATGTGACGGCGGTTTTCGGAGCTGTCTCGCTGGGAGTGGACGGCAGCGAGGTGGGCGACGTTTCTCAGGCGCCCGACACGGCGCTGATCGTCGATCGGCTATCGATTGTCTCGACCGGATCGGTCGATCTGTCGAACCCGCAAAATCAAATACGTTTGATCGAGCGGATTGATGTGGCCGGAGACTTGTCCATTACCGATTCACTCAGCAATCTGGCAGTCATTGACATCGATTCCCGTGGACGCAATGTGATCTTGGCGTCGCCCGGATCGATTTTGATTGCGCGAATCGAAGCGATTTCGGCCGAAGTCCGCCTGACGGCAAACTCGATCAATGACGCGTCGGACGACGCGCTGGCTGACATCACCGCATCACGAGTGTTCCTCGATGCGAAGACAGGAATTGGTAACCTGCGATCGCTGGAATTGATGTCGGTCGGGGAATTGACGGCGACGTCCGCTAGCGGAGACATCGTCCTGGATAGTCTTGGTAGCGGGCCGATCGAGCTGCGACGGGTGATTGCCGGGGACGGTGCCATCGTGATCAGCTCAGTGGGAACGATGACGGCAACCGAGGTGACATCGCAGAACGCCGCCGCTGCCGACGACGGCAGTCGCGATCTCGAATTGACGGTAATCGGCAACGAAAACGAGCTGCTGGTCGGCACGGTCACGGCCGCCGGCGGCGCAGCTGCGTTGCTGACGGCACACTCGATCAATGATTTGACCGTCGACTCGCTGGCTGACATCACCGCGTCACGAGTGTTCCTTGATGCGCAGACAGGAATTGGCAACCTGCGATTGCTGGAATTGATGTCGGTCGGGGAACTGACGGCGACGTCCGCTAGCGGAGACATCGTCCTGGATAGTCTTGGTAGCGGGCCGATCGAGCTGCGACGGGTGATTGCCGGGGACGGTGCCATCGTGATCAGCTCGGTGGGAACGATGACGGCAACCGAGGTGACATCGCAAAACGCCGCCGCTGCCGACGACGGCAGTCGCGATATCGAATTGACGGTGCTCGGCAACGAAAGCGACCTGCTGGTCGGCGCGATCACGGCCGCTGCTGGTGCCGATGTGCGGTTGCAGGCAGGAGATGACATCCTGGATACCGATCAGCAAGATGGCAACTCGATTGTCGCCGATGATTTGGCGCTGTTAGCTGGCAACGGCAGCGCTGATTCAAACATCGCGATCAATCTGACCACGTCGATTAACGACCTGGAGGCGGCTGTAACGGGCGCAAATCGCGGCGACTTGTTCATTCGTGAACTTGGCTCGATCACGATGGCATCCTCAGACGCTCTTGGCGACGAGATCGTCGAAACGTCCAACGGGCAGATTGTGGTCACGGCGAAAGGCAACATCACAATTGCCGATACTTCACAAGGCGATGAGGGTGCGGATTGGAAGCAGGATCCGGAAATTGTTGCCCGCGGCGTACAGGGCCGGATCGATTTAGAAGCTTCCGCAACGATCGAGCTGCTTGACGAAGTGCAATTGCACTCCGAGCAAGTCACCACTCGATATCCCAATCCCGAAACGGTCAATGATCCAGCCGAGTCGCAACTGCAGCGGGAAGACCGTGCGGTGTTCTTGAAATCAGACGCCATCGTGTTTGGCCAGCGGATCGAGATCAACACGGGTGTCGATCAGGGTGTGGCCAGATTCTTTGCTCCCCGTCCGATCGTGGTGATTGACCGCACCGATCCCAATCGCCCCCGACCGGCCCCGCCGGCCGATCCCGATGTGATACCGGCCTTCTTCGATCCGTTTTCGGTCAGTACGACCATCTTGGCACAGGCCTTTGTCAACGACGCAACCGGCACTTTGGCGATCGACATCGGCGGCGAAGGCGAGCGAGGTCTGACGGTAGACATCGATTGGGGTGCAGCTTCGGATCTTGATCGAGGGATTGCTCAGTTTCAGCAGCTCAATGGACTTTCGGCCGATGATTCAATCTTTGTTGGCATCGAGCGAACCGGTGCGCCGATTGATCCGGCACTGCTGCCAGGCGGAAGCGGGTTATTGCAAGTCCGACACTACTACACGCAAGAAATGATTGTTGGCAGTCGCGAAAACGGACGGGCTGCGGAAACCAGTCCGCTGGAAATTCGCTTCGCCGTTCGCCAGCACGACTCGATTCTGATCGAAGCCGGTGTGGTTAGTCAGGCGCCTGACGCCGGACCAACCATTGTCGCTGGTCAAGTCGTTTCGTCGACCGATAATCCGCTGACGCCCAGCGATTCGCCCAACGGACTGGAGAACGGACAAGCCTCTTTTGTAATTCCACCGCTATCGATTCCCGTCGCGTTCTTTCCGGTTCGTGATGTGATTCCAAAGTTTGAGACCCCTGAGTTTGTGGTGGTCAGCGAATCGACAAAGCCATTGACGCAGGGATCATTTGAAATCGTGGAAGCGTCGGTTGCGTCTTCGGTTGGCCGCGAGGAGTACTTTCAGATCCGCATGCTCTCGCCGGATCCCGAGGGCGAAGACCTGGCGGCGCCGGAGCGATTGCCCGACGATATCCTGGACGCTGATAAAATCCGCCGTTTGTTCGAACGGCTACCTGACGGTCGATATGAGATCGAATACGTCTTGGGTGACGGAAACGAACGATCAATTCTGCGCGTTGACGTGCGCGACGGTGAGGCGAGGATTCTTGACCAGCCGTTGGATGCGGAAGGCTTGTTGGAACTGGAGCCGATCGATCAGCAAACAGCGCCGCAAGAACAGGTCGCACCCGAGGAACTGAACGCACCACCGGGAATTGAGCAAAGCGAACCGGAAACCGACGATTCAGCCATGCGGGACCCATTCTCTGCGACACCCGATTTGGCCGCTGCCGCGCTGGTGACAACGATCGGGCGACGTTATCGGCGGCGCAAACGGCGGTTTTCTGTAGCCGGACGATTCGCGTCGCGCCGTCAAGAAAGTGACTCCACAACTACGCTACATTGATCAAGTTCGCTGCTGCTTAGAATCACCATGGCAAAGAAAAAACCAAACGAAGAACCCCAGTCAAATTCGGAACCGTCGGCCGACGAATCAAAGCTGGACGAGACCTTGCGGATGGACACCGTTCGCATCGATCAGGATCCCGGCGCAACGATCGAGGTCGACCCGAGTCAAAAAACGGTGGTTGACGGCGCGGACGATCTGACGGTCCAGATTGACCAGTCAGGATCGATCGCCGGAGGAAACGTATCGGTCTATCGAGGCCAAGGTTCCGCTGGTCAGGGCGACGAAGCAGGGAAAACGGCTGCCGATTGGCAAGTCGACACGACCGTCAACATCCAACCGAGCGATGATCGCAAAGCAGTCGTCGCTGACGCCTCGATCATGGTCAGCAGCGAGATCAGTCAAACGATCAATCCGCGAGAGCTTTCCGATCAGGACGTCGCCGCGTGGAATGCCGAGGTTGGCGATGGCAGCAAGGCAGACGAGACCGAGCGGTCCGGCGTCGAAAGCAGTTACGCGGAACAGCAACTCGGAAAACTTCGTCGTGTCGATGTCGCGTCGTTGAAAAGCGATACCGACGCGGCATTCGATTACCGCTTGGTCCGCAAGCTCGGTGAGGGGGGCATGGGGGACGTATTCGTCGCTCGTCAAGGGTCGCTGGACCGATTGTTGGCGCTCAAGCTGATTAAGCCGTTGTCCGGCAAGAAACGTGAACAGCTGGAAAAAACCGGCAGACTCGATTCGTTCGAGGAAGAGCGCCGCCAACAATTCCTGTCCGAAGCAATCGTCACAGGCGATCTGGATCACCCCAACATCGTCCCCATCCATGACGTTGGATTGACGTCCGACAATCAGCTGTTCTACGCGATGAAGCGAGTCCTCGGGACTCCTTGGTCCGAGGTGATCAACGAGAAGTCACGCGACGAGAACTTGGAAATCCTGCTCAAAGCGTCGGACGCAATCGGCTTTGCCCACACCCGCGGCGTTGTTCATCGCGACATCAAGCCGGAAAACATTATGTTGGGTGACTTCGGCGTCGTGATGGTGATGGACTGGGGACTGGCGCTGCTGACATCCGAGTCTGAAAAACAGGAATCGATTACAACCACATCGGGTCTGGGCGGCACTCCCGCGTTCATGGCCCCGGAAATGGCCACTGGACCGCTGGACAAGATAGGTGTGTCCAGCGACATCTATCTGTTCGGCGCGACGCTGTTCTTGATTATCACGGGCAAACCGCCGCACACCGCCAAGAATGTGACGGAGTGCATCCGGGCCGTCTGCATGAACCAGATTCGCGAAGTCCCTTCGCAACAGCAAGGTGAATTGTTGGACATCGCGATGAAGGCGATGGCGACCAATCCACAAGATCGCTATCCCAATGTCGAAAGTTTTCAAAAGGCGATCCGCGAGTATCGCTCTCACGCCGAAAGCATCTCTCTGGCAACTCGAGCAGCGGAAGATTTGAGCCGCGGCAAACAGTCTCAATCCTACGCCGATCTTTCCCGCGCGGCATTTGGGTTCGAGGAGTCGATCGAGTCGTGGGCTGGTAACGAAAACGCGCGGCGAGGATTAGCTGAAACCAAAATTGTGCACGCAAATGCGGCCTATAACAGCGGCGACTACGACCTTGGGCTGTCGTTGTTGGATCAGCAAAATCCAGAGCACGCAACTCTGATCCAAAAGTTGCGTGAAGGAGTGCGCGAGCGAGAATCTCGAGCGGCGCGATTGTCGCTGATGCGCAAAGTTGCCGCCGCAATGCTCGCGTTCATCATCGTTGGCGGTTCGGTCGCGATGTACACGATCAATCGTGAAAAACAACTCGCCGAAACTGCTCGTGATAGTGCCGTCGCCGCAAACGCGGAAGCCGAGGAAGCTCGCCAACGCGCGGTCAAAGCTTACAAAATCGCTGAAAACGAGCGCGTGTTTGCCGAGATCAACGAACAGGAGGCGAGACTGCAGAAACAGGAAGCAGACAGCCAGCGGGCCCGCGCCGTCGCGGAGCGAACGGAGGCTCAAAAGCAAAAAGAAATCGCCGAGCTGCAGCGCAGCAAAGCCGTTGCGGCCAAACGAGACGCTGACGACGCGCGTCAGCGGGCGGTCTACGAAGAGTACGTCTCCAAAATCGGTCTGGCCAAAGCCCGCTTGGAACGTAACGAGGTTGACGGAGCACGCGAGATCCTGCGGCAAATCAAAGCGGGCTCGCCAACGGCCGCCGAAAGCTGGGAATATCGCTGGCTATGGCGACAAACCAATCAAGCGGAATCTTCGCGGGCGGCCGCTGCCCCGATCATCGATTTGTCGATCGGGCGTTCAGGTCGCAGTGGTGTCGTCGCTCTTAGCAATGGACAAGTCCAGCGATTAGCGATCGATCAACAGGGGATGATTGCCGCCGTAAAGCTGATTCAAACTGAATTTTTGGACAACCGACGGGCAACTTCGGTGGCAATTTCGGCGGATGAAAAACGCATTGCGATTGGGTCGGCCAGCGGCCAGATCCTGGTTCTCGGCGACGGTTCCGAGACAATCTTACGCGGGCACATTGGCCGAGTTTCCGATCTGCAGTTCACCGATGATGGAGTGCTCGTCTCCGGTTCGCAGGACAAAACGGTACGCCTCTGGGATGCGGCCGCTGGTCGAGAGCTGACGAAGCGGCAAGCTTGTTGGCACATTTCGCCGGTGCGGCAGTTAGCCGTCGCCGGCAACAGTAAGTCGTTGACACTCGCCGTTGCGATTGCCGACGAAAAGTCTGGCCGAATCGAATTATGGAATCTTCGGCGACAGGGTGATTCGATGACGCTCAAGCGATCGGGCACGTTCGATCAACACTCACAGCGTCCTACCACGGTAAGCATTGCCCCCGATGGTCAGCGCGTTGCTTCCGGTGATGTTGGCGGCAATCTGTTCGTCTGGCAAGTTTCAGATGCTGTTTCGACGGATTACGTCAAGGCGCTCCGGACTGCGGTCAACGGCATCCAGAATGATGCCAGTGCGACTGGCGACCAGGCCGGCGAACCACCGCACAACGCGCGATCCGTTCGCCTGGTCGATACCGCTGCATCAGCTGCCCGTCGTCTGATATCGACCGCCTCAGTCCAAAGTCGTGACCCGTCGGCTCACGGTGACCAGATCCGATCGATTCGGTTCAATTCAACAGGCACCGCGCTTTTGACGGCTTCGGACGACTACACGTTGAAACTTTGGGATCTAGCCAGTCGCTCGCTACGCAAGACGCTGAAGGGACATGGCGGTTGGGTTGTGGCGGCAGAGTTTCTTCCTGGTCAGGCAGATCTGGTGCTCTCGGCTTCCAACGACGCAACCGTTCGCAGTTGGAATCCACAGACTTATGTCGGTTCGTTTGTCAGCGATAGCTCCGCTGATGGAACCGATAACAACGACAAAGCGGAAGCACATCGAGATGAAATTTGGTCGGCCGCATTGTCGCCTGACGGAACCCACATCGTCACGGCTAGCCGCGACCATACGGCTCGTGTGCTGCGGATCGATCCCCGGACCTTGGCGTTCAACGAAGTGACTCGCCTAGAGGACGAACTGTTACAGGAGGGGAGTGAGTTTGTCGCCATGTCAATGCAACTCGATCGGAATCACAACCGTCTTTACGTCGGCAGCGCCGATGCGGCGATTCGGGTTTGGGATTTGGATCGCGGAGTGCAAATTGGTCGCGCGGCGGATACCGGATTGAATACAGCTTTCGCGGTTTCGAAAGACGGCCAGTTGATGCTGACAGGATCAAGCGATGCGGAGGTGAAAGCAATCCTGTGGCGACTTGATCCCTCCGGAAACTCCTCACCACGACTGCTGCACCGCTTGAAAGGTCATGATCAAGCGGTCACCGCGTTCGCAATTTCGGCCGACGCGCGGCGGATTTTTACCGCCGATCGGGATGGCAGGGGCATTCTTTGGGATGCCAAGACAGGCCAGCCGATTGGTCGACCGATTGATCAGCTGCGCGGATATCGAATCAATGCGGCGCATTTTTCGCCAGCGGGCAATGAGTTACTGCTAGCCGCCGATGACGAACATTTGACTCGCATCGACATGGAATCACGACAGCTGATCGCGAGAATGATGCATGACGGTGTCGTGACACAGCTGTCGGTATCGTCCGACGGACGATATGGGCTGACCCTTAGCGAGTTGTCGACCACCAACGGGGCGTCCACCGCCGCAACATTATGGGATTTGGAAACCGGTCTGGGATCGGTCTTGGATCGCACTGCGGGCAATCGCGATCGTCAGCAACCGATCACGTCCGTGCGGTTCGATCCATCAGGTAAGTTTGCGTCGATCAGCAGGGCAGCTGCATCGAACTCGCCCTCGCTGATTCAACTTTACCAGGTCAGCGGCGACGGCGGGCTGGACGACACGGAGTTAGCGGCGCCGGCTGCCGGCCTCGGTCAACCCGGCCGACAGCCGGGCAGGGTTTCGCTCGCCAATGAGGCCACCAGGCTTGTCAGCACCGATTCGCATCCAGCTTCAACGTTTCGCGCCTTAGCGAAAAAAAGCTTTCGCTTGCCGGCGGTTCTCGGCACCGCCCAAGTTGCCCTGCCGATTGACGAACACTCGATGTTGACCTTGAACAAAAACGGCGTGTTCCGCTGGAACTTTGACAGCAAGCAATTGGTCACCAGTTATCGACCTCACGCGGCACTGACCGAGGCCAGTTTTTCATATGACGGCAAGCGGATTGCCACGGGAAGTCGCTCGGTCAAAATTTGGGACGCGAAAACTGGCAAACCGCTGGGCAAAATCGAAGCACCGCATGCCGGGCCGGTACGAACAATTCAGTTTGCACCGACCCCCGGCGGTGAAACAGAGTATCTGTTTGCGACGGGTGGAGCAGATCAAATGGTTCGACTCTGGTCCTGGAATGACAGTACGAATCAGATCAAGCAGTTGCAGGAATACAACGTTCAGGTCGCCGATGCCACGATCCGACGCGTTCGTTTCTCGCCAGACGGCGAGCGACTGTTGGTCGTTGGCGACAACGGAATCGCCAGGATTTGGGATCTGAAACAGCAAGCGGAACCAATTGTGTTCGACAGCGCGGACGCCGGAGACTTTACCTGTGGCGCGTTTTCGTCCGATGGCAGCGTGATCGCGGTCGGCAGCAGCGATCAGCGAGTTCGGTTGTGGAGGGTACCGGAGCCGGCGGCCGATCCGGTGGTCCTGGCGGGTCACGCCGATGTCGTCAACGACGTCAAATTGATCGGCCAAGTCGGAAGCAACCTCCGCGTGCTGTCCGCCTCAGCGGACGACACGGCGCGAGTTTGGGACCCGCAATTAGCAACTCAGGTAGACGGCGACCGCGCGGGCCGAGAGCTGTTGTCGCTGCGCCGTCACAGCGGCGACGTGACGGCGATCGATGCCACCGAAAATGGCGATCTGGTGATGACGGCCGGTCGCGACGGCACGGTGATTTTGTGGCCAGCAGGCGGTTAGCCGCCGGCGCAGATCAACGCATCCGCCGGCGCCAATCCCGGTTATGCCACTTGCAAACTGGGTTGCCTCGTTTCCAGCTGTCCGTCGGTCATGCGGTGACAGATATCCGCTCCGGTTGCAATCGCGTCGTCGTGGGTGATCATCAGGATCGTCAGCCCATCATCCTGATTCAGTTCACGCAACAGTTTCAAAATCTCGCGACCGGTATCGGTATCCAGATTACCTGTCGGCTCATCGGCCAACAGGATCGCCGGGTCGGTCATCAGCGCGCGAGCGATTGCCGCGCGTTGCATCTCGCCGCCGCTCATTTCCGACGGCTTGTGAGTCGCCCGATGCAGTAATCCGACTCGATCCAACATCGCCGTGGCCCGGCTTACCAGAGCCTTGCGATGGCGCAGGTAGTTCCAAGCACTGCGGCCGATCATCATCGGGGCCAATACGTTTTCGATTGCCGAAAGTTCGGGTAACAGATGATAGAACTGGAAAATGATGCCGATGTCGCGATTGCGATAACTGTCACGGCGAGACCGGGACGCATTATCGATCCGCTCGCCGCGAAAATGGATCTCACCCAGATCGGGTTGGTCCAAGGTTGCCAATAAATGCATCAGCGTGCTCTTGCCGCTGCCGCTGCGTCCGACCAGCGCCGTTATCAGGCCAGTCGAAACTTCCAGATCAAGTCCTCGCAATACAGGAACCTCAATCCGGTTCTTGTGATAACTCTTGAAGATCCCGCGCACTGATAAGACAGTTTCTGAGTTCATATTGAGAGCTTCTCGTCGAGTGGTTCTAGTTCAACTACGCTGATCAAACAGTGGGGGGCAGGGTTACTCAAAACGCAGCGCCTGGACCGGGTGCATGCGGGCCGCTCGCAGTGCCGGCAGCACGCTGGCCAGAGCGGCGATCGCCACGGCGCCCGCCATCACCCACAGCAGCGTGAAGGGGTGCACAATGGTGGGAATTTCAGTGAAGTAATAGACCGTCGGATCAAAGACCTCTTGACCGGTCAGCTGTTCGATCAACGACGCGATCTGATTGATGTGCCGGACGAACAACAGACCGCCCAGCAGCCCCGCGCCGCTGCCGACGAAACCGAGCAGCAGTCCGTAGCTCAGAAAGATACTCATCACTCCGCGGCCGGAGGCGCCAAGCGCTTTAAGCGTGCCGATATCGCGAGTCTTTTCCACCACGATCATGAAGAACGTTGCCAGGATGCCGAATCCCGCGACGGCGATGATCAGGAACAGCAGGATGTTCAAAATCGTCGTTTCCAATCGGACGGCAGCCAGCAGTGGACCCTGCATGTCTCGCCAAGTTTGAATGTTGTAGGCATACACCTCTGGCGGGAATCGTTCGCGAAGCGCATCCCGGACAGCGTTCAAATCGGCACCCGCAGCCAGCTTCAATTGAATCGTAGTCACGCTGCGGACCCCGCTTTGCGGATCGATCATGCCGCGAAAGTCCTGCATTTGATCGAGACGACAAAACGCGAACGAGCTGTCGTATTCACTCATGCCCGACTCGTACAAATCGACGACAGTGAATTTTTGATTGACCACTTTGGCATCGTCCGATGCGTTGGGAAACATCATTCGCACGTCATCACCGGGACGACAGTAGTAGTGATCGACGACCACGTTGTCCGCGTTTCGCGTTTTGGTGCTGCAGGTGGCGATGCCCAAAATGATGCCCGGAAACTGTTCGATCATGGGGTCGAACTCGGTCGCCGATTCGCCATCGGTCTCGGCTAACAGCTCCGTCGGCACTCGCAAGCCCATGGTGGGTCCGTCAGCGGCGGGGGATACCTTGGGGGGACCTTGCAGCGCTTCGATTTGCTGACGTTCTTTTTCCAGCGTTTGTTCGTAGGCGACCCGAGCGCGGCGATAGTTCCAACCACAAATCGGGAACTGTGGTCGATCGGGCGCGAATCCAGTTTCGCGGAGCTGAAAGCTGACTTGTTGCCGGTTTTCCGGATGCAGCAGGTAACGTCCGAAGTGGCTGACCTTGTCGTAAGTTTCGGGATCCAGTCCCACAAAGCTGACGTGGCGGGTGATCGTTTGGCCGTTGAATTCGATTCCCAACATCGCCGGCACGTGAACGCTGGCCGAAGAGCCGACGACATCGTCGCCACAGACCTTCATGATTTCGTCCAGCTGACCTTCCGGATTGGGGATCCCGCTACTGGTGTGGCATTCGATCAGAATGTCGGAGGCCAAGCCGTGCAATCGCTCATGCATCTCGGCGGAGAATCCGGCCATCACGCTGTTGACCACGATCAGCGTTGCGACACCCAGCGTGACGCTGATGATCGAGGCAATCGCGATGTATCTGGTACGAAGATAGCGAAAACAGAGCAGCCAGCGATACATGAGCCGTTCCTTCGGCGAAGGGGTCGATCCTTGATCCATCGAGGGACCGTCTGGGGGTGAGTCTAGGAAAGTCGGCCGGTCGAGGTAAACGGCAGTTCCGCTGGGCGGGCCGGCCTGGGCGGCGCTTGCCAATTCTGGGCAAGCGGTTTTCGCCAGATCGCCCACGCTCCGCTCGCTGGATGCCTGCGCTGAAGCGCAAAAAAAGACGGCGAAGCGGGGTGGCTTCGCCGTCTTTGGCGTTGAGAAAAGACCAAGCATTCGGAGTGCTAGGCACTCTTGGTGGTTGGCATTTGAAACAGCTTCTTCGAACCGGAAACGATGCTTTCGTCGATCGTGTAGACCGTGCCTTCTGGTTGTTCGGGCAAGTCATACATGATGTCCAGCATCACTTCTTCCAGGATGCCGCGTAGACCACGCGCTCCGACGCCCTTTTCGAGTGCCCGACGCGCAACGAAGTGCAAGGCTTCTTCGGTGAACTTCAGCTCGCAATTTTCCATTTGGAACAGCGCCTGATATTGCTTGATCAAAGAGTTCCTGGGCTCTTTCATCACTCGTACCAGGCCATCTTCATCCAAAGGTTGCAAGTAGCTGACCACCGGCAGACGTCCGATCAACTCGGGGATCAAGCCGAATTGCAAAATGTCTTCGGTCTGGACCTGAGCCAGCAGATCCGAAGTGGACTGCTCGTTTCGGACACCGTCTCCACCGCCGAAGCCGAGCGTCTTGTGGCCGAGTCGCTTGCGGATGATCTCTTCGATCCCGACGAACGTTCCACCGACAATGAACAAGATGTTACTCGTGTCCATCTGGATGTATTGTTGTTCGGGATGTTTACGACCACCCTGTGGCGGCACATTGGCAACGGTTCCCTCGAGCATCTTTAACAGACTCTGCTGCACGCCTTCGCCCGATACATCGCGGGTGATCGACACATTGGCACTCGTTTTGCCAATCTTGTCGACTTCGTCGATGTACAGAATTCCGCGTTGGGCCGCTTCGACGTCGAAGTCAGCCGCGTGCAACAGTTTCAGCAACAGATTTTCGACGTCTTCGCCGACGTACCCCGCTTCGGTTAGCGTCGTCGCGTCACCGATAGCAAACGGCACGTTCAACATCCGCGCCAGCGAGCGAGCCAACAGCGTCTTGCCACTGCCGGTCGGCCCGGCCAGCAAAATGTTGCTCTTCTCGATCTCTACATCCGACTCGCCTTCCCAATCACTGGTCAGACGTTTGTAGTGATTATGAACAGCAACCGCGAGGACGCGTTTCGCCGATGATTGTCCAATCACATATTCGTCCAAGTGCTCAACGATTTTCCGGGGAGATGGAATTTCGCTGAACAGCGCGGTGCTGGGACCGCGCCGACGCTGCTCTTGGTCGAGAATCGATTGGCATAACTCGATGCATTCTCCACAGATGTAGACGTCACCTGGACCTTCGACGAGAGGTCCAACGTCACGGTAGCTCTTCCGACAAAACGAACAGAAAGCGTTCTTTTTGGTGGACGAGGTCCCGCGGCGCGAGTTTGAATTTTCCTTCGAGGGCATACACGACTCCTGATTGTGTGATCCGATGCGTCGCTGGTTCAGTTCGCAACAGAAGCGCATTTCTTGAGCTTTCGCTCGCACTGCCATTGTAAACCAAATCACGCCGATCCGATCACGTTTCAAACGGTTTCGGGCCACGGCTCGAATGCTTTCCCAGTGTTTTGCCGGCGAAGGAAACGCCGACAAAATCGCCGAGATGGGTCATCCGTATCCTCGAAAGCTCGAGCCAATCGTGGTTTTGGGGTTCAAAAAACAATATATGGTTTTCGAACTGTACGCCCACATGGATTGGGAGGGCAAACAGTCGAATGGGTTATCCTTCTAACCTCCTGACACGTTTCGGCTCCGCCAATCCAAAGAGAGGGAGTGGATTAACGCGATCGGAGTGGAGGCTCGGATTGCGTTAACTTTGACTCTCTGGTGATGAGCCACCCGTTTGCGGACGCTCATCGTTCGGGTCGAACTTGTCAGACTGCTGATGGGTTCTAGCTTTAATTGTTCGGAATTCCTGGTCGCTGATGTCACCCTTGCGGTGCATTTCTTCCAACTTAAACAGCGCCTCTGACGTGCTCTCCTGGTCCTGAGCGGTGTAGTCGCGAAAACTTGACACGAGATAAAATGCGGCTGCAATCAAGACGCACAAGATCAGTACAGCGATTCCAGCCCGCATGCTGGGAGTCGCAAAAAAATCTGTCATAACCCGCCGTTGTCCTCCGCCCCTCGCAACCGCCTCCCGCTGATCAGCCAATCCTTAGATTCGTCCTGGCAAACGTATGATAGGAGTGTCCACCGCCGGCGGTCCAGGATCTGGAGGCTGCAGCGGATGGTTTTTCTAGTTTCACGGCTGAAGCTGCTTGTTTCACGTTCCAGTGCCTAAATTGGAACGACTTTTTTTGCGATCGCAAAGAGCAATTCGGATCAGGTCACGCGAAACCGGCCCGCCAGGGCAATCGAAGGAACAACCAAAGCAATGATCGCCAATCCCCAAGCCAGGCCAGCACCCAGAAACGCCAGCGAGGCGGCTAACGGAATGATCGACAGAATACCGACGCCGATGGTGGTTTGAATGTTCCGCGGCGTCGGAACCGCAACCGCGCGCGAGGCTCGGACGATCACTGGCAGCCCGATCAGTCCAATCATCAACGGAAAAGTGCGCTGGGTGTCCGTGTGCCAATCCTGTGGTCCGGCCGGCCCCCCGCTGGACGCCAGCACGTGTGGCGACAGCGCCAGTAATCCCAGCCCGCAGATCGTGGTGATCAGTCCAATCGCTAGCAACGCTCTGTGCCCGCCGCTGGCCTCATGACGTGCCATCGTGGTGAGGCCCATGATGTAGACCCCAAATCCAAGGGAGATGCCGAAGACGTAGTCGGGAATGACTGGTCCGTCGCCGACAACCGATGCCGCCGACGCGCCGAGCAAAAAACTAAGCGCGCGGCACGTTCCCATCGCGATGGGTGCTAAAGGTGTCGATTTTAAGGGTCCATCGTAAGCGACGATCATGATCGCCAAGCCGGTCGCGACCAGTGCCGGGAGCCAGCTTGCCGTGACGCCGGGCAACCGTCCGCTGATCGTTGCCAAGACGACACCCAAGATCAAAAGCGACCAACCGGCTCGGTTGGCGACCCGCTGCGAGATCTGCCCGGCGGCGATCGGACGGGTCGGACGCTCCAGTCGATCTCGGTCGATATCAAAGACATCGTTCAGAATCATTCCGGCCCAATAGAGTGCGATGCCCGCCAGTAGAATCAACAGCAAACGATTGATCGGTGCCGCACCGCCGGCGACTAACAAAAACGCGGCGCCGATATCGGCAATCACCGTAAAAACATTGGGCAAACGAACCAGTTGCGCCAAGCGAGCAAAGACGGCCCACCGGCGGCCGTTGAAGAGGAATCGTTCATAACAATCTTATCTTAGCGAAACAGTTGTCGGCGTTGACCCTGAGTCAGGTTGACTCCGTAGGATTCGACGTACCGATCCGTTTCGTTGATAAAGTTGACTTCCGCATCTTGGTTGTCAAAACGAAATCGCTCGGGCGGCGGCGGTGTGATCGGCCGCAACGAGTAGAGTTCGATCAAGGCGATTAAACGACGATTCGTACTTGATGATTCATGGGAACCCACATTTGGGATCGGGTCACTCCAGTACTCGATCCTGGCTGGAACCCACTGGCCGAGGCCGGTTTCGGGATCCGCAGTCGCGCTGACTGCCACGTGCACACGGGTGGGATACAGAGATGGCCATTCAGATCGCTCCGCATCGTGCAGCACTTGAGCGCGACGATCCGGTTTGAGTTCACCAATCAACACGCGCATCGGCACTGGCTTGCCGGATGGTTCCATCCGCAGCCTGGCGGTGTCGATCCGCAACGAGTAATCCCGCTTGAGTGATTCGAGCAGCTCGCCCCAGGCACCGACTTTTAACTTTGGGGACAATTCCGATTCGCGCTCCGTTCCCCGTACCCATTCTTCCAAACGCCCCACATCGACGCGCCGCAAACTCACCTGACCGGCAATCTCCGTTCGCGTCCAGGCTAGTTTTCCATCGCTGATTTGTTGCAGCTGATGTTTGCCGTCGCCGTCGTGCATGGTGACCTGCAAGTTGTATTGTCCACTGCCGCCACCAGACTGTTCGTAGGTTCCCACACCGACCACTTCCCGGCCCGAGGTCCAAACCGTTTCGCGCAGTTTGGCGTCAAAAGCGGGGCCGTTGCCAATGAAGTCTTGCATTTGCCTCAAAAACGTGATCGCCGCAGCTTGGGATTCTTTTGGTGTGGCAGCCGTTTTGGGCAAACTGCTTGGCTGATCAGAATGGTCGGCTCGCGATGAACCAGGACTGGCGACCACGCAGGCGGCGGCCGTCAAAAGGCCGAAGGCGGCCAGTTTCACGAACCTGGTCAGCGAAAGTCGGTTGTACCGATTGGTCTTCATATTCCGGTTATGACGGTTTTTCCAAAGATATCGGGGCGGGCGTGCCGATGACCAACTACGAGGTCGGTCCCGCCGCACCGCCGTTGTCGCATCTTGCCTGTCGTGATGCGGAGCGCGGGAGTGTAGGTTTCCGGCGCTCGGCAAGTCCAGCCGAGAAACCAACAGCACAATCACTTCGACTCTGACCGAGCGAGAAACCCAAGGAACGGGGGAAACGATGAAACGAATCGTCACACAGTTGTCGCTACTGGCGGCCACGGCGATCCTCGCCACCGGATGCGTGCCGGTTCGCCACAATTTACCGCCCGAACAACGAATGCTGGAACCTGGCCCTGGCGTTGGCGGCCCTGGCCCCGGCGTGATGGGTCCGCCAGCGATGGCACCCAGCATGATGGGTGGTGGCATGCCCGGACCCTCTGGCATGGGAATGGGCGGCATGGGAATGGGCGGCATGGGAATGGGCGGCATGGGAATGGGCCCGATGGGAATGAACTCAATGCCATCGGGCCCGATGCCCCCCGGGGCGATCGGCGCCGGGCCGCTCGAGGCGATGCAAAGCGCACCACTTGGCCCCGCCACCGGTTTCAGCGGCGGCGAAATCAATCAAGTCAAATACGGCAGCTGCGGCCCCAACGGGTGCGGCGGTAATCGTTCCGGCGATGGCAATTGTTCCAACGGCAGTTGTTCCGGCGATGGCAATTGTTCCAACGGCAATTGTTCCAGCGGCGGTTGTTTCGGCGGCGGCCTGAATTCGAACATTCCGCCCGGTGGCGGTGTGCTCGGTGGCGGCGGCAGTTGCGGCGACATGTCGATGATGGCCGGCATCGGTATCCCTCAGACGGTCCAGCTCACGTTCGGTCAACCCGACGGAATGCAGATACGCTACGACGCAACCGGCGGCGGTATGTTTGACAGCGAACCGCTGGTCGTCCCCGCGCGTCAGAACTTTCCGCAAGGGGGTTTGTACCGCATCAAGCTGACCAACATCATCGCTCGTGAAGGGGTTGAACTCTATCCGACCATCGAATTGGCCTATGCCAATCCTCGCACCGGAGCTTTCCTGGCGCACAACTCGATCCCGATTCAGTTTACCGAAGAAGATTTCGATCAAGTTTTGACAGGCAACTTTGTCACGAAAGTGATCTACTTGCCAGATCCCGACTTTCAAGGTCCGGCATTGGCCGGTATTGATACCTTGGTCAGCACTCGCTTGGATCCGGGTATCGACCCCATCGTCGAAGCCGACCGCCGCGGGTCGATCCTCGCCATCATTCGCTTGGGCGATAAAGATATTGAAATGCCCGGTTCCAATGTCGCCACCGGTGGCGTGATGGCAACACCGATCGCCGGCTTGCCCTCGCCTTTCGCTGCGGCGATGACCGAGGGATGTGGTGGATCGGATGGATCCGGCGGTAGCTCAGGTCGAGGTGGCGCAGGTGGTAATTGTGTCGGCCTGCCGCCGCAGTTACCGGGTATGGTGGCCGGTGTGACCGCGCCCCAATACGGGATGCCAATGTCGGGTACTCCGATCGGCCTGCCTGGACCGCCGCACATTCCGCTCGGACATCCGGCCGGCCTCAAGAAGCACGTGATTCGCAATCACACGCCGATGCACATTCCACAACCGGTAGACAAAGTCCGAATGGACGTACGCCTGCAACCTGGTTACAGCTATCCGAATCCGGTTAGTCGGGTGAAGATCACCGAGCAGAACATTCATCCAGGTGTTCCGAACCAACGGGGCTTGTATCAACACGCCAGTGAGCGAGTCGATCCGGACTGTAACCCGTAAGTGCTTGGGCGTGACACTCGTGAATACGCGGTGTGGATCGACTCGCTCGCTCCCATCGCGTTTTTTTGGCCGTGGATTCTATTCAGCTAGCCCTCCAAGGATTCTGCAGGTGGTCTCGGGATCGAACATACGAACGGCTCTGGTTGGCATCGTCGGGATTGCCGCGCTGGCGGCAACGTCATTGACCATCGACGCGGCCGAGCCATCGCAGTATCTCAGTCGGCCATCGCGTCATCGGATCTTGTCCGACGACGCACCGCCCGGTTCGATCGGCCAGGCCCGGTTGCAGGGTCGTGGACCGGTCGCATGTTACTTTCAACCGGTCGCGCTGAGCGGGCCGCCCGGGACTCGATTTGCGCTTCCCGATGGCGCGGCATTCACCGCTGGGGTCGAACTGCTGCAGGCTGGTTTGATGATTGGCGGAGTCTATCGATTTCGGATCACCAACATGCCGGAATTCGAGGGAGCCGAGCTGTATCCGACCGTGGAAGTGATCGACCGGACTTATCCGCCACCCGGATTGGCGACCCGTTATCCGATCCGAATTGATTTGGACCACGAAGATTTTCGCGCCGCCTTGAACGGACAACTGGTCACCCGCGTGATCTACCTGGAAGACCCGCAAACCGCGACACCGATCGTTCAAGATCAAGATACGATTCGACCCTTGGAAATTCTAGAAAATCAAGACGCCCTTGAGGTTGCCGATCAATATGGGCGACCCGTCGCGATCGTGCGAATCGGATCGCTGGTGCCCCCAAGATCCCCGGAATTGATGCCACAATTTTTCTTTGGCTATCCCCACTGGGCACCGATCTACCAACCGCAGACGGGGTCGCAACCATGAGCAACTCGAGTTTTTCATGCGTTTCGCTGGCCGCAGCCTTGATTTTGTTGGTCGGTTGCGTTTCGCCGCCAGGTCCGCGCGGCAGCTCACCAGAGCCAGAGCCACTGGCTGCCGGTCAGCCTGGCGCGTCCCAAGGTGGGCTCAAGCCTCGGGCCAGCAGCTACCCATCGCCCGGTGCTAACGTCGACGGCTCGGCCAAGATTCGCATCGGCCAACCACTGATCGGACAGGTCAGCTTTGTCGGCGACGCCACGCAAGGGTGCGGGTGCAGCAATTGCCCCACGACCGCCGCTGATCCCACGATCCCCTGCGCTCCCCAAGCAGCCGAAGGCTGCGCAGTGCCAACGATCTGCTGCTGGAACACCTACGGAACGGATCCACAAGAATTCTTGTGTGACGGTGGTGACCATGACCTCAACGCCCGTCTGCGCCGTGATGACTCGATCGTCGGGCTAGACCCGGAAGACACGATCGTGCATTACACGACCGAAGCCGGCAACATCGAAATCGAAGCCAGCAACCGAGTCTGTGTTTATGCACCTCGATTCGGCTCAGTGCGCAAAGTTACGGGAGCCATCGCCGGTGGTCGGGCTGTCACGGCTTCGCAGGTCGACCGCCCTCAAGGTCCCAACGCGCTTGAGCATGACCTGCCAGGATTGGTCGTCACCGACACGGCCGAACTCGGTCACGCCGATGTCGCCAGCCGTGTTGACGCGATCCGCGACCGCAATCGTGGAGTCCCGGTCGAATCAATTCTGCAACCATTGGTGGCTGACGACGTGCTGGCCGCCTTGGCCGGAATCACGGCGCTCAACCTGAATGAACTTCAAGAACAGCAAAAGCTGTTGCTCGAAAAACTGTCGCTGGCGGCGGTTGCCTGGACACTCGATGAAGCAGTCGAAGTCACCGTCGAAGACCTGAAACCACCGACGCTGACTCGTGACGAGAACGTTGCCGGACTTACGATCTTCGAATTCCCTGATGCCGGACGACTTCGAATCTGCAAGTTGGCTGACCGACAGCACGCGGCTCCGGGCGAGATTGTGAACTTCAGCATTCAGGTCGTTAACGTCGGTGATTCGCCGGTCAATCACGTCACGATCACCGACAATTTGACCACGCGACTAGAATATCTGCCCGACAGCCAGACATGCAGCGCAGGAGCCGAATTCAAGAGCGTCGAGAACGCTAGCCAATCGCTGCAGCTGACCTGGGCATTGACTGACCAGCTGCAGGTCGGGGAATCAGCAACGATCCGATTCCGGTGCCGGGTGCGCTAGAGGTCAATCGATCGATGCCAGCACGCAGTCGACCGCAATCGCGGAAGCGATCAGAATCTGTACCATGTACTCTGTCCTGGGTACTTTGTTCCTCACAGATGGCGCTTTGCGATGCCTGCCGCCGGTTTCAAGTTTTTGGTTTGTCTTTCATTTCCGTTTTGGTTCGGTGGCTGCTCGACCAATCAGCAGCCGCGCGAGCTTGTGGATGAATCTGGATCGACGCCCGTTTCGATTCAGTTGAACTGGTACCCCGAGGTCGAACATGGCGGCCTCTACCAGGCGGCCGCCGACGGTACCTACGCCGAGGCGGGATTGACCGTCGACATCCGGCCGGGCGGTCGAGCGACTCCGGTGGCGCCGGAACTGTCTCTGGGCCGAGTCCAATTCGCGGTCGCCAATGCCGATGACGTTGTGGTCTATCGCGGACAGGGTTTGGATATCGTCGCCGTTGCCGCGCCGCTGCAAGACAACCCGCGTTGCATCCTGGTGCGCAGTGAGAGCGGCGTCAAATCGTTTGACGATTTGGCGGGTCTGACGCTGCAGCGACAACCGGGCCGACCGTTTTTGTTGTTCATGCAATCCCAAGGTGTGCTGGATCAAGTCAACCAGGTTCCCTATCACGGCAGCGTTTCGTCGCTGGTTGCCGATCCCAAAATTGCCATCCAAGCCTATTCGTTCGCCGAACCTTTACTGGCACAGCAGCAAGGGGTAGAAGTACGCCGATTGATGGTCAGTGATTTGGGATGGAATCCTTACTCCAGCGTGTTGGTAACGACCGGTGACCTGATCCGCAAGGATCCCGAGTTGGTGCGCCGCGTGGTGCGGGCAACCGTGCGCGGCTGGCAGAACTATTTAACGGATGCGGCCAAAGGGAACGCCGCCATCTTGAAAGCGAACGAACACGGGATGACTTCCGAGGCATTGATTTACGGCAGTCAGCAAATCGGAGCGCTGGCGACGCCGGGGGACATGCCAATCGAATCGGTCGGTATGATGAGCTTGGATCGCTGGACGGAATTGATCGAACAGTTCAAACAGTTCGACCCTCAGGCCGTTGGCACGGTGAAACCCGAGGAATGCTTTACGACAGAATTCCTTTAAGCCGCCCGTCGCGTTTGATGCGGTCCGATGTGCCGGCCCAGCATTTCAATTTCCGAACGCAACAGCTGCCTGGCAACCTCGCCCGCTGTAGGACGGCCCGTCGGATCGCTGCAGATCATCTGCTCCACCAAGCCGGCGATCGGTTCGATCAGCGTTTCGCTGACTGGTTCAGTTCGCGTTAGCCATTGCCACAACACTCGGCCGAGGGAAAAAATGTCCATTGCTGGCATCATCGCGGTTTGGCCCCTTAACGCTTCGGGCGCCGAGTAGTCGGGTGTGCCCCGATAAACATGATTGGGCACCGCATGGATTCGTGCGGCGAAACCGAAGTCGATCAGCGTGACATGTCCGCGAATTCCCACGATCACATTGTCGGGTTTGACGTCGCCGTGAACCCAGCCGCTGGTATGAGTCGCATCGAGCGCCTGGGCGATCTGGCGAACCAGCCACAGTGCGACCGGCAAGGGTGTCGATCCGGTCGTCATCTGTGCTCGCATGCTGCGACCTTCGATCCGAGGCATCACCAAGTAGGGTGTCGATCCGGTGACCGACGCATCCAGCACGGGAACGACGTTGGGATGGACAATCTCCGACGCTGAAGCGACGAATTGAGCAATTTGCATCCGGCCTTCGATTCGACTGGGCAGTGCCCGCTTGATCGCGTAGTCCCAGCGCGGGCTATCGGGCGCTTCGGCGGGCTGCGCCAGCGAGAGCGCCGTCTCGATCCCCTCGCACAAAGATTTGCCAAGTCGCCAAATGCCTAAAATCGCCGGACCGTCGGCCGCTTGCTGCGTCGATCGATTGAATGAAACGTTCGGCACCACAGTCGTCCTTTGAAAGCGCAGCTTCAGCAAACAGGCGAAATATTCGCTCGACTTCTCTTGAATCGTCTTGTATCGACCGCGGAAACGAATCGACCAACCGACTGGCGGAAAACTTGACCGTACCGACGCAACCCGGTTACGCGATTTCGATAGCCTCAGCGCGCTGAATACAAGAATCTCACGCTGGCAGCAAATGGTGTGTCGACTTTTGAGTCCAGGAGTCGGATTCGCCAGCATCCGGGTCACGCCGCAAGCCACTGGACTCTGGCGACTCCAGCTACGACGTGAACCCCAAAATCAAAGTTGGATGACGGCGCTGGATGCTATCGAAACATCGGCAGTGAGGGCAGGTTGGCGACGCCCACGCCGCCTCCATTGACTGGCGGCAGCGCTTGTCCGTGAACTCTCGGCGCCAGATCATTTGCCCTTAATCCGCCTTGCCCAATCGACCGACGCGGCGGGTCACTGGTCAGGCGCCCCACGGTGCTGGCGGCGATCCGCGGCGGCGCGTAGGAATAGGATGTCGCACCTTGGGGATAAGAATTAGCTGGTGCGACGCTCTCATTGGGATTCAGGGGTCGCAACCTTGACGCAATCGCGTTGTTGATGCCCGGCGGATTGGCCTGGTTTGGCGCCACGCGTCCCACCGCTTCCCAGTCCACCGTTTCTTCTCGCTGCATTCGTACGATTCGCTGTGGGACGTCAAACGATCGTTTTTCGGCAACCCAATCCGTGCGCGTATTCGTCCGCTGGACGACTTCGTTGCGGGCTTCCCAACGGGTTTCTCCGACCTGATGGTATTGAACCGTTGGTCGTTGAAACGGATTCCAACGGCCATGCAGACGAGGTTCCCATTTGTACTCGACCACAGGCGTATAGATGGTGCGGTTTTCCGGTCGAGTTTCGGTTACTGTTTGCGGACGGTAAACCGTTTGCTCTCGCGTTTCGACTTTCGTTTCCACAACCGGACGTTCGATCGTCTTGGTCACTTTTCGATAAACGATCCCGGTATCGGGATCGGTATGTAAACCGGAGGCCACTTGCGCGGCGGCGTTGGAACAGCAGATCAGGGAAACGGTTGTCGCCAGAGAGATCGCGATCGGACGATCAACGACCACAGAAAAGATCCGAGCAAACATGGCAATCCTTCGCCTTGGGTTCGGACAGGTGGTTTGTAAATTCGCACTTGCGGCAGCTGACTGTTGCTTACATGACGGCCGGAATCCTTCCGAAGACACGCAATCTTTCGCAAATAGCCTCTTTGCCTCAGAATGTTTTTCGACCAGATACAAGCGACCAACTGAGAGAAACCAGATGCTCGATGCGAAAATCATTCAACTGCTGCGCTGCCCAATCGATAAAACCCCTCTAACAGTTGCGGACGAGTCTGTGGTGATTGCTGTCAACCAGGCAATCCAGCGATCCGAGGCTCGCGACCGTCGGGATCAGTTAGTCCGAGAGCCGATCGAGGCCGGTTTGTGCAGCGGGCCCTGGCTGTATCCGATTCGCGGCGGCATTCCCACGTTGTTAGCCGACGAAGCAATCGCGATCAGCGACTTTGCTGATTGCGCAAGATAGCCGGGAGGTGCGCGGTTGAGCGGGGGGTTTACAGCGTGATCCAACCAGGTCGGTTGGGACTGCTGCCCCGTCGTCGGTGTCCCGCGATCAAGGTTGGCATCCACAGCACCTGGTCGACCACGGCGATCAACGAGTTCGGATCGATCGGTTTGAACAGGCAACGAGTCGCCTGCGGAAGGGCCTCGGTCTTTTTCTCCAGTCCCGCCCACAGGCTATCGGCGATCAGCACCGCGGCAAGCTGCTCGTATCCTTCGACCGCGCGCATGCTGTGCAGCGTCTCCAACGTCGCGGCCGGATCGTCGCCGACGTCGCACACCAGCAAGTCTTGTTGGGCCAGCTGCAGTGCTTGAACCGCCGCGTCACCACTGCGAGCGCAGGTGCAATCATAACCTGCCGCATCCAGCACCCCGGCCAGCGCCAACAGCGAAATCGGACCGGGGTCAAGAACGACGATCGAGGCTCGCCGACGATTGTTCCCGATCGGATGGGGTGCATCGATATGAAGCATGAAACGATTCGTGAAACGCGCTGAAATTGGAAACGAGCAGACAGCTGGATCTACGCTGAACCAAGGCCTGGTCGCAAGATCGCTCGTGGTTGCGAATTTGCGCGGACAAGCCGACAATCGGCCTCTGCGGTCACCGCTCCCGCGCAGCGGCCTGTTGATTTATCGGATCGCAAGCTTGATCAATCGCCGGCGTTTAGCCACGGGCCTCGGGCTGCTCAGGTGCCGCTGTTGCTTGGCGCCAGCACTGACGTCTGTACCTACTATCAACCAATTCCAAGCTCCATGAGTGACGAAAGCAAAGATCCACGGGCTGCCAGACGCGAGAAACTAGCGCGCATCGCCCAACTTGGGATCGACCCCTTTGGCAATCGATTCGACGATCGAACCTTGATCGGCCAGTGCCATCGGCGGGCCGCTGAGATCAAGTGGACCAAAGACGACGGCACCGAGCTGCCACTCCCCGATTTTGATGACGACTCGCTGGACTATCGGCAGTGGAAATCGGACAACGGCCCCGGATCAGAATCCGGTCCGACGGTGCGCGTCTGCGGACGCATCATGCTGGCGCGTGGTCAAGGCAAGCTGATCTTTCTGACGCTGCGTGATTGGAGCGGCGAGCTGCAGGTCTTGATCGGCAAGAAGCAAGTTGGCGATGCTGACTTTGAGCTGGCCAAACTATTCGATCTCGGCGACTTGGTCGGCGCAGCCGGTCGTCTGGGCCGCACCAACACCGGCGAACTGACCGTTTTCGCCGAACAACTGTTCTTTCATACCAAGATGCTTGAACCGCCTCCGGACAAACATGCCGGACTGACCAATCCCGAATTACGGCAGCGCATGCGGTATGCCGACCTGGCGTTCAATGACGGGGTCATGCAAACCTTTTTGGACCGTACGCGAATCGTCAAATCCATCCGCAAGACGCTGGACGATGACGGATTTTGCGAAGTCGAAGGACCAACCTTGCATACCATCGCCGGTGGCGCGGCGGCCCGGCCATTCGCGACCCATCACAATACGTTGGACATGCCACTGACGTTGCGAATCGCGCTGGAACTGCATCTGAAAAGATTGATGGTGGGCGGGATGGAACGAGTTTACGAGTTGGGCCGCGTCTATCGCAACGAAGGAATCAGCCCTCGCCATAATCCTGAGTTCACGATGTTGGAGTGCTATCAGGCGTATGGCAACTACGTGTCGATGATCGACCTTACTGAGCGTTTGATTAGCGACGCGATCGAAGCGATTGGCGGTGGTTATCAACGTGAATTTGACGGCAAGACCATCGATTTTACTCCACCTTACAAGCGGGCGACCTACGCCGAACTTTTTCAGCAGGCCAGCGGTGTTGATCCGGCCGACCAGGCGGGGGTGATCGAGCTGGCCGGAAAGTTGAATCTAGAAACCGCCGGAAAACATCCCGATCTGATCCGCAACGAGATCTTCGAGCAGCAAGTCGAGGATACGCTGGCCGGCCCCATCTTTGTGATCGATTACCCCTCTAGCATTTGTCCATTGACCAAACGCAAGCGAGACCATCCGGAAATCGCTGAACGGTTCGAACTGTTCGTGGTGGGAATGGAGTTGGCCAACGCTTACACGGAATTGAATGATCCCGATTTGCAAGAACAACTCTTCAAGACGCAGCTCGAGGGGCAGGATGAAGCCGAGTCGATGGCCAAAATGGATCACGACTTCGTCCGCGCCCTCAGGTACGCGATGCCACCGGCGGGCGGTTTGGGAGTCGGCATCGACCGCTTGGTGATGCTGTTGACCGGCAACCGTTCGATCCGCGACGTGATTCTGTTTCCGTTGCTGCGACCGGAGGTTTAAACAGCAGCAAAGATCTGGCCGTCAGTTCGGGAAGGGGGGTCAGAACCCAGTGGCACTGGATCCACGTCTTGATTTGTAATCGGCATGCGGCTAGCCGCAGGTTTCCTGACCAGCTAAATCAAAAGAAAATTGCAAATGCGCTCGCTGGACGCTTCGCCAAGATTCCCCTTTCGGCGATCTCTCGGTTTTCCTTAGACTCCCCGCTCACTCATCTGGGCCCCCGGGCGATTGACCGCGACGGACCGTCGGTCGATGCCATCGGGATGTCTCTGATTGACAACCGCTTTTTTGGAGTTTTGCGGCATGGAAGCCGAATCTCGTTTGCACAGGTCTGCACGCACGTAGCTGCAGTCATCTTCCTGTTACTCATGGCTGCAGTTGCCAACGCAGCCAATTTCCGGACGCAAAACTTTATCGTTCTTGCGCCGACGCCCGACTTGGCGAAAGCGGTTGGCGAGGCGGCGGAAAAGTATCGGAATGACCTGGCCGTTTACTGGACGGGCGAACCACTGCGACCCTGGCCCGCTCCCTGTCCGGTGCGAGTGATCGCCGGTCCGACCTTGGCTGCCCAGGGAGTGACCACCTACAATCCCGCTCCGGTGCGCGATTTTCAGATGGAAGTGGTCGGTACTCCGGAACGAATCTTAGACAGCGTCTTGCCGCATGAAGTGACTCATACCGTGTTGGCGACACATTTCGGCCGTCCGCTGCCAAGATGGGCCGACGAGGGGATCTGCACCACGGTGGAACATGACTCGGAACGGAATAAACACGAGGCGAAACTGCGAGAGTTCTTGCATTCGCGTCGCGGAATCCCGATGAACCAACTGTTCCTATTGACCGAGTATCCCAACGACGTACTGCCGATGTACGCGCAAGGTTATTCGGTGTGCCAGTTCTTGATCGCCCAAAAAGGACCGCAGGAATTCATCCAATTTCTGCACGACTACATTCAGCATCCCTCCTGGACCGCCAACGTAAAACGGCATTACGACTATGACTCGTTAGCCGAGCTTCAGAAATACTGGGTCGACTGGGTTTCCGCCGGCAGCGGTCCGGTGGCCAGGTTTGCCAAGGTACAGCCGAACTCCGATGCGTCGGATGTTGCCGCGCTGGGCACGATCGCCCAAGCTTCGGCGACGGCGCCGATCAAGTCGCTACCAGCAGAAGTGATCCCGGCTTCGACTCCGGCACCCGATCGACTCGCCGCCGCGCCGACCGGCGCTGGCAAGACGCTGACACTTGCCGCCGCCCAGGTCCCTCAGGATCAACACCCCCAGGATCAAGGTTGGTACCAACGCCAACGAACGAAGACCCAATCCGATTCGGCGATCGGCAGCATTGCCGGCGCGGCGATTCGGCCCATCGTTCCTCCATCGATCCGCCAAAGCGGCCTGTATCGATCCGCTCAACCGCAGCAGGAACAAGGGATCTCCCGCGCGGGGCGCCAGCGGAGCGGATTTCGGGCGGATACCCATCTGGCCAAAGCCGGTTTTGATCAGCCTGTTCGAGCTGCTGCAAACGTGATATTCTCCGAGCCTGAACACACTCGAATTTCACCAAACAGCCAAAAATTGAATTCCGATGGCCAAGCCACACCATAAGATCAAGAAAGCCAACCATGGCCGTCGTCCCGCCAGCGCAAAAGCTCGCAAGGCGAAACGCAGAAAAGTAAAGACCTGAGACTTCGGCCGCGGCAACTTCGGACCTGTACACTTCTTCGCATGGACCCGTGAGCACCGAATTCATCATCGATCCGACGCTGTTGGATCTGGACAATCCGATCGCCGATATCGACGCGATTCGCCGGCTGAATCCGCAGCGCTACGAAATGGAACAACTGACGGCGATCCTGCATGAGGATCTTGACCGCAATGTTTGCGCCGCGCTGAAAGTGGTCACCGAAGACGAATTCTGGGTCCGTGGCCATATGCCAAACAAGCCGTTGATGCCGGGAGTGATGATGCTCGAAGCGGTCGCCCAACTCTCCAGCTACTATGCAACCAAGAACGATCTGTTGGGCGATGAGGGTGTGGTGGTTGGATTCGGGGGTGTCGACCATTGCCGATTTCGTGGTGTCGTCCGACCGGGAGATCGGTTGATTTTGATGGTCGACCTGATCAAAGCTCGTCGAGGTCGCCTATTCATTGCCGCGTTCCAGGGCGTCGTGGACCGCACTTTGGTGCTGGAAGGAACGTTGCGGGGAGTGGCAATTCCGGCCGATTCGATTTAGAAATTCGACTAGCCGCTTCCGGTAGGTTTGCGCCGCGTGATAGGCTACGGGGCGATCTGCGCCCCTGAATCGGCGCTGTGAGCGATCCTTGCTGTCTGGCGGAGGCCTAACATGACGAAGACATGCGTGCTGTTTCTGGCGTTCTTGGCGCTGCTGAATCTTGCCGACCAGCCGGTCGCTTCGGCACAACAGCCGACAGCAGATGCTGCCGCGGATCCAGCGAGCCCGACCGACGATGCACAGATGGATTGTCAAGACGCTTGGTGGTTGCAACCATTTCCGCTGTTGCGGACGCTGATTGACCTGCTGACGCAGCTGATTGATCTGTTGAACCAAGCCGACCAACTGGTCAACGGCCAGAACCCAGCAGTTGACCCAGCAACGGATCTGACCGCGACTGATCCGACCGCAATTGATCCGACCGCAATTGATCCGACCGCAATTGATCCGACCGCAATTGATCCGACCAACCTTCCGTCCGCGACCTCTGGGCTTGACGGTATACCGGGAGGCTATGGTGTCGGGCCCGTCCCTTCGCTGCGCTAGTTCTGTTTTGACATTGTGACCTCGCTCGTTGTAACCGATTCGCCGGCGGAACTCCCGTCCACCGAACCGCTCGATTTTCTGGTTGTCGCACCGCATCCGGACGACGCCGAATTGGGCATGGGTGGCACGATCGCCAAGATGATCGACGCCGGATGGCGAGTCGGTGTATTGGACTTGACCAGCGGCGAACCGACGCCGCATGGCAGCCCCGATATTCGCCGCGCCGAAACGATTGCTGCCAGCCAGGTTCTGAAGCTCAGTTGGCGCGGCAACGCCGGTTTGCCAAATCGCAAACTACAACACACACTCGAGGCACGCCATTTGATCGCGGGCTACTTTCGTGTGCTGCGACCGCGATGGATCTTTGCTCCCTATTGGCAAGACGCGCACCCCGATCACATCGCGGCGACCGAGTTGGTGGAAGCCTCCAGATTCTGGGCCAAGCTTAGCAAGACCGACCTGCCCGGTGAGCGCTTTCACCCCCAGCGAATCTATTACTATTATTGCATCCATCTTCGCTTGGCGATCGAGCCTGCTTGGATTGTCGACATCAGCGATACTTGGCAACGTAAATTCGAATCGATTCGCGCGTACAAGAGCCAGTTCATTGACGGACGTCCGACAGAATCACCGACGCTGCTAGAACGTTTTCGCGATGAAGCAGCCCATTGGGGACTGCTCATTGATCGTCCCTTTGGCGAGCCGCTAACGACCAAAGAGCCGCTCGCCCTGACTTCGCTGCGCGACATGATCTAAGCTGGGGCGGATTGAGTTGACGAGCTGCAGATCGAACTCTACCCGGTCATGCAGCGACAGTTCGAAGTGATGGCCGCGCCCAACGAAAATGGGGATCTGGCTGATTCGCCCGTCCCGTTTCCCGACAACCTACATCAACAATGGAGATGCAGTAGCATCACTCCGAATTGATTCGCAGCAGTTTGAGCGTCTTTTCGGCTGAATTGATTTCGAACTTGAAGTTACCCAGAAAGCTCATTCCCAACAGTGGTTCTGCTTTGATCGCTGATCCATCCAACACGGCCGCATCGACATTCTCAGCTTCGAACTCTCCCACTCGAACTTTGGGAATCGTGACCGCACGAGCCGAGATCGCGCGGCCATCGGCTAGCACTAACTGCAGTTTTGCGGCATCGCGGGGAATCACGATGCCAAGCGCCGAAGCCGTATCCGGCGGCAAACTGATCAACGTCGCGCCGCTGTCAACCACCATCCGAGCGGTCTTCATTCCAATCACGACGTTCACATACATCGACCCTCGTTCGACATCCAACTTGATCGATTCACTAAACACCTCCTGCTCCAGTCGTGCGATCCGCTTGTCCAACGATCGCAGAATCATCCCAGCGGTAGGTGGTTCCGGAATCTGATAATTGGCCTGCAACACTCGCAATGCGATTTGCGCCTGATCGTTGCTGAGCGACGATTCGACCTCCGCTCGCAGGGCATCAAAGTCACGTCGGATGGCTAAGATCGTTTCGGCATAATCGGTTTCGGCTTGATTCAACGTCGCCCGCTGTGCGGTCAATTGTTCTTTCAGCAGATCTCGCTCGTTGGCCAACGACTGCATTCGCGCACCGGTGGCATTGATCAAACCAACCACTTGGTTGTTGGCCGACGTGTTGACACCGGCGACTCGGGCCAGTTTTAAGTTCAGTTCGCCATATTGGACGTTCAGCCGTGCCAGCTGTTGACGAATCGCGGCGATTCTTTCCGCTGTGTTCTTCCACTCCTGGTGTACCAGTCTCAATTCTCGCTTGTTGCGAGTCAGTCCGTTGATGGTTCGGGAAATTTCGGCGGTTGCGGTCGATTGAATCGATTTTCCAGTGCGTCTTAACCCCAAATCAGCAAGAATCCGCTCGGCTTTGGCGACAACCTCAGGGCTGTATCTGGGCGTTTCGGATTCTTGCCCGGTCAGCGGATCGGCCAATGACACTACAATCCAGCAGATGGCAAACAGCAGCAAGGGTTTCATTGAGCTCATGTTCCACTACACAATTCGAATCACAACGCACGTGGCCATTCTAACACGAGGGTCGATCGTCGGTTTTGCTGTGATTTTTCTGGCCGGACAAATGTCCTCACAGGGTGCGGAACCTTCGTTGACGACGCTCCGCAAACAAACGCAACGATTGCTCAAGATCGAGGCGAACACTGATGATCAGGAGATCAAAAATTCTAGCGCACATGCGCTATGCGATTTGTACGTAGTTCTCCGCAGCGATCCTCGTTACGCGACCAGTCCCATGCTGCGCGGCGATGCCGCCCAACTCCGTAAACGCTTGATGCGGATTTCCGAGCGCCACGAGATGCAGTTACACCGTGCCCAGATACCCCGCCCGAATGATTTGGACGCGAAAGTCAACCAGGCGCTCGCGCTAATCGCAAACAAGAGCCTATCCGACAATCGAAGTGAAACTCCGCCTGCCGGGGCCGGAGGCGGCGCGGCAGCGGACGAAGCCTGGCAATTGATCGAATTGATCCAGCGAATCATCGCGCCCGACTTTTGGCAACCGCAAGGCGGTCCGGGCGCTATCCGCTACTTTGCGATCAAACGTGCACTGGTCGTTCGGGCAACATCCGATGTTCACCAGCAGGTTCGCGAACTGTTGATGGCGCTACGCTAGTCGGTATTCGGCCTGCATTGGTCATGAATAATCTGGCCTAGCCGGATCGCGGGCGGGCGGGAAATTAGAAACATGGTTCCGCATACCCCGGATGCGCCGCGCGATCCGGGGCTAATTGCTTAAATCCCTATCGGGAAAAGGAGTCATTTCAGAATATTTTCAGCGTCGAACCCACGCAGAACTTCGTCAGACCCGTCTTCCGGAAGGTACCTCATTTCTGAACCTGCTCTAGCGTGCATCCATGCTTTGCGACGAACCGGTCGCCAGCGCAAGCTGCGGTCAGGCAGACATGTTGAGCACGGCCCGCCCACCGCTGCCGAAAACCATTCAATCGTATTGAAGTGTTTTGATGCACTGGGCAACCGAGGTTGCTCCCGCTGCTTTCAAGGCCGCCGGCAATTGATCCACTAATCGCATCGACACCTTTGGATCGTAATAGTTGGCGGTGCCGATCTGGACGGCGCTGGCGCCACTGACCAAGAACTCCATGACGTCATCGATGTTGGCGATGCCGCCGATACCAATGATTGGAATATCGACCGCGCGAGCAACTTGATGCACACACCTCAGTGCGATCGGTTTGATTGCCGGTCCGCTCAGGCCGCCCATTCCATTGCCCAGCATCGGACGGCGGCGTTTCCAATCAACGGCGATCCCCAGCACAGTATTGATCAAACAAACCGCGTCCGCGCCGCCGTCAGCTGCCGCGCGCGCGATCTCGTCGATGCGGGTGACATTGGGGGTAAGTTTGGCCAGAATCGCGACATCGCAGCGCCGCCGCGCCGCTGCGACCACGCTGCGGCACGACTCGGCGTTGGTGCCGAAGTCGATGCCACCGCTGACGTTCGGGCAGGACAGATTCAGCTCGATTGCCGCCACGCCTGGTTGGCCGCCGACTCGCTCGGCCAGCTGCACGAAGTCATCCTCGGTACGGCCCGCCACGCTGACCACGACTGCGGTGCCCAGTCGAGTCAGATAGGGCAGGTGATGTTCCAAAAACGCATCGATGCCGTCGTTGTCCAGGCCGATCGCGTTGAGTAGTCCGCCCGTGGTTTCCACCGTTCGCCAAGGTGCGTTGCCGATCCGCGGCTCGGCGGTGATCGTTTTCGGCAGCACTGCGCCCAGCCGCGAAATATCGACGATCCTTTCCATTTCGCGCGCATATCCAAACGTCCCCGATGCCACCATGATCGGGTTGCCCAGTCGCAGACGGCCAATGGAAACCGAAAGGTCCATGTCTGATTACTGCGTTCCTGGTCCCGGGTTGTTTACACCTGACACCTGACGCTTAGCCGTGATCAACCTGTTGTGAATCTGCTGCAGCAAGCTCGCCGCCACTTGCCGCTTGCTGCCATCGATCGATGCCAATACGATCCCGTTTCGGTCAAGCAGTTCAACACAATTGTGATCGGAGTCGATCGCTCCCGGCCCGTTGCTGACCATCAAGTCGCAATGTTTTTTTTCAAGTTTGACGGTCGCTCGAAATCGTTGGTCTTCGGTTTCCAGCGCAAAGCCAATCACCCATTGATCGTCTCGTTTGTTTTGGCCCAACGTAGCGACCACATCCGGGGTCTCGATCAATTCAACGGTCAGTGGCCCGCCCGTTTTCGTGATTTTTTGCGTGCTCACCACTCGTGGCATGTAATCGCAGGGCGCGGCGGCGCCGATCGCACCATCGCACTTGGCAAACTCCGCAACGGATGCCTGCAACATCTCGTCCGTCGTCAGCACCGGGATCAACTCGGCGGCGCGGGGATAGTCGACAGATACCGGTCCACTGACGATCACTACGTGATGCCCCAAGTCGAGTGCCGCGGCAGCCAGGGCCGCGCCCATTCGTCCACTGGATGCGTTGGTGATGTAGCGCACCGGATCAAGAAACTGGCGTGTCGGACCCGAAGTGATCAGAATGCGCGCCACGTGCTGTTACTGCTCCAACGTTTCGTCGATCAAACTTTCCACCTCTGCCGAGGACATCGACATCTTGGCCGCAGCCAGCGCGAACAATCGCTTCTCGGCCTCTTCCAAGCGACCATCGGCGGCCATCATGCGAATCAGGTCGCGCATCAACTCGTTGCGGTCGGCTGCTTCGCTGGGCAGATCCAAGGCGGCTTCGTCATGGAGGCCGAATTCGATTGACTTTTGCAGGTCGTATTCGTCCAGTCCCAGTTCCGCGCAGCGGTCGGCCACCAGGTTGACTTCGCGTTCACCCAGGGATCCGTCGGCCAGCGCCATCACTACCAAATTGCGCAGCTGACGCCGTCGTTTCTCCAATCGATCGTTGCTCATGCCGTGATGGTAACGGCATTAAAGTCCAGATTCCATGCCCCCAAGAATCCGAATCGCCGCGAGTTACTCGACCGAACGGACCGCCGTGGTCGCCAGAATATGAGGGGTGTTCAGGCCCGTCAGGTAACCTTCTCTCCCGCTGACACGTACTCTACTGTTCAAATGAACTCGCAGGTTGATCCCCGGAGTCGGCGTGACGTAGGCCAGCGTTCGGCCGCTGTTGTCGGTCAACGCGAATGGCGGGCTGTTCGAACGAGCCGAGTAGACCTGGACCAAATAGCCGGTGATCACCGTTTCGTTGCTGGCTGCGGTGCCCGCGTTCTCTGTAACCACTCCTTCGGTGATCACGTTCAGCGGGGCGCTGGATGTCGCAAGCGGAAGCGCCGGCCAAGCCGCCTGACCCACCACCGCCGGACCGTCCCGACGACTGGCGATGCGCTGGTATTGTTCGGTTCGCTCGGCTAGCATCCTGGCCCTTCCGGCGGTGCTCGCATCGGTGGCTGTCGTGGTCAGCTGTTGCGCCGCCCTTCCAACCGGCTCAATTTCCGCCGCGGTTGCCTGTGCCGCCATCAGCCGCGAAAAGATCAGGTCGAGTCGTTCAATGTCCGCGTTTCGTGTCTCCGTTTCGATTTCGGCGATCCGCTGCGTCGATACGATCTGCAACGGCTTTGCCGTTGGGGCGGCGGTTGTCGCGAGCGATTGAGGCGGGAGTGGCGCCTGACCGCCAACCTGTGCGATCGGACTGGACAAGTTCGCCGCGGCGGTCGTGTTGGGGCTGGCAACCACGCGCGCTGTGGTTCCGGTCACCCAGTTGCCGTCACCAGCGACGACGGTCCGCTGCGGCACCCCCGGCTGACTGCCGATCTCCAATAACTTGGGTCTACCGATGAATTCAACAGTTGCCAGCGATCCGGATGGCTCCAGCGCCTGGGGACTTGTCGGTTGGCTGGTGGCGGTGGGCTGGCCGGCGATCGCCGAAGCATGGTCGACGGCAAGTCGGTTGTCGTTCGATTGCCAGTTTTCGGTCGGCTCGCCAGTTTGGGCAACCTGCGAATCGAGCACGGATTCACCATTGGAGTCGGCCAGTGCGGCTGTTTCCTGGCGCTCGTCGCTCTGAGGCTTGGCGCCGGCTGCTGCTTCGGGTGTTCCGCCCGAGGAGTCTCGATCTGTGCGGCGACGCGCTGTGCCGCGAGTATTTTTAGTACCTGGCTTCTCAGCGGGACGATCCAGAAATCGATCCCCAAGGGTGGTCGTGCGTTGGGCTTGGCTAGTCGCCTGCACCAGTTTCTCGCTGCTATCGACCACTTGCTCGCGGCGCACCCAGCGATACTCACCCGACGGTGGCACGATGCGGTACCACAGCTGTGGTCCATCGGGGCCTTCGCGCTGGCTCTTGCCGATCACCGTGACGACTTCCCCTTCGGCCAGCTGTATTTGCCAGCGGTAACTTCGGGCGCGGCCCAGATGAGTTCCGATCCAGGCCACGGTTCGATCCTCGATCACGGTGCCCAAGTCGGTGGCGCGGTCCAACTCGATGGATTCTGCTTGCACCCAACTAAAACTATTTTCCGGTGGTCGAATGCCGAGCCAACCATCGTCGGTTTCAGCATAGACTTCCAGCGCCTGACCCGGGCGTAACGGGTCGGTGCGGTAATACTCTTCCGAAGGCCCACATCGGGCGTGAGCATTTTCCTCGATCACGTAAACGGTATAAGGTTCGAAAGACAGATCACTCTGCGCGGCTGCCGAGGCAGGGAAGAGGCAGACGAGAGTGATCATCCATGGAGTGAATCGGATCGAGTGCATCGCAAATGCTTTGTCGAAAGGCAAGAAATAGCAGCGTTCCCCGGCATGGGGTTCATTCCAGATTGGTCGATACTCAATCGCCATCGGCCGACACAAGAGGAAATCAACCTTCACCGCTGATCGAATCGATTGCTGTACTGGCGGTTGCCTGCACTCAGCGACTGGCGGTGTGTGGACACCAGGCCGATCGAGGAGCGTGTTGATTCGATGCGAAGCAGCGGCGCTGCAGTGGTGGGTACGGATCGGCGCGCAAGCGGCTGCGCGGCGCTTGGAGCCGGGCGGCAAATCCAATCGATTCAGGTCGATTGATAGCAAGGCGTCGAACTTGTTTTCCTTGCCCGCTCAGCGGCGCTGGATTCGAGATCATCCCGATCAGTCCGCCGCTTCCCCAGTCAGCAAAGCGTTGAGCTTCCACTGGCGCTGTCGATCGGCGACGGGTACTGCGGCGAATGAGCAACGTCTGCCCTGGTTGGCGTCATCACGGCGATGCGAAACGATCCCAGGCAGTGAGGCCGATGACGCTGGTCCGAATGATTCAGGCAGACCGGAACGAGGTCACAATGCCAGCCTCTGGACCGCAAAGCCTCAATCGTCGTTGTTGCCGCGTGTGCACATCGATGTCAACAGGATTGCGATCCGCCTCGGCGGACACTACAGAGGATTTCTCGTTCCGACCTGAATCCTTGATCAATCACCCGAACCAGCGATGGGCGGGACGTCACCAAGTAGGTCAATGTCACGAGCCATGGGGCAAGCAGAGGGGACCGGCTAGCGAGAATCACTCAGCCGCACTAAAATCTTTCTCGCTACCCGCACCCCTAGCTCAATTGGATAGAGCATCGGTCTACGGAACCGAAGGTTAGAGGTTCGAATCCTCTGGGGTGTATTAGACTTACGTCAATTGGCCCTTTGGACGGTACTTAGGTACAATCGAGAGGGCTTTCTTTGTCGCTCTCGTGCATCGGCTTGTTCGCCGATTTGCGTCGCGAAGTGGACGGTCAACAATCTACACGGATCTCCGTGATGATCCTCGCTTCCCGTCGAAGATCTTCCATTTGATAACGCGCCGTCGGTCGCGCCGGTTCGCGACTTGGTTATCGCACGATTGACACGTGAGTTCGTGGACCAACTGATGGGCGTTCCACGTATGGCATCGTCTATCACCGAATTCCGCGCCGTAATATTCCGCGCCATAATCGTCATGTTAGCGGAACGTGATCAGCAAGCACATGAGATCAATGATGTATTTCGAGCAGGATAATTTGTAACCCCGCATCTGTGCTCCAGTGGGAAGCGCAGTACGCATATCCACCCGGGAAGTCATCGAGACAAAACCCATCGAGATCGGGTTCCGCGAGATGGAGTCGAGCCTCGTTCTCCCAATAAGTCTTCGTCTCGCGCCGCGGAATCCAGTGAAGCGGCTGCCGAATGCTGGCAACAACAAATTGCAACGCGCCGGATTGGAGCAATCGCATGATGTCGCGCGCGCCAACATCCTCACCTCGGGTGGCGGGCACGTCACCGTCTACGTTCCAAAGTTGGGTCATCGGTATGCGACCAACGATGCGTTGCGTGGGATCGAGTGTCACGTCATATGCCCAATCGGCAGCGATTACGGTTGCGATGACCGGGCCGCCGCGGTCGATTATCTATTTCAAGACGCGTTGTCGGCGGCTCCGCGTCGATCGCATGGCTATCTGTCGGATTGGGTTGGCAGATCGGCACCAGTATGGAGGTCGACACCCACCCATTGATTGGAGCCGGAGGCAAACACGTAGAACACGTCGTCATTCGATACAACAATCGCGTCTTGATTGACATTGCAGTGCAATCCGTCAACCGGAAGATCTAGGCGTGCCCAGCCATCGCCAGTAGCGCCAATCGAATAGACAGTTCGCCCAACCTGGATTGCCGCAACATTCGCGGCAACGAAAGGCTTAGCGGTATCGGGTAATGGGGTGTCAAGAACCATGCGAGATAGCCTGGATGTTGCCGTAGAGAACGCGAGTATAGATTTTCGATCGGCGGGGATGATGACATAAAGCTGATCGCCTACTACCCAGCGACCGGTAGCGGCAGTCTTCAGTGCTGATTCCTGGGCACGAATCGGTCCGAAGGAAGCAGCGGTTGTGATTGCGAAAACGGCCAAAACGACTAGGCGTTGCATGGAAAGCATTCTTTGTTGGCCAATAGGAAAGTGTATCGGAGGCGTAGAACCCGTCCAAAATTGTACCAGAGTTTTCCCCCAGTGATTTCCAAACCAGTCGTCGCGATTCCGTTGCTCGGATTGAATTTCAATCCGTAAAAAAATCCATCGATCGCCGAAGCGACCGATGGATTACTAACAGGATCGTGTCAATCGCTCGGATCAATCGCTCGGATGACCCGAGTTGGCAATCCCCCGCTTCTGGGCTTCGATCTGCTCCATGACCTGGGACAGGTTGTAGGAAGGCGGCGCCTGCATCGGTGGGAACTCCTCGAAGGTTTCCAGGTGTTGCAGCGCAATCAGCTGGCCGATCGGGAGCATGTTCCAGTCGTATTGGTACGCGGTCATCGGCGCGGCAATCGAACCGCCCATATTCATTGCGCTCTTCACGTCGGAGCCGACCGCCTGCTCGAACGGATCGCGCTTGATGTTCTGAACCTGGGTCCAGGCATAATTGATCAGTGGATAGAGCCAGCCCTCCGCGCCGGGGCCCGCCATCGAATAATACATCTTCCAGTTCTTGAACCGCACTGCAGAGAGCGTCGCGCCGGAATAGTAGATGAAGTATTCCCGCGCCGATTTGTCAGTCTTGCCCGTGAGTTAGTCGATTTGGTTAACGCCATGGAGGTGGGTCTTGACGAAGCCGGGGTACTTGCCCTCCATGATCTGCTGCTTCAAACCGTCCCCTTTCGGGCCTCCAGCGATCTCAGTCAACGTCGGCATCCAGTCGAACGATGCGAACATCTCCTTGTAGATCGTGCCCGGCTTGATTTTACCCGGCCAGCGGATAACGCAAGTAGCGCGGTAACCACCTTCCCAAGCTTGACCTTTCTGGCCCTTGAACGGAGTGACGCCACCTTCAGGGAACGAAATCGAATCGGCTCCGTTGTCGGTGGTGAAGACGATGATCGTGTTGTCCATCTCGCCCATTTCTTCGAGCTTCTGGAAAACGTAACCAATGTTGTCGTCCATTTGCTTCATGCCGGCTTCGTTGACGCCCCAGTCTTTGTCGGTCCGCGTTCCCAGCATTGCTTCATACTTTGGCGAGAGTACCGTCGTGACGTGCATCCGCGCCGGGTTGTACCAGCAAAAGAACGGCTTGTTGGTCTTGTCGGGATCGTTGCGGTCGAGCCAGTCGATGACTTTGGCGGAAATTTCCTCGTCGATTGTCTTTGACCGTTCCAGCGTTAATGGACCGGCGCTGGTGACTTTTTGATTCGCTTGCGTGCCGTCGACCGAAGCGCACGAGAGAACCGGTCGCGGCGGGATCATGCTGATCGTGGTCTTCATGTCCACCGAGCCCTCGGGATCCGTCAGCCCCGGGATCGGTGTGTTCTTGGCCGGAGGCGCGATGGCCTGCTTTTCCGGCGAGTTGTTAATATCAGGGAAGCTGACCTGTTGCATCGCATCGAGGTGATAAAGGTAACCCCAGTATTCCTGGAAGCCCTGTGCCGTCGGCAGCGATTCAGCGTGGTCGCCCAAGTGGTTCTTTCCGAACTGGCCCGTCGTGTAACCAAGGTTCAGCAGGACCTTGGCGAGCGTCGGCGTGCCGGGTCGCAGCCAGGCCGGGCTGCCCCGGAAGCTGTGGCACCGTGAGGCCGACACGGACCGGATACATGCCAGTGAAGAAGGCGCAGCGCCCGGAGGTGCAGCTCTGCATGGCGTAGCAGTCCATGAATCGGCCACCTTCTTTAGCCAGCCGGTCGATGTTGGGCGTTTCTCCGACCATCAAGCCCTGGTGGTAGGCGCCCACATTCATGATGCCGATGTCGTCACCCATGATGAACAGAATATTAGGTTTCTTGTCTTGTCCTTGCGCCATGCCGGCAGTGGCTATGACAGCAAAGACCGCCAAAACTCGTACGATCGTTTTCATGTTGTTTCCCATGTGAAGTTAATAGTGGCTGCTTGGTTCAGCCTCTCAGTACTCAAAACGCAAAGCGTTGGTCGTAATCGGGCGACGGCCCAAGACTTTCCTTTTGAAAAGCGTCATCGGTCGCTCGGGTTCACGACGTGGTTATCGCACGAGTGACACCTGAGCTCGTTGACCACCTGCTGGGGATTCTAGGCTTCGGAATCTTATTTCCCGGAAGACGAACCAAGCGCAGTCAGTCGCGATCAGCGAGGAAATAGGGTCAATGATGCATTCCCAGTAGGACAAATTGTCCCAACAGGGCAGTTTGTAACCCGGCATCTGTGCTCCAGTGGGAAACGCAGTACGCATCTCCACCCCGGTACCCGACTCGGCTAATCCCAGTGGGTCGCGTCGCCCATCAGGATACTATCAAATGATCGACCGCGCGATTTCGATCGCGCCAGTCGACCGCGCATCTTCATCGAGCGCACCTTCGTGCTCGTGCTCAGCGCAGCGGTGCTCGTGGTCGATGTTCGGCGTTCTGATGCGGCGAGCCCGTTGCATCGATTGGTGGTGTGACCAATCATCGTGTTGGTCATCACTGGGAGCGCGTTTCGATTACGAGCACCGTCGCTGCGCGACTGAGCACGAGCACGATTTTCTCAACGCCAGAACGGCTGCCCTCACGGGGGACGGAAGGTTGACTCCCCACTCCGAAAAATGCCGCAAGCCGTCCTTCCGTGCATGTCGTGGTTCGTCAGCTTTGCAGCGGCGGAAGAGCGGCGATCGCCCAATCACGTTGCCTAGTATTGTATCGACCGTTCTGCGTCAAAGCCAATCGAGTGCGAGCTGAGGCAGCAGTATGAACCAGTCGAGTAGAGGAGGGCCGCCCTGGCGGTCCTCCTCTACTCGACTGTCTTTCGTGGTCAAAATCGACCGCGCACCTTTGCGAGCGAGAGTCAGCCTGATGAGAGAAGCGAATCAGGTCGGCCACAGAAAACGACCAACCGAGACAGCACCGCGCATCAATCGTCCGAGCAACTCTTGGTCTGACGAACGATGAATTACTGATTGCTATAGGCTCAGCAAGCCAGGTCGATTAAAGACTTTTTCCCAGAATCCTGGCCGAAATCAGCAAGATTGCTATTTGTGTTCTGTGCGCCGGTTCGATATATCCCCTCGCAGAGGCACATCGCCTCGTAATTAGCGAAGTTTTCCAAAGGAAACAAAATGTCGAAGAAAAATTTGGCAGCCAAGGGTTCGTCTGCGGCCAAGAAGACCGCTGCCCAGAAGACCTCTAAAGCAAAAGCAGCTTCGGTGGTGAAGAAAGCCTCCGCCGCCAAGAAGTCGCCGGTAGCCAAGAAAGCCCCGGTCGCGAAGAAAGCAGCCGTCGCCAAGAAAGCCCCGGTCGCCAAGAAAGTAACCGTCGCCAAGAAAGCTACCGTCGGTAAGAAAGCACCGATGGCTGTGAAAAAGGCCCGCAAGGCGACCAAGTCGGTTGTCGGCGCCAAGCAGATCAGCGCTGGCAAGCCAGCAAAGACCGTGACAGCAAAAGCTGGACGTAGAGCCGCCTAGTCTGGCGTCAAGCAGCCGAACAGTCACTGATTCATTCAGTGCATCACCACGCCATCGCCTCACACCGAGTGACGCGCTGGCGTTTTTTGTGGCTGCCTGATCAGTGAGTGCTTCACTTCAACCAGGCCAGCTCCTCGGCCGGAAGTAAGCGAGGGATCCAACTTGGCCTGGTAGAGCTCGAAATATCAAGTTTGAGATTGGCTAATCAGTTCCCGCGTGCGTTTCGATTTTGAAATCGGCGAGGCAAAGAAATCGCTGTGAATTGTTTGCCCGATCTCGTTGAGCTGTGACTGGAAGTCGTCGATGAATTCATGCAATCCCCGTTGCATGATGTCACCGATCTCGGCGTAATCCATGTCGGAGCGAAGTCGTCCCAACAATTGCTCCGAATGATTGCAAAACGTACCGGCGTCGCTGCCGCTGATGTCGCGAAGCGACTCCTGCGCTTTGATCACGCCGAAGTGCATTGACCGAGGAAAACGTCGGTCAAGGATCAGCAGTTCAGCGACTCGCCGTGGAACGATTTTTCCGTACAGCCGCCGATAAGTTTCCAGGGCACTGGCCGACTTGAGTAGCGCCGACCACCTCACCACATCGAGGGAAGTGCCGACGTCGCGCGCATTGGGCAGCAAAAGATAGTATTGAACGTCTACGATTCTCGACGTTTTGTCGGCCCGCTCGATCGACCGTCCCAGTCGCGAGAAGTGCCAAGCTTCATCGTGAGGCATCGTGGCGTCCATCGCACCGACCAATAAATGACTGGCCAGTCGTACCCGTTCGCAGAACTCTTGCGGTTGCTCCAGCGTCGCGCGAAACTGCGCTCCCGAGCGAACCATGAAATGAAATTTGTTCAGCTGTTCCCAAACCACGCTGGAAATGATCTCGCGGATGGTTCGCGCGTTCTCGCGGGCCTTGGCGACGCACGAGATAATCGAATTTTCATTCTCCTGGTCAAACGACAGAAACTGCAAAACGTTTTCGCGGGTTGTTACCGCGTACCGTTCGGCAAACGCCTCTTGATCGGCCGTTGTGTACACCAGTGGTGTCCACTGCTTGCTCAGCGATTTCGTTTCACCCAACGTCAAGTTGTAGTTGACGTCGATGAACCGGGCCACATTTTCAGCCCGCTCAACATACCGACTGAGCCAATAAACCGACTCTGCTACGCGACTCAACATCAAGCCGTCTCCCCGGCGGCCAGCACCACGGGCTTCGTTTGGCGGTCGCAGTCGCGAAGCACCCAGGTGTCCTTGCTGCCGCCGCCCTGAGAAGAGTTCACGATCATGGAGCCTTCGCGCAGGGCGACACGCGTCAAACCGCCGGGCATCACATAGACATCTTTGCCGCATAGCACAAACGGCCGCAAATCGACGTGCCGTGGCTGCAGCTGGTCACCGACCAGCGTGGGGACGGTGGACAGATTCAGCATCGGCTGGGCAATCCAATTACGTGGATCCGCATGGATCGCCTCGGCACAGCATTGGCGTTCTTCCGGCGAGGCCTGCGGTCCCATCAGGATTCCATAGCCGCCCGATTCGTTGGTCGGCTTGACCACCAACTGATCGAGATTGGCCAGTACGTGGTCACGTTGCTTGGGGTCGCTGCACAGGTAGGTGGGAACATTCGACAGAATTGCTTCCTCGCCGAGGTAATACTTGATAATCTCAGGAACGTAGGCGTAAATCGCCTTGTCGTCGGCAACCCCGGTGCCTGGGGCGTTCGCCAACGTCACTCGCCCCGAGCGGTAAACGTCCATCAAGTGATCCACGCCCAAGTGAGAATCAGGGCGGAAGCATTTCGCGTCCAGAAAGTCGTCGTCAATCCGGCGATAGATCACGTCGACGCGCCGCAGGCCTCGGGTGGTGATCATGTAAACGTAGCCATCCTCAACGATCAGGTCCGAGCTGTGAACCAGTTCGATACCCATCTGCTGAGCCAAGAACGAGTGTTCGAAGTAAGCCGAGTTGTAAGCCCCGGGAGTCAACAGCACGGCGGTCGGATCGTCCGCGCCGCAGGGTGCACAGTCCAGCAGCGTCCTGAGCAACTGTTCAGGGTAGTCCTCGATCGGCGCCACCGACATGCCTTCAAACACATGCGCGAATGTGCGCTTCATCAATTCGCGATTCTCCAGCACATAAGACACGCCCGATGGACAGCGCAAGTTGTCCTCCAGCACGTACAACTGACCATCACGGTCGCGAACTAAGTCGACCCCGGTGATGTGACACCAGACATTCTGTGGCGGGTGAAAACCTTTGCATGGCAGCCGCAGGGAACGTGAGGACTGGACAAGTTCTGCGGGAATGACTTTGTTCTTGATGATTTTGCGGTCGTTGTAGACATCGTCGACAAACAAGTTCAGGGCGCGAATTCGTTGCTCCAGCCCGCGCTGGATCATCGACCACTCCTGCGCATCGATGATGCGAGGCAACAGATCGAAGGGCCAGACTTTCTCCGTGCCAGCCTGGTGGTTGTAGACGTTGAACGTAATCCCCATATTCCGCAAATTCAGATCGGCGGTTTTCTGCCGCTGCTGCAAACTGCCATCGTCCAGGCTTTCCAGACGCTTTACGAAACCGGCGCCACTGGCGCGTGGCTGTCCGTCCGGCGCAAACATTTCGTCAAATACGTCATCCGATTGATATGGTAAAAGCAGCACTTGAAAGCCTTTCCGTTGCGATCTGAATAGCCAGTACCGGCCGCTGCCCCGGCAGTTTTTGTGGACCGCAGTCATCCGACCCGGGCAAATGGCGATAGATCCACAGTTTGGATCTCGCCCGCTGTGGGGCACATTCCGTGCCGCCTTCGAGCCGACTGACGACGGTGTCCCCAGCACGGCCGTAATCGGCATCTAACGGCGGCGATCCGGATCAAAGACGGATCGGTTCACGTGATTGACCGGCAACTGAGCGGGCTCCGCGCAACCGATGCTCGATCAGTTGCACAGTTATTGCGCACGAGTGTCGGCAGCGACGGTTGGTTAAGCTGATCGGTCGTCATTTCCCCCCCGGTCGCTTTTTCGCTCGCAGTCCAGCTAGCGTCGGTTAGGCATCGTCGTATTTTTCGATGAAGTCAAACACGCGCCGCGGACTCACGATCCCATGCAAGCGGTTGTCAACTCCCAGCACGGGGACATGCCGATGTCCCCCGATCGCGATCGCCGCCAGTGCGGCCGCGGCTGGGTCGGTTTCATAGACGACGGTTGGATTTGTAGTCATCACCTCGCTGACCGCGTTACCCGCCAACTTCGGGTATTGTTCGGCGACTTTCTCAAGCACGTCTCGTTCGGTAAAAATTCCGACCACCCGCCCTTGATCGACCACTAACACGCTTGAAACCTTGGAACGAAACAAGGCTTCGATTGCTTGTTCGATCGTGGCCGAGGGTTCAATTTGAACAAACGGTTTCGATTCAATGGAATCAGCAAATTCCTCAGCCAGTGCGCGCTGCAAGTCACTCTCGTAACGGATCGGTTCATAGTCATCAAGCGGATCTTCAAACGCAGCCTCGTCCTGCTGTGGGTCATCTTTGTCCATCGTTCAGGCTCCTTCTCGATCTTGTAACCAGGGCGTACTGCCAAGCCGCTGGGCCGTTACCTGCTTGGCGAAGCAGTCGGCTAAAAACTCGGCGACTCCGCGTTGTCCGGTGATACCAATCAGTCTGCCGTCATCATCGGTCACGCAAACGAATCGCGCTCCGGCAAGCTGAATGGCATCCCAAACGCGTGAAATCGGTTCACTGCTTTTGACGGATATGAAGTGAGAGTCGGCGAAATCCTGGATTGGACGGTCGTCCAGCGACGCATTCTGCACCAACAGTTCGATCACCGATTGCTCGGTAAAAATGCCGGACGGAACTCCCGCATAGTCGACAATCACCGCACACCCCAATGACTTGGTCCGCATGTCCGCTATGGCTGCGCGAACAAGCGTGCCAGAGTGCACAATGACCGGATCACGCAACGGCAATGAACTCGTCGGTGTTTGTTCTATATCTGCTCTAAAGCTCATGATCACAGCTTCCTGATTCTGAGTCTGTCATTTGATGTGCAGATCGTGCACCAAGTCTAGACCTCCAGTGCGTTGCGACGCACGACACCCCCTAAACGATTGGTAACGGCAAGATGGGCGGCGAAGCGTTGATTGGTGTTCGTCATTGTTCCGCAATTGGGTGTGCTGAGATGTAGCGAACGTGCGACTGCAGAGCGCACATGCGATATCAGAGACGCTGCTGATGGCAGCTGTGATCCTCCCAGAACGGCAACCCAGGCTGATGGTACTGCGTCGCTGATGCTGCTCGGCTCGAGCCTGCATCTTGGGCTGCATTATGCATTATCCGGACGAACGCCGGCGGCTCAAATGGCGAACCACAGACCTTCGCCCTCGCTATCGCTAAAGTAATCCATGACTCGCGGCCATTTAGCCGGTTTGAGTTCACTTTCCCACTGATCCAACAGCGTCATCAGTTGTGCCACGATGTCTGGGTTTTCCTCGGCAACATTGCGCTGTTCGCCAATGTCTTGGCTGAGATCAAACAGGTGAAAGCTGTTGGTCTTCTTGTTGTGCAGAAATTTCCACTGCCCGAATCGAACCGCCCGATTGAAATCGCTGCGCCACAGCAGAGGTCGTTGTGCCAGTACGGTTTCTGGTCGTGCTTGCAGCAAGTCTTGACCGTCAATCACGCGGTCCGCCGGTAAGGGCAGGCCCAGCAACCGGTTAAGGGTAGGCAGCAGGTCGGTCAGCATGACTGGGGCGGAGACAGACTGGGGAGCAATTTTACCCGGCCAGTAGACCATCATCGGAATCGCCAGGCCACCTTCGAACTGAGTGAACTTGCCGTCTCTGAGCGGACCGTTGTCGGTCGCTTTGGTGTAAGCCGCCCCGCCATTGTCACTGGTAAAAATGATCAAGGTGTTTTCGGCTAGTCCAGTTTTTTCCAGATACCGGTTCAACTCTCCGACGGCCCAGTCGAGGCGGCGGATCATGGCCAGATAAACCCGTTGATTGTGATCGCTAATGTGTTCCAGGCTGTCGTAATCTTCCCTGCGCCCTGAAACGGGGTGTGTGGTGCGCTGAATGGCAGATAGGCAAAGAAGGGTTTGTTGTTCTGCTGGGCCGATGCAATGAAGGCCTTGGCTTCTTCAACAATTGCATCGGTCAGATAGCGGTTCTCGTCTATTGCCTTGCCATTGCACTCAATGGCTGACGGCCCGCTGCGCTGCTGATTCCATATATGCTTTTCCCAGAACAGGTCGTGATGATGGTTGACCACGCGAGGATCGTCCTCGGCTGCGTACAGGGAAAAGGCCTCCAGAAAGCCGTATTGATAATCGAAGCCAAAGTTCAGTGGGTGATTATCAGCGCCATAGCCAAGATGCCATTTACCAATCAGAGCGGTTTGGTAACCGCTGGCCTGAAAAATTTCGCCGAGCGTGATTTCAGAATTCGGTAAACCCTGTTTGGCATAATTGTCCGCCGTGGGGTAATCGGGATAGTGAATGGGCCGCATTTCATCGGTTTCAATCAGGTGACGGAAAACCAAGTATTCCAATCGATTGCGGATGTATCGTTGCATCGGCTGGCTTTCAAAACCGAAGCGATTCTGATAGCGGCCCGTCAGTAGACCAGCTCGGGAAGGTGCGCAAATGGCTGCGCTGGCATAGGCTTCGGCGAACATCAGCCCTTGTTGGCCTAGGCGATCAATATTCGGTGTGGCCAAGGGAGAATGACCGTATAGCGAAATATCGTGCTTGCCGAGGTCGTCAGCAACAATCAACAAGACGTTGGGATGTTCTGGGTGGTCGCTGCGCTGTCGAATCGCCTGCAGGTAGCTTTGCTTGTAACGCAGCGCCGATTCGTCGGTGACAATATTCCAGTCCGAACTTTTTGCGACCGGCCACAGCAGGTAGCTAAGCGTTGTCAGGGCGAGCGCGGCGGCGATCCAGGTGAGCTTTTTTTTCATGGCAGTTTTTGGCGGTCAAGCATGATGACCTGCTACCATCGCACAGGCGGCGCACTTTCGGAAGCGGCGGACCTACATTCACTTTAAGCCACCGTTCCTGAGGGGACCGTTCCTGAGGGGACGGCGCAGCTGTCACCGTAGGGAATCTTGCGGCTGACATAGCGATTGCGATGCGGTCCGGCACACCAACTGGGCATGACCGCGGAATACAGTCCGCCGCCGCCGGCAACCAGGACCAGAATGTCGTCTGGTTCAGCGAACGCATAGATACGCTCATTCAGATCACCATCGCCGCCGGCAAATGCCGGTGAAACCCGCGCCAACTCACCGCGGCTATGGCTGGCAAGCTCACGCAACTCCGCTTGAATCTGTTGGCGGTCGTATCCTCGCCGGCGGAGAAATGCCGCATGATCAGGATTCAAGACGACGACCGCGGCCCCGTTCCTCAAAATGGCATTGTTCGTCGTGATGTTGGCAAGACCCACCGCCAGTGACTGTAGCAGGCGGGCAGGGGACTCCGGATCGTCGGCGTCGGCCACCGCGATCACCGAATGAGGCGAACCGGCGCCGATCACGGTCACCACCGAATCCTCTTTTTCAAATCCCAGCGACACATGCAGCGGATCAAACGGACTCGACTCTTCATCCTCGGCCAGGCAATAGGTGAACTTTCCGGGCTGACCCAACAGGGCCATATCGGACTCACCCGCGCGGCCGCCGCCGATGTTGATCATGGCCAGCCGTAACGCGCGGCCGATCGATGCATTCGCGCGATGCCCCGGGCCGAGTGCGCCGAAACTCGACGCGATGCCGCACCAGGTTCGCACCGGTCCGCCGATCAAGATCAGCGGGGCGGTACAATGAGTGGTCGCCTGCATTTCGGTCAGGTCGAATCGCTCGTCCATGACGGCCTGGCAGGCAGCGACCACAATCGGCATCCAATCAGGCAAGCACCCCGCCATCACCGCCGCGGTGGCGATCTTTTCGACGGTCGCGGCGCCCATCGCCGGTCCCATCTTGCCAAGTTCCAGAGTGCCGTCGAGACCGCTGGCCAGCACAAACCTTTCCACCCGCTCTGGTGTGGGAATGATTACCGGCAGCCCGTCGGTGCAGCGGAGTTTGTGTAACATCTCGAGCGCCTCGGATTCGTCACCCGCCTGCAGCAACTCGGGCCCTGACATTGCTGTGTTGGTCATGAATCCATTGCTCTGAACTCGATTTCGCCCTTTAGCTGGCCCGCGAAAACGCGCGTCAACGTGTCGACCAATTGGTCAGCGATCCGCTGCATGTTTTCTCCGCCGCTGCCGGCAATCGGATGCGGTAATACGATTCGCGGCGCCTCTGGCATTCCGGCGGCGCTGGCAATGAAGTTTCCCTGATTGCGAAAGTCGCTGGTGATCAACGCAATTGCGGGAAATTGTCGGCGGGCAAAATTGATTCCGTCACGCACGGTGCCGGTGGTGCAACTGCCTCAGTGTCCATACGCGGTAACGACCGCGTGACACTCCTTGGTGATGCCATCGAGCATCTCGTCGTTGGCTGTTATCGTGGCGTTACCTTTGTTGTAACGTTTGATTTTTAGATCGGGCAGCGCGGCATGCAGGCTGTTTTCGAGATGGTCCAGAAAGCGAACCGAATCCGGAAAGCCATTCGCCATCAGCCCAATCGTGCTGGCCGCGCTGATATCGACCGCTAATTCGTAAGGCTCGGGGGTCGCCCCGGGCTCGGCACGTGGATCCAAAAACTGAACGGTCATGCGATTTCCTTTTGGTCACTTAAGCTCGATCCATTGTGCCCGAGATGTCGCGCCGCTTCCAGCGACTGATCGCCAGAAATACCTGCGGATCAGTCACGGGATCCGACCCCTTTTCCTCGCTAGCCCATTTGCGAGATAGTGCCTGATCCTGCGAACTCCCGCCTGGCTGGGAAAGCAGATGAATCAAACGGATCAAACACGGATCAAAGACGACAACCAACATCGGGCGTTCACCGATTGGCTCGCCCAACGCAAAGGGCTGATCCTGAAGGTCGTGCCTGCCTAGGCGTTTTCCGATGCAGATCGAGCGGACCTGTTTGCCCGCCGCTGACGGGGCCGCTCAGGACGAAACGGTTGGCCGGTTTCCCTGCTAAAATGAAGCTTTAACGCCATACCGGGCTTTGTGTTGTGAGCGTGATCAATCGGCTGGCGGAAATGCTTGTGCCGGCGCGGTTCTCGGCTGTCGCTCGTCCTGATCCCGATCAAGTGATGACGGCAGCTCTGTATCAAGAACATGGGCCCGCCACGGTTCTGACGACCAGGGCTGATTACGCCCGACCGCGGCGCGGGTTGGGACAAACGCTCGTTCGCGTGCGAGCTGCGGCCGTCAATCCGGTTGATTACAAAATGCGCTGGCACGAGATTCCGAAGATCCTTTTTCCGCTGCCGAAAATTCCCGGTACGGATTTCGCCGGCGAAGTCGTGGAGACCGATTTCGATTCCGGTTTTGCCATCGGCGAGCGAGTCTTTGGCATGCTGCCGTTGCTGGGGACTGCCCTGGGGTTCCTGTGCGGCATATGCGTCGGTCGCCAATCGGTTTCTCGCTGCAGCGCCGCGCTGCATTGACGACGTTGGCGCCGCATCCTTACCGCTGGTCTCGCTGACGGTCCTCCAAGCCCTCCGCACAGCAATGCGACCGATGGCTGAAACCACCGCGGGCCAAAAAATCTTGATTCAGGCTGGTTCCGGTGGATTGGGAACCTTCGCGATTCAGTACTGCTCACACGTTTTGGGCATGCACGTCGCCACCACCTGCAGTTCATCCAGCGCCGAACTGGTGCGATCGCTCGGCGCCAGCGTCGTTATCGATTATCACACCGAGCAGTTTGAGCGTAGGGTACAGAATTACGATTTTGTGTTGGATCCGATGGGGCATCGCTACGCCGCACGGACGCTCAACAGCGGTGTGTTACGACGCGGCGGACACTACATTCACGTGGCGGGTTCGGACTGGCCGCCGTCGCGGCAAGACAAAACGATAGCGGAGGCCGCACCACTGCGTTTGGCGACAACGCTGACCAAACAGTGGTGGCGTAACACGGCGACAAGGTTGGGAATGGGGGACAGTTACTATCACCTGATTTTTGTGCATCCAGACGGCAAGTTGCTGGGCGAAGTCGCGCGCTACGTGGATCAGGGAAAAATCGCTCCCGTGATCGACCTCACTTTTTCGCTACAGCAGACCGCCGAGGCGCATCGTTACCTGGAAGCGGGACACGCGCGAGGAAAGGTCGTGATCACAATCGATTGATCAAGTCTTCGCCAGCCGCGCCCCGGCTGTGGTCGCACTCTCCTGAGCCAATACGATCGAATAGCAAATCAGGTGCGCCGCGATCAACCAGCCGTAAGCTTCGCGGAACGATGGCACCAACAGCATTCCACTGATTCCGATCATGGCGCCCAGAATCATGGGGTGCGGGATCACGCCGTAAGGGAACCGCGCGATGCGGTCCTTGGAATCGAAGCCAAGTTCTGCAGAGAAGTAGGTTCGATTGAACCCGAGGACCCAGGTCGCGTAAGTTGCCAACGCGAAACCAGCGACGACGACGCCCAGCGAAACGAACTGACCTGAAAAATGCATCACATACAGCAGCAACAGCTGCGCCGTCGCCAGTGATTTGAACAACACGGCATTTCGCCGAAATAGCCCGAAGGAGACACCGCGGCGCTCGCGAAAAGTTGCAACATAGATGGCGTAATGAACAAAACTTGTCAGTATCAAGAATGGACGAATGTCTCGCGCTGCGGCGCTGACCACCGCGGCCAGCGCAATGTAGGCAAGATTCGTCCAACCGACATATCGCATCATCCATTCAAAAGTTTTGGTCCAGCCCAGCACCCAGTCCGCTTTGATCTTTTGCCAACGGCTGTTCGGATCAATGGTCTGCAGAAACAGCTGCCGCGCTTGGACGTCATATTTGGTCGTCAACCGTGCCAGCAACGTCCCGTACCAGGGGAGCGATTTTGGATAGGCGACAAAGTGCAGTTTCAGGTTGACGCGGGGCTCACTTTGCCCAGGGCAGGGCTGACGCGTGATGTAATGCAATTCCCGATTGAAGTCGAAGGCGACCGCGTCACCGGTTTCCAACCGATAGCCCTCGGGGCGGTGGTAATCTAAGCCGCACATTGGAAACTGCGTGGTGACCTCGGCATTCGGGCCCGCGGCGAGCATGCAGCGATACAAACGAGCGCCGGGAAAAACCGCCCACGGCCCGTCGACGTGTCCCATGTAAAAGACGCTATCAGACGAATTCTGCTTGGGCGGCCCCGTCACGTACAACTCGTTCATGCCGAGCACGGGGTGGACGTCATAGCCCGATCCATGAAATCGTTGGATCATGGAAATCAGCGATCGATCGTGGCTGAGGCGATCGAAGGCGGCACGCGAATCGCCAGTCAATTCGTGTTGCCACCAATGAGTGCTCTGCACCAGATTGGGTTGCCACGTCTGGACCCACAAGCGAATCGTGTTGAGGTCCTCCTGCTGCGACCGCGACGTCAGTTTTGTCTTCAACACCGCGTTGCGAGCAACCAATAAACGAAACGGGGATTGCCGCCTACGTCCCGCGATTACCAGCAAGACCGGCAGCAGCAGCAGCGTGTGCTCGACAAATTTTCCCAGCTTCCCCGGGCGATCGATGTAGGTGCTTTGCAAAGTTCGTTCGCCCGCGATCAGGTGGGCAAGATCCTGCCCAAAGTATCCCAGCACCAGCGCACCAGCACCGACCAGCCAAGAGGGCGACAGCAGCTGGACCGCGCCGTAAAGACCTGCCAGCACCATCGTCGTGACGATCCACGTTGTGATCGGAATCATCCACAACAACAAGCCGGCATAACAGACGACGATGGCGGCCGCAGCAAACGGGCTGAGCACATTCACCAAGGCGATGAACCCGAACAAGCCGAGCGGCGAGGTGATCAAGTGCAGCGCTACGTTGAAGGGCCGACGATGGCATTTCAAGAATTCACGACAGAGAGCTTACCCAACGGGAATCCACTCGCTGCCGAGTCGGCAAATGGAGCGGTGTCCGAGAGACTTGGTGGCTGATGCCGATCTGTCCCGAATCCGTTTCTGCCGGGCGAACAAGTGCTTCAGGCATACCATATCACTCGGGGTCCGTGGATGATCATGGTTTGCGTCCAACAAACAGGTAGTAAGGTGCCCACAGAAAACGGCAGCTACGGAAGCTTGCCCGACCGTTTCTCAAATCGCTGGACGTCAAAATCGTCGATGCAGCATAGCGGCATGATCACCATTGAGGTAGACGTTATCCGTCAGCTGCCTGTTGCAAGGCGTTGATATCCAGCTTGATCATCCCCCACAGGGCCTGCATCACGCGGTTCGACTTTTCTCCACCGCCCGCCATCAGCTCCGGGAGGATCGAAGGGACGATCTGCCACGAGACTCCAAAGCGATCCGTCAACCAACCGCACGCCAGCGTCGTACCACGCTCGGACAAACGATCCCAAAGCTGATCCAGTTCCGCTTGCGTGTCGCAGTAGGCCACCATTGATATGGCCGGCGAAAATTTAAACTCAGGTCCTCCGTTAATCGCCATGAATCGGCGATCCTGAAGCTCGAACTGGATCGTCATGACGGCTCCTTCGGGCATCGGTGCTCCAGGGCCATAGTAGGTGGTCTCGATCACACGAGAGTCGCCATGCAACGACACATAGAAGTTGACCGCCTCTTCCGCGTTGCCGTCGAAGTAGAAGCAGGGAGTGATTTTGTCGTTCATGATGAATCCATGGCTGCGCGGCGGGCTCGGCATTCAAGTTCCAGCGGGATCAAACGATCAGGGTGCGTTGCTTTTCGTCAGCAGTATCCCGTCGTCTTTGATCAGCCCGGTGCCCAGAGCGTAGACCTTCTGGCTGGTCCCTTTTTCAAGTGGGCTGGTCTCATCGGCCCGGCCGTTGCTTGACATCACCAAAACGACTGCAAGCGCCCAGATGCCGACGCCGATTGTCGACCCGTGCTGATTCATGAGATGAATTCCTGAGCGATTAGAAAGTCTGACAACACTTCTCTAGAGGCGTCTGGGGAACGACACGCAGACGTCGGATCCCTCAGCATACAGAACGTGATGCGGCGGTTGTTGTGACAGGAATCCAAAATCTTCGCCGTAGGTTTCCGCAAAGTCGACGGAAATTTCGAAATCATCGAGTTCACAACATTTCCATTGAGGATGCTGAACTTGATATTCCAGTGTTCTTTTCCATCCCTTCGCATAACCCCAATAGTGTTCGGTGATGAACTCTCCGACGGATCCAGCCGCGGGATAAGCCAACTCAGTTGTGATTCTTCCGGAAATCGTGTTGGTGACACCTTGCGACCAGCAGTAGCAGTGATGGCAATCGCCACTCTCGTGCGACATTGGTAACGCCACGTATCTCTCGCGGAATAGACTGTTGGCGATCAAAGGGATGGCCCTCCGCGGCACAATCTCTTTGATGAACGTCACTGCGCGTCTGGAAGGGTCGTCGATTGGCGAAACATAGAAACGGAGGTTCACCTCCTCGAAACACTTGTGGTAGGGAATCGACAACCCGAGCACACGAGTTCGATTGAACATGAATGCCACCAGACTCACAAAAACGTGTCCGCCAAACTGATCGATTCTGGTCCCCTTGGGAACAAACGGGACCAAGACATCCGGCGGAATGCTGTAATTGGCAAGCAACAGATGCTGCCACCGTGCGGTCAGAAAATTCATTCGCGTCTAACTTTCGAAATCGCGGGTTGTGCTGGTGAGGTTGATCTCAATTCACGGCGAGCCGGCAGCTTCGGTGTTTTATTGTCAGGCGAGTTTTGACGCCACCACCATATATCGCTTGGTCCTTGTGGACGGCCTGGCATTGGTTGCTGCCATGAAATCGACAAAGTCGATGCGGAAGCCAGTTTGTTCAAGCAAGTAGGGAAATGTGGCGGTTGTTCGGCAAGCGGACAGCGGAAGCTGGTCAATCTCTTCCTGCCACCTTCCGGCCCAGTCGGAACGATCAAAAAGTCCGTCCATCACAATCACAGTACCGTGATCTTTGAGCCAGAAACTCCAGTTCCTGAAGGCGGCAATCGGGTCAAACAGGCAATTCACAAGTTGTCGGCACAAAATCACATCAAACGCGGCTGGTGCAAAATGGCGCTGGTCATCCGGATGGTCACAAAACCCTTGTACAGCCGCAATCGCGTTCAATTCGTCTTTCGCTCGAAGCGTCGCCAGCATTGCCGGGCAGGGTTCCAGTTTGGGCATCCGCTGGCCAATGCTGGTGACGCCTTGACCATTACGATGTCACGAACACTAAAATTACCATACGAAATTCAAGCGCAGGCGGGGATAATCGATAACCAGTGTGGCGAACCCAGAAGCGATCGCGACCGGCATCACTTGTCTTCCTGCCGCTGGAGCTTTGATACACTTTTCGGATCACAGTAAGGTCACGTGGTGTGCGGTAGCTCGTCGCCGCAGACGCAGGACGACCACAAGCGATACGACTTCCACTTGCTCTTCAGTCTTCGATATCGGTGATGGACAGGGATTCAGCGCGAGTTTGACGGAGGATGACGATGGAACACGCGGCAACGGATGGGAACTTGGCTGACTCGGGCAAGTTCACGGAAACCTCGGACAGACGATCACGGCCGTTCGCAGCTTCAGAACCCACCCACATTGTCGGGATCGGGGCATCCGCCGGCGGTCTCGAAGCGTTGGAGCGACTATTTCAGAACATGCCTGATGACACCGGCATGGCTTTTGTTGTGGTTCAGCATCTGTCGCCCGATTTTAAGAGCCTGATGGACGAGTTACTTGCGCGCTGGACGAGGATGCCGATTCATGCGGTCGAAGATCGCATGCCGGTGGTCGCAAACGAGATTTTCCTGATGCCCCCCAAGACGGAGGTCATCATTTCCGACGGTAAGCTGCTGCTGACCGCCCGTGAGCCGAGCGATGAGCTGCGGCTGCCGATTGACCAATTCTTTCGTTCACTGGCGCGGGACGCCGGGAAACGGGCTGTCGCAATCGTGCTTTCGGGCACCGGCAGCGACGGTTCGCGCGGAATTCAGGAAGTCCACCAGGCGGGTGGGTTTGTGGTCGTGCAGAGCGAGGAAACGGCCAAGTTCGACGGCATGCCCAAGAGCGCTATCGAAACAGGGATGGTCGATGTGATTCTTCCCCCCGGTGAGATTCCGGGGGAACTGCTGCGACAGATTCATCACCCCCAGGCCGCGGCCGCGCCGGAGGATGATCGCGACGGAATGACACCCGTCTTTCGGTTGCTGCGCGAGGCATACGGAATCGACTTTTCCTACTACAAGCCGACGACGGTAACCCGCCGGACCGAGCGACGTCTGCAACTTGGACGGGTCAGCAGCCTCGAAGATTACGCGGATCAATTGCGGGACAATCGAGAGGAGCTCGATTCGCTGTACCGCGACCTGCTGATTGGCGTCACCAGCTTCTTTCGCGATTCAGCCGCATTTCAGGTTCTGGAAGAAAAAGTGATCCCAGACTTGTTGGCGCGAGTTCCCGAGGGAAACGACTTTCGGGCGTGGGTGGCCGGTTGCGCAACTGGGGAAGAAGCCTATTCCTTGGCAATCCTGATTCGCCAATGCATCCTCAAAAGTGGCAAGCAGGTCAACGCGAAGATCTTCGCCACGGATGCCCACTCTCGATCGCTGGAGTTCGCCGCAACAGGACTTTACAGCGAGGATTCGGTTGCCTCCGTCACGGCTCAGCGGCTGAAAGATTACTTTGTCAGAACCAACGAAGGATTCCGTGTTTCGCCGGAGCTAAGAAACATGGTCGTGTTCGCGCCGCACAATATCATCAAAGATGCGCCGTTCACGCGGCTCGACTTGATTTCCTGTCGCAACCTGTTGATCTACCTCGTTCCGCCGGCGCAAAAGAAGGCGCTTTCCTTGTTTCACTTCGGCCTCAAGACCGGGGGAGTCTTGTTTCTGGGTCCGAGCGAAAGCCCCGGTGATCTTTCGAGTGAATTTGATAGTCTCGACAAGCACTGGAGAATATTCAGGAAGCGGCGTGACGCCAAATTGCCCGCCGATCTGCGACTGCCAATGTCGCTGGGTCTCAGTGCCAGTCTGTCCCCGTTGGCGGCCAAGCCCGGTCCCCAGCGGATAACCGGATTGGGTGAGGTTTTCCAGCAGCTGCTCGATCAGACGCTTCCTCCCAGTGTGCTGGTCAATGAACATCTGGAGATTGTTCACACCTTCGGCGATGCTGCGCGGTTCCTGAAACTGCGGAAAGGCATGCCTTCGCTCGGGTTGCTGGACATGCTCAGCGATGAGTTGCGGATGGCGGTGGGAGCCGCCCTGCACCGTGCGGCGCGGGAGAAACAGCCGGTATCCTTCGGGAACGTGCAGACGTCAGCGGGTGGGAACCAGCTGGCAGTGAACCTGACCGCCCTGCCGCTGGAATCAAGCCGCCGGATTGGTTCGCACATGTTGATTCGTTTCGACGAGGTCGAACCGCCAAAGCCTCAGCAGCAGCATCACAAGCATACCGACCTGGCGGAAGCGACCCGTGACCACGTTGCCGCGTTGGAAGCCGAGTTGAGATTCGCCAAGGAGAATCTGCAAGCCACGATCGAGGAACTTGAGACGAGTAACGAGGAGTTGCAGGCCACCAATGAAGAACTGCTTGCCTCCAACGAAGAACTTCAATCGACCAACGAGGAATTGCACTCGGTCAATGAAGAGCTGTATACGGTCAACGCCGAATACCAGAAAAAGATTCAAGAGCAGACCGAGCTCACTCAGGACATGAATAACCTGCTGGAAAGCACCGACGTGCACACGATTTTCCTGGACGAGCAGCTCTGTATTCGCAAGTTCACGCCCAAAATGGCCGCCGTCTTCAACTTGATCGCGTCCGATGTCGGCCGCAGCATCCATGGATTTGTTCACACCATCGATTGCCAGGATCTGCCGGACAAGCTGGCCCTTGTGCTGGCCAGTGGTGAGCCGCACGAAGAAGAGGTCCGTAATGCCGATGGTGCTCATTTCTTGATGCGAATCCTTCCGTATCAGGGCGACGTCGAGAGGTCGGGCGTCGTCATGACGCTGATCGATGTGACCGTCGTGAAGTTAGCAGAGTCGCAGTTCAACAATGCCGTCGAGGTCTCGCCAAACGGCATGCTGATGGTTGATGCCGCTGGCCAGATCACGCGGGTCAACTCGGAAATCGAGAGGATGTTCGGCTACACCAGGAGCGAACTTGTTGGCCGGCCGCTGCATTTATTGATGCCGCCTGAGCAGGGAAGTCGACATGCCAAACTGCAACAGGAGTACTTTCGCAAGCCGCACTCGATCAGACGAATGGGACCAGACTCCTATGTCTGGGGGCTGTGCAAAGATGGGCGGCGGATACCGCTTGATGTCAGAGTCGATCCGATCACGACACCGAGCGGATTGCAAGCCATTGCTTGTTTGGTCGATATTTCCCAGCACCAGGAACTTGAAACCTCGCTCCGTGATCAGGTCCGCCAACGTGATCGATTCTTGGCGACGCTCTCTCACGAGCTTCGCAATCCGATGGCCGCGATACTTACAGCCGCTTCGCTACTGGACCGCCTTGCCGAGGAGTCGTCGGATGTGCAACAACCAAGTGGCGTGATTCGACGTCAGGCATCCCAGATCGCCACATTGCTGGATGATCTGTTGGATGTGTCGCGAGTGACGCAAGGAAAAATCAAGCTTCGACGCGAAGTCATTGACATCGTTGAAGTCTGCCGAGAATCGATCGAGGCTGTCAGTCCGCTCGCCGACGCGCATCAACATCAAGTGACCTTTGAGGCATCCCAGCAGTGCGTCTGGGTCGATGTTGACCGTGTTCGCATACTGCAGTCGATCGAAAACCTGCTGACCAACGCCTGTAAGTATACGCCTGACCGTGGCAAGATCCGTATCGATGTTTGCAGTTCCGAGGCTGAAGCGATCGTTCGGGTTCGCGACAATGGTTGTGGCATGTCACCAGAGTTGCTGACGTCGGTATTTGACATGTTCGTTCAATCCGACGAAACCCTCGATCGCAGCGAAGGGGGAATGGGGGTCGGTTTGACGCTCGTGCGATCACTAGTCGAGCTTCACCAGGGCTCCATCGACGCTTTCAGTGATGGCCCCGGCAAGGGGAGCGAGTTTGTGATTCGTTTACCTCTGACGGACAAGCGACCGGCCCAGCGCGAGGAATCCAAGGACTTGGAGATTGAAGAGAATCCACGGATTGTTTTGGTTGAGGATAACCAGGATGCCCGAGAGATGCTGGAATCGCTGTTGCACCGCGACGGTTTTCAAGTGGTTGCAACCGCCTCCGACGGCGCCGAAGGCTTCGATGTGATCATGCAGCACAAGCCCAGCGTCGCGTTGCTCGACATCGGGCTGCCGCAGATCGATGGGTACCAATTGGCACGCAAGATCCGCGCGGAACTCGGCCAGGAAGTCCGGTTGATTGCCCTCACCGGCTACGGCCGCGACGAGGACCGGGAAGCGGTCATCGAAGCCGGCTTTAACGACCACGTCGTCAAACCAATCACCCTGCAGCAACTGAGGCAGATCTTGAAGGTTAAACCCCGGTAATCATTCGCCTTGTGGAGCCGCATTAGCGTCCTGTTAGCGTTCATTAGCGGTTCAACTGATCGTTCGCCGGGGAAGGACCGCTATCCCAGCGCCTGCAGCAGCCCCATGATGCCGCCACCGGGCAGGTTTTGGCCGCCGTCGCTGACAAGGACCGTGCCGGTGATGTTGCGGGCCATCGGGCTGGCTAAGAACACCGCGGCCTGGCCAATGTCGTCCTTGGTCCCATAACGGCCAAGCGGAATCGTCGCGATAAACTTGTCATGCATCCCCGCCACGCTCAAGCGTCTCATCCCCTCGGTATCGGCGATCGGTCCCGGGGCAATGGAATTACAACGGATGCCGTAACGCCCCCATTCCAGCGCCAGATTTTTCATCATGTTGTCGATGCCGGCTTTGGCGGCCGCCGCATGAACCTGCATGTGATACGGAGTAAACGCCTGTCCGGCCGAAATGAACAGGATGCTCCCTTTCGTTTCTTTGAGTTGTTCAAAGGCTGCGCGGCTGGCATTGAATGAACCGATCAAGTCGATGTCGATCACCGACTTGAATCCGTTGGCACTCAATTCTTCCGCCGCGGCCAAGAAATTGCCGGCGGCACCACAGACCAAGACATCGATCGGTCCCAGCGCGGCGTTGCTGTTGACCATGGCGGTTTCCAGCGCGGCATAGTCGCGGACATCGCAGGCTGCGGTAAACACGTCGGCTCCCAGTTCGCGAAGTGCTGCCGCCCCCTTATCGAGTGTTTCCGGAGTCCGACCGCAGATGGCGATCTTGGCGCCGACCGCGGCATAGTTCTTCGCCATCCCCAACGTAATGTCACCACCGCCGCCGGTGATGAAGACGGTCTTGCCTGAGAGCAAGTTTGGCGAAAAGTAATTCGTGATTTCCATGATTTGTTGACTGTAAGTTGAACGCGCGGAAAAATTCGCCACAATCAATGAGCGGCCCGATTGGCACTTAATCGGAGCGGAATGGCGCTAGCCACCGGTTTCCGGCGATTGATGCTGCACCAAGAAACCGGCGGCTGGCGCCGTGCCGCTCAGAAATGAAACAGCTGATTAAGAGTCCTTCGTCCTCGTCGCAATCGCCATTCTGCGCACCAAAGTATAGCAATCTGCTAGCGGGATCTGTTGGCAACATGGTCTGCGATCGTCGGGTGCAAACAAAATCGCGCCGACGAAGTAGGATGGTTCAGTGTCATGCAATTCCCGCCAAAGCAACTCTGCCTCTACGAACCTATGCCACCCGTTGCTCAGCAGCACCAGTCGCTTCCCCCGCTGATCGATGACGCGATTGTTCTGACTGGACCAACGGCTTCCGGCAAGAGCGAGATTGCCATCGCTTTGGCCAAGCGGATTGGCGCGGAGATCTTGTCGCTCGATTCGATCGCCGTCTACCGAGGGATGGATATTGGAACGGCCAAACCATCGCTCGCAGAGCAGAACCAGGTGACCCATCACCTGATTGACCTGGTTGATCCGACCGAAGACTTCAGTGTTGCCAGATACCTGAAGGAGGCACATCGGGTCGTCGCGGCAATGCGAAGCCGCGGTCGTACCGCGATTTTTGTCGGTGGTACACCGATGTTTCTAAAAGCGATCCTGCGCGGTTTTGACCCGGGTCCACCGGCTGATTGGGATTTTCGCCGGGCCATCGAAGCGGACCTGCGGCAGCATGGTATCGCTGCCTTATATCAAAGACTGCGACAAGTCGATCCATTGGCAGCGCACAAAATCGCCCCCTCGGACTCGCGTCGGATGATTCGGGCCTTGGAAGTCGCCTACCAGACTGGAACCCCGATTAGCCACCGGCAAATTCATTTTGACCAGCAACGCGGGGGCGAAAGTTGCAATGTGTTTGCCGTTCAGTGGCCGCGGCAGCTGCTGCACCAGCGAATCAATCTTCGTGTCGCCGAGATGTTCGCGGCGGGATTGATCGAAGAGGTGCGGGAATTGCTGGCCCGTCACAAGCGTCTTTCTCGCACCGCGTCACAAGCAGTTGGTTACCGGGAAGTCATCGAAGCTCTGGAGATCAACGGCGATTTCGGCGAGATCCAAGACCAAGTCGCCGCTCACACGCGTCAAATGGCGCGGCGACAGGAAACCTGGTTCCGATCGTTCGCCGAAATCCGGCCGATCACGGTCTGCGAGCCGTTGGACGCCGAAGCGATTGCCCGAAAATTAGAGACGCTGTTGGTTTAAGTCACCAAACCTTTGGTGACGGTCATGAAGACATCCTCCAGCGTCGGAGCGCGGTCGTTGAATGACTTCATTCGGACACCTGCTTTGGTCAACTCATCGATCAGGTCTGCCAGCCCCTCGTCGTCGGTCTCCAGTTCTGCCAACACGCCGATCGGCTCGACATCCAGCGATCGCAAATGCGGGTTACTACGCAGAATCGACAATCCCGTCTCTTCGCCCGCGATGAATTGGATCTCAACGTGGCGATTGCGACGAATCTGTCGATAGACGCTGTCGATTGGACCTTGCATCAGCATTTGTCCCCGCTCGATGATGCCAATCGATGTACAGCAATCGGCCAGCTCGGTCAAAATGTGACTGCTGATCAGGATCGTTTTCCCCATCTTTCGCAACTCTTTCAACAACGCCTTGACCTCGACGCGAGCCCGCGGATCGAGTCCGCTGGCCGGTTCGTCCAGAATCAATACGGGAGGATCGTGAACGAGCGTCTTGGCCAAACAGAGTCGCTGTTTCATGCCCCGCGAGAGACTATTGACGAAATCGTCTCGCTTGTGACCCAGATCCAGAAGTTCCAGCACGTTATCGATGATCTGTTTGCGTTCGGTGCGGCCGATTCGATAGGCAACCGCGAAGAAGTCCAAAAACTCCCAGACTCGCATGCCGTCGTAAACGCCAAAGATGTCCGGCATGTAGCCAACCGCTTGACGCACACCGACTGGATCACCCATCACGTCGCAGCCAGCGACCATGCCCTGGCCTCGGCTGGCCCGCAATAAGGTCGCCAGAAAACGAATCGTCGTGCTCTTGCCCGCTCCGTTGGGGCCGATGAATCCAAACGTCTCACCGGCTTCGATCTGTAAATCGATGCTGTCGACGGCCGTGAAGTCGCCGTAGTCTTTGCCGAAACCGCTTAATGTAATCACTCAATCGCCTCTACGCTGGTATCGGTTGCCTCAGCGCCCGGGTCTGCGGGTTGTCCCGGCGGGTCTGGCTGAGCACTCTGCTCGGATTCATCAGTCAGTACGGCAACGAAGTCGCTGACCAAATTGTCATCCACTTCAGGGTCGGGAACCGGTTGGTGTCGCAAGTGGGCCAGCACAATCGTTTGCGACAAAGTTTGATTGGCCTGCGGTTTGATCGTGATACCAGCCAGCGCCTGATCGATGCGGCCCAGCAGCCGGCTGGTCCCATTGGGCATCGCCGACGGAGACGCCAAGCGGCGGATCAGTCGGGCGGTTTGCATCGGCAGATCGTCGGCCAGGGATATCGCCGCGGCGTTCTTAGGTCTCAAATTGACCGTCGATCCGCTCTGACAGCTACCAACCGACGATATCTTGACTTCACCAGCTGCTGATTTTTCGATCACAAAGGTATCCAACAATTCGTGCGAGGTCTGATTGATCAAGCGGCCATCGTCGGTCAGCTCAATCGTGCCTCCCATGTCGATGATTTGTTCGCAGTGCAGCAGGCGGACTTGATTGCTGCCGACGGCGAAGCCGGCCAGTACCGGTCCTTCGGTAAATCCAGTTCGCAGCACGATGTCGGCATTCGAATCCAGCTGATTGCCAATCGGCGCGGCCACGCTATCGATCGTAGCCGATTCAATTTCGTAAGCACTCGAGAGCGAATTATAAATCGCCACCACGCGCGAGACGTGACCGCGGCGATAACGCGGCTGCAGCTCGACCAGGGCTACCTCGGTCTGACTGCGGGCAAAACCGATATCCAACCGCGCTGCTCGGGCCACCCAGGCCGCACCACCGATGGCGATCAGTGGGACGGCCAGCCAGGCGTACTCCAGTCTGCCCAGCAGTCGAAAAAAGAGATAGTTGATCGGTACCAGAATCAGCAAATAGTAGCCCAGCGAGCGAACGACGAGCGACGAATCGGGTATCTCAATTCCCGCTTCTTCGCGAAGTATTTGTCGACAGATCGAGATCACATCGCTGTCGTCGCTCCAGCCGCTGATCCCGGATGCCGAGTCGTTTCGAGTCAGCTTGCTCGCTCGGCCCGCTGGCTCGGTTGGGGTCACCGTCGACTCCGCGTCCTGCGACTCAGTCGTCGATAATCTCAGCGGCTCCTCAGCAATCGTGTTGGGCAGAATCGCATCGCGGGCTGCGATGCGAAAGCGTGTGTTGAGCGTTGGGTCGCGCTGGCCTCGTGCTCGCGCCGGGTAAGTCTGCTGAAGCGGGCTTTCCTCGTACGGCACGATGTACCGCCGCCGCGGTCGGCGCAGCAGGGCCGAGTTGACAAAGCTGTCGTAGGAGAGCCAATTCGACAACCAGTCAGCGGTCACGTCAAACCGCGATTGGACCACTCGACCGCGGCCGACGAGCCGTTCCAAAATCAGTTCTCCGGTATCGGCTACTGCGGTTGCGTCTGTGGCCGCGATCCCGTCGACGGCCAGCCGAGCGGTTTGATCCTTCACCAGTGAGATCTGCTTTTCGGTCGATTTGTCGCTGGAGACCGAATGACCGCGCAATAACTCGGTCGCCGCATCGGGATCGAGTTCGATGTTGCCGGTCGGTTTTAAAGGCAGGGTATCGGACAGGGGAGTATTGGCGATCGCATCGGCCGCGTCTGCGCCATTGACGATCAGTTGGCCGCCGAAGCGAATCCAATCGGCGATCGCCGTTTGCTGGTCGGGCGTCAGCGCGTCGGGGGATAAATCATCCCAAAACAATACCGCGGTCGCGGTCCAATCGAGCATTGTGTCGGACAGCGGCAACAACTCGTCGACCGGCGGGATCACGATTCGGTAGTTGGTCAGTTGATCTTGAAACTCATATTGATCGCGTGGCGGTCGGACCCAGTCAGCGACTTGGAACTTGGCAAACCGTTCTGGTCGATTGGTCAGGATCACAAAGAAGAACTCTTGTGCGGCCAGGACGTTGAATGGTTGCCGACCGGTGTCGTACAGCACCGATCGTCCACGCGATAGGAAGCGACTGTTGAGGTAGCTTTTCTTTTCGTCCGACGAGGGGGGAATTGGCGCCAGCGTGCGATAGTTGAAACGACGGAGCTGGCCTTTGGGCAACACGGCAGGTCGCAAGGACGGGATTGGGCCTTCGATGGTCTGAGCGGCGCCAGACTGAAAATTTTCGCCAGTGACCGATACGCTCGACAGCAGTTCGCCGCGTAGGTCGACCTTGTTACTTTTGAGCGGCTGAGAAGCGGTCAGCCAGTGTCCCGGCTTGATGCCGCCGGAGATGGGGTTGATGTCGGCTGGGAAGACGCTCGGCATCTTGGCCGAGAAATCTTGCAATGCTGCCTGTTTATCTTGCTGATCATCGTTTTCCGATTCGCCGGAATTACGACAGCCCTCGCAGCCGACGATCAGCGGCAAACAGAGGATCAACAGGAGCAGAGCAAAGCGCGGCACGGAGCTTGGCTACCGAACGAGGAGCGAGCGAAGTGAACAGACAGAATTGTAGCTGATTCACATGCCGCGCGATTGGAGGTTGGCTGGTTACCAGCCCATCACCATGTTCGACTCGATTGCTTTGCGAGCATGTTCCAGATCGCTGCCCGTTTCCATTCGATACAGGCGAATCGCGTTTACTTTGTCGCCGGCCGATCGACTCAGACAATCGCGGGCGACGGTACAGGGATCGAGAGTGGTGCTGGTAAGCCCAAGAGCCCCTTTGCTGATCACCCAAGTATCACGGGGACGCTTGGTCAGTCGTAACACCTCGTCGCTGGGATAGGAATCCAAAACGACGTCCTTGGCCGCGTCCTCGCTTTCTGCCCAGGTGATGATGATGTGTGAATCAGTTTCTACTTCGAACAGTGGCATGGCAGGGCTCCTTCGATCAAGACGTTCAGAACGGCGACGGAACATTTCCGCCGAGCATCATGATAACGCCAGAGCGCTGCAGTGTAAAATTCTTGGCCGTTATTGGCCGAGAAAAAGGAGGGGAGCAGTAGAGTGGCAGGGGTCAGCGAGAGATAACCGTTTGGACGCAGCAGCCCGCTGTTTGGAAGCGTCGGGTTCAGTGGTTAACGCCAGAGCCTTTCAGGCACAGGAAGCCGAAAATGACGGAAGCGGCCGAAACAATCCCCCATTGGGTGGTATCCATGTGATTGAAGCAGCGAACCAGTTCAGCCCAGGCGTCAAAGAACCACCCGCTAAGCGAGAAGGCGGCGAGAATGGCAGCGTCCATGATGAACCTCGAACAATCGTCGGTGTCTTGAGAAGCGGATTTGGCCGCCGCGGGGAGCGCGGCGGTCGCAGAAAGACTAGGTCGCCGAATAGGGCGACTTCGCCACGCCGATTCAACGAATTGGCGGGCTCGATCAAATTCCGGCTAGACTGCCGCAACAACCGTCAAAATCGGACCAATTCGGTTGCACTTGCGGGTCGCCCGGGTGCCGATATAATTCGCCCCTTGAGCCATGGCAGTTGGACAGGCCGCGCGTCTGTCCGGCGAATCCATCCCCAGGCGCGGTAGCTCAATTGGTTAGAGCCCCGGACTGTCGATCCGGAGGTTGCGGGTTCGAGTCCCGTCCGCGTCGCTCGACAAACTTCTCGTGATTCACGGCGAAAACCGAGACCTGCCGATGGTCGGCAGAGCACATGTTCCAAAGTGAGTTTTTGGGTATTTACCCAATAACTCAGAATAGGAGACAGTGCTCATGGCACGACCACATTTTGAAGTTCCGAAGTATCGCAAGCATCGATCCGGGCAAGCCAGAGTCACGATCAATGGCCGTGACTACGATCTTGGTCCCTATGGCACCCAAGCCAGCAAGCGCGAATACGACCGTCTCTTAGCGGAGTACCTTGCCAGCGGTCGCAACGGGTCGTTCGGGGCATCATCGCTTCGGTCACGTTCATACGCCGTCGATTTGCGTGCCGCTGGTCGCTGAAGCCTCAAGCGGTTTACGGTGACGCGCAACGGCCAAACCGGGTGGTTGCGATCACGGCTTGGGCCAACCGGCTGACAGTTGCCGACGCGGATTCGCCACTTGTGTTTGCCGATCAACTCAACGCCGCCATCGCCTTTTCGATGTGCCTGTCCGCAGCAAACTGAGCCGTGAACACGAGCCTCACAACGCCCTCCTTGTCAATCACATAGGTTGTCCGTCCCGGGAGCAAACCCATGGCGCTCGGTACGCCGAACGCTTTCCTCAGCGATCCATCGCGATCACTAATCAGGCGAAACGGCAGACCATTCCGCTTGGCAAACTTCATGTGTTCCTTCGACGTGTCGCTGCTGACGCCGATTACCTCTGCGCCCGCATCGACAAATCGTTCGTAAGAGTCGCGAAAGGAGCACGCTTCCTTCGTGCAGATTGGGCTGTGATCCTTCGGATAGAAAAAAAGAACAAGCGATTTCTCGCCGACGAAGTCACGTAGGCTGATCGAGCTGCCATCTGCTGCTTTGGCAGTAAAGTCCGGGGCTTTGTCGCCGATTCGAATCCTAGCCATCTGTGTGTTGAATGATCCGAGGTATACAAGCCCTTGTTGCCGCCGCCGCTGCTGCATTCACATGGCAGCCGCAATGTTCGCCAAGTTGCCATCATAACCGAACCATTAGCGAGGAGACCATTGGCGATCCATCGGACCACCTTAACCAGGGCAGACAGACTGTCGCCATTGGAGCGGTCACCGTGGGTTCCGACGATGTGGTCAGTCAATCGCTTCGGTCACGTCCATTCGCCGTCGGCTGGAACAAACGGTGCGCCAAACTCTTGATGTGCTTGTCCAGTCGCCCGCTCATCCCCGGTCGCAAAGCACTCCAAACCGGCCCCTGGATCCAATGCTGGAAACGCCACCAATTTGGCAAGCCTAGGTCTGGGGGCTGCGACCCGCCGAAACGCTTGTATGTCGAGACTCTGCCGGTGAGCATAGGTCTGGCTTGGCCGTGAGAACAAGTATCGGCACCCGTCCGTACCCGAAGGGCCAAACGGTGAGAACAAGTCACAGCAAGCGAGTAGAATAAGTCAATATTACTTGTTCTAACCCTCACCCACTGGTAAGAAACAAGTTCTGCGAACGAGAAACTGTTTGATGCCCTTTTCCGAGGTTGATCCGGTTGGCAGAGATTAGCAGAGACGATCCTGGACTTGTCGCAGACATTTCATCAAAACTATTACGGTTGATCTACGTCGCGTATTTAGCGCTCGCGATTGGTGCTAGCGGAGTTTATCTCATCACCATGTGTTATGCGAAATCGCATGATCCTTGGCTGACGCCGCGGCGTACCGACTACATGATGATTTACTGGAATGTCGCGATTCCGATGCTCTCATTGATGACGCTGCTCGTCCCGATCGGGATCGTCCTTTTGGTCGCGATTCCGCCCTATCGTCGCCAATACGCAATTCGGATTGCAATCGGAACCATGGCCGTTCTGATCGCGCTTCATGTGATCGGTTGACCGCGGTCGAGAACGAAATTTGTGCTAAACTTACTTCAATTGAACTGGAGACGCGGCAACGACTTCTGACCGGCTTCCCGCATAACCATGGCGTGAACCGAAGATCGGGCCTTGCTAAACTAGGCCATCACAACGTCGACCGCCCGATCGCGGTGACGTCCAACGTTCGCCAATCAGGGACGTTTGATGCCAACTGTCTACCTTGAAACCACAGTCATTGGCAACATCGCCGGACGGATTCATCCAGATGCCCTTGTTGCCGCCCGGCAGCAGGTCACGCGGCGCTGGTGGGCCACCGCCAAGGGGCGCTACGAACTGTTCGCCTCTGAGTTGGTCATCGACGAATGCAGTTCTGGCGATGCAGACGCCGCCGCGGAGCGTATCAGCGAACTTGATGGCATCGCTTTACTGGAAGCACCACCTGAGGCTCAATCACTTGCCGATCTACTGATTGATCGCAATGCCGTACCCGGATCGGAGCCTCGGGATGCGGCCCACATCGGGATCGCTGCAGTGAATGGCATCGATTTCTTGGCCACATGGAACTTCAAGCATATACTTAATCCTGTGACGCAACACCTGATCGAAGCGGTCTGCCGTGACGCCGGATTCGAACCACCGACGATCTGCACGCCCGAGCAACTGCTGGAGGCATATAGTGATTCCTGACCCTACCGCTGAGATCAAACGTATTCGGCATCAACTGGGTGCCGAAATGAATTTTGATCTTGACCGCATTTTCGCGCAGCTTCGATCCCGGCAAGAATCTTCAGGCCGAGTGTACGTTCGGCGTCCCGCGCGGAAACCGATGGCGAACCATGCGATGCAACGGAGCGGCGGTGGTGACGTTTCTGACAATGGTGAATCAACTTTCGCCGCCCGCTGATCGCCGCCGTTATCCGGCTGAAGGGTTTGCCTGGTACACTACGGCGATGCCACGCATATCCGAATTTTACGGCATCGCCGTCTACATCTACTATCGCGACCACAATCCGCCGCACTTTCACGCGATCTATGGCGATTCCGAAGCGATCATCGAAATCCGCTCTGGTGCTATACTGGAGGGAAGTTTGCCACGCCGTGCCGCGAAGCTTGTTGGCGAATGGTGCGAACTTCACCGCGATGCGTTGCTTGCGGACTGGGCTCTCGCTGAGGCACAGCAACCATTGCTGCCAATCGAACCGCTGGATTGACGATTATGATTCTGCACATTCTCAACGCTAAACTTGCTGGCCCAACCTCGCTCACTGTTCGATTTAGTGACGGATGCGACGCGACGGTTGACCTTCGGCCGTTACTGGATGGCCCAGTATTCGAGCCACTTCTTGACCCACCTGTCTTCGCTCAGTTCACACTCGACCCGGTATGCAAAACTATTTGCTGGCCCAACGGTGCGGACTTGGCTCCCGAGGCGATCCGATCCCTGGTTCGGACTAGGCAAGAAATCGGCGGATAACCATGCGATGGTGACGGAGCGTCGGTGGTCACCGCACTCAAATGGAAACTCAACTGTCGACGCCCGCACATCGCTACCGTTCTGGCATGGAAAAATCGTACTCGTACTCAGGGCGCAGCCCAGTACTCGTACTCCTACTCGACTGGAGCACCGATGACCGAACCAATCTTCGACCACGATCGACTTGACGTTTATCGCCTCTCAATCGAATACGTCGCTTCCTCGTTCGCAGTAGCAAAGGATCTGAACGGTTGTCATCGTCATGCGCGCGATCAATGGCTACGCGCCGCCCAATCGATTCCGCTAAACATCGCGGAGGGCAACGGAAAACGAAGCCTCAAAGATCGGAGTCGTTTTCTCGACATCGCTCGTGGTTCGGCGTTGGAATGTGTTGCAGTTCAAGACATTCTCGCTGCGACTGACGGACTGGGCGACAATCGACACGGCGAACTGAGACGAACACTGCATCGGATCGTGTCGATGTTGACCCGTTTGATCGCACGCTCGGATGCTGTTGGTGAGACCGCAGCGGAGTTCAATGCGGGAGTCGAGTACGAGTACTGCGATGCTGAGTACGAGTACGATGAGGGCCGGAAGCCAGAACCAAGCCGTGCACCTGAGGACGGCTTGCGCGGTTTGACAAATGGAAAATCAATTGTCCGTCCGAGGTGACGGCCGACGTTCTGGCATGGAAGAAACACAATTGTGCTCATGCTCAGTGAAACGGTGCACGTGCTCGTAATCGAAACGGGACAATCATGACCGAACCAATCTTCGACCACGATCGACTCGACGTTTATCGGCTCTCGATCGAATACGTTGCTTCTGCGTTTGACGTTTCAAAGTCGCTCAGCGGAATGCGCCGTCACGCTCGCGACCAATGGCTGCGCGCGTCGCAATCGATCCCGCTGAACATTGCTGAAGGCAATGGTAAGCATAGTCTCAAAGACCGAGCACGATTCTTTGACATCGCGCGTGGTTCATCGTTCGCATGTGCCGCGATTCAAGACGTGCTGGTCGCGTCCGGCGGAATGGATAGCGACTCGAGCGACAAATTGAAGAGGTTGCTGAGACGAATTGTGTCAATGCTGACTCGCATGGCGATGAAGTTTGACGGCGTTGCCGAGTCAAAGGTAGATTATTCAGCGGCATTCGATTACGAGCACGAGCACGAGCACCGCGATGCTGAGCACGAGCACGAAATCGAAGAAAAGCCAGAACCAAGCCGTGCACCGAAGGACGGCTTGCGCGGTTTCACAAATGGAAAATCAATCGTCCGTCCTCGGTGACGGTAGACGTTCTGCCGGCTGAAGTTGTTCGTCGGCCTCGGTTTTCATGCGGATTTTGCGGAATCTGGACCGCTTTCCTGCGTCAAGGTAAAAAACGGCAGTCTTACCGCCGCAGGTGACTTATGACTGTCGAATAAGCCATTGCTGATATTGCATCACTTCCATTGGAGGAGCAACTGCTGGTTGTACAAGCTATTTGGGACCGCGTGCCGCAAGACGCCGGTACATCACTGACTGAGCATCAACGCGCTGAACTCGACCGACGCTTGGCGAGCTACCAGGCAAATCCCGATTCAGCGCTAAGCGAATCACAACTACGCAAGCAAATCCGTGGCTCTCGATCGTGATGGATGTTCGCTTTGCCAAGGAAGTCCGCAACGATCTGCTCGTCTCGATGGCTTGGCTGGATGAACGCTGGACTGGACGACCGTCGCTCGGTTCCCCGAACTGCGCATTGATCCCGCTGACGATCCGAGATTGACTGTGGTGGTTGGCTTTTTGCCGCGGCAGCTCTCTCAGGCGGACCGCAACGTTGAAAACATCGTCCCAGGCCCTCTGATATCGGCTGATAGCATCCGCGTGACAGGCCTTTTACATTCGTCACATCACAATCGCTTTCTGCCCGGATGCTATAAATATCCATCTATGGCGGAAGCGCAGCGGCGGCATGCCGTGGGCTCCGTCAAATGCTTGAATCACTGGGAACAGAGAGCTTCCATGAATCCCCAAGAAGAGATGGTCGGCACCATGCCGGTGCCCGAAAAAGACAAGCTTGATGAAGCGAGTTTACAAACCTGGATGGAAACCAACGTCGAAGGTTTCGTCGGTCCGATGGAGATCAGCAAATTCAAAGGTGGTCAATCGAATCCGACCTATAAGATCGACACGCCAGATAACGTCTACGTGCTGCGCCGCAAACCATTCGGCAAACTACTGCCGTCGGCTCATGCGGTTGATCGCGAGTTTCGCGTGATCGCCGGACTGTACCCAGTCGGATTTCCGGTCGCAAAACCTTATGCACTCTGTGAAGACGACGATGTCATCGGCACGATGTTCTACATCATGGGAATGGCCGATGGCCGCACGTTGTGGGATGGCACTTTGCCCGATAGCGATTCCCAAGAGCGGCGCGCGATTTACGATCAGATGATCGATACTCTGGCGTTACTGCACAGCTACAATCCAGCGGAACTGGGTCTGGAAAGGCACGGTAAGACGGGAAACTATTGCGAGCGCCAGATTTCGCGATGGACGCAGCAGTACCGCCTGTCTGAACTGGAAGCAATTCCCGCGATGGATCAGCTAATCGAGTGGCTTACCAAAACAATTCCGGAGCAGAAGGGCTTTTGCATCGTGCATGGTGACTATCGGCTGGACAACATGGTGTTTGCACACAAAGAGCCGAAAGTGATTGCGGTGCTGGACTGGGAATTGTCCACTTTAGGTGATCCGATTGCCGACTTCGCCTACTGGCTGATGGCTTATGAACTGGAGCCGGACGGACGTAGCGGCCTGCGCGGCGTTGATCTGCAATCACTTGGGATTCCTTCACGAGAACAAGCGATCGCGCGCTATTGTGAAAAATCGGGGATCGATGGATTGCCGCCGATGGACTGGTACCTGGCTTACAATCTGTTCCGCATAGCAGCCATTTTGCAAGGCGTCCGCAAACGCGCGGTCGACGGCACGGCGAACAGTGCTGCGGCTGCCGAGATGACTGGCCGGATTGGACCGATTGCCCAAGCGGGCTGGGGGGCGGCACAGTGCGCCGGCGCCTAGAGGGTACATAGAGGGTGGTGGGACGCCTTTGAGAGCGCGGTCGTGGCCGCCGCATTGTCCACTCTCAGCGAACCGTCGGCTTGGCAACCTGGCCGGTCACGCCGATTGCCGGTTCGGAACCCTACGGTCCTGACGACTTGATGGCACGCAAGCCGAATGTCCAATTGTTTTCTCGCGTCGGTGAACGGCACCTCTGTCGCTGCGGATTCAGATCGATGACAGTGCGATCCTTTCGGTTGAAGCCTGCTGTGATTCCTCAGTCGCGACCAAGGTGGGCGTGTCCTGAGCGTGCAACCAAGCGGCTCCGAATCTGCTCCGATCCGACACACTTCCGACGCACCGACGCGAGTTCGAGCGTTCCCAAACTCGCTGAAGTTGCATCGGCCGCGTGCAGTTCGCTCGATCGCTTCGAGACAAGTTTTCCAAATTCGGACAACCGCTGCTGGGAACTTTGCCGCCGAAGATCCCAGCCTGATCGTTGGGTTCAGCAAAGCGAGAACGCGGATTAATGTCGTCATTTCGTTAGGCATGCCCTTAGCAGCTCTTTCGGCTCCTCGACCAAGAGAGTCGGCCGATAACGCTGTAGCAGCGAGCCGGAATTTAGCCCCCACGTAACGGCGGCAACTTCAATGCCCGCCTTGCGTCCGGCCTCGATGTCACGAACTTCATCGCCAACATAAATCACCTGCTGCGGGGGAAGTTCCACTGCATTCACTTGTCTGCGAATTGGGTTTTCCTTACCGAAAAGACGTGTGTAGCCGACCACAGACTCGAAATGCCCTTCAATATCGTGATGCGAAAGCCAAGTGCGGATGTTGGTCTCATCGTTCGATGAAACGATGGCCTGCCGCACACCTGCAGCGGCCAATTCGGTAACGCAATCGATGATGCCTCGGTGAACCGGAATTTGATCCAGTTTGTCACGGATTTCAGTGAGGAATACACGAAAAAGCATAGGTATCTTCCGGGCGGGAATGCCATGCTGCTTGAGAAATTGGTGAGAAGTCATCCCTCGCACCTGTTCCTGATCATCCACCGGCTTGAAGCCGTGGGTGTCGGCCAATTGATTGTAAACGCACAAAGCATGCCCCAGTGAGTCAGCAAGTGTTCCATCAAAGTCCCAAAGGACGAACTCGTAGCGATGCGGCATTGCTGGGATTGTGTTGGGATGGGCTACCGATTTGATAGTCGAGAACCAGTAAACAGTCGAAGGCACAACCGATAAACCAATGAGTTACCTTCTGACTCCACTCGGCTGCCGTCAATGGTCGCACGCAGTACCAGTCAGGTCCATTGCACCTGAAAGCCCAGGAAACCGAAATAGTCTCCGGATTTCAGGCATAACGGTGAGTGATATGCCGCTGGGCCTTGGTGAGATCGGCCCCCTTGCTGCATTCGGTTGCATCGTTGATGCGGACAATGGCCAGTATCGCGCCTGTGCCTAAGGATCATCTACACCTTCCGCAAAACGATCACACGGTATGCCCCGCCCAAAGCTGCCGGCTCGTCTGTGATGATCTCAGCGCCGCTCGTTTCGACCATTGGCTCGAAGGCCCGGTTGATATCGGTACCAAATAGATTCGTTAGCAGATTAAGCACACGCCGACCGAATGTCGGTCGCTTTCCCTGCGGTAAGAATTTGTCGAAGACAACTGCGCGCGAATCAGGCTTTAACAGCCGCAATGTCTCGGCCAAGCAGGTGGCTCCGTCCGGAACGACACTCAGAACTAGCGAAAGCAGCGCCGCATCGAAAGTGGAATCGGCAAGAGGCATGGCCTGGGCATCGGCTTCAAGAAGTTCGATTTGACGGCCCTTGATCGGCAGTCTGTTTCGCGCTCGGGCCAACATGAGAGGACTCAGGTCGACACCCACTGCCTCCACACCAACAGGTAATAGCGGAAGGTCAATGCCAGTTCCAACACCTACTAATAGGACACGTTCGCCAGCCTTGAGCGCGAGCCGCTGGTGGGCCTTCGCGCGCCCTGTTCGAAACGGCGCCAGGCCAATCAGCCGGTCGTAGAAGGGCGACCAGAACGCGTATGTCCGGAGATTGCTACGTTTCGTGCGTCGCATGAACCAGTCATTGTAATCATTCGGAACGGAACGACGGTGTGCCGCTGGGCCCCCAAAAGCCTCCATCCACAGTCGCATGCGTGTGTCCGTCGACGAAACCGTTGACAGCTCGAGGACGACACAAAGCCGGCTTCGATCCTTTCACCGAAGCAGGTCTTCGGCTGGACGAACTCGCCTCGGGCGATGCATCCAAACGCACCAGAGTTGACAGATTGGTAATCGCCGTAGGCGACTGTTTTGCTCGCTTGATGTGTTTGGCTGTCGTTCGTAGGAAAGAATCGGTCTACACGTCGATCGTATAAGGTTCTCGCTGCTCACGGCGCAACCAGCCATTGGCCTGGTCATCGCCGATGATGGATTCCTTGACCGGATCCCAATTGAGCTTTCGTCCCAGCCGCAGCGAGATGTTGGTCAGGTGGCATGTGGTGACCGTGCGATGCTCGATCCGCACCGGCGCGACGGGCTCGGCGCGTGATTTGACGCAATCGAAGAAGTTGCCCATGTGGTTGTTGCTCGGCCGCACCTTCCAGCGATCTTCCGGCAGGGGATCGTCTTGGAGTTGCTCGACCGGCTTACCGTAGAGGCCGCCACGGTTGACAAATACGCGTCCCTTGTCGCCGACAAACATGATCCCGTCACGATCGAACGTCTTGATCTCCTCCGGCACGTCGCTTCCGAAAAGGTATTCGATCTGCTCCGGCGTGGTTTCTTGATGGTCCTCCACTTGGCCGAACCGGGCGCGCTTTTCCAGGGCGCTGAAGTAGAGTAATTCGATCCCGTTGGGATACTTCATCCGCGAGAAAAATCGATCGGGCGTGTTGTAGTATTGATCGCCTTGCGGATTCGGAAAGATTCCGCGGGCTTCGATGGACGTTGGACCCGTCAGTCTCGCAGTCCATGCCCCACTGTGCGATGTCGACGTGGTGGTTGCCCCAGTCGGTGACGATCCCGCCAGCGTACTCGTACCACCAGCGGAAGATCGCGTGGGTGCGTTGTGGGCAGTAGTCGTGCCCGGGTGCCTGACCTTGATAGAAATCCCAATCCAACTGGTTCGGCACCGGCTGTTTCGGAAACGGTCCACCTTTGGTCGAGAAGTAGGGCAGCGCGACCCAAACTTGCTTTAGCGTGCCAATTCGCCCGTTGCGGACCAATTCGACAGCCGTCTGAAACTGCTGGCCACTGCGTTGCTGCGTGCCAACCTGGACAACGCTTTTCGTCTGGTCGACGACCTTGGCCAGAATTTTGCCCTCGTCGATGGTCAGCGTAAGCGGCTTCTCGGTGTAAACGTCTTTGCCGCAGCGGCAGGCCGCAACGTTGATCGCCGTGTGCCAATGGTCGGGCGTCCCGTTGATGATCACGTCGATGTCGCCGCGTTCAAGCATTTTGCGATAGTCGGTGTAGATCTTCGGTTTGCCTTCGAACCTTTGCCTAGCCCGCTCGGCATGCCGGGTGTCCACATCGCAAACAGCCACGACATCCCCGAACTTGGCGGCCTGCGCGAGTATCGCGGATCCACGACCACCGATACCAACCGCGCCAATGCTGAGCCGATCGGTCTTCGCCTGCGCCTGCACCGCTTCGAGGTGAAATAGTAGGGTGCGACGATTGTCGACCCCGCAGCCAGCGTTGTCGCGGCTCGCAAAATCTGTCGGCGATTAACTCGTGTTGACATACGTAGTCTCCTTGAAAAGGTGATCGTGTTTCGTATCGTCCGGCGAGCTGGTGACGATAGCCGCCGACCGCTTGTTGCCGAGCGACCGCGCAACGCGAACGCCGGTGTCATGTTTCGAGCAACGCAAGGCGCCGGCTCGATGGAAGCGGAGCTAAGTTTAGCCGCTTTGCTGCACAATTGCCTGAGAATCGTACGAAACCAGGCGAAGGTTGCATCGAAGCAATCGAGCGAACTCCGAGCGGCCGATGCATCCTCGGTGACTTCGAGAACCGGCGAATTGCTGGCGGTGGCGAGACCGCTGCTCCGCCTGTCTGCAGTTTCGCACTGCGGGCGTTGAGACCGCCGCTAGCTAGTGAGGGGAGTTCAACTCATCAGCATCAAGTCCCTGTGGCCTTTAGAGTCTGCGAATTAGTAGTCCGGCGGGCAGCGGGGCAAGCCGTGCTGCCTGGGGCCCACCGTAGCCTCAACACTCTTGCTGGGTAAGCGACAGTCACTTAGCCCTGGTCCTTGACGTACTGACACCGCGTCACTACCTTATTGACTCCATGTCAGAAACAGCCAATACAGCCCGAAAGAGGTCACCGAAGCCGCAAAAACGCTCTCGCCGCCATTCCGCAGAAGAGGCCCGGCGAGAAATTATGGACGGCGTGTCCGGTTTCTCTGGGAGCATAGCTTTCGTGATCTGACCGTCGGCGAACTGATGAGTGAGACTCCGCTCAGTCGTCCGGCGTTCTACCAGTACTTCACGGACATGCACGAACTGGTCGAGTCGCTTTTGAGTGAGGTCGGAGCGGTGATGCATCAGACGGCTAATCCCTGGATCAACGGCGAGGGCGAACCGATCACCGCACTTAGGAAATCGCTCAAGGGAGTGGTGCAAACTTGCGTAGACCATGGGCCCGTTTTTCGAGCGGTCGCGGAAGCAGCGCCACTCGACGAACGCCTCGAACAGGCATGGTCCGCGTTCATGGGACGCTGGGACGACCAGGTCGAGGCTCGAATCAAATCGCAACAGAAGGATGGGTTGATTTCGAAATCGCTCAATGCGAGGCGAATTGCCACTGCATTGAATTCACTCGATGCAACTCTGCTTATTGCGCAGTTCGGCCGTCGGCCACAAGGCAATCCCAAGACCGTACTCGACACCTTGCACCACGTCTGGGTTGCGACTTTGTATAGCCAACCTCCACGGGAACTTCGACTTTCTAACAGAACGTATAGATCATCGGGGTAGAGAACAATAAAGGACACAACATGAAGACGAAGCAGATCAAATTAATTCTGGCTATCACGGTTGCCCCGGCGTTACTTTCGACGGGCATCTCCGCTCCGACTTCGGGGCAGTCGCCGAAAATGAAGATGACGACGGAGATCCCAGAATCCGTCACCACGCCGGACCGAGTCGAGACGCGAATCGGCACCCTCGAATTCTTCGATGGCATCCCCACCAAGGAGACCTCCCAACTGGTCTACGATCATCTCGACTTCTCACGGGCCAAGGAGGCCTTCCTAAACGGGATCCCCGCCGCCTCGATTGAAGCGCTCCGCCTTGGCGCGGCGTCGCTCGGGCAGACGAAATCGAACCAGGTCCTCTACTTCGACGAGTTGATGGACAGCAAGGCGCTGTTTCTCACCGGCAACACCAGCACCGTATACGCCATCCCCATTCTCGACCTCAAAAAGGATGGACCGACAGTGGTCGAGATCCCGGCGGGTGCCGGCCCGGGCACGGTGAACGACGCCTTCTTCCGCTTCGTGGTCGACATGGGTGCCCCTGGCCCAGACAGGGGTAAGGGTGGCAAGTATCTGATCCTGCCGCCGGACTACGAAGGCGACCTCGAAGGCCCCATCGGCGGCAAGGCTCAGGTCGTCGACGGCGAGACCTACTTCGTGGCCAAGTCCACCAGCTATGTGACCTGGATCGCCTTGCGTGGATTCCTCTTCGACGGCAAGCCGGACGCTTCCGCCAAGATGTGGAGGGAGGGCTTGAAAATCTACCCCCTCGCCATGAAGGACAATCCACCAACGATGGAATTCATCAGTGGCTCCGGAAAGTCGTTCAATACGATTCACGCCAACAATTTCGAGTTCTATGAAGAACTCCATAACGTCATCGAGCGGGAACCTGTCGAAATGCTTGACCCCGAGTTGCGCGGGCTCTTCGCATCCATCGGAATCGAAAAAGGCAAGCCTTTCGCTCCGGAACGCGCGGATGAAGCAGATCATGACCGAAGCGGTCGCGGTGGCTAACGCGACTTCACGTGCCCTACTCTGGGATGAACGCAAGAAGGACGAGTTCCTCTACGAAGGCAGCAATTGGAAGAGGGGTTACCCTGGCGACAACTACCAGTTCCTGAAAGACGAGGGCCTGGGCGGTCGCAACCTGGATGCACGGACCCACTTCTACTACTTCGCGACGGTGAACACTCCCGCGATGGCGATGAAGCTGATCGGCGCTGGCTCGCAATACGCCTGGGGCTATCTGGACGCCAATGGCGACTACCTCGATGGCAGCAAAACTTACAAGCTGAATATACCCAAGGATGCTCCCGCCGAGAAATTCTGGTCGATCTGCGTCTACGATCCCCAGACCCGCTCCATGCTCCAAACGGATCAAACCTTCCCCAGCAAGCAAAGCCAACGTGACCAATTGATCGTCAACGAGGACGGGTCGATCGATCTTTATTTCGGCCCCAAGGCTCCGGCCGGCAAGGAAGCGAACTGGACCCAGACGGTTCCCGGCAAGGGATGGTTTTGTCTCTTGCGTCTGTACAGCCCAACCGAGGCATGGTTTGATAAGACTTGGAGACCGGGCGAAATCGTGGTTGTTGATTAAGGCTGCTGGCTCATTGAAGCTACGGCGGACGGATCGACCTCTTGGATTTCGCAGTTTTCTGCGGCGCGGAAGTTGGACCAACGAATGGCACGTAGATTTTTCTAAAGCGTTTACTAGAAACGACATATACAAAGAGGGCCTCACTTGCGTAGATGGATTTGCGAAAGTTCATCAACGGCAAGGAGGCCCAAGGATCGGGTGTTCTAACGAGCAGTTATTCCGGAGTCAGTTCGAGTTTCTCAGACGTCAGTTCCTTCAGGATGGAGAACTCCCGTTCGTCGACGTGTTGGCCCGCGAAACGGTTCAGCAGGCATTGGATACGATTGAGGTTGCCTGGAACGAGCGTATCTACACGCCCTTAGTAACGCTTTGGATCTTCCTCGGTCAAGTCATCCGCAGATCATTCGTGTCGAGGAGCCGTTGCTCGATTCGTCGCCCACCGAGTCTCGCGCGGCCAGCGGGCATGTTCTTCCCACACCGGCGCATACTACCAAGCGCGAAAGCGTCTGCCTGAACAGTTCTTCGCACACATCGCTGGTGGTGTCGGTGCAGCGCTCGACGGGAAGGCGGAGTCGGACTGGCGATGGAAGAACCGCAAGGTCTTCATGTTCGACGGCACAACGATTTCCATGCCAGATACGCCAAGTAATCAACAGGCATATCCGCAGTCGAACAAGCAAACACCCGGCGTTGGCTTTCCGCTGGCTCGTGTCGGAGCGATCTTCTCACTGTCGTGCGGAGCGATCCTTGATTTAGCAGTCGCGGGCTACTCCGGAAAAGGCCAAGGTGAAGTCACTCTTTTCCGCCAGCTTTGGGATCTCTTTCGGCCCGGATACGCGTTCTGACCGATGCCCTGATGTGTAATTGGCGAAACC
>CAVOSP010000007.1:0-1476413 GCA_963698905.1 Pirellulaceae bacterium
CTTCCGCAGTGCTTGGATGCATATCCACCCAATTCTGAGCCGTTTGAATTCGATGGAATCGTTGGTTCCAGCTGGCACCAGATATGCAAGAATGGATTGAGCGTTTCTTGTATCACATCGCTAGACAACTCGATCGTACCGTCATGACCGCACCTCAGGAGGATGGAAAATTCATCGTTCAGTTGCTTCCACCAGTGTTACAGCCCTCAGAGTTTGAGAACGTGCGGATCGCATACGCTTCGCCTCGCCGCCTCGTCGCTAAGCTGAATTCCGAGCTCATCCGCGTGGAACATCATGGAGATGACGAAACACGCCATAAACGAGGACAGAGCGACGCAACAGAGGTTGGCAGTCAGAAGGTGCAACTGATCGACGCGACGCAGTGGTATCGGCCGCTGCGGAAGAATCTCGGCAAGAAGAATTGCGAACTCGGCGACGAGGATATCAAGCGGATCTGCGATGCCTATCTGAACTTCGAGGAAACCGAGCAATCCAAGATCTTCCCCGGGAAGCGTTCGGATACTGGAAAGTTATCGTTGAACGTCCTTTGCGATTGCGAAGCCAACTAACGGTCCCACGCATCGAGGCACTACGGTTTGCGTCCGGTGACGAAGAGATTCGCGAAACGCTGTATGAAGAGTTCGGCGACGCATTCGTCGAAGACTTTGGAAGCATCAAGAAGCAGCTCACCAAGCGTTTGGCCGAGTGGGGAAGCGATGATGATGACGACGACGGCGGAGGCGGAAAGAGCCTACCCGAGAGCAAGAAGAAGAAGCTACTAAAGCCCGAAACCTGGCAACGCGACGCCCGTTTGGTCGAACTGGGAACGTGGTTGCGTGAGCAAGTGGGAGGCGATCCGTTCGACGAACTATAACGTGTTCGCGGAAGTCGCCACTGAGAAATTGGCGGAGCTCGACAGCAAGCCGTCGGCGGCCGAACTCAAATCTTGTCTTGCGAGGCGTCAGCGACGTTGACGAAACCGCGCCGCCGGTAATCGCCAAGGTTTCCAAACCGAACAAGAAGGGCGAAACCAAGGTCGACGCCGATCCTACGCATGGTCGATATCGTTGGGGTGACTTACCCGAATGTCTTCACCCGTCATCCGGTCGCGAAGACGCCTGTCCGGCAGAGAGCGTTGTCGGGTTCGAGCCCGATCCAGACTTGCGAGATAGCGAGCAGATCCCACTACTTGAACCCGGTGGGATCGAGGCGTTTATCGACCGCGAAGTCTTGCCCTACACGCCGGACGCATGGTTACAAGATAAGAAGGGAAGCGTGAAGATCGGTTACGAGATCTCATTCACCCGACACTTCTACAAGCCGGAACCGCTGCGAACGCTTGATCAAATCAGGGACGACATCGTAGCAATTGAGAAAGAGGCGGAAGGGTTGCTCGACGACTTGCTTCAAGGGAGTCATGGCATGATCGCCGACTTGCGTCCGTACTCAGATAGTATGCCGTCGAAACTACCTTGGGTTGGCAATATTCCGTCACACTGGAAGACAGTTCCAAACTGCGCATTCTTGAAACGAAGGAAAGTACTCGTTGGGGATCGGCACTCGGACTACGCGTTGCTTTCGCTTACGAAACAAGGGGTCATTGTTCGCGATCTGAAGAAACAGAAAGGAAAGTTCTCGTCGGATATGGGAACAAGCCAACAGGTTCGCCAAGGTAATCTTGTTTGCTGTTTATTTGATGTCCCAGAGACCCCAAGAACCATTGGCCTATCTCGTTTCGACGGAATGATTACGGGAGCCTATACAGTTTTTGAATGTAACGATCCGACCATCGCGGCATTCATTGAGCGGTTCTACATTGCGATGGATGATCGGAAGTTATTGAGCCCTTTGTATTCGGGACTTCGCAACACCATTCCATGCCCAGTTTTTTTGGGGACGAAAACACCAGTTCCGCCACCGGACGAGCAAGCGTTGATTGTTCGGTTTTTGGATTGGGCGAGTGTTCGTTTGGGGAAGGCGATTGCGGCGAAACGGAAGGTGATCCTTTTGCTCGAGGAGCAGAAGCAAGCGATGATCGACCTCGCCGTCACCCGAGGCCTCGACGACACCGTCCCCCTCAAACCCTCCGGCCTCGACTGGCTCGGCGATGTGCCGGAGCATTGGAAAGTTTTACGAGCTGGTGCGATGTTCTCCGAGAGAAAAGACTGCGGTCGAGTTGGATTGCCGATGCTCGTCGTCTCCCTTAATACAGGGGTCACCGTTGCAGGTGATCTTGATCATCGTGGTCGTGAGAAGAGACTGATCGCCGACGTGGAGAAGTATAGCTTCGCAAAACGCGGTGATATTGCCTACAACATGATGCGACTTTGGCAAGGCAGTGGGAGTAGTGCCAGAAGATGGTCTTGTTAGTCCCGCCTACGTTGTCGCAAAGCCCCGCACTTCGATTGCTAACAGTCAGTTCTACGAGTTCGTGTTCCGAACTGATGAATGCAAAGGTGAAGTCAATCGTCAATTGACCGGCATCGTTCCTGATCGAAACCGGTGTTACTGGGACACGTTCAAACAATTGAAGCTCCCAGCACCACCGACAACCGAACAAGCTTTAATCGTCGATGGCATTGAAGCAAAAGTAGCTCCCTTGCTCAGCACGGCAAATTCACTCAAGCGGGAGATTGAACTACTTCGTGAATACCGCACCCGTTTAATCTCCGACGTCGTGACGGGCAAGCTGGACGTTTGCGAATTCGCGAAGGCGTTACCGGATGACGTCAGCGAAGAGGCCGCCGAACTGGCCGCCACCGAAACGCTCGACGAAGACTTCGCTACCGACGACGAACTGATCGAGGAGGCGGTGTGAACCAAGTCCCGGCCAAGCCGAAGATCTACCACATCACCCACGTCGACAATCTTCCCAAGGTTATCGCGCAGGGTGGTTTGTGGTCTGATCGCGAGATGATCGATCAAGGATTGAATGTCAACGCGGTCGGGCTTGCCGAGATCAAGGGCCGGCGACTGAACGAATACGAAGTCACCTGCCACCCGGGAACGAAGGTCGGCGACTACGTGCCGTTCTACCTTTGCCCCCGAAGCGTGATGCTTTCGGTGTTCTGGTACGACAATCTCCCCGAATTGACGTATCACGGCGGGCAAGAACCAATCGTCCACCTGCAAGCTGATATGATGGAATGTCAGCGGTGGGCCAGTCAGAATAGCATTCCCTACGCGTTTTCTGATATGAACGCTGGAATGGCGACCGCTGAATTCTTCAACCGCAAGCAGGATTTAGGCCGAATAGATTGGGAGGTGGTTCAAAGCAACAATTTTGCTGGCGATCGAAAGCATCGGAAAGCGGCAGAATTCTTGATCCATCGCTTCTTTCCGTGGGGGTTGGTGGAAGCGATTGGGGTTATCGATCAATCCCGACTGAGTGCATCAAAGAAAGCGATTGCGGATTGTCCGCACCAACCGCCAATCACAATTGAACGGACTTGGTATTTTCCATAGACAGAATAACGATGATCGAATTTACAACAGGCGACATCCTGAAAGCAGAAGCGGAAGCACTCGTCAACACCGTCAATTGTTACGGCGTGATGGGGCGTGGTATTGCTTTGCAGTTCAAGAAGAAGTTCCCCGAGAACTTTAAGCAATACAAGAAGGTATGCGACGCTCGCGAACTACATCCCGGAAGAATGTTTGTCTTCTCAACCGAGGAAATGTTCAACCCGAAATACGTCATCAACTTTCCGACGAAGAACCACTGGAAAGGACGAAGCAAGATTGAAGACATCGATTCGGGACTGGAAGCCTTGGTCGATGACGTTCGCCGACTTGGGATTCAGTCCATTGCAATTCCGCCGTTGGGTTGCGGACTGGGTGGCTTGAAGTGGGAGGACGTTCGCCCACGCATCGAGTCCGCGTTCGCATCTTTGCCCAATGTTGCGGTGTTTGTGTACGAGCCCGGCAAAGTGCCGTCGGCGGCGGCAATGACAAAGACGGCCAAGGTGCCGACGATGACAAGGGTGCTGCGATGATTGGTCTGATGCGGAAGTATCGATCCGTTGCGATGGATCCAGATGTAACACTTCTCGAGATTCACAAACTGATGTACTTCATGGTTGGTTTTGGCGAACCGATGGAGCAATTGCAATTCTCCAAGGGCCCCTATGGTCCCTATGCAACTAAGTTGCGACACGTCTTGAACGCAACGAGGGGCACTTCACCCTTGGTTTCGCAGATGGTGGCGAGAACCCCGACAAGCCCTTGTCTCTCGTCGATGGAGCAATCGAAAAAGCCGAAGAGGTTCTCGAATCTGAACCGCAAACAAGAGCCAACTTTGAGCACGTCGCAAAGTTGATCAAAGGATTCGAGACGCCATTCGGAATGGAACTTTTGGCGACCGTTCATTGGGTCGCAACAGATGAAGGTGCACGCGATCCAGAAGAGGCAATGCAAAAGATTGCTGATTGGTCATCTCGAAAACGTGAGATGTTTTCGCCCCATCACGTCCAACTAGCTTGGAAGGTGCTCGCTCAAAATGAGTTACTAGAAAGTGTCTGACATCATGCCGGAAGCGAACAGCGACGCCAGCAAGGTTCAAGAGAAGGGGCCGCTGTACAAGAAGATCGCCGGCGGTGTCAGCGACACAAGCGAAGGCGGACTCGAGAAGATCATCTTCGACGATATGGTCGATCGCGGTTGGCGACCGGGCGATCCAAAAGATTATGACCGCGAATATTGCGTTGACTTGGCGAAGCTTCGCGAGTTCTTGAAAGAGACCCAACCGAAGATCGCGGAAGAATTGCTACTCGAGAGCGACAATCCGACGCGACGAAAATTTCTTGCGAGACTCGAGAAAGAGATCGGTTCGCGAGGCGTTATCGACGTCATTCGACGCGGAATCAAGTTCGATCACCACGACATCGAACTCTTCTACGGAACGCCATCGCCCGGCAACGCGAAGTCGGCGGAATTGTTCGCCGGCAACCGATTCAGCATCACAAGGCAACTACGATACAGCCTCGACGAATCCGGTCGTGCGCTCGATCTTGGCATCTTCATTAACGGCTTACCGATCGCGACGTTCGAGCTCAAAAACAACTTGACGAATCAAGACGTTGACGACGCGGTCGCTCAATACAGCGACCCGCGACAACGCAACCCAAAAGAGCGACTTTTCGCGTTCGGGCGTTGCATCGTTCATTTTGCGGTCGATGATCAGCAAGTGAAAATGTGCACGCACCTGAAAGGCAAGAAGTCTTGGTTCTTGCCGTTTAATCAAGGATGGAACGACGGGGCGGGCAATCCGCCAAATCCGAACGGATTGAAGACGGACTATCTATGGAAGAGAGTTCTGACGCCGGAAAGCACAACGAACATCGTCGAGAACTACGCCCAAATCGTTGTCGAGAAGAACAAGAAGACGGGACAAAAGACACGCAAGCAGATCTTCCCACGTTATCACCAATTGGATCTCGTTCGCGGGTTGCTCGACAACGTTCGGGAACGCGGCGTTGGCCGTCGCTATTTGTTGCAACACTCGGCCGGCAGTGGCAAATCGAACTCGATCGCCTGGTTGGCTCACCAACTGATCGGACTTCGCGGCGGAAGCGGCGGAGTCGATGACCCCGAGATCTTCGATACGGTCATTGTCATCACCGACCGACGGATCCTCGATCAACAGATCGACGCAACGATTCGCCAGTTCATGCAAGTCGGATCGACCGTCGGCCATGCGAAGCGAAGCGGCGACCTGCGAAAGTTCATCGAGTCCGGCAAGAAGATCATCATTAGCACCGTTCAGAAGTTCCCGTTCATCTTGGACGAGATCGGTGACGCCCATCGGGGACGCAAGTTCGCGCTGATCATTGACGAAGCCCACTCAAGCCAAGGCGGCAAGGTTGCTGCGGCAGTGAACGAAGCGATCAGCGATCCAGAAGACACGATCAACGATGCGCTCGAAAAGCGAATGGCCGTGCGCAAGATGGTGACCAACGCAAGCTACTTCGCGTTCACCGCAACCCCGAAGAACCGAACATTGGAAATGTTCGGCGATGCTTTCCCTGGTCCCGAGGGCAAGACAAAGCATCGACCATTCCACACTTACACGATGAAGCAAGCGATCGATGAAGGCTTCATCATTGACGTATTAAGGTACTACACGCCGGTCGCCAGCTATTACCGTTTGGAAGCAGTTATCGAAGACGATCCGATGTTCGATCGGAAACGGGCGCAAAAGAAGCTTCGCAAGTACGTTGAACGCCACGATCACGCCATCCGCTTGAAGGCGGAAATTATGGTCGACCACTTTCTCGCCTACGTCTTGGCCCCTCGAAAGATCGGTGGCGAAGCTCGAGCGATGGTGATCTGTAGCGGGATCCCCGAAGCGGTGAAGTACTACCGAAGCATCAAGAGCTATTTGGAAGAGATAAAGAGCCCACACAAAGCAATTGTGGCGTTTTCGGGTGAAACCGACGTCGAAGGCCAGATGATGACGGAAAGCCAATTGAATGACTTCCCAAGCGACGAGATTCCGGACAAGATCCAAGAACACCCCTATCGGTTCTTGGTTTGCGCGGACAAGTTCCAAACCGGGTACGACGAGCCGTTGTTGCACACGATGTACGTCGACAAGAAGTTATCGGGTGTTCAAGCGGTTCAAACGCTGTCACGTCTCAACCGAGCGCATCCAAATAAGCGAAGCGCGTTTGTCCTCGACTTCTACAACAACGCCGACACAGTCACCGAAGCGTTCTCGGACTATTACCGGACAACGCTCCTTTCCGAAGAGACTGATCAAAATAAGTTGCACGACCTGCAACGCGAACTCGAAGACGCGCAAGTCTTTACGCAGGAACAAGTCGATACGCTTGTCGAGCGTTACTTGGCCGGCGAACGTCGTGATACGCTCGATCCGTTGCTTGATCCATGCGTCGCGATCTACAAGACGACACTGGACGAAGACGGACAAGTCGAGTTCAAGGGCAAAGCGAAGGCGTTCGTGCGAACCTATGACTTCCTGGCCTCGATCCTTCCCTACAGCAACGCGTCTTGGGAGAAGCTTTCGATCTTTCTGACGATGCTTGTCCGCAAGCTACCAGCACCGACCGAGGAGGATCTATCGAAGGGGATTCTTGACACGATCGACATGGATAGCTATCGCGTTGAAAAGCAAGAACGATTGAAGATTATGCTCGGGGATGAAGACGCCGAGATCGACCCAACGCCGACGGGCGGGGGTGGTCGCAAACCGGAACCCGAACTAGTTCGCCTAAGCGAGATCTTGCAAACGTTCAACAAGCAATTCGGCACGCTATTCACGGATGCCGATCGAATCTTCCGGCGGATCAAAGACGATGTTGCGCCGGCCGTTGAAAAGGATGAAGCGTATCAAAACGCCAAGACAAACACGCCCGGTAAAGCACGTCTCGAGTTGACGGCGGCCGTTAAGAAGGCGATGGGGCCGATGCTACGCGACGATACCGAGTTCTACAAACAATTCGTACAGAACGATTCCTTCAAACGGTTCGTGACCGACTTCATCGCAGAATTGATTGCGAAGTAAACTCGGCATCAATGACTAGAAGTTGTTTTTTGTTGGCGATATACAATTCCGGTTGACGACGCCAGCCTCAAGCTAACAAGGGTCGCCGCGAAGTATGGTGTCACTTGGGAACAAGTCAAGACGTCGGTCCAATAGTTTCACGGTACAGTGGAGACCGATTGTTGTGTGTAAGCTAAATGTCTTGGATGAATTTCCAGTAATGATTAGCCACCTACTCAGGAAACTGGTGATTTACAAGAATGGATGCGGCCTAGGGTAGCTCCCGAAGAGGTGGTCGCTCACCGCTCTGGCCATTATTTGATGAGCGATTCGGCTGGAGCGCCTGATGGATGATCAAAGTGCTGTTCAAGCGATAGCGGATGCATACTCTGAAGCCTCGAACACTTTGAGCATAATAGATTGTGCGAACGTATTTTTGGGCATAAAGGGTCGTGCAAAAAACGCGTTTGAACGGGCGTCGGAGACGCTACAAAGGTTATCAATTTTCAATGAGAGACTTGCGGTCGTGACTGTCGCAATTAGAGATCTTCGGTCGAACATCGGCCCGTCGCGGCTCGATGAAATCGATGCTCGCATTGATCAGGCGATAGGGTTTGTCGATAGTCTCGACGTAAGCGTTGCAACGGCGTGCTATCGCCACCTTGAAATTCTCCCCGTTTCGATATTCCCTTGTGATGTAGCGGACATTCGGGACGAATCAGATGCATATTATTGGCGGGACAGGCTCGCAAGCAATTTGACGGGATCGCGAAAGTGCGTGGAGGAATGGCGTGCAAAGAAACCGCTTCCTTACCAAGTGCTTTTTGATCGAATCAAACGAGAGATTCGGATTTTGCGACCGGTCGCATTGGCGACGGAGGTTGATGGTCATTTGAATTCGACCAATTCACAACAACCGCTGTCAGGAGCACGGGACGTAACCCAGCTTGCGATAAGAGCCGTGGTTGAAGGTGGTTTGGCCGGTGTTTTGAACGTCGCATCTAAAGATCCCGTGGAAATTTCGGCAAATGCTATTATTGCCAAGATCGAACAGGACAGACGGGAAGCCCAAACCTCGCAAGCACATTGGGCGTTACGTCTTGGGCGTGGCAAACAAACTATTAACGCGGCCATGAAGTTGGTCCGTGAATCCCAAGCCTACAAAGACGCGATGGTTGATCCGGTATTGTCGGATACCACGAAAAAAAATCGTACTCCGCGAAAGGCTTAGGTTCGGGGTATTCGCGAAGGATAACGGGCCCAAATGGATACCGGTGGCGTTGGTTGTTAGGAGGCCAACCAATGCCAAAATCAAAAACCAAGTCCGATTCCGCAATTCTGCGGACACTAATTCGCGTGGCAATATCGGCGTATCTTTCTGCCGATGAGTTACTTTTGAGGTCGGCGGAAATTGAACTGGCGAATTATGACATTACCCTTGCGGATCTAGGAATATACAGTTCCGAAAAATCGGGGGTGGACCGTGGATAGTCTTTCTCCTTTTGAACTTGAAGCGTTGGCCGACGCTGTTGCCGAACGTGTAGCGGATCGGCTGACGAATCGTCGCCGTCTATTGACCCGCCACGAATTGGCCCAGGTGATCAACGTTAGCGTGCCCAAACTGGACACGATGTTGCGGGACGAAGAACTCCCGGTGATCCGTGTCGGCCGCAAGGTGTTGTTTGATCCGCATGCCGTGATTCAACACCTTGCCCAGAACTCGCGGGGCGAATGATGCAATGCGAGTTCTGCAAATATACCGAGGCCGCCCTCCACCAATACCGGACGATCAGTCGCGGATTCGCAAGCCTATGCAATCCCTGTTGGCCGGCATCCATTGGATTGCCGGCAAATCGCATCAAGAAGTCCGGCGGACATGGTGTTCGTGGACTTGTTCAAAAACAAAACGAAAATGGCCGGGGACGGGCGAAACGTCCACCGGCCGAAAGCGATACTTTCAATGGATGATTCTAACAAACCCCAACGGCGGGCTCGCAAGAATGTCAGCAAGACACCGAAACCGCCGGCGCCCGATTCTCCGGAGTTGTTCAAAGGTCCCGACCCGAACGACGACTTGCCGGATGATCCGCCAACGGCGTCGACTCCGGAGCCCAAGACGCCACCCGATCCGTTCGATCCGGCCGCGTTAAGGATCAACCCCGATACGGCCGCCGGTGCCATTGGGGTGAAACGCAAGCTGCTTTCGGTGAAGTGCGGCAAGCCGGACAAGATGGAATTCGTCCGCGTCCACCCGGACGAAGCGTTCCGGATTGATACGGCGTTGATAACCGACAACACGAATCGGGAATCGTACTTGGTCGCTCCGGTGCTGTGGCCGGAGCTGCCAGACTTCATCGGTTTGGTTCGGTTGTGTGTGGCCGTCAATCGCCACGGGACGCCGTTCCTATGGCCCGCCAAACTTCCGGACCCGAACGGCCGTCCGATGGACTGGCATACGTCAATGTTGGAAGCCCAAGAACTTGCGGTCAACAATTGGGTTCGCGTCCAAGCGGATATGTCCGCCGGATCGTATGCCGTGTTCGAGGCCACGGGCAACTTGCCAAGTCCACAATGGCCGGATCTTTCCCTGCAGGAACTCTTGAAGCTTGCGTTTAAGACTCGATTCATTGATTCAATGAATCATCCGTATTTGCAAGAGTTGTTTGGGGAACTGTGATCGTGGATTGGCTTAACCGATTTGAATCGGTTTGGTTGATCGACTTCGAATTCTCACAACCGCCAGGTGAGCGACCGCGTGTCGCTTGCTTGGTGGCTCGCGAGTTTCATTCCAAACGAATCATCCGAATTGGGTTCGACGAAATACAGACAATGGAGCGGCCGCCATTTGATGTTGGCGATCGTTCCTTGTTCGTCGCCTATTTTTCGTCGGCGGAATGGAATTGTTTTCGGTCACTTAGTTGGCAAGTTCCAGTGCGTGTCTTGGATCTTTATTGCGAATTTCGTAATTTTTTGAACGGATCAAAACCGCCGGCAGGATGGGGCTTGCTTGGTTGTTTGGCGTTCCACGGCTTGGATTCGATGGATGCCAGCGAGAAAACGGAAATGCGTGAACTTGCGATCCGAGGCGGACCGTTTACGTCCCAGGAAATGGCTGCGTTGATTGACTACTGCCAAACGGACGTTGATGCGTTGGACAGGTTACTGCCCGTGATGTTGCCAAAGATCGACTTTCCGAGAGCAATTCACAGGGGCCGATACATGAATGCCGTATCGGCAATGGAGCATGCAGGCGTTCCCATAGACGTGGAAACACTGGATTTGTTTCGTCGCCAATGGTCGTCCGTCAAGACCGAGTTGATAAAGACCGTGGACGAAGCCTTCGACGTTTACGATGGACACAAGTTTAGACTCGATTGGTTCGAAAACTACTTGATCAGTGAAAAGATCCCGTGGCCGAAAACGGATTCCGGCCGGTTGGCGTTGGACGATGACACGTTCCGCCAGCAAGCAAAGAGCTATCCGCAAATCTCTCCCCTGCGAGAACTCCGCCATGCGTTGTCTGAAATGAAGTTAGAAAAGTTGTCCGTTGGATCTGATGGACGGAACCGAGCGATGTTGAGCCCGTTTTCAAGCCGATCCGGCCGGAACCAACCTTCCAACAACAAATTTATTTTTGGCCCGTCCGTGTGGTTGCGGTCATTGATCAAGCCAACCGAAGGACGATCCATTGCCTACGTCGATTGGTCACAACAAGAACTTGGCATAGCGGCCGCGTTGTCAGGTGATCCGGCGATGATCCAAGCGTATGCAAGTGGTGATCCCTATCTTGAGTTCGCCAGGATGGCCGGATCGGTTCCCGCGTCCGCCACCAAGAAAACACACCCAGCCGAACGTTCCGCGTTCAAGGTTTGCATGTTGGCGACTCAATATGGGATGAGCGAACATGGGTTGGCCGCCAAGTTGAACAAGCCAGTGGCGTTCGCTAGAAACCTACTCCGCAAACATCGCGAGACGTTTCCTGTGTTCTGGCGTTGGTCCCAAGCCCAGGTTGATGCGGCGATGTTGGTTGGCCAATTGCAAACGGTGTTCGGCTGGACGATTCACACAATCGGCGGGGACAACCCTCGCTCCCTTGCGAACTTCCCCATGCAAGCGAACGGTGCGGAAATGATGCGGCTGGCGTGTTCAATGGCCACCGAGGCCGGAATCACGGTTTGCTGCCCAGTCCACGATGCGATTCTGATTGAGGCCGATACAGAGCGAATCGGGGACGTTGTGATCCAAACCCAAGCAATCATGCAAGAGGCCGGACGGATCGTTCTGGACGGTTTCAAGTTGGAGTCAGACGCCAAGATCGTTTCTTGGCCGGATCGTTATTACGACGAAGATCGGGGGCGGCAAATGTGGGACACGGTGTTCCGGCTGGCCAGCGAGGCGGAAAGATGAAACGGAACGGATTGTCCAAAGAGTGGAATGGGTTGTCCCAAAAGTGGAACGGAATGTCCGACCCGTACCCTCTTATATATAGATTCTCTTTATTTGGTTCTTTCTTTATTGAGCAGGTAACAGGATGGACATGGATTCGTTTTTTGCCGACGGTTCGGACATGGCCGCGTTCTATGCGGGGCAAACGGAAAGGCATGGTGAGGGATCGACCAAAAGGAATGTACGCCGATTGGTGGACTTGCCAAAGCATGGCCCGGGTGAACGTTTCATCCGTGGTCCGATACCGTTGGAGTGGATGAAGTTGGCGGCCAAGTGTGGCGGCCGAGCGGAGGCCGTGGCCGTGTTGTTGTGGTACGCGGCTGGATTCCAAAGATCCAACCCGGTGAAGTTGTCGGCAAAGATCTTGGCGGAACTCCACGTCCATCCCAAGACCGCCAAACGTGTGTTGGTTCGCATGAAGGAATTGGGGTTGGTGAACGTCGAGTTTCATCGTGGCCGTTCGCCAGTGGTGACGATTACGACACCGACACCGGCGGCCGTTGATTGATCTTATTTGCGTTGTGCCTTGGTTTACCGCTACACTCGGTTCGCCACGGCTAGGCTTAGCGGCTGAACACCGGTCACCCATAACCGGCCGCCGTGGTTCATTTTGATATGGGTTCAACGAATGGGAGTTGACGAGGATGGCAAGTTTACGATTTGAAGAACACGGCGGCCGCCAGGGCTGGCGTTTACAATTTCGGGACGCGGATAAGCGAAACCGAAGTATCTGGCTCGGTGGGGACAAAAAACACCCACCCACCCAAACCCAAGAACACATCGAACACCTATTGGTCCAAGTGAAGCGGGGTCGACCACCGGAACTCGCGACGTCCGATTGGTTAGCGTCGATTGGTGCCGAGTTGAGAAACAAGCTGGCCAAGTGTGGTTTGGTGGAACCGGTCGAACAAAGAACGGCCCGTGTCTTGACCGTGGCCCAATGGTGCGACGAATACATACGTGAACGCCAGGACGTCAAACCGGCCACCGTTGTTTCTTACAAGAAGTGCCGTAAGAACTTGGTCGACCATTTCGGTCTCAAAAAATTGTTGCGGGACGTGTCGGCCACCGAGGCCAAGCAATGGCGGGTATGGCTCAAAACCAAAGGGAACCGGCGGGACAAGAAACGCAAGACGATGGCCGAGGAAACCGTTCGCCGTCGAACCGGAACGGCCAAGCAATTGTTTGCCGAGGCGGTGGAACGTGGGTTCATCGTATCCAACCCGTTCACCAAGCTGGCTAGCACAACGCAAGGCAACGCTAAACGCCAACACTTTGTCCCGATCGAAGCAATTGAAGCTTGTATAGAACATTGTCCGTGTGACGATTGGAAAACGATTCTGGCGTTGGCTCGATTCGGTGGACTTCGTTGCCCATCCGAATTGGTGGCATTGCGTTGGGTAGACGTCGATTTGCCCGGCGGAAAGATGGTGATCAACGCCAGCAAGACCGAACATCATGCCACCGGTGGCGTTCGAGTTTGTCCGATCTTTCCCGAACTCCGTCCGTACTTGGAACAGGCTTGGGACAATGCAACTGACGGTGCGGAATTCGTGATCAGCCGATACCGGCGGCCGGATCAAAACCTGCGTCAGACGTTCCTAAAGATCCTTGAACGGGCTGGCGTCCAGCCCTGGCCGCGATTGTTCCAAAACATGCGAGCAAGCCGGGAAACCGAATTGATGGCCCGCTATCCGGCTAAAGACGTTTCCGCCTGGCTGGGAAACTCGGTGCCGGTGGCGATGCGTCACTACGCCATGGCCACGGATGAATCATTCTTGGCGGCCGCCGATCCAGCTGGCCAAACCGTGTCACGCAAGCCAGACCAGGCGAACACCGAAAACGGTGGTTGCATTGGTGGTTGCATTTCGGGGGTATCTGGCGCTATTGGTCGTCAAGTTGATGCAACCACGGATGCAACCACCAAAGCGATTTCGGCTGATATTGCCGGAGAAAAGCCAGTTTTTATCGTTCAGGATAGCACTGGCGGGTTTTGGTTAATGGGCGTTGAGGGACTCGAACCCCCGACCCTCTCGGTGTAAACGAGATGCTCTAGCCAACTGAGCTAAACGCCCGGAGAGCGTCTTGGCAACGCTGATCTGGTTTTGGCTACGGCCGGACGTACGGCGTCCTGCCATGATTGGACTTTTCTGATTGGACTTTTCTCAGCTGCTGAGCATTTGCTGGTGACGGCCTCGGCGGGCGGCTCGCAATCTTGCCCGGCGGTTCGTTTCACTCGGCTTCTCGTAATGCTCTCGTCGCCGCATCTCTTTCTTGATCCCGCTTCGCTCGACCAGTTTGCGAAATCGCCGGACCGCTTCTTGAATCGTCTCTCGATCTCGGACCACTAACTTGACCATTTCTGCTCCGTTTTCATGAACCACCTTTCATTAATCTTTTTCTATCCTCAAAACGAGGAAACGTCATGGGCCGGCCCCGCCGGCCTGAATCAAGCCGCAAAGTTTAACTTTCTCCGCCGCGCCGTTGCAATGGCCATCGCAGCTGTTTTCAGGCCGCCGCTGTCAAGCCGCGGCTTTGGCTGCTGCCTGCTTTCTTTTCGACGGTTTTCCTGGCCGGCATGAATCGTCGCTGAATCAATTCTGGCCGCACCGTCGCGACCCGATCGATCGGTCAGGCCTGATTGATCCGCGCAGGTTGCCGTAGTCGCATGATCGGCGCGATCGACCGTTGGTTGTCGCTTCCCAAGTTGATCTGCCGATCCGTTGGGGGACGCGCCCATTTCGTTCGCGGCTTCACTTTCGACAGCTGAACAAAAACCATCTGAACCAGAAAGCGTTTATGTCGACCATCGCCAGCTCACAAGCCAACGATTCCGAGCCTGGCCAGCTGCTCCATGAGCTCGAACGACGCCAGGACGACGTCCTGCGTCAGCTGGACGACCTGGAGGCGCAATTGGCCGGAGTCCTGCAGGGCCTCGGCGTCTCGGTCGAACAAGATCCGGAGCAAGATCTGGCCTGAATTGGCTTTCGAAACCAAACGCCCTTGTGGTTGCTTTTTTCGGCTCGCGCTCAAAAAAATAACGTTAAGCTAAGGGAGGTCGGAGATCGAAGATTTTGTGGTTGGCAAGCGCGGGTGGATTCGGATGAAACGATCGACTAGAGCCAAACGCCGACCCCCCAACCGATTTGCTGGGGCGCTTCCCAGCCGCCGAACGAGACAACTTGGCGTCGAATTGCTTGAGACTCGGCGGTTGTTGGTCGGCCAGGGAGAGGTCTTCAGCCTGAACGAAGTTCTGGACACCTCGGGGTTGCTGGGCGATGTGTCGGCCGAGATTCACTGGGGGGATGCCACGTCGTCAGCGGCCAGCTCGGTCGGCGGCGGCAATCAAACCGGTGACTTGGAGATCGTGTTTGATTACACGTTGGATACCAGCGGCTTCTTCTCTTCGCAGCTTCGTCGCGACTTGCTGCAGGTTGCCGCTGACACTCTGGTTAAGCGTTTCACCGATCAACTGGACGCGATCGTGCCCACGGTTGATCATCAGTGGGACGTCGAGATCATGCATCCATCGATCGAACCGACGGGCACTGACACGTTTGTTCCTTATCAGTTTCCCTCCGGACCGGCCGTCCCGGCGAACACGATCATCGTCTTTGCCGGCGCCCGCGATTTTCCCGATTCCGTTCGCGGCGCCGGTGGACCGGCGACCAGCATTAGCGTCGATCCGATCACCTTCGATTGCACAGGCCTGACCCAAACCCAATGTGAGCAGCTGGCGGACGATTACAAAGAATTTGCGGACGCCGTGTTCAGCCGCGGCAACGAGAGCACTGACGTGCAGCCACCCACCGACTTTGCGCCAAACATTGGCTCGATCAGCTTTGACAACGCCGATACCGATTGGTACTTCGGTCTCGACGAACAGGCTTTTCCGGCCGGCAGCAAAATCGACTTTCTGACCGTGGCGACTCACGAGTTGGCTCACCTGTTGGGATTTGGTGTCTCAGCGCCGTGGCAACAAATCGCCGCCGGCGGTTCTTATTCAGGTCCCAACGCAAATGCGGCCTATTTGGGCGGTGGAAGCGTACCGCTGCAAACGGTCGTCTCTGGCACACCCTCCCATTGGTCCGATGCCGTCTTGAGCGAACAACCCTCGTTGATGACCGCCAGCTTGTCCTTTGTCGCGGGCGAGCGAACCGAGTTTTCGGCGCTCGATTTTGCCGGACTAGAGGACATCGGTTGGGAGGTGGTCGAGAGGCAGGCAACCGTGGCCGGTCAGCATCAGTACCTGGTGCCCGGCCAATACACCCCTGAGGTCGTGTTGACGGGCAGCGAAGCCGGCAGAATCGTCTACCCACTGTCTCCCGTGACTGTCACCGCAGTCACACAAACATTGACGGCAGCCTTCGGAACCGCCGAAATTTCGGAGGATTCCGTGAGCGGGGTTTCGCTAACGCTGGAGCGCGGCGATTTGGATACCAGCAGCGAACTGGTGGTCACCATCAATGGCGGGCCGAGCGGCCAGTTGGCGATGCCTGCGACGGTCACGATTGAACCGAATCAGAGCCAGCGGACGATTCAAGTGTTTCCCGTCAACGACAACACGGCAGAGCTTACCAAGCAGCTGAGCTTTACCTTTACTGCGCCCAATCACGAGGACGCCATGGCGTTGATCAGCGTCCTGGACGATGAGCCACCACTATTTCAAAACCCAACCGATCGGTGGGACGTCAACGCCGCGGGTGGCGTAACAGCAAGTGACGCGCTGCGGATCATCAACGAACTGTGGCGGCGCGGTGGAGAGGCGATCTTGGACCCTGAAATGGAACAGCCCAATGGAGTCTTTTACGATGTCAACGGTGACTATCGATTGAGTGCTCTGGACGCGCTGAACGTCATCAACGAGTTGCCCAACCGGGCGATTCCCAGCCCAACGCAGGTGGCTGGCGAAGCGAAGTTGGATTCGCTGGAGGATCGAATCGGCCGGCGGGTCGAATTCGATTTAGATTCGCCGCAGTTATTCTGATTCGGATCCGTCAGCGGGAGCTTCACCCTCCCGCGATTGCGAGGCTTCGCCGGAGCCGCTTCACCATCCCGCTATTGTTTGCCGGCGTCCGGGGTGGCGGGGGCAGCCCGCTGTTGCTATCACGCCGGAGTCTCTCTTGCGGTGAGGCCGCCCGGTCGATACCCTCCGAACGAGACAGTTTGAGTTTCACACCAATCGGCTAAGGAGGGCGCAGGTGTGTTGAAACGACGTTCGATTCGGACCAAGTTGATTGTCGCAATCGCGCTGTTGTCGACCACGGTGTTACTGCTGGCCTTCAGCGGTTTCTGGGGGTTGTATCGTTACAAGCAATTGGCCAACGCGGTCAGTCAACGGGCGATGGAGATCCCGTTCGCCAACGATTTGAACCGGTACGCGATGACGCTGCGGGCCGGTCATGAGCGGACCAGCAAACTGCAGACGGGCGTCGGCATGATCTCTGGCCAGCCTCTGGTCGATGGCCTGGATCTGATCAAAATCGCCACATTCGAGCGGGTTCATTTCAATGACGCGAGAAAAAGCTTTTGGGTGACGCTGCAGCGTTATGAGATCGAATTGCAAGCGACAACGTCGCAAAACACGTTATTAATCGATGATGCGCGACAGCGTCGCAGCCTCGGCGAAATACGCGAATCTTTTGACACGTTTGAAACGCTCTATCAGGGCGTGATTCCAATGGATGAATCGCGAAAGAGCCGGATTACCTCCCAACTGGATACTTTGGTCAGTCAGACCGACGAACATCGAATGCTGATCCATCAAGGAATGGCCAAGTTCAGCAGCGATGTCAGAGGCCAATACCGTGCTTGGATCGGAGTCGCCTGGTCTTGTACGGTGATGGCATTTGTCACGGTCGCCGCTTTGTTGTGGTTCTTTCGATCGTTGGTGGTCAAGCCTTTTTCGACTCTGCTGGCGGGATCGCGGCTGGTTGTCGACGGTCAATTTGATCATCGCATCGATTTGGGCACCGGTGATGAACTGAGCGAATTGGCCGAAGCGATGAACGGGATGACCGACCGCTTCCAAACCACTTTGGCACAGCTGAATTGCGTCAACAAAGACTTGGATCAACAGGTTCAGCAACGGACCCGCGAAGTGATCCAAAACGAACAATTGGCGAGCGTTGGTTTCTTGGCCGCCGGCGTGGCGCACGAGATCAATAACCCGCTGGCAACGATCGCCTGGAGTGCCGAATCACTGGTGTCCCGCGTTTCCGAAACCACGATGAAGCCGGCGGGTGAGCGTATTTATGACGACGAGCTATGCGATGCGTTGCGGACCAATTTGCAGCGGATCGAAGACGAGGCCTATCGCTGCAAAGGGATCACCGAAAAGTTGCTTGACTTCAGCCGACTAAGCGAAGTGCAGCGGGCATCGACCGAACTGGTCGAACTGGTCGCCGATGTGGTTGCGATGGTCACAAAAGTCGGCAAGTACAAATGCAAAACCATCCGCATGCATGGCAGCAAGTCGTTGATTGCTGACGTCAACCCCCAGGAAATCCGTCAAGTGGTCCTGAATCTGGTCACCAACGCGTTGGAAAGCGTTGATACCGACGGAGCGGTCGATGTCACGATCGGCAAATCGGATTCGATGGCGACGATTGTTGTCGCAGACAATGGATGTGGAATGAGCGACGAGGTCTTGCAGCATATCTTTGAACCATTCTTCACTCGTCGCCGCGACGGCAGCGGAACCGGATTGGGGCTCAGCATCACCTATCGAATCATTTCACAACATGGTGGTTCACTGGTCGCCAGCAGCGATGGCGCGGGTCGTGGATCGAAGATGGAAATTCATTTGCCGCTGAAAGTTCAGACGGTTAACCACATTCAAACCAAGCCACAAGGATCGACAAATGAGCGGTACCAAGCCAATTAAACAGACGGAATCGTCGATGCGGGTGTTGTTTGCCGACGACGAGAGGAATCTGCAGGAGCTGATGCGGACCGAGTTGCCGCGAATGGGTTATTCGGTCACGGTTTGTCCCGATGGGCTGACCGCCATCGCGGCGCTGGAGAAAGAGCCGTTCGATTGTCTGCTGGTCGATTTGGACATGCCAGGGATGAACGGAATCGAAGTGATCGCCAAGGCGCGTCAGCTGCGTCCGGAGATCGAAGCCGTGATCATGACCGGAAAACCAAGCCAGCAGACGGCGATCGAAGCGGTCCGCTATCAGGTGTTTGATTACTTGACCAAACCTTGTCGGTTGGCCGACCTGGCGGGCTTGCTGGGTCGCGTCAAGGAACGCCGACAAGTCAATCGGCAACTTGCCGCGCTGCAACATCGGGTCCGTCGCGCCGAAGGCGAAACGCGGCTGATTGGCGCAGGCAAACCGATGCAGGCGGTCAAGACATTGATCGACAAAGTGGCGCCGACCGACAGCACGGTGTTGATTCGCGGCGAGACCGGCTGTGGCAAAGAATTGGTTGCCCGCGCTGTTCACGAAGCCAGCTTGAGACGCGACCAGCCTTTGGTTCCGGTCAATTGCGGCGCGCTGCCGGAAAGCCTGATTGAAAGCGAACTGTTTGGACATTGCCGAGGAGCTTACACGGGGGCGGATACGGCCCGAACCGGCCTGTTCGAGGTTGCCAGCGGTGGCACGATCTTTTTGGACGAGATCGGCGAACTGCCGCTGTCCATTCAAGCCAAGTTACTCAGAGTGCTGGAGACTGGAGACATTCGACGACTCGGTGACAACCACACGGTGCATGTCGACGTGCGGGTCATTTGCGCGACGCATCGCGATCTGGAGCAGATGGTGGAAGAGGGCTCGTTTCGCGAAGACTTAATGTTTCGAATCAATACTTTCGAAGTCACTGTGCCGTCGTTGCGAGAACGTCCCGACGATATTCCCGAATTGGCGACTCACTTGTTACGACGTCATCGCAGCGACGGCAGCGACAAGCAGCTATTTACCGATGAAGCGATGCGGGAACTGAAATCGCATCAATGGCCTGGCAACGTTCGCGAATTGGCCAACGTGATCGAACATGCGGCGATCCTGTGTGAGTCGCTGCCAATCGACTGCAATCATCTGCCGCCCCAGTTTGGCCGTCGGCAGTTGCGCAAAGAGATTCGTGATTCAGGTCCGATGACACTGAGAAACCTGGAGATGATCGCGATCGAAAGAGCGATCGAACGCAACGACGGAAACAAACCCGCAGCCGCGGAAGAGTTGGGTGTCAGCCTCAAAACGCTGTACAACAAACTCAATGCCGCCGATGAAAAAAAACTGGCGGGGTAGCCAGTACTCAGTACTCAGAATCAGTACTCAGGTCTTGGTGCCAAATACATCGTCCGTCCCGGACAAATAGCGATCAAGTAATGGTTCCTGCCGTCGGTGATCGCGACACGTTGAATCCCTCCAGCGGCGATCGCCTGGCCCGCCGACCCGATCGGTTGCAACAGAACTTCGTGATCGCCAGCAGGGAGTTCCATCCTAAAGACTTGGATTTCGCGCGGCAGCAATCCCCAACAACGAGTATCCGCATGTTCAATGCCGCTCCATGACGAGGCGGCTGCAAAATGGAACAAGGAACCGGACGTCCCGGAGAGTCCTAGCGCGTCGGTCGCTTTTGCTACGGCAACCTCCTTGGTCGCTCGACGAACGACCGCGCGCGCGATCGTCCAAGGCATCTCGGCTGAGAGCTGATTGACCGCCAGTTCGCCGACATTCGTCAGGGTTTGGGTCGCTCCACAGGGATTGCCGTTGATTCGAACACCGATCGAGGCAACGTCGCCTGGCGGGATCACGACTTGAGGCACTTTCACCGACGCGATGTTGGGTAACACGACGTCGGACTGCCCTGGTCGGCCCTGATTGGTTTGGGCATTGAGCACCAAAGACGCGATTGAAAGCGCGGCTGAGGTGGTTTCGGCCGTGGTTTCCTCCAGCCGCGGTCCTCGGCCAACACAGGCGATCACGTACAACACGCCGTGACCAGGCGCACTGTGCACGCCTCCGCTGGCCCTGGCAATGTCCTCGGCCGCCGGGGCGAACTGAGGCTGAACGCTGCTGACCAACTGGTAGGCTTTGGCTGCATCATCGTAATCATGATGAGTTGCTTCGCGCAGCACTCCCCTCAGGTACGGCGCGAAAGCAATGGGCTGATAGACAGTGGCGGCGTCCAAAATGCCGCGCTGTTCCGCCTCCCGAGCAAGCTGCGTCTGTTTCATCGTCGCCTGCAAAGCATAGCTTTCCGCGTCGAAGCCATCGCCGGTGAGCGAACAGAGAGCCAACATGGTTCGAATCATCACTTGTTCATACCCGGCCGGTCGAAAGCGGCGAACTGTATCATCGGTAATCAGCGATGAGGCTTCATTGACTGCGGCGATGCCCGGCAACTGGTCGAACTTATCCCGTAGCGCAAGCAATCGACTTTCGGCCGATTTCGGATGACCCGAGGCCAGATCGACAATCGCCAAATCGAGTGACGCGATGTCCGCCAGGGTACTGTTGGAATCACTCAGCTCCCGTAACGACTGCGCGCAGCCACTAGATCGCCCGATCCGAACGAATCTCTGGCCTGTTCAATCCTGCGCAATCGTTGAGCACAGCCTGACAGCAGGATTAGACCGACCATGGTCGCTATGGCCGCGCGGCCGGGCTTGACGCCGATTCGTCGTGGAGCTGTGACCTGGAAAGTCTCAACCATCGGCCTGGCCGAACCAACCCCAATTCCACCACTTTCCGGCGCGTGATTTGTTGTATCCTTTGCGGATCTCAGCCGACTCTTTGATCGATTCTCCGGTATGCAAGTTGACCAGATCAAGAGTCAACAGATAGTCACGTTGACTACTCTTGTTGCGGTCAGTCGTTCCGCTGGTGATGGTCGCAAACAACAGGTAGTCAACCGGTGATCCGTGACGCCCCAGAGCCGCAGCGAATAATTCTCGATTGTTAGGCAAAAACAACGAATCGGGACGCAATCGGGTTTCGACCAGCGCCGCGTCGACCATCCGTCGGCTGACGCCGCGAAACGTCTCCACCGTGTTGAGCTGGGAATCAATCCGCTCGTACAGCTGATCCTTGAAATCGGCCAGCTCTTCGGCACTTTTGTTCTCAATGCCCACAAAGCAAACCGTCGCCGGCCCAGTAGCCAGCGCTGAACCGATCGATCCCTGACCAATGTCGCCGGAGAGCGATGGGCCGGGACCTTCAAAGACCACCGGCTGAATTGCCGGCGGACAACGCGAGAGCAACTTGGCGACCGATTCGTCGACCAGCGGGTTCCAAGTCGCGGCGCCGGCCGCATGACTGCCGACCAGGTTCTGATCATTGGAGGCCAGAATGTGTCCGTACTGGTGACTGGCGCAGCCCGCGAGAACCACGGAGAAGGTCGCGGCCAATGCAACGATCGGTCGGCAAATTGAATTGTTCATGGTCGCGACTGGTATCAAATGTCAACCGAAACAGGCTAGGTCATTGCAGACTCGGCCGCAATCAATCGTTACGATCGACACAGAAGTCAACCTGTGGTTGATAAAACCAGTCAGAATGGGATATTCCGTCTACGCTTCCTTGCTTGCCTTTGCGACGCAGTTTGCCCACAATCGTCATTTTTAAGATCGATTCCTTTGCCTGCCGACGCTGACGATCCGCCGGTTCCCCGTCGGTCGGCTTTCGCTAGCTCCGTGGGTCGATAAACTCAGACGCGCCGCAGCAAGTGCATTGACCATCCATCTCCCGACCATCTCCCAAGCATCGAAAGAAGAAGACCCATTGCCCATGAGCGTTGTTTATCTGCAAGGATCGGTATTGCAGGCGGCGAACCCCGCCGCTGTCTCCTCGGTCGCCATGTTCGTGCCAGTGAGAACCCCCATCGCGACGACTCCACAGGCGTTGGACGATGACGACGACGACGATATGTCCGACGACGACGGTCTGGATGACGATGGATTCGGCAACGAGGATGATGATGGAGTAGGCGAAGGCTTCAAAGACGGCTTGGATGACGACGAAGAATTGGATGAATTCGACGACATTGACGAGGACGACTTCGATGATGACTTTGACGATGACTTTGAAGAAGAACTTGAAGACGATTACGAAATCGAGATTGACGACGAAATCAGTGCCGAGTTCGGATTAAGCGGCGACGAAGAAGAAGAAATCCTCGACGACGGCTTAGACGACTTTGATGACTTTGAAAGTGTCGAATGAGAGCAGGTAGCCGACGAAAATCGGGTGACGTTCAATGGCGTTTGTTGATCGCCGGCGTCAGTTTGGGAATCTTCCTCGGGCTGGCCAGTGATGCCGCCGAAAATCAAGCCGCGCAGCACCGCAACGTACTGCTGCTATGCGTTGATGATTTGCGTCCGGAACTGTCTTGTTACGGACAGGATTACATTGAATCGCCGAATATCGATCGCCTGGCATCCCAGGGCAGGCTGTTTCGTCACCACTACGTTCAAGCCCCAACTTGTGGCGCTTCGCGTTATACCCTGTTGACCGGACAGTACGGACCAGCGAACAACCAGGCCCTGTTCACGCGAGCTCGGTTGCTGAGGACCAGTCCAAACTCCGTCTCAGCGAGCATGCCCGAGTGGTTTCGTCAGCATGGTTACACCACGGTCTCAGTTGGCAAGGTATCCCATCATCCGGGCGGAAGAGGCGGCCCCAATTGGGATGACGACTCGGCTGCAGAAATGCCCGGTGCCTGGGATCGGCACTTGTTGCCCGCCGGCCCCTGGCAACATCCGCGCGGCGCCATGCACGGCTTGGCGCATGGTGAAATCCGGGAAAACGCAGTCGAGATGGATCTGTTTCAATCGGTGGCCGGTCCCGATTCGATTTATCCCGACGGCCTGATCACGGACGAATCGATTCGGCAATTGGATGAACTGGCCAAACAGGGCGACCGTCCCTTTTTGTTGGCAGTCGGAATCATCCGCCCGCACCTACCGTTTGGTGCGCCGGCAAAGTACATGGAGCCGTATCGAAAAGTCGAGTTGCCGCCGATCTTGCATCCGCAAAAGCCGATCGGCAAAACGACATGGCACCCGTCCGGCGAATTCATGAAGTACAACCGTTGGGGTCGCGATCCGAACACGGACGCGGAGTTCGCTTTGCAGGTCCGACGCCATTACGCGGCTTGCGTTAGCTACGCGGATGCGCAAGTCGGCCGCATTCTTGATCGAATCGATGCATTGGGAATTCGCGAAAATACGGTGGTTGTTTTGTGGGGTGATCACGGTTGGCATTTGGGTGAGCACGCGATCTGGGGCAAACACTCGCTGTTCGAGGAATCACTGCGGTCGCCGTTAATCATTCAGTTCGCCGGGATCGCCAGCCCCGGTCAGTCGAGTGAGTCGATGGTGGAAACACTCGACATCTTTCCAACGCTTTGCGAATTGAGCGGGCTTCCCAATCCGCCCACAGCTGACGGCAGGTCGCTGCTGCCGATCCTACAGAATCAGTCGGCAGAGGGACACGACGCCGTGTCTTATTTTAAAAATGCATCCACCATTCGCACTGCGACGCATCGGCTGATTGCGCATTCGTCTGGTGAATTCGAGTTATACGACCACCGATCGCCAGAGAAAGAAACCCTGAACTTGGCTGATCAGCAGCCCGAATTGGTAAACGCATTGCACAGCCGGCTGTTGGCCAGGTTGCAACGCAAAGAACGGCAGCGAGCCACAGAGGAGAAACCGTGATGACGGGAAAAAAGGACGGGAAACAGATCCTGATGCTGGTCGGCGACTTTGTGGAAGATTATGAGGCAATGGTGCCGTTTCAGATCCTGCTGTGCGCTGGTCACCACGTTGCCACGGTCTGTCCGGACAAGCAGGCGGGCGATACCGTAGCCACCGCAATTCACGATTTCGAAGGGGACCAGACTTACAGCGAAAAGCCAGGACATCGATTCGCGATCAACCGTGATTTTTCCTCCGTCGATCCGGCCGCTTTCGATGCCTTGGTGATTCCAGGTGGTCGGGCACCCGAATACTTGAGACTGAATCAGCAAGTGCTCGATTTGGTCCGCCATTTCGCGGCAGAATCAAAACCGATTGCCGCGATTTGCCACGGGCCGCAAATCCTGGCAGCCGCCGGTGTCCTGCAGGGACGGCAGTGCAGTTGTTACCCGGCGGTTCGTTTCGAAGTCACTTCGGCGGGTGGCAGTTACGTTGATCCGGCCGAAACCATGGATTCCGCCCATGTCGATGGGAATTTGGTGACGGCCCCGGCCTGGCCGGCTCATCCTGCCTGGATGCGCGAATTCATGAAGCTGCTAGGCTAGGCACTGTCTCGCAAATGGGCCAGCGAGGAAAAGCACTGGGCGAGGAAAAGGGGTCGGCGAGGAAAAGGGGTCGGACGTCAATAGCCGCCAGCGGCCCTTCGGGTGCTTCGCACTATGGGGGTCCGCCCCCTTTTCCGATCACGAATCAAATAACGAGACAGTGCCTAAGCCTTGCCAATCTCTAGAACAACTTTCCAGATTCCGGATCGAACTGCTGTTGGAACGCCGAGACTTTGCTTTCACCGCGCGACGAAGTCGCTGCCAGGATTGCAAAGGTCAGTTGACCATCCGAATTTCGCTTGGCCAATTCGTTGATCACGCACAGCGCGTCCAATGCCGTCACCTTGTAGTCACCGTTCACGTCCAGGTACAGGCCGCCAGGTTGCTCGCTGCCCGGATCTAGTTCCGCAGTGGTCCTTCGATGCAGTTCATTGATGATCCGCAAGGCATCGCTGGCCCGAACCCCATCGGAGCCACTGACATCAAACGGATCGACTGGATTTTGAAACAAAGGTGGTTCGTCATCCAACAACTCGATCGCCGCCTCCGCCTGAAAATATCCAATCGCGGTAAAGGTATAGCTCAACTGGAGGGGCAACTCAGCGTGATCGTCATCGGTCGGAAAAAGAGTAATCGTTTGCTCCTGCTGATTGGCCGGTATTGTGATCTTCGCTGGCTGATCGACTTCGGTGGCATTTCCACCGATAATACTGATCACCAAAGGCTGACTCGTATCGGTGTTGCTGCGACCAATGGTCAATTCCACACCCGCCGGCGCTCCTTCGGTAACTTGATCGGTTGAAAATTCCGCAGTCAGCGCCTCATGGTCCTTGACCAGCAGATCAATCATTTCCGAGTTCAAATCGGCGGCACTTGCAGTCACAGTAACGGCCACGTCGCCATCAAGCAGTGCGTCATCAATTGCCTCGACAGGAACCTGTATTGATGATTCGGCAGCCGGTATCACAACGGTCTCCGGAAGACGAAGCTCCGAAGGATCGCTTGACTGAAGATTGACGGTGGTTGGGGTGCCGGAAGTATCACCGATCAGACTGACCGTAAGCAGCGTCGCGCCTTGACCTTCGTCTTCGGAGACCACAGGCCGGTTCAATTCAAGTTCCAGTCGCGGCGGCTGAGCCACGAAAACTTGAAAGGCTTGCTGGCGCGTCGCCCCATCATCATCGGTCACTTCGACAGTGACCGTCCAATTACCTGCCGAAGCGTAAGTATGGGTGCCATCGAAGGACGCGACCGTCATCGCGCCGCTGCCGTTTCCTTGACTGTCAATCGTGGCGATGCCTTGGTCATTGGCCGTCCCGTCACCCCAATGGATGGTGTAGGTAAAACTTTCGCTGGTGGCCGGACTGGCTTGCGTGTTCTCGAATCCTGTATCACTGATTGTGCCGATGTTCGTGATCGAAATGGCCTGTCCGGCGATCGCGCTCTGGTCGGCGACGACCGCCAAATCGGGAGCCACATTGGTGACCGTGACCTCAGCCAACAAGAAAGACCGCTCCGCTATCAGTTGGCCTCCCACCGTGCCGCGCAGCGATATTTGGATGGGAAATTCTCCGTTGTCGGCGTAGCGTTGGGCCGCGCTGACATTGACACCCGTCTCCGCAACCTGCCAACCAATGTCATCCAAAGCGGCAAAATCAATCGCCGTCATCAGCTGTCGTTGCCCTGCGAGGATTTTTCCCGACATCAAAGGATCAATCCCGCCCTCGCTGTGAACAAGGTCGGCCCAATGATCACCAGAGAGTGGAACATTGCCTGAACCGGCGTAGGCGGCCCGTGCCTCGGTTCCCGTGAACATGCCGTTGGAAACTTTGTGGTTCCATGAGGGCGCGACCCCGAATCCCAATACGTGAGCCAACTCATGAACGGCAACGGTGAGAAAATCAACTTGCCCTTTTCCAATTCCGTTGGGATCGACGCCAAAGTACCAAGCTGTACTCGAGTCCACGTCAAAGCTGACGGAACCATGACTTGGAGCAAAATCTGTCGGTTTGCTCAACAGAGCGCCGGTCTCTCCACGCGACTTAACCAGGTCGACAAACGCTTTCGTTCCGCTGAATGACGCAACCCCTCCTGGACCACCCACGGCGCGGACTTCACCAGGAAAATCTCGCGAACCCGGATAGACAATGATCTCGTTTGCGGCGACGCGCAAGGTTGGCGACAGGTTGTGAAGCGGTGGCGTGACCGAGTCCGTGGCGGATGGGTGACGGATGTTGGGTTGCCACCTGTTTTGGCCTGCTGGACTGATCGGGGCCAGATCGTCGGTCAGCTGACTGAGCAACAATTGCCCGGCCAGTTCCAGAACCGCGCGTCGCGATTGATTGGGGCCCGAAAAGAATCCGCGCGTATCGAGGGAATAATCAAACTTGAAGTGAAGTTTATCGTTGACACTCCTGTCAGTGACGCTAGCCGAGGTCGATGTGCCGTCGCCCCAAAAGACGGTCGCGGAAATCTCGCCAGGCAGTCCGGACGCATCCAGCAACTCAGTGATCGTATAGAGCGCACCTTCGGAGACCAATAATCTCCGATGCTCCAGTGGCTCTAACGACAATCGACGACGTCGGTGTCGAAGTCGTTCTGGGCAGCTTGTAGTTGCCAAGGAATTCGACATAAGAAATAAAACGTATCGCCCCCAATAAGCGAATGGGCAAGACAACCTGTTGTTGTTCCATACGATCCTGGTCATCAGACCAACACGTCGTCAGACCAACACGGGGCTCATCACCTTGCCCTAGATAAGTAGGCTCGATTTTAGCAATCGTGGCGCGCTTCGGGCAATGGAAAGCAAGCGGGAAATACCGGGAAAATCGGCGGAGCTGTGATCCAAATCGGGGTCCGATTTGCGGTCAGCCGCAGCCAGTGGGGAGTCGATCGACGTCGCTGACCGGCATTACCGTAAACGCATCAACACCTCTGCGGTGCCGCGTTGGTACGCCATGCCCGTTAAATCGACCTGCTCTCGGCCGCAACTGGCGGTTTCTCCGTTGATTGATCGTCGATCAGATCTCCTTGCAAAACGCGTCGCAGGTGTGCCGCCTGGTCACAGGGGGGCAACCGAGATGGAAAAAAGTACAACTGATCGTCCGCCCAAAGTTTTCTCGAAAAAATACCACCGGTGAGAGCATTCGTGTCACTTCCACTGATTCTTGTCTCACTCGTCTTTGGCCTGTCTTGTCCCGTCACGCTCGCACAGAAGGCGGACGGTGAGCTCGAAATTAGATGGGCGACGGTCGAAGATGCTCTCGCTGAAGCCGAGAAGGATGGGTTTGCCGGGGCGGTGTTGCTGACTCGAGATGGAGAAATCGCGGTCAATACGCACCACCGAACTGGGGAAAAACCTCGTGGTTGGTCATGGGCAGCGGCGGGCAAGTCTCAGCCTTGATCGACTTCCGTCAACACGCGCGATGATCGTCAGGCGTTTGATCGACTCGGCAATCGGCTGCTCAAGCTAGAGCACTTTTAGATTTGATGTAGGAGGTAGGGCCGGTTCCCACCGGCATCATGGGCTGCCAGGCCGGTAGGAACCGGCCCGACATCATTATTGAACACGCTCTAGCTCCGCCGCGCGCTGTTCGGCGGCTTGATAGATCTTGGCCAAACGAATCAACAGTGGTTCGATTTGTTGATCGTACGCTTCTTCCTCAAGCTCGTTTTGGCGGCCGCGGATCGTGGCCAGTTCTTGTTCGATCGAATCTCGCTCGACTTCTTCCTGCGGGGTTAATTTTAGCCGCGCCTCAGCGGGCGCCAGTGTAAACCGTTTGGCCAAGACACCGTCCAGTTGCGATCCGTCCTTCGCCTTTCCAACCGCTCGGGCGGCACGAAACATCGTCGGTGGCGTTCCTTTTCCGTCACCATTGTCGTCGATCAAGGGATGCTCGGTCGCGATCCTGGCGGCGGACTGATAAAAATCACCGACGTCGGCGCTAGCACGCAAGAAAGCTTCGAGAACGGAAACTTCACCATCGTGGTCCAGATCCGCATCGGCAGCGGCAACGGCTCTGACAAAATACTCGCCGAATCTCGCAAAATTCTGTTCGGTTCCGCTTTTGGTCGCGGTAACGACCACTCGGCCTGGCGCGGAGAGTTGGTTGATGAATGGGCCACTTGAGGACGCGGCATTGACGATCACCATTGGACGTCTCACCGCAGCTAGCCAGTCGGCCAATTCAGCGGCCGAAACGTCTGGACCGCGGAGATTGAACTTGGCAACCCCGCGGGTGAATGTACCGTGTCCGATCAGGATGATCCACAAGGTCGACTCACTTTGCTCCGCAGCTGATTGGACGAATTCTTGCAGACGGTCTCGGTCGGTTGCGTCACGATGGTCGTCGTCGCCAATCGACTCGATTGATGCGCCGGCAGACTGGGCGATGGAACGCCAGGCCGATGCCCAGGAACCAAATTGTTCTCCGAATTCCTCCGTGCCAGGGGCACCCAACACCAACAGGATTTCGTCGGTGACCCCTGTGGTCGGTTGGTCAGCTGCGGCGACAGAAGGAAGAGAAAAAGTGAGCAAGCCGACCAGCGCCGTCGCCCACTGTTTCGCGAGAAGTCGCTTAATCATGCAGACGCGTTTGGTGTTGCTCACGCCAACCCCTTCCAGCGGCGCAGTCCCCACTCGCCACACAAACAGAGCATCGCGGTGATCATGACCCACGGACGATGCCAAATCGGATAGACCCAAGTCTCGGTCACGGGCACCTTGCGTGAGGGAAGCTGATCGGCGAAACGATCCAATTCCGTATCCAGAATCACCTCGCCCCCCGTTTGCTCCGCAATTCTGGTCAGCAGGGCACGATTCGTTTGCAGGTTTGCCAGTTCGATCGCCGCCGGCTGCGCCGTCCAACCGGCACTGGCGGAACCTACCGCCGATCCATCAGCCGACTTGACCGTTGCCTGTACGCGGTATCCGCCCGGATCCTGAGACCAGGCTGTGGCCCGATAGGCACCCTGCTCGGACTCGTCCATTTCTGTGGTCAACGAGAATGGTTCGCCGCCTGGCGGTGTGACGGTCAATTCCACCAGGGCATTGTCCAACGGCAGAAAAGATTCGTCACGAGCACGAACGAGGATCGTAACCGTTTGAAAGTTGTCATCGGACTTCAGTTCGATTTCCGCTTGTCGCGGCACGTCGTTGACCAACCAACGCGTCAATTGACGCCACGCCTGCGCCGGATCATCCTGCTGCCGTTGGTCGATCACACTTCCCTCGCCCTGTTCACTGATTGGCCGCCGCATCGACCAGCGCCACAGATCACCCAGCATGATCGCCGCGGTCCGACCCTTGCCAAACCGTTGCGCAACCAGGGCGGGAACAGCTCGGTCGCCAGCGCCACGGACCGTTGCCAGTTGCGCCGCACCCGGCTTCGGATCGCCCACCGTGCTGAGGGTTGCGAAGGGAGGCATCGATTCGATCCGACTCCGTTCGTCTTGTTCGGTCTCTCGTAATCGTGTCCATGGCTGCAACAAGCCTTCCCGCGTCAGCTCGATCCGGTACGGACCGTCAATCCGATCGCCGCTGGTCCGGCGGGGATAAACTGGCGACAATTCGCCTAGCGGACTGTTGGCGAAATCTTTTCCGCTAAACGACTCGGTGCCGCCCAGCATCAGCAATCCACCTCCGCGCGAACTTACGAATCGCCGCAGCATCACCATTTGATCCTGAGTAAAAAACTCACTTTCCAGATCATCTAAAATCACACCGTGATAAGCAAAAAGTTCTTCGTCGGTTTTTGGAAATCCCTCGCTTAACTCTTCCTCTGCTCTGACACCCAGTCGAATGATTACCGGTTCGTCATATTGTTCGGCAGCTTCCTCCTCGCCCTCGCCCAATCCCGAGAACAAAGGATTGGTATCGCTGACACCTTTGTCTCGAAAACTAAATTTTGGTTCCTGTTTGGCGATCCGAATCAGACCAACCAGTTGAATCTCGGCTTCTGCCTGCAGCGCCCGGCGCAGAAACTTGAACTCCCAATTCGGGCGACCGGCGATATACAAAACCCGATACGGTCCAACAGCTCGATCAATTGCGACAAGCCGCTGGTTATTCGCAGTGGTCGCTTCGACCGCGGTACCGCCTTCAGCCTCAACCGAAACCGTGTAAAAGCAGATCCCCGATTCGGCAGGTCGAAACCGAAAGGAGACTTGTCGGAGAGCGTCGGAAGAATCCGGCCCGCGCTGCTGCTCGATCAATTTGCCCGAATCGTCTGTCAATCGAACGACAATCGACTGATCATCCATGCCAATCGCATCGTAGCTAACCGTCACCGTCGTCGGTGCCGATTCAAAATCGGTCTGGCGGACTTTCACGTCAACGATGCGAAGGTCCTTTAGCTCCGGTTCGTCGCTCGGCAGCACCGGGTAGACCGGAAAACCAAGTCCGCTCCACTGGAAATCCTGAGGCGGCGAATCGGTCAAGTTGCCATCGCTCATCAAAACCAGTCCAGCGACCGGTCGCTCGGCGAATCGCTGGGCCAGCGATTGCAGGCTTCCGGCCAAAGACGACATCTGGCCGTCCGCCTGCAGCGAGACGAAATTGTCCAGGTTTTGCAGGCGAGTATCGAAGGCGTAGCCGCGAACATCAAATGATTGTGCCAGCCGAGTTAGCCATGTCGCCTCGGCGTTGACCAATGACATCACACGGTCGTGTCGTGATTGATCACCAGACTTTGCAACGATCCGCATGCTCTGACTGTTGTCGACCAGGATCGGCAGCAAGTTGGCCTGTGGCCTAGGTCTCGTTCCGCTGCGCATCGGTTGCAGCAAACAAACGGCCACTAGCGCCACGGCAGTCAGTTTTAGCAATCCACAAACGAGCCGAATCGCGGTGGTGGTGCGGCTAGAGAGGTAGGCCCACAAAACGAGTGCCGCGAGCACCGCGCCGATTGCCATAGCGGGCCAAGCCCACTGCGGCGCACCCCACAACAGATTCGCGCTGGACATCGAGGGACCGATCACGACTGCTACCATCAACGCCCACCCCCGAGGCTTTCGTAATAGCGCTGTACAGCGTCGGTAAATTCGGCAGGCACCGGATCACGATCGATCGGAACAGGGGCATTGCGCTCGGCCGAACGTCGCAGCAATTCCTCGGAGACTTGTTGTTTCAACTCGCGGAGCGGGACGGCGATCATCTTGTCTACCAACTCCCACTGCGGGGCCTCGTTGTTGCGGCGCAAATCGCGGCGGACTTCGCGGGCGCGATCTCGAATTTGTGCCGCCTGATTCCGCAATTCCGGATCATCTACCATCTCTTCGACGTCACGCAAGCGATCCGACCACTGGCGAAAATCGTCACCACCCAGAGGCGCCGAACGTGGTCGGTCGCCGGCAATGCGATTCAAGATATCGCCAGGCCGCTCGGCCCCACCGGCCGAAGCAGACTCTGGATTGCGGTTGCTCGGTGCCGCTTGCTGGCCATTGGGCTGGCCGGGTTGGTCTTGCTGGCCGGGTTGATTTTGCTGGCCGGGTTGGTCCTGCTGGCCCGGTTGGCCATGCTGGCCCGGTTGGTCTTGCGATTCTGCTGCCCGCTCGGGCGGACTGTCGCCCGGAGTCTCGGCTGGCGGCTGGGGAGGACCCTCGCCCTGAGTCTCGGCTGCCGGCTCGGGAGGACCCTCGCCCTGCCGGACTGCTGATCGATTGTCCTCGAGCTCCTCGTTCAATTCGCGTTCCAGCTGTTCCAATTCGCCCAGTGCCCGCTCCAGCGCTTTTGTCTCATCACCGAGGACTGAACTTGCGGCCTCCTCCAGATCTTCCCGCAATTGATCGATCTGTTCCCCGGCCTGCCGTTCCATCTCACGCGCCTGCGGCTCGAATCCGCGCCGCAACAGCTCGCCGGTGTCCCGCAGTTGTCGATCGACCTGCTGCTGTTGCGTACGTCGGAAGGAGTCATATAGATTCTGCGCCAGCAGCGGCTCGGCGGTTTCTGCTTGTTCGACGGTCTCCTGCATTTGCTCCTGCAATTTCTTCAATCGCTCGCGCTGTTTTTCGATCTGTTCTTGAATCTGTTCACTACGATCGTCGCCGCGTAATCCAGAGGTCTGCTTGGGATCCTCAAATTCAGCGAGCCTTTCCGCTAACTGGTCTTCCTGTTGATCCAACTCACGAGCCTCTCGGCGCATCTCCTTGACCGCCTCGTCGAATTGACCGGAGGCCTGCCGCCGAAACTCGTCTCGCATCTCTTCGAACTGACGCTCAGCGCGGCGACCGGCGCTAAGTGCTTGAGAGGTATCCTTGTTTTCCAACGCTTCAGTCGCCTTGCGGACGTTTTCGCGAGTCTCCTGCAACTGCTCGTTTGACTCCTGCATTCGCTGTTGATTTTCCGGTTGCTGCATGCGGTCGGATAGTTCGTCGGTCTCACGCAACAGCTCTTGTTGCTGCTCACGGAGCCGTTTCAACCTGCGTTCGACTTCCTCTCGCTGCTCTTCGGTCTCCGCCTGCTGCAGCGCATTTTGCAGTTCCGCGATCTCTTTATTCAGATCTTGTTGGCGCTGGGCTAGTTCGCGAAGCCGGCTGAGAATCTGGCGCGTCTCGCGCTGCTGTTGCTCCTGCACAGAGTCCTGTTGGGCCTTGCGCTCGGACTCGTAACGATTTTCGTCCTGATCCAGTTCCAATTCATTCAGCTGTTGCTGCAGTTGCTGTTGCGAAGCGCCGCCGGGCTGGCCTTGGCTTTGCCGGCTCTTGGACACCTGAAACTCGCGGGCACGCAGTTTCAGCAATCCGGCGTAAGCCGCCTGTTCGGCTTGCAGCGCGACTGAGAGTGGTCCGGTCGCTGATTTGTCTCGCGACCTTTGCATTTGCGCGATCGCAAGGGTCATTTGATTGCGAACCTGATCGATGTACTGTTTCGATTTTTCGTCGCGCACACGTTCAGACAGCTCAGTCAACATTTTCAGCGCGCTCGATTGAGACTCGATCAACAAATCGATGTTCTCTTCGAATTTCTCCGTTTGGGAATTTGCATTTTGTTCGCGAATCACTCGCCAGGTCGCATTGATGATCTCTTTTTGAAGTTCTGCCAACTCTTGCGCCTGCTGGCCGTTTTGACCTTGCTGTTGTGATTGACCGCCGGGTGGCGGCTGACCTTCGCGAAAAATTTGCTCAAAGGGTCGTACTTCGGCAAAGAACATATCGCTTTGAGTGCGCCGCAGTTTTCCATCCGGACCAATGTCCTCGACCCAAAAGTGGTAAGCAAAAAGTTGATCCGGCTGGGCACCCAATTTCTCCAGTTCCACCAAATGCTGCAGCCGGGTCGAAGCTCCTCGCGCCAAGTCGCTGGCGAGAGTGATCTCCTTTGCCGCGGTGCCATCAAGCGTGTACGACAAGCCGGCTTGGGCGATTCCCGACGTCGTCGTTCACCTCGGCCTCCAACGGCAGTTCTTCGAGCGGCGAGACACTGCTGTCGCCGAATGATGTCAGCTTTAACTCAGGCGGCTGGTTGGGCAGCACGCGAGCGATCAGCTCGGGCGGGAATCGATTGCTGCGACCAGCCGCGTCGGTCAGTTCCAGCGTCAACCGCTGCGTCTGCTGAAGATTGAAACTGGCCGACATCGCTGGGGTTGATTCGCTGTCATGCTGCAATTCGATCCGAGTCCCATCTTTGCCAACCAATTCAGCCTTGGTGACGTCTTTGTTCAAATAACAGAGCCAAGTGACTTGCGTTCCCTCGATTGCAGAAACCCGTACCGTGTCCTCGATACGCTTCCGCTGCAAACCGGTATAATTGGGGATAATCCAAGTCCGCATCACTGCGGACCAATGCGGGGTAGTCAAAGACGGATACTGTAAACGTGTCACTTTCCCAGGTGGGTGTCACAATCTTGTATCGAAAATCTGCTTTGACCGAGGACAGAAAACCGCCGACCACTGGATCGCTTAAGTTGCGAGTCATGGGAATGGTTCGCTCGCCGCCATCGTCTCCCAGGCAAACCAGTTTGGCTGTTTCCGGTACTTCGCTGTCGGCGAATCGAGCGGTGACAACCATGCTGGTTCCCCGCTCGACTTCGGTATCGCCCGGCTCGACCGTGATGTTCGCGTCAAGGGCGGAGCGCTGGCTTTGCGCCAACCGATCCGATGGATTCAGAAGTGTGATTTGGCCCAACACGAACGCCAAGAATGCGACTGCCAAAATCCCCAACAAGCGGCTCCAGAAAAGCTGCGACATCGGAACGACTTCGCTCCAATGGTTTGCGTGGGAGTGGTCTCGGGCCTCCTTAATGACGCGCTGTTGTAAGAATCCAAGCTTGTCATCCTGTTGCTGCAAAGCCGTCAACAGCCGTTGTTGCAAACTGGGAAAGCGAGCCTCGATCAGATTCGCCACCTGAAACGGATTTCGGAAACTAAGTCGGCACAAAATCCAGGCGACCAGCGCCGCGGCCGTAAATCCACATCCAACAGACAGGGCAAACCGCCAGCCGGTCAGTCCGCCCGATTCCAAGGAGGGAAACTCAGCGACGCTTTGCACAACCATCGCGTAAGCGCCGGAGAGGATCGCGAAAATTGCGATGATCCGCCAGAATCGGACGCTCCGCAAACGAATGGTGACCGGCGCAATGCGGTCAAGTAACGCTCGGTTCATGGGCTCGTTTCCCCAACCACGTTTCCAGTCCTAAAAGTCCTAAAACACTCACCAGCAGCCACTGCCAAATCCGTTGACGACTTTCCAACTCTCGATCACGCAGTTGGCGTTGCCGCGACTGAGAAACTTCCGTTGTCTCTGCGGAACCAAGTTTGACACCGAATTGTTCCAGCGCATCGTCGTCAATTGAGTCCGTGCGACTTTCCGCCTGATCCAAGTTTACAGCAAATCGCGCCGACTGTTCCGCGTCTTTCCAGAGATAAACTCCGGGCTTGTCGATTGCGGCCAAATCATCGGTCGATCGAAAGTCAAACGACTCGCCATCGGGCAACTTGATTGAGGCGTCAGGCGATGGCGCGTACGGAATCAGATCGCCGACCAACAACTCGCCGGAAAAATCGGCCGTCGCGCGAAAATCGAAGAATTGAAAAATCAGCGGGACAAATTTTGTCGACAGCGCTAATTGACTAGCACTTGGCTGCCACCCAGCCGTCAGAATCCAAACGCTGCCTGCTCCCACATTCGTTTCAAGTAGCGCTGGATTACCATCATCGAAACTGGCCAACACCGCCCAATCATCGCTGAAACCGGAAATCTCGCGATGCGACCAAAAACGGATTTTGGAGAAATCGTTGTAGGGCGGGTCCGCCATGGGAGCGAATAATGGATGCCCAAAATCGATCTTCGACAACATGGCATAGTCATCGGTCTGGGCTTCGCCGACGGCCAGTTCCGACGTGGTGATCGCATTGATCGTGTTGATGATGGTGTCGCTGCGACTTGCCTCCGATAGCACAAACAGCAATCGTCCGCCGGCGGTCAAATACTGAGTCAAACTGTTCACCGCTTCAACCGAAACCGCGTCATCAATCACCACCAGCGGAGTTTTCTGGACATCAGGCGTTTCAGTTAATCCCTCGGCAGGAGTCGACCGGATGGTCACCGTTCGGTAGCGGTTGCTTAGCGGTGCCTGCCGCAAGAAGTGCTCCAGACTGTCGCGAGCTGCTGGAATTTCTGGACCAATGTGCAGCAATGTCACCTCGCGCGAGTCGGGGACGACATAGAATCGTTGATTGTCAAAGGTATCCTCGTCGCCAATCAACCCCAGCGAACTGACGTCATTGTCGGGCAGAGGCAACCGCACGACTCGCGATTGTCCTGGTGGAACCTGAACTGGCAAAAAATCTTTTTTACCAGTGGATGTTTGCCAGCCGAGTTGAAAGTTTGATGCGCTCGAATTGGCGGCATTCGTCACACGCACACGGACTTGTTTGTTTTGATCCGCATCGACCATCGCCTCGGTTAAGAAAGTTGCCGACGCATTGGTGGTCGTCCTCGGTCTCACTCGACGCACATTCAACAAAACATCTTGTGGCCATGAGTAGGCTTGCAAGGCCTCGACATTGCTTGATTGTTGCATGTCGCTAATCAGTACGATTTTGATCAAGGCATTTCCGCCATCGTCGTCGCGACTGGTCGCCAGCTCGGCGGCAAACCGAATCGCCCGCCCCAAATCGGTTCGTTTCCAGGTCGGCGATACTTGCTGTAAGGCATTTCGGGCCGCCGATTTCAGCGGCTCGATATCGGTCCGACTGGATTGATCAAATGAGAACAGGGTCGTCGGCTGCTGATCAAAGCCAACAACGGCCAGCTGATCGCCCAGCTGCAGATCGTCAATCACTTCATCGGCCTTTGCCAATGCTTGCTCCCACAGACCGCTGCGTTTCATACTCGCACTGGTATCGACCAGCAAGACCACGGCTGTGCGGGTTTGCGGTGCGTCGGCCAGTTCCACGCTGCGGAATAACGGGCGGGCAAAGGCAGCCGCCAAGAGTGCCAAGATCAAGGCGCGAATCAGCAGCAGCGGCCAGTTCTCCAATCGGCTACGCCGGGTCAATCGGGGAGGAGTCTCGCGGAGAAACATCAGCGAGCTAAATGGTAGTTCGCCTTTTGGTTGGCGCCGGATCAGATGAAAGAGTATCGGCAAGCCAATCGCCAACGCGCCCAGGAAATAGAGTGGTGCAAGCAGGCTCATGACAGCGCCTCATTTCGCATTATCAGTTTTTCCGCCCGGCGGATCTTAAACATGGGCTAGTTGAGTGTTCATGAAGTACCGTCAGCATGCCGACTGGCCCTGGAAATCATTCCGGCTCGGCTCGAGCTCTGGTTCTTTTGGCGCTGCGTACTGACGAGTTGGAACAGAGCGTTTTCGAGCGAATGGTCCGTGTTGATCTGATAAAGATCAACGCCCAGTGAATCACAGATTGATTGCAGTTCCCGTTGGTGCTCTGCAAATCGCTGGGCGTACGAATTCCGCGCCGCTTCGGGATCGAGATAGATCTCGCGACCCGACTCCAGATCGACCACCATACTGGGAGCGGCGATCTGCAGATCAACTTCGGCGGGATCCAAGATCCGCACGATCAGCACTTCGTGTCCGCGCGAGCGCAAATACGCCAGGTTCGTGCGCAGCGTATCAATCGAAGCCAGCATGTCGGAAATCAACACAATCAGTCCTCGACGGCGGACGAGGGCTGCGATTTGTTGCAAGGGTTCCCCAAGATCGGTACCGGTTCCCTGAACCGGCCGGGACAATGCCACCAGCAAGCGTCGAAAATGGCCTGGCCGCTGGCGGGCACTGATGAATTCGCCGACCTGCTGGTCAAAAGTCATCAACCCAACGCTGTCCCGCTGCAGCGTCAAGAAGTAAGCCAGCGTGGCCGCAAGCGTTCTGGCGTACTCGATCTTGGCGTACTCCAGCGATCCGTATTCCATCGACCGACTTTGATCGAGCACCAGATAACAGCGGCGATTGGTTTCGTCCTCGAATTGCTTGATATAGTACCGATCAGACCGGGCAAAAAGCTTCCAGTCCAAGCGGCGCAGATCGTCCCCTACGGTGTAAGGCCGGTACTCACTGAACTCAGCAGAGAATCCATGAAACGGACTGCGGTGCAGACCGTTGTAAAAACCTTCCACCACCGCTTTGGCGCGGAGCTGCAAATCTTTGATCCGCATCACCGCCAGCGGGTCTACGGCCGCGGTGGATTGCAGGCTTGGTTGCGAAACGGAAACGGGTTGATCGGACATCAGGACGCCGATGTGGAAACGGATTCCAACAGGCGGTCGATCACATCTTCGACCGTCACTCCTTCGGCTTCCGCTTTGTAACTCAGGATCACTCGATGCCTCATTGTGGGATGAGCCAAAGAGCGGATGTCATCATGAGTGACGTGAGCCCGGCCATTGAGCAGGGCCCGCGCTTTGCCGCACAGCACCAAGGTTTGCGCAGCCCGCAAACCGGCACCCCAGCTGACCCACTGATTCACGAAATCGGCCGTGCCTGTTTGGCCGGGTCGCGTGGCTGCGGCCAAACGCACGGCATAAGCACCGACTTCTTCAGCGATCGGCACTTTGCGAACCGCTTGATGGAACCGCAATACGTCATCTCCGCTGAATAAAGGCTCGATCGGTTCCGGACTAGACGATGTGGTTTTCAGGACAACCGACAGCTCATCGGCCGGCGGCAAGTAGTCAATCAGAATGTTGAACAGAAACCGGTCGAGCTGCGCTTCAGGCAACGGATAGGTGCCTTCCATCTCAATCGGATTCTGGGTCGCCAGGACAAAAAAGGGCTCGTCCAACGGGTAGCGTGTGCCGGCGGCGGTCACCTGGTGTTCTTGCATCGCCTCCAACAACGCCGCTTGCGTCTTGGGGGGCGTACGGTTGATTTCGTCGGCCAGGATCACATTGGCAAAGATTGGACCTTTGACAAACTGCAGTTGCCGCCCGCCAGAGCTCGTTTGCTCCAAAATCTCGGTCCCGGTAATGTCGGCAGGCATCAAGTCGGGCGTGAACTGAATTCGCTGAAAATTCAAGTGAAAGATCTGAGCCACCGAACGAACCAACAATGTCTTGGCCAAACCGGGGGCACCGGTGATCAGGCAGTGGCCACCGGCGAACAGGCAGACGAGCAGTTGCTCAATCACGTCCTGTTGACCGACGATCGTCTTGGTCAGCTCAGAGAGAATTTTATCTCGACCGTCGCGAATCTGCTCAACGACCTGAGCTTCCTGTTCGACAGACATGGTTGGATTGGACATGCATGCTCCGCAGCATTGGGAACGGACACCGGTGACTGGACTCAGTATAGCGGTCTTGGTGGTAGACCAGAAATTTTGCCGGCAGAGTGTCGGCGGCAAGGCCATTAAATCCGGCCTGCGTTGTGAAGGAAGACCTAAGCCGCGGAGGTGGCTGATTTGGCGTGTCAGAGAGCAATCACACGGATCCGTTGACCCCGTGGGGCCTGGATCAGGCCCGACCGCGCCGTGATTGCCGCTGTGATTTGCGAGTCAGTCCCCAGCTAGACTTACCGTCGCAGGCACCCAACTATTCAAATCAACGGGTGTCTGCAGGTGTGCTTTGGGCATAACCTTTAGACTCATTTACAGCCCTCTGTCCTCAGCTGGTCCCATGAGCGAACAACAGATACGCGATGCCGCATTAACCTATCACCGACTTCCCACGCCCGGAAAAATCTCGCTGGCACCCACCAAGGGCTTGGCTAGCCAACGCGATCTTTCGATGGCTTATTCGCCCGGCGTCGCCTACGCCTGCACCGCCATCCAGGAGGATCCCCGCCAGGCCGCCGAGCTGACTTCGCGAGCCAATTTGGTGGGCGTGATCAGCAACGGGACGGCGGTTCTGGGGCTGGGCAACATCGGCGCGTTGGCCGGTAAACCGGTGATGGAAGGGAAGGCCTGCCTGTTCAAAAAGTTCGCCGGCATCGATGTGTTCGATATCGAAGTTGACGAAACGGACCCTGACCGATTCATTGAAATCGTTGCCGCTCTGGAGCCGACCTTCGGCGGCATCAATCTGGAGGACATCAAGGCGCCCGAGTGTTTTGTGATCGAACGCAAACTTCGGGAAAGGATGAACATTCCGGTGTTTCACGACGATCAGCATGGAACGGCGATTGTGGCGGCGGCGGCAGTTTTGAATGGCTTGAAAATCGTCGGCAAGCAGATCGATTCGGTGCGGTTGGTCGCTTCCGGCGCGGGCGCCGCGTCAATCGCTTGCCTGGATTTGTTGGTCAGCCTCGGTCTGCCCAAGCAAAACATCCTGCTGGTCGATTCCAAAGGAGTCGTCTATGACGGTCGCAGCGAGCAGCTCGAAGAAAACAAGGCCCGCTACTGCCAGGCGACTGAGTTTCGGACACTGGCCGATGCGATCCCCGGCAGCGATATTTTCCTGGGCCTCTCGACCGGCGGGATGCTGAAACCGGAAATGCTCCAGCAGATGGCCGATCAACCGTTGATCTTTGCGATGGCCAATCCGGAACCGGAGATCCGCCCGGAGCTGGCGAAACAAATACGGCCCGACTGCCTGATCGGTACCGGACGCAGTGACTATCCCAATCAAGTCAATAATTCGCTCTGCTTTCCGTTCATCTTTCGCGGGGCTTTGGATGTCGGCGCCACCACGATCAACGAAGCGATGAAACAGGCCGCCGTGCTCGCGCTCGCTCAACTGGCTCATGCCGAACCCTCCGATGAGGTCGCCTCGGCGTACGGCGAGCAGACGCCGGTGTTCGGTCCCGACTATTTGATCCCGCGGGCCTTTGATCCGCGACTGATCATCAACATCGCACCGGCGGTCGCTCAAGCGGCGATGGATAGCGGCGTGGCAACGCGTCCGCTGCAGAGCATGCACGAATACCGCAGCCAATTGAAACGATTCGTGTTTCAATCGGGAACGACGATGCAGCCGATGTTTGCGACCGCCCAGCAGTCGCCGCAGCGAGTGGCCTATGCCGAAGGGGAAGACCATCGTGTGCTGAGGGCGGCCCAGGTGGCCGTCGACGAAGGGATCGCAATTCCCGTGCTGATTGGACGAACCGACCTGATCCGCGCGTCGATCGAGCAACTCGGATTGCGATTGGATCCTGGCCAGAACTGCGAGATTGTCGACGTTTTGGAGATCGCCAATTATGAAGCGATCTGGATGGAATACCACGAGCTGACTAAGCGTCAGGGTGTTTCCAGGGCGCTAGCGCAGGAGCGCGTTCGCAGCCGGCCAACACTGCATGGCGCCATGCTGCTGAGGCGCGGCGAGATCGACGCGCTGGTCTGCGGAACGACCGGCAGCTACCACAAGCACTTGACTTATGTGCAACGTGTGATCGGTCTGCGCAAAGGGGCGGGCACCTTCGCGTCGATGCAAATGTTGATCCTGCCCGACCGTCAATTGTTCATTTGCGATACCAACGTCAACTTGGATCCCAACGCCGAACAGATCGCCGAAATGACTCTGCTGGCCGCCGAGGAGGTCCAGCGGTTTGGCTTGACGGCCAGCGTGGCGCTCCTTTCTCACTCAAACTTTGGCAGCGCCAACACCCCCTCGGGCCAGAAAATGCGTGACGCCTTGGAGTTGATCCTGCAGCGCAACCCGACTTTGTCGGTCGAAGGCGAAATGCACGGTGACCTGGCTTTGTCGACCGCGATCCGCGATCGTGAGTTCCCCGATTCGCGGCTGACGGCCGATGCCAACTTGCTGATCATGCCGAACATCGACGCGGCCAACATCACCTACAACGTGATGCGCGTGACGGCGGGCAATGGAATTTCCGTCGGCGGCATCTTGTTGGGCGCGGCCAAGCCGGTGCACATCATGTCACGGTCGTCAACGATGCGGCGGATTGTCAACATGACGGCGGTGGCCGCGGTCGACGCGATCTGGTCCAAAAGAAATAACGCTTAACCGCGTCGGATCTTGCTGCCTTTGAAACGGACCGTGATGCGATAGACCTTTTTTTGGCAGAACTCGATTTCTCCAGTCTCCAAGTCAAACCGTTCGGGCACGTCGTGCCGGCGGAGATCAACGGTGGCGTGAAAGCCTCGTTCAGAGAAGACGTCAATCAGCATTGCCAGCGTCAAATGTTCTTCCCATAGCGGATCCTCCGTGTTCACGCTGGCGTGCCCCGAAATCGCATGACGAACAACAATCGGCATGATTTTCTGTTCGATGAAATCGACGACCTGATGAAACAGCTCCGTATGCTCAATTTCGTATTCGTCTAAACGACTGACCAAGTCACGCCGGGCGTGGCTGACAATCTCGCTGGCCAGCGGGATTTTGCGCAGCGAATGATAGGTTCGCGGCTCGAGTTCCAGCGAACTTTGATATTCTAGTTCGTGCAGGATGTTCTCCTGCACCACCTCCAACGGCGCCTGGGCATTGATGAAGTGATAGTGAAACAATTGTTTCAGCGAAACCAGCGCATCGTAGGTTTGTTCCTTGAACACGCGGTAGCGGTTACGGGCTAGTTCTTCGTTGAAGTCGGTCGGTCGTTCTTCCCACAACTCGCCGATTCCGCTCCGTTTGACCTCTTCGTTATGCGCAATCGTTTGCCGGCCCCGCTTCAGCTGTCGAGCGATGCTTTCGGTTTCGTCGACAAACAAGACCATGATGTGAAAAGTCGGCTGTTTGAAATGCGCCAGTTCCGGCGTATCGGCGAACTCGCGGCGCAGCGCGATCATGTGGTCGTACAGCATTTTCAGGCATTCCACTTGCACCGTGGTGCGCGGAAAGCCGTCCAAAATGGCGCCGGCTTGATAGGCAGGCTCCAACAGCTTGCGCAACAAGATGCCAACCACCTCGCGGTCGCCGACCATGCCTCCCTGAGCCTTGATCGCCTTGGCCTCCGGGCTATTGAGCAATTCGCTGACCACAATCGGTCCGACGGAGATATCGCGAACTTTGCAAATGAATTCGGTATTGGTCCCTTTTCCAGCACCCGGCGCCCCCCCAGCAAGATCAGTTCCTTGGGGAACTGCAGTCGGCTGCGACCATATTCGGTCTCCAGATCTTTCCAAACCGAGTTGAAAATCAGCTGCGCGTCTTTGACTTCAAGGTCGGCGGCTGGTTTGGGAGTCTTGGTCGGTTCGGGACGAGGGGTGCTCACAGCGGATCTGCCTTGCTGGGTATTGGATTTGACGCCTAGCAATTTAACCACCGCGGGATCTGATTCGTAGCCGTAGCAAGCGAAAATGGGGCTAAGATTCCAAACGCATTCCGCCGGCGCTTTGGACCAAAGCCACTCGCTGCAGCCGGCCGACTAGCGATTCGGTGCGATAAAAAAATTCTGCCTCCGCGCCCGGTTCCGGCGGTTGAATGCCCAAAAACACGAACGCGGCATCGCGGCTTGTCGTTTGTATCGCGGATGAAGGATCCTTGGAAACAACCACCTTGGTGGTCCCCTGAATCCGCGCGTCGCGCAGCAACTGTTGCAAATGCAAACGCACTTCGTCAGTCGCCGATTCGTTTTCGATCACACGCAACAGCCGCAATCTTTTCCCTTGCCACTGCGGATGATCCAGAATCAAATGAGCCAACAAAACCATCAATTCGCCGTTTGCGCGGCCCCGCCACCAGACATCAATCTGGCCTTTGGGCACCTCCCAATCGTGCTTTGGTTGATCGGTACGGCGAAGAACTACCACGCTGCGGCCCAGTGCCGCGACATTTCGCAACAAGCCGCAGAACACTTCCATGCGTTGGACTTCCAACGGACAGCCCAACAGAATCGTATTGGGCCGCAAGCGTCCCAAGCCTTGACATTGCACCAAGGCCTCGACGCCACTGACATAGTCGCTGGCAACGACGACCGCTGGAAACGCGCTCAGCCCACGTTCGGAAACCATCGAATGCAGGATCTGTTCTTGCGAAATGCGACGCTGATGGTGATCGCCCAATTCACCCGGAATGACTTGTCCCAGAGTCAGAATACCGCGCTCGGAAGTCAGCCAGCTTCCGAACACCACCAAATGCGGCCTTGAGAATCCGCTGCCGCTGAACGCCAGCACGAAGGGCCGCCAATTCTTGGGATGATACAGTTCGTCTTCCAGCTTCAGCAGACTTTTTCGCGTCCGCTCGAACAACAATCCGCTTTGCAGATGTCCCCAGGTGGCGTCCAAATCGATCTGCGACAGGTACCAATGAATCGCCGCCACCAAAGCGACAGCTACGATTGCCCAGCGAAAATCGATCAACACCATCACCGCCGCGCAGCCCGCCGCACCGGCCAACGATGTGGACCAGTGACACCATCTGAATTGCGGACGGTAACTCGGGTTCTTGGTGATCGCCTCATAAAAGGTGGCCACGTTCAACAAACCATAGGTTACCAAGAACGCCATCGTGATCAGCGGCGCAATCGTGTTCAGGTCGGCCAGCATGATGCCCGCTTGCGCGATCGCGAAGGTCACCAAAATCGCACGACGTGGTTCGCCCGCTTTGCCTGAACTTTTTCCCAATGGCGTCAGAATCGAAAACAGACGATCACGGGCCAGCGAGTGCAAAATACGCGGAGCCCCCATCATGCTGCCCAGCGCCGAAGAGAGCGTCGCGGCAAACACCCCGGCGGCGATCAACACCGGCAACACTGCGATGTCGGCGATGATCATCGAATCGCTGACCAAATCGCCGCGAACGCGAGATCCGGCCAACATAACCGCTTGCACGCAATAGATCACCGCGGTCACCGCGACAGCCGCCAGCGTGCCGCGCGGAATGGAACGGGCTGGGTCCCGTAATTCGCCCGACATGTTCGCGCCGGCCATGATCCCGGTCACCGCGGGGAAAAACAAAGCGAACATCGACCAAAACGATTCGCCATTGGTGTAGTCGGACGAAAAATTGGCGGCCAGCAATTCCGGATCAAACGATTGCCAGGCGCCCAACCCGAACGACAACAGCGCCGCCGCAACGGCGCACAAAATGAAAAACTGAATCTTCAGCGTCCAACCGGCGCCGATCGCGACGCAGACAAAGACAGCGATGTTGGTGATCGTGGCAACCAGCACCGGAGAAGTCCCCGGGGGCAGATAGATCAGCAGCGCTTCGGTGAAACCGATCACATACATCGCCACCGACAACGCTTGAGCGGCGAAGAATAGCAACCCTATCGCGCCACCAAACTCGGGACCAAGGCTGCGGCTGATCAAAAAATAGGCGCCGCCTCCTTCGACCTTGGTGTTGGTGGCAATCGCTGAGAGCGACAGCGTGGTCAACAGCGTGATCGTTTTGCTAGCGATGATGATCAGTAGCGCAGCAACGACGCCGGCCTGTCCGACGACATAGCCGAACCGCAAAAACATGATCACGCCCAGAATCGTCAGCACGCAAGGCGTGAAGACACCATCGAAAGTGCCGAATTGATTCTTGTCGCTCTCGGCGGCAGATTGACTCATCGGGGCATCGCCGTCATGGCTCGCGTTTGACCGGTGATTGACAAGGAAAGTCCTTTGCAAGACCCGCAGTGTAACCAACCAGCATGAGCACGCCGAGATGGATAGGCTACGGCCTTGCCCAGGTTACAGCGTCGTCACGGCTGGCAGATTTCGAAAGTCAAAGTGATCTAACCAACTTGGTTACGGTTTGGGCACGTGCCGATATTGGCCCTGATTTTGTTCGGCAATCCGGCGCATCCGACTCTCGCCCTCTTGGCTGTGATAACTGATCGTATGCACAATGCTGATCGGGCGACTGTCTCCGAACAGGTTGACCACTTTATTTTCCTGCTGCAGTAACTCCTCGATCCCCTGCGGGAACTCACCGTCAGAAAGTAGAAAGATCACGTCGGGCTTGAGCCCCAGCGCAAACCGAAGCGGGTCGTAGGGAGCTTTGCCGCGATCCATCGAAATCCGCATCGCCCAGCGTTTCAAAGCCGCTTTGTTTTCCGGCGTCGCGTAAACGCTGCGGGGCTCGTCCCGACCGGCGTCCCGCAGTCGCATGTAATCTGGTTCGGCGTCAAAGAAGATCACGTAAAAGCGTTGCTTGGGTGTCAGCGCTTCAATGGAACTGAGCAGTTCATTGCGGGCCGACTGAAAACCTGCTTTCATGCTACCCGAACAATCAACCAGGTAGACAAAATGATTGCCGCCCCCTTCGACACCACAGAATTGAATCTTTGCGTCGGAGTCTGATTTCAGCGACATTGCCGCGCTGCTTGCGGCACTGGACAACGCAACGCCGGCAGGCGACGGTGGAGCCGGGGGCGCATCGGCCACGATTTTGACAGCCACAATTTCGCCCTCCGGACTAAAGTCATACTCGACTTCACTGGGCGACGATTCGGTTGGCTCGGACTCCGGTTCGTCAGCTTCCAGTTCAAACGTTTCCACGGACATCTCATTGACCGCCGGATTTGAACCGGTCAGAGCGACCTGATCCTTGGGCCGCTGCGTTTGAATTCCAATCGCGGCCAGTACCAGCAGGATCGCGACATGCAGCAGTGCGCTGAAAAACCAAGCAGCCGGTTTCGGTCGCCGCGAATCGGCTTGGTCCGATTCCGGATCCAGCTCGACCGTAATCGGCCCGCCAAACTCGGCAAACCGCTCGGCTGAGGAGCCGTCGAAGTCCAGCAATCGCGGGCGACGAACATACTTTTCCGGCTGATCGGTACGTCGGATACGCCGGTCATCAGCTACCGAGGAATCATCGACGACCGAGCTGCAGAATGCTTCGGGACTGGATTCGAGCACGTCATTTTCAGTGCTGTCAAATCCGTCGGCGTAGGTTTCACCATCATTCGGCAACCAATTCCTCGGCCCGGTTGCGGCCGCCTGATCCGCGGAGGAGGCAACGCGTAACTGATCCCAACTTTCAAACCGCGGGCGACCAATACCGCCAAGATGAGACGAACCGATAGGAGCCGCGCTGATAGAAGTTCCATAAATCGGTTCGTCGCCAGCCGGCGTGGAATCTCGCGCGGATCCAGCGGCCGGTTGGGCACTGCGCAAATCGTGCATCAGCAGTTCGATCTCAGCCGCCCGTGCTTCCAGACGCGCCGCTGATGCTTGATTACGAACCTTGGTCAGTTCAAGCTGCAAAATCCGGCGTTGCTCTGGCAGTGAGACATCACCGCCGCGTGGCTCGCCCGTCAAGCCGGGTCGATTGTCGGTCATTCCTTACAATCCTCCTGGGCGGCATTGTAACGCAACCACAGCCACGAACCGAGCGCCAGCATCGCTTCGACGACAATCGACAATAGTCGCATGGCGATCGCCGCAAACAATCCATGCGCCGTCCCGATCGAGGCGCCCAAAACGGTCGTGATCACCAGCTCCCGGACCCCCGCGCCGCCGGGCACCAAGGAGGCGAATCCGACCACCATCGCCAGGCTGAAAGCCGCTGTGGCAGTGGCATACAGCTCGGCCCGCGGCGGCAGCGGCGTCAGCGAGGGAATGGCGGCGATGACCAAAGCGAATGAAACCCCGAACAACAGCCAAGACAACAGCGCCAAACACCAGCCCCGCGCGACTAGTCCGCTACCAATTCGGGAATCAAGCTCCGCAAGTTCGACTTTGGAAACACGTGCCGCGATTCGCTTCAGGATCGGAGGCCAAGTCGGCAGACTGGCGGCGACGGCGAATGTCAGTGCGGTGGCCGTGATCCACAGCGGCACCGGCAGCCACAGCACGACCAATCCGGCGACCGCGGCGCCCACCGCCATCACGATGAACGTTTCGGTAAAGACTGCGATCGTTGTTGCCAGCGGGCCCACCTCGTCACCCGACATAACGCCAACGCGTAAGACGATCACCATGGCTTTGCCCGGAACATACTTGCCGGCATGCCCGAGCAGCTGCGCGGCAATCGAAGTGCCTATTCGCGGTCGTTGACCAAGGCCGACCAAGGCATCGCGAAGCAGAAACGCGGGTGGAACCAAGGCCATCGCATATACCAGCGCCGCGACACCGATGCGCCGCCAACGCAAATTTGCCAGCCGCGGCCGGCTCTGTTCCAAACGTGACTTGGATGCTTGCAGTGCTTGCCGCTGTCTCGGTTGGTTCGACTGGGAAAGCTGCAGATTGATTGAATCGATCTGTGCATCCAGCTTTGCTGATTCCTGTCCCCACTGCTCAATCGCGTTGTGGGCTGCTAGTGCCAAGCCGAACACAACAATCGCCCCAATCAAAGATTTAGCAACTGTTTTCCAGGAGATCGCGAACATCAACTTGGGTTTCCCTGCCGGCTGTGGCTGGCCAGCTACTAACGGAATCTAGACCACGGCTGCCAGCAGCCAACAATCAAGCTGCTCGGCGATCGATCCAGCTAGGCAAGACTGTTCAACGTTGTGTCGATCGTCAACAATCTTGCCGTCCGGGCCGTGACTTGCCGGACCGACCGCAACCATTTGCAGCGAGCGAGATTGGCATGGCCGACCAGCAACCATCATCAACGCCAACAGAGCACGAACCTGCCAAGAATTCATGGATCGGATCCTTGCCGTCGTTGTCGCGGATTGTGTCGATCGTGATGTTGATCCTGGGGATCATAGCGATCGGCGCTTTGTTTTACCAAGTGATGGCGGGATTCTTTGTGCCGTTGTTCCTGGCCACCTTACTGGTGGTCATTTTTCGGCCACTCCACAACTGGGTGTTTCATCGACTAGGTGACCGCCCCCGAGCGGCGGCCGGGGTCACCACCACCCTGGTGCTGACACTGGTCTTGTTCCCAGTGATCTTGATCCTCTCGATCGCGGCCACCGAATTCACCTCGATCGTTAGTCATGTCAAGAATTTCGAAGACATCGAAGCCGCCATGGACCGGGCCCGACAGCAGCTAGGCATTTCGCTGCAGTACCCCGCGCAGTTCCGCCGTTTGGATCAGCTGACGGATCAGTTGAGCCAAGTGGAAACTGGACCGGACACGATTGGCCGCGCACAGGAAATCGCCAATATCGAAGCCGCGATTGCGTTAATCCGATTCCTGCAAAAACGAGTCGCCGGGCCGGAATTGTCCAAGCAAATGGCCAGCGAAGCGGTATTGCAGCTGCAGCAGTATCGGCTGGCCGTGATCAAACAAGCCGAGCAGTCGAATCAGTCGGCCGCGACATTCGATAGCGAAGAGCGGTTTCATCGCTTGGGAGTCAGCGCGTCGGCCTCGATTCGCAAGTGGATGCGATTGAAACTGGGCGGCACGTTCCGTTCCCAAATCCGTCTGCTGGCCAATCCCAGCGCCGCCGATTTGAAAAACCTGTTGAACTCCGGCCGCGAAATGTTGCAGCCGCGGTTTGTCAGTCTGACCAGCGCCACCGGAAGCTATTTGCTGCAAACGTTGATTGGTTTGGTGGTGTTAGTGATTGCGGTCTATTTCTTTCTCGTCGATGGCAGCTCCATGATTCGCACGCTGATGCGGCTAAGTCCGCTGGACGACAATTATGAAGAACGATTGCTAAAAGAGTTTGATCGGACCAGCCGGGCCGTTGTACTGGCCTGCATGCTGAGCGCCTTGGTGCAAGGAATCCTGGCCGCCATCGCCTATTGGTTACTGGGATTTGATTCCGTGGTGCTGTTGTTCTTGGTAACGTCGCTGATGGCCCTGGTCCCGTTTCTGGGCGCCGCCTCGGTGTGGGCACCCTGCGCGATCTATCTGGGCGCGGTGGAACAACGTTGGTCGGCAGCGATCGCTTTGGCGATCTACGGAGCGGCGATCGTCTCGTCGATCGATAACGTGATCAAGGTCTACGTGTTGCATGGCCGATCCACGATGCACCCCTTGTTTGCGCTGCTCAGCGTGATCGGCGGGGTAAAAGTGTTTGGACCGATTGGAATCTTGGTTGGGCCGATGGTTGTGGTCTTCTTGCAGACCCTGCTGGAAATTTTGAATCACGAACTGGCCGGCCGTGATTCCAGTACCGTCAACCAGCATCCGGTAGCGTAGGTCGACTGGGAATTTGCAGTACTTTCAATAACAGCAGGACCTGCTGATCCGCATCATCCGATCCGCTGCCAGTGAGCATTTGTTTGCCCAGGCCGTAGGCGGGAACATCGGCGGTGATTACCACTAAGTCGTTCTTGCCGGCCTCGACATCAAGCTCCAATTCGCCCAGCGACCAAGTCTCGCGGCGGGCCTCGATTCGCAACGCAGCATCGCCCGTAATGTACTTTTGCCGCAGATCGCCATGTTGAATCTCGGGACGCACTTGAAGCTCGATTTGGTTGGGCGACCTGCCTGGATTGGCTGTGATCGTCATCAAGTACTGCGGGCGCAACAGAGTTTGCCCAAACGTCTCCTGATCAATTCGTACCAAGGTGACCTGAGTTCCTTCGGCCGGTTGGCGCAACGGCAACTCGTATCGACGACCGAATCGCAGCGGCAGTCGTTCGGTTCCTTGCGAAAAGTCCGATTGGATTGAAGCTTCGCTTAAAAATTCATCCAGCACGTCTCGTGTGGCCGATTCGCGCGCCAACCGACGCTGGAATTGATCCTGGTTGGAGACAAAGCCGACGCGAATTCCGTTGGCCAACAACCGACCTCTGGTCGCCGCGTCAACTCTGGTTTCATCAACCCACTGCCAAATCGACTCCGCTCGATTGCGACTTTTGCTATCCATCGGAAGGCCAACAAATGAGACTTCGATCACCGGCGCGCCGCTCCGTTGACCGAGTTCGGACAAGGCTGACTGACCGCCAGAAAATGATGAATCCGAAGCAGTCCAATTGGCACAGCCAGGCGAAACGGTCAGGGCGACGGCAATCGTGGCCGCAAGCCGCGCCGAAAAGCTTAGACTCAGTGTCTGCGAGCGCGATTTTGTTAGTCTTTGCGACTGACGACTTACGAGCACCCGAAGTCCTTTACGGAAGATTGTGTCGACTGATACCTGTACGGAAACTTACGAATCGAGTCGAACTGACGTCAAGAGAACCGCCAAAGCCCCGATCTAATCTAGAATCCCTAAACTGGTTTAATTGTGAATCGTAAACTACCAACCGTGGTCGCGTTGGGCGAACTGTTGTGGGATGTTTTCCCCGACGGAGCGCGTTTCGGCGGCGCCCCGGGAAATTTTGCTCACCACGCGGCGGCGTTGGGGGCTGACACCTATCTGGTCAGCGCGGTCGGCGATGATGATCTTGGCCGTCAGGCCGTCGAGCGATTGAAAGGATCGCGAATCGATATTTCTCACCTCGCCACCTGCGATTCCAGACCGACCGGATCGGTCTCGATCACGGTTGATGATCTGGGACACCCGTCGTATCAGTTTCACGACAATGAATCGTGGGACGCGCTCGGCTGGACCGACGGCTTGGCGGCGCTTGCTGATCGCTGCGATGCCGCCTGCTTTGGAACGCTGGGTCAACGAAGTGAACAATCGCGGGTTACGATTCAGCGTTTTGTGGCGTCGACCAGACCAACTGCGCTGCGGATTTTGGACATCAACCTGCGCCGGCCTTACGTTTCGGACTCGGTGATCGACCAGTCGCTTGGCTTGGCGAACGTGCTGAAGTTAAACGACGACGAGTTGAAATTCTTGGCGGATCTATACGGTCTGACTGCCAAGTCGGAATCGGATCAGGCCCGACAGATGGTTGATCGTTTCGATTTGCAGTTGGTAGCCCTGACCCGAGGACCGCGCGGCGCGTTGGTGACCGACGGAGAATCAGTATTCGTGGTCGCTGCAAAACCGACGGAGATCGTCGACACCGTTGGTGCCGGCGACGCCTTCACCGCTTCGCTGACGATCGGACTGCTTGGCGGGGTCGACCTTGCTCGAGCTACCGAGGCCGCCTGCCGAATCGCTGAATATGTTTGCACACAAGCGGGAGCAACCCCTGCGTTGCCCGAATCACTGTGCACTCCGCTGCTTCGAACCGATTGATCATGCGATCAGAATTGAAATGGCGACGAAATGGCAGCCAGTTGACAAAAAACGCATTCGGCCGCCGAATAATCAGAAACTTCTGCAGCCGCTAAGACTGCCCCGGGGCAATTTTGATTGACGCCGCCCTGGTTTTGGAGAGATAATGGAAGGGTCTTTTCATCCGTGGGGCACGAGCAATTCCATTCACTTCTCGATTTGCAGATTTGCGCATGAGCATTCAGCCGTTTTCCTCCGAGCAACAGCGTATCGAGTTCGACCAACGGTCCGCGCAAACCAAGGCCACTCGTTTTCCTGCGGCGAATTGGCGGCAAGGTTGGATTTATGCGGCCATTTACATGTTCTTGGTCGCTGTGGCCTGCCTGTCGGCCCACACCGCCAGCGGTCAGGAAAAGCAATACCTCAAGGTGCCGATGAATCCACCGGCGATGGCCGAGGAAAAAAACGCAAAAAGGGTAGTCGCCGCGGCCAAATCATTCGCCTCAGGGGGCGCCGAAGACAGGCTTGTCGAACTGTATTTCCGAAGTTACGTACCGGCCATCCTGACAAATCCTGAATATTCGCCCAGCGTCCCCGAAGTCCTCGAAGACTACCGCGACGTGCTCAGTAAAGCGGAGCGGTCGGGCACGAATCTGGCCAAGATCCAAACTTATGTATACCGCGGAATGGGTACGATCGCGGCCAAGGACTACCCGCCATCAGCGCGAATCGCGGCGATCACCATCCTGTCCGAGCTTGATTCCCGCCCAGCGAATACTTCCGCCAAGACGCCACCGGTCCCTTGGGGCAAAACGCTGCCGGCGTTGGTTTATTTGTACGAGGATGAAAAGAACGTCGATGGAGTGCGGGCCGCGGCGTTGCATGGCATTCACCGACATGTCAACTACGGTTTTCAGAGCCTGCCGGCGAATGTCAAAAACAAGCTCGGAGCGCTGATGACCGCGCTGCTCGATTCGGAACCTCCGCCAGGCCGGTCGGCCGACGCCCATGCTTACTTGCAACGCTTTGCCGTCGACATTTTGGACAAGCTGCGAAAAAAAGGGGACCCATCACTTGGTCAAAAGTTGATCACGATCAGCACAGAGAAGTCAAAGCCAAGTCTGATCGCGCTCCATTCGGCTCAGCGGATCGGCGAAATGGGTGCTGACATGAAAGGCAAAGTTGCTGACGCATCAGGGGTTCTGGACAGCTGGTCGCGTCGCGCATTGTCGGTGATGCAAGCCGAAGTCGAACGTCTCGAAGCGTTGGATCGGCCGGAACCGGCCGCGGGACAGCCACCAAGCCCAAATATCGACTCGGGTGGCTCGGGCGGGGCGGCAGCAGCCTCCGGAAGTACGGCCAGCCGTCCGCGAAGTGGCGGTGGGATGGATCTGTCTCGGCTTTCCGCGGGTCGCAGCAGCCGTCCGAGAACGATGGATGTGGACGAGGACGAAGATTCTCGTGGGTCAGGCTTAGGCTCTTCATTGTCGGGCGTCAGGATGGGAGCCGGAAGCGCGGACCGCAATGTGAAAAAAGAACGCAAGCCGATTCCAGGCCAGAACCAACCTGCCGAAGTGGTTGCCTCGAGACGCAAAATCAACCATTCCTTACAACAATTGCAGATCGGCGTGACCGGTTCGCCGCAACCAGGGATGCCGTCCAAAACCGCTGGCGGCCTACTCGCCTCGGTTGCGCCGCAGGCCCAGGGCGAAATCGTAAAATGGGTCGAGAGAATGAAAGAATTGACCGACGAGATCAACAGCGAGTACTTGACGACGCGAAAAGAGTACGTCGATGCGCTGCAGCTGCAAATCGACCAGCTGCGGGAAATCGTGGGCGAGGAACCAGCGGCAGGCGATCAACGCCAGGGCCAGGCTGCGGCCCAGCCGGCGACCGATGGAGAAATCGAGGCTCCGGGGGCCAAGCCGGATGCCGACCCACTGGCTCCGGCTCCCTAGCCGAACTGCCAAGCTGACATTGACTCGCTGAATCAGCGCTGATTTCTTCCAATGAGATCGTCTTAAGTGGTTCTTCCTGTGGGACTTGCGGACTAAACGCAGGCATTCGGCACGCCGGTTGCTCCTGGGGAACGGTCATTGATCAAGCCTGCCACCGGTGCATTCAGGCAGCGGGTCTAACCAAGCCGAACATTACCAAGCACGAACTGTACACAGGAGAGAAACGTCGTGGCAAAGCAAATCGTTTTCGACGATGACGCACGTGGCCCGCTACTGGCCGGCGTCAGCAAATTAGCAAGAGCTGTCCGCAGCACCCTCGGGCCGCGCGGGCGCAACGCAGTGCTGGACAAGGGTTGGGGATCGCCAAAGGTCACTAAAGACGGGGTGACCGTCGCCGAGGATATCGAACTGGACGACCCCTTCGAAAATCTGGGGGCACAACTAGTCAAGGAAGCCGCCAGCAAGACCAACGATGTGGCGGGCGACGGTACCACCACGGCAACGGTTTTAAGCGAAGCGATCTTTCGCGAGGGACTGAAAACGGTCGCCATGGGCGCCGATCCAATGGCGCTCTCCCGTGGGATTCACTCAGCGGTCGACATCTGCATTGGACAGATTGCCAAACTGGCCGCGCCGATCGACGAGAAGAATAAGAGCGATATCCGTCAAGTCGCCACGATCGCCGGCAATAACGATCCTGAGATCGGCAGCGTCTTGGCCGATGCGTTCACCAAAGTCGGTAAGAACGGGGTGATCACGGTCGAGGAAGGTCGTACGAACGAGACCACCGTCGACATCGTCGAGGGGATGCAATTCGATCGCGGTTTCTTGTCACCACACTTTGTGACCAATCAAGATGACGTCAGTGTCGAGTTTGAAGATTGTCAAATTCTGCTGTTCGAAGAAAAGATCAGCAACAACAAGAAGATGATTCCCATCTTGGAAGCGATCAGCAAGGCCAAGAAACCGTTGTTGATCATTGCCGAAGACGTCGAGGGTGAAGCCCTGGCAACGCTGGTGGTCAACAAAATGCGGGGGATCCTTTCGGCCTGTGCCGTCAAGGCACCGGGGTACGGAGATCGACGCAAAGCCATTTTGGGTGACATCGCTGTCTTGACGGGCGGCAAAGCGATCTTCAAGGATCTGGGCATCGACTTGGAAAGCGTCAAGATGTCCGATCTTGGCAAAGCCAAGAAAGTTCGGATCACCAGCGAAGCAACCACGATCGTCGGCGGTGCTGGAAAGCGGGTCGATATCGAGGGCCGAGTGCAACAGATTCGCCGCGAGATCGAGAACACCGACAGCGACTACGATCGCGAAAAATTGCAGGAACGACTGGCCAAGTTGGCTGGCGGTGTTGCCCAAATCAAAGTTGGTGCGGCCACCGAAACCGAAATGAAGGAGCGCAAAGCGTTGATCGATGACGCTCGCGCAGCAACTCAGGCCGCCTTGGAAGAAGGCATCGTTCCGGGCGGAGGCGTGGCGTTATTGCGATGTCGCGCGGCAGTCGAAAAGTTGGAGAAAGAGACCCAAGGGGATGAGAAGCTGGGAGTCCGGATCATCCGCAATGTGCTCGATCAACCGCTGCGGGCGATTGCCGCCAACGCTGGCCTGGATGGCGGTGTGGTGGTCAACCGCGTTTTGCACATGAAAGGCAAGAACGATGGGTACGACGCCAATGCGGAACACTATTGTGACTTAGTCGCAGCCGGGATCGTTGATCCGGCGAAAGTCGTACGAGCCTCGTTGACCAACGCAGCCAGTGTGGCGTGCCTGTTGTTAACCACCGAGTCGCTAGTCGCCGAAATTCCTGTCGAAGAAGAACCAAGTGCTGGCGATCATCATGATCACGGCATGGGCGGCGGCATGGGCGGCATGGGTGGCATGGGTGGCATGGACATGGGAGGCATGGGGGGAATGATGTAATCCCGGCCCGTTTTCGACCAACCAGTAATTCAATCAACCGACAATACAAACTTCAATCAATTCGAGATTTCAATCATGGCAAAAATCAATCTCCGTCCCTTGGATGATCGTGTCGTTGTCCGACCAAGCGAAGCTGAGGAGACAACTGCGGGTGGCATCGTGTTACCTGACTCGGCAAAGGAAAAACCGCAACGAGGCACGGTCGTGGCGGTCGGTCCCGGTCGCTTGCTCGATAGCGGCAACCGCGGGGAAATGAGCGTTTCCTCCGGTGACACGGTGATTTATGGCAAGTACGGCGGCAGCGATGTGGAAGTCGATGGTCAAGAAATGAAAATCCTTCGGGAAAGCGACATCTTGGCCAAAGTCCTCTAACGCGCCGCTGTGCTGAATTGACCGAGTCGAACATTACAAACAACCAATAACAGGAATCATCCCGTGGCAAAACAATTACTTTTTGAAGACCACGCCCGCGCCCGCATGTTGGCGGGTGTCGACAAGCTGGCCAACGCGGTTGCCATTACAATGGGGCCAACCGGACGCAACGTGATCATTGACAAGTCGTTCGGTGGCCCCAGTGTCACCAAGGACGGCGTGACCGTCGCCAAGGAAATCGAGCTGGAAGATCGGTTCGAAAACATGGGCGCGAAATTGGTCATCGAAGTCGCCCAGAAGACCAGCGATCTGGCTGGCGACGGAACGACCACCGCGACCGTGCTGGCTCGTGCGATCTTCCGCGAGGGTCTGCGAAACATCGTCGCCGGTAGCAATCCGACGGCGATTCGACGGGGGATCGAAAAGGCTGCCGAAGCCGCCACCGAGAAACTGATCGAAATGAGCCGGCCTGTCAAAGACAAGCAACAGGTGGCCCATGTGGGTGCAATCTCGGCCAACAACGACAACAAGATCGGCAACTTGCTGGCAGACGCCTTGGAGCGAGTCGGCAAGGATGGCGTGATGACCGTCGAAGAGGGCAAGACGCGTGACACCGAAGTCAGCTATGTCGATGGCATGCAGTTCGACAAGGGCTATGTGTCGCCATACTTCATCACCGATCCCAGCACGATGGAAGCGAATTTGGAGAACGCGTTGGTGCTGTTGTACGAAAAGAAGATCAGCAACATTCGTGACTTGGTGCCGCTGTTGGAGAAAGCAGCTCAAACCAGTCAGCCCCTGTTGATCATCGCCGAGGATGTGGACGCCGAAGCGTTGACCCTGTTGGTGGTCAATAAATTGCGCGGCACCTTGAATGTATGTGCCGTCAAGGCACCCGGTTTCGGCGATCGCCGCAAAGCCATGCTGGGCGATATCGCGACTCTAACCGGCGGCACCTTGATCAGCGAAGATTTGGGCATCCAGCTTGAAAACGTGACTCTGGAACAGCTTGGCCGGGCCAAAAAGGTGACTGTCGATAAGAGCAGCACGACAATTGTCGAAGGCAACGGCAAGCGCGCCGATATCGACAAACGAGTCGCCCAGATTCGTGCTCAGATCGAGCAGACCGACAGCGATTATGACAAGGAAAAATTCCAAGAGCGGCTGGCCAAGTTGTCGGGCGGCGTGGCCGTGATCAGCGTCGGTGCGGAAACCGAAGCCGAGATGAAACAGACCAAGGCACGGATCGAAGACGCACTGCATGCGACCAGAGCCGCCGTCGAAGAAGGCATCTTGCCGGGCGGTGGTGTGGCTCTATTGCGTTGCCGCGAGGCTGTCCAGGAGGCCAAAAAGAAAGCCAAAGGCGACGAAAAGATCGGCGTGGACATTGTGCTTAGCGCTCTCGATGCGCCGATGCGTCAGATCGCTGACAACGGCGGAATCGATGGCAGCGTGGTCGTGGACGAGGTACATCAGAAGCCTGCCAACATCGGCTTCAACGCCAACACCGGCGAGTACTGCGACATGCTCAAGGCAGGGGTGATCGACCCGGTCAAGGTCGTCCGCACAGCACTTTCCAACGCGGCCAGCATCGCCGGATTGTTATTGACAACCGAAGCGTTGGTGACCAATTATGACTCGGAAGACAAAGAGCGTCGCCCGGTTGAAGGGGTCGTGAACTAGGCGTTTGCAACTTGCTCGCAATTTGCCTTGCGTTCAAATTTTTGTCGATTGAGCCGACGGTGACAGCCCCGAATCGCTGACCCGCGACTTGCGCAAGTGCTCGGTGCGCAAGTGCTCTGGTGCCCCAGTGCTCTGGTGCCCCAGTGCTCTGGTGCCCGAGTGCGGAGCGGGCGGCTGGGACCGGCGGCTCTTGCCGTAGCGGAACGCCAGCTTATGCGCGATGGAATCATGGCCGAAAAGACCTGCTACTACAAAATCTTGAATGTCGAGCGTAGCGCCAGCAAGCTGGAGATCGACCGCGCCTATCGCAAACTGGCGATTAAATTCCATCCCGACAGCAACAAGCACGACGACACCGCGATCGAACGGTTTAAAGAGGCGACCGAAGCTTACGAAGTCCTCAGCGACGCTGAAAAGCGCAGACGGTATGACCAGTACGGGCATGCCGGTGTTGACGGCGTCCATCAATTCAATGATGTCGAAGACATCTTCGAGGCCTTTGGTGATTTGTTCGGCGGCGGCGCGTTTGGCGATCTGTTTGGGTCACGTGGTCGCGGTCGGGGCGGGCGGCGGGTTCGTCGCGGCAGCGACATTCGCTGCAACGTCACCCTGACACTCGAAGAAGCGGCTCGCGGAGTCCAAAAAGACATCTCCTTTCGTCGCCGCGTGCGATGCCAAACGTGTGCTGGCAGCGGTGCCGAGCCGGGCAGCCAACCGGTCCCTTGCAGCACCTGTGGCGGTCATGGTCAAGTCATCCAATCGGCCGGTATTCTGCGCGTGCAAACCGCTTGTCCAAGCTGCAAGGGTGCGGGGCAACGAATCGAACATCCCTGTGCCGCTTGCCGCGGCACCGGATTACAGAACGACAAAGCGGAGCTGACAGTCACCATCCCTCCCGGTGTCGACGATGGGGTGCGCCTGCGAGTTCAGGGCGAAGGCGAGGCGAGCCCGGACGGCGGACCGTTGGGAGACTGCTACGTCTTCATCAACGTTCGCCCGCACGAATTGTTCAAACGGGATGGCAACCATTTGATTCTGCAGCTGCCGATCTCTTACTGTCAAGCCGCGTTGGGCGCGGAAATCGACGTCCCGACCTTGAATGGCCCCGAGCCCTTGCGAATTGGACCAGGGACGCAGAACGGCGATGTCTTTACAATCAAAGGACAAGGAGTCATCAGTCCGCAAACGGGAAGAACTGGCGACTTGTTAGTACAAGTCTTCATTGAAGTGCCTAAGAAGCTCAACGGCGAACAAGAACGACTGCTACGAGAACTAGCCGAGGTCGATGAACAGTACGTGTTGCCTCACCGCCGTTCGTTCCTGGACAAGATACGAAACTTCTTTGACCCCGATTCACAACCTCAGGAATCCTGATTCGTTCTATGACCGATAAAATCAGACAGCCGGCAAAAAAGCCTGGCGACGAAATGGAAGCAGTTGCCAAAGACGTGGACGCTGTCCATCCATCAGCCGATCAGGAGACGCGCGACGAAGAGCTCGAGCGATTGCGAGCCGCTGCGGCAGAGGCCGAAAAACGGGTCTTGATGGCACAAGCGGACGCGGACAATTTTCGCAAACGGATGCGACGCGATTACGATGATCAATTGAGATTCGCCTCTGTCCCGCTGGTGGTTGACATTTTGCAAGTTCGCGACAACCTGCTGCGGGCTTTGGAAGCGGCCAACAGTGCTTCGGGAGAGGCCGGGCTTCGCGATGGCGTCGCGATGGTGGTCAAACAGTTGGACGACACGCTGGCCAAGTACGACGTCCGTGAGATACCAGCCGCAGGTCAACCATTTGACCCAAATTTTCACGAGGCGATCTCGCAGATGCCGAGCGATGAACATCAGTCGGGCATGATCGCGCTGGTCGGCGCAGACCGGATTTCAAATGCACGATCGAGTCGTGCGACCGAGTCAGGTGATCGTCAGCACGGGAAGCGAGAATTAGTCGAATAAAAAAGACCGGACGCGGTTCGGCTCGTTGCGCGTCCGGCCTCTTTAGCCGTCTTGGCTATTCGTTATTGGCACCCTGTTGCGATCCGAGGTTCTCCTAACTTGGCCTGGCGGCCCTCCGTGGCCTTTCCTTGTCCTCAGCCGTTACACCACGCCGGCGATCCCTGCCGAAAGTGCACATCCATATGCCGTGATGTGAATCAGTTGAGACAACGCAACAACGAACATCAACAAACGTCACAACCATGTGATCGGTGCTTCCTCAGCGGGAATTCGTTTCGATCGCTCGCCGTTAGGCGACCAACCGTAGATCCTTTCCGACTCGTTCTTCGACGCCTTCGATGAACTCTTCGAAAATCCGAACGTCCAACGCCGATGCGGCGCTGCATTCGGGATGAAATTGGGTTCCAAAGGCGAACCAGTCCATCATTTCGCTTTCGATCGCCTCAATCACCCCGTCGGGGCAACGGGCGGTCACGCGAAAACCAGGGGCGACTTCGTCGATCGCCATGTGATGGCGACTGCTCACGCGAATCTCACCATCACCATAAACGCGTCCGACCAGCGAATCACTAACCACATCCAAGGTGTGTCGATGGTTCGCGTCTTGAGGATCATGGTGCGGAACGGCGCCGGGAATATCTTCTTTGATATCCAGGAACAGATTGCCGCCCTGTTGAACGTTCAACAATTGCAAGCCAGTGCCGATCGCCAGCAGCGGCATCCGACGTTCGGCAATCTCAGCCATCAACAGTCGGTCGCTTGTCTCGCGTACCGGATCCATCGGCCGAACACTTGGGTGCAGCATGAAGCCGTCATTTCTGGGGTCCAGGTCGGCACCGCCAATCAGGACGAAGCCGTGCAAATGGTCCAGTGCCTGTGAGATTGACGCTGGATCATCCAAAGGTGGAATCACCATCGGAATCCCGCCGGCCGAGGCAATGGATTGAAAATATCCGGCGGCGATATAGCTGTAGGCGGGCATTCTGCGAGCGGCCGCTCGAAAGTCTGCGTTGATCCCGATCAGTGGCTTATTCGACATCCAAAAGTCCTTCTCGAATTTGCGAATCGAATCGTGATGCGGAATCTTCCCGCATCGGTCAATCCCAAGAATCTGGATACAAGAGCGTGCTGCTAACGGTGGGTTGGTCTTCGCGTGGCCCTGGCTGTTTTGCCTTATTCGACTGTTCGGGTCCTGGACGGATGACGTCTGGTCAGCAGCAGGTGCTCGCATTCAAATTCGAGGAATTGGTAGGTAGCGGCACATTGCCGCTGCCAGGATTGGGCAGAGATTAGTAATTTGGTCCAGCCATGCAAAACACGTTCTGTAAATACGCACTGATGCCCCGTGCTAGCACTGCATACTGTGATAGCATTGCACAAACTTGCTATCAATTAAGCTCAGCTTCTTGCTTCTGATCGATCCAGCCCCTGGCTATCACGTCAACAACACGAACAACCACAACGACTTAGAGCGCAACGTGCAATTCAAGAACGTCTGCTTGGAATCGATCGGCGCGGTGATTCCCGATGAAATCTGGACAAGCGCATCGATCGAACAACGTTTAAGCCCCGTTTATTCCCGACTGAAATTGCCCGAAGGTCGCTTGGAGATGATGAGCGGCATTGCCGAGCGACGCGTTTGGCCAGCGGGAACGATGCCCAGTGGTCCAAGCATTCGTAGCGGCAACGACGCGATCGAAGCGGCCGCGATCGATCGCAATCAGATCGGTTGCCTGATCCATGCCAGCGTGTGCCGTGACTTTCTGGAGCCGGCTACCGCATCGAAGGTTCACCATGGTCTTTCCTTGCCTCGCGATTGTTGGGTGTACGACGTTTCCAATGCTTGCCTGGGGTTGATCAACGGCGCGGTCCAAATCGCCATGATGATCGAAGCGCGCGTGATCGATGCCGGCATCGTGGTTGGCACAGAAAACAGTCGTATGTTGTTGGAGCAAACCATCGAAGCGCTGAACAACGACACGAATCTGTCACGGCAAACCATCAAACCAGCATTCGCTTCGCTAACGATCGGATCGGGTAGTTGTGCTTGGCTGCTGGTTCATCGCAGCCTTTCCAACCACAGCACGGTCCATGATGACTCGGTCAAACATGACTCGGTCAAACACGGTACGGTGATCGAAGCTGCGGTTGCCGAAGCCAGAACCGAATTTCATACACTCTGCCAAAGCGATCACGATGCGGCCGGCGCGGCGATGCAGCCATTGATGGACACCGACAGCCAGCGGTTGATGGCCGAAGGAATCAAAACGGGGGTAGCCGCGTTCGAAAAGTTGAAACAGGCCTGGGGACGCGATGTGACGGAAATGGATCGCACAATTGGTCACCAAGTCGGCAGCCGACATCGCGAGGCGATGTTGTCAGCGATGGGCTTGGCAGCAAGCAACGATTGCGTCACGTTTCCCAAACTGGGCAATACCGGCTCGGTAGCGCTTCCCTTGACGGTCGCTCATGCGGCCCATACCGGTGAAATCAAAACGGGTGACCAGGTCGCCATGCTGGGCATCGGATCTGGCATCAATAGCGTGATGCTGGGAGCGACCTGGGGCCAAACGAAGATCGCCGGAAACATCGGCGAATTGACTTAGCCAGCCCGCTATCTCTTCGCGCAGCGAGCTGGTTACTTTGATTCCGGCTCGGCAAGCGTCGCCACCGGTTCGCCCCAGTCAGCGTCAAAGGTGTGCTGGCATGATTGGCAGACGACCGATGTGCCCAGCAAAGCGTCGTCGATCACCTGACCGGCCTGGCAATCGCCACACTTGATGCGAACACTCCCTGGCTCCGCAGCCATCGCTTTCAAATGAGCCTGATCGACACCGGCGACTTCAATGTCATCCGGTTCCAATGTCGTCAGCAACTCTCGGTCGATCTCCTTGACGGTAGCCAACCGATTCGCCAGGCGACGCACGCTACGCTCGAAACTGTTGCGTGAGCAGCGACCGTTGCCAAAGTGACGGTCGCGGCCGACATACAGATAAGTGAATCCTCGCAACAATCGCCTCCGTGATTCCGTCGGCAACGTGTACTTCGCTTTCTTTGCGATCAACTCAAAGATCCTGCAGAGTGCTTCGGGAGCATAATCATCGAAGTGCATGGTCGTTCCGATGCGCGAACTCAACCCAGGATTGCTACGGATCATTTTGTTCATTTCGACAGGATAGCCAGCCAAAATGACCACCAGTCTTTCTCGTTGATCCTCCATCCGCTTGAGCAATGTCTGAACCGCTTCGCGGCCATATTGATCCTGTCCACTTTCGTCGATCAACGTGTAGGCTTCGTCAATGAACAGCACGCCGTCGAGTGCCTCGTCGATCTTGGCGTTCGTTTTGGGCCCCGTCTGTCCGGCGTACTCGGCAACCAAACCGCTGCGATCGGTTTCGACCAGATGGCCTTGCTGCAGCACACCCAGGGCGCCGTAGATTTCGGCCACGATGCGGGCCACGGTTGTTTTCCCGGTTCCCGGGTTCCCGACAAAGGACATGTGCAAACTGGGCGTGGTCGTCGGCAATCCCTGGAGTTCTCGCTGGCGCTCCATCTTCAGAAAATTAGTCAGTGTCTGAATCTGTTCTTTGATTCCTGCCAGCCCGATCAAACGGTCCAGTTTCGCGCGGGCATCGGCCAACCGCTGTTCCGGGGTGCGATCATCGACCGGCTCTGGCGAGGCTGCTTTGCCGCCCTGTTGCTCAATTTTGTTTTTTGGCAGGCCAGGTTGCGGCAACTGCGTCGCTGTCTCGGCCGACGACACTCCGACGCCCTCCCGCAAACGGTGTGCCTCGTCGCGCAACCAGGTCAGTGCATCCCGCGCATTTTTCGTGTCTTGCTCGGATGCCAAATGCTCCGGGGCGCTGCCTTGCAACTGGTCGAACTGCCGCTGCATCGCCGAGAGTGCTTGGTTGTCAGCCAGCGAGACGTCGCCGTCGACCGAGGCCAACAAGTTTGCCATCCTCATAGCCAGCGTTTCCAATTCTCCCCAGCGATCACGAATTGCCGGAATTTCGGCAAACGGACGAACCAGATCACTCCAATCGAACTCCCTGGCAGCATCGATTAACCAGTCGACCGCTTCATGCAGTTGGCTGCCCAACACCGATTTCCCCCAAACATGCTCCAACAACACTCGGCCGAGTTGTCGCTGTTCCAGCGAGCGGGCATCCGCGTCGGTCACAACAGCGGAAAAGACTTTCATCACCAATCCTTGATGCAGGTCATCCATTTGACCGGCAATCGACGCCGCATCGGCATGATCGCCACCCGTCAGCCAGCCATAGGAGCCGCGAATCAATTCGCCGCTTTCGATATACAGCGCTTGAGTTTCTTTGAGCGCATCACGGTACAGGCGAATCGATTCGATAATGCGCTGGTCTGACATGGACTAACGGAGGGGCATCGGGCAGAAAGTTGCGAAAAAGCGTCAGCCACATCGTAGCAAAACCGGCCCGGCCAGACTGCTGCGGTATCCAGACGATCTGCCCAGGCAGAGCCGAGCAGCGATGGCAAGGCGATCCGCCCCAGCAAGGTGATTCCGCGCAAGCTGTCGCGCAAGCTGATTCAGCGTCAGGCCCAGTCAATCCAGGATTGCCGCGCGACCAAACATCACATCGTTGATTCGTGAAATCGGCCAGGACGGATGCGGCCGATCGATCAATTCAAGTGCCTGGCCGGCTTCGAGTTCGCCCTCGGTGATCACACGAAAAAACCAACCGGTACGACCGGTTTGTGTGACTTCTTTGGTCAACGTTTTCACGCCCCACCTCCGAGCAATCTTCCAACAGGGTTTGCGCGGTTGGCTGACTTGGACTTGGCAGCGCCCGATCCGATAATGATCGCCGACGCAAACACTCGTTTCGTCGGCTCCGTGGATCGTTAAATTCTCGGCCAGCGCGCCGGCCGACATCGGCAGCGACGGATGATCGGCGGCCCATCGCTGGTAGTGCGAGGCGGCGTAACAGAGCACTGCTTTGTCGGGACCATTATGCCGCTTTCGATCGGCAACGCTGTCGCCCAGCAGGCCCAGGGTGGTCAGCGTTACGCGGCCGCTGACCACTTGTTTGTAAAAACCGGTCGTCCAGTGACGCTCAACGACGTCTTTCGAGTCTGGATCTCCTTCGCTGATCACCTGGCCAACTTGAATGCTTTCGATCGTCGCTCTCATCACCGCTTGTACCGATTGGTTCGGGTAGCAAAAATGGCATCCCAAGTATCAGCAATGAAACGACTTGCGGCAATGGTCCGCCCGCCGCAGGTCGTTGTGAACCAAGGCAGAATCGGGTAAGCTGCTGGCCTGATTCGAAGGTCCGTTTCGGGCCTTCAGTGCAGTTCATCCAACGCAGGATTCGGGCATTGGCAGAAGACGAAGGCAACGACCCCAACGAGCAAGAAGGATCTGGTCCCGAAGCGGAAGGTGAGGGGGCGGGCGGTTCAAGCGGTGGTCCCGGCGCGTTCCGCATGATCGATATGCCGATCGAAGACGAGCTGCGCGACAGTTACCTGACGTACGCGATGAGCGTGATTGTCAGCCGCGCCTTGCCCGATGTTCGCGACGGCCTGAAACCAAGCCAGCGGCGGATTCTGGTCGCCATGAACGACTTGAATCTGGGCCCGGGGAGCAAGCGAGTGAAATGCGCCAAGATTTCCGGCGACACCTCCGGCAATTATCACCCGCACGGTGAAAGCGTCATCTATCCAACGCTCGTTCGTATGGCCCAGGAATGGAACATGCGGCGGATGCTAGTCGACAAACAAGGCAACTTTGGTTCGATCGCCGGACTGCCGCCGGCCGCCATGCGATACACCGAAGCGCGATTGAGCGCCGTTGCCGCGGCGATGTTGGACGATATCAAACTGGATACGGTCGACTATCTGCCGACTTACGACGAAGCACGTACCGAGCCGACTGTCTTACCGAGCAAGTTCCCGAATCTGCTGATCAATGGCAGCGGAGGGATCGCGGTCGGAATGGCGACCAGCATTCCGCCGCATAATCCGACCGAAATCTGCGACGCCTTGATCGCGTTGATCGATAACCCGGAGATCACTCAAGACGAACTGATTGAAATTGTCCCGGGGCCCGACTTTCCAACCGGAGGCATTATCTGCGGCCGGGCTGGGATTCGACGTGGCTACAAGACCGGACGCAGCACGATCACGCTGCGCGGTCGTCTGCACCATCGAAGAAAAGAAAGGGAGTCGATCGACGATTCTGGTCTCGGAAATTCCCTACCAACAAACGCGCGACGGCGTCGTCAAGAAAATCGCCGAACTGGTCAACGGCGAAAAGATCAAAGGGATCTCGGGAATTCGCGATGAAAGCGATCTGAAGGAACCGGTTCGGCTGGTGATCGAGCTGAAACGGGATGCGGATCCCGAGGTGATCCTGAATCAGCTGTACCAATATTCGCCGCTGCAGACCACGTTTTCGGTCATCTTTCTGGCTCTGGTAGATGGCAAGCCGCGTGAACTGACCCTGAAAGAGATGTTGCAAGAGTTCGTGCGACATCGAAACAACGTGATTCGTCGGCGCACGCAATTCCTGTTGGCCCGGGCCCGTCGACGCAAACACACCGTAGAAGGCTTATTGTTGGCGCTGGCCAACATCGACCAGATCATCAAGACGATTCGCGAAAGTCGCACGCAGCCGGAGGCCAAAGAACGGCTGATGGGGATCGAGTGTCCGTCGGCATTGATGCAACGAGCGCTCGGCGATGAAGGTTTCAAGCAGTTCCAATTGGAACGTGGCGAAGCGGCAAACTATACGCTGACCAGCGTGCAAACCGACGAAATTCTGCGCATGCGGCTGGGCCAATTGGTCAATCTGGAACAGGAAAAGCTGACCGACGAACACAAGCAGCTGTTGGCGGAAATTTCCGACTACATGGACATCTTGAGCAACCAGGCACGCATCTTCCAGATCATCAAAGAGGATTTGGAAGAGATCAAGACCAAGTTTGGCGACGCTCGCCGCACCGAGATTTCCCACGAAGAACTCGGCTACATCGACATGGAGGATTTGATCACCGAAGAAACCATGGTCGTGTCGATCAGCCACCAGGGCTACATCAAGCGAACTGCATCGAGCGTCTACAATACCCAGCGTCGCGGCGGCAAGGGACTCAAAGGCGCCAAGACCGACGAAGAAGATCCGATTCAGCACCTGTTTGTCGCCAGTACCCATGCGTATTTGCTGTTCTTGACCACAGCCGGCAAAGTCCGCTGGCAAAAGGTCTACGATCTGCCGCAACTGGCCCGCGACGCCAAGGGTCGCGCGATTGTCAACTTGTTGAACCTGGAGAAAGACGAAAGGATTGCCGAGTGTTTGGCAATCCGTGATTTTGACCAAAAGGGTTACTACGTAGTGATGGCCACGCGCAGCGGGTTGGTCAAGAAAACGAAACTCGATCAATATAGCCGACCCAAGCGGAATGGAATTATCGCGATCAAGCTGCGCGAGGGGGATGAACTGGTCGATGCCGCCGTGGTCGGCCCCGGCGACGAAGTGGTCTTGGTCACAGCGTCGGGCATGGCAATTCGATTCCGTGAATCAGATGCGCGACCAATGGGACGGAACACCTCTGGCGTCAAAGGCATTTCGCTTTCCAAAGGCGATAGTGTCGTCGGCATGGTGGTGGCGGATCCGAATGCCTCTTTGTTGACTGTTTGCAAGAACGGCTACGGAAAACGGACCAGGTTCGGAGCAAACGCGCTGGGGGACGACGAGGAAGCTTCGGCAGAGGAAGAAACAAGTTCACAGGCGCGGTATCGAACGCAAAAGCGCGGCGGCAAAGGGCTGCGGGACATCCGCACCAGCGATCGCAATGGAGCTGTGATCGGGATCGCGCGCGTGACCGACGAAGACGAGATCTTCATGATGACCGCCAAAGGCAAGATCCAAAGGATTAAGGCTGCTGATATCAGCGTGATCGGACGCAACACTCAAGGAGTCCGCATCATGAACGTGGACGAAGGTGACAGTTTGATCGCCGTGGTGCGCATTCCAGCCGAGGAAGAGTCGGAGGATCAGCCAGGCGAGCCAGCGGCCGCCGGCGACGACTCAGCCGAAGATCAGGAAAGCTAAGGGAGGGCGAGGCTCCGCCCGAGCCGTGTTTACCAGGGAGGGCGAGGCTCCGCCCGAGCCGTGTTTACCAGGGAGTGCGAGGCTCCGCCCGAGCCGAATCTGCCGCGACAACCGGGCCGTAATCGACTGCTGCCGGGATCGTGCTATTCCACTTGCGGCCGTACCACGACCTTCATTTGATCAGGATCACCGGTATGCAATCGCTGGAACCAACTCGGACCTTCGCCCAATGAGATTTCGGCCGTGATCAAGGGCGCCACATTGATCGCGCCGCTCTCCATCAATTCGATGCACTGCGGATACTCGCCATTACAGCCACAAGATCCCTGCAAGCGAATCTCACGCGTCACGATCGATTGCAGCGGGATTTCTACCTTTGGCGATACGTTGCCGACCAAAGTCACCTGACCTCCCTTGCGAACCGATTCGATCGCCGCAGTCACGGTCGCTGTTGCTCCCACCACTTCCAAGGCCACATCCGCGCCTCGTCCCGAAGTGAGCTCTTGAATGGTCGCCGGAACGTCGCACTGGTCGCCCCGCAGCGCCACATCCGCTCCCACACTTTCGGCGACCTGCAGTCGCTTGTCGTTCAAGTCGACAGCGATCACACGACTGGCCCCGGCAGCACGGATTGCTTGAATCGTCAGCAGCCCGATCATGCCGGCGCCGATTACCACTGCCGTGTCGTTCGGCTTTACGGGCGTCAAGTTGGCAGCGTGAACCGCCACCGAAACCGCTTCGACCAGAGCAGCGTGCTCGAAAGACAAAGCGTCCGGCAGGGTATACACGATGCGTCGCGGAACGCTGATCCGCTCAGCGAAAGCGCCATGCCGCCGATACTCGCCGCAAGAAACTCCCAAGACCATCCGACTGTTGCACAGATTGATTGTCCCCTGCTGGCAAAAATCACAGCGGCCGCAAGAGACCATCGAATCGAACGTCACACGGGTGCCAGTCGGTAAATCAACCACATTTGCGCCAGTTGCCACGACAATGCCGGCTGCTTCATGCCCCATGATCAGTGGTGGGATGCGGCGGCCGGTGCTGCCGTCGTAACCATGAATGTCGCTGCCACAAATCCCGCAGGCCTCGACTTGAACCAACACGTCATCTGGACCGACCTCCGGTTCCTCGACTTCAGTCACTTGCATCTGCTTGTAATCAGTCAGCAATAACGCTCTCATCGTCGGCTTCCCAGCTGGATCGGTGGTCGATGGTACAGTCGCTCGGCATTCTAACAGAGGTTGCTGGATTTTGGACGATGACGAAATCTTGACCGCCTACCACGAATCGGGTCACGCCGTGGTCGGGTACGCACTCGGCGGACGGATCGATCGGCTGCAATTAGGCGGCGAGGCGGATGATTGGTTACCAGACCGTTTCGGTGATTGCCGAATCGTTTGGGGCCAAGTCGACCCGAATCTGAACTGGCAACAACAACGAGAAGTGTTAACGATTCTTGCCGGTCCAATTGCCGAAATGGTCTATCGCGGCCAAAAGCTTCATCCAGCGCAATACGGGCCCTGGCAACACGACTGGCAACACGCATGGTCGATCAGCAGGGCGTTGGTCGAAGATCCCGTCGGCCGAGCGCGGATGCTGGAGAAATTGATTCGCCAGTTGCATGTCTATATCCAAAGCGAACCGTGTTGGTCGACCATTGCGGCGCTGGCCGACGAACTGGCGGCCCACGAGATTCTCGACGCCGACCAGATCGAGGACGTGATCGGGTTTTGGTTTCGCCGACCTGGGTAGCCCTCGTCTGTGCGATCCGGGCGGCCGGTTCCTGATGGCAAGACTTGCGGCGGTGGCGAACCCGTCAGTGCGGTCTGACAGGGACTGTGAACATTTTCGGTGACCAGTCCTGATCGATCTTGGTTCGTGCAACCACGTATCCCCCAGCGCCGGCGGCCAATGCCTGGCTGATCTGCGCTTGGATCTGTGCGGCCGACACGTCCCAACCTTGTAAAATGGCAACCAAACGGTCGGCCGAGACAGCCTTGCCGCCGCGTTGTGGGGGCATGCTCTGAAAGCTGCCCAGTGCATGCTTGACCCAGCCTGCGGAAGGTCCGTAGCGTGGCTGGTCACGACCAAAGTCGACATACGGAGTCATCACGCCGATCATGCTTGATTGGTCAGCCACAGGCATCAGCTGTTCGGTGTACGCGCGCCAGCAGATCCCCTGATAACATCCCACTCCGGCGCAACTTCCGTCGCTTGTTCCGTCGTGCTGCTCGCATTCGGTGACCCAGACGGGAATGATCCGGCTGTTGCCATTGAGTTCGGCCACGGCGGCGACGAATTCCGCCGCGGCGCGCGGCCCATACGGCGTCGCGGTCTTGATCGGACCATAATCGGCGGTCCAACGACAAAGGCTGTTTCCGCACCCGCAGGCAGACGGCGCCCCTTGCAGATCGTTCAGAAAGATTCCAGTGGCCGTCGGCATGTCGCGAAGTTGTTCTGCTACCCGCTTTAGGTGAGCCGCAAACGACTCCTTGTACCCCACCGGGACCCAGGGAAAATTCTTCACCACCTGATCCGGCTGAGGCTCGGGGAAACCGGGAAAGAAACGTCTCCACTCCGTGTGACCCTGCAGGCTGGCCATCCACTCGGGGTGCGAATCAGCTAATTCCGGACTGCGTGCGATTTCGATCCAGTAGTAAAGCTTGAATCCAGAGCGAAGAATTCGGTTTGCAGCGGCGCGTTGCACCCCTTTCGCGGTTTGCGACTGTCCCTCTAACACGATCACGATTGCGTTCGCTTGATCCTTCTTGGCCTGGTCCATGGCAGCCTCGCTAACCTGGTCGGCCGCGAGCAACACAGCGCGAAGCGGCGCTGCCGTGGTTGGCGGCCCCGCTGCCAAAGGCAAGTGAAGGGTGGTCCATGCCAACAGGACCGCGGCGGCGATCGAAACTTTGATTGTGTTCATCTCCGGCCCCCGTTGCGGCGTCGTTGGAACTGAAAGCAGAGCCAAAGCAGACAGAAATTTTGACTGCGGCCCAGCGCTACTTCGCGCTCGCATCCACTTCGCTCTTTGGAAACTCGCTTGACCAGGCGTACCAGCGACACTGGATTGAGTTGACCCATTCCAACTGCTGACCCTGCAGCGGTCCATCCACGCCCCGACCGGCTAGGGTCCAGCGGGTGCGCGTCTGATCGTCTTTGACCGGGGCCGACTCTGGCGAAACCGTGTCAGCTACAAAATCGAGCAGCTGTCCCGAAAGTTTTCGCTCGAAAGCGACCGCCGTCTGCGTCGGCTGATACCAAAACACGCAGATCGGCGTCTCCCCGACGGTATCGTTGATGCAGGCTCGCTCGGCTAATTCGTCCAGGGGAAAGGCTTTGGTGACTCCATCGATTTCCACTCCCAATACGTTCGTCATCGCGGCCAGGCGAGGATCCACCTGTCCCATCGACCGCAGCGCCTCGGGATGTGTTTCGGTCGGCAGCGACACCACGTCGTATTTCTGGCCATCAAACAGATCGTACGCCGTCGATTCGGGATGCAGCATCAACCAGTAACTCCAATCGGTGACCATGCTGGGAATTCGCTGCAGGCGTTGGCCGACTTTGGGTCCGGAAAAAGCGCGGCCGCTAAGCGCCGACCAGAGCGAACCATCGGGGCCTTTGACCACCATCACTCCGTCGCGCCAACCGTGGAAACTGTAGCCGTAATCCTTCTTGTATGCCGCCACGTAGCCACCATCGGGATCGTAAAAGAACAAACCGTAAGTGTCGTTGATCACGCGGGGGCCGCTTAAAAAGTGACGCAGCGGTACCGCACCGCCGTTGTGCGCACCTCGCAACCAGGCGATTACCCGATCACCGGGCAGGATCAATCCCTTGCGTTGCTGCGTGGAACAGTAGGAACAAGGTGGCTCGGTCAGCGGGACGAACAGGTCGGGCTTGGCGATGATGGTCGGCGCTGGCTCGGCGGACGTCCGGGGTTCGTCGCCAACCAGGCGGTCACGGACTAGCGCGATCGAGCAGCAGACGAAGACCAATGGAAGTAATCGAATCGACATAGTTATCAGCTCCAGAAATCGTCTCGCAAATTGGACCTTTTTTGATCATCGTTCAATCATAGCGTCAGCAGGCAATCTTTGGGCTCTCGCCCGATCAGTGTGGGGAAAAGGGGTCAGACACCAATAGCCGCCCGCGGCCCGAAGGGTGCTTCGCACTATTGGTGTCTGACCCCTTTTCCCGACCTAAGCCATTGATGGAAGTGCGCGTAAACGTTGTCCGCGATGAAGCTCAAATTCCCCTGGACTTCCAGGCAACCGCTGCCGCCTGTTCCTTCGTAGATCAGTGCGCCGCTTTTGAGTTCGGTCAGTCGGACCGCAACGGTCGATGTCATCGTCTCGGCGACCCGCTCGAGCATCTGCTTGTCATAGGGAGCCATCAGCAGTGCGCCGGCGGTCTTCTCCGAATTGATCTCAAGGCGATGCGTGCGATTGCGGATGGTGATTTCCAGGTGCGTATCGGTCAGCTGCAGCGATTCGATCAAGCCGCCATTGTAGGTGGTGAACCGGTGCAACGTTCCATCGACCAGGATCGCGACCAGGAAGCCGCGAAATGCGGTACCCAGAAAAGGAATCTTTGCCACCGACGCCGAGACGCTGACACCAGGGCGATCAAAGCGATTGCTCTGGGTCCAGACATAGCCCTCCGGAAAACCGCGTCCCCAATCCTTCTCCATGTAACCACGCCCTCCATCAAAATTGATCGCCTGCCCGTCGATCTCGATCTGGCCCGACACCTCATGATCCATGCTCAAAATGCCGTGAAAGCATTCCATGAACGGGATGAATGAGAAGGGACCCATCACGCCCGGCGAGAAGGTTGTCACCGGCCACGTGCTCCAGGGGCCGAGCTTGATCTCGCCGGTCAGAGTCTGCTGCGGTGTTTGGATGTCAAAGCTGATGCCACTTCTATGAAACCGGGTCCCGCCGACCACGACATCAAAGTCCTCTTTGGCCGGCACGAACTGGCTTACATCGTAGCGGTGATACCAGGATTCACCTTGGCTGCCGTCGAGTACCTGGATGAAGGCATGACGGTCGGCAGCACCCATGAAAATGCCGGGAATGATGGCGTAGGGATGTTCGCCGGCTGCGTCGACGAACTTGAAATACCAACCTTCGAAGCAGCTCTTTGGCTTGGAGAGAAAGCGATGGTAGTGAAAGTTCCAAGGCCGCCAGATATTTTTAAAGCGGTTATACACGTTGCAGAGCCTTTGAATGGGGTATCAATCCGCTGGCGACGCCATCAGGATACACTTGTCTTACGACCGCTGTAATCGATTGACCATCAACTGCAATCGTGGCGGCAACAGAGTATGAAGTCCAATTACCTTAACGCAATCTTCACGCGCCGTTGCTTTCCCGATGCTACGATCGGAGCTGTATTTTTTTCACGGCGCCCCTGCCTCGCCGCGCGCTCTGGTTCGAGGATTCGAACTTGCCGTCAAGCGCGTCTGACCAGTCCGTTGCGGCACCGGGGATCTGGCATTCCGGGCTATGGCAGCGAGAAGAACTCGCGGCTTTGATCGAGCAACTACAAGATATGCGATCCGAGATGTTGCGTCTGGAGTCGAAGGCGGAACCGCTATGGAAAGGCGTGAGAGCCGAGAAACAACCGAGTGCCCGCAACTTGATGCACTACGTGGCATTTATGGGAGCACGGGCCGAATGTGTGATGCTAAACAAAGGCCCGAATATCGTCGGGACCGTCGAGGCTCTGTGCGACACCCTACGCCGCATGCAAAGCCATCAGTTGCAGAAACGCCCGACATCTCGACGCCTGCGGATGGCGGATCATCTGTGCGAAGAATGAAAACAAGCAAAGGGCAAGAATGCACCCAAGAAAACAAGAAAGTGCTGCCCAAACCACGGATTTGCAGTGTTACCAGCGGCGCGTTTTGCGCGATGTTTCGTCCTGTCAGCAGTGCAACAGACAATCGCATCGATTCGTCTTTGGTGTTGGGTTGTCAGCCGACCGACTTGACAGTCAACAATTTACCGGATCTTGCGATGCCAAGAGAGGGCTCACATCGGCGGGCCGCACGCTACACCATGATTTCCAGAATTGGAGCATCCGGTTTCTTTTTTCGCGTGTGAGTCGATCGCATCTGCGCACCAAAGTCATCCCAGCCTGGGCCACCAGGCGCAATAACTCTGCGAGCACGGTTAAAGAGCGAATACCTTCGCAACTTCGTCCGAATCCACGAACGGGTGATATCCGGCGGCTTGCCCGAGGGCAAAGCGGCATTTCCAGAACTTGTTGAGTTGGGCGTCAAAACAATCATTCGTGTTGACGGTGCCAAACGATCTGGACGCGGCCAAGAAGTATGGACTTCGGTGCGTGCATCTTCCGCATGACTACGATGGCATTCCGCAGTCGCGCGTGAAAGAGTTGGCCAAGGCAGTTCGCGATCTGGACGGGCCGATCCATATCCACGGTCATCATGGCAAGCATCGTAGTCCCGCCGCGGCCAGTGTCGCTTGCGTGGCTACTGGGCTTGTGCCTTCGTCTAAGGCGGTGGGAATCCTTGAATTGACGGGAACCAACAAGAACTATCGCGGCCTATATCAGTCGGCTCGCGAGGTCAGGCCGATTCCGCGCCGAACTGGATAGCGTGCAAGTCGATTTTCCGGAGGTCATCGAAGTGCGCCCGCTGGCTCAGGCAATGGTCGAATTGGGACACACCTTCGATCGTATGAAGCTGATTTCGTATTCAAACTGGCGAACGCCCGAGAACGATCCGGACCTGGACCCAGTCCAAGAAGCATAGTTGCTTCGCGAACATGTCACGGACTTGCTGCGCACTAGCGAGGTGAAGGCACTACCGATCGACATCCGACGAATGCTGCGCGCAACGACAGTGGCAGCACGCTCAGTCAAGGACGACTTGATGAAATGGAAACCTGTTTCCAGCGCGGAAACATTTCCCGAATCGATTGGGAATCACATGCGGCGGATTTCCGACAATCGCAAAGCGTGTCACGTCAAATATCGCGACGTGCCACTGAGCGAGAAACAGTAACCAATCGATGGGGGTGGAAACGGATGAACACTGGAGTTGGTGTTAGTCATCTGCCGTCGAGTCGCAAGAGGCGAGATCTGTGCGACGATCGTGCGGGATCGCACGCGCCAAACGCCACACTGACATCGGTCGACAGAGTGGCAAAGCTTCGAACGCTGCAAAACGTCGCCATCAGCGTGTCGGCATTGAAGAGGGGCGAGTGGCGTATGACAACGTTCGCAAGGTGATCTATCTGCTGATCTCCACGGGAGCTGCCGAAGTCGTTTTGGTTGGTCTGGCTCTGTTGGCTGGGTTGCCGCTGCCGCTGCTGGCAGTACAACTACTTTGGTTGAACCTTGTCACAAATGGCATTCAAGACGTGGCTCTGGCGTTCGAGCCGAGCGAAGGAGATGTGCTCGGCCGCGCACCAAGACCAACATCAGAACGCATCTTCAATCGCTTGATGATCGAACGAACAATGGTCGCTGCGTTGGTCATGGGGTTCGTAGGCTTCGGCGCTTTCTGGTGGATGCTGCGAGCGGGTTGGACTGAAGCGACAGCACGCAACGCGCTGCTCTTACTGATGGTCTTGTTCGAGAACGTTCATATCGGCAATTGCCGGTCCGAGGCCAAATCGGCGCTGCGATTGTCGCCTTTCCGAAGCCCGATTCTGCTTGGCGGTGCGCTCATGGCGCTTCTGCTTCATATCGGTACCATGTTTGTGCCGCTTGGACAGGAGATCCTGCATGTCAAGCCGGTTAGCCTGACGACCTTTGCCTGTTTGTGGGCCCTGGCGCTAAGCGTATTTGTCGCGATGGAGGTTCATAAATGGACCTGGGCCATGCGTGAGCGGCGCGCGGCAGCTTCCTGATCAGAATCAAGATTTTGCCGGGCCGCTCTCACTGTCACTTTTTGATGCCTCATCGTGCCGCCGCGCGGCGCAAGCGGTCCATGATGGCGCGCCCCAGTTCGACTTCGGGAACCGGACGGGCGACGATGTAGTCCAAACCGAGCGCATCGAGACGCCTCATCGCGGCAAACAGATTCACGGCCGCTTCCCGAAGACTTCCCTGCTCGGAAAGCACTTCGGTCGCGCAAAAACCGGCGGCAGAGATCGGTCGCTGGAAACTCAATAACCCTATTCTTGCCTTGCCCGCCATCTCGTCCTTAGGGAGTTCATCCGTTGTTAGCACGAGTCGAGTCGTAGGCGCATAATGACGAACTAGTTGGCCGGGCGAAGCAGGTCGCGCCTCTTCGTGCATGTGAATCTTGATGGTCCCCACGATGGCTTCGATTTCTTCCAGAGCGATTCCGCCAGGCCGTAGTAATGTCGGGCAACCAGCCGGCGAATCTACGAATGAAACAACGGTCGATTCCACTCCGATCCGGCAAGGCCCATCGTCCAGCACGATCGGCACTTGGTCACTGAATTGCTGGACGACGTGGTCGGCTGTCGTCGGGCTGACGGCTCCAAACCGGTTCGCACTGGGGGCGGCGACGGGAACGCCAGCAGCTTGGATCAGTCTGCGAGCCAGAACATGAGCCGGGCATCGGACCGCAACGCTCGACAATCCGGCGGTCACAATATCAGGAACGCATGGTTGTTTTTCTAGCACCAAAGACAGGGGTCCCGGCCAAAACTCTTCGATCAACTTCATCGCCAGCGGAGGAACGGACTTTACGACGTCCGCCAGTCGTCCGGGCTCAGCAATATGCACGATGAGAGGGTCGAACCGTGGCCGCCCTTTGACTTCAAAGACGCCAGCAACTGCCGCCGCGTCCAATGCATTCGCTCCCAATCCGTAGACGGTCTCGGTCGCAAACGCCACGAGGCCGCCCTGACGAATCACCCTGGCTGCATCAATAATGTTTTCGTCCGTCACCATGAAATCTCAATTTCCTTCAGCAATACCTTCTCTGAGAAGCGGGATAGCGTTATATCGATATCCGCCGAGCGACAACAGTTCCGGGGAGTGGACTGCATACCTAAAATTACCTCGGGGGGTTGCGAGCAATTGAGCGCAAGCACCGCCCATTCATCCCGGCGGCGGAGCCAAAGGGACAACTAACAGTTTTCGCCGAGATCGGCTCCCCTTGTTGCGATAATTGGCGTATCGACAAAAATGCCGACGTGGTTAGCGTCGGCTTTGTCTCTTAACCCTAGGGTCGGTTTTGTTCGCTACGCCGGATTCAAGTGGCGGGGTTGGGATTCGGAACTGTCATAGTGGGGTTATTGACCGGACCGACTTTCGCTGCGTCGGTCAAGTCGACCTCCCGCAGTTCGCTTTTTGTCCTCGTGCTATTCGTTGGACCAACCAAAGCGAAAGACTCGGGAACTAACTCGCTACGTAGACATTCATTTGAATCAAGAAATGGTGCGAGTTGAGTCGGGTGCGTTGAGCTACTTTCAGGGAAATATTTCTATCCACTCGCAGTTGAGTCCTTCCCTGGGCAGTGCGATCAAGTCGATGCTGGCTGAGGAAGCCGTGTATCGTCCGACATACACGGGAACCGGCGTGATCACGTTGGAATCTTCGCTCGGCGGATTCCATGTGATCACGCTCCAAGGAGAGACCTGGATTCTCGAACGCGGAACTTACTGGGCATCCGAAGGCAGTGTTGATGTTGGCTTCCATCGTGAGAAGATGCAAACGGGATTGTGGACAGGCGAAGGCCCCGTCTACCTGCAAACACGGGTACGCGGCGAAGGCCAAGTTGTGTTGACAACGCGCGGACCGATTGAAGAGATCGAAGTGAAACCGGACGAGGAAGTTGTCACCGAAGGTAGCTACGTGGTCGCTCGTACGGGTAGCGTTTCGCTGACGGTTCGAAGGTCCACCAAGAATTTTCTAGGTCGCTTTACGGCGGGTGAGGGTTTGGTTCGAGTCTATTCCGGTACGGGAAAACTGCTAATCAATCCAGCACCTTATTGGCGATATCGCGTATTCACCGAGCGGTCGGGGCTACCGGATGACGCGCCTTCCAAGACCACCAGTTAACCCTTTTTAGCACTTAACGGAAGAGAACAAAATGCTGCGGTACATCACGACGGCGCTCGCCGTCATTGCGATTGTTATTATTGGCATCTTCTCGATCCAGAACCTGGAGCCTGTCGAAGTCTCGTTTTTGGTTTGGTCCGCGAGTGTTTCTAAGATTGTTGTGATACTTGGGACCTATGTCGTGGACATGCTGACCGGTGGTGGGTTATTGCATTTAGTCAAGGGATATCTGAAGGCATCGTGAGCAATCGGCTCGCGCCGAGGTTTTCAGCTTCGCGCTTGTGAATATGTCTTACATCCGTATGAATATCCTATCACCGAATTTCCCGACTGCGATCCTGTCGGCTGGTGAGGTGGCGTTCCGGCAGCAAAGCGAAGTCGTCCCCGAACCAACTTCACTACTGCTCAGTCTGAGCGTCGGATATCTGGTGGGAGCCTTTGTACGTCGCAAACGAAAACCCGTATAACGCAACGCCGCCAACTTGAACAACTCAATGGGCCTTCCTGCGGGGACGCCTGTTTTTTTAGCGGGCAGCGAGACGACAGCGCATCAACGGGCAAGTGAATCAGCGGTTTGACCTGTGCGGCTCGGCTCACAGGCGCGCCAATGTACTCGCGAACGCTGGATCAAAATCACCATATCGGCGTTCGCGGATGCGTGGTACGGATTTTGCTGCCGGATGCCTACTTGAGATTTGCATCTACGCCGTGTTCTTGAACAAGAAGGGCGGGCTGCTAAAGAGGCTATCGTTTGTGACGACTTTTGAGGGAAAGGAAACGACAACGTGAATGCAACCAGAAAGATGATCGCGTGCTTGACGATACTGTTCGCTTCGGCGGGACAGGCGCAGGCCGGCTTGATTGGTCTCGGTTTCCTCCCGGGTGGAGATTACAGCCAAGCGAGAGGTGTCTCCGCCGACGGCTCGGTGGTTGTCGGTCAAGGCGGCATGGCTAGTGGGACCGAGGCGTTTCGTTGGACCAGCGGCGGCATGGCTGGCTTAGGCGACTTGCCCGGCGGGATTTTCGTAAGTGTCGCGCATGACGTTTCGGCCGGCGGCTCGGTGGTTGTTGGAACTAGCTTCAGCAGCTTTGGGACCGAGGCGTTTCGTTGGACCAGCGGCGGCATGGCTGGCTTAGGCGACTTGCCCGGCGGGAGTTTCATTAGTCAAGCATATGGCGTCTCCGCCGACGGCTCGGTGGTTGTTGGATATGGCGTCAGCGCCACTGGAAACGAGGCGTTTCGTTGGACTAACGACGACGGGATGGTTGGTTTAGGCGACCTGACCGGCGCGAGTGTCTCTAGTGGAGCGTATGGCGTCTCCGCTGACGGCTCGGTGGTTGTTGGAATTAGCCGCAGCGCCAGTGGAAACGAGGCGTTTCGTTGGACCAACGGCGACGGGATGGTTGGCTTAGGCGATCTGCCCGGCGGGGATTTCAATAGTGCAGCGACTGGCGCCTCCGCCGACGGCTCGGTGATTGTTGGTTATGGCCACAGCTCAAGTTCGGTCGAGGCGTTTCGTTGGACCAGCGACGGCGGCATGGTTGGCTTAGGCCACCTGCCTGGCGATAGTTTCGATAGTCGGGCGTTTAGTGTCTCCGCCGACGGCTCGGTGGTTGTTGGAATTAACCACAGCCTCAGTGGCGACGAGGCGTTTTATTGGACCAGTGAAGACGGCATGCAATCTCTAGCGAGCATTCTGTTAGCACAAGGCGACTCCCTGCTTGGCTGGCAAAGCCTAAACGAAGCGAGAGCGGTTTCCGCTGACGGTAACACCATTGTTGGTTGGGGGTATAACGCGTCTGGAAATCAGGAAGCCTTCCTCGCGACGATCAACACCGTCCCCGAACCAACGACACTCGCCCTGTTCGGCATCGGAGCGGTGGGCTTCGTCGCCAGTGGCGTGTTTCGTCGCAAACGACAGCCGGCTTAACACAACGCCGGCGACTTGAACAGCACAACCTGCGTTCCTGCGGGACGCCTGTTTTTGTTTGGCGACCGCTGGACGTCAGTGTGGTGGCGACTGACGCAGACGTTGGGGCCGTGGTGGTTGTCTGATGGCGGGGTCTTTGCGGCAAATGTGCGAATCTGTCAAAGCATGTGCAATCCCGCGCGATTTGATCAAATCGCAGGCTAGATTCGTCGCATTGGGTTGATCGGCACGCAATGTGTTCTTAGATTCGCCTTCTCAAGCAAAGGCAACACGGAACATCGGAGAATCAACATGGGGCGAGTATTAATAGTCTTGCCGGCAGTCGGTGCAATGCTGGTCGCTGCTGCGGGGCAGGTGCAGGCGGGGATGATTCTGTTCGGTATCCAGGATGACGGACATATAGCTGAGCGTCTGAGTTACGGTCCGACAGCTATCACGGAGGCGAGTTCCGCTTATCTCAACACCCTGGTCGGCTCACAGAGTCACGATCGCTGGTTCCAGAAAGCGGTTGATGGCAATGGTAACACTCTCTACGAAATCGATTGGCAATTTTCGACGACTAAGACGGTGGCTAACCGATTTCAGGATGCGGTTGATACTGGCGAGGCAGTCACTTGGACTGTTACAAGTCCGTCGATAGTGGGTTCGCAGGTCCTCTCGGGGACGTGGAGATTCTCGAAAAACGCCGGTAACATGCTCAGCAAATTTGACGGCTCCAGCAGCTTTCTTTTCTTCAGTAAAGACGATGGCATTTGGGGTGCCGGAACCGGTCAGATAGACGGTGATTACAATGTCAACGTGTTGTATCATGGCGGTTGGAAATGGGGTTTCGGAAACTACGATTCAGCAGATGTTTACAATGGTGGGTCCGTATATGATGGTTCACTGCTGATAGACGGAGTCGTTCAAGCGGCACTTCCGAGCGGATTCAAGAACTATATGTATGTTGACGATGGACAGGGTGTCGTCCCCGAACCAACCACACTCGCCATCTTCGGCATCGGTGCGTTGAGCTTCGTCGCCAGTGGCGTGTTCCGACGCAAGCGGCAACCGGCGTAACACAACGCCGCCAACTTAAACATCACAACGGGCGTTCCTGCGGGACGCCTGTTTTTGTGTGACACACTAGTCTTCCATCGGCACTTCGATCCCGGCGGCTGAAACCACTTGCGTTTCGATCCGCGACGGTTTGCAGAAAATCCGCCTGCGTTCTTCGGCACAACTGCACCTCCGGCGAATCTGTGCGCAAAGCTGGCGTATCTGTTCCGGCGTGGGATCTTTTTTCATGTTCGCATCCTTGCGAGTTATCAGCAAAACAGGATACCACTGAACGTGATTGGCAGCAGGTAGTCGATTTGCGATACTTGCCATTGGTAGCGGAGTAATTGCCCGCGTATGCAGCGCTGGTCGCTGGGGTGTCCTATCCCTGGTGGCCAGCACAGCAGCCATTCTGCCACACACATAGGACGTTCAATAGCCAAGACAAAAGCTGCTGCTGGTAGTGAACTATGCCAAGCAATGGAGCGGTTACAAAACGCAGTGAAATTGATTTCGATAACGTATCCCGTCAACGTTCAAGAGTTCAATAATTCAGTTGAGACAGGGAACCGGCAAGCTATTGACCAGGCATTCGTTGAACTGAGCCGATACAAAGAAGAACTGATTGACGACTTGCGTACGTTTATCGAAATCGCAAACGAAAACGAACTAGACTGCCATCGTGCAGTTGAGTTACAGCAATCGCTCGCTGGCGGGCTAGATGCACCTGAGCCGTATGCGTTCATTCATGGCGCAGTTTGCGAAATAGAATTGTTACTTGCGGCACTACGGATAGGAGCACCAGCAGCTAAAAAACTCAACGATACCCAACAAAATTATGTGCTGGCTGGTGCTGTTTGGTTGAAATTCAAACAAAAGGAAACAGAACGGTGCCTGGCTGGCAAACGCACTTCAAAACCAACCTATGAGGAAGCCTACCCCATAGCAAAGCAGCTGGGATGGCAGGGAAATTTGCAACAATTCAAAGACCATGCACACCAGGGAACCAAAGCAAAACCTGGACTGGTTGGAGCTGGCAAAGACGAAAGCCGTGGAAATTAAAATTCCCACGTGATTTTCTTGCAGTAGCTTTGTTCGTCTTTCGCTGCCTGTAGTTGCAGCTGCCGTGGGAATTTATCCGTTCCCACATTCCCAACCGTAGCCTGCACGTAGCAGTCTGTATTTACTTCATCACACCGCAGCCGGTTGTCGGTTGCGATTCTTAAACCGTGATGGAGTTAGCACATGGAATCAACCAGACCTGCTTATCAGTACCGAACGGTTACTGAAAAAAGCTGAGCTGGCAGATGAAAAGCTGAAAGTAACACAGCGAACCTGCGACCGATGGATTCAGTTGGGAATCTTGCCAGCTGAAGCCAAAGTCAAGATTGGCAATACCACCCGATTCCGTGAGTCAGTGGTGGATGCCTGGATTGCAGCAGGGTGCCCAGGTGCCAGTGATGCCTGAGCAAAGCAGATGCAGTGTCGGCGAGTGCCAACGTCCCGCCCGTTTAAGCGAGCACGATGGTGCAATATTCGCCTACTGCCCAGTACATGCCGTGGGCACGCCCATTGGCCGTGATGATGAATTTCAGCTGACCACGCAGCCGCACAACCCAGATTCAAAGGAATCAAAAATCATGGACATGTCTACGCAATTCTCTGCGGACTATTTCACAGCTGCCCGGATTCATCAGCCCAAGTTGGTAACCATCGCGGCAGTGGTGATTGCCAAAGTTGGCGACGATGAGAAACCTGTTGTACGGTTTGTCGGTGAGCAGCAAGCACTGGCGCTGAACAAAACGAACAACAACACCATGATGCAACTGTACGGTCCTGATTCAGTTGGGTGGGTGGGGAAGCAGGTTTGCCTGTACTCCACCACCACTGCATACGGCGGAAAGACGGTGCCCTGCATCCGTGTGCGGCAGCCGCAAGAGCAGCCGCCCTGGGCTGGACAGCAAGTGCAGCCCATGCCGCAGCCGATGCAGCAGCAGCCGGTTGCAGCGCGGCAGGTGCAACCTGTTCCGCAGCAGGTGTATCAGCAGATGCAGCCCCCTGTTGTGCAGCAGCCTGCACAGCCGATCCAGGCACCGCAGCCTGATTATCCGCTGGATGCCTAACAGCTGAGTAGCTCCAGCCAACTCTCTGTTGCGGCAGTGCGTCACTGGATTTACCCAGTTACGGAAAACCCAGGGGCAGCCCAACCATGTGCAGGCATGTGTCGCCGGGCTGCGTTAAAGGAATCAGAGCATGGATTATACGGAAGTCGCACGGCAGTACAAAAGCTGTGGTTACAACCTGGTGCCGTTACAGCTGAACGGTACCAAACAACCAGTAGGTGCATGGGGAAACCTGCAGAGCAGGTTTGCATCGGACCATGAACTGCAGGAATGGTTTGGCAACGGCAGCTGCGAAATGGGCGTGGTTTGCGGTGCCATCAGTGGCAACCTGCTGGTGATTGATTTCGATGAGGAATCAGAAACGCATTTCCAGCGGTTTTGGAATGACGCACAGCAGCAGTGTCCTGGCATCACTGACCTGGTGGCAGTAAGCGCAACACCACGGCCAGGCCGGCAGGTTTGGTTGAAGTGCGAATCGGAACCGCCGGCAGGTACTGCACTTGCCCAAGACGAAGCAGGGCAAGTGCTGATTGAAACCAGGGGCAGCGGTAACTACGTCTGCTTGGTACTCCGCTGGCAACGCACACCAACGGCACGCCCTACCATTTCATTCGTGGCAAGTGGGAATAGAAGTTCCCTCTGAGTGGGTAGAGCAGATGATTGCCGTAGCACCTGATGAGGATTTCCGGCTGATGCTGGCGCTGGCACGCTACGCTGGGCTGCGTCGGCATGAGCTGAGCATCCAACGCTGGACGGACATCGACATTCCCAACAAGAGAATGACCATCAGCAGCACCAAGACTGGCAAGCCAACCAGCAGACGGGATTCAGAAGGCAGGACTATCCTTATCCGCAAAGACGTTCCGATATTCAGGGAACTGATGCCCCACATTCTGCGGGCCAAGGAAATGGCGACAGCTGGGCAGCAACTGATGCAGCCAACCTATCCCAGGGATATGAACTTGGACAAACAGATGGACCGCTGTATTGCCAGGGCTGGGCTGCAAAGCTGGGACAAACCGTGGCAGAACATGAGAGCCACCAGGCAGACAGAACTGCTGGACCAGGGCGACCAGATTAAGATTGTCTGCCAGTGGTTTGGCAACTCACCACAGATTGCCGAGAATCACTACCTGATGATTAAGAAACAGGATTTCGATAGGGCAGTTGCTGTTGGTTGCGTACCACAGAACGTACCACAGACGGTGCAGGATTCTGCCGGTAGGATTGAGACAGAAAAAATGGGTATAGAAAACCCAATGAACGACGCAGTTATTCTTGTTGTGTCGCAGGACTGCTTACCACAAAGCTACCCCGCTAGGACTCGAACCTAGAATGGCTGGACCAAAACCAGCTGTGTTGCCGATTACACCACGGGGTAGAACGAGACGAAGTGTAGCAATTGTCCGCCGGTCTCTAAAGAGGACATTCCAGGGGGAATTCAAGTTCACTTTCGTGATTGAACCGTAAAAGCCAGTCGCTGCAGCTCGCTGGCCAAGTCGACATTGGCCACCGCCACATTGCCCGGCAACCGCAGCGTCGTCGGCGCGAAGTTCAAAATCCCGCTGACATTGCAGGCGACCAATCGCCCGGCGACTTCGCCGGCGTACTTGACCGGCACCGACAGAATCGCCAGCTCCGCCGGCTCGGCCGCTAACACCGCTTCCATCCGCGCCGAATCGATCACCTCGATGCCGCCGATCGATGTCCCGATCTTGGCTGGATTGTTGTCAAAGGCCGCACTGAGCCGAAAACCCAATCTTTCGAAGCCGCGATACCTCAGCAAGGCATCCCCCAACGAGCCGACGCCCACCATCACCACGTTCCACTGCACCGTCGACCCCAGCACACTGCCAATCCGATCGGCCAACACCGCGACGTCGTAACCAACCCCGCGACGGCCAATCGTGCCGAGCGTGCTGAGATCACGACGCACGACCGCTGGTGAGACATCGACCATCTGCCCCAGCTCTTGACTGTTGATCGAGCTGACTTCGGAATCCAGCAAACGCTGTAACTCGCGAAAGTACAGACTCATCCGCCCCACTGCCGGCTTGGGCAAGTCGGGTTGCAGGTCGTGATCACACGCGGCGTCGATCGGTTGCTCGGGTTCCGACATGTTAGGATTGTACCAAGGCCGACAGACGCGGGTCACGGAGTGAATCTGCGATCAGTTGTGCCCCCACAAACGAATGCCCGCGAGTATGTTCGCTGGGAATCGCGACCACGAACGCTCCGGCCGAGACCGCCGCCGCACAACCGTTGCCGCTGTCTTCCAAGACCAGCATCTCGGCCGGCTCGATACCGAGACACTGCGCCGCCCGCAAATACATCTCCGGATGCGGTTTGCCATGAGTCACATCATCGCCGGTCAGGACAAAAGATAAGGCATCGCTCCAGGCCGTACGAGCGAGAATCACGTCGACAAACTTTCGCCGACTGCTGGTCGCCAAACCGAACGGCAAGCCAGCTTGTACCAACCGGTCAATCCACTCGGACAATCCCGGCATCGGCCGCAAATCCGCCGACAGCAAGTGGCCGTACAACATGTCCGATTCCTCCAACAACTGTTCGGGCGAATCGCTGAGCGAGTGAAAGTCGACCATTTCCTGCATGCAGGCGACACCGATTCGGCCCATCATTCTTTGCTGCAGATCAGGGCAGAATCGCCGCCCGCGACGCTGGAGTATCCGATCGCCGACCTGCCAGTACAATTTCTCGGTGTCGAACAGCAATCCGTCCATGTCCAGCGCCACCCCGCGCAGCGACTCGGGCCTTGACTGTGGAACAGCTTCGTTGTCACTTTCGGTGCCTGGGTTCATGGATCGTTTACTCGATAACTTATCGATCGAAGGAAGCGGCCCGCTTTCCCGTCCAATGGTCCAGCCGGAGACTTCGGGGGCCATCCCTGAAAATGCCGCTCATTGGTCGATCGAATCGTTCATCCCTGTTCATCTGGGTCCGGCGGCGAAGTACTTGCAAGGCCGTGATGAATTGACCGATCAGGCCCGCCGGCGATTCGACCAGTTTTGCCAATCCTGTCATAGCATACAGGAACGTCAAACCCTGACGTACCACCGGCAATTTTCCGCAATCTACGCACCCTTGGACCCGGACAATGATTGTCGCGATCCTGTGGGGCCCGAATCGGTCGCCGCGGAATCGCCCGCGGTGGATCAGAATGCCGCCAATCAAGTGATGGCGATGTGCGAAGAAATTCTCGCCCTGGCCGGCTACCGTAAGCTCAATCGTCAGGAAATTGAACAATGCGCCGACACGCAAAGCCAATTCGGCGTCCCTTTGCATGTCGACTTTGACTTGTTTGGTCGGCTGGAGGTCTATGCTCGCGGCGACGTCATCGGCACCCGCATGCGTCGCCGAATCCGGAACTTGTACCGACGAGAACTGGTCGATATTCCGATTTATCAACGGATGGTGGTTCTGTTTCAACTTTCCTCCGACGATCAAACCGAAGAAGACCTGGTATCGTCGGCATTGCATTTGCGAATGTTCAAGAACATCCCCAAACAGGACATCGACATGCTGTTGCCCGGCACGCGGGTACGAATCCGGGGAATGGATCGGGCAAAGTTCATTATCCCCAGTCTGGGCGGATTCCTGATCTCCGCACGACGCTTCGCATCCTACACGCTGCTGTTCGCTTTTCTGGCAATCAACAAGACGATTATTCTGACCGTGCTGATCGTCGGCTTTCTGATCAAAAGTGTATTCAGCAGCGTTTTTGGTTATTTCCAAACCAAGAAACACTACCAATTGAACCTGACCCGCAACCTGTATTTTCAGAAACTCGATTGCAACGCCGGCGTCGTCTATCGGATCATCCAGCAAGCCGAGAGGCAATCGATTGTGGAAATGATCTTTGCCTACTATGGCATCCTGATCAGCGACGAAGCGATCAGCGAACGTCGCTTGCGACGCCGATGTGAGCGGCTGGTGCGCGAAGCAATCGACGTGGAAGTCGATTTCCGGGCCGCGGGAGCCGTGGCAAGATTGCAGGCAGCGGGGTTGATCGAGGCAACCAAAGGGGGCTGGCAAGCGGTCAGCCCAGACGATCAAGGAGAGTGAGTGCCGGTCCGAACCGTGTCCGATTGGCTTGGCAGGAGCCTCGCTCAACGCTACCGATTTCGGCTCGGCGGGAGCCTCGCCTCTGATTGAATCGGCGGGAGCCTTGCGGTACCGTGATGCGTTTGCTTGGCTCGGCGGGAGCCTCGCCCTCCCGTGATGCTCAACCTTGCTCGCGCAAGCTCTCTTCGACTTGCGGCAGGTCCTCGATGGATTCGAGGCCGAACAGAACCAGGAATCGCTCGGTCGTGTAATAGTGCGTCGTCGCGCGGCCACCATCCTCTGTCTTCACTCGATCGACTCGCAACAACTGGCGGCGCACCAATTGGTTCAGTAGCGATCCACTCTCATGGCCACGTTGATCCTGGACCTTCTGGGCGGTGATTCCCGGTTGATACGCGACCAGCGATAGCACCTCGATCGCCATCTGGCTCAGTCGCGCCTCGCGAACCTTTCCCAGGAAGGAGCGGCGAATCTTTTCGACCTGCGGCGCGATCGTCAACTTGTAGCCATGCTCGTCCCGCGCGATTCGCAGCGCCTGATTGTGTTGACGGTACGATTCGTTGAGCGTTTCGATGATCCGCTGGACCTCGTCGGGCGATACGTCGCGCATCAATGAGGCCAGGCGTTGCTCGCTGATCGATCTATTCTCTGGATGGCCGACGAACAAGGCGGCTTCGACGATCGCTTCCGGCGTCACCACTCCGTCGCCCGATGGTGGAAAGTCCTCGATCTGTACGTCACTAGCGGCCTCGGTTTCCTGATCATCCTCTGCCGTGGGGGGTATGAAAGCGTCACCATCATGCTCGGCCGCCGCCCGCGCATATGCAGCCCCCAGGTCGTCCAAGGAGATTTCATTCAGGTCGTCTTGGTCCGCCACCTCACACCCACTCTTGCCTGGTCGGTTTGATCACGATCTCCGGCACGTTCGCACGGGCTGGTAACTTGCAGATCGTCGACGACCAGCGCCGCGATGTCCTCGGGATCCAAGATCGAGGCTTTGTGCTCGTCGCTGACCGGCGTCGGTCGATTCTCCAAGATCGGTGTGTTGACCTCGCCCGGATAGACATTGGTGATTCGAACTCCCTCGTCACGCACTTCATTCGATACAGAAGTACCCAGCGCCGTCATCGCGAATTTGCTGGCACAGTAGGCCACGCCGCCAAGTTCAATTGCTCGTTTGCCGGCAATTGAGGAAATGTTGATGATCAGCCCGTCACGTTGCCGACGCATGTGCGGCAGCACGCGATGCATACAGCGGTAGGCCCCTGTCGCATTGATCTGCATGACGCGATCCCAATCTTCAGGCGGCATATCACCCATCCGGCGCTTGGGGATATTGATTCCCGCGCTGTTGACCAGAATCTCCACCGGACCAACGTTGGTTTCGATATCGGCAAAGAAAGGTTCGATCGTCGCAGTTGTCGGCGACGTCGATCACGTGCGGGCGAATCGGATGCGCTGCCGAGAGATTTCTGGCCAAAAAAGATTCGGCGACCGACTGCAGCGGTTCGAGCCGCCGCCCGCCCACGGTCACCTGGCACCCCTCGGCCGCCAAACTGATGGCGATTCCGGCACCAATTCCTGTTCCGCCGCCGGTGATGGCGACCACTTTGCCAGCTAGTTCACTCACGATTCAGGCTGCCTTTCTGGGTTCCTACTTGCGCGACTTGCAGATTCGATCGCAGAGTATGTTCCACCGAGCCGGCGAGAATCGCAATGAGGCTCTGGGGCGAGCCTACTTTTGCTTGATCGGATCGGGCAACTCGGCGATCTGCGGGACCGGATCGAATTGGCCCGCCTGAACCGGTTTGTCAACCATTTTGATCGCATTGCCCCGAACCACTCGCATTGGATTGCTCATGAAGCTGCCGCCGACTCCGTTAAATCCAACCGATTTCTCGCGTTGATCCAACACCGATCCGCTGCGGAACGGCCCAATCCCAAACACAAAGGTATCGTTGTTATGTGTCAGCGCCGACGACTCGCCTCCCATGCCAACCGCTGCTCCGGTCTTGGCGTCATAGCAAACCAGCCCCAACTTTGCAGTCCCCATTTGTGTCGCGCGTTGGGCAAGCTTGATCTCAGGCAGTTCGATTGGCATACCGGGAATTCCGATGCCAGGCATTCCAATGAAAGTCTCCTGGCTATCGGTTCCGATCCCGCCACTGCGAACTTCCAGCACCAAATCGGCCCCGTCCGCCGCCGCGGCCAGCGATCCGCCGGCTTGCAAGACTTTGTGGCGGATCGATCCGACCAGGTAGCCTTTGTCGACCGATTCCAAATGCTTGTCGTCGATGAACACTTTGTAACCGGCGAAATCTTCGAAATCGATGGTCGACATCGCGCGGTCAATCGCCGCCGAAATCAACAGCTGTTCAGTGCCGGTACGGGCGGTATTGGAGGTCTTCGTGCTGGCACACCCTCCTGCCGTCACAGCAACACTCAACATCACCCAGGCAATCGCTTTGCACCGCTGCTGTAGTTTCTGTCCTAAGTTGTTCATCAGATCGTCCTTGGCATTGCAGAGATTTCGGATCAGACATCCTTCGCTTGACCGTTCAAGGGATTGTTTCGGATCTTGCCAGGCGTACACCAAAGTGAACAACAGCTGCGCGGCACAGTCCGACAAAGGCCCGCATGTTTCTCAAGTTAACAAGACAACGCAGGACACCCAGAATCACATTTGGAAAGAATTGAGGACACAGTTCGTGAGAAGTTTGTTTTAATGATCGGTCCCGGACGTCAGGTGGATTGCGATCAGCAACTCCATCCTGGCTCGGGCTCCTTATCTGATCTCTTTCAGCATTCTCGATTGGCGGCGCTTCCATGTTTGGATCAACCCGTAATCGCGCTTCGACAAAGTTGCTCAGATCGAATCTGTCGATCGAACGCCTTGAAGCCCGAAGCTTACTCTCGGCGGACTTCTGCCCACACCTTGCCGTGTCCGCTGAGCCGGCAACGACCAGTCCCCTATCGACCAGCGAATCGATCCGTGCCATCGGTGCCGCCGATGCCGGATCAAGCTTTACTACTGCTGCTGATCTGGGTTCGATCGATGGTCGAAAATCGGTCTCAGGAACGCTGGGCTGGCGAGACTACGTCGACATGTTTCGATTCACTCTGGAGCAAGACGCCCAACTAACCCTCGATCTGTCCGGGCGACGTCAAACCGCGAACCTGTACTTGTTCGACTCAGCGGGCGGTTGGCTTGCCAGTTCCGCCGCTGCCGGAATTGGTTCCGAGCAAATCTCGATTTCAGTACCCTCTGGCACGTACTGGATAGCCGCCGTGTCTGGTTCTTTTCTGCCCAATTTGTATCAGTTGTCGGTGTCGGCACGTTTGGAATCGCCGCCGCCGGCCCTTGCCGACCCGCTGAGCCCGGCAGAGAACCCGCCCGCAACGGTGGTACAGCCTGGCCCGGTGACTCCGTTGACCGAGGTCCCCACGTTTGGCGGCAGTCGGGAATGGGGGTTGAATGCGATCGGCGCTCCCGAAGCATGGGCCGCCGGATATACCGGAGCAGGAATCACAGTCGCTGTCGTCGATTCCGGAGTCGACCTGGATCACCCCGATCTGATCCACAGTTTGTACGTCAACCGAGGTGAGATTGCCGGTAACGGAATTGACGATGACCGCAACGGATACGTCGATGACGTGCAGGGCTACGACTTCGTCGATCGCGACGGAGTGGCCGACGACACCAATGGACATGGAACGCATGTCGCCGGCATCATCGCTGCGGCGAACAATGGCTTCGGTGCGACCGGTGTTGCTCCCGACGCGACGATCATTCCTGTGCGCGTTTTGGACAGCAATGGTTCGGGCTGGGCTAACGATGTCGCGGCGGGCATTCGCTACGCCGCCGATCTGGGTGCGGACATCATCAATCTGAGTCTTGGCGGCGGCTACAGCCGCGTCATCGAATCAGCGGTCGACTACGCGCGTTCGCTGGGATCGCTGATTGTCGCCGCCGCTGGCAACGAGGGGGCCGCCGTTCCGGGCTACCCAGCGCGATTTAGCGAAACGGATTCCAACGTGATTTCCGTCGGCGCCTATTCGTCCAGCGGAGCGATTGCCGGGTTCAGCAACGAAGTCGGTAACAGCCAAGCGGTCCAGGTCGACGCCCCCGGTGTCGGTATTTTCGGTACCTACCGGGACGGTCGCTACGCAACGCTGAGTGGGACCAGCATGGCGGCACCTCATATCGCCGGACTGGCGGCGCTAGCGTTATCAAGCAATCCGAACCTGACCTCAGCGCAGCTGCGGCAATTGCTGGTCAGCGGCGCGACCGGTTCAGCTCGCAATTCAGATTCGATTGGAATCGCCAGCGCCAAGACGACCGTCGCCTACGCCGCTGCCGGAATGATCAAATCGCCAACTGCGGTCACCGCAAACGCTGCCAGCGGATCGAATGTTTCCACTTTAGTTCGCGCTCGAGCCTTGATCGCTGGATCCTTGATCGCTGGGGTGTCCGGCGCGGATGCAATGAGGGACACACGTGCGAGAGCGTCCGCGCTGGCCGAGCGTTCGTTCGCCGGAGTGGAACCGGTGCTCGACGCGGCGAGGAAAATCAAACGCGCGCTTGACTTTACCGTACCCTCAGGACCGCGCAACTCCGCCTTAGATCTCTATTTTGAAGCCCTTACGGACCACGATCAGGGACAATTTGGCACACTATTGGGACCTGATTCCGAAGACTTTGCATAATCCCAAGCTGGAAAGTGATTCAACGGCTTGCGAACGATTTTGATTTCGAGGAAAGTTATAGAGGGGCGGGTGATTTAATTGTGCCCAACTGGCGGACAACGCACGCCCGATTGTCTTAGTCACCTTGGAGTGAATCATGTTGAAGAAATTTCTGACTCTGTTGTGCGTCGGCGCGTTGGCCATCGCATTCGTTGGATGCGAGAAAGCCGAAGACGCAGCCAGCGATACCGCTGCCGCAGTCGAAGACGCTGGCGATGCAACGATGAGAGCAGCCGATGATGCTGCCGATGCGGCCAAAGAGGGTGCGGAAAAAGTAAAAGATGCGGTAACCGAATAGGAACGCGCTTCCAGTTGTTGGCAGTCATCCCGGCTGGAACTGTTGTTCCTCTGGAACTGTCATTTCGCGGGAACCGTAATTCCGCTGGAACTTGGGCGGTGACTAGTCACCGCCCGTTTTTCCAGGCTGATCAGCCTCGTCGCATCGCTTCGATGAACTTCAGTTGCTGATACAGCATTTCCACCCGAGGCATCGCTGCGCCGGCTTTCTCGGCCGCGCGCAGCGGATTGCCGAAGATCGCTTCGATCTCCATCGGCCGCCGCTGCAGGTAGTCGATTCTCATGCTGCTGTCGTACGGCTCCATCGTGCGGGTCGAATCGATCGTTTTATCGATCATCGACTCCGGGATTGCGACGCCGCACGCAGCCGCCGCTTGATGGACTTCGCGAATGATCTTTTCAACCAGGCAGACCGCGTCGGCCTGATCCACCAGGTACTTCGTCGTCGCATCCAGCACGACCGACAAGCCGTTAAACGGAATGTTCCACATCAGTTTTCGCCAACGTGTTTGCAGCAGATCGTCGGTTGCCTGTGCGTCGATTCCGGCCGCAACCAGCTCAGCGCCGATCCGCCGGGCGGCATCGCTGAGCGGCCCGGCATAATTGCCAAATACGATCCGTCCATAATCGATGTGCCGGATATGTCCGGGTCCAACCTTATTGCTGCACAAAAAACAGGTGCCTCCCAGGACTCGATCTGGGCCGACGATCGCCGCCGAATCGGCTTCGACGTCCAAGCCATTTTGCAGCACCAGGACCAGACCCTGGTCGCCAGTCGGTTTGGGGAGCAACGTGGTTAACAAATGATTCTGGGTTGACTTCAAGGCCACGATCGTCACATCGCAGTTCGGAATCGTTTCGACGCTCTGGTGTGCGTTGACCGACGGGAGTTCGAAGTCGCCCAAGTGACTTTCGATCTTCAGCCCCTGCTTGGACACATGGTCGAAATCACTATGCAGCAGGAAATGAACTTGATGACCGGCCCGGGCCAACATGGCGCCATACAGTCCGCCCAGCGCGCCGGTGCCAATGATTGCGTAGCTTTGCTGTGGCATCACTTTGCCGCTCGCCATAAGCCCAATGATGGGTTTCGTACGAAATAGAATTCGCTGCCGTCGATGTCCTTATGCCAACCGTCGGTCAGCTTGTCGACATCGTATCGCCGCTGAAGTTGCGTCAGGTTACCGGGCGTGTAGTTCACGCCACGGATTTCTTCTTCGGTCAGCTTGCCCGCCGCATAGACGACTTCGAATCGATTCTCGTGCGAACCGTGAACCAGGTGCGCCGCGGCGGAGGGTTGCGCCGCCAAGTCGTCGTGCTCGGCGACCAACCGAATGATCTCTGCTTTCGTCCGGTAGCCGTACTTGCGAATCAGGCGATCGATGCTTTCGTCTTCGCCGAACTTGCCGACGTTCGGGGCCAGAATCGTCAAGCGGCCGCCATCGGCAATGGCCATTCGAGTTCTATAAATTGCCTTGTTACCCAACCACGTGCTTTTGAACTCGTCCGGTTCCAAATAGGCGACGACATGCCGCGGCGACTGTTCCAGGTCATAGATATTGACTTTTTCGGACAATTCCGCAGCCTGATAGAATGTGTTGTGGTCGTCGCCGATGAACAAGCCACGCGTGTGTTTACTGCCATCCGGCAACGGCTCGATCACCGTCAGTGCATACAACAATGGCAACTCCTGGCAAAACTGGTCTTGAGCATGATTCAAGATCTTGCGCAGCGGAGTATCGGCGCGGCCGAGCGTATTTTCGATGCCCCAAACCGCGCTCAGGTAGTGACTCTCGTTGATTCCATTCTTGCCGCCGGTGCCGACGAAGACGTTCTTGCTGTAGTTCGCCATGCCAATCACTTCGTGCGGAACGACTTGACCGAGCGAGAAAATCAAGTCGTGTCCGCCATCTCGCAGCAGTCGGTTGACTTCCGCTACCCAGGGTCGATCGTAGACGCCGCCGGTGACTTGTTTGACAAAGGCCGCCGGAACGGTACCCAATTCAACCACGTCATCGCGCCATCGATGAGGACGGATCAAGTGATGGGGCAAGCCGGGGAACATTTTGTCCAATTCAACGTCGCTCATCGGGTCGTGTGTACCCAAAGCCGGCATGACGTCGGTCACTCGCTCGCCCAGCAACTGGTAACACAGGCAAGTCAGCTCGCCCGCGCGGCTGTACTTGCGGCTGAAATCCGGGGGCAGCAGCAGCGCACGCCGCGGCAACCCGATCGCTTCGAAGGTGCGCCGCAGTGCTTCGCGCAGATCCTCGCTGCTCAGGGACGTGGTCTCGCTGCCCTTAGCGTAATACGTGGTCATTCAGCTAGGTTATCAGATCGTCGCCCGCTTGACGTTGGGGCTCGATTTGGCCTCTGATGATCGCATGAATCTAGCAGAAATCGAGCGCCGAATCCCCCACCGTTCACCGATGTTGTTGATCGATCAGATCGTGTCGAGCGATGACAAATCGATCGTCTGCCGTAAGACGTTTCGTGACGACGAATTCTTCGTGCAAGGACATTTCCCAGGCCAGCCGATCGTGCCGGGAGTGATTCAGTGTGAATGTTGCTTGCAGGCGGGGGCCTTGATGCTGGCGGGCAAGCAGTCTGGGATGCTGGCGGGCAAGCAGTCTGGGATGCTGGCGGGCAAGCAGTCTGGCGACGCGGCGCTGCTGCCGGTGGCCACGCGGATGGATGCCGTCAAATTCAAGCGCATGGTGCGACCGGGCGACACCGTGGAGATTCAGGTCACCCTGAACCAACAGCTCAGCAATGCCTTTTTCATGACCGGCAAAATGCTGCTCGATGGCAAACTGACGACACGGCTCGATTTCGCGTGTTCGTTGACTCGGCCTCAAAATGCGGGAGCAGCTTGATGGAGGGTGAACCTGGATTCGATTTTTTGAGTCTACGCGGCAAGACGTTTCTGGTGATGGGTGTGGCCAATAAGAAGAGTGTCGCGTATCGAATCGCCACAATCATTCAACAGTCGGGTGGCAACGTGATCTACTCGGTCCGCAGCGAAGCGAGAAAACAGTCTTTGGCCAAACTGCTCAGCGGAGCGCCAGGTATTGGTCTGCGACGTCCAGCATCAGGACCAGATCGATGCGCTGGCCAGTCACTTGCAAGCTGACGGAGTGAAACTTGCCGGGCTGGTCCATTCCATTGCCTTTGCCGATTACCCCAACGGCATTCGCCCGTTTCACGAGACCACGCGGGATCAGTTTCTGCAGGCGGTTGATATCTCGGCTTACTCGTTGACCAACGTCTGCAATGCCTTGAAAGATCTGTTTGCGACAGACGCGGCGGTGGTCACGATCGGCATCAGCACAACGCGGATGGCCAGTGAAAGTTATGGATTCATGGCTCCGATCAAAGCCGCGTTGGAGTCTTCGCTGGCTTTTTTGACCAAATCTTTCAGCCGATTCAGCGAAGTACGATTCAACGCAGTGGCGGCCGGATTGTTGAAAACCAGCGCTTCGGCAGGCATTCCCGGCTACGTCGATTCCTACCTGTACGCTGAAAAAGTAATTCCCCGTGGCCGGGCAATTGAAACCGATGAAGTGGCCAATGTGGCGGCATTCCTGCTCAGCCCCCGTAGCAGCGGCATCACCGCCCAGTCGATTGTTGTGGATGCGGGAATGTCAATCAATTATTTTGATGCAGCGGTGATCGATGCGGTGACGTCCACCGATCTTAACTCTAACTCCGGGCAAGATCGGGCGCATTAGCGACCGGCAGACTTGGTCAAGATCCTTTGTTCATACAGACCTAAGAGCTCACGATGAGTCAGCAAATTTACATCAACGGCGACTACTTCCCTAAAGCAGAAGCCAAGATCAGCGTCTACGACCATGGTCTGTTGTACGGCGACGGTGTCTTTGAGGGAATGCGGATCTATGGCGGCAAAGTGTTTCGATTGCAGCAACATCTGGTGCGGTTGTGGCAATCAGCGGCTTCGATCGGGCTGCAACTGCCGATCTCGCAAAAACAAATGACCGAGGACGTCAACAAAACGGTTGCCAAGAATGACTTGGAGGACGGCTACATTCGCTTGCTGGTGACCCGCGGCAGCGGTTCGCTGGGATTGGACCCCAACCGCTGCAGCAATCCGCAGGTGATCATCATTGCCGACAAAATCACTTTATATCCCGATGAACTCTACCAGAATGGCTTGGAATTGGTCACCGCCGCGACCATCCGGAATCACCCATCGGCGCTCAGTCCGCGAATTAAATCCCTGAACTACCTGAACAACATCATGGCCAAGGTAGAAGGCCTGAACGCCGGTTGCGTCGAGGCGCTGATGCTGAATCACAAGGGCGAAGTAGCCGAGTGCACCGGAGACAATATCTTTATCGTGAGAGCGGGAAAGTTGTTGACGCCGCCAATCGACGCCGGCATTCTGGAGGGGATCACGCGCAACGCCGTACTGGAGCTGGCATCCGAAGCTGGCATCGAGACTTTCGAAGTTCCCTTAACCCGCCATGACATCTACACCGCCGATGAATGTTTTCTGACCGGCAGCGCGGCCGAAGTGATCGCGGCGGTCAAACTGGATAATCGAGTGATCGGAAGCGGCGCGCCTGGCCCCATCACCAAGCAGCTGAACGAACTATTTCGCCAACTGGTTCGAAAGTGATCAAGCCTCGCGATCCACAGCGACTGCGTCAGCTGGCTGACGAAGTACAGAGTCGACAGTTTGATTTAAAGCAGGTCGAACGCTGGCAGCGCGAAATTCACTCCCAAACGGTGCAGCTGAGCCGCTTGATCGACCAGCCGAACTTTCACCGCGTTGGCCGAGATGACCTGGTTCGCATGATCCGGATGTACGATCAGCGGTTCTTTGGCGGACAAGTATTGCCGATTGCCCAAGCCGAGGGTCTCTCTTTTGGCCTCTCGTCGCGGATGACCAAAGTGGCGGGAAAATTGGTCACCAGCTACCCCCAGGGCGACTACGACGGCAGGCGTCAGTTCCAACTCGTGCTGTCATCGACGTTGTTGTTTCAAACGTTCGAGGACAGCGATCGTCCGGTCGAAGTCACCGGCAGACCGTGCCGCGATCGGCTCGAAGCGATGCAGCGTGTCGCCGAACACGAACTCGTACACTTGATCGAAATGCTGATTTGGAACTCCGGAACGTGCAGCCAATCGCGATTTCAATCCATCGCAAGCCGGTACTTCGGCCATACCGATTATCGCCATGACTTGATCACACAACGCGAACGGGCGCTAATGAAATTCAATATCCGGGTCGGTGACATGGTCCATTTTCAGCATCATGGACATACGTTGACGGGACGCGTAAACCGAATCACTCGGCGAGCGACGATTCTAGTGCCCAGTCGAAAAGGAGAGCTATTCACTGACGGCAACCGCTATCAACGCTATTATGTACCGCTTGGCCAGTTAAGAAAGTGACAGCCGTGCGACCGACACGACCGATCAAATTGACCAGCGCAGCTGGATAGGGACCTGATGCGAATCTTGGTAACCGGCTGTGGCGGATTTCTGGGCAGCGAGATCGTCCGCCAACTGATCCAGCGAGGTGATTCAGTCGTCGGCGTTTCTCGCCAAGTCTATCCAGCACTGGACAGTCTTGGAATGGAACACCGCCGCGGTGATCTTGTCGATCGAGGATTCACCGACAAAGCGGTTGACAGCGTCGACGCGGTGATCCACACCGCGGCGACGGCCGGAGTCTGGGGCTCCTGGGAACATTTTTACTCGATCAACAAAACGGCCACGGACAACGTCATCAACGCCTGCCGGAAGCACGGAATCCAATCGCTTGTTTTTTCCAGCAGCCCGAGTGTGACATTCAATGGCGATGATCAGTCGGGCGTCAATGAATCGATTCCCTACGCGTCACGTTGGCTGTGCCACTATCCGCATACCAAGGCGCTAGCCGAAATCGCAGTGCTCCAAGCCCACGACCCGGAAACGCTCCGTACCGTAGCGTTGAGGCCACACTTGATTTGGGGCGAAGCAGATCCGCATCTGTTTCCTCGACTCTTGCAGCGCAGCGGCAGGGCAGGCTGCGAATTGTTGGTGAAGGAGCAAACATCGTCGATACGGTTCATGTGATCAACGCGGCAGGGGCTCATCTGGATGCGCTCGATGCCCTGGTCCATCGCAAACGAGATGCGGGCGGACGGGCTTACTTCATCACCCAGGATGAACCGATCGCGTGCTGGGATTGGATCAGTCAGGTATGTCAGATTGCGGGGGTCGCTCCGCCGCGCAAGCGAATCTCCTTTTCGGCGGCCTATGGCATTGGCGCCGCTCTAGAGGCCGTCTATCGGGTGAGCGGACGTAAGACGGAACCGCCAATGACCCGATTCGTAGCCGCACAGCTTGCCAGGGACCACTATTTTGACATCACGGCGGCCAAAGCACTGCTGGGCTATTGTCCGCGAATCACGATGCTCGAAGGGCTCGAGCGGTTGCAACGCGCCTGGCAATGACTGGCTGCCGGTTGCCATTTTTGCCCGCGATCGTTAGCTTTGAGACTTGACCCGTAGTTCTCGTTTGCGCCTCTTTCCACACCTTTGCTACAGACCGTGATTGCACCCAATCGCTCCTCGGAGTTACCCGATGATCAACGGATCGTCATCACTGGCATTGGTCTGACCGCCCCCAATGGCAACGACTGGGCCAGTTATCGCGAGGGTTTGCTGCAGCAGCGAAGTGGCGTCCAGCCCTACGAGATCCGTTATTTTGGCAAAACGCTGGCCGGCATCTGCGATTTCGAGACCACTCGATATCAGAAGAAGAAAGATGTTCGCCGCGGGACGCGTGCCGGAAGCATTGGCGTCTACGCCGCGAATGAGGCAATCGCTCACTCCGGGATCGACTGGAACAACACGGACAAATCACGTATCGGGGTGTATGTCGGCGTCACCGAGCACGGCAACGTCGAGACCGAAAACGAAATCTTTGTGATCAAAGGCTTTGATTACGACACCAGTTGTTGGTCGCATCATCACAACCCGCGGACAGTGGCCAACAATCCGGCTGGAGAAATCGCGCTGAACATGGGCATCACGGGACCGCACTATACGATTGGTGCTGCGTGTGCCGCTGGCAACGCGGGCATCATTCAGGGTGCACAGATGTTGCGACTGGATGAATGCGATTTGGCCATCGCTGGTGGCACGAGTGAGAGCATCCACACGTTTGGCATTTTCGCCAGCTTCAATAGCCAAAATGCCTTAGCGACTCATGACGATCCGACCCAAGCCTCCCGACCTTTCGACATCAATCGCAATGGAATCGTCGTTGCCGAAGGAGGCTGTATGTATATCCTCGAGCGTTTGAGTGACGCCAAGCGGCGCGATGCCGAAATCTATGGCGAGCTGGTCGGCTACGGCATGAATACCGATGCCACCGATTTTGTGTTGCCCAACCCGGAACGTCAGGAACAGTGCATTCGCCTGGCGCTGGGCCGAGCTGGCTTGGCACCGGACCAGATCGACATCGTCAGCACACACGCAACGGGCACCGCCAGCGGTGATACTCAGGAATGCAAGGCCCTGCGAGCGGTATTTGGCGAGTGCGAAAACACGCGCATCAACAACACCAAGAGCTACATTGGGCATGCGATGGGCGCCGCCGGCTCATTGGAACTGGCCGGCAACCTACCATCTTTCCGAGATGGTGTCGTTCATCCCACAATCAATGTGGACGATTTGGATCCCGATTGTGATCTTCCCGGTCTGGTGTTGAATCAGCCGCAAGAAAAAAAACGAGTCGATTACGTGTTGAACAATTCGTTCGGCATGCTCGGCATCAACTCGGTCGTGATCATCGGTCGCATCTGAGTCAAATCCCCAACCCAACAAGCTAGAAATATACGGAGCTACCAGATCAATGCAGAGAGCTGAAATTCGCGACGAAATCCTCGACATCCTCGACGACATTTCTCCCGACGAAGACCTCGATTCGCTGGACGACGAAAAGCCTTTTCGCGAACAGCTGGAATTGGACAGCATGGATTTTTTAGACATCGTCATGGAGTTGCGCAAGCGACATCGAATCCAAATTCCCGAAGAAGACTACGGCAACCTGGCCAGCATGAATTCGACAGTGAACTACCTGGAACCGATGATGAAAGACATCGTCAAGGCATAGCAGGCTTGCTGAGACGACTGCGCGTCGAAAAACAGCAGCTTAACTGCTGATCATTCAGCGAACGGGTCATCGTCGCCGAAGTCAAATCCTTCGCCCCCGAACGGATCCACATCACTTGCATCCTTGGGCTTTTCCCGACCGGCGTCCAACGGGTTCTTGGTAGCCGGCTGCTCGGTCGCTTGTTGCTGCGGTTGCTCTTCGGCGGTCGTATCGGGTTGCTTGGTGAACACGGGCAACTCGGAACTCTCGGGCCGTAAACACTGCACCTCGCCGCGATCACTGACCAAATACAGTCGGTTTGTTAGCTTGTTGATCAACAGTCGACCAGGCTGCACCTCGGGAAAGATGCCGAGTGTTTTTCCTGTCGTCACTTCAATCACTTGCAGGGCGCCCGACAGGGTCGTAACGTAAATCCGATCATCAAAGGTGCCGATCAGCTCGGCAATGTTTGCTATGGGGCGATCCCAAGTGGGAAAACCGGTATCGGCGTTGAACGAGACAAGATTTCCATAGGCCGAGCTGATTAAGACTTGATTCCCGACAACCGCCGGCTCGTTGTAAAACGGCTCTCCGAAGGGCTGACTCCACAGCACTTCTCCCGACCGTGTCGCGCGTAAACCGTAAGCTTGACCGTTCTCGGAACCGAAAAAGAATCGATCGCCGGAAGCCGCCGCAATCCGTCCGCTAACAATCCCGTCAGTTTTCAGGCGAAACAGAATCGAAGGCGTACCGCTTGACTCGCCGACAAACACGAAACCTTTGTCTGTGCCCCAAGCGAATCGGGTTGAGTCGGGTGACTTGGTTGGCATTGCCAAAGCGCTGCCGGAGGTCGAGCGTAGAAACGGATCTCGTGCCAGGTCATCCAGTGCGTACCCTTCGATGTTGCCCCCGATCATCGGAATCAAAGCGAAGCCGCCGGCGCTGACCGCGCCAAACATTGCCGTTCCGGTAGTCTGAACTTTTCCCAACTCGACACCCGTGTTGACGTCAACTTCGATCAGGTTGCTTCCGTTAATGATTGCCAGATGCTGGTCGTCAACACCGATCGCCCGATAAGGCAGACGTGGATCACCTACTCGCGCCGTCCAATTGATCTCGCCCGTTTCCGCATTCCGACTCTCCAGCATTCCGTTGGTCGCGATTGAGTACAGGTTGACACGCGGCACCTTGCGCACTTGCAACTTGGCTTCGATGCCGCGCCGCTTCAACCGACGAACTTCATTACCGGCCAACCGCGTCGCCTCGGCAAGCCTTGCTTCCGCTGTCGCTTTGGCGATGCGACCAGTTTCGATACGACCAAGGATGTTGGCTTCAGGAACTATGCTTTGGGCATCTTTTTCGGCTGTCGACTCAGGCGCCTCGGCCGCTGAATTGACCGGCGCGGTTTGCAGATCCGCCGATTTCGGATCACTGGTGACTTGGACAATTTCCACATATTCAAGCGGATCGATCTGATGGACGTACAGCTTTTGGTCGGCAATCGATTGAGCGCCGAAGGGAGCGTTGATCGGCCGCATCCAAGCCTGAGTCAGGCCAAGCCGGCTGGCGACATGAGGCGGCATCAAGTCCTGGGCCGCGACAGGTAGCAAGTTCGAACATGCCGCCAATGCGGCGGTCAGAAAGAAGAGAATACGATGCATCGTGGCTAGCGTGTGGGAGGAGCAACGGGCTGAGCTAGCATTTTAGTCGATCGGGCCGAATTGGGCGAATCGATTTCGAACGCAGCCAGAGCCTGGCGGCTGGAAGTACCGACTAACCCGATTATGTCGGTCAGCCGAGTCTTGACGCAGGCGAAACTCGCTTGGCTGAGAGCCAAATCACCGCAACAGGAATCCAGGCCCGACGCGGAGCTAGACCTCCAACCCGTCCAGCATCGCCGCCGCGGCGTCGCTCTTGTTGAGCACATAGTAGTGAATTCCCGGCACCCCGTGCTCGATCAAATCGATCGTCTGCTTGCGGGCATGGTCGACACCAATCTGGAATTGCTCTTCCGGGTCTTCGTTGCCCGTCATCGCCTTGCTGAGCGAATCAGGGATGCTGGCCTTACACATCGATGCGATCCGCAGCGCTTGTTTGAAATTCGTGACAGGCAAAATTCCTGGCACGATCGGCACGTTGATTCCTGCGGCAACACAGCGATCGACAAACCGATAGTAGTCATCATTGTTATAAAACAGCTGGGTGATTACGACGTCCGCGCCGGCGTCGACTTTTCGTTTCAGGTGGTCCAAATCGGTTTGCTCATCAGGTGCCTCTTGGTGCACCTCGGGATAGCCGGCGACAGCGATTCCAAAGCCATTAAACCTTTCGCGGATCAGTTCAACCAATTCGTTCGCGTGGCTCAATCCACCTTCAATCGCTTGGAACTGGCCGCTCCCCTTCGGTGGGTCGCCGCGGAGCGCCACGATGTAATCGGTGCCCTGTTGCTGTGCCTGGGTAAGGTAATCCTCTAGTTGCCGGACCGTTGCGTCCACACAAGTTAAGTGTGATGCAACAGGCAACTGGGTGATTTCACGAACTCGCTTCAAAACTTCCAGCGTGGTCCCCCGCGTGGATCCGCCAGCACCATAAGTGCAAGTAAAATAACTTGGCTGGAACGCGGACAATCGACGAACGTTTTCATACAAACTGTCCAGGCCCGCCGAGGTTTTTGGCGGGAACAGCTCAAACGAAATCGCACATCGCGACTGTTGATAATGTGAGGCAAGATTCATATTTCAGTCGGTTTCTTTAGTCGACAATCGGTCGCTGTGCACCAGGCCAAAGGTGCTGGTCAGCTTTGCCACTGACAACAACCCCTTTTTGGTTCCAACCCAAATAGGCAGTCACATCGGCCGGACAATAACGCAAAGTCAATCCACATCGACGACGGCCACTCGCGTTCGGAGAAGATCCGTGAAGCAGTAAATCACTGTGAATTGAAATCTGACCCGATCGCAACGGTGTGCAGCGGTGCCGCCCGTATCGCTCGGGGTTCGCGACCGATTGATCCAGAACGTTCGCCGACTCGGGATCGCTGATGTCAAAATCGATCAAACCATGGTTGTGTGAACCGCAAAAAACTTCCATGCAGCCGTTTTCCTGATCGGCGTCGTCGATCGCCAGCCAGACCGTGACCGCTTTACTGGGCGTCAACGGCCAGTAGCTGCAGTCTTGATGCCAATCAACCCGCTTGCCATCACCCGGCAGCTTGCAAAAGAAATGGGATCCCCAGCCGATCACGTTTTGGCCCAGCAGATCCGAAACGTAACCGACAATCCGACGATCGTTTAACATATCCCAGACGCGAGCGTGTTTCAGATGGGCGCTGCTAATCGAGTAGCTATCGCGTCCTTCCGCCAAGGCTGTGGCCAGTAAGCCGTCAAAATAATGCCGGATTTCCTCGATCGCCGCTGGTTCGTAGATCTCCAGCGGTCCCAAGTAACCATCGCGATTCCAGGCCTCGATGTCTTGGAGCGTTAACACATCGGGCTGCTTGTTGACCGTTGGAAAGAAACGAATCTCGCGCTCGACCGTGGCGATCGACTGGCGGTCGGGAATGATGGCAAAGTTCTCTGTCGGCTGCATCGGTCGCTCTTGCGTGAAACTCCGAAAATCTGGTAACGGACGATCCTGATTCTAATCATCGCGGCGAAATGTTGTTAGTGCGCGCGATGAGGACGAAACCAATCGCACCAGAAATTTCGAGGAACCGATGGAATCACTACCCCCTTCTGTCGCACAGTGGGCCACCGCTTTGGCCAGCGGGATCCCGGCTCAGCAGGTCGCTGCGCTGCGACAAATCTCGAGTCGCGAATTGGTAACGGGCCTTGCCAATGCTGTGGTCGCCTTGTCGGGGACCGCCAATGACGAAGTTCGGATGTGGGCCGCCGAGGCGATGGAAAGGGCGATCCGTCCCCAGCACACGGATCTGGAGGGTTTGATTTCGCTGCTGCAGAACTCGACCGACGGCGAAGTTCAATACTGGGCCGCCACGATGTTGGGACGACTTGGCAGCGAAGCGTCCACAGCGGTATTCGCGTTAGAAAACTGTCTTCGTGACTCGGATCATTTGGCTGCCAGAGAACGCGCGGTATGGGCGCTTTGCCAGTTGGGTCCGCCGGCTTCCAGGGCGTTGGATACGCTTCGTCGGACCTTACACGAAGAAGGGAATCCGAGATTGAAACGATTGGCAGCTGAGCTGATTCGCCGCTTGACCGGCGAACGCACAAGCGAGGCCGCGGCGTAGCATCGACATCAGCTCTTGCCGCGCAGCCATTGCTGTGCATCGTTCAGCTGCGGGGACGCTCTGAGGCGGGATCCACTCGCGTTAGCAACCACGTTTGACCATCGGCAAGGAGGCCGAAATGGGGATACTGTTTGGCAAAAAGAGTTTCGGTGTTCTGGGCTTTTCGTTGACCAGGTTTATCGGTCCGGGGATTACCGGTGCCGGCATCCTGGCCACCCTGATCGCCGTATTGACGGGACAGGTCGACCTGTCGTCGCTGGACATTTTGCGCGGCACGGCGGGGCTGGACCAGGGAGTTGAGCTATCTGATGTCCGAGCCGTCGATTTGCGACAGCTGGGTCAAAAATCGGCTGAGACGATCCGGATTGCCACCTTCAACATCCAAGTATTTGGTGACTCCAAAGCGGCGGACCGACAGGTGATGCAGTCGCTCACGCAGATCGTGGCCCAATTCGACGTGGTTGCGATTCAAGAGGTACGCAGCGCGGACATGACACCGATACGGACTCTCGTCGACATGCTCCGCAGTTCGGGTGTCAACTACGCCGCCACGGTCAGCCAAGCGCTGGGAAATCCCGGCAGCAGCTACAGCGAGTCTTACGCATTCGTGTGGGACGAGTCGCGTGTTCGGCTGACTCGAGAGCCCTACGTTGTCCAGGATCCCGCCGATCGCATGCCGCGCGAACCGATGGTGGCTTCCTTCGAGGCGCGAGCCGGGCTGGCCGACGGCAGAAGACCGTTTCGATTCACATTGATTAACGTCCACACCTCGCCCGATGGTGTCGCTGAATCAGCAATTGAGAATGAAATGGATGTCTTGGACGATGTTTTCGTACGGGTCCGCGACTACGACTACCAGACGACCGGCGAAGAAGACTGCATGCTGCTGGGCGATTTGAACGTTGACACCGGCAACCTAAGACAGCTGGGTCAGATCCCCGGCATCCGATCGATCGCAGCGAACTTGAAGACCAATACCAGAAGAACCAAGACCTATGATCACATTCTTATCGATCCGAATCTGACCCGCGAGTTCACCGGCCGTTACGGTGTGATCGACCTGCAGCAATATTTTCAGATCAGCGAGGAACAGGCCTTGATGATCAGCGACCACCTGCCCTTGTGGGCCGAGTTCAGCGCCTACGAATCGCCGCCAGTCGAATTTTCAGAGCTCAGCAGCAACGTGGCCAGCGAACCACAGGTCATCCGCTAGCTTTACGGCGAGTTAGCAGTCAACCGCCGGAGACCGGTTTAGTTTAAGGCGGTCCTAGCGTTTTTCTGGATTCTAACGCTCGGCCTGCCGATGAATCACCCCTGGAGGGCGGAGGACGCCCAGCGCGAAACAGTGCGCCGGCGGTCTCCTGAATGTTCGACTTTGGTCGACTTGAATCACTTCAGGTAACGTTGGTACGAATCATGAATGTTTCGCTGATGCGCATGCTGTGCGCTGCGCTGGCCGTTCCATCGGCCCTATTTTGTCTTGATCACGCTGCGGCCCAACGCCCCGTGGTGCCCGGCACCGGATCGGAAATCGTTGGTGTGGCTGATGACTTTGAAGATCCCGAATGGTCATACATCAAGCGCGATCCGAAAAGTACTGAGGACATTGACGAAAACCAACGTGGTCCAATGGGACGCAGCACCAACGGACGCTGGTACGAAGGAATCAAACGAGGGCATCCGGACATCGTTCAACGAGTAAGCACACCGGCTGGTGGACTTGAGGGCAGTCGAGGCGCGTTGCTGCTGAAGTCAAAGTTCACTGGAATACCTGGTCGGCCGAGCGGCCAAATGCACCAAGATGATTTTGTAGCCAACGTGCAGTATCGTTTGAAGCGAACGATCAAAGTCTCCGAAGCACCAAGCGTGACGACACGCGTCTTCCTGCCGCCCGTTGCCGAATGGGAAGATCGCAGCGGTCCACATTTTGGATTCCGATTAGCGTTGGAAACAACGGCCATGGTCGACAAGGAAGTCGGCGTGGGCATCTTCAAACGCACCAAACAAGAAATGGGCAACGAGGTTTACTGGCCGGGCATGTTCGTCGAGTTTGAAAATAAAAATCAGACTCGCAAAGAAAATGACTATGCCTACTGGAGAATCCGCAGCAACAAGCGGGGCGGTGATTTTCGGGGACCGCAAATCACCAGCACAGGTTGGTGGACAATCGGAATGAGCGTCACGCCCGATGGCATGGTTCACTATTATGCCTCGCCAGGCGTGGATGATTTGTCCGAGGAAGACTACATCACCAGCCAATTTCCCTACGATTATCGATGCGAACGCTTCCGCACGTTCTTTTACAATGTTTGCAGTGCGGATGATGGCCAGCGTTGGAGCACGGCTTTCATTGTGGACGATCCAAAGGTATTCGTGTTGCGTCCGGGCGGACAAATCGCGACCCGCAGGCCCACGGTTCGCTAGGCAACCGAACGCTTGTTCAGCATCTTTGCCAACGGGAGAGCTTTGCTCTCCCGTTTTTTTTTCGCCTGACTAGAATCGTAACGGCAGCCTTCCACATTGATGTGCTTCGGTGTTCTGTTTCAACGGTCATGGTGAAAATGCGAGCCGGCTTCAAGCAAGCGATTTCCGAAGGATCGCAAGCCATAGCTCTACTGGCGATTGCCTTTTCGATGGTTGTGCAGGGTGCGGTTGATCCCCATTACCAAGGGATCGTTTGTTGGATGCTGGCGATCGCCTTGGTCCTGAACCTGCCATGGCCATCGAGATCTTTAGGCAATCAACGCTGGCTAGTCCCGGTCTTCGTGGCCTGGTTCGCGTGGCTGGCGTTCTTGCAGTTTCAGTTCACGGTGGTACCAAGTGGGGTGATTGCTCGGCTAGCACCATATTCGAATCTAATTCGCACCAAGTTTGTCGATCCAGAAACGACAATCTACAACACACTTTCGCTGGTTCCCGGGGCGGGACAAGTCGAGTGGCCGCTGTACGCGATTGGCTGTGGATTCATGATCCTGGGGGCTGTCGCGTTTTCATCGCGACTGGCGCGCAGGCGATTGTGGTGGTTCATGGCGATCACCGGGATGGTCCTTCCGATTCTTGCCGGCGGGTCAAAAATATATCTTGTCGCGGCCGGTTTCGGCAAAGCCGGGCTAAGCCTGATCACGGGCAACCCACTCTCAGCGATGTTGGTGCTGTCGTTAGCTTGTCTGATCGGGTGTCTGTTCGAATGGATGCAACCGGCTGTACGAGAACAGATCAAACGGGTGGCCAAATTAAATCAGATTCCGGTCCGCATCGGCCGCCGTCCGGTCCGCGAAGGACTGCAACAATTGGATCGACGCACCGTCTGGAACCAACCAAAGGCGTATCTGTTCCTCGGCGCGATCGGCTACCTGTGCATCTCGATCGGCTGGACCGGATCGTTGCTGTTCTGTTCCGGCGTGCTGACCACAATGCTGATCTGGGCGATCGCTGTCCGGCGGCTGATTCCGACACCCAATAGATCGACCTTGCTGATCGTGCTCGGCATTCTGCTACTTGCAATGGCGACGCAACTGGTCAGCTTGATAGCGGGGCAGGCGAGTGAGGCGGGCAACTCGCTAAAATTGTCCGAACAGCTGTTTCATTGGTCCGACTCGATTGACGCGGCATTCAATTCACCCAAGGTCGGCACTGGCTTGGGAAGTTATCCCTATGTGCATCTATTGCATTTGGACTTCGATTCACCACATTGGATTCGCGATCCGCGCAGCATGTTGTTGAAATGGCTGGTTGAAACGGGAATCTGTGGAATTTTGATTCTTTTTCTGGGCGGATTGCCATGCCTGATGTTGATCCGCCGTCTGTTCGTACGACGACTCGCCGGCACCATCTTTCTGGCCAGCCTCTCCGTCGGCATGATCTGCAGTCTGGTATTACTGATCGGCTCCGTGTTGGACTCGGTCGTGTCAACGCCGCTGGTACTCTGGAGTTACGCGTTGATTCTTGGTTCGGTCGCCACGACGGTCAGTGAGCCGAGGATCAACAAGGTCCGATCGATCCAATCCGGCGAAGCCGAGCTGTCATCCGCCGAACCCGAAACAATCGCTCATTCGCCGTTGTTGATCCGCTTGATTGGGCGTCCACAATTATGGATCCTACTGGCCTTGATCGCGCTGCTCGTTAGCCAACCCTACCTGCAACGCGACATTGATGAACGGGCCTTGCTGGCAAGGGTGCCACTTCCCAGCTCCGACGCGGCGCCGACAGAGGATCAAAGCGCTGAAGTCCGCGATCTGCTGAGCCTGCGAATCGCCAGGGGAACGCTGAACAGCAGCTTGTACGAATTATTGGGTCATTGGGAACTTGCTGAATATCGTCGCGACTTGCTGCGCCGACTCGCTCAGCAGGGGACCACGTTGTCGTGGAGTGAGTCCGCGCCAAGTGCGTTGTTCTACGCATACCAGCGGCTCAGCGACGATCAGCAGCAAGCGGCCGTGGAACTTTGGCGCGGCGATCAGAAATCAACGGCTCTGTTGGATTCCGCGCTTGCCAGCTTTGAATCCTCTTTGGCACTGAACCCGTTGCAACCAAGCATTCATTTGCTGGATGCGCTACTCTCGCCCATTACCGAGCGAAACGAGCGTCGCGCGATCATCAACGCCAAACGACTGGCTGCCGGCGACGCGGATGTGCGATTCGAAATCGGCAAGATCGGTTGGAGTATTGATGACCAACAGTTGATGGCCGAACAATGGAAACGTGTGATTGCCAAACCTTCCAATCACACGCTTTCGATCCTGACGATGTCCCTGGGCAAGATGCAACCGGAGATGATCGTTGATCAAATCATCGCCGACGCCGGACCCGAACGCTGGGCAGAAATTCGTGATCTTTGTCGGGAACACGACGGCCTGAAGCCGTTGCGACCGTTTGTCATTCGCTCGACCGCGGCTACGGCCGACGGCTGACTAAATGATCGGTAGAGAAGTTGGCGACCGCCTTCTGTAACACAGCGTCTTCGAAATCTCGCGTCATCTGCCCGTCCGCGTTTGGTCTCGCGGCGATGTAAGTTGCGTCGACCGGAACCGTTGGCAGCACACCATTGCCACTGATGGCTCGACCACTGGGCGAATAGAATTTAGCGGTTGTCAAACACAACCCAAAGCTGGCGGTTTGCATCCGAAAGATTCCCTGCACGCTGCCTTTTCCATAACTTTTTTCCCCCACAATGATTCCGCGACCGTTGTCGCCAATCGCTCCGGCAAAGATCTCGCTGGCACTTGCGCTGTCCTTGTCGATGAGCACGGCGAGCGGAACATTCCAGGTGTTGGTGCCATGTGCGGTGTAGTCAAAGTTTTCACGAACGTTGCGCCCTCTGGTGGTGACGATTCGACCTTGTTGCATGAATCGGTCTGCAACCTCGACAGCCGAAGACAGCAAGCCTCCCGGGTTACCGCGAACGTCGATGATCAATGAGCGGATCCCGCCACCCTGACGCTGAAGTTTGTAAAGCGCGCGATCGACGTCGCGAGTGGTGGTCTTTTGAAAGTTCGTGATCCGAAAATAAGCGACGCCACGGGCGGCATCCACGAAGTGCACGTTTTCAACACTAGGCACTTCGACGCGGCGTCGTTGTACAGTAATCGTTCGTTCCTCTCCATCAGCCGAAGCCACGACGATCCGCACGTTGCTGAACTCGGGTCCGCGGAGCATGTCGGCAACTACCTCGGGATCAACTTCATCGGTGCGACTCGATTCGACGGCGATGATCTTCTGGCCTGCCACAATGCCTGCCTGTTCGGCTGGCCCACCGGGGATTACCGATAGAATCGGCAGGCAATCGCTATCCGTCCTCAGCTCGACGCCCAAGCCAACAAAGTTGCCCTCGATGTTGCTGAACATTTCGTCGCGCTGGCTGGGCGAAAGCAATCGAGTGTAAGGATCAAGCGTCGAAACTGCTCCACTGAGGTACTCCAACACCGTCGCCGTGCTCTTGAGTCCCAGTTGGCTGGACGCCAACTGGGCGACATAGGCCGCGTTGGCTCGCAGGTCAAATCGAGTATCGGTTCGCCGATCGGCCAGCCGATGATGAACGGATTGTCGAAAACGCTCGATCGCGGCTCGATCGGCATTGGCGAGCAGTCGATCGATGAACCGCTGTTCGGTCAATGCAACTTCCAAGGCAGCCGTGCCATGAATCTGTACTCGCGACCAGTCGATCGGATCGACGTAGTGCGTTTGCAGGTTGGCCAAAATCTCCGAGTAAAGATCCAACGCCTGGCTGATACTCAAATCCTGTACCGCTGCCACAAAACTATCGTCTTGGTAGCGTCGATTCACGTCGTGATGAAGACGACTGATGATCAGCCGTTGATACAGCTGGGTACTGCGGGGATAATTTTGTGTTTCTCGCTCATAGTGACGAATGGCATCGGACCACATCTGGCTCCGCTCCAGCAGCAGCCCTTTTTCAATCGCAATCGCTTCGGCGTCCAATTGAATTGGCGCGGCGGGAACGATTTCCTGGGCGGTCGTGAAACTCGTCGGCGCGACGGCCGCGGTCACAACAACGATCAACAGCCAGCGAAGCAGAAGAGCTCGAGAAGTGAATTCCATGCGCTAGTTCAGTATCCGTCGAGCATCACTGGGAGGACTCTCGAACGCCAAGGGAGGTGCGTCCGATCCAGGACCGCGCAGGTGATGCTCACAGCGCCCGGCCAAGGGAATATAGGTCACAGAAAGTGCCTGGTCAAAAAACCGATACGGCGGTAATTCGGATAAGTCAGCGTCATTCGCGTGACCCGAACGGTCGTGAATCGGTCGGCACGATTGTCCGGAAGATTCATCCCAGCCCGCCGCCAGCGCGTCCTCTGCGCGAGAAACAAACAGCGTTGTTTCGTGGCGTCACTGCCAACGATAGGCGCTGTCCACTTCGCGGGCAACCAGCGGAATACGCCCTTCCAGAACCAAGCGGCGACAGGGCGCGCCGAACGCGACGCACATTCGCTGCCCACTCGCTTTCCCAAGATAACGTTGACATCGCGGCTCGATCAAAACTAACGTTCGTCAGCTTCAGCAAACTGTAGCTGATCTGTCCGCCGAATGATTGAAATGAACGCGAGTTTGAGCGGTAATTCCCTACGCTTTCGAAGTGCTTGCCCAAGCCCTGGTCGAACTTCGCACAGCACTACCGTGTTTCACGCCGCGGTGGTTTGTTTCACGCTGCTTGGCCTGAGCCTGTCTGGGTGTACGACCACAAACTATTTGGCCAATCGCAAAGTTCGCGAGAACCCACTGGCGGGTCGCTTGCAACTGGCTACGTCGAAAGGTCCACAAATCAGTAAACGCACCTGGAATACGCTCCGCCGATTCGATCTGGAGGACCGCTACAAACAAGACTGCGATCAATGCTTTGAACACATCCGTGATCGCGTTAACGAACATCCCGACGGCGACCTGGTCTACGCGCTGAGCGAGCTATCGTATGTGGAAGGGAAGAAAGCAGAAAGAATTGGTGACGTCAACGATGCCCTGAACCACTTCGGGGTCGCGCTGACCAATAGCTACGACTATCTGTTCAGCGACGATCTGGATAACTCACGTAATGAATACGACCCTCAATTCCGCGCTGTATGTGATTTGTACAACGAGTCGTTGGAAGACACGCTGCGTTTACTGAGCAAAACAAACAATATTCAGCCGGGACAAACTTATCGGGTTCACACCCCTGACCGCGATTTCGTCGTGCGCACCGCGATGCGGGGCAAATGGAAACCTGATGAGTTCGACCACTACGAATTCGTCAGCGACTACGAGATCGAAACGCTGCGTAATCGGCACATCACTTACGGGCTGGGCGTACCGCTGATTGCCGTTCGCCGTCCGCCCACTGACAAACAGAGCAATGCCCAGGAGAAATACTATGCCGAAGGACTTAGCTACAGCGTGACGGCGTTGATGCGATGTATCGATCCGCCCGCCGGCGGACGTACCGGCGAGTCGCGGACCTGTGTGTTGGAATTCTTTGACCCGCTAACGGCCAACCAGGTCCAGCTGGCGCGAGATTGGGTGCCGTTGGAAACCGATCTGACCACACCACTGGCTTTCTTCCTGGACAGTCCAGAGTTTCGCAAACGCAACCGAGCCACCGAGGGATTACTAAATCCAAATCGCACTCAGGCGAAACGTGGTTTGTACATGCTGGAGCCGTACGACCCGAATCGAATTCCGGTTTTGATGGTGCACGGGTTGTGGTCCAGCCCGATGACTTGGATGGACATGTTCAATGACCTACGCAGCTTTCCCGAGATTCGAGAACGTTATCAGTTTTGGTTTTATCTTTATCCATCCGGACAACCGTTCTGGATCAGCGCGACCCAGTTGCGTAAAGACCTGATCACCATGCGCGATTCTTTCGACCAGGCTCACCGCGATCAGTCATTGGATCAGATGGTGTTGGTCGGCCACAGCATGGGTGGCTTGGTCAGTCGCATGCAAACGATCGACAGCGGCGACGAATTTTGGAAGATTGTCAGCAACGAGCCCGCTGATACGCCGGAAGAGGCGTTAGCGAAACTCAAAGGCCCCAACGAGGACCGCAACAAACTCGTCAGCACCCTGTTCTTCAAGCCGAATCAGTCGATCCGGCGCGTGATCACGATCAGTACACCGCATCGCGGCAGCGAGTTTGCCAACGACTACACCCGCTGGTTAGCCCGCAAACTAATCAAGTTGCCGGTAATGAATATCACCACCGGCAATCGACTCACCGCTGAAAATCCACATTTGTTTCGAGATTCGCAGATGTTGACCGTCTCCAACGCAATTGACTCCCTGGCTCCGGAGTCACCGATTTTCCCGGTCATGCTGCGAGCCAAGCGATCGCCAAACGTGAAGTATCACAACATCATCGGCGTGCTGCAGAACCCCTCCTTTCTGTATCCGAGCGGACGCAGCGATGGAATCGTTGATATACAAAGTGCCAGAATGGACGATGTCGAAAGTGAATTGATCGTCGATGCGGAACATACAACCATCCACATGATCGGCACGACCATCTTCGAAGTCCGACGCATCCTACTGGAACACCTTCAAGAAGTTGACGCAGACGACCGAATTGCGGAACGACAGGCCGAGGAAAGCGAATCGAATCATCCGCCAGTGGTTGTCGAAAGGTGACTACCACTGCGGCCGGTTCGTGCTAACGAGGTGAGATGTAACCGGCCAAGGGTGCGGCCCCGGATCGAGTCGTCCTTACGGGGCGATCAATCCGTCCCACGAAGATCGATCGATCGGTCGAGCGATCGGCGATCGATTCGGAATCATCCACCAAATGACTGACCCGATTCTGGGGCGATCGCTGTGAATTCGAACTCGAAGCCCGTTCTGTTTGCCGAGCAGCAAATGCCTGGCCAAGGTCACTGAGTTCGATTTCCAATTCCGCAACCGCCGCCAAATCGCAGGCCGCCAAATCGCGCCTCCAACTCACCGCGGACGATCCGTACATCCCGCGGCGCGTCGATACCGATGCGGACGGCGTTGCCGCGAACACGAACCAGAGTGATCTTGATGTTGTCGCCGATCAGAATTTGCTCATCCGCTTTTCGAGTCAGAACCAACATGGGCTTCTCCTTTGCCGAGTGATTTGTTTCAGATCCAATCCCCCCTACGACCACTGTTGCAGTCCCTGGGTGATGCAGCGGATCAATTGCACAGAGCGTGCCAATGACGGTTAGAATCCGAGAAATGATTCACAAACGCATCACATCAAACCATTTACCGCCAAGGCCAACCGCGATCACATGGATCGATTGGCCGTCGCACAGGAAGAAGTTACAAACGGATTGCAGCCGCAGCAGGTAAGATTGCAGACGGGAAGGCCAGGCTTTCCGGTCGGCCGGCAGCATTGCTAGCAGTCGGACATCCTGGTCTGGTTTGAACCGCCGCTTTCACGAGAGGCACCCCGTCGGCATGGGCTCGATGTGTGCTGAAGCGCGTCCACGCACACGCACCTGATTCATCTTGAGAGAATTTTCTAGTTTCTCTAAAGTCCGGCGCATTCGACCCCTGATCCGGTTCAAAGGAGTGACCGCGATGCCACTGCAACCCGCCCGTCTACGACCCTGGCTTCTCTCGCTACTGCGTTTCTTGCCGGTCCTGATCCCCTCGGCCTGCCTGATCGCACTGGTATCGGCCGTCCCAGCCGATGCCGACGAAACCGTCAGCAATGTGGTAGCTGTCGTCAACGGCGACCCGATCTCGCGCAAAACGCTGGCCGATGCCACGGTCGAAAGGTTTGGCCGGGGAGTGTTGGACACCATGATCAATCAACATTTGATCTTGCAAGCCTGCCAAAAACAGGGGGTCGAAGTGACCAACCAAGAGGTCAGTGACGAGGTCCGCCGGATCGCCAAGAAGTTCAACCTTTCGCTCGACAGCTATCTGCAATTGCTGCAAGCAGAACGAGACATTTCGCCGAACGAGTACAGTAGCGAAATCGTTTGGCCAATGCTGGCCTTAAGGCGCCTGGTCGCCGATCAGGTCCAAGTCAGCGAAGACGAATTCAATCGTCAATTCATCGCGCAATATGGCGAAGCGGTCAAGTGCCGGATGATCATGGTGGCCGACCGGGCGAAAGCGGACCAGGCCCACCGCCAAGCCACGCGCCAATCCGGAGGGCTTCGCCAATCTTGCCAAGCAGATCAGTGAGGATGAAACGAGCGCCAGCGTCGGCGGTTTGATTCCACCGATTCGACGATACAACGGGGACTCGCGTCTTGAAGAAGCAGCGTTCGCACTCCAGAACAAGCAGGTCTCGCCAGTACTGCAATTGGGCGATCAATGGATCATCCTGCAAGCCGAGCGTCGAATTCCCGCTCACAGTCCGCCACCCAAGGCAATGCCGTTGATCAGCGAACAGATCAAGGATCGTATCCGCGACGGAAAAATGAAATCGGCGGCCAGCGAATTGTTCGGGAGATTGCAAAGTGAAGCGAAAGTTGTCCATGTTTTGGGCGATCGCGAATTGTCCAAACAGTACCCAGGCGCGGCCGCAATCATCAACGGACAACAGATCTCGATTGCCACACTGGCAGCCAAATGCATGAAGCGTCACGGCGCGACCGTTTTGGAGAGTGAAATCAATCGCAAGTTATTGCTCCAATCGTTACGCAAGGCAAAGATTGAAGTGACCCAGGATGACCTGCAAGCCGAAATTGCCAGAGCCGCAATTCGGTTTGGGTTCGTGGGCGCTGATGGTAAAGCCGACGTAGCCGCTTGGATGGAATCGGTGACGCGCGAAGACCAGACTTCGGAAGAGGTCTATATCGCCGATTCAGTCTGGCCCAGCGTCGCGCTAAAAAAATTAGTCGAAGACCAAGTCAAGCTGACCGAGACGGACCTTCAAAATGGGTTTGATTCCGCCTACGGTCCGCGCGTCGAGATATTGGCGATCGTGTTGTCGGATCAGCGCAGTGCCCAGAAGGTTTGGGAGATGGCCCGAGACAATCCCACCGAGGAGTTCTTTGGCCAGTTGGCCGGTCAGTACAGCATTGAACCCGTTTCGTCCAGCAATTTTGGCAAAGTGCCGCCAATTCGCAAACATAGCGGTCAGCGAACGATCGAAAAAGAAGCGTTCCGCTTGAAGCCGGGTGAACTGAGTGGAATTGTCGCGACGGGCGGTCAGTACATCATCATGCGGTGCCAGGGATTCACCGAGCCTGTGGTTAGCGACCCGGCAGACGTCCGCGACGAATTGGTTCGGGATCTGACCGAGGAAAAGACTCGCGAGGCGATGATCGCCAAAATGGACCAATTGGTAAAATCCTCGGAGATCGATAACTTTTTCGCTCCTGTCAAACAGGCTTCACTCAGGCAAGCGTCCAGGTCTACGCCGGCGTCCAAGCGGTAGCTGGTGTAACGGGATGGGGCGACCCGATTCCCCCCGCAGACGGCCCGCTTGCGGGCCGAAGGGGGATCGCGGCCTGGTAACACCCCTGGGATTCAACCGCACTCTGATTGAGAATAGGGTGCTCACTCGATCTGAATCTCTCCGAAACTAGACTCATGCCCGATTCGTGCAACGACCTGCCGAACATTGATGCTCCGGCAATCGATACTCCCACTACCGACCCAGTCCCCGCGCCGTTCGAGGTTCGATTTGCCTCGCGCGTCGATCGGCTGCCTCCCTACATGTTCGGGCGGATCAACAATTCGCTGTACCAGAAACGACGCGCCGGCGATGACGTGATCGACTTGGGAATGGGCAATCCTTCCGAGCCACCCGAGGCGGTGGTGATTCAAAAGTTGGCCGACGCCGCCAACGACCCCAACAATCACGGCTACAGCAAAAGCAATGGGATCAGCAATCTGCGCCGTGAGGTGGCCAGCAAATATCACCGCAAATACGGTGTCCGGCTGGATCCGGAACACGAGATCATCGCCTGTCTGGGCAGCAAGGAAGGTTTTTCGCACATGTGTTTGGCGATGATGGGTCCGGGCGATACGGCAATCATCCCTTCACCCTACTTTCCCGTTCACATGTACGGCGTGATCCTGGCCTCTGGGAATGTGGTTTCGTTGGAAGTTGCCGATGCGGATCGATTTCTATCCAACGTGGCGTACACTTGCGAACACATGGCTCCGCGACCCAAAGTGCTGATCGTCAACTATCCTCACAATCCATCATCGGCCGTCGTAGAAGCTGACTTTTTCGTCGAAGTGGTTCGCTTGGCTAAGAAATATCAGTTCATGGTGATCCATGACTTTGCCTATGCCGATGTCGCATTTGACGGCTATCTGCCGCCGAGCTTTCTTGCGGCACCGGGAGCCAAGGAAGTCGGCGTCGAGTTCACAACGATGAGCAAAGGCTACAACATGGCCGGCTGGCGGGTCGGTTTTTGCGCCGGCAACGCCGACATGATTCGCGGCTTGGGGACAATCAAAGGTTATTACGATTACGGCATGTTTACCGCGATTCAGATCGCGGCGATCGTGGCGTTGCGCGAGACCGAGTCGGCGGTTGAAAGGCAGTCGGAAATCTACCAAGGCCGCCGCGATGTCCTGGTTCGAGGTCTGCGCCGCTTGGGCTGGAACGTTGATCCGCCCAAAGCGGGAATGTTTGTATGGGCGCAAGTACCCGAGCCTTGGCGAACTTCGATGAGCACGATGGATTTTGCCCTGAAACTGCTAGAAGAAGGCAACGTCGCGGTCAGCCCCGGTAGCGGCTTCGGATCGGCCGGAGAAGGATTCTTGCGAATGAGTCTGGTCGAAAATGAACATCGGCTGCGACAAGCGGTCCGTCAAATCGGCAAATGCATGACGCCCGCCGTAGTGACTGGATCGAGCAGCAGGTGTTGACGAAGCAAAACAATGACCCAGAGCGAAAATACAGCCGAAGTAATTTCGATCGGTGACGAAATGACCAGCGGCGCTCGCGTCGATACGAACGCCGCATGGCTGAGCCGGCGACTTTCGGATCTGGGGGTTCATGTTGCCTTTCATTCCACTGTCGGTGACACGCTTTCGCATAACATCGAAGTTTTTCGTACTGCGATCGAGCGAGCCGATGTGATTGTCGCTACCGGTGGTCTAGGCCCAACCCGCGATGACTTAACCCGCGAAGCGTTGGCGGCGGTCATCGATCAGCCGCTGGAGTTTCGTCAATCAGCAATGGATCACATTGAATCTCTGTTCACCAGGCGTGACCGCCAGATGCCGGAACGAAATCGTGTTCAGGCGATGTTTCCGACCGGCACCCAGGAAGTCTTCAACCCGCACGGAACCGCCCCCGGTATTGACGCGTCGGTTCCGCGTGACGGTCGATCCCCATCCCGCATCTTTGCGTTGCCGGGAGTTCCGGCGGAAATGATGCGGATGTTTGACGAAACCGTCGCTCCGCGAATTATCGAACGGCTCGGCAATCGGTTAGCGATCCGCCAACATGTGATCAAGTTATTTGGGATTGGCGAAAGCGAAATGGAGCGACGGCTAGGTGACATGATCGCTAGAGATCGGCAACCTAGAGTCGGAATCACCGTCTCAGCGGCAACCATCTCGCTGAGAATATCGGCGATCGGCGAATCAGCCGAGCAATGCCAATCGCTGATCGATCAAACGCGTAGCGAAATCATCGAAAAAGTACCGGAATATTTCTTTGGGGACGGTGAAGATTTCGAACAACATCACGCGATTGATCAAATCCTGACCGATCGCAACGAGTCTTTGGTGGTGATCGAACTGGGGTACGCCACCTTGCTGGGGAATTTGTTTGCTGCCTTGGGTCAGCGTTCCTGCTGGCGAGGTTCGTTGGGTTTTACGGACGTCAAGTCATTGCTGCAGCACTTCGAATCGACGGCAATCGAAGACGCGATTGGGAAGATCAAGGCGAGCTACCAAGCAGATTGGCTACTGTTGATTGATCATTATCCGGCGGCGACGGTCGCGGCGATCGAAGCACGACCAAACAGCAGCGTCCAGCTGATGATCGCCAAACCAGACGGCCAACTGATACGAACCGAACGAACCGTCGGAGCCCATCCCGATATTCTGCACCCGATCATCGCCAAGGCCGCGATGGCAAAGCTTCGTAAGACACTGCGCGAAGGCTAGGCATTGACCCGCCAATCGGTCGGCGTCAAAAAAGGGGCAAACCTGCAAAGAGTCGGCGGTCCGTAGGTTACTTTTCGCTATTGGGGCCTGCCCCTTTTTCGCTTCAAGATACCAATCGCAACGCGCGATCTTTCAACTCGGCGTCCTTGATTTCCCGCTCGATTGACTGTTTTGGGTCGTTGCTGATCTGGCGCAGGCAGATGACCAACCGGGACGTCGCCGATTGATTGCGGTAATGGATCGACTCGGCCAAGTGTTGACAGACCAGGGCGTCCAAGGATTCGAATTGATGACCTCCCTTAGTCACCACTTCGATCAATTCCTCGCAGCCCTCGGCGTAGGCCGCAAGGTGGCTTGCGATCTGATGCCGGTACTGGGTGAGCGGCATTCCCAGCGATTGGGCCGCTTGAATCGCAGCGATGCTGACCTGCTCGTGATGACTGCCGACCAGGTGATCGACCAACGATCGAATCTCGTTTGTCACCGGTCGAAATCTTCCGAGCAATTCAAGCGCGATCGCTACCAGATCCGCGTTATCGCCGCGCACAACCTCAATCGCTGCTTCCACCACCAACGGTGATGAAGAATCAATTTTCGATAGCGCATAGCCCGCTGCCAGCGCAAAAGCTTCATCCTCGCCGCCGAGCCAGGCGGCAAGCTCCGCGGGATTGCAACGTGTGCTGGGAATACGATTTGCGTCGAACAGCAAGGGGCGATTAAGCTGATCACAGTGCTCGAAATATCGAAACGCTTTCCGGGCGGCAGCGCGCGAGTCCAAACGCATTGACTGCAGCCAACGCGGATTGCACTCACCCCGGTGACGCGCCAACAACGCAGCCGCATAACCAATCTCACTGGCGTTGTAGTATCCGGTCCGTGACATCGACCAGCCTTGCCAGCCGCCTTCGGACCATTGAACATCATAAAACGAAGCATCACTCGATAAAATTCCCAGACCACAACAGATTGGCAGCAGGTCAGTCAGGTTGGGATGAATCTGATTCAGATCCATGCGGCCGCCGCAATGCCAGAAATGGCTCGAGTACTGGTTGGCCAGTTCGACTGTGGTGCGGAGTGGGTCATCAAGCGTGGCGGCGTCGATCGCAATCCGGGCCGGCGCAGAATCGGTCGCCGGCAGGTAGGCCGAGGGAAGCCCGCTCTGACTCTGCTGGGTAACCTCGACGGTCACTTTCGCCTCGATGCTGGGAATCCGATTCAGGATCGCGGATTCAGCGGATTTCAGAGTTGTGATCGGTGAAACAGTATCGATCTGCATTTCACACAGATCGCGGACAATTTCGCATTTTCGCGGCAAATCGCTCCCGATAGCCTCAATGGTTCGCCGCATCAACAGGTCCAAGTTCACGCGCTGGCCAGTCGACAGCGGCGGGCGAACCTTGAAAAATGGAAGCATCATCAGCAACAATCGGAAACACTTGTTCGTTCGCGACGCTCCCGGATCCCTAACCCGCTGTGCGCCAGCGTAGAGACAGTGGAACCACCAATCCAGATCCGCCCAATATAGCAATTGAAGGTTTGTCATGCCGCAGGTTGAACTGACTTCTCAACTCGCTCAACTGGCCGAATGCCCGACGATCCAGTCCGTTCAAGCCGAAACATTGTCGGCGGCCCTGAACGCATTGTTCAGGCAACACGATCGAATGCGGCAACACATCCTTGATGAGGATGGAGCGATTCACCCGCACTTGGCTCTGTTTGTCAACGGCCGGATGATTGAGCGAGATCGGCTGGACGTGCCGCTAGGTGAAGCTGCAGAAATCTTTGTGATGCAAGCACTTTCGGGAGGGTGAGATTAACGCTACTCCCGATTCGTCGTTTCCAGCACCAGCCACTTTCCGTCGCGACTGCCGCACAACGACGTCCACTCCAACGAATCGCCCACCGCCGTTTCGAGTTGCGGCGGCAAATCACGGTCTGGATCGAGGCGATAAATCAAGCTTCGACCAGGGGGTTTTGAATCCCAGGCGAACAGAATTGCCTTGCCCGCGGGTGTCCAAGCAAAATCGTCTCCGATCGGCGCCGTCGTCCTGAGACGTCTTGATAACTTCGCTCCATCAGCAATGTCCACGATCGCGATTTCATGCTCGCTGTCGCTAAGTTTCCCCTTGAACACCAATCGCCGGCTGTCGGGCGACCACGCCATGTTCCCATAAATGTATCGGTACGGAATGCGCACCTTTTGCCAACAACGCTCTTGTCCCGCCAGTTGCGACGTCGTAGATCCGCAAACTGTTGTCGTTGTTGTAAGCGATTGACTTGCCATCAGGTGACCATTGGGCACCCCAGCCACGATCGATTTGTCGCTCAGCCGAACCATCGACGTTCATGATCCAAACGCTTGTTCCATCGAGCTGACGAGAACAGGCAAACCGGCTGCCGTCCGCCGACCAGGTGGGCATGGTTCCATCGCAAAGATCGCGTGCGTCTTCGCCGTTGATTGTCATCAGGCGAATGACCGACTGATTCGAGCCGCGAACTGGACCAGCATCGAACAACACCGATCGACCATCGGGCGACACGTCGGGTGAACCGCAGCGGGGATAGTCGTCGTCGCGAAAGATCTGTTTGCGGTCCTTGCCGTCCCAGGAAATTCGAAACAAGGCATGCGGCTTGGTTGTTTCAAATGGAAACTCGTCGGGTGACAGTTCCCCGTCACGGTCGGTGTCCAAACGATGAAAGTAGAATCGTCGCTGCAGTTGGAACAGACTACGATCGTCAAAGCGGAATTCCGCGAAGGATAATCGGCGATCGCGATTCGCGTCGACCAGCATGGTTTGCCAGGGATAGTTGAAATTCCCCAACATCGAAACGCGATATTCGGTCAAAGACATCCGTTGATCACCGTCTTCATCAAAAGCGGCAAGGCTGGGCTTGATCAAGTGCCGTCGCTCAGGCGGCGTTGTCTGCAGCAATTCGGCGACGTCCAGTTTTTCATCCAAATTTGCATCTGCCGAGCGGAAGGCCGCGATCGGATCCCGCAAGAACGGGCTTTGGGCACTTGAGAATTCAGCCAACGACAAAGTCTCATCACCGTCCTGGTCCAATTGATCGAAAACCCCATGTTCGGTCGGGGTGAACTCGAGGCGGGACAGGCTGGAATCTCGGTTGACATCGAGCGCCATGAAGGTTTCAAAATCGACCACGCGGCCATCGCTGTGTCGCAACAGGTCGTTCGTTTCCCATCGAATCCCCAGTTGCAATTCGAGAAAACGCAGTGCCTCTTGCCGATTAATCTGTTTGTCGCGATTTTCGTCGGCCTGCAACAATAACGTCGTATCCAAGCGGCGGTTCGAATCGGGATAGATCGAAGCGAGGTATTCGACAACAAACTCCGTGCTTTCGACCGACTGTTCCGCGTGCTTTTCCCAGTCCCCGTATGCCCGGTCCATTGCCGCGACCGCGTGATCCCAGATTTCCAGGAACGGATCGGGAATCTCGTCACGGGGGGCCGAGGCCTTGGGGTCGGCTAGCAGCAATCCGCAGCAAACCGAGATGATCAGCAACGATGAAAGCCGCAGGATTGGCACTCGATCATTCTCCAGCGGTTTCTTTGACCAGCCGACGAACGATGCTGCGGGCATCAATTCCTTCGCTTTGGGCGGCGAAAGTTGTGATCAATCGATGGGTCAACACCGGTTCAGCCACGGCTTGGATATCTTCCAGGCGGACCATGTATTGACCGCCCAGGGCTGCACGAGTCTTGCCGCCCAGGATCAAATACTGAATCGCCCGTGGACCGGCGCCCCATGAAACAAGTGGTTTCAGCCAATCCGGCGCGGCATCTTCCTGTGGACGAGTCTTGCGGACCAACCGCACGGCGTACTGGTAGATGTGCTGGGGAACCGGTACTCGCCGGATCAACTGTTGGTACAGCAGAATCTGATCGCCACTCATCAGCGGCTGAAGCGTGGGCAGTTCACCGCCGGTGGTGGTCCGCGCGATCTGGATTTCCTCTTGCTCGCTGGGATAGGTCAATTCGATCAGGAACATAAAGCGGTCCAGCTGCGCTTCGGGCAACGGATAGGTTCCTTCTTGTTCGACCGGATTTTGAGTCGCTAATACCAGAAACGGCTCGGCCAAATGAAATGTCTTGCCGAGCACGGTGACACGGCGTTCTTGCATCGCCTCCAGCATCGCGGCTTGGGTTTTTGGTGGGGCTCGATTGACTTCGTCGGCCAGAACAATGTTCGAAAAAATCGGGCCATGAATGAACTGGAACTCACGGTGCCCCTCGGCATTGTCCTGCAGAATATCGGTGCCGGTGATATCCATCGGCATCAGATCGGGCGTGAACTGGATGCGGCTAAATTCCAGTGACATCGTTTCGGCCAGTTTGCTGACCAACAGCGTTTTGGCAAGCCCCGGGACTCCCATCAGCAACCCATGTCCACGAGAGAGCAGCACGATCGCCAACTGATCGATCACTTGGTGCTGGCCGACGATCACGCGAGCCAGTTCGGCCTTTAAATTAGCATGAAACTCTTGAAGTCGGGCTATGCCTTGAACGTCATCGGAGCTGAGGTCCGGTTGGTGGGGAGCGATATCGTTCATTAATTTCGATCTTTGACCGTTTTATCGGAAGACTCAGCCTATCTGGGGGAGTCGGCAATGGCAAGGATTGGTTGTCGATCACCGCCGCGGCGCGACAGGAGCGGTGCGGCCAGATTCAGGGCTCCAAGGCGGCCGCTGCTTGCTCGTAAAGCGCTCGAACTTTGTCCAGATCGATGTCCACAGAGGGGATTTGCGGATCCATCTCTTTGAGGGTTTGATGCACAATCGCGGCCACCGATGCGTCTCGATACCACTTGTTGTCCGCCGGAATGATATGCCAAGGCGCCTCCTCGGTATTGCACTGTCGGAACACGTCCTCATAGGCCTCGCGATACGCGTCCCATTTTTGCCGCGCCGCATAGTCGTCCAGATTCAATTTCCAGTGCTTCTCCGGATTATCGAGTCGCTTTCTGAATCGTTCCAGCTGCTCTCTGGGGCTGATGTGCAGATAAAACTTGAGAATTCGAGTACCCGCCAAAACGAGCGATTTCTCGAATGCGTTGATCAACTCGTATCGTTGGCTCCATAGGGCGCACGGCACCAGATCATCGACTCGAACGACCAACACGTCTTCGTAATGGGAACGGTTGAAGATCGCAACCTTGCCTTTTCCGGGCGTGCAATGATGAATTCGCCACAAAAAATCATGCGCTAATTCTTGTTCGGTGGGCACCTTGAATGGATAGGTCCGACAGCCTTGAGGATTCATGACGCCGAATACTTTTCGAATCAGTCCGTCCTTGCCGGCGGCATCAGGTGCCTGCAAAACAATCAACAGAGATTGCTTGTTCTCGACGTACAATCGATATTGTAAATCGCAAATCTGATCGTTTGTCTCCGCAGTGAATGCTTGGGCAGCCGCCTTATTCTTGAACGGCTCCGCTTGATCTGTCTCGATCGATTTCAATTTCACAGATTTCCCGGGCTTGATTCGGTGTGCTTTCACGAAGTCCATAGAAACTCCTCAGGTTTCACGTTTCACTGCCGGTCGGCCACTCCCCGACGACAAAGCTTTAATTTACTATTCCGGATCATTGTACGCTGTTAATCCTTACAATCCCTACGACCCATAACGATGCCCGAAACCGCCCCATTTGCCGCCCTGCGCTACAACCTGGATCATGTCGGCTCGCTGTCGGATGTGATTGCACCGCCGTATGACGTGATCGACCCTGCATTGCAAGAATCACTTTACAAACGCCATCCAGCAAATGTGATTCGAATCATCCTCAATCGTGACGAACCAGGGGATTCAGGTGACGAGAAGTACCAGCGGGCGGCGAAATTCATCCAGCAGTGGAAGAGTGAAGGAGTGCTGAAAGTCGAAGATCAGCCGGCTTTTTATGTCTATCACCAGCAGTTCGATCACGAAGGCAAGCATTTCAACCGCCGCGGATTCATGGGCCGCGTGCGTTTGCAGCGATTCGGCGAGGGCAATATTTATCCACACGAAGAGACTCATCCCAAAGCGAAGATCGACCGTTTGAAGCTGACGACCGCGACCAAGCAAAACAACAGTCAGATTTTCGGACTCTATCCCGATTCATCCAACGAAGTGATCGAGCTGTTAGACAGCGCGACTGCTGGCGTGAGTCCGATCGAAGCGATCGATCATTTGGGCGTCAAGCACGTTGTATGGCCGATCACCGACGCGGCTGTGGCGGAGCGGGTCAGCGAATTGATGGCGGATCGACCGATGTTCGTGGCCGACGGACATCATCGATACGAGACGGCTTGCAACTATCGAGATCAGTTGATCGAGCAGAGAGGGCCGATCCCCGACGATCACCCAGCCAATTACGTGATGACCATGTTGGTCGGGATGAGCGATCCGGGCATGATTGTGTTGCCAACGCATCGCTTGCTTCGCGGCACCGAGCGATTTTCTTCCGCAGACATCGTTAGTCGATTGGCTGGGACCTTTGATTGCCAAGTCAGCTCCGGCGGCCTGGACGCGGCCGATCACGTTTGGGAGGAAATGAAAGCGGCCAATCAGCAGGGTTGGATCGGATTGTACGGAGTCAAGGACCAGGCTTGGGTGTTATGCAAGGCGGCCTCTGGTGCGGCAACGAAGATGAAGGAGTTGGCGGCCGGTCAAAGTGACGATTGGCGAGGACTTGGCGTCAGTTTGCTGCATCGGTTGGTGATCGACGAACTGTTGCAGTGCAAGGGACATCCCAAACCGACCTACGTTCACGATGTGCGTGAACTAGTCGAGGCCATGCGGGGCCAGGGGAGCCAAGCCGAAAGCGACAGCGACGAACCCTATACGCTGGCGGCTCTGGTGATGCCGGCCACGCTTGGTCATGTCGAGGCAATCAGCCTGCACAAAGAGCGAATGCCGGCGAAAAGCACCTATTTTTATCCGAAGCTGTTGAGCGGATTGACGTTCAATCCGCTGAGCTAAGAATCCCCAGGTTCCGCTCTTTCGCGAAATCGCGTGTCAACCCCAGTTTCTTGTGAAACCACTCTTGTTTCACCGGCTGGGATTTTCCTAACGTCCGCGATGTCAGGCGGGCCATGGTGGCTCCGCGTTCTCGCTCCGAGAGAGTTTTCCCCGTGGGAAGGATCCTGTGCGTGGTCAACCAGAAGGGAGGCGTTGGTAAAACAACCACCGCCGTCAATCTGTCTGCCGCCCTTGCCTTATCCGGACAGCAAACCCTGCTGGTCGATATGGATCCGCAGTGCAATGCCACCACATCACTAGGGCTGAAGCCGACCGAGGGCCACCGGCTGATCCAAGAACGTCCGCTGGCAGAAAGTATCGTCCAAACCAATTGCGATCGTCTGTTGATTGTCCCAGGCAGCCGGACATTCCAAGATGTTGACAAGCTGGCGCACGCCGGTGACGGTGAATCGACGCTCGTAAGGCGACACTTCGACGAAGCGATCAAGGACTACGACTTCGTGCTGGTCGATTGTCCGCCCAGCGTCGGCACATTGACCCAAACGGCGTTGACGGCCAGTACTGAGGTATTGATGCCGATCCAGTGCGAGTATTTTGCGATGGAAGGGCTGACTCAACTAATCCAAACCATCAAACGGGTGATCGTGGCTACGGATGGACGGCTGACCTTTGGTGGCATCTTGTTGACGATGTACGATTCAACCCTTGAATTGACGCGTGAGGTCGACGAAGAAGTGCGAGACTTCTTTGGCGACATTGTTTTTGATAGCGTCGTGCCGCGGGACGTTTCGCTTAGCGAATCGCCTAGTCACGGCCAAACCGTGTTCCAGTACGCACCGCGATCCCGCGGCGCGTTCGCTTATACCCAGCTGTGCATGGAGGTGCTCCAGCGTGACTAGTGCAACCACGACGAAAGATCGACGTTTAGGCAAAGGACTTGCTGCTTTACTTGGAACGCCGTTGGACGACGACGGCAATCCAATTCCGGGCGCCGAAGGGCGTAGCGGAATCGAGTCGCTTGAACTGTCGGTCGGCGAAATCGAGATGAACCCGTTCCAGCCGCGGCGCGAGTTCAACCCCGAAGAAATTGCATCGCTGGCCGAGAGCATCAAGAACCATCAACAATTGCAACCAATTTTGGTCCGCATCGTGGATGGCAAATACCAGTTGATTAGCGGGGAACGTCGTCTCCGCGCAACGATTCATGCCGGGCTGCCGCGGATCCGCGCTGAAGTTCGTGAGGCCGACGATCGTTTGGTCGCCGAACTGGCGATCATCGAAAATTTGCAACGCAAGGATTTGAATCCGATTGAAAAAGCGATGTCGTTCAAACGGTACATCGAAGAGCACAAATGCAAACAAGACGATCTGGCTCGGCGACTGAGCATCGACCGCAGCACGATCGCCAATTTGATGCGTTTGCTGGAATTGCCTGAGAAGATCTTGGATTGGCTTAGCGCCGGCGAAGTCAGCGCAGGTCACGCGCGGGCGTTGTTACCGATCGGCGACGAGGAGATCCAAATCCGAACTGCCGAGAAAATCATCGCGGATCGATGGAGTGTTCGAGCGACCGAAGGTTACGTCGCCGAGTTGCTGAAGACCGAGGAAGATGCCGAGACGGGCAAAAAAGTAGTCAATGCGACTCGCCAGAAACGCCGCCAACTCTCACCCGAAATCGAGTCGATGCAGGAAGAAATGCGGATGTTGTTCGGTACCAAAGTTGAAATCAAAAGTACCGCGCGGGGCCGTGGAAAGATCACGCTCCACTTTACCGACGCTGACGAATTCGACCGTCTCAGGGAAATCCTCTCCGCCGCTACTCGGCCCAGACTGAAAGTCGCCGGCTAGCACGGCGGCGGTTTCCCGCCACTGTTTCACGCGGTTCGGCGATACCTCTTGCTACGGCGGTGGTATCGCCGGTCAATCAGAACCGGCAATTGGTTTACCACGTAGTGACATGGTGCCTGTCCACCTGTCACGATGACCTGATGCCAAGAACCGCTCACGACGCCGATCCGAATCGGATATCTGATTTCCGGACACCGACCGATGCCTGGTCGGTACCCGTTTTCCGTTTCGGCCCAGTACGAGTCACGCTTTCGTATCTCGTTTTTGCGGTCGCCGCAATCGTCATTGGCATCGCGCTAACCGAAGCACGATACAGCGGCGATCAAGGCGTCATCCCGGCCACCGGGATCGCCATCGCATTTTGGGTGTCGGGCTGGATCGGTCAGGCGTTGGCCTACGCTGGCATCGCGAAGCTGATCGGATCACCGGTCGACCATTTGCCGATTGGAATACTGGGAGTCAAAGCGGTTGCCCGGAAATGGTCCCCGTCTAGCGCTCTGGTAGCCTCACTGGGAACGATCGCGTCTTTGCTTGCTCTCGGTACTTTGTATCGGCTAATCGAGGTAGGATCTCGGTTACCCCAGGTACCGATCGAGCCCGCATCGATCTGGACCGCACCAAGTATTGGTTTAACAAAAATCGATTCTCCATGGCTGGCGGGGGCCTGGCTATGCTGGTCACAGGTCGTTCTGCAGACGCTGCCACTGGCTCAATCGCTGGGCCAACAACTACTCGCTTCCCTGATCGGGCTTAGTCCGATCAAGCCAAATCTCGATTTTCGGATTCGTGTTTTGCGCTACTCGCTAGCGGCCATCGCCATGGTCATGATCGGCAGCGCGATTTGGTTGTACATCAACGGCAACTTCCCAATTTGGACAGTCATCCTGGGGCTGGGATTTGCCGTTTGGGTAACGTCAAAAGGGAAGCAACCGGCCAGAATCATGCTCGGCTTTCAGCGATACGTCGAGCAAGATCAGCAAGTGAGAATGAGCGAAAGTGCTCGTCAGTTGTTTCAAGCGCGGCAAGGTCGCCGACGCGCAAAACAGGCACTGCAAAGAGAACGCAGCGAAGCAATGGATGCCGCCAGGCTAGACGAAGTATTGGCCCAACTGCATCGCGGCGGGGCTGACTCGCTTCGTAAAGAAGATCGCGAGTTGTTGCAACGAGTGAGCGAAAGAGTGCGCAAGGCGCGTGACGCTGGGTCTTCATCCGGTTAGAATCTTGGCCGCAGCGCCGTAGGCGGGCGTTGATTTCGTCAGCCGCAGACGCCGTCGTCGGGCCTGCGACAACGAAGCAGGCCGTCTCCGACCCGGCTAGAGCCGGCGGTTGGCCAGTGCATTTCGTCCCCGGCTTCCGTTTCTAGAGAGTTGTTTGATGTCGCCATTTCTGTTCCCCCTTGCCTCGGCGACCACCGCATCCGGTTTGTCGCCGGCTCCCGTGGTGCTGTTGGTCATCGGAATCGTATCGGTCCTGGGCCTGATCATTGGACTGAAAATCAACGCCTTCCTGGCACTGATTCTGTCGGCGCTGATTGTCAGTTTGGGTGTGGGATACGTGGATGGCGAAGATGCTGGATCGCGGATGACAGATGTCGTCGAAGCATTCGGCGGCGCAGCCGGCAGCATTGGTATCGCCATTGCAATGGCGGCGATCATTGGCAAGTGCATGTTGGATAGCGGCGCCGCTGATCGGATTGTCCTCAGCAGCGTGAATCTGACCGGCGAGAAAAGGGCCTCTCTGGGCTTAGCGATCAGCGGATTTGTGTTGGCGATTCCGGTGTTCTTTGACACGGTTTTTTTCTTGTTGGTGCCTCTGGCCCGCAGTCTCCATCAGCGGACGAACAAGAACTATTTGCGATATCTGTTGGCGATCGCCACTGGCGGCGCGACCACACATACGTTGGTTCCTCCCACACCTGGTCCACTGTTGGTTTCGTCAATCTTGGGTGTTGAGATCGGGATGATGATGATGATCGGAACTCTGGTCGCGATTCCCGCGGCGCTGGCCGGTCTGCTGTTCGCGATCCTGTTGGACAACCGGATGCCGGTGCCCATGCGGCCGTTTGGATCGGGCGAACCGAAGCACGGTTCACTCGCCGCAGACAAATTGCCGACATTGCCGGTTTCTTTGTTACCCGTACTTCTGCCGGTCGTTCTGATCGGGATCGGGACACTGCTAACCACATTGGCCGACCGGGAAGATCGCGCCCAGATCCAAGTTGGTGACATTCTGGATTACCGAGAGCTGACTCAGCGATTCACGATCGCGACCGAGGCAACTCCGGCTGGACGCATTTTGCGCAGTGGACGATTGACCGCGGTGGATCGTCAGTCGCTGCTCGAGCCGACAACAGACGATGATTCCAAGGCTCGGGTCGTTGCAGCGCTGAACAAGACGCTACTGGACGACACTTTTTATGACGAAACTGCTTTCCTGGGCGTACCACTATCGAATTTGTCGAAATCCAAATTGAGTGCGAATCAATTGCGGATGAAACCGGTGGAGAAGCGGCGGATGAACCGATCGCTGCTGGAAGATGCAATGCCCGATCTGATTCGCAAACATCAGTGGAACACCCCAAGTCGCAGTCGAGCAAGCATGTTTTCGCTTTGGAGCAACGCCAACTTTGCGCTCATGCTGGCCGCGATTTGCGCGATGCTGACGCTCAAACGCGTCAGGCAAATGAGCTGGCGATCGTTGGGTGACGACGTCGAACTGGCGTTGATGAGTGGCGGAGTGATCATCTTGATCACGGCCGCCGGCGGGGCGTTTGGCGCAATGCTTCAAGACACGCACATTAGTGACACAATCAAGAGTTTTTTTTCACACTCTGGCGCATCTGGAATCGCTTTGCTGCTGCTGGCCTGGGGAATCGCGGCAGTATTGAAGGTTGCCCAGGGCAGCAGCACGGTCGCCATGATCATCGGTGCCGGAATGATGTCCGCGATCATCGGCCAGGACAGCCCCGACTACCATATGGTCTATGTCGCCACCGCCGTCGGCACCGGATCACTGATGGGCAGTTGGATGAATGACAGTGGGTTTTGGATCTTTACCAAGATGGGCGTACTGACTGAAGACGAGTCACTGAGGAGCTGGACCCCGTTGTTGATGATTCTCTCGATTGTCGGATTGGTGGTTACGATCGCAATGAGTTCGTTGATGCCGATGCGAGCAGGATTGTGAAGCGACGGCCAATATCAGGGGCTGTCGCGGGGTGCTTGTACGCCCTGGGGCTGGCCATCGCCTCCGGCGCGCTATTATTAGTAAACGGAGCGATCGTCTTGGTGTTCGTCAGGTCGCTGGCACAATCGGGATCGCCGCTGGGATCGCGGCCGGACGTCGCCCAGTTTCTGTTGCTGTCGGTCCCCGTTGTGCTGGTGGTAGGCGAGTGGAAAATGATCGACTACGTTTGCAGCCGTCTCCAGCATCGCCCTGATTTATAAACCATGCAGCTGTACCTGATCCGTCATGCCGAGAGTGAGAATAACGCGCGACCTCCTCGGCACCGCGTCGAAGATCCGCCGATTACCGCGGTGGGTCGCTTGCAAGCGCAGCACCTGAGCAACTGGGTCGGCACTCTCAAGGTCGATACGTTGATCTGCAGTCCGGTCAAGCGATCGTTACAAACGACGCGATTCATCCGCGAAGAGACCGGGCAACACGTCCACGTATGGGCTGACATGTTCGAAGAGGGTGGGATTTTTCGTGGTTACGGGCCGGACGCAACCGAAGGTGGACCGGGCCTGAGAAGGTCCGAGATCACGGCACTGCTGGGCGATTTGGACTCCAGCACCTTGGATGAATCGATCACGGAAGCCGGTTGGTGGGGTAGAGATCGTGAGACGCCGGACGAGGCGGTTGTCCGTGCAACATCCGTGTCGAGCCGCCTGATCGATACCTTTGCCGACAGTGGCCAAACGGTGGTAGCGGTCATTCACGCCGATTTCAAGCGAAAAATGTTGACACAAATGCTCAACGGCATGATCGATGCAAGCCGTCTCGGAGCGCTCCGAAATACCGGAATCACCAAACTGGATTATGACGGTCAGCGATGGAAGCTGGATTGGTTCAACTCGGTCAGCCATCTGCCGGCCCGGCTGATCACCGGAAACGAGTCCTGAGCTGAAGGGCTATGTATCTGAGCGGATCAACGCTGGCGACCGATTCTTTGCGATCGACGATTCGTGATCAAGACTGGCGGCTAGCACCAGCGGATCAGGCGCGCGGATCGAGCACCTGTGAGCCGTAGCTAGCCTCGGGCGTCGTGCGGTCCGCGTTTGGTTTGCGAAAGGCCCGTGGCTAGCACCAGCGGATCAGGCGCGCGGATCGAGCACCTGTGAGCCGTAGGCGCTAGCCTCGGGCGTCGTGCGGTCCGCGTTTGGTTTGCGAAAGGCCCGTGGCTAGCACCAGCGGATCAGGCGCGCGGATCGAGCACCTGTGAGCCGTAGGCGCTAGCCTCGGGCGTCGTGCGGTCGGCGTTTGGTTTGCGAAAGGCCTGTGGCTAGCACCAGCGGATCAGGCGCGCGGATCGAGCACCTGTGAGCCGTAGGCGCTAGCCTCGGGCGTCGTGCGGTCGGCGTTTGGTTTGCGAAAGGCCCGTGGCTAGCACCAGCGGATCAGGCGCGGATCGAGCACCTGTGAGCCGTAGGCGCTAGCCTCGGGCGTCGTGCGGTCGGCGTTTGGTTTGCGAAAGGCCCGTGGCTAGCACCAGCGGATCAGGCGCGCGGATCGAGCACCTGTCAGCCGTAGGCGCTAGCCTCGGGCGTCGTGCGGTCGGCGTTTGGTTTGCGAAAGGCCCGTGGCTAGCACCAGCGGATCAGGCGCGGATCGAGCACCTGTGAGCCGTAGGCGCTAGCCTCGGGCGTCGTGCGGTCGGCGTTTGGTTTGCGAAAGGCCCGTGGCTAGCACCAGCGGATCACCCACAAAGATGCGCATCGAGCACCCTTGAGTCCCGAGCCCTGGGCACAACAATCTGAAAACCCACGCCGCAGAGGGCTCGTCGGCGCCCGACCAACCAGAGACCTATTTCGGGATGCGATGACCTTTGATTATTCACTACCCCACCAAGTGACATTTGGCGCCCAGTTCGGATCGAGCATCGCGGCATGCTGTCGTTCCAAACGATCTTTCAGTTCCGTTTGAATCCGGCGAAACTTGGCTTCCGTTTTTACAGGATCGTAGCGAGGATCGGGCTGGGGAAACTTTGCTCCGACAGATTTCAGCCAGCCGTGCAACTGTTCCCACATCCGAGCCGTCCGCGCCGGATGGGTCCTGGCTAGATCGCTTTGCTCACCTGGATCAACACTCAAATCATACAGTTCGTTGCGGTGATCTTCGTAGTAATGAATCAGTTTCCAGGGGCCATCGCGACACAGAGAACTCGGTTCACCACCCTGGTTGTCGTAATGCGGATAGTGCCAATACAAAGGTCTACTCTGAATCTGGCCCCCAGTCAGTAGCGGCACCAAGCTGACCCCATCAACATGTTGCCGCGGAATTGCAGGCAACCCGCATAGTTCCAAGATGGTTGGATATAGATCGGCGCCGGTCACCGGCACATCGCTGGTTGTGCCTGGTCGGGTCACCTCTGGATAGCGAATGTAGAAAGGTTCGCGAATGCCCCCTTCCCATTGTCGGCCCTTGCCACCCCGCAGCGGCAAATTGCAGGTCGCGTACGCGTCGCCGGACGAGACACCGCCGTTGTCGCTGGTGAATAGGACCATTGTCGAGTCGGTCTGGCCGGTTTCGTCGAGTGCATCGAGCACGCGTCCGACCGCAGTGTCTGTCGTCTCGACCATGCCGGCGTAAACGGGGTGATCTTGAACTTGCCGAACCGGCAGCGTGCGATCGATTTTAAACCGTGACTGGTCGGGCATCAGCTTGGGTGCCAACTGGCGGTATTTGGACCATAACTGGCGCGTTGTTTGCACGGGCGCGTGTACCGCATAGAACGAAAGCATCGCAAAAAATGGCTGATCTTTGTTTGCCCGCACGAAGGACGCCGTTTCATCGGCAAGCCTCAGCGTCAATGATTCCCCGGGGAGCCCGTCGCTCAGATTCGGATTTTGATAGGGCGAAAAATATCCTCCGGGCGGCGAACCACGGTGATGACCGGCGACATTGATGTTGAATCCATGATCGGTCGGCAATGAACCTTCCCCACCCAAATGCCATTTACCGGCAAAGAAGGTGCGATAACCGGCATCCCGCAAGCTTTCCGCCAGCGTTGTGTCCTGGTGCGGCAGCGACTGCAGGTACTCCGCCGGCAACAGTGAGTCCTCCCGTTGCCATTGCCTACCGGACTTGGCTCCGATCCAGTTGGTGATTCCATGACGGGCGGTGAACTTGCCCAGTTGGATACTGGCCCGCGACGGGCTGCAAACGCGACAGTTGGCGTAGCCCTGCGTGAATCGCATTCCACCGCGAGCCAATCGGTCGATGTGGGGAGTCTGGTAATAAGTGCTCCCTTCGACGGACAAATCATACAGCCCCATATCGTCAGCCAAAATCAAGACAACATTGGGGGGCGAATCTGCGGCGCTACAGTGCACACAGAAAAACAACAGTCCAACAGCAGCAAGGTGGAAGCGCATCGCGGTCTCGAACTGGGAATCAGAGCAGTTGAAATATCATGGTAACCAGCTCGCTGAGTTCAGACATCGCCATGGCGGAGCAAGACGGCACCTGTTAGCGGTCGATGCCAAACTCGGTGATTTTGCGATAGGCGGTTGCCCGGCTGACTCCCAATAATTTGGCCGCCTCCGGGACATTCCCTCCGGTCCTTTGTAACGCCTTGCGGATCAGCCTCCGTTCCCACTCGTCGATTCGTAACGTTTCCAATCGACTCAGCCCGGCATCACGCAGGCCCAGATCATCGGTTTCGATATCGGGATCGTCCGCCATCACAACGGCGCTATCGATCACGTTGCGAAGTTGACGGACATTGCCGGGCCACGCGTATTCGATCAATTGCGCCGAGCAGCCTCGGAAATCCCCAAACCGGAACGCCCATGCTGGAGGCGAAAGTGGTCCAAGAAGTGATCAATCAACCGCCCAATGTCGTCCTCTCGATCGCGCAGCGGGGGAACCAATAGTTCAAAAACGCTCAATCGATAAAACAAATCTTCGCGGAACTTCTTCTCTCGAACAAACTCGGAAAGATCTCGATTGGTTGCCGCGATCACACGAACGTCCACCAACACTTCTTCCGTCGCACCAACTGGCAGAAAAGGATGGCCTTCCAAAATCCGCAACAACTTGGCTTGGCCGTCAAGGGTCAATTCACCAATCTCGTCCAGGAACAGCGTGCCCGAATGTGCTTGCTGAAACCAGCCGATATGATCGCGGTCCGCACCGGTGAAAGAACCTTTTTTGTGACCGAACAACTGGCTCTCGATCAGCTCGCTGGGGATCGCCGCACAATTGACCGTCAGCATCGGACGCTTGGATCGCCGGCTCGCTTGATGGACCGCTCGCGCGACCAATTCTTTGCCTGCGCCACTTTCGCCCCGAATCAATACGGACCCGTTGGCGCCGCCGACTCGCTGAATTTTCGATTTCAACTTGACCATCACCGGGCTTTCGCCGATCAATTCGTCACTTTCGGCGTTGCGATCGGCGATCCGTCGGTTCTCAGCACGCAGCGAGTCATGTTCAAGTACTCGAGTCAGGCTGACCGCTAACAATCGTCCCGCGGCAACGGCCAATTCAAAGTGGGCCTGGTCAAACCTAGGCGACTGACGATAGAGGTGCAAAATGCCATGGTTGTTGCCGCCACTTTCCAGCGGCACATAGATCACATCGCTCCAGCGACCATCCAAACTTGTGGGTGTGTCGGTGGTCGACGATTCATCATTGATCCAAATTGCCTCGCCGTTTCGCACAACGCGGCGGATCAGTCCTTTACCCAGCGTGATCTTGTCAGCCTGCTCGGGCGGCAAGACGTGTTTGGGTTTCAGTTGTCCATCACCGGGATCAAATGAAAGACCGACGACATCGGCCGATGTGCGATCTCGTAACAACTCGATCACCGTATCGATCACGTCGTCCGGGTTGCGGCTTTTCAGCAGATGCAGACTCAGCGCGTACAGATCGATCAGGTGACCGGTCGACGCCACATGCGCAATCGGATCGTCTGCTTCAGGTGCCCAACTATCGTCCGCCGACATTTCGCGAATTGCAGTTGCCGTCTGCGGTGAATCACCGCTGACTCCCGGCTCGGGCTCGATCAACAGCATGTCGGTGTCGCCGATCGTGACCACCGTTTTGTCCAGCAATCTCGCTTGATCAATCTTTTGGCCGTTGACAAGCGTTCCATTGCGGCTGGAAGTATCGCGAAGCTGCCAGTTGTCATCGTCAAAATAAACGACAGCATGGAATCGGCTGCTGACCGGATCGGCCAGCATGATTTCACAGCTCGAGCCACGACCGATGTGCATCGGCCGGCTGGGGTCCAACGGAAACTGCTTTCCCTTGTCGGGCCCTTTACGGACCGATAGATAAGCCACCATGGGTCTCAATTTAAGACATTTAGCCTGTTAGCAACACCCAACAAAAAACCCCGCACGCGACGGAGGCGCGTGCGGGGTATCGATTAAGCGATGCTCAAGATCACTCGTAGGCGTCCTGACCCATGATCTCCTTCGATGCTCGAGTGCCCATCGCACCCCAAACACCGTACGGGCTCCTAGCCCCAGGTCTTGACGTAAGTGCGGTAGCACCACTCCAGACCGTTTCGGCAGATGAGTCTCCAAAGTCGATCGAGTCGGTGATGAAAGACACAGCCCCATCACCCATCAGCACGTGACAACCGCCTTGGTGACGACTACCCGCAGTGACGACTTGCGAACTTCGGCGAAGGTCCAAGGTGGAGCAGTATGAAGGCCCGTTGGGCGGCAAGATTGTATTCACCGCTGAGTGGATAGGAATCCCACAAGCCCACTTAAATCCTCGCTTTTGTTCCAATTGCGGCGCGGTGTCGTCCCAACCGGCAGCATTGTATGCGGCCTGAACCAGCGGGCCCCAAAACTGCGGCCGGTTGACGTCGGCACCTGTCCGACCACTGCCCGGATTGGTAAGGGGATCAACGGCGGCACCACCAACGTTTTGATTAATCGCTGCCACATACATCGGTTGCGTATTGATATCGAAATCACCAAGGTCCGTCTTGATTTCAGTCATCATGGCAGTGTTTGAAAGTCCGTCGAGGCAATCCTTGAAAGCTGTTTGACGGCGTGGCACAAACATTCCACGCATGGACGCCTGTACGTCGCGAGCGTAGTTCGAGGCATTCGCATGATTTTTTAGCCCAAAGGTACCGAAACCGTCACCATAGGCTCCGCGCGTCGAGCGGTGAACGCCATCACCGATGCAGGCTGCGTAGTTGGTCCGACCAGATGCCGGCAATCCCTGACCTGGGTCGCTTGGACAACGAAGCATCGGAATTTCTGTTACCCAAGGCACATACTTGGTGTCGATCGCGGACCACATCCAAGTATCAACATTCGGAGTCACGCCCATCGCAGAGACGTAACCCACGATACTATTGGGGTCATTGAAATCAGTGTGGGCGTACGGATTACTAATGATTTCCCATAAACCCTGCTGTTCCATAAACGGAGTCAGCCCCACAAGAATGCTTAATTCAGCGTCGTCATGTCCATTTTTAATCGCAGGATTACCGGCAGTCGCAATCGCTGCTGCGAGCAAGTTCAACAGTCCCGACAAATCAGAAGTGCCTTCCTCAAGTTCGGTTGGCGATAGCCTTTCTGATCCACCCATGTGCTTGGGCAGTGCGTTGTACGCTGAGTGATAGTTGTGGATGGCGATTCCAAGTTGCTTGAAATTATTACTGCAACTCATTCGCCTGGCGGCTTCACGAGCCTGTTGGACCGCTGGCAGCAGCAGTCCAACCAGAACGCCAATGATGGCGATTACGACGAGCAACTCAACAAGAGTGAAACCCCGTCGCAAAGATTGCGATTTTCTCATCTTACTTAACCTCTATAAAAACAACGAAACAAAAGTATCCATCAAGCGATGGAGATTATGTCAATGGAAGCGACCTAAACAGATTCGCCTACTTGCTTTCCGATCTCAATCCCTCCAAGCCCGTCCCTTTTGCTGCCTCCTTGCCATAAGCAGAAAGCTCTTCATCGGACGCCATCTGCCCCGCTTCGTCACTTCCGCCACATCCGGCGACGGTTAAGGTGAAGGGAACAAACAGGGCGAGAGAAAGTAACAATTTTGTGTAACGCATAATTCCGCTCCAAAAAAACCTTGAGAAAGCAAATCTGCAAACCTGTCTCAGTATAGTGTTTCCCGCACCTGCATTGGGCTCAAAACAGAACCTGATTCGAAAAAAAATGGCGATTTTTTGATACAGGCGCGGAGGCAAATCGATTACTCAAAGCTCGATTCCCCGTTAAGGACCACGCGAGTCTTGTCGGTCAAATCCGCAAACAAAGATTTCACTTTCGCGACGCTTAGCCGAGTCCGTTTCGTTCGCCCGGAGTGGCCGGTTCACAGTTTCTGGTGGCACGACAGCGGATCCAGGAAACCGAGATTTGGTGACGAAACGCAGACAGCGGCTTTGGAAGCCTTCGATTTCGTAGCCTGCTGAGGGACTGGCCTTGGCGGATTCAGCGCAACGACTAGGCAATCTGTCACAATCCGTAGCCTGGTCGCTGAATTACCGGCCTGGAAGCAAGAATCGCAGGAACTCGACCTGGGGAGTTTAACTAAGCTGAACGGCGGATTGCCGGCCAGCAGCGTCTGGGCGGTTTGCGACCAATGGCAACCGGCTTCCGATCCCGCGACCGGCCTCACCCGGAAAGGATGATTCGACGTGCAGCTTTATTCATTCCTGGTCCTGATCGTCTCACTTGGATGCGGTTCTGTGCCGCCAACCGACGTCCCGCTCTGGCGGGCCAGTGCCGCTTCGGTGGGCTTGGTGTTTGGCTGGGTGCTGCTGTGTCATGTCGCGGCGCGGGTTTGCGCGGTGCAAGTTCGCCGCGAGAAGATCGACCCCCTGGTCGGCGCCGAACTGTTGGAAAAACAACTCGCTGCCTTCCGTTGGCTGGGGCTTGGTGTGATTGTTCTCTGCCTGGCCGGGTTCGGCTTAGCGGGAGCGCTCGATTCGGTTCCGATTGTCGACTCTTCAGCGCTGTTGCAGGCGATTGTGCTGCTGATCCCCGGCCTTGTTTTGACTCTCGGCAGTTGGTCGGCCGAACATCTGTATGGGCTGATGATGGGCTACACCGATCGCGGCATCGCTAACTATGCCCGCTCGCTGTCGATGATGTTCCGTAGCGGTATCGGCTGGCTGTTGATTCCGGTGCTTGGCCTGCTGGCGCTCAATGACGCCATCGGCATGCTGCCGATCAGCGAATTGGCAGGCAGCTGCCTGACAGCCGTCGCGATCCTGTTGTTGATCGTGGCCGGTGTCCCGTTGTTGATCGGCCGACTGCTGAAGACTGCGCCGCTGCGCGAGCCAAACGCAGCCTGGATTGCGGATTTGTTGTCGGCCGCGGGTGTCGCTCGCACTCGCGCGGTTCGCTGGAACACAGGGGGTCGAACCTATAACGCGCTGGTTGCAGGTTTCATTCCGCCGCTGCGGACGCTACTGATTTCAGATCGATTGATCGACGAATTGCCGCGCGATCAGGTCGCGATGGTGGTATTGCACGAAGCAGCCCATTTGCGCCGCCGTCACATGCCACTGCGGATGTTGGCGATCTTGCCCGCCTGGGGTTCGGGAACGCTGGTGACACAATGGGCGGCAGATCAATCGTGGGGCATGGCCGCAGGCACAGCTTTTGGCATTCTGATGACCCTATTGATGCTGAAAATCGTCGCCTACCGGACCGAACACGACGCCGACGTCCAGGCCTGTCTGCTGGCCCAGCGAATCGCACCCTCGGTACCGGACGTTCCGGCGACCTACCGCGAGGCCGCGGAGGCCCTGTCGCGCGGTTTGCTGCGAGTGACTGCCGACCAACCACGCGCGCGAAAGGCAACCTGGTTGCACCCCGGTGTTCCGGAGCGAGTCTCCCGGATGCAGCGCCTGTGTGTGGCCCGCTAGCGAAGTTCAAGCTGGCCCACCCATTCACTCGGCTCTCTGTGGCCACCATACTTTGGGTTTCCAATCGAATCCTCAATCATGGTCCGGCAAACAGGGACCAGCGGAGACCAACACATGGGACGTACAGGTGTTATCACTTTCAAAGGCAATCCGTTCACACTCCAGGGCAAGGATTTGGCCGTCGGCGCGGCCGCTCCCGAGTTCACACTGCACTATGCCGAAAACGGCCTGCAACCGCTGACGCTGGCCGACTTGAAGGGCAAGCCATCGATCTTGAGCATTGTGCCGAGCCTCGACACGCCCACCTGCGCGACGCAGACCAAAAAGTTTAACCAGGAACTCGCGTCGCTCGGGGACAAAATCAATGCGGTCACGATTTCGCGCGATCTGCCCTTCGCGCAGGCCCGATTCTGTGGTGCCGAACAGATCAAAATGCGGACGGCCAGCGATTATCAAACGCATGCATTCGGGAAAGACTACGGTTTGACCATCGACGAACTGAAGCTGCTGACGCGGGCCGTGATCGTGTTGGATGCCGACGGTAAAGTCGCCTATAAGGAGATTGTCTCGGAAGTGACCGAAGAACCGGATTACTCAGCCGCGATGGCGGCTCTACGCATGTTGGTATGAACGAGATTGTTGTCGCTGCGCTGTATCGATTCGTCCCCTTTGACGACTACATCGATCAGCAACAACCGCTGCTGGGCAAGATGCAGTCGCTGGGAGTTCGCGGTACTTTGTTGTTGGCCAGTGAAGGGATCAATGGCACAATCGCCGGAACCCGCAGTGCGATCGACTCGATGCTGAGTCAGCTTCGCTCCGATCCACGATTGGCCGAAATGGAAGTCAAAGAATCGGTCTGCGACGAGATTCCTTTCAAGCGGACTCGCGTCCGTTTGAAGAAAGAGATTGTGACCATGGGGATTCCGGGGATCGATCCCTTGAAAGCAGTTGGCACCTACATCGAACCCGAGGATTGGAATGATTTGATCAACGATCCCGAAGTCATGCTGATCGATACGCGAAACGACTACGAGGTGGCGATCGGATCGTTTCGCGGCGCCGCAAACCCAAACACCCGCAGTTTTCGTCAATTCCCCAACTACGTCGCCCAGCGCCTGGATCCTGCCAGGCATCGCAAGATCGCGATGTACTGCACTGGTGGGATTCGCTGTGAGAAATCAACTGCGTTGCTGAAACAACAAGGCTTTGATCAGGTCTATCACCTCAAAGGCGGTATTTTGAAATACCTGCAGGTGGTGCCCGCAGCTGAATCGCAATGGCAGGGCAAGTGCTTTGTTTTCGACCGCCGCGTTTCGGTCGGCCACGGGCTGGTGGTGGGTGACCATCAGCTCTGTTTCGCGTGCGGCTGGCCGGTGACCGCGGACGATCAGCAGCACCCCGATTATCAGCCCGGGATTCAGTGCCCCAGATGCGTCAGCGAGATCACGGAGGAACAAAAGCGCCGGTTCACCGAGAGACAACGGCAACTGGAAATGGGAGGCTGAGCTTTCACAACGAATCAGGGAAACCCCACGGTGGCAAGGCGGAACAGATGGAGCAGGGCATAAAGCCTGGGCAGAGCCTCTCGCGCCCTACATCGCTTGCAAGATCGCGTCCTTCAACCACTTCACTTCGCTGGCGATGTCATCTGACAACGCCCGTTTTCGCATCGATTCGGGCAAGACACTCCAGGCATAGGTTTCGATTTCCAGATGCCCACTGAATTCAATCGTGCTGTCCGGCCTCGACACCGCGGCCAAGCATTCAACGACATCTTTATGACTGGTTCCCAAATGCCCAAATCGCTCCAAAAAGATCGGTACATGAAAATGGACGACCCACTGCTGATCGCCACGAACGGGATCACCACTAAGCGGAATGTTGTCGAGCAAGTTGGGCAAATCTTCGGCCAACTCAAACTCACCTGATTCGGTTAAGCGTCCTGTCTGGTGCAGGTAGCGGTCTTCGGCAAACTCCCGCAGTTGTTCGATCGCCTCGCGCCGACGCCCTATGGCCATCGAGTTCCAATCGGCAACCACCGCGCTGCTGACTTGTACTTTACCAATCGAGATGCCCTCGGATGCAAATCGATCAACAACGTCGGTTTGCGATTCCATCATCACCGCCGCATGACAGACATCGTGGCAAACCGTGATGTATCGCCGGTGAATGGTCTCGGGGAGGTGCCGGGCGAACCACAATACGACATCCTTGCTGGTGTCCAGAACGCAGCCGGGTTCTGGTTCGATCGCGAGCACAATTCGTCGCCCTGTGTTCGATTCGATTTGTTCCAAATAGGAACTCAGCTCGCGCAAATTCTCACCGGCGCGGGCTAAATCACCGTCCGACAACTGCTTGCTTGGCCAGCCGATCGGCAAGGTACTGATCGAACCCACCGCCTGATCAGCCGGCAACAGTACGGCCAGGATGTCGGCAAGCTGTTTGGTGTAGTCCAAACGCGATTGCTCCCACCAAGCCGGCTGGTACACGCGGTGCTTGACTGCATTCTGGTGGAAATTGTCATACGGGAATCCGTTGATGGTGAATGGTCGCAATCGGCGTTGGGAGAGAAACTGGGCGAACTCGGCAGCGGATCCGCTCAATTCCTTGGCCGCTTGCGCGGGCAACCACAACCCGACACCCAATTCTTCCGATCGACTAGCGATTCGCGCGGCAGTCGCATATTGCTCCAGACTATTACGAATCGAATTGAGATCGACGCCGGCATGGACGTTTGTGCAATAGCCGATGATCGGTGTAACAGCGGTCAAATTCGTCTCGGAACAGCAATGGGAAGGGAAGAGAGGGGCGGCATGAACCAGCGTGAGCATTTTACGGTAATGCCGGGCCGCTTGGCGACTGGACTACGCTGTATGATCCAGTGTCAAGGCGCTCCGGCGGCGGCATTGAAACAGACACCTGTACCGCGTCGATTCAATACTTTCCGCGTCTTATCTGGGTTTCCGCTGTCGATCTCGGGCTATTCATTGCCAAACGCGCAACCGCTAGCCAACGCCAAACACGCAGGCAGTTCCGATCGTTTTTTTTAGATCGATCACTGTTCGCCAACACCGAACGCACAACGAAACGCAGTTGGCCAGCCCGGTCCAGGATATTGGCAACAACGCTCCGACTACGACAACAATGCCGTGACGCTGGATGACGCCAACCAGCGAATCGGGGGCCATACAAAGATCACTCATCGCAATCGCTTTTGCGAAGCCCCCTGAAGCAGATGTTGGGTTTTGCGCAGGGCATGCGTTAATGGACAAAAGCTATCCGGTCGCTAGAGCGCGGCTTTGCCAGTAACTTCCTTCGATGCTCGAGTACCCATCGCACCCCAGACACCGTAAGGGCTTGCCGAACCCGGTGCTGATTCAGGAGAGTTCAGGGAATCGTAACCAGTCCAGACCGTTTCAGCAGACGAGTCCCCGGCGTCGATCGCGCCGGTGATGAAAGTCACAGCTCCATCACCCATCAGAACATGAATGCCACCCTGGTGACGGCTACCTGCAGTGGCGACCATCTCGCTTCTACGGAGGTCGTAGGTTGCGCACCAGGAAGCACCATTGGGCGGCAAGATCGTTTGGAACCCGGTATGAATCACGTGCCCACACGCCCATTTAAAACCACGTTTTTGTTCCAACAAAGGTAGTGTACCATCGTGAGGGGCAGACTTCTGATACGATTGAACCTCATCGGCCCAAAACCGCGATCGTTCGGGATCGGCACCTGACTGGCCGCTGCCCGGACTTATTTTGGGTCCCCCCGGATCTGCGAGTCCGCCCGGGGCCGAATTAATGGCAGCCGCGGAAACCGGCTGCGTGTTGATATCCCAGTCACCGAGGTCGGTGGAGATTTCGGCCATCATGATCGTTGTGGAAAGCCCATCTAGCACGTCCCTGAACGATGTCTGGCGGTGGGGAACAAACATGCCGCGCTGCGCCGCTTGAGTTCGGCGGACGTAATCGGCTGAATTCGGGTGCTGCGCCAAATCCCAATACGGGGAAGTATCCCCGTAAGCACCGCGATCCTCACGGTCAATCCCATCACCCAGACACGCAGCATAGTTTGTGCGGCCAGATGCAGGCAATCCGAATCCAGGATCACTAGGACAACGGAGCATCGGGATTTCAGTCAACCAAGGCGAATATTTGGTATCTCCGAGGGACCACATCCAAGTATCAATGTCAGGGGTGACTCCCATCGCGGCGGCGTAACCGAACACAGAGTTGTCAGACATATAGCGGCCCACATACGGGTTGCTGATCTGTTCCCACAAAGCCTGTTGCTCAATGAACGGAGTTAGCGGCACAAGAATGCTAAGTTCGCCGTTGTCGTGCCCACCATGCACGTTTGGATTATTGGAGGCAATTGAGACCAACATTTGAATCAATCCAACCACACCCGGCTGACCCACCGCCACTTCGCTGAGGGTTTGTCTTGTCGTACCACCTTTGTGTTGTGGCATCTTTCGATACGCCGCATGGTAGTTATGGATTGCGATTCCAAGCTGCTTGAAATTGTTGCTGCAGCTCATTCGCCGCGCGGCTTCGCGGGCTTGTTGCACCGCCGGCAACAGCAGACCAACCAAAACCCCGATGATTGCGATCACAACAAGTAACTCGACAAGCGTGAATCCTTGCCTCGATATCCGCGAATTCTTCATCTTTTTTGGATTCTTATCAGCGACAAACGAAAAGCTTAACCAGCGAATGATGGTAAATCGGGAGATGAAAATGCCGTTCCAGTGGTTCCGCATCATTCCGGCGACCAACTCGCAATCGCAAGCATGGCACACCGAGTTGCGTGGAACGAAAGAGCCAGGAACGACGCTTTGACTCTGTGTCGGTCGTCAGAGATCAATCGACGGCAATCCGTCAGTAGTGTATCGATCCGACTCTGTTTCGTACACCAGAATCAGCTTTGGCAAAGACAACAACCCTGTTTCGCCGCACTCCCAGAAAAAGCAAACCGGTTAAGATAAGAGGCATTCACTAACCGAGCAAGTGCTGCCCTGCGCTACACCTAGGACTCCAAGTTCCCCAATGTTGTCAATCGTTCGCAACCCCAGCCAGCTGGTTCTTACCTCATGCCTGCTGCTTCTGTTCTGCCGGTCCGCCAGCGCTGATCATCGCGTGCTGTTGCAGGGCGGCGATCGGCTGGCGATCGTCGAACCCGATGGGGCGATCAGTTGGGAAATGAAATGGGGTGAAGTTCACGACATCCACCTCCTAGCCAACGGAAACATTTTGACCCGCGAAGGTCGGGCCGCAGTCGTCGAGATCGAGCCGAAGACGAAACAAGTGGTATGGCGATACGATTCCGCCAGCAATAACGGCAACCAGGGCAAGCGCGTCGAAGTACACGCTTTCGAACGATTGCCCAACGGCCACACGATGATCGCCGAATCAGGATCGGCTAGGATCATCGAAGTCGATTCCGACGGCACGATCCAGCATCAAGTATCACTGACCGTCGACAAGCCCAATGCTCATAGCGACACGCGTTTGGTCCGCAGCACGTCGGCCAACACCTACCTGGTCGCTCATGAAGCCGATGGGAAAGTTCGTGAATATGACCGCGGGACCGGCAAAGTCGTTTGGGAGTACGAAGTTCCAATGTTTGGAAAACAGGCCAAACCAGGCCACGGGCCCGAGTCCTTCGGCAATCGGTTGTTCTGTGCAATTCGACTGACCAACGGAAACACTTTGATCGGATCGGGCAACGGTCACAGCGTCCTGGAAGTGACGCCGACGAAAGAGATTGTTTGGCAAATTCGCCAAGAAGATTTGCCCAACATCCGCTTGGCATGGGTGACGACGCTGGAGGTTCTTCCTAATGGTCACGTCGTCATCGGCAACTGCCACGCCGGCCCAGGTCAACCGCTGTTAATCGAGGTTGATCGCAAGAGCAACGAGGTAGTTTGGACCCTGGATCGCCACGCCGATTTTGGCAACAACGTCTCGAATTCGCTGCTGCTCGATATGGTCGGCAAGACGATTCGATAACCACAGCCAGCTTTCGGCAAGCCGACGCCGGCCCGAATTGTGTTATATTACCTGCCCAACAGTCCTACAGAAATTACCATCAAGACCAAGGAGCATTCACCATGTCACGCTTGTTTTTTACCGCCGCCGTTGCTTGTGCCTACACGACGATTGCCCTGGCGCACTGCCAAGTTCCCTGTGGCATCTTCGATGACCAATTGCGATTTCAGCAGATGCTCGAAGACGAACAGACGATCTCCAAAGCGCAAGTGCAGCTCGGGGAGCTAGCCGCTGGCGAGATCGACGCCCAGGCGATCAATCAGCTAGGTCGCTGGACGACGACCAAGGAGGATCATGCGAATAATATCCAGAACACGATCGCCGCGTACTTCATGGCGCAGCGAATCAAGCCCGACAGTGAGAACTACACCAAGCAGTTGACCGCGGCGCATGCGGTCATCCTCGCGGCCATGAAATGCAAACAATCGGCCAGTCCGGCAACGGCGAAAGTGCTAGAGAATGCAATTTTTGATCTGTATCGAGCCTATGAGGGGAAAGAGCCCGATTTTGAACACGAACACTAGGCCGGGTTCGACTGAAGATTATCCATCGGCGGGAAGGTGAGGCTCCCGCCGAACCGAATGACGCGGGAGGGTGAGGCTCCCGCCGAACCGAATGACGCGGCAGGGCCGAGCCTTGCCCTGCTAGGGCGTTACTGTGAGCCACAATTCACTGATCGTCTGTTTTGAATTCGGCCTGGGAGCGGAAGCACTCAGCGCCTGCTTGCTTTCTTCGGCCACGCAAACGACCCGTACCAGACCTGAAAATGCGGTCGCCGTGTCGCCCCGCTGGACTTTCAAAGTCACCTTTTTCGACGAGTCACCCTGAGGCTCAGAATAGACAGCCGCGGCATCCAAGCCTTCCGGCAAGCCTGCGATCGAGACCTCGATCCGTTCGGAGAAACCATTCAGACGTCCAATCGTCACTGGAATTTCCAATGCCGCGTCGTTGGGCATGACGAACGAATTGACGGCGACCGACGCGGTAAAGCCTGGCTTGCTTTCGTCGACGCTGGCAACGTAATGGTATCTCTGACCGCCGTTACCAAAACGATCCTTGATCGTAAGCGAGTAGGTCCCCCCTGCCGGCAACTCGACGCCAAATCGCACGTCGGGATCGTTCCCGCCAAGATCGTCAAACTCCTTGATCACTTTCCCGTTCGGATCGCGAAGGACCACAATCGGATCAAGCCATGAAAAATACGACTGCGCCGCAACGCTGACGGTGACACTTTGGCCGGGTGCCGCGTCAAAGCAAAATTGATCTACCTCGCCCGGCTGCTCGATCCGCCCGGTGATGGACCAAGGAATCGTGATCGGTTCCAACGCGTTGGCGTTCTCGGTGACGCTCAGGTGTTCGATGGTCGGATGGTCTTCCAGTGCCCCAATCGTGATCGTCAATCGATACACATAATCTTTTGATCCAGCCAGGCGAATCGTGCTGTTCGGCGCTGCGGGAAACGCGTACAGCCGGACGAAGTACCTGCCGCTCTCGTTGACCGTTGCGATCAGCAGTGGATCGTTGCCGTGGTCGTCGTCGTTGAATGCAATCATCGTACCGCCAGAATCCAACAATTCCAGCACGCCGTCCATCGGCGAACCCAACTCTCGATTCGCCTGCAGCGACGCGACCAGCGTCTGCCCGGCCTGCAGGTCGACCGCAAACAGATCCACATCGCCCGATCGTTCCAGCACTCCATTGATGGTCGCGGGGAGCGATTCGACCTGAAAAGCGTTCGATGGTTCGTTGTTCGGCTCCGTTTCGACCAACTCAGCCGCGGTGCCAACAAAAAATGGCCGCAGATCAGTGCAACCCGATTCGTTGTAAAATCGCAGCCAATGAACACCGTTGGTCGCTTGCTCTGGGATGCTGATGATCGCCTTGTCTTTCTGCTCATTGAACGAACAGGTCACTTGCTGCAGCTCCGACCAAACTTGCAGATTGCCATCACCCGACTTGCCGCGCAGGGCCGCGGTGACGGTAGTTCCTGTTTGTCCGCCGGGGGGGAATAAACGTTCGATCGCCGGTGGTTCATCCGCCCGCGCAGGTAAAGCAATCCAACATGCCAGCAGCCATAACCTGAACGACGGCATCAGATCAATTCACTGATCGGCGTCGGATCGCTGACCAGATGAGTCGGGCGTCCCTGCGGTGTGTACAGCACTTTGTTTGGATCGATCCCCAATTTGTGATAGATCGTGGACACAAAATTCTCGGGCGACAACACTCGATCGACCGCGGAATGCCCATCGCGATCGGTCGCACCGATCACCGCCCCGCCGGGCGTACCGCCGCCGGCCATCAGCACCGACATCGCATTGGCCCAGTGATCACGCCCCGCTTTGGTCTGACCAGCGAGGGTGGACAGTTTTGGAGTCCGCCCGAATTCGCCAAGTGCGACGACCAACGTGCTGTCCAACATTCCGCGCTCTTTCAGATCTTGAATCAGCGTAGCGACGGTGTTGTCCCATGCTGGCAATCGCTTAGTCAGGTTCGCAAACAGATCGCTGTGGTGATCCCAACCACCATCATAAACGGTGACGAACGGCACACCGGTTTCCACCAGGCGTCTGGCCAACAAACATCGTTGTCCGAAGCCATTGCGACCGTAACGGTCTCGTGTTTCGGCCGACTCTTTTTCGATATCGAAGGCGGCTTGGGCCTCGGTTGATGTGACCAAGTTGTATCCCTGCTGAAAGTACTCATCAAATGCCGCCACCGGATCCGCCGCTGCTTCGTCATTCAAACGCAGCAGGCGATCGATTTTCCCGCGCAAGTCGGTGCGGTGATCGAATCTGGCAATCGAAAGTTCTTTGGGCAAGGCGACGTCGCGCACCTGGAACTGTTCTTTATTCGGATCATCCGGGACCACAAACGGAGCGTATTTGGCACCCAAGAAATTCGGCCCGCCGCTACGCGTCATCTGCGGCATGCTGAAGTAGGGGGGCAATCCATTGTCCTTGCCCAGTTCACGGGCGACCACCGAACCCATGCTGGGATGGAAACTTACGTAAGCGCCACAACCAACTGGAATTCGAGGCGGCGCTCCAGTCATCATGTAATGATTGCCGGCACCGTGATTGCCTTGGTTGTGCCGGATCGAGCGAATCATCGCGTAGTCACCGAGCGACGCCGCCAGTTTAACCATGTGCTGGGAGTAATGCGTTCCTGGAACGGCCGTCTTGATCGCGCTGAACTCGCCGCGATACTCGGCCGGCGCATCCGGTTTCGGATCGAACGTTTCGAAATGAGTCGGACCACCATCCATCCAAATCAAAATGCAGCGTGTTGCAGTTGGCTTAGGTCCTCCGCTACCGGTCGATTCGCCGAGCACTCTTAGCGAGTCCACCAGCCCACTGCCCAGCAATCCACCGATGCCAAATCGCAAGCAATCACGTCGAGACGTTCCTTCGCAGTTTTTGGAAATAGTCATTGCTCGTTATCCAGAGGGACTCGCGGGATCACTCAATTACGAAACACAAACTCCGGCGTGTTGATCATCGCCCAGATCACATCTTCGACCACTTGACGCCGATCCGCATTCTGCACCGATAACAGACCCACGACCAGTTCCGATTCGGCATTGGTCGGATTTCGACTGTACACCAGGGTGTAAATCGCCGCGACCAATTCCGGTCCCGACAGCTCGGATTTTGCCAGTTTTGCAGCGTTTCCATCGTCGTTCAATAGATCGCGGTGCATCTTCTCCGAGTTCATCAGATGCAAACTTTGGACCACCGTGGAATCGGACATCCGCTCACAGGGGGGATCTTGATTCGGGTCGGGACGACCAAAGGTGTCTAAAAACAAGGATGATGTACGGTGCGTCCAAATCTGCTTGGCGCTGGTCCCGGGAGGCATCGCGGCGTATCGCTGCGGAATCCCCGAAACCTGTTCAAACGCATCGGCCAATACCTCGGCCCGCAACCGCTGGCGGTAATGCCGGGAATAGTTGCGAGTATCGGCTACGTTTCGCTCGTTGGTTCGCGAGTCAAGTTGATAGACATGCGAGGTCGCGATCGCGCGAACGAGCTCGGTCAGCGAGAATCCGGAATCGCGAAAGTGCTCGCCAAGCGCCGTCAGCAACGGCTGGTTCGTCGCCGGATTGGTGGCGCGAAAATCATCCACTGGTTCGACCAGCCCGCGGCCCATCAAATCTGCCCAGACTCGATTGGCCATCACCTGAGCGAACAGATGATTTTCCGGCGCGGTCATCCAATCGGCCAGCACGTCTCGAGGGTCTTCGACATCGTCGGTCACCGCCGCCTCGCCCCACAAGGGACTGGGCTGCAGCACTTCACCGGTGGAGGGATGTTTGACGTTTCCGCTGGTGCCGGCAAAGATGAATTCTTGCGAACCCGAAATCGGCGGCGACAATCCGGTACCTTTGCGGCCCAGTTTGGCAAAGTAGGCCGCGAACGAGTAAAAATCGTCCTGGCCCCACTTTTCGAAGGGGTGGTGATGGCATTTGGCACAGTCCAGACGGACGCCCACAAACAACTGACTGACCAACGTGGCCACTTCGTCTGGCGATCGACGGTCACGAAACAAAGTGACCGCGCCATTGGTCCAGGTGCCCCCCTTGGCCGTAATCAGTTGACGGACCATTTCGTCCCAAGGCATCCGCTGATGAAATCGCTGGCGAATCCAGCGATCGTAACTGAGCACGGTCTTGATTCCGACACGGTACGGATTGGGACGCAACAGGTCCATCCATTTGTTGGCCCAATGGTCAGCGAAGTCGGGTTCTTGCAGCAAGCGATCAATCACTGCTTCCCGTTTGTCGAGCGAAGCGTCTGCCAAGAACGCGGTCACCTCATCCGGCGTCGGGACACGACCACAAATATCGATGGTGACCCTCCGCAAGAATGTCGAATCGTCACACAACTCCGATGGCGTGATGTTCAGACGTTGCAGCTTTTGCCAAACCAGATCGTCAATGAAGTTTCGACGAGGAAGATTCGCATAAACTTCATCAGGCACCTGTTCCTGCCGCGGAATCGTTACATCACAAACAGCAATTTGTCCCATGAATCGAGCCATGATTGCCGCGTCGCCGGTGATCGAACCAGCTGTGATCAGTCCATCTTCATCGACGGCCGCGATCGGTGATTCGTTCGACTGAAAGGCCGACAAGCGAGTCACGTCGCGCGTGCTGCCGTCGTCGTAACGAGCGATCGCCCTGAGTGGTTGTGATGTACCGTATTTGAGCGTCGCTAATTGTGGTTCGACGGTCAGCTGCGTCAATTTGGCGGCACCGGCGATCCGCCGCGGCATCCCCTCGTTGATCCACCTCAACAGCGTGTTGTACTCGGCACCATCGACCAGCAACCGAATGCCCCCACCGTGCGGCACTTGGCCGGTTGGCTTCATTAACAGCAAGCTTTTTGTTGGTGCCGCCGCAAACACGCGCCGGCCTCGGGCATCTTTGCTGATTGCGGCGTAATCAAAATCGTGATCAAACCCCAACAAAGAAAGCTGAAATCCGCCTTGACCACGAGCCTTTCCATGACACGCTCCCGATGTGCAGCCGAATCGCGTTAAGATCGGCTGCACTTGATTCTCGAAATCGACCGACTGGGCCGACTGCGCAACCGCAGCATCGGCTGCGAACAGCAACAGGCAAACCAAGAAAACTGTTTTTGCCAAAATTAGCATGCAGGCTGCACAGGAAGGCGGGGCAAAGGCGGACCCGCATCTTAACACAAGTTCGCGGAAGTCGCGAGTTTCTGCAATCGCCTCCCCAGAGGCCTGACGGCACAGGCCTCACGACGGCTAATTGGATCTTTCGACCAGCCGGCAGCAGATCGCCAACGCCAGCGCGACAGCCAATGGAAGCCAGAACCGCCTTGCCGGATCCATTCGCACGAAGCGAATGATCGCGGGTTCGGTCAAATTTTGATTTGCCAGCGCCGCTTCAAACCAGGCGTTGAACATCTCGTCGGTCAATTGGGGACCATACTCGACAGCCACTGTCGGGTCGGGATTGAACGGATTGGCCGCCGAGTTGTCGAACACCGCGGAAGCGATCATCTGAGTCCCGGCCGGCATCAGCTTTGGCTCGGACAGCACATAGCGATCTTGCCAATTCGAGTCCCAGCGTGGGATTTCCAGCAGCACCTCCTGCCGGCCGTCTGGGTAGATGGCTTCGTATCGGCAAGATTTGCCGCGCAAATGCATGTGCGGGGTAAGAGCCAACAGCAATAGATCATGATCCAGCTGTTGGGTCAGACGGACCTCATGATTGGCGTCTCCCGCCGCAATGCTCAAGTGGTTCTCCTTGGCAATCAAACCTCGGGTGGCAACTTCACGCGTGATCGACTGTCGGTCGGCGAACTTCAGACCTAGTCGGGTTTGATCGACCTGAGTGCTGCCGATCGATTGATAGTGCAGTTGAAAAACCAATTTGGAACCCGCGGGAATTCGTTTCGCCATCCCCTCGGGAAAGATCATCGGCGGGCGACCGGGCGCGGTCACGGCCAGATAGCCGGATGTCAGTCGAGTCCACGAATCCACCGAAAACTTACTCTGCTGCGATCGATCGATCCAAACGTTCACATGGTGAACCACAGCCGGATTACTGGGACGCAGCTCGACGGCCGATACCCACTTGTCCTCGCTGAACCCAGGATCGACGACAAAATACTGATATTCAAGAACACCTTCGGCGGGAACGGTAAACGGTTGCGGGATCGAGAGCACCAGGTCGGGACCGTCAATGTTCCATTGGCCGGCCGGCAACGGTTCCAATGGAGTTGCCGTGATCGGATCCCCCTCGGGGCCTCCGGCATCGATCCAGCGATGCAGCAAGTCGATTTCCTGCGCGGTCAGTCCCGAGAAATTCTTGAACTCGCCGTACTGTGGGCTGGCGAACCAGGGCGGCATTCGCTGCTCGCGAATCACTTCGTCAATCGTATCGAGCCAACTCGAGACCTGATCATAGGTTGTTAATTCAAACGGTGCTGACTGTCCGGCGCGGTGGCAACCGGCGCAGCGTCGGCGGATGATCGGTGCGATCTGTCGATGGTAGCTAACACCCGATGCCAGGGCCTGATCGACGTTTTTCCCTCGATCAATATAGCAACCTGTCGCGATCGTCTCGGTGACGGCAATCGCGTGACCGGTGATCAACTGCTCAATCGCATCGACCAGATCGTGCTGCACCGCTTTTTCTTTCCTGGCAGCGGTCGTGTATTGGTCGTCGATTCTGCCGCGATATCGAATCCGCCGCTCGTGATCCAACAGCACTACCTCGGGATTGCGGGTCACACCCAACAAATCCGCGATCTGTTGGTCTGGATCGCGGAGCAACAACAAGGTCGGTGCATAACGCTTGCCCCAGTTGTTCATCTCGACCATGTCGTCACGCTCATTCGAATCGATCCCGATGAACGAAACCTGGTCTTTGTAACGCTGCGCCAGTTCACACAGTCGCGATCCATAGAGTCTGGCAAGCGGACATTCGACGCCAAAGAAGATGACGACGGTTCCGCGGCTGCCTTGCAACCGACTCAGCCGGTGCGGATCGCCCTGGCAATCGCAAAGCTCGAATTCGCCAATTTGCGTTTCTAACGAAACCTTCCCGGCCGCTGCAGATCGACTCGGTAGACCAGCGAGCAGCAACGACAGCATTAAACCGAGAATCTTCGCGGCGCGACGAGTGATATCAACAGGCGGGGTGTCAAATATACGCATCGTGTTCGTTTTAAAAATGCTGATGATCCAGCTTCACCAACCCCCGGGACGGTTGGGTTTTCACCGGCCGGGTTCGCCTGGGATTCTCCGCTGGAGCCCAGCCGCCCGATCGATCGCGTCGCTACGTTGAACCGTAGCTCACGCGATCGAGACGCTGGATCGCCCGCCGCCGGCAGGCGGATGGTCGATCACATGGCTGGTCTGTTTGTGCCGGTTGTGGCGTATATGCCATCGCCGGGTCGCGCGCATGACCGGTTGTGGGTAAAATCAAGGCAGCCACAACGAGTCCATTGCTGCCTTAGGAGATTTGGTTTTGACTTTGCCTTATGCGCTGATCGGAGCCGGACCAATGGGTTTGTGTGCTGCGCGGCAACTATCAAAACATGGAGTGCCGTTTCAAGGATTTGAGCTGCACGATGACGTCGGCGGCTTGTGGGATATCGAGAACCCGCACAGCACGATGTACGAGAGCGCTCATCTGATCTCATCCAAAAAGATGACTGAGCTTGCTGAGTTCCCGATGGGTGACGAAGTTTCCACCTATCCACACCACTCGGAAGTCCGCCGGTACTTTCGCGACTTTGCCGACGCCTTCTCGCTGCGTCAGTACTACCAGTTTGGCGCCCAGGTGATCTCCACCGAACCGATCGAACCGGGCCGCTGGAAAGTCGCTTGGCAGCTCATCGAGCAAAGCCCCGAGATCCACTATGAGGATGAATTTGCCGGTGTGCTGATCGCCAATGGTCAACTGCACGAGCCGAATCTGCCGCAGATCGAGGGAAAATTCCAGGGTCAACTTTTGCATTCATGCCAGTACACCTCCTCTGAGATCTTTGATGACCAGAGAGTGCTGATCGTCGGCTGCGGCAACAGTGCATGTGATATCGCTGTCGATGCCGTGCATCGCGCCAAATCGGTCACGTTATCGGTTCGCCGCGGATATCACTTTTTGCCAAAGTTCGTGATGGGCAGACCGATTGATACAATCGGCGGCAAGATCCGTCTGCCGCCTCGCATCAAACAACTGGTGGATGGTTTGCTGGTCAAACTGCTGGTCGGTTCACCCAGTCAATTCGGGTTGCCCGATCCAGATTATCGACTGTACGAGTCGCACCCGGTCGTCAGTTCATTGGTCTTGCACCACATTGGTCACGGCGACATCCAAGTCCGCCGGCAACCAGTTTGTTTTCAAGATGAAGAAGTTATTTTCGCCGACGGCATGCGCCAGTCCTTCGATGTCGTGGTCTTGGCTACCGGTTACAAGTTGAGCTTTCCGTTCATCGATCGTCGACTGCTGAATTGGGAAGCCGCCGCGCCTCGCTTGTACATGAATGTTTTTCATCCCGACCGTGATGATTTGTTTCTGCTGGGCATGATCGAGGCCGCTGGACTCGGTTGGCAAGCGAGAATGGAGCAAGCTGAATTGGTCGCACTTTATCTGTTGGCCAGGCAACGCGCCCCGCACACGCTGAGCCGCCTAAAAAAATGCATTCGTGAAAACCGCGACATGACGGGCGGAATGAGTTACTTGAAAGTCGATCGAATGGCCTACTATGTCCACAAAGAAACGTATCGAAGCGAGCTGGGCCGTCATTTGAAACAGTTACGGCGGGACTTGTCCGCGTTGATCGGAAACTGCGAATGATGGACGATGTCAAGCTAGAATTTTCTGGAAACTCTCTGGTCGTCCTAAACGTGATCCTGGCCCTGATGATGTTTGGGGTTTCGCTGGGCCTGAAACCGGCCGACTTCAAACGCATCATCCGCTACCCGCAAGCGCCCGCAATTGGTCTGCTGGCCCAGTGTTTCCTGCTGCCGTTTTTCACGTTCCTGTTGACACTGGTGCTGAGACCAGATCCGTCATTGGCACTTGGAATGATGCTGGTGTCAGCCTGTCCAGGAGGTAATTTTTCGAATGTGATGACTTTCATTGCGCGCGGAAATCTTGCCGTGTCGGTTTCGATGACCGCAGTTGCCAGTCTGCTGGCCGTGATCTCAACTCCGACCTTGTTTTCGTTCTACGCGCAGCTGAACCCGGAAACCGCGGATTTGGTGACACGTGTCAATTTGGAGCCACTGAACATGATGGGCTTGGTGCTGCTGGTGATCGGGATTCCGATTCTCGGTGGCATGATCTGCGGAGATCGATTCCCCGGCTTAAAAACCAAAAGCGAGGGGGTGATGCGGTACATTTCGCTGCTGATCCTGCTCGGTTTTGTCGCCCTGGCATTCAGCAAGAATTGGGATCTGTTCGTCGCTCATTGGGAAAAACTTGTTTCGCTGGTCGTGCTGCATAACTTGATGGCCCTACTGCTGGGCTTTTCGCTGGCGACCCTGTTTCGCCAGAGTGAAGCGGATCGGCGCGCGATTACGCTGGAGGTTGGGATCCAAAACTCCGGCCTCGGATTGACCCTGTTGTTCACGTTCATGCCGCAGCTGGGCGGCGCAATTTTGATCACTGCGTTTTGGGGAGTTTGGCATCTGGTCAGCGGGCTGCTGGTCGCCAGCTATTGGGGTCGCCATCCCGTACTGAACACGGCATCGAAATCGCAGGTCGCTGATGCTTGAGGAACATCGAATCTTGATCACCGGCGCCGGGGGATACATCGGTCAGCAAGTGTTTCGGACCTTGAGACAGCGCTGCCCCAGCGTATGGGGAATTGACATTCGGACCGCCCCTGACGTCTTTCAGATGGATGTCCGCGATCCGGACCTGAGAGCCTTGATACAGCAACATCAGATCACCCATGTTGTGCACTTGGCGTCCATTGTTCAGCCTGGACAGGCGCCCGACTTGGAATACGACATCGATGTCAATGGCACCCAGAACGTGCTGGATTGCTGCCTGGCTGGCGGCGTTCGCCATCTGACGGTGACCAGCAGCGGGGCGGCTTATGGGTACCACGCCGATAACCCCCAATGGCTCAGCGAATCGGATCCGCTGCGCGGCAACGACGAATTCAGCTACTCGCGGCACAAGCGGATCGTCGAAGAAATCTTGACCGAATACCGGCACCAGGCCCCCGAGCTCGGACAACTCGTTCTGCGACCCGGAACGGTCATCGGAGCGACGACACGGAACATGATCACCCGACTGTTCACCGGCCGCTTCATCCTTGGTCTACGGCATGTTCAGTCGCCATTCGTCTTCGTGTGGGACCAGGATCTGGTCGAAACGATCGCCTACGGCGTCCAACAGAGTCGCATCGGGATCTTCAATGTCGCTGGCGATGGGTGTTTGACGGTCAGCGAAATAGGCGAGGTCTTGGACAAGCCGGTGGTCCATCTGCCGATATGGTTGATCAAATCGGCACTCTCGATTGCCAAACCGCTGAAGCTCACACGCTACGGACCCGACCAGGTTCGGTTCATGCAATACCGTCCGGTATTATCTAACGCGCGGCTAAAGTCAGATTTTGGTCGCGCTCCGACAAAAACATCTCGCCAGGCGCTGGAATTTTTTGCCGCGCATTTACCAGAGTCAGTGGCATGACCAAACGTGTGCTGATTACCGGCGCGGCATCAGGACTTGGCTGGGCATTGACCCGGCAATATCACGATCTTGGTTGGCATGTCATTCTGGTTGATCGCGACGCAAAAAAACTCGCAGCTTGCGTTGATCAACTCAATCACATGCCAGAATGCTTTGTCCCTGTTCGGCCCGCGACGGCCAGGCCCAATCAGGTCGTCGCCCAGCGAAAGCTGACGGATCTTCGGCATCAAAGTCATTGTGTCGACTTGACCGACACCGCTAAGCTGACGTCTGAATTGGCCGAGGTTTTCGATCAACCGCTCGACTTATTGATCAACAATGCCGGCATAACGCACCGCAGCGCAGCCTCACTGACCGATCCTGAGGTCTTTTCGCGTGTCATGGCCGTCAATTGGTCGGCACCCGTTTGGTTGTCTCAAAAATGCCTGCCTGCATTGCAGGAAGCTTGCGGAGGAATCGTGTGCATCAGCAGCATGGCGGCCAAGATGCCGGTTCCAGGACGAGCCGCGTACGGGGCCAGCAAAGCGGCTTTGGCACAGCACTTTGAGACCTGGCGACCGGAGCTGCTGCGGCGCGGGATCGGGTTGCTGATGGTCTACCCAAGCTTCCTGGCGACGTCGATTGAACAGCACGCCCTGGGCATTGACGGTCAGCCGGTGTCGCGACCGCGGTCAACCGTCGGCGCGATCCAAAGCGCCGAGCGGATGGCGGCTGAAATCGTCAAAGCACAAGAAAAAGGGCGGCAAAGACTGCTAACCTCGCAACGATCGGCGCGGTTGGGCGCCTGGTTATGGTTCCATGCACCGTGGCTGTATCAGAAACTAAGTTGCGCAAGTTTGCGGTCGAGTTGCCCAGAGTTGTCGAATTGCCCAGAGATTCAAAGCCGTAGAACAGCTAAACAGGCCATTATCTTCGGTCAGTGGTCATTGCCTAGGCTGATTTACTTGCCGCACCGCGACCGGTGCCGAGCGCGAATGCGAGCAGTGCGCTCATGGCGTTCAACAGATATTCCATCACGGTGTCATTAACGACCTTGGTCTCTCCTTGCTCGAGGTCCCCCACAAACTCACTCTGTGCTTCGTTAGCGGCTTCGTACGCTGCATTCGCCGCAGCATTATCATCCGCATCACTCAGGTTCTCAGTTGCCGCGGCATCTTCGGAAGGCTCACTCTCGGATTCCGTCACCGCAATATCCGCAGCATCTGCGGTCTCCGTGGCATCTGCAGTCTCCGCAACGTCTGCAGTCTCGGTGACTTCGGCGGCAACCACAACTTCCTGCTCAGGGTCCGCCATTTCGATTACGGGAGCTGGCAGGGGCTCACGGACATCGGCCAGTTCATTGATCTCCGACATGGATGTGTAAAGAGACGCGCCCGCCATCGCCAGCACCGCCGCGACGGCCGCAATCAATCCGGTCACGAAGGTGCGGTCCGCTCCACACACAACACGTGCCCCAAGGCCGGCGCCTAGCCCAGCGAGCAGGATCAACCAGTTGGTTTCACCAAGCAGCCCCGGACTCAAAGTCGACAGGAAAGCTCCGATTCCACCGCCAATGAAGGCACCAATGATCGCTTTGAAAACTTGCATCAACGGATCCTCACAACTATTGAACTGCCGGACTAATCAAGCAACGCCGTACCAACGCTGCCGAGACCGAGTGTAGCACAAATGATTTAACCAAATAGCCAATAGCGATGGAAATCCGGTCGCTCAGTCGAATTACTGGCGGGCTGCGAGGCAAACTTCGCCAGATTGCCAAACTTTTCCGCGCAGGACTGACAGAAAATGGAAGTCCCCTTCAGCGGTGGGGTCGGCAACACGAACAGAGCGTTCAACAGCCTGTCGACTCGGCAGACAAGCTGCGAATGAGGCATTGTGGTTGGCCGCAGGCCACTAGAAGCGGTCGCCCCGCTTTGCCATATCGATCAGCAGTTGTGGCGGTTTGAACCGATCGCCGTAGGCGGCCGCGAGTTCTTTGGCTCTGGCGACAAACTCCGGCAGCCCGCAAGCGTTGATAAACTGCAGCGTGCCGCCCTGCTGTGGAGCGAATCCCCAGCCAAAAATGGAGCCCAAATTCGCGTCGGCCGCAGTCTTGATCACGCCTTCTTCCATGCACCGCGCCGCTTCGATCGACTGGATATACAAGATACGGTCGATCATTTCTTGTTGCGTCAATTGCGGTTCTTTGGTCGGAAACAGCTTGGTCAGCTCCGGCCACAATTGTTTGCCGGCATCACTGTAATCATAGAACCCGCGACCGCCGGCCCGGCCCGGTCGATCGACGCCGAGCATTTTGTCGATCACTTCCCCCGCACGCCCAGCTGAGAGTGCGGCGATCGCACCATCGGCCTTCCCCCCCGCAGCCTCCAGATCCGCCAGCGTCTGTTTGCGAATATGGTCGGCCAGGCTGAGCGAAACTTCGTCCATCAGCGCCAGCGGTCCCACCGGCATTCCGGCTTGCACACCCGCCATTTCGATCGAATGCGGATGTTGTCCTTCGGCGAGCAAGGTCATCGCTTCGTTAGTCCATGTGGTAAACACGCGCGACGTGTAAAAGCCGCGGCTGTCGTTGACCACGATCGGCACTTTGCCGATCGACAAGACGTAGTCAAATGCCTTGGCCAGCGATTGATCGTCGGTCTTTTGGCCAACAATGATTTCGACCAGTTGCATTTTGTCCACCGGCGAAAAGAAATGGAGTCCGACGAACTTTTCCGGACGACAACTCGCTTCGGCCAAACCGGTGATCGGCAGCGTCGACGTATTGGAGGCGAACACGCCGTTGGGGTCCATTGCCGCTTCGGCGGCCTTGGTTACCTTGGCTTTCAGCTCTCGATTTTCGAACACGGCTTCGATAATCAAATCGCAGCCGGACAAGCTGTTGGTAGTCCGCGGTCGCAGTGATCTTGGCCAGCACCCCGTCGGCTTTGGCCTGATCCATTCGTCCACGCTGGACCTGTTTGGCCAGGATCGCAGCAATCTTTTCTTTTCCTTTGTCAGCGGCTTCTTGATTGGCATCGGTCATCACCACGTCCATGCCGACCAGCGCCGAAACGTAGGCGATCCCATGCCCCATCAAACCACTGCCCAGCACGCCGACCTTGCTGGTCGGTTGTGGTGGAATGTCTTTTGGACGACTCTTCCCTTTCTTGATTTGGTTCAACTGCGTCCAAAACGCGTTGATCATATTGCGGCTGATTTGGCTGGCACCCAGTTTGGCGAAGTATCGCGATTCGATTCGGCTGGCAGTATCAAAATCGACTTGAGCCCCCTCGACCGCGGCGGCCATGATCGCGGGCGGCGCCGGATAGACCCCTTTGGATTCTTTGCGAACCATAGCCGGGCCGATCGCCAGCATCTGGGCGATCTTAGGATTGGTCGGATCGCCGCCGGGGATGCGGAAACGTGGATCGGCATCCCACGGTGCCTTGGCTTCCGGGTTGGCTTTGATCCAGGCTTTGGCCTTTGCCAGCAGATCATCGCGGTCGGCGGCCAATTCATGAATCATGCCCGCCTCCAGCGCCTGCTTCGGTGTGTACTTGCGATTCTGTGTCAGCCACTGGAGTGAATTTTGCAGTCCGATCAGCCGCACCGTACGAACCACACCACCGGCACCGGGTAACAGTCCCAGGCCGACCTCGGGAAATCCGAACTTGATCCGATCGTCATCAATGGCGATGCGATGATGACAGGCCAGCGCGACTTCCAATCCGCCGCCCAACGCTGTTCCGTTCAAGCGCCGCAACCACCGGGATGCTAAGCGTTTCCAGTCGACGCAAATCTGCTTTCAGCTTTTCGCTCATCTCAAAGAAAAACTTGGGATCTTCCGAGTTAAAGGCGTTATCGATGTCTGCCCCGGCGATCCACAACTTCTTGCCGGAGATCAGAATCACGCCGGTCGCCGAATCGTCCGCCTGCAAACGATCGAGCGTTTCGGAGTAGGCGGTAAAGAAGTCATTGTTCAGCACGTTGGCGCTGTAATTGGGCATGTCGATCGTAAGCAGAACGATGCCGTCAGAGTCTTTTTCGTAGGTAAAGGCCATGAGTCTTTTCGGTTGGCTGGGGGAGTGTTGAAATTGAGTTGGATGATGTGGCTGTCAACTCGACCGGCGGCGGTCGCAGGCCAGCGAGATTGTGAACCGGGAAAAACTTGCGTCCGCAAGTTCGAGGCTGGTAAAACAGCTCTGCTCTGGACTCCAAAAGGTCATCAGCGTTAGGCATCGCGCGTCAGCGCCGATCTCAAACTCGTTCGACAATGGTGGCGATTCCCATGCCGCCGCCGACGCACAATGCGGCCAAACCGGTGTTCTTGTCGGTGCGCTCCATTTCGTCGATCAGCGTCCCCAGGATCATCGCGCCGGTCGCACCGAGCGGATGCCCCATCGCGATCGCGCCGCCGTTGACATTGACGTTGTTCGTCACTGGTCAGTTCCAAGTCACGCATGAACCGCATCACGACACTGGCAAACGCTTCGTTGATTTCGAACAGATCGATGTCTGACACGTTCATGCCGGCGATCTGCAGCGCTTTCTTTGCCGCCGGTCCAGGTCCTGTCAGCATGATCGTCGGATCCGTTCCCACCAGCGCCGCTGATCGAATTCGAACGCGCGGCTTCAATCCCAGTTCTTTGCCTTTCTGCTTCGCTGCCGACCAAGACCAGCGCCGCACCGTCCACAATGCCAGATGAGTTGCCGGCGGTATGCACGTGGTTGATCCGTTCGACTTGCGGATACTTTTGTTGGGCAACGAAGTCAAAACCCATTTCTCCCGGCACCGCGAAGACTGGCTTCAACTGACTGAGTCCCTCGACCGTCGTTTCCGGACGGATGTAGCTGTCACGCTCCAGGACCATGATTCCGTTAAGGTCCTTGACTGGCACGACTGAGCGATCAAAACGACCGCTATCGCGGGCCGCGGCGGCCCGCTGTTGGGAACGGACGGCGAATTGATCAACGTCATTGCGGCTGTAGCCATCGATCGTGGCGATCAAATCCGCACCGATACCCTGCGGAACGAAATGAGTTTCCCAGTTGGTTGCCGGGTCAAGCGCGAAGGCGCCGCCGTCAGATCCCATTGGCACCCGGCTCATGCTCTCGACCCCGCCAGCGACGACCAAATGGTTCCAGCCCGAACGCACTTTCATGGCGGCCGTGTTGACCGCGTCCAAGCCCGAGGCACAGAACCGATTCATTTGGACGCCGGGAACATCGACGTCCCAGCCCGCTTTCTGAGCGGCCACTTTTGCGATGTCCGACCCTTGGTCGCCAATCGGCGTGACACAGCCGAGCATCACATCGTCGACTTGCGAGGTATCAAGCTCCGTACGCGAGCTCATTTCGTCCATCAGTGTGACAACGAGGTCGATCGGTTTGACCTCGTGCAACTCGCCGCTGGCTTTGCCTCGCGAGCGGGGCGTGCGAAGACTCTCAAAGACGTAGGCTTCTTGTGTCATCGGGTGAACTCCTACAATGACGGATGGTGCAAGATTTGGTGTATCATGGGTCGGGACGGCGAAACGCCTTGTAGCTTATCAAACTTGGTGCTGGTCGGTGAGGTATGAAACGAAAGCTACTGCTGACGATTTTTGGCTTGGTTGCGCTGGCGATGCTCGGCGGCGAAAGACCGCTGTGCGCACAGGATTGGCCGATGTGGCGATACGATGCTCAGCGGACGGCTGCTGCGTCAAAAAACCGCTTGCCTGAGACATTACAGCCCGCCTGGAGTCGCGATTTTGGCGCACGGCAGCAAGCCTGGGACGATCCGCTGAACAACGACCTGATGAGCTACGATCGCGTCTTTGAGCCGATTGTTTTGGATGGCCGGCTGATCGTTGGCTTCAACGATCAGTGTAAGGTGATGGCGTTGGACGCTGATTCAGGGGAAGCAGTTTGGACCGCCTTCACGGAAGCTCCGGTACGCATGCCGCCAGTCGGTTGGAATGGACGAGTGCTGTTTAGCAGCGACGACGGTTTCTTGTACTGTGCCGACGCTGCGACTGGGGAACTGCATTGGAAATTCTCGGCCGCGCCGAGCGCTCAGCAAGTGATCGGGAATCAACGAATTGCTTCCGCCTGGCCGGCGCGAGGCGGCCCGGTTGTCCGTGACGACACGGTGTATTTTGCCTCCAGCATCTGGCCCTTCATGGGCACCTTTATCCACGCCCTCGATGTGGAAACGGGCGAAGTCCGCTGGGTCAACGATAGCACTGGAGCACAGTACATCAAACAACCTCATAGTGCGCCTTCGTTTGCCGGAGTGGCACCGCAAGGCGCTTTGGTGGCTACCGAAAATTGGTTGATCGTTCCTGGCGGGCGGAGCGTCCCAGCGGTGTTCAATCGCGCCGACGGAGAGTTCCGCTATTTTGAGATCAATGCCGGCGGCAAAGGAACAGGCGGATCTTTCGTCGCCGCTGACGACCAACATTTCTACGTTCACACTCGTCAAAAAGGGACGTTGGAATTTCAGTTGGCTGACGGAGTGAAGACAGCGTTCCGACCCAACGAGCCGGTGTTGATTGACGACTTGGTCTATTCCGCGGAACTGTATCTCGATCAACCAATCGTGCGCTGTTACGGCCCGGACCGTAAAGTTGTCTGGGAATTGAACGTCGATGGCAGCGGAGATCTGATCCTTGCCGGTGACGAGCTTCTCGCGGCCGGCCCCGAGGCGATCAGCAGGATCAAGCTGCCCGCAGGTGGTCAGAGAGCCCAACTGATCAGTCAGCTTCCAGTGACGGATCCCATTGAGCGTTTGCTGGCGGCTGATCAGAAATTGTTTGCAGTCACGATCGATGGAAGAATATTGGCGTTTTCTGAATCAGGGCCTGCACCACAAGCGTTGGTCGAATCCGAGCGAAGCAAGCACGCAAAACCGTCGTTCAACGATCAAACCAAGCAGGCCGTCGCCAAGTTACTGTCCCGCGGAGATGCGCAAGGATACGCGTTTTGGTATGGAGATTCGAGTACGCCAATCAAACGGGCCATGGCGGCCGACTCTCCATTTGTTCAACTCGCGTTGGTCGATCCAAACGCGGTGACGGTCCAGCAGGCACGCCAGCAACTGGACGATCAGGGTCTGTATGGTCGCGTCACGGTGCATCACGCCGAGCCAGGCGCCTTCATGCCCCCCAAATACGTTGCCAACATGGTGTTTGTCGATCACGCGGTGGTCGCATCCGATTTGTCAGTGATTGCGAAATTGTATGAATCTGTACGCCCTTTCGGCGGAGTATTGCAGGTGTTGGCCGACCAGGAAATCGAAACGCTGGCATCGCAAATCAAAGCGCTGGATTTGGAACAGGCGGAAGTGACTATCGGCGATCAAAGCGTGATGGTGCGCCGCGTCGGAGCATTACCGGGCTCGGCTGACTGGACTCATCAATACGGAAACATCGCCAACACGATTAAGTCGGACGATCAGCGTGTGAAGCTACCTTTGGGCGTGCTGTGGTTTGGCGGCAGCAGTAATTTGGACGTCCTGCCGCGGCACGGCCATGGTCCTCCCGAGCAGGTGGTCGGCGGCCGCTTGTTCATTGAGGGAATGAACAGCCTTAGCGCGCGAGACGTCTACACAGGTCGTGTCCTTTGGAAACGCGACTTCAAAGATCTCGGTACCTTCGACGTGTACTATGACGACACCTACAAAGACACTCCGCTAAGTCCGATGTACAACCAGGTCCACATCCCTGGTGCCAACGGGCGCGGAACGAACTATGTCGTCACCAAAGATCGGATCTACATGGTCGAACGTGACGTCTGTCATGTTTTGGACCCGGCAACTGGCGAAACGATTGCCGATTTTCGGATACCGGGATCCCCAGCGGAGCCAGACCAGTGGGGCTACATCGGCGTCTACGAAGATGTGCTGATCGCCGGTGTCGGGTTTGCCGAGTATCGCAAGCAGCATGGATTGTCTTTTGAGTCAGACAAGAAACTGAGTTCCTCCAAGGCCGGATTCGGCGCCAAAAGTCTCGATCGTGCGGCCAGTCGCGCCCTGGTTGCGATGGATCGCTTTTCCGGGGAGCTGCTCTGGAAGATCGACGCAAAAAACAGTTTTTGGCACAACGGTATCGTCGCCGGTGGAAACCAAATCTATTGTCTTGACCGAAACCCGATCCAAATCGAAGAAGCGCTCCAGCGACGTGGCGAGTCGCGGACCGATAGCTACCGAATCGTGGCGTTGGATTACCGAACTGGCCAGCAAAATTGGGAGATTCAAGAAGGGATCTTCGGCACCTGGCTGGGTTATTCGCAGCAATACGACTTGCTGCTGCAAGCAGGTGCGGCCGCTAGCGATCGATTGTTCGGCGAACCGCCTCGCGGCATGGCCGTCTATCGCGCCCGCGACGGATCGGTGAAATGGCGAAACGATGATGTTCGCTACTCGGGTCCCTGCATCCTGCATAACGATTTGATCATCACCAACACCAACTCTTATTCGAGTTCGGCCGGCGCGTTCTACTTGCTCGATGGCAAGCAGAAATTGGTGCCCAATCCGGTCACGGGCGAAATGCAACCATGGACACTCACCCGTGCGTATGGATGCAACAGCATTATCGCCAGTGAAAACTTGCTGACGTTTCGCAGCGGAGCCGCCGGTTTCTACGATTTGTTGACCAATTCAGGGACCGGCAATCTGGGCGGATTCAAATCCGGTTGTACATCGAACTTGGTTGCGGCCGGTGGCGTTTTGAACGCACCCGATTACACGCGAACTTGCAGCTGTTCCTATCAAAATCAAACTTCGCTGGCACTGGTTCATATGCCTGAGGCTGATATGTGGAGTGTCAGCGCGGCCGCCGAGGTCAAAGCGGTCGGCAAGAGAATCGATCGAGTCGGATTGAACTTTGGAGCGCCCGGAGACCGGCGAGATCCCGGCGGCTTGCTGTGGTTGGAATATCCGGCCACGGCTGGACCCTCGCCCTCGATACCAATCGAATTTAATCAGGGTGCCGAGTTTTTCCAGAATCACACGTCCACGATGTCGGGATCCGATCTGCCCTGGGTAAGAGCCTCGGGCGTGACGAACGTCACCGAGGCGCGAATCGGAATATCGCTACAAAATGATCCCGATCGCGAAGCGTCGCAGGAGGTCGTCGAACCGGAGTTGTACCGGGTAAAACTGTTGCTGGGGCTCAGGGCGCCCGATCAGACCGCGGTGATTGACATTTACGCGCAAGACGAACTTGTCGCGGCGGGGGTCGAGTTGCGGGGAACAGCGACGACTGAATCGTTGGAAAGCATCCCGGTACGTCAGGATTTGCGTCTTCGCTTCGAAGCGAAACCTGGGGAGCGTCAACAGGGACAACTCGTGTTGCAAGGATTAGAATTGTGGCGACAGTAGGAGGTCGAAACAGGAGCCCCGCCTCCGGCACTCAACCGCCTCCGGTTTCCCGGGCGCGAGGTAAAACACAGGAACCGAGAACGTATGAGCATCAATCTGAAGAAATCCGCGACCGTGATCGCCTCTGTATTGCTGACCGCCTCGGTCGCGCTGGGCTGCAACGTCCCCGTCTTTCGCTATGCCCTGGAGCGCTGGCCGGCTGATCTGTACGAACTGGTTGTGCTGCATGACGGCGAACTGGATTCCAAGCAAGTCGAGTTGGTCGAGTCACTGCGGCAGCAGAGTCGGTCGCAAGGCGGTCTGGGCAACTTCAATCTTCGGACCATCGAAGTCGCCAAGATTCAGGACCAATTGCTGGCCGATCTTTGGAAACAGCATCATAAAAACGGGCAACCTTTGGTCACGCTGCTGTACCCCCGTAACGCGCAAAGCGTGCCCGATCGTGTGGTCAGCGTCAGCGCACTCTCCGAGTCACAGATCAAACACGTAACGGAATCCCCTGTGCGGACCAAGTTGGTCGAAGAGTTGCTCAACGGCGAATCCGCGGTTTGGCTGTTCATCCCGAGCGGAAACGATCAGCAGGATGCGGCGGCTCTGAAAAGGCTCGCAGACCAGGTTGCCCGCAATGAGCAAGAGTTGGAATTGCCGCCCCAAGACGAAATTGAAGCGGACGAATTCTTTCGGATCGAAAATCCGATCGAACTGCGCCTCGGGTTTTCCGTGGTCACGGTGGACCGAGACGATCCGCGTGAAGAAAGCTTACTGGCAATGTTACTCGGTAGCGAAGCCGATTTAAAATCGCTGCAACAGCCGATGGCGTTTCCGGTGATTGGTCGTGGCCGAGTTTTATACGCGTTGGTCGGCAAGGGCATCTATCCCGAAACGATCAAATCGGCGTGTCGCTTTGTCGTTGGTCCTTGTTCGTGTCAGGTCAAAGAACAGAATCCAGGATTTGATCTGTTATTGTCCGTTGCCTGGGACGAGAAACTTGGCGGCAGCGTGTTGAGCGATCCGCCGGCGGCACAATCGTCGCAGCCAAAATTGTTGGCTATTCCGCCTGGCAAGTGATGCGGCCTGCAGCCTGAGCCGCGAAACGCACTCGGTTGTCGACCAGCGGTGGCCAATCGACACTCGGTCTGGACTTTGGCTGAGGGCTATTTGCTTTGCAGGGCGTTTGCATGAAAACAAACGATGTCTTCTGCTTCGAGCGTCCGCTGCCGCGCCATATCGGGACGTCGATAGAAATGCGCCTGCAGCGGGCGCCGGATGCTGGGTGAAAGACCAGTTGTGAAACTGAAGTTTCTGCGCTGCGCAAATGTCATTCGAGAAATCAGTTCTTCAACGGCGCCAATCTGGTCCGACAGTCCCACCACGGCGACCCGTTTGGAATCGGCAAGCGCCGCGGAGATTCGATCTAGCAAAGCTCGGTAAGGATTGGTGTTTGCCTGATATCCGATACGGGCGCTTTCAATGATGGGGTGCCCCGGCAGACCGACTCGCGGCAGCTCCCTGCGCGGCATGTCGAAAGGAAGTCGCAGATACCCCAATGCCATCGCTGTTTTGACAACGGAGATCGCATTGTAGTCGTAGGCACGAAATTGTTCGCCGCCTAACAACAAGAACAATGTGACCACCTGAATTCCGCCGCGTTCGCTGTATTCGGGTCCGCCGTAAACGGTTCGTGTGACGGCGACTGTATTGTCGGGCAACGTCCAAGCACTGATCGTCCAATGATCGGAAGCGTCCGACGGCAAGCGTGTCGGCGCCCAACGTGTGATTTCGATCGCCTGGGCGGAGTCAATGCCGGCGGACTGGGCGACCAATTGGTAGCCTTTGACGTTACCACGATCCGAGGATGCAAATACCGCTTGTTCGACTTTCATCACAGCGGACTGCATTTGACTGTTCATCGCTGGCCTTTCGAAACGATCCACTTCAGAGGTTCAACCACACCACGAGGTTGGATATGGAAGGGAACCCGCATTTGCAGGCCGCGCGAATCCGCCAGGACACCGGAAGTCCCCGCGACGCTGGCAGCGAAGAATGCGTGCCGCGGGAACGTGCGGCGACAAAACTCGAACAGGCGCGGCGTGCAGTTGGCGGCAAAGGAATCAGGATCCTCGATGGCTTCCGGACAGCCGTCGCATTTGGTGAACACGATGGCGACTGACGGACCGCTTGGGCGGTTTCGCCCTGCCGAGCGATCGCTGCTCAAACCGTGCAATTCTGCGATATAGGAAGCGAGTTTCATCGCGAACAAGTCTTCTCCGGATCCCTCGTCTCGGACGCGCATTGAATCGCACAAGATCATCAGACCCACCGACTTGCCCACCACGTGTCCGATTGCCGGGAACATGCCGGGCCGCCCGATTTCCATCGCAATCGATTCGCCGGCAAAATCAGGTGAAATCAGATCCACTTCTTGGGCCGATTTCTGACCCGCGTTGATCGAGACCTGACAATGCACCCACTTCCAGGCGTCGGCCTCTGATGGTGTTTTCTCGGGAAAGCTGCGACGCTCCAGCGCCGTCACCACCTGTTCCTGCAAATCAATCGATAACGCACCGGTCGCGGTTCCTCGAAAGGAATCAGATCCCTTGCTGAGGATATCCAGCAGCAGCCCCAGGTAGACCGTCTTGCCCGCATTACTGGCACCGAGCACCGAGACAAAATTTTGCGCGCCGCAGCGAGCTGCCGCGGTCTGTGACAAACTTGCCGGTGCTTGGCAGTTGGGACAATAGTAATCGCGATCGGTAAGCGGCTGCTGACAGCAAACACAGACCGGTGGACTGGCGAAACCCTGCTGACGCAATTGTTCTTCTGTAGTGATCATTGATTATCCTGACTTGAAGTTTCATGCACATCGCTGAGCGCCGATTCACTGATGCAACAGCGAAAGCCGACATTGGGGCCGCGAAATAGCAATGGTTGACCGGTTCGGAACTGACAGGTGGCTTGGGAGTGGAAATAGGTGTCGAAGGCGCCGCCGCGGATTTCTGCCATCGTCTCATCGAATCTCAGCGAGACTCCTTCCTGGCACAGTGGTTGGAATTGCGCGTCGACCCATTCCCAAACATTGCCGATCAACTGGCGTACTCCATTGGGCGTGTTGCCGCCCGCGAAGGCGTCGACCGCAACTGGACGGCCCGCGCCGGAGGCCCAGATGTTGGCTTTGAAAGGATCAAACGCGTTGCCCCAGGGGTAGCGCAGATCGGCGCCGGCACGGCTGTTGGAACCCGGCCAGGTGCCGGCACGCTGCCATTCCTCGGTCGATGGGATCCGTTTGCCTGCCCAGGTCGCATAGGCGTTGGCTTCATACCAGCAGACGCCCACAACCGGATGATCCAAAATTTCTCGAGCCGGTTGTCCGCCAGTCCAGTACTTCGGACCGGGCTGACCGCTGTTATCGACGAATTGCAGGACATTCGCCAGCACCGCTTCGGGCCAGTAGTGCGGATTGCTGTATCCCCCGGCCTTCACAAATTTTGCGTAGTCGGCATTGGTAACGCAGTCGCGATCCAGGTAAATCGGATCGACAGCCACCGGTTCGCCCGCTCGAGAAACGGTTTCGAAGCCGTCAGAGGTGGTGACAGCTGCATCATAGATCAAGCTAACCTCACCGCCGGGAACCAGCGCCATCTCCCGTTCCAAAGCGCTCTGCGCAGGCGATCGAAACGTCATCAAATGGCGTTTTTGAGTTCTTGGAGATGATCTGGCAATACTGACGATTGCGGATCATGCGGCGAGTATCTGGCGGCGCATTGGCGACATCCAGAGCGTCCGCATAAGGATTCGACTCACTGGCAGGTCGTCGCTTCAGTTTCTCGACCGTCTCGCTCAAAAGCTCAGCTAATGACATATTGATTCTCCGCGGAAAACGCTTTGGTTGATTTAGCCATGACGATCAACGGGGCCGCCTGGATGACTGGATTTCGTGCTTCAATTTTTCAAATTGGCGGACGGCAACGTCGCGAGGAACAACGCCTCGAGGCTGGCGTACGCGTTTGGATTCGATGGGGAGGTCCGCTTGAACAGATGACAATGCCATTTCCGCTGATTCTTGTTGGTTCAATTCAGCCGCAGGTTGGTCAATCGGCTGGCAGACGTCCACCTCTAGCGGGATCGGATCGGCCTTGAACAGTCCGTCATCGGCCTGATGGTTCGGCTCGTGCCGCAGGTCGAAGGCTGAATTGGCTCCGCGAGATTGCAGCAGTGCACGCTGTTCGGACTCCAATCGCAGCCAGGCTTCGGTCAGCTGTCTCGCTTTTTGTTCCAGCAACTGCTGCTCGGTGGTTCGCTGCGAGTCCCAGCGCTGCTGTTCCAACTGAAATTCCTTGATTCTTCGCTGCAGGTAGTCGGCCGCCTGTTTTGATTGCTGAAGATCAGGATCGGTAAGGTTCATCGGTTGATCCATGTTTAGGCTTCGACTCGCTTCCACAGATTTGCGAGCCGTTTGGTCAGTGGAGCTTCGCGTTCCTCGCGCTTTTCTTGCTCGTGAATCTCACGCAAGTGTTCGCGCAGGGTGCGAATCCGATCCGAGGTCTCTTTGTCGGTTTGATTTTCTGACTTAGGCATCTCCTCGATCGCGGAAAGTTTTGAGGTCAGTTCGTACCGCAGCCGCGAAATTTTTGCCTGTTCCTGGGCAAGCGCGGCTCGTTCCTGGCGAAGCTGTTGGTCCTGCTCAGAACTCTGCTGCTCCAGGCGTACCTGCAGCGTCCGATTCTGCTCCTCCAAGTCAGCCACTTTTTCTTCCAGTTGCTGGTTCGTCTTTTGCAGCTGCTCGAGTGTCTCTTCGTAGTGCATCGAAGCGCTGCCGTCAGTTGCCGCATGATGCAGTTGACGCTGTAGTCGCTGCTGCTGGGTGACTGCATCCTCCAAACGCTTGCGTAACGTATCGAGTTCGGCCGAGTGTTCATCCTCACGGGCACCAACACGCTGTTCAATTTCGCCAACCCAGGCTTCCAATTGGTGACGCTCTTCCTGCTCCGCCCGACTGGCGTCTTCGGCGGCGTGAAGCATTTCTTCCAAGATCCCGACTCGCTCATCGCTGCGGTTGGCCTCGTCGATTAGCTCTTGCATCCGCCCGAGCACTTCGTCGGTTTGTTCGGCCGGTTGATCGAGCTGCTCGCAATCGCTGCCGCCAAGGTCGCTCCGCCGATCGGCGTCGCGCTGGGCAAGTTCGGTGCGTAGCTGTTCGATTTCCGCTTGCAGAATCGCGACGGTCTCACGGTCATATGCGTGTTCACCGTCTGGATCGAGAAAGTCGGTGTCAAAGTCGAACAGTGCTTCGTCGCCCGGCTGAGCCGTTTCGTGATGCGGTTTCGAATCTGCTTTCTGGTCCGACGGTGCCCGATCATCGGCGCTCGGCTCGGCTGCGTCAGTTTGGATCGCAGCGTTTGCGTCCGTTTCGTTTTTTGATGCTGATTGAAAGCAGATCGAGATCGTATGTTTACCGATTTCAATCACGTCCTCAGGATGGAGTTGGACCCGTGTCCAAATCGGCGTACCATTGATGCGCGTACCACCGTTGGACATCCAATCTTGAATCCAAAGTTCGTCGCCGGCGCGTTCAAGTCGGCAATGAATGTCGGCAATATCGGGGTCCGGCAGCTTCAAGCCGCAATTGGACGACCGGCCGACAAAGACGCCTTCGTCGCCGCCCAGGTAATGGCGTTTTTTCGCGCCGTTTTGATGGGTCGCGACAATCGTCAGCGTCCCGCGTTTGGTTTGCTGGCTGATCATGATTCGGCTCCCACAAGTTCGGATTCGTTGGTGGTCTCGTCCGTTTCGGATTGAACATCGGTCTGTTGGCTGGCATGCAACCGATCCAATGATTCAAACAGCGACTGGGCGCTGCACGGTCTGGCGATCGTATCGTGCGGATAGAATCCGACTCGTCCAATCCACTCCACGCTCTGGCCATCTTGGTCATTGGCGAGCAAGGCGATTCGCTTGACTTCCGCAGCTTTGGGATTTTTGGTGGCAAACAGTTGTTTGATCAGCTGACACGACTCTTTGTCGTCACCCGCGAAGATCAGCGTATGCGGAACAGCGCGTTTGAGGACCAGCTGCAGCGCGAGTTTGTCGCGGACGACTTTGCCGACGTAGCGTCCGTCTGACTGTTCCAGCGAGTCGCGGATCGCTTGGGCTTTGTAAGCATCGGGTTCGAAAATCAAGAATTGGCCGGCAACCGATTGTGCCCGTTGCTCGACCAATTCCGCCATCACAAAGCCGCTCAGCACCTGCCGCACTTCGTCATTGTCCCAACCCAATGTCTCGGCCAACTCGCTAGCGGTCTTCGGTTCGGCGAGCGCGTTCAACACTTTCATGTGTCGGGCGGCTAAGCCGGCACGATCCAGGTTTTGGCCACGGATCGCGCGACGTACGTAGCAGTCGTCTGATCCAGAGTCCGAGTCGACTTCGTCGCCATAGATGGCTCCTTCGACCAACAAGGCCAACAGGCTGGTGTCGAGTGGCAAATTCTTGTGCAGCGTGTTCTCGCGATGCCCTGATTCGAAGCGAAAATCCTGCAGTTTGCTAGTGAACGCAAGCCGGACCAACATTGCGGCTTGGAACCGCAACAGCTTGGTCATCAAACGTGGATCCAGCACTTTCTGGTCCAAGAGTTGGACAAAACCATCAACCTCGGCGCAACTTCGTCCACCGATCGTCATCTTCAGAACCGGGGCCAAATTCACAAGCGACTTGGGCAAACGGTCGGCCATGGACTCCACGTGCCGGGCATCGATGCCGTTTGCGTAAACGGCTTGAATGCGACCTTTCTCCAAATGGAACCGAATTCGAACTCGATCAGCCTCGACCTCCAACACGCCTACCTTACGGCCATTGTTCAGGAAGTCCAGTAATTCGCGGAGCCCGAAGCAGCCCATTGAGCCCATCAATGCCGACTCGTTTGGCTGATCGATCACCTCCGGAACCGCCGTTCCGGCTGATTGCGACGCGACAATCATTGCCGCCGTCTCCAGAGCGTTGGCTACCGTCGTGCACAGCAGTTCCTCGCTGTAAGGTTTGGGCAGCATGTCAACGACGTTGTCCAGGTCGATGTATTCGGCATAAGCCTTTTTTCGGAGCGTCGAACTGATCACAACCGGAATCGACTGTAGCTGTGGGTTCTCGACCAGCTGGCAGCAGACATCGTAGCCCGTCGTACCGGGTAACTGATGGTCCAACAGGATCAGGTCCGGATGGATTTCCGAAGCCAATCGCAAGCCATCCTCGGCATTGGGTGCCAACACTACTTGATATCCAAGTGGGCTCAATTGCGTGTCGACGAGTTTACGAATGGTCGCGCTGTCGTCGATCACTAAGATCGTCTTGTCGCTCATGGAAGTTCTCCAGGTATGGGAAAGTCAATCGGTGGGACTGGAATCAAATGACACAAAGTTGGCAGCTTGTTGATTGCGCCATCGAGCGCTTCGTCGGTTAATGGTTTGAACAAATAATCGTTCGCGCCCAATTCTCTGGCTCGCAACGTAAATTCATCCTCGTTGCGGCTGCTGATGATCACCACTGGCGGTGCATTCGGATCATGTTGTGAGTTGATGTCAGCCAACAGTTCCATGCCGCTGACGTGCGGCATCTCCATGTCGCTAAACACGGCGTCAAAGTTTTCACGCTTCAGCAGGCTCAGCGCCTGCTTTCCATCCCCCGCTTCCACGATCTCGACAGCGTATCGCCGCAGGGAACGGACGACCCGCTTTCGGGCGCTGATCGAATCGTCCACTACCAACACGCGCGGTCGTGCGGTTGCCGGTGGGCCAGATTTGCCCGAGGACGCCCCCGACTGTGGTTGCTGTCCATTCGATTGCGGGTGCAGATTCCCACGTTGCGACTGGACCAAATGACGAGCGTCCAGGAATAGCACGATTTGCCCCATCCCCGACAGCGTCGCGCCACAGCAATAGGGATGATGCTTCAACAATGCCGGCAGCGGTCGAACCACCAGCTCCTCCGGACCCAAAATCTCGTCGACTACCAGCGTCACACGACTGCTTCGGTTAGCCGAGGCGGAAGTCGAATTGGATGCCTCGCCGGTCAACACAAGTTGCTGAGAGTTTTCGCTGGCGGCTCCCTGCTGAGCACCGATCAGGTCCGCCATGATCAGTCGATTCGATTGCGATTCGCCCGGCCCCGTGGCCGGTTGTCCAGTCGATTGGACCGCTTGCATCGGCAAGGCAAACAGTTGACCACCGGCGCGAAACACCATCGCGTGCTGGATCACAGACGGCAGCGGAAAACTGAGTCGGATACGGGTTCCCCGTGTGGATTCGGATTCGACCTCCAGCCAACCGCGCATCCGCTGCAAGGTGGATGCAACGACATCCATTCCGACGCCGCGACCAGCCACTTGGTCAGCTGTCTGGCGTGTCGAAAATCCTGGTTGAAAGATCAATTGCGACAGATCGTGCTCGGAGGCGGATTGATCGGCGGCAAGCAATCCCGATTCCACACCGCGGCGTCGAATCGCGTCGTAATCAAGCCCCCTGCCGTCGTCACAGATCTCGATCACGAACAGGTCAGGTCCCGACTGGGCTTCCAAGGTGATCGTTCCGGAGCGCGGCTTGCCGCTGCGCTCACGATCGTCGGGACTTTCGATTCCGTGACAAACGGAATTACGGACGATATGCAGCAGCGGCTCGTACAATCTCTGTTGCAGCGAGCGCTCGATGCCGGCCTCCTCCCCAATCAATTGCAGACATACTTGTTTGGATTCGACTTCGGCCGCGTCGCGAACGACCCGTTGTAGCCGTCCGAACAATCCGGCAATCGGTGTACGCCGGAGTTCAACCAACTCTTGGCGAAATTCGCGAATGAACTGCGAGACCGCGGCATTGCCTTCGGCGATCGGCCGCGCACAGTCACGGACTTGCCCAGCGATTTCGAAAACATCGTTGGCCACTTCCGAGAGTTGCAGCGACGAGCAGACCACCGAATCAGGATCAGTCTCGTTGCTCAATAGTCGCATTTTTGCGGCGCTGCCGATCAGCTCATGATACACCTCTTGCAGTTCCGCGAGCTCGGTTTCGCGGCGGTTGCGCAGCATCACCAACTGTGCCAACATGTCCATCAGACGATTGAGTTGCGAAGATTTGACGCGAACCGATTCGTCGTCATCGGGACCATCGTCAAACGAAGTTATTTTCGGTTGCGGAGCCGGCGCGGTTGTCGTCGACGGTTGTGAAGGGACGCTGCCGGCGACCTGTGACCGAATGGAATCAACCGTTTGCAGTAAGGAGTTGATATCGGGTGTACGTTTGGCTTGCTGATCGTCGCATAAGGTGTCTTCCAGGCGGTGCAGTTGATCTGCCAACTGGGATAGACCGACACTGGCCGAGGCGCCCTTGAGAGTGTGCAGCTGACGGCAAATTTCGTTCAGCGCGTTGGCGTCGGCCGGATCGGATTCCAGCCGCAGCAGCGCTTGTTCCATCGATCCGACGCAGCTCGATGCGTCATCCATGAACGCCTCGCGAAGCTCGGGATCCAGACTTTCAATCGTAACAACGGGTCCTTGATGGCGGGCAGATTTCTTGACCGAACCCCCGCCGCCTGTGGGTTCCGTGACACGATTTTCGTTGCCCGCCGCTGGCCTGACGATCGCTTTGTCGCCGGCAGCTTGCACGATTGACCCCGAGGCGAATTGCGAAGCAGCGCCAATCTGATTCATCAATTCGTTGATCTGCTCGGCACTCGGCGCAGCCAGGTCAAGTTCGGACGCGTCGTGCTGGTCGTCCGCGACGTCTTCGTCCACTAGATCCCAATCGCCAGACGACATCGCGATTTGCCACTCTGACTGATCGGCGTCCAACTCGGCGGGGAGCTGATCTTCGTCCCAAATATCGGATTGCATGATGATTCCTTTCAGCTCGCTGTGACTTGATGGGAAGTCATCGCCGCAGTTGCCAGCGGATTCGCCGGCACCGCTGGGGCGGCTCCGATCGGGCGGTCTTCTTGCTCATCCCGCGCTGGTCCGGCGCACTGCCGCAATCGGTCGACCACGCTTTGAAATTGCTTGGGGGCCTTTGCTAGCGACTTGATGGTCCAGCCAGCGCTTTCCGCTTCACCGCGGGAATCTTTCGCGATCTCCGAGATCTGTTCGACTGCCGTTACGATATTCTTGGCCAGCTGCAGCTGCTGATTGGCCGAATCGTTGATCTGATGCAATTGGCCAGCCTGCACTTGCGCTGAATCGCAGATTTGCTGCAGTGATGTTTCCGCCGCGGCGGCTTTGGCAAGCTGTGCTTCCAACTGCTCGCGACCACGGCTGATTCGATGAACCGACTCTCCGGTTACCAGCTGCATTGAATCGACCAATCCAGTGATCTCGCGTGTTGCATCGGTGGTTTGTTCAGTCAGCTTTCGCACTTCGTCGGCGACCATTGCGAACCGCTTCCCGTGTTCACCAGCGCGAACGGATTCGATCGAAGCATTGAGTGCCAGTAGATCGGTACGGGCAGCGATATCGCAAATCGTTTCCACGATCGCATTGATCTGTTGCGACGGATCACAAAGCCCGCGTAATTTCTTTTCGCACGCCTGGGAGTCCGAGCGCACCTGCTGCAGACCCGCGGCCAGTTCACTGATTGTGCGACTAGCGAGCGTCGCCGATTCGCCGCTGCCGCGACTCGCCGATTCCGCCTGGGCGGCGGCGGTCGAAACCGTTTCCATGCTGGCACACAGGTGCTCCAGGTAAGCCGTTGTCTTGGTGACGGCACTTCCCTGGGAGTCGGCAAAATCGGCAATCTTGCGCGTCCGCTGTTCGATTTCAACCGCACCTTTCTCGATCTGCGTTAAATGGGAGTGAAGCGTATTTCCTAACCCGGCAAGCAAACCGCGGAGTTGTTCGCTGGACGGTTCGCGCTCCGGACCGCGCCGGTTCAGCAAAAACATCATCGCTTGAAATTCGCGGGCTTGCTGGCGATTATTCGCCGCGACGGATTCCCATTTTTGAGCGGCGGCGGCGATTTGATCGGCAGTCTGATCAAACTCGATCAGACCGCTACGCAATGTCTCCGATACGTCTTGATCGATGACCACAAGTTCCAGGTTCGATAGTCCAGCGCGTATTCGGACCGTCGCATACCAAGCGGCCGCGACCAACGTCAGCAACGACAACACCGTGCCGCCGATCAGCAGGGAAGCATTTTCGGTTCGCAGCGAGGCGACCAGCAACAACCCAATCGCGACGGATGTCGCGCCGTGCGTCCATAGAAAATAGGTGTGAAGTTTCAATTGAGACTCGTCGAGGTTGAGAGAATTGCTTGGTGAGCCAATCGATACAAGCGGGTGGGATCCAAAACACGAACGACCTGATCGGCATAGATCGCGGTACCCACGACTGGGCTAATCGCCGAATCCGCGTGTCGGCCACTTGGCGCCGCGATGGTTTCCAGTGACTCCAGGGCAGCCGCTTGGGCGATCCGCATCGCCCAGACACTGGTGCCTGTAAGTGTGATCAGTTGCTGATTCGCGGCCGGGCCACCAGCGCAATCGATATCCAATAATGCCGCGAGCGAAATCACGGGAATGAACTCACTACGCAGGTGACACAGGCCTTCCAGTGATTCGTGACATCCCGGCACGACTACCAGTTGCGGCGCGATTGTGACTTCGCGGACGGCAACGGCAGGCAGCGAAAACCACGACTGTTCGCTGCGGAACAGAAAGTGTTTGTTGGTCTCGGCAATCGCGCTCATCAGCATGTCCCCGCAACTGGCGAGGAAACCACGGATGTCGAAGCAGCCAAGCCGCGACCTAGTAAGCGGTGCACCGTCATTAGCAAGGACTGGTCGCTAACCGGTTTCGGCAGATACGCGCCGAGTTGGGATCCAAGCGCCGCGAGATGGACCGCGATTTCTTTGGTCAAGAAGATGATCGGTGGAGTGGGTCGGCCGCAGCTGAGCTGCAAAATTTGTTCACAGGCGGCGTATCCATCAACACCCGGCATTTGGATATCAAGAATGACAAGGTCCGGCAGATCGTGGCTGGCCAGCTGCACCGCTTCTGCTCCATCCCGCGCTAAAGTGACCTCGAATCCTGCGTTAGAGAGGGCTCGATGGACGAGCGTACGTACCGTGCGACTGTCGTCAGCAACCAAAATTCGGGCCCGAGGCATAGGACTCTCCTGCCATCAGATCGACCGGCGCAGCAAATACGCAAGCGACGATGGCTGGTATAAGTGGGATTTCGTATTCGGCAGCCCGGCAATCTCAGCAAGTGGTGAACTCGTTGAGACCCGTAGCTTTGCGTCCCGACCTCGCGATCGGTTTGCCTTTATCGGAAAACCCCTTCAGAGTCTCACGCAGTGGAGAGTTTGAATTGGTACACCGAACGGCCCCCATGCAGCGGCGGTGAATCGCACCGTCAGTTGAACTATGTGTCGAATTCGGATTCAAGTCAAATTGAAAGGCAAAAAAACCGAAAAGAAACGGAAATGGCCAGAAACGCGTTGGTGACTAGCCCTGTTCCTGCCGATCAAAGCTAGCCCGGACTCATTGTTCGGTTTCTGCAGGCAGGTCGTTCCTTCAAACAGATCGTGGAAGGCGCGATCGGGTGACTGAAGTTTGCCCGCTCCATAGGCGGAGCGAAACGATACCCCTTAGCAGATTCGAACTACTGTTTCTGGACGGAAGGTCCAGCGTCCTGGGCCACTAGACGAAAGGGGCAACGCAGAAGAATGAATTTAGAAAGTCGGATTTCAAAGCATGGTAACACATCGCTAGCCAATCAACTCGAAAGCTGCGGCGTCAAATAGACCCCGGTCGCTTAGTTTTAACGATGGTATCACCAGCAGCGCCATGAAGGATAGCGTCATGAACGGAGACGTCAGCGTCGAGCCGAGTGCGGCTTTGACAAACTGATCGATTCGCTTGTACTCCGCTGCCACAACGTCTCCATCCTCGGTGGTCATGATTCCGGCTACCGGTAGCGGTAGCACTCGGTCCGCTTCGTCGTCGACTGCGGAAATTCCTCCGCGATGATCAATCACCAGATTCACCGCGCGAGACAGAGCTGCTTCGTCTCTGCCCACGGCGATGATGTTATGCGAGTCGTGTCCCACGCACGATGCGATCGCGCCGCAGCGGACACCAAATCCGCGAACAAAGCATTTCGCTGTCGGCGCGTCGTGATACCGATTGACGACCGCCAGGATTGCGATGTCCGGGTCGCGTGCTGGATTGACATGAACCGAGTTTGTCAGCAGCGAGCCATCGATCGCTTCGATCGCCAGCGCGGCTTCGTCGCTGCGACGAAGCACAAAATCTGACGGCTGCTTGCGGTGGCACCCGAAGCGATTGATCTGGGGTGTTGGAACTCGTTCAATCAGCGATTTGCCTTGCTCAGCCACCTTTTGACCATCGATATAAGTCTCCCTGACCGTCCATGTTTCGGTGGATTCGACGATGATCAAATCAGCCGGATCGCCGACCCGCAATCGACCGACCGGCAGACAGTAATGATCGATCGGATTCAGGCAAGCCGCTCGCAAAACATTATAAATATCGCAGTTCGCGGCAATGGCTCGGCGAACCAAAGCATTGATGTGGGACTCGCAAAGCTCATCGGGGTGTTTGTCGTCGCTGCAAAACATGATCGATTCGGGATAGCGATCGATCAATGGATACAGTGCCCCAAAATTTTTTGCCGCACTCCCTTCACGGATCTGAATCTTCATACCCTGCTGCAGCTTCTGCTCGGCCTCGTCCAAGGTGGTGCATTCATGGTCGGTAGTGATGCCCGCGGCAGCGTAGCTGATCGCGTCCTGGCCAAGCAGTCCCGGGGCGTGCCCGTCGACTGGCTTGTTGGCTGCTTTGGCCGCCGCCAACTTTCGCGTCACCTCCGGGTCGTGATTCAGAACTCCCGGATAGTTCATCATTTCGGCTAGATAATAGATATCTGGTCGGGCAAGCAGTTGACCGATCGCCTGACTATCAATCGCCGCGCCGGCGGTCTCGAACACGGTGGCCGGCACACAACTGGGCGCCCCAAAGAAAAATTTAAACGGCACGCGGTTACCGTCATCGATCATGAAATCAATGCCTTCGATTCCCATCACATTGGCAATCTCATGAGGGTCCGATACCGTGGCAACCGTGCCATGCCGCACCGCCAAGCGAGCAAACTCGCTAGGCACCAACATCGAGGATTCGATATGAATGTGGGAGTCGACAAAGCCGGGCAGAGCGTAAGGCAATGGTCCGCTCGCAGGATCGCGCTGCAGTCTTTGGATGTCCGCGATTCGTTGTTGGCGTATAGTAATTCGGGCCGGATAGGTCCGGCGACCGGCAATATCAATTAAGTGGGCGAGCAGTTCCATGGCGGTAGTATAGATGATTTTGGGCGGACAACTGTTGCTGGACGATCGGGCTGGTCGCTGCCGGCTTAGCCCGGGCTTTGTGCGCATCGAAGGCGAATTGATTGACGAAGTTGTGGAGGGTGAAATACCCACACATGTTGACGTCGGTGGACCAAACTTCTTGATCGCGCCCGGTTTCATCGACGCGCATCTGCATCTACCTCAGTTCGACATGATCGGCGCTCACGGCATGCCGTTGCTGCGCTGGCTGAACGAAGTAACGTTCCCGGTCGAAAGCAAATGGGCTGATGTCGACTTCGCCCGCGCGATGGTCAATCGGGTTCTGCATCAACTGCTGGGCAAAGGCACAACGGCGATCTGTGCTTATGCAACCGTCCATCACGATTCGACGAAAGCCGCGTTGGAATTGGCTAATCGGATCGGCATGCGGGGAGTGATCGGCCAAGTGCTGATGGACCGCCAGGCACCTGCCGAATTGTGCAGAGAGTCGGCACAGTTGTTGGACGAAGCAAAGCAACTGGGAGAATGTTTCCCGCCAGGGGGCCGAATGGCCGCCGCGGTCACGCCGCGATTTGCGATTTGCTGCAGCGAGTTGCTGTTACAAGGAGCCGCCGTGCTGTCTTGGGAACAAGCAGCAATGCTGCAATCTCATTTGGCCGAAACAGTGACCGAATGCGAGCTTGTGGCGGATTTGTTTGACGGCCGGTCTTACGTCGAGGTCTATCAACAATCCGGCTTGTTGACCGAGCGTGCCGTGCTGGGTCACGGTGTTCATCTGGACCAACTGGATCGCTTCAGGCTGAGTCAAACGGGAGCGGTGGTTGCTCATTGCCCCACCGCAAACTCATTCCTGAGGAGCGGGACGATGGACCGCCGGGCGCTGATCCAAGACGAGGTGCGACTGGCAATCGGCAGCGACATCGGTGCGGGCTATGAAACCAGCATGGTTCGGACGGCGCGGGCGATGATCGAGGCGGCGGCGATCTTGGGGGATCAGGTTCCCGATGCGGCAACCGCCTGGTACGCAATCACCGCCGGCAACGCCGACGTTCTGGGCTGGAACAACGCCGGTCGCCTGGCAGTCGGGGCACCCGCCGACATCGTGGTCATCGAGCCGGACATAGCATGGACAGAATCGCTGGTACCTCCGTTGGCACATCTGATGTTTGCCTGGGACGATCGCTGGATCAGACGCACCCTGTTGCGCGGGCGGGCGGCCGCCTGGTCCACTTGATCGGCGGCTGCTGGTCCGTAAGCGATACCGCGCCTTGACCTTGTCATTACCCACAAATATTCGCACTGTTCCTTACCGTTACTCAGTGAAATGTTACTCCTACTCGCACTCGAAAGGTCCTGGCACGATTCGAGTACGAGTACCGCCTGCGGCTGAGTACGAGCACGAGTCCGAACAGTCGCAAAACTCGACAAATCCGTTTGAATGATGTGGGTAATGACAGGCGTCTGAACCGCCAGCGCTAAATCAATCGGCTCAGCGCCTGCTCCAAATCGGCTTGCAGATCTGCGGCCGATTCCAAGCCGATCGACAATCGGATCAACCCGTCGCTGATTCCGAATCTGGCTCGATCCTTGGCATCGTAGCTGGCGTGCGACATCGTGGCTGGTTGCTCGATTAGCGATTCCACCGCGCCGAGCGATACGGCCAAACGAAATAGCCGTGTGGATTCGCAGACCTTGGCCGTTTGAGCGATCGAACCATCCAACTCAATCGTCACCATCGCGCCATAGCCGCCATCGAGCAACCGCGAGGCTCTCTCGTGCTGGGGATGGCCCGGCAACCCTGGGTAGCAGACTTGTTTGACAGCCGGCTGGGATTGCAGCCACTGGGCTAGTTGCAACGCCGTTTGGGATTGTTCACGGATTCGCAAGTCAAGTGTCTTGAGGCCACGGGCGGTTAAGAAACAGCTGATCGGATCCAACACCGCGCCGGTGGCGTTTTGAATGAAGTACAGTTGGTCGAACAGTTTCGGTTCGGCAACCGCCAGCGAGCCTCCCAGGCAATCGCTGTGACCGGCCAAGTATTTGGTCGCCGAGTGCATGACGATGTCGACACCATGTTCCAGCGGACGAAGCAGCGCAGGCGTACCGAACGTGTTGTCGACGCCTATGATCGCCCCTCCGGCATGGGCAATTTTTGCCAGCTCGGCCAAATCGGGAACCGTCAGCCGAGGATTGCCGATCGTTTCCGCCCAGACCAGTTTTGTGTTCTTTGTCATCGCGGCCGCGACGGCAGAGGAATCGATCATGTCGACCAACGTCACATGGATGCCCGAGCGGTCACAGATCTTGTGGAACAAGCGGTAGGCACCGCCGTACAAATCGCAACCGGCGACGATATGATCGCCGGAGCGCAACATCATCGTGACGCAATGGATCGCAGCCATACCGGACGAGAATGCTAGCGCGCCGCAGCCGCCTTCGAGCGAGGCGATTGTGTCTTGCAAGTTGGTGCGGGTCGGATTGCCGCTACGCGAGTAGTCAAAATCACCCCACTTCCCCGCTCCCGGCTGCTCAAACGTGGTGGCAAAGTGTACTGGCGGAACTACCGCGCCGGTCTGGGGATCGACCTGATTGCCGACGTGAATCGATCGAGTGCGAAAGGAGTCTTGCGAATGGCTAGTCACGATCGCTCGAGCGCCTGCTTCAAATCGGCGATCAGGTCGTCGGTCGACTCGATGCCGCAGGACATGCGGATCATGTTGTCGGCGATGCCGAATTGCTGTCGTTCTTCCGCCGTGCAATGAAAATAGCTCATCACCAATGGTTGTTCGATTAGCGATTCAACACCGCCCAGGCTGGGGGCTATTTTAGGAATCTTGGCGGCATCGACGACACGAGCGGTTTCTTTCCAGTCGGCGTCCTTGACCGCGAACGTGATCAAACCGCCGAACCCACGCATTTGACTCTTGGCAATCCGATGAGTCGGATGCGACTGCAATCCTGGGTAATAAACCCGATCGACTCGCGGATGCGAATCCAAGAATTCCGCGATTGCCTGGCCGTTCTCGTTGTGGCGCTGCATCCGCAGCTCAAATGTTTTCAGCCCTCGTTCCAAAAAATACATGTTGTGCGATGAATTGACGCTACCCAGAATTCCGCGCAACCCGCGCACTTTCTCCAGAGACTGACCGGTACCACACAGCACACCGGCCAACAGGTCATTGTGTCCGCCCAGATATTTGGTCGCCGAATGCAGCACGTAATCGACCCCAAAGTCAATTGGCTTCAAATTGTAGGGCGTTGCCAAGGTCGCATCGATCAACGTTTCGACTTGGTGGGCTTTCCCGAGTGCGACGAACTTTTCCAGATCGATCACTGTCAAATGCGGATTGGTCGGCGATTCGCTGACCAGCATTTTTGTGTTGGCCGTGATCGCTGCTTCCATTGCCTGGAAATCACCGGTCGGCACTTGTCGAGTGACGACTCCGAAGCGTGAGAGGTGTTTTGCGCAAAACTCGCGGCTGCGGTGATAGCATTGGTCAAAAAATACAATCTCATCGCCGGCACTTAACTTGCTCATCAACAGACCGACGATTGCCGCCATTCCCGAGCTGTACAGGATCGCATCTTCGGCACCCTCGAGAGCCGCCAATTTTGCCTCGACAATCCTCTCATTGGGATTTCCATAGCGACCGTATTCTTCGCGTTGCTCTTGGCCTTCGACAAATCGCAACAGTGCCGCGGTCGATTCGAAGGTAAAGGTCGACGCGGTGAAAATCGGCGAAGTGATCGAGCCTTCGGGTTTCTGGCGGCGTCGGTCGCCGGCGTGCACACACTGCGTTGACAAACCGAGCCCAGCAGAATCGGTTTGGTTTTCGGATGTTGAAGTATCCGAAGTGCGCCCAGCTTCGGGCGCGTCAGAATCAATGGTCATTTGTAATGGCATGGCTCTTTAGCAGTTATAGGCTGCAATCGGCCGCAAATCCCTGGGAGGGACGCGTGTTATTCGGCGAAACGGATCGCCAGCGTCTGCTCAATAAGGTTACCTGCCAAAGCCTCCCCAGGCAACCGTTTTCCAACCCGCGGCGGCGGGAAAGTCGGCTGACAGGCGCGATTTCGATATCCCCGGCATTGATTCCCCCGGCGTTAGGGTTTGACTTTCGGGTTCGGCTATCGGACAAAGAGAGCTAGAATTAGATTGCCGATCCGCGTCCTTACTACCTTCGATTGTCATGCCGTCCCTGCAGCGCCCAGCCCCGCGTCTTGTTGTCCTGCTGTCGCTGTTGCTCGGACCAGCCGCGGCCGCGCAGCCGCCTGAGGATGAAATCCGCGAACTATTCAGACAGCTCGGCTCTGCCGAGTTTGCGGTCCGCGAGCGCGCCGCTGACCAATTAGCCCAGCAGGGCAGCTCCGCCGTACCGCAGCTGCGCGAGCTGATGGCGGGTTCCAACGATCCCGAGGTCAAACTTCGGGCCGGCCAGGTGATCAAACAGGCCACCGACGGGGATTTAGCCGGACAGATCGAGGCTTTCTTGGCTGGTCAGCCGATCGACTTTCCAGGTTGGCGGGTCAGCCAGGCAGTCCTGGGAGACAGCATCGCGGTTCGTGAATTGTTTGTGCAACTGATGAAAGAGCACCCGGACGTGCTGGCCTCTTTGGAACAGACGGTGCGAGACCGGGCGGTCGCCTTGGAGAAGACGGTCACCGGTATCCAAGACAAAATGTACAATCAGCGAAAGTTTCCCAGCCAGGCGGACACCTTCGCATTGCTGATTCCGACGATCGATACCAGTGTCCCGATCAACGACGTTTTTGAACAGGTTGCGCTGAGTCTGTTGCGGAAAGAAGCAGCGACGAAAATCAAGGACGACGCGCGGTTGGTCGGTCCCTTCAAAGGCTTGCTGACCCGCTGGATCGCTCGCAGCCGCCAACAGAATCGAGACGAAGTGTTGTTGATCACGATGCAATGGGATCTCGAAATCGGCTTGCCGCTGGCGGTGCGAACGCTTGCCGAGGCCGACCAGAGCGAAACCAAGGTGATTGCGCTGCAAACGATTGCCCGTTTTGGGGGTCGGGAACAGGTGCCATCGGTAGTACCGCTGCTGGATGACAAACGACCGGTGCTGGAACAAGGATTCGTGGGCGGCAAAGAAACGCAGACTCTGGTCGGTGACGTCGCGATGGCGACGATTGCCCGCCTTTACAACCGCGAGCTAGCCGATTTCGGGTTTCCCAAAAACGCCGATCATCGGGATTTCTCGTTCGTGATCGCGGAAGTCGGGTTCCCAGTCGACGACGACCAGGCGAGGTCGGCGGCAAGGAAGAAAATCGACGCGCTGTTAGAAAACAGTTCGGCGGTAAACTGATTCTGCGTGGATCCCACTTTCGGCGACTGGTTACCTCGAATCACCATGGATTTCTGCGGCGCATCATGTTGATCGACCCCACAGTTTTGTTCCGCTTCGAAGTGACGCTGCGAAAAGAGGATTGTCGCTGGACCGATAAAGGATTGAAGCTGCCCGAAGCTTGCAGAATTCCATCCTTTGGTGCTTTGGCTGATCGGCCGGTGTTTGCCGATGTCCGCCTGGGCTGGAGCGATCAGGGAATTGGGCTACAGGTTCTGGTCAGCGGAAAACGACAGCTGCCTTGGTGCCGGGAAACTCGACCAGAAGACAGCGACGGCTTTCATCTTTGGGTCGACACCAGATGCAGCCCGGGAATTCATCGCGCGACCCAGTATTGCCACCGTTTCATGTGGATGCCGTCGGGCGGAGGTGCGAATCGCGAGCAGCCGGTGGTTTCCCATCTGCCGATCAACCGAGCGCGGGGCGAGCCGAAGCCGATCCCGGCCAATCAGCTGAAAGTGGCGGCTGTACCTCGCCATGACGGTTACGAACTCTCGGGATTCGTTCCAGCGGCGAGCATGACCGGATTTGACCCCAAAGGGCAACCAAGAATTGCCATCTATTACGCAGCGATCGACCGCGAACTAGGCTGGCAAACCTTGTCACTGGGCCCGGAGTTTCCGGTGATGGAAGACCCCAGCTTGTGGGGCGAAGCAGTCTTAGCAGGATAGGAAATCCATCTTGGAATCGAAATCCAAACAGCTCGAATACCAATCGTCATGGGTCGACGGCGTATCTTTCTTGCCGAATTCCATCGATTCGGCCTGCTCGGCTGTTTCGTTTGCTGTTGCGATTAATAGAATTTCAGTAAGTTTCCGGTTCGCAATGATCGATACAAACGATACATCCTCCACATTCAGCGCCCCATTCCGGCCCTCGCTGCGCCGCTCATATAGATGACAGTTTCCAATTCCAAAGACGTGCAGTCGGTTTCCGGCATCACGGTACGGCTCGCCGGGGACTCCGGCGACGGCATGCAGTTGCTCGGCACTCAGCTAACCAACACGAGCGCGTTGGCCGGCAACGACGTCGCGACTTTCCCTGATTTTCCGGCCGAAATACGTGCTCCGCGCGGCACTCGGGCGGGCGTCAGCGGCTTTCAAGTCCAATTTGCCAGCGAGGAAATCTTTACCCCCGGCGATACCCTAGATGCGCTGGTCGTGATGAACCCGGCCGCCATGGTGACCAACTTGGCCGACCTTCGCAAAGGCGGGATCCTGATCGCCAACGAAGATGGCTTCAATGACAAGGAATTCAAGCTGGCCAAGGTCGAATCGAATCCGCTGGATGCTAGCGTGATCGAGGAAAGCTATCGGGTTGTCAAGGTTCCGATGACCAAACTGACCCGCGAAGCGGTCAGCGAATTCGGTCTGGGCACCAAGATCGCTGATCGCTGCAAGAACTTCTTTGCCATGGGATTGGTGTATTGGCTGTTCGGTCGCTCGCTCGATCCCACGTTGCGGTTCATCAACGACAAATTCGGCAAGAAACCGGATGTCGCCGCCGCCAATCAAGCTGCGTTGCGGGCCGGCTGGGCCTACGGTGAAACCACCGAGGCCTTCGGCGAGAGCTATCAGGTGGAAGCGGCCGAGTTGGAGCCAGGCAGGTACCGCAACATCATGGGCAACCAAGCACTGGCTTGGGGACTGATCGCTGCCTCAAAGCTCAGCGGCAAAGACCTGTTTTACGGAACTTATCCGATCACGCCGGCTAGCGACATTTTGCACGAGCTGACCAAATATAAGAACTATGGGGTCAAAACCTTTCAGGCCGAAGACGAAATCGCCGCGGTTTGCTCGACGATCGGAGCAGCGTTCGGAGGTTCGATGGCCGTTACCGCCAGCAGCGGTCCCGGGATTGCCTTGAAAGCCGAAGGGATGGGATTGGGCATGATTCTGGAATTGCCGTTGATCGTCATCAACGTGCAACGCGGCGGTCCCAGCACGGGTCTGCCGACGAAAACGGAGCAGAGCGATTTATTGCAAGGTATGTTCGGACGCAACGGCGAGTCACCTTTGCCGATCCTGGCTCCACAGTCGCCAGCCGACTGTTTTGAGATCGCGATCGAAGCTTGGAGCCTGGCGACCGAATGCATGTGTCCGGTGATCATTTTGTCCGACGGATATATCGCCAACGGTAGCGAGCCGTGGCGAATTCCCAAGATGTCGGACCTGCCCAAGATCGAGATTCGCCACCCTGAGGGTACCGATGCGGACGAGCCGTTCATGCCGTACGCGCGAGACGAATACTTGGCGCGGCCATGGGCGATTCCCGGCACCCCGGGATTGATGCACCGCGTCGGCGGGTTGGAGAAGGAGGACGGTTCGGGAAACGTCAGTTACGATCCGGACAACCATCAACACATGACCGACACTCGGGCGAACAAAGTCCGGATGATCGCCCAAAGGATTCCACCGCAGCGGGTTACCGGTCCCAAGCAGGGCGACGTGCTGGTTGTTTCTTGGGGTGGCACGTACGGCGCTTGCCTGACCGCGGTTCGTCGCTGTCAAGAAGCGGGACACAGTGTCGCCCATACACATCTTCGGTACCTCAACCCAATGCCGGCGAACCTGGGCGAAATTCTTCGTTCCTACAAGAAGGTCGTGGTCCCGGAACTCAATACCGGACAGTTGCGGTTGCTGCTTCGCGCCGAATTCCTGGTCGATTGCCAGGGGATCAACAAAGTCCAAGGCAAACCGTTCAGTGTGACCGAGTTAGTCGCGGCGATCGAGCAGCACGTCGTGGCCAAGACCAAGGCCAAACCCAAAAGCAAGGCCGGTTAATCAACCCCGATTCCTGAGAACTTATTTCCACACATGTCGCTTCCCGTATTAAAAGCTGCCGATTTCGCCTCCGACCAGGATGTTCGCTGGTGCCCCGGTTGCGGTGACTATTCGATCCTCGCACAGATGAAAAAGGTGCTGCCAGAAGTAGGCGTACCGCGCGAAAAAATTGTGTTCATCAGCGGCATTGGATGCAGCAGCCGCTTTCCCTACTACATGAACACCTATGGCATGCACAGCATTCACGGTCGCGCGCCTACCTTCGCTACCGGACTGAAATCGACTCGTCCTGATCTGATGGTTTGGGTGATCACCGGTGACGGCGATGCATTGTCGATCGGCGGAAACCATTTCATTCATGCGCTGCGGCGAAATTTGGACATCAATATCGTCTTGTTCAACAATCGCATCTACGGATTAACCAAGGGCCAATACAGTCCGACCAGCATCGAAGGACAAGTCACCAAGAGCACACCGATGGGTTCGATCGACCATCCGATCAGCCCGTTGTCGATCGCTTTGGCGGCCGAAGCGACCTTTGTCGCTCGCAGCATTGACGCCCACGTCAAACATCTTAGCGAAACGCTGTTTCGAGCATCGGCCCACAAAGGAGTGTCGCTGGTCGAGGTCTACCAGAACTGCAACGTCTTTAACGACGGTGCGATGGCTTACGCGCAGGAAAAGAGTCAGCGAGCCGAAAACGTGGTCGAATTGGAACATGGCAAACCCTTGGTATTTGCCGGTGGCAAAAAGGGCATCCGCATGGTTGGAAATCATTTGGAGGTGGTCTCCACAGACCAGGTCGCGGTGGATGATTTGCTGATTCATGATGAAAAGGATCCCAATCCATCGATCCACATGATGCTGGCACGAATGAGCCATCCCGCGATGCCCGAACCGATCGGCGTGTTAAGAGCCGTTGAAGGTGTCCCCACCTACGACGAACAAATCAATGCCCAAGTCGAATTGGCCAAAGCAAAAAAGGGCGAAGGAGACCTCGATAAATTGTTCGCCTCGGGAGATACCTGGGAAGTGACCTGACAGTCATCGAAGCGCGGCAACAAGCATCAGCGTAATATCAGTACAATCGTCGACGCGTCCAAGCATCAAGCCAAGCTGATTGAAGCTGTGGTCAAAATACTACCGGGCTGATCAACGCTCTTTCTGTCTAAAAGAAACGGAGACTTATCTTATGCCTCGCCAAAAAACCTATGCCGACGCCTCCAAAGCGATCGGAGACACGCCGATGATCCAGATCAACCGCCTGGCTCCTGAGGGTGGTGCGACGATCTTTGCCAAATGCGAATTCTTTCAGCCGCTTAACAGCGTCAAAGACCGTATCGGCGTGGCCATGATCGAAGCGGGTGAGCGGGACGGCATGATCAACAAACAGACGCACGTGATTGAACCTACCAGTGGCAACACCGGGATCGCGTTGGCGTTCGTTTGCGCGGCCAAGGGATACAAGCTGACCCTGACGATGCCCGAATCGATGTCGGTCGAACGGCGCGCTTTGTTGCGGGCGATGGGGGCGAATTTGGTCCTGACCCCGGCCGGCGAGGGAATGAAGGGAGCGATCAATCGAGCCGGTGAATTGGTTGACAGCACAGAGCATGCTTTCATGCCGCAACAGTTCGAAAACCCGGCCAACCCAGCCATCCACGAAGCCACCACGGGCCCCGAAATCTGGGAGGACAGCGGCCACAAAATCGATGTGCTGGTTGCCGGGGTCGGTACCGGTGGCACGATCACCGGCGCTTCCCGCTATTTGAAGAAACAGAATCCCGACTTCCAAGCGATCGCGGTCGAACCGAAACACTCGCCGGTGATCAGTGGCGGTGAACCGGGAAAGCACCGCATCCAGGGAATCGGCGCCGGCTTTGTTCCTAAAAACCTGGATACTTCGATTGTGGACGATGTGGTGCTGGTCGACGACGAAGACGCCTTTGAATGGGGTAGACGGTTAGCCAAGGAAGAGGGAATCGTTGCCGGCATCAGCAGCGGAGCCAACATGTGGGCGGCCGCTCAAATAGCCGCGCGTCCCGAGATGAAGGGCAAACGAATTGTCACGATCATGTGCAGTCTTGGCGAACGTTATCTCAGTACGCCGCTATTCGGCGATCTAGGCATGTAACTGCTCGGGGCCGAACACGACCGCAGCCTTAGACGTGGATCTAGCCAAACGCTTGCCCCAGCTTATGCAACCTCACCTGTTTGCCAGCCGCAGGTTCGGAACTTGTAGAATTCCGAAAATCCGACAACTTTTCCACAGCCCTGGCAAGTTAGCTAGCAAACTTCACTAAGTCTTAATGGCCACTCCATTTAAGTCGCCATCACCAGCTACGAGCGGAGTTGGAACACAGCTGGCTGGATCGTCGTAAGCATATCTCTGCAAACGGCTTAGGAACGTCGCAAAATTCTGGTTTGACACCCGCGCAGGAATCTCTAACATTGCGACCCACATGCCCACATGTAGTGAGTTCAGCCGTCGTGAACCACTACCTGTAGTGCTCGCAATACGGGCTAGGCGACAGCTTCGGCCAGCAAGGCCGCAGGGACTGAACACCTGCGGCAACCGCGAAGATGCTCTGCCGAAGCGGAGCAGCACTGAGTGGCAGCGATACAATTGTTCATTTGTCAAACTATAATGGTTTGTGGTGAGTGCTTCGCGAGGAACGCGAGTAAACCTTGGTATTCACTTCCAAACCCACGGATGATTCAAGGAGTCTTAGAGCAATGGCAACGGCACTTTCTGCACCCACATCGCAAGATCTTTCCCGTGACGCAGCGCTGACGAAGGTCAATCGCGAGCACGGCCTCGACTACGCTCGCCAGCGTTTCGACAAACGACTTCGCAAGAGCAAATCAGGTCTGAAGATCGAAGCCCGGTTCTGTCCGGATGACGGTCGCACGCCGTTCGACAGCGTTGACTGGGAACTGCGCAGCGCGTCGATCAGGGACGAACGGGGGCAGGCGTTGTTTGAGCAAAACGATTGCGAGATCCCGGCGACCTGGAGCCAACTGGCGACCAACGTCGTCGTATCGAAGTATTTTTACGGCGATCCGAACAACGCGGGCGAACGAGAGCAGAGTGTGCGTCAATTGATCCACCGCGTTACTCGCACCATCGCCGATTGGGGTTTGGCCGATGGTTACTTCGACACTCCGGAGGACGGTGATCGTTTTTACCGCGATCTGACTTGGCTGTGTCTGCATCAGCATGGTGCCTTCAACAGTCCAGTCTGGTTTAACGTCGGCCTGCAGGCGCAGTATGGAGTCACAGGCACCAAATGCAATTGGCGTTGGAATCCCGAAACTCAGGACACCGAGCAACCTGAAAACCCGTACGAATATCCACAGGGTTCGGCTTGTTTCATTCAGAGCGTCGATGACAACATGGAAGACATCATGCGGCTGGCATGCAGCGAGGCGATGCTGTTCAAATTCGGCAGCGGCACCGGCACGGATTTATCAACCATCCGCTCGCAGCGGGAAAAGCTATCCGGCGGCGGCACCCCTTCGGGTCCACTGTCGTTCATGCGAGTCTACGATGCGATCGCCGGAGTGGTCAAAAGCGGCGGCAAGACCCGCCGCGCGGCCAAGATGCAGTCGCTGAAGGTCTGGCATCCCGACGTACTGGAATTTATCCAGTGCAAATGGTCCGAGGAAAAGAAGGCGCATGCGCTGATTCGCGAGGGTTACGAGTCTAATTTCAACGGTGAAGCTTACAGCAGCGTCTGTTTCCAGAACGCGAACCTGTCGGTCCGAGTGACCGATGATTTCATGGCCGCGGTTCGAGATAACAAGCAGTGGCACACCCGCTGGATCAGCGACAAGACCAAGGGGGAAGCCCCCAGCTATGACGCCAGAGAGTTGTTGAACAAGATGGCCGAGTGCGCCTGGCATTGCGGCGATCCCGGTGTGCAGTACGACACCACGATCAACCGTTGGCACACCTGTCCCAATAGCGGTCAAATCAATGCGAGCAATCCCTGCAGCGAGTACATGTTCTTGGATGATACAGCTTGCAACCTGGCTTCGATCAACTTGATCAAGTTTGTCGGCAAGGATGGATCGTTCGACGTCAAGCGTTTCCGGGCGGCTGCTCGCTTGTTCTTTATCGCCCAAGAGATCTTGGTCGATCATGCGAGTTACCCAACCGAGCCGATTGCGCGTAATAGTCACACCTATCGACCGCTGGGTCTTGGCTATTCCAATCTGGGTAGCGTGCTGATGACGGGCGGTTTGCCCTACGATTCCGATGCGGCGCGAGGCTTGTGCGGTTCAATCACGGCGCTGTTGCATGGTGAAGCCAATCGAACCAGTGCCGAGCTGGCCGGCGTGGTTGGCCCATTCGATGGATACGCGGCCAATGAAAAGCCGATGCTGGGCGTGATGCAGATGCACCGCCAGGCTTGCGATGGGATTAATGACCACGGTCCCGCCGACTTGAAGCTGGCGGCGCAGAAATTGTGGGACGATGTTTTGGAAATCGGCGAGAAGTTCGGATTCCGGAACGCTCAAGCCACCGTTCTGGCGCCAACCGGTACGATCAGTTTCATGATGGACTGCGACACAACCGGCATCGAGCCCGACATCGCTTTGGTCAAGTACAAGCAATTGGCTGGTGGCGGGATGCTCAAGATCGTCAATCAGACCGTCCGGCTTGGACTGCAGAAACTCGGTTACGATCAGGGCCAGATTGAGAATATCCTCAGCTATATCGACACCAACGATACGATCGAAGGAGCGCCAGAGTTGGATGTGGAGCACTTGCCGGTCTTCGATTGTGCATTTCAGGCATCCAACGGTGTGCGTAGCATTCCCTGGCAAGCGCACGTCACGATGATGGCGGCCGCGCAACCATTTTTGTCCGGGGCGATCAGCAAAACGGTCAACATGCCCAAGGACACAACTCCCGAAGATATCGCCAGCGCTTACTTCTGGGGTTGGGAATTGGGCTTGAAGGCGATCGCGATCTACCGCGATGGCAGCAAGCAATCACAGCCGCTAAACACCACGTCGGATGAGCATGACAGCAAGCGGGTTGATACCAAAGTGGTCACCAAAACGGTTGAAAAGGTCATTTACAAACCGCGTCGCGAACGGCTGCCCGACACCCGGCAAAGCGTCACGCACAAGTTCACGATTGCCGGCCACGAGGGCTATCTCTGCGTCGGCCTGTATCCCGATGGGCGTCCCGGTGAAATCTTCATCACGATGGCCAAGGAAGGCTCGACGATTGGGGGAATCATGGACAGCTTCGGCACGGCGCTGTCAATCGCATTGCAATACGGAGTGCCTTTGGAAGTATTGGTCAACAAGTTCAGCCATACACGCTTCGAGCCGATGGGACACACATCGAACAAGGATATCCGAATCGCCAAAAGCGTGGTCGATTATATCGCTCGCTGGCTCGGATTGACCTTCATGAGTGGCCATGACCAGGGCGTGCCTCAAGCCAGTGGAACGCGTTCGGAAAGCACCAGCAATGGAGATCGCACCAACAATGGAAACGGCGCGGCAATCATGGCGACAACCAGCTCGGTAATGGAAAGCCTCAAGCAAGACGCCGGGGCGGCGGTGGCGTTGGCGGAGCGGGCGGCGTTGATGGCAAGCATCAAAGAGTCGGGCGCGGGCAATCAGAACGCCGGCGGATCCGATCGCGCTTTGGACTACGACTCAGGTCCAGCTGCCCAGTTCGCCAGATTTCAAAGCGATGCCCCAAGTTGCGACAGTTGCGGCAGTATCACGGTTCGCAACGGCAACTGCTATTTGTGCCACAACTGTGGTAACAGCATGGGTTGTAGCTAGTGACAAACAGCGCGGCTGAACCCTTTGCAAACCTGCGCCAGTGATGGAAATGCTCTAGAAAATTCCTTCACCAAACGACTCCTGGTCGCCTTTTGATTTTGGCTTCTTGGCTTCCGGTCGATCCATGAAATGAGGACGCTTGGGCAGCTGTTCCTGTTTCGCCGCCGAGGCTTCCGCTGCGTCCAATTCGAAATCTTCCTCGGGTCCGGCGTCGACAAAGTCGTCATCGTAACGAGATCGGTAACCCGGTTGGTTTGACCTGGCCAGCTCCGCCTCGAACTCTTCGACGACGGCACGTTGAATCATTTCGCGGCAGGCGCTATTGATCGGATGGGCGACGTCCGCGTACAGCTTCTGGGGAGAGTCAAACGAACCATCGGCATCAGCGCTCAATTTGACACCACAATGGTTGCAGTAAGCGGCGCGCAAGTGATTCTTGTGCCGACAACGTTGACAATGACCGGTTAACTTGCGACTCGGCATCGCCACAAAGGGACCGTTGGATCCGTCAATGATCTTCAAGTCGCGAACCACAAAGCAATTGTCGATCGTGATCGAGCAGAAGGCCCGCAGCCGGTCCTCGGAATCTTCCATCAGCTTGATGCGAATCTCAGTGATTTCCACAGTCCGACACTCCCTATTCGTCGAAGTCGCAATGGTGGGAAAGCTAAATCGTCGGAGACAATTGTACCTCAGCGGGGACCGGCACACTGTGAGTCGCCCGCAGGCGTACACCTAAATGTTGGATGCTCTCGCCAACGTACGGTCGCTCCTTGATCTCCGCTTGAAACTTGCTGGCCAGTGCCGTCGACTCCTGCGCGGAGTCGGTAATTGCAAAACAAGCTGATCCACTACCCGTTAATTGACACGTTCGCAGTCCCGCTCGCCACATAGATTCCAGAATTTCATCGATTTGAGGAACTATTTTTTTGGCTGGAACCGCCAACCGATTCAATAGCGAAGACTTTAAGGATTGCCGGTCATGGCTCCGCAAAGCCGCGATCAGAGGATCGGCTGTCCGCGGCCTGCGCGGAACCTGGCAATTTGCGTAAACCAGGGCAGTCGAAATGGTGGCTGCGGGAAAGACGACAACAAAGTCAATCGGCTGAGAGATCGTGATGGGCGTGATTATCTCGCCGCGACCAGTGGCGCGGGCCGCCCAAATCGGCTCGATCCTGTTTGATCCTGTGCCCAGAGCCCCGCCGCCTAAAAAAAAAGGAACGTCGCTCCCGATCTCCGCCGCGATGGCAACCAGACGATCGTCGCGCGGATCGAGATCACACAGGCTGGCCGCACAGCGAAGTGCGGATGCCGCGTCACTGCTGGCCCCGCCCATTCCCGCGCCTGTTGGAATCGACTTGCCCAGATCACATTCGAATCCACCTTGGATTGCAAACACCTCGCTGAAACGCTCTAGCGCGCGGTGCACCAAGTTTGCCTGGTCGTTGGGAATATTGAGCAAGAGATCGGCCGCATGCGATCCGGGATCCAAGCCCAATTCCGCGGCGATTGCGGCTGCCGAGGGGAGCCACTGGACAGACAGTTCGATGCCTGGCTCGATTCGACGCCTCAGCCGCAGTTGGTCGCACCAATCGATTGGCACCATCACGGTATCAATTTCGTGGAATCCATCAGCTCGGCGACCGAGCAGTTCCAGAAACAGGTTCAGCTTGGCCGGTGGTCGCGTGTGGGCGACCAGACGTGTGTTGATATCGCTGGCAGAATAGGATTTTTTAGCAGTCACAAGATCAGGCGGCGCGGATCGAATCGATTATCGACATCTTGATTTCCGACTCCTCCATCGCAATGATCGTGATGCCGGCTTGGCGGGCCAGCCTGATTGTCTCGTCACGCTCAACCATGATCGTTTTCTCCGCTTCGATCGCAATCACTTTCCCCCCCGCCTGTCGTACGGTGGCGACGGTCCGAGGCCCGATGGTCGGTACATCGAATCGCATATCCTGGTTCGGCTTGCTGACTTTAACTAACGTCCAGCCGCCACGACGGCAGAGCTGACCAGTCCGCTGGATACAGGCATCGGTTCCCTCAATCGCCTCAACGGCGATCACGGTTCCGTCTTTGATGGTAATCGATTGGCCGATATCCAGCGCACCCATCTGGCGGGCGACTCGCCAACCGGCGGCGACATCCAATCGATGCGAACTGCTTAAGCCAGGGCCAATCAATGTGCCTTTTTTCACAAGTAACTCCGGTGCAAAATCGGTTGCGGCACGGACTTCCAAACCGCACTTATTAAAAGCATTGGTAGCGGCCAGCAGTAGAGTGTCGTCCCGCGAATCCCGCCGGCGGCCCAACAAAACAGGGCCGAACGTGCGAATGCATGTCAGGTCTGGAAAATGTTTCAGCCACAACGAACCAGAATATAACAGGTCGGCCTTGAACATCTTGCCGGCCATCGTGATTTGCCGAACATGATTGCGGCGGAAATATCGAATCTGCCGCCCCATTCTGCCCACGCCGGACCACAAAACACCGTCGCAAATCGATTCTAGATGATCGCTGGCATGGCCGGTGATGGCGACACAAAACACAGGGTGCCCGGCACCCCGCAACGACTCGGCGACCTGAACGGGAAAGCTGCCCCAACCGGCGATCAGCCCGATCGGCTGTTTGTGATTCGTGATGGCGTCCGCTGTTGGCATCGAATCTTTTCTAGGCAGCCCGTCGATCGCTCTTTTCTGTTTCTTGCTTGATCGTCTGTAGTTCACGCTGCAACTGTTTCAATTCGCGCCGCATTTCCGGCAGCCTTCGCTGCACGGCCATGATTTGCATCTGATCACGTTGCGTGGTTGCCGGCGATCCTAGGTAGACCTGATTGCCCGCCAAACTCTCCATCACGCCGGCTTGCGCACCGATGATGGTGTGATCACCCAAATGAATATGGTCTTTCAGCCCAACTTGTCCCGCCAAGATCACGTAGTCGCCGGTGGTGCTACTGCCGGCAATCCCCACCTGGCTGCACAACAGATTGTGTCGCCCGATCTGACAGTTGTGTCCGATTTGGACCTGATTATCGATCTTGGTCCCTTCGCCGATTCGCGTCGCGCCGTAAGTGCCCCGATCGATCGTGACCCCAGCGCCAAGTTCGACATCGGATTCGATCGCAACGTAACCGAGTTGAGCGGTGGGAACATGCCGACCGTTTTCCTGTCGGTAACCAAACCCATTGGCACCAATGACACTGCCGGCGTGAATCACCACCCGGTCACCCAATTCGCTGTACTCGTAAATCGTGACGTTGGCATGAATCACACAATCATCCCCGATCTTGCTGCGGGGCATGATGACCACGCCAGGCATGATCCGTGATCGTCGGCCGATGCTGACTCCCGCACCAATCAATGCACTTGGGTCAACACGTGCCGATCCGTCGATCTGCGGGACTTCGTCGGTTTCGTCGGGAAATAACCCGCTGGCAATCGGTGGACGGAAACGGGCCACGATGGTCGCGAACGCCAGATGCGGATCAGCGACCACGATCTGGGCTTGCCGGATCGAATCGATCTGCACCGGAACGATCACGGCGAGCGATCCAGCGCTGGTGATCAGATCAACTCGATCGGGATCATCCAACATCGTGATTTCGCTCTCGTTGACCTGTGCAGGCGGATTGGCACCTTTGCAAATCAGACTGCCATCGCCAATCAATTGCCCGTTGACCAGGGAAGCGATCTGCGCGAGATTGAATGTCATAGCCGCTCATCCTTTGCTAGCAACCCGTCCGGAAACTTGAACGGGGAATCTACCTATAGCGGCCCCAGCCAACTGACATCAAGGTGAAAAGAGGCGGAGCAAAGGCAAGATCGATGGCACATTGCCGGTGCCTCCCTTACGTCGCCGGGATGCGACGAAAGACGCTGAGGGCTATGAAGATCGAGATCGTCAACAACATCGACGCGACCAACAGCGGTGCCCCGGGCAAATGGATTGGTGCCTGGTCGCTGATGAAATAGCTGAACAGGAATGTGTTAAACAACAGCGGTGCGAAAATGTTGGTCAAACTGCTCAGCGACGCCAGAGCGCCTTGAATTTTGCCCTGCTCGGTGTCGGCCACGGCGCCGGCAATCAAACTTTGCATCGCGGGGCCCGCCAATCCGCCGATTGCGCCAAACACGATGACTCCCGGGATCATCCAGCCCGAACCGGCCGTTCCATACCCCAGAAATGCGATCGCAGAGATGATCGTCCCGAAAATTACCGTTGATCGTTCGCCGATTCGCCGAATTACCGGACGCACCATTCCGCCTTGCACAACGATCGCCATCACGCCGACCAAGGCCAAAGTCAACCCATTGGTCGTCGCGTCCCAACCATACCGATACCCGGTATACAAAACCCATACATTTTCCAGTCCGCGCTGCGCCAACGATTTGCACAGAAACACGACCGACAAGCCAGCCACGATGGGGTAAGCACGCAACAAAGTCAAACTGCCGAAGGGATGAATTTGCGACAATCGAAATTCGCTTCGCTTGTCCTTGGCCAATGATTCGGGCAATACAAAATAGCCGTACAAACAATTCAACAACGCCAAGCCGGCGGCGACAAAGAAGGGTAATCGCAAGTGGTAGCCGCCCAACAAGCCGCCCAGCGCTGGTCCGACCGTGAATCCAAGCCCGAACATCACCCCGACAAAACCGAAGTTTCTCGCTCGATTCTCGTCGATTGAAACGTCGGCGATGTAGGCGTTGGCGGTGGTAAAGTTCGCACCCATCACACCAGCGATCAAACGCCCGGCGAATAACCACCAGACATTGGGTGCTAGCCCCTGGATTACGAAGTCGATGCCCAGTGCAAACAGAGAGATCAGCAGTACCGGTCGGCGACCGAAGCGATCCGACAACGCACCCAGGACCGGCGCGAACAAGAATTGCATCAACGCGTACGAAGCACCAATCACACCAACGTACCGTCCGGCTCGCGAAAACGCCTCCGTCGTGTTCTGATCCGAGATTACTTCCGCCGCCGCGACAGTTCCCGCGGGATCACCACCGACCAGTTCCTTGACCAGTTCGGGCAGCACCGGGATCACGATGCCGATTCCCAAAACATCGATGAACAGGGTGACCAGGATGAATGCAATCGCAGCTTGACGGCCCTGACCTTGGCTCATGCGTTCGCATCCCAGGCGTCAATCGCCGCGCGCCGGATTGCTGCGGTGGTCGTGTCGTTGGCAATCGCCAGACGGCGGGCATCGTCATCCTCAATCGTCAACCGCCGCTGATCGTCAGGCAAAGTCACCAATTTCACGCGCACCGATCCATACTCCGTCTGGATTGTCGCACTTTCGCGATGCAGTTTGTGTCGATCGGCGGGGTGGCGACGGATGCCGATCGACGACGAGTGATGAAAGATGATCTGTTCGAGCGATTCGATTTGTCGCGGCGGCGCGATCACCGTCAGCAGCACCGCGGCGCGTCCTTTCTTCATCACGCAGGGTGTTTGGAAAACATCCAAGGCACCGGCTTGCAGCAAACGATCGGCGCAATCAGCTAATTGCTGAGGTGTTGAATCATCGACATTGGTTTCCAAAATGACGACCTGGTCCGAGAGCACGTTTTCGATCTCGCTTGTGTCCTGCCCCAGGAGCACTCGCAATACATTCGCTTGACCGGGCAAATCGCGGCTGCCGGCGCCGTAACCCACTGATTCGATCGTCATCGCAGGAACCGGTCCGAAGCTGGTTGCCAACGTTTTTAAAATCGCGGCACCGGTCGGCGTGGTCAATTCGGCCTCCACATCCGATGGCGCGATCGGAATGCCACACAGCAATTCGGCAGTCGCCGGCGCGGGCACACTGACTCGTCCGTGCGCGATCCTGATCGATCCCGTTCCAGTCGGCACCGGCGAAGCGACGATCGCTTGGATACCAAGCATCTGCAGCGCGACCGAGACGCCGACGATGTCGGCGATCGAGTCAATGGCGCCAACTTCGTGAAAATGCACCTTCTCGACGGTTGTACCGTGAACCCTCGCCTCGGCCGAGGCGAGCTGGCGAAAGATCTGCTGAGCGGTGCGTTTGGCAGCCGGCGCGATGTCCGCGGCCCGATCGATCATTTCGGTAATTTGGTGCAAGTGTCGATGCGCATGCTCGGCGGGATGATCGATTGCGATCGAGACCGCTCGAAATCCACATTTCTTGACCTCGCTAGCCGAAATCGTCAATTCGGCTAATCCCATCGATCGAACCGCCGACTCGATGGCCTGGCAATCGCAGCCCAGATCGACCAGGGCACCGAGCGTCATATCGCCGCTGATTCCGCTTAAACAATCAAAATAAGCGATTTTGGACATTTTAAGACTTTGCGTGAAGTCGGATTGGCCGACCGCCTTTGGCGTTGAAAGAAACCCGCCAGACGGTATACTCTGCTTCCTGTCGAAGAAGAATGAAACAGACAAACCATATACGAAACACCGATTCGAATCGATCCGATGAAAGTAGTCAGCAGCATTGGCGCGTTGAAGTACCGCCACCCCGATTGTCAGGTGGTCAAACGACGCGGCCGAATCTATGTGATCTGCAAAAGCAATCCGAAATTCAAAGTTCGCCAAGGTGGTGCGAAGGTCAAAAAGACCCGCCGCTAGCCTCCGCATTGTCGACTGTCGTCAATTTGCAAACAAAGTTCACCGCCGACCGACGTCCAGCGTCGGTCTTTTTGTGCGCGACTACTGCCATGACGCTGATTCGATCCTTTGCGATTGTAATCCTGATTGTTGGCTGCACCCGATCGACCCCAGTGGCTGATCAACCGGCCCAAGCAAAGGCCGGCGGAACGGTGACCATCGAAATCGTGACCGAAGCGGGCAGCGAATCGATCGAACTTCCGAACATCGCGTCGGGAACGACGCTGGAAGCAGTGATGCGATCGGTCAAGGAATTACCGATCACGATCCGAGGATCAGGAACGACCGCTTTTGTGGAGCGGATCGGCAATCAATCGACCGGCAGCAGTGATGGTTGGACATTCAAGGTCGACGGCGAGTTCGCCAATCAGGGCATCGGCAGCACGAAGTTAACGCCCCCCACGACGGTCCGCTGGCGGTTCGGCGAATTTGATTCGGCGGAAGAGTGAGTCGTCCGCCGAACTGCTAAGCCACTTGGCTGGGGTGGAACCTTACCCTGCTAATCGCATCTGCTAATCCTGTCCGCCGCCGTGGATCGCTTCGCTGGATTCCGAAGCCGGCGGGGATTCTGGTTGCATTGCCGATATCGAATCTTCTCCGAGCGGCGTGTCGCTAGCCTCGGCACTGAGCAAAGGGAAGCTCTCTTCCAGAGCACTTACCGGCGTGGCCGCCAATTCTTCCAAGGCTTCGCGGCGATAATTCACCTCCGATTCCTGGAAAATTCGGAAACCCGTACCAGCCGGAATCAGGTGTCCCAGAATCACGTTCTCTTTCAATCCCACCAACCGGTCAACTTTGCCGGCCAATGCCGCTTCGGTCAACACTTTGGTGGTCTCTTGGAACGATGCGGCGCTGATGAAACTATTCGACTGGACCGCTGCTTTGGTGATTCCCAGCAACTGCGTACTCGCCGTGGCACTCTTCGGCTTCTTGCTTTTGGCGGGGGTTCCACCGAGCGTTTCGATTTCGGCATTGGTTTGCTCAAAATCTTCCTTGGTCACGATCGTGCCTTCGGCATAATCACTGTCACCAGGGTTGGCGATCTTTACGCATTTAGCCAACTGCTCATTGGCGCGTCGGAACTGGAATCGGTCCATCACCAGACCAGGCAACAGGCTGGTGTCCCCGGAGTTCTCGATCTTTACCTTACGCAACATGCGAGCAATGATGATCTCGCAGTGTTTATCGTTGATCTCGACTTTTTGGGATTGGTAGACCTGTTGGATCTCGTGCAACAAGTACTGCTGCACGGCTTCCTCGCCCGAGACACGCAAGATGTCGTGCGGTACCAATGGTCCATCGACCAACGCCTGGCCCGCTTTGACGATGTCGCCGCTATGAACTTGGAAATGCTTTCCGGGCGGCACCAGGTGCTCACGTTCGATCCCCGATTCGCTGCGCACGATCAAGGTCCGTTTACCGCGTTTTCGCTCCGCTAAGATCTCGACTTCGCCATCGACTTCCGCGATCACGGCAGGATCCTTAGGTTTGCGTGCTTCGAAAATCTCGGTCACGCGCGGCAGACCACCGGTAATGTCGGAGACACCGCCAGCTTCGCGCGGCATTTCGGCCAGCACGGTCCCTGGCTTGATCTCTTCGCCCTCCTTGACCATGATCCCGGCCCGCTCAGGCAAATATTGCACGTCCAACGCTTTGCCATCCGCGTCTTCAACGACGATTTGCGGATGCAGATCACCCTTGTGATCAACGATGACCAGACGAACATTTCCGCTGGACTCTCGTTCCGGCCGCATCGTCTCGCCTTCGACGATATCCTCGAAACGTACTCGGCCGGTCACTTCCGAGAGAATCGGAATTGAGTATGGGTTCCATTCGCACAGCACCGCGCCCTCTTTGGCTTTCTCTCCCTCTTTGACTTTCAAAGTCGCACCGGTCGGCACGGGGTAAGATTCAATTTCGCGACCGCGATCATCGACCAACGCGATTTCACCGTTTCGGGTCAGTACGATTTGCTCGCCAACCGTGTTTTCGACGCTGCGCATGCGAGTCAACCGGACCACACCGGCCTTCTTGCATTTGATATCTGATTCGACCGACTGCTTGCTGACGCTGCCACCGATGTGGAACGTACGCATCGTCAACTGGGTCCCTGGTTCACCGATGCTTTGGGCCGCGATGATACCGACTGCCATTCCCTCTTCGACCATCGATCCGGTGGACATGTCCATGCCGTAACAACGTCGACAAACACCGAGCGGCGCATCGCACGTCATCGGCGTGCGAACTTGGATTTTCTCCAAGCCCATGGCTTCGATGTTACGGGCGATTTCCGGAGTGATCATTTCGTTTTCTTCAACAATCACTTCGTCCGTCACTGGATTGACGATGGACTGACGGCTGACGCGTCCATTGATGGAATCGACCAAACTGACTTCGACTTTTTCGCCGCGATAAACAATCCCCTTGGTGATCCCTTGGGTCGTGCCGCAGTCGTCCATGGTGATCACAACGTTCTGCGCCACGTCGGCCAATTTACGAGTCAGGTAGCCGCTATCGGCGGTTTTCAGCGCGGTATCGGCCAATCCCTTGCGGGCACCGTGAGTCGAACTGAAATATTCCAAGACCGACAAGCCTTCGCGAAAGTTTGCTTTGATCGGGGTCTCGATAATTTCCCCGGTCGGCTTTGCCATCAGACCGCGCATGCCGGCCAGTTGGCGAATCTGTTCAATGCCACCACGAGCACCGGAATGCGACATCAGGTACACGGGATTGATGTACCACCCACCGCCACGGACATCGTTCTTCATCGCGTCCATCATGTCGGTTGTGATCAGTTCCCGGGCGGTGGTCCATTCGTCGAGCACATGGTTGTAACGTTCTTGGCCCGTCATCAGACCGCGATCATAGGACTTCTTCAGTTTCATCACCGCCTTTTCCGCGGTTTTGATGAATTCATATTTCGAATCCGGCGTGACCAAATCGTCGGTTGCAAACGACAGGCCGCTGCGCGTCGATTCACGGAAACCCATCTGCATCATGTCGTCCAGCAAATTGATCGTTGCCTTGCGGCCAAGACGCTGGTAGCAATCGCTGATGCAACGGGCCAAGTCGCCGCTGCGCATCGCGTTGTTGTAAAAATCCATTCCAGTGGGCAGCATTTCGTTGAAACGCACGCGGCCGGGAGTCGTCTCGATGATCTCACCGTAAGTTCCATCGCCGTTCTCGGTCTTCAGCCGCTGGTGTCTGGGCAGTCGCATCTTGATTCGCGAATGGAGCGCGACGACCCCTTGCGCGAAAGCCAAGTCGACTTCCTCGTAGCCGCTGAAAGTCATGCCCTGGCCCTTTTGATCGGGCAACGAAACGGTCGTGTAGTAGCAGCCCATCACGATGTCCTGCGAGGGACTCATGATCGGCTTGCCGTTGGAGGGCGCGAACACATTGTTGGTACTCATCATCAACGTATGCGATTCAACTTGCGCCTCGATTGACAGCGGCAAGTGGACTGCCATTTGGTCGCCGTCAAAGTCAGCGTTGAATCCTTTACAAACCAATGGATGCAAATGGATCGCGTTGCCTTCGACCAAGATCGGCTCAAACGCCTGGATACCCATGCGGTGCAAAGTCGGGGCTCGATTGAGCAAAACCGGGTGATTGGTGATCACCTGCTCCAAAATATCCCAAACCTCTTCGTCCTTGCGCTCGAGCATCTTTTTGGCTGACTTGATTGTGTCGGCATGACCAAGTTCCTTTAGCCGGCGAATGATAAACGGCTGATACAGTTCCAGGGCAATCTTCTTGGGCAGACCGCATTGATGCAGTTTCAACCGTGGACCTACCACGATCACGCTGCGGGCAGAGTAGTCAACACGCTTGCCGAGCAGGTTCTCGCGGAAACGCCCCTGTTTGCCTTTGATCATATCGGTCAGCGACTTCAGCGGTCGGTTAGATGAACCGAGCACGGGACGCTTACAGCGGTTGTTATCGAACAAGGCATCGACAGACTGCTGCAACATCCGCTTTTCGTTGCGAATGATCACCTCCGGCGCGTTCAAGTCGACTAGTTTCCGCAAGCGATTGTTGCGGTTGATGATCCGGCGGTATAAATCGTTCAAATCGCTGGTGGCAAAGTTACCGCTATCCAACAACACCAACGGGCGCAGGTCGGGCGGAATCACTGGGATCACATCCAGGACCATCCACTCGGGACGATTGTCGCTGTCACGAATGGCTTCGACAATTTTCAGCCGGTTGATCAAATCCTTTTTCTTCTGTTTCGAACCGGTCTCCTCCAGATCCTTGCGAAGTTGCTGCGAAAGAGCGACGAGGTCCAGTTTGTTGAGCAGTTTGCGGACCGCTTCGGCACCCATGTCGGCTTCGAAGGAACCCTCGCCGTATTGCGCGCGAGCGGCTCGGTATTCCTCTTCGGTCAACAACTGGTTGTCTTCCAGATCCGTCTGACCCTTGTCGATCACCACGTAATCCTGAAAGTAAATGACCTTTTCCATCGAACTGGTTTTCAGGTCCAGCAGATTGCCAAGTCGCGACGGCATTGCTTTGAAAAACCAGATATGAACGACCGGCGCGGCCAATTCAATGTGCCCCATGCGCTTGCGGCGCACACGGCTGTGCGTGACTTTGACGCCGCAGCGATCGCAAATCATGCCCTTGTATTTCATCCCGCGATACTTGCCGCAGGCGCACTCCCAGTCCTTTTCGGGTCCAAAGATACGTTCGCAAAACAGACCATCTTTTTCCGGACGGTAAGTACGGTAGTTGATCGTTTCCGGTTTTTTGACCTCGCCGAAAGACCAGCTCTTGATGTCTTGCGGGCGTGCCAGAGAAATTCGAACCGAGGCGTAATCGTTAATGCGATCGTAGCTGTTGGATTCACCAGTCGACATAGGGGAAAGCCTTGAGCTGGGAGCATTGAGTGTCAGCCGAACAGGCTGTTTGTCTCGTTGCTCGGGGGGTTTTTGATATTTCGTATTTGCTGGTCCGCCGGGCGGCGGACGAATGATTTCCAAGTCCCAAACGGTTGCGTTGGGGCCTTACCGGAAAACGCTTCGACGTGCGGGACCGTGGCTTGCACCAGCGGCTGACGTGGGCACGTTCGCCGGAATTAAGCGGAACCTAAATCGGTCTTTTTTCTAATTGCATGTTCAATGCCAGACCACGGATTTCGTTGGTTAAAACGTCAAAGCTAGCCGGCGTGCCGGCTTCGAGTGTATTTTCTCCCTTAACCATCGATTCGTAGATCTTCGTTCGGCCCTCCACGTCATCGCTCTTAACCGTCAATAACTCTTGCAGAATGTAAGCGGCGCCATAGGCCTCCAGGGCCCAAACTTCCATCTCGCCAAATCGCTGGCCTCCGAACCGCGCCTTGCCGCCCAACGGTTGTTGCGTGATCAACGAGTAAGGTCCGGTGCTGCGCGCGTGGACCTTGTCGTCAACCAAATGATGCAGCTTCAGCATATAGATGTAGCCGACCGTTGTTTCCTGCTCCATGGGCTCACCGGTACGACCGTCGGTCAAGCGAATCTTGCCGTGAGCCGGCAGCCCGGCGTCGGCCAGGCACTGATTGATCTCTCCTTCGGTGGCCCCGTCAAAAACCGGCGTGATCGCTTGGAAGCCAAGATGGGCGCCGGCCCAACCCAGGTGGGTTTCCAGAATCTGACCCACGTTCATGCGGCTGGGAACGCCAAGCGGGTTGAGCATGATCTGGATCGGCGTACCGTCGGGCAGGAACGGCATATCTTCGACCGGCAGGATTTTAGCAATCACACCTTTGTTTCCGTGCCGACCGGCCATCTTGTCGCCAACGCTAATCACTCGCTTGGTGGCAACGTAGATTTTGACCATCTGCAACACGCCGCTGCGAAGCTCGTCGCCTCGCTTCATGCTGTTGAGCTTACGATCGCGATCGTCGATCGCTTGTTCCACATTGGCCCATTGTTGAGCGAAGACTTTCTCGGCTTCCTTCTGTTTGGCCTCACTTTTGATTTGATCCAGAACATGCTCGAGCCGGAACGAGGTGGCGCGTTCGGCAATGAATTTCGGATCTTGACCATCGGCTAGCGGCGTGCCGGTGGCATCTTTTAATTTCGTCCCGGCGGCCGACTCCAAATCACGAACAAGCGACTCGAAGGTGCTGGCAATTTCGGCGTTCCCAGCCGTTTCAGCCTGCTTGAGTTCCTTTTCGAAGATCTTTCGGTCATCCTCGGACAAACTCATTCGTCGCGAAAATTTTTCGGTTTCGATCACGATTCCCTCGATACCCGAGGGCACTTCCAGCGAATCGTTCTTCACGTCTTCGCCGGCACGCCCGAAGATGGCGTGCAACAGTTTTTCTTCCGGCGTCAGCTCAGTCTTGCTTTTGGGACTGACTTTGCCAACCAGAATGTCTCCCGGCTTGACGTACGTTCCGACTTGAACGATCCCGGTTTCATCCAGGTTGCGAAGCGCTTTTTCCGAGACGTTGGGAATGTCCCGCGTGAATTCCTCGCGGCCCAGCTTGGTTTCGCGGATCTCGACATCAAAGTCCTCAATGTGAATCGATGTGTACGTATCGTTTCGCACCAATTCTTCACTGATGATGATCGCATCCTCGTAATTGAAGCCGTCGAATGACATAAATCCGACCAACACATTTCGGCCCAAAGCCAATTCACCGTTATGAGTGGCAGCGCCGTCGGCGATGATCTGATTCTTCTCGACCTTGTCGCCGATCTGGACAATCGGACGTTGATTCAAGCAGGTCCGTTCATTTAGCCCTTGGTACTTCTTCATGTGATAGTGGTCGCTGCCGATTTCGATCCGAGTCGAGTCACAGTAAGTGACCTTTCCGGCTCGCCTGGCACGTACCACCATCGCGCTGTTCTTGGCCACTTCGCGCTCCATGCCGGTGCCCACGATCGGCGGCTCGGCGACCAGCAACGGCACGGCTTGACGCTGCATGTTCGATCCCATCAAGGCCCGGTTTGCATCGTCATGCTCCAGAAACGGAATCAGACCAGCCGAAACGCCGACCATTTGCGCCGGAGCAACGTCCATGTAATCGACCTGTTCCGGCTGTACGATCTGAAAATCGCTATGCACACGCGCGATCATGTTCGGCCCGGCCACCAAAGCGCCGTCCTTGACCTCGGTATCGGCCGGCGCCACATAGGCCTCACTCTCCTCGTCGGCCCTCAGCCACACCGTGCTGTCAGTGATCTTGCCATTCTTGATCTCACGATAGGGGGTGACCAAGAAGCCGTAGTCGTCGACTTTGGCGAAGATCGCTAGAGAGCTGATCAAACCAATGTTGGTACCTTCGGGAGTCTCGATCGGACAGATCCGACCGTAATGCGAAATGTGAACGTCACGAACCTCGAAACCGGCACGCTTTCGATTCAAGCCTCCGGGACCGAGCGCCGACAACCGCCGCTCATGAGTCAGCTGGCTGAGCGGATTGGTTTGGTCCACGACCTGCGATAGTTCGCCGCGACCAAAGAAATAGTCGATTGCCGCCGAAACACTCTTGGGGTTGATCAGCGATCGAGGCGACATGTCCGTCGCGTCCTTGATACTCATTCGTTCTTGAACGGTTCGCCGCAGCTTCAGGAAACCTTTTCGCAGTTCCTCGCAAGCGAGTTCGTCGATCGTCCGCAGGCGGCGATTGCCCAAGTGGTCGATGTCATCAATCTCAGCGCCACTTTCCGGGTCAAACAGATCGATCAAGTAACGCATCGCGGCGATCATATCGTCGGGCCGCAGGGTCATTTCCGTCTCGCGAACATCCAACTGCAGCTTGCGATTGAGGCGGAAACGCCCAACCTTGCCCAGTCGGTATCGGTTCTCGTCATAGAATTTTTCGGTAAACAACGTCCGCGCTTTTTCCAACTGCGGCGGATTGCCCGGACGCAAACGCTGGTAGATACGCAACAAAGCTTCTTCGTGGCTGGACGTATTGTCCTCGGCCAAGGTATTGAAGATCAATGGAATCTTGGGCGTCTCCATCACATCGACGCTCTTGACCTTTGCAGCGCAAATCAGCTCGGCGACATCCTTGCTGATCTTGTGGCCCGCTTCGACGATGATTTCACCAGCCCGATCGTGACCGCTCGGAAAGACCACATCATCGACTGAAATCTTGCCTTCGATCTTGGACGCACTTCGCGCACTGCCGATCTTGATCGATTGCGTCTCATAGAACGCTTGCAACAGGTCGGCGTCTGTTGAGAACTTAGGATCCATCGCCCGCAGCAGAGTAGTCGCCGCGAATTTGCCACTTTGGTCGATTCGGACCGTCAACGCATCTTTCTTGGTGACGTTGACTTCAATCCACGAACCCCGCTCAGGGATCACGCGACAACTGGGCAGTTTGCGATCGGTCGTGGTGTCTTGTTCGAGTACAAAATCGACTCCTGGGCTGCGGTGCAATTGGCTGACAACCACCCGTTCCGCACCATTGATGATGAACTCGCCGCCACCCTGCATGATCGGCAGATCGCCCAGGTAGACTTCCTCCTCGTGAGGTTCTTCGCGATTGAGCCGCAACCAAATTCGCAGTGGCTGACCATAGGTCAACCGCAACTGTCGACACTCGTGGCTCGTGTATCGGGGCTTTCCCAATTCGTAATGCAAGTATTCCAGCGTCGTGTTGCCATCGTAACTGGCAATTGGAAAGATTTCTCGCATCACCGATTCCAAACCCTGATTCTTGCGTTTCTTAGGGTCGGTATCCGCTTGCAGAAATTCGGCATACGAATCCGTTTGCAGTGCGGTCAGATCGGGCAGTTCGAAATTTCCGAGGCCGGTGCCGAAATGACGGACGCTGGTCGTCTCAAGTCGACGTCTACTTGTAGTTGCCATCGTGTGCAGTAGCTCCGTGAAACCAATGGGTTTTGCAGCCCTGTGCAATGTCCCGAACGAGACACAAACAGGCCTTCAAGGGTGCGGGTCGGTGATTAACGGTCAATGTTGATTCGCAGAGCGCGAACGTTCAGCCTGGACAAATCAGCAGGCTTCAAGCGGGAGGAAACAGCCATGTTCCGTCGGCGCATTCCTAATGCCGGGCGTTGGTAGGAAAAGAGAGAATCTGAGTCGAATCGCAACATCGGGCCGATGATCACGCTTGAAAATTAACAGATCGGACCTACATCGAAAACCCCAAGCTCGAAAAAATGGCCCGATTTATGCTCTATCTGCCAAATCGGCGAAATCCCATGGCTTCGGCTCGATCGGATTCGAGCCAGTGAAGTCGGAGTGAGAAAGAAACAGAGTGAAGCAAAAATTTTTAAATTTTTTCGATACAAGGGAAGCTCGATGACTGCTTTAGAGCCCTAAAGGAACAACCTTAACCCTAGAGCTTAAAAAAAATAAAAATATTGATCCGCGGTACTGGTTCGCAGAGAATCGCACGACGATCGCGGGGGTGAAGGTTGCCGGTTGAAAAGAAACTTTGCCAAGTCACCCGATTTTCCGGCGCCGTGGTGACGAGTCGCGGGAGAGGCTTTGCCCCGATCGCCTGGATCGATCAACGCGGGGTGCTTACCATGGACTCGGTCGTTCGATCCTCCTCTCCGCAGGTCGCTGCCGTGAACCGTCAAATTTCAGTTGTTGCTTTGCTGCTCCTTAGCGGCCAACTCGGATCCTGGCTGTCGGCCGCTGAGATCGTCGTCAATCATATCCATAGCGTGCGGCCCGATCTCCAAGTCTTTCACATGAGCTATGACTTTCCCCGCCCACTGCCGATCGGAACGCCGCTGCAAGTCAATCAAGCAGCGCTGACCTTCAGCAGTTTGCAACACGCTTTGTCTTGGCCGAACTACACCTACCTGGACTACTACGGTCTGACGCAAATCGAATACGGAATTCCATCGCTAGGGCTTCCCCCCGGCGATCCGTCACTGCCACGGATTGACCAACCCGGGCCGGCGGCCGCCTTTCGCGATAACATTCATCTGACTGATGACGCTTACCTGCTGTTCGCAGAGCGTTCCTTCGCCGCCTACCGTCCGCTGCTGGTACCCGAGCCGTCAACGCCCGCTGCATTGTTAATCTTGGCAGGCGGCGCGATTGGGTTGCGCAGAAAACGCTGTTCATCAACGCGAGTTGATCCCTGAAGCCGCTCATTCCAACTTCCTGGCAATCGAAGCTGCGGACCAGAACCAGGGACCCTCAGTTCCTGTGGCGGTTGGCAATCGGAATTCTGCTTGCTGGTGTGATCATTGGGCTAGCGACCCGCCTGTTGCCTGATTCGATCACCGATTCATTGATCGGCGGCCGCTTCCAGGAGTTGATTGAACATCACCACCAAATCGATCAATTGGCCGCGCGCGGCGATTGGTGGGACGTGTGGTGGAAGATTCCCAGCGGCATCTGGATTGCGATGCTGCCAGGACCGGCCGCAATCGCCGGATTGACCGGAATTTGTTGGTTCGTATTTCTGCTGCAGGCTGGTCAGCCTGGATCCGCCGACGGACTCCGGCCCCCGTTGGCGCTCGCCGGCGTGCTGCTTGGTGTCCTCAGCATCTGGCCAACCTTGTTTGCCATCTACTTTCAACAGCACCACTGGGAACTTCGTGAGTCGGTCGAGACAATCGAAGGGCTGCGATATTTCATTCTCGGTGTCGGGTTAAGAGAAGAACTGGCCAAGCTGTTGCTGCTGCTGCCGCTGCTGCCGATAATCATTCGCCGCGGCAGTCAGCGTGAGGGAATGTTGGTTGCCGCCTGCGTCGGGCTCGGCTTTGCGATGGAAGAGAACGTCGGCTACTTCACTGGGAACCCATCGAGCACGATCGACCGCTTTCTGTTGTCGAATTTTTTACATCTGTCGCTGACCGGACTGGCCGGATTGGCTATCTGCAGGGCAATCTGGTGGCCGCAGCAATGTTTGGCAGAGGCCGCCGCGACGATTCTGTTGGTGGTCCTGCTGCATGGCTTGTTCGACGCGCTGCTTGTCCTGCCGGCTTTGGCGGATTACTCGTTTGGCAGCTTTATTCTTTACATTCTGCTGGCCTATCGGTTCTTTCACGAACTGCGCTCTTGGTGGCGTCCGCGCTCCGAACCGATCAGCCTGACAGCCACTTTTGTCGTCGCCGTCTCGGTGGTTGCCGCCGCCACGTTCGTCTATTTCGCCGCCGCCACCAACCTCGCGACAGCGGCGACGGGGATCGCCGCGCCCGGAGTCTCGACCGGTATCTTCGTTTACATGTTCCTGCGAGAGATGCCTGAATCGCTCGTCGGCTGAAGCCTCAGTCTTGTCAATCGACGTGCTTGTTAAGCGTTGCTCCGGCAGGCGCTGGAGCGTGAGTTGGCGGCCTGTGCGTCGATTACACAACAGAGCAGCGGGTCAGCGCCGATCGGGGATCGTTATTTGAAGAGTAGATGGCCTACCCAGACCCAAGGGGGGGTTGTGGATGTAGGATTATCGCCGTTTGAATGATCAGGATGAGCGTGGGTTCACGAACCTGCGCAGGCAATTGTGCCGAATTCTCAGCCAGCTTCCCGAAAACTCCAGGGCCGATGAACGTATCTGACTTTCTGAACACGCATTTCAAACACTTCAACGCCCGCGAGTTGTTGGCGGCCGCCAACGCGTATCGCGAGTTCGTGACCGTCGCCGATGGCAAGATGATGGTCACGCTGGCCGGGGCGATGAGCACCGGTGAGTTGGGGATTTCGCTGGCCGAGATGATTCGTCAGGACAAGGTACACGCGATCACCTGTACCGCGGCCAATCTGGAAGAGGACATCTTCAATTTGGTCGCTCATGACGAGTACCGGATCGTGGAGGATTGGCGCGCCCTGTCGGTTGAGGATGAATTGGCACTTCTGGCCGGCGGTTTCAACCGCGTTACGGATACTTGCATTCCCGAGACCGTCGTCCGGCATATCGAGCATCGCTTGATCCCGCTTTGGCAAGCAGCCGCTGATTCGGGTGCGATGCGAATGCCGGTCGAATTCATGTTCGATTTGTTGGACGACGACGATTTAGTGCAACACTATCAAGTGCCGCTGGAGCACAGTTGGGTCGCCGCGGCGAAACAAAAAGGGATTCCCGTTTTCACACCGGGCTTCGAGGACTCGACGCTTGGCAACATCCATGCCGCGCGGGTCTTTGACGGCACACTTAGCAACCATTCAGCCGTCGCCCCGGGCACGAAACAAATGGAACTGCTGGCCCGCTGGTATCTGGAGAATTCAGGCCAGGTGCCGATCGGTTTTTTTCAGATCGGCGGGGGAATCGCCGGGGATTTTCCGATCTGCGTCGTGCCAATGTTGATTCAAGATTTGGAAATGGACATTCCGCTGTGGAGTTATTTTTGTCAGATCAGTGACGCGGTGACCAGCTACGGTGGCTACAGCGGGGCGGTACCGAATGAAAAAATCACCTGGCAAAAACTCTCCAAAGCGGCTCCCAAGTTCATGATCCAAAGCGACGCATCGATCTGTGCGCCGCTGGTATTTGCCTATGTGCTGGGCTGGTAACTGTTCAGTTCGATACCGCCGGTTCGACTGCCGTCGGCGGCAGCGTGATTTCCTGGCCGGATTCAAGCTGGTATTGAATCTGTTTGCACTGATTCGCCTTCAGCCAACCAACCACGCCGGTCATTTGCAGTTCCAGGTTGCCCTTTACCGGTACAAAATTCAAATAGCACGTGTCGCCGATACATTCGCAAATCACAACTCCCAATTTTCCGGAGTCGGCAAATGCTGGGAAGTCATCGACGATTTTGGTTGCGGCGGCTGCGGTTGGTGCCGCAGCGACCACCGTTAAGGAGGCCGGTCGACTCGGATCCTTGTGTTCAAAAGGCAGCACGTCCGGCGTCACCTGAACGGCCGTCGTTACTTTCAGCGGCACCGCCGCTCCGACATCGTAGGTCAACTCAATGAAATAGGCGGTCCAACCCTCCGTCGGCGCGTACACCTTTGCCCGATAGATCCCGTCCGCCGATTCGCTAAGCACCTCACTTTTATACTTGCGGCCCAAAGACTCAACGCGAAAATCTCGTGCTTTCGGATTCGTCGCCTGCCACAAGCGAACTTCTTTCGCGGTTTGCTTGGTTTCGACTTGCAAGCTTCCGTCCTCGGTCATGCTCCATGTGTATTCGGGCAGCGGGCGATCCTTCAAAATCAATGAATAGAAGGCGATCACGGATTCAATTGCATCGGACCCCCCCATGCCATGATCGGTGTTGGGGACATAGCGGATGATTTTCGGGCCTGGCAATTCGTCCCAATAAAATTGAGATGAATCCGGCAGGAAAAACTGATCGCCAGCTGCGTTTAAGACAAATTTGGGCATCGTCAGTCGATGCCGGTATGAATACGGATCGACTAAGTCATAGAGTTCGCGTAGACGCGGATGATCGATCCGTTCCATGATTCCATGTTGTACGTAGTTGCCCACTGCTGGTGCCCAGAAACCATAAGCCTGGAAGTGGTGCAGCATCGATAGTTCCGCATTGACGACGTCGATCACAATCGGAACGATCGCCTTGACTCGTGGATCAACCGCGCCGGTCAGCCAGGTAGTCCAGCCACGTTTGGAACCGCCGGCAACAACGAATTCGTCGACTTGCTTGTTGCCTCCGTCGTCAGAGGCCATGTAGGCAGTGACCGTATCCATCGCACGGACGACACTTTTGACCATTGGATTTCTGGCTGGCCAAGTCGGGTCGCCCGTTTTGATGTACTGATCCCAGGTATAACCAATCAGGTCGTCCTCTTTACGACTCTTGCCATCACCGTGAAAGACCAACGGCTGATTCGGAATCATTTTCAGCTCCACCGCGACCGTCCCGGTCGCCTTGGCGACTTGCATCACCAACGCATCCGGTCCAGCGGGCGGGTCTCCGCCGTTGCCTCCGCCGCCGATGACCAGGAATGCCGTCGCTGAAGTCACGTTCTCGGGAACGGCCATCGTGATCCAGTGTTGCCACTTAGTCCGATCTACTTCGTCGGACGTTCGCCAGGTTTGTGAGGTCATATCAATCACAACCGATTTGATTCCATCGGCCGTTTTGGTTGAGACCACTTTCCAACTGTAGCTCTCATCCGGCGCGTGAACGTAGGTGTCCAGCGCGGTACTGGCCGGTAAATCGTCGGCAGTGGCAGTGGCAGTGAAGGGACTATGCAGAAAGATCAGGGCCAGGATCGTCACCGCGCGGCAGCATTTCATTTGGAAATTTCCTAGGTACAGAGGGGGATTCAAGCAGCCGTTATTGTAATCGATCAGGGGAAACCGTCAGCGAAGCAGGACCCGGGAATTCAGTTCTGCCGCCAGCAATCACTGTGCTCTTTGCCGCTCACTCCTGGCTGTTGAGGGCTGATTCCGGCATAATCACTCGTTTTTGCCACCGGAACTCAGCAGGGATCCCAATCAGATGTCGGATGGGCCAATGGCGGAAGTCAAAATCGGAAAACTCGGTGTCACCTTCGATGACGTTCTGCTGGAACCACGATACAGCGAAATCGTCCCTAGCGAAGTCGATGTCAGCACCCAACTAACCGGCCGCATCAGGTTGCAGATTCCGCTGGTCTCCTCGCCAATGGACACGGTTACCGAATCGGAGATGGCGATCGCGCTGGCCAAGGAGGGTGGCTTGGGAATCGTCCACAAAAATCTGTCGATCGAGCACCAGACCGAATTGGTGATGAAGGTCAAACGGTCGGCCAATGGCATCATCATCGATCCAGTCACGCTGCCGCCGGAAGAAAAAGTCGGTCGAGCCGCCGAGCTGATGGACCAGGCCAACGTCTCGGGAATCCCGATTGTCAGCGCCGACCGGACGCTGGTCGGAATCCTGACCCGCCGCGACCTACGCTTCCTAGAAAACCCAGAATTCCCAGTTTCACAGGTAATGACCAGGGATAATTTGGTCACGGCGGTGGGAAATGTGACGCTTGAGGAAGCTGAGAGGATTTTAACGGCAAAAAGGGTCGAGAAACTTTTGCTGGTTGACGAAAATAGAAAACTAACGGGACTGATTACGATCCGCGACATCGACATGATGAAGCGGTTCCCCCGTGCTTGCAAAGACTCACTGGGTCGATTGCGGGTCGGAGCGGCAATTGGCGTCGGCGGGTTTAACCGCGCCGAGGCCTTGATCGATCAGGGCGTTGACCTGTTGGTCGTCGATTCGGCTCATGGGCACAGTAAAAATGTAATCGATACAGTTCGAGAGATTAAACAGCAAAGGAGTTGGGACATCGACGTGGTGGCTGGAAACATCGCCACCAGCGAAGGTGCCCGAGCGTTGATCGATGCCGGAGCGGACGCGATTAAAGTCGGAATCGGCCCCGGATCGATCTGTACGACTCGAGTCATCAGCGGCGTTGGAGTTCCACAGGTGTCGGCGATTCTTGACGCAGTCAGTGTTGCCGGCGAGAGAAACATACCAGTCATCGCGGACGGCGGAATTCGCTTTAGCGGTGACATAACCAAGGCAATTGCGGCCGGAGCCAACGCGGTGATGATCGGCAGCCTGTTCGCAGGTCTGGCCGAAAGTCCCGGCAAAGTGATCCTGTACCAAGGACGGACATTCAAGTCTTACCGCGGCATGGGTTCGATGGGGGCGATGGTCAAAGGGAGTAGTGATCGGTACCGGCAATCGGACGCTGAGGCGGGCAAGTTAGTCCCCGAAGGCGTCGAAGGTCGTGTGCCGTTCAAAGGACCGCTTAGCGATTACGTTTACCAATTGGTCGGCGGATTGCGAGCTGGCATGGGTTACATCGGATCACGGACGATCGAGGAGCTGAGACAAGATGCCAAGTTCATCCGCGTCTCGGCAGCGACGGTTAGGGAGAACCATCCGCATGACATTGCGATCACGCACGAAGCGCCAAACTACAGCCCGGACACTCAGCTGGGCGATCAAGGCTAGCACCGCTCTGGTGCTTGCGGTATCGACATCCAGCGCTGGTGGTCAGTCGCCAACGGCACCCTACGGTGCGGGCGTGGCCTTGCGACCAGTCCCCAAGTTCGGAACCCAGGCCGACACGCCAGCCGACCGTGACGATCGGCAACGCCAGGGTTGGAATCTGAAATGGCGGCAAAGCAATCAGTTGATCACTGGCGCTGTTCGATCCGCGCCGGACGGCTTGCGTCGGGCGCTGAACGAACCGCAGTTGAGCAAAGTGAGCCGGGTCAATTGGCAGGCACCCATCGGCGAAATGCTGATCCCGCCTCCCTCGGCGCGACTACAACAGCAGCAACAGCGTTCACAAGCCGAGACCACACCCGACTTTTTCGACAATCCGTTCGGCGATGATGCGTCACCGGTCAAGCCAGCGCCCGCGAGTCAGCCTGCTGCTGAACCAGCGCCGTACGGCCAGGGCGAACGAATCATCCAGCCGCCGCCGGCAGCGCCCGCACTCCCCAACGAGCTGCGCCGGACGGAAGACTTACGACGAAACATGTTCGAGCAGGCAACTGAGCCTTTGCCCGTCACTCCCGGTCAGATCGAAAGCCTGCCAGAACCGCTGCAACCATCGACGCGGCCGACGCCCCAAGAGCTGCGTCAAAGCGATCAATCGTTGGAACTGCCTGAACCGAAAGCCGAACCATCCCTTGGTGATGTGCTGCGACAGGAGCGCACGGATTCCCCCACTGCTGATTCCAACGAGAGTGACTTGTCGGCTCCCCAGCGACAGGACCCTGAACCGGAAGACCCGTTTCGGTTTAGCGATCGAGAGCAAAGCGGAAACGAAGCGAGCGACAATCCTCCGTCACGGCTGAGAAACTTTGATCAGACGGACGACATCTACAACAATTTGAACCAGGATGAACTGGAGAAACCGGGGAAATTAGCATGCAACGATTTTCGACAGCGGATCGATGAACAAACGATTGACAAAGTTTCGCTGGATATCAGTCCTCCCTATCGGCCCGACGAGATCGATCTGGAAAAGTATCAAGAGTTGAAAGCGGAATTCGACGAAAATCAGGCGATTCATGACTGGCGAGCAATCGATGGAACTCTGATCGCAAGGGGCCGTTTGCGCGATCTGGCATACGAAAAAGCGATCATCGTGACCGATCAAGGCAGCCTGGAAGAACTGCAAATGAGCCGACTGAGCGAGGCAGACTTGGCGTTCATCGCCGAAAACTGGGGCCTGCCGTCTGAGTGCTTGCTGGACCAAACGACGGCGACGCCGCGAAATTGGGTGATGACCACGATGACTTGGAAGGCCTCCAATCTATGTCACACACCGTTGTACTTTGAAGATGTAAACCTGGAGCGGTACGGTCACACGCACGGTCCCGTCTTGGAACCATTTGTGCAATCGGCTCACTTCTTTGGCAACATCCTGGTGTTGCCGTACAAGATGGGAGTCCACTCGCCGCACGAATGTCAATACGCGCTGGGCTATTATCGTCCGGGCAACTGCGCTCCTTGGATCAAGCAACCGGTACCAATCAGTGCCAAGGGGGCGCTGATCCAAGCGGTCACCATGACGGGATTGTTCTGGTTGATACCTTAGCGCATTTCCAGCAACGGCCTAGCTCGGGAAAAGCGGTCCGCCAGTTGACCGCCGTTTGCTTGCGCCTCATTCCCGCGGAGCAATGCAGGCCAGTTGTTCCCGCCTGGCCAACAGCCGGCTGACCAGCTGTTGAGGATCGTCGCCGGTGATCGTCAGGTGCCCCATCTTTCTGCCTGGCTGCGGCCTGGCTTTGCCGTACAGATGCAGGGCAATGGCTGGGTCTTGCAGTACTTTGTCCCAGGCCGGCGGCGTGGATTGGCTGGTCCACAAATCGCCCAACAGATTGACCATCGCCGCGGATTTACAGCGAAGCTTCGTGCTACCGAGCGGCAGATTGCAGACAGCGCGTACGTGCTGGGCGAACTGGCTGGTCTCGCATGCTTCGATCGTCAGATGACCCGAGTTGTGAGGTCGAGGCGCGACTTCGTTGATCATCACTTGATCGCCAGCGACGAAAAATTCCACGCACAACAAGCCGACAACTCCCAGTGTTATGGCAGCATCGATGGCAATCTGTTGCGTTTGCTGGGCCAACTGGTCGGAAATCGCCGCCGGTACACTTGTCACGTCCAGGATGTGGTTGCGATGCACGTTCTCCAGCACTGGAAAAGTCTGACACTGACCTCCGATTGTGCGGGCCACGATGGCCGACAGTTCGCGGTCAAAAGGAATGCATTGTTCCGCGATCCAACTTTCAGCGGCCTGCCAGTTGATCGTTGTTGCATCCGCGGCGCTGTTGACGCGATACTGGCCTTTGCCGTCGTAGCCGCTGCGAGCCGTTTTTACGACCAACGGGTATCCGAGTTGATCGGCGACCTGCAACAACGAATCGACGTCACTGATTCTCGCAAACGGCGTCACCGGTAGTCCGGCCGCTCGCAGCGTGCTCTTTTCGATCAAGCGGTCCTGGGTGGTGGCCAAGATCTTGGCAGACGGATAAGTCGTAACAAACTCATTGCAGCGCGCGATCGTTGGGGCGGGAATATTTTCGAATTCGAATGTGATCACATCGCACATCGAAGCGAACTGATCAATCGCGTCGGTATCGTCCAAGGCCCCGGTAACCACCTGCTGGGCCACCTGAGCGGCAGGTTCGTCTCGGCTGCCGCAGAAGACGACGACGCGGTAGCCCATCGTGGCGGCCGCGATGGCGAACATGCGTCCAAGCTGACCACCGCCTACCATGCCGATGGACTGCGGCGGCAAAATCGGTTTCGGTACCCGCATCAATCTGTCGCACTCGCTGGAAAGTCGGCGGACTTCAGCACCGCTTCGGTCTGCTCCCTGACAAACTGTTTCAATCGCAGCCGCAGCTGATCGTCGGACAAAGCCAAGATTCGAGCCGCCAGAATGCCGGCGTTCTTTGCTCCGGACGCGCCGATCGCCATGGTGGCGACTGGAATCCCCGCAGGCATCTGTACGATCGACAGCAGAGAATCAAGTCCTTGCAGCGCGCGGCTTTGGATGGGGACACCGATCACTGGCAAATTCGTTTCCGAGGCGACCATGCCCGGCAGGTGAGCGGCACCACCGGCACCAGCGATAACGACTTTCAAGCCGCGCTGGGCGGCACCGCTGGCGTAGGCGACCATGCGATCCGGCGTCCGGTGCGCCGAAACGACCAGCCGCTCGTAAGGGACCTGCAGATGTTCCAGAAACCCGGCGGCTTCCTGCATCGTATCCCAGTCATTACGGCTTCCCATGATAATGCCGACCAGAGCGTCGGTCTGGCCAAATTCAGTTGCGTTCACCATAAGCCTGGGTTGTTGTTGCTGTCAGTCAATTTATCGTCTCGATCACAGGGATGCTATTTACCTGTCGCCTGTTGCTCCCTTAACCGCCTCAAATTCTTTCAATTGGCGCAGCAGCGGCGGCGAATGAGGCAGTAGTTTGATGGCCCTTTTCTGTGTCACGATCGCTTTGTCGATCTCGCCGGCGGCAAAATAGCACCGCGCACAAGTATCAAGGCGGGCCGCGGTACTTTCCGGATCGGTGCGGACTTCAAGTGATTTCAAGCTGTAGTTGAGCGCTTGCTGGTAATCGCCTTCGGTGTTCGCAATTAGCCAGGCGTATTGGTTGTAAGCCTCGGCAACTTGCTCGCTACCCACTCGGCCGAATTGTTTGGCTCGCATTTCGGCCTGCCTGACCAACATATCTGCTTGTCGTATCGAAACGCTCAACTTGTCTTGGACACTCTTGCTCCACTGCTCATCACCGGGTATGCGATACATCGAAATCAAGATGTCAATATTGTAGGGATAGCTGTTGTAGGCGCGCATCAACAACCTTTGCGCCGCCTCGGTATCCTGGGGCAATCCTGTTTCCATCAACTGCAGTCCCTGGTGATACAATTGATCGCTTTGAATTCGGTTGACCGAAAACATCATGTTGTTCAGTTTTTGCCGTAGCTGCGCATCCTTTTCCACGCGATCAGTCAGCGGTTTCAGCACGTCGACCACGTCTTGGTGCCTCAGCAAATCGCCAAACATTTGCGACAACTCGCCTCGCGCCGCCGCCGCCGCCGCTTCGTCGATCTCCATCGAATCAATCACCAGGCGATATTCTCGCTCCGCCCAATGAAACAAACCTCGGTCCTTTAGTTTGCCGGCAATCAGGCGATGCGCCTGAGCAATTTCTTCGATCTCCTTGGGCTGTAACTTGGACCGCGATTCCTGATCCGTTGGCAAAGGTCGAATTTTCGACGCTTGCTCGGCAAGCCGATCGGCTTCCGCCGAGTTGCCGGCGTTGCTATGAGACTCGGCGGCGCCGTAGAGCAAGATCGGGTGCTGATCAAACATCCGCACATGCTGCTGCTGCAGCCGCAACACGAAAGGATGTAACTGCTGATCGATCGCCCAACTGCAGGCCTCGATCAGGTCACGCGTGGTCGGTGGGATCAGATCGATGTTTTCGCTGGCCAGGCGAACCGCCTCCTCGGTCAAATCCGCTTGGGCGGCGCGCGACGCACAGAGGCGAACCAATTCCAACACGGACTGTCGACTCGACGCGTCAGTCGCCGCCGTATCGACTTGATCACGTTGTTTCGCGATCAAGTCGCGCCAACTGTCGCTGGAATAACTACCACTGACCAGATCCTCGGCGTAGACCCGTAACCAATTCGCCGATTGCCGCTCGCTATCGCCCAGGGTTTGTCGGATCTGATCGGCAGTGCGTTGGCGTTGGGCCTGGTCGCCGTCAATCGGTTGCCGAATCGCCGCCAGTGCCGCCAGACGGCTCAATCGGAGCGACGTTTCAAATCTCGCCAGCCGCGCCAGCGCAAGCAGTCCTTTTCGCTCCGGCAACTCCGCTAACATTTCGATTCGGCTGGTCCGTTCAACCTCGTCCTGGGCGCCGTACTCGCTGAGCGCTTCGTGGACTTCGGGCGGATCAGACTCCTTCGACCAGCTGACCATCAAGCTGCTAACCAAGAACCGAGCAGCCATCGCGATCTCGTTGTCGGGATGAAACTGGGCATCATGCAAATCATCAAATGCTTCCAAGCCGAGCTGTTGCAGCTTCTCTTTGGCACGCGTGCGAGTAAAAAAACTATCCGCACCAAGGTCTTCGATCAATTTCGCAATGTCGGCATCGCTGGCGATTTGATCGGCTGCGAATGCCGGATGGATCAGAGGCCAGGACAGCAATACGAACAAGCAAATGATCGACCCGCGACCCCACCGCGCGGCTGGCCGCCGCCACTGCAACCGTGCCCGCGCAAAACATTGCACGCGGTTGCGCACTGGAGAGCCAACGACAGCTGGATTACGAACCTGCTTCATCACCCGACCGCAACTCCGTAATTGGCCGCCATCTTCTGCACTGCGTCGCTCACGATTTCTCGAAACGACTCGGGCTCCAGCACTTCGGCGTCCGCGCCCAGCGACAAAACTTTCGGCAACACCTCGCGCGGATGCGCTGCCGGTACCACCAAGATCGCCGACCCGTCGTCACAGGGCGAAAGAGTCTGCTCGGGATGCCAGGGATCCTCGCGAACCCAGGCGGCGGCCCGCTGGCCAACGCGGATTCGCACCGAGGTTGGCGATTCACCTGAAAAGATACCGATGCTTTTGCCCAAGTGCCTGGAAACATCGATTGATTGATCAGGCTTGAAATATTCGTCCAACGCCGTGGCGCGATGAAATCGGTCGAGCTTCCAGTTCCTCAATTCCGATGATCCGGCGACAGTCGCGACCACATAGATGCTGCTTTGATAAACCGCCAAACCGTAGGGTTCGATGCGACGTGTCGATACAGGCTTGCCGACCGATTCGTACTCGATTGCAACAATCCGATGCTCCAAAATTGCCCGATTGATCGTCTTCAACATGCCTTCATGTTGTTCATAGGACTTGCTCGGTGAGCCAAAGACGTGCAATGTTTTTCGGTAGTTGGCGTAGTGATCGTAAACGCCGTTGGGAACTGCTTCTTGAACTTTGTTCCAGAACGTCTCGATGCCTTTCCAGTATTGGGTTCCCAGCAGCGGATACAACAGTTCTCTGCCGATCGACAGCGCGATTAACTCGGTGGCTGAAATGCCGATCTCGTGTACTCCGGTGTTGTTCGCGCCTAGCTTGTATACCTTGCCGCGCTCCAGCTGATCGGTTTGAATGTCAAAACCGGCTGCTTGCAGGGCCTCCATGTCGCGCCGCACCGTGCGCTCGTGCAACGTGCTGAGCCCCAGATCGGCAATCAAATCAGTCCGCAATTCCTCGAGCGTCCGACCGAATCTAGAAAGTTCCAGCAGTTGCAGCAGTTTGTGTTGGCGGATCAATTGTTCGTTACGAGCCACAGCACTCTCCCATCCGTGTACGGTTTAAGCGAATTCATTGTCCGTGATCGACGAGGCAATTGGTAGGCCGGGGGGGCGTAATGCCTGGGCCCCTGTAGGGAACCTGCCGAGCGGGGCTGATCACCACCGCGTGGGGATCGGGCCGAATCCACAGCGACGGCGCGGGGAGTGCCGGGCAGCGGCGAAATCACGCAAAAACTTCCCTGACTGCGACCCCATTTTCAGGGCTACGCACCAGAACTGCTGGTGGCTCGATGCTCGCAATACTCGCAGCATCACCTCAAGCCACCCGTTACACGTCGCAGTCGTTTCTTCCCAACATCGATTCAGACCCGAATCACCGCAGTTTTGGCCAATCGGTCATGCAGCGTTTGGTGTGGCTCAGGAAACAGCATGATCAGGTCGACCAGGGCCACAATCGATCCTAGACATGGAATCGCCGTGATCAATCCGAACACAAAATTGCGCACCAACACGCCCTGCAGGAAACCCACTTGGAGTCCACTTTGCAAGTCAACGATCCTTGTTTTCACCACCTTTTTGCCGATCGATTGGCCAGAGAGAGAAATCAAGACGGCGTTGAGAATCGCGATTGCAGAGATCCCCAAATAGAATCCCACGTAACCGATACCGAAAATGAAATCGCTGTCTTGCGGATTTACAAGACTGCCAACGATCGCACCGCCGATTGCGAAGGCAATGCCCGCGACAAACATCAGGGCGCTATCGATCAGCGCTCCGATGATCCGTTGCCCAAGCGTCGCGCGGATGCCATCGGAGAGTGTGCCGACCGCACCGGCATATCCCGCGCCACTTGGCGGCGCATAGCCTTGTAGCGGATCGGCGGCCGGGGCCGACCGGGGCGGAGCGGTGTACGGATGCGACACCGGCTTGCCCCCTTGCAAGTCTTGGTCGGTCAGTTCGTCAAACCTCGATCCGTCGGATTCATAAAGATCAGCGGCGGGATCCAGCTTGGCCGGACGTGCGGGTTGGCTTGAACCTGCGGCTGTTTGCGCAGGCGAGGGCGAACCACCCGTCGCCGGAACCCGCAGCTGCTTGCCGCACGGGCATTTGACCACCTGCCCGGCGGACGTTTCCGGAACGCTAAGAATCTTGGAGCAGGCGGGGCACTTGATTTTCATACTCGTCGCCTTGTTGAGACCAAAACGAAGTCGCCGACATGTTAGTGAACGCGGCCCGGTCCGTCCGCCCCAATCTGTCCCACCATTGATCTTCCGGCTTACTGCGCAGGAAAGTCTTTCAGTGCGACGCTGCGGTAGGTCGTCAGTAGCTCGCGAAGTTCCCCAATCGACTCTCGATCCGATGCGGTCAACTCGCCGATTTGATTGGACGACCGATATTCAGCCGACTGGTCGCCGCGGCTAAGAGTCAGCTTCGAGAGCGTCACGATCTCACCCTTGGCCGCGATATGGCTGTTGAGCGTCATTCGAGCAAACGGCGGCGGTCCGAGCGGACGCAAAATATTCATGCGCAACGCCAAATCGGCGAAACGGCCGTAGTCTCTGGCGATGGTCGGATCGGTCGGCTTCTCGGTTTCCGCATAGTATTCCGTGCCGGCGAAGCGAATTCGATATCCGTTCCCTTGGGCCGCAATCACTTTTGCATCGACACCCAGTTGCTGACGATTTTCCGTGTCGTTCACTGAAGCTTTCACTTCGGCAGTGACTTTCAGCAGATCCTCCAGATCGACGACGGCTTGGACCTCCGATTTTCGATCCAACAGGATCACTTGTCCTTGCTGAGAATCGTAAACGGTAGCAAATCTTCGTTCACTGAGCGACAAATCGTAGGCCCGCCCGTCGTCGAACAGAACCCGATGCTCGGCGGAAGGCGAATCGGCTTGACCAACGTAAATCCGGGTTGTTACTGAGAAAGTGGCGGCCCTGGCCGGATTCACAGAGACCAGCGGCACGGTGATCAGGAGCACGATTAGAATGGAAAATCGGATCATCGAAGTGTGCTACTGTCGCGCCCCCGGCCCGGCCGATCCGAAGTCGGACGTCGAACGGCCATTTGGATGCGAGTCGGATCCTATCTTTGGGATTGATATTTCGGGACTTGCTACGGCACCTGACCAGCTACCTGGTGGAACTCTCAGTCGGTCTCATTACCGACTGAGCGAAATAGCTACAAACGGACACCTGGACTTTATGCTTGCTTTCAGCGTAGAAAAGAGTAGCCGCAGACGTCCAGATCAATGACGTCTTGAAAACGAACTCGAATCGGAAACGCGATGCTTCAAACGCTGGTCCTGATCCCGCACGAATTCGCCGGATTGCCGATTTTCGGGTTCGGCTGGCTGCTGATCTTGCTAACGATCGGCTTTGCCATCCGGATCGCGACTGCGGCGCGAATCGGCCATTCGAGGAGCGGCCATTCGATTGGCCAACTCTTGACGGGCGAGGGATTGGTCTGGGCCAGCGCAGCGGCGCTGATCTGGCTGATTTTGCCGCGAGTGGAACTGACCAACCTGCAGGGTCAGCCGGTCGGAATGGCAATCCGCGGTTACGGTGTGATGCTGTTATGCGGAGTCGTCTCGGCGATCGCGCTGGCCGCCTATCGAGCTAGCCGTCGCGGAATCGATCCCGATGTTGTCTATGGGATGGCACCCTGGGCTTTCATCGGCGGCATCGTGGGCGCCCGGATTTTCTATGTGGTCCAGTATCGCGACAAGTTCATCGCAGATTCGATCGGCCAGACAATTGGTAACGTCCTGAAATTCACCGAAGGAGGTTTGGTCGTCTACGGCTCGTTCATCGGTGGCACAATCGCGGTTTCGTATTACATCTTTCGACATCGATTGCCGCTGCTGAAGCTCGGTGATGTGATTGTCCCCTGTCTGTTCATTGGCGTCTTCTTTGGCCGCATCGGATGTTTGATGAATGGCTGCTGCTACGGCGGTCGATGCGAAGATCACTGGGCGGCAGTGCAGTTTCCACCGACCAGTGAGGTTTATCACCAGCAGCTGCTGGAAAGCGGGGAACTGCTTGGGTTCAGCTACAACCCGCAGACACGCAGGATTGAATCGGTCGCGAAGGGTACCTTGGCCAGCGAAGCGGGTATTGTGATTGGATCCAAGATCGAGTCACTCGGATATCTCGCTCCGGTGATCAACGACGCGTCGCTGCGAATCCCGTCCGGCAGTGTCCGCCGGGGTGTGGTCGCGACAATCGACGGAAAACAGTATCGTTGGACTCCGGACCAGCTGCCCGCTCGGGCACTGCCCGTTTACGCTGTTCAAGTGCTCAGTAGCGCTAGCTCTCTGGTGCTGTGCTTGATGCTGTGCGGATTGTCGTTGTTCGTCACCCGCGACGGCGCGATCATGATGATCGGCTTTGCCTGCTATGCCGTGTTACGATTTGTTTTGGAGCTGATTCGAGTTGATGAGGCCGGGCAGTTCGGTACGAGTTTATCGATATCGCAATGGGTCAGCATCGTTGTCCTTGCGTCTTGCCTGATTGGATTGATTTTCGTTTATCGACGGCCAGCTTCCAGGCAATCGGTGCAGACGCAACCGTCATCCGGGTAAGCACTGGCGATGATTCCACGTGAGCAACAAGCGGATCTCCTGAACGACTCGAGTCTGTCGGATCAGCAGCGCCGACTGGTCACGATCGGCATGGACCGCATGGTTCGCTTTGGCGGCATCGCTCGGATCGTCCATCGCCATATCGACCGCCACGCGATGGCGACACCGAATCGAACGCTGCAAGTCTTGGTGATGCCAATCACAGCGGTCGAGATACCATTGGGCTGGGCCAGGCGATCTCGAAAGTTGGGCCGGGAAATCGCGTTGACTTTGGTATCTGCCGATCCTGATCAATGCGCCGAATCGAAAATTAAAGCGGCGATTCGCGACGGCTACCAGATCCAGTGCGTTGAATTTGAATACCAGCGGATGCCGACGCTGACCGTTTTTGATTTGGTGGTCAGCCTGGATTGGATGCATCAACTGGACAGGCACCAAGCATTTCGCCAGTTGCAGACGATGATCGGATCGACAGAGGGCCCTCTGTTGGTCTGCGACTATGCCAGATCGCGAACCAACGCCACTCTGGCCAAAGCCGCGTCCCATCTGTGCTCGCGTAGCCCCATCGTGCATGCGGCGGCGGAAAGCCGGATTCGCGGCGCGTACTCGATCGACGAGTTTCGGCGACTAGCCGAGGATGCACTCGCGCGACCGGTCAACGTCCGGCCGCTGTTTCCATGTCACTTCATCATGACCTGTGACGAAAAAATAATTTCGCAGCCGGTACCTGCGTTCGCATAGCTCCCGCTAACGACAATCAATCTACCGGTTGTGTGGTATCAGTGACCGACGCGCGTCGCCTTGACATCCTGGCCTTTGTGCAGCGTCAATCCGCTGGCCTGCCCTGTTTCCGACACTTCAAAGGAGACCTGACCACGATCCGGCGCGATCCGAAAAATGGTTTTGGTTTCCGGAAACAACTTGGCGACGCTTTGTCCAGGATTATGAACCAGCAGGCCCTCGTCGGTCGCCTCGATGCGAACGCGAATCTCCGGTGCTACATCAGGAGAGTATTCGCCCACGAATTTTTCCAGCTGATCGCGTCCGAGTTCGATCCGCGTTCCAAAATTCACTCGCTGAGTGCCGGACTGAACTTCCTGAATGCTGGGACTCGATTTAAACAAGTTCTTCATCAAATGACTGGCCTGTCCTTTGGCAAGCTGTTCGGTCAAATCAAAGCTCACCGCCTCGTCATAGTTTGTCAGGTTGTACAGGTAGATCATTCGATTCCGCAGGTCATAGATACATGCGTAACTTGTGAAACCGCCTGGACCATGTTGATGTACCGCCTGCAACGATCGTCGCGCAGCTTCGATGTCCAGACTCTGTGCGGCGTTCAACTCCTGAGTGACGCGCATGAAACGCTGACAGCGATAGCCAGTGGCGGCGAGTCGTGTGTTAGTCGCGATTTGGAACGCGCCTTTGCCGTTGACGACCGACAAACCCCGATTCGGTTCCCAAGCGATCACCGCAGAAGCGCCCGAGGCATCGGCAAACATGAACTGAGTGTTGGCCAGGTAAGGACAGTTGTACTTGCGGAAATAATCGATCGCCTCGGCAACGGTCTCGCATTTGTCGATGATCTGGTCAGCCAGATTCCGCGGAGTTTGCTTGGCCGGATCTTGCTGCCAGGCCACTTTGCCCACCACCATCGCGTCGAACGCAAGCCCTTTTTCATTCATGCTCCCCTGGGCAAAGGTCTCGACCTTCCCAAACCCATCGTGGAACCCAACGTTGACTCTGCCGAGCTTGCCGTCACGGCCGGGAACGAACCAAATTGCGCCCAGCTTCGTAAAATCCTCGTTGTTTCCCATCAATACGATGGTGGGAGTCGAGATCGTGAACACCGTGCAGGCGAAGCCAGGGCTCTGACCCACCACCGACAGTAGGATGATCGGCAAATCAGCAAAAAATCGTCGCATCATTTGGGATCTAGGCAGCTTGAGCTGAAGATTCGGCAGTGGTCAATTCTCGCCGGTTTGGTGTAAGCTAAAGTGGCCGGCAGGTTTTGCAAGAGGCCTTGGCTGCGCGCGGAATCCATCCCCATTTACCCGGATCAATCCATTGGTGCGAAAGCTGCTGCTCTCTCCCCTGCGTCTGTGTGTCGGTTGGGGTCTGTCTCCTCGCCTGTTGGGTTTGATCGCTGCCACAGCATTGGTGCTGTTGCGAATCACCGTTGGCTGGCATTTCTACACCGAAGGTGTCGACAAACAGGTTTCCGGAAACTGGAGCGCCGCTCCCTTCTTTGCCAACGCCAAAGGACCTCTGTCGGAAAAATTTCAAAGTCTGGTTTGGGATGCTGATGCTTCCTTTCGACTCAATCGCGATTCCATGGTCTATTACATGGCATTGTATCGCGAGCAAGCCTCCGCGCACTTCGGATTTGACGATGAACAACAGAACAAAGCTCAACGCAACTATTCCAAGGCTGTCGAGACTTACGACTACATTTTGTCATCGAATGCTGCTGATCTGGAGGAATTCAAGTTGGGTCGCGAGCGGGTCGCGAGGCTGACGACCGGCCAAGGTGAGACCGGCGCACTGGAAAAGCGAACTCGCGATGGAGTACAGAGTCTGAGCGGTCAGCGCGATGCGATACGTAAGGAATGGAATCAAAAAGGCGCGACAGCGCTCGGTCAAATCGAAACGCTCTGGAAATCATACGAGGCCGATCAGAACGCCGTGGCCACGCCGGAACAACGTTCGGCGAGCGGCAAGCTTGCATTCATCAAGCCGCGTGTCCATCCCTTGATCGACACCAGCGTGATCGATCGGTTTGTCCCCTACTTCGACATGACCATGGGGTTGTGCCTGCTGCTTGGCTTGTTCACACCCGTCGCCGGATTGGCGGCCGCCGGATTTCTGTGTTCGGTCTTCCTAAGCCAGTTTCCACCTTCCACCGGACCGACATCCAGCATGTACCAACTGGTCGAAGGCATGGCCTGCCTGGTTCTGGCCGCTACCGGAGCCGGGCGATTTGCCGGTGTCGATTATTTCCTGCACCTGATTTGTCGAAAAACCTGGGGCAAACAGGAAATTCATGAATAGGTCCTTGTTAGCAAATTACCACATCAACATTCAACGCATCCTCACAGTAGGTACGAAAAATGGTCGATAAACTCTCCAAAGAGCAACGTGACATTGGCGAGCAGAATTACTATTCCGCGATTGGCAGCTATTACGACGTCAATCGACGCGATTTTCTGCGCGGCATCGTCTCGGCGGGGGCCATCAGCGGCGCCGGACTTGGCGCACTGTACTTTGGTTACGGCAAAGTCAACGACCCGGTCCGCGTCGCCGTGATCGGAACCGGTGACGAAGGCAACGTATTGATCGGGGGTTGCAACCCCGAGTACGTGGACGTCAAGGCAATCTGTGACATTCGACCCTTCGGCCAACACCGCGCTTTTCATGGTGATTGGTCCAGCCCATCGGCGCTCGTGCGTCGCCCCGGATTGATCAAGGTCGCCGGCTACAAGGACGAAGCGGAAGCCCGCAAGAACGTCAAAGTTTACGACGGCAGCAACGGCGGCATCATGGCCACTTTGGATGATCCCGATATCGAAGCCGTAATCATCGCGCTGCCGCTGTGGCTGCACGCACCAGTGGCGGCGCTGGCCATGCAGCGTGGACTGCATGTGCTGACCGAAAAATTGATGGCTCACAACGTCGCCCAGTGCAAGGCGATGGCGCGGATGTCCGCCGAACTGGCGGACAAAGACGGCAATCCGATCCATTTGGCGACCGGTCACCAACGTCACTACAACGTCAAATACGACAACGCCGTGAACCTGATCCGCTGGGGACTTCTGGGCCAGTTGCATCACATTCGGGCGCAGTGGCATCGTGGCAATCTGCCGGGCGGCGATAGTTGGAAGATGCCCATTCCGGGCGGAGAAAAGACAGCCAAGGGAGAGCAGTACGACAAAATCGCGGCCGAGATTCGCAACCGAGTTGGTAAGCTGAAGACCGCCAAAGATCCCGACGAGATCATCCGCCTGCAGCAAGAATTGGCGCTGTTCACCGCCTGGGATTCCGACAAGAACGTCGATCCCACGCGACTTCGGATACAAGGACTTTAGCGTCGGCGATCAACTCTTCAGCGCCGAAGAAGAACTGCATCGCTGGCGAATCTTTCGAACGCACCGGTGCCGGTTTGATGGCGGAACTCGGTAGCCACCAGCTGGACGCGGTCAGCATTTTCCTGAGCTCGCTGCGAGACGATGGCAAAAAGGTTCATCCGCTGAGCGTGCATGCGGTTGGCGGGCGACAAATCATGCCCTTGGATCGTCGAGGCGGAGATCATGTCTACTGCATGTTCGAGTTCCCCGGGCCGGAATACAGCAACACATTTGATGTCGGCTATTACGATCCGGTGGCTGACTATCCAGCGAGTGAAAAGAAGAACGGACGCTGGGTGCAAACCGGACCGGTTCCCGGCTACGAAATCGATCCGAACAAGAAAGTGGTCGTGACTTACTCGTCAATCAATGGCAATGGCTTCGGCGGGTGGGGCGAAGTCGTGATGGGCAGCAAGGGGACGTTGGTGTTGGACAAGGAGACCGACGTATTGCTGTACCGCAACAGCGACACCAGCAGCCAGGTCGGCGTATCGAAACAAGGTGGCGGTTACGCACTCGATACCAGCGCCAGTGGCGATTGGAACGCGCCGGTCGCCAAAGGCTGCGGATGCAGGTCCAGTCAGTCGCGGATACCGTGAGGAGATCGAGCATTGGGCTTACTGCATCCGCAATCCGGACAGCGAAAACAAAGTTCGCTGTCATCCGGAGGTTGCGATGGGTGACGCCGTAATCGCGCTGGGCACCAACGTAGCGTTGAAAAAAGCGTCCCAAGGCGACGGGGGTTACCTGCAATTCAAGGAAGAATGGTTCCAAGTCGACAACGATGCCACGCCGGATGGCAGTGACATCAAAGACCGAACTGGAATTCATGACCAAGCCGGTGGCTTGAGCGCAAGCCGGTCGCTTGAGCGCAAGCCGGTCGCTTGAGCGACCGCAAGAAAATCCAGGGCTGCGCCGCAACATCCAGGGCTGCGCCGCAACATCCAGGGCTCCGCCGCCCGCCCGATCTACGGCGTCTCGCTGACCGGGGTGTCGGTTCCCGCAGTCACATTTCCACCCGCAGCAGTGACGTTTGATCCGGCACCGGAAGTGGACGTGTCGACGCTGACATCGGTTGGGGCGGCCGGGCCACAGCCAAGGGTAAGAGAAAGCAGCAGGGTGGCCGCGACGGTGGCGATCAGATTGACGGTCTTGAGCAGATTGACGGTCTTCACGGGGAGATTGCTCCGAGGGAAGGAGGAAACGGATCATTCGCAGGCCTCTATCGTACGTAACTTGATCCGCAGAGCAATCCTTGGTCGGAAATCGCCTGCCCTCGCAGCCTCCTGTCGCCGACGGCAATTCTTTGCGAATGACCCGATTTATCGGCCTGTTCCTAACCGATTCCCTGGTCCCAACCAATCGATTGCCCATCCGGATGGAGTTCGCAGCGTCTGATTCCCGATGCAGAAACAGGGCGGAGTTCTGCTCCGCCCGCCCCACTTACTTGTTTTCCGACTCCCTAAAGAATCATGAAAGTTTGCCGTTTGTCGCTGGTTGCTTTCGCGGCCCTGGTATTTGTTCAAGGCGTTGTGACTGCCGACGACAAGCCGGCCACACCCGAAGTGCAGAAATCGACGGTCTCCATTTTTGATAAAACCGCACCCCGCGGCTCAGCGAATGTCGGCAAGCCGTCAGTTGTCGGTCGCCGAATTGCGTCAGGCCCGGGCACTCTACAAATCCGATCAGCGTCGCGCTCGAATGGAACACAATGCCTGGCTTGGTTTTGAACCCTTGCGACCGGGCTGGAGCACGGTCCCGATGATGCGAAGCCGCTACGAACGACAAACGATTGTGATGCCATTCTTTTACTACGTTCGTTAATCCCGGACGCGGATCCGTAGTGACAGTTGTTGATTCATACGGGGCTACAGTTCGCCCTCAGCGGCGGCTACCCTATCCGGAATGTTCCGCCTGCTGCCGGTCAAACTGCATGATTGCCAGATCCATGGGATAGGTTCCGAAGCCGAGCTGTTTATTGTCGAAGGCGATTCAGCCTCCAAGAACGTGGTCCGGGTCCGAAATCGTCAATTTCAGGCAGTTTTGCCGATGCAGGGCAAGCCTCTCAATGCGTGCAAGGCAAGCAAGAGAGTTGTTGGGCAAAATGAACTGTACCAACAATTGGTCGCGGCTCTGGGTGCAGGCTGGGACGAAACATTCGACTTGTCTCAGCTACGCTATGACCGAGTGATCCTGTTGTTTGATCCGGATGCGGATGGAATTCACTGCGGGCGCTGATGTTGATGTTCTTCCAGCGTTGGATGCCAGCATTGCTCGACTCGGGCCGAATTCAAATCGTGCGGCCCCCCGCTTACGAGATTCTCCTCGCTCGGCGGCCAAGAGCGGATTCATGCCTACAGTGAGGAACACTTCTGCCGAATCCGCGAACAGTTGCACAGAGCAGGAATCCAGTTCCAAAGTCAGCGCTACCGAGGATTGGCCAGCATCAACGCTGATTCACTAATGCGAACCTGCGTCGCAAGCGGAACCAGGCATGCCCGTCCCGTATCCTGTCAAGACGCCGAGCAAGCGATCAAGATTTTTGGGGGTAAAGTCGACTAGCAATTACTGTTCGCGAACGTCAGCTGTCAAAATAGCGTTGGCCTCGATCGAATTCTTGCCCAGAGCTTTGATTTGCAGAGTCGTTTTTTGAGGGCCCGTTTTTTCGCCGGTCGGCGTGAAGCGGGCAGAGATCAAATGCGTCTTCTGCGATTTGTCCGAGAGATCGAATTCGATCGTCCAACCCTCGGCTTCGATCGAGGTGACCGTGAATGGCTCTTGGCCGACAAGCACTAATTTCTGCTGCACCGATTCGCCCGGCTTTAAACCGCCCAGCGCGAACGCTTTTGGTGAAATCGTCAGGGCGCTTTCAATTTGGCCGGTTACGCGGATCGGAACTCGCGGTTTGGCATTATCATTGGTGATGATGACCACTTCGTCTTGAAACGTTCCGCCAGCGTCTTCGCGAACCGCCACGGAGAGTTCGTAATTGACTCGACCTCCACCTCGGTTCAACTCTTTGACGGTGGGGACCAGCCACGGTTGATTGCTTTGGACGTCGATGATGCTCCAACTGTCGCGACCGGCGTAATAGAGATTGGTCGACTTCACGGCCCGCGTGCCCTGACTAATTTTTCCAAAGTCAATCGATCCCGGACTAACGACGATGTCGCTACGAATGTAGCCATCGACTCGCAAGCGAACTTCGCTGTAGGAAGGCTGGTCGATCACGACGGTCAGCGTCGCACCTTTTTTGCCTTTGAAGGAATGCGTATTGAACTTGGCGTGAATCCAACCGGTTTCGTTCGGAGCGACGTAGGCTGTTTCGATGGTCGGCGTTGTGCAACCACAACTGGCGCGGACCGACTGGATGTGGATCGTCGCGTTCGAGTGATTCACGACCGGAAAACGGAATTCGGTCTTAGCCGCCACGGCAACCGTGCCGAAATCGTGATTCTTGATCGGGAACGCCGCGGCCGCCCAATCGGCAGCCGACACAAGGGCACCGCCGAGCATGCAGAGAACCGCGGTACAGATGCGGAAACAGGTCATCTGATTAGTAACGCCGTGAAAGGGAAAGAAGGGGGGGATCTACCAGCGATCCTGGTAGTGAACCTCTCTTGATTAAACTAACGTGAGGAACTCGTCAGACAACCTCAAAAACAAAATTTTCCCGAGCTTTCACGTCGATTCTGCTGATCGAGGGTCACGCCGATTGTGCTCATTGTGAGGGCACATCGAACAAAAAAAGGCGAGTCTCCCAATACCGGAAGACTCGCCTCGGTTGAAATTCGCGTACGTCCTGCGAACTTGATTCTCATCCGCTCCCAGCGGACCGCTTAACTCACAGAATCTTAGCAGCCGCAGGCTGGGGCTTCGCAGCCACAGCTCGGTTCAACTTCGCAGCCACAGCTGGGCTCGACGTCACAGCCGCAGTCGCAACCACAGCTGCCACCACGGTGGAACAAGCGGTGCAGCAGACCTTTTCCGTGGCCGCGATGGCCGCCACAGCAAGGATCGCAAGCCGGCTCGCAGCAGTCGCCACAGCTATCGCCGCAGCCGCAGGCTCCGCCGATGTCCGATGCCGACGAAACGCCTGCCGAACAGCAGCTTGGTTGTGGGCAGCAAACCTGAACAGGAACTTGCTTGCAGACAACTCGCGGAACGCACTTGGTGACCGTGTAGGGTTCACAAACCTGACGGCACTTGGCGACCTTGATCGTCTTGGTGTAGCACTCTTGACGGCACTTGGTTTCGCAAACGGTACGAGTACGGCACTCGGGGACCATTTTGCAAACTTTGTAGGTGCAGACCTTGGTGCGGCACTCAGGAACCATCTTGCAAGTGGTGTAGTTGCAAACCTTGCTGCGTGGCTCGCACACGGTTCGGCAAACGGTGTAGTTGCAGGTCTTTTGACGATTCTCGCAAACCATTCGGCAGGTCGTGTAGTTGACGACCTTGCAGCGGTTTTCGCAAACCATGCGGCAAACCTTGTAGCAAACTTCCTTGGTGCGGCACTCAGGAACCATCTTGCAAACGGTGTAGTTGCAAACTTTGGTAGCGGCATTCGGGAACCATTCGGCAAACGGTGTAGTTACAAACCTTGGTGCGGCACTCAGGAACCTTACGGCAAACGGTGTAAGGCACTTCCCGAGTGCGGCATTCGCGACGGTATCGCGTGCAAGTCACTTCGCGTTGCTCACAAGTGGGAACCCAGACCTTCTTGCAGATGGTCTTTGGGCAACCTTGAACGCACTCGGTGCGGCACGCGCCGGGGCAATAAACGCATTTGCAGGTCGCAGCGATCGTAGGTCCAGGTGCCTGGCTCGCGAACGGTGCGACGCATCATCGGACCAGGAACGGTCTCGGTGCGGGTTTCCCAGTGTCCACCACGAACGGTGACCGTCTTGGTGTACTGCTCAGGAACCACAACGCTGTAGTTCTCGGTACGAACTTTCTGCTCCTGCACGGTGTTGTAAACCGTGTAGTTGATCGTGCGTGACTTGGTTTCATAAACCGGCTTCATCACGGTGTAGTTGATGGTCCGGCTGCGAGTCTCGTACACAGGCTTGTTGACCGTGTAGTTGATCGTGCGAGTCTTGGTCTCGTACACAGGCGTTTTGACCGTGTAGTTGATCGTGCGCTGATGAGTCTCGTACACAGGCTTGTTGACCGTGTAGTTGATCACGCGAGTCTTGGTCTCGTACACCGGTCGCTTGACCGTGTAGTTGATCGTGCGCGAGTGAGTTTCGTAAACAGGCTTGTTTACGGTGTAATTGATCGTTCGCGACTTGGTTTCGTAAGTCGGAACCATCACAGTGTACTGAACTTCACGTTGAGTCGTGTAAGGGACCATACGAGTGGCCTGAACTTCACGGTCTTCGTAGTAGCGTTCATTGCGAGTGCGATAGCGAGTTTCTTGTACTTGATCGTACACGGTCTCGCGAACCGTTCGCATTACGGTGTAAGAGCCACCATTGACGGCTGATCCGCCGTCAACGACTGCTCCGTCGCCCTCGGCGACAACGCCGTCTGCGACAACCGAGTATTTCCACATCCGCCACAGCCTTCATAGCTGATCGCGCCGCAGTAAGCGGCACTGGCGGTACTTGAGCCAGCAACGATCGACACGATCGCAGCTGTCAACATCCACAGCCTTTTCATTGTCTCAAATCTCCACAGGAAACAACATGTGTGATACATGGACGTAGCTTTTCAACACCACCGGCGCATCAACGACGGTGGCTCATCGATGCCCGTCGAATATGGCAACTGCGCAATAAGGTGCACGTTGCGAAAACGGATCTCGATGCAGTGACTTCATCGTCTACGGATGAAGCGTTAGACACGCAAAGGTGCACGCCAAGGCAAAAGATTCCGATTAGGCGGACCTAATGAGACGACCGTTCCGGTCGTGACGGTCCTCGGGGATACAGCTACTGGCACCAACGACGCAGAAGAAGATTTTCGACGCCCAGCTGATCAAGGATGCGGCCGACAACGAAATGAACCAACGAGTCAATATTCTCGATGCCGTGGTACCAGCCCGGCATCGCGGGTAACAAAACCGCTCCCGCAAGCGACAATCGATGCATATTTTCAAGCTGAATCGTGCTCAGCGGCGTCTCGCGGGGAACCAACACCAGCTTACGACGCTCCTTCAGATGCACTTCCGCGGCGCACTGCACCAGATTCGCGCCGGCCGCCCTGGACACACCACTCAGCGTGGTCCCACTACAGGGGCAAATGACCATCGCATCGGTCAAAAATGATCCCGAAGCGATGGGCGTCAGGAAATCGTCGTGTCGGTGAAAATGGATCCTGGCTGTCTGCTTGGCGGCCGACAGGATCATTTGCCGGATCGAGTCTGAAGTCTGCCAGGTCGGCATGTAACCCAACAATTGGTCGATGTTCGGCGCAGCGAGATCAAGCTCAAACTCCAGCTCTTGGCGAATCACAGCCCCGCCACTGGGACTGATGGTCAAGTGGATCTGAACGTCCGATAAAGCCAAAACCTGCAGCAGTCGAACGGCGTAGATCGCCCCGCTGGCACCGGTGATGGCAACCACGATCCGGCGTTCACTGCTCATCGGCGACGGTGCCTTCGTAGATCGTGGCGACGCCAAAAGTAAGCGGGGTGAATCGCACGTCGGTCAGCCCCGCGGCGATCAGCCGATCAGCCAAAGCCTGTCCGTCAGGAAATTGGCCAACGGACTCGGGCAGGTATCTGTACGCCGATTTGTCATTCCTGGCAAACCACTGACCAATTCTGGGCAACACATTGAGAAAGTAATACCCGTAGATTTGACGCAACCCCCAGATTCGCGGTTGCGAAAATTCCAATATCAAGACTTGGCCACCCGGTCGGCAAACCCGGACCATTTCGCGAATGCCTTGGTCGGTGTCGGCAACGTTTCGCAAACCAAACGCAACCGTCACACAGCCAAACGTTTGATCGGCAAAGGGCAAGGCCTGTGAATCGGCTTCGATAAACTCAACTCTCGTCGCAGTGGACTTTTTTTTGGCTGCGAATTCCAGCATCGCATAGCAAAAATCACTGCCGATCACCTCGACCGAGGGAGGCGATCTGCGCTGGATCGCAATCGCCAAATCCCCAGTTCCGGTGCAGGTATCAAGGATCGGAACGCCAGCTTCGATGCGCAAGCGTCGAACCGCCCGCCAACGCCAATAGCGATCGATATTCATCGACAGCAAGTGATTCATCGCGTCATAGCGAGGCGCGATTTGGTGAAACATCTCCCGCACCCGCGAACCACTCTTGTCAAGCGGTGGCCGGGCGGCAGCGTCGTCAGACCGAACCGTGGACGAGGTCATGATCGAGAGCAGCAAGGTGATTTGGGATCCATCATTCTGTTGATTATCAGCCGTCGACTGTTGATTGCGACTCGAAGTCTAGGTCGAAATGATCTAGGTCGACATGATATTGGGCTCGTAAGGAATGTCTTCGATCAAATCCTTGGGCAAAGGCGCGACCTCTACCCCGGCATCCTTGCTGATCGCATCGACCGCCTCTTGAGCGCGTTGGACAATGCTCTCTCGCGTTTGCCCACGGTAAGCCCGATTCGAGGCCGTGGGGCTGACAGTTCCCTCGAATCCGATTGACTTCAAATGAGCAATCAGTTTGACGTGATTGATCGGACCCTGTTTTTCGGGAAGGACACGGTCTTTGCTCTCCGCTTTGCTTGGATCAACGTCCGCGGGCACCGAGCCCAGCCGCACAGCGATGATCTGATTGTCGCCAAGCTCCGTTAGCTGGTCCATCGCGCCACCGCCGACGACCCAATCCCAAGTGTCAAGCAAGCATCCCACGTTCGTCCCCGCAACCGCATTGACCAACGCCAGAAAGCCTTCGACATCGCGAACAAATGGAAACTGTTTGCCCTGCTCCAGCTCTTTCGCGGCACGGAATCCAATGGCCAACTTGATACCTCGCTCGGCCAGTATCTCCGCGATGTCACGAAGCCGGCCTTTCTGCACTTCAAAATACTCGTGATACGGCAGTCGATCCGTTGCCGCCGGAAGCCGCGTGTAGGCACAGCGACCGCCGAGCTGCTTGGCCAGGTCGGCAATCGGATTCAAAGACCCAACCTGACTGATGAAGGCATCCTCGTCGGCATCCAAATCGACACCAATCTCGAATCCGCCAACCGACAAGTCGGTCGCCGCATCCAAGTACTTGGTTGCATCTTGGGTACTGGTACGCAGGGCGCGACGCAACATTTCCTGCATATCCACGTCCATGGCGTTGAAACCGTACGTCAGCGCCAATTCAATCAGCTCGCTCTGACGACCGTTGATCCCCAGCGAAGCGGGTGCAAAGTTCTTAAGCATTCTGTTTTCCAATGAGTTCTGTAGATTTAGGCCAGTGTTTCGCTAGCGACGCAATCACAATCGGGCACCGTTCTACCGGTAAATTGCATCTTCGACGACGGTTGGAGTGGTTTGCTGCGGGCCGCAGACCATCGGATCCCACGACAGCGGCGCTAAGCCGCAGACAGCGCGGCTGGACCGTAAGCCGCCAGGCCCGACGTACTTGAACAGACGCAGTATCGCAGAATTCGACTCAATCGGCCAAGGGGAGTCGACCGATCGGCATCGCCGGAGAGGCCACTCGCATGGCTGCTCGCAGCCAACTCCTTGCGGGCAGCTTTGTCGTGTACCTTGGTGGCCATGGCCAACCACAAAAATCAGCAGGCGACGGTAACGATTCTGGGGACCGGCACCAGTGTCGGCGTGCCGGCAATTGGCTGTGATTGTGAGGTCTGCACGAGTGATGACCCGAGGAACAATCGCACGCGTTGCGCGATTGTGGTGGAAACCGTCGGCGGCAGAATTCTCGTCGATACCCCGCCCGATCTCAGATTCCAGCTGCTCCGCGAAAAGATCCCCTTGATTCATGCAGTGTTATTTACCCACGAGCATGCCGATCATTTGTTTGGGCTGGATGATCTGCGATTATTCCCCTTTCGTCTGCGGGCCGCGGTACCGCTGTACGCGACGCCGGAGGTCGAAGCGCGGATTCGTAAATCGTTTGACTATGCTTTCGTCGATCGCCAAGAGACTCATCCCGGGTCGCGACCGATGCTTGAGTTCACCTCGATCGACCCACGGCACCCGTTTCAAGTCTTGGGCTTCAAGATCGTGCCAATTCCACTTAAACACGGCCCGCACTTTGACGTGCTGGGATTCCGCTTTGGCGACTTTGCTTATTGCACCGACACCAACCTGATCCCCGGCTCATCGCTTGAACTGCTCCGCGGTGTAAAAACGTTTGTCGTGGATGCGTTGCGCGACAAACCACATCCGACGCACTTCACGGTCGATCAAGCAGTCGAAGCGGCGCGGCAAGTGGGAGCCGAACGAACCTACCTGACCCACATTTGTCATAGCTTGGACCACGCGCAAACCAACGCCCGGTTGCCGGCTGGAATTGAACTTGCCTACGACGGTTTGCGTTTGTCCATCGGGCTGGATGGATGACCCACCGGGCGCCGAGCCACGATGCGGCGCTAGCGATCCAAGGGGGATCGAACTGCTCGGCCTGCCGCATCAACCAATGCACGGCTGATCGGGCTAGCGCACTCGCCGCATGTAGGCCACCAGCGCCTCGTCGATTTCGCTCAAGCTGCCGTGAAAAGCTGTTTCGAACATTTCAATTCGCTCCCGGTCCGTGCGCTCCGAAGCCGGTTTCCCCTCGCTCAACTTCTGCAGGAAGTCGACATACTCTTTTCGTCGAGTGTTGATCAAGAAGTAGGTCAACGCCCAGCCTTCCGCATATGCCGCCTCGGCAGTCGTCGAGATGCGGTAACGCATGTCGTCGGACAACAGGGTAGCCAACGATTCGGCCGGCCGCATTGGCTCGTACTTGCGCCAGCGGGCCAGATTCACCTGATTGACGCGACCGATACCCCGCCATTTCTTCGGATTCCGCCGATCGGGTGTCTCGAAATAAGTCGCCAATCCTTCGCTGACCCACATCGGATTGTCGGCATAGCGGCGCTGTAGTCCGCAGTTGTAGGCCAGCTGATGGGTCGCTTCGTGAATGATCGTCGCGGAATTTCTCTCGAAGTTGGGAATGTGGTAAGTGACCATTCGATTCGTGCCGAGATGGTAGTAACCAATCACGGCCCGGGCGGTATCACCGATTTCCGCCTCCGCATGCGCCAGGAAATCGTCACGATCCTTGAACACTAGCGAGACCAGTGGAAATTCAGGTTCGGGTAATTTCCATTGTTGATTTTTCCAATAGGTATAAAACCCGCGATACAACTGCTCGTAAAGTGCCGCCACGCGACGAGCGTAAGTTTCACTGCTGTTGTAGCCAATGACGTAATGGCTGGTCCGGAAGACTTCGAAGCCGGTGGGCAATTCTTGTTGCAATCGCTGCTGCATCGACTGCGCGTCAATCGGCTTAAATTCAGTCTCGTCCGACCCGCGATCGATCAGTTTGTCGGGATAGATCGTCCAGATCCGTCCGCCATCGGCTTGAATCATCAAGCCGCCATCTTGGGCCTCGACCAGCACCCTGCCGACGACGGTCCGCTGCGATTGACCATCATCAAAGCGAACCGTTTCGACAGCGATCAGCGATTCGGCTGACGAAACGACGGACAGAATTAAACTTAGAATCACCAACCTTGGCATGCCAGCTCCGCTTTGAAGTCGAGAAGGGATGATCTGCCTACTTTACACGCGAATTGTCAAATTGCCGAACCCAAACCAGCGCAATTGCGACCACAAACAGCACATACCACAATGCCAGCGAAGCTTCTTGATACCGCGCCCCGGCGTGCAGCAATTCGAACAATCGCGTGCCGACCATCGTGACGCCCGCGGGGATCACCGGCAAAATCGACGGAACATCTCCTGAGGCAAACAACGAGCAGGCAAGCATCGCCAACACCAACGCGCGGCCCAGCAAGGGCAGATCGACGTCGCGGACACGGCGCCACAGCGACAGCTCAAGTCGAGCACTATCCAGAACCGCCTGGTCGAGGCCTCGATAGCCCGATCGCAATACCCAGTAGCCAATCGGCACGGCACGCACCAGCAACGCGATCACCGCCGGCCCAATCGTCTGGCTGTACAAGAATCGGAATCCGGGAAGCGGTAACTGGAACAGCTGCACCACCGACATGCCAATGATCGGGCCCGGCACCGCGAAAGCCAGCACCGTGACGATGTCGAGCAAGCGTTCGATGCCGCGGCGACGGCGACCGATCATCGCCAGCGGCCAGGCGATCAGCAGCGATGTGATCCCAGTGACGGTCGCGATCAACGCCGTCCAGGTGTATTCGGCCGCGAATAAATCAGGAGCCATTGCCAGGCGTTCCCAACACGCACCGGCCGACCAAGCGGCGTCGATCACGCCGTCGTTGATTGATACCAGCTGCCCTGCTTTGATGACCAACCCGCCGATGGGAACCAACGTGACGATCGTAATGATGGACGCAACAATCGAAAAACAGAACGCCGTAATCACCATCGACGTCGGTTCCATTTGAAGCTCCCGCCGATCCCTCTGTGACCGCACGACCAGCAATCGGCGGCGGGATATGAACAACCAAATCAACAACGCTGCGGCCAATGCAAGTGGCAGTGTGCAGGTCCATAAAATCCGCGGTAACGACGGATCGATGGCAAAATACAGGTAGAAAACATCGGCAACGGTTTCGTACCCGTACAAGTCGACCACACTCATCTCGGTCGCGGCGATGGTAGCCGTGGCCAGCAAGGCCGCGATCGACCACGGCGCGGCGATTGGCAATCGCACCTGCCACCAGAGTGCGACGGGCCCCAGATCCATCCGGCTCTGCTCGATCACCGCGTCAGGTGTTTGCGCAGTCCCGTACCAGGTAGCCAGCGCGGTGATCGCCGCACCGAAGGCACCATGAATCCAGCCACAAGCCAGCAGGCCACGAAAGCTGCCGTACGCTCCGGCACTGTTGGTTCTCGCGCCGGTTTGAGTCATTGTCCACCAGCCGAATTTTCCCGCTGTTGCCTCCCAAGCAGCGGCGTGCAGCATCAACGGGGTGGCGACCCCGATGACCATCGCCAACAGAAAGCAGCGTACGGCGAATCGACCGATTCGACCGGTAGACTGCAAGACCGTGGCGGCCCAAGCTCCTACAATCCCGATAATCCCTGCGATCACCACCGCAACCGCGATCAACTGAAGCGTCAGCAGGAGCGGTTGGAGCGACACGGTATGAACGGACCTCGAATTTTCAAATCTGTCGGAAAGAATCGTTGATCGGCCGCGAATTCCCGGTTGACTGATCACAATGGACGCTGCATGAAGATCACTTCTATTCCACAACTGTACCGCAATCTGAACCGCTGGCGGGAAATCCTGGCCGTGCTCAGGAGATACGGTCTGGCCGGTTGGTTGACCCAATTTCGGTTGCCGTTCCGCGATGCGCTGAAGGATCGCGGCGGCGTGCCATTGTCACAATACTCGCGAGAAGAGCGGGTGCGAATGGTGCTGACCGAGTTGGGTCCGACGTTCATCAAGCTTGGCCAGATTCTGGCCGCCCGACCAGACTTGGTCGGTCCCCAGCTGGGCGAAGAGCTGAAGAAACTGCGCGCCGATGTTGATCCCGATACGATCGAACAAGTCCGAGCGACTTTGCGGACGGAACTGGGCGAGGACTATGAATGCCACTTTAAATCGATCGACGCCCACCCGCTGGCAACCGCGTCGATCGGACAAGTTCATCGCGCGGTGCTGAACGATGGCACTCGAGTGGTGATCAAGGTGCAGCGAGCCGATATCGAACGGACGATGCGGCAGGATGTCGAAGTCTTGTCCGGTTTGGCTCAATTGGCCGAGCGCGTCGATACGTTCGCCGCTTGGAGGCCCAGCAGCATGGCCAGTGAATTGGCTCCGATGATGATGAGGGAGTTGGATTTCAGCCGCGAACGACAAAACCTGGATTTTTTCGCCGACGTCTTCGAGCGGCGAAAACTGGATGTCGTGATCCCTCGGCCTGTCAACGAACTATGCACCAAAAAAGTCCTGGTGATGAACGAGCTGCTGGGGACACCGCTGTCGGAGTTTCTGAAGAACGAACAACTGCTGATGGAATCTCGCTTTGCCAGTGAGCAATCGACCAATGGTAAATTGATTGCCGATGCGCCGGAGATCGCCCGCGAACAGCTGAAACATCGTTTGAGCGAAACGATTGCCAACGTTTATTTAACGATGTTGTTTGACGAGGCACTCTTTCACGCCGATCCACATACCGCCAACTTGCTGGTCATGAACAATGGTCAGTTAGGCATTTTGGACTTTGGCATGGTCGGACGAATCGACGATAACTTGCGCGAGACGATCGAGGAGATGCTGATCGCGATCTCCAAGGGAGACCAGAACCGCTTGACTCGGTTGATCCGCCGCATCGGTGATGCCCCGCCAACTTTGGACGAATCGGCGCTGGCGATTGACACGGCGGATTTCATCGGCACTTATGGCCGGCAAAGTTTGGGCGATTTTGATTTGACCGGTGCGCTGAACGAACTGAGCGAGATTCTGCATCGACATGCCATCAAACTGCCAAATCAGTCAGCGCTATTATTGAAAATGTTGATTTCGCTGGAAGGAACTTTACGGGAGCTCGGCGCCGGATTCGATTCATTGGACGTGGTGCGGCGATTCATGCGACGATCGATGGCTCGGCGGCTGAGTCCGCGACGGCGAGTCAGGCAGGCGCGTCGCATTTATCTGGAGGCGGAAAATTTCATGGAAGCGGCGCCGGACGAAGTCATTTCCTTACTCCGGCAAGCGAAGCGCGGCGAGCTCCGCATGAACCTGGAACATCGGCGGTTGAGCCCGTCGATCAACCGCTTGGTCCTGGGCTTGATGGCCAGCGCCGTGTTTCTGGGCTCGGCACTGATGCTGGCGATGAAAGTGCCGCCGCTGATGTTTCACGAGCAGTCGTACTTCGGGATGAGTGACCTGAGTTTGCTGGGATTGATCGGAGTGATCGGCAGCGTAGTGGTGATGATGAGGCTGGTTCTGGCGATCAACAGCAGCGGGCATCTGACCCGTGATAACGACGACTAATCCGAGCGATCTTGCGGCTGTCGCGTCCCCGCCGGTATTGTCAATACCGTTTCTACGACCAGCTTTGCCGCAGAGCTTTTTTGAGCGATAGATGGAGCGACATGAGGGATTCAAACGCCGGCTCGCTGAACCAAGCCCAACGACATTGCTTGCATAGCGCCCGAGGATTACTACTTGTGGCGCTGGTCTACGTCACCTGGCGATTCGGTGGCGTCGACGTAGAGACACGATTGCACACCAGCATCCTGCTGTTGGTTGCTGGTGTCTTGACGCTGCTTGGTCAGCCGCGCATCGGGTTCCAAACTCGACGATTACCAGTGCTGCTGTCGATCGTGATCGCGTTGTCGGTAGCTTGGCCACTGCTGCAAAACGTCCAATTGCCGACTTCGGTTTATCGGGCGGTTGCAACCGGCCAGCATGAAATCGACGCAAATCTGGTTCAGCGCGGTTTCCAAGCCACGTCTGAGGTCTTGCAGTCGAATGTCGAACATCGAATGCCGCGTCGCTCAATCTCGGTTGTCCGCTCGCTGACCACAGCACGAACCAATCAATGGATTTTGATGGCCGCGTTTTTCCTGTTGTCTGCGCTGCTGTTTGACAATCGAAACCGCCGCAACGTGTTTCTGTGGACGTTGGCGATCAACAGCGGATGTCTGGCAATTTGGGGATTGATTCAGCGCTCCACGGGAACGACCGATCTGCTGCCAGGGATGACTCGCTCTGGTGTACTGCTGCCGTTTGGACCTTTTATCTACAAAAACGCGGGCGCTGCGGCGCTGATGCCTGGGTTGGCCGCCACGGTTGGTCTGTTATGGGCCCGCTGGATACCCCGGTTTGGGCAACCACGGCCAACCACCCATCCGCTTAGTGCCAAGTCGAATTTTGGTTACCGAAAATCATCATCACTCAGCTCGCAGAGCGCGATGATCCTGTTATTGCTGTCTGGGATTTCAGCAGCTGGTTTGTTGCTGTCCTACTCGCGCGGAGCATGGCTGGCGGCCATCGTGGCGACGATCGTGGTTCTGTTTACGGTCCGCAAGTACGTTTCGATAACGATGGCGTCCGTGCTGGTCGGGATTCCCGTCTTGATCTGCCTGGCGATCGTCGCAGCAACCAGTGGATTGAACCCGCTGGCCGACCGGATTGAGCGGCAGCTTTCGGCAAATTACGTATACGCCGACGCGCGGTGGCAACACTGGCAGGACGGGTTTCTGACGGCCACAAAGTATTTTCCGCTTGGCTCTGGCTTAGGCACCTACGGCTACGCGACGTTAGCCGAACAGCGCTCCGACTCACAATTGTGGTTTCGCGAAGCGCACAACCACTATTTGGAAACGCTGACCGAGCAGGGTCTTCCGGGCTTACTGGTCCTGCTGCTGGGCGGGTTTTTGCTGATCCGTTACGCCGCTGCCCTACTCGGCAATCAGATCAGTCGTGAGCGCTCGGCAATCGGATTGGTGGGACTTGCCGCGATGGTCTCGATCGCTGTGCAGAGCATGTTCGATTTCGTCATCTTAATCCCGGCTGTGATGTTCCTGTTTGCGTCGCTACTGGGCATCGTGGCACAAGCCTACGTCTCGCCGCTCGGCAACAGAACGGTGCGCACGACAGCCGACGACGGTAAGCCTGAGCTCAGGTCAGCACCGACCTGGATTTCAATGCCCGCCGTCTGGATGATTCCAAGCTTCATTTGTCTGTCAGTTACTCAGTTCAGCTTGCGCGATGAATTGCGGATCGATCAGGTTCTGACCATGACCCGCCCGATTCCGGACGCGGTGCCCGATCCGCTGTTGATCGAGGCAAACCTGGATTGGCTAAACGAGTGCATCACCGCGAATCCAAGGCAAGCGGAGTTATTCAAGCGACGTTCTGAGTGGTATACGATCCAACTGCGATTTGCTCTACGTGATGCTTCCGAACAGTCGGGCAATTCGATGGATTGGCTCTCGACAAGCCCCGCGGTCGTGTTTGAAAAGATGCTGTCGCTGCCAGAGGCCAAACGACTGATGCTGTTGGATGACTTTGCAATCCACCCCGACATCAAGCGTTTGCTACGTCGGGCGCTCTCAGATTCCCTGAACTCACTTAATCTCAATCCCTTCGATCCAACAGTCAATCTTTCCGCGACCTACCTGGCGACCTTCGTTGGATTGGATGGACAACCATTCATTGAAAACCTTAGCCGACTTGCTCACAGCAATCCAAGACTCCAATTCACGACTGGCTTGATTGGATATTCAACGGGTGATTATGACCTGATGGTTGATCAGTGGCGCCGATCCTTGCGAAGCCACGTACCCGAATTTCCTGATCTGGTCCGGCTATGTCGCCAATCGCTATCCGTCGACGAACTGATGACGAGGTTAATCCCAGACAATCGGTCGGCATGGCTGTTGCCGATGGTCGGTGCGCTGGACGAATTGGATCTGGAGCAATTGCGATCAGATCAGAATTTGATCGCTATGATGGAGCGTCGAATTTACTCAGATCCAACCCAAACGGCGGCCCAACAACAAGCATTGCTAGGTTGGATATGGACAGAATTGGATCAGCCAGAACGTCGGGTCCAGCACTGGAAGGCAGCCCTGGAAGCCGATCGCGCGAACACGAATTACCGATTCCAGTATTGCCAAGCCCTGTTGAAAACGGGCGATTATGTGGAGGTGCTCAAACAGTCCGCGCTCGGTTTGGCGCTGGATCCCGACGGGGATCGGTTCAAACAGCTAGCCGACACCGCTCGCCTCAAGCTCCGAACCAGATCCGGCAGGCGAAGCGACACAAAGCGTTTTTAACACCTTGTTGCTATATCCGTTACCCGCCTCCCTGGCACTACTTGATCAGATCTTATCGCGGCGCCGGTTGCGACGACTGATCTGATTCTATGATCGACGACCGTGTTTCGAAGTGGGTTTCCGCTTGGATTCATTTTTTCAATCCGCGTTACGATCCGACAACACCCAAGTCGGACCTGTCGAAACCCGCTAAATCGAAGCACCGAACACGCTTTGCACCATCCAAGAGTCGTCCGGCTGGGATTCAGAAATAGTGAAATCATCAGATACGAAACCACAGTTTGCCGCGTTTGACATTGACATCGTGGGGATGTTTCGTCGTCGCTGGAGTCTGCTACTGGTCGGATTATCCGTTGGAATCTGCACAGCGCTGCTCTATCAATTCACGACAACCCCAAGTTACGAGTCTGACATTGAGATTCTGGTTGGACAGCGGACATCCGAACTGACGACCAGCGGCACGGTAACCAACTCGCACGCCAGCGGCGATTCGATCCAAGAGGACCAACTGGCAACCCACATTCGACTCTTTTCCAGTCGTCGGATTATCGAGGAGGCCATCAAAAATCATGCTCTAGACGATCTCGCATCCTTCCGTCAGGCTCGCCAGAACAATATCACGGCGTATGATCATATCACCAAAAATCTGTCGATTGGAAGCGGCGGTGAGGGTAAAGCCAAGGACGCGATGGTGTTGTACGCTTCGTTCCGCGATCCTAACGCGGCGGATGCCGCAAGCGTGTTGAACGCGATCTACGAGAGCTACGAAAACTATGTCGAATCCCATGCCCGCAGTAGCAGCGACGAAGCCGTGGACTTGATCATCAAAGCTCAAATAACCCACGAACAGGAACTCGCCGATGCAGATCGCGAATATCGCGCGTTTGTCAGCTCGGTACCAATCCTTTTAGATGGCGATCAAGCCACCGATATTCACAAGGAAAGACTTGAAAAATTAGAAGCAGAACTTACCGAAGTACGATCGAAGCTCGAAGAGTCGCGTTCGCGACTTCAATTGATTGATGAATTCCTGCTTGAAAAACAGGATCACGAAATTGATCAGATTGATCAGCTGGCATTACTTAGTGAAAAAGAGGTTTCGCGACTGAAACTCTTTCTGGATATGACGCGCGGTGAGGTTCAATCGGAGGCGTTTCAAGCCGATCAACCGGTTCGGCAAGAGATGGCCAAAGCGCAGTACAACCGTTTACTTGACCTGTTGCAAAACGAGCGCACGCTTGCTGAAACCTTCGGGCCCGGCCATCCCTTGGTCGAAGCGACCCGCAGTCAGATCAATGTGATCGAATCCTTCATCTCGTCCAATCAGCCAGCTGCCGCGGTGGAAGCATCCAAAAAGCTGACCCCGGCTGAGATGCTGAAAACCTACGTGCGATTATTAAGCAATGACGTTGCCGAACTCAGTCGTCGCGAGCGGATTCTGGACGACCAATCACAGCAAGAACTCGCCATGGCGAAAAAGATTGAAGGCGATTTCTTGCGCGGCAGCGCCTTGCACAAAAAGCTGGAGCGGGCGCAATCTCGATATGACGAGGTCAGCTTGCGTCTGCAAGAGATCAACCTGGCCGGTTCCTACGCGGGGTTTTCCACCGATCTTCTCGGAGCTCCGCAAGTTGAACAACGCCCGGCCTGGCCGCGGCTACCGATCGTCATGGTCTTCGGTTTTGTACTCGGCTCGGTTTTGGGGCTGACGCTGGCGATTGCCGCCGAAACATTCGACAGCACGTTTTCCGACGCGGCCGATCTGGAACTAGCGGTAGGAGCCCCGGTCATCTGTCACGTACCACGATTCGACGATCGCTCGCTGCAGACTACGATCAATCCGGATTCAAAGGTTACTCAAGCGGTGCCGACATTCCATGCACCGCGTTCGTCGGCAGCGGAAATCTATCGAATCGCAAGAACCGGATTGATGTTGAAGAACCGGCGGGCGGGCTGCCAAACCATGATGGTTACTAGCCCTCATCCGGGTGACGGCAAATCGACCACGATCAGCAACTTAGCGGTCTCATTTGCGCAAACCGGCAAGCAGGTGTTGTTGATTGATGCCGACATGCGGCGGCCGACGATTGCCAAAGTATTCGGGATCAGCTTTACACCAGGACTCGTCGACACACTGCGCGGCACGTCAGATCTTACTGAATGCATTCAAGCATCCGATGTTGCGAATCTGTCGATCATGTCTCACGGCGCATTAACTTCGGAACCAGCCGAACTACTTGAATCGGCACAATTCACGAATCTGTTGCACGAGTGCCGAAACAAGTTCGATCTGATCTTGATCGACGCGCCACCCCTACTTGCTGTCGCTGACCCGTCGATCATCGCCCCCTTGGTTGATTCTGTGTTGTTGACGGTACAGGTTCGCAAGAATGGCCGTCGTTGTGTCGAACGTGCCGCACAAATATTGAGCGCGATGGCGATTACGCCGGTCGGTTTGATTGTCAACGGAACAGACATCACGTCAACAACTTCTTACCAATACTCAGCTGGATACAAGAACAGCGAATACGGTTACGCCGGCTACTACCGGGAGTATCAAATGCAGCATGATGAACTACCGCCCCAGAAAGCGCCGGTCATGGTTAAACACAACCATATGGCAAGCGAAACTCCCTTCATAAACAATTAGCTTGCAACAAAAGCTCCGATGGATAGCAATCAACCAAATTGGGCGCGATCGAAAACGTTTGTAAAGTCAATTATCTGTTGCAAGCCAGTTGGTTACCTGCTGGGAATGCTATATCGCAACCGTGTGCCATTTCATGGTGCACTGATTGACGTTAAATCTGCGAATATCCCATCGCAGAACAAGGCCTTGCTTTTTTGGGGACTGTATGAGAATGCCGAGCGCCGGTTTGTCCAGAAATATTTACTGAGTAATCTGGATGTTGTCGAAGTCGGCAGTAGCGTGGGAGCAATCAGTAGCCAGATCGCGAAACGCCTCGATCCTGACCGCCGGCTGATTTGCGTGGAAGGAAATCCGCGTCTTCAGGAATCGCTGGCCACGAACTTGCAGCTCAACTGTGGCCATCTGGATACGGAGATCTCTTCGGCCGCGATTGCCTACGGTGACGCGGAGGTTGATTTTTGGCTCTCAGCGGATAATCTGCGTTCTCATCGCGACCGGCAGTATGGTGACATGGAACAAGTGAAAGTTCCGACCCTTACGCTTGGAAGTTTGCTAAAGGAAAGAAACATCGGCGACTATCAGTTGGTGGCCGATATTGAGGGAGCGGAATTGGACATTTTGGACAATGACGGCGACGCTTTGGCGACTTGCAAACGAGTTGTCATCGAACTGCACGAGACGGTTCGTGGAAGCCAGACCATCTCTGTCGCAAAACTCCGCTCCAAATTCGAGGCTTTGGGATTTGTGGTGCTTGAGCAATATGGTCGAGTGATCGCATTCGAAAAACGCTGTTCATAAACGCGACAAAGTTAAGAAACCAGCATGCATCGCAGACTAGGTAAACGCATTCACAGCAAGTTGCAAACCTACTGGCAACTGGATATCGGTAAGCCGGGCGACGTAGTTCTGGTGGCCGGTTCCGGACGCAGCGGTACGACCTGGATAGGCAATGTGATCGCCGCGGCAACTCACAGCCGAACCATTTTTGAGCCCTTTCTGCGCGATGATCAGCGACGAGCCGTTAGCGCTCCGCGAACCTCCGCACATCTGATCGATCGCCATCCCTTTCTGAGCAGAGCGTCAGAATCAAACGCCGCTTTCGCGCAAACGGTCGACCGAATCTTCTCGGGGCGCCAACGCACGGCTTGGACCGAACAGGCCGGTAAGCCGGGGATCTACAAGCGACGGATCGTCAAGGCAATCCGGGCCAACATGATGCTCGGTTGGCTCGCGAACAGATACAAGGCATTGCCGATTATCTGGATTGTGCGGAATCCCATCTCCGTCATACATTCCCAGTGGTTGAAGATTCAAGCAGGCTGGAGTTTCACCTGGGAACCAACTTACGTGTTGTCACAGCCGGAGTTGATGGAACGGTATCTACAGCCGTTCAGCAGCTGCATCGAACACGCGAATTCGCTGATCGAGAAACTTGCCTGCAAGTGGTGTATTGAGACCTATGTGCCGAGCAGGGAGATTTTGCCGTGCGATCATTTGTTAGCGGTCCGATACGAAGACTTGAAGTCAAACGTTTCTGGGCAGTCAACCTGGCAAAAGATTGCCGATCACATTCCCCGCGTCAGCTGGTCAAACGATCTCGCGTTAACTGATTTACAGCGTCCGAGTTTCACATCCAAACCCGGCTGCACTAGAACAGCGCAGCAACGATTCTCGAGAAACGAAGTAGATACAATCAAGCGCGTCGTGGAGTTGTTTGAGTTGACCGATTATCTAAGCACAGAGACTCTCTGTTTGCAGTAAGCGACCGCTGAATATGAGAACAAGAATGAACAGGCGCAATGGGCTAGCCCGGCGTACGACCTATAGTCCGACCAGGCGAACTCACGGCACAACAACTTCATTCGACTTAAAGTTTGACGACGGCGGCGGCGAGCGCTAATACTGGCCGTCGACAGTTCCTTTCGAACCAAGCATTCGCCGATGTTCCGCAGTTCGGCATTGGTTTGAATTCTCAGCCATAAATCAAAATCCTCTGCCGCCTTGTATTTGCTCGAATAGAGACCGACTTCGCGGAGCACGTTTGTTCGCAGCATGACACTGGGATGGGCCAGCGCATTATTGGTACGGTGTTTGGTGACGATCCCTTGGTGACTGGTCGGATGCCGCAGTTCGAACAGAAATTGTTCGTCAGCATCAACCATCTCGACCCACGTTCCCACGACTCCGCAGCCGGGCTCCGAATCTAGGAACTCAAGCTGCTTTTCGACCCGACCGGCAACGACGGAGTCGCCGGCATCAAGACGAGCGATGAATTCGTAGCCCTGGGAATCGATCCATCGCACCCCCTCATTGAGCGCGGCCTCGATGCCTTGGTTCTCGGCCAAGTGGAGCAATTCAATATCAAATGAATATGCAGTTTTGTCCAACCGAAGTTTGGGAACGCTGCCATCATCGACAACTACGACATCAAACAGATCCTCCTGTTCATGCAACGATTGAAGGCTCTTTCTTAGCCCTTCGCTGTTGTTGTATACCGGAATCAAGAATGCTACGCGTTTCATCCTGCACCTTACTTTTCGCGATTACGATTGACTTCGATTCTGTTCCACACGGCACTGAGCGCGTACGTCTTTGGTTTGCATCGGATCAGCATGCCTGGAACTCTGCAAACCAACCTCATCGAGAAACCGGGGTCGGGGTTCATCACGTTGATCCCCAAATTCATGTAGACATGCAGCCAAATGGAGCTATTCCAAATCAACAATGACACCGCAGCGGCGATCGCGGCGCCGATCACGCCGAATCGCGGGATCAACAAGAACGCCAGCACCAGGCCACCGACAGTGGAGATGATCGATGAGTTACGAAAACTTCGCTCATTACCAGACATGATCAAAAGGAATCCGTTGCCACCGGTAATGACGTTGCAAAGCTGACCTGATACTAAGATACGCAGCACCCATTTTGCCTCCGCGAATTGCGGCCCAAAAATTGACAGTATCTGGGGCGCAAAGGCAAACAACGCCATCAGAGGCGGAAAGCTGATCAGCAGCGTGAGACCATTGACGCGTCGTACAAATGCACGCAGCTCATCAAGTTCGTTCCGGGCGTGCAATTCCGCGAACGTTGGAGCCGCAACAGCGCTGACAGGTAGCAGGAACAGCGTCAGCAATGCAGCGGTCCGCTGTGAAACGCTGAACACGGCAACCTGATCCGGTTCGACAAAAGCGGCAAGTACCAACTGCGGCGACCAGGTGTTGGCGTAGCTGCAAATGGCGATCACGAAGGTGGGCAGCGCGGCCGCCAGGATTACGCGCCACTGAACAGAATTTCGCTGAATCGATTGATCCGTCGTTCGACTCCAGACAATCACAGACAGGGCGAGTATCGCCACCGCGCTGGTGATCGCGACTTTGGCAAGTGCGGCGGCAGAATCGACGCCGAATGTTCCCGAAAAACTGGCCGCAATCAACAAAGACATTGGAAAAAGCACTGAGTTTATTAGCGCTGCCCATACAAAGCATCTATTTCCCTGTAATGCAAAAGAGAACAACTGAAATCCGGCAAACGGGATGATCGCAATCGCAAATAGGCGAAGCACGTCGACGAATTCAGGTTGATTTAGAACCGTCGAGCAAATCCAATCCGATTTCGCATAGGTGATGCCGGCGGAAAACACCGCAAGCGGCAATGCCAACATGACCGCTTTCAACAAGACACCGTTTGCGGCGCCCGGTTTTCCTTGATCGTTGGTTACGGAAACGAAGCGCACAAGCACGTTGTCCAGTCCGATCCGCGGCAGCATCGCCAAAATCAATAGAAAGGTTTGGCCGAGGAAAAAGATTCCAGCCTCGTGAGCGCCCAATAGTCGCACGACAACGACGTTCATGCTGAAGCTGAATCCTGCGGCGGCGGCGCGGACAACGAAGGCCGCGAAACTCGAAGACATGAATTTGCGAAAACTCACTTCGCGGTCCGCAAATGTCGAACGCGGAAACGTCAGCTCAGCGATCTCCGCCAGCGTCGCGGATTTCTTGGATTGCATTCGGGTCAGACCTTTCGAATCAGCCGGTATATCCGAGTTCTCGCAGTCACCGGCAATAGTCGCACCAGGGTTCGGATCGAAAGATTCTTGAGCAGATCCAAAGTGCTGATCAGTTCCTGCTGATGCAAGGCTTTGAGGTTCAGAAGTTCGTGCTTGAGATAGTTCCAACCGCCTCGGCGACCAATAAAATCACGATCACCACGCACATCGACCAGATACTCCGGCAGGTTGGCGAGTTGATAACCCTGTTTGATCAAACGCAATGAAACCCACCAATCTTCCAAGAAACCTTGAATGTCCGGATATCCACCTACCTGCAGCAAGGCGCTTTTCTTAAACATGGCGGTCACGTGATTGAACGGCGTCCGCGTTTTAGCAAATGGAACGATGTCCGCGTGATTTGTTGGGACCCTGCGATCGGTCAGATAGTGCGTAAGGGTTCGATCGTATTGCTTGTACCAACCTCCAAGCAGGGCGGTCTCGCCGTGTTCTCGCATGTAACGAATCTGATTTTCAAACCGTTTGGGAGCGGAGACGTCATCGCTGTCCATCCGAGCCACGTATTCATGCCGACAATGTTGCAGTCCAAGATTCAGTGCCTTGGCAAGCCCGACGTTCTCAACCGAGCGGACTACCATCAGCGGAACAGTATCGCGGCGCTGCCACTTTTCAATCACTTGGTTAAGACGATCACTGATGGGCCCGTCGACGACTAAAACAATTTCGTCCGGGCAAAGAGTCTGCTTCGCGGCAATACTCTCGAGCGCATCGTCAAAGTAGCCGGAATCATCGTTCTTGTAGACCGACATGAGCACCGAAAATTTCATCAAACTTTCCCGTCCATTGAGTGTGATGCGAATCGCGACGCATGGGAAACGCCGATGAAGAACCAGCCGATCGCGTCATACCCGGTGTATTCGACGAGCCCCAGAAAGCCATACGCCAGGGCAAAGCGGTGCGCTGGATTACCGATCATCGCGGCGCGCGAAGAATCGACAGCATGATGCAAACGAATAGCAACGACGATTGCACTCCGCCGTCTAATCCAAATTCGACTAGAATGTTGTGCGCGTTATTCTCGCGCAAATGCCCGCCCAGTTGTTCGTTCAACTTGGAGAATCCGTTCCCAGTGCCGTGACCAAAGGGTTGATTTGCCAGCAACCGGCTGCCGGCACCCCAAATCGCTAAGCGACCTTGATCCTCTGCCGCATACCCTCTTTCCTCAGTCACATTGAATCGTTCTACGATCGGAATGCGGTAACCGCCTTCAAGAGTCAAGAAACAGGCCAGCGTTGCACAAGCCAGCAGAACGCTACCAATCAGAAATCTTGATCGGTCCAGTTTCCCATGAACCATCCACAACAAACCCGCCAGCAGTACGGCAATGATGCCAGATCTGGACATCACTAGGATGCTCGTAACCGCCGCAACCAAGATGGCCGGAATAAAGGCGACCGTTCCGACCAACAAAGTCGCTAACAGTCCAAGTTGAGTCGCTTCTAAGTTCTTGCCACCCGAGGAGAGACAAAAATACGGAGTCTCTGTACTGGCTCGAGAATAGATTGCGCCGAGACTGTCCAGATAAATCAAATTTCGAATCACAAGCGCGGCGGCGACGGCAACGAAAACACGCTGGTAAGTGACGGCGCGTTGCTCCTCGGTCGTCAACTGGTACCAGCGATTACCAACCGCAAAAGCGGCCACAGCGATGGGCAGCAGCGCCGCTCGCAGAGAGCACCCGTAAATCGTCCAGCCTAGCAGCGAAGTGATCGTCATTACCGCAAAGAACGCCGTATCCGGACTGACCCGAATCGAAGGACGCAGCCGGAAGGTGATTACAAACGCGATTGCGATCAACAGATGATACAAGTTGAGCGTGTTGGCGCCTGATTGGCTCTCGTAGACCGAGACCTGGACGAACAGGGTCGTGATCAATGCTAAGAAGATGCCGGAAACGAACTTGCTCATTGACGATCAGGGCTGCTGTACCTGTTGGAGTAGACCGCTGGCCTTTCGGAGGCTGTGAAACGGGATCAGGCCTGAATACGAACAATGTTGACATCGTCTATTTACTCGGCGTTTCCCCAGTCGAATCAGGCTTTCGACCAGCCCGGGCATTTGCTTGCATTGCAAGCCAAGCCCGCAGTGCAACCTGTTTGGGCCATCGATTCACGATCGGCGCAGAAAAAAATCCGAGCCACCGCAGATCGGCGACTCGGATATTTCGTTTTTTTCGACGGTCGATCGCAGTTAGTTCGATTGCGACGCAATGAATCCGATGATACCGCCGCTGGTGTCCGTGGCGGCGAAGAGCGTTGCAATTCCGGCCAAACTGCCAAATCCGCCCAGTCCACCACCACCACCGCCGCCGAATCCGCCGCCGCCGCCGCCACCGCCACCGTTGGGGAACGCTCCGCCAGTTGAGGAGCCGCCCCCGGGAGTTCCCTGCCCATTTCTGGTCAATTGAGTCAGCGTTTCCTGCCCAGCCGCAGTGCCATCGGCCGAGACCAACGTTTCGTCGCTCAGTACCGATTCCCCGGCAACCGCTTGGACGTTCGGATCTTTGCCGTCCAGGTACTGGCGGATGATGCTTGCTCGCGCGTTGAGCAATCGTTCGCGGGCGGTCAGCAGCTCTTGCTCGTTTCCGATCTCCGCGGCCACCTGAGCGTCAATTTCCGCGACCAATTGATCGATCCGCAAGACCATCTGATTCCAATCTTCGGTACCCTCATGAATCTCTGCGATCACGCTTTGAATGTTTGTCGACAGATCAGCCGCCATATCGACCGCTGTGTCGGCGTAGCCGGTACCCGTGAATGCGCCGGTGAGCGATAAAGCCAGTGCGACAGCAAAAACATGCTTGTTATTGATCATTGATTTTCCTCAATCGTCTGTAGACCGCATTTTGCAGTCGTCTGCTGAACCGTACTTGGCGATTAAGCTTGTTCAAGAAAAGATTGCCAAGAAATCTCGTATTAGTACGCGCCTCGCCTCGTGAGCACGACGACCGGAGTCTTCGCTAAAATCCACAGGTCCAGCCAAATCGACCATTTCGTCGCGTAGCGGTGGACCATTTGCACGCGAGTATCGTAGGTCGTTTCGCTGCGACCAGAGACCTGCCATAAACCTGTGATGCCCGGCAACATTTGCGTGTAGTCAAAGTAGTGTTTCTGGTAACGCTCGATTTCATACCTCGCGATCGGGCGCGGACCAATCAAGCTCATTTCGCCCACCAGGACGTTCCATAGCTGGGGTAGCTCATCCAAACTCCAGTCGCGCAAAAAGTTTCCGATTCCGGGAATGACCCTGGGATCATTTTTTAGTTTGACGGTTTGCTCCCATTCCCGACGGGCCACGGGGTCCGATTGCAGTCTGCGTTGCAGCACCTGCTCGGCATTCGGCACCATCGTGCGAAACTTCCAGCTGCGGAACGTTCTGCCGTTTTGGCCTATTCTTTCGGGACCAAAAAAACTCGGTCCGCGTGAACGGACCTTGATCGCCAGCGCGATCAGACTCATTGGAATCGCCAGCACGATCAGCGCCGGAATCGTGATCGCCAGATCCAGCGCTCGCTTCAAAACGCGCGGTGCCATCCTCGACAACGGCATGTTCGCGTGCGTTGAGAGCAGACCCAGCAAATCGGCTGCTTCGGCGTCAAACTCAGACGAAGAAGGCTGGTCGACCAAAACCACCGAGGGAAACTGAAACATCATTCGGTTCGACAATGCTTGCGCGCCAAGCGATACAAGGGATACTACTGGCGCGCGTTTCGCGCAGCCCAAACTGAACGCCTGGTTGGTCAGATCCATCAATTCGTGCTGGTCAGCCTGAGCTCGTCCCTCTGGCACAGAGAGGGAATCGGTAATGATGAAACCGGAACTGCGGTAGCTGTCGCTGCGCGTCAGAACCTGTTCACAATCGGCAGGCGTACCGATCAACAGCATTCGAATTCCCCACCACCAGGTTCTGCGCAGCAAACCTCGCATCACAAACCTGGCGATTGGCAATAACAATAGAATCAAGATGCCTGTCACGATGAACGTTGCCAACTCCATGTTGGGAAGTTGGCCGAAGAGCATATTGATCACCGCCAGGCAGACCATGGCGATCATTGTGGAACGGAAAATAGCGCAATTCCTGCACCCGGCTGAGTCCAGCACCAGGATAGACTTGATGCAGCCACAGCAATCCGAGTTGGAACATCAATAGCGGGGGCAGTTGGCGCCAGATGGCCGAATAAAACGGCAGCCCGCAGAGCAGGTTCACCACGTAGCCGCCAAACGCGAGCGCGAAGGTCGTGACGACCAAATCAACGGTAATTAGCGGCAGTGCCGTTGCAGTTGATTGAATCAAATAGGATCGACTCAATTCCGGTCGTCGGGTTTCGGCCGTGTGACAGGCGATAACTCCTGCCGCCGGTTGCGCGTCGCGATCTGAGTCGCAACCTGCTGAATCCCCATGCGCTGGATCCCTACGCGTTGGAGCGATCGGCGAAACCGGCGGAGCGAAGCCGACGGCTGGCTGGACGGACGATGGTGCGCTGTGCAAGGAAGTGCGGTGGTTTGTGATTGCCCGGAATCGAACCCAAGTACCTGTGCGGAAGCGCGGAACGAGTCCCACCGTCCGCAAGCGACTGCGGTACTTCAGATGCATCGGGAGTTTTGGCCGCCTAACACAGACCAATACGGAATCGACGCTCAAATTTCGGGCCAACGCGCGCTGTGACCATTAGAGTTGCTGCGTTGGTCAAACCTCGGACAATCCGAACACGACTTTACGCATCTTACTTTTCAGGAGCGGCTAGTTCCTTGATCGATACGTTGCGGAACTCGACCGGATCGTTGTGTCCGGCAAATCCGAAATAACCGCTCGTTCGGTCTTTGCCCGGATGAGGCGAATCAGCCATGTACTCGGTCACCTGGCTCAGATCGGTGTCCAAAATCACTGTGCCGTTAAGTTCGACTTTGATCGTACTGCCGTCGACTGTGACTTCCTGAAAATTCCACTCTCCAGCCGGTCGCAGGTATCCACGCCGCGCCGCTGTCATCCCGTAAGCGCTGCCGTGCGCCTGACGAGGATCGATTTCGGCGTACTTCGGATGTTCGGTATCCAAGACCTGCAGTTCGGTCATCGCCTTGTAAGCGGCGTCGCCGCCGAGGGGCGATCGAATCGCCAGGCCGTTGTTGCCGCCTGGCGGCAGTCGAAATTCCAGTCGCGCCACAAAATTGCCGTACTCTTGCTCGGTCAGCAGATTGCCTCCCTTACCTTTCTTGCAGCGAATCGCACCGTCAACGACTTCGTAATTGTCGGTACTCCCCTGCCAACCCGTCAGATCGGTTCCATTGAACAGCGATTTGAAACCTTCGTTCTCGCGAGCTTGCAGAACTTCATTCGCCTGCTCGGGTGAAAGTTCCTTGATCGACAGGTTGCGCCAGCGGATTTCCCCACCGTGCGTTTGCAACTGAATGTTTCCCTTTGGCGGCAACGGTGAATCCCGGTCCCAGTAGTTGGCCATGATCGCGTTGTCGACGACCAGGGTGTCGTTCAACCAAACGGAGGTTCGCGAACCGATTTGACGCATCCGCATCTTGTTCCATTGACCGACCGGATTGTCCGCCAGCGATGAGGGGTTCTTGCCGGCCGCCCCCGGCGCGTTGTTCCACAAGCCGCCACTACCCAAGTTCGCTTGATGCTGAAACTTGCTTTTGTCGGTCGGATCCCAGATCTGAACCTGCGGCGTACCCTTCAGGTAAACACCGCTGTCAGCGCCCGCGTCGATCTTGAACTCCAAAATCAGATCAAAGTCACCGTATTCTTTGTCCGTCACCAGGTAGGCACCGGCGCCGTCATTGATCAGCTGATCGTCTTCAACACGCCAGTGTTGCTTGGCGTCCGCGTTCCATTTTTCAAGCTGCGCCTGTCGATCCTGCTCGGTCATCGCGGCCAACTTAGCCGGATCAAAATGAGGCTGACCGTGCCAACCGTCCAGCGATTGGCCGTCAAAAATCGGAACATAACCGGTCGGCGGATTCTCAGCCAAAGACTCAGCAACAAAAGCGACCGTGGTCAGTAGCAGGACGATTACAATGCGCGACATGGTGACAGCCAAGTTTCGAATACGAGGAAGGAGGATGGACGGCGGCTCAAGGCAGCGTTGTCCGATTATAGCCGAAGCAAAAGCGTCTGTAGCCAACGATCAAGTTGAAGCTGCTGGTTGTTCGCGGCTGGCACAGTGCAGTGTGCCGAGACCCCAGACCAAGTCTCGGCAGTCGATCGGTTCGACATCACTGTGAGTTAGTTCTCGCAACAGCCCCAACGCATGCTGGTCGGATCTGGCGGCAAAGGTCGGCAGCAGAATTCGTTCGCCGCCGAGCCGCAAAAAATTGCAGTAACTTTCGGGAACTCGATGCCCATCGATGTGCCGCGCTGGTGGGATCGGTAGCCGATGGACACTGACCTCCGGCTTTGTGGTACGAGCCCACTCGGCAAGCTGCCGCTGGTTCTCGGCCAGTGGCTGGTGGTTGGCATCAGCTATGTCATCGCAAACCGCGACGACCACGTTCTCACGGTCGATGAATCGCGCAAGCTGATCGATATGACCGTCGGTGTCGTCACCGCCCAAGCCGCCTCCTGCCAGCCAGAGGACTTCTGTCACTCCCAGTTTTCGGTTCAACTCGGCTTCGATCCCTGTTTTGGTCCAACCTGGATTGCGGGTCCCGGTGACCAGGCAATCGGGGGTCGTTAACAGACGACCGCCGCCATCGACTTCGATTGCGCCCCCTTCCAAACAGAGTGCACTGCTGACGCACTGAATTGATTGGTCGTCGCAGATTTTCTCCGCCGCGGCGGCATCCAAATCCCAGGGCGGGTATTTGCCACCCCAGGCGTTGTACCGCCAATTCACCCCTTGGATGCGGCCATCAGCCTGATTGAGGACGAATGTCGGTCCAAAATCACGAATCCAGCAATCATTGGTTGGGATGTCGACGATCTGGGCGTTGGCGATCTGACCGATCATCGACTCGGCTTGCGCGGCCACCTCGCCAGCCGCCAAAACGCATACCGGAGTAGTTTCCGCGATTCGCTCGACCCAGCGGGCAAAGAAAGCGGGGATCGGGTCAAACCGGCCAGGCCAGGTTTGCCGGTTGTGGGGCCAAGCGAGATGGACGCACGTTTGAGGTTCCCATTCAGCGGGCATGCGTAGCTTGGGCATGACTGTGTTGCGGTTCCCCGCGCCGAATCGACTGAAGATAAAAACCGGCCGTTTGTTCCTCGACCTGCGGCGATCATTTGGGGGCTGAAGCAACCGACCCCGCTGGCTCGATTATGCACATTCGTACATCTACTCCAGCTTGATCTCTTCTTTCACCTTCTGAATGAAGTGGGGGGACTTCCCCCCCTTGCTCAGCTCATTGGCTCGTTTCTGAGCTTCTTTTCTTTGGTCAAACTCGAACACGGCGACACGTTTGAGGTTTTGGCTGAAAACTCCCCAGTAGAGTTTCAGCCGCATATCCTCAGCGGCTTTTTTGGATTTCCGCTTGGTGGCTTTTTTGGCTGCTTTTTTCTTCTTTGCCGCTTTATCAGCGGCTTCAACTTCCGCGGCTTTTGCTTTGCGACTGACGACCTTACGAGCCATGGACTGGGCTGGGGGTTAGGGGCGAGGTTGGATTGATTCACAACGGTTCAAAGAGGTTACCACGCCGGTTGGAGTCCTGTCACGGGGACTGCGGAGCGACCCAAAATCGGTTGTCGCATCGCGAAAATGATCGCCGGAGACCGGAGAACCGTTCAAAGGATCGCTGTTCCCCGGAGGCCTTGTCGCTTATGCTGGGGAGGTCAACCGGATACAAGCATTTGGGTTCCAATTCATCGGAGGGAGTTCTTCACCATGCAGGTCAACATTTCGGTGCGCCACGGCAGCCTTCAGCCTGGTGACCAGGAGTTAATCGTTGAAAAAGCCGAGAAACTTCGTCGCCTTTACGATCGCATCAATGCCATTGAAGTTACCGTCGACCTGCAACAATTGGACCACCCCTCGGTTGAGATCCGAGTCTCTGCCGAACACGCTGACGACTGTGTGGCAACGGCTGATTCGACAACCGTGATCTCGGCATTGGATGTGGCGATTCCCAAAGTCGAACACCAGCTGAGACGTTTGAAGGAAAAGAAGACTGGCCGCCGGGCCACTGCGCACAAGCATCTGGAGAGGCCTGCGATTGTTGACGAAGAGTAGTCTCCGTGTGACGACAGGATTCCTCCGCCCGGCACTTCAATCGTCCCTGCAATTCAATTTCAACATCACGAAACAGACACACCTCAATCACGAGCAAACAAAACAAAGGATCAAATTCAAATGAAGTTTGCAGACTTTATCACGACCAAAGCCATCAAGGCTGAGTTGGCCGCCCAATCCAAGGAGGCGGTGATCGAAGAGATGGTCCAAGCGTTACTGGACTCCGGAGAGATCGACGCTGACCAGCGTGACGACATCATTTCATCGATCATGAAACGCGAAGAACTTGGCAGCACCGGGATTGGCCGCGGCGTGGCGGTTCCACATACCAAGCATCCCAGCGTCCAGAAACTAGTCGGTACCGTTGGCGTCAGCGAAGCCGGCGTCGACTTTGATTCGCTTGACGGCGAACGCGTTCAGCTGTTCTTTCTGCTGATCAGCCCACCCGAACGTCCCGGCGATCATTTGCGGGCGCTGGAGAACATTTCACGACAACTTCGTGATGAAACTTTTTGTCGGTTCTTAAAGCAGAGCAAGACACCTGAAGACATCACACAGCTTTTGCAAGAGGCGGACGATAACCAATTTGTATCTGGCTAATGAGTCAAACACCCCGCTTATATCGAACCGTCACCGTCGTCAATCCTGAAGGCCTGCATGCGCGACCAGCCGACCTGCTTGTCCGTCTGGCCAAACAGTTCGAATCGACCATTTTGATTCTCAAAGATGGTGAGTCAGCTGATTGCAAAAGCATTTTGTCACTATTGACACTCGGCGCCGCTCAAGGAACCGAGTTGTCGGTTGTCGGCCGATGGCGCCGACGCTCAGCTTGCACTCGAATCGATCGGTCAATTGTTCGAAGCGGGATTTGATGATCAGAACCAGATTCAAGGCGCTCAGTCGGCAGTTGATTCTTAATCAATCAACTCATAATCACTCAACTATCAATCGATCGGCTCTTAATCGATCGGCTCTTAATCGATCAGCTCTTAATCGATCACCGGGATCGAATCCAAATAACCCACAACCGAACAATCATCTGATGGATCCTGTCACCAATCTTCCGCCGCCGCTGTTGTGGCGAGGGAATTGCGACCGCCCATGTCTCGACCGATTGCGGTCGAAGCCAGCGAGCGATGCTGTAAATGACGGCGGATCTGTCGCACAACGATGCTCGAATTACAAGGCATTCCAGTCTCGCCGGGAGTCGCGATCGGCCCAGCATTGATTCTGGAGTCCGATGGTTATCGCGTACCTCGTTCGATCGTCGCCGCCGACAAGGTGGACGACGAGTACGCTAGCGCTGCGCGCTGCGGTCGAGGCGGTTTCGGAGCGTTTGGAAAACCAAAGCGTAGAGACCTCCGCAGCCACCGGGGACGACACAGGGGACATCTTCCAGGCGCAGCAGCAAATGCTGCACGATCCGCATGTGCATGCCGAGCTGAGTCGGCGCATTCGCGGCGAGCGGCAAGCCGCCGCTTATGCGGTCAATCGAGTTTTGCATCGCTATGCCGCCGCGCTGCGACGGTTGGACGATCCACTGCTGGCTCAGCGCGCCCAGGATGTTTGGGACATTCAGAAACAGCTGTTGTTGGAACTGGGAGCGGTCAACCGTCAACCACTGTCGGACCTGACCGAACCGGTGATTGTGCTCTCCCATGTGCTGACGCCCAGCGAAACGGCGAACCTGGATCGCCGTTACGTGCAAGGTTTTTGCACCGAAACGGGAGGGCCTGGCAGCCATACTGCGATCGTCGCCAAGGGACTGGAACTGCCGGCGGTCGTTGGCATCGGACCGTTCCTGGATTCGATTGACGCGGCTGATCGGGTGATCGTCGACGGCGATCGCGGCCGAGTGATTGTCAATCCTGACAAGCAGACCCTGGCCGGTTACCAAAAACGTCTGCAGAATCGTCAATCGTTGAGCGAGCGATTGGCGGAGTTGCGTGACTTGCCGGCCGAGACCGCCGACGGAGTCCGGATTCGCTTGAATGCCAACATCGAGTTTCCTCACGAAACGGTCAGCTGTCTGCAGCGCGGCGCCGACGGGATTGGCCTGTACCGCACCGAGTTTTTGTATCTGGCCAGCGACGACGAGCCCAGCGAGGAGGATCACTATCAGGCCTACAGCCAAGTGGTTCAGGAAATGTGTGGTCGGCCGGTGGTGATTCGGACGCTCGGATTTGGGTGCCGACAAGATGGGCCATCGTCCACTGGCCGAGCAAGAGCACAACCCGTTTCTTGGTTTGCGGAGCATTCGCCTGTCGCTTCGCAATCTGGACTTGTTTCGCCCCCAGCTGCGGGCGATCTTGCGAGCCGCCGTGCATGGAGACATTCGAGTGATGTTTCCTTTGATCACGACCATCGGCGAACTGCGACAAGCCCGTTTGTTGCTCAACGTGGTGGCCGAGGACTTGAACCATGCCGGCATCGCCTATCGCAGCGACATCCCCGTGGGAATGATGGTCGAAGTGCCGGCAGCGGTAATGATGTTGGACCACTTTATCAAGGAAGTCGACTTTCTCAGCATCGGTACCAACGATCTGGCTCAATACACGCTGGCCGTCGATCGCAGCAACGAATATGTCGCCGATCTGTACCAATCCAGCGACCCGGCGGTGCTACGATTGATCGAACGCTGTATCGATGTGGCCGCGCAGCACGATATACCGCTGGCGGTATGTGGGGAAATGAGCAGTAACCCTGGACGGGCACTGCTGCTGATTGGTCTTGGAGTCCGCAATTTAAGCGTGCCCCCATCGTCGTTGCCGCGGATCAAGAAGGCGATCCGCAGTGTCACGATCCAGCAGTGCAAGGAAATTGCGGCGCGAGTCCGGAAACTGGATGCCGCGCGCGATGTTGACTTGTATTTGACCGATCGTTTGGAATCTTTGGTCCCTGAATTGATTGTGACATGATGCAGAGCGGAGCAAACCATCGCCGCAGCCGAACTGACTTGCGACTCCGCTCGGATCCGATTCGCATTCGTTATCGAATGCGATTTGCCAAGACCGGACTACTGCGTTGGATCAGCCACCGGGACTTAGCGCGGCTTTGGGAACGATTGCTGCGGCGCGCGGAACTGCGGTTATCGATGACCGAAGGATTTCATCCCAAACCGCGAGTCGCCTTTCCATCGGCACTGGCGTTGGGCGTGGAAAGCTTGGATGAAGTGGTCGAGATCGAATTGGCTGAGGCTTGGGACGCCGGCGACTTACTCTCCCGCCTGCGAGACGACAAGCAACCGGGACTGACGATCAAATCAGTCACTCAGCTACCACGCCGGATTTGGTAAGGCACAGCTGCGCTGCAGTGATTACGACGATCACGGTGATCGATGGAGCTGATCCCGGCGTCGATTCGGGCCGCGATCGACCAGCTAGCGGCAAAAGAGTCCGTCTCGATCGAACGCAAGAACAAGCGGCTGACGATCGACTTGGCTTCGCAAATCAAATCAATTGAATTCATCGACAACAAATTGAACCTGAGCTTAGCAGCGAGCGAAACGGCGACGCTGCGACCGAGTGATGTTTTGGATTTACTCGGCTTTGATGACTGGATCGAAAAAGGTTGCTTGATCACTCGGGTGCAAGTCCACTTGCAACGAGAGACAGATGACATCGATCCGATTTAACAACACAACCACAGCCGGCGTCCATGCCGAGAGAGTTTTTTCTCGCATCAAGCCGGCCCAACACCGCAAGGGGTGCTTGCTTATGAAAAAGGACATGCTAATCAACGTTCAACAACCGGAGGAGTGCCGCATCGCGGTCCTGGAAAACGATCGGTTGGACGAACTGTATATGGAACGCAAGAGTATCGAAGCGTTCGCGGGAAACATCTATCGTGGCAAGATTGTCAATCTGGAACCAAGCATTCAGGCCGCGTTTGTCGACTTTGGCGTCGGCCGCAACGGCTTCTTGCACATCAGCGATGTCGACCCGCAGTACTTTCGCCAAGGAGGCTACGATCCGAAAGAGATCATGCGCGAGTCCGACGAGATGGCTGACGCGGCGGCCAAGCGCGCTCGAGAAACTGGCAGAGGCAGCAAACATGCCTACAAAGGTGGCCGGCCGCGAGTCAAACCCCCAATCCAAGAAATCTTTCGCCGCGGCGACGAGGTACTGGTCCAGGTGATCAAGGAAGGGATCGGCACCAAAGGACCGACGCTCAGTACCTATATCTCGATTCCCGGACGCTATCTGGTTCTCATGCCCTCGCTGATGCGGGTCGGAGTCAGCCGCAAAATCGAAGACGAGGATGATCGCAAACGGTTGAAGCGATGCCTATTGTCGTTGAACCCGCCCAAGGGCCTGGGGTTCATTGTTCGCACGGCCGGGGCCGGACGCAAAGAGGCGCGAACTGCAACGCGACCTGGACTACTTGCTGCGTTTATGGAAAGCGATTGCGCGGCGAGTGAAGAACACATCCGAACCGGGTGTGATCTACGAAGAAAGCGATTTGATCATCCGCACGATCCGCGATATTTACAGCGATGATATTGACCAGATCTTGATCGACGAGAAGGAGTCGTACGAGAAGGCGCGGGATTTCCTGAAAATGGTGATGCCCAAAGCGGTCGAGCGTTTGAAGTTTTACGACGATTCGGTGCCGCTGTTCCACAAGTACAAATTGGAAACCGAGATCATCAAAATCAATCAACGCCAAGTGCAGTTAAAGGAAGGTGGATCGATCGTGATTGATCCCACCGAAGCCCTGGTGGCGATCGATGTCAATAGCGGCAGCTTTCGAGGCAATGATTCAGCCGAAGAGAACGCGTTTCGACTGAACATGGCGGCGGCCAAGGAAATCGCCCGCCAGTTGCGGCTCAGAGATCTAGGTGGCGTGATCGTCAACGACTTTATCGACATGCGAAAAGAAAGTCATCGCCGCAAAGTCGAGCGAACGCTACGCGATGCAATGGCCAACGATCGGGCGCGAACCAAAATCCTCAGAACGAGTCCTTTTGGATTGATCGAGATGACTCGACAGCGAATCCGCCCCAGTCTGAAGCGAAGCATCTACAACGATTGTCCCTGCTGCGATGGTCGCGGAGTGGTCAAAACGGCCGAAAGTATGTCGATCGAAGTGATCCGCTGCCTGGCCTTGGCGGTCAGAAACGAGCACATCGAGCGAATTACCGTGCGGGTAAACGACCATGTGGCGGCTCATTTGAACAACAAAAAACGCCGGCATGTGATGGAAATGGAAGATGCCGGCAAAATGACGGTACAGATCTTGGGCAGCGAAGCGCTCTATCCCGAACACATTGAGCTCGATTGCCGCGATGCCAACGGCAACCGAGTCGAAATTGACTCTCACCTATAAGGTCTACGTCTTTTTGCCATGATTGAATTGGGCGTCAACATTGATCACGTCGCCACCGTCCGACAGGCTCGCAAGACTTACGAGCCCGATCCGGTGATCGCCGCTGCGCTGGCCGAACAAGGCGGCGCCGACGGAATCACATTCCATCTCCGCGAAGACCGTCGCCATATCCAGGATCGCGACGTCGAACTGTTGATCCAGACCGTCACGACGAAAACAAATTTTGAATTAGCCTGCGCCGATGACGTGCTGTCGATTTGCTGCCGAGTCAAGCCCGATTGGGCGCTGTTGGTTCCCGAAAGTCGCCTCGAAGTGACCACCGAGGGGGGACTCAATGTGGCCACCGACTCAGGACGTATCGCCGCTGCAATCGGCCGACTGAAAGATGCCGGCATCTTGGTCAGCCTATTCATCGATCCCGACCCGCGTCAGATCGAGGCGGCGGCAAAACTGGGTGCTGACGCCGTCGAACTGCACACCGGGCCCTACGCGCTGGCCAGGCATCGACTGCGCAGACTTCCGAACTCGCTCGACTAAGCAACGCCGGGCGGCGTAGCGGCCGCGACCGGCCTGCGACTGCATGCTGGTCATGGACTGAACTACCACAACGTCCGCGCGGTGGCGGCGATTCCGGACCTCGCGGAATTGAACATCGGGCACTCGATCGTCTCGCGTGCCCTGATGGTGGGAATGAAAGCAGCGGTTGCCGAGATGCGGCGAATTTTGGATTTGGCGTAGCGAAACATGCGACACTGGCTTTGCATCACGCTGCTACTGCTGGCCAGCTCCGCGGCAAAAGCCCAAGAACGACGCGCACCGCCACCCACGTTTTCCCCGGATCAGTTACGGGGAATCTTTTTCGATCAACTCAGCGATGCAATTCGCGGCCAACGACCGACGTTGTCGTCACTGCGCAAGGCTACGGCAGCCGCTGTCGACACCGCCGCTGTCCCCGCCGCGGCGAACGAGACCAACGATCGCTGGAGCCGGCTGATTCGGCCCGCCTCGATCGAAGATGAAGTCAAACGCGTCAAACTCCATTTTGATTCGGTGATTACCACGCCAACCGCCTTCAACAGTGGTGGATACAAAGACGCGAGGCTTGATCTGACCGTCTTGGCCACGTTGTTCGCCGTGATCGATCAACACGCCGGCGAGGTTCGCTGGAAACAGCAGGCAAGGGCTGCACGCGACTTGATCGCGCGGACAGCGTTCAATTGCAAGGCCGGATCGACGCAAGTCTACAACGAGGCCAAGCTTCGAAAAGCCGACTTACAGGACATCCTTGCCGGAGGTGGCTTGTCAACACGCGGCGACCAGCCGAGCGGCGACGATTCAAACACCGATTGGTCGGAGATCGCCGACCGATCCCCGTTGATGCAGTACGCCGAGTCACTGATCGAATCTCTGCAGCAGGCTTCCAGCGACCCCGGATCGATCAAAGCTCAAAGCGACTTGATCGGCAAGCGGGCCGAGTTGATTGCGATGCTGGGCGAAGCGCTGTCGCAGCCGGGGATGGACGACGCCGCGGACCCGGACTACGTCAAACTGAGTCGTGCGATGAGCGACTCAGCGGGCAATTTGTCATCGGCCCTGGAACAAGCGGACGCTTCGCAGATTCAAGCAGCGGTCGGGGCGATCCGCCAGCGCTGTGATGCCTGTCACCAGCAGTACCGATAATCAACTGCTCTAAACCATTCGCATGCTCTTCCAGCGTCCCAGCGCGAAACGTGTCGCCAACAAGGCGGCCAGCAGCCAGATCCAAAAAGCGATCATGTACCACCACCAATGCAGCGTGTCTCCGGTTGGCTCCCAAATGAATCCGACCAACAGTGCAATCGCCGATGCCGTCAAGCCGCTGATCATCACAAACCAGGTGTCACCGGCACCCCGTAGCGATCCGGCAAAGATGATTTGTGCGGCATCCAAGACGACATAAATTGCGACAAACTTCATCAGCCCACGGGCCAGCCCAATCGCCTGCTTGGTCTCGCCCGTCGCATCCGCCGAATCGTACAGCGACAACATCACGTCGGGAATCGCCAGGTAGGCAAACAGCCAGATGGAAGAATAAATCAAACCGATTCCCAGCGCAGCCACCACGCTCTGAGTGGCTCGAGCCGGACCGCTCTGCAACAAATGCCTGCCGACCAGTACAGATACCGCGATCGAAACGCCCATCAGAGGAATGAAGGCGATCATGTTGAAATTGATCGCCATGGTCGTCGCCCGCAGCGGCACATCGCCGAGATTTCCGATTCGCAGCAGGATCACCGTGAATCCGCTCGATTCGATCAGGTACATCAAACCGGTGGGAAACCCAAAGAACAGCAAGCTGCCAAAAACACGGCGATCAAAGCCGAAACCCGCCCTCAACTTGTATAGCGACTCTCGTTGGACCCACAGCAGCAGTCCCGCAAAAACGAATACCTTGAACCAAAACGCGATCACGCTGGCGATCGCAGCGCCGGCGATCCCCAGCGCGGGAATCGGCCCGAAACCGAAGATCAATGCTAAGTCCAGGAAGAAATTCAGCACTCCGGAAGCAACGGAAACCCACATGATCACAGCGGTTTGCTCAGTGCCGCTAAAGAATCCGCTGAGCGCATTCTCCAAGACCAATCCGATCGCCCCAATCATCAGGATTCGCAGGTAGGTTGCTTCGAGCGCGATCAAACTTTCGGGCTGTCCGGTTACCCGAAACAGCCAGGCGGCATTGGCGGCAATCAGCGCGAACCAGGGAATGAAGGCGAGCGCCAACCAGACAGACTGCCAAACCAGGCGACCAATTCGGTTTGGTTCTTCCGCGCCAACATGCTGGGCGACGATCGCGCCACTCATCGACACGATCCCGACGGGCAGGCAGGTAATCACCCAAAACATCGCGCCGCCGGCCATGGACGCGCTCATCGACGGGCCGTCGTAATACAGCAACAGCGTGCGGTCAGCGAACAATACCAATGAAAAGGTACCGGCGCTGATCATCAACGGCAAAGCAACCCGAAACACCTCCGTGGCCGCCTCGATCATCGATACGCTCGAGTTGTCCAGCTCGGGCGATGAGGAAGCTTCGCTGGTCACCGCCATAACAAATATCCAACCGCGGCAATCAACATTCCGGCGGCCAGCCCTCCCAGATGCGCACCGTTGGCGACATTCGGAACAATCGGTGTCATGCAAACAAGCAGTCCCACGATCATGACCATGAATTGGGTGGAATCGAGTTCAAGTGGGTAGTCCGGATCCAGCCACGGTCGAATCCACATGAACCCGAAAAAACCGTAAGCCGCGCCCGAAGCGCCGATCGCAAATGGCGAACCCCGCAGCGACTCCGGCATGAATGCGGCATCGGGTAACAACACTTGAACCATCATCCCGGCGGTTTGGGTGGCCAACGTCAGAAACAGCATGAACCAGGAACCGTGAATCCGTTCGATGATGGATCCCAACAGATAGATCAGGAACATGTTAAAGAATAAGTGAAACATGTTGCCATGCATGAACATCGGAGTAATGATCCGCCACAGTTGCCCCTTCTCCAGCGAGGCAAACGAATCTTGCTTTTGGTCGTAGTCGCGTGGATCAACGAATGACAGGTCGTAATACACTTGCTGTTCCAAAGTCAGTTTGCCCGGCAGACGAGATCCGCGCGGTTGGGCAAAGTTGCTTGAAAAGCTGGCGATCACCGATAGCACAATGATGGCAATCGTGACCGGAAAACCGGATTGCCTGGCCTCCGAGTCCAACAGAGGATTCAGCTGAGTGAAAGGTTCGCCGGAATCGAGCGGAGAGGTTGATTCATCGGGAATCGGCTCGGCGCGGCCGGTTGGCTCCGCCGGTGGCTCGGCTGGTGGCTCGGCTGGCAGAGCGGCGGGCAACGATCCCCGCTGCCGCCATTGCTGGTCGATACGGTCGTGGCGAATTCGATCCGCTTGTTCCTCAGCCGAGAACTGCGGATCGGTTGGCGAGGTTTGAAACGCAGCAAACTCATCTCGGGCTGCAGATACCTGGTCTTCGCTGCGAATCCAGATCTCCCAGCAGTGCGCCCGAGCCGGATCCGGCTGGTTGGTGTCCGAATCAGCGGGTTCCGAATCAGCGGGTTCGATCAGCGAATCGATGCCGCGGGTGAGCAGATAGTTGCAAAAGCGGCGTGCCAGCGCCTCTTCCGACAATGTGCCAATTCGCCGCATGAAATTCCTGAAAATCGGGCAACCGAAGGCGGGAAAGATGAACCACTCGATTGGATGTTGTACGCTCCACAAGCAGTTTGTGCACGCCCAGAAAGCCATTACGAAGGCCGTCGGAACTGTCCAGGCCCTCCTGATTTCCGGCTCCGATGCCGCGGCAGTCGCGCCCCTGCTGCAGGATGCGAAGCGGGGACGACCTTGCCTTTTCGGTGACCGAGTGAATATGATAGGGCAGAGCGATCGACCTCACAGAATGGTCGATTGCGATCGCAAATCAAATCAAATCGCTTTTGAAAAAGGTGAAGCAAGCTAATGGCAGTCAAACTGAGCGAAAGAGCCGCCGAACAAGTCAAGCGGTTTCAGACAGAACATAATTTTGGCGAAGAGATGGTCCTACGGATCGGAATCTCGGCAGGTGGCTGCAGCGGATTCAGCTATACCCTGAACTTCGACGACAAATTCGATGCAACTTCCGATAGCGAATTCGATTGTCACGGCGTCAAAGTGGTTGTCGATAAGAAAAGCGCTCTGTACCTGGACGGCACGACCGTGGATTGGTACGAAAGTCTCGAAAAGCAGGGATTCACTTTCGAGAATCCGAACGCCGTGAAAAGCTGCGGATGCGGTAGCTCCTTTCAGGCCTAGCTAATCTGGCCGCGCCGTGACTTGCGCCAGCCAAAACTGGCAAGCCATCCAGTGCGGTCCGGAGGTCCTCTTTTGATGCACAGACTTTAATGCACAGACTGGCGATTATTTTTTGGCCAGTCTGGTGCTGCAGCTGCGCAATCTGGGCTGCGGCCCAAGACACGTCGCCTCCGACTGTCGACTCGGCATACCGGATCGATCGTGACGTGCATTATCGCCAGGGGGATGATCTGAGCAGTTACGCGAACGAGCGATGTCGTTTGGATGTCTACTATCCGATCGGGGAATCGGATCAACCGTTCCCAACGGTGGTCTGGTTTCACGGTGGTGGTTTGAAAGCGGGGCAAAAATCGGTACCGCAGGCACTGCAACGACAACGCATGATCGTCGTCGCGGTCAACTACCGCCTGCATCCGAAAGTCAAAGCTCCGGCTTACATCGAAGACGCGGCGGCGGCGGTTGCCTGGACTTTCCAGCACATTGACAAATACGGTGGCGCTGACGATTTGATCTTCATCAGCGGTCACTCGGCAGGCGGATATCTGACCAGCATGCTGGGTTTGGACAAACGTTGGTTGGCCACCCATCAGATCGACGCGAACCGCATTGCTGGCTTGATCCCCTTCAGTGGGCACGCGATCACCCATTTCACGATTCGTGCGGAACGGGGAATCGCTGGAACACAGCCGATTCTGGACGACCTGGCACCGCTGTATCACGTCCGCTCGGACGCGCCGCCGCTGATCTTGATCACGGGCGACCGGGAGCTGGAGATGTTGGGTCGATACGAAGAAAATGCCTATCTGTGGCGAATGATGAAAGTGGCCGGTCACCGGAATACCGAATTGTACGAGTTGGACGGATTCGATCATGGCGGCATGAGCGCTCCGGCACACCTGCTGCTACTGAAGTTTGTCAGCAGAATCGCGAAATCGCGGTAGCGGCAATGCGGAAGGCTTACTAGATTGGATTTCTACCTCCCGGAGGCCGGCTGCTGGTCAGCCCTGCCCTGTCGGATTTGACCTGGCTTAATTTCCCGCCAGCTAACTGCTGGCCTACCTGTTGGTGCGATGGCTTCCGATCTCGAAACACAATCTCGGCCGACGTGCGAAGACGAAATTGCCAAGGACATTTTGGTCGAAACCGAAGCGATCGCGCCGGCGGCCAGAGCCACTGGAATTCCGAGACCGAGCGGCGTCAATTCCCAGAGTCGGATCCTGTGGGAATACATGATCCCGGTGATCGTATTTCACCTGATGATTCCTCTTGCGTTCCTGCCCTACTTGTTCAGTTGGTGGGGAGTTCTGTGGCTGTTTGTAGGCAACTACATCTTCACATCCCTGGGCATCGGCGCCGGCTATCATCGCCTGTTGACTCATCGCGGATTCAAATGCCCGCGGTGGTTCGAATACACGCTGGCGACTTTGGGTGTCTGCAGTTTCCAGGATTCACCTACTCGCTGGGTGTTGGTCCACCGAGTTCACCATCAACATTCTGATCATCAAGAAGACCCGCACACGCCGCGAGTAACAGCGTTTTGGTCGCATATGGGCTGGCTGTTCATCGACAACCGCAGCCTGAGCACGATGGCGGCATTCGAAAAATACACTCGTGATCTGTTGCGTGATCGATATTACTTTTGGTTGATGCATGGATTGAATTGGGTGTATGTCTATTTGGCACACGCCGTCTTGTTCACGATCCTGGGTTACATCGTCGGTGCGATCATGTATGGCAGCCTGGCTGGTTCGATCCAGGTCGGCCTGCAGTTTTTGATGTGGGGCGTGATCATGCGAACAATCTTTACCTGGCACGTGACTTGGGGAATCAATTCGTTTTCCCACATGTGGGGATACCGGAACTACGAAACGCGTGAAGACAGCCGGAACAATTGGCTGTTTGCTTTTTTGACCAACGGCGAGGGCTGGCACAATAATCATCATGCCGATCCCAGGTCGGCCCGGCACGGGCATCGATGGTGGGAGATCGACGTGACCTGGCTGTCGTTGTTGGTCTTCGAAAAGCTGGGGCTGATCAGCGAGTTGGTGCGACCCAACGATTCCGCGTTGGAGCGAAAAGCGCTTGGCGAACCGACGGGGTGAGTCCTGCACTTCATCCGCGTTGTCGCTACAAGTTCATTCCGCACACCATGGCTGGGCGGATCAACGACAACCGGGTGCCGCCATACTCCCGCAGATCCCAATCGCCCGCCGGCAACTGGTTCGGATCAAAGCTGCGCTCGGTTTCGGCCGCCAGCACGCTGCCGGGTGGCGCGTTGTCGACCACCAATTGGATGATCCGCTTTAGCGCCGGCAGCGATTCTGTCCACAGCGCATAGGGTGGACACAGCAAGACACACCAGGGCGTATCATCCGCCGGGGGTGCCAACAGCTGATCGGATAACCGAAACGCATCTCCCACTAAGACGGTGGCCCGATCATCAACTCCCAGGGTGACCGTGGTTTTTTTGATCCACTGGGCCGCGCCACGGTTCTGCTCGACCATGATTGCCGATTCGGCCCCCCGGCTGACCGCTTCCAAAGCCAAGACTCCGGTGCCGGCAAACAGATCAAAACATCTGCAGCCGCGAATCGCGGGACCGATTATATTGAACAGATTCTCGCGAATGTTGTCTTTCATGGGCCTGGTAAAATCAGCACCATGGTAAAGCACGGTTCGTCCTCCCAGATCACCACCGATGATTCTAAGCTTGATGACTTGAGCAGATTTACGACGTGATCCTCGCGCTGGAGTTTTCGCCGACAGGTTTGACTGCGGTTTACGATGTTGCTTTCGTTTCGGCTTCATCGCTCCAATCATATCCGACCTAGGTTTCGATGGAATGAGTATCTTTCGATTGTCCGTTTGGATTACGACCATTGCCTTGGCGATTTCGACGCTCGCTGTCGGTCCACAAGCCGAATCGCTTGCACCGAGCGAAGAACAACAAAAACTCTATGAACAGCAACTCGCCGAATTCGAGCGGGTGCGGCTGGAATTGGCCGAGGCCATCGGCGACCAGCAGGAAATCTACATCCGCTATGTGAATCGAGAAGACCGCACGCCGGCGGCCCGAGCACGATACCTTGAGAAACGTCAGCGAGTGCGTGAGTTATTTGATGAAGCTTACCGCAAGGCATTGGCGGTCACCGACACGGGCGTTCTAAATGAGCAGCTAGCTCGTTTCCTAGTGACCATGATTCAACATCGAATCAGACTCGACCACTATGACTTCGAAACTTTCGAAGGTGCCGCCAAGATGCTCGATGCTGGGCAAGAGCTTCCGTTCTTGTACGCCGCGGCTGCTCGATCTGCATTGGTCGCGGGCGAATTTGATACGGCGGAACGACTGTTTCAGCAACTCGTTTCGGCCGAGAACGTCAGCGAAATCGACCGCGTGCTGTATTCCAACCTGGACCAATACAAACAGCAATGGGAAGCGGAACAGAAAATTCGCGACCAAGAACAGAGTGAAGATCGGTTGCCGCGAGTAAGACTGAAAACAACGCAGGGAGAGGTAACGATCGAGTTGTTTTTGGATCAGGCACCGACCACGGTTTCCAATTTTATCCGCCTGGTTGAGCAAGGATTCTATGACGGCTTGGACTTTTTCCAAGTCAGCGACCATGCGCTGGCGTTGACCGGCGACCCTGCGGGCGTTGGCACCGGGAACAGCGGTAAGTTCATCAAAGACGAACATCGGCGCGACGACGCGCGAAAGGCCTTTCGTGGGTCGCTGGTAATGGCGAAGATGCCGCTGGGTCAGAGCGGCAAATTCATACCCAACTCGGCCAGCAGCCAGTTTGCGATTCTGTTCTTGCCGGTCGCATCAGCGACCGATCAGCAGACCGTGTTTGGTCGCGTGATCGAGGGCATGGATGTGGTCTCCCGTTTGCGTCGAGTCGATCCAAACAAGGAGAAGCAAGAAGGCGAGCTTGTTTTACCGGCTGACAGCATCATCGAGGCAACCGTGATTCGGCGCCCGGAGACGCTGCCCGATCCGGAGTTTATCGAGCGGTGATCTTACAGCTGCCGCAAATGGAAATGGTGCGGACCAAGTTTTCCACCGTAGTTACCGGCTGAAATCCGCAACACGCCCGGCAAGGCGGCGGCGGCATTCAGGCCCGCTTTCATGGCGGACATCACCGCCTGGGCGGAAAATCCATCGATCACGATCTCGTAAACCGCCTGCTCGCCGGGACGCAGCGCCGTCTCTGTCTGGCCGCGCAACGATGGGCACCATTTTTCGCTGGTACTCGCCGCCAGCGCCGGGTACTTGGAGCCGACTTTTGATCCGCTGCGGACGATCCCCGCCGGGAACGGCAGAACCACCCCCGGCAGCACGCTGATCGCGGCAGCCGCTGCCCGCGCCGCCGCCAACGTTTCAGCCTGAGTACGTCCGCATAACAGCAAGTTGCCGCCGCCGATTCCTTTGACGGTTCCGGCCACATCTTCGCACAAAAACTCACCGTCCATCACGGGGATGCGCCAGAACCGTCGTCCCTCCAGTTGCTTCGAAAACTGAAATCCATCGCCAAAGAAACGGAGCTGTGATCCAACTTTGATCCGATCCTGCTTTGCATCGCTCGTCAAACCTGAATAACAGGCAGTCGTTGGACAAGTCAGCACGTTCTGGCCAACTCGCGCGGCAACCGCTTTCTCGAGCGATGCTTTATCCAGCGCAAAAGCCAGGACAGCGACACCCGGCCTGCCATCGATCGTTTCCTCGGCCGGGATCTTGCGTTCGATTCCCGCTTCGGCATCACAACCAATCACACTCGAAGCGTTGCCGCAAAATTCTTGTGCCGCAATCATGGCCAGTGCTTCATCGACCGCGGTGATGATCAAACGGGTTCCCCGCATCGGGAACGCTTCGGCGAAAGTATCGTCAATGATCGGAGGTTGGGGCATCGGACGTTGGGGCATCGGAAAAAATCAAAATGACAGCTTGGTTCCCGTGCGCATGCTAACTCAAAACATCAAGCGACGCGCTCGGCAACCCGCAGCTTCGCACTTCGACTGCGCGGGTTTGCCTGCACTTCGCTGGCCGAGGGCCGCAGCGGCTTTTTGGTCAGCGCGTTCCAGCGCTCGTCGCCTCGAAAGGCGTTTTTGACGATTCGATCCTCCAGCGAATGAAAGCTGATCACAGCCAAACGTCCACCCACCGACAACCACTCGGGCGCGACAGCTAACGTTCGTTCCAACGTCCCCAGTTCGTCATTGACTACGATACGCAGCGCCTGAAAAGTCCTTGTGGCGGGATGGATATCATGGTTTTTGCTGCGCGGGACACAGCGGCGGCAGACTTCGACTAAATCGCCGACCGTCTTGATCGGATTCTCTTGGCGACGCAATTGGACGATTTGCCGCGCAATCGGGCGACTGCAGCGTTCTTCGCCGTATTGGTAAATCGCATTGGCAATCTCCTGTTCACTGTGTCGTACCAACCAATCGGCCGCGCTGAGGCCGGTTTCTGGATCGAACCGTAAATCCAGCGGAGCATCGGCTTGAGTAAAACTGAATCCACGATTGTTATCGGCGAGCTGATCGCTGGAGAGGCCAAGATCCAAAACCATCGCATCGGTCGATTCTAGCGCCGATGCCGCGAGCGCTTTGCCCGTTTGTTCGTAACTACCTAAAAAGACAGAAAGTCGGCAGTCATGCTGTTCCTGTTCCACCCGCCGGCTGACTGCCGGATCGCGATCGAGCCCAATCAGGTGGCCCTCGCCGGCGGGAAGCAGTTGCAGCAATAGCCGGCAATGGCCGCCGCCGCCGTAAGTTCCGTCGACAATCACGCGTGGCGAGATTTCGCTCAGCCAATGCACAATCTCCGTTGGCATCACCGCTCTGTGACAGGTCTGAAGATTATCCGGTAATGACAACGCTCTGGCCGCAATGAAGTGCTTTGTCCATGTTCGCGCTGACTTCTTTCAGACGATTCAAATCGCCGCCACCGACTTCAGCGGCCAACCAGCCGGTGAATTGGATATCGTGTAGCGCCTGTTCGACCGACGGCCAATCGATATCGCCTTCGGTGATATTCGTGAATTTGTCGCTCTCGCGCGAGAAACCTTTGATATCCAGTTTCTTGATTCGCGGCCCCAACGTGCGAATCCAGTCGGCTGGATCACCATATTTCCAATGGTTACCGATGTCGTACTGCACTCCGACCCATTTTGGATCGAACTCATCAAGGAACTTCGCCAATCGGTCGGCTGTCTGGTCGCTGCCACCCTCGTGGTCGTAACAAAAGTCGTTCCAGACGTTTTCGACTAGGATCGCCACGCCATACTTTCTGGCTACGGGGACCGCTTCATCGATGGCCGCTTTGGCCCGATCGTAGACTTCCGCGTCCGTACCGTCTTTGCCGTGCCCAGGTACCAACAGCATCGTATCGGCGCCCATCGCGGCCGTTTTTGCAATCCCTGCTTTCAGGTTTTCCATCGCCTTGGCTCGCACACTTGGGTCCGGATCGGTGTGACGAATGGCCCAGTGATAACCGCCGACCGTTCCATCAATGATCAAACCGGTCGCCTTGGCTGCTTGGTTGGCAGCATCCACATCGATCGCGGGAGCATTGGTTTCGACACCTTCGAAGCCAGCTTCCTTGGCGGCGGCAAATTTATCCGTCAACGAACCGGGAACATTGATCATCCCCAGCTTCAATGTTTTGCGGAGCCAAGGTTTTGCCGTCGCTGGTTCATCCGCCCCAGCAAATTGGTAATCGCTCAAGCAACTGATACTCGACACCGCTGCCGCGGTCTGCAGAAAATCTCGGCGCTTCATCGATGGCACGTTTCGTGTTGGAGGCACTGTTGATATTACGCTTGCAGGTTAAAGTAGACACAATTTCGTGACGGCTGTCTTGCCACAGACGACGGACCAGCGATTTTAGCATGACAAAACACCTGCCTCTGATCGCATTTTTGACTCCGCTGATTCTGTTTTTTGCGGTTCCCGCGCTGTTTACCTACGAGCAGACGATCATTTCGGAGTCGGGCGAATCGAAAACGGTCATCATGGCCAGCGAGTATACAGCGATGATCGCGGCCCGAGTCGTCCTGATGGCGATCGCGATTGGCCTGTTCTGGCAATTCTATCTTCGCGCGTTTCCGTTGCGATTCGACCACTGGGGTGTGATCACCGGATTGGTCGGTGGGGCACTCTGGATCGCACTCTGTCACCTGCAGCTGGAAGCGACATTGATCAAACTGATCGGTCTGCCCCCAGAGTTGCTCGGCACGCGGGATGGGATCAATCCCTACGAAATCTATCCCGAATCAGACCAGCGATGGCTGTTTCTCGGTTTTCGCTTTGCGCTGTTGGTCATCACGGTACCGATTGCCGAAGAATTATTTTTGCGCGGATTTTTCATGCGGATGATCGACGCGGTTGATTGGACCGCATTGCCGCTCGGTGAGATTGGAACGAGCGGGCTGGTGGCTGGAACTCTGTATGGGATGGCCACCCATCCGAGTGAGTTCATCGCTGCGGCGGCCTGGTTTTCGTTGATCACGCTGTTGATGGTCAAGACCGGCAAGTTTTGGAATTGCGTGGTCGCCCACGCCGTGACCAACCTGACGCTGGGGATCTACATCATGACCACTGGTACATGGAGTTTGTGGTAAGCGAATCTTAATCTTACTCTTACTCTCGCTCTTACTCTTACTCGCACTCGTACTAAGCTTCCCATCGACGCCGTCGAACAAGGTCGATCGAATCAGCACAGTCCTGGGGGAGATTGGCGCCGGCGCTGAGCACGGCACCGATCGGATCGAGCAGGACGGGATTAAGATTAAGAATACGATTAAGATTAAGACGAAGATGTGAGACTAACAGGCGGGAACGAACGCTCACCAAGCGCGGCCGATCAGGCCAAAATGTCGCTGACCACCTTGCCATGCACGTCGGTCAGTCGAAATTGTCGGCCTTGAAATCTGTAGGTCAACTTTTCGTGATTGATCCCTAACTGATTCAAGATCGTTGCTTGCAAGTCATGGACATGGACTGGATTCTCAGCCACCGTGATCCCCAGATCATCGGTCGCGCCGTAGGAGAAGCCCGGCTTCACTCCGCCACCGGCCATCCAGAGCGTGTAGGCATAGGGATGATGGTCGCGGCCCCATTGCTTACGATTGTTGATGTCGCCCTGCAAGAAAGGTGTACGTCCAAATTCACCTCCCCAGATCACCAGCGTGTCTTCCAGCAAGCCGCGCTGTTTCAAATCTTGGACGAGTGCGGCACTCGGCTGATCGGTATCTCGACACTGCGAATATAATTCGGTGGTCAGACTGCGGTGTTGATCCCAACCGGCGTGCATCAGTTGCACAAACCGACAACCCCTTTCAACCAGCCGACGGGCCAGCAAGCAGTGGTGCGCGAAGGTGCCCGGTTCTTCGACCCCCGGACCGTACAGCGCCAGAGTCTGCGCCGATTCATGGGAAAAATCAGCCAATTCCGGGACGCTCTGCTGCATCTTGAAACCCATTTCGTACTGCGCGATTCTGGTCGCGATCTCCGGATCACCGAATTGCCGCAGTTTCAGTTCGTTGATCGCCGCGATGTCGTCCAACCAATCTCGCCGCATCTGACGACTGATCCCTTGCGGATTGGAAACGTACAACACCGGATCACCGCTGCCGCGAAATTTGACGCCTTGAAATTCCGATGGCAGAAATCCACTACCCCAATAGAAGTCGTAGAAGATTTGACCGCAGGTGGTATTCTTGGTCACGCTGGTCATCACCACGAAGCCTGGCAGTTCATCGGTCGCATTGCCCAAACCGTAGTTCAGCCAGGCACCCATCGTCGGCCGGCCCGGCATCTCGGCGCCGCTGAGGGTGAAGTTGATCGCCGGTGCATGATTGACTTGTTCGGTGTGCATGCTTTTGACAAAGCACAATTCATCGGCGATTTTTGCCGTGTAAGGCATCAGCTCGCTGACCCAAGCGCCGCTTTGTCCATGCTGAGCGAAGGGTTCGATCGGAGCCAGCAATACTTTGTCGTTGGTCTTGCCCGTCATCGTGCTGAAGCGGCGGTCACCGATGTACGATTGAGGTACCGGTTGCTTATGCATCCTGGCCAAATTCGGTTTCCAATCGAACAGATCGACATGAGTCGGGGCGCCGTTTTGAAATAAGTAGATCACCCGCTTTGCTCGGGCCGCAAAGTGGGGCAGTCCCACCAAGCCGCCAAATCGAGGCTCGTCGGCGCCGGCGGCCCAGCCGTCACGGTTTAGCATCGAAGCCAGCGCGGCGGTGCCGATCCCGGTGGCCCCGCGGCCAAAGAAATGGCGGCGAGTCAGGTGCAATCGGTTAGCTTCCAGCGGATTCACGATGCTTATTCTCGATTCAATGTTTCGTCGAAATTCAACACGGCCAAACAGAGATTGGTCCAGGCCGCATGCTCAACAGCGCCAACCGATTCGTCACGAGGCGAGTCGCCCTGCGACAACAGTTGTTTGGCGTCGGCGGGATGCTGAGTGTATTGGTTACGAGTACGCTGCAGCCCGCCGATCAAAACCTGTCGCTCATCATCGGTTGCCTTGCGCGCAACAACCGAAACATCACCGCGTCGATGCGGTCGGCGTCTGAACTCACATCGCCAAGCAGGATCGACTGCGCCAGCGCTCGGGCCGATTCGACGTACGTGACGTCATTGAATAATTGCAATGCCTGCAAAGGTGTGTTGGTACGACTTGGTCGAACTTCACAGACTTGGCGTTTGGCGTTGTCAAAGAACATCGGCGGCGCAATGATCCGTCGCCAAAAAACGTACAGACTGCGTCGATAAAGTTTCTCGCCCGCATCAAGGTTGTATTTCTTTTTGCCAAATGATGCTTCTTCCCAAACACCGGGCGGCTGATACGTGTTGACCGCCGGGCCCGCAGCGACGTTCGATAATAACCCACTGGCCTGCAGCGCTTGATCGCGCAGCATCCAAGCCGGCATCCGGTAACGACTGCCGCGGGCCAACAGGCGATTTGCCGGGTCGTGTTCGTAGGTCTGCCGGTCGGCAATCTTTGATGACTGCCGGTAGGTTTCGCTGGTGACGATCAAGCGAAGCAAGTGTTTGACATCCCAACCGCTCGCTTGAAACTCGTGCGCCAGAAAATCGAGCAGCTCGGGAAAACGTGGGATTTCACCTTGAGCGCCGAAGTCTTCGCTGGTTTTCACCAGCCCGATTCCGAACAACTGTTGCCAGAATCGGTTCACTGTGACTCGGGCGGTCAGCGGATTCTCGGGATCGACCAACCAGCGGGCCAGCGTTAGCCGGCTCATCGGCTCTTCGGCGACCGAACGGCTGGGCAGGCAGGCAGGCAGACCGGCCGTCACTTTGTCAGTCGGTTGATTGTACGCGCCGCGGGTCAAAACGAAGGTTTCGCGCGGCTGGTCCCGATCCGCCATCACCATCACTTTAGGCACCCTGTTTTCGATCTCGCCGAGTTGTTTCGCCAGTCGGTCCCGCTGCTGCCGCAGGTCGGCATACTCGGGGACCGAGTTGCGATGAGCCTCGGTGATTTGATTGCGTTGCTCGTCGCTCCGTTGCTCTGGTTCGAGCGCCAGTGCGACTTGCCAGGGTTCTTTGGAATCAACTGGTTCGCTTTGGGTTTGTTCCCAGTCGGCCTGATTGGCGGTCAACGATTCGGCCAACTCGGTCAGCTTAGCGTCCGTCTCTGCGATGCGTTTTCCCAGCTCATCAATCTGCTCAGTTTGGGCGGCATTCGGTACAGCCAAGATCGGTTTGGTTCGCGGGTCGCCGCCGCCACCGTCAATCGGAGTTTGATTGAAAAAGGCAAACAGCTTGTAGTACTCTTCGTTGGTGACGGGATCGTATTTGTGGTCATGACAACGACAACAGTTGAGGGTCAGGCCGAGCCAGATCGTGCCCATGGTCTCGGTCATTTCCATCACGTATTCGACGCGATTTTCTTCCGCGATTCGACCACCTTCGCCGTTGATCATTTGATTGCGCAGGAAAGCCGTCGCCAGCGTCTGCTGCGCAGTGGAATCGGGCAACAGATCACCGGCAAGTTGCCAAATCGTGAATTGGTCGTACGGCAGATTGTCGTTGAAGGCGCGAACGACCCAGTCGCGCCAAGGCCACATCGTTCGTTCGTTGTCGCCTTGATAGCCGTTGGTATCGGCATACCGCGCCGCGTCCAACCAATCCCACGCCATCCGTTGGCCATAAGCGTCGCTGCCGAGCAATCGGTCGACCAATCTGTCATAGGCGTCGGGTTCCTGATCCGTAAGAAAGTGCGCGACTTGATCAGGCGTCGGCGGCAGGCCGGTCAGGTCAAGCGATAAGCGGCGGATCAACGTCGCTTTGGCTGCGGCGGGCGACCGCTGCATTCGGCGCGCGGAGAGTTCCCGATCGACCAACGCATCAATTGGATGAACCGATTCGTCAAGATCAGCAAGATCAGGCGATGCGATCGGACGGAATGACCAATGCTGCTCCCACCGGGCACCCTGGTCGATCCAGCGGCGGACGAGTTCGATTTGCTTGCTGGTCAGGCTGCGGTTGGAATCCGCAGGCGGCATCACTTCGTCTGGATCCCCAGAAGTGATCCGGCGATACAGCTCGCTCTGATCGGCTTTCGATTTCTCGATCATCGACCAAACCCCCGCGGCCGTATCGAGCCTCAGATCGGCTTGACGTTTCGATTCATCCGGTCCGTGGCAAAAGGAGCAATTCTCGGACAATATCGGCCGAATATCACGGGCGAAATCAACTTCGTCACCGCACACCGGCAGCGCTGACGCAGCGACAGAAAAATGCAGCAATACGGGCAACGCGAAACGGGTAAGCATCCCGCCAGTTTACACGAATTCCCCCGCATTTGATTGTCGAACTTTGGGCCAAACGGTCCCACACCTACAAAGATCAGCTTGCCGGCAGCAAGTGTCGCACCGGCAACATCGCGAGTAACTTGCCGTTGACGCTAAAGGCAATGTCATCGTCCAGAACGAAATCTTCGCGGTTTAGATAAGCCGGTTCGTCGGTGGAACCTGACGGAGAAGTGTAGCGTTCTATTCGACGATCGACCAAATTGACAATCCAGTACTCGACAATACTCTCCCGCGCATACAACCGCCCTTTCGCCAAGTCGCGTGACAGCGACGTATCGGCGACTTCGATTATCAAGGCGATATCGGGCGCTGTCGGATGGGCCTGAAGATAGCGATTCGCGGGCCCGCGGACGATCGCAAGATCGGGTTCCGGTTCGCTGTCCGCAGTGGTAATCGCCGACTGAATTCGGATTCGCCATCCTGTGGGCAGATGACCCCGTAGCGCATCTTCAATTAAGTCGATGGTACCGTCATGCGCTGGATTGTGATTCATCTTTGGGACGATCCATCCTTCGAGCAACTCAACCCGGTCTTCTTCCGTCAAGAGACCGATCATTCCCAATCGCCGGTACTCGGCTACTGTAAATCGACGCACTGGAAAGGGCGGGAATTCGGAAGTCGACGATGTTGTAACGGAAGACAAAACAGGTGCTCACGAAGATTGAAACGGTCTCACTCAGCATAGTCGATAGCAGTGCCGACTGCACGACCTTACGAACGAGGATGTTGAGTGCCGCACGCCTGATCGTCGAGACGCTAGAGCGCAAACCGTCGCCTGATCGCGTCGCTCAGATCCGCATACTGATCCGCTTCGACCAACAAGGCTCGATGATCGAGTAGGAGGCAGTTTTCCGACAGTTCCATTGAGCGTTCCAACGCGACTGGCTTGCGGCAACGCCGAGCGCTGACGTTGGCCATCGCGCGAAATCCCTTGCCGATCGGCAACGACTCGTGGGGGGAGGATGAGACTCCCGCCGAACTGGAAGACGTGGCTCGGGCGGAGCCTCGCCCTCCCGTCGGGACTGAATCGGCTCGGGTTGATCCTTGGGCTGCTGGTGGTCGGTCTACTGGTTGCCGCCAGGCGAGTTTGTAGAAAGCGGGTTCGACATGGGAGTCGATACGGCTGACCCAATCGACTGCCGGCAAACGGTCGATCAAGTACTTGGCCGCCGCCGCGCGACGTTGATTCAACTCTGCCAGTCGATCGAGTTGCGGCCCGATCACCGCGGCTTGCAGTGGGCTGAGCGGGAAGGTGTCGCTGGGGCGATCGATAATCGATGACAGCCGAGCGGCCAAACGATCGTTGCGGCATAAAATCGCGCCGCCGGTCCCAGAACTGATGAGTTTGCTGCCGCCAAAGCTGACCGCGGCCAGATCGCCAAAACTGCCTGCCGGAGAATGATCGATTGTCATGCCAGGCACCTGGCAGGCGTCTTCGATCAAAAACCAGCGCGAATCGTCACAGATATTCCGCAGAGGTTGGACTGCCGCTGCCCTGCCGTACAAATGCGACGCGATCACGGCAACCACTTTGGGACTGGCGGCGGATTCGATTTGGGCCGCATCGATACAAGGCGAATCATCCGCGATATCGACTAACACCGGAGTGGCGCCCAGCAGTTCGATCGTGCGAAAGTTGCCTGGATAGTCATAAGCCGACAGGATCACTTCGTCGCCGGGTCCGACCCGACAGGCCCGCAGAGCCAACTCGATTGCCGCGGTTCCGCTGCTGGTCAGCCGGCAAACGGGAACTTGGAACTGGTGCGAAAGCCGAGCGCGACAGCTGGTCACACAGTTCGGATTGATAGCGACCCCAGTCCCCCGATTGCAGCGAGGCGGCGACGGCGGCGCGGATCTCGGGCCAATCCGGCGGCCAAATCGGCAGGATCATGTGGAGCGTTCCAAGTTGCCGCCCCGCGGCGCCGAGACGAGAGCCGATCCGGCGGGCCCCGCGATCCAGGAGTGGGGAGCGGGCAAGTGAGTGACGCGATGTTCTGCTGGACTCGCAATCGTCGCGATCACGTCCTGATCCCAGCGCCCCCGATCCCAGCGCCCCTGATCCCAGCGCCCCTGATCCCAGCGCCCTGATCCCAGCGCCCCTGATCCCAGCGCCCCTGATCCCAGCGCCCCTGATCCCAGCACACCAGATCCGAGTGGGCCAGATCCGGGCGGGCCGAGCCGGCAAGGCGAAACTGCTGGGCTTGTGACGTTTTTTTCCCTTCCATATCATGCTCCACTGGTAAAATTTGCGAATCTGCTGGCTAAACCGTTTCCCGCCGCTGATGCGGAAGGTTGTCTGTTGCTCTCTGTACTCTCTGACGCGATCTCAGTTCACCTTGGCACACCATTGGCACAAGCGGCTGCGCCGGAAGGATCGGCGATTGGCACCATTTTGAACAACCCACTGCTCCCGCTAGTCGGTTTGTTCGTCCTGTTCTACTTCATCTTTATCGTCCCCGAACGGCGGCGAAAGGCAGAAGAGGCCAAGATGATGTCATCACTGAAGAAAAACGATCGAATCGTTACGGTCGGTGGGATTCACGGCACGGTGGTGGCGGCGGCGGCCGATAGCGACGTGGTCACGATCAAAATCGACGAAGCGGGCAATACTCGGGTCAAACTGAATCGCTCGGCTGTCGCCAGTATCGTTCGAGATGGCGAGGGGAAAGCCAAGCAAGCCAGCGCGAGCTCAAAAGAATGACCACCAACGCCGCAGTCCCGCACACTGGGAAAGCAAGCCCACTACCTATTCTCGGTACAGACAACGATGGAATGCGTTTTGATGACTAACTTGACATTCGACCTGGCCCAGGCGCTTGGCGGTTTGAACTTGGCTGACTCGTTGACATTCGCCCAGACGCAAGCCGGCACCGTGGGCCGCGGGGTCTCCTGGGATCAGTGGTTCGCGATCGCGGTCGCCTTGGCCGTGCTGATTCTGCCCTTTGTGGTCGGCAGTTTTTTGGCCAAAACCTTCAGGATGCCAAACTACGGCACCCGTTTCGGTTGGATTTTGCTGGCGATTGTTGCCAGCACGGTGGTGCTGCTGAACAAGTTGCCCGGACTGGGCATCGACCTTCGCGGCGGCACGATCCTGGTTTACGAGATGGACCCGGGCAAACTACGAGGACAAGGGAACACGGGTCAACCGATTTCCTCGCAAGATTTGGTCGAACCGCTAACTCGACGAATCAACCCCAGCGGCACTCAAGAAATCGTGATCCGGCCGTACGGCGAATCACAAATCGAGATCATCGTCCCCGAGGTTGATCAGCGAGAAGTCGATCGAATCAAACGAAAAGTCGAAGAAGCCGGAATTCTACGATTCGCGATTGTGGCCAATCAAGCCGACCATCAAGGGCAGATCAATCTGGCAATCGATCAAGCCCAGTCGCCCGATCAAGGCATTCGGACCAGCGAAGTCGTCAAGGATGCCAGCGGGGAAATCGTTGGATTGTGGGCGACGGTGGACCGTGAAGTGGTCGATGGCGTACCGGGCCCCTGCGATACGATGCATCCAATGGGATCTTGCGAGACCCGCGCAGCGGAAAGCTGGTAACGCTGCCTCCATCGGTTCGAGGTCCCAACGCCGTTGACGCGATCGCCGACTGGATCGATAGCCAGGGAATGCAAAACCTGGAAATCTTGATGATCGTCAACAACCAGTTGGACATCACCGGTGAAGACTTGGCATTCGCCGCCAGCACTTTCGACGAACAGGGTGGTCCGGCGGTGGCTTTCACTCTGACCGACCAAGGTTCTGGACGCTTCTTTGCGCTGACGACCAACAACGCGCCGATTGGTTCCCGGCAACGACAGCTAGGCATCATTCTGGACGACAATCTGTTATCAGCGCCGAACATCAATTCTCCGATCCGCAAAGACGGCCGAATCACGGGCAACTTCACACGGGCCGAAGTCGATCACCTGGTCCAAATTTTGAAAGCCGGCCAATTGCCGGCCGCATTGACCAAGAAACCGATCGCCGAAAATCAAATCGACGCGACGTTGGGTGCCGACACGATTCGCAAAGGGGTCTGGGCGATCGGCACGTCGCTGATCTTGGTGCTGCTGTTTATCCTGTATTTACTACCGGTTTGCCGGCCTGATTGCCTGCCTCGCGCTGGTCGCCAACCTGGCGATGATCTTGGCCACGATGGTGTTGATCAATCAACCGCTGACGCTGCCCGGTTTGGCCGGTTTGGTGTTGACGGTCGGTATGTCGGTCGACGCCAATGTGCTGATCTTCGAGCGGATTCGCGAGGAATTGAAGAAGGGTGCTGCGACGCGGATGGCGATTCGCAACGGATTTTCCAAGGCGACGGTCACGATCATCGACGCCAATCTGACGACGTTGATCACCGCGATCGTGTTGTATGCGATCGGCACCGACCAGATTCGCGGATTTGCGGTCACGTTGATCTTGGGCATCTTGTTTTCGATGTTCACGGCGATTTATGTCTCGCAGAACACTGTTCGATTTCGCCGAACGCCACGGCTTTGTTTCACTTAGCATGTCAGACGGCGTGAATTCGATTCGCAATGCGCTCTCGGGCGAAGCCGGTTTTGATTTCATTAGCAAGGGAAAATTGACGCTGACGGTATCGGCAATCCTGGTCGCGATTGGAATCGCCTCGCTGTTCGTCCGCGGTCGCGGCATCCTGGACATCGACTTTGCCGGCGGTTCGTCGGTACAGTTCCGCGTGAGCGAACCGACCGCCGCCGAAAAAATTCGCCAAATTGTCGGATCCCAGATGTTCCGCGATGGCGAAGATATTCCCTTTACGGTCAACGGCGTCAGCATGGACGGGGCGACCGATGAGACGGTTTACAAGGTCGATTCGTCGCTAGAAGACGTCGCCGAATTGAAGGCAGCCGTTGAGAAAGCGTTTGCCGACGATGGTACGGTCAAGTTGGTGACCTACAACGTTTCGATCACACCGACCGGTGATGAATCGCGGTTTCATGGCGGCGTTGACCCCAACGGCGTGATGCTGACCGCCGCCAAAGCTCAGCAGGATGCACCCGAAGCGGCAACAGTCAATCAGACAGCAAGCGATGAAAAACCATCCACTGGGGACGCGGCCGGCGATCCCGCGCCCGCCGAGGCCGCTGCGGGGGTTCAAGCTTCCGTGGTCAGTTCCAGCATGGTCGAAATGGGAACGGATGGCGGCAGTGCCGCAGCCTTGATCAATGCGGCAACCCTCAGAGAAGCCTTAATCACGGCGGCCAACCAGGTCAAAGTGCCGCTAAACGAACGCATGATCACGCTGAAGCCGTTCGGCGAAGGCGCCGCCGAGTGGAAGCCGGAGTCCTCCTTGGCTTTCGCCCGCTGGCGAGTGGACGTTCCATTGGCTGCTGCCCAAGCGGATCAAGTCATGGAGGCGGTCAAGGAATCGATGGACAGCGATCCCGTTTGGATCAGCAGCAGCAGCATCGGAAAACGAGTCGCCGGCGACATGATCGGACGCGCCTTGGCCGCGTTGTTCGCCAGTTTGCTGTGCATTGTCGGCTACATTTGGTTCCGTTTTCAGCGCGTCTTTTACGGGTTCGCCGCGGTTGTCGCGCTGTTGCATGACGTATTGATCACGCTGGGGGCGATCGCGGTCAGTTATTGGCTGGCCGACTACATGGGCTGGCTGTTGATCGATCCGTTCAAGATCAGTTTGACCGTCGTCGCCGCGTTGTTGACGATCATTGGTTATTCATTGAACGACACGATCGTCGTCTTCGACCGCATTCGTGAAACGAAGGGCAAAGCACCGCGCTTGACCGGCGATATGATCAATTTCAGCATCAATCAAACACTCAGCCGTACTTTGCTGACTTCGCTGACCACGTTGATCGTTGTCGTGTTGTTGTACGCTTTCGGCGGTCAGGGCATTCATGCTTTCGCATTTTGCCTGGTGATCGGCATCTTGGTCGGCACGTACAGCTCGATCTTCATCGCCAGCCCAATCTTGTTGTGGTTGATCGAGCGTGGCGAAAAACCAAAGGTGGCGTAAATCCAGATCTTCAAACAGCTTGCCGAGACCGGCTGGAAACCCTCCGGCCAACGTCGTCAAGGGTTTGGACGGGAGCACGCTCGCCGTTCCAAAAGCATGTGCAGCAAAGTGTTTGTTCGAATTTCGCTGGTTTTCATTACCCTCGCCTGCGTAATCTGCGCCGGCTTCGCCGATCCTCCCGCTGCGGCCGATCGATCGACGGATCAGACCCAGCAACTGCGAGCTGACATCCAATACCTTGCCAGCGAACAGCTTCGCGGACGAGGCGTCGACGACGATGAATCGATCGCCAAAGCTGCCGCGTACCTGGCCGATCGAATGCATTCGATTGGCTTACGAACAGACTTGTACGATGGAACACCGTTCCAAAAAGTACCTCTGGCATTGGACGCACAACCGGGCTCGGCGGACAGAAATCGGGTTGCGTTTACAGTCCAAGGAGTCCAAGACGATCCCCAGATGATCACAGCGGGTTTATCCGCAGGCATGAGCCCACTGGCGATCGGATCGCTAATCGGCCGCGTCGCCGGCCATCTGGTGTTCGCCGGGTACGGCATCACCGCACCGAAATACAGCTACGACGATTATGCCGGCATCAACGCGGCGGGTACCGTCGTGATGCTGCTGCGCAAAGAGCCTGCCGCGTCCGATCCGCGCAGTCCCTTCGCCGGCACACGAAACACGCGGCACGCGTTCTTCACAACCAAGGTCCAGAACGCAATCAAGCAGGGGGCAAGTGCCATCATCCTGGTCAACGATCCCGCTAGCGTCGATCAATCGACAAAACGAGTTCGCGATCAGATCGAGCGTGAGCAACTGAGCCTTCGACAGACCGAACAACAGCTGCAGGAATTGCCGGCCGACGCGATCAACAATCGCCAGACGCTGACCGACAAGATCGCCACAACGGACGACATGATCCGTTCCCTCCGCGACGAACTGAGACAAGCCCAGCAGGGAATCTTAGGGGTTGGCGAGGCGGGCCAGCGACCAGACGGCAAAGATTCGATCCCGGTGATTTCGATTAGTCGGGAGCTGGCCGATCGCGTGCTGCAACAAGCAACCGGGCGGAAACTAACGGATTTAGAAGCGCAGATCGATCAAACCTACAAACCACAAAGTTTGGATTTGCCTGGCGTCAATGTGGCTTTGCAAGTCGAGTTGACCCCATCGATTGCGAATACCAGCAATGTGATCGGTGTGATCGACGGTCGCGGCCCGCTGGCTGATCAATCGATCGTGATCGGCGCTCACTACGATCATGTGGGAATGGGTGGCTTCGCTTCAATGGCGCCCGGCACCGTAGCGATTCACAACGGCGCTGATGACAACGCAAGTGGAATCGCCGCATTGCTGGCAACTGCTCAGCAACTCAAGCTTCGCTTGTCTGATACGCAATCACATCGCCGAATCATCTTCATCGCCTTTACCGGCGAAGAACGCGGGTTGGTCGGCAGCAAGTATTATGTCCGCTCACCCCGGTTTCCCTTGGAATCGACCGTTGCCATGATCAACCTGGATATGGTCGGTCGCCTGCTTAACAATGAACTGACGGTGTACGGAACCGGTTCGGCCAGCCTGTTGGATGAAATTCTGGAGCAGGTCAACCTGCGCCAGCAATTTGATCTGTTTCGGGTCGCCACCGGTTATGGTCCCAGCGATCACCAATCGTTTTACGAGGCAGGCATCCCGGTAATTTTCTTCTTTACTGGACTCCACAACGACTATCATCGTCCAACCGACGATTTTGACAAAATCAATTTCGGTGGACTATCCCGGATAACCGATACCGTAGGTGAAGTCGCGTTTGAGTTGGCGACCCGCAGGGAACGTCCGCAGTACACCAAGACCGATGGGCTGGCCAAAATACGCCGTCAAATGACGGCGTTCCTGGGAGCTCAGTTTGCCGATCGCAGGGGTCGCGTGGTATTGACGGGGCTGAGTGCGGGAGGACCGGCTGAGCGGGGTGGACTGAGCATTGGCGACGCGATCGTGAAACTGGACGGACAACCAGTCAACACGCCTTCGGATGTCGTGGAAGGGGTCCGAGAACACTCACCACAGGACAAATTACAACTGACCGTCATTCGTCGGGGCCAGATGATCGATTTGACAGTTGAACTGGCAAGTCGGCCGGAAGGCTAAGCGAAAAAAAATTTGGAACAAGACTGGTCTTCGGACAAGATCAATCTTTACGGCAGCGACGCCGATTGACACAATCGCGACCTATCTAATTGGTTGCACACTCAATACGCAAGGAGAGCGGACGTGCGATTTAACGGACTACAGGCCATTGCAATGGCCATCTTTACGATTTCCGTCTTGGCCCCCGTTTCTGGATCGGCACAGGAGGCCGGACATCGCATCGCGGTCGTGGACGTGGCCTACATTTTCAAGAACCACGAAGGGATCAAGGGACAAGTCAGTAAAGTCGAAAACGACTTGAAGGCCTACGACCAACAACTCACCGGCAAGCGCGAAGAGCTGAAGCAGGCGATTGAGCAGCTAAAGACCTTCAAGGTTGGCACGCCCAAGTACACCGAAATGGAAGAGCAAGTAGCGTCGATGGAATCGAAGCTACGGCTGGACATGAATCGGAAACGCAAGGAACTGGCCGACGCCGAAGCCCTGATCTACTACCAGAACTATCAGCTGATCGCCAACGGCGTCAAGTTTTTGGCGCAGCATTACAAGATCAACCTGGTGTTGCGTTACAACAGCGAAGAGATGGATTTGGACAAGGGTGACTCTGTCATTCGCGGCGTGATGAGAAACATCGTTTACCACGACGAAGCGTTAGATATGACCAAGGGTGTGATGCAGTACTTGGACAAAACGATGAGCCAGCAGGCTCGCGGCAACGGACCTGCCGTTAAGTAGGGTCAAGCCTCATGTTGATCTCTCCGACTTAGAGATTTGCTGAGCCGCTAGCGCTAGTGGCGGGCCTGATTGTGGCATCACCACCGCCGCGCAGCCCGACACGCATCCGGCTTGCCGAACCTCAACAGTCAAACGGATAGATCGTTCAACCAACGCCAGGGAGGGCTGAGCGTGATTCCTTCACGCAACGAACATACGATCGCGACATCTTGCGAAATCCATGGCCGCGGCTATTGGAGTGGGCAAGCGGTAACGGTCGCGATTCATCCCGCACCGATGGGTTCGGGAATTCGCCTGATCAGGTCCGATCTGCCCGATCGTGATTTTTGCCCCGCAAACATCGACCATCGAGTTGACGCCCGTTTGCGAACCAATCTGGCATCTGGCGCCGCCAAGTTCCAAATGGTCGAGCACCTGATGGCTGCCCTGTGCGGTCTGGAGATTGACAATTGCTTAGTCGAAGTCGACGGCGAGGAATTGCCGGCACTCGACGGCAGTTGCAACGGTTACGTTCATCGCCTGCAGACGGCCGGCTTGATCGTGCAAGCTCGCCAACGCAAACGATTGATCATTCGAGATCGTTACCGCATCGGTTCGCCCCACGGCTGGATCGAAGCAGCCCCGTCCAAGTGTGGCGAAAGTTACTTCGAATATCAATTGAGTTTTGATGACGATACACCGATCGCACCGCAGGCGTACGGTATCGAGTTAACGCCGGATCGGTTCATCCGACAGATCGCGCCAGCGCGCACCTTTGTGACGGAATCTCAGGCAACAGAAATTCGCGTGGCCGGCTTCGCCGCGCATGTCACCAATCAAGATTTGTTGGTAATTGGAGACAACGGTCCCATTGATAACAAACTACGTTTCGCCAACGAGTGCGCCAGACACAAGACTCTGGATCTGATTGGTGATCTGGCACTCGCGGGAATCGAATTGGTTGGACGATTTAGCTCTTTTCGCGGCGGTCACCAATTGAACGGACGAATGGCAAAGCAGTTGGCTCAATTGGCCAACGCGAATAAGTCAGCAGATGTAACTGGACAGCGGAAAGCAGCCTGAGTCGCTGTCCTCAATCCATAGTGATGGTATCAACATGAACACAGTGATTGCACAAACAGCGGTCGTTGATCCCCGTGCAAAATTGGGCAAAGGTGTCCGGATCGGGCACTTTTGCGTGATTGGCCCCGACGTGACCATCGGCGACAACACATTGCTGGAGTCCCATGTTGTGGTTTGCGGACACACAAACATCGGTGAGGCCAACCACTTCTTTCCGGGTTGTGTGATCGGCTCGGATCCGCAAGACACCAGTTACCGTAACAGTGCCACACGAGTCGAAATCGGAGACGGCAATACCTTCCGGGAGTATTGCACGGTCAATCGAGCGACCGAAAAGGCAGCCGGGGTCACGGTCGTCGGCAACAACAATTATTTGATGACAAGCACCCACGTGGCCCACGATTGTATTCTGGGTGATCGGATTGTCATCGCCAACAACGCAATGCTGGCTGGTCACGTCCAGATCGGTAACGATGTCACGATCGCCGGCGGGGTTGGCGTGAACCACTTTGCGAGCATCGGGCAGCTGAGCTTTGTCAGTGGAATGAGCCGCGTGTTGCACGATGTGCCGCCGTTCATGATCGTCGACGGTCAACCGGCCAAACCGCGCGCCTGTAACTCGATCGGACTGAAGCGCCACGACTATTCACAGGAAGACATTCTGGTCTTGACCAAAGCCTGCAAACTTTTATATCGCTCCCGTGTCGGTATCGAGGCAGCCAGGAAAGAGCTGTTTGCCACCGGGCCGATTCGCCCCGTTCTTATTCAGTTGTTCGAGGCCCTTGACCGATCGGCCAGCGGTCAAAAAGGTCGTGGACAGGATCAACGAAGGAAAGCCGCGTGAATCAACTACGCATCGCTGTGATTGGTGCCGGCCATTTGGGCCGCATCCATGCAAAATTGCTGGGCCAAGTCGACGGAGCAAGATTGGTTGCCATTAGCGATCCGTTTGAATCGGCTCGCCAGCAAGCAGCCATTCAGTTTTCGGTTCCCACGTTTGCTGACTACCAGCAAGTGATTCCCGAAATCGACGCCGCCATTATCGCCGCGCCGACGGACTTGCACGCCCAGATCGCCGAGGACCTGCTGAAAGCAGGCAAGCATCTGCTGGTCGAAAAACCGCTCACGATTCATCGCGAAGATGCCAGACGGCTCGTACTGCTGGCCAACTCCAGACGCCTGACGTTGCAAGTCGGTCATGTGGAACGATTCAACCCCGCCTTCACAGCCTTGGGAGACCTTGCGGTCGACGTGAAGTACGTCGAAGCGACGCGCGCGTCCAGTTTTCCAGGTCGCTGTCTGGACGTCGGTGTGGTCATGGATCTGATGATCCACGATTTGGATCTGGTGCTCTCGATGACTGACGCACCTGTCACATCGGTTGCCGCCAGTGGTCTGTCGGTAATCAGCAATCATGAGGACGTTGCCGAAACCCGAATCGAATTCGGCTGCGGTCTGGTCGCCAATCTAAAAGCCTCGCGGATCAGTCCGCAGCCCGCCCGTCGAATGACCTTGTTCAGCAGCAACGGCTTCGCCGATATCGATTTCGGCGCTCCCGGACTCTCGGTCGTCCGCCCTTGTGACTCCGTCGTCAATCGTACGTTTGACTTGGCCAGCGAAACCGAAAATCCGCTTGGATATGCCCAGCAGTTGTTCAGCAGTCGACTCCGTTGCGAGTCGTTGGAACTGGAGTCTCGAAATGCAATTCTGGACGAACTGCACGATTTTGTGATCAGCATCCAGACAGGGATTTCGCCGGCCGTCGACGGTGCCGCCGGTGCTCGGGCAGTCGATTTGGCCGAGCGTGTGCTCGAAGTCATTGACGAGCGGGCGTGGTACGAAGATCCCAAGACCAGCGAGATCGGACCGCACGCTATCGTCCGCGAACGGGTCGAGAAGGCCAGCCGACGCATCCATCAAGACCGACGAGCTGCCTAGCCGATGCCGACCACGCTGTCAGCCCAAACTGCTGATAATCGAAGTCTAGGCTGCCAACACTGCGTCGCGCGGGTTTTCGCCTAATCGTCCAAAGCCACTTGAGGGATCGCGCCGGTCTCGCTAAATTACGGTCGCAATCCAAGGACGAAATCCGCGTCAGAATTAGCAGAATCGAGTACTGAAATGGCACATAAAAAAGGTCAGGGGTCAAGCCGAAACGGACGCGACTCCAATGCGCAGCGACGCGGCGTCAAGAAGTACGGCGGCGAAGCGGTTCGCGCAGGCAACATCTTGATCCGACAGGTCGGCACCAAATTCCATGCCGGCAAGGGTGTCGGGCAAGGCAACGATTATACCCTGTTCGCCTTGGTGGACGGCCAGGTCCTGTTTGATCGAAAGGGCCGGCGCGTCAACGTTGTTCAGACAGCCTAGTTGTTCAGACAGCCTGGAACGCTGGTGCCGCCAGGCGATCGCCTTGGAAGCTGTCGCCAATGACGAAAGCACAGTCGACAACAGGCTGGTTCGCAGCTGCTGATTGCTGATCTGGATCGATTCACCGTCAATCGTCAACAAGTCTCCTCCGCCTGGCTGTGCATGGTCCCGGCAAGTCGGCAACGTTCAGCGAGATGCCGGTATGGATTTCCTGCTGTATCTAGCAACCATCCCGGCCTTGGGCTTGGCGGCCCAATGGATTGCCTGGCGAACCAATCTGCCCGGGATTCTACTGCTGCTGCTCTTTGGCGTCGGCCTGGGGCAATTCGTTCAGATCGATCTGTTGCTGGCGGAATTGACCGGCGGCAACCAGGCCTCCGGGGCCCAGATTCTGTTTCCGTTAGTTTCACTTGCGGTCGCCGTGATCATGTTCGAGGGGGGGCTGTCACTGCAGCTCCGTGAGCTGCGTGTCGCCGGCGGTGCGGCACTTCGATTGTGCACTGTGGGAGCCCTGATCACATTCCTCGGCGCCAGTGTCGCGGCACACTTCACACTTGGATTTTATTGGCGTCCGAGTTTTCTGTTGGGTGCAATTCTGATCGTCACCGGCCCGACGGTGATCGGACCCTTGCTGAGGCAAGTTCGGCCGAGCCGGCGAGTCGCCGCAACTCTGAAATGGGAAGGGATCGTGATCGATCCGATCGGCGCGGTGCTGGCAGTACTGGTATTTGAACAGTTGCTCGACAACGGCGGTCAATCAAATCTTAGCTCGGCGGTTCTGTTGTTGCTCAAGACCTTAGCTGTGGGAACCGTACTGGGAGTACTTGGCGGCATGCTGCTCTCGACCGCTTTTCGAAAGTTCCTGGTTCCCGACACGTTGCATGGCGTGTTTGCATTATCGGTCAGCTTGTTGCTGTTTGCGATCAGCGATCAACTGGCCCATGAATCGGGGCTGATCACGGTCACCGTGCTGGGCATTTGGTTGGCAAACCAGCAAGATCTTGATATCGAGCACATCGTCGAATTCAAGGAAAACCTGAGAACCTTGTTGATCGGATGCCTGTTCATCGTGCTGGGATCAAGAGTCGAGCTGGCGGGCGTCTTGTCGATCTGGAGTTCAGGATTGTTATACCTGGGCCTGTTGATCCTGGTCGTTCGGCCATTGGCGGTGTTCGCATCGCTGGTGGGCAACGCATTGAATTTGCGCGAGAAAACGTTCATCGCCTGCTTGGCGCCCCGCGGCATTGTGGCCGCGGCAGTCAGTAGTGTCTTTGCGCTTCGAATGGAACAACACTCCGAGATCAGCGCGATAGTCGGCGCGGATCAATTGGTAACGGTGACATTTTTGGTAATCGTAGGTACCGTCGCCGTCTACGGACTTGCCGCCTCGCCGATCGCCCGCTGGCTAGGATTGGCCGAGTCCGTTCGCAACGGAGTCTTGATTCTCGGAGCCGACCCCTGGATTCGGGATTTCGCGATCGAGTTGCGCGAGGCCGGACTGCCGGTGACCTTGGTGGACACGAATTACAACAAGATCGCCCAAGCTCGGATTTCCGGGTTGTCGGCCGTTTGCGCCAACATTTTGAACGAGCATGTTCGTGAGGATCTTGATTTAAGCGGAATCGGTCAGATGCTGGCACTGACACAAAATGACGAGGTCAACTCGCTGGCGGTGCGCGAATGTCGCTCACTGTTTGACCGAGCGCATCTGTATCAACTGTCGTTCAACGCGGAAAATCAACACCACCGCCGTGGCTTGACCAAAAACTTAATGGGCCGTGAGTTGATCGCCAAAGACATCACATTTTCAAAACTCAATGAACTGCACCAACTGGGTGCAAAGTTCAAGCGGACGACATTAAGCGATGAGTTCACCTACGAGGACTATCAAGACCGATACAAAGACGGATCGCTATTGATTTGCGTGATCGACGAGGATCAATCGCTGGCATTCAACACGGCCAAGGATCCGCTAGAGCCAACAGCCGGCCAGACCATGATCGCACTGGTCATGTCAACGTCGGTTCCCAAGGATCACGCGGCGGTTGAACGAATCAGCTAGTCCCTGCCGATTTGGCCGTTCGCCTTCGTAAGTCGGCTCGCAACAAATCTGCCAGCGGCGCAATCCCTTTGTAGTTCAGCGTGGCTTCGGGGCAACTCTCAAGCACGCCAAGCAGATTCCGCTGCTGCCATTTCTCCAGCTCGCAAATCCGACATTGGTACGTATGAATCGTGAACAGGATGTCGCCCGAGAGCGGCAACCGCGACAAGGTTTGTCGTTCCACGCGAAAATGGCAGCGGACGGCAACATCTTCGGCGGTCAAGGGTGCCATTGTTTGACCCAGGCAACGCATATGCTTGGGAGATTGGTCTAGCGATCCTGATGCCCGCACTCCCCAGTTTGCCCGCCACACCGGTCGGTTGGGCTTCAATCGTTCCAGCAGATTGTTGGTCGCCTTGCTCATCAGGTCCGCGTACTGGGGCACCGGACCGTGCACCGAATCGATTGGCTTGCCGATTTTGTCCGCGATCGACCAGCCGCTGGGAAAACAAACGACGCCTGCGATGATTGGATGGCCCGCCGCCGGATCACCACGCAACAGGACCAGGTCCTCTTGGATCATGCAGGCCGCATCGACCAGCAACTGAGCTGTTCCAGTCAATAATTCGGCAGCTTCTCGCTGCGAATTTTCGCTCTCCGGAGCCAGCTGAACATAGTTCGCGCGGTCCGCAGCCAACAGCTCTTGCTTCAACGCGATCTCGGCCGCGAAAACATCGGTCCTCTCGACAATTGCCTCGCCAGGATGCAGAGCGCGGATACCAAATTGATGCTCGAACCGATCCGTTAGCAGCGGGAAGTAGCGGAGCTTGCTCACGACTCTAAATCTGGAAATTCAGATCGCGATCGAGCACTTCCGCGTCGTTCGCCCCGCTTCGGACTTTTAGCTGTGGGCTTTCCAACACCACGGTGGTATTAGGCGATACCGTCTTGGTGATCCACACACTTGACCCAATCACCGAGTCATGTCCGATCACGGTGCGTCCACCCAGAATGGTTGCGTTGGCGTAAACGACGACGCGATCTTCAATCGTCGGGTGGCGTTTTGATCCGCGAATCAAATGACCGTCAGCGTCGGTAGGAAAGCTGAGCGCACCCAGCGTCACACCTTGATACAGCTTCACATGCTGTCCGATCTGGCAGGTCTCCCCCACCACGACACCTGTACCATGGTCGATAAAGAAGTGCTCACCGATCGTTGCGCCGGGATGAATGTCGATTCCCGTCTGCTTGTGCGCCCACTCGGTCATCATCCGCGGAATGAAGGGTACGTCCAACTGAAACAACTCGTGGGCGATGCGATAGACCGTTACGGCGTCAAAACCGGGATAACAGAAAACGATTTCATCCGTCGTGTGGCAAGCCGGGTCACCGTCGTAGGCGGCTTGGACATCGTTTGCCAAAACGCGGCGCAGTTCAGGAATTCGCTTGAGCAACTCGATCGCCAATCCCTGACCAAGTGCCTCGAAATCGATATCGCTTTCACAATCAGTGTGGTTCTCTTGAACGCGATTCTCGTGACGCAGCGCCCGAGCGATCTCCGTAGTCAGCTGATCATGGAGCGTGTCGACCAGTCCGCCCACGTGGTAGCGAATGTTTCCCGCGTGCAGCCCGGTCTTGCCACGATACCCGGGAAACAAAACCGACTTCAGATTCGTTAAAATCTCGGCAACCCCCGTGTAGCTGGGCAGGGCGCAGTGACCGAGGTGATTGATGGCGTCGCCGCGTGTGTAAGTCGCAACGATCTGTTCGGTCAGTTTCGGTAACTGCTCTATCAAGCGAATGTCAGATGCCACGGTGATGTCCTGAAGCTTGAGTTTTCGGGCGCTGCCTCAATAGGAGACCATTGTTGGCCGATCAAAGTTCGCTGGCTAGCGGCCAATCGTCGGTGGATTGTCGATCAGGAAGTCGCGAGGCCCCCGATGACTGTAATAGGGGTAGCCAACCTGGGCCGACGGTGGCCCCGGGGTGAAGGGAAGATTGTTCATTGCCGCGGGTGCCTTGTGTCCCAGCAGGCCCGGATGCAAATGCGAACTGTAATCCAGACCCCCTTGCTGCCAACCTAGGGGTCCGGCCTGGCAACCGGTGCGGCAACCACAATGTCCGCAGGCGGCGCTGTTGCCACAGCCGCCGCTGAACAACGCATGCAAAACACCTTTGCCACATTTACCGCAGGCGCACCCATGACCGCCAAAATGGGCTTTGAACTTGCCAAACGCTCCAACCGGGGCACCACAATCACCGCACCCACTGCACTCGCCACATTGACCATAAGGCTGACCGCAATTGCCGCCGCTGCAACCGCCAGGGCCGCAGGCAGCCCCGCCGCATCCCATCCGACATCCGGTCGATGCGACCAGCAAAAATGCCAAAGATCCGATCAGTAGCCAACGATTCATCGCAAAAGTCCTTTCAAGCTCGGGATCCAAGCCCCGAGATCCATTCGAGCACAGGTGCCGCCCAAGGCAGCGTCGTGTTTGAGTTTCCTTTTGATCTTCGGCCACAAATTCAGCCTGGTACACACAATCGGCTTGACCCAGTCAGACAGAACCAAACGGAGACTGAATGGACAACCTAAACTACCTATCTTTACCCTGCGCCGACTCGGGTTGCCTTGGTCGCCGCGCGATTGGTAGTTCTAAGGAGACACCTGAGAAAAAACGGAGCGCAAGATGACGAAACGAGGCCCGAGATGGTTATCGCTTGCGGCAGCCCTGTTGCTGTCGTTGCAAGCGATCCATTGGTCTACCGCCCAGATTACTGAGTCGCGAACCCTGTCCGCCTCTCTCGACCGCACCGCCAGGCTGGAAGAGCAACTGGTCAATCGCCTGCGCGCCTTTGATCAAGAGAAACGAAGCTATGTGCAGATGGTGGTCAAGCGTGTTCGCGAGCAGGAGCTTGACACGAAGCTCGTGATCGCTGTCGAACAATATGCGATTCGTCGCAACGCTGAATTCCCGTTTCCGTACTTTGAACGAGCACTCCGCTACCAAGCCGGCAAACAAGGCGTAGAACTGCCGACGCTGCGGCAATACGTGTCGACCCAGGAGAGTCGCAGGTAGCTGCAAAGTAGCTGCAAAGTAGCTGCAAAAACAATGGTTTGACCCCAAGGGCAAGAGCGCTGGGCCGATGTCGCTAGCCACCTGCCACCCGACCGTGCTGGGCGCCTCGCCGAGGCCCGACGCTCGCGGATTCGGCTTACCAGAGCAGCCTCCGCTCGTGCCTGACCTTGCTTTCTTTTTAATTGCTATCGAACCACGCTTGCGCTGTTTTTCTCGTAAACCAATCTCGCGTTGCCGCTTGGCGATCCGATAAAACGAAAACGAAGACGATGGACGACACTCAGGTTAGGAATGGAATCGAATGTTTCGAAACATCATTTTATTGGGAATGATTCTGGCGGCCGCATCGACGGCCGGCTGGTTTACGATCAACCGCGAAGGCGATCAGACAACGATCCAGATCAATCGATCAGAAATTCGCAGCGACGCGACGCGCGCGATCAATCGGGGACGCGAGTACTTGGATCAGCGCGATCCACGAATCGCCGCACAGCCAAACGGGGATCTCGGTCGCCAATATGACGAGCGGCAGTATCAATACCCCGCGAATCAGTATCCGGCCAACCAATATCCTGCGAATCAGTATCCGGCCAACCAATACCAGTCGGGCCAATCTGGTCAGCCGCAGTACTACAATTCGCAGTACCAGCCGGCTGGGCAAAGTTACCCGGCCAGCCAGATTTATCGCGGCCAAGAAGCACAAGCGTATCGATACGACACAAGCGAGCCCGGCGCGGGCAGCGGCTATGGCGTTCCTTATCAGACGCCCCAGAATCGCTAGCCGACAACCTGGTCGCTGTGACAGCGCTGCTAATCGATCTTAGCAGCGGGGCTGGATTATTTGCAGACTACCAAACGCCGCAACCCTTGTCGTTGCGGTCGCGGCTTACGAAGCATTTCCGGGCCCCAAGAAATTGGTGGTCTATCCCGGCATCGGACACTTTGACATCTACATCGAAGACAATTTCGAGAAAGCTTCCACCGAGGCGGCGCAGTGGCTGGCGACCCACTTGAAGGAGCGCGTTGAAGTCGACGCTTTAGCACCGTCTGGCAACTAGGACAGCATTGGTCTTGATCAAACTTGAGAATCGAGAGAACAAGAATATGGCGGGAAGACTAGACGGGAAAATTGCGATCATCACCGGCGCGACCAGCGGCATTGGCGAGGCCACCGCAGAGGTGTTCGTGACAGAGGGTGCCAAAGTTGTTGTAGCCGGCCGTAGCGAGAAACGTGGCAAACAAATCGCCAAGCGACTCGGTGAAAATGCCATATTCGCCCAGTGCGACGTCACGCAGGAAGATCAAATCAAGTCACTCGTTGACACCACGGTAGATAAATTCGGCCGCGTTGACACACTGTTCAACAACGCCGGTGGGGGTTATTCGGCGGGTTTTGAAGCAGTCACCAAAGAATCGATTGACGAGCTGACGACGCTGTTGTTCACCAGCGTGGTGCTCGCGACCAAGCATGTCCTGCCAATCATGAAACAGCAGCAGGGTGGTTGCATCATCAACAATTCCAGTATCTCGGCGCTGCGAACACGTAACGGTTCGCCGATCTATGCTGCGATCAAAGCGGCGGTGACACACTACAGCCGCATCGCCGGTCACGAGCTGGGTCCCTATGGCATTCGCGTCAACGCAATTTCTCCCGGGGCAATCGCGACTCCAATTTTCTGGGGCGGTTCGGCGCGGGCGGATGACCTCGAAGCTGCCGAAAACGAACAGAAAATGGAAAAGCTCAAAAAAAACTTGGCCCACGCGGTGCCCTTACAGCGGACCGGGCTAGCCCAAGACATTGCCTTCGGGGCGCTTTACCTGGCGAGCGACGAAGCGTGTTTCGTCACCTGCCATGATTTGGTCATCGACGGCGGACGGACGGCGATGTTCATGGAACCACCGCGTGACGGCAGCGGCTGGAAGTTGGATTAGTCTGATTGCCAGGACAAGTGCTGGCCTACCAAACGCTTCACCCTGTATTTCATGACGGCCGAATAACCGATCCTTCCCCACGGTGCGGGCAAGTAGCCAACGTGACCCGACGGCGGGCATCTTCGGAAAAAACTGCCCTCCAGTCCGAATGCAAGGGGCACCCTGGCGGATCGCGCTGATCGCATGCGAATGTGGAACAATTCCAACAGAAAAGCGACAATTAGCGAATCCTCGATCCGACCTGAATAATGATAATCACGAATTTCTGCTTAGTGAACAAATCCGCTTAATCCTGAACAATCGCTCCCCTCCGATGCTTGACATCACTTGGGGGGTGGGTATGCTAGCGCGGTTCGGAAAAGTTTCACCAAAATCGTTTTTCGCAGAGGCTTAGATGAGTTTTTCACTTCGGGCGTTGCTGGTAGCAATCGCTTTATTGTTTGGAATGGCGTCCGAGTCACCGGCAAATACCGTTACCGTTCAATGGGACGGGGCAGGTCTTGGTGGAAACATTTTCATGAAAAAGCCAGGCAACAACAGCTTTGCCAATCAGTGGGGGGGGCAACTGGGAGTCACCTTGTCGAATTCCGGCAACATAGGGGTACTTAACGGCTCGTACAAAACGTTCTGCACCGAGCTTACACAGTACATCAGTGGTACGAACACTTATGGAATTGTTGGATTGCAGGCAATTCCAAATAACACACCACCAGGAATGATGGGTGCAAACGCGGCTGCTGGTATCAAGAGACTGGTTGGCAAGCTGGTCTCGCTGAACGTCGATGTGTTTGGTCAAAACATAAACAACTTCACTCAATTCAGTGCGCTTCAGGCCGCCGCATTTCAAACGGCGATCTGGGAGGCAGTCAGTGATTACGACTCTCCGGGGCTCAATTTGGCTGACGGAGAATTTCAGGCCCAAGAGGGCGGCTCATTTACTGGTGGTAATTGGACGACTTTTAGTACTCAGGTGTCTACATATTTTGGCTACATGACGGACACAAACAATCCGCTCTTTAGCCTGGCCGGCTTGACCAATAGCACCAACCAAGATTTGATCATCCCCGATGTCTCGGGCGCCATTGGCGTGCCCGAACCAACGTCGCTTCTGTTGTCGTTGATCGGTATTTCCAGTTTGGCGGTCGTTAGGTTCCGAAAGCCTTAGGCAACCTTTGTAAGGTCAACCTCTAATCCAAACATAGATTTCTAAACGCCCAGAGCCATTTTGCTCTGGGCGTTTTTGTTGCAGCAGAATCAGACACGCCAAGGTCCAGTTCGTCGGAACTCGGCTACGAAGGATTGGACATCGTCTACGCTCCCGCGCTAATCTGACGAGCAGTGTCCAACAGTTCCCTGGGGCGATCCAGGTTCGGCGCTAATTTGATCGCCGCTTCAAGGTCGGCGATCGCTTTGTCAACTTCGCCAAGCTTCAGCCGCGCGAACCCCCGATTGTTCAGAGCAATCGGCTGGTCAGCCCGTATTTCGAGTGCCGCTGTGGCGTCATTTACCGCTTCGGAATATCGCTCGAGCTTACAATACGCGAGGCTACGGCCGCACAACCAATCGGGATTCTGCGCATCCTTTTGCAACAGCCAATCCAAGTCGTCAAGCGCTTCTTCGTATCGTTGCAGGTCACACAAGGCCGACGCTCGAATCTGTCGAATGGTGGCGTCACTGACTCCAAACTGCAGCGCCTCGTCGACGACTGACAACGTCGCGTTAGAATCGCCTAGCGCGACGGTTGCCACCGCGCGACCCTTCAACGCTTGACTTTCATTTGGTCGCAGCGCTAAAACGTGGTTGAACTCACGCAGCGCCGTCTGCCACTCGTTTTTCTCAAGTGCTTTAACTCCGGCGGCGATGTGGTTGACTACCGGACTTGGACTTCGAGCCTGAAGACGGGCCATTTTTCCCAGCGCGGGAACATTGGTTTCGATGATGGCTTTCGCGGATTCCCATTGATCTTGCGAATCAAACAGAGACGCTGCCACAAAGTTCAATTGACTCGGATATTCGAGATACAAGATTGCTGTATCTGGGGACACCCGGCAGCCAACAAAATCCTCCCACTGGTAACGAATTGGATAGTCTTCGATCAAGTACTCAATGCCCGAATCGGTCATACGCCCAGCGACGATCGTGAAAACGCCTGTCGAGCGCTGCTTCAATTCTGACCGCACACGAATTGCGACGCTGCGATGGTAATACGCGGCAGCGAGGCCGCCGATCAAAGCCACTGCGCCGAGGCCGACGTCAAACATCTGGTCTAATTCGTCGTAAACCAGACTTTCCGCCGCAAACAGGGCGAGCAACAGCAGACCGAGGCCACACCAGACGATTTGGCTTGTGGTCAGAAAGTCGTGGTTGCTGGTGTGTCCCGATTGTCCTTTAATCAAACGCTGGATTTGCTGCCCTTCGACATCGCTGATCGAGCCGCCGAATTGAAGCGGCGGACCGCAGCCGATTTCCGCGGTTGAGTTCGCAGATGGGACGGGTGCCGAGTACGGATTCAAGGCCATGGCAAAGGATTTTTGGAACGGAATGAAGTGGTTGCCGATCAGCAAAATTTAGTTCGGCGACCATCTGCAGGCCTGTTCGTGCTCGAAATCAACGCCACCTCCAGCCGCGCTTGCGGGTCGTAACCCCTACAGACGTTAGGTTCCACCGATCGCAATCAGCTGAAACACTGGTTTAGCCAACCGACAGTCCGACTGCGGTTGTCCCACACGGTGCGCGAGCGCGGACGTTCACGTCGAGACTTACAATGAATACACAGTCATGATCGACAACCCCGACTGAATTGAGGTGCGTATCCTTTGTCCTCCCCTTCCTCTCCTGTGTCCTCCCCTCTCGAGGAGGCAGTCGACTGGATCCTCGCATCGCTGGGCCGCGACCTGGTGGTTGGAATGCCGCTCGGCATTGGCAAGCCGAATCCGCTTGTCAATGCGTTATACCAGCGGGCTTGCGATGACCGTTCGATCACGCTGAAACTGCTCACGGCACTGTCGCTCGAGGTTCCGACAGGCAAGAGCGATCTGGAAAGGCGATTCATGCGGCCGTTTGCCCAGCGCCATTTCGGTGCCGATTATCCATCGCTGAAGTACGTCACCGACCTGCGGCGGAACGCCCTGCCGTCGAACATCACCGTATCCGAGTTCTATCTGTTGGCGGGCGAATGGCTCGATTCGCCCCACCTGCAACAGAATTTCATCAGCAGTAATTACACGCACGTCGTACGCGACATGTTGGACCAGGGCATCAACCTGATGTTGCAGATGGTCGCTGCGGAGGGGCAAGGCGCCGAACGCCGCTACAGTTTGTCGGGCAATCCCGATATCACCCTGGGTCTTGCAAGATCTCTCGCGGCGAGGCCTGAAAAACCGTTTCGCATGGTCGCGCAAGTCAATGAACATCTGCCGTTCATGACTGGTGACGCTGAAGTAAGTCGTGATTTCTTCGACCTGCTCGTGGACAGCCGGCAGCTCGACTTCCCCTTGTTTGCATTGCCCAGAGCCCGTGTATCGACCGTCGACTACGCGATCGGCATGCACGCAAGTTCGCTGGTCCGCGATGGCGGAACCTTGCAGCTTGGCATCGGTGCCCTAGGCGATGCGATCGTACGTGCCCTGCAACTGCGCCATGACCACAACGAACAGTACCGGGATCTGCTCGATGCACTTTGTGGCGAGCCCGGGTGGCGGGCACGACAGTGCCTGATCGGTGGGGACGAGCGTTTTTCAACAGGCCTGTATGCTGCCACCGAAATGTTCATGGATGGCTTCATGCACCTGTACCGCTCTGGCATTCTCAAGCGGCGCGCTTATCACGATCTGGAAGTCCAGCAACTGGCGATACAGGGCGTTTCGGAGGACGAATTGAACGCCCGTTTCGGCACCACCAGGGCCGCTGGATCGCTGCTCGATGCGGCATTCTTTCTCGGTTCCAGAGAATTCTATGACTGGTTACACAACCTGACGCCGCGCGAGCGCGAAGCGTTCCGGATGACGTCGGTGGACAAGATCAACCAGCTGTACGGCAAGGACCAGCAGCTGAAAAGGTTACAGCGTCACGAGGCGAGATTCCTCAATACGGCAATGAAAATGACCCTGCTGGGCGCCGCGGTGTCCGATGCCTTGGAGGATCAGCGCGTCGTTTCAGGCGTCGGCGGCCAGTACAACTTCGTTGCCATGGCGCATGCGTTGGAGCAAGGTCGGTCGATATTGATGCTGCGAAGCGGACACGAATCGTCGGCAGGCCGACAGTCGAGCATTGTCTGGCGTTACGGGCACACGACCATCCCGCGGCATCTTCGCGACATTGTGGTTACGGAATACGGTGTCGCAGACCTGCGCGGAAAATCGGACCAGGAGGTGATCAAGGCCATGCTCGCAGTAACCGACTCTCGCGATCAGCCGGAATTGCTGGATACTGCCCAGGCCGCCGGAAAATTGCCGAGGGACCACGTGATTGCCGAGCGGCATCGACACAACACGCCGCAGCGACTGCACGAGGTCTTTTCGCAAGCTGCGGCAGCGGAACATTTTCTCGATTACCCGTTCGGCAGTGATTTCACCGACGACGAGCGCGTGTTGCTTGGCGCGCTGACAAGGTTAAAGAATGATGCCAGAAGTATCGCGGGGATAGTAGGCCTGGTGATGGACGCACTGCGCAGCAATCCGCGCAGTACTTCTGCACAGCGTTACCTGCAGCGCATGAACCTGGCCAAAGCCCATGGACTGCGCCAACGGATACAGCAAAGGATGCTCGCGGCACGTTTGCCGCGGCAGCCGATCGACAACGATTAACCGATCTTCCATTCGCTGAAATCGAGTGGGCTCGTGAAAGTGCCAAGTTAGTTCAGGCAGGACGGATAAGGCTGTGGTGATTAAAATCGCGATCCGCGGGTGATCGCAACGTTGAACAAGATACGGAAGGAATAGCATGTCGAAGGTATTAGACGGCGTCCGCGTGCTCGATTTTGGACGCTTCATCGCGGCGCCGTATTGCGGAATGATTCTGGCCGACATGGGGGCTGAAGTGATTCGAATCGATCGGCCAGGCGGCGAGGAGGATCGGACCATCGGACTGAAAGGTCCCGGCGGCGAAAACATGAGCTATCCGAGCTATGCTCGAAACAAAAAGTGCATCTCGCTGAACGTGCTTTCCAAAGACGCACCGCGCGACGTGCTCGAAGACCTGGTCCGCGTCAGCGACGTCTTTCTGCATAACTTCAGTCCCGGAGCCATTAAGGCATTTTCGCTGACCTACGACGACATCCGAACGATCAAGCCCGACATCATCTATACCGGCATTTCTTGCTACGGCGCTACGGGTCCCTACAGCGATCGGGTCGGATTTGACCAGATCGCCCAGACCTTCTCGGGCGCCGCTGCGCTCAACGGCTACGAAGGGGATGCTCCCTTGCGGGCTGGTCTTCCCTGGGTCGATTACAGCACTGGGCTGTGTGCCACGATTGGAACGCTGCTCGCTCTACGCCACCGGGACTCCAGCGGCGAGGGGCAGATGGTCGATTGCGCGCTGCTGCAGACGGCCATGAGTTTCATCGCGCCGATGGTTGCCGAAGCCGAAGTACTGGGCAAGGAGCGGCCTCGCCTGGGCAATCGGTCGGCCTACATCGGGCCCACGGATCTGTATCGCTGCAGCGACGGTTATGTTTACGTGGCAACGGTGATGGAAGGCATGTGGCGGCGGCTGATGAAGATTGTCGGCCACGAAGAACTCGTCGACGATGAAGACTTCGACACCGACCTCAAGCGTTTCGACCGCCGGACGGAGGTCGATCCCTACGTGGCAGCCTGGATGGCCCGGCATTCGGTCGAGGAAGTCGTGGCGAAGATGGAGCAGAATCGTATTCCCTGCGGGGTGTACCACTCCACCGCCGAGATTTCCGCAGATCCCCACGTGCAGGCCCGGAAAATGCTCGAGTACATGAACCTGGGCATCGCGGGGCTCGAGCGGGTGCCGGTTTGCGGGATCCCCATCGGGCTCAGCCGGACACCCGGCGAAGTACGCGACGCCGCTCCCACAGTTGGCCAGCACAACGACCATTACTATCGCGGCCTGCTGGGCTATGACGAAGAAAAGCTCCACTCATTGAGGCAGTCTGGCCAGATTTAGACGTGAGGCGTTAAAACAAACCCGCAGACGCTCGATTGCGTCGGCTGCGGGTCTGGAAGGCAATCGTCTGACGCTAGAGAATCAGAAGAAGACGCCCAGCTTAGTCATCATCGTCGTCATCGTCGTCGCCGTCGTTCATCACACTCAAGAACTCGGCGACTTCCGGCGCGTTGACTTCGCCATCTTTGTCGGCGTCAAACTTGACCAGGATATTCCTGAATTGGGCGGGAACCTCCTCGGGGGACAATGTTCCGCTGCTGTCCTTGTCCATCCCCGTGATGAAGACCTTGGCTTGGGCCTCCAATTGCGCCATTCGCTCGGCGGCTCGCTTTCGGTTCGCCTCGCTCTCTCGAGCTAACTTTTCCGTATCGAGTTCTTCGACCTCGCGGCTGGTAAAGAAACCGATCATCATTTCTTCCCAAGTCTGATCACCCCACGTGACATCAACGGTGTAGTCCGGGTTGGTTAGATTCTGTTCCGAATTGTCGTAGTGAGCGACACATTTGAGCTTGGTTCCCTTGGGCATCAACTTGGGCTCGGTCAAGTGATAGCGCAACTGCCAATTGAAGTCGTAACGAGGAACATCCAACAGGATTTCCTCAGAACCATCGGGATACTCCGCTGTGTAGCGGAATGATTTGCCTCGCAGGTGCATGTGCGGCAACATCGAAAGCAGCATTTGATCTCGATCGAACGTGTACACCGCGGGAACGACATGGTCATCGTCGCCAGCGGGGATTTTGAAGTCGCCTGCCGAGACATCCCCACCGCTGGCCATGTGTTTGACCTCTTCTGGCTTGGCAAACTGGAAACCAACGTAACTGCGGTCCAGCTGCTTGGTGCCGTTGGGGGTGTAGTGAAGCTGGAACATGATTTTAGCGCCGGCCGGAACATACAGGGCCGTCCCGCTTTCGAACTGGGAAGCAGTCAGTCCCGGTGCCCACCCAATCGTCACCCCTTGCTCACGGCTTTCGGCCCCGCCCGCGCCGCCGCGGATGAAACAGAGAATGTGGTGGACGACGGCCCGGTTTCCAGGTCGCGCCTCGGCGACTCGAATCCACTTGTCTTCTGTCCAGCCTGGATCGACCAAAAAGTACTGGTACTCAACCGTTCCTTCCGCGGCAACTTCGTGAGGTTCGTCGGCCATGTAGACGACCTGGTCCGGCTTACCAGCGGTCCAGCCTTCGACAAACTTCGGCGGCTCAGGCAGATCGGCTGGATCGCCTTCCGGGCTACCATGGTCGACCCAAGCGAAAATCTGTTCTTTCTCTGTGGTGGGCAGACGGCAATCGTTTTCGAAACTGCCGTACGCGGGGTTGGCGTGCCACGGCGGCATGCGTTCTTCATCAACCACTTCCCGGATCATCTCCGACCAGCCGACCACTTCGTCGTAGTCCGTCAGTGGCATCGGCGCGATTTCGCCTTCCCGATGACACTCGACACAACGGTGGTTCAGAATTCGCGAGATGTGCTTTGTGAAAGTGATGTCACCCCCCGGTGTGACCTGTGGAACACGTCCGATCAGGCAACCGACAACCTCGGTCAGGGGTTGACTGACTTGCTTACCGGCAAGAGTTTCCTCGATCGCGATTGCCAAATCCTTGCGACGAGGTGCCGTGTGCTGATAGCTGATCCTTTTTCCATTTTCGGCCAGGTGTTGACCGTATTGGTCATCGATGCGCCCGTAGTATTGGACCACACGATTGGAATCGAGCAGGAAAACCTCCGGCGTCCGTTTGGCGTCAAACAGGTCGGCGACCTTGTTGTTCGGGTCTTTCAACAGGGGAAAAGTCAACTTGTGTCGAGCAGCGAAACCGGCCAGTTCCGTGATCGAATCTTGGCGGTTCGAATCGATCGCCAGTACCGTAACACTTTCGTCACCCAGTGCTTTGGCCATCTCCTGCAGCCGCCCGACGTACAATTTGGCCAATGGGCATTCAATTCCGATAAACGCGACCACCACAGCCTTGCTGTCAGCATAATCGCCCAAATGATGAATCTTGCCACGGAAATCGGGGAGTGAAAAATCATCGATCTTTTTACCGATCGGGTTGCCAGCATCCGTCGCCATGCAGCGGGGTGCGATCAGGCACAGAGTACCCGCGATCAGCAAGCAAACCGGTAAAGCACGCATTTGAAATTTCCTTGACTAAGGAGTCTTTGGGTGGCGTTGGTGAACGATGCTTCGGCGGCCATATCACAACCACCCGCTGCTGTTGTGAACGGTATTCGAGCTAGCTTTGACTTTATTGCCTGTGGCCGTGCAATAACAGATGATTTTTACAAGGAAATGCCGCTCTGCGGAAATCGCTTGTTCCACATGGGACACCCTTGAACCTCCGGCCAACAGGGACTGTAGCTCGGCGATCTGGTCACCGATTGCCTCAGCTTTGACGATCCTTTGATCTTGAGTTAACGGCTCAGAATGGTCGCGGCGGCCCGCGATCAATCGATCGGGGAAATGCCCTTGGCTGCAACAATCAGCCAGCTACAACTGACTATGGTTCAACACTTAGATTGGCTCGGATGTAGTTACATTCGGCCGAACTTTTTTGTCAGCCCCCTAGGCCGCAGCTTGTTTTCCTGACCGCAGTAATCAGAGATGAATGCTTTCATTAGCGACGTCTGCTTTCGAACGAGAGATTTGATCAACATCATCGACGCGACGATGGTCGAGGTCATCCTCTACGCTCGTGGCGAGACCTCGCTGTATTCAAACGAAGAAGAGTTTCAGAAACAGATGATCATTCAGGCGAACGCGCTGAGCGAATCGATCACCGAGCTGGATACTGTGATCCAACAGAATCGCAAATTCTTTGAGTCGGTGAACCCTCCCGAGAACGTGCCGGGGCAGGTGCTGGCAATCGCCGAGGTAATCGTTGATAAAGTGCAGCGGTTCAATCCCAGAAATGCCGACCAGGTCAATCAGTTTTTCCGCTCTCTGCCCACGGCTTCGCGCCACGACTTGATGGGACGACTTCGCGCCTATCGCGACTACGTGCTGCGGGCCGCGGGAACGGAAAGAACCGCGTCGGAGGATCCGGGTTTCACGACTGACCCACTGACCCCATATTGGTGGTAAATCAACCATCGGCAACGGCTCAATCTGCTGCCATGCCCCGATGATCAGTTCAGCAATTGTTTCATCAGCCGTTGCATCCGTTGGCACAAACCCCGCAGGCGTCGTCCCTTTCGCGGCGACACATTGCCGCCAGGCATCATCAGGGTCCGAACCAAAAAGAAGAGTTTGCCTCTGATCTTCCGACGGAATTGACCTCAGGCGTGCGGAGCCGGGGGACAGCTTGAGCTCGTTTTTTCAGCCTGCCCTTCGACTTCCGCGAGTCGCGAGAATTGCGTACATTGTCGGTCGCCTTCTGCTTCTGCTTCATCGGTGAGCAGATGGTTGTCGATTGTGGTGTGGCGATCACCGCGGACGGTACGAATGCCTTCGGGAATATCAAGTTTCTGGCAGCGGTGTTGGTAGCGGTTGTAGACAAATCCCCAGGGACTTATCTACGATCTTAGGCAACACGGACAAAGGCGACTTTGTCCAACGCGGTGGCTGTAGCTCAGTTGGTTAGAGCATCGGATTGTGGTTCCGAGGGTCGAGGGTTCAAATCCCTTCAGCCACCCCTGCTCGCGGGCGACGATATCTAGCATCCCTCGGCTTTCGTTGCTCGGATCCGGCAAAGTTTGCCGAGCCCGTCAACTCGCTTGAAACTTTGCCGGCTGGCGAATCACATCGGTTTGCGTCCCCGTGACCGATTTCGTCGTTCTTGAACATTTTCGGGCTTGTAGCCTGTTGATTCTGCAACTCCGAGAAAGATTCGGGAAACGTCCAAGTCCGAGCCTTTCAGCTGGACGATCCTCACTCCCGGTGAGAGGACCCAGAGCGTCTGAAAATCTCGCCGACGAACGGAATCAGGTTTTGGGTAATGGACCACCCACCTTCCATCCGGTTCACTCGACGAGGCTTTGCGCACCGCACTTGGCTCAAAAAGGTTCGCGACGATGAAACAACGAAAAGGATTCGATTCTATGAGAACCAATACCGTGCACGCTGTTGCAGTTGCCCTCGGACTGGGTGTTTGCACCGTCGCGCAAGCTCAAAGCTCCTATACAGCTCCATCGAAATGGAACAACTTCCGCGTCGCTGCTGACAGCACCGAAAAGGTCCCCGCCCCGACGGCTGATCTGCCCGCGCCGTCGTTACCGCAATACGCCCCGCCGATCGCGCCGCAGCCAGTCGAAAGCATGTCCACCGCGGTGGGAACCGGCTGTGCTCCCTGCGAGAGCGACAATTTCAGTGGCAGCCCTTACAGCCAGGCGATGTCGTCCTCTTGGGACGGAGCCACCGCGGCATCCTGCGGTGCAAATTGTGCCGCTGGTCGTCCCCCGCTGAATCCCTGGTTCGGCAGTGCCAACTTGTTGTTCTACTCGCTGGCAAACGGACGTGGTCGCGCGATCATGAGCGGCGATATTTACGGCGGCGTGGTCCGCTCGTCGATCGTGGATCCCAATTGGGCGCCGGGCTTCGACATCGGCGTTGGACGCTACTTCGGTTGCGGAAAATATGGCGTGGGAGTGAACTACTTTAACTGGAATCCAGGTTCGCAAACCGAAATCGTCAATACCGACCTGGCCGGCGTCCCGATTGCCGCCGGTGGCGGTCTTCGTTCCGACATGATCGGCTATAACGATGTGCTGGGGAACCTTGATTTTGGTGGCGGTCCGCTCGGTTCAGAATCCATTTACGATATTATCAATGGTTCGGGTGCGTACGCTGGTGCGACCGGCGTCCGATTGACTCGCGACCTGTCCTTTCAAGGCGTCGAAGCGAATGTATTCTGCTTTGGGCTGATGGGCGCACAACGAGCTGCCTACGCCGGATGCAATTCTGGATCCTGCTTTGGCGCTGGTGGAAACACCGGATTCGGTGGCGCCGCCGGCCCGATGATTCGGCCTTGCGGCGGCAGAGTACGGATCATGGCCGGTCACGGATTCCGTTGGTTCCAAGTCAAAGATTCATTCGAAGCAGCGATGAACATCGATGGTTCTGCCGGCTATCAGGCCCAAGACTTGTATGATCGCACCGAAGTCGAGAACAACTTGTTCGGTTATCAGTTCGGCGGCATGCTGAACTACTGCTTGAGCTGCCGATGGAACATGAACATCGGCGGTAAATTCGGCGTCTACGGCAACCGGGTTAATTACAATCATCGCTTGGGAACTGAAACCAGCTTGGCATACCTGACGGCGGCGGGCACCGATGACATCAATGTCGAATCGTCGGATACCGTACTGGCTGGCTTGGGTGAATTGGACATGGGACTTGGCTATCGCATCAACGACGCCTGGAGCGTCCGCGGCGGTTACCGTGTACTGGCAATCTGCGGAGTCGCAGACGCTGTCGAGAACACGCAAAATACCGATTACCGCAGCCTGGCGACTGTCGGTGCATTCGACGCCAACGACTGTTACATCCTGCACGGTGCCTACGTCGGACTGACCTACAACTGGTAGACCTCGTTGTGGTCCATCAACCAGAGACAAAAACGAAGCCCCGCCTGAGCAATCCGGCGGGGCTTTCTTAATGGACCAATCTGACTCGGTGGACCAATCTGACTCGGTGGGCCGGGGGCCAGACTGCTGATCGCAACGGGCGGCAAAGGAGGGACAACGGTGCCAGGAGTGGTTTAGCTGATCACGGTTTGCGCGGCGCTGGCTCGGGCAAGCGCCTTTTCCACTCGGATCATCAGCGGGTCCGCAGTCGCTTCATTCGGAGTCTGGTTCGCCGCGATCGCCTGGTTGCCGTCCTGCATGAACGCGACGAATTCCGCTCGGCAATGAGGACAAGCGATGGAATGCCCCAACAAGGAAGCTTGTACTTGGATTCGTCGGCCACAGGTCGGACAGGATTGCGTGAATCGAATCGACATCGATGGGTCTCCGTTCAGCGAATCAAGAAAAGTTGTTCGTCCCAGAGGCGAGATAATAACCCTTGAAAGCCAAAAAGGCAAGTCAAAGTACCAAAAACCTTCTACAGAGGGGTTAGCAATCCGACCGGGATGGACAATTTCCAGCTGCTTCCTATGGTTCCCTTAGACCGCTGCGGTTTCGCCTGAATGAAGCAGTTTTTGGTGGTCAGGTTCGCCTGGATTGCCGTTTTTCGCAGCTTCCCGAATCAACCGGCAGCCGTAGCGGCATGACGCCGAGCGCTGAATTTCGTACGTTACAGCGGTGTGGAAACTTGGTTTGGGGCCGATTCTGAAATAAATGCCGGGGAAGACAGACCGATGACCAAGAAAGTGCTGTTCGTGTGCATGGGCAATATCTGCCGCTCACCGGCAGGCGAGGCGGTGATGCAGCGGTTTGCCGAGGAGTTCGGAATCGATGTTGAAGTCGATTCGGCTGGGACACACGATTACCACCTCTCAAAACCGGCCGACCCTCGAATGGTCAACGCTGCGGAAGCGCGGGGTTACGAACTGACCAGCAAAGCACGCCAAGTCACAGTGGCCGATCTGGCCCCATCACGGTTTGATCTCGTTTTGGCCATGGACACCGAGAACCATGCCTTGCTGTTGGAAATGGCTGACGGCCCGAAATCGCATATCCGCTTATTTGGCGACTACCTGGACGATGCCTGGCCCAATGATGTTCCTGATCCGTTTTACGGAGAGCAGGAGGCCTTTGACGAGGTGCTGGACATGTTGGAAGAAGGCTGTCCGATCATCCTGCAAACGCTGGTCGGTGAAGATATCTTCGAAGACGAATTCGAAGATTGATGAGCTCGCTTACGGTGCGTCCGCGCGGCGCCGGCGGCGGATGCGCTCATAGGGAATCGCACAACCGATCGGCGCGGTTTCCGTAATTTGTGGTTTCGTGCCTGACAGCACAGCTTCCAGCGCCAGTTCGACATATCGATTAGCGACCTTGTTTCCCATCGGGCTGTCGTCCAACGCTCCCATGTAGGCCACACGCCGCTGACTGTCCAAGACATAGAATTCCGGCGTGTACTTTGCGCCGAACTCAGCCCCAATCTGCTGCGACTCGTCGTGCAAATACTCGAACTTAAAACCTTTCTCCTGGGCTCGTTCTTTCATCGCTGCTAATCCGTCTTCCTCATTTTTATGGACGTTGATCGCAACTACGCCGACACCACGCTGCGAAAATTTTTCGTTCAGCACCAGCAGGCGATCCTCGGCATCCATCGCATAAGGGCAACTGTTGCAGGTAAAGAACACAACCACTGCTTTCTTGTCTTGCAAATCGTCTAGCGAGTGCGTTTGACCGTCGGTGCCAGGCAATTCGGTCCACGCGGGCGCCTGGTCACCAATGTTCAGCACTTTGTTGTATCGACCAGCATGGGCTGGGCCGGCAGCGGCGACCAGCATCAACAGCAATGTGAGACGAGCGATCATGAGCGAGCACAAAAAAGGGGAATGACAAAAAACTGTGAACCGCATTTAGTTTACTTCGCCGCAAGCCTGTTTAGCAACGCGATTCCCGCTTCCAAAACGCGATCCGGGGCTGCAAAACTGATCCGAAAATGAGAATCGCGGGAGCTGAAAATATTACCCGGGATGATCAATAATCCTGCTTGGATTGCTTGCTCGACGAATGCGGAGCCACTGTCGATTGGGGCTTTGGGAAAGGCGTAGAACGCCCCGCTCGGCTTGGTGACTTCGTACCTCTCCGATAACCCCTCCACCACCATGTCCCGTTTTCGGCGGTAGTCCGCGATATGTTCGTCGACGCTGACTTCCAGTGCTCTGAGCATCCCCACTGGGCCGGCTGAGGAGAGCAGACAAACGAGTACTGTTGAATCTTCAACATCGTAGCCATGATTTCACTCGGTCCGTGAACATATCCCACTCGCCAGCCAGTCATCGCGTGGCTCTTGCTGAAACCGTCGATCACAATCGTTTGATCGTTGAACATGGCCGGCGAGACGAAAGGTTCGTCGTACATGAAACGGCTGTAGATCTCGTCGGAAAGGAGCGCGATCTGATGTTCGCTGGCCAATTCGGCAACCGCTTTCAGTTCCGCCACGCTCGCAGTGACGCCCGTGGGGTTGGCCGGGCTGTTGATCAGGATCAGCTTGGTCCGAGGCGTGATGGCGGCGGCAATCTTGTCGGCAGCGAGCTGAAAATCGGGATACGAGTCGACTGCAACCGGAGTCCCGCCGCATAGTTGGATCAGCGCCGGGTACATCACAAAATAGGGGTCCAGAAAGATCACTTCGTCGCCAGGATTGACCAGCGACAACATCGCCAGCAGCAGTCCGCCGCTGGTGCCGCTGCTGACAAACAGATCGCGATCCTCGTGACCGTACCGGCTCTGCACGTCACTCAGTAACGCAGCTCTCAGAGGGCCAATTCCCTGCGTGGGCGAATAGGAGTTTTTACCGCTTTCAATCGCCTCGATCGCCGCGCTGCGGATCGCTTGGGGAACCTCAAAATCGGGCTGGCCGATCGATAAATTGATGGGGTCTTTTAGTTTTGCCGCCAAATCGAATACTCGGCGAATCCCGCTACTGTCAAAGCTGAGCGTTCGGTCGGCAATCCAAGGGTGCATGATCTGGGTCGTGGCTGTGGTGTTTGTTGTAGGATAGGAAGTTTACCAGTTTGATTCAAACTCTCGCAGTGGGAGCAACCAGGACGTGGCAGCCATTCGCACGGTCGAGCCCGTGGTCCGCTTTTGTGCTGTGATCTCGCGGCACCCCGAATTGCGCGATCATGCGATCGAGCGAATCGAATCCGCTTGGGGCGCGGTGGTGATCAGATCGACAGAACTGGAATTCGCAGCAGGCGGTTTTTACGCCGCGACGATGGGCGCTGACCTACGCAAGACTCTGGTCGCACTAGACGGATTTGTCGATCCAGCGGAACTGGCGAATTGGAAATCACAGACAAACCGATGGGAAAACGAACTCGCCCAACACGCCCGCTGCCCTGAATCACGACCGTTGAACTTGGATCCAGGCTACCTGACACAAGCCAAACTGGTATTGGCGACAACCAAAGATCGCGATCACCGAATCTATCTTCGTGATGGGATGTTTGCCGAAGTAACGCTGACTTACGTTGGCAAGCAGTGGCAAGCTCATCGTTGGACTTACCCGTCTTATCGAACCGCAGAAGTCGCCCGGTTTGCAACGGCTTGCCGCAACCGGTTGCGAGACCATTTACAAGCGACCAGAGCTTTTCGCCAGGCGTGATCTTGGCAAGCACCGTCCCATGTTTCGGGCGCTCCACCGAGACCTTTGCCTCGGCACCGATCCACTATCCAAGCGGCGGCGCCGGCGGTCCCGGGATCACTCGGACATCGATTTGATCCAGACTTTTTTGCTGTTGTTCTTCTTCCAGCGGATTCTCGATGTCTTCCAGCTGGCGATCGCGTAGCTCGTTCTGTCGATCTTGCAGATTCCGTTGCTGACGGCCGTCCTGAGCATCCTCAGTTTCGGCGTCCTGCAAGTCCTCTGGATCCTGGACGCCACCCCCACGCGCTTTGTAACGTAGACGCTCCAGTTGGTCGGCATCCTCGGGCTGGTTGCGGGCCGCTAAATCAAAGGCCTTCGCCCCGGCTGGATCGAAAATGCTGCCAACCCGACCGGTTTCACGAAGCGTTCGCTGCCAGGCACCGCCATAGGCTGGATATGCCAAATCTTCGCAGTCGGCGCAAATCCGACATCCGCTGATCAGCAACAAAGCCGCAAATCCAGACACCTGCAGTGCCGTTCCTGTCCTCAGCCCGTTCATGACAACCATTCGCAAGTGTTTCAGCAGAATTAAGAACCGACGAACGCTCGACCGGCCATCGGTTTTTATCGGTTGGGCAAAACGGTTGCTTGAGGAAAGCTGTGTCGGTTATCCGTTTCGCGACTCCATCGACTTGCGAAGATCGTTGTTGGCCGAAACCAATTGCGTCAACTCGTCCCACTGGGAATCATCATCAGAGACAGTTTCACACAGGAGCTGCGCTTCCTCCCAGTCCAGTTCATCCTCGACCGTGAATCGCAGGTCGTCGCGATCGAGCGCCTTGGGCAACGGAATGAATTTCAAATGGTAGGCACCGGGAGCGTCGCCAAGCCATCGGGCGATGACTCCGCGCTCGCTGTCAGAGGACAATCGATCGGCATTTCTCCGCAAGCGTCTGAGCGTATCGACATGGCAGGCTTCGCCAGCCAGCCCAAGCCGCTCGATTCGGCCGCAATCCCCTTGTTCGGTGCCGTAGCCAACATAGTCACATTCCCCGGAATTCCGCGCCGCAATCACCAACTGATCAATTAGAACCGCGTCGACGAACGGTCGATTGGCAGGCAAGCAAACGACCCAGTCAGCCTGCGATGCGTCGGCCGCCATCGCTAATCGCTCGCAAGCATGCATGGACGGAAGATTCATCGGCACAACGCCGGCAAAACCGCCGCCGAGCAAGGTGACTGGCACATTAGAACCCACCACATACACGGCATCGATCAACTCGCACTCGGTGATTCGCCGAGCCATTCGCATGATCAATGGTTGGCCACCCAATTTGCGCTGGGCAAATCGAGCCACGTTTGCGAGCACTTCAGGGCGGCTAAAGTCACCCAGATCAATGACTGCGACGGCGCTTCGTTTTGATGGCATCCGGTTTCCTTCCTACCATGATGCGTCGCCACAAGAAAAAGTGTTGCCGGCGAGAAAGCAGCGACGTGACGTCATTGTTACGTATGTCGCGCGATTCGTCCACACTATTTATTTCACGCCGACTTATTTCACGCCGAGGTGCAAGATCGCTGTCACGTTTTTGAAAAAAGTTTGGGATTCACTGAAGGTCGACCTTCCGCCGCGCGGCACAAAGATGACACAAGCAAACTTGATCGACCCACCAACGCGAGCGTTCCCGAAAATTGGAAATTTCAGCAGTGCCAGACCTTTCCCATATTACCCAAATCCTAGATGCTGTCATGCTGCCATTGATCGGTGGCACTTCGTTGTTGCTCGCAAAGTTCAGTATCGGAGAGGCGGCCAGACTAGCCGAGCGACATTTTTTCGCGACGCTGGTGGTGATCACCTGCGTCACATTGCGAACCGTGATTGCCTGCGACGAAGTTTGGTTGGTTCACACGACAACTTTGGCGACGATGATTATCGGAGCCTTTGTCGTCCCGGGCCAAGCAACCGAAACGGCATAACTGAACTAACCCGAGGCGCATCCCCCCGGAAACCTTGTCAATCGATGTCGGAACTTGCAGATTCAAGCAAACAGCCCTCGGCTGCCGTTGCAATCGTGCCGGGAGGGCCGATTGTCGGTACGATCCGTCCTCCAGGCAGCAAAAGCCTGACCAACCGCGCCTTGATCTGTGCCGCATTCGCAACCAGCCCGTCCACGCTTTGTGGAGCCCTGTACAGCGAGGATACCGAGGTCATGGTCGACGGCTTGCGGGCCCTTGGCAGCAAGATTGTCGTGACCGATGGCGGACGAAGGATCACGGTAAAACCCTGCCCGCCCGTTGCCTCAGACCAATTAATCGAGTTGTTCGTTGCCAACAGTGGAACAACGGTTCGTTTTCTGACCGCCGCGCTTTCGGCCTACGGGGGCCACTACCGCTTGCACGGTGTCGATCGGATGCACCAGCGACCAATCGGCGATCTAGTCAAAGCAATCCGACTGGTAATTGAGGGATCGATCGAAGCGATCAGTCCAGCTGATTGCCCACCGGTGGTCATCCACTCGGCCGGATGGAGCGGTCGGCAGCTTGAGGTTGCCGGTCACGTCAGTAGCCAGTACCTCAGTGGATTGATGATGGCGGCGCCAATCGCGATGAATGGCCACGGCGATGAATCGATTGCCATCCAAGTCAACGGTGAATTGGTCTCACGTCCTTACGTCGACATGACTGCCGAGGTGATGCGATCGTTCGGGGCCAGGCTTGAGCTGGACGATTCGTTATGCGTGAACGTCGGCAATCAACGGTTTCGTGGAACCGAATACGAAATTGAACCTGATGCATCGGCCGCCAGTTATTTTTGGGCGGCTGCCGCAATCACCGGCGGCGAGGTAACGGTCGAAGGTCTGTCGAAAGAGGCGCTGCAAGGCGACGTTGCATTTTGCGATCTGTTGCGACAAATGGGTTGCCATTTGCGATACCAAAGCGATTCGATCACGGTCGTCGGCGGCCCGCTGCAAGGTATCGACGTTGACATGAACACCATCAGTGACACGGTCCAAACCTTAGCCGTCGTCGCCTTATTTGCCGATGGGCCGACTCGGATTCGCGGTGTCGCCCACAACCGATTTAAGGAAACCGACCGCATCGGCGATCTGGCGAGAGAGCTACGCAAGTTGGGCGCGACCGTAGATGAACACCAGGACGGAATCACGATCCGACCTCCGGCGGACTTCGGCGGTTTGCATGGGGACACGCTGGAAACCTACCACGATCACCGCATGGCAATGAGCTTATCGCTGGCGGGATTGCGGGTCGCGGGAATCACGATTTTGAACCCCGCGTGTACTTCCAAAACTTACCCGGAATACTATGCCGATTTAGAACAGTTGATCGGCCGTCCGCACAGCTGGGCATGAAACGGTATGCTAATGGCTTTCGCACAGCCAGTTGACAGTCATCGCGCGACATGAGCGAAGCCTGGTCCAGCCGAATCGCTGATCGCTACCGCTGCCGGTTGTCAGTCGAGCTGGCGGACTGGTTCGACTCGCAAATTTGGAGCCGACAGGGCCATGGCGAGTTTCGTCAAGCGATCGCGCCCACGGCCTTGCTCGATCAAGCTCCCGATGCCATTCGGCCGGGCATGATGGGTTGTGATTGTCTACCAATCGTCAGCAATAATGCCGGCGATTGGCTTTGTGTCAGAATCGGATCGGACAACGTTGCGGCGGAAGTCATCCATTGGTATCACGGCGGCGGAGACTGGATTCCCTGGGGAAACCAGCTTGCCGAGGCAATCGCCTTTGACGCGATCGCCGATCGCTTTCCCAGTCACGCGCGACGGCACGCGATCCCGGCCGAATCGCCTCGATCAATTCGCTCTGCGGAATCCAAAAACAACGATCCGTTCACGCGTTGGGCGCTGGATCACCTTAGCAAATCGGTGGTCAGCGCCATCCAGGAACCGACGGGCGACGATCAGATTGCTCGGGTGTTCCTGGAAAATAAGGTTGCCGAGGTGGCCACACGTTGTGAGCTGTCAATCTCGGCGCTGCTGCGTTCATCGGCGGACTGGACTCAAGCGGCGGTTCATGCGGCGCCAGTCACCGAAATCGCACCCGAACTGGCATGGGCTTGGGAAACGGTTGGTTACGCCGCTGAACATCAAGGAGATCTGGCGGCGGCCAAAGCCGCCTATCTGCGGGCGGCAACCTGTTCGGCCTTTACCGATCAGTCCATCCGCCTGGCGACCCATTCGGCGGCCAATCAGGCGGCGAAGTTCGCCGTCGCCAGGTTGCAACGCCTGGAACCTGCCGTGGTGCAGTCTTCTGCCTATCTAAGCTTGCTATCGGTAAGCGACGAACGTCAGCGTCGCGCGGCTGCCAGTGCATTCTGGCTTGCGGACGGAGATCAACACCAGCAACGCGGGGACGCATCGGCCGCTCATGCTTCGTTTGTCTCAGCGGGCTGGGACATTGGCGCTGCCCCGATTGAATCTTACGGAGCCATTTTGGAACGAATCACCGAAGCAGCAGCTGAGAGTAATCAGATCGCACGGGCCGAAGTCGCCGCGACACATCGGCGTTGCCTGCGAGTCCGCTTTGGGGCTTAGTTCCGGCAGCGCTAACTCTGTTGACCTGCGTAGCGCAAACCTCGGATGATCGCTTCACTTGCCTGACGCTGATCGACCGCCACGGCGACCTCCATGTTGAATTGCCATTGGCGGCGAAGTCGTCGGTCGAAAACGGTCATACCCCGAGTCAAATCGCCGCGAGTTTCCACTTTGCCGGCCATGTTTTCCCAGCTGAATAATTCTGGTTCTGTGACCGCTAATATCGTCATCGCGTCATACAGCGGGATCAATTCATTGCCAAGATTTTGATGTGCGGAGCGAAAAGCAAACGGCATGATTTTGTGCAGCAACTGACCGGCATTGGTATCCTTGGGCGGCAGCTGGTCAAGTAACTGCACACCGAACCGAACCTTTTCGGTGACGTCCAGTGGGATCAGGCTCTTGGTGGTCGCCGAGGCAAACACCTCCGCGGCGCTCTGCGGATCAAAGTGCATGTTTCGTTCGGCGGTTGCCGTCGCATTGCCTGGATACGCCACCGATCCGCCGCTGATGATCACTTTATCGATCAAAGTCACCGCTACCGGATCGCGCAGGCACAACCGCGCCAGGTTGGTTAGCGGTCCCAGGCAAACCAGCGTGATTTCGTCGGGATACTGGTGTACCAGCTCGGCAATCACCTTTTCACTCGGGGGCTGATGCTGTCGCCCGGCAGGCTCAAAGTCACAATCTCCCAGACCGTCGCTGCCATACAAGTGGCTGTCGTGAATCACCGGCGCGCCGTCGGCTGGCGAGGCTTTACCGATCCGCGGGTAGCGTTGCGGGTCGAGCTGACCCACAATGGCGGTGACGTTGGCCGTCGCCTGATCAGCGTCGATCGTCCCCGCCGTTGCCGTGATTGCCGCGACCTCCAAGCGGGGATCAAATAATGCGGTACAGATTGCGACGGCGTCGTCGATACCTGGGTCACAGTCGATGATGATCTTGCGCGTCATAAGCTAAGTTTAGGATCCCGGCGGTCGCCTTACGACCCCGAGTCCCAATGTTTCCTCAGCATCCCAACACGGCCCCTTCAACTCTCGCAGGATCGCTCCCGCCATGTCGACCGTTTCCAGCGATGGAGCATCGCTGTTTCAAATCGCCATCGACCAAGCGGCATCCGGGCATGACTTGTCTCCGGATCAAACCAGCCGGCTGATCGACGCCATGCTGCGGGGTCAGGCTGAGGAAGACTTGGTCGCAAAGCTGTTGCTGGCGCTGCATGAAAAGGGTGAGGCGGTCAGCGAGTTGGTCGGAGCCGCCGAGGCGATGCGGCGACACATGACGATCATACCCCACCATCATGATTGCCTGCTGGACACGTGCGGCACTGGGGGCAGCGGCAGCGGCACATTCAATATCAGCACGGCGGTCGCGATCGTGGCCGCCGCCTGCGGAATTCCGGTCGCCAAGCATGGAAACCGCAAAGCAACCAGTTTGACCGGTTCGGCCGACGTGCTGGAGGAACTCGGAGTGAAAATCGAATCGGATGTCAGATCCGTTGCCGATCGCCTGGACGCGATCGGGATCTGTTTCTGCTTCGCGCCGAAGTTGCATCCAGCGATGAAACACGTCGCCGCGGTCCGCCGCAAGCTGGCGGTCAAAACTCTGTTCAATCTGCTCGGACCTCTGTGCAATCCTGCCGGAGCGACTCATCAATTGCTGGGGACTGCGACGCTCCAAGCACAGTCCAAAGTCGCTGACGCGATCGGTCTGCTCGGTACGACACGCTCGTTTGTGGTGCACGCGTCGGATGGCCAGGACGAGATTTCGTTGACAGGATCCACCGGGGTGATCGAAGTCAGCGACGGCCACCAGACCAAACACACCTGGTCGGCCAGCGACTTCGGCTTACCGCCCGTCGACCGCCAAGCGCTGGCTGCAAAAAACCCCCGTGAGAGCGCCCAAATCATTCTTCGATTACTTGCCGGAGAACCAGGACCTTGTCGCGATACGGTGCTTGCCGGGACAGCCGCGGCGCTGTTGTTGGTTGGCAAGGCAACCTCGTTGATCGACGGCGTGAATCAGGCCAGCACGGCAATCGACCAGGGCTTGGCCAGCGAAAAATTGGCGGCCCTGAGGGCCTGAAGCAGGATCGATCACGACCAGCCGGCGGCAAATGCTCGCCAACTCGGCTAGCGGGTCGCCTTGTCGATTGGCAGCGACTCGGTGCGGGTTTTCTGGTCCGCCTGGGCTTGGCGCAGCTTGGACCATTGCTGCTGGATGTATGCGGTCAATCGATTTCGCATCCGCCGCACGCCACCGGCCATCAGTGCGGCACCGTCGCGGCGCAGGTGGCCATGGTAGTTGACCTGAATGACATGGTTGCTGTCCAAATCAAACGCGGTTAAGAAACCGCCGCCAAAACAATAGGTGTCGATGCAAACGAGATGCCCGGCATCCAAAACATTCCCGTGCGGCTGAGGTGTGTGACCGATAAAGACTCGCTTGCCGCTGACATGAGCAGGCGGCAATTGGGATGCCAGGTGGTCCCAATACAGCGTACCAGGCTCCTGCTCATTCATGGGCAACATCGGATGATAGCCCGCATGGACGCAGATCGTGTCTTCGTTCTCATAGAAGGGCAGCAACTGGGAAAAGAATTGCAGATGAGAACTCGGCACTTTTGACAGATTGCCGCCGTAGCTGGTAATCGTCGCGCGACCACCGTTGGCCAGCCAAACTGTGTCATCCAGCCCGCGATTGATAATCGCCAACATCATCAACTCATGATTGCCGCGAACCGCGACGACTCGGCATCGCGATTGAAGTTCAATGATCTGATCAACCACATTTCGGCTGTCGGGACCGCGATCGACATAATCTCCTAAGAAAATCAGCTCGTCATCCCGTTCCGGGTTGATCGTTTCGATCACGGTTCGCAGCGCTTTTGCACAGCCGTGAATGTCACCAATGACGAATCGTCGCATAGATCAGCCGGCCCAAATCCTAATTCATGTTCGGATCGCCGGCACGCATACCAGGTGCGATCTCTTCCAAAATCTCGTGGCCAAATTGTTTCACTGCCGCCTCCCAAGCCTGGTCGGGATCGCCAAAGAGGATGTCAGGATCCGCCACGCCGCTCAACCATCCCCCGACGCGCAGTTCTTGGTCCAGCTGGCCCGGCCCCCAGCCACTGTAGTACGCGACGAAGCGAATTCGCGTGTCGGGACGCATCAACAGAATGCGCAAATGGTCGTCGTCGCCCGTAATCCAGGCCGGAGGATTGCCGATTTCCAGCGACATCGAACCCCAAGCCTCAGCCGGATGATCGTGAATCGTACACTTGGTGCCATGAATCTGCGATTCGCTGGGCGTGATCAATTCACCGCTCGGGTCATACGGTCCGCATGGTTCGCCGACTCCGGCTAGATCGTGCAGTGCAAACAACGGACCTTCAACCGGACCGCCTCGGAAAATCCGGTCGTCCTCGCGTGGCTTGCCCCCGGCGGGCAATTCGATCAAGTCGCGAAACCGCCGATCGGTGGGTCGATTGACGACCAAACCAAATGCTCCTTCGGCATCGTGACGAATCATGAAGATCACCGTTCTGAGAAAGTTCCCGTCACTCAAATAGGGTGACGCGATCAATAACCGACCAGAAAGGTTCTCGCTCATGACATTTCCCCTGTTAACGAGGTGCCCATTTGCATGGATGGATAAATCAGCCGAGCTCTGTTTGCCGCGCGGTCTGTCGCGCGGTCCATTGGTCCCGCCACAGACATCCGGCCCACGACAGGCCGACGCCAAAGCCTACGATCATGTTAACGGATTCGGGATCGATTTGGCTCCGCTTTCGCAATCCATCGATCAAAATCGGCAGCGTGCAGGAAACCGTATTGCCGACTTCGGCCAGTTCAATTGGCAGTCGCTCCCTGGAAACTCCCATCCGATTCCGCAGCTGATCCAGCATTTTCCAGGTCGCCTGGTGCATCAGGTACTTGCCGATGTCGTTGTCCGATAGCTGATTCGCCTCTAAAATCTCCTCGACCAGCCTGGGGATCGCGTCGACCGTAAAGTTGATCAAACTCGGCCCGTCCATGTACAAGCGGCTTTTCCAGCGTTTGCGGTGTCTCGGCCGAATCGCATCGTCAACTGGTCTAGCCCCACCGTCGCCGACTAATAACATGTCGCCGCCGGCCCCATCACTGCCGAACTGAAATCCCGACAGGGACGGCGCATCGCTGGCGGTCACCAAGGTCGCGGCAGCCGCATCGCTGAAAATAGTCCGCAAACTGCGATCGCCCGCGTCGATGTATTTGGTGTAAGTTTCGGCCGTCAGCAGCAGGATCGATCTGGAAACGCCGCTTTGAATCAGGCCGTCAGCGATTGCCAATCCGTAAACATAGCCGCTGCAGCCAAGATTGAAGTCCAACGCCCCGCAACGAGTCGACAAAGCCAGCCGGTCTTGGATCAGGCAGCTGGTCGTCGGCAGCGGGTAGTCGGGGGTTTGAGTACAGAACAACAAGAAATCAATCGAACCTCGATCGATGCCTTGCTCGGCGAACAGTTTCTCGGCCGCTTGCACGGCCAAGTCGCTGGCAGTTTCGTCGGGCGCGGCGACGTAACGCTGGTGGATGCCGGTCTTTTCGGCGATCACGTTCAGGTCCCAGCTCGGATACAGCTCGCCGAGCATCTCGTTGGTCTCTACCCGCGCGGGCAATTGAACAGCGATCGGACCAAGTTCAGCGTAGCTCACGTGACAACCCGTGATGGCACGCCGTTGTGTCCCCCAGTCGAAAAGGTGTCAAACGGCGACAAGGTGGACAATTGCGAAGGACGAAACGGCAAGGGGTTGATCGCAGAAACAAAAGACGAGGCCGTTCAGACTCCCGGTGACGAGTACAAAACGGCCGGCAAGAGCGGCTGAAGGGATTCGAACCCTCGACAATCACGTTGGCAACGTGATGCTCTGCCAACTGAGCTACAGCCGCAAAGGATCCTCGATCGGATGATCGAAACGCAGGGCAGATTATAGAGCGAAGCATTGTTCCAGCAAGGCCGGATCGCGGCAAGCTTTTCCCCGGTTGCCCGGTCTAAATGTTTCTCGCTAAACTGTCCGGCTTCCGCTCCACCCAACACAACGATCAATCCCGAGGTCCTTCCCAGGATGTCCACCTCCGCCGAGACCGATTCGACCGAAGTCACTTGAAAAGCAGCCCTTGAAGCTGGAAGTCAAAGTCGAAAGCCCCCAGGCCTGCTCTGCGCGAAGTCATTGTGACGATCCCGCAAGCCGAAGTGAAACGCTATCTCAAGGAAGCTTATGACGAATTGGTTCCGGAGGCACAGGTACCGGGTTTTCGCAGCGGCCGTGCCCCGCGACAACTGGTCGAAAAACAATTTAAAGATCGAGTGGTCGAACAGGTCAAAGGTTCGCTGTTGATGGACAGCCTTTCGCAAGTCACCGAGTCGCAAGATTTTTCCGCCATTGGCGAGCCAGACTTCGATTACGAGGCGATCCGCGTCCCCGACGAAGGTGATTTTAAGTTCCAGTTTCAAATCGAAGTCCGTCCGCAATTCAAAACACCCCAGTGGAAAGGGGTCAAACTGACCAAACCGGTCGAAACGATCGACGACGGCGAGATCGACGAAGCCCTGCAGCGAGTCCTGTCGCGCTACGCCACGCTCGAAGCAACCGACGAACCCGCCGAGGCGGGCGACAAGCTGTTGATCACCGCCAGCTTCTACCACAACGGAAAACTGTTGTCCGAAATGGATGAAGAACGAGTGACGCTGGAGAACCGACTCAGTTTCAGCGACGCGACCTGCGAAGATTTCGGTACGTTGATGAAGGGTGCCACCGAAGGCGAAACTCGCAAAACGAAAATCAAGATCGCCGAAGGTGTCGATAAAGAAGAACTTCGCGGCACGGAGGTCGACGCCGAGTTCCAGGTGGTCGAAGTGCTAAAACAGGAAAATCCCGAATTGACTCCGCAATTCTTACAAGAACTGGGGGACTTCGAATCGGAGCTCGAGCTGCGAGATTTCGTCAAAGACTCTCTGACGCGGCAAGCCAACTACCGCACGCAGCAATCGGTCCGTCAGTCGGTCGTCGACTTGCTGGCAGGTTCGGCGGCGTTTGAGCTGCCCGCAACTTTGGTCCGCCGCCAGACCCAACGCGAATTGGAACGTCGTGTGCTTGAACTGCGGCGCAGCGGTTTCGATGAAGATCACATTCGCAGTTTTGTCAACGCGGCTCGTCAAAATGCGCGAGCGTCCACCGAATCGGCGCTCCGCGAGCACTTCATCCTGGAGCAAATCGCCGAAGAAGAAAAAATAGAGGCGGACGAATCCGATTACCAGGCCGAAATCGAACTGATCGCCGAGCAAAGTGACACGCCGGCGCGACGCGTTCGAGCGCGTCTGGAAAAGCAAGGCCAAATGGATGCTTTAAGAAATCAAATCGTCGAGCGTAAGGTGATTGAGATGATCGTCGCGGCCGCCAAAGTGACCGAGGAACCGGTCAACAAGCAAGCTGGCGACAGCGATGGCGATTTTGCCGTCTATCACAGCGTGCTGGCGTCAAAGAACGACGACGCGATCCCACAAGCCAAGTACGATGACAAGACGGCCGGCGGCGAGCAAGAAAAGAAAGACAAAGAGAAGGATTAGCTCGGCCACCGAGCGACCAGTGGGTGCTCGAATGCTTGACACCGCCAATCGAGAGCGAGACACTGAGGATGCCGCGTAAAAATAGCTGTCGTCGGAAACTGAGAACCCACCATGCTGACCCAATCAGGATTGATCGCCCAAGCCGGTAACGGCCAGGATCCCCCGCTTGATCCGTCCGCGGTGGCCGGTCTGGTTGTCGCTGCGCTGGTCTTCGGATTGTTTCTGATCCTGTTGTTTGTGTTCTCCCGTTACTTCGGGCTCTGGATTCAGTCAAAACTAACCCGCGCGAACATCTCTTTGTTCAATCTGTTGGGCATGACCTTTCGCAAGGTCAATACCCGCGCAATCGTTCGCAGCAAAATCATGGCGACCCAAGCCGGATTGGTGGACCCCGAACTGACCAGCGAAGCCTTGGAAGCCCACTACTTGGCCGGCGGTAACGTCCAACAAGTCATCCGAGCATTGATCGCCGCCAAGAAAGCGAAAACCATCTCGCTGACATTTCGCGAGGCAACGGCGATTGATTTGGCCGGACGCGACGTCTTGGAATCAGTGCAGACCAGCGTCTATCCCAAGGTGATCGACTGTCCGCCGCGGGGTTCCGCCAAACCATCCCTCGATGCCGTCGCCAAAGACGGCATTCAGTTGAAGGTCAAAGCCCGAGTCACTGTTCGGGCCAATCTGCAACAATTGATTGGTGGTGCAACCGAAGAAACGATCATCGCCCGTGTTGGTGAGGGCATCGTCAGCGCCATCGGTTCGGCGGCAAGTCACAAAGCAGTGTTGGAAAACCCGGACGTGATCAGCAAAGCGGTGCTCGCCAAACGGCTCGATTCCCAAACCGCTTTTGAAATCGTTTCGATCGATATCGCCGATATCGACGTGGGCGCTAACATCGGCGCTCGACTGCAAGCCGATCAAGCCGAAGCCGATACCCAAGTCGCCCGCGCCCGCGCCGAAGGCAAACGAGCCGCGGCGGTCGCTGAGGAACAAGAGATGCAAGCTAAAATCCAACAGAGCAAAGCATCAGTAGTGCTGGCACAAGCGGCCGTTCCCAGAGCGATGGCCGAGGCATTTCATACCGGCAAATTGCAGATCATGGACTACTACAAACTGCAAAACGTCAACGCGGACACCGAAATGCGACGGTCACTGGCGTCCAGCACGCAAGAGATGACCGATTCGATTGAAACACAGTCGAAATAGCGACATCGTTCAAGTCAATTTTCATTTTCAGCGAAAGCAAGCAGCTCATGGCTGGCGACCTCGAAGATTTTCTCCGCCGTGCCGCTGCTCGCCGTCAACAAAAGGCGAATCAGCAGCGCCAGCAGGAACCGCCCCGCCGCGAGCCGCCGCAGTACTCCGATCGCCGAACTGAACGAGTTGTCCGATCCGGGGAACTCGACGAACCGGTCCTGGTCGCCGAACTAGTCCAGGACGACACGAACTCCTACTCTGCTCAGCTGCAACGCGTCGAACAGGCCAAACGGGCGGCCGCTGAAGCGCTACAAAAAGCCAAGCAGTCAGGCCAACAGCTTCGACCCGGACAAACCAAACGGCGCTCCGGCGGGACCGCCACCACGACGAACCCGGCACGTAAGTTAATCGAAATGCTGAAACAACCTGGCGGCATTCAGCAAGCGATCTTGTTGCAAGAAATCTTTGATCGACCCGAGCATCGTTGGTGATCGCTTAGGTGACTGGATCTCCATCGGCAGGGCGGGTTCTGATCGGTGTCTGCACACTCAATGAAGCCGGCAATATTGGGCCGCTAATCTCGAGTTTAAGAGCATCGCTGCCGGCTGCAGACATCTTGATTGTCGATGACAATTCCAGTGACGGCACCATCGCGATCGTCAGCGAACTGGCCAAACAAGATTCAGCGATCATTTTGAACGTACGGCGAAATCAGCGCGGCTTGGGCACCGCAATTCGGCATGCAATGGAATTCGCGATCGATCATGAATACGAATACTTTTTAAACCTCGACGGTGACTTCAGCCACGATCCCAACCAGTTGCCCGCGCTGTTGCACCGAGCCCAACAAACACCCCAAGTCGACGTGGTGGTCGGTTCGCGGTACGTTCCCGGCGGAACGATCGTTGGTTGGCCGCTACGCCGCCGCATCATGAGTCGCATGGTGAATCAGTTTGCAAGGGTGTTTCTGCGTCTGAGCGTCGCCGATTGCAGCGGATCGATGCGCTGTTATCGTGTCGCCTCACTGAAAAAGATGGGACTTCGCGCGCTGACAAGCTCAGGCTACTCGGTGTTGGAAGAATTGTTGGTTCAACTCCAGCGCCACGGATCAACCTTCGCCGAAGTGCCGATCACGTTTACCGAACGTCAGCAGGGCGCAAGCAAGCTGACGATCCGCGAAACGCTGCGAGCAGCGTGGAGCATGGTATTGCTGTCAGTGCGGCCATAGACGCTGAGCACAGTTCGCCTGTGTAAAGGCAGAGGGCGGTCGCGCTTACCCGTCCACGAGCTCAAAAATTGCCTCAATTTCGACCGCAATCGATCCTGGTAGCGCTGATGCGCCGACGGCGCTTCGCGCCGCCACTCCGGCTTGCTCGCCAAAAACATCGCGAAACAATTCGCTGCAACCATTGATCACCGCGGGCTGCTGATCGAACCCATCGGTGCAACGGACCAATCCAAAAACTTTGACCAATCGCTTGACCTGGTCCAGGCTGCCCAGTTCGGCTCGCAGCGTCGCCAGGATTCCCAATCCGGTCAGCCGCGCCGCCCCGTAACCAGCTTCGACGTCCATATCCAAACCAAGACGACCGGTGATCAAAGTCTTGTTAGGTTGCAGCGGTCCGTGACCTGAGACGTAGGCCATATTTCCGGCAACCACCAAAGGTTTATAGACACCCATCGCGGTGGTGCCGGCGGAAGTTCGATTCCAAGTTCTCTCAAGCGGGCCTCGGCACTCATTGACTTACATCCAGAAGTGGTTTCGGTGTCAGCTGTCAGGTTGAATTGATGGTTTATACACCGTTTGCGGATCGACCAATCGCTGGTCTACGATCGAAACGGACGAATCGGAATCGACGCGGCGAAAGAAACAGCTGCGGTAACCTTCGTGACAGGCGGCGCCCGTTTGCTGGACTTGCAACAGAATCGTATCCGCGTCGCAATCAACGCGAATCTCTTTGATCTGTTGACCGTGGCCGCTGGTTTCCCCTTTTTGCCACAGCTTGCCGCGGCTACGGCTGAAATAGACCGCCTGACCGCTCGCTAGCGTCGCTTGCCAGGCGGTTTCATCCATCCAGGCCAACATCAAAACACGACCACTGTCGGCATCCTGTGCAATCGCCGGCAGCAACCCGGACGTGCCGGCATAGGGCTGGCCTTTCGAAAAATCTGGCACGGCAGTCACAGTTTGCTCGGCGTTGATTGGAAGTCGGGCAGGTTGGATCGCTGCAATTATAGGAGTATCCGTCATCAGCGGAACGACATGGAAAAACAGATTCTAGCGAAGGTCCCTTCATGCACTCAGCGAGATACCGCCGACAGATAAGAATATCCGCCGATCGGCCTCCTCCCCTTGAAAACCAGAAAACGGAGTCACAGGCAATGCCCTCTCCAGCCACTCGTATGTCGGTCGTCTTGCCGGTACGTGACAGCCAACACAAAATCGCGGCAAGAGTCGAACGGCTGCTTGATGCCCTGGCAGATATGTCGCGCGAGGCAACCGAAGTGCTGATCGTCGATGACGGCAGCAAGGACGCAACATCCGAAGTCTTGGAAGAATTGAAACTGCGATATCCGCAGGTTCGCGTCGTTCGTCACAGCCGCCCGCGAGGACTGGAGGCGGCGGGCCAAACCGGTTTGGAAAGAGCGATTGGCGAATTGGTGTTCATTCAAGAAACCGACGCGATGGTTCGAATTGAGGACTTGCAACGATTGTTGCGAATGAGTGAAGATCGATCGATCCTGGCGGCTCGTGCGGAAAGCACGCCGCGCCCGATATCGAGCGCGTTGTTGCGTCGCTTGAGAGCTTGGGGAACCAACGCTGATCAACAGATCGCGATCGACAAGGCGGAAACAAAAACAAGCATTCAAATGATCCGCCGCCCGCACCTGCAAGCATTGGCCGGACCCCAAGGCCAAGCTTACCGGCTGCACACCGAAACCATTCACGCCACGAGCGTGGAAACCGTCTAGGTTTTCCGTAGCGGCGACAACGCACCGACGGCGCTGCGCCCGCGGCTACTCAAAAATTCGCTGCAAATCCGCTGCCCATTCTTGCCAACCGGTTGCCGCCTGTTCGAAATCCGCCCGCATCCAACGTACTGGCTGCTCGGGCATCACGCGTGGTGGAAACTTGCTCTGGCGACTGATCGGTAACTGGCTGCTGTTGCCCATCGCCAAGCGATCCTCCGTTTGCGGCCGAACCAAATAGTCAGCCAAACGATTGGCCGCGACCGGATGAGGTGCGTTCTTCAATACCGCGACCGTGTTTGGAATTCGCAACGTTCCCGGCTGGTCGGGCAACTGATCCGGGAACACGATCTGTACCGGCAATCCTTGGTCTTGTTCGATGATCGCATCATCGGTGTCGGTCAGCCCCCAGGCGACCTGACCTGACGAAACCGCCATTGCGACCTGCTTGTTTCCGGACAATACAACCGCATTTTCGCGGATCTGTCGCAGCATTTCGATCGTTGCGTCGTGACCGCGTATTTCACGGAGGACGGCGAAATGAGTCGCGGTGGTGCCGAACAATGGCCTGGCCATCGCACATTTTCCGGACCAACGAGGGTCGGTTAACTCGTCGACTGACTGTGGATACTCACCGGGATCGGGGACGAGCTTCGTGTTGACGATTAAGACTCGCGCTCGCGCCGCAAAGCCGCACCAGGATCCATCACTGGCAATCATGTCCGACGGATAACCTGATTCGAGTGACCATTTCCGCGGCTGCAGTAACCCCAATTTTTGCAAGCGAACGGTATGCAGGATCTCATTGTTCCAGAACAGATCACAGTCGGGCTGTTCCTGTTGGGCAATGATCAAATTGACCAGACCGACTGTCTTGGTCGATTCCACATCGTATTTGGCGATCACCTGGGTACCGCCCTCGGTCGATCTTTCGAAGCCACTCAAAATTGGAAATGCAAATTCGCGATCGAGAGCCGAATAAACAACCACATTGCTCTCCGCACGACGGACGCATCCACAGAGCGAAATCATGGCCGCGACCGAAACGGTAAAAAGAAGCGGTCGCGCATGAGTCCTGTCGTTAGAATGTAGGCATGAAACGATCATGGATTTTCCTGCTAGTCGCTGTTTGGATTGGTTCATTTGCCTGCCGCTGCAGCGCCGCCGAACTTGTCCGGCGTCAAGGCCGGTACATAGATTTGACGACCGATCTTGAATCGGCCGCCCAGTGTGACGCCTTGGTTGCTGCGTTTGATTCGGCGGTTCCCCAGTGGATCGAGTTTTGGAATCTGCCCGAGCATGCGGTTGCCCAGTGGAGGGTCCAGGCGCAGGTGATCGGCGACAAACGCCGATTCCAACAGGATGGCCTGATCCCCGCCAATCTTCCCGATTTCCCCTTCGGATACACGCTGGGAAACCGCGTCTGGGTGTTGGCTCAGAAGAGCGAGTATTACACAACCCACTTGTTGTTGCACGAAGGGGCCCACGCGTTGGCATTTCATCACTTCCGCGGAGCCGGACCGACGTGGTTCATGGAAGGAACCGCCGAAATGCTGGCCACTCATTCGGGCGTCGGGGCGGAGTTATTGATCAACCAAATCCCCCGCTCTCGTGAAGCAGTTCCCTTTTGGGGCCGGTTTAAATTGATGGGACAATTGCGGGATAAGAATCAAATCCCGTCGCTGCAAACGGTGATGCAGTATCAACCCGATCTGAAAGGCAAGGTCGATGCCTATTGCTGGAGTTGGGCGGCGACCATGCTGTTGTACGCCTATCCAGAGTATCGCGACGCCTTCATGGCTTCAGCTCGCAATGGCAGCGACAACAGTCCGGGCTTCAACCGCAGTTTGTATTTGAAACTGAGAAGTCAATGGCCGGTGATCGACGCCCGCTGGCGATTGATGTGTCACGACTTGGACTACGGATTTGATTGGAATACCGAACGGGTGGAACTGTCCGAACGCGATCCGGTATGGAACGGAAAGCCGATTAAAATCGATGTGCTTGCTGATCGGGGCTGGCAATCGATCGGAGTCCGGATCCCGCCAGGCGCGCAGCTGCAACTCTCTGCCGCCGGTGAAGTCGCCTTGGCGCCGGATCCCAAACCGTGGATCAGCCAGCCTGCCGGCATCACCTATCGCTACCATCGCGGACGCCCGCTCGGCCAGCTGCTCGCCTGTTTGTTGCCCAACGCAGTCAGCGGCGGCGACATGCTCGCGCCCCTGAATGTTTTCACCGTCGGCGACCATGCGGACATCAAAGTCGAGCAATTCAGTTGGTTGCTGTTTCGCATCAATGATGCCGTCGGCAGTCGCAGCGACAATACAGGCGAGTTTTGTGTTACTGTTTCTTCCGAGCAAGAGCAGGTACCGAAATGAACGCACAGCTGCCAGGCTGCAAAGCATAAGAAGTTTCAAAACTTTTCCTATGTATCGCGTGCTTGGTGACTTTGCATCTTTTCGTTTGTCAATCATTCGCCTTGCGCGCGCCAATTCAGATGACGGTGCAGAAAACGAAATGTTCCTTGTCCGTTGATCGTGTGCGGACCGTCAAAGAATTCAATCTCGGTACGATCGCCGATTCCCAGCTGGCCGTAGTGCCGGCGAACTTTCGCATATTCCCACGCCACCCACTCATCGATTCCGACGCCATCATCGTGTCCCCGCTCAACCATAAAAGGACGGGGTGCCATCAGCATTGCCAGCTCGGCGTAGTTGGCCAGGTGCCCCATGTTCCATTCAAAGATCTCGTACTCGCCCGTCCACAAATAGCTAAACGGTGCATCGACCGACGCGTTCTTGGCCACCCATTCGTTGAAGTCGGCGCTGCAGATCGAAAGACAGTAGCCCGGCTCGGAGTCCGTCGGAGGCAGTAGCGGTGGCACCCGCATCGCGGTCTTGCCGCCATAGGACAGTCCGTAAAATCCGATCCGGTCGGGATCAACATTCGGCAACCCCGCCAGCCAGCGAAGCGTCACCAAATGCTGAGCGGTGATGTAGCTGAACAGGGATCGTCCAAGCGGATTCGATTTACGCTGCAGCGTGCGAAACGCATCCTGCCCACGATACGGGTTCTGGGGCGCGTAAACAATGAATCCTTGTTTTACCAGTCTGGCGGCAAACGCTTGATAGGACCCATAGCCCGGCGAATCTGGCCCGCCGATTGTGGACATCGGAGTTCCTTCCAGCCCGTGCTGGCAAACCACCACCGGCCGTTTCTGCCCCGGCTGTAAATCGGTCGGCAGCAGCAACACGCCCGAGGCAATCACATCGGGATAGACATCCAGCACCACTTCGTAGCCACAGTAGTCAGGATCGGTCAATATTTTTCGTGTTCGCGGATTTGGGTCCATCGTTGGATCGGGCAGCTTTCCGATCAGTTCTTCGTACACGGACTGTCGATAAGCCTCGGACGCAGCCTGCCACGACTTTGTCGATGTCCGGTCGATCTGGGCAATTCGATCTTCACGCTCGCGATGACAATTACGAAGCAGCCGCTGGGTGTATCGAACCATCTGCTCCACCTGCCGTCGCTGTCGATCGTCGGGCCAAAACTGCTGTCGTTGATCGACCACCTGTTCCGCGGGACCAATCTCGCGCCGGGCAGCGGTGCTGACCTGAGCCACCAACTCGTCGATCGTTGCCGAATTCAATGGGGCCGCGTTGGGTTGACCTAGCAGCGTGACTTCGCTGCCGGACCATGGCTTCAACTTTGCCCAATGCGATTGGACTTTTTTCAATTCGACCATCACGGAGGTCAACTCGGGTCTGACAATGACCCCCGGTGCGGCGATGCCGCGACTGGTTTGGCTCGGACCGGCGATCGGAGCAATGCCCGGCGCCGGTTCAATGAACAATCGCCGCGGGGCGATCATGGTTGCTATTTCGGCGTCACCGAACTCGGTCAGCAATCGCCAGACGTTGCGGTAGATCGGTTCCTGCCAGACCCGCTCGCGCTGATCAAAGTAACCACTGACGACCGCGACATCGATTCGATTATCGATTGCCGCGCTGTAGAATGCCAACAAACCACCTTCGCCAGCTCCGACGACCACTATCGGCAGTTCAACGTCCCCTCGGCCGCGCAATTCGAATTGATCGACCGCCGCGAGCACCTTTTGGACTTCATAGCCGATCACATGCCGGCCAAGTTCAAACGCTTGCCGATAAATGAATTCTCGGTGGGTCAGGTTGGTCGCTTTGCCGATCGCCGGATTGCCGCTGAATTTGCTGTCGCGGCTGATCAAGGTCGGCACCAAGACTTCACAGCCGGCCGCCGCCAAGTCCCGGGCAAAGGAGGTGTCGCAGGGGCCGAGCCCCGCGATCATCTCGGGTGTCCAATCCGCATCGGGAATCGCGACGACGCGAGCGATCGGTTTTCCTTTCGGTTGCAGAAATAAACCTTCCGCGGTGATTTCATCCAAGACCGGCCAGCGAACCGCGTCGATGGAATAGAGATCGTTCGAGGCGACCAGCGACGGCTCAATGGTTGTCGAACAGTACTCGATGCCTTTCGCGCTGTCACGAGAATCGACGGCACCGATGATCGAGGCAAATCGTCGGCGATTTCCAGTAATGCTCTGCTCGTAGCTTGCCGCAGTCGAGAAATCGTAGTTCCAGTTTGCCGCGCGCAGCGTTCGCGCTTTGTCGATTTCGGCAAGGGCAAAAGCGTCGATTCCCTCGACCATCAGGACATCCAGCGGTCGCCGCTGCGTCAATGATCGAGTCCCCGGCAGAGGATCGCCGGCAATGGCAAGCTGCCGTGGGCTGGCGGCTTGGACAATCAGCAAACAACAGCATGCGATCGTGCCGGTCCAAATCGTCATGGGTCGCCTTGGTGTCGGTAGAGCTGTTACAGGAGGGCTCTATCTTAGCGACTTCGAACGCTTAGGCGGCGTTGGTATCGACGACAACCAGATCACAGACACGACCGAGAAAACCAGCTTGTCGGATCGCCGGAATCAATTCTTGCTTCAGCTCTCCGGAGGGCAACTGTCCGCGCAGGACAAGCACCGCATCTTCGATCGACACCTGCACCGCTGAGGCGTATTGGCGGAGTTGCTGATGAACACAAAACATGGTTTGGATGCATTGGATGGTTCGGCAGTCGCGTGACCGGCTTTCATTGGTCGTCATCGTTCAATCTCCCAACCTGACGTTCTCTGGCCTCTACGGATAAAGGCGGTATCGACCGGTCGTTGTTACGCTAGAACTGGAAATTTTGCTTGTGAAAAAATGCACAATCTGATCGCCGCCGCGACCAGTGCCAACAATCGTCTACTTCTCTATACGGAAGAAGCCAAACAAAAAGCGAGATCGGATCCGAAAAAGTCGAATTTGCGACACTTTTTGCTTCGCTCTGGCGCAGTAATGCGAGCAATGAGCGGGAAGAATTCCTGACCGCCAGAGCCAGGCTAAGGGGCCAGAAACGGAGCCGCCAAACCGCTGAGCCCCATCAAAAACAACAGCAGCAGCGTTAATCGGCGGAGGTGATCGCGCCCCAACCAGGTGCCCAGTCGCAGCCCAAAAAAGGTAACCAACAGCAGCAACGGAGTGATCGCCGCAGTCATCAATCCGGGGCGGATGATGCGGTCACCAAACACAAAATACAACAACGCAATGGCCGGAATGATGCTGATTAAATACATCGCGAATAGAAAACCTCGCGTTTGTTTGGTGTCCCAATCATGGGCCTGAGCCCAAAACACCATCGGCGGCCCACCCATCCCGACCAGTCCTTGCAACAAGCCCGAAAAGGGAAACGCCAACACCCCCCACAGCGGACTGATCTTCGCGCGGGGCCGCGGCTTAAAAACGATGATCGAGACGGTCGCCAACAACACCAAAACGCCGACGATCTGCCGTATCGTTTCGGTCGGCAGCGATTCTTCCATCGACCAGACACCCCACACTCCCAACGGCAGAAAGGTGATCCTGGCGATTCCAGGAGCAATCACTTTTCGAATCGGAATTGAATCTCGCAGCGTCCACACGCCCCAAAGATTTTGCGGGATCGTCGCAACCAACAATGAGCATTGGGCGTCGGGAATCGTGTAGCCACACCACAACAGCGCCGGCACAATCAACAACCCAGCGGCAAATCCGGCCGCCGCTTGGACGAATATCCCAAAGCACAGAATCAACACCAAGGCGATCATCAGAACGGTCTCATGCATCGCCGGATTGTAGTTGGCGCACGGTTGATCCCAAACCGCCGTTGATTCCCAACCGCTCGCAGCACGACTGCAAACAAATCGACCGCGGCGACTCCAATCGCTATGATGCTGACCGATCCTAACTATCGACGAACTTGCTGCCGGGCAAAATGGCCGACAAACCAAAGATCTTTCTGACCCGCCGGTTGCCCGAACAGAGCATGCGCATCCTGCAGGAGCAGGCGTTTTTGACGATGAACTCCGAAGATCGCGTGCTGAGCAAAGACGAAATCATTGCTGGGATCAAGGACGTCGACGGATTGCTGTGCCTGTTGACCGACACCATTGATGACGAAATTTTGGCCGCCAATCCGGGCCTCAAGGTCGTCGCTAACTTTGCCGTCGGCTTCAATAACATCGACATTGAGGCGGCAACCCGACGCCAGATCCCGGTTACCAATACGCCCGGAGTGCTGACCGAAACGACTGCTGATATGGCTTGGGCGCTATTGATGGCAGCCGCTCGGCGAGTTGTCGAAGGGGACCAGTTCGTTCGTTCTCGGCAGTGGCAAGGCTGGGGACCGCTGCAATTTCTGGGTGCCGACGTGACAGGAGCGACACTGGGCTTGATCGGTCTGGGACGTATTGGCCGCGCGATGCTTCCCCGCGCGGCAGGCTTCAGCATGAACGTGATCTACTGGAATCGTACTCGGCTCGATAGGGACCAAGAAGCATCATTGGGGATCAGCTACGGCAGCTTGGATGATGTGCTGGGCCAAAGTGATTTTGTCTCGCTGCACGTTGCCTTGAACGATGAGACTCGGCATTTGATCGGCGCTGAGCAACTGGCCAAGATGAAATCGACCGCCTGTTTGATCAATACGGCGCGGGGGCCGATCATCGATGAAAAAGCGTTGGTTTCAGCGCTGCAGGACGGTACGATCGCCAGCGCGGCACTCGACGTTTTCGAGCACGAGCCACTGCTTGAACCCGAACTGTATCAGCTCAAGCAGGCGGTCGTCGTGCCGCACCTGGGCAGCGCGACAATCGGGACTCGCACCAAAATGGGCAACATGGCTGCCGAGAATTGCTTAGCCGCTTGTCGTGGTCAGCGTCCGCCGAATCTGGTCAATCCCGCCGCCCTGGACTTCGCAGCGCCGGACTGCGAAGACGCCGATTCCAAAGACGCTGATGCTTGAAACGATCGCCCCGCTGCTGTCGCTGTTGCCGATCATCGTGGTCGCCATATTCCTGGTCGGACTGCGCTGGCCGGCTGCCAAAGCGATGCCCCTGGCCTACTTGTTCGCCGTGTTGATCGCCTGGTTTGGCTGGCAATTGAGTGCCGACCAGATTGCGGCCGCTTCCTTGAAAGGATTGGTCGTGACGGCGACCCTGCTGTACATCATTTTCGGTGCCATTCTGTTGCTCAATACGTTGACCGAAAGTGGCGGCCTGGCGGTGATCCGCCGCGGGTTTACCGACATCACGCCCGACCGGCGGGTGCAAGTGATCATCATCGCCTGGCTGTTCGGTTCTTTCATCGAGGGTTCGGCTGGTTTTGGAACGCCGGCGGCGGTCTGCGTACCCCTGCTGGTGGGACTCGGATTTCCCGCCAAGTCGGCGGTGATCTCTGGAATGCTGATCCAGTGCACCCCGGTTTCGTTCGGCGCCGTGGGCACGCCCATTCTGGTCGGCGTCAAAAGTGGGCTCGATGGAAGCCCCAATGTCGTTGCCTTGGCGGCGGCGCGCGGGCTTTCGGACTGGACCGACTTGCTGCCGATCATTGCTGGCAAGGTCGCGATTGTCCATGCGATTGCCGGGACCATGATTCCGTTGTTCGTGGTCGCCTTGATGACCAGATTCTTTGGACCCCGGCGGAGTCTTGCCGATGGGCTGCGAATTTGGAAGTTCGCCCTGTTCGCCTCGCTGGCGATGACCATTCCGTACGCGATCATTGCCAATACGCTGGGACCAGAGTTTCCTTCGCTGCTAGGTTCGCTGATCGGTTTGGCGTTGGTCGTGCCGGCGGCCAAGCGAGGATTCCTGCTAACGGATGAAAGCTGGGACTTCGCACCGGCTGAGCAGTGGGATGATTCCTGGAATGGCACGCTCGATGTAACCGGGCGCCCATCGCCGCGACAGATGTCCCTGCTGAGAGCTTGGATGCCATATCTATTGATCGCGATCCTGTTGGTCTTGTCTCGGCTGCCGTCGGTGGGGCTTGGTGATTGGCTGAAATCGTTTGCGTTTCCGCTTGATCCGCAAACCACTAGCGACGTTTTTGGATCGACGGTTTCGATCCCTCCAGTGGCGCCGCTGTATTTGCCGGGATCCGTGTTTATCGTCGTTTGTCTGCTGACGGCGATGCTGCATCGGATGAGCATGCCGGCGATTGGACGAGCCTTCAGTCGCTCGGTGCGGATGGTCACTTCCGCATCGATCGCACTGTTGTTCGCGGTCCCGATGGTCCAAGTCTTCATCAACTCGGGCGGCGGCCAGGCTGGGCTGGATCCGATGCCGGAAGTCCTGGCTGGTGGCGTCGCCTCCCTGGTCGGCGGCGCCTGGCCGGCATTCGCCTCATTGATCGGAGGAATCGGCGCTTTTGTGGCCGGCAGCAATACGATCAGCAACATGATGTTCTCGTTGTTCCAATTCGGAGTTGCTGAAAAAATCGGTGTCGATCCAACCTGGATTGTCGCCTTGCAAGCGGTCGGTGGTGCGGCCGGGAATGTGATTTGTGTCCACAATGTCGTTGCCGCCTGCGCAGTCGTCGGCTTGGTGGGCCGTGAAGGAGACGTGATACGGATAACAAGTTTGGTTTTTCTGTATTACATTCTTGTGGCCGGGATCATCGGAATGATCGTGACGGCATAAATCAATTCCAATTCTGAATCAAATCCAGCATATGACCTATCCACCACTGAACCCGCGTCAACGGATCTTGTTAGGCCCGGGACCAAGCACGGTTCCAAGCCGCATCTTAAGAGCCATCAGCGCACCGACGCTCGGCCATCTGGACCCCCAATACATCGCCTACATGGACGAGACCTGCGAAATGATGCGTCAGGTCTTTCAGACCAGCAACGCGCTGACGTTTCCCGTTTCCGGTACCGGAATGGCCGGCATGGAAGCGGTCGTGGTCAACTTGGTCGAACCGGGCGACGAGGTGATCGTGTGCATCAACGGCGTCTTCGGAGGCCGCATGAAAGACAATCTGGAACGCGCCGGGCAACGGTCCACACGTTGGAAGTTCCCTGGGGTGAAACATTTACGATCGAACAGATCGCCGAAGCGGTCGCCTCGCATCCGAAAGCCAAAATGCTGGGGATCGTGCATGCCGAAACATCTACCGGTGCGCATCAAGACTTACACGGTATTGGTCAAATCGTGCACGACGCGGGAATGCTGCTGGCGGTCGACGCAGTCACGTCGCTGGGTGGCCATGAGTTAAAAGTCGACCAGTGGGGAATCGATGCGATTTACTCGGGCACCCAGAAATGTCTTTCCTGTCCGCCAGGACTTGTCTCCGGTTTCTTTTTCGCCACGCGCGATTGAAAGGATGGAAGCGCGCAAAACGAAGGTCCAAAGTTGGTACTTGGACGTTTCGATGCTCAAGAATTATTACACCGGTGGCGGCGGACGAGCGTATCATCACACCGCGCCGATCAACATGGTTTACGCATTGCGCGAAGCGCTGGCGATGGTTTTGGAGGAAGGTCTCGAAACGCGGGTGGCTCGCCACCGAGAAATGCATCTGTTGCTGCGTCAGGGACTCGAACGACTCGGCTTGCAGTACATTCCCGAGCACTCACTGTGCACTTTGAACTGTGTGGCGACGCCCGATGGAGTCGACGAAGGAGCGATCCGTAAGCGATTGCTGGAAGCATACGACATCGAAATTGGCGGTGGCCTGGGAGTCTTTGCCGGCAAAGCATGGCGAATCGGATTGATGGGATACGGCGCAACCAGGCGAAACGTCGTCACGCTGCTGGCGGCGCTGGAAGAGTGTTTGGAGTAAGATAAACACGGACTAGATAATCTGTGCCAACCGTCGACACCCTCGCATCGATCTTTCCGCCCCAGCGTTTGTTACGAGACGCGGCGTTTCAGGCTGCCTTTGAATCAGACGGGCTGACTGCCTTTCGGGCCAAACCGCTGGCGGTGGTGATTCCCGAAACGAGCGATGAAGTGATCGCGGCAGTCCGCTGGTGCCACGAGCACTCAGTCCCGTTTGTCGCGCGCGGCAGCGGCACCAGTTTGTCCGGCGGTTCGCTGCCCGTCGCCGATGGTATCGTGATCGCGCTGAACCGCTTGAATCAAATTATCCAACTGAACCCTGAACAACGGATCGCAATCGTTCAGCCTGGCGTGGTCAATCAACAGGTCTCGGTCGCCGCCGCACCCTACGGCTTATACTACGCGCCCGATCCGTCCAGTCAGAGCGTCTGCACGATCGGCGGCAATGTGGCCTTCAATTCTGGTGGCGCTCATTGCCTGAAATATGGCATGACTTCCAATCACGTGATCGGCTTCAAGGCGATTTTGGCGACCGGCGAGATCGTGAGTTTCGGCGGATCGAGCGTGGAAACCGTCGGACCGGACTTCACCGGACTGTTTTGCGGTAGCGAAGGGCTGTTTGGCGTCGCCTTGGAAGTCACCTTGCGACTGCTTCCCAAACCAGAAATCTTTCACACCGTGTTAGCCGGCTACCATTCATTGCAGGCGGCCGGTGACGCGGTCTCGGCAGTGATCGATTCCGGACTGCTGCCCGGGGCGATGGAGATCATGGATGCACTGGCGATCGAAGCAGCCGAGGCTGCTGTGGCGTGCGGCTACCCGCCAGGTGCGGCCGCCGTTCTGATCGTCGAATTGGAAGGCCCGCGAGAACGAATCGAAGATGAAAAGAAACAGCTCGATCAGATTCTGAGCCGGACGAAACCGTTTGCCCAGCGAGTCGCCGTTGATGAAGCCGACCGGCTGTTCATTTGGAAAGGACGCAAAAGCGCTTTCTCCGCGGTCGGCCGCATTAGTCCCGACTTTCTGGTCCAAGACGGTGTCGTCCCCCGAAAACGTTTCGGCGAAGCACTGCTGCGGATCGAACAACTTCGCAAGGCGGCCGGCATTCGAGTCGCCAATGTATTTCATGCCGGTGACGGCAATTTGCATCCGTTGATCTTGTTCGATGGCAGGCAACCCGGGGCACTCGAGCGAGCCGAAGCACTGGCTGGAAAAATCTTGCGGACCTGCATCGAGATGGGTGGCTCGATCACCGGTGAACATGGGGTCGGCATGGAGAAACGAGACTACCTGTGCGAAATGTTCGACGCCGACACGATCGAGATGATGCATCGAATTCGGCAGGCCTTCGATCCAAAACTAATCGCCAATCCGGGCAAAATGTTCCCCGGCAAAGAAGCTCCCTCGCTAGCGCTCAGTGGTTTGCATCCGCTGGAGAAGTCGGGAGCGATCAGCCGTGAGTGATGCCGCGCTTGTGCCAGAGAATATCGAACAACTGCGGCAAGTCCTCGCCGACCAACATCCAGTGTTGGTGGTTGGTAATCAGACGAAGCCGCCGCTGAGCCACTGCGCCGAAGCGACCAAAGTCTCGCGCGGTTGATCCGAGGCATTACCCAATACGAACCCTCGGAATTCACTTTCACCGCCCTGGCAGGAACCCGGGTTAGCGAAATCACCGCAGCGCTGGCTGAAAAAAATCAATACCTGCCGTTTGATCCGATGCTGGTCGATGCGGGAGCTACCATCGGCGGAACGGTCGGGGCCGGATTGTCCGGGCCGGGCCGATTGCGTTACGGCGGCATTCGTGACTTCGTTCTCGGCGTCCACTTCATCAGCGGAGATGGAAAACTCATCCGTGCCGGCGGCAAAGTGGTCAAGAACGCAGCCGGCTTCGACCTCCCCAAGTTCATGGTCGGCAGCCTGGGGCGTTACGGCGTGATCACGGAATTGACGTTCAAGGTATTTCCCAAACCATCGGCGAGCGAGACGTTGCGTGTCAGTTGCCAGTCACACTTCCAAGCGATCGAGCGGATCGCCCACGCCAGTGCCTCAAGTTGGGAACTGGACGCGATTGACTATCGGACTGACCAGCAAACCATCTACTTGCGCATCGCGGGACCGTCAGCTGCCAATCGCGCGATCGCCGCCGAGATTCGCAATCAGTGGGGCGGAGACGTTGCCGACGCCGACAACCCGAACGATTTTTGGCGATCGGTCCGCGAGCTGAATTGGATTGCGGATGCACCAACCGCAGTCAAGATTCCCACCACGCCCGATGCGGTGCTGCAGCTGTGCGATAGGCTCCCTGGTCATCTCCATTTCAGTGTGGCGGCGAATGTCGCCTGGCTGCTGCTGGATACGAATCATCAACTCGCCGACACCGCAAAGAGCCTGTCGGCAAACGGACTTAAAGGTTTGGTCGTTACCGGAAACTGCAGTCGATCCTGCATCGGCACGTGGATCAGCAACGAGATCGACCTGGCGCTCAAGCGGGCGCTCGATCCGGCGGGCATTTTCCCGCTCACAAACCTCGATTCGCACGCCAAAAACGAGACCGCTCGAGAACGCTGATTGGACTTTGATCGTTCTCTTGGGCGTTGCAGTGGCGGCGTCCGTTGGCGGTAGCACCCAAACAAATGGACAACAATGCTGCACGAAATCAACCCACAAGATCACGGACCACTGGGCGACGAAATGGCGTCGGCGGTCAGTACGTGCGTGCATTGCGGATTTTGTCTCGCTGCCTGTCCAACTTACCAGGAATTGGGCCAGGAAGCCGATTCGCCTCGTGGTCGGATCATCTTGATCAAAGAAGTGCTGGAGGGTTCCTTGCCGCTCGAGTCTGCACTGCCGCACATTGACCCCTGCCTCGGCTGTTTGGCTTGCGAACCGGCCTGCCCGTCCGGCGTTCCCTATCGAGATCTGATCAGTCCGTTTCGCGCGCTGAGCGAACAGCAGCGACAGCGAAGTCTGAGCGACAAGTTTCGCCGCGCGCTGACTCAATGGACACTTCCCTACCCCAGGCGATTTCGGCTGGCTGCCAGGATGGGTAAAATTGCCAAGTCATTCTCGTTCTTGGTGCCCAGAAACTTGCGAGTGATGCTGGACTTGTTGCCGCCGAGTCTGCCCATGGCTGAATCATGGAGCGAAGTGAATCCCGCACTTGGCATCCGCCGCGCCCGCGTCGCGCTGTTGACCGGGTGTGCGCAAAGCGTTCTTGACCCCGACATCAACACAGCGACGATCGACGTCTTGACTCGCAATGGCGTCGAAGTGCTGGTTCCCAAAGGTCAATCGTGTTGCGGCGCTCTCAGCTGGCATGTGGGCAACCTGAAACAAGCCCAAAAATTTGCCGCCAACAATCTAGCTGCCTTTCCCACTGACATCGACGCGATCATCACCAATGCTGCCGGCTGCGGATCGGGAATGGACGAATACCACTTGATCCTGAAAGGTACCAGGCATCAGCAGCGCGCGAACGAATTTCGCGAAAAAGTAATCGACGTCTCCGCCTTTCTGGTGCAGCTTGGCGACCTGCAGGCGGTCCCGGACAACCACGATCAGCTGCGAGTCGCCTATCACGACGCTTGCCACCTTGCCAATGCGCAAGGTGTCCGATCCCAACCGAGAGAATTATTGCGAATGATCCCAGGAATCCAATTGCAGGAAATCGCCGACGGCCATCTTTGTTGCGGATCGGCCGGCACCTACAACATCGATCAACCCGAAATCGCCAGATCGCTGGGTCAACAAAAAGCAGACAACGTGATCGCAACCGGCGCGGACCTCGTCGCGACCGGCAACATCGGCTGCCTGACACAATTGGCAATCCATCTGAGCAAACAGAACGCACCGATCCGCGTCCGCCACACGATGCAAATTCTCAGGGACGCCTATCAAGGGGCCAACTTGCTTGGCCGGTAGCAGCTATCAAGCTCGGATTTGCCTATGCCTGAGGCCTGGATGCGAGCTTGGCAAACAGCCCCATCGGTGGTCGCCGCAAGTGTGCCAAAACGCACGATTCGGGCCATAACCGCACACCCCGTACCCGCTTTTTGAAGATTTCGTTCTGGCATCCCGTTTGCTTCTCAGTGCTTGCTGACCAGCAACGACGTGCATGTTTCAGCAGCGGATTGGCATTGATGAATCGACGACTGTCTTTGTTCTGCTTGCTTTTGCTTCCACTTCTGCTCGGTTCACCGGTCAGCGGGCAGGCACCAGTCCGCCAACCAAATGCCGGTGCCGTCAACATCATCAGCCTGGAAGTTTTTTTTCGGGGCGACTCAGAAACTTCCAAGCGGGCTGTTGAGTTTGCCAGCCAGCTGGCTGCCAAAACCGACGGACTGGAAGTCGTTGCTCACGACGTGTTGACCGACCAGGCGCAACTATCGCGGCTCTGGACGCTAGCGCGACGAGCCGGTCGCGACAAACCTGTTGCTCCCGCTTTCTACAGTTGCGGTCGAATTCATTTCGGCTTCAACAACGCCGACGCGACACGGCCGGCGATCGAAAACCTGTTGACTGCCGACGTCTATACTCGCTCTACCTGTCCGAAATGCCAGGCCGCCAAGAGGTTCTTCAGCGCGCTTAGTCCGCAATGGCCCGCGCTGCGGTTCCGCATCTATGAGATCACCAACGATCCAATCGCGCGACGCCGATATCAAGACCTATGCAGATCCAAAGGCAAACTGCCTGGCCTACCGACGATCCACTTCGCCAGTCAAGTCATCGTCGGATACCAAGGCGACCAGATCACCGGAGCAGAATTTCTGAGGCTGCTGCAAAGCGTCGCGCAAGAAAATCGCAAAACACAAAACACAGAACCAAGTGCTGAAGAAACATCTTTCTGGCAGCGTCGACGAATCAGCCCGGAAATCAGGTTGGTTAGTCTGCAAGCTCCAGACCAGGCCACTCGCTCAGTGCGGCAAGTCCAAGGTTCCGCCGAACCAGCCCAGGTCGACGAAGTCTCCCAGTTTGATGAGGTCCCTTTGCCTGCCGAGGCGTCGCAGTTTGACGAGGTGCCTTTGCCTGACCAGGCGACGAGTGCCGATATCGAAACGGCTGAGCTGACCAGCGAAGGACCGCTAGGGGAGTCGGCGCAGGATGCGATCAATGTTCCGCTGCTGGGCGAACTGCGCGCCAGCAACCTGGGACTGCCACTGTTTACTCTGTTGGTTGGATTGGTTGATGGATTCAACCCCTGTGCGATGTGGATTCTGGTGTTCCTACTCTCGGTGTTGGTCAATATCAAGGATCGCCGCAAGATACTCCTAATTGCGGGAACCTTTGTGGTCGTCAGCGGCGTCGCTTACTTCGCCTTCATGACAGCCTGGCTGAACCTTTTTCTTTTAATCGGGATCGCACGCCCGGCTCAGATCATTCTCGGTCTGTTCGCGCTGCTGATTGGGATTGTCAATGTCAAGGATTTTTTTGCCTTCAAGAAAGGCATCTCATTTTCGATTCCGGAGTCGAGCAAGCCCGGAATCTACAGGCGGGTCCGCGAAATTGTCGCAGCCAAGTACCTGACCACCGCGCTCGTCGGTGTGGTCACCTTGGCGGTCGTTGTGAACATGGTCGAACTGTTGTGCACGGCCGGGCTGCCGGCGCTGTACACGCAGGTGTTGACGATGCACGAGCTGCCGGCCTGGAAAAACTACGGCTATCTGGGTCTGTACACCATCGCGTACATGTTCGACGACACGGTACTGCTGACCATCGTCGTGATCACACTCTCCAATCGCAGGCTGCAGGAGCGCGAAGGACGCTGGCTGAAACTCCTCAGCGGCCTGGCAATCCTGGCAATCGGCTTGGTGATGATTTTCAAGCCCGAGTGGTTGCAGTTGGGACAATAACTCGCTGTTGGATTGGTCGGGCCGCAGCCCAGCGTAGCGGGCTGGTTCCTTTCGGAAGCGGACGAAACCTTTGTTCTGGCCCCAATCACTCGTACTCAGCATCGCGGTACTCGTACTCGTCAGTAGCACTTTAATCGGCAGCCGGTTCGGCGACGTAATCGATCAAAAGGCGATAAACATCCAGTCGATCGTGATTGAAGATCGGTTCCGTCATCTCAACCCATTCGAGTACGAGTACCGGCTCGTGCCTGAGTACGAGTACGATTTGACGCCGGCAACATCAAGAAGGGGGATGTTAGCAAGAGGGTGACTGACGCGCTGGACGACATCGATTGGCTTTTCAGTGGTGGGAAGTGATACTGAAGCACCGCAGAGTCCAGCACACTTCGATCATCGCACAACGGACGGCCACATGATTATCGACCTGACAAAACCGGTGATTCACAACCGAAATGATCCTTATTTCATGCGGGTCAATATCAAGCATAAACCGCGCTGGGTGGCGCGCTGGATGGTTCGGCTGCAGGGGCTGCCCTTTCGCCTGATGCCGAGCGATTTCGTCGGGTGGGCTGATGACACCATCACCAAATCAAAAGATCAGTTGAAAGCGACCGTAATGACCTGTTCTGGGAAGCACATCGTGTCGGCCTGCGCAAACCTTACTGGCATATGGAGCAACTGGTAAACCTGGCTGCCCTGCCTGCCAACGGATTCACCGTTTATGTGATGCCGCTGAAATTGATGGGAGCGTCCGCGGCTCCCGCGCGAATCTTCGCAATCGTGGAATGAAGTGGCTGGATCATCCGATCGGAGCAGACGCGGGACCCGCCTTGCGGGCTGGCAGCTGCGCTCAAATCGCGTAACGATTGTCGCCGACCCGCAGCGGCCGGTTGGGGCGGGCTCCCCGCAGTACGTCGATCGCCTCGGTGATCCCATCAATGGTCAGCTCGAACATCGGAAACAGCTGCGCGATCATCATGATCGAGGGAGCATTCCAGTGGCCGCTGCGAACCGGGTTGAGCCAAATGGAATTCGGCACCTTCTCGCGAATTTGCCGCAGCCAACTGAGTCCGGTTTTGTCATTGCTGTGAAAGTAGTCGATCGCGCCGCCAAGATGGGTCAGTTCGTAGGGTGACATCCACGCATCGCCAACAAAAACAACGGACCAAGTGTGGTCAAGTGTTTTCAAAACATCAGCTGTGGGTGTCCCCTCCCAGCGAGCAATGTCTGAATACAACGTTTCGTAGACGCAGTTGTGAAAGAACAGATGATCGAACTTCTTGAAATGGTTGGCGGCATGCACGGCGCTGAACAGTCGCTCGCACAGCAGCGTGTATGAATCCATCGAACCACCGACGTCCATCAACATCATCAGCTTGATACGATTGCGTTTGGGGGGTGAAAATATCAGTTCGATCTCGCCGCCGTTGCGAGCACTGGCGTTAATCGATTGATCCAGGTCCAGTTCTTCGGGTCCCTCGTCTTTGGTCAGTCGCCGCAAACGTTTCAGCGCGACGCCGATTTGTCGCGTATCGAGAATGCGGTCGTTGCGCAGATTCTGAAAGCGTCGCGACTCGGCGATCTGTACCGCTGATCGTCCGCCTCCCGGTCCGCCAATGCGAATGCCCGCCGGATTGACGCCAGCATGCCCGAACGGAGAGGTGCCGCCCGTCCCGATCCAGCGATTTCCCCCATCATGACGCTCGGTTTGCTCCTGCATCGTATCTTGGAATCGCTTCAATAACTCATCCAGGTCCATCGCCTTCAATAGCGCCCGATCCTCGTCACTGATGTCCGGGACAATTGGATCTTTCAACCAATCCAACAGTTCGTCGGTGATATCCAAGTCATCTTCGACCCCTTCGAAAAATGTTGCAAACGCGCGATCAAAGGTGTCGTAGTCATTTTCGCGTTTGACGAGCAGACAACGGGCCAAATGATAAAACGTTCCCAGATGCGCCCGACCATGCCCAAGTGACAGCGCCTTGATCAACGCCAACCATTCCGTGATCGTCGGTTTGTGTCCATAGCGACGCAAATGGTAAAAAAAATCGATGAACATATCAGAGCATACGGGAACGTACCGGGTTGGCGATTTCAAGATCATTTTCGCGTTTCAACAGCACGCCGAGGTATGGAATTTCTTTGGCCAATCTCCTCGGATCCACGCCCCCGCGTTGCAATGCGGCGATCCAATCAACCAACTCGCTTGTCGATGGACGTTTGCGCAGATTTGGTTGCTCGCGAAGCCAGTAGAAACGAAGCAAGACTTGCTTCAGCAATTCATCTTGAATATTGGGATGATGCACGCGAACGATCTCTTGCATCGTTTCAGGATCAGGGAAATCGATGTAGTGGAACACACAGCGCCGCAGAAACGCGTCAGGAAGCTCCTTTTCGTTGTTCGAAGTGATGATCACAATCGGACGCTCTAGCGCCGTGAACTGCTCGCCCGTCTCGGCGACCGAGAAACTCATGCGGTCGAGTTCGTGCAGTAGGTCATTCGGAAATTCCATATCCGCCTTGTCGATTTCATCGATCAACAGCACCACACGTTTTGGACTTGTTAGCGATCGGCCGAGTGGTCCTTGCTTGATGTACTTGCGAATGTCGCTGACGTCGCCATCACCAAAACGAGCGTCATTGAGCCGCTGGACGGCGTCATAAACGTACAATCCGTCTTGGGCTTGAGTGGTGGATTTGATGTTCCAACTGATCAACTCCTTATCAAGGCTGGCGGCCACCGCTTCGGCCAGTACGGTTTTTCCGGTCCCCGGTTCACCACGAATCAAAAGCGGTTTCTCCAGCGCGATCGACACGTTGACCGCATCTCGCAGTTCAGCGGTCACCAGATAGGAATCAGTGCCATTAAATTGATCGAAAGTCATCGAGGATTGCTTTGTCCTGGGAAGTAAAAGCACAGAGGCTTGCAAGCTCAAACCCGCGATCACCCGCGATCTTGAACCCACGAAGCCTCTGTCAGTCACGGCTGGTCGGCTGCGCGATTAAAACTTACTGCAATTTTCCTTCGAACGGAAAACTGCCGGACTCGCCTGCGAGTTCGTACTGGGCCTCTCCCTTGACGTTTTCGCCATCGATGGTACCGGTATATTTAAGGGTGATGTCTTCTCCATCGGGCGTCTTGGCGCTGATCGTCATCACGACTTGATCATCGGTCGCGGTGATCTCGGTTGCCGGCAACTCGTAGTCCTTGCCGCTGTACCAGGCATAAAGTTTCTCGCCGATGGTTGCCACAGTCACCATCGGTGTCCGTGCCACGTCATCTGGACCTGTGAAGGAAAGTTTCCAGGTTTGCGCGTCCTCAAAGTCAGAAGTCGGCATCTTCTTGCCCTTGAATTCCCATGATCCCGAGTCGCCCTCGGTCGAAGTGTACTCACCGGTTCCGGCGCACGTTCCTTGGTCTTGCAGCTTGGCGTCGAACTTGACCGTAATCCCACCGCCCAACTCTTGGGGCTTGAAGGAGAGTTGCAGCGTGTCATCTTTGACCGAGACGATCTCAAACGCTTCTGGAGTTCCTTTGGCGACACCGTCTTCGATGTACCAGGCGACGAATTTGTCAAGATTCCAACCAACGACGACGGTTGGTTTTCGCTGGATCTCATCCGGCGACGTGAACTCGAGTTGCCAAAGACCAACCACGTCTTTGATTTCGGGCTGCTGATCTGCCGCACCAGCGGGCAGCACGAAAAGGGTCAGGAGTGTAGTAACAGCTAGGAATCTCATTGCACTTGTCCTCGATACGTGTAGCTCCAGAAACTGTAGTTTGTGACCTGATCCGACCAATTTTGGACCAAGTCACAAAGCGCCGCATCACCAAACGGCTGTTGATCACTCCATCAGTGGAACATGCAAAGATTCGATCGGCAACTCCTTGAGTCAGCCAAATCCATATTTTCCTTTTGTCGGTAGCACGCCACTGCCGCACAGGCATCGGCAGCATCGACTTGGCTGCCGCTGTCAAAATCAGTTGAACCACTAATTACTGGCTCCCACCGTCGCCGGGGCAAACGAGTGCTTTTTCAAATGGGCTTCGATCGAGCCCAGCAATTGTGGGTTGTTGATCGCAGTCATGTGGTCGGCGCCTTCGATCACCACCACTTCCAAGTTGCCCAGTACTCCGGCCATCTCGTCCACTCCTTCCTTAAGTGGGTCGATCTCACCAACCACTGCCAGCGCCGGAATCTTGTTTTCCTCGAGCTGTTTACGCTCGACCGCCAAGCCTCGCATCCCGCGAATCGCCGCTGCCAGCGCCTGCGGATCATTCATCAACATCAGCATCTGGTTGGTCGATTTCAGCTGAGCCTCCGAGGGCTGGGGCTGTCCCGCGGGGGTCAGCGCTTTCATCAGCGGCGAGATTCCCGTGCCGGCTTCCAACGAATCACCGATCTCATCTAGCAGCGCCAAGCGAGGCTCGGGATTCTCGTTCCAACCCGCGGCGCCGATCACTACCGAGGCGCAGCGGTCCGGATGACTGCAAACCAGATTGGTCGTGATGAATCCACCCATCGAATAACCGATGATATGCGCCTTGTCGATCTTCAAATGATCCAACAACCGAACCACATCCTCGACCATGTTCGCGCCGTATTTCTCGACTTCGTGAGGCTTTCCGCTTTTGCCGTGACCACGATTATCCAAGGCGATCACGTGATAATTCTTCGCCAATGCGTCGACGATCCCCGGCAGTCCCCAATTCATCTGGTACGAGGCCGCGAAACCGTGAATCAAAACGACCGGCTCGCCCTCGCCTTTCTCGACAAAGTGAATCTTGACGCCGTCACTAATGAAGTATTGGCTCTCCTCTTGGGCGCTGCCCATCGAGGGCAGAACGATCAGGAACGACACCGACAGCAGCGAGATTGCAAAACGAGCCATACTGGCACTCCTAGGTGAGTACTGAGATTTGATGATTTTCGGTAAGTGATCAACTACAAGTGTGCTGGTATGTCAGCACCCCAACCACTTGAACCATTTCAGGTGATTTTGTTGATCGCCGCAATAGAGTCAAACATTCTACGCGAATCCGGCCGGAACAAACCGTAAAAACAGCCGCTCACGGTAAAACCACCTATCGATCTTGACGAAGTCGAGCAACACCAAAATCACTAGCCAAGTTGCAACGGCACAGTGTTGCTTCCTTTGCCAAACAACTTCAAAATCTGGCAGCCGAGCGAATCCTCGGCGTTCGACGGCCGTGCCTCTTCGCAACCCAACCTGGACGCAAATTCCTGGACGCAAATTCAGCTACGTGCGACGGGCTCCGTTGCGATTGGCCAACACCAGCAAACCTACGAAAGTCAGCAAGATCCCCACAATCAATGCAGGCGTGATCTGCTCTGAAAACAGCACCACGGCGGCAATCGCCGCCATCGCGACCTGGGATGCGTTGAGCAAGTTGACCGCAACGACCGGCAATGCTTTAAGCGAAATCGTCAATGCCACGAACGCTGTGAAGTTAAAGAACCCGGCCGCGAACATCACTCCCCATTGGTCCCTTGAGACTTCGCTGATCGGCTCCCATCCCAAACGCATCACGGTGAAGGGCGTCAGAGCAGCGACACCCACCATACCGCTGATCAACATCGTTGCCGGCGCGGAAAGCCCGCCGGTCAGCGTCTGACGTGTAATCACACCAAACAATGAGTACGCGACGCCGGCTCCGATTGCCCACAAAGCCCCCGCCCACAGGGGCGATTGCGATGAATTCACCTGCGACGGCGGTGCGGCCGCACCGGGCAACGATAGAATCACGACGGCCGTGATGATGACGACCATCGACAGCATGGTCCGTGGCTTGACAGGCTCGAGCAGCAGAACTCGACCAAACACCGCACCGCCAATGATCAACACTCCCAAGGCAATCGGAACGGTCGCGGCCAACCCAATGATGCCGAGCGCGAATTGGAAACAGGAGTTGCCCACGCAATGGGCCAACAGCGAAGCCAGAATCAACCTAGGCAGCATTTGGAGGCTGGTCGCAATTCTTTGGTTGGTGGCCCACATCCAAATCACAAAGGGTGCCAGCATCAGTACCATCGGAAACGCTTTGACTGTCGTTACCAAGAATGGATCAATGCCTACCGACTGTCTCAGAGCAATATTCGAAGCGGTATAGAAAGCAGCAGCGACCAGCCCAAAAACAGCGCCTAGAACGAGACCAACTGGCGGTCTTAATTCAGCCGACCGAAGGTTTCGTGGCCGCGTCGCCGTTGCCGAGGGTTGGAAATCGAAAGCTGATTCGTGGTCGCCCACGACATCAATCACGGCCGCATTGCTCGTGGCATCCCGAAGAATCAAAGTTTGTCTGTCATCCATGCAGGTGCTGATTGATTGATTTCGGCATCACTGGGACGACCGGAAATGGAAATTGAGTGGCCAGAAGATAAAGTCAGAAGTCGGGAACGAGCCTGATAACGGTTCTAGGAGGATAGTCGCACGCGGCAAGGTCAGAAACCCGCAAATCAAGGGGACCTCTGTCGGATGCAAAAAAGCAAGCCTGCAGGAGCGATTGAGAGCTCACCTAGGGTCCAGCGAAGGGGGTTGATTTTGATGCCGCTCAAGGGGGCTTTGAGATATGATAAGAATGTTCAACTTTCTTTTTATGATTCCAGGCCGCAAGCAAAGTTATACGGCATGACGCTGCGATTCTCGGGCATTTTACTGCTCTTCTGTCTGATGGTCTTCTCACGCGGCAGCACCGTGGCAGAGGATTCCAAAATCCAATACGAACTTCAGGTTCAGCCGATATTTGCCGAGCACTGTACCCGTTGTCACGGCGCCGACCAGGCGACTCGGGAGGCAGGCCTGAGGTTGGACGATCGTGAATCCGCGCTAAGCGGTGGAGATTCCGGCCACGGCGCGATCGTCCCCGGCGAACCGGCAGCGAGTCTGCTGATCGAACGAATTACCTCCTCTGATGAATCGACCGTCATGCCTCCGCCGGACGAGCGGAAGCCGCTAAGCGAGCCACAGATCGAGCTGCTGACCAAATGGATACAGCAAGGCGCTACCTACACCGAGCATTGGTCGTTTACACCCCCGCAGTCGCGCGACCTTCAGTCTCTTAGCTCGCAATTCGAAACCGAGTTGCACCCAATCGACCTGATTGTCAGGTCCAAGCTGAAACAATGGGGTATGTCGCCGGCAGGCCCCGCGCCAAGTTCGGTACTCTGTCGTCGCTTGTACTTGGATCTGATCGGCTTGCCACCCTCGCCGCAGCAGCTTACCGACTTCGAGCAAGCCGGTATGGAAGCCACAATCGAGCTGCTACTGGACAGTCAGCGGTACGGCGAAAAATGGGCGCGACCCTGGATGGACGTAGCACGCTACTCCGATACCAACGGCTACGAAAAAGATCTCCGTCGCGACCAGTGGGTCTGGCGTGATTGGGTGATCGACGCGTTGAATCAAGACAAACCTTACAACGAATTCGTAATTGAACAGATCGCCGGCGATCTGATGGACGAACCAACGCAAGACCAGATGATTGCGACCGGCTTCCTGCGCAACAGCATGATCAACGAAGAGGGGGCGATCGTCCCGGAACAGTTTCGCATGGTGGAAATGTTCGATCGCATGGACTGCATTGGCAAAGCGATTCTGGGGCTGACAACTCAGTGCGCCCAGTGCCACTCGCACAAGTTCGATCCGCTGAGCCAGCGAGAGTATTACGGGATGTTCGCGTTTCTGAACAATGCTTACGAGGCACAATCGTGGGTTTACAATTCGCAGCAACAACAACAGCTCAGCGAGTTTCAAAAACAATTGGCTGACCTGAATCAGGCTGTGCTCCAGGCCCATCCGGACTCTCCGGCGTTGATCAGGGATTGGGAAAAATCAATCCTTCAATCGCAACCCGAGTGGACTCATGTGACCATGAGCGAGTTCGGTTCAGTCAGCGGCTTGAATCACCCGGTACAGATTGTTGACCAGTCGATTCTGATGTTGGGACATGTCAGCCCGGATGTCTTTTTTATCTCCGAACCGGCTGAGCTAAGCGGTGTTACCGGTGTGCGACTAGAAGCCCTAACCCATCCTTCGCTGCCAGTTCGCGGTCCCGCGCGAAAGGAAACGAGTGTCTGGGGTGTTGCGGAATTCGAGGTCCATGCCGAGCTTCCCGGCGAAAGTGATGTCGAGCCCACTTGGTCAAAAATCGCCTTGGTCAAGGCGACCGCCGATTGGTCCAACTCGGAACAAAAAGACGAGAAAACCAAACGCATCACGGGGCCGGTTTCCTTGATGATTGACGGTAGCGATGACACATCCTGGCAAGCGGATCGCGGTCTAGGCCGTCGCGGCCAGGCCTCGGTCGCGGTCCTGCAATTTCAGCAGCCGCTCGATTTGCCTTCCGGAACCCGGCTTAAGTTCGTGCTGCGAACGGGCCGCGAGGGGATGCTCGGTTGCTGTCGCATCAGTTTGACGCGATCCACGGATCCTGAGCGCCCGCGGTCGATCATGCTGCGGTGCTGGCGATGCAAAAGCCAGCCGATCAACGATCCGCTGCCGAACAAGCGGCGATCTTCGACTCCTGGCGGCGCTCGCTGCCGGAGCGGCAGTCGCTCTCAGACCAGTACGATGCGCTTTGGCAGCGCTATCCGACCGCGATGACATCCGTCCTGCATTTGATCGAGCGGGAAGGGGAAATGCGGCGAGTGAGCTTTCTGTTGGACCGCGGCGAGTGGGATCAACCCGAATCGAAAGTCGAACCTCATACGCCCGCCGCGCTGCATCCGTTGCAAAACACCGTGGCACCGACGCGGTTGGATTTCGCTCGCTGGTTGGCTAGCGAGCAATCCCCGCTGACCGCTCGTGTCGCGGTGAATCGAGTCTGGCAATCGATCTTCGGTGCCGGATTGGTCGAAACGAGCGAAGACTTTGGCACGCGCGCCCCGGTGCCCGAGCATTTGGAACTGCTCGATTGGCTGGCCGTTGATTTCATGCAACATGGCTGGAGCCAGAAGCATTTGGTGCGGCGAATTGTGACCAGCAAAACGTATCAACAGGATTCGAAGGTCGCACCGGCGGCGCTGGAGCGGGATCCGCATAACCGGTTGCTGCGCGCGGGGCTCGATTTCGCGCTGATGCCGAAGTCGTCCGAGATATCGCGCTCTCGGTTTCGGGTTTGATTGATTTCAAGATGGGCGGCCCCAGCGTGATCCCGCCGGTGCCGCAAAACGTTCTGGATTACAACTACACCTATCCCAGCTACTGGAAGCCGGCCGAGGCGCCGCAGCGATATCGCCGCTCGGTGTATGGATTCCGCAAACGCTCGATGCCCGACCCGGTCATGTCCAGCTTCGACGCGCCCAATGCCGATACGGCTTGCGCCCGTCGTGTTCGATCCAACACCCCTTTGGCCGCGTTGACAGCTCTGAATGAAACGATTTTTGTGGAATCAGCTCGCGCGCTGGCCTTGCGAGTGTTGCGGGAATCGGCATCCGAGGATGCGGAGCGAGCCAACTACGCATTTTTGCTCTGTACAGCGCGGGCACCGAACAACGATGAGCGGGCAGAGATTTTAAGCTTGCTGCGATCGCAGCGCGAGCGGTTAAACACCGGCCAGCTCAATCCGCAAGCCATCACTGGCGCAGACGAAGTTCAGCTTTCTGACTCAGCGACGGCCGAGGATCTCGCGGCCTGGACGCTTGTCGCCAGAGTGCTCCTGAATTTGGACGAGACGATCAGCAAGAACTGAGTATCAACGGAAAGTTTCGATCGATGAATCATGCCAACAAAAATGTCGCGCAGTCCGATGCAGAGTTGCGGCGATCGTCCACCGCAAGGCTACTGGCGCGGCGCTGGTTCTTGGGGCAATGCGGCGTCGGGCTGGGCGGCATCGCCGCCAATGTGATAGCGGCAAGCGAGGCGCGTGGCGATTCAGTGCTGCCCCAAGCGCCTCATTTTAGCCCTCGCGTCAAACGGGTGATTTACATTTTCCAAGCCGGTGCGCCGAGCCATCTGGAGCTGTTCGATCCCAAGCCTGAACTTGCCAAACACGATGGCAAGCTGCCGCCGGCCGAGTTGCTCAGCGGTTACCGAGCCGCTTTTATCAATCCAAAATCGGCGCTGCTGGGGCCGAAATTCAAGTTCGCCAAACAGGGCCAGTGCGGTATGGAACTGAGCGAACTGCTGCCGCATACGGCATCGATCGCGGATCAAATTTGTTTGGTGCGCTCGCTGCATACCGACGCGGTCAACCATGCGCCGGCCCAAATCTTGATGAACACCGGTTCCCAACAATTTGGTCGTCCCAGCTTTGGAGCCTGGACGATCTATGGTCTGGGCAGTGAAAGTGACGAACTGCCTGGTTTCGTCGTCTTGACCAGCGCCAAGGGAACCAGTGGCGGGGCCAGCAACTACGGCTGCGGATTCTTGCCCACCGTTTATGGAGGTGTACCGTTTCGCAGCGCGGGCGATCCGATGCTGTATCTGTCCAATCCTGCGGGCGTCGACGACCTCGCCCAACGGCAGTCGCTTGACGCCCTAAACCGTTTAAATCAAATCGCCGCCTCGGCGATCGGCGACCCGGAAATCGAAGCCCGAATTCAAAGCTACGAGATGGCTTATCGATTGCAAATCAGTGCTCCCGAATTGATGGACTTGGGCAGCGAGTCCGCTAGCACGTTGTCCGACTACGGGATCAAAGACGCCAGCGAAGGCAGCTTTGCACGCAACTGTCTACTCGCCCGGCGACTGGTTGAACGTGGGGTTCGGTTTGTGCAGTTGTTTCACGAAGCTTGGGATCAACACAGCAATCTGACCAAGGACATCAAGAAAAATGCGGAGGCGACCGATCAACCGAGCGCAGCGCTGGTGCGTGATTTAAAAGCTCGCGGCTTGCTCGAGGACACGCTGGTCATTTGGGGCGGGGAATTTGGTCGGACCCCGATGGTGCAGGGAGGCAACGACGGTCGCGATCACCACAATCGTTGCTTTTCGATGTGGTTTTGTGGCGGCGGCATCAAGCCTGGCCATGTGCATGGTGAGACCGATGAGCTCGGATTCAACGTGGTCCGCGACGGCGTTCATGTCCACGATCTAAACGCCACACTCCTGCATTTGCTGGGTTTCGATCACACTCAACTGACATACCGTTTCCAGGGTCGCGACTATCGGTTGACCGACGTTCACGGCAGCGTGGTGCAGGGAATGCTGGCATAGCGACAGGCACAGCCGGCCGCTTGGGGGCCTGGCGGCCCGCCAAGCCGCGGTCGGTGCCGACACTGGTCGATCCGATCGCTCGCCTGATGATCGGCTCGCCGAGCTGGTAACCAACAACGAACTTCGCCTGACATCCGTAAGGAATCTCAAGATGACTTTGCCGCACGCCGAACTGCTGAAGCTGAAACGCTGGAACACGCCGACGATCTACAACGGTTGGGAACAAATCACCTCGCTTGATTGTGCCGCGGATGGATTCAATATCGAAGAAACGCGTGACTTCATGCCCGCCATGGGGCCGATGGTCGGCTATGCAGTGACGGTCGTGATCGAACCATCCCAGCGGTCGCACAAACAAAACGCCGACGCTTGGGCCGAATATCGCCGCTACGTGGCCCGCGTCGGTGGCCCCAAAATCGTGGTCGTCCAGGACCTTGATAAGCCGCAAGTGGTTGGTTCTTACTGGGGCGAAGTCAACAGCAATGTGCATCGAGCCTTGGGCTGCGTCGGCACGATTACCGACGGTGCGATTCGTGATGTCGATGAAATGACCAATGCCGGTTTCAAAGCGATCGCCCGGCGGCTGTGCGTCGGCCACGCCCATGCTTGCCCGGTCAGATGGAACTGCGAAGTCGAAGTGTTTGGCCGCCGCGTCTCACCCGGTCAACTGATCCACGCCGACAAACATGGATTCCTGGCAATTCCGCAGACAGAAGAATCCCGCTTGCTGGACGCAGCGATTTTCATGGACAATAACGAATGCAACACCGTGATCGCAGCCGCCAGAAATTGCGGTGGTCTGACAATGGATCAAACCGTCCAGAAACTCGACCAGGCGGGAGCCGAATTCGGCCAAGCCGCCCAAGAGAAGTTCTCCAGAGGAGGAGAATGGTAGATCCAGATTCACCGCTGGAGCGGAGCCTCGCCCTCCCGGAACACCTGATTGCTGATGAATTGATTGACTATTGTCGATCCACCAGGAAGCTTCCATTGTCGGCGACGTCGAACAGGGGTCGACAGTATCGGCCAGACCCATTCGGTCCCCCTGGGCGATAGATCAGTCCCAAGGCGATATTCCAGACCTCTTCTTCATAGTCCGGGGTCGCGACGGTGCCGTTGGGAATCACGTAGGTTGCCCCCGTGCTGAGCACCAGGTTGCGGCGCAGTGGCAGGTTCATGCTCGCGCCCAACAGACCATCACTGTTTTCAGTCCAGCCGGCGAATGCATCCCATTGGCCGCTTTGATTGAGCAAACGACGATAGAAGAATCGGTATTGATCGGTCGGTTCGACATTGACCAATCCGTTGATCGTTCCCCCCGCCCCGTCGCGGACAACCGTGTCCGAACTGTTCTCATTGAGACCGACAAAGTATTGGAATCCGCAGACGTGGCAGCCTTCGGTGCGCCAGCTAAGTTCGCTACGCAACTGGACCAGATCGCCTCGGAAATACCAGTCATCGCTCAAATAATCGATCACGATGCCGTATTGCAGACCGTAATCAACGCGGCGGAACAATCCGCCGGTGACAAAGACCTGATTCCGAGTCTCTTCGGTAAAGGACGCGCCGGAAAGATGGCTTTGCGTTGCCCGCACGCCAAATTGAGCAGCCATGTCCCAACCAAACCAACGCCTCAGCGAACGCCCCTCGTTGAAGCCCTCGTAGAATCCAAAGCTTCCGCTGCCGTCTCGGCGATTGCCGCCGGTGTCGGCAAAATTCATGGGGCCCGTGAATCCGGCAACGCCGGCAAAGAACTCGAAACGGCACCAGTTGACGCGCAGCAGCGGTAGGAACAAAGGGACGCAATCGACTTCGTCACAGCAGGCGTCGCACGAGCAATCGTCGATGCCGCAACCCACTTCGTAGCCGCAGCCTGGTTCAATGCCACAGCCGACTTCATAACCGCAGCCTGGTTCGATTCCACAGCCTACTTCATAACCGCAGCCCGGTTCGATTCCACAGCCGACTTCGATGCCACAGCCCGCTTCAATTCCAGAGCCGATCTCGATCCCGCAGCCCGGTTCGACGCCGCAACTGGGGCAGTCACAGACCGCGCCGCACTGCCCGTCGCAGCCATCCAGATAACCAACCTGTCGCAGCTCGCCCTTGACCAGGCTGCCGTCCAACGGCGCTTCAGGCGGGTCGGCGAGCACGTCGCCATTGGCCGCCCTGGACATCAACGATCGAGGTGGTGATTGCGTCGGACTGGCGATCCGCGCGTGTTCGATCGAAATACGTTCTTGGGCGTATTTCTGCGCGCTGCGCTCGTTGTTTGCGGCTGTCGCGGCAGCCGCCGGAGCAGCCACCATCAGCAGCGCGGCCGCCAGGTTCAAGATCGAATGGTCTGGTTTGCTCATGTCGTGCAAGTCCGAAAGTTGCTGTGATGCCGAATCGCCATCAGCGCGAAAGCGGCAGTTCATCCAACCTAGTTCATCGGACCGGCTCAACCGGATAATTCAGCAAACCTTCTATATTCGTTACAAGTTGTCAAAAATTGGCGTTTTGCAGGATGAATGCCCCAAACATCCTGCGATCAGTAACTCGCAATCACGCTGTCGGCGGCGAATCGATCTGTCATGTCGTAGGGATGAAACGAGCGTGCAATTTCCTGACTGAGCATTGTCAGGTACAGCTTGCGAAACCTGGATTCGGTCGTCTCGGTAATGTCCTGTCCGGCCATTTTTGGATACGTGTAATCGTCCAGGCGGCGCGAATATTCGACCTTGCCTGTGACCACATCGATGACTTCGACCATCGCCTCGGAGCGACCTCGAAAGAGCGTCGCCCCTTCCCGCAGTCGCAATTCGGCGACTTCAATGGCGATCACCTTGTCCGCTTTGACGCCTCGTCCGATCGCAACGCAATCCGTTTGGTCCCAACCATGAACATCTCTCCAGCGGTCGATTTCGTCTTGGCGGATCAGCTTCACCTCTTTGACCTCCGCCGCAACGATGGCGCCGACCAGCCGATTCAACTCGCGAGCCACCACATCTTGGCTGTATTGACTGCCATCAGTCGATGTGATGATGGCCACCGTTTTCTCCTCCAAACCCTCGTATTCAGCGGGAACCATATCGGCACCGACAGCATGCATCATGTTCGAGGCAAAGGGGATCAGACACCCCGCCTGGGCAACCGCTACAGCCGCGAGCAGTGCCAGTGAAACGGAAGTCTTCGACAGTCGCATAACCACAGCGATTCCTTTCGCAAGACAACAAGGACAGACAGATGTCCCTGATACACAGAAACAAGGACGCTTTGCCAGCCTAATCTTTAGGAATCTGCTCATCCCAGGGCCGTTGGAATCCTCGTGCGTTGGAATCCTCGTGCGCTGGAATCCTGGTGCGCTGGGAGGGCTGGCCCGGTCTTGGCGGTACCGGGCGAGATTAGGCGGGATTTGACCGGTCGTGGCGGGTTTTGCCCCTGGGCGATGGCGGAAATTCTACCAGCCCGCCAGCCTGCGGAGCCAATCGGCGATCGTCAGCGCGGTGATCGAGACCACGACCACGGTCATCAGCCGCTGGGTTTCGATTCCGGGCAACCTTCCCATCCAGGCCGAGCGGCTAAACAGACCGGTGGTGGCGATGCCCGCCAGTGCCAGTAAGAAACCACCTAGGTTGACCGTCATGCTGGCCAGCCATTGCCCACGAACGAAATGCGCCCAGGACGTGGTCATGCCGCAGCCAGGACAGCGAATGCCCAGCATCACGCGAAACGAGCAGGGGGGCAGCCCCATTTGTTGGTGCGTCCCCAGGCCTGCGGGATTCGGCTCCAACCGGCTGGCGACCGACATCAACGACAGCGGGATCAAGGCGACCACGAGTAAGGCGATTCGAGTTTTGCTGTCGGTTCTCCGGCTGGTCATTTCGTCGGTCTCGAAAAACAAACCAAGAATTCACGGCAAACCGGTAAACGGCGTTGACGGTTTGGTCGATGCAACCTAAATTTTGTCCTTTGCGTTACAGCTTGTCTGTAAGCATCTAGCGGTCAGTGACGGCAATTCACGAAAAATTTGTTCGTTGAAGTGCCCGATCGGTAGCGGACCCGACATTACCACACACCTCTCTTTGGTCATCCAACCGTGTCAGCCGGAGCTAACGAAGTCATTCGAATTCGTATGGAAGCATACGATCACTCGGTCTTGGATCAGAGCGCCCAAGAGATTGTTGACACCGTCAAACGAACGCACAGCGAGGTTCATGGGCCAATTCCATTACCCACTCGCATCGAGCGTTACACGGTCTTGTCGAGTCCTTTTGTGAACAAGAAGGCGCGTCAGCAGTACGAGATCCGTACTCACAAGCGTCTGATCGACATTGTCCAGGCTACGGCCAAGACGATCGAAGCGTTGAACAAGTTGAGCCTGCCGGCTGGTGTTGACATCAAAATCAAGGCATCGGCGCGATAGAGACAGGGCTCACTGCACATCATTTAACTTAAAAACGGCAACCGGTTTCCGAATGAACGGAAGCTAAGTCGATAACCTCGCTCCGGTGCAAGGACTTGGAATCCGCTTGCACCGGATCGTCGGTTCGGCTCGGCGAGCTTGAAGTCCAACACGAATGACGGGCGCCCCGCGGGTTCGGGGTGAGTTGAAAATTATGTCACCAGCAATCCTTGGCCGCAAAGTCGGGATGACACAGATTTACCTGGACGATGGAACAGCGGTCCCAGTGACCGTGGTCCAGGCCGGCCCCTGTCACGTGCTTCAGGTTCGTTCTCAAGAGCGAGACGGTTATCAAGCCATCCAGTTGGGTTTCGACGCCAAGCCTCGTCGTTTGGCCAGTCGAGCTGAACGGGGCCACGTCGCCAAACTGGACAGCAAGCGTTCCAAAAGTCGATCCGCCGCCGGGATTGAATTGCTGCCCAAGGCCGATTGCGAGCCGCAGCGATTCATTCGCGAATTTCGCGGACAATCGGATTTGCAAGTCGGTGCGACCGTCACTGTCGATCAATTTGCTGAGGTCAAGCGAGTCGATGTCGTCGGTACCAGTAAGGGGCGCGGCTTTGCCGGTGTCATGAAACGGCACAACTTTTCCGGGCAGCGCGCCACGCACGGCGTCAAGAAAGTACACCGGCATGCCGGCGGCACCGGTTGCAGCGCTTCGCCCAGCCGACTGTTCAAAGGCATTCGGATGGCGGGTCAATACGGCAATACCAGAACAACTTCACGGAACCTGGAATTGGTTCGCGTTGATACCGAAAACAATCTGTTGCTCGTTCGCGGTGCCGTTCCCGGCCCGAATGGCGGTTTTGTCACGGTCTGCGAAACGAACAAGGTGGGCTAATCAATCATGGCAACATTGACTATTTTTGATCACGCCGGCAAAGAAGCCGGCAAATACGAGATCGATACCGCTCAACTGGCCGATCGCGTCAACAAGCAATTGCTGCATGACGTGGTGGTGATGTACCAAGCGAATTTGCGTCAGGGATCTCACAACACGCGGACTCGTGGCGAAGTTTCCGGGTCGACCAAAAAGATGTATCGCCAAAAGGGGACTGGCAATGCTCGCGCCGGAGGCAAGCGGACCAACGTCCGACGTGGCGGCGGTGTCGCCCGCACGATCAAGCCGCGCGACTACAGCTATCGGCTGAACAAGAAAGCGGTCCGTCTGGCGACTCGGATGGCCATCCGATCGAAGATCGACGACGGCGAATTGGTGGTGATCGACAAACTCGGTTTTGACCAGCCCAAGACCGCTCAGATGGTTTCGATACTCAAGGCGCTGGGGTTGGACCGGGCGACGACCTTAGTCGCCACCGCCGACCATGACTTGGCGGTGTACAAGAGCGGCCGAAACATTTCCGGCGTGACGGTTCAGCCGGTCCGCGAGTTGAACGCGCTGTCGGTCCTGTCGCCGCGGAAAATGCTCGTGACCAAGGATGCCTTGGACAAGATCAAGGATGGCAGCTTTAGCCGCGACGCGGGCGGCGAGTGATCCAGAGACTCAAATAGGGAAAGTGACGCAGTGAATCAAAATGGCTAGAATCCAACCACCAGCTCCGCCGACCAATGGACCGCAGCTTGAGCCGCATCAAGTCTTGCTTCGTCCCCTGGTGACTGAAAAAGGCGTTCACCGGGCGACTCGAAACAACCAGTACGCGTTCGAGATTCATCGGCAGGCTACCAAGACCGACGTTAAAAAAGCAGTCGAAGCATTATTCGACGTCAAGGTCCAAAAGGTCCGCACACAGACTCGCAAAGGAAAATTGCGAAGATATCGGTTTCGCTATGGCCGGACCAACGACTGGAAGAAAGCGATTGTGCAATTGCACGCGGACCACCGGATCGATTTCTTCTAACCAACCTGTCACTGACAACTGCAACCTGACAATTACAAACTGATCCATGGGCATCCGAATCTACAAGCCGACCAGCGCCGGACGACGCAACGCGTCGGTCAGCGACTTTGCCGAGCTGACACCGGGCTACAAACCCGAGAAGTCGTTGCTCAAGCCCAAGCCAAAAAAGGGTGGTCGCAACAATCAAGGTAAAATCACGGCCCGTCATCGTGGTGGTGGTCACAAACAAAAGTATCGTGTCGTCGATTTCCGGCGAGCCAAGGACGGCATGGAAGCGATCGTCGATTCGGTCCAATACGATCCGAATCGTTCAGCGCGAATCGCCTTGCTCAAGTACGCCGACGGCGAAAAGTCTTACGTCGTCGCGCCGGCCGGATTGAAAGCGGGTGACAAAGTCAAGAATGGTCCCGAAGCGCCGCCCACGCTCGGCAATTGCCTGCCGCTGAAAAACATCCCGTTGGGGACTTCGGTCAGTTGCATTGAATTACGCGCCGGTCGTGGCGCGGTGTTGTGCCGATCGGCCGGCACGCAAGCGACCTTGATGGCCCGCGAAGCCGATTGGGCCCAGCTGGCATTGCCGAGCGGCGAGATCCGCCGGGTTCCCAGCGTTTGCCGGGCCACGGTCGGCCAGGTCGGCAATAGCGATCACATGAACGTTCGACTGGGAAAAGCCGGCCGCGCTCGCTGGCTTGGCCGGCGGCCGCATGTTCGCGGTACCGCGATGAACCCGATTGACCATCCGCACGGTGGTGGTGAAGGGCGAACCAAGGGAGGTCGTCATCCCGTCAGCCCTCAGGGCAAGAGTGCCAAAGGTGGTTCGACTCGCCAGAAACGTAAACCAAGTAACAGTTCGATTGTCCGTCGCCGCAAAAGCAAGCGGTACGGCCAGCTTAAATTGCACTAGTTGATCATCACTTAATTATCACCTGAAATCGATCCAGCATGAGCCGTAGTAGTAAAAAAGGTCCTTACGTCGACCCCAAACTGTTTTTTAAAGTGCAAAAACAGTCGCAGGGCGGTCGCGTAGAACCAATCAAGACCTGGTCCCGTGCCTGCACGATCGTGCCGGAATTCGTCAGCGTGACGTTCATGGTTCACGACGGTCGCAAACATGTGAAGGTCCTGGTCTCCGAGGATATGGTGGGCCACAAGCTGGGCGAGTTCGCGCCGACGCGAACTTTCAAAGGACACAGTGGAAAAGGTAAGAAGTAGAGTACTTCGATGGCAATCTACAAAGCACGACACAAAGGCGCGCGAATCAGCGCTCAGAAAGTTCGCCTGCTGGCCAATCTGGTCCGCGGGATGTACGCCGACGAAGCTCTGGACACGCTGAAATACCAACCCCAGCGCGGCGCTCGGATGTTGGAAAAGGTGATCAAGAGCGCCATCGGCAACGCGCAGGACCCCGATCAAAACAGCGGAACATCGCGGCGCATCGAGGAACTGGTGGTCACCGAAGTGTGCGTTGATGGCGGACCGATGTTCAGACGAGTTCGCCCCGCAGCGCGTGGCAGTGCCCACATGATTAAGAAACGCAGCAGTCATATTCGGGTCGCCTTGACTCCGATCGACGAGCTGTAACGAACCAACCACCCACCGCGGTGGCGAGCAATGCTCGCCGCCGCTGACGATTGAAATTCATTACCAAGGAAAACGAGTCCCTGATGGGCCAAAAAGTCAACCCAATCGCCTTCCGAACCGGCATCACCCGCGGCTGGAGCAGCCGGTGGTACGCCTCGAAGCAGGACTTTGCCGAGTTGCTGGTCGAAGACCGCAGGTTGCGAAAGTTCATCAAGAGCAAGCCTCAATATCGCAGCGCCGGAATCGATCGGATTGAAATCGAGCGGACGCGCGACGAAGTTCGGGTGATGCTGTACGTGGCCCGTCCCGGCCTGATCATTGGCAAAAAGGGCCAGGAAATCGAAGTCTTGCAGACGGAACTGCAAAACCTGATCGGGCGGCGAATCAATTTGAAGGTCGAAGAGGTCGGACGTCCCGAGCTGCAAGCTCAATTGGTCGCCGAGGACATTGCACAACAATTGGCCAAACGTTCCAGCTTTCGCCGCACCATGAAGCGATCGCTCGAGCAAACCATGGATGCCGGAGCCAAAGGAATCAAGATCCAAATGGCGGGACGTTTAGGCGGTGCCGAAATGGCGCGACGCGAAAAACAGATTGCGGGCTCAATTCCTTTGAGCACGCTGCAGGCAAAGATTGATTACGGATTCACAGAAGCGATGACGCCACAGGGGCACATCGGGATTCAAGTGTGGATCAACCAAGGTACTTACGGAGACGAAGACGATGGCGCTGATGCCCAAGCGGGTCAAGCATCGAAAAAGCCAAAGAGGTCGCATAAAAGGTAGTGCGACTCGCGGCAACACGGTCGTCTTTGGTGACTACGGCATCCAATCAATGGAACCGGGATGGGTCAAAGCCACGACGATCGAAGCGGGACGCATCGCTGCCCAGCAGTACGTCCGCGGCGAAGGAAAGCTTTACATCCGAATCTTCCCCGACAAATCAGTCTCCAGCACACCGCTGGAAACTCGGATGGGGAAGGGGAAAGGTGAGCCGGACTTCTGGGCCGCGATCGTCAAGCCAGGCACGATCCTGTACGAACTCGGCGGCGTGACCGAACAACAAGCCAAAGTTTGCTTTGCCCGTCTGGCCAGCAAGCTGCCGGTCAAGGTTCGCTTTGTGCAGCGGAGGACAGCCTGATGAGCACCAACACCGAACTACGAGAAATGAGCGAAGAACAGCTCGATGCAACTGCCGCCGAGGCGGCCAAAACCCTGTTTCTGCTCCGCTTCCAGTCGCAAAGCGAGCGATTGAATACGCCGTCTGAAATTCGCAAAAACCGTCGCCTGATCGCGCGGATCAAAACGATCAAAACCGAACGCAGCAAAGCGGCCGCGAAGTAGCGAAGCACCGCGGCGACAAAGTAACGCGGCGAACTTAGACAACGAACGAACAACTCCACCAACATCCATAACTCGGCTCCCAAACCCATGCCCAAGCGCGTTGTTTCCGGAATCGTGACCAGCGACAAGATGAGCAAGACTCGTCGTGTCGAAATCAACCGTCTGGTCCAGCATCCGAAATACAAAAAGTACGTTCGTCAACGAACCGTTTGCTACGCCCACGACGAGCACAACGAGTCGGGCGCTGGGGATCGCGTCGAAATTATCGAGAGCGAACCGCTCAGCAAAATGAAACGCTGGCGATTGGTGCGGGTGCTGGAAAAGAGCACCGAGGTCGATTTGGCGGCATTGCGAGCGGCCCGCAAGGGCGCCACGCAGGCCGAATCCGAGGCGATCGAAGCGGCTCATGTGGGCGAAGTCAGTACGGAATAGGAATCAAGTGGTGTTGCCAACCGTTAAGAATCACTCCGTCAAACAACTTTCGCCCGGCGAAAGACCACCGCACAAAACACAGTACTCAACCCAACCATGATCCAACAAGAATCCCGACTCGACGTTGCCGACAACACCGGTGCTCGCCAGGTGATGTGCATCAAGGTGCTCGGCGGTAGCCGGCGCCGCGTGGCCGGTCTGGGCGATGTGATCGTCTGTAGTGTCAAGAGCGTGATCCCCGGCAGCGACATCAAAAAGAAAGCAATCGTTCGCGCCGTGATTGTGCGAACCAAACAACCGACCCGACGCCCGGACGGCAGTTACATCAGGTTCGATAGCAACGCGGTCGTGCTGATCGATAAAGACAAGGCGCCTCGCGGCACGCGTATTTTTGGCGCGGTCGCCCGCGAGCTGCGCGAACGCAGCTTCATGAAGATTATTTCACTGGCCAACGAAGTTGTCTAACACCCGCCTGAATCAAGCACAGAATAATCAAGCACAGAATCATGAATTTTAGAATCAACGACGAAGTCCAAGTGATTGCCGGTGCCGATCGGGGCCACCGCGGCAAGATCATCAAAATCGACCGCAAGAAAAACAAACTGATCGTCGAGGGCGCTGGTCGTGTTTGGAAACATGTGCGGCGCAGCCAGAAGAATCCTCAAGGAGGTCGCCTGAACAAAGAAATGCCGATCGCGGCCAGCAACGTGATGCTGGTCGATCCAACCACCGGAACCCCAACACGAGTGGGCGTTCGCTTTCTAGCTGACGGCAGCAAAGAAAGATTCGCCAAGAAGAGCGGAAAAACCATCGACAAGATTGCCCCGGCAAGATCGCAGCACGCCCACAAGTAGTCGCCTGTTGGCGGTCCAGAATGAAGCTCTGCAAGACTGCCGGCAAACAAGCACCCAATCAAATATCGTCAACTGTTCACTGTTAGCTGTTAAGTCATGTCCAAACCACGAATGCAAGTCCGTTACGAGGAGACCATCCGCCCGGCGCTGGTCGAAAAGCACGGCTACCAGAACCCGCATCAGATTCCTCGTGTCGAAAAGATCACGTTGAACATGGGTGTCGGCAGCGCCATCGGCGACAAGAAAATCCTTGACTTGGCTTATGAGGCGATGACTCAGATCGCTGGTCAAAAACCGGTGATCACCACGGCCCGCAAGTCGATCGCTAACTTTCGGCTCCGCGAAGGGATGCCGATTGGCTGCACGGTAACGCTGCGTCGCGACCGGATGTACGAATTTTTGGACCGCCTGATTACGATTGTGTTGCCGCGCGTACGTGACTTTCGCGGTATCAATCGTAATGCCTTCGACGGCCGCGGGAACTACACGCTCGGATTGACCGAGCAGCTGGTGTTTCCGGAATTGAACCCCGACAAGTTCACTCGCCCCCAGGGGATGAATATCACCTTGGTGACATCGGCTAAAACCAATGACGAAGCTCGTGACTTGCTGGAAATGTTCGGCATGCCGTTTAAACAATCCAAGAAGAAAACCGAGGCCGCTTAAGCGGCGCTGTTGATCGACCCTGAAACTCCATTATGAAAATGAACCTGCTCTTCAATCCAAACTGGACAGTCCCCTGTGGCAAGTAAATCGAAAGTCGCGAAAGCGAAACGAACTCCGAAGTTCAGCACCCGTAAGGAAAACCGCTGTAAGTTCTGCGGTCGGCCAAGGTCGGTGTACCGCAAGTTCGGCTTGTGCCGAATTTGTTTCCGTGAGAACGCCAACATGGGATTGATTCCAGGCGTTCGTAAGGCCAGCTGGTGAGAATCGAAAGACAGGGGAGCTGACAAAATTATGATGACTGACCCAATTGCCGACATGCTCACTCGCATCCGTAACGCGGTTCGCGTCGAGAAGCCCTATGTCGACATTCCAACCAGCCGCTTCAAACGAGGCATCGCCGACGTGCTCAAACGCGAAGGCTTCATCTGGGACTGGAAAGAAGTGGACGAACAAAATCCCTCCGCAACCCTGCGGCTGGAGCTGAAGTACGGACCCAATGGCGAACGAGTGATCCAATCGATCAAACGTATCAGCAAGCCGGGACGGCGGCTGTACACGCGCGGTAAAGAATTGAAGCCGGTCCTGGGCGGACTGGGCATCAGCATTATCAGCAGCAGCCGAGGTGTGATCAGCGACCGCGAAGCGCGTCGCGACAACATCGGCGGCGAAGTGTTGTGTGAGATTGCCTAAACACCAGCCGCCTGCGCGCCGCCGGCATACAAACCAAACTGTCAGAAAAGAAAACAAAATGAGTCGCATCGGAAAAAAACCGGTACCTGTCGCCGATGGCGCGAAAGTTTCATTGAGCGGTCGGATGATCGAAGTCGAGGGTCCCAAAGGAAAATTGGCTTACGAGCATCGCCCCGAAGTGACGGTCTCGATCAATGAAGCAGACAAGCTGGTGCTGGTCTCGCGTGCCAATGACGAACGGACTTCCAGAGAAGTCCATGGGCTGACGCGGGCTTTGATCGCCAACATGATCGAGGGAGTCACCAAGGGATATGAAAAGAAGCTGGAAGTCATCGGGGTCGGCTACCTGGCGGCGATTGCCGGTGATACCTTGCAAATGCGCGTCGGTTATGCCAACGAACTGCACAAACAGATCCCTCCCGATCTATCAGTGACCTGTCCCGATCAAACTCATGTCGTGGTGCAAGGTTGTGACAAGCAAAAGGTTGGCCAGTTTGCCGCCGAAGTGCGGGCGCTGCGAAAACCGGAACCGTACAAAGGCAAGGGCGTTCGTTACCAAGGCGAACAGATCAAGATCAAACCTGGAAAAGCGGCGGCAAAATAATGGACAACAACAAAAAACTTGGCAAGATTCGACTCCGCCGTCGCCGACATGTTCGCAACAAGTTGCGCGGTACTGCGGATCAACCGCGACTTTGTTTGCAACGCTCACTAAAACATTTTGCCTGCCAGGTCATCGATGACTCGACCGGTAAAACGCTGCTCAGCGCCAGCACCCGAGACAAAGCGGTTCGCGGCCAGGTTGCCAGTGGCGGTAATTGTGACGCGGCCGCAAAGATCGGCTCGTTGATCGCCGAAAAAGTGACCTCGGCCGGAATCAAGACACGTCAAATTGGATCGTGGTCACGGCAAGTACCACGGTCGGATCAAAGCGTTTGCCGAAGCCGCCCGCGAGGGCGGATTGCAGTTTTAGAACATTTCGAAACCGAAACCATCAGCCAGGTAACGCTGGCATCACCACGAGGACAAACCCATTAGTAACGCACCACAATCCAGCTCGGGCGGCGGAGAGCGAGGCGGACAGCAACGCGGCGGTGCGCAAGCAGCGGAAGGTCGAAAACGAAGGCCCCGGCGATGGCATGCTCGATCGCGTCGTCAAGATCAAACGCTGCGCCGCTGTGGTCAAAGGGGGACGCCGTTTCAGCTTCGCGGCGATGGTGGTCGTTGGCGATGGCAACGGCAAAGTCGGCTGGGGATACGGCAAAGCCAACGAAGTTCCCCCCAGCGTGCAAAAAGCAACCAAACAAGCCAGCCGATCGATGATCGAAGTCCCGCTGGTCAAGGGAAGCATTCCGCATCAAGTCTGGGGTCACTATGGAGCGGCCAAAGTGTTATTGATTCCAGCCGGTGCCGGTACCGGTATCATCGCCGGCCAAGCGGTGCGGGCGGTATGCGAAGCAACCGGCATCCATGACATTCTGACCAAGTCGTACGGAACCAATAATCCGGTCACCTTGGTCAAAGCAACCGTGGACGCCTTGTCCAAGCTGCGGACCGTCGAACAAGTCGCCGCGCTGCGCGGATTCGAGCCCGCTGCGCCTGACAGCAAAGTAAACAGCAATCCAAGAGTGGCCTGGCAGCAACCCCTCAGGCGCTACCTGGCCTACAACAAACACAACGAAAATTGGTTTCGTCATGCAATTGAACGACGTCCATCGCGGAATTCAAAAGAATCGCAAACGCAAGCGCATTGGTCGCGGTAGCGGCAGTGGGCACGGCAAGACATCCGGTCGCGGTCACAAAGGGCACAAGAGTCGCAGCGGCTACAGTCGCAAGCCTACCTTCCAGGGTGGCGCGATGCCGATGATCCGGCGCGATTCCCAAACGTGGATTCAACAACCGCTGGGCTGTTTCGGTGTTTGCCGTCAACGTCGGCAAGATCAACGAAGCCTTTGACGATGGTGCCGAAGTCACCTTGGAAGTCGATGGCCGCCAAGGATTTGGCCAAAGGGAACTTTCGACGAAGTCAAAATCTTGGGCGATGGAGAGGTCACCAAGAAGCTGACGATCTCGGCCCACCGATTCAGCAAATCGGCGGAAGAGAAAATCACCGCCGCCGGCGGAACGGTCAACAAATTGATCGCCAGGCGGACACCCGGCAGAACGAGTCGAAGCCCGAACCAACGCTGACAAGGCCAAGGATAGCAAATAGTCAACGCGATTGACCAAGGACGCCTGCGGCACCGTGAATCGACGTCAAATCACAACGATTTTCGCTCCGCCAACAGATGCGAAACCACAGTTGCTTTTCGCTCCGCAAATTTGCAAACAACGTCGCTTTTCGCGCCGCGAGAATGTGCCCACTTTCGCGGCGCGAAAGGCAACTTTCACCAGACAGCACTCCCTCATGATGGACCAGACGCATGTTTGAAAAGCTGCGGATCATTTTTTCGATTCCCGAGCTTCGCAAGAAGGTCTTTCTGACGTCGGTCTGCTGGCGGTCTACCGCATCGGATTTCACATCCCGCTGCCGATGGTCAGCACCAATCTGGCCGACGCGGGGGGCACCGCCAACGATTTCTTTGAAAAGATGACCGTCTTTGCCGCCAGCGATTTGCGGCAGGCCACCATCTTTGGGCTGGGCATCATGCCCTACATCTCCGCTTCGATCATCTTTCAGTTGCTCGGTAGCGTTTACAAGCCGCTGGAAGAGCTGAAAAAGGAAGGCGAGGCGGGCCGCAAAAAGCTCAACGAGTACACCCGTTACTTGACGGTGCTGATCTGCGTTGTTCAAAGCTACATGTATTTACGGTTCATTTTGATGTCGGGGGGCCCCGCCGGTTTTGGTGACATCAACCCGAACTTCCTCAACTCCGACGGCACCGGCCTGGCCTTTGGTTGGCAGCTCGTCGCCGTGCTGGTAATGACTTGCGGCACTGTATTTTTGATGTGGCTGGGCGAACAAATTGACGAACATGGGATCGGCAACGGGATCAGCTTGCTGATCATGGCCGGCATTTTGGCACAGATGCCCAAAGCCTTGTACGAGTTGATCCGCAACATGAAAACCGAATTGACAGGATTGAGCCGCGGTCAGATTGGAATTGAAACGCTGGTGCTGTTGATCATCTTGTTCGTAGGCGTTGTGTTCGGAGTTGTGTTCATCACCCTTGGCCAACGCAAGATTCCGACCCAGTCGGCAAAATTCACGCGCGGTCGCCGTGTCTATGGCGGAACTCGCCAGCACTTGCCGCTGCGAATCAATCAGGCCGGAGTGATGCCGATCATCTTTGCCAGCAGCCTGTTGATCATCCCAGGCATGTTGATGGGAGGCATTGCCAGCATGTTTGAAAGCGGCAGCTTCATGTTCAACTCGTTGAATCTGATTGGGCTGACGCTGAACGATTCGGTCTCTTTCATCTACAATTTATTGTATGTCGTGCTGATCTTCTTCTTCTGTTACTTTTGGACGGCGATCACGTTCAACCCCAAGGAGATGTCGGACAACTTGCGCGACAGTGGGACTTTCATCCCCGGCTACCGTCCCGGCAAACGGACGACAGATTATTTGGAGAAGGTGATGGTCCGAATCACCTATGTCGGTGCCGCCTTCTTGTCGATCGTCGCGATCGTGCCAACCATCGTTTATGGTTCGCTTGGTGTCCCCTACTCGATCGCTGGATTCTACGGCGGCACGGGTTTGTTGATTGCCGTCAGTGTCGCCTTTGACTTGGTCCAGAAAATCGATAGTCATCTGGTAATGCGTAACTATCGCGGTTTGCTGGAGGGTGCCGGCGGCGGCGTCTCGCCGGCGGTGTAGCCTCGCGGTGCGAATTGTATGCAGCCGGGCCGCTCGGCAGCGGCAAGGGCTCGCGCTCCAGGCGACCTGGTATTCGAGCCGAATCGCGGCTTCGTGTACTGATTTGGCTCAAATCAGCCAAAATCCTTTTGAGACAAATTGACCCGCGATCCCTACAATACGGACATCCGCTGGATCCTCGATTCCAAAAGGTCAAACCGTGCTTCAACCTGCACCCTCTCGCACACTGGCTGGCGCACTGATTTTATTTTCAGTGTTTTCAGTCGTTTTGCTTTCCTCCGCCGGCGTTCGCGGCCAAGGCGTATTTCCTGGAATGCAGGGTGCTCAATCAGGCCGCTTCATCGAGGCGCCCAGATCGGCGCAGCAACAGTTGCGTGAAGCCGAACGATCGCTCGCCGAAGAACGTTACAGCGATGCGGTCGTGCGGCTAGGCGACTTGCTGGCCGGGGACTCCGAGCAACTTGCCGAAGAAGACCTTTCCGGCCAAGACTTCTTTCTGGAAGTCGACGACACTCGTGCGGTCGGCCAGCCGGTAGTCAGCAGCATGTTGCGAGCCGCTCGTGACAAAATCGGATCTTTGCCCAGCAGCGCCTTGGATACCTATCGACTTCGCTACGGCTCGCTTGCCCGCAAGCTGCTCGACGAAGCTGCTCAGTCGCGGGACTGGTACCAGGTCCGCGAGGTCAGACGACGCTACTTTCATACCGATGCCGGTTATGAAGCATCTGCTCTGCTGGCTCAGCACGAAATCTACGACGGTCGGCCGTTGGCCGCTTCGCTGTTGTTGGATGACATCGTCCGCTGTTCGCGCGCTGTCAGCCATCTTGGTCCGGGAATCGTGATGCTTCACGCCGCCGCCTGCCGCCACGCCTCGCGGCCACTCCCGTCGATTGAATCGATTGGGGACCAGACGGTGACGGTCAATGGTCAACCCGCTGCCCCGCCAGCGGCCGATGACTTGGGCAATTGGCTGATTGAGCGGACCGGCGAGACCAAACAATTGTCGTCAGGCGTCAACGAGGACTATCCGCTTTTTGGCACGGCCGCGGATCGAAACGGCGGCTCCGCGGGACAATTGCCGATGAGCAATAAGCGTTGGGACCTGGTCACCACGGCCAGCCCCCGACAGGAGCGAGACATTCGTACCGCTGTCGAATCGTTAACGGCCAACGGCAAATTGCCGCCGCCCAGTTGGATTCCGATTCGGATCGGCAATCACCTGTTGATGCGAACAACCGAACGGCTCGTGGGTGTCGATTATCGAACGGGCAAACGGGTATGGACCTATCCTTGGCAAACGGCGTCGGCGGAGTTGGAACAGGACGAACAGTCACTCGATACACTTGAAGACGAGCAAACGCTCGCCGAATTGCTGAAGCAACGCGTCTGGAATGACAATCCTTATGGACAGATCACCAGCGACGGCAAACGCGTCTTCATGCTCGATTCGCTCGGCAAAGTTGAGCTGACCCCCTTTGGCGCGATCAACATGCGCGGCACCCGACCGGCTGATGGACGCTCCAACACGCTGGTGGCTCTGGATCTGGAAACCGAAGGCAAACTGTTGTGGCGGCTCGGCGCCGACGTCGAAGACGGCAGCGAGCTGTCCGAAGCATTCTTTCTTGGGCCTCCGCTGCCGCTTGACGGCCGGTTGTACGTGATCGTCGAATTGGCGGGCGACATCAGTCTGTTTTGTCTCGATCCGGCAACCGGTCAGGAATTCTGGCGACAGCAATTAGTCGCGGTCGAATCGGGTGGCATCGAAACCGACCCCATTCGTCGAGTTGCCGGCGCCGTCCCGACCTACCACGACGGAATCCTGGTTTGTCCAACAGGCGCCGGTGCGATTGTGGCGATTGACTTGAGCGACCGCATGATTCGTTGGGGCGTTACCTTTGACCGTAACGCGGAAATGAATCGCGCCGTGATGGGCCGCGGGCAAGGTCTTGAAGTCGGGCAATTGATGCAGCGTTGGTTCTCGGGAACCGCGGTGATCGCCGACAGTACGGTGCTGGTCACACCGATCGAATCAGACCGTCTATTCGGCATGGACTTGCTGACCGGCTTGAAACGTTTTGATCAAAAAAACCGTGTGCACATGCGGTATTTGGCTGGCGCGCGCGAAGGACGGTTCTTTGTCGTTGGAACCAATCAAATTCGCGCCTTCGATCTGCGCACCGGAGGTGCCGTTTGGAACAGCCCGCGAGACATGCTGGCCCCCGGCCAGTTGATATCGGGTATCGGCGTTTTTGGTGATGGCGAGTATTTGCTGCCGACATCGAATAACGAGATCGTTCGCGTTTCGCTGCAAGATGGCAAGGTACTCGGCAGGCGCCGGACTCGTTACCCGCTGGGCAACCTGATTGCCGCCGGCGGAGAGATCATCTCTCAAGGACCCACCAAGCTGTCGGTGGCGTTCGGCGAAAAATCTCTGGAACCGCTGGTCGATCGGATGCTGGACCAGAATCCCGATGACTTGGAAGCCCTGATCCGAAAATCGGAGTTGCTGATCCAGCGTGGGCAGCGGACCGACGCGTTGCGACTGTTGGATCGTGCGCGTCAGATGGACCAGGAGAACGACGAGATTCGGATGCTGAGTGTTTCCGCAATGCTTGGTCAGCTTCGCGAAAACCCGAAAGCAGATCCGGAACTAGTCGAATCACTCGATTCGCTGATTGATCGTCCGGGGCAGCGCGTGGAGTATCTGTGGTTGTTGGTACGCTCGGCGCTGCAGCGAGAGGATCTTAAGAAAGCGATCGATCGATTGCTGGACCTGTCCACTTTGTTGCAATCAAATCCGCTGTTGGATCCGTCAGTCACTGAAATCAGTGACGATTCGGGGCGCCAAAGTTCGTTAGATGATTGGATTGCGGCGAGGATTATCGAAATCTCCAAAACCGCGAGTCAAACCGATCGAGACCAGATCAACCAACAGCTTGCTCGGTTTGCGGAAAACAAGCGACTGGGTTCGACAAGCTATCTGGAACACATGGTCCGTCTGTTCGGGCCTTTGGCCGGCATTGATCCGATGCGGCGGGAGTTGGAACAACGGCTTCGCGACGACGGTTCATTTCTAAAGCTCGAACGACTGGCGCTGGGAACAAGGATTCCCGATCAGCAGGGGCTGTCGACGATTCCGGCGGAGCGGTTGCTGTCGCTGGCGGCCGCCTACGTGGATGGGCAAATGGTCGTCGACGGATTGGCGGTGCTGGATCTTCTGCAGCGTCGTGGCGAACCGTACGACACCGCGCGTGCCGCCGAGATTCGCGCGGCAGCTGAATCGGCAGATCAACCCGTTGCTTGGCCAAAGACAGCCGAGTTGAACTGGGAATCGGAGCAGCGTTCGATTCGCAATCTGGCCTATCGCCAGCGCACGTCAACGACCAACGTTCAAGCCGGGCGGCAATTCGAAGGCTGGGTGCTGGTCAGTGACCCGGCCAGCACGATTGCCCTCCGAGATCCGTCGGGCTTGGTCCGTCGGGTGCCGGCAGAAAGATTCCAGCAGCGCGACACGGCGGACAAACAGGCACAAATCTGTGGTGGATTCATGGCCGTGATCACAACCAGCGGGCTGACTGGCATCGACCTGCATCGATTGCTCTCAGGCAACGGCGAAGCAATTCTGTGGGAACTTTCGTTCGGCGCACAGTCCATCCCGTTGGCCAGAAGGAGAATCGAGACAACTCCCTTTGACGATCAAGTGGTTCGTTATTACATCGCGACTGCCGGAGCGGTTCAAGAACCACCAGAGCTGAAACTGGGGCCGATTCTGGGCGATCGCATGATCGTGCTGCAAGGAGGTGATCTGGTGGCGATCGATCTATTGACCTCCGCCACCCTGTGGCGCAATCCAGGCGCGCCTCAGAGTGGAGTTGTTTTGAGTGACGGCGATCGGATCGCCGTCGTCTCGCCCGCCGCCAGACGCGTGGACTTTTTTGATCTGATGGATGGACAAAAACTCGAATCGAAGAAATGGGATCATGGCAGAGTCTGGGAAGCCAGCGGTACGAACGTTCTGGTTTATCAGAGTGCGCCCGATCAAATGACGGACGTCAAATTGGTCAACCCGTTTACCGACCAAGTCGTGTTGCAACACCGTTCCTATGCCGCCAATCGTAAACAAGTCAACGCTCCCTGCGCCTACGGACGTGTGGTCGACGGTCGTTACATGGCGTTGCTGGCCAGTGATGGCGAAGCAGTGGTTTGGGATTTGCGCGAAGGTCGGGAAGTTGCCAAGACCAAGCTGACCGAGTATCCCGACCTGCAAGGATTGCAAGTGATGGTGCTGAAAGACCAGATCCTCTTGCTGCCGCGGCGACGTCAAACGCAAACTCGCAAGCCAGAGCCCCAACAGTTGCAAACTCGCAGCGGATCCAGCCATCAAACAATCGACGGAATCCACGCGATTTCGCTAAGTGATGGCGCTGTACGTTGGCACCATGACTTCAAAGAATCGTGGGGTTGCACATTGACCCAACCAACCGACACGCCGCTCGTGTTGCTTGCCCGCAGCCACGCGACCTACACCGTTCGCAGCCGACGCAAAACTCTGGAAGTCGTTGCCTTTGATGCCCGAGATGGTCGCGAGCTGCATGAAGCCATGATCAAACCGATCAAGGATGCCAACAACGATTTGGAAACCCAGTTGACGATTCAGGCTGGCGAGTCGCGAGTGATCGCCAACATCGGCTCGGAAATGTTGACCTACACATTCGCTGATCCACCAGCCAGCGACGCGCAACAAGACAACGCGCAACAAGACGACGCAAAGCAAGACGACGCAAAGCAAGACGACGCAAAGCAAGACGGCCAGCAATAGGCGTCTAGGCAGCGCACGATTTGCCGGAATTCTGGTTTCTTACGCGATTTTTGTCCGCATTTGATGGGTTTGGACCAGACGTGTCCCCCGGCCCGCGATGATACTCCTGTCGCCCAGCGGTTGGTGCGACGCCCGACGCGGTGGTTCCCGCGATTTCCTCACGGAGGAGTATCTGTCAATGCCCAAGTTCTATGTTCAATGCGGTCCGATTCAAACCATTCTGCTCGCCGATTCGGCCGACCATGCCGCGCTGTGCGGTTTGGACTCGACCCTGCAAAACCACCTTTGGATCTACGACGATCCCGGACTCGACGAACAGGCCCAGCAGGACCATCTGATGCTCGAAGCCCTGCTGCACCTTGGGCCAACGGTCCGCGTCAGCGAGCGCGGGTTCAATCGCTGCGATGCCCATCTGATTGGGACACCGGAAACGGTAGACCAATGGCATCGATTGATGGTTGGGATGAAGCGGTTGTTTGTTGCCGCTGGACTCCCGCCGCGGGCCATGAGTGAGGTCGCTTGCTCGGCTGAACCTCGACGGACCGCGGTACCGCGTTCACCAAAGTGATGGGCTCACCTTCCGAACCGCAGCACCCTAGAACTAGCGATTGGCGCACCGCTAGAATCGCGGTTTGGCTGCCGACGAAATTCGTAGACACCAAACCATTCCTTGTTCCCTGACCGCTACTGCCCCCTTGTCGAAGCATTCGTTGCCCGTCGTTCGCAGGCTCCCTGCCGACTTTTCGCTACTCACTGCGTTCTCGAAGCTCGTCACTCTTCCCGATTGCCTGTGGCTGGACACAGCATCTCCCGGCCCATCGATCCGAATCAACGCCGATCGCGGATCAGAAACTCGCCGGGACGCGGAGTCTGTTTCTGGTGCTGGTGCCGAGCCTTTAGGACGTTACTCATTTTTGATGGCTGATCCGATTGATCGGCTCATTGCCTCTGTCGGCGATCGGTCGCCGTGGCCACAACTGCATTCCTGGTCTCGATCGCTGCCCAGTGACTGTGCACTGCAGCTACCACCGTTCCAGGGAGGAATCGCTGGATTGGTCGGATACGAATCAGCAACCTGGTTGGAACCGGTCGGACGATCTCGCCTTGATGACTTCGCCACGCCGGCCATGTCGGTCGGCTTGTACGACTGGACCATCGCATCGGATCACAGGCGAGGAATGTCCTGGATCATCAGTCAAGGACTTGGCGCAGGTTCTGGGGACGAAAGATATCGACGAGCCGAAGCGCGTGCCGACCAGGTCGAAGCGTGGTTGGCTGGCAGTCATACGGCACCGGCGGTTTGGCCGAGCCGGCCGGATAGCCTGGCCCAGCCAATGCCGCCGAACTACGTGCCGACTCAGTACGCGAATGTTTGGAGCAATTTCAGCAGCGATCAATTTCGCGCGGCGATTGTTGACATTATCGATCGCATTGGCCGCGGCGACTCATTTCAGGTCAACCTCGCTCAGCGGTTGCTTTCGCCAGCGACCTGCAGCGCGCCGGAGCTGTACCGGCGTTTGCGACAATGCAACCCGGCGCCTTATGGCGGCTATTATGCGAGCACTGATCAGCGCGGCAGTCGGTTTGCGGTGCTGAGCAGTTCGCCGGAGGGCTTCTTGCAGATTCGCGGGACCGATATTGAAACACGACCGATCAAAGGGACGGTACCGCGAACCGGTAATCCGATTGACGATCGGCGGCTGGCAACACAGTTGTCCGACAGCGAGAAAGATCGTGCCGAAAACACGATGATTGTCGATCTGATGCGTAACGATCTGTCGCGGGTTTGCCTGGACGAAAGTGTCAACGTCCCGCAATGGTGCGGACTCGAGCAATATCAGCACGTCCAGCACTTGGTCTCGGTGATCAGGGGCAAACTGGAACCCGGCAAATCCGCGATCGACGCCTTACAAGCTTGTTTTCCGGGCGGCAGTGTCACCGGCGCGCCCAAGATCGAAGCCATGCGAACGATCGCCGAATTGGAGCCGCATCGTCGTGGCCCCTACTGTGGTTCGCTCGGCTACATCAGTTGTGGTGGCAGCGCGGACTTCAACATCCTGATTCGAACCATCACGGCGGCAGATGGCTATTGGCAGATCCCGGTTGGCGGAGGGATTACCGCACGCAGTGATGCGGAGTTAGAAGAAGCTGAAACATGGACAAAATCCGAGGGGATGCTGCGCGGTACTTGGTGCAAGCAGTCCGAGCGAGCGTCGTTAGCGGTTGTTGCGACAAAGTCCGAACCTGCTAAGATTGAAGCGCGTTGAATGAAACGACGACACATCGCCCTTGTAGCTCAGTTGGTAGAGCAACGGACTCTTAATCCGTGGGTCCAAGGTTCGAACCCTTGCGGGGGCATTGTCAGCATTACTTTCGTCAGGTCCATCGGCTTTCGGATTGGACCGGGCCGACCGTCGCTCGATGACGCACTGAGAAACCAATTCGGCGGCGGCTCGAACGGATCCAACGCCAATGACAACCTGGTAGTCTTCAGAAGGTGTCCGACACCTTTTTCATATTCCGAGAGATGTCCGGCAAAGAGTTTGGTAGCGTTACGGTGGACAGTGTGCGGACTGTGGCGCAAGGGATTATCTGGAGTTCGATCACATTATCCCGGTGGCTAAGGGCGGAAGCAACTCAGATGCAAACCTGCAACTTCCCTGTCGAAGATGCAATCTGAAGAAGTCCGACCAAATCTGAATAGACATGTGATCAGATGGGTTCGAAGAACTCGCACGATCGTCATGTCTTGGTTCCGGTGATTGCATGACTCCCCCAAGCCCCCAACGCAAATCCAGGATTCTAGCTGAACTTTCCTGCTTGTCCGTTTTCGCCGCTGGCTTGTTTACTTTGTGTGCGGGAATCGGACTCATGATCTCACTGGCCGGCACTGGATCAATCGGAAGGACCCAAGGGCGCGGGGTACGCAAGGCCGAGAGACGCCGACTAAGGTCCGATCATGGCCCGGTTCGCAACCTCCTCTCTCCATTCTGCGAGAACGCGCCTCAGCGTGCGTCTGAGGGATGCGGCCTATCCCGACGACTGCGTGTTGGTTGCTAACGCCCATCCATGTTCGAGCGACTACCGCAGCGATCCCCGGCGCAGTTGCAATTGCACGCCACCGCTGGTTGAGAAATAGATGGGCAAAATCTCCGGACCATTCTGCGCGTCCCTCAGAAGCTGGGTCTATCCAGATTCGTTGGGGATCATTGGCGGCCTAGCTGCGTTAGCAAGCAGGTGGTTCGACCATGATTACCTTGTGTCGAGAAACCGGAATACTGATAAATACCCATGCTGTTTGATTGTCATATTGAGACTCAGTATATTGTTCTTTTGCGAGAGAAGCCGACGCTGTCTTAGCGGGAAGAAGCGAAAACCGAACGTACCGTCAGACATCAATTTGCAACGGCGATTTACTTTCGGGGAGAACATCATGAAACACGTCTGCACTCTTTGTACTTCTATGTTGCTGACGTTTACTGGTGTAGGGCTCTTTGCGCACCCCGTAATGGGAGCCACTTTGCGAGTGCTAACATACAACATTCACCATTCCGAAGGACGTGACTCAGTTTCCGATTTAGAGCGCATTGCGGCGGTCATAAATTCCACTTCTCCTGATATTGTCGCTCTGCAAGAGCTCGACCAAGGCAATAGCCGAAGCGGTTCAGATGTATTTCAACTTGATCGCTTGGCGGAACTTACTGGCTTACAGGGCTTCTTTGGAAAGACGTTAAACTTTCGAGGTGGAGAATATGGAAATGGCGTACTAATCAGTCAAGCTATCACGATAACGCGTACCGTAAATCATTCGCTTCCCAGTCCAGCCGGCGGAGAAGCTCGTGGGATGATTGAAGTTGGGCTATCTCTTGATGACGTGGATGCTACTGAGGAATTAGTCTTTTTCGCGACTCACTTTCATCACACTGGGGACGACACAAACCGGTTCGCACAAGCCGGGTACGTTAATGATCTAGTTGCAGCTTCTACCAGTCCGGCGATACTTGCAGGCGATCTTAATGCCGATCCAACGTCACGAACAATGAATCTTATATACGAAGAATGGACGAATACGTCGGGCCCCATCTCGCAAATCGACTACGCCTTATACCGCGGCGACGACCAATGGAACGTTCTTCAGGAGGGCGCATTCGTCGTCAATCTCACGACGGCAGTTGCGTCTGATCATTTCCCGCTGCTCGCCGTAGTCGAAATCGTTCCCGAACCCACCTCGCTTGCCTTCCTCAGCATCAGTTCATTGGGCATGGCTTACAGGCGTCGGCGCAAAAGGCAACCCGCGTCATACGCGGCCGCCAACTTGAACAACACGACGGCGTTCCTTCGGGGACGCCTGTTTTCGTTTGCAGGCAGCTAACTGCCATCGGCAAGGCCGTTTCCTCCGCTTATTGCTCGGCGCAAGGGGCTACTCAGCGCCGGGGGCTTGCTGATTCGGCAGAATGCGAGTGTGAATGCTTGTCATCAAATTCCGGTCTTGGCGTTGTGGTTTTGAATACGTTTCAAAACTCAACCTGCTTCCTTGCCAGAGACCGCGACGAATTCGCTCAACCCAATGTTCGTTGTCGTTTTCGCTGCCGCTACTTTCGGCTCAACGTGCCCAGCACAGACCGACCAGCCGCAGGCCGCTGAAAATCGAACGCTGAATTGATTGAAGACGTGAAGAATCCGATTCATCAGATCGGTGACCTGCGTGCAAAGCTCAAAACACATCATGGATTCATTGAAGACACGATCCAAAAAAGCGAAGCAGCGCGATGTCTTTGCCATGTCATCTTTTGCCGCCAGTTAACTTACTGGTGAGCGTGTCGAGAAAAAACCTTTCCGAAGCCACCAACTGGTAAGAACGGTCAGCAAATCTTGGTGACGTACATTCTATGGTCGTGACCGGTTCATTTTCCGGATTAGGAAAAAGCAAGAAATGCTAATTACGAGGCTGCGTGGCGAGTGTGCCCCGAATGGAAAATCTGGACGACGCCCTGGACACAATCGCGGCACCGCCCAATTGTCTGTCCCGCGGCGCAGGCAGGAGTGGAATGAGCAACGATCGGGCAGCCTGTTACACGTCAACGCGGTAGTGGTATCGTATCGATGGGATTCAAAATAGAACTAGCCAAGCCAATACCAGTCTTTAATGTACTTTGCGAAAAAATGACGCAACAACAAACAGTGTCAGAAACTGGGGTTTGGATTGCTACGTGGGTTGCAAGAACGATAAAAGATCAAAACTCGACGAAAGCCAAGCTCCGTCCCGCAGGAAAGCCATTCGGCCGCCGTGACCCTGGACCGGGTTGGAAGGTTGCTTGGAAAGACGTGACAGGTATACAGCACATCGTTCCGCTTACATTCGCACGTCCCAAGGATGCCGAGATGGCGGCGATAGCCGCCTCGAACGCGTACGACTGGGGTCCGACACTGTCGGAGGTCATTGATCAGATGTCTGAGTTTGGGCACGCCGAATTTCGAAAAATTCTAGTCGAGGCGATGGCGTGGTGACACGACGTCGCCGCAATATCTTCGCGGCATGCAGTCAGGGCGCGTCAGCGACTCGCAGCAGCGGTGATTTCGTTCGGCGGGAAGGGAAACTTTTCAAGTTCGTTACAAGAAACAGATGCTGGGACTTTGACTTGCTTTCGGTACTGCCGGGCCTGCCACAATTTCAGCCGCTGTTCTCGTTCAACTTGACCAGTGAAATCCCGTCACCAGGTCGCCGAGCGTTCGGAACCCCAACGAGCTGCGAAGACGAACTTCATGTAATGATCGATCAGCTTGCCGATCGCTCCCAGCAAATCGCATCGGCAGAGCAGGTAATACTCAATCAAATCCTTCTCGAAACGGGCCGTCAAATCGTTCCTGAATGCCGTTCTCCTGGGGACAATGACGTCCCAATGCGATGATGAGTCAGATCGTGGTCTATTCGGCGACCAGGTGTATGCCCTGCGGGCGACTCCATCCCGTGCTGAAGTCGCTCGAGGAGGAAGGCTACCGAGTCACACGTCGTGATGTGGATCGGGAAGTTGATCAGCTCCAGTACCAGTACGACGCTGTTCCGACAATCCATCTCGTACGAAACCATGTCGTCATGAACACGGAAACCGGTTACCGATCCAAGGCCCAACTCAAGCAGAGACTGATATTCGATTCGCCGCACCAGCCGATCAAGTGACAGTGCCATAAAGTGATGCCATAGAGTGACAGACGTAAGTCTTGCATCGCGGCAGGCATGCAGCTTGTAGCCACGCTCGCGTGTCCGCCCCCGTTGCAAGCTAGCGGATTAGCCGACAACGCACCGTATGCAGCGGAAAAACTACGATCAATCCGCCATCGGCAACAGGCGAAGGCAGCACTAGTCGTTCAGCACCTGCCACCACGCGTCGAACCAGAGCGGTTGATCGAAGGCTAGATCCACTTCTGCCGCAGCCAACATCTGGTCGTGCCGCGACTCGGAGTTCTTCACACTCCAGTCGAGGAATTTGGCCCAGGCTTGCTTACCGTCACTGACTGCGAATTGATCGCTGAACTCGGCGCCGAAGCGATCCAAATCCCTGAACAGATCGTCATTGAAGGCCATCACCGGGTCGTACGGCGGCTCCTTTGGGATCTCCAGCCTTTCGAGCAACATGACGAACTGTGCAACATCCTCTTCATCGAGAATGTTAAACTCGCTGCCGACATGCGTTCCGAGCTTGAAATCAAACGTGTGAATGTCGCTCGTTTCGCCTTGGTTCCCATCTTGGTTCTGGTCCATTTCATTGCCGAACAGATCCTCGATGTGAGGTCCTGTTTGTAGCTGCAGCTGATGGGTTCCGAACGGTAGACCGCCGTATTCCAGCATCCACACTTGATGTGCCGCCGCATGTCGAACAAATCCAATGCCTGAATGCGGAGTCACGCTTCCAATCGTGGCCACGATGCTTGGGTTCATGCGGCTAGCGAGTTTGAAGTCGATCGCCCCGATCGTCGAGGCATCGATTGGTTCGCTGAAGGCGACGATCAAGTGGTTTGACCGACCGACGACATTGCCTGTACCCAGTTGCCAAGGTGCGAGTGCCTGCGCCACATCAATCACTCTCGGCCCGTCCGGATCGGTATGCGTCCATTCATAGTCTCCGCCGTTCTGGTCAAGCCGGTTGCCGAATTCATCGCGGGCATCGGCGCCGATAGTCAAATGAAAGCCGCCCGAGGGAAACGCGCTGAGTGGGATCGCGACTTCTTGATGATTGCTTCCGGAAACCAGCGAAGGCTGCTGAAAACCCACCGGGGTGCCGGCGTTGTCCGTGATTGAGATTGCCGAGGCAACATCATCCAGGTCCATTGGTTCACTAAAGCGGACAACCAAACCGGGCACGCTCGCATCAATTCGCGATGACACAACATGGGGACTCTGGAAGTCGGCGAACGGATACACATCATTCAACGTGATTCTGCCGTCCCCGTTTTGATCCATTCGATTGTTGAATCGATCGCGCAAATTGGGGCCAATTTCGATCGTCATTCCCTCGGTCGGAAGTTTGGGAAACCGCAGATCGAACTGTGTGTCTCTGAATCCCGGAACCGCGGTCCAACTGATATCGCTGGGGTCGAAGACGATCGGTTGACCGGCCGCGTCGTGAAAGGAAAGGACGTTCGAATTCGTCGGATCCCAACTATTCAGGTCCATCGGCTCACTGAAGGTCACCCGAACCTGGCGTCCGCCGCGGTGCACCGCATCGATCACTTTTGGGCCGCTTCCATCGGCATACCAGACTTTGTACCGCCCCAAATCGCCGTAGTCGCCATGGCTTCGGACCACAAGGTAGTAGGTTCCCGGAGCCAACCATTCATTGATCCTGGCGCCAAAGTCATTGGCGGGATCCGACGAATATAGAAGGTTGTCTTGCGTATCACGGATTTCCAAACGAGCATCCAGGTTCGTCACATCGTGATAGTCGTTGGCAGGGCTGGTGCCGTTGACGCTGACGCGAACACGAGTTGGCGCCGTATGTCCCTCAACCCGAATGCGAAAATAGTCGGCATCCGAGGCGCGCTCGATGATGCCCTCGGCCTCGAACGAAACGCCCTCCATTGTCATGACCGAAGCGGTGGACGGACTGTTACCGTGATCGTCGCTGCGGACGCCGATTGCGGACGCGAGTCGTTGCAGGTCATCCTGGATGAACGCCGGCGGGCCACCCTGTGTCATTGCGGGGCCCGGCCCAAGTTTCCACAACGTGCGTTCGGGGAGAGGCGAATTGGGGTTGATGTAACCCATCAAGGCATCGCCGTCGGCAACCGCAACCACATTGCCACTGGCGTCGACCACGGTCTGATGCTCCAAGCCGAAGCCATGACCAGCCTCGTGGCTGACAGCGTGGGCAATGTCGAAGACGCCGCGAAACTCTTGTTCGCCCAGTTGACTTCCAGGGTTGTAGGGAAAAGCAAACACCAAATTCGGAACGTTAGCATCCAGATACGCACGGCTGAGCGCAAAGCCGACCGCATTTTGGGGGAGGCTCGTCGAGGTGACATTGCCGCCGATCGCAACTCGATAAACGGGCAGATTGGACGACGACCCAGGATCGACGGTCGTGACGTTAATATCAAAGGGGGCAAAATCTTCGGCAACATGTTGCCAAATCCTGCGGATCTGCTGCTCTTCGAGTGAGTCGATGGTACTCGCGTTGCTGCCGGGCGCGTTGTACGCCGGTATGCTGACGGCACCGTAGCGTCCGTAGTTGGAAACGGTGTGACCATCGAAGTCCAACAACAGTGTCGCCGACGCGCCGGAGAAACTCTCCAGCGCGGGTAGTCCGCTCATGACTCTGCGGGTCTCGAGGGGCTCGAAGGCGGTCCGGCGAACCGACGATCGGCGTGCTGATGGAAGACGAATCCAAGATGGCTGGCGGTGCAGGGCGTTCATTTACAGAACCTCAGGGTTGGGGGTGAATTTTCGTGCACGCATCGCAACGCGACGGCCGATTCGTTCGCCAACAGATTGGTTTGCTTTACGCAGTGCCCCAAGGTCGCTACCTTGAGGATGCGTGTTACCCACAAAGGTCACCAAACGCGTTGTCAACGGGCGTTCAATAGAAACAGCACTGTTTCCATCCGCAGTGGCTCATCCGAATCGTCAAATCTGGCTGGTTTTTCACAGATGTCTGTTACCAAGTTGTTGACCCAGATTCACGCCGGCGATGACGAGGCACGCCGCGATTTGCTGCAATTGGTGTATGACGACCTGCGGCGGATGGCCGAGGCTCGATTGCGGCAAGAGCGACCCGATCATTCGCTGACGGCAACGTCGCTGGTCCACGAGCTCTCGATCCGGTTGTTGCAGCAGAGCGATCTACCGGTGACCAGCCGGGGCGACTTCTTTCGCTACGCCGCCCGGGCGATGCGAAACCTATTGATCAACTACGCTCGCGACCGCGCCCGCGGCAAGCGGTCCGGCCGATGGAAGCGAATCGAGTTGCGCGAACCGTTGGCCGTGTGTCAGCAGCAACCGGCTGCCCTGCTGGAACTCGATCAGGCCCTCACTCGACTCGGAGAAATCGATCCCCGCAAGCAGCAGGTTGTTGAGCTGCGGTACTTTGGCGGCCTGTCGATCGCCGAAGCGGCGGAGGTGCTGGAGGTTTCGCCGGCCACGGTCAAACGCGATTGGGAGGTCTCCAGGTCTTGGTTATTCTGGGCGCTCGGCCCGCAGGAATCGTCGCATGTCTGCCGTCAATGATCGCCAAGTACTAGAGACCTTTGAAACGGCGCTCGATGTGTCGCCGGACCGCCGCAGCGCCTGGTTGGCCAAGCATTGCCTGCATGATCCGCGACTTCACGAGCGCGTCACACGGCTCTTAGAGTGTCATCGGCAGGCACAGGCGTTTCTGGATTGCCCCACCACGGACGAACCTGAGCGCAGCGCGCCGTTGCCGAGTCAGTTCGGTCGCTACGAGGTGATTCTGCGCAGGGAAGAGGCGGATTCGGCACGGTGTTTCTCTCACGAGATCCCGAATTGCAACGCGATGTGATTTTGAAGGTTCCGCGTTTGGACCGTCTTGTCGACGAGCAGCAGGTGGAACGGTTTTTTCAGGAAGCCAAAACCATCGCGCAACTCGATCATCCAGGAATCGTTCGTGTTTTCGACGTCGGCCGCGCTGCTACTGGCGAGTGTTACTTCGTGATGGAGTTTGTCGATGGCATGACGCTTTCGGAGTTGCTTCAGCAGGAAAGCTTGCCACCCGTCCGATGTGCCGAGTTGATGGCGGAGGTAGCCGAAGCGATGCACGAGGCACACAAACGAGGTTTTGTTCACGGCGATCTGAAACCGTCGAACATCTTGATCGACAAAGAAGGTCACGCGAGGGTCGCTGACTTTGGCCTCTCGGTGCATGTCGATACACAGTGGCGACACAAGGGCCAGGTTTCCGGAACTCCATCGTTCATGTCGCCCGAGCAGGTTCGCGGTGAGTCCCATCGCTTCGATGGACGCACCGATCTGTGGAGTATCGGAGTGTTGATGTATGTGGTGTTGACAGGCAAGTTTCCGTTCAGTGGCGTTGACGCCGACATGTTCGACTCCATCTTGCACAGCCACCCTCGGCCGCTTCGGCAGATTGACGATAGCATCCCGCGACCGTTGGAGAACATCTGTTTGCGTTGTCTATCCAAGCGGATGACAGATCGTTATCCAACGGCACTCGATTTGGCGGAAAACCTGCGCGGCTGGATATCCGACGCCAAAGACAACGACCGAATGCTTGCTGACACGGCGCCGTTAACCGGACCTTTCGACGCAGGCACCGAGAACGAATCATTGGTCAGCTCGCCGCCGGCAGCTCAGGTCATTCCTCGAGGCTTACGCAGCTTTGATGATCGCGATGCCGACTTTTTCTTGCGGCTGATTCCCGGACCATGTGACCGAAACGGTTTGCCGGAACGCATCCAGGCTTGGAAGACGCGAATCGAGAGTACCGACCCGGACCGTGCCTTCAGCGTCGGATTGATATACGGTCCGTCGGGGTGCGGCAAATCTTCGTTCGTTAAAGCAGGGTTATTGCCGCAGCTGAACGATTCCGTCACCCCGCTCTATATCGAATGCAGCCGAGACGATACCGAGCGGCGGATCTTGGGGGCCATCCACAAAGTCAATCGGTTGATCGCCGACGACAGCCTCGTCGATGCCATGGCCGCGCTGCGGCGAGCCGGCAAGGGTTGCAGTGGCGGGAAAGTCCTGCTGGTTCTCGATCAATTCGAGCAATGGTTGCACGGGGCGGGCACAGCAATTGATCAATCGAATCTCGTTGCCACACTTCGCCAGGCAGATGGAATTTCGGTCCAAGTCCTGATCCTGATCCGTGATGACTTTTGGATGGGGATTACCCGTTTGTTTCGCGCATTGGACATCCCGATTGTCGAAGGTGCGAACGCTGACCATGCCGACGTTTTTGATCGGCGGCACGCGCGGCGAGTCCTGGCTCTGTTTGGCCAGTCTTACGGTGCGATTCCCGCTGGTCCAGAGCCCTTGTCCCAGGGTGCTGAAGCGTTCCTTGACCGCGCGATCGACGAATTGGCCGAAGACGAGATGGTCAGTCCGATTCGGTTGGCCGTGTTCGCCGAAATGGTCAAAGAAAAATCCTGGACCGAGGCGACGCTCGCGAACATCGGCGGCACCGAAGGCGTCGGCGTTGCATTCCTCGATCAGAGTTTTCGTCACTCCAGTGCCAACCCCAACCACCGCGCGCACGGCCGGGCTGCCCAATCGGTCTTGCAAACACTGCTGCCCGAACCCGGCTCCGACATCAAAGGCGGTCTGCGCTCGCATCGCGAATTGCTGGCCGCCTCTGGCTATCAAGATCAACCACGACGCTTCACTGACCTGATCCGGATTCTAGACAAGGAACTGCGGCTGATCACACCGGTCGATCCCGAATCCATGGACGAAGCCGGCCCAGCGGAAGCCAGCGACGCCGGCGACTCGACGCCTGCCGCCGGCCACTACCAACTGACACACGATTACTTAATCCCAGCCCTCCGGCAATGGTTGACGAGGGAACAGCAACAGACTTGGCGAGGACGCGCTCAGCTGCGTCTTCGCGAGCATGCCGCGCTTTGGAAACCAACAGAGGATTATCGTTTTCTGCCCGGTCCGCTGGGCTACCTTGCCGGCGTGCTTGCCTTGCGGCCAAGCCGACGAACGCCGACCGAACAGCGGATGATGCAGGCGGCAAACCGCCGCTACCGCAGCTTTGCCGCGATCGCCGCCGTGGTATTGATGCTGCTCGTTTGGGGGACATGGGAACTCAACGGCAGGATTCGCGCCGACGGGCTGACTCGCGCGATCGGCAACGCGTCGGTTGAACAGGTTCCGGCGCTGACGGACCAACTTGCTTCCTATCGCCGCTGGTCGATTCCCCTACTGAATCGGCTGTTCCAAGCGGGCGACGATGCAGCGCGGCGCAATGCCGCAATTGCAATGCTGCGGGAGGATGACGGCTATTACGACTACGGAATTGAACGGTTGTTACAGGGTGATTTGAACGAATTGCCGGTACTTCGCGATGCATTATTCAAGGCGTCGCCAAAGGTCATCAAGGACTTGTGGCAGGAAGTTGACAATCCAGCCTCAGCGCCGCAGCGGCGGTTTTACGCGCTGCTGTCACTCGCATCGCTCGATCCGAATGCTGACCGCTGGAATGAATCATTGCCCCGCTTGGTCGTTGATCGCATGTTCGGCGAGAATGTCGACTTGCAGACCCAGATCCGCGCGGCACTACAGCCGATACGTCAACATTTGGTACCGCCGGTGCTGACCGCCGTCAAAAACTCGGGTGAAAGAACGCAGGGCATTCTGGCGGCCAACGCGCTGGCCGATTTTGCCCGGGACCGGCCGGAGGTACTCGTCGATGCGGTACTCGGATCGCAGGCATCGCAGTTTCCGGTCTTGTTCGACGCGTTGCTGGCGTATCGTAGCGTTGCGGTGAAACTCTTCGTTGCGGCGGCCAATGAACAGTGGACGGCCGATCAACCAGAGACGACGAAAGATACCATTGCGAACCGTCGGGCCATTGCATCGGCAGCATTGTTGAAACTCGGCGATGACGCGGCTGCATGGCAGGCGTTGCGCGGCAATGAGGATCCTCGAGCGCATTCGTATTGGCTCAAGAGTGTCGTCCAGGTGGGCGTGGACCCCGAACGTCTGGCCGCTCGGCTGTTCGCAACCGATGAACCGGAGACAAGGTTCGTGCTACTTCAAGCGCTCGGCGAATATGGCGACGCCATCCGATCCGGGGAGCCAACAACAGCGCCGCAATCCCACTTGCTGAGCGAAGCTTTACGAGACCGCCTGGTCGAGTACGCGGCCGCGACGTATCGGAACCAACCGCGAAGCGATTTGCATGCTGCATCCGCCTGGCTGCTGCGGCGTCTGGGCCGTGCGGATTTGATCGCCAACATCAACGATGAAATTGCAACGAAACTGTTTTCACCGCAGCAAGGCTGGTTCGTCAATCGCCATGGTTTGACGATGATCAAAATTCCTGCGGGCAAATTTGACGCCGGCTCTGATCCATTCGACCCTTTGGCGAACTACAACGAACGACGAACGCATGTTTCGATCACTCGGCCCTTTGCGATCTCCGATCGTGAGATCAGCATCCAACTTTTCCAACAATTTTATCGCGACGTAATCGGCTTTCAGTATGGTGACCGAAGCCAAGTTGTCAGTCCGCACGACGAGGACGGACCGGCCGTCGGCATGACTTGGTACGAGGCGATCGCCTTCTGCCGCTGGCTAAGCGACAAAGAAGGAATCGATCCCCGGCGGAATTGCTTGCCCTCGGTCCCGAGCCTGATGCCGAAACTTTTACAAGCTGGGCTCGGTGAGCCTACGGAACTCAAGTTGCCCGCCGACTTCTTGGACCGCCCCGGATATCGGTTGCCCACCGAGGCGGAGTGGGAATACGCCTGCCGGGCCGGTTCCAACACAAAGTATCACTTCGGCAACGACAAGTCGCTTGTTGGTCGTTACGCTTGGAATCGAGACAACGCGAGTCCCGCCGACGGCTCGCTCAGAACGTGGCCCGGCGGTCTGCTGCGGCCCAATCGCTGGGGCTTGTTTGACACGCACGGCAACGTCGCCGAATGGTGTCTCGACGGATATCGCGCGATGCGGATCGACGCGAGTGATCCGATCGGCACCGGGATCGGGTTGAACGGCGTGGTTCGTGGTGGCGGTTGGTTCGCCCGAGATCATGGTTGTCGCTCTGCGGCACGGATGCCGATGCAAACAGCCGTGCGTATTCCCTGGAACGGATTTCGAGTGGTGCTGGCCGGATTCGACTCGATCGAAAAATCGGCTTCGACGCAGTAACTGAAACCGCCAAGCCTGCACCATCGGAATACGAACGTTGTGCCAAGCCGGTTGCTTCAATCGGAACAACGTCTCGTGCCTCGTCAAGTGCGCTGACGCATCGATCGATGTTCTGATCGTCGATGATCAACAGCGGACAAAATGCGATCGTCGCCCCAATCGGTCGGGCGGCAACCCCAGGTCAAGCGTCTTTTCGCGAATCATCAAAGCCTGCTGCACTGTGGCGGGGTTCACTTCCATCACGTGCGGCAGTACATCACCCCGGCTCTGCCGATGGGTAACGGGTGAGCTGAGGTTTTTTTACGAAAAAATCCCACTATGCGCGTCTGATGTTGAGGTAGGTTGTGCCGTGGTCACTAGTGCATCTTATATTTGATCTAGTCGCTCGAAAAAGGTCCATCGAGAATTCGAGCGGCGCGAGTTGCATGGAACTATTGGTGGTCGATGATTTCTTGTTCATGTGCGGACACCTGAAAGCGGTTGAAGACATTAGCCGGCAGTTCGCGCAGCGAAACTGCCGGATGAAGGTTTGAACAAGAAGTCCCCCGCAATCGATACTTGCACGAGATCCATTAAGTGCGGTACGACCAACCACTGCGAGAGTGGCCAGCAGGCGCCCTTTATCGCCGCGGGATTCACTTATCTCTAACGTGACGAGAATCTCCAACCCGGCAAGCGGCCGATTTCGCATCCGGTACTCGGACGGGAAGGAACATCAGCTGCGTCGCCAGATTGATCGCGGTAGGCAGAGCGACAAGCCAGCAGCGCCTTCAACATCGGCAACCCACGATGGTATGATTGACGGCGGTTGACCGCGGCCTACTCGCCCTGGTTGTCCGTAGAAGCAGCTTATGATTTGACTGTGAAGGGGGTGACCTTGATGACGCTTCGACAAACTTGCGTGACACTGGCGATCTGTTGCCCGCTATTACTCACAGTCTGCTGGGCCAGTGAACCAACAGCGTCCGACGGTGAGAATCCTCCGGTGTACACGAAGGATGGGTCACTGCGGAGACCGGATGCGTTTCGGACATGGGTGTTTGTGGGCGCGTCGTTGGGGCTGAGTTACTCACCGCACAAGGCAGAGTATGGCAACGAACTGTTTCACAACGTGTATCTCGATCGGCGAGCCTACGAGCACTATGCAAAGACGGGTCAGTTCCCCGAGCAGTCGATGCTGGCGATGTCCGTCTATCGTCAGTCGAGCAAGGCCGCAGCGGACTCACCGCTGCAGGGATCGTTCGAGGGAGAGTTTGTGGCGCTGGAGGTAGCGGTCAAGGACGCCGAGCGCTTCGAGGACGGCTGGGCCTACTTTGACTTCTCTGGCGGTGAATCTGAAAAGGAGACAGCACGACCGTTTGCCCGCGAAAAGTGTTTCGACTGCCATGCCGAACATGCAGCCGATGATAACGTGTTCGTCCAGTACTATCCGATCCTGCGACGGCTCCCGCAGAAAAGTCAGAGTAGAAAAGGCAGCAACGCCCGGCGTTCTGGTGGATAGTCTGGAAACTCTTTTCGATACCAGGCGTGATTAGTCAAGGCGCGGGGGCCAAGGTTTGCGACGGTGTAGAGCGCGAAAGCGAGCGCCGGCAGAGACCAGGTGAGTACCGCAAAGCCGATCCATTGAATGATCTCTCCCAAATAGTTTGGGCAACTGACGTAGCGGTACAGTCCACCGTAAGGGATTTTGTACGCGCCGGCGTCGGCTGCTCCCGATCTCAGCCCCAGTAGCGTGCGATCGGCGCGCCGATTGATCACGAATCCAACGGCGAACATGACACTCCCAATCGCAAACTGCGGGCTCGTCAGCCACGACACCGGATAGTCTCCAAACTGAGACAACTGTCGTGCAATGATGTAGGCATTCAGCGTATTGAACATGGCACCCAAGCACACGACTAGTCCGGCGATGCGGTGCTCGTTCATTCGTATTCGAAACGGAAAGACCAGCGCGCGATACAAGTAGTGCCAAAGCCAGTAGGCTAGAAAGACTAAGGGCGCCGCGTCGCTACTATGGACGCCGGCAAAAAAAATCGGAACAAAGAACAGTAGCGCCGGAGATTCCATCAGAACCCAGCCCACGCGACTATTCAAGGTCGGGCCCCAGCCAGGACGATAATGCCGACCATACGGTGCTGAGATAAAAATCAACATCGCGCATGTCAAAGGCGCGAGACCAATTTCCAGCCAGGTTGCCCAGCAATGTAGTTCCGATCCTTGCATGTTGATGATTATGGCTCTGCAAACCTACATGCCAAGTTGGACAAAGCTGTGATAGAGGTCTTCGACGGTCTGCACAATTGGTCGAGTTGTAAAACCGATCTCCTGTTCAGCCTTCAGGTGACTGATCTGGCCGGTAAATGCAAGGGCTTTTAAAGACTCGCGGGAGTAAAGCGGAACGGATCCGGTTAATCGCGCGCCCATCTCGACAACACTCGCAGACGCTCGCGCCAGCCACAACGGGCAGCAAAACTTGGGTGCTACTGACCCGGTAACCTGTTCTGCGATCGCCGCCAACTCGGAGACCGAAATCCAGCGATTTCCCAACAGATAGCTTTCACCGGTACGACCATGTTCGAAAGCGCCGATCATTCCCGCAGCGACATCTCGAACATCCACAAAGTCGAACCCGCCACCGACGAGGCTTGGAACCCGACGGTCTCGTAGATGTAAAAACATCTGGCCAAGGCGAGATGGGGCAAAGTCCAACGGTCCCATGATCGCGGTTGGATTGACGATCACAGCATCGAGCCCCCGCTCAATCGCCGCTTGAACCCGACGCTCGCTCTCGGCTTTCGAACGATCATATGCCGGCGCAGCTGAGTCAGCATTGACCAGAGGTAACGTTTCGTCGCACACGGATGTACTGACCGACCTGAGATCAAACGCCTGGATCGAGCTGCAATGGACCAGTCGCTTCACGCCGCTGTTCAAAGCGGCCGTCAGGACGTTCTCTGTGCCATCAACATTGACCCGAAAGACGCTGCCATCTGGATCGCCGACCAGCGAGATTTTCCCGGCCAAGTGAAATACTGAGTCGACTCCCGCCAGAGCGGCCTTAAGACTCTCAGGTGACAGCACATCCCCGCGAACTTGTTCGACACCGCACAGTCCAGCGAGCTCACGACTGTCCCGTCGAACCAGGGCACGCACCGGTTGACCACGGTCGACGATCATGCGGACCAGATTGGCGCCAATATGACCCGTCGCTCCAGTCACCAAAGTTGTCAAATTAGCGCTCCGTGAGCATATTCAAAATCGAGCCGACGCGCGGGTTGGCCGATTGTAGTCGACCGAAAACGGATCAAGCAACAATCATCAAACAATCGAACGGATGTTTAATCGTGGCGGTACGACAGCCAACCACAAATGGCACCGGGTGACACAGACCCTTGGCTCGCGCTCAAGCGCTATCACGGCTCGCGCGGGGATGGACATAGACTTGGTCTCCGCTCAGCTTCTCGTACAGCATGCAGGCGAAGTGAATGATCGTGGCGAAACCAGGCAGACAACTGCTGGCGCCAACGTAGTACAGATTGGGAAAGGGGCTCTCGTAGTTCAGCCGTCTCAGGTTCACATGCTTGGGGTCCAGCGGCGTGCTGTAACAGTTGCCTTTCGGAGCTCGCACGTAGAATTGATTCGTCAGCGGACTACCGACCACTTCTTCGATGATGTGATCGGAAAGCTTGGGAATGTATTCCGTCTCGAGCACCCGGATGATACTGTCGCAGTACCGCCGCTTGGCGGCCTGGTAGTCTGCTTCGCTTTGATTGCGAAGCCGACGGAACAAGTCGTAACTGCAGGGTGCGACCATTACCAATTGGTCGCAACCCGGCGGCGCAAGTACCCCATGGTGCGGTCGCAGCGTGGGAGCGTTGCAAAAGAAATAGGGCCGCTCCGGAATTCGATCGCATAACTGATCGTCGTAGACTTCGTTCAAGTCGATCTTCGGATGCCAGAACAGGTTCTGTTCACCAAATCCGTAGCGCCGCAAGTCGATGTCCTTCAGTCCCAGATAAACGCTCAGCACGCTCGTGCCATAGTCGTACTTCAGTTTCTGCCGGAACGACTGCGGAAAGTGCTCCTCACCAATCAACCCCAGGCTCAGCCCGGCGTCACCGTCAAACAGAAAACGGTCGGCCGTGAACCGTCCTCCTGTCGCAGTCGTAACCGAGCGGGCTTTGCCGCCGCTGACTTCGATCCCGGTGATTTCGGTTGACAGCATCGAACGACAACCTGGCTGCTGCTTGATCTTGCGGAGCAACGACTTCATCACGTGCATGAAGCTGTTAGTCGGATAATAGGCGCCGCGATCGTAACTCCCCACACCCCCTGCGTGCACGATCAGCGAAAGATCCCGCGGCGGCGCCCAGAAAATAGCGCTTTGACCGGCCAGGATCATTCGCAACTCAACCGGAAAACCCAGCTGGTCGAACAAATCCTCAAGCGTCCACTTCAGATAACGAATAATGTGTGAATATCGAACTGGGTGGGCGACTACCGTCCGCCAGGAGAAACCAATCGGCAGGTCATAGAGTTGGTCGTGGATCGTTGCGATGATCTCGAAGTACTGCTGCAGTTCGCTGGCATGTGAAGGAAACATGGCGGAGAGTCGTTTGCACTCACGCGGGAATCCGCTGCCAATGGTGTAATCGACCCCCGGCGCCACGATGCGATCAAAGCCGGCGGGATCAAGACGATGAAAAGTGACCTGCTTTTCGAGTCCCAGTTTTTCAAGCATTTGGTAGACTCGCTCGCCCTCACCACAATCCCAAACGTAATGCAGCTCGGCACAGAACGAGAATCTGCCTTGGCGGAATGTGTGGCCGTATCCTCCAGGCACCTCGTGTTGCTCGAAAATGATCACTTTTTGGCCGGCTTGGGCCAGCAGCGCGCCTAACGTCAACCCACCGATTCCCATCCCGATAATTGCATAATCGTAATGCTCGTTGGTTTTGGAAACCGTCTCGCTGTTTGTTGGCATTTGATACGTCGCCTGATTGGATTCATGAATCGAACAATTTGCGTGGCAATTCTCATGCCGTCGCGAATTCTGCCAGCACCGGAACCTGGTCCGCCCCGAATGGCACCTGATCTGAGCCAACAGCGGCTATTGGGTGTGGCCTCTGTTCCGCGCCAGGCCGCATGGCGCGACTGTGCACACGCGGCGACGTGGTGTGCGTTCATGACAGCGAAACGGTTGCTGAAGTTGACAAAGCCCAGGTCGGGGCGAACGATTGCCTGAAGCGGATGCTTTGCAAATTTTACGGTCTCTGTTCAACTGCATTTTTTCTCGGCTCGTCGACTTGTACTTCAACCCAACTTTGAAATCGGAGGCCACTGGCTCAGCATGACTCAGGATCAACCGACTGCTTGCGACTTGAGTCAGCTAGACTATCGCGCCTTTGGTGAAGAGCTCAAAGAAATCCGACAGGAACTCGACGCTGGACGGAGTGCAGCAGATTTCCAGCATTTGCGGAAGATCGAGCGTTGGGGTCGTCTCTGCACGTTGGCCGGCTACGCGACGGCGTGGATCGTGCCCAATCCCATTTCCGCTTTGCTGATCAGCCAAGGTAATTTCACGCGTTGGACGATGGTGACTCACCATGTGACGCACCGCGGATACGACAAAACACCCGATACTCCGCTGCGTTACCAGAGCAAATATTTTGCCCGCCGCTGGCGACGTTTTGTGGACTGGCTGGATTGGATCGTTCCAGAGGCCTGGGATCACGAACACAACGTGTTTCATCATTACTACACGGGCGAGGTGACAGACCCTGATTTGGTCGAAAGAAACGTTGATTTTTTCCGCAGCTGGTCGGCGCCGGTTCCGATCAAGGCAGTGGTCATCGCATTCTTCATGTGCACCTGGAAACTGCTGTATTACGCGCCCAATACGATTTGGATTCTGCAACAAGTACGGGCGCAAAGAGAAAGCCAGGTCCGTTCAAGGCAAGTTGCGTGACGTCGTACCGGACGATCACCGGCCCGTGACGACACTTCGGCTGCTATTGCCGGTCAGCCGGCAAGGTCGCGAATTCTGGCGTCGCTCGGTATTGCCTTACGGGATTGTGCGTTTCGTACTAACGCCTCTGTTGTTTTTACCTGTGGGACAGTGGGCAGCGATCAATGTGCTGATCAATGTCCTGATCGCCGAGGTGTTGACGAACGTTCATACGTTTCTGATGATCGTGCCCAGCCACGCGGCGAGCGACCTGTATCGCTTCACAACGCCAGTCGCCAGCCGAAACGAATTTTACCTGCGTCAGATCATCGGGACATCAAACTATCGGTGCGGGGGCGACCTGAACGATTTTCTGCACGGTTGGCTGAACTACCAAATTGAACATCACCTTTGGCCCGATTTGTCGATGCGGCAATACCAGCAAGTCCAACCGCGTGTGAAAGCCCTTTGCGAAAAGTACGGCATCCCCTATGTACAGGAAAGCGTTTTCGCGAGGCTGTTCAAACTCTGGAAGATTCTGCTGGGTGTCGAATCGATGCGGATCTGGAACACACCAGTCCAGTCGGAGTCAGCCGTCGAACTGGCTGGGCCTAAGCCTCAGCCAAGGTTGACCTCGAACCTCTGACCTGCACCTTCAACACGCCCCTGCGTCGATCCTACATTGCTTCGGTCCTACACATACCACGCGGAATGATCTGTCAGCCGTCGGCTACGGAAGGAAGCTTTCCGGGGCTGCGAGTTTCCTGGGCAGGTATTCATCAATCACGTAATTCAGGCCCCACTTCGCCAACGCCTGTTGTTCAGCGCGGACGCCCAGCGAAAGCAACTGCTCGATCGCATCGACCCACCGCGGATGCGACGCAAAGAAAGGATCGTTGCTGATCGCGTCCTGGGCACGCTTGACGTCTATTTTGCCGAGTGGATGTGTCGCGTCCTCCAGACCGTAGTCCGCGATATCCTGAGGTGAAACGCCCAAAAACCGCGCTCGCGGTACGCACAGAAACCGGTTGACATGCGCCGCATTGCCGGAGCCGACTTTCAACGTGCGGTAGATGTTCGCGAAACCGTAGGGATCGCAATCGACAAAACAATAGACGGGTAGATCGTGCGCGTCTGAAAGTCGACGAATGAATCGGCGCGTGGCACGCGTGGGCACACCCCCCATCTCGACAAGAATGCATCCTGCTTTCTTCCAATATCGATGATTGTTCAATCGTTGGAACATGCCCCCCGTCTCGATGGCCAGAATGAACCGCGCATCAGTGCGAAAACGCAGGTGTTCTACCGACCGGGGAATCGTGTACGCGCCGCTGCCGAGTTGCCGACAATCAATCTCGATCGTCTCTGCCGTTTCGCCATCCACGTCGATCACCACCAAATCGCCGACCACCGAGCCTCCATGTGATTCGGCGTAAAACCGCAACTGCTCGCGTGCCAGACCCTGCATCGAGGCCAGTGCCTCGATGTCATCCATGATCGCGTCGGACTCCGCTTGGCTGTCAAAGCGACACTCGCCCCAGTTCTTGCTGACGTAGTATGCTTCTCGTTTCGTGGCGAAGTCGTCGCTGTGCACCATCGTCCGCGAGGTCGCAATCAACCTGAGCGTTTGCGCAAATGAGCGAACAGTGTTGACGGTCAAGGTTCGGTGTTTGTGGACGTCGCCCAGTTCGAAATAACCTTTGTCCGGGTCGTACGTGACGTTTTTTAGACTTCGCACCAGGACGTCCAGGGCGGGCACTTCTCCGGCAGTGATGCTGTCATGAATCTGACTGGCGATGGCGTCGATGAAGGCAAGAGTTTTCCGATCCAGTTCAGCTGGAAGACCGCTTTTTCGATTCGGGTCCGAACGTTTGTTTGTCATGGCATTCCTCGCGTTTTGTTCAGGACGTCTTCCAGCTGCGCAACGGTTTGCTCGCGCTCAGCATCGCTGAAGGCAAGAATCTCCTGCAGAGCCAACCCGATGTGCGGAAGATATTTTTCGATGTGCATCCGCTTGGCGTATTCACTTTTGAGAACTTGTTGGCGACGCAAATGCGCGGCGAGTTGGCGTCCACATTGCTGCAAGCCGAGTTTGACTTCCCGTATAATTTCCGGATAAGAGGCGATCGCCTCCTTGGCTTCCGAAGTGAATGGCACCCAGACCGACGCAATATGAACCAGAATTGCCATCGGCCCCAGCGGCATCGCACCACTGGTCTGCTGCAGGCCATAGGCGCGCCAATTCGTTTGCACAACGGCTTTGGTGATGCTGCATCCGGCTTGGTCGTACAACAAAGGGACTCGATTGGCCAGTCGCAGCAACCGCACTGGTTCGTCCGCGCCGGCCAAAAGCTGCTGGGGTTTTTGGGCTGGACCGTGCTCCCGTTTTCCGGTCTCTGGGGAGTGTCCGTAAGCGATACCGATTTCAACCTGGAACGGATTACCGCGATAAACAGCCGCCGGACGGGTCGTGATGACGCAAAAGTCCGCTTCCGTTTCCTTGATCAATCCATCCTGCAACCGCTGCTCACCGATCGGAACCAGGCAGTCCGTTCGCGGTGCGGAAACAGGCACTCTCTGGATCGCCTGATACAACGCGCTGGCTTGGACATGTGCGATCCTCTTTGGCCACGATCGCTCGCTCAACTTCGCGCCGGCTCGTTTGATGATTGCACTGGAAGTCTTGCGGCCAACACGTGAGAACTCTTGCTCGAGAAACTGCCGAAGCGTGCGGCATTTGGTGCTGTGCAGCATCTGAATCAGGTGACCAAGCTCAATGCCACGAGGATGAGGCTTGATTTCTACCGCGCGACGCGGCAGCTCGTCGCTGCAACGTTCGTACCTGATCTGCTCACCATGAGGGTCGCGAAAGTTCAGCAGCGCATGTGAGTTTGCGATCGCCGTCTGCTTTAGATACATATCAATCGAATGCGCCCCTTTCTGGTAGTGACCCTCGATCTGCAATTCAACACGCGTGCCGTGAGGACAATCCCACTCGACTCGTTGCTTCTTATGCAACTCCGGACGGTTCTTCGCCGTATCGATCGACACAAACATTTCCATCGCCTGATCGTCACTGCGCACGCGACTCAATACATGCAACGGTTTCCCGGTCGTCAGTTGCGCGTACATTCCGGCGGCCGAGATTCCCATTCCCTGCTGGCCCCGCGACTGGCTCAGCTTGTGGAACTTTGATCCGTAGAGCAGTTTTCCAAAAATCCGAGCGAGCTGCTGTTCGACGATTCCCGGCCCATTGTCCTGCACGACCACCTGAAAAACGCCGTCGCCGATGCTCGTAACCTCGACCATGATCTCAGGCAGAATCCCGGCCTCTTCGCAAGCATCCAGGGCGTTGTCAACCGCTTCCTTGACGGTGGTCAGCAGTGCCTTGGACGGCGAATCAAACCCGAGCAAATGCCGGTTCTTAAGGAAGAATTCTGAGATTGAGATATCGCGCTGCCGAGCGGCCAGCTCATGTGCAATCTCGAAACTGGAAAGGTCCTGAGTCATTCTCGTTGAGCAAGTGATCGACTGTTTGTTCTGCCAGAGAGAAACGATCGCAACTCTGGTGCCGCTTAGCCTGGTACCTCTCCGCCGCGGAGAACCGCCCTCAATCAGGCTTTTTCATTGGCGAACAGGCGAATTGAAATCACCGATCGTGCGTATTTGCACGCTCGGTTGTGTTCGCAACTTTTCATCCATGTTTGACTCCCTCCGCGATCGCCCTCCATAACGGAGCCTGCTCATGTAAAGCTTTAGCTTTGGCATTCGATTCTGCGCCTTCAATCGGGCGCGTACTCTGGCCACAGGCCGGTACTCGAGCTCAAATCCGCAGGGTTTGCAAGGAAGGCGATGCGCCTCAGATTTGGCTGTGAACTGCTGCCGCACGCTCGCTTCTCTGCAAACCAAGTACGAGTACCGCTTCGCTGAGCACGAGTACGAGCACGAGCACGAGTACGAGTACGGGTAAGAGCACGAGTACAAACGGGGAATCGGTGCCTCAACGATGCGTGGTCGATTTCCCGGTGGTATGCTGGCCGTTGGCGCCAAGGTTACAATCAGGTACTGCATCAATCACCGCGCAACCTAAGACCACGATTCCATGAACCGCCTGTTGATACTCGTTACCGGATTGTTTTTATCTGCGGCAACATCGTCCATCGCCAGCGCGCAGCTGGTGCGTATTGGTGGATTTGGCGGGGTCAGCATCCGGGCCCCGTTTGTTGCTGTTGATGTGCTGCCGTTTCGAGGCGGAACCCGAGTTCGTGCTCCCTTCACGGCGGTCAACACAGGGCTTTACGGGAATGGTTACGCGCCCTATCCCGCGTATCGATATCGTCCACGGTATTACGCCGATCCCTACACGATCGCGCGGCCGCTGTATCAGCCGCAACCCTATTACGAGCCGCCTGAATACGCGGCCCCGCTGAGCCCCACGCCGGTGATTTCCGATCCGGTCAATGATTCGCCAGTTTCGAATGGTTCGATTGACCAACAACTCAGATTTTCCGCAGCTCAGCTGCAGCGAAACCTCGCGCGACGGAAAGACGATGGTGATATTTGGATCAATTACCTGGAACCTGATCGCATCATCGCGGTGATCGACCGCGGCATGTCACCACAACAGCTGCGGCCGCTGTTGAACAACTACATCGGAGTCGTGGGGAACAGTAGCCTGTCATTCATTTGGTCGACAGACGGGTTTCGGGAAACCTATCGTTTGTTGGATTTGTTCGTTTCCGCAGGGGCGCAGTCGCAGCCGATCAACCCGGCCGATGCGGAGGACAACGATCGCCAACAGGCCGCCGGTGATGCGCCAGCGGCGGACGAGCTGGAGGACGATTTTGACGAGTTGCCGCCGCCGGCTGCAGAGGGTCGTCAATCGGACCTTTAATGATCTCAGGGGGTGAACAGGGTCAGCCCAGGGCTGTCAACAATTGCTGCAATCCAGGCATTCTCTGCTAGAATAGGCTTACTGCCGATCATCCCACCAACCGGAGTCCTCGCCGTCGTGCGAAGCCTGATCTTTTTGTCACTCGTTGGCATGCTCACGCATTGCCAATCCGTCCTGGCTGAAACACTGCGATTTGATCGCGACGTTCGCCCGATCTTGTCGGATAAGTGCTTCTATTGTCATGGCCCCGATTCGGAGCACCGCGAAGCAGATTTGCGGCTCGATATCGAAGAGTATGCTCGGGAGGTAATCGGCGGGGATACCGCCACCAGCGAACTGATCGCGCGAATCACTTCCAGCGACCCGGACCAGCGGATGCCGCCCGCCGATTCGCCCAAGAAATTGAGTGACACCGAAATAGGAATACTGCAGCGTTGGGTGGCCGATGGTGGCGACTGGACCGAACATTGGTCGTTCGCCGCGCCAGTCAAACCCGAAGTCGTTGATGCCCACAGCAACCTGATCGACCATTTCATTGGCAAGCGGCTAGCGGAAGCGGGCTTGCAGATCAGCGAAAGAGCGACGCGTGAAAAGCTGATCCGCCGCCTCACATATGACTTGACCGGCATGCCGCCCTTACTGGCCGAAATCGACGACTTCTTGGCGGATGGATCGGCGGGCGCTTACGAGAGGGTGGTCGATCGATTGCTGGCATCCAGCCGCTACGGTCAGCGAATGGCGCTGATGTGGTTGGACGCCGCGCGCTATGGCGACACCAGCGTCTACCACGCCGATGGCCCCAGAGAGATGTGGGCCTGGCGCGACGCGATCGTCGACGCGTACAACCAAAACATGCCGTTTGATCAGTTTTCGATCAATCAAATCGCCGGCGATTTGCGACCCGACGCCAGTCTGCAGGAAAAGGTGCTGGCCGGATTCAATCGCAACAATGGAACGACCGACGAAGGGGGGGCGATTGCTGAGGAGTATCGTGTGGAATATGCCGTCGATCGCGTCAAAACAACGTCCACGGTTTGGTTGGGGCTGACCATGGAGTGCGCCCAGTGTCATGACCATAAATACGACCCCATCTCGCAAGCAGACTACTACCGTTTTTATGCGTTCTTTAACGTAAGTCGGGATGAAGGGATGCAGACGCGAGACGGCAACGCCCAGCCGAAGATCGATCTGTTGGATCCAGAAAAGGAAAGGCAGATCCCGGCGATTGAGCAGCAGTTGACCTCGGTCCAGCAGCAACAGGCAACGATCGAATCCGGGTGCCACAGCGAACTCGAGGCATGGCTGGCCCAACAGCGAGCCAGTTCGCCTGAACCTTCAGCTGCCATCGATGGCTGTATTGTCAATCTGCCGCTGTCCGAAGGGAGCGGCGACACGGTCAACGATCTGCTGATTGCCGACCGCCAGTCCAAGATTCATGGCAACGCGTCATGGGTTAAGACGCGCGATCAGTGGGGACTGAAATTCGATGGTGGAAACTACATTGACCTCGGTGACGTCGGAAATTTCGAGCGAACCGACCAGTTTTCCTATGGTGGCTGGTTCCAACCGCAGGCGGACACCGGCGGCGCAATTTTGGCTCGGATGGACGACGCCAACAACCATCGAGGCTATGACTTGTACGTTGCCGGTGGCAAGGTAGCGGTCCACATCATTCATAACTGGCCAGGCAACGCGATTAAAGTCACGACGAACAAGGCGCTCGAAGCGGACAACTGGTACCACATCTTTGCCACTTACGATGGATCGAGCAAAGCGTCGGGAATCAAGATCTATGTCAATGGCGAAATCTGGGATTGGTCGATCGAACAAGATGGATTGACCGAAACAATCGAAACCGACAAATCATTGCTGATCGGCAGTCGGCATCCCGGTTCGCGGCTGAAGGGTGTGGTCGATCAGATCGAAGTTTACAATCGCCGGCTCAGCGAAAAGGAAGTCAAATTGCTGGCCGAAAGCTCCGCGGTCGAGGCTTTGTTGGCGATCGAAGCCGAGCAGCGAACCGAAGCGCAGAACCAGGCGATCCGCCACTATTTCCTGACGACACAGCACGGCGAGTACCAGGCTGCTAGCAAGCGGGCAGCGGAACTCAGCAGGCAGCTGGCGGAACTACGACAGCCGATGACTTCGGTGATGATCATGGGCGATCTGGAGCAACCTCGAGAGACTTTCATCTTGAATCGCGGCGCCTACGATTCGCCCAGCGAGCGAAAAGTCGATCCAGGGACGCCGGCGATTCTGCCGCCGATCAGCGAGGCACTGCCGCGGAATCGACTGGGGTTGGCCCAGTGGCTGTTCCAAGACAACCATCCATTGACTGCACGAGTTGCCGTGAATCGATATTGGCAGATGTTTTTTGGCCGCGGTTTAGTAGCCACACCAGAGGACTTTGGGTCGCAAGGCGAGTATCCCTCACACCCCGAACTGTTGGACGCATTGGCGATCGACTTTCGCCAATCGGGCTGGGATGTGAAAAGGTTCATCAAGCAACTGGTGATGTCCGAGACCTATCGCCAATCCTCAAGCATCGATTCGCACGCTTACGCTGTTGATCCCGACAATCGACTTTGTGCTCGCGGGCCGCGGTTCCGATTGCAGGGTGAGTTCATTCGCGATACGGCTTTGGAATTAAGCGGTTTACTGGTTGACACTTATGGCGGGCCCGGCGTCAAACCCTATCAGCCGGCGGGACTGTGGGCGGAGGTCGGCTTGGGGGGCAATCCAAAGTTCAAACAAGACAGCGGCGGCAATCTGTATCGCCGCAGTTTGTATACCTACTGGAAGCGATCGGCGCCCCCACCATCGATGCAAATCTTTGACGCGCCGACGCGGGAAAAGTGCACGATCCAGCGGGCCAGAACGAATACACCGTTGCAAGCGTTGGTCACGTTGAACGATCCACAGTTTGTCGAGGCGTCCCGGCATTTCGCCGAGCGGATGATGTTGGCCGGCGGCGAGTCGAATGAGGCTCGGATCGACCACGGTTTTCGTCTGGCGACTGCGCGACTACCGAATCCCGCGGAACGGCAAGTGCTGATTCGGCATCTTACAATCCGCCATGGATCGCTATGAAGGGGATCTCGAATCGGCGGAGCAACTGCTGGACGTCGGCCAGTCGAAGCGCAACGCCACCTTACCGGCCACCGATCACGCCGCCTGGACGATCGTCGCCAGTACGATCTTGAATTTAGACGAGACGTTAACACGAGAGTGAACCAACGATGAGCCCAATCGAACGATACGAATTGTTGATGACTCGCCGCCAGTTGCTCTCGCGCGGTCGCGGCTGCCTGGGCGCTGCGGCGCTGGCATCTCTGATCGGTGGCCAGCAAGTGGCGGAGGCGAGATCATCCGGTGCGGCGCATCCCGGATTACCCCAGTTGCCCCATTTTGCACCGACAGCCAAACGTGTGATCTATCTGTTCATGGCCGGCGGCCCCAGCCACATCGACATGTTCGATTACAAGCCGGCGCTGCGGAAGTTGCACGGCACAGAGCTTCCCGATTCGATCCGCAGGGGCCAACGATTGACCGGCATGTCAAGCGGCCAATCGACGTTTCCGTGTGTGGCCCCGATGTTCCAATTTGATCGTTTCGGACAACGTGGAACGTGGGTCAATGGCGAAATCTTGCCGCATACCGCGTCGATTGTCGACGATTTGACGATCATCCGCACGATGAATACCGAAGCGATCAATCACGATCCGGCGATCACCTACATCAACACCGGGACTCAACAACTTGGCCGCCCCAGCATGGGTTCGTGGCTCAGTTACGGGCTGGGCAGTCCCAATGAAAACTTGCCTGCTTACGTGACGATGATTTCGGTCGGTGCCAAACCGGGCCAGGCACTTTTTTCTCGCTTGTGGGGCAGCGGTTTCTTGCCGTCCCAACATCAAGGTGTGCAATTTCGCAGCGGCAGCGATCCGGTGCTGTACCTGAACAATCCACCCGGCGTCGATCCCTCGGTCCGCCGCCAGATGTTGGACGGAATCGCTGAATTGAACGCGACACGGTTCGCCGATGTCGGCGATCCCGAAATCGAAACTCGAATTGCGCAGTACGAAATGGCATACCGAATGCAAACCTCGGTGCCGGATTTGATGGACCTGTCCGATGAATCGCCGGCGACTTACGCGCTGTACGGACCCGACTCCAAAAAGCCGGGTACGTTTGCCGCCAATTGCATCTTGGCCCGGCGGCTTGCCGAACGTGGTGTTCCGTTTGTGCAGCTGTTTCATCGCGGCTGGGACCAGCATGGCAATCTGCCCAAAGAGATTCGCCAGAACGCCGGGGGTACCGATCAACCCGCCGCCGCACTGGTCAAGGATCTGAAACAACGCGGCATGCTGGACGATACGGTCGTTGTGTTTGGGGGTGAGTTCGGCAGGACGATCTACAGCCAAGGCTCATTGACCAAGGACAACCATGGCCGTGATCATCATGGGCGATGCTTTTCAACCTGGGTTACCGGCGGCGGGTTCAAACGCGGATTTGATTATGGCGTAACCGACGACTACTGTTACAACATTGTCGAAGAACCCGTACATATCAACGATTTCAACGCGACCATCTTGCACGCGCTGGGGATCGATCACATGCGTTTTACGGTTAAGTATCAAGGGCTGGACGCCAAGCTAACCGGCGTCCAGCACGCTCGCGTGGTGAAAGAAATCCTGGCATGATCGCCGCCAGAATTGGAATTGTCACGGTTTCCGATCGTGCCAGTCGTGGAGAGTACGAGGATCTGGGCGGACCGGCAATCCGCGACTACTTGAGCCAGGTGTTGACCAGCCAATGGCAGCCGATTCCGCGAATCATTTCCGACGACCGGTCGTTGATCGAACGAACCATCATTGAGCTTTGTGATCAACAACAGTGTTGTCTGGTCGTCACCACCGGCGGCACCGGACCGGCGGTGCGAGATGTCACGCCAGAGGCGACCGAGGCGGTTTGCGAAAAGCTGATGCCTGGCTTTGGTGAACTGATGCGCAAGGTGTCGCTGGAGAAGGTTGCCACGGCGATCCTGTCCCGGCAAACGGCGGGAATTCGCGACAAAACGTTGATCGTAAACCTACCGGGAAAACCGAAAGCGATTGCCGAATGTTTGGACGCGGTGTTCCCGGCAATTCCCTACTGCATCGACTTGCTCGATGGACCTTATTTAACGACCAACGAACTTCGCTTCACCAGCTTTCGGCCAAAATCGTAGAAAATCGCTAACTGGAAAGCGGCACTCTGGTAGTCCCGCGAGTCCCTTCGCGGGGCAATTTCTGTGGAAATTGCTTCCGGAATGCCCTGCGAGCGACTCGCAGGACTACAGCTCGGGCGAGCAGCAAAAAAAGGGAATTTCAGTTCAAAAGTGGCGCTGTCCAGGAGTGCATTTCCATCAATGGCGCAGGTCGGGAACTCACGATCAAGTACCGGCGACTACACCTACCGGCAGCGGATCAGATCGTCGGGATCGATTTTTTCTGACTCGATGATGGGGCGAATGTCTTGCAAGAACCGATCGGCGTCGACCGGATAACCGGCGGTTGGTTTCAAAGCCGCGGTGCCGCGATGCCGCAGCGCAAAATAAAGGTTAAACGATTCCATCAATCGCTCACGCAAGTACTTTGCCACCATCGATGACATCGCCACCGGAGTGAACGAGTCGCCTTTGACCGTGAAGGCGATCTCAACCGTTTGTCCCGATCCGGACAATCGATAGTGACTTTGCTGTTTCGATTCGGTAATCACTTGCAATTGGAAATCCGGGAACACGTGTTGCAGCACGGCGCCGTAGTATCGTCGTCCGCCGTGTCGGTCGCAAAATACGTTGACCATCGACCGTGGGCTGCGGTGATCGCTGATCATCGAGCGAACCAGGCCGATGGTCGATTCCGACAGCAGGTCGGCTTTGTTGCACCCGCCGCTGCACCGCGAATTGAATTGTCGCGCGGTGATGATTCGTGCGCGGATCCCGCAAAGTCGAAGCCCTGTGGTTCGCCAATGATTCAGCAGTGCACCCGTCTCCGCCGGGGCGACAAACTGGCGATCATTCAACTCGCCGAACCAATCGGTTTGGGACAACAAGTCGACGTCAGCAGCGGCGATCGAGGTCAGCCAATTGGCCAGCCGCGATTCCGAACTTCCAGTCCAGTGGATCGCGGCGCTGACAGCGGTGTGCAGGGTCCTGAGACCTGGAGTCCCTTTCTGGGTGGATTTAAACACGGCCTTAGAGTCAGCAACCGCGACTTTGACTTGTCCGCAAAGATACGGCAGGCGAAGAGGGGCAAACAAATCAACTAGATCAGTCATCGACGTGCCGCTGGCGACCGGACGCTGCTCCGTCCGGGAGCCGGCACTGATCCACCCGCGTTCGGACAGCTCGGGGATTTCCCAGGCGGTTGCGGCAATCACCAGCGGTCCGAGTTTGGGACCATATCCCGCTTCGTCGGTAGCGATCAAGAGTGTCGACACTGCGTGCAATTCGAGACCTTATCGGTCCGTTTCCTGGATGTAGGCGGAGGCGTCCGCGACCACATTTTGGACAGCCGCATCGAGTTGAGCGATCCATTGGGAAAGCGTTTCCCTGGTCAGATCGTCGCCGCCTAATTCGATTTGCTGGGCCAGCTTACTGGTGGTCAGCGCTCCGACCGACAATGAGGCGCCTTTGAGTGTATGAGCGGCGCGCTTCAGAGTCTTACAGTCGTCGTTAGCCATGGCTTGATGCAGTTGCTTCATTAAACCGTCGGCTTCGCTAATGTAGATCGGCAACAATTCACGCAGCAGGCGTTCGTCGCCACCGACTGTTAACTTGGCACGTTCCCAATCGATTCCGGGTCCGCCGATGCCAGCATCAGGTGCGGGCGCGGCGGAGGACATCGGCTGGGCTGTCGGTTCGGCTAAATCCTGTAACTCGCTGTTGCCGTCACCATCAGCCATGCCGGCTCGCTCCGCCCGGTTACCGACTTCGCGAAGACCAAGCACTTTCAACAATACTTCTCGCAACCTTGTGATCCGAATCGGCTTGGGTACGTATTCGTCCATCCCGGCTGCCAGGCACTTTTGCCGGTCACCTTTCATCGCATGCGCCGTCATGGCGATGATGGGCAAGTGCCCTCCCGTGGCGGATTCCTGCTGTCGAATCCGTTCGGTAGTTTCAAAGCCATCTAGAGTCGGCATTTGAACATCCATCAGCACGACGTCGAAAGTTTCCGATTCGATCAACCGCAGCGCTTCCAGACCGTCATTGGCGACGGTCACCGTGTGCCCTTCTTTTTCCAGTAAACCAACGGCCAGCTTTTGATTGATGGAATTGTCTTCGACCAGCAAGATTCGCAACGTGCCTAAATCCACTTTGCCGCTGTCGCCGGACTTTAACGATGTGACAGTTTCGGGCGCACTGACTCCCAAGGATCGAACCACTGCGTTGAACAATTCCGACTGTTTGACGGGTTTCATCAATCGCTCGGCGACACCCAGCTGTTCGGCAAGTTCGCTGTCACCTTGCCGTCCGCCGCTGGTCAGAACAACCACCGGTGTGCGGACGACGTTCAGATCACCGCGAACCTGCTCGATGAACTCGTAGCCACTCATCTCCGGCATGTTGACATCACTAACGATTAGCCCAAAGGGTTCTCCTTTGGCGTAGGCCGAATGCAATTCGGCAAGTGCCAGTTCGCCGGATTCGGCCTGAGTCGGCAGCATCCCCCAATTCAAAAACATTTCGTTTAAAATCATTCGGTTGGTGGCATTGTCGTCCACGATCAACACTTTGGTTCCGCCAACGACGACCACGCCGCGTTGCCGCTGGGCTTCGGCGTCGGCCGGCGCGTGATCGACATGGATCTGGAACTTGAATTCGCTGCCGTAATCCGGAATGCTGGTGACTTCGATTTTTCCGCCCATCATTTCGATCAGTCGCGAGCAGATCGCCAGCCCCAGCCCGGTACCGCCGTACCGCCTCGTTGTCGACGAATCAGCCTGTTCAAACTCATGAAAGATCGACTCTAGTTTTTCTTCGGGAACACCGATTCCGGTGTCCCGTACACAAAACTCCAAAATCAATTGATCGGATGGATCCGCCACGCGATTGACCTCCACGACGACCTCGCCGCTATCGGTAAACTTGATCGCATTGCCGACCAGATTGACCAAAACCTGCCGCAGCCGGCCAACGTCACCGATCACAAAACGGGGCACATCGGGATGAATGCGAAACGCCAGTTCCAGATTTTTGCTGTGCGCCTTCAAGGCCAGGCTTTTCATCATGTCGCCCAGGCTCTCCGAAACATCAAACAGATGTTTGTCGATCTCCAGCTTGCCGGCTTCGATCTTGGAGAAATCAAGCACGTCGTTGATCACGCCGAGCAGCGCTTCGCCCGATTCGCGGACCATCGACAGATAACTGCGTTGATTTGAATCCAGTTTCGTATCGAGCACCAATTCGGTCATACCGATAATGGCGTTCATGGGGGTGCGGATTTCGTGACTCATGTTGGCCAGGAAATCACTCTTGGCCTGGTTCGCTCGATCCGCCAATTCCTTGGCCGCCAAGATTTCCTGATCGGCCAATTTGCGGGCGGTGATATCGTGCCCGATGCCGACCACACCGATCACCTCGCCGCTATCGTTGGACAGCGGAACTTTGGTCGTCAACAACCAGATCGGCGTGCCGTCTTCGGCGCGGTGTGATTCTTCGCGATCCAACATTGGTTCACCGCTGCGCATCACATTCTGGTCGTCGGCGACATAGTTGGACGCCAATTCGGGTGGCGAAAAATCGTAGTCGGTCTTGCCTTGCAACTCCGCATATGACTGCAAATTCAGCAAATTCAACAGGGCCACATTGGCCGTCACAAACCGTCCGGCACGATCTTTCACATAAATCAAATCGGGGACATTGTCGATGATCGTTCGCAGCAGGTCCCGTTCCCGCGCCAGTTCCTGCTCAGCTCGCTTTTGTTCGGTGACGTCACGAGAAATGCCAAAAGTGCCGATGATCCGCCCGTGTTTGTCCTGCAGCGGCATCTTCGTTGTGCTGCACCACGTTTCCCGATCGCCCTCGTAGAATTCGTGCTCAATTTCGCCCAGGATCGGATTGCCGGTTTTCATGATCTCCCGTTCATCGGCCAGCGCTTTGCGGGCATGCTCGATGGCAAAAAAGTCGGCATCCGATTTGCCGATCGCTTCTTTCGGATTCGCAATGCCGAACTTGTCGGCACAGCTTTGACTGATTCGAATGAAGCGGCTATCGGCGTCCTTGAAATAGATTGAATCGGGAACTGTTTCCAATAATTTCGCCAACAAGAACTTCTCGAACTCCACTTGATATTCGGCATTCACCTGTCGGCTGACATCCCAGAACATGACTTGAATGCCAACCACATCGCCGCGGGCGCTGTGCACCGGAGCTTTCCAAACCTCGACGTGAATCTGTTCGCCGCCAGGTGCTTGATGCCTTTCGATATCGTGATGCAACTTTCCCGATTCAATCACCTCGCGGTCGTCCGACATGTATTTTCTGGCAAGGTCGGCTGGGAACAGATCAAAGTCAGATTTTCCGATCAGTTCTTCGACCGTCTTGCCCATGTTTTCACAGGCTTGCGCATTGGCGTACTGAATTCTTCCTTTGGTATCTTTCCGCAAGACGCTCAACGGCAGACTTTCGACCAGCGACAGGTAGACGGCTTCAGAATCACGCAGCGCGATTTCAACCTGATGTTGATCGTCGGCAAGCTTTGTCAAACCGTAGATCAACGTTTTTCCATGCTCATCGACAGTCGATGCAACCTCGACCACGCGGCGGGTTTGCTGACTGGCGTCGACGAGGCGATATCGACAACTCCCCTGGCCCTGGGCAAGCGTCGTTTGAATGTAGTCGCGGTAGCGCGACCGATCCTCGGGATGGACGAAATCGATGGGTTTTGACGCAGCATCGACGAGTTGGCCCGCCGGGCAGCCATAAATGTTGCCGGCGGCCGGATGGATGCTGACCCAGACGACCATCGGCAGTGGCAGATCCAAGGAACCTCCGTGACTTCGCGCAGCAGATTCTCGGGAATCGGCCAGACCGATGTCGGGGATGTTTTCGTTTCGCTGCCGCTGATTTCGGCTTCAGCCATGATCTGACCCCTTTTTCGACGCCCGGCTGCCGCCCAGTCGGCAGCTGTTTCCATGATAAACGGTGACGCGTTGGCGGTGCCGGGGTGAACACCTCAATCCGCCACAAAAACGGCATTCCAGCCGTGATAATCGCTACAGCCTAATCGCCGCGGCCTAACGTCTTGCGGCCTCGTGTTTCAACGGCAACCAGGCTGCATCCTGACCGCTGCTGTCGACACATTGCTGGATAAAGAACATCCCTTCGACACCGTCGTAAATGTTGGGGTAGACCGTATCTTTTCGCTCGATGTTCTGACCGGCAGCCCGTTTGGCCATGTCATCAAAGGCCGCGGTGTAGATGTTGGCGAATGCTTCTAAGAATGCTTCGGGGTGACCCGAAGGAATTCGACATGCCGCACTGCCTGCCGGGTGCATGTAGGGCGCATTCGGATCGCGCGTGTAGATTTGGTGCGGCTTGCCGTTTTGACGAAAGATCAACTCGTTGGGGTTCTCTTGCCGCCAGCGAAGCGAACCTTTGGTGCCGTCAATCTCGATCTCCAAGTCATTCTCGCGACCGTGGCTGATCTGCGACGCGGTCACGGTTCCCAGCGCGCCGTTCTGGTAGCGAATCACCGCGGTTCCGTAATCGTCCAGCCGACGACCGCCGACAAAAGTCTTCAGGCTGCAGCTGACCGCATCCGGAAAAATGCCGGTCATGTAACGCCCCAGGTTGTAGGCATGTGTGGCAATGTCGCCGAACGCACCGGCCGCGCCGCTTTTGGCTCGGATCCGTTCGCCAGGTCGCCTGCTTTTGTTCCTCGTCTTCCAGCGGCGTTCGCAACCAGCCTTGGATGTACTGCGCTCGGATCGCATTGATCTCGCCCAGTTCGCCCCCCAGAATCATCGCTCGAGCCTGACGGACCAACGGATAACCGGTGTAATTGTGGCTGACGGCAAACACGACATCGCTGCCGTTGACGGTTTCCAGCAATGATTCGGCTTGGGCAAGATCGAAGGTCATCGGTTTGTCACAGATCACGTTGAAGCCGGCTTCGACCGCCGCCCTGGCGATTTCGAAATGCGTGTGATTCGGTGTGGCAATGCTGACGAAATCGATTCGCTGATCCTCAGGCAACCTTCGTTCCGCGTCCAACATCGCCTCATAGCTTCCGTAGGCCCGCGAGGGATCAATGTCGTAGTCGGGTGCCGACGCCTTGGCACGCTCCGGATCGCTGGACAATGCGCCGGCCGTCACCACGGCTCGATTGTCCAAACAGGCGGCGATGGAATGCACACGGCCAATGAACGATCCGGCACCGCCTCCGACGAGGGCCATTCGGAACTTGCGATTGATTGGTGCGTTGATTCCCATCTTTTTATTGACCTCGCTTTTGGCTTGAACAAATGGCGTTATTGACGATCCCGCGCAAATCCAGCTCGTTGGATTGCCGTACCCGCAATCGTAAAGCTCCCCTGCAAGCCGTACAATTGCCGGGGGCCAAGTTGAACCGACGAAGTCCAGTTTTATCGAGAAGCTTTGTCACGGATTCGCCCCGGAACCAACCATCATCAGAACCGATCGAACCACCCCACGCGAGGAGTCGTTAAACCATGTCCCACCCATCCGTTTCAGATCAGGATTCAGCTGTCGCCGAGAGTGAGATCGTCCGCTCACAATCATGTTGCTCGCTGCAATCATTGGCGACGCCGCTGCTGACCACAATCACGCTGATTTCGTTATGCACAGCCGTATTTTTCGCGGGTCGCAACAGCCAGCTGGAATCCCTGCAGAGCAATCGATTCGATTCTCTGCCGCTGGTCAACGCCTCGGCATCGGCCAATCTAGGCGAAAAGTTTTCGATCGCGACTGGACAAGTCAGTGACGATTCCGAGGGCTTCTTCGTGTTGGACCATAACTCGGGATTGCTTCAGTGCAGCGTGATCTATCCACGTACAGGTCGGTTCCTGGCGCTGTTTTCAGTCAATGTCGGTGACGCATTGGGCACGTCGGGCAAAGGTGGTAATTACTTGCTGGTCACTGGACAGGCAAGTTTTCCCAAAGCCAGTAATCGACCAGCCGCTCCCACGATCGCCTATGTGTTGGATACCACAACCGGCAACTACGCTTGTTATGGAATTCCGTTCGATCACGGAGCGGTAACCGCGAATCGACCTCAACAGCGCGAAATGGTATTGATCAATACGGGTTCCGCCAGCGCTATCCCTGATCGCGACAAACTTCGCTAGCGCAGGAACCCAAACCGAGATGTCCAAAGGATTGAAAGCGGCCAATCATGGATTGAATCCAGCGCAGGCCCAAGCGGTGGGAACGCTGTCGGGACCGATCTTGGTACTGGCCGGCGCGGGGACCGGCAAGACGCGGGTGGTGACCCTGCGAGTCGCAAATCTGATTCGCCATGGCATCGCGCCCGATCGCATTCTGGCCGTCACCTTTACCAACAAGGCCGCCGGCGAGATGCGGCAACGAATTGGCGAGCTGATCGGCACAGGCCGCGGTCGCAAGCGAAGCGGCCAACCGCCGCCCGGACCGACCGTCAGCACGTTTCACTCGCAGTGCGTTCGGATCCTGCGGCGACACGCCAAACGGATCGGATTTCCCGCCAAATTTTCGATCTACGATCGCAGTGATCAAGAATCATTGGCGCGTGGAATCCTGCGCGAACTTCGGCTCCCCGGCACAGCGCTGCGTCCAAGCGACATGCTGGCCATTATCGGTGGCTGGAAAAATGCTTCGATCAAGCCTGCTGACGCCGCCTACCGCGCCGCCAACGACAAAGAACACTTTGCGGCGGCCGCTTATCGTCGTTACCAAGAAGCTTTACGGATTCGTGGGGCGATGGACTTTGACGATCTGTTGCTGCATACCGAAACTCTGTTTGCAGACCATCCGGCGGTTCGTGACGAAGAGGCCTCGAAGTACGATCATCTGTTGGTCGACGAATATCAGGACACCAACGGCAGCCAATACCGGATCACCAAACATCTAACGCTCCGTCATCGCAATCTATGTGTTGTCGGCGATGACGATCAGTCGATCTATGCCTGGCGCGGCGCGGATGTCTCGCACATTTTGAATTTCACAAGTGATTGGCCTGACGCAAAAGTCATTTGCCTGCAAGACAATTACCGCAGCACCGCTGAAATTTTGTCAATGGCCAATCGGTTGATCGGTTTCAATGCCCAGCGACACGACAAACAACTGATAGCAAGCCGGCCCAACGGAACGCGTCCACGGATCGAACAGTTCAAGGACGAGCAGACCGAAGCGAACACGGTGGTCGGCGAAATTGTCAAAAAAATCCAGCGCGAACACTTTCAGCCTCGTGATATCGCGATCCTGTTTCGCACCAACGAACAACCGCGGTTGTTTGAAACCGAGTTGCGAAGAGCAAAAGTTCCCTACGTGATGTTGGGCACGCAATCGTTCTTCGACCGCAAGGAAGTCCGCGACCTGGTCTCCTATTTGAAGTGGATCGAGCAGCCCGCTGACGAAGTCGCGCTGCTGCGGATTATCAACACTCCGGCTCGCGGCTTGGGCAACAAAACCGTCAAATCATTGATCGAGCGAGCGGTACAGCGAGGCGTTCCCGTCTGGCAGGTGATGCAAGATCCAGCGGCCATCGGCGACTTGCCACCGGCGGCGCGGCGTGGCATTGACCAATTGGCAACGATCGCCGAGAAAGTTCGCGCGCGGGCGGCCAGCGAATCGTTGACCGCCGCGATGCGGACGCTGCTGGACACGACCGCTTATGGCGATGAGATCGCCAGGCTGTACGAAGAACCTCAGGAACGAGAAGCGCGGATGGCTTCGATCGGCGAATTGATCAACGCGATTGACGCCTATCAGGATGGTGCGGCGCAGCCCGATCTGACCGGCTTTCTGTCCGACATCGCGCTATCGGGGCGTGAACTGGGCAGCGAGAAAGACAAGCTCGCCGCCCAAAACGCGGTCTGGTTGTTGACCATGCACGCGGCCAAAGGACTGGAGTTCCCGGTTGTCTATATGGTCGGCATGGAAGAAGGACTGTTGCCCCACGCCCGCAGCGTCAAATCGGGGGACGAAAAAGAGATCGCCGAAGAACGCCGCCTGTGCTACGTCGGCATCACTCGAGCACAAGAATACTTAACCCTGTCCCTGGCCTTGACTCGCCGCAAATGGGGCCAGGCGAGACCCACGACCCCCAGTCGATTCTTGTACGAGATCATCGGCAGTGCCGATAATCCGAACAAGTATCGTCAGCCAAAGACGGTCAGAACGGTGGGCGGCTAGAGCATTTCCGTTTCTGATTTCGGCTGTCGGGAAACGGGCCCAGGCACTTGAGAGTTCGATTGTTTCGGAGGGCAGCCCAAGCCGGTGAACGGTAGCAAGCACCTACGACAAGTCGGCCATGTAAAGACCTCGGATTCCCTCAAGCCGCAGATCGGGAAAGGCGGCACCGGCAGACCCAGACCCGCGTCCGCCCAACACCCGATTCCCGACGCACCGGGAATTAGTCACCGCGTCACTCGGAAGTCGAAGCGACCATCGATGGCGACCTCGAGGAATCCTATCGTTCTGCAGGAATTACGGCAACCAACGGAAACTGCACTTAGTCGACGCATCCAGATCGCTAAAGAATTCAATGGTTGTACCGGACTAGCAGCTAGCTCCACCGATGCATCGGCTGCGAATTTCCTGACCACGCAGTCGCGTGGTTAGGCTGCCGTGCGGAGCTGTCGCCGTGACTCGAGTTGGTCAATCACTTTGCAAACATGGTCGACACCAATTTGCCGCATCGCGGCATTGTCGGCCTGGCGACGGTGCCTTCGACTGCCCCCTTGGTAAGCCTGCGAGATCGCGATCTGACCGTAGGGTCCCCAGCGATCAGGCTGAGTGGCGCCGTACAAACCAATCGCGGGCGTGGCCACGGCGGCGGCCAGATGAAGTGGCGCCGAGTCCGGTCCCAAGAATAAATCCGCTCGTTCAATCAGCGCCGCCAGATGCTGAAGATCCGTATCGGGTGCCAGCGTCGCGGCACCCTTGGACTGGAACACGATCAGCTGCGCCAGCTGACGTTCCGTCTCTGACCCCCAAGTCACCACGCTGCGATAACCGTAACGGTCGCGGATGTAATGCGCCGTTGACGCATAGCGATCCGTTTCCCACAACTTGGACGGCCAACTGGCGCCGGGATTCACGATTGCTAACTTGCAACTGCCGATTGTCCTTCGCCAGCGATCGGCCCAAGATCGTGAAGCTTCCGAAAGCGGCAAGTTCCAACGCACCTTGGGCGAATGGATTTCCAACGGGATCAGCAACTCCAGTGACCGATCGGTCAAATGGTTGAACACCGGTTGCACAAAAGTGTTGTTCAGCACGCGGCTAAACTCGCGACCATGTCGACCTCGGAAACCGATTCGCTTGGGCGCCCCGGCGAGCCAACCCGCCAAGGCCGATTTGGTGACTCCCTCGCAATCGATCGCAATGTCGAAGCGATGCGAGCGGAGTTCGTGGCGGGCTTGTTCCAGTAGCCTCGGTGAGGAGAACCAGCCGCGTTGCAGTTCGATCGTGTGATTGATTGACCGATGTTTGCAGACCACCGGCGCTGCCCTTTTTTCTACGACCCAGGCAATGTGAGCGTCAGGAAACGCTTCGCGCAACGCACAGGCAACCGGCAGCGTTAATACGGTCTCGCCAATCGCGCCCATCCGCGAGATAAGAATTCGTGGTGAATCAACCATCGCAGCGATCCTTCGCTCGAACCATGACCTGCCGGCCTCCCAGCCGTTCTGACCTCTGTACGGTATTGAGTTTTCGGCGAGCGACGCCAGATCGGTTCCGGTTTCCGTATCAGGAAAAGCGGTCAGACCCTATGCCGCACTGGGTAGCTTGTCGCTGGATATTGAAATACCAAAACGCGCAAGCACCAGAGAGGCACAGCGATCCGCTTCGCAAAATCCAGCGGTCGCTGGCAAGGGCCGACCTGTTCGGTTCCAGCGATCAAATCGGCAAACCTGTCCAGATTCGACCAGATGCATCGATCGACCGGGTGACACGATTGGTCGCGATTGCTTTCAATTCAATCAATCCAACCGACGCGCCTGAGGTGACCGCTTCGTACGTCATCGAAACGCTATCTTCGGTAACCCACACGGTAGCGGCAGTCGCGTACTGGTCGATCAGCCAGCCCGCGGGCGCCCTCTCAGGCGTTACCAAGTTCGCCCGCACAGCGTTGCGTTTCCAGTGTGCAACCAGCGTATCGGGAGTTCGACGAGAGGTTCCGATCGTCCACTGCATCCCGGGTGAATGGACCAGGATCTGAGCAACCTGATCGACCACGCGCTGGTCAGACCACTCAAAATGCTGAGACGGTCCACCGATCATGATCAGCCCCTTGCCGGCGTCCTTGGTGTTCGATGGCACGATGCGATTGAGGACACCTCGGGTATACAACACATTTTTCGGCGGCTGGTCAACGCGATGAACTTCAGGCATCAGGCACAGATCAAAGCAGCGGCTTGGTAGCGAAGGACGCATCAGTACGACTGATTTTCCGCCGTAGCGTCGGCCGGCGGCGATCAACGGAAGATGCGTGCTGTGACCTGCGGCAATGACCAGGTCGGGATTGCCCCGACCAGCCCGCGGAAACGGCTGCCCCCCAAGCATGGTTCGCAAACCCCGCATCCACCCACGCGACGGCAGCTGGATGACTTCGGCCGGCGCGACTCGGGCAATCGCTTCGGCCAACCCGAGCGATTGATTTTGATGTCCCGGACGATCGTCCAGCAAACACCAAACGACGATTTTTGATTGGCCGGATTGGGACATGGTGATGCGAAACTTACCTGTTCAGACGGCTGGGCAATGCGGATCGGATTGTAGACGGGTCACAGAATCCGGCTCAACATCGATTCGTCGCTATCAATCGATATGGTCGCCAAGGGCAAAGCCTTTTACATTGGCCCTTCTTTCCGCACAGCCCAGTCACACTCTGGGATCGCTCAGGCCTTTGAGACACGCATGAACCAGCCGCCAATCACGGTGCAAATGGTACCGGAACTCGACAGCGGCGGTGTTGAGCAATGCGTTGTTTCCATGAACCGCGCTTTGGTCAATGCTGGCTATCGAAATTTGGTTGTCTCGGGCGGTGGCAGGATGGTTCCACAAATCGTTGACGAGGGGGGAGAGCATATTGAGGCCGCCATCTGGGCAAAGCGGCCCTCGACCCTATCGTCGGTACTGCGGATCCGCAAACTGATCCTGCAGCAGCGTCCGGCGATCCTACACGCCCATTCACGGCTTCCAGCCTGGGTTGCCTTGTTGGCGTTGAAACTGGTTCCCCGCAGTGACCGCCCTACGTTTGTAACCACGATTCACGGTCTGCATCGCCCCAGCTCCTATAGCCGCGTGATGGTCCGCAGCGACTTTGTGATCGCCGTGTCAGATACCGCGCTGGATCATTTCCAACGGACGTATCCGAACGACCTGAAGCCAGGTTCGTATGCTGTTGTGCATCGAGGCGTCGAGCCGACGGAGTTTCCCTACGGATATCAATCGCCGCGGGAGTGGCGCGAACATTGGTACGGCGAATTTCCACAGTTGCGCGACGCCTTCGTGCTCTGCTTGCCAGGACGACTTACGCGGCTAAAGGGCCATTTGGATGTGCTCGGGGCAGTCCGTGCGTTGGCCGATCAAGGCATCGAGGTGCAAACGGTGTTTGCCGGCGGCGAGGATCCGCGACGCTCGGGATACGTCCGCCAGCTGAGGCAACGCGTGGTTGATTTGGGGCTGCAGAACCAAGTCTGCTTTACGGGACATCGTCAGGACATCCGGAACATACTGTGCGTCTCGAACGTCGTCGTTTCTGCATCACAGAAACCGGAGAGCTTTGGATTGGCGGTGCTGGAATCGATCAAGTTAGGCCGCGTCACGCTGGGCTACGATCACGGCGGGGTAGCCGAAGTGATGGGAGCGACCTATCCAGAAGGACTGGTCAAACCGCTTGACTGTTTAGCGCTGGCCGACCGCATCGCACAAGCATTCCAAGGACAGCTGAATCCTCCCGCACCGTGTGACGATTTTTCACGGGCCAAGTGGGAACAAAAGGAGCTGCAGATTTACGAACGAATCCTCCGCCAGCGAGCTGGTAACTGACCTCAAGCCGCGCGCGAAACGGGTGATTTTCGCGCCGCGACACTCCCCCTGGTCCGCGTCAATGCCTGCTGCCCAACGTAGCGCAGGGCACGAGTCAGACCCTGACGGGCGAGTCGCCGAGAAACGATCACATCACCGGGGTTCGGACGATAAGCTTGCGGTGAATCCAATCGCTGCACCAGGCGGGTAACGTAGGCAAACAACTGGTGCTTTTCCAGCACTAGACGCCTGGCCTCCATGATTGCGGGCAAACGTTTGCTGTATTGATCGGTGGCGATGGCATCACGCATGATCTCAGCCGTTGCTTCCGGTTTCGCGATGTCAATCGGAATAAAGCTTTCGCGCGGAAAATATTCGTCCGCATTGGGTGCCCCGCAGTAAAATGGCAACGCGCCGCCCAGAAACGCATCGGACAGTTTCTCAGTCCAATGATGCTGGGCAACATGATTTTCGATAGCGATGTGATAGCGAAACGAATCGAGCGCTTCGGCTTTGTCATCCAAGGGTCGGACGCCGTGGCCGAACACCTCCAACTGGGGCATCATTGACTTCAGTTGCCGCACAAACCGCACGCGTCGATAGTGCAGCGTGTGGCGGTGAGCCTTACTGGAACAAACCACGCTGATTCGATCCGACTTGGTTTTCGGAAAACCGTCGGCGATCGCTTCGTAGCTGAGTGTGTGATCTTGACCATGACCGTAAAACCACCGCAGCCCGGCTTGCGCCCGCACGTGATTGGGGTGGCGAATCGCCCAAGGTTCCTGGCTACTTAGCACCCAACCGAATTGTTTAACGAAATCTGAACTATACAGTTTGATCGAAGACGGCTCAGCGGTCACCAACACGGTCTTGCGCGGGTCGCAGCTGAGAGACTCGATACGCAGTGAGTGTTTTTCACCACGATCCATTGGCAAATCGTCATACACCAACAACCAGTCATAATCCGGCTCCCGCGGGTCAAAGACAAACCGGACTCCGGATGACTGACGCGCGTCCAGTGGTAATTGACGTTTCCACAATCGGGCCGCGACATCTGCATGCCCTTTGGACAACACCTTCACGGTGAATTCGCTCTGCAATCTCATTGGCGACTCCAACCGCTATGCCGCCGCGGCCGACGGGTCCGAGTTGGGGACGGAAATCTGTGCCCGCCACTGGGGAGCCAGCAGGTCTAGCGAACTGGTGACTACTAAATCGCAGTGAAAGTGACCATCGTATCGTTCGGCCAATTCCTTCCACGAATCGAGTCGCAGCAAGTGACGACTGCGCAATCGGCTTAGGAACACGGTATGAGACTGAATCAAGTCAGCGAAGAACGCCGCGGGCGACTCACCTGATCGCTCGATCATCTCGGTATCGAATTCCAGAATTCCGAGCCGCTTTTCGAATCGATCGATCTGCTGGAAACCGCGAAACACCTTCGCTTCAAATCCCTCCACATCGATCTTGAACAGCAAAGGTTCGGAGTAGTCGACTGAATGTTGATCCAGAACCTTGTCCAGAGTTGTTTCGGAGACATGCACCCGCTGGGCGCCGTCGCGCAGCGGAGCCACACCGGATCCGCCGCCGGTCCAGTTGGGATAAAAATAGAAAGGCACATCTGCCGCTTGCCTGGCACCCAACAGCGCGTTGACGATGCTGATCCGGTCAACATGGCAATGGTCACGGCGCGAACGCTCCAAATACTCGCACAAACCAGGATTCGCCTCGATGGCGATGCAAGTTTGTTGCTGGTAAGCGGGGCTGAAGATGCACTCGCCGTAGTTCGCCCCGATATCCAACATCGTCGCGCGAGCGTGGATCGCAGCATGCTCGCGCCAGAATTGCATCGGAGTCGATTCGCGACCTCGCGCGGTATCCATCACCAACTTCTTGAAGGCGCGGTCGTCGGCTGGATTCAGATGGACTTTCGTTCCCGCGGGCCCCAGTCGAATTGAACTGGGATAGGGGCTGCCATGCTTCCAGAGCACCAGAGGAGTCAGGGCCAAACGTTTCAGCTGGTTCATACCGAGTTCCGTTGTGGAATGATTGTTGAGCCGGGCAGAGTGGCCAGACTTTAAAAGACTCGTGGTCTGCCCGAACACCGGCAAGTCCAGACAACCGATTTAGCGCCAGTTTTCGGCAATCCAACTCGCTGGACGCACGGTCTTGTAAACTTTTTTGAACCACGGCGCCGGCCACTGGCCGCGCAACGCTTCGTGTGGATTTGGACTGCCAGGAAACGCGACAATGCGAGTCCCGCTCGGCAAACCTGGCTCGACGAACCATCGTTTCATGCCGCGCGGCACACAGTGTACTTTGAAGCTGCAACACCACTCCGATGGCCAAAAGCTCATCGTGCCTGGCTTGACCGTACGAGAAATGTAAGTTTGCGAATTCGGGTAGGCGGCCAATGTACCTTCCGGATCGTTGACCAGCGAATCGTACAGATACGGGTGGCTACCGACCACGAACCGATAGACCGAAGTATTGCCGATCATCGCACCCGGTTGCGTCCAATTTTCGCAGACAATGAAATCTCCGGCGAGCTCAAAAAATGGATCGAGTGATTGCAGAATCACCGTATCCAAATCGATAAACAGCGCGGTCGAACCGACCTCCAGCCCGGGAACTTGCGGAGCCCACAGCGAGACTTTTCGCCATCCGTAATTGCAGTACGGCTTGGGCAAAGGCACCGTGGGGCAGTCGAAACATTCGACTTGATCACTAATCCCGTCCCGATTATCGGTCAGGCAGACAACACGAACGTCACCGGTGGTGTTGCGTCTGACCATGCTATTGAGACGATTGACGTATTCGCTCCCATAGGCATGCCCCAGTTCATACAAATGATCTGCTTGATTGCCATCGCCGAAATTCCTTTTTCCCGTTGCGTCTGAGTGCCTATCCAATGCCAGCAGGCTGCCAAGAATTGGCAACGCTGGACTTTATCGAACCTCGATCCCGGGGGTCAATACGAATGCTCGATGTGCGAGCAGGTTGGAGCATGATCAGGCCGCCCGGCTGTCTGATAATTCGGGCCGCTCCGCGGCATTGATCAATTGGACCGCCAGCGCCTGTTCGGGTGCCTCGGCGGCAAAGGCACCAATCGGCAGATGGCGCCCCTTCTGCTCGCGGAGATATCCCCAGCCCAGATGCCGCCCACGTGTTCGGTGACGGACCAGTTTTCGGAATTCACGACGCAACCGATTCAGTAACAACGGCCGGCCATACAACGGGGCCGGGTACATGATTCGAAAGTTTCGATCCACCAGCTGGCCCACCCGAGCTGGCGTTTGCTGCGGTGCCTGGTCGAGTATGAATTCGCCGAGCGCCGCTCGGTAACGCGCGTATTCCGCGACCGCTTGATCCCGATTCTGGACCCTGGGCATCAGCACCGTTTCGTTTCGTGCGTGTGACTGCTTGATGAGTGATGTCGCCGGAATCACCCGAATCTGGCCTTGCAGAGCACACATCTGCGTCAGCATGACTTCGGGGATGATGCGACACTGTTTGTACGCTGTGTGCTCGGCCACCAGACGGAATCGCCGGCGCAGCAGCTCGGTCCGGTGAAGTCCGTAAAAAGTCGAGAAGTTTCCTTGCAGTGACAGTTCAAAGCAACGCTGCAGCGGACATTGCGAATCGATGCTTCGATGACCGATCAAGCGCACGGTCGGCGCCGCGGCATGCACGATCGCTGTGCTTCCGAAACAGCTTCCGTAGCCGGGATGGCGGTCCAGAAAGCGGGCACAATCATTGATGACCGCGGGTACCTGAAAATCGTCATCCGCATTGAAAATTGCATATGGCGTCCTTACCTGATCCAAGGCAGCGCGGCACTTTTTAATCACGCCAAGCTCGTAATGCTGCGCTTTCAGACGCAGGCTCGAGCGATACGTCCGCATCGTCTCGCGATTGATCGCGGCGTTTAAGTCACTGCTGGAATCAGCGATCTGAATTTCGTTGCGGCAGTTCACCTCGGCCAGGTAGCGTAACAACCGCCGCAGGAATTGCGGTCGATTGTGAGTTGGAATCACGTAAGTCAGGCTATCAGATTGATCGGTAGACACCAGCTACTGGTCCAGGCAATGTGGAGGTTCAGGTCATCTGCAATCTACGGATGATCGGCTACGACCCGTTTCAAGAAACAATTCGGCCAATAAGTCACCCGCTCCGAGATCAGTCCCTCGTTGAATGGGAAAGCGGGTTCTTCCAAAACAAACTCGGGATGATCTTGCAAGAATTCGCGAACTGCTGTTTGCGGATTATTGACGTCCCAATCGGGTTCACTCCGCGGAGCGCCGACCACGTCCTGCATGATTCCGTCCATCGCCACGATGTACGATCCTGGCGTCACCATCGGCCCGTAGGCCAGCAGTTCCCGCAGCACGTGGTCTCGAGTGTGGTTGCTGTCCAAGAAAATCAAGACCGTCTCGCCCGGCTGAATCTGACTGCGCACTTGATCAACCACGTCATCGCCCGCCGAATCACCTTCGAACATCGTGATCAGAGATGCCAACGGATGAGCCTCAATCGCCTGGCGATTATGAGCACGAATTTCAATGTCGACACCGATTACCCGACCCTTGCCAATCAGCTGACACAGGCTGGCTGAATAAATCAGTGACCCACCGTGAGCGATACCAGTTTCGATGATCACATCAGGCTTTACCGAATAAATCACTTCCTGCAGTCGGATCATGTCGTCGGGCAGCTGGATAATCGGGCGCCCCAGCCAGCTAAAGCCGTAGACATACTTTGTGTCCCATCCGACGCGCAGCCAGGCCCGCGAGACTTCGCGAAACGCTTCCGCACTTTGAAACGGATAGGTCTGACGGTTCCCCTCACCGTCGATGACTTCAACGATCTGCTTTTCGTAGTCAATTCTCATGCTGCTTTCCTGAAATGTCTTCGCGCGCAACGCACCAATTCGGGAAGTCGGTCGACAACGCTGCTGGTACGAGTGTTGAATTCCTGCTGAACTCGGTCGGTGCTGATGTGCGGAAAAGAATACTCGGCTGCCGTCGCGGCAACGGTCACCTTGGCCCCGGTCAGTCGCGTCAGATGGTCTAGAATCTGTCGATGCGAGACTCTGAATCCGGATGCAATGTTGTACACATTCTGCTGCCCGTGCGGGCCAAGCCGCAGTAACAGTTCGGCGACATATCGGACGTCCACGTAGTCCTTGGCCGAAGCAAGTGATTGTTGAAGTTCGACACGTCCCCGGCGGACGCAATCGCGGAGCACGCTGAACAGAAAATTCGACGAATTGACGTCGTTGCCGACGACGTTGGAGAGTCGCGCGACACGAACAGCACCCCCATGCTGCAGCAACAGATTTTCGCCAAGCAATTTTGACAGGTTGTACAGATCCCCCGGTTCCTGAGCCGTGACCAACAAAGGGCTGTCTTCGTCAACGACGGCCAAATCGGTATGCTGGTAGACGCGAGTGGAAGACAGGTAAGTCAGCGAATCGAAGCTGGCAGTTCGCAGCACTCGCTGCAGGTTGGTGACGTGCGCGTCAATCGTCTGATGCGGCTGTCTGCGAAAGTCGGCGGTCATGCCGATGCAGTAGATAAGGTGACCCGCGTGCTGCGAGTCCAGCCGATCTTGTCGACCGGGACACCATACCTGATGGCCCGCAGCGGTTGCCAGTGCCGCCACAGTCGAACCGATAAACCCGCTGCTACCCAGAACCGTGTACTTCATCATGTCCGTGCTCCTCGCCGAATCAATGGATTGCCGGAATAAATGCCATACTCGGCCAATTCGCCGCGCACCAACGAACAGGCGCCGACGACCGCTCCGCGACGGATCACTGCTCCATCGAGCACCACACAGCCAGCCCCGATCCAGACATCATCTTCAATGATGATCCCGCCTTTGCTGGGCGAAAATCGCTGCTGGCGAATCGTCAGGCTGCGCGACTGGTAGGCATGGTTTACCGGCGCCAGCGTACAATTCGCCGCGATTAGTACGTCATCGCCGATCGTGATCCCGTTGCCGGAGTAGAGCACGGTTCCCGAGTTAACGAAGCATCGCTGACCGATGACCACGTCTTCCCGTCCTCCCGCGCATTTGATCTTCACGAAGGAATCGATCACCGTGTCACAGCCGACCACAATTCGTGTGCCGCGACTGGATCGGTCAATGTCGGCTAGTTCAGAAATGCTGGCCGAATCATGAGCATCCAACATCAGTCGGCTCCCGAATTGGAGACCGCGGTCGGAAACAGTTGCGTGAATCGAGGTAGTTCGTCGTCGCGATCGGACACGACCGTAACCGGATAGGGCCAGTCGATTCCGATCGTTTCATCGGCCCAGTGCAAGCCGCGTGACAGCTCGGGCGCATACGATTCGAACATTTGATAAAAGACTTCGCTATCGTCCTGAACCGTGACAAATCCGTGAGCGAACCCTGGTGGCACGTACAGCATGTGGCGATTCTGCGCGGACAATTCAAAGCCTTGCCAGCAGGCAAAGCTGGCCGAATCTGGCCTCAGGTCGACAATCACGTCAAAGATCACTCCGGACGTACAGCGCACGAGTTTCGCGTCGCTCTTGGGTTCCGCCTGCCAGTGCATTCCACGCAGCGTTCCGGCGGTTTTATTGAACGAGATATTGCACTGTCGCGGCATCAAATCGATCTCGTGCGCCAGGAATTCCTCCTGGCACCAGGCACGTGCGAAAAAGCCTCGATTGTCCTCGACCGGCTCCGGCTGGATCAGCCAAGCTGTCTGCAGTTGCGTCCGTTCAAACCGCATTAGCGCCTCAGGCAACTCTTACAGTGGGTACTGGAATGATGAACTTGCCACCGTTGTCGCGATAACGCTGTTGCTGCCTGAGAATTTCATCGGCAAAGTTCCAGGTCAGCAGCAAGCAGTAGTCCGGCTGGTCCTCGATCAGCCGATTTGGATCACAGATTCGGAAATGAGTGCCGGGCGTATAGCGCCCCTGCTTGACCGTACTGCGGTCGACTACGTAATCAATCGTGCTGGAATCGATGCCAAAATAGTTCATCAAGGTGCTGCCTTTGGCCGAGGCGCCGTAAACGGCAATCCGGCAGCCTTGCTGCTTGATTTCCCGCAGTTTCTCGGTCAGCGACTCTCGCAAAGTCTCGACTCGATCGGCGAATGCTTGATGGTAGCCCTGATCAAATACCCAGTTTGATTCTTCCGCCAACAAGTTGACGACCGCCGGGCTGACCTTGGCGGTACCGGCATGCGCCGCGAAGATCCGCAGCGATCCGCCATGAATGTCCAGGCGCTGGACATCGACGATCTGTAGTCCATGTCGTGCAAAGAGATTGCACAGCGCTGTCAGCGAAAAATAGCAAAGGTGTTCATGATAGATGGTGTCGAATTCAACATGATCAATCAGATCCTTCAGATAGGGAGCTTCGACAACGACTCGACCGTCCGGTTTCAGCAGCGAATGCATGCCCGCTACCACACCATTGAGCTCAGCGACATGCGCCAACACGTTGTTGGCGTGAATGACATCTGCGCGATGGCCCTGATGGACCAATTTTTCCGCCACAGCGCGTCCAAAAAATTCCGAGATTGTCGGTATGCCTTTTTCTCGCTCGGCGACTTCGGCGATGTTGCGCGCCGGCTCGATGCCCAGAACTGGCACGTCCCGATCTTGATACCACTGCAGCAGATAACCGTCGTTGCTGGCGATTTCTACGACCAGGCTTTGTTCGCCTAGATTCCGATCTTTGACCATTTGCTGGGCAATCTGTCGCGCGTGGGCGACCATCGTATCGGAGAATGACGAAAAGTAAGCATACTCGCGAAACAGCAGCTCGGGCGGAACCGTTTCACTAATCTGCACCAACGAACAGTGCGGACACCGAATCAGCTCCAGTGGCCAACGCGATTCCGGTTGCCCAAGTTCCTCCGCTGTCAACAAAGCATTGGCCAGCGGGGTTTCCCCCAGCGACAAGACTGGAATCAGGCCGCCCTGTCCGCACGAGAGGCAGCCACGCGGGTCGGTATTGTCGGAGCGGTCTGAAAATAGTTTGAGTACCATTCGATTGTCTTGGTTAATCCCTGATCCAAGGTGAACAATGGCTGCCATTGCAGCAATTTCTTTGCTTTGGTTGCGTCCAGATACTGGTGCTTGATTTCGTTGCTGGCTTCACCCAGCACGATCGGCGACAGCGACGAATTCATCGACCGCAACACGTGCTGGACTAACTGCAGAACCGACACTTGAATCTCGGTCGACAGATTGAACGACTCGCCGGCAAGCTGCGGCCGGAGAGCCATTTGTTCGGCCAGATGCATGTACGCGGCAGCACCGTCTTCCACGTAAAAGTAGTCACGGATGAAAGATCCGTCGGAGCGAATCACGGGTGGTTTGCCACGCAACACACTCCTGATCGTACCCGGGATGATGCGATTCCAGTTCAGGTCGCCGCCGCCGTAGAAGTTGCCACAGCGAGTGATGCAGACCGGCAGATTGTAGGTATGAGCATAAGTCTGAGCGATCAGATCGCCGCATGATTTGCTGACATCGTAGGGATGCATGCCTGCCAGTGGTGTCTGTTCGGTGTACGGCAGAACTTCGGCTTCACCGTAGGCTTTATCCGAAGAGGCGATCACGATCTGACTGATTTTTGGACTTCGTCGACAGGCTTCCAATAATCTCCATGTTCCAGCAATGTTGGCCTCGAAGGTCGAAACCGGATTTCGATTGGCGATGCCGACAATCGTTTGCGCCGCTAGATGAATCACAGTTTCGATCTCGTGTTCACCCAACACACGTTCCAAACAGGACTGATCACAGATATCACCCCGCACGACTGTTGTATTTTCAATGTCGCCGCTGCGGACCAATTCGACCTGCGGCGTCCAATCCCGCAGCAGGCAAACCACATCGGCTTCGGCGGCAATCAATCGCTTGACCAGCCAACCGCCGACCAATCCGCTCGCTCCGGTCACCAGCACACGCCGGTCGCGCCAAAAATCAACGTCGAAACGGTTCGCCTTGGTTTGCATATCCACTGTTCTTTATCTGAGTTACTTGAGCCGATGGGACCAAAACCAGGCAGTCTGCTAAGCCGCGCGACTTTGCGGCAGCAAACGGAGTCGGCTGCCGGGTCGATCGGCGTCCCATGTTCTCCACGGCGCCGTTCCCGCATCCCACATTCTTTGCAGGTACTCGCGATCGCGAAGTGTATCCATGCACTGCCAAAAATCGGGATGCCGGAAAGCGGCCAGCTGGCCATCGGCCGCGACACGCTCCAACGCATCGGCTTCCAGACTGCACTGGTCATCCTGCAGGTAGTCAAAGATTTCGGGTTGAAAAACGAGAAAACCACCGTTGATCCAGCCTTCTCCTGATACTGGTTTCTCGGTGAATCGTTGGACCGCGTCGCCTTCGATAACCAGGCCACCGAAACGGGCCGGGGGGCGAACCGCGGTGACGGTCGCGATCTTTCCTTGCGCCAGGTGAAAGTCCAATAGGCTGGCAATGTCGATATTGCTGACGCCATCGCCGTAGGTCAGCATGAACGTGCCGCCGCACAGTTTGGTCTGCAGTCGTTTCAGCCGACCACCGGTGTTCGTATTCAATCCAGTGTCCACCAAATCAACCGTCCAATCTTCGACCTCGGTCTCAGAGCGCTGGACCTTGCCGCGGCGGAAATCGATGCTCAAATCGCCGCAAATGTTGTGCTGATCCAAAAACCAGGACTTGATGAATTCGCCCATGTAACCGCAGGCGACGGTGAACTCGTCCACGCCGTGATGGTAGTAGTGCTTCATGATGTGCCACAGAATCGGGCGGCCACCAATCTCGACCATCGGTTTGGGACGCGTGGTCGTCTGTTCCTGGAGACGCGTTCCAAACCCGCCGGCGAGAATGACTGTCTTCACTTGGCTTACTCCCGTCCCTGAAAAAGGCCATCCGGCCTATTGCCTTTTAGGCTGGGAAAGTAGCGAAACAGCCGAGCCTGCGACAAGATCAGTTTCAGTGCCTAGCCCGGTCGGTGTCGGCGCCAGCGCGGTATATACTTTGAAATCGTAATCGACATCCACCAAACAAATCACTCGCTAGACGGGATCTGCGATGAAATCTCTCTCATTTCACCTGGCTGTTATGCTCGCATTTTTCAATCCATACGGCCCGGTTTCGATCTCCCGCGGCGACGAAGGGATGTATTTGTTTAACGACCTGCCGCTTCAGCAACTGAAACAAAACCATGACTTTGAACCGCCGGACGCGTGGGCCGACAATTTGCGGCTCAGCAGCGTCCGTTTCAACAGCGGTGGATCGGGCTCGTTCATTTCCAGCAACGGATTGGTGCTGACCAACCATCACGTCGCCAGCGATACGTTGCACAAACTCAGCACTCCCGAGCGCAATTTGATCGACGACGGTTACCTGGCTCAGTCGCTGGACCAGGAATTGAAAGCTCCCGATCTGGAACTAAATCAGTTGGTTTCCATCGAAGACGTGACTGATCGAGTCAACGCGGCGGTCAGTCCCGACTTGGATGCCGAGCAGGCCGCCAAGCAGCGTCGAGCGGTGATCGCCACCATCGAGAAGGAATCAAAAGACGCCACGGGCATGCGCAGCGATGTGATCACGCTTTTCGGCGGAGCCAAATATCAACTTTATCGCTACAAAAAGTACACCGACGTCCGCCTGGTGTGGGCACCGGAAACGGCTGCCGCGTTCTTTGGCGGCGATGCTGACAACTTCGAATATCCGCGCTACAACTTGGACGCTAGCATCATGCGGGTGTACGAAGACGGCAAACCGGCAAAGCTGGAACATTTTTTGCGGTGGTGTGACGAACCGCTGGTCGAAGACGAACTGGTATTCGTCAGCGGCAACCCCGGCCGCACGCAGCGCATTTATACGGTCGCGGCGCTGAAATATCTGCGCGACGACCGGATTCCCTACATGCTGGACTATCTTCGCCGCAAAGAGGTGTTGATGCAGCAGTTCAGTCTGGGCGGAAACGAGGCGACCCGCCGCGCCGCGACGAGCTGTTTGGCATCCAAAACTCCCGCAAGGCTTACACCGGGATGCTGGGAGGCTTGCTGAATCCAGGCACGTTTGAACTGAAAAGCCAAAGTGAAGCACAACTTTTGCAACAGCTTCGCGCTCGGCCGGAACTAGCACCGCTGGCCGAGGCCTGGCAGCTGATCGAAGCAATCCAGCTAGAAAAACGCGAGCTGCTGGTGCAGTCGGTCAACCTGAGAAGCGAATTGTTCGCGATCGCGCTGCAGATCGTTTTGCTGGGCACCGAGGATACCAAGCCAAATGAACAACGATTACGCGGCTATACCGACGCGGCTCGGGAATCACTGTTGCAATCACTGCTCAGCAGCGCGCCGATCTACGATGACCTGGAGCAAGTCAAATTGGCCGATGAATTAGCCAGACTGATCCAGTGGCGCGGTGGCGACGATCCCTTGGTCCAACAGATTCTTGACGGCAACAGTCCTCGCCAATTGGCGGCGGAATTAGTCAATGGAACCACGTTGGCGGACGTCGCCGAGCGAAAAAAACTCATCGACGGTGGCCAGGATACGATCGCCGCCAGCGATGACCCGATGATCGCGCTGGCGCAGATTTTGGAGCCCGAGTATCGCCGGATTCGCGAACTCAACGAGAACATCGAAGAACGCGAACGACAGGCCTATGCCAAAATCAGCGAAGCGGTTTCGTCAATCGAGGGAACAGACGGCTATCCGGATGCGACGTTTACGCTGCGACTGGCCTTTGGCGTGATCAAGGGATATCAGGAAGATGGACGGTGGATCGAACCGACCACTGACTTCGCCGGCGCCTACCAGCACGCCGCCGATCACGCCGGCCAGGCTGATTTCGACCTGCCCCAGTCTTGGCTGAAGGCGAAGGATCGCGTGAATTTGCAGACCCAGCTGAATTTTGTTTGCACAGCCGACATCATCGGCGGAAACAGCGGTTCACCGGTCGTCAACCGTAACGGAGAATTGGTAGGATTGATCTTTGACGGGAACATTCAAAGTTTGACCAGCGACTATCTGTATTCTGACGATCAAGCCCGAGCGGTCAGTGTGGCGGGGGTCGGCATCATGGAAGCCTTGCGATCCATTTACGAGCGCCAAGGAATTGGCAAGCCAAATCGGACGCTAGCCGATGCTCCCCAAGGCCGCCGCGCAGGACCGAAAACGAAGCGTTATTCAAGAACACTCAATCCCGAGGACCACACTGATGACCGACCAGACCACTGAATTGCTGCGACAAAAGAAATGCCTTCCCTGCGAAGGCGGCGTACCGATCATCGAACCGGACGAGGCACTCGTGTACATCAAAGCGACACCCGAATGGTCGCTCGCAAATGACAGCAAATCAATCTCACGCGAAGTGACGTGCAAGCATTTCGCTCAGGCGATGGAACTGCTGAACAAAATTGGCGAAATCGCTGAGTCCGAGGGCCATCATCCTGACCTGCATTTGACGGGATACCGAAATGTCCGCGTCGAGTTGACGACGCATGCGATCGGTGGTCTGAGTGAAAACGATTTCATCGTGGCCGCCAAGATTGATCAAGTCTTGAGCTGAAGCAACGGATTGGGTCATACTTGCGGGGCCTGGGGTTTGCCAGGCGGTATCCGTACTCGGCGCTTTCCGGTTTCGTTAGAGTTCGGCGGTTTGACCGGCGTCGTTTGAATTCTGACGACTCCGGCCAGCCAACCAACATTGACTCAGGGATGATCGGGCATGGACGTGAAATGGCAGGATCAGCCGATGATTGGGTTTGGTCCCGATCCGTTGAATCCGCATCCAGCTCGAACACGTCGACGCTGATAGGTGCGACCAGTACCGACGCCCTGCGTCGTCGCGTTCTGCAATCGGCTCCACGGGTGCCCGGTGTGTACGGGATGCTCAATCGCACCGGACAGCTGTATTACGTTGGCAAAAGCAAATCGCTCCGCTCACGATTGCTCAGCTATTTCGCCGCATCCAACGCCGGCCAGAAGGGTGGCCGAATCATCGAGAACGCCCGCGCGATCCAGTGGGAAACTCAACCAAGTGAGTTCGCCTCGCTGGTTCGCGAGCAACAATTGATCCGCAAGTTTTCGCCAAAGTGGAACGTCCAAGGAGTGCCGCAAAGACAGCGGCCGAACTATCTGTGCTTAGGCCGCACGCCCGCCTACTTTTTTGTTTCCAGCACTCCCAAGGCTGACTGCATTGGAATCGAAGGTCCGTTTTTTGGCGCCTCTAGAATGCGATTGGCGGTGGATTCGTTGAACAAGGTTTTCAAGCTGCGCGACTGTGGCGAGAAACAGGTTTTCCATTTTGCCGAACAACTGCAATTGTTTGATCTGGAATACCGACCGGGATGTTTGCGGTTGGAAATCGGCTCCTGCGTTGGTCCCTGCGCGGCTGCTTGCACGCGCGCCCAGTACGACCGGCAAGTCAATGCGGCGGAAAGCTTCCTGGATGGCTTCAACGACGAACCGTTGGTTGTGGTTCGCGACCAAATGCAGCAAGCGATTGACAATCGACAATACGAACTTGCCGGTCGCGCTCACCAGACGACTGAAGTCATTGGAATACGTTCATCGGAAACTCTCGATGTTGCTTAGTGCGCGACGTAAGTACACCTTCGTCTACGCGGTTCCCGGATACGACGGATGCGGCAACTGGTATCTGATTCACAGTGGCGAAATCGCCGATGTGGTGCGGGCGCCGTGCAATGAAAATGAGTTGGCGGCACTGAAACCAAAGCTGAAATCCTGGGCCGCGATTTCCGCCAATCGTCTCGATCGTGGTCACGGCGCTTTTCCGCATACCTTACCACTGGTCGCGTCGTGGTTCAAAAAAAACGATCACGAGCTTGACCGCACCTTTGCGGCTGCCAAGCCGATCGGGGAGTTCGCCCGCGGCACGATGTCGGCCTAGGCGGGCGGCCGAGGCTGCGGCAGGTCAAATTGGGGTCCGGGTCGGCATGCTTGGCCGGCACTCCTGGTTAGCATCCCTGGCCAGCGCGAAATCGACTAAGTTATTAGAGCATTTCCATTCATGGCGTAGGTCGGAAAAAGGGGTCAGACACCAAAAGCCGCCCACCAAAAGCCGCCAGCGGCCCGAAGGGTGCTTCGCACTATTGGTGTCTGACCCCTTTTCCCAACAACCTAAATCAGAAATGGAAATGCCCTAGCTTTCTGTCGCCTGCCCCATGCGGAAGCCAACCACCATGATGCAACTCGGATACGTCAGCGCCATTCTGCCTGACCTCTCGTTACGAGGAAATTTTTGCCACGGCCGCCGAGATCGGCTATCAGTGCGTGGAAGTGATGTGCTGGCCGGCCGGTAAGGCGACCCGACGTTATGCCGGTGTGACGCATATCAACATCGCCGAGTTGGATGATGCCATGATCGCCTCGATCGGCGAGCTTTCGGCCGAGTACTGGTGTGGCGATCAGCGCGCTTGGATATTACCCCAATGCGTTGGCCTGTGACGCCGCCGAGGCGGAAGCCGCCGTCGAGCAGATCAAGGCGGTCATCACGGCGACTCGAATGCTGGGGCTGGACCGGATGAACACCTTCATCGGCCGTGATTGGACCAAGTCGGTGGACGAAAACTGGCCGCGATTCTTGGAAACCTGGAAACCAATCATCCAGCATGCCGAACAGCACGGCGTCAAAGTCGGAATCGAAAACTGCCCGATGTCGTTCACACGTGATGAATGGCCGGGCGGAAAGAACCTGGCCAGCAGTCCGGTGATTTGGCGGCGGATGTTCAACGATATCCCCAGCGATCATTTCGGTCTGAATTACGATCCCTCGCACATGGTGTTTCAGCAGATGTGTTATCTGAAACCGATGCGCGAGTTCGCCGACAAGTTGTTTCATATTCACGCCAAAGACGTCCGCGTCGATCAACATTTATTGGATGATCTTGGCATCTTTGCCTATCCAAACCTGTATCACTTTCCCAAGCTTCCTGGCCTGGGCGACGTCGATTGGGGCAAATTCTTTTCGACGCTGACCGACAGCGGTTATCAAGGCCCGGTCTGTGTGGAAGTCGAAGACCGCGCCTACGAAGGTTCCCTGGAAACTTGTAAGTTCGCGCTACAGCAAAGCCATACCTATTTGAGAAATTTTTTGCCAAAGTAGCCCTATGGAATTCACGTACCACGACGCCGCCAAGATGATCGATCACGCGTTGCTCGCGCCCACCTTGGATCAAAGCGCTTTGGAATCAGGTTGCCGGCTGGCAGCCGCATACGACGTCGCCAGCGTTTGCATCATGCCATATTACCTGAGTCGTTGTACGGAAATTCTGGCCGAGACAACGGTTTTGCCCAGCACCGTGATTGGGTTCCCGCACGGCGGCCAGGCGACCGCGACCAAGATCGCTGAATCGAAGCAAGCGATTGCCGACGGCGCCATCGAACTGGACATGGTTTGCAACATCAGCGCCGTTCTGAGCGGTCGGTGGGATTACGTGAAAGACGAAATCGCTGCGATTGTCGATCTGACCCATCAGGCTGGTCGCAAAGTGAAAGTGATTTTCGAAAATTGCTACCTGCACGACGACCACAAGCAGCGATTGTGCCAGATTTCCTGTGCGGTCGGAGCCGACTGGATCAAGACATCGACCGGGTTCGGCACCGGGGGCGCAACGCTGGACGACCTGAAACTGATGATCCGGCACGCTACCGCGCCAACCGAAGTCAAGGCAGCCGGCGGCGTTCGCGATTTGGAAATGCTGTGGAAGGTCAAGGCGTTGGGCGTGACCCGCGTCGGCGCAAGTGCGACCGCCGCGATTCTGGACCCGGCTCGGGCACAATTGGGGCTGGAACCGATCGAGCTGGAATCGATTGATTTGGGCGACAACTCCACGACCAGCAATTATTGAGCGCGGTACTTGCCGAGCTGTCGGATTACAATACCACTTGCCAACCGATCCCTGCCCGTTCGCCCGCCGGAACTTATGCTGATGCGTTCCTTGTCCCCCGTGCTGTTGCTACTCGCGGCGATTCAATCGCTGTCGGGCGCAGATTCCTGGCCTCAATTTCGTGGACCCCGGGGCGATGGTCATGCGCCCGCGGCGAGTGTTCCGATTAAGTTCAGCGAACAGGAATCGGTGCTCTGGAAAACGGAATTGCCGGGCAAAGCCTGGTCTTCACCGATCATTGTCGACAATCTGATCTGGCTGACCACGGCCATCGAGCTGAAACCGACTGAGGAAGAATTCGAGCGGATGCTTGCAGAGCAAATCGAAGAAGCCGAGGTTCGCAAGTCTCGCAACGTGGCCAAAGCGGTCGAGTTGAAATTGATCTCAGTCGATTTGACAACTGGATCGATTGTCAGCACGATTGATCTGACGACGATCGAACAGCCCGATGTGATTCATAGCCTGAACAGTTACGCGTCACCGACGCCGATGATCGATGGCGATCAAGTGATTTGCCATTTTGGAGCCTACGGGACCTTTTGTGTTGATCGGCAAACCGGAGAAATGATTTGGCAGCGCAGGTTCCCGATCGTTCATTCGGTCGGACCCGGCAGTTCGCCACTGGTTTACGATAACCTGGTGATCCTGATTCACGATGGCTGCGACCGTCAGTATGTGACGGCTCTGGACAAACAGACCGGCGAAACGGTTTGGGAGGTCGATCGGCCGGAGCTTGAAGGAGTTGATGGCCAGTCGAAGAAATCGTTTTGCACCCCGATTGCCGTTACCGACAAGCTTGGCCGCGAGCAATTCATTTGCATGGGTGCGCAGTGGATCATTGCCTACGATCCGAAAACAGGCAAAGAGATCTGGAAGTGCAAACACGGCACAGGTTTTTCCGTAGTACCGCGCCCGGTCTGCGACGGGAGCGCGGTTTACTTTGCGACCGGCTACGCCAAACCCAGTTTGTTGGCGGTGGGGATCGATGGCCAGGGGGACGTATCGGACACGCACGTGCGGTGGAAGGTCGACAAAGGGATTCCCGCCAAGCCGTCGCCGATTTTGTGCGAGGGACTGATCTACGTGATCGATGACACAGGTATCGCCAGTTGCATCGAAGCCTCCAGCGGTGCGATCCTCTGGAGAGAACGAATCGGGGGCAATTATTCCGCCTCGCCGATTCTCGTCGGCGGGCACATTTACTTTGGCTCCCAAGAGGGCAAAGTCACGGTGATCCAACCGGGTCGCGAGTACAAGCGGGTCGCGGAAAATCAGATCGACGATCGAATCATGGCCTCACCCGCGGTCGCCGATGACTCGATCGTGTTGCGAACCGAGAATGCGCTCTATCGGATTGGTGCACAGTAACCCTCACGCCGAACCAGAAAACCGCCCTTACCAAACACGAGAGCGCGGAGCCTCGCGCCGAACCAAAACAGGCGCTGCCGGCTCGGGTGGAGCCTCGCCCTCCCGCCGAACCAAGACCGACTCGCGCGGGAGCATGTCCGTTGAGCAGAAACCCAGGTCTGCCCCGCGCTATTTCGCGTTCCACCACCAATTGTCTGAACTGGATGCGGCCAGCGCGACGCCGCGAACCTCGGCGACTTTCGGATCCTCTGTTTGGTTTCCAACCACCTCCCAGGCGTTGATCTCGACTCCGCCGGAAGCGGTCACGGTCCAACCGGTTCGACCACGGACAAAGCTACACTGTGGATCAACCACTTTGGGAACGAGATAGGAAGTCAATTGCACCGCCTGCCGCTGTCCCCGCAGCACCGACAGATCAATGCTGGCAATCTCGTCCAACTTTTCTTCGCTGATCAACGTGGCGACAACCGCCAGGTCCATCAGATTCTGCAAATCAGCGAACACTGAGATTTGTTTGGCCAAGGCAACGTAATTGTCGGTCATCTTTTCGGCCCATTGCTGCGCCAATTTGTCTCCCTTGCCCGCTGCTTGGACCGTCCCATCCGCTTGCACAATGTCCTGCTCGGTAAGCGTTTTGACTCCTTGTCCGGAAAGCTTCCATGCCAGCCCATCTTGGCTCTTGGCGACCGGATCGTAACTGCAGGCCATCCACCAGCGTGGATTCTGGTTTGCGGTTTGGCGACTGTTCTTTGACAGATCCAGATAACTTGGCAAAGCCTTGACCGGTGACGGTCGCAGCGCCATCGCGATCCGCTTCATTTGGTAGTCGGCCGCGACCAGAGTCCGCGCGAATCGTGTTTGTGTCGCAACGCCGGTCAACTGGATGGTTTGTGGACCAAACGCTTCCTTCATCGAATCTTCGAAAACTGCCGGATTCTGACCCGGGCGCAATTGAACGCGGCTGAGAAACTGTTGCAATCGTCGGCGGCCTTCGGCCGTCGGTTCGATCGAACAGCTGATGCTTTCTCGACCCTCTGATGCGACGCTGTGAAAGGCGACCAGTAAATCGGCCAACCGCATCGTCGATCCACCACTGACTTTGCCGACCACCGATCCATCGTCGCGAACGGTCCATGGTTCAGCTGGTCCAGCAAGGACAATGTCATGGTTTTCTTGATCGACAAACACGTATTCGATTCGCTGCAAGCCGGCCAGATATTCGATTGCTGTGGGCAACTCCTCTGCCGACTGTTCGCTCTGCTGCATCGCTTGTTGCACTCGCCGCAGCGAAATCATCCGTAGTTCCGCTGGTTCGCTTAAATCACCCTCTGCTTCCTCAGTCCGCTGTCGAACCAACTGGGCCCAGTCATGTTCCTCTTGGGCCGTTGCGGTGCGGACGACCCCCGACGCGTCGATCATCACGCCACCAACCGCACGGTTTCCTCCAAAGCCGCCGATTCCGGCGTGCAGGCTGGCTGCCAGAGCGATCATACTGACAGAGATCGCGACAACGAGAGAAAGCGGGCGCGGAACAAGCTTGCTGGCCAAATCGATCACGGTTGATCTCCAAGCATTGCCATTGATCGGCTTGCCGACAAACGGTCGGTGGAATGGTGCGAAAGGGAACACAGTTATATTGTGACTCAGGGAGCTGGATTTATCGAGTCAAATCCGGCGCCTCGTTAGAATAGTTATCTGGCAAAAGAACGGCAACAGAAGGTGTTTGTAGTCTTGAGCAGCCCGCTTCCGCAACCCGATTCCCCGCTTTCGGGCGCTTCTGATGCCCGCGCCAAGTCCGCCCAAGCGGCCACTTGTGGAGCTTATCTGGTGTTGCAAAGCTCCGGTCGATGGAGCGATGTGTTTCGGCTCTCGCCCCCCGGCGAGGCTGTCATTGGCCGCGCGTCGTCCAATCAAATCGTGCTCCGCAGCGAACAGGCCAGTCGCCGCCACGCCCGCATCAGCTATGCCGCGGGGCACTGGTCGGTTGAAGACCTGGGCAGCCGCAATGGAACTTTCGTCAATGGTTGCCTGATCCGCGGCCCGCATCCCCTGGCCGATCGCGACTCGATCGAGGTTGCCGGATTCGCGATTACATTCACACGAAATATCGCGGGGGGAGCAGCCGGACCGGTCGGCCTGACCGATTCGTCGCAGGCCACCGACGAACAGATCACGATGGAAATCGATCCCGCATCGATCACTGATCGGCGTCGGCACAGCGTTCATTTGCACTCGACCGCCGATGGCGATACGGTCGCCACAGGAACCAGTCGTCGGCTGTTGCGTCTGGCGTTCGAACTTGCGCGATCCGATGAGTCCATTGACGCGGTTGAAAAAGTGCTCGACGGATTGAGCGAACAAATTCAATTCGATACCGCTGGCGTCTATGTAGGCAACTTGACCGACCGACCGGCACCCACCATGGATCCAGCCCCCAGCAAAAATCCACGCCAGATCAGCGACTTGCCGTTGGTGGCAACGCGGCAGACCGGGTCACGCAGCTATCGCCGACCACCAGCGCCACTGATGGCAGCAGTGACCGATACTGACGGTCAAGCAATTTTGGCGCGAAACGTGATGGGGGACAGCGAACTGGCGACCGAAAACAGCCGCGGCGAAATCGAGGTGGAAAGTGTGATCGTGGCTCCCCTGCGTGATCATCAGGAAAGATTATTGGGCTTGATTCATCTAACAACCGCCGCCGGCCAGCCGCCGCTTGATTCTGCGGACTTGGAACTGGTTGTCGCGGCGGGCGAAATTTTGTCCGAGTTGCTTGCCGGACTTTTGGAACGTCAAAATCTGAGCCGTTCGCTCCGCCGCAGTCGTTTGCAGGTTCGCCAGCTGCGTCAGCGGTTGGGAGAAAAAGTGGAAATCATCGGCAGCAGTGAAGCGATCCGCAAGGTCATTGACCAAATCGTGCTCGTTGCGCCCACCAATACAACGGTGCTGGTACGCGGCGAGTCGGGAGTTGGCAAGGAATTGGTCGCTTCGGCAATCCACCATGCAAGTCAACGCAAGGAAGGTCCGTTGGTTTGTATCAACTGCGCCGCATTATCGCCGACGCTGTTGGAAAGCGAACTGTTCGGACACGAGAAGGGTGCTTTCACAGGAGCCACTGAGCGGAAGCGAGGCAAGTTCGAGCTGGCCGACGGCGGCACGCTGATGCTGGACGAGATCGGTGAAATGAGCGGCGAGATGCAAGCCAAGTTTCTGCGCGTCTTGGAAGGACATCCGTTTGAACGAGTCGGCGGACAGGATGCGATTCGCGCCGACGTCCGGATCGTGGCGGCCACCAATCGCGACTTACAGAAAATGGTTGCCGAGGGCAAATTTCGCCAAGATCTGTACTATCGATTGCACGTGGTTGAAATCGTCGTCCCCCCGCTGCGCAGTCGCGGCAAGGACTGTTTACGTTTAGCCGATTTTTTTCTGGACCGATTCAGTTCTGAAATGGGCCGCAAGATTCAAGGATTCACGGACGCCGCCAAAAAAAGAATGGCCGATTATGCGTGGCCGGGCAACATCCGCGAGTTGAAGAATGTGATTGAGCGGGCCGTCGTGCTCAGTACGAAAGCGGTAATCGACGAATCAGACCTGATGTTGTTGCCTGCCTCATCAGGCGCTTCGGCGGCGTCGACCGAAGCTTCCGGTCAGCCGATATCGCTTGCCGAACTGGAACGCCGGCACATCGAGCAAGTGTTGCGGGATACCGATGGCAACAAGAGCCGAGCGGCCGCGATCCTGGGGATCGAACGCAGCACGCTGGATCGAAAACTAAAAAAGTACGCCATCTGATCAAGCTTGCAGATCAAGATTGCCTCCCGAACCTTCCGGCGAGGCGCTGCTCCGCTGCGTGGGCTGCGGATCCGCCTGCTGCTCGAGTTCGGTTTCCTGCTCAAATACGTCCAGCGTCTGACGTCCGTTGCCGCCACGATCCCCGGCCTGGTCGCCCGCTTCGACGGCAGTCTCGGAAGATTTTCCAGCCGGCGCATCGGCAGTCGACTGCTGTCGCGCCGCTTCGCTAGCCTGCTTGTCCGTTTCGCCACCACGACTTGCCGCATGTGTTGTTCCGGCGACTGAGGCCGCGGCCGCGGGATTGATATTCATTGCTAAAGTCCTCCTTGGTCGAATCCATTCTCGAACTCTTGGTGGTGATCATTGATCCGTCGCTCAATCCGGGTCCCCCATCATCGGGAACAATCGTTCCAGGGTTTCACCCACGCCATCGAGCGCACGTCGCTCGATCTGCAAGGCCTGCAGTGGTCCGCGGACGTCGACCGTCCAAAGCGTGTAACGTTGGCTCCGCAAGGGACGGATCAATTTCGTAAACGAATTCTGAGGACTGACGCGCGTGTTGAATGTCAGATCCAGCTCACGCATCCGATCTAAAGTCCCGCCTCCGTGCAAGGCGACCAGGTCGCCCCAAATCTGCAAATCGTTGAAATCCATGGTGCGCCCGTCGATTGCGAATTTGACTTGGCCGTCGGTAAACGCGACGTCCTCGGTCGGGGTGACCCGCAATAAATTCAGCACTTGCACGATCAACGGCAGCTGATACAGGTTGGCGCCGCTCAAGCGTGCCGTACCGCTGCCGTTCAACAAGTCCATGTTGCCCAGCGTGCCCTGCAGTCTTGCTTGCCCTTGAACGGTTCCCGTCATCGAGCTGTCGACGTATCCATAGTCGGCGAGCATCGTCGGCACGCGGCCATTTTGCAGCGCAAGCGAGACCGAGAAGTTGCCGGTGGAAAGGGTACAATTGCCGTCCAATCGAATCTTGCCGTCAAACAGCCTGCCTTCGATCGCCTCTGGCTGATCCGCGCCATCATCCAAGCTGTCGACTGGATTATTACCCGAATGCTGGCGCGCTTGGCTGCCCATCAGCAAGCGGTCGCCGGCGATCGAAAACGGACCTTCGATCGCGGTGATTTGCTGATCGTAGACATGCATCGAATCGATGCGTACCTGACCAACGGCGCGGGGACCGTTGTGATCTTGCACACCCCGGACCGCAATCTCGCCGCGCAAGGAATGGACAGGCCCCAAGTCGCCAATGCGATTGCCTTCCAGCTGCAAACCCAGATTCCAGGCGATATCCGGTGACGGATTGTCCGCGTCCGGCAACAGCACGCGTGTTTTTCCTCTCACGCTGACTGGACCGCGAAGCTGCAGCGTTCGCATCGCGTCTCGCAAATTGTCCGGCATCGCGTCAATCAGTTCCGTATTGGGGTGCAAGCGGCTGCCACTGTGAAGATCCAACGACAGTTCCCATCGTCCGTTGGCGTTCACAATGCACTCGCCATCGGCTGACAACGTCGATGCATCATGACGCCCTTTCAACGAATGGATGGTTACCTTGTTGCCGTCGAAGCGAACCCAACCGCCGCTGACATCCAACCGGTAAGGCAGCGTCTCCGGGCGCAGGCTGAGCGTACGATTGGTGACCTGCGCTGTTTCGCGTTGTCGAGCGACAATGTCCAAATTGACCGGCTGGGAGAATCCGAATTGGGTTACGGAGACCGTTAACTCGTCCAGGATCCCGCTCGGAGAAATCGAATCCCAGGCATTTTGGCTCGGCTGCGGCAGCGAGCTGCGCAGGGATTCGTCCATCGGGATATTGGTTGCCACAATATCCAATCGCAATTCGGAATCGGTCGGCTCCAGCATTCCCTTGGCCACGCAATCGGCCGTTGCCGACGGGATCGTTGATGGCAACTTTAGAGTACCATTGCAGATCACAAGACCCGCATTGGCGTTGCTGGCACGAAGATCGTCGAATCGGACCAGGTCGTTATCGATTTCGATTTTGCCAGTGATATTCCCCAGCGGATAAGCAAAATTTTCATAGTTCAGATGCCCATCGACAAGCCGCAGGTCGATGTTCCGAGACAGCAGTCCGTCCGCATCCGTGCTGATCACCGCCGAGGCCAGTTGCAACGTGCCGCTGGGACGAAGCGAGCGGACAAAACTCTCCAGTTTCGTCGTCGGGCTACCTCTTGGTGATAGAGCGCTTAGCAGCGAGTTGTCAATTGTCACCGGACTATCGGTGGCGATAGCAAACAATCTTTCGCTGCTGATGTTCGGCAGAATCGGGTTTCGAAATGCGCACTGTAGCCGGCTGTCACCGATGCGACCGCTTAACGATTCACTCGATGCGATCCCGTTCTGAATCTCGATTCGACCGACCAGATTTTGCAGCGGGTAGGGAAATTTTTCATAGCTCACATCGACCGCAATGCAGTCGACCGATGCGCACCGTCCACTGACCTTGCTGGTGCCTCAAATTCGCATCGACAATATCGATGCGGCCGTTGGGTTGCAGCTTGTTCCAGGCAGTTTGGACCGCGGGCGGCAAGGCGGCAGAGAGACGATCGTCCAACATCAGTCCAGCAGCGGACAGCCGCAGATCGACATCGCATGGCCACTTTGTCCCATCGACACGGCCATCGGCTCTGACCACCGCGTCCCGGAACACTCCGTGCGAAGCCATGATCGTGACTCCGTTCGGATCAAGCTCCACAACTCCTCTCAAGTCCGTAATCGGCTGAGGCAACTTGGGATGATCGAATTGGCCTTGATGAATCGTTGTTTTTAATTTGTAATCCAGCTGGCCACCGGCGTCGCGACGGAGTACCAAACCGGCATCGCAAACGCATTGCAAATCCTTGGCATCATCAATCAATTTAGCCCAAGGACCAGGCAGCCGATCAAACAGTTTGCGACTCAAATAGACCCGTGAAACCTTGGCTTGAACGCCGATCGTGTGTTCGTTTTGCTCGATCCGCACCAGCAGGTCATCGGCAAAGTCGGCCGAGCCTCGAATTGAGATTTTTTGATCGATCGTTCCATCGCCGCGCACAGCGTTTCGCATCAACACGTCGCCCAGTTCAACTTCGATCGGGCGGCTTCGTGTCTGCCGGTCGACCAGCTGGATCTTGGCGCGCCGAATTTCAATCAGCGGCACGACCGGTCCCATTGCCGGCAGCGGCAACAAATCTTGCAAACACAGATGTCCTTGATCGGTCAACCAGGCGGTCGCCTGCACGCCTTGCAAAACAACTTTTTTGGTGGTTAGCGGAATCTGTTGGTCCAACAGCTTGTCGGGACAAACATCGGAAATCAACGTCATTCGCTCGATGCGGATCATCTCGCGTTGGCGACCGAGAAACGAATCGAGCGCAGGCTGGGCAATCCGAATGTCTTCAAAGATCAAACCGATCTGGGGGTCAAAGTGACCACGTCCGATCGACACCTGATAATCTCGGTAGTGATCACGGAGCCGATTGAGAAAATGCCGGCGCGAAGTTTCGCCAATCGTCTGCGGCGCTAGCAAATAAACAACCCAACCCGCGGCGGCCACAAGCAGCGCAGCGGTCAACCACCGAGACGATCGCCTCGGCCCCGTAGCGGTCGCTGGTTCTGCCCTGAACGCCAACCCGGTTCACCAACCATAGTGCCGTTAATCGGGCGATCAAGCAGCCCACAGCGCGCGCCCAATCGCCGATCAAAATACGCCGCGATGGTAGTCCCGGATTCATCCGCTCAGCCAGCCCAAAAACTGCCAAAATCGATAAATCCAAGGGTGTTCCCACGGCGTTTCCAGAGACGCAGCGACCGAAAATACGCTGGTTGCTAGCAAGACATAGATCACCGACCGGCGGAGCTTGCTGAGACCGAAGTCTTCGATCACCGGTGTGGCGATCGCAATCCACAACGGGGTCAGCCAGAGCAACCAGCGAAAACAGACCGAAACGCCTCCGTAATTGCGATCGATCAACGGTCGCGAGAGGTAAAACAAAATGCAAGCAAGGCTGGCAAGCAGGATCGCCCAGTTCAATCGCCGGTAGTCCGGCAGGCTGCTGCGCAGTCCCGTGACCAACCCCACCGGCACTAAAAACCAGAGCGGGGTCAGTGAAAAGACGCCGTGGTGGCCGATCATCATTTGTAAAAAGTAGACGATCCGCGACGGTTCGCCCCGATCGACGCCCTTGCGGACTCCGTCTTTCCAATAGGTGCCGGGGTAATCGTACCAGTTGTCCCAGGCGTTCAAGTTCCAGCGGTCGTCGCTGAAGACCAGCGAGTACCTATTCTCATCGACCTGAATCACCCGGCGATCGGCTTCGTCTGACGGCGTGATCGAGATTTGCGCGTCGTTACCGGCCAGCCCCTGGGCGATCAGGGCCAGCCGAGCCTGGTCGACCAAATCCTGATCGACCAGATCCTGATCGACCAGATCCTGATCGGGAGCCCCGATCTCGGCTGCCAATTGAGCAATCGATCGACCGTCGCCACGATGCGCGTACGGCGGACGCAAGCTCTGGTGCGCGATCCAATTGGTGCCGAAAAAGGCGATGGCGACAACAGCCGCCCCCGAAAGAAATGGCAGACTGGACGACTTTTCGATGTACCAAAACAAAACCAGCCACAATACAAACATCGACATTGCGGGCAACTCGTTGGCCACCGCCATCGCCGCCGCCAGTCCAGCGAGAAACCACCAACCGCGGGAGAATGTCGCGATTACCGCATCGCCGGAATTTCCCAATCGCTCCGACGCACGGACAAAAATCCAGAGCACCAGCGCGGTTGCGGCGGCGGCCGGCAGGTGATTGTTCAGTGACGACCCAAATGGCAACAGCATCGTGCCGAAACAGGTCCCAAGCGCGGCAACGATCCTGGCCCATTGACTGCGGCACAGGCGATCGACTGAATTGATCGTACCGTAGAAGAACAACGCCATCAGTGGAATGTTCACGCACAACAACACGATCCGCGTGACGTACAGAGGTTGTTCGGTCAGCGTCAATCCGCTGCACAGCCGAACCACGGCGTAGACCCCGGCGACCAGCGTTGCCAACAGCGGGGGTTTGCTGCTGTAGTAATGTTGTTTGCCGTCGCGGCCGACGTGTCGCACTTTGTCGATCGTATCCCAAGGCCGCTTATTGCGCGGGTTGGCTCCGGCGATGGCGATTTGCGAATCGATTGCGTACGTACCACGCTCGACCAGTGACGCGATCGTGGACCAGCGGCTGCGATCATTCGCGCTACCAAACGCCGTATCGCCAGCGGGTCCCTGGAACACTGCGATTCGCCCCGCGGTCATTGCCAGCGCTACCAATGCAACCAGCCAGTAGACGTCGCGACTTCTGACGGCGGCATGCCGGTCGTTACGCATTGGCCGCACTACCCTTTTTCATCTCGATACGATCTGGACCGTGCCGCCTGTGCTGTGAGATGCTGTACAGGGAATGCGAATCTTGGGTTCGCGAAACAATCAAAGCGGACAACAATCCCGCCAACAAGAACTGCGCCCCGAAAAGCAACGCCAGGATGCAGTAATAAAAGATCGCTGTTTCGTGCAGGTGCAACACCGGCATGCTGGACAGCAACCGAGATACCACCCACAACGCCGACAACAATGAAATTCCAAGCCCGCCAAGGGTAAAGAAAAAAATCCCAATCGATCCGATCAAATGCTGCGGACGACTGGAAAATCCGGTTAGCAGGTAGACCGTCATCAGATCCAGGAATCCTTTGACCAGTCGGCTGACACCATACTTGGAATGACCGAACCGTCGCGGATGGTGCTCAACAGTGATCTGACCGACTTGCCAACCCCGCGCTGCGGCGAGCACTGGCACAAAGCGGTGCAACTCGCCATATAAATCCAGTTCTTCAAAGATCTCTCGGCGGTACGACTTGAATCCACAGTTGTGATCGCTCAATTGAACGCCGGTGATGGTGCTGACCAGCCAATTGAACATCTTGCTGGGAATCGTTTTGTGCCAGGGATCGTGACGGACTTCTTTCCAGCCGCTGACCACGTCGTAGCCTTCGTCCATTTTGGCCAAAAAGCGAGGAATCTCCCGCGGTTCATCTTGCAGATCGGCATCCATTGTGATCACAACCTGGCCTTGACTGGCCGCCGCTCCGGCCGACAAAGCGGCCGCTTTACCAAAGTTTCGACGAAATCGGATCGCCTCGGTTGCTGAATCCGCTGCTACCAGTTGTTCCATCACCCGCCAAGAGTCGTCGGTTGATCCATCGTCGACCAACACAATCTGGTAGCTGATCGAATTGGATCGACAGACTTCAACAATGCGTCGATGCAATTCCTCCAATGACTGCTGTTCGTTCATCGCCGGGATGACGAAAGAAACCAAAACGCCCGCCGAACCAAATGAAGGGGATTCGTGGTTGGTCACCGATGGCTCCGGGAACATTCGCGAAATTCACTCGGAAGTTCACGCGCGGAATGAATTAAGCTTAGGCGTTAGTACTCCACCGGGATCCATTATGATTCAGCGAAGCAAATGTTCCACCCCCGAACCAGCCAAACCGAATTCACCGCGATCTGGGCAAAGTGGTACGGTTGTGTGCTGACGGGAAAGTCGATTAAATTCGTCGAGAATCAGACCGCTGAAAAACCGGCGACCGATTCGGATAGCGAGCCAATTGATGAGCAAACACCTTGAACGCGACTTAGCACGATTGCGAAGCGCTTTGGTGGAACAATTTGGCGTTGTCGAGCAGTTGATTCAACACTCCGTCCGCGCGCTGGTCGAACGCCGCACCGATCTGGCCAACCGGGTGATCGAAAATGACGCAAACGTCAACGACACCGACGTTTTCATTGAAGAAGAATGCTTAAAAGTACTAGCGTTGCACCAACCGGTCGCGACTGACATGCGTTGGCTAATCACGGTGGTCAAAGTCAACACGGAATTAGAGCGGATGGCCGACTTGGCCTGCAACATCGCCGAACGGGCCAAGGCGATTGACTTGTTCCCGCTGTTTCCGGTTCCCGACGAATTCAACGAGATGGTCAACGGCACCATCAGCATGGTGCGAAAGGCCCTCGATGCGTTTGTCGAACAAGACGCCAACAAGGCGATCAAGGTGATCCAAGCCGATGACCTGGTCGATACCCTGAACGTGGTCGTGATCGATCAACTACTGAATCTGATGAAAAAGGACGCCGGCCAGATCGAACCGGCTGTTCATTGCTTTAGCGCTTCACGCCATCTGGAGCGGATCGCCGACCTGGCCGAGAATATCGCCGAAGATGTCATCTATTTGGTGCGCGGTGACATTGTGCGACACAAGCACGGCTTGATCCAACCACCGACCGAACCGGATACGGACGACAACGGCTAACGAATCTTGGCGGCAGGCGTCACAGCTGAAGCCGTCACTGCGAGCGCCAGCACGATCTGCTAGCGGCGAAATCGCTTGCGGAAAAACTTGGGCAACCAGCCTGATCGGTCCGCTTCCTCGCGCAGCAGATCCTCGATCTGCTGATCGCTCAGGGGCTTGTCTGCTTCTTCGCTGAATTCGGGTTCTTCCTCCATCGCCTTTTCGTCCAACAGTTCGCGGCTGCTCTCTGTATCGCGTGGCTCACGTACGACCGGATCTTCAAGGTCAAAGTACTCTTCCGACGGCCTGTCGCCCGCCTGGTACCTGGAGACCTGGTCGCTCGGCGGCAACGCGGCGGGATAGCAGCGATCGCCACCGCATCGCCCCAAAGGTCCGATCGATTGGAACCGTTCTTCGAAGAATACGATGCCATGCGATTCCAGAATCGTTCCGGTCTGCAGTTCCAATACCGCCAACTCCGTGTTGTATTGGGACAAAGACTGAGCTTGTGAGCTGACCGAATTGCCCCAGTCGACGATTGCCTGCAGCACGACAATGAATGATTCCACTCCCTCGTTGTACCGCGACAATTGCAGATCCAGATTCTCTCGCGCGGCCTGGCGGACCGATATGAATCGCTCGTACTGGGCATAGAATTGATCGAGATTGCGTAAACTGAGCGCTAGCAAGTACTGCGTTTGCAGCAGTCCTTGTTGCAGATTCGCGTTGTCACGGCGAATGATCAATTGTTGTTGCCTCAGCAACGCGCGCTCACGTCGCAATCCCAGCGGCACCGAAAAATTCACGCTCAACGTCCAGTCATCAAATTCACCCGCGGCGGAGCGAATCCGATCGCCAGCGGGGACTTCGCCCTCCAAACCGTTCCAACGATACAAGGCGGAGCCATCCAGCCGAGCCCGCGCTTGGTTGTCCGCCAGCAGCAATCGTTGGCGATCCGCTTCCAAAATCAGTTTCAGCTCAACGATATCAGGCCGCTGACGAGCCGCCAGTTCGTTGACCAGGTTCCAATCGACCTCGATCAATTGGTCAACCATCTCAGTGACCGGCGTCAATCTCGGTGTCTCAAACGGTTCCAAACCGAGGATATTCATCAGGGCTGCTTGATTTTGCAACACATTGGCTTGCGAGGCCAACAAAGTGGCGCGAAAATTCTCTACGCGCTAATCTCGATTGCGCTAAATCACCGGCGTTTGCATCACCCGCTTCGGCACGGGCTAAGGTCCGCTGGTAAGCGAACTGAGATTGCTGGACCTGTTGTTGGCGGGCCCACAAGTCCGTCTTGGCAAACACCAGCGACCAGTACGCCCCGATCACATCCTGGACCAGGCGTTGCACGCTGCCCTTGTATTGAAAATAGGATCTCTCGGTATCAATTCGTGCCAGGATGATGGGGGCTTGATTGACGGCTCGTCCAGCACCTTGCAGAAAAGGTTGAGTGTAGCGGAGATCGACATTCGATCGGTTCTGAGGATCCAGCGGCGCGTTATCGCCCGGAAAACGTTGCTGGTTGGAGTTCACGCGAAGGTCCGAAATCCCACCAAGCTGATTCTGTTTACTGAGACCGAAGTCAAACACATGATTGTGATTTCGATTGCCAGCGATCAGTGACTGTGCCGGGTCGCCGGGATCGGGAAAGGCAAAGGGAGTTTTACTGGCGTTCCAACTATGCGTGGCGCTGAGTCGAGGATCAAACGTCGCGCGTTGCTGGTCGATCTCCGTGTTGACAATGGCGACATCGTAAATCGTGCGTCCGCTGGTGCTGGCCGTAAACCCGGTCAGCACACGAACGACTTCCGAGTTGCCCAGCGCAATGTTGATCGCTTCGTTCAATGGCAAGGGAAGTTCCGGGGCACCGGCCTGTGGATCGGTGACCGTGGCCGGACGGGGCGTGGGAAGGTACGGAGTTTGCGCCAGCTGATCGGGGCTGCGCGTCTGGATCCAGCGCTGTTCGGGCAAAATCACCCGACACGGTTCGCCCGCCCGAGAGGCAACCGCAAACAGACAGACCGCCACAGCTGACGCAGCAAATCGCAAAGAATCCATCCTATACATACGACACGTTTTCGACCGATTCAATCGGATCATTCACGCTGGCACGCGGTGCCGTTACGACCCGGCCGGAGAATCAGTTCAATGGACACTTAATTCCGGTCATGTCGGTTCTAGCAGCCGCAGTCGGCAGGCAACGCCGGCGTGTTGCCGGCCACGCCGGGTCTCGCTCGACACTGCGGGGCGGCTCGACACTGCGGGGCGGCTAGACACTGCGGGGCGGCTCGCACTGCGGGGCGGCTCGCACTGCCGCGCCGCGAATCCGAATTGACGTCCAGGTCAAACGTGGGACCGCGAACTACGATGCTTCCTCATTCAAGATAGCGACGACTCGCTGGAAATCACTCGTGTCTTCAACCACCTCGCCGTCTCGCATCACCAGCGTTCGTTTCGCGTTTTTGGCCACGTTCTGATCGTGCGTGACCAGAATCACGGTGATTTTTTGCTCCTCATTCAATTCCCGAAACAAATCGATGACTTCGCGAGAGGTATTCGAATCCAGGTTTCCCGTCGGCTCGTCTCCCATCAAGATCGACGGATGATTGACCATGGCCCGCGCGATGGCAACGCGTTGTTGTTGACCGCCGGAAAGTTGACCGGGGTGATGGTGGATTCGATCTCCCAATCCGACTTTTTCCAACATTTCGATCGCCCGCTGGTGTCGCTGGCGCGTGGACATGCCTCGACGGTACATCAGCGGCAGCTCGACGTTCTCCAATGCAGTCGTGCGGTTCAACAGGTTAAAATTCTGAAAGACAAAGCCGAGCTGTCGATTTCGGATCAACGCCCGCTGATCTCGTGACATCGTCGCAATCTCTTCCCCCTCCAGCAGATAGCTGCCGTGGGTCGGTCGATCCAGACAGCCTAGCGTATTCATCAACGTCGATTTTCCCGAACCCGACGGCCCCACCAGGGCGATGTATTCTCCATGCTCGATGTTCAAAGTCACCGTGCGCAAAGCGTGCACCTGGATTTCGCCCAGATCGTAAACCCGTCGAACATCCTTCAATTCGATCAACGCCATCGCCGCATCACTCGTATCGCAAAGCATCGATCGGATCCAGCTTGCTGGCGCGGCGTGCCGGATAATAGCCGAAAAAGATGCCGACGATCGCGGCAAACACCATTGCAATCGCAGCGGCGGGAATGGAAACCACCACCGGCCAGTCCGAGGCGGGACTGTAAGCATTGATCAGCATCGTCGCCCCCACCGAAGCTCCGATTCCGATCGCAACGCCGATCGCGCCGCCGATGCAACTGAGCACAACCGCTTCGATCAAAAACTGCCGCAAAATGTCTCCGCCTCTGGCGCCGATTGCCATTCGAATACCGATCTCGCGAGTCCGCTCGGTAACCGAAACCAACATGATATTCATGATGCCGACGCCGCCGACCAGTAGCGAGATGCCGGCGATCGCAGAGAGCATCAGCGTCATCACGCCGGTGATGACACCCAGCATCTCCGCCATCTCAGCGGTGTCTTGGACTCGAAAATCAGCCTTTTCGCCGATCGGAATGTGGTGACGTTGATACAGCAGTTGTTCAATTTGATTCTTCGCGGTGCTCATCACCTTGGGCGACCGTGCCGAAACCATGATCGCATTGACGGTATCAAACGCCGAACCAGCCAATTGGCGCCGGACCGTCATCTCCGGCAGCAGCACGATGTCGTCCTGATCGTCGCCGACCATATTGGCACCCTTTTTTTCCAGCACCCCAATCACGCGAAAGGGGATATTTTTGATGCGAACGGATTGGCCCAGCGGATTGGCCGTTTGGAACAGTTTGGGGATCAACGTGTGGCCGAGCACACAGACCTTGGCAGCCGATTGGTTCTCTTGTTCAGAAAAAAAACTGCCGGCCTCCAGTTTCCAGTTGCGAACCGTCAGATACTCAGCACCGACGCCGAACATCTCCTTGGGGGTCCAGTTGGTTCCCCGAAACACGACGGGACTCACCAGACCGACAAGCGGCGATGACGCGAGTACGGCTTCGCATTGGTCTGAGATTGCCTCGGAATCTGCGGCCGTCAGCGAGGGAGTGCCCGCTTGGCGGACACCGCCGCGCCGCCGGGTCCCCGGAATCACGACAATCACATTGGTTCCCAGCGCTTCGAATTGTCCCTGCACCAGACTGCTGGCGCTCTGACCGATCGAAACCATCGTGGTGACGGCCGCGATACCGATCACCACTCCCAGCACCGTCAACGCGGCCCGCGTCTTGTTCTTCATCAAAGCCCGGATCGCGATCCGAATCGTATCGATCAGTGACATCAGCAACCGCGGTCGTATTGAAATTGGAAAACTATTTTGATTTGCTCGCTTGACCGGTGACCAGTTCGTCACCGACTTTCAAATCGTCGGAAACGATTTCCGTGAATCGAGCGTCCGCCAGTCCGGTCCTGATTTCGACCGCCCTGAGAAAATCACCATCGACGACCCAAACATGCCGCTGATTGTTGTTTTGATGGGCCTTTGTCTTTTCGCTGGCGGTCAACTCTTCCTCCGACTGATCGTCCCCAGATTGCTGCTCGCCGTCATCATCAGGGCCCGGCTTTCCGTCAAAGAAACCACTGTAGTTCCAGCGCGACGTATCGAGCAGCTTGCGGTCTTCCGGTCGCACTTGCTGGACTTTGTCCGGATAAAATCGCAGTGCCTCGTTCGGGATTTTGATCACATCCTGTTTGGAGTCCACATCAAACGAAATCGTCGCTGTCATGCCGGGTAACAGTTTCATATCGGGATTGGATGCCCCGATCACGACTGGGTAGGTAACCACGGTTTGTTCGGTTGAGCTGCTGACCCGAATCTGTTCGATCTGACCGTCGAATAGGTCTTCTGGATGCGCCTCGACGGTGAATTGGACCGGCCGCCCCTGTTCTTTCGCTTTCTGGATCAATCCGATGTAAGCTTCGTTGACCGAAGCAAAGACATATACTTTTTCACGCAGGTCCGGTGCGACGACGAACAATTCCGGAGTTTGAAATTGGGCCGCCAAGGTTTGCCCTGGATCGATTTTTTTATCGATCACCACGCCGTCGACCGGCGAAGTGATATCGGTGTATTCCAAATTGGCGGTCGAAGTTTCCAGTGCCGCGGTCGCCTGTTGAATTCCCGCCTTGGCCAGGCGGCGCTGCGCTTGCAGCGACCTGACTTCGAATACCAACGCATCCATTTCGCGATTGGACAAAAAGTCCCCGTTCTTTTCCCGCAACCTCATTCCCCGCTTCAGATTGTTGATTGCTTGTTGCAATTGCGCTTCGACGCGATCGAGCTCCGCAGCTCGTGTTGCCACGTTCGCTTCGGCTTGCTGAAAGTTGGCAATGAACAATCGCGGATCCACTTTGGCCAGCAGCTGGCCTTTTTTCACTTCGTCGTTGAAGTCCACATTCAACTCGACGATTGGGCCAGAGACGAACGAACCTACCGAAACCTTCAGCACCGGTTCGACTGTGCCGGTCGAATTGACATACCGGGTGATGTCGCCTTTGGTGACTTCCACAGTCGTCCAATTGACCTTATTTCGCTCTTTCCAATACTCCATCGCCGGCTTGTAAGCGGCCGTACCGGCGGCACCGACAAGCGCCAAGCAGAGGATCAATTTGGCGAGCGTATTCATGAAGGCGGCGAACGATCGCGAGCTGACAAGGCGGTGTGCGTGGGGATCTTTCCATCATAACTGAAACCCCATCATTTGCGCTAGGTTTCGCGGTCCGCAGTGCAGTTAATCCGGCCAGCGAAGTCAATCGAGCAATACCAATCAATCAATTCGCGATGAATTCGCAGACCAAGCCCCCGCGCGATCAGCAACCAGGGCAGCGATACTTGGATGTATCAGTTCGATCGCATTGATCGCGGTTGGGATTTTCGCCTCGCTGTGGCCAGGTGCCGCATTTCCATCAATCGACGAGTCGGGAAAAAAACACGAACGTCCCCAATTTGGATGCGGTCAAGATATCGGGCCGGCCGTCTTGATTGAGGTCGCAGACGCTGATCTGCGTTCCCACGCCCGACGCGGCGTCGATCAGGTGCGGCTTGAAATCGGGTTTGCCCCGCGCGTCACGCGTGCTTTCGAACCAGTAAACCACCGGTGGCGCGGACGGTTCCACGTCGCCGGTTGGACCGTGCGCCCAACGCCGCTTGCCGACCACAATGTCGGTCTGCCCATCGCCATTGATGTCCGCAACTTGCAAAGCATGTGGCTGACTGAACGCAACCCCATACTTTGATTGTTCACCTCGGTCGCCCATGATTTTGTGCATTACGAAGCCTTGGCCATCCGCCAACTGTTCGAACCAGGCAAGTCCCCACTCATGAGCGTGCAGCGATGAAATGACATCGGCGTCGCCGTCGCCATCGATATCGTCGGCAAAGATCTGCGCACCGCCGCGGTCGGGCGAGAACCGTTGTTCATGAAACGTCCACGGTCGGCTTGGTTGTCCCGCCGGCAATTCACTCGGCTGCTGGTACCATCCATCGTTGATGATCACGTCGATTCGGCCATCACCGTTCAGATCACCGACGCCGGTACCGTGATAAAACTGGGGCCAATCCCGAAAATCGCCGATGGGGGTGAATTCCCAGGGTGCGGTCGGGTCCGCCGGGGAAGGTTCGATGTACCCCCATCTGCCTTCCCAATGGCAGACCAGCTGCGGCGTCCCGTTGCCATCGAGATCGCAAAACGCCGGCGATTCACCTCGAATCCGTTCAAAGACATAGTGCCTGGCCCAAGGCGGCGGATCGCCGTCGGCAGTTTCGGGCGACGAGGCGCCGGGATTTTCGTACCAGTAAGCTGGATGCTTGTGGACTCGACCGAGCACCAACACATCCGGGTATTGATCACCGTTGAAGTCCGCAACGAAGCTGAACATGCTGTCCGATGGACTGGCCGCGCGGGGAATCGGCACCGGCCGATAGATCTCGTGCTGTTTGGTCCACTGAGGTCCTTCGTACCAATACGGGCCGGCGACAACGTCAAGGTGTCCGTCGAGGTTGAAATCGCCCACAGCGACACCATCGCAATAGTACTCGCCTGTCAGCACTTGCTTGTCAAATCGCACGGATTCTTCGGCGGGCAGACATGAGTTGAAGCTGGTCGTGATTATCAAGACGAGCATTCGAATTGTTCTACCGATCACTGCCGTTGTTCCATGTTTGTGATTGCGGAACTGGGTATCGTTCAGGATGGTTCTAACACAAATCGATATCCTGCATCGCGGATGGTCAGCAGATGGATCGGCTGGGCCGGGTTTGGTTCGATGATCTTGCGCAACCTGGCGATGAATTGATCGACCGCGCGAGTCTGCAGGTTGCCGGGCAACTCCCAGACTTCGCTCAACAGTTCGCGACGGCTGATTACTCGGCCGTGATTCTCGACAAAAAACTTCAGCAGCCGCAATTCCTTGGGCGTCATCCGCACCGATTTACCGTCGACGAACACTTCATGAGTCTCGAAATTGGCGCTAACCAGCCCGAATTTGATTTCCGCGACACTTTCGCGGGCGCGTTTCGGTGCCGCTTCCGCCGCTTTCCGACCGTTGGCTTGCAGTAGGTTTTTGACACGACTTAGCAATTCGTCCAAATCGAACGGCTTGCTCATGTACTGGCTGGCGCCTACATCGAATCCGCGCGTGCGATCTTCGGCCAATGTCCGGGCCGAGAGCATCAATACGGGCAATTCCATTCCCGAATCACGAATCGTTCTGCAGACTGAGTAGCCACTCATTCCGGGCAGCATCAGATCCAACACGACCAGGTCGATCGAATCACCATTGGAACCGAGCACACGGAGGGCGGTTGGCCCGTCTTCGACCAACGTGACTCGATAATTTTCCGCCTCCAGGTTGTACTTGATTCCAACCCCGAGATGCTTTTCGTCTTCAACGACTAGGATGTGCGGACGCACTGGTAACTCCGGGAAGCGTCACTTGGAATTCTGTGCCCGGTCCATTCTCGCGACCCCGAATGCGTATGGAACCACCCATGGATTGGACCACGTTCCGCACGAGATACAAACCGAGACCTGTACCAGGTTTATTGCGTTCCAATTCACTGCCCAAGCGAATGAATCGCCCAAAAATCTTCCTGCGTTGATTGGCCGGAATCCCCGCCCCGTCGTCAGCGATCGTGACGGTCACCTGACCGTCGCCTGATTCTTGAACATCGATTTCGACGTGCGGCGGCGAACCGCCATACTTGACGGCGTTGTCAATCAGGTTGCGAAACAGAATTTCAAGTTGTACCCACTGGCCGTCGATCACAATTTCGGGGGAACGGATTTCAACCGTTTCGACAGGCATCCCGTATCGAGAGCAGACGACCGCCCCGCATTGATTCAACAGTGTTTTTAAAGCAATCGGCTCCGGGTCGCTGGATTCGCCAGCGGTGCTGATCTGATGCGAGTCCAGGCGGGCGGCGTCCAACAAATGGTTGATCAGCGAGTCCAGGCGTTCGACATCCTCGAGCATGAACCGGTGGAAGTCTCGGACTTGCTGCTCATCGACACTTCGCCGGTTCATCGTCTGCAGATACAGCTTCAAGGAGGCGATCGGGCTTTTCAACTCGTGAGTCACCGCGTCGATAAAATTGGACTGACGCCGGTTCAGGTTAAAGGCTTTGACGGTCAGAGTCAGGTAGGCGATCACACCCGCCAATACCCCGGCCAACAGGACCGTACCTGTGGACAGCATCAGCCAAAATAAGGGGGTTGACTCCAGGTTTCCGGTCGCCCCTAGCACGTTCTGGACCACCCAGACCGCCGCCAGCACGACCACCAACAGGATCATCACCACGCCCAACGTGATCGGTGCCCTTAAAGATCGACGTTCAAGCATGATGGGACTTCGGTTCGGAAACGGCGAAAGACAAGGTTTTGAGCAGGATTGACCGACAAAGGGCGAAATATTTTCAAAATATTTTGCTCCGCACCCTACAAAACAGCAATTCTGGGCGTGACGATTCAAAGCACACCCGCAATAATAGCATGCAGGCGGCCAGGATTCCCTTAGGCCACGGTTTCGTCAACCGGATTGAGCGGAGCAACCGATGCGTGCCGACGCTAGAACTCAACGATTTTCAGAACGAACCATCCAGCAGGTTCGGGTCGATTGTAACCGCGCGATGACGCGAGCACGATTCTCTGCCGACCGCAGCGACGTCGTGCAGTTGAGATGCGTTGATGATCGCCCCGAAACTGAATTCGAGTTTGGGAACCAGTTGTGGTACTTCGACGGTCTGGGGGTTGATCAGTTGGGGCAGCGCCACAATGTGTTTGGCGTTGTTGAGTATTCGCTGCAATTCGGATTGAACGATCTGGTCGAAGATGGCGTCTTCGACTCCGAACAGCAAAGGGAACGGTTTCGCATGCTGTACCAGCGCGAGGTCCAGCGTCCTTCCTGGCGGCAGGGCGCCAATCGATGGCTGCTGGTCGGAATCATCGTGACGACCCTGATCAGTCTAGCCTGTTGGCTGATCCGCCTGCTCTCCGCGTGACGTCGCAACCGGTGTATCCTGCGCAAGGCGAGCATCACTCGACCGAGTCGGACGCCGAGTCTGCAATCGTCGATGTCCGCGAGCTAAGAAAGAGTTACGGCGGCTGGGCGGTTCGCAAACGGCACACGATCGACGCCCTGCGCGGGGTTTCTTTGCAAGCTCAAGCTGGCGATGTGTTTGGTTTGCTGGGGCCCAACGGCGCCGGAAAAACGACCTTGATCAAGATCTTGCTGGGTGTTGTGCGGCCCACCTCCGGGACTGCGTCTTTGTTTGGCCGCCCGGTGGGAACGGCCGGGGCCCGTTTGCGAGTCGGGTATTTACCCGAATCGCTACGGATCGACCGGCACCATACCGCGCGATCGGCGCTAAGGTTTTATGGTCGGCTCAGCCGGATGGGCGAAGCGCAGATCACCCGCCGCAGCGATGAATTGTTGGAGTTGGTCGGATTGCGCGGTCGCGATCGCGAATCGGTCAAGCGATTCAGCAAAGGGATGTACCAGCGACTCGGGCTGGCTCAAGCCCTGATGCACAATCCCGATCTGTTGGTCCTGGACGAACCGACCGACGGTCTCGATCCGGTCGGACGCAACGAAGTGCGTGGGGTGATCGATCGACTCCGCGATTCAGGCAAGACGATATTTCTCAACAGCCATATCCTGCAAGAAGTCGAATTGGTATGTACCCGCGTGGCCATCCTGGCCGGAGGCCAAATTCGCGGCATCGGAACACTGAACGAAATCGCTGCGGCGACCCATGACGACCGAATCGAAATGGAAGTCATCGTCGACGGTGATCCCAGCGCCGCGCAAGCAACTTTGCAGCGCGCATTGAGCGAAACCAAGGCGTCCATCGGACCGACTCCGATTAGCTCGCGGCACGCAGCCGAGCCCACCTATCGCATCTCACTGTCGCTGCCCGATCAATCACAAGTCGATGAAATCGTCGATCGTCTGCGAGCCGCGAAGGTCTCAATTGTTCGCTTGGACACCAAACGAGCGACACTCGAAGACACGTTCATGCAGTTGGTTCGTAACGAACAAAAATTGCACCCGTCGGAGTCGCAATTGTGATCGGGCCTTACATCGCGATCCTGATCGACTCGTTTCGCGCCGCACTTTCTTCCCGTGTGCTGTGGGTTGCCCTGGCCGCCATCTGGCTGTTGCTGGCCGTGTTGGCTCCGATCGGCTACCGCGAGGATTTTACGACCGATTTTCGCACCCGTGATTTACAAAACGGGACGCGTTTGAAAGCCCTGCTGGCTCAAGGACTGGTCGATCCGAAATCAACCGACACGGCAATCGGCAGAATTGCCGCCGCAATGCCCGAGGATCTACGACGCGAATTGACGCGGGTCGGCGAGGGAGACGAGGTACGAATTCGTGTCAGCGTATTGGCCGACGCCTTGAATGAATGCCTGGACGACGAGAGCTGGTATGACTCGGCTGCCTGGGAATCGGCGTACCGGCTTCGCGAACTGCGTGAGCTGGACGAACTTTCCGCGGATCGGCTAAGCGATTCGCTGCGCCGCCGCCGCGCCCGCTTGAGGATCGAAGCGGTCCTGCCGGGTGTGTTTGAATCACGTTCATCACGATCGATCATCGTGACCTACGCCGGCTTGGACTTTCCCACTCCGGTGGCGGTCGACAAAAGTCAGTTTGCAACGGTGATCAACCAATTTGTGATGCCCTTTATCATTGACTGGGCGCTCGGTTTCGCCCTGATTCTGTTGGGAATTCTGGTCACCGCGTCGATCATTCCCGATATGCTGCAACCCGGTTCGTTGCACTTGTTGCTGAGCAAACCGATTTCCCGCCCGCTGCTGTTGCTGAGCAAATTCCTGGGTGGCTGCGCATTTGTCTTTCTGTGTGTGGTGCAGCTGATCGTTGGGCTGTATTTCATCGCCGGCTTTCGATTGGACCTATGGAATGCTCGTCTGATGCTGTGCATTCCGGTTGCTGTCTTTTCGTTCGCCGTCTTTTACAGCATTTCGCTGGTCGCTGGCTTGCGTTGGAGATCGCCAATTTTGTCGATCGGCGTGACCACGATCTGCGGTACGTTTTTTCTGTTGGTGGGATTCTTTGGTCAATTATCCGATGGCCTGATCAAACAACCCGACAAATTGCGAAGTGTTGTGATTTTGGGCGACTCGCTGGTGGCGGCCACCAACGGTGGTGGGTTGGTCAAATTCCAACGGCAGCAGAATCGCTGGCTGGAAGTCATCGAGGGCGATCCGTTCGGTGCTGACCGCGTGCTGTCACCAATTCGGTTGAACGACACGACCGTGGCAACCGCCTTGGTCAAAGGAGGGCGATTCAATCCGTTCGGATCCGGTTCTCTGGATCTGCTGGTGCTGAGCGACGCGAATCAGTGGAAACCGGAACCAAGTTTGCGATTGCCGACCGCGACTTCGGAACTGTTCACTGTCGATGATGCCACTGTGATGGTCATGAATACCAGCGACTTGCTGATCACCGGTACCGCGACGATCATGAACGCCGCCGGAGAAACATCACTTGAACTGAAACAGGCTGAGCCGGCCGAGACTAAAAACGGCGACAACGTCGCCAAGGTCTCCGCGGCAGCCGGCGGCTGGCTCGGCAACCTGACCAACATGATGGGCGGCGCCACAGCTGGCTTTGAAAAAATTCTGCCGACCGAGATCTCGCTGTCGCAGCCGCGGGGCGTCGTGGTCCAGGCTGGCGGCCAAGGGTTGGTCGCTTGGACACGGGGAAGATTGCTGCGGCTGGATCGCCAATCCGACACGCCTACGTGGTCCATCCATGGTTCACATACGCTGCCCGGCGAGGCGTCGCAGAGCGGAGTGATCGGGCTCAGCGGCAACGTGATCTTGCTCGCGCGCCGCGAGGATTCGCTGCGCTTGTTTGATGCCGAAACCTTGAATCCGATCGCCACTTTGGAACTGGATCAATCGGAGTCGGCGATTGATGTCGCCGGCTTGGGTGAGGGACGTTTCGCGGTGGTCACCGACGACGGCCGCTTAAAGATCGTGCAACCAATCGGCAGTGACCGGTCCGAGTTAGAAGTCAGTTCACCGCTGCCGATTCGTGATGTGCACCGAGTGATCATGGATCCGCGAACCGGAACGTTGATCATCATTCACCACATTGACCAGGTCGACCTGCTGGACGCAAAGAGTCTGGAAACCAAGCAGCAGATTCGTCCCAGTTTGGCCCGCTGGCGATTGGTCGACAAATACGTGATGTCGCCACTGCGGATCATCGTTCCCCAGACAGGCGAATTGGGCGAAACAATCGCGTCGCTCATTAGCGGCAAGTCAGGGGTGGCGATTCCGGGCGGTCCAGATCAAGGCGAGATCATCAAGTATGATATCTATCGTCCCGTGATCAGTTGTTCCGCATTCATCGTTGTGATGCTAACGATTGGGTGTGTCTATTTTTCGACTCGCGACTTTTAGTGATCACCGGCGGCTGCGCCTGTGCTTAACGCTTTGCATTTGTCCGCACTTTCCACAGTCTCCGAATTTTCATGCACTCCCAAACACTCGAACCCGAATCGGAATCGGAAACCGACTCCCAATTTTCGGTCTCGTCGTGGTGTGATACCGCAGACGTGCTGGCCCGCATTGACGCTTTGTTGAATCAGCCGATCCGGCCGATCCGGGCGGAAAACATGCCCAAAATCCTGGACTACTTTGCCCAGCGTTGCCAACGAAGCAAACGCCTTGCTGAGTCGGCTGAACAGGTAATTCCCGGCGGTGTGCAACACAACCTGGCGTTCAACTACCCACATCCGCTGGCAATTGCCCAGGCCAGCGGCGCCTACCTGACCGACGTCGACCACAACCAGTACATCGACTTTCTGCAAGCCGGTGGACCGACGCTGCTGGGATCGAACTATCAACCGGTTCGCGAAAAAATCCAGGCATTGCTGGAACAGTGCGGACCGGTCACCGGACTGTTGCATGAATATGAAGTCAAATTGGCGGAATTGATCTGCAAACACTTTCCAGCCGTCGATCTGTTTCGAATGCTGGGTTCGGGGACCGAGTCGGCGATGGCGGCGATTCGTGTCGCCCGCGCGCACACAGGTCGCCGGTGGATCATCAAAATGGGCGGCGGTTATCACGGCTGGTCCGACCAGCTGACCTACGGAATTCGAATTCCCGGCACCCGACGAATGGATGCGGTTGGCATCCCCAGAGCGGCGTCGGCAAAGATTCAAGAGAATTTCCCCCACGATCTGGGTGTACTTAGACGGCGATTACAGCTCAATCGGCTACGGGGCGGCACCGCAGCGGTGATCGTCGAACCATTCGGTCCGGAAAGCGGCACTCGACCAGTGACGCCGGAATTCAACGCCGAACTGCGGGCGCTATGCGATGAATTTGACGTGCTGTTGATTTTCGACGAAGTGGTAACCGGTTTCCGAGCTGGTTTGTCGGGAGCGCAAGGTTATTTCGGCGTGCGTCCCGATTTGACCATTTTTGGCAAGTGCCTGACCGGCGGGTATCCGATGGCCGGCGGCTTGGGGGGAAAACGCGAGATCATGATGAACCTGGCTGGTGGTATCAGTGGATCCAAAAAGAAAGTGCTGGTCGGCGGAACGCTCTCGGCCAACCCGCTCTCCTGCGCCGCCGGATACTATTCGATTCTTGAAATGCAGCGAACCGGCGCCGCTCAAAAGGCGGGCCGGGCGGGCGATCGACTGACTGCCGGACTGGTCGAAATCATCGATCGACTTGGCTTGCCGTATGTCGCCTACAACCAGGGTGCAATTGTGCACCTGCAAACTTCGGGTGTGCTGCTGATGGACATTCGCAATCCGCTGAAGATTCCCAAAGTGCTCCGTGAGGCCAAGCCGCGCAAACACCTGATGGAGGAATTTGGCGCGGCCTACTGTGCGCACGGCCTGATCACTCTGGCGGGCAGCCGAATCTATACTTCGATGGCTGACACCGACGAAGTAATCGACGATGCGCTGAATCGTTTCGAAGATGTTTTAAAATTGGCAACCTAATTTGGAACCGACGCTGTGCGCGCTGAAATCCAGAAACAATTATCCGATGCTGTGGCCCGCCTGCGCAGCAAGGGATTGTTTGTTCCAGGGAATGACAGCTTGTCGATGCGGGTTCCAGGAACTGACGAGTTCTTGCTAGCCAATCCAGTCGATGACGAAATTGAAACGGCGACGCTTGCGTCGGATTCGCCGCATGCCATGGTTTATCGGCTGCGCCCGGACGCGGGCGGAGTGTTGCTTGGAACCACTCAGTGGTCGATTGCGATTGCGGCGATCGGCCACAGTCCGCCACTGATGTATGACGAACAAGCGCGTCATATCGGCAAAGCGCCGCCGATCGTCGCCCAAGCTGATCAGGCAGGATTGAAACGCGCGATCCAGACGGGCAGCAACGTCATCTTCGCTGGTGACCAGTGCCTGCGGATTGGCATCACTCGTGACCGATTGATTTTCAACACGGAACTATTCGAAAAATGTGCGCTGGCTTTCGTGGTCGCTTACAGCAGCGGCGGACGAATCAGAAAGATTCCGCTGTGGGTCCAGTACATTGCCGGCCGCCGGTTGCGAAAAGATCAAGCCAGCGCGGCGAAAGCTTACGCAAGCGGCACCATTCCGGAAGGGACGACTGCGTATTAGGCGGCTTAGATCATTGACTGCAGAATTCTTACCACGTCGTCAGCAGCGACGGTTGGTTTTAGCGCGGTGTTTGCGATTCCCGAGACGACCTTGGTGATATTGTGGTCGACTCCATCCGGTTTGCCCCACAGATCGCCGCTGGGGGCCGTGATGTAAGTCGAAAATGTGCGGTGCCCCGTTCCGGGCCGTTCGCCGATGATGTGCAGCATCGCGCGGCGGCCAGGCAAGTCAGCAAACAAGATTTCTCCGGCACGATAACCGCATCGGACGCGGCCGGATGTGGCAACCAAGTTCTGCGGCGCGACCTGAAATCCGCTGGCAGTCAACTGCTCTCGCAAGCGTTGGATAAACGGCATCAGTTGTCGCTGATCCATGATCGACAAGGCGTTCAGGCCGTCCGAGATCATGATTTGAACATTGAACTGGCCGGCATGCTGTCGCCGCAACTGAGTCAACAGGGCCGCCGAGCGCTCGTCAGTGACTTCACCCGATGCGGGATGCAAGATGTAATCATCGCGATCGATGGATCGAGTCGTGATCGGCACAACGTCGGGGATCGAAGCGATGAATGCCGGATCCAGTTCGGCACGGATGCTGATCTTGGCGTCGTCGTAAATCCGTTGAATATCGGCGCTGAGCGTCGCTTCCAGCTCCCATGATTCCGCTCCGTGACCGGACGCGACGAACACACCACGGCGGCGTACCTCGCGAAGTTGATGCTGGCCCTCGCGGAGGATCTGATCGTCACTGCGCTGATCGTCTTGCCTGCGCCGATATTGCAAATGGACCCACAATGGATCGCCGAAATGATCGGTTGGTTGGCCACTGGAATCGATCACGCCCAGCTCTTGAAAGAACTTCCACATCGCGTCATTGACTCGATAGCCAAACTTCTCACGCAGCCGAACGTGATCTTGGAAACCTGTTGTCAAGTACCCCAGCATCGGATCAATCTTGGTCGGCAAAGCCATCAAGTAGGCGGGGTTCGCCGGCGCGATCTGATCGAGACACCAATCCAAATCATCCAGCGACACGTCCATATGCAGTGTCGAGCAGACATCCAGACCGATGCACAGTCCATGCAGTTTTCCCATCACAATGTCTTCCAAACAGCAACGCACCAGTTGCTCACGCGTGCGGAAGACCTCGGGACCGATGAAACCAGCGACATCATTCAAGTGCACCCAGGCCCCGTCTGCCGATACTTCGTCGCCGCGGGCTTTGGCTATATCGGCGGACAATCGCCGCGCGAATCCGTACTTTCGCGATTCATGAATCAGCATGTCGAATCCGTGGCCGTGACCATTGGTAAAGTCCGCGCCTTGTCCGGTTTCGAAATACATTCCATAGCGGCCGGTCCGCTGTGCCGCATACCGCCGCATTTTCGCGACACTGATGTCGAACGTTTCATTGGCCGTGTCACAACCGGCAATGCTTTGAAACCATAGCGCCGTCGTTCCGGGCCACTTCGCTTCGACCTCGGCCTGCACATCAATATGAGCCAGCACGCAATGCGGCAGCAAATCGTTGATCTGGAAAGTCGTCAGCAAATCTTTTAGCGTCTGCTCGATCGCCAACACCGATGCCGGTTCGCTGGAGACCGGATTCGTACCCAACAACGCGTCGCCAACCGCGTAAGACCAACCGCTGAAGACTTGCCAACGAATGTCGTCGGTATTGTCGGTCGGCGAATTCGGCTGAACGCGCGCGCCCAGATATCCCTTGGCGCCGATCTGACTGCCCGGCAACGGATTGAAAACCGTTTGTCCGATGCGGATCAATTCGTCGTTGCTCATCAATTTCACGACGCAGGCGATCACATCACTGGACAATTCCGGCATCAATCGCTGGATGCTTGCTTCGTTTGATGCCAGCAAGAACCGTTTCAGATCACCCAGCGTCTTGGGAATTTTCAGCGGCCCGGCTTCCCGCTGCCCGTGCCGAGCGATCGTCCGGAACAATTCGTCCTGATGGACCGCGTGCCTGTCGATGTCTTGCAGTCGCGTGGCGGCCAGCAATGCGCGGGCATGATTTCGGGATGCCGCATCGGCGGCGGCAACACCGATGATTTCATCACCCTCTTTGTACTCGTTCGCGGCGCCCAGAATCTGGGCGTACAATTTTGCGTCGAAGCGGCCGCCGGCGCGCTGCATGTAAGCGAAAACGTCTTCGCCTGCCGCCGGCGATTCAACCGACGGCGGTTCTCCGGCGGTTTTGCCCTGCGCCAACTCAGCTTCGGAAAAAGTCGCGGCGGCGACGACGGATCCAGCGGTACATTGCCGGACAAAAGACCTTCGAGTGATCATCACAGTACCTCTGCGGATTCGATCACTCGATTGTATCAAAGCATCGAGTTATGTGTCGATTCGAGCAAGATTGAAACAATTTTACCGCGCATGACGTTCAATCATCTGCATCAGATCGGCGGTCGGTTGTTTCAGCGTCATCACCTTGGACGTCGCCGGGTTGCCGCGATCGCGGACGATCACAATCACCTCTTGTTGTCCGCTGGCCAGCATTGACTGGGTCGGCTCAGCGACTGCCGACGGGACCGCTGGATTGCCAGGCTGCAGCTGGGCCAGATTCTGCTGGGCTAGATTCTGCGGAGCGGAGGGCAAGCTGGCGATTCGTTCGGCTGGTTGCTGATACAGCTGCGACAGGTTGGCGCGGTCAAGTTGCCAATGCACGGTCCCGGGGCCAGCGTAGATGCCTACGTCGTTTTTGTAGTCGGCAGCGTTACAAACACCGATCAAGTGTCCCTGCTGGTCAAACAAACCACCTCCGCTGCGGCCGTCGATCGGCGCGCCATCGATCTCCAAATTCGATACGCCTAAATGCTGATTGTATTTATTGACGCCGGTGATTCGGGTATCGCGTCGCGAAGGATCGTCGCCACGGTCGCAGCCAAAGCTAAAAGCGACCAATCCATTGCTGACGCGACTTTCGGCCGCGACAACTTGTACCGGCTCGATGGCGACTCCAGGACGAATCGACACCAGGGCGATATCACGGGTATCGGCATCGTAATCGATGACCTGCCCCGGCACAGTGCGAACTTCGCCGCCGACGAACAAATCGACTTCGATTCTGCCTTGCCCCTTGGTTTCGCGAAACAGGTGACCGCAGGTCAACACCAACGCCTCTTCACCATGCGTGTCAATGATCGTGCCGGTGCCCGCGCCATGACCGTGTCCGTCGTAGACTCGCAATCGCACCGTGGCGGCTTGGGCCCGTTGGATCGCATCGGCAACGGACATACTGGGCATCGATTCTCCGTTGTTGGCGGGGGCGGCAACGGAAATGGGAGTAAGTCGTGTTTGCGGTGCTGAAGCATTTCCCAAAGCCGCGCCGGTCGGAATCAGTGGCCCGCTTGGATCGATTGCCAGAGCGGAGTTTAGGTCGGCGACCGTCTGCATCCCGACCAAGCGGGTGACTTCTTTGCCGCCATTGATGACCACAAAAGTAGGTGTTTGGCGAACGCCATAGCGGGCAGCTAAATGAGGTTCGGCGACAACGTCGACGTGTCGAATCGGGACGCCTGTCCGTTGCAGCTGATTCAGGATCGGTTTCATCGCCTGACAGGGAGGGCAGTGGGGCGACGAGAACTCGAGCAGAATCGCGTCGGCGGCTCGACTTGTTGGCGCTGTCAATGCTGCGGCCAGAACGAACAGCAACATTGCTGCGAACATCATTCTCTTCACGCGCGTCCCTCCTTGGACAGAGTGTGAATCTTTGCGATTGCCTGGGCTTGCGAATCGGCATCCTGCCGATCGCTTTGGCTGATGCGGGGATGGTGCTGAATCGAGCTACCCCGCGGCAAGGTCAAACGATGACGGGTATCCGCGAACTTGAGTCTTTTTTAGTTTCACGCACACGCTTTTTTTCAGAGACATCGCGGGACTCGCCGGAGCTGTTCGGTTTGACAGCGGTCCGCTGGAAGTCTAGCGACTCGGGCCAGGTAAGGTACAATTCGGCCTCGCCACCAGCGATACAGGAAAATCACGTCAATGACTCGACAAATCCTCGTCACCAGCGCCTTGCCGTATGCCAACGGGCCGATCCATATTGGGCATCTGGTCGAATATATCCAGACCGACATCTGGGTGCGCTTTCAAAGGCTCCGCGGCAATCGCTGTCTTTACATCTGTGCCGATGACACTCATGGCACCGCGATCATGATCCGTGCGCGCAGCGAAGGCCGCAGCGAGGAAGAATTGATCGCCGCGATGAGCGCGGCTCATCAACGTGACTTTGCCAACTTCGGTATCGAATTCGATTACTACGGCAGCACCAACAGCGAGGCGAACCGGCAAATCTGTGGCCAATTCTGGGATTCGCTGCGGAACGCCGATTTGGTGACCGAACGCGTGATTGAGCAATTGTACGACCCGCAAGCCGAAACCTTTCTGGCCGACCGATTCGTGCGTGGCACTTGCCCAAAATGCGGGCTGACCGATCAGGCGGGTGACAATTGCAACTGCGGTCACACTTATAACCCCACCGATTTAATCGACCCCAAAAGCACGCTCAGCGGTGCGACACCGCAGCTGCGCGAGTCGACTCATTTGTTCGTGCAGCTGGAAAAGCTGCGTCCGTTCTTGACGCAATGGGTTGAAACCAGCGACGCGCTGCAGCCAGAAATCGCGAATTATCTGAGGGGCCATTTTCTGTCCGAACCACTCCGCGACTGGGACATCAGCCGACCAGCACCTTACTTTGGATTCGAGATTCCCGACTCACCGGGGAATTATTGGTACGTTTGGTTCGACGCGCCGATCGGTTACATCGCCAGCACCAAGCAATGGTGTGACACTCACGGAGAACAGTTGGCTGATTGGTGGAGAAATCCTGAGTGCGAGGTGCATCATTTTATCGGCAAAGACATCACCTACTTTCACACCTTGTTTTGGCCCGGCATGTTGAAGACAGCCGGATACAGTTTGCCGTCCAAAGTTCATATTCACGGTTTCTTGAATGTGGATGGTAAAAAAATGTCCAAACGTGACGGCACGCTGGTCGCCGCCGAGACTTATTTGAAACATGCGTCGCCGTCGCATTTGCGATACTTCTACGCCACCAAATTGACTTCCCGCGTGGAAGACCTGGACTTGGGCATCGATGAGTTTGCGGATAAAGTTAACAGCGACTTGGTTGGCAAAGTGGTCAACCTGGCCAGCCGAGTGGGCAAGTTCGCCCAGCGGACTGGTCTGGCGGATAGCTATCCTGACGATGGCGGACTGTTCCAGGCCGCGGCCAAGGCGGGTGACGAGATCGCGGTCGCGTATGAAGCGGGCGATTATTCCCGTGCGATGCGGCGGATCATGGAACTGGCCGATGCGGCCAACCCGTTCGTCGAACACGCCAAGCCCTGGGAATTGAACAAGGATCCCGACCGCCAAGGCCAACTCCGCGACGTTTGCACTGTGGCGCTGAACCTGTTTCGCCAGCTGGCGATTTATCTTTCGCCTGTCCTGCCGGATCTTGCCAAACAATGCGGTGATCTGCTGGGCGGGCCGCTAACAAGCTGGGACCAAAGTCGCACTCCGGTGGTCGGCAAACCGGTGTCCAAGTTCACGCGAATGCTGGATCGAGTTCAAACCGAGGAATTATTCAAGATGATCGAAGAAAGTAAAGAAGTAGCGGCAGCCGAAGCGGACCTCGGCGGCGTAACCAGTTTTACCGATAGTGATCAGCCACTGAAGGACGAACCTATCGCAGCCGAAATCAGCATCGATGAGTTTGCCAAAGTCGATTTGCGGGTGGCTCGGGTAATTCAGGCCGAACAAGTACCGGAAGCCAACAAGCTGCTGAAGCTGACCCTTAGTTTGGGCGGCAACGAGACCCGCCAGGTGTTCGCGGGCATCAAGGCAGCCTACCAGCCGGAGCAACTGATCGGCCGATTGGTGGTGATGGTCGCGAACCTGCAGCCGAGAAAAATGCGGTTCGGATTGAGCGAAGGAATGGTCACTGCGGCCGGACCGGGGGGTGAGGATGTGTTCGTCCTGGGTGTCGATGAAGGTGCATTGCCGGGACAAAGAGTCCATTAGACAAATTGAGGCCTTGGCGGGAGCAGGGGCTCCCGCTCTTTGCTCGAAACTCCCCGCCCACCATGCCCATCAAACATCTTCGCCGTCACCTGCTCGATCGGATGGTACTGCGTCCCAGTCGTGGCCCGCTCGACCATCCCAACCAGGAACGAATCTTGCTGCAATGTCTGGGACGGCCGCTGGAGTGTTTCGTGCAACGACATGGTCCGCTCGTGGACGCGGATCGATTGCTGGTGATCAAATTTCCCGGAACCTCGGGGCGCGCCGAGCAGTCGACCGGCATGCCGTTGAGCATGCTCGAGGGCGTCGGCGGGACCACTTGGACCTGGAACCCGCCCGGTTATGGCCGCAGTCATGGCCGCGCCAGTTTGCCGAAGATCGCCGATGCGGCGATCGACTTTGTCCGCCAAGTGATCGATCGACAAGCCAATCAGCGGACGACGATTTGGTTGGCCGGCAATAGTCTGGGCTGCGCGACGGCGCTTCGCGTCGCCGCGGAACTGGAACTGGAACTGGACCAGAGGCGGACAGGAATCGTATTGCGCAACCCGCCGCCGATTGTCGATGTGGTCAAGCACATTGCCAGTCGGTATCCGCTTGGACATCTGGTCAAACGGGTAGCCGAGAGTTTGCACGAACCGATGAACGTGCTGCTGACCGCCAATCATGTTCACATGCCGGCGGTTTTCTTGCAGTCCGGCGCCGACACGTTGGTGCCGCCGGAAATGCAGAACAAGGTGATCGAGGCTTATCGCGGGCCCTATCAAGTCGTTGTCATGGATAACCTGAGTCACGACGCGGTCCCCAATGAAGATCATGAACGACTGATTCGCCAGTCGCTGAATTGGTTACTGCAACAGACCGGATATGAACCGACACCAAGTTGATCAATGGATCATCCGCGCAGCAGCACAAGCTGATGCAACGTCCGTAGCCGAGATTTATAATCATTACGTCGACTCCGGTAACGCGACTTTTGATACCGAACGTTGGACGACCGCGCAAGCCGCCGGCTATATCCAATCAGAACCGCCTGATGTCTGGCTGGTTGCCCAATCCTTGTCGCAAATTCAAGGCTGGGCGTCGGCCAGAAGATACAGTTTGCGAGGCGGCTACCGCCAGACTTGCGAAACAGCGATCTACCTGGCACCAGCCTTCGTCGGACTTGGCGTCGCCGACGCGCTCCAGCGGGGAATCGACCAACATTGCCGGTTGCACGGATTGCACCACGCCGTTGCCAAAATCATCGCCGGTAACGAGCGGAGCATGGCATTCCATCGCCGACACGGGTACGAGCTGGTTGGCGTTCAAAAAGAAATTGGACGAATCAATGACCGCTGGCTGGACGTGGCAATCATGCAAAAGATTTATCGCTGATCGGCTTCATAACCTGCTGGACTGCAAAGCCGAAGCTAAGTTGAACTACTTGCCGCCGCGGGCTTCAGCCAACATCGTTTCCAATTCCGCGGTGACCAGTGAAGATGGAATCGAATAACTGACCACTCTTCCGGCGCGGGCGATGTTCAATCCGACGACGCGCCCGGCTGAATCCAGGATCGGCCCGCCGCATTCATGTGGTCCCAGAACGGTGTCGTGTTGAATCACCTTATCAAAACCGCTCAGCCGCGCGTTTCGCGGACCATTCACTCGGACGTCGGCGTCCGATTCCATCATCAACGCAAACTCCATGATCGGAGCGTCCATTTCCAAAGTTTCTTCTCCCTGCCTGCCGTTGGGCCGCAAGATGGTCAAGCGAACATGCTCACCCGGAAACATGCCACTCAAGGCTGCCTTGACACCACGCTGACCATGTTCCTGACGCCCATTGATCTTGACGATCAGGTCCCCCGCCCGGATGCCGGCGATGTCGGCCCCGCTTCTTGGTTCGACCACGTTGACCAAGGCACGACCTTGCAGATCGTCGCGCAATTGCACCCCTAGCATTCCTTCATCAGCGATCGGGCGCGGTTTCGTACCAACGACGCCGATTCCGATCGGCCGTCCAGTCCGATCTGGACTGAATAAAAAACTTGCGATTGGCGGCACATGGTTGGAAAACGTCAACGGCTTAAGCTCGACATCGGATTCCAGGTGCAACAGCGCCAGATCGTTGCGGCGCCTGACTGCCGCGACACGAGCCGGCACTAAGCGATCGTCAGAGAGCCGCACGCGAATCGGATCGTTCGTCAGCTCACTACGCTTGGTCAGCACGTAACCGTCGGCCGTCACAACAGTCCCCAGAGTGACCGGTTTTCCGCCCGTAAGTACTTGCACGACGGAACCTTCGATTGAATTGGCTACCGAGCGCACCAATTGGATCATTCGGCCGTTTTCTCGACCGGCGTCATCGGCGGTTAGCGGAGCAGCGAAACCGAGTCCGCAGATCAGAATCGGGATTAGCCGAGTGCAATTGGTTGCGTTTGCCTTAGTCATCACGCCAGTTCCTTGCGAGTAAACTTGATTGATTGACAAGTTGATTGTTGATTTCAGTCATGGGCTAATCATCCGCTCGTCCAATTTCGACTCGCAGTCGCATTTCTTGACCGTTGCGGTTGATCCAAACCGTGACACGCTCGCCCGGCATGGTGTTACCGACGGCACGTCGAAGCGATTTGAAGTCGCTGATCTGAACGTCTCCGAACTGTGTGACGATGTCATTTGGTTTAAAACGTGCTTCCTCGGCCGGTGATCCGGGGTGCACCGCGCGGACGATCGCTTGAGGGCTGTCTGGCAATCCGCGCAGACCGAGCACCGGTCGAAATCCTTCCAGGTAACCCCAAGATTCGCCTTTTTGCATTCGAGTCCAGGCAGCACCATACTCATCGATTGGAACGTGCAGGTTTTCATCGACATCGTTTCCGATTCGACTGTGGATCGCGATCAACTTGCCGCTGATGTCGAATAGCGGACCACCACTGTCACCACCGATCAAGGCACAATCGGTAACGATCGAACCGCGACGGACTTCTAAGATTCTGCCCACTCGCGTGACGGGACCGCGACCTAACTCATATCCGCCCGGATGGCCGGTGGCGATGCACCACATCCCGGCACTCAAGTTCTCACTCTTACCGAGTGTCGCATGCGGCCAGGGTTGGCCTCCGTTCTGATCCGAGTTGATTTTCAACAGGCCGGCATCCACATGCCGATTCATTCCCAACGCGGTGGCTTTTACTTGCCGCCCGTCCGAGAAAGTGATGGTGGCAGATCGACCAGGACGCGTGGCAACGTGCGCGGCTGTCAAAATGTATCCGCTCTTGGTGATAATCACACCGCAACCCTGAGCCGGTCCGATCTGCACACTGACCGTGCAGGTGACAGCCGACTGGGCAACTCTAGCCGCTTGTTTCTCCAAGTCTTGAAGCTGCTCGATCGAGGACGGCACTCCGCCCGAGCTAAGCAGACTAGTCAACGTCGTTTCAACGGGCACCAGCGTGCCACCAGACTCCTGTTGAAAGCTGGTGTATGATTCGACCTGTTGACCGAACAGACCCACAGGGGCCAACAGGGCCAAGACCAATGGCAGCGTGATCGTTCGCACCGGATAACTTCGATCGAAACTCAAAATAGCCTCAGCGAATCGTGGGAGTAGAGCAGCGACACGTTTCTATTGTAGCCAGTCGATACGCTTGGGAAAAACAACTCTTGGCAAACCTCAGATTACGACCGTCGGACGATATGCCAACTGCAAAATCAGCAAATACGCTCATTTTTGGCTGCGGCTACCTGGGACTCAGCGTCGCCGAGAAGCTGAATTTGCGGCCACAGGAGAGCGGAACTGGGGTTTGGGGGGTGACCCGCAGCGAGACAAAGGCTGCTCGGCTGCGGAGCCTCGGAATCTTACCCATTCTGGCCGATTGGACCGACCGCCGGACACTTTGTCGGCTGCCAGAGGTCGAACAAATCTTGGTCGCCGTCAGTTACGACTCGCGCAGCCGTCATGATCGGTATGAATCCCAGGTCGGCGGTTTGCGAAATCTGCTTCAAGTCACATCGCCAGAGGCCAAGCTGTGCTACATCAGCACCACCGGGGTCTATCACCAGGCAGATGGCGGTTGGGTCGACGAAACATCACCCTGTCGTCCAACTCAGCAGGGTGGGAAAGCCCATTTAGCTGCCGAACAGCTGCTGCACCGCATCCGACCGAATTCGCCCTGGACGATTTTGCGTTTGTCTGGAATCTATGGGCCGGGACGAATTCCGCGCATCGCCGACTTGCTCTCTGGGCGGCCGGTCGCATCGCCGCAGCGCGGCTACCTGAACCTGATTCATGTTGACGATGCGGCAGATGCGGCGATCGGTGCTTGGACCAATTCACAGCGGCGGATCTACCTGGTGAGCGATGATCGGCCTGTGCTGCGAGGCCAGTTCTATCGCGAAGTGGCCCGGCAATTCGGTGCGCCGGAAGTCCAGTTTGTCGATCCGCCATCCGACGCGCCGGTAAGAATGAGGTCCGATAGTAACAAACGAGTTTGGAACCGGCGAATGAAACGAGACTTATTGCCGAGCTTGCGCTATCCCACATTCCGCGAAGGAGTAGCCGCAATCGTCGGTCATTCTTCCCGAGTCGCGGAGCGCACTCGGGGATGACCGATCGAAACGAAACACCGACCCCGCAGGGGTCGCAGCCGCACTGACGCCGTGACCCCGGCGGGGTCAAAGCGCGTCGCGCTCACGTGTTCCGGAGGTGCGCTTCGCGACCACCGGCTAATGGCCCCAAACCCCTCCGGGGTAACTCTTCATCCGGTTGCGTGACATCGGGCCATTGCCCGACCAATTCCTTCTTCATCCCGAAGGGATCGTCGGCCGCTAGCCCCGAGTCGCGGAGCGCACTCGGGGATGACCGATCGAAATGAAACGTCGACCCCCGCAGGGGTCGCAGCCGCGCTGACGCCGTGACCCCGGCGGGGTCAAAGCACGTCGCGCTCACGTGTTCCGGAGGTGCGCTTCGCGACCACCGGCTAATGGCCCCAAACCCCTCCGGGGTAACTCTCCATCCGGTTGCGTGACATCGGGCCATTGCCCGACCAATTCCTTCTTCATCCCGAAGGGATTGTCGGCCATTAGCCCCGAGTCGCGGAGCGCACTCGGGGATGACCGATCGAAATGAAACGTCGACCCCCGCACGGGTCGCAGCCGCGCTGACGCCGTGACCCCGGCGGGGTCAAAGCGCGTCGCGCTCACGTGTTCCGGAGGTGCGCTTCGCGACCACCGGCTAATGGCCCCCAACCCCTCCGGGGTAACTCTCCATCCGATCGCGCGATATCGGGCCATTGCCCGACCAATTCCTTCTTCATCCCGAAGGGATTGTCGGCCATTAGCCCCGAGTCGCGGAGCGCACTCGGGGATGACCGATCGAAATGAAACGTCGACCCCCGCAGGGGTCGCAGCCGCGCTGACGCCGTGACCCCGGCGGGGTCAAAGCGCGTCGCGCTCACGTGTTCCGGAGGTGCGCTTCGCGACCACCGGCTAATGGCCCCCAACCCCTCCGGGGTAACTCTTCATCCCGAAGGGATCGTCGGCCATTAGCCCCGAGTCGCGGAGCGCACTCGGGGATGACCGATCGAAATGAAACGTCGACCCCCGCACGGGTCGCAGCCGCGCTGACGCCGTGACCCCGGCGGGGTCAAAGCGCGTCGCGCTCACGTGTTCCGGAGGTGCGCTTCGCGACCACCGGCTAATGGCCCCCAACCCCTCCGGGGTAACTCTCCATCCGATCGCGCGATATCGGGCCATTGCCCGACCAATTCCTTCTTCATCCCGAAGGGATTGTCGGCCATTAGCCCCGAGTCGCGGAGCGCACTCGGGGATAACTGATCGAAACGAAACACCGACCCCGCAGGGGTCGCAGCGAATATCCGCCACCAACCATCGCGGATCCATGCTCAATCCAGATACCGCGGATCGAAAGAAACCTCCGCTTGTTCAAGCATCTCCACCAGTTCTTCGCGAAAAGATTTGACGCGATGATGTTCCCGTTGATTGGCAATGTATTTGCGGACAGAGGTCCGAGCCGTCGCGCTAACCGAGAAAATCGAATAACCTTCCTGCCAACCAAATTCAGATTGTCCGATGGTTTCATGTACCCACCGGGACGATGATTTCTTCAGCTCGCGCATGAAATCTGAAATTAAGATCGTCGGCTTGAGCCCCACCAGTAGGTGAACGTGATCTTCAATCCCGCCGATCCCCTGTGGATAACCGTCGAGCGATTTCGTGATCCCGCCAAGGTATTCATGCAATCGCTCGGCCCAAGAACAGTGAATGAAGTTAGTTCGAAACTTGGTGCTGAACACGATGTGATAATGCAGGCTAGCGTAGGTGGACATCATGGTCTCCCTGGAGTTATCGAACGACGCAAGGGAAGAACATTGTTGCACGCACTGGAATCGCCGTGACCCCTGCGGGGTCAGAAACACTGGGTGCGCACCGGTTCCGGTGGTCGGCTGCGCGACCACCGGCTAATGGCTGAAAACCCCTCCGGGGTAACTCTTCATCCCAAAGGGATCGCGGCCATTAGCCCCGGGTCGCGGAGCGCACTCGGGGATGACCGATCGAAACGAAACACCGACCCCGCAGGTGGTCGCAGCGGTTACGCCGTTCGGCTTTGCCGGCGACGATCGCTTTCCTTGAGCAGGATCTTTCGCAAGCGAATCGACTTGGGGGTCACTTCCACCAATTCGTCGTCTTCGATGTACTCCAAGGCAGCTTCGAGCGACAAATCGCGAGGCGGTTTCAGAATCACGTTCTCGTCGCTGCCCGAGGCCCGCATGTTGGTCAGCTTCTTTTCCCGGCAGGGATTGACCGTCATGTCGTTGTCTCGAGCGTTCTCGCCGACGATCATCCCCTCGTAGACTTCAATGCCAGGCGGTACGAGTAACTCGCTGCGATCTTGCAAGCCGAACATCGCAAACGGCACGGTGCGGCCGCTGACCATCGATATCAACACACCATTGGAGCGCCGGGGAACTTCGCCTTCGATCGGTTGATAACTGTCAAAGCGATGATGAATGATGGCCGTGCCGCGGGTGGCGTTGAGCAACCGTGTCCGCAATCCGATCAGGCCTCGCGATGGGATCAGAAACCGCAGCAAACTGTAGTCGCCCCGCTGGCTCATCGCTTCCAATTGGCCGCGTCGCAGCCCGACCAGTTCCATCACCGGACCCATCGCTTCGGTCGGCACTTCAACACGCAGCGTTTCAAAGGGCTCGTGCTTCTTGCCATTGATCGTTTTGTAAATTACCCGCGGCTTGCCGACACTTAGCTCAAAGCCTTCGCGGCGCATCGTTTCAATCAGGATCGCCAGGTGCAGGACACCTCGACCTTTGACCGCATAGGCTTCGGCGCCTTCGATCATTTCGACCCGCAGCGCCACGTTGCGTTCCAATTCCTTTTCCAATCGGGCTTTCAATTGCCGGGTGGTAACATAGGTTCCCTCGCGGCCGACCATCGGCGATGAATTGACGCTGAAGACCATCTCCAAAGTCGGTTCGTCTACGGTCAAACGCGGCAGCGGATTGTTCGCGTCGACCGCGCCGATCGTGTCGCCGATTTCGACTTCCGTTAGCCCTTCGATCGCGACAATGTCGCCAGCGCTGGCTGAGCGGGCAGCGGCGCGACCTAGATTGTCGAAGACAAACAAACCGGCAACCTTTTGTTTGCTGATCCCGTCGCGTCCATGCAAATCGATCAGCTGGCCCAGGTTGATCGTGCCGGCATTGATTCGGCCGACGGCGATGCGGCCGACATACTCGCTCCAGTCGAGCGTGGTGACCATCATCTGTAGCGGCGAATCCGGATCCACGGCGGGGCCGGGCAACGAATCGACCAACAAGTCCAACAGAGGACGCATGTCCGAGGTCGGCAACGCAGGATCCGTGGTCGCGTAGCCCTCTTTGGCACTGGCAAAGACGTAGGCCGCATCATCCAACAAATCCTCGCCACCCAGTTCGGCCAACAGCTCGAGTCCTTCGTCCAGAGCGTCGTGCGGTCTTGCATCTGGACGATCGACTTTGTTGACGACCAAAATCGGTCGGCATCCAGCCTCCAGCGCCTTTTCGAGCACGAAACGGGTTTGCGGCATCGGACCTTCGGCGGCGTCCACTAACACCAGCGCTCCGTCGGCCATCTGGACCACTCGTTCGACCTCGCCGCCAAAGTCAGCGTGGCCCGGGGTGTCGATCAGGTTGATCTTCACGCCGCGGTAAGGGATGGCGATATTCTTGGACAGAATGGTGATTCCGCGTTCCCGTTCCAAGTCGTTGGAATCAAGGATTCGCTCCCCCTTGAGCTGGGCTGCGCGGAACTGGCCGCTCTGTCGAAGCAGGCAATCGACGAGGGTGGTTTTGCCATGATCGACGTGGGCGATGATGACGACGTTACGGATGTCTTGGCGAGGCAAAGGATTAGATAGAGAGGGAGAAACGGAGATTGGGAGATTGGGAGAGAGGGAGTGAGGGAGATCGGGAGGGTGAGGCTCCCCCCGAACCCACTTTCCTAACAGCAGTCCCAGAGCTTAGCAGCGCACCAAGCAATGGAGAATGGAGAATAAAGCGCTGAAGGCTCGGGCGGAGCCTCGCCCTCCCGCTGAATCACGTGCTGGTGACCCTTCAGAAGGTTCCTCCTGGCTTTGTCTCGGGGCTTGAGACCGCTACGAAAAAACGGCGGCTCACCGTGGTGAACCGCCGTTCGATTTTGAAAGCACCAAGCCAAAGCCTGGCCTAAAGGTTTACTTGCGACGTCGGCGAACGACCGCACCAGCACCCAGTGCCAAGCTGGCCAAGAACAGACCGCTGGTCGGCTCAGGAATCACCGCGGGGCCAACAACGCCCTGCGCGACGATTGTTCCATTCAACTGCAGCTTCGATAGCGGGTCAGGCGGGAAGGTGAGCTGAACGTCGATCACTACGGGTAGTACCATATCGATCTGGAAACTGCCCCCGCCCAACGGCGTCGAAGTCACATTGCCGGTACCGGCCAACGCGACCTGCAACGGACTTGCACCCAGGTCTGCACCCAGGTTACCCAAAATGGTGGCAGCAATCACTTGTCCATTATTGAACAGAATGTTGAAGTCAGCGGCACTAAAATTACCAGCAGCGTTCACAGCAGCAACGCCATTCGGGGTGGTCGTTCCCGACAAGCCAAGTAGGAAACCATCGTCACCATTACCTGGTGGGTTCGGGTTGGTGCCGAGAGCCGGGAAATTCAACCCAATGTCGGTCATAGAGATTGCACCACCAGCGGCAGCGATCGAGGAAATGACTCCCGCACCATCGATGCCAAGGTCAACGTCGATCGTTCCGGAAAGGTTCCCCACCGGCGCTGTACTGGCTCCTGGTCCAGCTGGTGGATCAAGGTAGCTTACGATAGAGCCGAATCCAATGCCTAAATCGACCAACGCATCAGCGACCAGGTCATTGATTCCAGGATTCGGTTTACCGTTAGCTTGTGCCGTCCCTGATGGGATAGTCGGAACAAGTGTCAAAGTAGTAGCTGCCTGGGCGGTCGGCATTGTCGCGATGGCGACCAAGCCAGCCAGAACAGCAGAAAGAAATACTTTCATTCGTGAGGTTCCTTTCGAGTAGAAGAACGAATGTGTTGAGGGAAAGAGAGCAGTGCGCCTGCACTCGATTGTTGTAGCTGATTTTTATCGCCTCAGATTACCTACTCAAGCGATTTTGTCGTTATCTAAGAAATATTTTGGCTAATAGATCCAAACGGGGGGAAATGTATAGTTTTGTATCGAATTTTGGAGATTTTTGTCACCAAAATGTGTTCTTTCGGAGCGCCAACCCGGGTTATGTTTGGCAACGGTCTTGCAAAGCTGGGTAAGCTGCAGTGGACCTGATCCTGGACCCGGAATCCTACACCCGACGACGAGTTGACCAGACGCATTGGCAAAGTGCTACGCGACGCCCAATCGGCGAGTCATCGCTGTGAGAGCACACAGGCTAATCTCCTCGCCTTGTTCGCTGGTTCACGGTCGCGTTTGATGGTCGACGAGCCTCTGAGAGGGACGATTCGACGATCACGCTAGCTATGCCGGCGGGCGAATCACCCGTCGCAGAGCTGATCGGTGCGGATCATTGAACCAAAAACGGCGGTTCGCTTTCGCGAACCGCCGTGCGGTTTTCAGTAGAAAGAGAGAGATCGGCTCTTAAACCGACTTCTATCAGCTTACTTGCGGCGACGTCGTACGACAGCGCCCGCACCCATTGCCAAGCTGGCCAAGAACAGACCGCTGGTCGGTTCAGGAATCACACCAATGGTGCGCTGGGCAACAATTTCGCCAAAATAAGACTGCGTGGTGGCTGTGCCAGCATCAAAGAACGTAAAATCGACCGGAAGGGTAATCGTTTCCACTCCGGCTACGAGGGAGTACCCAATCACACCAGACGCGGCGCTTCCCCCGAGACCAGTTAAATCGTTTTCGGCAAAGCCTGGGCCGCCAAGCGCTGCAAAATCAGTGGCAAGCGTACCGTCAGTAAGCACAACGCCCCATCCGCTATTGTCGGCATCGCCAATTGTGCCAGCGCCAGTGGCAGTGAAAATCATGTCACGAAATGCAGCGCCAGCACCTGGGGCAATGAGTTGCAGGCCATAGTTGTCTTCTTCACCGTTTGGGTTAGCGGGGAAGGCGTACGGCGTTCCGTTACCAAGATCGGCGTCGAACACACTACCCCCATCAAAAGTGATCGAGCTACCCGCAACGGTCGCAAAGAGGCTTCCCGAATAAGTGGTTATGTTGCTGGCAGGGGGACCGAATACTTGCGGAGTTAAGTCTAGAAAAGCCCCACCCCCTAACGGAACATTAAATCCAACCGTGATGGAGCTTTGCGAAGGAATAAGGGTATATTCCGCCGCGGTCGCGGGCGACGCGACGACCAAGGTCGTCAGAGCGGCAACTGCCGCGGAAAGAAGTAATCTCATTCGTATTATTCCCTAACAAAGAGTATGGAACGTAATCGGCCGGCTCGAAGGATGCGGGCCCCACCTTTGAAAACGAATAACGGTTGTAGTCCTCGGCATTAGCTCATTCAAGAATTTCGATCCTCATAGTTCAAAGAATCAGAAAACTCATTCCAACTGGGGGGGAATGTACCGTTTTGTATCGCTTTTTGTCACAGAAAGCAGCTTTCCTGATACGAATCTGGCCTGATTTGGCTCGTTAGACTGGGCACATTAGAGAAAGCTCTTCGGGCGAACCTCAGGCTCCGATTTGCCGGCAAAAATTTGGCCTCCAGTTCTCGGCGCCAACGATCGCAGCATTCGCCAAACCAGAACCCAATTGAACGGGAGTTAGGAGAGGCTGAATCTCGCCCTTGGGGTCTGTTCATGGGCGGGTAAACGCCGATGCGTTTAGTTTCGTCCAGTGCCGTTGTCACTTTTTTCTCTCTGTGGCATATTTACAGTCGCCCGCTGTGTTTCTTCGCGGGCTTTGGCCCGAATTCGGCTTGTGAAATTTATCACATGGGAACTTGAGTTAGCCCTCGATGACAACCATCAAAAAAGGTTTGGACCTGCCGATCACCGGAAATCCGGAGCAGCGGATTCAGGTCGCCAAACCGGTCAGCCGGGTCGCCCTGATCGGGGATGACTATGTCGGCATGCGGCCGACGATGCTCGTTTCGCCCGGCGATCGCGTCAAAATTGGTCAGCCGTTGTTCGAAGACAAGAAGAATCCGGGGGTGATTTACACTTCGCCCGCCGGTGGCACCATCGTCGATGTGATTCGCGGCGCGAAACGTAAATTCGAAGCGATCGAAATCGAAGTCGGTGACGATTCGAGGATCGAGTTTGACGCGGCCCGCGAAGCGGATCCGCTGTCGATAGGTCGCCAGGGCGTGCAGCAACAATTGCTTGCCTGCGGGTTATGGACCGCGCTGCGAACCCGGCCATTCGGCAAAGTTCCGTCGCCCGATACGGTTCCGCATTCGATCTTTGTGCAAGCGATCGACACCAATCCGCTGGCGGCCGATCCGGCGGTCGCGATGGCCGATCGCAAAGAACAATTCAGTCTCGGATTGCTGGCGCTGACTCAATTGACCGACGGCAAAGTGTTTGTCTGCAAAGCCGAGAAGTCACAGCTGCCGGGCGACGGAATGGAGCGTGTCGAACTGGAAACGTTCGAGGGGCCGCACCCGGCCGGTTTGGTCGGCACTCACATTCACTTCCTGGATCCGGTCGGACCCAACAAAACGGTCTGGTATATCGGTTATCAAGATGTCTGCGCGATCGGTTCTCTACTTCAGACAGGCAATCTCGATGTCCGCCGCGTGATTTCTCTGGCCGGCCCGGTGGTCTCTCAGCCACGCTTGCTGCTGACGCGATTCGGAGCCAGCGTGAGCGAGTTGATTGAGGGCGAGTATGACGATCGAGTGAAGATTCGTCCGATCTCAGGCTCGGTGCTGTGCGGACGTACCGCGAAGCCTCCACATCAGTATTTAGGCCGCTTTCACAACCAGATTTCGATTTTGGAAGAGGGTGATCAACGAGAGTTTTTGGGCTGGCAAAAACCAGGCATCGATAAGTTTTCGGTCACGCGCGTATTCGCCTCGGCGGGAATGCCGCATAAAAAGTTTCCCTTCACGACCTCCACACATGGCAGCGAGCGGGCAATGGTTCCGCTGGGGACCTACGAGAAAGTGATGCCTCTGGACATTTTGCCGACGCAATTGCTGCGGTCGCTGATTTATCGAGACACCGACGAGGCGCAAGTCATTGGGCGTGTCTGGAATTGGAGGAAGAGGACGTGGCGCTGTGCACGTTCGTCTGTCCCGGAAAGTACGAGTACGGTTCGTTGCTGCGTGAAAGCCTGGCGACGATTGAACGAGAAGGTTAGCGAAGTATGAAGTTTCTCCGCGAGGCGCTCGACAAGGTTCACCCGCTGTTTGCCAAGGGCGGGCTATTGGAGTTTGCGTACCCGATGTACGAGGCGGCCGATACGTTTCTGTACACTCCCGGCGAAGTCGCCAAAGGGAACACGCATGTCCGTGATGCGATCGACCTGAAGCGAATGATGATCACGGTGGTATGGCGCTGGTGCCGGTCACCTTGTTCGGAATGTGGAACGTCGGTTACCAGGCCAACAGCGCGATCGCAAAGATGGACGAGTTTGGGATCGATCACGACGGTGATTGGCATTACACGATCCATCAGGCGCTGGGCTTTACCAACGATGCCGGTTCGATCGCCGACAATTTTGTGCTCGGTGCCTTGCTTTTCATTCCGATGTACATCGTTTGCATGTTTGTCGGCGGCCACATCGAATTGATCTTCAGTGTGCTGCGAGGCCACGAGATCAATGAAGGTTTTTTGGTCACCGGTTTGCTGTTTCCGCTGACGTTGCCGCCGACGATTCCGCTGTGGCAGGTCGCGATTGGAATCGCGTTTGGGGTGGTGGTCGCCAAGGAGGTATTTGGCGGGACAGGCCGTAATTTCTTGAACGTCGCGCTGACCAGCCGTGCCTTTTTGTATTTCTCCTACTCCGCTCAGATCAGCGGCGACAAGGTTTGGACTGCCGTCGATGGCTTCAGCGGGGCCACGGCGCTGGGTCAAATGGCAAACGTCCCAGAGGGTGGCAACGCGATCGATTCGCTGAGCAGCATTTCCTATGTGTGGGGCGAGACCGAGCCGCTGACCTGGACTGCAGTGCTTTCTGGGTACGATCCAGGGCTGCTTCGGCGAAACCAGCACGCTGTTGTGTTTTGTCGGCGCCGCGATCTTGATTGCCACCGGGATCGGATCTTGGAAAATCATGGCCGGCGTGATCGCCGGCGTCGCCGTCACATCGACGCTGATGAACATCGCCTTGCCAACCAACACCAACCCGATGTTTGGGGTGCCGTTTTACTGGCACATGGTGATCGGAGGACTGGCATTTGGTTTGGTTTACATGGCGACCGACCCGGTCAGTGCCTCGATGACCGACAAGGGAAAATGGATCTACGGTGGATTGATCGGTTTCATGACCGTGTTGATCCGCGTCGTCAATCCTGCGTTTCCCGAAGGGATCATGCTGGCGATCTTGTTCGGAAATGTGTTCGCACCGCTAATCGACTACTACGTTGTCCAAGCCAATGTCCGCAGGAGGATTGCACGCTATGCCACCACGTGATTCCATCAGCGGGACGCTGTTGATTGCCTTCATCTTGTGCGTGGTCTGCTCGCTGGGCGTCAGTACCGCGGCAGTCGTGCTGAAAAAACGCCAAGATGCCAACGCACTATTGGATCAGCAAAAGAACATTCTTGATGCGACCGGTTTGGCGATCGGCGAGTTCGGGATTCAGGCTCAAGACTTGAACGCCAAGCAGATCGACGAACTTGAATCAGTGGATCAGTCCCCGGTTAGTTGATTTGGAAACCGGGGAGTTCACCAATGAGGTAGATATCAACACCTACGATATGAACGAAGCGGCCCAGCGGCCCGATACCAGCGTTGCGATCAACGAACCAGAATACGATCCCGGCGAACAACGCAGACCGAAAATCATGAAGGTGTTCTTGGTCAAACGTCCCGGCAGCGAAAGGATCCAACAAGTGGTGCTGCCGGTTTACGGTAAAGGACTGTGGGGGACTTTGTACGGATATTTGGCGCTGAAAAGCGATTTGGAGACGATTCAGGGAATCACCTTTTATCAACACAAAGAAACTCCGGGGTTGGGCGGTGAGGTTGATAATCCGCTTTGGAAATCGCAGTGGGAAGGTCGCAAACTGTACGACGAGAACGGCGAGCCCGCGTCGCTGGTCTACAAAGGTCCGGCCCCGAAGACCAACAAATATGCCGTCGACGGTCTCTCAGGTGCCACGATTACGAGTCGTGGGGTGACCAATCTGATCCGCTACTGGGTCAGCGAAGATGGATACCAACCATTCCTGGAAAAATTGGCGGCGGATACGGCAAACAACAAGGTTGCGGGGAATTAATTGATGGCGACAAAACAAACCGCGGTATTGGTTGATCCGCTGATCAACAACAATCCGATCGCCCTGCAGATTCTGGGAATTTGCAGCGCCTTGGCCGTGACCACCAAGATGGAAACTTCGTTGGTAATGAGCATCGCTGTGATCGCGGTGACCGCATTCAGCAACTTGGCGGTCAGCGCGATTCGTCATTACATCCCCAGCAGCATTCGGATCATCGTCCAGATGACGGTGATTGCCTCGCTGGTGATCATTGTCGATCAGATTTTAAAGGCTTACCTGTTTGATATCAGCAAGCAGCTGTCGGTTTTTGTGGGCCTGATCATCACCAACTGCATTGTAATGGGACGTGCCGAGGGATTCGCGATGAAGAATGGCCCGATGGTCAGCTTCCTGGACGGGATCGGCAACGGACTGGGTTACGGATTGGTGCTGATGTTCGTGGCATTTTTCCGGGAGTTGTTCGGCAGCGGTTCCTTGTTTGGTATCGAGATCCTGCAACTCGATCGCAATGGCGGACTCTACAATCCCAATAACTTGATGCTGCTGCCACCGAGCGCGTTTTTCTTGATCGGTTTTTTGATCTGGGCGATTCGCGTCTACAAACCAGAACAGATTGAAGAGGCATAACACAGTCATGATCGAAAATTATTTCAACATCTTCATCACGGCGGTTTTCATCGAGAACCTGGCGCTGGCCTTCTTTCTGGGGATGTGCACGTTTCTGGCGATCAGCAAAAAAGTATCCACTGCAATGGGCCTCGGTTTGGCGGTGATCGTGATCGAGGCGATTACGATTCCTGCGAACCAGGCAATCAACTCCTGGTTTCTGAAAAAGGGCGCGTTGAGTTGGGTGAACGAGTTGGGAGTCTCAACGAGTCAGATCGATTTTTCCAACGTCGATCTGTCATTCCTGGGCTTCATCAGTTTCATTGGTGTGATCGCGGCGATGGTTCAAATCCTGGAAATGGTCTTGGATAAATACTTTCCCGCACTTTACAACCAGCTCGGCATCTTTTTGCCGCTGATCACCGTGAACTGTGCGATTCTTGGCGGTTCCCTGTTCATGCAGGAACGAAACTATGACTTTGGCGAATCGGTTGTTTACGGAATCGGCTGCGGGGTCGGTTGGGCGTTGGCGATCGTGGCGCTCGCCGGAATTCGGGAAAAATTGAAATACAGTGACGTGCCGCCACCACTGCGAGGTTTAGGCATCACTTTCATTACGGTCGGCTTAATGGCACTGGCGTTCATGTCGTTTGGCGGAATTCAACTGTAATTAACTCCCACCTCTCCCGCTTGGCTGGTAGAGGTCACTTCGAATCGACAAACAATCCGAGTTATTCAGATGGAAGTTTTCCTTGGCGTCCTGATGTTCACCCTGGTGGTGATTGCATTGGTACTGCTGATCCTGGCTGCGAAAAAACGATTGGTCGCTTCAGGGCCTGTCCACATCCTGATCAACAATCAAAAAACCGTTGAGGTCCCTGCCGGCGGAAAGCTGCTCGGCGCGTTGGCCGACGCGGGTGTCTTCGTCTCTAGCGCTTGCGGCGGGGGCGGTACCTGTGCTCAATGCAAAGTCAAGGTTTACGAAGGTGGCGGCGAAATTCTGGAGACCGAAAGAGGTCACATCAACAAGAAAGAGGCGGCCGAGGGCGAACGGCTTAGCTGCCAGGTTGCTGTCCGCAGCGACATGAAGGTTGAAGTCCCCGCCGAGGCCTTCGATACAAAGAAATGGGTCTGCAAAGTTAAAAGCAATCACAACGTCGCGACGTTCATCAAAGAGTTCGTGCTGGAGTTGCCACCAGGAGAAGAAGTCGACTTCAAAGCGGGTGGATATATCCAAATCGAATGCCCTCCGCATACGGTCAATTACAAAGATTTTGAAATTGAAAAAGAGTATCAGGAGGACTGGGACAAGTTCGACGTTTGGCGTTACGTTTCCAAAGTCGATGAGCCGGTCGTGCGGGCTTATTCGATGGCCAACTACCCAGGCGAAAAAGGGATCATCATGTTGAACGTGCGGGTCGCCAGTCCGCCGCCGCGGGCTCCTGAGGGAATCCCGCCGGGCAAGATGAGCAGCTGGATTTTTGGCCTGAAGCCGGGTGACGAAGCAACGATCAGCGGCCCGTATGGCGAATTCTTCATCAAAGACTCCGAGGCCGAAATGGTATACATCGGTGGCGGTGCCGGCATGGCGCCGCTGCGAAGCCATATCTTTGAACTGTTCAAACGTCAAAAAACCAGCCGTAAGGTTTCTTACTGGTACGGCGGCCGTAGCCTTAGAGAACTGTTTTATATCGATCACTTCCGGGAAATCGAGCGAGAATTCCCGAACTTCAAATTCAATATTGCGTTGTCCGAACCGCAGCCGGAAGACAACTGGGACGGTTACGTCGGTTTTATCCACCAGGTCTTGTTGGACAATTATCTCAGCAGCCATCCGGCGCCTGAGGACATCGAGTACTACATCTGCGGTCCTCCAATGATGAATCAGGCGGTGTTCAAGATGCTGGACGATCTGGGTGTCGAACCTGAGAACATTGCCTACGACGACTTCGGCGGCTAGGTTTCATCCATCCCGAAGGGATTCCGGAAATTAGCTCCGGGGCGCGACCCCGGGGAAAGCCATTCCAGGTCGCTCGCCCCGCCGGTCGCGGGTGGGCGAGTTCCGTTGCTGCGACAATCACCGGAGGTGCGCTACGCGACCGCGGGCTAGTGCATTTTCAGTAATGACATTGGTTCTCGCACGCGAGGAAAAGGGGTCAGCTCCCACATCATTTACGAAAATGCTTTAATCGCCTGAATCCCACCGGGATAAACCACGTGCGCATCAAACTGATTCTTCTTTCATTCCTGTTTGCGACGACTTCGCTATGCTCTGCCGAACCAGAAATGGTTCAATTCAGCGGACAGACAATGGGGACGACCTACTCGGTCAAAATCTTTGCCCCGACCGGTTTGGATGCGGAACCACAGTCAACCGAGGAGATTCAGTTCGAAATCGATGCCGTTCTGCGAAATGTCAACGACCAGATGTCGACGTACCTGCAGAGCTCTGAAATTTCGCGATTTAACCGCTCCGACTCGACCGATTGGTTTGATGTCTCGGCCGCGTTCGCCCAAGTGGTTGATTACGCGTTGTCGGTTGCAAGGAAAACCGATGGCGCTTTTGATATCACGGTCGGTCCCTTGGTCAACGCCTGGAGCTTTGGGCCGGCACCAAAAACGAAGACGGTTCCCGACGCAGCGGTGTTGAACGAACTTAAAAAATCGGTCGGCTACCAAAAGCTATCGGTCCGAACCGATCCACCGGCGCTGAGAAAATCGCAACCTGATCTTCAAATCGATTTGTCCTCGATCGCCAAAGGTCATGGTGTGGATCGGGTCGTCGAAATGTTGAATGAGCAAGGATTCCAAAATGTGTTTGTCGAAATCGGTGGCGAGGTTCGGGTCAGCGGTGACAAGTCGGGGAGATGGTGGAAAGTCGGAATCCAGGTTCCCGATTCTGTGCGGTCCGAAGTGATGATCGCTCATTCGTTGAACACGGGAGCGGGCAACGATCAGGCCATGGCGACCTCGGGCGACTACCGTAATTTCTTCGAAGTTGACGGAGTTCGTTATTCCCACACCATCGATCCGCGTACAGCGCGCCCGGTCGAACATGATTTGGCTTCGGTCTCGGTAGTCGCCGAAACTTGCATGCAAGCCGACGCCTGGGCGACGGCAATGAATGTATTGGGTGCCGAAGCTGGACTGACCATCGCCAAACAGGAAAACTTGGACGTCTTGCTGGTCCGTCGCAGCGGAGAGGGTTACGAAAAACTGGGAACCGGTGCGATGTCTGCCTACGCGTCTGCGCTTCCGTTGGCGGCCGCGGCAGCAGAGGACAACGGCAACAGATTTGCCGTGATGTTAATCACCTTTGTCGCTTTTGCATTTTTAACCTTCGCGATGGCGGTCGGTGTGATCTTTGGCCGCCGATCGATCAGCGGATCCTGTGGCGGACTGGCCAACAGCAAAGACCAAGACGGCAACATCAGCTGTTCACTCTGCAGCAATCCAGCCGAAGCCTGCCAGGAACTGCGGGAGCGGATGCAGCACACCGATGCGGCGACGCGCTAGTGTCGGATGATTCCCATAGACGGACCAAGGTCGCAAGGACTGCCTCTGCAGCGCAAACCTTTAGATATCGTTGGCGCAGCGTGCACAGCTTGATGTCGATCAGACTGCGATCCGCCGCGGCGGACACCCAACGGTTTGCTCGGTCCGTCCTATACCCCGGACCGATACTCTGGATGGATTTCGCTGAATCGGCCGGGGAATCAAGATGACTTATCTGGTGTTAAGTAAGTGCGCGAATCTCTTGTTTATCCCGAAGGGATATCAGCCATTAGCCTCGGGTCGCGGAGCGCATCCGGGGACCATGGAACATCAAAAGCTTTCCCGATTGCCACCCGCGTCGCGGCCTTTGGCCGCGACGCGGGTGGCAATCGGATGTTCCTCTTGATCACAACCACCGGCTGCCGGCTAATGGCCTTGACCACTCCGCGGTCAGTCGAACGCATAGCAAATTGGAGCTTTGGCTTGGGGAATGGATGGAGGTGCGGTAAGGCGTCGTATTCCGGTAAGAACCCTTTACAGATTGAACACCAAGTGCCAACCGGCGCGGCGGGCTGTCTAATAGACTTACGCCTCTCGGACACAAACCACTGTGTTACCGCGTCCCTGGTTATTCTCAAAAATCTCAAACGCTTTAATAAACTCGGCAAACGGAATCACTCGATCCACTCGCGGCTGGAAAGCCCCGCTGGCCATGAATCCCAGGATTTCGGCCACGTTTTGTTGATGCTCTGCCGGATGCAATTCCGCCCAGAATCCCCACAAGCTGCCGACCGCGGCGGCTTGCTTGATCAGCAACATCCCGGGGCGGATCGGTTTCTGCCCGGCGGTGAATCCGACCAGACAGATTTTTCCCAGTGGACGGACCGCCGAGATCAGCGCTGCTTCGAACAGTTCTCCTTGCACCATATCGACGACGCAATCGACGCCGTGCGGTCGACCCAGTTCTTTGCTCGCCTGTTTGACCTGGTGCTTGAACTGAGTGAAACCATCACGATCCCGGCCATAGCAGAATACCCGATCAGCCCCTGCTTGCTTGGGATATTGCGCTTTGTCTTCGGTACTGACACCCGCAATCACTTTCGCGCCCATCGCTTTGGCCAACTGAATTGCGGCCATGCCGACGCCGCCCGATGCACCGTCGATCAGCACCACATCGTCTTTGCCGACCTGGCCGATGATTTTTAACGAATGGTAAGCGGCAAAATAGTTGCGTCCGACGTTGGCGCATTTCGACAGATGCACACCGGCAGGTGCTTTCCAAACCGCCGCGGCGGGAACCACAGCGAACTCGGCCAATCCACCGATCTTCATTTGGCCGATGACCTGATCCCCTTTGGCGACATGCTTAACGCCGCTACCGGTTTCAATCACGGTACCGGTGACATCCATCCCAGGGATGTAAGGCAGCGGCGGTTTTTCCTGGTACAAACCTTGGGCCTGCAAGGCGTCGGGATATTGAATCCCCGCGTAGTTGACTTGAATCAAGACTTGGCCGTCACCACACTCCGGTCGCGGAACCTCGTCCATGCTCAGCACGCTGGCCAAGGGATCTGGCGTGGCAACCGGTTTTCCATTTTCATCCAGAGCCGCAAATCGGTGACACCGGACCGCCTTCATCATTTCAGTCATCGTAGTTTACAATCATCTGCTGGTAGTCAAATGGTAAAGAGTGCTGTCGCGCGCCCATGACAACATGCAGATGGTACCACGCAGCGGGCCGCAGGTTGGCGTCAATACAGTCTGATCTCGCCTGATAAAGAAAAGTCGAAACAGTGCCCGATTCTGTCTGGACTTCGACACCGACTTGATCATATCCAACGCCCAACGATTCGGCTCGATCCAAGACCGACTGCTCTTCCAAACTACAACGGTAAACGACTCCCCAAACGCAATCGGTGGCGCAGCCCGTCCAAAACGCATCTGCTTTACCGGTTCCGTCTTTGCCGATCTTATGAAACCGCAACTGTCGCCTGCGGACGAATCCCACGGATACGGCGGTGGCACTACGGCACCGCGATCGCAAACGATCGATAGCAAGATTCGATCCGTATGCGAAATGCAAAAAGGTACTCAACGTCCAATCATTCAACTAAAGTCTTGAAAGCAAAAAGCTTAGCGTAAAACCCGTCAATAATAAACAGCTTTCCATGTCAGCAGGACGCAGCTACTGTTGCCTGACGATGATCGACCCACAAACGATCGGGATCCTGTCAGCAAGCAGCCGAGCCGAGATAGCGCTACAGCGGATTCCGCAACAAGATCTAATTGCCAAGCATATTTCTAAATGAACCCACGATCCCAAGCGATCCTTGTGCTGGTGCTGGTCACGGCGATTTGGGGAACCTCGTTTCCAATGACCAAGTGCCTGACCCTACAAATCGAGGAGCACTTTGGACATTCCGTTGGCCAAATCCCGATTGGGTTTCGGATCACCGCCGCTGCTTGGATGATCGCGCTGCGTTTTTCGCTCGCGCTGCTGCTGTTCGCTTGTTTTTTTCCCTCCGCGATGCGACGGGTTCGTTTGTCTCACTTCACAGCCGGTGCCGTGATCGGACTGGCGTTTCTTGTTGGTTTGGTGTTTCAAGTGGTTGGGTTGGCGACGATTCCGGCGTCGCGGAGCGGGTTTCTGACCAGCTTGACCGTTGTCTTCATCCCGTTGTTCTCGACCGCCATTGGCCGCCGGTTGCCGCGATTGACAATCCTGGCCGCCGCTGCGGTTGCGATCGCAGGTGTCTCCGTACTGACCGGACTGATCAGCATTGGTGACGGATCGATCTCTCTGGCCGATGATGCGCTGCGCGGTTGGAATTACGGCGACTCATTGACGATCCTGGGCGCCGTGTTTTTCAGCATTCAAGTGATGCTGCTTGATTCGTATGGCAAGCGGCATGATTCCTTGGAATTGACACCATCGATGTTCGCGACGACGGCTGTCGGCGGCTGGATCGTGCTAGCAGTCTCGCTGTGGTTGGCTCCACAGGGTAGCGACCAGGCGGGAATCGGAAATTGGATCTCAGTCGGAGTGAAACCGACCTTTTGGTCGCTGATCGTCACACTTGCGATTTTTCCCTCGATGGTGGCGTTCGTCTGGATGAACATCTATCAGCCGGTTGTGTCCGCGATTCAAGCCGGAATCATCTACACGCTGGAACCGGTCTTTGCATCCACCTTTGCCATGTTCTTACCGGCGATACTCAGTTCGCTGTGCCTGGTCGCTTATGAAAATGAAACTTTCACGATGCCGCTGTTATTCGGTGGACTGTTGGTAATCATCGCTAATCTGCTGGCACTGTGGCCGGACTCCCATCGCACGTTGAAGCCGGCAGCGTGATTGTCAAAACAGTTCGACGCTCTCATCACTACGGCGGCCGAACAGCCGATCGCGGACATGCGTTACTTCGTTTGCGAAGTACCAGTCAACACCGGCAAGTCCCCGCAGATCATCGCGATCATCGTCGTTGTGAACTGTGACGCCCGCCTGCAGCTTGACTCCCGTGCCGGATAGATGGTCGCCGTCACCGTTTCGCAGGTTGTCGATTCGATCGGCGTAGGTCAACACCGACGTCCATTGGCCCCGCAGCGCCATCAAGGCGGTAACGTCGTCGTCGTAAATGGTTGAGCCCGCGATCAGCAAGTCATCCTCGCCGCCGCCAAACAGTCGGTCCGCTCCCAGTCCACCAATCAACAGGTCACGTCCCAATTCACCATACAGCTTGTCGTTGCCAAGGCCACCGACGACGATGTCATTTCCCGTACCCGCCAAGATCGAATCGTCGCCGGCTCCTGAGAACACGATGTCGTTGCCAGCGCCAGTGAAGATCCGATCATTGCCGGAACCGGCATCGACCATGTCGTCTCCCGATCCACTCGAGATCAGATCGTTGCCGTCACCTCCGTACAGCCGAGTCGGCAAATCGATTTTGCGATCGACCGTAATCGAGTCATCATCCGCACCGGCATAGACGGCAATCAGACTCAGCTCGGCGGTCGTGAATCGACTAGGATTCTGGCCGGCGAATCTAAGTTCGATCTGGCGGCCACCGTTGATTGATTTGAACTGGATACGGTCTCGATTCGGCGTACCACCGACCGTCAGGATTGACTTGCCGGGGTTGCCCGGATCATCGCTCAGCAACCAGGCATCGATGGTCAGCAATTTTTCGATTGTCGTAACGTTGCCCAGTTGATCTGCGATCTCCACGCGTATCGTGTAGTCACCCACCTGGGCGTACGCATGAGATGCGGAGACCGAGCGCAGGTCGTCATCGACCGAAGCAACGGCTGGTGCGTCGACTGTGCCGTCGCCCCAGTCAATTGTCGCTGTATGAGTCTGGCCAGGCAGATCGACGAAGTCGACTTGCACGTCCAAATCCTGAGCCGTCACAGCACGCTGGACTGCGAACAAGTCGACCACTTGCGCCGGACCATCAAAAATCGGTTGTCCGATTGCATCGGCAATCACGGCATGCTGTGGATCGAACAATTCGACGAAGTAAGGTGTCACTCCGTCCACAACGATCGACGGATCAACTGGGATACCGATCGGCATCGATGTTTGACCTGGACTGAACTCGACGACTCCCTCGGCCCCCGGCAGTGGAAACTCAGAATCGTCTGGAACCACGACCCGGTATTGAACTTGGACGTGCTGTGTCGATGGCTCGGATAGTGACACCGTGAAGCTCTGTGTCACGGTCTTAGAACGCCCGATCGCAACCAGATCGGAATCGGAAAGTGTTAGTTCGACCGGCAGTATATCGCCCGTGGTTGCTTGATCGATTTGTGATCCCAAAGCATCGCCGGTGTGCAGCGAGACCAGGTCTGCCGGCGCGAGCAGACCGGCGGCGGTGCGCTGGATGTCCCTGGCGACCTGGGAAAGTTGAACCGCCTGGACTTTTTTGATTTCACTCAGGAAGTCTCGATTTGCCTCCGAAGGCACCTCTCCAATTCGAAGATTTCCCGCAGCGATGACCTGAGCGGCGCTGCCGACAATCGCTGGATCGATTGCTGCCGCGGTGGGCGTCGCTTCGATCAGCGAACGTACGACATCGGCCTGGCCCAGGTCACGGCCCACCGCCGCAGCGAGGATCTCGGCGGCGATCGCGTCGAAGGCTTGCCGCGAAGCCTCGGCCGAAGAAATCCCCCCGGCGCCTTGCAACAGACGTGCGATCAGGATCGCCGTATCATTCGCCTTGATCACAGCTGCTTCGACATCGGCCGCGTTAACGTTGCCGGCGGCGGTTTCGGTGATGGCATCGATTCCAAAAAGATTGATCGAGTCGGCGAGGCCAAAGTATTGCCGAATTGCAAGCTCGGAATCCGCGGCGCTGGTCCCAAAACTTTCGATCATCGATACCGCGATCGTGGTCAGCGGCGTGACGACGGATGAATTTCCTGGTGCGACTAATGGTGTTTCGATTGGCAGCGCTGTGCCGGTATCGATGCCGCCAAGCACAACGACGTTGCCCTCTTCCGCGTCGATCGCGCCACTTCCATTGAGATCAAACTCAATTGGGATGGCCAGTTGGAAGGTTCCGTCAGCGGCGGTTGTGGCTGTCGGTTCATCCGGCTCGCCCTGTTCCTGCACGCCATTGGAATTCAGGTCCAAGAAATCGATGACACCGTTGCGATTGGCGTCGAAGAATGCAGTAGCTCCGTCAATGAATCCGTTGGAGCTCTGCAGGGCGACTGCGATGACCGTACCGGTGTAAAAGTCGTCGTTGGTAATCGTGCCGATCGCCAGAGAATCAGATCGGATTCCATAGGTGTTGCTGGTGCCATTTGCCTTGGGTGTACCGAGCGTGACTTTGAACCGTTCGTTCAGTTCGACTGAGCTATCTCCAAAGACTCTGAATTTGACCTGCTTGAGCGTTGTTTCGCCCTTCTTAAAGATCAGATACTGCGGGCTTTGGCCTTCGACGTCATCACCAACCGTAGCCCGCTGCTCGCTCGGCACGGAGGTGTCCGTGCCAAGATAAACAGGTATCCGAATGTCGGGCTCCAAAGATCCTAGATTGCGGAGCATTTCGACCGTGAAGAAGACATCCTTGTATCCGCCAGTGCTGCCCTCAGAGACGGTTCGATCGTGAATCACAAATTCGGGTTCACAGGCGTGACTGGAGGCGCCGGGCAAGGGAAAGCGAACGCCGCCGTTGAATAGTTCCACACATCCGGAACGAGTGATTTCACCTATCGTGTTGTTGCCAATCTTCGCGACCGCGGAAAATCCGTCGTCGGTAATCGTGGCCGAGACGTAAAAGACGTCGTTGCCACCGGGTGTCTTGAACTGATTGGGGTTGCTGAGGGTTCCTGTGAAGCTGAAGTCTCCGTCCGTTTCCGCCCAGCCATCCATCGCGATGGTGGCGAAACCAAGATTCACGTTGGCAGGCTGATCGCTCTCGAAGCGAATCAGATTGCCCGACTTGGTCGCGGTCAACGAAGCGTCCAATAGCTTCCAATCACCCAGTCCGAGATCGCCGTCCAGGCTGATTTCAAAATCTTGCGTCGCCGGACTTTGGTCCAGATCGGCACGAGCGACAAATGAATTCATCGCCAGGCTGCTGCCGGGAAGCGCGGACATCGTCCGCGGCCCACCGGTCATTTCAAAAATCAGATCGTCACCGTCAAATGAAACTTGGAAAGGAATGTTGCCAAGGTTCGGTGGTCGCTGGAAGGACTGTCCGTAGTTCAGCTCCGCCGGTGAGACCCACTCCGTCGTTGGAATCATCGTCCCGTTGTTGGTATCGAAATACAAAGAAGGAAGATTGATATTGGGGCCAATCGGCATGTCCAACTGACCACCGGACAGCCAAACGCTGAAGTCATTTACGCTGGACTTGTCGACTCTTAGCCGCGCACCCTGAATGTGCATGAAATTTGGACCGAGTTGTGGCGCCGATACATCCAAGTCCAAGTGACCCAGGGTATCGATCACAAAGTTGGTCAGATTCACGTCGACCAAGCCGGGTAGCCGGAAGATCACGGGAATCGAGTTGTTTGCTCGCTGGACGGCGAGTTCGATCACTCCGTTGCTGGCTCGGCGGAAAATCAACTCGCCGCCACGAATCTCGAATGCTCCCAAGGAGAAATTCAGATCCTGTTCGACCGAGAATGTGTCAGCGGTCGAAAGCGCCAGCGGCGGCAGTTGCAGTTTGTTCGCGCCGGTGAAGATTCCGGGGACTTCCAGTTCGGCGTCGTCGAGCTCAAGGTCAAACAGACCGATCGCCGGGTTGACGTTCAATCGCATCGTTCCGGTCGACAGCCGCATTCGCGTGCCGCTGGTGCTGTTGTTCTGATCGCCCAGTTCAAACGCGGCTTCCGCCGAGACCGTGACGTCGATGACGCCAGTGCTGGTCGCTTCAAACAGCGGGATATCGAACCGCAGTCCACTGTTGAACAAGTTAAACGGGGCCCAGCGAAGGTCGATGTCATCGCCCACAAACAGAGTGGTAGTTCCTTGTCGCCGCAGCTTGAAGTTTCCGTCGACAACCAGATTTGATGCAGAACCTCCCAGCCGGAACGTGCCTAAACCGGCCGACAATTCACCTTGACCGTCGCTGCCAAACCAACCTGAATAGGTGCTGGCGCTGCCCGCGTTGAACATGCCCGGAATGTTCAGCCCGCCGGCGACCGATAGCCGGGCAATTGGTACACCAGCCGCCGGCGTACTGTCGATGTCCAGGGCAATCGTCGTCGATCCCAGATTAAAGCCGCCAACACCAAATGCATTGCCGCCGGATAGGGTGATCGGCAAATGAGCATGGAAACCGCGCTGTGAGGCTGGTGCGCTGCTCGGTCGAACAGAAATCGAGCCATCGGTGATCGAAAGTGAGTTGCCGAGTACCGACAGACTGGCATCCAGATCAGATATTTCAAGCGTCGTGGCACTGGCAGTGACGTCGACCGACCCACTCGCATTGAAGCCGAACGCTCCGATCGTCGCATCGAGAACGGCAACACGGGCGTAGTCGGTCCCAATCGTATTCAACTCTAGCTGGAAATTTCCGTCCAATTCAAAGCCGGCACCGAGCGACCCCACCAACTCAGTTCCAGTCAGGCTGTTTCCGGCAAATGGAGTAACCGAGCCCGAGGCAAATAGACCAGTTGGCCCGATCGAAAACGTACCGTCGAAGTCAAACAGATCTTGGAAGGGACCCACGTCGATACTGGCATCCGCCGCAACCGCCGCACTGGCTCCGCTGGTGGTTAGATCAAACGTTCCGTCCAAGTTGATTCCCAACAGCGATAAATCACCGTCAACATGGACCCGCGAGTAGGCGCCGTCTTCGCCTGGGATGTCGATCAGTCCGTACCCAGGCACGGTGCGCTGAACTTGACGGCCAGTCGTGTTGACCTGCACTTCGAAGCTGCCAGAGAGCGAGTAGACGCCGTCGGTGACGTCGTTGCCGGCGCCCGCGATCGCCAGTTCCGTGGCAATGCCGTCGTTTTCAACCAGCACGACGCCGCTGACACCAATCAGTTCCACAGGTCCCACGTCGACCGAACCGCCGACTGAAACCAGCGCCATGCCATTGGCGTCCGCCTGCACTTGAAAGAAACCACTGACCGTCAGACCACCTAAGGTCAACTCGCCATCCAAGAAAATGCTGCCGCCGGGCGCCAGTTCCGGATCATTCTCTGCTTCGACACCGGGTAGATCGATGACACGTTGCCCGTCAGTCGCATTGAACAGCAGACTCGCTTGTCCAGTGAAGGAGAGTGCATTTTGCAGACCACCAAGTACTTCGCTGTCGGCTCCCAGATTCACGAAGCCGTATAAGCCATCCTGATCCAGCGTGATGCTTTGCGAGCTGTCGTTTGCAGAGGCAGCTTGCACGCCATTGGATGGGGACGGTGTGCCAACATCGATCGTGAACTGCTGGCCAAAGATCGTGACCGAACCGCTCAGGGTCGCGTCGATGGCGGTTCCGGCGTCGCCGGCCAGTTTGCTGAAGTCGAGCGCCAAATCGGGATCGTCAAAGATCCAGTCCGGCAGCAGGGATAGCCCGGGAATGTCCAAGCCTTCCAGTGCCACATGGGCTTCGATATCGGGGATCAAACCATCCGGTGTCGGCCGCAGCTGCAACGCGAATTGCGCGTCATCGGCGAAGGATGGGATTTGCAAGCGAGCAAACGCCTCGATGCCGCCGGTTTGCTTGATCGGTTCGGGATCGAGTTGTCCACGGACCGGAAGTTCAAAGCCGGGTGAAAAGCCGCGCAAGTAACCGGCAAACACGTCGGCCGGCGGGATCTGCAGCCAACCGAATTGCGCCGGATCCAGGCCGATGCCAACTAATAGCTGATTGATGTCACCATTGGCCGTGGTCGGAGTAATGTCGGGCGCATCGGCCGGCAGAAGTGCCGGATTGCCAAAGGCGATCTCCAAGCCAACCCGCGGCAATGGCCGCGCGGAGTCCGCATTGGTTTCGATCAAGAACCGCGCGTCGCCCAAGCCCAGGAAGTTTCCAATCAACTGGAAACTGTCGGTATTGCCGACGATTTCACCGCCACCGATATCAATGCCCAGAATCTTTGATGTGGTCGGCAACAGCGAACCGGGAAGATCCAGGTGTGCGGGTAGCTGCCCGTAGCTGCCGGTGATCGAGAAACCAAAATCGGGATCCGACATCACATCGGCGATCGTGCCGACTGCGCCAGCGAGTGCCGACTGAATGACGCTGGAGACTTCCTCGATCGACGGCGTATTGTCGCGAATCAAGGTCAGTAAATCGGCAATCGATGCGTCCCTGGGCAGTCCGCCAATCGCAGTTTGCAGCTCTTGCGAGAGTCCATTGTAGATCGCTGCTGGATCAAGCGTTGCCAGTACGTCGTCAATGAAGTTCGGCACGAACAGTTGCAATTGGGCTACCTGATCGACCGTATCGATGGTCTCCGGTAAGCCCGTGACAAATTCAAACACCTCGACTGGATGACTCAGAATGCAGTCGAAAATTTGTTGGCCCGGCTCGCAGCCGATCGAGTCGATTTGACCGTCGACATGCGCCGCAAATGCCAACGGGTCGGTCAGGAAGCGAGGCAGGGTCAAGCGGCCATCGACTAGTAGTCCGCCGCCAGTAACTGAATTTGCATCGACCGGTGGATTGTTGGCCACCGGATCATATTGATAGCCGAGCAGTCGGGGCAGCATGCTCTCGTGAACCAAAATCTGCCGCAGGTTGATCTCGGAGTCGAAAGGTGACTCGGGGTTGTAGACCGTGTCGATGCCGCTAAATGGATGCGCCGGGTCGGTCGGTGGTTTTGCGTAGATCGGGTTGTCGGCATCGAAGAAGACTTGCAAGATCGGCAACTGCTCGGGGCTGCCGTCTTCTTTGAGGACCAACAATCCGGTCTCAGGGTCCCTTTTGCCGGTGATTAACAGTTCGTTGGCATTCGGTGGGAAGATGTAGGCCACCGCCTGACCCAGCTCGAAACCGGCAATCCCAATCGAGCTGCCGATTCCGATCCGCCAATCCTTTGCTAGCGGATCAATCGCTGGAAGTTGGCCCTGTGCCAAATCCTTCAGCAAGTTTTCAAACGGGAAGTGAACATCGATGAATTCTTCGGACGTAATCGGCACCGGTAGCGGAGCGACGAACGAGAGCAACTTCTCGAGCAGTCCCACCCGGGCCTGCAAAGTCAACTCATGCTTGCTGAGCGTCGCTTCGACTTGTTCTTTTGGTTCGCCAATCGGGATACCAAACAACGTCGGTTGCAATTGGCCTTTCAGCGTGACCGAGGGATCGATCACGTCAAAGAATTTATCGACGGCATCCACACCAGCCCGCAGCAGCACGTCGCCAAAGGCGACACTGATTCTGGCTGCATTCAGGGTGGTGTTTCGAGCGATGACCAGGCTGTCCCTGGTAGCTTGGGCAGCCGCCGCGGCGATCGTGTCACCGACCGTACTGGCGGCCGCGATCGCATCGTCGGCTTGGTCGATCATTCCCTGATAGGTCGCGTCCAGGTTGGCGATCACCGTGCCAACCAGCGGAATGCTGTTCAAAGCATCTTCGAAGTTTTGCGTTTGCGGTGAATTTTCCGTCAACAGCGCCGGCCGCGGCCAGCAGCTCGGGGGACAAGCGATTGGCCAGCAACAACAAGTCCGTGAAAGCGCCCGGTGTGAACGTCTCGAACGTCAGTTCCGCCGCCGCATTGTCAATCGTCCCGAGTTCCAGATCGCCGAGCGCCGGGATCAGCCCCGGGATCGACTGGCTGGCATCGCCAAACAGTCGGTCGCGCAAGAATTGGCCGGTGATGATCCTTTGCTCGCCGGCCAGTAACGTGTTGTCTCCATCGGCGTCCAAGTCCAGTAGGATCATCCACAAGGGATCCAGCGGATCGGGGGCATAGTCCGCCGGCAACGTCAGTTGTGTCGTGTCGATGCCAAGATCATCCAATCCGAACCGTCGCTCGGAATCCAGCGACAGACCGGCTCGCGATCTTTCGGACAGCCAGATCCGCAACAGATCCCGCGAGATCTCCGTCTGCTGCTCTGCGATGGACAGCACGCCATCGCGGTCGCGATCGAGCAGTTTGATCCAGAGCGGATTCGCAAAATCGGGTGTGAAACCGGCGGGTAGCGGTAGCTGGGTGATTCCAAGCTGCTGTGCCACCAATCGGTTCGCCTCCAACTTGTCCGCGATGCGGTCGAGCGCGGCGCTAAATAGCGGGCCCGCCAGACTCGATTCTTCACCGACGACGTCGTTGACCAGCGATTCGAAGAACGCGATCGTGGCAACCAGTGAGCCTTCGTTCAAACCTTTCGTATCCAGTTGCAGACCGATGTCACCCTGCGCAGGCAACAACATCGACAACAGGCTGCCCGGTTTGCCCGGCAAGCTGGCCGCCACGTTGTACGTCGGGTTCAGCAGGTCGGAGTAATCCAACAGCAAACCGGCACCAACAAGACTTTGGCCAACGATGTCCAAGTCCGCCAGGCCGTACAACTGGAACCCAAATGCATCGAAGGCATTCAGAATCGCACCCGCCGCTTCGTCGACGAACGGATTGCCGCTGGCATCAATCCGATCGCCGTTTTCGTCAAAGCGTATTTCCTGGCCATTTTCATCCGTCGCCCGTGTGCCATCGGACTCCAGCACGTACCCCTGTTGATCGACCACAGGCGTACCGTTTGGCTGCAAGATCTGCTGCAGGTCATAACCAACATTCGCGCCCAGTGTGACACCGGCACCGATCATTCCCGAGACGTAGGTATTTGTCAGCACGCCGGAGACGGCGATCCGGAAGCCCTCGTCCCAGGTGAAGCGGTACGACTGACCGCCGGGAAGCGGCAACTGTCCGGAGATCAGTTGCTGCGTGATCGTTGCCAGGTCAAAGTCGTTCAGTCCGGCGTCTTGGGCGGCCGCAATCAGTTCGGCGAAAGTCGGGTTCTCGCGCACCAGTGGCGTGACAATGTCGATCACGTCGCCCAGCGAGACGTCCAGTGGCGATCGGATCTCTGGGGTGGTGAAGATGTCGGCCGCATCCTCAATCATCGGCAGTGGATCGCCACCGAACACGATACCCCCTTGAAATCCAGTCAGAATGAACCCGGTTGCGGTGCCGATCGCATTCCCCAAGCCCGGGAAGACGGTACCGACAATTGTGCCGATTGGAATCGGCACACCGGCGAATACTCGAGCGACCACAGGGCCGTATTGCGTGATGATGACTTCGACGCCCACGCCAATATCGGAGACTGCAAGTTCGCCTTCGACTCGCGCGAAGAAGACTTGTTCGGCCGTCGCCGCGTTTCCTTCTTCACGTTCAATTTCCAGCACACCAAAGCCAACGCCGCCACCGATCCGCAGCGGACCGAGCTCAAAGGGTTCGATCCCGAAGTTGACGCCATCGAGATTCGTGATCGGGAAGTCAGCCGGATTCTGCAGTGCCGCGAAGATCCGCCACGGTTCCAACTGCTGGAAGTTGCCGCTGGTGAGTCCGACTTCGCTGGCCGCGGCTGCGACCAAATCGGCCAATTTACCGAGATCAACCGCAAGTCGCTCGACCTGCGCCTCGATCGGCCAGGCATCGTCAGAACTTTGCAAGCCGCCCGAGACCAGCAAGGAAAAATTAGCCGGGTCAAGCAAAGGTGCAAACTGGCGCACGCCGCCATCGACCGTCAGACCGAGATCATCCGAGTTGCCGTTGACGTTGACATCGTCATCACTGCTAAGGCCATTGAATCGCAAACCGATCTTTCGAATTGCCAGCGGCAACCAATCAGGCAAACCAACCGCCGAAGCGTCTGTTGGTGCGGACAATTCGACAAACGCGCCTTCGTTTTCGGGCGTAGCCGGATCATCAGACAACACGAATACCGTGTTGCCGTCACCACTGAGCGCGAAACCACCGGCACTACCACCGATCCCGGCTAGCGGACCGAGGCTATCATCGAAAGTGACACCCGCTTCTCGCAGAAAGAATTTTGGATCGCTGGGGCCGGCGGTGCCATCAATTTCGGCTTGTCCGGTCAGTGTGATGAAATCGCCCAGCGCGATCGTCACAAATCCCGTGTCGAACTCTTCCAATCGGAACAGCGGACATGGTGCGCTCTCGCCGGTTTGGCAGACGGTTGCAAAATCAAAGGGTCGGGTCGGCGTCGCCGTATTCTGCAGCGCCATGCTGACAATGAACTGCGCATCCTCAACGGTGACCGATGTCGGTCCATCCCCAATCCGTCCACTGCCGACGCCAGTCATCGTGGCATTCAGGACCGTGACGACCGCATCGGCCACGTTGCTACTGGTGATCTGGGCATCGACTTGTAAAGTCACATCCAGATACGGTTCATCGGGTGTCGGGTTGGTGGCTGGATCACCACCTCGCAACCGCAACGCACCACCAAGCTGACCGTCAAAGCGACCGTCGACAAACTGGCCGAAGGAAATCGCACCGCTGAGTGTGACGTTTTCGATTAATTCCAACTCGGCAAAGCCAATCGCGAATGGACCGATCGTCGAGATGGTGATTGGCGGCTGGCCGGCCGGCGGCGTCGCGTCGACATGAAAATCGAAGGTAAAATTGCTCGATTGATCATCAAAGATTAACGGAGCAGGGTCGCCCGGGTCCTGGGCGTCTGCGCCGATTTGAATGAACGGTTCAAATGGCAGGGCATCCAACAGGGCAAAGTTAAATGCTCCGGATACGGTAAAGTCGAATTCGGGATCACTTAGCAAGATCGGCGTGCCGCCACCGTCGATGATGATTTCGGTCACGTCAAACGGCAGGATTTCGCCCAGTCCCAGTGTCGCGCCCACACCCACGGGCGGACTGGTAGACAGCGATGCCGATTCGATCGTGACGATCGGTAGCGGATTGTTCGGATCGAGGCTCGGATCAAACTTCAACCCGTCGGCTTGCAGCGTGACATAAGCGCCTGGGGTTGGCTGCAAAGTCAGGTCCGCCGTCGCGACGCTCAGCAGCGGCTCGTTGATTGATTCATTGACGGGCGCGATGAGCAATTCCGAATCGATCGCCGACAGCGTGAACAGTGAATCCAAAATGCTGGCCGACATGTCGCCCACAGTCACCACCAACGTTCCATCGGGCCGCGCATTGTTGGGGTCGCTATCAAAGCTGCCGATCAGATTACTGACCTGGGCCAATGCGGTTCCATCAGCGGCAGGCAACAGCGCCCCGTGATCGAGCGACACCGAGACGCCGCCCAGACTGGCGGCAAAGCCCGTGCCGGGACCAATCGTGACCGCTTCGTCGTTAAACGGATTGAAGCCGCCGAAGTAAAACGTCGCATCGGTGAACTGCAGACTCAGGTCGTCGACATCCAGAACAACCGTATCGCCCGTTTTCAACAATCCGCCCAGCGAGATCGCGGCATCCGGACCACTATCCTGGTCGTTTGCGAACGTGATTCGATCATCGTAGATCGACGCGTTATTTAAGACCACGCCCGCTGACACCAAACCGGCAAGCGGCGAGCCAGCGCTGACGACGATTTCGATCGACCCGATTCGGCCTCGTTCGATTGATGGATCTGGATCGCCCGGTTGCGGCGGGCTAAAGAAGTGCAGGTCGGTTGCCGTCAGCGTGAACAGGTCCAACAATTCAACCGAGATCTCGTCGATCGACAACGGTCCAAAGCTGATATCAAACACATCGACAAAGAATGCTCCTTCGTCCGTACGATCGACGTCCAACAGCAGGTCAAACTCCAGTGTTCCTCCCGAGACGTCAAAACCACCAAACGTACCGCTAACAGCGCCGTCGAAAGTAACGAGACCATCCAGATCGAGCGTGCCTGTCGTAATATCGAGCGTGCCTTCGACAGTGACCGTGCCAGTCGCCGTCGCGGCCGGTTCGGGATCTTCGCTGTCCAGAAGGAGGCTGGCGGTCAGGTTGCCGGAAAGGTCATCTTGCCATTGGCCGTCGACAAAACCGCCCAGGGTCAGCGCACCGCCCAGGCTAAAGCCAGCTTCCAACTCGACCGGAGAACTTTGCGTGCCGAACGCAAGCTCGATCGGTCCGGTGTTCCAGGGCACGATCTCACTGCCCGACTGACGGAAGGTGGCGTTGAAAGTGTTGATCGGACCAGAGCCGATTCGAGCGGACGGAGTGAAAGGCAGGGTGTCGAACTGACTGAAGTCGAAGAAGCCATCGATGGTGATGTCGCTATTCAGATTGTTCAGCGACTGCGGATCGGGGCCTGGTAGGGCGTCCTCGTCGCGGGCCTCGATCAACACGTGAATCACGTCGATCGGCAACAGGCCGCCCAGTCCGAAGGACGATGCCAGCCCATCGCTAAAGAATCCTTCGGCACTGGTGATCGAAACGTCGCCGTCGGCTTCAATCTTCAGATCAGTGGCCAACAGGTTAACCTTGCTGCCCTGCAGCAGTGACAGTTCGACGCTGGCCAAATCGGCGCTAAAGATCACATCGTCGCCCTGCTGGTCAACACTCAGCGATAGGATCGCGTTGTCGACATCCAGTCCGCCAAAGTTGGCCACCTGACCGGTCAGTCGATCAACAACGACATTCAACGTGCCGTCGTTCAGATCCAACTGGCCATCGAGAGCCAAGTTGTCATCGTTCTGCGGATCGGGTTCCGACTCGGCTGGATCGTCCGAAATCGACGCGGTGATCTGCGAGCCGGGCAATAGAGTTGCAGCACCGGCGCGGATGAGCACACCGCTGTCGTCGCTGAAGAAGACGCGGGGGATCACGCTGCCGGCGGGTGTCACGAACGAGACATGCAGATCGAGATCGATTTGCAAGTCATCGACCGACAGCAGTTGCGGATTACTACCGATCACCACTGGACCGGTCAGGGTCGTCGAGTCGACTATGTCAAACCCGTCTCCGCGAATCGCAATCGAATCGATGGTCAACAGTTCGGGTGGGATATCGGGCAGGGCTGGAATTGCGAAAGTCAGGTTATTGATCGTCGCGATGGTGGCGGCCGGATCGGTATTTAGCGGGTCGATGGTCAACGAGATGCCCGGTTCGATCAGGCTGCCGTCTTCGTCAATTTCTGACTTCGCGGAAACGGTAAGAATGTCATCGAGTGCGAACTCCGCGGCTGCAGCCGACAGTTGCAGCGTACCGGGTCGAATTGTGATACCGCCCGGACCGACGGAGGCCGTCAGCGCGATCGAACCAGAAAAATCTTCCACCGTGACCACGCCGTCCAATTCGGGCGTTTCGGTATTGGGCAAGATCGCCGCTTCGTCGGCTACCACGCCGATCGTGCCGCTGGCCGAAAGCGAATTGGCGACCTGATCGAAGGTGACGCTAATGTCCTGTCCAAAGATCCGCAGCCCGTCAAATTCCAGCAGGTCGCTGATCCCGGCGCGCTGATTGAAGAAACGCTCGAACGGAATCTCGAGTGACCGCAATTCTCCGTCGTTCAGGCTTCCTGATTGTGCGACGCTGCCAATGGTACCAACACCGAAAATGTCGGCGGTGACCGTGTACGATCCGTCACCGGGAAGTCCGGTCAAGTCGAATCGGAGTTCGTCATCGACGTCATCAAGAAGGAAGCCAAAGCCATCTGAGTGGCCAAAGTAGACGGCGCCAGGTGAATCAAAACCAGTCCCGCCGACCGCATCGAATCCAAGCAGTGCGTTTCCTTGCGCTCCGGTCACAACCGCGCCGACCGGATCGATCGAAATCGCCGCCTTGATGTTCAGAAGCTGGCTTCCATTGCGGTCGAGCGAAAGGATGCCTTGCGAAGCCAGCAGACCAAGTCCATTGGCGATTGCAAGTTGAGATTCGGGCAAGTACATCAATCCGAGATGACCTGGGTCACCGTCGATATTCTTTCCGTCGACCAGCTTCACAACCTGGATCTTGTCCTTGCGGGACGTGTCTTTGACGAATTGGGCAGCCGACGATCGGTACGGTACCGTTCCGTCACCCGTTCCCGACTGACCGATCGATTTCGCCAGGTTGCTGCCAGGATGAAGGTCTTCGAAACCGAGTTCTCGATACCAGGTCTCCCCAGCTTGAACCTGTCGTTGTCCGAGGACCCCCGCGATATACGGATTCGGATTCGTTGTGAACGTTCCATCCTTGGTAGTGCGTTGTTGCAGCGGCGCGCCGACTTCAGCAGATACCTTTTCCAGCGTATCGACACTCGCCCCGGCAATCACAATCAATTGTCCCGTCAATTTATCGACAAATGCGTTGGCGCGTTCGTAACGATCCGACCGCTCGGGGCCGGGCGCATCAAGTCCCGCGTTCAAATCCATGACGACTGAATTCTCTTGACCGGCGGGAATCGGCAGCGGTACTCCGCTACCGCTTTGCAGGAATGGATAGGTCGCAAGCAACGATCGCGCCGTTGGATTGTAGGCCTCCAAGAAACCGACCGGATCGTCTTTGAATTGATTGACCGATATTGAAACCTGCTTATTGGGATCGTCGGTTCGTCCCAGGTAAATCGGTTCGCTTAAATGCTTGTTGTAGGCCGATTCCACGATCTCCGAGAGCACGAATCTGTATGCGCTGTCGCTGTTGTAGTTGTCATGCAATATATTCCAGGCTTTGGAAGCACCACGATGAGGAACACCGGCGCTGACAAAATTGTTGATCCGCGGCAGCGACACTTCATTTCCGTCATTGTTGATGTAGGCCTGGCCGTAGGCCGCGTCCGCTTGAATGTACGATCGCGTGACTAATCCGCCGGTGCTGTGCGCGACGATGTCAACCGATTCGGGACGCTCACCGAATTCTGCTTCCCAGGCGTCGGCTGCTAAATCCAGAAAGTAACCAAGGTAGTCGACGGCATAGTTGAACTGACGGTCGACTAATGACTGGGCCGTGATGTCTGGTCCCTCAATGCGACCATCAATGTTTCCATCATCGGGCGCTGGCGGCAGACGCCAATCGTAGGTCACCACGAACAAGTCCAGATCCGGCGTGTAACCTAAATGATCCAACGACTGAAACAGATCATCGTTGACACCCACCAACGGATCACTGACTATCTTCTCGGGTTCAATCCCGCGATGAGTCAACCAGGTCTTGTACGTGCCATCGTCACGAACATCTTTGGCAAATGTTCCGACGATTCCCGGCACGACCAACAATGGACGCTGGATGACATTGGTGATACCGGCATCGGATCGATTATCCGTGTCCAGCACGTCGCCATGCGTAATCGTGGCGGTGAATCCGGCAGACGAGACATCGGAATCGACGTCTTCGTCGCCACCCAAATTCTGGCTCACAAAACGGGTGCCGGTAGGACGAATGATTTGTACTTGATAGTCGCCGGCAGGTACATCTTCGAATAAGTATTCTCCATCATCATTCGTCATGACCGTGGCCAGCACGTTAAGTCCGGCCGCGTCGAGCAATCGTACTTCGACATTGGCAACACCCGGTTCGCCATCGTTGGAATCATCATCTTCGATCGGAAGATCATCAGACCACAGGCCGTCACCGTTGACGTCGAACCAGACACGTCCTTCGATTTCCGGATCAAGGACGCTGCCACCTTCGATGGCGGCTACGGCGGCTCCAAACCCCTGGCCGCTAAACAACTCGTCCGGAATGTCGATCGTAAAATCGTCCAAGTCGAATCCGTTGCGTCGAATCGTCAGCCCGTCGATCTCCCCGGTCGGTAGCTGCGGCCAAGTCGGGAAGGCGACCGTTGCCCTGCCAAGTTCCGCTAGCGTCGCGCCGGCGTCCGTTTCAGCGGGATCCCAACCGATCGAAACATCATGGGTGACCAGCAAGATTGCGTCGCTGATGTTCACTTTGCCCTTGAGCGCCGAAAGGTCAAACGCCCCAGTCACCGGATCGATGCTGCCATCGATGAACTCGGTGACGGCGCTGAAGTCAAATCCGCTTGATGATGCGCCAGCAAACAATCCCGCCTGGTCGGCGCCGAATAAGATCTCGCCCAGTTGCGCTCCGCCGCGCGTGTCCAGTTCCGTGATCCCAACATAGGGATTGTCGAATCGCACCAGCGGTGCGTCCACCGGTCCGAGCGACAGCTGATCGAACTGGGCGAACAGATCGCGGATCAAGAAACTTTCGACCGTCCGCGTATCGCCGTCTTCGTCAAAGCCTTTGGCCTGGGCCAACGAGAGGGTTGCGAAGGAAGGACCGTCGAGCGGGTCGTCGGCATCGGGCAACAGATCGATCGTCAGGTCATACAAAGTTGCGATCTCGCCGTCCGCGCCCGGCGTCGACAAATAGGAAGCCGACTCGGCGCGCACTACAGCGACCGGGCTGAGATCAAAGACAAGATCCTCCAGAGTCACCTCCAACAAGCTGGCCTCGACCGAAATGTCGTAGAACGAGGGTGGGTTGGCCGTGCGCGTGGCGTCGACCGTCAAGTTGAATCGAGCACCCGCGTCCCCCGAACCGGTATTCAATTGCGCCTGTCCGACCACGTCCAACAGCGCTGATCCGCCGGCAAACACATCGAGTGAACCGCCAACGTCGATCTGCAAGCCTTCGACAAACGTCTGGTCGCCGCCGCCGGGAGCGACAGTGAACGTACCGGCGACCTGGTGTCCGGCGGTGTTTCCCGGTATCGCCGCGGGGATGCCGTCGGTGCCCAAGCGTCCGAACTCCAGCGACCCATCCATCGTGACACCCAGACCGGGAACGTTGAAATCATTGACGACGATTTTCATCGGCCCGAAATTGATCGGACGCATCGTCCCGAATCCACGATCGACCGCGATTTCGAAGTCGAATGATCCATCGAGCTCGCGATCAAAAGGCCCAGGCTGATCGGGGTCATCGATGAAGACTTGAATCAATGGCGATCCGCTGGCCGGATTGTCGAACAGACTGAAATCAAACTCGCCGTTGACTCCCAGGACAAACGAACTCAGGTCGCTCGGATCGTCAAAATCGATCGTCAAGTGAGACAGATCGACCGGCAGGATCCCACCCAGACCCACGTAATCGGCAAAGCCATTTTCAAAAGGTATTTCGATCCGTGGCAACTGCACCTTGCCATCATGGCTGACCGTCAGCGATGGGATCGCAAAGCCGGGAGTGATGTCGTTGAAAGTCAGTGCATCAATCGAACCGGCCAGGTTGGTAACTGACAGCAGATCATCCTGCGGCGCCGCATTCGGATCAAATGTCAGCTCAAAAGCGCCCGCGGTATCGCTGGAAGTCGCCGTCAGTTCGATCAGGTCTTGTAAGCTGGCGGTAAACTGGCGGGCTTGAGCGTTGATCGCGCCGGTCTGCAAGTTGATCGTGCCGCTAACGGCCGGCAGCTGGTCGTCATCGTCATCGTCACGAAACTTCGCGACCAGCGGTCCGGGCGAAAGCGTCGCGGCGGCGGCGGACAAATGCAGCAGGTCGGTGCCGGTGAGACTGACGCTGATCGGGCCCAGATCGGAAAGTGGATCACCGATTCGAAACTTGCCATCCGCATCGCCGGTTAGCTGAACGTCGATGTTCGGTCGGACACGAGCATCGGCACTCTCGAGTACCAACAATCCATCGCCCAGCGGCTGGCCGCTGACATTGACAAAGACGTCAAAGGCGCCGCCCAGATCGGTTGCCGTGGAAAGACCGTCGGCGGCGGTCAACAGGTACAGCGGATTGGCGGCGGTATCGAGGCCGAACACGATCTGACCGCGAAGCGCCGCGTTTTCGATTCCCGCGCGGCCTTGCAGATCGATTGTATCGGTCAAGATACTTTGCAGATCAAACGACAGATTGTCGGCAATTTGCAAGTCGATCGAGCCCAGGTCCAGGCTGAGCCGGATGATTTCTTGAATGTCCGTTGGCAAGCCGTGATTGAGCCAGTCTTCGATCGTGTCGTTTTCTGATGGTTGCCCAGGTGTCGGTGGAACGCCATCGGAAAACGGCACAACTTCCAAGACTTGCAGGTTGTCGATCAAGGCCAGCGCCAACGATTGGGCGATTCCCAGCCCGTCGGAGAGCGTGTTGTTGTCAGCGAGTGTGTCGACCAGCGGAATCGAATCCAATCCAAACGCCGCCAGCAACTCGGCGCCGAGTTCGGTGCGGTTGCCGCGAATCACATCTTGAGCCAACAGCCGTACATTTTCGACCAACACGGCGCTGGTAAAGTCGTCGCTGCCATCGCCGTCGACGTCAGGGTTATGAATCTGGATACCATCCCAATCAAACCCAAACTCACCATTGCCAAGGTCCACCGTGGCTGTCAGCAAAGTCGAGGCCGAAAAGCGGAACGGGTCACCGCCATGCTCGCTGTTGTTGGTCGCGTCGCCGTCGGCATCGACGTAGTCCAGCAGGTCAGTTTGCAAGTCAACCGCTAGTGTGGCTTGCACATTGTCCAGGGCTGGTGTCAGCAAGCTGAGGATGTCGGCCTCCAAGAATTCAAGTGGACGAATCTTTCCATTGGCATCCGTATCGGCGGGCCCCAGCGCGATGATCGCGTCCAAACCAACCGTGCCTTTCAATGAAGCCGCCAGCGGACCGAACTGACCACCAGCCGCCGCGGTACCGTTGATACGACCGCCGACTGTCGAACCACTCGATAAATAAAAACCGCCTGTGTCAAATCCAATATCCATCGATATCAGAGGTCGAAGTTCGGCTGCTACTTCGCCGCTGAAATCGATATCGGAAAATCCTCGCAAACCAACCGGTGAGAAATCGAACGAGGCGCTAGCTGGCGTGATGGTAGCCGGATCCGGAGCCAGTGTCACTTGTAACAGGTCAACCAGAGAGGGAAGATCTCCAGTCAACAGTTGCCGAATCTGGTTGTCATCGATGGCTGAATTGACAGTGATGCCGTTTTGCGAATTCAGAATATCGATCCAAGTTGGCGACGTGGATTGCGATAGTGCTAACGATTCGCCTTCGGCAACAATCAGTCCGGCTGCGCCAGCGCCGACTTGATTCGGCGGGGTCTGCCGATCAAGTCCGATTATCTGCTCGAGATAGTCGGCGGCCGCGGGCGCGTTGACCAGACCGTATCCGCTGGAATCATCGTATCCTGTGGCCAGTCCGTTGGATCGCATCAAGTAGGTCGTCACTTTGTTTTCATACAAGAACGTTCCATCGGAGTCGTTCACGATGTAGCGCAGAGGTATTTCAACCAGGTCCCGTAGATTCGCCGCACTTTGAGCATCGGTGTTAAGCGTGAACAGAAAATCATCCGAGGGAGTGAATGTGATACTGTCGTCGCCGTTATCGCTTACAAACCGGTCATGTCGTCCGAATCCGATACCTTTCTCATCGATCGTCACGGAATCAATCTGGCCGTTGACAACATTCAGATCGCCGTGTGGACTGATCGCAGTTGGGTCGTTGTTGAGCACCTGTAGCGTGCGTGAGAGCAATCCATTTGCATTGTCATCTCGCGCGCCCAGCAGTAGCACATGTTTAGCGGGAATTGGACTCAATGTTTGGTCGATGATCAGTTGTACGGTACCCTCGGCAGCCAGCGTTTCGTTCGAATCCAGATCGATGACTCGATAATGGATGTCGTAGAACCCCGCGGGCGTTTCCGGTTCGACCCGCAATCGGAGGAATCTTTGTGGCTCCGTGTCGTCGTCGTCAAACGGATCTTCGTCTGACAATAAATCGAGATCGAAGAACGGATGTGGTCGACCGGTTCCGTCATCGACGAACGTCCCGGATGAATCCAATGCCAGTGACTCGCCGCCGATGTCGTTGGATAGCGGGCTAAAGATGAAACCGAGCTCCCGATTCAGGTCCAGAGTCGACGCCACAATGCGATCCGGGACAAGTACCGGATCGACTACGGGTTCCCCAACCAACACTTGAACCTGCGCGAATTCAAGGAACGTTGCCTGACTGTCCGTCACGACGTAAGAAAATAGATCTATACCGACGTAGTCCGCAGGAGCCGAGTAGATGAACTCACCTGGAACCGATCCGAATGTGAGGGTTCCTCCGTTCCGCGCCTGAAGGTCATCCGGTTGCACAATGTAGTCGTCGATCGATCCGCGAATAAAGTCATTCTCAAGAACGTCAAATGCCAACTGGCCATTGACATCGACATGGATCAGATCGTCGGTCAACAGGTACTTGTGTGGAAGTGGAAAAAAGGCCGTGGCTTTTGCGGAGGCTCGTTGCAAGAAGTGGTCTTTCACTTCGTAGAACACCTCGTCCTGCAGAATTTCATCGCCGAGACTCGAAGGATCAGGATCGATGTTTGGACGGGTATATAGAATTTGATCTCCAGCGAAGTCAATTTGGCTGGACATCGACGAACTCACTCTGCTGATGAACAAATCTTGGCGTTGCCCATACAGGCTTTCATCATGAACAAAGCGGCCGACATCAATGTCGTTGCCCAGGATCGGAATCGTTACCGTAGCGGAAGAATCGACGATCACGATATCGTTGACGGCGATCGGCGCCGGTGTCAAATCTTTTGCTTTTTGTTCGAGCGCTTCTCTCAGATCCCGCCAACTGGCATCTTGAAACATTTGCTTCAGCAGTGCTGCGGCACCAGCGACATGCGGCGCGGCAGCGGATGTTCCGCGAAAGCTGGTCTGACCGTCGCCTTCTTTCCTACCAAAACCGCCGGCTCCGGAAATGCTGACTCGCGACGGCGCAACGACATCCAGTGAGCCTACCTCAGGAGCGAACGTACTGGTAATCGGATCGTAAGGTTGATACGGACCGCGACTGGAATAAGTCGCCGGAAACAGTGGACTGTCTGCATGAACAGCCCCCACCGTAAACATCTCCGGAATCGTGGCGTCGAAATACATCGAGCCACCAGCGCTGACATATTCCATACGGTCGTCGCTGCTAATCGAGATTTCGATCGGTCGAGAAAGGGTGTTTGAGGTGGCGCTGTCCATGCGAACGGCAATTCGCACGGTCTGTAATTCTTTCGCATCGATGCGAACGGCAACGTGACGTATTCCCTTGGAAGTGTCAAAAACTTTGGTAACGTCGGAATCAATTTGATTTCCCTCTTTGTCGAACATAAACAAAGAGAATGAATCGACCGGATCGTAAAAGTTGTCATTCCATTGCAGGTAGATATCGGAGGAATTGCCACGAACATTGCTAATGCCGGGCGACACGCTGATCTCGTTGAACAATACCGCAGGCTGTCCGCCTGCTTCTGGTTCGAATGCATGATAGAAGCCTGCTGGAAGAACCTCGGAATCGTTCTCGACTTCGACCAGACTCACGGGAGCCTGGTAAAACCTCTGCGCCGAGTTTCCGGCGCTACCGATGAACATGATTGCAGAGAGCGTTGCAGTATCCGAAGACTGGACCAGACCTGTACCGTCGCCAGGAAGTGAAGCCTCAAACAGCATCGCGGCAGTGTTATCGCCGTTTACGGCCGAGACGATGTGCGATGCCATAGTATTGCCGGCATCGATTCCCACCGTGACCGTCTTTGCAGACGTGTCCACGTCAACGGTTTCATTGCCCATGGTTATGGATGCCTGATCCACAAATAGTACGCGGTATCCTTCCAACTCGCTGCCTTCATTGACCGACTTGAACATCACCCTGGCGTTGACTTCGGCGGCGCTGGTGACGCCGCTGGGCCGCCTGGCCAGATCGCGGGTCGCTTGCAAAAGCGGTTCCAACAGTGGGCCTGGCGAACCATCGGCTGTGCCTTTATCACGCAGATCAAAGTGCGGTCGGTATGGAAAACCCAGGTCGTCGATGATGATGTCAACGCCTTGTTCAGCGAACCAGTACAGTGCGGGTACGTATTCGGCGCCTTTTACTCCCGCAAAGAATAGTTCCGCGTCCGGGGCGATGTCGTGGATGATCTCCATCATCGCGGTACCTTCGTCGCCTTTCCGCGTGCCGATGGTGGTGTTGTTAGTGACCTTACCGGGCGTCAGTTCAAAGAAGGTCGTTTGTTGAACCGACTCGAAACTGTCGGCCCCATCGCTTAGCACGCCAATCTTGACGCCCTCGCCCGTGTACCCAAGCTGTCTGAGCATGTTGGTGCCCATGATCAGATCGCCGACGGTGTAGTGCAGTCCTGTGCCGGGAAACTGCAGATCGCCGTTGGCGTCGGGATCGACGTCGTAGTCAAAGATGCCGCGAAAACTGTTTAGCATGCGATCGAACCAACCGGGTTCCTCAATCGGTTCGTCGCCCGCGGTCTCACCAAGCAAATCGTCAAAAGAAGCGAACGGTAGACCATCGGCTAGCGGTATCGCGACTGAGTTGAACAGATCGACCAAATCGTCATTGAAGATTTGACTGATCCCAGTATCCAGGCGCTCAAGGACCGCGTCGATCAGCTGGTTCTGATTCGGAAAGTCGACGCTGGCTGTGGTTGAAACGACGTTGCTGAGAACATCAAACGTCCAGCTTCCGGTGAATGGGAGGTCAAGCGGGTTGACGGTAAGTGTCAAATCCACCGATCCTGTGCCGTCCACATCAGCCGCGAAGATCGCCGTCGGATTGCCAAACTCGCTGGCGCGGAATCGCGCGGCCGCGTCGGCCGTTTCCAGCGAAGCCACGAACGCGCCCTCGGCCATTCCGGCTGCATCGATTCCCAGTGCGCCGGCCAGGGTGAACGATGTGGAAGCGTCGCCAGTTCCGGAAACATCGAGCGATAACTTGCTTTCACCGCCGAGGTAGAAACCGGTCGCGTCGACTCCCATGACCAAGTCGATCGTCAGGTCCGACTGCCAATCGATGACACCATCCAGGTCGGCCGCGTCCGCCAAATCGTCCATCAGCGCTTGGGTCGCGTCATTGAAATCAGCGCTGCCAGAGAGTCCGAGCGATTCCGCCGTCAGGCGAAGTTGAAGCAGCGTGCCGTCGGGGCAACCCGCATCACCGGCGATGCACTCGACAACGTATCCCAGACCGCCCTGGTCGATCGGCGTTTCCAGAACGTCTCGAAGTTCGGTGAACGTGGCGACCGAATTGTCCGCGGTCAGCAGCCGGTCAGTCGCGACCTGCTGAACCATTTGTGGCAGATTGAATAACGAGGACAAATCGCCCGGAACGACCGGTAGCTGGGAATCTTGCAAAGCCAACAGCGCGGTCCAACCGGCAAGCTGATCGCGAAGTTCCGCCAGGCCGTCGTTGAGCGCAGTGCGAGTTTGCTCGGCGTCCGTGATCGAGTCATTCTCGGCGACCAGCGTCATTCGCGCCGGCTCGGTATTGCGGACCAGCGTCGTGCCGCCCCCCAAGTCGAGTCCGTTCACGCTGGCAAAGTCGCGGCTGCGCGAACCGTAGCTCAAGAACTCGAATTCGGTTCCCGCGCCCGGGACATAGGCATCGAGTTGCTGAACGGTCATGGTGCCGTCGAGCGTTGCTGTGCCGGTGACGATCAGCCGTGCAAACTCGGTGTCGCCAGCGAGATCGACCAGCATCGTGCCGGCGGCGGCTTGCGTATAATCGCCATCGATCGTCAGGGCGCCCGTGGAAGGCCCGGGCGTCACCGCCCCACCGGTGTTGACCACGCTGCCGGTGATCGTACCGGCGCCGGTCAGCGCCCCACCCCGCAATTGCAATGGTGAATTCAGCGTGGCACCGTCCAGGATCAGCAAGCCGGCGTCTTGCCGGAACTGATAGTATCCCACATTCGAATCAATCAGACGGAAATCGCCTGAGTTGTTGAAGGGAATTCCTCGGGAAGCCTGCGAACCACTGCCGGGCAATTGAGCGACTGTCCAGGTGCCGAAGTTATTGACAACGCCTCCGGTAAACGGAACCACGCCCATCGAAGCGTCGGTTGTCACCGCCATCGAGCCTTCGTTGCGTATCGTCCCGAAGCCGAACCCGATACTGCCAGCTTGCCAGGTCGCGTTGCCTTGATTGATGAACACAGCACCGCTTGTCAGAGAGAGGCCGGCTTGAGTCGCCAAGTCCCCGATAACGGCGGTCCCCCGGTTGATCAGCGTCGCGTTTTGCACACCCCCACTTTGCCAGTCGAATCGATCAGTAACGGTAATCTGACCGGGTCCGCCCAGCGTGCCATCGAGTTTCAACGTCGGAACCGTCACGTCGTGATCGACGTTCAAAACGCCCAACACATTCACGGTTCCGGCCAGATCGAAGCCGCCGTCAATCGTGACATTGCCTTCAATCGTAAGCTGACCATCTCCTAACGCCGTGATCTGCGACGCACTGTCGAAGGTGAGTCTTCCATTGAGAATCAGTTCGGCGCCGGGGTGAATCTCAATGGTTCCCGAGTTGTTGATGACGCTGCAACAATCTCCTGTCTCCAGAGTGCCACTTCGGATCTCCAAGATGCCTTGGTTTTGAAAAATCGCATTCAGAGACTTGTAATCGGCGCCGCTGACCGCCGCATCGTGAATGATCGTGCCGTCCGTGGCGTTGATCAACCTTGGAAACGGCAGGAAAGGGCCCGGTGGCGTAATATCGGCGTTGGACTGCATCGTCAGAGTCCCGTGATTGACGATCACGCCGCCAACCATGCCTATATCACCGGCCTGCCAGAGAGAATTGGCACCAAAGACCGTCATTGACCCGTACTGAAATGATTTGGGACGGGCCGTGGCAATCCTGAGATCACCGTTAACCTGCAAATGAATGTTGTAGATGTCGGCCTGATTCCAGATCAGATCACCATCGATGACAAGATTTCGTCCACCAGAGACGCGTGTTTCCAGGGAGGTGCCGTAGTTTGTACCAAGGCCGTCCAACGTCAGGCCCGCGATCCTTGAGTCTTCGGCCAGTTGCAGCCTGCCCTTTTCTTCAATCAGCAACGATGCAGCGCTATCGATCGAACGAATATTGAAACGCTCGCTGAGCGTCGTACTCAGTACGATCGTTTCGCTGGCGAACGAGTCCGAGATATAGACGTCGTCGAACTCGTTTGGCACTGCGTTGTTGTTGATCACCACACCGTCGGCACGCTGATACGCCCAGTTCACTGGATTCAACCAGCGGTTGTCACCCGCTTCGCCATCCCAAATGCGCAGTGATCGACCGGCGGCATAATCTTCGACTTCACCATCGCTGAGGCTGCCGGTGGGTTGAGGATCCCTGACAAAGTCGGCGTCGCTGCTGATGCGAAAGCGGGCATACGTTTGCCAGACGAAATCGGTGGGCACCGCGGGGAAAGTCAGCGTGACCGACCCGCCTGTGGTGCCATCGGCGACAACCGCCGTTGCGCGCTCCGTGGCGTTATCGAAGACGCCGTCGCCGTCGTAATCGATCCAGCCGGCCAGCATCGCATCACCACCGGTGAGGTTGGTGACGATCACCGTGACTTCGGGCTGCTCGCCGGCGCAGACTCAGTTGCGCCAGCGGGTCGGTGAGGCCATCTTCATCATCGCTGCCCGCTGCGTCGATGTCGTCGGCGTCCGCCAGCGCCGACTGGAGCGTGCCGTCATCGCCGTCGACCGCGGCCCCCAGGAACAGAGTTGGAACGATGTCATGCGATGGACCGCCGCTGACCGCCAATGTTTCATAGTCCGCCTTGCCGGTACCCGGGCCCCGGTCGGGTGCATCACCGTAGTCCACCGAAGAAAACTCGAAAGCACCGATATCGACCGCAGAGCCAACGAAACGAGCAAGTCCGCGCTGATCGTTTACTAACTGTTTACCGGACGTGTTCAGCGCTCGCGAGTCTTCGCCGGCGTCGATCGCCGCGCTGCCAGAGAGCAACTCGTGGGTCAGCGTTGGTCCGCCGTTGTCGGCCAAGGGGCCGAGTCGGGGATCGACACCAACCAGGTTTCCGTCGGCATCATCGACAACCGGATGGCCGCTGGGATCTTGGATTAAGTTGTGCCTGGCGGAAGAGATTGGGCCGCCATTTTCCAGATCGGCACCACCACTCGCCGAACGGTTCCCCGCCACAATCGTGTTCTGCAACAAGAGTCGCGAATAACGGCTGCTATTGATCCCACCGCCGTGACTGGCCTCGGCAATGTTCCCCGAGATCGTGCTGTTGAGTGCGTTCAGCGTCGTCAGGCCGTCACGGGAGTACGAGTAGTTTTCGATGCCGCCTCCCGTCAGACCCGCGGTGTTTCCGGAGATCGTGCTGTTGGAGATGGTCACAGCAGCGCTGGCCGGTCCATAGAGGTACCCGTAACCGTACGAGGTGCTCGTCAGGTTATAGATCCCCCCGCCGACCTCGCTCGCGGTATTGCCGCTGATCGTGCTGTCTTGAATTTGCAATTCACTGAAGCTGTCGACGCCGGCTTGGTGATAGATACCACCGCCGTTGCGGGCAAGATTACCCGTGATCGTGCTGCGCAGGATGGAAATATTCGTCGTGGCGTTATAGTAATTGGTCGCATGTAACCCGCCTCCCTCTTCGGAAGCGACGTTGCCCGAGACGACGCTGTCGATGACGTGTAGGTTGCTGGTGATGGCTAGACCGCTGGTGATCATGATGCCGCCGCCATCGCCGGCTTCGTTGCCCGAGATCGCTGCGTCCCGCAGTTCCAGATCGGCCGCGGAAACCAGAATCGCGCCACCTGACAGAGGTGACGGTGCGCCTCCGGTCACAGTCAAGGATTCGATCGACAAGGAACTTCGCTCGTGGAGATCAAACACACGATCGCGAAGTACCTTGGTACCACCGGCGTCGATCACCGTTGCCAGCGTACCGTTGCCGAGGACTGCCAAATCATCCAGCACGTCCAGGTCACCGCGTTGGGCAAGATCCTCGCCCGCGCCGGCCAGAGTCAATTTGATCGGCGTACCATCGAGCGAGCGAGCGAACTTGATCTCGTCGGGACCCGACGTGTTGTTGGCGGCAATCACCGCCTCGCGCAGCGAAATCAGACGATCGGCGCCCGGATCACGAATCAAGCCGTCGATGCTGCTGACATTCCCATCCAACACATCCAGGTCGGTGCCGACGGTGATCGTGGCCAGCAAATGCCGCGGCTCCAACGATTCCATCCGCAACGGGCCATCGCGTAGAGACCGGCCCAATTGTCGCCGCCTCCGTTGGTTTTGAAAGCGCCTTTGTCGCTGAAGCCGATTCAACATGGTCTTGGTCCCGTGTCCGATGTACTCGTTTCCGACGCGGCGTGCCTGCTCACTGTGCCGGAAACCTCATGCGACCCCAGGTGCGATGGCACTAAAAAACGGACGGAATTTAACGGAAATTCGGGCCCCAAAAGCTGGCGATCGGCTGACACGGAGGGGCGTGGTTCGACTGCAACCCCCGAGGCCGCCTGGCTGGCCAGGCCCGAGCGTCAGCGCGACGGCCATTTTCTGCACACCAGATTCACGAACATCCGGAGGTGGCCCGCTCGCAGAAACACAATCCAGTATTCAGCGAATCCCGTTATTGTTCGCTGAGCTCCTGAAGCCCGGATTGCAACTGGCTCACCAACTTGTGCTCGGCTCCCAGAGTTGCCTCTAAGATCGGCAGCGCTTCGCTGTACGCCGACTGGGCCGATTCGAACTGTTCCAGCTGCTGGGCCACATTGCCGTAATGGTACAGCCATAACCCGAGAGTCTGATCGGGCGGCTTCGATCCGACACGGCGAAGTTCAATCGCTTCGCCCAACCTTGCCTCGCATGCACTGATTTCGCCTTGTGCGCGGTCGATCATGGCAAGCTGAAACATCGCGCGGCTGACGAATGGATGATGGGGCTGGTCGCGACGCAACTGCAGGATTCGCTCCAATAACATCTTCGCGTGATCATATTCCTGTCGCCGCTGCAGATGGTTCGCCACACCAAAGTAGGCGATTTCCGACACGGCCGTGCCATTTCCCAATGCCTCCAAGGGCTTCTCAAGAATGGTGGCAACCTGTTGATCAGTCTTGGCTTCGGCACTTGCGGCGGCCTCGTCCATGCCGGCTCGCCTCAGCGTGTAAGCGAGCGCCGCATAACTGGCCGCCAGGCTGACTTGATAATCCGACGCCGTGGGATACCGCTGCACCAGGTCCTCCAGCATTCGCAGTCCCTGATAAAACTGAATCGTCGCGGGCAACGGCCGGCCCAACTCGAACAACGACTGGGCAAAGTGTTGCTGGGCCAAGACCAGGTTGAACTGAATGCGGGCGGCCCCCGGGTAAGATTGCAACGTCTGCCGAAACAGCTGCGCGGCCTGCTTCAACAATGGCGAGGCAGCCGCCGGCTGCCGACTGTTGACATATTCAATACCGATCATGGTCAACGTTTCGGCCACAAAGTAGGAATACAGCGGGTTGTCGGGAAAGTCAGCAAGCAACGCTTCTCGCAAGGCCCGGGAACGCTGAAAACTCTCCAACGCTTCCTGCCTCTGACCATCTAATGAAAGCTGGATTCCCCGAATGAAGTGCAACGCGGCGAGGTCGCTCCGGATTCCCGCAACCTCCGGCTGCTGTCGAAACAGTTCTTCCCAGATTTGGGTGGCCCGCTGAAACAACGCGGAGGCCCGTTCCGGGTCGGAGTCATTTAGCTGGCTGCTGCGAACGTTGTACAGACCTGCGCGAACCGCAGGCAGTTCGGCCAGCGATACACCCTCTGCAAGCAAGGTCTCAAATAGATCGACCGCTTTGGCGGTAGAATCCATCCAACTAGGATCACCCAAATCGTGCGAGATCATGCTGAGGCGAACGTAGCTGACAGCCAGATCAGCTCGCATCTGTGGATTGTCGCCGTACTGGCGCGCCAGCTGCTGGTAATAACCGCGCGCGTGCTCCAATAACTCTTTGCGCAGCGGCAGCAGGGTCGGTTCTTCCAGCAGCGTGCTTTCGCTGACGGTGGTCAAGTAGTCGTCGACGGCATCCCGCGCGGCCCGAAAATTGGCTTCGGCAAGTTCACCCTGACGCGTGGCTTCGCTGGCCATTTTCTCAGCGCGCTGCCGCTGTTGTTGTTCGCTTAGCAAAGCGGCTTCCGCGACCGACCGTTGTCGATCGACCTCCTGCAGAGCGCCATTGACGCGGACGTAGCCGACGCTGGCGACGATCGTCAGCGTGATCAGCAGCGTCGCCGCGGTCGCACTGAGCGCTGCCAAGGCGCGATTGCGGCGGGCCCACCGAAGCAGACGCTGCCCGGATGTCACCGGGCGAGCTTCCACGCTATGGCCGATCAAAAAGCGATGCAAGTCGTCGGCCAAGGCGGTCGCCGATGGATAACGGCGATCGGGTTCTTTCTCCAGACACTTCAGGCAAATCGCGTTCAGATCCGACGGAATGTCATGCCGCAGCCGCCGCGGCGGCACCGGCTCTTCGACCTGCACCGCTTGCAGCGTGGCCACGTCAGCCTGTTTGCGAAACGGCGGCTTGCCGGTCAGCAACTCGTATAGGATCGTTCCCAGACCGTAAATATCGGTGGCCGGTCCAATCTGTCGCGCGCGTCCAGCCGCTTGCTCAGGCGCCATGTAACTGGGGGTTCCCACGATCGCGTGGCTGCGAGTTTGGCCTTCGTCGCTGCCGTCAACTTTGGCCAGACCGAAATCGGCGATCTTGGGAACCAATCCCGTCAACGGATCGTCCCGATCATCGCCAGGGGTCCGGCGATCACCAACGTCCAGAATCACATTCGCAGGCTTCAGATCACGATGCAGAACCCCGCGGTCATGGGCGTGCTGTAGCGCACCGGAGAGCGTTGCGACCAGTCGCGCTGCACTGCGAGCTGGCAGCGGCGCCGCGCGTTGCTGCAGCCACTCCGCAAGCGTCGGTCCATCACAGTAAGAAGTCACAATGTAGGCCACTGCCCCGGCCGTTCCCGATTCAAACACGGCCACAATATTGGCGTGGTTGAAAGTGCTTGCCGCCTGAGCCTCGCGCAGGAAACGCTTTCGCAGCTCAGCGGTAATCAACACCTCCGGACGAGGCACCTTCAAGGCGACGTAACGGTCCAGGCGGGGATCGCGGGCCAGGAAAACGATCCCGAATCCACCCCGTCCAAGTTCTCGTTGAATCTCGAAACGACCAATGTTAATCGGGAACTGCTGTTCGAGACCCTGTGCGGCACCCGTGAGCTCGGTAGCGTCCGCTTGCTCGACCGTGGACTCGAAAGACTTCGAATCGTGCCGCCTGACCCGCTCGATCAAATCGAGGCAGGCCGCAGTCGGTCTCAGCTCTTTGCTGACTCGCGTATCATTCCCGTCGATCGACGTCGTCGGGACTTCACCAGCCGCCAAGGCCTCGTCATAGGCCAACATCCAGCGCTCCAGATTCTCATCAACGGCGTCGTCCGACGCGTTCTGTCTGGCATCTTGGGCGTTCTCGGCCATACTTTGAGCTGCCTAAATTGAACCTACAGCAAAGGTTGCGGTGTGCGCCTCAGTTTAATCGTCCAGCGAATCGGACGCAGACCCCGACAAGTCCCAAGATGCGGCGCGGCGGGAAATCGGACAAATTTTGTGCCACACCTCGGGTACAGGGAACAGGTTCGCGTCAGCAGAGACGGTCTCTAAATGCTAAATTGGACCCAGTATCCGCCTGACTCATTCACTTTTCTTGCCATCAATCTACTTCCCCGGCATGAGTGATCTCTTCCGCCAGCACCAGTCCGACGAGGATCAAGAAGATCAGTTCAGGCAACTGATCTTGGACGCCCGCGCTGGATCGAAGACGGCTCTGGGCGAGCTGATCGAGTCTTGCCGTCCCTACCTGTTGTTGATTGCCAATCAAGAGCTGGAGCCGGTGTTCACGGCCAAGACGGGGGCGTCGGACGTGGTTCAAGAGACATTGATGTCGGCTCAGCGTTGTCTGAATCAATTTCGAGGCAACGATCGCAATGAATTGCTGGGCTGGCTTCGCAGCATCTTGATCAATGATTTAAAAGAAACCCGCCGCCATTACCGAACCGCGGGCCGACTCGTCGATCGCGAGGTACGGCTGAACGAGGGCGATTCGGCGCAGTTCGGTATGCGAACTCCAGCCAGCCCCGCACATACTCCCTCATCCGAGGCGGTGCTCCGCGAACAGCGACAGCTGCTCGATCGAGCGATGAGTCGCTTAACCGAAGAAGATCGGATGATCATTCAGTGGCGGAGTTGGGAACGCTTGTCATTCGCCGATATCGGACAGCGAAGCGGTCGATCGGCAGACGCAGCCCGCAAACAATGGTCGCGTGCGATCGTCCACCTCCAGCAGCTGCTGGACTTGGGTGACGATTGAGGATTCCAGTCGCTGGACACGATGTAAGCAAAAGTTCTTGTAGAACCAGACGCTGAACTGTCGCTTTCGGAAACGCGCCGAAGTTGACAAGTAGGCCGAGCCGTTTCTCAGTCGCTCTGAGGTAGTTGAGCACCTGGGCTTGATGCTCGCTGGTGATTTCCTTGACGGCCTTGAGTTGGACAATGATCTGATCAAAACAAAGATTCGAGGACTTGAGGTTCAAGATTGCAAACCGCGAGCAGTGCGACTGAACTCGCGAGCAAACCACGGTACTGGAATGCCTGTAAAGCAGCAGGCACGTCCATAGTTCGCCACGATCCCGAACACTGTATTCTTGTTCGTGTTTTTCGTGTCTTTCGTGGCTACCATGCATCCGGCGAGACGGGCAAAAAACAGATGCTTTCCGCAATTGATTCGCAGTGCTGGATGCGCGACGATGAGCTTCTTGATATGATTCAACCACGAACCGCACGAACGTGTTAGCGGGAAGTTCGTGCGTGCTTTGACGTTCGTGGTGGATGCAGGCGATCGGCGGCCAACCCATAGCCGCCTCAGGCTTGCCGACGATTTTGGTACTCGTCCAGCTGCCGGCAAAGGGCTTCGAGCGACCACGACTGATCGAGCGCCCGCCGCAGCAATTGTTGTTGCGTTTCGGGAGCTTTACCGTCAATCGGCGGATCGGAATCCAGGTTGGTGGGAAATGAGTAACCGTCCGCTGCCGCTGCGATCGCGTTGTCGACCAATTGTTGTGAGGCACTGTCGCCTGCCGCTAACCGCAGCAATACCGGATAGACCGCTTCGATCATGATGCGGTGGTTGATCGTTTCCATGGTCCGCCCAAAGGCCGAAGAGACCTGGATCAGATTGGCAATCCGGTCTGCATTGGATGTATTTTTGCCGCCTGCATGGAACAAGGCAGGATTGAAAAACAGAGCGTCTCCCCTGGCTAACGGCATTTGTACATGGTGTTGATCAAAATATTCCAGCACACCAGGATGCTGGGCCCCCAGGTATCCCAACGGATAGAGTTGCGAGAACGGCAGCAACATCGTGGGTCCAGATTCAATCGGCATGTCACAGTGGGCGATGGCGCCTTGCAGAGTCAAGAATTGCGACATGATCTGGGCATGGACGGGAAAGTTCGCAATCGTGCCGGTCGATTGAAATCCAAGGTGATAATCCCGATGGGCTGACTGAGCAGCACCTCCTGGTCTGATCGTATTCATCTGGCCGGTCAACTGGTAGCTCGGTCCAAGCCATGCCTGCGAAGTGATTCGAAGCACTTCATTGCCGTAATACCGGACGAACAAATCGGGGTCGGCAACGCAGGTTTTCTGCATCGAGTTCCAGATTCTTTGATTGCTGCCAAAATGATCTCCTTGAGGATTTGTTCCTGCGTTTTGGGCAGCGACAATCTGAGCAAAAACATCGTTGCAGCGATTAAGAACGTCGTGATCATCGAAGGCGCCGCGAACTACGAATACTCCTGGCCCATCCTTCAGGCAGTGCGCAAGTTCCGATTTAATGGCTGTCGGCGATGCCGAAACCAAACCATCTCGCTCGTAGACAACCACGTTCTCGGTGATTCCGACAGCGCTGGGATAGTCACCAACGCACACCGTCTGCCGGCACCATTTCGCCAAGTCGTCGAGTTGGACATCAGCAGAGTTGAAAAAAGATTTCATCGGAATCGGACGCCTGTTGGGCAATGCTTAAGCCGCAATTCTAACTGTTGACCGGTATCCGGTCTTCGTATCACTTTGCCGTCTGCCAAGCGTTACAATTGCCGAATCACCGTTGACGCCTGGCCACCATTCATTTCAAGGAACATTTAAGATGCGAATCTGTTTTTCCCCATGGCTGCTGATCTGCTTGACCATCTGTTTGGCACCGGCCCAAGAAACAGCAACTCTGCAAGCAACCGCGCTGCCCACCAGCGAACCGGCCAAGGTTGGGATGTCGGCCGATGTGTTGGCCGAGGTGCCGGAGGCGTTGCAAAAATTAGTTGATGACGGAAAAGTCGCCGGGGCGATCGTCACCGTTGCTCGAAACGGAAAGATCGTTCTGAATCAGGCGGTCGGCTACGCGGACAAGGAAGCGAAGCGGCCGATGGAAACCGACTCCGTCGTGCGGATCTATTCGATGACCAAACCCATCACCAGTGTCAGCGTAATGATGTTGGTTGAACAAGGAAAAATTGACCTCGATGATCCGATCAGCAAATACCTGCCCGAACTTGCCAAGCCTCAGGTTTATGTCAGCGGCAAGGGTGACGACGTCAAGCTGGAGCCTGCTGAGCGGGAGATCAGCGTGCGTGACTTGCTGCGTCACACATCTGGATACACGTATGGCTTCTTTGGCGATTCGCATGTCGATCAACAATACCGCGCCGCGATGATCTTGGGACCATTTGCGGATCTGACCGACACGGTCAAGAAAATCGGACAACAACCGCTGCTCTATCAACCGGGAACGCACTTCAACTACAGCGTTTCGACCGATGTACTGGGGCGACTGATCGAAGTCGTCAGCGGCCAGACGTTGGACCAATACTTCGCCGAACACGTATTTCAACCGCTGCGGATGAACGACAGCGGGTTCTATGTGAAGCCGGAGAACCAGCCCCGACTGGTCAACAACTACACCCTGGATGACGATGGCGAAACGCTGATTGTCAGTGACAGCGCGGCAAATAGCCGATACTTGAAAAAGCCAAAACTGCTTTCCGGAGGAGGTGGAGGCGTTTCAACCGCTGGTGACTACATTCGCTTTTGTCAGATGATTTTAAACAAAGGCGAACTGGACGGGGTTCGGTTATTAAAGCCGGAAACGGTCGAATCGATGTGTCAGAATCAGCTGCCTGAATCGGCGCCCGATGTGGTGATGCAGGGCTTGCGACGCAAGGGCGTTGGATTTGGACTCGGATTCTCAGTGGTCTATGCGGAAACCTCTGCGTCCGAGCCCGTGCCCGTTGGCGAATTGGGCTGGGGCGGTGCAGCTTCGACACACTTCTGGCTCAGCCCCAAAGATGACTTAGCGGTGGTTGTCATGACTCAGCGGCAGCCATTCACATTTCAAGCCGAAGCGGTTGTCAAACCGATTGTCTATCGGGCGATTGAAAAGTAGCGGGAAGTTCGATCAGATCTGACTGATCGGTCTGATCAGTCAGATCTTACCGGGCGACTTGCTCGAACTATTTCAGTTCGACGGTTCCGCCAGCTTCTTCGATCTCGGCTTTGACCTTTTCGGCCTCTTCCTTGGCAATCCCTTCCTTCAAGGTTGCCGGGACGCCTTCGACCATCTTTTTGGCTTCCATCAGCGAAGCGCCAGTCAGATTCTTGACGACCTTGACGACGTTCAGCTTTTTGTCGCCAAAGCCGGTCAGGACGACATCGAATTCGGTCTGTTCCACAGCCGCTTCGCCGCCGCCATCACCGCCGGCGGCCGCCATCACGACCGCGCCACCGCCGGCTGCCGGTTCGATGCCGTATTCGTCTTTCAAGTAGTCGCTAAGCTCTTTGGCTTGCTTGAGGGTCAATTCGGCGATTTTGTCACCCATTGATTTGGTTTCAGCGCTGTACTCGGCGACTGCGGTTTCTTCTGACATTTCTAATACCTCAAAAACAGTTAGTTGATTTCGTTAGGAAGGAGCGGAACTTGCAAAGGCAAAACGGGCGTTAATCGTCGCTTTCACCTTTTGATTTGATCTGACTATTAAGCATTTTGCCGGGACCCAGCAGTGCGCCGGAAAGCCGCGAACCGGGACCGAGGATCTGGCCCGAGAGCAACGAGATTTGCTCTTCACGGCTGGGCCATTTGCTGACCGCCTTGAGGCCATCGGCGTCCAGCTTTTCGCCGTCCATGACGCCGCCGCCTGCGACAAATTTTTGAAACTTGGTTTTGTCCTTGTCGAGATTTACAACCTCTTTGACAAGCGAGACAAAGTCGGTTGAACCCCAGCAAACACCGATCTGGCCGCCGGCGCCCTCAAATGCCACCGCCAGTGGAGTGCCTGCGGTCGCCCTCCGGGCCAGGGAGTTCTTGACGACCATCATCGTGATGTCTTTTTTCTCAAGTTCGCCGCGCAGTTCGTTTGTCGTGTTGGCGTCCATCCCGACGCAGCTGACCAAAACCGCATCATCGACGCCCGCGAGCCGACGGCGGATGTCTCGGGTAACCAGATCTTTAACGTATTTACTCATCGGTTGGGTTCACTCGTAACTGATTTAAGATGCGATCCGTACGCTGGGACTCATCGTGCCACAGATCGCGACCCCTTTGACATAGGTGCCTTTGATCGATTGCGGTTTCAAACCTTCGATAAAATGAATGAATGCTTGAATGTTTTCGACCAGCTTTGGCGAATCGAAACTCAGCTTGCCGACCATGGCGTGGACATTGCCCCCTTTGTCGTTGCGAAATTCGACCTTGCCAGCCTTGTATTCACCGACCACTTTGCCGACGTCCGGGGTGACCGTTCCCGCGCGTGGGCTGGGCATCAGACCACGCGGGCCAAGGACTCGGCCGAGCGGGCCCACCAACCCCATCATGTCGGGGGCCGCGATGCACACATCGAAGTCGGTCCAACCCTCCTTGATTTTCTTGGCCAGATCATCCTGACCGACCTCGTCGGCCCCAGCGTCCTGGGCGGCTTTGGCAGCGTCACCTTTGGCAAACACAACGACCCGTTGAGTTTTGCCAATCCCGTTGGGCAACACCAGACTGCCGCGAATGATTTGGTCGGCGTGATTGGGATCGACCCCAAGCCGCATATGGATTTCGACCGTCTGATCGAACTTGGTCGAATCGAATTTCTTCAGCCGCTCGACCGCTTCGTCCAGCGGTAGCGGCGTCTTTGGTTGTTTTTCGAGCGCAGCTCGATAGCGTTTGGACTTTTTACCCATCGGGTCACGACATCCTGTGGTCGGGTGGTTCGGCGAAATCACCTGGCCCTTGCGACCCCTGTATTGGGTCGGCAGGCGGCAAATTCTCCCACTTGATCGCGCCGCAGCGACGCGTGTGACGCGATTTTGCGAAGCTAACGGCGAATCGTCAACGCCAATCGGGCTTTTGCAAACGGTTTTTCTGGAAAACAGGAGGTCAATGCCTGCGTTGTCCTCCGCGGCAGCTTGCCGCCAGGACCGGACGAGCAGATTCAAGGCCGAACGTTGAATTTTGGCTTGCGGCTGCGGATCAATTCACTCTCGTAGGCGCGGCGGACCCGTCCCTTAGCGATCGGCGAATCGCTGTCAAAAATATGCATTTCCACCGACGCTCCTTCGGCTCGATCAGCTGCCAGGTACTCGGCCAGAGAGGGTCGATCGCTAACCGAGAGGTGCTTGGCCAGTCGAGCCGCCAAATCGGCCGCTTCACCTATATACAGATAACCTTGGTGATCTCGGAAAAGATAAATCCCGGGCTTGCTCGGAATCCGATCATCGGCAAGTTGTTGGCGCAGTTCGGGCACAGACAAGGTGCGAATTTCGCGGTTCCACTGGGCAACCTGCAAAACCAGTTCCGGTCGCAACGCCCGCTGCTTACGAAGCAACAAGACCGCTTTGCGAACCAAATAGGGATCAATCCCTGGCGTAATCAATTCCGCTTCGGCTTGCAGTTGTCGGCGAAACTGGGAATCGGCCAGCAGCGTATCCGAGCTGATTCGATGTCGATCGGTCACAACTCGCGAAGCGATTTCAGCGACCGGAAAGACGGCCGAGTCAACCCGCGGGCCTTGTTTGACGGCGCGAACGTTCAACTGACCGGCCTTGCGAAGTTTCAACAGGGCCAGCAGCGCGTCTCGCTGATCCTCTTGATCGAACCGATGGCCGCTGTCTTGTTGCAGGAATTGCAGGAAACAGTCACGCAAGTCGTCACGGATCAAGACTTCATCGCTGCTGTATCCGTCATGGCAATGCGCCATCGCGGCCGCAATTCTGTCCGGGTCAAACGGCGCGGCGATCAGCAGATTCGACGGTGCGCCGGCCATTGCGATCGCGGCCAGGCACACAGTCCAACCGTTTCTTAGCACCGACTTCGCGATCACATCGAGTCTCGTTACATTCCTGAATAGATTCTTTCGCACCCCAGTCTAGCCGATCCCCAGCTCGATGCGCATTGTTCTCTGCTATCCGGTTGAAACTCGTCACATCAATCAAATTCAGGCCGCCGCGCCCGATGCCGAGGTGATCAATGCGGGACAAGAGCGGATCGACGAGTTGCTGCCGACGGCGGATATCTTCATCGGCCATGCAAAAGTACCGGTGGATTGGGACCGCGTGCTTGCCGCCGGGCGATTGCGGTGGATCCAATCCTCGGCCGCCGGCCTGGATCATTGCCTGGTCAAGGGTGTGATCGAATCTCAGATCGTCGTCAGCAGCGCATCGGGCTTGTTTGCGCCCCAAGTCGCCGAGCAAACGTTCGCCCTGTTGTTTGGCCTGCTCCGCGGGCTACCTCGATTTTTTCGCGCTCAAAGCACAACGCCAGTTCATTCGTCTGCCTACCGACGATCTGCGCGGCAAGACTGTTGGTATTGTTGGGCTGGGCGGCAATGGGCGGATGATTTCACGGGTACTTGCGCCGTGGAACGTTCGCATCGTCGCGACCGATTACTATCCGATCGACAAACCCCGACGAAGTCGACCAATTATGGGACGCCGAACAGTTGGATCAATTATTGGAAACGAGTGATATCGTGATCTTGGCGTTGCCGCTGAACGAACAGACTTGCGGTTTGATCGACGCCGATCGGATCGCCTTGATCCGCTCCGGCGGCTACTTGATCAATGTCGCGCGCGGATCGGTGGTGGTCGAATCGGCGCTGGCCGATGCATTGGCCAGCGGCCGCTTGGCGGGTGCCGGTTTGGACGTGACCGAAGTCGAGCCATTGGATCCGGAGAGCCGATTATGGGACGATCCCAAGGTGATCATCACGCCTCACGTCGGTGCTCAATCGGCCCGGCGAGCAGACGATACCACGGCTTTGGCCTGCCACAACTTGCGGCGCTATCTGGCCGGCCAGAGCCCGCTGAATGTCGTCGACAAACGACTTGGGTTTCCGCACCCCGACCAGGTGTGGCGAGGCGAGCATGTCTAGCAGCAATCGCCAAGGCGGTGTTTGTGATGCACGTTTGATCAAAGCGGATCAACAAGTAGGCGTGATGCGATTGCCCCTTAATCGCGCCGACGACTTTGTCGATCAATTCAATCGAAAATACGGACTGATCGGATTGCAGTTGATGCAAGTACCTAAGTCACAGCCTGAAACAGAAAAAATCCCCGCCAGCAACGAGGCTGACGAGGATTTCGTTAATTAAGATTCAGTCGGAACTGAATACTAGTCTCAGCGGCCGCATCCGCAGCTTGGCTCGATTGCTTCGCAACCGCAAGTTGGCTCGCAGCAAGCAGGTGCTTCGCAACCGCAAGCTGGCTCGACGTCACAGCAGCTGTCGCAGCCGTTGTGTGCTTGGAGAACAATCGCTTCAGGAATCCTTTGCGATGTCCGCCGCAACCGCTGTCACAGCAAGGATCGACAACTTCGCAACCGCAGGCTGGCTCGACAGCACAGCAAGGGGCAGGTGCTTCGCAACCGCAGGCTGGTTCAATATCGCAGCAGCTGTCACAGCCGTTGTGATGTTTGGAGAACAATCGCTTCAGGAATCCTTTGCGATGTCCACCGCAACCGCTGTCACAGCAAGGATCAGCGACTTCGCAACCGCATGCCGGCTCGGCGGCGCAGCACGTCGGTTCGCAACCGCAGGTTGGTTCAACATCGCAACAGCTGTCACAGTTGTTGCCACACATTTTGTCAAAAAGGCCAGCGCTAGCGTTGACCGAGCTCGTGGCAACCAAGGCGATTGCCAGCAGAGCAGGAACGATTACACGACGCATCGTGGTATCTCCATGGATTTGGGTTCTGGGAAGGTGTTGCCACGTGTGAGCCGCAACACGTCCGAGCGGCCCGACTGGCCTTTCTCGAAGCGATGCCTGGATTACCGTTTCCGGCTCTCCGTCCATGCTCGTGTCAGACCCTGTTAGATTCCCTGGGAGGCATCCGAGGTCGACCGGCGTGTGGCGGCGCATATGGCCCACCTGGAGGTCAGGTGGTCACAATTTGCTATCGTCGACTCTCGCTTACAAACTGCGGTCAACCCAGAGAATTTCTCTGACCGGAGGCGAATTTGCCTCCAGTCGTGACGACCGTAGGGTGATCAACGATCGTCCCGATTATGCCGCCAGCAAGTCCGGCTACCGTCTCCCGTCTTGCGCACTTGAGGCCCTATCATGGCGACCACCAACAAGAACCACGTCAACCTGACTCCTGATTTTTACAGCAGATCCGATGACCGATTTCCGCACTGAACATGACTCGATGGGCGATGTCCGCGTGCCGGCCGATGCCTACTATGGCGCCCAAACCCAACGCGCGGTTGAAAACTTTCCGATCAGTGGTTGGCGATTGCCAGCCGGCGATGATTTCGGCAATGGGCTTGGTCAAATATGCCTGCGCGATCGCCAATCGTGAGCTTGGCAAACTGACGCAGACTGGAAAAAGTCCCCTGACCGATGCCCAGGTCGATGCAATGCTGCAGGCGGCCACCGAAATCTACGCCGGTCAAGCTGGCCGATCAGTTCCCGATCGACGTCTTTCAAACCGGCAGCGGCACCAGCAGCAACATGAACGTCAACGAAGTGATCAGCAATCGCGCTACCGAGATTGCCGGCGGCGACCGGATGGCCGAGCAAAAGCTGGTCCATCCCAATGACCATGTGAATATGGGGCAGAGCACCAACGATACGTTTCCGACCGCGATCCATGTCGCAACCGCTGTGCAAATCGAGACCGCTTTGCTGCCCGCGCTCCGCCGGATGCAAGGCCTGCTGATGGAAAAAGCGAATCAGTGGGACAAGCTGATCAAGATTGGCCGCACGCATCTGATGGACGCCACGCCGCTGAGACTGGGCCAGGAGTTCGGCGGCTTCGCGCGTCAATTGGAACTATCGATCAGTCGCGCCCAAGCGGCGCGCGACGCGGTCTTGGAATTACCAGTCGGCGGTACCGCCGTTGGCAGCGGCATCAATACGCATCCAGAATTCGGGGCTCGAGTCGCAGCCGTGCTTGGCCAAAGAAACCGGGATTCCATTCGTCGAAGCGCTGAATCATTTCGAGGCCAATGCCCAACGAGACGCCTTGGTTCAATCTCACGGCGAATTGAAATGCATCGCACAGACTTTGTTCAATGTTGCCAACAACATCCGCTGGCTGGGCAGCGGGCCGCGTTGTGGATTTTATGAAGTCAAGCTGCCGACTCGCCAGCCCGGCAGCTCAATCATGCCCGGCAAGGTCAATCCGGTGATGTGCGAATCGATGATGCAGCTGACCGCCCGCGTGATGGGCAACGACACCTGCATGACCGTTTGCGGAGCCGCCGGCGGCAACTTTCAATTGAATATCATGATGCCGGTGATGGCTCATACCTCGCTCGAATCGATTCACCTGCTGAGCAAAGGAGTCGAGGCGTTTGTCGATTTCTGTCTCGACGGACTGGAAGCGAATCCAGAATCGTGCGAAGCGGCGGTTGAGCAGAGTTTGTCGATGTGTACGAGCCTGAACCCGCTGATCGGTTACGAGCAACGCGGCCAAGCTGGCCAAAGAAGCGTTTGCCAGCGGACAAACGATTCGTGAGCTCTGTCGCCAGAAAGGCATCTTGTCCGAGGAAACGCTCGCCCAGGCGCTGGACCCGTGGAGCATGACCCAGCCCCAGGCTTAACGGGCTGGTGCTGGTGCGGTTCAAAATCGGCGGTCCACGCTGAATTCGGCCATCGCCTTGAGCGACCGTGCCGCGGCTGAATCGGACAGTCCGGAAAGCGATCGGATCGCTCGATCGCAATAGGACTGAGCGACTTGCCGCGTGTACTGTCTGGCATCGCTGTTTTCCAACCAGGGGCGAATCAGATTCAATCGTTGCTGGGACGGGCCCTTCAAAATGTGTTGGATCTGCGTTCGCTCGGTTGCAGAGGCCGTTTGCATCATTCGGATCAAGGGCAATGTCATTTTTCCCTGGCAGATATCGGTGCCAAGCGTTTTCCCAATCGTGCCGTCTTCACCCCACAGATCCAAATAGTCATCGGCGATTTGAAAGGCAATGCCGATCGCGTCGCCAAACTGACCAAGCATGCGAACCGAAGATTCATCAGCTCCCGAAAATTTGGCTCCCAGCTGACAAGCAACGCGACACAATTCAGCGGTCTTGCCCCGGATCAAATCGATGTAGGTCGCCTCGTCCAGATCAAACGCGTTCCGTTGCAAAACTTGCCGCAACTCGCCCTCGCAGACAAGCCGTGCCGCCTGACCGATCCAACGACAAGCCTCGGTCGAAGGAAGCGTTGCTGCCAGATAAAAGCTTTGCGCAAACAGATAGTCTCCAAGCAGGATGCTGGTATGGTCGCTCCACTTGGAATTGATCGTCGGCAGGTGCCGGCGAGTGTCTGCTCCGTCCAAAACATCATCATGAACCAACGTCGCCGTATGAACCATTTCGACCACCGTTGCCAACACGACATGCTCTTCGTTGACCGTACCGGTCGCCTTGGCAACCAACAGCAACATCGCCGGGCGAAGTCGTTTGCCACCTAGATTCGTTCCGTGACGGAGCAATCCTGACAACAACGGATGTTTATTCTGCAGCTCCAGATGCAAACGCTGTTCGACACGACGCAGCGGACGCACGATCGGACTGTAAAGTGTTCGCAGAAGTGACTGGGAGTTGGCAGGTGAGTCAGGCTGACTTGAGTCACCTACCGCAGTCAAGGAACTGACCGAACTCGAGTTGTCCGCGCCGATAGGGCCGGGCGGATCAGAATCGCACGGTTGGATGGCGGAGCTCGAATCCATTTCGATCTGACTAAAAGCGTGGGGGGTTGATTAGCGAGACATCCCGGAGTGCCTAGAGGAACCGCGATTCCTGAATTCCGATAACCGATTCACCGGCGGGTGCGACAAAATTCACCCGATTTTCCACCCGACTTTCGCAACAACACGATCGGACCAATCGAGATTTCTCGATCGACCGATTTGACCATGTCATAAACAGTCAAGCAGGCGATCGACACGGCCGTCATCGCTTCCATTTCGACGCCGGTTTTCGCGGTCGTGCGAACTTCGACTTCGCAGCGCAACAGGGCGGGCGCTTCGGGGTCGGCCGGCGGCCACTGGAAATCGACCTTCACCGCCTCGATCGGAATGGCATGGCACAGCGGAATCAATTGGGACGTCAACTTGGTCGCAGAAATCGCCGCCACACGGGCAATCGCCAAAACATCGCCTTTCTTGGCACTCCCGCCACGGATCAGCTCCGCAGTCGCCGCTTGCATGACCACATCGCCGCAGGCGACTGCGGCGCGAACGGTGACATCCTTGGTCGAAACATCGACCATCTGAGCATTACCGGACGGGTCGAAGTGGGATGAGCCGGTCAGGACAGACATCAGTTTTCAAAGTCATTCCGAGGCAGCTTGTTCCGTTTCCGACTCAGCTTCGGTCGGGGATTCCGCGTCGCCATCGACAGCGGCCCCTTCGGCCGGAGTCTCTTCCGCGGGCGGGGTTGGCCCGAAAGTGGCCGCAACCGAGGTCAGTTTTGCGATGATGTTATCGATCACCGGTTGCAACTTAGCCTTGACTTCCTCGTTTTCGTAAATCTTGTTCACCGCCGTCTGCAGCGGTTCCATCGCCGCGGTCACTTTTTCAACAATCACCGGGTGGGACTCGGCAGGGACCAGGGGTGCCATGGCGGTCATGTAATTCATTTGCTTGTAGAAACCCTCCAGCTGCGGTAACGCCTCGGCCGCAGTCGCCTCGTCGGTGATTACGGAGATCGATTCAGTCAGCCTCGCAAAGCTAGTTTCCAGTCCTGGACCGAGCACCTCCGGATTGAGTCTCTCTCGCATTTGATCGAGCGGGGTCTTTGGTTTTTCGGCGGCTGCGGCTGAGTTCTCTGCTGCGGCGGACTCGGCTTGCCCGTCGGGAGCTGCCGGCGATTGGCTCGCCGCCGGATCGGCTGAGACAGCAGCGGCAGGTTCTGGCTTTTCGCCGCTGTCGGAATTGCATCCAGTAAATCCGATCAGTGCCAGCAGCGCCACTGGCAACCCTATCTTCGACGCATTGGACATTACGGCTGTTCCTCTTGATGATCTCAATAAATTCAGTTCAGGTGTCTCGAGCTCGGACACGACAGCCACAGTGTACTGAATTCGATCCCTTCGGTCTTCGAGAGCGCTGGCGAAAAACAGCGACATTTACGAAAAAAGGCGACTCGCACCTGCGGGGGTACGAGTCGCCTGTTGACGAGGCATTCAGGATCAGTTGGTTAGACTAATTCTTTTTTGGTACCGACCAAAGTTCGTAGTCGTTCGGCCAATAAATGGGCATCGAACGGTTTTTTGAACGTTTCGTTGATACTGCTTCGATCAAAACTCATCGGTTGTCCGTCGTCGGGCAACAGAGCGATCAGGATGATATCGGTGAAATCACTGTTCTTCCGCAAGTTCTGACAGATTTGCACTGCTTCGATCTTGCCGATCGAGAAATCAACGATGATACAGTCCGGATTAAAGCTTTCAGCCTGAATGCCGGCTTCGAAACCACTTGCGGCAACTTCTACCTTGAAAGATCTTTCAGGTGGAAGTTCTCGCTTGAGGTTTTCGATCAGCACTTGGTCTTGGGCGACGATTAGGCACTTAGCCATTGCTTCGTCTTCCAAGTCGCCTAGCGGCATGCCATGCTCCTTGAGAAACTTGATCAAGTATTCTCGCGGAATGCGTCGGTCCTGTGATCCAGGAATGCGATAGCCCTTCAAACGCCCCGAGTCGAACCATTTTGATACGGTTCGGGGTGCTACTTTACAGATCTTAGCGACCTGTCCAGTTGTGAAGACCTTCATATTAGGTTCTCCATAACGCCTCGTTTCATACTCCCTTGAACAATGGTGCGTCGGTACCCATTGTTCTTGCAGTTCTTCATCGTTGATTCTTCTTCCCGACAACCGGTCCTGATCGATTGCCTCTGACATGTCACGGTGGGTCGCGTCATGCAGATCCTTGGTCAAAGTCTCTACGCTGGGTCTGAACTACGCCGGTTTGCGTCTTGCGACACTCGCCATGCGGGATCCTCGCGGTCTAAGTAAAAAAAACGTCCTCAAAACCGCATCACTCGATGCGATCCACCACATTGCTGCGGCTACCACTAAGGAAGTGGCGATTTCGGGGCAGAAGCTGCGAACGATCGGCGAGCATCGCCGGGCGCACCGATCATGCCACTAAGGCATTCGCGGAGCGATCGGCTACGGTCGCCACGTTACTGCTGAAGATCGATTTCGGCACGAAGTTTACCGAGCCGATCTTCAACGGCGTTTCCCAGATTTCCCCCCTGGGTGAACTTCGATTCACAGCTGAGACCAATTCAATCGCGGAATACCCGAAGGCGATCCGCGAACTGGTTCCAGTTAATGAGCCTAAGTCCGAGAGTTAGTTTCGAGTAAAACCGGGGTAACTCTTTAATGCGTTTGATTGGGAACAAGCAGTATCAACCGGTTTGTCCGACCAGCGTGCCCAGGTCGGCAGGCCGGCACGGGGCCGACCGCTGCGAAATCCTCGTGAATAACTGATAATCTGACGCGCGACCTGTCCCCGAAGTGCCCTAGTCGCTGTCAAATGAAATCGAAAAAACTTTTCTTAAAATCACATCGCTGGCCAGTCCCGCCATCCGGCTGACGCCCATTGCCTGTCAGGCTCCTATGAAACAGGGACTTCCGGTCCCATCGATACAATCACCGCAAACGATAAAGCCGACCTTGCTTTCACCCAGCCCACACACAACTTTCAGGTAGAAAACCAACGATGAATCAAAACGCGAACTCGCAGTCCAGCGACGATTCCCAAGCCTTCTTTCGCCGCGCGATCGAAACTCCCAGTCCATCCGGTTTCGAGGAGCCGATCCAGGACCTGGTGCGCAGATACATCTCCCCATACGCCGACCAAGTCAGGACCGACGTGCACGGCAACCTGATTGCCTCCGCCGGAGATCCCACCGGCCCGCGACTGATGTACGCCGGGCACTGCGACCAGATTGGAATGCTCGTGTCGTACATCGACGAGTTCGGCTTTTTGTACGCTCAAACCATCGGCGGCTGGGACCCTCAGCAGTTGATCGGGCAGGCGATGACCATCTGGACGAAATCTGGACCCCTGCCAGCGGTGATTAGCCGCAAACCAATCCATTTGCTGTCAACCAAGGAACGAGCCGAGGTGGTTGAACTGAAGCAACTTTGGCTTGACATTGGCGCCACAGACAAGGCCGACGCCGACTCACGAGTCCGCGTCGGAGATCCGATCACGCTGGAACTAAACTACCGACAGCTGATCGGTGATCTGGTGAGCGGTCCTGGCATGGACAACAAGTCGGGAATGTGGACGGTGATGGAGGCGTTGCGGTTGGCGGCCGATCCCCAAACATCGCTCCGCTGTCACTTGCATAGCGTCGCCACGGTGCAGGAGGAAATCGGGTTGCGCGGCGCGATCACCGCGGCCGGCAGTATCAAGCCGTCGATCGCAATCGCCGTCGACGTGACCCATGCAACGGATTGCCCCAGCATCGATAAACAGCAACAAGGTGACATCGCTGTGGGACGCGGGCCGGTCATTTTTCGCGGCCCGAATATCAACTCCAAAGTTGCCGCGCGGTTGATCGAATTGTGCGAGTCCCATGCGATTCCTTACCAGCTGGCAGCGGTCGGCCGGGCCACGCCCAACGACGCCAATGCGCTACAAATTTCCGGCAGCGGTGTGGCGACCGGCCTGATTGCCATTCCCAATCGTTACATGCATTCAGCCGTGGAGGTGATTTCGCTTTGCGATATCAAAAACGTGGCGATCCTGCTTGCCCGCTTTGCGCAGTCGGTATCGAGCAACGACGATTTCACGCCAAGTTTGATCTGATTTGCCGGCATTTGAACAATCAATCGCAACGAATGGATATCTTGACGACGCAGTGCTTTGCTAGAATTGAGGGTGCTCGTTTGGCCCAACGCCTGACCGAAAGTCATGCCCGATGCCCAGAATACTGCTCGCCGAAGATAGCCCGACCCAGGCGGTCGAAATCAGGATGCTGCTGGAAGAAGCCGGACATCAGGTCGTCCATGTGGCCAACGGCGCACTTGCTGTCGATGCGCTTCGCCGACTGCCGATCGAACTGGTAGTCACCGACCTTGAAATGCCCGAAATGAACGGCCTGGAGTTGGTGGCAACGATCAACCGCGATTTCCAACAGGTGCCGGCAATTCTGATCACCGGACAAGGCTCGGAGGAACTCGCCGCACAAGCACTGCGAATCGGAGCCGCCAGCTATGTGCCCAAGAAACACATGCGCTCGTTGTTGAACGATACGATCACCGATGTACTGGGGGTCATCCGTGCCGACGCAAGTTATGCTCAGCTAATCAAAACGCTTCAAAAAAGCATCTTCGTATTTGAGCTGCCCAATGATGCCTCGTTGATCTCGCCGCTGATCGGATTGTTGATGCAAGTGGTTTCGGGCATGGAATTGGTCAGCAGCGCCGACCTGACCCGTATCGGCGTCGCGATCGAACACGCGATTATCAACGCCATGTTTCGAGGCAATTTAGAGTTAGGTCCTTCAGTGACTCCAGCCCATCGGGCGCTGGTTTACGACGGCGCGACGACCGATTTGATCGAGCGACGAAAGCAATCGCGCCCCGTACCAGAACCGCCGGGTGCATGTCGAGGCGACGTCCAGCAAGGACGAGATCCGAGTTTTGATCCGCGACCAAGGCAAAGGCTTTGACATCACGCAAGTTCCCAGTGCCGCCGATCCCAAACTTCTGGATACGGAATCGGGCCGCGGTCTGGTATTGATGAACAGCTTTACCGACGAACTGTGCTTCAACGACAAGGGTACCGAAGTAACGCTGGTCAAAAAATGCACGTAGTTCCCAACTTCTAAGCCGCAGACCGAATTGACCGATGCCTAGCTCAATCTCATTTTTCGATCTTGGCTGCCGCGCGACCGTGCTGGTGGTCGTAGCGTTTGCAGGCTCGCGATCCGGTGGAGCAGAAATTCCGCACTCCCCGCCGGTGCTGTTGCAGATGATTCGCGACGAGGCGATTCACGACGAACTACGCCTCAGCCAAACTCAGCGAAACGAATTGATCGAGTCGATCGTCGAAGTCGATGGGCCGTGGTTTCGTGCCCGTAACCTGGATGCCGAATCCCGCGATCAGCAGATCGATCAATTGACACATCAACTGGAAACACGGCTTAAGAGTATCTTGCACGCGAAGCAATTCGATCGCTTGAAACAATTACAGCGTCAAGCGCTCGGGACGCGAATGTTTTTGCGCGACGAGTTGGCGAAGCTGCTCGAGCTTAGCGACAGACAGAAGCAGGTTCTTGTCGCCGCGTTCGCCAAAACCGACAGCGAGTCCGCGTCGATCCAAACCCAACTTCGCGAGCAGCAACTGACGGACGAGGCAGCGGACCGTAAAATCGAACAACTGAAGACGGACGAGAAACAGGTGGTCGTCAGTCAGCTGAGCGAGCAGCAAAAAGCGAAGCTATTGTCATTGACCGGTCGGCCGTTTGACTTCAGCAAGATTCGCCGGACCTATCCACATGCGCCGGAATTGACCACCGCAGGCGTCCAGTGGATCCAGGGTGGGCCGCTGCGGCTGGCAGATCTGCGCGGCAAAGTCGTCGTGGTTCACTTCTACGCCTTCCAGTGCATCAATTGCATTCGCAATCTGCCTCACTACAACGGCTGGCATCAAGACTATGCCGATCGGGATTTGGTGGTGATCGGCATTCAGACCCCTGAACTCGCCGCCGAGCGTCAGTTGGATCGTGTTGCCGCGGCGGTCGAGACTTCCGGAATTCAATACCCCGTGATGCTCGATGCCAGCGCCAGCAATTGGAAAGAGTGGAGCAACACGATGTGGCCGACCGTGTACCTGATCGACAAACAAGGCTTTCTTCGCCGCTGGTGGCAAGGCGAGTTGAACTGGAAAGGAGCAACCGGAGAACAACAGTTTCGGGACACGATCGAGCAGCTGCTGGAAGAATGAGCCGACGAAGTCCCGCAACAACACCCTTCACTCCTCACTCCTCACTCCTCACTCCTCACTCCTCACTCTTCACCCTTCACCCTTCACCCTTCACTCTTCGCCTCAGAGTCACGGCGCCGCGTTCGCTTACTACCGGCATGCCGGCCAGTCGCCGACGCAGGGCGGCCAGCGGACTCGGTTCTTGCTGTTGCATTGCGGTCCGAATGCTGTCGCCCAGCAATTGCTGGCTGGCTCCTGAGGCGGCCATCCCCGGCCCGTAGGCCAACAGCGTCTCCCCTGGCATCATGCGGAACGAATTGCTCACAAACTGAATCCGAAAGTCGCTGCCGAGAGGTTCACCGCGGCCATGGACCAATGGCCGGTACCCGTACCGGCTGCCAATCATCGCCATCATCGCGCCGGCCGAGGCAAATTCACCCTCTCCCGTCTCGGGCGTCACGCGCACGTACAGCAGCGAAATCAACTGCTGGCAAGTGTTGGTTTGCCAGAGCGTATCGTTGACCCGTTGCAACAATTGGGATGGCAAATGTCGGTAACCCAAATGGGAAGTCATTGCCCCCCGCGCGATGGCCGCGTTGAGCGCCCCTTTGATCGAGGGGTCAACCGCTTCGGCGATCGCCAACATCAATGATCCGTCCGGCAAGACATCCCAGGCATGCCAGCCCGTTGCCCACGATTGAGGTGATTCGATCATACCGTCGACCGCCCAATCGGTGGCCAATGCCGTTCCGACCGGCAGCGAATCAGATTGCCAATCGGCGACCTGCCGAAGCGTCGGCGGTGGTTGCGCAGGCGCATGCCGGCCTTCCGCCTGCGCGGCATCCAATTGCAGCGACAACGCTGCGGCGGCCAGTCGAGCCGCGGCGAGCTGTGCCGCCCCGAATTCAGTCACCTCGTCGCGAAACAACCACAGCGTGCCGATCGGGACGTCGTCTGATTTGATCACGGCGCAAATCGCGGCGGAGACCGATTCGGGACAGTTCCAGGTGTCGATCGAAATCGCCGCCAGGTTGTCGATCGCCACCACACCCTGAACCATCGCCTCCAAGTCACCACGGCTGCCGCGTAGCAGCCGCGCCGGTTGTGCCAATCGATCCAGCGGCAATCCAAACACAGCTCGCGTCTTGAGCAGCTCGGTTTGATCGTCCAACAGGTACATTCCCGCGGCGGTGCATCCGCAGGCCAGCGCGGCTTCGGAGAGCGTTTGCTCCAGGTGGTCAGCGAGTCGTTGCTGCTCGTTGGCGCCGGCCAGGATCGGAGCGCGGGCCGCCAGTTCGGCCTCTTGCCTGCGGAGCGCTTGGCGATTGGCCTCCAATTGTCGCGTCAACTCGACGGCCGACTCAGCCAGGCGTCGAGCTGCCGACTTGCTGACCGCGGCCTTCGGCTCTTGGCCGACATCATCAGTGACCGCCGGCAACAGTTCGATGTTTTCGGCGCGGTGATCAATTCGCCACTGAGTGGCTTCGCAGTAGCAGCGCCAAAAATCGTCGATGGCCGTACGGCCCAGATCCGCCGGGGAGGGATCGGCGGGATCGGGGCCGTGGTGAATTCGCAGGTAGGAAGGGATCGTGGTGTTCACGTTGGCTTGGATCTTGGTCAGACGGACGGCGGACGATACCGGCGATCCATGCCAATGGTGCAGTCGATCAAACGGGGCCGAGCCAATGCGTTTGTCGTGATTCCTTGCTAGCAGGAGAGATCGTCCGTCGTCACGGTTTCGCTGAAACGAATGGCCGTTAAAGTCAACGAACAGCGCCGCGACGATTGCGCAATGCGATGAATCGGAACAAGCCGCACAGAAGGCGCGAAGAAAAGGGCTTGGTCGCAGCAACCCCGGCGCTGACGCAGCTCGGCTGTCGGCCAGACGCAACCTGACAAAATAGCTCTAACTCAACCGCCAGGTCAGACCTGGACTGCGCGACTTAAATCGGCCTGAATTACTACTGGATCTCGTCGGTCATCACAAACTCGGGCCAAGGGACGTCACTCGATTTACCGCGCGGAGTCAACATCGCCTGGTAGACGCGGGAGTCGATGCCTGAGTTGATGAATCGAGTTGAACCATCGGCCAAGCCAATATTGACGCCATCGGAGTGAGCCGAGGATGGCCGCGCAAGGTCGGCCACCGTCAGCGTGGGAGGCAAATTATCCATCGTCAAATTGAAGATATCCTCGCCTGGACCGGCTCCGCGACCGTTGATTTTGTGAAAGTCACTGGGTGGCAGTGGCTTCCCATTGGACCAATACGAGGCCATTGACGCATCATCCCATTGAGGATCCTCGTAGTGCCAAACCAGTCCGTGAACGTAGCGGGATGTTGGCGGATAAGTCACCTGGGTTCCTGGGGCTGTCACCAGATCAGGTGCGTTGATTAATCCTGCTCGATGCCATGGCAAAGCCTGAACGTTTTCCGAGAACAACACCGTGTTTCCCTGACCGTCTTTGAAATCATCCAATTCGACGTCTGGACCGGTAACGTAAGTTCCTAAAACTGCAGGTGCGAGCGTTCCTCCCAAGCCAACGTATTTCGCATTCATTGCACCATTGGCTTTGCTTTGAGAATCTGCGAACGTAATTACTCCGGCTGGCGTCTCGCCAGATCTGTCGACGGGGACAGCACCGTTGTTGGCGATATAACTATTCCTTCCCGCTTCTGTCGTGGAGGTGGGATTGCTCGGACATTGGAAAATCGCCAGATTCGGCGCGGCCAATGGATGAAAACCGGTTCCCGCAACTCCGCCGGTCGGACCATTGTTGGAAAGGATCGGGTACCGATCTTCGCTCCAATGCTCGTAAGTTGGCTGAGCTTCCAAGTAAGGAAGCATCGCCACGGCCCAAGTTCCGATCTTGCGATGCGAGTCACCCGCAGCAGTTAGCGTGTTTTGTGGGTCAGACGGATCGACCACACTTGGCCCACCTGAGAAAGTTCCGAAATCCTGGATCCAGCCAGGCAATCTTTTTTTGGAATTCGCGTGTAATACAGCTGCCAGAGCCTGGTTCTTCATATTCACGCCGCACTGACCGCGTCTGGCCGCCTCGCGCGCTGCGTTGACTGCCGGGATCGCCAGCCCCATCAGGATGCCGATGATGGCGATCACCACCAAGAGTTCCACCAGGGTAAAACCGGATTGCAAGCGTTTCATGTGCGTGTTCCCAGCAAAAGCGAGAAAAGAAAAGTTCAAAGCTGACATCGCCAGAGAGAAATAAGGGCAGTCTCATTATCGCAAACTACCGACTATTGTGCAAACCTACGCCTTGAGGTCGGGCGGTGATTAAGTGATGCAAATTCAAACACTTACGAAAAAGACAGAGCCTCCCGCGCAGCAGCAGAGTCGGGCTCTGAGGCCCGGGGAGGGTCATCGCGGCGTGCTCCCCCTCTGATGGCAATCAAGCAAATCACTACCTAAAACGCCTCACGACAGTTGTGTGTGACTAGCCCTTAGGCGACGCACAGCTATTCTAGGATTTCCACTCTCTGCTCGCTCGCTGCTGCTTACTCCCAGCTGTCTGTTGTCCCCGATCTACCTCGACTACAACCGCACCACCCCCGTCGCGCCCTCGGTGCTGGAAGCGATGAAGCCCTTCTGGACGACTCATTTCATGTTGCCGAGCCAGGGTCACGCTCACGCGCAGGCGGTCAGCGAAGCACTCGAAAATGCCCGCGAGGGATTGGGACAGCTGGTTGGATGCGACCCGTTCGAGATCGTCTTTACCAGCGGCGGGACCGAAGCGAACAACCTGGCAATTCGCGGGATCGCCGGGCAGCTGACGCCTGGACACTTATTGGCCACTGAGCTGGAATCCGATTCCGTGCTCGGCGCCGCCCGCTCGCTCCGTTCGGTCGGCTGGGAGGTGGAACTGGTCGGCTGCGATCCCAATGGAACTGTCGATCCTGACCGATTCGCCGCGCGGATCAACAAGACGACAAAAATTGCTTGCGTCCAACTGGCCAACCCGATCCTGGGAACGATCCAGTCGATTCGAGAGATCGCCGACCTGTGCCACCATCGGGGAGTCCTGCTGCACTGTGATGCGACCAGTGCTTTTGGCAAGACGCCAGTCTCGGCGAGCGATTTGCGAGTCGACACCATGTCAATCAGCGGTCACAAGTTTTTTGGCCCGAAAGGAAGCGGGGCACTTTATGTCCGTCGCGGCCTCGATCTGGTCCCCATCGTCTTTGGCGAACCGCGAGAAATGGGGCTTCGCCCCGGCGCGGAAAACGTCCCCGGCTGCGTCGGATTGGGCGCCGCAGCGGCACTGGCAGCCAAGTACGCCGTGGACGCGCCTGCGGGCCTGTCGGAGCTGATCGATCGCTTCTTCAATGGAATTTTAAACGCCATTGATCCGCCACCGTTTTACCTCTGCCAGAGCGCCAGTCGGCTCCCCAACACGATGGCGATCGAATTGCCGGGAGATGCTCGCAGGCTGCTCAAATCGGCGCGCCAGATCGCCGTCGCCTGTTCGCTGTCCGATTCGCCGCCGGACCAGATGGCGCGGGCGTTGCGGGCGATCGGCCGCAGCGATTTGCAGATCGGCCGCACGATCAGCATCTCGATTGGCTGGACGACGACGCGCGACCAGATCGATCGGGCGACTTCGCTGTTGGCCGAAGCTTGGGACTCACTTGCCAACGCATGATCGGCGTTGAACCACCTTGCTTGCCTCGCTCGTTCGACACCACCCCCCGATTGGAAATCGAAGCACTTTTTCACTGGCCCCGCCGACGAGATCGATAGCTGGCAAAGCGCCAGTGACCCACCCGGCGACGCCGATTGATGGCAAGAAAATGCCAACCAAAAAGCCAGCATTTCAAAAAAAGTCAATATTTACGGACTTTTAAGCAGTTCGCACAATTTTTTGCATGCAAAAATCAGGCTTTTTGACAACTGGACACTTGGGAAACGCACACGAATCGGCTGCCTACTTTCTAGGCAGCGCCGCGGCGACCGGTCGCCGCGGCGCTGCACAAAAACCATGCACTCGACGTAACTCCTTTTGAAAGCAAATGTTGTGGCGATCGGGTTGACCCTTGGTAACGATTCGGCCAGTTACCGCTTTCCAGCCGCCGACCCGAACGAAAGGACCGTCCGACATGGCCGACACCACCAGCAATTCAACCCTCCGCTACACCAGTGACCCCGATCCGACGGTGGTCGAATCAAGAACCCCTGGCCTGCGGCTTCCCCCCCCAAATTGCGAGCTCCCTGTTGCCGAACGTGGTCGCGAAGTGATCCGTATCGCTCAGGAAGCCTTCGCACAAACCGGGAACTGGGTGGTCTTCTATCGTGAGATCCTGGGGGTCAGCGGCGCGGTCCGTAAGTTGTTCCCCGACACCGAGCAGCTGCGTCTGTTCCAGCACAGCAGCGAGTTCGCCGAACTGCAAGAAATGCTTGCCGCGATGCGGAGCCAAGATGGCTCGAAAGCCGACGCGACCGAGCCGGAGCGGATGATCACGATCCGGTTGCCGATGAGTCTGCATGATGCTCTCAAGGCCGAATCGGAGGAATCCAATTTGAGCATCAACAAATTGTGCATCAGCAAACTGCTGCAGCCGATCGAAGGACGGTTTACCCCGATTCAACAAGGGCGTCGAAGAGGCCGTAAACCAGGACCCCAAGGACCGCGAAAAAGACTGGCCGCCGAAGGCTACGCCAAGGATCGGGGCGCGACGCCTGCGAAACCCGAGTCCTGAATTCGCAGTGCCGAAATTCGCAGTGGGCTCGATTTCAGCCGGCCGTAAGATGATGAACCTTCCCGGTCGAACATTGCGCTGGCACAATACTTGGGCCAGCTGACTAAGCTGGCCCGATCCCAGCGCACTGCCAGGTTGTCCCTGGCCTACCACAACCTAGCCTTCCGCATGACCCCATTCTCAACTGCCCGCGAAGATATTGCGGGCATTCCAGTAGTCGATTTGGCCCGCCAGTTCGGGACCCCGACCTACATCTACGACCAAACCAAAATCGATCAGCGGATTGCCGACCTGGCTCAATTCGACGTCATTCGCTACGCCCAGAAAGCGTTGGGAAATCTGGCGATCTTGGATCGAATGCGTCGCCAGGGAGTGGTTGTCGACGCAGTCAGCGCCGGCGAAATCCGCCGTGCCTTGGCGGCCGGGTACAGCGCCCAGGGCAATGATATTGTTTACACCGCGGACATTTTTGATGCTGAGTCGCTCGATTTAGTGATCGAGTATGGGATTGCCGTCAATTGCGGGTCACCCGACATGATCAGCCAATTGGGCCAGCGGCGCCCCGGATCCGATGTCACGTTGCGGATCAACCCCGGATTTGGCCACGGCCACAGCCAAAAAACCAATACGGGTGGCCAACAAAGCAAACATGGAATCTGGCACACCCAGATCGTCGATTGTCTCCGCCGCGCCGATCAGACCGGCGTCACGGTCACGGGATTGCACATGCATATCGGCTCGGGAACGGACCTGGAACACCTCAGCGAAGTTTGCGAGGCGATGGAGCGAGCGGCCCATGAGGTGGGCAGAACGATCAAGACGATCAGTGCCGGCGGCGGCTTGCCGGTACCCTACAAAGCAGAGGAATCTTACGTCGATTTGCAGCAGTATTTTCAGCTCTGGGACGCCGTCCGCAATCGGCTTAGCGACCAATTCGGGCACCGCCTTGCGCTGGAGATTGAACCGGGCCGATACCTGTCCGCCGAAAGCGGATATTTGATCACCGAGGTCCGCAGCATCAAGACGATGGGTGAAAACTTATTTGTGCTGGTCGATGCGGGCTTCAATGACCTGGCTCGGCCGGTCATGTACGGCGCCTATCACCCGATTTCCGTCGCGGCGGCCGCGGGGAACGCGGGCCGGCGAGCCACGGCGCCGATCGTGGTCGGCGGACCGCTATGTGAATCGGGCGACATTTTTACTCAGCGAGAAGGTGGATTTGTCGAATCCCGAACTTTGCCCATCCCGCTGGTTGGCGATTACATCGTGCTGGAAAATGCCGGTGCTTACGGTTTCGTGATGGCCAGCAACTACAACAGCAAGACGCGAGCCGCCGAAGTCTTGATCGAAGACGGTCAGGCAAAACTGATCCGCCGGCGGGAGACTTTCGACGATTTGGTGCGCGGCGAGATGATTCCAGCGTAACCGGTGAGGTCGGCCTCGCACTTCACGCTCTCGCTGGCAGCTTTCGCCAGACCAGCAGACCTGCTTTGAATGCGACATCCGACTTGGCGGGGGCACCGGCCGCGGACCTGAGCGTCCCCTTGAATCTTGCCGCCGCCGTAGCGCTGCGAAAGCCGTATACGCTAAGATGCAATCGGTACCTCACACTTTGTACAACCGGTTCAACCAGCGGTTTCCGTGGCAATCAGTGATTCGACCGCACTGCGATATCAACAATCCGATCCGGATGTGCGTCTGATGATGCGCGTGCGTGACGACGACGCCAGCGCATTTGCCGAATTGATGCAACGATACGAGCTGCGGCTGGTCCGGTTCATGTACGCGATCGGTCCGCGCCGGGATCTGGCCGAAGATTTGGCCCAAGAAACGTTCATGCGCGTCTTTCGGGCCCGCAAGTCCTATGTTCCCGGCGCGAAGTTCTCGACCTGGCTATTCACCATCGCCCGCAATGTTGCCCACAATGCCGCCCGTTCGCTGGGGCGCCGCAAAGAGGTCAGCGAAGTTGACGCGCCGCGAATCGCGGACAGCCCCAGCGGTGCGCAGATCCTGGCGTCGACCGTTCTGGAGGCGAGCGGTTTGATGCCGGCCAGATTGGTCGAGGGGACCGAACGGGCCGAATTAGTCCGCGCGGCGGTCGAAGTGTTGAGCGAACGTCAGCGGATGGCGCTGATGCTCTCACGATTCGAAAATATGAGCTACGTGGAAATCGCCGAAACGATGGATCTGTCCACCAAGGCGGTGAAATCGCTGTTGAGCCGGGCTCGAGTGAATTTAAAGCTGATCTTGGAACCGTACATCGAAGGGGAACCGGTTTCGGACCAGGCCGATCCAGATAGCCAAGCAAGCCGGAAAGCAGCACCTTGACGACCCACAGATTAGCCGATGACGCGCCTTTGGATCCGGACGATGAACGACTCGTCGCGTATCTGGATGGTGAACTAGAACGACCCCAGCGTGACGAGTTGGAAACACGCTTGATGGATGAAGAGGGACTGCGAAAGCGATTGCAACAATTGCAGCGAGGCTGGGATTTGCTGGGCGAGTTGGACGTTCCGGCGCCAAGTCACAAACTGGTCGAATCGACTTTGGAATTGGCGGTCATCGATCTGGTTCAGCCCACCAGCAATCGCGCCGGCGGTTTCCTGGGACGGAACGGTTGGCCGCTGGGCATTGCACTGGCGTGCCTGGTCGCGGTCGGATCGGTGCTGGCCGCCGCCTGGATCTTCAAATCGAGTCAGTACCGGCGTCAATTGAACGATTTGGCGATCGTTGAACATCTGGACGCCTATCAGCACGGCAGCAACATCGCCCTGATGCGCCAGCTGGCTGACGACCAGCAGTGGCGGCAAATGATCCAGGCCTCCCGCGAGATCACCCCCCAAGGTGCGACATCGATCCAGCCGATCACCTCTCTCTCGTCCAAGTCGATCGAGGATCGCGAACAGTTGATTGCCAAACTGCCGCTGGAGAGGCGAGTGGAATTGAATTCGCGTTGGGAGCGGTTCAAACGCTTGGATCCGGTCAATCAAGACCGCATCCGCGCCACTGCCAAGACGGTTGCTGCCCAAGAAGATGCTCAAGAACTGCTGCAAACGATGAACGCCTACGCGGTTTGGCGTGAATCCATTCAGCCGCTGGAGTTGCGGGATCAAATCGAATCAGACGACCCACAGGCGCGCCGCGCTGCGATCGCCACTGCCGTGCAAAATTCTCAGCGGCAAATTGCCGAGCGTTCCAGTTACATGCTGGACGAGGAAACCGTGGAGCAAATTTATTTTGTGCTGCGGCAAATCGTGTTGCAAAGGATCGAACATGGTGACGAAGAGACCAAGCGAGGATTTCAACGGCTCAGCGAGCTTCCCGGCGTCAAGGATCCGGCTGCCGCCGCGCTTGCATTGACGGTGTTACGTGGAGATTCGCTGGGTCCAAGACGCCCGGAACCGTTGAGCGAATCGGAGCTTGCCTGGATACGGTTGGTATTGTCCGACGAAGCGTTGGAGACGCTGGAAGGAATCTCTGGTGGTTTTCCGTTGACCGAAACGATGACTTTGCGAATCTGGGCCGAAGAAGCGGTGCGGCGAAGATACCGACGCCCGCAAACCGAGACCACTTTGGAACGCTACCAATCGCTCGACCCGAACGAACGAGAACTGCTGGACCTGCTGCCCGCAAAGAAAATCCTGGAGAAGCTGAGCGAATGAAAGCCGCTGTCATCCAACAAACCGGCCCGCCCGAAGTGATTCAAGTCATCGACATCGCTCCCCCGATAGCGGGCGAGGATCAAGTGCTGGTCGATGTTCACGCTGTCGCGGTCAACCCAATCGACACCTACATTCGATCAGGCGCCGTGGCCGCGGAGTTGCCCACGCCATTCATCATCGGCTGTGACGCGGCCGGCGTGGTCGCCGCAGTTGGCCACCAAGTACAAAACGTAGCCATCGGTGATCGCGTTTGGTGTACCAACCAAGGCCTGCAAGGGCGGCAAGGTACATTCGCCCAGCAGATCGCGATTGCCGCGGATGGGTGCTATCCGATTCCAGACGGTGTCTCTTTCCGCGAAGCGGCGGCCTGCGGGTTGGTCGCAGTCACAGCGCATTTGGGTCTGTTTCGCGAGGCAATGTTACAAGCCGGCGAGACGGTGCTGGTGATTGGCGGCAGCGGTGGAGTGGGATCGATGGTGGTCCAGATGGCAAAGGCAGCCGGCGCGACGGTGATCGCAACAGCCGGCAGTGAACAGAAATGCCGGGTGGTCTCTGAATTGGGAGCCAATGTGGTGATCAACTATCGGGTCCAGTCGATTGCCGAAGCTGTGCACCGCGAAGCCCCCAAGGGGGTGAACGTTTTCTGGGAGACCCGTCGCGAACCCGATTTTGATTTAGCGGTCGACTTGATGGCACCGCGCGGCCGGATGATCGTGATGGCCGGTCGCGACGCGCGTCCGGCTTTTCCCGTCGGTCCGTTCTACGTCAAGGAATGTTCGTTGCACGGATTCGTGATGTTCAAAGCAACGCCGGTCGAAATGCGCACCGCCGCCGAAGATATCAACAAATGGCTCAGCCAAGGCAAGCTGAAAGCAAATATTGGCGCCACATTCACGCTGGACCAGGCCGCCCAGGCACACCGCCGTCAAGAAGCCGCCACGCTGGAAAGCAGCGGAGATCTAATCGGCAAGATTGTGTTGACGGTAGATTCGCAAGCGTGAGGCTCCCGCCGAACCGGTGTGCCAAGGGAGGGTGAGGCTCCCGCCGTACCGGCTTGAATGCGGCTCGGGCGGAGCCTTGGTCAAGCGTTACCCGGCACCGAGCCGGAAAGTTTGATTGGCCATTTGAAAACAGCCGCAAGCCCGGCTCTGGCGAACGGGACAGTTCTGACTCCGCTGCTTCGTGCTTGTTTTCGTACTCAGCATCGCGGTACTCGTACTCAGCATCGCGGTACTCGTACCCAGCATCGCGGTACTCGTACTCGTCGGCAGCATTGTACTCCGCACTGGACTCGGAGACGGCGTCGAAGCGCGCGATCAATTGCGTCAACATCGAAACGATCCCTTTGAGCAGCCGTTTCAATTCGCGGTGTTGGTTATCCTAAACCGCATCCGTTGCGGCCAGGACATCTTGGATCTGAGCGAATGCCAATGCCGAACCAGGAGCGATGTCGAGAAATCCATTACGATCCTTCAAGCTGCGATTTCCGTTGCCCTCGGAGATGTTCAGTGGAATCGATTGGACAGCGCGAAGCCACTGGTCGGGCGCGTGAGGATGCAGTCCGTCGAGAGTTTCTGCGATCTCGAACGACGACGCGACGTAATCGATCGAGAGACGATAAACGTCCAGTCGATCGTTGTCGAAGATCGGCTCGGTCATCGATGCCGTATTCGAGTAGGAGTCCGAGTACCGGCTGGCGCCCGAGTAAGAGTCCGATTTGATGACAGAACGTTTAACGCAACCCGCCCCGCATCGCGCCTCGCAGTTTGCCCAAATACTCGTCGGCGACTCCGACTTGGTCGAACACCTTGGCACTCATCTCTTCAATCGACTTGTCCGCGCTTGCCAGCAACGACAACGCTTCGCTCTGTTGTTTGCCAAGCCAATTGCGTAGTTCTGCCGTTTGTTCGGCGTGCACCTGTTCGACCTTTGCGGCCAGCTGGGCGCGTGACTGCCGCAGTTGCCCATCAACGGCGTCGCGAGTCGCGCGACGCATGATCTGGCCAAGATTCGTGTTCATCTGCAAATCGATATCCTGCCAGGTACCGGCGAATCGCGCATCAATTTCGATGCGATCGACAACCGACAGACTCTCCCTGAGTGACACGACAGCCGCGGAACGAGCGAGCTTTGGATCGACAGTCAAATCCATCTGAACGCCGGTCTGTTTGCTGACCAAGCGACCCTCGATCTGTTGACCTTCGGTTCGCAACTGCACCCACAATTCTCGTTGCCCGCCTTCGATTGCAATTGCCGCCTCTTCGTCGTCGCCCAAACGAATCGGTTTGGCATCCACGATCGGCCAATGGACAGTCAGCAGATCGACATCGGAGTTACCGCGGCGATCACGGACGAACTCCACACGCAATGTCTGCCGTCCTTCCAGATTCAATCGAGTCCGTGTTGGCTCGGCCAACAGTTCCGGTGTCGGGCTCAGATTCTCGATCACGCCTGACATGCTGTAGACGTCTCCATCGGCGCGCATCAAACCGCTGATTTCACAACGCCGAACCATGACTTGAGGTCGATGCACATTCTGCAAATCGTGATAAACGCCACGAGTCCGCGTTTGTTCCGGTGCGACAATGGTGTAACCGGCGATTGCTCGTCCCTGGTCCAGATAGGATCGCACCTGTTGGATCTGCTGACGCACCGCATCCGCCATCACATCGACTCCGAATTCGGACGCACCTGATAGTTCGCCAGGCACGAATCGGTCGACTTTGGCGATGTCGGTTCGTTTCGCCTCGTCCAGTTCTAACAAGTCTCGCTGTAATCGTTCAGGCAAGGAATTCAGTTCCTGGTGCACACTCAACAACTCGCCTCTGGCGTCACGGGCGTCCGCCAGGGTACGGTCAAACTCGGCCCAATCGCGAAGCGGATTATCGATGCCGCGAGCGCGATCGCGAACATCGCGAATTTGTTGCTCCAAGCCGCGGGCGCGCACCATCAGTCCCCGGTATTCATTTTCCCATTGCTTGCGAATCTGCTTGCCACGGCGAACCGTCTCCAGTCCTTCAACGACAGCATCGGCTTGCTGGGTGATGTGGTTCGAGGCCGAACCCAACAGCTGACTCAGCATTGACGGCCCATCGTTCTCTGCTGTCGGTTTTGGCTGACGCGCGATGTGCCCGGAGGATTGCCGTGAGGCACCGATTTGTAGTCCAGTGATCCGCCCGTCGCGCGCAATCAGCCGGCGATGCAGCAACGCATCACCATCGAGAACCAATTCGATCGAGTCCAGTGAAACCGCATCGTGCATTTCCTTGCCGCTGCGTGGATCGGCAAGATGAACATCGCTGTAATGGACCCGCGGAGGAAACAGACCCACTTCGGTCCTTGCGATCTCAACTTTGGCTCCGCTGATCGATTCGATCCCGCGGATCGTCGCGTATCTGGCGACCGGACCAAGTCCCCACCGAAGCAGCATCAGGATCGCAACGATCAGGATCAATCTTGTGAGTACAAAACGCCAGCGTATCATGCCGCACTCCTGTGCTGTGAGTCACGCAATTGACGAAGCAGGTAATTCAAGGCTTCGTCCATCGGTTGTTCAGTCGTCTTTTTCTTGCCCGACGAGTCGGTAGTTTCGTTCACAGAGTCTTGCGGGCGATCGTCCCCCATGCGAATCACGTCGATTCGAGTTTCCACGGCAATGCGGTTTTCCGACTCCTGCGTATCCTGCTGGTCAATTCCCGTTTCTGGGTTGACGTTCTGGTCTGCCGCCGTTTCCGCCGCATGCGGCGCTGCGACTCGATCATGTCCGCGGTCGACCATCACGACCTGGTGAATCGACTGGTGATGCTTGCGGGCGTCGGCGCCTGGAGATAGGACGATCGCATCCTGCGAGTCTTCGCCGGCCACGTCGGCGGTGGGTGCGAGCAATAGAAAGAGTGGATAGGTCAACACAAAAACTGGCACGATTGCCGCCGTTCCGACCAGGAAACTCCCCATCACCACGGTATTGTTCAGATCGGTCCAGGGAACCAACGGCAATTGCCACGCCGAAACCGCGATCGGACTGAGCCGTGGGTCAGTCAGCACAAGATCGCCGATGATGTGAGCGATTGGATCAAGATGGCTGGCGACCAGAAAACTGGCAGCGATCGCGGTCAATCCAGCCATCGCATGATTGATCTTCAACGACAGTACAACGACCAGCAAACCGACGGCCAACAGATTGCCGGGCGGAACGATGCCTAGTAGCAAACCGAAGGCCGCGGCCCAGGCAAGTTGATGCGGGTATTTTCTGCCCGCAATCGCCTTTTTAATGGTGCCAAGTAACTTGATAGTCCAAAGAATCATTTCCACGCGCCTCCATGCGGACGGCTGTTTCCAATAGGAACCGACTAGCTAAGTATCGGCATCCCCAGCCCGAACATTCAGTACAACCGGCAAATTTGCTCACACCAAGGCAGTTTTGGACAAACTGCTAAAATCTTCAGCGTGGTTGACCAGAGGTGTCAGCAAGGGCGCGACACTGCAGGTCGCCGCCTTGCCCCTCGGCAGCGCATAGCGGGAGATCGCGAGCCGGCCGCTTGAATCGTGCGGGCCGCATCAATCGAACGAAAGAACCAATTCAACCACCACAAAATTCAACGCTAGACCACATCCGTGAAACAATCCTCCAACTGCCGTCTCGATTTCCTGGGTTGGGACAGGCCCCTGCTGCCGACGGCCGCCGTGTTTTTGTGCGACTCGCTGGCAACCGGCGCGGAAGTCGATTTAAGCTCGCTGATCTGTGTGCTCCCCTCGGCACGCAGCGCCGCCAAGTTCGAGAAGTTGCTGCGCGATCAAGCCCGCCAGAGGGGGATGGATTACCTGCCGCCTGAAATCGTAACGGTCGGACAGCTTGCCGAGCGTCTGTACCAGCCGCCGCTGCCGATCGCGCTGGAATTGGAACAGATCCTGGCCTGGGCGCGGGTCCTACAGTCGATCCAGCCGACTGATCTAACACCGTTGATCCCGGTCGTCCCCGAGCAGGAGCCGATTGGACCTTGGATTGATTTCGGCGGCACCTTGCGAAGGCTGCACGAGGAACTGGCGGCTCATCGGTTGACGTTCGCGGACGTCGCTCGGGCTACGGAAACCGAAAGCGAACGACGACGCTGGAAACTTCTGCAGAGGATCTTTGCGGGCTACCAGGCCGAATTGGCTGCGGCCGGACTGATTGATCCGCATCTGGCCAGACGCGACGCGGTTGATTGCGGCCGATGTCGCACCGACCAAACGGTCGCCCTGATTGGCGCCAGCGATTTGAGCGACGCCATGATCGAGATGCTGCGGGCCGTCGATGCGGCGGTGCTGGCGCTGGTCGCAGCTCCGAAATCAGCATCAGACCGATTCAATTGGCTCGGTTGTGTCGAGACCGCCGCTTGGCTGGACCATCAACTACCAGTCACAGATCACCAATTCATCACTGCCGACGGTATTGACGACCAGGCACAGGCGGTCGCCGAATCGATTACCGAGCTGGCCAAAACTTTCCCCAGCGGCGAGCTCACGATCGGCGTGACCGATGAGTCTCACGTCGCACCGATCGAAATCGAACTGCGCGGCTGTGGTTTTCCAAGCTACCGAAACATCGGCTGGACGCTTGCCCAGACCGCGGTCGGACGTTTGTTGGATTTGATCGCGACGCACCTGCGCTGGCAATCGTGGCAGACGTTGGCGGCGCTGGTACGACATGGCGACGTGCATCAATTCGTAAGCCAGCAATTACCGTCCCAGCAAGATCAAGCCGATTGGCTGACCAACCTCGATCAACTATTGGCAAATCACTACCCCGTTCGGATCGGCCAGCCGCTGCCGCCGGCGGCGGCGTCCAGGTACACGCTCGCCGTTTCGGTCAGTCAAATCATCGAGATCTGGTTAGCCGACTTTGCCCAACCAAACCAAACGATCTCTGCCTGTTCGCGAACCTTGGCTCGCGGATTACAGGAGCTGTATCAGCGCGGGTCGGAACTTTCGCTTGGCGAGCGAACCAAATCCGCTGTCGATGCGGCTCAGCGGGTGTTGGAACGTTTCGCGCAATTGAATTCCGAGCTCGATTTGCCAATCACGGGCGCGGCCGCAATGGAAATGCTTGCCGGTCGTCTCAGTGACGTGCGGATCGGTACTGAGATGCGACCGGACGACATCGAAATTTCCGGTTGGCTGGACCTCGCGCTCGACACCTCCCCAGCCTTGGTGGTTCTGGGTTTCAACCATCCCTTCGTGCCGGCGGCGGTTACCGGCGACCCCTTCTTGCCCGGATCACTGCGCGGCAAGCTGCGAATCGCGGACAACGATCGCCGTTACGCACGCGATCTATACGCGGCGCAATTGATGGTGACAACACGCTCGCACGCACGTTTCATCGTCGGCCGCACCAGCGCCGAAGGGTCTCCGACACCACCCAGCCGGTTGCTGGCCGCGGCACCGCCACGCGATTCTGCCCGGCGAATCCGACAACTGCTGGACAGCAAACGTAGAACGATCGCTACGCCGCATCGTTGGATGGGTGGACCGCGCCACACCGACTTGCCGGTCCCCAAACTGCAGTGGTCGGAAACGACCAATCCGATCACTTCGATCAGCGTCACTTCGTTTCGCGACTACTTGATTTGCCCCTATCGCTTTTACTTGCGACATGTACTGGGGCAGCGACCGCTCAGCGACGACGGCAGCGAGTTGGCAGCCAATCAATTTGGCGACTTGATCCACAATGCGCTCGATCGTTTCGGTCAATCAGCGGACAAAAACGAAGCCGATCCGGACAAAATCGAAGCCTGCATCAAGCATCATCTGCACGAGTATGCGGATCAATTCTACGGCAATTCCGCTACGACTGCGGTGGCAATCCAAGTCAGGCAAGCCGAACGAAGATTGAAGGCTTTGGCAATCGAACAAGCGACTCGCATCGCCGAGGGCTGGCAGATTCACTGCGTGGAAACACCGGTCCGGGAAGAACAAGCGGGCATCGAAGTCGATGGACGACGGATGGGATTGCGGGGGCGAATTGATCGCATTGACTATCATCCCGCCAAGCAACTGTGGGCGATTTTGGACTACAAGACCAACGGTGATCCGCCGAGGAAAAAACATCTACAGCAAACTGACGATGGAGTTCGTTGGATCGACTTGCAACTCCCCCTGTATCGAAAGATGGCACCGTTTTTGGGAATCGATTGCAAGCCGTCCGAAGTCCAACTTGGATATTTCAACATCAGCCAAAAGGATACAGAAACCAAGATCAACATCGCTGATTTTGAAGAGGGTTTGATGCGCAGGCGGACAAGTTGATCATCGAGACGATTCGCAACATCTGGGCCGGACGATTCGAACCGACCAGTGAACCAGTCAAGTACGATGACTACGGGATGATTTTGCAGACTGGAATCGCCAGTCGGATTCTCAGTCACAGCAGTGCGGAGGCTACGGAGTGATCACCACGGTCAGTCACGCAAATTCGCTGCAACCCACGCTGGTCCGCGCTTCGGCGGGGACCGGAAAAACGTACCGATTGACCGCGCGGCTGCTGCGGATTTTATTGCAAGGAGCCGCGCCGGAATCGATACTGGCAACCACTTTCACACGCAAAGCAGCAGGCGAAATCACCGCTCGACTGTTGGTCGATTTGGCGAAAGCGGCCGACGAGCAGAATGATCAGGCACTGGATAAGTTACGCCAACAACTCGATCTTCCGTCACTGCCGCGCAGCGCTTGTTTGCAATTGCTCGATTCACTGCTGCGAAACATCCACCGAGTGCGAATCTGCACACTTGACAGTCTATTTTCCCAACTCGCTCGCTCGTTTCCGTTCGAATTGAATCTGCCGCCAGCTTGGCGTTTGACCGACGAGATTGAAGAAATTTGGTTTCGCCAGCGGGCGGTCAATGCAATGATCGCCACGCTTGACCACAGTGAAATGCTGTCGGTGCTCTCGATGTTGGGCAAAGGCGAGATCAAACGCTCGGTCGCCCAGGAATTGATCAACGTCGTCGGCGCAGCCTACACGACCGGTCGGGGCTGCAACGCCGATGTCTGGAACAAGTTGGCAGTCAACAAATTACCAAGGAGCGACCAGATCAACGAAGCGATTGCCGCCTTGCGAGCAGCTTGTCCACCGCAAAAGTCATTGCTCGCGCTGATCAACAAAATGGCCGATGCACTCGAGCATCGGGATTTTGAGTCGCTGGAAAATGAGACTTTGATTCTGAACATCCACAAAGCGCGACAGTCGCGAAGCGAGGTCAAATTCGGTCGATCAAAGTTCCCTGCGGGGCTGGATCAAGCCTTTGACACGCTCTATCTCGCCGCCCGTCACAGCTGTTTGGCGCATTTACGAAATCAGAACAGGGCGACCGAATCGGTCCTCGAATCTTACGACCATCAGATTCGTCAATTGAAATCAGCAGCCCGCGCGATTGGGTTTGATGATGTCGCCTATCGCCTGGCAGCCCACTTCGGAGCGCTCGATCATCGCACCCTCGAAGGTCCCATCGATGGCGCGATCGATCATATCCTGCTGGACGAATTTCAAGACACTTCGCCGGTCCAGTGGCGAGTCCTGCGCCCACTGGTTCAAAGGGTCACGGATCATGTTTCCGACGCGGATACTGGAATCGAAGCGGCGGCGGTCGATCGATCTTTCTTTTGTGTCGGCGATACCAAACAAGCGATCTATGGCTGGCGCGGCGGAGCGGCGGAGATTTTTGATGCTGTCGCGAACCAGTTACCGGGCGTGGTCGAGGATCATCTGGATACCAGTTACCGCAGCAGCCAAGTGGTGATCGATTTTGTCAATCAGGTCTTCACTCACCTTTGCGATCATCCCAAGTATCGCCATGCGCCGCCCAGTGATCCAACCAACCCCGACACTCACGCCGCTGAGGCGCTGCGAACCTTTGTCCGCAAATTTCCGCTGCACAAGACCGCCCGGGACGAACTAACCGGTTATGTTTGCATCGAAACCGCCGGACCAATCATCGCCGGCGGCCCTAACGACAACTTTGTACGAGCGGCAAGTCTGGCAGCGGATATCCATCGTCAGGCAAACGAAAAACAGATTGGCATCCTGACTCGCACCAACGACGGCGTTGGTGAAGTGATACGATGGTTGGAGCAACAGCGTGTCGATTGCAGTCAAGAAGGAGGCAATCCGCTGACCGATTCGGCGGCTGTCGAATTGATTCTGTCAGCTCTGATGATGTCCGAGCACCCGGGCGACGGGCGTTGGAAATTTCATACCGACAACTCGCCACTTTCCGCGCTGCCAAAATTTGACGCGGGCATGGTCCGCTGCCTGCTTACCGACCGGGGCTTGGCAGAGACAATCGAGTTGCTTGCGGGCAGCCTGGTTCACGTTTGCGACCAGCGCGACGCCACTCGGCTAAAGCAATTGGTGCAATTGGCGATCAATTATCAAACCAATCCTCAACCGCGAATTCGCGATTTTGTTCAGCTGGTGGAACAAAAACGGGTCGAGCGTCCGCAGCCGGCAAAAATCCGCGTGATGACGGTCCATCAAGCCAAAGGTTTGGAATTCGATGCTGTGATTTTGCCCGAACTCGAAGGACCGTTGACCAAAATTGCCGGACTCTGTGTCGCCCAGGTTCCCGAGCCCGGAAACCCGCCAGCTGCGCTTTCACGTTATCTGGGCTATCCGCTTTGGCATTTTTTGTCTGCGGATTGGCAACAGGCGTTTGGAACACAAGTCCGCCAGTCGATGACCGAATCGATCTGTCTGCTGTACGTTGCGATCACCCGGGCTCGGCAAGCGGTGTACGCCGTGATCAGTCCTGCATCAAAAGAGGATTTTGAAAACAAGAGCGCTGCCTCGCTGCTGTACCATTCGTTACCTTGCAGCGCGAAACCCAATCAGCAGCGTCAAGTTCTGTACCAGTCCGGCGATCCCTCCTGGTGCCTGTAGGCCGATCGTAGTGCCGGGACCACAGGAACGGGGCGTCCGCCGGCATTTTGCCAGCGAATTGTCCCGCAGCAGACTTGCAAGACGATAAGTTGCATGTTGACCAGCTGGACAATTTCTGAAAAGCAATCATCCTGGCAATGTCAAAAACCGAGCACATTTGAAAGTGATGCATGCGACTTCAATCGCCAGCGCGGAAAGATGATTTCCAGGCAAACCCGGCGGCGACTCAAGGTTGAAAACCTGGAATCTCGCAGGCTACTTGCCGCCGAATTGCTACAAACATCCAGCAGCGGCGATTCCGATCTGCAACCCAATGCGCTGATGTCGCAGCTGGAATCGGAAGGGGAACCAGCAGCCGATCTTGTTCAATTCGCGAAAGATCTTGCCGCCGCGGATGTTAAATTCTTTTCCGCCAGTTGGTGCGCAGACTGCACCGCTCAGGCTCAGCTGTTTGAAGACGGATCGGATGATCTGCCGTTTGTCAAAGTCACCGGATCCGATCGCGAGTTCGACGAAACCGGGATTGCCGAACAGCTGACCGAATTGCCAACATGGGAATTTCCGGACCACACTCGGGCCAGCGGAATCTTGTCTCTGCAAACGATCAGCCAGCGCAGCGGTGTCGACATTCCAGCCGGCGACCGCACCGACGTTTGAAACGATTGCGTCACAAACCGTGTTGGTCTCATCGCCGCTGCATATTCCGATCGACGCCTACGATCCCAATGGCGATCCGCTCACCATTTCGGTCTCTGTCGATGATCCGACCATCCTCGAGGCGACGGTCTTGTCCGGCAATCGATCGATCCGAATCGACATGGATGGCTTTGGCGACATGGTGTTGCAACTGTTCGAACAGCGGGCACCCGTGCCTTCGGGAAGAGTGATCGAATTGGCCGAAAGTGACTTTTACGACGACGTTATTTTTCACCGTGTCATCAACAACTTCATGATCCAAACCGGCGACCGGACCGGAACCGGCAGGTTTGGGTCTGACCTGGGAACCTTTGACGACCAATTCCACGTCGATTTGCAACACAATCGTGCAGGTGTTCTCTCGTTTGCCAAGTCGATTGACGACTCGAACGACTCACAGTTTTTCATCACCGAGACCCCTCGACGCCAACTCGATTTCAACCATTCTGTGTTTGGTCAATTGGTCGAAGGGGATGACGTTCGCGAAGCGATCAGTGAAATGGACACGATCGATCCGATGGGGGATCCATCCAACGATCGACCGGTAGTGGATATCAAGATCTCATCGATCGATGTTTTTTCCGATACCGAGAACGGAGTGATCATGCTGCGGGCAATCGGTGACGAACCGGCGACGACGTCAGTCACTGTCAGGGTGTCCGATTCGACTGGGTTGTTTACCCAGCAGAGCTTTGACGTCACGATCGCGGCAGATACGGCCAATAGCCAACCCTTTTTTGAACCGCTGAATGTCCCCAGCCAGATCTATGTCAATCAAACGGTCGTAATCGACTTGCCGGTTATCGATATCGAGGGCGATCCGGTGATTTTCCAGGCAGCAACCTTGTCCGGCAGCATTGAATTGGCTGCGGGTTCGCTTGATACCGAGAACCGGACGCTGACGCTGACGCCGGCGGTTGATACGACCGGACCGATTGAGATCGGCGTTCTGGTGGCTCCCCATCCCGATGTGGTAGGCAACCTGCCCGGCGATTTTGATCGTCAAAATTTTACGATCAACGTGGTTCAGCCTGCTCCGTTTTATCGCTTTGAGAACCCACCCGACGTCGATGGATCAGGAGGTCCCTCCGCGCTCGATGCGCTGCTGATTATCAATGCAATGCTGCACAATGGTGGTGAGATTGACCTCTCTTCGGGCAATTTCGATGGACTCAGTGCTGAGTTTAAGTACAACGTCAACGGTGATCTGCGAATCACCGCGTTGGACGCCTTGCAAGTCATCAACGCGCTAGCCGCTGGCGAAGCTGAACTAGCAGCGGGACAAACTGGGCACGCGAGTCGCCTTTCGCTCCGCGATAGTGGCGTTGCTGGTAATCTCCGCGGAACGAAAAGAGACGATCAAAAAACGATCGCCAGGATTTTTGCCAACTCGGCACCGCTGTCCTGGTTACCGCACCGGGATGAAGACGACTGCGACGACCTGATCAATTTGCTGGCCGAATTCCAACTTGGATTGCAATCGATCGCTTAATCGGTCATCGTTTGCACCATGATCGATACACAACTGCGATTGCAGGCTACCGTCGAATCGCTTAACGAGCTGGAGGTCGACGCGCTGTTGGTGACCAGCGAGACGAACGTCCGCTACCTGTCCGGGTTTACTGGTGACAGTTCCTATTTGCTGGTCGCGCCGGATCAGACGACGATTTTGAGCGACGGTCGTTTCGAGCAGCAGATCGCGATCGATTGCGGTAATCTGGTCTGTGCGATCCGCCCCCCGTCGCAACTGCTGGTGGACCTGCTACAGGAGATTTTAAACGATTCCGCGGCCAAACGCGTGGCAATCGAGTCGGAACATCTTTCGCTCTCCACCTTTCGCCAAATCCAGCGGGCGTGCGACTCGATCGAACTGGTCGAAAGCTCCGGCATCGTTGAATCGCTGCGAATGATCAAAGACGAAACTGAAATCCAGCTGACCCGCCAGGCGGTCCGCATTGCCGAGCAGGCGATCGAAGCGGTGCTCGGTACGTTCAATGCGACCGATACCGAACGAGAGATTGCTTTTCGAATCGAAGCCGAGATGCGGAAACGGGGCGCCGAGGGTTGCAGCTTTCCGCCGATCGTTGCCGCCGGCGCCGCGGCGGCACTGCCCCATTATCATCTCGGTGACCAGGCCGTCGCTGATGCGGCAACCCTGCTGATCGATTGGGGAGCCAACTACCAAGGTTACGCCAGCGATTTGACCCGCACTTTTCATCGCGGGGAGATTTCCGGGCGATTCCGCCAGGCTTACGAAGCGGTACTGGAGGCTCAGCTGGCCGCCATCGATATGATTGCTCCCGGCGTTGCGGCGGCCGATGTGGATGCGGCCGCCCGAGCCGTGCTCGAGCGAGCCGGCATGGCGGACGCCTTTGTTCATAGCCTGGGCCATGGAACGGGTCTGGAAATCCACGAAGGTCCCAGAGTTTCCGCGACCAGCGACCACAGCTGGCCAGCGGCATGCTGATCACGGTCGAGCCGGGAGTCTATTTCAGGGACGAATTCGGGATTCGCATTGAGGACGACGTGCTGGTTACCGATTCCGGATGCGAAGTGCTCAGCCGACTTCCAAAGGGTCTCGATGATTGCCGGCTGATGCTGTAAATTCTTGGGCTCCAGAGCCCGTGATCCCGATAATTTTTCGAAACCGACCCCACGATTGCCTGCAATCGTTTGAAACCACTGACGGCGAGTCAAGCATGAGCAAAGGCGGACAGCCCAAGGATGTATTCGATGTCGAACGCATTCGCCAGATCATCAAGTTGATGGAGCAACACGACCTGAGCGAGGTCGACTTGCAACAGGGTGAGGAAAAAATCAAGCTCAACCGCGGTGCTGCGTGCGGCCGCCGTGCCACCGGCCTATCCCGCCGCAGCTGCCGCGCCAGCTGTCCGCCACCCCGTCAACGGCTGCCGATGCCACGTCGACCGCCGGCACGATTACGATCAACGCCCCGATGGTGGGAACTTTCTATTCCCGTCCCAATCCGGAGTCGGAATCGTTTGTCAAAGTTGGCGACATCGATCCATGAAGAATCGATCGTCTGTATCGTCGAGGCGATGAAGGTGTTCAGCGAGATTCCGGCCGAATGCAGCGGCAAGATCGTCGAGATTCTGGTCAACGATCAAGAGCCCGTCGACTTTGGCAAGCCGATGTTTCGAGTCCAGCCAACGAAGTAGCTGCGTTACTTTTCTCTACGGACGGTGCTGTTGTGTTCCAGAAAATCTTGATAGCCAATCGCGGCGAAATCGCTTTGCGGATTATCCGCGCCTGCCGCGAAATGGGCATCCGATCGATCGCCGTTTACAGCACCGCCGATGTCGACTCGATGCACGTTCGGCTCGCTGACGAAGCCTATTGTGTCGGCCCGGCCAGAAGTGCCGACAGCTACTTGAAGATCGACCAGATCATCGCGGCCGCCGAAGTCGGGGATGCCGACGCGATTCATCCAGGCTACGGATTCCTGGCCGAGAATGCGCACTTCAACGAAGTCTGTCGCGAGAGCGGATTCGAATTCATCGGCCCCAGCCCGCAAGCGATGGACAAACTGGGTGACAAGAACACCGCTCGTTCGATGGCGATTGCCAACAACGTTCCGGTCGTGCCCGGTAGCGACGGATTGGTCGAAACCGAATCAGCGGCGATCGACGCGGCGCGCGCAGATCGGTTTTCCGGTCCTGATCAAAGCGACCGCCGGCGGCGGCGGAAAGGGCATGCGAGTCGCCGCAGACGAAGCGGAATTGCGGACGGCGTTGTCACAAGCGCGCACCGAGGCGGAAGCCGCCTTCGGAAACGGCAGCGTCTATCTGGAACGTTTTGTCGATCGACCGCGACACATCGAAGTCCAGGTGATCGCCGACACAACACGGCAACGTTTGCCATTTGTTCGAACGCGATTGCAGCGTCCAGCGCCGACATCAAAAATTGATCGAAGAAGCTCCCAGCCCCAACCTGCCGGAAGCACCGTCGCCGCGAAATTTGCGAAGCGGCGGTGCGGATGATCCGAGGTGCCGACTACACGCAACGCGGGCACCGTTGAATTCATCGTCGACCAGGATGACAATTTTTTCTTTATCGAAGTCAATGCGCGGATTCAAGTTGAACATCCGGTGTCCGAAATGATCACCGGTGTGGATTTGATCAAAGAACAGATTCGGGTCGCCGCCGGGGAACCGCTGTCGTTCACGCAAGACGAACTGAAGTGCATCGGTCACTCGATTGAATGTCGCATCAATGCCGAAAATCCCGACCGAAACTTTCAACCCAATCCCGGCAAGATCCAACATATGTTCGCCCCCGGCGGATTGGGCGTGCGTTTCGATTCCCACGTTTACAGCGGCTATACCGTGCCGCCGCATTACGATTCGATGATCGGCAAATTGATCGTCCATCGCCCGACACGCGAGCAAGCCATCGCCACGATGCGACGAGCCTTAGGCGGAAATGCAGTTCCAAGGCATTGTGACCACCGCTTCGTTTCATGACAAGGTATTGCAGCATCCCGAGTTCGTCAGCGGCAAGCATGACACCAAGTTTGTCGAACGCGAGTTTCTGAATTGATGCGGAACCAGCGACAAAACCGGTAAGCCACCAGGGCCTGTGTGAGGGCTTCGATCTTTTTGGACGGTCTTTCAGGTCTTAGACGCCATTTCCGCTCTGATTTTCGCCCGCTACCTGCCGAGACTGTATGTTTGAACCTTTTGCGATTCTCGTAGCGCTGCTGCCACTGATCGGCTACCTGGTCGTGTTTAGCCTGATTCGGCTGTCGGGAAGCGTGTTGGTGACCACCGGCGGACGCGACGTCGCGGCGTTGTCGTTTGCCATTTCGGGATTGATGGTGGTCGGTCCGATCGAATTGTTTTTCCCACGGCCCGCGGCCACTGTTTTCGGAGCCAAAGTGTGGATTGCCCTGGCAATCCTGTATGTACTTTGCGTCGCCCTGATCGCGATGACCACGCGTCCCAAGCTGGTCGTTTACGGGCGCACACCGTCGGAGACCTTTACACCGCTGCTGGCGGCCGCCCTGTCGATCGACCCGCGGGCCAGCGGCGACGCGGAAACGTTGCAGATTGTGCTGCCAACGGCGGGTGTGCGGTTGCGAGCGGACGGACAACGATTGGTTGATTACGCCCAGATCCTCGCCTTTGAACCCAATGTGTCGCCGCTGTTTTGGAACAAACTGCTTGCGGAACTGCGTCGTGAGCTGACAAAAACCAGCGTGGCTCGGCCACGACAAGGTCTTTACATGCTGGCCGTCGCCGCGATCCTCAGCGGTTTGCTTTGCTGGCAAGGCTTTGGCCATCAAGAGCTGGTCGTGCAAGGATTTCGAGATTGGCTGTGGCGCTAACCAAGCTCCTCACTCCTCACTCCTCACTCCTCACTCCTCACTCCTCACTCCTCACTCCTCACTCCCTGCTCTCTGCTCCCTGCTTCTAGCGAGTTCCCTCGCGGCGCAAAGTCAGTTCGCGAACGACCGTGCGACCGCCCACAAATTGGTTGGTGACAAAGCTATTTTCGTCTAGCGGCACCTCGACCCGTACGGTCACTTCGTCGGTATCCCGATCAATCACCGCCGGTGTCACCGCGACGCTGACGTTGTTGAGCCCCAGTGAGTTTAAAATCAACTGGGCTTCGGCTTGGACTTCGCCGACCGTCGCGCCCGGGATGATCCCCACGCGGCAACCTTCATAGACGGCGTTGTCTGCTGTATGTCGAATCATGGCCACGCGGCAAAATTCCAGCGAGGCAAAGAACAGCAGGAACAGCAGCGGCGCAACAATCGCAAACTCGACCATCGCAGCAGCTTTGCGTTGCGTTCGCTTGTTGAAGCATTTTCGTGTTGAAAGTTTCAATGGTTCTCTGGTCATATGAATCGGGGATCCTAGCAGCTGGTCGCTGGTCTTTACTGGGTCATCAAGGTGCTTAGGGTCAGCGCAATTTCACGGTAGATTTGCTCCAACTGGGCGCCGTTGTCGGCGTGAAAGTGTCGTCCGCCGCCGATCGCCGCGATTTCCTGCATTCGCGGCCGGTCCGCATCGGCGCCGAAAGTGATGGTGTGAATCTGAACACCGTCGGCAGCCAAGGTGTTGGCGACGGTCCGCGGCTCGGGACCACGGTTGTGGAGACCGTCGGTCATCACGATCATCGTCCTTTCGACAAAATCGGCTCCTCGGCTGTGGTCAATGATGTTCTGACCGGCTCGCATGCCACGTGAGATACTGGTGAATCCGCCGACCGGCAATGATGCCATGCCGGCCGAGATCGCGGCCAGGTTATCGGTCAGCTGCACATCTTCGCTTGCCCGATCGTTGTACGAGGCCAGTCCGACTTGCTCATCGACGGGTGTCGTTCCCAGGGTGGCGGTGAAGGTGTTGATGGCATTGACCAAGTCGGCAAATTTTTGACCCTGCATCGAACCACTGCGATCGACGACCAGGACGATGTCTCGTTCAATGTAGGTGGCGGTCGCATTGGCAGTCGGTTCAAAGAATTGGACGCCGAAGATGTTGCCAAAGAACAGGGGCACCGGTCCTGATGGGGAACCAAAAGTGCGGCGGCCGCTGACCGCAACGCTGTTCTTGGGACTGCCGCCGGAGGTGAAATGAAATTTTCCGTCAGCCAGCTCTTGACTTCGGCCAAAGCTAAAATCGGAAGGGTCCAGCAACAGCGGTTCCCCATTGACGGTATTCTTGGCGGCGATCGCTTGTCCGCGGGCAATCGCCGCGTTGGTATCCAAAGTCAGCGACAAGGTCTGCGCGGCTGCCTTTGAGGCCGCATCGGTCGCCGAGCGTAGTTCGGTACGTGACAGATGCATCTGAGCAATGTCGACCGAGAAAGCGACGGCGATCATGAACCCGATCATCATGATGGCGATCACCACCAGCATCGCGCCGCGGCGGTCAGGTGACCGTCGCAGCGAGGCACTCGCTGCGCCTGGTGCAGGCGTGCGATTAGTGGCTATTAAAGTTGCATCAGTCATTCTTTCACCATCACAATGCGAGCGGTAAGGTTACGGTTGGCAAGCCACTGTCCGGCCAGCGGGCTGTTGGGCCCCGTCGGAGCACTGACCTCGATCACAATCTCATCTCCGCGATTTGCGGCTGATGTTTCCCCGCTTGGAAAGTTGATACTGAATCCGTTGACTGACCGGGCCGTCAGGATATTTTCTGCGCGTTCGATACCTTTGACATTGTTGGAATCGATCCGCACGGATTCTCGAATTCCCTCATAGGCGGCGACATTCAATGACTGTTTCAAGAAAATGAAACTGGACGCCTCGATCGCGCCGAAAACCAACAGCACCAGTACTGGCAAACAGACAGCGAACTCAACCGCGGCAACACCACGGCAGTGGGCTCGCTTAACTTGACGTGAATTCGTTTTGATTCTCATCCGAACAGATTTCTTGACAGGAGACTTTGCTGGTGATTGGTTCAGATCGTCGAGCGAAAGAGCGAATTTACTCTTCACTAGGTGCATCGGTCATTGGAATCGAACTGCGCCGGATGACCGAGTTAAAATTAAGGGCGATTTCTCTCCAATAGTCATTCGTGCGGAAATGCAGCGGCGTCACGGCACGGCCGGCGTTGGCGTCGGCAAGCGCGCTACGCAAACGGTGAATCGGACCGGCAAAGCGATTGGTCAGTTTCAAGGTGTCCCAGACGAAGGCCGGAATCAGGGCCAGGGTGATCACGAAGAAGGGCAGGAATCGGCGAACGGTATCACCCAGGGTTTGTCCCCAATCGGCATCGGGTTGCTCGTACAGTCGAATCCAGATCATCAATGCGATCGCATTGCAGATAAAGAACAGCAGCCAATGGATCGCGATCTTTTTCAGGACGTCTCCTTGGACTTCCGGATCGATCAGGGCTTTACGTCGTTTGGAGGTCGTGCTGGACATCAGAGCGTCTCGTGGTGTTGCAGAATGCCTTGCGAGCGGTGGCGCGGCTGGGGAGTGATGGAATGGAAGACGGAGACATCGGGTCTCACTTGGAACGTACAACGCAGAAAGTGACCGTGATGCCGATGGCGGACAAAACGGGGCGCGAATGGGCAGAATCTGTTCCGAGCACGACTCTTTTCACGATTCCGGTTGGATGATGCCGACATTCATCGGTCAAGCAATCCGGCACAACCGGCACGAACCGAACCGGAAAAAGGAGCGCGAATTCTCTGGGGATCGAGACACGCGCGGGCAAAGCAGGTATCTTAGTCGGATCGCAATCCAACCCATCGGGGCGTGGCTCAGCTTGGTAGAGCGCTGCGTTCGGGACGCAGAGGTCGCAAGTTCAAATCTTGTCGCCCCGACTATCTTTCAAAACAGCTCGTCGCATTGATTTGCGGCGAGCTGTGTCACCTTGAGGGGCAACCGTTTGTCGGCGCAAAAAAATGAGACGGTAGCATCCGTCCCAGTTTCGCACCTTCACGCCAGCCCATCGCACCTCCGCAAACACGTGCGCGGTCGATTCGGTCGATTTGCAATGCCAGATGACTCTGAGTTAAGATCGTTTGGAGGGGCCGTTACACGACCTGCCGCCGACGAAGAAGATGGAACCATTCGCTGCATCGGAGTACAGCGCCGGACGCGTACAAAGTGAAAATCAAACCGCCGTCCCCGGTGATGGCGGCTGCTGGGCCGCAGAGAGCAACCCAATGAAACGAACGTGGACGATCATAGGCGTCAACGACGTGCCAGGCAGCTTCCAATGGTACCAGGCACTGTTCGGCCAGCAGATTACCGCGCCCGCTCATGACGACTTCGGACAAATCCGCGATTCAGATGGCACTGTCCTGCTCTGCCTCCACAAGTGGGGCGCCCACGATCATCCCTCGTTGATGAGCCCCACCAACGGGACACACGGCAACGGTCTCTTGCTGTTCTTTCGTGTTGACGATTTCGACGTGACGCTTCAAAGAGCGCTCGTCCTGGTCACGCGTCTCGAAGAGGAGCCCCACATGAATCCGAACACTCAAACCAAGGAGTTCTCCCTTCGCGATCCAGACGGATACTACGTCACGATCAGTGCACTCGGCACGGCATGACCAATGTGCGGCACCTTAGCAGCGGGAAGAAAGGGACAAACGGGACCGAGGTATCTTCCAACAATTTGTGGTCGCGTGGGTCTTTCAGGTTGCCGGCTACTGGCGATTTTTTGGGACGCTTGACTGGTCGGAGCGTCGACCGCAGGCCGTGTTTCTCAGCCACTTTCTTAATCGAGTCCTGGCTGCCCCCCTTGGCCGTCCCCGCAGAGCGCGTGTTGGCAGCGATGGTATTTGATTGGGAGCACGTTCTGCCCACGCTTGGGCATCAGCGTGAACAAGGAAACACGATTCCCTCGGTCGTGCGCGGGACAGACCCAGCCAGCCTCCGCGACCTTGCCTGGGAATGCGGCGATAGCCTGGATCGAAAAACCCCAAAATAAGGGGCCAGAGAGTCGGAAATTACCGACGTCTCGCTTTCTCACCATACCGGTCAAGCGAAGTTGGCCAAATCGGCAACGTGATGAACATTTCGAAACTGATCAAATACCCTCACGATGCTACAATCTGGCTGTATTTGGCGACGATCGGTCTTCGGACCGCCATCGCGCCGAAGGTGCACTTCACGCGAATGGAATATTCCCGAAAAGGCGTTGGGTGATTTACTGGCACTCGCCAATTTTTAACGTGCTTGATTAACCAGTCTGCTTCGCAATCGTCGAATTTCAGTCCCCCCCTCCCAGGATAAATCATGACCTCGACAATGCACTTCGCTCGCATCACGGCGGGCTTCGCATACTTTTCACCGCTAACTCCTTATCAGCCCAGGACGCGACCACTCGAAAAACGCCCGCAGCAAAGCCGGAGACCATTGCCAATTGTCCGGTGATGGGGCCGGTCAAAGACGCTGGTCAGAGAAACACGGCTGCCGGCGCCTATTCGAATGCGGATTGGTGGCCGAATCAGTTGAACCTGCAGATACTCTCGCAAAATTCGCTCAAGAGCGATCCGATGGGCGAGGGTTTTGATTATGCCGAGGAGTTCAAGAAGTTGGACCTGGATGCAGTGAAGCAGGACATCAATCAGCTGATGACCACCTCACAGGATTGGTGGCCAGCGGACTACGGTCATTACGGACCGTTTTTCATCCGGATGGCATGGCATAGTGCGGGTACGTATCGCGTCGCCGACGGCCGCGGTGGCGCCGGCTACGGCACCCAACGCTTCGCGCCGCTGAACAGTTGGCCCGACAATGGCAACCTTGACAAAGCACGCCGCTTGCTCTGGCCGATCAAGCAAAAATACGGCAAGAAGATCTCGTGGGCCGATTTGATGATTCTGGCGGGTAACTGTGCCCTGGAGTCAGCGGGATTCGAAACGTTTGGATTCGCCGGGGGTCGCGAAGATGTTTGGGAACCGCAGCAAGACATTTACTGGGGGCCTGAAACCAAGTGGCTGGGAGATAAACGTTACACCGGCGATCGAGAACTCGAAAACCCTCTCGCCGCCGTTCAGATGGGCCTGATCTACGTGAACCCCGAAGGGCCTAACGGCAAGCCAGATCCGCTCGCCGCGGCGAAGGACATTCGCGAGACGTTCGGTCGCATGGCCATGAATGATTACGAGACGGTGGCGTTGATCGCTGGTGGACATACTCTCGGAAAAGCTCACGGAGCTGCCGATCCAAGTAAGTTTGTCGGTCCCGCACCAGAAGGTGCCAGCATCGAGGAACAAGGACTGGGCTGGAAAAACACGTTTGGAAAGGGCAATGCGGAAGACACGATTACCAGCGGCTTGGAAGGAGCGTGGACATCGACCCCAGCGGAGTGGTCAAACGGCTACTTCGATCATCTGTTCGGCTACGATTGGGAATTGACGAAGAGTCCGGCCGGCGCATTCCAGTGGACCCCCAAAGATGCATCGGCGAAGGGGACCGTGCCGGACGCTCACGATCCGTCGAAGACTCACGCGCCAATGATGTTCACGACCGACCTGGCACTGAAGCTGGACCCGATCTATGGACCGATTTCAAAACGCTTTCACGAAAATCCGCAAGAGTTCCAACAAGCTTTCGCCAAAGCATGGTACAAGCTGACGCACCGCGACATGGGACCAATCTCGCGCTGCCTCGGTCCGGAGGTTGCCCCGCCGCAATTGTGGCAAGACCCCGTCCCTGCGGTCGATCACCCATTGATTGGAGCTGAGGAGATTGCTGCTTTGAAAGCCAAATTGCTCGCGTCGGGTCTTTCCACATCACAGCTAGTTCAGACGGCCTGGGCTTCGGCGTCAACGTTCCGCGGCAGCGACAAACGTGGCGGTGCCAACGGAGCACGGATTCGCCTTGCGCCACAGAAAGACTGGGCGGTCAACCAACCGACCGAATTGGCAAAGGTGCTGAAGACACTTGAGAAAGATTCAGCAAGATTTCAATCGTTCGCAGACCGACGGCAAGCAAGTCTCGCTGGCCGACCTGATCGTGCTGGGCGGATGTGCAGCGGTCGAGCAAGCGGCCCAGAAAGGCCGGACACGATATTGAAGGTTCCTTTCTCGCCCGGACGCACCGACGCGTCGCAGTAGCAAACCGACGTGGAATCGTTCGCGGTTCTCGAACCGACCACGGATGGATTCCGCAACTTCTTTGGTCACCAGACGCTTGACAGACCAGCCCAGGAGTTGCTGATCGATCGAGCGAACCTGTTGACGCTCACGGCTCCGGAAATGACCGTTCTGATCGGCGGCCTGCGAGTCCTGAATGCTAACTCTGACAATCTGCAACTCGGAGTGTTCACGGAGCGTCCCGGGACGCTGACCAATGACTTCTTCGTGAATCTGCTGGACATGAATACGGTGTGGCAAAAGTCCGCCGTCTGCGATCACTTTTTTGAAGGACTGGATCGAGAGACCGGTGATGTCAAATGGCAGGGCTCTGCTGTCGATCTCGTGTTTGGTTCAAACTCGCAGCTGCGAGCGATCGCGGAAGTCTATGCCAGCGAAGACGCGAAGCAGAAGTTTGTCACTGACTTCGTGGCGGCCTGGAACAAAGTGATGAATGCGGATCGCTTTGACCTCAAGCCGGCCCAGCGAATCGGATCGGCGGCTGTGACGCTAAGCCAACGCTGATCATTCCGATCGCACAATTGTTGATTGAACCACAGAGGGCTCAGAGAGCACAGCTTCGAACGATTACAGATTCGCTGTGTCACTCGACGCTCTCTGTGGTGGGTGATCTGCTGGTCTCAATCCAACCGCCAGTCGATTTGATGGTAATTCTTGCTTGGTCCACTGCAAACCTACTACCATCGTTGAGCCAACGGATCGGGTCGACGAGTGCTGCGGCCACCCGTCACGAAACTGGGTCTTGCGGCGCAGGTTAAGATGGAGCGGTCACCGTTGGATGCCGCGTGGGCAGATGCCAATGACGGCTGACGTTGAAAGCGGGCAGTTAATGAATAAACCCAATGTTTGGTCGCGCGTCTTTTTGATTGCCGGCAGCATCGCCATGGTGATCGGAGCAATTGATCCGCTGGAGGGTTCGGTAATCATCCTCCCGGGCAGCGCGCTGTTTGCACTGGGCACGTTTCTGGACCCGGGCGAACGCCGCTTCGCGGCTTATCGGCTAGTGGTTCTGATTCTGATTGCGTTTGGGATCGTGGCGCTGTGGGGGCTCAGCTCGGTCGGTGGCTTTGGCGGTTCCTCTGGACTTTCCAACTGGTGGGGACTCCTGATACTGCCTTATCCGATTGGCTGGTCGATGGGCATTTGGGGGCCGGGTTCGCCGCGCTGGTTATGTTGGTTGGGGATCGGCATTGGCCTCTGGTATCTGGCAATCTTGGCGATGATCCTGCGGAATTCAGGATTACAGGACGGAACCATACCGGTCGCACCAGGCATCTTGGTTGCCGCCGTCGGCGTGCTGACCATCGGCGGCTGCATCTACCGACTGAGCAAGCAAGTCTCAGCGTGACAACAGCTTGCAGTAGCACGATGCTATGAGCTCTGCAGGTTTTCGATCGCCGCATCCAAACAGCAACGGGCGATTCTGCGTTGACTTGCGTTTCTGGCATCACGTCATTAAAATCTGACAACATGTCAGAAATAAAGCAAGATCAAATTCGTCGCCGCAACGATCCCAGGAACGATGCGGCGCTGCGCAAGAGTGAACGAACTCGGCAGGCAATCCTGGACGCTGCGCTGAAATTTCTGTGGACGCGTCCCTTTCGCGAGTTGACGGTCGGCGAATTGATGTCGCTTGCCAGCACCAGCCGATCAGCCTTTTACCAGTATTTCGAAGACCTGCATGAGTTGATGGAGGCGCTGCTTCGCGACCTGGAAGCAGAGATCTTTGAGATCGCCGCGCCCTGGCTGCAAGGCGAGGGTGATCCGTTATCGCTGCTTTCCGAAACGCTCTCAGGCCTGGTGCGCGTTTGCTATCAGCGTGGTCCGATTTTGCGGGCAGTCTCTGATGCCGCTCCGATGGATGAACGGCTGGAAAAAGCATGGGCTGAGTTTCTGGCAGATTTTGACGACGCAGTCAGCTATCGAATCGAACAACATCAGGCAGCCGGCTTGATCAACACGTTTGATGCACGCAGTGTAGCGATCGCACTTAATCGGATGGACGCCTATTTGCTGATTCACCACTTTGGACGCCGCCCGCGCGGAAACCAGAAATCGGTCCTGGCTGCAATCCTTCGAATTTGGACCTCGACGCTATACGGCGAGGAGGCTTTGAGTGACTCTGTTGCAGCACGGCGACTAAAGCGGGCGAAACGATCAAGGTCGAAAACACCCTCAGCAGATCGTAAGACATCAATATGAGACAAAACTCAGCAATCGCATCACTAGGATTATTTGTCGGATTAAGCATCACTTCGACTGGCATGGCGCAGGCACCCAAAATGAAAATGACCACGGAAGTTCCACCGGGCATCGCGACTCCGGACAAATTGGAAACACGGCTTGGCACACTCACTCTGCACGACGGTGTTCCCGACAGGGAAACCGCACAAAAGGTCTACGACAATCTTGACTTCCAACGCGCCGTGCAGGCCTATCTGAACAGCATCCAGATCGCCTCGATGGGCGGCATGCGTAAAGGCATCCTCGAATTCGGCCCACCCAACACGACAGCGCTGCTGTTCGAGACGCTGATGGATTCTAAGGCGCTTTTTCTGACCCCCAATACAACGTCAGTCTACATGCTCGCTTGGCTTGAAATGAAGGACGAGCCGTTCGTGATCGAAACACCGCCGAACGTCCTGGGCATCATCGATAGCCACTGGTTTCACTACGTCACCGATTTCGGCAATGCCGGGCCGGACAAAGGTCAGGGGGGCAAATTCCTGATTCTGCCTCCCGGCTACAAGGGTGATGTGCCCGACGGTTACTACGTCGCTCAGTCCGACACGTGCGGCAACTGGGTGATCTGGCGAGGTTTTCAAGTGGACGGTGATCCTAAGCCAGCTGTGGAAACGACCAAAAAAATCTTCCGCATGTATCCACTTTCGCAAAAAGACAATCCGCCAAAGATGAACTTCGTCAACGTGTCTGGCAAGAAATTCAGCACGATCCACCGCACAGACTATCAAATTTTCGAGGAGATCAACGAGGTCGTTCAGGCCGAACCGAGCGAAGGGCAAGACCCGGAAATCCTGGGTCAACTGGCATCCATCGGCATCAAGAAGGGACAGCCTTTCAAACCCGACGCAAGGATGCAGAAGATTCTCAAAGAGGCCGCCGATGTGGGCGCGGTGACTGTCCGTACCCTGACGGCACGTCCCCGGGACGACATGTTCTACTACTATGCCGGCCAAGGCGTCTGGAGCACGCCATTCCCAGGCGGTAGCCATGAGTTCCTTGACAACGGTGCTCGCGTGCTGGACGGCCGCAGCTATTTTCACTTCTACGCGACGGGCATCACTCCGGCGATGACCAGGAGGATGGTGGGCAAGGGCTCGCAATATGGCGTGGCTTACATGGACGCCGATGGCAACGCGCTGGACGGCAGCAAAAGCTACAAGGTGCATCTGCCGCCCAACGTGCCGGCCAAGGATTTCTGGTCCTTCACGCTGTACGACAATCAAACCCGCTCCGAGCTACAAACCGACCAGCAGTTTCCTGGGCTCGACAGCAACAAGCAAGGCCTGCGGCAAAACGCCGATGGTTCCTTTGACATTTACTTCGGACCCAAGCCGCCCGAGGGACAACCGCACAATTGGATTCAGTCCGTTCCCGGCAAAGGCTGGAACATGCTGATCCGCCTGTACGGGCCGTTGCAACCCTGGTTCGACAAAACCTGGCGACCGGGCGATCCGGAACTGGTTGATTGATGTAGCCGAGGCTGCCAGCCTCCGTTTGAAAACGTGACTGCAGCTTGCAGCCGCAGTGATGCAAGCTGAAAAGATACTGGAGCTAAAGACCCCAACCACCCACAAATTTTTTGGAGATAGAAGTGTCGAAACGCCCCCGAATGTATTCAACAGCCTTGATCGCGACCTGTATATTTATCAATGCTGCTAATGCCCAAGAATCGCAAGTCGACCGTACGGAACTGCCCCTCAAGGGACCGTGGTATCCGCCGATCACGACACTCGATGCGCGGGATGCCAAGGCGCCTCCCCCATTTGAAGTCAAAGCACCAAAGGACGCACCAAATGTGGTCGTCATTCTGCTCGATGATCTGGGATTTGGCGGCACCGGTGCGACTGGCAGCGTCCTGCCAACGCCGAACTTCGACAAGCTTGCGAAGAACGGACTATTGTACAACCAGTTCCACACCACGGCGCTTTGCTCGCCGACTCGTCAGGCACTGATCACTGGCCGCAATCACCACTCGTGCAACCAAGCCAAGATTACCGAGGTTGCGACAGCATTCCCCGGCGCGACCGGCATGCTACCCAATGACATTGCAACGGTCGCCGAGGTGCTCAGGCTTAATGGTTACAGCACGGCTGCCTACGGCAAGCACCATGAAACGGCCGTTTGGGAGATTAGTCCCTCCGGTCCGTTTACTCGCTGGCCCAATTTTGTCGGGTTTGATGAGTTCTACGGGTTCATGGGTGGTGAAACCAACCAGTGGTCGCCAGCGGTCTATCACAACCTGAACCGCGTCGAGACGCCGGACGACCCCGACTATCACTTCATGAACGACATGGCGACTAAGTCCATCCAATGGATGCGTTTCCAGCAGGCGCTGACGCCGGACAAGCCGTTCTTCGTTTATTTCGCTCCGGGAGCGGTGCATGCTCCGCACCACGTACCGCAATCTTACATCGAAAAACAACGGGGCAACTTCGACGAAGGTTGGGACGTGATCCGCGAGCGGATCTTTGAACAGCAGAAGAAATTGGGCGTCATTCCCAAAGACACCAAACTCGCCAAGAAGCCCGACGACATTAAAGACTGGGCCGACCTCTCGGCCAAAGAGAAAAAGCTCTTCGCCCGCCAGGCGGAAGTCTTCGCCGCGTTCCTGGACATGACTGACCACGAAACGGGACGCGTCATCCAGGCGATCGAAGACATGGGCGAACTCGATAACACGCTGATCTTTTACATCGCCGGGGACAACGGAACCAGCGCCGAAGGTGGGATGACTGGTCTGTACAACGAAATGACTTACTTCAACGGCGAGCCGCGGGGCTCGGATATCGACTTCATGCTCAAGTACTACGACCATTGGGGCGACCCAACCACCTATCCTCACATGTCTGCCGGTTGGGCCGTGGCTTTCGACTCACCGTTTACCTGGACAAAACAGGTGGCATCCAACTACGGCGGCACGCGTAACGCGATGGTCGTCCACTGGCCAAACCGCATCCAAGCCAAGGGGAAAATTCGCTCGCAATGGCACCACGTGATCGACGTCGCGCCAACCATTCTGGAAGCGATCGGACTGCCACAACCCAGGATCGTCAATGGCGTGCCGCAACGACCGATCGAAGGCACCAGCATGGTCTACACCTGGGACTATCCGAATGCGCCAAGTCAACATACGACCCAGTACTTTGAGATGTTCGGCAACCGTGGCATTTACTTTGACGGCTGGTTCGCCGGGACGCTGCATGTAAAGCCGTGGGCAAGTCCCGAAAACCGCTTCCCGGAGGATAGGTGGGAACTGTACCACGTCGCAGAAGACTTCAGCATGTCAACGGATCTTGCCAAGCAGCACCCTGAGATTCTGGCCAAGTTGCAGCAGGCGTTTCTCGGCGAAGCAGTCAAGTACAAGGTACTGCCGCTAGACGATCGCCGAGAGGAACTCTTCAACCCCAAACTAGCTGGCCGTCCCGACCTGATGTTTGGTCGCAAGAGCCTGACGCTTTACGAAGGCATGAATGGACTGATGGAGAACGATTTCATCAACGTCAAGAACACCTCGTTTGAGATCGTCGCTGAGGTCCAATGTGGAGACAAACCGGCCAGCGGTGTCATCGTCGCTCAAGGCGGACGCTTCGGTGGATGGGCGCTGCACGTCAAAGACGGGATCCCAATGTACACCTATAACTACCTCGGGCTCACACGTTCCGTCGCCACCAGCAAGTCCCAACTGCCTAGCGGCAAGGCGACAGTGAAGATGGACTTCGCCTACGAAGGCGGCCAGAAGCCGGGCGCCGGCGGCACTGCGACTCTATACATCAACGGCAAGCCCGTCGGTTCGACTACAGTTCCGCAGACCGAGTTCGCAGTTTTTTCAGCGGATGAGTCCGCCGGTGTCGGCATCGACACCGAAACGCCCGTGTCGGAGGAGTACGACCGCGCCGGCAGCAAGTTCACCGGCCAGATCGAAAAAGTAACCATCACGCTGACGAACTGAACCATATCGCCAGGTGAAACAACATCCCCAGCAGGAATCCCCAACTGCGGAACCGATAACTCTTTGAAACGTATGGCATTTGAGTGGCCATTTCGCGGGATCCATGTTTCCATATCGACAGACTAGGCTCTGTCTCCTTGTTCGGCTGGTCATGCGGCAAGAGTGTCGCCTTTTGCTGAGTACATCCTGAGCTCCGCCGATTGGCGGAAGTCGGCGAATTTTCGCGGAGCGATAATCGACGTTCAACAAGCAACCGTACAGCAAAAGTCAAAGTGCTGCGTAGCTTGCAAACATACGGCTCTGCAAGTGATCTGGCTCCAGCATCCGGGATGAATCTTGCGAATCAGAGTTCTGGGGCAGGCTGAACTACTGTTACAACCCTGTTTTCCGTTATCCGCGGATGGATACCAGGCAAGGTACCGGGGCGAGAATTTGCATCGACCGTAGCTAGCCGGGATCATTCACAAACGACGTAGGCGGACCAAGCAAACCCTTGTGGTGCCGGAACTTCAGTCGCAGTTTATTTGAAATCAAGGTGTGCACGCTGCGCCAACGATATCGAAAGGTTTGCGCTGTTTCGGCAGCCACCCGCGACCTCGGCCCGCCTACGTGAATCATCCGGGCTAGCTGTCCGTTGCTACGCGTTCCTCTGGCTGATCAGGACTGGCCGGTCAGTCCTTGGGTGCTTGAGATTCGTCAACCGTCATTTCCATGTCGGCAGGATCACGAGCATCGTTAAGCGAATCATACTTCCGCTGTAGCTTCAATGTGTCGGCCGCCGCATCGTTCCAGTCGTACAGCGAACGTTCCCAGCCACCGTAGTCGGCGTTGGGCAAGACGATCCACTTCTCACCCCACAGGTCGGTGTGCTCGGCGGCCAGCTCACGTCGCTCAGCGGCGGTCGGTTTGTCTCCCACCGAAACAAAGTCGTTGAGGTCGTCGCCGACCAGCAGCAGGATCCGATAGCGCTGCGCGATATGGGCGCGGCGTGAGGTCTTGTCGGATACCCAATCGTCTCGTTCACGTTTACTTAGAATTCTGTCCGGCGCATCGGGTTCACTCATTTCGAGCGCTTCGAGGTTGCGCCGCGTTGCGTGTTCGACGGCACTTTCGCGATTGGTGACAAAGAACACAGTCACACCGGCATCGCTGGCCGCCCGCAGAAACTCTTTCGCGCCCGGAACCGGTTCGGCGCTGGCCTCTTCGACCCATTGGTGCCAGCTTTCCAGGTCAAAGCTGCCGTCCTGTTGGATCAGCCGCGCCTGGTAAGGCGAATTGTCCAACACCGTGTCGTCGACGTCCACAATGACCGCCGGCGGAAGCGATTCATTGTTGCTGTGGCCTGTGACCAGCTGCGCCTGTTGAACAAGGTCCGCTGACCATGTCGGATCACTGAGCGCCCTTGGCAGTTGGTCCGTGGCGGCACGAAAAGCCTGCCGGCACGAGGCCAGATACTCCGCCGACGTCTGCATCCAGAGCGTGGCATCGAGGTCTTCATGTGTGTGACGCGATGGATTGCAGCCACAAATAAAGATTGCTGTCAGAGATGCCAGTGCCATGACTGGCGGAAGATTGCGCACGGTGAAAGTCTCCAGAAGTCGCCAATACCAGGCCACTATCGTAGCCAGCGCGATACCGCGCTGCTGCGGGCAACCATAATCTTCGCCGAAAACAAACAAGGGTAACCCTATGGTTCGCAATGCCAGGCGCGAAACCCAGGTGATCAGGCCGTATTCCGAGAGAAAATTCTGCTTTTTGTTGGAACACTTTTCAGTTTCGCCCGTTCTTACTATTGTCACCGCAACGAACGAAACACGCCGCGCCCCGAGCGAATTCTTGCCATTTCTTGGCTCGCTTCGGTGACAACTCGGGGCGCGGTTTTATCAACATCAAGCACCACGAAAATCCTTACAAAGGCGATCGCATGCTGGTAGCGTCGCTCAGCTTGCAAGCCAATCTGTCAGGACTATTGGCTTACCTGCGCGGGAAGCTGCGGTGTGGCAATTTCCGGTATCGTACCCGACAACGATTTGAGAAATTCGACCAGCGGAGCGATGTCCGAGAAGCTTTGTCCCAGCAGTGCTGACCGGTCAGGCGCCAAGCCATTGATCTTCGTGTCTGGAATTCCACGAAAATAGAAGGTGACCACATCGTCCAGCGTTTGCTGGGAACCGTCATGCATGTACGGTGCCGTCTCGGCGACGTTCCGCAAACTGGGAGTCCGAAATCGGTATCGATCCTCGTCCTTCCCAGTGATTTTTCCGCGACCTTCGTCGCTGTGTGAAACGCCTAGTCGATAAAATTTTCCGTCGCTCAGTAAGGGGCCGTGGTGGCATTCAATGCAGCCAGCCTCGCCTGCAAACAGCTCCATTCCTCGCTTGGCCTCGTCGGATAATGCGTCTTCGTCGCCGGCAAGATAGCGGTCAAGTGGTGACGGACCGGTGATCAGTGTGCGCTGAAATGCTGCCAGCGCTTTAGCGATGCCATCCCGATTTGGCTTGGAGTTGAACACCTGTTTGAACTTGGTCACATAACCAGGAATCGCCGAAAGCTCAGCCTCCAGCAGATCCAAGTCTTGGTTCATTTCGGCGGCCGATTGAATGGGAACCAGGGCCTGCTGTTCCAGGCTGTTCGCGCGGCCGTCCCAGAAATAAGTTTCGAAGAGACCAACATTCAGACAGCTTTGTGTATTCCTGCTCAGCGGTATCCCGCCCGCACCGGCTGAGAAATCGAGTCCATCGCCATAGGCCTTGCTTGGAATGTGGCAGCTGGCGCAACTCATTTTGTTGTCGCCGGAGAGACGCGGATCAAAGAACAACAGCTTGCCCAATTCGACTTTGGCAGGTGTGGTCGGATTGTCCGCCGGTGCCGTGACCGACGACGGCAACGGCTCCAGTTCGGCAGTCTGCGACTGCGCGACGAGCGAAGTCGAGAGCGTGAGCGAGAAAACGAATAGCGACCAGCGGTTCATTGGCAAACGCTTGCGGCCGTTTCAGCGGCGAACAAAGACAAAACAAGTCTATGCGCGAGATGCAAAGCATGATCGGCCGCTGACGCAGGCGTCGCGGTCGACGAGCTGCTGATCCGGTCCAATCACGTGCTGCGACAGATTGCACCAACAATTGAATCGCGTGCTGCCTTCTTCTTCCGGTGATTGCGGATCCGGATCACCGGTCACATAGATTGCTTTGCTGCGAAGGTTCATGCAGGGCGGTTGCGGCTGTGTCGGTTTGCCATCATCGAACTTGCGTTGATAACCCATCGATTGATCCCCTGAAGTTAGGCTAGGTGTGCTTGTGGCCGGAGGTGTTCGGATGGTTCACGGATTATCGGTCCATCCAAACCGCCCGTCTGTTGCCCCACCGCGATCAGCAGCGCGCGTTTGACGGCGACCTGAGCCAGTTGAATCTTGTACTCGTTTTGGGACAGCGCGATCGCTCCGGCGACTGCCTCCGCGCCGGCAATCGCCGCGGTTTCCTCGTTGATCGGTTTGCCAAGCAGCGATTGCGATGCATGACGCGCCTCCCAGGGGACTGGAGCCACCTGGCCAAGCACGATCTGCGCTTGCTGAACTCGTTCCTGATGAACATCGACGCTGACTGCGGCTGCGGCCAGTGGCGGGTCGGGCCCTTCGCCGTGACGAACCTCGTAGGCCGCACTGAGTCGCTTCCCCTGGGGCGGAATCACCAGATGCGTTATCAACTGCCCGGGGCACAAGACGTTCTCCATGTCGTCATCGGCAACCGGCGTTCGATACAGCTCGCCAAGCTCCAACAGAACCTGTTCCTCGGGATCGGGACCGATGACTCGAACCTTGGTGCCCAGCGAAATCAGTGCTGGAGCCAAACGCGAACTGTTGACAAACTTTGCCGGTCCACGATTGCCCAGAATCGCGTGGTACCGATTATCACCATGGACAACCAGACCCCCTTTGTCGGCCAACAATCCATGACCGTTGCGGAAGTACCAACACATCGGTCGGTGCAGTAACTCGCCAACCACCGTACCCTGCGACTGGCGTTGGATGCTGCTGATTCCTTGAATCACCGTTTTGGCCGACGGGCACTGATCAACCAGACGATCATTCAAGAATTCGTCCAGACAGACCGCAGCCCCAACCCAAACACTTCCATCTTCTTGACGCTGGATGTGCCGCAGCGAATCGATCTGTTGGATGTTGACCACCCGGTCCGGAGTCGCGACCATCCGTTTGAGCAAACCGACAAGATCGGTACCTCCGGCCAGCACCGCCGTCTGTTTGCTGGACTCGGCGAGCAATTCGACGGCTTCACGTTCGGAACGCGGCTGAGCATATTCGAAGTTTTTCATGGCAGATTATCCTTTGGCGGTTCGCAGCGCGTCGAGTACTTGTTTTGGCGTCATGGGCAGCGTCGGTACCCGGACGCCGGTCGCGTTGCAGACTGCATTTGAGATCGCCGCGCAGCCACTGATCGCTGGGGGCTCGCCCAAGCCAATCACACCTCGAGACCGCTCACTTTCCGGTTCGTAAAAATGAACGACCAGATCGCCGACGTCCCCCAGCCGCGGTAAGCGGTAAGTATCCAATTCGGAGTTGACGAAAACGCCCGTTTTCGGATCGTTGATTCGCTGCTCGAACAACGCGGCCGAGATACTCATGCACATCGCGCCGAACACCTGACTCTCGGCGGTCTTGCGGTTGATGATCAGGCCAATGTCCTGAACCGCAACCATCTTTTTGATCTTGACGACGCCGGTGTCGGTGTCGACCGCGACATGAGCCATTTGACAGCCGGCCACATTGGAACTGGATAACGGACTTTTGCTGCCGCGTTTGTAGCTAGAGGTGACTTCCAACGGCTGAACGCCGATCAGGCTGCATGCCTGCTGCCACGTCATTTTTTGGCCACTGTAACCGGCGACTGAAATATGACCGCCGGCAGCTTCCAATTGATCGGCCGGAACACCGAACTTTTTGGCGACCAGATCCAAGATCTGGGCCAACGCTTGCTGAGCGGCGCGGCGATGCGATTCACTGACGGCTCCAACCGTAGTGCTGCCGCCCGATGCGCCGCTGAAGGGATAGGTCGAGCTGCCAATGTTGACCTTCACCGCCTCGATCGGCAGTCCAAATGTCTCGGCCAACACGATGGCACAAACCGTGCGTGTACCGGTTCCCAGATCTTGGGTTCCGCAATACGACTCAACACCACCGTCAGGATGGATCTTCAACAAGCAATTCGAGTTGTTCGCGGTCCCCGCCCACTTGTGAATACCGATCCCCAAGCCTTCGACGACCGAACCGCGCTTGGCTCCTTTTCCGTGCGGGTGCCAATGCTTGCGCCAGTCGATCAAATCGGCCCCGATTCGCAACTGCTCGGCATAAATATTCGCTTTCTCGGGCGAATCGATGTGCTGCAGATTGCGCAGAAAAATATCAAGGCTGTCGACCTGCATCATGGCAGCCAAGTCATCGTAGGCGGTTTGCGTGATCGCACAGGCCTGAGGATGATTGGGAGCGCGCCAGGCAACCGACGGCTCATTGTCGGTAATGATCCCGGTCGCCTTGCGACGATAATTCTTGGGCTGAAAGACATAGGGAAAATTACCAACTGAAACGGTCGAACCATTAAAGCCGGAGGTGCCCCAGTGGTGTGAGTCCCAAACTTGAACGACCCCATTTTCGTCGGCACCGATCTTGACGTCGATGAACCCCGAAGGGCGGTTGCCGCCAATCTTCAGCTCCTGATCCCGAGTCAACATGAATTTGACTGGGCGCTTCGTTTCTCTGGCGATCTCGGCGGCCGCGATGCCCCAGTAATTCGGTTGAAACTTGCTGCCGAATCCACCACCGATGTAGTCGCAGGTCACGTCAACATCGTCGGCCGTCACACCCAGCGCACCAGCAAATCCGTCATCGGTTTGCGAAACGTTCTGAGTCGAAAGGAAGGCTTTTAGTTTATTACCCTGCCACTGCAGCGTCGTGCCGTGCGGTTCGAGACAGCAATGGGTGATCGCGTTGATTCCATAGTTACCTTGGACCACGTACTTCGATCGCGCAAACAGACTCTGAATGGTCTTGTCTTCCCATTCCTCCTCGTCCTCGTCGTCGCCGGGTTCCCCCAGCGCCTCGTCAAGTTCGATGCCGCCGCCGCTGCGCTTGGTTCGCTTTTTTGACTCTGCCGCTTCCAGGTCGTCGTCAGCAACGAACGTTTCGAGCAACTCGTACTGGACTTTCAGCTTGGAAACCGCTTCCGCCGCGGCCGGCTCGGTCTCCGCCGCCACGGCGACCAGCAGCGTCCCGTCCGCTTTGATTTCGACGGGATCCTCGCCCGCTTTGGGAGCGTTGATCCAGTGGATCAGCACCACGCCCGGTACCTTTTCCGCCGCCGAGGCGTCCACTGACAGCACACGACAGTGAGCGTGAGGACAGCCCAAGGCACGTACGATCAACTGATTGGGCAGGTTCTCATCGTACGTGTATTTCGCCACACCCGATGACTTTGCCATACCGTCAATTCGATTGACCCGTTTCCCAATCAATTCTGTTTTGTGGTTTTCAGGCCAGCTGTATTTCACCTCAGCCATTTTGATTTCCTTTGACAAGAGAAATGACGGCTTCGAGGACGTTCGCGTAGGTACCGCAGCGACAAATGTTGCCATTCAAACCCGCCCGGATCTGCTGCTCGGTCGCATCGGGATACTTGTCGACAAAAGCGCGAACCGCGATGACAAAGCCCGGTGTGCAAAACCCACACTGCTGCGCGTCGTTATCGACAAACGCTTGAGCAACCTTGTCGTCGAGACCCTCGCAGGTGGTGATCTCTTTACCGGCGACGCTTAAGGCAAGAATCGTGGAGGCCATGACCGGTTTCCCATCGACCAAGACCGTGCTCGCCCCGCTGCTGCCGTCGATGCTGACCGGCTTGGCAGCCGTCAAGTTGAACTGGTACCGCAGCAGATCCAAAAGTGTCGTCCGAGGTTCGACGTTGGCAGTCATCGACTTGCCGTTGACCTTTAGTGAAATCGATGTTTCCCCGGCGATAACCTGCGAACCGCTCTCGGTCTCCTGCGCCGCCGTTGACGTAACCATGGTGGAGACAGCGGCCGCAGCGCCGGAGCCTCCCAGGAAGGCACGTCGACTGACGCCTTTGGAGGTTTGTTGTGACATGTTGAATCCGTCAGCTTGAAGCATTCTAAAAAGGGCTAGCCGCTCGCCCGAAATCTTTCGAACAACCAGAGAGTATATGGATCCGGGCGCCGGATTCAAACGTTTGAGCGAAAATAATGGCCTGTTCCGCAAAGAATTCCCGGGCAGTTTTCGCTGTTGCTGAGGGGACAGATAGCCTGATGAATGCCGGGAAGGGGTGCCTTCAAGGGGCAATTCACTCGGGCAATTCCGCAGCCGGGACAAGACGTTTCCGCAGCCGATTGTCGTCCTGGCAGCAGGCGCAGGGCCCCGTCTCGAACATCACGATCGCACAAACGTCGCACCAATAATCGATCTCGTACCGCTGATCACCCTCGATCTGATAGATCCGCAATACTTGGATCAGCGGTTGGCGTTGATACCGCCGCGCCAGGATTTCGACTTCCATTTCGCGCAGCCGCTCGTCCTTGCGGAACGCGCGACCGCGAAGATTCTCCACAATCGGCAACAGTTGCCCCTCGTTGGTCAGGATCGCCAACGAGCTTTCGGCTACTTCGGGGACAGTCGAGATCCCGAACTCGTCTTGGAGTGCCTCTGCTAACCAGACAACTTTGCCGCGAAGCAATTCGGTATCGAACTCCGGTTGAGCTTCGGACTCGGCCTGGGATTGGGTTTGGTCGCCGCCGGCCGCGCTGTCATCAGCAGGCAGCACAGGTAACTGGGTCGCCAAAATGACCAGTAAGCCAAAGCACACCGGCAGCCAAACGGACACGGTACAGGCGACGATGCGGTCCTGGCGATTACTCTGCCGCATGGCCAGCCACTACCAGATCGATCGGAACGGTTAACGATTTTTCGTTGGCGACTCCATTTCCCAGCAGATGAAGCACCCACCAATCGTGCGTTTCGTCATAGCGAATTTCCGGATCGGAAGCAGCGACAGGTTTTTGCAAGCACAGCAGCGCGGGATGGGAGGAACCGGCGGCGGCGGCGCTGGCATTGTAAAGTTCTTTCGTTTCCCAATTTTCGACGAGCTCGTCCTGCTCTGGCTGAACCAATAACAGAAAATCACGAGTTGGCGAGGTCCCTACGTGGTTGCCATCGACCGGCTGCAAGCCGAATCGCAGCGTGTACCAGCCGCTTGATATCGTTTGATCGCGAAACTCGGATCCGCGCCGCGGAAAATGGGCGAGCCCAATCAGCTGACCAGGAGTAAAAGGATACAACTTTTCCGCCGTGGGTTTGAATTCTGGATCGATCGCCAACTCTTTCCGCAACCATAGCTCGCAGACGGTGCGACTTGAGCCGCGTTTGACGCGAAACCCTTGATCAGAAATCAACTCGGCAATCTCTTCCGAAACCCCCTCTGCCTCAGGAGCAGCATCAATCATTTCGAAGGTGTAATCCTGACCGCTGGCGACCTGCGCACCAAGCAAGAGAAGAATGGCGCCAATCAGACTAATTTTCGACATCGGATTCCTGAAGCGTAATCGAGTGAGTTCAACGATGACTAAAACAAAACAAGCTTAATGGCTGATCGAGCAACGCATGCGGCGGCCTACAGCTGCCCGGCAAGCTTCAGATCTGCCGCGTCGATCCGGAACAATCCCAGATAGGCGGTCCGACTATCCGGAACCGACCAGCGTGACCCCAGGCGGCGAGCCGTGACATCACCCTCGATCGTCACGCCGGGTACGAAACGAAACAAGCTGGTCAGGGGCGGATAGTAGGCTGATTCGTTGGAGCAGATGCAGTCACCCTTGCGTGCCTTGCGAATTTCAAAATGGGCCAAATCACCGACCTGAACTTCGGCAGTCAGCTGGTCGACATCGAATTGCATGTCGATGTCAGCCAACTGTAGGTCGGCGACGTCCGCGGCACTGATGCCGGTCTGGTCGAGCACAAAACTCTTTAATGCAGCTTGCTGTTGTTCATCAGCCGAGCGATCGACAATCACGATCGCCTTGATCGAATCCGCATCGTCAAATCCGTTGAACCCAAGCGTGTGTGAAGTCTTAACGATCAGCGACACCGATCGCCCGGCCAGATCGGTGCCGGCAAAACTGCCTTGGTCGAACCGCCAGGTCAGGACCGCATGTTTTCCAGTGGAACCGACTTCGCCATTTGCGAAACAGGGACCGGTGTAGATCTGGCAGGTACGTACCTCGACATACTTACCCGTGATCGGACTTGCAGCACTCAGCGGATAACAAAGTGCGACCAACACGAGTGAAACAAATGCTGCTGCGCGGGGTACGGCAGGTCTGAATGCTGCTTGGGGCATGTGAGCGTCTCCTGACGATCGACTTGAACGAACTGGCACCTAGGAACGCACTTGATTGTAGATTCTGACACCCGCTGAGTCTATCGCCTCGATTTGGCGATCCGGAGCAGTGCATTGTTATCCACGGTGCATCCCTTAGGTTTGCCGCGTTTGTTTGCGGCAGGGACACCATTGCAGCTGAACGTGAGTTTATCGACATTGTGGGTGATTCCAGCTGATCCTCGCAATCGGTTTGCGCATTAGCAATCGCCCATCGCGGTCAACGGCCGGCGAATTGAAGGCAACGACGCCCAGGTGCAGCGACGTTGACGTCACCACCAGCTGCTTCGTTCAGCGTGGCGAACGGCACCACACGACGGACCGCTGGGCGGAAAAGCTCACAGCGGCCCGGTCGCCTTGGAGGTAGTGGTTGACGACCTGCACTAGGGAGCGGGCGGCGGCGGCAACCGAAGCGCTGGTGAGGCAGCCGTTATCGACTGCTGGTAATGTCTCAGCAGTCCGTAAACCGATTGGAATTCGGGCCGCTCGGCAAGGCCTCGAAAACGGGGATCCGTGGCGACGGCACTGAAGTGTTCGATCGTTGTCTGTAATTCCTGCGGCGTTGTTGGGTTACCACTGAGAAAAAAGGAAGCGGGTAGGGCGAGATACTCTTTCCACTGGGGATCCAATAACTCGTACAGTTCCGGCGCGAGCTGCACCAGCTGGGTTCGCAATACTTCGGCCTCGCTGGCACCAAATTGCTGAGCCAATTCAGTGTGACGGCTGGGCGCTGTTTCCGGGGTGTTTTGCACCGGCATGCTGTTGGCATACATGGCGATCGTCTGTGTCAATCGCTCGGCCGCGGGCGGGACGAAAATACTCTGCCCTGGTCCCGCGCTACGATAGTAGGCCCCTGTTGAAAACTGATCGACTTGCACGACGGAACCATCGATCGAGACACCGGCGAACAATCCGCGACTGCGAGAATAGGTGTAAATTTCTGCCTGTAATTGACCATCTGTCGCCACCGCAGCTTGTCGACCGACCGGTCCGGCCGCCGCCGAGGCGTCCGCGCCCAAGGTCAGCTTGCCGGACAAAATGCCTTGAACGCTCCGTTCGGTCTTGAAGACCAGTACAATGTCGGATGATTGCACACCAACCTGCCAGCCGATGTTGCCGCCGGTCAGCGTGATGAAGACCGGCGCATGCCACAAACCGTCCGGCTCGCGCACGAACAGCAACCCTCGTCCGCGACGGGCACCGACGATGAAGCTCCCCTTGATCACGTTGGGCACGATCGCCACTCCATTGGCATTGGCCAGCATCGCTTGAGGAATCTCACTGAGTGGTGAATTCATGGCTTCGTTAAGCACCACTGCGGCCGCCTGCACCACTTGCTCTTCCATCATCTGAGCATGGGCCGCGGGCTTGCTGAGCAGCGCGGGTATGACCAAGCCGCAGACCAAGAAAGAGACAATCCGGAACATGACGCGGGAATCCTTGTTAGAGAATCAGTGGCACTTGATCTGAACGGAACGGCGCTAGCCACCGGTGGTTTGCGGTCGACATCTCACGATAGAAACTCTCTAGTGCCGTGCCGCTAACAAATGAAGACGCGGATGTAGGTGCCACTGGAGAGGGGAATCGAATTGCTAGTATTGCCAAGCTTGAAATTTCGCTGGCGGCGCAGTGTAGAGCATTGCCAGAATTTCAAAAATACGAACTTGGCTGCCGCGATACCGGCCGGCCCAGTGGTTTGCCTGATTTTCTCAAGCCATATACTTGACATGTCGATAGTTTACATATAAAGTTATCTCAAAGGGTCAACACTGCACAGGAAAACAGCGTGGCGAATGGGCATTTACATCGCGAACTGAGAAAAAAGGGGCCGTTTGATTCGCCTCAGCAAGAGGCGGCGCTGAACATTCTGCGGACCAGTGACCAGTTCGAAAATCGACTCGGCAGGTTGTTCCGGGAGCACGGCCTGACAGCCTCCCAGTACAACGTGCTGCGGATCCTGCGCGGTGAGGGCAAACCGCTGCCGTCGCTGGAGATTGCCGATCGGATGATTCAGGTCGTGCCCGCGATCACCGGCCTGATCGATCGACTGGAGCGACAGCAGCTGGTCCAGCGCCGCCGCTGCACCGAGGATCGACGCGTCGTCTACGTCGAAATCACGTCCAAGGCGAAAGCGATACTTAAGAAACTCGACCAGCCGCTGCAGGAACTGCATCAACAGCTGCTCGGTCACCTGTCCAAGAAAGAACTGGGCGAATTAACGCGGCTGCTGGAAAAGGCGCGCGCGGCGGCCGTCGCGGGGACGACCAGTTAGCTGTCCCGTGTTTATTGGTCCGTCGACTTTACATGACCATGATTCAGCAGAACATTCATTAGGACGCGAGCACGATGATCCACATCAGAGCAGCACAGCAGCGCGGCCATGCGGACCATGGCTGGCTCGATTCCTACCACACGTTCTCGTTCGCGGACTATCAGGATCCAAACCAGATGGGCTTTCGCGCCTTGCGTGTCATCAATGAGGATCGAGTGGCGGCCGGCCAAGGCTTCGGCACGCACGGGCACCGCGATATGGAGATCGTCTCCTATGTGCTTGACGGAGCACTACAGCACAAAGACTCCATGGGCAACGGCGCCGTGCTGAAGCCGGGTGAATTCCAGCGAATCAGCGCCGGCAAAGGGATCATGCATAGTGAATTCAATCCCTCGGAAGCCGAATCGACCCACTTCTACCAAATCTGGTTGTATCCCCAGCGCACCGGCATCGAGCCAAGTTACGAGCAGAAGTCGTTTGATCGGGCTGGCCGCCGCAATCAATTTCAACTGGTCGCCTCGCACGATGCCGCCGACGGCGCTCTGTTGATCAACCAGGATGTGCGCATTTACCTTGCCGATCTAGACACCGGGCAGGCGATCCGCCACCAATTGGCCAATGGCCGCCATGCCTGGCTGCAGCTGCTGCGCGGTGCCGTGACTCTCGATGGTCAGCCCTTGACCAGCGGCGATGGTGCGGCGATTAGCGACCAGCCAGAACTAAGCGTGGAGGCCACCGCCGCCGCCGAAATCATGTTGTTCGACCTTGCTTAGCGCCGCATGATCAGCTGGAAAAGGGGTCAGGGCACAATCGCCAAATGACCCGGAGGGGTGTTTCGCAGTATGGATTCCTTTTTTTTCGAAACCCAACGAATTACCCAACGGAATTTCACGATGGACACGACACGACGCAACTTCATTCGCCTGACCGCCGCCGGTCTGTTGCATGTTTCGGCGACCCCCCTTGCCGCCGCGGCCGATGAACCAGCGGGCAGCCTGATTCGCAAAGCGGCTCAGCGCGGTCACACGGATCTGGGCTGGCTACAGAGTTATCACACGTTCTCGTTTGGCGGCTATTACGACCAGCGGCACCTGGGATTCCGCTCGCTGCGAGTGATCAACGACGACAAGATCGCCGCGGGCAACGGTTTTCCCAAGCACCCTCATCGCAACATGGAAATTCTTTCCTATGTGCTCGAAGGAGCGTTACAGCATCGCGACAGCACCGGACAGGGTTCGATCGTGAGACCCAGTGACGTGCAGCTCATGTCGGCCGGCAACGGCATCACTCACAGCGAATACAATCCTTCCAAGTCGACTGACAACCATTTCCTGCAAGTTTGGATTCAGCCTTCGCAGCGTGGGTCGCAGCCGCGATACCAACAACATCGCATTGACGCCGATGCGAAGCAGAACAATCTACAGTTGATTGCATCCCCGGAAGCAAACGGCCAGGCAGTTCAAATCAAACAAGACGCGCTCGTCTTTGCCACCCAGTTGCAGCCACAACAGCAGCTGTCGTATGAGGTCCGCAACGGCCGTCACAGTTGGCTGCACGTCGCGACCGGTCAACTGACGGTCAACGGCACAACTTTGCAGGCTGGAGATGCAATCGCAACTAGCCGCCCGACCAGCTTGCATATCGAAGGCAGCAAACAGGCCGAAGCATTGCTGTTTGATCTTGGTTAATCGAGAAACCCCTGGCTGCAACGATCATCATTAAACGCCAACAGCGCATCAGCAAACACCGGTGATAACGGCCGGCGATCGAGTTTGGACGACTGCTTGCAGCTGCGCTCTTTAATCACTCAACTTTCACGTCATTCCTGCACTTTTCGAAAATGGAGAAAATCATGGCCAAAGTTCTGTACATCGAATCCTCGCCACGTAAAGCGCGTAGCAAGTCGATTCAGGTTGCCAAGGCATTGCTGAGCGCTTACCAGTCCGCCAATCCGGAGGACGAAGTGACGACCCTGGACCTTTGGGAGAAGCAGTTGCCCGAGTTCAACGGTTACACGATCGATGCCAAGTACCAGGTGTTGCACGGCCAGGGCTTCGACGCGAACCAGCAAGCCGCCTGGCAAGCGGTCGTGGACGTCTGTGATGAATTCAAGTCGGCCGACAAGTACGTGATCAGCCTGCCGATGTGGAATTTTGGAATTCCCTACAAGCTCAAGCACTACATCGACGTGCTCGCGCAGCCGGGTCAAACGTTCAGTTTCTCACCGGAAACGGGATATTCAGGACTTGTCACTGGCAAACCCTTGGTTGCGATCTATGCCCGCGGCGGAGCTTATAGTTCGGCCGAGGCAACGGGGATGGATTTTCAGAAAAACTATCTCAGCTTCTTGCTTGGTTTCCTCGGATTCACCGATATTCACGAGCTGGTGATCGAGCCGACTCTGGGGGCCGATGACGATGTGAGCTCCACGGTCGACGCGGCCATTAAATCTGCCAAGGCACTCGCGGCGAAACTCTGAGCTCTCGAAAATCTTCAACATCACCGATCGGCCGTCGCCTATCGAGTTCGTTCTAGGGGCCGCTGCGAGCTTTGCCGCCAGCGGTCCGCACCACAGTGGTCGAAGACCCATTCTCTCTCGTCAACGCCAAATTCTATCACCTACTCGTTGGCCATCTTGGAGCAACGAATCAGGTCATTACCCTCGGAGTCCGACAAATACAACAAGCCTGTCTGCTCGATTCGAAACCGGCTTACTTTGCCCAAGGCGGCGACGAACCTGGATTCCTGATCCATCAGCGGCTTGGGACCCGCGCGTCTGGTCATTGCCAGCGGTCCGAATTGAATCGTTTGACCTTCGATTTCGGCCTTGCCACTGTAGCGATTGACCGCGGTGCTGCCGGTAACCGAGCCGTCTTGGTCTATTTCCAGCGTCGTTTGGGCGTTGTCGATCACACCGCGGCCGTCGATATCCTCGACCAGCCATTTCCCCACTGACGGTTTGGGCATAATGGCGGCCTGCTTGCTCAACGAATCGCTCCAGATTGATTTCCAATCGCGCCGCATGTCGACCACCGTCCAGCCGCGTTGGGTTGCGACCTCGAGCGCGGTCATCAGTTTACCACTACTGCTGGGATTCGCATCGTACGCGTACTCTCGGTCCGCATCGGTGTGATGGACGATCAGCCCGAAACTGAGCCGAGGATTATCGATCGTGGTGTACTCCAACATCGCCTGATCCCCATCGCTGTTGCCGAAACAGGCGATTGGTCGGCGGCCGATGAATTGATGAATCCCCACTGGCTTGCCTTCTTTGTCATCGACAAACAGATGATCCAGCGTTTTGACAAGGACTGGTTTGCCGTCTCGAAGTTCATATTGGACTTGCCCCGTCGAACCAACCACTTGCTCTGGCGGAATTCCATACACCTGTTCCGACCAGACCCGCATGAAGTCGGCACCACCGCCGGAGACGATGAACGTTTTGAATCCTTGGCCGCGCAGGTAGGTCAATAACTCCTGCATCGGTTGATAAGTTAGATCGGAATGAAGTTTGTCAAATCGCGGATGTCGCGCCGATGCCAACCAGTCGTTTACGGCGGCCTCGAACTGGTCGGTGGTCATGCCGGAGTGGGTCAGGGCCATGATTCGCATCAGACCATCGTGGTGTTTTCCCGCGAGCAACTTGGCGATGTCACCGGCCAGGGCCGCCTGGACCATCGGATCGCCGGCCAGTTCGGGTTCTTGCGGGGCGCGGCGTTTGATTTCGTCAAATGCAAATGCCGCTTGAAAAGGAATCGGATTCTCTGGCCACAGAGTGCCATCATTATCAAATACGGCGATCCGTTCCGACTGGGGAACAAAATCGGGACTGCTTTCGCTGGTGACCCGTCGCACAAACTCGATAATCGCTTGCTTGGACGCCGTCTCATTCCAGCCCGGAAGTGGATCGACTTGCGGGTCGATCACGTTTGTTTGGCCAAGCGTCTTGGAGTGCAACAGCGCGGATGTGAGAGCGACAAGTAAGCAGCTTGATAGCAGACGTGTGGTAGTCATCGAGAGTAGGTTCCTCGCTACGGGTTTCAGCCATGCCCGTGGTATGTCAATCGCTATTAGATCAGTGTGGCTGGGGTCTGCATGTGAGTTTTACGAACCTGCCGCCCCCAATTAACCACTCCGAGCCGCTTTCAAACGTCTGCCGCGAGCTTGCCCCAGCGGCCGGCCAGCATGTTGGCCAGCGGCTGAGTCGAATCAAAGCTTTCCAGCACGATTTTGATACCCGCCGTGATCGGTGTCGCCAGAAACATTCCGGTAATACCCCACATCATTCCCCAAAACATCAGCGCTAACAGGATCACCACCGGATGCAAATCGGATGACTGACCCATCAACTTGGGTTCAACCACGTTTCCACTGATCGCCTGAATCGCCGATGTTACTCCAATCGCCGCGATCATCCAGGTTAGCGAACCATCGGGATCCAACAAGATGAACGGGATCGGCAGTACCGTGGCGACCAGTGGGCCCACGTTGGGAATGTAGTTCAACAAGAATGCCAGCACGCCAAACGTTAACGACATCGGGACGCCGAACAGCCAAAGAGTGGTCCCGAACAAGGCACCGGTGATCATCGAGATCACCGTCTTGAGCGACAGATACGTCCTCACCTGAGCGTTGATTTGAGGAATCGGTGCGGCCGTCTCGCGCACCTCCACCGAACCGAGCAACAGAAAAAAGACATAGATCAGCACCACAATGCTAGTCGTGACCAGACTGAACAACTCCGACGACAGCCGGCTCAAGCCATCCCGCAAGAACGTATCGACGGTCTCCCGCAGCTTCTGGAGCGTTTCCTCGGCGGATTCGGTACCCGCCTGTTGGTTTCCGCTGGAGTCCTGACTGGTGCCGTCATCGCCAGTCGGCTTGGCCGTTTCCTGGTCAGCGAAAAATCGTTTTGTTCCCGCGAACGTCAGGTCGATTCGCTGCTGGGCCGACTCAACCAATTCGCTGACACGTCGCCGGTAAGCGTCTCCCTTTTCAGCCATTTGGATCACGGACAGCCAAAAGCAAAAGCCGAGTACGACCATGATCGTTAAACCAGATAGAAAAGTGATCGCAGCGGCGATCAATCGATTCACACCGAGACGTTTTTCGAGAGTTTCCAGCAGCGGCGTGATGCCGCTGACCACGAACAGCGCCACGACGAAGGGGACCAGCACGGGCCGCAGCCAGTAAATCATATACGTCACCACGGCAGTCGCGATCACGGCCAGACAGATCGTCTGGATGTCTGGATAAGAGTTTTTAGTTTCCATTAATCTTCTTACGGTGCTGGCGAGAATTGCTGTTTCAACCGCTGGATGCCCTCAGTCGTCCAGCCGACGGGGTCTGTCACCGTGACCCAAGCATCGATGTAGCTGGAGGGACTGTAATTGTGACCAAAGCCGATTGGCACGTTGGTGGCCAGTGGCAAGTCGAAGCCGATTTGCAGGAATGTGATGATCGGATACCAGCGCAGGTACGGCGAAACGTCGGGACCGCGGGGATCATTGAGCCACTCCGGGGGCTGCCAGGCCAAATGCGGCGAAAACCAAACCATCGGATCACTTGCGTATTGGATATAGACGTTGCGGATCGGCCCCCAGCGACCGTCGAGATCGAGCCAGTTTTTTTGCGCGGTGAATCGAACCATCGAACCATCGCCGTACCGCGGCATCCATACCACAGAATCAGGTTCGCGGGTGCGGACAATCTCCGACCACTGCTGGCTCGGAAACGGCGGTCCGCTCCAAACCGCTCCCTGAATGGGATCTTCAAAAGTTCGCAATAGGTTCGCGGAGGCTTCGCAACCGAGCGACCCCAAACTCAATCCAAACAGATACAACCGTGGGCGAGCGTCCTTCGGCAGGGTCTTCCAATAGTCGTACACCTGATCGAAGAGCAATTGCGCCGATCGCTTGGACCGATCAGGATCGACCAGAATCGTCAACCAACTGGGCAGGTACGAGTACTGAGTACTGACAATCGCGGTGTCGCCGTGATGCAGGCATTCGATGGTGTCGACAGCCCCTTCATCCAACCATCCCGTTCCAGTCGGTGTGGCAACAATCAATACCTTGCGATCGAATCCGCCGACGCGTTTCAGTTCCTCGAGCGCTAATTTGGCATTTTCGACTTCGTCTTCGGCCGATCTGATTCCAACATAAACGCGAATCGGCTGTGCGGCGGCCTTGGCAGTCAAGGCGGCGATCTGATTTCTTGTCGGACCAGCGGAAATGAACTCTTTGCCACGTCGTCCGATCGACTCCCAAGCCACTAACGATTTGCTGCTGCCGCACGCCAAAGCTGCTGTCGGCTGCTCAATCCCATCATCGATCAAACCATCGACTTTCAGGAAGACCCGATCCGCGACACTCAACAGTTTGACTGCAATGAGATGGTTAGAGATCACCAACACCATGGTAACGATCAGCAGTGTGCTGACAGCCATCGAGATCCGTCGCGGGACGTAACGCTCAAGCGCTCTTGATACTCGCTGTCCCGCGCGAATCAATAGCCGAACCAACACCACGATCGACCACGCCAGTACAATCGCAATCAGCAAGAATCGATAGGGGTACGTGGTTTCGACTCGCGGCATCTGCATCAACTCGCGGATCGAATTTTGCCAGGCTGTGCATCGCCACAGAAAGCAGGCGAAAATCACCGCTGCGGTTACTACGCTGACCCGCTTGAACCACAGCTCCAGTCGGTCGCGAGGCTGAGGTAGTTCCAGAAATTCCCACAAGCATGCCACAACGACGCCAACGCTGTAGCCGATCGCCAGTAATGACCCCGACAGGAATCCCTGAACTAGATAGATTCGCGGCAATAACGATGGAGTCACCGAACCGGCAAAGAACAGCGTAGCGAACACCAAACCGCAGAACGAAAAGGAATTCCAGTGATTTCCGAGCGATGTCTTTACTCGGGATCGAAGGCTGTTCATCCAGCTGACCACTCCAGTGCTAGGCCGTAAGTTCGCGGGCATCATTTAATCAAGATGTAGACAGAATCAAAGGAGTGGTTGCATTAGGCAACAGTAGCGGAACCTGGTGTCGCTGCAAGCAGTTCCGCTTTTCTGTGCGAGTGCTAGCCGGCAGCGAGGCACTGCGGGCCAGCTGATTATCGCTGCGATCACCGTCCGCCAGGGGTCGCAGGCCAATGCCGCGCTGCCACGAAAACGCGATCTACAATCAGCGTTTCCACTGCGATTGGTTGTCTCCGTTTACGATGGTGAGTAGGCTAGCGGTTCCTGCAAAACGGTAATTATCGAGTTTTCTCCCATGCCACCAGAGGCTGTTTCGATGTCGGCTGCATACCCAATTCGTGTCCTGGCCGTGCTCACGGCACTGACGCTCTGTCAGGTTGCCGATTCGCAAGAACCGAAACTGGCTGAACTGTTGGAGCGATCACCATCACCTGCCAATGCGATCGCATACACGCACTTCCCGTCGCTGCTGAAATTGATGGCTGATGCCAAGATGCAATCGCAACTTACCGAACGAGTCGAGGAAGTGTGGCTGGTATCAGAATTGGATACGGGCAGCCTGACGCCCCGCTGGGAAGCCGGCTACGGGAAATTGAAACGAAAGATTACCGTCAACGATCTGGCGACTGCCGTGGGCGGATACGTAGACGAGATCGCAGATCGAGAAGTCGTTTGGACACCGCGGCAATCATACCTGGTTCCGGTGGGCGATCAAAGCATCGGTTTCTTGCGCCCGGCAAATCGATCTGTGCTTGCTCAATGGCTTGATCCAAGCATCAACGTCAACTACTCCGGCTACCTGGTTGAACAAGCAAAACAGCCTGAGTCGTATCTGTCCTTGATGATCGCCGTTGACCTGAAGGATGCATTCTCGCCACTGCCAATCGAAGATCGAATCGCTGACTTTCAGTCACTGAAATCGCAGTCGCCCAAGACCGTCGCCAGCATCCTTGCTTCGGTCAAAGGGATCAGCATCATTATCGGTCGCCGCAGCCTGGCGGAATGCATCCTGACCGTCGAGTTCGAAAAATCACCGGCTAGCCTGGTACCGATCGCGAACCAATTGCTTGGCGAAATCCTGGATCGCAACGGCACCGCCGCTCCTGAAGTACTGTCGTGGAAAGTCAAAGTCGATGGTGGCAGATTGTCATTCCAAGGACCGATCCTCGAGGAATCGCTGCTGGGGTTGATCGGTATTTTCACCCTCCACGGCGAAGCCGCTGGCGTGGCAAGCTCGCTCGGAGACCGAGTTACGCTCAGTAAGTCGGCGTCCGACCAAACGGCTTACATCACAAAGAACTATTTTGATCAAGTCCTGACGGTCATTGAGCGAGTGCGAAAGAATCAGGCTCAGACAACCGGTTCTCGCGCTAAATGGAATGACCAGCAAGCACGACGCATTGATGAAATGGGCACCTTGAATGTTGACCCCCAGATCGTCGACTACGGCTTCCAGGTTGCGAATCTGCTGCGAGGAGACGCGCAGACGATTCGATCGGTAAATATTTCGGCTGGGCAACAGAAGGCTCGTGAGGGCGCTTATCGCGGTCCCACCTATTATGGAGGCTACTACTCCGGTTATTACGGTGGATATGCGGCGGCCGCCAATCAGCGTGTTACCAGCGCCGTCGCCCGCGGCAACGCCTACGCGGATTACACCCAGACGCTGACCACGATCGACAAAATGACCGCTGACATTCGTCGCGCCATGACCGAGAAGTACAAGATCCAGTTTTGATGGGTGACGAGGCGCGCTGGAGGTCTCTCCACTGGCCGCGCGATGAAAATGATCGAAGCGAACCGGACGCGGCCAATTTCGTAGTCCCGCGAGAATAAAATCATGAATCATCCTGCTTTGTCTGCCACCATCGTCGCTTCGATTCTGCTGCTGGCCCCCCCGATGGTTTCGACCGCCAGTGACGGCGATCCACTGGCCGTTCGCAAATGGCCTGGTGGGGTAGTGTCGCTGGAGACCCATTGGGGATTGCAGTTGCTGATCGATCCCACTGGAAGTGCCGGCCAGGCATTGACGCGCAGTTCCGATCAGACCGTTTCGCCAGCGGAAGATCTCGATCACACGCTCTCCCGTCGACCCAACCAAGCCGAGGCTTCATGGCTGTCATCGGTCGATACCGGGCAGAGCGAACAGCAGGACCCCAACGCGATTCAAGTCAAAACCGTTCGGCAGCTCGGCGATCAGAGATCCTTGTTGATCGAGGCCGATGGCGTGCGAATCGTCTACATCCCATCCGCATGGTTCACCGCATTGGCTGATCGGGATTCAATCACCTTTGATCCACAGCGCATCGGCCGTGTGGACTTGCTGATTCTTGCCACGCCAAATCCCGCACATTTGCGAGCTTCATGTACCGTCGCTTTGGTCAATTCGGTCAACCCCAGACTGGTGATGCTGAATCGAATCGGCACTGACCAGCGCGGAGAAATCGAACCGTTGCGTGATCAAATCGAACATGAAAATGCCCTCCGGCGGATCGATCACAACACGCTTGCCTTATCCAATGCCAATACCGATCGCCCGCTACAGGTGGTGTTGATGGGCGACGCCTCTTGGGACATGCCGCGGGAACTTGCCGAACTGTTCGTGGCCATGGAAACCGCCAATCAGCAGTCGCAGCGGGTGTTCGCAAAGCTGTCGAAGAATCAATTGAATTTCCGTCCCGCCAACGGCACGCATACGCCGCGTTGGAACACCGAACACATGATGGGTCGCCAACTGTTGTTCTTTTCGCAGATTTACCATCAACAAGATGCAATGATCCCGGTGATCGACCTGAATCCCAAGCAGATGCCCCCCGACTATGTCTTCGCTCATCCCGATTGGGACGGTCACGAGGAAGCCCGGCAGACTCAACGTGTCAGTGAGTTCACGCGGCGGTTCGCTTACTTGCTGGCCGATCTCGACTTGGACGCTCAGGCGCCCGGCAGTCGCTGGACGCTGCGTCGGTTATTGAACCAGATGCAGCGTCACTACGGCGAACACACCGCCAACACGGTCAAGAAATTCCAGCTGCCTGGTTGGCCAATCGATTGATCGGCCAACCAACGGCAGCAATGCTGGAGAGAAACCATCGCTAATTGAGCGACAACTTCGTCCCTTTTTCACGAGGTACGACGATCGTATACCAACCGTACATCATCTCTTCCCAAGTCTGTTCGCCGTAGACCACGTTTTCATTTGGATTCGGGTTGTAGACGTTGTCCTCCGAATTATCGAATACCGCCGTGCACTGCAAGACCGTCCCTTTGGGCAGCAGCTTGGGTTCGCGGAAGTTGTACCAGAGTTGCCAGTTGAAGTCGTAACGTGGCACATCCAACAGAACTTCGTTGGTTCCATCCGGATAGGTCGCTTCGTACTTGAAGGCGATGCCGCGCAGATGCAAATGCGGCAACATGCTCAGCATCTGGGTATCTTCGGTGATCGTCTGCTTGGCGACCACGGCATGGTTTGCCGCACCGGCTGGGATCACGAAGTCGTGCGTCCCGCACACGCCACCCTTGATTTCATGAGTGACCTCGGATTCGTCCGCGTAAATGAAACCAACACAGCTACGATCGCGCTCCACCGTGCCGACCGGTGTGTAGTGCATCTGGAAGACCAGTTTCGAGCCGGCGGGAATCTTGATCGCATAGCCTTCGGGAAGCTGGACGGCTTGCGTGCCGGGCGCGTATCCGATCAACGCACCACCCTGTCGGAACGGAGCGTTTTTATCGCCGGTCGGCGCCGAGATAAAAGCGATGATGTGATGGACCACTGCCAGATTTCCCGGTTTCGCTTGGGCAGCTTTGATCCACTTGTCCTCGGTGAAATTCGTCTCGACTTGATAGTACTGGTAATCGACCACGCCATCGGCGGGAACCTCGAATGCCTCGTCGTCCATGTAGAAAATCTCGTCGGGCTCGGCAATCGTCCAGCCATCAGCGAACTGCGGTGGCTCGGGCAGATCCGCCGAATCCCCCTCGGGTTGGCCATTTTCGACCCAAGTTACGACCAACTCTTTCTCGTCGTCGCTCAAGCGGCAATCGTTCGCAAATTCGCCGTACTTGGGATTGGCATACCACGGCGGCATGCGAGTGTCCTGGACAACTTCGGCGATCATTTCGCCCCAACCATAGACCTCTTCATAGCTGGTCATCGGGAACGGTCCGATCTGGCCTTCACGGTGACACTCGACGCAGCGTTGGTTGAAAATGCGGGCAATCTGATTGCAGTAAGTGACATCACCGTGAGGCTTGATTTTGGCAACCCGACCAATGTGACAACCTTGCGCTTTGGTAACCGCAACACTCACTTCTTTGCCGGCCAACAATTCATCGATCGCCTCCTTCAGGTCGGCTCGATCCGTCTCTTGTCGTCCGTATCCAACGCCCGAGGTGAAACCAAACTGATTGTCGACTCGACCCCAATAGCGAATCACGCGGTCTTGATCCAAGACAAACATTTCCGGTGTGCGGATCGCTCCGAACGCGTCGGCGATCGAATTGTCCGGGTCCTTCAGAATCGGAAAGGTCAGACCGAACTTGTTGGCAAAGGCACCAATCTGGGTTGGAGCGTCTTGGGCATTCGAGTTGATTCCGACGAAGGCGACATCCTTGATGTCGTACGCCTTCGACATCGCCTCCAGACGCGGTCCATACAAACGAACCAACGGGCAATCGATGCCGATGAATGCGACAACGACCAACCGACTCTCCTTCAGATCGCTCAAACTGATCTGCTTGCCATGAAAATCACGCAACGTGAAGTCGGCAATCTTGTGCCCAATCGGAGTGTTGGCTTGCTGTGCGTTTGAGTCCGCCGGTGATGCGTCACCCGCCTGCAGTGATCCAAAAGTCAATCCTAAAACCAAAGCCATCATCAAATACCGCATCGTTCCGCTCCGCAAAATCAAGAATTCAAACAGCACCGTCACCGGTTGCTACGATCGAGTTGGCTGTCAATGGCAGCAAAATTTGCGCCGACGGCGGGCGGTCAGCCCTAATAAGGGCGTGACAGTCCGCACACCGCTGCAAGCAATGGCGGAGATCCAGGCAAGCGGGCGCTGAAAAATCGACTGATTGGCCTCCCAATTCCAGATCAACGGCAAAAAAGCGGCAAGGTGACGGTTTAAGCGGACCGGGACCGCGGTGAGGCGTGCGGAGACGTCAGCAGCGACGATAAGTCGCACCATCCAGTGGAGCGTCAATCAGTTTCCCGCTAACGCGGCAGCAAATCGCGCGATCTGTCGCGCTACAGGTCCCAGAGACGCACAGTCAGGACCACGAATCGCGCTCCCCGCCCAGCTTTGGCACGTGTAGACACCGATGCTTTGAAAGTCGAGGCACCGAAATCGCTCTCGACCGATCGAGGCGAATCTTGGTATCGGCGGCATCTGAAGGTCTGAACTTTTGCCGTCACCATTGCCGAAGTCTTCGCCATGACACCAAGCAACGAATCGATTGCTCCTCGATTACCGATTCATCGCCTGTCAGCGCTTCCCGGGTCGCTGGTCGTCGCGATGCTGATCGCCTCCCTGGCGACCGTGGCGGGATGTGGTCGAAAGCACTCCGATACTCGCGCCAGTGTCTCGGCCCAGCCCGAAGCGGCCCAGCCCGAAGCGGTCCAGCGCGAATCGGTGCAGACCCCGCCCAATCCCGTTGCTGACGCGCCGGCACCGCGCGACTGGGCCGATCCGATCGTCAGCATGGCTGGCAATGATCCCGCCCACATCGATCAAGCCCACGTCGGCGCGGTCGAAGCTTTGCCGTCGATCGCCGCAGAGGCGACGCGGGCGAGTGAGCAGCCAGCCACGGGTCACGCCAGCGCCGCGATCGCGACGGCTCCGAAAGCCACCGCCGCGGCGGCAGCCGCACCGACTCGCCGTGCGGCTGCCATTCGGCCGGGTGCCGCCACCGCCGTTGCCCCGGCTATCCGAGCGCCGGTGCCGACACGTAGTTCGATCAGCGGCCGTTCGATCAGCAGCAACTCGATCAACTCAGCAACCGTTGATTCCGAGATCATTTCGGCAGAGATCACCGCGGGCTCCGCCAGTACCGCTGACCCTGACATTGCCGACCCCGAGATCGCCGCGGCGGCTGCCCCGGAAGCCGGCTCTTTGTCGCTCGACCAGGCGGCTGACGATCCAACGACTACCGCGCCGGATGCAGCATCGGACATCGACAACGACGCAGCTTTTATCACGGTCCCTGTCTACTATGCCACCGATCGACAACACGACCACCTGCCACTCTCGGCGTATGAGCTGACCGGTCACAAACGAACCGTGATGATCCTGAGCGGATGTTTCTTATTTTTGCTCGCCGTTTCGATGCTGTCACTCTGGCGGGGTCGGGGGCGAACGTCCGCCGTCGCCTCGCTGGCTGCCGGCCTTACCGGAATTCTGGCCGCCGCCTATGTGCTAACGGGCAACGCCCACATCACCAAGCACGGGGTGACCTACAGCGGCGGCCGCGGCGCTCTGACCCGCGGAATCTGCGAAGTTTCGATTCCCAAAGTGCATCGCCCCGGGGTCGTCGAACGTCCCAGCTTGCTGCGTTTTGAATTCCACGAGGACCAGCAGCAGCACATCGTGTTGACCAGCGCGACGGAGCTGAGCGAAGCCGATTTTCACGGGCACTTGTCGGCCAGCGTTGCCGCCTCGCCCGCGCAAGATCTGTTGGTGTTTATCCACGGATACAACGTCGACTTTCAGTCCGCGGTGCGCAGGACCGCTCAAATCTCCGTCGATCTGCCATTCGAGGGAGTGCCGGTTTGCTATAGCTGGCCCAGCCGGGGAACCTTGCTGGGATATTCCGTCGACGAAACCAACGCCGAGTGGACCACGACTCATTTGAAACAGTTTCTGTTGGAGCTGGCCGAGCACAGTGGCGCCAGTTCGATCAACGTGATCGCGCACAGCATGGGCAATCGACCGATGACCGCCGCGATGCAGCAGATCAGTTGGCAGCTGGACGCCGCTGCGGGCAAGCCGTTCGACCGCGTCGTGCTGGCGGCGCCGGATGTCGACGCCGATCGCTTTCGGCGTGACTTCGGCCCCTCGCTATTGGACGTCGCCAATCACGTCACGCTGTACGCATCCTCGGATGACCAGGCACTGATGATCTCCAAGGGGGTGCATGGATATCAGCGCGCCGGCGAGAGTGGTCAGTACGTGGTTGTGGTCCCCGGAGTCGAGACGATCGACGTCAGCGGCATCGATCTGAGTCTGCTCGGACACAGCTACTATGGGGACAGCGAATCGATGCTGCGGGATTTGTACAAAGTGGTCCGGGCACGACTGTCGGCAGCGAATCGACCAGGGCTGATCGCCCGTCACAGCGGCGAAATGATCTACTGGCAACTAGCCCAAGCGCCGGCCGATTCGACGACGCGCTGAAACAAGCCGAAACAGAGACAAGTTAGCACGGTAGGCCGGACCGCAGGTCGCAAGCCGTGGCCGTTGCGGAAGACCCCCCAAGATCAGACAAGCCGAAGATCCGAAAATCAATCGCAGCGAACAGGCGACCGCAGTTCCGGCACAGTTGGCACGTCAATGATTGCCGGAGCAGCGTCGCTGACGCTCCTGGATCCGGCCTACTGCTGATCCGACCAACGCGTAGGCCGGACCGCAGGTCGCAAGCCGTGGCCGTTGTGGAACACCCCCCAAGAACAGACAAGCCGAAGATCCGAAGCTCGATCGCAGCGAACAGGCGACCGTAGTTCCGGCACAATACGCACGTCAATCATTGCCGGAGCAGCGTCGCTGACGCTCCTGGATCCGGCCTACTGCGATCCGACCAACGCGTAGGCCGGACCGCAGGTCGCAGCCGTGGCCGTTGCGGAAGCCCCCCCAAGAACAGACAAGCCGAAGATCCGAAGCTCATTCGCAGCGAACAGGCGACCGTAGTTCCGGCACAGTTGCGCACGTAGATCATTGCCGGAGCAGCGTCGCTGACGCTCCTGGATCCGGCCTACTGCTGATCCGACCAACGCTGATACCGCCTACGTTGGTTCGCCCCAGTCGTCTCTTTCGCTGATGCATTTCGGCGCTACGCCGCCCCAATCGATTTCGTATTGTCCGAGTCGGACAAAGCGATGGAACGAGGACCATTTCCAGTCCGCGACACGATCTACCAGCTGGTGCTTCCGTGGGTTCCAATGAATGTAGTCGGCGCATCTTTCCAAGTCGTCTTCGTCACGAACCGTGTGTTCCCAAAACCGTGGCTGCCAAATACCACGCTCACCGCGCCGAAGCTGCGAATCGGTCACCTTTGCTTCCGAATTTCCAGCGGCGAGCCACTGATCGCTAAACTCCGCTTTGAGCTGTTTGATTCGTAGCGAATAACGTGCATCACCGGCCGGCAATTGCATCACAAGATGCCAGTGATCCGGCAGCAGAACATTCGCGATCAGTTTAAACCGGTGGCGGCCGCGTACGGACTCAATCGCCGTTCTCAGGTATCGACGTCCGGGGTCGGTCGTGAGTATCGGACGCCGGGCGTAAGTCACAATGGTGAAGAAAAAGGTGCCGCCCGCAACAAACCATCGACGATATTCGGACATGCCAATGCTTCCTCATGGACAGACCAGGTGCGGGGCTGCCGCAATGACCAATCTTATCGTAACGACAGAAACGATGCCGGAGCGGCGTCGCTGACGCTCCTGGATCCGGCCTACGCTTGCTACCTTGCTAGGGCCAACGAAAAAGCTTGGCAGAAATCGGTTTCTGCCACGCGTTGTTGATTGACATTACGCTAATCAGCGATCGAGCAGCCGTTCTAGCGGCGACGGCGACGGCGGATCAGCAATCCCAAACCGCCCAAACCGAGCAGCGATGCCGAGGTGGGTTCCGGAATGGTTTGAACGACACCCAGATAAACGTCGTCGATCAGCACCGTGCCACCTAGGAATGTGCCTCCACTGGGCGGGTCAAATCCGATTGGACCAATGGCCTGACTAAACTCAATGAAGGCCCCTACGGCGCCAACCGGTACCGGACCGAGACCGCCGGTGATCTCAGTCCAGTCGCTCTCGTTGATCAAAGCTTGGAATTGCGTCGCGGTGCTGTCGGCCAGGACGCCGCCGCCGGCATCCAAGTATCGCAGCGCGTAGGAGACGTTGCCGGTGTCGCCGGCATAGCCCTTCGCCCAGAAGCTGAGCAAGGGGTTGTCGCCGGCGGTGAGCGGGGGCAGACCCACCTCGCTCGAGTTCTGCAGCGCTACCGCAGCGTTCAACTGAGGCGACATCAGTTGCAGGGAGTAGTTACCGGTACGGGCATCGGTTGAGCGGGAGTAACCCGAAGCGGCGGGCGTCCATGAAGCGGCGCGCGTTGCCGGGATACCGTCGATTTCGAATCCGCCGTTGGCGAAGCCGTTCGTCGTGGCGGCCTGCGCGGTGCCGACAAAAGCAGCCGAAATGACCATGATTGCCGGGGCCATCAGTTGAAGCATTTTCATCTTTATTATCTTTTGATAGGGAGGCTGAGAAAGCAAGTCTAACGAGGCAACAGAATCCGAGGACACAGATCACGGCTGTCCGCCAATGCTGTGCAACAGGCGTCACCTTGTAATCGCTTGAAGACCGGAAGTGATGGAACACACAATGAAACCGGTTTCATGGGCATTACCTTCAAGCACCCGGCAGACGAAGTCAACAATAAAGTGGGCTCAATGAGACTAATTGCGGCAAATAGATCGGCGATTATTCCATCCTGGCCGAATCGTTAACGGGCAAAAGGCGATCCGAACCTTGCCCTACCGCAGGGCGAGCGACTCCGTGACAAGCTCAATTGACGGACGGTTGCCGATTAGAATCGGTATCAGTTACTGGTACTCTGGTTGGGCCTCGAAAGATGGACTTCGTTTGCCGACAAGCGAGCCTGCCAATCAAAACCGCTGAACGCGGTTGCCAGCACGGGTACGTCGGATGCGATGTCGAAACGATATGTCACTAAAATGAACAGCCTCTGGATAAGACGCGGTCGCCTGCTCGCGATATTGCTCGTCCTGCTGATTCCGATGTCGTGCCGCCAACGACCACTTCCGGAAGTGCCGGCCTTCGAAACGCTTGGCTTTAAAAATGCTCTCGATGTCGTGCAGCGACAGGTGTCGGGCGCCTATGAACGGTGGCAAGAGCAACCAAAAGATCCCGATCGCAACGGTCGCTTGGGCATGTTGCTATCGACATATGGCAAAAACTCCGCCGCCGAAATCTTCTATCAACGCGCCCGAATTTTGGCTCCAAGCGAATTTCGCTGGTGTTACTACCTTGCCATGGCAGAGCTGCAATTGGGCCGATCTGAGGAAGCCGTCGACTTGTTTCGCCAGGCGCTCACGCTTGACCCCAATAACGTCCAGGCGCGGATCCAGCTGGCGGGACTGCTTTTGCAGCTTAACGAACTGGATGAGAGCGTCGAACTTTATCGAGAGATTACTGAGGAATTTCCCAAACGCGTAGAGGGCTGGCTCGGTCTTGGCAAAGCACTTGACCGTTCCGGTGATCTTACGGCAGCCGCAGCCTCGCTGCAGCGTGCGCTGAATGTCGGCCCTGAATATGGCGAGGTGCACTACGCGCTGGCGGCGGTTTTGAGCGCCAGCGGGGACAAACAGGGGGCAACCCGCGAGCTTGCCGCATACGAACGGACAAAAAGAAACAGGATCAACTCCACCGACCCGCTAATGCAGGAGGTGTTCGGGCTGAATGCCGGTGATCTACCGCACACAAAACAGGCTGACTATTATCTTCAGCGCGGTCAGCTCGAAGCGGCAGTCGCGTCATTCCGGGCTGCGGTGGAAATCAATCCAGCTAACCAGAATGCCTGGGGCGGTCTCGTCGACTCGCTAGCCAAACTCGGAAAGATTGAAGAAACCGGTGACAGCTACCGGGCGGCGCTGGACGCCGGAATCTCCTACAGACGCTTGCATTTGACTTATGGCAACGCGCTGCGGAAGTGGCAGCAGCTCGATGCGGCCCGCGACGTCATCGGCAAAGCCATCGAGTTGGATCCTCAATACGCCGACGCGCTGTCGGCGTTGGGCGAACTCGAGTTGCAAAGTGGCGCGGGCGCCGAAGCGGTCGAGCAATTCCGCCGAGCTCTGGCGGCCAAGCCGAACGACCGACGGTTCATGTTGTGGCTGGCCTACGCGCTCAATAAATCGGGGCAGTATCAGGAGGCGGTTGACCAGCTCGAGCCACTGACAACCGATCCCGCTGCCGACAGGTCCTACGCGCTGAAAGAACTGGCTATCGCCTACCACGGTCTGGATCGTAGAGACGAAGCGATCGATGTCCTGAAACAAAGCCGGTCGGTAGCGTCAAAATCGTCCAACGCCCAACGGGTCAAGGCAATCGATGCGATGCTCGCCGAGTGGCAGAAAGAGATCGCCCAATAGGGCGTAATGACTTCGATCGCGCGAGGATACTAATCCGACCAGGGCTCTCCGCCGCCTTCGACAAGTTCGATTCGGGTATCGGCTTTGATCCCGGTCCACATCTCGCGCCGGCCCGACGGCCAGAGGACGCCAATCCCATCGATCTGCGGGTTGCTGCCGAGGCCAAAGTGCACGCGAATGTCGCTGGCGGACAAGTAGCTGCCGTCGGTATGCGCGCGGCGCCAGATGCGGTCACCGTCGCGACGCAACAACGCCACACGCGCGCCGACGCCATCCCGGTTGGAGTCCACGCCACGCAATCTTAGCGACAGCCAATGATGCTGTCGCTCGCTACCATTGATCAACAGTTCTGCCGGACCATCGGAGTTGCTGACAACGGCGTCCAGGTCACCGTCATTGTCGATATCGCCGACGGCGGCGCCACGGCTGATCCGCGCCAGCTGAAATGACTGACCAGCAATTTCGCTGACATCCTCGAATCGCCCCCTGCCGTCATTTCGGTACAGCTGGTTTCGCTGGCCATATTTCGCCCCCCGGTCGTCTTCGCTGGTATCCTGTGCAAACACGGCGCCATTGGCAATCAGCAAGTCATGATCGCCGTCGTTATCGAAGTCGATCCAAACGGTACCGAAGCCGGTGTATTGCATGCTGCTGACTCCCAGATTCAGCTGGTCGGTCGCATCGCGGAATCCACCGCTGCCATCATTCAAGTACAGCGTATTTGTCTGACCGGTCAGGTGAGTCATGAACAGGTCGTCGTCACCGTCGCCGTCGACGTCGCCAGCCACCACCCCCATGCTCGCTTCCGCAACTCCGTCGCCATTGTATGCAGCACCGGACATCAACGCATCGTTGGTGAAGTGGCCTTTGCCGTCGTTGATCCAGTAAATGTTGGCCATTTTGTCGTTGGCCACATAGATGTCTATCGCACCGTCGGTGTTGAAATCCGCAGCAATGACGCCCAACCCGGTGCCGAAATGCTCGGACACACTTGTCTCGATCGTGACGTCTGCAAACCTGCCGCCGCCCAGATTGCGAAAAACTTTATCCACTGCCGGCTCGTAGGCTAACGGGTCGCAATAATCTGGCAGGCCGCTTTCGTTAGTACAGGGTTGGTTATTGCTGATCGCGGCAGAGTTGTAGTTAACGACAAACAGGTCCAGCAATCCATCGGCATCGTAGTCCACAAACGAGGCACTGCTGCCAAAGCGGTCGTCTTCGGTGCCGGACTCCAGCACCCGATGAAACTTTCCATCACCGTCATTCAGGTAAAGTGAATTGGGCCCAAAGTGTGTCAGGTACAAATCCGGATCGCCGTCGTTGTCGATGTCGCCGACCGCAACGCCCATACCGTAACCGCGACCACCGATGCCTGCAGACTCGGTGACATCGCTGAATCGCAAGCTGCCCGATGGATTCAATTCGTTGCGATAGAGGCGATGCCCGGGCTTTGAGTTGGAGTCGATTGTCGCTCCGCCTGTCCCCGCTTCGAGCCGCTTGCCCTGCAGGACAAAGACATCGAGATCGTCATCGCCGTCATAGTCAAGCAGAGCGATACCGGCGCCCATGATCTCCGGCATGTAGTATTTGCCGGTCGCTCCGGAATCGTGCACGAAAACCAGGCCCGACGCCTGGGCCATCTCATTGAAAATCGGTGCGGCGGATCCGCTGGATTTCGCCGCTGATCTTTGGCTGTTTCGGCATCCCGCGCCGGCCACGGCGATCAGACAAGCAACAGAAATGAAGGCGGCGAATGCGCGCCGGCGTATTGGCAGCGACAAGATTCATCATTGATATTGAGTATAGAACAAATGCACGAATCCAAATCCCCAGCTTCAAGCACGATCGTACCCGGCATCAAGCTCGATCGTAATAGGAGCGGTGCCTTGAGGCGGTGGTCGATACCGCATCTTATCAAGAAAAGCGGAGGCGCCTACGATCAACACATCCCTGGGAACAGCGTAAGTCCCCTTGAAATGGATCATTGATGCCGACGCCGCTCGATGGTATTGCCAGACTCGCTAAAGGAATCAACGGCGACGACAATCAGCTGCCGATCAGATTTTCCCGATCGCTACAAACAGGTAAGCGGCCAGTGCAAACGGCCATCGTCGGCTCAGCAAGACGGGATCTCCTCAACGGTTCGTTGTCGCTTCGCTCTGCAAAAGAATCTCTTACAATGCTGCCTGACTTCAAAGGCGTCCAACTAGATTGCCCGGACCTTTTCCATGCCTGACCTGTACTACTCGGCCGCCTGCCAGACCGACTTTGCCAGCCCTTTGGATCGGACAGATATCGGGCAGCGGACTCAGCGCATGTGCGACATGGTCGAGCAAACCATTACCGGTTACGAACCTTTTTTCGATGTGCGTCTGTTGGTTTTTCCGGAATTCGCCCACGCAGCCCCCGCCTACGAGACTGTCGCGGAATTGCGCGCGAAACTGGCAGTGCCGGTCCCCAATGAACATACAGATAAATATGCGAAGCTTTGCCGGCAGTATGGCTGTTATATTCAGACCGGCAGCTTTCTGGAAACGGACTCCGACTACCCCGACCTGGTGTTCAACGCCACGGTATTGATAGGACCCACAGGGATCCTGTCCAAATACCGAAAGGTGAATACCTGGATTCCCTGGGAAGTCCACACGAGCCCCCACGACCTCCCGGACTACTCGCTTGAACCCTTTCCCGTTGTCGACACGGAAATCGGCAAACTGGGAGTGGCCATTTGTTACGATTGGCTGTTTCCCGAGACGATCCGTCAAATCGCCTTCAACGGCGCCGAGGTGATCAATAGGGTCTCCGCTTATATGGACCCCTGGGGAGCGACGGCGCCGATGGATTGGTGGACACTGTTCAATCGCGCGGGCCGTCGAGAACACTGTCTATGTGGTTGCCGCCAACCAAGGCGCCAGCATGTCACATTACCCACCCTTCAGCTGGCCCGGCGGCAGCATGGTGGTCAATTACGACGGATTGGTCCTGGCGCAGGCCGATGCCGGCCCCGGAGAAAAAATAGTGGTCGCGCCCATTGATCTCAGTGCGCTGCGAGCGGAGCGGGAACGTCGCCAGGGTCATGACATGCGTGCCCACTTTCGCAGTGAAATCCACGATTACGCCCAACGTCCCCGTTTGCCTAGAGGCGGCTCGATGCCCACCTCGATCGAAAGCTTGAAGCAGAGAATTCGCTCGGCAAAAGACAAAGCGAAACCAGAAAGCTAAAACCCTGCCTGATATCGAGTGTTGTAGCGCTCGTGCAAGGCATCGCGAATCCGTTCGGGCTTGCCCGTGCCTGGTAAGGGGCCGACGGTATCACCATCGCGAGTATACAAGTCCATGTCCTTGGCCCAACCATTGCTCTCCAGCACAAAAAAACGAGACCAGCCGGGAGGCGCCGGCTGGGGAACGACAAACTCCAGATGGACTTCCTCGCCGGGCCCGATAATGGCAACCGCATCGTCAATCGCGTTCACCAATTCGTTCACGCTGCCCAGCGCGGTGTACATCCCAGCCATATAGCGGGTATCCCAAAATGGACTCAAATTCGCGTAATCGTAGTGTGGTCGAAACTGGTCAAGCGTGCTGCGCTTGGCAAACCCCGCTTTCCTGAGCGTGGCTGCTGCCAGCGGCATCAATTGGGCCCGGTGCTCCGGTAACGGTTTGGCATACGCCACGGCCACCCGGTCCCAATAGACCTGCATGTTGGTACGCAGACGCAGTTTTTGGGTGCCTTTGGGCAGGCTCGGTAAGGGCACAGACATCCGGCGTGGCATCCCCGCCGGATAACCAAACTGTTCGATGATCAGTTGCCACTGACCGTCTGGCGTGGCGGCATCCAAAGAAGGTGCCGCAAACTCTGCGTCTGCCTGCCAGGCGGCGAAATTGGTCTGCGAATAGGGATACTCCACCCAACCGTCAATGACCAGCATCGCCTCCCCCTCCAGGCTGTCCAGAGGCTGCGAGAATTCCAGCTCCAACAGGTGTTCATTTTGCAGCCGACCAATGAACCGGGAATCGCGTTCGCCGACCGGTGCAGCCACACCGTCGTTTGCCAGGAGTGCTTCGAGTACTTCATCGCCGCGCTCATTGATCGCGCTGCACGGCAGCATTTCCTGCTGGTAGAAGCGCGGTTCTCCTGTGGGTTCAGGGCCCGATATACCCATGCGTTCGTCCAGCACCATTCGCCAGGCTGGTGGCAGGTCGTAGGTCACCAACCGTGCCGCATCGAGGTAGGCGATTTCTTCCATCGGTTCGCTGATCTTCAACACGATCCGACCCTCTCTGGCTTGCAAGAATCCTTCCGGGAACAAGAAGTTTTCCCAAGGCCGCGGGCGAGCATACTCACCGGGCCCAGTCGCATAGCCTAGCCCCCCCACGCCCAGGATGTCGCTGACAAAGCGATATGCCTGCCCATCCCAGGCAAACAGCACCGGGCAGCTTGACAACTGCCGCTGGGTCTCGACGATTTCCTGTAGTCGCCCGGTTGCAACGTTGACTTCGCTCTGGAATACGCCATCTGACCAGTCGAGTGAAAGAAAATCTGCTCTGCGGGCTCCGTTAAGGCCCACCGCCAGCGGCTGCAGGCTTTGTCCCGGCGCAGAGTGATTGCGGAAATTTTGCAAGCGGCTCCAGCGGGACCCGGTGCGCACCGCCAGTTGGGTGCCGATCCCCGACACGTTTGAGCGCATCGATTTTGAATTGTCCTGCCTGCCGCTCAGCTTGAGCGTAACGAAGGGATAGCGACCCGGACCGGGAGCCCAGGCCATCACACCATCGCCGTCCGCCGGCAGCGCCAGCATCGCTGGTCCGACTAGCGAATCGCCCAGGTACGAAAGACTGGCGGCATAACGTGTCGGCGCCGGTGCGGTCACCTCATACAACGGTTCGAGAGCGTCAGCGCCGAGCGAGAAAGCGGCCCAACCCCGGTTGGAGGACACAATCAATTCCTGGGAGCCATCCCCATTGACGTCAAAACCTGCCAGGGTCGGCCCGCTGGCTGACTTCAGCAATTCGGGGGTACCGAGACTCTGAGGCCGAAGCTGACCGTCGGGATCCGCTTGCCAGCGAAACAATTCGCCAGCGGGAGCAACCGTATAAAGTTCGGTAGAACCATCGGCGTCCATATCCGCTGCCAATGCGGTCAGCGCCGGGCTGTTATTGAATTGCTGATAACCTTCGGCGGGGTGATAGGACCAAAGCCGATCATTGATGAAAACCTGGTGCGGCGTTTGCGCGCTGAGCACGATCAGATCGGTATCTCGATCGTTGTCCAGATCAACCGGCACCACCATCGTGGAAGCGGCATCGCCGCCGGACAGGCCATACTCCGCAGCGAGTGGCCGGAAGCTGCCATTGAGATTGTTATTAAGTAGTTCGTTGGGGCCATCCGCGTTGACCAGGAATAAATCCAGGTCGCCATCGTGATCCGCGTCGAAGAAGGCACCGTCCACGGTATCCAGATCCCCGCCGCCGACACCGGCTGTTGCCGTGATATCACTCCATTGATCAGGGGATACCTGGCGCCAAAGCCGATTTTCACCTCGACGACAGAAGTAAACATCCACTAGGCCGTCGTTATCAAAATCGCCCCACAACGCGGCATTGACATCTGCAACCCTGGCCAGGGGATGGTCAGTCCTTGCCTGGTAGCTGCCGTCGCTCTGCCCCAACAGAACCAGGTTTCCGATCACCGTTTTTCCGGTTCCATCTTCAAGGCCAAGCACATCGGCAATGAACAGGTCGGCGAAGCCATCTCCCTGCAGATCGACCGTGGTAAAACTGGGTGTCTGCTCGGGCTGGCCGACTTGCCAGTCAAGCGGCGAGGCACTCTCGATCGGCAGCAGGGTGGGAACGGTGTACAGGTCGCCTTGCGGGGCGATTGAGTTTGCGTCAGGAACCAAATCAATCGCCATGGCTGCCGCCTTGGGGCCCATACGTGTGTATTTGAATTCGGCCAGACGCGAACGTGGATTGTTCTCAAGACGCTGGTAGTCGGCGGCGAGCGCTTGCGCCTGCTGCGGACGCTGCAACCGTTGTAAACTTTGGAAAGCGCCGTAGTAAGCGCTGCGCAGGTAGGGATCCGCGGCAATCGATCGCTGGTACCCCAACAGGCTCTGTTCGTAATCACCCTGCTGGGCCCGGCACTGGGCCAGATAGTAAGCCGCATAGGCGTCGCCGCTGTCATTGCGAGCAACGAACTCGAAATGCTGCTGCGCAACCGCCGGCTCGCCTACATAGAGTCGAATCAGGCCGGCAAAATAATGCGCGCGAAGATGGGAAGCGTCGGTTTGCAGGACTTCCTCGACCAGTTTCAGCGCCGCCCGTTCGTCCCCGTCGCCTTGCCTGTTGAGTGTAGCGATCGCCAGATTCACTTTGACATCCAGCCAGGCGGGCCATTGCTTGACCAGCTTCCGAAACTGTTCTTGCGCCTCTGCATATTCAAACTTCCCCATCAAGCCGACAGCATGGTTATTGGCCTTGATGGCCTCGGCATTCAGGGGCGGATTCGATGCGGGTTTTTCTGATTTGGCGCATGCCGTCACCAAGCTGGTCAAGAACGCCAAAACAACCGCATGCTTCCTGAAGTTCATAGACATCCACAGCAAATCTAGGGCAGTTGCGTAATTTCAAGTAGCGAATCGACATTGACCGGCCGGATGTTCTGACGCTTGCCATTGGGCCAGATTACGTCAAGCCGGTCCACGGTGCGTGAGTTGCCAAGTCCGAAAGTCAGAACGGACTCTACCTGTGACAGATAGCTGCGCGAAGGCATTAGCTGACGCCTTTGCACGACATCGCCAACCTGCAGTTCGACCCAGCTACCGATTGCATCGCGATTGTCTTTGGTGCCAATCAGTTTGACGCGCAGCCAGTGGTGCCCCAACGCCTGGTCATTGCGCAATAGCCTCGGTGTGTCGCCATTCTGGCTGATGACCACGTCCAAATCACCATCGCCATCGATGTCCGCATAGCTGGCGCCGCGGCCGACCAGAGGGGCTGCCAGATCGCCGCTGGCCTCTGCTGGTGCCGGCAAGAAGCTGGTCCGGCAATCGACGCCACAGTTCCAGAACAATTGCGGCGGCTGCCGATAGTGCTGACTGCTCTGAACCTTGTTGATCTCTGCTTCCAAATGGCCGTTGGCCTGCAGAAAATCGAGGCGGCCGTCCAGATCGTAATCGAAGAAAAACAAACCGAAGGTCAGCGCGCGGCGCGAGCTCGGGCCAATCCCCTCCACGATCGCTTCGTCAGCAAAAAGTGTTAAAGCGCCCTGGGCCACATACAGCGAGGTCATTTCGTTGGCAAAATTGCCAATCGCAATCCCCAGGCTGTCATCATTCCTGAAATAGGCGGCGTCCGTGCCCATTGCTCCGGTGGCGTTGCCATCACGGTCAAATGCCACGCCGAGCGTGGCGCCGCGCTCCTCAAACCTACCGCCTCCCAGGTTGTAGAAAAGAAAGTTCTGTACCGTGTCGTTGGCAACCAGCAGGTCCAGCCGACCGTCGCCATCAATGTCCACCGGCGCTACCGCCAGCGCCTTGCCCATCGGTTTGTCGGAGGCGGGATTCGTCACATGAATGCCGCTGCTAGCGGAAATGTCGGTGAAGCGCCCGTCGCCATCATTGCGATACAAATAGTTGTATGTGCCTTCGTAGGCATTTGGGGGGCCGTAGGCACGGCCAATGCCGGTCAGCTGGAAGTTGACGTTAAAGTCCATGTCTTTCGACCAGCGCACATAGTTGGCGACAAACAAATCGAGGTCGCCATCGTTATCAATATCAATAAAGCTGGCACTGGTACTCCAGGCGTCCGCTTGACCCGCTACGCCGGCAGCGGTTTGCAGCTCGCGAAAATGCCCGCCCTCGTTGTGGAACAGGTGATTGCTGCCGTAAGCCGTGACGAAAATATCAACATGGCCATCGTTATCGTAGTCGCCCACGGCGACGCCCATGCCGTAGAAGGGCACCGCCAGGCCTGCCGTAGTGGTAACATCGGTGAACTGGCCGTGGCCATCGTTCTGGTACAGTTTCATCGTCGGCCGCCCGGCCGCGGGGGCTTCCTGGCCGGGCCAGTCGTCGGAATTGATCAGCAACAGGTCCTGGTCAGAGTCGTTATCGTAGTCGAGAAAGGCGACACCGCTGCCCATGGTTTCCGGCAACAGTTTATCGCCGTAAGCGCCAGTGCTGTGCGAGAAGCTGATGCCGGCCTGGCGGGTAATATCAGTGAATGGTACCGCCGGCGCCTGCACGTCGGTGACAATCTGCTGCGGCGGCATCACCCGGGTGTCAAGGAGCATCTGCGGTTCCTGCCACATCCGGCGAACCAGCACAGCACCGAGCGCAAGCAATCCAAAGATCGCTAACAAAACCAGTGATCGCTTGAAGGCAAGACCGATGATCTGGTCGTCGGCCTCGACACGCCTCTTGTCAGTCATACGTGTGATTGGCGGCTTCCGCTGATTATACTGGTGGTCGGTTGGTGAATCTCGCTCGAACTATAGGCGTTCTTGTCGTAATGATAGTCGTAATGATAAATGACTTCTCATAAACCGGGTCATTCCGGCACTTCCTTCCCGCATCGGCCCTATCCACCGGTCATCGGGCCGCGGCTCAGGAAGCTGCTGGGATTTGTCTTTACGCTTTCTGGCCTGCTGGCAGTCAACAGTGTCTATCTGGCGGGCATCACGTTGGCACAGTGGTACACCGGTGAACTGTACGAGGCATATTTTTACCAGCTGATGTTCTTGGGCCACCTGGTGCTGGGGCTTACACTGGTTCTGCCCGTGATCGTGTTTGGCCTCCTGCATCTGCGCAACGCCTGGCCACGGCCCAACTATCGCGCGGTCCGCGCCGGCCTGGCCCTGTTCGCAACGGTGCTGCTGCTGTTGGCCAGCGGGATTGTGCTGACCCGGTTTGACTTTATCCAGGTCAAGGATCCCACTGTTCGCAGCGTCGCCTACTGGTTGCATGTGCTCACTCCGCTGCTGATTGCCTGGTTATTCATCCTGCACCGGCTGGCAGGTAAAGGGGTAAACTACCGCCCCGCGCTAAGGTGGGGCCTGGCCGCCGTCCTCATCACGGCATTCACCCTGGGGCCTCAAATCGTTGGCCAAAGTCGCCTGACGACGGACGCCGATACGCTTGCAAAGAACACGGTGATTGATTCGCCCTTTTTCCCGGCACTCACCCGCACACCGCAAAACACGTACATCCCGGCAGATGCATTGATGATGGACGAGTACTGCAGGGAGTGTCATGCCGACACCCATGCGAAGTGGTCGGAAAGTGCCCACCGCTTCAGCTCATTCAATAATCCCGCCTACCGGTTTTCGGTGATGAAAACCAGGCAAGTGGGCATGGCTCGCCACGGCAATACTCATCTATCGCGATTCTGCGCGGGCTGTCACGACCCGGTTCCGCTACTGAGCGGCGCGATTGACGAGCCGGAATTTGGCGACGTCGATGATCCTCTTGCCAGCGCAGGTGTCACCTGCACCAGCTGCCATGCGATTACACAGATCAACAGTCCGCGCGGCAATGCCGACTACACGATCGCGGCACCGCAGCACTATCCTTTTGCTTTCAGTGACAACAGCGTCCTGAAATGGATCAACCGGCAATTGGTGAAAGCCAAGCCGGAGTTTCATAAGAAAACCTTCCTCAAGCCACTGCACCGCGAGCCGAATTTCTGCGGCACCTGTCACAAGGTACACCTGCCACCTGAGCTGAATGATTACAAGTGGCTGCGCGGCCAGAACCACCAGGATTCCTACCACCTGTCGGGAGTTTCCGGGCACGGCGCGAGCAGTTTCTATTACCCGGCTAAGGCAAAACACAACTGCGCTGAGTGCCATATGCCTCTGATCGAGTCAGCCGATTTCGGCGCCGCCCGCTTCGATGCCTCGGGTAAACTGACGGTTCATGATCATCAGTTCCCTGGGGCCAACACGGCACTCCCTTTCCTGCTCGGCTCACCGCCGTGGGTCAATGAATCCCACCAGCGTTTTCTTCGGGATGCCCTGCGAGTGGATCTGTTTGGCCTGAAAGTCGGCGGAGCAATCACCGATCCACTGATTGCCCCGCTGCGACCGCAACTGCCCGTCCTCGAGCCGGGCCAGCGCTATTTGCTGGAAACGGTGGTTCGCACCCTGACCCTGGGTCATCTTTTTACCCAGGGTACCGCCGACTCCAATGAAGTCTGGCTGGAGGTGCTGATGCGCAGCGGCGACCGAGTGATTGGCCACAGTGGCGGGCGCACCACCGATGGCACCGTTGACCCATGGTCGCACTTTGTAAACCTGTACCTGCTGGACCGGGAGGGAAATCGGATCGACCGGCGTAATGCCGAGGACATCTTCACCCCGCTGTACAACCACCAGATCCCTCCGGGTGCCGCCGATGTGGTGCACTACAGCTTTACGGTGCCGGAGGATGTCGGCGATGCGGTCTCGATTGAGGTAACGCTGAACTACCGCAAATTCGATACCACCTATTTGCAATTCATCCAGGGCGATGATTTTCAGCGCAACGACCTGCCGATCACAATCATCGCCAGCGATCAGGTGACCCTGCCCGTGGGTTCCCGGCAGGCAGGTCAGGAACAGACAGGTCAGGAACAGGCAGTGGACGCTGCGATTCCCGCTTGGCAACGCTGGAACGATTACGGCATTGGTTTACTGCGCAAGGGCCAGCGGGGAGAAATGCGTCAGGCAGAAGCCGCCTTTAGCGAAGTAGAAACACTTGGTCGCGCCGACGGCCCGCTGAACCTGGCGCGCATCTATTTGAAGGAAGGCCGGGTTGATGACGCCGCCGAAGCACTGCGCCGAGCCGCGAATTTCGACCCGCCCGCCGAGCCCTGGTTGCTCGCCTGGTTTACCGGATTGGTCAACAAGCAAAATGGCCAGCTGGATGAGGCCATCGGCAACTTCAAGAGTATCCTCAATACCGATTTCGAAGCGGCCAGGGAAAGGGAATTTGATTTCGGAGAGGACTACCGGGTGATCAACGAACTGGGACTGGCATTACTGGAACGAGCGAAAACCGAGCGGGGGGAGACGAGGCTGCGAGCGCGCAATCGGTTACTGGAAGAATCCCGGGAGTGGTTTGATAAAACGCTGCAACTGGATCCGGAGAACACCACCGCCCACTACAACCTGTCTTTGGTTCACACCCTGCTGGGTAATACCGCAGCAGCAGCCGAGCACCGCCAACGGCATGAGTACTACCGGGTCGATGACAACGCACGCGATCGGGCCGTTACCAAGCACAGAAGCCTCAATCCGGCCGCCGACCATGCCGCCGAGGCGGTCGTGATCTACGATTTGCAACGCACCGCGCCCGGAAACTAGGGCGTTCTCAACATCGGTGTAGCGGGAAAGTCGTCTTTCGCTCCGCGTAAGAAAGCGTATTTTCGCGGAACGAAAATCGACTTTGGAGGACCGCCGCTACAGCGAGCGGGAAAACGATTTAGCGTCTCAAAATTAGCGGAAGTGCGGCTCGCGACTCATTGCATGCGGGCGGTATTACCTGACTGATAAGACTGCCGTTCCGACTCGAGTTGACTGACAAGCGCCTGGCGCTGCGCGGCTCTTGCCAGCACCAGCGCTTGATCCACCGCGATCAAGGCCTCCTCGAAGCGCCCGGTCTCGGCCAGAGCAGTCGCCAGGGCACCCTGGCTGTAGGGGTTCTGCGCGCCGAGACCGGCAACCGCACGCTGCGCTAATTCGACGGCCCGCTCGCCGTCCCGCAGGGCCGGATCGGGGTGCGTGGCAAGGATGCGGGCCAGGTTGTTGAGCGACTGCAGGTGATCCGGATCGCGCTGGAGTTCAGTTCCAAACTGCTCAATCGCGCCGGCGACACGTCCCAGACCAAGCAAAAATTGAGCCAGCTGGTAATGCATGCCGTCCACTTCGACACCCTGTGCAAAGGCACGCTCCAAGATGGCGACGCCGTCTTCGATGCGGCTCTGCTGTTGGTACATCGCCACCAGTCTGCCGTACGCCTGGGCCAGTTGAGGGTCATGATCGAGAGCCTCGAGGTACTTTCGTTCGGCGGCGGGAGCTTCGCCTCGCGCGCTGAGCAACTCCGCCTGCCCAGCGTGCGCAGCGCCAAGCGGGGGTCAAGTTTCAGCGCACGCCCGAACGACGCTTCGGCGTCCTGCGAGAGACCGCGGCTGAGCAGCGCCCAACCGAGGTTGGAGTGCACCGTGGCATCGTCGGGCTGAACCTCGGCGGCTCGCCGCAGCATGTCGACCGCCTGTTCGTATTCGTTGCGCTGGCCGAATAATGCGCCGATGCGATTGAGAAGCAGCCCATAACCTGGCGCGCTTGCCAGGCGATCCGACGCCTGCTTGACATAATCGGCCGCGTCATCCAGCAGTTCTTGCTCGATCAGCCGGTCCACGAGCGCATTGTCCAGTCCGCCGGAGTTTAACTCCGCTTCCCAACGCCCATCGAATGGCAGCGCGGACGTCGGCAGCGAGGATTCCTGCTTAGGGCCGGGCAGTCGCCGCACCGCCGCCAGAATCTCCTCCACGTTCACTGAGCCCTTGGCGATGGCGACCACCCAACCCCGGTCGTCAATCAGTAAACTCGTCGGCACCGGCAAAGGGCGATGAGAATCGAACAGCACATCGTTGACCAATTGCAACTTGGAGACAAGCTGGTCGGTGGCGCGGCCAGAGTCGAAGGGAAACTGCAGCCGTTTCAGAAATTGATCGGGGTCGTTTTTAGAAGTCGCAGCACCGGGATCCAGCTCGTCCACCGACAAAGCCAGCACCTGCACCCCAGCGTCGCGCAGCTCATCAGCGCGGGTCGACATCTCGTTCAGCTCTTTCAGGCAAGGCATACACCAGCTGGCCCACAGGTTCAGCAGCAGCGGGCGGCCGCGAAACTCGCCCAATTCCTTGGTCGCACCGGCCTGATCCACGTATTGCAGCTGCGGCAGCGGCATGTTGTAGACGGAAATCAGCTTGCGTTCGACTTGCACTTGCGCCGCGGCTTGCACTGATTGCACGCTGCTGCCCGGCACTTGCCATGTCTGGCTCTTGCCACTGCCTTGCGAAAGCAGATACCGTCCGCCTGCGGCCAGACCCGCAAAGACCTCAACTTCGCCGCCGGGCCACCATACTCTGACGTTCGCTGTGGCGTCGCTGGAACTCAAGCCGAAATGGAGCCACTTGCTCGATTGCGCCAGGAATCCGTCGCCAGCACGCAGCGATCGGACCATGGGCGATTGTGTTGCGGCAGTTTCGATCACCTCGACACGGGCCCCGATGGCATCGCGATTGCAGGAAGTGCCCTGTAGCCGCAGGGCCATCATCCGCCCTGCGGACTGCCCTTGGTTGAGCAACAATCGAACCTGCGGGCCTGTGCGGTGGCTGATCCAGAGGTCGAGGTCACCATCGAAATCCCAGTCACAAAAGGCCACGCCGCGGCCATCCTCTGGGTAATCGACCCCGCTGACGGCTGAGACATCGGTGAACCGACCGTCGCGCGTGTTCAAGAAACAGCAATGTTTTTCGTAACCGCTGAACGACCGTCCCTCGCGCAGTAACTCCAGCAACAATCCATGAGGCCCGGCCTCCGCAGATGCTGAGTTTGGCGAAGCGCCACTGGGTGATTTTCCGTCCGACACGACCTGCCGCCAAAAGAAACTTCACAAATCGCCGGTGTCTTCGGTGGTGATGTAGCCATTGGCAACCAGCAGGTCTTCCCAACCGTCGTTGTTGACGTCGACGAAGATTGAGCCCCAGGCCCAGCCGGCGATTTCGACGCCTGCCGCGGCGCCGACCTCCTGGAACTGGGAGTCGCCGAGGTTGCGATACAGCGAGTTGCCCTTGGCAAAACGCTGATACAAGCCCAGCGTTTGGCTGTCTTCGGCCTGATCGATTTGGAACTTCTCCTGTCGGGTAATCCGGTTGCCCGCCGAGGAGAACATATTGCCGACGTACAGGTCTGGATTTCCATCGCGGTCGTAGTCGCCCCACGCCGCCGACATGCCGGACCCGTAATCGACCACGTCGGCTTGTTCGGCGATGTTCACAAAATGGCCGTCATCGTTGCGGTACAGGCAATTGCGTCCGTAGTCATTGGCCACGTACAGATCGGGATCCCCATCCTGATCATAGTCCTCCCAGGCGGACGCCAGGCTGTGACGGCGGTTGTCCTGGTCCAAGCCGGTCTCTACGGTGGCATCGACAAAGCGGACCTTGCCGTCTGCCCCCACACCGTCATTGCGAAACAGCAGGTTGGCCCCGCCATCGTTGGCATCGTGGTAGGCAAATGGCGGACGCACTTCATCAGGGCGCGCCGTCGGAGTAGCAAAGTCCTGGCAGACGTACAGGTCCAAGTCGCCATCCATGTCGTAATCGCTGGCGGTCAACGACTGCACGTCTTTGTCGGCCGTCCGCAGCCGCGCGACGGGTGCAAACTGCAGCTGGCCGCGATTCTGGAACACGACCAAGCCGGCAGTGACGGCCACAACCAGATCCTGGTCGCCATCGTTGTCGATGTCGATGAATAGTGCGCTGCTGCTGTGATCGAGCAGGTCGACACCGGCGGCATGAGAGACATCGACCGCGCTGCCATCGCCCTGCCGAACGAACAGACGGTTGGGCAGGCCCGCGGCCTGGCAAACGTAAACATCATCGCGCCCGTCACCGTCGGCGTCGCCCACAGAAAGCCCGTTGCGAGCGAACAGATGCATGCCATAAACGCGACTGACACGTTGCAGCCAGTAATCCAGACCGCTACTGAGTTGCTGCTGGAAAGACAGGTTGTCACCGAGTACCGCTGCGGTGGCGTCGCGAAACAGTGCTGATTGGATGCCGTGGCCGTTGACCTCCTCGTAGTCCAGCAGTGCGATGCTCAACAATTTTGGCTCACCAGCGACCTCTCCTCCGGTCCAACGACAACTCCAGGTGGCATTGATCTGCCGCGGTCCCTCGGGCGTGTGCGTGCTGGCTCTGAGCAACACCGTCGTGCCGATGGCGTCAGCAGCCGGATCGATGCGGAACTGTTTGAGTTTGACGTGACAATCATCTCCGGCGGAAAGCAACCCCTGCAAGCCGCTGAGCGCCTCGACGAATCCGGAAGCGCCTTGAAGCAGCGTCTCCTGCGACGGCGCCGGTTCGCCGCCATCGGTTGCGACCAGCCGCTGGACCTCCAGCAGCTCGTCACGATAGACGGACTGGAGCGGTTGCGGCCGCAGCTGTTGACAACGGAACTCGGGCGCGACCAAAGCGCTGACATCGGCAACGCTGATTTGTTGGGGATCCTCCAGCAAATGCGCCAGCGCCTTCAGTTGCGTGGTGGCATTTTCGTGAAAGACCTCGGTGTCCCAACCGGTCTGGGCGGGATCGAGCGTGAACCGTTGCGATTCGATTTCGGGGACGCTGAAGCGAGCGCCTGGAAGCGGCACGGTGTCTTGGGTCTGGTCGGCAGACGCGATCAGCGTCTGGACAACGTCTTCGCCGCCATCACCTCGGTCAGAGGAGTTACCCGGGTCGGAGGAGGTACCGGGTTCGGAAGAAGACATTTGCGCGGTATCGCTACCGGAAGGCCCGTTGGCCGGCTCGGGGGGACGTTGGATCATCCACCATGCTCCGGCGCCAGCGACCGCCGCAGTGGCCGCGATGACCAGCGGCAGTGGTCGCCACCAACGTTGGTCTTTGCGGGGGTTCTGTTTGCCGAGGCTCTCTGCCGGTACGCGCGATGATCGAGCCGATGGAAGCGACTTGCGTTTCGCTCGTTTCGACATCCCATCGCCGGCCGTCAGGACCGCTCCAAAATTCTATCGCCGGTTGATGATACGATCATCGCGCCTGCATGTCTCGAGAATGGGCGAGGCATCAGGCAGGAGTTCAAGCCCACAGTTTACACACGACGGCAAACACCCGGTAGCTTGCTTAGCCCCATGATCAGGAAACAATAGCTTCCCGCCTTTTCCAAAGCCGTGATGAAGATTGAATTGAATCGTGATTTGAGCTTGATCGACCTTAAGCCAACAGAACTTTCCGCAGGCGATCCGCTGACCGCCGGCCAGTGGCCGTGAGCGGTGCGTGGCAATGATTGATCCGTCCGTTCTTTATCCCGCAGGGATTTCAGCCATTAGCCCCGGATCGCGCAGCGCATCCGGGGATAATGGCCGTCAACACTTCGTGGTAAAAAGTCCGTTCCAAACAGCTACCCGCTGATCAACTAGCGACCAAGCAGGGCGCAAAAAAAGATCGGCAGCGATGAGCTGCCGATCTTTGAAATCAATCAGCGTCCGATCCACAGCATTGCTGCGGGAATTCAGACATGATCGCTGCACTAACTGCGGCGACGGCGACGTCCAGCGACGAAACCGATCGCACCGAGACTTAGCAGCGCCAGGCTGCCTGGTTCTGGAATGACGGTACTTTGGGTCAAGCTGGCAGCATCAAATCTTGGTGCGCCGCCGCCACCGCCAGTATCCTCGGTAAACACTTGGAACCGAACCGCGGCGGTTCCAGCAGGCGCTGTTCCGTTTACACTCAGCAAATTCCATACATTCGTCGGAGCGAGCGAGTCGAGCACATTCGAGGCGACCGAGCTGATAACCCCTCCTCCGCTATCTAGCCAGATGAGCGCGCTGAGGGCAATCTGACCGCCAACCAGTACGTCATTGTTGTTGGGGTTGATCGCATAAACGCTACCATCAAACTGGTCGCCTTCGGCCGCGGCGAAATCAGCGAATACGCCGGAGTTGCCGAAGTTTTTGAGTGCCTGGGTTCCTTCAAACGCTCCCACGCTGCTAATCGGATCGGTCGGCCCGGGAGCGGGCTGGTCGATGACAAAATTAGCGCCGTAAGCGCTCCATCCGGTAAAGCCTCCGGAGACGTCGACTTCTCCACCGGGCGGTGCATCGGGAACTTCAAAGCCAGGGTTGACCAATAAGTTGGCCGCCGAGGCTGTCGGAACAGCAAAAAGAAGTGCGGCCAGTCCAGCGCTGGCCATCAAAATTCGTAACTTCATGATTTTCTAACCTTGGTTCGAAAGAACGATAGTAAAGCTGACGAGCGTAACGAGTGGTCGCTTAAAACGCCGCCAGGTCAACGTGAAACCGGTTTCACTTCCAGGTCGATATGAACCTTTAACGATTATTCCATCAATACCGGATTCGAGTTTGCCCATGGTGAAGCACCTAAGCGTCAAAGTCAACCAATAAATCGTATCAATTGAGATACAAATCACCTTAGTTCGCTGGCAATCAACTCGCTCGGGGGGTGGGGTGGGCCGGAATCTGCGACATCGCCATCCGGCCAGCAAAGGTCCGATTCGATCCCCATTTGGTCCTCAAGCAGAGCGTCTCGCTGGTCAACGGCAGCAGCCCGACCAACAAACAACCGATCGCGCGAAAAAAAAGACCGGCAACTGAAAAGCTGCCGATCTTAATTTCATACAACTGACGATCGCCGCAGCTGGGCTGCGGGGGGAATCGCGTTATAGCAATGAACTAGCTGCGTCGACGACGACGGGCAACCAAACCGACCACGCCTAGACCGAGAAACGCAAAGCTCGCTGGCTCGGGAATGACGGTGGTTTGTTGTTGCCACACGACGTTGTCGTAATTCATGCCGGAAGGCTCGTAACTTCCTACCAGATTATTGAAGCCAAACTGGATAATACCACCATTTACGTATGCAGGATTTAAAGTGATCTGAAGTTGACCACCCTGCCAAGTAGTGGATCCCGCGGTGTTGAGAGTATCGTCATCCAGCAGATTAAAAGATCCGTCAAAGACACGGATGAACGCGCCAACTTGCGTAGCACCTCCAGGACCGAATGGGGAATCGGCTTCTTTGTAGTCGAAATCGAACGTCCAGGTCGCTCCAGTCGCAGCCTCAGCTGAACTGAACGACTGCTGAATGAAAACGCTGATCGCTTCTTGCGGGTTTGGAGCCTGCCCCGTCTGCACAGGAGCGTTGTCGTAGTTTCCATAAAAATTCAAGAAGTCATTACCGGCACCATCATTGGCCAGCGCGGTGATCTGCGGCCCGCTCGTTGACGGGGAAAAACCATAACCTCCAGGGAAGCCTCCATTATCAGAGAAACCGCCCCAAGGCGTAAAGAAGAGGGCGGATCCGTAACCCTGAAAGTCATCCGAGTAGGGGGACAGTGCCGCCGATGCAGGACGAGAAATCAGTCCCGCTATCAAGATGCCGCAGCATAAAAGAGAAAATCTCACGATGAACTCCGCTAAAATTGTATTTTTAAAGAATCGAAGAGGGACGCTGAAACCGGTTTCAATGGAGTGCGAATCTCGGCCTGATCCCGATCTTCACGCACCCTTCTCCAACGGTTAGCATGATTTTTATCACCCTAATGCCGATTGTCAAGCCGGAAAGGTTGAAAAGAGGAACTCGCTTCCCATAAATTTCTCGCGGTAAAACCCCCTTTCTTCGGGGCGAGGCCCGAGCACCGTACGCCAGAACGGCAAAACGAGTGCCCGGCGAATCGCCGCCAAGACCTATTACTGCCGGGTATTCTGACGGTATCCGCCCGACCGCTGGCAAGTCCCGAAGGAACTCAAGTCACAATTACAATTACAGCTATGTAAACTGCAATCGGTTTCAGTGTTCTGGGTGACCTGGACGATTTACGCCAGCCATCGCCTGCGACATAGAGTCATTTTCTGCTCGACGAGGGCCCGTATTCACGTTCCGGGCGGCTGTTTTGGCGAGCGGCAAAGTCGGCGAACGATCGCAGCACTCGACGCTTGATCGCGTTTTGGCGAATTCTCTGCGGGGGCGGCGGCGGGAACCAACCACCGCGATCACCGAGATCGCTGCCAGACCAAACAAAGCACCAGGCTCAGGCATCGCCGTGACGACCTTGAAGCTGACATTGTCGATGTGCAACGCACCCAGCTCCTCTCGCGGCTGGACAAACAACAGGGCCAACCGTGCTTCGACCGCGCCCTCGGGAACAATGGACGACACCTGGTGATTGAGCCACACGTCGTTGGCGGTCCCGGCGTCCGCGATCACGATCACGATCGAATCGGATCCCAGGTAATCGATCGAAACATACTCGCCATACAGCTAGCCGTAGTAATCAATGCTCAGCACGCCCGAATTCTCCGTTCCGGCAAGCGAATCGGACGAATCAATGAACGCACTCGCCTACTGTCCTGCGCTAACTTGGACACACCACTGGGATGGCTCGGTGGCTGGGTCGGCAGGCGAGTTCGAAGAGACTCCTGCCACCAGGGGTCGGCGCACCTGCCGCCAGCAGAGCCGTAGGCCGGACCGGCGTTCGCGGTCCTGACCACAGCGGAAGACCGCGATCAAACCGAACAGCCGCTGGTTGGAACATCGCTCGCAGCGAAAATGCGACCGTAGTTCCGGCACGGTTCATAAGCAGATTGCCGGAGCGGCGTCGCTGACGCTCCTGGATCCGGCCTACGCCTGGATCCGGACTACGCTGATGCGGGCTAATCCTCCGGTCGACTTAGCAGAGCCGTAGGCCGGACCGGAGGTCGCGGTCCTGACCACAGCGGAAGACCGCGATCAAACCAAACAGCCGCTGGTTGGAACATCGCTCGCAGCGAAAATGCGACCGTAGTTCCGGCACGGTTCATAAGCAGATTGCCGGAGCGGCGTCGCGGACGCGCCTGGATCCGGCCTACGCCTGGATCCCGACTATGCTGATGCAGGCTAATCCTCCGGTCGCCTTAGCAGCAGTAGGCCGGACCGGAGGTCGCGATCCTGACCGCAGCGGAAGACCGCGATCAAACCAAACAGCCGCTGGTTGGAACATCGCTCGCAGCGAAAACGCGACCGTAGTTCCGGCACCGTCGATCAGCAGATTGCCGGAGCGGCGTCGCGGACGCGCCTGGATCCGGCCTACCTGTTTTGGCCTGCCCGCCTGCGGTCGCCGGACCCTTGTCTCAACAATCTGGGGGCTCGCTGCGCTCGACCACCAGCCACCCAGCAGACAACAACCGGCCAGCCTTGCCCGCTCGACTCGCGCTGTTGCTTGACAGCCAGGTGGCCAGCGGGGATAGTTACGCTCACGAATGAAACCGGTCTCAAATCGAACGGCGCGGTGTGCCGCAGTTGCGGGGACATCTGTCCTCCTCTTAATTCGCTTCCATCTCCACCATCGGCTCGTTCGATTCTATGACATCGATCTCGCCCCCCGCTGACGCCGAGCTGCCCAACAACGAAGGTCGCCTGAGCATCGCCGAGAAAGTTGGCTACGGCCTCGGTGATACCGCCTCGAATCTGTACTGGAAGATCTTTGAGTTCTTCCTGATGTACTTTTACACCGACGTGTTTGGGATCAGCGCCAAATCGGCCGGCACGATGATGTTGGTCACCCGGATCTGGGATGCGATCAACGATCCCTTTGTGGGCTACATCGCCGACCGCACCAAGACTGCCTGGGGACGCTTTCGACCCTATTTGATTTGGTTCTGCATCCCTTTTGCGATCACCGGATCGCTGACGTTCTACACGCCGGACTTGGGTCCCACCGGAAAGCTGATCTACGCCTACGCCACCTACACCTTGGTGATGATGGTCTACACGGCGATCAATATTCCCTATTCCGCGTTGATGGGAGTGATCTCGCCTAATTCCTTGGAACGGACCAGCGTTTCGACCTATCGCTTCGTGCTGGCGTTTTTGGGCGGCATCGTGGTGCAGTATTTCACGCTGGAACTGGTCGGCATTTTTGGCGGCACGGAAATCGCGATCGTCGACGGTGTCGAAAAAGAAGTGGTCATCAATGAACAAGCCGGTTTCTTCTGGACCATGGTCAGCTTTTCTGTCGCTGCCGTGATTTTGTTCTTGATCACGTTTGCAACGACCAAAGAACGGGTCCAGCCGCAGGAGGAATTGGCATCGACCTACAAGGCCGACTGGTACTTCCTGCGAACGAGCTTGAAGCTGCATCAGATCCTGCTCGGTGGACTGGCGCTGCTGGCGCTGTTGTCGACCGGATTCGACTCGCAAGCTGTACCGTGGATTCTGGGTGGCTACATCTTCACCAGTCTGGTTTCGCTGGCCGTACGCGCAGCGGCAATCAGATCGGCACCGGAGAACGGCGATCCGAGACAGCAGTCGACCTTCGAACTCGACTTCAACGATTTGCTGGACAACAAACCCTGGTTGGTATTGTTCGGGTTTGGGCTATTCCAGTTGATGGGTCAATTCGTTCGCGGCGGTGCGATCCTGTATTACTTCAAGTACTACGTCGGTGACGCGAGCTACGCGCCGTCATTTTTTGTCGCCGGCAGCGTTGCCGCGATCGTCGGGATGTTGTTGACCAAGCCGCTGACGGCGTTGCTGGGCAAGAAGATGTTGATGATCTACATGAACCTGGGCGTGGCCCTGAGCACTGCGGGGTTCCTGTTGGTCGGGCCCGAACAGATCCCGATCATGTTCGCCCTGCATATCGCCGCTTCCTTCATCGGCGGCCCGAGCCCGGTGGTGCTGTGGGCGATGTACGCCGACGCAGCCGACTATTCCGAATGGCGTAACCATCGCCGCGCGACGGGACTGGTCTTCTCGGCCGCCACCTTCTCGCAAAAAATGGGTTGCGCCGTGGGGGCGGCGATGACCGGGTTTGCCCTCGACTTTTATCAGTACGTGGAACCAATTGATGGTGTCGACCAGTACCAATCGGAGACCACGTTGGCAGGGCTGCGGATGATGATGAGCTTGATTCCGGCGGTCTTTTTCCTGGCCTCGGCCGTGTGCCTGACGTTTTATCAGATCAACGAAAAACTAATGCATCAAATTGAATTGGACTTGCAATCGAGGGCGGCGGGCAGCAATCAAGGACTCATCGGTTAGGCAGCTTGAAATTGTTTCCAGATCATCCAATCGACCAAGCGCAGATCGCCGATGACACGGCAGTCTCGGGAGACTTCGTGACGCTCCAGGGCGAGCGATGCTATCGGATTGCCAACAGCCAGCTGATGCCCGATTTTTTCATGACGCTGGCAAGTTCCGGCGATCACTGGATGTTTTTGTCCAGTCGCGGCGCGGTGACGGCGGGCCGCAAGAATCCCGACCACGCTTTGTTTCCTTATTACTCAGCCGACAAACTCATCGACGCGGCCGGATCGACCGGCCCCAAAACGATCATTCGTTGTCTCGATCGGCAAGGGGCAACGCAGTACTGGGAACCGTTCGCCGCAACCGACCTGTTGGCTGCCTCGATCCGTCGCAACCTCTACAAGAACGGGCTGGGAAACAAGGTCTACCTGGAAGAGATCAACGATTCGCTCGGACTGACCTTCCGCTACCGCTGGACGTTTGGGCTGGAATTCGGTTTCCTCCGCAGCTGCTGGCTAACCAATCACGGCGGCTCGGCGCGAACGGTCGAATTGTTGGACGGGCTGCAAAACTTGATGCCATTTGGGTTGGACCAGAATTTCCAATTGCGGTACAGCAACCTGGGCGACGCTTATAAGAAAAGCGAACTGCTGACCGAATCGCAATTGGGGATTTATTACCTGAGCTCGATTCCAACCGATCGCGCCGAACCAAGTGAAGGGCTGCGGGCTACCGTGGCCTGGCAAAGCGGTTTGAACCGGCCCACGGTGTTGTTGAGCAATCGGCAAGTCAGCGCGTTTCGCGCCGGCAGGCCGCTGGTGCCAGAGTTGGATATTCGCGCCGGACGAGGAGCCTACTTTGTCAACCAACCATTGCAGCTGGAAGATCAAGAAACGGTTTGCTGGAGCATCGCGGCCGACGTCGACCACGACCAAACCGACGTGATCAATCTGGATCAACGTCTCGTCGTCGATTCGCCGCCGATCCAGCACGAGTTAGCACAAGATGTCCAGCGCTGCCAGGATCGGCTGCTGTCGATTGTTTCATCGTGCGACGGACGACAACTGGGGGCTGATGAGTTGTCCGTTCAACGGCATCAGGCGAATGTGTTGTTCAACGTGATGCGAGGCGGATATCCGAGCAGCGGATACCAGATCGATCTCAAATCGTTTGCCCAACACGTCCAGAATCTCAGTCGCGAGACATTCCAGCGAAATCGTGATTTCATCGTTTCGCTGGGAGACCAGCTGCTTGTCGGCGATTTGAAAGATCGACTACTTTCGCACGGCGACTTGGACTTGATTCGGCTGGGCCTGGAGTACCTGCCGTTGACCTTCGGTCGGCGGCATGGCGACCCGACACGGCCTTGGAACGCGTTCTCAATTGACATTCGCAACGCTGATGGATCGACGAAAATCAGTTACCAGGGAAACTGGCGCGACATTTTTCAGAATTGGGAGGCGCTCTCGCTGGCTTACCCGATGTTTGCTGAAAACATGGTCTTTCGCTTCGTCAACGCGTCGACCGCCGACGGTTATAACCCCTACCGGGTCACCAACGAGGGCTTTGAATGGGAGTCGCCGGAGCCTGATGACCCGTGGTCCAACATCGGTTATTGGGGCGACCACCAGATCATTTACTTGCTGAAATTGTTGCAGTGGTCGCATCATTTCGATCCCGGCGGACTAAACGATTGGCTCGGCCGTCAATATTGCGTGTACGCGGAAATCCCCTACCGCATCCGCGACTACGACAGCATTCGCAAAAATCCCAAAGAGACGATTGACTTTGATCGACAGTTGGAGTCGGAGATTGACGATCGCGTGGCTCAATGCGGTGCTGACGGCAAATTGCTTCGCGATGCCCAGCAACGGTTGTGCCGGGCGACGCTGGGTGAAAAGTTGCTGGTGCCAATGTTGGCCAAGATGACGAACTTTGTTCCCGACGGCGGCATCTGGCTCAACACCCAGCGTCCCGAATGGAACGATGCCAACAACGCGATTGTGGGCAACGGCTTGTCGATGGTGACGGTATGCTACCTGCGTCGCTACTTTGCCTTTCTGATCGACTGGTTTGGTGGCGAGAATCTGCCGACGTCGATCGATGTCGCATGCGAAGTCGCCGACTTACTCGAAAAGGTCGGCGCGGCGATCGGGCCATATGTCGATTCTGGTTGCGATCCAAGTTCCAGCGGCAGGCAAGCCGATGTGCTCCGTCGTCAGGTGGTCGACGCGCTGTCGAATGCCGGGTCCGAATATCGCGAAAATTTCTATCGCAACGGGCTCTCGGGCGACAAAGTTCCGCTGTCTCTGGAGCGTTGTGTCATTACCTTCCGAACTTGCCTGCAGGCAATCGACCAGACGATTCGAAACAACCGACGGTCCGATGGACTTTACGAATCCTACAACTTGATGTCGTTCGGCGAAGACAGCATTCAGATCGAACAATTGTACAAGATGCTCGAGGGACAGGTCGCGGTACTCAGCAGCGGTTTGCTGTCGCCAAGCGAGGCGGTTGAGGTGCTGGACGCGTTGCGAGCGAGCGATCTGTACCGCGAAGATCAACAGAGTTACATGCTGTATCCGGATCGCCAGCTGCCACGATTCATCGCCAAGAACCGGTTGTCGTCGCAAGAGGTTTTTCAGTCAGCGCTGCTTTCGAAACTGCTGAACGAAGGGAACAAGTCGGTCGTGCGGATCGACAACCGCGGCGACGCTCACTTCAGCGGCAATTTTCGCAATCGACAAGATCTGGGCGCGGCGCATCGACGCGTTGGCCAGCCGGCCCGACTTGGCTGAACTGGTCGAGAACGAGCGAGATTCGCTGAACGATTTGTTCGAACAAACCTTCAATCACCGTCAATTCACCGGCCGCTCCGGGACATTTTTTGCTTACGAGGGACTCGGCAGCATCTACTGGCACATGGTTTCGAAGCTGGCTCTGGCGGCGATCGAAAACTTCATCTGGGCCGACGAGCAAGCAGAGGTCGACTGTGATCGTGACACCTTAGTGCGGCTGCGGGATCACTATCGCGAGATTCGTGATGGCATCGGACTTTCCAAAAACCCTCAGCAGTACGGTGCTTTTCCATCCGATCCGTATTCGCACACACCCAAGCACGCCGGTGTCCAACAACCTGGCATGACAGGACAGGTCAAGGAAGACATTTTGTCTCGGCTGGCCGAACTCGGCGTTCGCATCGACGGCGGAATCCTGTATTTCAATCCGGTGTTGTTCGAGTCGCATGAACTGCTACGGGAACCCGCCGAATTTGTCTTTTGTGATTTCGCTGACCAATCGCGGACGCTGCCACTGGAACCAGGCAGCTTCGCCTTCACAGTTTGCCAGACACCAATCGTTTACCTGCGTGCAGAGCGGACGGCGATTGTCATTCACCGCGGCCAGCAACGATTGGTACGCGAGAATTCACTTCGGCTGACCCGGGACGAAACGCTGAGTCTGCAGGGCCGCGCTGGCGAGATCACCAGGATTGATGTACTTTTTAACCCGAACTCTTCGCACTGAATTCAAAGTTACAGCTCATGAAATCTGCTAAGTCATTTCTGATCACGATCGCGTTGGGTGCGATCATGGCACTGCCAACCATCGCCCGGGCTCAGGACGCCGCGCTAAAAAGCCCGCCCGCGGCAGGGGCCAAAGCTGGCCGTGCTGCCAAGCTGGTTTGGCAAGACGAGTTCGACGGCGACTCGCTCGACTACAGCAAATGGGAAGTGGAAGTCAACGCTTTCGGCGGCGGTAACGAGGAACTGCAAATTTACACCGACCGCAAGGAAAATGTTCGTGTCGAAGATGGCTGTCTGGTATTGGAAGCCCGACGCGATAAGGCCGCCGTCAGCGGTACCGAACGAGAATACTCCTCCGGGCGCGTTCGTACCAAGAATCGCGGCGATTGGAAGTACGGCCGCATCGAAGTCCGCGCGAAGCTAGCCAAGGGGGCCGGTATCTGGCCGGCGATTTGGATGCTGCCGACCGACGAGGCCTACGGTGGTTGGGCCGCCAGCGGCGAGATCGACATCGTGGAAGTCAAAGGTCAAACACCCAACAAGGTGCTGGGAACGTTACATCATGGCGGCTACTGGCCGGACAACAAATATTCGGGCGACGAGTACCAGTTGCCGGAGGGAAGTTTTGCCGACGACTTCCATACCTTTGCCATCGAGTGGCAGGAAGGGCAGATCGAGTGGTTCGTCGATGGGCACCGTTACCAGAAGCAGACGCAATGGGATTCGGTCGGTGGAACCTACCCGGCGCCCTTCGATCAACGGTTTCACCTGCTGATCAATCTGGCGGTCGGTGGCCATTTCGTCGGTCCTCCGGACGAGACGACCGTCTTTCCGCAGCAAATGCAGATTGATTACGTGCGTGTCTACTCGTTGGCGCCGTAAGCGACGCGAAACCAGTGGAGTCCGGAGCAAACGCAGAGTTCCTCCCTTCCTGACAGAGCTGATTCGATCACGGCGCGCTCCGCTTCTCTCGCTCCAAAATCGCGTGGCTGCGCGGCGGCCCGCAACAGGCCTTCTGTAACCGGTTGCACCTATAGGCGGCGGCAAGCCCCTTTAAGGGCAAAAAGTAATCTTTTTCGAAGATTCCCATGAAACCGGTTGCAGCAGCGTGTTAGGCTGCTAGAATAACAGTTAATCGCCTGCTGATGGCTGCGAAACTCCCTTTCGCCTTCACTTTCACTGCATGAAGTTGTCTCCCACCACCATCAAAGATATCGCCGAGTTGGCTAAAGTCTCCAAGGCGACCGTCTCGCGCGTGATCAACGACAAAGCGATCGTCAATGACAAGACTCGCGAAAGCGTGTTAGAGGCGATGAATTCGCTCGGCTACAAGCCCAACGTCTTCGCGCGGGGACTTGCCAGTGGTCGTTCGATGACCGTTGGTATCGTCACGCAGAACATCGGCAGCCCGTTTTACGATGCGGTCATGCAAGGCATGATTGATGGTTTTTCCGGCACCTCTTATTCACCAATCTTTGCCGACGGGCAATGGCAGGAAAGCACCGAGGCAGACGTGATTCGGACGCTGCTCGATCGACAGGTCGACGGGTTGCTGTTGCTTGGTGGTGATGTGCCTGAGGAGCAGTTGGCGGAGCTCAAGCAGCGGCTGCCGACGATCGTCGTAGGAAAGGATTTACCCGGCTGGGAGCAGCAGTGCGTGTACGTCGATAACGTGAGCGCGGCCTACGATGCGACACAGCATTTGATCGATTTCGGTCACCGCAAAATCGCCCTGATTCGCGGCATAGCGAATCACCAAGATGCAATCCGTCGATTCGAAGGCTACTGCAAGGCGTTGGCTGACGCCGGGATCGAATTCGATCCCGAGCTGGTGTTGGAGGGTGATTTTAGTGCCCAATCGGGAATTTTGGCGATCAACTCGTTGTTATTGCGAGGCAAGCAGTTCACCGCAGTGTTCTGTGCCAACGACATGGTTGCGTATGGGGCGCGGCTGGCTTTGTATCGCCACGGCATTCGCGTCCCTGACGATGTTTCGCTGATCGGCTTCGATGACCAGGCCGAGTCAGCATACACTACCCCGCCACTAACGACCGTTCGACAACCGGCCAGCGAAATGGGATCGGCAGCCGCAGCGGCACTGGTAAAATTGATGCGGGGTGAGACATTTGAGCTGCCGGTTCTAAACGCCACTCTGCAGACCCGAGAATCGGTTGCGAGAATATGACTCTGGAAACAATGCCGATCTCGATAACAGCAATTTTATTTAAATCTCCGACTGTGCATTATCAGTCCGCGCTCTTATAACTTGATTGGATCATCATGGACAGCGGCATTGCTTCGACGATCGGCGATATGCCAGGCAGGGAAGCTTCGTTAACCAGCACCAAGTTTTTTCTCTCCACTCAATTTTCTCAGAAAGTGCCATGCATCGCTCCAAAACTCTGAAACTGGGTTTCACTCTTGTCGAACTGCTCGTTGTGATCGCAATCATAGGTGTCCTTGTTGGGCTGTTGTTGCCGGCTGTGCAGCAAGCTCGCGAAGCAGCTCGTCGAATGAGCTGTAGCAATAATTTCAAACAGGTGGGGCTTGCAATTCACAACTATCATGCGGCCTTCAATCAATTGCCGCAGCAGAAAACAGGCACGGGTCTGGATCCGGCTACCGCGGCTTGGTGGGAAGATTCCGAGTGGACCAACCAACAGCAGTTAAGCTGGTTGGTACCGATTCTCCCCTTCCTCGAGCAACAGGCGGTCTGGGAACAGATTTCGAACCCGCTCATACTCGAGCTGGACGCCAGCGCGGGTATGGTGCAAAGGGCGATTCCTTGGACAGCGTTCGGTCCAAGACCTGGAGATTATCGTTACCCTCCCGCCATGACCGAATTTCCGGTCTTCCGATGCCCGTCCGATCCGGGTTCCGGTTTGCCCGCAATGGCCCGCACGAACTACGCATGTTGTCTCGGCGATTCCTTTTCCAAATCCGAAACAGGACCGGTAGATCCCACCTTGAAAGTTACTGGGCCAGACGCGGCATGGTCGCGGGCTGGGCAGCGCGGTGCTTTCGTCGCGCACCAAAAGTTAGCTTTCCGGGACATCCTCGACGGTCTTTCCAATACATTCTTGGCTGCTGAGATTAAGACCGATCTGGGTGACCGAGATGTTTCGACCGAAGCTGCCGTCTACAAAGGTTCGAAGGAAAATCCTTCCATCTGCCTGACCGACGGGTCGATTGATCCTCAACGGCCACAGTTTTGGGCACCAGCCACGATGACGATTGGCTCGATGCATGGTCCGCTTCATGGCCGCGGTTTCCGCTGGATATCAGGCGAGACCGGTCACACCGCTTTCCACACAATTTTGCCTCCCAACAGCACCATGTGCTATCAAGGTGAATGGCCGGGTCAGGAAGGAATCGCGCCTCCGAGCAGTCGCCACCAGGGTGGTATTCACGTCTTGATGGGTGACGGTGCTGTGATCTTCATCACCGATTCGATCGAGGCCGGAAGTCAAACGACCACGATGGTTGAAATGGAACGGACCGGTCCTTCCGCCCCTGGCTCACCGAGCCCTTACGGACTCTGGGGTGCTTTGGGCACGCGTGCGATGAAAGAGATCATTGACACCAAGCTCAATTGATCGCAACCAACCGATTTCTCGCGCGGCTGCTCGTCGCGCGAGAATATTCACCTACTGCCTCGCATCCCCCGAAGTCACTTTGCACTGCACACGCGAAAAACTAAAATCATGAAAAGTAGCACGCGACTGAGTTGCATTCTGTTGGCCGTTTGCATGAGTTGTATCACTGGATGTGGAGATGACGAAGAGGGATACATCGTCGGAGGCCCAACCGAAGAAATTTTGGCGATGCAAGCCAAGAACAGGGAGGAATTCAAAGCTTCCATGGAGAAAGCTTATGCCGATGAGCTTCCCAGAAAGCGTCGACCCAGAAAATAGGGTAATCGTCTAAACGCGATTGTGTTTTGATTTCCAATCAGCGATTTCTTTCAATTGCTCTATCTTGCGGAATCGAGACTCGGCTGCCCTTCAATGATCGCCGGTGCGATCGACCAATCGAGAATGGACGGGCAACCGAGCGGGGGGGGGCGACCGCTGACCGCCGTTGCTGCCAAATCTTCAACTTCGCGAACTGGCTATTTACTATTCTTCTTGGCCTGTTTCAGCTTTCTCTTTTCTTTCGGGGTCAGCAAGGCTTTCTTTTGCGGTTCCCGTTTGCCCTTGTCTTTGCTTCCTCGATCGCCCATCTGGTGTCTCCTCGTGTTTGAAATCAGCTGAAAGTGGAGATCCCCGGTGCGATGCACCTGGAATCCGAATCGCTGTAATGCGCACCGCTCAGTCTATCGAGTGACTGGTCAATAAGCGATGGCCGATCCGCGAAACTGGTGACTTCGCAGGTTGGCTTCATTTTCGATTTTGACCGACAAGCAGGCCGGATCGGATCGCCGATCCTTACCCGGAAACTACAAATCGTTCTGTCGAACCGCCTGTAATTTGGCAGCCAGTTTCGCTTGAAAGGCGGCAACCTGCGCGGTGAATGCTGGTTGATTTGCCAGATTTATGTACTGCTTGGGATCGGCCTGCATGTCGTAAAGTTCGATTCCCCGCTCCGCGTTCTCGCCGTACTGAATGTACGCCCAGTTTCGCTCACGAAGCAAAAATCCATTCCGCACTGGGGAGACCGAAAACGCGGTGCTGCGGACTTCATGCTGCGGATCATCCAGCGTCGCGGAGATGTCTTTGCCTTGCAGACGACTTGGTACCGGAAAACCACATAGCGCTGCGGTGGTTGGGAACAGATCGAGAAGTTCCACAAACGAGTGACAGACGGCAGGTTGCTTGCCCGGAACACTGATGATTAGCGGCACACCTGACGATTCGTCCAACAAACTGACTTTCGCCCAAAAATCGTGCTCACCAAGGTGATAACCATGGTCGCTGGTGAAGATCACGATGGTCCGATCTTGCAACCCTGCCTTGTTGAGCGCGTCGATCACGACACCGACCTGGGCGTCCATGTAGGTTACCGCCGCATAGTATCCGCCGATCGCTTTCTTTTGACGACGGATATCCATCTGCATGTTCGCGCTGGTCTTGTAGTTGATGCCGGCTTTGGGAAGGTCGTCCCAGTCGCCGGGGATCTTCGGTGGCAACTCGTTCCGCCCATAGGGCGTGAAAGGCTGATGATACTTCCGCGGTGAAACAAAAGGCACATGCGGTCGGACAAATCCGACGCCCAGCCAGAACGGTTCGTTTCGGTGCTTGTCGATCAGCTCCGCCGCCCTGAGGGCCGTTTTGCCGTCGGAATGAACCAGATCGTCCCCATCGGCGGCGACGACCACAAAGGTGTTACCACCGACAACCGGCTTCGTGCCATCGGGGTTTCCTTCCAGGGTTTCCCCATCGCCAGGCGCTTTCCATTCCGGTCCGGGGCTATTGAAACGCTGCGTCCAGGAGAGCGGATCATCGGCACCGTTGTAGTGATTGTGATCGCGGCCGTCGCCACCGAACTCGATTCCACCAGGCACGCCCATGTGAAAAATTTTCGATACCCGCGCTGCGTAGTAACCCTGGTTCTTGAACCACTGCGGCCAGGTTTCTCGATCACCAAGCTGAGGTCGCGGGTTCTTGTAACCCAACACTCCAGTCGCATGCGGATAGTAGCCCGACATCAGCGAAGCCCGCGAAGGTCCACAGTACGTGCCCTGACAATAAGCGCGAGTGTAACGCGTTCCCCGAGCGGCAATCGCGTCGATATTCGGCGTCCGGCAAACGGTGTTGCCGTAACACGATAAAGCGTTGTAAGTCAGGTCATCCGAAATGATGAACAACACATTGAATCGCTCTGCCGGATTCCGCGCTGGGCAATTGGAATCGGAGATGATCAGCAAGCTCAGACCGACGCAAAAAAGTATCAAGATTTTCATGGTTGCGATCGACCCCAATCATCTCCGACATCCGGCGGGAACGTGTTCGTTGCAGTCCGATGCAAGGTCAGTGAGACGATCATTTAAGCTCGCTGTAGTATCTCGCGGACCACGCGGCACTGCCGGCCATCGGTTAACCATTGCTGGCGGGAGTTGTAATAGAAAGCAAGCCGCTGGTGATCGATACCAAACAGATGCAGGATCGTGGCCTGGATGTCGTTCGGTGTGAGCCGATCGACTGTGGCGCGGTGGCCGAACGGATCGGTTTCGCCAAAGGTCATCCCTGGGCGTACGCCGCCGCCCGCGAGCCAACAACTGAAGCCTTGGCCGTTGTGATCACGACCGGCATTCTCGGGTTTGCCGTGGTTCTCGGTGACCGGCAAACGACCGATCTCGCCGCCCCAATGAACAAGCGTCCTGTCGAGCAAACCGCGCTGCTTGAGGTCTCGGACAAGTCCGGCGGCGGGCTGATCGGTGCGTGCACAAGCGCTGGCCAACGATCCGCGGATGTTGGCATGGTTGTCCCAAGGCTGTCCATTCATGAACAGCTGCACGAAACGAACGCCACGTTCAACCAATCGCCTGGCGATCAAGCATCGCGTCCCGTACTCTTGACTCTCCGGCCGATTGATACCGTACAAGCGCAGCGTTGCTTCGGATTCGGTCGAAATATCAAGCGCCTCGGTGGCCGCGGTTTGCATCCGCGCGGCCAACTCGTAACTGGCAATCCGAGCCTCCAAGTCGTGTTCACCGGGCAACCGCTGTTGGTGCTGACGGTTGAGCGTATCGAGCAAAGCGAGATTCTGCCGTTGCAGTTCACCCTTCAAATGGGTCGGCGGTTGCAGATTCAGGATCCGCGGCTCGGTCGGTCGCAGCACCGTTCCTTGAAACAGTGATGGCAGCCAACCACTGGTCCAGTTGTTGACACCGTCAACCGGATGACCACCTGGATCGGTCAGCACCATGTAGGCGGGAAGCTCTTGGCTTTCCGACCCCAAGCCATAAGTCAGCCAGGCACCAAGCGTCGGCCGGCCGAGCACTGCGGGAACGCCGCCATGCCAGTAGCGAATCGAAACCTCGTGCCCGTTATGACCGGTGTGCATCGAACGGATCAGGCAAATGTCGTCGACGATCTTTGCGGTCTGCGGCAACAGCTCCGAAAGCTCCGTTCCGCACTGGCCGTGTGGCTGAAACCGAAACGGACTGCCCAGCAGCGTTTTTGTGGCGCGGTTGATGAAGCTAAACCCGACCTCCTCGCCGTACTGCGTGCCGCTGTACTTGGTCAGCTCCGGTTTGGGATCGGTCAGATCCACATGCGACGGGCCACCGTGCATGAACAGCGAGATCATTGCGGTGGCCTGCGGCGGGTGCGGAGGCGGCTTTGGCTTGGTGTCAAACGCAACGGGACCACGGGCGACGTTGGGGGGCGTGGCCAGCAACTCCTCTTGATTCAACAAGTAAGCCAGCGCTAATCCGCCCACACCCATCGCGGTCTGGGTCAGCACTTCGCGTCGCGATCTTGGTTGATTCATGAGGGGATCCGTTTGCGATCAATATCCACGGCTATTCGACGTACAAGAACTCACTGGAGCCCAGCAAAACCTGACACAGATTGGTCATCGCTTGCAACATCGCCGATTCATTCTTCTGGTCGGCCGCATTGTTTTTCAAATAGGCCATTTGATTGGCTAGGAATTTCAGTGCAATGCTCAACTCGGTTTCGGTCACCGGTCGGCAATAGGCCAATTCAAAGGCATGATTGATCCGGGCTACGGCAAGAAGGAATTCCCCGTTTTGGCCGTGCAATCCCGATTCCGAGTTGGCGACATCGATCGCAGTATCGACTTCCGCGCCGACACGCTCAGCGAACTTGCGGGCGTGAGAGAGAATGAAGTCGCTGTTCATCAACATCAGTGACTGCGGAGTGACGGTCGATGTCGATCGACTCTCGCAATTCACTTCCATGACCGGAGCGTCAAAGGCATTTAGAATCGCCAAAGGCTGTGTTCGCTTGACACGAACGTACAGGCTGCGCCGCGATTGGTCGCCATCGACGATCACCTGCCCGGTATCGTCCGCTTTCACATTCACAGGTGGGCCAAACATTTGCTCGTCCAGAACGCCGCTGGTTGCCAGGATCCGATCACGCACGCTTTCAGCATCAAGCCGAATCACGGGCCATTTCCAATACAGCCGATTGGTCGGATCGACGGCCAATTTCTCAGGGTCGGCGACCGATGTTTGTCGATAGACGGTCGACGTGAGAATCGATTTGTGTAGTTGTTTCAGGCTCCAGCCACTGGCAATGAATTCACTGGCCAACCAATCGAGTAGCTTCGGATGCGTCGGTCGTTGGCCCAGTACGCCGAAATCAGCTGGCGTTCCCACGATTCCGCGGCCGAAATGGTGCATCCAGACACGGTTGACCAGCACGCGAGCCACCAAAGGATGTTCGGGATTGGTCAGCCATCGGGCATAGGCCAGCCGTCGACCGCTGCTCGGCCGCGCCGGATCATTTGCGTTGATTGTCAGCCGCTGGCCCGGTGCGGCGCTGATCGACAGCGCGGCGGGAGCGACGGGATCGGTGGGCTGTGCGAATTCGCCGCGATGAAACACAAACGTCTGCGGAATCTGGCCGGGAACTTCATCCAGAACGCGCAGGAATTGTTCGACCGGCTTGCGGGCCCGAGTCTCTGCGATTCGTTGATCGTACGCCTTCAAGTGATCGGCATGGCCTTGATTGTACTGATACAGGTTTCCCGCCGAGATATTCACGCTGGGATACTGTTTCAGCAGTTGCTGTTGTGCTGGCGAGCGCTGGTCCCCGGCGGACGTGTAGGCGGCGCGCAGCTGGTCGCGTATTTCGCCCGGCTGCTTGCTAAGTTCCTGCTCAAGAGCTTCATGGATGTACTCCCTTTGTTTTTCGTTCTTCTCCGCGATGATCGCCTGAGCTTCCGCTTCAATCTGGGTCGCTTTAGCTCGGTCTTGATCGGTATACAAGCTGACCAGCCGCTGCGCGGGCGTTCGCCAATTTTTCCAATCCAATGCCGGTTCCAACACCGCCCGCAGCGCATAGTAATCTTGTTGTGGAATCGGATCGTAACGGTGATCGTGACACTGAGCGCAACCGACGCTTAGGCCGAGCAAAGAGGTGGAAACAATCTTGATTGTGTCGGCAATCGTTTGGTTACGTGCTGCTTCGTCGTTCGCTCCGCTGCCGGTACCGTCGGCAGCCAAACGCAAAAATCCCGTGGCGGTCAGTTGATCGATTTGTTCCTGCGTCAGGTTCTGATGCGGCAGCGGCACCAACTCGTCGCCGGCCAGTTGTTCGTGGATGAACTGGTCAAACGGTTTATCGGCGTTGAGTGCGCGAATTACATAATCACGATAGAAATAGGCCCAGGGCCGATCGGCATCGGCATCGGTGTAGCCTTCGCTATCGGCGTAACCGGCGACATCCAACCAGTGCCTGGCCCAACGTTCACCGTAATGCGGCGAATCGAGCAAGCGATCGACCAGCGTTTCGTAAGCGCCGAACGATTGGTCTGCCAGGAATGACGCGACTTCTTGAGGCGTCGGCGGCAGACCGAGCAAATCAAAATAGAGTCGTTTGATCAGCGCCCGTTTGTCGGCGTCGGCGGAAAAGCCGAGCCCTTGTGCCTGTAACTTTTCCAGAACCAATGCGTCGATCGGAGTCCGCAGGCGGTCGGTGCTGGCGAACTGGGGAATGTCGGGGCGCTCAATCGGCTGGAAGGACCAGAACTCGCGCTCTCCGGGCGTGATGCCGATACCGGGATCGATCTGATCAGGTTCAGGCATCGCGGTGCTCGCGCCGGCGGCGATCCAGTTTTCGATGGTCATGATCTGCTCGTTGGATACCGGCTTTCCGGTGGGTGGCATTTCACCAGCCTTGATCCGCTGCAGCAACAGGCTCTCGGCGGGCTGACCGGGCTCGATCGCCGGACCACTCTCGCCCCCCTGGACCATCAACCGCACCAACCGCAGATCAAGTCCCCCTTCGACATCGGCCCGCGCGCCATGGCAGTCGAAACAGTGCTCCTTGAAAATTGGTCGAATGTCCCGCTCCATGGTCAGCTGGTCGCCTGCATCAGCAACGACGCTGACAATCGGCATCCAGCAAACTAGTAAAGAGAACAGGCAGCGATACATAGCGGGGCGTTCGAGGTGGGTCGCGTCTTCAGAACGATCATTGTATGCAATCGTTGGGCGCAACCAAATGAGGAGATTTTCCGGTTTGGCATCGTCACGACTACAAAAAAACGGCGGCTCACGCTGGTGAACCGCCGTATGATGATGAAGATTCCAGCTTGCGGCCGGCCGTTTGATTTACTTGCGGCGACGTCGGACAACCGCACCGGCACCGGCCGCCAAGCAGACCAAGAATAGACCGCTGGTTGGTTCGGGAATCACGGCGACCGTTCGCGTACCAACAATTTGACCGTTGATCGTAAGAATCAAGGGGGCAGCATTGAGGGTGAATTTAAACGGAACCGTGATCGTCTCCACGTTGCCGGCCAGGCTGTAGCCAACCGAGGAAGCAATGTCGCCGTCGTTTGCACCGGGATCGGTGATCAACGAAAGTTCAAGCGTCTCAAAACCGGTTACCGAGGTAGAAGCCGAGGCCCAACCTTCCAGCACCCCGAGCTCGGCAAGCGTGGCCGGACTACCTACCGTACCACTACCACCCATATTGAACGCCAAATTTCGGAATGCGAAATTTGAAAACAGAAGCGCTTGCACGATACCGGCATTGTCTTCGCCGGCGGAAAACAATCCGTCACCGGTTCCGACGCTACCGTCCGCATTGATTTCATCATTGCCAGGGATCACCGCACCGCCGACCAGAGGCGACACAGGGTTAGCCAACGGCAATGCGTCAATATAATCTGTCCCTAGAAACGTGATCGTCTCGGCTCCCGATGGACCCGTTACGTTCGCATCGAAGGTCCCGGCAAGCAAAGTGGTATTGCTGCCAGGATACTGAGCCGTAAGCTGAAAACTCGGAGTTAAAAGGGTGCCTCCCCAGGTCAATCCGCTGTTCGCTGTATCAACCGTATAGGTCGCAGCACGGGCTGGCGAAGTGATGACCGTAGCCATCAAAATAGCCGCGCTCGCAAGGAACAATGACGATCTTTTCATGGTATTAACATCTTTAAAGTTAAAAGGGTTTCAGTCACCTGCAGCGTTATCGACCTGCCGGTCAGTTCGGCAGCATCCAGTGCATGTTGTATTCTCCACACTGCTGCGATTCAAGCATCTCGATCAGCTCCCGATTAGAAATACAAAAGTTTGTCCCGCCGGGGGGGGTATGTACCTGTTTGTATCGCAATTCTCCGGCCTTTCGGTTCGGTTGCGGTGCAGGTTGAGTTAAGGTTCGGTGCTGATCGATGCTGGGCTGAACAGGTAGATGTTGGTGGTCCAACCCGAAGCACTGAAAACGTTCTGTGCCTTGTTGCACGAATCAGCGCCGGCAAATTCTGTTCGTTCCCGAAGCTTTTGCCCAAATCAACGCCCGAACACCTGCCGCACCATGGCGGCATTGGATTCGCTTGCAAAGCAAAGAATCGGCGGATTGCTGAAGTCCGGAACCACTTGTTGACCATCGATCATTCCACCCCCAAATGCCAATCGGAAATCAAACTGGGTAAGTCACTCGCAATTAAGCTTTGAAACGAGTTGGGAATCGAGTTGGGGAAATTGGTGCCGCAAATTTTCCCCCTGCGACGATCTCAGGCCTTGCGGAAATTTATCGGATTTCACGTTCTCGGAAGTCCAAAACGTACCAGACAATCGCTAAGCTAAATGGGTGATGGCACTTTTTGCTTCGGATAAGATGTTGTTAAAGGTCAGGGCGATCTAGATATTCGTTGTTTTTTCCTTGGTCCTTATCGAGGTTCGGTGAAATGAGAAATCCGCAATCACCACGGCGAGCTTTTACGCTGGTTGAGTTGCTCGTCGTGATTGCCATCATTGGCGTTCTGGTTGGGCTGTTGTTGCCGGCCGTGCAGCAAGCCCGCGAAGCAGCGAGGCGAATGAGTTGCAGCAACAATTTCAAGCAAATCGGAATCGCCGTCCACAACTATCATTCTGCCTACCAGCAGATGCCGCGACACAAAGGTGGTTCGACCAGGCTGAACAATGACTGTGTGAACCTGGGCTCGAACTCCGGATCTCTTCTGATTGCCTTTGCGCTCGAATTGTTCGCCAGCGCCACGACTCCAAACAATCCTCAAGGGCACGCCAACGGCGAATGGAGCACACTGGTCCCGCTCACTCCGTTTTTCGAGCAACAGGCAATGTGGGAACAGATCTCCAACCCCTTTGCAAATCCAGTTCTTCCCGGCGGCGCCCTGACTCCACCGGCCGGTTACCCGTGGGGTTACACATCGGCAATGGGTGTCAGCCCCGATCTCGACCTCTGGATGATGTCGTTTGCCGGCTTTAAGTACACGCCCTGGGTTACTGAAATCCCGATGCTGCGTTGCCCGAGCGATCCTGGTGCTGGTCTGCCCGCTTCGGGACGCACCAATTACGCCTCCTGTCTTGGTGATGGGATTGACCGCCTCTCACGTGGATCCTACTCCGACGGCGCCAGCGGCGATCATGACGTCAAGAACCATAGTTTGTCGAGCCAATACTCGCGACGTGTTCAAGCCGCACAGCGCGGTGCGTTCGTTCCGCGCCGTGATATGAAATTCCGTGATATCACCGACGGGCTTTCCAATACGATCCTGTACGGCGAAGTCAAGACGGACATCGGCGACTTTGACATCAACACCATGCCGGTCTCGGCTGCGGCGATCAATCTAGCGCCAGCCTCCGGTGGTGCCGCAACCGAGCCCAAGCTGCGGCCCAGCGACGGCAGACTTGGCGTAGATCCAAGTCGGCCGGCCTTCTGGGCACCACAAGTGCAAGCCTATGTGACTGGCCTTGGCGAGCCTGGAGACAATACCGCGGCCAGTGCGGCCCCGGAACAACGGCGGGGTTTCAAATGGGCCTGTGCCCAAGCAGCGCACACCGTGATGCATACCATCTTGCCACCCAACGGTCCCACCTGGGCCGCGTCCGATGACACTCGACGATCCGACATGGTCGCCTCGGCTGGTAGCCGACATCAAGGTGGTTGTCATATTTTGATGGGCGACGGTGCGGTGACTTTCATCACCGATTCCATCGATACCGGCAACCAAAATGCTGGGACCGTCTTCGTGACTGACGCTGGTATCCAAGGAGTCGGCGCCAGTCCCGTCGGTTCGCCGAGTCCCTATGGTGTTTGGGGTGCGATGGGCACTCGTGCATCGAAAGAAGTGATTGGCCAGGACGCCTACGAGTAAAGCCCAATAACTTTCTTTGGAGTGAACTTTAGATCAGCGAGGCATCGGCCGTCACTGCTTCGATCGCAAATAATTGATCGCACGTAATTGGTGGCATGCCGTTTGAAGTCCCTGTCGAATCACGCTTCATACGCGTTTTGAGTTGTCAGCGGTGCAGCGCCAGCCGCCGGTTTTTCATCGTGAATCATTGCTCCTGAAGAACCGGTGGCGAGCGCCATTCCGCTGAGACGGAGTTCGATTTAAGTAAGTGATTGTTCCCCAGTATTTACCGTTCCCAGGAGATGATGCATGAGATTGGTTAAACAACTTTGTCTGATTGCAATGCTGGCCCCACTGACTGTCTCGGCCGTCGGATGTGGAGCCGGAGAACAGGGTGAGCAGATGGCGACCGATCAGGAGCTTTCGGATTACGGTCAAGCCTCCGCACCGCAGGAGTGGAAGGACGCCCTCAAAGGGATGAAGGAACAAGAAAAAAAGGAGTAGGCCAATCCGGGCAGCTTTAAGCCGCTATCCCAGAATCAGCAATCAGCTGGATCTGGTTTTGCCGCGCTTGGCGGCACGATACGGTCGCGCAGAAATCGTTTCCCACCGTCATCAAGGGAAGCCTTGCCCGAGATTCGTTTCAGCTACAATTTGAAACGGAGATGCTCGATCATGTTCCGAGTTCTGTCGCTGCTACTGATTGGAAACTTGCTATTGGGCTTGCCTCGCCCTGTGGTTTTGGCTGCGGAGTCGGCACCCGATTTTGAGACCGCCATTGCCCCAGTTCTGATCAGGCGCTGTGTCCAGTGCCATCAGCAGAATAATCCATCGGGACAGCTGCTGCTGACCAACCGGGCAGCCATGTTGCGTGGTGGCCAGTCGGGAAGTGCGATCGATCTCCAGTCACCGGGCAATAGTCACCTGTTGCAGCGCGTGCGAGACGGCGAGATGCCACCGAGCGAAAAAGGAAACTCGGGCAAGCTGCCGGCCGGTGAAATCACGTTGTTGGAGCGGTGGATCAACGCTGGAGCGGTTTGGCCGGAAGGTCGCCAGCTGGATTGGTTTGAACGAACGACCGACCTGCGCGGCGGTCGCGACTGGTGGTCGCTGCAACCGATAGAGCAACCAGGAGTTCCTCGCCTGACCAAACGTGAGCAGCCGCAGCACCCGATTGACGCCTTCATCCACGCTCGGCTGGAACGAAGCGGAATGTCACCGGCTCCGCCGGCCGATCGGCGAACCCTGGTCCGCCGCTTGCACTACGACCTGATCGGCCTGCCGCCAACCGATCAGCAGATCGAAGCGTTCCTGCGCGATGATTCGCCCGCCGCGTGGGAAAACGCAATCGATCGTTTGCTGGCCATGCCTCAGTACGGCGAGCGCTGGGGGCGATACTGGTTGGACCTGGCCCGCTACGCCGACACCAGTGGTTACGAACGCGATCAGGAAAAACCGTACGCGTGGAAGTACCGCGATTGGGTTGTCAGTGCGCTGAACGACGACATGCCGTATGCACAATTCATCGTCCATCAAATCGCGGGTGATGAGATCGAGAACAGGACCGAGCAGTCGGTGATCGCAACCGGCTTTCTGCGGCTGGGAACTTGGAATGACGAGCCGAATGATCAGGCCGATTATCAGTACGAACGGCTGGAGGACCTGGTCCACACGACAGCATCGACATTTGTTGCTCTGACGGTCAAATGTGCTCGCTGCCACGGGCACAAATTTGATCCGATTTTGCAGGCAGATTACTACCGCATGGCGTCGGTATTCTGGCCGGGTCCGATTTCCGCCCGAGATTCGTCTCTGCTAGGCGGTCCGACGGCGGCGGAGCTTGGCTTCGAAAACGTATTGGCGTGGACCGACTTGACCGCAACCCCGGCGGCCCTGCATCTGCTACACGGCGGCGACAGTGAGCGGCCGCTTCAGGAAATTGAGCCGGCATCGCTTTCGGTCATCCCCTGGCTGCAGCGCAATTTCGATCCGCCGCCGCCAGCCGCGAAAACGTCGCGCCGACGTTTGCAGTTGGCCCAGTGGATCGCTGATCCAAAAAACCCATTGACGGCACGGGTGATCGTCAATCGGTTGTGGCAACATCATTTTGGGGCGGCCATCGTTCGCACGCCGAACAATTTCGGGTTTCTTTGTGACCCGCCCACGCACCCACGGTTGCTCGACTGGTTAGCCGCCGAGTTCATTCAGCGTGACGGCAGCATCAAGCAGCTGCATAAGCTGATTCTGACTTCACAAACGTGGCGACAAGCATCGCTGCATCCGGATGCACAGCGATACGACCAGCGGGATCCTGCGAACCGGCTCTGGTGGCGCGCCATGCGGCGACGTTTGGATGCCGAAGCGGTGCGCGACTCGATGCTGTCGGTCACTGGCGAATTGGACTTGAAGATCGGCGGAGAAAGCTTTCGGCCGACCATCACGCCAGCCGCACTGGAAGGATTGTCGAAAAAATCGGCTGCGTACCAAGCGTCACCCGCTGACCAACAGCAGCGACGCAGCATCTATGTCTATCTGAAACGAGGACTGCTGCCGCCCCTGATGACGGCCTTTGATCTATGCGATTCTACGGCCAGCTGTGGCAAGCGCGACGTAACTACGGTGCCGACTCAAGCGCTGGTGCTGCTGAACAATCAGTTCGTTCACGATCGCAGCGAGCATTTGGCGGCGGCGATCATCCAACGCGAAACATCGCACCGCGAACAAGTTCGCCAGGCCTGGCTGGCGGTTCTAAAACGACCACCCAACGGCGATGAATTGGCGGTGTCATTGCAGCACCTGGAAACGCAACGCCAGAGGTTCTCGGATGAACCGCTCGCACTGGCATCGTTGTGTCACGTGCTGCTCAACAGCAACGAATTCATTTACATCGATTGATTCCTTGAAATTTATCCGCGACAGTCGGCCGGCTACAAGGAGCGTCAGCGACGCTGTTCCGGCAAACCGATTCAGCAGCGATGGCTTGCTTGATGCGGGCTAGATTTCGAATGAATGATCCCGTCTATATAGTTTGAATCTTATCGAGAAGAAGCATGTCACCGAAATCACTCTTTCCTTGCGGGCAGACGCGGCGCGAATTTGTCTGGCAAATGGGGGCTGGATTTGCAGGCCTGGCGCTGTCCAACCTGTTAGCCGGCGACGGTTTCTTTGCCCGGCATCTGCATGCCGCCGACGCTGCCTTGAATCCGCTGGTCGCCAAATCGCCACCGCTGGCGCAGGCGCAGGGGCCTGCATATTTTTGATGATGAACGGCGCACCGTCGCAAGTCGATACGTTTGACTTCAAGCCGGAACTGCAGAAACACGCGGGAAAGGAGTTGCCGGCCGATAAGAAGTTCATCAATTCCGGCGGCCGCAAAATGGGCTACCTGACCCCTGCGATGCGAAAATTTCGCCCGGGTGGCGAAAGCGGCTTGATGATCTCCGATTACTTTCCCAACCTTCGCCGCCAGGCTGATAAGTTGTGCGTGCTGAACTCCTGCTACACCGACAGCCACGCGCATGGCTCGGCGCTGGTTGCCATGAACACCGGCAAGACGTTGATCGGGCGTCCGTCATTGGGAAGCTGGGCCGTGTACGGATTGGGTACCGAGAACGAAAGTCTGCCAGGCTACGTGGTGATCCTGGATCAACGCGGCGGGCCGATCAGCGGACAACCCAATTGGTCCAGTGGGTTCATGCCGGCGACTTATGCGGGGACGCTGTTTCGACCAGTGGGCGATCCAATTCTGGATCTGAAGGGTCCGCCCCAGATCACGCCAGCAGCCCAGCGCGAACAGCTGGATCTGTTGGCAAAGATCAATCAACGGCATCTGGACGATCGTCCAGGTGGCGACGAACTCGCCGCCCGAATCAACAGCTACGAACTTGCCTATCGGATGCAGTCGGCAACCCCCGAAGCAGTCGATTTGTCACAGGAATCGGAAGAAACGTTACGCATGTACGGGATCGGAAAGAGTCCGACTGACGAGTATGGGCGGAATTGTCTGATCGCACGCAGGTTGGTCGAACGTGGCGTCCGCTTCATTCAGCTCTATTCCGGCGGCGGGCATTTGGAAGAAACCTGGGACGCCCACGAGAGCGTTGAAAAGAACCATGGTCGTCACGGAGCGGAGGTCGATCAACCGATCGCGGCGCTGCTGACCGACTTGCAACAACGGGGGATGCTCGATGAAACCCTGATTGTGTGGGGCGGCGAGTTTGGCCGGATGCCCTTTAGCGAAGGCAAGAACGCTCCGGGCCGCAATCACAACCCGTATGGTTTCAGCATGTGGCTCTCCGGTGGCGGCGTTCAAGGGGGAACAAGCTACGGCGAGACCGATGAATTCGGCTTCGAAGCGGTCACCGACAAGGTCCACATCAGCGATTTGCACGCGACGATCTTGCAGATCATGGGTCTGGACCACGAGACGCTGACCTACTTTCATCAAGGTCGAGACGAAAGTCTGACCGACGTCCGTGGCCGAGTCATCACCGAGATTCTCAGCTGATCGCCGAGTACGACGGGACCGTCACAATCCAAACGGGAGGGCGAAGCTCCTGCTGAGCCGCATAAAACCGGGAGGCGAAGCTGCTGCTGAGCCGCATACGGAGTTCTCGAGTGGGCAGCAGCCTGGGCGGGCAAAATGGTTCGATTGCAGTCGCGTTCTGTCGCTTGCACGGCGTTTACCCCGCAGGCATCCAAGCGATTAGACCTGGGTCGCGGAGCGTACCGGCGGAGATCCATCGACTGTCTCAACGTCCGCCTCGGCGATCGCTTTGGAAGCGAATCGTGAGATGAACCACATCAGAACAATGCACACCACAAAGCCCACGACCGTAGCGACGGTGCGGAGGGTGGAAACCGGGCTGACGTTACCAGCTACTTTTGTGACATGAAGGGCCAGATAGCCAAAGTAGACTTCACAAAACAGGCCTGGAATCAATCCGATCGTCGCCAGCATGAAGGTCGAAAACCGCACTCCCGATGCTCCCAACACATAACTGACCGAGACCGGGTTGATCGGCGCCAAACGCAACAACAATTGCAGCCGCAGCCCCTCGCGATTGGCGGTGCGCTGGATCGCCTGCAGTTTGGGGTGCTGAGCGAGCAGTGTTTCGATTCGCGGCCTCAACAGGCTGCTGGCGGCCAGATAATTCACCGCTGCGGTGGCGATACAGCCAATGATGATCAGCAAGCTGCCCCAGGCCAGACCGAACAGCACGCCCGAGGCAATCGACAGCACCGTGTCGGGCACGAACATCGAGGTGAACAGGATGACCATTCCCACAAAGGCGACTCGTCCCCACACTCCGTGGCCGGCAATCCAGTTCTCCATCGTATGGATCTCGTCAGTCGCATTTCGACCGAACCAGACGACGACAGCCAGCACGCACACGCCAATCAGCAGCCTGAGTGCAACGGTCTGCCAGTGCAGCTGCCGTTTGAAATGCTGCTGTAAAGCGATTCTGGGCGTTTTCGAATGATCGCTGGCCATCGCCTTGTCAAGTTAACAGGGATCGAGGGATTTCAATCGATCCGATGGTGAATTTGAGTTCAACACGACCAGCGCTTATTCCTCGCCAAAACCCTCGCGCAGTTTCGCTTCCTGCTCGTGGGTCAGGTTGGATTTAATCAGCGTTCCGATCTGGCCCTTCATTTCTTCCTCAACCTTGTCCAACGTCACGTTGCCGGTCAGCAAAAACAGGGCAGAGGTTCCCTCGGTTACCTGCTGGCGAACCGATTTGATGAAGTCATCGTCGATACCATAGTCGCTGAAATGACCTGACAGCGCGCCCATCGCGGCGCCCACAGCCATGCCGAAGAAGGGAACGAAAAACAGCATCCCAAACAGCATCCCCCAGAAAGCTCCGCCGAGCGCTCCGGCGGCTGCCAGGTCGTTGACTTGCCTGGTTTTGGGCTTCTTTTTTCCTTCGGCCCACTCAACGATCGCGGCATCGGTAATTTCAATCAAATGTTGTTTTTGGACGCCGGCCAACTTGTCGAGCGCCTTAGCCGCACCGGTCGCGGAGTCAAACTTCCAAACGGTTAAAGTTGCCATTTCAATTTCCTTTCGCCAGATATCGCTTCGAGTTTGGTTCGCTAGAGCGTTTCCATCATTGATGTGGGTTGTCGCTGGACGTCCGATGCTTATTCCGCGGCCATCGGCACTTCGGCTTCGTCGACTCCGCCGGGCCGCAACGACTCGTCGAACGACAACACGTAAGCGGCCATCCCCAACACCATTAATACGATCGCGGTCCAGAATCGCCAATCGTGGTGAATCATTTTCTTATCCTTCGCACCGCTGTGTCGAGCACCCTGATGATCGTGACCGTGGTGATCCTTGCCGGGCGAGCGTTTCTTACTTTTGGACATTGGGACGGATGTTCCTATCGCAAATGAGTTTTTGTGTTCTTTTGAAGCAATTGCCGCGACGACTTTGCCGCTGGCGTGTAACGCACGTCATGCCAGTCTGAAAAAGTGCCCGTTCGGAATCGAAATTGTAAACGTAATGCTCAATCCTTATCGCGGAATTCCCCAATGGTCGCATAGGTTCTTTGCCGCGCAAAGAGCCACTGGACGGCTAATCGCCGGCTGAGTTCTCATTCAGTCGCATTTGGCGGCCGGTAACGCCGCGATAGACGATTTCAATCGCCAAGGAAACGACAATCATGCCAAAGAGTATCCACAGATGGTTACGCGTCGCTGGATTCTCGTCCACTTCGACGCACAACACAATCAGCGCGATCGCCGTGCTGAGCGCCGCCAAGCCTGACAGCCAGAGGCGACTGCCTGTCTCGCGGGCCAGGCGAACGTTGGCAACATTAACGGCCATGAACAGCAGCAGAAACCCGGCACTGCCCATCGTCGCGATCGCCTCCAGCGGAACGAAATTCGCGACTAACAGCGCCAGCGCCGCGGTGATCAGGGTGCCTTCGAGATGCTGGCCGCGAAACGATCGCTCCAGTTCCGCGGGCAGCTCTCCAGTCTTGGCGATGATGTAAGCCAGTCGCCCGGTGCTGTAAAAAGTGGCATTGATCGCCGAACTGGTGGCCATCAAGGCGGCTACAGCAATGGCAATGAAGCCTGTCCGACCCAGCACGTCCTGGGCGGCCATTGACAGTGCCGTATCGCTGTCCTTGGCCACCCCCGCAAAACTGAGGTGTCCGACAACTACGATCACGATCAGCACATAGATCACGATCACGATCAACACACCGCCAATGTAAGCGATCGGCAAAGTACGGTTTGGATTGGCAACGTCCTTGGAGGCGTTGGCGATCAGCTCAAAGCCTTCATAGTTCAGAAAGATCAGCATCGCGCCGGCGACCAAACCCATCGGCGAGACGTAGTTCTCGGTTCCCAACCGACCCCAGTCCATCGGCGTCAGCAGACCGGCCACGATGAAGGCGGCCAGAAGTAACATTTTGACGATGTTAAAAATGTTCTCGGTGCGCACCACCAGCGCACCTCCAAACGCATTGACAATCACTAGTCCAACGATCACACCGCTGAGCAGCACGTGTGACCAGAAGTCTCTGTCCGGTTCGGGGAAGAAGCGGGAACCGTAACTGCCGAAGGCATAGGCATAGACCGCGACGAGCACGACATAGCTAAGCAGCAGCAGGATGTTCGCCGCCCCGGTAAGGATGCCGCCGCCGAAAGCGCGGTTCAAGAAATCGACCGTCCCACCCTCGCCGGGATAGCGGAGTGTCAGCTTGAGATAGGAATAGCTGGTCAACAACGCGACAATTCCGGCGACCAGGAACGCGATCGGTGCGCCACCCTTGGTGACTTCGATTGTCAGTCCGGTGACGGCGAAGATGCCACCGCCAACCATGCCGCCGATCCCAATCGACAGTGTGGAGAAGCTGCCGAGTTTGGCTTCGCTGCTGGATGAATTCAACGTTAAAACTGACTCCGAGTGACGCCGTTAGCGCGCTACTAGAATTGGACCTGGTACTTTTGGGTCATCGAATCGCGAATTTGGTCGTTGGCGGTTTCGATATCCATCTGCGTTTTCTCGACAAAACTGGCGGCCTGGGCTTGCGATTGAAATTGAACCGTCGTGACCGCCTGTTGGGCTTGCCGCAGCTGCGATTTGGCTGCCCCGTAAACGCCGAAATGGCTGGCCACGCCATAGGCCGCGTTGGTCTCGACCCGTCGTCCATAGTTCCCGCCAGCGGCGCCATACCCGCTCTGCCAATTATCCTGACTGATATTGCCCAGCGCACCACCGTAGATTTTTGCCGAACTGGCCGCGCTGTTTTCGGAAACGGCTTGCTGAATGCCGATCCCTTTGAGCGCGAAACAGCAGTTGCGTAGCTGTGTTTCAATGTACTTTCCGTACTGCAGCATCTCCGGATCCACGTTCAGGGTGGGCAGACGGGCGACTTTGCGTCCGTAGCTATCGAAATATTGCGCCAGCTGGCCCATCGACTGCATGTTACGTTTGCTGATCTCCAGATTCTTGAGCAGCATTTGTACCGACTCAAAGTATTTCTTCGTCAACTCCAGTGTCGGCTCTTTTGGTGCCGAATCGGCGGGCGCTGAGTCGGCGGACGCCGACCCCGAGGACGCTGACTCCGAGGGCGAATGCATGCTGCTATGCAGGGCCTGACTCGGTAAATGAAATAAACTGTAGACGCGCATCAGACCGTGGTCGGTAATCGCACCGGTCAGCGAAACTCGTTTTCCCTTGACCTCGGCTTTCCAGTCATCCGCCTCATCCAGCTTGACGCCGTAAGATCCAATCATCTCCAACAACATCGGCTTGGCGATCTCGGACAAAGTCGATGCGTCTTCGAAAAAATCGAGCGATAATCTGCCATAAGTTTTATCGCGAAAAACGATCTCCAACTGTACACCCTGGATACCGGAGAGCAGCTTCGCCAGTTCAGCTTTGTTGACTTGAGCCTTTTCGACAGATGCAAACTTTTCGAGCCCGCGCTCGATATCGTCAGCGGAGAAAGCATTGGTCAGATCGAGAGCCATCACGATTTGAGCCTTCGTATCCAGGTCGCCAATCGCCTCGGTCAGGTACGGAGATAGCGCTCGATTCGTACGAGTCACCCAGTACGACACTTTCTGACGATTCCCGGGCGCCATGGTACCGAGTACGCCATCGGCGAGTTCCAACACGAAAGAGTCGTCGGGCAACCGTACTGCCGGGACCGAGCCAAACTTGTCCACCGATCCGCCCAATTGTTTGGCGTAGTCCGCAATCGGTTTGGCTGCCTCCATCTTGGCGACCGCAACCTCCCAATTGGCGCGCATCACGTCGACGTCCAATTCAGCTGCGATGACTAGCCCCGTCGCTAGCGGCGGGATGCTGGTCATCCCCGCTTCGAAGTGTTTTTGTCTGAACTTCTGCCAGTTCTCGCTTTTCGCGATCGGGCTACTGAACATTGCGGCGGCATCGACCACCACCACGGCGTTGGCCGTCTCCGGAACGTACTGGATCAACTCGTCGATTTGCGCACGGGCGACATTCCCAAGGAAAGATGTCGAAATGATGGTGGCGGCGAAGACCGCTCTACAAAGGATGGTCATTGCTGTTCTGATCTACCTTAAATTGCTGGTAACGCGGGATTCGTGCAAGCCACAGCGGAAGGTCTCATTGTAACTCGAATGCGATTGCCGTGGTGCGGCCCCTTCAAGCAGTGAGGTCCGCGTGGCTGGGGTCCAGATCTGAGTTCTACGCGCACCGGGCCCCTAGGTTTGCTCGCGTCAGCTTTGATCCATCAACCAAGCAGGTTCAGAAACTGAATTGGATCTGTGTCCGATACAGCCAACCTTGATCGCCGGGCGTGATGTCGAGCGACGAAGAATTGATGGGCCCGCCATCAAGGTAAGTCACGTCGGCGACGAGCTTGGCTTGATTGCGGCGAAAATACCAGGCCATGCCAGCGGCGATGTCCTCGGTGGATTGCTGACCGGTGCCCAAAGTGCCCGAATCGCCTTCGACGTGTGACCAGCGGGTCAACAACTGCACTTTGTTCGGGATCACAAAGTATCCCAACTGAAACCAGAATCCGTGGTCAAACAAATCGGGTACCGCGGCGCCGGAAAAGTCAGTGATGTTGCGAAAGTAGTACTCCAATGTCGTCGACCAACCGCGCAGTTTGAACGAGGCGTCGATTGCGAACTGTGTGACCGAGTAGCTGTCGACCTGGGCCGGCAGGATCGACGCCAGCGTATTGCCCGAGTCCACCACTGTCAGGGCATTGAACTCAGTCTGGCCGTCGCGATCGATGGTCGTGGCCGCAAATCCGCATCCGACTCGCATCGCCAGCCGTTGATGGTCCTCGAAGTCGGCTAGTTCTCCGGCACCCCACTGGCCAATCGGATATCCGAGGACGCGAACGGAGTAGGCGAACTTATTGTCCAGGTCGCCGCTGCTGCCTGTCTCGGCGCCGCCGGTGACGAAACCATTGAAGATTGCCGTCTCCCACTCAATCGGAAAGCGCAGGCGCTGCGTTTCTCCATACAGGCCCCAAGCCAAACTGCGGTTGACGTCAAAGAAGATACTGGCGACCGAGCGATCGGTGAACTCGAACTCTTTTCCGGACAGCCAGCGAGCCATCGAAAACGGCATCTTGTACTTGCCGGTGCGGAACCCAATCGTCCCCGGTTCCAAGCCGAACTGATCGTGACCAAAGTCATAGCTGAGTCGGTAATCCAACAACCGCACGTCATCGCCACTGCTGCTGCGGCCATCCAACTGTACGAAGTAGGCAAAGTCGGGATTGAAGGCGTGCCCGGAAAAGATAAGCCGGGCACGTTTTAGCTGAAACTGATTCAGATCCTCGTTGGGCAACTCTACATCCGACACGGTGTACCGGAGCTGGCCCCAACCATTGAGCCGCAGAAGAAACGGGAATCTGGATGCTTGCAGGTCCACTTCACGGCGGCTGGCGATCACAAACCCGCCGTCGTATCCGACTCTGACTTGATCGAGCCAGCCGTAATCATCGGCAGCTCCGGCGCCGCACATTCCTGAATTGGGGCCGGATGAATTGGGGCCAGCGGCGCGACACCGATCGCACCACGGATCACAATTGGCTCCGTCACAAGGGACCAGATCGCAATGACAGGCCGCTGTGACCAGCCCCCCATCGATCAGCTCGTCAGCGCGGCATGGCGCAGGCGACAACGCCAGATACAGGCTGAACGTCAATGCGGTCAGTAAACGCAAAACGGGATCCGTCGATAGAGCTGGCAAAACACCTACTCTTGCTTCATCGACCACAACCGTCACAACCCGCAGCATACGCAGCGGCGTAACGCATGATCCGGTCTGGTAAACAATGCGGATTATGTAATCCTTGGCGATCTCCGCCTTTCGCGAGTCACTTTGGAAGCGCAACCATGGGAGCTAACGCGATTCAAAACGTGACGATCGCGTCGACGGCGGCCATGAATTGATTGCGCTCGGTCCCGTTCCCGTAGGGCCCGGGCCCTACGCCGGCGTCCGCATCAAACCAGTCCCAGCGAACCTCCGGGCGGACAATCAGATTGCTGTTGGACTTGTAGTTCAGACCGAAAGTCAGATCGTAGTAGACTCCGGGGCCGGGCGTCGGGTCAACAATGAACCCGTCGACGTCATCGAACCACTCAAAACGAAGTCCCGCCGCCAAGCGATCGCTGATCTGGTACGACAACTCCTGATGGACGTTGTACCAGTAAGCGGTTGCATCGCCGGGCAGCACGTTCTGTTGAAATCCGAAATCGCTATAGATCACGTAACTCCAACGACTATTGATTTGCTGTTCAAAGATAACGCTTTGCACGTACAAGGTCTCGGCTGCCGGTGTCCGCTTCGTTGCCCAGGCTGAACTGAAACGACAACGATCGGTTGCCATCGTCACCCAGCAAGGTCACCAGTCCGAAGCCACTCAGGTCGTTGTTGTTGTCTTCCCAATTGCCCATGCCGCGATGGAAACCACCGCCGATCTGTAGCGAGTCATTGGGCTGCCAATTCGCGTACAGCCCAACCACCTGCTCGGTTTCGAAGGCGAAACTGAACCCGTAGCTGTTGGAGTAGAAAAAATTCTCGGTGGGAATCGTCCGCTCATAGCCCAGCGGCAGATAGAAGTGCCCCAGTTGCACGGTCAAGTTGTTATAGGCCGCTTCCAAGTACAGCTGCGGCATTGCCAGCCCCATCAGGCCGACTCCACCAAGTCCGGATCCATCGTTGCTGTTCCAACGATTGCTCAGGTCGCGGCGTGTCTCCAAGCCACGAGACTGCAGGAAGATGTAGTTGGTGCCGTAGATCAAGTCGATGTTGCCGCCGATATCCCAACCCGATCCCCCCGTATAGGTCTTCCGCCCAACCGAGAAATACAGCGAGTTGAGCATGTACTCGTCGTTGCGATAGTTGAAACTCGTTGCGGGAAGATTACCGGTGCCGGCTGCAGGGTTAGCCGGATTGCGTGAATTGGTTGTCATTCCCTGAGCAAGTTGACCGTCAATGACGATGCCCCATTTGTCAAGAAGCGAGCAATCGCCAAACAGCCTCCAGGGGTCCCGGTCCGCATCCGTAGAGCAGTAGGCGCAGCGGTCGCCCAGAGCATCAGCGTCACAGGCGACGGGGGGGCGTCCAGGGCAGTTGTAATCGGCAACGACAGATTCCGCGGTCGCGCTCAGCAACAGTGCTAGTAGAACCCAAATTTTGGGTTTCGCGGTTGTCATCCGATTTCCTCCGTGAAAGCCGAATTGGCCTGCCACATGGATTCTTCATCGACGAACGACCGCAGCGGACAACGTCAAAACATGCGCGGGCAAACTAGCGGACAGACCGCCGCGTCCGAATAAGCGAATGATGCGAGTATTTCGGGATAAGAATTTGCCGCGGAGGGGCGATCCCGAGGCTAATGGTTGGTAACGTCCTCGCGATGCAAGCGCCGGCAAAAATCACGACGGCGCCTGTTTGGCACCATCGTCTGATTCGATTCGCTGCAGTTGCCAACCCAGAAAAGTTGCCTCTGTCTGCGCAAGCGAGAGGACCAGCACCGCGCGCAAGCCGTCGGTCAGATAGGGATCGCCGGTCAGGTTGCGGCGAGGCGCATCCGCATCGGAAACCTCAACGCCTTCGACGTAGCCCATCCGCTCCAGATGACCCGACCCCAACAAGTCCTCGATCACGTAGTCACGAGCGTCGTCGACGTCGGGATCGATGCGATGGGTCGTCAGGTTCCAGGTCCGCCAGGTAAACCGCACCCCAATGTCGCGACTGATCTGACCCACCCAGACCGATTTCTGCTCGAATCGCAGCGGCGTCAACCACAGTCGCAAGTGCAACCTTTCGTTGATCGTATGGCGGGACCGTTGCAACGCGAAGTCTTGGCTGCGTCCATACATGAACAATGGACTGATTGGCGAATACCGGTACCGCGAGCCAAACACGAACGCCTTAGCCGTTTTCCAGCAGGTATCCAAAGTGATCGTTTCAGTCTCGTCCCAACGTGTCCCGAACGACGTTAAGATCGTACTGAAGTCGGCGACGACGACCAGATTGGCCGGATCACCCTCACGCGTACCGAGCCGATTGCCAGTGGCGCGCGGTTGTTGACGCAGCTGATCACGCAGGGTCGTCGCGTCACAATCCATCCACGACTGGGCATCGTACAACTGGTCAAACGGTCGCTTCTCGTAATCGACGACCAAACCTGGAATCGGCACGGTCAGGACGAACTGATGCGTTTTCTCCGGAGTCAAGAGACGCAAACGCACGATCTTGGTCCCATCATCCAGCGACGTAAAGACAAAGCCCGCAGCGGTCTTGCCGGCGGCGATCGCACCGATCGGTAGGGCATGCTGGCGAAAGTATTCGTCCATCCGCCGATTGGCACTGCGGGCACCCCACAGCTTTAGCGGCAGCAAGATCAACAACGGCAGGAAGAACCAGGCCAGGGCCCCAAAACTGGCCAAGCGTTTGAAAATCGCGAAGTGGCTGACCAGTGCCGCTTCGATCGGCGGATAGTAGTTCGGGTCAAGGTAAACGCGATCAAAAAACAATTGACCTTGGCCATGATTGCTGATTTCCAGCCAGACCGGTTGGATTCCGCGATGGGCCAGCGGAACCCCAAAGAAACGATCGCTTTCGCGACCGCTGAGTGCGGCGACCTTGACTTCCACATCACCGTCCCGGGCGACTTGCAGGCGTTCCAGAAACGGACGCTCCTGAGGACGCGGCGTGTAGGGGACGCCAAGTCGACGGAGCAGCGGGATTTCCATAATTGTCATCGAGAGCGTGCTGCGTCACAAATCGACAGGGCCATGGCAATCGCAAGAAGATTGTACCGTGGAACAGGCGATTACCAGCGATAGCCACCCCACAGAAACGGGTATGCGATCGGCGCCGGCAGGTTGTACGTGCGCGGTACGACCACATTGTAATTGCTTCGCGGAGCCGTATCCTCGGCAATCTTGGCTGCTGTTCTCGCTTGTTCGTCGCGGATCCTTTGGTCGCGAATTTGCTTTGCCTGTTGCTCTCGCAACTGAGCATATTCAGCGGAAGCTTTTTGACTCTCTGCGATTCGACGGTCGAACGCGTCGAGTTGTAGTTGCAATTGAGCCGCGGTCAAGTCGACCACGTCGGGCAGCCCGGCACGAATCTTCTTGGCATAAGCCGGCGCGGCCACAGCCATCGTTTCATCCAACCACGCGCGTGCTTTGCGAGCTTCATCGCTGTGGAGAATCGCTAGTTTTTGCTTCAGATCGGCAAGAAAAGCGGTCAACTGATCAGCCGACATGCCTGCTATTTTTTTCTCCAGCTGCTGCTTCTTTTCCGCCAGCTGCTGCTGGTCGTAAATCTGCTGGACCGAAGACCATTGTTCCAGGTCTTGCATCGCTTTCTTCCACTCGGGACTGTCGAGTATCTTTTCGCGAGCCGTTGTTTGTGCGCAGGCCGTTTGGAGGTCGGCCAGTCCGGTGGCGACGCAAATCAACAGGAAGATGAGCATGCCGGCGGTTGATGAGCGGATCATGGTGATGGTTCCTAATGAATTATCTGAAAGAAACTTGGAAAGCAACTAGCGAACCTTCTCAGCCGTCGATTTCCGGACCAGTTTGACACGTAGATCAGGCACGATTTCTCCGTCCACCTGGAACCCGACCGACTCCATCAGCAACGATTCGTCATCAAGCCGCTGCAGCGTGCGCCGCCCCTGAGTCCGCTTGCCATCGGGCAGTACGCCGGTGGTGGAAATGTTCCAAAGATCGCCGTCGCGGGTCCAAACAGCTTCCGAAAATCCGCCATCAGAATCAAAATTCCAGGATCGCAGCTTGCCCATCGCGGCATCCCAGCCGATTCGCTGAGTGACCATATGAGGCTGCTGTCCGCGAGGCTGGACGCGCACTTGACCCAGGATGAAATCCTCGTCGCTGCTCCAGGCAAACGAGACTTCGAACGCCGTCTCGGCATTCTCTTCGGCCCAGCTGCCAATCAACCAATCGAGTTGTTGCAAGCGATTCTGCGACGGGGCGGGATCGGCGATCGCGGCTTCACGCACCGCGTCGATCAGCCACTTACCGTCACGCTTGACCCAGACGACCGAATAACGCCCTTTGGTTGCTGTTCCCTGCGGTGCAGAGGCGAGTTCGGAAGTGCCGTCTTCGATCGCCACATCGGGCGTCACAAAGCGAATCGAATCAGTCCGTGTGTTGAGCTCCACGGGTACCCGGGCTGGTTCTGATCCGGCACTCGCGGGACGCTGCATTTGCTGCGCATTGGTGCTCTGACCAGATTCATCAATGAGATTACCGTCGGTGGTCCACAACGCCTTGATCGCGTTGAGGTCGCCGCGATTGACCGCTTCCAGATAGGCCGCCCCAGCCTTGCGAATGGCCGCTTCCTCGCCAGCGGTGCTGGGTCGCTGTGCCTGGCAGATACTCACGCCTGCGAACGCCGCGACCAATACGGCGACGGAAGCGCAAACCAACGTTCGATACATGGTGATGCTCCTGATTTCAATTAGCCAAGTCTTGCCAGCGTAACCCAAGCAGAACGCCATTCCTAGCGTTATTCTGAAGGCCACCTACTACACATTAGTTTATCTGTTCCCGGATTTATGTCGTCCAACTGACGGCCGAATCGGACGGGGCAGTTTGGGGCCCGGATCCGACCCGGCAAACGGCCGCCGGGATCGCTGCACCTGTTCGTTCAAGTTGCCACCCGCGGGACGGTCCGCCCGACTTCGTTGCTGCGCCCCACTGCGTCGCTGCGCCCGACGCCGTCGCTGCGCTCGGGTTCGTAAATTCCCGGAATCGGCGAGTTCAGGATCACGACTCGAATGATGTAGATCGCCACCGGCACACCCAACACCAAACCCCACATCCCAAAGAACTTTTCGGAGACTAACAGGATCGCGATCACCAGCACCGGATGCAGATGTCCGATCTTGCCAATGATCCTGGGCGACAAGATCATCCCTTCGATCAGATGGATGATCGCGATCGCAACCACCACCTGCAGCGCCATCAAAAGCGAACCGCCGGGTTGCAGAATGGCAATCGCGCACAACGGCAGCCCCGACAGAATCACACCGAGCACCGGGATGAAACTGAACACAAACACCACGAGCGCCAACACAAACTTGTACTCGACACCGATCAGCCACAGCGCGAACAGGGTGAAACAGGAATTGAAAAACGAAATGATCACTTGACCTTCAAACGATTTGCCAATCAATTTGCCCAGCGCAATGATGCCGGGAGCGATTTCATCATAGACGGGTCGTACTCTGGTGTCGCGGAGACTTGCGATGCCTTCTTTCACACCCTGCCATTCGATCAGCATGAAAATGGCTAACAGCAAGGCCGTGAAGACTTGGATCGGAATTCTTAACAAGCCGGCGAGGCCTGCCTCAATCCGTTTGACCAATGCTGCCAGCAATTCGGGTCCATCATTCGCCGCGTGATCACGTACCCAATCGGCCGCGTGACTGGTGGCCCACCACTGCTGGCCGAGTTCCAACTTTGTCACCGATTCGAAATCAAATTGCTGGTGCGCGGGCGATTCTTTTTCCTGCTGGTCATGCTGACGGACAGCAGCCAGAAAAGCTGGTTTGCCCCGGGGATAGGCGGCGGCAAGTGTTTGATAAAGGGAATAGTCGAACGGAATCTGATTGGCTGGGTCCTGGGCCTCCGACTCGTAGAACTGTTTGAATTGAGCTTCGTACTTCGAAGACGATCGAAACTTGTCCCAAGCCTGCAAAGACTCGGCTTGCACCCACTCAGACTTGAGTTGGGCCAACAGTACGGGATCGGACTTGATGTCGGTCCAGATCTGGCGGCGGATTTGCTCGTCACGCCGGGATTCGAAATCGGGCTGCTGCCTGAGTTGGGCTAACTCGTCCGCCTTGTCCGGCGCAGAAAGTCGGCGCGCCAGCGCGACAGGTAGTAATCATTCTTTTCGCCGTATAACTGCGGTGCCTTGATCGCCAAAAACCACTGTTCGAACCTGGCGTCGGCCGTCTGCCCCTGCGCACCGCTGAGTTGCAAGTGTTGGATTTGCGCTTGTTCGTAATTGGCCTCGAATTCGGCCTCCAGCCTGGCATGCAGCTTGGGGAACTCCTGGTACAAACCTTCCCCATTTCGACCCGCCGCCTGAAATTCGCTCAATGCTTTCTGGTAGCGGGGGTCCGTCGACTCGCCGAACCGTTGCTTGAATTCCCAGCTACCGACGGTATTGGCGATTAAGGCGTTCTGCACTTCCGCAGCGCTCAGATTCTTGATCTGTGTCGCCAGGCTTTTGCCTTCACGTATCACCGATGGCACAAAGAAGCGGCCAAGTCCGTAACACGTCAGGCAGATGCTGATAAAGATCGCCAACGTCAGCAGCGAATCGAGCCTTTGATTTTCTTGCCCAGGCGAAATTCGACGCGTCAGGGCCCCCACCGCGCTGCGGATGATGAAGCAAAACAGAAAGGTCAGGAATCCGATCAGAAAAAACTCGCGCAGCAAGTACAGCAGCACCAGAAAGGAGCCCCAAATCAGCGGCTTGTACCACCACTTTTGCTGCGAGAGCGATGAGGATGCTTCGCGCGACAGAGCGGGTGTGTTGCTGGTCATGAGAATGTCTCGGCTTTAGATCGCAGGAGAGTCGGATCATCAAAAGTCGACAGCCTACTGGGACGTTTGAACTTCCGAATCTCCGCTTTTTGACTGGAAGTAGAAAAACCCTGCCGCTAAGCCCGCGACCACAATCATGATCAACCACAAGACTACCGAGTATTGCTCCAACGTAGCCATTGCCACCAACATGACCGTCAAGACAATGCCCACGACCAGCAGCAGCCAGTCGAAATGAACACCCGCCAGGCAACAGGTCAATGCCAACATCATCAAGGCAAAGTAAGAGGCGGAATCGCGATTGACAATCTCATTGCGTTCAAGCAGCAGCAGCACGAACAGAAACACCAGCAGGATTCCCCAATGAGAGAGTTCGCGAAAAAAATTTTTGGCAACCGACTGTCCGGCCTGCTTTGCGCTCTGCGAACTTCTCCACAGGCTCAGTGCGGCGTAGACCAGAACGATAAACAGCCAGAATTCCCAGGAACCGGTTTCGGATGCCTGAGTAAATCCCATACCGGCCAGCGCCAGGACCAGCATCGAACACAACACACCCACGCGGATCTTCCAGCCGCCACTGGATTTAGTCTGGTCAGCCGATTTGATCTCGTGTTCGGACGGTTGTTCAACGGATTCGCTCATAGGTGCCCCTTTAGCTTTATCATTATTCGAGTGTTTCAGTTAAATCCTCATCCGCCATCGACGAATGATTCTAACGATCGCATCTCACCTGTGCTGTTCGCCGGCGATTTTCGCAGGCTGTCCTGTTCGCCAACAGCACGCTTAGACGGACGAATCATCCGCAATTCGCTGTGCTTGCGAGTTGAAGTGCCGCACTTGAGTTTTTAAACCGGGGTGAAACTAAAAGAAAGCGTACCAACCGTCACTTACCTGGCGTCGCTGACCCGTTGGGGATGGGTATCAACACGCTCGAACAATTCCTTTTCTGACCTTCCTCGACCTGTCCCGCGCTCCGCCCAAAGGGATGGGCTGCAGCGCCGGGGTGATGACGACGTGGCCTGCGGATTGACTGGCTCGGATTTGTTCGGGCGTATGCCAGGCCGTCAGCGATTTGCTATAACTTTTTGGCATAGCACGAGTTAATGAGACCAACTTTCGTCGCCAGAGGCTTGGAAATCAGCCGACCCAGATGAATTCGCAGCTACGCACCACCGATCTGATCGTGCTGATGGTTTATATGGCGGGTGTATTTGCACTTGGATGTTGGTTTGCCCGCAAGAGCGGCAAGCCTCAAGAATTCATGGCCGCTGGTCGATCGCTGCCCGGTTGGGCGGTCGGCCTGTCGATCTTCGGCACCTATGTCAGCAGCATCGGATTCCTGGGCAACACCGGCAAGGCCTATGGCGGCAACTGGAATTCTTGGGTGTTCGGCTTGTCGCTGCCGATCGCAGCGATCATCGCCGTTGGCTGGTTCATCCCGTTGTACCGCAGCGGTGACGAAATTTCGGCCTACTATCATCTGGAGAAACGCTTTGGTCCTTGGGCCCGAACGTACGCGCTACTGTGCTACCTGCTTTCCCAACTGGCCCGCATCGGGACGATTCTGTATTTGGTCGCGTTGGCGTTAGCGCCGCTGACCGGCTGGGACATCAAGACGATCATTCTGCTGACCGGTGGGATGGTGACAATCTATACTTTGGTGGGCGGCATCGAAGCGGTGATCTGGACCGATGTGGCCCAAAGCATGGTGCTGATCGCCGGGGCATTGTTTTGCGCGGGCTTACTGTTGACCGGGATGCCAGAAGGTCCGCAGCAGCTACTGGCAATTGCCAATGACAATGGCAAGTTCTCTCTGGGAAGTTTCAGTCTCAGCAGGGGATCGTTCACGCGTCCGGAACCCACTTTCTGGATCGTGCTGATTTACGGCGTGTTCATCAACATCCAGAATTTTGGAATCGACCAGGGCTTTGTACAACGCTACATCACCGCCAAATCCGATCGCGACGCCAAATTCAGCGTGTGGCTGGCGACGCTGCTGTTCCCCGTGGTTTCAGCGCTATTCTTTTTCATCGGTTCGGGGCTTTACAGCCTGTACCAGACCGATCCGAAATTATTGAACGAGGTGAAGCTACAAGTTGCCGAAACACTACTGATCCAAGAGGGTGTTACTTTAAGTGATCCGTCGATCGCCGCGAAGGCGGCGACCCTTACCGCGGCCGACGTCGGCGACAAGGTCATGCCGCACTTCATTGTCAACAAGATGCCGGCCGGCCTGGCTGGTCTGCTGATCGCCGCGATCTTTGCGGCCGCGATGAGCAGCATGGACACGAGTCTAAACAGCTCCGCAACACTGTATTTGTGCGATATCCACAAACGTTACCTGCATCCCCAGGCAGGCGATCGCGAATCGATGCGTGTACTGCATACCGCGACACTGGCGATGGGCGTTGCCGGCACACTGACAGCGCTCGCGATGTTGCGCGTCCGCAGCGCGCTGGACGCCTGGTGGAACCTGCAAGGGATCTTTACCGGAGGCATGCTGGGCTTGTTCTTGCTGGGACTGATTTCTCGGCGGGCAAAAAACCCACAAGCGATTTTGGCGGTCACTGCCGGAGTGCTGTTGATCCTGTGGCTGTCGCTATCGACATCCAAGCTGTGGCCGGCAAGGCTAGCCGATTGGGCCAACCCGCTGCATTCCTTCATGACCATCATTCTGGGAACCAGTTCGATCGTGCTGATCGGAGTACTGGCCAGTGCTTTTTCCAAACCAGCAGATGGATTGCAACAGCAATGAACAGAATCTTGATGCCGATTGGGGATGCAACCGAGACGCTCGACACGTTTTATCCCTACTATCGTCTGCCGGAAGATGACTACGAAGTCGTGGTGGCCGGACCGGAGGCGCGACTGTATCACACGGTTTTGCATGAAATTCCGCCGAACCCGGATGTTCCCTGGGACATCACCCAGGAGCGTACGGGCTACCACTTGCGGGCAAAACTTGCGTTTCGCGACTTGCGCACCGACGATTATGCCGGCGCGTTCATCTCCGGCGGCCGCGCACCCGAATACATCCGGTACGACAACGATTTGCGGCGTTGCATTAGCGAGATCGCGGCCGCCGGCAAACCGATCGCCTGCATCTGTCACGGTATCGAAATCCTGACCGCCGCCAACTGCATCCAAGGAAAGCGTGTTACCACAGTTCCGAAATGCGCGATGGATGCCCAGCAGGGGGGCGCGATTTATGTGGATCAAGATGTGGTCGTCGACGGCCTGCTGGTGACCGGCCGCGGTTATGACCAGAATACTCTGGTCGTTAAAGAATTTATCCGCATGTTGAAATCGTGCGTCAGCTGAACCGCGATGAAACTCTCTTTGTCCTGCCGGATCGCCGAAGGCTTTCACAGTAAACAGCAGTCCAGCATGCCGCTATCCGAACTGTGTGATCTGGCCGCGGCTGGCGGCTTCGACGCGATCTGCATGCGGCCATCTCAATTGGATGTCCACTCGCCGGCCGAACAAGTCGCCGCAGCGCGAGAAAAGATCCGCCGGCGAGGACTTGAAGTGACGATGATTTCAGGCGACATCGACATCGTCTACAACAACGACCGGGGCCCGAATTGCCTGCGCGATATCAGACCGCATTTGGATCTGGCCGAAGCACTTGAGGCACCCTTGATTCGCGTCTGTGTGAAGACCGAACGAGACATCGCCTCGGCCCGCAGGAGTGCGGACGCTGCGGCGGAACGCGGAATCACTCTGGTGCATCAGTGCCATGTGCAAAGTCTGTTTGAGACCGTCGACCAGATCGAACAATGCCTGCGCAAGATCGACAGAGCCAATTTCGGATTGATCTTCGAGGCGGCCAACCTGGAGCAATGTCGCCAAGATTACGGCGCGGCAACGATCGTCCGCCTGGCACCTTGGATTCGCAATGTGTACTTACAGAACCAACGAATTTGCACTGGCGGCGAGGTCACGCTGCAGACTTGGACCGGCGGTCCAATTTCGTTCGATGTCATCGAGCTGCCCGAGCAGGGAGGAATCGATTTTCCGGTCGTGTTTCAGGGTCTGCGACAGATCGGTTACGACGGACCCGTGACGGTCCATCAATCCGCGCCCCCAAAAGGCACCCGTTGCATCGATTCGGTTACTGGCGCGGCAGAATTCTTGCGGCAACTGATCGAACCAAAGTAACCAGCCCCGCTTGGCCGACTCTGCGCTCGCGGTGCCCTCGCTGGTTCGATCGACCGCGCAACCGATTGAGCGAGCAACGGCTGTTCTCGAATTGCTGCTATATTCGAATTCTCGCGGATTCCTCCATCAATGCCAGCACCATCATGAAACTTCAAAGACGCGGTTTTCTGACCATCGCTTCGCTTTCAGCGGTCGCTCCGCAGCTGTTGGCAGCGGTCAAACCGGGCACCCTATCGAGGCTGCCAATCAAGGTTGGGCAGATCGGCACCGGGCATTCCCATGCTGAGGGTAAGTGGGAGACAATCAACAAATTTCCCGAACTGTTCGAGGTCATCGGGATCGCCGAACCGGATCAAGTGCGGCGGCAACGGGCAATTGATCGAGGAACCTATCTTGGTGCGAACTGGATCAGCGAGCAGCAGATTTTGAATCGGGCAACATTGGTTGTTGTCGAGACCACGGTTCCGGATCTGGTGCCGACAGCGATGCGCGCTGTCGCGGCAGGGAAACATCTGCACCTTGATAAACCGGGCGGCACGAATCTGGCTGACTTTGCAAAGCTACTGAAGCAAGCAGAAGAACGTCAGCTTGTGATTCAGATGGGATACATGTTTCGTTACAACCCGGCGTTTGCGTTCTTGTTCAAAGCAGTCCGTGATGGCTGGCTCGGCGAGATTCGCCAGGTCGATGGAGCAATCGGAAAAAAGGCCGACTTGGGTCTACGCAAAGAATTAGCCGGATATCCAGGTGGCGGGATGTTCGAGCTGGGCTGCCATTTGGTGGACGCGGTGATCACGGTCATGGGAAGCCCGACCAACGTGCATGCCTACAATCGTGAGAGCAGGGACGATGGGATGGTCGACAACCAGCTAGCGGTTTTCGAGTATCCGACTGCAACGGCCGCGATTCGATGCAACCACGTTGACCCATTTGGCGGTCCGCGACGACAGTTTTCCGTGATCGGCGAGGCCGGATCGATTGAGATTCGTCCGCTGGAACCACCCAGCTTGACATTGATGATCGATCGCCCGCGCGGCGATTACGCGAAAGGCGTTCACGAGATCAACTATCCGCGCGGCGGTCGTTACGACGGCGATTTCCAAGACCTGGCCGCAGTCCTGTCAGGAAGCACAGAATTCCGATGGAGCTACGCGCATGATCTTGCGGTCCAGCGGGCGGTGCTGCAAGGGAGCGGCGTGAGGGTGGACAACTAGAGCATTTCCATCAATGGCGTAGGTCGCGGTGCGTTGAAACGCAACACCGGTCGCGCTGATTGCTGGCCGAGAAAAAAACAAACGCCGGCAGAATGATCGCTGCCGGCGTTATGAATGTGGTTTCTAGGTGTGGCATCCGCCGCGGCCGCTAATCCACCCGGTGCGGGCAATTAGTGGGAAGCGGACCGCCGTCCCAGATCATGATTAATTGCCGCACAATTGTACGTTTTCGGCACGCGGTCCCTTGGGGCCTTGGCCGACGTTGTAAGTCACTTCTTGGCCTTCGCGAAGGTCGTTGAAATGAATTCCCTCCACCGCCGAACTGTGGAAAAACATGTCATTTTTGTCCGCAGTTGAAATGAACCCGAATCCCTTGTCGGTGATGCGTTTGATTGTGCCTTGTTCCATTTTCTAATCCAGTACTCTTCAAAATAGTTGCGCCTGAGCGTGCGCGTAAAACGTTCACGCGATCACTCAAGCACTGTGCTCGGTTGTTACACCACTGGTGATATTAGCAGTTAACGGGCCAGTGATGTATTGTTGTTTTGATAATTAATGTCAATTAAGTGATGTCAGCGGCATCCGGCGAATCTTCCTCAGATTCCTCGGGACTAACCATTGGCTCGGCGGATTTGCGCTCGTTGCGGCGAACGCGTTTCTCATCCGCTTTGCGTTTCTTTTCCATTTCGCGTTGGCGTTTGGCGAAGGTATTTTGGTTTTTTGCGATGATCAAAGACTCCCATCTTGCTGGTAAAGTTGATTTTTATCACGGACTAACCGACCGCGACTCTGTGGCGTTTGCCCGATCCAAAAGAACCATTTGACTTTTTGGCTCGGCGGAATTTTCGCTGAGATTCATTCCCAGCGTTGGTCCGATTGCGTTTCACCCGGCCACCGAAGCTGGGCTTCCGCGCGCCGCCTGGTTTCGTCTTGTTGGTCTGGTCAGATTCGAATCGGGCGTCAGGATTCTCGACTTGCAGAGTTTGACCGATCAACTTTTCGATCGCCCGCAATTCGCCGCGCTCGTCCGCCGTACAAAACGAAATCGCAATCCCGTCGGCCCCGGCGCGGCCAGTCCGACCGATGCGGTGCACATAGCTCTCCGGTTCGACTGGCATGTCGTAATTGACCACGTGGCTGACGCCGTCAATGTCGATGCCGCGAGCGGCAACGTCGGTTGCAACAAGGACCGTAACGATACTGCGGCGGAATGCATCGAGTGCTTTTTGACGAGCATTTTGAGACTTGTTGCCGTGGATCGCGACGGCTCGGATACCGGCTCGCTCGAGTTTTTTTGTCAGCCCGTTCGCACCATGTTTGGTGCGGGTGAACACGATCGCCCGTTCGACATTATTGCCCGAGAGTACCTTGCAGAGCGAATCGGCTTTGGTGGCTCGATCGACCAGACGGACACTTTGCTCGATGCGTTCGACGCTGGATGACTTCGGTGTCACGTTGACCGAAACTGGCTTGAATAATAACCGCGAAGCGAGCTGACAGATTTTTGGCGGCATCGTTGCGGAAAAGAACAGCGATTGTCGCTGCTGCGGAAGCTTGGCAATGATCTTGTTCAGGGCCGGCAAAAAGCCCATGTCCAGCATGCGGTCGGCTTCGTCCAGAACGAAGACCTCGACGTCACGCAGGTCAATGTGCCCCTGTTCCATCAGATCGATCAATCGACCCGGTGTGGCGATCAGCACGTCAGCGCCGCGGCGAACCGCTTTGACCTGTTCTCCCTGAGGCACGCCGCCATAAACCAGGGCTTGGCGAAACCGGACGTGTTTGCCATAGACACGAAAGCTTTCGCTGATCTGAATTGCCAACTCGCGAGTCGGTGCTAGCACCAGTGCGGTCGGTCGATTCGGTGCCGCGATCGGCTTTTCCGTCCCCAAATAATCGAGAATCGGCAAAGCGAATGCCGCGGTTTTCCCGGTGCCGGTTTGCGCAACCCAGAATGTCGTGTCCATCCATGGCCGGTGGAATGGTTTCGGCTTGAATCGGTGTTGGTTCTGTATAGTTCTGTTCAGCCAGAGCCCGCAATAGCGGGGCGAACAGGTTCATGGTTTCAAATGTCTTCAAATGTTTACTTTTTTTGGGTAATGGCCTGCGTCCCAGGCTGCTACAGCCGGGCCGAGGGATGTTGCATGCTGTCGGTCTGGACTGGTATCCAGTACACAGCATGTCAAGCGATCGCCGCTTTCCTAGTCTTCCGGACGAACAAGAATGTCACGGAATACGATGCATTGATTCAACAATGCGAGCCACTTTCCAGAGCGGTCAACAGGACCGTTAGTTAGCAGCCGGAAGGCGAAAAAACTTCATTCGCCGGGGCGAGAAGCTGAGCACCTCGCTCAGCCGATGGTCTCGTTGGTCAGAACACGTATGCCGGTTAAGGCTGCGTTTCTCGTTTCATTCTGACCTAATTCACCGGGTAGGCACACCAAGTAGGCCCACCGGACCAAGGAAGAATACACGCGCCGTTAGGAAAAGCCAAGGGCAAAACTCAAGAGAATGCCTGCAATCGCAAAGAAGCACGTTAAATCGGCCGGTTTGAGTCCGTTACAGCAGCGACAGCGGATTGTCGCGATTGGTCATTGGCAGGTCGATCGCCCGGCCGAGTCGATGTGATTCGAAAACCGCCGCAATCATTTCGATGATGTCTCGGCTGTCTTCGTAGGAGCATTTCGTAGTCCGTTCGTTCTCGATGCTATCAATCAGGTCATTGATTGCGGCGATGTGTCCACCTTCATACGATCCATCGGTGCGCGGTTCGCTCTGCGCAATTCCCGCCGAGGTGATCGTTTCCCAGCGACTGCCCGTTCGCCCCGGAGACCAACTACTATCGCGAAGAACATAAGCCGGTTCCAGATAACCGCTCTGCATTTCGAGGATCCCTTTGGAACCAAATACTTGCACGCCGAATCGACTCGGATTGCCCGCCCTGTCGCGGCTGGAAGCAAAGTAGCCCTCGATGCCCGCGGGAAATGAATATCGCGCTTGGACTTGGTCACCCGCCAGTAAACCAATCCCCTCGGCCCCTTGTCGCACATCGTCTTTGGTGACCGGATGACCATCGCTACGGACGGTCGCCCAGCAACTGACCGGTTGCCCACCGCCAAAGCTGCGCATGATTCCCATCACGTGCGATCCCAGAACCCACAGATCTTCGCCGCCGCCGCGTCGGTCTTCTTTCCCGCGTGAACGCATCTCCAAGACGTCCCCGATCAGACCCTGATTGACAAGGGCCAGCACGGTATCGAGAACCGGCGAGTACTGGGTGACATGGGCGATGCCAAGCTTCAGGTGCCTCATTTCCAGCGCCCGAACCACCTCGTCGCATTCTTTCAAAGTGCGGCAAAACGGTTTCTCTGTGTAGATGTGGCAACCATGTTCGGCCGCAGCCATCAGCATGTCATGATGAGCGTCGATCCAGCGCGGGCAAACGGCAACCAAATCCAATTTTTCGGTCGCCAGCATCTGACGATAATCGGCGAAAGATTTTGCCGCGCCGGTTCGCTTGACCGCGGCCGCACGACCGCCATCATCGGGATCCGATACCGCCACGATTTCGATGTTGGGCAGTTTGGTAAACGCCAGGTCAACGGCATGACCATAGTCGCCTCTACCGGTACTGCCAATGATTCCCACTCGGTATTTCTTCATTTCTTCGACATCACTTACAACCTTCGGGTGGGCGTCAATCCTCGGGCAGCAGCGACGATCTGCGATCCTCGGTTCGAGTCCTCAACGCGGATCAAATCATAAAAAAAACCGAAGCGCCAGCAAAAGACCAAGGTATCGTTGGTCTCTCGCTTACGCTTCGGTGTATCGAAACCGATAGCCCCGAGGACGCGAGTGCGGGCTCGGGATCAAAAACCCTATTCGCTCGACCGATCACCACCGCGTCGAGAGCCACCGAAGCGACCACCGCCGCCACGGCGACGACCTTCGCCGCCACCGCTCATGCGTGCGACCAAAACAGCGGCTTCGTCTGCATCGACTTCACCGTCCTGATTCCTGTCGATGCGTCCAAAGAACTGCTTCATTTGCTCGGGCACTTCATCTTCCGACAACGTGCCATTGCCGTTCTTGTCCATGCCGGTGATGAAGACCTTTGCCTGTGCGACCAACGCGGCAGAACGCTTACGCGCTTCTTCGGCTTGGGCGGCCAGCTTTTCCAAGTCGACTTCTTCGACTTCTCGAGTGGTAAAGAATCCGATCATCATTTCTTCGTAAGTCTGATCGCCCCACGTGACATCGATGGTGGGATCGGGATTCGTCATGTTGTCTTCCGAGTTATCGTAGCGAGCAGCGCACTTGATCACGGTTCCCTTGGGCATCAGCTTGGGCTCGGTGAACGTATAACGCAACTGCCAGTTGAAGTCATAACGAGGAACGTCCAACAGGATTTCCTCGCTGCCATCCGGATAGTGAGCCGTATAGCGGAACGACTTGCCTCGCAGGTGCATGTGAGGCAACATCGACAGCATGATCTGATCTCGATCGAACTCATACTCCGAGTTCACCTCGTAATCATCCGCACCGGCTGGAATTCGGAAGTTAGGCGTCATTGCCGCGCCTCCTGCAGCCAAATACTTGACGTCTTTCTGATCGGCGAACTGGAATCCCACATAGCTGCGGTCAAGTTGCTTGGTGCCGTTGGGCGTGTAATGCATCTGGAACATGATTTTGGCGCCGGCTGGAACATGCAAAGCCGTTTGGTCGTCGAAAACTCGAGCCGGTGTGCCTGGTGCCCAACCAATACCAACGCCGTTCATCAACCCGTCTCCAGGAGCGGCAGGTGATCTGATGAAGCAGAGGATGTGGTGCACAACCGCGCGGTTATCCGGTCGAGCCTCAGCGACTTTGATCCATTTATCCTCGGTCCAGCCTGGATCAACCTCAAAGTACTGGTATTCCACAGTCCCTTCCGCGGCAACTTCGTACGGCTTGTCGCTCATGTAAACAACTTGGTCAGGCTCGCCGGCAGTCCAACCTTCGGCGAACGTCGGTGGCTCAGGAAGCTTGGCAGGATCACCTTCAGGACTGCCATTATCGATCCAGGTGAAGATCAGATCTTTTTCTTCTTTGCTGAGTCGGCAATCGTTTTCGAACTGACCGTACTGAGGGTTGGCATGCCAGGGCGGCATCCTTTCTTCGTCAACCACTTCTCGAATCATTTCCGACCAACCGACCACTTCCTCGTAATCGGTCAGAGCAAACGGCGCAATTTCGCCTTCACGATGACATTCGACACAACGCTTGTTCAAAATACCGGCGATGTGACTGGAAAACGTGATGTCCCCAACCGGATCGACCTTTGGCACGCGACCGATCAAGCAACCAACGACCTCGGTCAGCGGTTCAGTGACACTTTTGCCTGCCAGGGTTTCCTCAACAGCAATTTGCAAATCTTTACGGCGTGGATGGGTAAGTTGATAACTGATTCGTTTGCCATTTTCGGCAAGGTGTTGACCATACTGATCGTCGATGCGCCCGTAGTACTGCACAGTACCCGTCGAATCGAGCACATACACCTCAGGAGTTCGCTTGGCGTCGAACAGGTCGGCAACCTTGTTGTCCGGATCTTTCAGGACGGGGATCTTCAACTTGTTTCGAGCAGCAAACCCGGCCACTTCGGTGACCGAATCCTGTTGGTTCGAGTCGATCGCCAAAACCGTCAAGCCCTTGTCGGCAAAATCAGCAGCCATTTGTTCCAGTCGGGGAACGTACAACTTGGCGAGTGGACATTCGATCCCAATGAAGGCAACCACCACAGCCTTACTGTCTTTGTAATCGCTCAGCGAATGAACCTTGCCACGAAAGTCGTGCAGCGAGAATTCATCGATCTTCTTCCCGATCGGGCTATCTGCGGCATCGGCAGTGGATGCGACACAACAGATGGCACCCACCAGGAGCGGCAAAAAAACGGACAGGCGACGCATGCTAGTTTTCCTTGAAATCAGAGGCGCGGTCGACGGCTTGGTCAGCCGACATTTTTGGTATATCGAGTTTAAACCCAACGAACCCGGAATAGTTTCGTTTGATTGATGAGAATAGCGAAAATCGATCCCGGATTATAGGCTTTTCTACTTTTTCGGCAACTTATTGGCAACTTATTTTGAGAACCAACGGCATTCCAGCATTCACTGGGATTGCCTGAAAGCAAGATCGACCAGAGTGAACTTGACACTTTCAGCTTCGCTCACGGGGTCGAAATCGAGTCGAGCGAAATCAGCTTGATCGACGCATCACGGATCTTTCGCAATCTGGGATCTGCGACCGGGACTTGCCCGGTAACCTCCGCAGTCGCCTCCTGATGCACCACCCAGGCTTCGACAAAATCGAACCAGGGAATCGGCGTCGGATCCTCTGGACGATTGGTCATCGCGTCGAGCCAGCGGTCGATCGCCCGGTCTGCTTTTTCCAATGACTGGCGCGCCTCCTCGGCGCGACCGACGCGCTGATAAGCCACCGCTAGCGGTGCGTGGACCAGGTCGACTCCCGGCCAACCCCGATCACCCGATGCCTGCTGCAATCTTTCGATGGCACGATCAAATGCCTCGGCTCGCAATTGAGCCCAACCGGTCACGTAGAATTTTGCCGCACGCGGTGTGTAACCGTCCGGCCGCGGCTTGCCGAAATCGACTGGCGGACCGCCGCCGCTCCTTCGCAAAGGCCCCTCACGTCCAGGTCCTCCGTTTGCCGTTCGATCGGGCGGCCAGCCTGGAGCTGGCGGACCCGGATCTCCGGAAAATCTGGGTGGTGGCCGACGACGAGGTCTCTGATCATCCGCTGGCCCGGGAGGCTGTCGTTGGCGGCCAAACGGTTGGCGAAATCGACCTTCGTCTTCAGGCGGTCGATCCAACCACTGTTCGGTGATCGCCGCCAGTTGATCGAAGGCGTACCGCGGTGGTGGGGTCGATGACAACAGGGTTGCACGAACCGCATTCCAGGATGGCTCACTGGCGTCGATCTGTTCGGCGTACTGAGCTCGAATCTGCTGGTACTGTTCATTGAAACCGGTCATTTTGAATAGCGCCGGCACACCCCACCACTGCGGCGCGTCGGCCGACGCACCCAGGCCAAGAGCGGCCGAGTAATCTTCTGCCGCTTGGTCCCAAAGCTTCAAGCGAACGTACATTTGCGCCCGTTGTAACCACGGCAAATAGTAATTCGGTTGCAATTGAACTGCTTCGCTGTAATCACCAGCAGCCGCCTGCCAACGACCCGCATCGGCGTGAGTTTGCCCGCTGGACACCAGCAAATTGGCCGCTGTCAAACGCTCGGCGAATTGCTCAATTTGGCGTTTGGCATCGTCTGCTTCGTTCTTCGCCCGCACCGCTTCGATCAGCGCCTTGTCTTTCTCATTTCGCTCGGCAATCGCCTGGGATGCTTGCCACAAACTTGCCCCAGTTCCAATCACCATCGCCGCGGCAACTAACGAAGCGGTTACCAGCGGCACACGATTGCGGCGAGCAAACTTACGAATCCGGTAACTGCGGGACGGAGGTCTGGCTGCGATTGGCTGCTGGTCGAGATAGCGCCGCAAGTCGTCAGCCATCGCCGCGGCCGATTCGTACCGCCGCCGGCGATCTTTGTCGAGCGCTTTCATGACAATCCAATCCAAATCACCTCGCACAGACGATTTCAAACGCTTGGGCTCGATTCGGCGAGTTGCCGAGACGGTGGAGATTTGCTCGCCCAGCGTTGTCAAGCGCAGGCTGGGCCGAGGCGGCTCTTCTTCCATGATGATCCGTCGCATTTCGTCATAGCCGGCCGCGTCGAGTCGCTGGCGCTCGAATGGAGTCGTACCGGTCAGTAGCTCGTAAAGCATCACGCCCAATGAATAAATGTCGCTGCGTGTGTCGACATCCAGACCGCTCATCTGGGCCTGTTCGGGACTCATGTAAAGGGGCGTACCAATCAGGGAAAAGAACCGAGTGTAGACAGTCTTGTCCGTCAAACTCTGGCCGATTGCCTTGGCCACGCCGAAGTCGATGACTTTGACAACCGGCTTATCGTCGTGCAGCGTTACCATCACGTTGGAAGGCTTCAAGTCTCGATGAATCACACCTTTTTGATGAGCGTGTTGCACGGCGGAGCAGACGTCGACAAAAAGTTCCAGGCGGCGCCGTAAATCGAACTGATGGAGATCGCAGTATTGGGTAATTGGAACTCCACGCACCAATTCCATCACAAAGTAAGGTCTCGCATCATCGGTCACACCCGCGTCAAAGACTTGAGCGATATTGGGATGGTCCATGATCGCCACCGCTTGCTGTTCCGCGGCGAATCGAGCCAAGACCTCTTTCGATCCGGTACCCGGTTTAATGATCTTCAACGCCACCTTTCGCCTGACCGGTTGCTGTTGTTGGGCGACGAAGACAAGCCCAAATCCTCCTTCGCCGATCTGCTCCATTAAGCGGTATGGTCCGATCGCCATGCCGATGTGCTGGGACAACGTGGCTGACTCCAGGCCGAGTGTCGAATCTTTCGAATCGATGAGCGCCGCCGCGATCTCAACAACGGGTTGGTCCAGCGGATTGGCGGATCGCTGGTGAGCGGCCAAGAGAGCATCCACCGCGGCTCGCAGCGAAGTGTCGCGACCACAAGCGGCATTCAAATAGGCTTGCCGATCAGCCGGCGATTGCTGGTCCAAGGCGTGCAGGAAGATCGTTTTTTCGCTGTGATCATTCATGGTGGGTTAATCAACCATGCGTATTGGATGGCCATTCGGGCCACCGCTATGTACCCGGATCTGTACCCGCATCCATTTCCCGCCTCAGCCATGCCCGGGCATACGCCCAGTTGCGCTTTGTGGTCCGTGGCGAGACGCCGAGCACTTTGGCGGTTTCATCGATCGTCAAGCCGGTAAAATACCGCAATTCCACCAGCTTAGCCAAAGCAGCATCCTCGCCGGCCAATCGAGTCAGAGCTTGGTCGAGCGAAAGCAGGGTGTCGAGATCTTCGGTATCCAAAACCGCGTCATCCTCATTCAGTTCGCGCCGCACCAAAGCGCCGCCGCGCTTGTCGGTATTCCGCCGCCGGGCGCTTTCGATCAAGATCCGCCTCATCGCCTCAGCGGCGGCGGCAAAAAAATGCCCCCGACTGTCCCATTGACGGCGATCGTCATCGCCGAGGAGCCGCAGAAACGCTTCATGAACCAGCGCGGTTGGCTGCAGCGTTTGCCCCGGTTTCTCGTGTGACATTTTCCGCCCGGCCAACCGTCGCAATTCATCGTAAACCAGCGGTAACAGCTCGCTGGCCGCCCGACGATCGCCCTCTTCGATGGCGCTCAGTATTCGAGTCACTTCGCTGTTCATGCATCCATTTTAACGTGTTAAGGCGAATTCAGTTCCATTGATTGAAGTCGCAAATGAATTTCTGGCCCGCTGTGAGACCCGATCACGCATGATCAGATGTCAGCGAATGTTCTCACCCCTTCTTGCCATTGAGGAAAAACAATGATCCGCATTACCCAATCAATCACGCTGTTAGGCTGCCTGGCGGTGGCGACGGTCGCCATCGCGCAGCCGCCGAGAGACCGAGGTGGAGATGATGATCACCAGGGCCCGAACGAACGGCAGTCGCCGATCGAGCGCATCATGTCGTTGGATAAAAACAACGACGGCGTCGTCGAGGAAGCAGAGCTTGTCGAAACCAGGCTGCAACGAATTTTCGATCGCGCCGACAGTAACCAAGACGGCAAGCTAACCAGAGCCGAGTTGACGGCCGCCATGGAGTCGAGGGCCGATTCGGACCGCGCTGGTGACGCTCAGCCCGAAGATCGACCTCGCCGCGGCGAACGGCGCGATGTCGAACGGCGCGATGTCCAGCAGGGAGACGGCGAACCACGCAGACCCGACCGGTTTGGCCGCCGCGGTCCCGGCGGATTCGGTCCGGCTGGTTTCGGCCCCGCAGGGCCACCAAAACCGGGAACGATTTTACCTGCCTTCATCCAGCAATCGCTCGAGCTTACCGATCAGCAGAAAAGTCAGTTAGCGCAGTTGCAACAACACGTTGACGCCGAGCTGAAAGAAATCTTGACGCCTGAGCAACAACAGCAACTGCAAAGCGGCCGAGGCTTACGCCCACCGTTTCGCGGGCCGCGCGACGGTGGTCCTCCGCCGGGCGGCCCGCGCGAAGGAGGACGACCACCGAGATTTCGAGAGTAGTCGGATCTTCGGAGCACGCTCACGCTGATGTTCAATCTTGTTCCCAGGCGGCCACGCCTGGGAACAGACTGTCCGCGAGCCTCCGCCTCGACCCAGCCGGAGTTGCCTGCAATTGATGGCCTTGCCAGGCAAAGTCTCAAAAACGAGAAATGCTCAACCGCGTTGCCCCTGAGGCCCCCGGCGAGGCTGGAACTGGCGGAGGCTGGAACTACGTCAGGCCTGGACGTAACTAAACCAGCACCGCAAAATTCACGCCGCCGAGGCTCACATCGCCGGCCGAAATCAGCACCTCTACGCTCTGCGGGCCGACCACTGCCAATGACTGATCATCCGCAATCCTGATTTGATAATCGCCCGTTTCGTTAAAGGACTCGAATCGATAGCGGCCTTGACGGCGCTTCTTGCTGCCGACCATCAAGCCGCCTCAAGGGCGACCGAAACGATGCCGATTCGCAGCAGTGCGGCTGATCCCGGAGCGGCCTGACTAAAAATCCAACTCCGGTGAGCCAACCGAGTCAGATCACTCCCTTACGGATAAGGCTTGGGTTGCTTTCCATTGTTCTCGCAGCCAGGCTCTGGCTTGCCTGCGGTACTGGCTGTCGATCGACATCCAGAGGTCGGTGTGTGGGTGCACGATCTGACCATCCGGGATCTCGAACAGCTTACTTACCGGCACATCCAGGAAAGTGATTCGGTCCAGATCGATGTGCTGTTCCAAATAGGCCCGGGTATTTGCAGTACCCGTCGAGCTACAGATCAGCTGCGGACGGCCACCGAGCCTGGCAAGTCGCCGCAGCGCCGATGGCTGATCACTGACCTTAAAGACACCGTCGTAGTGATCGTGGGTGATAAACCCTTTCCACAACTTTGCGATTTCGTCGTCAGCCAGGCCCAGATAGTTTGCGGCGATCGCGCCACGGGAAAAGCCGCACAAAAAAACATTGTTTCGGTCTCCGCCAAATTGGGCGCAGATCCGCGGTACATTGACTTTGCAATAATCGAGCGTCGCTGCCAGGTCCCCCCACCATTGCACCGCGTTTTCCTGTCCACCTGTCTCAACACAGGGCAAGACAACCCAAATGAAACCTTGGCCAGCTGTCAGGCCGTAGCCCAGATTGGCGTCGGCGACCTTTCCAGACGATCCGCTTGCCGGCCACTGATTGCCGGTGTACTCGACCAACACCGGATATTTGCCCGCTGGCTTCCAGTCCGTCGGCAAGTACAGCGAATGATGCACATCGGTCCCTGCGTACTCTGGGGTGGTTTGGCGCACCCGCCGGCCGGCAGCCGGCGAATTGGTCATCATCGCGGGTGTGACCAGCCGATCACTCGCCGCAGCCTTGTTGCCATCCACGGTGCTGGTTCGAGTGGGATTGCAATTTCGCTGGTCGCTGAACGAATCGCGACAAGCAAGCCCACCGAGAATAACGATGATGAAACAGATTCGCTGCATGGTTTGCCAGGACCGCGACCATTGACCTGCGAAATCGATAAACGCACATCAACGAGTCAGACAACTGTGATTGGTGACGACGCCGGCGTCGGGTTTTACCGCGGGTCAGTCGATCAGACAGTTTATCGCGCAGACGGACCGCCAGCCGCATTTTCATGTTTCAGATATTCGCTTGATAAAAGGTCCATCGAGGTTTCGGGTGTCGAGAGTTGCATGGAACTACGGGTCGTCGATGATTTCTTGTTCATGTTCGGATACCTCGAAGAGGTTTCAAGCCATTGGGCATACCCCGGATGCGCCGCGCGGTTCGGGGCTAATTGTTTAGATCCCTATCGGGATCAGGAGTCACTTCAGAATATTTTCAGCGTCGAATCCACGCAGAACCTCGTCGGCCCCCTTATTTCTGGAAGGAACATCATTTTTGAACCCGCTCCAGCCGCAACAGAATTCAAAATTCGCCAAAGACCAGCCTTCCACACCGATGTCCGCGAAGAAATCAGCAAGCGCGGTTCCGTCTTCGTCCAGGACCTGGATCAGCACATACGGCTCCGCACCCGTGCGTTCTTTCCGCGACCGCTGCGGTAAACCATTGTGGTAACTCTTTTCGAGCTGACCGTACGAATTGTGGACGGATTCTTTCCAGTTTGCTTACTCTGCCACCAGCCGGCAATCAGATCTTTGCCTCCGGCAATTCAACGCTCAGTATCTGGACGATCTTGGTGACTCCTGCAGCGGTGTCGTTGAACTGATCGTTGCCGGATGTTGCGTTTCGCAAGTCGCCACGTTCCGCTTGACGAACCGCTTTCGGATTCGGCAACAGCCCGGCAAAACGACCCGGCTACTGTGACAAGACGGAGAGTGACTAACGAAGTTTTTCGTTTTCACGATGCCGGTTGGCGTCTCGTTTCGTTTTCTTTTCCAGGTTGCGTCGCAGCGCGTCGGTCAAATCGATGCCTGACTGATTGGCCAAACAGATGGTGACAAAGAGGACATCGGCCAACTCGTCAGCCAAGTCTCCGGCCGGCTCGCCCGTTTTGGCCGACTGCTCACCGTGGCTGCGCGAAGAATCCGAGCGACCTCACCAACTTCTTCCACCAATTGCGCCAGGTTGGTCAGCTCGTGAAAATACCGCACCCCGATGGTTTTGATCCAGCGGTCGACTTGATCTTGCGCTTCACGAATCGACAGCTCGGCATCGTCCGGCTTGGTCATGATTTCGGTTACCGGCCTCCAGCTCACAGGATGCCGGCTTATTGGGCGAACAACACATACGTTCCGCTTTTGCCAGCCACAGCGATATCGGTCTTTTCATCTCCGTTTAAATCTGCGGTCGCGATTTGCAATCCGCATCCGACGTGACCTTCTTCGATCGTGTGTCGCGTGAAGGATTTCGTTTTTCTGTCCCAGTCATAGTAGTACAGGCACGGCATTTCGTGTCCGCCCGGATCCCCTCCGTTGTGTGCAAAGTAACGTTTGCCCGTGATCAACTCAGCTTCCCCGTCGCCGTCGATGTCACGCCAGGCAAGTGTGTGTGGCTGGCTGTAACGACGATCAATCTGATGTTTGCTCCACTGCAGCTTGCCGGCATCATCACAGCCGTCGTTTTGCCACCAGAACAGTCCATAGTCGTGACCGTTTCCCAGAATCAAGTCACCGTCGCCGTCGGCATCCAGGTCGGTGACGATCATCGGCACACTGGCGTGCAATTCCCAGTCGGGATGAAACTTCCAGGGACCGCTCCACGGATCGCCTGCCGGTTGCTCGTACCAGCCTTGCCCCACCAAAACGTCCGCGCGGCCATCGGCGTTGATGTCGCCGACCGCCATTCCATGACCATTCCCTTTTTCACCCAGCCGGTGCGGCACCATTTCGATCGCCGCAGCCCCTTTGGCATCAGGCTTCTTGTCCACGATTCGCCAGATCACCATCGGCACATCCACTTGCCAGCTATTGACGACCCACTCGGGACGCCCATCGCCATCGATGTCGTGCATCATCTGGCCTTCGTTGTGAGTGACCTGTGTATCGACCAACAGATGTTGAGGCCACAGTTTTCCGAGCCTCAACGCTTCATCGCCGGGATTCTCATACCAATGAACCTGTGACGGCATGAAGGAACCTGCGATCACGTCCAACCGGCCATCGGCGTTGACGTCCATCAAATAGTCACCGTTGCTTTGCACGTAGCCGTTCCAATCTTCGATCATTCGCAGCGGTCGCGGAGTCCAATCGCCGCCGCGAAACCAATTGCGTCCGGCAACGACATCCAGCTTTCCGTCCCCATCGACGTCGCCGGTGGCAACCCCTTCGTTGCCATCGAGAGTCAACATGTGGGCGCGAAAGGAAATCCCTGATTCGGCGGTGGCCAGCGACGAAATCAGCGCAAATGCGGTAAAAACACAGGTCAGTCGTCGATAAATCATCTGCTTTGGAACCTCTCGGTGGACGAACCTGGCCATGCTAGCGACCCAACACTGAGCAGTCGTCAAAGCTCCCGTGACCGGGCCGAGCGACATTTATCTGGAGTTGTTTTCGCCTTCTGCCGTGACCAAGGCTGTTGCACAGCCAGTTTACACGCCATGATTATAGCGTCATCGACCGTGCTATAGTGCGTTCCGCCTCAAGGGTTGAGCCACTTGCTGTCATTGCAACGACTGATCCAACACTTACGCGAGCAAGCATTGGAAACATCAACGGAGATCAAGGCGCGACTCCAGACGGACTTGGCATCGACGCCCCCCACCGCGGGTCCGCTGTACATGGAAGACATGCAGGTTGGCGACCGTTGGTCGAGTCCCTGGCGGGAAATCACCGCCGATGATGTTGCTCAGTTCGCTTTGCTCACGGGCGACCACGATCCGCTGCACAGCCAAGGGGGTGGAGAGTCTCCATTTGGCGAACCCGTGGCGCACGGTTTGTTAGGCCTTAGCGTGCTGGCCGGCTTGAGCACCGAGCACCCTGCCGTCGCAACGTTGGCTCTGGTAGAGATTGCTGATTGGCGATTCGAAGCCCCCTTGTTCTTTGGTGATTCGGTTCAAGTCATTACCGAGATCCAAGCGATTGAAAAACATGGCCGCCGCGCAGGTCGGATCACTTGGATTCGCAAGCTGGTCAATCAAAGCGGCAGCATTGTCCAACAAGGCACTTTCATTTCACTTGTCGCGACACGAGCGCGAGCCAGACATCTGGCTGGCGAATCATCATCGCAACGCGGCAGCCTGCCGCCGCGGTGAACGGGCATGAGTAGTCCGTGGTCAGCCGGCTGGATCGTCGCGGCGCCGCTGCTGGCGCTGGGGGGGCTTGCCGCGGCAAGCGGAGCCGATTTGGTCTCGCGGCCCCATGTCTTGTTGGTGATGGCCGACGACCAGGGCTGGGCAGAAACCAGTTACAACGGGCATCCCATCTTGAAGACTCCCAATCTGGATGCGATGGCCAGCGGCGGTCTCAGGTTCAATCGCTTCTATGCCGGCGCGCGGTCTGTTCGCCGACTCGCGCGACCGTATTGACCGGGCGGACCAACGATCGCACCGGGACGCTCAGTCACGGATATGCGCTGCGTCGACAAGAAATCACGATCTCGCAGATCTTTCAGCAAGCCGGCTACATCACGAGTCATTTCGGAAAATGGCATCTCGACGGGCTGCGTGGTCCCGGCGTGCCGATTCTGAAAACCGACACCCATCATCCTGGACACTTCGGATTCGATCACTGGCTCTCGGTCACCAATTTTTTTGATCGGGATCCGATTCTAAGTCGCCTCGGTCGGTTCGAGGAATATCTGGGAGATTCATCGGAGATTGTCGTCGCCGAGGCGTTGGCTTTCATTCAGCGGCAACTCCCTGCGGGATCACCGACCTTTACCGTCGTTTGGTTTGGCTCGCCTCACAGTCCCTTTAGGGCCGACGAAGCAGATCTGGTTGGCTTTGCCGACTTGAATGAACAATCCCGTCAACACTACGGCGAACTGGTCGCCATGGATCGCAGCATCGGAACACTCCGCAGTGGGCTGCGCAAACTGGGAATCGAAAACAACACACTGGTTTGGTTTTGTAGTGACAACGGGGGGCTGCCCAAGATCGAACCTTCAACGGTCGGACCATTGCGAGGTCACAAAGGAACGATTTACGAAGGTGGTTTAAGAGTCCCGGCGATCATCCAATGGCCGGCCGTGATTCAGTCGCCGCGGCAAACGGATTTTCCGGCCAGCGTTGCTGACATGCTTCCGACACTGCTGGCGATCACCTCGCTGCCGCATCCCGATCCAAATCGTCCTCTCGACGGTATCAATTTGGTGCCTGTCATGGAGCAGGAAAGCGACAGGCGCGGGCAACCTATTTTCTTTCGCCATACCGGCCGCGCGGCTTTGATTGACAATCAATGGAAACTGTTAACCGACGACCTGAGTCGTGGCAAGTTCCAGTTGTACAACCTGGCTCTCGATCAATCAGAACAGCATGATGTCGCAGCCACAGAGCCGCAAGTGTTTGGCAAGCTATGCGAACAAATGGCCTCTTGGAATCAATCCGTCGACGCGAGCCATGCCGGCCAGGACTACCCCGAAGGCAAAGTCGATGATCGCGAACCCGAGTCGCGATTTTGGACCGACGTCGAAAGCTATCAGCCTTATTTCGATCAATGGCGCTCGCGCTGGGAATATCAACAGACGCTGCAGCGACGCGCGAAGTAGTTTGTGCATGCTTTCACTTGCTTGCGCATTCTTTCACTTGCATGCGCATTATTTCACAAGCGCATTATTTTTGAATCCATCTAACTTTTACACTCAAAAAGTTTGACTTTGGATTGACAAGTTCCTACGTTGGGTTCAGGCGATGTCCGCAGGCACGCGACGATATCGAAGACTCTGCAACAAAGGATAAGATCATGGCGGAAATGAAGGCGGCTCGAGATTTCATGCGTCGCAAACTCGTTACCCTGAGACCAGAAACATCGGTTTGCGATGGCGTATCGAGACTGTTGAAGGACAACATTTCCGGCGCACCGGTTGTCGATTCGGCGGGCAATTTTCTAGGCGTATTCAGCGAAAAATGCTGCATGAATGCGTTGACCGAACCGGTCGAAGCAGCGATCGAGCTGCCGATACACATGCCGCGCGTTCGTGAGTTCATGACCACAGAACTGGTGACCTTGCGTCCGGAGGTCGATGTCTTTGATGCGATCGATCATATTTTAACGCGACGCATTTCAGGGCGCGCCGGTTGTGGACCAGCAAGGGCGCTACCTGGGGATCTTCTCGGAAAAGACCGCGATGCGGGCTCTGATCGCCGCAGTGTACGATCAAATTCCGGGTACCCGAATCGATGCTTACATGAATGTCGACCGCAACCGTCTGATTCAAGACGACGATTTGCTGATCGTCATTGCCCACAAGTTTCAGCAAACGCCGTATCGTCGACTGCCGGTCTTGTACGGTGAGAAACTAGGCGGGCAAGTCAGTCGCCGCGACGTGCTGCGGGCCGAACTTTCGTTGGTCAAAGAGGTCGCCGCTCGCGCACAGCGACCGGGCGCCAGCGAATCGCTCAAGCAATTGGCCACTCCGCGCCAGGTCGGCCAGTACATGGACTGCCAGGCGATGACGACGAGCCCGGAGTCCGATATGTTGAGTATCGCGCAGATGTTTTTGAATTCGCCTTACCGTCGCCTGCCGGTGTTGGATGGTACGAAATTGGTCGGTCAGGTCAGCCGCCGCGATTTATTGGAAGCGGCCGCGGCAATCCTGCGTCCCCATCCGACGCGTTTCAAAGCAGAAACGCTGTATCTCAGCCCGCTCGCTGAGACAGCCCCACCCTCGCTGCGGTAGCGTCGCTGGGGAGTCTGCGGCTGGAAGCCTCGGGTGAACGAAGCGCCGCAGCTATCTCAGTCGCCGTAGCAACCGCGGCAGCCTTGCAATTGGCTCTTTCACCGTGCCGATGCGACTCGGTCGGGTTGTGCCTCGCCGATTGACACCGCGATCCAACCATCGCGGATCTCAAGTTGGCTGACCGCCAATCCGTCCATCGCTTGCTGGTCGGTCAACGCCGCAATCGTCAGTGGCAGCGCCCGATTTGGCGATAGCACCTTGTTGAAGATCGCGCGAATCGGCAAACGTTCCCGCATCGACATGCCGGGACCACTGATCCGCAAATGTCCTTCGCGCACCAGTTGAGCCTGGATCCCGTCGACCTGCGGGCGATAAGCGGCGCGCACGATGAACTTGGTCAAGTTCAATCGATCACCCCGCTGCAGGCGAACCACACGCAAGGTAATCCACACCGTATCATTATCAAATTCGGCGGTGATCGGCCGCGTCCGAGCAAATTGCACGGTCACATCGTCGGGAATGTCATCGGGAATCGCGAGTTGATTCTGGCCAAAGTTGTTGATCGCATTTGAGATCGCATCGCGGATCGAGATCGGCTGTTCTGTCGGCGCCAATTGTTCGAGGGCATTGTTGATTGCCGATTGATGCACTTGGACACTCAACAGACTTTCATGCAGCGCTCGCGGTCGCGGTGTGTACGCCGCCAGTTGGCTATGGCCGGCAAGTCGATATCGAGCGACCAGTCGACCATCGGTCGTCTGCATGTCCGTGGTGGTCGGATCAAGCTGCATTTGGTTCAGCGGCCCCAGCACGGTTTGTCCGAGTCGCTCTGTCGCCTTGCCAACACGCTGACTCAATTGATTATCGATCCGGGATTCGATCTCCGCCGCGATCTTTCGATTCGACAGTTCGCTGGATTTGCTCGACAGCGATTTAAACCGACTCTCAGCGGCACCGCGTATCAGGCTACCGACCAATGGCCAGCCGTCGTAGTCTGTCTGAATCCCGCGAAGTCGAGTGCGGCCGCGAACACTGACGACCGACTTGCCGATCTCGATCTGATAGGGCGTCAGTTCGATCGGGGTGATTGTGGTGTATGCGGAACGGCCTTGCGTGCGAACCGACACCGGACCGCGATTGCCGATCGCGCGTGTTTCGATACTGCCTTCGCTGTGCAGTTGCAGCGACCAACGATCGGGCGACGGAACCAGCGAGATCTGCAGATCACTATCGATGTTGCTGGATCCCCGGATTCGGCTGCCCATCATTTCCATGCTTACAGGAACCGACTGTGACGGCAGGTCCGGGACCAATCGCTGCAGCATCGATTGGCTGATCGCGACTCGCAGGTTCGCGTTTCGATAATGCGTGTCAATCGAATCCGCCACGTCGACGGCAGACGGGTTGGAGGCGAATCGCAAAGCCCGCATCATTTCGGCAATTTCCGACGCCGCGTTTTCGGTCGAGTCTGACTCTTGCCGCTCGATGCGGCTAAGCAACTCCGCGTAGTCGACAACTCCTTGCCCCCAAGGTTGCAGCGCGATCCTGAGCGAGTCGATCGCGTCTCGCCGCAGCCACTGTTGGTGCAAAGGGTGCAAACCGGTTCGGTGCAACCGCGACAGGAACTGCCGAGCCACTTCTGCTTTTTGCTGAGTGTCATCGGAGTCGGCTGCCTCAGCGATCCGGTTGAGCATCAGATAGCGATCCCAGCCGGCGGCGTCGCCCGATTCACTCAGCATTGCTCGGACGTTATCGATCGCCTTGTGCACCGAGTGCGATCCCTCGGGTTTCCTGGCGATCGCGAATTCGAATTCCTTGATCGAGTTGGTGTTCTGGCTGGCCAACTGCCAAACCGGTTTCCAGACCGCGACTCGGCGAGAGATGCCATGGCATGCCTGCAGCCAGCGGATCTGCAGATCTCGATCGGACAGCCGTTCGGCATTTGCCAATCCCTCGGAGGCCAGCCCTTGCAAACGATCGATCAATTCCTCGGCCCTGTCGTCGCCCAAGCGAGGCAAGCTTTGCAACTGTTGCAGGGTGTGGCTCACGTCCATTGCCCAGCGGTCGATGTCGTGCTCGGCGGTGGATGCCGATGTCAAGAGTTGGCGGTGAGTGGATCCTTGAACGGCCGTTAGCCTGGTCAGGTTGTCCAGCTGACTCTGCAATCGAGCGGTGGTCGGCCAACCGACAACGCCATACGAGCTGCTGCGATTCTCCGCGCTGCTGCGATTCTCCAAACCGGGCGGCCGGACAACGGGTCGAGTTGTCGCTGTCTCGGCGGGATCGATATCCGGAGGCGCTGATTCTGGCTGTTTCCGAACTGAGAGTCGAATCAACAGCAGCTCTATCTTGCCGCCGCTCAGCAAAGTCAGGTTTTGCCAACGCGCGATTCGACCGGGGCAACACCGAGGCTGGCGGCGTCAGTTTGATTTCTGCAATGGTCGCCTCCAGCTGGATCGGCTGGCGATGAATTTCCGCCTTGCTTTCGGTTTTCAGACCCAGCACATCGGCGACACGTGGCGGCAACACCATCGCGCGACGGCCATGTTCAATCCGCGCTGACGGTTCAATGTCGGTGATCGCAGCGACCGCGAAGTTGTAACTTGGTTGCGTGGCGATCGCCAAGGAAGTCGTATCGGGCCCGATGCATTGAGAAATGTCTCGCAGGATCGTATAGCCTGACACCAGAGCAATCAAAATTGCGGCTATGCTGGGCCACAATATCAACGACCGTTTCACATCCTTGCGCATTGATCAATTCCGAGAAGGGGGAGGGTTGGCGACCCGCTTCCGTAAAGGTCAGTTCCACTGACACATTTTTGTTCTTACGGACGCACTACATTCATCGTCTGACGACCGCTGGAACTCAACCAGCTTTGCCAGGCCGTCAGATAACTGAAAATGGTGTTGGGAAGCGATTATCAGGAATAACCGTCAGGGCCTCGCGAAACCCGCGATGTCGGGGTAGATTGCGGATCGGTTCCACACTGCCGAGGTAACACATCACGATGGGAAAAAAGACAGCCACTCCTTCGTTCGAACAAATCGAACCGATTGGTGATCGGGTTTTGGTTCGTAAGGACGAACCCAAGCGGGAAACTCGCGGGGGAATTGCACTTCCCGATGCCGCCGAAATCCCGACCATCACCGGTCGCATTGTGACGATCAGCGCGGTTGTAGAGAACGACGACGAATTGCCGTTGCGGCAGTATGACAAGATTCTGTTTCACCCCAAGAACGCGATTCCCGTTGATCTGGAACACGACAACCAGCTGTTCGTGGTACCGGTAGAAGATATCGTGGCCGTATTTCGGCAAAAGTAGCACTTTGGCTGCCAGCCGGGCGTTGCCAGACAACAGGTCGACTTGGAACGATCGCAGAATCATCTGGCCGAATCGGGCGCCGGCAACTACACTCAGTGGTTTGGCGACCTGTTCAAAAGACACCCTGGCGGCGTATTCGTTCCGTGGATTTGCATCAATTGTTCGGCGACCAGATTCCGCCACGAGATCATTTGATCTCGGTTCTTGAGCATTGGGCCGAGCATCAAGCCGATCAGCCCGCGTTCTTGTTTTCCGATGTCGATGGGCACGAACAACGACTAACCTGTTCCCAGCTGTGGGACGAGGTTCGTGCCTTGGCCGGATATCTTCAGACCCATTGCCGTGTTCAACGCGGCGATCGGGTGCTGCTGTTGCATCCGCCGTCGATGGACTTTGTGCTCGGGTTCCTGGCCTGTCACGCCGCAGGCGCGATTGCGGTCCCCGCTTATCCCCCGCGACGCAATCGTAAAGCATCGCGAATTCGTTCGATCGTTGTCGACGCCGACGCCCGCTGGGCGCTGTCAACTCAGGCGGTCGTTCAACAATTGACCGGCGAGCGGCAACATGACGACCTGATCGGAGTTCAGCTGCTGGGCACCGATGACCCGAATTGTCGTGACGCTTCGAAGTGGCGGCGGCCCAGGCTAAGCCGCGATTCGTTGGCGGTCCTGCAGTATACCTCGGGTTCAACCGGGTCTCCCAAGGGAGTGATGCTGACTCACGGTAACTTGATTGCCCAGACCGAACTGATCTTCCATGCCTTTGAACCGTCGGCGGCCATGGTTGGTGTCAGCTGGCTGCCCACCTATCACGACATGGGACTGATCGGCGGCGTGGTCATGCCGCTGTTTGCCGGCCGACCCAATGTGCTGATCAGTCCAATGACCTTTTTGCAGCGGCCGGTTCGATGGCTCAAGGCGATCTCTGAATATCAGGTCACGATCAGCGGTGGCCCAAACTTTGCCTATCAATTGTGCGTCGACAAGGTCGAAGACCATGAGATGCAGGGGATCGATCTGTCCACATGGGAGATCGCTTTCAACGGGGCTGAGCCAATCCGCGCCTCCACCTTGAACGCATTTGCCAAACGCTTCGCACCCTATGGCTTTCGCCGCTCGGCTTTCTTGCCTTGTTATGGGATGGCCGAAACGACTCTGATTGTTACCGGCGGCCCCAAAGAAACCCGTCCGGTCATGCGGGCATTTGACGCGGGCGAACTGGTCGAAAAGCGAGTACGTCCTGTCGCCGACGGCACCGAGGGAGCCAGGACGCTGGTCGGTTGTGGTCGTGTGCTGCCCCAGGAAACAGTCCTGATTGTCGACCCTAAGACTTGTCAGGTTCTGGCCCACGACCAAATTGGCGAAATTTGGGTGCAAAGCCCATCGGTCGGAGCAGGATATTATCAGCGCGCCGAGGAAACGCAGCGCACCTTTGCTGCCCACACCGCTGATGGGAACGGTCCCTTCCTGCGCACCGGCGATTTGGGATTCCTGTACGACGGGCAGTTGTACGTCTCCGGTCGCTTGAAAGACATGATCGTCGTTCGCGGAGTCAATCGGTATCCGCAAGACATTGAAGAAACGGTTGAACGAGCCAGCGACGTGATCCAAGCAGGTTCCGTGGCCGCATTCGCGATGGACGACGGCGACGGCCGCGAACAATTGGCGATCGTGGCCGAAACGATTCGTGCTCGGGACGTCGACTGGGACTCACAAATTCAAGCAATTCGCCGCGCAGTGACCGAAGAACATGAATTACCACCCGATGCGGTGTTCATGGTGCGCAACAGCAGTGTCCCAAAAACCAGCAGCGGAAAGATTCAGCGGCATGCCTGCTTGCACGCGGTCCGCGACAACGAATTAAAGCTGGTGGCTCGTTGGGTCCGCTGGGAAGAAACTGGCAACGCGGTCGAGACCAGCGGTGCCCAACCGATGATGCAAGCAGCGGCTGGACGCTCGGGCGCCGGTGCCGTGGCGGACGTCAATGCAAAGATTGTCGAATTGATCAAGGATCATATCAGACGAGTCGCGGGAGATCGGGCGGGAGCCCTGCAGCTGGACACCAATATTGTGTTGGACCTGGGACTCGACAGCTTGGAACGCCTGGAGATCGCTCGCAATTTGGAACAAACCTTCGGCGGACGTTTTCCAGAACAAGTGCTGGACGAAATCGAAACGATTGGTCAGACCGCAGCCGCCGTCGAACGCTATCTGCCTCCCGGCGGCGAGGCGATTGCCGAAGCCTATTTGCAAGGCGAAGATGGCAACCAGCATGCCGCGACTGCAAACCGAAACGGAGCTCGGCAAAAGCCCCCGACGATGGAGGTTCAACCGGAGGACAGTATCGAACAGTTCGCCGAATACCGACGTCTGAAGTCGACCATGCGGCAATTGCTGATGACCGGGGTTCCGAATCCATACTTCACCGTCCATCAAGGTGTGGTTCAGGACACCACCGTGGTTGATGGCAAGGAGCTGATCAGTTTCGCCAGCTACAACTATTTGGGACTCAGTGGGCACCCCGCAGTCACCAACGCTGCGAAAGAGGCGATTGAGACCTACGGCACCAGTGTTTCAGCGAGTCGCTTGGTTTCGGGCGAGAAACCGATCCATCGGCAACTGGAGCGTAAGATTGCTGACTGGATCGGCGTTGACGATTCGATTCTGATGGTCGGCGGTCATGCGACCAACGAAACCACGATCGGACATTTGGTCGGTGCTGGCGACTTGATCCTGCACGACGCGCTTGCCCACAACAGCATCGTTCAAGGTGCACTCCTGTCCGGCGCACGTCGGCGTCCCTTTCCGCACAAAGACTATGACTCGCTGGATCGAACACTGTCCGAATTGCGTTCCCACTATCGCCGCGTGTTGATCGTGGTCGAAGGCGTGTACAGCATGGATGGTGATTTCTGTGGCTTGCCCAGGTTGATTGAGATTAAGAAAAAGCACCGTTCGCTGCTGATGGTCGACGAAGCACACAGCTTTGGAACAATGGGCGCACCGGACGGGGAATCGCCCAACACTTTGACGTTGACCCGCGTGACGTCGACATCTGGATGGGAACGCTTAGCAAGTCGGCGGCATCCTGTGGTGGCTACATCGCCGGCAGCAACGAGCTGATCGAATTTCTGCGGTACACTGCCCCCGGCTTTGTCTTCAGCGTGGGCATGCCGCCCGCGCAAGTGGCAGCCGCCTTGGCCGCCATCGAGGTTTTGGAATCGGAACCCGAGCGGGTCGAGCGATTACGGCAGCGCAGCAGTTTGTTCCTGGCACTTTGTCGCGACGCCGGACTGGACACCGGCAACAGCGAAGCAACACCCGTGATTCCAGTAATCATCGGTAATTCCATGCTGGCGCTTCGACTGTCCAATCGGCTCAAAGCGGACGGGATCAATGTTCAGCCGATCTTGTACCCGGCAGTCGATGAGTCAGCAGCCCGGCTGCGTTTCTTTATCACCAGCGAACATAGCGAAGACCAGATTCGATTCACCGTGGATCGCACGGCAGACCAGCTGGCCGAGCTGGGGTTTGAGTCGCAATCGGTAACCAATCGGTAGAAAAGCACTTGCGATTCGGATGCCGTTCTATAAAATTCAAGCAGCTTTGTAACTGTGTTGTGGCAACGATCGGCGACGCACTGCTGATCTTGCCCCAACGTGCCTTCGTCCATCATTCAGGGAGAGTCTATTGCTTACCGAGTCAACCGTCGAACATATGTTTCGCGAACTAATGAATGGAGCGAATCGGAATGAACAAACGTTCGACAAGGCCGAGGAATTGTTGGAAGAGGAACTTCGACCGGAAAGCCCGCTGCGACATCGCTTGACCGTCGAACTCGAGGAACTACGTTTCCTGGCTGCCAAGGACTAACGGCAGTCGAATTGACTTAGCGGTTCAATGTGATTCCCAACGTGCCGCCGACCATCAGCATGTTCTGGTTTTGATCTCCCGGTTCAAAGGGACCATTGCCATCTCCTCCGCGCCAGACACCGGTGGCAACGTCAATCAATTGCGCACCGGCACGAATCGATACATATTTTGTCAACGTGTATGCCAACTCGGCACGCACGTCGAATCCGACAAAACCTTCCTGGTTGCGCGACAAGATTGGTGGCGAGCGGTCGAGCACCACGGGTATGATTCGTTGCTCGGTTTGGTCGATCACCGTAACGTCGAATTCCTGTAAGTTCTCTACCAGCCGTTGATAGCGACTGCATTGCCAACTGCCGCCGGCGAAGACGCGGAAATCGGATGAGAATGTAAATCGTTCCCGAAACTTGAAGTATCGGAATCCGAGCTGGCCGCCGAACATGTCGTTAGCGGTGAACGCATAATCGCTGGTCACGGTGCCAAAGTCGGTGTCAACAGCATCGGGCGGCGGGAACAGGTAATTCTGGAATTGGTTCTTGTCCTTGATCTGCATGTAGCGAATTCCGACCATTGGTTCCAAGAAGCCACCATAGTGATAAGGTTCTAATCGCCAGGTTTTGTTCAGCTCCCAGCTCTCGTAGGTAGCGACGTTGACGCTGTTCGCTCCGGTCAGGATCGGCAAGCCTGAGATCGGATATCCCTCGAAGAATCTTGGCGGTGGCGGAGTGCTGGGACCCACCGGATCATATTCGCTGACGGTGTTTTTCGTCCAGTTGAACAGGTATCCCGTATCTTCTTGGGGCACCATAAATCCGACCTGGTAACGCTGACCGCCACCGTAATCGACCTTCGTGTCCAACCTTTGCGGCACGTCGGTGCGTGGTCGCGAGGAGTACAACATCAAGCGATCATAAGTTGCGAACCATCCGTAATGGGCGCGCTTCTTTGGCTTCATGTCAGCCAAATCCATATTGGTAACGGGTTCGAACCACTGGAAATCGGGTTCGAACTCGAATGGATCGACGACCACCGGCTCATGTAGCCAGTCATCCGCCGTTGCGATCCCGCCCAGCATCACAACGATTGTTAGCAAACCTGCAGTCAGCTTCCGTACCGACATTGCGTTCCACCGTCTTTACATTTTTGATTTCGATTCTCGCACTCTTCGGCACCAGGCCGAATCGATCCCCTTAGATCGGGTTGTGCGGATAGTATCGGTTCTCGGCTGCAATGAATCTTAGCCCGTTTGCCTTGGGAACCGGCAAAAGTCGGAGAATCGATGAATTCGGCATAGTTTCACACGCTCCGGCATCGGTGGCTATTTCTTGCCCAAGTCTCGCTTGGTTTGGAAAAACTCCGTCAAAACGCGACCACATTGTTCAGCCAGCACGCCCGCGGTCACCTCGCAGCAGTGGTTCAAACGCTGGTCGGCTAGCAAACTGTATAGACTGCAAACGGCTCCCGCCTTGGGATCCCAGGCTCCGAACACCACGCGGGGAATTCGCGACTGTAAAATCGCTCCGGCGCACATCACGCACGGTTCCAGGGTTACGTACAGCGTTGTTCGCTCCAGCCGCCAGTCTTCGATCGCCGCCGCCGCCTGGGTAATCGCAATCATTTCGGCGTGGGCGGTCGGATCCCGCAGCGACTCGCGCTGATTGGCGGACGCCGCGATGATTTGCGAATCGCGAATGATCACCGCACCGACGGGAACTTCGTCCGCCGTCGCCCCCTGCATTGCCTGCTCGAGCGCCCGAGTCATCCAGTAAACGTCGACGTCAATCAGTTTCCCGGCATCTGTTTCACTCATTGACCGCCGCCACGCAATGTCCCTTCCTTGGTCGCCTCGGCGGCGGCGGCGGTGATCTCCGCCGGCGTCAGATTTCTGTAGCGCATGTTTCGCAATTCCGATTTGCATTGAAATGCGGCGACGCCCAGCGGCAATGATTCGTCCATCTCGAAACGGATATCAAACTCGTGTCCCTGGCGCGATTGATCGACTGCCTGATCGTCATCAATCCAGCACTGGATCGCCCCGGCGGTGACACGAACCCGCACCTTATACCACTGATTTTTTTTGAACTCTTGGTACATCGTGGTGTCATTCTCGCTCGCATCGTAGCCATCAACGCTGCTGATACCGACGACGCCTCCGCCCCATCCTCCCAGAATAAAGCTGACATGGTCTTTGCCGACTGGGAAAGTCAAGCCACAGAAAAAATCGAGACCGTCGGTACGGCGAGCTTCTAACTCCAGTTCATAGTTCTCGCGTGGGATCTCGCCTTTCCAGCAAATACCCGTCAACGGAGCGCCCATGCCGAGCTTTGTCAGTTGCTGACCGATCTGCACTTCGCCGTCGCCACCGAATTCACACGCGACCCACGAATTGGTCAGCCGTTTCCACTTGGCCGTATCCTGGTGCTTGTCCGATCTCGTAGACTGGGGCGAGCTTTCTGATTCCGGCGGATCGGCAAACACTGCGGACGGCATCACCAGGCACAGCAGCATTGCCCAGGCAGCTGACTTGATTGACTGTTTGGAAAGGTCTCTTATCACGATGGATACCTACAGAAATTGACGATTCATTGTCTGCGCACCGACTGCCGAATCCGCGATGCAACCCACCACTAAGATAACGATATTTGGGGTCAGGCTGGCACTAGTCATTCTAGGCCTATATTGGCTGCTGATTTTCACCGGCACTCATTTGCCTAAACTGCCGGGGCCGCCGCTAGGAACGAACGACAAGACGATCCATTTCTTCGCTTATTTCCTGCTGGTGACTCTGATGTGCTACTCGACCCAATCAATTCATTGGTTGCGTCGCTTTTCCGCGATTGGGGGCATCGCGATGGCTTACGGAGCGATCGACGAATTGACGCAAGCCTGGGTTCCCAACCGTAGCCCCGACCCGCTGGACTACGCAGCCGACGTGGCGGGAATCTGTACCGCCATTGCGTTGTACGTGGGCGCCAAGTGTTTCTACGAAACCACGATGCTTCGCGAGCCAGCCGAGTAGCACGAGCCCGCGGTGCTAGCGCGCATTTTCCGCGTCGCCCAGTTGGGCCAAAACCTGCAAAACTCCGTTTAGGTGCGCAAGCCGCGGTCCAAAGCGATCGACAAACTCGTTCAGCATGAACTCACCTTCGACCAAATGCTCTTGAGTGTCCTCGATTTCCTCCGTCAGATGGTCCAGAAACCGCGTTTGCACTCGACTGAGCGCCTCGGCCGCCCGATGGCAAGATTTAGCTAATTCGGGGTTGGCGTCCTTCCATTGTTGCAATTCATGGGCCCGCTGCTTGTTGGCCGCGGCATTCTGCTGGACCAGTTCCTCGATCAACCGGTTCTGCTGCTGCTGACCGGAGATCAGCTGTCGCAACAGCTCGATCATCATCCGTTCACTCGACAACGGTTGACTTGGCTCGGCTTCGGGCGAGACATCGATGCGAAACATGGGCGAGACGGGTTCGTGATCGTAAGACATGGAACGGCAAATTTTCGATTGCGACGGGAATGTACAAGCTAAGTTCAGTCATCGAATACGACGAGTATAACCAACCGCCCACAGGATTGTGAAACAATTGGTTGACAGAGATCATTTTTATCAATGGCCCGGAAAAACTTCGTAAGAATCCTCAGATTTTCGCTTGCTTTTTTAATCGAACGGATTGGTCATGCAACCGCTAAAGTCTGAACAATCGGAACGCCGAAACTGACAGTTGACGCAGGTCACAATCGATCCGCTGACCATGCTGATGCGAGTTTCACGCCTTCCCCTTCTTGAACTTACGTATGCCGCCAGCAGACGAAGCAACCATCGCATATTACACCGTCGTCGAAGATGAACGTACCGGCTGGACCGGGGGCCTGCTGCTGCTAAACGGTGGCGGGCGACCACTGGAATTCCAATGCACCCTGCCGGTACGACCATCCCGCGCGCACACGATTTTGTTTGGCCCAACTCTGCGCGATCATTTGATTGGCGATGTGATCGGTCCACTGCTGGTCGAAAAATGCCGTACTCCAATCTCGATGCTATGTTGCGATCAACCGGAAGCGTTCCGGATGACGCAATTGGTTTCTTTTCCGATCGTGCTGGTCGACGAGGCAGCCGAAGACCAGGAAGGTCCGATCGCCGATGACTCGATGTCCGGCTCCGTTTCGGCGCTGCTTGCCGGTTCGCTAATCAGGTTTCCAGTCGAACACGCCGACGCGGTCCACCAGCTCGCGGCCAAACTGCGCGACTTTCCCGACGCTGTGGAACCTTTCGAACGGATTCGCGAAGCGATCAAAGAGGCACAGTCGCAACTGGCCCGCGCAGACGGTTTCGCAGGACGCGTCGATTCAAAACGAAGCTGCCTGAGCAAAAGAGACAAATCGATGTGGCGATCAGGATCCCGCGGAGAACTGAAAGCGAGAATTGATCCGACCAACAGCTGGTCGATCGATGCGCTGGTTCCGGCCGATACCTTGCGAATTCACCCTGCAGCCGATTGAATCACGATCGTTGCCGGTACGGGTTCCCAAGTTGCTGCCCAAAGTCACGGGGTTTCTGTTTCCCGAAGCCAATCAATGGAAGCCGCCCGCCACCGCCGCGGTACCGGTCGCAAAGAAAAAGTGCCTGACCAGGCAGCAACGCAAGACGCTGGCACGACATCGCATCAAACCACCCGGCGATGTCGTTAAGCTGCAAGATCGACTGTACTATCTGTTGCAGCCTCCACTTGGGCTGCTGATTGGCAGTGGTCAGTTTAATTTCCCATTCAATCCGTTTCCTTACCAAATGGATGGTATCGCCTTTCTGTTCCCCCGCTACGCCGCCATTTTGGCTGACGAAATGGGACTGGGAAAAACGATGCAAGCGATCAGCACGATTCGCTTATTATTGTGCAGCGGCCAAATCCGCAGCGTGTTATTGATCTGCCCCAAGCCACTGGTCAGTAATTGGTTGCGCGAGTTCCGCGTCTGGGCGCCCGAGATTCCAGTCGCAGCGATCGAGGGCAACGCGACAACGCGGCATTTCCAATGGCGATCTGCGGGAGTCCCCGTGAAAGTCGCCAATTACGAACTGCTGATGCGCGACAAGGAGATCGTGCTCGATAGCGGACTACACTTTGATCTGGTCGCACTTGACGAAGCGCAGCGGATCAAGAACCAAACCAGCACTACCAGCGAAATTGTCCGTCAGATTCCCCGCACCCGGTCTTGGGCGCTGACCGGAACGCCAGTCGAGAATTCGCCCGACGATCTGGTGGGAATTTTTGAGTACCTGTCACCTGGTTACCTGCGATCCGGAATGGCGATGAGTGAAATCGCCAAGTCCTCACGCGACTATATCCTGCGCCGCACCAAAGAAATGGTGATGGATGACATGCCGCCCAAACTGTATCGTGACGCCGAACTGGATTTGACGCCACAGCAGTGGGCCACTTACGAATCGGCGGAATCCGAGGGTGTGATCAAGCTGGAAGCCTTAGATCGGCAGCTGACCATTCAACATGTCTTTGAACTGGTGCTGCGTCTAAAGCAGATCTGCAACTTCGATCCGGTGACCGGCAGCAGTGCCAAGCTGGAACGTTTGATCGCCGACATGGAAGAGGTCACCGCTAGTGGCAAGAAAGCAATCGTATTCAGCCAATGGGTTGGCAGCATCGATAAGATGAAGCCGGCCCTGCAGCGATTTGGACCGCTGGAGTATCACGGCCGCGTGCCACACAAGCAGCGCGAAGCCGTCATCGACCGTTTCAAGAATGATCCTGACAAGAGCGTGATTTTGATGAGCTACGGGGCCGGCAGCGTCGGCTTGAACCTGCAGTTCTGTGAATACGTGTTTCTGTTTGATCGCTGGTGGAATCCGGCGATCGAAGATCAGGCGATCAATCGGGCGCACCGGATCGGAGCCAAGGGCGCGGTAACGATCACGCGAATGTTGGCAATGAACACGATCGAGCAGCGGATCGCAGCGGTGCTGGATCGCAAAAGAGAAATGTTTGATGAATTGTTCGCCGACTCGGGAGCGCCCAGCAAAGGCGGCCTGAATCGCGATGAAATCTTCGGCCTGTTTGATCTGCGAGCGCCGTGCGGACGCAAAGTCGCGTGATGCCTGATGCCTGATGCCTGATCAAAATCCGACTCACAAATCCGGTCGCTATCGTGCGCCTCGGTTGATTGCTTGATCGAACGCCGCTTGGTAGTCTGTGGACTGGCAAGCGCGTTGTCAAAGTCTGAAAGTTGTCAGTGAGGGATCGGTGCTATGTGTTTTCCAACGGCAGTTCACAACAGATTACTTTCAACAGTACTTTTTGCGGCGGGGATTGCGGCATGCCTGGTCATGTCCGGCTGCGATTCGACGGAGCCCGCCGACCCGATTGACGACCCGGCCGGACCCACGGCGATGGCGCCAGCCGAGCCCACAGCGATGGCGCCAATCGAGAGTTCGCAACCAGACCCACCGGCAACGCTGACGATTGGCGATCGCGCACCGGCGCTGCAGCTTGATCAGTGGGTCGTCGGCAAACCTGTCGATCAAGCGTTGTCCGATGGCGTCTATGTGGTGGAATTCTGGGCCACCTGGTGCGGTCCTTGTCGAGTCGGCATGCCACACATCAGCGAGCTCCAACAGCACTATGGTGACGAAGTCACTTTCGTTGGGGTAACGCGAGAGGATGTCGAGACCGTCGAGGAGTTTCTCGCCGGCGAAGCAACCGACGGGCGTCTGTGGCGTGACGTCATTGAGTATCGATTGGCGACCGATTCCAATGACGCTACCAACACGGCCTACATGAAGGCGGCAAATCAGAACGGGATTCCTACCGCATTCATTGTCGGACGTGATGGGATGGTTGACTGGATCGGACATCCTGCCCGTATCGATCAACCGCTACAGCAGATTGTCGATGGGTCCTGGGACCGCGACGCGGCGATCGCCGAGTATCAACAACAGCAGCGTCTGAAGGAACTTTCGCTGCAACTGCGGCAGTGGACGCAAAACGAGCAATGGGAACAGGCCCTTGCCGGCATCGACCAGCTCGAACAAGAGTTGGGCCGCACGGTGGGTGTGTTGCAAAACAGGTTGATGATTCTGCGGCGTGCCGGACGCGATGCAGAAGCTCAACCGCTTCGCGGCGAAATCGTGGAACTGGCATGGGACAATTCCGCGACTCTGAATGCTGTCGCTTGGGAGATCGCATCGAGTGATCCAACGTCCGACTTGGATCTGGCATTGAAAGCCGCGCTGCGGGCGTCGGAACTTCGCGACAATCAAGATGCGGCGATTTTGGATACGCTTGCTCGGGTTCATTACGAACTGGGCGATCTGGACCAGGCAATTCAGACCCAGCGGCTGGCCGTCGAACACAACGCCGGCATGGCTGAGATCGATCAAACGTTGAAGAAGTACTTGGCCGAGCAAGCTGAATCAAACAACACCAGCGTCAGCCAGAGCGAAAGCGTCAGCCAGAGCGATACTGAGCAAGCGGAATCGGATCCATCGGACTCAGATCAATCCGATGGCGACGGCAGCCAGTAGAGTCGATTTCCCAGCGGCCCCGGGATAGATTCCATCGAATCCGATAATTAGAATCCTCAGATAGCTCAATCGCAATCCGTCTCTTGTCGTTGTCTTCTTGGTCTCCCAACAGGCTCACGACAACAGCACCCGCCTGTCTGCTGCCCGCAACTTTCTTGCGTTCTTGCAGAACCTGCAGCTGATCGAAGTTGGGCTAGCCCAACTTGAAACGATCAACTCCAGAGGCTCACTGATGTCCAGGATTCCCAACTCGCTGACGGCGATCGCCGTCTTGATGACCTTATCATTGGCCGGGCAAATGGTTGCCGCCGCGGCTCAACCGACCGATCCCACGCAAGCGGCAATTTTCGCCGGCGGCAACCTGACCTTCGAGTCGTTTTCGACCGTCAGCGGCGGTGCCGTGATTGCCAACGGCAACGTGCACCATGCGGGTGGATCGTTGAACGTCGAATCAATCTACGCCGGAGGCAACTTCACTCATGGCGCCGCCGCCTTTCAGAGTGTTACGAAAGATCTACTGTTTGGCGGTGGGGCTGCGTTCGGTGGCCCAGGTCAAGTCGTCGGCGGCGACGTCAATGTCGCAGCGGATGTAGAAATCGAAGGCTCGACGGTCATCCAAGGCAACGTAACTTCCGGCGGCTCGACCACCCAGTCGTTTGCGTTCGGACAAATCAATGGGAGTGTCTTTGCCGGAACCAGCGCGAATATCGACGGAACGGTACTTGGAAATGTTACCTACGGTGGAACTGTGAACCTGGGACCATTTGCCGACGTTCAGGGCGTGATTTCGCCGGGCGGACCGATCATTCCCACACCCTATGCACCCTTGTCGCTGCCACCGCTAAGCTCACTGACCAGCACCGGATCCGACGTGACGCTGAGTAATTTTCAAGATATCTCGCTAAGCCCCGGAAACTACGGCACGCTGAACTATGCCTCCGGCAACACGGTGGCCTTAACGTCGGGGCAATACGTCTTTGCCGATATCGTCTCTTCGTTTTCGCTCAACGAGATGAGCTTTGATACCTCGGGCGGTCCCATCAATCTGTTTGTCGACGGCGACCTCGATTGGGATTTGGTCCAAGTGATCAACGGCCAACCCCTTTTCGCGGGTCAATTTCCCGCACCGTCGGAATCACTACTGATTCATGTCGAGGTTGCCGGTTCCTACATTGGCGGTGCCAGTTTTTACGGCACGATCCTGGCCCCGCAGGGCGACATCACGCTGGAGACGTTTACCGACATCACAGGACGAGTGCTGGCGGCGGGCGATGTCCGGCTTGGAAACTCGAATGTCAAAGTTGTGCCGGAGCCACATTTAGCTGGATGGTTGGCGATGCTGGCCCTCAGCGCCTCAGCCGGCCGTTCGCGTCGGCACCGTGGCTGTGCGTAATCGTCACGGCAAATGTTCAGCGATCGCGGCGGCGATCCATAACGACTGGTTGATGTGATGAACGAGTTTCGCTGGGCTGGATTGCGATTCGCGTTTTAGCGACCAGCGACATGGACGACTGCAGAGCAAGTACACTACGTCTCTGGAGTTGAATCGATCTCTACACCCCTGCAACGGCGTTTTCCATGCTCGCATATCTCTGGTCTCGGATCTTCGGTCGTTTTACCGGTGCTGTTGTTCTGCTGGTCGGCAATGGGCGCGGATTCGCCTCCCAACATTTTATTCATCTTTTCCGACGACCATGCTCCGCAGGCGATCGGCGCGTATGGATCCAAGATCAATCAGACGCCCAACCTGGATCGGATCGCCAAGACAGGCGCAATCTTTCGCAATTCGTTTTGCGCAACTCGATCTGCGGTCCGTCGCGAGCCTGCATCCTGACTGGCAAGCACAGCCATATCAATGGTTTTCTTCGCAACGGAAACAGGTTTAACGGGACTCAGACGACATTCCCAAAACTTTTGCAACAAGCCGGGTACCAAACCGCGCTGATCGGCAAATGGCATCTGGGAACTGACCCCACCGGCTTTGATTACTGGGAAGTCCTGCCCGGCCAGGGGCACTACTACAACCCCGACTTCATCGAAATGGATGGGTCCACCAAACGTTTCGAAGGTTACTGTACCGACATCATCACCGATCACTCGTTGCAGTGGCTGCGCGAACAGCGAGATCCGAACAAGCCCTTTATCTTGATGAGCCAGCACAAGGCGCCGCATCGCAATTGGGCTCCGCCGATTCGCCACTTTTCACTCTACAAAGACACCGATATCCCGGAACCGGAATCGCTGTTCGACGATTATGCCGGTCGGTCCAAGCTGCTGCAGCAAAATGAAATGTCAATCAAAGATCATTTTCACTGGCAGCACGACATGAAATTTCACGGCGAGAATCTGTTCCCTGATCACTTTCAGTCAAAGATCAAGAACGGTGAATACGCCCGCATGACCGATCAGCAGAAAGCGGCCTGGGACGCGCAATACGAACCGGAGAACGAGGCTTTCATCCGCCGCATGAAAGCGGGTGAATTATCCGACCAGGATGTTGTTCGCTGGAAATATCAACGCTACATCAAGGACTATCTGCGCAGCGTTCAGGCGGTCGACGACAGTGTGGGAAGATTGCTGGATTATTTGGACGAATCGGGCTTGGCCAAGAACACGATCGTCATCTACAGCTCCGATCAAGGATTTTACCTGGGCGAGCACGGCTGGTATGACAAGCGTTGGATGTTCGAGGAATCGTTGAAGATGCCGCTGTTGGTCCGCTGGCCGGGCGTGATCCAGCCCGGCACCGATTCAACGGCCTTGGTTCAGAACATCGACTACGCACCAACCTTCTTGGAACTGGCCGGCGCAAAAATCCCGGACTCCATCCAGGGCCGGAGCATGGTCCAGCTATGGCGCAACCAAGGCAAACCACCGGCCGCCTGGCGCGACGCGATCTACTATGCCTATTACGAAAACGCGGCCGTGCACAACGTGCCGCTTCACGACGGCGTGCGAACCGACCGCTACAAGTTGATCTTTTTTCCACGCAGCAAAGAATGGAACCTGTTCGATTTGCAGCAAGATCCGTACGAGATGCAAAGTGTCCATGACAGCCAGAGTTACCAGCACATCCTGGCGGGCATGCAACAACGATATCGCGAGCTGCGGCAGTTTTACGAAGTCAACTCGGCAGTGATTCCAGCGACTCGCGGCGACGAACCGGGCTGGGACGCTCGTGACAAGTCGATTGCACGCAGAGCCCAGCAAGGGTGGTGCCGATCTGGCATTCATTGGCGATTCAATCACGCAGGGCTGGGAAGGTGGCGGTAAAGACATCTGGAACAAGTACTACGCTGACCGCAAGGCCATCAATTTGGGTATCAGTGGCGATCGAACCGAGCATGTGATCTGGCGGCTGACCCATGGCAACCTGGGCAAAATCAAACCGAAAGTTGCCGTACTGATGATCGGTACCAACAACACGGGGCACTTTGATCAAGACCCCCGCGAAGTCGCCGAGGGAATTGGCCGCATCCTGGAAATCTTGGAAACACGATTGCCCAACACCAAAATCATTCTGCATGGCATTTTCCCGCGCGGCGCGGATCAGTTCGATCCGAAGCGACTGAACAACGTTGCCATCAACCAGATGATTCAACGTTACGCTGACGGCGATCGTGTCCAGTACCTGGAAATCGGCGATCAGTTTCTGGAACCGGACGGCACGATCAGTCGAGAGATCATGCCGGACCAACTGCACCTCAGCCCGGCTGGCTATCAGATTTGGGCCGACGCACTGGAACCGAAGCTTCAAGAATTGGGAATCTGATCTCCGTTGCACTGTTGCTCTTCGGCGTGGGCTTACCGCTGTATTCGGTTTGGTTGGTCAAGCAACAAATCGGTGGCAACCTGACTTACCCAATCGCGTTCGCGACGATTTTCCGAGAATACCTGCTGGTCTCAATGTTTGACTTGCTGGTACTGGACATTGGGATGTTCTACACTGGACGCCCCAATTTCTGGTTTTGCCCGGCACCGAAGGCATGGCGGGATACAAAAATTACGGATCACATGTGAAGACCCAGTTGACGATGGGCACGGTCGCCTTGGCCTTTGGATCGGCCGTGCTGGCACTTGTTCCTGTCTATTTCGATGGCGTGACCGACTGATCGGAGCATGCTAAAATTTTCACCGATAGCCTGGCATGCTGAAAATGCATGTCCATAAAACTCGGAACTCACAAGGTAGATCGGCAATGCCCAACATCGGACCTATGATCGCGTCGTCAGCCAGACTTGGGCTCGGTTACGCCAGGAATCTTTTGAAGGACATCAAACCAGAGGAATTCGCCAGGTTTGCCAGAGTCGGTGGAACGGTGATCGAATCGAACCATCCGGCGTTCATTCTGGGGCACCTGAGTCTTTATCCGCCGCGGGTGATCACGGAACTTGGGGGCGACGCTTCGAAAATCACGCCGCCGCAACAGTATGAGGAACTTTTTTCGCATCAAGCAAAGTGCGTCGATGATCCTGACGGCTCGATCTATCCCCCGATGGATCAAATCATGGCGATGATGCTCAGCGGATACGAAGCGGCGGAGCAGATCTTGTCGGTATCAGAGGATCGAAAATTCTTGGAATCAAATCCGAATGAACGAATGCGCGAGCGTTTCGCGACCAAGGGCGCGATGCACGGCTTTTATGTTGGCGGTCATCTGATGATGCACTTGGGACAGTTGAGCGCCTGGCGACGGGCGATGGGCAAGGGACCGGCCTAGTGGATTGCCCGAGACAAGAATTAGCGTGACGTCGATCGGCGAAAAGGGGTCAGACACCAAAAATGCGAAGCACCCACCGGGCCGTTCCGGTTTTTGGTGTCTGACCCCTTTTCGCTCGCAACACGAAAACTCAACGCTGACAAACCACTAGGCGCTCTTTCGCAACTCGCCGCCGCAGAGACTTTGGTAGAAACTATTTCGCGTAATCAATTCTTGATGCTGACCGCTGTCGGCCACTTGTCCGGCTTCGATGATCACCACGCGGTCAGCCATCGTCAAACTGCTTGGCCGGTGCGTGATCATGATACCGGTTCGGTCCAGCAAGAACTTACCGAGTGCCTGATGGATCAGCTGTTCGCTCTCCATATCGATCTGGCTGGTCGCTTCGTCCAAAATCAGAATGTCTGGATTTCGCAGGAATGCGCGTGCCAATGCGATCCGTTGCATCTGGCCTCCTGAGAGTCTCATTCCGCCGGCTCCCAGCATTGTCTGATAGCCATCACTCGTCTTGTTGCGAATGAACTGGTCGGCAAACGCCATTTTGGAAGCGCGGACCACCTCGTGCGCGTCGGCTCCCGGTGAGCCATAGCGAATGTTGTTTTCGATGGTGTCGTCAAACAACACGGTTCGCTGCGTCACCAAGGCGATCCGTTTTCGCAGGTCACGCATCCGCATCTCGCAGAGCGGTACATCGTCGATCCGGACCGCACCTGATTGCGGATCGTCAAATCGGCACAACAGACTGATCAGAGTGCTTTTGCCGCTGCCGTTGGGACCAACCACGGCAATCGTTTCGCCATGCCGAATCGTCAGGTCGAGTTCTCTCAGCACCGAAGGACCCGAAGGGTACTGATAGGTGACTTTTTCGAACGTGATCTCACGATGCGGGCGTGACGGTGACTTGGGCACCGCAGGATCGACGACTCGGATTGGCTGATCGATGACTTCGTAAACCCGTTTGGTCGCCGCGATCCCGCGCTGCAGATTGCTCCATACGTCGGATAGTTTTCGCGCCGGGTCAGAGGCGCCGATCAAGAACCCGAAAAAGGTCAAGATCTGTCCCTGGCTCAGCGGCTCGTGGCTCATCCGCAGGCCCAGCAGGTGCGTTTGCTGATTGACGACCAGATACCCGCCGGCCAGGATTGCCAGCCCGACGGTGGTCACCCCCAGCATCTCACTACTGCTGCGCACCAATGAGTTGTAAAAGGCAAGCTTCATCGATTTCCGATAGAAAGCAGTGACCCCTTGCTGGAACTTTGCTCGTTCAAAAGCCTGGGTGTTGGAGGCCTTGACCACGCGAATGCCCGAGAAAGCGTTGTTCAGCAATCCGTACAACTGGCTCATTTCTTCCATCGCCCGACGGCTTGCCCGCCGGATCGCCTTGCTCAAGTACTGCATCACGATGGCAATCAAAGGAGTGACCACCAATACCAACAACAGTAAACGCGGACAGACGTAAGCAGCGCTGCCGAGACAGACGATCATCTTCAACGGTTCGCGAACCAGACGGCCGAGTAACACCGACAGGCCAGCCGATACGTGGGACGTGTCGTTGGTCAACCGCGAAGTCAAATGCGCGGATCCGTTTTCACCGAACGAGTCGAGATCCAGACGCAGCGCCTTGCGAAAGAAAATCGCTCGCAGGTCAAGCGACGTCTTTTCGGCGACGTATTGGACCAACAACAGATTGATGACCAGTGCGACCAGTTTGACCGCGGTCATGACGACCAGTCCCGCGACCATCAGCAACAACGTTGGATAAGGTCCGGTGGGCGCGTAACGGTCGATCGTTGGCTTGGCCCAGACCAGCGACCTGACCGATTGCTTGGCCATTTCTCGCTCGTTTTTGTTCGATTCAAGTTGCAGTTCGAGGCTGCGCTGCTGATCGCCGGCGGTTCCCTGGGCTTTCAAAGCAATCAGTTGATCGGACAAATTCCGCTGTTGATCGTCCAGTAGTTCGATTCGCGCGTCCGCGTCGGCTAATTGCTGATCGACATAGCCGCTAAGGCCCTGCCCCTTGAACACAATCTCAACCAGCGGGAACAGCACGCTGATGTTGGCACCCCACAGCAGGGCAATCAACAACGACGTGGCCAGGATTCCGACGAGTGCGAACCGTCGGCGTAGTGCCAGCTTCAAGACGCGGCCAAAATCTCTCATTAGCCCTGGTCATCCATGACGGGGTCGTGAGCCAAACACGTGGCTCGCGGGAGCGGGAATTCCAATCTTCAATCAGGTTGTACAGAACCAAGCAGATCCGCTCCACCCGAATTCAATGCTAGCAGGGGATCCAGAGGCCAATCTTTTTGGCGAAACCGGACAGGAACAACGATCGGCTCGAACCGAGCCGAGTCAAGCGGATTTTTTCAGCGATTTCTCTAGCTCTCGCAGCGCCACTGGCAGCGGTGTCGTGGACTTCACATAGCCTTGCCACCAACGGCTGAGCGTTTGGATCGTTGCTTCGCTGCCGCCCCGCCAGATTCGCAACGCCTGGCCGATCGGCAATTCGTCGGACTGCAGCAATTCCAAATGGAAAGCGGCGTTCAGGGCCAGCGGAACGGAAACCAGCGACCAGGCACTGGAGAGCATCCGCTGACCGGTTCGGCTGCGGATGTGAGTTTCGATTGCTAACGAGGTCACCAACCAGAGAACGCGAAGCACTTCTGGAATGGCCGGATCGGAGTCGGTCAGCATGGCTTCGATCCAAATCGAGTCGGCGTCCGGATCAAAGCCGCCACTGCCGCCGACCAGCGGCTGAACAGCCAGTACCGTCACCACGGCGGGCCACCAATCGGGCGGCGGACTATTTTGCCAAATTTGACGTTCGACTTCGCGTAACAGTCCCGGTCCGACGGTTTCCCAGCGTTCGCGCAATGGACCGACACGCAGCAGTAATTGCTCATCCAACTTCGGAAAACGCTGAAAAAAACAGATGCCTGGCATCACTCAAGCGGCTGTTGATCGCCCGGCTGGTCTGTTCAACCTGCAGCTCGCTGTCGCCGGCCCGCAGCAATGCAAGCGAAACCGCGGTTTCACGAACATCACCAGCCACCATGCGGTCGATGTAACTGGTCCAAAAACGGCGAATATCGATCGATGCCGATGCCAGCCGCTGATTGATTTCGTTTACCGCACCGCTGAGCAACTGCTCTGTTTTTCGATCATTACAAACCATGCCTGTTGCCAGCACGTAGCTGGCCCGAGCCGCACTCAATTCTGGATCGGCTTCCCAGCGGAACTTCATGACTGCCGACCCACGGTTCGCTACTGACACCACTTCAATCCTCGCCCATGTTGGCTTCGATCCATTGTTCTAGCTCGTCAAAATCGATTGACGGCAATGAACACAAATCGGGGCGCAAGATCTTTGCCTCGTGAATGTAGACGTGTTGCACCTCACGCTGTGATTTGTCCGTATTCCAATGCAGCAAGATTCGAATGCAGCGAGGCAAGGAATCGGGAACTGACAACTCGTATCCGCACAGCAGCGGGACTTCCAGCCAACCCAACTGTCGCGCCGCCAACGCCGGAAACTCGGCCCCCAAATCGCGAGTCACCGTAAAGATGGCGCTGCACACGTCTTCAGAGCGGATGCCATTACGGCGAATCATCAGTGCCAGCAATTGGCGAGTCGCCTTGAGAATCTGATCACGATCATCGGACTCGACAGTCGTTGCCCCTCGAACGCCGCGGCATACAGTCATTCCCAGTCGCCCCCCGGGTAGATTGGACGGTTGATTGTGCAAAAGGCTTCCTGAACAGCCGAAGACAATCCCCACTATAGAATATCGCCGGCGTTGCCGATAATCCCTTCGTTTTGCCACAGCTGCCAGGCAGCGGAAACAGTCATTTCCAACTCTTAATCCCAAACGAGTCACCCAGTGCCACCGGAACGAAGCCGATATCAAGAAAAGATCATCAAGAACTACTACCAGAATCGCGATGCGATCGGGCTGCAGAAGGCTCAGGAAGCAGTCACCGAGCTGTACTTGAGCGAAGGCAAAAAGCGGGCGACCATTTGGAAGCGGTTAGCCAGTCATTTGCAGAAAATGGGCTTGCCGCAGAGTCAGATCGATCAGCTTCGACAGCAAGATGACCCGGAACTGGTCGCCAATGTGCTGAAAAAATTCCTCTAGTGCGACCCGGCAGCAGGGTCGTCCTGGCACACGACCGCCGCACCCGGTTTCGTTCAACCGGCTTGCAGATCGGTTCCCTTGGATTTCTTTTCCACCTGCCGAAACCGGTTTCGCCACACCAGCCGCTGGACCAAGGATGGTCGCCGCAGGCAAGGATCATCTAACCGAACGACATGCGTTTTCCCTCGCGCTGTCCGCATCCGCAGCCGTCCATCAGGCAACAACGCTTCGACAATCCAAAATTTGTCGACAATATAGGCGTAATTTTCGCCCTTTCGCGATGCGACCACATTGGTGGCTCTCGGTCCCGGTGACGAGCTAACCTTGCTCTTACGGTAGACGGCCCAATCGCCTTCCGACCAGTCGTTATGCATTCGATACCTCATTTCCTAATGCAACAGGATAATTCCGAATCGGGTTTTTGTGGAGCCTAAACTGCGTGTGTAGCCGAAAATTCCTGGCAAACGGTCCGTCTTCTCAGCCCCGAATTGTGACACGGCGTACTTTCAGCTCTCTCTTGACAACCTTATCATCGAAGCTCGCAAGTTTCGCTTACCGTCCGCGCTCGGGGAAGAAATCGGATGATTGACAATCAGCACATATTCAACACCCTCGTCTCGCTCCGACCTGCTACCGGACGAGCAAGCTGGTTTCTAGCCCAATTCCCAACCGGAATCATCGTCACGCTGATCAGCATCTTTGTCTTCTTTGTGATCGCGATTTTCTTTTTCTTCTTCCTGCGGTACTTCAAGCTTTGGTTCCAAGCCTACATGTCGGTTGCCGACGTCAGCTTGATCAGTTTGATTCGGATGCATTTCACCAAAGTCAATCCCAACGTGGTGGTGCAAGCCAAAGTGATGTCGGCCCAAGCCGGCATGAGCATCGATCGCGAGACCGGCATTAGCACGCGTCGATTGGAGGCCCACTACCTGGCCGGCGGCAACGTGATGAACGTGATCCATGCGATCATCGCGGCTCATCGAGCGGAAATTCCGCTCGATTTCGATCAGGCCGCGGCGATCGATTTGGCCGGACGCGACGTCTTGGACGCCGTCCAAACCAGCGTTTATCCCAAAGTGATCGACTGCCCCGATCCGGCGCGCAGCGGCAAGACCACGCTGAGCGCGATCACCAAGAACGGCATTGAACTGAGGGTCCGTACCCGTGTCACGGTTCGGACTAACCTGAGTCAACTGATTGGCGGCGCCACCGAGGATACGGTGATCGCCCGCGTCGGCGAGGCGATCATCAGCTCGATCGGGTCCGCCGATACTCATTTCAACGTCTTGGAGAACCCCGATATGATCACGCGGGTCGTGTTGTCGCGCGGCCTGGATGCTCAAACGGCGTTTGAAATCGTTTCGATTGACATTGCTGATATTGACGTTGGCGAAAACATCGGTGCTCGGCTGCAAAGTGACCAGGCCGAAGCTGACACCCGAGTCGCTCGCGCCAGGCCGAGCGTCGTCGTGCCGAGGCGATTGCCGAAGAGCAGCAAATGAAGGCCAAGGTCGCCGAGAACCGTTCGCAACTGGTCTTGGCCGAAGCGGAAGTGCCGATGGCGATGGCCGAGGCCTTCAAAATGGGTCGCATCGGAACGGTCAACGGTCAAGGTTGATCGGGGACGAGGTGGCACGTAAGTCTTATCGAGTCACATTCCCCGGTGGGTCGGGTTTCAACTTGGCGGGGATCATTGATCGTCCCGACGAGGTTGACTCCTTTCCCGTGGCGGTTTTCAGCCACTGCTTTACCTGCAACAAAGACCTCAAAGCGACGGTTCGCATTTCTCGCGCACTGGCCGAACGGGGCATCGGCGTGTTGCGCTTTGACAAAACCGGTCTGGGCGGCAGCCAGGGCGATTTCAGCAACACGAATTTCTCAACCAACCTGGCTGATCTGCAGGCGGCGATCGATTTTGCGAGCAATGAAATGGGTCAGGTCCGTGCGCTGATCGGACACAGTTTCGGCGGTGCCGCTTGCCTGACGCTGGCCGGCACCAGGCTGAGCCGATCAACTGGCCGCAGTGGTCACGATCGCAGCTCCCAGCGACACCCAGCATTTGGCCCAGCTGCTGGCAAAGATGAACCAGGAAATCGAAGCAGCAGGTTCGGCGTGGTCACGATCGGCGACATCCCATGGACGATCTCCCGTCAGATGCTCGCGGATTTTCGCAGCCATGATTTGCCGGCGACGATTTCCAGAATCAAGTGTCCGACGCTGCTGTTCCATTCGCCGGCCGACCAAACACTTTCCTTTGATCACGCGATTCGGATCATGGGACTGATTCAAAATTCGCCGGTCGCCGATGCGCCGGTCAGTCTGATATCGCTGCCGGGAGCCGATCACCTGTTGGCCACTTCACAGCCGGATCTGGATTTTGTGACTGCCACCATCGCGGCTTTTCTGTGGCGATACGCCGTTTCGGGCTGAAATCAATTCGTTCAAGGCACCGGCCATGTCCGCCGCGGCCCGGTCGGCCAGCATTCGGGTGCGTGCGGTCAGCGTGCCATTAAAATAGAGAGGTGAGATCCAGGTGTTTCCGCTCAGTGGAACGTCGATGATCACCTCGATGAACTCTGTTTCATCCCTGATCGTGTTCGGATTCACCGTAATCGATTCGCCCGATACACCGAGCAGATCCAAATGATATTGCTGCCGCGTCCTTGACATCGAGACGCTTTTGCACCCGTGATGATTCCGCGCCGCGCGGCCAGGTAGGAAGCATGCTCGATCGAGTGCTTGAGCATATTCAGACGCGCGAACTCGATCGAGGCAAACACGACTAGCAGCAGCACGCTGATCGCAATCGCGAATTCGACGGCAGCAGCCCCGCGAGCGTTGCGAATGGATGCTGGCGGAATTGAGTCGAATTCTACGACGTCTCATCATTACGACTCACTTATTGTGTCAACATCGAAGGAAGACGCCTGGCAATCGAGCGAAAGGCTGCATTGAGTTGCGCCGCATCGATCGCGTGGTAGTGTCTGCCGCCGGTCATGTCAGCGATTTGCTGCATCACTGCCTGGTTGGCTTCGTCACTAAAACTGACCGTATAGATCGGGATGTTGTTTGTGACCGCCTGTTCAGCGGCAACGATAGGATCGGTTCCCGTGTTGTGGTTTCCGTCGCTCATGATGACCAACGCGTTGGTGGCCCACGGGCGGGCGTATTCGGGTTCGGTCACAGCCGCAACAGCCTCCAGGATCCCGCCTCCGATGTTGGTGTATCCGTTTTCGTAACTGGCCGAAATATCGTCCAGGGCGTCGAAAATCTCTTGATAATTCGTCTGTCAAATTGACGTGCCGGAATGCGATGTTTCTGTAACCGCACAAGGCGACCTTTTCGATCTTTGACGTTTGCGTCAGCTCGTTACAGAATCCGTTGACCGCGGCGACCAAGTCAAGCCAACGGCTTTGTGGCGGAGCAGCATCGCCATAACTCCAGCCCGGTGGGGCGGCTGCGGGCGTTCCGCCGCCGCTGGTCTCATTGGCGGCAAACGCCATCGAACCACTCTGATCGACAAGGACCGCCACATCCAGGGTGGTTTGAGAATGGGTCGCGGTGCATACCGGACGGATATCAAAGTTAGCGCCAGAAATTGAAAAGAAGGGCTGAACCGCGTCGCCGGCCCCACCGGCAAACGAGTTAGTCGTCAGGCGAACGGAATTGCCGTTGGTACCACTGGTGAATGTATAGGCTTTGTCGTGTGCATTACGTTGACTGAGTCCGAAGTCCAGATCGCTGCTGGCAATTGCCAAGACGGTCGACTCGATTGGGTTCAAGCTCGCCAACTGTTGTGCCGCGACGAGCCCGTCTGCCTCAACTCCTGTTTCAACATACGCGGCACCAGCAGCGCGTACGGAAACATCGGTCACAATTTGAACCTTGGTGTTGACCACCTGGATGTGCGCCAGATTCACCGCGATTGCGGACAACAACAACAAAATCGGCAGCAGGATGGCGACAGCCACCATCGTTGCACCGCGCCGATAATGTTTCGATTGACTCATTAGGAATGACTCCAAGCTGCTTTGATCAAGATTCGTTACTCGGCTCGCATCACTACGGATTCACTGATGGACTTGCCTTCGAAAAAGAGTCCTCCCGCCACAGAATTGGCCAGGCAATCAGCGGAAACCGTCACGGTTAGCAAATCACCAGGCGACATCGTCCCCGGCTCGGGATCGACTGTAGATGTTGAAGGATTCGATGTTACGATCATTTAGCAGCATTTCACACTGGGTCTGCACCAGCGCTGCACTGGATCCGGGTATGATCCCTATCCGGGCCCCTTCATACGCGGTCACGGCAAGATTCTGTTTCAGCTGCAGCATCACGCACGCCTCAATCGTCGCAAACAGAATCATGAACATAATCGGCAAACAGATCGCCAACTCAACTACGGCATTGCCGGCTGAGCAGATTCTGCCGTCGACCCGTCGATTTTGATTTTCGCTGTGTCGATGGAGCTGCGTTGCCCACTCTTCAAATCCGTGGGCTATGTACAAGATTGGAACGTCTCCGCAACGGTAGGACATTTACGGGGAGTGCGACTGGCCGAACGTGGCTCTGGCCCATGGAACGTCAACGGTTGCCCGCCGGCAATCGGAATGCAACGATTGTGCCGGATGAATGTGCTTACTTGCTTGATCGCTGAATTTGACTTGGTCCTCGCAGCCGAGGTCGACCAGTAGGATCGCCAGGAACCACGGCTAAAGCATTTCCATCAATGGTCAGGTCGGGAAGGGGTCAGACACCAATAGCCGCCCACGGCCCGAGGGTGCTTCGCACTATTGGTGTCTGACCCCTTTTCCCGACAACCTATAGCAAAAATGGAAATGCAGGAAAACCTTTTACCGCACCTAGGCGTTCGTCGCGATCGTGAGCAAACTATGCAACAACCCTTGCCAGGAGAATGAATTTGAGACTTTTGCTACTTGCGCTGCTGGTGACGAGCGGCAATGCCGCTGCGCAGAACCCTGTCACTTCGAAACCACAGGCCGGCGAATCGCTGACCGTCATGACCTGGAATCTGGAGTGGTTCTACGACGATGATCCGGGAGACAATTACAGTGACTTGGCCAAGCGAAAATCCGCGCCCAGTCGAAGCCAGTGGGATTGGCGTCGTGACGCGGTTGCCAAAGTAATCGCCACAGTTCAGCCCTCCATCCTGGCCGCCCAAGAGGTCGAAAACCGCAGGGTACTCTGGTATTTGACTCGCGCGATAAGCCGCAATCATCAACTCGAATATCACGAACTGGGGCTGGAGGGCCGCGATCACTTTACCGAGCAGGATGTCGGCTTTCTTTACCGCCCGCCCGTCAACGCGCTAACCGTGATGCAAGGGATGATGACAAAGCAAATGCTGAGCACTAATCAATACTTTGATCTGACCAAACACATTCGCGCTAGCTTCGAATTTCGGCACGGCGAGACGACTGAGCGCTTGACCGTGTTGAATGTCCATCTGTGCGCCACAGCGGAAGCCGAGCCGAAGCGAATACGGCAGGCAAGATTGCTGCATCATTGGATCGCGGCCGCGGTGCGGCGAGATGAAAATGTGATCGTGGTGGGGGATTTCAACACCGAACTGAAGGCCGACCGACTAAGCGATGACTCCGACATCGGTATCGCCTGCGGCCTGGAGACTCCGGAGACCGACGACGACTTGGTCGATCTGAACTTGATGCTGCCGGCCTTAAACCGAAGGACTCACTTACTGGGCGGCCAATACGACCGAATTCTCTGCAGCCGCTCGCTGATCGAGGACGATCCGCAACGTCCCGACCTGGTATTTCGTAAAATCGAAGTCTTGCCGAACCTGGCAATCCGTGGCGACAAGGACACACCACAGCTGCACTGGGATAACTACTGGCAGATACCCGAAAGCGAGCGCGATTTAAGTGATCACTATCCCGTCATGGCGACTTTCGAGGTTCGATAGGAACAAACCAACAACCCATTTTGCAACGAGTCGAGCCAATGTGCTTTCGCCCCTCTCGCAACCATCGCTTCGCGACCGCCGCCGTGCTAGTGCTGTTGATCTGCGCTCCGGCCAGTACCGCCCAGCAGCCTAACATTGTGCTGATCCTGGCAGACGATCTTGGCTGGCATCAGACCGGTTGTTACGGAACGGACTTCTACGAGACACCCCACGTCGACTTGCTGGCCGAGCAAGGCATGCGATTTACCGATGCCTACGCCGCTTGCCCGGTTTGTTCGCCCACGCGGGCCAGCATCATGACCGGCAAGTATCCGGCCCGTCTGCATCTGACGGACTTCATTTCCGGCGACGGCAAAAAGAATTGGCCAAATGAGAAGCTGCAAGTGCCCGATTGGACGATGGAATTGCCACTTGCCGAGCAAACGTTGGCCGAGGCGCTCAAGAGCGTCGGGTATGCCACCGGCCATTTTGGTAAGTGGCATCTCAACAAAGACAAGAACTACAAACTCGGCCGGCCCGGTGATCCGGGATCACAGGGTTTCGACGACGTGCTGACGACTCACAAGCCCGGCGCCGGTCCGCCGAGCAAGTACGACCATGACGCCCATCATGTCCGCGAGATCACCGAGCGGGCAATTGAGTTCATCAAAAGGCACCATGAAGTTCGCGGCGCGGCTCCTTTTTTTTGCTATCTAGCGCATAATTCCATTCACCGACCGATCACCGAACGTCAGGAATTGATCCAGAAATACCGTGACAAGGAAGGTTCTGAGCGAGCGGACCATAATCCGATCGTGGCCGCGATGGTGCAAACACTGGACGAAAGCGTGGGCCTAATCCTGGATCAGCTCGCTGAGCTTGATCTCGCCAGCAGCACGATCGTGATCTACGTGTCCGATAATGGCTGCATGTGGGGACCAGAGCTGCTCAAACCCCTTCGCGGAGGCAAGGCCGAGCTGTACGAGGGAGGAATCCGAGTCCCCTTGATCGCACGCTGGCCGGGACATGTCGCCCCGGGATCGACATGTCGCGTTCCAGTCACGACAGTTGACTTGTTCCCGACGCTGTTGGAAGCAGCCGGTAAAGAAGTGACCGATCAGACAATTGATGGCGAGAGTCTGCTGCCTTTGCTTGAACAGACCGGCGACTTACAACGGGATGCGATCTACTGGCACTATCCGCACTATCACTCACTCGCAATGGCCCCGGCGGGAGTCATCCGCCAGGGCCGCTACAAGTTGATCGAATGGTTCGAACGCAGCATTGATGGAATCGAAACCGAATGCGCATTGGAGTTGTATGACCTTGAGCAAGACATTAGCGAACAGCGCGATCTTGCCGCCGAGCAGCCAGAACTGGTCAGCCGCTTGTACGAAAAGCTAAACAACTGGCGAGTTTCGGTAGGTGCGCAAGCCATGCTTCGCAACCCGTCGTCACCACGTTAGCGATGCTTGCGGCGGGGAACAGCGAATTTGTATGCGACTCAGTCCGCTTTGTTTTTTTTCTTTTTTACGCTGTTCTTCGCCGCGCGTTGCAATCTTTTCGGAAGAATCTGTTTCTGGTCATCAGTCAGCAAAGCAATTGCATCCTGTTGCAGTTTTGAGCGCAACTCCGCCAGTTCGTTCATGGCTTTCGCTTGCTGCTCGGTCAGCTCCGCTTGTTCATTGATCGCCGCTTGTAATTGTTTACCTTTCTTGCCGGAATCCTTGAGCGACTTTTGCGCTTCAGCGCGCTTCTTGATGATCTCCTGCGTGATGCCCGCTTGCTCGCGAATCTCCTTGGATTTCACTCCTGCAACCTTACCGAGTTCTTTGATCTTAGCAACCTGGTCATCGGTCAGCTTGACCTCCTGCAATCGCTTGATCAATTGCGTTGCCATTGCGGAACGCTGTTGCTTCTTCCGATCTTTCTTAGCCCCCTTGGTGTCATCAGCGGATACGGGACCGATCATCACCGCTGACAGGGCAGCGGCAACAAACCATTTCAAACTCATGGCAAACCTTTGTGTGTGTGGACTATCAACCGACCTATCATTCTAATCGGACCGTACGGCAGAAGCTGTAAGACAGTCGATCGATAGGAGCTCGAGCAAATTGTGATCCTTTGGTGTTGAGCACCTTTGGGTGACCCCGCCGCTTGGAGAGCCTACCGCTTTTAAGTCGCCACAACGCGGTGTCGCGCAAGTGAATTACCCCTCCGGCGCAGGAGGAATTGGCCTCTGCGCGAGCCAAAATGTTGACTTTCCCCTCCTCCGGGAGGGTCGCGAGGAACGAGCGGGGAGGGTTTTGTCGCGTTTGGCCACCGCCAAACGTCCGCAACTTGACCTGCATTATTCACGTAGGCCGAACCGAGGTCGCAATCACTGAGGGAACAGCGCAAACCTTTCGATATCGTTGGTGCAGCATGCACAGTTTGATCTCGATGAGACTGCGATCCGCCGCGGCGGACACCACAAGGGTTTGCTCGGTCCGGCCTACAGCGTTAGTCCACCGTCGACACTTAAAATTTGGCCGGTTGTCATCGACGAATCGAGTGCAAAAAAGATCACGGCGTCGGCGACATCCTCGGGTTGCGAGGCCTTGGGAATCGGATAGTTGGCGACCATCGCCTCCAAGTCCCAGTTCGGATTTCCCTCACGAATCCAGCGACTGTCGATGGGCCCCGGACAGACCGCATTGACACGCACTTTCGGTGCCAGTACGCGAGCAAGAGATTTGGTCATCACATTCAATCCCGCTTTCGTGGTGCAATAAGCGATTGACGAACCGGAGCCCACGATTCCGGCAATCGAACTGACATTAACCACCGCTCCACCCTCACCGGCCCGCAACAGATCCGCCATCGCCCGAGTGACAAAAAAAGCCCCCTTTAAGTTGACTGCCAGCATCCGATCCCACATTGCTTCGGTCAGCCCTTCGAGGTCGGCATGAGACACAAAGTTCGTCGTCGCCGCGTTATTGACAAGTACGTCTAGCCGCCCAAAGGTTGACTCGATCTGATCGCGCATCTGCCGCACCCGATCGTCGGATGAAACGTCGCAACAGACCAACAACGTATCAACGCCAATCGCTTGCACGTCCGCCACCGTCTGGTTGGCCTCCGCCTCGCTGCGCGAATAGTTGACAATAATATCGTAACCGCGTTTGGCAAATGCCAACGCGCAGGCTCGACCGACACCGGTGGCTGAACCTGTCACTAACGCAACGGGCCGAGAATTCATGGTCATGGTGTGCTCGCTGGGAAGATTGCAGGAATGCAGAAACTTAATGCCAATATCTTACAACTACCGACTCACACGCAACAAATGCACCTCGCCGCTGCGCAGGTGGATGGTCTCGTGATCAACTTTAACCACCAGTTCACCATCATCCGACACTCCCAGGCAATGGCCGTCGCGATCATCTTCTCGGTGTGTGAATCGAACTTGTTTTCCAGTCAATCCACAGCGCGATCGAAATTCGTCGATCACGGAATCGGGCTCAGCTAACGTATGGACGACATGTTCGACGACGGAGGACAAGCAATCGTAACGGTCAAGCTGATGGCCAGTCGCCTGGGCAATCGAGCAAGCTGGTGGGTTTCCGGCAAGCACCGGCATTTCCGGAGTCACATTCACATTCAATCCGACCCCGATCACAAACTGATCGGGTGCCAAAGCCGTTGTCTCGACCAAGATCCCAGCCACTTTTCCGCCGCCAATGTAAACATCATTCGGCCACTTAAGCATCGCGCGAAGCGGCGCAAAGTCAAACTCCAAACTTCGCGCAAGCCCCACCCCCACGGCCAGCGGTAACAGCTGCTTGACACGATCGTCGGCGGGACGATCGATGACCAGCGAGAAAGTCAGCGTCCCAGCCGAACTGACCCAGCTGCGTCCATGACGTCCCCGGCCGGCGGTCTGCTGATCGGCCAGAATCAATCTTGGACGATCAACATTTTGATTCGCAGAACCCAGCTCGTCGAGAGCCAGCGTGTTGGTCGATCCAGTGGTATGGCCATACCAGGCCGATTGAATCACATCGCCGGCGAGCAGTTGTTCGACCGCGGCTAATCCACGTGAGTCAACATCGCCGTCAATCTGCAATCGATTGTTCATCGCTCAAAACAAGTGAATCAACAGACTGATTACGAACGAAGCCAGAATCACTAATACCACAACTCGCCACAGCGGCGGCAATCGGGTGGATCGAGTCGACTCGGAAAAATTATCATCGACGAATTGCTCGTAATCGAAATCGTCCGTGTCATCGTAAGCTTCGTCTTGCCAGCCATCCGCTTCGCTGCTGCCACAGTGGCGGCAGAAATTCGCGTCACTGCGAATTTCACCGCCACAATGCGGGCACGGTACGTACAAATCAACGTCTTGGGACTTCGTTCGTCGAAAGCGACCAGACATCAGATCAACTCACGCAGCACACGAAGGTTGATCACATCCCAATCTTCGCCTGTTTCTTCATCCGTTCCTTTCTCGGTTTCCAGATATCCTGGTAAAGCAGCCAAGGTCGGATCTTGAAACAGCAACCGAAAGCCATCGAGACCGATCTCACCTCGGCCAATGTGCTCGTGCCGATCAACCCGGCTGCCGAGCGGTTTCTTGCTGTCGTTTAAATGCAGCGCACGTATCGCCCGCGGAGGCAGCAGATCGTGAATTTCTTTGCTCATCGCTGCAAAGCCGGCAGCTGTGTTGATTTCATAGCCGGCTGCAAATGCGTGGCAGGTATCCAGGCACACCGCCACCCGCTGGTCATCGCCGATGCCATCAAGCATGCTGGCGAGTTGCGCAAAAGTATGCCCGAGACAGGTTCCCTGGCCGGCGGTATTCTCCAGCAGCAACCGGCAAGACCCCGGCTGAACCTGTTGCAATACTTCGCTGACCGCGGCGACGACTCGATCGAGTCCATCCTGCTCGCAGCTTTCGGTGAATGCACCCGGATGGACCACCAATCCCTCCAGTCCCAACAGATTCGCTCGTTCCCATTCCACCACCAGCGCAGCGATCGATTTGCGAAACAGATCATCTTTGGGAGAAGCAAGATTGATCAAATACGAGGCATGCGCGATTGGATTGGAAAGATTGGACTCCGAAAATGCCTGATTCCACTTTTCCACGTCCTGATCTGAAAGTGGCTTCGCGTTCCACTGGTTATTGTTTTTGGTGAATATTTGAAGGCAATCGCAGCCCACATCGATCGCCCGCTGAATGGCCTTATAGACACCGCCGGCAGCGGAAACGTGGGAACCGAGAATCGCCATCCAAAATATCCTTCTTCCACAGGAATTCGAAGTGCAATGTAACGCATTGGCTGGGGCGACAAGCAGGCGATGGCGCGTACTGCTGAACCAAACAGGATTGGGTGGCTGGCGGTCGAGCTTGCGAGCCCCGTTTTGTTGACAGCAGGTATTGGCTGGCGGCAGGTACACCGACAACTGGGGCGGGCTGCTGATCGAACTCAATCCGGCCCCCCAGCCCTTAGGTTTACCCCCATCACCTTGCGTCCACTAGCCCGGATTATTCATCAACGAAGTAGGCCAGACCGAGCAAACCCTTACGGTGCCGGGACTTCAGTCGCAGTTTGATTGATATCAAGGTAGGCAAGCTGAGTTAACGATATCGAAGGGTTTGCGCCGTTCCGGCAGCCACCAGCGACCTCGGTCCGGCCTACATGAATAATCCGGGCTAGCGCCTTGTTCGGCATGGGGCATGCGAGCATCACGGCGAGATGCGGGTACACCCAAGTCCTAGCAACTGACGCCCGCTGAACTTGATCTTATTCAAGTCAACACCCAGCTCACGAACCTTTGGTTTTGGGCAGGGCAAAGGCGAGCAGTTCGGGTGTTTCTTCCAGGCCGCCCGCGGCGATCAACAGATACTGACGACCCTCGTGCATGAAGGTCATGGGCCCGCCGTGCAGCGTGCGATCAACCTTGATGCTGCCCAACAGTTCGCCGCTGGTTTTGTCGTAGGCCTGCAGGAACGAGCCATGAGCAGCGCGGTCGCCGAGTTCGTCCAGGTCAGGGATAAAAGTGATCAGCAAAGTCTTGGTGATCAACAAACCTCCCTCGGCCAATACGCCTCTTTGAAAGCGGGTACCGAGTGGGCCAAGGTTCAAGTCCTTGATGGCGGGATGGTCTGTCGGTCCCTGGCCCAACGGAATCTGCCAGGCATGCTCACCGGTATTGATGTCAATCGCCGTGATGCGGCGGTATGGAGGCTTCATCAGCGGCAGACCCTGAGGACCTTCCTTTGAGCTGCCTTGGCCCCAGGTGTTGACGTAGTTGAAATCAGAGCGGGATGGATCGGGAGGAGCGAGTGACATCACCGACGGGTGGGTTAACGACTGGACATACAGAATGCCCGATTCGGGATCGACCGACGCGCCGGGCCAGTTGGCTCCCCCTTCGGCCCCTGGTAACACCATCGTCCCCTTGGTCCCTTTCTCGTCGTACAACGTCAGCGGCGTAAATAAGGGGCCGATCACGAAGTTCTTGACAATCTCAATCGCTTCGGCGCGAAGTTCAGGAGTGAAATCGATCAGGTCATCAATGGCCACGCCTTGCCTCTCGAAAGGGGCTGGTTTGGTGGGAAAAGGCTGCGTGGGTGAAAGTTTTTCACCGGGAACGGTCGAGGCGGGGACGGGCCGCTCTTCGATCGGCCAAACCGGCTCTCCCGTGACCCGATCGAAGACGTAGGTAAAACCTTGCTTGGAGACCTGCGCGACGGCCTTAATCGCTTTCCCATCAACGGTGATATCGATCAGGTTCGGGGCGCAGGGGAAATCGTAATCCCAGATGCCGTGGTGAACGGCCTGGAAGTGCCAGACGCGCTCTCCGGTTTCGGCGTTGACACAAACCAGACATTCGGCGAACAAGTTGTCGCCGTGACGGTGGCCGCCGTAGTAGTCGTTGGTCGGCGTGCCAAAGGGGAGGTAAACATAGCCCAACTCGTCGTCGGCACTCATCATCGACCAAACGTTGGTGTTACCCGTGTATTTCCACGAATCATTCTCCCAGGTGTCGTTGCCAAATTCGCCGTCCTGAGGAATAGAGTTGAAGCGCCAGCGGAGTTTGCCAGTGCGGATGTCGTAGCCGCGAATGTGTCCCGGAGGAGATTCTTGAGTCGTGGTAAAGTCATTGATGATCGAACCGACGATAATCGTGTCGCGGCAGATCAGCACGGGTGCGGAGTGAGCGATTTCGCGAGGATTGACTTTACGGCCGAGATCGTTGTTCAAATCCACCATACCATCGACACCGAAATTCGGGTCGGGTCGCCCGGTCTTGGCATCCACGGAGATCAGTTGCCGACCACCAGTGGCCATCACCACTCGCTCTTCGGTTCCGTCGGTCCAGTACTCCAGGCCGCGGTGATGAAACATGGTGTGGGTGATACGACCCTGTTTGTAGCTTTCGGGGTCATACTGCCACAGCAGCTGGCCGGTGGCGGCATCGAGCGCGGCGACCTGGCAAAAGTTGGTGCAAATGTAGACCGTGCCGCCAACGTACAGAGGAGTGGCGCGGAAGTGATAGGCTCGGAAGCGGGTTTTCTCTTTCAGGTCCTCGTCGATCGATTGCCAACGCCAGGCAATTTCGAGATCTCCAAAGTTTTCAGCGTCGATCTGGTCCAGCGGCGCATATTTGGTCGAGCCGTGATCACCGGCATAGTGCGGCCAGGCGCCGTCGGGAGCACCGGATTGTCCGTGGGCCAGCTGCGACGCAGCGGCAAAAGTGAGCAAGACTGGGATCAGGACCAAGAACGAACCGGAACGTAACATGGAGAGCTCCTAGCTGATGGCAGCACGCGGCACGAACCGTGTTGCTACTCTGATATAGGGTTTGGGGCGTTTGCACTGGTTTGGCGTGGCGACGGGGTCACATCGCCCAGTCACAGACCTACACAATTTGACCGCTTTTGGACTCCAACGCAAATCGCTTGCGAGTCGGTTGCGAAATTTTCTAGAGAAAAGGGGAACTGGCAGCGCCGCCAGATATTCCCAGCAGAATGGATCACGCCCAGCATGGTACGGCACTCCGAGCTCGGAGATATGAACTATGGCTATGTGTGGTGGATTCTCGATGACGGAGCCTACCTGGCGCTGGGCACGGACGGGCAATCGCTCCTGATCGACCCGATTGACAAACTTGTTTTCGTCGACCGAGTTGATACGGGCGACGAGTTGCGGCGCAAGATTCGGCTGTTCTTGGGAACCAGGATGAACGCTGCGAAATTCCTGCAGCTCGTCGGCATGATCTCTTCAGCAAAGCCGGCCGATCGAGCGCCAACAAAGGGACCAGGGCCAACATCGTCCGCTTTGTTCCGCCTGCTTCGTTCCTCCACGTTCGGATCTTGAGACTTTGAGTGTCGACGTCTTATACTACGCGAACAGTATTGTGGGTGGTACCGTTCTTCGCTAACGGTAACGATTGAATCCGGGCAATTCCTGTTCGGCAGGTGTTTGTCTATGCGACGAAGCAGAAGGATGCGGATTGCTGCCCGCGGTGCCAGCAATGTCCGATTCGCTCCGCATCGGCCTTCATCGATGATGGACGACCAGCGCAGGTCGACCTGCCAAAGTAACGCTGCCAATTCCAAACCAAGTCGCGCCACATCGACGCATCAATCCCGAGTTCGCCAAGCGTTTTCGCCAGCGATGTTGGAACTTTCGCGACGATCCCGTCAACGTTCTGCTTGGATGTCCAACGCAGCAACCGCAAGTAGTCTCGCCAGGCAAGGTCCAAAAATCCTCGGTCACTGGCGCGAAGCCCATCCGTATGAATCTCAGCATCGGCCGACAATTTTTCTCTGCGCATCGTCAGCGGCGACAACCAACCATCGCGCGGGATTCGTCGTCCGGTGGGATTGCGCATTTTCGCTTTGCGCTGCTGACGAAGCTCATCGACCGGCGTTTCGCGAATCACTTTGCCTGCTTGCTCGGTGGGCACGGGAACCAAGTCGAAGGCCGCCGAGTCAATCTGTTTGCCACGCGCCGCTTCCATCCGGTCATAGGCCGACGTATGCAGGCTCGACTCGGGGCCCTCGGCCAATGCTGCTCTCACTGGATTCAGATCGACGTACATCGCACAAGCCAACAAGCCGGCTTGGTCAACGATCCGTTGCGCCTTGAAACGTCCCTCCCAGAATCGGCCGGTGCAATCATCCTGCTTGTTCGCCATCCGGGCGATCGGTTCGGCCAAGGCCCGCATGAACCACGAGATATCCGATAGCCGGCGCCGAATCTCGGCCAACCGCTCGGCATTTGCGACCAAGCTCTTGACATCATTTTCCGTGGGCTCGGCTAAGTGTTCTTCGATCCGTCGCCCAGGAAACACTTTCAGCCATCGAATCGCGACTTCTTCGTCACTCCAAGCGGCCACGACATCGGGCCGATTGCGCAAGATTTGGTGCATGTGATTGCTCATGATCGCGTAAGCCAGTACATCGACGGCGAAGACCGACGCGAGCGCCTCCATCCTCCTGCGAATCCATTCTTTGCGATACGAGTAATCGATGCCCGACTGCCGATCAACGCCGGCCAGAAACGCACGACGAACGCATCGCTGGATGGCATGGACGATACAAACTTCGGAGGAATCAAATTGTTCATTTCGATTCGGACGCGGCACAGCGAGACCTCCAAGGCACCAAGAATTCGCAAAACCTACCCGGAAACGAACAAGCTGTCAACAGATGGTGGGTGGCACCATTTATCTATCGATTTATCTATCGGGGACGGCATGGTAACCCAGTCATCCACGAATCACACTTGCCAGCCAGCGACCCGTCGTACCAACACTGTCGTGTCGGCGACGGCGAAGTTGCACTTTGATCGCTGACAAAGTTCGACTGAATCTCTTGCGACTCGTTCGCCGCCAGATAACGAAACGCTTGTTCGTTCGCGTCTCTCCACAGATTTTGGGGGTCAGAGCGCATCGGAACGCATGGGGTGGGAGCGGATGGGGTCAGCCCCGTGATTCGGGTTTCAGGCCTGACCCCGGCGACAGCCTCCCGCAGTAGGCCGATTGAGAGCAGTCAAAGGGTTCAAACAGGAACAAACAGGTCAGGATTCCGGTTGATTGACGTCGGCCATGGAGGTCCAGATCTGACGGATCACTTTCAGCTTGCGCTCGACCGAGCGCAGTGAGATTTCCAGCTCTTTGGCGATCTCTTCATTCGAGTAACCCTCGAAACGCAAACTCGCCACATCGCGCAGGGATTGGTCAGGCAGCAGGGCAAACATTTGTTGCTGCTGTTCCTCCATGATTGCCAAGAACTCCGCTGTCGGTTGGCCATCAGCGAGCGAATCGAATCCGCCGCCACCGTCGGAACCGGTGACGATCGATTCTCCTCGAACATTCGTCCCACCTCGCCGTTGTGCTGTCTGCCGACGAATCTGGTCAACCGCTTTCATTCCGGCGATGGCGGTCAGCAGCTTCCAAAGGTCGTCGCGGTCTTGCAGTTGCTTGAATCGGCCAGCCGCGGCACCCCGACAGAGACTCTCGAACACGCTGACCGCAACATCCTCCTCATCGGCGATTCGCCGCGGTGATGAGCCAAGCCGCCGCGCGGCAACTCGCACGAGTTGAGAAAAGTAACGTTCCCAAATCTTTTGTGACGCGACGGACTTCCCGTCCTTGAGATCTTCGATCCAGGCCGTGACCGACTCGCCCAATGACTTATCTGAATCACTCATGTTGACTCAATTGCTGATCGTGGAAGGCAGTCCATCCGGTTCGACCGCAAGCTCCGGTACGGGCCGGGCCCAGGTCGCAATCTTGTCCAGATCCAAGCTGCGGTGCTTGGCGATCGGCTGCAGCGCGTTTCGTAGTTGGCCGAGAATTTCATCGCTCGCACCATCAACTTCGGGCCATCCCGCTGTCGGGGCGCGAAATTTCGAATCGAGCAAGGCCGCCTGATAGTCCCCTGGGAACAGCCGCTGACCGGTCAGCAGTTCGTACATGATGCAACCGAAGGCGTACCAGTCACAATGCGGCCCGACGTCCTGCATCAAGAATTGTTCCGGCGGCATGTACAGCGGCGTGCCAACTAGCGTTCGATCTTCGGTTTCGGATTCAATCAGTCGCGAAACCCCAAAATCGGTGATTGCGATTCGTCCCTCTTTGTTGACCAAGATATTCGCCGGCTTCAGGTCGAGATGCAGTACGCCTTGCCGGTGCGCATGCAGAAGTCCCGACGCAATCTGTCCCAACGCGCCGCGCGCCGTCGCCTCACTGATTCCCCGGCGATGGCGAATGACCGTTTGCAGGTCCGCACCGTCATAAAGATCCAAGACGATGAATCGTGTGCGATACGCGATGAAGTGTCCTCGAAAGGCGACCAGGTTGGGATGCTCGAGTTGCTGTAACAGTTCGCTTTCACGATCGAAACGTAACACCACATCGGGGCTGAAGAGGAAGCGGTGCGAGAGCATCTTCAGGGCGCGCGGTTGATCGGATTGGTTGCCGGCCTCGTACACGACTCCCATCGCACCACGACCAATGCACCGCCGCAGCCGGTAGCCGCCGAGCGTCTTTCCGCACAAGGCATCGTGGCGGTGATGACCGAGTCGTTGACTGACCAGCCGGCTAAGTGCGATTTCAAGTTCCGGCGACAACTCGCGCACCTCGTCAAGCGCCGCCGGGGACAGCACCATCGCTTCGACCGGTGTTATCGCCAACACGTCGGCCGAACAGGGATAGCCGGTCAGGATCGACATTTCACCGAGCAGCGATCCCGCCTGATCGGTGTCAATTTCACGTCGCATCGGATCACTAGCATGCGCGACTTGGACTCGGCCGGAGGTAATCACATACAGCCCGCTGGCCGGCTGGCCGGATCGCAACAGCAAGCTGCCGGTATCGAACCGGGCAGGCTTGGCACGCTTGGCCAGCGCGAGCTTGATCTCGTGGGGAAGATCCTCAAACGCCGGGCAACGGTTGATCGCGCGCGACGACTGGGCACTCCCATCATCGGCGGACTCTGCTGCGGCGGTTATGTCCGCTAAGTTCATTTGCGACGACTGCAAGTCTTCCTGCAGCGCCACTAGTTCCTCGCGGAGCCGGGGCTGCCACTGAGGAGCTATGCGTTCGACCCAGGCATCAAGGTCCCCCGATGCATCTCGATCAGCAGCGGCGTGGCCGGATCGGAACGCCCGTTCAAACTCGTCGCAGATCGCGTCGAGTTCGGCGATTGCCTTGGCTTCGGGCGTCAACTCGATGGTGGTGGTCCACATGAAGGAACATCGCAGAGAGGGTGTTGCAAAGCAGCCAAGCCATAGCATACAGGATCGGAAACGACCAGCACGACCATTCGTGTCGTTGCCCGCCACGGTTTGCCCGGCATAATCGCCCGCCAGTGGTCATCGAACGGCTTTCCCCAAGTTTTCCGCGACCTGCGTGTGACGTCATTTCGTCTCGAAGGGCCAGATGCACCCGGGGTCGATCTGATGCTTCTGCAGCCGACCAAGCAGCAGGCGTGTTGGGACGTCGTCCGGAAACCGATCTGCGGTCGCCGCTAGTTCCTTGTTAGCCGCTTCCCAGCGCGACCTACGCAATTGATCAGTAATCGAGACAAATCGCTCAGCAAGGTCCGCGAATCCCGAGCGTGCAGAGGAATCCAGTTCTCCCACTTCCGAGGGCTGGCTCATGTTGACGAAGCGGGCGGTGCCAAGCGGGCGATAGACCAGCGACGTACCTTGACCGAGGGCGGCGGACGTGGCCGCACTCACAACCTGCTTGACACCCAATTGTTTCGCGGCACTTTGCAGACGGCTGGCCAGGTTGACCGTGTTTCCCAGTGGGCCGTATTTAAGCCGTCGCTTCGAACCTGCGTTGCCGACGCTAGCCGTGCCTGAGCAAATCCCGATGCGGAAGTCGATCGGCTGGCCAGTATGTTTCAGCCATTGAGCGTCGATCTGTTGCTTACAGCGGAACATCTGCTCGGCGGACAAGCAGGCTTTGAGGGCGTGGTCTGCCTGTGCTTTGGGAGCACCCCACATCGCCATCAACTCGTCGCCGATGTAATCAACGACGACTCCTTCATGCTCAAATACGGCGTCGGACAGAAACTCCATGACTTCGCTGATCCAACGCATGGTCATCTTCGATCCGATCCGGTCGCTTACCGCGCTGAAGCCCACGATATCGCAAAACAAGACACTGATGTCGGCGTCTTGGCCGTCGAGCAGCGCTGGATTGGCCTCCAGCTCGCGCCAATTGTGGTGTAAAAAACTGCTCAAACTGAATGCGCGCTTGGAGTGCCTTTTGTTGCTGCAGCTCTCGCGCAATCCCGGCCGCAGCGCTACAGGCAATGACTTCCACCATGGTGGCTTCGAGTTCGGAGATTTGCGGAATTTGCATCGTTGCGTTCGTGAACCGCGCCCCGTACAGGGCCCCGATGACCGCACCGGCGGAATCGAGTATCGGCGAGGCCACCAGCGCCTTGACATCCTGTAGGCTAGCAGCGTCAGGCAGCGAAACCGGAACCTGAAATACGGTGCTTCGCTTTTCCACGATCTGCTGCAATATCGTGCGACTTGGCGAGCGCATATCGGAGTCGGCTTGCTCGCCGCAGGGGGCCTTCGAGGCTGCCACGCGCCACTGGCCGTTCTCCAATCGCAGCGCACAGATGGCATCGAGCCCCACAATCCGGTCTACGGCATCCACGGATTGAGCCAAATAATCTTCGGCGCCGGCAGCGCGCTGGAGTACAGCCAGCATCTCACTCAACCAACGTATTAACTGTTTGTGCGAATACGTTTGGCGGGTCGTGGCTTGAAGAATCGTTTGACTCAAATTGTCAGCAAACTGACCGGGAGCCAACGTTGGGTTTTCGAGGCTGCGGATTTCTAGGGCAGCTGCCGCCGGAGTTGGTTCGACTCGGACGGCCATGTCCGCAAAGGAGACGAGCACCGGTGTCAACACGTCGGCTTGCTGCTCGGGTCCCAACCGTCCCTCGCTGTCAATGGTGACCGAACGCTTGCGACTGAGATTGGTGATCCGAACTCGCGCGGCAGTGGCATCAGATTCTTGCGGTTGCCTAGGCAAGACTTCCAGCAATAAGTGCTCCCGAGAAACAAGCTTGTCGTCGACGGCCGCAACGATCAAGCGACCAGAATCGGCATCGAAATGAAACGGTTTCGGTTCGTCGGGTCGCTGGCGTCCGACTTGCAGTCTTCCGCTCAAGGTCATGCTGTGGCAAAGCGACCGCTGTCGGAATATCAAGACCTGCAACTCCGAAACCATCAAGACTCCCAAAACCAATTTGGATCAAGGCACTTCTCGGCCAGCGCTGCCAATTCTTACTCGCCCCGGCAAAGTGACGCTGCGCCGCGACATGCTGGTATTCGCCCAGAAGTGTCTGATTTGCGAATATCAACCACAGCAGCAATGATAACCCAACGGATCGGCCATACGGTACTCGTTATCGCTTCTGCGGAACATCGAGTTTCTTGCGGTAAGACAATTTCGAGTCGTAGTACCGGCCTGGAGCCTGAGTACCAGGCACTCTTGTAGTCCCGCCAGTCACTCAATGACGCGTGTGCAGCTGAAATCGTAGGTTCTTCCCAGGTCATCGACAAAGCTACCGGACCACTGGCCAAAGCTGACAAGGCTGAGCCTGCCGACTCCGTTTCTGGTGCCGACGTGTTGCCCGCGCTCGTTGAAGACGCGCAAGCCCCTGACCTCGAATTGAGTGCGATTCCCTATGGGATAGTTGTCACCGACAAACCGGGTGAACTCGGCGTCGTACGGAGTCGGGCGTTGAAACATCTCGTGGTGGTAGATCCGATATCTTTCTTTCAGCGTGCTCAGGCTGCGGTTTTGAGGAGTCATTTCGAAACTCCAAACGGCACCCACGAACTGGTCAGCGATTGCCTTAGCCGGCGCGATCGTGCTGAGCAGCAACGCCAATCCAACACAACCGGTGATGCGGGCAGTGATGCGGCGGAACTTTTCAGTGCGAATCTGCATTGGATCTCTCCGAGCTGAGGTGGATTGCGGGCGGCGTACGCGACGGCGAGGGGTTCTCTTGATTGCACGGAAACGGCGGCAAACACCCGCCATGAATCGCTGATCTCAGCACAAAAAAATCAATAAAATCAGGAGAGCGAAAAACGCCGCCAACTAACAGTAGTCCATCTTGAACGTCCAAATACCGATCACTTCGGGGCAGGGATCGCCACTTGATCAGCCAACGATCATCAAACGCAGAGCTTCAACTCCGCGAACACGCGGTTACGAAACCTGCCGCGCGGCAGGCAACACAGACGGTTGAATCAGGGGTCGGGGCGGACTACGATTGCAGCCGAAACTCTGTGGGGTCGAGTCTCCCCGAGATCTGGATTGGATAATATCAGGCACCGACATGAGCACTGAAATGACGTCGACGGATCTGCAGACAAGCGTGCCAATGCTGCAGAAGATCATCTTCGGGGTGGGAATGCTGGGGAACCAAATGTTTCCCGCCGCGCTGGGGATCTTCATGGTGGTGCTGGTCCAGGGTCTCGGAATGGATCCGCTGTTGTGGGGGATCCTGTTCTTTCTGCCTCGGCTTTCGGATGCGTTAACCGATCCGGTGATGGGATTCATCTCGGACAACACCAAATCCCGCTGGGGTCGACGGCGTCCGTACATCTTCATCGGTTCGATCATTGCAGGCGTTTCGTACATCTTCATGTGGCAGCTGAACCCGGAGAACAGCGAACTGTACAACTTCACGCACTTCCTGCTGTTGGCCTTCGTGTTCTACCTGGGGCTGACCATCTTCGCGACACCCTACGTCGCGATGGGCTACGAGATGAGCACCGATTTCCACGAGCGGACCCGTCTGATGGCGGTGGCGCAGTGGATCGGACAGTGGGCGTGGGTGATCGTGCCGTGGTTCTGGGTGATCATCTATGATCCCGACATCTACCCTGATGCGGTCACCGGCGCGGAATCTCGCGATCTGGGTGGGCATCGGCTGTCTGCTGATGGCGATGGTGCCCGCATTATTTTGCAAGACGCAGCCGGTTGATCCCGACACGCTCGAGGATCTCTCGCTGAAGAATTTGAACAAGAACATTGCGAGCCTGACCAAGGGCTTCGGCGACACGCTCCGAATCAAGCCATTCAGGCAGATTTGTCTGGCGACGTTTTTGGTGTTCAACGCGTTCAACACTGTGGCGGGGTTGTCCTGGTTCATCATCGTCTACTATATGCACGACGGTAGCACCGACGCGGCGGGTAGCTGGCCAACGTGGTTCGGCACAAGCAGTGCGCTGGCGACTTGCTTCCTGGTCATTCCCATCGTCACGCTGCTTTCGCAGAAGCTGGGCAAGAGAAATGCATTCCTGATCTCACAAGGGATCTCGCTCGTCGGGTACGTGGGCTTCTGGTGGTGCTTCCGGCCCGGAAATCCGTGGTTGATGTTCCTGCCGCTGCCCCTGTTCGCTTTTGGCATTGGGGGGCTGTTCACAATCATGATGTCAATGACGGCTGACGTCTGCGATTTGGACGAGTTGAACACCGGCGCTCGCCGCGAAGGCGCGTTCGGCGCGGTGTATTGGTGGATGGTGAAATTCGGCTTTGCGATTGCCGGACTCCTGGGCGGCCTGATCATGAAGCTGGTCGGATTCGATCAATCGGTCGCGGTTCAGACAACCGAAGCGCTCAACGGCTTGCGGCTCGCCTACATCCTAATTCCGGTCACTGGAACTCTGATCGCCATGGCGGTGATGTGGCGCTACGACGTCACCGAAGAGGCGCAGCCATGAGATCCGTGAGCAGATCGCCGAACGCAACAAGGTCGCCCTAGCAGCGAGGGCTTTGGGCGACGGCGGGACCGTTCGGCCGCAAGCGGTTTAGATTACGGTGCGAACGACCATCCCTGGAGGGTCGAACGTAGCTCGAAGCATTCCAAGCAAGGGAGTCACTCAAACTTCGAACAATACGGTTAGCCCAGTGACGTCCTCAAGGGAGGCAGCCGAAACCAACGACTGGGGTTTTTATTCATCGCCCCGCGGAGATTTCTCAGGTCCCAATCACGCTGACGAATCTCCACTCGCAATGGTCTGTGAGAACAGCAGCCTCGTCTCAACGCGCTTTGGCTTTTGCTAGCACTCGCTTCAGAAAAGTGCCCATGCCTCCGGGACCGTGCGGCTTCGATTTGCGAATGATCGACTGCCGAAACTGCTCGGCATATTTCGATTCCCAGTCCTGTTTGGCGACTTGCCAGCCGATGTCGTGTCCGGCCTTCTCGCTCAAGAAATACTTGTGTCTTTCGATTTCCGCGACTTCTGCCGGGTCGATTTCGAGATTTGTCCGGTTCATTTGTTTCGATACCAGTTACGAGGAAGTTGTTTCGATCGCTTGACATCCAGCTCACGATTGCCGGCCCGTGAGAAGATTCCTTGATTTTCTACAGCTTGCCGCGCTGCGGTCAAGGTCGAACCGAGAGAGCAGTCCGCAAAATGCTGGCTAATGCATTTCGATTTTTGATATAGGTTGTCGGGAAAAGAGGTCAGACACCAATAGTGCAAAGCCCCCTTCGGGCCGTTCCGGCTATTGGTGTCTGACCTTCTTCCCGACCTACGCCATTGATGGAAATGCTCTAATGAGAGGCCAATTCCCTTACGCTTGCGGGCGCAGCGCGATAAACCACCCTTCGTTGTCCGATTCGGTCAGCGCCGATTCACGGTCACCTGACGCACCGAAGAGCAGATAGGCCCGCAGAGCCAACCGTCAACATCGTCTCTGTGTCACTCGGTGCTCTGTGCGGCAAAAAAAAGCGAGCCCACTCGCAATCGAGTGGGCTCGCGTGATGCCTTGGCCAGGGTTAGTCTCGATCATTCGTGTAGTTCGGACCAAGGTCGCAATGAACGCCGGAACAGCGCAAACTCTGCGATATCTTTGGCGCAGCGTGCGCACCTTGATGTCAACTAAACCGCGACTGAAGTTCCGGCTCCACAAGGGTTTGCTCGGTCCGGCCTACTTCGTTGATAAATAACCCAGATTTAGCCGTTCAAGAATGTGCGACGGAGCCAGGCGTTCTTGCGACGCTCCAACTCCAGCAAGCGACCGAAAACGCCTCGCGATCGGCCACGTGCGGCGATCGTATCGGTCTGCGGTGCGACGGTGACTTGTTGCGGAGCATCCACTTGAGGCGTGGATGGTTGGGCAGCCAATGCTTCGCTGCCAAGGGACAATGCGGCAGCCGCGACGATCGCGAACAGACTCTTTTTCATGTTACTGCTCCAGTGCAAAGGGGATGCGAGCAGTAAAATTGGTGGCTGCTCGCGTCGTTTTTCGGTGAGTCCAAGCCTAGGTCGAACCTGCGCGAATCCAATCAAGCAAACCGATTTAAGTGGGCAAGTGGCGGCCATTCGCACTGCAATTGGCCGCGCATTCGGCATAGCTACGACATCCGGAGCAGGGAGGCATCTCCCAGATTGACAGCGAGGATACCGATGCCGTGGACGGGTTCCCGCGACTGATAACGACTCGCGATACAAACCGGCGGCGAGCGCCGTGACGCTCACCAATGAATGCAGAGCTCAAAAGATCGGTCTATCCGATCGTATCGTCCAGGCTGATCGGGGCACGATCTGGCCGCTCCAACTCACGCTTCAGTTGGGTCGCGATCTGTCCGAAGGTGGAAGCAAAACTGCTGGGTACATCGGCGAGTGCCTGATGGGACTCCATGATGTGCTGTCCTAAAGCCCGATCGGAGAGCGGCTTTACCTCGATCCGCTGGAACGCGCCTGCCGACTTGGGTGCCTCCGGGATCAATGTCAAAGCCGAATCGAGTTGCGTCGCGGCCAACAATTTCTTCTTCGTCACTTCATCGGCGACAACTTGGAAGCGAGTTTCCGTCCCCGCGCGCTGCAGCCTCAACAAGCAACCGAGAAAGGTGCTGTCCAAGTAATCACACCTCAGCAGATCGATAGCGACGCAAGCATCTGGTTGCTGCTCGAAGCATCCCCTGACGAACTCCGCTAGCGCCGGGCTGTGCGCGGAAGTTCCACTCCCTTGCACCCGCACCACGAATCCGGCTTCAGTTCGCGAAACGAACAGATCACAATGCCGTGCCATCTTTACCACCTTCGCAGAGTCACATCAGGCGGTATTTCCGCCCAAGCGGCAACCCTACCAAAAGCAACAGCAGATGGCAAACATTTTCTACTTTACTATTGCACCAACGCCGGCGTCGTAAACGCACCCTCAATCACTCCGGTCGTCACGCTCAGATCGGGGTTTGGTTTCAGCAGCCCGTCGTACATGAACGATTTTTTGATGTTCACGTAAGTGTTCTTACTGCCCTTAAAGGAGGATTCACGAACCTCGCAGACGGCCCAGCCGACGACATGGAACTCCAAGTTTCCACCGTGGCCGGAAAATGAATCGATCAGCGGAACGATCCTTTTCTGACCAAAAACTGCCGCGACGGCTGACTTCATTCCCGCCGACAACCCAGTCTCGCCGTTCATGTAACAGCTTTGACCACCATCGATGTAGGTATTCTGAGGAATTCGACCATTTCCAAAGAGCGCATCTAAATCTGACTGACGCAGTCCGTCGAGGATTTGGTTGCTCAGGTCAGCGGTGCTGTTGCCTTCATTTCCGATGTCACAGGTACCCCAGTTTCCTGGGACATTCTTCCCGGCTCCGTCCCGCAGCTTACCGTCGCCATAGATGCTCCAGGTATCACCGGGGGCACTTGCGTGCCATTCATCTCGCGGAAGCGTGAAGGGCAACACGCCGGCGCCGGGCTCCATGATAGTGGCTTTCTGCAGGACGGCCGCCGCAGTCGCCGAGACATCGGACTCCACCAATCCGAAGACTCCAGCAAAGAACAATGTCACAGGAGAATTTGCCGAGCCGTCTCTGCGCAGCGTCACCCGGACCGTATCAAACACGCCGTCATCAAGAATCGCCAGATCGCTGTAGATCGTCTCGGGATCGTACCGGCCGATTTCGATATCGGCATCCAGGACAGTGAAGTTCGCTACGTTCGTCACGTTGTCCGCAACATATTGCCGTATGGTAGCACGAACGGCGTCTAAGTCTTGATCTCCGTCTGTATCAGGGATCAGATCCCGCACTCCCGCCAGCGCGGCGGCATCGGCGGCACGCTGCAAATTGGCTCGATGCCTGAGTAAATTCCCGCAGTCGATGGCCAGTGCCAACATCCCAATCATGGCTGGCAGGAACATGGCCACCATGACCGAAATCGCGCCTTTGGGTTGCCTTCGATTATAAGGAGATGTACGGATCATTGGTTGCACCGGTTTAGATTTTCAAGATTAGAAATTCGAATAGCGTTGTACTGACAAGATGCCTCATTCACGCCGCATCACGGTCTCAGTCTCGATTGACATACCATCGAGTCCGGAAAGATACGCTGACCAGCGAACCGAGTCGTACTGAAGCACAACTCGCACGGTCACAGGAGTACCTGATTCGACAGCCGAAAGGTCTTCGGCAGGGATTCCGAGTCCATAACTATCACCGACTTGGACGGTGACGGAGGCGGTTTGTCCTGGAAACGCCTCGTCGATATAGGACTGAACCGCCGCCTGCACGGCCGCGACATCGGTTGTATCGGCTCTAGCCGCCATCCTGGCGCCTTCGCGCGAAGCTTCATTGACGATTTGGGAAACGTTGATGCACTGTCCGGCGTCGATGGCCCCAAAGGTCAACAGGACCAACAGCGGTGCTAATAAGGCGAACTCGGTAACTGCCGCGCCCTGGCGCTGTTTGGAAGAGCGATTGTTTTGATTCTTTTTTAACATCAGGTTATTCCAATTCGATCGAGGCGACAGCGGATTACTCTCGCTGCATGGTCGCCTCGCCACTGAGAACGGGGTTCCCCAGAGCGCCTCCGGAAATCCAGGTAACATCCGAGCAATTCACTTCTACATGGACGGTGATGTCACTTCCTCGCTCGATAGCGGTGAAGTCTGCAGGCTCGACCGTGATCCGGCATACGCCGGCGTTGTTGGATCCTGACATGAAAGTTTGCAGATGATCCCGGGCGGCAAGCTCGACCTTGCCTGCGTTGGTTGTGGTAGCCAGGCATGCCGTACGACATCCCGCGCGAGCCGCATCGCTGAGCGCTTGATTGATCATGGTCACCCGACCGAATTCGATCAACCCAAAGACCAGCCCGAAGAAGACCGGCGCGACGATCGCCATTTCCACAACTGTGGCGCCGCGGCGGTTGTTACTGCGCCGCGATCGCCTTGCGGCATGGCTTAAGTGTTGCGATTGAGCTTGCTCTGATCTCATATTCATCGAATCTCATTGAAGCCCGTACACTCGTCACTGACGGATGAATTTTCACGTTGCACTGGTGCTTGGAAAACCCGATCCGGCTACCTGGAATGCTGTGTGTCTGGCAGCAAAGATCGTCGCTCGGCAAGCATGCATTCGTGAGTACGCCGGCTGAAAGGTATGTCACGCAGAGGAGCGAAGCATAAAAATTCGCAATCGATGTGATTGGAAGTGCAACCACAAAGGGCGATCGAGGTCGCATCAGGCTGGATATACCAGTCGTAGCGGCCCAACAACGATGGGCCCAGCAAAATGCATCGCTGCCCCGCCGGCTTGTCTGGCTGGAAGCCGCGTTTTGTTGATCGAACTTGGCAGCGTTACTCTCGTTGTCCCGCGAGTCCCCTCTTGGGGCAATTCCGTGGGAATTGCTTCCCCGATGCCCCGCGAGGGACTCGCGGGACTACACCTTGGACAGGCGGCAAAATAGGAAATTTCAATTCAATCTTGGCGCTGTCCAGATCCGCCCGCGATCGGAACCCCGCCTTAAACCGTACTGCTGTTGCAGGTAGCGGGGAATCGCCGAGTAGTCTTCGATGATCTCGCGATACATGTCGACCACATCAAGGGCGTCGTCGGGGCCGGTTTCCAGGTTGACCGGACGAAACCAGATCGGCAACCTCGACGGAATACAAATTGGTTGCCACCAAGATAACCGCCGGAGAAGACCGCCTCCGAGCAGTAGGTGGGTAGCGACCTGGTGGATCGGCGCGGCTGACGTCGCTGGACCCACTCTACGGTTCTGTTCGACTGAGTAAAACCAACTGACCGGCAGTGAGCGGAAGCGACACGAATAGCGGCCGTTTCCCTTTCCGCTTTCCCAGTAACTGAGGACTGCTCGATCGCGGACGAAGGTCAAACTGGTGTAGGCATAAGTTCGCTCGGGATCCGTTTCCAGGTCACCGGCGATTCGCCACGATTGACCCTCATCAGAGGATATGGCGGCCGTCAGCGGCGTACGCTTGCCACCGTGATCCGCGCCCGGCGTCAAAGCATGGTTCCAAATCAACAGCAAGTCACCGGTAGCCGGAACTCGCCGCAGTGTCGCGGGGGCTTCCGGGGCCTCGAGCCCCAGCGAGGTCATCTGCGACCATGTCTCGCCTCCATCGCTTGAATAACTCTTGCCAATGAAACCCAGCTGCGTGCGGATGATCATCATCAGTTTGCCGTCGGAAAGTTCGATCACCTCAGGCTCCATCGCCCCACGTTGATCCGCGTCAACATGGCCTTTGGAGTCTCGCCAAGTAACGCCATCGTCATCCGACAAGTAACAGTGCGCAACAAAGTGGTTCTCGGCACGGACATCGGCTGTCGAGGAGGCCGGAGCTAACCATCGGCCACTGGATGTTTGGATCACGCGATCGTTGTTGACCACGTGGTAGCCATCGCCGCCGGTGACCAATGCAGGCTGACCAAAGGTCGCGGCTTCGTCACTGGAAAAGCGCACCAGCAGATCAAGATCACTGGGACTGTTTTTTTGCAAGTAAAACATGGCGATCTTGTCAGGGGAAATGCGCCGCAACGTGACGCTCATCACGTTCATGTCGCCAGTATTCTCCTGCAACGTCCCCGGCTCGCCCCAACTTCGACCGCCGTCGCGCGAGCGGCGGGCAATGATCCTGGCACCGGCAAAGTCGCTGCCGCTGCCGGAAAACTCGGTGACCGCAAACAACAGCGATCCGTCATCGAGCTCCAGAATCGACCCCTCGGTGTAGCGTGGATGCTGATCCGTGCTGCGATAGACCAAATTTGTGACGTCTTCGTCTTTTTCAGGCGGAGGATCCGCGGAAAGTAGCAACAACGATTGCGCAGCGCGATAACGAGCATCAGGATGTGGATCATCCAGCATGGCAACCAGTTTGTCGGCGGCGCTCAGCAGACGAGCATCCGCCGCAAACGTAGCGGCATAAGTGCGGACGGCAGGATCGTCAGAGCTCAGATTACCAATCAGAGCCGCCGCCCCCGGCTCGTCACCCAGCGCCGCAAGCGAGTGTTCCAGGTAAGCCCGCGTCAGACCGTCCTGGCAACGAGGCAGCTGCTGCTGCAATCTCGGGATATCACTGTCGTCACCAATTCGCCCCAGCACCCACGCGGAAATCTTCAACACTTCTGGATCTGGATGCTCGAGTGTCTGACGCAAGAATGTCATGGCTTGTTGATTGCCGCATCTTGCCAGCGCCGCAGCCGCCATCAGCCTTAAACGCAGATTGTCTGTTTGGGCAAAGGCTTGCCTGAGCGCAACGCCGTCGCCAATCGCAACTACTTTGTACAGACTTTCGGCGGCATGCACGTGTCCGTGCGGATCTGCGCCCGAGAGGATATCGATGATCAAGCGGGCCTTGGTCCGCTGCCCCGCACGCACCAGTTCCCGAGCCAATCCGCAGCGCCGCTGATCGTCCGATTCCGTCGCCAGTCTGGCTGTCAGCGAGTCGATGACCCGGTCACCGTACCCACCCCCGGTCAGCCCTTCGGCGGCATGGATGGATGGCCAAAAGTCATCCGATGCAAGGCCCGCAGTGAGCACCTCGACACAGCGCTGGCGTGTTGACAGATCAAGTTGCAGAAGCTCTCGATCCTGCGATTGACAGTTGGCTACATTGAGGGGTGCTAATGCGCAAGTAAGCACATACAAAGCTAGCTGACGAATTGTAAGTGTGCGGTTCATCTCAAGACTCTAAAGCTTCCAGCGTATGATTCGGTCTGCCAGATACACGGGTTACGGCGATGGTTTGCAGCGTCACAATTTGCCCAACAGCTCGGCGACTTTGCTTTCGTACAGCTGTTGCCACTCGGGCGCGAGCAGACAGTCACTGTCCTCTTGCGCTCCGCCGGCGTTGCGGAGCTGCTCTGCAGTTGGCGCATAGTACAAATAGCCGTTGGTGTAACCGGCGACGAACGTCAATTCGTGCGGCGAATGCTGTTTGATATTGATCCCGATCTGAGCCGTCAACTCACCAGGAAACGTCGTCAACACAAACTCACCGACTCTCAATCCTGTGACTTCGGCGTCGATCGTACGTTTGCCGCTTTCCAGCATTTGCGTTTGGTGTTTTTCCAACAAACGCAAATTCGTGTTGATCCGCGTCACCTGCTCCATGGTCTGAACATTCTTAACGTATTGTTTGATCTTTGCCCGGTTCGCGGCATCCAGCTTGTTCAGATCATCGCGGTCCATCTGCTGTTGGTGCAAATAGCCATAAGCATTGTAGGAGGGAAATTCACCAGACAGCTTGTATTTGACCACCAGCGGCAAAAATGTTTCCAGGTTCAAAAAGGTTCCCTGCAGCGATTGGACTAATTGATCTCTTTCGGCTTTCATCGCGATGATCCGCTGTCCGAGATCGGATCGAGGTAACTGGATGACTTCGCTGAGCACCTTTAGTCGTGGATCAGGCTTGGTTGTAATTTCGCGCACCGCTTTAAGCGTGCTGAGTCCCAGCATGTTGCCAAGCGGTTCGGCACTGCGGGGCTGGCTGACCGCTTTGTAGTAAATGGGGTTGATATCACCGGCACAACCTTGCATGAACAGAGCGACGGTTTTGTCAGTCTCGTTTCCGGCAGGTTCGCTCAAGTTGTCCTCGATCACCTCTGACGAGAAGCCGGTTATGTCGGCCGTGTTCGCTTCGCTGGGAACGCCCTGAATCGGATGGCAGGCGAAGTTGTAAACGACTGCCAGCGTACTTCCATTTTGGCGGTCTAGACGCAACACACCGATCTCGGGATCGACCGGCCCAACCGCGACGACCTGGTCATCTGGTGGTAACGAATAGGCATGGCGCACATCGACTTCTCGGCCGCTGCTGAGCTTCAGTCGGCGATTCTCCATAATCCGATCTTCCTGCCCCACACCGGCACCGATCCGTACCGGCACCAGATGCGAAGCCGCCTGTTTGACGGCCTGGACGGTGCGCTGCTGCACATCCTCGCAAACGATTCCGTGGCAATGGCTGGCGTTGACCAACACGTGTGCCGGTTCAATTCCCAGTTCCTGCTGGATTCGCTGGCGGACATTGGTCAGGTAATCGTTGCCGATGTAACCGATTTGGCCGATCGCCACAGCGTCGACCGTGATGATCACTGCGGCGTTCGAATCGTTCCGCAGCACCAGGGCCCGAACATGCAGGCGGCCATCGACGTCACCCGCTTGCTCGCTGGTGATATCGACTTTGGCGGCACCGGCTTGCAATTGCCCTGCTCTTTCGGCAAAGGCTGCCTGGAAAAGCACAAGGCCCCATAGTACGGCAACCCAGTGGAGCTGGCCGAGTCGATTGTTCATGTGATGCATCTCGGCTGATAGCGCGGCGGATTGCGGCCGCCGCTTTGGATCTGACTTTTTTCTACAGCGTGACTCGTTCCAGTCTGGCCGGCACGTTTTTGTGCCAGGGGGTTCCGGCCAGGAAATCGCGACGCGAACCGTCGGTGAATTCATTCGGTGCAAGTCCCTGATGGAGCGTCCTGCCATCGGCGCCCACATAGTCCAGGCCAGTCCCGTTGGGTAGCGAAATATGTCCAGGCTGCATCATGTCGCTAACCTCGATCGCCACCTCCGCGCTAGCGCGGGATGTGCTAAGGCGAACAAGATCGCCGCTGCTGCAACCAAGTTGCATTGCGTCAGTCGCGCTGATGCGCAGCGGCGCGAGTTCGCCACCACGGTGCCAACTTGGGTCGCGGATCAAAGTGTTCGCGGTTTCGCTGCGTCTTTCTCCGGCCGAAAGTACAAACGGATACTTGTCCGACTCTGGCACAGGCTCGTCGTCAATTTTCTTAAGCTCTGCCAACATTTCCGGAATATACAAATTGATTTTGTGTCCGGGCATCGCGACGTTGCTCAGCGATTCCTCGTACAGACTCTCGCCAAACACGACGCCGGAAGGGTTGCTGATCAATTGCTTGAACAATCGGTTGGCGGCAATCGGAGCCGGCCCACCAAAGCCAGCCCGCCTGGCTTGCTTTGGATGCGACCTGACATACATCAGGCACATACCCCAAACCACAGCCGCGGTCTCCATCCCCTTGGGCAACGTCATTCCCAAAGTGCGGTATAGAACCACTCCCACGTATTTCATCAATTTTGGCTTGACGGCCACCGCTGTCATGAACGCGATTGCAAAGGTGGTCATTCCTAGTTTGGCGGCGGCTCGCAACGGCAAGTAGTCGCGTGTGGTCAACTCACCCATCTGCTCCAACAATCGAGCGTGGATCTCTGCTTCCGGCAGCGTCCCCTCCAGCGGCTCGAACAACGGCTGACGGACGTGAAATGCGTTGCGCGGAAACTCCAAGTTAAAAAAAGTGGCTTCCGCTTTTTCAAACTGGCTCGACGCCGGCAGCACATAGTCGGCTTCTCGGGCCGTTTCAGTCATGGCGACGTCGATCACCAAAGAAACGTCGACAGCCCGCATCGACTCACGCATCCGCTGACTGTCGGCAAGCGAATGAATGGGGTTACCGCTTTCGACAATCATCGCGCGGTATCGCTTGGGATGATCGGTCAGTATCTCGTCAGGGATCACGTTGCACGGAATCAGTCCGCTGATGATCCGGGCACCGACCACGGGGGAACGTTGCTTGCTGCGGCGGAACTTGGCGAGTGGAAAGAAAGGAATGATCACGTTGGACGTCCCGGGGCGCCCATAATTTCCGGTGGTCAGCCAAATCAGTCGTTGCAACCAGCTACCGAGCGTCGAATGCGGCGACATTTGCAGGCCGAGATCCTCGAAGGTCGAGACCGATTCGGCGCTGGCAATCCGCCCAGCAACGGCACGTAGCAGCGACTCGTCAACACCGCAACGGATGGCGTACTGACTGACGGGGATCGCAGCAAGCGTTTCTTCGATTTGCTCAAATCCGACCGTGTTTGCCGCTAACCACTGGTGATTGACAAGATTCTCTTGGGCGATGATCCCGATGATCGCGGCCAAACACCAAGCGTCGGTGCCCGGTTTCAGTTGCAAATGGTAGTCAGCTTTGGCGGCAGTCTCGCTACGCCTCGGGTCGATGACGATCAACGACCGCCGGGGATCCTTTTCAATTTCGCGAATGACTGCACGAGCCCGTGGAAATCCATGTGACTGCCAAGGATTCTTGCCGATAAACAGGGCGACTTCGCAATGATCAAAATCGCCGTGTGTGTAAGCGCCCAGCATTTCGCTGCAGACCCAAAACTCACCGGTCTTCTCCTGAGCCAACGCGTTGGAACGATATTTGACGCCCAAAGCATTGCATAGGCTGCGGCCAAAACTGCCGCACAAATGATTTCCCTGGCCGCCACCACCGTAGTACAGAATCGATTCACCGCCATGTCGATCTCGGACCGCCGTCAGTCGTGCGGCCACTTCCCGAATCGCCGTATCCCAATCGATCGCGACATAGCTTCCATCGCTCTGACGTCGCATCGGAGTCGTCAGCCGATCGGCGCCGTTTTGGTAATAGTCCAGCCGCTGTGCCTTTTCACACAGATAGCCTTGCGAAACCGGGTGATTTTTGTCGCCTTTGATTTTGACGATGTGCCGGTGATCATCGGTCTGTACCTGCAAGCCACAGTTTTGGCTACAAAGAATACAAGCCGTCGTTTGCCATTCGTTGTTCACCCTGCGATCTCCCGCCTGCTGGCCTTAGGAATGTGATCAGATTGGTGTTTCGAAAGTAGCCTTATGTTATCACCCTGGCAGCGGTCACAGTTCACGGATCAACCTCAATTCGGTACCTGCCAGAGGCTGGCGATAGGTGCTGGCAAGCCGGCGACGGCACCAGCGAAAAATCGTTGCCAGCGATTGACCTGTTCCGCGGGTGTAGTTCTGGCCTGCCGCGCTGGATTCCCAGCCGGCAAATTGCTGACAGGCGGCTTGCCTGTCAATGATCCACGGAGCACCTGAAGTACCGCTGCGAAACGTGCCCGCCCGATCGCTGCGGACGTCCAACGCATGCGGGACTGGTCCGAGCTCGTCAATTAAAGAAAATTCAGGCAGGTACCGCAGCACCACCAGTGGCATCGCAGCGCTTCGCGGCAGCGTCCATCCACGCCGCAAGCGGTCTGCCGTCAATTGCTCGACGGTCCGAATTTTTTTCCCTCGGATACTCGCCCCCTCCCGTAACACTCCTCCCTCGACCAGCGCCCGCCGCGAACTGAGCACGATCGCCGCATCGACCCCGTCGCCAGGCAGGGATCGCAAAATCAATCTGCCGAGTATCTGTCGATTTCCGCCGACACGAACTCGAACATCGTCCGCTCGTTCAGGAACCATCGTTCGGTTCCAAAACAAATGGCCCACCGTCAACACTCCGTAGGCGAATCGACCCTGAGTTGCGAATCGCCAGGCCACAATCGCGCCGGCGGTCGCAAACGATTGACCGCTAACGTGCCGCACACATCGTCCACTCAGTTGAACCGCTTGTCGATCGATTTCAACCACGTCGCTCGGCAGTTGCACAAGAACGAAATGACTTCCGCGTTTGACTCGAACATCAATGCGATCAGGGATGCGGTCTGCTTTGCTGTGCGGCGTTCGTTTGCGCGTCACATAGAAACAAATCGCGTCAGGCCGCTGTCGATCAATCTGACCGGCAACTTCGGCAACGCCAAAGCCGACTTCGACAATGTTCCCTCGAACTCCGACACCATAGCGAACGAACAGTGTTTGGCGGATCCGTCGCAGCTCATCGGCGGCTAAGTCATTGAGCGCGTCGATCGTTTTCAAACTCGGGACTCATCGCAGTGGATCCCGTGCCAGGATCAAGACGCAACGAGCGTCTCGGATTTTGACTCGATCCGGCCGCTGACATCGACATCGTCCAGCATACTATCGTCGGCGGGAATGGGAAGCGTTTCCGATTCGATTTGCTCGCTCCCAGGCGTCGGACCGAGCTGCGCGCATTGGGAACGCCATTGGGAACGCCATTGGGAACGCCATTGGGAACGCCATTGGGAACATCATGCAGTAGCTGGAAAGCCATCTGCCGGCCATCGAACACCAACCCATACACCTGGCCTTCGTAGCAGGATCGCGTCTCGCTGCCGCAAGATTCCAGCGGACAAGCGGAATAGGGCATGAATCCGACGTAGCGGAATCCATACAGCCGTTTTCTTCCATCGCAGCCTTTGGAGATCACCGATTCGTAATAGCCAATCGGCACGTTGGATGCCGGCACGGGAATTTTGGTGTCAGCATCGTCCTTGCCCGCTGTCAGTCCCGGAACGGCTTTGACAACTTCGGCCAAAGCCTCCAGATTTTGGTCAAAGTTGGAGTCGAGTTCGACGTTGATCGAATCGAGTCGCCAGCCGTCCGCCAATTTGACGCTGGTGTTATTGGATCCCAGCCCGGTACGAATGTGAATTGAATACTCTTCGCTAAAATCGGGCAGGGCTACCTGTTCCAGACTGACGAATCCGGCCACCGGCTCACCCGATTTGTTGATCAGCGGCTTGACCAGCAGATAAGGTTTGGGACGGTAGTATCGCAGGCCGCGGTCTCGCTCGCCCGGGTTCTTGACCACCCGCGTTGATGGCAGGCAACCGGCGGTTACGACCGCCACGACACAGATCAAGATTGCGCTTTGAAACCTGGACATCCTGTCCCTCCTCTTTTCTGGCATGATCGGCATCAACGGCGCGACAGTCAGAAAAAAATCGGCGGCCCCACTATCATCGCTTAAATTTTGATCGGTACGAGCGGTACAACCGTCACAAACGCTTGAGAAATGGATGATCGCCGATCAGGCGATATAGATTGTCTTTGTATTGGTAAATTCCTTCAGACCCTGGGAACCCAACTCACGACCGAATCCCGATTGCTTGACGCCGCCAAACGGCAAGCGCGGATCGGAACGGACGAACGTGTTGACGAAACAACAACCGGCATCGATCGACTGGGCCAATTTTTCCGCTCGCCTGACGTCTTTGCTAAATACAACAGCACCCAGACCATAGGGCGTGTCATTGGCGACACGCAATGCTTCGGCTTCGTCGGCAACTGTGATGATCGCCGCAACCGGTCCGAACACTTCTTCGTCGTAAGCAGCCATGCCCGGTTGGACGTTACTAAGGATCGTGGCGGGGTAGTAGGCACCGGGGCCAGTCGGGCATTGGCCACCAAGCAACAGCGTCGCGCCCAGATCGATACTCTGCTGTACCTGCCTGGCGACGGTATCCCGAAGATCCTTTCGCGCCAGCGGGCCGTAGTTTGTATCGGATTCCAGCGGGTCTCCCATGCTGGCCTGCTTCATCCGCGCAACCAATTTCACTTCGAACTTTGTCCGCAAAGACTCCGGCACAATGAAGCGTTTTGGCGCGATACAGACCTGGCCGCTTACCAACAGCCGACTGACAACGCCCGCCTCGACCGCCGCATCCAGATCGGCATCCTGCAAAATCACGAACGGGTCGCTACCACCGAGTTCCAATACCGCTTTCTTCAGCGCCGCCCCCGCCGCACTAGCGACTGCCCTGCCGGCCCGCGGGCTGCCCGTCAGCGTCACAGCGGCAATCAGCGGATGCTCGATGATCCGCTGGACCTGAGGGATATCGATCACCAAGGCGCGAAACAGTGACGTTGGAAACTCCGCTTTGACAAACAGCTGTTCGATCGCCAGTGCGCATCCGGTGACATTGTTGGAATGTTTTAGCACTGTCGCGTTGCCCGCCATCATCGTCGGGGCAGCGTATCGGATCACTTGCCAGATTGGAAAGTTCCAAGGCATGATGCCCAGGATGACGCCCAGCGGTTCGTAGCGGACATAGCTCTTCTGGGCTTCGGTCGGAATGATTTCGTCCCGCAGCATCGCGGCCGCATGATCAGCGTAGTACTCGCATGCCGCCGCGCTCTTTTCGACCTCGGCCCGCGCATCCTGAATCGGTTTGCCCATTTCAGCGGTGACGGTACTGGCCAGTTCGTTTGCGCAAAGACGAAATTGATCGGCGAGTCGATGAAAACAGGCGGCGCGATGGTCAAATGAGTGATTGCGCCACTGGTCGAATGCCGCGCGCGTTTCGGCCAGGATCGCATCGCAATCCTCCCCGGAATGTTCCGGGTAGGTCGCCAGCAGCTGATCGTTCGCCGGGTTGATACTAGTCAATGCCATCGAACTTGAATGCTTTGCGGAACCAGAAACAACTAACATCGCGAATTCCAAACATGATCGCAATGGCGCCCCCACTGGTGCCTACGCGGGCCGATGACGATGAAATCGTCGCCAGGTTTGCCCGCGTGCTGGACCAGCTGGCGAAAGAAATCCAACTTTACAGCGATTCGACGCGGATCGGCATTTGACTGCAGTTTACTGGGCGTCAGGGTTATCGTGCGCGAAGGTTACCGGGCGCCAAAAGGCAATGACGCACCAAAGCGGTGTGCGTCTCGGTGTCGCGGCTGTCAAGTCTTTGACTGCTGTACTGATCGGACCCGGATCAGGGCGGTCGAGACCATGCTCATCACTGGCTTGTCGTCTTGGTTGATGACGATCAGTTTGGAAAGATAGCTACCCATTTCTGGTTTGCTTTTCGATTGACGTTTTTCCAAGATTTCCATCTCACAGCGCAACGTATCGCCGGGATAGACCGGCCGCAGCCAGCGGATTTGATCGACGCCCGGTGAACCGAGACTGGCAATGCGGTGTTCAAACATATTTTCGACCAGCATTCGCATCGTCATGGCGCAAGTATGCCAGCCGCTGGCCGAAATCTTTCCGAAATACGTTTTGGCGGCCGCTTCGTCATCCAGATGAAATGCCTGCGGGTCGTACTTGGACGCAAATTCGATCACTTCTTCGCGAGTGACCTGGTAGCACCCAAAGCGCTGTTTGGCGCCAATTTCGATATCTTCGTAATGAATCATGTGCAGTTCCCGTGAATCCCCGTCCAGCCCGCGAGCAGCCCATTGTTCCAGTCCACCGATGACGAGACAATTGGGTTCGCTCGAGAGCGAGCGGATTCTGGACAAATGCATACTTTGCGGAGCAGGTCCGACCCCTTTTTCCGATCCGATCCGAATGCCGAGGCAGTGCGCTAGCTCACAATCTTCATAGCGCCGAAGCAGTCGATCAAGTTTTCGCGCCGCTGAAGGACCAGCGCGTGGCGATCGTGAAATAGAACCGAAACCCCCGTTTGATGAGGTTACTCAGGCTAATTTTCAAACCCGGAGAGCAATCATTGCGAGGTTGCCTACGATCGGTGTTAGACGATTCTTGAAGTCGGACGAATCCCGCTGGAACAACAGATGAATTCGATCGGAGAATTAAGTCAAACGACGCCGCTAAACTTTGATCAGTAGACAACGCGGCGGCCAAAAAAACAGTGGACGGCTGCAGGTAGCATCCGCGGACTACCAACGTCGCCGACGGGCGATCAAACCGAGGGTTCCGATTTTGAACTCGGGAAGTTTGTCCGCCAGAGCCAAAAAAGAATCTTGCAAGACATCGGACGGATCTACCCGTCCCTGCAGATTTCGATCCATCCGAAAGGCGACCATTTTTCGTAGCCGAGGCCGGTAATGACCGAACAGATCGGCCAATGCCTGTTCGTCGCCTGTGGTCGCCCGGTCAATCAGCGATTCGATAGGTGCAGCGTTGCTAGAGGACATCACATGATATTACCTCCCAAGCGAACGAGTCTGTCGCCTCAAAAAGTATTGTCGCCTCAAAAATTTTTGTTCACTAATTTGGCGGCGGCGAACCATCGATGGCGGATCGAGACGCAGTGTTCCGCGGTTTCGAGCTACTGGAAATCGAGCTCTGTGACATTTCCCGTCCCCACAGTTTGTCGTTTGCGTTCGCATCATGCTAGGCTGCAAACCGGTAGGCGCCGATCGGGTTGGCAACGGCGCTGAAGCATGTTCAGTCGCTACAGGAACCTCCCGAATTCATCATCAATGGAGGCGATGCGGTTGATGACGCACTCGCCGTTGACCATGCCGCGCTTTAGCAGCAGAGGGAACTTTGGCATCGGATCTGGAACGCTGAAAGCTCCCTGCCGGTGAAGCATTGCCTGGGCAATCATGACGTCTGGGGCTGGGACGAAAAGAGTGCAACCAATAGTGATGATCCGGGTTGGGGAAAAGCGTACAGCCTGGATCAACTGAAATTAGATTCTTCGTACTACACGTTCGAACACGCGGGCTGGCGATTTGTTGTGCTCGATAGCATCACCAAGGACAAGCAAACGGTCTATCGAGCGGAGTTGGACGAAGCCCAATTCGAATGGCTCAAGCGGGTGCTGGAAGAAACAGCCTCGTCCACACCGATCGTGATCATTTCACATATTCCGATCTTGACCATCGGCGATGTCGGCTGTAGGCGCCAGTTGGCCGAGCAACCGATCGGACATCAAATGCTGGTTCATCAGGTTCGCGGCGAACTACTGAACCTGTACCGCGAGCACCCCAACGTCAAGCGGTGTCTGAGCGGTCATACTCATCTGACCGAGCGGACCGACATCTCCGGATTGAGCTTTATCAACCGCGGTGGCGTTTGCGGACAGCGGTGGAAAGGCAACGACGCACACACCGAGGAAGGCTAAAAGGTCGTCGAGCTGTACGACGACGGATCTTTCCGTACCGACAACGTCAGCTACGGTTGGGATGCAAAATAGAATGTCCCAGCGACCACAGTGTGGTTCACCGGATCACCGACTTGGCACCCTGAGCGCTTCGCCGGATCAGTCTTCTTTGACCAACCGGTTTGGCATCGCTTCCAACCACTCATGGTTGCCATCCATCACACTGCGGCTCAGAGCAACTTTTTCGTCGTCTTCGTTGCCCCACAATTCGCCAAATCGCTGCTTGACGACACGCCGACTCTTTCGGCAGAACGCCTCAGCCAGTTCGGCCGCCTCTTTGGCCTCCGGAGCGCCCCGTTTTTCCAATGCAATGGCTCGGGCGATCGTGGCGGACATGGCAAACAATTCGTTGACGATGTCCACCAAACGGAACAGGAAGACCTGTTTCTTCAGCCCCAATTTGTCGCGATAGAGAGCCATGCCATGGAAACTTTCTCGCGCCAGTTTGGCGGCGGAACGATGGATGAAACGCAGATGTTTCGCCCATTTGCCATACTGACCGAAACGTGGCGTGAAGAGGGTCTTCATCCAGCGAGTCGGGTACCAACCGGCATAAAAGATTCCGATCTTTGGCAGTGCTTTGATTTTGTCACCAGTCGTCGACTTGGGATCAATCAAAGCGGAAGCGACGGTGAAGTGCTTGTCTACCGCTTCACGAGCCATCAGCAAGTGCATGATTTCGGAGGAGCCTTCGAAGATCTTGTTGATCCGCATGTCACGCATGCTGCGTTCGACAGCAATCGGCTTTTCACCACGGGCACGCAAACTGGCTTCGGTTTCATAACCACGGCCGCCACGGATCTGCATGGTCTGGTCCACAATTTCCCAACCATGACAACTGTTCCACTCTTTGCAGGCGGCACTTTCCAGACGCAGGTCCAGTTTTTTGTCATTGGCCAGGTAGCTGGTCAATTTGACAATCGATTCCATCGCGAACGTCGTGGCCGCGATGTCACTGATCTTGTGAGCGATCACCTCGTGCTTGCCGATGGGAACGCCCCACTGTTCGCGTGAAGACGTCCATTCGCGAACAGTCTTCAAACACGACTTGGCCGCTCCCACGCAAGAATTGGGGATCGACAGACGACCGTCGTTGAGAGTCGTCAGAGCGATCTTTAACCCGCGGCCTTCCTTGCCAATCAGATTACCGACGGGAATCTTGACATTTTCAAAAGTGATCACCGCGTTGGCCAGGGCCTTGAGTCCCATGAAGCGGCAACGATGCTTGACTTGCACACCTTCCCAATCCGTCTCGACAACGAACGCCGAGATCTTGCCGGACTCATCGTGCTTGGCCATCACGACCAGCAACTTGGCCAAGGTACCGTTGGTACACCACAGCTTGGTGCCATTGAGAATGTAATGCTGCCCGTCGTCGCTCAATCGAACGCTAGTGGTCAGACGCGCTGGGTCAGAGCCTACTTCCGGTTCGGTCAGCGCGAAGGCGGAAATTTCACCGGCCGCACAGCGGGGCAAGTAAGCTTTCTTTAACGCTTCGCTGCCAAATAGTTTCAGCGGCTGAGGCACGCCAATGGATTGGTGTGCTGACAATAGTGCACCGAGACTGCCGTCGAAACAGCCGATAAGTTCCATGACCTGGGCGTATTCAAGTTGGTCGAAACCGAGACCGCCGTACTCCTTGGGAATTTTGATTCCAAAGGCACCCATGGACGCCAGCTCGGCAACATGATCCATGTTGTATTCGCCGGTCGCATCGACCTCGATCGGGTCCCAGGTGTCACGCAGAAACGCGGAGAACTTGTCGAAGAACTCGGTGAACTCCGGTCGCCATTCGGTCCGCTCAGGATAGGGATCGATCAGATCGAAACGAAAGTTGCCCAGGAACAATTCCTTCATGAAACTCGGATTGACCCAATCCGTTTCGCGAGACTCTTCCGCTAGCGCCCGTGCTTCCTCTTCGCTAACACGAAGCTTCTCGGGGGGAGCCGTGGATTTGGGCGTTTCGGTTGCAATGCTCATCAGTTTCTTCTCCGGCTTAGAACTAGCGCGTGTTCGGGTTTCGGCTGTGCAGCTCCGCCGCGACGACGGGATCACTCGCTACCAGGGCCAATGGAGGCAGATTGCGAACGAATTACCCACTTCCAATGATAACCGCACAACAGGCAGGAAAACGCCGCAAATCTGCCACCTGCGACAATTCGGTTTCCCTTAGCGTCGAACTCCTGCCCTGATGCTAATTGATAACGTTGCCTATTCAGTCGGCAACCTCGATTTGCCGACCTTTGATACTTTGAGCCGGCCTTTCGAGGGCCGGCCCAGAGCTGAGATCCCGGGGAGATGACCGTCGGAACCGCGCCGCGGCAAGGGCATTCGTGGATAGCGTCAGGAGTCTCAAGCTCGGCGAGCGGCGTTGGGCGGGCTGATCGGCGCACTGATCGGCGCACTGATCGGCGCACAAAAAACCCTTTGCCGCCGAAGCAGCAAAGGGTTTTAAAAATCCGGCAATACCTACTTTCACGCTGGTATGCACTATCATCGGCTCACAAAGCTTGACTTCTGTGTTCGGGATGGGAACAGGTAGAACCTTTGCAATATGGTCGCCGGAAAGACACGCCGGCGGGTATTTCGCCGCCGGCGGGCCGAGTTGTTTGGTAATTGGTGTGCTGGTTAGAGCAAGTGTTCATCGAAGCAGAGTTCGATGAACCATCTTTTGAAGCCGTGAATTCCGACAGGACAGATTCCTTGCGGAACCGAGTGCGGGATATCGACGGCCAAACCTTCGCCCGTTAGTACTGGTTAGCTTAACACATTACTGCGCTTACACGTCCAGCCTATCAACCTGGTCGTCTTCCAGGGGGCTTTCGTCAAAAGACTTACGAATCCTAATCTTGGAGCGGGCTTCACGCTTAGATGCTTTCAGCGTTTATCCGTTCCGTAGTTAGCTATCCAGCCGTGCCGCTAGCGCGACAACTGGTACACCAGAGCTACGTCCAACTAAATCCTCTCGTACTAAAGTTGAACCTCCTCAAGATTCGAACGCCCACGGCAGATAGGGACCGACCTGTCTCACGACGGTCTGAACCCAGCTCACGTACCACTTTCATTGGCGAACAGCCAAACCCTTGGGAGCTTCTACACCCCCAGGATGTGATGAGCCGACATCGAGGTGCCAAACCGCATCGCCGCTGTGGACGCTCGGATGCGATAAGCCTGTTATCCCCGGAGTACCTTTTATCTGATGAGCGATAACCCTTCCATTCGGGATTACCGGATCACTAAGACCTACTTTCGTACCTGCTCGACTTATGGGTCTCGCAGTCAAGCACACTTCTAACTTTACTCTCTTCGCCTGATTGCCGACCAGGCTGAGTGTACCTTTGCACTCCTCCGTTACTCTTTGGGAGGAGACCGCCCCAGTCAAACTGCCCGACTGACACTGTCCTTTGCCCCGATTCAGGGGATCAAAGTTAGAATTAAAATATGACCAGGCTGGTATTTCAACAACGGCTCCCCAATGGCTAGCGCCATCGGTTCAAAGCCTCCCAGCTATCCTACACAGAACATATCTCAACCCAATATCAGCCTACAGTAAAGGTTCACGGGGTCTTTCCGTCTAACCGCGGGTATGTGGCATCTTCACCACAACTACAATTTCACCGGGTCGGTGGTTGAGACAGTGCTCAAATCGTTACGCCTTTCATGCAGGTCGGAACTTACCCGACAAGGAACTTCGCTACCTTAGGACCCTCCAGTTTTGTTACCGCGTGACAGAACTCACTTCGGAGGAAGATGAATTCCAAACACATCAAACTGCGTTTACGGACCAAGTCATTTCTGCTTGGTTCTGCATGTCGCCATGCAGCTCGGACTATATCATCGCGATTCGGTGCTCACTCCGATCGCGTCTGGCGTGTAGTCTCTGGGGATTCAATTTGAGCAAAGTGTTTCGAGGATGTAATCCTCGCTGTACTTTCGCTTGCCGCCGTCGTTCATGTCGCGTCTGAGACGCAACAACTCTTTGATCCCCTCAGGAGTCTTATGATCTCCGTCGAGGAACATCTCAAGCATTTTCCGAAATGTAGCAAAGTCACGTTTCTTCTTCCCCGAAAGAAAGCCGAATCGCCGGAAAAATGGAACGACATGATCACGCAGGGCGTTGAGGTTATTGACCTCATACATCCATACGCCACCACCTTTCTGGAACAACGTTCCGCAGCCGATGTGTCGCTTGAGCAAAGCCAGAATGACTTCGTCTTTTTGCGATACGTTGAAGGTCAAAGAGACCTTCCAGCCGGTGGAGAAATCAGGCCGAGGACGAAACTTGAGCATGAAGCTCCCTTCGCCATCGACAAATCCAGCAATGTAATATCCGATTGCCGGATCGATTTGATCTACAACAAGCATCTCAAACTGTCTTTCCTGCTGATTGCCTGCACTAGAAGGATTGTCACTGCTCGCCAGTCAGCGTTAACCATTTTCGTTAACGCCGATCTGAGTTGCGAACGAGTACCTCTAGATACTCAGGTGTTCCAGCATATAGCCAAATTTTACAACTACGATTCGACAACAATTGCCGAACAGGTTCATAGTTAGGGCCGCCGTTTACCAGGGCTTCGGTCGCGAGCTTCGGTACAAGTACCTAACCCTCTTCCTTAACCTACTGGCACCGGGCAGGCGTCAGTCTCTATACATCCACTTGCGTGTTAGCAGAGACCTGTGTTTTTGATAAACAGTCGTTAGAGCCGATTTTCTGTGGCCTCCCTCAGCGTGAACCGAAGAAGGCGCCCCTTATTGCGAACGTACGGGGCCATTTTGCAGAGTTCCTTAACCACCGTTCTCCCGAGCGCCTTAGAATTCTCTTCTCACCTACCTGTGTCAGTTTTAGTACGGTCAGTTGCTTAACCTAGTGGCTTTTCTTGGACGTCCTTCCAATGACTTCGAGAACTTGAATGCTCTCGAGCTATGCCTTGGCTTATGCACGGTATTTTAACCCCGCGCACCTCAGCATTCGCTACGGACATTTCTATTCGTACCGCTCACTTTCCGGACGCCGTCCCCACAATCGGATACACAACCGGCGGCAGGAATATTGACCTGCTTTCCATCGTCTACGCCTTTCGGCCTCGACTAAGGGACCGGCTAACCCTGGGCGGATTTACCTTCCCCAGGAAACCTTAGGTTTTCGGCGAACAGGATTCTCACCTGTTTTATCGTTACTCATTCCGGCATAATCACCCGATGATCCCAACACCGCTCGTTACCGTACGGCTCGTATCTGATCATCGGCGCTCTCCTACCACTGTACGCCAAAATGCACAATCCGCTGCTTCGGTGGACCACTTACTCCCGTTCATTATCGGCGCAGAAATGCTCGACTGGTAAGCTGTTACGCACTTTTTAAATGGTGGCTGCTTCTAAGCCAACATCCCAGCTGTCACGGCATTTCAACTTCCTTAGTGACTAAGTGGTCCTTCGGGACCTTAGCAGGCGATCTGGGTTGTTTCCCTCTCGACCCTGGAGCTTATCCCCCAGGGACTGACTGCCGAGATAATCTTCACGGTATTCGGAGTTTGGTTCGGTGAGGTACTCTGGGAAGAGCCCCCATCCGATTCAGTATCTCTACCCCCGTGAAGTAGTGGCTCGACGCTATCCCTCAAGATATTTCGGAGAGAACGAGCTATCTCCTGGTTTGATTACACTTTCAGTCCTCCCCACAAGTCATCCCCTCAGTTTTCAACCTAAGTGGGTTCGGTCCTCCACGCAGTTTAACCCGCGCTTCAACCTGCTCATGGGTAGATCACACAGGTTTCGCGTCTGCAGCATACGACAATTTCGCCCTATTCAGACTCGGTTTCCCTTGGGCTCCGCGCCGGAAGCGCTTAACCAAGCCGCATACCACAACTCGCCGGATCATTATGCAAAAGGCACGCCGTCACACATGGTAAACCATAGTGCTCCGACCGCTTGTAGGCGCATGGTTTCAGGTTCACATTCCTCCCCTAGCAGGGGTTCTTCTCATCCTTCACTCACGCTACTGGTACGCTATCGGTCGTTGAAGAGTATTTAGCCTTACGGGATGGTCCCCGTGGATTCAGTCCAGGTTTCACGTGACTGGACCTACTCAGGTGCTCCTATGGTGTGTGTTCACTTTCGTGTACGGGACTGTCACCCTCTGTGGCGATCCTTTCCAGAATCTTCCACTAGCAACACACAATCCAACATTGGAGTCCTACAACCCCGCGGAGGAAACCTCCACGGTTTGGGCTCTTCCGATTTCGCTCGCCGCTACTGACGGAATCGATTTTTCTTTCTCTTCCTCTGGTTACTTAGATGTTTCAGTTCACCAGGTTGTAACTGACCTGCCTATGAATTCAGCAGGCAGCATTTGGGAATCCCGGGATCATTGCTTGTTTGTCAACTCCCCCGAGCTTTTCGCAGACTTCCACGCCCTTCTCACTTTCAACGCCAAGACATCCCCCATACGCCCTTAGTAATTTGGCCGTCGAAATCCCGAACTCGATCACCCACTGAACAACAACTCGGTCCGTAGACCGACTTGACACTCAGCGGACTCCCAAGACGTGATTTCGTCGTCAACTACTTAACGATATCACATGTACTGAATGCACCTCGCCTGACAGAAAACCGCCAGACGACGTAACAGACAGTTGCACAGAATCCTATCTAGAATTCACATGTTGATCAAAGTGACGAATCACGACAATCAACAACGCTTCTAAAAGAACTTGTAATCGCCACACCCACCAATACCTCCAACTCCATTGCCTTGGCAACTTCATCGCAAGCACTGAGTAAGCATGACGCTCTATTCAGATGCCAACTACCAAACAACCAAATTGTCAAACATCAATTCGTCGGCCCCAATGCAAGCCAAATATGACTTGATTGAAAACCCACGGACGCTGGCGAGCAGCCGCATCACGTCAGCAATGTCTGACCTGATGCGGATATCCGCGAACAAAATCATGAGCGAGGAGGGGGGAAAGATACAGCTGAGTGAATCTTTCGTCAACCGAACCTGAACAGGATTTTCAGAGATTCTTCTAAAAGCCCAACCAGCTTGCGGCAGATCTTATTTTGTCGCATCTTTCGGCCTCTCGGGCAAGGAGCCAAAAGGATCTTTTTCAAAACTTTTGGACCCGCCAAGAGCGCCGCGGGTTCACCATCGGACCTGCCTCACCAATCGGCGGTCAGCCCAACACGCCGGCAAAAAAGCTAAAAAATGGAGGTAGACGGACTTGAACCGACGACCCTCTGCTTGCAAAGCAGATGCTCTCCCAACTGAGCTATACCCCCGAAATCGAAGCGAGTGAGTGAGGAGCAGGGAGTCGGGGAGAATGCAACGAATCTCTCCTTCACTCCTGGCTCACGACTCCTCCGCTTCTTCCAAATGGGCGTGCCAGAATTCGAATCTGGGACCTCGTCGTTATCAGCGACGCGCTCTAACCAACTGAGCTACACGCCCTTTGTTTAGGCGTCAGCAATCAGCAGCTAGGCGTCAGGAATGAACACCTGATTCCTGTAATTCTGAATTCTGGCACCGAAAAGTGGAAGCCGAAAGTTTACGGTTCCTGGCCGGTCTGTCAAAGGGAAGTTCGCCTGCAATACCGCTGCTGCTTGGATCAACACAGAGAGTCCCAAAGGGCATGCCTGGTTCTGTCAGGGAGTAAATTCGGTCCAAAATCGGAGTTTTCTCCGTTGAGACGCCCGAGCAGAATCGCTAAAAGCTGTTTTAGCTGTGCTGCGATGCGACGTCGTGCCGCCTGACCACGACCGCGCCATCAAGGCTTCCCAAACTCCTCGGCAACGGATGACCCAAAGATCATGGCTCGTTTCCTCCCGCACTTGATTGCCTATCTAGCTTGCACACTCGGTCTGAACTTGCTGATGCAACGGCCTGCCAGCGCCGAATCGGTCGAAAAAGCGCTGGCGATGAAGCCGGTGCAGCCAGGCGTCGAATATGAGCAAGTCGCCGCAGAGAACATCGACAAATGCAGCCTCAAAATCGTCAAGAACGACGACTGGCGAGGCTTCGAACTGATCGGGCCCGACGGCGCGACTCTGAGGCGGTTTGCCGACACCAACGGTGACAAGAAAATCGACCTCTGGGCCTACTTTCAATTCGGCCACGAGGTCTACCGCGATGTCGATTCAGACTTTGACGGCAAAGCGGACCAGTATCGCTGGCTCAATACCGGCGGGACCCGCTGGGGGCTTGACGATAACGAAGACGGCCAGGTCGATCGCTGGAAGCAAATCTCGGCCGAGGAGGTTTCGGCCGAAGTGGTGGCCGCGATCCGAGACCGCAGTCCCGAGCGATTCGCAGCGCTGCTGATCAGCGAGCGGGAGATCAAGGGACTGGGACTGGGAGACCAAAAAACGGAACAGATCTCGGTCAAGGCTCAGCGGGCAGCCCGCGACTTCGGCGGGCTGGCAAAACGACAAAAAACGATCGGCGCCAAAGCGAACTGGGTTCAATTCGCCGCCTCTTCGCCCGGACTGGTCCCCAGCGGGACCGACGGATCGAGCAAAGATGTGATCGTTTACGAAAACGCCGTGGCGATGTTCGAAGCGGGTGACAAGAGTGGCCAATTGATGGTTGGCACGCTGATTCGGGTCGGGGACGCCTGGCGGCTGGTCGAACTTCCGTCGCTGGGCAGCGACGGCGACACGATCACGCAAGGCACCGGCAACTTCTTTACTCCGGGCGGAATGAACTCGACCGATGGGGTCGCCGCGACCAATGTGGGCGAAAAGACACAGCAACTGGTGAACGAGCTTGAGCAAGTCGATGAACTGCTGAGCAAGGCCGAGCAGGAAACGGAGATCGCCAAACTGCACGCGCAACGAGCCGGCACGGTCGAGCAGTTGATCGAAGCGTCCGAGAACGGCGTCGAGCGAGAAACCTGGGTTCGTCAATTGGTCGACACCCTCAGCGTCGCCGCACAAACCGGAGATTATCCCGACGGCGCTCAACGGCTGAGACTGGTGGCCAAGAAATTCGCCAGCGAGGATGAGGCGCTGCGCGCCTACGCCGACTTTCAAGCGATTGGCACCGAGTACGTGGTTCGCCAAACTCCCGATGCCGATTTTGCGGAAGTCCAAGCCTGGTATCTGGACGCTCTGAACGGATTTGTTGATCGCTATCCAGAGACCCCCGAAGCAGCCCAAGCATGGCTGCAACTGGCGCTCAGCAAAGAGTTCGAGGACAAAGAACAAGACGCGCTGCAAATCTACAAAAAGGTCGCGGGTTCCTTCCCGAACACAGCGGCCGGCGATAAAGCGGCCGGGGCGGTACGCCGGCTGGATTCGGTCGGCCGCCGCGTTGACCTGGTAGGAACGTCGATCGACGGCAAGAAGTTTTCCTTGGCCGCCTATCGCGGCAAACCAGTGATCTTGCATTACTGGGCCACGTGGTGCGAACCGTGCAAACAAGACATGAAACTGCTGCGGCAATTGCAAGCCCGCTACCAACGCGCTGGGCTGCAAATTGTCGGCGTCAATGTTGATCAAACCCGTGAGATGGCTGTCGATTTTTTGAAGGAAGCCAAATTGCCGTGGACCCAGTTGTTCGAAGACGGTGGATTGGAAACAAGCCGGTTAGCAATCGCCTTCGGCGTACAAACGCTGCCGACGATGATGCTGATTGACGACGAAGGCAAAGTGGTAAGGCACAACGTTCGCGCCGCCGAATTGGATGGCGAACTGGGCAAGATGCTAAACAACAAACGCTAGCTCGTTTTGGCCGCCGATGGGAACCGCTTGCGGTCCGCCATTCGTTTCGACCCTGACGATCGGCGTCAATCGGCTGACACGTCGGCCACCGCGGAGCAGGCGGCGTTCTCCTGCTCCTGCAGCATCCGCCACATCACTTTGCCGCTGCCTGACTTGGGTAGTTCGTCAACGAACTGCACCACTCTGGGAACTTTGTAAGCCGCCATTTTGTCGTGCGCCAAGTTTCGATTTCCTCGGCGCTGAGGGTGGCAGCACTCTCGGCGCGGGGCACGACCAGTGCCTTGACCGTTTCGCCGCGATAGGGGTCGCGAGTTGAGATCACACAGGCCTCTTGAATACCGGGATGCTGAAACAGCATGCTTTCCACTTCGGCCGGCCAAACTTTGAAGCCGCTGGCATTGATCATTCGTTTCAGCCGATCGGTGATGAAGTAATAGCCGTCTTCGTCAATGCGGCCCAGGTCACCGCTGCGAAAAAAAGACTTGCCGTCCAGTTCGATGAAGGCTTGCTCGGTTGCCCGCGGATTGTTCCAGTAACCCTTGAACACCTGGGGGCCATGAATCACGATCTCGCCAGTCTCTCCCTGTTGGACCTCCTTGAGCGTCTCAGGATCAATCACGCGCGCTTCAGTACCGATGATCGGCATGCCCAGGCACTGACGCTTGGGTCGCTGTGGCGGATTGCCATGGGATGGCGCTGCGGTTTCGGTCAGACCGTAACCCTCTTGATAGCGAAGGCCATACTGTTCTTGCAGACGCTTGGCGACCGCCTCCGGCATGGCGGCCCCGCCGCCACCGATATGACGCAGACTACTGAGATCAAACTCGGCCACATTCGGGCTGCCCAGCAAGTCGATGATCATGGTCGGAATGTTGGTCCAGGTTGTGATCCCGTGCAAGGAAATCAGCCGACCCGCCAATTCCCGATCCCAGCGCGGCAAGATCACACTGGTGGCCCCCAGATAGATCGGCGTATGCATGCCATACAACATGCCGGTGATGTGAAACATCGGCACTACGGAAAAACATTTGTCGGCAGCACAACCGTTGTTCCAAACGGCGCCGGCAAACACGTTGTGACCGATCGTGCGGTTAGTGTGCATGCAACCCTTGGGTTTGCCGGTCGTGCCAGAGGTATAACCGAGCGCGACCAGATCGTCGGCCGCTCCACGATAAGCTGCTGGTTGATTGCCTTGCTGTAACGCATCAACCCAAGCAGTTGCCCAGAGAGGCAATTCGGGGTCGGCATTGAGCCAGCTTGTCCACTGCTGGGGCGGTCCCAGCAACGGATCGCCTGTATCGGACATGCAATCGCGATAACGCGTCACCACCAGATTCTGCAGTTGCTCGGTTTTCTGTAACTGACTCTGAGCTTTCAAGATTTCACCGGCAACGTCAGCCGTACAGATCGCAACTTTCGCTCCCGGGTCAGTCACATAATGAGGCAATTCCGCGGCGCGGGTCATTGGATTGACCGGCACCACGACAGCGCCGGCGCGCAAGATCGCATAATACGCGATGATGAATTGGGGGCAGTTTTGCATCATCAGAATCACCCGATCGCCATGCTCGACGCCCGCTTGTTGTTGCAGCCAGCCAGCTAAACTTTCGGCCTGCTGCTTGAGCTGGGAAAAGCTGATCTGATAACCGAGAAAATCCAACGCCGTTTTGTTTGGATAGCGCCGGGCCGTGACTTCTAAGTTGTCCCACAATGTGGACTCCGCTGCCGGGATCTCGTGCGGCACGTTGCGAGGCCAGTGCTGATAGTGCAACGGCGGCTGAGACGAATTTGGAGCAGACATGAGCATGCAGGCCTTCAATTTTGTTGCAGCGATCGATTCTCTGGGCGTCGTCAACATTAAGCGTTGACGCGCCGCTAAACAAGGATTGTAAGCCAGGTCCAGGCCTGGCGAACGCGAGACGACGGCCGTGCTGGATCACCGCCAAGAAGCATCTGAAGTCGGCTCTCGATCGCGCAGCTCGGCATGGGCAGGAGCCACAGAATTCAGATCATGCGGAGCAACCCCCGGGCAAGCCGAAGCTGGCAGGGATAGCCGCCTGGTCGCCTTGCAGCATCCTCAAACCGTCCAGCTGAACGTCAGCCCCAAGCTGCCGGACCCACCTTTTCCGACCGCTCTTGAGCCACCCAAACCGCTGTTTTTCGCCCTTTCTGAAAAAATGGACAGGATGTCTATTTTTTAATTGACAGCGTGTCTAGTTTTTCTGATACTGCTTGTTTCATTCGGTAGCTCATACGAAACGGGACCCAATCGGAGACGCAAAGATGAACGTACGATATCTGAAATACTTCTCTGTGCTGATCGTACCGCTCTTGGCGGGAATCTCATTTACGACTTCCGGTTGGTTCACCTTTCTGCCGTTGATGTTCGTCTATGGATTGGTTCCGAGCTTGGAACTGCTGATGCGACCCGATCCGCAAAATCTGAGCGCGGCCGAAGCGGCGCTGCGCAAAGAGGATCGTATTTATGACTACATGCTTTACCTGTTGGTGCCGCTGCAGTTCGGCTTCCTGATTTGGTTCTTGTTTTCGGTCTCACAGCCTGAGCTGACCGGATGGACGCTGGCCGGACGAATTTCGGCGATGGGTCTGCTGTGCGGATTGTTCGGTATCAATGTGGCGCACGAACTCGGTCATCGCGCGACGAAACACGAGAAATGGATGTCCAAAGCGCTGCTGCTGACGTCGTTGTACATGCACTTTTTTATCGAACACAACCGCGGTCATCACCGCCGAGTGGCCACGCCGGACGATCCGGCGACGGCAAGAAAGAACGAGTGGCTGCCGGTGTTCTTGGTCCGATCGGTTCTGTTCAGTTTTTTGTCGGCTTGGCAAATCGAAAGCGAGTCGCTGAAACGAAAAGGTTTCAGCCAATGGAGTCTACGCAACGAAATGTTGCGGTTCATGATTATTCAATTCAGCTTGGTCGCGGCAATCGGGTTCCTGTTTTCTCCCGTCGTGATGCTGTATTTCCTGTTGGCGGCCGGAATCGGCGTGTGGCTGCTGGAAGTGGTCAACTACATCGAACACTACGGCTTGACTCGTCGCGAAATTGAGTCTGGGAAATACGAACGAACGATGCCGCAGCACAGCTGGAACTCGGATCATGTCCTGGGCCGAATCTTGATGTTCGAATTGAGCCGTCATAGCGATCATCACTTCATTGCCTCGAAGAAATTTCAGGTCTTGGACCACCACGAGGATGTACCACAAATGCCCACCGGTTATCCGGGGATGATGGTGCTGGCGTGTTGCCCTCCGCTGTGGTTTCACGTGATGAATCCACGGGCTGATCAGTGGAGTCAACAGGCCGAAACGCCAGTGCTGTCAAGCGAAGCATTGCCAGTGAATTTGACAGCATGACCCCTTCCAGCAGTGCTGCCGTGAATTCCGCTACCGTAAATTCCGGTGTCGAATCCGCAACCCGAATGCGGACACGCAACCGAATTCTGGACGCGACGAGTCAGTTGCTCTCTGCCGGTGAGCGGCTTGCTACGTCAAGTGTCAATCGAATCGCCAAAATGGCGGGTGTTTCGCGAGCGACCTTTTATTTGCACTTTCGGTCAAAGCATGAATTGATTGCCGCCTTGGCGCAACGGGAAATTAGGCCCTGGATTGATTCAGCGACCAACGCATTGGACAACGCGTCGATCGACCGAGCTAATTTGGTCCAGGTGGCGGAGGGGATTCTCGATGTTTATCGCGCCAAACGGGGAGTGCTGGCCGGGATTATCGAAATGGCCGAGCAAGATGATCAAACGCGGCTGGCATGGCGAGAAACGATTCACTCGATCGCCCAAGTTTTCCAGGCCGCAATTGCGCGGCGACGCCCGAAGCTGTCGACGGCCGAGTCCGAGCAGCTTGCCCGAATGATTGTCTGGGCTGGCGAGCGATTTCTGCATCAAGAGGCGGGAGATTCGCCGACCGAGACCGACGACGTCAAGGTCTGGGCCCTGACCGAAATGGCTTGGACGCTGATCAACGATTGAGCGATTGATTCGCAACTCGCCAGGTGATCAATCGAACTGCAGGCAACCGAGCAAGCAGTGGGGCCCACTCTGTTGACTCCTGTTCCACCCGTATCTCTCGACTACAGAGCGACCAATCCTTCCCAGTCCGCGACAAGACGTCCAGCCTGCCATCATGGCTGGGCAATACCAGTGGGGACTGCTGTCAGACACCAAGAGTGCCACCAGCAGTGCGAAGCACCCTTCCGGCCGCTTGCCAAGATTGGTGTCTGCCCCGAATGCACGAGTTTAAACTCCCTCAGTGAGTCACACGCGGCAGCGTCGGGCCGCCGCGAGACCTTTAGCAGAATGCGGATTTTCGGCCCTCCTATTTGTGCGCCGAAATAAGCTCCGCGCCGCCGCGGGCAATTTCACGATTGACTCGCCGGAGCGGCGTCGCTGACGCTCCTTGTCGCCGGCGCACAGCGAAAATCGACAGCGGCCGACGCGACTGATGGAATCGTTACAGCCGGCTGATTTTACGGAAAGCTAAAACTCTTCCAGCGGAAGTGTCGATGGGTGGTCATAACGCGCTGTTGCCTCCCCAACTTGGCAGCGCCTTCCTCCCAATCGCAAAGGCACTCCGCATGTCGACCGATCAATTTCAGTTTGATACGGCACAGAACTCGTCTGCGCTGAATTTTCTGCAAGGTCTGCGAAAGGCGAAACAGGCCGGCAAGGGCATGCTCGGAATGATCCGCGAAATCGCCCAACTCCGTCGAGGACAAGGACAGCTTCGTCCCGACGAGTATTTCATGTACGGGCTGTACGACGATGCTCGTTACTCGCCGGAGGTGAAGCGAACGTTCCTGAGCGAACAAGGCAAGCAGCTTGACAGCCCCTGGTCGGCCGTTGCCAAAGACAAACCGCTGATGACGGCAATGCTGCAGGGACTTGGCCTGCCTGTCCCCGAGACCCAAGCGATTCTGCACAGCACTCGAACATTCGCCGGAGCCATTGCACTGCGTGATCGCGACGACGTTTGCCGATTCCTTCGTGATCAGGCCAGTTATCCAATTTTTGGCAAACCGTTTGACAGTGCCTGCAGTATGGGGACGGCCAAGATCGATGGCTACGACCCCGATCGCGACGCCGTCATTCTGGGCGACGATCTGATTCCGGTCGCGGGGTTCGCCGAAATGGTCGAGGGGCTTGGCCGCGCCTACATTTTCCAAACCTTGATGCTACCGCATCCCGAGATCGCCAAGATCATTGGGCCCAGTGTTAGCTCGGTCCGGATGTTCGTTTTCTCCGACGCCGATGGATGCGATTTGTTTCGTGCTGCTTGGAAAATTCCAGCCTCGTCAAACGTCGCTGATAACTTTTGGCGAATCGGCAACATGTTGGCCGGAATCGATGCTGACAGCGGACGACTGGTTAAGACGATGTTGCGGACCGCCGCGGGACTGGAACCGATCGAATCCCACCCGGCAACGGGCGTTAGCTTTACCGACCTGGTGTTCCCGCAATGGAACGAAATGCGAGCCACGGTGCTCGCTGCAGCGATCAATCTGCCGCAGTGTCACTTTCAAGGTTGGGATGTGGCGTTGACCGATCGTGGTCCGATTCTGGTCGAACTCGAGGGCGACGGAGGCAATCCGATCATGGAACAACTCTGTTTCGAAAGCGGGCTATTGAACGAGCGGTATCGCCGCATCGTTAAAAACGCCAAGGCTGAGGAAAAGAGTCAGCGGAAACGGAATATTGCAATCAGCAATTCAGATTTGAAAAAGAACATTGCCGCGTTGGCGATTCCACGAATCCCCACAGATCCATCACCCTGTCAGTCGCCGGATCGGCTGCCGGCAACAGCATCGAAAGTCAGCTAAGGATATCGGGAACCGCGAGCTTTTGATGTTGCCACACGAATTAGACCAGCCGTACGAACGCCTGATCGCATCGGGATGCGATCAGCGTTTGATCCCCGGAGCCAATGGGCTGAATCCCTACGGTGCGAGCGTGCTGCCGCGCCGCGCGATCGCCTTGGGTTCGTGCAGCTGTTCCTCACCATCACAGCGCGCCACGCATGCGGCCCGTCAGGCGCTGCGTCAGCTGCGACGATCGTCGAACCTAGAACAAACGATCGCGGAATTGCGAGCGGACGTACGTTCGACGCTGCGGCGGGCGTTGAAATTGTCAGCAGACATTGATATTGCCCTGACGCCGTCGGGAACCGATCTGGAAATGCTGGCGGTCGCGATCGTCGCGGGCACCGATGGCCGCGAGATCGTGAACGTGGTGGTTGGTCCGAACGAGGTAGGCAGCGGAACTTGCAACGCGGCGGCGGTTCGACACTACAACATCCGATTGCCGCGCGGCGGCAGCGCGGTCGTGGGCAAAAGTGTTAACACCTCGCTCGCTGCACGTGTGCAAATCGAAAAAATCAACATCCGCAACTCTCGCGCCGAGTGTTTGTCTGCGTTGGAGATTGATGCCGCGGTGACCGACGCCGTGATCCAAGCAATCTCGCAAGACGCGCGAGTCTTGGTTCATCTAGTCGCCCACAGCAAAACAGGCATTCACGCGCCTTCACTAGGATTGCTCGATCGACTGACCCGGACGATGAAAGAGGATGTGGTCGGGATCGTCGATGCAGCCCAGGGACGTCTCGCCCCGGAAGCGTATCAATCGGCGCTCGATCGCGGCCTGATGGTATCTTTCACCGGTTCAAAATTCTTTGGCGGTCCACCCTTTGCCGGCGCGTATTGGTTCCCCAATCACTGAGTCCGTCCAGCATGGGACTGAAGCGGCTTCCAGACGGACTGGAGGACTATTTTTCGGTTGCAGATTTCCCGGAATCATGGTTCCCGCTTCGAATCGCCGGCGATGACTGGTTCAACACGGGGGGCTTGTTGCGCTGGGTCGCTGCGGCGAAGGAGATCGAAACCTACTTTGCGATCGATCACTCGATACGGAGAAAGATCGCATCGGCGTTTAGCGCGGCAATCAATGACAGTCTACGCGACTTGCCGAATGTGAAGCTGGTCCGATCGTTTGTTTCCCACAGCAGCGAGATGATGCTGGAAAATATCGAATCCACATCCACCGTGTTTTCGATCGCCGTCACCGATGCCAATGGCAAATGGTTGGGAAAAGAGGAGTTGAAAACGATTCACGTGCGCTTGAACACGGGAACTGGCGAGAACTGCTTTCATCTTGGTCAGCCGGTGAAGATCGGAGATGACCGTTATGTGCTTCGAATCGCCTTGGGGGCTCCGCTGGTGATCGACATTGCCACCGATCTGACATGGGGCGCAACGCCGGCCGATCGGATCGCGATGATGAAGCATTTAATCGATCAACTGTGTAATCAGATACAACGGTTGAGCCAATCGATCAGCGCGCTGCCGGTGAGCTAAGAGATGGAGTCTTTTCACGCTCGGATTTCACCGACCGAAGCTCAAAACATCTGGAAAGCCGTTTGGGACGGCGGGTATCTGAACGAGAACCGAAATTCGTTGATTGTTCACGATTTGGACCGGTTGCGTCAGCGTTTATCCACGTTGACGGCCGCATTTCCAACGTCAACGTTGCACGCGATCGCAATCAAAGCGAATCCACTCGTCGAGATTCTGAAAGTTTGCGTCGATTCGGGGGCGGGACTGGAAGCGGCCAGCATCGAGGAGGTTTACCTGGCGATCGCGGCGGGCTGCCCGCCCGAACGGATCATTTTTGATTCCCCTGCCAAAACCCAGGCGGAGATCGAGGAGTGTCTGCGGGAAGGGATTCATTTGAACGTCGACAACTTTGCCGAGTTGACGAGAATTGAATTTGCCCAGGCCAAAGCCAGATCAAAATCAACGATCGGTTTGCGGATTAATCCGGAAGTCAGCTCGGGCTTGATATCGCAAACCAGCGTCGGCAGTGCGGGATCCAAATTTGGCGTCTCCATCTCGCAAGACCGACAACGGATCATCAGCGCGTTTGACAATCATCGCTGGCTGATCGGACTGCACATCCATGTTGGTTCGCAAGGCTGCAGTTTGGATCTGTTATGCCAGGCGGCGGCGAAGCTTCAGTCGCTTAGAGAGGCGATCGAAACGAACACCGGTCGGCCACTATCGATCGTCGACATCGGCGGCGGCTTACCGGCGGCGTACGCGGAGGGAGATCAACCACCGACGCCCGGGCAATACGCCGCTGAACTTGGGGCCCGCGTGCCCGCGTTGACCGACGGCAGGCTTCGGCTGATGACCGAATTTGGCCGCGCCATTCACGCCGGCTGCGGGATCGCGCTGAGCCGAGTCGAATATGTTCGCCCGGTCACTGCCGATCATCAGATGGCCGTGATTCACCTGGGAGCTGATTTTCTACTTCGCCCCGTCTATCGATCGGCAGATTGGAAACACGAATTTTTGTTATTTGATCGCCACGGGAACTTGAAGTCCGGAGCGAAGATCAAGGTCACGATTGCCGGCCCACTCTGCTTTGCCGGTGACATCTTGGCCACCGAGTTACCGATGCCGCGGCCCGAGCCTGGCGATTGGATCGCTGTTCGCGACTGCGGCGCCTACACGCTCAGCATGTGGTCACGGCACTGCAGTCGCGGAATTCCGACAGTTCTCGGCTTTGATCGCGGCGGCGTCGAATTATTGCGATCAGCGGAAACGCCAACCGACATCGTTCGCTTCTGGAGTCGCCGACCCTAGGCTAACCGCAGCCGGTCACTCTTCTTTAAGGTATTTCACCAAGTCGGCTAGTTGTTGTGGAGTGAGTTGTTTTTCCAGACCCGCTGGCATGATCGATACCTCGCTGAATTGTTGACGCTCGATTTCTGCACGCGGTATCTGCACCGACCTCGTCGCGTCCAGTTGCAATGTGATTCCCGCGTCGCCGGATTGACGAACGATCCCGTTGTAGATCTGACCATCAACCGTCAGCACCGCCGCCGGTTCATAGTTGCGGACAAACGTCAGGCTGGGAAACAGAATCGATTCGAGCAGGTCGCGTTCGCTGCGTACTTTGCCGATGCCGTCCAGATCGGGCCCGACATTGCCGCCCAGGTAACCGCGTTGATGACAAGCGATGCAGGCCGCGGCCGGACTCTGAAAGACCCGCAAACCACGGCGAATATCGGCATTGGGGAGCAACGAGAGAATCGACTGCAGGCGGGCAATCTTGTCGCGATTTTCAGCTTCGATTCGCTCCACCAATGGCACTGCTCGAGCCGCCAACTGGGGTCCAAAACCAGCAAACAACTCCGTCACTCGTTCCGGAGGCAACGCGGTGGCAGAGGGAGAATCGAGCAACGAATTCAGCACTGCATTGCCAACTGTGGAGTCGTCTGAACCTGCAAACAGATCGATCAGTGGACGCATTTCCATCGTGCCAACACGAGGCAACTGGCCGGCGAGCTGGCGCAGCTGAGCAGGACTGAGCGAGGTTGATTTGAGAATATCGATCGCAATCGATCGACTGGAAACCGGTTGGTCGATATCCAGTTGCGAGCACACGAACTCAAATTCAGCCGGCGACAAATTACGACTGACGACGGGAATCAGGCTGATGGCCTGCAATCGAATGTCGTCGCCGTGCCCAGACTCCGCGACCGCAATTTTGCGGAGCTGCTGGATCGTCTGGACGTCAGGCGGACCTTTCAATAATTGACTAAAAGCGTTGAGTGCCGATCGTACAACTTGACTTTCGCCCTCCAGCTGCGCCGCACAGCGCCGTTTGCCACGAATCGGGCATTGGTTTCTGACCGCTTTGCGACATGGCCTCGATCAAGGCCAGGCGAAGCTCGCCGTTTGTGTCGGTCGATCGCAAGGTTTCGGCCATCAATTGCTGAACGACTTGCGAGCCACTGAACCGCTTCAGTCGATCGGCAAGACGCTGAACGTTTTGAGCTTGCCGCGGCGGCGACCGCAGATTCTGCTGAAGTGCAGTTGCGACAATGTCTCCCCAATCAGGATGCTGCTGGGCGATCCACCAGGCGGTTTCATTGAGTAGATCCGATTGCGAAACCAGCAACGGAGCGATGTCAGACGGTTGTAAATGACTACCGCCTTCCATTTGATCCAGGGCGATCAAAGCGGCGCGGCGGAAAGTGTCGTGCTCGCTGGCCAACGACTGTCGGACGGCCACTGGATCACTTAACTCCATAACCGCGTATATCAGCGAATGCTCCAGAAAGCGGTCGACGGTAGCCTTCGATTCGCCGTCAGCCAAAGTTGCCAGCGGAACCACCGACAACAACGGCGGGATCGCATTGGCATTACCGATTCGGCCCAACGCTTCGGCTGCCGCGCGTCGATTGTGTGGGGATTCGATATTCAGCATTGAAACGAGTTGTTCCCGTGCCGGCGTGTCGCGGTGCAGACTAATCGAATGTAAAGCCGCCTGGCGGACGGTTTCGTCGCTATCGGTTAACGCAGCCCGGACAGCTACGCGAGCTTGCGGATCATCAATGGCGGTCAATGCCCACACTGCCTGGAGTCGATGATCGGGTTCGGTACTGTTAGACAGCAGAGTTCCGCTCAATCGATCGATCATCTGCGAACCTCGTTTGGCGATCCGCCGACGAGCTTGATTGCGAACAGCAAATCGTGAATCGGCGAGCCGTTGCACCAGTTCGACGGCCGACTGGTGTTCCCAATCAATCTGTTGTCCGCGCGGATCGCTTGGCTGAGTCGCGTCCGTTTTTCGAATCCGATAGATCCCGCCCAGCACATCTGGTTTCTGTAACTGCGAAGTCGGACAGCAAAGACGAAACCAACCGCCGGTATCGACCACGAGCAGGCTTCCATCGGCATCTTCAAGCACGTCGGTCGGATGAAAGTCCAGGTTATCGCTGACCAGCAGATCGGTCGCGTTGGATCGAAACGTCGCGCCGTGGTTGGTCAATTCGTGCCGAGTGATCTTGTGCATGTTGAAGGAAGTGGCGAGCAGATTGTCTTTGAATTCGTCGCCCAAGGCCGCCGATTCAAGCCGGGCAAGACCACACGGCGCGGCGACCCCCAGGTGAGCCAGGACAGGCATCAAGTTGCCGGTCCGCGGATGACCATTTAGCACATTGTGTTCTTTCCCATAGACGCCACCATAGGCCGCATGAATCAAGCCATCGCGATTTCCACCACTGGGGTGAACCAAGAAGGTCGTCGTGAAAATACGTTCGCCGCCTGGTGTAAAGGCGATCTCGACCGGGTTATCCATGCCGCCGGTCATCACCGATTCGACTGGACCGCCACTGGGGTGGCGGCGAAAAATATGCGCGGCCTTGGTCGTCATCGGTGATCTTCCGTAACGCTCGACAGTTTGTTCGGCAAACGCGCCTTTGCACCAGTAGAACCAACCATCTGGCCCCAAATACGGACCATGCAAATCGTTGCCGCAGTGCGTCAATGTCTTGCCATCGAACCAGACTTCGCGGTGCTCCGCGACACCATCGTCGTCCCCATCGGTGAACTTCCATATCTCGGGCGGGGCCGCAACGTACAACGATCCGTCGAACCAGAGGGCGCCTTCAGGAAACGTCAGCTTATCGGCATATACGGTGCTGGAATTGAAAACGCCATCACCGTCGTCGTCTACCAAGCGAACGATACGATCGGCCGGTTGCTGACGTTGCACCTCCAGCGACTCGTTCGACCCGCTGGAATCGGTCACATACAGCCGGCCGCGCTCGTCAAAATCGGCATTCACTGGCCGCTGAATCAGAGGTTGCCCAGCGACCAATTCGATTTGAAAGCCGTCTGGCAACGTGAATCTCTGTCCGTTCAGATCGAATTCGGCACTCTCAGCAAGCTGCGTCAGAACGATTCCAACAACCAGCAACAGCCACCCGGTCAGCGTGTAGACCATCGACTTCCAATTCCGTAGAGACAGTTTTGAGTATGATACGGCGAAGAATTAGTTTAGTTGACCCGGAGACCCAAATGGTTAGCCGATACCTATCCGGACTGATTGCTGTGATCGCAATGTCCGTAATCACCAGTGCCCAGCAACCCGATCTACCGTTAGCGGTCGGTGCATTTCCGCAAGAGCTGCGAACTTTCTATACCAAACAACAGGGATTGCCCAGCGACGACGTGACGCAGATTGCCATCGATGCGGCAGGTCGCGTGATTGCCCGGACGGCCAACGGTGACAAGGCCAACGGAGACGTGGAAATGAAAGACGGAACCTGGCGTCCGGCAGCGGATGCCGCTCAGTGTTTCGCAGCAAAGCGAATGCTGCCTGGAGATGTACAACTTCCCGGTCGCGTGTTGGCTGTTGCCCACGGGCCTGACGGACAAATCGCTGTGGGGACAGAGTTGGGCTTGTTTTGGGTGACCGAGGACGGCGCCGAACAAGCATTCCCGCATCAAGGCAATCGCCGTTGGGCTCCCACCCGCGTCACGGTTGATTATGACGGCTTGGGCAGATTGTGGTTTGCCAGCGAGCAAGGTGTTGGAAGCTTTGTCGATCAGAAATGGTCTCTGTACACCGGCGCTGACGGTTTGCCATACGATGACTTGAACTGCGTCGCCTGTGCCGCCGACGGAGTGGTCTGGTTTGGCAGCAACATTGGCGCGATTCGCTTTGACGGAACTCACTGGTCATATCGTCAGGGTCAGCGCTGGCTGCCGCACGACGAAGTTCGCGAAATCGCACTCGACGCCGACGGTAACGCTTGGATCGCAACGGCCGGAGGGGTAGCTCGGATTCACTTTCGCCAGATGACACTGGCGGACAAGGCCGAATATTACGAACGTGAGATTGACCAGTATCATCGACGCACCGAGTTCGGTTACGTGATCGAGGCGAATACCAGCGAGCCCGGCGAAAAGAGGGGCATCAGCCTGCAAGCCAGCGACAACGACGGATTGTGGACCAGCATGTATGGGGCAGGAGAATGTTTTGCTTACGGAGCGACCAAGGATCCCAACGCTCGCCGCCGTGCCCAGGACGCGTTTGACGCACTGCGATTTTTGAGCGAAGCTCCCAAGGGATCGCCTCACCAACCGCCAGCGGGATTCATTGCCCGCACAGTCTTGGAAACGGCCTCCGATCGCGACCCCAACGCCGGAGCCTACACGCTGGAGGGACAGCGAGAGATGCAACAGCGTGACAAGCAATGGAGAATCTATGAACCTCGCTGGCCCAAATCAGCTGACGGAAAGTGGTACTGGAAAAGCGACACCAGCAGTGATGAGCTCGACGGCCACTATTTCTTCTATGCCGCTTACTTTGATCTGGTTGCTGAAACCGAAGCACAGAAAGCTGCGGTTCGTGAAGTGGTACGGGCGAACATCGATCACCTGATCGAACATGATTTCAGCTTGTATGACCACGCCGGGCGGACTCGATGGGCAGTCTATGATCCGCAAGAGCTGAACCACAATCCTAAGTGGTATGTCGAACGTGGACTGAATTCGATCAGCATGCTGTCGTACTTGAATGTTGCCCACCACATCACGGGCGACCAAAAGTATCGGGACATCGCCCGAGACCTGCGCGACCAACACTCATACCATATCAACGCGCTGACACCAAAATTTCAGAAAGGGATCGGGACCGGAAATCAATCGGATGACGAGATGGCTTTCATGGCGTTTTACAACTTGATTCGATACGAACCCGATCCCGCTTTGCGAAGCTTATACCTGCTCTCGTTCGCCGGTTCATGGCGATTGGAGGAGCCCGAGTTAAATCCGTTTTTTAATTTTTGTTTTGCGGCGGTCGCTTTGGACCAGCAGGTTTCCGACAATTGGGGAACCTTCGACCTGTCACCCTGGCCAAGCTGGCTGGATGACTCCGTCGATACGCTGAAAAGGTTTCCTCTGGACCGATTCGATTGGTCGCACACGAACCACCACCGCAAAGACCTGGTGTTGCTGTCGAAACACGCCGCAGAGGGACTAAGCCGCGCTTCGCAAGGCAGAGGCTATCGGAATAACGGAAAGGTATTGCCGGTGGACGAGCGACATTTCAATCATTGGAACACCGACCCTTGGCGTCTGGACAGTGGCGGCCATGGACAGGGTCTTGCCGATGGTGCCGTATTCACCTTGCCCTATTACATGGCTCTGTATCATGGCTTCATCGAGAAGTAGCAGGTCCTAATTTGATCGACCCATTTTCGTTTTCAGAACTGTTTTCTTTCTGGCGATTCGATGCGACGTCGGAGGGTCCAAATCTGGGTCTCCCCGCTTCGCACCATTTGCGTTGCGAAGCCTTTTCGAGAAGCGGAATCTCCACCACGCTGGATTGGACAAGGCTAGCCAAAGACTCGGCGGCCCGAGACCAGAAACTTGCTGTTACAGGGACGCCGCTCTGAGCACGGTCGAAGCCTCATTCACCGAGACTTCTCGTTTGAGCGGCGACTGTGTATTCGGAATTAATTTTTTTTCAAACGATCTTTGGATCAAAGCGATATAGTCAGGTCGATCGGAAGCTTGTCGATGCTGGAAGCCCGTAATCAGTTTTCCGCCATGCATGATGTAAACGCCTGGCATCTGAAAGGCGTTGCCGCGGACTTTGCCGATGCCATGCCCTCCAAACAGCCCGGCCGTCACCCCACGCGCCCATACCTTCAGCCCAAACAATTCTCGAACGCCTCCATGATCAAGTCCGAACATGCGATACAGGCGACATTCAGGATCACTGATGCTGGAGATATCGGTCAGACCGAACGAATCAAAGAATTCAAGCGCCTCACGAGTATCCGACATATGAACCAAGGTGATCCCAATCCCATGCTGTTGGATATTTTGACGCTGCTGAACCAGGTCGGACAGCGACTCTCGGCAGAAAGTACATCCGAAGTGCCTTAAAAAGACGACTAATTGTGGCCTTTCGAACGATAGTTCCTCAAGGGTTTGGCCAGTTGCGGATCGCAGTTCTCTCAATGGGTCGTCAGCGGCGGGCATAAGAGGCTCCAGCGGAAGTTTGTTCGCCATCTTTATAGCGCGACGTTGACCGCTGGCAACGAATAATTTTGTACAGTGCGTCCAAATGAGGACGAACAATCGGTACACCGAATTATCATTCGTGAGCAAGTGAATCGATTCCCAGGCTGTCAGCCAGTTGACCGAGCTTGTCGATTCCCCGATGGAACAGTTGGCGAATCCGCTCTTTGCTCAGGCCCAGGTGATCACCCAGATGCTGGAATGTTTTTCCTTGTCCCGATCCGTCCAATCCTAGTCGTCCGCAAACGATGAACTTCTCTCGCTCGTCGAGAGTCTGGTCCATTCGCGAAATGATCGCCTGCGCAGCAGCATGTTCGTTGCTCTTGCTGACTTCATCGCTACTGCTGTTTCCGACAATGTTTTCGAGGGTTCGATCGTCGTGCACACATTCCACAGAACGCTGCTTGCTGCCCTTGTAAATGACTCGGTACAGATGTCGCTGAATGGAAGTCGTCGCGTAGGTGCTGAAGCGGAAACCGCGGGAGTAATCGAATTTCTCGATGCAGTTCATCAAAATTGCATTGCCCTCGGAAAAATAGTCGTCGAAATCGCTCGGCGACTTGGCCAACTTCGCCGCAATCGAGGCGACCAACCGCAGGTTTGCGGTCGCGATCTGATCTCGAATTTCTTTCTCCTCGACGCGTAAACGGGCGACCTCCAAGCGTTTCTTCTTGGTCGGACGACTGGTTTCGAACGAAGTCTCGATCGCGGCGGCGCGGAACGAGACGAACTGCAATCTTTTGAAGAGAAGTTGTTCGCCTTCTCGGGATAAAATTCGGCTTTTCGACAAGGCAACCTGCACCGATGCCGAGGAAGACAGCCGCAGGGTGGCGGGCGCAGACTCTTCTAGATAGAGATCGGAATCCGCGAACAAAGAGGGAGAGGAGGACTCGAACGTTGGTTGGTCGAGATCACCGCCAGCTTGGTCAAGCATTCGCTCGGCTGGATAGTTAAGAGTAGTCGTAGACATGTTGGGCTCCCCACAATTTCCCGAAAAACAACCTAATCGATCATCTCACTTGATGACCACCGACTATATTACCCGAAATACAACCGACTTGGCAATAACGAAAACGTTCAAATCGTTCTCATATTCCCCAAACGGGTGGCAGCTGGCCTTTTCCCCCTGATCGGTACCTCGAATCTATGAAAGAGTTGATTTCCCCCAAGCAGGTGGCCAAGGCGATCGGTGTCAGCGAGTCGACCGTTAAACGATGGTGCGATCGAGCATTAATCCCCACCGTCAGGACTGCTGGCGGGCATCGACGCGTCCGTGCGGAGGACATTCTCGCGTTTGTCGTCAGCCAAGGCTTCGATTTGGAGGCTCCGGAACTTCTCGGCCTGCCGACCGGATGCGGCAAGACACCCTGGTCAATCAGCCGCGCACGGGAGCACTTTCGCGGCGCACTGCTGGCGAACAACAGTCACGTGGCCCGGCAGCTGCTGATCGATCTGCTGTTGGCCAAACACTCTGTCACCACGATTTGTGATGATGTGATCGCGCGATCGTTTCACGAGATCGGGGATCTTTGGTCCTGCGGTGAGCTGCAAGTTTATCAGGAGCGGCGAGCATGCGAAATTTGCCTGCAGCTGCTGCATGAAATCAGCTTGAGGATTCCCGCTCCGGCATCCGACGCGCCGGCTGCGATCGGCGCCACGATCGAAGGCGACCTCTACACTTTGCCAGTCACAATCGCAGGCTTGGTGCTGAAAAGCCTGGACTGGAAGACAACCTTGTTGGGATCCAATCTTCCCTTCGAGACGCTGTTCCAAGCAATTGAGGACTTGCGTCCCAAGATTTTTTGGCTCAGCGTTTCGCATGTTGCCAACGAACCCTCCTTCGTGACGAACCTCAACCGGTTGTTTTCCATCGCTAAAAATTTCCAGTGCGCTCTGGTCATCGGCGGCCGCGGCTTTATCGAAGATTTGCGAGACAGCACGATGTATCATTGCTATGCCACCGATTTCCATGCGCTGGAGATGTTCGCCAGGTCACTTCACCCAGTGGCAAGCGAACCAACACCTCCGCGGTCGAAGAGGGTTCATTCGGATCAGGCGATCGACTCAGGAATCAAAAAAACCGACTGATTCTGCTCTTTTCAAACGGCCGCTAGGGCCTAACACTACGAGGTTGAAACGGCCCTTTGATGGCTTAACGGATCCGCGGCCAGTGGTTGGCAATTATGAAAATCGCAATCATCGGAACGGGAATTTCCGGACTCCTGTGCGGACGTCTGCTGCATCGACGTCATCAAATTACGCTGTTCGATGCAAACGATTATGTAGGTGGGCACGTCCATACAATCCAAGTGCCGTGCGATGGCGAAACGCACGCAATTGACACCGGCTTTATCGTTTATAACGAACGAACTTATCCCAAATTCTCCAGGTTGCTCGGCGCCCTTGACGTCCCCACATCACCGACGACGATGAGTTTCAGCGTCCGTTGCGACGGCAGTGGGTTGGAATATAGCGGCACCAATCTGAATGGATTATTCGCGCAGCGACTAAATTTAGCGCGGCCATCCTTCCTGCGAATGGTGCGAGACATTGTTCGCTTCAATCGCCAAGGAACCGCACTGCACTCATCGGTCAACAACCAGATGACGGTTGCTCAATTCGCTGCCAGTCATGATTTCTGTTCCGAATTCGTAGATCATTATTTGATCCCGATGGGATCTGCGATCTGGTCGTGCCCCGGCGGTGCGTTCGCTCAATTCCCAATTCGCTTTATCCTGGAATTTTTCCATCAGCACGGACTTTTGAGCCTTTGGGACCGTCCGATTTGGCGAATCATTGATGGCGGGTCAGATCAGTATGTCCGGAAGCTGACCCAGCCATTTCGCGATCAAATCCGATTGCGAACCCCGGTCCGCTCGGTTGCCCGCACGGGTGAGGAAGTGGTCGTTTCGCATCGTTATGGTCAGGAAGCTTTTGACGAAGTCATTTTTGCTTGTCACAGTGATCAAGCAATGCGAATGCTTGACGATCCGACTGAAACCGAGCAGGAAATCCTTGCGGCTTTTCCTTACGCATCAAGCGTCGCTGTGCTGCATACTGACCAGTCGGTGCTGCCGCGGTCCCGTCGCGCGTGGGCAGCCTGGAATTATCATCTAGGCCGTAATTCAACGGCTGGCGCGACCGTTACCTACCACATGAACAGATTGCAGCACATTCGTTCCGATCGAACGTTCTTGGTCACATTGAATGAACAGGAATCCATCGATCCGAATCAGCAGCTGGCAACTTTCAGATACGCTCACCCGGTGTTCACCACAAAACGATCCGAAATGCAGTCTCGCCATCACGAATTGATTCGCCAGAACCGCAGCTCATTCTGCGGCGCCTGGTGGGGAGCGGGATTTCACGAAGACGGCGTCAACAGCGCGGTTGCCGTTTGTGAACACTTTGGAATTGAAGACTGGTTTAAGGAGCTGATTCGGTCGCCTGGTCAGACTTACCAGCCGGCGGATCAACCCTTGGAGGGGCAAGTTGGCTAGTTCCAGTAGCGGATTCAACAGCTGCATTTATGAAGGCGTGGTTCGACACCGACGTTTTCGTCAGGCAAGCCATTGCTTTCGATATCGGATGTACTTGCTGTATTTGGATCTCCAGGAAATCGAGTCGGTATTTTCAGATCGCTGGCTGTGGTCGTGCAGTCGTCCGGCGATTGGACGCTTCCGACGCACTGATTTTCATGGCGACCCTAACCTGACGATTGATCAGTGCGTTCGCGAAACCGTGCGTCAACAGGCTGGGATCACCGCGACCGGGCCGATCCGACTCCTGGCTCATCTTCGCTATTTCGGTCTAATCGCGAATCCCGTGTCCTTCTATTTCTGTTTTGATCCCGATGGCGAACAGCTCCAGGCGGTGCTGGCCGAAGTGACGAATACTCCTTGGCACCAGCGACATTGCTACGTTCTTCCGGGCCCGCCGGATGGCAAGTCAAAGTGGAAACACCGTTGCGACAAGGAATTCCATGTTTCTCCATTCTTGCCCATGCAGATGCAGTATCGTTGGCGGTTGACGGTACCTGGAAAGCAGCTGACGGTCGCAATTCAAAACTGGGACGAACACGGTCTCGCTTTCGAAGCCTCATTAGCTTTGCATAGGCGGCCAATCGACGGAGCGGGCCTGGCTCGCGTGCTGCTTCGATATCCGGCAATGACCCTCAGAGTCGTCACAGGAATCTATTGGCAGGCTGCCCGACTGTGGATGAAAAAAGTCACGTTCCTATCACATCCGCAGCTAGCCGCTGAAGCCAAATCAGAAACCAACCTGTCCAAAACGATTTAGGATCTACACCATGTCGACCACCGTTTCCGAGCAACCGTGCAGCCGCGTAGACGACGGCGGCGGCGAGATGCCGCTCTCAATGCCAAGACAAGAGTGGATCGAAAGACGAATCACGGCTGCTACTGTCGCGCGGATGCAGTCTTTTACTGGCGGCCGGATTCATTTTGATGATGGTTGGAAAGTGCAGAGTTTCGGAACCGAATCAGCAGACCTTCTTGAAGCTGAGCTAAAGGTTCAACACCCCGACTTCTATCGCTACTTGCTGACCGGCGGCAGTATCGGTTTCGCCGAAGCTTACCTTGACGAACATTGGTCAACCGACAATCTGACCACGCTACTTAGGATCTTGTGCCGAAACATGTCCGAACTGCAGGCCTTTGATTCGGGCCTGCAGCGATTGTCGCGTCCGCTCAGGCGGTTGGGTCAGTGGTTGGCCGCCAATACGATCGCTGGTAGTCGAAGAAACATTGCCGCCCATTACGATTTGAGTAACGACTTTTTCGAACTTTTCCTGGATCCATCGCTGTCTTACTCGGCGGCGTACTTTGAGGACGAGTCGTGGTCACTGGAAAGGGCGTCGATTGCCAAGCTGGAACAAGTTTGCCGGAAACTTGAACTGAAATCGACCGATCATCTACTGGAAATCGGCACAGGATGGGGGGCTTTTGCGTTGCACGCGGCTCAAAATTACGGCTGCCGATTGACGACCACGACAATTTCGCAGCAACAGTATGCAGTGGCGAAGCATCGCGCATCCGCTGCCGGCCTGGGAGTCCGCGTTCGTCTGCTGGCAGAAGATTATCGAGAATTGAAGGGACAATACGACAAGCTGGTTTCGATCGAAATGATCGAGGCAGTTGGAGAAAAATTTCTAGATCTATTTTTTCGAACGAGCGCCCGGTTATTGAAGCCTGGTGGCAGATTCGTCCTGCAAGGCATTGTCATGCCTGAACAGCGATACCAGTCCTACCGCCGATCGGTTGACTTTATCCAAAAGTACATTTTCCCGGGCGGGTTTTTGCCATCGGTCGCCGGAATGTGCGAATCGGTCGGTCGGACATCTGACCTGTCGCTACAATCGATCGAGGACCTGTCACCTCATTATGCGTTGACACTGAAACATTGGCGAACTCGGTTTCTAAGCCGACTCGATCGTGTTCGTGAACTTGGCTTTGACGATCGTTTCATCCGAATGTGGGAGTACTATTTGTGTTATTGCGAGGCGGCGTTTCGGGAACGGGCAGTGCGAGTCGTGCAAATCGTTTGGGACAAACCCGAGTGACGAGCGCCGACGAATTGCGGCAACGTTCCGGCACGCAATCATCTTTTGGCATGCTGGTGCTGGCCGCAGAAAACGGCTTCCTGGCCGATAAACTGGTCCGCATCGGTATCCGTCGACTACTGCGGGCCAGGCTAAGCAGTCTCGCCGAATTGTCCGAGTCAGGGGAGTGCGACGGCTTTCTGGAAGCCACCCAGGGACAACCAATCGCGATTTCCACGGAACAGGCCAACGAACAGCACTACGAGGTGCCTGCCGAATTTTATCAGCGTGTGCTTGGTCATCGGCTCAAATACAGTTGTTGTTATTGGCCCGAACATGTTGAATCCCTTGACCAGGCTGAAGACGAGGCATTACGCCTCACCTGCCACCATGCGGCGCTGGATGATGGAATGGAGATCTTGGAATTGGGCTGCGGCTGGGGATCATTATCGCTGTGGATGGCACAGCAGTACCCGACTAGTCGAATCACCGCGATTTCGAACTCAAACTCACAGCGAAAATTCATTCAGAAGCGGGCTGAAAGTGTCGGAATCTCAAATTTGCAGGTGATCACCGCCGATATGAATGACTTCACTGCTGAGCGGCGATTCGATCGGGTTGTCTCAGTGGAGATGTTCGAGCACATGAGGAATCACTTCGAGTTGATGCGTAGGATCCACTGCTGGCTTCGCCCCGGCGGCCAATTATTTGTACATCTGTTCAACCACAAAGAGACACCCTATCTGTTCGATTCCCAGGGTGAATCCGATTGGATGGGACGCCATTTCTTCACCGGCGGCATGATGCCCAGCGCCGATTTACTACCTCGCTGTGCTGGACCGTTGAATCTGATCGATCGGTGGCATTGGAACGGAATGCACTATGCGAAGACCTGCCGCGCATGGCTCGAAAATCAGGACGCTTGCCGAGCCGCCGTCCAGGAAACTTTTGCCGCAACCTATGGCCAACGGCACGTGCGTCGTTGGATCAATCGGTGGCGATTATTTTTTATGGCGTGTGAAGAATCGTTCGCTTTCGGTGGCGGCGATGAATGGTTTGTTTCTCACTACCGTTTTCAGCGATGACATCAGATCTACAGTCGACCTCGGTCGTTCCGTTTCGGTCATCGCGGTTCATTAAAGCGGTTTGTGGCGGATGTCGATCGGACCTGTTGTTATGTCGATCTTGTTGATGCGAGCTTCTGGTGTCGCGCTGTTGGAAAGAATATTGAGTAAGAACAAGCCCGCGAATGCTGATTTCGCTCGCCGCACCCATTCGTTTTTCCCCGGATTCGGACGACCATGAACCGACGATTTCTCACCATTTTTTTTGTGATCGTATTCTGTGTCATCCTCTATTTTACGATTCTGGCTTCGTTCGTACGGAATGTCTTTGACAACGGGGCACTGATGTCAGATCCCTGGTTCCGCGCGACGTTAGCCGATGCTTATCTGGCATTCTTAACCTTTTACGTCTGGGTTGCCTGGAAGGAAAAAACTCTTCTCTCCCGAGTCATTTGGTTCGTCCTGATCATGTGTTTCGGCAACTTGGCAATGGCAAGTTATGTCCTGATCCAACTCTGGAAGCTAAAACCGGGCGAGCCTGTTGAACATTTGTTGCTCAAGAGTTGAAGAATTCACCTTACCGATAAACATTCAATTCACAGGAGCTGCTTTCATGATCATCCCATCTCTTTCCACCCTAATCCGAACGGCGATGGTATTCGTGTCGTTCGTCGGTTCAACCCTGGCAGCCGATTGGGATCAATGGCGAGGTGCGGCTCGTAATGGTCAGGTTCAATCCGAAAATCCTTGGCCAGACTCATTGGCCGAAGATCGATTTGAGCAGCAATGGCGAGTACCATTGGGGCCGAGTTACTCTGGTCCGATCGTGGTTGGTCCGCGGGTCTTCGTCACCGAAACCCGAGATAAAACCGATGAGGTCGTCCGCGCGCTCGACCGCGCCAGCGGCCAACAGCTTTGGAAAGCCGAGTGGCCAGGCGCATTGTCGGTGCCGTTTTTCGCCCGCGAGAACGGTAGTTGGATTCGATCGACTCCCGCTTGTGATGGCCAGCGGCTGTACGTCGCCGGGATGCGAGACGTTTTGGTCTGTTTGGATGTTGAATCGGGAGCTGAACTATGGAGAGTTGACTTTGTCGATCAATATGATGCCGCGCTGCCCGGATTCGGTACCGTTTGCTCACCGCTGCTTGATGGCGAGTTCCTGTACCTGCAAGCGGTCGCCTCTGTTTTAAAGCTTCGGAAAGCGGATGGCCAAATCATTTGGCGGTCCTTACCGGAATCTGGAGGCGCGTTCGGCGCCTCAGTGGGAGCCAGCGCGTTCTCGTCGCCGGTGATTGCGACGCTTGCGGGCAAGCGGCAACTGATTGTGCAAGGCCGCGAACAGCTTTCGGGGCTTGATCTCGAAGACGGCTCGACGCTATGGTCGGTCGACGTACCTGCGTTTCGCGGAATGAATATTTTGACGCCGCTGCTGATCGGTGACTCGGTGCTTACGAGTAGTTATGGCGGTGGCACGTTTCTGTTCGATGTCACAGCCACAGCAGAGCAATTCAATGTGCAGCAGCGCTGGCAAACGAACAAACAGGGCTACATGTCTTCGCCCGTGTTGATTGACGCAAACGTCTACCTGCATCTGCGGAACCAGCGATTCACCTGTGTCGATCCGCAAGACGGCGAAACGAAGTGGACGACCAAGCCTCAGGGAAAATATTGCAGCATGATCGTCAACGGCCAGCAGATTTTGGCGTTGGACGAGCAAGGCGAATTGCGACTAATCGAGGCTAACCCAACAGAGTACCGGGAAATTTCGTCCCGCCGCGTGAGCGAGGAAACGACCTGGGCGCATGTCGCGGTCGCTGGCGAGCAAGTGTTTATCCGGGAACTGCAGGCGATCAGCGCTTGGAAATGGAAATGAACAAGCTGAGCCCCAAGTCTTCGATCATCTGCGTCTTGGATCGTCTGAGTCTTGAATCATTTGCGTCTTGAGGTATCAGCGTTTGACTCAGCTGCTCGCCGCGACCGGCATTTGGGCGATCTGGTAGGCTCGCGAGCGATACAGAAATTCAATGATGTTACCTTCGTGAGGCTGCAGCCAATTCAAACGATTGGTTGGGATCGGGCCGACGTTCAGCCGATCAATCTCGACGCATGCACCAACCTGGTCGATGAACTCCGAATCGCCGGTCAGCACCGTCGCGACCAAGGTGGAACCGATTCGCCGCAGCATTTCCGCCTGCGGGCACTGCACAATGCTAACGAAGGGAAACATGTATTCTTTGGATGCCACGGCACGATCGGGTGAATCGGCATGAACGACCATCGGTCGCAGGTAGGCACAGTGATCTCGCTCGATCAATTTTTCACCAAACTCGGCGGTAAAATCTTCGCTGCCGGCTTCGGCCAAGTCTTGCTGGACCATCGCGTAAGTCCCCTTGGCCATCGCCGGAACGGTAAACGCGGCTAGCTGGGCATCATCATCGCCCGGCGGCAGCACATCGACCGGACCGATCCGATCAGCAATCGCCTTGGCAATTTCTCGAGTGTGACGACTCGCCCAGATTCCGCTGCAGTTGATGCAACTTCGTCCGGAGTTGCTCAGCACGCTTTCGACCATCAAATCCAAATGGTCTTCCCAGTCGTCCACGACGTCATCACCGATCAGGATCTTGGAGAATCCGGGGCCGTGCGGTTGGATCCTGGGATTGCCGGCGTGCTGAGCGACTGTTTCGGCGCTGCCAAAGATCATGCTGCGTGCCGTCTTGGTCATGATCGCAGTGCCGGCATCATGGCCGCCTGGATACAATCCGAATGCGGTAGCAGGTATACCGGCGGCAATGAACGCGGACACCATCCGATAGGGTGTCCAAGGTTCCTGCGATCCGGGCTTCAGCGCCAATCCGATCTGCAATGGGATCGCAGGCAGCCAAAGCGTGTGGACTCCGGGCGAATTGTTCGGCAAAACCGCACCTAGAACCGGCGTCGTGGCCTGGTAACTGACCGTGACTCCCCGACCTTCATCACCGTAGCCACGCGACAAAATTGAAAGATCGAGGCCACGTGTCAGACAGTCTAAAATCTGATCAATGTTGCCGAGTACAAAACTGTTTTTCTTCAAGTTGGCCCGGCACATGTGTTCGGGCAACCCGGTGCTGGCTGACTGCTGGTGCACGAAGTCTTCGACGGTTTGCGTCGAATCGCCAACGGTCAAAGGCGCTGACTCGAATAGTTCGGCGGCTTGCTTGCAGCGACTGATCAAATCGTCAGTTGAAAGTTGCAGCAAAGCGGCACGCGCCTTATGGGCTTGACGCATGTCACGACCGACGATCCCACCACCGATATTGCCAACCCGCGCAATCGGTTGGCCGGTATCGAAATGGACCACATCGGTCAGATCGAGGGATTCGTAGGGCTGTCCCCAACGTAGTGGGCTAAGTGTGATCATTTGGAGGCACTAAAAAACGAGAAACATATTGACGAATGGTAACGAAACCGGGGCAACTCAATAGACGCCCACGGTGGTGGCCGTTGCCAACTCATGAAATGGACGGACTCCGCTGACACCGTCCCAAGGATACGTCTCAAACGGAGCTTCACGCTCGCCCTCGTCACGCTCCATAAATCCTGGCACAAAGAATTCGTCGGTCAACGTGTAAAGCTTCACGCGGCCAGTTTCGCCGTAGCCAACCACTTGGCTATAGTCGTCGAACCGGACCACTTCAGTGGCCGCACGCGGTTGCGGCGCGTAATAGGATATTTTGTATCCATCGGATGCGGTGATCGGTTTGCTGCAAGCCAAACCCATCAGCGTATTACCGTAGGTCGGTGTCATGTAAACGCCGCCCCCTGCGGCGGGACCACCAAGCAACTCTTCGACACAAAACTTGGTCCACTGAGGCGTGAACTCGGTACCGCCAGAAAAAATTCCCGTGATCCCGATCTCTTGAATGCTCGTGCCACGGTCTTCCAATGCCTCGCCCAATGACTCCAGCAACTTTGGCGTCGTGAACATGCACTTAACGTCGTGGCCGGCGGTCAAGACGGTAATCGCTTGATCAATGCAATGTTTCTTGTATTCCTCAAGATGTTCCATCCAACCTTTTTTGATCAGCTTGACCACCCAGCGAGGATCCAAATCGATGCAGAAGCAGATACCGTCTCGGTACTGCGCCAGATGCTCGACCGCCAAGCGGAGTCTGCGGGGACCACTTGGTCCGAGCATCAACCAATTTGATCCTTTGGGGAAATACTTCTCTGGCAGCGTATCGCTGAAAAGTTCGTAGTCTTTCCAATGGTCTTCGATCACCACACGACTCTTGGGGATACCGGTTGTGCCGCCGGTTTCAAAGACATAAACCGGCTTTCCGGCATGGCCTTTGGGGACCCAACGCCGGACCGGTCCGCCACGAAGCCAGTCATCTTCGAACAGCGGGAATTTCTTCAGGTCTTCAAAGCACTTGACGTCCTTGAGTGGATCAAAGTTCAGCTCGGATTTTTTTTCCAGCCAAAACGGACTGCCGGTCTCTTCGCTGAAATGCCAATGAACGGTTCTAACCGTATGTTCGTCCAATTGCGATCGTGCCTCGGCCGCGCGCTTGGCGACCTGATCGCTAACGAAATGCTCCGCTGTTGTCATTCATTCCTCTGCTGTTTTGTCGAGCAAGCTCTGATCAAAATTCGATAGTAAGCTCTGATTCGCTCCGCATTATAGCGACAATGCGCAAACGACGATCGCTCAAACACGGAATGTCTGGGACGAAAAGTAATTGCCCAAATCAGTGCCGCGTGTGAGCTTGCGGCAACAAAAAAACCGCAGCAAAGCTTGCTGCGGTGAATTGATGCAGGCATGAAATCTTGGATCAGAAGTCGAGAATCGGATCGAATCCCGCGGAGGCTGAGACCGGAGGAGAAATCGGCGCGGTGATCGCACCACTAGCCCCACCGCCACCGGCCGTTGTGGCCAGCACACCACCGAGAGCTCCGAGTGATCCCAGACCTCCGAGCCCGCCGCCGGCACCGCCGCCGCCACCGCCGCCGCCGAAGCCGCCGCTGTAACCGGCATAGCCGCCCTGGGCGATCCCGCTGCTGTCGGCAACCTCGCGCTGGGCTGGTTCACCGTCAGAGGTCTTGCCTTCCGCTGGTGAGGTCTCACTGACCTTACCTTCGACTGGCACGCCTTCCACGACCGTGCCACAGCAGGGTCCGCATCCACAGGCGGGAATCGGAACACCGCAACCGGTGATACAGGCCACGTCTAAGACCATTGGATTTTGCACGATTTGAACGGCATCCGGGACCGGCGCAATCTGCATGGCGAATCCATCCTGGACGCCACAACAACCGTATTGCATGACCAAAGTTTCTGCATCTTTAGCCGCCGAAAGATTCTTAGCTGTTTTTCTTGCCTGCTCTTGGTCAACCAGCACAAATCCAATCGAACCGAGCCCATCTCTTCCAATCGCTAACAAAGAGTAGTACCCGATCGGTAGCCGCTCGAAGCGGAACTGGCCATCTTGGTCGGTCAGCGCACGCGCGACTTCGAATCCATTTTGAAACAGAAATACGTTGGTGCGGCCCGCGGCTCGCAGATCCGTACCCTCAGCGCCGGCAAGAAAAATCTTGCCCTTCATGCCGCCACCGATTTGCTGCACTTGAGACAATTCGCTGCCGTATACGTGGCTGGCAAGTTGTTCGAGATCGGCGCGATCGATCGAAGCGTCGCCGCGCTGCAAGTTTGGCGGGAGATAACGTGCGATTGCCATTTGCACGGTCGTGTCCTGAATCTTGGCGGCCGAGATCTCCGCGACCGCGGGAAATCCATCAGCCGATTTTTCGTCAACCGGTAAAAGATGCAGGGCCGCAGAGGCAAACGCATTGGCACCCCTGGCGATCAACGCGTAAATGCCCGGCTGAATGCCGTTGATTTTGAATTTACCTCGCTCGTCGGTTTGTGCGGTGAAGGTTGTTCCGTCACGATCTCGCAAGGAAACGTTGATCCCGCTGAGTGTCGAGGCTTGACCTTCGGCACTGGCAAACAGAACGCGTCCATTGAGCGACCCATCTGCAGTCAGGTGAACCCACTGATTCATGGTCAAATGGTTATTTGCCGTTGGCTTCTCCACGGCAAGTAGAACTGCGGATGAGCCCGAGGCAAGGGCAAGAAAAGCCGCAAGTAACAGCTTCATGTCAATGACCTTTGAAGGGATTAGAAACGGTCTCCGGCCGGAGTCGGCCCTTGAATGAATTGAGGATCACATACCAAAAAGGGTGGAAAAAAGTACACCCTCCCTAGACCTAATGGTAGGCACTTTGAGCACCAATTACAACAGTCTGAACCATGAAGTTTTAACGAAATCGTCACGAAACGGTAGGGTTGCGAGGCCTAGCGACCAACACAACGTCTCGCCTGCCGCAGGCGACTCGATGATGTCACGGATGCAGCCGGTTTCAGCCCTCAGCGAGTTCGACGACGATACCGCCAGGCCCGGCGTTGATGATTCGGGAATTACCCAACTGAAACTCCCGCCCCCAGTCGTTGTGGATATGCCCGCAGACAACCAACCTTGGTTGTTTCGCCTCTACCGCTTCTCGAATCGCCCGACTACCGAAATGATGTCCGCCGCCATCCTGATCCACCGTTTCATAGGGCGGTGAGTGAACCACTAAAACTGCGGAAACTGGACAATTGGACAACATCTCAGCAGCCTGGTTCTCGTCAAAATCATAACTCCAGGCTCCAAAGGGAGTGACCGGTATCCCTCCTCCTACGCCCCAAAACGAGACGCCAGCGATTTGACATCCGCTGCCGTGCAAAACATGCGCGGATTTCCAACCGCAGACCGCTGCGGATAATTCGTCGGCTGATTCACCGTTGCCCGGCACCAGAACCGCCGGCTTCTCGATGCCCGCGAGAATATCCAAGGTGTCGGTGATCCCCTGACGACAGGTGGCAAAGTCGCCAGCGCCGACCAGGCAATCGACATCATCGGCTGCTTGGACCAGTTTTTCCGCGGCGTCTTTGTCGCGGTGCAAATCGCTGAAGCAGAGGATTCTCATCGCCCCCTACAACCCGCGGCGCTGAATGTGTTCTTCAATCACCTTGCGATACTCGTCGATTTCGATGTCGCGTTCACAACAGACCAGCATCAGCGCACCATCGCAGCGAAAATTACCGTCCCATTCGATGACCTGTTCGTCACTCCAGTCCTTGCGATATTCCCGCAGCCGATCGTCGTTGAACCGGGAAAAGTAAGCTCTGACCGAGATATCCGTTTCGTCCGGTGTCTCATTGACGGGCATTTCCAGATTAGATTCACTCATTGGTTTCCTCGCAGGGTTAATAATCACAGGTTAAATTATTAGTTCGCAGCTTGCGCTGAAGCTGAAACGTTTCGGAAAGTTCAGTGTTGTCGGTATTTGGAAGGTGGCACGACGCGCAGATTGCTGAATCATCAAGCTGCTGGTGCTTGTCGCTGCTGTCGCCGTGCACTTCGTGACAGGATACGCAAGTCAGCTCCACGAGGCCGAGAGTCGCCACATCGCGGGCATTCAGGTAGATATGCTGCTGGACCACGGGCAGTTTTCGAATCGCAGGGCTGGACAAATCGACTTGGAAATCACGAAACAGATTGTCCCCAGCGACAAAGGTATTGGGGTAGGGCAATCCCGAACTCTTCGACTTCCCGCCTCGCAAATGACACTGTGCACAGATCGATATCACTTGCTGAGGCTCCCGATTCTTGCTGGAAAGAAGAACCTTGCTGACATCGCTGGTATGCGCCAATTCCACTTCACCGTGGCAAGCGACACAATCGAGCGAAACGGTGGAGAATGAACGCGACTTCGTGTCCACGGCAGTGGTGTGACAGCCCGCGCAGCGATCGGCAAAAGCATTGACGTCCCAGTGAATCGAATCGCTGCTTACCAAGTCAGCAGTTTCGGGTTGCTGCGGTTTGCCGATCAGGTATTTTGCCGAGAGCATTTCAAGCTTGCCGTACTCCTGTCCGCGCCGCAAGAATCGCGTCATCTGTCGCGCACCGAGCAGGTACTGCGTCTCGCCAGCCGCTTGGCTGTCTCGCCCTGCAAGCAGGCCGATTGCCAGGTCGCCGGCTGTTGCTTCGCGGATGGTTTGTTGATGGGGGTTGCTGTTCCAGGTTGCCCCGACTTTGCGATGGCAAAACAAACACTCATCTCCGGTCAGATACTCCGGAAAGGGTTGACCGACATGATCGGCCCCCCAAGCTGCCGGATCAACCGCCGCCGGATCAACCGCCGCTGGATCAACCGCCGCTGGATCAACAACTGCTGGATCAACAACTGCTGGATCGACATTCGGCTGCTCGGCAAGCGCCGGCTGGATTCCCAGCACCAACGCGGTTGGCAAAACCAAGCAAACCTGAATCCAAAAACGAAGCTGCGAACGAGTGCTGGGACGCCCGTGATCAAGCCCGGATCCGATTGGCCGACGTGGGATTCCGTCTCCCCTAGACAAAACAGGGGATAACGGAATCGCCGCAACTGTGCTACTCAGAGACACCGCTCAAGCGTCCGCGCGGACCCATCCAGCGGCGGCATTGTCTCGCTGACCGCCACTTTCCAAGTACGCCGTCTTGATCTTGCTCAGCGCGTCGTTGGGCAACGCCTTCATCTTCTCGTTGACGTCGAAGTTGTAAATTTTCGCGGCGTTGAGCCCGAAAATATTGGCTTTGTCTTCCTTCGTCAGCTTCGCGTAGCCGAATTTCTCACACAGGCGATCACTGATTTGGAAGCGTTTCATGGCATCGATCACCCACTGCGGGGCACCCCACCACAGACAATCAGTTCCCCAAATGACGTGATCGCTGCCGAAGTACTTGACGTTCTTGCCAATCAAATGCTGACACATTTCCGGATTGGCGATCGACAACAAACCAAAGGATGAACCGATCTCCGGATACACGTTGGTCATCTCCGGATTACGCTCTTTGATCTTCATCAGGTCGGCATGCCAGGCAAAGTCGCCGGTTTCGGGATCGTAGAAACCCTCGGCGTCGAACTGCGGTTCGTTGGGTCCGTGCTTGAGCGCCGAGTGATAACAAATGAAGGTCAAATCAGGATGATCCTTGGCCGCTTTCTCGATGTCGCCAGGGTGAGCAAAGTGTCCCAACGTACGCGATTGGGACGCGAAACCTTTGTGACAACTGAACACGTTCAAGCCGAGTTCCTTTGACTTCTCGTAAAACGGATATGCCATTTCTTCGTCATCCATGCGGAACCCGTTTCCGCTCCGGCCCGGATCGGTGTGGCAGTACCATTTCCAACTATCGATACCGTACTTCTTGACCTCGCGTTCCATCTGTTCAAACAGAGCAGGGAAATCGGGCTTGTTGTTGGCTTTGTCCCAATAATGGTTGGGGGCACAATTACCCTGGCAAAACGCCCGCTGACCACCAGCCATTTCATTCAACTCGTTCTTGCGCTGCGACATCAGCCAACTGGGCAAGATACCGCCGCCACGTGCACGGCCTTCAACCTCCTTGCCTTCCAGTTTCTTGTTGGTCTCACGGCCAGGAACACCCGAGATCACGGCAATGCTTGTCTCGCTGTCAAAGTAAATCTCTTTAACAAAATTCGTGAAGCTGTAGGCGTCGGGAGTATCCTTGAGGTTGAACCCCATGTTCTTAACGAATTCCATGCTGCGGAAACCAATTGCGATTCCGTCTGTGAAATGCGTCTGCACATCCATGATGAAGTACTCGCCTTTGGGGAATTTTTCCTCCGTCGCTTCCGGCTCGACCGTTTCGGCAGCATCCACATTCCAGTTGGGGCCAAATACGGCATTGGATGCCATGAAGGCAGTTGCCATTCCCATCGATGTCCGCATGTAATCACGCCGCGACAAGCCCACTTTCTTGGCATTCTGTTCCGACATTTCGCCGATCAGCGATTCCCACTGTTTCTGTTGTTTGGTTTGCGGACGCGGGACAAATTCTTCGTTTGACACCGGCTGAGTCGGAATTGGTGAATCAACGCCCTGCTTTTGGTCACGCTGCCATTTGGGAATCCACATATTTGTCCTCGTTGATGTAGGAGTTGATTACTTGGAAAGACTGATGTCTGACGACGATTATCTAGATCTCAATTTTTGTCGGACGATTTTTGTTGGACGAGCCGATCGCCACCTCGTCACGTTTCGTACAGCTGCTCTGGAAAATTTTTTATCTTGCTCCATGCACTGGCAATCACAATCCCTGTTTTACCAGTTTTAGGTTTGTTCGTGGGCCAAGATCTCCGCGTTTTATCGCTACCGGATTCTTCCGGCGCAGGATTCTGTCCAAGCGGCCGTGATGCTGTTCGCCGATGGTTCACGATCATCAAGTGGCCAAGCATTTCCAGGAACTGGTGATCAAGCAACCGTTTGCTTTCGGTCAGCATCCAGATTCTGATTATCGTACTCCGCTACGCACCGTCTTGTTCGATCTCGTCAGTAACCACGGATGCCGCGACGCAATGATCGAGCGGTTTGGTGATCGACCGGTTTGGTGATTCGTGCCCCGCAATTCCATACTGATCAAACGTCCAGATACAGGTTGGGAGCCGCCAACAACAATCTGAATCGCGGGCAGCGGCCAGCAAATCCCGCCCTTTGTCGCAGCGTGAATCTGTCGTTCCGCAAAAAATAGGATCGTCAGCGGTCACCGGGACGCTTCAACCGCAGGACCGCGAAACTGTCGACCACCCCGTTAAATACCGCTGGCAAGGCATGCCAGCAACCGAAACTCCCAGATTTTACAGAACCGCGCGGGGGTAAGAACCGAGAATCGAGAGTCGCTGAGACTTTTCAGCCAATTTTTGGATCGCCTTGGCCACCTGTTCGTCATCCCGATGTCCGGTCAATTCGACAAAGAACAGATATTCGTTCGCCGCTTCAGGCGACGGGAATGATTCTATCCAGGTCAAATTCAGCTTGCATTCTTTGAAGACCGTCATCGCATCAGCCAAAGCGCCGGGTTGATGGCTGACTTGGAACAGGAGCGATGTTTTGTCGTCTCCGGTACGCAGGGGCCGCTCTTTGCCGAGCACTGCAAACCTGGTCACGTTGTTCGGATTGTCCTCGATGTTGGCGTCAATCACATCCAGATCGTATTGCCGACCAGCCTCGACGCTGGCGACCGCAGCGACTCCTTTCTGCTCTGAGGCCAGCTTGGCTGCCGCAGCCGTACTCGAGTTTTCGACCACCTGCGCGTCAGGTAAATTTTTTGCCAACCAGCCTCGACATTGCGAAAGCGCTTGCGGCTTGCTGTGAACTTCACGAATTTCGGCTCGGGGTGTTTTCGACAACAGGTTATGGTGAATTGGCAAGAGCACCTCGCCACAAACTTCCATCTCGCGCCGCACAAACATTCCCAGCGTATCGACCACTCGACCATCGGTGCTGTTTTCGATTGGCACGATCCCGGTCAACGCGTCTCCGCGATCAACGGCATCAAAGACCGCCGGGATCGACGCAACGGGAGTCAGCGTGGTGCCATCGCCAAAGTATTTGATCGCGGCCAGATGGCTGTAGCTGTACATCGGGCCAAGATAAGCGGTTCGCATTTGGTGCACCGATTGCAGACATATGCTGGAGAGATGCCGCAACAGCTGCCGGAGTGCCGCGGCATCGATGTCGCCCGGCGGTTGCTGTGAGAGAAGCGACTCACTTCGCGCCGCAGCCTCAGCCACTCGTCCCACCAACCGGCGCTGATCGGCTCGGCAGAGTTGATGAACCAGCGAATTCCTGTCCTTGACCAGCTGCAGTACTTTGACATCGATGGCATCGATTGACTCGAGAATTGCCGGCGATGAGTTCGAATCGGGCATCATGAATCGCGATTTTGGGGTGATGAAGCGGTCCAGCGGGACCTGTCAATTTGACAATCCGCGCGGAGGCCAGGATCGAGCCCTTATTCCGGGCACTGCCAATTCCGCGTTGAAGATACGGGGGCTCTCCGTATTCTAATGAGTCATTTGAGGTCAAATCAGTCGATAATTCGCAGAGATTTCGGTTTCTGAGGGCAATTTATCCCCAAATGGCACGCTCTTTGCCATATCGAAAGCAAAACAGCATCGTGTGACGAAACCGTCAGAAACGATATATCGAAGGAGAAACCAAGACGATGGCTCAAGGCGAAAAAATTATCGGTATCGACCTCGGAACGACCAACAGCGTGGTCGCCGTGATGGAGGGAAGTGAACCGAAGGTGATCCCTAACGCGGAGGGCAACCGATTGACTCCGAGCGTTGTCGCGTTCACCGACAAAAACGACACGATCGTGGGGGAACCGGCTCGCCGCCAAGCGGTCACCAACCCCCAACGGACTGTCTATTCGGCCAAGCGTTTCATGGGTCGTCGGCATTCGGAAGTCGAGTCGGAAGAAAAGATGGTTCCCTACGGTGTTGTTGGCAAAGCTGACGAGTACGTCAAAATTCAGGTCGGCGACGCGCAATACACTCCGCAAGAGATCTCGGCCAAAGTGCTGCGAAAGTTGAAGGAGTCCGCCGAATCGTATCTTGGTCACAAGGTCAACAAGGCCGTGATCACGGTTCCGGCTTACTTCAATGACGCCCAGCGACAAGCCACCAAGGACGCCGGACAGATTGCCGGACTGGAGGTTGCTCGGATCATCAACGAACCAACCGCTGCCGCACTGGCTTACGGATTGGACAAAAAGAAAGACGAAAAAATAATCGTGTTTGACCTCGGCGGAGGTACCTTCGACGTTTCCGTGTTGGAAGTTGCCGATACTGGTGACGGAGATCAGGAAAGCCGCGTGTTTCAAGTCATCAGCACGTCGGGCGATGGCCATTTGGGCGGCGATGACTTTGACGAGGCGTTGATCAATTACGTTGCCGATCAGTTCAAGAAAGACAACGCGATTGATTTGCGATCCGATCCGATGGCGCTGCAGCGTTTGCAGGAAGCATGTGAGAAAGCCAAGAAGGAACTCAGCTCGCTGCCCGAAACCGACATCAACCTGCCGTTCATTACGGTTGTTGAGAGTGTTCCCAAGCACTTGACGATGAAGATCACGCGCAGCAAGTTCGAAGAATTAGTCGATGACTTGGTCGAACGCTGTCGCGGTCCGGTACTGCAGGCACTCAAGGACGCCGGTTTCAAACCGAACGAAATCGACGAAATCGTTTTGGTCGGCGGTAGCACGCGAGTGCCCAAAGTCCGCAATCTGGTCAAGTCGATCTTCGGCAAAGACCCCCATCAGGGCGTCAACCCCGACGAAGTCGTCGCTGTTGGCGCTGCTATTCAAGGCAGCGTGCTGGCGGGAGATCGGACGGACGTACTGTTGCTGGACGTTACTCCGCTAACCCTGGGAATTGAAACCGAAGGTGGTGTGATGACCGCTTTGGTCGAACGCAACACGACGATACCGGCGGAAAAGAAAAATGTCTTCAGCACCGCTGCGGACAATCAATCGGCGGTCACGGTTCGCGTGTTTCAGGGTGAGCGAAAGATGGCGGCCAACAATCGATTGCTGGGCGAATTCAACCTCGAAGGAATCCCGCCGCAACCTCGGGGAGTTCCCCAGATTGAGGTCAAGTTTGATATTGACCAAAACGGTATCGTTTCGGTTTCGGCGAAAGAATTGAAAACCGGCAAAGAAGCATCGGTGACGATCAAGGAGGCGGGCGCGCTAAGCGAAGACGAAATCGAACAGATGCAAAAGGACGCCGCAGCAAACGCGGATGCGGACCGGAAACAATTCGAACTGGTCGAAGCCAGGAACAGAGCAAGCCAACAGGTTTATCAGTTGGAAAAGCAGATGAAGGAACATGCTGACAAACTGACCGAATCGGACACTCAACCGATGAATCAGGCAATCGAAAAGGTGAAGAAAGCTTCTGAAGGGGATGACACGGCCGCGATCAAGCAAGCGTCCGATGAACTGGATGCCGCCTCGCAGGCTTTCAGCAAGGTGCTGTACGAAAAATCGGAAAGCTCGGCCGAGGCAGCTTCCGGATCTCCGGCCGGCGCCGCGGCAGCCTCCGATTCGGACGATGATGCGATCGATGCTGATTTCGAAGTCAAGGATTAGGTTCCGACGCCAAGACCAATGACCAACCAGGCGGATGCGAGAGCGTCCGCCTGTTTTTTTGGCGAGTCAAAAGCCCGCGGAAGCCTGGTTTGGCAGCTCGGGCGGGGCTGGTGCGGCCGAGTGTTTGGCGCGCCAGTTGCTTTCGTTGCTGTATACCAAGGAGACTGCCATGACGTTCCGATTTGACAAACTGACCACCAAAGCACAATCACTGATCGCCGATGCACAAGCCCGTGCGGCGGCAGCGGAAAACCCAGAAATTGATCCGCTTCATCTGCTCGCCGCGATGCTCGAGGAAACCGACGGTATCGCCAGACCGCTGCTGAAAAAGCTGAATGTTGACGCCCAACAGTTGATTGACTTAACCACCAGCGAGCTAGCCCGCCTGCCAGCGGCGTCGGGCGGTCGACAACCTGGGATCGCCGCGAGCTTGCAAAAGACCTTCAATGAAGCGGCCGATGCGGCGGAATCCCTGAGAGATGAATTTGTCAGCACCGAGCATCTGCTGCTGGGTCTGGCGCGGGCGGACAGTAAAGCCAAGAATCTGCTCAAAATGCTGGGCATCAGTGACGAGGATGTGCTCAAAGCGATGGCTGAAGTGCGCGGTTCAGCCCGAGTCACTGACCAGAATGCCGAAGACACTTACCAGGCCCTGGAAAAGTATGGCATTGACCTGACCGACCTGGCAGCGTCCGGAAAATTGGACCCTGTGATTGGTCGCGATAATGAAATCCGCCGTGTTGTTCAGGTGCTTTCGCGGCGAACAAAAAACAATCCCGTGCTGATCGGCCAACCGGGTGTCGGAAAAACGGCAATTGCCGAAGGTCTGGCGCTGCGGATTTTTGAAGGTGACGTCCCTCAGAGCCTGAAAGACAAGCGTGTCATCTCGCTGGACATGGGCGCGCTGGTCGCCGGCGCAAAGTTTCGCGGCGATTTCGAGGAACGGCTGAAAGCGGTTCTGCGCGAGGTCAAGGATTCGGGTGGCCAGGTAATCCTGTTCATCGACGAACTCCATTTGGTCGTCGGTGCTGGCAAAGCAGAAGGATCGGCCGATGCCGCCAACTTGCTCAAGCCGGAACTCGCGCGCGGAACGCTTCGCTGTATCGGCGCAACCACGCTCGACGAATATCGCCAGCATATTGAAAAAGACGCTGCGCTTGAACGACGATTCCAACCGGTCTACATCGGCGAGCCGACCGTCGATGACACGATCGCAATCCTGCGTGGCCTGAAAACACGCTATGAGTCGCATCACGGTGTGCGGATTACCGACAACGCCTTGGTCGCGGCGGCCAATCTATCTAACCGCTACATCGCCGATCGCTTCCTGCCCGATAAAGCTATCGACTTGATTGACGAGGCGGCCAGCCGACTGGCGATCGAAAAGGAGAGTGTGCCCGAGCCGATCGACCGCATCCAACGACGACTGAGGCAACTAGAACTGGCGCATCGCCAACTGGTAGACGAACAGGAAGAATCCGCGTCGGCGAAACGCATTGAAATCGAACAGGAAATGGAAACGCTCAATCGCCAGCTGGCTGATTTGCGCGAGCAATGGGAGGCCGAGAAAATGGGACTGGATGATGTGCAATCGATTCGCCGCGAGGCGGAACAATTGGAACATCGGTTTGCTACCCTGGACGCGGACGCCAAACAAAAACAGTTGCGCGGTGAAAGCCCCGAAGAAGTTTACCGTGAAATGCTCAGCGTACGCGCCAGGCAAGGAGAATTGGAGCAACGTTTGGAAGAGATGGAGTCGCGGGAACCTTCGCAGGATGATGCCGGTAAAGTCGCTGGTGAAGAAAAACGTAGGCTACTGCGTCGCGATGTGACCGACGAAGAGATCGCCGAGGTGGTCAGCTCCTGGACCGGAATCCCGGTGACTCGGATGATGGAAACGGAACGCGCCAAGCTTTTGGTGATGGAGGAACGTTTGCATGCGCGTGTGGTCGGACAAGAGGAAGCTGTCGCGGCGGTCAGCGATGCCGTTCGCCGCAGCCGCAGCGGACTGCAAGATCCCTCGCGTCCAATTGGTTCGTTCCTGTTCTTGGGCCCCACAGGCGTCGGCAAAACAGAACTGTGCAAGGCGCTGGCTCAGATCATGTTCGACGACGAATCGGCAATGATACGGATCGATATGAGCGAGTTCATGGAACGACACAGCGTGTCTCGATTGATCGGCGCACCTCCCGGATACGTCGGCTACGAGGAAGGCGGCAAGTTGACCGAAGCCGTCCGCCGCCGCCCTTACTCGGTGTTGTTGCTGGACGAGATGGAAAAAGCACACCCAGATGTGTTCAACATCCTATTGCAAGTTTTGGATGACGGCCGCTTAACGGACGGCCACGGCCGTACCATCGACTTTACCAATACGGTCGTTGTCATGACCAGCAATGCCGGCAGCCAGGTGATTCAACAGGTAACCGAGCAAGGTGGCGATGAGGAGGAGATGCGGGAAGCCGTTCAAGAGGCGCTCAAGGTGCGATTCTTGCCGGAGTTTTTGAACCGTATCGATGACATCGTGATTTTCCATCCGTTGCAACGTGACGAAATTCGCAAAATCGTCAAACTGCAACTGCAACACCTCGCCCGGCGTCTGGAAGAAAACGGACTGCAAATGGAGATCAGCGAAGCGGCGATCGACGAAATCGCGGCGGTTGGCTATGATCCCACCTACGGGGCACGACCGTTGAAGCGGGTGATCCAGCGGGAAATCGAAAATCGGCTTGCCACTTCCCTGCTGAAACAGGATTATCCGGAGGGCACGACGATTTACGTCGACTACAATGGCTCGGAATTCACCTTCAGTGGTCAGCCTGCTCAGTTGGTCGGCTAAGTAGGGAACTGGCGAAATTTGCCGCGCCGGTCAGTGGTACCGGCGAGCCGGCAATCCCCGACGAAAATGGCGAAACCCAGCGTCTCGGCCAGGGTTTGATCGGTATGAACGTGCTACGACATCTGCTGACGCTGACGGTCACTCTGGCTGCCATCAGTACCCTGGACGCCCAAGATTCCGATCGCGGTCGCGGCGGTTACGATCGCGGTCGCGGCGGTTTCGAACGTGGTCGCGGCGGTTACGATCGTGGTCGCGGCAGTTTCGATCCGAGCGAATTTCTGAACCGTCTTGATACCAATGGCAACGGGGTCATCGATCCCGATGAACAGCAGGGGCCGGCCCAGTTCATGATCTCGCGGATGCAGCGATCCGACCCCAGCATTCAAGTCGGCCAGCCAATCCCGTTGAAACAACTTGCCGAGAGCTTCGAAAAAGCGCGGGCCGAGCGCGAAGGTGGACGCGGTGGCGATCGCAGCGATCGGAGCGGTCGGGATCGCGAGCGAGAACGCGAGATAGCCGACAAAGCAGTGACCATTGAATTGCTGGTCCCTGGCTTTGGACGCGCTGACGAAATCGAAGCGGAGCCGCTTCTGGGGTTCGGTGCCGCTGCCGAGTTGCTGACGATCGAGGTAACCGAGGCGGACCAGCAAGAAGCCGCCTCCCGAATGAGATACTTTGATAAGGACAAGAACGGTGTGTTGACGAAAGACGAATTGACGGCACAGTTCGCCGGCAACCCGATGGACTTTGATCGAAATCGCGACGGTAAACTGACGCCGCAAGAATTAGCTGTTCGCTATGCAGTCAGGCGCGAAGGGACCGAACAGGTCCAGCGCAAGAAAGCACAGGAGAAACGCGGCGCAGACAAACAAAGAGACCGAAACAAAACGAACGAACAACCCGATTTGTTCAACGGTCGGCGCTCGTATCGTGTCGCCGGTGCGCGGCGCGACCCCGAGGGATTACCCGGCTTCTTTAGCGATCGCGATGCCAATGACGATGGCCAAGTGACGATGGCTGAGTTCGCAAGCGACTGGAGCGATGAAGTGGTTGAACAATTCTTCGCTTCTGATCTGAATCGCGACGGAGTGATTACGACCGCGGAAGCACTGGAATCTATCGAGCGCGGAGACGAACCCAAATCATCCAGCGCAGCCGCTTCACCCGCTACGTTAGCTGCGAGCCCCGCGCAACAGGCCGCAGGCAATCCAAGTACATCTGACAAATCCGATGTCAAAATCGACGATAAGCTGTTGAAGGTTTCGCAGCGAATCATCACACGCAACGACACCAACAAAGATGGAGTGCTGACGCCTTCGGAATGGAAAGATATGCTGCTCAGTCCCGCGAAATCCGATTCCAACCGCGACGGAAAAGTGACCGCCGAAGAGTACGCGCTGTGGATGCAGAATGGCCGCAAGTAAGGACTAACAACCCGTGCAGCTTTCCTGATTGCCGGGGTTCTGCCGAGTTAGAACAGGTTCAAAATGGATGTACCTTCCGGAAAAAAGGTGCCGACGAGGTTCTGCGTGGGTTCGACGCTGAAAATATTCTGAAATGACTCCTGATCCCGATCGGGATCAAAGCAATTAGCCCCGGATCGCGCAGCGTATCCGGGGTCTGCGGAACCATTTTTTCGAATTCCCCGCCCGCCCGCGACCCGGCATGGCCGGGTCGCGGTCGGGCGGGGGGAATCCTTGCCAATGGCTTTAACCTCTTCGAGGTATCCGAACATGAACAAGCAATCATCGACGAACCATAGTTCCAGGCAGCTCCAGACACTCGAAACCTCGATGGACCTTTTTCGAGCGACTATAGCAAACATGAAAATGCCCTTGTCTCGCCAAGGAGCGGTCGGCGACGTCGCACTAACGCTGATAAATCGGCAAGTAGTGATAACGGACGCTCAAACTCAATACCGAAAGCGCCGTCGCATAGGCCAATCCAATGTTTCTCTCTTCACCTTGTGGCAACCAAGAACCATCAGGTCGCTGCGTGGAGGTCAACAGTTTGGCGACCAACGAATCGGCCATCGTTGAGTACTTCTCGCCGACTTGATGCATGGCCTGGGCGTAGTAGTAGATGCCGTAATGAAAGAATCGCTCGCGTGGCTTCGGCGGATTGTTCCAGAGCCACTGGGTTGCCCCGCTGACCAACGGTGAGTCGTACCGGCCACAAACCTGCATGGCAAGCAATCCGGCGGCAGTCATCGTAAAGGTCGGATGATGAGTTCCCGGCGTGTAACTGAACCCGCTGACTTTGTCTCGCGGCGTGCCGTCGCGGAGCAGAGGAGAGGTGTAAGAATTGCGGAGATAGGAAATCGCTTTTTCGATCGCTTCGCCGGGGACGTCCAATCCGTCGTTTTTGGCTGACCGCAGTGCCATCAGTTGCCAGACCGAGACGGAAAGGTCGGAATCACGGCTGATCGGCGAGTAACGCCAACCACCTGCCAATTTGTCCGGTTTGGAAACCGCTTGGGAAGCCAAGATCAACTTGATGGCTTTGACAAGCGCCGTGTGAATTCTTTCATTGTCCGACGGTTCCGCCCCCATACCCAACATTTCAGTCAACATCAGTGTGGTGATGCCATGACCATACATCCGCGACTGATCGCCTCCGCCAAAATATCCCTCGTCATCTTGGTTGCCTGGCTGCAACACAAAGTCAATCGCGTCTTGCATCGCACGACCTGTCCTGGTCTGTGGTGTCGGCTGCGTGCCAATCGCGGCCATCGCCATGATCGCCAGCGATGTCATCGCGATTTCGTGCCCGCGATCGGCGATCGCGCCATCGGCGCGTTGGGTTTTCACAAGGAACTCAACGCCGGCTTTGACCGCTCGATCGATCGCGTCGGGCGTGTAAAGGACGTCGACTGACTCAGAGGGCGGTTGGGCTCGCAGCGATTGTCCAGCGGCCAGCGCGGAGAGCGCGGCGAGATAAATCCAGTTGCGACGCATCATCGTTGCGTCGTATTGCTGCTCAAAGCAGGTTGTCACGCCCGCATCGCCATCGTCCTTTAAAACATGATATTTCTGCAGCACGTTCAGTATGGACGAAGGATGACATGAGTCCTGCTGTGCAGCGAAGGCTGGCAGTCGAACGCGATCGTTCATGGGCCACCCCCTTGGGCGGCCTGCTGAGCAATTGCGCGGAAGTAGGCTTCGATTTGCCTTCGATACTTCGCGGGGACTTCGCTGCGCAGCGTTTCCGAGGCGTCACCGGAGCGGCGAACACGAAGCTGGCCCCAGTCTGCGCCGCTGCGATCGATACCATCAATCGAAACTGGACCGCCATCGGACATCGTCCCTTCACCAGACTGCACGGCCGCATCGTTTCCGGCCAGCGAAGAAGACGTTTCTTGGGAGGGATCCCGAGCCTCGCTTCCACCGGGACTGATCTGCTCTCGGCGTTGCTTTGCGGCATCTCTGGCGGACTGCTGCACCGCGGAGTTCAATGTTGGCGAAGCCTGCCCGGCAGTTTGGTTTGATTCTTGTTGACCCTGCTGCGCGTTGGACTGTTCTAGTTCGTCCAGCGTACGGGCTAACTGCTTGCCCCGCTGTGATTCGTCTTCAGAGGATTGCCCTTTGTTGTCGGAAGACTCGGCCGAGGCACCACCCAACAACTTGGTCAATTCAGCGACTTCTCGATCGATCTCTTGCATTGTCCTCTGGATTTGGCGAACAGCCTCAGGCGCAGCTGTTGGATCCGCTTCCGTGCGGGCCAATTCATTAGCCGCATCGCTGGCCGGCAGCGCGGCAACTTTTTTGACGCGGGTCGCCGAATCAGCAAGTTTCCTTGCCGAATCATCCTGTCCGACGCGTTGCTCGTTCAATGCGGCACGGCGCAGTTCATTTCCAATTTCGTCAATCTCATCGCGAATTCGCACTTGCTCGGCAGTCAATCGCCGTGCCTCGAACTGAGGAAGCTCGAGATCCTCGGGCAGATTCGCAGCGCCGGCAATCTCACCCAAGGCATCGCGGATCGGATCAAGCTGGCTACCTAACTGTTGACTTAATCGCTGTAACGCTTCAACCGCCGGAGCTTTCGATTCGATCGGATCAACCCGTTGTTGTCGCAGGCCATCTGCCTTTTGCTTGACATCATTCAATTGCTTGTCAGCCTGGTTGACCGACTCCTCTGCGGCCTGCTCCGCTCGCCGCGCCTGATCGATTCGCTGCTGGATGCCGGCAAGTTGCTGTGTTACCGATTCGTTGCCGGGATCCTGTTGCGAAGTGTTCTGCAATTGTTGTTTCGATTGTTCGTACGATCGGAGTTGTTGTTTCGCCTGCTGAGCACGACGAGTCGCATTCTGCTTTGCGGCTGTCGATCGCTGGATCTGTTCACTCGCCGCTCGAAATCTTTGGTCGCGGAATTGACGCATCCAGCGTTCCGCGTTGCGGTTGTTTTCGGCGACCTGATCAGCATCTGGTTCGTTAGTCTCCGCGCTACTGGTCAATTCGTTGAACTGATTGATTGACTCGGTGGCCGCAAGCAGATCGATCGCGATCTGTTTGGCGGCATCGATGATCGATGAATGCTGACTTGCGTTCGGGATCAAACCACGAGTCGTCGCGGCGGCATCTCGCAATTCCTGCTGCAGGCTGCCTGCCTGGTCGCCCAGCGCGGTCTCCTTAGCGGCATTGCTGATCGCATTGCCATAGGCCTCGTACAGCGTCGACAACTCCTGTGCCAGGTTCGACAAGCGTTCGGCTAGCCGGATTTTCTGCTCCAGGAAGTCGGGGTCGGCACGCTCGAGTGCTTGATTCAATGACCGCTCGTCGTCGGATGATTGTTTCAGCGACTGCAGCGCCGACTCCGCCGTCCGCTGGGCGATTTCTGAAAGTTCGTTTCGCATCGGTTGGTTTTGCGTTGCTTCTCGCTCCAGCTGTTTTCGCAACTCGCCCGCGTCGCGCTGAGCCGCTTCGGCCAAGGCTTCGGCTTGCTGAAACCGTTCGTCCAGCGTTTGGTCGATATTCAACTCCTTTTCCAGGTTCCGCAGTTCTGCTCGCGACGCGCTAACATCCTCTCCTCGCTCGGCTCGTTCGAAATGATCGGCCGTTTGCACAAGTTGCCGCCGCAGCTGTTCCAATTCGCCGGCCAGGGGTTCGGTCGTTTCGGCTTTCATCGCTTGGTTGACTTGGTTTCGTTGCTGGCTAATCTGAGCAAGCGCCGCATCGGCGTCTCTCGCTAGTTCTCGGCTTTGCTCGTCGGCCGTCGACAGCGTGTTTGCGATGTCCATCAAAGACTGCATGGTTTGTTCCGTTGCCGCATCGGCCTCCGCATGTTCTTTTTTCAATTCACCGTCAGGCGCGTCGGGCCTGGTCGCACGTATCGTTTGCTGAACCTGCTGGGCCGCCTGACGAGCGAGTTGGTGGAGCGGCAGCACATACCGGCGAATCGTGTTTCGGGCCACTTCAATCGGAGGCTGAAGGCGATTCAGATATTCCGCCAACTCACGCTGCACCGGCCGCAGCGCCAGTCGGGCGGAAGTCAGTTTGTCGCCGTCAAACCGTCTCTCACCAAGTAATTGATTCGCGCGGGCAATGCTCGGGTGTGTGATCGAGTGATCGATCGAATCCACCGGCTGTGCGAGCTTGGAATTTTTAAGACTTGCCAGCGTCCAGGTGATGCCCGCCACGTAACGGTCCAGCAACTGTGGATGCTCAAACCGGCGGACTGCTTCACCGCTGGGGTTCGTTTCGGCGGCTAGCAATGCTGTTAGTTCATTTTGCCACATCGTCAATTCATGGCCCGCTTGCAAGATCTGAAACGCGTCTGCCAAATTCCCCAGCGACTGCTGGATCGATTCCTCAACACCGCTGACGAAATCCGGATTAGTGACATTCTGTAGCGCACTGCGCATCAGACCGATATCAGCGATAAACGTCAGGTCGGCCGCAGGATGCACTTGATGCAAGGCTCGCGCATCGTCAAGACTCTGCAGCAATCGATCGGGCCGCGAATCGAACTGCGTTGCAAACAAACGCACTTGCTCGGGAACACCCTCGATTTGACTTTGCAATGTTCTCAAGCCGTTGACCAAACCAATCGACGATTGGCGGTTGTAAATCGCCTTGTCGGATCGATAAGAAATCAGGTCGCTGACTAATTGGGCGATGATCGATTTTAGTTGGTCGATTGAGACTGCCTGGTCAATTGCGCGTCCAATCTGTTCACTGCGGTCCACGCGCCACTCGCTCCAATTGTCCGACAACTGACGAGAAGAATCGGTTACTGCATCGCGGTATTTCGAGAACGCTTCGTCGATGGCGATCAGTTGCCGATCAACGATTCGCAAGTGTCTTGAGAGCTGCTGGACCGGAATATCGCTTTCCTGGAGCCGTCGCAAACTGCGCAACAATCCCGAGCAATCTTCGATTAACTGTAGTGACAACAGATGGGACAAATGACAGCGAACATAAATCTCAATATTCCTTGCTTGCCTGCTGAAACCGAGTGCCTCTGTTCGCAGACGATCCATGATCGAGGCTGGATGCTGATTCTGATCGACCGACTCGTTGGAAATCAGCTGCCGCATCTCGGTAATCCACTCGCCGATCTTTCGATCCAGGTCTTCGATGGCGGTCCCAATCAATTCCAGCCGCCCCGCCGCGGCCGGCGTACTTGCCGTCTCGATCAGAACTGGCAATTGCGAATGAACATCGGGATTCAGGCTCAACTCGTTTTCCGCAGCCGCGATGGCAGTCAAATCCGATGGCAGCAATTTTGAGTAGGTCGACATCAACTGATCAGTTCGCGTGGTCCAGCCAATGATGTTTTGGGTCAGCTGATCCAACTGGTCCATCCGCAAGTATCGTCGCGGAGAAAAACCTTCGTCGGTGATCAGAAGTTCGATCTTGGCCGACTCGCCCCGCTGACCCTTGCGATCCACCGCAACAATGGCAGTGCGGATGATGTCGCCACCGGAAAGCTTGGGTGTTGCCTCGTCCGTCCCATCGCCAAATTCATTCAGCAGGTCCCAATTCCAACGCAATTCGACTTCGGCACTCGCCTGTGGCAGTTCCAGCTTTCGCTGCAGTACAGGTCCATCGTTCAGTTGGAACTCTTGAATCGCAGTCTCGACCGGTAACTGGTCGCTGATTTGGCCCGCCAGTGAGACAACGTCGGCTCTCGAGACGATCATTGGGGATTCGATGATCTGTCCCGAATTGACGTTTCCCCACTTGACCGTTGGAGGTGTGTCGACGATTGGGACGACGCTGTACTGATGACTCAAAGAATTACTAAATCCGGACTGTGCGCTGGTCGCGACGACTTGGTAACGAGTCAATTCTTGGACCGGAACTGTGACCTCGTAAGCCGTGCGCGATGGATCCGTTGGTTTCATGGCCAACGACGATGAGCCGCCGACGAAACGAATCCTTGCGGCCTGCGCACGGTTCGTTGAAACGTGCCGTCAGCTGGGCGACCGATCCTTGGATTGCCGACAAGTCGCCGTGATCGGATTCGATCGTTTCGCTCGCCAGTCCGGTATATTCTGGATACACGTATCGCTTGGAAAATGACACCACGCCAGGGCGAGGGACCGGAGTCAGGCGATGCCAAAGCGTGATTCCATCCCCAGCGGTAACGCGATACTCGATCGGCTCGCCAGCGACGGCCAGGATCGCCGAGTAGACGTTGTTGTCATCCGCACCTGTCGATGTTTGCGGCGTCATGTTTATTTCATCTCGCGTACCACCGGCGGTGCGCCACTGCAGTCGCACGTCGTCGGCACCGCTTCCTCCGATTGATGCGACAATTCCAACGGCGTCTCCTTCCGCAACCGTTCCGCTTAGCGGTGACGGCTTGGTGATGTTGATCTTGGTTAACGAAGCACGCTCAATCGGCAGCCCCGGCAGGATGGCTCGAGCCAATCGACGTCCGAATTGGACCTGCGGTACAAGGATCATCAAACCGATCGTCGCAAGCACGATCGCCGCGGTCCACAGCCAGGGACGGATCAATTCAAAGGGTAATAACTGGACCACATCGACCGCCGCGACATGTCGCGCGGTTCGATCCTGCAGCCACTGGCGAAATCGCGGCGAGCCGTTGGCCGTTTCGGGATCGGCCAATTCCACCGTGGCCAACAGCTGTTCGTTGAATCGCGGATCAGCCGACTCGAATTGTTTCGCGATCCGCCGCATGTCGTTGCCATCACGCCGCCGCCAACCAAACCACCAGACCACCGAAAAAGTGACTGCATACGCCAGCAGGCTAAGTGACCAGCGCACCGCGTCGGTTAGCAACCACAGATAATCAAGGGCAGCGACGAGAATCATCGACACGGTCAGGGCCAGCAGGCCGGCGGCGATCGAACGCAGCATCAGCAACCGTCCGCGCCGCCGTTTGAAGTCGATTAGTGCGGCGGCCGTGGTTGGATTGAGTCGCAGCGGCTCGGCCATTTGTGATTGCAAAGCAGTCATCGTCTACATCAGCCCCAACCGTTTACGGATCCACCATTCAGCCGTAAGCATCGCGATCACAATCACGAACCAATAGAATGACTGCCAGATCAGGATATCCGATTCGACGATTCTGCCGGTCGAAAGGGGTTCCAGCTGATCAATCATTCGATCCGCCTCCGATTCATGAAAGTATACCCCGCCGCCGTTGGCGGCAATTTGTTGCAGGAGCGGCGAATCAAGACTGACGCGGTCAAGTTCGCCCGTGTCGCGTGTTTCGACCCAAATCGGCGTGGTCGCTCGCAAAACATTCGGATCGATGCCGCTGGCACGAATTCGCAGCGAGTAGTCCCCCAGCGCAAGAGGTCCCGTTCGGCCTCGGTAGGTGCCTCGAGCCGGATCGTCTGCTGCCAATGGAATTCGGGCAACGATTTGATCCTGTTTGACCAACAGCGCTTCAACGGTGGAGTCTCCGATGGGCTCGCCATCGGGATTGCGCAATCTGGCTCGGATCGTTGCCGATTCACCTGACTGATACTCGATTCGATCAGATCCCAGGGCGACATAGCTGTCACCTACCGAATAGGGAGGTTGAATTGTCGTCGCGATCAGCTGATTCCAGAAGCGCCAGTGGAATCGATCGGCGACTTTGTATCGCCATCGCCAAGTTTGATCGGTCGATACATAGACCACTCGACCAGCACCAAACATGCGGGTTACCAGCCAGGGGACGGACAGACCGTCAAAGGTCAGCGCGTCAGCCAAAACTTCGGCTCCCGCCTGCGACTGGACATCCGGAACCGACGGCGGAGCAGGTAGATTTTCCCAAAACGACATTTGATCGGCTTCACCCGGCCATAAATTCAACGCCGGATGACCGCTTCCAATTCGGCTGGGACGAATCGAGCGGACTGCTTTTGCAGGGTTATCCAGATAGTTGACTGGAATCAGATCAGCCAGCGATTGCTCGGCCAAATCCTTGACTCGGCCATAACGACCATCAATCACGATCAGTCCGCCGCCGCGTGAAACAAAATCGCGCAGCAACTCAGCATCACGATCCGTCCACTGATCGGCGGGTATTTCGCCCAGAATGATCGCATCATAGCGCGCAAATGCCTCCGCCGTGTTTGGAAACTGACCCGCCTTTGGCCCGCGATCAATGATCGGCAAGTCCGTGCCGGGTCCGTACAACAAAGTATCAACGGACCATTCGGGATTGCGTGCAAACAAATTTCTTAAATAACGCATTTCCCAGCGGCTCGAACCATCAAGAATCAGCAATCGATGTTCGTGTGTCGAAGCGGCGACTCGAAAGGAACGTGAGTTATTCTCGGTTCGACTGTCTCCTTCGATCGCTTCGACTGTAGCGTGCAGATCGAGCACCGCGATCGACCGTTGAACTCCGCGCGGCACGGATGCTTGGATTTTGCGGACCATCGATTCGATGTCTAACTGAAAGGGTACGGACACTTCCGGCGAATCAAGCGAGACCGTTTGTCGCCAAACCGCTTCCCCGAGATGTTCGATCCGGACCACCACTGGCTGCCCATCGAATCCTGACTGGCGAATCAACAGCGTTCCTGCCAGTGGTACGTCGGCTGCGACCGTCGTGGGATGAATGACTCGCGAGATTCCGATGTCATCGGGTTCGTCCGTCGAACCGATTCCAATCGTGTTGACTTTCACACCCAATGCCTTGAGCCTGGCCGCGGCGTCGATCGGCGACGCTCCAGCGTTGTCACGTCCATCACTTAACAGCACGACAGCAGTCTGGTTTGTCTGATCCGACGAGTCGGCCGCGATTTGCATTGGTGCGGCCAGATCCGTTGATGGGCCGTCCGCGACCAGACCAAATGTTAACGGCGGCTGACCAGCATCACGGCTGGTCCAGACGTTGGTGAGATCCCCAATGGAAAAGGCCACCACGTCGACGATGTGGCTCTTCTCCAGTCTGCCCAGCCAACCCGCGGCCACGTCGGTTCCGGTCAACAACTGACTGGCCCGATCCGAGCGCGATGGACTCGATCCGCCGGCGATGCTGTCGGTAAGCGCCATGCTGCGCGACTGATCGATTGCGAAAACAACGCGACCGAGCGTCCCGATGGTTTGACGACGATGCCACACGGGCCCGGCAAGAATCAAGATTGCCAGCGCGACCGCCGAAGCGCGCAGGCCCGGCAGTAGATAACTGTAAGGGGCGGCAATTGATTGCGTTTCTCGCAAGTACAGCTTGGCGACCGCAATCGCTGCCAACAGCGCAAACCCAATGATCAACAGCGGGTGCAAGTCGCCGGCAAAACGAACCGACGCGATCATGTCGAGGCTCCCGCAAGCGAGACGGGCGACCTTACCCCGGGACCTAATCGCTGCTGTAAAACGACTTCGCCGACCAGCGCCGCCAATAACAGCACCAGTAGCCAGCGCCAAATTTCGCGACCATAGCGTCGCGTCAGCTCGTCCGTTTGCAGGCTTGATAGATCCGTGTAAACATTTGCGTTAACCGACTCGGCTGCCGTTTGCAATCGGTTGGTGGAAGCGTCCTGCAGCACGGATTCGGCTGCTGGAATTTCTTGGATTTGAACCTGCCGCTGGGTACCCGCCAAATCCAGCATCAATTGTTGCATCATCGGGACGAACACCGCGCGCGTTGGCAGTCCTGTCCAAGCGTCGTCGCTGGGAAAGGCAAATTGCACGATTCTGCCGCGACCGCGAGACGCCGATACGATCAATGGCGCGCCACTGGCAGTGCTTAACATCGTTGTCGCACCAGGCTGCTGGTTCGCCTCATCCGGCGGAACCACGGTAAGCCGACGGTAGCCAAACAATTCGACTTCATCGAACAACGACCCGTCTGGCCCCGTCAACTCCCGCCAGGGCGTATAGTTTTCTTTGGCGCCATCGATCGCGATTGGGTTGGCATTGTTGGCCGTGACATTTCCGACCACGGGGCCGAGCGCCGCGGGCAACATCCAAGAGCCTAGCTTTCCCTGCCAGGGACTGTTGTACGAGTCGGGCCGCACTAGCGAGCCATCGAAGATGACCAGTGATCCGCCTCGAGTTACGAAATCGGCGATCGCGGCCTTGGTGTTGTCGTTGAGTTGATCGACATTGGCCAGCACTAACACGTTTGGCTCGGTCCGCCCGATGGTCGTGACGATTTGTCTTGGCTGAATCACGGTTGTACGAATCGCGTCGGCGCGATCAACGCCGCCAAAAGAGAATGGGCTGAGCGCCACAGTCAAAAAATCCGTTTCCCCTTTCAGCGGCTGATCGCTGGGCTGACCATCGACGATCAACACAGCGACTTCGTCAATCACGTCAACGCTGATCGCCCGCCGGTTGTCGGCCAAGATGGCGTCGGCTTGCTCGATCGCGACGGAAAATTCGGCTTGGCCTGTCTTTTCGAATGCATGGTCGATTACAACGCTGGTTGTTGAACGAGCTTCGATTTCAACCTCGGTTGACCCGATTTCCCGACCATTGACGGTCCAGGTAACCCGCAAATTCCGCTTCGGCAGATCGCATCCGTTGCGGATCCGAACCGTAAAACTGGCCTCGCGTCCCAACACAAACGCTGGCGACTGGGCCTCGATCAAGTCGATCGAAACGTTGTCCAGCAGTTGCGAATTCACACCGAGGTTCAAGAAGCCAATCGTCGGCTGGCCCTTTCCCTCGGGCAACCGAGCTCCCAAACGTCGTAGCGATTCGATAGTCGCATCACCAAGATCCTGGTTTTGAAAATCGGAGACGACCACAATTCGCCGCTGCGAATGCGCTGCGCTCTCGATCGCCTCGATCGACCGCTGGACAAGCAGAGCCAAATCGACTGGACCTGATTCCGCCTCCAGATCCCACAATCGTTCGCTTGCATCTGACCGACCGGTAACGATCGCAGCCTGCTGGAGCTGACTTGACCGTATCAGGATCACTTCGTCCTGGCGTGACAGATCGCCGAGCAACTGCTGGATCAGGTCGCGGGCGCGTCCGATTCGCGTCACCCCGGTTTGATCACGAGCCGACATACTGCGACTGTCATCGATGGCCAGGATCAACGAAGCCGGCGCGTCACCAGGCAACGAGCGAAACCCGGTCAGCACTGGCCGAGCCAGGCAAAACGCCAGTAGCACTGGTAACAGACAGCGGACCAACAGCAGCAGTAGTTGCAGCAATTGAATTCGTCGATGATTGATTCGGACAACACTGTCCAACAAGTGCATGGCGCCCCACTGAATCGTGCGAAAGCGTGCGCGAAACAACAAGTGGATCGCCAACGGGATCGTAAACGCAAGTGCGCCAAGCGAAAGCAAACCGTTCAGCAGCGTCACCGAATCCGTCTCCGCATCGCCAGGTATTGGTGCAGCGCATCGGCCAAGGGACGGTCAGTGGTCAGCGGAACCCAATCGACTCGATTCTTTCGACAGATATCACGCAGGGCCGCTTGATGTTGCTCGAACCGTTTCAGATACGCATCGCGCAGCGCCAGGGCATCGACGATTTGCTGGTGCGAGCTGTTTTCCAAATTTTGAAACTGAATGCGACCGGCGAACGGAAAATCCCTCTCGTCGGGATCGATCACTTGAAAAAACAGCACCTCGTGCTTGGATGCACGAAACAGAGCCAGTGCACGACCGATCGATTCGACATCGCCCATCGCATCGGAAACGATCACCAGCAGCCCCCGCCGCGCTAGTTTGGGAGCAAGCGTTCGAAACACGCCACCGATATCCGTTTCTCGACTCGTCACCTGTTCGGCCAACGCCGTCAAGATCGGGCGCAGGTGAGACGGACGTTGGCGACAGGGCACGATTTGGCGCGGCTGGTCGTCAAAGGTCACGACGCCCACCGCATCTTGTTGAGTTAACATCAAATAGGCAAGTGACGCGGAAAGCTGCTGAGCGTACTCGTATTTGCTCAGGCCGCCGCTACGATCTCCGCGGTACTGCATCGATCCGCTGCGATCAACAATCAGAGTGCAGCGAAGATTTGTTTCTTCTTCCGATTCGCGGATGTACAGGCGATCGCTTTTGCCAAAGACCTTCCAGTCAATGTTGCGAAGCTCGTCGCCACGAACGTAGGGCCGATGCTCCCTGAATTCGACGCTAAAACCTTTGTGGGGTGATCGATGTCGTCCGCTGGCAAATCCTTCGACAACCTGACGAGCCAGCAATTGCAATTTAGCAACCCGCGACAGGTCATGCGAAGAGAGCAGATCGTGGATGCGCATAGAGACGTCAATTCTGGGATCGCAGACGGAACGATCTCATTATATCGAGCCCGCCGGAATCCTGTAGGTCGACGTCTAAAATGAGACGGTCTAAAGCGCGTGGTTGTTTTCCAATCCGCAGCCACACAAGCTCGTCAGACTTGCCGGCAAAAACTTAAGCAGCTTGCGTCGCAAGACGCTGCCCACGGTCTCCTGATGGCGTCCGAACCAGACCACACCACTCTGTCCGACTCGCAACTTTTGACTGATCGATGGAGGCAGCGCGACGACGCCTGTGAAATGGGGCGCGAGTAATTCAAATGCGGGTCCTTGCTTGGTGGATTCGACAGATCGGCTTTCCAGCGGTCCGCCTAGCGCCGCGTACATTGATTCTTGAGGCGCCTGCTTGGTGGCTCTTGGTTCCACGCTTTGCAGAGGGCTGCTGAGCACCAGATTGCCGGAAATACGGACATTGACCGATTGTCCGATTCGCGCCGCGAAGGAATCGAAATCGGATTGGGCGATCGCGATCAGCAGTTCTTTGCGCGTTTCCTGACCAATCACCGCGAGCTGGTCACCTGGTTTCAGATAAGTGCCGATCCGATGGGAAAGTTCACGCGCAATCACCCGACCCGCAGCCGGCGCACGCAACGTCAATTGCCGTACTTGCTCGCTTTTCTCGGCAAGCTTGTCCTGTAGCGAACGAAGCTGCTCCATTTCCGCCTGGTACGAATGCATTTCGTCGCTTTGCTTGAACACTCGCGATTTCAGCAGCGATTGCTGAATCGCAAGTTCCAGATCGTGCTGCTCGGCGACGAGCTGTCGATTTTCAAGCTCCGCGATCACCTGCCCCGCCTCGACTTTCTGGCCGGTTTGAATGTGGATTGCGCCGCACGAAACCGGGGCTCGCCGCGCGAACGAACGCCAGCGGTTCGTACTGCACGACTGCGGCGGCATGTTTTGCGCCTGGCCAGGGAACCCCGCCCAGCACAAGCCAACCCAGCCCGGCGACGGCAAAAAGTACGGTTGCCAAGCGTCTGCGTCGGTATTGCTGCATTCCGTCGGGTCGGCCGACGTGCTTGATCATTCGCGTCAAGGGGACTCCGACCCAAAGTACGACCGCGACCAGCGCAAGCAGTATCCCCAGGCCACGAAACAGCATCGCCGCCGCGATCACCAGGGAAGCACAAATCAGAATCCGCCACAGCAAAGCCGCGATTCCGTAAACGCGCGTGAAGAGATCGCGAGCGGACCAGCCCAGAGAGGACACCACTTGTTCTCCCAGCACATAACGGCGTCCCAAATAATTCAGAAAGCCTTGCCCTTCGCCATACAGGTTGGGAATCTCCAGCAGGTCTGAAAGCATGTAGTAGCCATCAAAGCGCATCAGCGGATTTGCGTTGAATACGATCGTGGTCACGCTGGCCATCAACACCAGGTTGAAGCAGAGGTCATTGACCAGCCCCGGATCGGTTGAGGCCCATGCGATGGCGGCTATCGCCGCGATCCAAAGTTCCACATACATGCCGGCAGCGGCTGTGTGGATGCGCTTCCATTTTGATCGGAATCGCCAGGCGCTGGTCAAATCGACGTAGGCCAGTGGAGCAAAAAGTACGAAAATGGCGCCCGCTTCGTGGACCGGTCCACCATACTTGCGACAGACGATCGCATGCGCGGATTCATGAACAACTTTCAACAGCAACCAACAAGCGACCAGCCAGAGCCAACGGGCAGGCGTAAAGATACCGCGCGAGGCGGCCGAGAAATTTTCCCACGCGGCGGTGACGTGATAGCTGGCGACGATTACTAGAATCGCGCCCAGCAGGGTGAAGCCGGCGGTAAAGAAACTGCCTAGCCAGGGGGTTACTTTGGCAACCCATCGATCGGGATAGGCCAGCGGGACCTTCATGCACAGCGGATTCCACAGGCCCAAGCGTCTCTTGATCGTTCGATCCACCGCGTTGATTGCTAATCGTCGGCCGTCGGAGGAAGCTGACGTATGGGCCAGTTCCGCATCGACCAGCCATTTGCAAACAGCCGTCGCTTCCGCCTCGGTCAGCTGATGTTCCAGATCCAATTTAGACAAGCGGACAACCGCTTCGCCAACACTGGTTTGGCCGTCGAACATCGAAATCAATAAGTATTCGGGAATGCCTATTCGAAAGAACTGCGACCTCGCGAGATCTTCGACCAGATAGCATTGCTGGCCAGCCTCGAAATGAGGTGTGAATCGCAGATCGCTGCGCAGCTCTAGTCGCAGCTGCGAAATTTCTCGAACACGATGGTCTTGTGTTTGGATCGTTGCATCAATGGCCACGTCAACACCCGACCATCATGGCGAATGTTTCCCATGCCTTATGAAACAGATTCCAACCGAGCGCGTGCGGCTCGCTAATCACTTTGGCAGATCCTTTCATGCCGGGTCGCAAGCGACCATCAGCGTTGTCGAGCGCAACTTCGGCAATGAAGACGTTTTCGTTGCCACGCGTTTCCGAGCGCGGCGTGATGCGTTTGATGGCCCCGGTTTTGAGCTCGCTTTGATCGGCATCCAAACGAACTTCGACCGGCATGCCGGTGGCCACGTACAAGATGTCTGATTCCGGTACCGCGACCTCAACGATCATCTGGTCCAGCGGTGCGATCTCAAACAGGGTTTGCCCGATCGCCAGCGGAACGCCTTCCGCTTTTTTCAGGTCACCAGCGATGACCACGCCATCGACGGGGCTTTTGACTTCCAAATTCTGCAGCCGATGACGAAGCAGTTGCATTTTCAAGCTCAACCGCTGCATTTCCAGATCCGATTGTTGGGCCAGCGAGACCTCGTCACGAGCCGACGCCGCGTCTCGTTTTTTCTTTTCACTTTCGTAGTCAGCTTGATAGCCGGACATTTCCCAACGCAGCTCTCGCGCGTCCATGCGGGCTAGGATCTGACCGGTCGAAACCACGTCGCCGGCTTCCACCAGTGATTTTTCCAACGTTCCGTCGTACGGTGACTCGACGAATCGCCGTGAGACAGGTTCCAATTGGCAATCACAACCGATCCGGTAATCGACCGGAATCAGCATGGTGCCGAAAAACAGGAAAGCGGCAGCCAAACAACCGACGACCTTGCTGCTTTTTGAGGCGTGTGTAGTCGCCCTCATCAGCCGCACAAAGGGATTCACGTGGGAGCGACGGATCTTTGCTAGTCGTGACCCCACGACGATTTGACTGGCGCGGCAGAAAGCGATTGTTTCGTCATGGTCTCTTTCCTGATCCCCGTCCAACAACAACCAGGCACCAACTGGTTGGCCACTGCTGTCGCACAGTGGCGTGCTGATCAGACAGTCGCTGCGACTGGCGCCATGCAGATGCTGATGAGCCAGCGTGCCTTCGTCAGTAACATCGTTTTGAGCAGAAATGATCGTTACCTGCTTGCGCAGAATCGCCTCATTCATGACCGCTTCAAGATGATCTGTATATTGCGACCGCTTATCAAAGTTCGATAAACCAGACACTGCGACCAGTTCGCAATCGAGCTGCTTACCACGAGTCATGCCCAACACAATCTGATCACAGCCAAGGTAGGCCCGCAGTTCGTTGACCAAGACGTGGACCGCGGTGGTCCAATCGCCGGTGTCGTCCAGTTGAGTCAGCAGTTCCAACAGCGCAGCGGTCTGTCGCGATGCGATTTCTTCGCTCCTGGCTTGTCCGATTACGTCCCAAAGCGTCAGGTGAGAGGCCGCCAATTGCATCGTTTGCAGCAACTGGCTGTGCGTGGGATCGCCTTTTCTCTCAGCAGCGCACCAGACTTCGGACGGACGACCGCGCAGTACGACCGGCACGGCGACGACTAACCACTGATGGGCGCCGGAGAGCTGTTGCACCATGGCGGCGCCGGACTCACACGTTTGGGTTGCCAGTCGCTGGATTGGTTCGGTCGAGCCGATCGGCAAGTGCTGGAAGATCTCGTCATCGCCGGCGATGCGAAGCTCAGCTGACAGTCCGCGATCCATGTACAGCAACGAGACCGTGGGGTGAAGTTCGTGGACGACTTCACCAATCCGCTCGATTGCGTCGGATTTCTCTACTTGTCCAGCAACGGCATCGAGCAGTTTTCGCTGTACCCGCAGTTCGTGCTCGCAAACCAGTGCTAAGTCGGCTGGAGGATCAGCAGGCGGTGCGGATTTTTTAGGGCGAACCCTGTGCACAACTGTCGCGGTGCGGTGGCTTTGATCATCCATTACAATTTCCTCCCTGAATCAGCGAGGTTATTTCCTTAAATTTCTAACGTTGTGCGATACGCTTCGTCGCTGCGGCAGGTTCTTGTTGTGATGGTTCGTCGCGAATTTGGATATCGATAGCACAGCGCTCGCCGCTGAGAATCCGTCCATCCGGATTTTCGATTCTGACTTTGACTTTTATGGTGCCGCTTTGCGCGTCGACCACGGGCGAGATCTGTTCGACGGTGCCAGCGACCGTTTCGCCGAGTTCCTCAAACATCACGTCGACCAACTCGCCCACACGGACGTGGCGCGCAAGCGATCGTTTCATGGAAAATTTTGCCAGCAGCGGATCAAGTTCCACGATCGTAACAAGATTGGGCTCGTTGGGAGCGACAAATTCACCTGGCTCCTTCAGTCGAGCCGACACGAATCCGCTCAGCGGCGAGTAGATGACTCGGCGGGCTAGTTCGGCCTGGTGTTTTTGGAACTGCAACTGCTTGTCGGCCAAATCTTCCTGGACCGCCTGAAGTTCAGACTCCGCGATTTCCAAGTCCGTGATCGCACGATCAAGTTCTTCCTTGCGACCGAAGCCGTTGCTGCGCAGCTCAGTTATTTTTTCTAAGCGTTTGGTACGCAGTCGTACTTCGGCCTCAGCCGACAACAGGCGTCCACGCGCGTTTTTGCGCTGCAGTGCTGAGTCGCGTAGAATGACGTGAATCTGGTCATCCAATTCGGCAACCACCTGCCCCCGATTGACAAAGTCGCCAACCTGCACAGGCACCGCGACCACAATGCCTTGCTCCGGTGTGGCGACGTTGACTGATCGATTCGGCTCGGTAAAGCCTTCAATCTCGACGGCCTCGCAGACCTGGATCTGCAGCGCCATGATCGCGACCATAGCGGCGGCAAGATCGAATCGCAGGGCAACGGGAATGGATTTCAACATTGATTGGTTCCGAGCTGATCTCGGATTCAGGGCGAGCGGAGGTAAAGCTACCAGTGAAATGTTGCCGCCCTGGTCAAAGGACGGGGAAAATGCCAGTAGTTTTTCAACCGAAAAGTGGAAGATCGCCCGCGACCCTGACGATTTTGCGGGTTACAACACGCCACGAAGTTCGTACCGCTACCAAGTCGTGCGAAAACTCGAGCGGATGCCGATCGCGCGGGCGCATCCAGGAGAGTCGAGCTGTTAGCTGGGAGAGGGTCCTCGGCGCGACTCCTCTCCGGCCGCTAGTAACTCACCTTTGAACCTACCTACGGCATTGGTCTCTGCACATCGTCCCGTTGATCCCAACGAGCCTGTCTCGCGGGTGAACGAGCTTTTTAAGTTAGAACGGAGCTTCTCCGAAAACCGTGTTGTCAATGCCCTAGCCCGGATTATTCACCAACGACGTAGGCCGGACCGAGCAAACCCTTGTGGTGCCGGAACTTCAGTCGCAGTTTATTTGAAGTCAAGGTGTGCACGCTGCGCCAACGATATCAAAAGGTTCGCGCTGTTCCGGCAGTCACCCGCGACCTTGGTCCGGCCTACGTGAATAATCCGGGCTAGTGATGGTGATCAATGGGACGTAATTGCGGGACCGGCGAGCTATTTTTTGGTCAGCGTTGACTTGGCATTTTCCAACCAATTCTCGGCGCTGAACATCGCTCGCCGCTGGGCAGCCAACTTGCGTTCCACCTTCTTCTGCAACTTGGCGATTTCACCGCTCAGATCCTGGTCGACCTCACGATCCGCTCCCGCCAACCGTCTCAGGTGCCGTCTTAACCACGGTGCGTGCTGAACGATCAATCGATCGTCTGCCGAAACGAAGGACTGGCAGGAACCGGGGTCACCCTGACGCGCTGCGCGGCCAATCAGTTGCCGATCAACGCGTGCCGAGTCATTGGGAGCAGTGACAATCACATGCAGCCCGCCGAGGTTGGCAACAGCATGCTGCAGACGAATGTCGGTCCCCCGTCCGGCCATGTTGGTCGCGATCGTGATCGCACTCGTTTCCCCGCGTCGGCAATCAGTTGTGCTTCGTCGGCATCTTGTTTGCCGTTGAGCAATTGGAACGGCAAACCATCGATGCGCCTGGCGATAGTCTCACTCTCTTGAATCGTTCGTGTTCCAATCAAGATTGGACGTCCCGTGGCGTGAATTTCTCGCACCGATCGGGCGATCGCATCCCACTTCGCCTCGGCATCCGCGAAGCAGCGCAATGAATCGACCTCACGCCGGCACGGTCGGTGGGTTTGGATCGGAGTTGTCAGCAAGCCATACACCGAGCGCAGTTCTGCCTTGGCATCGCTGGCCGTCCCGGTCATCCCGCAAAGGTTTTCGTATAAGCGGAAGTATTGTTGGCGGGAGATCCGAGCGACAGAACTGTTCTCCTCGCTGATCGTGATTCCCTCTTTTGCCTCGACTGCCTGGTGCAAACCGTCGCTCCAGGTTCGGTCGTCGAACACGCGACCGGTGTTGCCGTCGACCAGTTTGATTTTGTCGTCCCGGACCACGTATTCACGGTCGCGATCGAAAAAATGCGTCGCTTGTAAGGCCTGCTGGACGTACAGATACCACGGTCGACGAAGACCAGCGTGTTGCGCGGGCACGAACCGCGCCAGCGCCTCCGATTGTCCCACACTCGTCAAAGTCACCCGCCGCCGTTCGAAGTCCAACGCGTAATGTCGGTCAACCACCAACTGGGACGCAATGCTGTGTGCCAGCAAGTAGGGGTCCGGATGCGCGGCGGGTTTGCCAGGCGCGGCGGACAGAATCAGTGGTGTGGTGGCTTCGTCGATCAGCACACTGTCGGCTTCGTCAACGATGGCGCAGTAGTGGCCGCGCTGCATGCTGAACGCGATCCGCCTTGCTTGACCTCGTTGGTTCGACTGCAATTGTTGACCCAGCCCGGTTTCCCGTTGTTGGATCAGCGCCAACTGGTCGCGCAAATAGTCGAACCCGAATTCATAGCCGGGGCCGTACGTCACGTCGCATTCATAACAGACGCGCTTTTCTTGCGGTCCCTGCTCGCGCTGCAACAAACCAACGGTCATCCCAAGTTTCTGGAATATTGGGCGGGCGAGTGCACTGTCGCGCTCCGCCAGATAGGCGTTGGTCGTCATGAAGTGGACGCCACGACCCTGGAGCGCTCTGACATAGCTGACCAACGCGCCCACCAGAGTTTTCCCTTCCCCAGTCTTCATTTCGGCGATTTCGTTGCGGAGCAACGACAGACCGCTGATCATTTGGACGTCATACAGGCGGATGCCGATGGTGCGGTGGGTCGATTCATCCAACAGCGCCAGCCCGCTGGCAACGTCGACAAGCCGGCCGCCGGAACTGATGGTCCGTTCGCGAAGCCGCAGGGACTCTGCCCGCAGCTGGTCGTCGTCCAGGTCAGCCAGCCGGGTTCGGATCGCCTTGATGCTGGACAGCGAAGCGTTGTCTCGCGAGCCGGCATTGCCAAGATAACCGCTCAGGCTGGCGAGTAGGTTTTGCACGCTGGTCGCCGAACCGACCGCGGACGCAGCGCGGTGCATCACGGCCGAGACTCCGGCCGAATAAGGTCGACGCTTTCGATGAACACCGGAGCGGTGCTGTGATCGAAGGAAGCCGAATTTGGGCTCGGAATTTCAGCTGGTCCCTCGAAAACGTGTGTTTCGATCAGCTCCGACTTGAACGGCATCAGCCGCAGATAATCATTATCGGCCGGCGCCGCTTCCGGTTCTTCATCTGGCACAGGCAACGTTTCAGAATAATCTTCGGTTTCCAAGTCACCTTCGCGGGCAGGAAACGTTTCCAGAAACTCGTCGGTCACTGGCAGTCTTTCTGGATCTGCCGTTTGGTAAGTTTCGATCACAGCGCCTTCTTTTTGGAAGCGGTACTCGGGCAACCCGCACCGACAATCGCGATCAGTATGAATCTGCTCGCTTTGGATCAGAATCCCCACGGCACGTTTCAGTTCTACGATCGACACCGCGTAGCTGACTTGCGTCTGTGCATAGTTGAATTCGGCGGCGGCCAATCGATCTTGCGCTTCCAGGATATCCTCCAGCAGGAAACTGGCGCTGCGATCCTCGCCGGGCACCAACTCCCAGCGCTGTTGGAAGTATTCCAAATCGATTTGGCTGGCGACCATCGCCTCATGTCTGGCCAGCATTTCTTCATAGGCCGTGTCGACTTCGCGGACCGCGATTTCAACCTCCGACATCAGCTCTTCGACCTGAAACTCGAACTGTGAGATGGCCTGTCTCATTTCGACTCGCCGACGCTGGTGGCGATTCTTGGCCAACCGATTGTTCAGTGGAATTTCATAACGGACGCCGGCCGAGTAACTCGGTTCGCCAACGCTGAATTGGTCCACCCAGGCGCGGCCAATGTCATTGTCTCCGCGTAGCCCGCTAAGGTAGCTTTCCAAAACCAAATCCAGTACCGGCAGCAGCTCGTTCTTGGCAACCGACAAGCGAACGCTGGCCGCGCGAACCTTCTGAATCGCCTGGTCAATCTCACTGCGGCTCTGCAGTGCCTGTGACATCGCCTCGCGAACCGAAAGATCCAAGGGATGGCATTGTGGCGCCTCCGCCGGGACCACCTCGATCGCAGAACCGTAAAGCTCTGGATCGTTTACCAGCGCTCGAAGCCGCGATTCGACGTTGCGAACTTGAGTACGCGCCCGGATCAATTCGGAGCGACGACTGTGCACGGCCGACCGCGCTCGGGCGATTTGATTGTCCACTGCGTCGATCTCGCGGCGTTGCTCCAACTCGCTGAGAATCGTCTCTGCGCGAAGCAGGTGCTGTTCCTTTTGTGTCAGACGGGCACGCTCGAGGTACAGCTGCCAGTAGGCTCCGGTGACTTCGACCAGGTAATCCTGCAGCTGCTCGGAGACCTGGTCCCAGGCGAGTCGTTCGTCCATTTTGGCCAGCATGATCAGGCTGGTGTTGTAAGCCTTGCCCGATCCGCTCAGCAATGGCTGTGTGATATTCAACGTCAGCCGCGAGTTGCCCTGGTACTTGGGGTCGATGAATGTTGAGTTGTTAGTCAACAGGCCGATTTCCTGAGCGAACTGGACCTGTCCGCCGCGCGTGGTGCGACGTGCGACTCCCGCTGAACTGGCAAAATCGTTCTCACGAAAACGATTTCCTCCACCAGGCCCGACGGTCAACTGGTTGCCAACGGGATCACTCGGCCGACGAAAATGGGATTCCATGAAACCCGCGGTGTCAAATTCGGCGATCGCTTCCATTGTCGATTTCTCGCGGATCACCGGCAGGTCGGCCAAGCCTTGCAAGTACTTGGAATTCGCCAATGTGCGTACGACCAGCGACTCGATGTCCAACGGGATTGACTTCGCTCCGGGGCGCGCGGGCATCATCACCGATTGTTCCCACCAGGATGCTGGTGGACAACTTGCCTTGATCGCGGTCTGGCTGGTCGTGGCACCGTCAGTGGGGGCGTGATCAAACTGGGATGCAAGATCGAGGTAAGGCGCCAGATACTGCAGTCCGCAGGGGTGGATAATTGACGATATCGTTCCCAGTCCCAAATCGATCGACTCACGGCACGGCGGTGGGTTTTCATGAAACAAACCGCATCCCGCCAGGGCCACATCGTTCGGGGCCGAGAGCGCAAGGGATGAAACACCGCTGGTGTCTCTCTGAACGCCGTCCTCCAACGCCTGCAGCGCGGCCGCCGAAGCGAATTCGACTTGCTCGAAATGTGTAGCCGAGGTAGTCAAGACCGAGCTGCCCGGACTTTGATTTATCGCTGGAACCAGTTCGCGCCCAGCCACCGCGACGGCCGGCTGGGCCGGCGCGACTTCGGGTTGCTCAAATTCATGGACGGCCAACTCGGTCGAGTCAACGGATAGGCTGGGCTCCAGATCAACGCTGACTAAATCTTGCGAAATCGCTGACTCGTTGTAATAGGCAGACTTGTCGTCAGCGGACAGTTTAGCCGGCTCGATCGCAGCATCCGCCATCGAGGATGAAACCGGCTGGCCCGTGTCCGTCGCGGTGGGTCGCGGATCGTCTATCCGCTTGCTCGTCGGCTTGGCCCTGGGCGCAGCAGCACATCCGGCTGCCATTAGCAGCAGTGTGATCAGCACAACCGATACGCTTCGGTTACTTTCACTCATCCGGGTTCTGCCATGTACTCCGATTGGAACGGTTCTTCATCTAATACCGTTGATTCGGATTGTGCCGGTCATCAGTCCATTGACTGTCAGCTATTCGGCAGTCAACAGCGGTCGACAGGCCTATCGACCGCTACAGCCGTCCAGGTCAACCGGATCGGTCACGGCAACCGAGGCGTCAAACTCAACCAAAACGAGCTGTCAGGGGACTCGAACTTCGCAGGGGCCCGCGAACTCAATCTTCACGCCAGCGTCACTTCTCTCCTGTTTTGCCCATCTTCTGCCGAAGAAAAACCTTATCTATCCCGCAATCTTTGCGCGCGTGAGTTGGCGTGTAGGTTCCCTGCCCGCGGAGATAGTGGCCTGACGCAAGAGCGGTTGATGAAGATCAAACTACTACTTTCCAAATGGACATCGTTGGTTGAGGAGGCGGCGTTTAGCCTGCGCACTCGCTTGGCCGCGAAACTGAGCGAGCCTCCTCCGCGGCGATTGCGTTTGAAGCAGTTGGAAGAACGCGTGATGATGTCTGCTGCGCCGGTGCCGGTGGAAGTACCGACGGACGTGTCGAGCGCCGGTGAGCGGATGCGGGTGTGATCACCGACGAATCGGTCCAGAGCACGGCCAGCGATAATCTTGGCGGCGACTTCATCACAGTGTGGGCGGAAGAGAGGGACGGCAACGGAGGCGATTCCGAAACTGCGGCCAAGAGTCGCGAGATCGTGTTTGTCGACACGGCGGCTGATGACTACGAGGATCTGGTCGCCGACATCATCAACAACGCCGATTCGACACGCGACTTTGATGTGCTTTTGCTCGACGCCTCCCAAGACGGCATCGCACAGATCACCAGCCTGCTGGCCGAGTATGACGACCTGGATGCGATCCACATCGTTTCTCACGGCATGAAGGCTGCCGTCAAGCTTGGAAACACCTGGCTGACGGTCGACAACTTGGATGGATATGCCGGTGACATCGCTGGCTGGCAGAATTCGCTTTCTTCGCAAGCCGACTTGCTGATCTACGGTTGCGACCTGGCGGGGAACATTGCCGGCCAGACTCTCGTTGAATCGCTAAGCGCCCTGACGGAGGCAGACGTTGCGGCCAGCGTCAACGATACCGGTCACGCCATCTTCGGCGGCGATTGGGATCTGGAGTATGCGACGGGCCACATTGAAACCGACGTGGCGTTCAGCGTGGACGTGCAGCAAAACTGGGCCCACTTGCTGAATGTTACGGTCGATGCGAGCTCAAGCGGGTCGACCGCGGATCAGGCAAGCGTCACTGTCTCACACACAACCTCGGGAACAAACCGCCACATGCTAGTCGGCGTGTCGATGGAGCCAGGTGGTGGTGAGAGCGTGACCTCCGTCACGTACAATGGAACTAGTCTGTCGCTTGTTAGAGTGCAGAGCGCCGCCAATGCTCGTGTCGAGATCTGGGAGTTGGTCGCTCCCGACACGGGAACCCACAACGTGGTCGTGAACCTGACCAGCGGGGGCCACAAGGGCGTCGCGGTCGGCGTGATGACTTTTAACGGCGTCCACCAGTGGGCACCCACGCTGTTGTCTTCCGGTGCCTCAGGCAATTCATCGTCCGCCTCGACGACAGTGATGTCCGCGACCAACGACATGGTGTTTGGTGTCGTTGCGGTCGAAAAGGGAACCAGTGTGACGCCGGGCGCCGGACAGACCGAATACTGGGATATCGAGGAGAACAACATCAACGGTGCGGGGACCACCAAAGCCGGTGCCGCCTCGGTAACGACGTCTTGGACGGTTGATAACGGCGATTGGGCGGCAGCTTCCGTTTCGATCCAAGCGGACACCAACAACTATGTAGCCAAGTCTTTCACGTTGTCTGCCGTAAAAGACTCCTACATCAAGAAAAAGGATACGACGACGAACTACGGTACTTCGGGATCGATGGTCATTGATCGCGAGTCCGGCGACCTGCAACGCGCTTTGGTGCAGTTCGACCTAAGCTCGATCGCCTCGGGCGCGACCATCGCCAACGCCACGCTCAAATTGAATGCCACGCAGGCCGGCGGCGGAATGAACGTCGGCGCCTACCAGGTGCTGCAGGCGTGGGACGAAGGATCGGTAACATGGAACAACCGTTCGACGGGGACAGCTTGGTCGACCGTGGGGGGCGATTTTGACGCTACTGCCATCGACATCATCAACACCAGTACCACCGGACTGCACAACTTTGACGTAACGTCACTGGCGCAGGATTGGATCGACGGCGCCTCGAACAACTACGGGATCCTGGTTGGTAGTCCCGACGGCGGCGGCGATCGGACCAACACCTACGACTCGCGCGAAGGGACGGTCGCTCCGATTCTCGAGTTTCAGGTGCTGCGAGAAAACTACGCGCCCACCGCAATCAACAGCGCCGTCAGCAGCGATGAAGACACGGTCTACACCTTCGGGATTGCAGATTTCAACTTCAGTGATCCCGATGGCGACAACCTCGATACAGTCAAAATCAAGTCGCTTGAACTCGTCGGGGATCTGGAACTCTCGGGGGTCGATGTAACGCTGAACCAAGTGATCTCGGCGGCCGACATCGCTGCGGGAAATCTTAAATTCACGCCACTTCCGAACGAAATCGGTACGGGGTACGACAGTTTTCAGTTCCAGGTGTTCGATGCCTGCGAATTCGGCTCGAGCATCTACACGATGACGGTGAACGTCGACCCGGTCAACGATGAACCGAGCTTCACGGTGTTGGGCAACCAATCGGTCGATAACGACGCCGTACCGTACACAGTGACCGGTTTCGCATCGGCATTGCCCGGCGGCGGGCCAGACGAAGTATCCCAGACCTTCACGTACACGGTGGCCAACAACAACACCGGAATGTTCGCGGCCGGCCCTGCGATTGATGCCTCAGGCACGTTGACCTTCACGCTGGCAGCCAGTACCGGGACCGCCACAGTCGATGTTTTCGTGACCGACAGCGGAGGCACCTCTAACGGAGGTGATAACACTTCGGCAACGCTGCAATTCGACATCATCATCGTTCCGGTCAACGATCGACCCACTGCGACCATCGTCGCCTCCGGTTTTGGAGTCAACGAGGACGATTCCTATCGACTGTTTGGCGGTTTCAGTGTCTCCGATGTTGATGCATGGGGTGCCGATCTGGACGTCACGCTGACGGTCAACAACGGACAGATCCGGCTGTCGAACACGTCTGGCCTGAGCTTCAACGCCGGCGCAAACGAAACTGGGTCGATGACCATTACGGGTAATCTGACCGATCTGAACAATGCCCTGGCCACGTTTTCGTATCGTCCGAATGCGAATTTCAACGGAAACGATACGGTCACGATGCTTGTCAATGACCTCGGCAATACGGGAGGCGGCGCTCTTTCGCATAGCGACACAGCGAACATCGCTGTGGCTGCGGTTAACGACGCGCCGACAATCACCGATAGCTTTGTGGTTGGCTTGCCCGGAGCCGATGAAGACTCCACGACCGCTGGTACAACTGTTTCGGCAATCGTGAACAATGCCAGCTGGAGTGACGTTGATACCGGCGCCGTACGCGGAATCGCGATCACATCGATCACCGGCAACGGCACCTGGCAATATTCCACCGACGCGATTACCTGGAATTCATTCGGCTCCGTTTCAGCGACGAGCGCGCTGCTGCTCAGTGCGACAACGCAGGTGCGCTACGTCGGCGATGGTCTGTCCGGCGAGATTCCCGATTTCACCTTCCGCGCCTGGGATACGACCACCGGCAGCGCTTCGACCAATGCGACGCCCAGCTATGCGAACCCCGGCTTGGGCGGAGGCTCGTCAGCATTCTCAAGTGAATCGGCTTCGGCAGCCGCCACGATTACCTCGATCAACGACGAGCCGAGCTTCACGATGCTCGGAAACCAATCGGTTGATGAGGGAAGCGGTTTCCATTCGGTGGTGGGATTTGCCGCGCCCTCGCCTGGTGGCGGCTGGGACGAAGCGAGTCAGACCTTTACCTTCACGGTAAGCAACAACAACGCCAGCCTGTTTGCGGTGGGACCGGCGATTGATTCCAGCGGCACGCTGACTTACACGTTGGCGGCCAACGCTAACGGCACGGCCACGATCGACGTCTACTTGACCGATAGCGGCGGAACGGCGAACGGCGGAGACAACACATCGCCCACGCAACAGTTCGATATCATTGTCGATCCAACTCAAATCGTGCTCTATATCAGCACGGCCGCCAACGTTACCGCTAGCGGCGCACCAGGACTAGATGACTGGACTGCCGGTGACGTGCTTGAGATTGGTGATCCCAACATCGCCTTCGAACCGGGCACCACCAACGGCACCCTCTACAACGCGTTGATGCTGGGCGATTTTGCCTCCGACGGTGATGCCCGCCTCGCAGCCGTACATGTAGTTCAAAGTGACATCACGCTGGGGGGAGCGACTCAGCCGAGTATCAATCTGTTGGCTGGCGACATGTTGTTAGCGGTGGCTGACAACGGTGAGACGTTTACCGGCAGTGACGCAATATCAATCTCGCCTAGCAAGAAAGATGTGTTTGTCTTTCGCCCGGATACGCTGGACGATTACAGTTCCGGAAAGTTCTTCATTCTGTTAGACGACATCGGTACCAACAATGTCGCTGGCATTACGCTGATCGAGCAAGCAACGCTGGTCGGTGATCAGCCTTTAGCTGCCGGTACCTTCCTGATCAACCTGGGAAACAGCCGCGACATTCATCACTTTAGTGCAGACGACGTTGGTGTGGGTCACACGCTCGGAGCAATGTCCACGCTGATTTCCGGCGCTGACATCGGCTTGGGCAGTGGCAGCGTCAAAATCGCTGGCCTGGACTTGCTGGAAGATGACATCGCACTTGGCGCGACGATGCTGAAAGCGGGCAATATCTTGGTCACATTGGATGGCGATGACCCGGATCTGGGTGCAAACCACGCGGCGGTCACCGCCAACGATGTCTTCTATTTAGATGTCCGCACCACCACGATGTTTTCGGGAACGACCGACGCCGATGCGTTCGTCCTAATCGAAGGCGCGGATTTAAACCTGAGTGGCAAAGACGAAGAAATCAACGCACTCAGCATGGTCGTGACTTTCGGCGGCGGCAACCTGGATCCGGTGATTGGGATGCCAGGCAGCGCATTGAATTTTACTGAGAACGATGGTGCCACGATCATCGACGCGAGCGGAACGGTTCTGGATGTTGATGCAATCAACTTCGATGGTGGCTCTCTGAACGTTGATTTCACCGCAGGTGCAACAGCGAACGACCGATTGGCCATTCACCACGAAGGGACAGCCGCAGGCGAGGTGGGCGTTTCCGGCAGCAATGTGACCTACGGGGGCATTACCATCGGTACGTTTACCGGCGGAGCAAGCGGATCGAATCCTCTGGCGATCACTTTCAACGGTTTCTCAACGCAAGCCGCGGTCGAGGCAGTACTGCAAAACATCACCTACGACAACGTTTCGGAAAACCCAACGACGAGCTCTCGCACCGTCCGTGTCGTGCTGACGGACGGCCAGGGCGGGACTAGTAACGTCGAAACAGAGATCATCAATATCGCGAAAACCAATGATGTTCCGATCGCGCTGAATGATTCCTACAACGTTGTCGAGAACGGGGTGCTGACGGTAATCGCAGCAGAGGGAGTTCTGGCTAACGATACCGACGACGATTTCGATGTATTGACCGCCGGTGTGCTAGTCGGACCAATCAACGGCGGTTTGGCTTTCGACTCACTGTCAGGAGCCTTCACGTACACACCCGACCTGTCGTTCATCGGCGTCGACACGTTCACTTACCTGGCCAACGATGGCACCGTCGACTCGGCGATCACAACCGTCACGATCACGGTCAAAGACGTCAACGATCCGCCCACGGACATCATCCCGGACACCTTTGCGATCGAGGAATTCATCAACACGACCGGCGGCCGTTCGCTCGGAAAACTGACCGCAACCGACCCGGACGCGGGCGAGACGTTCACGTACTCGATCCAACCTGGACTTGACGGTGCGGCATTTTCGATCGGCGGAGCGGCAGGCGATGAGTTGCTGATCGACGACGGCGTGCTGGATACCGCCATCAAGTCAAGCTACAGCGTCACGGTCCGAGTGACGGACTCGGGATCGCTGTGGTACGACGAAACCCTGACCGTCGCGGTCACACCGACGACTGCCGGCTGGGTGCTGAACGGAGATACATTCGTCGCCGAAGGGGACGCGGCGACCTATACGATTCGCGTGATCGAATCGATCGCACTGGGTAGTTCGGCATCAGCCGACATCACGCTGACCGACATCGATACCGACAGCGCAGACTACGCGGATTTCGTCACTGCGATCAACAATGCGATCGTGGGCCGGAGTGACCTGACGTTCGATGGCACCACACTGACCTACACTCCCGTAAGCGACTATTCCAGCAGTTACAACCCAACTGGGGGCGGATTTTTGGATATCTCCGCAACCGGAACGGATCTAGGCTTGGGCGACGAAACCAATGCGCTGGCAAGCATTGGCTTCAATTTCGATTTTTACGGCAGCACCGAAACGCAGCTCTACGTGCACGACAACGGTTACGTGACTTTCGGCAGCGGGATCAACAACCAATACAACAACCAGTCGATGGCAGCGGGGACGGCTCTGGGTGGCCGTGCGGCAATCGCCGCGTATTGGGATGACATGGATCCCGGCGCTACGGGTAACGTCTTTGTCGAAACGATTGGAACCGCCGGCAATCGCCAATTCATCATTCAGTGGGACAATGTTCCTTACTATAACGGCGGCACCAGTCAGACAGGCAGCTATCAAATCGTGCTCAGCGAGGCGACGGGCGAAATCGAATTCCGCTACGACGACGTAGATTTTAACGGTAACGGGCATGACAATGGTCGATCAGCCACCATCGCCATTCAAGACGGCAGTGGACTATCGACGCAGCACTCATTCAACACAGCCAACAGCGTTGTCGCGGGCTCCACAGTAACGTTCAAACCTTCGTTGAACACGATGATCCCGCTAACGTTCACGTTAGCGACGATCGCCGACGACGGTGTCGAAGGGAACGAAGATTATTCGATCGATCTGTCCAATCCCGTTGGCACCACGTTGTCCGCGGTGAACCCAGCGGACACGACGATCATTGACGACGACCTGCCACCGATCGCGACGGACAATGCGAATGCCGTCGTCGAAGACGTGACGCTGACAGCAACCGGAAATCTGATTACCGACGATGACGGTTTCGGCGTTGACTTTGTTGACTCGACGATCGCGAAGAGCGCCCTGATCTGGGCGAACGAGTTCAGCGATGGCGAAGCCCTTGCAACGCGCACCGTCGACGGCGTCGAAATCGATATTACTTTCGCCGATCCAGACGGAATCAGCTCCACACCTAGTTTCGTTGTGCAATCGGTCAATCCGCAAGGCGGTTCGACCAGCTACGCGGCAATGAGCATCGACGCGCCGAATGGCTTGACATCATCCCGCATGGAAATCACAACGACCTTCGACCAACTCGTGCAAGACCTCTCGTTCACGTTGTACGATATCGACAATGGCACGACCTGGGGTGACGATATCATTGTGCACGCATTCAATGGAGCCACGGCCGTCGCGGTCACGCTGACCCCTGTTTCACCGGGAAGACACAATGTGACTGGCAATCACGTCGAAGCGGTGGGAGGCGTAGTCGCAGCGACAAGCACCAATGCAAATGTGTTGGTGCAAATCGACGGCCCGATCGATCGATTCGTGATCGACTATGGATACGCTTCCTATGTGACGACGACCAATGCCGATTACCAAATCATGGGAATCAGCGATTTTGATTTCCAGCGATTCAACTATGCAGTGATTTCTACCTTCGAAGCCGAGACGGATCCAGGCGTCGACGTCAGCGGAACTTATGGAACCATCGACTGGGACGCCGACGGTGACTATGTCTACACACTTGACAACAATAACGGCACGGTACAGGCGCTCGGCGTTGGCGAGACTTTAGTCGAGACATTCGATTACACGATTACCGATCTGCGTGGCGACACCGATACCGGCACGTTAACAATCACGATCAACGGCACGAACGACCTGCCGATTGTCGACCTGAATGACGACGGTACGACTAACGATCGGTCCTACAGCGATACCTTCACCGAAGGCGGATCCGCGGTAGCCGTGACCGACGTCGACGCGACAATGATCGACATCGACGGCGATGTTGCTTTGCTGACGATTGCTCTTGGAGGATTCGTCGACAGCGGAAGTGAGCAGCTGAGCGTCGGATCGGGCAGCTTTAGCTTTGGCTCTGCGGGATCGACGACGCAATCTTTTGGCGGTACCGATTTTTCGATCGTCTACGACGGCGGAACGTTGATCAGCGTGACAAAAGATGGCGGCGGCTCGATCGCTGTCGGTGACCTGTCACTGCTGATTCGCGCGATTTCCTATCAGAACGTCTCGCCCTTCCCGACGGCGGGCATCCGGACGATCAATTTCACCGCCAACGACGGTACCATCGATAGTAACACGGCGGTCAGCACCATCACGGTGTCGCGAAACGCCGAATCCGTCGAGTGGTCGATCGTTGGGACCGATCCGGTGGCCGAGGGCGCGGCCGCGACTTATACAATCTCGCAGTCGTCCGCGATGCGGAATGGCGAAACGGCCCAGGTCATCTTAACGCTGACCAATACTTCGGCCTCCGCCAGCGATCACGCGAACTTTATCTCAGCAGTGCAAGCGGCGGTTGCCGCCTATTCGGGTCCCGGCTCACTCGGCTTCAATTCCAGCACCAACCTGCTGACCTTCATTAGTGCCGGCACGGGGAAGATGGCAGACCTTGTGGTCTCGTTACCAATCAACAGCGATTCGCTATTGGAGTCTGACGAAGATTTCACGGTTGCACTATCAAGTCCGAGCAGTACGACGGGACAAACAGTCACGATCGCCTCGGGCGCTGGTTCAGTCGCAACCACAATCAACGATGGTACAACGTCAATCGCGACGATCACCGCCAACGATCCGGCGGCCTCCGAAACTGGATCAAATCCGGGGCAATTCATCGTTGATCTGGGAGCTGTCAATCGAACTGGATCGGCAATCACGGTCAACTACTCAGTCGCCGGCACCGCTACAGCCGGAACCGACTACGCAGCTTTGTCAGGCAGCGTGACGGTGGCGGACGGAGCACAGACCGCCACGATCGATGTGATTGGCATCGTTGATGACTCGCGATTGGAGAATGCGGAAACGGTGATCTTGACGCTGACCACAACCAGTCTGCCATCGGTTTCGGTCGACCCTCAATCGGCAACCGTCACGATCGCCGACAATGATACGGCCGAAGTTTTCATCACGGCCAACGATGCGTCAGCGAGCGAACCGAGTGACGACGGTCAATTCACCGTCACGATGTCGGCTGTCAGTGACCGTGCGACAGTGGTTACGTATACGGTTGGCGGAACGGCGACCGCTGGAGCCGATTACACGACGTTGACTGGAACCGTCACGATCGCAGCCGGAACGACTTCGGCAACGATCGATGTCGAAACGATCGACAATTCCATCCTGGAAGAAAACGAAACCGTAATCGTCACTTTGACAGCCACCGCAGACGTGGACGTTACAATCGATACAGCTCCTGGAGCAGACAACGCAACGGTCACGATTGTTGATAATGACAGTGCAACTGTTTCGATCGTCGCCAATGATGCGACCGCCGCCGAGCCCGGCGATGACGGTCAGTTCACGGTCACGATGACGTCAGCCAGCGACAAGGACACTGTGATTAACTACGCGGTCACCGGTACCGCCGGCAGCGGAGCGGACTTCACAGCGATCTCGGGCAGTGTCACGATCCTGGCTGGATCGACCTCGGCCGTGATCGATGTCGCCACGATTGACAATGCCATCCTGGAAGACAACGAGATCGTGGTCGTCACCTTGACCGGGACCGACGACACCGACGTCACGGTCAACACCGCCTCAGGTGCGAATACGGCGACGGTGACGATCGCCGACGATGACACGGCAACGGTATCGATTACGGCCAATGACCCGACCGCTGCGGAACCGGGCGACGACGGACAGTTCACCGTCATGATGTCGGCGGCCAGTGACAGAGACACTGTGATCAACTACTCGGTCGCCGGCACCGCCGGCAGCGGAGCGGACTTCACCGCGCTCTCGGGCAGTGTCACGATCCTGGCCGGTTCAACCTCCGCCGTGATCGATGTCGCTACGATTGATAACGCGATTTTAGAAGACAACGAAACGGTGATCGTGACCCTGACCGGGACCAACGACACCGACGTCACAGTCAGTACAGCACCTGGCGCCAACACGGCGACCGTGACAATCGCAGATGATGATACAGCCAGCGTTTCGATCACCGCCAATGACTCGGCCGCTGCAGAACCCGCCAACGACGGTCAGTTCACCGTCACGATGTCGGCGACCAGCGACAAAGACACCGTGATTAACTACTCGGTCACCGGTGCCGCCGGCAGCGGGAGCGATTTCACGGCGCTCTCGGGCAGCGTCACGATCCTGGCCGGATCGACCTCGGCCCTGATCGATGTCGTCACCATTGACAATGCGATCCTGGAAGACAACGAGACCGTGATCGTGACCCTGACCGGGAGCGACGACAGCGACGTCACAGTCAGTACGGCACCTGGTGCCAATACGGCGACGGTGACGATCGCCGACGATGACACGGCAACGGTATCGATTATGGCCAATGATCCGGCCGCTGCGGAACCCGCCAACGACGGTCAGTTCACCGTCACGATGTCGGCGGCCAGCGACAAAGACACTGTGATTAATTACTCGGTCACCGGTACCGCCGGCAGCGGTAGCGATTTCACCGCGCTCTCAGGCAACGTCACGATCCTGGCGGGATCGACGAGCGCGGTGATTGATGTCGCCACAATTGACGATGCGATCCTGGAAGACAACGAAACTGTGATCGTGACCTTGACCGGGACCGACGACACCGACGTCACAGTCAGTACAGTACCTGGTGCCAATACTGCGACCGTCACGATCGCCGATGATGACAGCGCAACCGTGTCGATTACGGCCAATGACTCGACCGCTGCCGAACCGGGCGACGACGGACAGTTCACTGTCACGATGTCGGCGACCAGCGACAAAGATACTGTGATTAACTACTCGGTGACCGGCACCACCGGCAGCGGCAGCGATTTCACCGCGCTCTCGGGCAGTGTCACGATCCTGGCGGGATCGACCTCGGCTGTGATCGATGTCGAGACGATTGACAATGCAATCCTGGAAGATAACGAAACGGTCATCGTCACGCTGACCGGGACCGACGACACCGACGTCACAGTCAGTACTGCACCTGGTGCCAATACGGCGACCGTGACGATCGCCGACAATGATACGGCTACTGTTTCGATCACCGCCAATGACCCGGCCGCTGCAGAACTCGCCAACGACGGTCAGTTTACCGTCACCATGTCGGCGGCCAGTGACAAAGACACCGTGATCAACTACTCGGTCGCCGGCACTGCCGGCAGCGGAGCAGACTTCACCGCGCTCTCAGGCAACGTCACGATCCTGGCGGGATCGACGAGCGCGGTGATTGATGTCGCCACAATTGACGATGCGATCCTGGAAGACAACGAAACTGTGATCGTGACCCTGACCGGGACCGACGACAGCGACGTCACAGTCAGTACGGCACCTGGTGCTAATACCGCCACCGTGACGATCGCCGATAATGATACGGCCACCGTTTCGATCACCGCAAATGATCCGGCCGCTGCGGAACCGGGCGACGACGGTCAGTTCACCGTCACGATGTCGGCGGCCAGCGACAAAGATACGATTGTCAATTACTCGGTGACCGGCACCGCCGGCAGCGGCAGCGATTTCACGGCGCTCTCGGGCAGTGTCACGATCCTGGCCGGAGCGACTTCGGCGGTGATTGATGTCGCCACAATTGACGATGCGATCCTGGAAGACAACGAAACTGTGATCGTGACCCTGACCGGGAGCGACGACAGCGACGTCACAGTCAGTACGGCACCTGGTGCTAATACCGCCACCGTGACGATCGCCGATAATGATACGGCCACCGTTTCGATCACCGCAAATGATCCGGCCGCCGCGGAACCGGGCGACGACGGTCAGTTCACCGTCACGATGTCGGCGGCCAGCGACAAAGATACGATTGTCAATTACTCGGTGACCGGCACCGCCGGCAGCGGGAGCGATTTCACGGCGCTCTCGGGCAGTGTCACGATCCTGGCCGGAGCGACTTCGGCGGTGATTAATGTCGCCACAATTGACAATGCGATCCTGGAAGACAACGAAACGGTGATTGTCACCCTGACTGGGACCGACGACACCGACGTCACGGTTGACACAGCACCTGGCGCCAATACGGCGACGGTGACGATTGCTGACGACGATACGGCCACCGTTTCGATCACCGCCAATAACTCGACCGCTGCGGAGCCCGCCAACGACGGTCAGTTCACCGTCACCATGTCAGCCGCCAGCGACAAAGACACGATTGTCAACTACTCGGTCACCGGCACCGCCGGCAGTGGCGCAGACTTCACCGCGCTTTCAGGCAGCGTCACGATTCTGGCCGGATCGACCTCGGCCCTGATCGATGTCGCCACCGTTGACAATGCGATCCTGGAAGACCACGAAACGGTGATCGTCACCCTGACTGGAACGGATGATGCGGACGTCACAGTCAGTACGGCACCTGGCGCCAACACGGCGACCGTGACGATCGCCGACAATGATACGGCTACTGTTTCGATCACCGCCAATGACTCGGCCGCTGCAGAACCCGCCAACGACGGTCAGTTTACCGTCACCATGTCGGCGGCCAGTGACAAAGACACTGTGATCAACTACTCGGTCGCCGGCACCGCCGGCAGCGGAGCAGACTTCACCGCGCTCTCAGGCAGCGTCACGATCCTGGCCGGAGCGACTTCGGCGGTGATTGATGTCGCCACAATTGACGATGCGATCCTGGAAGACAACGAAACTGTGATCGTGACCCTGACCGGGAGCGACGACAGCGACGTCACAGTCAGTACGGCACCTGGTGCTAATACCGCCACCGTGACGATCGCCGATAATGATACGGCCACCGTTTCGATCACCGCGAATGACTCGGCCGCTGCGGAACCGGGCGACGACGGTCAGTTCACCGTCACGATGTCGGCGGCCAGCGACAAAGATACGATTGTCAATTACTCGGTGACCGGCACCGCCGGCAGCGGCAGCGATTTCACGGCGCTCTCGGGCAGTGTCACGATCCTGGCCGGATCGACCTCGGCCCTGATCGATGTCGTCACGATTGACAATGCGATCCTGGAAGACAACGAGACGGTGATCGTGACCCTGACCGGGACCGACGACACCGACGTCACAGTCAGTACGGCACCGGGTGCCAATACGGCGACCGTGACGATCGCCGATGATGATACGGCCACCGTTTCGATCACCGCGAATGATCCGGCCGCTGCGGAACCCGCCAACGACGGTCAGTTCACGGTGACGATGTCGGCCGCCAGTGACAAAGACACTGTGATCAACTACTCGGTCGCCGGCACCGCTGGCAGCGGTAGCGACTTCACGGCACTCTCGGGTAGCGTGACGATCCTGGCGGGATCGACAACCGCGGTGATCGATGTCGCCACGATTGACAATACAATCCTGGAAGACAACGAAACTGTGATCGTGACTCTGACCGGAACGGATGATGACGACGTCACGGTCGATACGGCACCGGGTGCCAATACGGCAACCGTGACGATCGCTGACGATGACATCGCGACCGTTGCCATCACCGCCAATGATCCGAGTGCCGCCGAGCCGAGTGATCAAGGCCAGTTCACCGTCACGATGTCAGCGGCCAGCGACAAAGACACTGTGGTCAACTACTCGGTCACCGGCACCGCCGGCAGCGGAGCCGACTTCACGGTACTCTCGGGGAGCGTCACGATCCTGGCCGGATCGACCTCGGCCGTGATCGACGTCGCTACCATTGACAATGCGATCCTGGAAGACAACGAGACGGTGATCGTGACCCTGACCGGGAGCGACGACACCGACGTCACAGTCAGTACGGCACCGGGTGCCAATACGGCGACCGTGACGATTGCCGATAACGATACGGCCACCGTTTCGATCACCGCCAATGACTCGGCCGCTGCGGAACCCGCCAACGACGGTCAGTTTACCGTCACGATGTCGGCGGTCAGCGACAAAGACACCGTGATCAACTACTCGGTCACCGGTACCGCCGGCAGCGGCAGCGATTTCACGGCGCTCTCGGGGAGTGTCACGATCCTGGCCGGATCGACCTCCGCCCTGATCGATGTCGCCACCATTGACAATGCGATTCTGGAAGACAACGAAACCGTGATCGTGACCCTGACGGGGACCGACGACACCGACGTCACAGTCAGTACGGCACCGGGTGCGAATACGGCGACCGTGACAATTGCCGATAACGATACGGCCACCGTTTCGATCACCGCCAATGACTCGACCGCTTCGGAACCCGCCAACGACGGTCAGTTTACCGTGACGATGTCGGCGGCCAGCGACAAGGAAACTGTGATCAACTACTCGGTCACCGGTACTGCCGGCAGCGGAATGGACTTCACTGCACTCTCAGGCAGCGTGACGATCCTGGCGGGATCGACTTCGGCCCTGATCGATGTCGCCACCATTGACAATACGATTCTGGAAGACAACGAGACTGTGATCGTGACTCTGACCGGGACCGACGACACCGACGTCACGGTCAGTACGGCACCGGGTGCCAACACGGCAACCGTGACGATTGCCGATAATGACACGGCCACCGTTTCGATCACCGCCAATGACTCGGCCGCTGCGGAACCCGCCAACGACGGTCAGTTTACTGTCACGATGTCGGCGGCCAGCGACAAAGACACGATTGTCAATTACGCGGTGACCGGCACCGCCGGTAGTGGCGCCGACTTCACGGTGCTTTCCGGTAACGTCACGATCATGGCTGGATCGACCTCCGCCCTGATCGATGTCGCCACGATTGACAATGCGATTCTGGAAGACAACGAGACGGTGATCGTCACCCTGACCGGGACCGACGACACCGACGTCACAGTCAGTACGGCACCTGGTGCCAACACGGCGACCGTGACGATCGCCGATAATGATACGGCCAGCGTTTCGATCACCGCGAATGATCCGGCCGCTGCGGAACCCGCCAACGACGGACAGTTCACCGTCACGATGTCGGCGGCCAGCGACAAAGACACTGTGGTCAACTACTCGGTCACCGGCACCGCTGGCAGCGGTAGCGATTTCACGGCGCTCTCGGGCAGCGTCACGATTCTGGCCGGATCGACCTCGGCCCTGATCGATGTCGCCACCATTGACAATGCGATCCTGGAAGACAACGAGACGGTCATCGTCACGCTGACCGGAACGGACGATGCCGACGTCACAGTCAGTACAGCACCTGGCGCCAACACGGCGACCGTGACAATCGCCGATGATGATACCGCCAGCGTTTCGATCACCGCCAATGACCCGACCGCTGCGGAACCCGCCAACGACGGTCATTTCACCGTCACGATGTCGGCGGCCAGTGACAAAGACACTGTGATCAACTACTCGGTGACCGGCACCGCCGGCAGCGGAGCAGATTTTACCGCGCTTTCGGGCAGCGTCACGATCCTGGCTGGATCGACAACCGCGGTGATTGATGTCGCCACGATTGACAATGCGATCCTGGAAGACAACGAGACGGTGATCGTGACCCTGACCGGGACCGACGACACCGACGTCACAGTCAGTACGGCACCGGGTGCCAATACGGCGACCGTGACGATCGCCGATGATGATAAAGCGACCGTTGCCATCACGGCCAACGATGCAACCGCTGCGGAACCCGCCAACGACGGTCAGTTCACGGTGACGATGTCGGCGGCCAGTGACAAAGACACTGTGATCAACTACTCGGTCGCCGGCACCGCTGGCAGCGGTAGCGATTTCACGGCACTCTCGGGTAGCGTGACGATCCTGGCGGGATCGACAACCGCGGTCATCGATGTCGCCACGATTGACAATACAATCCTGGAAGACAACGAAACTGTGATCGTGACTCTGACCGGAACGGATGATGCCGACGTCACGGTCGATACGGCACCGGGTGCCAATACGGCAACCGTGACGATCGTTGACGATGACATCGCGACCGTTGCCATCACCGCCAATGATCCGAGTGCCGCCGAGCCGAGTGATCAAGGCCAGTTCACCGTCACGATGTCAGCGGCCAGCGACAAAGACACTGTGGTCAACTACTCGGTCACCGGCACCGCCGGCAGTGGCGCGGACTTCACCGCGCTTTCAGGCAGCGTCACGATTCTGGCCGGATCGATCTCGGCCCTGATCGACGTCGCTACCATTGATAACGCGATTCTAGAAGACAACGAGACGGTGATCGTGACCCTGACCGGGAGCGACGACAGCGACGTCACGGTCAGTACGGCACCCGGTGCCAATACGGCAACCGTGACAATTGCCGATAACGATACGGCCACCGTTTCGATCACCGCCAATGACTCGACCGCTTCGGAACCCGCCAACGACGGTCAGTTCACCGTCACCATGTCGGCAGTCAGCGACAAGGACACTGTCGTCAACTACTCGGTCACCGGCACCGCCGGCAGTGGCGCAGACTTCACCGCGCTTTCAGGCAGCGTCACGATCCTGGCCGGATCGACCTCGGCCCTGATCGATGTCGCCACGATTGACAATGCGATCCTGGAAGACAACGAAACGGTGATCGTGACTCTGACCGGAACGGATGATGCCGACGTCACGGTCGATACGGCACCGGGTGCCAACACGGCGACCGTGACGATTGCCGACGATGACATCGCGACCGTTGTCGATCACCGCCAATGACTCCGAGCGCTGCCGAGCCGAGTGATCGACGGTCAGTTCACCGTCACGATGTCAGCGGCCAGCGACAAAGACACTGTGGTCAACTACTCGGTCACCGGCACCGCCGGCAGCGGCGCAGACTTCACCGCGCTTTCAGGCAGCGTCACGATTCTGGCCGGATCGACCTCGGCCCTGATCGACGTCGCTACCATTGATAACGCGATTCTAGAAGACAACGAGACGGTGATCGTGACCCTGACCGGGACCGACGACAGCGACGTCACGGTCAGTACGGCACCTGGCGCCAATACGGCAACCGTGACGATTGCCGATAACGATACGGCCACCGTTTCGATCACCGCCAATGACTCGACCGCTGCGGAACCCGCCAACGACGGTCAGTTCACCGTGACGATGTCGGCGACCAGCGACAAAGACACCGTGATTAACTACTCGGTCGCCGGCACCGCCGGCAGCGGAACGGACTTCACCGCGCTCTCAGGCAGCGTGACGATCCTGGCGGGATCGACAACCGCGGTCATCGATGTCGCCACGATTGACAATGCGATCCTGGAAGACAACGAAACGGCGATCGTGACCCTGACTGGAACGAATGATGCCGACGTCACGGTCAGTACAGCACCGGGCGCCAACACGGCGACCGTGACAATCGCCGATAACGATACGGCGACGTATCGATCACGGCCAATGACTCGGCCGCCGCGGAACCCGCCAACGACGGTCAGTTTACCGTGACGATGTCGGCGATCAGCGACAAAGACACCGTGATTAACTACTCGGTCACCGGCACCGCCGGCAGCGGCAGCGATTTCACGGCGCTCTCGGGCAGCGTGACGATCCTGGCCGGATCGACCTCCGCGGTCGATCGATGTCGCCACGATTGACAATGCGATCCTGGAAGACAACGAAACGGTGATCGTGACTCTGACCGGAACGGACGATGCCGACGTCACGGTCGATACGGCACCGGGTGCCAATACGGCGACCGTGACGATCGCTGACGACGACATCGGCGACCGTTGCGATCACCGCCAATGATCCGAGTGCCGCCGAGCCGCAGCGATCAGGCCAGTTCACCGTCACGATGTCAGCGGCCAGCGACAAAGACACTGTGGTCAACTACTCGGTCACCGGCACCGCCGGCAGTGGCGCAGACTTCACCGCGCTTTCAGGCAGCGTCACGATTCTGGCCGGATCGACCTCGGCCCTGATCGATGTCGTCACGATTGACAATGCGATCCTGGAAGACAACGAGACGGTGATCGTGACCCTGACCGGGACCGACGACACCGACGTCACAGTCAGTACGGCACCGGGTGCCAATACGGCGACCGTGACGATCGCCGATGATGATACGGCCACCGTTTCGATCACCGCGAATGATCCGGCCGCTGCGGAACCCGCCAACGACGGTCAGTTTACCGTGACGATGTCGGCGGCCAGCGACAAAGACACTGTGATCAACTACTCGGTCACCGGCACCGCCGGCAGCGGAATGGACTTCACTGCACTCTCAGGCAGCGTGACGATCCTGGCGGGATCGACAACCGCGGTCATCGATGTCGCCACGATTGACAATGCGATCCTGGAAGACAACGAAACGGCGATCGTGACCCTGACTGGAACGAATGATGCCGACGTCACGGTCAGTACGGCACCTGGTGCCAATACGGCAACCGTGACGATTGCAGATGATGATACAGCCACCGTTTCGATCATCGCCAATGACTCGGCCGCTGCAGAACCCGCCAACGACGGACAGTTCACCGTCACTATGTCGGCGGCCAGCGACAAGGAAACTGTGATCAACTACTCGGTCACCGGTACCGCCGGCAGCGGAACGGACTTCACGGCGCTCTCCGGCAGTGTCACGATCCTGGCCGGAACGACTTCGGCCCTGATCGACGTCGCTACCATTGATAACGCGATTCTAGAAGACAACGAGACGGTGATCGTGACCCTGACCGGGAGCGACGACAGCGACGTCACGGTCAGTACGGCACCGGGTGCCAATACGGCAACCGTGACAATTGCCGATAACGATACGGCCACCGTTTCGATCACCGCCAATGACTCGACCGCTGCGGAACCCGCCAACGACGGTCAGTTCACCGTCACCATGTCGGCAGTCAGCGACAAGGACACTGTCGTCAACTACTCGGTCACCGGCACCGCCGGCAGCGGCAGCGATTTCACGGCGCTCTCGGGCAGCGTCACGATCCTGGCCGGATCGACCTCGGCCGTGATCGACGTCGCTACCATTGACAATGCGATCCTGGAAGACAACGAGACGGTGATCGTGACCCTGACCGGGAGCGACGACACCGACGTCACGGTTGATACGGCACCGGGTGCCAACACGGCAACCGTGACGATTGCAGATGATGATACAGCCAGCGTTTCGATTACGGCCAATGACTCGGCCGCCGCGGAACCCGCCAACGACGGTCAGTTTACCGTCACGATGTCGGCGGTCAGCGACAAAGACACCGTGATCAACTACTCGGTCACCGGTACCGCCGGCAGCGGAGCAGACTTCACCGCGCTCTCAGGCAGCGTCACGATCTTGGCTGGATCGACCTCGGCGGTGATCGATGTCGAGACGATTGACAATGCGATCCTGGAAGACAACGAGACCGTGATCGTGACCCTGACCGGGACCGACGACACCGACGTCACAGTCAGTACGGCACCGGGTGCCAATACGGCGACCGTGACGATCGCCGATGATGATAAAGCGACCGTTGCCATCACGGCCAACGATGCAACCGCTGCGGAACCCGCCAACGACGGTCAGTTTACCGTGACGATGTCGGCGATCAGCGACAAAGACACCGTGATTAACTACTCGGTCGCCGGCACCGCCGGCAGCGGAACGGACTTCACGGCGCTCTCAGGCAGCGTGACGATCCTGGCGGGATCGACAACCGCGGTCATCGATGTCGCCACGATTGACAATGCGATCCTGGAAGACAACGAAACGGTGATCGTGACTCTGACCGGAACGGATGATGCCGACGTCACGGTCGATACGGCACCGGGTGCGAATACGGCAACCGTGACGATCGCTGACGATGACATCGCGACCGTTGCCATCACCGCCAATGATCCGAGTGCCGCCGAGCCGAGTGATCAAGGCCAGTTCACCGTCACGATGTCAGCGGCCAGCGACAAAGACACTGTGGTCAACTACTCGGTCACCGGCACCGCCGGCAGTGGCGCAGACTTCACCGCGCTTTCAGGCAGCGTCACGATTCTGGCCGGATCGACCTCGGCCCTGATCGACGTCGCTACCATTGATAACGCGATTCTAGAAGACAACGAGACGGTGATCGTGACCCTGACCGGGAGCGACGACAGCGACGTCACGGTCAGTACGGCACCGGGTGCCAATACGGCAACCGTGACGATTGCAGATGATGATACAACCAGCGTTTCGATCACCGCCAATGACTCGGCCGCTGCAGAACCCGCCAACGACGGTCAGTTTACCGTCACGATGTCGGCGACCAGCGACAAGGACACGGTCGTCAACTACTCGGTCACCGGCACCGCCGGCAGCGGCAGCGATTTCACGGCGCTCTCGGGCAGCGTCACGATCCTGGCCGGATCGACCTCGGCCCTGATCGATGTCGCCACGATTGACAATGCGATTCTGGAAGACAACGAGACGGTCATCGTCACGCTGACCGGAACGGACGATGCCGACGTCACAGTCAGTACAGCACCTGGCGCCAACACGGCGACCGTGACGATCGCCGATGATGATACGGCCACCGTTTCGATCACCGCCAACGATTCGAGTGCCGCCGAGCCGAGTGACGACGGTCAGTTTACCGTCACGATGTCGGCGGCCAGCGACAAAGACACTGTGATTAATTACTCGGTTGCTGGTACCGCCGGCAGCGGCGCAGACTTCACGGCGCTCTCCGGCAGTGTCACGATCCTGGCCGGAACGACTTCGGCCCTGATCGATGTCGCCACAATAGACAACACGATCCTGGAAGACAACGAGACGGTGATCGTGACCCTGACCGGGACCGACGACAGCGACGTCGCAGTCAGTACGGCACCTGGTGCCAATACGGCAACCGTGACGATTGCAGATGATGATACAGCCAGCGTTTCGATCACCGCCAATGACTCGGCCGCTGCAGAACCCGCCAACGACGGTCAGTTTACCGTCACGATGTCGGCGACCAGCGACAAGGACACGGTCGTCAACTACTCGGTCACCGGCACCGCCGGCAGCGGCAGCGATTTCACGGCGCTCTCGGGCAGCGTCACGATCCTGGCCGGATCGACCTCGGCCGTGATCGACGTCGCTACCATTGACAATGCGATCCTGGAAGACAACGAGACGGTGATCGTGACCCTGACCGGGAGCGACGACAGCGACGTCACGGTTGATACGGCACCGGGTGCAAATACCGCGACGGTGACGATCGCCGACGATGACACGGCAACGGTATCGATTACGGCCAATGACTCGGCCGCTGCGGAACCCGCCAACGACGGTCAGTTTACCGTGACGATGTCGGCGGTCAGCGACAAAGACACCGTGATCAACTACTCGGTCACCGGTACCGCCGGCAGCGGCGCGGACTTCACGGCGCTCTCGGGCAGCGTCACGATCATGGCTGGATCGACCTCCGCCCTGATCGATGTCGCCACCATTGACAATACAATCCTAGAAGACAACGAGACGGTGATCGTGACTCTGACCGGGACCGACGACACCGACGTCACAGTCAGTACGGCACCGGGTGCCAACACGGCGACCGTGACGATTGCAGATGATGATACGGCCACCGTTTCGATCACCGCGAATGATCCGGCCGCTGCGGAACCCGCCAACGACGGTCAGTTTACCGTCAGCATGTCGGCGGCCAGTGACAAAGACACTGTGATTAACTACTCGGTCACCGGTACCGCCGGCAGCGGTAGCGATTTCACGGCGCTCTCGGGGAGTGTCACGATCCTGGCCGGTTCAACTTCGGCCCTGATCGACGTCGTCACCGTTGACAATGCGATCCTGGAAGACAACGAAACGGTGATTGTCACCCTGACTGGGACCGACGACAGCGACGTCACGGTTGACACAGCACCTGGCGCCAATACGGCGACGATAACGATCGCTGATGATGATACGGCAACCGTTGCCATCACCGCCAACGATTCGAGTGCCGCCGAGCCAAGTGACGACGGTCAGTTCACGGTGACGATGTCGGCAGCCAGCGACAAAGACACTGTCGTCAACTACTCAGTCACCGGTACCGCCGGCAGCGGTAGCGATTTCACCGCGCTCTCCGGCAGTGTCACGATCCTGGCCGGATCGACCTCCGCCCTGATCGATGTCGCCACCATTGACAATACAATCCTAGAAGACAACGAGACCGTGATCGTCACGTTGACCGGGACCGACGATGCCGACGTCACAGTCAACACCGCCTCAGGTGCGAATACGGCCGCCGTGACGATCGCCGATGATGACACCGCGACCGTTGGCATCTCCGCCAATGATCCGACCGCTGCGGAACCGGGCGACGACGGTCAGTTCACCGTCACGATGTCGGCAGTCAGCGACAAGGACACTGTCGTCAACTACTCGGTCACCGGCACCGCCGGCAGCGGAGCCGACTTCACGGTACTCTCGGGGAGCGTCACGATCCTGGCTGGATCGATAACGGCCCTGATCGACGTCGCCACCATTGACGATGCAATCCTGGAAGACAACGAAACGGTGATCGTGACTCTGACCGGAACGGATGATGCCGACGTCACAGTCAGCACCGCCCCGGGTGCCAATACGGCGACCGTCACGATTGCCGATGATGACATCGCGACCGTTGCCATCACCGCCAATGATCCGAGTGCCGCCGAACCGAGTGATCAAGGCCAGTTCACCGTCACGATGTCAGCGGCCAGCGACAAAGACACCGTGATCAACTACTCGGTCACCGGTACCGCCGGCAGCGGCAGCGGACTTCACGGCGCTCTCGGGGAGCGTCACGATTATGGCTGGATCGACCTCGGCCCTGATCGACGTCGCTACCATTGATAACGTGATTCTAGAAGACAACGAAACGGTAATCGTCACGCTGACCGGAACGGATGATGCGGACGTCACAGTCAGTACGGCACCTGGTGCCAATACCGCCACCGTGACGATCGCCGATGATGATACGGCAACGGTATCGATTACGGCCAATGACTCGGCCGCCGCGGAACCCGCCAACGACGGTCAGTTTACCGTCAGCATGTCGGCGGCCAGTGACAAAGACACTGTGATTAACTACTCGGTCACCGGCACCGCCGGCAGCGGAACGGACTTCACGGCACTCTCGGGCAGCGTCACGATCCTGGCGGGATCGACAACGGCCCTGATCGACGTCGCTACCATTGACAATGCGATCCTGGAAGACAACGAGACCGTGATCGTCACCCTGACCGGGAGCGATGACAGCGACGTTACAGTCAGTACGGCACCGGGGGCCAATTCGGCAACCGTGACGATCGCCGATGATGATACGGCCACCGTTTCGATCACCGCCAACGATTCGAGTGCCGCCGAGCCGAGTGACGACGGTCAGTTTACCGTCACGATGTCGGCGGCCAGCGACAAAGACACTGTGATCAACTACTCGGTCACCGGCACCGCCGGCAGCGGAATGGACTTCACTGCACTCTCAGGCAGCGTGACGATCCTGGCGGGAGCGACAACCGCGGTCATCGATGTCGCCACGATTGACAATGCGATCCTGGAAGACAACGAGACCGTGATCGTGACCCTGACCGGGACCGACGACAGCGACGTCGCAGTCAGTACGGCACCTGGTGCCAATACTGCGACCGTGACAATCGCCGATGATGACACGGCAACGGTATCGATTACGGCCAATGATCCGGCCGCTGCGGAACCCGCCAACGACGGTCAATTTACCGTGACGATGTCGGCGGTCAGCGACAAAGACACCGTGATCAACTACTCGGTCACCGGTACCGCCGGCAGCGGCGCGGACTTCACGGCGCTCTCGGGGAGCGTCACGATTATGGCTGGATCGACCTCGGCCCTGATCGACGTCGCTACCATTGATAACGCGATTCTAGAAGACAACGAAACGGTAATCGTCACGCTGACCGGAACGGATGATGCGGACGTCACAGTCAGTACGGCCCCGGGTGCCAACACGGCGACCGTGACGATCGCCGATGATGACATCGCGACCGTTGCCATCACCGCCAATGATCCGACCGCTGCGGAACCGGGCGACGACGGTCAGTTCACCGTCACGATGTCGGCAGCCAGCGACAAAGACACTGTCGTCAACTACTCGGTCACCGGCACCGCCGGCAGCGGAGCAGACTTCACGGCACTCTCGGGTAGCGTCACGATCCTGGCCGGTTCGACCTCCGCCCTGATCGATGTCGCCACCATTGACAATACGATTCTGGAAGACAACGAAACCGTGATCGTCACGCTGACCGGGACCGACGATGCCGACGTCACAGTCAACACCGCCTCAGGTGCGAATACGGCCGCCGTGACGATCGCCGACGATGACATCGCGACCGTTGCCATCACCGCCAATGATCCGACCGCTGCGGAACCGGGCGACGACGGTCAGTTCACCGTCACGATGTCGGCAGCCAGCGACAAAGACACTGTGATCAACTACTCGGTCACCGGCACCGCCGGCAGCGGAGCAGACTTCACGGCACTCTCGGGCAGCGTCACGATCCTGGCCGGTTCGACCTCCGCCCTGATCGATGTCGCCACCATTGACAATACGATTCTGGAAGACAACGAAACCGTGATCGTCACGCTGACCGGGACCGACGATGCCGACGTCACAGTCAACACCGCCTCAGGTGCGAATACGGCCGCCGTGACGATCGCCGACGATGACATCGCGACCGTTGCCATCACCGCCAATGATCCGACCGCTGCGGAACCGGGCGACGACGGTCAGTTCACCGTCACGATGTCGGCAGCCAGCGACAAAGACACCGTGATTAACTACTCGGTCACTGGCACCGCCGGCAGCGGTAGCGATTTCACCGCACTCTCCGGCAGTGTCACGATCCTGGCCGGTTCGACTTCGGCCCTGATCGACGTCGCTACCATTGATAACGCGATTCTAGAAGACAACGAGACCGTGATCGTGACCCTGACCGGGACCGACGACAGCGACGTCACAGTCAACACCGCCTCAGGTGCGAATACGGCGACGGTGACGATCGCCGACGATGACACGGCAACGGTATCGATTACGGCCAATGACCCGACCGCTGCGGAACCGGGCGACGACGGACAGTTCACCGTCATGATGTCAGCGGCCAGCGACAAAGACACTGTGATCAACTACTCGGTCGCCGGCACCGCCGGCAGCGGAGCGGACTTCACCGCGCTCTCGGGCAGTGTCACGATCCTGGCCGGTTCAACCTCCGCCGTGATCGATGTCGCTACGATTGATAACGCGATTTTAGAAGACAACGAAACGGTGATCGTGACCCTGACCGGGACCGACGACACCGACGTCACAGTCAGTACAGCACCTGGCGCCAACACGGCGACCGTGACAATCGCAGATGATGATACAGCCAGCGTTTCGATCACCGCCAATGACTCGGCCGCTGCAGAACCCGCCAACGACGGTCAGTTCACCGTCACGATGTCGGCAACCAGCGACAAAGACACCGTGATTAACTACTCGGTCACCGGTGCCGCCGGCAGCGGGAGCGATTTCACGGCGCTCTCGGGCAGTGTCACGATCCTGGCCGGATCGACCTCGGCCCTGATCGATGTCGTCACCATTGACAATGCGATCCTGGAAGACAACGAGACCGTGATCGTGACCCTAACCGGGACCGACGACAGCGACGTCACAGTCAGTACGGCACCTGGCGCCAATACGGCGACGGTGACGATCGCCGACGATGACACGGCAACGGTATCGATTATGGCCAATGACCCAACCGCTGCGGAACCGAGTGACGACGGACAGTTCACGGTGACAATGTCGGCGGCCAGCGACAAAGACACTGTGATCAACTACTCGGTCACCGGCACCGCCGGCAGCGGTAGCGATTTCACCGCACTCTCGGGCAGTGTCACGATCCTGGCGGGAGCGACCTCGGCCCTGATCGATGTCGCCACCGTTGACAATTCGATCCTGGAAGACGACGAAACGGTGATCGTGACTCTGACCGGGACCGACGACTCAGATGTCTCGATTGACACCGCTCCCGGTGCGAACACTGCGACCGTCACGATTGCTGACGACGATACGACGACCGTTGCCATCACCGCCAACGATCCGACCGCTGCGGAACCGGGCGACGACGGTCAGTTCACCGTCACGATGTCGGCGGCCAGCGACAAAGACACTGTGATCAACTACTCGGTCACCGGCACCGCCGGCAGCGGTAGCGATTTCACCGCGCTCTCCGGCAGTGTCACGATCTTGGTTGGATCGACCTCGGCGGTGATCGATGTCGCCACCGTTGACAATGCGATCCTGGAAGACAACGAAACCGTGATCGTCACGCTGACCGGGACCGACGATGCCGACGTCACGGTTGATACGGCTCCCGGTGCCAATACTGCGACCGTGACAATCGCCGATGATGACACCGCAACTGTTTCGATCACCGCTAATGACCCGACCGCTGCGGAACCGGACGACGATGGTCAGTTCACCGTCACGATGTCAGCGGCCAGCGACAAAGACACCGTGATTAACTACTCGGTCACCGGCACCGCCGGCAGCGGAGCAGACTTCACGGCACTCTCGGGTAGCGTCACGATCCTGGCCGGTTCGACCTCCGCCCTGATCGATGTCGCCACCATTGACAATACGATTCTGGAAGACAACGAAACCGTGATCGTCACGCTGACCGGGACCGACGATGCCGACGTCACAGTCAACACCGCCTCAGGTGCGAATACGGCCGCCGTGACGATCGCCGACGATGACACCGCGACCGTTGGCATATCCGCCAATGATCCGACCGCTGCGGAACCGGGCGACGACGGTCAGTTCACCGTCACGATGTCGGCGGCCAGCGACAAAGACACTGTGATCAACTACTCGGTCACCGGCACCGCCGGCAGCGGTAGCGACTTCACCGCACTCTCGGGCAGTGTCACGATCCTGGCCGGAGCGACCTCGGCCCTGATCGATGTCGCCACCGTTGACAATTCGATCCTGGAAGACGACGAAACGGTGATCGTGACTCTGACCGGGACCGACGACTCAGATGTCTCGATTGACACCGCTCCCGGTGCGAACACGGCGACCGTCACGATTGCTGACGACGATACGACGACCGTTGCCATCACCGCCAACGATCCGACCGCTGCGGAACCGGGCGACGACGGTCAGTTCACCGTCACGATGTCGGCGGCCAGCGACAAAGACACTGTGATCAACTACTCGGTCACCGGCACCGCCGGCAGCGGTAGCGATTTCACCGCGCTCTCCGGCAGTGTCACGATCCTGGTTGGATCGACCTCGGCGGTGATCGATGTCGCCACCGTTGACAATGCGATCCTGGAAGACAACGAAACCGTGATCGTCACGCTGACCGGGACCGACGATGCCGACGTCACGGTTGATACGGCTCCCGGTGCCAATACTGCGACCGTGACAATCGCCGATGATGACATCGCGACCGTTGTCGATCACCGCTAATGACCCGACCGCTGCGGAACCGGACGACGATGGTCAGTTCACCGTCACGATGTCAGCGGCCAGCGACAAAGACACCGTGATTAACTACTCGGTCACCGGTACCGCAGGCAGCGGCAGCGATTTCACGGCGCTCTCGGGGAGTGTCACGATCCTGGCCGGATCGACCTCCGCCCTGATCGATGTCGCCACCATTGACAATGCGATTCTGGAAGACAACGAAACCGTGATCGTCACGCTGACCGGGACCGACGATGCCGACGTCACGGTTGATACGGCTCCCGGTGCCAATACTGCGACCGTGACAATCGCCGATGATGACACGGCAACGGTATCGATTACGGCCAATGACTCGGCCGCCGCGGAACCCGTCAACAACGGTCAGTTTACCGTGACAATGTCGGCAGCCAGCGACAAAGACACTGTCGTCAACTACTCGGTCACCGGCACCGCCGGCAGCGGAGCAGATTTCACCGCGCTCTCGGGCAGCGTCACGATCCTGGCCGGTTCAACTTCGGCCCTGATCGACGTCGTCACCGTTGATAATGCGATCCTGGAAGACAACGAAACGGTCATCGTGACTCTGACCGGGACCGACGACTCAGATGTCTCGATTGACACCGCTCTTGGTGCGAACACGGCGACCGTGACGATCGCCGACGACGACACCGCAACTGTGTCGATTGTGGCCAATGACTCCGCCGCCTCAGAGCCGAATGACAATGGTCAGTTCACCGTCACGATGTCAGCAGCCAGCGACAAAGACACTGTGATCAACTACTCGGTCACCGGTACCGCCGGCAGCGGTAGCGATTTCACCGCGCTCTCCGGCAGCGTCACGATCCTGGCGGGAGCGACCTCGGCCCTGATCGATGTCGCCACCGTTGACAATTCGATCCTGGAAGACGACGAAACGGTGATCGTGACTCTGACCGGGACCGACGACTCAGATGTCTCGATTGACACCGCTCCCGGTGCGAACACTGCGACCGTCACGATTGCTGACGACGATACGACGACCGTTGCCATCACCGCCAACGATCCGACCGCTGCGGAACCGGGCGACGACGGTCAGTTCACCGTCACGATGTCGGCGGCCAGCGACAAAGACACTGTGATCAACTACTCGGTCACCGGCACCGCCGGCAGCGGAGCGATTTCACCGCGCTCTCGGGCAGCGTCACGATCCTGGCCGGTTCAACCTCGGCGGTGATCGACGTCGTCACCGTTGACAATGCGATCCTGGAAGACAACGAAACGGTGATCGTGACTCTGACCGGGACCGACGACTGCCGATGTCACGATTGACACGGCTCTCGGTGCGAACACGGCGACCGTGACGATCGCCGACGACGACACCGCAACTGTTTCGATCGCGGCCAATGACTCCGACCGCCTGCAGAACCGAACGACGATGGTCAGTTCACCGTCACGATGTCAGCAGCCAGCGACAAAGACACCGTGATCAACTACTCGGTCACCGGTACCGCCGGCAGCGGTAGCGATTTCACCGCGCTCTCGGGCAGCGTCACGATCCTGGCCGGTTCGACCTCCGCCCTGATCGATGTCGCCACCATTGACAATACGATTCTGGAAGACAACGAAACCGTGATCGTCACGCTGACCGGGACCGACGATGCCGACGTCACAGTCAACACCGCCTCAGGTGCGAATACGGCCGCCGTGACGATCGCCGACGATGACACCGCGACCGTTGGCATATCCGCCAATGATCCGACCGCTGCGGAACCGGGCGACGACGGTCAGTTCACCGTCACGATGACAGCGGCCAGCGACAAGGACACGATTGTCAATTACTCGGTCACCGGAACCGCCGGCAGCGGAGACGACTTCACCGTGCTTTCAGGCAGCGTCACGATCCTGGCCGGATCGACCTCGGCCCTGATCGATGTCGCCACCGTTGACGATGCGATCCTGGAAGACAACGAAACGGTGATCGTGACGCTGACCGGGACCGACGACTCAGATGTCTCGATTGACACCGCTCCCGGTGCGAACACGGCGACCGTCACGATTGCTGACGACGATACGGCGACCGTTGCCATCACCGCCAACGATCCTAGTGCCGCCGAGCCAAGTGACAATGGTCAGTTCACCGTCACGATGTCGGCGGCCAGCGACAAAGACACTGTGATCAACTACTCGGTCACCGGCACCGCCGGCAGCGGTAGCGATTTCACCGCGCTCTCCGGCAGTGTCACGATCTTGGTTGGATCGACCTCGGCGGTGATCGATGTCGCCACCGTTGACAATGCGATCCTGGAAGACAACGAAACCGTGATCGTCACGCTGACCGGGACCGACGATGCCGACGTCACGGTTGATACGGCTCCCGGTGCCAATACTGCGACCGTGACAATCGCCGACGATGACATCGCGACCGTTGCCATCACCGCTAATGACCCGACCGCTGCGGAACCGGACGACGATGGTCAGTTCACCGTCACGATGTCAGCGGCCAGCGACAAAGACACCGTGATTAACTACTCGGTCACCGGTACCGCCGGCAGCGGCAGCGATTTCACGGCGCTCTCGGGGAGTGTCACGATCCTGGCCGGATCGACCTCCGCCCTGATCGATGTCGCCACCATTGACAATGCGATTCTGGAAGACAACGAAACCGTGATCGTCACGCTGACCGGGACCGACGATGCCGACGTCACGGTTGATACGGCTCCCGGTGCCAATACTGCGACCGTGACAATCGCCGATGATGACACCGCAACTGTTTCGATCACCGCCAATGACCCGACCGCTGCGGAACCGGACGACGATGGTCAGTTCACCGTCACGATGTCAGCGGCCAGCGACAAAGACACCGTCGATTAACTACTCGGTCACCGGCACCGCCGGCAGCGGAGCAGACTTCACGGCACTCTCGGGTAGCGTCACGATCCTGGCCGGTTCGACCTCCGCCCTGATCGATGTCGCCACCATTGACAATACGATTCTGGAAGACAACGAAACCGTGATCGTCACGCTGACCGGGACCGACGATGCCGACGTCACAGTCAACACCGCCTCAGGTGCGAATACGGCCACCGTGACGATCGCCGACGATGACACCGCGACCGTTGCCATCATCCGCCAATGATCCGACCGCTGCGGAACCGGGCGACGACGGTCAGTTCACCGTCACGATGTCGGCGGCCAGCGACAAAGACACTGTGATCAACTACTCGGTCACCGGCACCGCCGGCAGCGGAGCAGACTTCACGGCACTCTCGGGCAGCGTCACGATCCTGGCCGGTTCGACCTCCGCCCTGATCGATGTCGCCACCATTGACAATACGATTCTGGAAGACAACGAAACCGTGATCGTCACGCTGACCGGGACCGACGATGCCGACGTCACAGTCAACACCGCCTCAGGTGCGAATACGGCCGCCGTGACGATCGCCGACGATGACATCGCGACCGTTGCCATCACCGCCAATGATCCGACCGCTGCGGAACCGGGCGACGACGGTCAGTTCACCGTCACGATGTCGGCAGCCAGCGACAAAGACACCGTGATTAACTACTCGGTCACCGGTACCGCAGGCAGCGGTAGCGATTTCACCGCACTCTCCGGCAGTGTCACGATCCTGGCCGGTTCGACTTCGGCCCTGATCGACGTCGCTACCATTGATAACGCGATTCTAGAAGACAACGAGACCGTGATCGTGACTCTGACCGGGACCGACGATGCCGACGTCACAGTCGGTACGGCACCTGGTGCCAACACGGCGACGGTGACGATCGCCGACGATGACACGGCAACGGTATCGATTATGGCCAATGACCCAACCGCTGCGGAACCGGGCGACGACGGTCAGTTCACCGTAACCATGTCAGCGGCCAGCGACAAAGACACTGTGATCAACTACTCGGTCGCCGGCACCGCCGGCAGCGGAACGGACTTCACTGCGCTCTCAGGCAGCGTGACGATCCTGGCGGGATCGACAACGGCCCTGATTGACGTCGCCACCATTGACGATGCGATCCTGGAAGACAACGAAACTGTGATCGTCACCCTGACCGGGACCGACGACAGCGACGTCACAGTCAGTACGGCACCGGGTGCCAATACGGCGACCGTGACGATTGCCGACGACGACGTTGCAATGGTATCGATTACAGCGAACGATGCAACCGCGGGCGAACCAAACAATAATGGCCAGTTCACTGTCTCGCTGTCCGCGCCCAGCGACAAAGATACGTTGATCAATCTGCTGATCGCCGGCACGGCCACTTCCGGAGCCGATTATGTCGCGATCCCGACCTCGGTGACGATACTTGCCGGCGACACCGACGCGACTATTGACGTGACCGTCGTTGACCAAGCGCTGTTGGAGGATGACGAAACAGTGATCGTGACCTTGATCGGTACGAACGATCCTGACATCAGTATCGATGGATCGGCAAACGTGGCCACTGTTACCATAGCCGATGACGACTCGGCGACGGTCTCCATTGTCGCCAATGACGCAACAGCAGGGGAAGGCACACCGGCAAACAACGGGCAATTTACGGTGTCGCTTGCGGAAGCCAGTGACAAAGACACGATCATTACCTACACCCTTTCCGGATCCGCAACCAGCGGTGCCGATTACACCGCGCTGACAGGATCAGTTGTGGTCTTTGCCGGCGAGACCACGGCAACACTGAATGTCGCCGTGTTGAACGATTTGATTGTTGAGGCTAGCGAGACGGTGATCGTTACGCTAACGGGCACTGACGACACCGACATTACCGTCAATTTGGTCTCTGGCAATGCCACAGTCACCATTGGCGATGATGATTCGGCAACGGCCAGTGTTACCGCTAGTGATCCGATCGCCAGCGAACCAACTGACTCCGGACAGTTCACGGTATCAATGAACAAGGTGAGTTCGACGGACACGACGTTTAGTTACTCTGTCAGCGGAGACGCGATAGCCGGCGAGGATTACGGCCCACTCTCTGGAACAATTACCATTGTCGCGGGCGATTTTAGCGTCGTAATTGATGTTGGCGTACTGGACAATACTTTGCTGGAAGACAACGAAAGCGTGATCGTCACCTTAACGACGATCACGGCAGGTGACAGCAATATCGGAATCAATACGTCATCCAATTCCGCAGCCGTAGTCATCGCCGACAATGATTTAGCAGAGGTTTCGATCGTAGCCACAGATGCCACCGCCGCGGAACCAGGCGATGACGGAAGTTTCACGATCACAATGTCGGGGGTTAGCGACAAGGACACCGTCGTCAGCTATTCGGTTTCAGGGACCGCCGTTGGCGGCACCGATTTCACGACGCTCACCGGCAGCGTCACGATCCTGGCCGGCGAGACCTTCGCAGTGATCGACGTCGAAACGATCGACAATCTGATTCTGGAAGACAACGAAACCGTCATTGCCACCCTGACAGGGACCGACGATCCCGATATCTCAGTCGATACGTCGCCCGGGGCGGACAGTGCTACTGTGACGATCATTGACAATGATTCTGCGGTTGTTTCGATCATTGCCAGCGACGCGAATGCTGCTGAACCAAGCAATAACGGACAATTCACCGTTTTACTGTCAGCGGCCAGCGACAGGGACACGGTTGTTGATTATTTGATCACGGGAACTGCCACCAATGGCGATGACTTCATGACATTGTCGGGCAGCGTGATCATCACTGCTGGATCAACATCCACAACGATCAACGTTAAAACAATCGACAACACGGTACTGGAAGCTGCCGAGACGGTCGTGGTTACGTTGACGGGCAGCGATGATGGCGATATCACGATCGATCCGGCACCCGGCGCGAATACCGCCACCGTAACTATCGCCGATAATGATTCGGCGATCGTTTCGATCACGGCAAACGATTCGGCCGCCTCCGAGCCGGCCGACGGCGGTCAATTCACCGTGACCATGTCGAACCCGAGTGATCGCGACACCGCCGTCGGCTATGTCATCACGGGAACAGCCGGCAGCGGCACTGACTTTACGACGCTTTCCGGAACCGTCACCATCGCTGCAGGTGCGACCTCCGCGAGGATCGATATCGACGTGATTGACAATCTGGTTGTCGAGGACAATGAAACCGTGATCGTGACCTTGACTGGAACCGACAATGCCAGCGCGATCATTGATCCGACGCCCGGCGCCGCGAGTGCCACGGTCACGATTGCCGACAACGACACGGCGACCGTTTCGATTGTCGCCAATGATGCTTATGCTGCGGAACCAGGAAATGACGGCCAATTCACCATCACAATGTCGGCGCCCAGCGCCAACGATACGATTGTCAATTATCTACTTTCCGGCACCGCCATTAACGGCAATGACTTCACGAGTTTAACCGGCAGCGTGACGATCTTGGCAGGCGCGACTTCAGCAGTGATCGACGTCAACACGATCGACAACGGAATCCTGGAAGACGACGAAACGGTCACTGTGACTCTGACGGGAACCAGCGACAGCGACATCACCGTTGATACTGTGCCAGGAGCGAATTCCGCGACGGTTACGATCGCCGATGACGACTTGGCGAACGCCTCGATCATTGCCAATGACTCGATGGCCAGCGAGCCTAGTAACGACGGCCAGTTCACTGTGACAATCTCGGCTGCCAGCGACAAGGACACCGTCATCAATTACGTAATCGCCGGAACAGCAAGTGGCGGTGCCGATTTCAAGGTGCTTTCCGGCAGCGCTACAATTCTTGCTGGATCGACGACCGCCGTAATCAATGTCGATGTGATCGACGATTCGATCTTGGAAGACAGCGAATCAGTGATCGTGACTCTGACCGGCAGCGACGACACCGATGTGAGTGTCGATTCGACACCCGGCGCCGGTACTGCAACAGTCTTGATTGCCGACAACGACTCGGCGATCGTGTCAATCTTCGCCAACGATCCAGCAGCCGGCGAACCAAATAATGACGGTCAGTTCACCGTGATCATGTCGCAAGTCAGTGACAAAGATACCGTCGTCAGCTATTTAGTCACGGGAACGGCAGTATCAGGAATCGATTTCACGACCCTGGTCGGCAGTGTCACCGTGCTGGCGGGATCGAATTCAGCGGTCATCGACGTCGAAACAATTGACAACACAATCCTGGAAGACAACGAGACCGTAATTGTGACACTGACCGGTACGGACGATAGCGACGTGACGGTCGATACAACGCCGGGAGCCAGCCGCGCAACGGTCACGATCACGGACGACGATACCGCAATGGTTTCGATCACTGCCACGGACTCATCGGCGGCCGAGCCTAACGACAACGGTCAGTTCACAATCACCATGTCAGGGGCAAGTGCAAAAGATACGATCGTGAACTATTCAGTCACCGGCACCGCCGCAGCCGGAAACGACTTCACAACCCTTTCGGGCCACGCCACGATTTTGGCGGGAGCCACCTCGGCAACGATTGACGTCAATGTAATTGATAATGACATCCTGGAAGTAAGCGAGTCTGTCGTCGTTACGTTGACCGGCACGAACGATTCCGATGTTTACATCGATACGGCACCGGGTGCGAACACGGCAGCGGTAACAATCGCGGATAACGATACCGCAACGGTTTCCATCACCGCAAATGATGCGGTCGCTGTTGAACCAAGTAATGACGGGCAATTCACGGTTTCGTTGTCAAACCTCAGTGCTACGGACACTGTGGTCAACTACATCGTGACTGGAACGGCCACACCCGGAAGTGACTTCACTGCCCTTTCCGGAACCGTGACCATCAACGCCGGATCGCTGACCGCAACGATCAATGTCGATACGATCGATAATACGGTTCTGGAGGACAGCGAAACGGTGACTGTTACGCTGATCGGTACCGACGACATCGATGTCACAGTTGACCCTGCGCCGGGCGCTGACAACGCTACGGTCAACATCGCTGACAACGATTCGGCAACCGTATCGATTTTCGCGAACGATTCCGTTGCCGCGGAACCGGGCGATGACGGTCAATTCACCGTGCTGATGTCCGGAATCAGCGATAGCGATACAGTTGTCAATTACGTCCTCACGGGCTCCGCAACCAATGGTAGCGACTTCACGACATTATCGGGTAACGTAACGATTGCTGCTGGTGCAACGACAGCGACGATCGACATCGAAACCGTAGATAACGTGATCTTAGAGGGTTACGAAACCGTGATCGTTACCTTAACTGGAACTGATGACGGTGATGTCGCAGTCGATTCCTCGCCAGGCGCCAGTTCAGCCACTGTGATCATTGCGGATGACGATGCGGCGACCGTATCCATCTTTGCCAGTGACGCTTTGGCCAGCGAACCGACCAACAACGGACAATTCACGCTCAGTATGTCGGCGGCCAGTGACACCGATACGATTGTCAGCTACTTCGTCACCGGCACCGCAATCGGTGGATCCGACTTTGTCACGCTGCCGGGTAGCGTTACGATCCTGGCCGGGTCGACGACGGCGACTATTGACGTGACCGTACTCGACGACAACTTGCTCGAAGGCAACGAAACCGTCACCGTCACACTCAACTCGATCACTTCAGGTGACAGTGAAATCTCGATTGGGATCAACAAGACGGCATCAGTCGTTATCGCGGATAACGACAGTGGAGTGATCTCGATCGCTGCTGATGATGCGACTGCCGCCGAGCCGAATGACGACGGATTGTTCACGGTTACGCTTAGCCAACTGAGTGATACGGCAACCACAATCACTTACGCCGTCAGTGGCGACGCGACCTCCGGTGTGGACTACACATCGCTGGGCGGCACAATCACGATCGGAGCCAATACGGCGTCCGGGACGATCCTGTTAGAAACGCTCAACGACGCGATTTTGGAAGATGATGAGTTCGTGACGATTCGATTGCTCAGCGTCAGCAACGGCGATGCGGACTTGTCGATCGACGCAAACAACGATCAAGCGACCGTCACGATCGTGGACACCGACATTGCGATCGCTTCTGTCGTCGCCAATGATGCCGTTGCGGGTGAACCGAACAACGACGGTCAATTTACGTTCACGCTTTCCTCGGCAGCCGACACGGACACAACGATCTTTTTCAACGTGACCGGCGAGGCCAGTTCGGGTGTCGACTTCGTCGCTATTCCTGCCAGTGTCACGCTGGTCGCCGGACAAACGATAGCGACAATTGATGTTTCGGTGATCGACGAGGCGCTTTTAGAGGACGACGAAAGGGTCATCGTAAGCTTGACTTCGATCAGCGGAGATGATGGGATTTCGATTGATCTTGCCAATCATGTTGCGACGGTGACAATCGCCGACGATGATTCCGCGATGGCCAGCATCGCTGCTAACGATCCGACGGCGACGGAACCGGCCAACGACGGCCAGTTTACGATCACGCTGAGTGGCGTTAGCGACAAAGCAACGGTCGTCGACTACACAGTGACCGGAACCGCCGGCGAAGGCACCGACTTTGTTTCAATCGCCCGCAGCGTCACAATCGCGGCTGGACAAACTTCGGCAACCATCGACATCGACGTGATCAACGATCTGGTTGTCGAACCGCTCGAGACCGTGATCGTGACGCTGACCGGAACCAGCGACAGCGATGTCACCATCAACGGATCAGCCAGCTCAGCAACGGTCCAAATTGGCGACGACGACGGATCGATAGTTACCGTCGCTGCAAACGAGTCTGCGGCCAGCGAACCATCCAACGACGGCCAGTTTACCATCACAATGGATCAGCCTAGCGGTACCGACACCATCATCAGCTATGTTGTTTCAACCAACGGGACTTCGGGCGCCGACTTTATCGCCTTGCCAGGCACCGTGACAATTTTGGCCGGACAAACGACCGCGACGATCGATGTGACGGTCATCGATGAATCATTGCTCGAAGACGACGAGTACGTCACCGTCACACTGACGGGGACCGATAACGCCAGCATCAACGTAGACGTGCTGGGCCAAACGGCTACGGTTGTGATTGCTGACGACGACACAGCGAGCGTTTCGATCACCGCCAGTGATGCGACTGCGGGGGAACCAAATGACAACGGCCAGTTCACGATCACTTTGAGCCAAATCAGCGACAAGGACACGGTCATCAATCTGGCAATTACCGGCCTTGCAGAGAACGGGGTCGACTACACTAACATTCCCGCCAGCGTCACAATCGCCGCGGGACAGACGATTGCCACGATCGATGTGGCCGTGATCGACAGCAATCTGGTCGAAGAAAGCGAGACGGTAGTCGTTACGCTGCTGAGCACCGATGACACGGACGTCACCGTCAACAGTGGCGCTAGCACGGCGACCGTCACCATCACCGATGACGACACAGCGGTGGTCCAAGTCGCGGCCACGGACGCAGTCGCGGGCGAAGCCGCCGACGACGGCCAGTTCACCGTTTCGATCAGCAACGCGAGCGATCAAGACACGGTCCTGACTTACACAATCACCGGATCAGCCACCGCAGGTTCGGATCATAACGCGACCTCGGGAAGCATCACAATCGCGGCCGGTCAAACCTCGGCGACGATTGATGTGCAAACGATCAACGATCTGATTTTGGAAGACAATGAAACCATCGTATTGACATTGACGGGCATCACAGCGGCTGATAGCGAAGTCACGATCGACTCGGCGGCAGCCGTCGCTGCGATCACGATGACCGATGACGATACGGCAACGGTGTCGATCAGCGCGAACGATGCAACCGCCACCGAACCCGCTGACGACGGCCAATTCACGATCACGATGTCCGCAGCGAGCGACAAAAACACCGTGATCAGTTTTGATGTGTTGGGAACGGCCGCCGAAGGCAACGATTACACCGTTATTTCACGGACTGCCACAATCCTGGCGGGGCAGACTACCGCGACGATCGACATCGCTGTGATCGACAACACAATCCTGGAGGACAACGAAACGGTGATCGTGAAGCTGACCGGCACCAGCGATCTGGATGTCAGCGTCAATGGTGCTGCCGATACCGCCACGGTCGTGATCGCTGACAACGACAGTACGCTAGTTTCGATCGTCGCAAGCGATTCCGTTGCGGGTGAGCCGGCTGATGATGGTCAATTCACGATCAGCCTCGGTCAAGCGAGCGACAAGGCCACCACAATCAGCCTGCTGATCACCGGCACCGCTTCCAGCACGACCGACTATGTTGCGCTCCCGACCTCGATCATCTTTGCGGCTGGCGAAACCGTCAAGACGATTGACTTGTCGGTGATCGACGATTTGGTTTTGGAAGAAACCGAATTCGTTACCGTGTCGCTCATTGGTACTGACGACACAGATATTAGCGTCAACTCCTCCGCCGCCTCCGCAACCATCAACCTGGCCGACAACGAAACGGCCTTCGTTTCGATCGTAGCCAACGACGATTCTGCCGGCGAACCAGGCGACGACGGACAATTCACGATCTCAATCGACCACCCGTCAGACCAGGACACGCTCGTGAACTTTGTTGTCAGCGGAACGGCGTCCGAAGGTAGCGACTATGTGGCGATTCCTCGTCAAGCGACCATCGCCGCCGGAATGACTTCGGTCGTAGTTGATATCGACACGATCGACAACACTGTGTTGGAGCTCGCGGAAACCGTGACGATCACGCTGACGACGATCAGTTCGGGTGATAGCGACTTAGCTATCGATGGTTCCGCAAATTCCGCAACGGTCACCATCTCGGACAATGACACCGCATCGGTCTCGATCACCGCCAACGACTCGGTGGCCAGCGAGCCCAACAATGACGGCCAGTTTACGGTCACGATGACCCAGCCAAGTGATCGTGACACCGTCGTCAGCCTGCTGATTCAGGGAACCGCCGCGGCGGGTGCGGACTATGCCGCGATTCCGACGACCGTCACGATCCTGGCAGGCCAAACTTCGGCGACGATCGATGTTTCGGTGATCGACAACACGGTATTGGAAACTTCCGAGACCGTGATTGTGACGATCACAGGAACCAACAATCCTCAGGCCACGATCGACAGCGATAACCAAGTTGCTACGGTCACGATCGCGGACGACGATGTCGCTTCGGTTTCCATCGCGGCCAACGATGCGACGGCCGGTGAACCTTCCAATGACGGCCAATTTACGATTACGGCGTCGGCGGCCAGCCAGACTGACACGGTGTTGAACCTGCAAATCAGCGGCACCGCAAGCGGCGGCAGCGACTACACCATCATCCCAACTCAGATCACCTTACTGGCGGGCCAAACTGTCGCGGTCGTCGACGTCAGCGTGATCGACGATTCGATTCTGGAAAACAACGAGACCGTCAGCGTGACGATTCTGGGGATCGATTCTGGTGACACGGACATCTCGATCAACACGTTGGCGAACGTGGCGACAGTCACAATCAGCGACAATGACTCAGCAACGGTTTCGATCATTGCTAATGACCCGACTGCCTCGGAACCGAGCGATAATGGCCAGTTTACGATCACGATGACCGCTGAGAGCGATCAAGACACGATCGTCAACCTGGCAATCAGCGGAACCGCGACTCCGGGGGCTGACTATGTCGCCATTCCAGCCTCGGCAACGATTCTCGCCGGTCAAACTTCGGCGACTATCGACGTTTCGGTCATCGACCAGCCACTGTTGGAAGACATCGAATCCGTCACCGTCACGTTACTGGGAACCAGCGATGCGGACGTCACCGTCAACTCGTTGCAAAACGTCGCGACAGTGACGATCAACGACGACGATTCCGCGACTGTCGGCATCACCGCGAATGACGCCGTCGCAGCGGAAGGCGCACCTTTGAACCACGGCCAGTTCACGATCACGCTGTCCACCGCGAGCGACCAGGCCACGACCATCAACTATTCGATCGCGGGCACTGCCATCGGCGGCGATGACTACTCGGCATTGAGTGGTGTTGCCGTGATTGCGGCCGGCGAAACCTCGATCGTGATCGATGTGCTGGTCAATAATGATCTGCTGCTGGAAGGTAGCGAAACTGTTTGGCTGACTCTTACATCGACCAGTGATCCGGACATTACGATTGACGGCTCCGCCAGCGACGCAACGGTCGTTATCAATGACGATGGAGCTTCGCTAGCCAGCATCAGCGCTTCCGACGCGGTTGCCGCGGAGCCAAGTAATGACGGCCAATTCACGGTCACATTAACTAACGCCAGTTCCACCGACACGACGTTCGGCTACAACGTCACGGGCACAGCCACCTCTGGAGTCGATTTCATCGCGTTGTCGGGAACCGTCACGGTGCTAGCGGGTGAAAAGACCACTACCATCGACTTGCTGACCATCGACAACACTATTTTGGAGCGTAATGAAACCGTGATCGTCCAGTTGACTGGCGTCACGTCCGGCAATCCAGTCATCGTGATCGACGGAGGCGCTGATACGGCAATCGTGACGATCGCAGATGATGACACCGCGACCGTCTCGATCGCGGCGACGGATTCGGTGGCCGGCGAACCATCCGATGATGGCCAGTTTACGATCACGATGACCCAGGTCAGCGATACCGCCACAGTGGTTTCGTATGCGATCGGCGGTTCCGCCGTGGGGGGTTCGGACTTTGTTACCTTGACCGGCACTGCCACCATTGCTGCCGGCGCGACAACGGCCACGATCGACATCGACCTGATCGACGATACCGTCCTGGAAGACCTTGAGACGGTTTCCCTGACGCTGATCGGCACTGATGACCCCAATGTCATCATTGACGGGCTCGCCAACTCGTCACTAATCAATCTGATCGACAACGATACCGCGATCGCCTCGATCACTGCCAGCGTTCCGAATGCTGCCGAGCCAAGCAGTGACGGTCAATTCACAGTCACGCTCAGCGCAGTCAGTGACAAGGATACGACAATCAACTACATCTTTTCAGGTACGGCAACCGCTGGCGACGACTATGTCACGTTGCCGGGATCCGTCACGATTCTGGCCGGACAAACCTCGGCGACAATCGAGATCAGCGTGATCGATCAGTCATTATTGGAAGCAGCCGAAACCGTGATCGTGACTCTACAGAGTAGCAGCGATCCTGACGTCACGATCGGCGGCACCAACCAGGCCACGGTCACGATCGCCGATGACGACACGGCGCTGGTTCGGATCACGGCTAATGATCCAACGGCCAGTGAACCTGCCGACGACGGTCAATTCACCGTCACGCTGACCGAGGCGAGCGATCGCGATGTCACGGTCAACTTCGGCGTAACCGGAAACGCGATCGAAGGAATCGACTTCGCTAACCTTGGCAACAGCGTCACGATCCTGGCAGGACAAACGTCGGCGGTAATCGACGTCAGCGTCATCGACCAAAGCTTGCTCGAAGACCTCGAAAACGTCATCATCACCTTGTCTGGCACTTCGGATTCGGCCGCCGCCATTGACTCTGCCGCAAACCAGGCCACAGTCACGATCGCAGACGACGATACCGCGACCGTTGGCGTCATCGCCAACGACGCCAACGCCGCGGAGCCGAACGATCCGGGCCAGTTCACTGTCAAGATCAATCAGGTGAGCGACAAAGACACAACAGTGAACTACGTCGTCACCGGAACGGCTGAGCAAGGAGTCGACTTCACCACCTTGACTGGCAGCGTCGTGATTGCCGCAGGACAAACATCCGCGACCATCGATGTTTCGGTGATTGACAACTCGATTCTGGAAGAAAGCGAGACCGTCACCGTCACGTTGCTCTCGACCAGCGACAGCGATGTGACAATCAACTCGGTCATCAACTCGGCAACAGTCTCTATTGCGGACGACGAATCGGCTATCTTGACGATCGTCGCAAATGATCCGGCTGCCGGAGAGCCGAGCAACAACGGTCAGTTCACGATCCTGCTATCGACCGCGTCAGACCGCGATACCGTGGTGAACTTAACCGTGATCGGCACGGCAGACGAAGGCGCCGATTTCACGGCCATCAATCGTACCGTCACGATAGCCGCCGGGCAAACGATGGCCATAGTCGATGTCTCTGTGCTCGATGATGCGTTGCTGGAGAACAATGAAACGGTCATTGTCACGCTGCAAAGCATTGCCTCAAGCGATTCCGACGTCACCATCGACAGCGGTGCCAACTCAGCGACCGTTACGATCAGCGACGATGATACGGCAACCGTCTCGGTCGTCGCAGACGTGGGGGCCGCTTCAGAACCAGCGTCCCATGGCAGCTTCACAATTAGCCTGTCTCAGGTGAGTTCATCGGATACAAACATCACTTTTGATATTGCCGGCACCGCGACCAGCGGAGTCGATTTCGCGACCATCACCGGCAACGTCACGATTATTGCGGGTGAATCAACGGCCACGATCGATGTGAACGTGATCGACGACGACATTCTGGAAAACAGCGAAACCGTGACGTTGACGTTGACCGGAACCAGCGACCCGGATGTCGCGATCGGTGCCAGTGTCGCCACGGTGACGATCGCAGACGAAGACACCGCACTGTTGTCGATTCGATCGGCCGACGCGGTCGCGGCCGAACCGAATAATCCGGGCGAGTGGGCGTTGGAACTTTCCAAGGCCAGTGACCGAGACACCATCGTCAATTTGACGGTATCCGGGACCGCAACGTCCGCACTCGATTACGTCACGTTACCTACCACCGTGACGATCGCTGCGGGGCAAACCGCTATCGCGATTCCTTTGACCGTGGTGGACAGCGATTTATTGGAAGAGCTAGAAGAAGTTACGCTCACGATCGCCGGCATCGTTTCAGGCGATCCACAAATCACGATCGACTCCACCGCCGCTTCGGCCAGCATCGATATTCAGGACGACGACGTAGCAACCGCTTCGGTGGTGGTGAGCGACAACGCGGCCGGCGAACCCAACGATAATGGACAATTTGTTGTTTCAATCAGCGAAGTGAGCGACCGCGACACGGTAATCAACTATGCCGTTACCGGAAATGCGATTGCCGGCCAGGACTTCCTTCCCCTTACCGGAATCGTCACGATTGCGGCAGGACAGACCACGGCCACAATCAACGTGACCACAATCGACGATAACGTACTCGAGAACCTAGAAACCGTGACCGTCACACTGACCACCATCGCCGGCGGGGATTCAGAGCTCTCGCTTGACCCATTGGCAAATAGTGCCACGGTCAACATCACCGACAACGACATCGCAACGGTTTCGATCAGCGCCAACGATTCTGACGCGTCGGAACCGAGCAACAATGGTCAGTTCACAGTCACGATGTCGACCACCAGTGACCAAGATACTGTCATCAGTTTCTCCGTCGCCGGTTCCGCGATCTCCGGGGACGACTACACCTTATTGTCGGGCACCGTCACCATTCTGGCGGGACAAACGTCGGCCACGATCGATGTCACGGTGCTCGATCTGCCGCTGTTGGAAGATGACGAGACCGTTGTCGTGACCTTGACGGGCACCAGCGACACCGATGTTGCGATCGATTCGACCAGCGCTGTCGCAACCATTACGATCGCCGATGATGACACCGCGACGGCCTCGATCAGCATTGCCGACGGCGATGCGGCGGAGCCGAACGACGACGGCCAATTCACAGTTTCGATCAGCCAGCTGAGCGATAAGGACACGGTGGTCTCTTACACAGTCACCGGCACGGCCACCGCGGGCGACGATTACATCACGCTGCCAGGAACGGTCACGATTCTGGCGGGCCAAACTTCCGCGACGATCGATTTGACGGTGATCGATTCGGCGCTGTTGGAAGACGCCGAAACCGTCACGCTCACGCTGACGGCAACGGACGATGCCGACATCACGATCGCAGCGACGCAGGCCGCCGCGACCATCACGATCGCCGATGACGACACGGCGACCGTTTCGATCACGGCCAACGACGACACGGCTGCCGAGCCAAACGATGATGGCCAGTTCACAGTCACGATCAGCGAGGCAAGCGACAAGGATACGATCGTCAACTACACCGTCAGCGGCAACGCCATCGCTGACGACGACTACATGGCTGTGACGGGCAGCGTCACAATCTTAGCTGGACAATTGTCGGCCACGATCGACGTCTCGGTCATCGATTCGGCACTGCTCGAGGATGACGAAACGGTCGTCGTGACTTTGACCGGTACCAACGATGCGGACGTCACGATCAATGGCAGCGCGAATCAGGCGACGATCACAATCGCCGATGATGACACGACCCAAGTGGCGATCAGCGTCAGTGATGGAGATGCATCGGAACCGGACAACGATGGACAGTTCACGGTTTCGATCGGAAAAGCGAGCGACAAAGATACGGCTGTGTCTTATACAGTCACCGGAACGGCAAGCAGCGGCGCGGATTATGTAGCGTTGCCCGGCACGGTCACGATTCTGGCGGGACAAACTTCGGCCACGATCGATGTCACGGTGCTCGATCTGCCGCTGTTGGAAGATGACGAGACCGTTGTCGTGACCTTGACGGGCACCAGCGACACCGACGTCACGATCGATTCGACCAGCGCAGTCGCGACCATTACGATCGCGGACGATGACACCGCGACGGCCTCGATCAGCATTGCCGACGGCGATGCGGCGGAGCCGAACGACGACGGCCAATTCACAGTTTCGATCAGCCAGGTGAGCGATAAGGACACGGTGGTCTCTTACACGGTCACCGGCACGGCCACTGCGGGCGACGATTACATCACGCTGCCAGGCACGGTCACGATCCTGGCGGGACAGACTTCCGCGACGATCGATTTAACGGTGGTCGATTCGGCGCTGCTGGAAGACGCCGAAACGGTCACGGTCACGCTGACAGCAACCGACGATGCCGACATCACAATCGCAGCGACGCAGGCCGCCGCGACCATCACGATCGCCGATGACGACACGGCGACCGTTTCGATCACGGCCAACGACGACACGGCTGCCGAGCCAAACGATGATGGCCAGTTCACAGTCACGATCAGCGAGGCAAGCGACAAGGATACGATCGTCAACTACACCGTCAGCGGCAACGCCACGTCGGGAGTCGATTTCACGCCGTTGACGGGTACAGTCACGATCCTGGCAGGCCAAACCACGGCCGTCATCGACGTGCTGACCTTGGACGATTCGGTTTTGGAAAACGCCGAAACGATAATTCTGACGCTCACTGGGACCAACGATGCGGACGTCAGCATCGACAATTCCGCTAACTCGGCCACCATTAATATGAACGACGATGATACCGCCATGGTGTCGATTCACGTCAGCGATGCAGTGGCCGGAGAAGCTTCGGATGCGGGACAATTTACGGTGTCGATGTCGACGACCAGCGACCAAGACACGGTCATCAACTTTGCGATGACCGGTACCGCCACGGAGGCCAGCGACATTGTCACCCTTGCTCGCAGCGTCACGATCGTGGCGGGACAAACCACCGCGACGATCGATCTTGACGTTATCAACGACAACGTGCTCGAATCGACCGAGACGATCACGCTGACGTTGACAGGTACCAGCGACGCCGACGTGAGTGTCGATAGCGGAGCGAACGCCGCTTCGATCTCGATTACCGACGATGATATGGCTCTGGTTTCGATCGTCGCAAACGATCCGAATGCGGCCGAAGCAGCTGACCACGGTCAATTCATCGTCTCGCTCAGCAATCCAAGCGATCAAGACACCGTAATCAGCCTGGTGGTCACTGGCACTGCGATCGCCGGAGACGACTATGTCTCCCTGCCCGCGACGGTCACCATTCTGGCGGCACAGGCATCAGCGGCACTCGATGTGACTGTGATCGACAGCGCGTTACTGGAAGAGCTCGAGACCGTGGTTGTTACCGTCGCCGGAATCAACTCGGGTGATCCCCAAGTCAGCATTGACCCGACCGCCAACTCGGCAACCGTATTGATCTCTGACGATGACGCGGGGACGGTATCGATTGTTGCCACCGACCCGGCTGCCGCCGAACCGGGCGACAACGGACAGTTCACGGTCATGTTGTCCGAAATCAGCGATCGGGACACAGTCCTTAACTATCTGATCAACGGCAGCGCGGACGCGGGCTCCGATTACGTACCGTTGCCAGGAATTGTGACGATTGTTGCCGGACAGACGACCGCCACGATCGACGTTAACACGATCGACGACAGTGTCTTGGAAAACTTCGAGGACATCACCATCACGTTGACGACTATCGCCGGCGGCGACAGCGAGCTGTCTCTGGATTCGCTCGCATCGTCCGCCACAGTCGCGGTCGCCGACGACGACAGCGCCGTCGTTTCAGTATCTGTGTCGGACGGGATGGCCGGTGAAGCCAACGATCATGGCCAGTTCACGGTCACATTAAGTAACATCAGCGATACCGACACGGTCGTCGACTATGCGATTAGTGGCACAGCGACGGCGGATGATGACTATGTCGCGGTGTCTGGCAGCGTCACGATTCGCGCTGGAGAAGCGAGCGCAACCATCGATGTCTTGGTACTCGACAACGACTTGCTCGAAGAATCGGAAACGGTGATTGTCTCTCTGACCGGCGTTGCCAGCGGCGACACCGAAATCGCGATTGACGCGACTGCCGACACAGCAACCATCACCATCCTGGACGACGACGACGCAACCCTGACGATCATTGCAAATGACGCGACCGCAAGTGAGCCTGGTGATAACGGTCAGTTCACTGTTTACTTGTCTCAGGCCAGCGACCAAGATACGATCGTCGACTACGCCGTGGCAGGCTCGGCGACGCAGGGCGACGACTATAGCAATCTTAACGGCACCGTCATGATCGCTGCCGGACAAACCGCGGCGACGATTGACATCAATGTGATCGACAATGACGTGTTGGAAGGTGACGAAACGGTTGTCGTGACCTTGACGAACATAGCCACCGCTGACGCGGACGTTTCGATCGACCCGATCAGCTATGTCGCTCTTGTGACGATCGCGGATGATGATTCCGCTACGGCATCGATTATCGCCTCCGATGCCAGCGCTGGCGAAGCCAATGACGATGGACAATTCACCGTCACTCTGACCAGCCCCAGCGACCAGAATACAGTGATCGATCTACTGCTTTCTGGAACCGCGGTTGGTGGTCAAGACTATGTCGCCATTCCCACGACAGTAACGATCCTGGCCGGCACACGGTTTGCTACGATCGACGTTTCCATGATCGACGACAACCTGCTGGAAGACGACGAAGTCGTTGCGATTGCTTTGGTCGGGATCGCTTCCGGTGACGCGAACACGTCGGTTGACCTGTCGGCGGACACCGCCACCGTGACGATCAGCGACAACGATACGGCAACGGTGTCGATCGCAGCGAGCGACGCGGACGCGGCCGAACCCAACGATCCCGGACGCTTTATCGTCACGATCAGCCAACTCAGCGACAAAGATACGATTGTCAACTACACCGTCGACGGAACAGCAGTCGAAGGAACCGATTTCGTGTCGGTTGGCGGTAGCGTCACGATTCTGGCAGGCGATTCCTCCGCCGTGATCGATTTGCTTGTAGTCGACGACGTCACTTTAGAAGCGACCGAATCGATCATTGTCACATTGACCACTACGAATGACACCGATGTCTCGGTCGACACATCCAGTGATGTGGCAACGGTTAATCTCAGCGACGATGATACTGCCTTCCTTTCCATCATCGCCGACGATCCCAGCGCTGGCGAACCAGGCGACAACGGGCGTTTCATCGTTTCGCTCTCGAACCCGAGCGACACCGATACGATCATTTCGTACGCCTTTAGCGGCGACGCCGACGCGGGAATTGATTACACCGCACTGTCAGGAACGGTTACGATTCTGGCCAATCAAACTTCGGCAACCATCGACGTGCTGGTGCTCGACGATAACCTGTTGGAAGATAGTGAGTCGATCACAGTCACATTGGTCATGATCGACAGTGGCGATCCCGAGATCACAATCGGTTCGATTGATGCTGCTACTGTGATCGTGTCCGACAACGACACCGCCGAGGTGACGGTGATCGCCAGCGACAGCGCGGCGAACGAGTCGGGTGACGCCGGACAGTTCCTCGTTTCACTGTCGCGAGCGAGCGATTCCGACACGATTGTTGATTACACGATCGGTGGCGATGCGATCCCAGGTGTCGACTACTCCGCACTCTCGGGAAGTGTCACGATTCTCGCGAATCAAACCAGTGTTGTGATTGACATTTCTGCGATCGATGACAGCTTGCTCGAAGACAATGAAACGATCACGTTGGCACTCACGAACATCTTTTCGGGTGATGCCGACATCGCGATCGGATCTGCAAATACAGCAGCGGTCGTATTATCGGACAACGATTCCGCGGAGCTCACCCTGAGCGCAAGCGATGCGAGCGCTGGCGAACCCTCCGATGGCGGCCAATTCACGATCACATTGTCGGAAATCAGCGATACTGACACCGTTGTCAGCTACACTGTCAGCGGGACCGCCGTCGAAGGAATCGACGTTGCGAGCTTGTCGCGAAGCGTTACGATTGCCGCAGGAAGTTCGTCGGCCACAGTCGACATTCACGTGCTTGACGACAACTTGCTGGAATCGACCGAAGATATCACACTGAACTTGGCGGCCGTCACCTCTGGAGACGCCGACATCTCGATCGGAGCCCTCGACACTGCCACCGTCCTGATCGCCGATGATGACGCGGCGGAAGTCTCTGTTGTCGCAAACGATGCCGTGGCCGGCGAGCCGAACGATCACGGCCAGTTCACGGTGACACTGTCCAATCCAAGTGATACCGACACCGTGATTTTCTATACCGTTGGCGGCAATGCGAGCGGGATTTCGGATTACACGCCGCTGTCCGGCAGCATCACGATCGTTGCCGCTGAAACCTCGGCGACGATTGATGTTACGGTATTGGATGATGCCCAACTGGAACTAAGTGAAACGGTCAGTATCACGCTGGATAGCCTGAGTGGTTCAGCGAATATCTCGATCGGAGCGAGCGATTCGGCCGTAGTCACGATCGCCGACGATGATACGGCGCTGGTCCGCATCGAGGCCACCGACGCAACGGCTGATGAATCCGGCGATCCCGGCGAATTCACCATCGCGCTGTCCAAGGTTGCACCGGTCGACACTATCGTCAGCTATACCGTGAGCGGACCTGCCGACGCCGGCAACGACTATGTCTCTCTAATCGGGAACGTGTTGATCCAAGCTGGCCAAATGACAAACACAATCACCATCGACACGCTCGATGATTTGATTGTCGAGGCTAATGAAGCGGTCGTGATCACACTGACGGGAACCAACCAGGCGGCCATCAGTGTTGATCCCGATTCGAGTGAAGCCACGGTGATGATCGCCGATGACGACACGGCGAAAGTCACGATCGTTGCCAATGATCCGACGGCGGCTGAAGCCACGCCACTGGATCACGGCCAACTCACCATCAGCCTCAGCAGCGCCAGTGACAGTTCGACAACGGTTTCCTACACCGTTTCCGGTTCGGCTGGGGTCGGTAATGACTATGTTGCCTTGCCGGGAACGCTGACACTCGCCGCAGGCGTCACTTCGCAGACGATCGACGTAACCCTGATCGACGACGTTCTGTTGGAGTTGGATGAAACCGTCATTGTAACACTTGACTCGGTTGTCGCTGGTGATGCGGATATCTCCGTGGGCCCTGCGAACACGGCGACCGTCACGATCGCTGACAACGAAGTAAATCCGCCCAACCTATCGGTGCCGGCGATTGTTGCAGCCGATGAGGATACGACGAGTGCGCCGTTTGCAATCGCTGCGAGTACTGTGCAAAGCGACGGCAGTGAAGTGCTGCGGATAGTCGTCGACGGCGTCATCAATAATGCGACGTTGACCGATGGCGTTCACACCTTCACCGGCAGCAACGGAAATGGCTTGGTAGACGTTACGACTTGGAACCTTTCAGCCTTAACCATCAGGAACGGAGCGAATCGTGATAGCGACTTTGAGTTGACCGTGCGAGCGATCGCGACCAGCAGCGACCCAAGCGATGTGACACCAGCGGCAATCACGAGCGACACCATCAGCGTACGTTTTTTCGCGGTAGCTGACACACCGATCCTGAACGTCAACAGTTCCGTCGTCGGCAATGAAGACAACGCAATCGCACTGAACATTAACGCGGCGCTACTGGACACAGACGGAAGTGAGACGCTGGAGATTCAGATCTCGGGTGTTCCTGAGGGCGCGATACTCAGCGCCGGGACAAACCAGGGAAGTGGAGTTTGGTCGCTCAGTCCGGCCAACTTGATTGGATTGACGATTACGCCACCGGACGGAAGTGACACGGACTTCGATCTCACGATCACCGCGATCGCAACCGAATCATCGCCGACTTCGACCGACAGCACGGTAACCAAGCTAACGGCGCAGGAAACAAGCGCCATCAGCGTTCAAGTCGACGCGGTCGCCGACCAGCCGGAATTGATTGTTACCAGCACGGCAACGGGGGACGAAGACACGCCGATCACCCTTGACATCAGCGGTGCGCTGCTGGACACCGATGGTAGCGAAACACTGGAACTGGAAATCAGCGGAGTTCCGACCGGCGCGACGCTTAGCGCTGGTACCGACCTGGGTGCGGGAGTCTGGCGGCTAGTCCCCGCAGATCTGGCGGGACTGACGCTGACGCCGCCTGCAAACTCGGACGCTGAATTCCAATTGACAATCACCGCCACCGCCACAGAAACGTCACCGACGTCTACCGACACCACAATCGACACGGTGACGGCTAGCAGGAAAGACTCGATCGATGTGCGAGTCAACGCGGTTGCCGATGCGGCAACGATCATTGCGCCCACGAATATGATCGCGGGTGAAGGTGTCGCCAGCAATCCCTTCGCCATTGACGCCCAACTGACGGACATCGACGGCAGCGAAACACTGTCGATCGTGATCGGCGACATCCAACACGGCGCAACATTGACCGATGGTGCCAACAGCTTTACCGCCAATGGAAAGTCCAACTCCGTCGACGTGACCGTGTGGGACCTGAACAATCTAACGATTGCCGCCAGCGACGCGCCGCCTAGCGACTTTGTCCTAACGGTTAAGGCAAACTCCAAGGAATCGAATCCGACCAGCAGCGACCCCGGCGTCAGCACTTTGACTCGGGAAGCCGTGCATCACATTGCGATCGCAGTTTACAACGTCAACGACGCACCGATTGCCGGCGATGACAGCTACGTCGTGATGCCCAATACCGCACGTCAAGTGCAAGCGTATGAAGGAGTGTTGGCGAACGATTTTGACGAAGAAGGTGACTCTCTGGTACCGACAATCACCAAGCAACCCGAACACGGATCGGTCACATTGAACGCGGATGGAACGTTCACGTACGTGCCCGAGAGCAACTACATGGGGCCGGATAGCTTCCAGTACACGTTGTCCGATGGAACCGACGTTTCCGCGCCGGCTACGGTCGAGTTTCTGATTGGTGCGGTGCTGAACGAGTCACAATCGACGATCGAGGTCGATGGTCAGCCTAAGTTCAAGAATTTGACCTTAAGCACCCCCATCGACGGTGACTTGGCAGCTGACTTGTCCGAACCGACCGTAGTGGCCGTGGAGGAACCGGGGCGGCCGGGCACCCGAACGCAAACCCAGACGCTCACCGCGGGCACAGAACGCGGCACCGACACGGTCTCGATTGATCGCATACCCGAAGGCTATGACACCACACTGGTGAATATCAATCGCAACGTCGAAGAGTTCAACAAACGTTATCAAGAACTGCCGCTGGAGAATCTCGATCACATCGACACGACCAGCGTGCTGTGGCGGAACATGGACGAGATGCGTGATCAGCAACCATCGACGATCTCTGGACGATTGATGGTCGGTGTCGCCGGCTTGCTTGTGGCGGCGGTGACCTACGCCTACATGATTTGGACGATTTGGGGGGGCTACTTGATTACAAGCTTGCTTTCCATGATGCCAGGTTGGCGGTTCCTCGACCCACTACCAGTCCTGGACCAGGCTGAAGAAGAAATCGGCGATGACCAGGAATCACTTGCATCGCTGCTGGACGACAACGAATAAGACACCGAAAAACACTACACACCGAAGTTCCTTTACCTGCCAGAAAATAATGAATAATTTTCGAATCTCCGCCACGATGCGAGTTGCCGTAGGGCTGGCATTCATCGCGACAACCGTATTGTTGATCGCGTACGCGATTGGCATGCTCCCGGACATCGACCGCGAAAAGCTCGCGAATCGGCTGGCGCATTGCGAAACGATTGCGATCAGCGCGTCGGTGCAAGCTAGACAAGATGAAACGCATCGCATGGAAATGACGCTGCGCGCGATCGCAGAGCGGCATCCAGACATCAAATCGATTGCGATTCGACGAGCGAGCGGGATGTTAGTTGCTGAAATCGGGGATCACCGTAGCAAATGGGACGATGCCATGGCGCTGCGGGGCAGTAACACGTTTGTGGTTGTGCCGGTCACGGCAAGCAACTTTGAACCCTGGGGATCGATCGAGATCCGATTCGAGGATCTGAGCCGCAACGGTTTGGCCACAGTGATCGAGAATCCATGTTTTAGATTGTTCCTGGCTTTTCCGGCAACGATCTTTTTGGCGACCTACGTGTATTTGCGAAAAATGCTGCAGCATATGGATCCGTCCAAAGCGGTTCCGTCTCGAGTTCGGTCGGCGCTGGATACACTCACCGGCGGCTTGCTAGTCCTGGATCCGAAAGGACGGATCGTGTTGGCCAACCGCGCATTTGCAGAGGCCAGTGGTTACGAGCGACGAGAATTGCAAGGAAAAACTGTTGCGGAATTGCCATGGCATAATGCCGATCCGTCTGAGGATACGTCTCAGTACGATTGGTTGCGAGCGATGACCGAGGGAAAAACGCAACCCTCGATCATGCTGTCGCTTGGCGAGTCAGCCCCGAAAACTTTCCTGGTCAATTGCGCGCCAATCCAAGGTGCCGAAGGAGGTCATCGCGGAATTCTTGCCAGTTTCGAAGATGTGACAGAACTGAAGGAGAAAGAGCTTGAGCTGAAAATGATGCTCGCCGAGCTAACCAAGTCACGAGAAGACATCCGACAACACAACCTGCAACTCCGTGAACTGGCCATGCAGGATCCACTGACAGGTTGCATGAACCGGCGAGCGTTCTTTGAGCGGTTCGAGCAGGAGTGGAGTCGAGCAGGTCGATATGGCCATCCTCTGAGTTGCGTGATTTTGGACCTGGACCATTTCAAATCGGTGAACGATACATACGGCCACGCTGCCGGAGATAAGGTACTGAAGAACGTCGCTGCATTGTTGGTCAAGACCGTGCGCGACGGCGACTTCGTATGTCGATACGGCGGTGAAGAGTTCTGCATCGGACTTCCTCACGTCGATCATCAGGACGCGGTACTGGCGGCTGAGCGTTTTCGAAAAGAGATTTCGAATAATATTCTCGTGGATGGTCAGCGGATCACGGCCAGCCTGGGCGTATCCGCTATGAGTCTGGCACCGGAACATCCGCAATCCCTGGTCGAGCAAGCCGACAAAGCACTTTATGTCGCCAAACGAGAGGGCCGTGACCGGGTGACTTGCTTTGCCGACGTGCCCGAGGACGTTGAGATCGATTCCTCCAAGATCCAGCGGTTCCGACAGACGACAAACGACACGGACATCGCCATTCCATTCCATGCGGTTACGGCGTTGACCTCGGCACTGGGCTACCGCGATGCAGCCACTGCCGACCACAGCCGTCGAGTTGCCGATCATTGCGTTGCCGTCGGCAGCCGGATCATGTCGGTCAGCGAGTGCTACACGTTGGAGATCGCGGCACTGTTGCATGACATCGGAAAAATCGGCGTCCCCGATGCGATCCTGCTGAAACCCGGACCGCTGACCAGGGAAGAATGGGAAGTCATGGGTGTGCATGATCGTATGGGGGTCGAAATCGTCGACTCCGCATTCAATTCACCTGAACTTACTGAAATCATCCAATCGCACCATGCTTTTTACGGTGGAAAAAGTCGACATGAAAGCCTGCCCACCGGAAAAGACATCCCACTGGGGGCCAGGATATTGTCGATCGCTGATACTTATGACGCGATCGTCTCGGACCGCGTGTACCGCAAGGGAAGAACTCAGGAAGAAGCGTTCGCGGAATTACGTCGATGCGCGGGAACACAATTTGATCCCGACATCGTTGAACACTTTATCGAAACGCTGCAGACCTCCCGGCCATCCAAAGATGGAGGCAACGAAGTCAACAAAAAGACCGCCTTGAGAATCGGAACTCAGATCGAACGTCTGACCCAGGCGATTGACAACGATGATCGAGATACGCTCCAGATCCTGCTGGGACGCCTGAAGATGACCGCTCGCACAGGCGGAGTTGATGAAATCGCAGACGCAGTCGCAGAGTTGGAACAGCTCGTCGGCGACGGCGGAGAAACTTCCGAACTATTGTCACTCACCAACGATTTACTAAGTCTGTGTCGATCAACCCAACGTGTGTTCCTGGACCGACAAGAGGATCTGGCAACAGTCGCACAAACGGATCAATGAAAATCGCAACGGTTATCCCTGCGCATTTTCAGCGATGCCGACTTGGCGTGAAATGAATTGGAAATTCTGGCTCTGCGAAAAGAACTCAATCGGATTGTCATAGACGACCTTGCGAATCAACGCTTCTGTCAATCCCCGCCGCCGCATTTCGAAGATCAGGTCGGGAACGGCAGTCGGTTTACTAGGCCCCCAATCGCCAGCCGAATTGACCAGCAGTCTTTCGCCGCCGGTTTGTTCGATCATATCGACGGCCCGCTCGGGCGTGCATTTGGTGACCGGATACAAAGTCATACCGGCCCAAAAGCCTCGATCACGTACCTCAGTAATTGTGTGTTCTTCGACATGATCTACCAAAACTCGTGAGCGATCGATTCGCGAATCGTCGCACAGCATGTCCAGAATCATTCGCGTACCCTGATACTTGTCCTCCAAGTGAGGCGTGTGAATCAGTATCTGCTGATTGAACTTAATCGCTAGATCGAGATGCTCCAAGAACACGGTCGCCTCGTTCTTGGTGTTCTTGTTCAGTCCAATTTCGCCTATTCCCAGCACGTTGTCACAATGAATGAACTCGGGGATCATTGCGATTACATCGCGCGACAAGGAAACGTTCTCGGCTTCTTTGGCGTTGATGCACAGCCAAGTGAAATGTTGGATGCCGTATTGAGCTGCGCGGCGCGGCTCGACTTCGGTCAGCTGGCGAAAATAATCTCGGAAACCATCCACGCTGCCTCGGTCGAATCCGGCCCAGAAAGCCGGTTCGCTGATCGCCACACAACCCATGCGAGCGAGCATCGCATAGTCATCGGTCGTGCGGGAGACCATGTGAATATGAGGGTCGATGTAATCCATGATGTCTCCGTCGTAGGTGGAATCGGCTAACGAATAAGCGACTTAAAGCTGCATTTGCTTTCGCCAGTTCGATTCGTACTCGCGCGAGAAGAGTCGCTGCAATCGCGCGGCTCGATCAGGCCCTTCGCTAAGACAAATTCGAATCGCTTCGTCAACTTGCTTTCTCCGGGCCAGAGCATGCACCGACAACGATTTTCCACCATCAGCGGATCGTTCGATGCGGTCCAGCGTGGCGGCGATCTCGAGCAGCTTTGCTCGGAGTTCCAAGAAAGTCTCATTGAGGATCTGGTCGGCGGCGCGCATCGCAGTTTCGCTTACCGAAGGGAATTGGGACTCTGATGATCTACAGTATACGAGAAATTTTGCTGGGAACGAGTGAACAGCAACACAAGAGGTCCGATTTTATCGATTGCCACGCGTATATCGACTGCGGGCAGCGATCTGGCAAACTGAATCGACTCCAAGCCATCCCAGTGGCTGGCGGAGGGCTAGATTTTCTTATCGCAGCATGCCGCAGCGCGAGTTACTCGTTGACCCCTCCGATGTCCCGATTGCAAGTCACATTCGATACACTTACCAGGACGCCGAACGACTCGGCCGTCGACTTGTTGATCATTGCTCTGGAAAATTCCAAGCCTGATATTCGATCGCGCGCCTGAAAGCACTGGTAACGCGAGGTGACAAGCGATCGGCCAATAAGGTCCTGGAGAACTGGGACGCCTTGCAACCAAGCGATATCACTCTGATTCGCACCTACAAACAAAACTTTGCGGACGTCATTGAGCAGCATATCCAATCGGGTGACGAGGGGGCATCGAGGGCGATCGACGCGGCCGATCAGCTGGAATTGACCAACTCGCTGCTACCGCTAATCACGTTGGCGGAATCGAGTGGCTCACAGCAAATCAAACGAAAAGCGAGTGAAGTAGTGCTTCGCTTGGTCCATCCGCTGGGCAAACGCGCGCGACAAAACCGTGACCAGCCGACCGTCCGTGGTCCGGTTCTAGCTCGGTTGGTTGATTCGGTGCAGTGTTTTCCCATGCACCACAATGAACGGCTGATCGAGGCATTCTTGGAGATTTCGGCTTGGCCCGACGGCGACTTGCGTTTGCTGTTGGAAAAGCCAAGTCCAGCCCGGGATTTGATCTGCAAGCAGTTGGAGCATACCACCGAAACCGGGGCGATCGAGTTGCTGGCCGGATTTGTGCGTCGACGCGAGCTGCCTGCGTGTATCGTTCAAGTCATTGGAGCGCGATCAGACCGTCCATTCCGCGATGCATTGCTGAATCACATTGGTCAAGATTTAACGGGAACGGTCCAGAAGAACTTGCAAGCCATCGGCTTGCCGACCTCGTGCAAAGGTGGCGAAGTGGTTGTGGACGACGTCGACCCCGAACAACTGCCGGCGTTGATTCATTTGTACGTCTCCGCCTGTCCGGACGTGATCGAAACTTTGCAAGTCGTCGCTGCCGCCGCTGAACGAGGCGGTGACAAGTGCATGGCGGCGGCAACTATCGGACTGGCACACTGCCAGACACCCGATGCAAGTTTTTGGATGCAGGCAGCGATCCCCGTTGCCGACGGCAATCCAGATGCGATCGCCGGCAACGAGAACGCGAGATTGCTCAACCGACTAATCAAGTTGCTGCAGCAAAACGACGGGGCCTTGGTCCGCAGCGTCCGGCAAATTCTGTCACCGCTACAAGTTGAGAATATCATCGGTCGGCTGGAGTCGCTGCGGCCCAGAAGTCGCCGCCGACTAGGTAAGGTAGTGATGATGATCGACGCCGACGCGATCACGCGAGTTCGTGACGCGCTGCGTCATCCAGTGCTTAGAGACCGCCTGAACGCGATCGCGATGACAGAAGCGTTGGGCTGCGTCGACTTGTTGGCCGAGTCGTTGGCCCATATTGCTCGTGAAGATCACCAGGACGCGCGGATTCGGGCTGCCGAGGTGATGGGGGCTGCAACCGATGACGCCACCCTGCAACTGCTCGAAGAAATGACTCGCCTGCCCGAGTGCGGTGTTCGCGACGCCGCCGTGGTGGCGATTCAAAAGCGTCAATTGGCAGCTTGTCAGTAGTGCGCATAGATACAGAAGGCCAAACAAACCAGAACACCCATTATGCTGTTACCCCAACTGACTCTAATCGCTGAAACGCGACTCGCCGATATTAGCACTCGATATCAACCCGAGGTGGCCAAAGATGCGGGTCTAAGCCCAACATTGATCGTAGCCGCGGTGGTTGTGATCGCGGTCGCACTCCTGGTGTTTCAGTTCTTCGTTCGCAAGCCAAAAGTCGACACCAGTCCGATCGGCCTACTGAATGAATTGTGCCGTGTCCAAGGCGTGGGAATGGCCGGCAATCGGTTGATCAATGAAATTGCATTGGCCGCCAGATTGCAACATCCCGCCATCATGCTGCTGGATCAAGGCAGCTTCGACGCGGCTGTCGAATCAGCCACGGCAAAGATCAAAATGGATCGCGGCAAGAAAAAGACTCTTGGAATTTTGAGGCGTATGCTGTTTGAAGCGTAGCGGCTTTCATAAATCCCACCACCATCGCTGAACGACTTTGGGTTGATTCTGTTTGGGATCGGCGATTGAATCGAGCGTGCGGTATGAGTCCACCGCCGAAGCCAGAGTTCGGTTTGTATCGACCGCTACGCCGCCACTGGCTACCAAGATGTGATGCTTTTGACGAAGTCGTTGAAAAGTATGCAGCACGGCGATCGACTGAACTTGCCGCGGAGTGGGCATCAGGTAGTTGGCCGTGGTATCGATGCTGGACAATGCAGCCACTAGCTGGCGATGTTTTGCTGAACCTTCGCCGCGGCGGATCAGTTCGGCAACGGAAGCGGATTGGTAAATCGATTCAAGTGCCCCATAAATTGGATACTTCGACCGAATCTGATTCCAGTGTCGGTTGAATTCGTCCACGAAGGTCTCGGTGCGAGGATCTTGCGCGAGCTGACCTCGCTGACCGCTTGCCAAAGCGCGCTCGTTTTGTCCGCTCAGTTGCAGCGGACTTCCGACGAGTTCAAAGAGCTTTCGATCGGAATCGGCTCGAACCATGCGCGGTTTGGCCGTAAACCAGAGTCGCAATAACAGGTCTTGAGGTGGCCCCTCGTCAATCGACTGCTCGATTACGTCCAAGTAGTTTCTCGACGCCCGCGGCATCGAGTGGATCCCAACAGCAAGCTGCTTCATGTGCCGATCAGCCTCGACCATCACGTAACCGATAGGCGTATCGCCGGCGGTCCCGAAGACCTCGATCCGCTGCATCCCCAAAGCGGCAATCATAGCCTCCGCCGCCTTACCAATCGGTATCGAATCGTTCTTGATCGCGGCAGCTATTTTAGCGGCGTTTTGCAGACCTTGCTGACTGGGATCAATGGTGCATCCGAACGGCTGTTCGGCAAGCGACGAAGCAAGACAGGTGATGAAAAAATCTAACCGAATTGCCGTTCGGCCACTCTCACTGTCGCGGAACCAACCTTGATCCGACTCGATGCCGCCAACCGGCCCAGCGATAATGATGTCATCCTGGTCGAAAAATAAATACTGGATCTGTGACAGGCCTGCTAGCGAATCCATCGACACTGGCGCTGAGGCGCCAAAATGGATCTTTCCATCGCAGAGCCGGCGCAAAGAGACACAGCGCATGGGCGAAGCGTTCTGCCAATGCCCGGAATGCGCTGTCGGCGAATCCTTTGCCCCGCCCAGCATTGCCGTCAGCTGATCGACAGCGTCGTCCTTGACCATGATTTCGCAGTCGCGAATCGTCCCCGAAGCATCGACAAACACGCCTTGCGGGTAGGGGAACATGCCACTGGGACCGCCCAGTGACTCCCAAGTCTCCGGGACTACCGTCGTCTCGATCAACTCAATCAGGGAATCGAAATCGGCGACCGAACCGCCGCCGGTACCAGAAATCTCTCTCTCTCGATCAGCGCTGCCACCGGGCAGTCGTAGATCTTCACCGTTTTGGGGCGGATTGTCCTGGGGCGCCTGCGATCGGCATGGATCAATCGGCCCGCACAAGAAGGCGAACAAAAAAAGAAAAGATGCCCGTTTCATCAGCTGCTCCTTGATGCGTCGGTCTCTGGCTTCCTCAATGTTGAGTCCCAGCAAATTTTGGCCCAAAGTGGAAACTCCCTGAATCCGCTACAAGCTGTATTAAAACGCACATAACGGCTGTTGCAAAACACTACACTCAGGCAATTACTGATCAACACTGATCCACTGATCATCGTGCAATCGCTGTTGTGGTGCGAACCGCGCTTTGTAGTTCAAGTGCTGATTGGCGGCCACGAACATGCCCAGATAAACGTACCGACGGTCGGTGGCGATGGCCCATTGTATCTGTTTCAGTACCGCATAAGTCCCCAAACTGTAACGACTCGCCGCCGGATCGAAATGGGTGTAAACCGCCGAGGTGCTCGTTCGCCCCACATCCATGATTGCAACCCCGACGAGTTGCTGGTCCAGGCGGATTGACAGTTCGACCGTCTCGCAACAGCTATCGACTAGAAACGAACGGTAGGCATCGGCTTCAATCGAACTACCTTCGCCCAGGTTTCGGGCGGCCCGATGCAGATTGAATAGCGCTAATCGCACTTTATCAACCTGCGGCGGCCCCCACTCGCAGCACAGATCTCGATCACCACGCCTCAAGACACGCTTCATGGAAGTCGTGAAACGAAACTCCTCGACATCAATTCGAGTCGGCTTACACTCGTCACAGGACGGACACTGAGTCCGATAAACAAAATCACCACTGCGACGATAACCCGTCGCTAACAATCGATCGGTGACTTCAGGCGTGACCGAACCCACCGGAAGTCGCAGCGGCATGCGGGCTGTCGTATTGGGCCGATAGGGGCAGTTTTGTAGTTCGTCTTGAACCACCACCAATCGGCATTCAATGTGGGAAACAGAAATCGGGTTATCAGAATCGAGATGACTCATCGGGATCATTGCCGCTGACAAAATCGGACAAGACGCAGCGCCTATCATACGCATTTTCTTCGTAGATGGCTGAAACAATCGCGGGAAATTCCTTCTGTTTGTGTTCCCACAGCCGCACTTTTTTGCCCTGGATTGCCGTCCGCGAGCATCCAGCTTCAGCCCAACGGGACTTCAACGGCAGCTCCGCCCACTCTGGCGTGACCAGGTCACTTTGTTCTGCGGGTCAATCGCTTCGGCACTCTGTAATCGCAGTTCCATCCGATTCGATATATCGAAGGTACGGCAAGCCATCCAATTGACTGAGCCCCTGATCTGTAATCTGCGTTTGATTGAGTCCGAGGCCGCTCAATAAGCGAAGCGTTTTCAGTTTTGCTAGATCGCTGTCCTGAAGGTCGGTGCCGGAGAACTGAATCTGTCGCAAATTCGGCAAACCTTCCAGAGACGATAACAACCTGCGGTCAAAATTCTGGGGCGTGAACGCGACCGCATAGACCATCGCTTGTTCGGACTCACGCAGCATTCGAATGCCCGATCGCGACAGTTCGAACAGACTCTGTTTTTCATCGATCCCGGTTCCGCCGACCTCGTCTGCCTTGATCGCAAAAAACTGTACGGCGTCGATTTGCTGTGGGCCCGTCGAACGCATCACAAAGAATTGATTCGGCAGCATCGACCTGGGATCAGCGATGTGTAATTTATCTCCCGTTTTCGCCGTGCGAGCGAAGTAGAGTCGCAGCAGACGTCTTTCCCGCGGAAACGGGACCGCGAGTTGTCGATAGCCGTCGATTTCGGTGGTCCCTTTCTGGCTTGTGATCAAGCCGCGAGGCAACCCGTCCGAATACATGACGTGACAAAAGCAGCGATCGACCCAACCAACGTAGAAACCGGACGGAACCAACATCAACGTGGCAACGGTTGCCCACTCCCAACGCGGCAGTGCCCAACGCCCTGTCGCTCCTTTCCGACTAATTTGCACCAAGGTCCAGCATCCGATGCACGCGATGGCAAGATTCCACGGAATAACGCTGTAGTTCATTCCAGTCACCAAAGGTGACAGAAAGACAACGATTCCGAGGTGGACCACCACGCACAACTTTGCGGCCCATCGCGGTCTCCAACATGCCAGCAATCCCAAACCGAGTTCCGTTACGGCGACAAACAACGCGAAGGGGCGATAAATATGGTCTGGAGGCAAACCAGTGGCATCGATCAGCGTCCAGGAAACATGCCCCATCCATTCGGGAGACAGCAGCTTGTGAATTCCCGTCCAGACCCACATTGCGACTAGATACCAGCGGCAAATTCGCAAACCCACATCGCCAAAGTAGACAAGCATCAACACAGCGAGCCCAAAAAACTGGGGCTGCAAGCGGTATTGGTCAAATGCGCAGGCCGCCAAGAGCGCGAACCAATGCACGGGAATGCCCAGTTTTGGAAACACTCCGGCAAGCACTAGCGATGCGACCATCGCCCAACCAAATGAAATCTCTGGAAGCGCCGCCGACCAGGGCAAGCTCACCGGAACATCACGGGTCTGCCATGTTGGCCAGGTGATCACGATGGTCGCCAACTGACACACGATAGCCACGATCAGCATGGTGTATCGCGCAGGCCTGGATTCCGACAGAGCGATCATGGAACGCCTACTCAGAGCTGGGCGACCGGCTAACGCAAATCTGAATCAATCCCACCACCACTGACCGTCGGACAGATTCACGGGGCCGGCTGACTGTTTGACCAAATTATTCTCGCCATCGTCGGTGACCAGGTGATCTTTCGACAAAGCGGTTCGAGGGCGAATGTGAACGCCACCACCGAGAGGTGTCATCAGAGTGCTGCCACGCCAAACCGCATTGATGGCCGTTTCCACGTTTTCCGGCACCGTATACCTCTCCACTGACAGCTTTGTCTCGTCGGCCAGCGCACCCAATTGCCAGTCGGCTTGACCATAAAAGTCTTGCTGTTGGATATACGCGGCCGCGATCGCCACATCGATCAACTGACGCAGTTCGGCGTAGACGCGAACCCGTTTGGCGATCTCCGGGAACTTCGCGCTGAACTCTCGGCAAAATGCCTGGCTCGCTTTATTGACTTTCCCGCTGACGACACGCTGTCCGCCGCCGGCGACTCGCTCATTTTCACCGACCAACTGAACGCCTCGTTCTTTGATCTTCATTGCCAGTCCATCTTCGCTAACCGCAATGCCGTCATAATTAGGCTGAAAATACCACCGCTCCATCGCGTTGGCCGCGACGCTACGCGGATTAGCCCGAGCCACGTAGCTTTTTACTCGGATCGGCAATTCTTCCAGTCCAATACCAACCAGTTTCATCCGGTAATCGGCTTCGACCAATACTCGTGCGAAGTGGGTTGAACTGGGTATGCCTTTGAAAGTGACGGTTTGCAAACCGAGGTTCTGTTTCAATTCGCTGACCAATCGCTGCGCGTCCTCAGGACGAACGTGACCACGCACCGAACTTAAAAACTGATTCAACCGCTGTAAACCTTCCGGAGTAGGATCGATCGAAACGCTGATCACCGAAGTTGGTTTTTCGCCCGGCAAGTAGGCACGCAGCGCGGTGACAAGGTCTTCCAGCAACAGAATCGGCTGCCCGGATTGCATGCCGATCAATCGATCGGTCGGATCGGCAAAGAAACCTTCGGCCGGACCGGCAATCACAATATCTTTGGTGTCAGGGTAGTAAAAGACATATTGCAATGCCGTCAAGCCGGCCAATGCTTTGACTTCATCGGTCAATTCACCGGAAGCCAATTGGCTGGCGATCACTGCCTCGAGTCGATTCAAGGACACTTTTCTTAGTTCGCTGGTCCGCATCACGTCGGCGTCTGCCTTGGCTTGCGCCGCGGCAAGTCGTTGTTGAGCAAGCCGCGGATCGAATTGCTTGACCCTTAATACTCCGCCGGCGTCCACATCGATCCCGGCGATCGGCTGACCAATGACAATCTGAGCCGACAGGTTTGCCGGGGCAACGAGTGCAAACGCGACGGCCGCAGTGCAAATGCGATGGATCATGTTCATGGTCAGACGAGTAGGGCTTAAAGTTGGGCATGGGTGGACGCGCCGCAGGGGCGGGAAAATCTTGGCCGATTCCCTCCTTGACGATAGTCACGGCGGGGCATTTGTTCAACAAAACCGCTGCTGAAGGACACCGGCGGGGTGCCGATGACCGCCAAAGCGGGCCGATTGGAATGAATCTGCCAGTTGTATCAGCTTAGCCGCCGAGCGACGCTTGCTGTCCTGCGGGCCGCAAGAATCCGGCTTGGGGCGTGGAATTGACCAAAACCGCTAGCGGGCTTTCCGGATTGGCGTCAAAGCCTAGAATCCGTCGTGTTTTATTGATTCAAATCTACAACAGACACGGGTACATCGAATGAGCGGCGACTGCGATTTTGGATTGATTGGCTTGGCCGTCATGGGCGAAAACCTGGCATTGAATGTGGAAAGCCGAGGCTACAAGGTTGCCGTCTTCAACCGCACCACCGAGAAAGTGGACGACCTGATCAAAGGGCGAGCGGCGGGCAAGAATTTTGTCGGCACCCACACCATCGAAGAATTTGTCAAAGCCGTCAAACGTCCTCGCAAGCTGATGATGCTGGTCAAAGCCGGACCGGCAGTCGATGCGATCATCGACCAACTGATTCCGCTTTGCGATCCCGGCGACATCATCATCGACGGAGGAAACACTCACTACGTCGATACCGAACGGAGAACCAAGACAGTCGAAGATGCCGGATTACTGTTCGTCGGCTGCGGCGTTTCCGGTGGCGAAGAAGGTGCCCTGAAAGGCCCCAGCCTGATGCCGGGGGGCAGCCAAGCGGCATGGCCGGCAATCAAACCGATGTTCCAGTCGATTGCCGCCAAAGTCGGACCCAACAACGACATCCCTTGCTGTGAATGGGTCGGAGCGCGCGGCGCCGGGCACTACGTAAAAATGGTTCACAACGGAATCGAATATGGCGACATGCAGTTGATCTGTGAGGCGTATCAATTATTGCACCAGCTGGGTGGATTGAGTAACGACCAGTTGTACGACGTGTTCGACAGTTGGAATCAGGGTGACCTGAAAAGCTACTTGATCGAGATTACCCGCGATATCTTTAGTGTCAAAGACGACCAAGATGGTGATGGTTTTCTGGTCGACAAGATCATGGATGTCGCCGGTGCTAAAGGAACCGGGAAGTGGATGAGCCAGTTGGCGCTCGACCTGGGAGTGCCGAGCACACTGGTCACCACGGCCGTGTTCGCACGCGGACTATCGGCCCAAAAAGAGGCCCGTGTTCGAGCCAGCAAAAAATTGCATGGACCCTCTGCATCGTCAAATCCCAAGCTGACGGCGATCAGCAAAGAACTGATTGACGATCATCAAGCGTTTGTCGAAGCCGTGCGACAAGCGCTGTACGCGTCGAAGATCGTCAGTTACGCACAAGGATTTGTGCAGTTGCAAGCGGCCGCGGATGAACACGATTGGGATTTGGATTACGGCCAATGCGCCTTGTTGTGGAGAGGCGGCTGCATCATCCGCGCGGTTTTCCTGGATCGCATTAAAGAAGCATTCGATACCGATGCGAAGTTGGAAAATCTGCTGCTCGCTCCGTTCTTTGACCAGGCGGTCGAGAATGCTCAGGAATCTTGGCGAGCGGTGGTGGCGGCCGCTTCGGTGCTGGGCATTCCTGTGCCCGCCTTCAGCGCCGCGCTAAGCTACTACGACGGATACCGACTCGCACGGCTGCCCGCAAACCTGTTACAAGCACAGCGCGACTACTTTGGCGCACACACCTACCAGCGAGTCGACAAAGAAGGCACGTTCCATAGTGAGTGGCTGCAGCTACGCAAGCAACCGGCCAAGACCTGATTCCCGACAGCAGCGCACTACCAGGGTTGCTGGTCTTTCCGCGAGCCGCAAATGGCCACTTCCAATCCCAGTGCATGGGCCATGGATGCTTTGGCCAACAGCGCTTGATCCGCTTCGGCGGCGCTGTTGGCATAGGCAACTTGAATGTGGTTTGATTTGTGCCTGGCCATCAGTTGGTCGCGTGACATGCCATAGGTGACTGCGTGCATGATCGGCCATTGATAAGTGGTCGCTTGCCAACGGCGCTCGGTTTCCTGTTCAGGAAGCTGGACGACCTTGGCCCGACCGAGATCCATTTTCAGCTTTCCGCCCTCGATAAAGATACGCGACCAAACGATTTCTCCCGGTTTCGATACGCCGCGCAGGGTGCTGCCGCCATTGGGGAAATACATCGCCGGCTGACGATGCCCGTCGGCATTCTGCCAGCCTCCAAAATGCTCTGGCGGCGCGGCACCGCTGATCAAAAAGACCCACACGTATTCGTCTACGGTCCCCGACTGGTCGACGTCACCCCAACGAATGTCGTGCAACGTGTTTTCAACCGGCTGTCCCATCGCCTTGTGCACTCGATGCGTCATCAGCGCGTCGAGTCCCGCACACTCGTCGACCTCGTTGAAGTGTGGAATAGCGGAATCCTGGTAGAGTTCTCGGTTGCCGTCGCGACTGTGGACCGGTGGCCGGTCGGAATTGTTCAGAGTGCCTTCGACTAAATCGCTGGCCGGCATCAAATCTTTCAAACCCTGTTGGTACTGGATGCCGATGCAGTCGCAGCGAAAGTCATCGGCGATGCGTACGGCCGCAATGTACATTTTGCATTGCATCAGAATCTGTTGGTCGGTCAGATCTTGCTCGTGATTCTCTCCGGTGTGAAACCGCATTCCTTTTGCTTCCATCCAGTCGCGAACAGCTTGCCCCTCCGCGTCAGCAACCTGATTCGCTTCGTAGTACAGCGCAGACTGACTGAGTCTTTCTTTGTAGACTCCCGTCGGATTCAGCAAGTGGTCTGGAATAATCGCATTGAACATGCCCATACAGCCTTCGTCAAAAACTCCCATCACGGCTTTTTCTCGCTGTAACTGGGCCGCCAAGGCTTCACCAAGCCTGCGTTCTTTGGCTGGCGGTTTAATATTCTTCCAACGCGTGACGTGACGTGTGGGATGAGAACAGCTGCCCGTTTCCAGCCATTTTCGCAATCCTTTGCGGAATTTCTTGTCGGCAAAGTCCGCGCTCCACAAGGTTGAATACTTGACCCCGGCTTTGGTAAGTGAACCATTCAAATTCAGCATGCCGACAAGTCCTGGCCACTGGCCCGACCAATTCGCGACTGTAAGAATCGGACCGCGATGCGTGATTAAGCCGCTGAGAATGTGGTGCGAGTATTGCCAAACCGCCTCGGCCACAATCACCGGCGCTTTGGGATGAACCGAGGCAAACGCTTGCATGCCTTGTTTCTGAGAACTCAAGAAACCGTGTTGTTGATCTGCGTCATAGGGGTGACCCCGAAGAACATCAAAACCTTCGTCTCGGATCGCAGCGGTCAACGCCGCTTCCATTGTTTGCTGAGCCGGCCAACAGGTTTGATTGGCCGACAAACGCAGGTCGCCGCTGGCAAACAAAGTGACAGTCTTCTTTGCCGGCTTGGCAGGTTTGGTCAGTTCTGGAATCGCGTAGTGGGTCATGCTGTGGTTTCTCGTATCCTCGATGCACCGCTGCAAAGGCATGCAGTATTCAGCATTCTTCCCGGACGCTACCGCGTCCGACCCTCCCAAGGAAGGGTGATGAAAGAGGGCGATTAAAACTGCACGACCTGCTTCGAGAGAAAGGGTTGGAGTGAAGGATTCATTTGCCAAGCGTCGCTAGCGAGATGCGGCGGAAGCCGACAGGAAATCGGCCAGTTTTCGGTAGCTCATGTAAATCGGCTGGTAGGCATTATGATGGGCCCGATCCGGCGAAACAACGACCAACTCGCCCTGATTGTCCGCGGCACCGGGACCCGCCATCGCCGCAATCGCCTGGGCGGTCGAGGCAAACGAACTTGCTTCCGTTCCCGCCGCCAAGACGCCCAATATCGCCGCTCCCAGGGCCGGTCCTTGCTTGGACGGATGGACCGCAACCGGTTCGCCTAACACGTCCGCGTAGATTTGAACCAGCAACGGATTGTGATGTGGCAGCCCACCTGTGGCAACAAACTTGTCAACAGGAACCCCGTTTTCTCGCAACCGTTCGACAATCCAGCGCACACCGAATGCAGATGCTTCCATCAGAGCGCGATACAGGTGGTGGGACCCGTGACTGAGAGTCAATCCCGTGAACGCACCTCGCAGCGACCCATCCATCAACGGCGTTCGGCACCCATTCATCCAGTCCATGCATAACACGCCTTCCGCACCGGGCGGCAGCGCGGACGCTTTTTCGGTGAATTGATCAAAGTCCTTCTGACCCACGGTTTGCCGCAACCAATCAAAAGCGTCGCCGACCGCCGCTTGTCCCGTCTCGTAGCCAAATAAACCAGGCAAAATGCCCCCCTCGACAACGCCGGCCACCCCCGGCACCGATCGCTCCTCCGATGCGTTGAGCATATGGCAGCTGCTGGTGCCCATCACCATCACCAGAGTGCCTGGATCGGCAGCACCGGCACCCGGCACGCCGGCGTGTGCATCGATCGTAGCGGCGCTAACCGGTACGGCTCGCCGCAAACCGAATCTTTCGACCATCAGCGGGCACAGCATGCCCGCCGACTGACCGGGAGCCAACATCTTCCCAGGCATCTTTGCCGCGACCACGCTGGCGAGTTTTGGGTGCAACTGGGCAAAAAATTCAGCCGACGGGTAGCCGTCTTTGCCGTGCCACATCGCCTTGTATCCGGCCTGGCAAGTCGAGCGAGTCAAATTAGCCGCGTCAGATCCAACCAATTGCCAAACGAACCAATCGCCGGCTTCGAGCCAGACGTCAGTCGCATCGTAGATCACCGGCGCTGACTCGAGTGTTTCCAGTACTTTGGGAAAGAACCATTCCAAACCAATGATGCCGCCGTAGCGATCGAGCCATGGCTCGCCCCGCTGATGCGCCAACTGATTGATCCGCTCGGTTTGACGCTCGGCGCCATGGTGTTTCCACAACTTGGGCCAGGAAAATTTCTCGGCTGCAAATTCATCGAGCAAACACAGCGGCGTGCCATCGATCTTGGTCGGCAACATCGTACAGCTGGTAAAGTCCACGCCGATCCCAATGATCTCGTCACCCACCAAATCGGCTTGTCGAATCGCATTGCGGACCGCCTGGGCAGAGCTATCGATCCAATCCTGAGGATGCTGCAAAGCAAAGCCAGGCGGCAATTTTTCGCCAGTACCCGGCAGCGTTTCAGTGATCTGTCCATGCTCGTAGGGGACAACCGCGGACGCCTGCTGGCGACCTTGTAAATCGACCAACAGGGCCCTTACCGACTCGGTGCCAAAATCTAACCCTAAAGCGATTTTCGTGTTCGTCGGCATCGTCGTCGCTACCCAGATCGGAGTTGTCTCAAAAAAACAGCGATTCCAGTATACCGAGGCTGCCCACGCGACTGGAGCACAACGTCAATTGAACTGGATGCCGCGCTGAAAATTCATCCGAATTCTGTTGACGAGGGATCGCTTCATCTTGGTTCCGTAACGTTACCTGGACCGAAGTCCTGGGTTGCAAAGTCGCCACAGCAGGATACCGCTAGCGCCGATGTAAACCGAATACAGTGTCAACAAAACTTGATTGGCCAATCGCATGTTTGGAGGAATGCTGGTGACGTAACCGGCGATGATGATCAGGCCGATCACCGCTGAGAGGACCGCCAGCGGTACCGGCCCCCGCTGTGCCAGTTCGTCGCGATCAATCGTTAGCGTCCGATAGATCCAATACAAACCAATCAAGGTTGCGATCGTATTGTATACCCAGGACAGATCGTCTCGAGTCGCTTCCAGAGAATCTTCCCATTGGTGAATTCGGATCAAGCCTTCATAGGCGCCCTGCACGACGATCCCAATGGCCAACCACATCGTTAATCCGATGCCAAAGATTCTTTCTAATCGAGTGGTTGCGCGCGGCGGTGACAATGGGTTTGGCCGATTGAACAGATAAAACGCCAATCCGAACGCTAATCCGCCCCCCATGCCGATCGTCATCTCCCAATTCTTCCACCAATCCAGCGGCAGCGAACTGATCTTGTGGACGGTATGCCAATAACCGCCCACTGCGAATGGAATTGCAAATCCAAGCGACATCACCAACATCAGCTTGACCGCCCGCCAATCGCGACGCGCAATCTCGAACAATAAAAAACCAGCAAACAGGCCGACGTGCTGCATCACATTGGGTGCCGAACGGAGCGCGCGGATCGAAGTCGTGTAGGCCTCGTTTTGGTAATAACCTTCGCTGTAAAACGGCAAGAACATGTTTGGAAACCAGCCTACCAGCCGGACAGCCAGCATCGCGCCGCCGACACCGGCTGCGATCCGGAGGATCCAGCCGATCCAGCCAATGGGTCTGGCCGGAGCGCACCAAGACAGAAACGCACCTGGCACCCCGCCCCAGTGGATACCGCATAGAAACAGCATCACGTAGCCCGTCCAAGGGGCAATTTCACGAGTCACGTCGCGATTCATCTGATACAAACCATTGACCCAGGCTGTGTAGACTCCGTACCCGGTCAATCCTCCATAAGCGATGCCCAGCGTGATCGCGGCGAATGCGCGACCGTTGCCATAGGGGCGCCGCTCTCGGTCGCCGCCGAGTTGAGAAAAAACCAGCCACAACGTCGCCCACCCGAGGCCCGCCAAGGCACCACCCGATGAACCTCCAAAACCTGAAGTACCGCGAATCGCCCAGAAGAAAGCTCCCATCAAACCCATGATCAGAGCGATCAAAAGATAATCTTGTTTGGCACTCAGCAAAGGAAGTCTCCTGCTATGACCTTAACTGCTGATTGAGTCTTGTCGACTAAACGCATACAACAGAAGTCCACCGATGGATATTACCGCTACCGATTCAAGCGCGATCGAGGTTGATTGAAATGATCGTTGTCAAGTTACGGCACCTGCTGGGCATCAGTCTATCAATGTCGTTCTGCTGGTTGATGTTACCACCAATCTTGGCTGCCGATGCTCCTTGGCAGACCGGTGCGGCGTCGGTCGTCATCACTCCCGAAAATTTCATGTGGATGGCGGGGTATGGTTCCCGCACAGCGCCGGCCAGCGGCAAGTTGACCGAACTGTGGGCCAAAGCATTAGTCTTGGATGATTCACATGGTAGCCGCGGCGTCATCGTCACGTTGGACCTGGTTGGGATCGACCGCAGTCTATCGCAACAAGTGTGCGGTGAACTCGAGAAATCGTATGGATTGACGCGTCACCAAATCATGATCTGTACGTCGCATACTCACAGCGGACCCGTGGTTGGAATGAACCTCGCGCCGCTGCATTACTGGGGTCTCGATGCCAGACAACAATCATTGATCGACCAGTACAAGTCTCGGTTGGTCGAGCAAATCGTAAGCGTTGTTGGGGCCGCATTGGAAAACCTGGAGGCTAGCCGGTTGCAGTGGGGAAGCGGGTACGAGTCCTTTGCTGTGAATCGGCGCAATAATCCCGCCGGGGAAGTTCCAGATCGGCGGGCCCACGGGACATTGGCTGGTCCGGTCGATCATGATGTACCCGTTCTAAGCGTTCGTGATTCGGCAGGCAACTTGAAAGCGGTGCTGTTCGGATACGCCTGCCATGCGACTTGTCTCAGTTTGCAGCATTGGTGTGGTGATTATCCCGGATACGCGCAGATCAAGCTCGAAGCACAGCATCCCGATTGCGTTGCCATGTTTTGGGCTGGTTGCGGCGGCGATCAAAACCCTCTGCCGCGGCGGACCGTCGAACTGGCCGTGCAATATGGCGATCAGCTGGCCGCAGCGGTGGACGAAGTTCTGCAGGCTGCATCGCCCGAGTTGCCGGCTCAATTGTCGATGACTTATCGAGAAATCAAAGCTCCGCTCTCGAGGCTGCCCAGTCGCGGGCAGTTGCAGGCCGATTTGCCGCCGGAAGGAGAAACCGGCGACTACCCCCAGCGTTGGGCCAAGCATTTGCTAGTCCAAATCGAATCGGAAGGCGAGTTGAAAGACCATTATCCCTACCCGGTGAGCGTCTGGTCGATCGGAGACCAAATCGAACTGGTCGCGCTGGGTGGCGAAGTGGTTGTCGACTATGCGTTACGACTCAAACGCGAACGCTATGGCAAGCGAACTTGGGTTGCCGGTTACAGCAACGATGTGATGGCTTATATTCCTTCGCTGCGCGTGCTGAAAGAGGGTGGGTACGAAGGTGGCGGATCGAATGTCTACTATGGTTTGCCTGCCTTGTGGGATAGTCAGATCGAAGAGACCATCATCGCGGCGGTTCACCAGCTGTCACCGCTTCCTTGATTCCCGTAGCTGGCTGCCTCGAATCCACACCGATCGACAGCGTTGACTGACAACAGACCGGGCGGCCATGAAGACTGAAAAACGCAGTTTGCTAACCAGTATCGGGCCAGCGATCGTGGTGGCGGCGGTTGTGCTCGGTCCCGGGTCAATATTGACCAGCTCCAAAGTAGGAGCAACTTTTGGACTGGTCGGCTTCCCTGTGGTGATCGGGGCAACAGCCTTGATGATCGCGATGGTCGCGCTGTCGGCCCGGCTTGGCGCCGTCTATGACGACAGTCTTTGTGACGAATTGGCCAACCGACTCGGCAGGCCCATCACAGTGGCGATCGGATTGACGCTGTTCACGTTGGTCGCCCTGTTCCAATCGTCCAACAACATCGCCTTGATTGGCGGAATCGAACCGATCCTGGGAAATGTTCCGTTGAGCGTCACCACCCGTGCGGTGATCTTGATCGGCGTGAACTTGATCATCGTCTGTGTTTTGTATCTGTTGCAAAACTTGTATCGATCGGTCGAGACCTTGATGAAGTTGCTGATCGGTATGATGACCGTTGCTTTCTTGGTGAATTTTGTCGTTGTGTTTGGCCAACCACGCAGTTTCGAACCCATCGAGCCGACCGGAGCTCTGGACTGGATTCCCCTGTTGGGCATGATCGGAACGACGTTTTCAGTGGGCGGAGCCTTCTATCAAGCTTATTTGGTGAAAGAGAAAGGCTGGGGCTTGGCTGAAGCTCGCGCTGGCGTTGTCGACTCGGTGCTCAGCATTTCCATCCTGGGCGCGGTGACATCGATCGTTTTACTGACATCATGGCGAGTTTTTTATGGGCAGCCCAATCCGATCGAACTGCTGTCGGTCGGCGACGTGGCCCGTCAATTAGAGCCATCCTTTGGCGCGACGGCCAAGATTATTTTCTGTGCCGGGATTCTGGCCGGCGCGCTCAGTTCGTTCCTGGTCAATGCAATGATTGGCGGAACCGTGATGTCCGATTCGATTGGCAAGGGAGCACGACTGCAGGACGGGTGGCCAGTTCATTTGACGGTACTCGCGTTGTTGGTTGGGATGGCGGTCGCGATCGCGTCGCTGGCAAAGCAAGGCAGCACCGTACCGCTGATCACGCTCGCTCAATCACTGACGGTGCTGGGCATCCCGGCGCTCGCGGCAGCGCTGATTTATCTCGGCACACGACCAGAACTGACGGGCCAGCGGCGCGTGCCGCGCGCCTTCTTGATGCTGGCCATCTTGGGTTTTTGCGTGTCGTGCGTCTTGGCGCTGATCACAGCACAAAAGGTGTACGAGCAACTCGTATGATCGGTCATTGCTTGCCGTGGCGATCCGAGCGCGTCCAGCGCAACTCGTGTTTGGAAGATCAGGTCATGAGCGCTGCGACCATCGCTGCGCAAAAAAGTCCAAGCAATGTCGATTGCCGTGATCGTCCAGGCGGCGGGCATCAACAACCAGAACATCCAACCATATTCCAGCAGTTCGAAGCCGGTCGCACCGGTGCCCGCACATTTCAAACGACGAAATTAATCGGCGATTCGTTCTGCAGCGAAACACTTGCTCTAACCGACCAGCTACAATTCAAACTTTGGTTACCGATCCGCAAAACCCTGTTTGAGTCAGGCACATGAACAATTCATCTCCATTGGCAAGTCATCTTCGATCAGCGTCCCGGCTGTGCGCTGCCACTGCCGGCTTCTGTTTGCTGATGCAGACCACCGCCACTGCGGACGACAAATCCAAACCTTACGAACGTCAAGAGGACGTGGTCGTCGTTCAATCGCCCCATGGTATCGCGATCACAATGGATGTCTTCACCCCGACGGGAAAGTCAAACGGCATTGGGATCATCGACGTAGCCAGCGGTGGGTGGAGTTCTGACCGCGGCAAGATTCGGGACCACGAGATGGCTCAGGTCTACAATATCTTTTGTGCTCGCGGTTACACCATGTTTGCGATTCGCCCAGGATCGTCATCGCGATTCAACGCTCATGACATGGTCCAACATTTGGAATCAGCGATTGCGGAGATTCAAAAGAATGCAACACAATACGGCATCGACCCCGATCGCATTGCGATCACGGGCGCATCGGCTGGCGGACATCTGGCATCGCTGGTCGCCCTGCGACAGAAAGTAAAAATTGTTGGTGCAGGGGTGTTCTTTCCGCCAACTGACTTTCTAAATTTTGGGTCTTCGACAGCTGGATCCGGAAATGACCGCGTTGTCAGTGACTTCGCTCGAGCGCTCGCCTATCCAGATCGCGGTGCGGACTTGAGTCCCGAGGAAATCGAACAGCAACTGATTGCGATCTCACCGGCGCATCAGGTGACCGAACAAGCTCCGCCGTTCTTGATCATTCACGGCGACGCCGACAAAGTCGTGCCGCTTTCGCAGTCCGAAAAATTACTTGCCGAATTGAAGGCGAAGAAGATTCCAGCCGAGTTAATCATCAAAGAGGGTGGCGGACATCCCTGGCTGACGATTCCTGTCGAAGTTGCCAAGATGGCCGATTGGTTCGACAAGCTGTATGCGGCAGAACCGGTCGCCGCCAACTAGCATTTCTGGGCGGCGATACGTTTTGGGCTGGCTGGTGGGTCAAGCGTCAGTGAGCCCCCAGCCAAGACTCGCGGAACCTAGGGGGCTCGATACTCCGTGAACGCACACCGCGACCCCAGCGACCCCAGCGAACCGAGTCTAAACGCCAGTGGGACGACAAACCGAGGCCCTGGCTGCCCGCAGCTCGAACCTGCTCCGGCGTCTCTGCGATCGGCGAATCCCGTGCGCTGGATCACCATCTTTGGTCCCGGCGCGATCATCGCTTCGCTCACGATCGGGACCGGGGAACTGATCTTTTCCTCGCGCGGCGGCGCGCTGTTTGGTTACCGCGTGCTGTTTTTGTTCGCATTGATCCTGCTGTTCAAATGGACGTTGGTCTTCTCAACGGCGCGCCACATGGTGCTCTCCGGCGTCCATCCGCTGCGACGCTGGCTGGACCTGCCAATCGGTCCTCGCGGCTGGTTGCCCGCGGTGCTGTTCGTCTTCGCCGCCCTCTGCATCCCAATTTGGGTCAGCTTTCATGCCAGCGTGCTGGGAGATCTGATCGCTGGTCTGACCGGCACCAAAACGTGGTTCGGCGGCGCGATGATTCATCTGTGGGGTGTTGCGATTTTATTGATCGTGGGCTCAGTGGCGCTGGCTGGAGGTTACGCGGCACTGGAAAAGGCGCAGCTGCTGGTGGTCACGATCATGTTGCTCTCGGTCGGTGTCGCGTTGATTCTGCTGCGGCCCGATTGGCTGGAAATGCTGATCGGAACGATTTGGCCCAGACCGCTTATCTACCCCCAGTGGCTGTTGAATGATCCGCGACCGGAATTGCAAACCATCGCGGCTCGACCGATCTGGATCGAAGCATCCTTGTATGTCGGTGTGATCGGTGGGGCAGGTTACGACTACCTGGCCTACACCTCTTTTTTGCGCGACAAACGCTGGGGCCTGGCCCGCGAGGACTCCGGTGATGGATCTCGGAGGAATCTATCGGACCAGGACCGACCAATGTTGAAACGATGGATTCGCGCACCATTGATCGATTGCACGATCAGCTTCATCGTCGTGATGCTGTTCAGTGCCGTATTCGTCGCGTCCGGGCATCTGGTCTTGGGTCCGCGGCACCAGATTCCCGGCGACGGCAACTTTCTGGAACATCAATCGCAGTTTGTCACTCAATTGCACCCCTGGCTATATCCGCTGTATGTTGCCGGAACGCTGCTCGCGATGCTGGGGACTTTGTATGGCACACTGGAAGTCGCGCCGGCTTTTCTCCGCGAATCATTTCGGTTGCTTCGCCACTCGAATGGATCTAAAGCCCAGGCGAAAAGATTGCGATCAGCCGCACTATTTTGGACCGGCGGAGGAGCGCTAGTGGTACTGGTGCTCAGTTTCGTGATTCACTTTTCATCGGGCCAGTCAAAGCCACCAGGGCTGACGACTTTGTTGATTCCAGCCAACCTGTTCACCGGCGTCCTAGCCTGCGGAATCATTTGCGTGCTGAACCCGTGGATGGATCGGTCGTTGCCCAAGCCGCTTCGACCCGGTTTGTTTCTAGTAGCGGTAAATCTGCTTGCCGGTATCACATTTTTATTGGTCGGAATCAAAGGTTACTGGGACTTCGGCGGATTCGCGGCACTTGGCATCCTGGCCGGCACGATTGCGGTCGGATTCTTGATCGCGTCCGTCCTGCAGTTGGCCGAAGTGACGACTTCGCAATGAACAGCGGCGCCTTGAAAAGGTAATTGGCACCACCAGCTGGCCAGACCTATAGGGCAACAGGAATCGAGAGCGAATCTCGCAGTTGTTCCAGCTCCGCGAGCAATCTTTCGTCAATGGGAATTCCATCCCGCGATCGGATTTCAATGGTTTTGTGTTCTTGGCTGCCGGGATAGTGGACCGATTGACTTTCGTCCATCGGCGGGCAGGCGTCGATCGATTCCAACATCGCGTCAATCGACTCAGTGAATTGATCGATCGGCATGAATTGGTCGATCCGAAACGCCGCCAAAAAATGCCCCATTGTCGTCTGCTGATAACCTGATCCTGTACCGCAAAGTGATTTCCAGCCACCACTCAGCACACCTGTCAAGATCGAGACCATCATCGACAATGCGACTCCCTTGTGCCCGCCGGTCGCTCGGTCACCACCGAGCGAGTTGACCAGCAGCGCCGCGGCTGGATCGGTGGTTGGATTCCCAGCGGCGTCCTTTGCCCAGCCAGCAGGAATCGATTTTCCGGCCTGGCCGAACATCTCGATACGATTGACCGTGGTTGCCGCCGTCGCCATGTCCATCACAAAAGCAGGCCGCGTTCCGGCCGGTGCCGCGAAGCTGATCGGATTGGTCGAAAACATTGCCCGTACCGAGTTGATCGGCGTAACGCCGACCGGATTCCCTTGCGCAAAGAAGTGGCCACTTGCGCAGATGCCCAACATCTGCCGATCCAGGCCCAGACTGGCAAAGTAACCGGCTGGCCCAAGGTGATGTGAGTTTGCAACGGTAACCATCCCGACCCCGGCATCGTCAGCTTTCTGCATCGCCAACCGCATCGCGGCCCCGGCGGTGACCAGCCCCAATCCTGCTCCGCCATCAATGCGAGCGACGATTGGAGTTTCCCGCTGGACCTCAATCGTTGGTTGTGGATTCACTTCACCTGTCTGGATTCGTCGCAGATAGTACGGATACAGGTTGCGTATGCCGTGAGTATCAATGCCCCGTAAACTGGCCCAGACCAGCACGCCAGCGGCCTGCTGCGCATCCGCCGATGGGCAGCCCAGTCGCTCGAAGGCGGATTCGGAAAATGCTTGCAAGCGCTGGGCAGGGATCCACCGCGCGATCGGCAACAAATCCATTAGCCGACCGCCCCGGGCATTGCAATCACGATCTTGACCGCGCCGTCAGCTCGGGTGCGGTGCGTTTCATACGCATCGATCACATCATCAAACTCGACGCGATGAGTAATCAAACTACCGGCGTCGGCTACACCGCTGGCGATCAGCTGGACGGCCATGTGCGTGCAAGTTTGGTTCGGCTCGCAAGCCGCGCCAACGATCGTGGTTGCCCGACAACATTTGTGAAACAGGCGGTCAAATTCAAATGGAAACTTCTGTGCTCGCGGGTATCCAAAATACAATATCTCCCCAAATTTGCTGACCAGATCGACTGCCAAATTGATCGACTCGACTTCGCCAGCTGCTTCGATTACGACGTCAGCCAGTTGTCCGCCGAAGAGTTCTTCGGTTGCGGCGATCGGATCAGCGGCCGAATTGTTAAAGATATGCGTCGCCCCGAACGCGATCGAGCGCTGAAGTCGAAAGTTCTCCAGGTCGATCGCCACCACATTTTTTGCTCCCATGCGGCGGAGTTGAAAATCAAACCAGAGTCCTGCCGATCCTTGTCCGATGACAGCCACATTCTTGCCGATCACATTGGGCAAACGCTGGCAAGCGTACAGCACCGTTCCCAACTGCTGAGCCTGCAACAACACCTCGATCGGCATTTCATCGGGCAGCGGAATCACGTGCTCCAGCGGCGCCAAATATTGTTCACACATCGCGCGGTGGCCCGGTGCCAGAGCCAAAACTCGGTCGCCAACTCGATAGGGCGATCCCACATCGCCCACCGCCTCGATCACGCCGACCATTTCGTGCCCAGTTGTGCCTGGCGGAAAGGGATAGGATTCATCAGCGGCGTGATGCAACATTTGAATGTCACTCCCACACAGCGACAGATGCGAGGTGCGAACCAGCACGTGACCCGGTTGAATCTGGGGCGATTCCACTTCAACGAACTGGGCCGCTCCACGCGCGACAACTTGGACCGATTTCATGATTACTTAAAATTTGATTTGATTGGACAACGTCGATCCGATAGGCTCCTTACATGAGCTTCTTGAATCACCGCGCCAAAGTGATGATTGCCGCGCTGTTATGGCAAATGTCAAGCACTCCCAGCCTAGCCGTTGAAAAACAAGTCACCGACTCGCGACACGGTCACATCTTAACCAATGCGGCTGTCTGGTCACCAGATAGCCAATGGATTGTGTATGACCTGCGCAGCGATCCGGCCGGTGATCGATTTGACTCGACTCGTATTGAGCGGGTACACGCCGAAACAGGTGAAGTTCAGATTCTGTACGAAAGCCAACAGCGGAGCACATTGCGGCGTCGCTACCTACTGCGCCAATCAAGACCGAGTCGTCTTCATCCACGGACCTGAGGCGCCCGATAGTCAATGGCAGTACGCCCCTGATCATCGCCGCGGTGTCATCGTGGAGGCAAATCGACCTGGCACAGCAACCAATCTGGATGCCAGAGATCTGACACCACCGTTCACTGCCGGTGCGCTTCGCGGCGGCACGCATTTGCATACCTTCAGCGGCGATTGCAGCTGGGTTGCTTTTACTTACGAGGATCACGTTCTGCAATCGCTCGGTGATCGGGAAGGCCACGATCGAAATCAACGGAATGTCGGTGTTAGCGTCGCAGGTCACCCGGTCTCGGTGCCTCGTTCCCATCATCGCAACCACGACGGTTCGCACTTCAGTGTGCTGGTGACACGCAGCGTCAATCAACCGAAACGCGGATCCGATCAGATATCTCGGGCCTACAGCGATGCGTGGATCGGCAAAAATGGCTACGTTCGTTCGGATGGAACTCGCCAGAATAAGGCAATCGCGTTTCTGGGCGACCTGCGAAACGAGCAAGGCGATACGATCACAGAAGTTTTTGTAGTTGATTTGCCGGACGACCTCACTCAGCCGGGTATCGATCAGCCGCTGCAAGGGACGAGCGATCGCCGGCCGCAGCCACCGAGGGGAACTCGCCAGCGAAGGATTACTTACACAGCCGATCGAAAGCACCCGGGCGTCCAAGGAGTTCGGCACTGGCCGCGAAGTTCAGCCGATGGATCGCAAATCGCGTTTTTAATGAAAGATGATGCGGGAGTTTCCCAGTTGTGGACGGTCTCACCCAACGGAGGCGCGGTCCGCCAGGTCACCACGAATCAGTACGCCGTCGATTCCGCCTTCAGCTGGAGTCCAGACGGACAGTCGATCGCCTTCGTGATGAATCAGAGTGTTTGTGTCACGGACCTCAGTTCGGGCACGACGACCGCTTTGACTCCGCCTGACCGGCAGACCCCGCTGCGGCCCGAGGCGTGCGTCTGGTCACCTGACGGGTCGCGAATCGCCTATGTCAGGCAGGTGTCCGTCGGCACTGAAACCTGGAATCAAATTTTCACGGTCCGAATCCCCCCAGCACTGGCCGACAACAATCGAAACAGGCGACTTGATGCAGTGGACCAATGAGCCGCCAAGCTGGCGGCATGACGGCGATGATCTGGTTGTCCGTTCGGCGGGCCAGACAGACTTTTGGCGAATCACACACGATGGTGGGATTCGCGATCACGGTCATTTTTATCACGATCAATTCTGCGGTGATTTTAACGCCCAGGTATTCCTGAGCGGCTGTTACCGGGATCAGTACGACCAGGCGGGTTTGATGATCCGCGTCGATCCGTTGAATTGGCTGAAGTGCGGGATCGAACTGATCGACGGCGTGCAGTATGCCAGCGCCGTCGTGACCCGCCAGTTTTCCGATTGGTCGGTGGTGCGGCTAGCAAATCCGAGTTCGTTTTACCTGGAAGTTCACCGCCGTGGCCAGACTTTCGAAGTCCTTTACTCGCTGGACCGCGAGCAGGTCCAACTGATACGGCAAGCCTACTTACCGGCCGGGGATTCGGTGGCAGTGGGTCCGATGATCGCATCTCCAACGGGTCCTGGATTCGAGGCGACGTTTCGGAGCTTTGGGGTGAAGCCAACTCTCAACGGCTCTGAAAAACTTCAATGAGTCGTTTGGCCACCAGTCGTTCTTGACCGGCAGCAAGATTGATTGCCGAGATCAACAGGCCTTGATCGCCCGTCCCATAGACTCGGTCGGTGGCGATTGGCGGAGTGCCCGTTCGCAGTTGATCGGCCAGCTCAGCGGCGGTCATTCCGACAGCCGTTACGTCCCAATCGATTCGCAGATGAGGAAAGTGGTTGGCAACCGGCGGAGTAATCCATTGGCAACTGACGTTATCGACCGCCTGCAACATCGACTCGACCACCTGCAATTGACGCTGGCATCTTGCCGGGATCTGGTCGCCGTCGATGACAAAAAGCTGTAGCGCCCGCCACAGCGCGACGATGTCTTCCTTACTGACTTTTGCGACGCGGCCAATCGTTCCCTCCTGTGGCACCGCGTTTTGTTTTGCCGCCTCGATCCATCGCTTACCACCCAACAAAAGTCCAGAACTTTGCGGGCCGCCAATCGCTTTGCCTCCACTGAACGTCACCATGTCATAGCCCAACTGGTTGAATCGCCACAGATTTTCAACCGGCGGCACATCGGCGGCCGCATCCAACAAAGTTGGTAACTGATGATGTTTTGCCAGCTCCAACCACTGATGATGCGAGATAGCGCCTTCCTGCTCGTGGTAGTTGCAGGCGTGCATCAAGACGGTTCGGCTGGAAACGGATTTCCCAACATCGCTGATCGTTTCGACTTCGACGATTCGGACTCCACAAGTCTCAATTTGTCTGTCATACAAATCTCGATGACACTTTTGACGCAGAACCTCAAAAGGCTGATCGTCAACCGCGTTGACTTGACGCTGTACGAACGCAGGATCTCGCGTTGTGATCGCCGCCGCGACCCCCAACAAGATTCCGGCGGCGGCGCCGCCTGTGACCAATGCTGCCGGAACTTTCAATAGTTCGGCAATCCGTCGGCCGACGCAGTCTTGCAGTTCAGCAAGGTCAACAAATTCCTGGGCCGCCGCTGTCCAGGCCGCGATCACTTGCGGCGACATCCGAGAACCACCCAAATCAGTAAAAGTTCCGGCGGCGTTAATGACCGGCGTAACCCCGAGCGATTCGTAAATGCCGCTGTGTCGGTTCAATGCAGTCTCGCGCACTGGCGATGCGAATCAAGCGTCTGGATCCTGCCTGGACATTCGCCTGGAAATCTGGATCATCCCAATCCCGATGATCCCCAACACCACTCCGCTGGCAATGTTGACAACCATCGCCGCTGGATTGCCGACCGCTTTGTACGTTCCGATCAATACCAGCACACCCATGATCGCAAAGAAACTACCCAGCACCCGCAGGGTCATCACGTCTCGCTGACGGTTACCGTTCTGTTGATCGTTCATGTTCGACTAACGGCCCAACCAGAGGTATACGACGACATACGGGATCACTACCAGCGTAGCCCAAACTCGCAGGTCTCGCCAAGGCTTTTGATCAGGCGCGCCGCGAAACACAAATTCTCTGGGCAAAGTCCAAACCCAGATGACCGCGATCGCATAAAGTCCCAAAGCGCAGGCCACCGCCACACTCATTGGCAACGATCCTAACCACGCATCGATCGGCTCGTGAAGCGCTTTCAGCGGAGGCCCGAAGGTCTCTCGCAAAAACGTATCGAAATTTTCCACCAGCGTATCGAACATCAGGAATCGTCCTCGGCTCGATCAAGTACGACGCTGCCGTAAACCAAGCCTTTTAACTTCTCGTCTGATTCGCGCGGAGTCAGCAGGCTAACGATGATGGTTGCGGCAGTGGCGAACAGGAATGACCAAATCGCGACATACAAATACGGATCGTCCGACATGAACACCGAATTCCCAAGTCGGTTCAGGCCGAATGTCAGGCAGCAACCAACGACCAATCCGGCAAACCCGCCCCAGGCGGTCGCGCGGCGCCAGAAGATACCCAACAATAAAATCGCCAGCGTGGGTCCTTGGAACAACGACAATAAAGTCTGTACGTTGTCATACAAAGTCTTCGAATCGGAAAACCGGGGTGCGTAGAACGCGGCGAACAACAAGATCCCAGCCGTCATCAGCCTGCCAACAATCAAACCGAGTTTGCCGGAGACTTCGCGACCGGTAGCCCGCTTGTACAAGGGCCGAAAGACGTCGCCAGTAAAGATGGTCACGCAGGAATTCAAATACGAATCAACGCTGGACATCAAGGCTGCAAAAAAAGCCGCAAACATCAGCCCCTTGAGGCCCGAGGGCAGCAGCAGGTTGATCAGCATCGGGATCGCTTCGTCATGCTTTTCCAAATCGGGCGCGATTGCTCGGGCCGCCATGCCGGGCAAAAAGACCAAGAATGGAATCGCCAGCTTGAACACGCCCGCGGCCAACATGCTAGCCTTTGCATCCCATTCCGATCGCGCCCCCAACGCTCGCTGCATGACCGCCTGGTTGCCGACATAGTAGCCCGTCGACATGATGATCCCCAGGCTAAACACCATGCCCGGCCAAGGATAATCGTTGCCTGGTTCGTGTGGCTGCAGCAAGCGAAAATAGTCTTCAGTCACCTGTTGATCGGCCAACAGCGATTCTTGCAGACCTGACCAGCCGCCAACTTCATACATGCCCAGAGCCAGCAACGCAGCAGTGCCGACAAACATCACCACCAATTGCATGACATCCGTCATCACCACCGCCGCCAGGCCGCCGCTGACGGTATAGATCCCGACAATAACGGCCGTTACCCAAATGCCGACCAGGTAGTCCCAGCCCAGCACGGTGTTCAAGAAAACAGCGGAGGTCCACAGCAGGATCGAGAGCGTCAACAACATGAACAATAGCAACACCAAGGCCAACAACCACCTGGCGGCGGCGTTGTAGCGGCGACCAATGAACTCAGGCAGCGTATACACACCGGTGCGCCAATAGTACGGCACAAAAATGAACGCTGCCAACAACAGCGCGGGAACCGAGCCGAGCCAATCAAAGTTGGCTTGTGCGATCCCGCGATCATAGGCTCCCCCCGCCCCGCCGATCATGTCCAGCGCGCCGATGTCGCTAACGACAATCGACATTCCAATCGCCCAAAACGGCAAACTGCGGCCGGCCAGGAACAGGTCCTCTGTCGAGCTGACGTATTTGCCAAAGTAGCTACCGATAAACAGCACACCCGCCATGTAAGCGAAGATGATGACGTAGTCGATAACAGCGAGCTGATCCATCTGCTGTTGGTCTCTCCAAAGCGATTGTTCTTTTTGGCAGGCGAAGTGTAACACACCTGTCACAACCGCGCAGTGCGACGATATGCTAGGTTTAAATTTTCCGCTCCGGTCCCTTTTTGGTTGCGGTCGAAGCTGATGACTAGCAATGTAACGAAAACGAATCAAACACAGCACGGAGTGCTGGCCCTGCGCGGCGGCCCAAAAGCATGTGATTTTGATTGGCCAAGCTGGCCGGTGCACGACGAGTCCGAAGAGGCCGCGCTACTGCAGGTGCTGCGCTCGGGCAAATGGTGGTTCGGCGAGCGAGTGAAACAATTCGAACGCAAATTTGCTGAATTTCAGGGCGCCCAGCACTCGGTGACCTGCACCAATGGCACGACGGCACTGGAGATGGGGTTGCGGGCACTGGGCGTGGTCGAAGGCGACGAGGTGATCGTCCCCTGCTACAGCTTCATTGCGACGGCAACGGCCGTGGTGACAATCGGGGCCATTCCAGTATTTGCGGACATTCGACCCGATACGCTTTGCATTGACCCGGACGATGTCGCGAAAAAAATCACCGAACGCACATCGGCAATCATCCCGGTGCATGTCGCCGGTCGGATCGCCGACATGACCGGCATCAACCAGATCGCAAAGCAACGGGATTTGATTGTGCTGGAAGACGCCGCGCACGCCTGGGGCAGCCAACTGCAGGGCCAGGGAGCCGGCACATTGGGCCGAGCGGGAACGTTCAGCTTTCAAGAATCAAAGAACATAACTGCTGGCGAAGGTGGTGCGCTGAGTCACCGACGACGAAGCCCTTGCCGATCTGTGCCGCAGTTTTACGCATTGCGGACGCGTGAAAGGATCCGCTTGGTACGACCATGACGTGTTGGGCAGCAATTTGAGACTGACCGAATTTCAAGCGGCCATCTTGTCGGCACAGCTTGAGCGTCTGCCCGCCCAAATTGACCGCCGAGATCAGAACGCATCGCTATTGAATCAAGCCTTGAGTGAAGTTCCAGCAGTGCGGACGTTGGCCGGCGCTCCCGAAATGACCAGGCGCAGCCACCACCTGTTTGTCTTTCGCTGGCAGCCAGGTTCCAAAGGCGCGTCGCGAGACCAGATTATCAAAGCCTTGAATGCCGAAGGAATTCCAGCGTCGGCCGGTTGGTATCGACCGCTGTATAAGAACGCGGTATTCCAGCTTGCCCACAGAGGTCCCGTGCACGGAATCACCGCGCCGCTGGCCGGTAAAGGCGTTGACTATCGCGACGTCGCCTGCAAAGTCTGTGAACAAGTCTGCCAGGACACGATTTGGATTCCACAGCATGTCCTGTTAGCGGATCGGCCGCAGATCGAATCGCTGTGTGACGGGTTGCGAAAGGTTTTGTTGCGAGCTGAACATGTCGGATGATTTTCTGGGAGGGGTGATCGAAGGTTTCTATGGCCAGCCATGGAGTCATGTGCAAAGGTTGACCCTGATCGATCAGCTCTCGCTGTGGGGCTTGAACACGTACTTCTACGCGCCCAAAGACGATCTAAAGCATCGCGCTGCCTGGCGTCAGTTGTATGATGATGCGGAAATCACCAAGATGGGTGAGCTGACCGCGGCCTGCCAGCGAGAAGGTTTGAATTTTATCTATGGCATAAGCCCGGGGCTGGATATTCGCTTTTCCGATCCGGCCGATTTACAGAATCTGCAGCGGCGGCTGCAACAGATGCTGGATATTGGCGCTGGCCATTTTGCGCTATTGTTCGACGATCTTCCCGGCGAAATCAGTCAGCACGATCGCGATCAATTCCCCACTGTCGCTGCAGCACAGTCGAGCGTCACGAATTCGGTTTTCCGATGGCTGCGCGGTCAACGGTCAGACAGCCGGTTGCTATTTTGTCCGACGGCTTATTGCCAGCGAATGGACCGACGGACCCTGGGCGGTGCCGGCTACTTGGATACACTCGGGCGTGAACTGAGCGAAGAGATTGACATCTTTTGGACCGGTCCTGAGATCATTTCAGCAGAGATTCCTGTCGATTCGATCGATTCGCTGGCGGCGCGGATCGGCCGCAAGCCCGTGATCTGGGACAACCTGCACGCCAATGACTACGATCAAAGGCGTTTGTTTTGCGGTCCCTATTGCCGTTCACCACAGTTGCGCGGCGCCGTACGTGGGATCTTATCGAATCCTAATAACGAATTTCCAATCAATTACATTCCGCTGAAAACGCTTGGCGAATATTTGAACAACGATGATTATCAACCGCGCGACTCGTACTTGTCGGCAGCCAATGAGTGGTCCGAACAATTTGTCACCCTCAACGATCAAGTTTCGCCCGAGGATGTGGTGCTGCTTTGCGACTGTTTCTATTTGCCCTACGCGGATGGAACAGAAGCGGAACATTTGAAAGCGAGTATTCTGACCATGCTGCAGCAGCCGGCCGACAGCTGGGGCGGCGCACTTGATGAGTTCCAGGAATTTCATCGACGCATTGCCCGCGTCTTCGAGCAGCTATCGCAGCTACACAATCGCGGGCTGTTCTACGCTTGGAGTCGTCGCATTTGGGAGCTGAAGGAAGAATTGGACTTGATCGACCAGTTCGTAAAAGCGAAGCAGGCCGGCACTTTGGATCCGGATGGATTCGCGTCGGAGACCCACTTGCCATCGACTTGCCGAGGCGGTTTTGTCGCCGGGCTGCAGAGGCATCTGATCATGACCGACTCCGGGAGGTTTGCGGTCAAATGACGACGCAAATTCGGATGTATCAGCCAGGCGACCAGCAGGCGGCTTATCATGTCTGTCTGAAAACGGGCGATCATGGAAAAGATGGTGAGCCGTTCTACGTCGACGACCCAGACGCGCTGGGACGGATCTACGTTGGGCCCTATTTGCGGTTCGCTCCCGAATTGGCGTTAATGCTCGAGGACGAACAAGGGATTTGCGGGTACGCGTTGGGGGTGCTCGATTCGCGAGGATTTTACCAGCGATACGAACAAGAGTGGCGTCCCGATCTAGTGCGCCAGTTTCCTGCACCCGGCGGCGACCGAGCTAACTGGTCGCGGGTTGAGGCGGCGTACCATTTGTACCATCACCCCGATTACTTTTGCCCCGAACCGTATGATGACTATCCGTCGCACCTACACATCGATCTGCTGCCGCGAGCGCAGGGATGTGGCCATGGAAGACACATGATCGAACGATTGGTTGATCTGTTAGGCGATCAAGGCAGTCCCGGTGTTCATTTGGGGATGAGCATCACCAATGATCCCGCATATGGATTTTACAAGAAGCTCGACTTCCAAGAGTTGGTCCGCGACAAAGATTCGATTTATATGGGGATGCGGCTGCAATGAGTGTGGGACGTGGGGAGTTGGTCGGCAGAGAGACAAACGAAAAGACTATCCGCGCTGTTCCATTTCGTGGCTAACAGCTTTCTTAGTACGCCCTGATGTTGGGCGGAAAAGAGTCGAGATTTTGGTCTCGACATTCGCGATGCGTACGATTCAGATAGAAGACTTGATTCGGCTTTCTGCCAAAGTTCCTTACGGAAAATCAATTTTCAATGATGATCTTAAAAATCAGCTGTTTGCTGCGCCAGCATTGCGGTGCTACTTTGTTTGGTCTGTAACCTTTTGGGGCGGGCCGAGAATCTGGCGGCCGTTGGCTCCACATTCTCGGCGACCGACACGATCGACTTGGCAGAGGATGAATCGGCAGATGCCAGGGATTGTCTCAGCGGCCTGAGTTGGACACCTGGCGATTTCGAAATTCTGCTGGAGCAGCCATCGCCAGGTCGGGGCGATCTGCTGGTGCGATTTGCCTCGCCGCGGCCCAGTGGAGATCAGGCCAATGATCAGGTTGCGATGGAATGGTACATGGCGCGTGACCGGGATCGCCAGAGAGTCACCGCCCCGGCAATGGTCGTGGTTCACGAATCAGGCAGCAACATGGAAGTCGGACGCATGATCGCGCGGGGAGTCCGATCCGGTGGTATTCACGCGCTGCTGATTCACCTGCCTTATTACGGCGTCCGCAGGACCGCTGAAAAAAAACTTGACGGCCGGCTGTTTGTCTCGGCCACTCATCAAGGAATCGCCGATGTCCGCCGCGCTCGCGACGTGGTTGCCGCGTTGCCGTTTGTGGAAATTGACCGGATCGGTCTGCAAGGCACCAGCTTGGGTGGCTTCGTCGCCGCAACGAGCGCCGGTCTGGATAACGGCTACGACGCAGTTTTCTTGATGCTCGCTGGCGGCGATCTGTACGACGTGATTCAAAACGGAGCCAAGGACGCGGCCGAGTATCGCCGAGCATTGGCCAAAGCGGGATTCGCCAATGACCTGCTGCGCCGAGCTGCGTAAGGTCGAACCAAACCGCCTGGCGCATCGCATGAATCCCAGTCAGACGTGGTTGTATTCCGGGCTGTTCGACACCGTGGTTCCGATCAAAAACGCACGTCTGCTGGCCAAAGCGGCCGGACTCGAAAAGTCGCATCACATCGAAATGGTGGCCAACCACTATTCGGGAATCATTTACATTCCCTTTGTGCTAGACCATATGTGTGGCCAACTCAAGTCTTTGCCGCAGTAAATCGCCAGCCGAGCAGAAACTTGGACGTTCCATGATGCTCAATCGCCGCGCCGAGGACGCACGGACGACGCCATCGCCACGCGAACATCGAAGACTAGCATTGGGACAACGATTCAACCAGCGTGGTCTTCGGCACCGGCAGTTTCAAGACAGGAGCAAACTCGCAGGTTGTTTCATCGACTTCCGCGAATAACTGTTTCAACACCTCAGCCGATTGACCAGTCAATCGAGAATAGGCTTCGACGAATTCGGATTGCTCGTCCCATGAATCGTCACAGCAGGAGGGCAATAGCGATGCCAGGGCAACACAAGCAGCCGGCTGATTGGATTTGCCCCCTTCCAACAGATCCGCAAGGTGCGTGTGCTGGGCGATCAACGTCACGAATTCTGCCGGCAGGTTCCAGCGTTCGGCCAACAACGCGGCCGCATCAGCGTGGTCCCAGCCGAACAACTCCTGTTCTAAACCGCTCAACCGGCGTCCTTCCTTGGCACGGCGTAGGACCAGTTCTTCGTACTCACCTGGTAGCTCTTTGAGCAGCAGCGGAATCGCCATGTCCTGCAGCAATGCGCCGGCAAACAAATCTTCCGCGTTGCTTAGTTTCAACGACTTGCCGAGCGAACGAGCGAACAACGCGCGTCGCAATGAGTCTTGCCACAGCGACTTCAGATCAAACGGGCCAAATTTTGGATTCGGAATCACGCTGAAGACGGCGTTCCACAACGCGAAGTTGGTGATCGCCCGGGTTCCGACTAACGTTAATGCCTGAGGCACGCTCATGATTTCGCGACTGAATCCAAAGTACGACGAGTTGACGAACTTCAATACTTGTCCCATCAATCCCGGGTCAGCTTCGATTGGCTTGGCGAAATCCGCAGGTCCACATTCCGGCTTCTGCGACAATTGCAGAATCGTGATCGCGCTGTGCGGCAGCGCAGGCAGAACCTCGGAATGAAAAACTGCATCAAGTGAAGTAGTGGTCGTCATGGCTATTTCGATCGCTAAGTTCAAAAAAGGAAGCGTTGTTGTGAAAGCGCAAGCGGCGAACGTTGGCGCAGCCTCGGTGCACTGAAATCTAGGTTGGTTTGTCCGCCGGTGTGATCGGATTCGTGCAGATTGTTGGAATTTAAGCTTGCCGGCGATGATTAGCAGATCGGTCATTGGCGCTGTGTCGCAATTGCAATCCGCAACATGAAGTTGCGAATCGGCAACACCGCAACGGGACAGCGTTGACAAATCGCCACGCCGCGTCAGCGACGCGCCGTCGGCTTGATCCTTAAACCGTTGCGGATTAGCGAGTTAGGTAATTCCCTCGGTAATTGGCGACGTACTGGACCAGCTTATGCATCCAGTGTTCGGCCATGACGTTCATCAACATTGACGCCAATGACCGACGCTGGCTGGCGGGCTGGCTACGCAGCAACCTAATCTGCGTTCTGGTCGCTCTGTGCCTGCTCGCGGCAGTCCGTGTTGAATCAACTGTTCCGGTTATTCGGATGCCACAAATGAGCGCCCAGTCCACCACTGCCATCGCTGATCGCCACGCCCAAGGATTCTCGGTAGTGCCCCAAGGTTGGCGACGAACCGTCAACGGCTGGGAGTACGCATCGGGGTGGCAGCAATTTTCGTCATCGCGGCCATTGGCAGAACTGGTCTCGATACAGCAAGCGCGGGAACCGGCCTGGATTCAAAACGGCATGCGATGGCTACGCGAGCTATCGCCACTTACATTTGCCGTATTGCAGTTGTTGGCGATCACTGCGATTGTCTGGAGCGCCGAAATTCGAAAAAAGAGGCCAGCGGAAATCTCCGCCAGCGCCTTAATGAAGGACTAATGGGCTGCCGCGCCCCCTTGGCTACTCGCCGTCATGTCCGGTGTCGCTGCGAAGTGCATATTTCAATGCATCCTTACGCGCATCGGCACAGATCAGTTTGACGATTTCGTCTAGCTTCGGAGGCGAGATCGATTGCGAATCAACGATCGGTGATCGATTGTTCGGCTGCGACTTCGGCGGGCTTTGCAAATGGTTCATCATGGTCCCTTCGCAATGAGCGAAAAACATAACAACCGCGAGTCGATCGCGGCACGAAAACGACTTCCGGAAGGCAATCATTCGCGGATAGAATTCAGCTTGGAATGCCGTACCGACTCAGGACGCGTCAGCTGACTGCCGGTCCCGCACTCGAATTCCCAAAAAGACCCAACTGCTGAACATGCGAGCAGGTGCCTGAATCGACTGTTGGCAAAACTAGCCAATTTGCCGCCGCTGCATCAGCCGAGACGCGAGTTTGCACTTGGCCTACACTGACATTTTCCCGACCAATCCACTTGAAAGTTCACACCTCATGCGCGATCACCTGGTCGTCTTCATCAACGGTCAACGGCAGGCGGTTGGATACGATGAAGCCGTCCTGACGCTTGCCGAATACCTGCGCCGACGGAAAGGGCTGGTCGGCACCAAGGTTGTTTGCAACGAGGGCGACTGTGGTGCATGTTCGGTGTTGGTTGGGCGACTGCAAAGAAAAACCCGGAAGTTAATCTACCAGACCGTCGACGCGTGTATTGTCTTCCTCTATCAACTCGATCGAGCGAACATCGTGACCGTCGAAGGACTTTGCCACCGAGACCAACTGACTCCGATCCAAGACGCAATGATTCAATGCCATGGCAGCCAGTGTGGTTTCTGTACTCCGGGAATCGTCGTTGCCATGCACGGGATGATCGAATCAGATTTCGAACTGAACGATCACTCACTGCGGCACGGCCTTTCCGGGAACCTATGTCGCTGCACCGGCTACCAACAGATTTTCGAAGCTGGCCGCAGCGTCGATGTCGACAGTGTCGCGCGGATGGACCAGCTGTACAGCAACGATAGGCTGGCCGATGAAATCATGGCGCTGGGCGATGCCCCGATCAAGATCACTGGACCACACGCGATCTACATTCCGCAATCGATCGAACAAGCTTGTGACTGGAAAGCGACAAATCCGGCCACGCTGACTGTCGCCGGCGCGACTGACATCGGTGTCTTGCACAACCATGGTCGACTGCCGTCGACCGATCATTTGTGCTTAAGCGGTATCGAAGGGTTCTGTGAAATCACCGTTGCAGACAATAGCTTATCGATTGGCGGAGGATCCACGTGGTCTCAAATCGAAGCCGCCGTGCGTGATTTGTTCCCCCCTTATCACTACGTGATCAACCGATTTGGCAGTCCGCAAATTCGCAACTTGGGCACCTTGGCCGGCAACTTGGCGACCGGTTCGCCGATCGCCGATTCCATTCCCTTTCACCTGGTCTTGGAATCCGACCTGCACCTGGCCAGTAAACGGGGTCAGCGCGTCGTTCCACTAACTGAATTCTACACCGGCTATCGCGAAAACGTGATGGCCGACGACGAACTGATCACCAAGATCACGACACCTTTGTTGGCGGCGAACGAACGACTGTCGCTTTACAAAATCTCCAAACGTCGTGACATGGACATCAGCACGTTAACGCTGGGGCTTTGGCTGCAATTGCGAGAGGACCAAATCCTGCAAGCTCGCCTGGCGATCGGCGGGGTCGGACCAACGGTCCTAAGGATTCCAGAAGCCGAACAATATCTGAGCGGCAACAGGTTGTCTGTTGACACGTTTCGGCAGGCGGGGACGATCGCCATGAATCACGTCACACCTTGGTCCGATGTGCGCGGCAGCGCCGATTATCGACTGAAACTGGTCGAAAATCTGTTGGTCAAGTCGTACTACGAACACAGTTTACAACCCAATTGAATCATGCCCAGTATCGGTTCTCCCATTCCACACGATTCGGCTACTGAGCATGTCACCGGGACAGCGGCCTACATTGACGATCTTCGACCCTTTCAGGGTGAGCTAGCGGTCGACTTCGTGTCAGCTCCAATAGCCTGTGGCCGAATCGTTTCGATTGATTCAACCGCGGCGGCGGATTTGGTCGGTGTGATCGGCATCTACACCTACCGAGACTTACCCGGCGAAAATCGCTGGGGACCGATCTTGCCAGACGAGCCGATGTTAGTCGAACAACAGATTTCATACCTTGGCCAGCCAGTGGTCGTGATCGCCGCGTCGTCCCGCGAAATTGCCGCCCGCGCCCGCGACCTGATCAAGATCGATTGCCAGGCCAGCGCCCCAATTCTGACGATCGACGATGCGATTGAAGCGGAATCGTTTATCGGTCCAGAGCGAAAAATCGAGCGGGGCGACGTGGATCTCGCATTTGATTCTGCAGCCTGCCAACTGCAAGGGATTTTCCAGTGCAACGGACAGGAACAATTGTATTTTGAGTCACAAGCGGCGATCGCGATCCCAGGCGAGTCGAACTCGATCAAAGTGATCTCGTCTACACAAAGCACAACCGAAGTGCAAGCGGAAGTCGCGGCCGCCTTGGGAGTCGGCATGCACCAGGTCGTGTGCGAGTGTCCGCGGATGGGGGGCGGCTTTGGCGGCAAGGAAACGCAAACGGTGATTCCTGCCGTGATGGCCGCACTCGTCGCCCACAAGACCAATCGTCCCGCCAGAATTGTGTACGACAAAGATCGTGACATGCAGGTCACCGGCAAGCGACACCCTTACAAAATTTGGTATCGGGTCGCCTTTGACGATCAGGGGATGATCGAGGCGGTGGAGTTTCGATTCTTCAGCAACGGCGGTGCGTTCGCCGATCTGTCGACCGCGGTGATGGAACGAACGATGATGCATGCCGACAACGCATATTACCTTCCCAACGTGCGCATCGTCGGCCAGGTTTGCAGGACCAACTTGCCTCCCAATACTGCCTTTCGTGGGTTCGGCGGTCCGCAAGCCGTGGTGGCAATCGAAAATGTGATGCAGGACATCGCCACCAAACTGGGGTTGGACGCATGGGATGTGCGCCGCCGCAACGCGTACCGAGACACAGACGATCGTCGAAACCGAACCCCTTATGGCCAAATCGTTCGCGACCATGTGCTTGCTGAGATCTTTGCACAGCTGGAGGAAACTTCCCACTATCGTCGGCGGATCAAAGAAGTTGAGTCGTTTACCGCCAACTCGGTAACCCACATCAAGGGGCTGGCAATGTCCCCGGTCAAGTTCGGCATCTCGTTCACGACCAAGTTTTTGAATCAGGGCAATGCGTTAGTCAACATTTACACCGACGGGACGATTCAGGTATCGACCGGCGGAACAGAGATGGGGCAAGGATTGAACACCAAGATTCGCCAGTTGGTAGCCGACGAATTCGATATCGATCCGTCCCACGTCAAACTGATGACCACTTCGACGGAAAAGAACAACAACACATCGCCAACCGCCGCTAGCGCGGGGACCGATTTAAATGGATCTGCCGCCGTCAAGGCATGCCGAGAGATTCGTCAGCGGATGGTCGAATTTGCCGCCGATCATTTTGCGTCACTGAACCCAAGATGCCAGCGCAGCGCCGATCAGATTCGATTCGAAGCAGGGCAAATCTTTGACGCCCGTCACCCGCAGGACAGAATCTCGTTCAGCCAGTTTTGCGACTTGGCCCGCCGCCAGCGAATCGACTTGGGATCGCGGGCATTCTACGCCACCCCGGGTGTTCATTATGATCGCGAAACAGGACAGGGAGAGCCCTTTTTCTACTTCACCACAGGAGCCGCCGTTAGCGAAGTGACGATCGATCGATTCACCGGAGAAATGACGGTCGATCGAGTCGATATGCTGATGGATGTCGGTGAAATGATTAACCCGGGAGTCGACTACGGCCAGATGATCGGCGGATTCGTCCAGGGCATGGGTTGGGTGACGACGGAAGAATTGGTGTATGACGACCAAACAGGCCGGCTGTTATCGACCAGTCCCACGACCTATAAGATCCCCAACGCTACCGACCTGCCGCCAATCTTCAACGTCAACACGATCGTGAATCCGAAACATAAGATCAATGTGCGGCGCAGCAAGGCCGTTGGCGAGCCTCCGTTGATGTTGGGAATTTCGGTTTGGCTCGCTGCCAAGCACGCGATCAATCAGCTGAACCGTGACCGCCTGGCCAATCTGTCCTTGCCCGCGACCTGCCAGGCCAATCTGACTTGCATTTCCGAGATCGTTCGATCGATGGCGCCCGCATGAATTCGTCAATCAGCTTTTACCAGAAAGTGATCGAGCTGATCGAGCGTAGCGAATCGTTTGTTGTGGTTACTGTTACGTCAACACATGGATCGGCGCCCACCGATGTCGGCAGCAAGATGATCGTGTCAGCTGCGGGGTTGTATGATGGCAGCGTTGGCGGCGGACGCGTGGAAGCCAAAGCAATCGACCACGCCCAAGAAATGTTGCGCGGCGGGCTCGCCAACTCGACAACCGACTGGAGTCTGAAGGCGGATGTCGGAATGACCTGTGGTGGTCGCGTTGCGTTTTATTATGAAGCGCACAACGTCGCGACTTGGAAGATTGTGATCTTTGGTGCAGGACATGTCAGCGGCGCTGTGGCCCGTGCTTTGAACCAACTGCAGTGTCGTGTTACCTGTGTCGATCCGCGTGCTGACTGGCTCGCGAAGTTACCCGCCGGAATTCAGACCGTATTGAGCGATGACCCACCAGCTTATGTTGATCAGATTTCAGATGACTGTTTTGTGCTCTGCATGACCCGCGGACACCGCAGTGATTTGCCGGTGCTGCAACGGATTTTCGAAACCAAGCGCGAGTTTCCGTTTCTCGGTGTGATCGGCAGCAAAGCCAAAGCGGCCGTTTTGCGAAAGGAACTCGCCGAGCAGGGAATCGCGGCAGAGCAGATGGTATTCGAGTGTCCGGTCGGCTTGCCAATCGGCAGCAATGATCCGGCCGAAATCGCGATCAGCATCACCGCCCAACTGCTGCAGCGGCGCGACAACTAAGCATGGGTGCCCCAGCCGCGCATCCCAGCCGCGCAGCGGGATCCAGTGCCGCCATCGCCTGTTGCGGTTGACTGTTGTGGTGATCGTTAAATGTTGCTTCTCGCTGCGCGAGAATATGCGGACTTTCGCGGAGCGAAAGGCGGCGCTCCCACGCAAATATCAAATTGCTGCTAGCTGCAACTTTGGATCGATGGGAAGCTTGTGCCACTGCGACGCGAGAGTCCCTTAGGGATCGTCGGCAAATTCATCCAGAGCTTGCAACTGGCGAACCGCTTCGGCGACGGCCGGCTTGGCCCAGTCCAGCGGCCGAAAAGTCTCGATGATTCCGTTCAGTTTTTTTCGCGCCTGTTCGCTATCGCTCTGGTCGACCAGGCTGCGAATCTCCGCAATCATCTCTTCCGCTCTTGGATCGATGATGATCGCTGGGGCACGATCAGCGAGTTGACGCTGTTGATGGCGAGCCAGCTCAATCAATCTGCCCAGGTTGGGATTCAACTCGCTTTCGGGTGAATCGTAAACGACCAACCACTGCTTCAACCGCTCCACGGATTCGGCCGGTTGCTGATCTTGTTCCTCCAGGGCGGCCAAGAATCCGGCTTCGAATGCCCGCAGCGGGGTTAAACCGAGTTTCTGCTGAGTTTTCAAACGTTTCAGTTGACCGGCTAGTTGATCTTGCATGTACAGGTTCAGCACTTCATCGTATCGCGGGTCATCGGGATACCGATTTGTGAATGCCATCATCGCTCCGCGGTCCCCGTCGGCAATCGCCGCTTGATACAGCTGATCGGCCGTTGGCGGCCGGAGTGCAAACACGACCAAACCCCCGCCAAGCAGCAGAATTCCGATCATCGCAGCAACCGCCAGGTGTCGTTGCCAATGAGCTTCGTTGTCGCTCGCGGCTGACTGAAAAAAACCAGGCCTACGGTCGCTCTCCGAAACCGTTTGAAAATGAGTCCGCGGCTCTGGTTTGGTCGGAAGATCACCGTCCGCCAGCGAATCTTCGGGATTGATGTTCCGATTTTTGCGATCAGCTGAGGCAACCGTTTCATCATCGGGCTTCACCGAACCTGCGCCGCGGTCTGCGCGATTTGCAAAACTCATATCCCGATCATCTTTCGATGCGACAGCCGAATCACCCGTCTCCGAATTGGCGTTGACTGGTGTTGGCCGGCCGCGGAGATCACCTTCGTCACGGTCACGTAAGCCCGGTTTCGTCGCCGACCCCTGGCCATGCACCGTCTCTCCTTTTTGCAAGCCGGCCCGCATCGCTTTCAACCGATTCATGACCGACAGCGCTGTCGGCGGGCGTGAATCGGGATTCTTTTCCAGCAGCTGATGAACCAGATCAACAACCGCCTCGGGCAGATTGGGATCGACCAAATCCAATGGCACCGGACGATCGCGTTTCAATGACTCGATCACCTCCGTCACACTCTTGCCGCGAAATGGGGGACGGCCGGTCAGCATTGCATACATCACGCTCCCGAGCGCGTACAAATCGGTTCGGACCGTGACGCCCGATCCGTTTGCCTGTTCCGGGGCCATGTAGTCGGCGGTTCCCAACACCGAACCAGCGAGCGTTTTATCGCTTTCGCCGAAAATTTTTGCGATACCAAAATCCACCAACTTGACTCCGCCATCATTGGCCAACAGCAGATTGGCCGGTTTCAAGTCCCGGTGAATCACACCGAAATCGTGTGCGTGTTTCAGCGCCGCACAGACGTCAATCGCGATGTTCAGTGCGGGCAGCCAACCGATCTTTTTCTCGCGGCGAATTCGAGCCTGCAGTGTTTCACCTTCGACCAGTTCCATTGAGTAGAAGAGCTGTCCTTGCTCTTCGCCAAACCCGATCAACTGAACGATATTCCTGTGCCGCAACTGCTGCAGCGTCTTGACTTCGTCGTCGAATCGACGTCGAAAACGAGCTTCGTCGGCCACGTGGGCGGCAATCAGCTTGACCGCCACCCGCTGACCCGACTTTTCGTGCACGGCGGCATACACCGAGCCCATCCCGCCGCGACCAAGCGGTTTGCCGATCCGATAGGGGCCCAAGAATTCGAATGCTGCCATCTGACCAATGATCCCTGTACGCGATGATGCTGTTCATTCTAAGCAGGTGATCGCCTAAGATGCGGCCCACCAGCTGACAAGGAACCGATGAAAAACGAACATCACCATCTCCCGTCGCGCAGACAAATCTGGATCGCTGCGATCGCCGCGCCGACCGCGCTCTGGATTTCTCAACCGCCCGTCGGTTTTTGGCCGCTGGCCTTTGTCGCCGTTGTTCCCTGGATCTACCTGGCTGTTGGGCTGGCCAGCAGCGCAAGTGGTGTACCTAAACGAGTCTACGCGGTGGTCTGGTTGCCATCGGTCCTGTACTGGCTGGTCTCGCTGCAAGGGCTGCGACTTGCCCACCCTTTGATGTTTATCCCCTGGATCTTGTTTGCATGCTATCTGGCCTTTTATCACGTCTTGTTCGTCGTCGCCCTGGGTCGCTTTCAAGCCCGCCGCGTGCCCCTGATTGTCGGAGCGCCGATCGCGTGGGTCGGACTGGAATGCATTCGCAACTACTTGCTGACCGGCATCTCCGTGTTGATGCTCGGCCACCACGTCGCCGATGTGCCACGGATCATCCAGATCGCCGATCTGTTTGGAACCTATGGAGTCAGTTTTGTACTGGTGATGGCCAACGTTGCGATTTGGTCTTTGCTCAGCGGCCGCCGCGGGCAGCGGAGTTCAACACCGCTGTTGGCAAGCTGGATTGCCGCCGCGTTGGCATTGATAATGACTATCATTTATGGAAATTTCCGAATCGGTCAGCCGCTCGGCGACGACTTGGCGACATTTGCCCTGATTCAGCGCAGCGAGCCAATTGAGTACGATCAGCCTGTTGAACGAGCAAATGAGATCTTTGTCGCTTACGCGCGGCAATCGATCGGAGCGATCGGCGGTTCGAATAAACCGATCGATGCGGTGGTCTGGCCCGAGTCGATGTTCACGGCGGATACGCCCTGGCGGTTCGCCGAGCCCGGCGCCAGCTTACCAGCGGAATTTGAAGGCAGCAAATCTGAGTTTCTCGACATTCTGCGGAGCCACCAAAGCTATTTTGCGGAACGAGCAAATTACGTTCTCTCAGCGATCGAAGCGTCGCGTCCCACTGCCCGGCGGCCGGCGTTTTTGGCCGGCTGCGCGGTGATTCGTTATGCTGATCAGCCGGAGGTTTACAGCGGCTTTATTCAGGTTGCGCCCGATGGCACACTGACCGATTGGTACGGGAAAACGCATTTGGTGATGTTCGGCGAATACATTCCGATTGCGCCTTACGTTCCAGGATTGCGATTGCTGGTCCCTCCCGGCATGGGATTGGCGGTCGGACCGGCGCAAAACGATTCTCGATCGGCGACACGACGGTCGCTCCAAATATCTGTATCGAAACAGCCGTCGAACGAATCATGGTCAATCAACTCGGATCCTTCGACGACCAATCGATTCCCGACGTCATCGTTACGATCACGAACGATGGTTGGTTTGACGATTCCAGCGTGATCGACCACCACCTGGCCTGTGCCCAGCTGTTGGCCGTCGCTTGTCGGCGACCGATTCTTTCCGCAGCCAACAGCGGTCCAACGGCCTGGATTGATAGCCGAGGTAAGATTGTCCAACGGCTGGCGAGCGGCACCAACGGTGCTGTGATCGCGACACCTAAAAAAGACTCAAGGGTCAGCTTGTATTTGCGGCTCCGAGATTGGCCCGCACGATGCTGCCTGCTCGCGATGCTGGGGTTGATCTTTCTGCCGGCTGCCAAGCCACGCTCAGTCTAGAGCCGATTTGCCGTCGCCAAGTAAACTGGCAGGGTGAAGTCACGCTTGAGCCGCGCGGGGCCTCGAATCGGCGGATGCCCTGGCCCTGTGGCCAATCACTCGCCTGCCGATTTGTACAACGGCATGTGGCGATAGTAGACTTCCAGGCAATAAAGCGACAGGCAAGTAGTGTAAAGCCGGCCATAATTTCTGCCCCAGGAATCACGCTGCGGCGGCCAACTCCCGCGCTCCCCTCCGCGTTTGATCTGCGCCTTGGGCAACTCTTCGCGCATCACCGAATTCCACTGCTTCCATGGCTGCCCACCGTAATGATGCAGGACTTGCGTCGCATAGTACCAATAGTAGACATCTTGATCGGACACATCGAACGGAGAATCCATTAACAAGGCGTCGATTCCGTTGCGCAGCTGTGGTCGATCTCTTGGCCAGCCAATGTACTGACGACACAGCAATCCTTCGGCCGTCATCGCTGGACTTGGAATGCCCAGCTTCTGATAGGAATACGCGGCGCCGTCAAACGAGGCAACCGAATCCAGATAGCGATCGACGTTCAGCAAAACGTAGCGGTCGACTTCCAGGTCAGCCGCTTGCGCGCTCTTGATCGCCAGTACAAACCAACCGGTCACAGAGGTGTCGGAATCTTGATTTGGCTCGTACCTCCAGCCGCCGGCGGAGGACTGTGACGCGACGGCAAAATCGACGGCCAACTGAGCGGGTAAACGCAACCAGGAGTCTTTGGTCATCCCATACAGCTCGCAGATCGCGATCGTGGCCTGCGCCTGTGCATACATTTTTTCGTGAGGCCGGGCCCCTTCGGCAAAAAATCCTTGCCGATTCTGACGAGCGACCAGGAATTTCATGCCCTTTTCAACAACCTCGGCGTACTGGCCTGTCAGATGAGTGTGGCCATCACCCAGGAAGGCCAACAGTGCCATGGCGGTGGCGGCGGTCTCGTTTTCCGAGACGGCGCCGTCACGGTAAGGGCCCTGCATTTTCCAGTTGCCCTTTTTGGTTTGATTGCGTTGCAGCCATTCCAATCCCAGCTTGACCGCGTCTTGAGTTTCGGTCGTTCCGCCATACATTGCCAACAACGCCCGTTTCATCGCGCCGCTGCGGCCGTCGAACATCGGTTGATCGCAGCGCCAGTTCCATACCGGCACCCACTTCGATCGGCATCACGCTGTCGACTTCGCTCAGCTGTGCCGAATCAAAGACGTCGATCGACTCCCGATCCGACTCCACGATCATTTCGCCGTCGGCCTCAACTTCGGCTTCGGCGATCGAAAACTCGGCCAGCTCCACGGGTGATTCTTGTTCGCTTTGCCCGATGCTTAACATCAAGGTACCGACCGAATCGCCCACTGGAGACGAAATCAGTGCGAGTGCCAACAACAGGATCAAGTGAAATACGAGACTGAATAACCAAGGGGGCGCTTCGCGAGTGACACGATCGGAGTGTGCGGGCTTGGTTTCACCCCCCTGCTGATCATCCCCATGACCCAATTTTTTAGCAGCTGGCCCGATGATGGCATCCAATTGGCCGCGCCAGCGAATGCCACGAGCCGAACCAACACCGCTGTTGGCATCCCCATTCGTTTCGGTACCGGACGGAACTGGTCGCCGCGGCGGCGGCGATGATCGCGGCGGCGCGGGAGGCGGGACCGGTAACGACGTATCGCTAGCGGCTGGATCTGCGCTAGGTCGGTCAAAATCGGCGTGCGACATCGATCCCGGTTTGAAAAGCAGAGACGAGAACGGGTGTTATAAGGATAGAGGGTATTGGCCAAGAAAGCGAACCTTTTATCGATTGTCGGCTTTCCGAGAGTGCCGGCAACGAATGCATCTGAAGCAATCGTTCCAGATCTGACATCCGTTGCAACCCCATCTGGCTGATCTGGCAGCTCGGTCGATTGCCGAGCTTTTGGGGTCCAGCTGGGCTGCCAGGCGGCGGATGCCACGGTTGACAGTTTCGAATAATTGCTCGATAACCAGAGGATACCACCGCGGGATGGAGCAGCCCGGTAGCTCGCGAGGCTCATAACCTCGAGGTCGTCGGTTCGAATCCGGCTCCCGCAACTTGAACCCCACGGTAGCGAAATAAAGCGACCGTGGGGTTTTGTTTCGCGCTGGGGTAGAGACGGGGCTTCTTAGCCGCAGGAATCGCAAGGGTTTGCGACCGGGTCGAGACTGATGGAGTCGCTCTCCCGACGTCGCGCGCGACCCGATCGATTCACACGGGTAGCCCTTCTGAGCCCCAGTTCTGGTCCAAACTCTCGGCCGTCTCTCGATCTCACGCCGCCTGGGTTAACAGGTGTTGGCGGCGCTCTTTGGGTCGCAACCTCCCCGGGTTGGCTTCGGGTAGAGAAGGCAACCGAGAAACTCGAACTGTCACTTGCGATTTTTGTTCGGAGGCTGCGTAGTGAAAGTCGGCACCGGCAGCACGCCCCAATTCAAGTATCTTTTCGAGGCACATCTTTGACAGCGTACATCAATCGTCGACATGTCGGCGCGACCATTTGTCTGCTTGCCAGATACCATGAGTGGTGCGAGCTACCTGTGTTATACTCACCGCATGATTCGATGCACCGCTCGTGATTCCGAACAACACGATGCGGCTAGCTTGTGCAGTAACTGCGGGGCTCAGCTGGAGCCTTAGCTCGCGCCCACTGTTGAGCATCGAGCCAATGATCCTGCGGTCGCACGCAGGTCCAGCTCCTATAGCGGGTTCGACCATGGTCGTTATCTTCCTGGTGAAGTCATCGTCGGACGCTATCGAATCGTCTCGCTGGTCGGTAAAGGGGGCATGGGCGAGGTTTGTCGGGCCGACGATCTCAAGTTCGCCTGCCCCGTCGCATTGAAATTTCCACCGGAGGACTTGGTTCACGATCCCCAGCGACTGGAGTCGCTCAGAATAAGAAGGGGTCAGGCAAGAATACGGGAGGGTTTCGGTTTCCGTTGTTTGATTTTGGGTGCGGCGTTATCCGTTTGGAAGATACCGGTGCGATGCTTCGCGCGAGTTGCAATGAGGAAATGGGTCGCGTTTCGAGTCAGCTTGCGTCCGAGTGCGCGTACCTTCAGACAGTCAATTACTGCGAACAGACGTTGCTTCAGCTTGCCGCTAGATCAACCTGCCCGGGTGACCGCAGCCAGCGCTGGCCCCGTCGTTGGGCTTCGTCTTGCAAGTGGCTTGGTGTGCCGATGACGCGCTTGAACCTTTTGCCAGATGAGTCTGAAATGGGATCCCAGCGTCGAGCCAAAGATTCTGAACAAAGGCGACGAGATGGCGACCACCTGGGGGCAATTGTGCCCCAGCAATCGCACCCCGTTCTCCCATCCCGATCCTTTACAACGGAGTGCCCTGCAATGACGTATCCTTCCGATTATCCCGAAATGCCGCCGTATCCCTTCGTGCCTCCGTTTGATCCGCCCGGAAGCGAACCGCCATACGATCCGAAGGAAGACGATGACGGACCGATCATTCTTACGCCGCCGCCATTGCCACCACCGCCCGTGTGGCCCGACGACTACTAGGCCACGCTGAGATTGTTCCAATAAACTTTCCCGATCACCCCTACCACTTGCCAGCTCCGTCAAGTCCGGCTTGCACAGTGGGCGATTTCGCACAAAATCCCCGCTCACTTTGCTCAGAGTCGCTGAATACCAACATGTCGAGTTAGACTTTCGACTTCTCAATTGTTCACCAGTTGGAAATGGACATCACTCCTGCGACGGTCTTGATCGCGGCAACGACGATCGCTCGGTCGTCTGCCGCGTTTGGAAAGCATCCGCCTGGGGCGACTTGTCATCGCCGCGGTATTGTCGAGCTAGGGCGTCAACGCCTTTTCAAGTTCAGCGATAACGCGTTTCTCGTCGATTGAGATCTTGCCGAACCCTAGCAGTCCACCAGCAGCGTTAGCGACAGCGGTGGCCCTTCCGATAATGTCGGTTCGCAGCGCCGCGCGTGACTCGGCGCCCATCTGTGCTACGACAGCGGTAATGTAGTGTTTCCATGTCGCGCCGAGTTCCCGGTTCGGCTTTTTTTCCAACCAGTGTTCAAGTAGTTGTGCAGCCGGGGTATCGCTCCTGATTCCATGGTCACTTGCCGCCTTCAGAACCTGTTCGCGTTCTTCCGGCTCCACTTTTCCACTAGCCCACGCGACCAGGATCAACGGAACTAATGAGATTGCCGAAACCGCTTCGGCTGACGCACCGGCGGCAAGGAGTTCGTCCAACAAGTCGGAATTGGTAATCCCTGTTGCCGCTTCGAGCCGCTTCCGATTGGATTCCGCCGCAGTCTTCGCCTTCATGTCGGTCAAGAGCTTCTCGTCGACTCGGTGGAAAAACTCATCCTCCAAAGCCTGTCTACGCTCGTTGAGTGCGTCTTTGGTCATCATTTGTCTCCAAGTTCTAGAGGCCATCGCTACGTCCGCGGCCCGGCGACCGCGAAGAACGCAAAATCCGTGCCGAATTCGATCGGCACTTATAACTGGCACAAAACTTGCCCGCAAGCCTTTACCCAGACGCTCACTGAAGGACGATTCACCATGGAACGATTCAAGAACATCCTGGTCGCCACTGACACCAGATTCGACAGCCATCGTATCGTTGACCAAGCCGTGGAGATCGCCTCCCACAACGGCGCGTCTCTGAAGATTGTTGACGTTGTTCCCGATTTTCCGTGGACCGTTCGGCTGACGATGAAAGATCACGAACACATGCGTGAGCTGATGAGCCAAGAGAAGCAGGAGAAACTCGAAGCAATGATTGCAACGATCCGCGATAAAGGAATCGGCGTTCAAGCAAAGGTTCTGCACGGAAAAACGTCGGTGGAGATCATTCGAGAAGTGATCCGTGAAAATCACGATTTGGTGCTTCGCGCCAACAAGGGAAAAGAGAGTCGCCGGCAGGGATTCTTCGGCAACACTGGCATGCGATTGCTTCGCAAATGCCCCTGCGCCGTTTGGCTGGTTGAGCCTACCAATCCTCAATTCCAGCATGTGCTCGGTTGCGTCGATACATCAAGCGATGACAGTCTCGATGCAGAACTCAACGACAAAGTATTCGAGTTAGCCAAGTCAATCAGCCATTACCATGGTGGCGTTTTCTCGATCGCTCACGCGTGGTGGGACTATGACGAATTGTTTCTAAAACACCGGATGGACTCGCATGAGTTTGAGGCGATGGTAAAAGCCCGCCTTAATGAAATCACCGCGCGATTGGATAGGTTCCTTCTTCGGCACGAAAGCAGCGTTGACGCAGATAATGTGCACCTAATCAAGGGCACAGTTCCCGAGAGCATTTCGGCATTCATTCAGCAGAATGGTGTTGATCTCGTCGTCATGGGAACCGTGGCGCGCAGCGGAGTAGCGGGCATGATCATGGGCAATACGGCCGAAACGATACTAAACCACATGGAATGTTCGGTGCTTGCGCTCAAACCCTGCAGTTTCGTTAGCCCGATCCAAATGAACGACTGATTAAAAAGCAGCTCGCCAAGCCATGTCCAAATGGGCCGGAGTCATTCATCTAAAGAAACTGCTTCATTATGAAAACGCAATCCAACGGGTCCGCTGATGCACTCGATTACGTCGTTGATTGGATTCGTGCTGTCACAACATTCCTTGGTGCTCTGATTGCTCGGCCGCGAAAAATCGCGTCCGTAGTTCCGAGTTCACGGGAGCTGGAGGATGGGCTTTCTTGTCGCCGACATTCATCGCTCACTTCCTCCCGGCGGACAGTTCGTCACTTACCAGGTTCGCGACACAATTATCGAGCTTGCGACCGAACTCTTTCATACGCCGCGTGTCTCGCTGGTCTTTTGGAACGTGCCTCCATTACGGCTGTATCCATTTGCAAAGCCTTGCCGTGAGAACAGCATGCACATCCGGTCTGTTCCGCCATGGACGCATCTGCGATCACAACATCGTTCGAGGAGAGACAGGCCTGATGAAGACCAAACCGTGCTCGGCAATGGCGCCGTTCAAGATGTCTGAGGTTTTGGTTCAGCTAGCGTGTCTGGAATCCAACAGGAATAGCGGAACGAGTTAATGGAAACGTTGATTGAACGATTGTGGCATCATACATCTGCCGATGAAGTGGTTGGTTTGCTGACCAGTGATTTGGACAACGGGCTGGATCGGTTCGAGGTGGAGGCTCGGCAGCAGCACTTTGGTCCGAACGCCATTCCTGTTCGCAGTGGACCAGGCCCACTGATCCGATTCCTACTTCAGTTTCATCAGCCCCTGCTCTACATCCTGCTAGCTGCTGCCGCGATTACGGCTTTCCTGGATGAGTGGATCGACGCGTCGGTCATCTTTGGTGTCGTGTTGGTGAATGCCATCATCGGTTTTTTGCAGGAGTCCAGGGCCGCGAAAGCCTTGGAAGCTCTCGCGCGGACAACGCTGACCGAAGCGCGAGTCATTCGGTCGGGTGAAACTCGCAATGTTGCCTCTACCGAATTGGTCCCCGGCGACATTGTGTTGTTGCAATCGGGGGACAAGGTGCCAGCGGACTTGCGACTGCTACGGTCGCGAGACTTGCAGATTGACGAGTCCGCGTTGACCGGTGAATCCGTGCCTGTTGAGAAGAAAGCGGTGGAGCTTCAGCTCGAAACACCGCTAGCCGAACGCCGCAACATGTCGTACGCATCGACTTTGGTGACGTACGGGCAAGGGCGTGGCGTGGTGGTTGCGATTGGTGCCAAGACAGAGGTCGGTCGCATCTCCGAATTGATCTCGACGGCCGATATTCTCGAGACGCCGTTGACGCGAAAGATCGCGAAGTTCAGCCGTCTGTTGTTGGTCGTCATCCTGTTGCTGGCCGCTGTGACATTCGCGGTTGGCGTTTGGCGAGGCCAGTCAAAGTTCGAGATGTTCATGGCTGCGGTGGCGTTGGCGGTCGGTGCCATTCCCGAAGGTCTGCCCGCAGCGGTTACGATCACTCTTGCGATCGGCGTTGGCCGCATGGCTCGTCGCCGCGCCATCATCCGCAAGCTGCCCGCCGTCGAAACGCTCGGCAGCACCACGGTGATTTGTTCCGACAAGACAGGCACGTTGACTGTCAATCAAATGACGGTTCGCGAAATTTGGGCCGCTGGCCAACACCTGACGACTTCCGGTTTGGGCTACGAACCGAGCGGCTCGATCCAGACAGACGGCGGCGAAGCGTTCTCGCTCGCAGCAAACGCGGCGGCAAGTCAGTGCCTGCTGTGCGGGTTGCTGTGCAATGATTCGCAGTTGATCCAGGCCGAATCTCGCTGGGAAGTGCATGGCGATCCGACCGAGGGCGCATTGCTGGCGGTCGCCGGCAATGCTGGGCTGGATGGAAAGATCGCTGGCGAAAACGCACCTCGCCTGGACACGATTCCCTTCGAGTCACAGCACCAATACATGGCGACGCTTCACAAAACTAGCTCGGACAAAGATCGACGTGTCTACGTGAAGGGAAGCGTCGAGGTGGTTCTGTCGAAATGTTCTGGAGCGTTGAATCCGTCGGGAGAGACGATCCCGCTTGACGCTGACGGGGTCCATCGACAGGTAGAAGCGATGGCAGCGAAGGGACTGCGGGTGTTAGCCTTCGCTGGCAAGCACGCCGCGCCAGAAACCGACGACATTACCCATGCAGACGTTGGCGAGTTGGTCTTCTACGGACTGCAGGGCATGATCGATCCTCCTCGCGCTGAGGCCGTGGCTGCCATCAAAGCGTGCCAGACCGCGGGTGTCCGCGTGAAGATGATCACTGGCGATCACGCGGTAACGGCGCGAGCCATTGCGGGGCAACTTGGTTTGGACGGGATGGAGCCGAGCAAGCATCACGTACCCGTCGTCAAGACGGCCGATGATCTCGCGGAGAAAACGGACGAGCAGCTGATTGAGATCGCTGACCAGGTGACCGTATTTGCACGTGCCACGCCCGAGCTGAAATTGCGGCTCGTGCGTGCTTTGCAGGCCAAGGGGCATGTTTCGGCAATGACCGGTGATGGCGTTAACGACGCACCAGCCTTGAAGCAAGCCGACATCGGTGTGGCAATGGGGATCGGCGGAACCGAAGTCGCCAAAGAAGCCGCCGACATGGTGCTCACGGACGACAACTTTGCTTCGATCGAAGCGGCCATTGAGGAGGGCCGCGGCGTTTTTGACAACTTAACCAAGTTCATCGTCTGGACGTTGCCCACGAACATGGGTGAGGGCCTGGTGATCCTAGCCGCGATCTTCGTCGGAGCCCACTTACCGATTCTGCCCGTCCAGATTCTCTGGATCAACATGACCACCGCCGTCCTGTTGGGCTTGATGCTGGCGTTTGAACCCAAAGAGGACGACATCATGCGTCGTCCGCCGCGCGATCCGAAAAGACCAATCTTAACGGGCGAATTGATCGGGCGCATTGTCGGCGTTTCCATCATCATGCTCGTCGGTGCGTTCGGATCTTTCGAGTGGGCGGTCGGTCAAGGCTATAGCGATGCATTCGCCCGGACCGTCTCAGTGAATGTGTTCGTGATGGTGGAATTGTTCTATCTCTTCAATTGTCGCTCGCTAACGAAATCAATGTTTGCGTTGGGCGTTTTCTCCAACCGGTGGATCGGCGTCGGCGTTGCTAGCATGGTGATCCTACAGCTTGTTTTTACCTACGTTCCATTGATGAACCACGTCTTTCACAGTGAACCGATCGGCTGGGACGCCTGGTGGCGAATCCTGTTAACCGGCCTGGCAACGTACTTGATCGTGGGCTTTGAAAAGTGGGTGCGACGGAAGCGGAAAGAACGAAATGTAACCATGGCCACCCAAACCCATGTACCACCGAACGGCCAAGATCGGGGGAGTCCGCAATGAGCAGAGAAACGAAGAAGCTTGATGACCCACCAAATCGTCTTCACAAAACGATTCCAGTGCCTTTCCAAGTGGTCGCCGGAGCACTCGTTTGTGTGCTATTTGGCGCGCTCCTGGGTTGGGGTGTCCATGCGTTATGGAAAATGGACGATATCCCAGTGACCAGTACGCTAAAAGAACAAATGATGCATCGCAAGACTCGCACGATGGAGCAGATTCTCGACGGTTTGGTTCGAGGCAACCTGCGCAGCGTTGAGAAGTCCGCCGAGCACATGAAATCCATCGGCGTTCACCTCGATTGGTATTCGTCGAGCGAGCTCTACGAAAACAATGACGAGCGTTTTCGGCAATCAACCCTTGAACTGATCGAGGCTGCGAAAGACAACGATCACGACGCAGCCAAGGAGTCGGCTCTGCGATTGGAAAGATCGTGCATCGAGTGCCACGCACTCATCAACTTTCGACAGAATCCCAACCCCTGACGTTGCGTCAGGTGGCTTGAACCAATGGTTATCGACGAGCACAAAGAAAATCATGCAACGTTTCAAGAATATCCTTGCCCATGTCAACCTGGAACTCGATGAGCATCCGTCGTTGACTCGTGCCACGCGCCTTGCGAAGCAAAACGATGCCAAGTTGACCGTGATAAGCGTCATTGACGAGCATCCGATGCAGGCTCACGCCGTGCTGCGATCCTTGCGCCTCGAAGAAAAACTTTATTCGATCGAGCAAGAGCATCGCGCTCAACTGGAGAGACTCGTCCAGCCGATCGGCGAACCTGGTCTGGACGTGGAAACGGAAGTGGCGACCGGCAGCACGTTCGTGGAAGTGATTCGCACCGCCCTGCGCAACAAACATGATTTGGTCATCAAAACGGTTAGCTCTGAAGGAATTTTCCAACGCACATTTTTCGGCAGCACGGACATGCATTTGTTGCGCAAATGTCCGACACCGCTATGGCTGCTCAAGCCTGGGGAGCCTGAGTCGTTTCGTCGCATCCTCATTCCGCTTGACGCGAACAATGAGCACGCAATCAAGCACCAGTTGGGAATGGACCTACTCAAGATCGGCACATCCTTAGCGGAACGGGATGGTGCCGAACTGATGATTGTTCATGCTTGTGCGCGTATCAAGAAGCGACCTTGAAACGACATTTGGAGCCAAAACAATTTGATGAATACTTGCACACTTGGAGGCAGGAATCGTCGAACCGCATGTGGCGGTTTCTGACCCCATTTCGACAGTCGATTTCGTCGGATTGCATTCATCTTGTAAATGGCGAGCCGGGATTCGTGATTCCAAATTTCGCCAAAGACCACGACGTCGATCTCGTCGTGATGGGCACGCTTGGGCGACTCAGCGACCGTGGCGTATTCATTGGTGACACGGCGGAACGCATTCTCAACCGGCTCGAATGCTCCGTATTGGCCTTGAAACCCGCAGGTTTCGTTTCACCCGTTCAGCTCAACTAACAGGCCACCATACGGTCAAGCCTGAAACGTTTCAGTCGCCGGTTAAGTTCGAGTGACCCACGTCCTGGATCGTGATGGAAACTTGGCATGGAACAAGGAAACGTCTTTTACGAATTCGCGTTGTTGCTGGCGGCAGCCGGTGTTTTGGGTTTTATTGCGCACTGGCTGAAGCAACCGTTGATCGTAGCTTTCATCGCCGTCGGGATTCTGGTGGGGCCATCGGGTTTGCAATGGGTCTCGATCGGCAGCGAGATTGACCTGCTCGCCAAAACCGGCATCGCACTCCTGCTGTTCACCGTCGGCTTGAAGCTCGATTTGAATATCATTCGCACGATGGGTGCGGTTTCGCTCGCGATTACCCTTTCGACCTATTTGATCGTGTATTCCTATCCGTTGTACGATCGGCTGGCACCGCTGGTTTATCAGTTCGAGCGAAAGAACCCGTTTCGGGAAATTGAATTAGAAACAACAACGGAACCCGCGCGAGGGTTTGACGCCATCGTGTTTGGCATGGGGCATTTTGGAAATCACTTGGCACGCGAACTGACGCAGCGCGGGCAACGCGTGTTGGCCGTGGACTTTGATCCAGACGTCGTCAATCGGCTACGCGATTCGGGCCACTCGATCGTGTATGGAGATGCCGAAGACCCCGCGTTTCCCTCCTCGCTTCCGCTAACGCACGCGAAGTGGGTGATCAGCTCCATGCCGCAACTCGCGATCAATCTTGCGTTGCTGCATTCGCTTGCCCGTGATGGATACACGGGAACCATCGCAGCGACTGCTCACAATGAACGCGATGCCACGGAACTGAGGAACGAGGGCTATAAAATGATCTTGTTGCCATTCGCCGACGCCGCCAAAGAAGCGATCGACGAACTATGCAAATCCGGGCAAGCCGAATCACGAAGCGAATCACGCGAAACAACTACAACTGGTTTACGATCGATAGAAAATCATCTTTCGTGAATAGGTCACGGAGAATCTGCCGGTCTTCTGGTTTGCCTGCGGGGAAAACGACGAGAAACGGGATTGAGTGTGCTGCATGTCCCAATTCGTCCATCAATGCGTGAGCTTCCGGATTGTCTTTCGTCAAATCTGCTTGCAACATCACCGCCTTGCTGGTTTCGATTGCACTTTGGACTTCGTCAGTCTGGAGCACCAGCTGCTCAACGACTTTGCATGTGAGACACCAGTCGGCCGTCCAATTGACGATTACGTTGTCGCCCAGCGCGAGGTACGCGTCCAACTTGCTTCGCTGAAAAGGCTGCCACTGTACGGGTGAAGTATTGGCGGTTCCATTTTCACCCATGCGTGCCGCCACGGATGGCGTGTGCATCAAACCGAAGCAGAAGTATGCGCCGAAGGCTACCAACAAAGTGGCGACAGCGGGCGCTGCGAGCGGCTTCGTGGTGGAGGCCGATGGCCCCGATAAACGACCATAGAGCCAAGCTGCCATTCCAACGAACAGGCAGAAGGCCACCGTCCAGACCGCTAGTCCAGCGAGGATCAGGAATACGAAGACAATGCCTGCCGCGAAGGACGAGCCAAGCAATCGGACACGGTGTCGATCTTCACCGGATTGATTGACAAACGAATAGACTTTCAGGCCGACAACCGGCAAAACGCATGGCATCACATTGCCTTTTATGCACCGCACTTTTCATGCCAGTCCAAGCGGTCGATTCGCGAAGGCAAACTTAGAGGTTTTGACGTAGTCTTGGCATTGTTTTTGCATCCCGTTTGCACATTGCTGGTGCGCTGAACGCCAATCACGTTGCCCGAGGACCTCCAATATGAAACGATTCAAAAGGATACTGGTCGCGACCGACACTCGACTGGAAAGCCAGCCTGTCCTGTACACAGCGGCAGAGGTCGCCATCAATAACAAGGCATCTTTGAAGATTGTAGACGTCGTTCCCGACCTTTCATGGGCAGCCCGCTTGTCACTGCAGGACCATGAGCACGTTCAAGACTTGTTGCGACAAGAAAAGACTCAAAGACTTGAGTCGCTCGCCGCGCCGATTCGCGACCGGGGAATCGAGGTTGAGACAAAGTTACTCGAGGGCAAGACGTCGGTCGAAATCGTACGAGAAGTTCTACGTGGTGAACACGATCTGGTCGTGGCGGTTGCAAAGGGTAGCAATAGCCGGCACAGCGGCTTTTTCGGGAACACCGCACGACGGTTGCTGCGGCACTGTCCCTCTGCTGTTTGGTTGGTCGCGCCGGAGACAGGACCGCACGTCAAGCATATTGTGGCTTGCGTGGATACATCCACTGACGACCCGTTGGATGCCGAGTTGAATGACAAGGTTTTTGAATTGGCGTCGTCAATCAGCACATTCCAGAACTCCAAGTTCTCAGTTCTTCATGCGTGGCTAATGCAAGATGAATCACTGTTAAGTACGCGATTGAAGCCGAAGTTACTTGCGCAATACGAAACGAAGGACCGCGAGTATCGAGAAAGACTCTTGGACAAATTCTTGCGACAGCACGACTCGAGTCGTGCAGCTGAAAACGTCCACGTGGTCAAGGGCAAGACTCCGGAAGTGGTGTCTAACTTCGTACGCGACAACTACGTCGATTTGGTTGTCATGGGAACTATCGCTCGATCAGGTCTCACGGGGCTGCTAATGGGTAACACATCAGAAGAAGTGCTCGATCAGATCAACTGTTCGGTCCTGACGGTCAAGCCCTACAGCTTCAAAACTCCAATCCACGCATGATTTCGGTCAACACGATTCCACGATTGCTGCGAACGAGAAAACGCTATGAACGTACTACTTGCCTCGGATGGTTCAGCAGCGGCCACGAACGCTGCTCGCTTCTTGAGTCAACTCAAGTTCGACGGGGATTTCAAGCTCACCGTCCTCACCGTTTCGATGCATCCCGAGCTGACCGTGCATGGCAACATCCAGAATCCGGAACGGGAGGCACAGGAAAAGGCGTTCGTTGACGAGCATCAAGCGGAATTGCAGAAATTGTTGGCCGGCCATTGCGACGACGGCTTATCGAAGCTGCAAGAGACGGGGAATGCGGCTCAGGTGATTCTGGATGTAGCTAGGCGAATCGCAGCTGACTTAATCGTGCTCGGAGCCGTGGGGCATTCGATGGTCAACAGAATGCTGCTGGGGAGTGTTTCTGATCGTGTCGCGACTCACGCGAAATGCTCGGTGCTCGTCGTGAGGCCTCCGGGAGACGATCGGTCAAGCAACTCTCCGCCAAAGAAGATCATTGTCGCGTTCGATGATTCGGAACCATCTCGTGAATCTGTGAACGAACTGATGGGCATCTCCTGGGGTCGGGACACCGAAGTTTCGATTCTTAGCGTGGCGATCACGGAGAGTTCTCTGTTTGGGGATGAACTTCCTGTCGTGTCACCTAACAAGAAAGAAATGGTCGAATTGGGCAAAGCGGCCGTACGTGTCGCAAAATCACTCGCCAGTGCAATCCCTCTATCGAGCGCGAAAGTCCTGACCAGTGGTCACGCCGGGGAATCGATCGTCAGCTTTGCCGAGGAAAACGAAAGCGACCTAATCATCATTGGAGACTCCGGTCACGGTCGACTTCACGACTTCTTTCTCGGTAGCACGGCGAAATACGTGTTGCGTCACGCGCCGTGTAGCGTCTGGATTTCGCGCCATCATCAAATTGTCAGCAAGGTTTAACGCCAACCGCTCGCCTTCACGCAATTGGCATTCTAGGTTTGTCGTTCTTTGAGTTGACGATAGCCACCAGATGATGGGATAAGTGAATCTCTGGTGTGCTTCACGATGGTTCTTCAAGCGTCACCGGCGACTGGAAGCCGATCGGCTTCACCGCCAAGATCGAACATGGAACGAGCGGCAAAATTCGTTCGGCCGTGTTGCCCGTGATGAATCCGCGAATTCCCGATCGCCCGAGCGTTCCCATGACGAATAGTTCGATATTGTGGTCTTCAATGCAGTGCCATCGCCAAGTCGCCGACAGGTCGAAGGTCGTGAGCCACCAAGATCGAAGCAATCCCGTGATCTGGTTTCGGCTTGGCAACCCAGACCGCGCAGGGGCATTTTCGCAGGAGCTTGATCGCTGTGCTTCCCGCCAAGAACGGCAGCCCCGGTTTCGCGTCTCTGGCCCCTACGATCACAAGGTCGTGATCTTCTCGCAGCTCTTGCCGAATCGTCTCCACCCAACTCTTGCCAAAGACGACGCGACTGTCGGCTTGGACGCCTTCCTTTCGTGCGTTTTCAACCATGCTGGCCAGGACTTCCTGGGCATGATCGCAGACCGTGCGATTGCCGTGACCGTCCTTAAGCAGCATCTGGGTTTCCGCGTCATGATTGGATGCCCACGACGGAAGTACGTAGAAAAAGGTCAAATGGGCCGAATTGTTTTTCGCTAACCAGACGGCTCTCGCCACCGCTTCTCGTGAAGGTGCGGGAATCGTTTCGGAAACGAGCCGGTCACCATCCCTCAGGTCAACTCCAACCAAGATAGATTTGAATCGTTTCATACCAACACTTTCACTTGAATCTGTGTCACTGGTTAAAGAACCCGCAAATGCCGTACCGCATCAGCCTTCCTCACCTTCGACCGTGTCTTGGTTGATCGGCCGCGGAACTCAATGCCCATGCTGAACCGGCAAGAATCACCGCGTACGACGACATCCCGAACCCACGGCTTATTGTGCGAAATCGCCCACAGGTCAAGGGAATCCCTGCCCACCGCACAGTTTGCATTCGCCAGAATCAGGTTCATTCATGCTCCATGGTGGAACAAATTTCCTTGAACGGCATGATCGTTGCTCAATCGGGATGCCTATCATTGAGCAATCACGGAACAAGTCTCTAATAGCGACGACATGACGAATTCATTACCAACCGAAGAACTTCATCGCATCGACGCGTATTGGCGGGCAGCCAACTACCTTTCGGTCGGCCAGATATATCTGTTCGACAATCCGCTTTTGAAGGAACCGTTGCTGAAAGAGCACGTCAAGCCACGATTGCTTGGGCATTGGGGCACCACACCAGGGCTGAACTTCATCTACGCACACTTGAATCGCGTCATCGACAAACACGATTTGAGCATGATCTTTATCACCGGACCCGGTCACGGTGGCCCCGGTCTCGTCGCGAATACCTATTTGGAAGGAACCTACACGGAATACTACCCAAACATCGAGCAAGATGAAGCGGGAATGAAGCGGCTGTTCAAGCAGTTCAGTTTTCCTGGCGGAATCCCCAGCCATGTCGCGCCGGAAACGCCCGGTAGCATCCACGAGGGCGGCGAACTCGGTTACGCGCTTTCGCACGCATTTGGCGCTGCCTTCGACAACCCCGATTTGATTGTCGCTTGCGTCATCGGTGATGGCGAAGCGGAGACGGGACCGTTGGCCACGAGTTGGCACTCCAACAAGTTCCTGAATCCAATTCACGACGGCGTGGTCCTGCCGATTCTGCACTTGAACGGTTACAAGATCGCCAATCCCACTGTGCTGGCACGAATCAGCCATGAGGAACTGGAGCAGCTACTGCGCGGCTACGGCTACACGCCGTACTTTGTCGAGGGGGATGATCCGGCGACGATGCACGAGTTGATGGCCGCGACATTAGATAAAGTGACCGCGGAGATTCAGCGCATCACCGGGCACGCTCGCCAGAACAATGACGCAAGTCGTCCACGCTGGCCCATGATCGTTTTGCGCACACCGAAGGGTTGGACCTGTCCGCAGCAAGTCGATGGCAAACAGGTCGTGGGGAGCTGGCGCAGTCATCAAGTGCCGATGGGCGAGATGCACGAGAATCCGGAACACGTGGCGTTGCTCGAACAATGGATGAAAAGCTATCGGCCCGAAGAATTGTTCGATGAAAATGGTCGCTTGAAGCCCGAATTGGCGGACCTCGCGCCCCGTGGCGAACGACGGATGGGTGCGAATCCGCATGCCAACGGTGGCATGTTGCTCAAGAGTCTGCGTTTGCCTGACTTTCGCGACTATGCGATCGAGCTATCGCATCCCGGCAGCGTGTCCGCCGAAGCGACCCGTGTTCAAGGCAAGTTCATTCGCGATGTGATGAAAAGTAATCTGCAATCCGGCAACTTCCGCATCTTTAGCCCCGATGAAAACGCGTCGAACCGCTGGGGTGATGTTTTTGATGTCACCAGCCGCGGCTTTGTGGGCGACATTTTGCCAAGCGACGATCATCTCTCGCCCGACGGTCGCGTCATGGAAATGCTTTCCGAGCACCAGTGCCAAGGCTGGCTGGAAGGTTACTTGCTGACCGGACGTCACGGCTTTTTTAACTGCTACGAAGCGTTCATTCACATCATTGATTCGATGTTCAATCAGCACGCCAAATGGTTAAAGGTTTGCAACGATATCCCTTGGCGGCGGCCCATCGCTTCACTCAATTACTTGTTGTCGTCGCACGTATGGCGTCAGGACCACAACGGTTTTAGCCACCAAGACCCGGGTTTCATCGACCATGTGGTCAATAAAAAGGCCGAGATCATTCGCGTCTATCTGCCACCCGATGCGAACTGTTTGCTTTCTGTTACGGATCATTGCCTGCGCAGCCGCAACTACGTGAATGTCATCGTGGCAGGCAAACAGAAATCCCCACAGTGGTTGACCATGGATCAGGCAATCAGCCATTGCACTGCTGGCATCAGCATTTGGGAATGGGCCAGCAACGATCGCGGCAGTGAACCGGACGTCGTGATGGCATGTTGCGGCGATGTGCCGACGCTCGAAACTCTGGCAGCGGTTGACATCATTCGGCGAGAGCTTCCCGAGGTGAAGGTTCGCGTCATCAACATCGTGAACTTGATGAAACTGCAAGCACCAAATGAACACCCGCATGGATTGTCGGACAAAGAATTCGACATCATGTTCACAACCGACAAACCAATCATCTTTGCGTTCCACGGTTATCCTTGGTTGATTCACCGGCTGACGTATCGGCGAACAAACCACAAAAACCTCCACGTTCGTGGCTACAAAGAGGAAGGCACGACGACAACGCCTTTCGACATGGTCGTGCTAAACGACCTTGACCGTTTTCATCTTGTCGAAGATGTGATCGACCGTGTTCCAAAGCTTGGTGCCAAGGCCGCTTATGCCAAGCAAGCAATCCGCGACAAATTGATCGAACATAAGCACTCTATCGCTCGGCACGGACAAGACATGCCGGAGATACGTGAGTGGACGTGGCCGGGTGGCCAGACTTGAGCGTTACGCCATGAGTATTCTGGTTCTGAACGCCGGTTCGAGCACGCTGAAGTTTTCGCTCTACGACGACTCCGCTGGCGACCAACTTGCCAGCGGCATCATGACGTTGAAAGGCGGCGGCCAAGCGGCAGCGATGCGATGGAATTGCGGTGGAATTGAACAAACGTATTCAGAGGCAGACATCGCCGACTATGGCGACGCCGTCGGCTGGATTCTGCGGCTGCTGAAGTCCAGTGGGCACGACGAACCGATCCAGGCGGTGGGGCATCGTGTCGTTCATGGTGGCACCGAGTTCAGGCAGGCGACTTTGATTGATGCACACGTCCGCGAGTCCTTGCAGCGATTATCGAGGCTTGCACCGCTGCATAACCCGTTGGCGCTAACAACGATCGAAGCTGCTCAGGCGATGATCCCGAGAGCAGCTCAAGTCGCCGTCTTTGACACGTCATTTTTCGCCGACCTTCCGATGCGAGCGTTCTTGTATCCGCTCCCGTACGAGTGGTACGAACAATACGGCATCCGACGATTCGGCTTTCACGGGATCAGCCATGCATGCTGCGCGGATCGTGCCGCTGAACTACTCCAGCGGCAAGACGACTCGTCACTCCGGTTGGTCATTTGCCATTTGGGCAACGGTTGTTCGGCAACGGCGATCCACCGCGGACGCCCGGTGGCAACGACGATGGGATTCACGCCCTTGGACGGTTTGATGATGGGGACGCGCTGCGGTTCGGTGGACCCCGGAATTCTCATGCACCTGATTGAACAGGAAAGATTCACCGCCGCACAGCTGGACGACGATTTGAATCGTCAATCCGGGTTGCTCGGCGTGTCGGGTATCTCGTCCGACTTCCGTCAGCTTGAGCAAGCCGCTGTCGCAGGCAACGAACGTGCCAACTTGGCGATCGAAATGTTCGCCGATCGGATACGATCCACGGTCGGTTCACTGGCCGTCACGCTTGGCGGTATCGACGGCCTCGTGTTCACCGCAGGAATCGGCGAGGGTTCCGCAACTTTACGAAGTCGAGTCTGCCGCGGACTTGAGTGTCTCGGATTGCAACTAGACGAAGGGAAAAATAAGGCCAATCAAAGCGATAGCGAAATTGCAACCGAACAATCTTCGGGGAGGATTCTCGTTCTTCAAACTCGGGAGGAAACTGCGATCGCTCGTGTCGCGATTCCGTTCCTCTCGCGTTCGATCGGAGATGCTGACACCTAGCACACCGCAAAACAAAGGGATGCGCTGGCGGCTCGGGGTTGGCACGCAAGTTGCGTTCCTGGTGCAGAGACTGAAATTCACCGCTCGTATTGGCCTGGGAAAACACACTTTGCATACTTCTATCTGTTCATCGGGTTTCGGAGTTAGGTTGTGACGAAGAATGTGTCGCCCCTCGACGAAGGTGATCCCGAATCGCTTGCCGACCGCGAGGCACGTTTGCGAGCGATCCTGGAAACGTCGGTCGAAGGAATCATTACGATCGACGAGCGAGGAAACATCGAGTCGATGAATCCGAGCGCCGAGCGGCTGTTTGGTTACTCAGAAACCGAGACGGTTGGGCATAACGTAAAAATGCTGATGCCAACGCCCTACCGCGATGAGCATGATGGCTATCTGTCGAAGTACCGAGACACCGGTAAGAAGAAAATCATCGGTATCGGACGCGATGTGATTGGGCAACGAAAAGACGGCACGACGTTTCCCATGCACTTGTCCGTCAGTGAGGTGCCACTCTCAACCGGTCGAATCTTCACCGGTTTTGTTCACGACTCGAGCGAACGTGTGGCTACTGAGCAAGACTTGCGTCGGCTTGCGACAATTGTAAGAGACTCCAACGATGCGATCACACTGCAGCAGTTTGACGGCACCATCCTAGAATGGAATCACGCCGCCGAACGAATGTACGGCTATTCGGCGGACGAAGCCGTTGGAATGAATATTCTGAGCATCGTCCCGGAAGCATGTCAGCATCAGTCCAAGGAATTTCGTGAAAAACTTTCTCGCGGCGAGCGGATCGTGTCACTTGAGACGCAAAAAGTCGCGAAGGATGGCAGGCTGATCGACGTTTGGCTAACGGCAACGGTTCTTCACGATCCAGAAGGACGTCCGATCGCGATTGCGACGACAGAACGTGACGTGACGGAGAAAAAACGCATTCATGATGAGTTGGAGAAACGCGTAGAGGAACGAACTCGAGAACTCCGCGAGGCTCACGACGAACTGATCCGCAAAGAAAGACTGGCGACACTTGGCAAATTGGCGGGCGGGGTCGCCCACGAGATACGAAACCCGTTGGGTGTCATTCGCAACGCCACGTACTTCCTCAAGCAAGCCTCTCACGAGCACGACCCGGATGTCCTTGAATCGTTCGAGGAAATCCAGCGCGCATTGGCGACCTCCAATCACATTGTTGGTGAACTGCTGGACTATGCCCGCGATCCGCAGCCCAATCACACACCGTTTTCTGCTGATGATGCGGTCGACAACGCGCTTCGCACGCTGAACATTGATCCCAAAGTAAGTGTCGAAAGATCGCCGCTAAGCAACTTGTATTGCATTGGTGACCAGGAACAAATTGAACGCATCCTGATTAACCTCATCAACAATGCGGTCCAGGCGATGCCCAGCGGTGGAACGCTCTCGGTGGCTTGCCACGGTGACCAGGAAACCGTTTCATTTGAAGTCTCGGATACTGGCGTGGGAATTCCGGCGGAGTTTCTGGGCAAAGTCTTTGATCCGCTGTTTACCCGGAAGGCGAAGGGAATTGGCTTAGGACTTGCGATCTCCCAGCGATATGCTGAACTGAATCAAGGCGAGATCGATGTCGAGAGTGAGCCGGACAATGGCTCGACCTTTCGACTCACGTTAGCTCGTTCGATTTCATCTTCAGCGGGTGAATTGCGTGGTGCAGGACCAGGCAAGGGCGATTCTGCATGAGAAATCAGGAACTCGCCATCCTCATTGTTGATGACCAGCCGGACCTCGTGCAAAGTGCCCGCCGAATCCTGCGTTTGGATGGATACCGCGTTGATACGGCCACGTCGATTGCTGAATTGATGGATCGAGAAAACTGGTCCGACTACTTCGCGATTCTTCTCGACCGCCGATTACCTGACGGAACGATTGACAGGTTTCTTCCACAGCTAGCCGAACTAGCTCCCAACGCCGCGCTCATCGTTGCGACAGCATACGTCGATTTGGATGGGGCAATGGCGGCGATCCACAACGGGGCAGAGGACTTCCTGCTCAAACCGATTGATCCCGAACACTTACGTACTCGGTTAAGACGTTTGGCAAACCAGCGTCGTGCCGAAGCGGAGCTTGTCCGCGAACGAGCATTCGCCCAGTTGATTCTCGATACGACTCGAGCGTTGATCCTGGTCCTCGATGGGAATGGCTGTGTGCTAAGAATCAACCGGTACTTCGAGGAACTGTGCGGCTATCAAGAGGAAGAATTGATAGGGAAGTCGGTGATCGAGACTCTCGTTCCCGAGCAATCCGCAGAGAGAGCTGAACAGGACCTCGCCTTATCGTATTCGGAGAACTACAAGCAGGGATCACTCCATCCGATTCGGACCAAAACCGGAGCCGTTTGCGAGATCGCCTGGTGGACGGCACCGCTGAAAGATGACGAAGGCGAAATCCTGCAACTGGTGTGCGCAGGCCGGGACATGACGGCGTACAACGAACTTCAACGAAAGCTGGTTCAGTCGGAACGACTAATGGCCATCGGAGAAGCAATGGCAGGCTTGGCGCACGAGAGTCGCAACGCACTCCAGCGCAGCCAAGCTTGCCTGGACTTGTTGACGGACCAACTGCAAGGCCAACCGGAGTCGTTGGAGCTACTCGAGTCGATCCAACGCTCACAGGACGATCTACACCGCTTGTACGAGGAGGTTCGTGCCTTCGCTGCGCCGATCCAGATCAGACCGCAGCTTTGCAATGTTGGCGAAGTCTTGCATCGAGCCTGGGAGGACGTGAAGACAGTACACGGACACCGCAATCTGCGTTTCAGTGAGTGCGTGGAGTGCGACGACCTGCATTGCGAAGTCGATGCGTTTGCGATCGGGCAAGTCTTCCGCAACATTCTGGAAAACGCCCTGCAAGCCTGTGTCGATCCCGTCGAAGTGCACATTGGGTATGGCGAAGTCGATGGCTTTGGTTCCCCGGCGATTTCGATCTCCCTTAGAGATAATGGTCCGGGGATCCTGCCGGAAAACGCACAGCAGGTTTTCGGTTCCTTTTTCACCACCAAACCCAATGGTACCGGTTTGGGCATGGCAATTGCTCAACGCATTACTGAGGCACACCGCGGAAAGATTGCCGTGAACCCCGAATGTAACCAGGGCGCGGAGTTTGTAGTGACGCTGCCGAGGAAACAGTCATGACCGAGCCATTGCGAATCGCTGTGGCGGACGATGAACCTTTGATGCGCCGTTGGTATGAAAATACCCTCACCAAACTCGGCCATCAGGTCGTTGTGTCTGCTAGCGACGGTGAAGAAGTTGTTCAGCAGTGCCGTCGCGAAAGGCCAGACCTGCTAATTTCGGACATTAAAATGCCGAACATGGACGGCTTGGCCGCCGCTGAAAAGATTCGAGAGGATGTGCCGATTCCGATCATCCTGGTCTCCGCTCACCACGATCCGGAGTTCGTCGATCGGGCATTGCAGAGCCATGTGCTCGCCTACTTGGTCAAGCCGATCAAACAACCCGATTTAGAGACTGCCATCACGCTGGTGATGCGGCGGTTCCAGGAGTTTCGCGTCTTACAACAGCAGGCCGATAGCCTCACCAAGACACTGGAAGATCGCAAGCTGATCGAGCGAGCTAAAGGCATTCTTATGCAACGAGTTGGCCTGGACGAACCCGCTGCTTTCAAACGCTTGCAAAAGATTTCGCAGGACAAGAATCAAAAATTGGTCGACGCCGCCCGCACAATCATTGACGCGGAACAGGCTTTCGCGACGGAATAGCGGCCTGGCGAGTTGAGCGGCCGACGATTCATTGCCGCACCAATTGTCGATAATTTTTCTTGACCCATCGGCGGCAACCGTTACATTTAGAGAACCTGTTGATGAGTGACAGGAACTCCGGGTTACGAATCAGCCCCACGACAAGCCGTCGCGTTTGTCGTTGGGGCTTTTTTCGTAGCTTGGTGGAACACGAGCGATTGATGCAATGCCCCGTGTGATTCGTTGTGGTGATGGCTGCCATTGGATTCAGTTGAAAATCTAACTCAGAGACTACTCATGATCCAAACAACGGCCGGTCCTACGCTCGAAGTTGCCCCCACTCGTGCAACGACGATCGAGGCCACTCGCGCAACGACACCCGATGTGGCCGCCATCGCGACGAAACTCTTACGCGGCTGTTCGCACGCACCCGTTCGGCACGTGCAGTGCCGATTCCAGGAAGGCGTCCTCATTCTCAGCGGCCAAGTGCCCACGTTCTACATGAAGCAAGTCGCGCAGGAGTTGCTCCGAAGCATGAAGCACGTCGAAAAGATTGACAACCGACTGAGCGTGCCAGAGTGAACCGTTAGGATTACCATCATTGGAGAGAAAGGATGCTTGTACTCAGCCGTAAAAAATCACAGAGCATTATGATCGGCGACCAGATTGAAGTGAAGATCGTCGCGATTCAAGGTGGTCATGTACAATTGGGCTTCTCGGCTCCGCAAGACGTGCGGATTCGTCGAGCGGAACTTGGTGCTACGATTGAGACCGGCGCAACGATCGGTAATCCAACTGTCATGATCGATCCTCCGGTTGCTCCAGCCTAAGCTGGGACGACTGGCAGCATGCGCAAAACTACCCTACATACTCTTCATCTTTGATGCCGTACTTTTCCAGCAGACGATAAAGGCTACGGCGGCTCACACCGAGCGATTTCGCCGCATGAATCTTCTTGCCTTTCTCTCGCTTCATCGCTTCCACCACGAGAATTCGATTCACCGTATTGAGCTCCACTTCGGCTTCAGAGGGCGATGATTCTTCAATGAGATCGCAGTTCACTTCTTGTGGAAGATTCCTCAACTCAATGACGTCGTCATCGGCCAACATCTTTGCTCGCTCAATTGCATTGATGAGCTGTCGGACGTTGCCCGGCCAGGGATAGGCTTTGACGGCAGCACGAGCGTCTGCTTGCCATTCCCATCCGGGGCCAGTGAACTTTTCTGCCAACAGCAATATGTCGTTGCCGCGTTCTCGAAGCGGAGGCATCGCGATCGTCAACACGTTGATGCGGTAGTACAGGTCTTCACGAAACCGTTTCTCCTTTACTTCCTCGGCCAAGTCTCGGTTGGTCGCTGCCACAATTCGCACCTTCACACGACGATCTTTGGTCGAACCAACGCGCCGCATCCAGCCGTCTTCTAAGACACGCAGTAGTTTTGGTTGTAGGGTAGGTGCCAACTCGCCGATTTCGTCGATGAACAACGTCCCGCCGTCAGCCACCTCAAACAAGCCAGCCTTGGACGCAACCGCACCGGTGAAGGCTCCTTTCTCGTGTCCAAACATTTCACTTTCAAGTAACGCCTCGGGCAGTGCGGCGCAGTTGATTACCACCAATGGCTTGTCGGCGAGGGGGCTAGCCTGATGCAATGCCTTGGCCACCAACTCCTTCCCGGTCCCGCTCTCGCCTTGAATCAAGATCGGTTTGTCGGACGGGCCAACGCGATCAATCAATCGGAACACTTCGCGCATCGCTGGTGACTCACCGATCATGCCGCCCGTCACCTGCGTTCGTGCGATCAGTGCTCGCAGTTGGCGATTCTCTTTCTTGATCCGCCCCGCTTCAGCTGCTTTTTCCACGACGGCCGCCAAATGCGGAAACCGAACTGGCTTGGAAAGAAAATCGTGCGCCCCAAGCTTCATTGCCTGAACCGCCGTCTCAATCGTTCCTTGGCCCGTCAACATGACCACTTCCGTTTCCGCATTGCATTGTCGGAGTTTCTCCAAAAGCTCGATGCCCGACATCCCGGGCATCGACATGTCGAGAATCGCAACGTGGAATACACGCTGCTTCGCCAACTCCAGAGCATCGCTGCCATTTGCAGCGCTGGTAGTGTCGTAACCCTTTGACTCAAAGTACTGCACGGACCGCTTCCGAATCTCCTCATCGTCATCGACGACCAGCAGGTCAAGAGGGCGCAGGTTGCTCATTGGATATCTCTCCGAAACCGAATGCACCGTCCAGTGTTGATGGGGCAACAGTGTGCGAAATCGCCCAACGCCAGGCATGGCCTTCGTCAATTCGTCTGAAACTACCCATCTTTCCCGTGCGATGCGGGCGGCGATCAAGGAATTCTAACTGAATCGTTCGGGACCAGGCACCAGTCCAGCACGTCTGGCACTCAACTCGGAATGTGTCAACGACATTGAGACAACTTTTTGCTGTGTGCTAATTGGCTGCGCCAGAAAACTCAGGGGCCAGCCCCCGAACCCCCCATACGCATCAAGTTAAGACGTAGTCGAGGCTGGCGGGGTCCCTCAGCAGGGTCAGCGTTCCTGGCTTTTTTCTTCGAGAATTCAGTTTGCATCCCACCCGCACGGCTCGACAAAGTTCCCGCAACACGGGTTTTGAGTTTCCCGTAGCTGTTATTTGTGCTGCCAGCTCACGAGTAAAATCGCGGATACGTCGCGCAATTTTGTCGAGGCTCAGCCGATGCGTCGGCGACCAAGCGGTAGCAACCGTTAACCAATGCTGAATGAGGGCCGCACAAAGCCGAATCCAAAACTTGGTCATCTTCACGACATCGGTAGGTCCATTCAATTGAGCGATCAAACCGTGCGATTTCCAGCGTTTGAAAAGCAACTCGATCTGCCAGCGGGCTCGATATAAAACGATTGCCTCTTTGATATTCAGTTGATCGGGAGACAGATTGGTCACGACAAACTCCCAGTCACAGGCAGCCAGTGAAGCGGCCGATGGTTGTCGCCCGTACTTGGATCGATGCGCTTTGATTAGCTGTTGGCGGCGGCGATTTGCCAACGCTTCCGGGACACGGTACGCGATTAACCGGCATGAAAAACGTTCTCGCAATCCGATTTGGACACGATGGTCCACCATTGCAGCTTCCTGCGAGTTGAGCCAGGTAACAAGGTCATGTTTGACACCACCGACATGGATCTTGGTCTGATGTTGAATCCTGGTCAGGAAGTACGCGTCTGATTGTTCAATCTTTCTCAGTACAAGGATGTTGAAGTAGCCAAGGTCAGCAATTCGCAGTGATCCAGCGGTGTGTTGAATGTGTTGACGATCCGATGCCCCGTCCGGAGCACGGCCCTGTTCAACTTCAACGCATCGTAAGCCGCCACTGCGAAGATCCAATTCGGTTTGTAGCTTCAAAGCAGCTTTGCCGCGACCATGAGTTCCTCCACACCCCTGGTATTGCGACTGTTGACTGTCGGGCAACGCGACGGAACTACTGTCGATCAGGATGACTTCGCTGAATCGGTCAAGGATTGGAGCCAACGTTTGATCACTGTTGACCAAGAAACGAGTCATGTCCTGAAACAACAGCTTGAAAAACAACTCTAGATGGCTGGAATATCGCTGCTCAATTGCCTGCGGTGAAACGTCAACTCCGGATGCGACGGCCATGCAGGCGATATCCTCGAAAGTCGCCTCGGGGTTTTTCAAAAACGCCAGAATGAAAGTCTGGGCGAGGGTCCTGGGTGTGAACTTCCGTCTCCGTTTCACCGCCTTGGCTTGTGAGTTGATTTGATCAGCCCGTTCAAGAAAAACGCTCTTCAATACATCCGATACCTTCGTTAACATGTCCACGCGGAAGCTCCTTCTTCCAGAATTGAATTGTTTTAGACAGCAACAATCCTGACGGAGCTTCCGCTTTTTTGATACAGCAATCCTTTAACTTGATGCGTATGGGGGCCAGCCCCCGAACCCCCGGGATTTTTTCAGGCATGACTCGGGTGTTCAACGATGTTTTCGATGGTAACGTTGCTTCGTCCGGTGAAACGGAAGACGGCTCTGCGGGGACGCGGACCGTCCGAGGGATAGCCGGATCGAGGGTGCGTCAAAGACGTTTCTTCTGAAGCTCCTGGGCAATGCGCCTCACGAGCTTCGTTTTCTGGTTGACGACGGTTTTCGGTGCGTTGATCCAAACTGATTGGGGAAGCGTTGGCGTTTTGGGGATCCCGCCCACGAAACGCTCGGGGGTTTTCTCCCATGCACTGCGGAGTGTCCGATTTCGATTGCTTACGATCTCTTCAGCTTGGCCGTAGAGGATCGATGATGCAGTCAGTAACCCGATCCCGCTGTGATAGTGTTCGTCGTTGTACCACTGGAAAAACCCTCGGCAGAATTGCAACCCATCTTCGTAGCTTCCAAATCGTTTGGGAAACTCGGGGCGGTATTTCATGGTTTTGAAGTGGCTTTCCGAAAATGGATTGTCGTTGGAAACATGCGGTCGGCCAGCATCCAGCCGACAACGCAGCGACTGTAGATGTCGAGGATCACGTACAGGTAGTAATACGTCCATTTCTCCGGTCCCTTGAGTTTGGTGATGTCCCACGACCAGACTTCATTGGGACCGGTCGCGAGCAGTTCCAGCTTTTGGTAGCTGGGATGCTTCAATTGATTTCTTCGTTCGCGTGTGCTTTGATTCTCGTCGAGAATTCGGTACATCGTCCGCACGCTGCAAAAGTAATCGCCTTCATCAAGCAACTTTGCGTAGACCTGACGTGGTGACTGATCGGCAAAGCGTTGGCTGTTGAGTTTTTCAAGCACCGCATCTCGTTCGTCGGTGGACAGGGCTCGAGCGGGCGTTGGTCTTGGCTTGGCCTGTTTCGTCTCGCGGCGACGATAAAACGTCGCTCGCGAAACGTTCATTGCTCGACAAGCCGCCACGACCCCCACTCGATCGCTCAGATTCTGGGCAGCTTTCAATCTGTCTTCTCTTGTGACCGCGTCTGCATCATCTCCGAAACTTTTTTTTGAACATCAATGATCAGCTCAGCCTGGCGGAGCTTCTCTTTGAGTCGTTCATTCTCGCGCCGGAGTCGAGCGAGTTCCTGGGCGGCGGTAAGTTTGCCGTTGGTCTTGGACTTTTTCGATGGTGACAATGATTCCTCCCGAACTTGACGACGCCAGCGCTGGAGGACCGAGGAGTAAAATCCCTCTCGGCGCAGCAGCGCTCCGATCTCTCCGGGCTCGCTGCAGCTCTGTCGTCATCGCTGCAGCGAGCGCTCCAGCGCTGGTTGAACGACGCGTCAGTCGGCAAGTTGCTTTCAGCTTCGATCGGAAACGATCCGAGCCTGCGTGATGTCTTGCGAATGGCTCGGCCGACGCCGAAGGACAACGTGCGGGGCGCACTGTTCGGTTGGCTGACCGATAAGGAAGTCGACAAGTGGGCTCCGGCGACGGAAGCCGACCTGCCGGCAGCGGTTCAGTCACTGATCGCGTACCGCGCGGCCGACACGGCTGAGGCTCAGACGTTGATCGCTGGCGACTTTCCAACGACGGTTCGATGGGACTTGCTGGCCGACGCGGCCAAGGGCCCGCTCGTCTGGAAGGCAATCGCCCGACAGATGGGACCGCAGGCTCTGCGAATGAACCTCAACACGCTGCTGCGTCACGACGTGTTCAAGAACGGAAACGGACCTGACAACGTGATGATCGATTGCGTCGCGAGCCGCCTGGCGGACGCGGACGACATCGCTCGCTCTCGTCAGGTCCCATACCAGTTCCTGGCTGCGTACTTGAACGCATCGGCCGAGGTTCCGCAGAAGATCAAGGCATCGCTGCACCAGGCAGCCGAGATCGCATGCGGTAACGTGCCGGAGCTGCCGGGTCCGATCGTGATCGGTCTGGACACGTCTGGATCGATGGGTTGCCCGGTAACCGGATGGCGTGGTCGCGGCGGAACGACCAAGATGCGCTGCGTCGATGTTGCGGCATTGTTCGCAGCGGCAATCTTGCGTCGTAACCCGGACAGCATCGTCATTCCGTTCGACACGCGAGCGTACAACGTCCGCATCGACCCACAGGACACGATCCTGAGTCTGTCGGAGCGATTGGCGAAGTACGGTGGCGGCGGAACGGACTGCTCGATCCCGCTGGCGGAAGCGAACAAGCGACACAGCAAGCGACCACTGGTCGGCTGCGTCCTTGTCAGCGACAACGAAAGCTGGATCACCGGCGGCCGTGCGTACGGATACGGTTGCCGCGGTTCAACTGGCGTGATGACCGAGTGGCAGAAGTTCGTCACCAGCGCCCGCCGCCACGGCATCACCGATCCGAAGCTGGTATGCATCGACATCCAGCCATACGGATCGAGCCAGGCGCCGGAGCGAGACGACATGCTGAACATCGGCGGCTTCAGTGACGCCGTGTTCAACGTAGTTTCATCGTTCATGTCAGCCGACAAGAACCGATTCGTCCGAGAGGTCGAATCGATCGAACTGCAAGCCAAAGACGGCTAAATAACGAAACGCCCTTGGCCGAGCAATCGGTCGAGGGCGTTTCTTCGTATGCCTCCAACTTTTAACTGTCGCAAGATCTTGCTGATCTTTTCGATTCGCGCCTTCGCGAGTCTGCACAGCCACGCTTGCTCGTTGTTCGGCGTCTTGGAGCGGCACGATGGCTTAGCTTAGGGCAGCGCCATGGTTACAATCGAATTCCATTGAAACGGTAACTCACGACCGTGCTTTCGATAGTTGGGCAATTCTCACTGAAGTCGGGCGTGGAATTTCAAGGAATCTACACCAACGGATACACCTGTGCGGCCGGGCCTTTACGAACAGCTAGTCACTAAAGCTCTCGAGCAGGACTTGGGTCAGCTGGCTGACCCACGATTATTCTCTCTGGAATCCGTAGATCCCGAAGACTCTCATGCCGCCATCGCACAGTTTCTCGAGCATGTGCTTGCGGGCTGCCTCGCTGCCTTCCGTGGCGAAGACGCTACGGAAAAGCAAACCCGGCTAGCAGATCGAATTGTCAGCCTGCTCATTGAAGAGTTGGGGGATGACGAATCTGCGCGAATGTCCATCGCTTCACCGTTACGGCGGCTGTTGGCGATACGCGAAGCAGTACGCGATAAGGCCGACGAGCGACCGGATACGCCGTTGGCGAGATCAGCTCTTTTGACCGGTACGCGTCTTGATCCGAGTCTTGGCAGCCAGTTTCGCAAGGAGATCGTTACTTCGGATAGCGTCGATATTCTTTGCTCATTCATTCGATGGAGCGGATTGAGGGTGATTCTCGAGCCCCTTCGTGCGTTGGCGGAACGGGGAGGATCTCGAGGGCCGAGAATCCGCGTGATTACAACCAGCTATATGGGAGCAACGGACCCCAAGGCGATCGAAGAGCTGAGTCAATTACCCAATACGGAAATCCGTGTCAGCTACGACACCAAGCGGACGCGGCTTCACGCAAAGGCATACGTTTTTCACCGCGATTCCGGTTTCGGTAGCGCCTATGTGGGATCGGCCAATCTGTCAAGCGCAGCTCTGTCTGAGGGATTGGAGTGGACAACCAAGATTAGCCATTACGAATTGCCGTCCTTGTGGAACAAGGTCATCGCGACATTTGAAACGTACTGGGAGGATGACGAGTTCACGGAATTCAATCCAGATGCTCCACATCGACTTCGTGAGGCCATCCGACATGAACGTGTTTCATCGACGGACCCTCAAACCGGAGTTCTCTTCGACCTTCGCCCCTTTCCCTTCCAGGAGGAAATCCTGGATGTTTTGACGGCCGAACGTGAGGTCCAAGGCAAGTACCGTCACCTGGTCGTCGCTGCGACGGGTACAGGCAAAACGATGATCGCCGCATTCGATTACTTGCAGTTTTGCCGAGAATTCGACCACAGGCCGTCCCTTCTATTTGTTGCCCACCGTCAGGAAATCCTTCAACAGGCATTAGGAACGTTTCGTGCAGTTCTGCGAGATCAAAACTTCGGAGACTTGCTTGTTGGTGGTCGAGAGCCGTCACAGTACACGCATCTATTCTGTTCGATTCAAAGCTACAACTGGCGGGAATTGTGGCGTGTGACGGATCGGTACGAGTACATCGTGGTCGACGAGTTTCATCATGCAGCGGCACCGAGTTACCAGCGATTGCTCGAAGACGAGGATCCCAAGATCCTGCTTGGACTGACAGCGACTCCGGAACGCTCTGACCAGATGGACGTATTGAGCTGGTTTGGGGGACGAGCGAGCGCTGAAATCCGATTGCCGGATGCGATAAATCGTCGCTTGCTCTGCCCCTTTCAGTACTTTGGCATCTCCGACTCGGTCGATCTGGATGGACTCACCTGGCAGCGTGGCGGGTATCGCGTAGAGGACCTCAATAGGCTTTACACGGGAAATGACGCGCGTGCGATGTTGATCCTGCAGAAGGTCCAGGACATCTTAATCAGCCCAAAGGACGCTCGCGGTATCGGATTCTGCTGCAGCGTTGCGCACGCGGAATTCATGACAAGGTATTTCAGCGACCATGGCGTGCCGTCGATTGCGCTTTCCTCGGTGTCAACTCGGGAGGAACGTCAATCCGCACAGGAAAAACTCCGAAGTAAGCATGTCAACTTCGTCTTCGTTGTTGATCTATACAACGAAGGAGTCGACATTCCGGAGGCCGACACGGTGTTGTTTCTTCGGCCCACGGAGAGCCTGACTGTTTACCTGCAGCAATTTGGTCGCGGGCTCCGTCTGCATCCCGAAAAGGAGTGCTTGACGGTCCTTGACTTTATAGGCGCACAGCGACAAGAGTTCCGATTCGCGCCACGCCTCCGGGCGTTGAGCACGAAGCCGGCAAATCGAGTGGACCGAGAAGTCGAAGATAGTTTTCCACATTTGCCGAGTGGTTGCGTCATCCAGCTGGAACGCGTCGCACAGCAACGAGTTCTGGACAACGTGAGGGCTTCGATCCGTCTGGTCCGCCCTCGCTTGATCGCAAGTTTGAGGGATCTTGGGAGATACCTTGGCCGCGCACCGCGCATCGCTGAAGCACTGGAGTATCTGGACACGTGTCCAAAACGAAGGTCGATGCATTCTTCGTCACGCTTCAAAAAACAGAGGAGGAGTACTCCCCAACGACCATGTACGAGGACTATCTGATCTCACACGACCAATTCCACTGGCAATCACAAAGTAACACGTCGGTTGATTCTCCGACCGGAAAGCGGTATGTCGAACATCGAAAACTGGGCTACACGCCTTTGCTTTTCGTGCGTGAAGTCAAGAAACTGCCTTCCGGGCTTGCGTCGCCTTACTATTACCTCGGTCCGTGCGATCTTTTAAGCCATCAAGGAAGTCGGCCCGTTAGCATTGTGTGGAAGCTACGCCATCACGTCCCAGCAAGAATCTTTCGGACCATGGCGCGACAGAACGTTGGCTAGAAAAGAATTGTCGACATTTGCTCTGGAGTTTTCTTATGCAACATTCCACGATTCTTGCTGCCCTAAGATAGCCGTGAAATCATTCGGACGCAGAAATCAACAACATGGCAGATTCGCCGTTCCTTAAAATACCGCCGTCTGACTGGATTGCTTCCAACGAAGAAGCTTTTGCCGTTTGGGACAGCTTTCCGGTCAGCCCGGGGCACATGTTGGTCATTTCTCGACGCGTGATGCCGACGTGGTTCGAGGCTGATGCAGAAGAGCAGGTCGCCATCCTCGACTTGGTCAACGTTGTCAAGCAACATCTAGATTCGATCCTCACGCCAAAACCAGATGGCTACAACGTTGGGTTCAATGCAGGAATTGTTGCCGGTCAAACGGTGATGCATCTGCACATTCATGTAATACCGCGGTATGCCGGTGATGTTGAAGATCCACGTGGCGGTATCCGATACGTCATTCCCGAAAAAGCGAATTACTTAAGTCCGCAGGAGAAGGAGACTCCACGAAGGCCAGACAATCGAAAGAAGGATCTACAACTCAGTACCGGTCATCCCGACTCGCCGCTCTGGGAACATCTTTCGTGGCGGATTGCCGGTGCGAAGTCGGTGGATATTCTGGCCTCGTTCGTGCAAATGTCGGGTTTGGACGTCATTGAATCGCGACTCTTTGATGCGTTTGAAAACGGAGCACGCATTCGCATCCTGGCAAGCGACTATCTCTGTATTTCGGACCCAAGGGCACTCGCTCGCCTGATCGGATGGTGCGATTCATCACAGGAAGAAGCGTCGGCAGGAAGCCTTTCCGCACGATTGATTGAGATTGAAAAACTGCCTTCCGAACCAGCCTCTTTTCACCCGAAGTCGTGGTATATCGCCGATGATCAGGGCGGGTTGTTGTCAGTCGGAAGCAGCAACTTGTCGCAAGCTGCTCTGGAAACCGGCATTGAATGGAATCTTCTTTCGACCGATGTGAAGTCTCCGTCTCACGCCCGATTCGAGGCCGAGTTTGAACGGTTGTGGCGACACGCTTCTGTGCTCACGTCAGAACTTGTTGATTGTTACGCCTCCAAAGCGAAGGAGTTTCGCAGAGTTCACTTTCTGCCAGAAGCCGAAGATTCCAGGGAGCTCTTCTCTCCCCGGCCATGGCAGATCGACGCACTGAAATCGCTGCAGCGGATTCGTGACGCTGGTTATCAAAGGGCTTTAGTCGCCGTCGCCACTGGGATGGGGAAGACCTGGCTCGCCGCCTTTGACGCACGCCAAGTCGGCAAACAGCTCGAACGACGACCTCGCGTCCTCATCATTGCCCATCGGGCACATATTCTGGCCCAAGCTGAGGCAGCGTTGTCGCAAGTTCTGGATCCGGAATTTGGGGAGGAAAAAACAGCGTGGTTCATCGGGCAGCGAAGCGAGCTTGCAGGAGAACTCGTGGTCGCGTCGATCCAAAAGCTTTCTCGGCCCGAAGGCCTGCAGCGATTGGCATCTGAGCAGTTTGATTACGTCGTCATTGACGAGGTCCACCATGCTCACGCACCAAGCTATCGAAGAGTGCTCGCCAAAGTTAATGCTGATTTCATCCTCGGGCTGACAGCAACTCCCGAACGCACCGATGGAGTGGACGTCGCCAGTATCTTCGATGACAACCTTGCACATCACGCGACGATCGGGGATGGGATCGCCGAGGAATCGCTCGTTCCATTCCACTACATCGGAATTAAGGACACCGTTGATTTTCGTCAGGTTCCCTGGCGGAATGGTCGCTTCGAGCTGGAAGAGCTGGAACGCCGTGTTGCCCGCAGTGAACGCATGGACCGTCTCTGGACGACGATGCAGGAGCACCCGGCGGACCGAACGATTGTGTTTTGCTGCTCACGTCGCCACGCGGTCTTTGCAAGAGACTGGTTGCGTTCCAAGGGCATGACTTCGGCAGCAGTTTTCTCGGGTGGCGGCGATAGCTGCGGCGAGTCATTGGAATTATTGCGTCGAGGTGAATTGCAGACGCTCTGCGTGGTCGACATGTTCAACGAAGGACTCGATATTCCTGCGGTGGATCGCGTGATCATGTTGCGGCCAACAGAATCCAAGATTGTGTTTCTGCAGCAACTCGGCCGCGGGTTACGGGCCAGTGAAGGAAAGTCCCGCTTGCTGGTGATCGACTTTGTGGGAAATCACCGTATTTTCGCCCAGCGTCTCGTTCACCTCCTATCGCTCACGGGGGAAGAAGCAGGGTGGAAGGGCTTGAAGGAATGGTTGAAGGGAAAGCCGCCGCTACTGCCCGAGGGCTGCTTACTGGATGTCGAAGTTGCCGCGCGCGATCTGCTGAAGGAGTTCCTTCCCAAAGGTGCAAAAGCTGGCATCGAAGCTTATCGAGCGATCCGAGACGAACTCGGGCGACGGCCAACGGCATCGGAGCTGTTCAGCCGAGGCTACTTACCACGAGCTGTCAGCAAGGCGGCTGGCGATTGGTTCGCTTTCGTTGACAGCGAAGGTGATTTAAGTGACGTCGAACGCGAGGTCACCGCGAAATATCGGGGTTGGCTCAAAACGGTTGAAACCACCAGCCTCAACAAGTCATACAAGATGGTCGTTCTGCGCGTGTTACTCGACCAGGGCGAACTGTTCGAGGGGGCTGACTTGGAACCCTTCTCGGCGCAGTGTCGCCGCTTCATTCAGAATCACCCCGTGTTGAGGCGTGACTTGGAAGGCGAGAGACATGCAGTTGATCACGAGAATGCCGATGATGCCGAATGGTCGGCGTGGTGGATTAAATGGCCGATCAGTCGTTGGCTGGACAAGCAAAACGGTTCCACGTGGTTCAGGCGTGACGGTGACCGATTCCAGTTTGACCACGACTGTTCGGCTGACGTGCAATCTGTCCTGGAATCACTCACCGAAGAGCTAGTCGATTGGCGACTCGCGGCTTACTCCAAAAGTCATGGCTTCATCGACACCGATCAAGGCGAACACTCGTTTGAGGCAAAAGTATCCCACGCAGGGGGACGTCCAATTCTCTTCGTTCCCGAGAAATCGAAGGATCCCAGGCGTCCTATGGGTCCGACTGAAGTCACTCTGCCAGACGGCACTCGATGGGAATTCAAATTCGTGAAGGTAGCCTGCAACGTTGCCAAACCAGTTGGTGAATCTGACAACCAACTAGGCGAATTGCTTCGTCGCTGGTTCGGCCCCAACGCTGGATTGCCAGGCACAGACTTCAACGTTCGATTCGAAAGCAAGGATGGAATGTGGCACGCACACCCGATTGGTGCTCATGTGACGTCGGAGACACAACCCTTGGGCGAAATAGCCAACTCAACACTCATGCCAGAACCGGACGTCGAAGAATCGACTCGCTTTTCGACACATGTTCCGGTGTACGACCTGAGTGTCGCAGCGGGTGGTTGGGGCCCTGAAGGCGTTCCCGAGGCGATCGGATGGGTCAATGCACAGGGCGAGAAGCTGTCCGGCGACATGTTCGCCGCGCGAGTTTCTGGCCGATCGATGGAACCCAGGATTCGAGACGGCGATTGGTGTTTATTCAGACGCTGCCCAGCCGGATCACGCCAAGGTCGACTCCTTTTAGTTCAGGTGAACACGCACGTGGATCCCGAAGACGGCGGTCGTTACACCATCAAGCGTTACCAGTCGACCAAGAAGAACGATGAGGACGGCTGGCAGCACGAAACGATCGAATTGCAGCCACTAAATCCAGAGTATCCGGCGATTCGCATATCCGCCGAAGACGCGGGAGATCTTCGAGTTATCGGAGAGTTTGTGAGCGTCCTGCGTACTACTCAGCGGACCACGCGTTAAAAAGGTGTAGCACGACGTCCCCTCACGACAAATGTGTTTTGCGGTGATCAAAGGTGATGAGAGTTAGAGTTATTGTGGAGAGGTATCGGCCGTTGTGACACGTCGCAGAATGATTGTTCAATGCACGAATTTCAGGGAGAAAACGCATGGACTTTTGGGATCATCTTTTCGACAACGAGTACAAACAGCGGGCAGACATTGAGTCGCTGAAGCGAAGTTCGCTGGCTCGGAAGCGATCGCGGATGCGCGATCGCCAGCAGGCTCAGGACCAGCAGAAGCGGATCGAAGAACTTGAGGACCAAGTCGGTGAACTCGCGTTGCTCTGCCGGTCGCTTCTAACTGTCTTGCGAGAGGATGGCACCTTTCAGCCCGAGCGATTTCAGGAGGTTTTGAAGCGGATCGATGCGGAAGACGGCGTGGTTGACGGGAAGATTACCCCGGAAAGCCGCCAGCCGGACGAACCGCAGGTCGCTCCCGAGATTCGCACGTGGCCCAAGAACAAACGGATGCGACAACACCAGCCCATGGTGAGCGGGTACTAGTGAACACTCAAGCTTCGGTGATCAATCGAATTGCGGCTATTGTTACTCCGCGAGAGCCATACCTTTCATGGGTCCGAGGTTTAGACGAGACCGGTGGTCCGCGAATTGACGACGTGCCGATAGAAGAGCTTACTTCTCTTTATCTGCTTGAGGAAGTTGAGGATACCGAACGATTACTATGGCGACACTGGGCATGGATCTTCGATGAGGCTCTATCCTCGTGGTGCTCCGATCCGGAGTGCTGGCCGCGCGAACGCACTTTCGCGATGTTCCAAGAGTGGTTTGAAATACGGCTTGTTGACCTCGTATTCGACTTGGCCGCCCAGCCACTAATTCACGAGGACGCTTGACCGGTGGTGTCGGTGTCAGCCGCTCGACTTACTCGCTGAACCTTTGGTGTAAGTCAATCAGCGGTCCATAGTTTCGTGAGTCAGCCGCCTTGATTGCGGCAATGTACTCGTCACGAATCGGACTCTCTGTGTTTCGCAAGTCGGTCGCCGGCCAGAGTGTCGCTGGCTGGTCGTGTTGCATCAGCCACACATTCGCCAATAGCCTTGCCCATCGACCGTTGCCGTCTTCAAATGGATGAACCCAAACCGCGCGGTGATGAAACTCAGCAGCGGTTGCGATCACGAGAGCCCCGTTTCGTTGTGTCTCTTGTCGGCCTCCATCGCAATGACGCCGAGTTCCGCGGCGATGATGTTGGGGCTCACTCCGATGTTCTTTTCAGTCGATCGTATCTCTCCTGCCCAACTCCAGATCGAACCAAGCATTTCACGATGGAGTCCGAGAAGCCAATCGAAATTGAACGGTGCGATCTTCCGGGAGGGTTTCGACAGCAAGTATTTCTCTGTCACGCGGAGGATCGACGCAAACTCGACCTCGTTGAGCTCGCGCCGTGTTTTGATCGTCTTGAGCTTAAGGCCCGATCCGTCAAACGGCGTGTCGTCATCTTTCCCGCTAGAACCAAGCCCCGTACCCTTGCCACTACCAGTGTTCATGAGGCCCACAGTTTTCGGCTGGACGATGCAATCCGAGCTTTCGCTTCTTCGAGATGCGATTGAGCGGAAGCTCGCGAGACAGCTTGAGACTCGAGCGCCACATTGCCCTGCGTAAGTGCAATCAAACGTTTGGCTTTTGCAGTGGCAATCTGATCTCGGAATTGCTCGGCGGGAATCTCTGTTAGATCGAGAGAGATACCCAAGGCGAGCAGAATGGCCTGCAAGTTTGCGAACGAGAATTCGTGGTCCTCACCGCCGAGAATCCGAATGACCGTGGCCCGAGAAACGCCGCTGCGGCGGGCAAGATCCGAAACAGAGATATCGAGCTCTCGTTTTCGTTCTTGGATGCGGGCGACTATTTCGGGAAGGGGCATGGCGACACGTCCGGGTTATATGGAGGGGCTGATTCGCAGATCGGGCAGAAAACCGCAGCTCATCGGCCACGCTTAAATTGTTGCATATGTGCTACAAAAGTCAACTGATTGTTTGCTTGGCAGCGACGATACGCCCTGCAAAAGACGACAAAAACACGATACTACTCAAGCGGGAACAAAAACGGCCCGATACTGGCCCCGCCTATACCCGCACATGCACGAACCCCTCAAGAGAGTGGTTAAGAGTCGGTTTGAGGGAGGTTCGGTTCGCTCAACTTCAATTAGACCCTTCGGTTTACTCCGACCGTCGGGTTATCGAACAAGCCGACGTTGGTCCCAGGGACTGAAGCCGGCTTTTTTCCTGTTTTACCGCTTGTCTGGTAGGGACTTACGTCAACGACCGATCCGCAAGGATCTCTCACAGTGTCTCTGTAAAAGTACTATCCGCCCGCCGGCGAAATGGTCTCTGGGCCGATCTCGGCCAAAGGTCTCTCTTGTCTCTGTGCTATTTGACCTCAAGGTTATGAAGTCCCAGAGTGCTATCGGAAAAAAGTGGTCAACGATTCCTGCCGACCGATAGCAACCGCAATTGGTAAGCCGTGAGGTGAAAAATCCGGACAAGTCGGCTGTCGGCAAGCTAGATTTCTGAGCGGCACCCGCTCGTTTCGGTTCTGAGTGCCGGGCGATCGCGATTCGATCGCCTGCGCCGCGCCAGACCCCTATCTCTGTAACGATTTTGCGGATGAAGTATGCACTTATCATCACCGGCGTTCTCGCCGGTCTAGTAATCGCGATACCCGATTTGGTGATGATCGGGTATGTCGCGTTCATCGTGCCTGGATTGATTCTTACCGCTTTTCCCACGATCTTTGTCTACCTGGCAGCGACGGCAGTGATCCGGCGACTGCTGCCTATTTCTTCGTCGATGGCGGCCACTGCGGTGGCATTCGGCATTGCGTTGTTATTGGGTTGGGTCGTCATGCAGCCTTTTCGATGGACAGCCATTGCGGCCTACCACGCGGACGAGTTACCAGATGTGCTGCAAGATGGTGGCATTGAACTGGATGGCCAAATTCGTCTCGAAAGACCGAATCATCATCGACCGCCGGAATGCGACTATCTGAGTCTTGCGCTGCTGGATTCTCCTCGGGTGCAAAGTTTGACCACGGTCACGGCTGGGCGTGGTTTAGCCTCGGAGACGCGGCGCATTGCCGCCTATGCCTTGGTTGCTGCGAAGAATGACTCAGCGGCGAGCATCTTCCCTCATGAGCCGGGCCAGATTGTCCGAGAGTATCCGCCACTCGTTCAGGCGACTCGAGCAACCGAACTGATCACGGCTAGCAAGGCTGTGGAAGCGAATTGGGCGTTGCGATTAGCCGCGAAAGAGCGACTGCGAGAGGCGAGCCCTGTCGAAGCGAACACCGCCGATTGGGTCATCCAAATTGACAACCAGTCGAAGGGCCGATCGTCCGTTCTCCGCCGGATCACCATTCTCGATTCGGTAGGCACCGTACGCTTCCGCAAGAGCTATCGCAAGCAGACCGTACCAACACACATGTTTTGCTTTGGCTTTCACGGCAGCATGTCAGGTAGTGCTCATTTTCATATTGGGCATCAATGGTTGACATCCGGCGAACGTTCGCTGAAGCCGGAATCCGCGTTACTGGAAGCAGTCCAGTTTTCCGTTCCCTCTTGTGATGCGACGATTCTTGCTCAGTTGCGACGTCAAACCGTGCAAGCACTCGATGACCCCGACGCAACGCCCGCTCGACTCGACTTGGCACGGCGATACCTCGGCTTGATCTTCTTCAACGCAAACGCCAAGGACCATGCACTGATCGCGAGGATCGTGGCAGACGATCGCGTTAGAGACATTGATACGCCAATCAAAAACGTCTTTTCAAAGGACAAGACGCCCGCCTCGATGCGGGATGCTTATGTCGATCGAATTTCCATGGACCACACCTCAGCAAGCCTGCGTCATTGGTTGGCCGAGCGTTTGGCAAGTTTTCCACCGGGGACGTTTGCCAATCCGGACGCGACGTATCTCGCAATCTGGAATTCGCCTGAGATCTACCAACAAGCGGCACCGCTGATTGCAACATTGGCTGATCTTGGCCCGAAACTCGCGATGCCAAAACTCGATGAATTGCTCGATACCGCGCTTGCGCTGCCGCATTGGCGCGATCGACGCTCAACGGTTGATGGTATCCGAGCGGCGCTGGTTCGTTTGGGTCCGCAGGCATCGGCCGCAGTGCCTCGGATAAGAGAACTGTTTCTAAGTCGCCCGTCGCCAATCATTAATAACTCCGGCGATGCCGATCAGTGGCGATTCGCGTTGGCCAGAATGGGCGTTGCGATGGAGGACTTGCCAGTCTTCCCAAATCAATCGCCAAAGTCTGTCGAGCGGAACCTTCGCCAAGTAGCCAACAAGCTTGAGCGTTATGAACAGGAAACCGCACCGGAGCAAGAAATATGATCGGCAACTTGATCTTCCAACTGTTTAGCTACAGTGTGCCAATCGCATTCGTAGCCTTGATATGGAAGTGCAATGCTCGGCGATGGTCTCGGCTAGCCCAAGCCTATCGCGCGGATGACGCAAATGATGGTACTGCCAAGCGAATCATGCAGACGGTGATTCTGGTTGCCGGCGACATCGGCTGGAACTCGTACAAAGGAATCGCGACTGTCAGCGTGACTCGAAAAGGTATCTTGCTAAAGCTGATGAAACCTTTCTCAGTCTTTCACCCGCCACTACTGATCCCTTTCGGCGACTGCCACATCGAACCGAGGCATTGGTACCTAATTGGGAAAACAGTGCAGTACTCGCTGCGTGGCGTCAGTGACGTCAAGATGATCGTCCACGAAGACTTGCAAGATTGGATCGAATCACAAGCCGCCAGCTTGGCCATCGCAGAAGAAGGCACATCCGAAACGGTTTCAGTGCCACCCAAGACATTGGTGTGTCACTGAATTAGCTTTGTCGCTGCGAATCCCGATCAATGCCGGCGGCGACCGTATGGCGGAAACGGGTACGCCGAAGGCTGCGCCGTAGAGCCCGCCTTTGAAGATCCACTGCACGCTTCCTGGCGGGAGGATCACGCGACATGCAATTCGTCGAAGTCGGACCAAATCGACAGAGTTGAGTTTCCAAATGCTTCGACAGCAACCAGCCGCATAACCCGAGACAATGTTTTCACACTCGTTCCCGGGTAATTCGGCGATCCGGGCGTTTATCAATGCTCAAGCAGAGGGCCTGCAGAGCGCGTGCCCACCCCCTCTGCCAAGCCAACTGAAAAACGAAACTCTCGCTACTGTCTAGTTTCGGTGACAGCCGGCGAAAGAAACCAGCACATCGCCGTCCTTCTCGATCGTCGACCAACGGATTACTCTTGAAACCATGGCGCGCGAGGAACAGGAACGTGAGGATCTGCTGCGCGAGGCGACCGCCTTGGTCGAACGGATCGAAATCTTTCTTGCGGATCAGCAACAGCCGGTGATGATCGGATTTCGAAGCAACGGTGCTGTGAGCATCTATTTTGGCAGCGATCCGGTCTACCATTTCACTTCGAACGGCGAATTGCGCCGCGCCTTCATCGATGGCCTGCTGTACAAATCGTTGAACGGAAAACTGCTGTCGATGCGCCGCGAACGAACCGAACACGAAGTGCAGCTCGTCCGTCACCAGCTGACCAATACAGAGCAAGCACAAGCGCTGGATGCGCTCAAGAATCATTTGGAGTCACTGCGGCAAATGATTGCCAGTCGAAGCTTCGAAGTGACCGGTCAAGTTCCGGATGACGCTGATCTGATTGGCCGTGTCAGCCAGTGGCTGGCACAGGTAGCCGAGGTTAGGATCGCTCGCTCGCCCGGTGTTAGCTAGAGCGCATTTGGGTATCGGCGTTGCGAATCAGCGCAAGATTTCCGACCGAGGATGCCTGAATGCTTGCGAATTCAGCTACCGCGAACACGACAGCGATAGGAGAAGTGCTGCAGCAGCCACTTGACGAGTGCCGTCAGATTCGCCGGCGGTGGCGTTTGGCCAGGCGGCCCTGCCGATCAAACGCGAAATACCTGCCGCTAGTGCAGCGTTCCCGTTAGGATTCGGCCGCCACCAAAACCTGTTCCCGCTCCGTCGAGTTGGCGACCGCCGCAGCCTGCTTGCGGTACTGGTGCTTGCCCGGCAAAAATTGTCCGAAGCGTTCCTTGCCGAATCGCTCGCTAAAGCCGCCATCCTGCCAGGCAATCTTGCCATTGATGATCACCGCACTGACTGCGGCGTCATTGCGATTGACCAGCCGTTCGCAGCCACAGAGAAATGGAGCGGTATGATACTGGTGAACGTCGTCGGTCAGCCCCTTTGGATCGACGACGACCACGTCGGCGCGTTTTCCCGGCGCCAAATGACCGGCATCGAGGTTGAAAAAGTCGGCATTCTCTTTCGTCAGCCGCCACACCGCCTTTTCCAGCGACATCAGCGGCTGGCCCAGCTCGTGTGAGGCTTGGACATAACGCAACATCCGCAGCGGGTTGTTGTAAAAAGCCATGTTGTTGATGTGCGCGCCTGAGTCGGCGAATCCGATGATGCCGTTCGGGTCGTTGTACAGTGGCTTGTAACGTGATGGATCATGATTGCCGACCGTCGTTTCCCAAAGGATCTCCTTGTCCATCTCCACGACCAAATCCAAGAACGTGTCGACCGGATGTTGATTTCGCTCTCGAGCAATGTCGGTAAAGGATTTGCCGATCATACTGGGATCGGGCGAGCGAAGGACGTAGGCATCCCCAAAGTCTTTTTGCCAGACCTTGGGCGTCAGCTTGCTCTTGTAGTTCTTCTTGAATTGTTTGCGGTACTCGGGGTCTTGCAGCGTCTGGTTGCGTTTTTCGAGGTCACGAGCGAGATGGCGAGCCAGCACGCCGGTCGGAAACTCCTCAAAAATCACCAAATCCATTCCTTCGGCCAACACCCGAAACGGTACCGGGAACGCTTGCATGCGAAAGTCAGCGCGGCAGACGCGATTAAAGAAACCGGTCAGCTTGCTGAGGATGCCGCGGATGTAGGGGTCGCCTTTCAAGTCCATCATTGCGACCATCGAAGTCTTTAACGGTTTGCGCGAAAAGAACGCTGCGCTTTGGATCATGTACCACAGCGCTCCGACTCGGTTGACCAGATTGGGAATACCTTGCAAGTGCGCACCGCGGCGGCGGACCACATCGGTCAACGCCCGTCGTTCGGCGCTCTTGGCATAAGCGGCAGGTAACAGCTTTGACCAGTGCCGCCCATCCATCTTGTCCCAGGGATTGTGCTGCATCGAAATTCCCAGGAAGCCATTGTCCAAGGCATCCTCGAGCAGGCCAACCATCTGCTCGACCTCGGTTTCGCTGGGCCGTTGGTCTTTGTCCAAAGAACGGTCGATTCCCATCACCGCGGCGCGGATGTCACTTTGGCCGACGAAGGATGCAAGGTTGGGTCCGATCGGTAACGAGTGGATGTGTTCGATCCACTGTCGCGGATTCGACCAGGTTTTTTGATCCCGCAGAATGGGAAACAGAATTTCTCGCGGAAAGGCCTCCACGCGGGTGAACATATCACAGCAATCTTCCACGTCGGCAAAAATGAACGACAACGAACAGCCGCCCAACAAAACGGTTGTCACGCCATGCCGCACCGATTCGCTCAACTCCGGCGCTACCAACACCTCACCGTCGTAATGGGTGTGGTTATCGATGAACCCCGGCATCAACCACTTGCCAGCGGCGTCGATGACGACGACCTCAGATTCCTCGGGCATTTCGATTCCAGTCTCTGAAATTTCGGCGATCCGCCCATCTCGAATCCGCACATCGGCAACCCGCGAAGGGGCCTCGGTCCCATCAAAGACCCGGGCTTGTCTGATCAGGATTTCATTCATCGGCGACACGCAAATAGCAACGGGCAATGGAAAGTGATTAGCTGAAATTATGATAACGTCTCCGGCCTCCTTTGGACTGGGCTTTTGCACAGAGCGCCGGGCTTTTCTGCACCGCCGGGCTCGAACCGAGGACATCACGTCAACGGTTAAACCAATAGTCGTGCCGGCTGTCATTCGCCGAAGTCGGGGGCGTCTCGGCCAGACGAACCCTTGCGAGTCGGGCTTGATGTGAATTCGTGGAGATGAATTCGACCGCAAAAAAGCAAAGGCAAAAAAGGGACAGGTATTGACCTTCTCCCGCACCTAGTGGCTTTTTGATTCGTAACTGCGTTGCGGGGGCGGCGTATGGTCATCACGACCGCCATCGGAACTGCAGACCGCGTCCTGTTCATGCAGCAGATAAAGCGATGGCTTTCTTACTGACAGAAGCACAGTCAGGCTTTGCTTCAGCCCGCACGCCGCAGAGGATTCCCCGGGGCACATAGCCATCCTTGACTGCGGCCGGGCGCTTGATCAGCCAGGCTCTTCACGCTTCCAGCGACCCTCCCGAATATGGCTGCTCACTTCGTCCTCCGCGTTGCTGCGACGGGCGATGTTTTCTACGGTGCACCGCATTCACCAACTCAAATCACTCAAGCGCCGACATTCCGGCTTTCCAAAACATCAGGACGCGACCTCAAAACCGAATGGATATCATTACTCATCACCGTGTAAGTCAAGCTATCGACGGCAAAAACACTGGCGAGAAACTCGTTATCGCATTGCCGTGCCGAGCATCGATAGCAGGCCCTTTTACTGTGGAAGAAGTCGCTATCGATCAGGTTCAACAGGTAGTCCATATCGACGGCGCTGATCTGTTTCATCGAGTGAATTCTCTACCATCCTGCACTCTGGAAACTGTGAAAGTCGCGATTCTACGAAGGCCACTCCAGGCCGCTACTGCGTCTGACCTCCAGCAATGCATGGGAGCGGTGACAAGAATCGGTCGATCGCAAAGTCGTAACCAACTGGCCAATTCACCCGGCTTCGCCGCGCGATTCGGCTCGCAAATGGTAGACCTGAGCTGCCAGACCACGTAGGCTAGTTTTTTTCTTGGCTCGAGAAAGTAATGCCATGGATTCGTTGCCTCTTTCCGACGGCGCCCGGACTGTTGAACACGTAGCGGATCACTTCCAGTCGCTGCAATCGTCCGCCCAACAGTTGCTGAACGAATTCACCGCCAGCGAGCGCGGCTATTTCACTCCCAGTGAAGATGAAGAAACACGCCATTTGTTGGTTTCGTATTGGCAAGCGCGGAACGCGCTGGTCGAACTGGTACGGTCGATTCATGACGATACCGACGGACCGTCGCAGCTCCGTCCCGCGAACTTCTTGGTTTCCTATGCCGGCGCACTCGTATTGGTCGACGCAGCCCGGTTTCTGCGTACTGAAATCCAGGATCGACCGATCGTTCGCAGTAAGTTGAACGAACCGGAACCACACTTTGGCATCCCGGTGGGCACCTATGATTCGGTTCAGCAATCGCTGACCAATCCTATTCACGCTTGGCATCTGTTTAATGCGGCGCACTACTTCAACGACCATCAACCTCAACTCGAGGCCACCGCGAAGGAACATCAATTGACAACCATGATAGCGATCATCACGCGTTATCAATCCAGAATTGGGGTTAGCCTCGGCGATTATCTAAGTGCACGAACTCGGGTCCGCGCCGCCGAAGCCAAATCGGTCCTGCGAAAGGATATTCTCGGCAGGGCGTTGTACGGAACTCAGAAAGCCGTTTCACAATTGATCTCCGGCGTTTCCACCAAGCCAGACCATCAGCCGCAACTTGCCAGGCAATCAGCCGAACAAATGCGCGAGATGTTGCAACCGGGCGATGTACTGGTCACACGCAAGGAACATGCGGTGACGAACTATTTCTTACCTGGATTCTGGCCACATGCCGCACTGTACCTTGGAACCAGCGAAGACCTTGAACGACTCGGCCTGGCCGGTCACGAACAACTCAAGCCGCGTTGGCAACGTCTGTTGGAATGCGACCCGTCGGAGCCACGTCGCGTTCTGGAGGCGCTGAAAGATGGTGTTCGAATTCGATCATTGGCATCTCCGTTCGCATCGGATGCCGTACTCGTATTGCGACCACAACTGAGTGAATCAGAACTTGGCCGAGCCATTTCGCGTGGCATGTTCCATGAATCAAAGCCATATGATTTCGATTTCGACTTCACCAGGTCAGATCGGCTGGTCTGCACCGAAGTTATCTATCGCAGCTACGAACAGGTCGGCGGGACGAGTTTCGGATTGACACGTCGGGCCGGCCGGTTGAATTTGTCTGCCGAGGATCTGATTGGCATGGCTTTGGAACATCGTAGCTTTGACGTCAAAGCAGTCTATATCAACGGGCGAATGCCAAAGGTCGCCACCGACGGCGAAGCCGAGTCGATTGTAAAGCAAACGCTGGCGTAACAAAATGTCTAACGTATGCACATCGCCGAGGGCTGATCATCAGGCGCAGAAGCAGGCTTCATGACAGACGAAACGAGTTTTCCACATCACACGTTCGTAAGCGACTCGGGTAGCGGAGTCTACGAATTGGTTTCAGCAGAGATTGCCAGGCCGATTTCCCATCCACAGCCCTCGGATGTGGTTCCGGTCCCACAGCAGCTTAGATCGTTTGGGGTCACAGAGATAAAGCTGATTCACGGAACTTTTGCCGGAAATGACATCAGCGGGCTGATCAGAATTCTGTCTGGGATCTCGCCGCGGTTTAGTTCTGCAATGATGGATCTGAGCAAACAATGGATTGACCAACTGGCCGGCGAAGTCGGCAACTTTACCGATGCATACGCTGATCTGCTATCGGAATTGGTCAATGCCGAAGCCCCAATGCGAATCCGCGTTAATCGCTTTCACTGGTCCGGTGAAAATCACCACCTTGGTCGGGCACTGGGCGTCCTATCCTTGTTAGACGAAATATTCACCGGTGAATGGAACAAAGATGATCGCCTGTTGCTGCTGGCACACAGTCATGGCGGAAACTTGGTGGCCATGGTGTCGTTGCTGTTGGGTGGTTCTCGTAGAGCTAGAGAAAATTTCTTTGAGGCGATCGACGGCCACCGTCAGTACATTACCGAAACTGAAAATCTGCCCGATTGGGAACTAGTTCGATCGAATCTTCTGGACGACCAACGGTTATCAAACTTTCCTCGCATCGACGTCGTCACCTTTGGTACTCCGCTCAGATACAGATGGGATACAAACGTCATCAAAAAACTGATGCACGTTGTGCAACATCGTCGGACAGATGAGCAAGACGAAGCCAAATCAGAGTTGCCTGGTTCTATCAGCAACGTCCTCAATGCGACCGGCGGCGATTACGTGCAGCTCATCGGTATCGCTGGCACCGACTTTCCGCATCCGCCGATGGCGTGGGAGATGCGGCGGTGCGAACAGGCGCTGCGACAGATCTTTGAGCCCAACATGCGACGGCGTGACCTGGTCAAGCATCTATCTCGTGGAACACGTGTTTCTCTTGATGGAAAGACTTTCTTAGTCGACTATCCGCCGTCGGCTGAAAATCTAAACCAAAAGTTGTTCGGACACGGTGTCTATACATGCCGCCAGTGGTTGCCGTTTCATCTCCACTTGATCGCTGACCAGTTTTACGCCTGAGTTATTTCCTGATTTTGCGACGCCTCTTGCGAAGATATTCCAGAGCGAAAGTAACCGGCCGGAGTCCCGATGCGACTTGAACGATGCGGGCAAAAAGTGTCCGCATTGGGTCACCTGACAGACAAAAAGAAACAGGCATTAATTTTCCTCCGCACTGAGTGGCCTTTTGATTGCGTTACCGCGTTGCGGGGACGACGAATAGTGAACGACCTGAATTCCAGCCGGATCCATGACTTCACCACGGGCTTCTTTGGGCACTCGGATACCGACAAAGCATGAACAGGTAGCGAAGGAGTTGAGCAAATCTACAGCTTCTCCTGACGACCGCCAGCAGAAGTATGCCTGTCGCTTTTTTGATCGTCCTTGTTTGATCGTCATCGCAGCGCCACTGCCCCTAACAGCGCCGGAATTGCTATGTATCCTGGAGGCCGACAAAAAGATCGAAGTTGCCTTCGATGCTTGATCGTTACTCCGCGAACTTTCAACAGCATTTCCTGAAAGGAAACAGCATGGCGATTCAGATGGACTGCTTTGGACTCACAGACATCGGACAAGTAAGGCAATCGAACCAGGATCAGTTCTTGATCGGAGATCTCAAGAAGTCTCTCGAGGTCTATCGATCCAGCTTAAGCGTCGACGACCATGAACGTATCTTCAGCGGTTCGCAAGGTAAACTCTTGATGGTCGCCGACGGAATGGGCGGCCATGCGGCGGGGAAGCGAGCTAGTGCGTTGGCACTCGATACGCTGTCCTCATATGTGCTCAACTCCTTACCCTGGCTGTATCGGCTGGAGCGAGATTCGGACGAAGATTTTGTCGCTGAGCTCAGGGCTGCCATGGAAAAATGCGACCAGATCATCAAGGCTGAAGCCGAAGTGATCACCCGCCGCGAGGGCATGGGCACAACGCTGACGATTGCCTACGTCATTTGGCCACGTGTGTATGTCCTTCACGCCGGAGACAGCCGTTGCTACCTCGTTCGAAGCAAGAAGCTGTGGCAGGTGACACGGGACCATACGATGGGTCAGGAATTGCTGGACGAGGGAATCTTGTCCGCAGACGACGCTCGGAAATCCAGCGCGAGCCACGTGTTGTGGAATTGTGTCGGGGGCAGCGACGATGTCCAGCCGCATGCCCATCGTGCCGAACTCCAAGTGGGAGACGCGTTATTGCTGTGCAGTGACGGCTTGACGAAGCACGTGGCGGACGAACAGATTGAGCAGTTGCTGGCAAGTAGTGAAACTGCAGAAAATTCGTGCCGCAATCTGATCGACGCAGCCAACCGAGCCGGCGGTTCAGACAACATCACTGTCGTCTTGGCACGTTTCCAAAAACCTGCATCGTCACCGGAAATGGCATTGGAAGCGGAACTGGCTCGGTCAGAACCAGCTTCAACGGCAAGCGAACCAGTTGAAGCGGATATAGCGCCAGCTCAACCGCTTTGACACTCGCACGTCGATGATCGGCGGATCCTGCCGATCAATGGATGCTTTTTGCATTCCCCTCATGCGGCGCTACTCCAGAGGGCCGGTGGTGTCTCGACCGTCAACGCAATCGATCGTCTGATCGGACCGCTGAACGAGCTTTTTCTTCGCCTGCTTTGCGGCCTGAAGCACACCCCTGTCGCACGTTTGCGTTTGACGGAGCAGATCTTTATCCAAGCATTCCGACTGGAATGGGGCTCCACAAATTGTTTCCCCGTCTGAATACAAAGATCGAGAGTCGGCCATCGTTGCGATACCGTCGATCCGGGATTCATCGTCGATACGGGATTCCAGGGACGGCCAGCGGAGTTTTTTTGGTTCGGCCCGAAACTTGCCGTCTCTTTGGCGGGGCTTGGCACTGGTTGAACCCGGCCTAGCGGTTGGAATGGATATCCCCTGAACGGTTTGAACTTAAACATGTCCACGGCTGGTTCTCGCTGCCAGCAAATGTCTGTTCTCATTGTCAAAAAGTCGGTGGCGTGTTTTGCCGCGCCGCGAAAGAGCCGTAGTCACGAAAGGAGCGGCAAAGGGCATGCCAAGCAACATATTTGGAAACAGCTCCCCGACGATTGCTCATTTACGGATCAAATTGGTCGCGCATCAACCAGGGGTGAGTCGATTGGTGCGACGGTCTTGTCAAAGCAGTTAAGCCAGCACCGAGCCGAGGCGAACGCAGTGAGCTTTGCCAAGATGACGTAGAAAATAGCAACTTGCCGGCATCGCAATTGCAGCAACTGAATCTTCGTCAAGCGGACGAACGCTCTCTCTTTTTCTGGAACCAATTCGATGCCGAGAAAGCACCTACAACACCTAGCAGCCTTGCTGATCGCGGTCCCAATCATTTGTTGCTCCGAAACGTCTGCGGCCGACCCGGTCGTGCCAACATACGAGTCGGTTGTGCCAGCGAGAGACTTCGTTGGACGCGAGATTGCCGAGCTACCAGGACAACTCGGGGAGGTAGCCGATCTGCTGATAGACCTTGAGACGTCCCAGGTGGTTGCTGCAATCTTTCGACAGAACAACGTGGACGGTCCCTCGGCGGTGTTGACACTCCCGATCGTTGCATTACGTCAAACGCAAGAGGGTCACCATCTGCAACCTTGGGTGACCGAGGCAATGATTCAGCAACTAGCGCCGACGACTGCCACAAAACAATCCTTTACTCGCGGTCGCGTTTCGGACCAGTATCGGGCGTTCGATCGCGAGCCCTACTGGGGCGAATTTCTGAAGCGTCGCCAAAAGATCCGGGTCGTACAACGATTTGACCAAACCGACTTTCTACTGTCACGATACTCCGAGCTCGTCGGTTCACCGATCATGGACGCTGAAAATTCACAGGTTGGCACTATTGAGGAAGTTGTCGTTGTTCCGGAAACATTCGCGGTGGCTTATCTCCTGGTAGAAACGATGGCAGACCGGTATCAAGCCATTCCTCTCGGTGCATTTAAGGTGAACGAGCAGGGGCGTTGGCAAATCAATCTTGATCGGGAATCGATTCACGCCCGGCCGACCGTCGATCGGTCCGAGCTACCGCTTTCGATCGACCGCGGTTGGGTAGAATAACATTGCGGTCCGATACGGAAACGACGGAGTGCAGCCTGGGGACGATGTACCGCGCAAACAATGACGATCTCTTGCCACCCGTCTCGACCTGATCAGCTACCTTCAGGCAACTGATTTCATCTGATTCAGGAGTTCCATTCGCGAGTACCTGAGTTCGCTAAAACGCCGCATCCATTGGTCCAACTCCAATGCAGAGGGAGTGCGGCCCAGGATCTCGCCAAACACCTTCCGGACCCAAACGACATTGTTATCGCCGACCAGGTCAAAGTACTCTTGGGAACCCATTATTTCGAGCGGGAGCCTCGTCAATCGATACTCAATGTCGGGGATCTGGTGCCAGGCCGCCAGTTCCATCGCTGAAGGACGTCGCCCCAGGTACTGCTCATAGGCCGTGGTAACTCGCTGGCTGATCACATCGTAATTGGCGTAACCGGCAGTAATCACACCGCCGTTGTTCCCATTGGAAGCGCTACCGACATTCATGTAGGCGGCCGGTGCGAGGCGCAACTGCAATGAACTTGGGTTACCTTTTGTAAGTACGTACTGGGGTCGAGGCATGTCATAAATCGTCCTCCCACCGGATGTGACGTAAGCTCGGACCTGGTAGGTATCCCCGCTGAAAATGTAACGTGGGTCAAAATTCAGAGTGAAGGGTATCGGGCCAGTTGAGTACGGCGGAGGACGAAATGAATACTCGCCATTGCGAACGACGTATTGAGGACGACTGATGTTCTCAAGTTGGATCGTCACCACCGCGTCGGCGGGAAGTCTACCACTTGGTAACAGCAATGTACCGGTTAGTCCCGACTGCTCGACCCCAAGTTGAACGCGTAGTGGCCTCAGACGGAGCGACCGCCCATCTTGGATTAGTAAATCAACACTCCCACGCGGGTCAGCATGCCGCGCCAATTCTTCCGACAATTCAAAAACTCTGCCGCCAACCTGTCCCACTTGATCACCACCCACGCAGATGATCACATCCGATTGGCTAATTCCGGCGCTGGACGCCGCCGAGTTCGGCCAGACTCGATTGACGATCACTCCCGCTTGGGTGTTAGTGCCGTCAACACCAAGGCTCCACGGCTTACTGCTGCCCGCTGCTCCGGGCCATCGGTCTCCGCCCCAATTCGTTCCCCAACCGGATCCCCAACTGGCAGAAACTGGCGCGTAGGTATTGGTTGGGCCCAAGGCATCCTGAGCTTGAATTGGGCTGAGGTAGACGACCCAGCCAAATGAACAAAAAATCGTCGTAATGCCGAGCATCTGAATCAAACGGCGGCCATCCATAACATCATTCCAATAGTTAGTGTTCTCTGATAATTTGATACTGATCCACGGCGTCCGAACTACGATCGTTGGGTGCCGAGAAACCCTTAGATTCAGCGAAGGCCCGGAAAGCGGCGCAAAAATTAGCGCGAGAAATTGCCTTCTGGATCCTTAGAAGTCGATCGCAAATTCTGATCCTCGTCACTCCTAGATTGCGGTGCCTGCCCCGCTTGATCCTCGAAGTCCACCTTGAGCATTTCAGCTCGCAACATGGGCGGATCAAAGGGGAAGAACCCAGCCACAATGGCTTGCATCTGACCTGCTTGACTTAAGGCATATCGAACGAATTCGCGGCTTGCCACACTGTGTTCACCATGCTTCGCTCCCACATCAAGCACCAGAGTGAGTGGTCTTGTAAGTGGGTAGTTGCCGAACAGAATCGAATGGTCATCGCAGGGGATCATCGATTTGTTGCTCCGTAGATGCAGCGGTCTTGCCCCATGACTTCCGCATTTCAATCCCGAAATGGCGATCGCCGAGGGGTTTTTCTGCACCTCGCCAACGAGCTTCGCATTGGACTGGAAATTAGCCGCTGCTGAACGCATGGCTTGACCACGGAAGATAAAATCCCTCAAAAACGTTTGCGTACCGCTGTCAGCGTTACGGCCGAGCAGGACCACCGGTTGCTCGCCGAATTTTTCGGTGACACCGACCGCGGCCCAGGTAAGCTCCGCGGACTCGTCCGGCGAACAAAACAGCGTGGCCAATTGCTCGTAGCTGACGGATTCCATTGGGTTGTCATCGTTCACGTAGACTGCCAGTGCCTCCCTTGCCACCATCACTGCTACCGGCCGTTGCAGACCCCGATTTTTAAGCTCCGCCAGATCTTCTTCAGTCACAGGCCGCGAAATCATACCGATACTCGACGGGCTCTTTGCGAGTCGGTCGAAAACAGTCTCGGAGCCTTCCGCCGAGATCACGACCTTTGCATCTGGATGAAACTTCTTGAACCCGATCGCCCACCCATGAGCCAGGCTATCCATGCTGGTCGAACCAAAAATATCAATCTCGGACTTGACTTCCTTAACCGGCAGGTAGGGATGGATTGATTCCAGAACAGCGCGAATCTCTCCAACCGAGCCGTCTGAATTCGCATCCTGGGAAGAAAGTGGTTTGGGGACGGTGACGCTGACAACAATTGAAAGCAAAATGCCAAGCCGTAACAAATGATTCATTAGTTCCTCCGTGAGGTGATGTTTCACGCAGAAGTTAGACAATTTCGCAAAATAGTGGAAGAGCTTTTTATTGCCTCCCAACCCGACCGCTTGGGATGCCGATTTGGGGATATCCGCGAACACAGATCAACGTCTTTAAGCCCACCCTGCGAAAGGAACCAGAATTGATGGATCCCAATCACGACCGACAGATGACCAAAGCCGAAATCGCAAATAGCTGGCGTGAGCTTTCGAGTGAGTTAGCGACGACATTCGCCGGTTTTTCACCGCAAGAATTTTCGGCCGAACGAGTGGGTTGGTCTTACGCACAGAACCTGGATCATCTGGTGCGATCGGTCGCCGCAGTTGCCAAGGCACTTGCCTTGCCCAAGTGGTTGATTCGCATTTTGTTCGGTACGTCGTCAAAGTCTCGAACGAGCAACGAAGTTCGATCGGCGTACCTTGCAAAACTGGATCAAGGGTCTCAGGCGGGTGGAAAGTTTGTGCCAACTGGATCCCAAACGCAAACAGACGCTCTTGCGCAGTGGAAACGCGTCAGCGATCAACTTACCAGCAATCTAGATCGCTGGAACGAACAACAAATCGATCGACTGCGGCTACCGCATCCGATCCTCGGCAAGTTAACCGTTCGAGAGATGCTGTACTTCACCGCATTTCACACCCGACATCACCTCGACAATTGCGCTCAGAAGAAAGCGAACGTTTGACGGAAGTTTGCATCAGTACGAACGCTGACCCTGAAACTGCCCGGCCTGGTAATTCAATTCCGCCGCGCAAGTCGTCGAGACGATCTACGACCTGTAAACTGCCTTGGTTGGCTACATTTCGGTGCTGGAGTACGGCGAATGCCTTAGCGCGACGCAGAGGGCTGGCCACTCGTTAACCAAGAAATCGCGGGGCAAGTGGCTGTTTCGATCCGTTCCTCACTGCGTTTCCACTTGGATGTTGGTCAGTTGGATTCCCTTCGGATACGAGCCGCCGGGGTTCGTTGGCTGACGATCGATGCCGGCGATTCCGGTAATGATCTCGCCAACTCGCAGCACTCGACTACCCAAACCCGGGGCAACAGCTGTGACGAGCAAACGATTGTTGCGGAGCTCTTAAACTTCGATTCCGAAGACACCTTCCAGCGGATTGTTCCTTGCGTAAGGACCGGACACGGGTTGTTTGTTGCTGCTCCAGCTGGACTTCAATCGAGCGCGGTAAAAATACCCGGTAACGGTGAAGGTCATTCCATCGCTGACCTTCCCAGGAAAGTTGAGGCGGTTGCCGCCCAACTAAACGTATTCCGCGGTTTCATGCCTCGAGAGCGTGACCTCGCGAGTCTGTCCGCTGCCAATCATCACCGTTCGAAGCGATGCGTAACGCGAATAGATCTGCAACTCCAGCGCGACGCTCGCATCATTATTGACCGTGATGGTCTTGCCGTATCGTCGATAATCCGGAGCCGGTACCGGTGACGACATCCTGGTTGGGGGTGGCGGCCGTGATTTTCTGTTTGGCAACGGCGGCGAAGACATTCTGGTTGCTGGCAACGCGAATGCCAACTTGACCGCCGTGCAAACCGTCTGGACCAGTGCTCTCAGCTACGCCGACCGCTTGGACAAGCTGAGCAAAGAGATTTCGTCCTCTGACGACGGAGTAAGAGATTATCTGTTTGGCGGATTTGGCAAAGATTGGCTGCTGTTCGACTGAACCCTGTTTCGGACCCTGTTACAAAGATTGGCGCTTTGCCGTCATCAAGGCGGGCCTTTGTCGTCATGAAGCATTCGCCAAGGATGTCACTTATCCAAGACCCTGAAAACCGAAAATCAAGTCTGACGTCAAAATGCATTCGTTCTTTGCTGGCCCAATCACAAGTCAGGCTGCTTGGTTCGTTCGATTACCAAGCGGTCAGTACCTACCAAGCGGTCAGTACCCTGTCGGTGGTTGCGACCCACGGGTCCGCCGCGAAACCGATGGCCGCACCAGCTGGGACTGCCGACGCCTCAGCCAGCGCTGAAACCTGCTCGGATGCCAGCTGATCCGCATCGACCACGGGCGTCGGCGGCGGATCGGGCCGATACTGGATCACGTCGTCAACCGTCAGCACCACAGCCTCTTGAATCCGCTCCTGTGTGGGCGCCAAGCTCTCGTTGAAGAGCTCGTCGAAGTCGTTCTCTAGGAACCTGTCCAACCAGTAGGCGACATCCTTGACACTGGCATTACGGTCGCCATCTTCGTTCAGCAGTCGGCCGCGTTCGATTTCGAAACCCAGATGATAGATGCCGTCGGCCACCGTGTTGACCGCGTTCTGGTAGCCGAACAAGTGCGTCGTGGCGCCGTCGTTCTGGACATAGTGGAAGCCGGTTTCTTCACCTCCCTCGTCGTCGCCATGCAGCATCGTCCACTGAGCGATGTCACCCGCGGTTCGACGCAGGTAGGCATTGATGTCGTAGATGTCGGCCTCGTCAATCTGACCATCGTTGGCCGCGCCGGTTGCCCAAACCGCTTGCTTGATCAACTTGTTGAGCTCGTTGGCGGCGCCGGCGCCGGCGCTGATCTCGCTACTGGCAATGCGATTGTTCAGCCCGGGGTCCTGCGTGATGATTTGCACGATCGCGTCGAGCCCCGTCTGCGAATCGCCGACCAGATAAGGATCCTGGGCCGCCGGCAGCGTCTGGTTTTCCAGCTCCTCTTCCAGCAGTTCGCTGAGCCAGAAGGCGACCGTGGCCAGGCTGGCGTTGCGGTTGCCATCTTCGTTAAGCAGCCGGTCGCCGTCGACTTCAAAGCCCAGGTGGTAAATCCCGTCGGCTACCGTATCGATGGCGTTTTGACCCAACAGCCGCGTGCTGGCGCCGTCATGCTGCACCAGGTGGAAGCCGCTTTCCTGCCCAACCTCGCTGTCTTCGTCGTCACCGTGATAAACGATCCACTGCTCGGAGTAGTTGGACTGGATGTAGTCATTCAGGTCCCGAACATCGGCAGCGTTGATCTGTCCGTTGCTGGCGATCCCCGTCTGTTCGATCGCCTCGGCGATGATGTTGTTCATCAAGTCGGCATTGCGCGCCGCCTCGACGATCTCGCTGGTGGCCACTTTGCGATTCAATCCCGGATCGTCGAGGATCAATTCCACCAGAAAGTCCAAACCGGTTTGCGAGCTGGGCGTGACGGTCAAGTCCACCTGCTGGTTGGCCAGTTCGTCATTTTGCAGCGGTACCGCCAGCAGTTCATCGAGCCAGAAGGCGACGTCTTCCAGCGAGGCATTGCGGTCGCCGTCTTCGTTAAGCAGCCGGCCGCCTTCGATTTCAAAGCCCAGGTGGTAGATGCCGTCGGCCACGGTATTGACGGCGTTGGAATCGCCGAACAGCTGCGTCGTGGCGCCATCGTTCTGGACCAGATGAAAGCCCGTTTCTGCGTCCCCCTGGTCATCACCGTGCAACCCTGTCCAAAGTGCGATGGAATTCTCATTGCGTCGCAGATAAGCGTTGATGTCATAGATGTCAGCCACCTGGATTTCCCTGTCGTTGGCCACTCCCGTGGCCTCGATCGCGCCCTCGATCAGCCAATTCAACGCAAAAGCGTACTGCGCTCCGAGCTGGATCTGCTCGGGATCCACACTGCGATTCAAACCGGGATCGTTGAGGATGATCCGCACCAGTTGTTCCAGGCCCACGGCTTGAGCGCCAGGATCCTGCTCGCCGGCTCCGCCAAGTAACGCCGCTTCGGCGCGATTGAGCGCGCGGTTATAGATGGTGAACTCCCTGATCTGACCGGCAAAGAAATCCGCTCGCCAGTTCGGATTTCCCGCGTCGCGCGCCCAAGTGTTCGCACCGATCACAAGGCTCTCCGCATTATTTTCGATTCCGCCGGTGAACTCCGGTTTCGAATTGACGAGATCCCCATCCAGAAAAATGCGGAAGCCCCCGGCGCCAAAGGTCATCGCGAAGTGATACTCTTGGCCCGCCCGGATCGAGCCTGGTTCGCTGAACAGGGTGAACGACTCGGTTTCGCTCTGCAGGCGAACTTCCAGCCGTCCATCGCGGACAAACGCGCTCACATGGCCGCCATCACCAAAGTCACGCGCGTCTTTGGAAAACAGCGTTCGCCGGCCAGAAACATCGTCGGCTACGAAACGAAGGGCGAAGGTTCCGTCGGTCAGTGCCGGCACATACTCGTTGGGAATCTCGACGGCGCCGACCCGGTCGCGCATGACCACGGGACCGTTGGTGACGACGACGGACTGAACAATCAATTCCTGATTGGGAAGCAGCGACTCGTTGCGCAGCCTATCTCCCCGCAAGTCTTCCTCCAGAAATTCGCTCAACCAATAGGCGACATCCTTGACACTGGCATTACGGTCGCCATCTTCGTTCAGCAGTCGGCCGCGTTCGATTTCGAAACCCAGATGATAGATGCCGTCGGCCACCGTGTTGACCGCGTTCTGGTAGCCGAACAAGTGCGTCGTGGCGCCGTCGTTCTGGACATAGTGGAAGCCGGTTTCTTCACCTCCCTCGTCGTCGCCATGCAGCATCGTCCACTGAGCGATGTCACCCGCGGTTCGACGCAGGTAGGCATTGATGTCGTAGATGTCGGCCTCGTCAATCTGACCATCGTTGGCCGCGCCGGTTGCCCAAACCGCTTGCTTGATCAACTTGTTGAGCTCGTTGGCGGCGCCGGCGCCGGCGCTGATCTCGCTACTGGCAATGCGATTGTTCAGCCCGGGGTCCTGCGTGATGATTTGCACGATCGCGTCGAGCCCCGTCTGCGAATCGCCGACCAGATAAGGATCCTGGGCCGCCGGCAGCGTCTGGTTTTCCAGCTCCTCTTCCAGCAGTTCGCTGAGCCAGAAGGCGACCGTGGCCAGGCTGGCGTTGCGGTTGCCATCTTCGTTAAGCAGCCGGTCGCCGTCGACTTCAAAGCCCAGGTGGTAAATCCCGTCGGCTACCGTATCGATGGCGTTTTGACCCAACAGCCGCGTGCTGGCGCCGTCATGCTGCACCAGGTGGAAGCCGCTTTCCTGCCCAACCTCGCTGTCTTCGTCGTCACCGTGATAAACGATCCACTGCTCGGAGTAGTTGGACTGGATGTAGTCATTCAGGTCCCGAACATCGGCAGCGTTGATCTGTCCGTTGCTGGCGATCCCCGTCTGTTCGATCGCCTCGGCGATGATGTTGTTCATCAAGTCGGCATTGCGCACCGCCTCGACGATCTCGCTGGTGGCCACTTTGCGATTCAATCCCGGATCGTCGAGGATCAATTCCACCAGAAAGTCCAAACCGGTTTGCGAGCTGGGCGTGACGGTCAAGTCCACCTGCTGGTTGGCCAGTTCGTCATTTTGCAGCGGTACCGCCAGCAGTTCATCGAGCCAGAAGGCGACGTCTTCCAGCGAGGCATTGCGGTCGCCGTCTTCGTTAAGCAGCCGGCCGCCTTCGATTTCAAAGCCCAGGTGGTAGATGCCGTCGGCCACGGTATTGACGGCGTTGGAATCGCCGAACAGCTGCGTCGTGGCGCCATCGTTCTGGACCAGATGAAAGCCCGTTTCTGCGTCCCCCTGGTCATCACCGTGCAACCCTGTCCAAAGTGCGATGGAATTCTCATTGCGTCGCAGATAAGCGTTGATGTCATAGATGTCAGCCACCTGGATTTCCCTGTCGTTGGCCACTCCCGTGGCCTCGATCGCGCCCTCGATCAGCCAATTCAACGCAAAAGCGTACTGCGCTCCGAGCTGGATCTGCTCGGGATCCACACTGCGATTCAAACCGGGATCGTTGAGGATGATCCGCACCAGTTGTTCCAGGCCCACGGCTTGAGCGCCAGGATCCTGCTCGCCGGCTCCGCCAAGTAACGCCGCTTCGGCGCGATTGAGCGCGCGGTTATAGATGGTGAACTCCCTGATCTGACCGGCAAAGAAATCCGCTCGCCAGTTCGGATTTCCCGCGTCGCGCGCCCAAGTGTTCGCACCGATCACAAGGCTCTCCGCATTATTTTCGATTCCGCCGGTGAACTCCGGTTTCGAATTGACGAGATCCCCATCCAGAAAAATGCGGAAGCCCCCGGCGCCAAAGGTCATCGCGAAGTGATACTCTTGGCCCGCCCGGATCGAGCCTGGTTCGCTGAACAGGGTGAACGACTCGGTTTCGCTCTGCAGGCGAACTTCCAGCCGTCCATCGCGGACAAACGCGCTCACATGGCCGCCATCACCAAAGTCACGCGCGTCTTTGGAAAACAGCGTTCGCCGGCCAGAAACATCGTCGGCCGTGAATTCGACTACCACCGTGCCTTGCGCAAGTTCGAGCGACTTGCTGTGAGGCAACTCGATGACGTCGGCGCGCTGCCCAGTCAGTTCGATCGTGCTGCCCGCTTGCACAACCGTGACCGCTTGGTGATCGGTAGCGATCATGTCAGCAACTTGCCAGTCAAGCGTCGTCGCGGCAAGCAACTGGCGGCCTTCGAGGGTCTCCAGCACGCGTTGACGTCGTGTGAAGTGCCGCTGCGAGGAAGATCGTCGCCGGCGAATCAGACCACTAGGAAGCGACAACAGAGAACGCGAATCGAATCGGCTACCGCGCATCTCCGCGCAGCACTGCAGCCAACAACTGGAGAAGTTGCCCATGACGGTACTCCATGAGAGAAGAGCTAGAAAAGAGATGAGAAGAAAAGACAACCATTTAGTGGGCGATCGGATCCTCCACTTGCAGGTAGTAGCGATCTGTTTAATGGTTTGCTGAGAGGTGTCAAGCCAAATGTGGCCACGATTGAACAAAAACAGCACGATCACCCCTCGCGTAGGGTAGTGCACGTTTTGGCACATCCGGCGCGTTGTGCAGGCTTACCCGATGGCTGCTTCAATGCAAGCATGCAAAGTTCGCGTTCATCGTCAACTTGCTCGCTGACAGATCACGACATAACCATCGATTGCATATTTCTAATTAGATTCCCTGCAGAACGATGCTCCTGTGTTATCGTTCAACCCATGGCTTGATGATCGTGATCGTGTCGGTTTGTCCAGCAGCGATTGAAACTTGTCGGGAAGCAACTGTAGTCACTGCGACGGCGCTGCACCTGATGCTTGTGGCGGTTCTAAGTTTTGCCGGTGCCGATCTATCATGCTGTGGTCAGAGCGCTGAAACTGCGGTCCCCGGTGAATTTAATCAGGATCGCGCTACAGTCGGCCACAGCGGTTGGTGGTGCAGCGAGCATGGTGTTTTCGACGGGGAATCCGCGTTGTCCCGTACGTCGTTGGTTGCGGATTTCAAGGCGAAAGCTGATTGATGCGACGAACACAATCGCCCCCATTGCTTGTGTTGCGAAGCGTGGCTAATCGACTGCTTGCTCGCTAAATCCGGAAACCGAATCGGGCGACAAACAATCCTCGCTCCGCCGCCGACAATCTGTTTTTTCGATTTCGCGAACGATCCCCACCGCAGCGAAAATCGACAACCAGGTCTACCCCAAAATTAACCAGTCGGACGAAAGTCGACTTTGTCTCATGCTCGATTATTGGTCGCTAGATAATTGGCGATCTTGTCTCGAATCTGATCCCGGATCAGGCAGAAAACGGCCAACTTCTCGGCGTCAGATCCCGTTGCATCAGCCGGATCAAGAAACGGCCAGTGCAAGGTCTCCGTGACGTTTGGTAACACGGGACAACTTTCTTTGGCCGCGTCACAGACCGTCACCACGAGATCGATCGGCTGATTGACAAATTGGTCGACGTGCTTGCTTTGGGCCGCGGACAGATCCTGGCCGATTTCCTTCATTGCGGTGATTGCCAAAGGATGGACATAACCGGCCGGATTCGAACCGGCCGATTCGGCATGCCAATCTTCGCCTCCGATCTGATTCCACAAATATTCGGCCATTTGAGAACGACAGGAGTTGCCTGTACAAAGAATCAAAACCCGTTTTGGCATACAATCAAACCCCGCTTTTGATTCTGAATTCCAATCGACCGCAAAGGCTCATCCTGGTGACTCGATTACGACTGGTTTCACTGACGGCCTTCATTGGAGTGTTGCCAGCGGAAGGCGACAAGCCTGACGAAATAGCCGCTTGGATCGACAGTCAGTTACCGAACTTGCTCGAAACCTATCACTGGCTGCACCAGAACCCGGAATTCTCGTTCCAAGAGGAACAAACAGCGGCAAAGATCGCGGGACTATGGGAGGCCGATGGATTCGCAGTCACAACCCATGTCGGCGGACACGGCATTGTTGGAATAATGGAAAACGGTCCCGGCCCTGTGCTGATGCTGCGGACCGACCTGGATGCGCTACCGGTCACCGAACAGACTTAATTGCCCTTCGCATCGACCAAACAAGCCGACCGAACCGGCGGTGGTTACTGTGGGATCGATTCACGGGGGCACCAAGCAAAACCCCATTGGTAATGATTGTCACTTGCAAATTACCGTACGCAGCTACAGCGACAACGTACGCCAGCAGATCCTCTCAGCGATTGGTCGGAAAGCAAAAGCGATTGCCCAGAGTCACAATGCGCCCGAACCCGAGGTAACCGTTAGCGAGGGAACGCCTTCGTTGATCAATGATGCGGATCTGACAGCCAGGCCACGAAACGTGTTCATTGAAACGATTGGCCTGGCGAACGTCGACAACGACAAACCATCGATGGGTGGTGCACAGTACTATCCGGATGTCGAACCGTCCCTAAGAATCGGAATCCAAACCATGACCGCCGCAGCCTTGAACCTGTTGGCCAGGTAGGCAATTCGCAACTGGCGTCGTGGATCTTGCCAAGTGGTTTGAACGCGGGTCGATCGAAACCGAATCCAATGCCGAACAGCCGGCTACCGACACGTGAAGCCTGTTATCGAGCCTACAGCTAGAGGATTTCCATCAATGGCGTAGGTCGGTAAAAGGGGTCAGACAACCTACATCAAGAATGGAAATGCACTGACTGGACAACGCCATTGTTGAACTGAAATTCCCTTTTTTGCCGCTCGCCCAAGGTGTAGTCCCGCGAGTCCCTCGCGGGGCATTCCGGAAGCAATTTCCACAGAAATTGCCCCGCGAAGGGACTCGCGGGACTACCAGAGTGGCCCTGTCCAGCTAAGCGAATTCGGTTTGTTCGCTCTCCGATTCCTCGTTGATGATCGCAGCTTTCACTTTTTCAAGCTTTTCGATCTGTTGCCTGAGGCGGGCGATTTCCTGTTCGATGGATGCGATGTTGCGTTGATCGATCGGCATCAGCAGCTCTACTTTGTTCCCTTCGGCGCGACCGATTCGGTGCAGAATCGGAATTACCAATGTGATCGCAGCGACCACGATTGACAACGCTGCGATGAACCGCCACAGAGCTTCCGAGTCGACTTCTTCGACGATCACGATCGTCAGCATGACCGCCAGTCCATAGATCAATTGGTTGCCAATGAACGAAACCCAACGAAAACGGCCGACGAGCCTGGCGATTGACAATAAGCAAACATGGACAGTCGCCACAGCAAAGATGCACAATGTGATCGCGGTTTTCCAGAACGCTTCACTGTCGATTTCCGACCACATGCCCAGTAACAGAATGGCCGCCGCAAGACCTGTCAGGAGCAAACCGGCGCGTGGTAACCAGTTGAAGCCCCTAGGCAACTTCGAGAGATCGCAAGCCAGGCCGCACAGGCTGGCGGCGGCGATGATGCCGGTCGTGAGCATCACGCGTACCTCGAACCATCCCCATGTGTTTCGAAGCACCAATACAATGCCAAGAATCGCCCCGAAAATGACGGAGACGATCAGGGCGTACAGCAGTGGTTTCTTCAGACTTCGAACATCATTCATCGATTTCGCTCAGATTGCCAAGTCGTTGTGGATACTTGCACTCCTAGTTATAGAGCCCGGATGCTCCGATTCATTCGCGCAAAACCAGATTCTTGCACGATTCTGTGGGGTTCACTTTGCAGCTGGTCGTGCGCCTACCGAACAATTTGATCGTGACGTCGCCTCAGCCAGCTCCCTGGATCATACTCTTCATCGCCATGAAAAACTTCATGTTGTTGCCACCCAAATGATCAAGGCCGTCGACGTACAGGGTTGTCCCGCTGACATACGCGGACAGTGGACTGGAGTAGAACATCACCGCATTGGCGACATCTTCGGCGGTCCCAAATCGGTGCATCAAATTGGCTTTCCGGGCCGCTTCAAAATGGGTTTGAATCGCCTCGGGATAGGTGTCCAGGCCGGAGGACTCGATCACGCCCGGCGCCACCGCGTTGACACGGATACGGTACTCGGCCCATTCCAGGGCCAGCGTTTTGGTCAGATTTTCGACTCCCGCCCTGGCCGCACCGGTGTGCGACATGCCGGGAAAGCCGCGAAAGATATTCGCAATGATGTTGACAATCACGCCTTGTCTTTGAGAAATGAAAAAGGTCTTGGCCATTTGTTGTGAAACAAAAAATGTGCCGTTCAGATTATTGTTGATCACAGCCGTCCAACCGTTCTCACTAATCATCTCAGCTGGCAATGGGAATTGGCCCCCCGCGTTGTTGACCAGAATGTCCAGGCGACCATGCTGCTGAGCAATGTGCTCTGCCAGTGCTGCAACCTGATCTGTGTTACGGATGTCACAGACCTTGTGATCGCAGCTGCCCAGCTCGGAAAGTTCTTTCGCGGCTTCTTCCAACTGTGATTCTTTGCGCGACGCGATCACGACCGCGGCACCCAGCTGTAAATACATCTTGGCAATCCCATAGCCGATGCCACTGCGTCCTCCCGTGACCAGAGCGATCTTGTCTTTGAATAAATCGTGTTGATACATTGGCGCTGTTTTCCTGGGTTGCTTGCCCGTTCGGTGAGTTTCGGAGTTGCCGACCGCTGAATCCTCGCCGATGCCGCCGACAAGTCAACCGGCTGCTGTTTCAAACAGCAAATGAAGCGACAAAGTCGCGTGCCAACTGATCTGAGCCAAGTTGCGTTAGCCACCGGTTGTTGGCGATTCTCGGTTCGCAATCAACATCGGTGCCTGCGCCGTGCCGCCCACAAATGAAAAGCGAACTGCAGTCTGCTGAGAGCAACTCGCGATCCGCTCGCGGCATCACGCTGCGTCCCCATCTGGTTATGCTTAGCTTGTTGATCGTTGATTGGTTTGCACTTTTATTGACTCTTGCCTTGGAGACAAACGTGGCAAAGGCACTGCTGTCGATTGGGATTGCGTTCTACACCCCGGTGGTACCGATCCTGGAAATCAACAAGACTCATGTGTTCAATCGGATGTGGGTCCCCCTGCCCGCTTGCACGAGGTCTGGCAACTTGCCACCAACAGTTCGATGGGGCTGGTCAGCTTGTGGTTGTTGTGGTTTCGCGACAACGTTCGTTTGCCGTGCCTGCTGCTGTACCTTGTCTCCGGAGGTTTTCTGTTCGCTTAGTTCACCCGAGATACGGACGGAGGCTCGATGGTCCTGTCCGACGGATCGGAGAAAGCAATCGGCGGTGTAAATTTGGGTGTTGCCGGCTTTGGATTCACAATCGCACTTAGCGTGTTCGCGCTGTTCTTGGACAACCGAACCAAACAGTTGAACCCAACCAACTTGTAATTTGCAGTTAACATCAATGAACCGACCAATGAATGAGATCGTGGATGCTCATATGCATCTGTTTGATGTCTCCAGCAGGCATCGGCCGGCCACCTATTTGCCGGTCAAGTTGTTCGGCTGGAATGAATCGGCGCTGCGATTGGCGATGAAATACCTGGGCCCAAAATCCAGCCTGGCGTACTTTGGTCATCGCACCGACATGGTCCGCAACTACCTGCCCGATAATTTTCGTCGCGACTCGGCCTCGTCCCACGTCGGCCGCTATGTCCATGTCCAGGTCGGTTGGGAAGACAAGAATCCAATGGATCCCGTGGGAGAAACGCGCTGGCTGGAGCAGTTGGATGACGGCCCGGCCGCGATCGTCGCCTTTGCCGACCTGCGTCTGGGCGCGTCAGTCGCACCTGTGCTGGCGGCGCACGCTGCAGCCAGCGGCCGGCTCCGCGGCATTCGGCAAATGTTGGCCTGGCATCCGAACCCGGGCGTTATGAACTTCGCGGACCAGGCGGAAATCAGTCGAACCGCTGCCTTTCGAGAGGGCTACCAGCAACTCGCAGCGCACAAACTTTCATTTGACGCCTGGTGCTTCAGTAACCAACTTGATGAAGTGGGTGAACTCGCCGCTTCCTGCCCCGACGTGCCGGTAGTACTGTGCCATGCCGGTACACCGATCGGCATCGGCGGCCCATTCATGGGCGTGGGAGCAACCTCGCAAGAACGTGACCGGATTACCAAGCAGTGGCGCGCATCCATCGCTAAGCTAGGCGAACATCAACATGTGTTTTGCAAGCTCAGTGGATTACTGATGCCGGCACTCGGTTTTGGCTACGAGCACAGTGCGAGCAGTCCGACGGTTTCAGAGCTCGTCGATCGCCTCGGTCCGCTGATCAGTCATTGCATCGAAGTCTTCACACCGCAGCGCTGCATGTTTGCCTCAAACTTTCCGGTCGATCGCGTCTCGGCAGACTACTCAACCATCGTACAAGCGCTGTTGCAGATCACCGCGTCGCATGGCGCCGAGGCCCAGCAAACCATGTTCGCCGATAATGCGATCAAGTTTTATCGGATTTGATTCTGATCTCCGCAGAAAATCGCCGCATCAAGATCTATCGCGACGTCGCAGCGCGACCAGAGCGAATCAAGTACGCGGCATGATGTTTTAGCAGCTCAGTGGGATCAGACTTTGGTATCCCACCTAGCAATTCTTGCAAACATGCAGATTACCGAATTATCTCTGGAATTAAGTTGACAATTCCATTGTCAAGCGTAGGTTGAATCGCGGTTTCATGTTGCGTTTCAAAACCAGTCGATAAAGAGCATGGTGGGGCGATTTTCGATCAATCGCGCACTTCATAAACGCGGATTCGAAATCGCCGGCATCTTGTCTCGCTTGCGGTCATCCCAGGATTGGTACCGGCCTATTACAGGGATTGTCGATCCAGAGCGCCAGCAGAGGCTGGAGCTGTTAACTGTTGACTTGTTCACAACTGCCGCATGCTTTTGTGTGCGGTTTCGGTAGCACTCCATGCCCGCTTTTTCTCTGACGGAGAGGTAGATCATGTACCGCATAAGCTTCACCTGCTGTTTAGGTCTCTTGCTAGTCATCAACCTGTCATTATCGTCGAATCCGCTTCGTGCTGGAGCTTGGGCGGAGATCAACGACGCTGGAGACCTGCCTGGAACCGCGCAGATCACCTTGGGTGTTGGCTCCCTGGATTTCATCACAGGGGAAATTTTTACTTCAAACGACAAGGACATGTACAAAATATCGATCAGCGATCCCGCGACTTTTTCAGCGATCGTCATTGGGGGTGGTTCGCTGCTGAATAGCCAGCTTTATTTACTCGATCCGCTCGGTAGTGGCGTTTACGGAAACGACGACATCACCGCGGTCAATCAGCTCTCGACGCTCCCAGCCGGTGACCCCAATGGACCGCTAGCAGCCGGGGACTATCTCCTTGCGATCTCCGGTTATGACAACGATCCACTGTCGGGAGCTGTGGAAACTTTTACCGACAACCTGCTGGGAGTACAGACACCCACGACGGCGGTCGTTGTCAACGGTTGGTCACCTGGAGTCTCGACATTTGGGGGCACCTACACCATTGCACTGACGGGAGCTGAGTTCGCCACGATCCCAGAGCCTGACACGCTGGTACTTTTTGCGGCCGCGATGGTGGGGATGATTCTAAGCCACAGGCGAGGCCGCAAGTCGGCTTAAGTGGCAACCAGTGCACGAGAGTCAACGACCATCTAATCCCGAAGCAGCAGTCCATCCCGTGAGTCCTCCGATCTCAGCGAGCGGCCGCTGTGTGACTTAGATCGACTGCATGAATCCGTATTCGATCTTTAAGGCATTTTTAAAATCTGCGTTGCTTCAGCAACGGGGTTCAAGAGCATGGGTTGCCGAGAGTGTAACGGCAGGTCATCGCATTCGGGCCGGACATCCGTGACGCGCATGACGAAGCTTTGCCTCGATGGAACGGGAAGAATCCACGGCAAGGTCCGGTGATAAATGTGCCTAGGCACGACCGTGCTGCCCACGTTCCCGCGCTTGTTGGGGTCCGATGAATACTGGAGCCTTTATACTGCTACCTTTCCGATCGGCGGCATCCTAGCCGTACTTACGAATTTGGAGTCGCTCAATATGGTCCGTTACAGACTAATGCTGGCCCTGCTATGCCTGGTTGGTTTGCGGTCCGCGCTGTGGCCAAAGACGATCGCCGCGCAAGTCGCTGATCTGGTGATCCATCATGCTGAGGTCCTGCAGTGCAATTCGGAAATGGATCGGGCGGAAGCCCTTGCCGTTGCTGATGGACGCGTCGTCGCGCTGGGAACCAACGACGAAATTGAAGCTTGGATCGATGCTGATCACACGATCGTGATTGATGCGGGCGGACAAACAATTACGCCGGGTCTGATTGACAGCCACGTCCATTTCTTGGGACTCGGTCAATCGTTACAAATGCTGGACTTGAGTGATGCCGATTCATGGAGCGAGATTGTTCGCCAGGTTCAGCGGGCCTCCCAATCGCTGCCCAAGGGAACGTGGATCGAAGGGCGGGGTTGGCATCAATCGAAGTGGACCAGCCCACCACCGCGACATGTAGATGGCTATCCCCATCATGCCACGATCAGCGAGGCAGTTCCGGACAACCCCGTTGTCTTGACGCATGCCAGTGGGCACGCCCTGTTTGCAAATCAAGCGGCAATGCAACTTGCCGAAGTTGGACCGGAAACCGTTTCCCCGCCTGGCGGTGAGATCCTAAAGGATGATTCTGGGCAACCGATCGGCGTGTTTCGTGAACAAGCCGGTCGATTGATCCGACGAGCGCAAGGGAGGGCAACGGCACACCTGAAAGACGACCAGCGGTGCGCACAAACGCGTGATCGAATTTCACTCGCCGGCGAAGCTTGCATACGACACGGGATTACGAGCGTGCATGACGCGGGATCTAGTTTCGAAACCGCGCAACTGTTTCGACAACTTGCCGAAACCAACGAATTGCCCGTGCGTATGAATGTGATGATTCGCGCCGGCAGCCAGGCATTATCGATTCGGATGCCTGTCAGCCGCTGGATTGCAGCGGGCGACGGATTTCTGACCGTAAGAAGTGTTAAGGTGTCGATTGACGGTGCCCTGGGCCCTCACGGCGCATGGCTGCTGCAGCCCTACTCTGATCTACCCACGTTGCGCGGCTTCAACACGTTTGAAATCGGCGAATTGGAAAAGATTGCCCGTTTGTGTAAGCAACACAACTGGCAACTCTGTGTGCATGCGATCGGCGACCGCGCCAACCGAGAAGTGCTGGACGTGTACGAAACGGTGCTTGGCGACAGCATCGCTTCGGATCACCGTTGGCGAATTGAACATGCACAGCACTTGGCGCCGACCGATATTCCACGCTTCGGATCCCTCGGGGTGATTGCGGCCATGCAGGCCAATCATTGCACCAGTGATGCGATCTTTGTGCCAGCGCGGCTTGGTGAGCGACGCAGTGCTGAGGGGGCTTACGTCTGGCGCTCACTGATTGACTCGGGTGCGATCATTGCCAACGGCACCGACGCTCCGGTCGAACGCATTGATCCGCGCGTCAGCCTGTACGCGGCGGTGACTCGCAGACTGGAAAACGGAGAAACGTTTTATTCCGAGCAGTGCATGACTCGTCGGGAGGCTCTGCTGAGCTACACGCTGTGGGCAGCCCGAGCAGCGTTTGACGAACATGAACTGGGCTCGATTGAGGTTGGCAAACGGGCGGACATAGTGATGTGGGATACCGACTTGTTGACTTGCCCGCCGGAAGCACTTCTTAAAGCCCGCGCGACCCGCGTTTGGATTGGCGGATTAGAAAAGACCGTGCGACACTAAGGGAATGACTCGGCGAACCACGATACACGAAGCTCAGCGATACAGATATAAACACGAGTCCCGGCGCGGGTATGCCCACAAGTCCGAACGGCAAAAACATCACAAAGCCATAGATGATCCCGTGAACCAGTCGGCCATACGACGCCGGGAAAGGAGTGTTCTTGAGCCTCTCGCAGCCGCCCATTGCATCCGTCAGACGAGTTAGCGTTCTCTCGAGTTCGACGAATTGATAGAGCTCCGGTTGATGACCGTCGGTGAGGCTTGCGCAACTCCATCGCCTGTCGCTGTAAGATGTCATTGGGGACGTTGTGGCTGCCGTAAAAGCCGTCGATCTCGGTAGGATCGATCAGACCTTCCAGGCCGGCTAGCGGATCTTGTCCGCGCATGTCGCTACTCAATGCGTAACACCAGGCAGCCTGGCGCAGTGCCATCCGCCGCAGCGACTGACCGGTAGCGTTTCGATCATCGGCTGGCTTGGAAAAGGCTAGAAGTTGTCGAACCCATGACCGGGAATCGTTAACGATCGCGCCCCACAAGGTTCTCGCTTCCCACCAGCGGTCGTAACTGGAGTTGGTGCGAAAGGCCAACAACAAGCCGATCACCGTGCCAGCACGGTCACGATCGCAATTGGGAATTCAAAGTCCTCGAGATGGTACTGCAGGTCGATCCATGAAACCGCCAGCACAGATGCCAGGATGGAAAGCATGGGAACCCATAGTTCACCCATGACACGCAAAAAGGGCTTGCGGGAGTCCGTAATCATGGGTCCGATCTCAGAGCGTTTTCAGAAATTAACAATCGCTGGACACCGCCGCTGTTTGCCCCCTCAATCGCCAAACCCTTGAAGCATGTCACGTTTTTGGGCTCCGCCTGGAAATGCCACCAATCGCAGGCTCCGCCTGCTCGACTCAAGGCGTAGCCTCGCGGACAGTTTATGCCCGGGCGGAGTCTGACAACAAGATTGGCCATGATGAACGATTGCCAGATTGCTTTACGGCATTGTCGCTGACGAGTTGCCACCGGACGATTTCGCCAGCAAGGCGGTCCAGCCGCGCCCTAGTTGCTCGCAGGTGGTCACCGCGTCTCCGAAATTGGACTTCAACGGTTCGACGCGATCGGCACGGACCAGGGCGACCTTGCCCGCCCAGGGATCGGGCGATCCCGGCAGGTAGACAGCGACAAGCTGTGCGGCTTCATCCCGCTCGGTCTCGAATCCGATTCGCGTCGAATCGTCAAACCTGACCAGCACTGGTTTCATCTGCGGCCTGGCCTGATCGCCACCGATGCTGTCAGCCATCTGATCTTTCAAAATCGCGTAGCGGGGAAACAGCAGCAAGAGTTTCTTCTCGAAAGCTGCCGACAGATTGCGACCAAAGGATCGGTGCGCGAAGATTCCCGCAGCGAAACATAGCAGCAGCAGGATTGCGATCGCCAACACGATCAGCAGGGCGATACCACTGGCTGTCTTGACGAAGCCCGGCAAGATTTCGCCAAGCAACCCGGCGATGGTCAATACGATTGGCACCACCTGGCCGATCAATGCGCCGACGACGATCAACGGCAATAGGAATAACAGTCCGCCGATCGCTGTCGTTTTCAGAAATCCGAGGTGGCTAACTGGCTGGTTCATAGTGGTGCGGCGAGTTCTAGGCTGGCTGCGACTTTTTTCGTTGTGCGATGAATGCTCGCAGGTCGTCAGCGAATGCCTTGGCAGTGGCATATCGGTCGTCCGGATTCTTGGCCAGCGATTTCATTAAGATCTTCTCCAGCGTCTTGCTGAACTTGGGATGCAGCTCCGTGGGCGGTCGGACCGTTCCGGATGCCGCCTCTGCGATCGTTGATGACCGATCGTCGGTCGATACGACAACGGGATGACGCCGCAACAGAGTCATGTAAAGAATGACGCCGACCGAATAGATGTCACTTCGCCCGTCGACCTCCGAATTCTTCGCGCTGGCCTGCTCCGGCGCCATGAACAGCGGTGAGCCGATCAACAGACCGTCGATCGATTCCGCTGAATCCTCGGGACTTGTCGGACCGAACATCGATTTGCAGAGTCCAAAGTCCAAGATCTTCGGCTGTTGCTCGGCATTGATCATGATGTTCGAAGGCTTTAAATCGCGATGGACAATGCCAAGCGTGTGCGCGTGGTGCAGCCCATCACAGACGCTCGCCGCAATCCTGATCGCTTCGATCGGCGGCGGCTTTTTTGTGCGAATGTAGCTGTCAAACGTTTCGCCTTGGACCAATTCCATGGCAATGAAACCGAGCGTATCGTTGATCTCGGAATCGTACACTCGAGCCACATTCGGGTGATCCATTCGCTCCATCACATGGATCTCACGGGCGAACCGGCTGAATACTTGTTCGGTCGCCAAGTCGATGCGAATCAACTTCAAGGCGACCGATCGACCCGAGGCCAAATGCACCGCCTCCCAGACGGTAGCAAACGCTCCTTTGCCGATCACTTTTTTGACTTCGTAACCAGCGACTTTCGGCTTCGACCATTCGGCTGGCGGAATCGCCTCGATGATCCGTTTGGCTGCCATCAGTCGACTGCGTACGACGACGGCTTCAACGGGTTTGGTTAGATAGTCGTCGGCTCCCGCTTCTAAGCCTGTAATCATGTCTTGTTCAGCGTCGCGGCTGGTAAGAATCACAACGTAGGTAAACGGTCGTTGCTCGCAATCCTTGATTCGACGACAGGCCTCTATTCCGTCAATGATCGGCATTTGCCAATCCAAGAATACGATTCGCGGCGGGTCATTGCCTTCCAGCTCTCGCATCGCATCGCGGCCGTTGTCGACAACGATCGCATCGAAATCATAGCGCTGGACGGTTTGGGCCAACAACTTGGTCCACATTGGGTTATCGTCAGCGATCAATACTTTCACTTCAGTCTCTTAATCAATTTTGCCGCGCCGCATATTGCGTTACCGGATCGACCGCTAGTCGCCACACAGTTTCTCAATCGCTTTCAACAGACGTTGCATCTCTCGATTCAAAGCGTCGCAGGCACAGTCGATGCGGAACTGATCATTCGTCTTGGCCGCAAGTTCAACCTCGACCGCCGCGTCGGCAGCGGCGCTGGCGCCAAAAATCACGATCGAGCCCTTCAGCTTGTGAGCCGCGTCGCTCGTTCCTGTTCGGTTTCCCGCTTCGCTGCATTCCTGGACGGCGCATAATTGCCGGGGCCCTTCCTCTAGGAACAGCTGGGCAATCGAAACCAACATTCCGCGATCCCCCCCGGTGTAGGTGAGCGCCACATCGAGATCAATGATCGATTCCGTCGATTGATTATCCGTCATCTTGCTAGCCGCACAAATTTGGAACGCCAGCGTCATCATAGCGCATTGGCGGCAGCGCCGCACCAGTCACGCCTCGATATTCGGCTGGTTGCCGAACTACCGATTCAGGCCATCGATGCTAATTCATCCCTTTGAGCCGCGGCAATCGAAGCTCCATGGATGCTCCGCGTGAATGCTGAACTACTAGCGGAGTGGTTGCTTTGTCTCTGTACGCTGGCGGAATCGCGACCTCCGCTCCGATCGACTCGATGGCAATGTGGTAAGTGCCATCATCCAGAATTAGTGGCTTGCTCGAATCGGACGTGACCAAAGCGAACGAGCCATCATCGGCGACGTAGCCAATTCCAATTTGCGAGAGTCTATCAGCATCTTGCTGGTAAACATTGACTTGCATCTGACTCATTGGTCGTCCGCCGCTAAGCAGGGAACCTGATGTCCCACCGACAACAGGTTCAACGGCGCTATCGCATCCGCCACAGCAAAGGTCTACGACTATCAACAAGATCACGCGGCTGACATTTTTGGTTTTCTGGTCCACAAATGGCTCATTGGGTTGGGAATGAATTTTCGCTAACTCGCGTATGAAGGCCGAGCCAGCTCGCAACTGGCTTGATGCGGATCAACAAGCTTCGCTCAAGGAGCAAAACACTAAATAGCGTTGCCCCGAATAACGGCAGGTAGATCGCCAAGGCGACGCCGACTGTCGCAAGTACAGCTCCGCGAAACCAGCTGATTCTGCGAGCCGTTGACTGCGAACGATTCGCTACCGGAGGAGACAATCCGGGTCCGTTACGCCGACGCCACCACAAAATCATGCCCGTCAAGCTAAGCATCACCAGTGCTGTGGTCGCCAGCAGCGCAATCAGTTGATTGAGCAAGCCAAATCGCTGACCTTCATGAAGTGCAATGCCTTGACCAACCATTTGATCGAGCCAATGCCGGTCCGAGAACGATTCGCGATCGATGACGCGGGAAGCCGACGCGTCATACCGGATCGTCTGTCGATAAGGCCGATTCGCCGTTTCCGACTTGACGGTCCAAACCGATCCCGCTGTCTGTGGCGGCAACAACAGTACCGGTGGTTGCATTGCGGCGGAACCTGCAAATTCGGCCACCTTGCTGATTTGCGTCAAATCGTAACCGTTCGGATCAGGCGCGGCAGATTTCCAAGATGGCCCGGGCTTGGCAACTGATCCCCTCGCCAAAGACTCCGTCGAGCCTTGTAGTTGAGGCGCTGCTCGCTCAGTTACATGATTTGCGTGACCACCGTCCCAGTGTTGAACGGTGACTGCGGTTCCCGTCACATTTCGCGCCCATTTAAAGTAATCACCCCAAAAGGTCGACCACGGCAATCCCGTCGCGATCAGAAACACAATCAAGCCCGATCCCCAAAAACCACCGACACTATGAAGGTCTTTCCAAAAAGTCTTGCCGGGCTTGTTCAAGCGGGGGTAAACCACGCCGGCAAATCTCTGGTCGCGCGGCCACCAAAGGACCATCCCCGTGACCACCATAAAGATCGTCCAGCTGGCCGCCAATTCAACCAGATAGGAACCTCGTTTTCCTAGCAACAATTCGCCATGTATTCGCCGTACGACGCGAATGAATCGATCATTATCAACGACTGAATCGAGCACTTTCGGGCCAATCGGGTCGACATACACTCGGATCGGCTCTCCGTCGCGCTGGACGATCACCCGCGTTGCCGACCTGGTCATGCTGTTCGGCGGGACTGGAGTGGGAAGTTCGCAATTTGCGAAAACACCGTTCTCGACGGAGTTGACCGCAACCCGAATCTGCTGCGGCAATGAAGCCGCTGCTCCGACCGTGGGTAGTTGATCAAATTCACGTTCCTGCCAGGCTTCGATCTGCGGCCGAAACAGATAGATCGTTCCAGTGACCGAAAGCACAATCACAAACGGAATGCAGAACAGTCCCGCGTAAAAATGCCATCGCCATACACTACCGTAGTCGGGCCATTCGCGTCTTGGTTTTAAATCAAAAGGATCATCTTTGCTCATCGATCGAATCCTTCGATCACTTCACGACCGTTGGCACTATGCAGGTCACGATGCAGCTCCGTGTCCGTGCTATCGCTGAGAAAGTGAACCGAACCGTCCGCAAAAAGCAGATGAGCACCTCCGGTGTGATAACTTCTTGGCGCAAAATAGCCTGTCCAGTGAGTGACAATGTCAGGCGTCGGGCTATTCGGAGATAGATAGCCGTTGGTCATCGAGTTGATCGCGCCGGTAAAAGCCCAGCTCATTCCACGACCGCGAATGGCTGGGCTCGATCCACCACGCCAGTTCGTAAACGTGTTCCAAAAATCAGACACTTTTGGATTGGCAATGATGCCGGCAGAGTTGACGTAGGACGTCCACGCGCCACCGGTAGCCAACATTCCCGGGACCGTTTCCTTTGACGGACTAACTCCCGAAGACCCATTCAAAGTGTACGCGTAGGGCTTGGATGGCAATTGGCCTGCGGGCAAGGTCTGATCTGGACCTTCGCTTCGCACGGTTTCGCTCATCATTACTGTGTTCGAAAGACCGTCTAAAACGTAATTGAACTTCACGCTGGATGGCTCAAAAAACAATCCGTCAGTCTTCCACCGAAAGTCGTAGTTCTGGTCGCGATTGCTGCCGAAGCTGACCATGTAGTTGATGCCCCCATAGGTGTAGTTTTCGCCACTGACGGAGACCGTTGTTTTCGCCTGAGCCGGATCACTCGGACACAAATAGGCTGCAATCGCCGTTGCGAAGGCAGCCGCGTTGTCCGGATGAGGAACCTTGCCGGACCAACCCCCAGAAAAAGCGGGCACATCGAATTTCAACTGCTGATCCAGACCCGACTGCTCTATAAACGGCAAGATGCGAGCTTGGACTGCAAAGTCCGCATCGAGGCGTCCGCTAGGGGGAAGTGTCCTGTATGCCGATTCGTAGTTGTGAATGGCCAAGCCAATTTGACGAAAGTTGTTGCTGCAACTCATTCGCCTCGCTGCCTCGCGGGCAGCTTGAACAGCCGGCAGCAGCAGGCTTACCAGAATACCGATGATCGCGATAACGACCAGCAACTCGATCAGCGTAAAGCCAATTCGAAAGCGGCGGCCACGAGGGCCATGATGATGATTTTGATTCACGTTCTTCAGTCCGATGTTTTGAATTTAGATGCGGATAAAGGTTCAGCTCGTCGCGGCGGCGCAGCGACTGGCATGATGTCCAGCAATGGGTCGAGCAGCATGAACCGCGCTCACGCAAGATGCGGTATCACCAACTTTTGTGAGGAGCAGGCAAACGACACTCGCGTGAGAGCGATCGATACTGCTCGGCCCGATCTAAGGCTGTCAGCACAGCGGCAACAGCCCGCGCAATGCCAGTCAGCCGGAGCACGTGATATCAGTAATGAAATTCTATGTGACCAGCGCGCAGCCTTGCTGACGCCGCTGTTCACATACTCAAATTGAGTCAGAAATCACGCCCTCGAGCGCAGAAGCCAGGGCACCGGCGGGTCCGGCGAATAGAAGATTGATTCGGAATCCGAATCTTCGAGCAGTAAGAACCCAATCAGCAGTGGCTCGGGAATCAGAATCTGGTCTTGTTGCAGAGGTATCCAGCCGGTGTGCAGCAACGTCCAAGCCAGGTCGATGCCGCGACAACGCTGCAAGGCAGTCCAAAAGACGACGCGGGAACCTGCGGTACGTTCTGCCGTCGGTTCTTCGGTCTTGGGCGATTTCTCTGTGTTCTTGCCGCAGCAGCCACGTTGGCCTAGATCAGAAATCACAATTTTCTCACACGCTTGGCCCTCGGCCTGCCGACAAGACGGTGAAGATTTAGCCTTTTTCACACTGCAGCAGCTATCTGACGCCGAACCGGCACTTGATCTGGCTGCCGCAATTGACGCCGCTGCGTGTCGGGCGAGAACGAATGCCGGAGGAGTCACGTGATGCTTCTTTGCCCAGGCAATCTTCTGGGCATCGCTATAGCAGCAACAATGATCCCAACATTGCTCGGCAGTACTGCAGCCACAAGGGCTGTCGATGCAGGGAAACAATGCCTCCTGTGAGGCGTTTTTGCGAACCGAGGGAGGAACGGGTAGTCCGACGATGCACACAATCAAGCAGGCGAGCAACGTAACGACGACCGCCCGAGCCGAACGGCTCGTCGGTAAGTTGGCTAAACGTTTTTCGAACCGACTGGTCATAGAATCAAGTTGACCGAGTTGGCCTGCTCCTCACATGCGTGATTATCGGCCGCACGTCTACCAATGTCAACAATTCGTCGCCCGCTGAAATCCGTGCTGACATTCGGGCTCGGCAAGCCACGTTGTCGCTCCAAGACGCTCGGCTCAGCATTTACTGCCCCGGTAACTGTGTGCGACTTCAGAACTGGCTGAATTCGAAACCTAGCTCGGTCAGCGCGGAATCGAGTAATTCTGCGGTTTCGCGACTCGCGGCGCGTAGCGGAGGACGCACGTGAGCCCAAGCTTCGTCACCGGTCTTCAGCGCCAAATAAGCCTTCATCACCGCGATTGGATCACCAGCGTCCTGGACTGCCATCCGGATCCTGGTTGCCTGGTGCTGCAAGGCGTCAGCCTGTTCTGTGTCCCGAGCTGTGTAGACGGCCCGGATGCCGGCCGGATTGATGTTGCCGGTAGCGGTGATGCAGCCGACTCCGCCGGCCCGCAAGCCATCGAGCAAAAAGACTTCCGAGCCGGGGAAAACATCCAAGTCGGGATAGGCTGCGATCAGCTCTTTCGTGTGCTGCCAATCGCCCGAGGAATCCTTCAATCCGGCGATCCGAGTTGGAAAAGCATCGATCAGACGACCCACCAGTTCGATTGACCAGCCGACCTGAGCCACCGGCGGAATGTGATAAAGATAGATCTGAGTCGCCACACCTTCGGTGCGACGCATCACCGCTTCGAAAAAATCGAATAATCCGTCATCGCTGGCGGCTGCACCTTTGTAAAAAAAAGGGGGCAACAACAACGCGCCCGCAGCGCCGGCTTCCGCAGCGTCGATTAACAGGTCCGCGGTTTCGCTGATCGAACAACTGCCGATACCCGGCATCAACTTGCCGCCAGGAATCCCACCCTCTCGCAAGGCACGAAGCAACTCCCGACGCTCCCCGGCGCTCATGGAATTGGCCTCGCTGGTGGTGCCGAAGACTGCCAAGCCGTCGACTCCAAGCCCAAGCAACTGGTCGCAAAACCGCACAAATCGGTTGGCGTCCGGCGCCAGCTTGGCATCGAAAGGTGTCAACACGGGAACCAGCAATCCGGCAAATGGGCCACTCATCGAGGTCTTTCCAGTGAGCGAGATTCGATCAACCTATCGTCGTATCGTAGTCGATTCCGGCGCTCACAGCACGCTGTTGGGGGTGATCTTGTCGTGTTGCCGCAGAGCGAGTGCCATGTGCGCTTGTTGTTGTCCGCAATTGATTGGGCTAACGTGGTTTGATGACCGCTGCCGGAGATATTTCACTTTTCATATTCGATTGGGACTTGATGAACGTCCAAACGACCTCTGAACGACAACAGCCCGCGAAAATTCGTCTCAAAGGAATCGACCACGTAACCATCGTGGTCAGCGACCTGCAACGCAGCCGGGAGTTCTACCGCGACCTGCTGGGGATGACAGAAGTTGAGCGACCTGATTTCGGATTTCCCGGTCACTGGTTTCAAGCCGGCGACACACAAGTTCATCTGATCCTCAATCAGCAAGGCTGTTCGGTGCCGGGCTGCGGAATTGATCCAGAGCTAGTCGGTGCCGGGCTGACGCATCATTTCGCTTTCGAAGTTGATGACGCGCGGGCTGCCTGGGAGGTCTTGCAAGCGGCTGGCATTCGCATCCAAGGTGGGCCGGCCGTGCGGCCCGACGGCTGCATTCAACTCTGGTTCTATGACCCAGACGGGCACTGTGTCGAGGTTTTTAATCGTCCCGGCGAGCAGGAATGAACCGGCCGAAGTTCACGCATCCCAAATGCTTCACTTACCGGCTGCCAACATCAACTCCACAGCCTCGCGTCCGGTCATGCCGGGCGTGATTCCCAATTCCTTCGCTCGCGTCGTGACATCGACAATCTTGGCGTCCAGCAGATCACTGGGGTCAACCAGCGGATGCGAGGGAGTCCCTTTGGCGATCGCGATTGCTTGTCCGAACTCCGACGCCGTGTTGACGTCGTAGATGCCACAGCCAACGATTCCGACCTTGGTCATGATCGAGCAATATTGACCGTTCTGCCACAGATGGCTCATCCCACTTGCGCAGCCATTTTCGAATTGCATCGGACGGCTGATCGTACGCGGCAGAACTTCGCTCATCGTATTATTCCCGGTTCGGTCCAAGTACTTTGCTTCAAGGCAGAACTTTATCCTACCAGAGTTCGCAATCAAAGCCGGAACAGCGCAAACCGCTGCTAATCATTGGCGGCGCGTGAGCAGCTTGATGTCAACATACTTGCGATCCGCCGCGGCGGACACCTCGAGGGTTTGCTCGTGCCGGCCTACATCTCAGCTGATTCATCCAGGCCGGCTCTTAGAGCGTTTTCAATAAGGATGTCGGGCCGGTTCCCACCGGCCTGGCAGCCCATGATGCCGGTGGGAACCGGCCCTAACTCCCACATCAAATCTAAAAGTGCTCTTAATTCGAACTTGACCAACCGCGAGCTCCTTGGCGGCGGCGACGGCGGAGCTTCAATAGCGTGCTACCGAGCAGCAGACGGCTTGTCAGCCGACGGATACTTTCGGGACAACGCATGCGGCAACCAGACCGACGCCGTCCCCTCGGCCAGATCGTGCGAGTGTAATGTCTGGCGTGAATTCACATACCGACGAAGCGGCTCGACCAATTGATCCGGCAGTGGCACGAAACGGCTTTTGCCGCCTTTGGACTGATGAATCTCAATCAGCTTATTGTCAAAATCAATGTCCTTGACCCGCAGCCGAATCGCCTCACTGATTCGCAACCCGCAACCATACAGCAACTTCGCAATCACCGCGTGCGCACCGTGCAAAGAATCGAAAACTTTGGCAACCTCAGCGGTGCTCAGCACCGTCGGAATTTGCTTGCCTTTGTTCGCGCGGATCGCCTCGATACGCCCCATGTCACGCTTCAAGACGAGCTTGAAAAAGGACAACAGTCCATGAAACGCGGCGTTCTGAGTCGAGGCCGCCACGTTTCCGTCGACCGCCAAATCGGTCAAATGAGCTTCCACGTCCGCCCCGGTGATGGAGCGAAAATCGTCAAGACAGGTCAACGCGCACTCCGCCATGAACGCTTTCAGCTTGCCAACATAAGATCGCTCGGTTCGCAATGCTTTCCCATCGCGGCGCAGCGCACGGCGAAACTCCTGGATCGCGTCCGGCTCCTGGGGGTTGATCTTGCCGACCGATTCGTCAATCGAAACGTAACCGTCGTCACGAGCCCGTTCGATCTTGATGATCTCTTCCATCTTGTGCTTGATCGGCAGAAAATCGTCGATCGGCTGTTCCGGCTTGATGAACAATGACGATGCCACCACGCACTCCCTGGTTGTGAACCGCATGGGCCGTCCTGGATCCCGCCACACAAATCGGCAACTTGAAAAAACGTTGCTCCAATCGGCATGAGTCTATAAATGCACACCTCATGTCAAGCCAAAAGTTTGCAAACCGGAGAACGGCCTTCGATCGTGATGCTGGAGGCCAGAATACTGCAAATAGACAGATTCCGTGGGTGAGTTGCCCAAAGTCAGGGCAATCGCGGGCAACGGGTCACCCACGATGGAAGTGATGCGAGGGTCCCTCGCCCGGAATCGGGCTAGCTAGCGTTTATCAATCTGTGTTTCGGGAGGGAGAGGCTCCCGCCGAACCGGGAATACCGCGATGACGCCCTAGCACCCAGCAGCGATATCACTCGCAAGCGGGTAGTCTGACCGAAGCACGACTTCGGTTGGCGAGCCACCGAATTGACAAGCCGAAGCGTCTGGAATCGCGAACACGAAAAATTTGACTAGCGCGAATTTGAGGGTGAGAATAAGGCGGGCTTAGCGGTGAGAACAAGTCTTGTCACCCACCGCACCGAAGGACCAAACAGTAAGAATAAGTCAGCTCAACGGACAAGAACAAGTCAAAACCAGCTATTCTATCCCTCACCCACCGGTAAGAAACAAGTTATGCGATCAATCTGTAACAGCGATTTCCGATACGGAGAGTGATTCCGTTGGTAGACGTCCACTCAGTTGATACCAAACCTATAGGCAACTTTGCTGCGTTCGGTTTGCGGATGCTGTACGTCTCGTACGTTGCGTTCGCGACCGGTTCTACTGGGATCTATCTAATCGCACTGTCGTATGCAAAATCTCACGATCCTTGGCTTACGCCTCGGCGAACTGACTACATGATGATCTACTGGGACGTCGCGATCCCAATGCTCGGACTGATGACGCTTCTTGTCCCGATCGGGATCGTCCTTTTGATCGCGATTCCGGGTTATCGTCGTCGATACTCAATTCGGTTTGCAATCGGAACAATGGCCGTTCTGATTGCGCTTCATGTGATCCGTTGAGTGGATGGGTTGATCGCCGTGGAGAACGAAACGTGTGTTAAACTAACTTCCATTGAACTGGGGACTCGGTCACGAATTGGGCCGGCTCCTCGCATAACCATGGCGTGAACCGAAGTCGCGGCCTAGAGTTTATTAAAGTGGATCGTCTACCACCGCGACTCGGTTACGCCCAACGTTCATCGAATCAATTAAGGCGCTGCTCTTTGGTGACGTAGCTAATCGCCAATTCGCGGCCAGCCAATAGCTCGGTTCCCAGCAATGGAAACCGTCCTTCACTCGCGATTACCTGTACTGGGATGCGTTCGCCAAACCACTCCATCAAGCAAGCGAACATTTCCAGAACTATCTTTGATCTGTCCGCGAGTATGGCTTCCGTTTCCACCAACGATTCAAGACCAAACTGATCGATTAAACCTTGCGAGAATACGAGGTGACCGTCGAACGCGGTATCGATCCATGCCACAACTTCTTCGCAGTGACCATCGATCTTGTTGCTGACCGCGACGGAGATGAGGGCACGATTCCGTTCATCAACCTCTGCGTTCACTTCGTGCTGGCCCCGATATGGAATGCGGCTTCTGCGACTGACATTCGACATCCTCCTATTTCAATTGATCGCGAACTTTATACGGTATACTCCTGGCACCCGTACCCCATAATCCCGACGAACCAACGGTTGCAACCAAGTCGGCAAGCAGGGTGGATTTGCCACCACAACGTCAACCGCCGGGACTCGCTGATGTCAAACGTTATGCAGTATGAATTAGCCACTTCACGAAAACATGGCAGCAAGCATCTACGTGGCTGATAGCTGGCGCACAACATCGCCCGCGAATCGCGAAGAACAGACCGTGTGGCTCGACGACACTGCTATCTACTGGCACTTGTACCGCTACTTCGAGGCCGCCAACCTCGATCGACGACACGAACTAGTTGACCTCTACGGCGGTGCCGAAATCGATGGCTACCAATTGGATCGTCTCGAAGACGAGCTATGCGCCGCTCGTGATGACGCAACCACCCGGCCCGAGCAGTGGACAATACTGACCGGCTGGAATGATACTCCGTCGCGAGAGAACGAACTTTGGCGCACCGTTCTACGCAACGAATTGCTGGAGACAATAAACAAGCTTCTTGTTGTTATCGACTTTGCGCGAAACAATAAACTGAAATTGATCGTCTCTGGTGACTGACGACCGCCAATGCGCAAAACTGCATAACCATCGCGTGCACGCAGAGGCCCGTTGGTGTGGTTTCAGAAATGGAATGTCAACTCACGGGCCCCGGTGACGCGGTCGTAATGCGTCTCATTGATGGATATGGCAGAACGAACAGTACTCATGTTTCACGGTCTTGGCGGTGACCGGCATTCGATGTTGCCGATTGGCGAGTACTGTGCATGCCACTTACCCAACACGCGGTTTTTGCCGATCGAGGGGCCAATCAATCTCGGTGACCACCATCGGCCATGTCTTGGGTGGTTCGAGCCGCCCAATGACAATAACAGAGCATTGGATGGTCCGCGGCCGCCGGGATTGAACGGTATAAACCGTTCGCTCGCAACGGTGCATGAGGCCATCGATCATCTGGTTGACGATGGTGCGGATCCACTGACGATTCATCTGCTTGGACACAGCCAAGGTGGTGCGATCGCTATTGCGGCGGGACTGACATACCCAGCGAAACTTGGGAGTGTTTGCACAATTGCCGCGTATCTCGCTCTTACTCCCGACATGAAGCCATCCCACACGCTCACCCACTTTTTTCTGCATCATTCGGAACATGATGACAACGTTGGCTTTCGATGGGCCGATTACGCAAGATCGTTCGTGGAGCGGACGGGAAACCCCTGTACTGTTCGCTCATGGGACATTAGAGACAACCCTCATTCCGTCCACGCTCAACAGCTTGATGCGATTTGCACGACAATTGCTGACGCATAACAATGGCATGAATGCCGAGCCGCCGAAAGCGCGTTTTCAAATGGAATATCAACTCGCCGTGCCCGGTGACGGCTGACGTTATCCGACTCAAGATCTTCTTTCACGCGTCTGACCGTTTCCGTGCCGACTCGCTGGCCAAAATCGAAAGATTTGGCAACTTTTGGTTTTAATGCTTGTACTCATTGGTGTCTCCGGATTCGTTCTGATTATCGAACCAATGATCCAACAGCTCAAACCAGTTCTCGACTTTGTTGTTCGCGGCTTGAGCACCCTCGGCACACCAATCGTAGCCACCATAGGCATATCGCTGAGTAACTCGCCGATGCGGATGATACCACTGAAAACTTGCCCACTGCGGTTTGTCTCTCCATTTAGAATCGCCGTCGGGAAAAACAATAAAAATTCCGTGTTTGCCCGATTGAAACCCTTTGTAGGCCGACCCTCCAAAAGAATCGATCACCAACCTGTCGACTTCCGTCTTCAACTCTGCCGCCGCGCGACGCACCGACTCGTCCAATTCCTTGCTCGTTGCAATTTGACTGGCCAAATCGTAAAGATCGAAATGCGGAGCAACGATCCACATTAATGCGGTTTCGGTGCGCCGGCGCATATAAGACATTGTCGCTAACTCTCTGCCTTCTCCCCGTATTTGTTCGACAACAGTTTTGTTGTCTCCGCGCGCCAGGGCGACCGCTAACCGATCCGTCGCTTCTTTTACTTTGTGGCTTGCGTCAATATCGTAAGCCCCCCAGGCTTCGCGAATTCCTTTGAAACCGTTCCGCTTGTAGTAGGCTCGAATCGATGCAATTGCCGACTTGCCGAATTCGACGGCGTCTTCAGGTTGAGCTTTGTCGGGATCTTTGGGCCCAATCATTCCCGCGTTGGCCAAGATGGTCGACATGGGGGCCGGCGAACTAGTGGGTGGGCTGGCCAGCATCACTTTTGCAAATCGATCGTTCTTCGATTGGCGAAACTAGTAAACGTTTTCGATACCACCGAATGCGCAGGCATCTACCCAGAGCAAATCAACTGCTTCCTCGTTGCTAAGGCAATCGGTAATCTCTGCCGTGTACATTGGGTCATCCGATTCATTCTGGGCATTGCTTGATGTAACTTCATCCGGACATACGCTGTTCAAATGAAACAGCCGAGAATCCGTAAAATCTTCGCCCAGGATTGTGGCGTCGTTGGAATATTTCGGCGACCGATCGATAAACAATATGATTTCTGATGATTGTCCTTGTTTCGATTCCGCGGCCAGTTTTTCGAGGTGCGGCATCAAATGCGACTCAGAGCTGCTGTCGACACCAGCGTAAATCAAGATCGTCCAAGTTCCGGCTGGCGACGGCGCATGCTGATGACAGAACACCGAATTCGGAAGGGCGAATTGAAACAGCAAAAGGATTAGAAAAAACGGCCGCTCTGCTGATGCGAACCGCATGCTCGTACCTGCGCAATTGATCGAGTGTCGAATTGGAAAACACCAACGTAAGCTCAGTAGATTCGTTAGCAGCTTTGGAATCTTGGATTTTTTCTGATCGTTTTTTGGTGGCAATCTTGTGACCTGCATTTGGTTGTTGTTTGCACTTACACAACCTAATCTCGATCGGGATGTACTTCGTGCATTGGGTGTTGCGATACGGTAGGATATCTGGTCGCCGAGCCTCAATTCATAGCCGCCTGGATTAGTTTTTGGGGAGCACTCCAACGTTTGATACCGAGACCACTCGCTTTGGTGTAAATTACGAGGCGTCGGGTACTGTCGGCCGATATCAACACCGACCCGGAGTCGTTTTGACGGTCTGGATCGTCGAGGACGATGATCCCCCACGATTGGTAACTGCATATCCGGAATGACCGCCATGATTGCTAAACATTCGCTCGTTGTACTTGATGCCGAACCGCCGCACGACAAACTCGCTCGCGGTGATGTAGGGACCGTCGTGCACGTCTACAAGGGCGGCAAGGGATACGAGGTAGAATTTGTTGATGGGGGCGGCCAAACGGTTGCGCTCTTAACCGTTGGCTCCGACGACGTACGGCCGATCAAGGCCGGTGAACTGCTTCACACCCGCAAGACCGCGTAGGGGCGAACCATGCCGTGCACCGGAGTACGGCATATCGCGTTTGCAAATGGAGAATCAACTCGCCGTGCCGGGTGACGGCTACCGTTCGCCGACTGAAATCAACAAATTGCCTAGGGCGGATTGCGACATTTGGGTGAATTCCTCATTGCGCGAAAATCAGCCTCCGCCATGGTGGTTTGCACACGTGCGTCTCTTCGCTGTTCCAACGCCAACGTCGTCCCTGAACTCCAACACGTTCCGATCGTCGCTGCGTTCTACTTTCTCGCCTTTTCGAATTCCATGCGATGCGAGGACTGACTATGCTTGTTTCCCGCGACGAATTTGATCCGTCTGCACATCTGGCAATTATCCCTCATTCCGTGAAATCACTTCCTGAGTCGAAAACAGCCGTTATGTCTGTGATAAACATTTTTCGAAGTTGCCTTGTCATGATGGTGACGACTGCTGTTACTCCTGTCTGTGCTCGAGCGGCAATCGTCAATGGTGATTTCGCGACTGGCAATTTTGCAGGCTGGACAACCTTTGATGATCCGAACGGAACTGCCAATGGTGATCCCAATTCGGGTGGGGATCCTGTGATCGCTCTTTTTGATGTTTCCGGCAATGGAGCATCCTCATCCGCTCAATTTCGCGTTGGCCGAACGGGTGGACCCATCAGCGATCAAGGTGGCGGAATCTACCAAACGATTCAAACCGTCACTGGTGACTTATTTTTGTCCGTCGATGTTGCGCTGGAGTCGACGAGCAACAATGCCCAAGGTGGTCTGTTTGAACTGTCGGTGAATGGTTTGGTGGTTGATTTCGTTGACATACAATCAGTTTCAGTCGGGCAAATCATCCGAGACAATCTCACGGCGGACCTATCGATCGGCGCGGGAAGTCAAGAAGTTCGTTTGTCGGTCCGTCGACGATTCGGCGCAGGAAGTGCGGGTACGCCGGCTCAGTATTTCGATAACGTCATTGCCACCGGATCGGCCATCGCAGTACCCGAACCGGCTTCGACTGTGGCCCTGTTGCTCGCGGGCATGTCCACCGGTGTTTGGCGAAGTCGTCGTAAGACACGTCGAGTCCAAGGCAGGCAATAGTTGATTGGGGCCGATCGAATGAAGCTATCCCATCCACCCCGCGACACCAGAACCGGCGAATGACCAAGGCATACACACGAAGCACGGCTTGCGAGCGACACTGTTCGGATACTCGGCGATAACGGAACAGTGGCGGGCACCATTTGGATTCTTGCGGACTTCTAATTCAGACGGCGCACAGTTTCCCGTTGTTGAGCCTGTTTCGGCCTCGCTAGGCGAGACGGAGAACAACACGGGCACCGATTCGCCGCGCCAGCCACTTAACCCTTATTCGCCGCCTCGCAATCGGTCCGCAGCGTGCGGGTTCTCGCCATTGCAGATAGAAGCGCCGGGGCCTCGTTCGCTTGGCGAACAATTCCTAGCGGGTTTGCCTTTCATACACTACGGCTTCGTCATCTTCCCTGACCCGAATGACGAATCCACGATCCATGCAGCACTCCCACTTTCGTCATATGATGACCTGAATGACGAGGTTGGTGAGCGTGTTGTGGTCGCATCCAATCCGGTCGGCTCGGATCGCGGCGAACCAGGCGATGACCCGAACTCGCGTTAGCCGGGTGACTCGCCGTTTGACAATCAACTCCCGCGACTCGGTTATCGCCGACTTTAGGTAAGGAAATGTGATGAGGCGTCTTGCAGTGGCGGTTGCCGTCTTACTTCTCATTGGCTTGCTTTGGCGGACACTTCCACAGCGTATATTCGTTGACCCCGCATCCAAATTCATGATTTGCACGAACAATCTCAAGCAGATCGGACTGGCACTCCATGCATATCACGACCTCTACGGCACATTTCCTCCGGCGTTCGTTGCGGATCGAGATGGCAAGCCAGCTCACAGCTGGCGCGTCCTGATTTTGCCCTTTCTCGATCAACAAGAATTGTATGACAAGTACCGATTTAATGAACCTTGGAACGGGCCCAACAACTTACGACTCGCCGCACTGATGCCATCGGCTTATCGGTGTCCGTCATTCCTCGTGACTCAGTCGCATGACCATCACACAAACTATATGGCAATCGTCACGTCGGATTCCGTGATTTCTGGGGCGACTCCGATCAGCATGAACGCGATAACCGACTCACGGTCCAGTACGATTCTTGTTACGGAATCGGAAGCCCGTACGGTTCCTTGGATGTCACCGAACGACTTGGCATTTGACAACGCATACGCTGACCTTGAATCCGGCTTATGTCCCCACTCGAAGGGCATCAGCGTATTGTTTGCAGACGGATCGGTAAAGTTCCTCCCGCAACACATAACACAGGATGAATTGTCGGGATTGGTGACTCGCGCTGGCGGAGAAGGTGCTGTGGATCTCCGTCCTCATCCCTGACTTTCTTTTGACGACCGCGCAGCCTATCAATTTTGCATACCCAGGCCGTGCACCGCAGCCCAGCCTTGCAGGCTATTGATTTAGTGTATGTGGATTGCATACTTTGAGGGTTTGGGCTTGGCATGTTTGGGTGGGGCGCTAGGCTTTCAGCTCCTAATTGCATTGCCGCGGCTACTTAACGCTTTATCAAAGATTGTCAGCCTGTGCCAACGAACACGTAAGGCGAACTATTGGCAGGATGGGCCAATGACTCATGAGCAGCTGGTCTGGCCAATCGTTCAGACCCTGGAAAGCTTGAAGGTCAACGATTCACTCGATCAGGACTTGATCGGTGAAAACATCTCGGCAGACCGTTTGCCGTGTGCACTGAGGGATCTTCAATCACGACGCGAGCAACTTGCCGCTGCGATCGAAACCACCCAGGCGCTGGACGAAGTTCGCAAGGACAACGGCAGCGAAGGTCCCGCTCAAGTATCCAAAACCGGCACCGATAGCAGCATTTTTCCCAGCAAAGAAGGTGGCTAAGCCGCGAACTTTACGCCGATGGCGACGACCGAAACACCGAGCGGGGGAATTGTGATAGCCGACGTCTTGATCGGCAATGTCGGGCATGACCAGTTCGGCGGGATCGTCGACGCGGTGCAGTCGGACTTTAGCATTGACGTGGTTCGTTTGTTGGCCGACTCGGCGTACAGCATCGATGCCAACCTGAGTGCCGCGTGTGCAGCTTGAAGTCAATGGGACCGCGATCCGCCGCGGCGGACACATCGAGAGTTTGCGCGGACCGGCCTGCGCCTTAGCCGAATCATCCGGGCCAGCTGTTCATCCGAACTTGCCAAGCCGCCAGGTCTTTACCTGCGGCGACGGCGGAGCGTCAGCAGCGTGCCACCGAGCAGCAGACCGAGCATACTCGGTTCGGGAATCGAGGTTGGTGTCCTGACAAATGCGTCTGCCTTGGTTTCGAAGGTCATTTGAATGTAGGCATAACCGCCGTCGGGCGGACCAATCACGAATGACACTTGGCCAGAATCGCTGTCTGGAAAATTGGTCGGCACGCCGTCGGGAAAATCACCAATGCCGAAAGGCCGATCGATGTAATCCGGAATGTCACCAACCTGGTCGCCGTCGTAGAAGGCGTTGCCTTCGATAGCACCGACCGCCAGTCCACCGTCGCCAGGTGTTCCAGGATTGTCCAACAGCATCGTAGAGGTAAACGAATAATCGAAGATGAAGGTCAGGCCCTCGTCGGAGTAGATATCGGCATAGACAGATGTGTTGTCCGTTAGGATCGAAGTGAACTCCGAGTTGTCTGCAGAAGCGCTGGCAAAAACATTGACCCCGACGGTGATCAAGTCGCTGGAGAAATAATCATCGTTGAACGGATCGAAAGGCGAACCATTGACTTGCAGCGAGGACGAGCTGTTGATCGAACCCGTTCCGCTTTCGAACGTGCCCGGCACGGTAAAGTTGTCCAAATAGGTATCGATATCAAAGTCCACGCCTTCCTCGGCCGCCGTGCCGGCATTCGGCCCGGTATTGAAAATTGCCTGCTGGAACTGAAAATCCATCGTGATACTGACGTCGGAGGTGTAAACCGCGGCCGACGCTGGCCCGACAGCCAGCATCACGGCGGTTACCGCGACTGAGGAGATTGTTATGATCCGACTGTTGAATGATGCCATCGGGGCCTCATTAGAACGTTTTTGGCCGATTACCCGCTGTGAACGTTTGTAACGTTAATTCCGAATTTTTGCAGGGTAATCGGTCTAGGTCGGGTGTCAATACGCCCACCGTGAGCACGGCGGCTTTGGTTTGGCCTTTTCGATGGACAACTCCGATGCGGGTCGTCCCAGGCGGCCAGAAGTAACCCAGGCGCGTAAAGTGAGCAGCGAAACCGCCAATTAACTTGGCTACCATGGCGGCGGCAGCGACTTCGCGGTTTTCACGCCAATGCCGAGCTCCGCGATTTGGCTGCGGTCGCGTCATCGATCGGGCTGATTCGTTGGCGCGCTGGTTCCCATATCGGGAAATTCGCTACAACAGTCGATTTCCGCACTCTCGATCGACGCGGTTGGGCAGATTCAGGAACCCCTGCGAATCATGGAACACCTTTAGCAACCTAAGTATTTAAGGGTTCCGGCATCGAATTCGCACACATGAAGTCGAAACCTGGTGATGGGAGCAGGCAAGCCTTTTAGTGCCAGAACAGTATCGCAACCGATTTCAAACACTGCAATTTAAGGTCCGGGGATGTTGAGAAGCTTTGAGCCATTTTCCGATTTTCGAATGACCGCGGAGCAGGTACTGCGGTATCTCCATCAGCATTTCGGTTTTTCGCTTTGGATGGTCACCCGAACCGAAGGAGACGACTGGATCGTTCTGCAAGCGGAAGACCATGGCTACCAGGTGAAGGAAGGCGACGTTTTTCGCTGGACCGATTCGTTCTGCTCACGCATGGTTCAAGGGAAGGGACCTTGCATTGCTCCCGATTCAAACCGCATCCCAGCCTATGCTGCGGCACCGATCGGCCAACAGGTATCGATTGCGGCTTACGTCGGATTACCGCTGACCAAACCGGACGGAACCTTATTCGGGACGCTGTGCGCCATTGATCCCAAGGTTCAGTCTCAAGATTTAGTGGGCCAACTCCCTCAGCTTGAATTGATCTCACGGATGCTCGGCACAATTTTGGCGACAGAACTGCGAGCGGAGGAAGAGATGCGCCGAGCGGAAAGAGCCGAGGCAGAAGCGGAAACCGACTCGCTAACGCAACTTTACAATCGCCGCGGCTGGAATCGGTTACTTGCCGCGGAGGAATCTCGTTGCCGCCGGTACGGGCACGCGGCATCCGTGTTGTCGGTCGATCTGGACGATTTCAAGACAATCAATGATCTGCATGGCCACAGCAGCGGAGACGCGATGCTTGTCAAAGCCGCTAGCGCACTGCTTGAGGGAGCTCGCGATTGCGATGTGGTAGCTCGACTGGGAGGTGACGAGTTCGCGATCCTGGCCGTGCACTGTGACCAGCAACAGGCTGGTCAACTGGTTGATCGAATCCAGGAAAACCTGTCAAAGGTCAACTTGTGCGCTTCGATCGGGATGTCGGCCAGGGATCCGTCGCAGACGCTGGACGACGCCTGGATTGAATCCGACGAGCGCATGTACGAGTGCAAACGAGATCGCAAACGCGCACGAATCGACCAGTCACGCGGCACAGTGCTGACTGGCCATAGCAAAGGGATTCAGCTGGGCGGGACTGAATCGCAAAGCGATTGATTTCGCTGCGGGCAGCTCAACCGATTTGCTAGGCAACGCCAAGGCTGCTGAACCGCTTTCATTTTCAGGCGCTGTTTGAAAATGCCATGGATCGCGGCCGCCGCGCGCTGGGCTCGAGGCGAAGGCTCGCGGTCAGTCGATCTCCAGGCAGAGCCTGCAATCAAGATCGACAGTGATGAATCGGCCTCGAACATCCCAAGCCCTCCGCGACGATTTGCCGTCACAGGCCGTTGTCAGGAGAGTGTTTCTTTGCAACTGGCGAGGCTATATTGATTCCGCGGGAATACGATCCGGCGCTCCGATGGCAACTATGCTGAGCCGATGTGGTGCCATTAAACCCAAGTATCTAAACGGCCCCCAAGTTTCAACTCAACTTTAGCTTTCGTATGAGTAACTCTTCGGATCGAACCATCGAAATCGGCAGCACACTCGGATCCTACCGACTGACGGATGAGCTGGGTGCCGGTGGGGCCGGGACAATTTTCAAGGCTGTTCACGTCGAAACGGGCGAACCGGTAGCAATCAAGGTCATGCGTCCGGGGGCGGAATTAAACGAAGACATTCATGGCAGGTTTATCCGCGAGATCTCGGTCGCTCAGAAGCTCAGCGACCCGCATATCGTCGCCTATCGCGATTGCGGCGTGGAAGACGGTGTGCTGTTTTTCACGATGGAATACGTTCCCTGGGGCTCGATGGCGGACGTACTGAGAAGCCGAAGATTTTTGCCCTGGCGCGAGGCCTGCGAATGCGGATTGCAGATCTCCCAGGGCCTACAGCACCTGCACGAGTCCGATATTGTTCACCGCGATCTGAAACCGGCCAATATTTTTCTCTCTGATGACGGCAGGCTGAAACTAGGCGACTTCGGGCTGGCTCGTGATTTTGCCTCGCATCGACTAACGATGGAGGGGATCACCGTTGGTACGGGAAAATACATGGCCCCCGAGCAAGTGCGCGGAGAGACCGATATTGATGGCCGCACCGATCTATACGCGCTGGGATGCAATTTGTTCGAGTTCATTGTTGGTCACACACCCTTTGATCCACAAGACGAGTACGCTCCGGTGGGATTTGCGGAGATGATGCGAAGGCATGTCGAAGTAGCGCCGCCGAAGGTTAGCGACTTGGCGCGTCATTGCCCCGAGGCGCTCTCGCAGCTGATCGACAAACTGCTGGCCAAGGATCGCAACGAGCGTCCTAGTTCGACGGTCGATGTCGTCAACGCGTTGCAACGAATATTGCAAGACCCGGAGGCAGCCCTGGATACCTCGGCCCTGCCAACGGTGTCTGACGAACTTGCCGATGCTGAGACAGATCCCGCACCCGTAGCGGCGCATTTGACCGAGCGGCTACGCCCAAAGGGGGCCCCGGTGGCGGAGTTATCAACGCGGACACTGGTCACCGCGGTACTGATCGTGGCGGCCATCATCGTGGTGGCGGTGGTTTTCAATTCCTCTGGGTCTTAGCCCAATAGTTCTGTTTCAAAAAACACGCGATGCCAACCTCGCGCCGCTGGCGATCGCGTTGCCAAGGCTGCCAAAATCGACATGCCCACCTGGAGACTCCTGATACTAATAATCGGAATCCCATTTTCGGTACGGTTCTGCTCGAGCGGACCAATGGGCAGATGCTGACCATCATCAGCTGGCACGGAACCTCGGGATTTTCGGCGCAGGATCAGCCATGCCGGGTGAAGCAAGTAGAGCGGATTCTCATCGACTTTGGCGATGGCAAACCATTTCATTTCGTTTCCGAAGTGGGTCCCGAAGCGCCGCGCGCTGATTACGGGTTTGCCGACATCGATCACATCGTTTCGGATGCTTTCGTTGGCAACTGTCGGTATTTGAGGTTGGGTCCGCAGTCGCCCCTGTCGGGGAGGGCGTCTATTTTGATCATCTGCCAGTTGTCTGCAAATTGTCGGAGTGAGACAGAAAAAGGAGTCTGCTAAGATGCGACCGATTTCCAGGCTCTGAGTTACAATCATCGTGTCCCCGATCAGTACCATTAAAATCTTCATCCGGTAGGTGTCATCAAAGATGAAAGCAATATTTCGCTGTCTTGTGATTCTGTCGCTCTCGCTGCCAATGGGAACCAGCATTGCCGAGGAGCTGCTAAACACTTCCGGTCTGACATTTACTGATTATGAAATCGTGGAAGATATCGTTTACGGTCACAAAGACGGTTTGGCACTGACGTTGGACGTGTTGACGCCGAAACAAGGCGCCAAGGGAATTGGTTTGATTTTGGTATCCAGCGGTTCTTGGAAGTCCAGCAAATCGAATGTCGCTGAAGAGAATATTCGTCGGCGCAATGAGGACCATTGGTGCCAAGGACTGCTGGCGGGCGGCTACACGCTGTTTGTGGTACGGCATGGCAGCGGTCCCCGATACACAGTCCCCGAGATGGTCAAAGACATGAACCGCTCAGTTCGTTACGTGCGAACGACTGCCGAAAAGTACGGTGTCGACCCCGATCATTTGGGAATCACCAGCGGATCATCCGGAGGACACTTGTCTTTGATGGCGGCAGTGACGGCAGACGATGGGAACGCCGACTCAAAAGATCCTGTCGAATGCCTCAGCAGTCGCGTGCAGGCGGTGGTTGCCTGGTTCCCACCAACCGACCTGATCAATTGGGGAGTGGCCGACGGCTACCGCAGGATCAGCTTGATCCGACCGAAACTGTTTCAGGAAGTCTTTGGCGAAATCACTGATTTAACAGCTCAATTACGGAGCATTTCACCGATCTACTTTGTCTCCGAGGACTCACCCCCGTTGTTGCTGATCCACGGTGACGCTGACACCACGGTACCACTGCAGCAATCGGAGATCCTGCGTGAGAAGTACCAGGAACTTGACAGACCGGTCGAACTGATTGTCCAGGCGGGTGGCGGCCACTCGTATTGGCCGGGAATCGTTGAAGAGTATCGCGAAGTCTGGAAGTGGTTCGACAAGTACTTGGCGAAGTAGTGCTGCGGACTTTTGTGACCCCGTCACGGCAACGACAACAGTCGCTTTGACTCTTGGAGCAGGAAATCGGCATCCATGAATGGCTCGTGGCCAATGTCTTGCCAGCGTACACGATTCTGGGCGTCAATCAGGAACGTGCCGTGCAGCGGTTGATCCTCGAAGTCATCCCAGGCACGGAAAGATTTGAACGCTTGCCTGTCATCGGCGGACATCAATGGAATCTCCATTTTCCCTTCAAATCCGTTGATCCCTTTTTGCAACTCTTCAACCGATTCACTGCTGAGCGCGACCAGTTCGATGCCGGCGGCTTTAAACTCGTCCAATTTCGGCGCGAATACATGCAGCTGTTCGACGCAGTGCAGACAGCCAAAGCCAAGATAGAAGATGACAATTCGCGGCCGGCCGTCGAAATCGAGGCCGCTGACTGGTTCGCCGGCGGCCGATTTTGCGTTCCATGAAGGGGCGGCGTACGGTTGCCATCGAAACGGACCGAGGTCGTCGAGCGGCGGCCGCTGGCCCAGATCAGCGGCGGGCTTGGCCGCGATCCGCCAATCCCCCTCGACTCCAATTGCCTGGGCAACGGGTACCAGTTTTGCCAGCATCGGAGTGTTGATATCGGCGGCGGCGGCAACCTGTCGCAGTTCCCCGAACTTTTTCTTGGCCTGGTCGGTATCATGTTTCCGCCACAAGGAGTCGACCAAAACGGCTAGTGGACGAACCTCGGACTGTCCCTCTTTGACCGCTTGCTCGGCCAGACTGATCGCGCCCTTGAGATCGCCCGCCTCAGCCAGCCACTGGGCCTGGATCACCTTATCCAACTTTGCGGCCGCAGCATGTCGCTTCAGCGCCTTGACGTCTTTCCGCCTGGTCGCCGCCGCGGCCGCGCCGCGGGCGATCGCCTGACGCAGCTGGCCAAGATGTTTCTTGATCTGATCCCGGCTCCGTTGCGGCTCAACTTGCTCTCCGCCAGCCTGCTGATCACCGCCTTCCCTTGTTACGTCCGCCAAATCCAGTAATTCGTTTTGCAAAGCCAAACTTTGTCGTCGCAGAGAGCGCAGCGTTTCGCCACCAGCTTTACGATCGTTCGTCATGAACTGAGCAACGGCAAGCCAGCCTTGCCAATCCACTTGCTGCGCCAACCAATCTTGTTGCCCAGGGCCATTGCCGGGAGTCGAGTTGTGAGCGTTCCTTTCGTCGATCAATTCCTGCCACAATCCGTACTGTGACAGCGTCTGCAGCAAACGCTGGCGACCATACTTGTAGCTGCCTCCCTGCGCCAACGAATTGTATGTCGGATGTCGGGGCAAAGAGACCAAATTTCGGGACAGGTCGAGCGCGTCGTCGACACGGCCGATGAACAACAAATTGCGAACCAACCATTCGTTGTTGTGCGCAAAGTTGTGGATCTGGTCGGGCATCAACTGAGTACGAATCATGTGGGCATGATCGACGCGCGCCGAAGCTTCCTGCTGCCAGGCGGCGTCGCCGTAGCGTTTGAGCTTGGAATAGATATGGCCGGGCATGTGCCACATGTGCGCAATCCCAGGACTGGACGGACCGCAGTTGGCGGCTGACTGCAACGCGTTTTCCGCGCGTGGTGAATCCCAGAGATGAATCCGGTAATGATGCGCCGGATGCATTGGATTCTGAGCAAAAATCTCGCTCAGCAACGCATCGACCGCGTAGCGGCTGGTCAACTTGACCCCTTGGCGATCCCCGGTCCAAAGATTGACGACCAGGAATGCTTTGGCTTCCAGATCATCAGGATATTCGTGGAGGATCTCTTCGAGGTCGGCAAGATATCGTTCGATCCGTTTCTGCTTGGCTTCGCGCTCCGCCGGTTTGTCTGGTTGGTTCTCGGCCGATGAATCCTCGTGATTGTTTTTCGGAATCAGCCGATCGAGCGCCTCGATATATAACTTCTCACGCTTATCCGCTCCTTTGCCGCGTCGTTTCATCGCCTGGTCGATCAGTCCGCGAGCGCGTCGATCGTTATTGACATTGGCCAGTGCCATACCCCAATAGGCGATGGCCAGCTGGGGATCTTCCGCGGCCGCTTGCCGAAAGGAGCGTTCGGCTTCGAGATACCAGAAGCCGTGCAACTGGGCGACACCTTGTTCGACAAACTGCTGGGCCCGCTGAGACGTGGTCGATGTCGGAAAGTCGATTGCCGCCATACCGGGAATCAGCACCGCGGCCTGTCGCGGACCCTGGTTGAATGCTTCGCCGTGATAGCTGTGTCCGGCAATGACGGAGTCGGCGCCGGCTTGGTCTTCTTCGGCAGCCGCGCGGGAAACCAACAGTAGCGGTATCAACGTCAGAGCGGCAAACAGGGATCGCGTGAACATGAAGGGTCGGTGCAATCGAGGGAGGTGACAAAGATTCCTGATTGTAGTCTTTTGCGACCAGTTGGTGCTGCCGAGGCAGCTTAGCGCGGACTGTCACAAACGATTGTGTCGGCATTACCATGCATGTGGGAGCGTGATTGATGGAGTATCATCCGAACATTGTTGCCTTAGGAAACGCGTGTTGGGAGACAAGTATGTGGCGATGTTCTCTACTATCACTCTTAACTTTTGTGATCATTCATGGACCCACGTCGCAGTGGTCCGCCGCTCAACAAAACAGCAGCGATCCACCGGCGCTGCAAGCGATCGGCCAGGAAGCCTACGATGCGATCGTCCGCTTCTATGACTACGACAAGACGATTCCGTTGCTGGCCCGCGTCGTGGAAAGAAAGGACAGCGATAATTGGATTCGGGAAAAATTCGTTTTGCGAGGGGTCCGAGGTTTTTTGGTACCCGGTTACTTGGAGCGGCCTAAGGATTGCGACGGGCCAGCGCCCATCGTTCTGCTGCTGCACGGCTGGTCCGGCAGCAAGGATAGTTGGTGGCAGGACGGTGGCTATATCAGCGGAGGCAACATGCGCAGGGCGCTGCTGAACGCCGGCTACGCGGTGCTGGCGATCGACGCCCCAACCCACGGAGATCGGATTGCCGAAAACGACTACGCCCTGGTAAATGACCTCAGCAAGGACGGTCAGCCAAGTCACCGAAACTATTTCACCGTTAGCGAAATCGTCTCGCAGGGAACGCGAGACTATCGGCGGGCACTCGATCTTATCGAGTCTCGTGATGACCTCGACTCATCGCGGATCGGAATGATTGGCTACAGCATGGGAGGGTGGCAGAGCTTCCTGCTAACGGCCGTCGACCCACGGATCCGCGTTTCCGTGGCCTGCGTCGTGCCATCACTCGCCGGAGAGTCGACCTCGATCGCGCCCAAAGACTATGCCCGTGGAATCGGAGATCGTCCCTTTCTGATGCTGATGGGGCACAGCGATCCGATGTGTCACCCGCAACACGCCAAACAATTACTAGACCTGATACCAGGTGATCGAAAGAAACTGGTGATGTTCGAGTCGGGACACAAGCTGCCCAGCGACTATGTCAGCGACGCGTTGGCCTGGCTGGAGCATTATTTGAAGTAGCGAATTGGCACTAAAAAAGCTCGCGCGGGCAAGCCCGCGCGAGCTGATATCGTGCTGCTGCTAAGCAACGGGGTTACTACTGAATTGTGCCGCCGTCATCGGCATTGGAGCTCTGAGCGATCGGGTAGGCGATGTCGTGCCAACCAATCATCATCTCCTCCCAAGTCTGATCGCCCCAGCGCACTTCCTTGGTAGGATCAGGATTCGCCAGGTTATCGATCGAGTTGTCGAACAGCGCGGTGCAGACCAGCTTTGAGCCTTTAGGAATCAGTTTTGGTTCCTTAAGGATGTAGTGGTTTTGCCAGTTGAAGTCATAGACCGGAACGTCCAACAGAACCTCTTTTTTGCCGTCTGGGGTCGTCAATTCGTACTTAAATGCCGCTCCTCGCATGTGCATATGAGGGAACAACGAGGTCAGCAGAGTTTCACGGTCGAATGTCTTCTCCGAAACGACCTTGAAGTCCTTGGCCTGCGGAGGGATCACGAAATCGTGAGTTGCGGCGTTGGTTGTGACGGCTCGATGCGTCACTTCCGATTCGTCGCAATAGACCAAGCCGATCATGCTGCGGTCGGTTTGCTCGGTACCGATGGGCGTGTAGTGCATTTGGAAAACCAGTTTCGAACCCGCCGGAACCCGTTTAGCCCAACCTGGCTTCATCGGTTGTGGACGTGTGCCCGGTGCGAAACCGACCAACAGCCGGGAATCACCATGGTCACGGGCTTCGCTTTTCGGAGGCTGCACGAAAACAATGATGTGATGGACGACAGCCGGGTTTCCCGGCAGGGCTTCGGCCAGGGTCACCCATTTGTCTTCGGTGAATCCGGGATCGACGGTGTAGTAACGATAGGGCTCGGTACCCTCGGCGCTAATCGTGACCGGTTCTTCGGTCATGTAAAAGACTTCATCGGGACCACCCGGCAGGTACCAGCCTTCGTGATAGGCGATTGGTTCCGGCAAATCGGCTGGATCGCCTTCCGGACAACCGGCTTGGACCCAAGCAAAAATTTGCTGCTTCTCTTCGGTGGTCAGACGGTTCTCATTGGCAAACTCACCGTGCGCGGGATCGGCGTGCCAAGGTGGCATTCGTTGCTCTTCAATGACTTCGGCGATCATTTCGCCCCAGCCGGCGACTTCTTCGTACTCCGTCATTGCGAACGGAGCGATCTGACCTTCACGGTGGCATTCGACACAGCGACTCTGAAAAATCCGCGCGATCTGATTTGAGTAAGTGATGTCAGATTCTTGCTGATCGCGGACACGACCGATGATGCAACCTTTTGCTTTGGTCGTGGCGACGGTGACCTGCTTGCCGGCCAGCAGTTCGTCGAGTGCGATTTCCAGATCTTTACGCTTCTCGGCAGGAGAAGAAAGTCCTACACCGGATCCAAAGGTGTACTGCCCGTCAATCCGCCCGTTGTAGCGAACCACGCGATCTTGATCGAGAACGAAGACTTCTGGAGTACGAGTTGCACCAAACTGATCCGCAACAACATTGCCAACATCCTTGAGCGCTGCAAATTCGACTCTGTGCAAGCGGACATGGTTCTCAATTTCGGTAATGTTATCCTGCACGTTCGAGTTGATGCCGATGAAAGCTACACCCTGGCCAGCATACCGCTGGTTCATCTCTTCCAGTCGTACGCTATACAATTTTGCCAGCGGGCATTCGGTTCCGAAAAAGTAGACGACAACGAACTTGCTGTCGGCGTAGTCGGCAAGCGAATGTACTTTTCCGCGGAAATCTTTCAGTGTGAAGTTGTCGATCTTGCGACCAATTAACGAATCACTGCCGACATCACTCTGCTCGGCAACCGCCATCAGCGGAAGCCCGATCAACATCAACGCAACGACGAAAACCCTGGCCATCGTATTTCTCCCTGGGATTAATGAGACCCGATGAAGCTGTCACCTCGTTCCCGTGGCCAAATCTCAACAACTGACCGCTGAACGCTTGATAAGGAACCGCTGGCCGATCGCCAACAAATTCCAAAGAATTTGGAACTTTCTAATATTAGCAGCAAATGGTATCGCACACAACTTAAACTGGCCACAGGTAAAATCTGTCCGGGATCAGATCGGCTCGCGTCGATTCCGATCGTGACGGCTGCGAAGCGGAATGCTGACCGTAATGCTGAGCTAGTCGAAGGTCGGCGAGTATGCGGCTTTGTCCCTATCTAGGGGCACCGACCGCTGGTGGTGGCGGTGCTGTTACCCAGCCTTACCCCCCCCCGCCGCCCCGCAAGCCAAGCTGTGGCGAGATTTTGGCACTGCGATTTAATTCGGTTTCTGTTCTGAATCGCTAATTGCCAAGATCCTGTGAGCTGCGGGCTTCCACTGAGCTTGAATTATCGCAAGTTGTCTGCGGCGGCGTGACGATCGCGATAAAGGCGAGGAAACACTGGATCCCTGTACAGCGATGGTGGAACTTATCCCTCGCGACCCCATCCGCAGACCCAGGAACTCACGGCAATCGCCGTGAAGTATCAGTTTCCGGCCAACTCGTGGAGCATCTTCAGCACTTCATCCGCCATGCGTTCGCCGGTACCCGGTTCGGCGTAACTATGCAATCCCATCCAAGTCTGATAGCCACCGAGCTGGTGCGCTTCGAGATTCGGCAGATAACCGATCCAATCGTTTGCCAGCTCGGCCACGATGGTGTGACGAAACGGCGAACGGCGTTTGATATCCATTCCCAAGACCGTGAAGTATTCTGCCGGCACGCCAACAATCGCCACATCGCCTAAGGCAATCGTCTGCAACACTGTCTCACGCGACTTTCCCTGCTCGGACTTGAGTTTGCGGCGCATCTGACGAAATACTTCGATGATCGCATCCGCATGTCCGGGCGCGCGTTTGCGGCAATAGCTCGAGACCTGTTCATCCTCGACCAGTTCATCAACCGTGCGAACTTTAAATTCGAAAGGTCGCTTGATTGATCGGATGCGGTCGACTTGCTGCGGTTCCGCCGCAGCCAAGGCCGTCACCAGAGCCTGCTTGATACGGACAATCGCGACGTCGACAGGCAGGGGCCTGATATTATGAGTCGAGCCCGAGGCGCCTTCGAGAAACTCCACAGGGCAGCCCAACTCTGCCTCCAACTCTTGTGCCGCCAAACCATAGAAACTTGGCGACCGCACGCCCGCACGGCGAGTGCCGATCGTATGCGTCGAATGATTGAACAGCAAGGCCCGCAGCTGGTCGTCGGGTGCGCGAAATGCCAGCAGAGGTAAATCGGGATCGAACGGTCCAGTCTGCCGCACCGCATCCTCTCTTGAGCCAATCCAATAGATGGTATCGTCGCCAAGCAATAGACGACTGTTTTCACCTACCGTGGTCTCTTTTCCAAGCTTGTACAGCATGGTGGACTGCCCACAGTCGCGGTCAGCCGCCTGGACTGCCGCCACGATCGCCTCTTCGACCTGCGCCACGAACTCTTCTTCACGCTGATAACCGTGCACGTTGGAAGTGGTTGGGGCATGGTGCGTGTGCGTCGCATTGACCAGCACGTTGGACGACGGTATGCCGGTCGTCTGCTCGATTCGCTGCAATGCCCGATCGACAAAATCCCTTTCCACAAACAGCACGTCGCAAGCCACCACCGCGACTTTGCCGGCGTCCGGCTGTGCGATCACGATGGCCACCGCACGCAGTTCCCCCTCCTGCCCTGTTGCTTTACCCGGTCCAATCCCGCCGCCAATGACCATCGAGTCGTCGGCCTGAATATTTGCCGCCGCCGCGCCGACGAGCAAGTCATTTGCCTCAGTCGCCGGCATGGCAAACAAAATTGCAACCGCCAACCAGACGCTGCATAGCCTGCTAGATTTCATTCCTGATCCTTGATTGCAGACTGCACAACGCCCGGTTGCAGCACGCGCCGCAGCGCCTCGACCGTCTCGGCGGAAGGCCGGAAGTTGCCCGGACGGTGACCTTGGGCGATTAGCATTGGCGTCCAACCGAGATCATTCTTGCGATTCCAGACCTGTTCTTCGGCACCGTGGTCAGCAAGAAATCGCACCAGATTCGCCCAGCTTTTGTAGGCTGCGCCATGCATGACTGTGTTGCCGTGATCGTCGATCGCATTGATGTCGGCGCCCAAGTCCAAAAGCAATTTAACGGCCTCGATCGCCTCTTCCTCTGTGCCCGCCGATTCGTCGCCGTCGCCCAGCACTCCGACTCCGGCAGCGGCCAACAGCGGCGTGCAGTGATCCGCATTTGGTAGCGCCGGATCAGCGCCAAGTTCCACCAACAACTGCATCAGCGGAAGATCAGCTGTTTCTGCGGCAAGCAAAAACGGTGTCGCCCCGGTTCGATTCAAGCGACCCTTCCCCGCCCACTGCTTGCCGTGTTTCGCATTCACGTCGGCTCCACAAGCGACAAGCCTGCGGACTAACTCCAGACTGCTTAACTTCCCAGATCCGATCGGAGGCGGGTCGCCGTCGCCGCGAATCGGTTTACGAACCCATGTGATCCCATGCAACGGGCGAAAACCACAGCGCCCGTCGTTCGCGTCGGCTCCAGCTTGCAATAATGCGGCGGCGAGCTCCAGGTGACCATTCTCGACGGCCAGGATCAAGGGACTGGTGCCCGCACGTGGCTGGCGACCGGAGGTCTGTTCGGGATGCATTACCTGATTGACTTCAGCGCCCGCGGCCAGCAGTCGCATCACCACACCGCTGCGGCCTTCGCGGACGGCAAAGAACAAAGGGGTGAAAGCCGGAGCTGAGCGGGGTACGGAAGTCTGCCTCGGCGTCAATCAAGGCATCGACAACGGCGACGTGACCCTCGGCCGCCGCCCACATCATCGCCGTCTGACCCCTCCGCTCCTTGGCGTTGACGTCAGCACCGTGCGCGATCAGCGCGGTAACCGCACCGACCCTACCGGTGCGGGCGGCCGTCATCAGCGCCGTTTCACCGCCGTTTAAGGTCACGTTGGGATTGGCTCCGAATTTCAGTAACGATTCGACGATTACCGCGTTGCCATTGGTACAGGCCAACGAAAGGGGTGGTACGCCATAGCGGTTGGGGGTATCGGCATCGGCGCCTGCCGCCAACAACCGCGTTGTCATTTCCAAATCGTCGAAGTGGACCGCCCAGTGAAGCGCCGTCATTCCGTCGACCTGCGGCACATTCACGTCAACCTTTTGTTCCAGCAGCGCGACGACCGCACCGTGATCCATCCGCTTGACGGCATCGGCAAGCGGCGAATCGGACTGGACCGCCGACGCGGCGTTGACCGCCAAGCCAATGGCCATCGCCAATGTCGTTAGCAATCGTATCTTCAAGCTGTTCTGCCGATTCATGATTCTTGGACTGGTAACCTACACGTCGAGTGGCTCCAACAATTCGTCCAGCGGTCCTTGGCTGTCGGCGAACGATTCAAGCGGGACTCCGACCTTGTTGAGCAATGTCAGATGCAAATTGGCTAGCGGAGTCGGCTGATCCATTTTGATGTGCCGCCCGCCGTGCATCTTGCCGGCAGCGCCGCCGGCCACCAGAATCGGCAAGTTGGTGTGGTCATGGACGTTCGGATTCCCCATCCCACTGCCGTACAGGTACAGCGAGTGATCCAGCAGCGAACCGTTTCCTTCAGGCGTCGCTTGCAGTTTTTCCAGAAACTCGGCGAACAATGAAACATGGAATTGATTGATCTTGGCGACTTTGGCGATTTTGTCCGGATCGTTGCCATGATGGGTCAACGGGTGATGTGGATCGGCAACGCCAATCTCCGGGTAGCTGCGATTGCTCGTTTCACGAGCAAGCTGGAATGTGATCACTCGGGTGATGTCGCCCTGAAGAGCCAACCGCTGCAAATCAAACATCAGTCGGGCATGGTCCGCGTAAGCGGCGGGGACGCCGCTGGGACGATCCAGATCGGGTAGCGGGTTTTCGATCGTTTCGGCTTCGGCCTTGGCGATGCGTCGCTCGACCTCGCGAATCGATTCCAAGTACTGGTCGATCGTATTGCGATCTTGCGGGCCGAGTGTTTTTTGCAGGCGTCTAATTTCCTCAGTCAGCGAATCGAGCAAACTCGCCCGTCGCTGCAGCGAGGCGCGGCGTTGGGCGGTTGTACCGCCCTCGCCGAACAGAGTTTCAAAGACGATTCTTGGATGGGCCTCGGCCGGCAGTGGAGTTGTGGGCGACGACCAAGAGAGATTGTTTTGGTAGACACAGGCATAACCATTGTCACATTGCCCAACTACCGACAGCAAATCCATCGACATTTCCAGCGACGGCAAGGGCGTAACCTGGCCGATCTGTTTGGCGGCAATTTGATCGACGGTGGTGCCCAGATAGTAATCGGTGCTCTCGGTCCGCCGGGCCTTGGCGGCGCTTAGAAACGAAGCGTTCGAAGTCGCGTGTGTACCCGGATAAGCGTTCCGCAGTTCCAAACCCGTAATCGCCGTTACATGCTGCTTGACATTGGCGAGCGACCGGAGGCTGGGTGGAAGTTCCTCAAGTGACTTTTCGCCAGGCGGAGTCCAGCTGGTGATGTCGCAGCCCATCGGCATGTAGACGAAACCGAGCCGACGGAGTCGCGCCGGATTGGCGGCAGTATCGGCCAGCGCGGTCATCGATGGGATCATCGCGTCGAGCAACGGCAGTGCGAGTAAGGTTCCCGTCCCCCGTAAGAACGTCCGCCGCGGAAGAAACTTTTTCGTGCAGGTCATTTGGACGTTCTCATTTGGAAAGGCGTGCTCTTTACGATGCCAAAAATCAAAGCCGAAAAACGATAATCCGCCACTTCCGCCTGCCGCACAATCTTGCGGATCGCCGGTGCGTCGAAAGGCTGATAGTCCCGTCCGATCGCGTAGCTCAGCAGCTTTTCGGTCATTGTACCGACCCAGATCTCGGGACGACTGAGCAAACCCTGCTCCAGTCCGTCGACACCACTGAAGCGACTGCCGTCCGGAAGACCCGCCGTTGCATCCAGCGGTTGACCACCATCAAACTCGCGCCATCGACCGACCGCATCAAAATTTTCCAGCGAAAACCCGATCGGATCAATCAGGTCATGACAACTGGCACAGGTCGGGTCGGCGCGATGTAAAGCTAGTCGCTCGCGGACCGGGAGCGTCGCCGAGACGCGATTGTCTTCGAGTGCGGGAATGTTGGGAGGCGGCGGCGGTGGTGGAGTGCCAAGCATATTCTCCAGAATCCATTTGCCTCGAATCACAGGCGAGGTTCGCGTGGCGTACGAGGTCACGGTCAGCAGGCTGCCCTGTCGCAACAAACCTCCGCGGTGACTGTCGTCATCGAGCGAGACTCTTCGGAAACGGCTGCCGTAAACGTGCGGAATGCCATAGTGTTTTGCCAGCCGCTCGTTCAGATACGTATAGTCGGTCTTCAATAATTCAAGCACACTACGATCCTCGCGGAGGATGCTCTGAAAGAAAAGTTCCGTTTCCCGGCGCAAGGATTGCCGCAAGTTGTCGTCAAAGTCGGGATAGAGCCGCGCATCCGGAGTGATCGATTCCAGGTTGCGAAGATAAAGCCATTGTCCAGCAAAATTGCTGACCAAAGCGTCAGCTCGATCATCTAACAGCATCCGTTTGGTTTGCTGCTGCAGCACCGTCGGATCACTGAGCTGACCGCGCTCGGCCAGATCTAGAAGTTGGTCGTCCGGAATACTGCTCCACAGGAAAAATGACAGACGCGAAGCCAGCTCAAAGTCGGTAATGCGATACGCGGTGCCGGGCGGTAATCCTTGCGGATCACGCTCGATCTTCAACAGAAACTTTGGATTGACCAGTACGGAACTGAGCGCCATTTCGATACCCTCTTCGAAGTCGCCCTGCTCACGCAGCCGGCGGTAGGAAGCCATCGGTATCTCCAAATCTTCCGCTTCGATCTTTTGCCGACAGGCGCGGCGCAACAGCGTCGCGATGATCCGCCTGGCACACTCCACTTCGTCCTCAGGGGCCGACGGCCGGCAAACAAAAATTCGCCGCCGACTGGGACTCTCGGGCACTTCTTCAGGCGATTCGGGATTCGGCTCCGCAGCAATCGGAGGCACAGACTTCGGCTGCGCTGGACCGCTCGTCGGCAACGGACCGGTGATGGTCACCTGGTACACCGCCGGCCCGATGCGCGGATGGCGGTACATATTGAAATGAACGTTCAGAGGCTGCCGTTTGGTTTCCAGCAGCGATGAAGAGTTCTTGATGAAAGTGACACCGATCTGGTGCGGACCGGCGGTCATCATCAGCCGCGCGGCAAGGTGCCGATCCACGTCTTGCTGCGTCGATGCGCTATACGGATCGGATAAGTTCCCATCGCGTTTCGGTGGTGTCACCGTAAACAACTTGACGCGCCGCAGATCGGCCAGCAACTCCAACTCGTGCGGTTCTGATAGACCTTCGACCTGCTCGTTGCGGTCCCGCGCCAAACGCACCCGGACCTCATATTCGCCGTCCTGCGGGACAGTGTACGGGATCAGCACTCCGCCGCGCGTGCCGATCGGAAGCCCTTCGACGTGTTCCTCTTGGGTAACGTCCGGTCGAATACGGATCGTCTTACTGATGGGACTCTGCAAGGATCGGCCAATCGCCAGCTGACTGATCTGTTGGGCGGCAGAGAGATAGCGACTGACCAGCGCGGGCGACAAATCTGCAACTGCCGTATTGTCGAATCCATGACTGGCCTGATCCGCCGGCAGCAACGAGGCCACATCGACCTGTAGTGACAACAGGTCGCGAATCGCGTTGCCATATTCGAATCGCGTCAGCCGTCGAAACGTCTCGGTGCGACCCGGTCGAGGATGATCGGAGGCGAATTGATCGAGCGATTGTTCCAACGACTTGACCACTTCTACAATCATACGTTCGGCGGGCCGATCGGCGTCGAGTGGCGGCATTTGACGGGCGCGAAGCTTCCTGAGCACCTGTTCCCAAGTTGTTAAATCGTCCGCTACCGATTCCGTATGAATCGCTTCGAGGTCAAGACCTGCGGTGCGGTCGCCACGGTTGTGGCAATCCAAGCAGTAGGACTTGATCATCGCCTTGACTTCGCCGGCAAGCGGTCGGATGGCCTGGGAACTGGGATCCTGGGAACTGGGATCCTGGGAACTGGGATCCTGGGAACTGGGATCCTGGGCCGTCGCAAGGCTCAGTGAGAAAATCACGACCACAAAACTGATCAGTTTGGCAGCTGAGACTGAACTTTGCTTCATGGACCCTGTACCTGATCAGTTCGGTTTTGGCGATCGTGCTAACCATCATAACCGCTGGACCGGTCGAGCAGCAGACGCTGATTCGTCCAGGGGTATCGATTTCAGTGGCTCGCTTATTCGGTCGAGCCTGGTTTTATGAGATCACGCGACCAACATCGCTACGCTGATCGATTGCACGCAAGATTGCACGTGCCACTTTCTGGCCACCGTGGGCCGATGGTTCGATTGGCGAAACGGCGGAATAATCTGATTCCTCGGTGCAGATCGTGCGCAGATCAATCAATGTCGCGCGGACTTCAAACGCGGTGCGGGTGATGGTGTCATTGAAGAAACATAGACCGGCGATCTCAGCAGGACCAAGTCCCGGCACGGCGTCATAAATGGTGCAGATCGTCAGTGGCAAGCGGAACTTTTGAAGTTGCTTAATCAAACGTTGGTATTCCGAGCGGAAGTGCGAACAAACTTCAGCAACATGTTCTAGCGACTGCCGAACGCCGCCGGCCGGCTGCGAAAAGATGTCGGCTGCCATTGATAGTGCGTCATTTCCGCCAACACTGAGCACCAAGTGAGACGCATCGGCTGGAATTCGCTCAATTTGTCGAAACACCGACGAGACAACGTCACCGTCGACCGCCAGCAAAGTAGCAACCTGGTTTGACGACAGCATGCTGCGCAGATGCTCGATGACCGACGGTCCACCAGGCACGTACACCGCGTTGTCGAAAATCGAATCACCAAGCAGCACTACGTGATCAGACAACCAGAACTCTCTCTTATCAATGCAACAGGGTCACCTCTGGATTGAAGCGGGACTGAGTATAGCACGTATCGTAAGCGAATTACCGAGGCAGACCACCACATCACACCACGCCGTGATCAATCAGGGATTGGCCGGCCGAGCGCACGGCTTCTTTTGCAGGCCTGAAAGTAACTCCGGTCAAGTCCGTGACGTAATCGCTGCTGGCCGTTGGTGTCACGCCGAGGTCGGGAATGACCGTTGAAAGTCTCGGCCCGGATTGTCGTGGCTGCCGGACTGTCAGTGTCATCGGCGCCCGTGGTCGTTTGCGAAATCGCGCGGCCGCTTGTCATCAGCATCAAGACAACGACGAACGAAAAGTTAGAATAATGAGCTATCACGATTAGCCTCCGCACGTACTCATACCGTCAGTAGCTGGTAGATCTTACTCAGCTCATCCGGCAAAGACTCGATCTCATCAATCACCAGATAACGATCTTCAGCACACATTCGCCTCAAGTAATCGTGGCCTGATTGATCGACCGTGATACAGAAAGTCGCGATGTTTCGCTGCTCGGCCTCCTTGATCGCCTTGGCCGTGTCTTGAATTCCATATTCGTGATCGTTGCGGTCCGGTCCGTAGTCAAAGTCTTGGGGAAAACCGTCCGATAGTATGATCAACACTTTCAACGGCGCATCTTGTTGTTGCAGCCGACGCACGGTGTGACGAATCGCCGGTCCCATGCGCGTACTGCGGCGTGGCTTCATCTCCGCCAGCGCCGCCTTGGCTGTCGCACTTAATGCCTCGTCAAACTCTTTGGCTACATAGAATTCGACTTCCTCGCGCCCGTACCCTGAAAACCCGTAGATTGCAAACGCATCACCCAACATTGCCAACGCTTCACTGATCAACACTAACGCCTCTTTTTCAACGTCGATCACCCGCCGGGTACTCGGTGGGGCTGACCAATCATGAGTCAGCGTGTTGGTTGTCGTGTTGTCGACCAGTTCAACCGCTTTCGCCTCGGGGTCCGGCACCGCGTCGTCGGTCGATGCACTCATGTCCAACAAAAAAGCCGCCGCCACTTCTCGCTTGGTTCGCTGCTTGCGACTGTAGACGCGATCGTCCGGCATCCGCCCCGCGCGTCGATCGACCACCGCAGTCAACAACTGATCCAAATCCAACTCGTCACCATCGGCGACCCGCTTGACCCGCGCCAGCGACTCAGCGCGAATTCGCCGCAATTGATTCTCGATCTTCAACGCCAACAATCGATGCCGCTGGCAGGCGGCGCGAAAGTATTGGTAGTCATCGCCTTGCAAACGCTGTTCATACAGCCGGCACCAACCCTTACGATAACACTGATCCAGATAATCCCATTCGTCGTAATAGTAGCTGCGAGAAATCAGCCGGGTCTCACCGAACGCACGCCGCAATACCGACTGGTCTCGGTGAGCGCGATTTCGGCGCGAGTCCAACTCGTCACGAATCAAGCGGGCCAACCCCTCAGCGTGGTCGGGTCTGGGTGCGGCCGTTTCCGCTGCTTGACCGTTGACCGATTGCGAAGCTTGCCCACTCTCTGAATGCGGCGGGAAATCTTCGATACGTCCGGAATCAAAGTTGGGCCGGAAATTCTCGAGGTGTTCGGCAAGCGACTGGGGCGACATATGCTCCCCGAGGGCTTCGACCGCATCGGTTTCGGCCATCAACTCGGCGAGTCTGATTCGGCGCTGGACCAATTCTGGAATCAGATCACCGCGAAAATCGGCGCCGGCGATTTCCAGATCGCCAGCAGAGACCAGGGAAACCGTCTCGCCGTCCGCACTCGACAAATGCGCATCGACCGATTGCTGCGCATCGGTTTGACGTGCCTCGGCCGAGGCGACTTCAACGATCACGTGGTAACAGTCCAAAGTGGCCCCGGCGGTGTCGTAAACGTCCGTCGACGACAGCGACAGCCGCTGCATCTGATCGAGCAAGTTTCCCAGCCGCCCCGTCATGTCGCGCGAAATCAGCGCAGCGGCGCTCGCCCCCAACGAATACTCCAGCATCGAATCGAGCAACCTGCTGATTGCCGTCCGCCCGCTCGCAAGCGGTGACCGCATCGCCAGCGCCTGTGACATCACGCGGCGCAAATCTTGCTCGATGCCCGGGTAGGGCAGGATCAAACGGCTGTCGATTCGAAAATCTTCCAGCAACAAGAACAGCTTTCTGGCCAGCCCCGGATACTCGAAGCGGTCAAAGAATAGTTCCAAATCGACCGGCCGATCATCGCTGCGGCGAATCCGCGTGATGCTCGCCGGCGATCGATCGGGCAGCCGATCTAGCCGCTCGCCGGCCTGCTCGATCGAGAATTCAAATGTCCCAAACTCGTAATAACCGAGTTGATGCAGAATTGCGACGCGATAGACCCCTAGATTATGGCGGGCAACCTCAAACTGATCGACCGACTCCGGTAAGTAGATTGCCAATCCGTCGGTCGTCGCGACGTCGGGACGAAACGTTCCGGTCAACACGGAGACACTTTTTAGATGCAGGTACCGCCCAGCCAAGCCTTGGGTAAATCTTGACAGCAGGCTTTGCTGATCAGAAAGGTAGACGGCTGCGGACACGGATTCTTACTTTGTTTGTAGCTGGGAAGAGGCTGCCTGCCGCCTCCGTCACCTCGGAATCAACACGTCAATGATTTCACTGATTGCCTGCTGCACCTCTCGATCATCCGTCACCGCCCGGCAGATTGCGACATCACAGGCACGGCGAGATTCGATGCCGCGGTGGATCAGCTGCCCGGCGTAAACCAGCAAACGTGTGCTGACACCTTCCTCGAAACCATGTTCTCGCAGGTTGCGAATCTTCTGTCCGACGACCGCAAGTCGTTCGGCCATCTGAGGATCGACGCCGCTCTCGTGAGCAATGATTCTGCTCTCCACGGGGACTTCGGGGTAATCGAATTCCAGACTCACAAAGCGTTGCCGCGTGGAAGTTTTCAAATCTTTCAACACACTTTGGTAGCCCGGGTTGTACGAGATCACCAGTAAGAAATCTTGGTGGGCGTCAATGATCTCGCCACGTTTTTCGATCGGCAGAATGCGGCGATGATCGGTCAAGGCGTGGATCAACACCGTGGTGTCCTTACGGGCTTCGACCACTTCATCCAGGTATGCAATGCCGCCGTGACGCGCGGCGCGGGTCAGCGGACCGTCGATCCAATCGGTTTGGTCATTGATCAACAGGTAGCGACCGACCAAATCGGTGGCGGTCAGGTCTTCGTGGCAGGCGACCGTGATCAAGGGAGTCTCCAACCAGGGATGCCCGGGATTGTTGCGAAACAGTCGCCAGGTCATGTATTCGACAAAGCGGGTTTTTCCACAACCGGTCGGGCCTTTCAGCAGCACCGGCAACCGCTGCGCGAATGCGGCTTCGAATATCTCCACCTCATCGGCAAGGGGCAAATACCAAGGCTCATTGATCAGCCGGTGGCCAGTCGCTTGCCCGTTGGCTTCCATCGATGGGTCCTTTGAGACGAGTTGGAATCAGTCACCCCATCCTAACAACGAGCGGTCGCCGATGGAGTAACGGCAATTTGACGCACCGCAGTCCCTTCTTCACAGCGAATAGCGGGCAGTTGGATTCGACGTATTCGACGGTGGCCTGCGTGGTTGATCATCAATTACGATAGCAGCGACGCGTTGATCGGCCAAAGCGGATTGCCGGTGTGGACTGAAAGTCAATCCCGGCAATGAATTTGCTGTCGCAAACCGAAAGTTGCTGACGAATGAAAAAGTTAATTGTGCGTGTTGTGATCGCGGTCACGCTGATTGCGGCCCTAACGGGACTGCTGTTCAAGGATCGCATCGAGCGCGTGCGAATGGTTGCCAGTCTGTTTTCCGGCGCCGAACAATATCAATACTTCGGCCGGATCACCGACTTTTTTCCACATGCCGAAATGCCGCCTGCAGAGCAGCCGTATCAGTTCAGCGAAGGGGCCAAGGTCACGCTCCCCCAAACCTTTAGTTACAACGGACAGCTGGTAAATACCGAGACATTTCTAACCGAGACCGACACCTCGGCGCTGCTTGTTTTGAAACAGGGCGAGGTGCGTTTTGAACGTTACATGTTGACTGGCGGACGAAACGTGCCTTGGCTGTCGATGTCGGTCGCCAAAAGCTTTATCTCGGCCCTGGTCGGTATCGCGATCGAAGAGAAACTGATCGATAGCATCGAGGACCCGATTACCAAATATGTGCCTGCGCTGTCAGGATCTGCTTACGACGGTGTGCGGATCAAAGACATTCTGCAAATGTCTTCCGGCGCGCGTTGGAACGAAGACTACAGCGATCCGCAATCGGATGTGAACCGCTTTGGGCGCATCTTTGCCGCCGGAGGTTCACTCAACGAGTTTGCCGCCTCGCTGCGGCGCGACCACCAGCCCGGAACCTTGAATCACTACAATTCGATCGACACTCAGGTGCTGGGCATGCTGCTGGTCAACGTGACAAACGGATCGATCACGGATTACATGTCTCGGAAACTGTGGCAGCCGATGGGGGCTGAATCGTCCGGTTTCTGGCTACTGGACAGCGATGGCATGGAGATGGCGTTCGGTGGCTTGAACGCCACGGCGCGAGACTACGCCAAGCTGGGTGAGATCTATCGCTGCGGCGGCCGGTGGAACGAAAAACAAATCGTGCCTGGCCAGTGGGTCGCTGCATCGGTCCGGCCCGACGGACCACACCTGCTGCCTGGCAAAGACAATCCAGCGTCAGAATATGAACTTGGCTATGGCTACCAATGGTGGCTTTTGGACAGCAGCGAAGGCGAATTCTCTGCGATCGGGGTTTACAACCAGTTCATTTATGTCAATCCAGCACAGCAAGTTGTGATCGTCAAGCTATCGGCCAACAGCGACTATGGTCTGACGAACGACGAAAGCAGTTTCCGGGAACTGGAAACCTTCGAACTGTTTCGGGCGATCGTGGCTGTGCTGTAGCAAGCGGCGGTGTGAGTCGCATCTGCTGGCCGCCGCTGGGGGCGATCGGGTCCGCCCTCCAAATGCATCGATCACGTCGCTGGGGTCCGATAAAGTCGGCAGATTGCCGATTGGATCGTCTTGCATTTGTTCGGATTTACCATACAATACCTGCAGGTGCAAAATGTGTATCTCTAAAAACCTTTCTCTGCTCAAGCCCCGGCCAGCTCGATTCAGGAACGAAGCATTCGTTCCCGTTGACGGACAGCTTGGTGGATTTCTCGATTCCGATTTGACCATCGATCGCGACGGCGACGCGTGATTGAATCATGGATCCACGCGCCGTTGACCGCCCTGGCAACCTTCGCCCTGGTCAGCATCGCGATCCCGCCGATCGCGATCATCGGCGGAATCATTCTGTTGGGGTTAGTCGCGCTACTGTTTCTGGCGGTCGTGTTGAACTACGGCGCGCTCTGGTTCCAGGCTTATATGTGCGGCGCCGACATCAGCATGACGAGTCTGATTGGCATGACTTTTCGAAAAGTGGATCCCCGGATGATCATGACCGCGAAGATCATGGGGACTCAAGCAGGCTTAAGTATTGATCGAACTGACGGGTTAACCACCGAATCGCTCGAGGCACATTTCCTGGCCGGCGGAGACGTGATGAACGTCACTCGCGCGATCATTGCCGCGCAGCGTGCCGGCATCGACCTTGATTTCGATCGCGCTGCTGCGATCGATTTGGCCGGCCGTGACGTGCGACAGCGCGGTACAAACAAGCGTGTCACCCAAGGTGATTGATTGTCCCGAGCCCCACGACGGTGGCAAACTAACCTTGAGCGCCGTGGCAATGAACGGTGTTGAATTACGCATTCGAGCGCGAGTGACGGTGCGGACAAACTTGAATCAATTGATTGGCGGAGCAACCGAGAAAACGATCATTGCCCGTGTCGGACAGGGCATCATCTCAGTCGTGGGTTCCGCCCAAACGCATATGGATGTGCTGGAGATGCCGGATCGCATTTCCAAGAATGTGCTTAGCCGCGGGCTCGATTGCAACACCGCCTTTGAAATCGTCTCAATCGATGTAACCGACATCGACGTCGGCGAAAACATCGGCGCCAGGTTACAGAACGACCGCGCCGACGCTGACATGCGAATGGCCCGGGCCAATGCCGAAGTCCGTCGCGCTGAAGCGATCGCGCGCTGTCAGCAAATGAAAGCCAAGGTGGTCGAGAATCGAGTCATCTTGGTACTCGCCGAAGCCGAGCTAGCTACCGCGCTTGCGGCCGCGTTTCGCGCTGGCCAGCTACGATCTCCCAGCGCGCCTATCGTGCCTTTCAAAGTCATCCCCCGTGCAGGTTCAATTGATGAATCAATCGCCTGATCTTGGCAATCGATTCTTGAAGCTGCGGAGCGTTCTATGAGTGAAAAGAAACCTGAACCGATGTTCGTGCCAACCAAGATTCGGATCTGTCCCGTTTGTGGCAAGCAGTCCTATTCACGCGAGGGCATCCACCCCCAATGCGCCTCGGTCCAAGCCGACGCGGCAAGAAAAGTGCAGCTTGCTGCGAAGAAAAAAGCGATCGCGAATCGAAAGTAGCTGGCAGCCGGATCAGGCTGGTTTGCGTTTTTTCTCTGGCCGGGTCGATTCAAGTTCTTCGCAGCGTGCTCGCACGCTGCGGAATGGCATTCCGTCGGCGAGCTGGTAACGTTCGGCGCGCACGAACCAGAACGCCAAGCCACCTGTGTTGTGCGCCGGAGTTCGCTTGGCGCCGGCGGCGCGCACGCCCAGAGAACCCTTTCTGCCCGTCTTTTCCCACCCGCGTCGTTCCATGATGATGCGGACCAAGACGCCAATCGCCTGCCGAAAACGAGTGTTTCGCCGCACTTGAGCGGCGGCCAGAAAGCGATCGATCAGCGGCTCGGATTCGAGTTCTCGGACCACGCCCGCCAGCGGGGCGCGGTCGTGGTGCAATTCGGATTCCTCCATCCGCCGTTGCCGGTCCGCATCGCTGAAAAACTCCAGCACCAGGTCGAAGGGTTGCCCGGCATCATTGACGACGTCGGCAAAAGTCTTGCCCTGCCGGTCGTTGAGAAAGTGATCTCGCGTGACTTGTGTTTTCGCCACTTCCGCAGCTCCTAAATGGGGGCCCGCCGATCTTTCCGCGGCGGCAAATCGTGTACGTTCTTGTTTTGTACCTGCAAAAACAGTCTGCTGCTAGGTCAAAACGGAACGTTCTGCGGGTAGCCGGCTTGCAGCTTCGCGCTCGGTCAACTCAAACCGTGGACTGTTAGTCAACCGCCGCTCTGCACGCAAATCACCATGTCAGAAACCTCCCAGGCATCGAATCAACAACTGCTTCGGCGCGTCGAACAAACGGTCGCCGACCGCATCAGCGACCAGGCAGCGGGGCACGGAATCGATCATGTGCTGAGAGTCCGTCGCACCGCGGTACAGATTCAAGCCGAAGTGGGGGGTGATCGGCTGGTGGTCGAACTGGCCGCGCTGTTGCACGACTTGGGCGATGCCAAATTTCACGACGGCATCGAACGGAGTGCCGAATTTTCACGCCAGATCCTAGCCGAATTCAACGCCGCCGGCGATCTGATCGAACACGTCGCAGCGATTGTGGACAACATTTCCTTTCGAAAAAATGTCGATCCGGACTCCCTTTCGCTGGAAGGAAAAATTGTGCAAGACGCGGATCGGCTTGACGCTTTGGGCGCGATCGGCATCGTACGCACGATCGAATATGGAGCCGTCGTGGGGCAACCGTTTTATGTTTCTGGCGATTCCGTAGCACCGCAGAAAACAGGCATCGGCCATTTCTATGACAAGCTATTGAAGCTCTCGCAGCTACTGAACACCGAACCAGCGCGACGCATCGCGCTAGAGCGTGAACAGTTCATGAGAAACTTTCTCAGTCAGTTCTTGCACGAGTGCGGTGAGACAGGACCGAACACAGAGACGGGACCGAACACAGAGACAGAGCGGAATGCGGCCGGCAGCAGACGTCACGGACATTGTTAACGGACGACGCGGGCACCTCCACTGGCCATCACGCGCTGGACTTCCGCGGCGGTAGCCATCGAAGTATCACCCGGTGTTGTCATCGCCAGCGCACCATGGGCTGCTCCGTAGTCGACCGCTTGTTGGGGATCGCCAGTTGTCAGAAATCCGTACACCAATCCGCTTGCGAAACTGTCGCCGCCGCCAACCCGATCCAGGATCTCTAATTTGGGATACTTGGTCGACTCATAAAACTTGCCGTTCGACCAGACGATCGCACTCCAGTCGTTCACCGTCGCCGTGTGCACTTCCCGCAAGGTTGTCGCGATTACCTGAAAATTAGCGAATTGTTGAACCGCCTTTTCAATCATTCTTTTGAATGAATTGAGATTCAGGTTACCAGTGGTCTCGCCAACACCTTCGACCGGCAAACCAAGACACTTCGTAAAATCTTCTTCATTGCCGAGCATCACATCGACCGACTTGGCGATTTCACGATTGACCTGCTGTGCTTTGGCAGGCCCTCCGAACTGGCTCCAAAGGGACGGCCGATAATTCAGGTCGTAGCTGACGATCGTGCCGTGTTGTTCGGCACACTGGGCCGCTTCGATCACAACATCGGGCGTTGTCTCGCCGAGCGCCGCGTAAATGCCGCCGGTGTGAAACCAGCGGACACCCAATTTCCCGAACAGCTGATCCCAGTCGATATCGCCTGGCCTCAATTGGCTGGCAGCGGTCCAGCCCCGATCCGAACAACCGACGGCACCGCGAATCCCAAACCCTCGCTCGGTAAAATTCAATCCATTGCGAATCGTCCGGCCTATCCCATCGTAGGGCATCCATTTGACGAAACTCATATCGACTCCGCCTTGCAGGATCAAATCCTCAGCAAGTCGCCCGATTTCGTTGTCCGCAAATGCGCTGACCAATCCCGTTCGCATCCCAAAGCAGCGCCGCAAACCGCGAGCGACGTTGTACTCGCCACCTCCTTCCCAAACCCGAAATTGGCGGGCCGCGCGAATTCGCGTCTCACCGGGATCAAGACGAATCATGACCTCGCCTAAGGAGACAAGGTCAAAGTGACACTCCGACGCCGGCTTGATCGCAAGTAATCCAGTCATTCAGCTGCATCGAACTCTGGCTAGGAATTCAGCGGATATGAAAACTCAAATGGCAACCGCTTCGGCGGACAAACGAGTGATTTCGTCAAAACGGCCGGCATTCAACAAGCTCGATTTCACCATCCAACTGCCGCCGCAGGCAAGCACGCAGGAAAGCTTAAGGTAATCCTTCAGATTATCGGCGCTAATGCCGCCGGTCGGAATGAATTGGATGCCGCTGAATGGTCCCGCAAGCGCCTGGATCATTTTCACACCCCCGAGTGGTTCGGCTGGGAAGAACTTGACCACCTTCAGCCCGAATTCCAATGCCGTCTCCAGATCGGTCGGGCTGGAGATGCCGGGAAAGATTGGCAGCTGATGATCCAGGCACCACTGCACCGTTTTGCCATTGAAGCCTGGCGAGACCACGAACTTGGCACCCGCATCAGACACTTGCCGGGCCTGGTCGACACTATGCACGGTTCCCGCACCGACCAAAAAAGCGCCACGCGTGGCGAGCGCCGAAATCGCATCGATCGCGGCGTCCGTGCGGAGCGTGATTTCCGCCACCGGCAATCCGCCCGCGGTCAGTGCGTCAGCTAACGGCAGTGCGTCGGTTGCTGACTCGATCGCCACGACAGGAATAATACGCAGTTTGGCGATTTGCTCGATCATGGATGCCTCGACCGACTTGGAAACCACCGAATATAATCAAACGGAACGCCCAAGTCGGTCGCGGTTCAGAATTCCCGAAGTATGGTCAAGTGACCCCCGGAAGCGCGAGCCCGGCTTCTAGCTCGTCGACTGTGCGTCCAAGCAAAAATAGGAACGACTGAATGTGGCTGCATGCGTCTTGTTCGCTTGAGTTTGAAATCCCCGCGCCGACACCCTTTTTGCTGATGCTTCGTCCGCGCAGTGGACTGCAGCAATGGGTCGCTCGCGAAGAGTACGTGATGTCGCCAAGTGTGTCGGCAATCGAGTTCACAGATCCGTTTGGTAATCTTTGTCAACGCCTGGTAGCACCACCGGGGTTGTTTTCGATTGAAACATCTGTTGATATTGAGGCCGCCGATTTTTCCGACGTCGGATATGGAGCAGCGTTTGTGCCAGTCCATTCATTGCCTGAATCAACGTTACCGTTTCTGCTGCCAAGCCGATTTTGTGAATCCGATCGTTTCACGCAGCTGGCTACCGAATTGGCCGCCGGCTGCCGGCCCGGCTACGACCAGTGTCTGGCGATCGTCCAATACATCCAGCGAACCTTATGTTACACACCGGGAGCGGGTCAGCAGGTGATCAGCGCCTGTGAGGTCAACCAACAATCCGAAGCCGTCTGCCGAGACATGGCTCATCTGGGCATCGCGCTGACGCGAGCATTGGCGATCCCCGCGCGGATGGTGGTGGGTTACTTGGAAACACTCACACCCATGGACTTGCACGCCTGGTTTGAGGTGTATGTGGGGAATCGCTGGTACACGCTCGATCCGACGCAAGACGAGCTGCGCGGAGGCCGCGTCGCGATCGCTTACGGTCGCGATGCCGCCGATGTCGCGATCTACACTCAATTTGGCGATCCAGTCGAACTGTTACGTCTGCAGGTCCATGTCGACCGGATGTCCGCTCCAACGCACCTGGTCCGATGCAACGAATCATCCAAGACTGAATGATTGATCCTGAAACGGGTCTGCTGCTGATTTAATTCTTGCTCGCAGTTTGCGAGTAGGTCTTAGTTGCTGGCAGACGAATCGCCGCCGAATTGAACTTTGATCGAACCTAACACCCTGGTCAACTCTCGTTCCTTACTGCCAACAAACAGAATGTTATCGAGCACGATCGCCCGCTTCTCAGTCGTCGGATGCAGGATCAGTCTACCCGCGCCGAGCAACACGAATTCGAAAACATCATTGATCTCTTTATCGACGCGCAGATTCGGGGCCGGATAGCGTTTCAGGTCGCTCAAGAAGCCGTGATGGTGCAGTAGTTCGTTGTTGCGCAGCTCCCAGTAATTGAACCTGACACTGATGAACATCGCGATGTACATCAAGATCATCGCGGCAGAGATGCAAATGAAGAACGTCGCGTTTGCGGCGGGACGCACTGCAGCGGCCAACTGGGCAAACGACGGTACCAGGCCGGGCCTAAGAATGGTCAACATCCACAATCCCATCAGGATCGTCGCGAGCACAAACACTAACGTCAGTGACGTCGCTCGCGGAAAGTCAAAAACAATCACGAACATGTTGGCCATCATCACTATCAGAAACAGGCTGGTCATCACGACCGGCAACGTTTGCGTCTCCGGATCGATCGTGGTGTAACCGCCAAAATAAAGCGCAGTCGCGGCAACGGTGGCAATCACCAGTGTGGGGTACATGAAGATGAACTTCGGGTACGGCACCAACATGATCGAATTCGATTTGGAAGCTTTCTTGGGCGAATCGGCCGCCGGTTCGGCGGCGTTCTTATTCGCTTTCGGTTTCGAGTCCCGCGCCGCGTGATCGCTATTCATATTGCTGCTCCAATGATTTGCAATGCCTGGATCGGTCAGCAGGCAAGCTTAAACGCCCGTCACACGAGATTGGCATTCCCGATAATCTTCGCGGCGTCAAAGACGACAGCCAACAGACGCCCAGACGGAAGCATATCGAACAAACCTGCGAACCTGTTAGGCCCCTGGAAACCTGTTAGGCACCAATCGGTTGCGATCGGGGCGCGGCCCGGCATTTTCTTCATCCGCCGGCATTTTAACACCATCCGAGATCGCTGAGTCGCTCTAGGAACCGGGTGCGGTTCGCTCACCCATTATTTCCGGCCGAGCGAACTCCCGGAGCCTTCAGCCGCGACCCTTGCCAGCTCCCGGGATCGCTGCCAAGACCTTCGGAGGCAGTTACGTTGTTGGCCGCGATGGCAGGAATGCTTTTTTTAAAGCTTTGGCTTGCTTGCGTATCGGCCGCAGATCCGAGTCGCTCTTGCGATCCAGGTTTCGTAATTGCAATGACATGCGATTGTTGCTGCTGAGCTTTTCTTGGTGACGATCCAAAAAGTCCCAGTACAACGTTGTGAACGGGCAAGCATCTTCACCACTGGCAGTGGCTGGGTTGTAGCGACAACCCTGGCAATAATTACTCATTCGCTGAATGTACTTACCGGTTGCCGCATAAGGCTTGCTGGCCATCACGCCGCCATCAGCGAATTGCGACATTCCCAAGGAGTTTGGCAATTCGACCCATTCGACCGCGTCAACGTAAACAGCCAGGTACCAGCGGTGAACTTGGCGAGGATCAACACCCAGCAACAGCGAAAACAGTCCCGTTACCATCAACCTTTGAATGTGGTGAGCGTACCCGAATTCCAGGGTTTGACCGATCACTTGACTGAGGCAATTCATGTCCGTATTTCCTGTCCAGTAGAAATCGGGCAAAGGCTGCTTGGCATCGAGAGCATTGCGATCGAGATAGTCGGGCATGTACAGCCAATAAATACCGCGGACAAATTCTCGCCAACCGAGGATCTGGCGCACAAATCCCTCCACACTGTTGAGCGGCGCCTGACCGCTGTGATAGGCCTCGACCGCACACTGAACGACGGCCGCGGGCGAGAGCATCTTAAGATTTAGCGCCGCTGAAATCAGCGAGTGATACAGGTAGGGTTGATCTGTCCACATCGCATCCTGATAGTCTCCGAATCTTGACAGCCGATGTTCGATGAAGTCGCGGAGTGCTTGTTGAGCTTGTTCGGGCGTTACCGGCCAATCAAAGTGATCCAGCTCGCCGGGATGCTTTGGGAATCTTCGATTTACAAGATCAATCACGTCGCGAGTGATCGCATCCGCGGGAAATCGCTTGGAGGTTGGCAAATCTTGAGGTCCCTGTTTGCCGAACGATCCGCGATTCTGGGCGTCGTAATTCCACTTTCCTCCGACCGGGTCTTTGCCGTTCATCAAGATGTCATGCTTGCGGCGAAGCTCTCGATAAAAGTATTCCAGTCTTAACTGCTTTCGCCCCTTGGCATGATCCGCAAATTCGGCGGGTGTACTGAAGAAATGGCGATCCTCGCGAACTTCCAGATCGATCTTCAACTTGCTCGCCAACTGTCGCAAGCTTTCCAACACGCGCCACTCGCCCGGTTGAACCACAACCAATTTCTGAGGACGAAATTCTTCGATCGCCGCTTTGAATTCGCCAGCCAAGCTTCCTTGGTTGGCTGCGTCGTCCAGATTGCGGTAGTGCACGGTCATTCCACGCTCTAGCAGCGTGTCGCGGAAGTGACGCATCGCGGACAAGAACATCACGATCCGCGCTTTGTGAGTCCAGACATGAGTCGATTCCTCGTCGACCTCTGCCATCACCACGGTATCTTGTTCGCGATCAAAACCTTCCAGAGCAGCAGAATCGGCGTCCAGTTGGTCTCCCAAAACAAGTATCAGATTCCTGCATTTCTGTGGGCTCTTTTTTTTGGCCATGTCGTAGATCTTTCAGCTGAATGACATTCATGCAAAAAAAATCCCGACGTCCCAGCGTTAGCCGCGGGAAGCCGGGATTGTTTTATCAGTTCGAGCAACCGAACTAGCGCGAGACCAGCATATTTTTGTATGCCGAATCAAGTGCCCGCCTGAGTGTCCAGGCTTGAGTATCCACGCAGCTGGTTCCCCTTGCCGAGTGAAGGGCCGACGTCAACGAGTGTCTGGTAGCGGAACACATTGACTGATCATCGGTACTGAGCAATGTTTCCACAGTCGACATGTAGACGGCTGCACACTGCGCCGGATGCCCGGCATTGTACAGCGGAGCTCCTTCGCTGATCGCCATTTCGATCATTCGCTTGGGATGGACTGAGCTTTGATTTCCGGCAGGTGGTAGTAGCACGGAGTCGATCACGTGAATCACTCCGTTGCTAGCGTCCAGGTCGGTCGCGACCAATTTGGCATCGTTCACCGACGCAACGCCATCCTTGACCGCAATCTTGACTGGACTACCTTGCAAAGTCTTCGCCGTTCCAGCCGCCAATGCGTCCGTTGAATAGACGCGGCCTGAAACGACATGGTATTTCAGAATTTCGACTAACTTGGCTTTGTTCTCTGGTTTCAGCAGCGTTGCGACCGTACCTGCGGGCAATCGTTCAAAGGCGTCGTCGGTAGGGGCAAAGACGGTCAGCGGCCCTGCACTCGAAAGTGCCTCAACCAGACCCGCTGCTTTGGCTGCAGCCAGAAGGGTTTTGAATGATCCCGCATTCGTCGCCGTTGTCGGAATGTCGTCACCAGCGGGCAGGATCACTTGATCGATAACATGGATTACGCCGTTGCTGCACTGAATGTCTGCAGTCACAACGTTTGCCGAATCGACGGCGACTTTACCGTCAGCAGCCTTGAAGTCGACTTGTTGGCCGTTGAGAGTGGTCGCTCCGGATAGCTCAACAACCTTTGAAGCCGGAACGTTCCCGCTGACAACGTGATAGGTCAGAACCGCGATGAGTTGCTCCTTATTCTCTGGCTTCAGCAGTGATTCAACAGTGCCTGCCGGCAGGTTCGCGAAGGCTTCGTCGGTCGGTGCAAACACTGTGAAAGGACCGTCTCCTTTCAACGCATCGACCAGGTCCGCCGCTTGCAGTGCCGCAGCGAGAGTGTTGAATGATCCCGCTTCAACAGCGGTATCCACAATGTCCTTGTCGGCACACTGCGCGGTGGAGGTGCAACAGATAAGGGCGAAAGAGGCCGCGACTGTTTTCCAGTTTGGGAAGCGTAACATTTTCGAAGATCCTTTATTGAGCTTTGAGTTTGGGTTTTCCAGAGGAGTCGACGCAAAGAGCGAAATTCGAGAGCAAGCTCCCGCCGACACTTTCGTTGAAGCGTGTTGGTGCTCAATGACAAGTGCCGTTTTAAGCAGAAACCGAAGATCGTTCCCACTGGCAGAACGCTCAGTCGCACCTACAGATTCAGAGAACAATCTCAAATCTAGTCTGGGCTCTAAGAGTTTTCGGCCGATGTTCGTCGGTACTTTTTGGATAACAAGGGTGGGTAAGATATGAGCATCGAACGCCAACAGCCGGGTCCCGGGCAAGAGTCAGTTTGGGACTATCCCAGACCTCCTCGAATGGAAGCATCTGCGGACCGGGTACGGGTGGTTGTCGACGGTATCACAATCGCAGATTCCACTCGCTCCAAGCGAATCCTGGAAACCAGCCATCCGCCGGTCTATTACATCCCACCGACTGACATTTTGATGCAGTACTTATCGCCGTCAAAACACTCCAGTTTTTGTGAGTGGAAAGGCTACGCTAACTACTGGTCGATCGTGGTCGCCAACACGATCCCGAACGGGGCGTGGTATTATCCCAATCCGACGCCTCGGTTCGCCGGCTTGAAGGACTATGTGGCCTTCTACCCCGGCAAGGTTGACGCTTGCTACATCGGCGATGAACGGGTCCGAGCTCAGGAAGGGGACTTTTATGGAGGTTGGATCACGTCGCAGGTGGTCGGTCCGTTCAAAGGGGCTCCCACGACCTTCGGATGGTAAATTAATGACGATTGATCGATTTTCCCGGACGGCTGATCGTCCGATCCAGGATTCCGGCCGTCGGGTTGCCATCATCGGAGCCGGCATGTCGGGCCTGGTTTGCGCCAGCACCTTGGCTGGAAAAGGATATCAAGTCGCGGTTTTCGAGAAGAGCCGGGGTGTCGGCGGACGGATGTCGACGCGCCGCGCCGGCAAATCGTTGCAGTTCGATCACGGCGCACAGTATTTCACAGTCCGCGATCCACGGTTCCTAGACTGTGTGACAGCTTGGCTGCGAGATGGCGTGGCAGCCCGCTGGGATGGACGGATCGTATCAATGAAGGATGGCGTCATCAAAGACGAAAAGAGCGACACGGATCGATTCGTGGCGACCCCTCGGATGTCAGCGATCTGCCAGCACTTGGCGAGGGGAATCTGCGTAGAATTGGAAACGGAAGTTGCTCCGCCGGTGAGAATCGGCAATCAATGGCGACTGGTAAGCGGGAGTCAGGAATTGGGTAGATTCGACATCGTGATCGTATCAGCTCCCCCCGCCCAGTCCTGTTGTCTGCTCGAGGCCGCGCCGGAACTGGCCGACAAGGTGAGAACCGTCAAGATGCACGGTTGTTGGGCGATGATGCTGGCTCTTTCTGGGCCTTCTGAGGTTGAATTTTCGGGTGCCTTCATTCAGGGGTCTCCGATATCGTGGATCGCCCGCGATAGTGACAAACCTCAGCGAGCTGACAAGCCGGAAACCTGGGTCGTCCACGCATCAAGCGATTGGACTGACCGCCATCTGGACTTGACTGTTGAGCAGGTGCAACACTTGCTGCTGAACGAATTCTGGAAAGTGACCAGGATCAAATCCCAGTCTTTGCAGTTCCATGCGGCTCACCGATGGCTCTACGCGTTACCACCGGAACCACTCGCCGAGCGTTGTCAGTTCGACGATGCACGGCAGATAGGTACCTGCGGAGATTGGTGCGCAGGTCCGCGCGTTGAAGGTGCGTTTCTAAGTGGCCTGGCGGCTGCCGAGCATGTCCTGGCAGTCAATTCAGATAACAACTGACATTGTCCAACCTCATGAATGCGGCTGTCTTGCAAACTGCTGCAATCTAGCCGCTGAGGAAAGTACCGAGCGTTCGAGCTGCTAGGACGCGACGGACGATAAATCAGCCAGCGAAGAATGTTTGGATCTACCAAAGCTTCCGGCGTACAAGCGGTTATCGCTGACCCAGTCGTCGCGCGTGTAGCTCACGACGGACGTATCCGTTTCTCTGACATCAAGACGAGAAAGGCAAAATCCCATCTCGGTGATCTCGGTAAACAACTGATGCGCCAGGTTCTCGACGGTGGTTGGCCCACTAAACCTTTTGAGCTTCAGCGACTCACCAGTTCGCTGCATATGACCAACAAGTGTCTCGAACAGCGGATCTTCGACATGAATCAGCATGCCGTGATCGTACTCGCGCTTCAGGAACGGTTCAATTTTATCGTCAAAGTCTGCAAATAGAGTTGTTAGTGCACCGCTACGCTGCACCTCGAAAAAGCAGGTGATCCCGTAGCGATGGCCGTGCAAATTGCTGCACTTATCGGCAAGCTCCGCGTTGCGATGCGCTGCGTAAAACTTATATTCTTTTTGGATAATCATTGTCGTTGCTGAACCTAGGAAAACCGCACGGAAATATCGGCATTGCCAAATTAGAACGCTCCCTTATCGCATCAGCGAAAGGACTTCGGCTCGGCTGGACTGACTCGTCTTGAACACTCCTCGCAAGGCGCTCGTGACGGTTGAACTGCCATGTTTTTTGACCCCCCGTATCGACATGCACGAATGTTCCGCCTGAACAACAACCGCTACGCCTGCGGTATCGAGTTCGCCATCAATCAATTCGGCAATCGTTTGAGTCATGCGTTCTTGAACCTGAGGTCGTCGCGCGACTTCCTCGACGACACGTGCCAATTTGCTAAGTCCGGTTACTCTACCCCGAGGGATATAGCCGACGTGGGCAGTGCCGGTGAACGGCAACAAATGGTGTTCGCACATGCTTGTGAAAGGGATGTCTTTAACCAGCACCAGTTCGTCATAGGTTTCGGGAAAAGTTACTTTCAAATGGCGAGCAGGGTCCTGTCGCAATCCGGCAAACATCTCCGCATACATTTTGGCGACACGGCGTGGTGTTTCCAACAAGCCCTCACGATCGGGATCTTCCCCTACCGCCTCAAGAATCGTTCGCACCGCTCGCTTGATCGCTTCCAGATCCACATCTCTGCACGGTTCAGCTGGGCTCGGCTGGGGCGAGTTTGCCAAGCTTTGGTTTGAACGTGGCGATTCATTCAGAATCCTCGGAATATCCAAAATCGACGACATGTCTGCCTTCCTGAACGATTGGTCTTTATTCAAAGTCAAAATGGTAATGGGCCTTCGCGCGTTCATCGTGCGAACACGGAACGCAATTCAACGCTCTTCAAATGGCGTTCACACGACAAAAAATTTTGCAGTCGAACGCATGCCACTCGGATGTGAACTGATCTATGTTCGATCAACGCTCAAAGCAGGGGTCTGTGATGGATCGAGCCGAAACGTTGTTCAAGTCACGTCTCTGTCATAGGAGACGAAATTCCGAAGCCAAGCACAAAAGCGGCGCTTTTGTCCCTTGTCGAAGCCATAGGCCAATCTAAAGCTTCAAGCAGATACCGACTCTGTGCCGGTAACATCAATACCCTGCTGGAGTTACTGCGATGACTAACGCTGAAGAGACAAAAACATGGCCAGAATTGGCCATCGGCCTCTACGACAAGCTGACAGGTAGAGACGCCGAAATTACCTATCGGTTTGACGATTTTGAGCTTTATGTTCCCAGCTCAGCTTCCGAAAATGCCGAACACGCACGCTGGAAAATGAACGGGTCGTTGCGAATTTCCACTCGCAATAACGCTTCCGCGTCTAAAAATTGATATGAGCGATCCCATGCGATCAGTGGAGCTGGACAGTAACCTGGACTGTGAAATCGACGGCAACCGGCTGTCGATCAGTGCTTCGGAGAACCTAATCGTTCTCGACATTCCGAATATCACGGCTGGCCTAAAGATGTTGCGATCACTTCCTCAGATTCCTCAAGTTCGGCTCGCATCGGTAGATCGTCTCTTCGACCTTCTCCCGCTGGAATTGGAAGTCCGCATCAAAGGCAAAGTGGTGCTTGCACTCGGCCAACGTGAAAGCGGTTACCTGCTGCGACTGCTGGGCTTTCGTAGGCTTCGAGTTCAACCGCTCGCCCTGCTCGTTGAGTCTGCCCGCCGAACGAGATGAACGGTCGGCGGAAACGAAATGTTGCAAAGCTCAATCTTTCGACGAAGCAATGCCGTCAGTGCGGTCGAAGTTTTGCTTGGCGAAGAAAGTGGGAAAATTGTTGGGATCAGGTGCTCTATTGCAGCGAGCGATGTAGATCGGAACACCGCCGGCCTGCTCGTAAACATGGATAAAAATGCCCGAAGGACATACCATCCACCGGATCGCTCGCGACCAGAATCGTGATTTTGTTGGCAGCAAGCTCTCTGTGAGTTCACCCCAGGGACGGTTCACTGCTGGCGCAAAGTCACTCAATGGACGAGTGCTGGAATCAATCGAAGCACACGGCAAACATTTGTGTTACAAGTGGTCGGGCGGAAAGCTGGTCCATGTGCATCTTGGACTCTTTGGCAGGTTCAGGCCTCATTCAGTTCCTGTCCCTGAACCGCGCGGCCAAGTTCGCCTGCGCGTGGTCGGAGACAAGAAAGCTTTTGATCTCAGTGGCCCGACGGCCTGCGAAGTCATTTCGAAAAGTCGTTGGTCGAAAATTCAAGCGAGATTGGGCCAGGATCCCTTGCGCAGCGACAGCGACCCCGAGCTGGCGTGGCGGCGGATTTGTCGTAGTCGCGCCGCAATCGGCGCACTTCTACTTGACCAGTCAGTGATCGCAGGTGTTGGCAACGTGTATCGGTGCGAGGTTTTGTACCTGCTAGGGATTCATCCGCAGACGCCGGGCAAGTCGTTGCAGCGCCAGCAGTACGACGAACTGTGGCGGAAACTTTGTGCGCTGTTGCAGATTGGTGTCACGTACAACCGGATCATCATTCCAGATCCGAGCGAAGTCGGGAAACCGAGAGCCCGAATGAACAAACAAGAACGTCTCTTTGTCTACAAAAAAGACCACTGTGTTCGTTGTGACGCAGAGATCGTTTCATGGGTGCTGGGAGCGAGAAAAGTGTTTGCCTGCCCACGCTGTCAACCGCAGGATTAAAACGGCCCCTGCGAAGGGGATTTGGGCAGCCTGATTGAAGCCCGCAAATTTGAAATCAATAATCTCAAAACTTCGCCAACACGATTAATCACATAATCACAATGAGCAACGTGACAACCTATACGCTATTGATCCAGGTGGCCGCGACGTTGGCGATGGTTGGACTGATTTGGTTCGTTCAGATCGTACATTATCCGTTATTTGCCAGAGTCGGTCGCGCAGATTTTCGTCGATATGAGATGGACCATCAGCGCCTAACCACGATGGTGGTGGTTCCCCTGATGCTTACCGAATTAGCATCAGCGTTGCTGTTGATCTGGTGGCCTCCGCAGGGCGTGGGTGCCTACTCGATCTGGTTTGGCCTGGGGCTGCTGGCATCGATCTGGCTCGTTACCTACACCGTCCAAGTCCCGCAACACGCTTCGTTGGTTCTATCCTACGATCCCGATACCCAGAAAAGTCTCGTGGCCGGGAATTGGTTTCGCACCGCGGCTTGGAGTGCCCGTGGCCTGTTAGTGTTGTGGATGGTTGGACAAGTCATTGCCGCTGCCGCATCCGATGCTGGCGCCGGTGAACTGGCCAGAAGCGCAACGCCATGAACGAGCCGACCCAAAAAATCCTACTTACGGGTGCTTCGGGCTACGTTGGCGGAAGACTACTGCCGATGCTCGAGTCCCATGGTCGCGCGGTTCGTTGTCTGGCGCGGCGTCCGGAAAATGTCGCCGTCCGTCTAGGCGAGCACACCGAGGTCGTTGCCGGCGACGTCCTCGACGCGGATTCGTTGACCGTCCCGCTGAAGGGAATCGATACGGCGTATTACTTGGTCCACTCGATGGGTTCGCCCGGTTCGTTCGAAAGCGAAGACCGCATAGCGGCGACCAACTTTGCCAACGCGGCGAAGCAAGCCGGAGTCAAGCGAATCATCTATTTGGGTGGGCTGGGAAAGGACGGCAAAGACCTGTCACCACACTTGCGTAGCAGGCACGAAGTCGGTCAGATCCTTCGCGAGTCAGGCTGCACCGTGATCGAGTTTCGCGCTTCGATTGTAATCGGCTCTGGCAGTCTTTCTTTTGAGTTAGTACGTGCGTTGGTGCGGCGTCTGCCGGTGATGATTTGTCCGAAATGGGTTAGCGTCGCCGCACAACCGATTGCTATCGAAGACCTGTTGGATTACCTGTACGCGGCGCTGGATTGGGAGGGCACGGAAAGTCGGATTTTCGAGATCGGGGGTCCCGATCAAGTCAGCTACGGCGAGATCATGGGTGAATATGCCAAACAGCGGGGGCTGCGCCGTTGGTTTATCTCGGTCCCGGTGCTGACTCCTCGGTTGTCGAGTTTGTGGCTGGGCTTGGTAACCCCCGTGTACGCTCGCGTCGGCAGGAAATTGGTTGACAGCTTGCGCAATCCGACGATTGTCACCGACGATTCAGCGTTAAGAGAGTTTGCGATTCGACCGCGCGGTTTGTCGGCGGCTATCGAGCGCGCGCTTGTCAAGGAAGACCACGCGATCGCCGATACCCGCTGGTCCGACGCACTTTCGTCGTCGCGCGGCATTCGCACTTGGGCTGGAGTTCGGTTTGGAAACCGAATTGTCGACACGCGTTCGGTGAACGTTTCCGCACCACCGGAAATTGCCTTCACACCGATCAGACAAATCGGTGGACATCGAGGTTGGTACTACGCCAACTTTTTGTGGACCTTGCGCGGTTGGATTGATTTACTTTGCGGGGGGGTTGGGCGACGGCGTGCGCGTCGCGATCCCGAACAATTGGCTGTCGGAGAAGTGCTCGATTGGTGGCGAGTGGAGGAGTACGAGCCGAACCGGAAGTTGCGTTTGTGCGCGGAGATGAAAGTTCCCGGTCGAGCATGGCTGGAATTCGAAGTCCAGCCAAACGGCGAAGGTTCCAGTGTCCGCCAAACCGCCATCTTCGATCCCGTCGGTTTCTTTGGCCTCGCTTATTGGTACAGCCTTTATCCGTTGCACGCGGTGATTTTCAAGGGCATGCTGGGTCAAATCGCGTTGCGAGCCGAACGGTGACCGAGTGCATTGCCGTTAGCCGTCTGATCTAATTTTAGGAGAAAGCTCATGTTGGCAAGAAGCTCGTATTTGCTCTGCTTCGTAGCCGTCGTTTTGTCCGCATCCGCTGAGAACTTTCCACAGTTTCGGGGCATTGCTGGAACCGGCGTCGCGGCGCAGCAGGTGATCCCGAGCAACTGGTCGGAAAAGGAAAACCTGGCTTGGAAGGTAAAAATTCCAGGTTCCGGTTGGTCTCAGCCGATCCTTTGGGGCGATCGGGTGATCGTCACCGCTGCGGTTGGGGAAGCCGAGTTCAAGCCGAAGGATTTTGCCGGCGGAGTCCGGACACCGCAAAGTATGGGCGTTTCCATGTTTGCGAAGCCGCCACAGATGAGTTTCGACTGGACCGTCTTCTGTATCAATCGCGCAGACGGTGCGATCTTGTGGCAGACGTCGGTCGTATCGGGTTCGCCCAAATACGCCGTGCACCCATCAAACACCTATGCGACCGAAACACCGGTGGCCGACGAGGATGGCATTTACGTACTGTTTGGTGCCACAGGCACGGTTGCGGGACTCTCTCATGATGGCAGCATCCTCTGGAAACAGGAACTCGGTGCGTTCAAAACAAGCAACCGCTTTGGTACCGGCAGCTCGTTGGCGATTCATGACGGCCGCGTCTTTGTCCAGAATCACAGCGAGGAAACCGCCGACTTACACTGTTTTGCAACGCGGACTGGCCAAAAACTATGGACGGTCGCCCGTGACCAGAACCAGACATCCTGGAGTTCACCGCTGATTTGGAAGAACGAACAGCGAGAGGAACTGATTGTTTCTGGCGGCGACCAGGTGGACAGCATTGATCCACGGAGCGGACAAGTCTTATGGACGGTTCAAAACGTCAAGGCGGCCACGGCATCAAGTCCGTGTTTCGATTCCAAACGCTTGTATTTCGGCAGTAGCGATCCGTTCTCGAAGGGCCCTTTGTTCGCGGTCTCGGCCGGAGCCTCCGGCGATATTTCACCCGACGGAAAGAACGAATCGTTTGATCATTGTGATTGGCTGGTCGAACGCGCAGGCCCAGGCATGGCATCGCCGGTTTCCTCCGGCCGTTTTGTCTACACAATCAACAATAACATCATCCGCTGCTTTGACGCCAGCGATGGCCGGAAGATGTACGAGAGTCGCTTGCCGGGCCTGAAGATGGTAGCGGCGAGCCCGCTAATCGTCGGCGACAAACTACTGATCGTCGGCGAGAAGGGAGCGGCTTGCTTGCTTGCCGATGGCCCCGAATTGAAAGTCGTCGCCAGGGGTAAACTAGAAGACACGTTTTGGGCCACGCCGGCGGTGGCCGATGGTGAAATCTACTTTCGTGGCGTCGAGTATTTGTACTGCATTGGAGACAGGTGAAACGCTGGTCGTCGAGCACACCGAATGTCGCTGGACGATGGCTCGGCTAGTCAACGTTTCTGGGGTATCCTAATCGAGACTACGGTTTAACGCGTTTCCAATTTTGATGCCGGTTATCGGGAAAAGGGAGAAAAAACATGCAAGCGAAAGATGCGATCCGCGGGTCGATGGATTTGAGCATGATGGTTTTCAAGAGCTATCTGGATGACCTGGAAGATTCCGAATTGATGATCCGACCGGGCGACGGGTGCAATCACATGGCTTGGCAAATCGGCCACCTGATTAACTCCGAAGTGAATATGCTGGAAGGGATCTGCCCAGGCAAAGCAGCCAAACTGCCAGATGGCTTTGCGGAGGCTCATTCCAAGGACAAGGCGGGTTCCGACGATCCATCGGATTTTCTTTCCAACCAGGAGTATTGGGCGTTGTTCGACAAAGTACGTCAATCGACGATCGCCGCACTCGAGGAAATGTCGGACGAAGAACTCGACGCGCCCGGACCGGAGCAGATGCGCACTTTCTGTCCCACCGTCGGCAACGTGTTTGTGCTGATCGCTACGCATCCGATGATGCATGCCGGCCAAGCGGTTCCGATTCGCCGAAAATTGAAAAAGCCGGTCAAGTTCTAGCTGCATTGAATCGCACGGCAGCCACCGCACCAATTACTGAACTGGCAAAAACGGAACCGCGTCGGCGATCACGTAGCCAGCGGTATTCGGTTGGACCGCTCGACCACGGCGCAGAAAAGACTCGCTCGGCCACGTGCGTTTCAAAGATCCACGTCATCCGCAGCCACAGTTTCTCGCATCATGCTGTTCAGCTTGAAATTCACCAGCGCTGGAGTCGCGGCGGAGATCCAGTGACTCGCGGTACCGATCATTGCCACGGTTCGTATCGCCAAACTCCCGGTTCAATTCGTCGCAAACCCAGCTTCTGGCTCTGATTCAATTGACCAAAATAGTCATCGCTGTGATCGCGTCGATCGACGATCAGCGTAATCTGTTTTTGATCGAGCCAAGATTTGATCGCTTTGGCATCGGGAATCCGGTCAAACAATGCGTAAAAGCGCGAGCGGTCGTCCAGAAAATCTGCGCCACGACGGTGTAGCGCGAAGGCTTCGGCGTACGGATCGTTCCAAAACACAGCTTGCTTGAACAACCAGTAGTGCTCACTGGCACGCGAACCTAGCAACAGCACCCGATCATTGTCGCGCAGGTATTCCGGCTTGATCGCGTCCATCTTGGCGTCCATCGCAATCTCAGTGGATTGATCCACGCGCTGCTGATAGGCCGGCAACTCGTAATCAAGCAAACTGTTCAAACCCCGAATATTCGCCAGTCCGGTCGGATAGCCCATCGCCAGTGCCAGGGCACTGTAGAGCACCAGACCGCAGGTCAAGGTGATCGCAACCTGATTAACCAGTCGTTTACCGCGATCACGTGCTGGCCAATGGATCATCGCTTCGACGAAATCAGCCACGGCCTTCGATCCGCAAGCCACTGCGACTAGCGCCGGCAAGTAGGCGAACCAGTGCAACCGTTCAAATCCAGCAAGCAGATAGGGATAATTTCCTAGCAACACCGGCGATAACATGATGATCGCCCAAGGCATCGCCAGCGCGATCCCGACCGCGATCCAGCGGCGACGATCAAGGTTACGTTTTTCCAACCAAACCTGGACACCCCAGATCAACCAGGCAGCGTGTGCGACCAGCAACAGCCCGCAGTCGAAAATGATGGCTAAGCTGAGGTGAAAGCTGTCCCCTGTCCAAGCGGATGTATCCAGTGGAACGTTCAGTTCCCGAATCGAACCGTAGTGCCCGATCCAATAATGCAACGGCCGGCCGGCAACCGAGTCAGCGAAATCGATCCGTAGAAGTTCGTGGATCTGCTGATGGAACGATTGCGCGTCACCAAGCTGAAGCACGACCAGAAACAACAGGATCGCCCCGACCACTAGAGCGAGCGACTTTGCATTGAGTATCGATCGCTGGGGTCGCTGAAAACCAACAACCACAAACGGCAATAGCAATAGCAGATAGACAGCCGTCAGCGGATGAAAACGCAGCACCGCTGGAATCGATAGTGCCAGTAACGGTACAAATTGCCTGGCCCCGCGCAACCATCCCGCCGCCAGATAGACGATTGCCGGAATCAAAAAGAACAAACAAAAATCCTTGTCCAGACAAAACGAGTTGGTCAGCCGAAAGGAATAGGTGAAGGCATTGTAGGCGCGATACCACAAAACGACTGGTCCGAACACAGCCAGAACGACCGCCCACATTGGCATCGTGCGCCGACAAACGGATTTCAGCGTGTGGAGCAGACAGACCAAGGCGGCAAGTGACAACGGTAACGAAGCGAATCTCAGCAATACAGCTCGAACAGGCAGACCGGACGCCACGCCGGCCAAGCTGGGCCAAAGGTGCCAGTAGTTGGCCCGCCAACGAGGCATCGGCTGATCGACCCCCATTCCGGACATCCCGATCGCGCTGGGCCGCAACATGCGGGTTTCCACCGCGTCCTGTTGTTGCAGCAGAAACTGTCCAATGTCGTTTGATCGAGGCGCTCGGTAGACGATCACCACAAACAGCAGAACCACCAACCAAATCACCAGATCCTCGGCATCGAGTCGTAAAGCACGGACTTTGCCGCCACGACCGAGCGAGACGCCACGGTCAATCAGCGATGCGGCAAGCACCGCGCCGAAGCCGATAAAGTAAGCACCAAGGCCCAGTCCCAACCAAATGCCGCCGGCAACAAGCCACGAGTGAATCAGAAAACTGGTGATCAACGCATGCACGTACTGTTTGGCTAAGCCCGCGTGATTCCCCGTCCAGCGCGGCGACAGCAGCCAGCCCGGCAAAACGAACATCAGGTAGACCACTTGAAATCTCAAATCATCGCCGTCTCCACCTGCCAAGGCGATCGTCGCCGTGAGCAATGCCAAGTGAATAGCTGACAGACCGCTGAGCTCTTTACAGATTGAAACAAACAAGTGCACAGGGCGATCAATCACGGTGATTGCGGGGAGGTTAGCGACCTATGAGTATAAATCAGGCGTTCTGTTAGGAAGCGTGAGGTTCACAGGATTCAACCAGTCAGCTTTTTGCTCCGGCGCTGACAATTGACTTCGTCCCTGCCATCGTTACCAAGCACGGCTTCTGCCCCTGACAACCACATCCAAAGTCAGTGCCGGATCTCTGGCCAGACTGACTACCAGCTGCCGTCCGGATCGCTGGCGTCCGGATCAAGAGGGTCGGCGCACCAACGCTTCATCGCTTCAATCGTCCGATCGCGATCGACGGCATTGGTCCAGATTGAATCGTCGACGTCCAGCCGAACCTCGTAGTCACCTTCATGCATGCAGTCTTCGTCGCCGCAAAAATGTGGCACATCGCTGATCCAGACAATGCGGAACAGCGGCACATATTTGTCGTCGATCTTGATCAGCGGTGAATCCATGGTTCGATGATTGATCCTTGCTCAACAATAGTGATTTCAACCGCCCAGAGCGTGCCGGAAAATTCACTGCCGGCCGAGCTCGCGACTGCGGGTCGCCGCGGCGACGACTGCCTGGGCAAGCGCTCCGCGAACTCCATTCTGTTCCAGGACTGCAATCGCGGCAATGGTTGTTCCACCGGGGCTGGCCACGGCGTCCTTCAGTTCCCCAGGGTGGCGTTTGGTTTGGGCAATCATCTTGGCGGTGCCTAACACGGTTTGGACCGCCAGTTGCATCGCCGTTGCTCGAGGCAATCCCGCTTGTACTCCTCCATCGGCCAACGCTTCAATCATCAAGCAGACATAAGCCGGCCCGCTACCACTTAGCCCGGTCACGGCATCCATTTGATGTTCCTCGATTTCGATTGCCAATCCGATCGAATCGAGCATCGACTGGATCCATGACTTGTCGGACTCGGTGACGTCCTCGCCGCAGCAAAATGCGCTCGCGCCGGCGCGAACCAGGCTGGGTGTGTTGGGCATCACGCGAACGACTCGCTGGTGTCCGATCCAGTCGCTCAGTTTTCCCAGCGAGACTCCGGCTGCAATCGAGACGATCAGTTTGCCGTCCCAGAAACCAGTCGGTTGCTTGGCGACCTCGGCAATGACATTCGGCTTAACGGCCAACAGCACCAGAGGGGCCTGGCCGACCGCGACGGCCAGTTCGGTAATTTTGATTCCGGAATAATGCTCAGACCACCAGCGACGGCTTTCCGTGCTTGGTTCGACCAAGGCAATGTCCGTGGCGGCAAGCACCTGACTGTCAAGCATCCCGCCGATCAAGGCTCTGCCCATTTGCCCGCCGCCAATGACGGCTAGCTGTTTGTGATTCATGAATTCTGCTCTCAATTGACCCTTCACCCGCGGCACTCTAAATTGATCGGTTTCTCCGTTGCCGAACAGCCCTCTCCTATCCCAAAACCCTGACTAACGAGCGGAGAATTCAGCGTGGATGAAGCGATCGCCAAAGCCAATACCCTGATCGAGGCGATGGGCTGGATTCGACGATTTCGCGGCAAAACAACGGTTATCAAGTTGGGTGGGAGCGTGGTTGACGACCAGCACGCCCTGATGCACATCCTGTTGGACGTGATTTTCATGGAATCGGTCGGGATGAAGCCGGTGCTGGTCCACGGCGGCGGCAAGGCGATCAATCGAGCGTTGGCCGAGGCGGGTATCGAACCCAATTTCATCCGTGGACGGCGGGTCACCGACGCCGAAACGTTGAAGGTGGTTCGCAAAGTCTTAGCCGGCGATTTGAATGTTTTTTTGACCGAGGAGATTGAGCGGCTTGGCGGGCGGGCCATGAATTTGTCGTTTGATACCACCAATGTTCTGTTTGGCGAAAAACTGCTCGATGAAACAGGAGCGGACCTCGGGTTTGTCGGCCAAGTGACCCGTGTTGACCGCGATGTCATCGAAGGCCTCTCGTACACCGATCAAGTTCCGGTGATCCCATCGATGTGCGAGGGCCCCGAGGCGGAACAGTACAACGTCAACGCCGATACCGCCGCGATGGCGGTCGCCCAGGCGCTGGGCGCCGAGAAGCTTGTGTTTTTATCCGATGTTAACGGTGTCAGGCGCGACAAGGATGACCCCGATACCATTATTCATACACTGTCGTCGGCGGAAGCCCGAGAGCTGATTGACAAAGGCGTGATCGCGGCCGGCATGATACCCAAAGTCGAAGCCTGCTTGGAGACGTTGGGACGGGGGGTCCGTAAGGTGCACATTATCGATGGACGACTCCGCCATTCGCTGCTACTGGAAATCTTTACCACCAGCGGTGTCGGAACGGAGATTCACCAATGAATGACCAGCCGGATCAAGATCAACAGCGCGATTCGCTACCACAACCGCCGCCGCACTCCAGTCCACCTTGCGGTCTGCGGCGGTTCACTGCCGACGGTCGACCGATCATCGATACGTTGGCCGGTCGGGCAAGTGTATTCGGATTCGGATATGAACCAATCACAACAGCGATTCAGGCGGTCGCCGAGGACTACTTGGGCGATGCGTCGGCGCTGCACGACCAACTACCGCGCAGCGAAGACATCCCTGGTGGCGAGGCTTGGGCCAGCCATGCTGCGGTCGATCAAACGTTGGCACAGCACCTGTTGAAACTGTTGGGCGAATCAGCGAATGTCCAACCCGATTCAATCCTGCTGTCGGCCTCAGCCGACGAAACGATCGACCAAGCAATTGGTTTGGCGCGGTGCAACGGCAAATCGTCCAGCTTTCGCACGATCGCCTTCGTGGGCAGCGATCATGGTCGCACCGGAATGTGTCGTACCGCGAGTGGGCGACCGGAGTTGAGCAGCGGATTTGGACCGATGATGGCCGGATTCAGCCATGTTGGATTCGGCGACTTGAAGGGAGTTGCCGCAGCAATCGACGAGCAAACGGCGGCGGTGTTGATGTCGCCAATTGATTTTGCGAATGCCGGACGAGCTGTCGACGCGGACTTTTTACTGGGCCTGCGTCAACTTTGCGACCGTCAGGGTATCTTGCTGATCGTGGACGAAACGCGAATCATGCTAGGGGCATCCGGCCATTTGTTTTCGTTCTCCTCGATCGCTGACATTCAAGCGGACATCGTGATCGCCTCAGCAGGCGTGTTCGCGGGTCTGCCGGGCGGCCTGATCATTGCGTCGCAGCTGGCAACCGGTGGCGTTGTCAGCGACACCGATCGCCTGCCAATGCAAGCCGCCGTTGCCATCGCCACGCTAGCGGCAATGGACCGGCAAAGCCTGCCTGAATCGGCCGCCGAAGCGAGCCAAGATTTTGCCGTCGGGTTGGCCGAAACACTGCAAGGTTGCAGTTTCGTGCGCGACATTCATCGGCTGGGGATGACCTTTGGCATCGAGTTGGACATCGAATCCAGCCTGCTGGTCAAAGTCGCCCAAGCCCAAGGATTGCGAATCGAGTCGGCTGGAGAAACCGCCATTCGTATTCAACCGCCACTGGTGATCAGCGCTGGTGATCGGCGGCAGCTATTACAGCTATTGGCAGAGACCATGGAATCGGTCGAACGCGAAACCGCCGGTCTTGGCGCTTGACCCAGGGAGCACAAAGCATGCAGCACCTACTGAGTCTATTTGATCTCACACCGGCCGAACTGAATCGTATCTTGACGACCGCGGCACACCTGAAGTCTCGGCTTGCCGTCGGACATCGCCCGCCGGTGTTGAAGCGCCGCGTGGTTGCCTTGTTGTTCGAAAAACCGAGTTTAAGGACTCGGGTCAGCTTCGAAACCGGGATGGTCCAACTGGGCGGCGGAAGCCTGTTTTTGGGCGAGGATGTGGGTTGGAAAACACGCGAATCGCCAGCCGACTTCACCCGTGTCCTGGGCGAATTTGTGGACGCGGTCGTCTGCCGCGCCAAGTCCCACCGGCGGCTGGAAGAATTGGCCGGGTTCGACGCACTACCGGTCATCAATGGGTTGACCGATCTGTGTCATCCCTGCCAAGCGATGGCCGACGTGCTGACAATCCAAGAGTCCCTCGGTTCTGTGACCGGAAAACACTTGGTCTTTGTCGGCGACGGCAACAATGTTTCTCAATCACTGGCGCTGATCTGCGCGATGTTGGAGATGCGATTCACCCTGGCCTGCCCAGCCGGTTACGAAATGGATAGCGACTGGCTGCGACGCGTGCATCAGCGCTATCCGCGAGCCCGTATCGAGCTGACCAGCGATCCAAAGCAGGCGGTTGCGGAGGCCGACGCAGTCTATACCGATGTCTGGACCAGCATGGGACAAGAAGCCGAGATGGCCAGTCGCCGTCAAGCATTCGCCCGTTTTCAATTGAACCGTGACTTGATGTCGGCCGCGCCGAATCATGCCAGAGTGTTGCACTGTTTGCCCGCCGTTCGCGGTGAAGAGATCACCGATGAAGTCATTGACAGCGCGCAAAGCGATGTGATTCGACAAGCTGGAAATCGCATGCATGCGCAAAAAGGCTTGTTGGTCTGGTTGCTTAATCGCAAATGGATCGACGACCACGTGGAAAAATCTGAAGCATAGGCGGTGGCCTCGCGGCTGTGAGCCAAGACAATACCAAACCGAGGCTCGCGGCGAGACGCCGCCGGCTGACAACCTGCCGGATCACTGATGCGACCATCTGACCAAATTCGCGACGTCGAGATCCAACTCGGCTTTCTGGAATCGAATCCCTCCAGTGTGCTGTACAAATCAGGACGCACGATCGTGCTATGCACCGCGTCGGTCGAAGCGAAAGTGCCCGCTTGGATGGAAGGCAAAGGCAAAGGTTGGGTGACGGCCGAGTACAACATGCTGCCCGGCAGCACCAGTCCGAGAAAAAATCGTGACCGGGGCGGCAAAATCGATGGCCGGACCACCGAAATCCAACGACTGATCGGACGTTCGCTGCGCGCGGTCATGGACATGCAAGCACTAGGCGAGCAAATGATCACGATCGACTGTGATGTGCTGCAAGCCGATGGGGGTACCCGAACCGCATCGATCACCGGCGGATTCATCGCGCTGGCCGATGCCGTCGCCCGGATCATGCCAGGTTCGAAGATCGGAGCGGGTCCACTGCGAGATTCAATCGCAGCGATCAGCGTCGGCTTGATCGGCGACCAAGTCAAACTGGATCTTGATTACGACTTGGATTTTGCCGCCGATGTTGACATGAACGTGGTGATGACCGGCCAAGGAAGGTTTGTCGAAATTCAAGGAACGGGCGAAGAGGCGACGTTCGACGACCAGCAGCTGGCCGCAATGTTGCGACTAGCCAAACAAGGAATCGCAGAATTGACCGCCCAACAATTGGCCGCCTTAGTCTAGCGTATGGCAAAACTCTATTTCTATTACTCGGCGATGAACGCTGGTAAATCAACGATCCTGTTGCAATCCAGCTACAACTACCGCGAACGCGGAATGAATACGTTGATTTTGGCTCCTGAGATCGACGATCGATTTCGGATCGGCAAAGTTTCATCGCGGATCGGTTTGTCATCGGAAGCGACCACCTTCAACACCGCCGAAAACTTGCTGACGCTGGTCAAAGCGGCGACGGATCAGAAGCCGATTCACTGCATCATGATCGACGAAGCTCAGTTCTTGACACGCTTGCAAGTACGCCAGTTGAGCGACGTCTGTGATCATTTGAATATTCCGGTGCTGGCGTATGGCCTGAGGACCGACTTTCAGGGAAATCTGTTCGAGGGTAGCGAGCTGCTGCTGGCCTGGGCCGACAGCCTGGTCGAAATCAAAACGATTTGTCACTGTGGCCGCAAAGCGACGATGGTCCTGAGAATCGACCCCTCTGGCAGGGCAATCAAAGATGGCCAGCAAATACAGATTGGCGGCAACGATCGTTACATGTCGGTCTGCCGCAAACACTTTAAAGCGGGAATGTCGCGAAGGAGCGATGACGAATTACCGTTGATCGATGATCTGTAGGACGCGATCGGCCAGCGCCGCAATTGCCAAAACCGCAGCCGGCTGGGCCAGGTGGAATCGTTACAGCTGTTACGACCGGACCAGTAAATCTGGCCTGCCAGTGCGTCCCCCGAGACAATCGGACTGGACGAACGGCGGGTGTGACCTATTCATTGTTGATAGTCGCTTCTAACTACGGTTTTCCCATGCCGATCGTAACACCCAATCGACCAGCACGTACCATTCGTCGCGGGACATCGGTCCTGAGCGCGACCATGGCATTGGCTCTGGTCGCATTGGCCGCGTCATCGACGGTCCCCGAATGGCTGCAATCGCGTGAACGTCTAACGGCATGCGAAGCAATTAACTATCTGTCGAACGTCCACGCGGCTCAGGAACAGTACCGGGCGATGCACGGCTACTATGCGGGCGAAACCGAGTTGTTGGATCTTGCCTTTGTGCCTCCGACCCACTTTGACGTAGGACGGATTGAACTCGGCGGAGACAGACGCTCGACTCATTCATGGTCGTTGACGCTGACAAGATACGAAGCACAAAGCGTGTACCGCCCCTACTCAATTACCTGCACCGAGGATGGGTTCGACCCCATTCACAGCACGTTTGCGGGACCTCTGACCGGCTTGCGGCCAAGAATCGCCAAACAGTAGCGGACGTTTGTCCGTAGATCTGTTAAGATCACGGTAGAAACGGAGTTGCTGTTTTTCCGCTGCTTTCCTACTATTCGATTGCGGAAAGCAGGCGATCCGACAAGCTGGGCTTGGCAAACTGTCGCCGTTTTCGCCAACTTTCTGCACAAATAGCACGCCGATCCCTTTTTAGGAAACCGTTATGGCCATTCGTTTGCGTCCGCTCTCATACGCCAGGAACCCAGGACATCGAGCAATGGAGCAGATTCACTGGAATCGATCGATGCTGCGGGCTGCCGCAGTTTTGGTGGTTGGCCTGATGGCCATGCGGGGTGCCTGGGCGCAGCAGGCTGTCGTTTCACCCGAGACCCCGTCGGTCACCGCGCCGGTGGCTCTGCCCGAACCAAGCAGAGAGCAACGAACGATCGCCCGGATGATCGCCCAGCTGATGCCACGACATCACATTTCTTCTCAGGGGCTCAACGACACGATCAGTGAACGAGCGTTGAATTTGTATTTGAAATCGCTGGACCCGATGAAGCTGTACTTTTACCAGAGCGATATCGATGAATTTCAAACCAGTTCAAAGTTAATTGATGACATGGTCCAGAATGGGGATCTGTCTTTGGCCTATAAAATATTTGCCAGGTTCATTCAGCGGGTGGACGAAAGAGTGGTCGTAGCGCTGGATTTGCTCGATAACGACTTCGATTTTACCAAAGACGAGTCGATCGTCATTGATCCCGACGCGGCAACCTACGCTAGGACGCCACAAGAGGCTCAAGATCGCTGGCGAAGACAGATCAAGTACGCACTGCTGGACTTGAAAGACGAAGGCAAGGAAGGCAGCGAAGCGATCGATCAACTGCGGCGACGGTACTCTCGTTATGCCAATCGCTGGAAGGGAACCGACAGCGATGACATTCTGGAAATGTTCCTGACCGCAGTTACCACGGCTTACGATCCTCACTCGACTTACATGTCCCCGCGGACTCTGCAAGAGTTCAAAATGCAGATGGGACTGAGCTTGGACGGCATCGGCGCCCAGCTGCGCGAGAAAGACGGCAGCACGGTCATCACGCGCGTGATCCCAGGCGGTGCGGCGGCCAAGCACGGAAAGTTAAAATCGGACGATGTCATCGTTTCGGTGGGACAAGGCAGTCAAGGGCCAATGGTCGACATTGTTGAAATGCCGCTAACCGATGTGGTCGACAAGATTCGGGGGCGGGCCGGAACAACCGTTCGTTTAGGGGTTAAACCGGGCGGTGTTGGCGATGTCAAGATCTACGAGATCATTCGGGCGCGTATCGAATTGTCCGAGTCGGCAGCAAGAGGCCAAGTCATCGATCATACCGATCCTGATACCGGCGCGAAACTGAAACTTGGCTACATCAACCTGCCCAGTTTTTATCTGGACATGGATGCGGCGAAACTAGAACAAGGCGACTTTCGCAGCAGCACCCGGGATGTACGCAAGATCCTGATGGACTTCAAAAACGAAGGTGTCGATGGCGTGGTCTTGGATCTCAGCATGAATGGCGGCGGCAGCTTGACCGAGGCGATCAATCTGACCGGACTGTTTATCGACACCGGTCCTGTGGTTCAGGTCAAAAATTCAGATGGTAGCGTGCAGAAGTACGACGACAGTGAAGCCGGCACCACGTGGAGCGGGCCGCTGGTGGTGATGACCAGTAAATTCAGCGCGAGCGCGAGCGAAATCTTTGCCGGGGCGATCCAGGACTACGGACGAGGCATCGTCGTCGGTGACCCTTCCACTCATGGTAAGGGCTCCGTGCAAACGCTGATGGACCTGGCACAACAGATCCGCATCAATCGAGCCAACTATGGCGCGTTGAAGGTGACCCTGCAACAGTTTTACTTGCCGGACGGCCAGAGCACGCAACTCAAAGGCGTCAACGCGGACGTGCTGCTTCCCAGCGTGACGGCGAAAATGGATATCAGCGAAGGCGATCTGAAATACGCCTTGGAACACGATACCGTCCCGGCAGCCGGTCACGAAAGGTACAACATGGTTCCCAGGGATCTGTTGGAATCCTTGCGGCAAAGGTCAGCGGCCCGCGTGGCGCAGGACAAGGAGTTCGACGAACTGCTTAAACGCATTGATCTGTACGTGAGCCAAAAAGAGCAGGACTCGGTTTCGCTCAATGAGGGCGAATTCATGGCCCGCCGCAAAGAACTGAACGCGCAAAAGGAAGAAGAGGAGAAAGAGCTTGAGCAACAGTTGGGTAACGCCGTGATCTATCGTGATTACTTTTACAACAAGGAAGTCATGAACATTGCCTCCGATTACGTGCTCGGTCTGCAGAAACAGAATCTCGCCCAAGCCAGATAGTTCGGACCGCGACGGCCCAACCCCGTTCGCCAAGAAGATCTGTTCGCCAGCAAGATATGATCACCAACAAGACCAGATCGCCACCGACCAGATCGCAGCACAGCCATGAAAAGCTTCCCCGGATCCGCGTTGGCCACTGCGATGATGATCTTGCTGGCAGCCGCCAGCGCCCGCGGTGATGACGGCGGTTCCATCAAACATGCCTTCTTTGTGGCCGGCCCTGATTTCACCGGCATCATTGACGAAGCTGGAAACCAGGATTGGGACTCCGGACGCGCGGGCGCACGAGACGGCTGGGTGCTGCCAAATGGCAACCTCCTGATCGCCTGGACCGATGTGGTTCAGGAACTGACTCGGGACAAGAAAGTCGTCTTTGAGTACAAAATCGACCCAGCCAATTCCGAGCTTGGTACCGCGGAGCGTTTGGACAACGGCAACACGCTGATCACCGAACTGGGCCCCGAGCCGCGGTTATTGGAAGTCGATTCAAGCGGAAAAATCGTGCTGCAGTTTCCGCTGCAACCGGAAACCGATAATGCCCACATGCAGACTCGAATGGCCCGTAAATTAGCCAACGGTAATTATCTGGTGCCTCATCTGTTGGCTTTCAAAGTCAAGGAATACTCGCCAAGCGGAAAGGTAGTTCAAGAGTTTCCGACGGATCTGCGGGAACTAGGCGGTCGGGAGGCAAAAAACTGGCCATTCACAGCGATCCGCTTGGAAAACGGCAACACGGTCATTTGCCTGACCAACGGTAACCAGGTGATCGAAGTCGACGCGACCGGTGAAGTGGTTTGGAGAGTCTCCAATGATGATTTACCGGGCAACCCAATCGATGACGCCTGTGGTGGTCAACGGCTACCCAACGGGAACACGGTGATCACCGCCTACCACGCCAAAACTGGTGTCAAGCTGATGGAAGTCACCCCCGAACGGAAACTGGTGTGGACCTACGAAGGTCCCTGCCGCGTGCACCACTTTCAGATTCTGACCACCAACGGCCAGCCGCTAGCGGGCAAACCGCTGAAGTGACCTGGTCGACACGGACCGCTGAATTCTCAAATCAGACCGGACGTTTTTCGCCAGATCCAGAATCCGCCCAGCATGACGATCAGCAGCGCCGCGGTTAGCGGATGGCTCCATAGTTGCAAGCGTCTGAACTGTGGCGGCGGATCGGGTAAACTGGCCAAGCTTTGAATCACAGAATCAAGCTGTTGTGGCGATACCGAGCTGCCGCCGGTGAGGCGAGCAAGTTCCTCCAACACATCCGGTCGCGCCGGTTTTCCGATTGGCTCTTGCTCGTTTCCGTGAACAAAGAAGCTGGCTTCCAGAATCGCCGATGATTGCTCAGAGACGACGGTGACATTGTGATTGCCCGTTTCCTTGGGCGTGAACTGCCCTACAAAAGTTCCCCACCCTTCGCCTTCACTTCGCAGCCGCACCGATTGCGTTTGCCCGGAGGGGGTCTTGACCATCACGACCACCTCACCGGACTGCAATGGCTCACCCGAGTCGTCCATCACGTGCGCCCGCAATGCCATCATCTGGTCAAGCTGTGGCTGGTCAGGGGAATAGATCAATCGCATCTTTTCGCCCTCGGCCATGTTGCGCTGATACGCCATCCAGCGAACCACCTGGCCCCAAAACCGGTAGTGATACTTGTCTTCGACTCCTTTTCGCCATCGCCAGGCGCCATCGGTTCCCATGAACAGCACCTTGCCGCTACCGAACGTGCGGGTGACCAGCAATGGCACCCGACCGAACTGATTGGTCATTTCTCGGTGAACCGCCAGCACGTCGCTGCCGGCCTTAGCGCGAATCACCGGCGCGTACCATTGGAACCCGGGCAAGTTCTCCCAGACCTCCGCGTTGTCGGTCTCCGCAAGCCGGGTCAACAGACTGCGTCGCCCGCGCTCGGTCAATTCAAAGTGTCCTGCGGTACGGGATCCCCAGCCGCCAGGTTGTTCGAAATCGAGCAGGACCGGCATCAATTCATCCAAGGCAGTGTCGAGCAACTCGAACTGCCGACCATGAATCCCCGGCATCAAGACCAGCCCAGACGCCTGATATTGGATCAACCCCTTCAAGCTCTCACACTGCTCGGCTGTCAACTGTCCCAACTCGGTTCCCACGTCACCCAAGAAGACCACGTCAAATTTCGACAGCTCTTCAATCGACTCTGGAAACGCCTTGATGTAATCGATCGATCCGCCACCGACTTTCGCCATTCCGCTTTGGAACAACAAACAGGCGACCTCCACGCCAGGATCGCGGGAGAGTGCATTTCGCAGGTACCGGTACTCCCAGCGGGGAAATGATTCGACGATCAGTACCTTTAGCTTCTCTTGGCGAATCGAGATCGGCGCGCTGATCGTATTATTTTCAATGATCGTCTCGTCGGGATGTTTCGGCACGCTCACGGTAACCGTGTAGTCGCCGATTGCTTCCGGGGTCCAGCTCAACGCATCGGTGGTGCGGCCCATCGCAGCTATGTTGATGTCACGAGTCAACGTCTGACCGTTAGATAGGTCAAGCGTCACCGTGGTGACGTAATCGCGTGGCAGCGAGCTTTCGATCACTAGCGGTATACGAACCGGCTTGCCTGCGACGCCAAAGGTCGGCGCATCAACCGCGATCAGGTCGACATCGGGCAATCGGGACGGGCTGCCGACCACCACGGTATGCAGCGGAATCCCTCGCAGTTTCAGATCGGATGCCGCCTCGACTGGCGGACTGCCGATATTCCAGTCACCGTCCGAGATCAACACGACGGCCAACAGCTGATCGATACTTTCAGCCGCCGCCCGCAGCGGTTGGTGTAAGTCGGTGCCCTGTCGCGGCATCACGGCCTGAATCATCGGGCCCGTTTCGGTGGTCGGCTGGCCGGAGGGCGCGCGGGCTACCGCCCGCAAACCGGCGCTGAGTGATTGGATGACAACTTCTCGATTCTGATCGGCACCGCCGACCCAAAGTTTTCGTTCCTTAAGCGGTTCGATCGCTTCAGCTCGTGTGATCGGCTCTGTCGCCGTTGGACTTAATGCATCTTGCGTCTGCATACTGCCGGAATCGTCCCACAGCACCACCACGGTCGGCTTCGCGTCAGGCTGGAACTGCTGAACCCATTCGGGTTGATTCAACAACATCGCGACGACGCACACGATCAACAGCCGAAACAGCTCCTGCAATCCGCGGGTCGTCGAATAGCCGCTTTGCTTCCAAGTCCAAAAACCGATTGCGGCCGCCAGCAAGACCACGACAATCGAGCAGAAAAACGACCACGGAGTGGCTGCCAGCGATAGTTCCGATGCCCCCCTCATGCAAACGATGCACTCGCTGATTGCCGAGAGCCTGATCGCCCGAGACCAGGAATGCACAGCGCTGCCTCGGCGATCAAAGCCGCCAACATCAGCAGCAAACAAGCACGCCAGATCTCTTGGATCAACGAATGATCGTCAGCGGATTCGATTTCGACGCGATCAAAATCGAGCCCCACGAACAGGTCCGCGATTTCGGCCTCGGCCAGCACCACCTGAATGTCTTCACCAATGCTGCGGTTGATTGCGATCAGCTGATCAGCCGAGGAATAAACGCCGGCTCGATCGGCATATTCAGTCGAAAGCGCATTTGGATCGCCGGCCAGCTGCTGCCAATCCCTGGTGTCCAGCGGTTCGATTTGGCCCGCGACGCGCATTCCAGTCCCAGCCAAGCTCTCGACCCCGGCCAGCAAAGCGCGCTGGATCATTGCGTATAAGACCACACCGTTTTCGGCGAGCGACGAATCGCTGAGAGCAACCGAACTAGCACAAAAGTATACGTTTCTTTTTTCCGCCGTAGCGCGAACCAGAATCGGCACCTGCTGATCGATCTGAGCCAGCGACACATAGTCGCCTTGGAGTCCGCAGGAGTTGAGAAACTGCAAATCGTCAACCGGCAGCGATTCTCCGGCCAGTGTTCGGCCCAGTAGGTCTTGGTCGCCAACCCAGTTGCCAACCGATGCACCGTCGTGCCGGCGCCACTTGGTCCAACGCACTCCGGCAAACGAAGCCTCGGTCGGGATCGAAGGTGGAAAAAAGATCACGCGCCCCCCTCGGTCGCTGAAGGATTCAAGTAACCGATGGGACGGACTGCCTGACTCTGGTATTGCTGAATGCCAAATCACCAACGCGACATCTGCTAACGCGCTGCCGACCCACTGCTGCGGAGTGAGCTTCTGGTACGAGTAGACAATATCTGGATCGGAGGACAGCGAGGCAGCAAACTCGATTGGCTGCAGACTCGTCTCCGCTTCGGCAACGATCACGGTTTTTCGCGGTCGCGCTTGATCATAGACGAAAAAGAACTGATTGTCGGCCGGTTCCGTATCGGGCCCGATCGATAGCCGCCCCCAACCTCGGGTCTGGGATGAGTCAAGCGGAATCTGGTGGTTGTGCAGCTGCAACCGGGATCCAGAGATCTGCACGTTCAATTCCGATCGGGCACCGTTCAATTCCAATTGAATCGGGATCGAGGAAGGCTGATCGACTTGTTCGCCTTGACCGACCTGCAGCGACAGCAGCAGTTGAGAACCATCACGACCATCCGCGCGGCGTGCGGCGGTTACTCGCAGCGAACGATTGCCAGTTTCGATCGTGGGCAGCGTCAGCAAATGAAAGCGGATGGCTTGCGGCAGCGCTGCCAGTCCTTGGCGGACCACATCCCAGCGACCACTGTCGCTGTTCCAATCGTGCCTTCGTAGGTCACTGCAGATCCAAACATCACAGCGACTCGGTTGATTTGCCGCGATGTAATCTTTCACCGCCTCGATCATCGCCGGCAGATCGGCCGACTTGGCGATTGCAGAAGTCTGCGGCAGCCGCAGCAGCTGCTCAGGCGAATCCAGTTCAGTCGCGCTGACGTTTCCGCTGTCGATCAACACACAGCGGCCTGGCGCGAGCGTCTGCAGTGAGCGAACCAGTGTGTTCAAGCCGGATTCCAGCTTGGAGCGGCCGCCGGCAGCTCGCATCGTCATGCTAGGTGATCTGTCAAGTAGGATGATGGCGGTGTCGATTCGCCCGCCACCGGCCAATCCCAGCCAGCCGCTGGTCAAGGGACGGCTGATGGCAAAAACCAGCGCCGCGATGGCCGCCATGCGAGCCGCCAGGATCAGCCACCGCCGAATCCGGGCATAGCCCTGTGAGACTCGATTAGCGGCCAACAAAAACTGCATCGCCGCCCAATGGACAGTTTGAAATCGGCGCTGATTGATCAGGTGAATGACAATCGGCAGCAAAACAACCGGTAATGCGAACAACAGCGCGGGCTGCAAGAAACTCATCGAAATTTACGCCCCTTGGTTCGTCCGCTCAAGAAACGAAACAGCACTTGTTCGTAATCTTCGTCGATTCGCACTTGCAAGTAATCGATCCCGGCTTCCAGCACAATCGAGTTGATTGACTGCAGATGCGCCGCAAGCGCAGCCCGGTATCGGCCGGCGATCTCGCTGGGATCAGCCAACAGACTCGTGTCTCCTTCCAGGTCAACGAATCGAGTCGGACGGCGAAAATCGAAATCCAATTCTTGAGGATCGAGTAATTGAAAAACCGCGACATCGTGCTTGCGGAACCGCAAATGGTCAAACGCGACTCGCAGCGACTGTGGCGGGACAAACAGATCCGAGACAATCACGACGAGCGCCCGCTGGGACGTGGTTTCGGCAAACTCGTGCAGGCGATCGACCAACTCCGTTGGCCCATCCGGTTTCACACTCTCCAACACATCAAATATTCCGCGCAAATGCGAGGGAGCGCGACGCGGCGGAATCTGGCGGACGATCTGCTGAGCGATACAGGTCATGCCCACCGCGTCACCTTGTTGGATCGCCAGGTAGGCGAGTGAACCGGCCAGGCGTTGAGCATACTGCCACTTGGTCAGGTCGCCCGAACCAAAACCCATCGAGCCACTGGTATCGATCACCAGGCAGAGTCGCAAGTTGGTGTCGGCTTCGAATTCTTTAACGTAATAGCGGTCGGTTCGTCCGAAAGCGCGCCAGTCAAGCCGCCGCAGATCATCGCCGGGAACGTAACGGCGGTATTCGGCGAATTCGACGCTTGCTCCCCGATGCGGACTGGCGTGCATTCCGGAAATGTTGCCCACCATCGGACGCCGCGCAAAGAGCGGCACCGCCGCCAGGCGAGCGATCGCATGCGGGTCCAGAAACGATCGGCTTTGGTTATCGCCTATCAAATTCGCTTGATTGGTGAGGGTGTGGTTGGATCAGTGATTGAAACCGTCATTCTAGCCTACACGACTTCCAGTGCCGCCGATGGGCATCTGCATGCGCGAGCATCTAGCGGTCTGAATGCCGCGATCAGTCCGCCCGAGCCGACAGCGATCACCATCCGAACTGCCCGGAGCAAGCCGCCTGCATGTTCGGGACACGGCGAAACCGCTACTGAAACAAGATTTCCTTCATTCGCTCGGCTGCACTTTGGATCGAATGATGACTCAGAACCTTTTCGCGGCCCTGCTGACCGTATTTGGCCCGTGTGGCGTTATCGGCCTTCAACGTGGAAAGCGCCTCGCACAGCGAGTTGATGTTGCCTGGCTGATAGGTCAAACCGCCTCCGGTGGATTCCAACAATTCGTTGAATGCCCCGTGTGCGGGCTGTACCACCGGAACCCCAGCCAGCATTGCTTCCAACACAAATAATCCTTTGGGCTCTTCGTAGTCCGTCGGCACCGAGAACAGATCAAGCGACTTGAGAAATCGAACTTTCTGGTCCAGGCTTGGGCTGCCGTGGTATTCAAAACGACCCGCCAGACCGGCTTGATTGATTTTGCGCGTTTGATCCTGCAAGTAGTATCGGTTCGCTTCGCCCAACCAACCCGCAACTTGCAGCGTCCATCGTTCGTCTTCCCTGCCAAGCTGGATGAACGCATCGACCAGGTTGTGAAGACCCTTTTCCGGTGCGATCCTTGCCAGATAACCGAGCCGAAAACTGGCGTCGGCCCCGCGTCCAATGTTCCAGGCCGATGCCAGTGGCCCAACATCAATGGACAGCGGAGTGATCGTGATTTTGTTGTCCGGGATGTTCAGCAGGGCTCCCATTTTTTCCGCATAGAATTGGCTATGTAACACGAATTGATCGACACTTGATACTAGCTGTCGGCATAACTCGATCGCTTGCTGATGAAAAGGCTGGGGCAGATAGTCCAGGAAAATATCGTCACCTTGCAACAAAACAACCAGCCGCGATGCGGGTAATCGTTGCCGGAGCAATGGCAGGGCGCCGCCGATCAGCAGGTTACTTAGCAATACCGCGTCGGGCTTCATCTCATCACTCATCCAGTTAACCAGCCGCTGGACTTCGCCGGCTTGGTTTCCAGCGGTTCCTTTGAGCATCGACACCGCCAGCGCACCCAGCTTTGCCGCGTCCGTCGAGCCAGCGCGGCTAGTGGCCATCCGAATCAGGGGCGGCCAGTCCAAGCTGCGGCGAATCGGCGCGGGGATCCAACGAATCCAAGGAAACTGCTGCAGCAGATAAATATGAATTCCGCCAAAGAAAACTTGCTCGCCGGCAATATTCACTTCGTCGGTTCGAATCGGCGTGTAGATCGGCTGTAGGACACAATCAACGCCGACATCGCGCATGGCGCGTGCCAGGGCATTGTCGTGCATGCAGCTGCCGCAATACATGCCAGCGGCACCAGCGGTAAGAAACACCGTTTTCATCGTTGTTGTTTGATTTCCTCGGGACTTCTATACTTTGCCGCCCCTTCCCGTGGGCCGCCTGTCCGAGTGGGCCGCCTGTCCCAGTGACCGACCAAGCCGTTTTGCTTCATTTTTTTCAACGCTCATTCTAGCTACAACATGACGGACCAGCCGAATCTGATCGACGTTTCTGCAGCCAAGCCACCGTTTTATTGGGGCGTCGATATTGGTGGAACGGGGATCAAATTCGGCCTGGTGGATGACGACGGAAAAACGATTGCGTTTCAGCGAATTCCGACTCGACAGGATGAAGGACCAGATGCCGCGGTCAAACGAATTGCCGATGTGATCCAAACTCATCAGCAGCGGCTGGGAATCAGCGACAATCGAACGCGAATCGGCATCGGTGCCCCGGGGCCGATGAATCTGCTCGAGGGACGTCTGGTCGCTCCGCCTCAACTGCCATCATGGTGGGGTTATCCGATTCGCGACGCGGTCGCCGATCGATTGGGATGCTCAGCAACATTGTTGAACGATGCCAACGCGGCGGCGTTTGGTGAGTATTGGCTTGGCAGCGGCCAACAACATGATTCGATGGTGTTATTGACATTAGGAACGGGCGTTGGCGGTGGAGTGATCGTCAATGGCGAACTGATCAACGGTCAGAATAGTTGCGGCAGCGAGTGCGGACACGTGATCGTCGATCCTTCGCCGACCGCCCAGCTGTGTGTCTGGGGCGGCGGGCGTGGGCACTTGGAAGCCTACGCATCGGCCAGCGCAGTGGTCCAGCGAACTCGTCAGCGGCTGACCGAGGGGGCTGATAGTTCACTTACCGGCTTTTTGGGGGGCGAAAATTCCGAGCTCACGGCCAAGAGAGTCTACGAAGCAGCGTTGGCGGGAGACCGATTGGCGTTGGAAGTGATCGATGAGACAGCCCGCTGGCTAGGAATCGGAATCACCAGCCTGGTCCATACAATCGACCCTGGTTCGGTCGTGTTGGGAGGCGCCATGGATTTTGGCGGCTCGCAGTGTACGGTCGGGCAACGATTCTTAAAAGGAATTTCGGACGAGTTCGAAAAAAGAACTTTTGATTATGTTTTCGCGGGGACCACGATTGGATTCGCTTCTTTAGGCGGCGACGCCGGCTATTTGGGTGTTGCCGGCTATGCTCGCAAAGAATCGACCGAGAGTTGAATTAGCAAGCAAAATCTGTTCCATAACTCAGCGATCAAAAAAGAAATCAACTTGGCGCTATTCTGATGCCGATGCAACTTGCTGACCGCGGAAGCGCGTCTAAAATCTGGGTGTGGGAGTTGAATAAAGTCCCCGTCCGCTTCGGTCTTCCAATTTCGGCAGAGGGATCATTTTTAGGGTTCGCCTAAGTCAACCAAACGCTAGTGCAGTAGCACGCTGAGACTTTCGCGTTTCTCCCAGCGGCTCCATTTTGCCGCCGACTGATCGAAGCAAAACATAATCCGGTCGGCATCCTTCACTGGGTGCCGGCCGGTTTATTTTGCCGGCCGCACCGTCAAGCCGGGTGCTGAGCGGAATTTGCTCGCGGCTCGGTCTTCATCAGCGCAGCCAAACCCACGCCGATGTCATCATCCAAACTTCGCCGCCAGATCGCCTGGGAAGCGGCCCGTTTGATGTACTGCCGCGAAGTCTCTGAGTATTACACGGCCAAACAGAAAGCTGCTCGACGCCTTTATAAAGGTTGGATTAAGCCAGCGGATTTGCCAACCAACAGCGAGATTCGCGACCAGGTTCAATTGTTAGCTCGCTTGCACGAAGGCTCACAGCCGCACGCCCAGCGTCTATTGAATTTGCGGATGCGCGGTCTGGTGGATGCGAAAACTAGCCCCCTTTCATCCCAAAATCATCGGCAGTGTATTGAGCGGCAGTATTCGTGAAGGCTCCGACATCGACCTGCACGTCTTCGCCGCTAATCCACATTCGATTACCGTCGCTTTGGACGACGAAGGAATCCGTTATGAATTGGAACGCAAACGTATTGTCAAACAGGATCAACAACGCGTCTTTACCCATATTCATATCCGTGAGGAATTCCCAGTCGAACTGACCGTCTATCATCCCTCTTTGCTGGGATTTCGGTTTCGCAGTTCGATCACCAGCAAGGCGATCGAGCAGGCAAGTTTGTCGCAGCTGGAACGTTTGATCGCGCTGGAGCATGGATTGGATCCCAGTTCGCAAGCCGAAAAGTTGCAGCAGATGGACAGCTGTCCCGATCGGTTTTTGGTTTTTCAGGCGCTCTTGATACCGCTTGAAAATGTTCGTCAAAGTCCCAGGTACCATCCGGAAGGAGACGCGCTGTTTCACTCCCTGCAGGTCTTCATGCTGGCCCGCGAGGAGATGCCCTATGACGAAGAATTCTTGCTGGCGGCGTTATTGCATGATGTTGGCAAAGCGATCGATCCGGATGACCACATCGCCGCCGGCCTGGAAGCCTTGGATGGATTCATCAGCCCCCGCACCGCCTGGTTGATCGGACGCCATATGGAAGCACACAAAATCCACGACCGAACGATCGGGCTGCGGCGAAGACGCCGGCTTGCGCAGAGCCCCTGGTTCGACGATCTGTGCGTGCTGGGCCAGTGTGACCGCGCGGGTCGGGTTCCCGGAGCCGCAGTGGATGAGCTGGATGAAATCCTGGACTACATTGAAAAGATTGAAACCATGTTTGGCGGTTAGCCGGTGATCAACGATTGGCTTGGCCGCCGTCCCAATTGACAGACCCACGCCGCCCAACGACGATTGAATGCCAGTTTGTCGCATTCTTACCGAGAATATCATGAGTGTTCGCGCCGTCGCCGATCAAAAGTTCATTCGCAAGTACATCTACCTGTCGCTGGCGGGATTGGCGTTCTGTTTATGGGGAGTTTATGACGCGGTCTACAAATTCCCGACCGAATTGCAAATGGCCGAGGCATTTGACCAGATCAAAGACGAGCCTGATGCGATTGAGCGTTGGACCGAGCTTGCCAAGGGGAACCTTGATCGAGGCTGGGAGCTGGAGAAGCCCCATAACTCGGCCGAGACCGTTCGCGGCTACATGAGGTTCAACAACTTCATCATCATCGGTGGTCTCGGCTTGATGTCGTTTTTTCTGTTGAAGTTTTTTCGCACGCAAGGTTCGTACCTGGAATCAACCGAGACCGGCATCCAGACCAGCTGGGGCAAGTCGTTGGAATTCAACCGCATCACCAAGATCAACAAGCGTCGCTGGGCGTCCAAAGGGATCGCCAAGGTGGCTTACCAAGATGCCAACGGAAAGCGGCGCACGATGGTATTTGACGACTTCAAGTACCAGCGCGAGCCGATGGCCGAGCTGATGACGATGTGCGAACAAGGGCTCCAGCCGGATCAGATTGTCGGCGGCAAATCCCAGGCCAAGATCGCGGCCGAAGCCGCCGCCAAGGCGGCAAAAGATCAGCCCGAGCCGCTCAGCTCGTGAGCCGGTCGAAATCGAATCAGCTGGCGATCCGTTGCACTCCGCCCGAGCTTTGTGCTTGGCCTACGTCGAACTACGCACAACCGATTGGATCTCACCCTGGTTCAGTTTGGTACGGATCAAATCACCCTGGGACACTTCATTGGCATTGATGATTGCGTTTCCACTTTGATCCAGAGTTACGCTGTATCCACGCGCCAACACATTCAGCGGCGAGAGGGCCGACAGAGAGGCCGCAGTCGCCGCCATGCCGGCACGAGCAAGTCGTAGCTTGGCGCTGATCGCCCGTCGACTCCGTGCATCCAACTCATCCAGTCGGCGTGAGCGAGCATGAACGATCTCGTGCGGTTTGCGCAGGATCGAGCGAGACCGGATCGATTCAATCTCTTTACGTCGATAGGCAATCAATGCGCGGATATTGCCATCGATTCGGCGGCGTAAATCGGCGACCGATTGGTGCAATCGTTTTGCATCGGGCAGCACCTGAATCGCGCCATCGGTTGGGGTTAGCGCGCGAAGATCAGCGGCCAGGTCACAGAGCGTCACATCGATTTCGTGACCGACTGCTGAGACGGTCGGGATTTTCGCGGCCGCGACTGCCCGAACGACTGACTCTTCGTTGAAACACCAGAGGTCTTCCAAGCTGCCGCCGCCGCGAGAGACGACCAGGACATCCAACTTGGGCCGCAATCGATGCGCCGCCTCGAAGGCAGCCACAATCGACTCCACCGCGCCGTCTCCCTGAACTTGTGCCGGGATCACAATGATCTGGACACCCTTCCAGCGTCCGGCAGCAGATTTCAAAAAGTCGCGTACCGCCGCCCCGCTGGGACTGGTGATGATGCCAATTCTTTGCGGGAATCGCGGCAGTGGGCGTTTGCGCTCGGCGGCAAAAAGCCCCTCGGTGTTCAACTTGGCCTGCAGTTGCTGAAACGCGATTTGCAGGGCGCCCAGCCCCTGTGGCTGAAATTTCCTGACCACCAATTGATAGCTGCCGCGCGGCGCATAAACTTCGACGTCACCGAAGCAGAGCACCGAATCACCCTCCTTCAGTTCCAGCTTGCTGCGGGCTGCCGTGCCGCGCCACATGACCCCGCGAATCTGGGCGTGTTCGTCCTTCAGTGTGAAGTACAAGTGTCCGCTGCGCGGCTTCGTCAGATCAGAAATTTCACCGTACACACATATCGATGGAAACGTTCCCTCTAGGATCGCTTTGATGTGCCCTGTCAACTCGCTGACAGAGATTTCCCGGGGCTGGTTGTCAATTAGCATCTGATTCGTGTCGCACCACTTTTCAATTCGGGTGACCTGAGATTGCTGTCACGACAGGTCGGACAACTGTGTTACAATTTCCAGTCACCTTGAAAGACTTCCGTTGCTCCGCCCGTCATCAGCACATGGCTTGATGCCTCGTCCCACTGAAGCTTCAAATCGCCGCCGCGCAGATGATTCACGATCTTGCGATCGGTCCGACCCGCCAACACACCGGCGACGCAGACTGCCGACGCGCCGGTGCCGCAGGCCCAGGTTTCTCCGCTGCCCCGTTCCCAGGTCCGCTGCCGAACTTCGCCAGGTGAGATCAGCTCGACGAATTCCACATTGGTGCGATTGGGAAAACGCGGGTCTTTCTCGATTTGCGGTCCCAATCCCAGGACTAAATCGTCGGTCGCGGATTCGACAAACACGACGCAGTGCGGATTGCCCATCGAGACACACGTGACCGACAATTCCTGACCGGCAAACGTCGCCCGCTGGTCGACCACCTGGCCACGATCGACCAGGGTTGTCGGCACCTGAGAAGCTTCCAGTACTGGGGTTCCCATGTCGACCGTAACTTCCTCGATTCGCTGGTCGCTGCCAGGTTGCAGTTTTAAATCGAGGACTCCGGCACCGGTTTCGATCCGCAGCGTCCGTTGCCTGGCAATCCCGTGATCGTATACGTACTTAGCGACGCAACGAATCCCGTTGCCGCACATTTCACTTTCGCTGCCATCGGCGTTGAACATTTGCATTCGCACGTCGGCGATCTCACTGGGCCGAATTAAAATCAAACCATCCGCACCGACGCCGAAATGGCGATGCGAGATCTGTCGCGACAACTCAGGAAGGTCGCTGGGCAGGGGTTCGGAAAAGCAGTCGACGTAGACATAATCGTTGCCGGCACCGTGCATTTTCGTAAATTTCATGGGCGATATCGTACCGGTTGATCGTTCGATCGGAAACCAACGCAGCAGAGACCTTCCCTGGCCGACTGGCGTCCTCTAACCTCGTTCCAACTCATTAATCGCACGCCGTTCGTTTCAATCCATGGTTGATCTTTACAGCTTCGTCCGAGACATTCCCGATTATCCCAAACCAGGGATCTTGTTCCGCGACATCACACCATTGTTGGCGGATCCAGTAGCGCTCCGAACCGCCGCCGACGCGCTGGCCGAGCCTTTCGAGGACATTCAGGTAGACATCGTTGCGGCGGCCGAGGCTCGCGGTTTCATTTTTGCCGCTCCCCTGGCAATCCAGTTGGGGGCTGGGTTTGTCCCCATTCGCAAGCCGGGCAAGTTGCCCTTTGACTTACATTCCTTCGCATACGAACTGGAATACGGCAGCGACGAATTGCAGATGCATGTTGATGGAGTCAAGCCGGGACAGCGGGTGCTGATTTTTGATGACTTGTTGGCAACCGGCGGCACGATGGAAGCCTGCTGCCGATTGCTGGAGAAATGTGACGCCGAGATCGTCGGTTGCTCCTTTTTGATTCACCTGACGCCGCTGGGCGGTGAAGAACGCTTGCGACCGTATCCTGTTTACTCAGTCTTGAAATACGATCAAGACGACCTCGAATCAGAGCTGAATCCGGGCATGTAGAGCATTCGTTGGCTTGCTGATGTACTGGCCTTCAAGCCACGCCGACCGTCAGGACGACCCATACGGCCGCGTGCTGATGACCCCTTCGCTGGGACTGCTGGCGGTGCCATAGAGGCGCTTGGGAATTCTGCCGGCTAGAAACGCATCCCGTCCCGCAATCGCAGCATGCTTCATCGCTCGGGCCATCCGCACTGGATCTCGCGCATGGGCAATCGCCGTGTTCAGCAATACGCCATCGGCGCCAAGTTCAAACGCTTCGCTGACATCACTGGCTGTGCCGACACCAGCATCGACGATCACCGGGTAATCGGGGTCGTCCGATTTCAGGTATTCCAAAATGATCCGCAAGTTGTTGGGGTTCAACAATCCTTGACCGCTGCCGATCGGACTGCCAGCCGGCATCACACTCGCCGCACCGGCCGCTTTCAACTTCTGCGCCGTGACCGGACAGTCGCTGGTGTAGCAGAGCACTTGAAAGCCTTCCTGGGCCAGTTCCCGGCAGGCATCAATGGTTGCGGTTGGATCGGGCAGCAACGTTCGACTATCGCCCAGCACTTCCAGTTTGACCCAATTGGCACCGGGATTGCCCAGCGCCCGCAAAATCTCACGCCCCAGTTTGGCCGCCCGAATCGCGTCGATGGCGGTGTAGCACCCGGCCGTGTTGGGCAGCAACGTGTAACGGTCGAGGTCCAGGAAATCGAGAATATTTTGGCCGGTTTGGTCATACAGCCGTTCGCGGCGCACCGCCACGGTGACACAGTCGGCACCGGAGGCCAGCAACGAATCCCTCATCTGCTCCATCGTGTCGTAGCGTCCGGTCCCTACGATCATGCGACTTTGCAAAGCATGCCCGCCCACAACCAGAGCTGCGTCGCTGGACGAATCTAGTGCTGGTTCGCTGATCGATTGACTGGACATGGACAACCTAAGGCCTGCTGACGGGAACCCGACACCGATTTCCTCTAACCACCGCCGACCAGCGTGACGACTTCGATCTCGTCCCCGCTGTCGACCATTTGTATCGTGTATTTTTCGCGCGGCACGACTTCCGCATTGACCTCGACGGCTAGATAATTCGGCGGAACTTCGACTCTGTCCAGCAACCGCTCGACGGTCATTGGCGATTCGATTTCGACGTCTTTACCGTTCATCGTGATTCGGATCATACGCTGATCATCCTTCGTCAAAGGCCGCGTCGAAGGCGACATTGCTGGGGGAAAAATCCAGCTTCTTGGTGAACTCACAGGCTTCTTTGGCGCCGAAGGATCGTTCCATTCCGCTGTCTTCCCATTCGATTGACAGCGGCCCCTCGTAGCCGATGTCGTTCAGTGCGCGAATGATCTCCTCGAAATTCACAGCCCCGCGACCGGGGCTGCGAAAATCCCAACCGCGGCGCGAATCGCCAAAATTCAGATGGCTGCAGTTGATGCCGCTTTTGCCATCCAAAGATACGATCGCGTCCTTGATATGGACGTGATAGATCCGATCCGCAAATGTCCGGATGAATTGTACCGGATCGATCCCCTGCCAAATCAAGTGGCTAGGATCGAAGTTAAAACCGAATTCCGGACGGTGATCCAGTACCTCAAGCGAGCGCTGGGCCGTGTAGATATCGAAAGCGATCTCGGTGGGGTGAACTTCCAAGGCAAATCGCACGCCGCAATCGCCAAACACGTCCAGGATCGGATTGAACCGTTCGGCCAACAGTTCGAAGCCGGCGTCAATCATGCTCGGTGGAATCGGCGGAAACGAATACAGCAGGTGCCAAATGCTGCTGCCGGTGAAGCCGTTAACGATCTCGACGCCGAACTTTTGTGCCGCGCGAGCGGAATTTTTCAACTCCTCGCTTGCCCGCTCGTTGACCCCGGCGGGATCGCCATCGCCCCAAACATAGTCAGGCAAAATCGATTGATGGCGTTGATCGATATTGTCCAAGACCGCTTGGCCGACCAGGTGACTGCTGATCGCGTGGCACTGCAATCCAGCGTTATCCAACAACTTGCGTTTTTTGTCGCAGTAGTCATTTTCGGCGATCGCCCGGTCGACCTCAAAGTGGTCACCCCAACATGCCAGTTCGATGCCGTCGTAACCGAAGTCGGCAGTCAGACGAGCCATTTCGGCAATCGGAAGATCGGCCCACTGGCCGGTAAACAGGGTGACAGGACGTGCCATTGCGCTCTCCGCAAATCATTTGGGTGCAAATTGTTTGGAAAGGGTGCAGCGGCCAAAAGTCAGCATCGTCCGCTGGGCGTCAAGCAAGCAGAACGGTTGCCCCCTGTTCATCAATGCCACATTGTGCGCTGACAAAGCCTATGACTGCAATCACCGGCAGTCGGGCCGCTGCGTTTGAACGGCAGAAAACAAGACCATTTCTGTTTCCCAACCGGAACCGTCGGCCTAACGCAGCAATTTTATCGAGGGTGCGGGCGGGCTAAGATCCCTGCTGGCGAAAGGCCAGCTGCCGAACCTGGAGCTCTAGCTGTCGTTTGAGACGTTCGATCGACCTTTGCTGTTCCGCTTGATCGGTCAAAGCGTCTTGCTGTTGCAGCCGAAACTGTCGCTCGCGACTCTCCTGCCGCGAAATTCGGGCGTTCAATTGCGCCTCGCGAGCATCCAACTCGGCCGCCCAGCCTTGCAATCGGCCGATCAATTCCTCAGCGTGCAATTGCAACCAGGCGTCCTCCGCGGGGCCGATTGACCGATCCGGCGGAGCGGAAAGTGGCGGCGGAGTGTGTTGGCCGATCGCTGCGGCCACCGAATTGCCGCGGCTGCCGCGGCGCTGCGAGACCGGTGACGGAATCGCCGGGCTCGGCGGATCGATCCGTTGCGGTTTTGCCGGTGGCATTTGCTAAAGCAATCCGATTGAGGGTGTCGCGCTGGTACAGTCCACCGCATCCTTTCCATCGTCCCAGCCAGCCCCTCCTCTGCATCCTCGGCCCCGGGGCGGGTAAGATATAGCATTAGCATGTTATCGATTGGAGCGATTCGGTCATCCGTGCGGATTGTGGATTGCTGGTTCATCAGGAGACGCAGAAATGCGAAAACGAGAGTTGTTTGGTCTATTGGCGTTGCTGATCGTGACGCCCCTATCGGCTCAGGCACCGCCGACCGCTAAAGCGCCGCTGAGGACACGGATCGATCAATCAGCCGAGCGGGGGATCGAGTTTTTGTTGATTCGCGGTCAAAACGAAAACGGTTCGTTCAGCCCTGAATCGGGCGTTGCCGTTACCGCTCTGTGTGTCCGCGCGATCTTGGAACATCGACCACAAGCCGCACAGTCGCCAGCAGTCAAACAAGCCTTGCAGTACATCGAATCGATGATTCGACCCGACGGTGGCATCTATGCCGCCGGATCACAATACCGCAACTACGAAACATCGGTCGCGGTCGGCGCTGGTCAAAGCCAATGACGGTCGTTATGACAGCCAACTGCATCGTGCCGAATTGTTCTTAAAGGAGCTGCAGTGGGACGAGGGCGAGGGGATTGAGTCGTCCGACACCGCTTACGGAGGCCAAGGTTACGGGAAACACAAACGACCGGATCTATCGAACACCTCTTTCTTCGTCGAGGCCCTTCGCCAGCTCGGCAACGAACAGGATGACGAAGCGATTCAAAAGGCGCTCAAGTTCATCGTGCGAACTCAAAACCTGTCCGGTCAAGGAAACGACACACCGCATGCTGACAAAATCGGTGATGGTGGATTTTATTACACGCCCGCCGCCGGTGGACAAAGCCAAGCCGAGGAAACGGCAAACGGTGGTCTGCGAAGCTATGGTTCGATGACCTACGCCGGATTGAAAAGCATGATCTTTGCCGGACTCACTTCAGACGATCCGCGCGTGGTTGCGGCGATGGGCTTTATCCGCAAAAACTACTCGTTGACCGACAACCCCGGCATGGGACAGGCCGGGCTGTACTACTACTACCATACGTTCGCCAAAGCACTCGACGCTGCCAGTGTCGAAATCTTGGATGACGCCGAAGGAATGCCACACGCTTGGCGCAAGAGCTTACTGATCGGCTGATCGAATTGCAGCAAGCAGATGGTTCCTGGGTGAACTCCGACAACGATCGCTGGATGGAAGGTGATCGTCAACTCGTCACCGCCTATGCGTTGTTGGCCCTGGCACATTGCCGCCCCTAAACTGCCTCAGGATACGTACAACTGCCTAAGGTTCACTGCTTATAATTTCACCGTTCGCCCCACCCCTGCCACATGGAAGAATAGGTTCAACGATGAATCGACGTTTCTCGCTGTTTGTCCTTTGCTCGCTCGCTGTTTTGTTAGGCCGACACCCACTTACCGCGGACGAATCGGCCGCCGCGGTCGATGTAAAGACCACTTGGGTGACTTCGATCGCTCCCTTGGGGGCTAAGCGATTTGTCGCCGCGACGGCGGACGGATTGCTGCTGCGGGAAGCCACTGTGTTTTCATTCCCAGCCGACAACCCCAGTCAATTGACCGCGTTGTACACCCATCCGGCGGCTGTCTGGTGTGTCGACTCGACCAGCGACGGCGGCAAGGTGGCCAGTGTTGACTATCGCGGTAACCTGATGATTTATGATTCCGTCACCGGCGAAGCGACGACACATGAGAAAGCTTTCCAGCGGTGGTGCCAATCGATGATGATCGCCCCCAGTGGCACCTCGATCGTCGCCGGCAACGAAGCGGGCAAAGTGATGATTTGGGACTTGATCGCTGGAAAAGTGATCAAGACGGCTGAGTTGGGTGGCCATGCTGTGACCGGACTGGCGATCTCACCGGACCAATCGACCTTGGCTGCGACCGACGGCAGCGGGCTGGTTCACCTGTTAAACTGGCCGAGTTTGGAGCCAGCCGGAAAAATCAAGATCAGTGATCAGACTGCCTGGTGCGTCGCTTTTGTCGATGGCGGCAAAAGTCTGCTGGTCGGCAGCAGCGATCGAAATCTGTACAAAGTCGATGCGGTTGATGGAGCAACCCCCAGCAGTGTGGCCAAAGGTAGCGACTGGATCACTCAGCTTGCGGTCTCGCCAAGCGGCCAAGTCGCGGCGGCCGAAGTGAGTGGCCGATTGCACTTTCCCAGCACCGGCGGATCCGATTCGATGGATGCGTCCAGTGGTGTTTGGGCCTTGTGCTGGAACGCCGACTCGCAACTGCTGGCTGGAACGCGAAAAGACGGCATTGTCGTAGCGGGGCGTTCTTGGAAATGGGCACAACCTGAGCCAGCGGCAGCCGAAGAACCCAAGCCAGAGGTCGCCGCCGCAGAACCAGAGCAACCGGCCGAAGAAGCGAAGCCGGCCGAAGAAGCGAAGCCGGCTGAGGAAGCAAAACCGGCTGAGGAAGCGAAGCCTGCTGAAGAAGCGAAGCCGGCCGAGGAGGCGAAACCTGCAGCGGAACCGGAACAACCGGCTGCCGAGGATGCCAAGCCGGCAGCACAACCCGCCGAGCAAGCCAAGCCCCAGGACGAGTAACGCGACGATGAACGAGCCAAGCGTCGCAGAGGACCTTTCCGCTTCCAACTCCGATCGCGCGCAATATGTCGTTCGCTGCGGATCGATGAGAACACTTGGCGTGATGACATCCCTGGTTCCCTACCGGTACGGAGACGAAGTCGTGGTCCGCTCCGATCGCGGAACCGAGCTTGGAGTGGTGTTGTGCGAGGCAACATCGGCGGCGATCGACGGTATGGAAGAACCGACCACGGGACGGATCCTGCGGCCGACTACTGACGAGGATCAGCGGCAACGGGAACACCTGAAGACAAAGCTCGCCGATGACCTGCAGGTTTGCCAGCGGTGCGTGGATGCGTTGGATTTAAAGATGCAACTCGTCGATGTCGAGCGGATTTTGGGCGGCGAACGAATCGTTGTCTATTATCTGGCCGATGCCCGCGTCGATTTTCGCCAACTGGTACGTGACTTGGCCAAAGCGTTTCAAACACGAATCGAAATGCGTCACATTGGGGTTCGCGACGAGGCCAAGCTGCAGGCCGATTACGGAGATTGCGGGCAACCAATTTGCTGTGCCAGGTTTTTAACCAAGATGCCGCCCGTTTCGATGAAGATGGCCAAGTTACAAAAAGCGACGTTGGACCCAACGAAGATATCCGGTCGTTGCGGACGGCTGAAATGCTGCTTACGCTATGAATTCGACACTTATCAGTCGATCGCTAGTAAGTTGCCACCGGTTGGTAGTTTGATTTTGACACACGAGGGCGACGTGACCGTCTTGGCCCAGGACATACTTTCGCAACAATTGGTGGTCAAAACAGACGACGGACGTCGTATCATGATTGGTAGTGATCAAGTCGTTCGTGTGACGCGGCTAGGTGAGGATCCGGATGCTCCCCGGCGTCGCAAGTCACGAAGACAGAAATAAACAGGAACGATCCAAACATGACATCTCCCCTGCACGCCATGCGTGATCTGTTGGCCGAAGATCAGCGGTTCAAATTGGACGCCTACCAATTCATTCGCGAGGCCCTGCAGTATGCTCACGAGCATGTCACGTTAGAACCGACCAAGGATCCCGGAACAGGCCGGCCTACGCCGCGGCACGTCACCGGCCAACAGCTGTGCGAAGCTTGCCGACTCTACGCGATCGATCAATTTGGCTATTTGGCCAAAATGGTGCTGGCCGATTGGGGCATCCACTCGACCAGCGACTTCGGCGAATTGGTATACAATCTAATTCGCATCGAGCAGATGCGAAAAAGTGAGACCGATCGCCGCGAGGATTTTGATGACGTCTACAACTTTGACGACGCCTTCGAGCCAGAGTTCGAATTTGCGATTCCCGAGGAAGACTAGTTGGCGATGGAGCGGTCGATTGCTGGGCCGGCTTTCGGGTTTGCTCAGGACAGGCATCGTCGCTCGCCCCTGGTGGGTGCTTGCGACCTGCCTGCTGATCACGACCTGCTCCTCCGCCGCAGCTCAAACGGCCGCGACACGTGACGCTGATCCGCCGCGACCAACCGAAGCGGCTCGCAAGAGTTATCTCGGTCGTGTGGTCGCCCAGCCAATGTCACATCTGGGTGCCTCCTGGTTGATTCGGCCGAATCGAGACGACGAAGAGAATGTGACGGATTCTTACCGGCAGCTAAAGCTGGTCGCGGGGATGACCGTCTGCGATATGGGTTGCGGCAACGGATTCTGGTCGCTGCCGATGGCCGTGGACGTCGGCCCGCAGGGACGTGTCTTGGCAGTCGATATTCAACCCGAAATGTTGGACAAGCTGCGCGATCGAGCCGGCAAGCGAAAGATTGACAATATCGTCCCGGTGCTGGGTGAAGTGGACGACCCAAACCTGCCCGCAGGCGAAGTCGACCTGTTGTTGATGGTCGACGTCTACCACGAATTCTCGCATCCGGAATCGATGCTCTGGGGAATCCGCCGCGCGCTGACTCCCACCGGCGTGGTGGCGCTGCTGGAGTATCGTGAGGAAGACCCGGAAGTTCCGATCAAGCCGCTGCACAAGATGTCCAAAACGCAAATCATGAAAGAGTACCAACAGAACGGATTCAAATTGGTGCGGGAATACAACAAGCTGCCGTGGCAGCACTTGATGTTCTTTGCCCGCGACGATAGCCCGCTAGAAGAAATCGAACCACTGCCGGCCAAAGACGTGCTGGATCAGTTACAGTAGTCGGCGAAAACGCTCGCCAAGAGCGTCAACAGCTGGTCTGTTGAACGATTAACATCTAGTCCCCGTCCCCTCCAACGAAGCAGCGTTCATGTCAGTATCCGTTCGCCTCAAGATCATGATGTTTCTCCAGTTTTTTGTCTGGGGAGTCTTTTTCGTCACGATGGGGGCCTATTTGACGAATATTTTTGCTGGCTACGAGGCGGAAGGAAAGTTGAACACGATCGTTGGCAATGCCTACGCCACGCAAACCTGGGCTGCGTTGTTTGCCCCGTTGATCGTGGGGTTTGTGGCTGATCGTCTGTTCAACAAAGAGCGCGTCAATGGAGTCTTGCACTTGATCGGGGCTGGTTTGCTTTATTGGGTCAGCACGATCACGGATTCGCCGGAAATGTTCACCTGGGTGTTGCTCGCTTTTTTCATCTGTTACATGCCCACGCTGGCCCTGGTCAACACAATCACATTCCAGAATGTGGCCTCGGTCGATAATGATTTTCCAAAGATTCGATTATGGGGAACGATTGGCTGGATCGTCGCGGGACTGGTGGTGTCGCAGTCGTTTTTTGGCTTGCTTCCGTTTCCCGTTTTACCGGGAATTCAAGATGCCGGTGGCACGGCGGTCCAGTTTCAATTGGCCGCAATCGCCAGTTTGATCTACGGCATCTACAGCTTCACGCTGCCTGCTTCGCCGCCCGAGGGAAAGGGCAAGCCGGTCAGCCTGATTAAAGTGCTTGGATTCGACGCGCTCAGTCTCTTCAAGAATCCTTCCTATGCCGTGTTTGCATTGTGTTCGTTTTTGGTCTGCATCCCGCTGGCCTTTTATTACGCACGCACGGGTGATTTCGTCCGCGCGATGGCTTTCGGAAAGGATACGGGCGGCGTGATGGCCTTGGGGCAGGTCAGTGAAATCGTATTCATGGCCTTAGTGCCGTTCTTTTTAGTTCGACTGGGAGTCAAACGTATGCTGTTGGTCGGAATGTTCGCATGGTCCGCCAGGTACGTTTTGTTCGGCCTGCTGCCCACTTCCTCCGCGATGTTGATCTTGGGGATCTTGCTGCACGGCATCTGTTACGATTTCTTTTTCGTTACAGGCCAGATTTACACCGACCGCGTCGCGCCGCCAGAAACACGGACCAGCGCTCAAGCGCTGGTGGGTCTGTTGACCTACGGAGCCGGCATGTTGGTCGGCAATTACCTGCATGGCTATTGGGGCGAACGAATTGGGCTGGACCCGACCACTCGAGAAGGCTGGTTGGCGGGAGCCCAGGAATTCTGGCTGCTGCCCGCCGGAATTGCCGCGGCAGTTGGCATCCTGTTCATGCTGACTTTCTGGGACAAGTCGGTCCATGCCGGCGCAAGTGCAGTTACAGGCCAGGAAAATGTAGGTGCTAGCGGAGTGCCGGCCTAGTGAACTGCTTGCCCGCGACGTTAATCGGCAATCCCCGAAGCCGTGGCCCAAGTGAGTCACCACAGGTCGCGACGCCTGATCGACGTTCCAATCTCGCGGGCAACACGATTCGCTGCCGGTTGATTGCACCTTTCGCAGCCCCCAGGGATGTACCGCAAACGATCGACGTTTCCGCCTCGTCGGGCACGACTGGCGCTGAAGTCGCATTGGCTCGCGAGATCGCAACCTGGGATTGCTGATTACGAGAAATCGGCTGATTTCGGCGAAAAACTCCCTGATTGACCTTATTCGTGGCGTCTCAGCGCAGATGGAGTGTTCAAAACGGGCCCTGCAGCTTACGCTTTTACTTTCGAATTCGTGAACTCGATCGTTTTCCTGATCGCGAATCACAGCAGACTGATTGCAAACAAGGGACTCGACGGTGGTGCTAACCCGTGCTTTCCGGTCGAGCCGCGAACCGACTTCCGGCATCGATTTGGATCAACTGGTTGATTTGGGCAGCGGCCCAGAAACGGTTTTGTTTCTGCATGGTCTGTTTGGAACTCCCGAACATTGGCGCGACGTGATGGAGCAATTGGCGATGCACTATCGAGTGGTCGCGCCGCAATTGCCCATTGATCCTCGACCGGGTCGCCGCCGTCACGGCATCCAAGAGATCAGCGAATTGAGCGACTTGGTCGCTGGGCTGGTCGATACGTTGCAGCTTGATCGCCCGGTACTATGCGGAAACTCGCTCGGCGGCTTGGTTGCGATCGATCTCTGTTCCCGCGATTCAAACTTTGCGCAGGGATTGGTACTCTCCGGCAGCGCCGGGCTGTTCGAACGTAGTCCAATCAAAGGCCTCCATTCCCGACCATCCCTCGACTTTGTCCGCTCGACTGTTCGCGGCATCGTGCACGACGAAAACCTTGTCACCGACGCGTTGGTCAATCATTGGCACGCTTCGATGAACGATCGAGATTACGTCCGCTTTGTGCTCCGCGTGTCACGAGCGACACGGGACCGGACGGTGGAAGATGAACTGGAAAACCTGAAGCTGCCGACGTTGATCATCTGGGGTCGCGACGACACGATTACCCCACCTTCGACCGGGGAAGAGTTTCGCCGTCGAATTGACGGTTCCCAGTTAGAGTTCATTGGCCAATGCGGTCACGCTCCCAACTGGGAACAGCCCGAAGCGTTTGCAGCTTTGTTGGGTCGATTCTTGCCCCGTTGCTTTGGGCAATGACGATTGGCGGTTTTTTTCGCGCTGATCTGAGCGCGAAAATCATACTTCTGTTAATGACCCTTGCGCTGCCGATTGTGGTCTACGGCGCGATCATGGCCCTGGGCAGCACGTCGAATGATCCTCGACAATGGTTGCCCCGCGGATTCGCCGAAACCGAGACCTACGATTGGTTCGGACAGCAATTTGGGACTGACGAATTGGCTGTCGTTAGTTGGCCGGGCTGCACTCTGGACGATCCCCGTGTGGCGGAGCTTGCGGTCGCCTTGCAAGCGTCTGAGTACTTTGACGAGGTTCGCAGTGGGCAAAGTGTGCTTGGCGAACTGACCGATAGCCGAGCTGGACTGAGTCGCCGGTCGGCGATTCGCCGGTTGCAGGGAATCTTGATTGGTCCTGACGCAAAAAGCACCTGCTTGCTGCTGAGCACATCCGCCATCGGACGAGCCGATCGACCGGCCGCGATTGGCGCGATCCAGCAGCTTGCGGCAGCCAGCGCCGGTTTGACTTTGCCAGAGTTGCGGATGGCTGGCCCGACCGTCGACGCCGCGGCCATCGATATCGAAAGTCGACGACTGCTGTTTCAACTGGCCGGATTATCGGCTTTGGTTTCATTCTTGGTTGCCGCACTGCGGCTGGGCAGCGTTACGATGGCGCTTACCGTGCTCTCAGTGGCCGGTTACAGTACCTTGTTGACCCTTGCGCTGCTGTACTTCAGCGGCGGCAAGATGAACTTGTTGATGACCATGTTGCCGCCACTGATCTATGTACTCAGCATTTCGGCGGCCGTCCATTTGGCCAACTACTATCGTGACGCACTTGTCGATGCCGCGCCGGCCATCGCGCTGCGCAAAGCGATTTCGCATGGCTGGGTCCCCTGCACGATGGCAGCGGTGACAACGGCCGTCGGATTGGCATCGTTACTGACCAGCAGCATCGATCCAATCCGCGAATTCGGGGCTTATTCGGCACTGGGAGTGGTCGTCAGCGTAGCCATTTTGTTTTTGATGTTTCCCGCGGCAGTCAGACTGCTGCCTGTGGCGCTGCGCGTTAGCCCATCGACAGTAGCGCGGCGAACAAGACGGGGGTCATCGTTGATTCGGATCATCAGCGCTCATCCGCTGTTGGTGACGACCGGCTGCGCGGCTGTGATGTTGCTATGCGGTTCCGGGCTGTGGAGAATCAAGTCGACAGTCCGGCTCCAGGATCGGTTTTTAGAAAGCAGCGATCTGATTGCAGACTACCGCTGGCTAGAAAGTCAGATCGGGCCGATGGTTCCGCTTGAAATCGCACTGCACTTTGCCACCGCCAAGACTGGTGATCACAATTCTGTTGGTCAAGATAACGCCGCACAAAGTTCGTTCCAGCGGATGCAACTCGTCGCTGCCGTACAAGCCAAAATTCGCTCACTCGGTCAGCACACCGCCACGATGTCGGCGGTCAATCTGTCGCCTCCGCTTCCCACAGGACATCGTGTGGCGGACGTCGTCGAGCGAAAGATGATCAATAGCGAACAGACCAAACAGCGGTTGATCGACTCGCATTTCCTCAGTGAATCGGCCGACGAACAGTTGTGGCGGATCAGCGTTCGGGCCAACGCGATCGGCGAGACGGATTATGGCGAATTTGCGGAAGCCTTGCGGAGCAGCGTTGATCCAATTTTGGCCGAGCATGGCGTGCGGGGAACCTACACCGGAATCATTCCCTTGATCTACAAAGCTCAGCGACAATTACTTAGCGATCTTTTTGGCAGCTTCATGGCCGCGTTCGGCGTGATCGCCTTGATCTTGGTGTTCATGCTGCGCAGTCCGGTCGCCGCAATGTTGGCGATGATCCCAAACCTATTTCCGGCGATCGTGGTGTTCGGGGCCATGGAATGGATCAGCATCCCAGTGCAGATCGGCTCGGTCATGACGGCCAGTGCAGCGCTCGGAATTGCCGTGGATGATACAGTTCATTTTCTGACCTGGTTCCGCGCGGACTTGATGCCGGACTGTCTCGGATCCCAGCACTGCAAGACGCCTTTGCTCGATGCGCCGGCGCAATGATGCATACCACTTTAATTTGCGGCAGCGGTTTACTGGTTTTTGCGTGCAGTTCTTTCGTTCCGATTCTGCATTTCGCCTGGTTGATGGTGTTTTTGTTGTTGTCCGCTCTGGTAGGCGACCTGGTTCTGTTACCGGCGATTTTGGCGGGACCGCTGGGACGTTATCTCGCCGGGCGATCCGCTTCTCAGTCGCTGGGCAATCCAGCTGGGTAGCGACAGCGACGCCGAGCTGGCGCTCCAGCGTTCACAGCAGTCCAAAATGCGCTGACTTCCCAGTGCTTCGAAAAAACCCAGCCAAGATTTCTCGGGATCGAAACCCAATCCCCCAGTCATGGCGATTTCGCACTGCTGCAGCGATTGGGCCGTGCCGTCTTGGCACGCCAGAGCCGCTTCGATGAACATTGGAATCGCCAGGATTTCCATCACCTGTTGATCTTCCAGCTCCACTTCGTCTCGTCGATACATGGCCACGACCTCGATCGTTTCAGCAGACAATTCGGCTGATCGAATGCCGCCGACGTAGTCGTAAAAACCCGCCTGGCTTGCCCGTCCAAATCTTCGTCGCTTCAACATCGCCGGCGCGATTGGAGAGGGATCGATACGGCTGGGAAAGGCTTGCCAGAAGACACGACCGGCATCGAAAATGGTTCTGGTCCCGATCCAATCAATCAATTCCAACGGCGACATTGGCATGCCGTAGGCCAGCGCCGTGCGCTGGATCTGTGCCGCCCCCACACCTCGACCCAACAACAACATGGCCTCGTTCAGATAAGGTGACAGCAGCCGGTTGACAATGAACCCGGGCCCGTCTCCGACAACCATCGGCTGTTTTGCGATGCGGCGGACGTGACAGTTAACGATTTCAATTGTCGCTGCAGACGTCCGCTCGCCGCGAACCACTTCCACGGCCGATCGTTGATCGACGGGCATAAAAAAGTGCATCCCACAGAACTTCTCGGGGCGACTCAGGCCGGCGGCGATGTCGGCGATTCGCAGCGTTGATGTATTGCTGCAAAGCACCGCATGCTCGGAAAATTCTCGTTCAACAGCCGCAAAAAAAGTCCTTTTGACGTCCAGTCGTTCGGCAATCGATTCGATGATGATCGGCGGGTCAGGCGAGGCAGAATCGCTGTCATTGATCAACTCGACGGCAAACGCCAGCCGATCGCCGGCGAAAGAATCAATCGCCAATAACGGCGACAGATCCCAGTGGGAAGCATCAAGGTTCAGTTCGCTCACCGCCTCGCGAACAGTCGACTCGTCCTGGTCCACAAGGCACACCGAAATCCCGGCCTCCAGATGGGCGCGCAAGATCAGCGCGGCCCACGACGCCGGCGCCGACTAAGAAAACGCGCGGGCGCGACTGCGGGAACCGCATCTGGCAATTCCTTAGTTATCGATCACAGGTGGTTGGCGCGTGGCGCTGGCAATCGCCTCAACCGCACCTGCTCGCCCCGCAGGCTCATCACAGGGGTCGGCCGGTTTGTCCGGGATTAGACTCATCGCGCGTTCGGCAAGTGTCGTGATCGTCAGGGACGGGTTGACCCCCGGATTCGCCGAGATCGCCGAACCGTCGATCACGTACAAGCCAGGATAGTTGAACACTTCGTGCCGGTGATTGATCACGCCCGTTTCCGCCGAATCGCCCATGCAAGCACCTCCCAGGATATGCGCCGTTGAGGGTACGCCGAGCAAGGTTTCAGTGATCATCGTCGTCGAAATGCCCGCGACTTTTTCCGCAAACCTTTCGGCCAACTCCGTCGCCTCCTTGATGTAGGCCGAAGGGGCTTGAGCCGGATCGTCTACCTCAGTGACCAGTCCGCGGCGAAAGCCGGTCCGCAGGTCACGCCCCAAACGCATCCGCAACGTGCCTTCGATGGACCGCATGTACAACAGAATCTGCGTGTGTTTCGAAGCGTCTCTGATCGTCAGCGCTTTGATCCAGCGAATCGGATGGCGCACGATTGCCGCGCAGGCGCCCATAAGCGGGCAATCACGGTTGGTCCCGGCGCGTGGGGAGCGATCAACAAGCGAAAGAATCCCGAACCAGCGCCGTAACGACACGGTTCGATATGGCTGTGCGGATCAGTATGCAGAATCGAAGTGATCGCCACACCTTTGGAAAAATCAACGTCCTTGTCGGGCGACATCACGCCGAACAAAGCTTCGCTGTTGGAGCGCACGAAATCGCCCAGCCGGTTGGACAATTTAGGCAGTCCCTTGGGATCTTCCTTCAGCTGCAGCAGCAGTGGCAAGGTACCCATCACTCCGCCGGCAAAAATAACGCGATCGGCGGTAACGGAACTGACCGTTGCTGTTCCAAGCGAAGCTTTGGTTTCGATTCGATAGCTCCCATCGTCACCCGGCCTGACCGCCGTCACCTCGGTTTCGGCAGCAACCTCGGCACCATACTTTTCGGCCAGGTACAAGTAGTTCTTGTCCAGTGTATTCTTTGCACCAACGCGGCAGCCTGTCATGCAGGCACCACAAAAATTGCAACCGACGCGATCAGGACCATCGCCCTGAAAGAACGGATCCGGCACGCGTTTGTTGGGCTCGCCAAAAAAAACCGCGACATCCGTCGGATGAAAATGCTGCTCCCGACCGATCTCACCGGCAATCTCTTTCAAAACCTGGTCGCCCTGTGTCAGCAAGGGGTTGGCGGTCGCTCCCAGCATCCGCTTGGCGGTTTGATAGTGAGGCGCCAGCTCCGTTTCCCAGTCGGCCAAGTTACGCCAAGACCCAGACTGAAAGAACTCTGACTTGGGCGTTGGCAGGGTATTCGCATAGACCAGCGATCCGCCGCCAACGCCGACGCCATGCAGCACCGTCATGTGTTTCAGAAAAGACATCTGGAAGATGCCTCTCAGGCCGATCGCGGGATTCCACATCCAGCGTTTCAGATCCCAATTGGTTTTGGGAAAATCCTGCGATTCGAATCGCCGCCCCTTTTCGATCACCAGGACCTTGTAGCCCTTTTGCGTCAGGCGATGCGCAGAGACGCTGCCACCAAAACCCGAACCGATAATCACCCAATCGTAATGTTGCGCTCGCATCAGGCTACTGTATGCCGCGACAGATCGGATTTCAATACGACAGCTCGCCGGGAATGAATGCTGTCAAGATCCAGGGGCAGAGACGCCGGGTGAGAAACCGCTAAACTGCATCCGCATCAAAACCGTGATGTCAATGCCCAGATTGAACGTCCAGATTGAACCTTCAGATTCAACGTCCCATGCAGATCATCTGTTTTGAGGACGATCGCGTCGAACAGCTTCGGCCGATCATCCTCGCTCGACCCGCCTACGCGATTTCCTGCGCCAGTTTTCGCTTGATCGACTGGCTGCGCCGTCACAGCGATAATCTCAGCGGCTATGTGAGACCCTATTTACAAGAATTACAGCGGCTCGACTATCAGATCGCCGCTCCGCCCAAGCAGTTCGATGGTCCTGACGGCGTGTTGCTGGTCAATGCGCGATTAGCCCCCACCGTAGCGATCGATTCGGTGCTTAAACGAATGAGCGACGAATCTGTCTCCAGCGCGGTAACCGATGCTGAGGATGGTTCGCTGTTGATCGCTCGAATGACTGCATCGGACATCCTCGATTTGCGAATTCAGTCGATCGATGCGCTGTTGGCTGCCGCCGCAGCACTGAGGCCGGCGCCGGTCAAACTGGATGTCTTCCGCTGGCCTCACGACGTGATCGCTCATCACATGCTGGCGATCAAAGACGCGATGGAATGGCGGATCGTTCATGAAGATCACATCCAGCTGACCGACGGCGTGTTTGTGAAATCCCCGGAATCGATCGGTGATTACGTGTCAGTCGACGTTTCCGCCGGCCCGATCCTATTGGACGAACAAGTGCGGATCGGCCCATTCACTCATCTGTCCGGTCCGATTCATGCCGGTGCCCACACTAGAATAGCCGAGCACGCGGCGATCAAAGACGGCGTTTCTTTAGGCCATACCGTCAAGCTGGGCGGTGAAGTCGAAGCCTCGATTATCGAACCTTACAGCAACAAACAACATCATGGTTTTTTAGGGCACAGCTATTTGGGCAGCTGGATCAACCTCGGTGCGGGCACTTGCAACAGCGACTTGAAGAACACTTACGGTAAAATCAACGTGCAGTACGGTGAAAACACGCTGGCATCGGGCATGCAGTTCCTGGGCTGCATCATGGGTGACTATTCCAAGATCGGCCATCAACACCGGTATCTTTACGGGAAAAGTAATCGGGGTCTGTAGCATGTTGTATGGATTCGTGACCTCGAATGTTCCCAGCTTTGTCAACTACGGACGCACGTTTGGCCACACGGCTTTGCTACCGGCCGATGTGATGATCACCACTCAACAACGCATGTTCGAGCGACGCAACGTGCAGCAGCGCGAATGCGACAAGCAATTGATTCGTGACATGCACGAACAAAGCATGTCGGAACGAGACACGGCAGACTTTGCCATCCATTGATTTACAAAGTTCATGAGCAAACAAATTCGTGTGGGGATCATCGGCGCGACCGGCTACACCGCGTTGGAAGCGGTCCGTCTACTCAGTCAACATCCATCAGCCGAAGTAACGGTCGCGACCAGTCGTGCGGATGTCGGCACGCCGTTGGCAGAAGTCCACCCATCGCTGACCGGGCGAACGGAAGTAGTGATCGAAGCGCTCGATCCGGCGACGCTTGCCAAGCGATGTGATGTGGCAATGTGTTGTTTGCCGCACGGAGCATCGGCCGAGACGGTGCAAAGTTTGTTGCAGCATCAATTGCGAGTGATCGACTTTAGTGCCGACTTTCGATTTTCCGATGTCCAAACTTATGAGAAATGGTACGGCGTCACCCATCCCTGGCCCGAGCGCGTGGGCAGCGACGGCGTACGGCATGCCAGAATTCTTTTGCGACCAAATTCGCGACGCCGACGTGGTCGCCAACCCCGGTTGTTATCCGACCTCGGCGATTTTGCCATTGGCTCCGCTTGCCCGAGGCGGATTGATTCAGACCGACGACATCATCGTTGACAGTAAAAGCGGTGTCAGTGGCGCCGGCCGTAGCGCAAAGGTTGCCATGTTGTATTGTGAAACCAATGAGTCGATCGCGGCCTATGCGGTCGGTGCGCATCGCCATCAGCCGGAAATCGATGACTTGGTACAACGCATTTCGGGCAGCCCGATCAAGACTCTGTTTGCTCCGCATCTGACTCCGATGGACCGCGGTATCCTGTCAACGATCTATGTGCGACCAGCCTCGACCGCGACCAGCGCCGCGGAAGTAATGCAATGTTGGCGGAATCGCTTTCCTGATTCGGTTTTCGTCAAGGTGGTCGACCACTTGCCGGCGACCAAGCATGTGACGGGGACGAATTACGTTCAAATGACTGCTCGCGATTGCGGTGAGCGTCTGGTACTGGTCTGTGCGATTGACAATCTGACCAAAGGGGCGAGCGGAGCTGCGATTCAGAACATGAATGTGATGTTCGGTTTGAAGGAAGGGACGGGACTGGCGTAGCGGTAGATATTTCGGAATCGAGTCAAAATTGCGCACCTGCGAATACGGCCGGCGCGCCTGAGACTGATAATCAATGGCCGATTCTGAACTCACAGCACCAACGAGGGATCAAGTGACCGGACCTAGCGAACCGGCTCCTACTCCACCGGACTCAGACTCCGTGACGACAGCTGCTCCTGACCCAGCGGACGACGCGACCGATTTGATTCTGGATGCCCAGATCATCGATGACGGCTACGTGCGGGGTTCAAACAAACCGTCGCGACCACGATCATGGACTTCGTTTTTGGTTTGCGGTCTCTCTGGTGCCTGTTTCTTAATATCCAGTGCGGTTCTGACGGTCGTGGCGATCTATGTCGTGCATGGATCGATCGACCTAAAAACGCTGCGCAGCGAAACGATGCTCACCTCGGTCATGGGGTCGCGAATCGGATTGTTCATCATGGTGGTGTTGCCGCAAGTTGCGTTGGTAGTACCCGCCATCGCCGCCGCGATACTTTCGCCGGTGGCAACCCATCGTCGTCTGAGTTTGGTTCGCGGACATTGGCCGATCTGGACTTGGGTGGCGGCGGCGATGGCGACACCGCTGGTCGGAATGGTTTCGGCAATCGCTGGTCGGCATGTTCATGGACGACAGTGAAACGTTGAAAGAACTGACCGTCTGTCTTTCGCAACCACGGTCAAAACGGTTTCTTGATTCCACTGGCGTTGATGATCGGACTGACGCCGGCAATCTGCGAAGAACTGTTGTTTCGCGGTTACATGCAAACGCGTTTGACAACGTCGTTCGGGTCCAACTGCCGGCGTGTTGGTTGCATCGACTTTGTTCGCCGCCTTTCACATGGACTTGGTGCACGTGATCGCTGTTTTCCCGCTGGGTCTGTATTTGGGTTGGATCACGTTGCAAAGCGGATCGCTGTTTCCGGCGATGATTGGCCATTTCGTCAACAACTCGATTCAGCGTCGTGTTGGCCGTATACGCTTCGGACGAGAACCCCGAAATGTTGGCCGCCCCGGCACTGGCATTGATGGCGGCGATTCTGGCATTGGGCGCGACGGGCTTGGCCGCCGTCTGTTATGCTTCGGTGACCTACCGCCAAACCGAATCGACTCAACTCGCCTGAGCGGACGCTGCATCTCGATGTTCTCCTTGCGTCTTGGCTTTGACCATCCGAACTACCTGTGGCTGCTGCTGGCGTTGCCGCTGCTGTGGTGGATCGGATACCGATCGCTGGCATCATTGGGAAGTTTTCGCAGGCTCTTCGCGCTGCTGTTTCGCAGTGTCGTTTGGACCGCAATTGTGTTCGCACTCGCGGGCGTTCAATTGGTCTGGGTCAGCGACCGCATGACCGTGATGTATTTGTTGGATCAATCGGAAAGCATTCCGCAGGCAAATCGCCAAGTGATGCTGGACTACGTGATCCGCAATGTGCGACGCCATCGTAATCCACGAGCGCAATGACCGCGCCGGAATCGTGGTCTTCGGTCGTGACGCGTCGATCGAAATTCCCCCCTTCGACGAAAACATTCCACCGCTACGGCGTCTGGAAAGCATGCGCGGTGGAACGGATGCAACCAATCTGGAAACGGCTCTGAATTTGGCTCAGGCCTCAATGCCGGAAGACACCTCTAGACGAATCGTGATTGTCACCGATGGAAATGAGAATATCGGTCAAGCACGCAAGCTTGCCGCGCGCGTCGCCGACGCCGGAATCGGAATCGATGTCGTACCGGTCTGTTGGAAGCAAGTCGCGAAGTGCTTGACGGAAAAAATCGACGTTCCGGAGAACATTCGCAAAGGTCAGCCGTTCGAGATGCGAGTGGTGATCAACAATTTTGACGATGACAGGGTCGACCGAACCGGCCAAAGGCAAATTGCGAGTCACTCAGAAGGTCGGCTGGTGAAGAAACGCTGATGCTGGAGGAGCCGATCACGGTCGATCCGGCAAAAACGTGATTCCCGATTCGAGCACCAAATCGATCAACCAGCGGCCTATCGAATACAAAGCGGAATTCATTCCCGATTCTGACGAGGATGACGGACTGCGGCAAAACAATACGGCCTCGGCCTACACCTACGTTCGCGGCCAAGGACGAGTGCTGTTGATCGAAGATGCCAGGAACACCGGCAACTTCGATTTGATGATCGATGCGCTGCGCGACAACAATATCGAAGTGGTCATCCAACCAAGCGATCAGTTGTTTGGATCGCTACCCGAATTGCAGGCTTACGACGCTGTGATCCTGGCCGGCGTGCCGCGTGTTTCCGGAGATTCAACCGATCAACTGTCGTCGTTCACCGACGCGCAAATCGAAATGCTGGTCAGCAACACCGAAAACATGGGCGCCGGTTTGCTGATGATCGGCGGGCCGGAGGCGTTCGGTGCCGGAGGCTGGATCGGCACCAAGCTCGAGGAAGCGATGCCGGTCGACTTCAAAATTCGAAACACCAAAATCCAAGCCGTCGGCGCGCTGGCACTGATCATGCACGCCTGCGAGATGCCGGAAGGAAACTATTGGGAAAAGGTGGTCGCTAAAGCTGCCATCGAACAGCTCGGCCCGGCCGATTATGGCGGCGTGCTGCACTGGACAATGCGCGGCGACGCCTGGCTGTGGGGCGGCACCAACGGCCTGTTGCCGGTCGGACCGAATCGCAAAGCAATGCTGGCGGCGATTGGTCGCATGACACCTGGCGACATGCCCCAGTTCGATCCGGCAATGCGAATGGCCGTGGCGGGACTGACTCGCACCTCCGCCTCGGTCAAGCACTGCATCATCATCAGCGACGGAGATCCGCAGCCGCCGTCTCCAGCGACGATCAACTCCTTCAAAAACAACAACATCACGATCAGCACCGTGGCGATTCAATCGCACGGCATGGTCGAAAGCAAGCGACTGGAAGGGATCGCCAAACAGACCGGCGGTAAGTACTACGGGAGTGTCAAAGGAAAGGCACTGCCAAAGATTTTTCAACGCGAAGCTCGCCGTGTGTCACGGCCGCTGGTTTACGAACCCGAGGCCGGTGCGGTACCGGAAGTCATTTTTCCGCACGCGCTGCTAGATGGAGTCGACCGCGTGGTGCCACCGATTAGCGGGTTCGTGCTGACGCAAACCAAGGACAACCCATTGGCTCAGGTATTGATTCAATCACCCAAACCCGATTCGCCAGAAAACGCGACCATTCTGGCCGTTTGGAACTACGGACTTGGTCGCACCGCCGTGTTGACGACCGACGCCGGGGCGCGATGGGCCTCCGCCTGGACCGAATGGAGCGGCTATGAAAAGTTCTACAGCCAGCTGGTCCGCTGGTTGATGCGTCCGACCGGCGACACGGGCAAGTTTTCGATTGCGTCGCAGATTCGCGACGGTGAAGTCCAAGTCATATTGAACGCGTTCAACAAAGACGACACGTTCCAGAATTTTCTGGATGTCAACGCGACCGCGATAGATCCCAACATGGAATCGGTACCTTTGAAAATGCGCCAGACGGCACCGGGTCGTTACGTCGGAACCTTTTCAGCCGACAAGACGGGCAGCTATTTTATCAATGTCGTACCAGGACCCGGAGCGGCGCCTCTGACCACCGGAGTCACCGTTCCTTACAGCGAGGAATTTCGTGTCCGCGAATCGAATCAAGCCTTGTTGGAAGCGTTGGCGTCGATCCAACCTCGTAACGGCCAGCCCGGGATAATTAACGAAGCACTCGGAACACAACCGACCGAAACGCTGATCAATTCAAATGCTTTTCGGGGTGGTTTGGCTCTCGCCCGCAGCATCCGTGACGCCTGGCCATGGTTCGTACTGGCCGCTTGCTGTCTGTTTTTGGCGGACGTGTTCATTCGCCGAGTTGCGGTCAATTTCAACTGGATCGGCCAACTCTTGAAACAGCCTCGGGGAGTCGCCAGCGACCAAGACAGTGCCGTCACGGCTCGACTAGACGCACTGAAGAAGAACAAAGCCTCGATTAGCGATGAACTGCAGCGGCGCCGGGCAAACGTGCGCTTCGAACCGACCGGGCTGGACGTCGAGGGCTTGGATTTCGATCCTTCCGGTAAGCCGGCGGCGAAACAAACGGCGAGTTCCGCAACCGAGACGACCGCCGCAGAACCAGCCGGCCCAAGTTACACCGAGCGATTGCTGGAAGCCAAACGGAAAGCCAAGAAGAAGTAGCCAGGACGGTCCAATCAAGCCGGCTCGATCGCCGCCATGTTACGAACGGATACAAAGATTTCGCGATTGGGCAGTGTCTGTAAACTTGCACATCTGTACTGCAGAGACGATGATCAGCTGAAGTTCCAAGAGCGCACAACGCAAGAAGCGGGAGAAACTGGCAATGATTGAATTTTCCGGATACAAACACGACGATTGGGACAATGTGTTTGTGCTTGAAGTCATGGGGCACATCGATTCAGACGCCTCGCGGTTTTTGCTTGATTGCATTCAAGGCTACATCGATGCTGGCGAACAGAAGTTTGTGCTTGACTGCAGTGAACTGGCTTATATTTCCAGTATGGGTCTGGCGACGCTGGTCCGCGCCAACAGTCGATTGAAGGACGGAGGTGGAGAGATCGCCTTGGCCGGCGTCAAAGGCGTCGCGGCAGATGTGCTGCGGCTGGTACACTTTGATCGCATTTTCAACATGTTTCCCACCGTCGATGACGCCGCCGAAGCGTTACAGAAAAGCAATGGCTAGCCGATTTCGCCGCGGTCACCGCTGGTCGCCGTCGCGATGTCGACAGCATAGCACTCGATCAGTGTCGATTGATTCGCATTCCGATCGACCTCCCGTAACGCGCGGATGCAACGATCCAATCGGTTGATGGTTGATGATCCGCTGGTCGAGGTGAGCGCTTCGGACCGCAGTTGACTTCGATAATGTTGAACCGACATCGAAAAAACATCACGCATCACACTGCGACGCTTGCTGGGATCCTTTCCCGCTTGTTCCACAATTTGGTTGATCAATTTCGCCAAACCGATCGGATCGGGATGACTGGCCGATAGCTGGGACAGCAAAGCGCTGCGGAACCCATCCGCCTCAGGCGCCAGCAGGCGGGCGGCAACCCGCATGTCTCCAGCCGAGACTTCAATCGCATCGGCAATTTTTTCGTCGCTGGCTTCGATTCGATATGCCTGACGGAGCAGCGCTGTGGCAGCAGCGACACGCAGGGGCCCGAGACGAATGATTTGGCAGCGCGAACGAATCGTGGGAAGTTGCCGCTGTTCACTCGTAGCGATCAACAGAATCAACGTGCCTGGGGGTGGCTCCTCGAGCGTCTTCAGCAAGCAGTTGGCACCTTCTTCGTTCAAATAGTCGGCGTCCTCCAGAATCGCGACTCTGCGATTGCCCGCCATCGGTCGAAGTCGGATGTCGCGGCAGAATCCCGACTGCATGCGCGCTTCTTTTGGACCGATCAGCAATTCCAGAGGGATGAAACTTTTGTCGTTCGGTTTGGCGACGCGCACCAAATCCGGGTGCGTGCCGGCGAGCACTTGCACACAAGCGCTGCACTGCCCGCAGGGATTCAGCTCAGCGGGTTGCGACCTGGTGCATAACAAGGTCTGAGCAATCAGCTGTGCAACGGTTCGCTTGCCGACGCCGGGAGAACCAACCAGCAAGAAACTGCCCCCCAAGCGTCCGCGGCGAATCGCCAAAGCCAATCGTCGTTTCAGTTGGTCATGCCCGATCAGTGACGACCAGGTTGCGGCTGGCAATCGATCGGCGGCGGCTGAATGGGTCGCTGCCCCAGTCATGCCGATTCGATATCTGCCGGCGAAGACGAAGCCAAGGTCGTACCTCCTTCAATTTCCGCGATTTTATCGATACGAATCGCGTGCCGTCCGCCGTCAAACTCAGTTTGTAACCACATCAATACTAAATCATCGACCGAGCGATCCCCGATCATGTCACCGGGCAGACAAAGCACGTTGACATTGTTGTGGCGGCGACTCATTTCCACCATCACTTCATCGTAACAGTTCGCTGCGCGGACGCGCGGAAACTTGTTCGCCGTAATCGACATGCCGATGCCTGTGCCACAAATCAAAATTCCGCGATCAGCGTCCCCCTTGCTGACCTTCCCGGCAACTTGCCGCGCATAATCCGGATAGTCGACCGATTGATCCGAGTTGGTACCTTCGTCAGAGATGGCGAATCCAGCGGCCGATAACGCTTGAATCAAACGTGACTTGATCTGCACGCCACGATGATCGCTCGCAATCGAAATTCTTAACATAAGATAACCTTCGAGTTGTCGGACTAGCCATTTTCCGCGGCGGTCACAGGAAAGAAGTCTTTATCCAAAGCCTCGACCCAGGCCGATAGTTCGCAGTCAATTTGCTCCGCGCAGGATTCATAGCATTCAACGGGCATGCCAACCGGGTCGGAAATATCGCCGCCGTCCCGCCGCAAAAGATGGATGCGATCGTGCATCTCCGGCCATGCGGCCAGGATCGCCGCTCGGTGACCGCGCGTCATCGTCAGCACCAAATCGGCAACATTCATGACGGCGTCATCGAGCGGACGGCTGCTGTGCGCGGACAAATCCAGGCCACGGCTGTCCATCACTTCAACGGCTTGAGGACTGGCCATGCTGCCGGCGCCGGCAGCGACGCCCGCCGAAAGTACTTGCACGGCATCTTCATTGCTGAACTTTCGTCGCAATTTTTCTTTCAACAAAACTTCGGCCATCGGACTGCGGCAGGTATTGCCAGTGCATACCAACACGATCACCGGTTTGGCAAATTGACTCATGGTTGCACGTTCTATGACCCCTTCGCGGAGGATTTCCATTCGATTGCCGATTACGCGTACGACTGTCGAATGTCCACCATAACGGGTCGGGCCGTCATCGAGCAGTAGGGGAATCGAATCCCCCAATTGCTCCTTGGCTCCATCGGCTGTCGTTGGCGGCGGTTGTCCGCTTAGATTCGCACTGGTCAACACCAGCGGCCCAGACAAAAAACGATGAATTTCAGACATGATTCGATGGTCCACCACCCGAAACCCGACGCAGCCATGATCGCCCACAATCCGACGTCGGACCGCAGCCGGCAGTTGCGTCAGCGCCGACCGATCGGAATGACTGGGGACCACCAAAGTCAACGGGCCGGGCCAGCAACGGTAGCTCAGTCGCCGCGCGAGGGGCGTCAACTGGTCAAAAAAATCGCCCGCCGATTCGCGACTGGAAACTGAAATTGCCAACGGAGTTTTCTCATCGCGACCTTTGATTTCACATAACTGCTCCACGGCCGCTTCATTCAACGCGTCGGCGGCCAGCCCATATACCGTTTCGGTCGGAACACCGATCACTCTTCCTTCGACCAACGCTTGAACGCTGCGATGGACGATGTCACGAACGTCGTCGCTGGCCCGTAGATCAAGAACTGTTGGCATGGATTGAGCGACCCGAGATCGTGGCGAAAATCAAACTAGGCTAAGATAACGAGCATCCGGATCTCGGTTTCCTAGAACCCTATTGTAAGAGCCACTGAAATGCCCTCACAAGTCACCGCACTACAGGCGAGCGGGGGATTGCGACAGCGGCGAGAGGCCTTGCAAGCCGGTTTGACTGGCGTGGTCGGTTTGGCGATCACCGCCGGCACGCTGCTGACACCCGGCTGCGTGTCGAGCCAACAAGGTCCGCTTCCCGAGCTGGTTTGGGGACGGCGGGGATTGGGTCCGGGAAGATTTATCAAACCGCGAGCGGTGGCCATCGATCGGCGAGACCAACTGTACATCGTCGACACAACCGGACGAATTCAGGTTTTCGAACCTGACGGCCGGTTGCTGCGGGGATGGACGACGCCACAGATCGAAAACGGAAAACCGACCGGATTGGCGATTCGCAGGCCAGCCGATGATCCTACCGACAACGCGTCTCGGCTGCTCGTCGCCGATACGCACTACTACCGCATGCTGACCTTCACGTTGGATGGCCAGCTGGTCGAAGCGGAACAGATCGGAGGTTCGGCCGGTCACAATCCGGGCGAGTTTGCGTTTGTCACCGATGCGGTCTGCGATGACCAGGGATGCTATTACATTGGTGAATACAACGCATCGGATCGGATTCAGAAATTTGATCCCGCTGGCAACTTTCTGACTCAGTGGGGCGGCAACGGCAGCGAGCCCGGAAAGTTTGTCCGACCGCAAAGTTTGGTAATTCAAGATCAAGTGTTATGGGTTTGCGATTCTTGCAACCATCGTATTCAAAAGTTTGATATCCGCGCGGCAACGCCACGGCTGATCGACGTTTGGGGAACCCCTGGTACCGGCACAGGCCAATTCTACTATCCCTATGACTTGGCCATTGCCAGTGATTCCTCCGTCGTGGTGGTCGAGCACAAGAACAATCGGATTCAACGTTTCGATGCGGACGGAAACTGGATCGCCAGCTGGGGCGGCCCCGGTTTCGAACCCGGGCAATTGAACGGACCATGGGGTGTCGTGATTGATTCGCAAGACCGTGTTTACATCCTGGATAGCAGTAACCATCGCGTTCAGCGAATCGCATTGCCGACTTAAAACGGCCTGCGGCCCCGCCAGGATCGAGTCTCTGGGTCAGCCTGCTCGATCTGCGCCGCCGCCCACGGCCCAAACGACTGGTTTCCAGGTTGGACCAAACGTGTCAGTGTCGCCGCGAATAGTTAACGAGACCACAAACCATTCTTCAGCGGGGCCCGATCAAATGAATCGATTGTTACGCAAAGCAATGCAAGACTCTGACAATTTTGTCATCGAAATGGATTATGCGGATGCCAAGGGCAACCGTACCCACCGTGTCGTCAGCCCGATCCGTTTCATGGGCAGCTATCGGTTTCTCGGCCTCTGCCTGTGCCGGGAACAACCGCGACAATTCCAGCTCTCGCGGTGCAAAAACATTCGCTTGATCCCGGCCGGCGAAGTTCTGATGCCGATCCCGATCGAGGGCGAACAAGCGATGGCAAACTAAGGATCTCGCAGCGATCGCGGTCATCCCATCACAGCAGATCAGATCACAACCACGGCGGCCTGCTCCGAGCTTTGGCTTGGAGCAACCCGTTAGAGTGGTTCTCGGCAGATTAATCGTTACGACTCGTTCGATTCTCAGTAGTGCTGGAATCGTCAGCAACTCCGTTTTGACCCGCCCCAAACCGTGACCTAGAAATGAATGGCCGGTTGTGTCTCTGTTCATTCGCACCGCGAGGCCACCCCCGATCCGTGTGTCCGCTTTTGGGCTTCTGATGACAGATTCCGCCTCCATCCTGTTGGTCGACGACGACCTCCATCTCGCCGAGTCGATGGCTCTTTGGTTGCGCGAGATGTCACATCAGGTAGCGGTGGCCGAATCAATTGAACAGGCCAAGGAATCACTCGATCACCTGACCTTTGATCTCGTCATTTGTGATCTCCGTCTGGGCGATCGTGACGGGTTTGAACTGATCGGTTATACGCGTAAAAAATATCCCGACACCGCGGTGCTGGTAATTACCGGCTACGCGACTCCCGATACCGCGGTCGAAGCGGTTCGCGCAGGCGCTTTTGACCTGCTGACCAAACCATTGATCGATGACGAGCTGACATTGGCGATTCAGCGCGCGATCTCGCAACGGGAAATCACTCGCGAAAATGAAATGCTGCGACAGCAGCTTGATCGACGTAGCGGGATGGAGAACATTCTCAGTCACGACTATCGAATGATGAAGATCTTCGATGTCGTCGACAGCGTCGCCGATGCTCGAGCCTCGGTGTTGATCACCGGCGAAAACGGTACTGGCAAGAGTATGATCGCACGGGCGATCCACGCCCGCAGCTCGCGCCGCAACGGTCCATTTGTGGAAGTCGCCTGCGGAGCACTGCCTGACACGCTGCTGGAAAGCGAACTATTCGGTCACGTTGCCGGCGCCTATACCGGTGCCAACCACGACAAGGCGGGTAAATTCAAGCTGGCTGATTGTGGCACATTGTTTTTGGACGAGATCGCGACAGCCACGCCGGCGATGCAAGTCAAGCTGCTGCGAGTATTGCAAGAATTGCAGTTTGAGCCGCTGGGAGGCACGGTTACCGAAACGGTCGACACGCGCGTGATTCTGGCAACCAACGAGGATCTGGCGAAATCGGTTCAAGAGGGCAGATTTCGTCAAGATTTGTACTATCGTGTCAACGTCGTCAATATCGTACTGCCGTCACTGCGCGAGCGTGCTGGTGACATTCCGCTGCTAGTCGATCACTTCCTTCGCGAAGCTGTGGAGACCAGCGGCCGCGATGTCGCTGGATTTGATTCGGCCGCGATGCAAGCGATGCAGGCCTACGCTTGGCCCGGCAATGTTCGCCAATTGGAAAACGTGGTCGAGCGAGCCGTATTGCTCGCTCGTGGAACTCAGTTGACGATCGAGGACTTGCCGCCGGAACTGACCGGTCGCACGGAGACCCACTTCACGGGAAGTCAATTTGCTTTGCAGTCGTCCCCGGTGTCGATGGCCGGCATCGGCAACTCCGCTGGAATGACACTACGCGAAGCCTTGGAATCTCCTGAGCGCCAGATCATTTTGCAAGCCTTGCGAAGCCACCAATGGAACCGAGCGGCGACAGCCGAGGCGCTCGATATCAACCGTACCACGCTGTACAAAAAAATGAAGCGTCTGGGCTTGGACGATCCGCGCCTGCAGTTCGCCTAATCACGGCGGGCGATCTGCCCGCGACCTCTTCGCGCGCGACACAAACCGTGTGAAACACCCGACGCCCGGCGCCGCTGACTTTCTCTAACCCCTACGATCATGCTGACCGATACAATCAGATGAGTCTGATTGGTTGTCTGCGTCCGCGTAGGGTTTCACACGTTGTCCGAGTCCGCATCGATTTCGAGCCGTGCCCGCCAGCCACAGGGGGCCCCGGCACCTGGGCCAATGGTGCGTTGGGTGAACGAATGGGGATCCGCGGTGGTCGATGGCATCACAGCGATCGGTGACATGACATTGTTCACCGGGCAAATGCTGCGGTGGATGTTGACGCGGTTGCCCTGCCGCGGCACGATTTTGATCAACTTCTATCAAGTCGGCGCCCTGAGTCTGCCCGTGGTCGCATTGACCGGGACCTTCATTGGCATGGTTTTGGCCGTGCAAAGCTACGCTCAGTTCCATTCGATCGGATTGGACAGCCGTTTAGGCGCGGTCATCAACGCGACACTGGTCAAGGAACTCGGTCCGGTATTGGCTGCCACCATGTTGGCCGGCCGAGTCGGCAGTGCGATGGCGGCTGTACTGGGAACGATGCGCGTGACAGAACAGATCGATGCCTTGACAACCATGGGTGCCGACCCGATTCACTATTTGGTGGTGCCAAGATTTCTGGCCTGCATTCTGTTGATCCCCGCACTGACGATCATGGCCGACTTTATGGGCATCGTGGGGGGATACTTTTACAGCGTGATCATCTTGGGCATTGACCATGCCGCTTATTTGAATCACTCGCGCGAGGGCGTTACGGGTTTCGACCTGTTCAGCGGAATTTTTAAGAGCTTTTTTTTCGGCGCGATCATTGCGTTGGTCAGTTGTTACCGCGGATTTCACTGCCAGGCGGGAGCCGAAGGTGTCGGCAAAGCGGCGACCACGGCATTCGTCTATTCGTTTGTTTTGATTCTCGCCGTCGACCTGTTTCTGACGATCGTGATGAACGCGATTTACTATACGATCTATCCCAACGGAGCGTCATTCTTATGAGTACCGCTGGGGAATCGTCCGAGCGCCTGAACCAGAAAACCGCCGTCGATCATCCGCTGGTCGAAGCCCGCGGCGTTTCGGTTCATTTCGGAAACCAGCCAATTTTGGCCAATCTCAGTTTGTCGATTGGCCGAGGTCAAACCGTGGCGATCATTGGAGAAAGCGGTTGTGGAAAGACCGTATTTCTAAAGACGCTGGTGGCGTTGATTCCACCGACATCCGGCACCATTTATTTTGATGGCCAATCGCTGAACGACAGCAACCACGAACAATTGGCTGCCATTCGCCGTCATATGGGCTTTGTGTTTCAGAACGCGGCGTTATTTGACAGCATGTCCATTTTTGACAACGTTGCCTTTCCTCTGAGGCAAAACGAAGTGGTCTCGGAAAGCGAAGTTCGTGAACGCGTGATGATGCATTTAGCCGAGGTCGGGCTGTCGGCAGACGTAATTGACAAATGGCCGGCCGAGATCTCGGGCGGAATGCGCAAGCGGGTTGGCCTGGCGCGGGCGCTGATCCTGAGTCCCGAACTGATCGTCTATGACGAACCGACAACCGGCCTGGACCCGATCATGAGCGACGTGATCAACGAATTGATCCTGAGCACCAGGCGTCGACATCCGGTGACCAGCGTGGTGGTAACCCACGACATGCGAACTGCCCGGAAAGTGGCCGATCGCGTTTTGATGTTTTTTCCACGGCAGCGACTCGATCGCGACGAATCGCAAATTTTGTTCGACGGATCACCCAGCGATTTGGAGCACGCCGAGGATCGCCGCGTACGGCAATTTGTCCACGGCGAAGCCGGTGATCGACTTCATGAAATGGCTCAGGAGACGGCGGCGGCAGCGGACTAAAGTCGCTTTCGCTACCAGGCACCGCGGCGGCCCGGAGCAGGCGGTGAAGACTTGCGGGTGGCACCTGTTATCGCAAAAAAAATCGAAAATTCATGGACGAAAACAAACTTAAATTTGGCGTTGGGGTGCTGGTCATCTCGTCGATCGGTATCGGCGTCATTCTGGTATTTCTATTCGGCGCATTTCCCAGTGTGCTCAATCGCGACTACACCATCGCCGCCGTGTTCCCGTCGGCCGAAGGAATCAGTGTCAATACGCCCGTCGTCCGCGACGGGGTTCGAATCGGACGTGTCTCCAGTATCGACCTGCGGGACGAAGGTGGCGTGTTGGTAACGCTGGCTATGGACAGCCGATATCGCTTGCCCCATCGATACGTCCCCAGAATCGGATCGGGTAACTTTGTCACCGGCGATGCACAGATGGAGTTTGTGCGGGCAAACGAGCCCGAGCTGACATTGATTTTTGGCGAGGACCGGGAAATCATCGATAAACCCTATATCGACGACGAATTTGTTGACTACGGAACGAAAGCCCAAAGTCTGTTCGAAATGGAAAACGATCTTCAAGACACCTTTACCGTGATTCAAACTGCTGGGGAATCGATCGCCACCGCCGGCGAGAGCGTCAATCAATTGGCCAATGAAGTCCGTGAAATCATTGGCAGTACCGATTTGCAGTTGGACACGGTTTCCGAAGAAATCATGACCACGCTCGAAGATTTCCAAGCAGTGCTGCGGGACGTGCGAACGATTGTCGGCAACCCCCAGAATCAGCAAAATATCGAGGCATCCATTGCTCGGCTGCCCGAGCTATTGCAAAGCGCCCAAGAAGCTCTGGATTCGACCGAGTCGGTGTTCGACACCATCGAAAGAGCTGGTGCTCAGTTTGAAAAGGTCGGACTCGCCGCCGAAGATGCCGTCAAGAACGTCAACACCACCGTCGAAAGCGCGGGACAGACCATTGCGAACTTGGAACAGTTCACCGAACCGTTAGCCGAACGGGGCGACGAACTGGTCGATCAAGCGATTCGCAGCCTGGCCAGTCTGGAAAGCAGCTTGACACAGGTCGAGGAATTCGGCCGCACGCTCAACAATAGTGACGGAACCATCAAGCGGTTAATCGAAGACGACGAGATCTACTGGCAAGTGAAACGGTCGATTGAGAACGTCGAAATGGCAACGGCGAAGATCCGGCCCATCCTTGACGATGTACGTACCTTTACCGACAAGATTGCCCGCGACCCCAGGGAGCTGGGGATCCGCGGGGCGATTTCCAGACGACCGAGCGGGATGGGGCTAAAATAGCTCTCTAACAGACGGGCGGTCCCGCTGGGGCGCGATTACTTCCCTGAATTCCGCTGTTCTCCGGCGATCCTGCTAGCAACCAAGACCAGGAAAATCGTAAAATGAGGGTCAAGAAAGGGGCTGCGGCGACGAATGACTGCGACCGACAACGAACAGTTTGGCCGGAAAACGGCAGACGCTAATTAAAGGTGAATCCATTGCCTGATCTAGCCATAGCGGACGGCGTATTACTCGACGAGACACTCGCTGGTGACTCAGCGCCGCAGCCTTTGCAGGTCAACCTGGTCGAAGCAAGCGGTTCGGGGTTGTCCAAGGAAACCAGTCGAATTTTGCAGTCACGACTGCGAACGTCTGCGCTGATCTTGTTTGGTGGGTTCGCCGCCTATCTGGCGCTCAATCTATTTATCAGGCAATGGCCCGATCAAGGGTTCGACTACCTGTTTCTGGCACATGTGGTCCTGACGGTCTTGTTGGCGGCCTGCGCCGCCTCGCTGTGCCGTAAGTGTCAGTTGAGTTCGCGCACGTTGCGGATTCAAGAATTCTTGATTTTTGGAGGTCCGGCGGCCTTTTTCTTCGACTTGTCGCTCGTGTCAAGTCGCCAATGCGCGGCGTACTTTCATTTCTTGCCCGACATGGCGTCGTTATGGCTGATGCTGATCTTCATTTACGCGTTGTTCATTCCCAACACTTGGCGCCGCGCGGCACAGGTCGTTGGATTGATCGTCTCGCTTCGAATTGGGTTGACATTCTATCTGGTCTACTTCGACCCGGTCTCCAGCGAGGCATTGAATGCTGGTTTCGCATATGTGGCAACCAACAACCTGATGATGGCACTCGGAGCGATCACCGCTATCGCCGGCGTTCACACCATCGGATCGTTGCGGCGCGAAGCCTTCATGGCAAAGCAATTGGGCCAGTACCGATTGCGAGAGACCCTCGGTCGAGGTGGCATGGGCGAAGTCTTCCTGGCTGAACACCAGCTGATGAAACGCCCCTGCGCGATAAAAGTAATCCGTCCAGAGAAAGCAACCGACGCCCGCGCGCTAGCCCGATTCGAACGCGAAGTCCGGGCTGCTGCCGCACTTTCGCATTGGAACAGCATTGACATTTACGATTATGGCCACGACGACAAGGGGACCTTCTATTACGTGATGGAATACCTACCGGGAATGAATCTTGGTGACGTCGTCAAGAAATATGGCCCGATGCCGGCGGCACGTGTGATCCATCTGCTACGGCAAACCTGCGATGCACTCAGTGAAGCTCATCAGGTCGGATTGATCCATCGTGATATCAAGCCCGCCAACATCTTTGCCGCCGAGCGCGGGGGCCACTACGACGTTGCAAAACTTCTCGATTTTGGCTTGGTCAAGCCGATTTCCGAGTCCGCCAACCTTGATTTGACCATCGACGGGACCCTTACCGGTTCGCCGCTGTACATGTCACCGGAGCAAGCCGTCGGGGACGAACCCGACGTTCGTAGTGACATCTATGCGCTCGGTGCGGTGGCCTATTTCCTGTTAACCGGACGACCACCCTTTGACCATGCTCATTCAATCAAGGTGCTCATGGCGCATGCGCATGAAAGCCCGCTCCCGATGTCAAAATTGGTGCCCGATGTACCAAGAGACCTGCAGCAGATTGTGATGCGTTGCCTGGCCAAAGAACCGAGCGATCGCTATCAGAGTGCTAAAGATTTGCAAGCGGCATTATCCAATTGCGCGGACGCAGCCGGCTGGACGGATCAGGATGCGCTGAGTTGGTGGACAGAGCGGCAAGCGGAGGCACACGATCAAGAGGTCGTCGAGTCGATTCCCGCTAGTCACGTTGCTTCTTGATTTGGATCGTCGAAAGCACCGCGCGATGGTCGGAGGGCCAGGGGTCGACGACTAAGTCGGCGGAGTCGGCCGCCTCGCCAACGACTTCACAGTTCTTGATTGCGGCAAATCGCTTGTCGACGAACACAAAGTCAATACGATCATGATGATCATCTTTGTCGGACGGCTGCGTTAGCGGAGTCCAAGTGAAACCAGATCGCGCGAGTTCGTCGGGGAACTGCTGACGATAGGCGTCGATCAAGCCGTGTTCCGCTACCGACCTCGCGGCCGGATAATCAACTTTCAACGGATGCACGCCTGCGGCGGCCGCGCGCTCGGTCCAATCCAGGTGGGAGGGCTCGTTGAAGTCGCCGGTCACAAATACGGGAATCCCCCGCTCGCGAACCAGTTCCAGTTCTTTCAGCATTTGCCCTAGCTGACTCCCGCGTGATCGATTCGCCCAGTCAATCGCCTCTTGCTCGGTCTTGATGAAGGGATCGTCATCGCCATAGGGAATGCCAAGCAGCTGGTAAGGCTGATAGGGCGACGCCGGGAAGTGGACGTTGAACAGACAGATGATCAGATCACTGGAAAGCTCAATGTAAACGCCGCATTTAGCCGGCGTATGGCCCGTAATCTTGTAGCGGCTCAGGACCGCTGTGTTGCCACCCTGTTGGAAATGATGCCAGCCCAGTAGTCGAGCCAGTTCGACACTATGATCGATTTCCTGATTATGGGTCTCTTGCAGGCCAACCACATCGGCAAGCTTGATCGCCCGAGCGGTCTGGGAAAGAGGCTGGCCCCGTTCGACACCCCCGTGCAAGATATTGAACGTCATCAATCGAAAGCTGATTGGCTCGGTCGCGTTGGTGGATCCAAACGAGAGTGCGAGCAAAAGTGCCAGAAGAGTACCGCAAATGGTCGGTCGAGCTATCATCGGCAGCTGGGAAGCGAGAAACTGAAAGCACCCATTCTAGTGCGGCGGTTGGACTCCGCCGAGACCCGCAGCCCTAACATCGCCCGCTAAAGGATTGCGTTGCCAATGCCACAGCAAGGGCGATTACGAAGTCGCTGATGAATTCCCACCCTGCGTTGGGTACAGCTTGATCAGCGCCGTTTCTTGATCTTCGTTGTCGTGCAGATCAGCAGCGCGTCTTCGCTGGCGAAAGGCACGCCAATGAGAAAATACCGCTTGCAAGGCGTAATAGACAGAGAGGTCCGGCATTTCGCTGCTCCTAAGCTGCGTCGATGTTCAGTGACCACCGGACGGCATCCTAAGGCAGGATCAACCCCTAACAAGCAAATTCAGGGCAGAAACAGAGCTGATTATTAATTGCCGGCACTGCAACCCGATTAGCCCGCAAAGCTTGTTGCCGCGCTGGGCAGCCGATCGAGCTAGCAGCCGATCGAGCTAGCAGCCGATCGAGCTAAAAGCCGGTTGGGGAAAACCGCAGTTGCCGGCCGGATCGCAGAACCTGATTCAGCGCGAGGCGCGAACCAGACCACGCGCTCTGCTGAGCGCGGTCTCTTTGAGTTGCGATTCTTCTGGCGTCGAACCCGGCATCTCTTGAGCTTCCTCGAGTGCTTGGCGGGCTTGATCGCCATCGATCAGATCGACTGCGATTGCTTTGCCCGTCAGGATACTGACGACATTGTTCTCGACTTGCGCGAAGCCGCCGTCGATGTAATAGCGTTCCGGGCCGGCCGCGGTTTGCAATCTCAGCGTTCCAAAGCCGAGGCGGCCGATCATCGGGGCACGGCCAGTCAATACACCCAGCTCCCCGTCAAACAACGGCATCGAGATGTATTCAGCCTCGCGGTCCAATTCGGTCCGTTCGGGGGTGACGACGACGCAACGAAGTGCCATAACTACCTGCCCCTTTCTTCCATCTTCTTGGCTTGCGCCTCGGCCTGATCAATGGCGCCGACGTACATGAATGCTTGCTCGGGCAAGTGGTCCCACTTGCCGTCACAGATTTCTTCAAAGCTGCGAATCGTTTCCGCCAGCGGCGTGATCTCGCCCGCCTTGCCAGTGAACACCTCGGCGACCAGGAAGGGTTGGCTCATGAACCGCTCGATACGGCGAGCGCGATGCACAATCATCTTGTCCTCCTCGCTCAATTCATCCACACCCAGAATGGCGATGATGTCCTGCAGTTCCCGATATCGCTGCAAGGTGGTTTGCACGCGGCGGGCGATCGCATAATGACGGTCGCCGACGTATTGTGGATCCAGAATGCGCGAGTTCGATGCCAACGGGTCGATCGCCGGGTAAATCCCTTTCTCCGAAATCGAACGCTCCAGATAAATGAAAGCGTCCAGTTGACCAAACGCAGTGGCGGGAGCCGGATCGGTCGGGTCATCGGCCGGAACATAGACCGCTTGCACCGAAGTGATCGCGCCTTTCTTGGTCGATGTGATCCGTTCCTGAAGCGCTCCCATTTCAGTCGCCAACGTGGGCTGATAACCGACGGCCGACGGCATTCGTCCCAGCAGCGCGGAAACCTCCGAACCGGCTTGAGAGAAGCGGAAAATATTGTCGACGAACAGCAGGGTATCGGCACCGGTTGAATCACGGAAATACTCGGCCATCGTCAGCGCCGACAGGGCGACACGCAGACGCGAGCCAGGCGGCTCGTTCATCTGGCCGAACACCATGCAGGTCTGCTCAATCACCTTGCGACCGGTGTCACCGATTGCGGTCTCCTGCATTTCCAGCCACAGGTCGGTTCCTTCGCGAGTTCGTTCACCAACGCCGGCGAACACCGAGTAACCACCATGGCTGCTGGCGATTCGGGCGATCAACTCAGTCAGGATCACCGTCTTGCCCAGACCGGCACCACCAAACAGTCCCGCTTTCCCGCCGCGAACAAAGGGAGTCAGCAAGTCAACCACCTTGATCCCCGTTTCGAACACTTCCGTGTTTGTCGACAATTCGTTAACCGGCGGAGCCTGGCGGTGAATCGGCATCCGCTGTTTCGCGTTGCAAGGACCGCGCTCGTCGATCTCCTGGCCCAGCACATTGAACACACGACCGAGTGTCTCGGTGCCAACCGGCACGGTCACCGGGCTGCCGGTGTCAATGACTTCCATGCCGCGCATCATCCCCTCGGTACTACCGAGAGCGATCGCACGCACACGGCCACCGCCCAGGTGCTGCTGCACTTCACCAACCAGGTCGATGGTCACGCCCTTATGCTCGGATTTGACTTCGACTGCATTGTAGATCGCCGGCATGGAGTGCTCTGGAAACTCAATGTCAAAGGTCGACCCGATCACTTGCGTGACGCGGCCATGGGTGGTTTGGGCTGCTGTGGACATGGTTGGTGCGAGGGTAAAGGGAGATTGATTTTGATGGGATGCTGAAGTTTGATGTGGCTAGCCTTCCAAGGCTTCCACACCGCCAATGATTTCCATGATCTCGCCTGTAATTTGACTTTGGCGAGCCCGGTTGTAGGTCATTGAAAGCTGTTTGATCATGTCGCCGGCGCTTTCGGTCGCGCCCTTCATGGCGATCATCCGAGCGACCTGTTCACTGACTGCGGAGTCAAGAAAACATTTGAATAATTTCGCTTTGAAACTCGATGGCACGACTTCTTCCAAAATGCTCTCGGCAGATGGTTGGAATTCGTATTGAACATTGGTTCCGCCGGTCGCCTCATCGGAGGACTCCTCGTCGCTGAGCGAGCCGAAGGGCAACAGGGTTTCGATCGTGGCAATTTGCCGGCTCGTGCTGATAAATTTCGTATAGATCACATCCAGGCGATCCATCTTGCCGAAAACGTACTGCTCCAGATAATTCGATGCGATCTTTTCGACGTCTTCGTAGGCCGGTTGATCCTCAAAGTTCTGAAAAGTCTCGGCAGTTTCGATCTTCCTGAACTTCAATCCATTGATACCCCGCTTGCCGCTGACGTCGACCGCCACGTCGCCGATCGCACTCTTCAATTCAGCCACTCGAGGGACGGTCGCGCGCAAGATGCTGGCGTTGTAGCCACCACACAATCCGCGATTGCTGGTCAGGACCAAGACGCGAGCCGCGTTGGGATGATCACGTGGTTCCAGCAGTGGATGTTGAACTTCGGTCCCCGCCGCCGCCAAACTGTTGACGATCTTTGTCAGCCGATCGGTGTAGGCGGTTACGGCCGCAGCCCGATCCATCGATTTCTTGTACCGCGCGGTTGCGATCAATTCCATCGTCCGCGTGATTTTACGGATGTTGGTGATTGATTTTCGTCGTTTATCAAGGGCGCGGGCGTTGGCCATGACTCAGTCGGCAAGCTATCGATGGTGAAATGTAACTCAGATCTATCAGGTCCGGGAGGTCGTGCTAGACGGCCGACTCGACCGGTTTATAACCACTTTTGAAGTCTTTGATACAGGCTTCAATCTTGGCAACGATATCATCGCTTAGGTCCATCTTTTCTTCCAGCAAGCTGATCAATTCGCCGTGTTTGTCTTGAGCGAACTGTAAGAAATCGATCTCCCATTTCTGCACCGCTTTGACCGGCACGTCATCCAGAAAGCCTTTGGTGCCGGCGTACAGGCTAAGCACCTGCTCGGTGACGCCCATCGGCCGATACTGCGGCTGCTTCAGCAATTCAACCATCCGATAACCGCGATCGAGCTGTGATTGCGTGGCTGCGTCGAGATCGGTGCCCAACTGTGCGAAGGCTTCCAAAGCACGAAAGGAAGCCAAGTCCAAACGCAAACCGCCGGCGACCTTCTTCATCGCTTTGACTTGTGCGGCACCACCCACGCGAGAGACCGAAATGCCGGCGTTCATGGCCGGTCGGATCCCCGAGAAGAACAAGTCAGGCTGCAGGTAAATCTGGCCGTCCGTGATCGAAATCACGTTGGTAGGAATGTACGCAGAGACTTCGCCTTCCAAGGTTTCGATGATCGGCAAACTGGTAATGGATCCGCCGCCAAGTTCGTCGGACAACTTGGCAGAGCGTTCGAGCAAACGACTGTGACAATAGAACACGTCACCCGGATAGGCTTCGCGACCGGGCGGACGCCGCATCAACAGACTCATCTGGCGATAGGCAACCGCCTGTTTGGACAAGTCATCGTAGACGACCAGGGCGTGCCCTTTATTGAACATGAAGTGTTCGGCCATCGCGGTCCCGGCATAGGGAGCGACGTATTGCAGTGGCGCGGGCGAGGAGTGCACCGCGACAATCACGGTGGTGAACTCCATCGCACCATGTTTTTCCAAAGCATCGATGATTCCGGCAACCGCCGAATCTTTTTGGCCAATCGCGACGTAAAAGCATTTAACGCCATTCCCTTTTTGATTGATGATCGCATCGATGGCGATCGCCGTCTTGCCGGTTTTGCGGTCACCGATGATCAGTTCGCGCTGGCCGCGTCCGATCGGCGTCATGGCATCGATCGCCTTGATCCCCGTCTGCATCGGCTCGGTCACCGGCTGCCGCTCGGCAACACCGGTCGCAATCACTTCCACCGGACGAGTGACATCGGTTTGCACCGGGCCTTTGCCGTCCAGCGGATTGCCTAGCGGGTCCAGCACGCGGCCGACCACGGCTTCCCCGGCCGGAACCGACAACAGGGTGCCAAGGGCTTTGACTTCGTCGCCTTCTTCGATCGTCAGATAGTCACCTAAAATGATGACCCCCACCGAATTTTCTTCTAAGTTAAAGGCAAGTCCGATCGCGCCGTTGGGGAACTCGACCATTTCGCCGGCCATCACGCCGGAGAGTCCGTACACGCGGGCAATTCCGTCACCGACCTCCAAGACCGTGCCGACCTCGCGAACGTCGATCTTGCTGTCGAATTGTTCGATCTCTTGCTGTAGGACCGATGCGATTTCGTCGCTACTGAATTTCATTGTTTTACTCTATCGTGAACTGCTGAAATTTATGCATAAGTTGGCTGGCGAATCCGGCGCGGGTTCGCTTGGCAATTTTGTCTAGTCGATTCGAAACGCTGCTGTCGAAGACACGGTCACCGACACGAATCACGATGCCGCCAATCAGGTCGGGGTCGACCGATTCTCGCAACCGCACTTGCTTGTTCATCAGCGATCCCAGCCGGTCGGAAATCTTGGTCCGCAAAGCGTCATCCAACGGCACCGCCGTGCGGACCGAGGCGACGACGCGGCCCATCATTTCGTCATGAATATGGTCGGCGGCGTCGCGAACGGCGCTCGACGTAGGCAAGCCGATCACGGCCGGCCATGACCTTTAAAAAAGTAACCAGAACCGGATTAAAATCGTCGCCAAAAATTCGGTCGATCACTCGCAACTTTTCGTTCTGATCGACTCGCGGAGAGGCCAATGCCGCGCGCAGCTGTGGACTGCCGCCCAAATATTCATCGACCAGCGTTGCCAGTTGAGCAATCACCTGATCGGCGACACCGGCATTTTTGGCTGCCCCGACCAAAGCCCGGGCATAGGTCTTGCCCAGCTGTTCGGCTCCGGTGTCGAGCACCGTTTCGTGCTTAACGGTTTCGGTCATTGCGGTCAGTTATTACTGGGGATTCGATCGAGCGACTGGCGAATCAGATCGGCGTGATCAGCCGCTTTCAGCTCACGACCGACGACCTGTTTGGCAACTTGGATCGCCATATCCGAAGTCTGTCCGGCCAATTCGGAAATGGCGACTTTTTTGGCGGTTTCAATTTCGGCGATCGCGCGATCGCGTTGCCGCCCCGCTTCGGCTTTCGCCTCTTCGACGATTCGCTGTCCGCTGGCCTCGGAATCTTTACGCGCATCGGCCAACATCGTTTGAACTTCCGTCGCCGCGTCATCTAACTTGGACTTGATAGTCCGTTAACAGTCGCTTGGCCTCGAGATTCGCCTGCTCGGCAGCCTGCAAGTCACCGTAGATTTTATTCTCTCGAGCTTTCAAACCATCCAGGATTACCGGCCACACAAACTTGGACAAAATCGCCAGCACGCCCAGGAAAATCGCCAAATTGCAAACGGCGGAACCAAAGTCGAAAGTCAGCAAGTAGGGCGTACCCGCTGCATCCTGTCCACCGTGACTGTCATGACCAGCAGCTGCGTCATGGGTCTCCCCGTCGTGGGATTCCCCGTCATGAGATTCTGCCTGCTGAGTATCGCCGGCGGACCATACCCGCGACGGGGACGGAAGTCCACAATGCGGCGCAGAGAAACAAAACAACGATGCGACCAGAGATGGACAACACGGGGAGACCTCAGGGGATCAACGGACTGGGAAACCTCGCGACCGGGCCGACATCCCGGTGCGAACAACGAACTAGCCGCTCAGAACTAGCTGCCTCGGACTTAGCCGCTGCGAACTAGACACTGGCACTAGCCACCAAGAACTAGCCACTGATCAGCAGCAGAATCAACGCGATCACGGTAGCACCTTCGATCAGTGCGGCCGCGATCAACATCTGGGTTGAGATTTGCCGACCGCTTCAGGCTGTCGAGCAATCGCTTCGACCGCCGAACCACCGATCCGGCCAATGCCAATACCGGCCCCAACGATCGCCAGACCCATGCCGATACCGATACCGATCGTTGCCGTAGTTCGGTACTTCCTGTGCCAACATCATTGCCATTTCTAACATCTGTCGATTGCTCCTGAGAAAATTCTCGCGGGGGTTGTGAAAGTCAAAAGTAAGTTGATTTCGATGGTAAGTTTTGTTCGATCCTGATCGTCGGTAGACTCCTAAGTGGCCGGATCATGCATTGGGGTGATTCGATCAAGCGAAATCAGCTTGTCCATGTCCATCTGGTTCTCGTCGCTCAGCGGATCTTCCTCGTGCTCGTGCTCGCCATGGTGGCTGGCGACCAGCGCGATGAACAGCACCGTCAAGAACGTGAAAGATGAACGCCTGCAGGAAACAGATGAACAATTCGAGCAAGCGTCAGCACGATGCCGCCGCCGATCACGGCCAATTGGACACCAAACGCCAGGCCCGTTGATACTTCCAGTGCCATGAAGATCAACCCGATGAATGCCGCGATCACCAAGTGACCCGCCATCATGGTTCCGAACAGTCGCATCGCCAACACGACGCACTTGATGATCAGTCCCATCCACTCGAGGAAGTACAGCGGAATCCCAATCACCAACATCTTGGGATCGTCCCAGCCGATCGGATTGAAGTGCAGCCAGAAATGTTTTTAGTCCGGTTTCTCTGATGCCGATGTACAGAATCGCGATAAAGCTGCCAATCGCCAAAATGACGTTGAGCGACAGATTGCCGGTGGCGGTCCCGCCGTAGTGCAGATGATGCGGATCGCCGGTGAAAAAGTACATGATCGGTCCAATCGGTATCAAGCCCAAGCACGTTGGCAAACAAGACGAAGAAAAAAATGGTCCAGATGTAGAAAATGTACTTGTCGGTCAGTTGATGCAGGTTTGGACGTACCACTTCGTCACGAATGAAAGTGCACATTGTCTCGAACACCTGCGCAACCCGACCACGCGTCTCGTAAGCCCGCAAGCCATCCCCTTTGACGCGAACTCGACTGGCGACAAACGCAAAGACCAGGACTACCGCAACCGCGGAAACAGCTGTCATCACCAGATGATTGGTGATGAAAAACTCATACCATCCGCTATAAATATTGAGCGCTGGAATATCACCGCCACCGATGTTGGTGCGAAACAACGGCTCATCGTGCAACGCATGCGGGACAACATGCGATAGGGGGTCGGACGATGCGAGTAACAGGTTCATCCCTATTTGATTTCCGTGCTTGTGGTGAGCGACTTAACACTCAGAGCCAGCAAGTAGACCTCGATTGAGGTCAGCCATGCATACCATCCGCCGACGAACAGCGCCATCGTTCGCGGCGGAAGGACCATTTGATAACGACACAGCAATAAGAGTGCAACGGTACCTGTAACGCGAATTGCCATCGCTGCGACAATTGTTGCGACAATCTTACTGGCCACTGTCGGCCGCTGATCCCCTGAACTACCAAAATTGGCAAAGGCCATACTGATACCAGGCAGCAGCGCCATTGCTGAAATGACTCCACTAGCCAGGGCAATCAAAGTCGCTTCGGCCAGTACTTCGCGATCGATCAAATAGGTCGCCAGCGAAACCATCACAAACATCGTCAGCCAGCAGACCAGCAGGCGAATCAGTGCCGCGATGAAGATCAACAAATGCTGCGGTTGTTCCGCGGTGCCGCTCGGCTGTAAGACGTTTGCCACGGTTGGTTACAGATGCTTGCTGAGTCGAACAAATTCATTTCGATTGATTGCGGACCTCCTGCATCGCTTTGCCAACCAAGCGATACATTCCGAATGCAAATCCGACCAGCACTCCCACAGCGATTCCGTATCCATCGTCCTTGCCGCGGTAACGATCCACCAAGTAGCCGATCGCGGCAAGTCCTAACGTGGAACCGGCCAACTCCATCCCCAGTCCGGCAAACTTCATCCACGGCTGCTGACGCGATCCGTGCGGAATCTCTTGCGGATCTGGGCGTTGGTCGGGCGAGTCGAGATGATCCGGTCGAGTCACATCACCGCCGCGCCTGGAAATGGGAGCCATCTGATTCGGACGAGCGAGATTGTGAACACTTTCACAATACTGACTAGTGGCAGCGACGGAGTGCCGCACCCCGGGCTGAAACTCGCTGCAACCGCCAAGCCGACAAGTTCAAGCGCGATTGCGGAGCGTCGCTAAAGCCGGAATTCAAGGTTTTCGCGGCAGGCTTACCCCCCACTGTAAAACTAGGATGGTCAGCAAAGCGTTCCGTTATCTGCCGATTTAGTGCGGCAATCCACGAGCTTTTTCGCTCTTATCGCCAGAAACCGGGAGGTCATCACTAGAACTTTTACATTTCCGTTGGCATAATGTTGTCGGTGACGATTATGCCATTAGAGCGACCTGAGCGGCTCAGAAACCCCTCCAAAGAGGAGTTCCTGGCCTTGGACCTCTGGGGGCAAACCTGTCACTTGCTGGGACGCTGGATCGAAACTCAGGACAAGTGAAACACGGGATATTTCGGTGTGGACCGAGGGGCGGTGATCTCAATAAGGGAGTTTAGGGGCCACCGAAAGAAACGACATCAACGATTGACAACGCCTGATTTGGCCGAGTCGTGATTCTGGAGGTGCAGGTGATCACAACCGCAGATTTAAAAGCGCAGACCCGCCGCGAACTTGGAGACTTGGCCCGCAACTATGGCATCGCCGGTTGGCACAGCCTGAAAAAGGACGCGTTGATCGTCGAGATCAAGAAAGTCCAACGCCGACTACACCGCAAGGCGACAGCAACGAAAACCAATGGCACCAAGGACCGGAAAACAGGGTCGCTCAAGAACAACGGGGCCAGATCCAACGGTTCGAGAACCAACGATTCGAAACGGAATCAAGCGACTTCCCCCGTCAAAGTGGCGGCCAAACAGCGCGGGAAAGTCAAATCGATTGACGCTCCCGTTGTTTCGGCAGCTGCCAGGCGACCGGTCACAGGGATCAATCTTTCGGCCTCCGGAAATAAACAAGCAAAGCCTCCCCAATCACTCGCCAACACCTCGCGTCCGATCCCGAAGTTGCCCGAGCCGAAAATCTCCGCGAAAACGGCACGAATTCGTGCCCAAATCCGTAAGCGACGCGAAACCATTGCGAAAAACAAGGATCTGTCCACCGGGATGTTGGTCGCCGGTTCGGCCGTCAACCAGGGACCCAAGCGGAATCGGTCCGCCGAGCCCCATCGAGATCGGGCAATTCTGTTGGTCCGTGGACCTTACTGGCTGCAGGCCAACTGGGAGATCACCCGCGCGACGGTCCAGCGGGCGCAGTCGGCATTGGCGGAAAAATGGCACATGGCGGCGCCGGTCCTGCGGTTGTTGTCGGTCGGAGATGTCACCAGCAACAATGCCGAGAGCGTCGAACGAGACATTCCGATCCATGGCGGCGTTGATAATTGGTACATCGATGTCGATGACCCTCCCGGCCGCTATCGCGTGTTGATCGGGTACGTGACCGACAACGGAGAATTTTACACCGTCTGTCGAAGTAACGTGGTGGAAACGCCTCGTCCCGGCGAGTGCGAACGCCTGGACGAACATTGGCGAGATATCGCCGAGGACTACGAACGAATCTATTCACTTAGCGGCGGCTACGACACCGATACCGGTGACCTGAAAGAAGTATTCGAAGAACGGCTGCATCGCTCGATGCCGCTGCGAGGTGATCAAGGCCAAACGGTCACCGATCCGGCTCTGCTGAGACAGTCGAAATTGCCGTTTGTGGTCGATGCAGAGCTGATTGTCTTCGGCAAGACGATTGCGTCGGCGTCGGTTCAGGTTGCCGGGAAACCTGTCAAGCTGCAGGAAGACGGTTCGTTTACCGTTCGAATGGAACTTCCCGATAAACGCCAAGTCTTGCCGGTGACCGCCGAAAGCCGTGACGGACTGCGTCAGCGGACAACGGTCGTCGCGGTGGAACGAAATACCAAGGTGATGGAAACGGTCGAACTGGACGAGCGGAACAACTAGAGATTCCCGTTTCTTCAGCCAGCGCACGGGAACTCAAGTCCGCTCACCTTGGCTTAAAACCGTAAACTGTCGACACACTGGCTTTTTTTTCTCCGCCGCTCTGGAATGATTTGATGCGTTCGCTTGCCTGTTGGTTTGTGGCTGTGGCGTTGTTGCTCACCGCCCCGGCTCCCGTCGTCGCTGAAGATCAGTCGAATGACGACGCTCTGAATCTGCTGCTGGTCACCAGTGGTTGTTGTCACGATTATGATTTCCAAACCAAGGCGCTGCAGTTGGCGTTTGAAAAAAGAGGAATCAAAGCCGTTTGGACAGTCGTCCACGAAGGGGGCACGGGCACACAAGCAGAGATTGATTTTTACCGCGACCCACGCTGGGCCGATGGTTTTGACGCCGTGATTCACAACGAATGCTTTGCCAACACCAAAACAGCCGACTACATCCGCAGCATCACGGAACCCCATCACGCTGGTACCAATGCGGTCGTGATTCACTGTGCGATGCATACCTACCGAGCGGCCGAGATCGACGATTGGCGAGAATTCTTGGGCGTCACCAGTCGTCGCCACGACCACCAAAGCAACTACCAGATCGACGTCGTCGCCAACGACCATCCAATCATGAAGGGCTTTCCCAAAGGTCACAAAACGGCCAAAGATGAACTGTACATCATCGAAAAAGTCTGGCCGAACACGACGATCCTAGCTGAATCGAAAAGCGAGCGAGACGGTGAAGCACAGGCTGTGTTTTGGACCAACCAGTATGGCAAAGCGAGAGTCTTTGGTACCACCTACGGTCATTCAAGCGAAACGTTCGAAGATGACGTGTTCCTCAACACGCTGGTGAGGGGAACGCAGTGGGCAGCCGGTAATTTGAAGTAGCCGCCGCTATTGCCCTCGTTCTCTAAATGCTGATTTCGGCGGATACTTACCGCCGGCGGGCATTGATAAATCATGAACGAGAGCAAATCGAAAACCGGCGGCATTGTATCCAGGATTGTGGTCCTGGTCTTGGTCGTGGCCCTGATCGGAATTCTGTATCGCCTGTTCGCGGACCAGTTGACGCTGGCAAGCTTGGCCGAGCAAGCATCCGTACTGCGCGATTACCAACGCCAGCGACCATATTTGGTGTTCGCCGCAGCATTTCTGCTGTACGTGACCATCACCGGCCTGTCGCTGCCCGGCGCCGCGGGTTTAACGCTTGCTTACGGTTGGTACTTCGGACTTCTGCCCGCCTTTGTACTTGTCAGTTTTGCCTCGACGACAGGCGCGACAATCGCGTTCTTGCTCAGCCGTTATCTGTTTCGTGATTTGATCCAAAGAAAGTTCGGTGATCGTTTAACTGCTTTCAATCAGTCGCTGCAGCGCGAAGGCGCGTTTTATTTGTTCACCTTGCGTTTGATTCCGGCGGTACCATTCTTCGTGATCAACGTAGTGATGGGACTGACACCGATGCGGATTTGGACCTTTTGGTGGGTCAGTCAGCTGGGAATGCTTGCCGGCACGTTCGTCTATGTCTACGCCGGATCATCCGTTCCCGATCTGCAAACGCTCGCCGAGCAGGGGCCCCGTGGTATCCTGACGCCGCGGCTGCTGGTCGCCTTTACCCTGCTTGGTTTGTTTCCGTTGGTGGTCAAAAAAGTCATGCAAGGGGTCGGTGGTCCACCAAGCTCGCAGCCAGACGACAAACAGCAACACCACGGACTGCCACCAAACGAACTGCAGTAGAACGGACAGCAATCGAGGTCAAGAAATGTCAGAACTGATTCAGCTGCAACCCCAAGACCAGCACAATCAACGACTGCAGTCCAACGTGTGCCCACCAGGCTGGTCCAACCCGCAGCCCGACGGTCGTTACAACTTAGTTGTGATCGGCGCCGGCACCGCCGGTCTGGTGACCGCTGCTGGTGCTGCCGGTTTGGGAGCCAAGGTAGCCTTGATCGAACGCGAGTTGATGGGGGGCGACTGCCTGAACGTCGGCTGCGTGCCGTCCAAAGCGCTGATCGCCGCCGGCCGAATGGCGAGAAACGTCGGCCGGGCAGCCGATTTTGGCGTCGAAGTCGCGGGGCAAGTGCGCGTTGATTTTGCCAAGGCGATGGAACGCATGCGACGGCTGCGGGCCCAGATCAGCCCAGCCGACTCCGCGGCGCGATTCAAAGCCTTGGGTGTCGATGTGTTCCTTGGCCAAGGCCGATTTATCGACTCTGAAACGATCGACGTTGACGGCCAACCGCTGAAATTCAAACGAGCGGTGATTGCGACCGGGGCGCGAGCCGCGGCGCCGCCGATCGATGGTTTAGGTAACGTAGCCTACCTGACCAATGAATCGGTTTTTTCGCTCACCGAGCGACCAGGTCGGCTGGGGGTGATTGGCGCCGGTCCGATCGGTTGTGAACTCGCGCAAACGTTCGCGCAGTTGGATTCGCAGGTTTGCCTGGTCGAAAGTGAACACGGGATTCTGCCCAGGGAGGACCCTGACGCGGCCAACATCGTGCAGGTCTCGATGGAGCGCGACGGAGTGCAGTTGCTCTGTTGCGGTCGCCAGCTAACAGTCTCCACGGCCGAGAATGGTATCCGCTTAATGGTCCAGTCGCACGGAACCAGTTATCAGCAAGTCGTCGATCAATTACTGGTTGCCGTGGGTCGTGCGCCGAACGTCGAAAGCCTAGGTCTCGATCGGGTCGCAGTCGATTTTGACAAACGAGGTGTCAAGGTAAACGACCGGCTACAAACCACCAACCGGCGGATCTACGCTGCTGGGGATGTCTGCTCAGCCTACCAATTCACTCATGCCGCCGACTTCATGGCGCGGGCGGTGATCCAAAACACCCTGTTCATGGGGCGGGCCAAGGCCAGCGGCTTGACAATTCCCTGGTGTACTTACACCACACCAGAAATCGCGCACGTCGGACTTTATCCCCGCCAGGCAAAACAACAGGGAATCAAAATTGACACTTTTGAACAATCGATGGAGGAAGTTGACCGGGCAATTCTGGAAGGTGAAAACGAAGGCTTTGTGCGAGTGCACGTCAAGCAAGGAACCGACCGGATCGTGGGCGCTACCATTGTCGCCTCCGACGCGGGCGACTTGATCTCGGAAATCACGTTGGCGATGACCAACGGTCTTGGACTGCGAAAGATTGCCAGTACGATTCATCCCTATCCAACTCAAGCCGACGCGATTCGCCGTTTGGGTGATCAGTTCAACCGCACGCGGCTCACCCCTCGGGTCGCGTCGATCTTTCGGAAATGGCTGACGTGGACGCGTTAAACAGCAAGCAGGGCAGCGTTGAGCGATCATGATCAAGCCGTCGGCAATCCTGCGCTCGGGTACACGCAGATCGGTGTGCTCTGCGCGGTAACGGCTCACGTGATGTGGGGGTTGTTTCCGCTGTATTGGCGGTTGCTCGATTCGATTCCACCGGTGACCTTGACAGCTCACCGCGTGCTTTGGTCGTTCCTGATACTGGCCGCGCTCGCCGCAGTGATCCCTCGATTGAGGCCCACGTGGGACCTGCTTCGGGACCGCCGCGCGTTGGGGCTGTGTGCCGGCGCCGCCGCGATGATCGCACTGAATTGGGGTGTATTCATGTACGCGATCAGCACCAATCAGGTCTTGCAGGCATCGTTGGGTTATTACATCAACCCGTTGCTGAACGTGTTGCTGGGTGTCGTGATTTTGGGCGAGCGTCTGAAGCGATTTCAGTGGTTGGCAGTCGGGTCGGCTGCGGTGGGTGTCGCCGTGATGTCCTGGGCGGGATCCGGCGTCCCCTGGATCGCGTTGTCGCTCGCAGGAGCCTTTGCGATGTACGGGTTGTTGAAGAAGAAAGCCCCGTTGCCACCGCTGCAGGGATTGATGGTCGAGACGGGATTGCTGTTTCCGCTGGCGATCACTCTGGTGGCGATTCAAGCTCGGAATTCCGGCGGGACACCGTATCCAGCCTCGACATGGATCCTGTTGATCACAGGAGGATTGATCACCATCATGCCGCTGGGTTTGTTCGCAGTGGCGGCTAAACGCGTGACCCTTTCGACGATCGGTATCCTGCAGTACATCGGCCCGAGCTTGCAATGGTTCGTTGGAGCGATCGTTCTGGGTGAGCCATTTGGAGGCAGCAAAGTGGTCGGATTCGTATTCGTGTGGGCGGGAGTCATCGTATTTATCGCCGGTGGATTGATGACCCAGACCACCCAATGCCAAAATAGAAAGCTCTGAGACACCGCGACACGATCTGTTTCTCGACCTACTTTGGCTTAGGAAACTTCTGCGGCTCGATTTCGCCTCCCGCGATCGACCGCATGATCGATTCGGCCAAGGCGTCGGTCTGACCGCTGGCTGTATTGGATAGCAAGATTACGCCAGCATCGATGCTTCGATCAACGAATAGAATCGAGTGGTAACCACCGGTTTGACCGTTGTGCCAACGGGTCTGACCATCGTGGGCAATGTGCCATCCAAGTCCGATTGCGAAAGCGTCTCCTTTGCTCGGCAGATGCTGTTGCCATGCCAATTCAATCGCTTGGCCAAGTTGATCCTGGGGCGGATGGAGTTGCGCTTTGATGAATTTCAGCATGTCGCTTGTTGTGCTACGAATTCCACCTGCGCCCGCAAAGGAATTCAGATCCCAATTCTTGTCAGCGACTCGGTCAGCATCGTGCGGTGGCGCTAGCCGGCCTTGTTGATCGTTCAAAGTCACGCCGGAGTCGTTCATCTCCAGCGGCGTCAGAATCTTCTGCCGCAGCAGGTCTTCATAACTGAGCTCCGCTTGCAAGGCGAGCAACTGACCTAACAGTCCGACAGCCAGGTTGGAATACTCGAATTGCTCACCGGGTTTGCGTTTTGGTTGAACCTTGACCATGAATTCGAACATCCGTTGGCGATCATAATCGGCATACGGATTGCCTGGGTCCGCCGGACTCATGTTGCCAGGCAGCCGCGGCAAACCGGAAACGTGTGTCGAAAGATGCCATAATTGGATCGATTCACCGACGGTTGGATTTTGCTTCTGCAACTCGGGCAGCAATTGGCCGATGGGCTGATCGAGCCGAACACGGTCTGCGAGCACCGCGTCGGCCAGCAGGATTCCGGTGAAAACCTTGGTGATCGAACCAATTTCGTAAATCGTCGCATCGCCCGGCGCGGATTTTGAATTTTCGGAGAGTTCGCCGTAGTGACGCGTCCATGTCTGGTCTCCAGCCACCACACCGATGGAAAGTGCATTGACGATCTGGCCGTCCAGATAAGGCTGGGCCAAAGCATCCACATCCACGGCAAGCCATGCCGGGTCCTCAGCGAGCAGAGCCGGGCTGACCAGGAACAAGAAGAGGCAGAGCGTCGCGGTTTTCATGGGAGCCTGGCTTTGTCTTTGGTGGCCTTGGAAAGATCGGCGGTTGATTTTAATGGCTCTTAGCTTGCCCGTAGCGATCTAAAGCAGGCTGAGTTGCCAAATTGGCCTGGGACGGCTTATGATAAAGGTCCTACCTTTCCGCTCTCCACCTCCTGGGGTTGCATTCGATGTTGTCGATCCATGGTCGGGCCAGCCGCTATTGCGATGGTGTCTCGCGTCGCAGTTTCTTGAAAATTGGCGGTCTTTCGTTTGGTGCCGGTGGTTTCACTCTGGCTGACCTGTTCCGCGCCGAAGCGGCCCAGGGAACAGCGAACTCGCACAAGGCGGTGATCAATATCTTTCTAGCCGGTGGTCCTCCGCACCAGGACATGTGGGAGATCAAGACCGAAGCCCCCAGCGAGATCCGCGGCGACTTCAAGCCGATCAAAACCAACGTGCCGGGGATCGAGATCTGCGAAGTCTTTCCCAAACTGGCGGGCATGATGGATAAAGCTGCGGTGATTCGCAGCGTGGTTGGCTGCCACGGCGGACACGATGCTTTCCAGTGCATGACCGGCTGGAGTCGCAACGATTTGAAGAATCTTGGTGGTCGGCCGGCGATGGGAAGTGCCGTCGCCAAGTTATTCGGGCCCGTCGATCCCTCGGTTCCACCCAACATTGGACTGGCCAAACCGACCTCGCACGTCCCCTGGTCGGAATCGGGAACCCCCGGCTACCTCGGTGCCGCACACTCGGTGTTCAAGCCCGATGGCCAGGACATGAAGAACATGACGCTCAATGGGATCACCTTGGACCGCTTACAGAGCCGTCGTCAGTTGCTGGCCGAAATCGATTCCCTGCGCCGCGACATTGACATCACCGGCGCGATGGCGGGAATGGATGCTCAGGGCCAAAGGGCGATGGATGTGTTGACCAGCAGCAAACTGGTGGATGCCTTGGATTTATCCAAAGAGGATCCGAGGATCGTCGAGCGTTATGGCGACGGTAAGCCCTACAAGTATCAGTATGATGGAGCACCCACGTGCAACGACCAATTGCTGATGGCTCGGCGATTGGTAGAAGCAGGCGCGCGGGTGGTCAGTCTGAGCTACGGACGCTGGGATTCGCATGGAGCGAATTTTGATCTGGTCCGGGATCATGGCGCTAAACTGGATCAATGCCTGAGCGCACTGATCGAAGATTTGGACCAGCGTGGAATGCTAAATGATGTCTCCGTGGTGGTGTGGGGCGAGTTCGGTCGAACCCCACAAATCAATCCCCAGGCGGGTCGCGATCATTGGACCAAAGTCAGCTGTTGCTTCCTTGCCGGCGGAGGCATTCGCGCCGGTCAGGCAATCGGTGCCACCAACCGGTTGGGCGAAGAGGCGACCGAGCGACCGGTCCACATGCAAGAGATCACCGCCACGCTGTACCACAATCTAGGCATCAACACTGCTTCGACCGCGTTGGTCGATCCAACTGGACGTCCGCAGTATTTGGTCGATCACGAACCGATCAGCGAGTTGATCTGACACATGAACGTGAAGGCTGTTCTCTGTCTGATGTCAAAACAAAAGCAGCGTGATTCCGCGCTGCGGCCCGCGCTTGGAACCGGCCCTAACTTGACGGGGGATAGGAAACACGCTTTCCACAGGCTGTTTCCGATCATTCTCCTGATGAGCGTTCCGAGCATGCTGCTCGGCGGCCAATCGTCATTGCTGCAGTTCGATAGCGACCCAAATCAGACCCTTGCCGGGCGCGACGCTCGATTGCAATTGCTGGTCTCTCATGTTGGCCCAGATGGCAACATCACCGATGCGACTCACTCGGTTCGCTACACGACCGAGCCAACCGGGATCGTTCAAATTGCCAGCGATGGGTTGGTCACCCCGATCGCCGATGGCACGGCCCTGGTCGTCGCAGAACTTGACGGTGGTTTTACCGCCCGCACATCGATCACTGTCACGAACACCGGAAACGAATCGCCGATCAGCTTTCCCGGTCGGGTTGTCCCGATTTTTACCAAACTTGGCTGCAATGGCGGCGGATGCCACGGCAAAGCGGCGGGACAAAATGGATTCAAACTTTCATTGCTCGGTTTTGAACCGCGCGAAGACTACGAGCATCTTGTGCATGAATCGCGCGGGCGTCGGATCACGCCGGCGGTCCCCGATCAGAGTTTGTTGTTGCGCAAAGCAATCAACGCCGCGCCGCATGGCGGCGGCCAGCGGATGGATCTGGACAGTTACGAGTACCGCATGGTGCGGCGCTGGATTTCCCAGTCGACTCCCTATGGTGATAACTCGGAATCGGTCGTCCAGTCGATCGAGGTTCTCCCGGCTCAGCGACGGCTCGCAGCCTCGATGGATCAACAACTCGCGGTGATTGCCCACTTTTCCGACGGTTCGACCGAGGATGTTACCCGGGCGGCGCTGTATGAATCGAACGATCCACAAATGGCCGACGTGTCAGCGACCGGTCTGGTCAGCCTGCGCGACCTGGTTGGCGATGTCGCGGTGATGGCGCGTTATCAAGGACAAGTCGCCGTGTTTCGCGCCGTCATCCCACTCGAAACGGCTGCTGGCGATGCGCCGAAAGCATGGGCCGTCGAACCGCGCAACGTGGTTGATCAATACGTGTTTAAGAAACTCCAGTCACTTGGCATTCCCGCCTCGCCCAGCTGCGATGACGCGACTTTCCTGCGCCGCGCGACGCTTGACATCACCGGACGATTGCCATCGCTTGAAGAAGTTCGGCAATTTCAATCGGATCTTTCACCCGACCGTCGTGACGTGGTGATCGATCGTTTACTGGACAGCATTGACTACGCCGAGTTTTTTGCCGCCAAGTGGAACACCATTCTTCGCAACCGCCAGGCAGCAGGAGCGACACAGTTTGCAAATTTTGCCTTTCATGCCTGGATTCGTGACAGCTTGCAAGCGAATAAACCATACGACGAGTTTGTCCGCGAGATTGTCGCCGCGTCGGGTAGCGTCGCCAGTCACCCACCAGTTGCCTGGTACACGCAAGTTTCCCAAACGACCGATCGAATGGAAGATGCCGCACAGCTGTTTTTAGGTCAACGGCTGCAGTGTGCTCGTTGTCATCATCATCCCTATGAAAAATGGAGTCAGACCGATTACGCCCAGATGGCGGCGTTCTTTTCCACCGTTGACAAAAAAATCGGGGCTGACAGCGGCGAACCGAGTTTCGTGTCCAAATTCGCCGGGGCTCTCTACAGCCAGCCAAAAACGGGCGAAAGCCTGCCGCCCAGGGGACTCGACTCGGATCCATCGCCCTCGGCGCCGAGCGAAGATGCGCGTGCGGCCCTGGCGGACTGGATGACCAACCCCGCAAATCCGTTTTTCTCGCGAGCGCTGGTCAATCGCTATTGGAAACACTTCATGGGTCGAGGCTTGGTCGAACCAGAGGATGACATGCGGGTCACCAATCCGCCGACCAATCCAGAACTGTTAGACGCGATGGCGACGGCCTTCAGCGAATCAGGTTTCGACCTTAAAGGCCTGATTCGGATGATCGTTCAATCTCGCTCGTACCAATTCGACAGCGCCGCGGTCGAACAGAATCTGCAAGATCAACGCAACTACTCTCGATTCTATCCCAAGCGATTGCCGGCCGAAGTCCTGCTCGACGCGATCGATCATGTCACGGCGTCGCCAACCTCATTTGATGGCATGCCAGCCGGCACGCGGGCGGTGGCGTTACCGAACGCAGGTTACTCGTCCTACTTTTTGAAAGTCTTCGGTCGATCGGCGTCGACCACCGCCTGTGAATGCGAAAGCACCGAAGAACCCAACCTCGCGCAGAACTTGCACCTGTTAAACTCGGTTGAAATTCAAACCAAATTGTCGGCCGACTCCGGGCGCGCTGCGAAGTTGGCTGCGGATGATCAGCGGACTGACAGCGAGAAAGTCGACGAGCTGTATCGGATTGCCTTTGGCCGCAGTCCACGCGACGCAGAGCTCAAAGCAACGCTTAGCTATCTAGCCAGTAAGGCGAACCAGCGCGAGGCCTATGAAGACCTGGTTTGGTCTTTGATCAATGCCAAAGAGTTTCTGTTCAATCATTAGGCCGATTCGCGGAAACCAAGCACCACCAACAAGCAGGGACCGCCGGCAATCACCGTCAAACCGGCCGCCTTCGCTTTCTCGCCCATCAGATGATCAATCCTTGGTCGCTGATTTGATAAGGAACGATCGCATCATCACAGGTGCTGCCACGATGTTTCGCGACATGCAACGCTCGTCCCATTTGGCTGCCTTGACGCGTTTTGCCCATCAAGATGATCGTGTTGGCGTTGGACAAAACATCACCGCTTTCGATCGGACGAACGAGCAAATCATCCAGCATCACTTCGTGGCTGGTGGATAACAACATACAGCCGATCTGATCTTGATCGTACGCATGGTCGGCGATCGAATCCGCGTTGGCCCGGTACGCCACACGAAACAGATCCCTGGCCAACCAATCGTGTTCCTTCCGAAGCACCTGGTGGTAGATGTAATCAAACATCTCAACTTGAATCGAATCGGCGGCGCCGGATACGGGCTCGACACCGTCGATGACACAGCGCCGCACCCCGTGCACAAAGTTGCCGTAGAAGAACGCGATTGCCTGGTCCAGTTTTCTGGCCAGCTCGTACTTCCACTGACGCCATTGATCAGAACCCAGATCGGATGCGGTCACGCGGCGACCACGTTGATCAAAAATGTGCAGGTAATCCTGACGGGCCGCGGCGCGGTCCCAGATTTCGCCGGTCAATGACTGGCCATCGGGATGCTTGGTTTTCAAATCCCAGCCACAAAGTCGCCTTGCGTACTCGCGATGATTTTGCGAATCACCTCGCGCGGTCAAATCAAAAATGATTCCTCGCTCTCCTTCTTCTTTGGCGCCGCGGGCGGCGAATGACAATCCAAGTTGCGACTTACCGATTCCGGTCGCCCCCAACACCACGGTCAGCGTTCCGGGCAGCAGTCCGCCGCCAAGCATTTGGTCAAGCCGGGCGATACCGGTTTGCTGTCTGTTCATGCTTATCGAGTCAACTCCAATCTTCGCGCAGCGCAGGATCTGGTGGCAATCAGACCGTCAGACAATGTCGATTCGCCATACTGATCCCGCTGACAATCGCGCCCACGATGCCTACAAATCCTTGGTCAGTACCGCACAGAAACAGGTTGGGTAAATGCGTTGTGCCGTCGAGTTGTTTGTCCGGAGCCCCGTACACGGCCCCGTTGTCGTGCCAGGTAAACCGGCGGATGGTTTTGGGTGTGAACACATCGGTATCAATCACATAGCGACGAAAATCGGGCATGAAACGCACCGCGGATTCCACAGCATAATCGTACTGCTGGACTTTAGCAGCACGATATTTTTGCTCCGGCAGACCGCACCAGCGGTCATGGTTGGCAAGTGTCGTGATCCGAATCACCCCATCGGGCAATTCACCGTCTTCTGAGTCGTAGACGTAATTGTTCGGTGAACAGACCACTCCTGTTCGCCAATCGCACAGCGAGTCGGCGGGACGCTGCCAATGGAACTGATCGCTGTCATTGTAGAACACGATTGTGCGGTCAAATCCGAATTCAGCCGGCTTGCGATCCAAGATCGAGATCGATTCGATGAACGATAACTTGCCGGCCTTGGCGACTTCGACTTCGGTGATATCGTCGCACATCCGCATGGTTTCGACGTTGCCAGCCGACGACAAGATTCGTTTGCCGGTCAACTCGGTTCCATCATCCAACACAACGCCGACCGCCTTTCCATTTTCGACATGAATTCGCGACACGCCGCTGCGTAGTTTCAATTCACCGCCGAGACCACGAAAACGGCGGACCAGATTTTTCAGGATCACCCGGACCCCTTTGAAGGGCCGGCCAAATCCTTCCAGGTAGCAGGCGCGGAACATAATACAGAACTGACCGAAATCCATATCGTTCTCGCGGGCATTGCCGTACCACATCAATGGGCAGATCAACATTTCAATCAGCAGCGGCTCGGTCAAGTGTTCGGCCATCACCTGGCGAGAGGAGCGCATGAAGTTCGGATCGCCGCCATCCATGTCGCTGTAGTCCAACAACGAATCGCACAACGATCGAAATCCGTCCACTTGAGCCGGAAACTGCCTCGCGATTTCCGATTCCAACAATTCAATGTCGTTGGTGAAATCAAGTGAAACCTGGGGAAATCGGATCGAAGAACCGACCTGTTCGGCCAATTTAAAATCCTCCCAGCCGAACCGCAGTTGCCGGATTAACTTCGCCAACGGGCCTTTCTTGGTCCCTTTGCGGGCAAAATTGGTCATCGCGTGCAAGCCGACGTCGTAATCACGTCCGCCCATCCGATAGAACGAATTCAGCCCACCAATGGTATAGTGGCGTTCCAGAATGCAGACCCGCTGATCAAAATGGGCCAACCTGATTCCGGCGGCCAGCCCGCTCATTCCGGCACCGATGATGATCGTGTCGTAGTGATTGCTCATGCGGACTGCAGCGATGAACTGCTGGATACAAGAATTGGGGTGGATCGATCAGTCAGAATAAGTGCCGAGCAGCCAATCGACAACGAGTAACTCGAGCAGGTGATCCAAAATCACGGGCGTAACTTCAGATGAACAACCAGAACAGCACAACACGCTTCGTTTTGATCGGCGGTTTTTTGGGCGCGGGGAAGACCACGTTGATCGGACAGCTTGCCCGCCGCTACACCGCCGCCGGCAAACGGGTCGGAATCATCACCAATGATCAAGCGGCCGACTTGGTTGATACCCAGAACCTGCGATCCCAGGGTTTTGATGTCGGCGAAGTTGCTGGTGCTTGTTTTTGTTGTAGCTTTGACCAGCTCGTCGCAACCGCGGATCAGCTCGGCGATGATCAGGCCCCCGACGTGCTGTTGGCAGAGCCGGTAGGAAGCTGTACCGACTTGGTCGCCACGGTGATCCTGCCGCTCCAGCAGATTCTGGGGAACCGATTCGATTTGGCGCCGTTCGGTGTGCTGCTGAAACCCTCGCACGGCAAACGAATTCTCGGCGGTCAGCAACGAAGCGGCTTTTCTCCACAGGCTGATTACATATTTCGCAAGCAACTGGAAGAAGCGGATTACCTGATGATCGGCCGCGGCGACCAACTGGACTGCGACGAAGTCGACTCGCTACGTCATTGTTTGGCCAAGGCGGCACCCGATGTTCCGATCCTGGCCGTCAGCCCCCGAACAGGTCAGGGCGTGGACGAAGTACTGGGCTACATCGAGTCACCAATGCAAGCCGGTCGCCGATTGTTGGAAATTGATTACGACATCTACGCCGATGGCGAAGCGGAACTGGGCTGGGTCAATCTGACCGCGCTGCTAAGTGCTGATCAAAACATTCAACTCGATTCGCTGGCCACAGCTCTCGTCCGCTCGATCGCGGATCAGGTCATCCAAGGCGACGTGGGCCAGATCGCGCATTTAAAGACATCCTTGCTGGCCGGCGATACCCAGGCGGTTGCCAATGTGGTCGGCAATGACTCCGCGGTCGATCTAGGGCTAGAATCAAAGCGAGCGGTCACCGGGCCGATTCAAGTGATCATCAATGCCCGAGTCGCGATGGATCCGGATCGTTTGGAACGCATCTGCCGCGATCAAGTGCTGGCGTTGGCCAGTTCGCACCGCATGACCGCTCAATCCATTCAGGCTCATTCATTACGCCCTGGGCGTCCCCGACCGACCCATCGCGTGCTCCGCAATTCGTAAGTCCAGGCGTTGCCAGCGGCGGTGTTGCCTGGCCAACGCGAAGTCAAGCATGCTTGGACCTGGCCTGTTACATGCCGCTGCGGAGCGCGTCGAGATGTCGGCCGAAATGGTCGTCCAGGACTTCGCGGTAAGTGTCTGGATGGGTCCGCAAGCAGTCATGGACCCTGTTGCCCAGCTTGGGATCGGTCAACACTGATCCAAACGTGCAATGCAGAATCTGGCGCCCAGGTTTTGTGAATCCTGTACCCACAGGCACGTCTTTCCAGAGCTGCAAATACTCTTCTTCCAGCGTTTGGTCATCCGCTTCGGAAGGCAGCGGCGCATCGGCCAGCGTTGCCGAAACATGATAGGTCGCTTTGTCCGTTTCGTATCTTGCGCGAGAAAAATCAATGATCTCTCGAAACGTCGCCGGATCATGGCGGGCGACGACTCGCAGCGCTTCCAGATAGCTGGTGCCGGCGGTCTTGACGTGAAAGCGCCCCCCGGTGGCGCGTGCCAGGATTTCATAGATTGACACTTTGTCACTGCCGCTGTGCAGGCTGAGTTTGTAGGGTCCCAGGATCTCTGCCAGCGCAGCGTGGTCGCGCAGCGATGCTTGTAGCGCATCCAGATCGCCTTTGAAATCGACCCCTTTTTCAAAGTCACCGATCAACCGGGGCGCCAAACTGACCATCTTCATACCACCCGCCAAACACTGGTCGGCGATGATGTAATGCTCGGCCAACGTGGTGGGTTGATCGGTTTCGTCGACCGAGAGCTCGATTTCGTAATCATTGCCGGCCGCCTCGTTGACCTGTTTGATGTAGTCCCCCAGCCGCAGCGCGCGGGCAATCGCTTTGCCGTATTTGACGGCGGCCCGCATACAGGAGCGTTGATCCAGTACGATCCGGGTGCCGCTGGTTAGCTGAATCGTTTTTCCCAAATAACTTTCATACCAACGAGCGTGATCGCGGCTGGCGGCGAAGTTGGCCGTTAGCGTCGCTTCGTCATAGTCGTCCGCCTGTTGATCGACCGCATCCGATGGATCGATCGTGAAAAAGGTGAATCCGACCGCAGCCGTCGCATCGACATCGGCCGGAACTTTCAAGTGATCGGCATCGGCCCCAATCGGCTCGGTCCATCCCGCCACAGCAGCCGCCCGCGCCGCATCATCCATCACCTGACCTGGCGTGCGCCCGGTTCGATTCATTTCGCGAATGGATTGTTGGGGGTAAATGGCGGCCAGGCCTGACCCACACCGCTTCATCGCGGCGACGTGACCAGGGGTCGCCAAACCGGTGCGGTCACCAAATCCAAAGCTGGGTTGCATTCCCAGCGTCACACATTTTTTCGTCATCAGAATTTGGGATCGATCAATCAGATCGATCAGTCAGCGGGTAGTCGCCAGGTTAAGTGACTTCGATGATCGCTTTGATCACTCCGGTTTCCGGTTTCGTAAAGGATTCGAAATCGTGCAAGACGTTGTCAAAGCTGGTTCGGTGCGTGATCCAGGGATCGGTGTTGATCGTGCCTGCTTCGATTAGCGAGATGATCCGCGTGAAGTCGTTTGGCAATGCGTTGCGAGATGCGATGATCGACGCTTCGGGCTTGTGCAACAAAGGATGACGGAAGCTGACTTCGGCAGTCGTGATGCCAACATAGACCAACCTTCCGGTCGGTGCGAGGTACTGCAGCGCAGCGGACATTGACTGATTGTTACCGGTCGCATCGGTGATCAGTTGATACATGTCACCGTTGGTGATCTGCCGCATGCGTTGCAGTTCGCTGCCGTTGCCTTGGAACAAAATCGTATTCTCGATTGCATAATTTTTGTTGACAAAATCGAGTCGTTCAGAGTTCATGTCCATCACACTAATCTTGGTATCCGTCAGGCGAGCGAACTCCAACGTCGCCAAACCGATCGGCCCCATACCGATGATCAAGGCGTGGTCGCCGCCACCTGGACAGCCGCGGTCGTTGGCATGGCAACCGATAGCGAGCGTTTCGACCAAAGCCAACTGATCGAAATTCAGCTCCTCTGATCGATGCAGTTTGTCGGCGCGGATCAGGAAGGACTCGCACAAGCCACCATCTTTCATCACGCCGATGACTTCAAGGTTCTGGCAACAATTCGTCGCACCTCGACGACAAGCATAGCATTGTCGGCAATTCATGTAGGGTTCGACGCTGCATTTGTCGGCGATGGCAATGTTGGTCACTCCCTCGCCCACGGCGAGCACTTCGACTCCCAATTCGTGCCCGGGAATGCGAGGAAAGTCGAAGAACGGAAACTTGCCTAAATAGCAACTGACGTCGGTTCCGCAAACGCCCATTCGATGGGTCCGCACCAAAGCTTCGCCGGGACCCGGCGCACAGGGCGGGTCAATCTCAATCGACTTGAGCGTTCTAACGGACGAGATCTGAATGGCACGCATGTTGGTTTGATGGATTTTGATCGGAGAGGCGGGCTCCGCGGCAGCCGAGTCCAGCATCATGGCTGCCCGCAAGGTTCGCCCTGCCAGCTTGGCTAGCCTCTGGGCGACCGCTTGCTTTGGTCAGACCGCCAAGTTGTAAGCTTTGATCGCGGTGTTTGCGAAGAGGTCTGCTTGTTCGTCTGAGCTAAGCTCGCCCGCTAACCGGCGAACTGTTTCGGTCCATTTTTGGTGACTCGCTCTCAACAGGCAGACCGGCCAATCGCTGCCAAACATCAGTCGCCCTGGCGCGTAGGATTCGACCGCGACTTCCCAGTACCGGCGAATGGTATCAATCGACCAAGTTTGATCGCGAACCTCCGTGATGACACCCGAAAATTTGCAGCGGACGTTGTCCCGTTTGGCTAACTCGCGAAACTTTCGCTCCCAAACCTGATCATATTGGGCGGCCCAAATGGTCGGCTTGGCAATATGATCGACCACCATCAGTTGATGCGGATGCCGATCGACGAATTCAATCGCCGCGGACAAATGTTTGGCAAAAATCAGTACATCGTAAATAAGATTGCGATCGGCGAGCTGTGTGATCCCGCGATTGAAATCCGCGTCCAGGATAAACCGATCATCGGGTTCATCTTGGATCACGTGGCGGACACCCTTGAACAATGGATTGGCTGCGTAGCGATCAAGCAGCTGACCCACGTGACGGTCAGCCAGGGGCACCCAACCGACGATTCCGCGAATCAAAGGTTCGTCTTTGGCGATCGCCAGCAGGTCGTCATTCTCGATCAGAGATTGTCGGGCTTGGACCGTTACGAAACCGTCGACGCCGCTGGCGGCAGCGACCTGCCGCAATTCAGCTGCCAGAAAATCTCGCCGCAGCAGCTCCATGTCGGCCGAGATCCAAGCATATTGTTGGTCGGAGTATTTCCAAAGATGATGATGGCTGTCGATAAGCATGTCGGGCTCCCTGGCGGTTCCTGAAACTGCGCAGGGCATCAACATATCGGTACAGATCCGGGCGATCAATTCACCGCGGCCGGCTGTCGCCGCGACGGGTAACAGCCCGTAGGATTGCTGATCGCTGTGCGAACCACCACCTTCGATCGCACCGGAATCGGAGGCCCGATCGGGATGACCGTTGCGATCGAAAGAGTCGATGCATCTGATCGTTCTTGACGTACGCTGAAGCCGAGTTCCGAAAACTGCCGAAGCTAGCGGTATTCCCCAATCCACCTCCCAGGTTTGGGATCCGCTGGCCAGTGACAGACCCGGCAGCTTCGCGACCCTCAATCCTCCGGTCGCACGCCATGCCGATGGCTGACCGTTTGTCGCTACCGCCTGGTCCCTGCCGAATTCATATGTGGCGTCCTCCATGCCTGATACCAACATTGCAGAGTCAATTGAACCAGCTGTGGCCAGAGCGGTCACGATCAAGAATCCCCGCAGCACAACGCCCAAGACCCGCTCAGCCCAGTCACCGCTGGAAACCTATCTGCGCGAGATCAATGAAATGGCATTGCTGAGTGCCGATGACGAGCAGGAATTGGCCGCGCGAATTGGCCAAGGTGATGTAATGGCTCGCGACCGTATGGTTCGCGCCAACTTGCGATTGGTGGTCAATATCGCTCGCGGCTACACCGGCAAAGGACTTGGCTTACAAGACCTGATCGAAGAAGGCAATCTTGGACTGCTGCGGGCCGTGGAAGGATTCGATCCAACGGTGGGAACCCGCTTCAGCACCTATGCCAGCTACTGGATCAAGCAATCGATCAAACGAGCATTGATCAACAGTGCCAAAACGATTCGCATTCCGGCGTATATGGTCGAATTGCTTAGCAAGTGGCGACGCGCGACGGCTCGCGATTGTCCGAAGAACTCGGCCGCACGCCCACCAACGAAGAAGTCGCACGCGTCTTGGGACTTCCCAAGAAGAAGCTGCCGATCATTCGTAAGGCGATCCGGATCAGCAACAGTACTCCACAAAGTGACCAGTCCGATTCGGGTTGGTCACTGGGCGAAATGGTGGTCGACGAGCGGCTGAAGGCTCCCGATGAAGAGATGTTGGACCACGACATCATGCGTCACGCGATGGAGTTGCTGGAGGATTTGGAGGAACGTGAAGCAACCGTGTTGAAGCTGCGATTCGGGTTGGACGGTACCGAACCAAAAACGCTGAAAGAAATTGGCGCCGAACTCGGTCTGACTCGCGAACGTGTGCGACAAATCGAAACTGAGGCACTACGTCGTTTGGCCGATGGACTGACCGATCCACGCGAGCGATTCGTAACTGAACTGGTCGACGATCATGATCGGCAATCGCCAACGATGCGGTTGCCGCCGGCGAAGGCGCGTTCAACACGTGGATGATCCGATCATTTTTCTGGATCAGAAAGTCATCGACCAGATTTCCATCCCGCGTAACCGCTTGTGCCCGGACACCGGATCGTCCCGGCTTCAGATCGTGACGCGACGTATCGATGGAATCAGTTTTTGCAGCGCCTTGACGAATGCCGGCTTGCGCAGATGAACGGTGAATTTCGCCGATACCGGTCCTCCAATACTTCTTGGCCAGCGTTCGAAAACCTCTGTAGCGCAAGGTTTCGACGAAGTCACCAAGTCGGATGTCCGTCCATCGGTAACCGGTTCGCGACAGCGCCAGCACGGCGTTCGGCCCGCATTCCACACCGCCGTCAATCATGCGGGTGAAGTGCACACCTAGAAAGGGAAACGACGGATCGGGAACGGGATAGATCAAGTTTCGGCACAGCGACTGGCTGCCGGCTTCCAATTCATAGTACTCGCCACGAAACGGTACGATCTGGACTTCTGGATCATCACCCGCCATCCGGCATACGCGGTCGCTGTTCAAGCCCGCGCAATTGATCATTCGGTCCGACCGTAGCGTGGTGCCATCACGGCTGGTCAATTCGACCGAGCCGGAGCGTTGTTGGATCTTGGCGACTTGAAAGTTCAATCGAATCTGACCGCCGCACTGACGGATCCGCTGGGACATCACTTCGCATACGTTGCGATAGTTTACGATTCCAGTCTCGGGAACATGTAGGGCTGCAAGGCCGGCAGCGGCGGGCTCCAGCTGCCGTAACTCCTTGGCATCCAGGCGACTGAACTGGACGCCGTTCTCAGTCGCCCGTTGGGCAATGGTCTCCAGACGCGGAATCTCCTCTTCGGTCGTCGCCACCACCACCTTTCCGCAGCGATCCCAGCAGATCCCCTGCTGACTGCAAAAATCCTCCATCGCCGCTTTTCCGGCACGACACAGAGTCGCTTTTTGTGATCCCGGAACGTAGTAGATCCCGGCATGCAGAACGCCGGAGTTGTGACCACTTTGATGCGCCGAAACGCGACTTTCAGCTTCGACCACCGTCACAGCCAACTCGGGAAGGCGGTTTTGAATGGTCATGGCTGTGGCCAGGCCTACAATTCCACCGCCCACCACGACGAGATCCGAGTTGCTCAAGAAAGGTCCCTCCCAACTACCCAGTCAGCCCAACTCGCTATTGACCATCACCCGTGAAGCTCATGCGCTGCTGGAATTTGGAGAACCGCGATTGAAGTCTGGCTTGGTTATCTGGAACTTAGCCAGAGTAGTGCAGGTCACCATGCAATTTGACCGAGTGTTATTATAGACATAACTCTTTTCAGCAACGATCGCCAGCTCCGAAGATCGCGGTCATGTCCGGTCGTACAGTTCCAATATCGATCGACGAACTAAGCGTAGGGACAATTTGCAGTTATCCGGTCGCGGGCGACCATGGGGTGCTGCTGTTAGGCGCCAACACGCGGATCACGCAGCAGGTAATCTCTGGCCTGCGGGACCGGGGCATCCGTTCGATCGAGGTTGATCCAAGAGATTTGGCCGCCCTACGAGGCACAAGCGGCAAGTCGCGGAAAGCGACCTCCAATCGAGCTCGAATGCCGGTTGGCCAGTGGATCCAATTGAAGCCGGTCAAAGAAATTCTGGTCGATCGCTACGACGAAGGACTGAGCGAGCAGCGTGCCAAGCGGCTAGGCGCCGCAATGAAGCAGGCCAAGAAACGAATGGACGAGCTAAAGGAGAAGGTCTCTACCACGAGGATTCGTTCAGTTTCGCAGCTGGTCGAGGTTTCCGATGGGTATGCTCGTGCGATCGTTGACGATCATGATCAGACGGTCGGGGCGGTGGGCGTGACCGACAGCCAATTCGACGCCGACGAAAGATCGGTGCGAATGTCTGCACTCGGAATGGCTGTTGCGATCGAGCTAGGAATGGATGGGCCACAAATGTTGGAAGTCGGCGTGGCCGGTTTGCTGCACGACATTGGACTGTACGCCATGGACACCGTATTGCTGGATCGGGATCGCCAGCTGACGGAGGAACAATGGTGGGAATACAAGAAGCATCCGAACGTGTCGGTGGAATGCATTGCTGACGCGATCGATGTCAGCGAGTCGGTGCAGTTAGCGATTCAGCAAGTTCACGAACAGTTTGACGGTTCGGGATATCCCCGCGGTCTGAAGGGTCAGCGGATCCACATCAACGCGCGAATCTTGAATGTCGTAGATGCCTACCTGCGACTGACCACAGCGGCAGGCCAACGTAGCGCCATCGTTCCGCACGACGCACTCGGATTGATCCTCCACTTGGCCAGTCGCGGCTTGTTCGACTCGGCCGTGATTCGCGCCTTCCTGGGTATCGAAACGCTGTTTCCGCTCGGAAGTTCCGTGGAGATTTCCAATGGCCAACAAGCACAAGTGATTCGTCGCCCGCGCAGTGGATTCGCCGCTCCGGTGTTGATCAGCGAAGACGGTACCCGAATCGAAATGGAGACGACGAGCCTGGAAATCGTTCGCCCGGTGTGCAACCCCCAAGCGAACCAGATGCGATTGATGCCCGAGCAGATGTTGGCGTCAAGCTGGCATCCCGCCGGACCGGACTGGGTGATCTGACCATCGGCAGCGGGCTGATCAGCTGACGTATTCTTCTTCTTCTTCGCCGGTCGGCCGAGAGATTTCGCCGGTATCTTCCAAGTGTCGGACAATGTCAACGATCTTTTGCTGGACCGCTTCGACTTCGCTAACACGGACGCTGCCCAGATAGTCCATCTCCTCGCGCAGGTTTTCGGCCGCTCGCGAACTCATGTTGTTCATCACTTTATCTTGAAGTCCTTGACTGGCCCCTTTCAGCGACATCGCCCACTGCGCGGTTTCGACGTTCTTCAGCAGACCTTGGATGTCGCGATCAGACAATTTCGCGATGTCCTCAAAAACGAACATCAAGCGACGAATTTCATCGGACAGTTCGGGGTCTTCGCGGCTGATCGATTCCATGATGTTGCGTTCGATTGAGCGTTCACAAACATTGAGAATCTCCGCGACGCTTTCGATGCCCCCGGATTGACTGTGCTGCTGATTGACCATGCTGCTCAGTCGCATCTCCAATCCGAATTCCAGTTCGGAGACCGCTTCCGGACTGGTTCGTCCGATCGACGCGATCCGTCGAATCACTTCGAATTGTTTGTCCGGTTCCAGACCGGCCAGGACTTCCGCCGCGTAGGTACCGGGTACGTGGCTTAGCAGCAATGCGATCGTTTGCGGATGTTCCTCGCCAATGAACTGCAACAGCGTTTGTGCGTCGACTTTCTTGATAAAGCCGAACGGCATGGCCTCGATCGCCTGCTGCAGATTGCCGATCAGGTCGACTGCGTCACGGCCCAGCGCCGTCTTGATCAACTCCTTGGCACGTTCCAATCCGCCGGCGCTGGCGTACAGTGAGCTGGCCTTGCTGGTTAGAAACTCAGCGATCACGACCTCTTGATCATCGCCACCAACCGATTCGATTTGGGCGATCATGATGCTGATCGCCTCGATGTATCGGGGGGGTAGCTGTCCCAGAATGGCGGCTGCCGATTTGGTCGGCAAACTCATCAACAAGATGGCAGCCTTGCGCAAGCCCGCTTCGTCAAATGAGGTCAGTGATCCAGTTGACATTGATTCGAAATACCGTTGAAAAAGAAAGTTCGTCGGCGCTCGGATTGCCGATCTCCCAGATCTGACGGCCAACGGCAAACCTGCTGCTATCATCGATTATCGGCTGTCATGGCGGTCTAGGTGCGATGCTGTGCGGAAGATTTCGCCCTGTACCGATTGTCCCGTTACCGGCGGCGGGATCGTCATCATTAGGACTTTCCAAAGAGACCGTCCTCCGCTATCCTGCGGCTTTCGTAAATTCATCAAAGACAAAGATTTACCGCAATTCGGCGGCAAGCATTCGGCGAAAACGATGACCAAGGCCAAAGCAAAAACCAAAATCAAGACTCACAAAGGGACCAAGAAGCGGTTTCGTTTGTCGGCCAGTGGAAAGGCGATGCACCGCAGCAGCGGCACCAGCCACCTGGCCCAAGGAGTCTCAAAGAAACGTCGGCGCAACTGCGCGGCACCACCTCAGTCGACACCTGCATGGAGCCGATGATCCAAGCCGCCCTGAACGGATACAGCAACTAAGTCGACAGCGGTAGCCAGGAACCAAAACTGTGCCCCGCAACCAGCCGGCCACAATGGTTACGGTTATGCGAGCACGTATCGTTACTTCAATCAACGTCAGAGAAACAAGTTTCCAATCCTTCTGGGCTTAACATCGGTGGCAAACCTGCCACCGGGGCCTGAGACGGAAATCCCAAGCGAAGCACCCACAGCAGCCAGGAAATCCAGCGATGCGTACCACGACCGGTTCAGCCCGCAATAAATCGAAAAAACGTCTGTTCAAACGAGCCAAGGGCTACCGCGGTGGCCGTGGCAACTTGACTCGAACCGTCAAAGAGACGTTGATCCGTAGCGGTGCCTATGCGTTTCGCGATCGTCGCGTCCGCAAACGTGATTTCCGGAAACTTTGGATCACTCGTATCAGTGCTGCGGTGCGTCAGCATGACATTCGCTACAGCGAGTTCATTCACGGCTTGAAGCTGGCCCAGATCGAGCTCGATCGCAAAACACTTTCGGAAATGGCAATTCACGATCCTGCCGGATTCAAAGACGTTTGCGACAAAGTCAAACAGACTTTGGCATCCACGTAGCGCGGTCAGGATTGTCGGGAAACATGTCCCGGCCACAGCATGTCGCTTCAGGACTTTCTAACGACCCTCGACTCGATCGAAAAAGATGCCTCGGGCGCCTTTGAGGCGGCCACCGATGCCGAATCGTTGGAAACTGCGCGGGTCCGCTTTCTGGGCCACAAGAGTGGCGCCATCCGCGACGTTCAAAAGCAGATGGGGGCGATCGATCCCGCCGATCGCAAAGACGCCGGCAAACGCTTTAACTCACTGAAATCAAGCATCGAACTGGCTTTCGAATCGGCTAAAACGCGATTGCGCGGTATCCAGCAGGCCGGGATCGATCCAACATTTGATCCGACACTTCCCGGCAAGGCGCCCTCGATCGGCCATATCCATCCGGTGACACAAACGATCGTTCATCTGATGGAAATCATGGGGCGGATGGGTTTCGAGGCGGCCGAGGGACCGGAAGTCGAGGATCCTTGGCACAACTTTGTAGCGCTCAATATCCCGGAGGACCATCCGGCGCGTGATCCGTTGGATAACTTTTATTTGGCAGCCGCCAAGGTCCAGGACGGCGGCCAGAGCAATTCCGAGGCATCTCGGTTGCTGCGCAGCCAAACCAGCACGGTTCAGATTCGCGTGATGGAGAATCGACAGCCACCGATCCGGGTGATTTCACTTGGACGAGTCTACCGGCCCGACGATCCCGACGCCACGCATTTTCCGATGTTCCATCAAATGGAAGGCTTGCTGGTCGATCACAACGTGACGCTGGCAAATTTGAAGACCGTGCTGCACGTGTTCGCCACCAACTACTTGGGTGACGATGTTCCGATTCGCTTTCGCCCTTCGTTCTTTCCATTTACCGAACCGAGCGTCGAGGTCGACTTCTACTGGAATGGCACCTGGATCGAGTTTGGGGGAGCCGGAATGGTCGATCCCGCGGTTTTCCAAGCCGTTGGATACGATCCCGAGCAATACAGCGGTTTCGCGTTTGGTCTAGGCGTCGAAAGACTGTGCATGCGTCGGCACGGGATCACAGACATCCGTGATCTGTACAACTGCGATCTGAGATTCCTCAGCCAGTTTTAGCCGAGTGTTGCCGGACCGTGAATTCCAATCTTGAACGTCTTGCAATTTTGCCGGTTGACCAGGCATCCTCGATCTTCTTGACGGTTTCTGTTCCGCAGCCCGACCCGATCGATGATTGTGGATCGCCGCTATTGTCGATCCGCCCGCTGGGCCAGCTGAATCGAAAGCCGATTCTCGTCGAAAAACTCGGTGATCACACCTGATACGACCCAGTGATCGTCGGTCGGGTCGATACGAATGGCGTTGACGATGCGTTGCAGCATCAAATTTTCTTGCAAGATGACTTGCTGGAACGCTGACGGGACCGCATTGGTCACTTCTGACATCGGCGCTGCCGCGGTATGAAATCGCCTGGGAGTCGTTGAATTACCCGACCTTCCCAGCCGCGCACCGCGGGCCTTTACATTCGCCAGGAGAAATGCCCTGGTCACAGCCGCTTCGTGGTTTGCCACTGATTCGCCAGTTGGATCTTCAACGGGTACGAAGGCCCAGCGACGGCCCAACATGACGATCCGACCGGTGGTCGGGGGGATTCGAGTACCCTCACGCAACAGCTGAACGTTTTGTTTCCCGTCCGGCGTTTCCGCATAACAGCCAGAACAAGAAAATTCGCTCGGCATCAGAATCAGGATCATGAGCACCACTGCCAAGCCGGGTTGGATGTCGCGAAACCTGATCGGCTCGGAACGACGCGAATACCAGATCAGCAACGGCAGCAGAATCATTTTTGTTGGCTCGGCGGAAGGGAGAATTGAAAAACGCACAGCGGATTCAACGTGGATGGCTTCCGTGCAGCCAGCAGAACGATCAAAAAGTTCAACCGAATCCTGCGGTTGAAAAAAATGATCGGCCGCGCGCCGTTGGGAGGGGGGTGTGGCCAGCGCGCGACCGATCTTTGCGGTATCCGTGGGAGTGGGTGGCACGAGATACCGGGGTGATGCAGCAAAGTCTCTCGGCGTTATCCGTGGTGTCTGGGAATCGAAATCGCGTGGCAGCTCATGACCGCTCCGACAGCGATCATCGCCAATCCCAGCCAACGCGGCGGTTCGATTCGCTTCATCGGTTTTGGGTAGATCTGCATCATGAAGCTGGACATCGCCGAGTTGTCAGCCACAGCGGTCTGCTTATTGATCCGCGCCAAAGCCCGGGTTGCGGATTCGTTCAGGACAAACGAATCAACCATGCGAAATTGAATCCCCAACAGAATCAGCAAGATTCCGAGCAGGAAATAGCGGTTTCGGTACATCGACATTGGAACTGGCTTCCTTTGGTGCCATCAGGAGGTGTGACGATGTCTTCCCTAGAACGCCGCTGGTGCCGAAGTTCCAGTACAGGAAGAGGAGGTCAGTACCAATGATCGGCAGGTCGGAAGCGTTACCTGGAATCGACCCCAAAGACTTCACATCGCACGCTGTGGATCGATGCTGCGATCCTGCGCAGTCGTTCTCGTAGACCGAGTCGTACCTAAAGGCCCAGTCGTGCTTGGCGATGCAATGCTAGGGGCAGTTCCGATTGAAACGGATCAGACTACTGATTCGAAAACAGCCCTTGCACCAGATCACCGACTCGATCTCGGAACGTCTGCAGCGAAGCATCCTCTAACAACTGTGACTGATTGCTTTGCATGATCGCCGCGGCTAAGGGTTTATGTGACTTCCAATCCTGTAGACCGTACTCGCGCGTGTCAACATAGATGTCGGACAGATTGTTGCTGATCTTGGGCACCACAAAAACGCCATCGGTGCCGCGTACGATGTGATAGTGCATTGCGACGAACAACAACGCAGCGCCAGCAACCATTCCGAACAAAAAACGGGACATCAGGAAATCCACAGCTTAGGCAACTTGAAAGTGAGCCATCCGATATACCGCGAGCTAGCCAAGGCGAGCAAGCCGAAAAATTTACTGACAGCCTTGGCGTAAGAATACTTCAACAGCTTTTCCACGCCGCAGAGCTTTCCTAGCTGAATCATTTGCACCCCATTTTTGGCAATCAAGCTGGGAAATAAGGTCTGCCGGGTTCACATTTGCTGGCACTCCGGGTTAGCGTACTGATTCACGAACCCACGCTCCCTATTCGCTGAATAACCGCTACCGCATGAACCGAGATGACTTTCGTAACGAATCCTTCAAAGTCCGCTTCCAAACCGAGGACGAAGTCGGCGTCGATCTGGATGCCGATGATTCAGGTTCAATCGACAAGGATCTGCAGGCGACCGAGATCGCCAAGCCTTTTGTCGGCCTCTGGAATCAACTGATCAGCACGACCAATTGGGAAAAAGGTCGGATCATCAGTCAATGGCGCGAAGCGTTGATCGAATCTGGGGTCGATCCCAGGGAGTATTCCGACGACGCCTGGTCGCGGCGCGTGGGCGGCGTGACCGCTCCGCATGTGGGGCGACTGCGACGAGTTTTCGATCGTTACGGTTCCACGTACCAGACTTACGACGGGTTATTCTGGACTCACTTCCTGGCGGCGCTGGATTGGGAAGATGCGCCACTGTGGCTCGAGGGCGCCTCACGCGAAGGTTGGAGCGTGGCTGGCATGCGCGAGCAGCGGTGGCGGGCGCATGGAGCTGTGGAATCACAGCGTCCGACCAACAGCCAGATCATCGAAGTCGACACGGACGAAGACATCGTGATTCCGGCCCAAGGTGGCGGACGCAGCAAAGCCTATGGGGACGAGCCGGGAGCGATCGCCGGTAAGACCTATGAGAATGCGGATTTTGGCGACGAGGAAGAGCTGACGTCGATCGCCGGGGGCAAATCGACCGGTTCGGCGAGTGCCGACAGCCAGGCTGACGCTACTCCATTGCAACCGTTCGCCGGACTTCCGGAACTGCCTGAGGACCTTGCGGACGCGATCGAAATGCTGAAATTGGCGGTACTGAGACACAAAACCAGTGGCTGGCAACATACCAGTGCGGCCACGATCCAAAAGTATCTCGATGCCGTCTCCCTTTTGATCCGCGCCTAGCAAGCCCAGCCGCAGGACTACTCGATCAACTGCAGCTTTGGATTGGCTTCCCTGATCTGATCCACGACGTCGAAGCCAATGCTGGTGTTGGCCACGTTCAAATAGCTAAGGTTGGGCAACTGTGCCAGTTGGCGAAAACTGTCGTCGGTCAATTGCGTTCCCGAGACGTTCAACCTGACTAGATTTTGGAACTTCAGCAAGGTCCCGAGAGATTCGTCGCCGATCAGCGTCGCGCCGACGTTCAACTCGACTAGCTCGGTCATCCCAGCATAAGAGTTCAGCGTCTCGTCATCCAATTCTGACTCCATCAGATTAAGCATCCGCAAGCCCGTTTGATTTTCGAGCTGTTTCAATCCCTCAAGCGTCACGCTGCGACACTCGCTGATATCAAGAAAATTCAACTTGGGAATCTTCGCAATGATTTCCATTCCTTCGTCATCGACGGAACTATCACGCAGCTCCAAACGTTCTACTTCCGGTAAGCCGGCCAGATATTGGATTCCTTTGCCCGTAACGTCATTGAAGCGAATGCCAAGACGCTTTAGTTTCGGCCAATTGGCCACCGCAGCCATTCCCTCGTCGCTAATTCGGGAGTTATCGATCTGTAGCGACGTCAAGGTCTTGGTCTCGGCAAGCGACTGCAGGGCCGCGTCGGAAAGCGACGTGCAGGCGTTCAAATTCAGCGACTTTAACGGCAGCGACGCGAGCGACGCGACCCCGGCGTCGGTGACGACGGTTTTTTCAAGCTGCACATCAGCCAGCCGTGGCAGCGAAGACAGATGAGCAACACCGGCGTCGCTGACGTTCGTATTGCGCAAGTCGAGCGCGCGAAGTTTTTTCAGGCCGGCAACCAACGACAACCCGTCGTCGGTGACACTGGTCTTGCGCAACAGCAAGACCTCTAGATTCGGCAAGTCGCTGATTGCTTTGACGGTTGCATCCCCCACGAAGGCACCCGAAAAATCGACGCGCTTCAATTGTTTCAATTCGGCCAGCACTTCCATCCCCTCGTCGGTGATCCCCGTGCCGGACATCACAATCTGCTGAACATTCGGAATCCCGGACAGATTCACGAGCACGTCGGCGGCCGATTGATCATTGGTGAATAAAGCCGCTGCGCGGACCACTCCGTCGCTGTCTTTGGTCAATCGAAAGCCGCCCGCTTCCAAGGCGGCAATCTTCGCCTGATCGTCAGCCGGAACCGATTCGCCGACGGCAGCATCGCTGGTCGGCGGCTTGCTGCTGGTGGGCGCCTCTCGCCGGCAACCAGCCGCGGCGGCGATCACAATCAACAGAACCAAAGGGAGGGGGATGCGTAACGAGTTCATGGGGATTCGCGACAGATTTTGATGGATAAGGAAAGCAAAATGGCCGGCGATCGTCTGCGGCCAGCGTAAAGGGTACATCAACGTCGGCAAAGTACGTACGGCGGGTCATGGCGGCACCTGTTTTTTGGGCGCTGGCGGCTCCAATAGTACCCATAACAGCGTGATTCCTGTTATCGTATAGGAAAAGCACATACTCCACCCATGGACTCTCTGGTCCGCCATTTCACCCTTGAGGAATATTCATGACTCAAAAGTCGACACGCCGTAAATTCATCGGGCAATCTGCGGCCATCACGGCCGGCGTCGGATTCTTTACCAGCACCAAGCCCAGCGCCGTGGCCAAAGATTCGGCATTGCAAAGCCCGGCCGCCGCCTGCGTGGGCGTTGGTGGCAAGGGCAGCAGCGACACCAGTGGCATTGCCAAGGTGGGCGGCAAAATTGTCGGTTTGTGCGACATCGACGGGGCTCGTCTGACAAAGAAAGGACGTGAGCCGGACTGCAAAGATGCCCAGCAGTTCAACGACTTTCGGGAGATGTTCGAAAAGTTGGGCGACAAGTTCGACATGGCCTGCGTCAGCACTCCCGACCACACGCATGCCGTCGCGGCGCTGCATGCGATGAAAATGAAAAAGCACGTCTACTGTCAAAAACCGCTGACATGGTCGATTCAGGAAGCTCGTTTGATGCGAGAGACCGCCGAGCAGATGGGTGTGATCACTCAGATGGGAAATCAGGGCACGTCGGAAGACGGTTTGCGCGAGGCGGTCGAAGTCATTCGAAGCGGCGCGATTGGGGACGTCACCGATGTCCATGTTTGGACCAATCGTCCGGTCTGGCCGCAAGGCATTGGTCGCCCGCCTGGCGAAGATCCGATCCCGGCCGACATCAATTGGGAAGCCTGGATCGGCCCCGCGCCGATGCGACCGTTCAAACAAGGCGTTTATCACGGATTTAACTGGCGCGGCTGGGTCGACTTCGGCACCGGCGCGCTGGGTGACATGGCTTGCCACACCACCAACATGCCGGTGATGGCTCTGAAGCTGTGGGATCCAATCGCCATCACCGCAGTCAAAAACCCCGGGATCTACGCCGGGGAAACTTTCCCAGGTAGTTCGGAATTGTTGTTCGAGTTCCCCGAACGAGAAGGGCTCAAACCTTGCAGGTTCCACTGGTACGACGGCGGAAATCTGCCCGCCGACGACGTACTGGCTCAATTGCCCGAAAGTTTTCAAAAACGGATCGAGCAGCAGAAGCAAAATCCGAACAAGAAGACCAGCGGCGCGTTCTTGATCGGAACCAAAGGCTCAATCTTCTCGCCTGACGATTACGGCGCCAGGTACTATTTGTTGCCCGAAGAGGACTTTGCGGACTACAAGGTCCCCGAGCAATCCTTGCCTCGGATTCCCTACAAGTCGGGTGGCGATAACCGGCAGAAGTGGGAGTGGGTTCATTCGATCATGGGCGAATACGAACCGGGTCCGATGTCCAACTTTGGCTACGCCGGCCGCCTGACAGAAACAATCTTGGTCGGCAACCTTGCGATCCGTGGACCAGAAGGCAAGCGAATCGAATGGGATGCCAAAAATCTGAAAAGCACCAACGTGCCCGAGGTCAACGAGTTCGTCAGGCGCGAGTATCGCAGCGGCTGGGAATTACCCGCCTAGCGGGTTTAATACCCAGCGACCGATCACACCTCCTCGTTCCCACGCCAAACGCGTGGGAACGCTTTTTCTAACACGACCATGCCCAAACTCGCTCACCACGTCTTCTTTACCCTCACAGACCCCGACGACGATGCGGCGGCCGGTCTGGTTGCCGCCTGCCTGCAATACCTGGACAACCACGAAGGCCTGGTCGATTTTTCGGTTGGAATTCACGTTCCCGACTTGGACCGGCCGGTCAACCAACAGTTCGACGTCTCTTTGCACTGCGTTTTTCAAGATCGGGCGGCCCATGATGCTTATCAAACCTCACCCAGGCATTTACAGTTCATCGCGGAAAACAAAGATTCCTGGGCCTCAGTGCGAGTCTTTGACAGCACGTTGTCGAGTGAACATTGACACGCGAGACGACCCCTCCTTATAAACGCCTTAGACTGCTATCAAGCATTCCAAATCGCCGCCGCAGGACCATCGCTTGAGCCTCTGGATTTCACGAATCACGCTGTTGACGTACCTGCTGGGTGGCTGGATCTTGCCCGCCGTTCACCGCCATGGTTTGGCGACAGCGCGGATTCAATCGATCAATTCTTCGGACCACGTTGATTGCTGCCACCATGGTTGCCGGACCAGTGCCGCCGGTCAGTTCGATCACGTTGTCGGGCAATCGACTGGCAAGCAGACCAGCGACTTATTCGGCATCCAAGTTGACCGGTGCAAAGGAATGTGCGCTCTATGCGTCGCACGCACGCAGGTTTCACACCCCAGTTTGGCAATCGGGCTGTTCGCCGAGCGGTTGAGCCGAATACGACTGTTGATCAGCGATCTGCCTTGCCCGGTTTCGAGTACCTATCAGAATGTCCCGGCCCGTGGTCCGCCACTGGTTGTTTGATCGTATTTTCAAACAACCGTTTTTCCTTTGCGGATTTATTCTGACATGAATACTCAATGCTTATTATCATCGCGATTGCGCGCGCGGCCGTACGGTTTCACTTTGGTTGAATTGCTGGTTGTCGTTGCCATCATTGGCGTGCTCGCCTCACTGGTTCTGCCGGCGGTACAGTCGGCGCGCGAGGCAGCTCGGCGGATGGCCTGCCAAAACAACCTTCATCAAATTGGCGTTGCCCTGCACAACTACCACAGCGCTCACAAACAACTTCCCAGCGGTTGGGTTGCCAGCGACACCGATCATCACGAGCCGGGCTGGGGGTGGGCAGCAGCCATCTTGCCGCAAATGGACCAAGCTGCGGTTTACGATGCCATCGATTTTGACCTGCCCGTCGACGATGACGCGCATCAGCCGGCTCGACTGTCAATCGTCTCAGCTTACATCTGCCCCAGTGATATTTCGGAGCCGATTTTCACAATCGGCAAAGGTGAGGAGCACGAGCACGAGGACGAGGACGAGCACGAGGACGAGGACGAGGAACATGATCACGAGCATGATCACGAGAACGGACAGAACGTTGATCTTGGTCCCGAGTCTCTGTTTCAGATTAGTAAGAGCAATTACGTGGGCGTCTATGGAACCAAGGACATTCACGAAGACCTGTATAACGGCGATGGATTGTTCTACGGGAATAGTCGTCATCGCTTCCGCGACATTCTGGATGGACTAAGCCAGACGCTGATGATTGGTGAACGAAATAGCCGATTGGGTGGATCGCTTTGGCAGGGTGTAATCCATGACGCCAATGAACCAGCCGCCCGAGTGATCGGCGCAGCCGATCACGCTCCCAATGATTCCATCGGTCACTACGAGGACTTTGCCAGCTATCACACTGACGGGGCGCTCTTCATCTTGTCCGACGGATCGGTGCAAATGTTGACCAAGTCGATCGACATGCAGGTCTATCACGCGCTGACAACGCGGGCGAACAAGGAAGTGATTCAGGCGGGCGATTATTGATGACGACCGCGGAACTTGCCAACCAAGTCGTCACGCGATTGCAGACCTTGAAACTCCGGCTGGTTCTGGCCGAAAGCTGCACCGGTGGTTTGATCGCCGCGGAACTGGCTAAAGTGCCCGGCGTTTCCAACTGGCTGTGCGGATCAGCCGTAACCTATCGATCAGAAACCAAAATCGCCTGGCTGGGTGTGGACCGGCAATTGATCGATCGTCACAGCGCGGTCAGCACTGAGGTTGCCGCGCAGATGGTCGTAGGCGTCCTCCGCACGACGCCCGAGGCAGACGTTGCGGCCTCGATCACGGGCCATTTTGGACCGCAAGCACCCGCTGGGCTGGATGGGATCGTGCTGGTTGCGGTCGCCTTCCGCAGCGATTCGGAGCCCTCTGTATCACGGCACCAATTAGCGACCAAGACCCGAATCGAGCGTCAGTCCGAGGCGGTGAATTTGGTTTTGGAAAAGCTGCTGACCCGAATCAAATAGCCTACAATCTCTGCGCCACAGATCGTCGACCAAGTTGCCGCGGCACTGGTCCAGCGTTAAACAGCCTGAGCGCTAAACCACATTGCGGAATTTCATCACGTTCTGTCTGTTCGCTGCGATCATCGCGAAAGTAGCGCTGGTTCTGGCCCTCGGTCCGGCTTCCATTGAATTGGATGCGCAGGGTTATTGGGACCTCAGCCGGACGGTGATGCGGGGCGATTTGCTGATGATGGGCGAGCCGATCGCGTATCGGACTCCGATTTATCCCTGGTTTTTGGCGGCCATCCGATCCGCTTTTGGAAATGCCTCGTTGATCGCGCTGGTTGCCGCGCAAGGGACGATGTTGATCGCCAGCATCGGGATCGCCGGTCGGATCGCAACGGAAGCCACCAGGTCGTCGTGGGCCATGCCGCTGACTTTACTGGTCTCCCTGCCGGCGATTTCCGCGGTTACCTATTCCGCCGTCGTACTGACCGAATCTCTGTTTACATTTTTGCTGATGCTGAACTTGCTATCGGTTCTGGCTTACGTTCGCGCAAAGACTCCCCTGGGCGCGTTAATGATTGGGGTGACCTTTGCGCTAACACTGCTGACGCGTCCGGTGGTGATCTACCTGTGGATTCCCCATTTGGTGTTGGGATTGTGGACAGTTTCCGACCTACGTCGGCAGGCCTGGCACCTGGGCCTTGCCACGGTAGCGATCGCGGTCATCTTGTCGCCTTGGATGCTCAGAAATCAGCGACTCTTTGGCAGTCCGTTTTTAACCGAGTTCCTGGGACGCAATTTGTGGATTGTCACCTTTCAAGACGGCTCGGGCGCAGGTCTTGATCTGCCCGATACGATCGAGGCACGTAACCTGAGACAGCGAATCCAAGCATCCATCGATGGCGAACAGTGGAGAGAAACGTGGAGAGTTTCCAATGCGCTCGTTGGCTCGGGAATGACTGACCCCGACGCCGATCGTTTGATGAGAACTGTGTCGATCGAGGCCATCAAGTCGAATCCGAATCCATTCGCCTACAAGATCGTTCGCCGTGTCGCTAATTTCTGGCGCTGCGCGGTGACCGACCTGCCGATCCAAGGTTCAAAATCGGGCATTTATCGCGGCCAAATTCACTGGTCGTCCAGGGTCGTGCCGATCGAGTGGTTGATCGAGCATCGACTGAGTCGATCGGTCTGGATCAACACACTGCTAACGGCAATCTTGGGGGCGGCGGTGACGATCTTGATCATTCATGCAGATACACGTCCGTTCGGCATTTGGATCGGATTGATCTTCAGCTACTTTGCCCTGGTCACCGGCCTGATCGAAATTCCGAATTATCGATATCGAGTGATCTTGGAACCGCTAGCAGCCGCTGCGATCGGCAGCGCGATCGTCACGCTGTTATCCTGGCGAGACGGTGAAGAGCCGATCAAAGCGCATGCGAATTGACGACGATACAATGACCGAAACGCGAGCCGAACCGGGCAACGAAGATCAGGTAGAGCTTTCTGTCGTGATGCCTTGCCTGAACGAGGCGGATACGATAGGCAAGTGCGTCGAAAAAGCACTTTTTGCGCTGCAAGATGCCAATATCGTTGGCGAAGTCGTGATTGCCGATAACGGCAGCGTGGACGAATCCGTTCGAATCGCCGAATCGCTGGGCGCGCGAATCATTCACGTCTCGGAACCGGGTTATGGTGCGGCGCTGATGGGAGGAATCCGGGCCAGTCGCGGCAAGTGGATCATCATGGGCGACGCGGACGACAGCTACGACTTTTTGGAAATTCCGGCATTCGTCGATCAGTTGCGAACCGGCGTCGACCTGGTTCAAGGTTGCCGGCTGCCGCGTGGCGGCGGACGCGTGCTGCCCGGTGCGATGCCGTTCCTGCACCGCTGGGTTGGCAATCCCTTGTTGTCCTGGCTAGTGCGGCGCATGTTTCGCATCCCGATCCACGATGTGTACTGCGGAATGCGAGGTTTTAGACGAGATTTGTACGACAAGTTGAATCTGCGTTCACCTGGTATGGAATTTGCCACCGAGATGATCATCCGCAGCGGGCTACATGGCGCGTCGATGAGTCAGGTGCCGATCACGTTGCATTGTGATGGTCGACGACAACATGGCCCACATCTGAGAACATTTCGCGACGGCTGGCGAACGTTGCGTTTGTTTCTGGTGTTCAGCCCCCGCTGGACATTCTTTCGACCGGGATTGATGCTGATCGGTTTGGGTCTGGTGGGATATGCCTTGGCGATCCCACAAATCAGAATTTTCGGCGCAGCACTGGATGTCCACACATTGCTGATCGCCAGCTTGGCCGTATTGATGGGTTGGCAGTCGGTGCTGTTCGCGACGTTGGCACGCATTTTCGCGGCGCGTGAAGGTATGATTCCTCGACGCGACAGCCTGGAACGGCTAACGGTGGAACGTGGTTTGGCATTCGGTTCGGCGGCATCCCTGCTCGGACTGATTCTGATCGCACGCGTGGTTTATGATTGGTGGCGAGTCGATTTCGGGCCGCTTGACTATCCTTACACGATGCGACTGGTTGTTCCGGGAGTGACACTGGTCGCGCTTGGTTTTCAAACCGTGCTGGCAGCGCTGATGGCGGGTGTACTGAAGATGCAACGTACGAGTGGTGATGACTGACAAGGACTCGCAACCGACGATCGTGCGACATCTGCCTGACGGGCAGGTATGCTGTGATCCCCAGTGGGAAGCCGCCTACAAACGTTTCGAGACGCCCGAACAGGAAATCGCCAAGTTCACCCGACGGTTGCGGCGCTTCGGGTTCGACAAATTGCCCAAAGACATTCGCATTGCCGAAATATTCTGTGGTCGCGGCGGCGGCCTGGTCGCACTCGAGCGGCTCGGCTTTCACAACATCGACGGGCTCGATCTATCCGAATCGTTGCTATCCGAATACCGGGGCCGTGCGCGGCTGCACCTGGCTGACTGCCTGGACATGCCGCTGGTCAGCGAGTCTTACGACGCCGTCGTCGTGCATGGCGGCTTTCATCATCTGCCAAGATTTCCCGAAAGTCTCAACACAGCCCTGGGCGAAATTGCCCGCATCCTAAATCGCAACGGCCGCTGTTATGTCGTCGAACCTTGGCGAACCCCGTTTTTGACTTTCGCCCACTTGATTACCGACCAACCGATCGTTCGCAAACTGTATCCCAAGGGTGATGCACTGGCGACCATGACCGAGCGCGAACGGGTGACCTACGAGCAGTGGCTGCGACATCCAGCAGAGATTCTTGCCACGTTCGCACAGCATTTCACCACCCATCGGATGGAAACCCGCTGGGGCAAGCTAGTGTATGTTGGCAACAGCAAAACCGACCCGGTACTGGAGGCTCCGCTCAGTCCCCACTCCTGCGACTGACAGGCCGCTGGGATGCCATCGCAAGTAAGAGAATCCAATGCAACTTACCGTAACGATCATTTCTTTCCTGTTCTTCACTGGACTTGTCGCGTTGCTGACCTGGCGATTGACAAGGAATGACGACCACGCAAGTACCGGCGGCTACTTCCTGGCTGGCCGCACGCTAACTTTTCCCTTGATCGCCGGATCGTTGCTGCTAACGAACCTATCCACCGAGCAAATGGTCGGGCTCAATGGAGCGGCATTCAGCGACGGTCTGTGCGTGATGGTCTGGGAAGTGGTTTGCGTGGTGGCGCTCGTCTTCATGGCCTGGTTCTTCTTACCCAGGTTTCTCAAGAGCGGTGTTTCGACCGTGCCGGAATACTTGGAGATTCGCTTCGATCACCAAACCCAAATCATCACCAACATCATTTTTCTGGTGGCCTACGTCGGGATTCTACTGCCGATCATCTTATATACCGGCGCGACAGGAATGATCGGGATTCTGGACGTGCCTTCGATGCTGGGCGGGCTTCCCGAGATGCTCGGCGGCCAGCCCTATACGGTGGCCCTGTGGATGATCGTCTGGCTGGTTGGCATCATCGGGTCGATTTACGCGCTGTTTGGCGGGCTGCGAACGGTCGCTGTCTCGGACACACTCAACGGTATCGGCTTGTTTGCGGGCGGATTCATGATCGCCGGCTTTGCCTTGTCACAGTTGGGCGGAGATGGTGGGATCACCGCCGGCACTCAACTGCTAGTAGATCAGCAGCGGCAACGATTTAACTCCGTCGGCGGCCCGCAGTCCTCAGTACCGTTTGGAACGATTTTCTCAGGGATCTTCCTGCTGAACCTGTTCTATTGGACTACCAATCAGCAGATCATTCAACGCACCTTGGGCGCCAGCAGTTTGGCCGAAGGTCAGAAAGGCGTGCTGTTGACGGGGGCCTTGAAGCTGCTAGGCCCGCTGTACCTGGTGATTCCGGGCATGATCGCGTATGCCATGTTCTCGGATCAGGGGATCGACAAGGACAAAGCGTACGGCATGTTGGTCAACAAAGTCTTACCGGCTCCGCTCACCGGTTTCTTTGCGGCCGCCATGATCGGAGCGATTCTGTCCAGCTTCAACTCGGCTCTCAATAGCTCTTGCACTTTGTTCAGTGTTGGGCTGTACAAGAATGTGCTACGAAAAGACGCGACCCAACAGCAAGTCGTTCGGTCCGGCAAAGTGTTTGGCTGGATCATTGCAATCGGCGCGATGGTAATCGCGCCACTGCTGGATCATCCGCTGATCAAGGACCGAGGCATTTTCGACTATTTGCAAAAGATGAACGGCATTTATTTCATTCCGATCTTTGCCGTCGTTCTGATTGGCATGCTGACCAAGCGGGTTCCGCCCATCGCCGCCAAAATCGGACTGATCGCCGGATTCTCAGTGATTGCGATCGGCTATTTCGTGCCCCCGTTTGACAAAATCGTGACATCGCTGCATGAGTTTCATTTTCTGGGCATCGTGTTCAGTTGGTTGTTGATCTTGATGCTCGTGATCGGTGAGATCAAGCCGCGAGCAACCGAGTTTGAGCAGCAGGATGTGGGTGCGGTCGACATGACGCCATGGCGATTTGCCAGGCCGGCGGGCATCATATTGATCATGATCGTATTTGCAATCTACGTCACCTTCGCCGACTTTTCGGTACTTGTCCTCTAACCGAGCCAACCAACAACGGCCTTCCCGCAACTGTCGTTAACAAATTTCATGACATACCGAGTCCTTTTTGCGCTTCCCTCGCGCCGCGCTCTGCACATCACGGCTTTACTGATAACGGCGACCATTCCTTGCTACGCGCAGCCGGATCCCCAGCGCAAGACGCAACCATTCCAGTCCGAGTTGATCACGAGATGGGGCGCCACTGTAACTGCCGATAACGCCTGGACCGAGTATCCGCGGCCGCAGCTGAAACGCGACCAGTGGCGGAATCTGAACGGCAGTTGGGATTATGCGATCACATCGGCCAAACAGCAGCAGACGCCGACACAGTGGATCGGCCAAATCCTGGTACCGTTTTCCCTGGAGTCGAAGCTTGGTGGTGTGCAGCGACTACTCGACCCTACAGAAGCGCTTTGGTATCGGCGAATGTTCGATGCAAAGTCAAACGCGGGCGAGCGGCAGTTACTGAACTTTGAAGCCGTCGACTACGCCTGCGAAGTATTTGTCAACAGCATCTCGATCGGCAGGCATCAAGGCGGCAACACGCCCTTCACATTTGACATCACCGACGCGCTAAAAGAGGGCCAGAACGAGCTGATCGTACGAGTCGAGGATGAAACCGAAGGCTGGCAGCTGCGCGGCAAACAAGTTCTCGAGCCCAAAGGCATTTGGTACACGCAGGTCTCCGGTATTTGGCAAACCGTCTGGATGGAAACGGTTCCAGCGAACTACATCAGGGACATCAAGATCGACACCGATGCCGGTGCTGGAATGATTACGGTGCAACCCATCGTCGAGGGCCTCGGCGACGTCCGTGTCGTCGTGACAGATAGCGGCAAAGTTGTTGCGGAAGGAAAGGGATCCGGCCAGAAAATCCAGTTACGGATTGCCGATGCTAAACTCTGGTCGCCGGTATCTCCTCAACTGTACGACATCCAAGCCACGCTGCTTGATGCCGCGGGAAAGGAAGGCGACCGCGTTCAATCCTACACGGGTATTCGTGACGTGGGCAAACTGCAAGACGCAGGCGGCCACTGGCGATTTTCGCTCAACGGCAAACCGATCTTTCACTGGGGACCGCTCGATCAGGGCTGGTGGCCCGACGGCTTGCTGACACCCCCGAGCGACGCGGCAATGTCATTCGACATCCAGTGGCTCAAGCAGGCCGGTTTCAACATGATTCGCAAACACATTAAAGTCGAACCGCGACGCTATTACTATCATTGCGATCGGCTCGGGATGATGGTCTGGCAGGATCAAGTTAGCGGTGGAAAGAATGCAATTTGGTCTAAGTTGGCGAAAAATCCCACAGACGCTCAATGGCCTGAGACAGCGCACGGGCAATTCATGCAGGAGTTCGAAGAGCTGATTTCGTCGCTGGAAAATCACCCGTCGATCGTCGTTTGGACGCCTTTCAACGAAGCCTGGGGACAACACCGCACCGTCGAAGTCGGCAGCTGGACCGCCAACCGAGATTCATCCAGATTGGTGAATATTGCCAGTGGCGGAAACTTTTGGCCAAGCGGTGATATCGTCGACGCGCATTCGTATCCGAATCCAAAATTTCCCTTCCGCCACGGCCAGGGGGGGCGCTTCGATGACTACATCAAAGTCATCGGCGAATTTGGCGGACACGGCTACCGGGTACCCGGCCACATTTGGGATCCCGATCGTCGCAATTGGGGCTACGGAAAACTGCCCAGCAGCGAAGCCGAATACAAACAGCGGTACGTCGATTCGCTAAAGATGCTTGACGAACTCCGCGGCCAGGGAATCGCTGCCGGCGTCTACACACAAACGACCGATGTCGAGGGAGAGATCAACGGGCTGCTGACTTATGATCGCGCGGTGGCAAAAATTCCCGCCGCCGAGTTGGCCAAGCTGCACCAGATCCTGTTTCGCGACGGCGATCGATAGTCTCTTCGCCTGGTTGCAGCTGGCCAGTTTCTGTTTTCCCAGTTCGGTCCGCTTGCCAGTTCGGTCCGCTTGCCAGGTCGGTCCGCTTGCCAGGTCGGTCCGCTTGCCAGGTCGGTCCGCTTGCCAGGTCGGTCCGCTTGCCAGGTCGTACCTGGCCGACGCGTTATCGGTTCTGCGGATCTGAACTGTGGCGGCTCACTCGCTCGCCCCTGGGACTCATGTAATGAGTTGCTTCTTCGGCGACTAGCACTGTGTCACCCGAGCGGACTTCGCTGCGGAAGCGGTGGTGACCGGCGCGTTCAGCTCGCGCGATCACTCGCAGTCGAACCTCTTGTCCAGCGCCGATTCGTGCGATCGGGTCGAACAAGACTTGGCCTGTCACTACCTCGCCGCTCTGGCCTTCGATACGCTGTGGTTCGATACCGTGACTGAACTGAGCGACGGCGCGAACATCGGTTGCTTCCTTGCTACCGCGATTGCGGATGACAATTTCGTAGCTCACCTCCGTGCCGATCGGTGCCGGTGCCGGCGGGTCGTTCACGGTCAACACCAGGTCGGCGATTGACTCGACTTTCGTTGCTATCGAAACGTTCGTTTGTCCGGCCGCTGTGCCTTTGCAATCGAATGCGAACTGATGTTCGCCGGTCGATATCAAGTTACAAGCGAATTGATAGTCGCGCATTGCGCCCGGCGGCAAGGAGGTAATTTCCCATCGCAGAACATTCGCTTGTGGTGTCGCCTCATCGATTCCACCGACATACTCCACTCCGGCGGGAAGCCGCAGCGTTGCCAGGATTTTATTGCTCGCTACCGACCCGGTATTTTGAACTTGCAAGTTGTAGACTGCTTCGCTGTTTTGGTACTTCAACTCGGGGCCGTTGAGCATCGCTTCCAGTCTGGCGGCCGCGACGCGAATCGTCTTGGCAGCTTCAGCGCGAAGCTCAAGTTCCGCCGTTGCCAAACCGTGAATCTTCAGATCGCCCAAGTCCTGTGCGGTCAGTTCGACATCGAACTGAGCTTCTTTGCCGGCCGGGATATCGCCGATTCGCTGAGTTTGCGGAGTCGCCGAATTGGGCGACAACGTAAACACAACGTTTGGCGCGGTGCCGTCGCCAGGATTCAAGATATGAACTTTGTAAGTTTGCGATTGCCCGTAAACCACCTCGTCCGGACCTTCGATAGTGACATCCAATCGTGGTTCATGGACTTGGATTTTGGTAACGCTTTTCTGTGGCAGCAATGTCCAGTCGACATCCAGATCATAGTTGCCGCTACGAGCAGCTGTCAGTCGAACGAACATGCGCTCCGAATTGCCAGCGGGTAGCTGATCGATCGTCCACACCAGCAATCGTCCCGATCCCTGGTCACGAACCTCAATGTTACCGATGGATGCGTTCTGTCCGCCCAAATCGGCCCAGTCGGGAACCATAGCGCGTATCAAGACACCCTCGGCATCGATCGAGCCGCGATTCTCGACACGGATCTCAAACTGGCTAGTCTGTCGAATCATGATCTCGCTGGGGCCGTGCGTGATCACTCGAATTCCCGGCAATTCCGAAGCGGCCACCGATCCATCGCCATTGATACTCGCCACCGCGCCGCGCATTTGGTTTCGAGTCTCGTAGGTCGAACGATCAAAGTCGTCATTTCCCGGGCTGATTTGGTGCTGATGGTTTGCCTGAGGATGTGCAGCTTGCGGGCGACCGGGTATCGGATAGATGGGGACGGTCGCCACTTCTCTGCCCCGCAGCGCCATGCTCTCGGCGGCGGTGGTATTCCGTGCCGACGCAGCTTGGCTTGATTCACTGAACTCGGTCAACGGTTGTCCGTTAGTCGTTAGTCGATTCCGAGGCGATTGAGAATGCGATCCATAGGGATCACTGGCCGACCCGGGTAGCCGAGCGGTTTGATAGGACGGTTCGGAAGATTGACCGTAAGTCGTCGCATCAGCATGAGGAACAACCCCGGATCCGATTGGCGAGCCTGCATAGGATGGCGATTGGAATGCTGACGATGGCGGGCCCGCACGATGAGAAACGGCCGCGGCCGGTGTTGATCCAGCGGGGGTCGACGCTGCGTAGGGATGACCAGGAATATCAGACAGAATCACAGAGGTGCTCGACGGATCAACTGGAACCGTGTAGTTGCCACTGGCGCTCAGTTTCTGTTCCTCAATATCCAGTGACGCCTCGGCGGCCGACCTTGGTTCGGCTGCCGTCGCTGGTTCGGGTGCAGGCGTCGGTTTTCCAATTTCGGCAAGTGCCGTGGCGGGCGCGGGTTCGCTGATTGGCTGAGCCGATTCGGCCGCCGCATTCGTTGCGTTTGACGTCGTCGCAGCGACTGCGTCCGATTGCGAGGGTTGCTGCGAATCTTCGCTCGCGCTCTCGATTGGATTCGAATCCTTCGCCTGATTCTTCGCAACTCGCGGAATCAAGGCGACTTCTTGTTCGTCCTCAGGCCGGGTTTCAGTTTTGCCGGTGGTTGACTCAGGTTTGCGCTCGATCAATGCTTCAAGCGCTTGCAGGTCGCGGCGATCGTTACGGCGACTGCTGGACGTGGAGGATATTCTCCGCGAGACCACTGGCGTCGGCGCGACGTCCGCAGGAGGTCGAGGCAGCGTGAGCGAAGCCCCATTCTCTCTGGCGACGTCGGGCGAGGATTCAGTGCGCGTCGACGCGGTTCGAGCCTTGATCGAAGTCGATGAACCGCCCCGTATGATTCGCGTGCTGGGCGATCGCGTGGCCTTGGATTGTTTGGCGACAGAAGTTGAATTTGGATCGACGACGGGTATCCGTTGTTGCGTGACGTTACTGTTGGTGGGGCGATGATAGGGAATGCCTTCCCAGTTCACACTCTCTTTTTGCTCGGCCGGACCCTGTTGGGGGCCGCTGGAACGGTTGCGACTGCGAGTCGACCCAAGATTCGACTGACTGCTGCTGGAACTCGAATTGCCGCTGCCAAACAAACTGTCAAGCAATCCGCGTGACTGATTGTTGCTCATGTTCTTGTGGCGGTGGTTCGGACTGCCGGTCGTCCGCGAGCCTGCAATCACCTCTAGCAAGCCAGGTCGGGTATTTCGTTGCACGATCTGATTGCCTGCGACCTGCCGGATCGCCGGTTCGGCGGACTCCTGCTCGGTCAGGTTCGGCACAGCGTATTGAACCTCCGCCGAACCGTCGATCGGCGCAGTGCCGCTCGATAGCGAAGCCATCAGCAGCACTATTGGAAGGGCGATTAGGGGTGAAGCGACTAAGAATCGGCGGTTAACGCGGGCCATGCGTACATCTCGCGTGAATAGCGTAATGGAGTTGTATCAGCGATCTCATCGGCAGGTTTGCTTGTAACTGTTGAACCAAATCTGACGATTGCGCCAATTACGGGCAGCAGACCGATGGCAGAAACCGTGAACTTGGGACAAAATCGAAAGGTCATTTGAATTCCCCCGCGTGATTCCCGCACACGATTTTTGATCGAAATTCCTCCATGAGCCGGCGCGAAAAAATCGAATCCATGTTGGCCGACGATCCCAGCGATACCTTCTTGCGGTACTCGTTGGCGATGGAACTGCGTAGCGAAGGGGACCATGCCGGCAGCCTGGCCCAATTGTCGGAATTGATCCATGACGACCCGCCAATGGTGGCGGCCTTTTTCATGGCGGGACAACAGCTGGTCGAGTTGGACCGAATCGAAGAGGCGCGCGAACATTTGCGTAGCGGAATCGAAGCGGCACGAAGCCAAGGCGATTCGCACGCGGCCGCGGAAATGAGCGAATTGCTATCCTCTCTCGGTGCACTGGGCGAGCTGTGAAACACGCATGGCAGCCGAACAAACCAAGGCAATTGTGCTCCGCACCATCGAATTCAGCGAAACCAGTCTGATCGTCACCTTGTTGACTCGCGAGCTTGGCCGGGTCTCGGCGATCGCCAAGGGTGCCCGCCGTCCAAAGGGTCCGTTCGAAGGTTCGCTTGACCTGCTGGCCGTTTGTCGTGTAGTCGTCATACGGAAAACTTCAGACACTCTCGATTTACTGACCGAGGCAAAGCTGCATCGACGCTTTCGCGGCGGTCAGCGAACGCTGACGAGGCTGCACGGAGGCTACTATGTCGCGGAAATGCTGCGATTACTAACCGACGACCATGACCCCCATCCAGACGTGTACGATTTAACGATTCAAACACTCGGGCAGATTGACGGTGACGGCGACGTCGCATCGTCATTGCTGTTCTTTGACGCGCAAGTACTGCGGATGCTGGGACATGCGCCGGGGACCGATCGCTGCACCGATTGCGGCGGATCGGTCGCGGCGACTCCACGGTGCCCATTTTCGCTCTCAACCGGCGGATTGGTTTGCAGCCAATGCCGTCCAAAGCAGCGAGATACCGTTTTGCTGAGGCCGATAGTGATCGATCAAATACGCCGCCTGCAATCGCCCGAGACGGCGATTCCGACCCAAGTGCCAGCGGATTGTTATGCCGAACTTCGGGGAGTGATGAACCGATACATTCAAACAGTGGTTGGCATTGTGCCGAGGATGCAACCCTTCCTGCCCACCACGGCTCAGCCGACCAAATCCAACGGCTAAACCGACACAACAGTTTGAGAACCGACCGCATGATGCGAACCGATCGACCGATGGAAGCGAATTTAGTCAGCCGCAGCCAGGTACTGGCCTGGGTCCTGTATGGCGGCCTGCTGCTGTGCAGCGGATGCCAGGGCTGGACCAGGCCATCTAGCAACAGCCCGTTCGAAGACGGCGATCCGAATCCGATCGCTCAGGTTGGATTTACCGCGACCGATGCGGAACCTTCGTCCAGCGAAGCCGGTCCGGTCGCCGCCCAACAAACATTCAGCGAAAAAACGAAACAGAGCACCAACGCGTTGATCAGATACCTCACGTTCCAGGAGCAAGAGAATCTGACCCGGGCCAAAGAACTGTACCAGCAAGGGGATCGCCTGTTCCGGGAAGCTCAGACACTACCACGCGACCAGGCTCAGGCCCAATTTGCCGAAAGCGCGAAATACTTTCGCCGCGCCAGCGAAGCAGCCCCCAAGACCGCGCTCGATCAGGATGCCTTGTTCATGCAGGGTGAAAGCTGGTTCTTCGCCGATCGTCTGCCCGACGCCACCGAAGCCTACCAGAAGTTGCAAAAACAGTATCCCCGAAACCGACATCTCGATCGCGCCGCCGCCCGCCTGTTTTCGATCAGCCGATACTGGATCGAGGTTGCCAAAACACAAGACGGCAAGTGGTTCACGTTGAACTTGACCGACGCGAAAAGACCACGAATCGACGTGGATGGACACGCAATTCGGGTGCTGGACCAAATTCGCTTTGACGATCCAACCGGCCGGCTGGCCGATGATGCAACGATGGCGGCGGCCGCCGAATACATTCGGCAGAGGAAATTCGAGGAGGCGGATGAGTTTCTCACGGACCTCCGTGAAACGTACTCGGACAGCGAGCACCTGTTTCACGCGCACCTACTGGGGATCAAGTGCAAGCTGGAATCCTACGCCGGTCCGGCCTACAGCGGTATGGTTTTGGACGAGGCCGAGAAATTGGTGAAGCAAACCCGTCAACGTTTTCCCGACAAACTCGCTGACCCCCAATACGGTGACATCGTCGCCAACGCCGCCGCGGAAATCGCGCGGAGCCGCGCCGATCGACTCGCTTTCCGGGCCAAGTACCGCGAAAATCGCAGAGAATACGGGGCCGCCAAAGTCTACTACTACAAATTGCTGGAACAGTTTGGAAACACCCCGCATGCCGACCAAGCGCGAGCCCGCTTGGCTGAAATCGAAAAACTGCCGGACGTGCCCGAACAACGATTATCGTGGTTGACCACCGTCTTTCCCGATTCGCGCAGCAAAGATCCGCTGGAAACAACGACTCCGGGCGAGGCCGATCAACCGTCAACGGAGACGATCCTGAGATGATGGCGAAGCGCTGCCGATCTTCGTCGCGATCGAACATGGTGGCGGCCGCCCTGCTACTTTTCAGCGCTCCTTTTGCTTTCGGTTGCGCCGCTTACCGATTTGGCTCCGAGTCGATGTTTCTGCCCGGCATCCGCACGGTGCACGTTCCGATCGCCCACAACGACACCTTTCGGCATGACCTCGGTCTCCGCCTCAGCGAAGCCTTGGTTCGAGCAATCGAGTTACGCACACCTTACAAAGTCACCAACGATCCGAATGCCGACAGTACGTTGAATTGTCGCTTGGTCAGCGAATCCAAACGAGTCTTGACCGAAACCAATACCGATGATCCACGCGCCCTGAATGCCGCTCTGATCGTCCAAGCGAGTTGGATCAGTCGTGGCGGTGAACTTCTGATGCAAAACAGCGTCGCTCCCAGCGGAGCAGTGGCGATCACGTTCGGCCTTGATGCTAGATTCGTACCAGAGGCGGGTCAGTCGATCGATAGTGCGACTCAAGTCGTGATCGAAGATTTGGCCGAGCAAATCGTGTCACAGATGGAAACGCGTTGGTAAATCGTTGGGATCCGTGAATCGAATTTGGGATTTGGGCCGACAACAGTTAAGCCTGGGCCGGGTGCCGCTGGTGATGGGCATTTTGAACGTCACACCCGACAGCTTCTCGGACGGCAGCAAATACCGATCGCCTGACCATGCTGTTGAAGTCGCCCTGCAAATGCAGACCGATGGTGCCAACATCATCGACATCGGCGGCGAAAGCACCCGACCGTACAGCGATCCAGTTACCGCGGCGGAGGAAATTGCTCGCGTGATGCCCGTGATCGAAGGACTCGCCGGAAAATTATCGGTTCCAATCAGCATCGATACTAGCAAATCCGAGGTCGCTCGGGCCGCGATTGATGCCGGCGCTGACATCATCAATGATGTAACCGGATTGTCAGGCGATCCGGCGATGCCCGGCTTGGCGCGAGACGCTGGCGTAGGCGTTTGCCTGATGCACATGCAGGGCAGGCCACAAACGATGCAGGACAATCCCAAATACGACAACGTTGTCGACCAGGTTTACGACTACCTGATCGAGCGTCGCGAGTTTTGTATCCGTTTGGGCATTCGCCGCGAGCGAATCTGTCTGGACCCGGGTATCGGGTTTGGCAAGACCCACCAGCACAACCTGGATCTGTTGCGAGCAATGCGGCGGTTTGCGAAGATCGGTTCGCCGCTGCTCGTGGGGCATTCCCGCAAGGGCTTCATCGCTAAAATCTTAGGTGACCCGCAGGCGGACCGCATGGCCGCCACCTTGGGGGTCTCGCTGGCTTTGGCCGCCGCCGGGGCCGATATCTTGAGGGTCCACGACGTTAAACCAACCGTGGACGCGTTGCGCCTGTTTCAGGCCGTTGGCGGGTTGCAGTAGCCCTCGGGCCGATCGAGTCCCTTACTTGGACGGTCGCGATCGCTCGTCTTGGTCCGGCGATTGGCCCCCTGCGGTCTGCTGTCCAATTGCGATCGGAAGTTCCGACGATTCCGCTCCGCGTTGATTCGCTCGGTTGGGAGTCAACACAATGGTCTGTTTGATGCCGTGGACCGATTCAATCGTAAAGCTGGTCATATTCATAGTCGTTTCCCTGTTCTCGCCGACTAAGGCGGCGTGGTTTCGACAAAGTCTGGTTTCGACAACCGGGTGAGATACCACATAGGGGAAGCATCGGCCAAGAACAATTCTTTGGCGATCCGATTCCGTCGGCAGACTGCGGAACAACGCCGGGGCGATTCCTGTTCGATCGGATTTGTCGGTCATGCAAATTGCGATCAACGGGTTTCGCCTGCCCGCAACGGTGACCAAGGCTCCGGTATTGGCCCGCAGGGGTGCCCCCGATCCCTTATCCGACTCGACTTGTCCGATCAGCAAAACTAATGTGTTTAGACCATGCGAATCGATTTTGTCATTACCGAGCTGTTTGTTGGCGGCGCTGAACGCTGCCTGACCGAGTTGGTAACCGCACTTGCGGCCAGCGGTGATCAACTGCGAGTCTTCTCGATCGGCGCTCTGCCGACCGGACAGCAACGGGCGCTAGTGGACCGTTTGCAGGAGGCTGGAATTGACGTCCGTTCCTGCAATGCGGATTCTCAGTATCAGTTTGCTGGGGCCTACCGACAGTTGGGCAATTGGTTCCGTCAGTCCCCTCCGGAAATTTGTCAAACTTTCCTGTTTCACGCCAATGTGTTGGGAACGATGGCTGCGAGATCAGCCGGAGTCGCCGCCCGCATTGGCGGCATTCGTGTGGCGGAGGAGCGCCCGGTCCGGTGTTGGATCGAGCGTCGGTCGGCGCTCCGGATGCAGCGTGTCGTATGCGTCAGCGGCGCGGTGGAACAATTTGCCCAGCAAAGACTTGGTTGCCGCAGGGATCAAACCGTCGTGATCCCCAACGGTGTCGACGTGATTCGCTTCAGCAGCGCGGCGCCGATCGGGTGGTCCGCAATCGGTTGGCCGGAAGACTCGCAGGTCGTTTTATTTGTAGGGCGACTTCACCCCCAAAAAGGGATTGACCTGTTGCAACAACAAATCGACTCGATTGCGCCGGCAAAGTCGAACCGCAGATTGTTACTGGTCGGCGAGGGCCCGCTGAGCGAGCGATTGGAGTCCTGGGCGGGACAAGTGGGCAACGACCGTGTCCGAGTCTTGCCGTGGCAAATCGAGATCGCGCCGCTGATGCGGGCCTGCCATCTGTTGGTCCTGCCGAGCCGGTATGAAGGGATGCCAAACGTGGTGCTGGAAGCGATGGCCGCGGGGCGGCCAGTGGTTTGCAGCGATATCGAAGGCAGCGAGGAGTTGTTTTGTCACTCGCGCCCGCTCCAGGTTTTTCCGTCCGGAGATAGCCGGGCCATGAATAACCTCGTTCAGCAGTTCCTGTCTGACGAGGTTCTCAGCGAAAAAATCGGGCGAGACAATCAAGCCCATGTACGGAGCCATTTCTCGCTGGACGCGATGATCGATGCCTACCGAGGACTTTACCGAACGGTTCTGAGCAACAGTTGCCACGGGTTGTAGCCGCGCGAGTGTTTTCGTTTCGGATGTTGCGTTCCGGGCCGCCTGGGGTCGACTCGATGCTCCATTTGTTCATGGGCGGCCGCGCGGACTCGTCGCTTGTGATTGACGCGGGCGTCATCTTCGAAAGGATTGGGAAGTGTTTGTTGGAATTCAAGTTCAGGCTCAATCACTTGCGGCTCGCCCATTCGCATTTCCATTTTCGGCGATTGCGGCTCAGCTTGCCACTGTTCATTCTGCATTTGATCGCCTTGCCATTGATCAGGAGTCGCCGGGCTGACATGCGAATCGTATCCCGGTGCGGGCATCACCCCCGGAGGCTGACTTTGGTGGAAGTGCACGTCCGATTCGGAAAGCGAAAAGGCTTCCAACGTTGCCCCGTCGCAGCCATCGTCACAACTCAGATCGTCGCAAGCGCCAGTCCGGCCACCTGAGCAGCAATTTGCTGAACAGCAATTCAGTTTATCAATGCAAAGCAATTTTTCGATTCCGCCGGCGACCGAATCCAACACTTTATAAACAGGATTATGGACCTTGCGACCAGCGCACTCGCAGGCACAGTCGCATTGGTTGGGCGGACAGTCCAGGCAAACTGCCTCGCATCCGCATTGGCCGCCCGCGGCAAGGTTGTCAGAGCAGAGGCCCAGGCTACAAGCTGCGACCAGCGCCAGGAGAGAAAACAGATTGGTTCTTTGTGTCCGCATCGGGAATGACTCATACTGCAGGTTCAGACGGCCCAGTGTCTAGGCGTTTGTGTTTCTGTCGTATCGACCCGGATTTTCGGAATGACCAGTGGAATCGGCAGCTCCGTCAAAGTCGGCCCAAATTGCCAGCGGCGAATTGTCGCCGTTTTCGTCGCATGGCAGACAACTTGGTGGCCGAACGCTAAATTGTCAGCGGTGATTTTCGCCGTATTTTACGCATCTATCTATTGAGACAACCGTTGTGAGTATCGATCCCTTTGGCGCTCGTGATAAGTTCGAAACTGGGCAAGGAACCGCCACCCTGTACCGAATCAGCAAACTGGAAGAGGCCGGTTTGGGGCAGATCAGCAAGCTGCCCTTTTCGATTCGAGTGCTGCTGGAAGCCGTCCTGCGCAACTGTGATGGGTTCTCCGTCACCGCAGAGGATGTCAAAAATCTGGCCGCCTGGAACGCCGCCTCTCCGGCCAAACAGGAAGTCCCGTTCAAACCCTATCGCGTCGTCCTGCAAGACTTCACCGGCGTTCCGGCGGTCGTCGATTTGGCCGCTATGCGTTCGGCCATGCAACGAATTGGTGGCGATCCGGAAAAAATCAATCCGCTGATTCCGGTCGACCTGGTGATCGACCACAGCGTCCAAGTCGATTTTTTTGGCAGCGACAGTGCGCTAGCGAAAAACGTTGAAATTGAATTCCAGCGCAACCGCGAACGGTACGAGTTCCTGCGTTGGGGACAGCAGGCCTTGGACAACTTTAGCGTCGTTCCGCCAAATGTGGGCATCGTGCACCAAGTCAATTTGGAATACTTGGCCCGCGTCGTGGCGATCATCGATAGCGACGACGGCCCGGTCGCGTTGCCCGATACGTTGGTCGGAACCGACAGTCACACAACGATGATCAACGGACTGGGTGTGCTGGGCTGGGGTGTCGGCGGCATCGAAGCCGAGGCCAACATGCTAGGCCAGCCGCTGTACATGTTGATGCCTGAAGTGGTCGGTTTTGAATTGACCGGAGAGCTGCCCGCCGGAACCACCGCCACGGACATGGTGCTGCGAGTGGTCGAGATCCTGCGCCAGGAAGGTGTGGTCGGAAAATTTGTCGAGTTTTTCGGAACGGGCATGAACCGCATGAGCGTGGCCGACCGCGCAACGATCGCCAACATGGCTCCGGAGTACGGTGCCACGATGGGTTTCTTTCCAGTGGACAGCGTCACCCTGGACTACCTGCGGCAGACCGGACGCTCGAAGTCACAAATTGATTTGGTCGAACGCTACAGCAAGGAGCAAGGTCTGTTCCGCACCGATGATGGCCCCAAGTTGACCTATACCAAAACGCTTTCACTTGACCTGGGCACCGTCGAACCAAGTTTAGCCGGCCCCAAACGACCGCAAGATCGCATTCCATTGGCCCGCATGAAGCAAGCCTTTCATGAATGCCTGACAGCACCGATCGGTAAGAGCGGGTTCGGTTTAGAAAGCAGTGCGCTGGACCGTGTCGCCACGATCAAAAACAACGGTCACAGCAGCGAGATCACGCACGGTGCGGTGGTAATCGCGGCGATCACCTCCTGCACCAACACCAGCAATCCTTCGGTGATGATCGGTGCTGGATTATTGGCCAAGAAAGCGGCCGAGCGAGGCTTGAAGGTCCCGCCACACGTCAAAACCAGTCTCGCCCCAGGCTCGCGTGTGGTTACCGATTATTTGGACAAAGCAGGGCTGACCGAAAGTCTACAGAAACTTGGCTTCCACACCGTCGGCTATGGCTGCACCACTTGCATCGGCAACAGCGGGCCGCTGCCCGAACCGGTCGCTGCTGCGATCAAGTCTGGCGATTTGGTCGCTTCGGCCGTGCTGAGCGGAAACCGCAACTTCGAGGGCCGCGTCAATCCGCTGACCAAAGCCAACTACTTGGCCAGCCCACCGCTGGTCGTCGCCTACGCGTTGGCAGGCACGACCGATATCGACCTGGCCACCGAGCCGATCGGCAAAGACGATCAAGGTCAAGATGTTTACTTGAAGGAGATCTGGCCAAGCGGCGAAGAAATTCGCGACACGATCGCTTCATCAATTCAGCCCGAGATGTTTACCCGGCAGTATCAGGCGGCCGTCTCCGGTAATCAACTGTGGAACGCGATCGAGGTCGCCGGCGGTGCGATCTATCCGTGGAGCGATTCGAGCACGTACATCCAACATCCACCCTTCCTGGAAAGCGTTACCGGCCAGGCGATTCCCGACATCCAGCCGATATTGGGTGCTCGCGTGCTGGCGTTGTTGGGTGATTCGGTGACAACCGACCATATCTCGCCGGCCGGCGCGATCGCCAGCGATGGACCGGCCGGACGGTATTTGCAGGAACATGGCGTCGCGATTCGCGACTTCAACAGTTTCGGTTCACGGCGCGGTAACGATCGCGTGATGGTTCGCGGCACGTTCGCCAACATTCGCATTCGCAATCAACTGGCCAAGGGGACCGAAGGTGGCGTGACGCGGCATCTTCCCAGCGGCGAGGTGATCAGTATTTATGATGCGGCGATGAAGTACCAGAGTGAGGGAGTACCGCTGGTGGTGCTAGCGGGCAACGAATATGGAACGGGCAGTAGTCGCGACTGGGCGGCCAAGGGAACGATGCTGTTGGGCGTCAAGTCCGTGATCGCGTCCAGCTATGAACGGATTCATCGCAGCAATCTGGTCGGCATGGGGGTGTTGCCGTTGGAGTTCGCCGCTGGTCAGACTTGGCAATCACTCGGTTTGACCGGAGAAGAAACGATCGACATCCCGGAGTTATCAAACGACCTGCAACCCCGATCGAAAATTACGGTCAACGCGACGGATGCCAGTGGAAAGACAAACAGTTTCTCTTGCACCGTGCGAATCGACACGCCGGTTGAAATGCAGTACTACCGTAACGGTGGCATCCTGCCGACCGTGCTAAGAAATCTGTCCAAGTAGGGCCTGTCGTCACCGCTGCGCGTGTAGGTGCAGTTTTTCGTTGGCCAGGCAACTCAATCATGATCGCCATTCCTCTTGCAGGTCGTACCGCCTTTAAGGACACGTGCCTTGAACGATTCAAAGCAACCGTACCAGTGGGCGCAGCCCGGCGACATCAACGCCTTCTTCGGTTTGATGCTGGACAACCTTGCCGGGCTGATCCTGATGGTCACGCTGTTGACCGGTTTTGGATTCCCCGCCGATTTTGCAGTTTCGGCGATGGTTCCGGGAACGGCGATCGGCGTTTTGGTCGGAGACCTGGCTTTCTTTTTTCTGGCCTTTCGATTGGCCGGGCAGACCGGCCGCAGTGATGTAACGGCAATGCCGTTGGGACTCGACACGCCGTCGACCTTCGGCATCGTGTTGTTCATTCTTGGCCCTTCCTTCGTGCAAGGCACCCAGCAACTGGGGCTGACGCCCGAGCAAGCTGCCTATCGAACTTGGCACATCGGTATTTGGTGCATCGTGATGAGCGGAATTTTGAAGCTCTGCTTGTCACCCTTTACGCAGTGGGTCCGGCGCGTCGTGCCGCGGGCCGGACTGCTGGGTTCCCTAGCGGCGATCGCGTTGGTGCTGATCAGTTTTTTTCCACTCACGGAAATCCTGGGCCATCCTTTGCCCGGTATGTTGGCGCTAATCATCGTGCTGACCTCGCTGGTCGCCAATATCCCGCTGCCTGGCCGAACCCCGGGTACGCTGGGAGCGTTGATCGTTGCCGGGCTGGCTTATTACGGATTGTGCCTGGTCGACGGATCGAATTATTCCTTTCCGATAATTCCCAGTATCGAGTGGTTTCCGATGCAATGGCTCGAAGCCTGGCAATTCGGCTGGCTCGATTCTTTCGATGACGCGCTCTCTTATTTACCAATCGCATTCCCGTTCGCCATTGCAACCGTCGTCGGCGGGATCGACTGTACCGAAAGCGCTGCCGCTGCGGGAGACAACTACGACACTCGAACCGTGATTGCTGTGGAAGGCATCGCCACCTTAATCGCAGGTTTTTCCGGTGGCGTGATTCAAACCACGCCATACATCGGGCATCCCGCATACAAAGCGATGGGCGGGCGAGCCGCCTATAGCTTGGGCACAGCGCTATTGGTCGGATCGGCCGGTTTGGTTGGCTATTTCGGTTTGCTGCATGCGTTGATACCGGCACCGGCTGTCTATCCGATTTTGGTGTTCATTGGACTGGAGATCACGGCGCAAAGTTTTCATGCGACACCCCGTCGTCACTACGCGGCCGTCGCGTTGGCCTGTCTGCCGGCTTTGGCATTCCTGGCAATGAGTCTGCCGGGACGAATTTTCGGCGATCCGTCGGTGCTGGAATCGGCCTGGAATCCAACTGACTTGGGCGCCGGCTTGTCGCACGATTTGAAGACGCTCGGCATGCTCAGCAGCAGTTTCATCATCACTAGCCTACTGTGGGCCTGGGCCTTGGCGGCGGTCATTGATCGTCGGCTCGTGTTGGCCGCCCAGGTGTTGTCGCTGGCCGGGCTGTTGACTTTGTTCGGTGTGATTCACTCGCCGTTACCAGGCAATCAACTGTTCGTTCCCTATGGCCCCGCAAGCTGGGGCGAATTGGTGCTGGATGCCGAGAATCGAAGATACGTTTTGGAATTCGCTGCCGGGTATTTTGCTTCCGCGATCCTGTTGTACATTTGGTCGCTGGTCACGCAGATCGAACCACCAATTGAGGCCGATCAGGATTGACGCAATGCGATCGCAACAATCCTGTTCACGTTCGATTTGACTTTGCTTCGTTGGGAAAACTTGTTGGCTCTCCTGCGCGGTGGTGCAACTCGGACGCGGCAGCGGTGACCGTCCATAGCCCGACCCCCAAACTTGCGGAAACGCCATGCTTGCTGCCGGAGTTCAACTCGCATCCGAGGCCTCGATTTGGTCCACCGAGGCCCTCCTGGCGCTCCTCGCCCTGACTGCGATGGAGATCGTATTGGGCATCGACAACATCGTCTTCATCGCCATCATCACGGGTCGATTGCCACCGCAAAAACGATCGTCGGCCCGCCGCTTCGGATTGGCATTGGCGATGCTGATGCGAATCGTGCTGCTAATGATGATCGGTTGGTTGATGGGACTCGAAGCGCCCTTGTTCGAGTTGTCCCGGTTTGCGCCGACTGAGGCGATCGCGGAACAATTGGCGGCAGACGCGGAGGTCAACGAAGTCTCCGGCCGCGACTTGATTCTACTGTTTGGCGGCTTGTTCCTGCTGTACACGGCGGTCCGCGAAATTCATCACAAAATCGAAGGCGGCGAGCAAGAAGCCGAAATTGGGAATCTGCCGGGCGATTCCGACGGTGCCCGCAACGGCATCACTCCGGTTGCACAGGCCAGACAGCAAATCACCGTCGGCGGTGTCTTATTTCGCATCGCCTTCATGGACGTGATCTTTTCGCTCGATTCGGTGATCACCGCTGTCGGCATGTCGAATCATATCGAGATCATGATTGCGGCCGTTGTGATATCAGTTGGAGTGATGATCGCGTTCGCCGATCAGATCAGCAACTTTGTCCAAGACCATCCAACGATCAAGATGCTGGCGTTGTCATTCCTGATTTTGATCGGAATCGTGTTGGTCAGCGACTCGGTGGGAAGACCCATCAGCAAGGGCTATGTTTACTTCGCGATGGCATTTTCGTTGGGAGTGGAATTTTTGAATCTGAGAATGCATATGAAGCGTTACCGACCCAGCCGAGGTGAAGGGGAAACGGGCTCGGTGACTCAAGCGTAGACGGTCTTCCCGTGACTGAGCCTCCGACCGTCGGCTTGCCAAGCGTCCCAGGTCTAATTCCCAGCGAGCTACTATACCTCCAAAAGCAGTGTGGCGAGTTGGGACCATTGACCCCATGTTTTCTCGCCGAAACCGACGTTACCGATCACCGGCACATCGCTGTAGCGCTGAATTTCTGTTTGGTTATTCGCGACCGAATCGTCCGCCTCTCGGGTTGTCTGACACAGAATGATGGCCTGCGGTGCGATTGCTCGAAAACGAGCCGCTTCGCAGGTTGCCAGCACTTGATGGATCACCCCCAGCCGATTGGCCGCGACGACGATCAGCTTGGCCTGATCAAATTGTTTCAACAAATCGATGTTCAAGACCCCTTCGGCCAATGGGCTAAATAGCCCTCCCGCACCTTCAACGATCCGCACATCAAAGCCGTCCTTCCAAACATCGGCGCCGCCGCGCAGCAAATGCGGATCGACTTGCTTGCCCTCGGCTGCCGCCGCCTGAGTCGGCGCCAGCGGCGCAAGAAAACGCTGCGGGCAGACATCGGCTAAAGATCTTGGACAACCGGCCGCCTGCCACAGTTCGACCGCGTCACCGGCAACCAATTTGCCGTCAATCGATTCGCAACCGCTGGCCACTGGCTTGTAAACGCCCACACGTCGACCCGATTCATAAAGTCCTTGGGCGACCAATGAGGCGACGTAGGTCTTGCCAACATCAGTATCGGTACCTGCAAAAAACAGCGTCTTTGGCGTAACATGGGACACAGTTCGGCTCCCTCAGAACGGCTTTTGACCGTGGAATTTTTCAAATGGAACAAGATTCGTGACACGCAATGTTCGCTTATCCCTGGTACAAATGCCAGACGCAGGTTCGCGGGACGCACGCCTCGACGCCGCGATTGGCTGGATCGAGCAAGCGGCCGACGATCACGCCCAGATCGTCTGTCTGCAGGAATTGTTCACCAGTGAGTATCCCTGCCAGAGCGAAGATCACCGCAACTTTGATCATGCCGAGTCAATTCCTGGACCAACGGTTGAACAACTTTCGGCGATCGCGACCAAGCGTCAGGTTGTGATCGTGGCGCCGCTGTTCGAGCGTCGCGCACCCGGTGTCTATCACAATTCGGCGGCTGTGATCGACGCCGACGGAAGGCTAGCCGGCGTGTATCGCAAAATGCATATTCCTGACGACCCGCTGTTCTATGAAAAATTTTATTTTGCGCCCGGCGATCTGGGCTTCACGCCGATCCAAACACGGTACGCCAAATTAGGGGTCGGGATTTGTTGGGACCAGTGGTTTCCCGAAGCGGCCCGATTGTTTGCGCTCGCCGGTGCTGAAATTCTGCTGTACCCAACGGCGATTGGCTGGATTGACGAGGAGAAAGCCGAATTTGGGCAGGGCCAGCTCGAGGCCTGGCAAACCATGATGCGGTCCCATGCAATCGCCAATGGGCTCTGGTTGGGTGCTCCCAACCGAGTCGGTATCGAGCAGCGACTGGAATTTTGGGGCGGCTCCTTGATTATCTCTCCGCGCGGCGAATTGGTTGCCCAAGCCGACCACGAAAGCGGCGGTTTGGTGACCGCCGATTGCGCGCTGGACGAAATCGATATCGTCCGCACGCACTGGCCGTTCTTTAGGGATCGCCGCATCGACGCCTATGATGGACTCTTGCGTCGCTGGCTCGATGACGGTCAACCCTGATCCTCGCCTCACCACGCCACGACGCCCGCCATCAGCGCAAGCGGAACGGTCCGCATTTGTTGGAGAGGAAGAATCTCGGCGCATCGATCGCCGGATCACGCCATATCGTTTCAACTTAAACCGACCCGGCGGTTGATTCGCCGCCAATGATGCCGGTACAGAAATCCACCGCGGGTTTTCGCGGCCGCGTACGTTTTCGATTCCGCTGACTCGATAAAGTCGCTGATCTGTCCAACCGCGCTGTGCGACAACGTACGCCGCGCTGCAAGGTCGGCACGGGTTTGACTCAACCGCTGCTCGTCCTGCAGGAATTGTTGCTGCGTTTGATGCCGAAACTCTTTACAGGCGTGCGCGCGATTGCGATAGTCGCGGCAGACATGCCGATGCAATCGTTCGGCTTGCCACCAAAAACTGCCATCCACTTTACCGCTCGGACTATTCCACTGTGATGCCGAAAGCGGATGCTCGTGCGTATCGCTATCAGCGAAAAAAAACGGCATATAAACGGAGAGACACGGCATCGACGTGCCGGTTAGCCAAACCGTTGACGGCGCGTCCTGACGAATTTCGGCGATCATTGATCCATTGGTTTGACTGGGATTCGTCGTGCCGGTAGCGTGCATACAGATCGACGCGCTACTGGACTTGCAGGGATCAAAATGTTCGTCATCGCAATCGTGCGAACTGAGAATTTCGATCGCTTCCGGCACGTCGAAAAGCTGGGCCTTCGACTGACCTAGCTTTGTGCTGCGTCGCTGACGTCGTCGACATTTGCTCGCCTTGGTATACAACCAATCGGAGTAGGCACGGCGAAAGCTAAACGTTTCGCGTGACTTGGCCCAGCCTGCTTGGATCGCGAAATCAATTGCATCTTCACTGATCATGTCGTAATTGGATTCGATGGTCAGACCGTTTGATATCGACCGAAAACCTTCGACTCTTTCTGCTACCCAGTGCCGACCCGCCGTCTCCAACACCCAAGCCGATCGTGTGTCCGCGATCAGAAAACTGTTGTGATAGAAAAAATTTTCATTGTGATGTCCACCGCAAGCATCTTGGCCGTACGTTTTCAGCAACTCGGTGATGGTTCGTAATGCCTGTTTCGCCGTACTGCAGCGCTCGAGTGCCAACCGCACCAGGTCCATGCCCGTTAGTCCGAGGTTGGATTTCTCGAACTTGATCTTTGTGAATACCGCTTCGTTTCCGATCACCACGCCATGTTCATTAACGCCCATTTCCGCGCCCCACATCTGAAATGGTTTCGACAGAATCACTTCCAGCGTGCGTGCGACCTGCGGAATCTCGATGAAGGTGCAACGAACGAGCGATTCGTCGGTATCTCGCCCAGGCAAACGAACGATGCTTTGCGCTTCGTTGGGCTCGCGGTCGGAATTCTTACCGAAAATCAAATTGCCGGAAGCGTTGTGATCGGGCAGAGCAACAAAGGTATCACACATGGCAGTTAGGCTTCGATGATCTCGGCGGCCGCTCGCTCACCAGAGCGAATCGCGCCCTCCATGTAGCCGTTCCAAACGGTAGCCGTCTCCGTGCCCGCCCAATGAATGTCGCCGCAAGGTTGTCGAAGCGCATTGGTGTACCCGACCATACCGCCCGGCGGCATCACGGCGGCATAGCAACCGCGACTCCAAGGCTCATCCGCCCAACTGCGATCGATATAGTGGATTGGCTGCGCCGCGGCCTGGCCAAACAGTCGCACAAATTCGTTGATCACAATCTTCTGGCGTTCCGCTTCCGACAGCCGCAATAGCCGTCGAGCGCGATTGGCAAGCGAAAATCCCATCAACATCCCGGTGCTGCCATCCAGCGGAGAGTTATCAAATACCGTCTGCAGCACGGAACTTTCATCGGTCACTGCTTGTCCGCTGAGTCCCTGGTCCCGCCAAAACGGCCTGTCGTAAATCGCGTAGCACTTGATCACGGTGCCCATCGGCATCCGTTGGGTCAGCTGATCACGCAGCGGAGGCAGGGGAGGCGAGTATCGAATGCGACCGGCCAGGGTCGGCGGGATGGCAATGATCACCTTGTTGGCTGAGTAGGTAAAGTCGGGGCCGGTAACGGTAACGATTCCGTCTGCTTGAGTGATTGACTCAACCGCCGCATTGAGCTGCACAATTTCTCCCAGCTCGGCCGCCATCCGATCCGGAATCAACTGGGCGCCGCCGACAAATCGCTCTTGCTGCGCCCCATTTTCAATTTCGAATAACGAAGTCAGGCTGGTTCCCGATTTGATGTAAAACAAAGCGAACAACAGCGAGACCTCGCAGGCATTCACAGCCAGAACGGTTTCCATCGCCGCATCAAGAACTTTTCGGGCGCTGCGAAATCGAACACAAGAATCGAAAAACGATCCCAGGGACTGAGCATCGAGTTTCTCGGCATGCGGCGTGTTTTCGAGCTGATCCAGATCGATCGTACTGGCCAGCTTGTCAAGCCGCTTCATGACACGATCGAGATTCAGCAGCGACAAAAAATCAATCTTGGGGATCAAGCCGCTGTAGGTTCGCAGGTTGTCGTTGAGCAGCAGGAACTTCTTGCCCTGGTTGTAGGTCGGAAAGGTTTCGACGTTGTAAGTCTTTGCCAATTCGTAAATCTTGTCTTGCGTGGGCCCAATCCATTGAGCACCCAGATCTACATAGGTTTTCTGGTCCAGTGAATGCGTGTGAACGCGACCGCCGACTCGATCGCGGGCTTCGAGAAGCTTGACATGTTGTCCAGCGCGATGCAGCACTGCGGCGGCAGTCAGTCCTGCATAGCCGGCACCCACCACAATCGTATCCAAGCTTGGCTTCATGATTTCTATCGACTGATCAGCCGAGTTGGACCAGCTGTTTCGGTGCTCGATTCTGATCAGCCTCAATCGCCTTCTGTTCCAAATCCGGCGAGACCAGGTTGTAGAAAACGTCTCGCTGCCGGGGCTCAAATCCAAGTTCTTGGATCGCTTCGCGAATCTGGCTGAGCGACAAATAGTGGACCGTGCCAGCTTCGGCGACCACGTTTTCCTCGATCATCAAGCTGCCCATGTCATTGGCGCCAAATAACATCGCCAGTTGACCGATCTTCAAACCCTGCGTGACCCAACTGCTTTGAATGTTGGGGAAATTGTCCAGATAGAGTCTCGAAACGGCTTGGGTTTTCAAGTATTCGAACGATCCCGCCGCAGGGACGTGGGACATGTCGGTGTTGTCAGGCTGAAAAGTCCAACAAATGTAGGCGGTGAATCCGCCAGTTTCGTCTTGGACTGCGCAATCGATCGAGATGTTCGATGCGTTCGGCCAGGGTCTCGACATGACCAAACATCATTGTGGCGGTACTGATCCCCCCCATCTTGTGCCAGGTTCGCATTACGTTGAGCCAATCGTCGGTCATCACTTTGCCGCGCGTGATTTCGCTGCGAACTCGATCGACCAAAATCTCAGCGCCCCTCCCGGGATGCTTCCCAAACCGGCTGCCTTTAACCTTTCCAATACTTCGCGAATCGACAGATTGTTAACTTTGGTGAAATGATGGAGTTCCGGTGGGCTGAATCCATGAATGTTAACTTCCGGAAAAGCGGTTTTGATGTCGGTCAACAATTCTTCGTACCAATCCAGCTTGTACTTTGGATGAAGTCCACCCTGCATCAGGATCTGATTGCCGCCGAGCGCTACGGTTTCTTCGATCTTCTTTAACAACTCGCCGCGCGGCAGCACATAGCCTTCGTCACTCTTGGGACCCCGATAGAACGCACAAAAATGACAAACCGCCGTGCAGATATTCGTATAGTTGATGTTTCGATCGACGTTATAAGTCCGGTACGGCTCGGGATGCATTCGTCGCGCAGACCTGGTCCGCCGCTGACCCGATCGCTGCCAAATCATGGCTCTTCAGCAAGCGAAGTCCGTCCTCGCGACTCAGACGACCACCGGCGATCGCGCGGTCCAGAATAGGGCGGATCGAATCGTCAGAGTCCGAGTTTTTTACGCTGGCAATCATCGAAGTTTTGTTTGCGTTGATAGGTTCATGGCTGGGAACGAGCCCAAGTTTAGCAGCCCGCTCGCGAAACGACTCTAACCCCAAACGTTCGCCGCGGCCGAGTCGAAAATGCAAATTCTCTGCAAAATAGCGATGCAAGTCCTCTTTGGTCAAACCATGGCCGGCCGCCCGGTCGGCAGCGATCTGCTCCAGATTCGCCAACCCATCGTTGCGACTGGCCTGTAGGAGCCCGGCGAGTTGATCGTAGTCAACATCCAATCCCTGGCGGGCAACCCACATTGCAAAGACGAACGGTAGTTCGGTCCAGCGACACCAACGGTCACCTAGATCCCAGATTTCCTGATAGGTGCCCTGCGCCGGGTGCATCGCGCGGTCGCCAATCAACAGCACGGCGTCAGCATCAACTTGTTCGGGTGATTGATCGATCGCCAGCGGCACGGTCTCCGGTTTCAGCGAATGCATCTCCCACAGCAACGTGCGAAGCATCGCCGCACTGGTCCGACTTCCCTCATCCAGTGCCAATCGCTTGATCTGTGGGACCGGCAGACGGCTAAGCAGGCGAACGCTCCAAACCGGTCCGCGGCAGGCGATCGCCGCATCGGAAATGATTCGATAGCCGGGATTGCGAAAGAACTCGACCGATGGGATCAGGGCAACATCCAGCCTGCCCGCTTGCAAGTCGGTCGCCAGCCGGCTGGGTAGGTCAAGCGACAGCATCCCGCGTCCGTCCAACCGCTCAGCGAGCGAGTGAATCAACGGTTTGGTATTCAGATACGAGACGGCACCGATTCTTAACATGGGACGATTTGCAGCAAGTCTAGTTTGCGCCCTTAACCGTAAAACGGGATCACAAGTAACTACCGGCTTTGATTACACACGCTAATCCAATTCGTCGGAACCGGTGACCGTGACGCGGGCTCCGTTTCGCGGATCGAAAAATGTCAACGAATGCGCCCTGAGCATGATTCCGGCACCGGAAATCCCTTCTCCGCCGTACCTTGTGTCTCCCACAATCGGGTGGCCTCGCCGAGCGGCCTGGACCCGCAATTGGTGCATCCGTCCGGTTAGTGGAAACATTCGCAGTTGGGTTTGGTCTTGCTCGGCATCGTACTTGACCACTGCGATGCGTGTTTCCGCCAGTTTGGCACCAACACTGGCAGCATCGGCGATCTCGGCTTGGGCCAGATCAGGAATTTTTGTCAAATAGTCGCTCCAGCGCTGCTCGCAAGGTGCGACCCGGCCCGAGACGATGGCGTGGTACTCTTTGACAATCTTCCGAGCCACAAACTGCTCGCTCAACAGCCGCGCGGCCTTTTTTCTCAGTGCCACCAGAATCAGCCCCCCCACAGGCCGATCCAAACGATGCGGAAAGGCCAGATAGTCTCCACGCGGGCCGAGTTGCCCATGCAGCAAGCTTTCTAGCGATTGCACTCCTGGAGCGGCCTGAGTCGCCAATCCCACCGGCTTGTTGACCACAACCGCAATCTCGCCGTCCCACAGAATGTCCACGTTCTCTAAAATCTCTCTCACCTTCATTCGGCCACTTGGTTTTGCCCAACGATGTCTAACTGTGACCCACCAAGCAAGCGGCGATACTCTCTGCGGGAATACATCGGTGCCGTTACCATTGCGATGCTGGTGATCGGTCTGATCTTGACCTCGCTACGGTTGCGCCACTCGGAGGCTGAATTGTCGCGGCTCCGCGCCCAGCTTGGCTATCTGTCAGAAACCGAACCGGGACAAATCGCCGCAGCTCGCGCCCCGAGCGATCAGCCGTTGACCTATAAAGTCCGGCTTCGCGTTCCCTCCGCTGCCAAGTACCGAGTGACCTACAGCTCGATGTTGCCCAAAGACTCCACGTCTCCCAATTGGTATGGCGCTGTTCCGGTGCCGGAGGGCGAATCGACGTTGACGGTGCAAATTCGAGAAGATCCCCGCGACGGGCGCTGGAAGATTCTGGCGGCGATTGCATCAGCGGCCGGCACCCGGCGGATGGCAACGGTCCTGCCGGACGACCAAACGCGGGTGTTTCGCGGCTCGCACGATGTGGTGGCCACCGGAATCGGTCGAGAAACCTTGGTTGCGGCGACCCACGAGACGATTCGACTGCTGGACGAAAGATGGCTGGTCGGCGAAGGGAGCCTACTATTGTACGGTGATAGGGCTCCCGAGCGGGACCAAATCGGAATCTATGCCGAGCTACAGCCCGACATTGGTCCGCTTTAAGTCTCAGCCTGACTGTCAACTGATTACTGCCTCCTGTTAGCGTTTCTGATGCCTCGCGATTTTTTGAAAGGTGCCGCCGACCATTATGACGTGGTCGTGATCGGCAGTGGATTGGCCGGTATGACTTCGGCCAACATTCTCGGCCGCGCCGGACATCGCGTCCTGTTGCTCGAACAGCACTACAAGCTCGGTGGATTGGCAACCTGGTTTTTGCGTCCCGGCGGGCACATTTTTGATGTCTCGCTGCACGGTTTTCCTCACGGCATGATCAAATCGTGTCGCCGCTACTGGAATCGCGACATCGCCGATCGCATTGTTCAATTAAAGAACATTCGTTTTGATAACCCGCAATTCTCGCTGACCACCACGTTCAACCGTGAAGACTTCACCAGACTGCTGACCTCTGATTTTGGAATCGCACCCTCGACAGTCAACGAATTCTTTGACACCGCAAGGGGGATGAATTTTTACGACGACCAGACGACGACGACGCGTCAGTTGTTCGATCGTTTTTTCCCGGGTCGCGACGATGTCGTTCGCTTGCTGATGGAACCGATCACGTACGCCAACGGTTCGACTTTAGAGGACCCCGCGATCACTTACGGGATCGTATTCAGCAATTTCATGAGTAAAGGAGTCTTCATTTACGAGGGCGGCACCGACGACCTGATCGCGCGGATGACAAAAGAACTTAAATCCAATGGAGTCGATATCCGCATCAATTGTGGTGTCGATCGAATCCATTTGAGTGATGGTAGAGTTGCAGCCGTTGAAACCCATGGCCGCAAAATCGGTTGCCGCGCGGTGGTCAGCAACGCAAACCTGCGGAACACCGTGCTGAAGATGATCGGTCCCGCTGTTTTGGACAAAGACTACGTTGATCGTACCGCGGCCGTCCGGCTGAACAACAGCAGCACGCAGGTCTACATGGCGATGAAGGAAGGGGAGACGATCGACGAATCATCGGGCGATCTATTCTTTACCAGTACATCCAAAGAATTCCGCACTGACTTGTTACTTAGCCGCAACATCACCAGCCGCACATTCAGTTTCTATTACCCTCATGGTCGACCTGAAAAGACGAAACAGCGATATGCGATTGTCAGTAGCACCAACGCGAACTGGTCGGATTGGGCTGATCTGAATCAGCAAGACTACCAGGCCAGCAAGCAAGATCTGGTCGATACGACGATTGACGCGCTGGAAAAGTATATCCCTGATGTACGGGACAAGATCGACCGCGCCGAGGCTGCCACGCCACGAACGTTCCAGCACTACACTCAGCACGAACTGGGGGCCAGTTTTGGCACCAAGTTCGAAGGGCTGGCCGTCAGCCGCGAACTGCCACAGCAAGTCGGCGGCATGTATCACGCCGGCAGTGTCGGTATCATCATGAGCGGCTGGCTGGGCGCAATCAATTACGGCGTGATCGTCAGCAACGAAGTGGATGCTCAATTGACCAGCGAAAGCGTCCACGTTTAACGTCCAAAGTCCTGGGAAAAGCAGAGTTCGCCTTTCGCTCCGCCGACAGCGTGCTCGGCGTTGCCCGCTCGGAACGAAAAGCGACGATCAGAAGGAACCCGATTCATGGCACTCTGCCGCATCAACGACGACAACGGGAACGCTACATTTGCGCTGTATCACAACGGTCACGTCTGTCCGTTGACCGAATTGACCAGCGACGTGCCCCAAGGCACCGAGATTTACCGGCGGGGAACAAATTGGATCGCCTCGTTGCCGACGCCCCGCGAGGATCAATGGCAAGCCGCACCGGCGATGCTATTGCCGCCGATCCCGCCGCCGCAAAAGTGCATCTGTATCGGCCTGAACTATCGCGACCACGCGCTCGAAACCGGTGCCGCAATTCCCAGCGAACCGGTCGTATTCAGCAAATTCGCCTCGGCGATCATCGGTCACGGTGACGTGATTCGATTGCCCAAGCTATCGCAGCAAGTCGATTTCGAGGCCGAGTTGGTTGTCGTGCTCGGCAAAGGTGGTCGTCACATCGAGGCGGCCAACGCGATGCAGCATGTGCTGGGGTACACCTGTGGCCACGATGTTTCAGCGCGCGATTGGCAGAAAGGGCGTCCGGGCGGACAGTGGCTGTTGGGCAAGACCTTTGACACCTTCGCACCAATCGGTCCCTGCCTGGTCACCACTGATGAAATCCGCGACCGGGGAATTTAAGAATCCGAATGTTTCTCAACGGAAAGACGGTCCAAGACAGCTCGACCGATCAATTGATCTTCGACATCCCAACCTTGATTTCACATCTCTCACGGATTGTCACCTTGTCGCCGGGCGATATCATCTTTACCGGAACTCCACCGGGCGTTGGCGTAGCGCGAACACCGCCCGTGTTCCTACAGCCGGGCGATCAATGTAGCGTCGAGATTGAGAAAATCGGAACGCTGACCAATCGATGCGAACAGGAATCTTGATCGATGCCAGAGAAACCAAAACGACGGAAAATCCATTTTGATTCGATCGACCAGGCCGTTGCTGATGCCGAGCAATTGGCCGCCGGTGAAGTCGAAACGACCGGTCACTACTCCTACGGCCAGATCTTGGAACATCTGGCGCGAACGATGGATACCCTTACCGGCGAAATCGTTCCGCCGCCCGTACCGCTACCACTCAGATTGGCGGCACGGGCGATCCGCCCATTGCTGATTTCACGTCCCTTCCAGCCGGGAATCAAATTGCCCGCCAAGTCTCAATCGATTCTCTGGCCCAGCGAAGAAGTCGACGTCGAGACGGGATTGAAACATTGGAAGGCAGCGGTCGACCGATACAAAAAGACCGATCCGCTATTGCCGCATCCGGCGTTTGGAAAGATGAGTCGCCGGCAGCACGATCAGGTCCAATGCCGCCACAGCGAACTGCATCTAAGTTTCGTACATCCCAAAACCTAGGGCCGATGCCCGCCGGCTGTGAATCCGAATCCGGCCTCGGCAAACCGGCCCTATTTGGCTTCCAAGTACGCCAGTAGCTCGAAGATCTCGTCCTTGGTGTATTGATCGAGCAGAGCTTTGGGCATCATCGACGTCGGGGCAGGCGTCATCCGTTCGATATCCTCTCGCGCGATCACCGTGGGTTCCTGGGCATCCGGGCTGACCGCCAAAGTGACCGTGTCATCGTCTTCCTTGATCAAGACGCCGTTGATGACCTGTCCATCAGCGGTCAAGATTCGCTGCATCGCGTACTTGGCATCGATCTTGTGCGAAGGCTCCAAAATCTCCCGCAGCACGCCGACTCGGTCTCCTCTCCAGCGCTGCAAAACGTCGGTCAATTCGGGACCGATCACGCCGCCTTTGCCGCTGACTTTGTGGCATCCCGCACAGGAGGCCTCGGCAAACAGCCGTTTGCCGATTTCCGGCGATCTGCCTTGGAGTCCTGCTTCGAGTTCGTCTTTCAAGTCCTCGACTTGCCAGGCCTGTACGAACGATCGATTGCTGCCGATTGGATTGGCCGGCTCGAACGGATTCTTTGTCCAGCGATCCAAGTCCTCAACCACCACCATCACCCCGTACATTCGATACCAGTGCTGTGGAAAGGTACAGACATAAGGATATTCGCCCGGCTGCGTTGGCGCTGTGAAGGTCAAAAGGACCTGCTGTTGCGGCTGAACCATGTCGGTTGCATACAGCACCTTGGTCGACTTCGGCACGTAGGGCAATCCACCATCGACTCCGCGCGGACCGACTTCCAATCCCAGCTGGGCAACCTCTTTGAGTGCTCCTGGAACCGTGATCACCAAATTGTGCGGCATCATGTCTTGATTGACCAAAACAATCTGGACTGCTTTATCGGCTTGGACCGCAAAGTACGGCAAGTCGTAGCGCATCTCCTCTGCGATCGTCTTGATGCGAACGACGCGAACCGTCACAGCCTCCAATCGCGATCGATACTGCTGCGCTAGCGACGCCGGAACTTTGCTCATCAACTGGTCGGCCAATTGCAGGGCGTCGATAAACGAGTCGCTGGTTCGCTGCTCGGCGGGTGTTTGCTCGGCATGGTCGACCAGTTGGGCCAGCAGAGTTGCACTCGTAGCGGCGGAGCGTCGTTCCGAAGGAACGGTCAGCAGTGTTGCAACCGCGGATTCTCGCAGCGCAGGATTGGCAACCAACGGCGCTATTAACTCAAAGGTTTGATCTTGTTGGTCCGCGATGAACCCGAGCGCCCGGATCGCATCATTCTTGATCAGGTCGAACTGGTTTGCCGAACATAGTCTGACGACCGCATCATATTGGTCAGCGCGGATCGTATCACTGGGGATCAACTCGATTGCGGACAGGAAAGCCCTGTGAAAAGTCGGATTCGCGATCACCAAATCTCTCTGCCCCGACACGATCAGGCCAGCCGCCGCGACGGTGGATTCGACTTCGTTCTCTGATCCAAGTGCCTGCTGCATAGCAGTCGTATGCGCCTGGAGTGCATCAGAGGGCAGCTGCAACAGCATCTTCCCGAGTTGCTCGGCCGCCCGCCGTTGGTCACGATCTTGCGGATCTAAAGTCCTGATCGCGTCGAGTAAGATGCTGACTCGGTCCGATCGCTGCAGTTCGGCCAAGGCCTGCAAAGCCTGTTCGCGGTACTGCGGCGACATACCCACCCGTGACAGAATCGCCGAGTAGACAGGAACGAATTTCTTGTCCTCCGTCGACCGCTCGACCATCAACAACCTTTGGTTGTCCAATCGCTTCAGCTGGTAAGCGACCACGCGTGGACTTTTGTCCAAAAAGACCTTGGGCCGGTCTAGCGTCGAGTCGCTTGTCCCGTGGTGGTGCTGAGCCAGTAGCGATGTGGTTAGCACGAAACCGAGAGCGAGAGATAGATTAAATCGCATCAATGGATTTTCGATGATCGAGATAAAAATTGTTGAGGTTGTGTTAGTCGAATACGGGCAGATAGCGATGCGCCTCTTCAGGGGGCAGCCTATCCATATTATTGAAACCTGTCCCATTTGGAGACCGTAACGTTTTTAAATTATTGCTTTGAAACGAGTTGCTTGACCCTCCTGCGCAGCGACAGGTCGTGCGCGGTAGTGGCCCGGCTCGGCAAAGTTCGGGTAGGCGGGGAGAGGTTTCTTGGCCACGCCAGTGGTTGAACATTTGCCACCCGCGTTCCCTTCTACGATAGTAAACGAGGAGCAAATTGTCGCAGCCACGTTGGCCCAGAGGGCAGATTGATCGATTTAGAACTCCGCGCTCTTGTGACGTCAAGGCGTTACCGTCTCTTTGCTGCAGAGGCCGAGCTTTCAGACCTGGCAGAAACTGAACCGGCAGACCGGAGCCGATGATTTCACCGAACTGCTCCGCGATAAGAAAAGCCGACGCAGCAGAGAACTGCGGCGAACAGGCCTCGACAGTGGCAACTCTCGACAGTCAGAACAGCCGCTGTTCCTCCTGATAGCTGTCGTCATCCGCCTGCTCGTCATCCTGGCCGGACATCATCGAGGCAATCGCTCGGTCGGAGGCAGTTGCGCGGTCCATTGGCTCATTGTCAAGCTGTGCGCAATCGCGCCAATTCATTGATAATCTGCAGCACGTCTACAGCAGTCGCGCGGCCGTCACCATTCACATCGTAGAACCGATTCAGCTCGTTGTTGACCTGCGGCAACCTCGGATTTTGCTCGCCGAGTCGGTTAATGATGATCAGTGCATCACTGACTTTGACATCACCGCTGTTGTTGACGTCAAAACGGTTGGCTGGATTCTGCCAGGCCAAATTCGCGTCGCTGAGCAAGAACTCTTCGGTCACTCGCCCGTCGGCCGCTCCATCAAGGTCGCTCTGTGATCCATCGTGCGGTTGGACGGTTATCCGGTCACCGTCGACGGAGTGTCCAATCGATTGGTACAACGCATTGATTCGATTGGGCTGGCTTTGGCGATAGGTAAAGGCGACGGAGATCGATGGGTTGTCGTGCAATATCAGATCCACACTGGCCCTGGCGCCGCTGACGAGACCTTCGACGTCAAACTGAATCGCGCCGTACGGGAACGAGCCACCGCGCGGCGGTGTGGTCTCTGGGACGTTGAATTGAACGTCGCGAATGGTGCTTCCGGCCGGACCGACGAAGGTGATTGGTCCGGCACCGGGCGACTCGGCACTGAGCACATTGGACTGCAGCCAGTCGCCGATCCCATCGTCGTTGCCGTCGATTCCTACCGGCGAATTCAGCTCTTGCTCGTTGGTCAACCCATCACCGTCAACGTCTTCGCTGCCGCCAACCGCGGGCAGTCGAACGTCCCGCGGCGTAACCATATTGACCAACAGCGATGTCGGTGTGGTGCTCTGGAAGCCCGTTGGCAGCGTTGCCGTGATTCGATACAACCCCAGTGGCAACGCAGCGAATCGATACTCGCCGTTTTCGTCGGTTTGAATCGATTGATCGATTATGCCGTCATCGCCAATATCAAGTTGCACCGTTGCACCAAAGATGGCTGTATCCGTGCCGCTTGGGGTACCGTTGATATCGATGTCATGGAAGACTTGGCCGGCGATCGACCCTGTATCAACCACATCAATCGAAACCGGAGTCTGGGTTGACAGTCCCGTACTGTCCGTCAGCAGGACTTGAAAATCGTATCGCGCTGCGCCCTGCTCAGTAGTTGGCGTCCAGCTGAATCGTCCGCTCGCGGGGTCGATCGCAAAGCCTTGCGGAGCACCACTAAGTGAAAACGAGAATTTCTCAGCCGGGTCAGGATCGCTAAAGAGAGGCGTGTATTCCAGCGATCGACCCTCGATCACACGCAGACGGGCAATCGCACCCAGTGTCGGCGATTCGGCGACGTCCAGCACAGTCACGACTTGTTGAACGTTGGTGACACCACCATCGCCATCGTCAACAGTCGCGGAAATGGTGTAGGTTCCCGGATCGACAAATCTGTGCGAAACGCTGGTCTCGGACCCGACAACGTTCGGCGATCCATCACCAAAATCCCAGCTGATCGTGACTTGATCATCGGCGTCTGCCACAGTCAAAGCAAAGACATACGACTGGTCTTCGTTGATCGACGGCGGGGTCTGCAGCACGACAGAAGGTACATCGTTTCCAATGTTCACAACCGCCTTCTGAGTGTGCGTTTCACCATCGTCGTCGACTACGGTCAGCATGATCGTGTACGTACCATCCTGCTCGAAAACATGGGTCGGAGTACCAGTTTGATGATGTTCCGTCGGATGAATTTCGGTTAGTAACGGCGCGAGATCGTCGCTCGAACCGTCGCCCCAGTCGATCGAGTACTGCCAAACGAACCTGTCGGCCTGGAACGAAGGGTCGATTACGGTGACTTCAAAACCGACCGGTTGGCCTTGGATGGGACTCGGGCCGACGCCCAGCTGCAATGTCGGTTTCGAATTCCTGACGAATACGTCGAATGAATTTTTGTCGCTGCCTTCGTCGTTCTCTACGATTACGTCAACCGTAAAGACGCCCTCGTCGGCGTAGATGTGATCAAAATTGAAGGTGCGATCGGTGATACCCTCCAGTTTGACCGGTCGAGACCCGTCACCGTAGTCAATCGTCAATCTCCATGTATCCGCTCCGGGATCGACGATGATTTCGCGAGTCAGGCCAAGCGGCCCTTCAGCGATAATTACGTCATCACCAGGATTCAGCCGTGGTGCGACCGGCAAGATCGGCAGCACACGCGTATCGCTGTATGGTTGACCGTTCAGTTCGTAATTCAGTGAGACCGTATATTGACCTTCGTTTAACGGTGTGAACGACTGGGACGCACTATTTGACTGGACGAAATCGACGGGCCCACCGGTAATCGACCAGCGGAAGTTGCCGCCGTTGTCCGCTGCGATGGCGGTCGCGACCAAAGCCGTCCCCTCCTCAGCACTGGGTACCAAATCGATTGCCACCGCCCGCGTGATCGTAAAATCGATGCCACTAATGACGTCCACATTGCTGGTCGGCGGCGCGTCAATCGGCGCTGGGAGGATCCAATTAGCAAGTCCGAGCACCGCGATTTGACGCTGATTGCGATCAGCAATTAAGACTTGATACTTGCCGTCGCGACCGGTCGTCGCCGATGACTCATTCGATTGCCGTGTTCCATCTTCGTTGGCATCGTTAAAGACCAACGCGCCTTCGACCGGCAACCCGCGGGAGTCGCGAACCAGGCCTTGCACCAGGCTTGCGTCAACCGCCACGGTCAAGTAATGATCAGTACTCAGTCCGTCAGCATCCGTAGCGGTCAGGACCACGGTTACCGGATAGGTCAGCGGACCGGTAGCGTTGATCCGTAACTCACTGCCGGAGACCACGACGGACAAGTTGTTGTGATTCGACGATCCGGCGAAGGTTAGTCCCGTTCCTTCGGGGTCACTGGCGAATAGATTCAGATCGCTAACAAGTAAACCCGCTGATGATTCGATCGCAATTGCATCCGGAGCGTCCGACCAGGTCGGACTTGAATTGTCAGTCAAATCAACGACGACCTGTCGTGGTTCTAGTCGCAAATCATCGACAACGAATTGACGCGAGCCGATGTCCAGCAGGGTCTGCCGGGCATCAACCCGGCGCAAATTCGATAGCGTACCAACAGCTGGTCGTACGACGATCGCATCGGCAATCACCAACCCATTGTCCGCACCAGCGGTCAAGAAAACATCGATCGTTGCGTTGTCGTCGACCGTGATTGTCCCAACTGCTTGGAACGGCTTGCCGCCGATAATCGGGCCGCTCGGAACTTGTTGCTGGTTGACATTGCTGTTCGTCACCGAAGCAGCTTGGATTTCAAACTGCGCGTCGATCGAATGAGTGTAATCAGCATGCCAAGTCGCCAAGATTTCATAGCTGCCGGCCGGAATCTTGGTCAATCGCCACGCGGCGGCCGCGCCTACCGACGCGGCGATCGGGCTGAGCGTGTGGTGCGTCCCACCGACCGAATCACCACCCGCGCCGGAGGTCTGAATCCATTCACCCCCTGGCTGAACGGTCAACGGCGAGTCGTCGACAAAGTACGTGCCGGTTAGCGGTCCCAACAAGACAATCGGATTGTCGGCGATGTCGGCAACACGGAGTCCATCCAGTTCGTGAAGTGGCATCAGGTCGGTAATGCCATTTCCGGAAACGTCTGCATACTGCAGCTGTAGAAGATCGGCGACCTCGCCAATGTTCTCGAGCGGTATCGCATGCTGTTGGTCGGCAACGCTTAGCACCGTCAACTCGTGTAGTCCCTGCAGTTCATCCAGGGAGAAAATCCGGTTGCCGTCCAGATTCAAGTGACGCAAATGCGGCATGCCAGTCGCGTTGTTGTCGGCCGGTGCGATCAGCGCCAGGTCATCGTTCCCAAGCGTGCCGTTGCCGCTTAGATCCAGCGTTTCCAAACCAACCAGGTACTGCAATCCGCTGTAATTGGCGATTCCCGCACTCGATGCGTCAAGACGAGTGATACCACCAAGGTCGCTCTGGCGCACTTCCTTGCTGAACTGATCTTGGCCGTTTGGGCCGACGACGATCGGAACACCAAGTGCCTCGGCGATCCGCGCGGCCAACGCCGCGTCGCCGATCGCGACTGAACCTGGCGGCGGCGTGGCCGACCCGATCACGATTCGCGGATTTTGCTGCAGATTCTCCACCGCCGATGACGTCAACAACTCACTGAGACTCGGGTCGCGAAGCCGCTCGCGCGGCTCGCGATCGCGCGGTTCGAATCGCTCGCCGACGAAGGTGTCGATACCAATGTCGCCAAACAACGCATCGCGGCCTGGTCCGCCAACGAGAATGTCATTACCCTCGCCGCCGCGAATCGTATCGTTGTCGGCCAGGGTATGGCCGGTGCCACCGCCAGGTGCGTCGACAAAGATGGACAACGGAATCGGTTCGTTGTTGTTCGTGTCGATACGCGAGATTCGCAGGTAGTAAGTTCCGGCCTTGAGATCGCGCAGGTCCAACGCGGAAAACTCGTCCGCAACCAAGCCACCATTCTGATCTAACAACTGACCGGTGACCCCACCGCGCTGGGTCACGAACAATCCGGTACCGCGATTTGGATCAGCCGTTTCGATTTGTGCTTCGCCGCCAGAACTGGTGATCGTCACCGCGATGCTGCGATAGCCGAGAGCAAAGAGCTCGTGGAGCGTATCAAGACCGCCTGCCGCCAGATCGATCGCAAACAATTGATCGGTTCCGTCCAGAGCGACATTGCGCGTCAGCAGTACAGAACCCTCAATATCTTCAGCAGTAACCTGACGATCATGGTTGGCCGCTCGAACAACCACATTCAAGCCCGCGCTTCCGCCAGCTGATGACGAGACACCCAGTGGCTCAGTTCCGCCAACGGTGCCGTCGCTGGTCCAGATTTGCCGACGGGTTACATCGCCCAGGCGGGGACCACTGATCACCAGTTCATCGCCCAGAGAAACCATGCGATCGAAACGATCGGAGTTGTCATCGTTTCCGAACAAATTCTCCAGACCACCTCTCAATGGATCGAACATTGCCAGATATCGCGTATTGCTGGCCGATGGCCCCGGATCAATGCCGTAACTGACGGCCGCCAAGCCGCCGAGCTCAGCGACCTGGGAAACGAACGCAGCGCTACTACCAGTAATCGTATGTGAGGCTGCTGTGGAACCGTCTGGAAGAACGCTAACAATCTCGATGCGACCAATTTCGATGACATCCACCGCCACGTAGGTTCCCGAGACAGCCACGGCTTTCACCCTTCGAGTCAAACGAGGGTCCGCGGAAAACAGCTGGCGGACGAATTTGGTGCCGCCTGGTGTGGCATCACTGATCCATAGTTCATTGTCATTGGCAACGAAAAAGATTTTGGATTCGAGTTCGACCATGGCGTGCGCATTGGTCAACAGCAGCGGATCGACACCGGCAAGTTGCTCGGTTCCCCGACTGCTGCCATCGCTGAACCAAAGTTGCTGTCCGGCCGTGGATCCATCGACAACAAACAACAGTCCGCCATTGAACGCAATCGCCGGATTGATCAAGGCTCTCGCGTCAAACGCAAAGGTGGAAATGAGTTCCGTTCCCGGCTTGGTCCCATCGGAGAACCAAAGCTGTTCGCCGGCGCTGACATCGCGACTGAAGAAGACGCCTGAGTCGGTCGAAATCAGATTGCTGATGAACAAGTCGCCTTCGGAATCGGATACCGAAGTCAACTGTTCCATCGCAGTCGATCCGTCGGATGCGACACTCACCTTCCAAAATTGATTTTCCGCGGTGCTTTCGTCAAAGGCAGCGACGTAAAGATCACCGTCAAACTCGACGATCTGCGCGATGTAGAGTTGGCTTCCGTTGGGTGGATCGACCACTTTGGTGGTGACGCCATCGGAGATGTACAGGCTCTCAATGGAAGCGTCGCCATCGAATACTCGGGCCGTGAAAACGACACGGTGTCCGACGGCTGTAATGTTGCTCGGCACGCCTCCCGATGGTCCCGGGTCACTGTCAAAGACCAACCGCGTACCGCCGGGCGTGCCGTCGGTGACCCACAGTTCTTTGCCTGTGGAGTCGGTGGTGCCAGCAAAAAAGACTCGTTCTGGAAATCCGTTGCCGGCTTCGACCACAGTCAACCCATCGGGGAAGGTGGGCACTTCGACCTCGCCGGCAGACGCTGAACCGCGAAGCACGATTTCGGCTCCGGTGATATCGCTGGCATCTTCGTAGGACGACAGCAAAGTGGATAGATCAAACTCGATCACGCCGGTGCGATTTTCGCTGCCGCCAACCTGTGCGATGGGCAACCCGCTTTGCGCGTCGCCGGCGGGCGTGACGCTACCGGCAATTCCAGCAATGGCGATGTTTTCGTTGACCGGCGATGGTCCGAGTCGGATCAGATCTCCCGATGCCCCGTCGCCGATGGTACGGAACTTGAACCAGGTAGTATGCTGATTTCCGGGCAGCGTCAGACCGCTGTCTCCCGCACCGAACTCGATCGGTCCGTCGCGGGTGTCCAATACTTCGCCCAGTCCACGGATCCCCACGTTCGAAAGGACCGTTACTTCGGATTCATCGGGCAGTGGAAGGTTGCACCGCGCACCGGCAACAACGAACACAGCACCGGAATCGACCAACACGCCATCGGCCGTTCCATCGTAGGTCGCCGAACCAATCAGCAGATCGGCAATGCGATCACCGCTAACGTCGCTCGATCTCGGCATGAGTGAACCAAGTTGAACCTGTGGCGACGAACCGACGATTCGAACAGCGTCGATCCGCCGGTCGCCGTATTGATGGGCCGGATGTACGTCGAATACGGGATCAGCTTCGAGCGGGTTGTACAAAATGGTGACCAGCCCATCGCTGCTGTCCGCGCTGGTGACACCGACAGCCAGGTCCAGCAGCCAGTCGCCATCAAAGTCGCCAGCCGACATCGACAAACCCATCAGCGAATAGGCATCCGAGTCAATCAAGTTGTTGGCGGTGACCAACGCGTCCTTTTCGAACTGCAGGTCACCGTCGCTCAATGTCGATCCAGAAAAGATCATCACGGCTTGGTCGCTGCGACTGTCCACCACGTCGAATTCACGCGCCAAGACCAATTCACTGATTCCGTCAAAATCAAAGTCAGCGGCCAACAGCGGTGTGCTCAAGTTCAATGCCGCATGCCGCGTGAATTGACCGCCTTCCGCCTCGGCAATCGCTTGGATCTGCGCAGGCGACTGGGCATCGCCCAATGTGATCGACGTATCGGCCAGCCCACCGGTATCCAACACGTAGACTCGGGCGACCGACAAGTCGACCGGGTCGGCCTTGAAGTTCCAACCGTCGGGTAGCGCCAGTGCGATCTCGTCCAGCCCGTCGCCATCGAAGTCACCGGCGACGCCGCGCAAGCGGACGTCGTCGATGGTTCCGCCGGAGGTCGATTCACCAAGAGTCGATTCGACCGAGGTTGCCGATTCCAGCCCAGCGTTGACAAACACCAGGAACTGCTCTGAATTAGGGACGCTGCCGCCATTGATCTGGCTTTCTATCCAGGCACCGTTGATGACACCACCGTACCCGATCTGGGGTGGATTACCCGGACCATGAAGGTCGGGCTGCTGGGAGATCACCATCAAGTCCGCGATGCCATCGCTGTTGAATTGCAGCCACTGGAAGTCGATATCGATTGATGCGGCGTCCTTCAACAATACGGCCAGCTCCAACGAGGCGGCGCCGGCATCAAAGGACCGAGTTTGATTCGCCAAATCGGCAGCCAGAATCGTGTCGATGCGAACGACGCCGCTATCGCTGACACTGTAGAAAGTCAAATCGTTCAGCTGGTCGCCGTCGATGTCAACCACGCTCGGGATGACACGATAGTACTGATCCGGATCATCGAATCCGATGTTGACCGGGGAACGTCTCTCCAAGTTGATCACGTAATCCGCCGTTTGACCGGCAAGTGTTACATCTCGCTGTGGATCCAGTTCGCCCAGGAAGACGTAAGCGGTATGGATGCCCCACAGGATGACATCTTCCGCACCGTCACCGTTGACATCGCCGATGGGCGATGCCGCAGAAAGCTGTTCGTTCTGAATTCGATCCCCCTCGATCCGTAGCGCCGCATCGACCGAAGGATTGGGCTGTGACAAATCGATCGTTGGCAGCGGAGCCGCGAACAACAGATCGGGGTTGACCAGGTCATACGAAAACAACTCTGCCGGTAAGGTCGCCGTGTTGCCCGGCAACGGTGGCAGGCTGATACCCATTGGCGTGATCGCGTAGGTTCCCAACGGACCGGGAAGCGACGTGTTGTTCTGACCATCGGCAAATCCCAGCACATCAATGTTGGTGTTGGCGGCACCACGAATCGTGATCGACAATGGTCCACGCGTCGTGATCGCTAACCGGTTCAATCGTGGATCGAAATCAGCGACCAACAAACGGTCGACGCCATGATCTTGAAACTGCAAATTCAGTTCGTCGGCAGCGTCTTCGGATGTGAACACCGGACGGATGTTGGGAGTGGCGCTATTGTTGTCATGATCGCTACCCGATCCCGGACCGACGCTGAAATTGAAAGTTCCCAGCGGCTGCACCTGTCCGTCGGCCTCGATCACCAGTTCGACGTCGCGGCGCTCGGCCAGTTCGACGATTCGGGGAGCTTGCTGGCCTATGATCGAATCGGTACGCGGGTTACGGACGTGCAGCAGGTACGCGTCTGCAGGGCCGGCGGTCGGAATGTATCGATCACCAGTGGTCGGGTCCAGCACGGCGGCAAAGAGTGAAACCGTCGACTCACTGTACTGCGACCCTTTGTGGACCGCCTTGGCCGCTGGGTCGGCGAATACAACGCCAAAATCAGACACCGTCAGGGTCGACCCGTCGGTGGGTTTGGGAACCAGATACCAATCGCCGGCATCACCGTCGTGCAGAGTCAGGCCGGAAACCGGACCTGCCGAAAGATCGATCCAGGTCGCTCCGTCGATGGAATCATTGCGGATCGGTCCATTGACTTCCAAGGCGTCGAACAGGTCGACGTTAGAAGTGTTTTCGCCACCGATCAACAGGTCACCCAGTTGGTCTCCCGAAATCTGATCGGCACCGCCGTAACCCAGGACCAGATCAATGCCGTCGCCGGCGCGGATCAAGTCACCGTAGGGGCTGCCGAAAATTCGATCGTTCCCGTCGCCGCCCAGGACTTCAAAGATCAACGCGTCTCCACCAGCCTGTCGATCGCCGGCGGAGATTCCGTAGGTGCGCGGCGTGACGAAGTGGGCACCATCCAATTCGTATCCGGTTTCCAAATGCAGCTGGTCATCGCCGCTGCGCAGATCAAACACGGTCGCCTCCACACCGCGCGCCCGATAGTAGGCTTCGTGGATGATCGGCTTGCCGCCCTCTTCGGCAAATCGTTGATTGGCCGTGTCCCAGACCATTGCCGCCAATTCGTAGCGGTTCGCTTCGATATTGAAGTTCAGGGTGACATGGTCGTTGACCGGTCGACCGAACTTGTCAACGTCGCCGCCGAGGAACAGGATGCGGTCGAATCCATCGCCGCCTTCCAATTCGTCGGTCAATGTTTCCGGCTTTTCGATGAAGTTCGGAATGACCTGCAGAATGTCATCGCCCCCTTCGCCGATCAGCAAATCACTGGCGGTCCCGTCGAGACCACCCGACAAAACGTCGTTGCCGGCGCCGCCGATCACCCAGTCCTCGCTTGGTCCGCCCAGCAATACATCGGCGCCGGGTCCGCCGACAATCACATCGCGGCGCAAGAAAGTATCAGTTTCCACTCCCAGGTTGCGCTTTGTCAGCGACAGCGGACTGCCTTCACCCAAGCTCAACCCCAAATCGTACTGAGTAGGAATCGCCGCGTTGCTCTTGACACGGATGAAGTATCGGAAGTTTGGGTCGTCGTCGAATGTAAATCCATTGAGTGGAATTTCCCAGCGAGCCGATTTGCTCGGATCGATCACGTCATGATCGACGGCCGGGGTAGCGGTCGAGATTTCAGCCAGGAAGTCGCCGTCGAGTTCGTAAAAGCGTAACTCGATTTGATCGTCCACGGAGATTGAGTCGATCGTGATGCCACCGTTCTGACCACCGATTCGCAAGTCGGGGAACTGACTCAAGTCGATCTCGTACCAATCGACATCGCTTGGACTGTCAAGCGTCAGATCGGTGAACAAGGTCGTGACGCTGATCGGATCCAACAGAAAGGCTTGTGAGAAATCGTCCGGCTCTCCCGACACTTCGTTGCGTGGATCGGTGTCAGCCAAGTCAACCAGGAGCGGCGAACCGCTTGCGAATTCGACCCGGTCGTCGCCCTCACCGGCGGCCACCCAAACGGAACGTTGGACGGTTGGACCAACAAAGACCTGATCGTCGCCTTCCTTGGCATCAACGATGATCGCCAAGTAGTCGCCTTCGGGCGGCAACACGTTGCCTTCCAATTCAATCCCTTGTTGGAACAATCGGCGTTGACCGATGTCCTCGATCTGGTTGAGCCTGTCGACGCGCTGAACGATGTCCAACGGATTCCAGACGTGAGTGCCGTCCGCATTGGTGGCTGCAAAGTCCAGCTTGACCTGAGCATCGAAAGTAAAGAACCCGTTGTTCTCGGTCAGCCTTGTGATCAGGTGGTGATCTCCCAACACGCCCGGCTCGGTGACGTAGTCGACGGTGATGACATCCGAACTGCCGCTGCCACCGTAGTACCAAACTTTGTCGGTGCTGCGCGCGTATTCCAGCCATTGCTCGTCGGCCGGAACGCCGATCCCGAACTCCAAGGCGATTCCATTGGGGTCAAATAGTGTATTGTTACCGTCGCCACCGTACATGAAGTCTAAGCCGGTGCCGGCGAACAGTTGATCGTCGCCGTCACGACCCAACATTCGGTTCAGGCCCGTGTCTTCACGCTCGTAGCCCGGTTGTGCCGTGTCGCTGCGGACGCCGGTCACGGGGTCGACGAAGATGCCAAAGTCGGGCCCAACGGCTCCGGGATGTGACGACCAGGCGTACAAGAAGTTTTTGCCGATGCCACCGATCAAGTCGTCGTTACCCTGGCCCGCGAACAACCTGTCTTTGTCGCCTGTGTTGCCATCGAGTTCGTCGCCCCACAAGCGATCGTCACCGCCAAAACCATACAGCGTATCGTCACCGGGTCCGCCGCTGATTCGATCGCGTCCCTGGGAACCGAGGATCGTGTCGTGCCCCGTGCCGCCGTTGATCACACCGACCCAATCGCGGCTGCGCTCGGCCAATTCGGTCAGGTCCAGCGTATCCAGGAAGCCGAGCGTGTCGTTGCCGCCGAGTCCATCGATTTGAAACTGCTCGATGGTGACGATTCCATTGGCATCCCGCCATGGTTGTCGCAACAGATTGCTGTTGTAGTTGACTTCCAAGTCGTCACCGATCGCACCCAATTCAATCGTATCGGAATGGATCGTCCCCGGGATCACCAACACGTCGGTCACGAAGTCATCGCTGACACCTTCACCGGGTCGATTGTCACGATGACCGTCCAGTGTGTCGCCACCGAAGGCATAGGTTGGATCGACATCCAAATACAGGAAGTCGATGCCGCTACCGCCGGCCAGCAGGTCGATACCGGCGTGCCCTTCCAACACATCGGTATCACCACCGCCCCACAACGCATCGTTACCGCCGCCGCCGATCAGCAGGTCTTCGCCCGGCCCACCAAAAATCGTATCGCCACCACCGGTCGTTCGTGGATTCGGATTGCTGGCGTAGTTGGGTCCCGCCAAAGAGTCACCTTCCAACAAGTCTTCGCCGCGGCCGCCGTCAAGGGTTTCCTGGCGCAGGTTGCCGAACAGTTCATCGGCGCCGTCACCACCATCCAGATAGTCACCCAGTAGATTCTTTTCGACCGCGTCAGCTGCATCCACACTGGCCGCATAGGCGAACAGCACGTCGTCGCCGGGACCGCCAAAAAGTTTCTGTCCGAAAGTTTGATCGCCCACACCGGTTCCCGAGTCACCGCGCAGCGTGTCATCACCTTCATCGCCAAACAGGAAGTCGAGATGCCCGCCGCCGGACAGATCGTCGTTCCCTCCGCCGCCGCGAATCACGTCGGGTCCGCTGCCGCCGACGATCACCTCATCACCGGAACCCCCGTCGATGTAGTTGGCGCCGCCGCCGCCTTCGATGTCATCGGACTGTCCGCCGCCGAAGATGATGTCGTCGCCGTCACCACCGCGCAGCAAGTCGGCGCCGTCATCAAACACGCCGGGAATGGAAAAGCCACTGACAATCAGAGGAACGATCGGGTCAAGAGCCACGATCGATGTCTGCAGGCTGTAGCCGGACGGATGGACGCTCGCGGCCAGCAGCGATGCGGCCGAGTACTCCTGCAAGCCGCCCCATATGATGTCGTCGCCGGCGTCACCGCGGATCGTGTCATTGCCTCGATCGCCGATCAACGTATCATCGCCCGCGCCGCCGCGAATCAAGTCGTTGCCCAATCCGGCGTTGATCAAATCGTTGCCCGCGTCGCCACTGATGACATCATTTCCGCCGCCGGTATTGGCCACGTCGTTGCCCGAACCCAACCGGACGCGATCATCGCCCGAGAGGGTCGTTACGTTGTCGTCGCCGGCGCCGCTGCCGACGTCGTTGTTACCTTCGCCGGCACTGATCGTATCGATTCCGGTTCCGGTGCGAATCGTGTCGTTGCCGCCCGCGGTGTTGACGGTATTGTCGCCGTCACCGGCGTCGATGTAGTTGTCGCCGCCATGCACGATGATGACGTCACGACCACTGTCGCCCAAGATGCGGTTGTCGCCGCCGGCATCGGTGACTTCCGATCCGAACGAGTTGCCTTGGCCAATGACGGCAGGCCGCAGATCGATCAAGTCGCTGCCGATTCCGGCAAACACAATGTCGAAGCCTGCGCCGGTGAAGACCGTATTGTCGCCGTCGCCGACGTTGACCGTATCTTCGCCGTCACCGGAATTGACCTGGTCGTCGCCGCTGCCCAACGTAATCGTGTCATTGGATTCATACGTGTCGACAATGTTCAGACCCGCTAGATCGATCACCGTATCGATCCCAGCGGTACCATAAATGCGGTCGTTGCCGGTTCCGCCATCAAGCAGGTGTGCCTCGGTGTCGGGTGCGGATTGCAGGTTCGTGAACAGCGGACTGTTCCGCGCCGCACTGCCGCCGACCAACAAATCATCACCCGCTTCACCAAACAGCTGATCGCTGCCGGGCCCGCCATACAACTGGTCATTTCGCGGGCCGCCGCGCAGCACATCGGCACCTGTTCCGCCCTGCAGGAAATCGTTGCCGAATCCACTACCGTCTTCGCGATCGCCGACCAAAACGTCGTCGCCTTCGTCTCCGCTCAGCGTATCGTCGTCGTCGCCACCGAACAGGAAGTCGCTTTCCAGACCACCCGAGAGCGTATCGCGGCCGCCGTCGCCATAGATGCGATCAGCGCCACCGCCGCCGCGCAGCAGGTCATCGCCGGCGCCGCCGCGAATCAAATCATTGCCGTCGCGACCATCAACCATATCGTTTCCGCTGCCGCCGTCGATATCGTCGGCGGTGGATGAACCGATCAGGTTGTCGTCGCCGCCCTGGCCGCGAATCGTGGTCGGTCCGCCGCCGGCTTGGACGGTATCGTTGCCGGCTCCGGCCAGGACAGTCACCGGCAGCAGGAACGCGGCGTCGATAACCAGGTTGTCGTCTTCGGCACCGCTGTCGATAAAGACGCTAGTCACTCCGCTGAAGGATTGATCGCGTCCGAACCCGGACACGACGGTGCGTTGGGTGTCTTCATCGAAGGCAATCAAGATGTCATCAGCGCCATCGGACAAATCACCTTCAGCACGCAGTGATGCGTTGGGACCCACGTGCACGATCAGTGTTCCGTCGGGCTCTTGATGAGCCAAGACCGGGTCAGCCGGCTCGGGTCTGGGAATGTCAAAATCCAAAATGGTGAATGGCCCGATATTCAGTTCCCCTTTGAAGCCGATCGCGGACGCATAGATGCTGGCTCCCGCCTCCAGTTTTCCTGAGGCATCGAAGATCCACAGCGGGCCCAACAATGGGTGGCTGCCAAGCGCAAAATTGTCGGCCAACTCCTGGAAGCGAACTTTGCCATCCAAGTTTGGGTCGTTCAAATTCAGATCGACGCCCGCGTACAGTCCGCCTTCGACACCTGCCGACGCGATCCCGACGTTCAATGCCCCACCGGCGGTGAGTCCCAACCGGAATTGCAATTCGGCAACGTCGGTGACATTGCCGTTTGCATCGACGCGCAGATCGTCCAAAAAGATTCCGTCCAGCAGATCGAGCGGATCATTCGTCGCAGCGAATTCTCGAATGCCCGCCGTGTCGAAACCAAATGCAAAGTCAACTACGGTACTGAAGCTGCCGCCGATCGTGATCCCAAAGATCGGCCAGATCGGAATGTACTGGCTGTACGAAAACTCGGCTTCCAACCTCGGAGCTTGATACTTGATCAGGTCCACGTCTTGACCCAGCAACAGTCCGACGGCGCTGGCCGGATTGGTCAACAACGGAACACTGAACTTGCCCGGTTCACTGGCTACATTCGCGCCATTTCGCGGCATGTCTTGCAAATACTCGCGAACCGATTGGTCGGGAAGCGAATTGAGGAAATCGTCAAAGCTGCCTTGGCCGCCGAACGCTCCGCCGGCTTCGGTAGCCTCCAACTTGCCGGCTGAGTTTAGCGCGGTGGTGAAGTCGCCCAGCGGCAGAAAGATGTTTCCGTTGACGATCGGGATATCGATCAGCCGAGCGATGTCGGCCGCCGCTTCGATGAACTTGGCAACCGATTGCCCGCCACGGCCAAACAAGCCGATGAAATCAACAAAGGTCGTCTCGCCGATCAGATCGCTGATGACCGGCAATGGTGTCGTGATGGCATCGAGAACCGGACGAATCGGATCGAGAAATTCGTTGATCGGCTCCAGCACCGGCGCGATCACATCGCTGATGAATCCGCCCAGATCGAGTCCAACATTGCTGAGCCCAATGGTAGGGCTACCGAGTTCAGCGATCACGTCGCTGAGCGAGCCTTGCACAGCATCCCAGTTCACATTCACATCGGCGCGGATTGACGGCAGCCCCGCTTCGCCGCCGCCGATCATCGTTTCGACTTGCACGTGCAGACTGCCGACCATCGCCGCTTGCGTTTCCACGCCGGAACCGAAGATGCTGCCGAGCTCCGATAGCGTAAACCGGGCCGTTCCGCCCGGTGCGGGATCGCCCAAATTGATTTGATACTCAGCCTTGATGCCGTTGATCGCTTCCGACGATGGATCACCAGGATCCAACCGCGCATCAATCCGTTGCTGTTCGGACAGCTCGGATGGCGACAAGGTCCGCGCTGTCACCGTCAGTGGTCCTAAACGACCCTCGCCCATCAGATTGGCAATCGATGCGTTCAAATCGAGACTGAGTTCGTCGCCTTCGAAGAACTCGACGAACACACCTTCGGCTTCGCTGATTCCGAAGCCAATGTCGAACGTGAATCCAAAGGATGCCGAGACGTCGGCTTCCAAATCCAGTCCCAGTGCGTTGCCACCGAGGTCAACATCGATCGTCGTCGTGGCTTGAATCGCTTGTTGAACAAGACGCAATCGATAGGTGACTTCGTCGTCGGGCGTTCCATCATTGACCAGGTTGAACCCTACGTCGTCGATCGTGATATCGCCGTCGCCATTCAGATCACCCAGAATATTCAAGCCGCCGCTAATCTGTTCGCCTTCAGCACCAAAGCTGGCGGCTGACCCTGCACCGGGTCCACCACCAGGGCCAAGGATATCGTAGATGACGATTCGAGCCGCTTCGGCTTGCAGTCCCGCGGCGCCGAGTCCGTCGGAGAGCCGATCACGGAAACCGTCGGCGATGCGGACGAGATCACCCAATGCTTCGCCGACGACCGGAACGGGAATCCCCAGTACCTGATCCCCCAGGTAGTCGTCGATCAATCCAAACAGTCCCTCCAAACCGGCAGCCAGCGCATAAACTCCATCGGCCAGATCAAAACCGTCGATCGCCTCGGAGAAATTCGGCAACACGATCTGGTTTCCGTCTGCCGGATCGATCGAAGCTACTTCGGTAAGCCTAAAATCGTTCAAATCCGGCCAATGGATTTGCAACGACTCGGCGGAATTGCCTAGAAACTCAACCGGCAAATCCACGCCAACCGTACCGTCAAAGCTGTAGTCAAAATCAGCCGGCGAGAGCGCAGCCAACGTGTAGGCGCCGGCGAATGTGTCCGAGAGCGCGATCGAAACACGGGCCGGCGATAGATTCTCGGGGCGACCGAAGGGCAAGCCGTCGTGGTCAAAAGCAACCCGGCCTGGACCAACATTGACGCCCAGCGTGGCGATCGTTGTCGTGAACGACAAGTTGTCGCTGACGATTTGCGCATCGGCCGTGATGCCGGTTGTGTCGTAGACAACGACCGCCATGTCGAAGTCGGAGTTTTCCAGCTCGTCCAGGTCCAATCCCAGATGCAGATTCAATTCGGCGCCGACGTCAATCCACACATTGCCACTGCTTTGAAAGTCAACCAGAGCTGACAGTGGACCGGTCTCGGGAAGGTCCAGGTTCAACGAAGCAACGGTGGGCTGGTCGGGATCGATCCGCAAATCCAGATCGAGTCGAAGCTGGTTTACGGCGGGCAGATAGGAAAGCGACAACTCGTCGGCCAGCAATCCAAGTGTCGACTCCAGATTCTGTTCCAGGGTTTCCAGGGTGGCGTCTGGATCTTGAACGATCCGATCCACGATTTCCGACACTCGGTCCACCGTATCCAGCACTTCGCCCAGCGACCGATTGACCAACGGCAGCTGGCGATTGAGCAGCTGGTCGCCGCTAATCCGTTCGACCAGATCGACGACCTTGCGAACCAGGTTGGTAATGTCTTGAACCGTCAGACGTTCGAATTTCAGCAGTTCGTTGAGGTTGCGATGGGTAAAGGAAAGGGTACCAGTTTGAAGTCGCAGATTCGGATCGCTGGTAATCGCATCGGGCCAGACAAAGTCGATGCGGGGTTCCTGGCCGGGGATCGGATCGGCGTTGATTCCCGCGAAATCGACGTAGACTTCGCCGCCGAATTCGACGTCCGCGTCGACGGTGACTTGCAAACGCTCGCCAGGGTTGGTTGCGGAATTCAACAGGTCTCTGAGGGTCAAAAAATCCTGGCCCAACGGCGGTATCGGTGTCAGTTCAACGGTGGCGGTCGCCTGGCCAAAACCGTTTTCAAGTCGCGCACCCAGTAGTTCGCCAACCTTGATCTCGGCGTTCACATCGCTGGCGAACGCGGAAAGCTGCGCACGCAGGGTGGGTGGATCGGTCAGCTTCAGGCGGACTTTGTCTTCGATCGGATCGGGAACCAAATCGGGCCCCGCGATGATCCCGGTACCGTCAAAATTGTTGCCGACCAGACCCAGAAATGCGGCCATGTTGAAATTCTGATCCGAACCGGATGACGGATCGACCATCACTCGGAAATCAGCTTCGCCCCCGCTGGGCTCGGTTCGATCAAACAGGGCGAATCTATAGTTCTGTTGTGTGAAGTAGCCGCCGGTCGGTTCAAACAACGAATCCAAGACCGTCTGGCCTTGGCGAACAACATGAAATTGCCGGCCATATTCGACCAGCGACATCGTCGGATCGTTTTCCACGGTGAACGGAACCTCGGTTCCATCGCGCAGTTGGACCACCATTTGCGTTTGCGGTTGATCCAGCAGGGACGACAAACCCGTCAATACGGCGTAGTCGCCAATCGTTGTTGCGCCGTCGATCCGAATTCCGGCTGGCAGTTCGGAGTTTGCCGCCGGCGGCAGATTGGGATCCGGTAGTTCCGGAAAGAACGGCTCCTGGTAAATCAGGCCGCTTCGCTTGACATCTCTGGCGGCGGTCAAGAAGTGGAGCGGCCAAGCGCTGCCGCCGTCGTCTTCCATGCGGATTGAAAAATCGACATCCTCGTACGGCTGTCGGTTGGTCAGCAGGATGCCGCCATTTTCGAATCTTGCCGAGACGATGACCCGTCCATTTTGACGGATCGTCAGTGCCTCAAGCAATGATAGAACCGTCTGCGACTGAATCGAACCGAGACGAATACTTTTGGTCTCGCCGTCGCGAAGCTGCATGACCAAAGTCGCTGCATCACCGCTGTTTTCCGGCGCTGTTGGGTCCACGAACCATGGCAGCGGTACGTTGCCGGAAAATCTTTCCAACGAAGTTTGCTGGAGAGGATCGCTGACAAGCCGTTGGTCGTCGTCGTCATCGATCGATTCACCAAAGACGGCGGACCACAGCGTTCCGGACAGTTCCGTCAGTTCCAAAGTACCGGTACCTGCCGTTTTATCGTGAACGATCCAGCGTCCGTTTTCCAAGGTGACTTCGGCAATCAGCACGTCGTTGGGATTTTCATTGCGGTACCACTTTGCTTGTTGGGCAACTCCCGCTATCGAGGTCGTTGTCGGCGAATCGATGGTCCACTGCACGATGGTTCCGTCGCTGAGTGTCAGTTCGGCGGACTGTGATTCAGTCGAATCGATCAGTGTCCCCGTGCGGGCCAGCAATGTTTCGACCGTCGTCCACGGCGGCGCGATCGTTCGCGTGTCGACCAAAATCTGTGGCGCCGCCGGAGCAACGGTTGGCAATTTTCCTCTTGGAGTGGTCAACGAATCCATTTCGATCTGCCCATCACGACCGGACAACCACTGGGAATTGCTCAAGAAGAATCCCGTCAGACCATATTCGCCGTCATCGAATCGAATCGTAAAATCGGCGTCCGGCCCACTCGGTACGGATAGATCTCGCAGCACGATTCGATCCTCACGCAGCGACGCGACCAACTTGGGTCCGACAGGGCCCGGGATCTGTAATCGATCCAGAACGTCTGCCAACCGGGTGACATTTTCTGCAATCGGTCCAACCGACAGCGAGTGCGTGGTTCCGTCGAGCAGAGTGACCGTGGCCGGACGATCGTACAGTCCCCTCAGATGGTCCGGCACGAGATCGAACACATCCATGGAGGGGTAGAGCCCTGTGGCCGAAAGCGAATTCGTCTCGATCAACGTACCGGTGTTGAACAGTATCTCTTCATCGATGAATGGCTCGTCAAAAAACAGTGAAAGCAACAAGTCGCTATCGGAGTTTACGAACTGCAGCTTGCCCGGACCGCCGGCGAAATCGACAATCCAAATTTGATCGCTGCCGGGTACCAGCAACGGTTCGATGACGACTTCATCGCCGTCCAAAACATACAGTTGATCCATTAACTCGCCGACTGTTGAACTGGGCGACAATGGACCGATCGTCATCGTCGCCGGGCGTCCATCGCTTAAAATGAACTCTGCCGTACCGGGCACGCCATAGATGAAGTCGACCAGCTTCGGAATGAAAATCCGATCCAGAGTCGTTGATTTGTCTATCGGCGAGACCTGGTCATAGGGCAAATCTGGAATCAGCTTTGGACCGTTGATTATTCCGTCGTGATCGAAGTCAGATTCGATCGGGACAAAGCGGGCGATCTGCGGGGTTCCCTCCGTGCCGCCGGCCCAATTGATGGAAAAGCTTTGATCGGAAACCGGCGTCGTCAAATCTCGAAAGACATATCGCCCCTGCAGAATCGAAAAGTTGGTTTCCAGAATCAACTCTCCGGGCGATCCTGACCGCTCGATCGTCAACAGATCCGCCAGCTCTTGAACGTTCATCGAACGGATCGTGTCCAGCGCGACGGTGACGTCGGTCCCGTCGGCAAGGGAAATCAGCAGCGGCGCACTGAGCACATCGTTGGCCGGATCCTCGGGATCAACGAAGCGAATCAACGGTGTCGATTCAGGACCAAACTGCCGCAGAGTCGAACCCGAGAGTGGCTGGCTGTTGATGCGACCGTTTTCATCTTCAATCTCGCCTGAGCCAAACACGGTTCCCCAGAAAAATGTACTGGTTGATCCCAGCGTCGTTTCTCGATCGCCCACGCGGTCGGTCAAATCGACGATCGACAATCGGTCGTCAGCAAACTCCATGGTCAAGACGTGCTCGTTGCCAATGAACGCGTTTCCGCGAGCGACCACTTCAGAAACCGACGCATTCTCATCCAGAAAGCCCAGACGCAAATTTGTCGTTCGACCATCGCGAAGTTCCACTTCGATCTCTTGCAAGGAGCGCGTTTCAGATCCGATCCCATATCGCTCCATGATCAGATGCATCGGGGTCCAAGACTGGACTTCGTTGATCCGTCCCGCGGTGACGTCCGCCTTCGGCGTGGCCACGAACGTTCCCTTTTTGGACAGATCAATCTGCAGATCCAAACCGAGGGAGGCATTCCGGGTAATCGCAAAGCGGTTGTTGGTTCCGAATTCCCCTGGATTCATTTGAACCGTGGCGATCGGCGACTGCTGATTGCCGACCAGGGCATTGATGTTCGCCTGGCCCGTGATCGGTTCGCCCTGACGGAAAAAGTCAAATGACAGGTTCAATGTTTGTGTTGCAGGGTCGTAGACAACTGCGTCATCGGTTGCATCGGCGACCAAACCAGGAATCAAATCACCCAACTCCTGAACGGACGAGAATCGCGGTCGTCCTTCGTCGTCGACCAGAAACGGCAGTACTGCGGCGCTGTAGCTTTCCGCCAATCCAATCGCGTCTCCCAACGTGACGCCATCGCCCAGAGGTATCGGAAAATTCAGCAGCGCACCCGATTCCCAGACCCCCAGTACATCCGCGAATTGCTGTAGCGACGAAAGTACCTCCGTCGCGTTGATCGAATGAAAAGCCAGAATCGCGTCGGCGGTGTAGGAAGCGCCCTTGGCGATCACGAGATCAAAATTCGGAAACTGATTATCAGTCGGCTCTGGATCACTAAAAGTAAAGACCGGCAAGAATCCTTCGTGATCGAGTCCATCCAGTTCAAAATCAAACGGCAACGCCACATTCACACCAGCACCGCCGATGTCCAATTCGACCGCTTCGCTGATCTGGCCGGCGGATATCTCGCTTAGGGTCTGCAAAGACGTCAACCCTTCCAGCGGCGTTCCGTCCAGCGATGGATCGTCAAAGCGATCGCCCAAGTCAACGCCCATTCGAACGTCAATGTCGACCGTGCCTCCGACGACTTGCCCCGACAGAAATCCGACTTCGGCCGCAAAATCTGTTGGTGGCATATCCTCGCGAGTTAGATCCAAGGAGAACTCTGGAATCGAAACGCCGATCAGGTCACTGCCAACGAAGCCAACCACGTCCAACGACATACCGACGACTTTTGATTCAATCTCAATCGCTCTGGACAGCACGTCTCCCGAGACGGACCGAATCAAGCCGGTCGTCGTTCCAACCTGATCTTGGATCACTTGCGATACGCTGGTGGGGATGCGCTGAATCGTATCCAAATTGAGCCTGACACCGCGGGCAACACCGTTGACCACTGGCTCAATGAACTCAAATTCATCGGCCAGCTGCTCGGCGGTCGCCTGTGGATTCGACGCCAGAAACGTCTCGACCGGCTCGACGACTTCCGACGCCAAGCGATTCCGCAACTTGAAGATCGATCGGATTGTGTCGTTCGTAACTTCGGTCGCGTTTCCAACTGCGACGGGAACGACCTCGCCGACGTAGGGGATCACCTGCGACAAGTCAGGCGATGACTCTATCGCACCAATCACTCTGGTGATTTCGTTCAGGGCTGCACCGAACGACTGACCAAAGGAGGTCAAGTCGCCCAGGCTGCCGGCCTGCTCTCCTTCGGCGGCGGACACCGAAATCAGGGCAGGCGCTAGCTCGTTGGCCGGATCCATTGTCCCCGCGTCGCCGGCCAACAACATTCTTGGCTCCAGCTGCTCGGCCAGATAGCGTCGCTTGCGGCGCCGGTTTGACGAGCGCAAATGGTAGGAATGACGGTCAACAACAGAGGCTCGCATGAGAACATCAACGGGCAGGAGGTAATTCAGTGACGGTGGCTGGCCTTGGGCGGCAGAAACTTCGGCAAACGGTCATCTCTCGTTCATCGTGCCGGTTTGGACATCTTGATTGGATTGCGACGAAAAATGCGCTGCGCAGCTGCCAATTCAGCTCATTTTTCCCAGTTTTCTGAACGGCAGTGCCAGCGTCAGTCGGAGCGACCAAGTATCCTGAGTGTCGGTACACCCATCGTCGTTTCCCGGTAGGTAGATTCCGCGTTGTTTGAAGCCGAAATCAATCGAGCACCAGCCGAGAATCTGACGTCTCCGACTTTGATCTTGTCGCTGCAGAACGGCGCTGACGAAGACGCCTGGCCTCGTGTGGTACGGATTTACGGACCTCTGATTCTGTCCTGGTGTACGCGTTGCGGATTACAACCGTCCGATGCGGCCGACGTCTGCCAAGACGTGCTGGCCGATCTGGCGCGATCGATTGGCAAATACTCCAGTGATGGCGACGGTGCGACGTTCCGAGGCTGGTTGTGGACGATCACGCGCAACAAAATCGCCGACCATTTCCGACGTTGGGCCAATGCGCCCGGCGGAGCAGGAGGTACCGGAGCGCTGCAAACGATTCAGCAGTTGCCGGATCAGCGGCCGGAAACAAGCGAGGACGTCGCCGACCTGCACCTGCGTGCACTCGAGGGTCTACGGACGAAGTTCAACGAGTCAACCTGGACGTCGTTTTGGCGAGTCGCCGTCGAAGGGGACGCGGCCAAGGATGTCGCCGAAGATTTGGGGACCAGTGTCTGGGCAGTCTACAAAGCGCGGACTCGCGTGATGGCAAAACTTCGTGCCGAATTGGGCGCGTGAATCCGTTGCATCGGTGTCCAATCGACAACGATATACTAATCGCTTGCATCATTTTCACCTGCTTGTGTTGCCGATGTCCGATACAACCTGCCCCAGCTCCGAGGAATTGGCCAAGCTGATCGGTGGATCGCTCGGCGAGTCAAGGCTGGAACGCTTGATGGCACACATCGACGGCTGCGTACACTGTCAAACGCGAATTGAGCAAATCGATGCCAGGGATTCATTGGCAGCAGAGCTGTCCGAGCTTCGCGGCCGCTCACCCAGCCCGACCGCTAAGCATTGGAAACAGGATTTCGCGGCAACGGCGGTCAACACGAATCTACAGCTGCCGGCCGAAATCGGTCCTTACCGACTGCTGCGGAAGATCGCTGTCGGCGGAATGGGCACAGTCTACGAAGCCAGACATCGCAAGCTCGGTCGCCCCTTTGCCGTCAAACTGTTGCATTACGGTTTAGGAATCAGCCGCGCCGAGGCCCAGCGCGTGCGAAGTGAGTGGTGCGCCCATGGCCGTCTGGTGCATCCCAACGTGGTCAGCGCCACCGACGCCGGAATCGCCGACGGTCAACCCTACCTGGTCACCGAAAGGATCGTCGGAGCGGATCTGGCTTCGCTGATTCGCCATCACGGTCCGCTTGATCCGATCGATGCCTGCGAGATCGTTCGGCAGGCCGCCGCAGGACTTCAATATGCCCACGAACAACAGCTGATCCACGGAGACGTCAAGCCATCTAACCTGATGCTTGATTCGCGCGGCGTGGTCAAATTGCTGGACCTGGGAACCGCCAAACGCATCGATGTTGAGAATCTGGATTCCAATGCAACGGGTACGACGCACGGCACGTTGGCTTACATGGCACCGGAACAACTGCGAACCGTTAAGGTCCCCGAGGACCACCAACCGGTTGCCGACCATCGCGCCGATATCTATTCCCTGGGCTGCACCTTGTACTTTCTGCTAACGGGCGCACCTCCGTTTGGGAATCAACGGGACTGTTCGAATCAACAATTGATCGATGCACATCAGAAGGAGGCACCGAAACCAATTGCGTCGCTGGTCAGTGGCCTTGATCAGTTGCCACAGCTGCAATCGATTGTTGACCGCATGCTCGCCAAATCTCCCGCTGATCGATACTCGTCGATGTCCGAATTGAGCGATCAATTGAATCCAATTTGCGAACCACATGATCTGGCCGCTCTGGCGGCCGCCGCCGGCGTGATCGATCCTGTCGGCGGATCGGAGGAGTTTACTGATACAGCCTGGCAGCTGCGTGGTGACGTCGATTCCAGATCTCGCGGTACGACGCCGCTCAGGATGGCTGCTGCTGTCTGTTTTGCGATCTTCGCCGCAGCCGCTCTGGCGCTTCGGGAGACCCCATCCATTCGTTCGGTCTCACCGAATCGGAGCAATGCTGCCGATCAGATCACTGTCGATTTGCGCGAGAAATCAGCGTTCCCGTCGCCGGCGGCCTTGATTCGCAATCGCGGGGAACGTGTTTGGGCTGGTTCACCGCGTGAAGGGGCGTTGGAAGGAGTCGTCTTGCAGCCGGCTACGCTGACTGGGATCGCCGACTGGCAAATCGAATCGATCGCTCCTCGCGGTCGCGTTCAAGGCCTTGGCTGGTCGGCCGATGGCAAGCATTTGGCAGTGACTTCCGGCGATGGGCACCTGCGTCTGTATCGATGGAGCGACGATCGGCTGGAATTGTCGTGGATTCTGGCGCTGCGCGATCGCAAATTTGGAGCACTGGCCTGGCATCCCGATCGCGACGAACTCCTGGTCGAATCCGATCTTAGCGTTTGCCTGATCAAGGCGGACAAAGCGGAAATCGTTCGCGAATTGAGTGAGACTGAATCCATTAACGATGTGCAGTGGCATCCGCGCGGTGAAGCGTTTGGCTATTCCACCGAAAGTCACTTCGCGTTGGTTGATTTCGATTCTTTTCAAAGCGCGTTAATTCCAGCCGAATCTGGAATTCGATCTTTTGCCTGGTCAAGCTCTGCGGATCGACTGGTAGCAGCAACCGAACGAATGATCCGGCTTTACGATACGACAGGTAACCAAATGAAGCGGATCGCCAGTTGTCCGGTCACGCGCAATGCCGCTTGTCATCGAGTCGGCTGGACGGCCGGTGACTTTCCGCTATTGATGTGGCGCAAGGCGATTGCCCGTTGCGAGCGCGACACACTTAAAATCCTCGAATCGTTTCCTTTGGACCGCAACTCCGACTCGATCGACGTTCAATACCCTGATGGCGACTTGGCTGTCGGATATCGCGGCAATGTGATGAGAACGCGCAAGTCCGCACCCGTCATTCGCAGGATCTGTCCGAACGAATACTCCGCTCGTCCCCAAGTCGCCTGGCACCCCGCTGGAAACCGCTTGGCAGTTGGCAGCACCGGAACGCTTGCCGTGCTGGATAACGATTTAAAAGACGTTCATAGAATCGGGGCGAATAACGGCATCGTTGGCGTCGACAGCTTTGGCTCCGGGGACTGCTGCATCATGGCACGAAACGGCAAGCTGTGCGTATTGCAAACGGATGGCTCGATATTGGAAACCGTAATCGGCTGGAACAGCGACGATCTGACAACCCACAACTTCAAATTGCTGCAGCCGAGCGGTCGAGTCGTCGCGCATACCGTCGACCGGAACGGAATCGCGACCAACCTGGACATTTCTCTAAGACATCGCTTTGAATCGAACGACCCGAATTGGCGTCAGATTGTTGGCGTCCCGGAAGCTTCCAAGTCCGGTCAACAAATCTTGGTATTTGACAAGAGTCGCAAGGCTTGGAATGAATTGGACTACAAACCCGAGATCGAGTTCAGTCTGTCAGTAGGACCGGCCTTCCAACAAGTTGCAATCGCGCAGCGGAACGCGAAGGTCAGTCTGATTTCGCTCGATGATCCGGACCAAACCCAGCAGTGGAACCTGCGAGGCATTCGCAACCCGATGAAGATCTGTTGGCATCATGCGGCCAATCGATTCCTGATTGCGGCCCGTGAGAACAATTTTTTGCGGATCGCCTGTTTGGATGCCACTGGGGGCGAACAACAATGGCTGATCGAGCGCGCCGAGTCACAGCGGACGGCAAGTTTGGCGGTTACCAACGACAAAAGTTTTGTCCACGCCGGTGACTATTTTGTCGAATTCGATGCCGCGACAGGTAGCGTGACTCGAGAGATTGATACGGAAGCGATGTACGGATTTCGCCATCACCGGTTGCATCAATCCGAAGACTTTCAGTATTTGTACTCCTGGCCGATATTCTCCTACAGTCATTTTGTCTGCACTTCGGAGCCGGCCGTTTGTTGGGCCGCAAAATCGATCGCACCACGGTGGTGCGCCTTTCCGGTCGGACGAAAAGATTGGATCACGTTTACACCGTCCGGACAGATTATCGATATGACCTCGACGGCCCCAGAGCAGCTGATTTGGATGGTTGACGCCGGGACCGGCGTGGAGCTGAAATCGCTGGAGGAGTTTCATGAGCTGTGGCGGTCTCAAGCTGCGATCAACCAGCGGCACAAGGATTGAACTCGCCGCGGGTAAATCCGGTACGCGTCACCAGATCATTGCAAACGGCCGTCAGACTCAAGACGCTTGATGACAGCTACCAACCCAGCGGTCGGATGAGATTCGTCTTGTCTGACCAACGCTGTGGCCGCCACTTTCGTATGGGGCAACCGACAACTCGCTTCTGCGCCGGCGTAGTGTGCTCACAAACTCTCCAATTGGCGCATCGTTTCATCAAGCGTGTATTGCAGGTACTCGTCCATGTCGTGGTCCAGCACGCCCAGGGCGATTTCCATGGCTTGATCACTCTTTGCAAAACTTAACGCTCGAACGGCTTCCAGACGGACGCGCGGATGCGCGTCGTTGACGCCCGCTTGCAGCAGTTCCATGGAGTTGGGGATCGCGTCGATCCAAAACGAGAGCACCCGCGTCGCGGCCGCACGGGCCCGATGGTCATTCGCGGTCAAGACCTGCCCCAGTAGCTCGGCGTCCAGCACATTGACGGTCTGATGAACCCACAGCGCTTCGAGCAAATGATGTTCGTAATTGGGGTCGCTGGTGTCCAATCCGGCGATCCACTGCTTGGTTGCCGCCACGACCTCGCCGCCAGTGCGGGCCGCTAGTTCGCGCCGGACCCGATAGCGAGTCCGATCCTCGGGCACTTTCAACAGCTCCAGCAATGCTTCGATCGGCTCACCGGCGATTCTGGCCGGCTGCAACAACGGGCGGGTCTTGTGCTTGACTCGCCAAATTCGACCGTGACTGTGATCGCGGTTAGGTTCGCGCAGGTTGTGCTGCAAGTGGCCGATCAGCGCGTTGTGCCAGTCGACGATGTACAGCGATCCGTCGGGCGCGATCTGAACGTCGACCGGACGAAAGTTGCCGTCGTCGCACATGATGATCGGGTCAACTTCGCTACCCACAAAACCGGAGCCTTGCTCGCGGACTTCGTGATTCAGGACGCCTCGGTCGCCGATGCAATTTGTCACCAGAAAGTTGCCTTGCATGTCGTCCGGAAAATGGCGGCTGGAAATGATCGCACATCCAGCCAGGGGGCGCGTTCGTTTCTTGTAAAAAGTCGGAAACTGGTATTTCGGATCGCCTTCACCCAAGTCCCTGGCGACGCGACTGTGTTGGCTGCCGCCAGGATGTTTGTGGGGGTATTCGATGTAGCCGGTAATTGGGGCGGCCCAATAAGCAAAGCCGGGTGACGCGTCTCCGATAAAATCCTGACCCCAACGATCGAAGACATGTCCCCAAGGATTGGAGAACGCAAAGCTGCAAAACGCGCCAAATTTTTCACTCTTGGGATGGTAGTTCCAGATGCCCGCTTCGTGCATGCGAGTCAGGCCATAAGGACTTTCGACCTGCGAAAACTTGAACGTTCCCTCTTGAAAGTACAGGTTGCCACCTGGTCCCCACTCGAATGCAGCGATCCCGTGATGCGAGTCGGCCGAATCGAAGCCGAACAGCTTGCGGACTTTCAGATCCGCCTGGTCGTCGCCGTCAGTATCTTTCAAAAATAAAATATCGGGCTGCTCGGCAACGTAGGCTCCACCATTGCCCAGTTCAAATCCAGTCGGCTGGTGCAGTCCGCCGGCAAACACGATGCACTCGTCGGATCTGCCATCGCCATCCCGATCTTCAAAAATCAGAAGCTTGTCATCGAGTTTTGTTTTCGGCTTCCAGTGCGGATAGGACGGCATCGTTGCCACCCACAAACGGCCTTGAGCATCAAAATTCAATGCGACTGGATTGGCTAACTCGGGAAACTGTTCTTCCGAGGCGACCAGTTGGATCTCCAAGTCTTCGTGCAACTGAAACAGTTTCTGCTGTTCTGCGGCTGTTCGATAATCGAGCGATCCAAGTTTTCCCTGTTGCCGCTGCTTGTCATCGGGACCACCGACATTGGTCTTTGGATTGATAAAGGGTAGCGTGTTGGAGTCGTCGATTTCAACCGGCACCGACTGACCGGCGGCAACAGCCCAGATTCTCTGGTCTCGATTGGCGGTCATCTGGTCCAAGATCGCTCGCTCCCGCTCCATCACGTCTCGGTTGTTGTAGGTGCCGTCGGTACCGGCCAAGCCACGGGCACCATAGATCGAAAAACCATTGACGGCGCGATAGCGGTGCCACCAATGAAAGTTTTTGTTGTCGATCTCGGTTTTGACCAGCGGATCGACCTTGGTCGGTCCCCCGCTGCCGAATAATGCTTCGTCAAGGATCGGCGCCAGGGCCGCGTAACCGGCGTCATTGAGATGGGCACCGTTGAGGGTCAACCGTTGGTCAGACTTTTCAAACAATTCCTTGGTGGGCTTGAAAACATCGCAGAATGCAACTCTGGTCTTCTCGGCGACACTCTGCAGCACAGCCGTGTAGGCGGCCAATCGCGCGTTGTGTTCGGCGCCGTCGGGCAAATTCTTGTCGCCGGTGTTTTCAAATGCGATCGGCGAAATCAACACGATCCGCGGAGTCCCTTTTCCATAGTCTTTTGACTTCGTCTCCGCGACCAATCGGGTCATCTGTTCGTCGAATTTTGCCAGTCCTGGCGCCCCAGCAAATGACTCGTTGAAGCCAAAGAAATAGATCACCACCGACGCCTGGCTGTGAGCAAGATGAGCGTCCGGGGTGCCAAAATTTTCGCTGCGAATTCGCTCGAATGGTTCGTCGCCTGGAAAGCACAGATTGCGAACCGTCAGATTCAGCTTGGGAAATCGCTGGTGCAGCAGCGCTTCCCATTGATTGTGATGCTGCAGCCGTTCACCCAAGGCATTACCGACCAAGCAGATATGATCGCCTGGTTGGAGTTCCAATTCGGCGGCAAAAACAGGCGCCGTCAACAGAACGCTAAGCCAAACGGTGATCCAGGAGAATTTCATCAGAGTGGCTCCCAAGCAACGAAAACGCAAAAACCAGGTGGGCGAGCATTCTAAAATAACCGCTGACCAGTCCCCTCGAAAGACAACGCGGCTGCGGACTGGAGCGGGATTGATCAAAGAATCGGACTGAATAAGCGTGCCACGGCGGTTCCGAAGCGGGCGAACCACCAGCGGCGTTTCGGAGCGTCGGGAGTGTTGCTGAGCGTCGACTCATGAAAGTCCCGTTCCATCATCGCGGCCACATCGGCGACGAACGACGGGTCCTCGATCGCCATCATCAATTCAAAATTCAAGTACAGCGAACGGGTGTCAAGATTAGTTGACCCGACCATCGCCAACGCATCGTCGACCAATATACATTTTTGATGCATGAACGCTTTTTGGTATCGATAAACGGGTATTCCTGCTTCGTACAGTTCCCACTCGTAGTGGAACGCCGCCAAATCCGCCGCCCACGGATCGGCTTGATAAGGGATCAAAATACGAACGTGAACGCCACGAGCTTTGGCCATATGCAACGCCGAAAAAGTTGATTCATCGGGAACCAAATAAGGGGTGCAGATCCATAGTCGCTCCCGAGCGGCGGCCGCAACGGCGGAAAACATCATCGTCGCACGGGGCCGTGAATCGGCCGGGCCGGTCGCACAAACGGCGGCTCCACTGTGAAGTTGGTCAATCGGGATTCGCAGATCGAGCGCCGCAGTGTCCCACTCGGCTTCCGGCAGGTCGCGCCGCACCGCCCAATAGTAGTCGCCGGCAAACACCGCCTGCACTTTCAGACTGATCGGTCCTTTCATCCAGACCGCGTTGTCACGGCACTTTTCGCGCCCAACCGATTCGCCGATGTAAGGATCACCTAGGTTCATCCCACCCACAATCGACTGCTCGCCGTCGACGACCACCAGTTTGCGGTGATTGCGAAAATTGATCTGAAAACGATTGACCCAACCCTGTCGCGTATTGAACGACCGAACTTCAACGCCAGCGGCGGCTAATCGATGAAAGTATCGGTAGGACAGCCGCAGGCAGCCGACTTCGTCATACAAAAAACGCACGGTGACTCCGGCCTTGGCACGCTGAATCAGCGCGTCGGCTATTTGATTGCCCGTCGCGTCGTCGTGAACTATGTAAAAATTGAGGTAGATATAGCGCTGAGCGGACTGGATTGTCTGCAGGATCGATTCAAGAAACGCGTCTCCATCGACCAACAATCGATATTGATTGCCGTAGCTGATCGGCGTGTTCAAAACATCGGCAACCTGTTGCAGCGCCGTATGTCGGCCAGGCGACGGTTGGTGGGCTGCGGCCACCAATTCGTGATGCACCGCGTGAACGCTGCGATGGTGCTTGATATCGACCATCCGCAGCGCATCGCGGTAGCCTTCGAAACGACTCCTGGCAAAGATCCAGTAGAAGGGCAAGGTCAAAATCGGAAGCAACACCAGGCCAACCGCCCAGCCGACGGCAGCCTGTGAAGTGCGGACATGCCGCAACGAATGGAATGCCGAGAACAGGGCGAATAATTGCAGCAAGACATAGACTGCCGAAGCAATCGTAAGGATTTGCCAAGGCAGCAACTCTTTCCACTCGATTCCCATCAGACTCAGAATAGTCGGCGGTGCACCAGCCATGTAGCTACCGGCCGAGCGCGGGCGGGATCGAACGCCTCCCACGCCCTGACGGGCGTAGCTGTATTTCCATTACAAGGCTAACAGCAATCGACTCGGCGCTTCCAGATATCCGATCACATCGTTCAAAAATCTTGCCGCCGTCGCACCATCGACCAGGCGGTGGTCGTAGGAGAGGCTCAGCGGCATCGTCAATCGAGCCTGAATCGAATCGTCCGGCATCACGATCGGCAACTTGCGGCTACGGCCGACCAGCAGAATTGCGACTTCCGGCAAATTCACGACAGGCGTGGAATAGGTTCCGCCAATCGCTCCCAGATTGCTGATCGAAAACGTGCCGCCACGAATATCGCTGAGCGCAAAACTGCCTCCGCGGACCTTGCCGGCCATTTCGGCCAGCGACCTGGCGATTTCGGGAATCCCTTTGCGATCGGCGTTGTGCATCACGGGCACGACCAGGCCGCGGTCGGTGTCGACGGCCACGCCGACGTTGACATAGTCTTTGTAGATAATCTGTTCGTTCTCTGGATCGATCACGGCATTGATCGTGGGATTATGACGCAGTGCTGTGGCGACCGCCTTGATCAGGAACGGCATCGTGGTCAGCTTCAAACCCTGAGCCGCATAGTCTTGTTTGCTGGCTTGTCGCAGCCGCTCCAGATCGGTGATGTCGGCATCGTCAAAGTTGGTGACGCGCGGCACATTGGACCAACTGGCGTGCATTTGCCTGGCAATCGTCTTGCGAATCTTGCTCATCTTCTCGGTCCGCGTGGGACCGTAATCGTCCGCTCCGGGAGTACCCGGCAGGTCGGCGGCGGGAGCTTTGCTGGCGGGTTGGGTTGCTGCCTCGGACGTTGCCACGCTGCTGGCGGCCAACGCCGACTTACCGGCACTGCGAACGACGGCCAAGACGTCTTCGCGCGTGATTCGACCCAAATCGCCACTCCCTTCAACCCGACTAAGATCGACGCCGACCTCGCGCGCGAAACGTCGCACCGCGGGCCCGGCGGAAATCACCGCGGGCTCGGCGGTTGCGACCGGCTGAGGTTTGGGGGCAACCGGAACCGGCAGCGGGGTCGACGCGGGTTTGGACGCCGCTGCCGGTTTGGACGCTGGCGGAGCGGGTTCTGGCTCCGGTTCTGGCTCCGGTTCTGGTTCCGGTTCAACTGCCGCCGGCTGAGGATCCGGTTGCGGTTGGGGATCAGCGGCCTTCGGTGCCGGTGCGGGCACGGGTTCGGCCGCTTCGGCACCGGCCTCCGCCTCGACTTCCAAGATCACGCCCCCAATCGGCACCGTGTCGCCTTCGCTGACCAAAATATTGGTCACTTTGCCGCCGGCCGACGCGGGCACCGGAACGGTCGCTTTGTCGGTTTCCATTTCAATGATGTCTTGGCCTTTGCTGATCACATCACCAACGGCCACAAAGATTTCCAGCACGTCACCCGATTCGATGCCGTCGCCAAGTTCAGGGAGAGTTACTTTAATCATCAGTTGGCAGCTATCAGTTGACAGTAGTCAGAAACAGTTGACAGAAAAACTTGCGGCATGCTAGGCGAAGTAGGGGTCCGGTTTTTCGGCGTCGTAGCCCAGCTCGCTGATCGCCTCTTGGACGACCTTCAATTCGACCACACCTGACCTGGCCAATCGGCTGAGAGTTGCGATCGTGATCGATTCGGCATCGATCTCGAAATGACGTCGCAACGCTTCGCGCGTTTCGCTGCGCCCCATGCCGTCGGTGCCAAGTACGAAATAATCACCTGGAATCCATGGCGTCAGTTGCTCGGCCAAGGCGCGAACGTAATCGCTGGCGGCGATGAAGGGTCCGTCGACGCCTTCAAGGACTTGTTCCACATAACTCTTGCGTGGTGTTTCGGTTGGATGCAGCATGTTCCATCTTTGACAGGAGGCTGCGTCGCGACGCAGCTGTGTGTAACTGGTAATGCTCCAAACGTCGCTGGCGATGTTGTATTTTTCGGCCAGCAACGTCTGCGCCGCCAACGCGCAATTGACAATCGCGCCACTACCGAAAAGCTGCACACGAGCCTTGGCGTTATCAACGTCGCGGCTGCGGTACTTGTACATCCCCTGGATGATGCCTTGTTGGCAATCTGGCGGCATTTCCGGGTGCTCGTAAGCTTCGTTCTCGGCCATCAAGTAGTACATGCATTCCTCGCCATCCTGGTACATCCTTTTCAAACCTTCCATGATGATCACGACAGCTTCATAGGCGAACGCCGGATCATAAGCGCGGACCGTTGGAAATGCGATCGCGTTTAGCAAGCTGTGGCCGTCTTGATGCTGCAACCCTTCGCCGTTGAGCGTCGTACGGCCCGCGGTTGCACCGACCAGAAATCCCTTGGCCCGCATGTCGGCCGCCGCCCAGATCAGATCCCCGATCCGCTGAAAGCCGAACATGCTGTAGTAGATGAAGAACGGAATCGTATTGATGCCGTGCAGGCTATAAGCGGTTCCCGCCGCGTTGAAGCTGCTCATCGAGCCCGCTTCGGTGATCCCCTCCTCCAGAATTTGTCCGTCCTGAGCTTCTTTGTAGTAAGTCACCAATTCCGCGTCGACCGGCTCGTATAGTTGACCGGAGTGAGCGTAGATGCCGAATTGGCGAAACATCCCTTCCATGCCGAAGGTGCGTGATTCGTCAGGAACAATCGGCACCATGTACTTCCCGATCTGTTTGTCGCGGCACAGCGCAATCAACGTTTGCACGACGGCAAAGGTGGTACTGATCTCTTTATTTTCCAGCTTTTTGATCAGCTTGCGGTAATCTTCCAGTGACGGTACTGGGAGCTGAGGATGCACGGTCGGGCGGCTGGGAACGGGACCACCCAGTGCGGCGCGGCGCTGTTGCAGATATTTGACCTCTTGGCTGTTCGCCGGCGGTTTATAAAACGGCGCCTTGCCGACCTCTTCGTCGCTGATCGGAATGCCGAAACGGGTGCGGAACTCAAGCAGTTCTTCCTCGTTCATCTTCTTCTGATTATGAGCGACGTTGCGGCCTTCGCCGGCTTCGCCCAGACCATACCCTTTGACGGTCTTTGCCAACACGACTGTTGGACGGCCGTTGCTCAGCTCCGTGGCCATCTTGTAGGCCGCATACACCTTTTCCGGATCGTGTCCGCCGCGCCGCATTTTCTGTAGTTTTTCGTCGCTATAGTTCTCGACCATCTTCAGCAGTTCGGGATACTTGCCGAAAAAGTGTTCGCGAATGTAGCTCCCCGGCATGCCGGTGTACTTTTGGTACTGGCCGTCGACCACTTCGTTCATTCGCTGAGCCAACAAACCAGTTGTATCCTTCTCCAACAAATGATCCCAGTCGTCACCCCAAACGACTTTGATCACATTCCAACCCGCTCCCCTAAAAATTGATTCCAACTCTTGGATGATTTTACCGTTGCCGCGAACCGGACCGTCCAGTCGTTGCAAATTACAATTGATGACGAAGATCAAGTTGTCCAACTTTTCACGAGCCGCCAGTCCGATCGCGCCCAAAGTCTCCGGTTCGTCACATTCGCCGTCGCCCAGGAACGCCCAGACTTTCTGACCCGACGTATCTTTTAGCCCGCGGTCGCGCAAGTATTCGTTGAATCTGGCTTGATAGATCGCCATGATCGGACCGAGTCCCATCGAGACTGTGGGGTATTCCCAGAAATGGGGCATCAACCAGGGATGGGGATAGCTGGAAAGTCCGCCGCCCGGAGCCAATTCACGTCGAAAGTTTTCCAGGTCTTGTTCGCTCAATCGGCCTTCCAGAAAGGCGCGGCTGTACATTCCCGGCGAGGCATGGCCCTGAAAATAAATTGCATCGCCCGAGTAACCGTCTTCACCTCGGCCCTTAAAAAAATGGTTGTAGGCAATCTCATAAAGTGTCGCGCTGGAAGCGTACGTGCTGATGTGTCCGCCGACCCCGCCGCCACGTTTGTTGGCGCGAACGACCATCGCCATCGCATTCCAACGAACGATCGATTTGATCCGTCGTTCAATCTCCCGATTGCCGGGAAAGGCGGGCTGATCCTTTACCGGAATCGTGTTGATGTAGGGTGTTCGCGTGTCCTCGGCCGACTGGATCCCCTCGGCGGCGGCTCGATCACGAAGTTGTTCGATCAGGAATCGGACTCGTTCGGGGCCTTTGCTTTTGAGCACATAGTCCAGCGAGGCGAGCCATTCCTCGGTTTCTTGCACATCAACATCTTTGTCGACCGCTGGTTTTATCAGCTCGCCGATTTGCTGTTCCAGCTCCGCCTTGGCAACCGTTCTTGATTCCGACATGTTGTCCCGTTCTCTCCTGTAGCTCCAGCGGCAGCCCGAATTTCACGTAATCTGGCACGACTACCGTCCGTTCAGCCTAGTCGGGAAGGGGCAAAATCGGCAATAGCGCCAGCCGAGAAGCAAAACGGGACTGGTGCAAGACCCCCAAACGAGCGAAGCACCCGCCTGGCCATGCTCGCTTTCTGCACTCGGCCCCCTTTCCGAAGTCAACGCTAAAACTAAGACTCAGGAGTTACGAATTCGACGCTCAGCGCCCCTGGATGAACACTTGGAGATCCCCATGACCGATCAAGAGAAGCAGAAATCGATTGTCGCAGAACTAATCACGTCCTATTGGATGGAACTGGAAACCGTCGTCAACTACCTGGCCAACAGCGTCAACCTGGACGGGGTAAGAGCGGAGGAAATCAAGAAATCGCTGGCCGCCGATGTCAACGAAGAACTGCTGCACGCACAGCAGTTAGCCAACCGGATCAAAACCATCGACGGAATCATTCCAGGCAGCTCGGCGTTTAAGGTTTCTCAAAAAACGCTGCAGCCGCCAGCAGATACGACCGACGTGGTCACCGTAATCAAAGGGGTGATCGATGCGGAAAACGGTGCGATTGCTCAATATGAAAAGATCATTCGCCTGTGCGATGGCTTTGATTATGTGACCCAGGATCTGTGCATCACTCTGCTCTCTGATGAACAACATCATCGTCGCGAATTCATCGGGTTTCTGAAAGAATATGAAAAGAAATAGCCGATGACGGGCTTCGCAGGTACATCGGCTGTCATCACGGGCGGATCAAGCGGGATCGGGCGAGCCGTTGCCATTGCACTGGCCAGCGCCGGTACCTCGCGATTGCTGATCACGTATCGAGCGAACCGCGCGGCGCCGAGCAAACCGCGTCGCGGATCAAAGCAGCCGGCGGACAAGCGACAATCGAGCAATGCGATCTTGCTGTTGCCGCGGACCGATCGCAGTTGGTCGATACGTGTTTTGAGCAGCTCGGCCAGATTCAAACCTGGGTCAACAACGCCGGGGCCGATGTATTGACCGGCGAGGCGACGACGTGGGACTTTGCTGCCAAGCTGCGGCACTTGATCGATGTTGATGTGATCGGCACGATCGAGCTGTCCCGACTGGTTGCCGACCGATTGATCCAACAATCGTCCTCGCCCCCGCCATCGATGGTCTTCATCGGCTGGGATCAGGCGCCGCAGGGAATGGAAGGAGACGCGGGCCAACTGTTCTGCGTCTCCAAGGCAGCTGTGATGGCGTACGCCGCAAGTCTTAGTCAAACCGTTGCACCGCAAGTGCGAGTCAACACGATCGCGCCGGGCTGGATTCAAACCGCCTGGGGCGAATCGGCCAGCACTTATTGGGACCGCCGAGCCAAGACTCAATCGCTGATGCGGCGTTGGGGAACGTCGGCCGATGTCGCCAAAGCAGTCCTGTACGCCGCCGATCCCGACAATACGTTCCTGCACGGTCAAACGATCAATATCAATGGCGGCTGGAATCGCAATCCGGGCCGCTAATTTCGATTCATTTCCTGCCCGGTCTCAATCCGTGGCGCCAGAAAGTACACAATCATCGCCGGCAGAATGACCAAATCACCGATCAGGGCTGCGAAGATCGCCAGTGCCCCCAGCTCGGCAAACAATTGTGTTGTTGGTAACTCGCTGATCGATACGCTGGCAAATCCCACCATCAACACCGCGGTCGTCGTCGCCAGCGCAGAACCAACGGCAATCAGTGTATGTTGGATCGCCGCGCGTACCCCATGGCCGTGCGCCCGCTCGCGTTGAAAACGGTTGATCACATGAATCGTATCATCCACCGCGATCCCCAAACAAATGCTGAACACGATCACGCTGGTCAACTCTAGCGGACGCCCAGTGATCACCAGCCAGGCGGCGGTCGCCAGCAGCGGAAACGCATTGGGCAGCAGACTGATCAGGCCGAGCTTCCAGGAGCGAAACACGAGTGTCATGGTCGCGAAGATCACGATCGTGGCCAACCCGACGCTCTTGGCCAGGTCCGAGATCATCTGGTTGATGTTTCGACTGGCGACCACCGCCGTGCCGGTCAAATTCAATTGGACACCGTCATACCGATTCTCGATTTCGCGGATCCCTTTTTCCACATCACGAAAGGTGGGTTCGTGGACACCCGCTCCCAAATCTCTCATATAAAACACCACTACAGCTCGCCTGCGATCAGTTCGCACAAACCGACGAACGAGATCCTGCGGAAGCAACCACAGCAAGGGAATGCGCGACTTTAAATCACCCTCGCTTCCCGGCAGCGTTTGCAATAGCCGGATCACCGAGATCGGATGATTGGTACCGGGATGCTCTTCAATCATCCTCGTCGCGTCGGCAATCGCTCCGATCACTGAATCTGATTCCAACGTGTGACCTTCGTCCCAATCAATCAATACGAATGAAGGTAACAGTCCGCCAAAAGCTTCGTCGACATGGAACAACGCCTGAGCCGACTCGTTACTATCGGGAATGTTCTCCGTTAGCCGATTGTTGGGGGCCAATTTGGTCGCCAGGGCCGCCAACAACACCATCACCACGATCCCCGCGATCGTCACCAGACCGGCATGCGTGATGATCTTGTCGATCGTGAACATCGCCAAACGTTTAAACCGGTGGTTGATTCTGGTTGTGGTCGTTGCCAGCAGGCCCGCTTTGTTGGCCGCCAACAGGGGACCGATCGGCGAACTGGCCCAGAGTGGGACCAGGATGATGGTCGACACGAATGCCAGCACCGCACCGATTCCGCAAACCAAGCCTAGTTTGCGAATCACTTCCACGTCCGTCACCATCAGCGACGCGAATCCGATCGCTGTGGTGAACGATGTCAGCGCACAGGCGATCCCCAAATGTTCGATCGACGACTTGGCCGCATCTAGCGGCGATAAACCTCGCGCCAACGAATGCCGGACATCGAACATCAAATGCACCGAGTCGGTGAAGCCAACGATCATCACCAGGACCGGCAAGATCGTGTTGATTACATTGAACTTTTCTCCCATCAGTCCCAGCAGACCGACCGTCCACATGGCGGCCAGCAGCGGCGGGGTGGAGACCGTGATCACGGCCCAGAATCGACGAAACAAAATCGTGCCCATCAGAAACGCGAGGACCGTTCCCAGAATCATGAAACGCATCGAGTCGCGACGAATCGAGCTGAAAATTTCGTAACGAATCGGCGGCACCCCAGTCAGTCGGACACGCGCCAAGTCGGTCGGGACCGCCAACCGGTCGAGCGTCTCCTGGATCGCCAGCACAACCGGTTTCAATTCGCTGATCGGCAGCGAGTCGCCGCGGATTCGCGCTATGATCAATGCCGTGCGCGCGTCTTTAGAAATCAATTGACCGGCAACCATGGGATGCGCGAGCAATTCGCGGCGTGCTCGTACGAATTCTTCGGGCGCCGCACTGGCAGTCGGCAGAATGGAACCGCTGCCGCCAGCAGGACGAACCAGGAACGTCGCGTCAAAGCTGGTAACGACCGCGGCGACATCGTCGATGCTTTGCACACTTTCGACGGCATCGATTTTGCTGATCTGGTCGGCCAACTGGCGCAGCAACGTCACGCCGCGCGGCGAAAACAACTGGTCGCTCTCGACGACGATCACGCAATCACGATCGTCGGACCCGAAATCCGCGAATAACTCCTCGAGCAACGCGAAGTCGGATTGATCGGTGCGGAAGATATTCAGCGGCAGATCGTCAAAGCCCAATCTGGTCAGGCCGAACACTCCGACAGCCGTCATCGCCGCGACCAGTCCGAGCAGCAACAGGCGATGTCGGGCGAACCACTCGGCCAAGCCATTCAATCGCAAGAGGCAGTTCCCATTTTTCGCCAATCGATGGCCGACACAGTGCAGTCGGCAAAGTGACAAATTCTAGAGCATTTCCAGCGATAGCCTAGATCGGGACAAAGGGTCAGACGCGGAGTCGAAGCCGGATCAAGCACAATCGCAAGCGTGATCACTCAGCGGATCGCTTCTGCGTTTCGTTCAATCGACATACGGTCAGCTCGATCGCCGAGATCAGTGCTTTGGCCTTGCTAAGCGTCTCTTCGTACTCGGTGCTCGGATCACTATCGGCCACGACTCCGCAGCCGGCTTGCACATGGACCACTCCATCCTTGACGACCATTGTTCGCAGCGCGATGCAGGTATCCATATTGCCTCGATAGTCAATGTAGCCGACCGCGCCGCCGTAGGGGCCGCGGCGATGCGGTTCCAAAGCATCGATCACTTCCATTGCGCGTACTTTCGGTGCGCCAGAAACCGTACCGGCCGGCAAACAGGCCTTCAGTGCGTCAAAGGCGTCCAAACCTTCGCGTAGCTTGCCCTGCACCTCGCTACTGATGTGCATCACATGCGAGTAACGCTCGACCACCATCACTTCGGTCAATTCAATGCTGCCATATTGGGCTACTCGGCCAACGTCGTTGCGACCCAAGTCAACCAGCATGACATGTTCGGCTCGTTCCTTGGGGTCGGCCAACAGTTCCTGTTCCAGTGCTTTATCCTCCTTGGGTGTTGCGCCTCGACGACGTGTTCCCGCCAGCGGCCGAACCGTAACGATTCTGTCGGCCACACGGCACATGATTTCCGGGGAACAACCGACCAAGACGCATTCAGGAGTCCGTACAAAAAACATGAACGGACTAGGGTTAACGACTCGCAACGAGCGGTAGATCTCAAACGGATCGACTTCGGTCCGCACCGATAATCTTTGGCTCGGAACGACCTGAAAGATATCACCAGCGCGGATGTAATCGACGCATTGCCGTACCGCACCCTCGAATTCCTGTTTTGTGAAGTTGGATGTGATCTGCAACGGCTGCGAGTGCTGATTCCATTGATCAGGATTCCATTCAGATACCGGTTCGGACACCGCGGTCGAAAGCTTGTCGATCGTGCTGTCCAACCGCTTTGTCGCGCGATCGTAAACTCGCTTCGCCTCGGTCAGGTCATGGACTTCGCGGCAATCCGCCAGCGAGACAACGACGATTGTTTTTTTTACGTGATCAAACACGCACAGCGTGTGATAGAACGCAAAGTCCAGATCGGGAATATTGCGATCATCGGGGGGCGAATTGGGAAGATTTTCGACGTAGCGCACCACGTCATAGCCGGCGTAACCAATCGCTCCGCCAACGAATGGCGGTAAACCGTCCAGGCTGGCCACATTGTAATGAAAGTGGTGGCGAAACTCGTTCAATGGGTCGGCCGCGTCCAGCTCCGTCGTTTCTCTGGATCCGGGCCGGGTCAAAGAAACGCGCTGACGCCTGGCGGTAAAGCGACCATCGGGTGCTGAAGCAAGAAAGCTGTAGCGGCCAACTTTTTCACCACCGATCACGCTCTCAAACAGACAGCCCGGTCCGCCGTCGTCCAACAGCCGAAACGCGGTCACAGGCGTCAGTGTATCGCTGAGCAGGCGGCGATAGACGGGCACATAGTCGTGCTTGACGGCGAGCTGGGCAAACGGGTTCGCTTCGGGCGTGTACATGGAAAGATTGGATCAGCAACCTGGGGTCAGCCGCCCCGCGAAACGAGCATGGCGGCGGGGGTCAGCAATATTTGTGTGCACCAGTTTCGGCCGTCGAGCGTAGTCAGTGTAGGGGACGTAACGCAGCGAAGCAGGTTCGCTCTCGTTGACACTCCAACAGGCAGCGATAGAATCCCCCTGCAGCGATGCTTAGTCGTTCGGCGGAAACGATTTACAGTATCGGGGTTTAACCGGGAAAAGTCATGAAGTGCCAATTTTGCGAAAAGCCGGCAACGTTTCACATCACCGAACTGACTGAGCCAAGTGGCCCACAGGTCGTGCATCTTTGTGAAGAGCATGCCCGCGGGTTTCTGCAAAAAGAAGCGATCAATCCCGTGGCCTCCATCGCCGGCGCATTGGCCAAACAACTGAATCTAGGACAGACCAAAGCCGAGCTGGCCGAACTCGACCTGAAAGAGTGTCCGGTGTGTGGGATCAGTTTCTTTGAGTTTCGCAACACTGGCCGGCTGGGCTGTCCTTACGACTACACCCACTTTGCCGAGGATCTCAAGCCGCTGCTGACCAACATTCATGATTCGCTGGAACATCGCGGCAAACGGCCAAAGCGGGCCGCCGCCTCAGCAGATTCACACGCTCAGATGATCCAATTGCGCCGTGAAATGGAAGAGGCGGTCGAACGCGAGGACTACGAACGTGCGAAGGAAATTCGTGACGAATTGAAACGGATCGAGGAAGCCGGCCGTCAGCCGGAAACCTCCGCGAATGTCCGATCGGCGGACCAGATCCGGGCAACTGGTCAAGGCGAAGCCGAATCAAGCGGTGACGATGAATCCATCGAGGGGAGCGACCAAGAGTGAAACGTGACTCTGATTTCACCGAACTTGCACAACGCAGCGGCGAGTGGCTTCGCGGCACCGGCCCCGAGTCGGACATCGTAATCAGCAGCCGAATCCGGCTGGCTCGGAACTTGGCCGACTTTCCCTTCATCCGCCGCTGCAGCGATGAGGATCGGATCAGCATCGAGCGCACGGTTCGCGCCCGGATGGAGTCGATCGAAGATTGGAATGAAATTCAGTATGTCGATATCGAACGACTTTCCGAGATCGATCGACAATTCCTGGTCGAACGACAGTTGATCAGTCGAGAAATCGCGGATGCGGACGGGTCCCGAGCCGTCGCGATCGATCCCCGAGAACAATACAGCGTGATGATCAACGAAGAGGATCACTTGCGAATCCAAGTCATGCACAGCGGTCTGGACCTGCAATCAGCATGGAACCTGATCAATGCTTTGGATGACAAATTAGAAGCCGCAATCTTGTACGCGTTTCATCCTCAATTCGGCTACTTAACCGCCTGCCCGACCAACGTGGGAACAGGACTGCGAGTCAGCGTGATGCTGCATCTGCCGGCGCTTGTGATCACTCGCCAAATTGAAAAAGTCTTCCGTAGCATGCAGCGAATTAATGTGACCGTTCGCGGTTTGTATGGCGAAGGCTCGCAATATACCGGCGATTTTTATCAAGTTAGCAACCAAATCACCTTGGGGCGTAGCGAGCAAGAGTTGGTGGCGCTGGTGGGCGAGAACGTGGTGCCCAGAATCATCGAATACGAGCGCAAAGCGCGCGACTTTCTGATCAAGCAAGGCCAGCAGGATCTACACGACGACGTTAGTCGAGCGCTCGGAATTCTTAGCACGGCCAAGAAAATCAGCAGCGAAGAAACGATGCACTACTTGTCCAAGGTGCGAATGGGCGTGAATCTTGGCTTGATCGAAGACGTGCACGTCGGCACGATCAACAAGCTGTTCATCCACACGCAACCAGCCCACTTGCAAAAGTTACATGGACGGTTGCTGGGATCGTCCGACCGTAATGTCCAACGAGCAACTTATCTACAGCGACATCTCAGCGGCGATCTCGGGATGGGCGAGTTGAATTAGCCGACAGCGAACAATTCAGCGGTGTCTGTCGGCATCAAGCGCCCGTCGGCGATGGCCTGGTTTGGGCCCTCGGCGGCGGAGTCCCGTCGGATCCTCTCCGCATCACCGCCGAAGACGCCCTAAAGCGATGCACCATGCCACGCTTACCCTTCGCTGCACAGTGATGCTGTCGGTCACGGTTTTTTCCGCTCACCCGTGCTAAACTATCAGAGCCAATCCGAGCGGCGTTCCTGGCGACATCTCGACTGTCCCCTGGCGATCCCAGAGCGACTGGTTCACGGCAAGAGAACGAAGGGTGAGCGAAGAAAATCAGCTGATCGACCGGGCATTGACGGGCGACCGTGCTGCGTTCACTCGTTTGGTTGAGCTCAACCAAGATCGATTGTTTGCCTCGATGTTGCAAGTAACCGGCTCGCCGGATGAGGCCGAGGAAGTCGTCCAGGATGCGTTCATTCGCGCTTTCGTGAAACTGGATACATTCAAACGCAATAGCCAGTTCTTTACCTGGCTGTATCGAATCGCGTTCAATAGCGCATTGACGCGACGGCGGCGTAAACGAGCAAAAGTATCCTTGGATCAGGGTCGAGACCATGGCGGGCTGGAAGTGACCGATCCGGGCGATGCCGTCGATGAACCCATCCTGCGACGCGAACGAATCGTGATGGTGCGTCGGGCGCTGCGCACCCTGACTGATGAACATCGCTCGATCCTGGTGCTCCGGGAGATGCAAGAGCATTCCTATGAACACATCGCCGAGATTCTGGAAATTTCGATCGGCACGGTGCGCAGTCGCCTGAGCCGCGCCCGGAGGCAATTGAAACTGGAACTGGAAGCGATGCAGCGAGCCGAGGAATCGAGGTAGGAATCGGCACTCTTTGTGGTGCTTGGAAAAGTATAGCGACAGCTCAAGTTACCACGGCAATCGCAATGCCAGGTGAGGGTGTCTTGACATTCACCGTAGGTTTGCCCGGCGCTGCAGGTTTGCCCGGCGCTGCAGGTTTGCCCGGCGCTGCAGGTTTGCCCGGCGCTGCAGGTTTGCCCGGCTTGGCTGGCTTGGTCGGTTTGCCTGGCTTGGTCGGTTGGGTCGGTTTGGTCGGTTTGCCTGGCTTGCCGGGAGGGACAGGCGATGTGCTTGGTGGCGTTACCGATCCCGCTAAGCTGATCGGATCGACGACCAAATCGCGAGCTGGCATTACGGCACTGCCGTACAAATAGACTTCGATTCGAGTCGCGATCGGGGACAACGGAGTTAGCTGAACCCGGGCTCCCGCCGGCGCCGACTTTGGTAGCTTGAGCGGGCCTGAGCTGGTTGGATCGAGCCGAATCGCGGCAATCGCGCGATGCACCATCCCGTCGGCCGCATGTCGGGCTTGACGCGCCGCCCGCATCCCGTCGACGGTTGCAATTGAGCGTTGGTTGCTGCGCAGAATTGCCACCGAGGCAAGCGAAATAACGGTGATTGCCAGGGTGCACAACAACAGCGCTGAACCGCGTCGCCGTCGTGCTGGATTTCTCATCGCTTTGTCGCGCATTTCCAAGCCCAAGTGTTAATACTGCGTCGCAATCGAGGCGATCGACTGGACAGTGACAACTTTGCCGGTAACCGGATCATCGGCAGTTAACAAGATCTGGATACCGGTCAGTGCGTTGGGTGGCGTGGACTGCTGGATCTGTTTGAATTGAATTTCTCGAACGTTTTCCGTTACCACGACCGGATCCGTTCCATCGGTCATCACCAGATCACCGTCAATGATTGCGACTCTCACATCGATCGCGCTCTTGAGGATCAGCCTGATTTCGTTCGGATCGACTCTCAGGACCTGGCCATCCTGAATCGCATCTGACAACCAGCTGAGCCCGCGACGCACGGTCGCTTCGGCCGACGCCGCTTGATCCGCCTGGGCCATCGCCTGACCCGACGCGCGGATCACACCGGCAATCGGGACCATCATGACGGCGACTAGCGCCGTACTGGCGATCACTTCCAGTAGCGAAAGACCGCGACGAGGCGGTCGATCGATACGGTATTGCGGGCTTACGCTTCTGCGAGTCATGGCGCGGACCATTGGGTTTGCAAAGTTTCACCTTGTTCATTGGCGTCGAACATTCCGTCTTTGTCCGAGTCGTCCCAGACATCCGCGATGATCGTTACCAGCTTTGCCCCCGGCATCGTCGCGTCCGCTGCTACGCGGCTGCGTCCGACCAGGTCGGGACCATCAGGAACGGAAATCTTGAAGCTGCCATCGATCGGTTTTGCCAGCGTATCATCAAACGCTTTGGTCTCGGAAAGATTAATCTTCACCGCCTCCAGCATTTGCTCGGCTTCGTAGAGCATGATTTCGCGGTTGACCAAACGACGATTGGCCGATTGTGACTTGCCAATCATATGAATCGCCGGAATCAAGATCACGGTTAGCAACATCGATCCGAGGGCAACGTCGATCAGCGTCGCGCCGCGACGACTGGTCGTTCGAATCTTAGCGGTTCGATAATTCATCAATTCACTCATAAGGCCGGTTACGGTAAGATTCGGGAAATCCGGCCAGTGATCGGCAGCACCGTGATTTCTCCGGCCAAACTCGCCTGAGAAACTTTCCAATCCAATTTTCGATCCGAAGTCCCGTCGGGACGAAATTCAATCTCGACGGGATTGCCGGTGATCCGCGTCTCCGTACCCAGATCGATCTGCCACTTGCTGCCATCACGGTAGGGTCCCGGATCTTCAACAATCAACAATTGTTGATGACCCTTGTCGACATTGCGCATCACGTGCACGTTTGCTTGAGTAGTGATCGACGTATTTCTCGCGGTCTTCAGCGCATTGGCAACATCCGTAGTTGTCAGCGTCGCACCGCGCCGATCAATCCATTGTCCGTCAAAGAGAATCAAACCGGCCACCGACGCAGCTGCCAGCAAAATGATCACCAAGATCGTTTCAAGTAGCGTCACTCCTGGTCGGTATCGACTGAGTGTTTTCATTTGGTTCTGACTAATACTGGTAGGATTTCATGTCCGCGGAAAGGCAATCATTACAGAAGGCCCGCCAGATCGACCACCACTCACTGGGAGTGCGGATCGCGCCGTGCGGGCCATCGGATTCGGAGTCATTGGCTCAGTGAGCCGAAATTAAGGAGTCTTCTTTGCGAAGGTGCCCGTGGCGCGGGTATAGGTGTAGTTACGTCGCATCCGAGTCAATCGCGCCTGCTCGTCAGGAGTCACGTTGGCGATGTAACCCGCGGTGGCCAAAGTGACTACGCTGGCCGGGAATCGGCCTTCTTCCAAATAGTAGGTTTGCGACATCGCGTTGAGGGTGGCAACTTCCTGATCAGCCAGCTTGTCCTCGCTCTTTGCTCGCATCGGAGCAACCGTTGCCACGGTTGCAGCGGCCACAACCGCCAGGATCACCACGGCGGCAATCACTTCCAACAGTGAAAAACCACTTTTCTTATTACGTTTCATCTCTGTTTTTGACTCCGAGATATGGGATCATGAATAGGACGTGCACTGGATGCTTCAGCCCTGTCTATGGGAAACCTAGGTCAAGAAATCCGGCTGTGCCGGTAAGAATTCAAAAAAATGCCCGCGAATTTCAGCAGTGTCAGCCCTGTCGACGGGTGCGTCCTGTGGCAAGGCGACGAAACCTCGGCGATCGAGATCGAAGAAACGATGATTCGCGCCGCCGGCGCGGTCCGGCAATGGCGCCGTACACCGCTGCAAACGCGTATCGAAATCGCCTGCCGGTACCGAGAGCAGCTGAAAACAGATCGCCAGCAAATCGAGCGGATAATCGTTCAAGAAATCGGTAAACTTCGCTGGGAAGCAGCGGGCGAAATCAATTCCTCGATCGCCAAAATCGACCTCTCCATTGAGGCCTTGGCGCAGCGCCGCAGCGAAACCCTGCTGGATCAGGAACAGTCGGGCAGGATTGCCGTCCAGCGGCGAGTTCGGCACCAGCCACTCGGCGTGACGCTCGTGTTGGGACCATTCAACTTTCCCCTGCATCTGCCCGGGGGACAGATCATTCCGGCGCTGTTGGCCGGCAACACGGTCGTTTTCAAACCGAGCGAACAGGCGACGGCGATTGGGCATTGGATGGTCAACGCCTGGCGCGCGGCCGGCTTGCCCGAGGACGTTTTGCAGCCGATCGTCGGCGGTCCCGAAGTGGCGACTCGAGCAATCGATTCACCCCAGCTGGCGGCCGTTTTGCTGACCGGCAGCCGCGCCGCCGGCCACGCCATTCATCGTCGTCTGGCCGGCCGGCCCAACGTTCTAGTGGCGCTGGAACTGGGTGGAAACAATCCCATGGTCATCGCCGACGGAGTGCCCGCTCAAGTCGCCGCCGCGATCGTTTCGGCCTCCGCGTTCGTGACCGCGGGGCAGCGATGCACGTGCGCACGCCGTGCTATCTTTGTGGAATCTGAATCAACTGCCGGCCAATTGCGACAGCTTGTCCTTCGAACGCGCGGACTGCGAGTTGGGATGCCCGATGATTCGCCACCCCCTGATATCGGTCCCCTGATTTCCAATGCCGCCGCCGCCCAGCTGTTGGCGAGCTACGACAAGCTCCTGGAACTTGGATGCCAACCTTTGATTGCGCCCGATACCGATCCGCGGGCCGGCAACTTGGTACGGCCATCGATCGTCGACGCCACAAACTTATCATCGGCCCGGTTGGCGGAACTTGGGCGGCTGGAATGGTTCGGACCTTTGCTGGTCGTGCAGCGAGTAGCTGATTTTCAGGCGGCGGTAGAAGCAGCAGCCAATACACCCTATGGTCTGGCGGCGGCGCTGCTGGGAGGAACCAGGGAAATGTTTGATCAGTTCGTCACGGAAGTTGGCGCTGGCGTAGCGAATTGGAACGGCACCACGACCGGCGCGGCTGGGAAGTTGCCGTTTGGTGGATTGGGAGACAGCGGCAACCATCGACCAGCCGGGTATTACGCGATCGATTTTTGCAGTGATCCGGTTGCCAGCTTGGAAAGGACCGAGCCCCCCAGTGACGACCCCTGGAATATCCGCTGATGGGCGTTTCGAAATGAGTATGGTTGAGTTGCAAATCGACCGACTGGTTGGTCCAACCCATCACTTTGGCGGACTTGGTGTGGGCAACATCGCCTCTCAGCGATCAGCCGGGCATCTTTCCAATCCGGCGGCTGCGGCGATCCAAGGCTTGGACAAAATGCGTCTGGTCGCCGGCTTCGGTGCGCCACAAATGATTCTGGCTCCCCAACCCAGGCCCAACTTCGGTTTCTTGCGTTCGCTGGGATTCGCTGGAACCGACCTCGATCTCCTGAAACAATCCTATGACCAGGCACCCGAACTATTGTCCGCCGCGGCCAGTTGCTCGGCGATCTGGACCGCCAATGCCGCCACAGTGACCCCCGGTGTCGATAGCGATCAGCCATCGACCCATGTCACGATTGCGAATCTTTGTGCCAGCATCCATCGGGCAATCGAACCGGCGCAGACCGAGAGTGAACTGCGATGCTTACTAGCTTCGCACTGCAGCATTCACTCGCCGCTTCCGGGCGGCACTGCCATGCGCGACGAGGGAGCCGCCAACCACATGCGGCTCGGCACCGAGAACAACGAACCTGGGATCAACCTGTTCGTCTACGGTGATCGCGAACCGTCGCCACGAATCCATTATCCCAGGCAGACGCGAGCAGCCTGCGAGGCGGTGGCAAGATTGCATCGGCTAGCACCGCAAGATACGTTCTTCCTGAAACAGCATCCCGACGCGATCGATGCGGGCGCCTTTCACAACGACGTAGTGGCGATCAGCCATCATAATCTGTTGATTTACCATCAACGAGCGTTTCAAGAGGATGCAGAGAGGCTGGAGCAAATTGAATCGCGATTCCAGCGATTGACCAAATCGCCGTTGATTCGCGTCGAGATCCCGGACGCAAAACTGTCATTGGACGACGCGGTCGCGACCTATCTGTTCAACAGTCAAGTCGTTTCCAGCCCAACTGCCGATCGACCGGTCCTCATTTGTACCACTCAAGTCAAAAACAACCCAACGACTCATGGAATTGTCAGTGATTGGTGCCGCGAAGGGATCTTCGCCGATGCAAAATTTGTCGATCTGCGGCAAAGCATGTCGGGCGGCGGAGGGCCGGCTTGTTTGCGATTGCGTGTGCCACTGCCGGCAACCGCAGTCAGCACGGCAGGCAATCCGCGCTGGTCTGAAGCAATCGATGATCGCTTGCGGCAACTGATCTTGAGCGAGTATCCCAAATCTTTGTCGCTTGCCGAACTCATTCGCCCTGACTTTCACCAGCATGCGCTGCACACGGTATCGCGCATCCGACAAACGCTGGAGACGTCGGACCAGGGTTAGTCGGGCGCTGTCAGGCCGTGATAGAACTCTGGCCTGCGATCGGCAAAACGATCAATCACGTGTTTTCCCGGTGTGCGTACAATCCGTTTGTTGCGCGAGAGTTTCGGATCGATTTCCGCCAGCAGCATCGTTTCTTCGTCGCCTTCGCTGCTGGCAAGCAGGATCCCGTCCGGGCCGCAAATCGAGCTGCGACCACAGAACCGAAAACCGTTTTCTTCGCCAATCCGATTAGCCGCAGCGAAGAACAAGTGGTTTTCCATGCTCCGTGCCGGCGGCACCACTTCGGACGTTCGAATCGCGGCCTGCGGCCAATTGGTTCCCAGTGCGATCACGTCGGCGCCCGCCAAACCCAGCAATCGCATCGGTTCGGGAAACGAGCAGTCGTAACAAATCGCCAGACCAATTTGGACATCACCAACGGATTTGCATGCAGCCGAGTGAACTTGATACGGCAAGTCTCCTCGATCGACAAACCGATCGACTCCCAAGTGCGGTAGATGAACTTTGCGATACTGACCCACGATGCCGGCGGGCCCAATCAAAACGGCGGCATTGAAGAGTTGATCGCCTTGCCGTTCCAGAAACCCGAGCGAAAAATGCAACTCATGACGGGCAGCCACTCGGGCGAAATCGGCAAACAATGGATCATCAATCGCCCGTGCGTTCGCTACCGCTGCCTCGCGACTATCGTATGCATAGCCCGACAACATACACTCTGGCATGACCACCAACTCGGCTCCTTTGTGACCGGCCTGATCGAGCCAATCGATGACCCGCGCGGCGTTGGCGGAAACGTTGGCAAATACCACATCGGTCTGGACGCAAGCGAGTAACATTGCAAAAACCTGGTTTCGATAAAGGACCCAACTAGCAGCGGAAGCCATATTATGAGCGATGGAATCTTTGACTACGACCTGTTTGTAATCGGAACCGGCCCGGGCGGCGAAGGGGCCGCGATGCAGGCCGCTAAGGGTGGCATGAAGGTCGCCGTGGCGGAAACGTACCGCCAGATCGGGGGTGGTTGCACGCACTGGGGCACGATCCCCAGCAAGGCGCTTCGACACTCGGTGACCAGCACCATGCAGGTGTTGAACAATCCGATGTTTCGCGAAATGGGGATTCACGCGACACCATCACTTGAACAACTGAAAAGGGGCACCCAGGCGATCATTGCGCGACAAGTCAGCATGCGTCAGTCGTTTTACGATCGTAATGACATCCCTATCTATCGTGGTCAAGCTCGATTTGTGGACGATCACGCCGTATCGATCGATGGCGACGAACCGATCAGGGCGAAATACTTTGTGATCGCCACTGGATCTCGGCCGTTCCGTCATCCGGCAGTCGATTTTTCTCATCCGCGAATCCATGACAGCGATACGATTCTGGATTTGAATCTCAAACCGTCGTCGATGTCGGTCTACGGTGCTGGTGTGATTGGTGTTGAATATGCGTCAATGTTTCGCAACCTTGGGATTAAGGTCAATCTGATCAACACGCGTTCGAATCTGTTGGAATTTCTGGACGACGAAATCATTGACGCTTTGTCCTATCATCTGCGTGACCAAGGCGTAATCATTCGTCACAACGAGACGATGGAACGAATCGAAGGGAGTGAGGATGGCGTAGTGTTGCACTTAAAAAGTGGCAAGCAAGTCAAGACAGATGTCTTGCTGTGGGCGAACGGTCGGTCAGGCAATACGGACGATCTTGGGCTGCAGAATATCGAAGTCGTCCCGAACAGCCGCGGGCAAGTCGAGGTCGACGAGCATTTTCAAACCGCCGTGCCTCACATTTATGCCGTCGGCGACGTGATCGGAGTCCCTTCGCTGGCCAGCGCCGCGTATACCCAGGGACGTGTGGCGGCCCAACATTTATTGGCCGAAATCGATGGCAATTTACGCGTCCGCGACATCCCCACTGGCATCTACACGATCCCGGAAATCAGCAGTGTCGGCAAGACGGAACGCGAACTGACTCAGGAATGCATCCCCTACGAAGTCGGCCATTCACAATTCAAGAGTCTTGCCCGAGCACAAATCACCGGGGAAACGGTTGGCATGCTGAAGCTGCTGTTCCATCGTGAGAGCTTGGAAATTCTGGGGGTCCATTGTTTCGGCGCCAACGCATCGGAGATCATTCACATCGGTCAAGCGATCATGAATCAGCCGGGCGACCGCAACAGCCTGAAATATTTTATCGAGACCACATTCAATTACCCGACCATGGCCGAAGCCTATCGGGTCGCGGCCTTGAACGGAATCAACCGACTGTTTTAGCCCCGATTCGGCTGAAATCAACGCTTGCGAGGCAATCTGGTTCGGTTGATCCCGGGAATATGCAGCGACAATTCTGTGCTTACCGCCGGGAAAGAAAGTTGGTGATCGGATCGACAAGACGTCGATTGCTGGTATTCTGACGGCTGTCGACCGCTCGATCGTACTCTAGCACCGCCGGTGCATTGTCCGTTTGCATCGGAAAAGTCTCGCTTGCCAGCCGGCACTGTTCCCCGGTTACAGGTTCGCGGTTACAGGTTTGCCCTGTTAAACCGATTCGTCACGACGCCGGAACAAACCTTTTGTTTTCCCATTTAGTGATCCCAGAGTCTCAGTATGAACATTTATGTCGGTAATCTAAGTTTTGACGCCACAGCGGCGGACCTCGAGCAAGCGTTCAGCGAGTACGGAAACGTCAAGTCGGTCAACATCGTGATGGACCGCGACACCGGCCGATCGCGCGGATTTGCGTTTGTCGAAATGCATGACAAAGAGTCCGGCCAAAAAGCCATTGAAGGTTTGAATGACCGCGATATCGCCGGTCGCGCCGTGACTGTCAATGAAGCTCGACCGCGTGAGAAACGAAGCGGCGGTGGCGGCGGCGGCGGCGGTCGCGGTCGCTGGTAAGCGAATCGCCCGTGTCCCGGGAACGCGGCGAAATTGCAAATTCTGAACGACCAAGGGAGCACACTTGGTGCTTCGTGCTTGCGAAGTCGCCAAGTGCTTTCACAGCGCGGGTTGTGTTCCGCTGAATCGTTCGACCACGGCACAGCCGCATGAATCGCTCCAGACGTTGACGCTGGTGCGAGCCATGTCCAACACTCGGTCGACGGCCAGAATCACCCCTTGCATCTCAATCGGCAGCCCGACTGCTTGCAAGATGATCACCATCATCACCAGCCCAGCGTGCGGAATTCCCGCCGCCCCAATACTGGCCAACAGTGCGGTGATGGCGACAATGATCTGCTGGGAAAACGGCAGGTTTTGACCAAAGTGCAACTGGGCAATGAACAGCACCGCGACCGCTTCGTAAAGCGCGGTGCCGTCCATATTGACCGTCGCGCCCAATGGCAACACGAACGAGCCGGTTTTATTACTGACGCCCGCCCGTTGCTCCACATTGGACAGCGTCAGAGGCAAAGTTCCATTGCTGCTAGCGCTGCTGAAAGCGGTCAATAGCGCCGGCGACATCGCTCGGGCATACTCCGCGGGGCTGCGGCGGGCAATGTACTTTAGGATCAGGGGCAGCGTGACGAACGCGTGAATCCCCAAGGCCAGCGCCACCGCCAGCACGTAATACGACAGCGATACAAAAATTTCAGCACCTTGCGTCGCGGTCACGCTGGCGATCAAAAACAAGACTCCGATCGGGGCCAGCCGAATGATTGCGGTGGTCATCGCCATCATCACGTCGAATCCGGCAGTCGCAAAAGCGTTGATTCGTGCCATCGTCTCGCCGCCGACCGACAACGTGAACAGCCCAAACGCGATCGTGAAGGCGATGATCGATAAAAAATTGGGCGCGGTCAGCGCGGCTAGCGGGTTGGCGGGAATCATCGCCTCGAGCTGGTCGAACAAAACTTGTCCCAGTGGTTTGGCCTCGCTGACAGTCGCCGCGCTAATCGGCTTGGCGTTGACGTCACCCGACAATCCTGGACGGATCAGGTTCACCACAAACAATCCAGTCACGATCGCCAGAAAGCTAGTCGCAACGTAGTACGTGATGGTGTACCGAAACATCCGCCCCACGCCTTCGCCGGCGCCTAGTCCGATAATCCCGGTCAACAACGAAGTCACAATCAGCGGTACAGCCACCATTTGCAACATCCGTAGGAACAGTCCTCCGATTTTGGACAGCCAGCCACCGATTCGCTTGGCCGTGCTCTGGCCATGCTGCAAGTACAGCGAAGCGGCCGCGGCATCGCTGTTGCGCAAGTCATCGACAGTGCGAAAATCACCTGGTTCACCGATCGGATCGATCACAAATCGATCGACTTGTTGATCGTCGCGGACAATTTCAATCTGACTGCGACTGGCCGAGTCGGTGATCGACACTGACTCGATACCCGGCGGCAAGTTTTGTCGCACCTCGACTGACTTCTGCGACGCGACGAGATTCAAAACAATTCCGATCACGGTCCCGGCGACCATGCCGATCAAAATTTGCCAGTGCAGCGCTAAACGAAACATGGGCTTCCTGTACTACTCGATTTCATCGGTTGCCAAAACGTAGGCGGTCGCGTGGGTTCGACAAGCGCTCAACGACACATGCAATTTCTCGATCCCAATCTCCTCGGCATGCGCCGCCGCCACTCCATTGAGGATGATCTTTGGCCCTTCGGATGTCATCAAGACTTCGATATCGGTCCAACGCACACCTTGATTGCGGCACCGCAGTGCCCGCATCACTGCTTCTTTGGCGGCCCAACGTTTGGCGAATCGTTGGGCGCGTTGGCGGCACCGAAACAGTACTCGATTTCGTTCGGTGTGTAGACGCGTTCCAAAAATTGCTCGCCGTGCGTCTCGATCATTTTCGAGATCCGAACGCACTCAATGATTTCTGTACCGATGCCCAGAATCGCCATAGCCCTATCGTAACCCACAGGCGCGCTGCGTGCGCAATAGCACTTCAGCGGCTACCTCGCGCGCTCGCTGGGCTCCCCTGGACAGGGTCTCGTGGACATAGTCAAGATTGGCTTCTAAATCGACACGCTTCGCTCGCGCACCGGCGAAATAATGCTCGCTCGCCTCGGCTACCGCCTTTTTGACTTCACCATAACCAAAGCCTCCGCGCCGGTACAACGCCGCCATCTCGTCGATCGCGGCTTGGTCGGCGAACAAGCGAAACAATTGGAACAGGTGATCGTCGTCTGGTTCCTTGGGTTCCTCCAACGGTCGGCTATCGGTGGTGATCCGCATGATCTGCTTGCGGATTTTTTTCTGATCGCCAAACAAGGGCAGGGTGTTGTCGTAACTCTTGCTCATCTTTTGGCCGTCGGTGCCTGGTACCTTGGCCCCGTCGGAGAGCGTCTTCGCTTTCGGCAGCACAAAAGTTTCGCCGAAGTTGTGGTTGAAACTGCCCGCCAGGTCGCGGCAGACTTCGATGTGTTGAATCTGGTCTTCACCGACCGGCACAATTTCCGAGTCGTAGGCCAAAATGTCGGCGGCCATCAGCACCGGATAAGTAAACAGGCCCGCGTCGGCGGCAACGCCTCTGGCCTTCTTTTCCTTGTAAGCATGACAGCGTTCCAGCAATCCCATCGGCGTGCCGGTCATCAGCAACCAAGTCAGCTCGCTGACCTCCGGGATGTGCGATTGAACGAATAGCGTCGCTTTACTCGGATCAAGTCCCAGTGCGAGCAGATCAAGCGCCGCGTCGATCGTGTTCTGTTTCAGTGTCTGGGGATCGCGAATGGTCGTCAGCGCGTGCAGATCAGCAATGAAATAAAATCCGTCATGCTCGTCCTGCAGATCAATGTATTGTCGAATCGCACCAAAAAAATTGCCCCAATGAGGGCGACCGGTCGGCTGGATACCTGAAAGCACGCGCATGAAAGTATCAATCGCATAAAAGTGTGAGTGCAAAACCCAATTGTCTGTCATCGAACATCGATCGCCAACCGCGGGATGAGCCAGATCGGCTGGACAAAACTCCCCAGTTCAATCACAGGCTGGGCAGATCGATCTAGACTGCTGGCCGACCCGGAACGATGGTCGCTGTCGCTTCCAACACTCCTTTGGCTTTGGGCCACAGGATCAATGCTTCGATCAGCATCCATGCTTCCAGCACCAAAGTAGAGACACCGACAATGATTGCCACCCAGTTCGGATTTTCCGCATCGAGCCACTGGGGCAGATCCAGCAGCATCGCCCAGGCTGGAATCACCAGCATGAACAGCATGGGCACCACGATAAACCAGACCGGGATGCCGCGCCGCCACAGGAAAAACGAAATTACCAGAAATGCCAGTCCCGCCAACAATTGGTTCGTGGCCCCGAACAACGGCCACAAAATCAATCCACCTCTGCCGGCAAACGTTGTCAGCCACCAGGTCGCCGCGGCAGTTCCTCCCTGCAACGCGGCCTCAGGCAACCCCGGATTGGCGTCCACATACTCACTGGGAAGCTGGCCGGAGAACGCTTGACCCAACGAGACGGCAGTATCGGGAGCAGGCAAAGCAGCAATGACCAAGCCCAGCGACACCGCCAGCAGAGTCGCACCATGTTTGTTCTTGAGCCACACCATTGGATTCAGCGAAAGCGCAGACGAATTTGGCGCTCCGACAAAAGTCGTCGCCAACTCTTGAATCACATAGCGTTGTAAGCGACACGCGGTATCCAAAGTCGTCCCGGCAAAGGATGCCACCAGCACTCCCATCATTGCGATCGCGACCGAAGAAGGGATCGACATGGCCACCAGGAAATTCGCCGCTCCGTCAACAAAGGCGCCGACTTTCGCTCCTAGTCCGTTGGCACTGTTCCAGGTCTCGTACCGCGTTTCGTAGGCAGCGGTTCCAGTGACGATTTCTCCGGTCGCCAGGTTCGTTGCCCCCAATCCCAAACCGGCGACACAGGCAAGAATCACGATCGTCGCCAAAAATCCTTCGGCCAACATCGAACCATAACCGACGAACTGCGCGTGCGATTCGCACTTGAGCTGCTTGCTGGAGGTGCCGGAGGAGACCAAACAATGAAACCCGCTGCAGGCGCCGCAAGCAATCGTGATGAACAAAAACGGGATCACGGCCGGCGCCCCTGCGGGGTTCGCCCGAATCATGGGCGCCGAAATTTCAAGCGGCACTCGTGCGCCGCCAGCAGAGAGCGGGGCGCCGCCAGCAATTCCTGCCACACACAGACCAAGGACCACCAATCCGAGCGCCGTGATCAGTTGCAACGAATTGATGTAGTCCCGCGGTTGCAACAAGGCCCAAACCGGCAGTACCGAAGCGATATACGAATAAACCAACAACAAAAAGACCCAGGTGATCGTCGACCATCCGGCCATCATCTGGTTCAGTTCGCCCAACATTCCCTGGTCGCCAAAAATCAACGTTAGATACATCAGCAGCAATGCCAGCAGCGATGGGATCAGCAAATTCACCTGCCTACGGTGCAGCCACAAGCCAATTGCGACGGCAATCGGAATTTGCACAACGCAGGGAAAGATCGATGCTGGATACTGCTTGAACACCGCGGCGATGACCAGGCCAAAGATCGCCAATACGATCGTCAGCGCCATGAACAGAATCAGCAGAAACAGCAATCGAACACGGCGATTCAGCACCCGACCGGCGACGTCTCCCACCGTTTGACCTTGGCTGCGGAGTGACACGACCAAGGCGCCGAAATCGTGGACCGCTCCGACCAGTATCGAACCGAGCAAGACCCAGACGAGCGCTGGTAACCAACCCCACATCACGGCGATCGCCGGGCCGACGATCGGACCGGTTCCGGCAATCGAGGTGAAATGATGTCCGAAGACAACCGATTTTTCGGTCGGTACAAAGTCGCGATCGTCGTTCAACTCGACACTGGGCACCAACGCCCGCGGGTCAAGTCGAAAGATCTTGTTAGCCAACCAACGGCCGTAAGTGTGGTAGGCAACCAAATAAGCGACCATCGTACCAACGGCAATCAGCAAGGTTTCCATGTAAATTCCCTAAGTGCATTTCCAGGCCCGGGTGATCAAGCCCACATTCACCTCTATACTAACGCGAATTCATAACCAGCAGCAGAACAGGAGCGCGGTGAAGTGTCGGAGACGATCGAAAAGACCATTATCATTGGCAGTGGACCGGCCGGCTGGTCGGCCGCCATTTACGCCGCCCGGGCAAACTTACAGCCGATCCTCTATGAGGGGACCTTCCAGCCCGAGATGATTCCGCTGGGCCAACTAGCGTTCACCACCGAGGTCGAAAATTATGCCGGATTTCCAGCCGGAAACATCCGCGCTTTCGTCGAATCGGCTGTCGCCAAAGACCGCCACTACAACCTGCCCCCGGTCCCCGAAGGCCATCAGCAAGATGGCCAGCCCCACTACGCGGTGCAAGGTACCGAACTGATGGAATTGATGAAGCAGCAAGCAATCAACTTCGGCACCCGCGTGATCGGCGACGACATCGCAAGCGTCAAATTCAATCCGTCGGGCGCACATTCTTTGCAGCCCTCCGGCGGCGATGCCGTCAAAACTCGAACCGTGATCATCGCCACCGGCGCACGGGCAAACTACCTCGGCCTGGAAAGCGAAGAGAAATACAAGAACAAGGGTGTCAGCGCCTGCGCGGTCTGCGACGGTGCGCTGCCGATCTATCGCCGCAAACCTTTGGCAGTGGTCGGCGCCGGCGATTCAGCCGTCGAAGAAGCGACTTACCTGGCCAATCTGGATGGCGCCGCAACGATCTACATGATTGTCCGACGCGACCAGATGCGAGCGTCCAAGGTGATGCAGGACCGGGCACTGAATCACCCCAAGATCGAAATTCTTTGGAACCAGGTCGTCTCGGAAGTCCTTGGTGACGGGAAGTTGGTGACTGGGCTGAAACTCTCGAGTACCGTGGATGACTCGACTCGCGAGTTGACAGTGGGTGGCATGTTTGTTGCCATTGGTCACACACCGAACACGTCGTTTTTGGACGGAGCGCTCGAAATGAATGAGGCCGGCTACATCCAATGGACCAAACCGTTCCGCACCGAAACCAGTGTCAAGGGAGTCTTTGCGGCTGGTGATGTTGCCGACGACTATTATCGCCAAGCGATCACCTCCGCCGGAACCGGCTGCATGGCCGCCCTGGATGCGGAACGGTACTTGGCCGACTCCGAGAGCTAACAGCGAGCTTGACGGCCAAGCCGTCGCAAACTTAGCCGAACCCCCCTTCAGGTCGTCGCTCCATGAATGATTCCGACGCATCCCCAGTCAGCCAAAAAGTACGTTCCGATCGCGAGTTGCTACGACAGGCGCAGGCGGACGGCCACGTGCTGCGAGCCTACATCCGCTTGTCCGGTCCCGGCTGGCTGCAGAGTGCGATCACGTTGGGTGGCGGTTCCCTGGCCGGAGCGTTGTTCTTGGGAGTGCTGGGTGGCGACAGCATGTTGTGGTTGCAACTGGTCGCGATTGTGCTGGGTGTGATCATGTTGTCGGCCATCAGCTACGTGACCCTGTCGACTGGGCGGCGACCCTTCGAAGCAATCAACAGCGAAATCAATCCAGTGCTCGGTTGGGGCTGGCTGATCGCGACCTGCATGGCCAATATCATCTGGTGCATGCCCCAGTTCAGTTTGTGTTACGACGCGCTTGACAAGAACCTCTTTTCGCTCTCCGGCCGGGCGGGGTTGGGTGACGCCCAGTCAACCCAGTTCACCATCACCGCATTTTTGTTTGCTGCCGCGCTGGCGATCGTGATGATGAACATCAAACAGGGGCGGGCGGCAAAGTGGTTTGACCGATTCCTGAAAGCTTTAATCGGGATGGTGGTGATCTGCTTTTTTGGGGTTGTGGCTCTGCTGGCAGTCAAAGGTGAACTTGATTTCGCCGGGATACTGGCCGGTTTCGTGCCCGATTTTAGTCAGTGGTCGCAACCGGCGGGAAGTCTGCGGGCCGTGGTCTCGGGTTTGTCCCCGGAAGCCCAGTCGTTTTGGAACGAAAAACTTTCTGGTGAACAACGCACCGTGATGATCGCAGCCGCCGCGACAGCCGTGGGAATCAACATGACATTCCTGTTGCCCTATTCGATGTTGGCCCGGGGCTGGGACAAGCCGTTTCGAGGCTTGGCGCGATTTGACCTTTCAACCGGCATGGCGATTCCCTATGTGCTGGTGACCAGCTGTGTGGTGATCGCGGCAGCCGCTTCTTTTCACGGCAAGATCGACCAGCAACTTGCCAGCCCCGACCTGCGGACGATGCAAAGCAGCCCGCTGTACAGCAAGGTCGAAGCCGATTTGATCGCGCGAGTGGATCATGGCCTGGGAGACGCCGCGGCGACGACGTCTGCGGAAAGCAAGCAGCAGCTGATCGCCGAATTACCGGCCTCAGAAAAGGAATTGGCGGTGGCCCTGGTCAAACGTAACGCCTTTGAATTATCCCAAACACTGTCACCGTTGTTGGGCGAGGGACTGGCCAAGCTGGTATTTGGTTTGGGTGTGTTTGGAATGGGTTTCTCGACGATCATCATTTTGATGCTGATCAACGGCTACGCGTTTCGTGAAATGGTCAACAAACCAGACAGCATGGTTGCGTTTACAGTTGGAGTCTTGGTAGCCGGACTGGCCGGCGCTTCCTGGTTCTATTTTTGGAACAATCCAGACTTGAAATTCTATCTGGCCATCTATGCATCGACGTTCGGCATCATGTTGTTGCCCGTGGCATACATCGCGTTCTTCTTAATGATGAACAGCAAGCGGATTATGAAGGACGAAAAACCAACCGGCGGCCGGATGTGGGTCTGGAATCTGCTGATGGCCGTTGCCGTGTTCGGTGCGCTGATTGCCGCGGGGACTTCGATCCGTGACAAAATCAACGGCCCGGACCAGTTGTCCGCCGCCGTCGTGCTGACCCTGCTGATTGGCTATCTGGTTGCTCTGGCCGCCGGGTTCCTGCATATTCGATACGCCAAGCCGACAGCAAATCCGTAACCAACCGCTATCCCCGATGGCGCCAGACGTTGGGATTCCGCTCCGACCGACCGAACTCTGGCGAGTCCGGCTACCCATTTAAACCATGAACAACTGGACAAGCATCGCGGCAACGCGAGATCAGGCTAAGGTCGGATCCGAGATCGAAATCCGAGGTTGGGTTCGAACACGCCGCGACAGCAAAGCGGGATTTAGTTTTGTCGAGGTCAACGACGGCAGTTGCTTTGGCAATTTGCAAATCGTCGCTCCAGCCGATCTGGCCAATTACGCCGACGAAGTGCAAAAACTTTCCGCCGGCTGCGCGGTGGTCGTCCGCGGGGAGCTGAAAGAGTCGCCGGCCAAGGGTCAGGCGACCGAGCTGCAGGCCGCTGAAATTCGCGTGCTAGGCTGGGCAGACCCGGAAAGTTACCCGCTGCAAAAGAAACGTCATTCACTGGAGAAATTACGCCAGTGGGCTCATTTGCGGCCACGCACCAACACCTTCGGTGCGGTCGCACGGGTTCGCAATCAGATCTGCCAATCGATTCACCAATTCTTTCACCAGTCCGGCTTCTTCTACACCACTACGCCGATCATCACCGCCAGCGATTGCGAAGGAGCGGGTGAGATGTTTCGCGTCACGGCACTGGATCTGGAAAGATTGGCCAGCAGCGGCGGACCAGTCAACTACGCCTATGACTTCTTTGACAAACCCGCATTCCTGACGGTCAGCGGACAGCTGGAAGCCGAAACTTATGCGATGGCGCTCGGTCGTGTGTACACATTTGGCCCGACTTTTCGCGCCGAAAACAGCAACACCAGCCGGCATTTGGCGGAGTTCTGGATGATCGAACCGGAGGCCGCTTTCTTTGATCTGCGTGATAACATGTCGCTGGCCGAAGACTTCTTGAAGCGGATTTTCAGCGATTGTCTGAATCACTGTGACGAAGACATGCAATTTTTTGATCAGCGCATCGAACCGGGAAAGATCGAACAGTTGCAAGGGGTGATTGACAAGCCGTTCGCGCACATGACCTACACCGAGGCAATCGACGTGCTGGTCTCATGCGATGAAAAGTTTGAGTATCCAGTCGCCTGGGGAACCGATCTGCAGGCCGAGCACGAACGTTACTTGACCGAGAAACACGTGGGCGGTCCGCTGATCTTGACCGATTACCCAGCCACGATCAAACCGTTTTATATGCGAGTCAGCGACGACCAAAAAACGGTCGCCGCGATGGACGTGCTGGTGCCGGGAGTCGGTGAGATCATCGGCGGCAGCCAGCGCGAAGAACGGCTGGACGTGTTGCAGTCGCGGATGGCCGAGGCTGGACTGAATGAGCAAGAGTACTGGTGGTACCTTGATTTGCGTAGATTTGGCACGGTGCCGCATGCCGGTTTTGGGCTGGGACTTGAGCGGGCAGTCCAATATGCGACCGGCATGGCGAATATTCGCGACGTGATTCCGTTTCCGCGAACGCCGGGCAACGCGGACTTCTAATGGCTGGACAGTTAGACTAATGGGCAAAGGACGACTCGCTCCTTCGCCAACCGGCGCCCAGCATTTGGGCAATGCGCGAACTTTCTTGTTGGCCTACTGGTCGGCGCGAAAAAGTGGATCGACACTCGCGCTGCGGATCGAAGACGTCGATTCGCCGCGCGTCAAAAAATGGGCCACAGCGCAAGCCATGGAAGACCTGGCCTGGCTGGGGATCGAGTGGGACGAAGGACCGTACATCCAAACCGAGCGGATGGATTTGTATCGGCAAGCTCTGGATCGATTGATCGAATCGGATCGAGTTTTTCCTTGTACTTGCTCGCGCAAAGACATTCAGCAAGCCGGATCAGCGCCTCATTTCGAACATGAAGGCTTGCTTTATCCCGGAACCTGTGCGTGTTGGCAAAGCGGAGATCCGATTCCCGAGTTGGGCAGCTTTTGTTGGAGATTTCGCGCCGGCGATGAATCGATCACGTTTGATGACCTGGTGTTGGGACCACAAACGTGTGTGCCCAGCCAAGCATTGGGAGCTTTTCCGGTCACGCAAAAGAGCGGCGATCCGTCCTATCAACTGGCCGTCACGGTCGACGATCACGCGATGCGCGTGACCGAAGTGGTTCGCGGCCGCGATTTAATCGCCAGCACGTTTCGTCAGATCGAACTGTTTCGGGCGCTGGGGTTGTCACCACCAACCTATGCGCACGTTCCGTTGGTATGCGGGACGGACGGACGGCGATTGGCCAAACGTCACGGCGATACTCGGTTAAGTCACTATCGAGAGCAGGGAGTCGCGGCGAGTCGAATCGTGACTTGGGCGGCCAGCAGCGCTGGCCTGATCGACGATCATGAAATCGTTGAAACGGCAAGTCAGGTGAGCGAACGATTCGCCTGGAGCCGGCTGCCGAGATCGGAAGTGATCGTGGATGCAGACGAGTTTGGGTAGGGTATCTCCGTTCTTGATTTCGGGTGTCGCGAGAAACCTCTGACCCGATCAAGCTCGCCCGCTACCAGCGGGAGCACTGATTTGAGGCTGCTGCGGCTGATCGGTCTGGCTACGCAGCATCGATGCCACCAGGGCGGTCCAACCGGTTTGATGACTTGCGCCGAGTCCTCGTCCGGTATCGGCGTGAAAATATTCGTAGAACAGCACCAGGTCTTTCCATGCCGGATCATCGCGATAGCGCGGATCGTTGCCATGTGCTGGACGCATGCCGTCGTCGCCGACTTCGAAGATCGAAATCATGCGCCGTTCCAACTCTCTGGCCACGGCAATCAGTGTCATTTGATTGCCACTGCCGGTGGGGCATTCGACCTGGAAATCGTCGCCGTAATAAACGTGGTATCGCTTCAATGACTCGATCAACAAATAATTGGTCGGGAACCAGATAGGTCCGCGCCAATTGCTGTTTCCGCCGAACATGCCACTGTCACTTTCGCCAGGCTGATATTGAACCTCGTGATGTTGTCCGCCGAATTCAAAACGAAATGGTTGCTCGCGATGCGCCGCTGAGAGGCTGCGGATTCCAAATGGAGCCAGGAATTCATTCTCGTCCAGCATCAAGGAAATCAATCTGCGGAATCGCTGTTCCGATGGAATGGCCAGCAAGCGCCGATGCGGAGTTCCCGACACGGGATCCTCCAATTCCATGTAAGTCATGTGCTTGCTCAAATCGTCGCGGTTTTTCAGAAACCACTTCATGCGACGTTTGAATCCAGGCAGTTTGTTGATGATCTCTTCTTCCAGGATCACGCCGGTCATCAACGGCAACAGTCCAACCAGAGATCGAACTCGAATGGGAATCGACTGATCGTCGACACACAGATGGTCGTAATAAAAACCATCGGTTTCATCCCACAGTCCGCTGCCGTCCATGGAATTCATCGCCTCGGCGATCGCCACGTAATGCTCAAAAAACTTGCTGGCCATATCGCCGTAGGCCCGATGGTCCTCGGCCAATTCGATTGCCATCCGCAACATCGTTCCGCAATAAAACGCCATCCAGGCCGTCCCGTCGGCTTGTTCCAGATGGCCTTGCGGCAATGGTTTGCTGCGGTCAAAGACGCCGATGTTATCAAGCCCCAGGAAACCACCGGCAAAGATATTCTTGCCGCGCGGGTCTTTGCGATTGACCCACCAGGTGAAATTGATCAACAGTTTTTGAAAGGCCCGCGCAAGAAAGACTTTGTCCCGCTGCTGTGGCGGCCCCGTCGCCTTGTAAACTTGCCAAACGCCCCAGGCGTGAACGGGTGGATTGACGTCGCTAAGTTGCCACTCGTAAGCCGGGATTTGTCCACTGGGGTGCATGTACCATTCGCGCAAGAACAAAATCATCTGCTCTTTGGCAAAATCTGTATCCAGCCTGGCCATCGGCAACATGTGAAATGCCAGATCCCAAGCCGCGTACCAGGGATACTCCCATTTATCGGGCATCGAAATCACGTCGCGATTGAACAGATGCCGCCAGTCGCTGTTGCGGCCTGTTTTTCTGGCCGTGTCGGTGGGCACACCGTTGGGGTCGCCGTCCAGCCAGGTGTTGACCGAGTAATGGTAGAACTGTTTGGTCCACAACAATCCCGCATAAGCTTGTCGCATGATTCGGCGGCGATCCTCCGAATGTGCCGCAGAAATTTTCTCCGCATAGAACTCGTCTGCCTCGCGGATCCGAGTTTCGAAACACTCGTCAAACGTTTGGTCAAATGCCGCGGTGACGAACTCTTCTACTTTTCCGCCACTTCGCTGGGCAATCACCGTTTCGTCCACGTGTGCCAATCGTAAACGGACTTGTTGAGACTGTCCGGGAGGAATCAACAACAATCCGTAGGCGGCGCATTTTGTGCCTCGCTGTTTAGCGTTGACAGCGGTTGTTTCACCCACCACCACGTAATTGTTGATCCCGTCTTTGAAATATTCCGATTCGCTCGGCAGTCCTGGGTGTCGATCGGTGTTCGTCTCGTTGTCGGTGAATAACCAAGTCCATTGGCCCTGCTCATCCATCGCCTCACAAGTGAACCAGAATTGATCCAAAGATTCGTGAAAACACTGGACCACATTTCCTCTCAATCGCATGGATGGCCGCGTCGTGCAGCCTTCATCGGTGCATTGCCAGGTCCAAGTGTTTCGAAAAAACAGTTGTGGCAACAAGTGCAACACTGCCGCCGCGGGTCCACGATTGGTCAGCGTCAATCGGATCAGCAGATCATCGGGGGTCTGCTTGGCGTATTCGGCGGTGACATCAAAGTAACGCGACTCGTCAAACGCCGCCGTGTCGGTCAATTCATATTCTGGTTCGGTGCGGTCGCGGCCACGACTGACATCGACCAGTTCCCGGTAGGGATAGCGACTGTGCGGATACTTGTACAGCGCCTTCATGTAGCTGTGTGTGGGAGTGCTATCGAGGTAATAGTAACACTCCTTGACATCTTCGCCGTGGTTCCCTTCAGGACCCGTAACGCCGAACAATCGTTCTTTCAGAATTGGATCGCGCCCATTCCACAGACCGAGGGAAAAACAGAGACGGCATTCCCGATCACAAATTCCCAGCAAACCATCTTCGCCCCAGCGGTACGCGCGGCTGCGGGCATGGTCATGCGGAAAATAGCTCCAGGTTGAATCACCGCGACCATCGCCGTAGTCCTCACGGACAGTCCCCCATTGGCGTTCCGACAGGTAGGGTCCCCAACGCTGCCAGTTCTGTTCACGTCGCGCGGACTGTAACAAGCGAGCATCTTCATGGGTGATGGGCATCAGGTTTCAGCTAACAAGATTCAGGCTTCGTCCAACAAATCAACGGCAACGAAAGCTTGTCCTTCCAGCATCGCCAGGCTGGCACCACCACCTGTGCTGACATGGCTGACCCGATCGGCGAACCCGAGTTGTTCGATCGCCGCGGCGCTGTCACCGCCACCGATGATGCTGACCGAATCGCTCTCGGCAACGGCCTGGGCGACCGCTCTGGTGCCCTGATCCATCGGCGGTTTCTCAAACACGCCCATCGGCCCGTTCCAGACAACTGTCTTCGCGCCTCGGATGATTTCGGCGTACTGTTTGGCAGTTTGCGGTCCGATATCCAAACCTTCCATGCCATCGGGAATTTCTCCAGCGGCGACGATCTGTTTGTGGCAGCCGGCGATGTCGTTGAAATCGTCGCCACAGTGGGTGTCGACCGGCAAGTGCAATTTGTCGCCGCCTTTGGCCAGCAGTTCTTTGGCCAATTCGACTTTGTCGGATTCAACCAGGCTATTGCCAACCTTGCCCCCCTGGGCCAATGAAAACGTATAAGCCATCGCTCCGCCGATCAACACCGCGTCACAGATGCCCAGCAGATTATTGATCACGTTGATTTTGTCGCTGACTTTGGCGCCACCAAGAATTGCCACGAAAGGTCGCTCGGGCTTGCGAATCGCGTCGCTGAGGTATTGAATCTCTTTGGCGACCAAGTGGCCAACCACTCGAGGTTTGCCGGCCATCGCTTTGGGAACGGCGACCATCGACGCATCGGTGCGGTGGCAAGTGCCGAATGCATCGTTGCAATAGGCGTCCGCCATGGAAGCCAGTTTGCCAGCGAATTCCTCGCAACCTTTTTTCTCGCCGGGGTTGAACCGCAGATTTTCGAGCACCAAGACTTCACCATTGGCAAGCCCGGCCACTTTACGCTGGGCATCCTCGCCAACCGTGTCTTTAGCCATTCCAACCGGTTTTCCCAATAGCTCAGCGAGTCGTTTGGCGGCCGGAGCGAGCGAATATTTCTGCTCGAATCCTTCGCCAGAGGGCCGCCCTAGATGGCTGATCAAAATCAAGCGTCCACCGCGATCGATCACGCTTTTGATACTGGGCAGCGCCATGCGGATCCGCCGGTCATCGGTGATCTGAAGGGAATCGTCCAGTGGCACATTGAAGTCAACCCTCATCAGGATCGTTTTGCCAGCAACTTCGATTTGATCGATCGATTTCTTTGCCATTTCGTTTCTCTTGGGTTGTGCCTGGACAGATGGCTGCGTCGGTACGTGGCTGTACGGATAGCTGACTGCGGGAGGTCACTATCCCGCATCGCGGCGAGTTCGGACAGGGTAGCGGCCGGGCCAGGGGATCACCCGGAGCAGGCCCGAGAGCCCGACCTCGATCAGCGACCGAGGTCCTAGGTTCGCCAGAACGATTATCGAAAATCCTCGCTAAATGTCGAGTACGCGATGTCTGGAAGGGCGTTTGTGTCTTGATTTCCTCAACTCGCTCGGTCGCTTTGGCCGAATAACCGTCACAGGCGATGCATGGCACAAGGTTTGCCATGTGAGAACTCCTGATGGTGGAAAACAGGAAACGCCGTTCTCAATTGAGGGGATGCAGGTGGCGGGGGGATCGATCCAACAGATCGTAATGGGACGTTGTCTGTTCGCGCTATCGGTCGTGACATTGACTGCTGCGCTGTGCGCTGAGGACTCAAATTCCAAGCCTGGACTATTTGGTTACGCGGTTGCCCAGCAATCGGAGTCACAGCAACCGGAGTCCCAGCAATCGGAATCCCAGCAATCGGAATCACAGGGATCGAGCTCTAAAGCACTCCGCCAGCAGGCAATTGCCGGTCTGCCCACCGCGCGACTGACCCGTCAGGCACAAGATCGAATTTTAGCGATTGCCAATTCGCCGACCATCTACCGCCGCTTGCCAACTCAGGCGATCGACTGCGACCGAAACATGTTTCTGTTTCTCGCTCGCAACCCGGAGGTGATGGTGGGAATGTGGGAGTTGATGGGAATCACCAAAGTCAAAACCAATCGAACCGGACCGTATCAATTGGACGCCGATGATGGCAGCGGAACCAAATGCAATGTCGACTTGGTTTACGGTGATCCAAATGTCCACGTCTATGTGACCGAGGGAAGTTACGATGGGATGCTGACGGTCGCGCGCTGCGCGGAAAGGGGGTGGTGATCCTAAGGAGTAGCTATGCGGAGGGTGCCGACGGGCGAACGACGATCAGTGGTACCATCGACTTGTTCATGCAGGTCGAAAGCCTGGGGGTCGATCTGGTCGCACGGACGCTCAGCGGTTTGATTGGCCGTTCGGCCGATTATAACTTTATCGAAACGGCCCGATTTGTCTCCCAGATTTCTCAGGCGTCGGAGCGCAATCCGCCGGGCATGATTGACATCGCCAACCGGATGCCACAGGTTTCCGATCAAACGCGGCAACGGTTTATCAACATCATTTCTGATCTGGGAACGCGATCGGTGCTCAACGGACGGGTCGCCGAACTGCCGGGCGTGATTCGGCGCTAGAGCGAACAATCAGCTGCAAAGCGTGACGCTTGGCCAAGTACTTCAACCGATCGCCTGGTTGAATCGATCAGTCGGTGCGGGTACCCTGCTAGGGAAACCAGCAACCTTGATCATTCCGCGCGATGGCATTGCATTCCCGAAACTCCGCCCGGCTTGCTCGCAAGCTGATCACATTTGCGGGTGCAATTTGCGTCTTTCTAGGCACCACTTACGTGCCGCTACCGGTGTCGATTCGCAAAGACGCCAGCATTCCTTTTCCCTGTCAGGAGACAAGCTGTGGTTGCAGGGATGCGGAAGACTGTTGAGCGTCCTGTTGCTGCCATACCGATCTCGAGAAACTGGCTTGGGCACAAGATCAGGGTGTTACGCCTCCCGCCTGGTTTACCGATGGCATAAAGCTCAGTGAGCAACGGAATTTACGAATAACTTCTGACAGCTGCGCTAAGGACAAAACACCAGCCTGCTGTCGGACGAAATCGGAATCTGCTGCTCCGCCAAGACACTGTCAGTCCGAATCGCATGCAGGCGGGGCGGTCGCAGGTGACGAAGATCGTACTCGCACAGTGCCTTTATGCTTTAAGCAACTGCGGAAATGCAACGGGCAAGGCGATGTCTTTCACCAGATCTTTCTATTCGTGGATCTATCCGATCCTATCCCCTTGCCCGTCCGCTGTTTGCCGTCGCACCGATGGAGCGAACTGCCGATTCGGAGCTGGGAAAGTTCTCCGCCGACCCCACCGCCCCGGTCGATGCACAGCTAGCGGGTAGGCGCTGTCTGCCGTGAATTGTCACGGCCGTGTGCCCTCTCGCGCCCCTTCTTTGTTCGATCAGTTTCAACACGTACAGATCGGAAACCGCAATGAGAAATCATTTCGGCCGTTCTGGATTTACGCTGGTGGAGTTGCTGGTTGTAATCGCGATCATCGGTGTTCTGGTTGGCTTGCTGCTGCCCGCAGTCCAAGCCGCCCGGGCATCGGCGCGCAGTACGCAATGCAAGAACCACATGCGCCAGATCGGTCTAGGAGTGCACATGTTTGCGAACGCAAATCGTGGGAGCTTTCCTTGGACTCGGCATGATGGCGATGATCTTTGTTGGATCGAAACCATCAAACCATTTACCGAGCGAGTCGATGAGATTCGGATTTGCCCGGACGACCCCCGGCAACAGGATTGGATGAGTGGTGATCGGCGTGGCACCAGCTACGTGATCAATGATTACGTCTCCAACTCCAGGATTGAAGGTGCGGTCACGAATATCAATCACCTGCGCAGCACTCATGACTTGGTCATTTTGTTCGAAGGTTCCAACAGCCGGAACAGCGACGATGAACATGTGCATTGCTCGCAGTTTTACCTCCCGTTTCGAGTCAAGCACGATCTAGTCTGGGCCTTCATGACCCGCGAGATCGAGCCGGCTCGACATTTTTCAAGTTATTCGAACCTGCTATTTGCTGACGGCCATGTTGGCACGCTTAGCGAATCGGAGTTTCAAAGCTGGGTCGATTATGACATCGCCGAACAGACGAATTTTTCCAAACCCAATGCGGGGATCGTCCGGCCATTCTCGACTCCCTAACCATTTTTACTAACGAGGAATTTCCATGAAGATAAATGTCTTGTGCTTGGTTCCGCTGATCGTGCTTTCGATCTCTCCACTCGCCCACGCCCACAGCGGCCGGCGTCTGGAGGTTCAGGTCCGCGACAGTCAGTTGTTTGCCCAAGGTTACCTAAGCGGCAGCAGCCCCGAAGACGACGGGGCCGGACTTGTCCGTTCCTACTACAACGCGATTCACGACCACTGGACGAACGTGGGTCCCGTCGCCGTCGCATCGCTGCCTGGGCTTGATATTCATGATCCCGCCGGCTTGCTCGGCTACAATCTGATCATGACACTTACTGGATCTGGAAAGTGGGAAGATCCGATGGGCGCCGCACCTGGTGCGGGACCCACACTCTCAGCCCTGGATGACGATGAAACGATTTACATTGGTTTCGACAGCCAGCCAGATATCGACACCGATACGCTGGGAAGCTTCACCTTGGCAGAGAATATAGCCGGTCCAATCAGTGACATTGATTTGCAGTATCAGATCCTGTTGAATCCGATCAACACACTTTATTTCCTGCAATGGCAGCTTTCGACCGACGCGCCGGGGATCGCCGCCAGCGAACCGGTTTACACGATTCTGTCTCCCGACAAAACAGCGACCAACGGACTACATCATGCATCGTTGATGCTGGAATCGCGTTTGGGAATCGCGGCAATTCCTGAACCGAGTGCCGTAATGCTGCTGGCGCTGGGAACCGTAGTTATGACCGCGCGGCGACGTCAACGTCAGTCAACATGAGTCGGGATTGACTGAAGCTTATCTCATTCCGAGAGCGGCGAAACACGGGCCTTGCAACGCAGGGTCCGTGTGTAACACTTGGCCGGTTTCCGAGCCATTATCGAACAAGCATTCGAAGTTACTTTGAGAGTTTATCTGCAATCGGTGCTTTCCTGTTCAGCGTCCTCGGCGTGGGACGAGGTTCAAAAGAGTTCGCTGTTGTGTTACGTCGCCTGGCCCCTGGTCACGTTTCGGTCAGATCATGGTCAGGATTTGCCTCAGCAATGGCAGCCAGGCACCACAATTTCGATCCGCGCTCGTTTGTTTGGCATCATTCCGATCGGCACGCACGTGCTGGAGTTCGAGCGAATCGACCATGACCAGCGAGAATTACAAACTCGTGAGCATGACCGCTTGATCCACAAGTGGGACCACCTGATTCGGATCCGCCAAGAGACTGAGAATACTTCGTTGTATTCAGATGACATCCAAATCGATGCAGGGATCCTGACGATTCCTGTATTTTTATTCGCCCAGTTTTTTTACAGGCACCGACAGCGGCGTTGGCGCAAAGTCGCGCGCAGTTTGGGTGTTTGAATTCACAAGGCAGCCTGGCCATGTGGTGCGCCGCCGTAGACGTCGGCGCTGTACTTGAGGAAAGTCCGGTGGAACATCACCGGTGGTGGCTGAAATTGGTCGGCCGCGTCGCCAGGCGACGTGGCGGCCAAACATGGACGCCATCAAGAATTGGGAGAACTCACTGTCTGGAAAGTCAGTAGCCGATACCAGAAGCAGGTTCGCGAACGCCGCGCCGCGGGAAGACGGCTGGCAACAGGGAGACCAGGGCGGCAGGCAACCGTCATTCGGGTTTCCAAACTACGACATCGAGTTTTAGTTTTCCGATGATATTTTCGTGCTGGTCTCGATTGACGTGTCACCGCAATGACGCGAGTGAGAGGCGTCGGCGAAGACTCGATGATGCTCAGCCCCGCAGATTCCAGCGGGGCATTTGCTGCAGCAGGTCTTGTTCGGTCAGGTCGAAATGCAAAGGAGTCAACGTGACGTTCCCTTTTCTCAGCTCGGTGATATCGGCTTCGGCCGGAGCCGGTTGGTCCGGCTCGGACCACAGCGCCCAAAAATAGTCCCGGCCGTTGGGGTCTTCGCGCTTTTGGTAGGTCCGCCCGTACTGCGCCAGCCCCATCGGCACAACCTTGACCTGTTTGGGCGCATCGGTCGCCGCGGTGGGAATGTTCAGATTGAACAGCCGGCCGCTGGCAGCTGGTTGTTGGACAATTCCATGAACGACGTTGCGCGCGATCACTGCCGCGGTTTGATAATCGGCGTCTTCGTGGTATTCCAGCGAGACCGCGACACTGGTCACTCCGAAGAACGCTCCCTCGATCGCCGCCGCCACAGTGCCGCTGTACAGCACGTTGATGCCGGCGTTCAGCCCGCTGTTGATCCCGCTGACCAGCAAATCAATCGGATTGTCCTTGAACAATTCGCCAATCGACAGCTTCACACAGTCAGCCGGAGAACCATTGACGGCCCATGCCCAGTGGCGGCCATCGCGATGGATTGATTTGCAGGTCAGCGGGGTCAAATAGGTGATGGAATGCCCGACGCCACTCTGTTCGGTTGCCGGGGCGACCACAAAAACTTCGCCCAGATGCCGCAATTGTTGTTCGAGTGCTGCCAAACCAGGGGCAAACACACCGTCGTCATTGGTCAAGAGAATACGCACAGACTGATTATCCTTTTCACTGCCCCTTGGGGATCAAAGTTTGATTTTCTACACTTCCGGATTGGTTGCGGCGACAGACCGATCGCCCAGGGACACTGCAATGACTGAATTGAGCACCTTACAGACCCCGACTGAGGATGCCTTGGCTGGTTCACTACCGACTGGGCCGCTGACGACACAGAGTATCGTTGTACTCGATTTCGGCTCGCAGTACGCTCAGCTGATCGCGCGTCGCGTTCGGGAACAAAAAGTCTACTGCCGCATTTTGCGGCATGACATCACGGCCGCTCGGTTGGCCCAGCTCGATCCCAGAGGAATCATCCTATCCGGCGGGCCGGCCAGTGTTTATGAAGCCGGTGCCCCGCGCTGCGACCCGGCGCTGTTTGAACTTGGAATCCCAATCTTGGGAATTTGCTACGGCATGCAACTGACCTGCGAAGCGTTAGGCGGCAAAGTCGACAACACCCCCTCGCGAGAGTACGGACGAGCGACCTGCCAAGTCAGCAATGACCAGTCGTTGTTCGCTGATCTGCCGGCTGAGATCGATGTCTGGATGAGCCATGGGGACCAGATTTCATCGATCAGCGATGATTTTATCACGTTAGCCAGCACCGCCAGTTGTCCCTTTGCCGCGATCAAACATCGCAACTTGCCGATCTTTGGCATCCAATTTCATCCCGAAGTGACGCATACGCCCTTGGGCGGCCAGTTATTGAAAAACTTTGTCCAGGGCGTTTGTGGTTGCCAGGCCAGCTGGAATTTAGGCGATTTCGCCGCCGCTGCGGTTGATCGGATTCGCGCTCAAGTCGGTCAGCGACGGGTCATCTGCGGGCTTAGCGGCGGAGTTGACTCCAGTGTCGTGGCGGCACTGTTGTACAAGGCAATCGGTCCGCAACTGTCCTGCATCCTGGTCGACAACGGTTTGCTGCGCAAGAACGAACAAGCGCTGGTGATTGGCGAATTCACCGAACATTTCAAAACGGATCTGCACGTGGTTGAGGCCGAAGATCAATTTTTGACAGCGCTGGCGGGGATCAGTGAACCACAAGAGAAACGGCGCCGCATCGGACATGCGTTCATCGATTGCTTTAAAGCAGAAGCAGCAAAGATTGAAGACGCCCATTTCCTGGCCCAAGGCACGTTGTATCCCGATGTGATCGAAAGTGGGGCCGACCCCGACGGACCGGCAGCCACCATCAAACTACATCACAACGTGGGTGGATTGCCCGCGGAACTTGGTTTCGAATTGATTGAACCGTTGCGGGATCTGTTCAAGGACGAAGTTCGCCGCTTGGGTTTGGAATTGGGTTTGCCAGAGTCCCTGGTCTGGCGGCATCCGTTCCCCGGACCGGGACTGGCAGTTCGTTGCCTGGGCGAAGTCACCAAACAAAAACTGGAAGTGCTCCGTGAGGCCGACTCGATCGTAGTCGCTGAAATCGAGGCAGCTGGATTGTATCGCCAAACAAGTCAATCGTTTGCCGTCTTGTTACCGGTACAAAGTGTCGGCGTGATGGGCGACGCCAGAACCTATGACAACGCGATCGCCATTCGCAGCGTCGACACCAGCGATTTCATGACGGCGGATTGGAGTCGCTTGCCTTACGATCTGTTGGCCAAAATCAGTTCGCGAATCATCAACGAAGTCAAGGGCGTCAATCGTGTCTGTTACGACATCAGCAGTAAACCGCCGGCCACCATTGAGTGGGAATAGCAGCAATCGCCATCAGCAAATTACCGTTACCGACAAACACGCCGACAAGCCATTCTTGCGGTCCACTGAAACCGTCACCCTAAACCCAACCAACATGTCCCGTCAGTACATTTATCAAATTGAACAGTTAACGAAAAAACACGGCCAAAAAACGGTGTTGGATGACATTTGGCTGGCATTTTATCCCGGTGCGAAAATCGGTGTGCTGGGCCCCAACGGGGCTGGGAAGTCCACGTTGCTGCGGATCATGGCCGGCCAAGATACGGAGTTTGACGGAACCGCGAGGCTGACCAACGGTTTCAGCGTCGGTTACCTGGAACAAGAACCTCCGCTGGATGAAACGAAAACCGTTTTCGAAAACGTTCAGCAGGCCGTCGCCGAGCGACAGCAGATACTCGATCGCTACAACGAGATCGGCGGTTTATTGGGCGAGGTCACCGATGACAACGAAATGCAGAAACTTTGCGATGAAATGGCGAGATTGCAGGATACGATCGACGCCGGAAATCTATGGGAACTCGATCGACAGGTCGAAGTTTCGATGTCGATCATGAACCTGCCGCCCGGCGATGCGGACGTTTCCAAGCTCTCCGGCGGTGAACGGCGGCGGGTGGCTCTGTGTCAACTATTGATTCGACAACCCGACTTGCTGTTACTGGACGAACCGACCAACCACTTGGACGCCGAAAGCGTTTCTTGGCTCGAACAGCATTTAGCGCGTTATGCCGGCACCGTCGTTGCCGTGACCCACGATCGCTACTTCTTGGACAACGTCGCGCAGTGGATTCTGGAAATCGATCGGGCCAAGGGAATACCGTTCGAAGGCAACTACACAGCATGGTTGGAAGCAAAACAAAAACGAATGGCGATTGAGCAGCGGCAAAACAAGGCCCGAGAACGAACACTTTCGCGTGAATTGGAATGGATTCGGATGAGTCCGAAAGCGCGGCAAGCCAAAAGTAAAGCGCGGATCAGGGCTTACGAGGAGATGTCGGCGAAAACATTCGAAGATCGTCCCGACGAATTGGAAATTCAGATACCTTCGGGAAAGCATCTTGGCGAACTGGTGATCGAGGCGACCGATATTCACAAAGCGTTTGGCGACAAAGTGCTGATTGACAACATGTCGTTTCGATTGCCGGCCGGCGGAATCGTGGGCGTGATCGGACCCAACGGCGCCGGCAAGACGACTTTGTTCCGAATGCTGACCGGACAGGACACTCCGGATAGTGGCACGATTCGGATCGGAGACACTGTCGAGATGGGATATGTGGACCAGAGTCGTGATTCGCTGAGCCCGGAGCATACCGTGTTCGAGGAAATCAGCGGCGGAACAGAGACGATCGTGATGGGCGGTCGCAACCTGTCCGCACGCGCTTACGTCTCTCGCTTCAATTTCAAAGGCCCGGACCAAGAAAAGAAAGTCGGCAAATTATCCGGCGGCGAGCGTAACCGTGTCCACCTGGCAAAGTTGCTGCGTCAAGGTTGCAACGTCTTGCTGTTGGACGAACCGACCAATGATTTGGATGTTGACACTTTGCGGGCCTTGGAGGAGGCGATCGCCAACTTTGCCGGGTGCGTCGTCGTCACCAGCCATGACCGCTGGTTCCTCGATCGCTTGGCAACGCATATCCTGGCATTTGAAGGCGATGGCAAGCTGACTTGGTGCGAGGGTAACTTTGACACCTACGAACGCAATCTTAGCGAGCGAATGGGAGTCGACCCCCGCGACGCGGAAAGTCTTCGCCAAGCCAAGTACAAGAGTATTCACGCGGGATAGCAAACAGGAGTAGTGAGATGACCATTTTGCGAGTTGGAACCAACGAAAAGTACGCGGACGGATGGGCTTCGGCCTTTGGGAAATCGAAAAAAAAGAAAGTGACCTCGAAAAAGAAGGGCAAAGCTCAGGCAAAAGCCAAGGCCGGCAAAAAAAAGTCGTCCAAGAAAAAATAGCTGATTGCCGAACCATGCGGTTTCTCCACGACCGGCCCCCTCGTCAGACATCGCTGAAACCTGATGCATAACCCTGCTCCCGACGCTGCGCTGGGCGATAAGCTCCGTCTACTTGCCGGGTATCTGAATTTTTCATCCGGTACCAGCGACGCGTCGACGCTCGCCGCCTGGAACGAGGTTTATTACGCCGCCAGCCAGGGTGATCCCCTCTCGGGGCCGGCGGCTTGGCTGGTGCTTCGCGATTGGCTCAGCGACACGCTGGCGAAACTTGGCCAGCAGCAGCCGGCATTTCGAGATTGCTCTCAGGCGTCGCGATTGATCTCGCTGTTATGGAGCGAACTGTTGCCGGCTTATCTGGATTTTCACCGCGACCTGCTGTTCCACCAAGAACCAGAACTGGTATTCAACGGATTCTTCATGGCGCGGGCGGCCGACGCGTTGTTGACCGTCGGCATCGGCGGAACAGACGCCGAGGTCGTGCAACAAGCCATCGATCAGCTGGATGATTTTGTTGGATATCGGCCGGTGGCGGTTCTGGAGAATCGCAACTGTCAACCGTATCGACACGAATTCGTCCGCCCGGTTCCGCTGTACGTCAAAGGCGCAGGAGTCGCTGCGGGGCCCTACCACCGTATTATCTCGCTAGCAATCGAGATTCTTCAGAACACGGACCCTGACGTGTTGCGCTCCGCGTCGTTCGATCCGGATCGTTTGGACGAATTGTCGCTCGATCCGCGGGCCTACGACTTTGATCATCCAGTCAATCGACGCCCGAATTACCACTTTGGAAGCTGGGACGAGCAGCTGATCAACAGCCAAGGTTTCTACGAACGTTTTGTACTTCGTCAAGTGACTCTGGATGCGTTGCTGAGCCGGATCGACGAGGTTCCCGATTGCGATCCCGACGAGTTGATGGTCGAAGCGGCTTCGGTGCTGGTGGGCACAATCTTGATGGCTTCGGGAATCACCGGTTCCTACCCTGGCCAGTACACCAGCGATGTGACCATCGTCACGTTGATGAAACCGATTGCCGCGTATCGAGATGCCTATTACGAAGACCGGATTGCCCAAATCCAAGGTCAACATGGGAAACGATTGGCAACAGAGCAACGGCGCCGGCATCAGCCATTTGGCGCGGCGCGTCAACATTTAAATGCCGCGTTGGCGCAACGGCGAGCCGCTCAAGTCCAACATGTTCAACTTGCTCGTCTGTATGCAAGAATGGGATTTCCCGACGCGGCGGCGCGGCAGGCCGACACGGTATCAGCGACCTCGGCACGCATGATGTGTCGAATCGATTGTGTGATGACAGCCGGATTGCGGGCGCTTCGCGCGGGCAACTTGAACGAGGCGGCCAAGGTTCCCGGCGTCACCTTCGATTTACTGCAGCGAGCCATCGATTGTGGCGCCTTGATCGATCCCTGGAACATACTCGGTTTTGGTGGCAACTTCAGTCTGTATCCTGGGCCGGAAAGTGCCGTTCACGACACGCGGATCGAAGACATCTTGGATCTGGTCGAACAGCTGTTCGGGTACATGGCGCGGGTCTGGAGCGAAGCGGCGGCGCGGGACGACGCGGCCGCCTACGATCAAATGGAACTGCAGTACCGCACGGTTGCCGAATGGTGGCGGCAATACGCTGCACATACAGTCGAATCCATAGATGCGACCGATCCACTGGAATCTTACGAATCAGCCAAGCTGGTCGCGCGTGCCTTGCGGTTGTGGCACCAAGGTGGCGCGGAAGCGGGCAATGTCGGATTTTGGGCAGCGCACGCCGAGTTGTTCGATTCGCCCCGGGCTTATTCACTGGTCATCTCCGCGCTGCTGGAACGGGAGGACTTTGTTTCAGCGATGGCCTTGCTGGTGCACTGGCTTAGCAACGCTGCAAGCGTCGGATTGCGGTCCGGTGCTAGTTCCTTGCCGCGACTTTCCGAGCGCTGGCTGTTGAAACTGCGTGATTCGACCGAGGACAATCAAAAGGCTTTCAGCCAACCGGCACTCGGACAAGTCTCCAAGCATGACACACGTGACCTGTGGCCGCAGGTCCGCAAGTTCTTTGACTACTTCGAGGCCAATGCCGAAGTCTATTGGTCGGCACCGACGTTCAATCTGGGCAGCAGCAAATCGGCGCCCCGTGACTGGGATCGAGAGCTGCTCGATGCGGATTCCGAAACCGATGCGAACGACGGCTTGTTCGACGCTGCCTACGAAGGAATGACCTATCGCGACACCAGCGATGACGGGAACGAGGGTTCCATTTTTGAGTTCGCCGACGAAGGAAGTCGCGACGAACTAGAGGCCGAATCCAACCGTTTGGTTGAACACTTGAATTTCCTCCGCTCGCTGGCTCGGATGTGGTCGGTGGCCGCCGATATTGCGGTCACAGACCAAAGCGTCGATGATTTGGCTGACCGTCGCGAAGCATTGACTTCCTGGGTACATCGCACTCGAGAGAACCGAATTGGTTTACTGGAATTACTCGATGCGGTCCGCCGATATAAAGTTGCCGCCGACGGCAGCGACAAAGAATCAATGCGGAGCTATGACCGGCTTCGTGTGCTGCGTGATTCGCTGATGGAACAGGTGATCGGCACGGCGGTTGAAATGTCGGACGCCCGACGATTGATCTGCGGCGCGATTCTGGCCCTGCCAGGTGCGGCCACAGGCCCCGATTCCACAGGCCTCCACTGCACAGGGCTCGATGCAATCGGGCAGGACAGCGATCCGGCGATCGCATTGACCGACGAGATGGCCGAGGATGACGAATTAGCGGTACGTACTCTGGGCGCCTTGATCGCCGGCGACAGCGAAGCGGTACGCGAGTTGTATCCGCCGCTGGTCGAAGCGCTGCGGAACAAAAATTTGCTTTACATACCGATCTCGCGAGGCGGTGACCCGGTCAAAATCTACGTGGCTCGGCTGCGTCAACGCGTGCTCGGCCATCTGATGTTATGGTTGCCGCGCCGCGGCTTGATCACCGAAACCTGCAATCTAATCGACATTGCCCGCGAAATGGAGCAAACGCATTCGATCGGGCTGGGAGCGGTCACCGAGTTTGACGGCTTGTTTCGCGCTGGTTTTCGTTCCCTGGTTGCCTCGTTGGTTGAATCGTCCCGCCAATCGTACGGCCAAACGTCGGATCAGCCGATCGACGAAAAAGTTTTGGCCGAATCTCTGATCCCACTGTTGGAACAATTGACTGAGACGACTCTCAGCAGTTGGTTAGCACACAGCCAAACGTTGCGGCTATCCCCTTTGGAGACGGTTACCGCGCAGAAAAACTGGGATCAATTGGTTTCCTTCATCAAAAACTATGGGGACCCAATTTTCACGCAGGCATTTCTGCAGTTGGGAAACATCCGAGCCATTCTGCACCAAGGGGTGAAAGCTTGGCTGCAGCGTGTGATCGAGGAGGGGGAAATTCAATTTGCTGATACCAGGCTGATCGAAGCGTTGGAGGGCGGCCAATTGTCGATCGCCGAAGCCGACCGATGGATGACTCTGGTGTACGAATCACTGATCGAGCATCACGCGGAATATCTTGATTACAACAGCACTACCACGCAAAGCGATCGCGGTGATTTGGTTTACATGTTCCTGGACTTTCTGCGGCTGCGTGTTCGTTACGAACGAATCGCCTGGAACTTGAAGCCTGTGATGTGGGCACACGATGTTTTGGTCCGCAGCGGACTCGACAAAGCCGCAATGATGTGGCGAAGAAATTTGAGCGAAAGAATCGGCACCGAGGCCGAGATCTATGTGCAAAAACTTCGTGAGTTACAAAACAATTATGCGATGCGAATGCCGACAGTCGCCGATCGCATTTTGGAGCGGTTTGTACAGCCGATGACAATCGACCGGATGCGAGCGTTGGTCGGCCCGGCGATGCAAGATGCCGAACTGAACAAGGAGAGCAAAGCGTTTTACTTGTTGGAGCAGGAATGCGAATTACTGACCAAGCATCCCACCGGTGTCGGGCTTGACGTTCCCGCTTGGTTAAGCTCGCTGGAGCAGGAAGTCGAGCAGCTAGCAAAATGGCGTGCCAGCAGCGAGATTGATCCCCAAGCGCTGATGACGATCGCAATCAAACCGCCAACTCTGGATGATTTGAATGACCAATTGGCCAAAGCGCGCAGCCAGGGACGCCGTTTGCCACATTTGGAGTAGTCAATCTGCTCGCCAAAATCAACAAAATAGCAACACAATCTTTACAAGCTGATCGGCGATGAGCATACTGCCGCCTCTTGCGAACCAAGTATTGTCACCAGATAGACCGACACGGATGAACACGGTTTCAATCAATCAACTATCGACCCTTCGCTGGGGCTTTCAAGAAGATGCCCAGGCCTACGCCGAGCGAGGTTTCCAGGGGATCGGCGTCTATCGACCCAAGCTGGAAGATTTTGGACTCGATCGAGCGGTCGATTTGCTTGCTGAATTTTCCTTAACCGCCACCTCACTTTCCTGGGCTGGAGGGTTCACCGGCAGCGATGGCCGACCGGTCGATGAAGCGGTTGCCGACGCGATGGGAGCTGTTCGGGATGCGGCAAATTTACAGGCCGACATTTTGATATTGCTCGCCGGTGGACGCAATAATCACATTCGCAATCATGCCCGTCGCACGGTTTGCGATGCGATCAAGCAGGTTGCGATTGTCGCTGAAGAGTTCGGAGTTCAGTTGTCGATTGAGCCTTTTCATCGTGGCTGCGGAAACGAATGGTCGTTTGTAAACGACCTGCAATCAACGCTCGAGATCATTGAGACGGTCGGCAGCCCGCAACTCGGTCTGGCGTTGGATACCTATCACGTCATGGACGAAGAAATTGTCAGTTGGCTTCCTGAGATCGTTCAGCATGTGAATCTGGTGCAATTAGGAGATGCAAGGCATTCGCCGGTGGGCGAAATGAACCGCTGTTTGCTGGGCAAAGGTTGTGTGCCGCTTAGAAAAATACTTTCCACGCTCGACGAGTACGGGTATGCTGGCGCTCTGGAAGTCGAACTGATTGGCGAGGACGTCGAATCGCTGTCCTACGAAGAATTGCTCGATCACACCCGAGAGTACATCGACGCCACACTGAAATCAGTCAGGCGCTAGTGATTGCTGTACAACCTAGCGGACTGGTTGGTCTTCCCGCGTTGCCACTCGCGGAGCAAACAACGGCTTTCGCTGATCCTCCGGCAAGATCGCTCGATTGACCCGTTCCGGATCTCGCTGCGACCAGGTCTCACGCATCTGCGGCGCCCAAACCTGTCTGATCAGTCCCTCGTCATGCCAGGTACACTGATAGCTTTGCGGATTCCATCGTCGCTCGGGGAGTTGAGCGTCGCTTTTGATCAGTCGCCACGCGCGAACGTGGAAGCGATGATGTTCGCTTGACCAATCGTAGAAAATGACTTGACGAAATACCTCGCGCCCCTGGTCATCAACAAAGTGATTCAGCTCGATCAAATCAACTTGCTGACGAGCGATCGCGGCCGAACTGTGAGCATCACCGGTAGCGATTCCGATCAGTAAAAGGGATGCAAGTGTTGCGAAGTACGACATCGGGCGGCTCCTGGGGCCGGCAATTCCTGGGGCGGCAGAATCCGTGTTGATTGTGTCGCAGGCGCGCCGACAAAGCATCGCTACCAATTCGCATGTCCCGCTGTAAAGTCCGTTTTCTGCCGTGAAACTGCTGCTGTTTCACCCCCACCCCCTGCCTCCCTAGGACGGGCATGGTAAATTCTCGACTCAGCCATCGTTCCCCTCAAAATCTCTCCTGCGCCCGGCAGCCAGATGTCTATCGATACCTACGCGATTTGCCCTTGTGGCAGCGGTAAGAAAATCAAATTTTGCAACAAATGCAAAGATTCTGTTTCGGACCTTGATGCAATCATCAAGATGATCGAAGGCGGGCAAGTTGTACCCGCTCTCGACCGGCTCAGTTCCGTTTTGCAGGAGCACCCCGATGCCGCCTGGGCGCTGGCTGTTCGCGGTCGGCTGCTGCTTGACCTGCGCGAGTACGAATCCCTGACGGAAAACGCCGAACGATTCATTCGATTGCAGCCCAGCAATCCACTGGCGCTGACCCAGCGGGCGGCCGCCAAACTGTTTCGCGGCGAAGTCGAATCGGCCACCGAATCGATGCTCGAAGCATTGACTGAAAGCGGCAAGGAAGTCGATAGTTTTGTCCTCAGTGTGGCTTCTGTATTGGCATATTCATTGGCCCAACAGGGAGTCTTTTTGACCGCCCGGGTTTACGCGACGCTGGCCATGATGACGGCCGGATACGAAGGAGGCCAAACAGCAATTCAATTGCTGAAGCAGCTAAATTCATCACCGACTGTGAACCAACTGTTCAAAGCAATTCCGGAACGAATCCAACGACCGTCCGATGCTGACTGGGGTGAACGATATGACGAAGCGTCGACTTTGTTGCGCAGCAACAAAATCACCTTGGCCGAAGCGAAGTTTCAATCGCTGCAACGAACCGTACCGGGTGAGCCGGCGATTTTGTCGGGATTATTGACCTGTGCGATTTGGCGAGGCGACGTCGAAGCGCAAGCGGATTTGCTCAAGAAATTATCCGCCTGCGAAGCGATTGAATTCGAGCAGCGAGTGCGATTTCGAGCCTTGGCAGCGATGGTCAATCCAGACTCCCAAGAGACATCCGTTGAGGTCGCTAAACTGACTGCCAAAATTGATAACGTCGAGGAGCTGGAAATGGCGATTAGCGCCAGTTCCCGATTCGCCCAACTGCCTCCTGACATGTTGGCGGAGATGAGGACGTCAGACGACGACATTCCGCCACGCAGCGGGTTCCAGCTGTTGGACCGAGACAAACCTGAGTCGCGCGACTCATTGCCGGCGATCGATGACGTTCCGGAAGCGGTTGCCTTGGTTTTCGTCTACGGCCGCCAGACCGATCGCGATGCCCGAGTCGAACTGCTGGACGTTCGCGCGGACCGAGTCGACGAAGTCCGAAAGTATTTCACGGCAACCGTCGGTGATTTGCAATTGGAACAGGAGGCCGGAGATCCGATGCCACTGCTGATCGCCGCGCAACCAGCGATTGCCATGATTCGGTTCCAAGCCAAACCGGCCGAGGCGGAAACATTGCAAAACGAATTGACCGATGCACGCATGCCCGATGCGATCGTCAACCTGCGCGTCCCGCTGCTCGGTGGTCAGTCGTTGAAGTCGGTCGCCGACGATGCTTCCAAATTGCTGGAGAGAACCGCGTTGGTGCGGATTGTTGAACAGTACGATTCGTTGGCATCCAAAAGCGACACGCTGATCGACCGCGTTTATGAGCTGGCTAAACTGCAAAAATTGCCGCCGTTGAAGCCCTTATCTACGGAAGTCGAATCGATTACCAACGAAGATCTATATCGGCTTGATCCATCCGGGCTAGACGCCGATGCGCTGATCTATTTGCTTCAACGTGCGCAACAGATATCGGCAACGACGGCAATCCGAAAGTTGGCGAAACAGTTGATTGAAACGGAACTCTCGGACCAGCAAAAACCAGCCAAGTTGTTGGCTTACATGTCGCTGATCAATGCGGCGCAACAAACCGATGAAGCACTAGCGATCATGGATCAAGCCAAGGCGTTCGCCGCCGCGAATGATATTCCGATTGCAAACCTGTTGCTCAGCGAAGTCGGCTTGCGATTGTCCGCGGGTGACGCCGAAGGATTCCAAAAGGCGATCCAAACCTTGTCGGTCCAGTATGGCAACGAACCGGAAGTGATGGCCAGGTTGCAGCAATTATTGGTGGCCTATGGTTTGGTCAATCCAGACGGTTCACCGCGGCAGGCACAGCGAATGGGAGCTGAGCCGGCTGCGGCTGGCGGAGCAGGCCAGCTGTGGACACCCGAGAGCGGCTTCGTCCGCAGCGCCCGCCGGGCAAGCCAGCGGCGGTGGCAGTAAGCTTTGGGTTCCCGGGATGGACTAATCCCGATGTCATCATCGACTGGCCAAAGAGAACCTTCAGCTGATGAACGATTCATGCGGATGGCTCTCGATTTGGCCAACCAAGGTCAAGGCTTTGTCGAACCTAATCCGATGGTCGGCTGTCTGATCGTCCGTGAGAATCAAGTGATCGGCCGCGGTTTTCATCGCCGGTTCGGTGGAAACCATGCCGAAATCGAGGCGTTGCGGTCACTAGATTCGGCCGTGGATGCGAAAGGGGCGACCGCCTATGTCACCTTGGAACCCTGTTGTCATCAAGGCAAAACGCCTCCCTGTTCGATGGCCTTGATCGCAGCCGGCATTTCGCGCGTGGTCGTCGCCATGTCCGATCCGTTTTCTCAAGTCAACGGCGGTGGACTGCGGCAGCTCAAAGATGCCGGAATCGAAGTTTCAGTCGGTGTGCTGCGCGCCGATGCGGAAAACCTGTGCGCCCCCTATTTGAAAAAAGTCCGTACTGGTTTGCCTTGGGTGATCGCCAAGTGGGCGATGACAATTGACGGCAAAATCGCCACGGCGACCGGACAGAGCCACTGGATCACCAACGATGCGTCGCGACAACATGTCCATCGATTGCGCTCGCGCGTCGATGCAATCATCGTTGGCATGGGGACCGTCACAGCCGATGATCCGATGTTGACGACGCGGCTGCAGAGCGGAACCGCGGCCCGAATTGCGGAGCGAATTGTCTTTTGTCGCAGGCGGCTGCCGAGCCTCAATTCGCAGCTGGTGCGGTCGGCCGCCACAACGCCGTTAGTGTTGATTGTTGGCGAAAACGTCGATCAATCCCAACTTTCGGCGCTGCCAGAGTGCCGATGCCAAAGTGACTCGGATCGCTACGGACGATCCGATCGAAATGGTCGGCCAGGGACTTGCGGTGCTGGGATCGCGAGAGATGACCAATGTCCTGCTGGAAGGGGGTAGCGAGTTGACTGGTAGCTTTTTTGCAGCCGGCCAGATCGATGAGTGCCACCTCTACGTGGGTCGCAAGGCGTTTGGCGGCCGTCACGCCTTAGGACCGGTCGGAGGGGCTGGGATTGACGCTGTGGGCGACGCTTGGTTGGGAAAGCTGCAGTCGTTGAATCAGATTGAGGACGATTTTTTGGCGGTTTATCGCAACGCCGGTGCTTGATCCGAAAACCTTGGCGCGGCCCCCTGGCGGCCCGCCAGGCGAGCAACTTTCGCGGCTTTCTGTGCGCCGATGGAAGTAGTCCAAAACTTCTCTTCACACCGGGGGCAAGAATTGCCGATACTTCTTGTTGGACTCGTCGGCGTCGCCCGATGAGGGTCGGCGCTGGCGTCCCACCAAACACAATCGGCTGGACGCCAAACGATGTGTCCACCGGTTTCGAACCATACCCAAGCATCAACAGATGCGACTCCGAACGATTCGGGGGAAGCGAGGGTTCAGGGATGAGGTGGAGTTTATTGTTAGCCGTCTTCGGCTTGTCCGTCACCTGCGTGGCGTCTTTTGGCCAAAGACCGCCCGGTGATCAGCGTCCCGACGACACTCGATCGGACGCACACGACAACGGTTTCTTTGCAACCACCGGCGTAGTTCGTTTTCAACTGATCCAAGGACGTCTCTGTCTGGATCCACCCCGTCATCGAAAAGGATCGCAACAGCGCGACGAGAACGGCGTTTACGAAAACATCACGGTCACAGCCGAGCGGGGAATTCCCTCACTGCACTACGTTTACCAGTCCGGGCATCAACATCTAACGATGAGCGTTCATCAAGCCCGCTCAATGCGTATCGAATCATGGCTGGTCGATGCGGACGAAAGATCAGTGTTGGTGCAGCCAGATGTTGGCCAGATCAAATTTTCGATTCGGCGAGGCGATTTGCATGACAACCATACCGGCGCGACACTGATCCATGTACGACACGCCGACCACCTCGCCTTTGATCGCCACTATGGCCTGTTGATCCAAGGCATGTTGCGCGGCGAATCATTACAGATGCTGAGCGATCTCGCCGAACAATTGGCGGTCCAGCAGATCAATCGCGGACCGACGCCGACGTTAAAGTCAATTGAAATGGAAGTGGAACAGCTTCGCGCGCCACGGCGAGCAGCCCGGGTGGCGGCCGAAAGACGACTCCTGGCATGGGGCACGCCAGTCGTGTCCACCCTGATGGCCTTGCCTGCTGCAGACCTGGATCCGGAACAACGGGCCAGGCTGCAATCGATCACCCAGCAGTTGCGACCACGAGTTGGGGACACGCCGGCATCGCTGGCGAAGCTATTGGTCAACGACCGCACGTATTGGACCGCGGTTGCCAGGCGGTTGGACGCGGACCAAATTCAGCTAGCCAATCGGCATCTCAAAAGTTTTGGTGTCGATCCATTGATCATCCAGGGCGAACCGATCACACGAATCGCCGCGGCAAACGAGTGACGAGTCGACTGATCTTGGTCGACGTTGCTTGCAGCAGCAATGCTGGTGGCAACAGAATCAACCTGACGATCGTGCTAGGCTTGGATCTCCACACGTCGAGCTCTATTCATCGGCTGCGCGAGGGCGATCAGTTTCGTTTCGGGCGGCAGCGCGCTGACCAACGATAAGGCATTTTCGCGAGACTCAAACCAGGCAAATACACCCGGCCCCCAGCTACTTTGCCCGACGCCCCTGATCCCGCGGTCGGTCAGTCGATTGACTAACTCAGACACGGCCCGTCCATTGTACGGCCCGCCTTGAACCGGCTCAAACAGCAAGCCGCATTGATGGTTGTAATGCTGGACCGCATCGGCGAAGGTTTCAAAGTCACCGTGCTGCGCCGCTCGGACCAGGTCGTTTGCCAGTTCGTCAATCCTCGCCGCGACGAAGGCGTTGGCAGGCATCAGGCTGAAAAATTGCCGCTGTTCGTACTCGCCGCTGACGCAGGGTGCATCCCCTGCGGGACGCAAGACGGCAACACACCATTGTCCGGGCACCGACACATGCTGTCGAATCGGATTCAGCGCGCCGTCGTTCTCAGCGGTTTCAAAAATCAGGCCGCCGACAAAGTACCCATGAGCGCCGACGGCCGATCGCTGCGCTCGCATCGCCAACTCCGTTACCAACCCTGTCGCGGTGACCTCGACCCCGACGCAACGGCAGATCGCCTCGGCAGCGGCCAGTGCCAGCTGTGTGCCGCTGCCCAGTCCGCAATGCGACTCTGCTCGCCGCTTGACTTCGACGCAGCATGGCGGCACATCAGCGAGCCCGGCAAATTTGGCAATCCGCTGCGCGATGGGTACAACTCGGCTGGCAATCGTTGGATCACAAGTAAATTGGTCCGCGATGCTCGCGATCAACTCGGTCTGCGGGCGATCGATCATCAAACCAACGCCACCAAACGGTGAGACGGTATCCGCCAAGCCGAAATGCAGTCGGGCTCCTGTGGTGATTCGGACCGAGCGCAGTGCTGGCGTTGGTTTTCCGATACTTAAATCTTTATGCGAGTCGGTCATCAATGAACTGTCGCAGAAGTTGAAAAGACTCGGACTCGATTGGCCCAGCGGTTTTGTCAATCAGCGGTCGTAGTCGCTCAAACTGCTCTCGAATCTCGCCGGGCGGAATCAAATCAACCCGAGTCGCCAGAATCGCCGCTTCAATCACCGCGTGCTTTGCTCGATTGAAACCGAAAAACGGTCGCAGCACGCGAGATTCGACCACACGGCAACGCATCTCGACTCGGGGAGCATCATCACTGATCGATTCGATTTCGACAGCGAACCAACGATGGCAGTCGATCAACGGCCACCAGCTGGTCGATTCAAATTGACGAACCAGACCCGACAGGATCGATTTTTCCCAAAGCTGTTCTGGCGAACAGCGAAACATCATCGGTGACGTGGATCACCGCGGTACCGCAGGTAACCAGATTTCTGTAGGTTTGCGAGGAATCGAAAGGCCGCAACACGAAAGTCGTTTCCCCGTTGGCACCGCTTTCCACTCTCGGTCCCATCGGAGCGATATTGACCAGGCCTGTGGCGTCGACCGACGTGACGATCGATTCCAAAATCACAACGAGTTCACTCCTGCGGTGGTTGTCGGCAATGGGTAAAGGCATTTGCTGATTTCAGCAAAGTTTTGGATCACTCGCAGGCCATCATCGGTTAACACAGATTCGGGGTGAAACTGCACACCGAACACGGGCAGCGTTCGATGTCGAACCCCCATGATCACACAATCATCGCTGCGCGCCGTCACCGTCAATTCACTCGGCAGCGTCTGTTCATCGATCGCCAGCGAGTGATATCGTCCGACCTGCATTGGCGAATCGCACTTTGAAAACACGCCGGTCCCATCATGGGTGATCCTGCTGGACAGCCCGTGCATGGGCCGGCACTGGACGGTCCGGCCACCAAATGCTTCACCGATTGCCTGGTGCCCCAGACAGACGCCGAGCAGCGGAACCGTCGCCGATAGTCGTTGGATCACCTCCACGCTGCAACCTGCATCGGCCGGTCGACGTGGCCCCGGCGAGAGGACAATGGCCGATGGTGAAAGTCTTCGGCAACCAGCGACGTCGATTTCGTCGCTACGGACGACAACGGTTTCGCAACCCAGCCGGCGGAAATAACGGGCCAAGTTATGGACAAAGGAGTCGTAGTTATCCAGCAGCAGTATCACCAGCCTACCTGCGAGGCTTCGCGAACTTGATTCGATCGATCAACTTGACGACTTGCTCCCCATCCTTGTAGCCGCTGACCGCGGTGATTGCTTGAATCACATGCTCATACCGCAAGTTATAGTCGGTATCGATTTCGATTTCCGGACCCTGGTCGCCGTCGATTGGCGTGCCGTTACCGAGCATGCCGACCACGTTGGCTCGCAGTTGTTCAAAATCGCGGCCCAAGTCGATGTCGTTCATCGACATTGACGCCAGATTTCCGTTGACGTCCGCCCGCAATCGCAGTTTCAGCGGCAAATCGGTGGGGTCGATCGTTGCCGCACTTTGTCCGGCCAATGGCATGCGGACGCTAAAGTCACCTTCTAGTTCAACGATCTTGAAAGTCATCACAAAGAAAACCAACAACAGAAATACGATGTCGATCATGCTGGTCATGTTCAGCTGGTGCTTTTCGGCTTCTTCGCGATTGCGGATTCTCATGATCGATCCTCCTTCACGCGCAGTGCAAAGTTCACCAGCTTCTGTTCTTGAGCCACGCGAATGATCTCTTGAACGTCGCCGGCGGCGGCGTCTCGATGAGCGCGAATGATCACATTGGCGTCTGCAACCGATTTGCCTTCGGACTTGATCACCGCAAGTTCCTTCAACAGTCCCAGCCGCAACGTTTCGGCCGTGTATTCGTCGCCCCCCAGAATCACGGCTCCATCCGCGGCAACGTGCAGAATGATGGGAAACTCCAAAGGCGCATCGGGAGGCTTGACCAATTGGCTACTGGGCAATTTGACTCTGTCGTTCGATTCAGTCTGCGCAAAATTGATCAGCACCATAAAGAAAGCGATCAACTGGAACGTCATGTCGATCATTGGCGTCAAGTCGCCCTCGGCCAAATCGACTTTCTTCGATTTGACCCGCATCTACTTTGTCGCTCCCTGAGGCTGAACATCCTCAAAGCGACTCATCAGATCTTCGCTCGTCACACCGACTTCCAGCAACAGTCGCGAGACTCGGTTGCGGAGAATGTTGTACGCCGCGATCGCGGGGATCGCGATAGCCAGACCAACCAGTGTGGTGAACAAGGCGGTTGAGATGCCGACTGCCAGAGCGGCCGGCTTGGGTGACGACCCACTGATGGCAATGACTTGGAACGATGCGATCATGCCTTGAACGGTTCCCAACAGTCCAATCATGGGACTCAGATTGCCGATCAACGCCATATAACTCAACCGATGTTCCAGCTTCATGCTTTCTTCTTCACCGACCTCCTGCATGCCTTCGAGCGCCTTGTTATACCCGCGTGACAACTTTGCTAGTCCGGCCGACAGAACTTGACCCAGAACCGATTCATCGGTGCGGGCCAGGTCGTAGGCACCTTGGATATCTTTCTCGTTCAGCTTCGCTTCAAACTCGTCAACCAGTTCCTGCGGACACAGCGTATCGCGACGGGACGCCAAAGCGTTCATTACGAATAACGAGACCAGCGTGATCGAAAGGACCAGGAAGATTGCCGAGTACCCCCACCCCAGTGAACCGAGAGCCCAACTAAGCAAATTTTGATCGGCTGCCGGACTGTCGCCGCCGGCCTCCGCTGGACCTGCCACATCGCCGGCCCCCGGCGGCTGAGCAGGCGGGAGCGGGAGCGGGATCAGGCTCCACACCGAACTCACTGGCCGCATCATTGTCTTGCCCGAAGACCAGGCCGGTGTGCCAGGCCGGCGCGATCAGCACCAGCAGCATGAGCGAAGCACGGATTCCGCAGCATAGCATGACCGGGCAACGCGAGCGTAAGGAGACGAACATTGACGGGGCTTTCTGAAAAGGAATGTCTAGCCAAGCCACCAGTCTAACAAACCAATCAAAACCCGGGGTACCGCTGCTGAAGTTCTTGACGCGCCTTGGCCGCCTCCTCAGGTCTGCCCACCCGGGGCCAAAGTTCGACCAGTCGCTGCAACGCTTCGGCATGAGCATCGGGGACCGATGAGAACATTAAATGGGTGTGCAGGTAGGCCAAGATCGCACCTTCGTAGTCGGCTTGGGATTCGTAGTCCCGGCCTTGGGCATTGTAAATTCGCGCCGCCAGTTCGATGTCGGTCGTGTTCAATTCCTGGATCAACGGAACAAGCAGCTTCAAACCATCGTCAGCCTGTCCGCCAAGGGCCAACGCGGCGGCTTTACCGGCCGTGGCCAAAGCTTGCAGACGATTCGCTTTTGTGGTCTGAGCACTGAGACCGATCACTTTGTCGAATTGTTCGATCGCAGCTGCCGCGTCTCCCTTTTTCAGTTGCACCAGGCCTGTCAAATAGACCGATTCGATTTTTGTGTCCGACGAGGGTGCACGGCGCAGAGATCCATAATACTGCAGCGCTTTGTCGTATTCTTTCAAACCTAGTGCCAAGTCCCCCAACAACTTGGCGGCATCGTAGAAGTGCCACGAAGTTCGATACTTACCCGCGAAGCTGAGCAACTTTCTTGCCGCTGCCGCTTGATCGCCTTTCCCCGCCAGCGCTAGCTTTGCTTCCGCCAGCGCGATGTAGTAGGCGGCGTCGGCGGTAATGTCTTCGCGTTTGATTTCAGCAAAGTCAATCTTCTGCAACTCTTCCATCGCCTGGTCGTATTGACCATCGATGGCCAGCTCACGTCCTCGAGTCAAGCCGGCGGGATCGCCTTCGAACATGATCTTTAAGATCTCACCGGAATCAAATTGCTGAGTGCTTCCGGACCTTTCGAGCTCAACGCCCTGAGCTGTGATGCTAGTCACTTTGCCGCTGAAATTCTTACCCTCGATATCGTAAAGGCGATCACGCTGGGCGGTCGCGGTCACGGCGTCACACGACCACAGACAAAGCAAGACAATCCAGACGAATTCTCTAGGATTCAATTTCATGAACGACTGTCGGTTAACGGGCGCCATTGATTGGTGAGTCTTATGTCGGTGTTGGCAAACCGGTTTGCGGTTGTCCAAGTTGCTTTTGAATGGTTTTCAACAGCTGGTCGAACTTGTCACGTTGTTGTTGACCGCCCAGTTCGGGGTACAGAGCATGAACACGCATGATATCGGTCGCGGATTTTTCAATCAGCGATTGGCTGTCGGCCGCCTTACCCCATAGGTACCGGCAAAGCGCGACATGATACCGCGCCTCAAAGAAAGTCGCTCGATGTTTGGGATCGCGACTGGTCAATTGGCTAATCTTTCCCCAACCCCAGATAATGTTTGCTTGATTGGCATCGGGCCTGGCGCCATTGAGTGCCGCCTGATAAGCCTTGTCGGCAAATTTTGGCGGCACGATTGCGGCCCATTGCTGATATGCCCTGGCCGCCTCGATCTGAGCGTCCAACATCATCGGTTTCTGCTTCAGTAGTCCGGCCAGCGTATCAATGGATTCTTTGTAATTGCCCAACATTCGCTGTGCGCGGCCCAACTGATAATCAATCGCCAACGACGGCTGCCCGGCTTGTTGCTTGAGCCGTTCCAAGCTTTCAATGGCGGTCGTCAGCAGCTGCGCCGATTGACCATCGGCTTTGAGAGCGGCTGGATTGATTGACGATTCAGCCAGTTCGATGAGCGTTGCCGCGGTCCATTGCAGCGTCGCCGGTTCCGTGCTGTTTGCCGCGATTCGTTCCAGAAACAGCCGAAACGCATCGACCAGCTGGTTCCGCCGAGCTGGATCGGCGCGATCCAACTGATCACGAATCTCGCGTGCCATCCGTACGTAGATTCCGGTCAATCGCTTCTGCGCATCCGGCCCGTCGACGCTCTTTCGCAACTTCTCCATCACCTCGGCGGCCCGGTCCAGTAATCCTTTTGGATCACTGCCGGCGGTCGTCATCAATTGAACGACGATCTGCAGCTCCGTGCTATACAAGTCACTAGCGAAAGAACTATCCGGCGCCCCCAATTTTTCAACCAGTGGTTTTGGTCCATAGGTGGGATCGTCCAGCGTGGCGGCCGCTTGATCGACCTGATCTTGCTGCAGATAAATTTTCGCCAGCGCCAGCGCGGACTTCATCACCTCTGGCCCCGCCAGCTTGCCGTCGACGCCCGCCAATCCGGCTTGCAATGCTTGTTGTGCCTGGCGCACCGAAACCGGCGCTTCGTCGGGTTTGCCTTCGTTGCGCTGCGCGATCGAATCACTCCAGCGGATGCGGCCCATCAGTCGGAGCGAGGCGAGTTTCTCGGGGCCATCGGGCAGTTTGGCGATCAACTCATTTGCTTCCTCGTATCTCCCTTCCTTCAGTGCCAATTTCAGCATCGTGCCCTGTGCCGCAGCGGCTTTCGGATCATCCGGCCAGGTCTGCATAAGGTAGCTGCCCAGATCCTCCAGTTGCGCGGCGAGGCCCTGGTTCTCTGAGTCCTCGGCCAACAAAAGTTGCAAGGAGTTCAGTGCGAGCAGGCCACCTTGCAGTCCGATCTCCGTGCCGGCAGCGGTTTGCGACAGAAATCGCCCCACAACCGATGCACCGCGGTAACTTTTGTTTTGATACAGCAAGTAGGCAAGCAACTGTCGCGCTTGATTGACACTGATCGGGTCCGCCGCAGGCGTGACCATGCCGAGGCCGATCCGTAAGATCAAAATGGCATTCTCGCGACTCTGTTGCAGCTGATTTTCGATATCCGTCTGTTGTGCCTTGGTCGCCTCGTCCTGGCCGGATTGCTGAGCGAGCAATTCCGCGGTTCTGCCGAGTTCCTCGATGCCGCCCAGCAATTGCCTGGATTTTTCCAACGCATCTTGGAAGCTGGTTGGATCTGCGGCGGTCGGCAAGGCGGCTGGCTTGGCCGGAATTTCAACGCCCATGCCCGCCAATAGTTCGGTTGCTTCGGCGGTTTCGGCGCCCGGAATCTTGCTCGCTTCGATCAACAGTTGTCGTCCGGCCGATTCGGCGCGTCGCAACGCCGCGGGCTGCTGGTTTTGCTTGTCGGCAGCTTTGGCCAAATAGGCTTTCGCCAATGCCAGCCTCAGTGACTGAACAATCGGCGCGGCTTTTTCGTCTGGTCGCACGCTGGCCAACAGCGCTTCGCTGGCATCGATTGCCGCCTGATAGTTTGCTGGTGCTTCTGACATATAAATGCGAATCATTCCAACGGTCGCGCGAATTTTGGCTTCCCGCAGTGCGTCGACATCAGGCTGTTCCAGCATGCGGATAAAACTATCCAACGCCTTGTCTTTCATCCCAAGTTCGCGTTGCACCTCGCCAAGGAACGCTAGCGCAATGGCGCCCTGGACATAACCTTCGTATTTGTCAGCCAGTTCGGCAAAAGCCTGCTGCGATTGTTCCAAGATCTGCTTTCCCTCGGCGGCCGGATTGTCGAAGGTCCGCGCGGCCAGCAAACGCGCCTCGCCGGCGTTCTTGATCCCCTCCAAGAACTCGCCGCGAAACTGATCTCGTTGGGCAGCCTGATCGGGGTCTTTGACCGGATCAATCTTGGCCCCCTGCATCTCCTTGAGCCTGCTGCGCAACGATTCGACGATCGTGTCGAACGTGTTTGCCGCGTCCAAGTACGATTGTCTGACTTCCGCCTGGTTCGCGTTGTCCGATTTCCCGCCTTGCAATTGCGCCGCACGCACCATTTGCAATCGTCCCAGTTGCATTCGCGCTTGACTTTGCCGCGGATGCGAACCCGACTTCAGGAATTCAGTCAGTTGCTGCTCGGCCTGTTTGAAACGCTCGTCGCGCTGCTCGAGCTGACGGGCGGCAACACCGGCATCAATGTAAGTCTGCGCTTTCTCCAGCCGCACCGCGCCAATCATTTCCGTGCTGACGCCCGGATAACCATCAAGTCGATCGAGGTAGGCGATCGCCATGTCAAAGTAGCCGGCGGCACGAAGCTGGTTCAGAAACGCCTGAGCCGGCTCATCGGCCCTGCCAGAGGCTAAGGGCGTCAACGCCAGCAGCATAGAAATCCGCACCACTCGGCCGAGCCGTTTTCCGCACTGCGGATCCCAGCGGAGCGAATTAGAACTGAACATGCTGTTGCGAATAAAGATTGGTGTGCAAATCGTCGTGCAACATTAGGGTAAAATGCGGTACGCTTCCATTCAAGCACAGCAGATCATGCGAATCCCCTCTCAATTCAACGACGACAACCTGTATCGCCGCGGGAATCGATCCCCTGGCCGATCGAATCGCCATAGTGATTCACGACGGATCATTCAGATGTTGATCGCCCTGGGCCTGGTTTTGGTGATGATGCGGCAAGCGTCGAAGCCGGAAATCTACGAGCCGTTCTTCGGGCCGCTGAGATCGGGCTCGCAAATCCCAGCGACGTCGCCAAGTGGTCAGGTCGATGCAACCGGCAGCATCGACCAATCGATCACCGCCCAAGTCGTCGATGGCAGTGTGTGGCGATCAGGCGACCTTACCGCGCTTTATCTGTATTTGAATCAAGCGGAGAGTTTTTCCGGATCAGATGGCCCACTGGTCGGCGCACTGCCATTGTTACAGCAGCCGGAGGTCTTTTTGAACAAACTGGTCCGCGTGCGAGGAACGGTTGTTCGCAGTGAACTGATCGAGGCCCAAGAGAACCAGTATGGGATCACCGAATTCTGGCAACTTTGGATTCGACCCTCCGATGGCGCAGATCGCCCGATGCTGCTGCTTGTCAACGCGGTTCCAGATCAGGTCGCCGCCGTAGGACCTGATGCGATCGACGAAAACGGTCCGGCAGTGTTCGCCAGCGGATGGTTCCTGAAACGGTTGGCCTATCAATCGTCGCGTGGTGCGGACCTGGCGCCAGTCATCGTTGGCAAGTTGCTTTCCAATTCCACTCTAGCGGAAAAGGATCCGTCGACAGTTCCGCTGATTGACCGAGCGCCCCTCAGCCAAACGAGGCTGGGGGTGTTGCTTGCCTTGTCCACGCTCGTTGGTCTTTTGCTCGCCGCCCTGGCGATCTGGCGGACGACCAAGTTGGCAAACCGGACACGGGAAATACGATTGTCGCGAAGCAGGAATCCTGATGCATTTTTGCGGTCGCTGGAAGCATCGTCCTCTGACGATGGTAACGCAACATGATGAATCTTAAGTTCTGCTTGTTGCTGCTCTGTATCGCCTGCTCGTTTTCCATCGGCACCGGCCGACCGACTCGGGGCGATTCGGCCTTGGAATTGCTCAGTGGGTTTGATACGGCGCGGATCAAATCGGTCTATCCACCGCGCAGCGACGACTCGATTGGCGAATTGGCAAAATTGATTTATCGAATCCGTGGCGTCGATCGGCAAAACCTGGCCAAACGGATCAGCCAGGATTCTGCGGTCGCCCTTGGTGATGCCGTCGACTTCTCCGGCGAGGTCGAATCAATCCGCAGGCTGGAAGTGCCGACTGATTTGATTCCCTTTTTGGAGTTTTCCAAGCTCTATGTGCTGAGAATCAGCGCTGCCGAGACAAAGACCGACGTAGTCGCCCACTCGATCGATCCGAACCTACAGGTCGGGGACCGTGTGGCGGGGGTGGGCGTCGCGATTGAAGTCACCGATCAGGGAACCCTACCGCCGCTGGCGATTGCGGTCGCCAATCCGCAATGGTTTCCCCGGCGGGTACCCAACCTAGGTTGGCAATTGCTGCGAGACGAAGGCCTCGACATTTCGCTGATCTCCGCTTTGGCATCCCGTGATCGAAAACCGTTGACGGCTGCCGATGGTGATGCTTTCTACGGAATGCTCGCTGCGGCAACTTCGATTGGCAAACGCGATCAAGTTACGATGCCGATGGCGAAGCCGATTGAGCCGCTGGAAATGCTGCAGAAACCCGATCAACTGGCTGGCCAATGGATTGAAGTTGCTTTGGAGACGGTTCAGATTACACGGGTCAGCGTGTCCGAACCCGACCGGCAGTCGCAACTCGCTAGCGACCACTACTATCAAATCGACGCGGTTGGTGATTTGGACAATGTGATTGTCGCCATCGAACCAAACCGTGATGACGGTCAACCGGTTTTCTTCGAGGGAAGATATCCGGTTTCGGTGGTCGTGGCAAAGTTGCCAGAGTTTTTACGAAAACAAATTCTGGCCAAATCGGGCAACAATGCCGTTCTGACTGATTTGCGAACCAAAATTAACGTGACCGGTTTCTACTATCGTCTTTGGAGTTACCAGTCGGAGTTCATGAACCAGCAGGGAGGGGGTGATCAGTTCGGGCCCTTGCTGTTGGCCGCCAAAATTACCGATCTCGAACCTCAGCACGATGACACTCGTGGAGTCGCCGTGTTCGGGACGATTGCCGCGGTTGCCGTGATCGCGGGCGTGCTGACGATCTTTTTGTGGCATCGTAAGACCAGCGCCGCCGATGCCGCTTTGCGGAACCACCGGCAAGCCAAGGAATCCAAACGCCTTAATTTTCCATCCAGCTCTACTTGACCAGCTAGCCGCATCGGGCAGGATATCGGAAAAATGTTTTTAACAGACTCCTCGCTACGATCACTCCAACCACAAGGGCCGAACCATGCGCCGAGCAAAAATCACGATCATTGGAGCCGGAAATGTCGGGGCTACCTGTGCGCATTGGTGCGCGGCAGCCGAATTGGGTGACATTGTTCTATTGGACATCCCGCAAACCGAGGATATGCCGCGCGGCAAAGCGCTCGACTTGCTGCAATCCTCGCCGATCATGGGCTTCGATTCCAAGATCACCGGAACGCACAGCTATGACGATGCGGCCGACAGTGATGTAATCGTCGTCACCGCCGGGATTCCTAGAAAACCGGGAATGAGTCGTGACGATTTGTTAAGCACCAACGCAAAGATCGTGACGAGTGTCGCTGAACAAATCAAATCGACCAGCCCCAACGCCGTGGTGATCGTCGTCAGCAATCCGCTAGATGCGATGGTCCAGCAAATGTGGAAGGTAACCGGCTTTGACTCAGCTCGCGTTTGTGGCCAGGCCGGTGTGCTCGATACAGCCCGTTATCGTACGTTCTTGGCAATCGAACTGGGTGTTAGCGTGGAGGACATCAGCGCTCTGCTGATGGGCGGTCATGGTGATACGATGGTCCCAATTCCAAGCTGCACCAGCGTCGGTGGAATTCCAGTCACGCAACTGATCGATTCGGCGCGTCTGGAGGAAATCGTCGATCGCACTCGCAAAGGCGGAGCGGAGATCGTTTCTTTGTTAAAAACCGGTAGTGCCTATTATGCTCCCGCTGCCGCGTGTGCTCAGATGGTCGAAGCGGTTGTGCGTGACAAAAAGCGCGTCATTCCGGTAGCCGCCTTGTGTGACAAACAATACGGCGTCGGAGGTTTTTATGTTGGAGTTCCCGTGGTGATGGGAAGTGGCGGCGTGGAAAGAATCATCGAGTTGGAATTAACCGATCAGGAAACGGTTCAGTTTAACAGCAGTGTCGATGCGGTCAAACAATTGGTTGCCACGATGAACCAATTGCTATCAGCGTAATCAGATTGTCAGCGAAATCGCGTTGCTACGGTTGATAGATTTCATTCATCACGCAACTCGATGGCGCGATGCTTTTGAAGAAAAGTTTTTCTCTACTTGTTGCTTCATCAGCGTTGACATCCCTCCCCTTGTAACCTTACGCTCTTGTTCGAGAAATCAAAAGATGCGCGCTGAACGGATCGCGGCACGCCTGCTGATCGATTCACACCGTTTGTTTGGGTTGGGCCATGGATCGTTTTCTGAACTCGGTATCTTGTGCTGCTTCTAAAAACGATCCCGTCAGGGCCGCTTCCTGTTCCGCATTAGCAGCCGGACATTGTTTCTTTCTGCCGCTGCACTACACGCCGTCTTACGACTATCCGTTGATCGTTTGGCTGCATAGCAACGGCCACAATGAGAATCAAATTGACGACGTGATGCCCCATATCAGCGTGCGCAATTACATTGGCGTCGGTGTTCGAGCGAGCAAAGCCGCCGACTCAATCGGACATCGGTTTGATTGGCATCAAAGTCCAGCGGCAATTAGCAGCGCCCACGAGGCAATCATCACGGCGGTTGACGACGCTTTGAATCGCTTTTCGGTACACCCCAAACGGGTTGTGTTGGTCGGTTATCGCGACGGCGGTACGATGGCGTTGCGGATTGCGATGCGTCAGCCCGACCGGTTTGCCGCCGCAGTTTCCTTGGGTGGTTTGATGCCGCAGGGAGCGATTCGTAATATCGTCGAGCTTCGCAAGAAACGCCTAGCTATGCTTTGGCAATGGGGCGGTGCCCGCGAAGAGTTCACCAGCGATAATCTGAAAGCGGACTGTCAAATGGCAATGGCAATCGGCGGAAAGGTTGAAATACGCCAATATCCCGGTGATGACGAAATGAACACTGTTGTTCTCAAAGACATCGATCAGTGGATCATGCGATGCGTCGTCAACGGATCGTCCACAGCGACATCGGATCGCTGGGCCAGCCACCCTACGGCCTATTCGGCGAATTGACTTGATCGGTTACACTGGGACATATTTCTGTCCCACGTGCGCCGATTCATGACCAACGACGACCATTCATCTGCGGACACCGCGCCGTCCTCCGGTAAGCCGTCCTCCGGTAAGCCGTCCTCCGGTAAAACGGTCCTGATCGTTGACGACGACGTTGAGATCATTGAATCGGTACAGTATGCGTTGGAAGGCGAAGGCCATCGAGTCGTCGTCGCTGGCGACGGCAATCAAGGTTTGGCGTTAGCCGAAACCGAGAATCCGGACTTAATCATTCTGGACATGATGATGCCCAAACGAAGTGGTTTTCTGGTGTTGGAAAAACTTCGCCGGCTTCGTGATCAACCATTGCCAGTCATCATGATCACCGGCAACGAGGGGAATCGGCACAAGTCTTATGCGGAATTGCTGGGCGTCGCCGATTACATCCAGAAACCGTTCACGATGGATCGGCTGCTCGATTCGGTCAATCAACTGCTAGGCCGTGATTGACAACCCGTTATCCCGGCGAATCATCCTGTATGCTGCATTGTGCGGTGCCAGCGGGGTTGCGCTCGGCGCCTTTGCCGCTCACGGACTCGACAACTTTCTGGCCGGACGCGATTACGAAACGGATCTGATTGGGCGGCGCGTTGAGCAGTTTGACACCGGCGTCCGCTACCAGTTGATCCATGCGGTCGCGTTGCTGGCCCTCGCTGGCGTGCCGATGACCGGCGCGATGGCCGATCACTCCACCACCGTTCGCTGGGTCAGCCGCTTGTTCGTTGCCGGAATCTTGTTATTCAGCGGCAGCCTATATGGATTGGTACTGACCAACCAAACCAAACTCGGGATCATCACCCCCCTGGGCGGACTGAGTTGGATTATCGGTTGGTTGTGGTTGCTGCGACTGAGCCGACCCGCCGCACAGAGCTCGCAGCCAAGCTAACCAGCAAAAAAGCAAGCTTGGGTGGTCGCCCGCGGCGGCTAAATCGAATAACGTGTGTCAGCTCAATCTCGCTCTCAATCTCCCGCACGCCTTGCTCCGTGTCGATGCCTGACGCAGTCGCCGAATTGACCTATCCGTCGGAATGGACACTGCGTCATTTGCTTGACTTGGAAAGCCTTTCGGCCGGCGAAATCACAGCGCTGTTGGATACCGCTCAGACCCTTAAAGAGTTGACTGGCGGGTGTCGTCATAAAGTGCCTTTGTTGTCCGGAAAAACTTGCGCTAACTTATTCTTCGAAAACAGTACCAGAACCCGCAACAGTTTCTCACTGGCGGCCAAACGACTGGGCGCTGACACCGTTGAATTCAGCAGCGCAGGCAGCAGCGTCGCCAAAGGGGAAACGTTTGTCGACACCGCCAAGACGATCGAGGCAATGGGTGTCGATTGGGTGGTTACCCGGCATGGCACGCCGGGAACGCCTCATCTGCTGCGCGCGAGCTGGGTTGCAGCGTTATCAACGCGGGCGACGGTTCTCACGATCACCCGACTCAAGGATTGCTCGACATCCTGACGATTCGCCAGCATCGCGGCGGCTTGGCGGGACTGACGGTAGCCTTGGTGGGCGATATTGCCCACTCGCGCACTGCGCGCAGCAACATTTGGGGGCTCAGCAAACTCGGCGCGCACGTGATCATTTGCGGACCGCCGACGTTGGTCAGTCCGCGCTGGGAAGAACTCGGTTTTGAAGTCGCCCACCATCTGGACGACATTCTGCCGAGGTGTGATGTGCTGAACTTGTTGCGAGTTCAGTTTGAACGTCAAATCGCCCGTCCGTTCCCAAGCGTCCACGAATACGCAGCCCTGTATGCCATGAACGCGGCGCGGATGAAACGGGCCAAAGCTGATATTTTGATCATGGCGCCGGGGCCGATCAATCGGGGCGTCGAGATCACACCCGAAGTTGCCGATGGGCCTCACAGCGTGATCTTGGAACAGGTCACTAACGGAATCGCGGTGAGGATGGCGGCATTGTGGCTACTTGCCGGTGCACCATGAGTGGGCAGCGCAACCCAATGATCCCAGCGTTGCTGATCACAGGAGGACGTTTGGTCGATCCGAGTCAATCGATCGACCGCGTGGTTCGCTTGCTGATCGTCGATGGTAAAATAGCCGCCAAGGATCCGTCCGATGGTGATCTACCCAGCGACTGTCAACTGCTCGACGCGAGCCGAAAAATCGTCGCTCCCGGCCTGATTGATCTAGGTGCCGAGCTTCGTGAGCCCGGCAACGAAGAAGACGAAACGATCCAATCGGCTGGTGAAGCGGCACTGGCCGGCGGGTTTACTTCGCTGCTATGCTGCTCCAGTACCGACCCCTGTATCGATTCTCCCGCAGCTGTTGAATTTGTTCGTCAAAAAGCTGCCCAGGCGCGCGGTGCCCGAATCCATGTCATCGGCTGCCTTAGCAAAGGTCGCGCCGGCGAACAACTGGCAGAACTCGGGTTGTTGAACGAAGCCGGAGCGGTAGCCTTCAGCGATGCGCCGCGAGCGGTACCCAACAGCGCATTGATGAAACGTGCGCTTGAATACACGCGGATGTTCAACAAGCCAATCATTGACCGCCCCGGCGTTCCCGATTTATCGGTCGGCGGCGTGATGCATGAAGGACAGGTATCGCTGGTGCTGGGCTTGAAAGGTTTGCCAACCGAAGCCGAAGACTTGGCGGTGGCGCGCGACGTCCGACTGGCCGAAGCGACCGGTGGACGGTTACACGTGGGACCGGTCAGCACGATGGGCGCGGTCGACATGATCCGCCGTGTTAAATCTCGAGGCATCATGGTTACCGCATCCGCCTGTCCGCACAATCTGTGCTTGTCCGACGCCGAGCTGCGATCCTTTGAGTCTCGATTCAAAGTCCACCCGCCACTCCGCAGTTCACGTCACGTGGAAACGCTCTGCGGTGCTGTGGCCGACGGAACCATCGACGCGATTCAAAGCGGACACATGCCGCGCAGCCGCGAAAAGATGATGAACGACCTGGACCTAACACCTTTTGGGGCCGCCGCGTTGGAAACCACGCTGGCCACCGTCGTGACGTTCCTGATCCGCGAGAGCATCATCGATTGGTCAACCGCAATCGATCGACTGTCAACATCACCGGCCAAGATCGCCGGAGTTGACGGCGGAACGCTGGCAATCGGATCCGCTGCTGATCTAATTCTGATCGATCCGGAGGCAGAGTGGACCGTGGTTGGCGCAGCATTTCGATCGCGTTGCGTCAGTAGTCCCCTAGAGGGTCACAAGTTGATCGGCAGAGTGACTCATTCGATCGTGGGCGGCGAAATCCGATTCAAAAGCGAATCATGAAAGTAGCAAAACACATCGATGCCGAGGGCAGGCCTCGTGTCGCGCGAGTGGAAGGCGGCAGCTTGCATTCACTGCGGTTGGAGCCTGGTCAAACGCTCGGTCAGCTGATCGCCAGCGAAAATCCAATCGCGTCGATCGGCGACTTGCCAACGGTGTCGTCGGTCAAGATTGACCGCTGTACCCGGTGGCTTCCGCCGATCGACGCCCAAGAGGTTTGGGCCGCCGGTGTGACCTACCGCCGCAGCCAGGCGGCGCGGATGGAAGAATCGGCCTCGGCGGCATCTTGTTACGATCGCGTTTACGGCGCCGATCGGCCCGAGATTTTCTTCAAAGCGACGCCGCATCGCGTCAGCGGGCATCATCAACCATTACGGATTCGGTCAGACTCGCGTTGGAACGTACCTGAACCGGAAGTCACGTTGGTGATCAACCCGAAGCTGAAAATCGTTGGTTTGACCATCGGAAACGACATGAGCTCGCGGGACATCGAAGGTGAAAATCCGCTCTATTTGCCGCAAGCAAAATGTTACGACCAATGCGCCGGACTGGGGCCTTGGATCACGCTGTGTGAATCTCTGCCGCCGCCTGATCAGATCGGGGTGGGCCTGGCAATCGAGCGCGACGGTCAAATTGTGTTCGCCCAACAGACCTCCGCCGCGGAAATGGCGCGCCAATTCGACGAGCTTGTCGGTTGGCTGGGCCGCGATAACAGTTTTCCCAACGGCGCTTTTCTAATGACTGGAACAGGAATCGTACCGGACCCCGATTTTACATTACACCCCGGCGACGTTGTTCACATTACGATTGACGGAGTCGGCACGCTGTCAAACCCAATCATTCAGAATTAATCATCCAAGCCTCATGACGACTGCAACATCCAGACGCCAAGTTTTGATCGCCGGTCGCTGGCAAAGCACCGACTGCGCAGCCACTTTTCAAGCAACCGATCCAAACAGGAATCAACTTCTGCCGGCCGAGTTCCCGATTAGTTCCTGGCAGGATTGTGATGCGGCACTGGAGGCAGCCGTCGAAGCCTCGCGCGAGTTGCGGAAACTGCCCAGGGACATGATCGCTCAGTTCTTGGAGCATTACGCATTGCGAATCGAGGCGGCCAAAGACGCGTTGGTCGAATCGGCGTTCGCCGAAACCGGATTGGCCAAGAAACCGCGACTCGCGGATGTCGAATTGCCACGAACCAGCAACCAATTGCGCGCCGCGGCGGCCGCTTGCCGGAGCGGCAGTTGGGCATTGCCGACCATCGACACAGTGGCCGGAATTCGTTCTTGTTACGAACAGATCGGGCCGGTCTGTGTGTTTGGTCCCAACAATTTTCCGTTCGCTTTTAACAGTCTTTCCGGCGGCGATTTCGCGGCGGCGATTGCCGCCGGCAATCCGGTGATCGGCAAAGCCAACAGTTCGCACCCCGAAACAACCAGACTACTTGCCCAACTCGCCGACCAGGTGGTTCAGCAAATCGGCCTGCCCCCGGCGACGGTTCAATTGATTTATCGAACCAGCCACCACGATGGCGAACGCCTGGTCGCCGATTCCCGACTCGGAGCAACCGGCTACACCGGCAGTCGCGCGGCGGGCTTGAAATTGAAGGCTGCGGCCGACCGAGCCGGCAAACCGATCTATTTGGAACTATCAAGTGTCAATCCTGTCGTGATCACGCCGGCTGCGCTGGCGGAACGATCCGACCAGATCGTCGACGAGTTCGTGACCAGCGCGCTGATGGGAACCGGCCAATTTTGTACGAATCCGGGGATTGTTTTATTGGTCAACGATCCCGGTACCGAGTCATTCATCCGTTCAGTGACCGAAAAATTCTCAGCAACCGCCGCGGGCACACTCTTGTCGCCGGCTGTGAATCGAAATCTTTCGGCCAGCATCAACGAACTGCAACAGCTCGGTGCGAGACTGTTGACCGGCGGCGGCAGATCACAGAGCGATCGGTGTGCCCAGCCGAACACCCTATTGCGAATTGAGGGAACATCGTTTCTGGACAACCCCCATGGCTTTCAAACCGAAGCCTTCGGTAACGCATCGCTGATGGTCGTGGCCGCGGACTTGGCACAGCTTTGTCAAGTGATCCGAAATCTGGAAGGCAATTTGACCGGCTGCGTCTACAGTGCCACTGATGGCAGCGACGAGCCTGCGTATGCCCAGATCGCGTTTGAGCTGACACCTAGAGTCGGGCGATTGTTGAACGATAAAATGCCGACCGGCGTCGCGGTCAGTCCGGCGATGAACCACGGCGGTCCCTATCCAGCGACCGGCCATCCCGGTTTTACCGCCGTGGGAGTGCCGGGGTCGTTGTTACGTTTCGCTAAATTGACCAGCTACGACCAGGTGCGCGGCGGCCGATTGCCCCTCTTGTTGCAGGACACGAACCCCACGGGCGAAACCTGGCGGCTGGTCGATGGAGCTTGGACCAGGAAAGACATCGGTTGACGCTCCGCACGCCCGCCAGAAAGCCTCCATTTCCGTTGTCGAGCATGAACTCTTGATCCTCAGCAATTACAATCTAGCTTTCAGATTGCCAGCCCGCCTTTCCATCGATCTCAAGCGCCATGCGAATCAACCCTGTCCTACTGTATCTGTGTTGCTCGGTTCCAGTGCTGGCCCAAACTCCTTCCACACTCGGTCGCATCGAGCGGCTCGACCCGGCGCTGGACGAAATGATTGCCGCCGACGCCAAGATCGAAGTGCTCGCCGGTGGGTTTACCTGGACAGAGGGACCGGTTTGGGTTTCCGGCGACGATGGAGGATATCTGTTGTTTTCGGACATCCCACGTAACACGATTTTTCGCTGGTCCGAAGCTCGGGGAATCGAATTGTTCATGAACCCAAGTGGTTACACCGGAGTTTCGTACTACGGATCGGAACCAGGAAGTAACGGATTGGCGTTGGATGGCGAAGGGCGTTTGACCATCTGTGAACATGGCGACCGGCGCGTCTCGGTACTGACTCGAGGGGGTGGAAAAATGACTTTGGTCGACCGCTACCAGGGCCGACGGTTCAATAGCCCCAACGATCTGGTGATTGATGCGCAAGGCAGCATTTACTTTACCGATCCACCTTACGGCTTGCCCGAAGGCGCCGATGACCCACGACGTCAGCTGGACTTCTGCGGCGTCTATCGTTTGGACCCCGATGGCAAGCTGACGTTGTTGTCCAAACATCTGGCGCGGCCCAATGGAATCGGATTATCACCGGATCAAAAGACGCTGTACGTTGCCCAGAGCGATCCCAACGATCCGATTTGGATGTCGTTTCCAATCAACGCAGACAAAACGCTTGGCGAAGGAAAGAAAATCTTCAGCGCGATCGAGCAGATCAAAGAGTTTCCCGGACTGCCCGACGGACTGGCCGTTTCGGCCGACGGAACGATCTTTGGCAGCGGACCCGGCGGTGTTTACGTACTGACGCCCGAGGGCAAATTATTAGGCCGGTTGATCACCGGCGGTCGGACCAGCAATTGTGGATTCGACTCTGATGGCGGCTCGCTCTACATTACCGCCGACAGCTATCTGTGCCGTGTCAAAATGAAGCGTTAAGGCGGATGCTGTTTTGCATGCATTGCATTTTGCTCTAGTCGGCGCGTTTGTGTTTACGTTAGATTTCGCGGCTGCTGAATCCTGATTCTTCAGGAACATCTATCACGGATTGCAATTGAGTCGGCCGATCACGGGCCGATGTCATGGAGGATCATCGTGCAAACGATCAAAACTGCGGCCATCGTCATTTTCATGGGAACGGTGATGTATGGTGCTTACACGTCGTTGACTACGCCGCCGGAAAGCTTGCCGGAGGATGTGCAGGAGCTGATGTTTGATCATGAGCCAACGGTAGCGTTTGAGGAACATGCTTTCGAGGCCGGGCTTGCCGATTCGCTGCCCGAGTTGGAGATCAACTCCGGTGAAACGGCCTCAGCGAACGAGATTGAGTCGGGCGCGATGGAATCGAATCAGAACGCCGCTGCCAGTTATGCCGGCGCGTCAACGCCCAATGACGATTCCGCGATCACCGCTCGGCTGACAGACACGCCGGCGCCGAGCCCAGGCAATCAATACGTGACCACTCCCAAATCCTTTGATCTGCCAGATCCCAACGAAGTTGCCGGCGATTTCACACCATCAGGTGATGACCTGCAGTTGCCACAGGTGAATTCGGACCTCGCATTGACCAGTGGAACCGCGGATTCTCCTGCAGCCGATACGCCGCCCAGCAGCGAGGAATTGTCATCAACGGTCATCCAAGCGGCGCCGCCCAGCAGCGCCAACTTCGGGATCGCCAATGCGATCCGGACTGCGGACCGCCAGTATGCCGAAGATCAGCGTCTCCAGGCGCTCACAACACTTAGCCTGTTTTACAATACACCCAACTTATCGGGTCAAGACCGAGCCGAATTGCTGTCCCGCTTGGACCCGCTTGCTCGAGAGGTGATCTATTCCCAGGAACATTTACTCGAGAAACCTTACCGGGTCGGTCAACGCGAATCACTGGTCGACATCGCCGCCAAATATGAGGTCCCTTGGCAACTGCTGGCGAACATCAACCAAGTCACCGATCCCATGGCGCTGCTGCCGGGAACCGAACTGAAAGTGGTTACTGGTCCGTTCCGTGCCGAGGTCAGCTTGTCCCAACAGGAGCTAACGTTGTTTTTAGGTGATCTGTACGCCGGTCGCTTTCCAATCGCGGTCGGCAGCGATCCAGCACCTCAACCGGGAACCTTTACAGTTCAAGATAAACAATCCGAGCATACTTATTACAATCGCAACGGATCACCAGTACCTCCCGGTGCCGCCGAGAATCCGTATGGCAGTGCCTGGCTGGACCTTGGCGGCCAGGTCTGCATTCATGGCAGCCCCGACTCCAAGCGGCCGACCGACCAAGGCTGTATCAGTCTGGCGGACGACTTTGCCGGCGATCTATTCGGCATTCTCTCCCATGGTTCTGCGGTCACGATTCATCGCTAAAATTGCCGTCTCGGGAACAGGGGTCAGACACCAATAGTGCCAAGCACCCGGCGGGCCGTGCCGGCCATTGGTGTCTGACCCCTTTTCCCCAACCTACTCCATTGATGGAAATGCGTGAGGAGCGGATTCGCTGACCAACAAGTAGGGCCAGCGGCCACGGCTGCCTGCCCGACAAATTTCCTGCGAGGAACCCTGGATGTCTTATGACCGCGACGCGCTGCTGGAATTGATTCGAACCGAAGCTCTGCAACATGGGGAGTTCACGCTCGCCAGCGGCAAGAAAGCCTCTTATTATCTGGACTGTCGCAACGTCACTCTGCATCCCCAGGGCGCGAACTTGATCGCCGCTGGCATGATCGATGCCATCGAGTCCGCCGGTCCGATGCCCTCTGCTGTCGGCGGAATGGCGATCGGCGCTGATCCGATCACCGCAGCAATCATCACTTTGGCGGGCCAACGCAATTTGTCGCTCAAGGGATTCATGGTTCGCAAGGAACCAAAAGGCCATGGCACGGGAAAACAGATTGAAGGCCCGGTCAAACCCGGTGAACAAGTTGTGATTGTAGAAGACGTGATCACCAGCGGTGGCAGCGCGATCCAGGCGGTCGAGGCGGCACGGGAATATGGCTTACAGGTCCAGCGGGTGATCGCCATCATCGACCGACTTGCCGGAGGCGAACAGGCATTTCGTGCCAAAGGACTGCAACTGATCACGCTCTGCACGATACGCGATTTCGGGATCGAGCCGGAATGAGTTGTCAGCCCTGATTCGCAAAGGCCAGGTATGGAAACCACGCTCCATCAACAATTGAAACTGCGTTACGCGCAGGACAAATCACAGACCGAAGTGGTCATCGGCCGCTATCGGATTGACGCGGTTCGCGATGGCGAGTTGATCGAAGTGCAATGCGCTTGCTTGTCCGCGATCCGTGCCAAATGCGAGAACTTACTTCAGCGCCATCATCTACGGGTCGTCAAACCGGTGATCATGCGGACCAGGATTGCCAAGCAGAAACGGCGTGGTGGCCCGATCACTTCGCGACGAATGAGTCCCAAAAGGGGCAGCGTGTTAGACGTTTTTGATGAACTGATTTACTTCACGCGTCTGTTTCCTCACCCCAACTTGATCATTGAACTGCCACTTGTCGATGTGGAACAATTGCGGGCACCGGCCAAGCGGCGACGCCATCGTTGGCACAAAGGCTATAGGATCCAGGATGTAAAACTGGAAAGGCTGGAGGGCTCGATCGAACTTCGCAAACCGACGGATCTGTTGAATCTGATTCGCTTGCCCGACACAGTGGACACCTTCAACACGGCTGATCTGGCAAAAACGATCGACCGATCTCGCGCTCGCGCTCAGCAGATCGCCTACGTACTGCGAAAGACGGGCGCCATCGAATCGACCGATCGAAATCGCGCTGGCATCGTTTATCAGCGTGCCGCCTAGAGCGTGCCGCTACGGTTGCCGCCAACCGTAGCGCTGTGCCAAAGCGGCGCCGACCGTCTGGGCCAATCGATTCAGCGGAATCGGTTTGTCCAAAACTTCGTAAGCTCGCATCGCGATCGCTTCGCGACGGATTGCATCGTCAAGCTGCGCACTCATTAGTACGTACAACGGACTTTTCGGATCATCGTACAGCTTACGGATTAACTCCAATCCCCCGAGTCGAGGCATGTGAACGTCGACCAATGCGATGTGCACGTCCGTTCGTCTGATCACTTCGATTGCTTCCTGTCCGTCGCGTGCTTCGGTGACGTGAAAGCCTCGACGAACGAATCCCTCGCAAACCGCCCGGCGAAAGGCCGCGTCATCGTCGGTCACCAATAGGCTTGGAATGAACATCGATTGAACCAAGGGCTAGTAAGACACCTACCGCCACTGCCACCCTGGCAGGTAAGCCAGACTATTATACTAGCTGCAATAAAGATGCCGATTTTCGATCCGAGCCTTGTCCATCGCCTGAAGTGAGCCAAATTCGCCCATGAATCAGCCTCCGACAACCCCTGGCGAAACCAGCAAGACTGAGCCTGCGGCCAATCCGGCAGCGGTCGGCGATTTGGCCAAGCGGATCATTGGCAACGTCGAACAAGCGATTGTCGGCAAACGAAAACAACTGGTTCTGTCCCTGGTGACCTGGTTCAGTGGTGGCCACATTCTACTGGAAGACGTGCCCGGAGTTGCCAAAACGATGCTGGCCCGTGCCTTGGCGCGCAGCATCGGTTGCACCTTCAAACGGGTGCAGTGCACGCCCGACCTGCTGCCTTCGGATGTCACCGGCACATCGATCTTCAACCAGAAGACCGCCGAATTCGAATTTCGTCCCGGTCCGGTTTTTACTCAGATTCTGCTAGCCGACGAAATCAATCGCGCCACCCCGCGTACGCAAGCATCGTTGTTGGAGGCGATGGCCGAGTCGCGGGTGACCGTTGATGGCACCACGCACATCCTGGATCCGCCGTTCATCGTAATCGCAACACAAAACCCGATTGATCATGAAGGCACGTTTCCGTTGCCCGAAGCCCAATTGGACCGGTTCATGATGCGATTCAAACTGGGTTATCCGTCGATGGAAGAAGAATTGAGAATGCTGGAACTGTTGCAGCGGCAGCATCCAATCGACAAACTGGAACCGGTCGCCAACAGCGCGGAAATCGTTCGCGCGCAGGGAGCCGTTCGAGAAGTCCATGTCGACGCCAGAGTCCGCACCTATTTGCTACAAATCATCGGCCAATCCAGACAACACGAGGACTTAGCACTTGGCGGTAGTCCCCGCGCCACAATCGCACTGTTTCGATGTTCCCAGGCGATGGCGGCGATTCGGGGACGCGGCTACGTGCTGCCGGATGATGTCAAAAAGGTGTTAGCGCCGGTGATGAATCATCGCGTGATCGTGCGGCCCGAAAGTCGCTTGCGGAAAGTCACCGCGGAGAAAGTCATCGACGAAATCGTCAGCGAGATCGCTGTGCCGACAATCGAAGGCTGAGCTAAGACTGCACTCCGGCCAATTCGCATAAATGCGCTTGCGAGACGGGTTGCGGACAGCTCCAGACCAGAAAGAACAGCGCCTCACGACACCAGCGGCCTACCGGATGTCCTTGGACATAGCCCGCCCCCTTGGCGGCTGTCATCGCCGCCTGCGTCGCGCGCATCACCAAACGGTTTGCTTGTCCACGAATCTCTGCCGCATTGCAACTTGGGGCACCAGCGGCGGCTTGAATTAGTTTTGCCTCCAATTCATCCGTTTCCCGAATCAGCTCGTTGGCGGCAGGTTTTAAATCGTCCCGACGCGATGCTTCGTCGGTCAAGAAAGCGACCGCCGCTTTGGTCAATCCGATTGCCAAGGTCGATGTCTGCAGCCCTCCGGTGGTACCACCGCTTCCGCTGCTCATGACGTTTTCGATCGGACCGGATAAGATCAGCGAGGCGTCGATGTGGACTTGGTTAAACTCCAGCCGATCGGTGCAGCTGCTGGTCAGCGCCAGCAGCGGCATCCCTGGTCCCGGCTGGACCCCGTCCAACTCTGCTGGCACGGCTGCCAGAATCTCGCGTCCATCAGCCAAGGTGGCTCCAACCACATAGACGTCGGCATGCGGAGCGCCTGTGACCCACGGAGAAACACCGTTGAGCACAAACCCATCGACCGCTTCGGTGGCGGCCAGCGCGGGCCGACGCAAGTGTTGACGGCTGGTCGTCAGATGGCTGATTCCAACGGTGGTAAACACATCCCCCGAAATGGAGCCCGCCAGCCAGCGATCGACCACCGCCGGATTGCCACTCTGAGCAATCCGCCGCACGGCTCCCATGTATTGGGTGATCACAAAGGTGGTTGTCAAGTCAGCCTCGGCCAAACGCAGATAGCCTTGAATCTGCTCCTGTTCGGTCCAGCCGAACCCGCCCTGTGAGGGTGGCAGAAACCAGCGATAAACGCCCCTTTCGCCACACAGCCGCAAAGCATCCGCTGGCCAGTCAGCGGAGGTTACCCATCGCTCAGACCATTCTCTTAGCTGCTGGCACAGACGGTCCAGCGAATCGCCATCGGCAGCCGTTACGGGCGTGTTGATCGGCACCATCATCCCATCTTTCCTTCCGAAACTATTTGCTGTGGTGTCTGGATCACCAGCACTGGAGAATTGGTTATGTTTAGGGCAACAAACAGGTATTCTGACCCATTCTTTTTAGCACAAAATCGAAATCTCAGAGTCACACATGAGCCACGCCGACACTTCGCCTACCGTCTCGCCGACCTCGCCGCTGTTGAAACCCGACTCGGTTCATCATCACGCAGACGACCTGTACGGCAAGCTGTGGGGATTGGCCAACAACCTCTGGTGGAGCTGGCATCCGGAATGCGATCAGCTGTTTCGCGACATCGATCCGATCCGCTGGCGGCAATTGGATCATAACCCAGTGGCGCTGTTGCGCGAACTGACACCCGAACAATTGGCCGAACGGGCGAGCGAGTTGGTGCTGCACAGCCGGATCAACTATGCCTACCGGCGACTGCAAGAGTATTTGGCGGATTCGCAAACCTGGGCCTCCACCAACTCGGGTGTGCTGGGGGCCAAGCCGGTCGCCTATTTCTCCGCTGAATTTGGGATTCATGAATCAGTGCCCATTTACAGCGGTGGCTTGGGCGTGCTGTCGGGCGACCACATCAAGAGCGCATCCGGGCTGGGCGTTCCGCTGGTCGGAATCGGTCTGTATTACTCACAAGGATATTTTCGACAATATCTGGACGACCAAGGGTATCAGGGCGAGGACTACTTGGAGACCAAGATTGACAACCTTCCAATGAAGCCGGCCGTCGATGCCGGCGGCAAACCGATCACGGTTTCAATCGACACTCGCAACGGACAACTGTTGGCCAAAGTTTGGTCGATGGCCGTCGGTCGCGTCAGCCTGTATCTGCTCGATTGCAACGTCGAGGGCAACAAGCCGGAGGATCGCGAGTTGACCAGCAGACTGTACGGCGGAGACCAGCGGACTCGCATTCGTCAAGAACTGGTATTGGGCGTCGGCGGTGTCAAGGCGTTGCACGAGCTTGGAATCGACCCCGGCGTTTATCACTTGAACGAAGGCCATTCGGCGTTCGGTCCGCTACAAGTGATTAGCTACCGGATGCAGGAAGATGGATTGTCGTTCGCCGAAGCTCTTCAGCAGACGGCCCGCATGACTTGTTTCACCACCCATACGCCCGTTCCAGCCGGACACGACCGTTTCCCGCCCGAATTGGTCGAGGAACACCTCGGGCCGCTCCGCGATTCACTTGGTTTGACCGAACAGGGACTGATGGCCCTCGGTCGAGTCGACGGAGACAATCATGCAGAGTCATTCTGCATGACCGTGATCGGCTTCAAAATGAGTCGGTACAAGAATGCGGTCAGTAATTTACACGGCGTCGTGTCGCGCAAGATGTGGGCGCACAATTGGCCTAACCTGCCGGTCGATGAAGTGCCAATCGGTCATATCACCAATGGTGTTCACGTCCCCAGTTGGTTGGCCGGACAAATGGCGCTGTTGTACGACAAGCATTTTCCGGCCGATTGGAAGGGACGCATCCAGGAGCCGGGGGTTTGGCAATCGATTCACCGAGTGGATCGAGGCGAACTTTGGGAGACCCACAACGCGCTGAAGAACAATTTGCTGTCGTTTGTCAGGCGTCGCATGAGTCGGCAATGTCGTCGTCGAGGCGAAGGGGACGACGTGGTCGAAGCAGCCCGACGGATCCTTGATCCGCGGGTGCTGACGATTGGCTTCGGACGGCGATTTGCCACCTACAAGCGGGCCAACTTGCTGTTTAGCCAAGTCGATCGGATTGCCAGTTTGCTGCAAAACGAACGTCACCCGGTGCAACTGATCTACGCCGGCAAGGCGCACCCCAAAGATGAACCGGGCAAAAGATTCATCCAGGAAATCGCCAATCTGCGCCACGATCCTCGGTTTGCCGGTCGAGTCGCTTTTGTTGAAGACTACGACATCAATGTTTGCCGTCACCTGATCCAGGGAGTCGACGTTTGGTTGAACAATCCCCGCAGGCCGTTGGAAGCAAGTGGCACGAGCGGCCAAAAGGTCGTTCTCAACGGCGGGTTGAATTGCAGTGTTTTGGACGGCTGGTGGGCTGAAGCTTACAACGGGGTCAACGGCTTTGCGATTGGCCAAGGCCGTAGCCACGTCGACGACGCCGTCACCGACGCTCGCGACGCCGAAGCGCTCTACCAGACCTTGGAACAACAGGTCATTCCGTGTTTCTATGATCGTGACGACGACGGACTGCCCAACGCCTGGATCGAGCGAATGATGCATAGCATCAGCACCTTGGCGTGGCGTTTCAGCAGCCACCGCATGGTCGCCGATTATACCACACGCGGATACCTGTGGGCCGCTGGCGGAGTCACCTGCGATATGCGCTATCGCTAAGCGATACCACCGCGAACTTTTCCTGTCCGTTTCCGATCACTGTTGACCGTCAACTGTATTCTTCGTTCATGCCTCGCATCCATGTCGACATCGGAGACGTACGTCAGTTGCCGATTACCCATCAGGCAACAATTCCGGAGTCCTATCTGGACGAGATGCGGCACATGAACGTGATGTGGTACACCCATCTATTTAGCGCAGCGATGGGAGGTCTATTCCGGATGATTGGTTTTCACTGGGATCAGGCGGACCAGACGCACAGCGGCACGTTCGCGCTCGAAGGCCATATTCGCTATTTGGCCGAAGTCCGAGTCGGTCAACAGATTGCCGTCCACAGCCGCTTGATCGGTCGCAGCGCAAAGAGATTCCATGTGATGCACTTCATGACCAACGAAGGGCGTAACAATGTCGCGGCGACTTTCGAGAATCTCGGCACGCATGTTGACATGCGAACCAGGCGTACGTCCGCCATTCCCGAGCCGGTTGCGAAAAAGTTTGATACCTTGTTGGCCGAGCACCAGCGGCTGCCCTGGGATCCAACGGTGTGCGGTATCATGCGGCCTTAGTTTGGCCTGAAAAACCTCCATTACCCCCTCACCGAAGCATCGATCATGTCCGACCAATTTTCACTCTCTGGTAAACACGCAATCATCACTGGTGGAACGCGAGGCATCGGATTGGCCATCGCCGAAAGCTATTTGAACGCCGGCGCAAAAGTAACCATTTGCAGCCGCAAGCAGGATGGTGTCGACAGCGCACTGAAGGAATTAAAAGACCACTTCGAAAACGTCCACGGAATCGCCGCTCACGTTGGTAAACCGGATGATATCACACGACTGATCAGCCAGGCACAACAGAAATTCGGACCGGCCAACGTGTTAGTCAACAACGCGGGCACGAATCCGTACCACGGCCCGATCCTGGAGTCGACCGATCTGGCCTGGGACAAGACCATGGAAGTGAATCTGAAAGGGCCTTATATCTTGTCGCGCGAATTGGCCAAAGGGATGATCAGCGGCGGTGGCGGATCGATCATCAATATCGCGTCGATCGCCGGGTTGGTGAGCTCGCCGATGCAGGGCATCTATAGCGTCACTAAGGCAGGCTTGATCATGTTGACCAAGGTCATGGCCCGAGAACTCGGTGTGCAGGGCGTTCGCGTGAACTGCATCTGCCCGGGCGTGATCAAGACCAAGCTCAGTGAAGCGCTGTGGGCGGACCCAAAAGTCGAACAGCACTTTGCGGCCCAGAAAGCGCTCGGACGCGTCGGCACAACGGATGAAATCACGGGCGCGGCGATCTATTTCGCTTCCGAAGCCAGTTCGTTCACCACCGGCGCGGTGCTGACGATCGACGGCGGAATGGTGATCTGACAAATCATCGGCCAGGCGTTTTAACCGCTCGCGCGCTGACGGCCTGACCGACCCAGGGACGCCGATGTCAGAACCTGAGATCCTCGGCCCGGTCTACAGCTTGGGCACTGGTCGCTGAGGTGCTTTTTGGATCATCCGCGCTTGATCATCGCGCGGTGGCCGGGGCACGTTGTTGTTGCCTGGATTTTGCGGTCGCGGCGGATCGAGATTCGTGTACGCTTCACTCCACGTCCAGCCCAGCGGGACTTTCTGTTCTTCGCTGGCCAAGAGTGCCCAAGGTGTACCCTGGTGCTCACGGGCGACTGCGCTTAACAAATCTTGCGCCATTTCGGCTTGACTTTGCCACTTGCTGCCTACCGAGATCTCGTTGCTTGGCGAGAGAATCCAAGTATTGTTGTTGGGATCTTTGAAGGGCATCCCGCGTTTGGCTTTCGCCAACATTGCATTGTAAGTTTCGGTCCTCACTTTTTGGGCCAAGACGCGGCCCAAAGCCAGGTCAAATCCAGCTTTCCAACGCTCGGTTTTTTCTTGGTCCCGTCCTTTCATCCCCTGCTGCAAGACCATCGCCATCTGCGCCAGACGCGGTTCCAACTTCGCGGCATCCTGCTGTGCCCGGGTCAGATCTCCGGACAACTGGGCGTCATCGCGGCGAACAAATCGCGTGACCGGACGGACTATTCCTTCGGCAGGTCTCATCTGTGCCGCTGTGACCAGCGATCGCCGTAGCGGGCTACTCTTGACTTGATTGGCATAGTCGTCCGGCGACAGATAGTCGGGACGATAGCGAGACATGACCACGGGATCAAAAAAGTACTTCAGCTCAGCGGCGAAGGGTTCCAATTCACGGCGATTGACCTGGCGGCCAATCTTTCGATTCGGATGAACCGTAAAATAAATACCGCCGGTTTCGTAACACAGACGTGTCAGCGCGTACGGCCCAAAGCCGCTATCAATGACAGGTTCTTGTTGGAAATTTCCAGTGAATCCGACCTGGACTCTCTCGGGCATCAGAGTCTCAGGGCCCTGGTCGACTTCTGCCCATCGCGGCGACTGGTCATAACTTGGATCAGGATCAACATACTTGACCAACGTATGTTCGCGACCAAAGGGTGCGGGTACGCCGATCACATAGACCGGAATTCCAAATTTCCTGCAGCCGCTGATGGCCGGCTCCAGCAAGTTACCATCGTCGCCTCGTTCATCGGTGACCACGACAAACAAGACATTGCGCTGCGGTGGATTGTTCCCACGGCGACGGCGGAGAGACTTGTACTGATCGACCGCCGAGATGATCGCTGTGAATGCTTTTTCGACCCCAGACGAATCGATCGGAATGCCGTCGACCACTGATTTGATCTCCGCCAAATCGTCGGTCGGCTGCTTGGTAAAGAGCGTAACTTGATTACCAAAGCCGATCACAGAGGTCAGCAGTGGGATGTTTTGTTCATCGCTTTGCTGTCGCTGCGATGTCTGGTTCGACTCGCTTGTTTGACTCTGAACAATCCCCAGTTCCTGGTAAATTCGATCGAAACGGTCACGGATCTCTTGCCGCTGCCGATGCAATGATCCACTTTGATCGAACAGCCAAACAACCAGCGTCGGGCGTTCCTCCATCGATTGCAAAATTTCAAATGTGATCCGGTCGACCGCGCCCGACGCACCCTCGGCACCCTCGCCGACGTGACCCTTTTGTTCGGTCAGTTTGTCGAGCGGAGCGACAGAGGTGTCGAACATTTTGTTGACCATAATTTGGCCAAGTTCGGTTGGCTGCAATTCGACCGGATTTCTGATTTCGGCAATTTCGGCAAAGGTCTGGGCAGACGCCTCGGCCATCGCCGTATCCGCTGTGCTGCTGGCGCCAACAGCTACCTGAGGCAAATCGCTGTAAGTCACTTCTTCGATCCGCTCGAGCGGATCCTGCTGATAATCAGGTCTTGATGCGATCACCACAACAGACTCGTCCGGCTTGTTATTCAGGGGAACGAGCGCTAAGGTTAGAAACGCAAACACATGGATCAGCATGCTACTGACAATCGCCGACCATTGTTGGCGACCGAACCATGATTGATCGAAGATCGGATCATCACCGCCGTGATTATCCGGACCGGGCAGGAGCGCATCGCCATGCAAACCGTAGCTTGGGACGTGGCGAGTGTGATAAGTGGTTGACATGGCGATCGTGATGGTGCCCGAGCGTAAGACCCCGCTGCGGGTGTCGCCCGCGGCGTGTTGGCACAAACGCCCGTATAGACATTTTCACCCAGGACGAGCAAACTTTCAACGTGAATTGGGAGTCGGATTGAGCCTTTCAATCTGATTGTACCCGTATTTGCCCGGCGATCGGTCCGGGCGCAACAGCTAGAGGGGGGTCGAACGTGGCGGACCGATTGATCGCAATCGGAGACATTCATGGCTGTCGAATAGCTCTCGATCGTCTGCTGGACGCGATCGCACCCGGTCCTGACGATGTCGTCGTGACTTTGGGAGACTACATTGATCGCGGGCCGGACTCACGAGGCGTGATCGACCGATTGATCCAGCTGAGCAAACAGACCCGTTTATTTGGTGTGCTGGGCAATCACGAAGAAATGATGTTGAGCGTAATCCGCAACGGAGTTCCCCACCATGAGTGGGTTCGGCATGGCGGCATCGAAACATTGGAGAGTTACGGGTTCGACGGAGATCTGGACTTTCTGCCGGAGGAACATCACGCCTACTTCGATTCGCTCGGTGGCTACTACGAATACGGCGATTTCTTTTTCACGCACGCCGCTTACGATCCGGACGTTCCGCTGGCCGAACAGACTCGTGAGATGCTTCGCTGGTACTCACTGGACTGTGGATTGCCAGCGGCACATCAAAGCGGAAAGGTCGCTGTGGTCGGTCACACCGCCCAGCGCGACGGTGAAATTCTGGATGTGGGTCATCTGCTGTGCATCGACACCTATTGCTACGGCGGCGGCTGGCTGACGGCTGTCGATTTGATCAATCGAACCATGTGGCAGGCCTCGGCCGCCGGTCAGTTGCGATTTCAGTAAAGCGGCGTGAAACTCGACTTGACCGCAATCTCCGCGCAAACGTCAAAGCTTGCCAGAATCGCTCAACCCGCATGACCTGAACGGTCGAATGTAGGTAACAGCGAGCCTGCGCACGTTGCGCTGCCCCAACCGATCGTTGGAAGATCCGATGGATTCGAGACAAGTAACCGCAATCAGCCGAACCGCGATGGTTGGCTGCGCGGCCATCACAACGATGCTGCTGGCCACTGCCCCAGCACTCGGGCAGGTGCGCGTCAAAACTCCGGACCGTGGCAGCTACCAATCACCGGTCTTGCAAACAATCGAGGTGGAGTCGATCGTCACCGGGAGCGCAAATGACGCTGAGAGTGTCAACGACATTGAAGCAGTGCGGCGTGTCAACCACGAATCGACGAAGCTGGTCAAACCCACGGCAAAATTGGCTGGGTTGCCAGTACCACCGTCTGACCAAGCGGGTCTTGAGCCGGCGCTGGTATGGAACGATCACGAGCTTGGTCAGCAGCAGGACGATCCGATTTGGCACGACCCAACCTGCGACGGCTGCTCATTCTGCGATGACGGTTGCGATTCCATCGGCAGCCACAAAGCAGCCGGTTTTGGACACTGGTCAAACTCCGCGATCTACCTTGACCGCGGCCGCTGGTTCGGTGGCGTCGAATTGTTGCTGATGTTTCGCAAAGGTGACCGGCTGCCACCCTTGATCACGACCAGCTCCGACGGCAACCCCGATCCCGACACCGCAGGTGAATTGGGACAGGACGGCACGGTGATCTTGTACGGCGCCGAGCGTGCGTTGGCCGACTTGCGAGCGGGGGGCAGATTGACGTTGGGAACTTGGATTGACCCGAGCTGCTGTCGGTCACTGGTATTGCGCGGCTGGTTTGCCGGCCAGGAAACCACCAGCTTTGGTGCCAATCAGTCTCAATTCCCGGTAATCACGCGACCATTCCTGAACGTTAGCGACAACCAGGTGCCCGCCCAGGATACCCAGATCATCGCGTTTCCGGATCGGGCATCGGGCTCAATTTCCGCGCGGGCCACCAGCGACCTCTACGGGGGCGATGTGTCGGCGCGGCAAAAGTGGTTCAGCCGCTTTGGTGGCACGGTCGATGTGTTGTATGGGTACCAATACATGCGGCTTAGCGAAGATTTAAGCATCTCCAGTAGCTCGATCTCTCAGGACGCCGATTTTGCGCCGCTCGGATCGGTGCTCGCGATCAATGACCTGTTTGAGGTGAAAAACGAATTTCATGGCGGTCAATTTGGCCTTGCCAGCCGATACCGCGAAGGTTGTTGGTCGTTCCACTCATTGGCCAAAGTCGGATTTGGATCGCTGCTTCGCAAGACCAGGCTCAAAGGCGAGACTTTTACCAGCATCGATGGGAACAACGCGATCGATCCGAACGGCCTGCTGGTCCGCAGCACCAACGCCGGTTCGACCAGCGACCACACCTTTGGCTGGGTGCCGGAACTAGATCTCTCGCTGGGTTGGCATCAATACCCACGATTTGATCTGACGTTTGGATATCACATCATCGCGATGACCGATGCGTTGCAAGTCTCAGAGACGATCGATCCAGCCCTGGCCGTGAATCTTTCGGATCCACCCACCGGGCTACAAGCTCCGGCGCTGCGACCAAGGTCTGAAACTTATTACGTCCAGGGCATCCATTTTGGACTGCAGCACGTGTACTAGATCGCGTCGCTGTTTTCCATCATCGCAACCTCGGCACCATCAAGAAAGCTGACCAGCGACTGAGCGCGATAGGGTTGTTGCAGTTTGCGAACCGCTTTGCTTTCGATCTGCCGCACTCGTTCGCGAGTCACCTGAAAGATCCGGCCGACTTCTTCCAGGGTGTAGGTATAGCCATCGGCCAGGCCATATCGAAGACGCAAGATCTCGCGTTCACGGTAGTTCAGCGTCTCCATCGCCAGATCGATCTGGATTTTCAGCGCTTCGCGATTGGTTTCCAACAATGGATCATCATCGCGGTGATCTTCCAAGAACTCGCCAAACACACTGTCTTCGTGGTCGCCGATCGGCTGATCCAACGACAATGGTTGTCGGCTCATCTTCAGGATCACGCGCGTCTCTTCCAAGCGACAGCCCGCTGCGTTGACAAACTTCTTCCGCCGTCGGATCACGGCCGATCTCTTGAACCAAGTCACGGGTGATCTGTCGGATTTTGTTCATCGTATCGATCATATGAACGGGAACGCGGATGGTCCGACTTTGATCCGCAATTGCTCGCGTGATCGCTTGGCGAATCCACCAGGTCGCATAGGTACTGAACTTGTATCCGCGGGCATGTTCGAATTTATCGACCGCACGCATCAGATCCGGTGTTGCCTTCTTGGATCAGATCCAAAAATGACAGTCCACGATTTCGATATTTCTTTGGCGATCGAAACCACCAACCGCAAATTACCGGCCGACAGCACTCGCTTGGCGGCGTCGTAGTCGTCACGCAGCTGGTCGCAGCGTCGAACACGGCGTGCCAATGTCTGAGGCGTTTCGAAAGTCAGACGCATCAGGCTACGCAGTTCGCTGTTGAGTTCATCGACCGTCGGCATCCCAGGCAATTGCAGCGTTTCGGGATCCGCCAATAATCCTCGAATCTCAATCATGCGATCGGACGCCTGCCGAAGTTTTTCGAAAATCGGCTGCAGCTTTCCGGTCCGTAATTTCATTTCTTCGACCAATCGAACTGCTTTGTTGCGTCGAATCACCAGGTTTCTCCAAGCCGCCCGGCGCTGACGCATCGGCAATCGTTTGTTGATCGACGTCATATAGTCATTACGATTCTGTCTCAGCAAATGCTGCAGCGTGCGGACATTCGGCACGATCCGCTTCATGATCGCCTTCTTTTCGACTGCGTTGGTAACGCTGACTTCGATGGTGCGGTCCAATCGCAGATTCTTGTCGCGGACTTGCTCCAGCATCTTCAGCGCACCTTGCAACATGAAATCGGTTGCCATCATCGAGTGGCGGTAGCGATCACGTGTCTTTTCGATTTGCTTGGCCGCCGACACCTCTTGCTGGCGGGTGAGCAGCGGGATTTGGCCCATCTGCATCAGGTACATCCGCACTGGATCCTCGGTCGGATCGGCCAGCGTCTCGTCCCGGCGACGAGTACCCTCATCAATCGCCGGAGCGTCGTCCTCGTGAGCATCGGCAAAGCGTTGTCCCATCACTCGGCTGCGGCGGGAGACCGACTCGTCGGCACCAAATGCATCATCCTGCAAGCTACGGCTAAATTTTTTTCCCACAAGCGGCTCCTCAAAACCCAGGTCCAGCGAATCAGTCAGGCTTGAGGGAAACCATGCAGGGCGGGTGCCGGCTGCTTGAAAAGACAACGGATCAGTCATAGCAAACCTTTGTGGATAAAGGGGTTGCGTGAATCCGTTCGAATCTTCCAGCCCCCCGGATGTGGCAAATTTGCCTCATCCCTGGTTGCCGGAAATCAACACCGGTCGCGTGCCGTATTCGCTCAATTTCGAGCGCGAAGACGGCGGCTAAATCTCAGCGGGAGCAAACATCGGATACGCTGGGCGCTCTACACGCTTTGCCGTCTCCGATTTACACTTGCTTCCAGGTGGGGAAGGTTCATGATCGGGGCGATCGAGGACCCTCTTTGACGCAGTGGCGGACCCGGCAGTTCCCCGTTCCTTTGCTGAGTCGCTCGACAAACCTGCAAATCAGCTTGCCAGCTGCGACGGCGTTGATCCCAATGATGAATGACGACTTTGATTGGATCGATCCGTTTCCGTTTCACGATCCAAACCAGGCGCGTGACCAGTTACGCCAGATCTGGCAAGCAGGTCTTTCCGCCGAGCAGTTGAAGAATCTGCGACTGGGGCTTGAGGAGCAATTCCCGCGGTTGGCTGATCCGGACGTCTCGCTCGCCTCGTTGGGGCGTTTTGTCGACGCGATCCGCGACAGCGAACTGCTCAAACGTTTGCTGACTCGGGACGGCCTGGCAGTGTTGCTCGCGGGCGAAGGGCCACTGATCGAACGCGACGAGATGGTCCGGTCGCTGGTGAGTGAGTTTGAGGATATTCAGCAGCCAGCCGAAGCGGCCCTGATCTTGCAGCGCTTTTACGCGTGCCAGGTCCTGCATGTCGCCCGAGGCGAGTTGATCGCCCAGTGGCCGCCTGATCGCGTTGGTCGCCAGTTATCCGTGGCGATCGACGCGATGATTGAAGCGGCGCTGCAACTGGTGATCAAGTTTCAAGCCGAGCGCCGCGGACTGCCTCAGCGAGCGGATGGTTCGACACCTGAAGTCACTGTCATTGGGCTGGGTAGCCTCGGTGGCAAAGAAGTCGGATATTCTTCGCCGCTGAAACTGATCTTTCTATATGATGCGATCGATGAGAAAAATGTTTGGCACCGTGACTTTTATCGGACCGCGGTTGCCGACGTAGTCCAGTTACTTCGCGGAGACGCGTCGCGAACTGAAGGCATCGACATCGACCTTCGCGAAGGACCGCGGTATGAAGTAGGGGTTTCGATTTGTAGTTTTCGCGAGGCGATACGAACGTACGAAACAAGTGGTCGAATTTGGCAACGCCTTAGTTTCGTTAAAGCCCGAGTCGTGGCCGGCTCGCAGAAACTGGGTCAGGATTTTTTACAGCGACTGCTTCCTTGGATTTACCGTCCCTACATTAGTCGTGTCGACCTAGCCGAGATTCGTACGTTGCGAGCGAGGATCGAACGGCGCGGCCACATCAATCAAACCGCATCCGAGTCGTCGGATCCAGGTATTGATATCGCCCGAGTTCCTGGCGGCCGTGACGATGTCGAACTGACGATCCAGTTTCTGCAGTTGTTACACGGCGCCTCGCTGCCGTCGGTGCGGTGCGGTAATACCTGTGATGCGATCGTCGCGCTCCAACAAGCCGACTGCCTGACGATTCAAGAATCAACGTTGCTGTTGGCCAACTATGCTCGACTGTGTCGCTTGCAGCATCAATTATCCATCTTGTTTGATCGCAGCGGCGGAAGAGTTCCGAACGATTCTGTTTCCCGCGGACGCTTGGCTCTGCATTTGGGTATTCGCAGCAACGGCGCGGCGACGGCTGATTTGAGCAAGTTCGATACGTTGCTGGCCGATACCGTCGCCAAGAATCGCAAAGTGATCAACCACCTGATGTTGGACGCGCCGGCCGATGGTGGGGATCTGGCAGTCGAAACGGAATTGCTGTTGGACCCCGATCCGGATCCGGACGAGATCGAAGTCACCATGCGAAAACACGGGCTGACCGATCCGAAACGGGCGATGGAGAATCTACGGGACTTGGCCAACGAAACGGTCCCGTTCCTGTCACCTCATCGATGCCGCCATTTCTTCTCAGCGATCGCGCCGGCGCTACTGGACGAAATCTCGCAGACTCCCAATCCTGACAAAGCGCTGTCATCGCTGGAAATGGTCACGGATTCACTCGGTGCGAAGGCAACACTTTGGGAACTGCTGGCCAGCAGTCGACCAACGATGAAATTGATGGTTCGGCTGTGCGCTGCCGCCCCCTACCTGACGGAAATCTTGACGAACAGTCCGGGAATGATCGACGAGCTGATCGATTCGTTGTTGATGAACCGGTTGCCGTCCGCCCAACGACTTGACGCGCACTCGATAGAACTTTGTCGAGGTGCGACAGATATCGATCGCATTTTGCACAGCTTCAAAAGCAGCTCACATCTAACCATCGGCGTTCGTGACATTCTGAAAAAGGAATCTGTCGAAGCAATCCATCGCGCGATCGGCGATACCGCTGAGGCCTGCGTGCGAAGAGTGATCGAATATGATCAAGAAACATTAGCCGAAAAGTACGGTGACCCGGTGGATCAGGACGACCATCCAGCCGAGCTGGTTACGCTGGCTTTGGGAAAGCTCGGTGGAGGCGAACCGAACTATCACAGTGACCTGGACGCGGTGTTTTTGTATTCGGCCGACGGTGAAACCAAACGTCGAATCGGCGGGCACCGCGAGACATTAACCAACCAACGCTTCTTCAATCAGTTAGCCCAGCGAGTGATCAACCGAATCAATGATCCCAGCAAACATCGCCGCCTGTACGAACTCGATTCTCGAATGCGTCCCTCGGATCAAGAAGGCGGCTTGGTATTCTTAGCGGATGCATTCTTCACCAGATTCGAACATGCCGATACGCTGATTTGGCAGCGACTGGCGATTTGCAAAGCGCGCCCAATCTCAGGCTCACGGCGGCTGCGGCAACGCATTGATCGATTGATCCATCAGGCGATTGTCGGCACCCAATGGCATCCACAGATGGCAACGCAGATTCGCAAGATCCGGCAACGAATGCAAGAAACGGCGCAGGAGGAGAATTTGAAACGCGGCAGCGGCGGGACCGTTGACGTCGAATTCGTAGCGCAGATGCTGACGCTACGGCACGCCAAGGCGTCGCCGGCGATCATCCAGCGAGGGACGACCGCGACTCTAACGGCACTTGCCAGCGCTGGTCACCTGGATGAAAAACAAGCTCTAGGACTGATCAATGGCTATCGAACGCTGCGACGCATCGAAGCGAACTTGCAGTTGATGAATATCCCGGCGCGACATGAGCTGCCAGCAGACAACATTGGCGAAATGAAAGATCTTGCCTATCTGATGGGCGAATCGGATCCGGAGATGATCATCGCGCAGTGCCAACAAACCCGACATCACAACCGCGCAATCTTCGATCAAGTTTTTGATGCCGCGGAGTTGGGTTAGCGAGCTGCACGATATCGTGCGATTTGATCCCTGCCCAGCCGCGTCTGCGACGTTGATTGTGGTAAAATCATGGCATGAACCAGAGCATCCCCTGCAGACACATCAAAACTTGGGCCGGCAGTGTCGTGGCGCTGCTGTGGTTCGCCTCGTGGGCGTTTGCCGATGATCACCTTGGCGGCCAGGACGATCGGCCCGGCGGCGAGCAGCTGAGGTTTTTTGAGACCACGATCCGGCCACTGCTGGCCGATCACTGCTACCAATGTCATGGCCCAGACGAACAAGAATCGGGGCTTCGAGTTGATACGCTCTCAGGTTTGCTGGCAGGCGGCAAGGCCGGGCCATCACTGGTTCCTGGAAAGCCGGCTGCCAGCCTGCTGATCACGGCGGTCAGCTATCGTGACAGCCAATTGCAAATGCCGCCCGAGCAAAAATTATCGGATCGTCAGATCGCCGACCTGACTCGCTGGATCCAGATCGGTGCGCCTCATCCGGAGCATGGAGATTCCGATCCGATTGAAACAATCGACCCCGTCGACAACGAACCCGCCGTCAAACACTGGGCCTTTCAGTCGCCCCTTGACCAAGATCCAACGCTGGTCGCCGCATCAATTTCCGAAAGCCAAGTGCCCGCGACTGATCACCCAATTGACACCTTCATCACAGCCAGCCTCAGTCGGCAAGGACTCCGTGCAGTGGGTGTGGCGGACAAACGAACGTTAATACGCCGGGCTACTTTTGACTTGATCGGACTGCCCCCAACCGTTGCCGAGATCGATTCGTTTCTAGCCGATGATTCTGCCGACGCGTTCGAGCGTGTTGTCGATCGCTTACTTGGTTCTCCGCATTACGGCCAGCGCTGGGGACGGCACTGGCTGGACGTTGCTCGCTACGCCGATTCCAACGGTCTCGACGAGAATGTCGCACATGGGAACGCGTGGCGTTATCGCGATTACGTCATTGATTCGTTCAATAGCGACAAACCGTACGACGAATTCATTGTCGAACAGCTCGCGGGGGACTTGTTGGACTGGGGCACCGATTTAGCCCGCCGGCACGAGCAATTGATCGCCACCGGTTTTTTGGTTTTGGGACCGAAAGTGTTGGCGGAAGTCGATGAATCCAAGATGCAGATGGATATCATTGACGAACAGATCGACACGATTGGTCGCAGCCTGATGGGACTGACTCTCGGTTGTGCCCGCTGTCACGCGCACAAGTTCGATCCGATCAGCCACGATGACTACTACGCACTAGCCGGCATCTTCAAAAGCACTTGTGCGATGGACAGCTATACAAAAATCGCCAAGTGGCATGAGAACTCACTGGAATTGCCGGACGATACCGAGCGCAAGCAACAGCACCAGCGACTGGTCGCGGAAAAGAAACGGCAAATCGAAGACTCTCCGCAGGCGCCTGATGCGCTGCATCAGTTGCGTGAACAACTGAAACAACTGGAGCTGTCCGCCCCGTCGATGCCGTCCGCGATGGGGGTCGTCGACGGACCGGTGACCAACGCAGCAATCCACCTACGGGGCAGTCACCTGACACTCGGTGACACCGTGCCGCGCCGCTTTCCTGTGGCACTGGCAGGCGGAACTCAACCGCCATTGCCCGAGGATTCCAGCGGCCGGCTTGAATTGGCTCGTTGGTTGACCAGCGGAGAACACCCGCTGACCGCGCGGGTGATGGTTAATCGCATTTGGCGAGGCCATTTCGGTAAGGGGCTAGTCAAGACAGTTGACAATTTCGGCTTACAAGGTGACCCGCCAACGCATCCCCAGCTGCTCGACTTCCTGGCCGTGCGGCTGGTCGACCACGGCTGGTCGATCAAAGCGATGCACCGGCTGATCATGTCGTCGGCAACGTATCAAAGAAGTAGCGAATTTGACGAACCAAATTCAAGCATCGATCCAGGCAACCGATTCTATTGGCGGTACGATGTTCGACGGCTGGAAGCCGAGCCGATTCGCGATGCCCTGCTGGCGGTAAGCGGCAGACTAGAGCGAACTTTTGGCGGAAGTTTACTAGAAACAAAGAACCGGGAATTCCTGTTCGACCACACATCGATTGACAAATCGAGTTACGACACGCCACGGCGTTCCATCTATGTTCCCGTGATTCGCAATCATCTGTACGACCTGTTTCAGTTGTTCGATTACACCGACGCCAGCGTGCTGAATGGGAATCGGGACACCAGCACGATCGCCCCGCAAGCTCTGTTTTGGATGAATTCACCATGGGTCAGCGATCTGACGTTTGCGATGGCCGATCGTTTGTTAGCCGCCGGTGGTTCGCGCAGGGACCGCATCGACCGAATGTTTTTGCAAGCTTATGGTCGGCCGGCCACGAGCCAGGAAACTGCTCGGGCTGAAAAATTTTTATCACAGTTCGGATCACTCGCAGCCGACCAGACGGACAAACATGCGGACCGGAAAGCCTGGCAGGCTTTGTGCCAGGCGGTTGTTTGCTCAAGCGAATTCATCTACCTGAAATGACAATCTCACGACGACAAATGCTGCAGCGCAGCAGCGCTGGATTTGGATCGCTGGCGCTCGCGTCCTTGTTGTCGGATCAGACCCTCGGTTCAAATCTGTGCCACTTCCCCGCTACAGCCCGGCGAGTCATCTTTCTGTTCATGAAGGGTGGTCCATCTCATATCGACACCTTTGATTACAAGCCGCAGTTGCAGCAGGATGATGGCAAGCCGTTGCCGTTTGACAAGCCACGTGTTCAATTCGCGCCGACCAGTGAATTACTTGCTTCGCCCTGGAAATTCAGGAGATCCGGGGAGAGCGGCATCATGGTTAGCGATCTGTTTCCAAATGTGGCGCGGTGCGTCGACGACCTGTGCATCATCAACTCGCTGCATGGCACAAATCCGGCGCACGGTGGCGCTTGTCTGAAACTGCACACCGGCAGTGACGTGTTCGTGCGGCCGAGTATGGGAGCGTGGATCAGTTATGGCTTGGGAACCGAGAACCGGAACCTGCCGGCATTCATCACCATCTGCCCGACGCTGGCCCATGGTGGCACCAAAAACTGGAGCGCCGCATTTCTGCCGGCTTCGACGGCCGGCACGCCGCTCGGCAACGCCAGCGAGTCATCCGAACAGGCGCGGATCAAGTACGCGCACAACGCCCGCTTGACCGAACAATCCCAACGACTGCAGCTTCAGCTAACTCAATCCCTGAACAACGATTTCCTGAATTCGAGCGGGCCAAACTCCGCTTTGGAAGCGAGAATTCAATCTTTCGAATTGGCGTTTCGAATGCAGACCGAGATGCCGGCGGCGATGGAATTGTCGCAGGAAACCAGCAGCACCCTTGCGCTCTACGGGATTGATCACCCCGCCACCGCGGACTTTGGTCGACAGTGCCTGATGGCACGGCGATTTGCGGAGCGTGGCGTCCGCTTCGTGCAAATCACGCACAGCAATTCCGAAGTCCAGTGGGACCAGCATGGCGATCTTCGCAAAGGTCACACTCAGAATGCCGCCGAAGTCGACAAACCGATCGCCGGATTGCTGCGCGATTTGAAATCGCGCGGGATGTTGAATGATACGCTGGTTTTGTGGGGCGGCGAGTTCGGCCGCACGCCGACTTGCCAAGGCAGCGGGCACGATGGCCGCGATCACAACCCCGAAGGATTTACCATGTGGCTGGCAGGCGGTGGAGTCCGCGGCGGAATCCAGTACGGAGCCACCGACCAGTACGGTTACTACGCGGTCGAGAATAAAGTCCACATCCACGATCTGCACGCGACGATGTTGCATCTGCTGGGCATCGATCACCGCCGCCTGACCTATCGCCATGCCGGTCGCGACTTCCGCTTGACCGACGTCGCTGGTCGCGTCGTCACCGATATCCTCGCATGAACGGCTTGAGCGAACCATCGGCGCGCGCCGTGCTCGATACCTTGGCCGACCTGATTCGGATCAACAGTGTAAACCCGAATTACGAAGGCGGCGTAAGCGAAGCCGCACTGGCCGATTACGTCGAACGTTTCTTCAGCCGGCGAGGAATCGAAACCGAACGACAATCGGTTTTACCCAACCGCCCCAATCTATTGGCCAAGATTGAGGGCCGCGATTCGCGCCGCCGGATTCTCTTCGAAGCGCACCTGGATACCGTCTCGACCGCAGCAATGGCGATCGAACCTTGGGATCCAGAGATCCGCGATGGGAAAATGTACGGACGCGGTTCCTGTGACACCAAAGGGGGTATGGCCGCGATGATGCACGCCGCGGCCAGTTTGGTCGACGAGGGAATTCAACCGCCGTGTGATGTCATTTTTGCGGCTACGTGTGACGAGGAATATTCCTATCGCGGCGCGACGGCGCTGTGCAACAGTTTGGATCCCACTGTACCGCAGTCGACCCTTCCGGCGCTGTTGTCCCCCCGTGCCCGGGCGGTGACGCTCGAGCTGCCATCGAGTGATCCAAACACCGAGGATCAAGCCGCTGAATCATCCTCCTGCGCAGCGGGAGGGTCGGGGCTTACGGCCCAGGCCGCTGTCGTTGCTGAACCCACCGGCCTGCGGGCCGCAATCGCCGGCAAGGGTGTCGTACGCTGGACGATCGAGACGCGCGGAAAATCCGCTCATTCGTCCAAGCCCCAGCTGGGAAACAACGCGATTGAGCAGATGGCGCACGTGATCAACGCACTGAAGAAAGATACAGACCAACGCTGCAAACACCCGCATCCTCTGCTGGGGCCGGCTACCTGCAACGTTGGCGTGATTCGCGGCGGCATTCAAGTCAACTTTGTCCCCGCGAACTGCGAGATTGAAATTGATCGCCGACTGCTACCCGGCGAGGATGTCGATTCGGTGCTCGGGCAATATCAACGCCTCATCGACTCGATCGCCGGGCCTCAGGGCGTCGACGCGATCATGCATCCGCCGATGCTGACCGATCTGCCGCTGGAAACCGATGCGAACTCCGGCGCGGTGCGGACCATGGTCACTGTCTTGCAGCAGCTACGACTGGACGCTCGGCTGATCGGCGTCCCATTTGGTAGCGATGCCAGCAAATTCGCCGCGCTCGGTATTCCAAGTATGATCTTGGGCCCAGGCAACATCGATCAAGCTCATGCGGCGGTTGAATACGTCGAATGCCGCCAAGTCATCAAAGCCGTGGAAATCTACCGCAACTTCATGATCCAGTTCGAGTAACGAAATGAAAATGACAAGACGAACATTCGGTCAAGCCGCGTTTGCCGGCGCAGCAGCGCTGTCGACCGCAGCCGAATCGGATCGACCACCTGGCTGGATCGATGCTCATGTTCACATTTGGAATCCGGACGTCACAAAGTACCCGCTTGGTTCAGGCTTCAAGAAGTCGGACATGCAACCCCCCAGCTTCACGGCGGAGGAACTGTTCCGTCATTGTCGGCCAGCGGGAGTGGCACGCGTCGTGTTGATTCAAATGAGTTTCTATCAATACGACCATTCGTACATGTTGGAACAGATGCATACGCACCCGGGTGTTTTTTCCGGCGTGGCATTGATCGATCATCAATCCGACGACCTCACCCAACGTATGGAAATGTTGGCCAGCCAAGGAGTGCGTGGTTTTCGCATTCATTCACCGGCCGGCGCAAGGCTGGGTTGATGATCCGGGCATGGCCAAATTGTGGCGAAAGGCTGGCGAGCAGGGATGGGCGGTCTGTCCGCTGATCAATCCGACCGACATTGGTTATCTCGATGTACTCTGTGAAAAGTTTCCTGACACGATCGTCGTGGTCGATCACTTCGCGCGGATTGGAATCGACGGCAGGATTGATCCGCAGCAACTTGACCGACTCTGTCGCTTGGCAAGATTTTCAAATACTTTTGTCAAGACATCCGCTTTTTATGCGCTCGGCAAAAAAGCCGCGCCCTACGAGGACCTGATCCCAATGATCAACAAGATCCTCGACAGCTTTGGCGCTGATCGCTTGATGTGGGCCAGCGATTGTCCATTTCAAGTTCAAGGCGAGCATGATTACGAATCTTCGATCGCACTGATCCGCGACAGAATCGGCTCGCTATCGGAAAGCGACAAGCAATGGATGCTCAGGGATACGGCGGCGAAGGTGTTCTTTTAGAATCGCCTCTGCGGTTCCGCTGGGAACGGCGATCAAGCAGTTGGGGATCGACCGGCACTATGACGGTTTCGGCGGTCCTTGCGGGCCGCCGCCGTTGCCGGTCGGTTTTGATTGCGGCACGGCGCCGACAGAGCCGCGCGCCCGTATTCCTGGTCTACGCTTGATCGGTGAGAGTGCGTGTTGACTTTGATAAGCCACTTCCGCGATCAAGGCATCGACGCGGTTCCGGCAGATGGCATAAATCGCTAGCGAGGGAATGGCGACGACCAAGCCGCCGACCGTGGTCACGAGCGCTTGATAAATTCCTTCGGCCAAGTCACCGGCACCGGCCGCGCCTCGAGTGGTCGCCACCTGCTGAAACGCGATCACCATCCCGGTCACCGTTCCCAACAACCCAATCATCGGCGCGATATTGCCAATCACCGCCAGATACTCAATACGTCGCATCAATCTGGCTGCTTGCTGGGCTAAAGCATCCTCGACCGCCTTCTCGACCGCCGGCCAGCCCAAATCCAACTCTGACAGACCGCTCAGCAGGACTACACTCAACACGCTGGGCGATCGCCGGCAAGCGGCATCGGCTTCGGGCAGACGGGCGGTCAACAAGGCTTGTCGGACCGCGTCGCCAACACCATCGGGAATGACCTCCCGACGCCGCAGCGTCATGATTTGGTCGAATAACAGATAGGCGGCCGAAATACTTAGCGCGAACAAGATCAGCAATATCAACAGTCCGACGATGCCCCCGCTCAAGACGATCTGGAGTATCCCGCCGCCGGCACCCGGATCGGCTGGGGCGGTCGTCTGCGCGATCAACACGAAGTCCGAAATGAACATGCAGTTAATCATCACGACTCTACTTCCGCCGCGCCGGCGGACAACAGAAATTCGGCATCCGCCAGAATTGGTTCGTCCCAGCTTAGTCTCAAGACTCCTTGCTGCTGCATCCTTTCGATCGTCTCATGGTGCAAATCGCGGATTCGACTTTCGGCTCCGACCACACGTCGGCGTCCCTGAGCTAGCGACAGGACCAACATAGCGAACAGCGCCGTGGGAAGCAGTGACAACAAAAAGCTGGTTGCCATCATCGAAAATTCCGGCTTCGGAAAATTTTCTAACTCTCCGCTCAATTCGCTAAGCGTTGCATAACTGGCATCAAAATAGTCGCGATACAACGCGACGACAGGCCCCGCCATCAGAAACCAAAAAATAGCCGTTCCGACCAGTCCGAACAGCAGCGCCGTCGATCGGGATACCGACACGCGTTCCACTTCGTCATCAAAAATTCGTTGCGAACTTTCCTGCAACGTATCGATCCCAGACAAAAAAGCGACTTGCGAGCCGGAATCATGATTCGAAAACGGCGGGATTTGCGTTGGATGCTGATTTCGTAACTCCATCAACTCGCTGCGAAACCGTGTCACCAACGGGCCCAGTCGGTCGGCGACAGCGGCGGCCCCACGGCGTTGCAACCCGTCTCGCAAGTCCTGTTGCGCGCCGCGCTCGGCAGCGAAATTTTTGGACGTTGTCCAAACGGTGGTCACCAAAGACGGCAACGATCCGGAAAGGGTCAGCAATACCCGGTCCCAGGCGCCATGGGTCAGATTCAATAAACCCAAGATTGATTTGTAGGGGAACCAAATGGCGGCGGTCTCGGTCAACAGTGCCATCCGCAATCGGGATCGAATCGCGGCCCGAAGCGGACCACCGCGGCCAATCAGCGACTCGGCCACTTCGACCGGTAACGCCGTGGCTTCGCGATTCAACCGCCGCACAGCGGCGGTCAGTCCCGGCAACTGATCGCTTAGCACCGAATGCAAGGCGGCTCGAAACCGCGAGTCCAGAGCCGACAAGCGAGTGCTGCGCCGCCGGTCTCCCTCCCACGAATTACCGAGCTCCGCTTGCAAACGGGCGGCCACCACCTCGGCCGCTTGGCCGCCGACGCCTTGTTCGCTGTGACCATCAATTTCAAAGTCATCGATGATTACCGGCGCGGCCACGACGCTGGTCGGCGCCGCCTGTCGAATTCGCCCCGTCAAGGCGTCGATGTCCGCTTCCAGAGTCTGATCACGCCGCCGCACGGCATTGACCACCGGAATCACTAACGAGCCCTCGCTTGCTTCGGCCAAGTCGCCCAAAACTTCGTTGCGAATCTGATCTCGACGAACCACCAGCAACAATACCGAGGCGAGTGATAACGAGCGCGCGGCGACAGCCGCAAAGGAACGGCGATCGTCGGTGGCCCCCGGAGCGTCCAGCAACATGTAGGGCGCGCCGATCGATTGCATGTCGCCGGCGCTGCAGTGGACGTATCTTTCGTGCCGCGGATCCAAGTCCGCCGGCGGACGAGGACCGACCCAGACCAACGCATCCGTTGCTTCGTCCGCGCGATTGCCGCTGCGGACAGCCGACACGGCGGCCGATGATCGGCGGATCATCTGACGAACCAACCATGATTTACCCTGCCCGTTGGCGCCCACGACCGCAACGACATTCATTCCGCCGCTGCGATCCTCCAGAATCATCCGTCGTGCTCGAGCGTGATCGTCGCATAATTCCAAAACCTCGCGACCTGCCGGACTGTCCGACAGGACGTTGACGGCCGCTTTGCGAACTCGGTTTAGGAAGTCCTGACCGGGCTGTCCCAGCACGTCGTCGAGTGCCGACTGTTCGGTTTCCGATCTAGGATTGATGCTACTCATCGAGTGTTGCCAGTTTCACTTCGAGGTAAGAGACGGTCCAATTCTTGCTGAAATTCAGCTCGTACCCGACGCAGCGGCAAGCTGGGCTGTCCGGGCTGACCAACTTCGATCTTGGGTTCCAGAATTGGTTCGCTGGTCCCTTGAATCCGAATGCTGGGCGGTGTCTCGGGCCGCGCGACGCCAAACGCATCACACAGCACCGAGTGAAAGTCCGCCAATTGTTGACGAGCCGCTTGATGACCCACATTGCGGGTGCTCTTGCCACCAGCCCACAGAGTGGACAGCGTCGTCAAACCGGCGGCGGCGAATAATTCCGGGATCGACACGGTAAAGGTCGCGCCCATATCCAGTGGAATCAAAAATGCGGCCCCCAAGGTTGCCAGCAGCGCCGCCAGGGGCGTCAAACCGGCGGCCAGTTTCTTGTGGGTCGGAATTTCGCTCCACATCTGGGCAACCGCTTCGTCCAATCGCCGCGGGTCAAGCGCGGTGAAGTCGCCCCGTTCAAATCGTAAGATCGCCGTTTCGGAGGCCGCCTGCCAAAGCTGCGGTTGATCGGCGATCGGATGGTCTCGCCAATGTTCCAGCGCGACGTCGCCGCCATGCCGATCGATCGCCGCGGTCAACCGCTGAGGTGTCATCAAACCACCGTATTCACCACGCCGAAACCTGTCTTTGATTTCGCCAGCGGTTCGCTGCGCGATCGCCGAGGGAGTCAGTCTGCCGATCAGATCGCTTGCGCCGCCAAAGACACGCCGCACGCGCGCGTTCAATCTTACTCCCCAACGGGCGTACCACGGAGCCGTGACGGCAAAGGACTCTGACAATTGGCGAATGATCCGTTCGGACTGATGCAACCGCAATTCGGCGACCTCCCCGCCAAGCGCGCGGTGGGCAAAAAACTCCAGCGCTGCATCAAGTAAACAAGACTGGGCCTTGGAGGTCACGCGCTGGCTAGCCTCGGCGTCCTGTTCAAGCAGGGGATAAGATTGATTCCAAATCGCGTTATGCAGACTCGATTGCAAGGCGACATGAAACCGCTGAAACAATTGACCTCGGTCGAGTCGATCGGGTAGTTGGATCAGAAGCCGGTCACTGGTAATCGCCGCCGGGGGATTGGCATCAGGATCTTTCGACAACGAATAAAAGACCGGCAACGGATCGGCGTCTTCGACCGACACGGTACGTGTTTCGAGCACGGCTGGAATGAACGGATGACTGGAGGGCACTTCGTAGTCGTAAGCAGCGTAAATCGTCTCGACGCCATGCGCTTGGGCAAGTGGTCCAAACGTCTCCAGGACTTGATCGGGAGTCAGTTGCGCACGGACTTTGTTGACCGCCAACAAGCGCGGAATTCCGGGCATCAGATCGGAAGCAATCCTCAGCAATTCGCCCAATGTGCCGTCTCGCGACGATTCTGCGGATGACACAACCAAAAAAGCCGAGCACAGCGTCGCTGCCCGCCCTAGTAGCTCACGCCGAACCTCGGGTGACCCCAAGCCTAGGGCCGCATCGGAAACGATATCAGGACAGTCAAGCAATCCGATCCGATACTCGTCCAGTTTGGAATCCGTCGCCACCAACGGTACGGCAAGCGATTTTTCGCTGCCGTTGCGATTGTTGTATTGCAGGTGCGCCTGAGCCGGATCCTCAGCCAACATTTCGGGTGGTTGTCCAATCGCGTGACCGATCCGGCTCATCAACAAGCCCCATAGTTCGGCATCCTGTTTCCAGGCATTTGGCAGCCACAGGACAAAACGGTGCGTGCCCTGATCGTTGTTCGCGCCGCGCAGCGTACGCTGCGCGGCCGCGCTCACTGAGAAAGGTTGCTACCAAACTGGTCTTGCCGCTATTGAGCATTCCAGCGACAGCGACCGTGGGCCAGTTGACCAATTGTTCGGCCGTATGCAGTTGACGACCAGTAGCCAGCACACTGTCAGCAACTTTGGGTTCGAGTCGGCGGAGCGCCTGCAAAAAACTTTCGCGAACCAGTGTTGGAAACCGTTGTTCGATCGCCGCCCGTTGGTCATCGTCTTCGAGCAGCGATAACAGACTGGGCCAATCGGCTTTTTCAATTTCCTGTGCGCGTCGTCCACGAAACATATCAGTTTGCCTCAGCTTCCCACCACTGGATCGCCTCGGCCATCGTCCAGCGGTTGGCGTCCTGACAATGCCTCAGTGAGTCGGCCAAATCCTCGGCCGACATGGGCCGCTCGTCAGGCGATTTGCGCAGACAACTCATCAGTACGTTCTGTAAATCTTCTGGCAGCGGTTGGTTGATTCGATCGCTCGGTCGAGGTGGCTGGTCGTTCAATTGCTGCAGGCAAACATCGACAGAAGATTCACCGTCAAACAGCGGCTTGCCGGTCAACAACGTGTAACCAACCGCTCCCAACGAATAGAGATCACTGCGTTGATCCGCTGTGGACGCGTCCCGAACCGATTCCGGGGACATGTACATGGGTGTTCCCGTGATGCCATCGGCTTGAGTCAATTCGTCGGTCGAACAGCTACCCGGTGACTCACGATCGACTTGTTTGACCAACCCAAAATCAAGCACCTTGATCATGTCGTGCAATCCCGATCGAGTGGTCAACAATAGATTCGACGGCTTAATGTCGCGGTGAATCATACCTAATTGATGAGCCTCCGAAAGTGATCCGCAGATTTGCAGTAACAAATGAATCACGCGGGCCGGCTGTTGACGACCGTATTGATCGACCAGTTCCTGCAAATTGATCCCTTCGACGTATTCCATGACGTAAAAGAATGTGTCATCGGGCGTCCGCCCGTAGTCATAAATGCTAATCGTATTGGGATGACGTAGTTGCGCGGTCAACTGCACCTCTCGCTCGAACCTGGCGATCGTCAGCTGGTTCGATTCGCTATCAAACTCCAGAACTTTGACCGCTACTTCACGGTGCAGCAATGGATGGCGACCACGATAGACCGATCCCATGCCGCCGCGCCCAATCAATTCGCCCAGTTCGTACTGGCCCAACTTTCGTGTTCCGCTGGCACCAGAGCGCCGGCGCCGGCGGCTCAAGGCGAATCCGACCAACAGCCAGCCGCCGCCGCCCAAGAACGCCAGGCCCAGCAAACCGTACAACGCCCGCCGCAGCAGGTGGACCGGTCGATAGGCTTCGGCAATCTCCATCTCAGTGGCAATTCCAATCCCGAACTCGGGCAGCCAGCGCCAAGCACCGACGACGGCAACGCCCCGGTAATTGTTGTAGCCGGTCACGTTCTCGCCCGTTGCCCCGCGCGTCGCGTGGTCCGCCATCCACGTTAATGGTTGTTGCCGAAGATCCAATGCAGGTCTACCTCCGCGGCTCAAATCGCTGCCGGGATCACGGATTTCAATGTTCAACAGGCTGGAGATCCGGGGATCCGCATCCAACAGTCCGGCAGTCCGCAACTGAGATTCAAAACGGCTTTCCGACAACAACACGCCGCGTCGATCGAATGCATAAGATTCGCCGGTTCGTCCTGCTCTGGCCACCGAAAACAGTCTGGCAAAACGATCCGCGGGATCGATCAGGGTCGACAAGCTGCCCACCGTGCGCCAATCATCGATCACCGGCGCCATCGCGAACATCAAGGCACCACCAGGAATCGAATCGGGAGCGGATCGATCTTGAATCACCAGCGGCAACTTCAGTGGCCGCGTTACCACCGCTTTTCGTTCCACTAAACGCAGCATGGCCTCTTCCGGAATCGGCAACGACTGACCGGCCCACGTTGGATCGCTGGCTGCGACCACGATTCGTTGGAGATCCAGCAATACCCAGCCATCTCCTGGATCCTCAGCAATCCGCTTTAATGATTCATAGTCCCCACTGGTGCGCAATGCCGCGGCTGACCAAGCGGGATCGCGGACGTGTTGCTGGATCAGATCGCGGGCGGCAGCGGCGACCGATTCGTTCTCAAGTCGGCTCTGAGCCTGGCGACACTGTTCGATCCACCACGATTCCAAAGCCGCCGTATTGGCCGCCAGATTCGCTGTTAGGGAATCACGCGTCAACTCCTGCAAAGATCGATCGACGACCCAAATGATCCATGTTGCTGCGACCAGCAGCAGCAGTCCGACCAGCAGCAGCGCGGCGGCGAGGAGGCGGAAACGAGGGCTTGCGATTTCACCGAAATCCAAACGGCCGGACCCAGTTAGAACGCCAACCACTTTGCCAGGAAAAGCGTCAGGGTCGACTTTCGAACTCAAAGCGGAAAATCCTCTTCGGCTGCGGCTTCCGCATACAACGGCATGTGCCGATAGTAGACTTCCAGGATCATGGTTGCAAAAGCAGTGCTAGCCAGGCGTCCTCCTTCCTTGGGCCCGCGATGCGAGATGCTATCCTTGAAATACCAACTTCCTTTTTCGCCCGCGGTTTGAGCTTGCGTCTGGACTAACCAATCTCGCAACTCGGTATTGAATTTTTCCCACTCCGATCCGCCGTAGTGCCGCAACACCTGAGCCGCATAGTAGTTGTAGTAGATATCGCGTTTGTTGACGCCACCACTGCTGATCGACTCGACTCCCTTGACGATTCCGGCGTGCGTTTTATCCCAGCCTGTGTACATCCGACACAGCAAACCGATCGCTGTGCAAGAGCGGTTCAATCTGGCCTCCTTGGCGCTGTAGCCATACCAGGCACCGCCGTTGGAACCAACTTTGTCCAGAAACAACATCGAACCTTGAATCGTCCTGGGCGGAATAATCAAGTGCCCCATGTATCCGCTCTTCAGTGCCATCACCATCCAACCGGTCACCGATGTGTCGCCACCAGAGGGTTCGCGCGGCTGATACCGCCAACCACCGTCGGTGCACTGCGATACCGCAATGAAATTCAAGGCTGCCTGCGCTGGCCCGGCCAATTCCGGGTCCGCTGTCATGGCGTAGGCTTCACACAATGCGATCGAGGCCAACCCGTGTGAATACAAGTTGCCGCTGCGGTCACGCAAATCGATCACCGGCAATCCGCTGATGGTCCCTCGTTTGCCGTTTTGAATCAGGAATCGAAGTCCGCGAAATACAACGTCTTTGAATTGACCTTCGACGTGAGTTTGTCCGGCACCCATGAAAGGTAACAAGCCCAGCGCGGTCGCCGCATTGACGCTGGTCGCGTAGTTCTCTTCGCCCGGGTCGCCACACGCGTTTTGGCAGACCAGATTGTGTTGGAAAGTCCATCCGCCACTGGGAGTCTGATGTCGACTTAACCATTTTAGCGCTTCGGTCACAGCCGCCTCGCTCGATTCGCTGCCACCATACTCACGCAACAGTTTCTTTTTCATATCCGCCGACCGACTGCTAAGCGGAGCTGAGCTGACTGTTGCCAGACTCTGCAGCGAGACTGTGGGAGGCGTGATCTCGGCTGCAATGTCTGCAACGTCGATCGACAGCGTAGCAATCTCCAGTGGTTCGATAGAGGTGGGTTGTTCGATTTCCAGGCTTTCACTGGTAGCGGTTGTCGGCTCGGGAATCTCTTCCGATTCGGCAACCTCACCAGGATCGACTTCCTCGATCGTGAATTCTTCGATCTCGGGACCTTGATCCGCCGTGCGATTGGCGGTCAATACATTCACGACACGGATCGGCTCGGCGACGGTCACCAAACCTAGCACCAGCAAAATCACCACGTGCAACAACGTGCTGATCAGCCAAGCGGGCATCGCCTGAAACAGCACGCGACGCCCGTTTCGCTCATCGTCGAGTTTGTGTTGGACTGAGATCAGATCGGCCACTGCAGCCTGGATGGATCAACGAAAGAAGTGAATAGCGAATCTCCGCCATTATAGACTCAGACAGGCATCACGCGGCGGCGCCGATATCAATGAATGTCACGGTACTCGTTGATCGTAACGCTTCTGCCGGACCGACATGATTGTCTTGAAGTAGTTCCGCAGCTTGGGTCGAACCCACTCGGTCGCCCGCACACGCCGCGATCCATCGCTGGGCCCAATCCAACCTCCCTCCAGATCCAGATCGATCTCGATGGTTCCGACCCGCTTGGCCGTCGGATCGGTGAGCCTCAGCTGGATGCAGCCGGGCCCCTCAGAGCTGACCTGGCCACAGCATTCCGCAACACTCGAGGTGGTTTCGGACGACCAATCAAAGTTGCGGTCGTCTAACAATCGGTGCCTCAGATGCCCCAGTCCGGGAGTTCCCGCCAGGTTGACCGGTTCAAACGACTCCTGACCACGTGGCAGCAGCTCGATCGTTTCGGCCAACTGCAACGCCATGATCGTCTCGGCACCCCAAAAACGGGTTGTCTGCTGTAATCGAGTCCGTCTGGCGTAGATGCTGGCCGCCGCGCCCAGGATTCCCAACAACACAATCGCGGCTCCGATCAGAATCCCACGCGGCGTGATCGTCGCGCGGGGATCATTGTACTTTTCGCCGTGGATTTCCGCTGTGGGATCGATCGATCGGTTGCTCATGGAGTAAGTTGTCAGGGTTGGGAAGTGATCAAACAAGTAGGCAGTCCAAATCAGCAACCAATTGAATCGACCGATGCAAAGCCCAAAGACAAAACCGGATCAATCGGTCTCGCAAGTCAGCGTGTCGCTGGGTTCGCGCAGTTACCAGATTCATATCAGTTCCGGGCAATTCGACAAATTTGCCGCTGCGATCGAGACTGCGATCGATGACCTGAGCCATGTGATCGTGATCGCCGATGCAGCCGTCGACAAGGCATGGGCAACTCCCTTGGCCGAATCATTCGATGCCGACAAGATTCGTGTCAGCAAAACAATCGTGCCCTCGGGCGAACCAAGCAAATCGATCGCGAGCTTTGAAACGCTGCTGAACTGGATCCTGCAACAAGGCGGGGACCGCCGCAGCGTCGTAGTCGCCCTCGGTGGCGGAGTCGTTGGCGATTTGGCGGGATTTGTCGCTGCTTCCTTTACACGCGGCGTTCGGCTGGTTCAGGTGCCGACAACGCTGCTGGCAATGGTCGACAGCAGCGTAGGAGGCAAGACCGGAATCAATTTGCCTGGTGCCAAAAACATGGTCGGCGCCTTTTGGCAACCCTCGCTGGTGCTGATCGATACGGAAGTCTTGTCAACGCTGCCAGAACGGATTTACCGCAGCGGGCTGGCCGAAGTCGTCAAGTACGGTGTGATCGACGACGCTGAGTTCTTTAGCTGGCTGGAAGTCAATGCGGGCCGATTGGTCGATCGCGATGATCTCGCGCTGCGGCACGCGATCGAGAACAGCTGCCAATGCAAAGCGAACGTGGTGGGCGAGGACGAACGAGAGACCAGTGGACGTCGCGCGATCTTAAATTATGGGCATACGTTCGCGCACGCGATCGAGGCCACAGCGGGATACGGTGCGTTACTGCACGGCGAAGCGGTTTCGATCGGGATGCAGATGGCGGCCCGCCTGGCGATCGATCTGCGGCTGGCCGACAATCAGCTACTGGAACGACAAACCCGGCTGTTGAACGCCTGCCGATTACCAGTGACTTTCGATCAAGCCAACGCCGAGCAGATGTTGCCCGTGATGAGGCGAGACAAAAAAGTTGCGCACGGAAAGTTGCGATTTGTACTGCCGAGCGAGATCGGAGTGGTTGAATTGGTCGGTGGCGTGGACGAATCCGCCGTGAAAAAGGCAATTGAGGCGACGCGTTAGCGTTGTGACCGTTGCCAATCGCATCGGCTGCGCTGACGTTCCTGCGACCGCAACCGAACAAGTGAAACCTGAGACGCTTGAAACCTGGGACGCTTGAAAACGGGGACGCCTGAAAACGGGGACGTCACGACAGGCTGGATCCCAGATCTACGGATCGCGTCGCAAGTCGCCTCCAAATCCGCCCCGCTGCTGCGCAAAATGCTGCTGCCAGGCCTGTTCGTCAAAGCCATAATCGACGTCCGGTTCAATCTGTCGCAACAAGGACAGCACGGCCGGATTGGTTTTCCGCACAGCAATCACTGTCGGTTTTTTCCCGTAGGTCAGCCCACTGCTGCCCTGATCTCCAAAACCAAGTTGCGTTGATGGACCTGGGGCCTCGATCTGTTTGTGTTCGGTCACCAACGCGTCGACGTAGGTCAGGGCAAGTTCCGAGTCGGGAAACCACGACAAGGCTCGGGCAGCGCGGTTGACGAGGTTGTTGTCGTTTGATTTTAGCATCGGCAGATAGGTGGCGACGGCCGAGCTGGCACCGAATTCGACCAGCCGGTCCAGCGCCGCTTCGCGGATCGTGGCATCTTCTTCACTGACCCCCGCCAATACCAATGCTTCGACCGACGCACGATTGTGAAAACGACCGAGCAGCTGAACCCATAACCGGCGTAATTCTGGGCTCTGAGACTGTTTGCCGCGTGAGTTCTGAAGTTGGTCTGCGATTGCGCCGGCCGCACTCGGATCTTCGATCGCTTGCAGCGCCAGCATGGCTTCGGTGGCTTTTTTTTCGTTTCTGCCCTGAACGCTCTTGACCAATCGCTTGACCTCGCGAATCCACCTCTTGCTCCCCACATCGGCCGATGACTGGTCCTCACTGATTGCGATGGCCTCGGGCAATTCCCAACGCCCCGTGACCCAAATCATGCCACGATCCCGCATCAACTCGGACGACAGAACCCATTTTCCCGACTGTTTCTTATAACCCAGCCAGGCGCGAGCCTTGGAGTGCTCCGGGTCGATCTGAATCGCCCGTTCCATGTGCAGTCGCTTGTATAAATCGGTGTTGCCCGGCACGTGGCTGCCGCACCAAATCGCTAACTGATAATGCTGCTCGGCATCGGCTCCGGCGGCCGCGGCACGCTGTCGGTACTCGGCCAACTCACTCGACATCACCGTCCGTTTTACACGGCTCGCTGGGACCGCGATCTGAACGTCCTCGTCAATGCGGATGACCGCAAAGTCGCCGCTCTTTTTCGCCTGCCCGGCCAGAAAACCGCCGCCGGAGAGTTCCAAAGTGTCGGCCCCGAGTGGACTGACCGACAACAGCAGGAGCAGCGGAAATGAGCAAGTCGCGGATTTCATAACCTCCAATTTAGCCGCTTGCGCACATCCAAGCAGCTTGAAATCGGCTCGATTATCACGGAAATGATCCCCGCCGGGCAAAATCGCTCAACCCGGCAAGCCTGGCGGACGATAACGATACTTGACTATCTTGATCCTGTTTGTAAGCTATCTTTCAATGATCGCTCGTTTCCGGGCGTTCTGTTAGTCGGCGGCAAGAATCCTGATGAACGAACCAGCCCGAATTCTCAAATCCAAGTCGCAATCGGACAGACAACCGAAGTCCCCTTCGGGACCTCCGTTGCAGTTGTTTTCGATCGATTCCAACGAGCCCCGAGGGGCTTTGGCGGCCGACCCGCCGCTGTATCCGAGCGACGAATTTCTGGCCGAATTGGAACGCGAAAGCAGCGCTTTGGAAGCGGCAACGCCCGCTCAGATCTTACGCTGGGCGGTGGATCGGTTTGCACCTCGATTCACCATGGCGACCGCGTTCGGACCGGAAGGCATGATGCTCATTCACATGCTGGCCGAGCTTGCGCCGGAAACACCGATATTCAATCTGGAGACCGGTTATCAGTTCGCCGAGACATTGGAGCTGCGGGAGCAGGTCAAACAGCGGTATGGGATCGAAGTTGAATTCAAATATCCCGAACTGACGGTCGAGCAGTACGAGGCAGCCAACGGCGGACCGTTGTACAACAGCAACCCGAATCAGTGCTGCTTTGATCGCAAGCTGAAAGTATTGCATCAGGCCGCCAGCGGTCAGCATGCTTGGGCCAGCGCGATTCGACGTGACCAAAGCTCTGATCGGGCCACCGCGCCGATTGTCGGCTGGGATCGCAAGTTTCAATTGGTCAAGGTCAGCCCGCTGGCGAATTGGACCAAGCAGGACGTGTGGTCCTTGATCATGTCCGAAAACATTCCCTACAACCCGTTGCACGACCAGGGATATCCCAGCATCGGTTGCCAGCCATGCACCCGCGCCATTCTCAGCGGCGAGGACGAACGAGCGGGTCGTTGGAGCGGCTTTCAAAAAACCGAATGCGGTTTGCATACGTCTTGATCAGGTGAGCAATGGTAATCTCCGCGCGCGCTCACTATGCCTGCCTGGCCATGCTGGAACTGGCGATTCGCAGCGGCGACCCGTCACCGGTCGCGGTCCGCGAAATCAGTGATCGGCACGGCGTGCCGGCTCCTTTCTTGACTCAGATTCTACGTGCCTTACGCTCCGCTGGCTGGGTCAGCAGTATCCGCGGCAGCAACGGTGGCTACCGGCTTGCAGTTGACCCGACGACGATCACTTTGCTGGACATTGTCGAGGCGGTCGGATGCCAGGAGGCCGGTTGCCATACCGATGGCAAAGCGACTGTGGCCGACGCGATGTTACAAGAGTCTTGGGAACAGGCCGCTGAGGCATCCCGATCGGTGCTGAGCCAAATTCGGTTAGCCGATCTGGTAGAACGCTGCCGCCACGGCGAAGCAGCAATGTTTTATATCTAGAGCCTTTACCGGGTTGGCATCGTCAAGGCCAGATCTGGCGGACCAGGACTTGTCCTGGCAAGGTTCTGGACTGGGCTAATCATCCTCCAGTTCGTCGGTTCCGAATACGCTGGCCATGTAGTCGACCAATTCGCTGGCTACTGCTGCCGCCGAATCAGCCGCGATTCCGGCCAGGTTCTTGGCCAGTTGTTTTTTGAATTCGATCTGCATTTGACGCGAAATCTGGATCCGCTGCGCCTGCGGCGAACCGGCCCCGTGCATCGATTCGGTCAAATATCCGACCGCGTTACGGCCCAGCGTCATGTTCTCGATCAGTCGTAAAATCCGCATCCGATCCTCAGTCGAGATTTCCTTCCGCCCTTGCAGGTACTTGCGAATCACCGGACCGAGCTCGGGATGCTCGAATTCTTTCTGTGACGGCATCGTAACCATCAAGCCCCCGGCCAGATCCTGAGCCAGCCGACCAATTTCGTAAGGCATCTTGGTAACGTGGTGCTTGCAGACGTTGGCAATCATGTCGTCGCAAATGTACACGCCCGATTTGAGTGGTTTTGATTGGTAACTCGAGGCGATTCCAGTGCTGTAAATCGTTTCGTTCAAATGCGTCATCTCGACCAGTTTATCCTTGATGTGAGAAACATTCTCCACACCATTAAAATCGGCGACAGTTGCCGCCGCACCGATCAACACATCACCAACACCGGACTTGCAGACGTAGCTGCGACGATGGTAACAAGTGAATCGCTCAACCAGCATGGCGGCGAACTCGTACTCACCGTCCATAAAAACAAGCTCCCAAGGAATGAACACCTCGTCGAAAATCACCATCGCCTCCTGGCCGGCAAACTTGGCATTACCGGCATCGATGTCACCATCCATGCTGCGCGTATCGCATGACTGGCGACCGTAGATATAGGTAATGCCTTTCGCGTCGACTGGGATCGCGCCGACAATCGCGTAATCGGAATCATTGGGACCGAGCCGCATCGTCGGCATCACGATCAACCAGTGCGAGTTGACGCAGCCGGTTTGATGGGCCTTAGCGCCGCTGATGTAAACACCGTCGTCGGTCCGCCGGACGACATGCACGAACAAGTCGGGGTCTTGTTGCTGATGCGGCGGTTTGCTTCGGTCACCTTTGACGTCGGTCATCGCGCCGCCGATCACATAGCCGCGGCGCTGCATCTGTGCCGCGAAATCGAGAAATCGACTGTGATACGGGGTGCCGTGCGCTTCGTCGATCTCGTAGGTGACCGAATGCAGCGAATTCAGCGCGTCCATGCCGACACAGCGTTGGAAACAGGTTCCGGTAAGCTGCCCCAATCTCCGCTGCATCTTGTTTTGCTTGACCAGGTCCTCGGCGCTTTCCGCGATGTGCAGGAACCGATTGACCGTCGTACCGGTCAGCGACGACGTTGCCGCTCCGAGTTCCGGATGACGCTCGGCCAAGTCATACGTTTCAGCGACGGCGTTGATCGACGGTCGAATCAGCGGATGATCGACGGGATTTTTGATCAATTCACCAAACAGGTAGACCTTCAAATCGCGACCGCGCAAACTTTCAATGTACTGTCGGCCTGTGGTGATTGGTTCGATATCGGTAATGCTCGTGGCCATGATTTTTTTCCTTTGGATTCATGATAGCGTGAAGCGACCAAAATGTCGTGATCGCTGCGAATGATCTGACCGGCGGGCGACCACTGCGACAATTTGACGATCAGAATCCACGCCTCCGGCAGCCTGGATTTCATAAACTCAGTCAATGACCACCGCACCTCCCACATCGCTGCCGCCGGGGCCCGTCGGTCGTTGGCGGACCACGCTGCGAATCCTCCGTGATCCTCGATCCTGCATGCAGCAGTGGGCGCGGCAATACGGCGATCCGTTTGGCGTCCAGGCATTGAACGGAAACGTGGTGCTGACAGGGCGTCCCGACTTGATACGTCAGGTCTTTTCGCATGGCTCGGCGGATTACGACACCTTCGGCACCAAGGCAGCGGAACCAATTCTTGGTTCTGGCTCGATGTTGATGCTCAGTGGCGACGCGCATCGCCGTGAACGCAAACTCGTGATGCCGATGTTCCATGGTGATCGTATGCGGGCCTATGCGAATATCATGCAGCAGGCCGCCGTTGAATCGATGCAGAATCAAACCCGCGGCACAGGCTTTGAAATGATCGACGTTACAACGCAGATCTCGCTGCGTGTGATCGTGCGAGCAATTTTCGGTGGCGAAGATACCAAGTCGATCAAGACCATGATGGAACTTGCCGCGGATACCGTGCGCCGTACTTCGCCGATTTTGCTGTTTTCCAGCCATACGCAACGCCATTTTCTGGGCATCAGTCCCTGGGACCGCTTTCTGCGCGCTCGAGCGGCTTTGCACGAGGCTTTGGATAACGAAATGAAGCGTCGTCGTACCGAACCGGCTGATCGCGAAGACATCCTGACGATGTTGTTGGACGCCAAATACGAGGACGGCCAGGCGATCGATCCCAGTCACGCGCGCGACGAACTGGCGACGTTCTTGTTTGCCGGACACGAGACATCGGCAATCGCTATGGCCTGGGCCATTTACCATCTGCTTGCGAACCCAGAGAAACTGGTGAAGCTCCGTTCTGAATTGTCCGCTCTGCCCAACGGGACAGCAGAGCAGATTGCCCAGTTGCCATACCTGAGGGCGGTGGTTCAGGAAACCCTGCGGTTGAACCCGATCATCACCGAGGTGTTGCGGGTGATCAAGAAACCGATGGAGATCGCCGGCTATCGGTTGCCTGTTGGCACCGCCATCGCACCGGCAGCGATTCTGGCTCACTACAACGATCAGACGTTTCCAGAGCCCGACTCTTTTGAACCGGAGCGATTTCTGCAAAGAAGCTATAGCTCAGCCGAGTATTTTCCGTATGGCGGCGGACATCGCCGCTGCGCCGGCGCCGCTTTTGCCTCCTACGAAATGGCGATCGTGCTGGGCACGATCTTGTCGCGGCATGAACTGGAATTACTGGAATCAAAGCCGGTGGTTCCACGCCGCCGCAACATCACAATGGGACCAAGCACTGGAGTTCGTGTTCGCTTGGTTTGATCGTCTGGAATCGCCATCAGCCCTGGCTAGCGAGCGGCCACCAGCTTGCCTTGCAACAACCCGTCCGCTTCTTTTTCTGCCGCTGCCATCACGTCGGCAATCGTGACCGCTGCTCCGCCGCGCTGTTTGCTTAGATAAGCCGCTTGCATGAAGGCGTAGATTTCGATTGTTTCGGCCGGGTCAATTGGAACTTCACGGGTGCGAAAGAACTTGGTGATCACTTCGACCAAGGGTCGATAGCCTCCGTAGGCTCCGATCGGTTCGATTCCGGTTTCGCCGAAGGCGGTTCCACCATAGCCGCTCTGCCCGGCGCGGATTCCACGAAACGTTCCGATCCGACCGCCGGACCAAACACCCACGGCGCACTCGAAGTCGTCCGTTGATGTGTGCTGTACCGACTCGCATCCGGTACCCATGCAAGTGAATAAGGATTCGACTCCATGAATTCCATACCAATACAAATCGACATGGGTCGGCTCCAGCGAGCAGGGACTGTACGCATCACAACCTAACACCTTGCCGATTTTGCCGCCGCGAATCGCCTGGGCGCCCGCGCTGTAACGTAACGACGAACTGGAGAAAACCGGCACGCCGTAATGCTTTGCCGCGCGAAAAATCGCCACCACTTCACTTAACTTCGAGCCAGTCGGTTTGTCGATGAAGACAGGTTTCCCGGCGCGGAAGACCTGCAAGGCCTGTTCTAAATGAGGTCGGCCATCGTTGGTTTCCAACAACACGCAATCGACTCGTTTTAACAGGGCGTCAATCGATTCAACCACATCGAGTCCCAAGGCTTTGACCTCGGCGGTGTATTTGGGGATCCGGCTGACGCTGGATTCGATGTCTCGGCTGCCGTACGGATAGGCGGCAACCACGCGGCAGTTGCGCATCGCTGGATCAGCCGGCTCGCGATTGATAGCGCCGGTAAAGTTGGGCACGTGCGATGTGTCCAAGCCGATGATGCCGACCCGCAAGGTGTCTGTATCTGCGGCGCAAAGTCCGCTCACCCCCGAAAGACTTGACATCGGCAGACACAGCGCCAGTAGCATCAGTCTTGGCAAGCTGCTCACAGCATTTCTCCGGTTTGGCAACATCGAATCTCGGGCATCGTCGGCGGCACCCGGGCTTCCCGGCATTCGGGCTTCCGGGTAGCCAGGCCGACCACTGCGCCTCATTTCAGACCACAGGTGCCCAGCCCTTGGCGTACTCTTTTGACCAATAGTGTTCCGCTTCGGCATCATTTTGAATCCGACCATGCTTGGGATCCGTATTCAAGACACGGCCAGTCCGATAGGCGATGTTTCCCAGGTGACAAAGGAGCGTACTTTGGTGTGCCTGTTCGATGTCGGCGTGCGGTCGCCGTCCACTGCCAACGGCCTCTAAAAAATCGGCAAAGTGTTCGGTGTCTCCCTGGGTTCCCGTTTGCGATGCCAGCTGATTACCCTTCATATCGTATTGAACATAACCGGCACCACGAATCACCAGCGAACCTTCGGTGCCGTGGAAACTGACCCCAAATGACGAGTCATGCGGACCTAGCGGTGACCAGCTCAAGCCTTCCCAAGTAATCGTTCGTTGGCCGGGAAAGTCATACGTCACCATCATTGTATCGGGTGTTTCCTGGTCGTCGTCATGGCGATACTTGCCGCCGCCGGCTGTCACTCGGATCGGATAGGTCAGGTCCATACCCCAGCGAGCGAGATCCAAGCCGTGGATGCCGTTGTTGCCAAGTTCGCCATTGCCCCAGTGCCAATGCCAATGCCAGTTGTAGTGGACGAGATTGTCTTTGAACGGCCGCCGCGTCGCCGGACCCTGCCAGAGTTCCCAATCGAGCCACTCAGGCGGGTCCGTCGTTTTTCCGTGACCAATCGACAGGCGGCGGTTGTTGTACCACGTCCGCGAGTAAATCAGCCGGCCGATCTCACCGGCGTGCAACTTTCCTATCGCTTCGATCATCGCTGTCCAACTCCGCCGCTGCGATCCCATTTGCACAACACGATCATGTTTGCGGGCGGCGGCAACAGCCATCTCGCTCTCGGCCGGTGTGTGGCTGCAAGGCTTTTCGACATAAACATGTTTGCCCGCGCTGCATCCCAAAATGGTTGCCGGCGCGTGCCAATGATTGGCGCGGCGCAGATCAATGCATCGACGCTGCGATCATCTAGAATTCGTCGAAAGTCGGCAACCGCCTGGGGAGCGCGCCGCTGGCCCTTGCCGACGAACTCCCCAACCCGCGCGGCGGCACGCTGGTCCACGTCGCAAACGTAGGCGATTTCCGCGTTCTCAGCCGCCATCATTCCCTTGGCAATCGCGGCTCCCCGTCCGCCCGCGCCCATGATTCCAATCAAGACTTTCTCAGCCGGCGACGTGTCGACCGGCTCCGCGGCCAACGTCCGTCGGGACGCGATCGAACTGGCTGCCAGCGCAGCGCCTGCTTTGATGAATAAACGACGATCGTGTTGGCGGTTGATCGGAGCTTGCATAGTTCATTGCCCGCTTTGTTCGCCGAGCTGTTTTGCCAGAAACGCCAAGACCAGATCAGTTTCGGTCGGTGTCCGCTTCCAGCCGTGTCCCCTGCCCCTTTCGACGTGCAAAAACGCGTCCAACTGATGCTGTTGATAGACAACCTTGAGTCGAGCAGATTGAGTCAAGTGAACGGTCATATCTTCGTCCCCGTGAAGAATCAGCATCGGCGGATCACTGGCATCGACATGAGCCACTGGACTGGCCGCACGCGCCAAACCGATATTGTCGCTGACCGAACCGCCGAATAATTTGTAAACACTCCCGCTGGGATCCTCGGTTTTCGCTGGCTGGTTTCTTGATCGCATGATGAAATCCGAAGCCCCATAGTAATTGATCACGCCTTGGACCTCGGACGATTGATCGGTGTGGCCGGCAGTGGTCCCCTCCAGCGATTCGACGCCGCCGCTGGTGCCCATCAACGCGGCCAGCTGACCACCGGCCGACGCGCCAGCGACAACCACGCGCCGAGCGTTGTATCCGTATTTGTCTTGATTGGCACGCAGCCATCGCAAGGCACCTTTGCAGTCATGAATCTGAGCTGGAAAAATTGCTTCGCTGCTCATCCGATATTCGACCGAGGCAACCGCGTAGCCATGCTCGGCGACCCAGCACAGGTTGCAACTGTTGCGATTGCCCATGGTCCAACTTCCACCGTGGATGTACATCAACAATGGCGGGTTCGATTTTCCTTGCGGCAGATGCAGATTCATCAGCAGCTTCACACCATCGACTTCGGCAAATTCGATGTCGGCATGAACTTTTACATCAGGCAACGCCGCTTGAGCACCGCTGGCCGGGAAAGTAGTCGCGAAGATCAGCAGGCATAACAACAAGGTCGATCGCATTGCGGCAACTGTGACGGAGTCAGACAGGGAACCTAATTATGCCATTGTATACCGATTCGAAGCCGACCGCTGGTCGCCAAGCCGTGAGGGGATTGGCATAATCAGGGCGGCGTCGATAGGTTTTCTGTTGTTCTTTCCGTCTGGTGACCACATGACTCGCGCTCTATTGGTAATCGATGTGCAACGTGAATATTTTGACGGCGGACTACCGATTTCTTATCCGGCCGGGCATCTGGAGCGGATCTTGGCGGTAATGGATGCGGCCGCCGACGCGAACGTGCCGACTGCGGTGGTTCGCCATCATCAAGCGGATCCGCAGTCACCGATTTTCCGCAAGGATTCGGAAATGTGGCAGCTGCATCCGGATGTCGAAAGTCGCCATCGCGATATCCTGATCGACAAACAGCTGCCCGGAACGTTCACCGGAACGGGATTACAAGAGTGGCTGAAAAAAATCAAAGCCGATACCGTCAGCATCGGCGGTTACATGACTCACATGTGCTGTGACACAACCGCCCGGCAAGCAATGCACCTTGGATACAAAGTGGAATTCCTGCGTGATGCAACCGGCACGCTGACGGTTGAAAACGAGGCCGGTAAAGCGACCGCCGAACAGCTGCAGCAATCGACCTTGGTCGCCCAGCAAATGTTCATCAGCGAAGTGATCAGCAACGAAGACTGGTTTACACGACTCGGTTAGTGATGCGGACCGGGAACGGTCCGGCGATCTCTATTTCTGGCCGGCGACCGACTGGTATTGCTGAAAAACCGCATCCAAGTCCGGCCTGTCACTGTGCGCGAAAATCCCGTATCGCAAACGCAATGTTTCACCCGGTTGAACGATCGTTTGATCTCGCGGACCCTTCTGCATCGCCTGTCTGCCAAACGCGTTCGCGGCGATCACCCCATAGTCGCGGGCATGCATCCAGCTGCCGCGAAAATTATCTCCGTGACACAGAATCGTCAGCCCGATCGCCTCGTCACCGATTTGGCCGCTGTAGTCGCACCATGCCGATGAGTTGCTCCAAACCTGTTTTGCTCCGCTTCGTCCTTCGCTGTCCCTGATCCGGCCACCGCTGACCTCGCTGATCGCCGTGGCCACGCGGATTCCCAAACCCATTTCTTCTTGATCGCCAAAATAGAATTCACGGTCGGAGGAAAAAGTCGAGTCCCAACCGATCAGGATTCCTTGTGGCAGCTCGCGGACGGTGCAAGCAAAGACTTCCTCGCAAACGACCTCGCCGTCACCGCGCAGATAAAGCTTGTTTTCAACGAAGTCGGCTCGTCCAACCCCGCCCGTCGGTTTTGCGCTGAAACCAGCATGCACAACGCGGCCCTTATTTCGCCAGAAATCCTCACCGCTCAGATCGCCAAACGCCAGCCAGATGCCCGGATGCATGCTCTGGTGGTCGGTCGCGTCCGTACCTTCAAGGGGCGGAAAGTTTCGCGTGACTTGAGTTCCAGTAGTCGTTTTGACGTTGGCAAAGAACGGTCGCCGGATTTGGTCGTGCTGGTAAACGTAGGTAGCGAGCTGTTGTGCTCCCCGACGGATTGTCAGTTGCTGGCCGTTATCTTCGATCGACAGCGCGGCGGCGGCAACTGGCCTTAAATCATCAGCAGCAACGATCGTGGAAATGGTCAGCAAAACCAAACCTGCCTGACAGACTCTCCTCATCGCGCCGACAACTTTCGGGGGGCTGAATGTATTGGTTGCGTTGATCGCAGCACCAAGATACCAGACGGCACCGCCCGCGCCCGGCTTGACGGACGATTCATGGATTGGCGGTTGCTGGTCCACGACGCTATTTTTTCTGCTGATCGCCAGCGGGCGTCTTGGCCGCGGGATCGTCTTTGCGATAGTCCCCGATCACCCCTTTTAGTGGACAGACGGAAAATGCCGGGCATTTTTTGCAACTTGCGACGATCGCGATCGGGCATAATGTCATTTTCAATTCTCCGATTAGCAGACTGCTGGGCGAAACCGAGCGTGGCGAAAGCCGCCGCCACCATTGTCAGCGTTCGCGGTCAAAGATGCAATCAACCGAATTCAGCAGGAATCTACAAGGCAAACGATGATCAAACAGCAAATCACAACGATCTTGAGCTTGAGCACGGCATTGGTCGCATTCTCACCAGTCACCAGTCGTGCCGAAACCGCAGCGGAGTGGTCGTCTCAAGTAACGATTCATCGCGACGATTGGGGCGTTCCGCATATCTATGGTCCGACCGATGCATCGGTCGCGTTTGGCTCAGGATACTCACAATGCGAAGATCACTTCTGGCAGCTTGAGGACACTTACTTGCAATGCATTGGCCGTTATGCCGAAGTGGTCGGCGAGCGAGGGGTGCAAAGTGATTTGGAAAATGCTTTGTTCGAAGTCGTCGAGTCATCGATTCGTGACTATCCCAACCTGCCTGAATACGTGCAGGAAATCTGCGCCGGGTTTGCCGGCGGCTACAACTTTTATTTGTCCAAGCATCCCGAAGTTAAACCGCGACTATTGGTCAAGATGGAACCACAACATGTGCTGATGTATGACCGGTTCATGATGTTGGGTCGCTTGATTGGCGCGGCTCACGCGCCGCGCGGCAAACTCAAGCCACTGGCCGAAGAGTCACAGGCGTCACTCGGTTCGAACCAATGGGCGGTTGGCCCGAGCAAAACTCGAGACGGCAACGCGATGCTGTTCATCAATCCGCACCAACCGTGGCACGGATCAGGAATGTTCACCGAGATGCATGTTCGCAGCGACGAAGGCTGGAATTTCTCGGGCACCATGTTCCCCGGTTCTCCGTTTCCCACCGCCGGCTTCAATGATCGCCTGGGCTGGGCCTACACCGTCAACAGCGCCGACATTTCCGATCTGTATCGTCTGACCTTCGACCATCCGACCGATCCACTGAAGTACCGCTACGGCGACGACTATCGGACCGCCCAGCAGTGGAATGTCACGATTAAAGTCAACGAGCAGGAGCAGCTTGAGCCGCGTCAGTTCACGCTCCGCAAAACCCACTATGGACCAATTATCGCCCAGCAAGACGAGCAGCATTACTTGGCCATCCGTGTTCCCAAGCTGTACGAGGGGAGCCGCATCATTCAATCGCTGGCGCAAACCAAAGCCCAAAATTTCCAGCAATGGTACGCGGCTGTGTCGCAGCAAAGACTACAAACATTCAACACGATGTATGCCGACGCGGACGGCAATATTTTCTATCTGTACAATGGCGTCATGGCCGAGCGTGATCCGTCTGAAGATTGGACAAAGCCGGTGGACGGCAGCGATCCAAAGAATGAATGGGGACCCTTTCATCCGCTCGAAGAATTACCGCAAGTGCTGAATCCGCGATCTGGGTTCATTCAGAATTGCAACTCGACACCCTTCACGACCACTGACGATGGGAACCCGTCGCTGAAGGATTTTCCCGATTACATGGTCGAGGACAAATATGATGACAAACGGCGAGCGAAACTCGCGCGGTATCTGCTTCGTAAGGCCAGCGACATCAGCTTCCAGGATTTCCAGAATATCGCCTACGACACGACGCTGTATTGGCCGATGACGGAGTTCCCCGCTTACGCCGATCATTTGCGCCGGTTGCAGCAAACGAACCCTGAGCTAGCGGCTCAGGCGCGGCCTTATTTCGATCATTTCGCGGACTGGGACTACACGTCATCAATCGAATCGACGCAAGCCACCCTGGCCGTTCAGTGGTACGAAATGCTGTACGGCCGCGGATATCCGGTCGAAACGTTGAAACCGCAGTTCGTCTCCGACATTCCCGCCCGCTTTGACGCGCTCGTGCAGGCCGCCAAGCAGCTACAAGCGCTGTACGGTGATTGGAAAGTCCCTTATGGACAAGTCCATCGCATTCAGCGGCACGCCGAACACTCCCAACTCGAAACGATTCCATTTGATGATCGCCAGCCCAGTCTGCCGTTGGCGGGAGTTCGCGGCCCTCTGGGCGTCGCCTTTACGATGTATCATACTCCGCCGACTGAGCTGCCGTATCGCAAGAATCAATATGCGGTTACCGGCGCATCGTATATGGCTTGTTATGAATTCGGCGATAAGGTTCGAGCAGTCAGCTGGCTGCATTACGGTCAAAGCCAGAACCCGGAGTCACCGCACTTCAACGACCAGTCGAAACTGCTGAGCGAACAAAAATTCAAGCCAGCGTGGTTTCACTGGGACGACGTGTTGGCGCACACCGAAAAGGCGTATCATCCGGGTCAAGAATAAAAGCCGTCTGGCTCGGTGTTCACCAGAGCGAACATCATAATCAGCGCAGTAACGCTGATCATAAAAACGCTTCTCATGTCTGATTTTGAGTTTTAAGAATGTCTGACCAACCGGCACAGGATCAAATCGCCGACGACGTGCCGCCCGACGTGGATCCCGCGCAAATCGAACGGGCGCTTTTCGAGCTTCGTTCGCAGCAACATCTGATCGGGGGTACCGTCGCCGGCTTTGTCGCCGCCGCGGTGGGTGCGGCCACTTGGGCCGGTGTCACGATCGCAACCGGCGTTCAGATCGGATGGATGGCGGTTGGCATCGGATTTCTGGTTGGATTTTCGATGCGTGCGGTGGGCAAAGGAATTGATCCAATCTTTGGTTATCTCGGCGCCGGGCTTGCCTTGTTCGGATGCGGTGCCGGAAATCTGTGTGCGGTGATCGGCATGCTTGCCAAAAATCAGGGGATTCCCTTTCTCGATCTTGCCACCAAATTGGATCTTAACGATCTGACCAAATTGCTGATCGCGACCTTCAGCCCGATGGATCTGTTGTTCTACGCAATCGCCGCGTACGAAGGCTACCGACTTTCGTTTCGAGAACTCACGGACCAGGACGCGGACACCTTACTTGCCGACCAGTAGCGATCACCAAGCTGTGGCCTCCCGATGAACCGCCGTTGCGCCGGCCAGGACACCTGCCACTGCTTCAAGAGCCGCGATAAGTAGAAAATCCATAGGGAGACAACAACAGAGGCACGTGGTAGTGCGAATTTCCAGGCACGACGACGAAGATGATGCTGACTTCGGGATAGAACGCATCCGTTTGATTCGCGTCAAAGTAAACTTGCGTGTCGAACCGGATTCGATATCTGCCGGGCGCAAAATCGTTGGTATCAATCAGGCCGCTGCGGACGCGTCCATCAGAATCGGTTTGACAAGTGCCAAACTCCCTTTCGATCTCGCCGTCGATCCGCGTCAGCGCCACAGGGATACCGACCGCCGGTCGGCCGCGGCTCGTATCCAAAACATGGGTTGTGATTGGAGAGTTCGTCATTGAAATTCTGCCGGCGACTCGGTGTGCAATAACTTGTCGATGCGAAGGTGGGAAATTTTACGTTGTTCGGCCGCTGCTATTCGGAGTTCGGTTTGCCGATCGTTCGGCAACCGTGCGATCAACAGGTCCAACATCTGCTTTGCCGATTTACCGGTTGCACAGACGATGAAAATGTATCCGAAACGAGACTCATAGTCCCGATTTCTTTTGGCCAGCTCGGCGATCGTCCGCTGGTCGGCGGCGGCTGTCCCCGACTGTTCGCTGCCGGACCATTGCCGATTCCCAGCGAACTTTAGCTGCAGCGATTTCAGATCACCGATTTTCGGATGGCAGCCGAATGCTTCGATCCAATCGGCCTCGGTCAACGAATCGAACGCTGCGTCGGCACACTGATGCACACGAGTTGGATTGCCAAAAGGTCGCATACTCAGCATCGCCTGGCACCAGGCGGATGCTCCGCAACAGGCCCGCAGCTGCTGCAGGACATGATCAGCTGAGCACGCATCGAGGTTGTTAATGTTACCGTCATTCACAGCAGTTTTCCGGCTGGCGTGGGCCCCGCATCACCGTGCACAAACGTCTGCCGCACCGTACCCTGCAACCGTACGCCGTGGTAGGGCGTCAGCGGATGCCGATGCAACAACTTCGTTTGATCAACCACCCAACTCGCATCGGGATCGAATACAACCAGATGCGCCGGGTTGCCGACCTTGATTCCTTGAGAGAAGTTCAGCAGTCGAGCCGGCCCGACGGACATCCAGCGGATGACATCGGCAAGCGCCAAACCGCGTCGCCTGGCTGCCGTCCAGATCACGGATAATCCTAATTGCAGTGAACTGATTCCGCCCCAGGCCTCGTCGAATCTGCCCGTCTCCAATCGCTTCATGCTTGGTGGGCAGGGCGAATGATCGCTAACCACCATGTCGATCTGTCCGCGACACAGGCCTGCCCAAAGCAAATCGCTGTTGGCACGAGAGCGAATCGGGGGAGCGCACTTAAAATCCGTTCGACCATCGGCGATTGATTCGGAACAAAAAAACAAATAGTGAGGGCAGGTTTCCACCGTCAAGGGAACGCCATCGCGACGGGCTTGATCAATCATTGGCAAACAGCCGGCGTCCGACAGATGGACGATATGCACGTGGCATTTGGTTTCCCGCGCCAGTCGAATCATCATTTCAATCGCAGTGCTTTCAAACGTGGGCGGCCGACTGCTTAGATAATCCGCGTATCGTCGTGGATCACTCATGGCTGGCACATCATGCACTAACTCGGCATGCACCAACAGCGGGATTTTGCATTCGGCCAACAGCGGCATTGCAATCCGCAATTCAGGCTCGCCGGAGCCAGGAAATTCGTCGATCCCGCTGTGGCATAAAAATACTTTGACAGCTTGCGCCCGGCATCAATCAACGCCTGCATTTGGTTGGCATTGCCGGGAACCAGTCCGGCATGGAAACCGACGTCGACATGCAACTTGCCTTGGGCGGCGGCACGCTTTTTCAGTAGCGCGGAGCGTGTCGTACTGACCGGCGAACTGTTTAGCGGCATGTCCACCAGTGTGGTCACACCACCCGCTTTCGCGGCCGCAGTGCCAGTTTCGAATCCCTCCCAGTCAGCGCGTCCCGGCTCGTTTAAATGAACGTGAGTGTCCACCAAACCAGGCAACAGCGATAGCGAACCAAGATCCTGCACGATACGGCCGTCGGTTTCGGTTCCATACGGAGCAACGGCTTGAATCTTACCAGCGTCGACGACCACATCGGCGGCGCTCGTGCCGCTGGGCAATTCAACTCGCTGCGATCGCAGGACGTGTCGGTTTGTCATCAGAGAGGTGATTTGCTAGTTTGTGACGTCGTCGCCGGTGGTGGAGGCGGTTTGGCTGAAGACCCGTTTGCACGCAGGAATCGACTTCAATGAATGTACGCCTCAGTCACAACAGCTACGGCAAACACAACGTTCGTGTCAGCAAAATAAAACGCGATGTTGCGGATCCGTCGCAACACGAATTGATCGAGGCATCCGTGAACGTGCTGTTGGAAGGAGATCTGGAGGAAGCATACACCAAAGGCGACAATCGGAAAATCGTCGCCACGGACACCTGTAAGAATACAGTCTATGCGATCGCCAAGGCTGATCCGTTTGACACGATCGAGGGTTTTGGAATCGCGCTCTCAAGCCATTTCTTGGATCAATATTCGCATCTTTCCAAAGTGACCATCGAATTGACCCAGCATCGTTGGTCGCGACTGCTGGATTGTCCGCATGCGTTTGTTGGTGGCCACACCGAGACACCCACGGCAAAGATTGTCACGACGCGGGACCAGCCGATTCAGGTCACCTCCGGTTTGGATCACCTGATGATCGCCAAAACAACCGAAAGCGGGTTTGCGAATTTTCATCGCGACCAGTATCGCACCTTGCCGGACACCGATGACCGAATTCTGGCCACCGTGTTGAAAGCGGATTGGCGCTATGCGGTTGCAGCGATCGACTTCGCCGCGGCCCGTGATCGGATTCGCGGCGCGATGCTGGCGAAATTCATCGATCACTACAGCCGCAGCGTGCAAGAAACCTTGATGCTGATCGGTACCGCGGCGATTGAAGCTGATCCGGCTGTCGAGTCAATCACCTTAACGATGCCAAACAAGCACCATATCCTGTTCGATTTGCAGCCCTTCGGTCTTCAGAACAATAACGAGGTTTTTGTGGTCACCGATCAGCCATTCGGATACATCTCGGCGACCGTCGAGCGAACCGCAGACTCCTCTGCCAGCGTCTGACTTGCACAGGAAGCGCAGTTGAACAAATCGATGGAACTTGACGTCAAAGTCGACCGAGTGACCAGCGAACTTGATCAGCTGGCGAGGATCAGCGAATGCCCTGACCCGCCTCCCGCTGTCACTCGGATTGTGTTCAGCCAGCAGGATTTGGCGGCCCGCGAGTATCTGTTGTCACTCTATCAAGCCGCTGGCTTGGCGGTGCGTGTCGACGCGGTTGGAAACACTTTCGCGCGCTGGAACGGACAACAGCCCGAGCTACCGGTCGTCGGTACGGGTTCACACACGGACGCGATTCCTTTTTCCGGAATGTTTGATGGAACGGTGGGAGTGCTCGGTGGCCTGGAGGCAATTCGCGCCCTACAGAAGTCTGGCTTTCAGCCGCGTCGTTCGATCGAATTGTTGATGTTCACCAGCGAGGAGCCGACACGGTTTGGAATTGGATGCACCGGCAGCCGAGTGCTGGCCGGTCTGTTGGACGAATCAATGCTGGATCAGCTTCGTGACGACAGCGGCGACAGCTACAACGTCGTTCGCCGCCGGGCTGGATTCCAAGGCGATATTTGCGATGCCGTGTTGCCGCCGGATTACTATCACGCCTGGGTCGAACTGCATATTGAACAGGGACCTGACTTGGAAGCCAAACAACTGCCGATTGGAATCGTCACGGCGATCGCCGCACCGGCTACTTTGGTGGTCGAAGTCCGCGGAGAGGGGGGGCACGCGGGGGCGGTATTGATGCCGGGTCGACGCGACGCGTTGTGTGGCGCGGCGGAGCTGGTCTGCGAGATCGAACGATTGGCACTCAGCAGTCCAAGCGAAGACCTGGTCGCCACGGTTGGTCAACTGGACGTTCATCCAGGAGCGGTGAATTCAATTCCCAGTCAAGTCCGTTTCACCATCGACTTGCGTGATATCAACCAAAGCAATCGCGACAAACTTAAACTAGAATTCGAACAAGCAGCGGCGGGAATCGAGAAACGGCGTCAGTTGACAGTCTGTTGCCGGACGTTGAACCAGGATCCACCTGCGATCGCGGACACAAATGTGATCGAGGCTGTCGAGCGAGCCTGTCGATCCGCCGGGCTGGCTTACCAAAAAATGGTCAGCCGCGCGTATCATGATTCGCTATTCATGCACCGCATCGCGCCGATTTCGATGATCTTCATCCCCTGCCGCCACGGCATCTCACACCGCCCCGACGAATACAGTTCGCCCGCCGAGATTGGCAAGGGTGTCGAAGTCCTGGCCAGGACGATCGCAGAGTTGGCCCTGCAATAGCGCTGTGAAGTTGAGGCTATGCGGGTAGATGAAAGCGATTGATGTCTTTGTAGTAGATGTATTGTGCCGGCTGTTTGCCAAATGCGGCAAACCACTGCGGGCAATAAGCCGCCATCCAAATCGAATCGCCGCTGCCGACGGGATACCAGGATTCGTTCAATCGATAGACGCCATTCCCTTGCGTCATGTACAAACCATGTTCCATCACGTGCGTTTCGACAAACGGCAACGCGGCGCCGCTTTGATAAGTGAATACATTGACCGCCATATCGAATGGCGGCTCATCAGGAAGCAGCTTGGCCAGCATCAAATCTGAATCACCCAGGAACGGTTCCGCGGTTAGCTGCGAAGTGTGGCCCACGATCATCTCAGGTGCATCGATGCCGCTGATCGGGACATAGCGTTTCTCGAAGACCAGTAACCTGGCGGTCGATCCCGATGACAACTCGTACTTCGAATCGGCGGGCAAGTAGGCATAGGATTTCGCAGTCAGCGTTTTTCCCTCCAGTTCAGCGACTCCTTCCAAGACATAGACGCAGCGCTGAAAGCCGGCCGGCGCGCCGCGCGTCTTGGAGTCCTCGGTGAGTGTTGCCAGGTACTGCGCAAAGCCTGGTCCACGCACACCGTTGGCCGTGGTGGTTGCTGCCATTGCGGGGCTAATCAGCATCACGCCGGAAGTGCGCTCCCAGCCAAACAACGGAGCGACGACGTGCGAGTCGGTGGCGATCAACGCGTGATCCGAACGAATTCTCGTTCCTGTCTCACCCAGTTGGGTCTGGTTCATGTTCGCTGCCTAAAGTTTGTAGGGCTCGAGTTCGCGCGGCCAAGCGATCAATCAAGCGTTTCAAAACCTCGATTGCAATCGCGACGTCTGATGCCTGGACATCTTCATCCGGATGGTGACTGACGCCGGACGGTTGGCGAATGAACAACATGGCCGTCGGAAAGCGTTCAGCCATCACAACGGCGTCATGGCCCGCGCCACTGACCATGCCAAATGACTCGAGCCCCGCATCAGTCATCGCCCCGGACAACTGAGTCGTCAGCGTCTGGTCCATCACCGTAGCGGATTGGAACTGATGCTCCGAGACTTGAAACTCAACGTGGTCCTGGGCGCAAATCATTTCGGCTCGCTGGCACAGCTGTCTGACGGCCTCCAATCGTATCGCGTCATCGGCATGACGAATATCGGCCGAGAGTTCCACATGTCCGGGGATCACGTTGCGCACATTGGGCTGCAGTTCGACGAAACCGACCGTGGCCCGTAAGCCTTCGATTTGCCGTGCATAATCGCTGACATCGGTAATCCATCGCGACGCGGCAACCAGCGCGTCACGACGCATGGCCATCGGCGTCGTGCCGGCGTGTCCCGCCTCCCCTGCGAAGCTGAGCATCAACCGAGACTGACCGACGATCGCCTCAACCCAGCCCACTGGTAGATTGCGCTGCATCAGCACCGGTCCCTGTTCGATATGCGGTTCGATGTATCCGATCACGTCGTCGGCCTGGTAACGGGCCTGGTCGATTTTTGCAGGCGTCAATCCGAAGGCTTCGATTGCCGATCGCATGGTCTGGCCGTCCTGGTCGGTTCGATCCAGCCAGGCATCATTAAAGTTTCCAGCCAAGGCGCGGCTGCCCAAGTACGGCTGCGCAAACCGCACGCCTTCTTCTTCGCTGAAGCCGATCAAATCGATGTCGAACGGCAGCCGAAGACCACCCAGCAATTCGATCACAGCCAGCCCCACAGCCACACCGAGCACGCCATCATATTTCCCTCCGTTTGGCACCGTGTCCAAATGCGAACCGATCAGGAGCGTGCCGCTTCTGCTCGCGGTAGCCGATTCAAGCAGGCTTCGATCGGCGGCAGGTCGTTTGCCGATCAAGTTGCCGGCGTGGTCGAGGCGAACTTGCAGGCCGGCGGCTCGCATCCACGATGTCAATTCAGCGTGCACCGATCGCATTGGCCCGGTCAAGAATCGCCGCGTGATTTGTCCCTCCGTTTCCGTCCACAAGGCAATCTGATCACAGCGATCCAAACAATCACGCGCGCTTTCCTGGTAGTCCGGTTCTGAGCGACAAGAATCAACCATCAACCATCCACCGTACACGCATACCAACGTTCCGCTGAAAATTTTGGGGGCAGCTTACCTGAGCTGTGGTTCGATTGCCTATGGTACTGCCAGCGATTGACCCGGGCACTCTCTCGTCATTGCGATGCTCTTGGCAAGGCAACGATCGCCAGTCCCAGGGAGGTCTTTGGAGGCGATCCGGAGTTGGAATTGGGACCTGGCGCAGTGACAGCGGTGTGCTCTGCGCCGCTCTGATTTACGGCTGGTCCGCAGGCCTGCAGAAATGATCGATTCTGACTCTCCCTTGTCGATTCCCGGGTCTTTCGCTAGTCTCTGCGTCGTGACTATGGACGGCTTTCGCGTGAAAGTCGCTTTCCTATCCCCCTTCCCGACCATGGCATTTTGGGACGAAGGGCGAGCGAATTGACAAACCTGTCAATCCGATGCCCTGGAAACGTGATCCGGTTTCTCCGCGCCCGCCTGGACCTAAAGCAGGACGATTTTTGATGGCAAACCCCGTCGTACAAGAAATGATCGAAGCCGGCGTCCATTTTGGACATCGCACCAGTCTCTGGAATCCGAAGATGGGACCCTACATCTTCGGCAAGAAGAATCGCATTTACATTCTTGATATCCGCGAAACGCTACGCGGTTTGCTGCGCGCTAAGAAATACTTAAGCCAAGTTGCCGCCGGCGGCAGCCTGATCTTGTTTGTCGGAACCAAACGACAAGCCGGTGAAGCGGTCGAAGAGCAGTCGCTGCGTTGCGGGATGCCTTTTGTCAGCGAACGTTGGCTCGGTGGCACGTTGACCAATTTTCGTACCATCCGCAGCCGCTTGACTCGGCTGGAGGAATTAGAAGCCCTGCGCACCAGTGACAAGATCAACGACTACAGTAAAAAAATGCAGTCGTCGCTCAATCGCGAATATCGAAAGATGTATCGCAACCTGAACGGATTGCGGACGATGAACCGATTGCCCGAGTGTTTGTTCATCGTCGATCCGGGCAAGGAACGCAACGCGGTTCGTGAGGCAAAGCGACTTGGAATCACCACCGTGGCGTTGATCGATACCGACAGCGACCCGTCGGACATTGACTTGCCGATCCCCGGCAATGACGACGGCATCCGTAGTGTCGAATTGATCCTCCGCCACTTGGCCGACGCGGTGATCGCGGGCAAAGGTCAGCATGCGATGACCAAGCTCGATTCGGAACCGGTCGCTGCGGCGACGGAGGTTACGTCGACGGTCGCTGCGGCGACGGAGGTTGCGGCGGCTGAGACGCCCGCGGCCGAAGTGGTGTCGGCGACCGAAACCGCCCCAACGCCGTCGGTGGCCGTGGAAACGCCGCCGGGCGACGGTTAATGCATCGCCGCAGCGTACGGCTGACGAACCTGACCGTTGCAGCTTTCGTCTAACCCATTGGACCCTGTCTAACTGCGCAGGTTTTCGAACCGCTCGCAGAGACCGCAATACCCATTAGAATCCACAGCGAATTGAGCGAAGCAGAAGGAAGAACATGTCGATTTCAGCAAAAGATGTAAGCGAGTTGAGGAAAGCCACCGGCGCCGGGATGATGGACTGCAAACAGGCGCTCAAGGAATCTGGTGGGGATCTGGACGGTGCTTTGGATTTCTTGCGCAAGAAAGGCCAAAAAGTTGCCGCCAAACGAGCCGACCGCGAAGCGAACGAAGGGGTCGTCGTTGCCTTGATGAACGACGCCGGCGACCAAGGCTTGCTGGTGGCGTTAAGCTGCGAGACCGACTTCGTCGCCAAGAACGATGACTTCATCGCGTTGGCCAACAAGCTGGCAAAGCTGGCGATGGACAATCAGGTGGACAGCAAAGAAAAGCTGTTGGCGCTTCCGTTTGACGGAGCGACCGTCAGCGAGAAGCTGGTCGAACAAACCGGGATCATTGGTGAGAAAATCGAAATCTCGGACTTACAGGTTGTCCGGGGCGAAAACATCGCCTCCTACATTCATTCCGGCAGCAAGATCGGGGTCTTGGTCTCCTACAAAGATGGCGGTAAAGACGAAGCGGCTCAGTTCTTTCGCAGCCTGGCGATGCATATCGCCGCGATGAGCCCGTCGATTCTTCGTCCTGAAGAATTTGATCCGGATTTCGTCGCCAAAGAAACTGAGGCGCTGCAAAGCCAGATCAAAGTCGAAAATGAAGATCGCCAACGGTTGGGCAAAGCCGCTGAAGACCGTTCCGCAGTATGCGAGCCGACGACAACTGACAGCAGAAGTGATGGCCCAGGCAGAAGCAGCGATCAAGGCTGAGTTGAGGGCGGAAGGGAAACCTGAAAAAATCTGGGACAAGATTTTGCCCGGCAAGCTGGAGCGATTCGTCGCTGACAACACTTTGCTGGACCAGGAGCGTTGCCTGCTCAGTCAAACGTTTGTTCTGGATGATACGAAAACCGTGGAAGCCGCAATTAGCGACTTGAGCAATGAGGCGGAGATCGTCGAATTCAAGCGCGTTGCAGTCGGCTAACTCCGGCGTCAGTTTTTGGCTTGATCGAAGATCATCGGACCTCGCCGATACCCCATCGGATCGGCGAGGTTTTTTCGTATCATGGTGCCGCCGCCGATCGCATCCCACTCATCGCAAACGAAACCACCATAATGCCAGAGTCCGACGCCAACAAACCAGCACTTCGCTACCACCGCGTGATCCTGAAATTGAGCGGTGAAAGCATGGCCGATGGCGGTGGACGCGGCATCAGCGGCGACGAAGCCGAGGCAATTGCCAAACAGATTCAGCAAGCGCATCACAGTGGCTGCCAAATTGCCATCGTGATTGGCGGCGGCAACATCCTGCGTGGCGCGCAATTCTCCAGCGGAAATTCCCTGGTCCAAGAAGCAACAGCGCATTATATGGGCATGTTGGCCACCGTCATCAATTCGTTGGCGATGCAGGATGCAATCGAGTCGCTGGGCTTACAAACCCGTGTGATGTCGGCGATCCCGATTGAAAAAATTGCGGAAACTTTCATCCGGCGCCGAGCCCTGCGGCATTTAGAAAAAGGTCGAATTCTGATTCTTGCCGGCGGTATTGGAAATCCGTTTGTGACGACCGATACGGCTGCCGCCCAGCGGGCATTGGAACTGGACGCGGACGTGGTTCTCAAGGCAACTCGCGTTGACGGCGTGTACAGCGAGGATCCGGAAAAAAATCCACACGCGGTGCTTTACGACTCGCTAACTTACAGCGATGTGGTCCAGAAGAACTTGAAAGTGATGGATGCGACAGCGATCGCCTTGTGCCAGGAACACGCCAAGCCGATCCTGGTGTTTAATTTCAAGAAAGACGGCAACATTGTCAAAGCGATCTCGGGAGACACCGTGGGAACCTGGATCGGGGCAAAATCATCAGTCTCTAACGCGACATGTCCCTGAGCAATCATCCGGCAAGCGGCGCAATGCTGCGAATTGGGACTGTGACCAGCCGCACAAGTGACTCGTCGAACTGTATCAAACTTCCAACCATCAACCTCTAAACCTGGGAAACCAAGATGACTGCCGAAGAAACTCTGACTGGATGCCGAAGAGCGGATGGAAAAAGCGATTGCCCATTTGGGGGAAAGTCTGTCTGGAATTCGCACCGGTCGAGCGACACCCGGATTGGTCGATTCAATCAAAGTCGAGGTCTACGGATCGATGCAGCCGCTGAAACAACTCGCCTCGATCGGCACCCCCGAGCCGCAACAGATCGTGATTCGTCCTTACGACGCCGGAACGATCAAGGAAATCGAAAAAGCGATCGTCGCTGGTGACCTGGGGTTGAACCCGCAGAACGATGGTCGCATCATCCGCTTGAACGTGCCGGCGCTGTCAACCGAAGTTCGCAAGAAGATGGTCTCGCGGATCAAGGAGTTGACTGAAGAATCAAAGATCTCGATCCGCAACATCCGCCGTGACGCCAATAAAGCGATCGACGCCGCTGAAAAAGCGAAAGAGATCAGCGAGGACGATCGCGAAAAGATCAAGGCAGAAATCCAGGAACTGACCAAGAAGCATGAAGCGCAAGCCGGCGAGCTGGCGAAAGCTAGAGAAGCAGAAGTGACGGAAGGTTAAAAACTACCGGGACTACTGAACTCGGCGTAATTGTCCAGTTCGCTGTGACGATCGGTGGCGCCGATCGCTGAATCGAGTGAAATCGGCTTCCCAAGTCAATTCCACGTCGCCGACCGGACCGTTGCGTTGCTTGGCGATAATGATTTCCGCTTGGCCGGCGTACTGGGCACGATCTTCGCCTCGATGATAGTATTCCTCGCGATGCACGAACATCACGACATCGGCATCCTGTTCGATCGCTCCCGATTCTCGCAGGTGGCTTAGCTTGGGCCGATGGTCCTTGCTGTCTTCGGCTTGACGATTCAACTGCGACAGGCACAGCAGCGGAACCTGCAGTTCTCGCGCAAGTCCTTTCAGCCGCCGCGCGATCTTGGCGACTTGTTCTTGACGCGGGTCACGCGAATTGTCGGGTTCGATCAACTGCAAATAGTCGACCACGATCATCCCCAGCGAACCTTGCGCGGCGTTTGATCCGCCGCGCCGCGGCTGCGATTTCGCTGACGGTTCGACTGGGCGAATCATCAACAAACAACGGCGCTTGACTTACGTCATTCGCCTTGCGAATCAAGCGATCGCGATCTTCCGATGAAATCGTACCGTTTCTCAAGCGATGACCGTTGACACGGGCCAGCGAACAGAGCATGCGATCGGCCAATTCGATTCCTGACATTTCCAGACGAGACAAACAAGACGGGCAATTTTTGATTGATCGAAGCGTGTTCGCTGATGTTCATCGCCAGCGCGGTTTTCCCCATCGACGGACGGGCGGCCAAAATGACCAATTCGCCGTTGTGCAGACCGCCGGTCATTTCGTCGAATCCGGTCAATCCGGTTGCGGCACCATCATCGACAAAGTCGCCCTCCAGCCTCGCCTCCATGCGGTCCATGGCTTGATGTAACACATCATGAATACTCTGCACCGAATGACCCGACCGGCCATCCATGATCGCAAACACTTTTTGTTCCGCTTGCGAACACAATTCCTTGGCAGTCGATGACTGCTCGTACGCATCTCGCAGCACTTCGGTGCTCGAGAGGATCAGTTTTCGATACACCGCCTTCTCACAGACGATATCGGCGTAATAGACCACGTGCGCGGCGTTGGGAACGGCGGACGAAAGCTTTGCCAAATAAGAAGCACCGCCAATCTTCTCGAATTCGCCGCGGGTCCGCAGCCGTGACACCAGCAGAGTCACGTCGATTTTTTCACCGTTGTCCTGCATTTCTCGCAGGCACTCATAAAGCTTTCGATTCGAGTCGTCGTAAAAGTCATCGCCCCGCAATGAGGCGATGTCGTCCAGCACCTCGGGCAACAACAAGATCCCTCCCAAGACGCACATCTCGGCATCCAAGTCAAACGGCGGCTGTCGCTGCAACAGTTCGGCGGCACTCGGTTGCCTGGCTGGACGTCGAAACGGCGTGTCGTCGGCGATCATATTTCCGATCCATGGAGGGAGTTAAGTAACTGGCTAGGACTTATCCTAGGACGAAAGTTGAGCTGACTCCAGTGGCAACTCACCCGGTTCGCAATAGACTTTCGACTCGATCGATCGCTTGTTGCGCGGACATCGCCGCAACGCCGCGACCGATTGACTTCTGGCTATCAATCCATTTCCTAACATTCTTTTCCGCCGAGATCGCAGTGCTGTGCGACCGGCCACCAAAATGACGGGCGATTTCGGTGTAAGCTGATGACGTCAACTGGCGAGACAGGTACATCGCCAACATGCGAGGTTCGCTGACGGCGCGTGTCTGCGAGCCGCCGCGGAGCGTATCCGCCGGCAACTGAAACGCCTGGCAAACCGCCGCTTCGATCACCGTCAACGTGGCCAGCGGCTTGGACCCCCGCAGCAGCTCGCCGCCGAATCTGCGCAGCTCGTCCATCGTGGGAACGCGACCATACATCCGCTGCAGCGTATTGATCAGATTCGCAACACCTTGAATCATGCGACCGTCACCCGCCAGCGTTGCGTTAACTTGCTCGATCGTTGTCTCGGGCATCGACCATTGGCAACGCTGCTGGATTTCTCGCCGCAACAAAGCTTCCCTTGTCTGCATGTCGATCGGCTGGATCGGACAGACCAATCCGGCCGCCAGGCGACCGGCCAGTTCGCTGGACAAGCCCTGAATTTCAGTCGGGGCCAGGATCCCCGATGCAATCAGAGGACGTCCATTGCTAACCAAGGTCTCGACCGTGTACAGCATTTCTCGCAACGTCGCTTTCTTTGACCCTAAAAACTGAATTCCGTCAATCAGCAGCGCATCCACATCGCGATACCGTCGTCGAAAAGCAGTGATCCCGCTGTTGCCAACGCTGGTGATGAAATCGTTGGTGAATTGCTCCGCCGTCAACAGCATCACTCGCCGCATGCGATGCCGTCGACGAAATTGGTCAGCAATCGCCGACAGAATATGCGACTTGCCCGTACCGGTCGGACCGCACACGAACAACGGACTGGCCGCCCGCGGGTCCTGGCAGACCATCGTCATTGCGGTGTGCGCCAACTGGTTGCTGGTACCCAAGATAAAATTGTCAAAAGTTTTTTCACCACACGTTTTCGCCGCTGGTTTGCCGGCAGTCTCTTTCGATCCGGAGGACTCGGGCTCGCTCAACCGCGGCAGCTGCAGTTGCCGCTCCACTGCGGCCCGGCGCGGTACTGATTCGGTCTGCTTGACGTCGCCCGCGCCGCTGGCAACCAACGAGCAGAGCGATTTCGTTTTCCCCTGCCTGGACAGCCAACCAGCGCTGCTGGTTGATCGACGCCGTTGCGGGGCCCGCGTTGGGACTTGTTCTTCCAAGCCCGGCAAAGGCAACTCGGTTTGCGTCGCCTGCGGTTGATCCAAACTGAGTCGGACCTCGGCAGACCCGCAAGCTTGCATCGCGGCGCCCCTCAGCTCGCGGAGCAAATTGTTGCGAATTCTTTCCAAGGCAAATTGTCCACGAACTCGCAGCATCATCACTGAGCTCTGCAGATCTCCATTCTGCGCATCCTGACTCTGCCCAGCTGCCAACGTTCGATTCTGCTCGAGAGCAACACGGTGCCCAGGGCCGACACTGTGCCCAGGGCCGACACTGTGCCCAGGGCCGACACTGTGCCCAGGGCCGACACTGTGCCCAGGGCTGACATTGTGCTCAGGGCTGACGCTGTGCCCAGGGCTGACGCTGTGCCCAGGGCTGACATTGTGCTCAGGAACGACGCTGTGCGCCGGGGCGACCAAGAACTCGACACCCGAGCTGAACCACATTCGGTAACGCTCTGCTCCAACGCGTTGCTTCAGAGCTTCCTTGAAAGTTTCGATAACCGCCCTGTTATCGTTGCAGCCTTGCGGTACAGACATACGGGTAGCGCAATCCTCCATCATGGATGTTTCGCGGAGCGGAATGAAGGTGGCCAGGCTTCGATGCGTCTGGTCAAACAGGGCCAATTCCAGGCGAATGGAGTACGACCGTAGCGTTGGCAATGAATGGCTGCCAACCTAGCTCCGCCGGGCGGCAACACGGCCTCCCTTCGCCTCACTTCCCACCAGTTAGATCGAACTTGGCGAACTGCTTTCCTCCCGGTGAGAGGCAAGATTCTATGGTTGCTAGCAACCAAGTCAAACGCTGTTTGGATCCGCCGCATATTTTTCGTCAAGGAAGATTCGAGCCGACCGGTTTGTGACATGAATATCCGCTAAATGAGGATCGAACCGTGGCTCTGAATCGGTTCGAAAAGATCCCTAACGAGTTTACCGCGCGGTGGATAACCTGTCGGCAGTAAGAACTCCACGATCGCCTGTGACCGAACACTCATCCATAACGCTTTACCAGCCAACAGGTTACCTGTTCAAACGCGATTGGACTGTATGACGGACTGATGAATATTTCGCGAACTTCGGAAATCAAGTTGCACTGCGGATCGAGAATCAGGCCGCGCGCACGTTCATTTGGGACCGATCGATTTTACCCAAACCGTTTCGCTGAAGATCGGCCGTAATCCCGCCAACTGATAAATCGATTTAGCCGGGTGATTGATCTGATCGACGGCCAACAAAACTTGATCCGCGCCGATTTGGCGGGCGATGTCAAATGACTTTTGAACCAACTGCTTGCCGATCCCCTTTCCGCGTGAGTCAGGAACCAGCCCCATGTAGACGATTTCGATCGAACTACTATTGATCGCCATGTTGCCCGGCTCGGCTAATCGAGCGGCTGGGTGATTTGCAAAGATTGCGCAACCAGCCTCTTGCCCGTCGTAGTCGGTCACTGTGAACCACAGATCAGGCGCAAACACGTCGCTCATGCGATACCCGTTCAAGACTTGCTTGGCACTGCGGAACTTCGCTAAGTCGGGGCAATCGAGAGTATCGGTGTAAGTGCGATCGACCAGCGCAATCAACCTGGTAAACGCCGCCGGATCGTCCCAAGCAAGCGGTTCGAAGCACAGCGATTGGTTTTCTACCGCGCTTGAAAATGGCGATCCAAACGGCTCGCTGGCGTCGTTGGAAACTGATCCGCATAGGTATTCCAAGTTTCCGATTGGCTGAAATCCTAACGCGGCACACCACTTGAGCGATTCGGGCGTTGGCCGACCCTGTGTGTCGTCCTGATCGGTCGCCCATTGCGCGAAACGGACTCCTTGCTTGCAAAGCTCTCGGTTCAGTGCAACCGCTAGATTGGCCGCGACGTCTGATTCCAATGTGTCCTCGAAATCGACCAAGCCTCCGGCGTGAACGACGGTCGCAACGTCTCCGATTTGCTCGCCCTCAAGTCCCTGCTGCAATACTGCGACGACGGCGGCGAGTGGACGATCCTCGTCGCCAGCGGCAGATAGGGTCAAAATGACTAAACGGTCCAGCTGTCCAGCATCCACAAGCCGGCGAATCTGCTCAACGATCAGGCGGGCCCGACCAATCGAAAGGCCGCGCAGCAGTCGCGTGAGCAGGTCTCCAAAGGAAACGAGGGAAGCCCGCCGGGTATTGAAAATCGCCAATTCATCGCCTCGATCACAGGAATGGCCGAATTTTTTAAGCTTTGCCGGTTTCTCATTCCGTTACTTGCCCCATATCATAGCGGGGCAGAAAGGCGCGCCCAGCGAGCCGTGTTCGGGGGCGGGCAGCGAAGTGATTGCCTGCCAGCACCCAATTTCGCCAAGTCCGAGTGGGCGAGCGAACAGCTCCGCGGCGCGACGAATTCGAATCTCAAGTTCTTTACGAATCAAAAAAGCAGTTAAGCATGACGATCCGCAATCCAATGATCTCGACACTTGCCGTTCTGGCTGTCATGACGTGGTTGATCGCAGACAGCTCAAATTCAGAAGCGCAATTGTTGCGGCGCTTGCGCAGTCGCATTCAGTCGCGCGTGATTGCTCCTCCATTTCCAGCCAATCCGCAATTGCAGCCCCCAAACAGACGGACTGGCCCGCCCCAGTTGGTTCCATCTCAGGGAACAGCCCCGGCAGCGCCCAGCACCGCGGCTGCACCGCGCCGAGTTGCCCCTGTTACGCCTACCCCTTCACAATCGAATCCCGCCCAACCTGAAATGGGACAGCCGACAATTGCTGCCCCCGGCCGGATCGTGAATCGTCCTCCGAACGTCCAGCCGCCAGCAGCGAATCCGGCTAGCAGTCAGAACCCGCTGGGCGCGTCAATTTTGGCAGGTCCTGCGTCCGCTGGTGGCGACAGCCAACCCGGACCGACCGGAGAGCCTGGAGATCAAGGGCCGGGAGATCAATCGATCAATCCGCTGACGCCGATGCAATCCGAGGTCTCCGAACTGCCGTCGCCGGCGATCGCCCAAAGCGATAAACCTAGTTTGGGAATTCAAGTCGTCGAAGCTCGTCAAGGCATGCCCGGCTTAAAAGTGACCGGAATCAATCCCGAGTCGAATGCTCGCGAATCGGGATTGCGGATCGGCGATTTAATCGTTGCCATCGAAGACCAGCCAACCGAAACGATCAGCGCTATCGGAGCATTGCTGAGCGCTCGGCGGGGGGGTGAAAACGTACGCTTGCGAATCTTTCGCAACCGTACCGTCTCAGTAATCGATGTTCCGCTGCTGGGCGGTGCTGTTGATCAACGGTCAATCGGAAGCGTTGTCGAAGACAGCGCTGGCGCCACGGGTTTGCCCGCTCAATTCGGTCTGCGCTACCGGACCATCGATGGACAGCGCGGAGCGTTAGTGACTGAGATCCAACCAGATTCTCCGGCGTCACTGTCGGGACTGGAGACGGGTGACCGTATCGTCGCCGTCGACGGAAAGCTGTTAATCGATGCCGAAGCACTGCAGCGAACGCTGCGAGGGCAACCTGCCGGTGCAGCGATTCGACTGAGCATGGTTCGCGACGGCAAACTGATGTCGGCAAAGATCGATCCAAACGGTCAAGCTGCGTCAAATGATTCGCTGATCATCGCTGGCGGCGAATCGCCAAAGAACAGTGCCGCGAACTCGCCATTGAACGAGGGCACGTCATTGAAAGGGCTGGGGGCGGCGTTGGGTAGTCTGCTACGGGGAAAACCTAAGTCACAACCAGTCGATCAAAGGGCGTTGGGTGAGGACGAAGGAGTCCGACAGGCTGATTTCGAGGCGGACACAACGAAACCGGTCCAGCTTCCGGAGAACAATGATCCGTTGGCTCTGGAAACGCTCGAGCCACCGTCGGTCGACCAGACAAAGGAGTTGGATCAGTCTCAGCAATCGGTGTCGAACTTGAAAGATTCCCAAAAAACACCCGAGCAGCTGCGCAAAGAAATTGCGGAACTGGAACAGCGACTCAAGGAGTTGCTAGAGCAACCATAAGTGAGCGATTCGACGCCACAAGGATTCGACCATGCGTCGACCAAGGTAAAGTCGTTCCCGACATCGCCCGGCGTCTATCTTATGAAAGACGCCGCCGGCCGTGTGATCTACGTCGGAAAAGCAAAGAACCTGCGCAGCCGCGCAAGTAGCTATTTTCTCAAGGCAGCCGCGGAAGATCAGCGGACGGCCAGTTGGATCGGTGAGATCACCGATATCGATTTCGTCCAGTGCGATAGCGAAGTCGATGCTTTGTTGATGGAATCGCGGTTGATCAAGGATATTCAGCCAAAACACAACAAGGACCTCAAGGACGACAAGAGCTTTCCTTACCTGATGATCACCACCCGCGAGGAGTTTCCCCGGATTGAACTGACCCGCGAGCCGCGATCCTCCGGAGTGAAACTGTATGGGCCATTCGCTAGTGCCGGAGCGCTACGCGGGGCAATCAGCGTGCTGCAGCGAATTTTCAAGTTTCGCACTTGCACGCTGGACATCAGTGAATCGGACGAGCGTTGGAATTGGTTTCGTCCCTGTTTGTTGGCCAGCATTGATCAATGTTCAGCGCCGTGCAACTTCCGAATCAGCAAGCAAGAGTATCGTCGCGACATCAAGCGGCTGCAAACTTTTCTCGAAGGTGGGAAAAAGCGGTTGCTGACAGAAATGCGCGAGGAGATGTCAGCGGCCAGCAAAGGATTGGACTTCGAACGGGCGGCCGTACTCCGCGACGAGATTGAAATGCTCGAGCGCTTGGACGAACGGGGTGAGCTTGATTCGCATGAACAACCCGAAGTCTTTTACATTGATCCCAAAAAGGGTCTGGCGGGATTGCGAAAAGTGCTCGGTTTATCATCCACGCCAAGGGTCATCGAAGGTGTCGACATCGCCCATCTGGGTGGCGGCGAAACGGTGGCCAGTGTGGTGCAATTCATTGACGGGCTGCCGTTCAAACCAGGATATCGCCGGTTTCGAATTCAAGACGTTGACGGGATCGACGATTTCCGCAGTATCTATGAAGTCGTCTCACGTCGTTTTCGCCGACTTTCCGACGACAGCGACACGTTCCCCGACATCTTGTTGATCGATGGTGGCAAAGGCCAATTGAACGCCGCGATGGCAGCCTTTCGAGATCAGCAGATTTCGCCGCCCACGGTGATTTCATTGGCGAAACAACAGGAAGAAATTTTCCGCCCGGGGGAAAGCGAGTCGATTGTCTTGAGCCGAGGAGCTTTTGCGCTAAGATTACTGCAATATGTACGAGACGAATCGCATCGATTCGCTCAACACTACCATCACATTCTGCGAAACAAATCAACGTTCGAACGCTAGCGCATCGCCAGGTTTGATGCAGCTTGTCTGGAAAAGGGGTCGGCAGTGGTCCGCGAGTTTTCGAGAACTCAAGAAGCGTATGCTATTTGTCTGCTTTACGGTTGGCATCCGCTGTTTCAGCAACCGCCTTTTCCTGAATCTTTGCTAATTGTTCGGCCCGTTGTTTGGTTTGTTGATCGGGCTCGCCGGCGAAGTAGGAATTGTCGGGCGTCCAGGCCGGCATCGAATCAAGCACCTGTTGCAATTTTGCCTGTCTTTGGACAACCTCGGGCGTCAGCTGATTCGTCTGCAAGGGATGTTGTTCTTCATAATCCTGCGGGATGTCGAACAAGCGGCCATCCAAATACAGCTTGTAACGGCCGTCGAACGCGAATCGAACGCGGCGAAACTCGGGTTTCTTCGTTTGCGGGTCTTTGTCGTAGTGAACAAAGACCGATTCTCGCGGCGTGTAGGGTCCTCCGGTAAGGCGGCCCAGAAAGCTTTGCCCGTCGATCGGTCGATCGGTCGGCAACCGCGCCCGGCCCGCCTCCACGATGGTCGGAAAGAAATCGCTGAATTCGATCAGATCGTGACAGACACTGCCCCCGGCAATTTTTCCTTTCCACCAGGCCAACATCGGTACATGCACTCCGGCGTCTAGCGGCAGTGCCTTGCCGCCGATGATCACTCGATCGGCCGTTCTGGAAACGATCGAGCGGAACGTTCCATTGTCCGCCGTGAACAGCACAATCGTATTCTCTGACAGACCAAGCTGATCCAGTTTCTTCAAAATCCGCTCGACGATCAGACCACTGTACTCGATCATCGGGCCGAAATATTTGTTGCTGCTCTTGAACTTGTCGCGATCGGTCAGCCCAGCGGTGGCCGGCGTGGGAACAAATGGATTATGCGTCAGTGCCATCGGGTAGTAGACAAAGAATGGTTCGTCACGGTTTTGCTGCATGAAATCGAGCAAAAACTGGCAATACAGATCGGGACCGTAATCATCGAATGTTGTCGGTCGGAACTTTTCGTTTTGAATGATCGCCGGATACCAATACCGCGAGGTCTTCTCTTTGATGTCAGGTGGAAGTTTCGAGTAGTACGCCTTGACTTCGTCCGCCGACATGTCGCGGTCATAGGCCCACATGCAAGACTGCTCAAAACCACACAGTTTGGGGGTCGTGCCTCGGCCGGAGGGGTCTAAATCAAACACACCGCCGCTACCGGTCAATTGCCATTTACCGGCGATGGCGGTTCGATAACCGGCCTGCTGCAGGACCGAACCAAACGTGATCTCATCGCGTTTAAGCACCCCAAATCCAACGTAGTTTCGCGCGTTCGATCGGCCCGTCATGAGCTTGTTGCGAGACGGCGTGCAGATCGGTTGCGCGTAGCAGTTGGTGAACCGCATGCCTTGCCTGGCAAGCCGGTCGAACGAAGGTGTCTCGAAGGAGGTACCTCCGTTGCACGACAAGCCTTCATAACCAAGATCATCGGCCAGGATCAAAACGATATTGGGACGTTCGCCAGACTGCGCACTGACCGCTGCCGGCTTACTCAGTGGTGCGCACAAGACCGCCGACAACCACCCGCCATAGGCAGCCAGTCGGGTAATGCAATGCTTGGCGTAGGACCAGCGGCAACTGACGGAGGACCGCACAGGCGACGCGGCAGGAAAGTGAAACATATTGAACCGACGTGCCTGGCGATTGAGAGCTCGATGAGGTCGAGTGTCATTCTGTTTCGCAGCATGCTGGGAGTCAATTCCCGGTAGCCGGTCGACAACTTCAACGATCCTGGTCGGGGTACAGGATTGCTAAGCGGCCAAGTGTCTCTCTGAGCTTGATGAGCTGCTCGCCAGGCAGGCGTAACAGGCATCTCGAACTGCCTTTTCGCGGCGGTCATCAAAAATCCGAAAGCCCATCTTGTTGGTCAGGTAGGCGAATCCAAGCTCGGCCGTGGGATCTGCCATTCCAAACGACCCTCCGGCGCCGGGGCAACCGAATGCGGTTTGGTCGGTGCCAAATCGGAAGCCACCGCTGGGCCGCGAGAATCCAAACCCATACTGGGTCTCCAACTTCAGAATCGCATCATGATTTCCCTGTCGCGGGGCAATCGCCGGAGCAACCAATTCACGCCAGGTCGACGCGCTGATCCCGATTTCGGCGCCTCCTCGCGCAAGTACGTCGTAGACTTTTGCCACCGCAGCTGCTTGCCCGATCCCGTTGGCCGACGGAATTTCAACGCCTCGATATCGTGGACTACCGATGTCGGCCGGATTGTTGATTCGCAACACCCGCACCGACTTGGCAACCAGTGACCAGGGCCAAGCCCCGGCCAGCACCATCATGGCAGGCAGTTCGTTTAGATGGGCGAGCAGCGCCACTCGATGGAATCCCTTGATATTGCTGAGGCGCTTAGCGTCGACCCCTGGCGGCAGACCGATATAAAATTCGATTCCCAGGGGCGCGGCGACTTCCTCCTGAAAAAATGCACCCAGGCTGCGGTGATCGGGGTCGGTTCGTCGAATCAATTCGTTTTGGTACCAGCCCAGCGTCAACGTGTGATAGCCATGCCTGCTGCCGGGGGTCCACAATGGCTTTTGTTTGGCGATGATCCGCGCTACCAATTCGTGATCCGCCAGCGTTTGAGCGTCGAGTGGCCGGTCCACGGCGATCAGCCCGGCTTGATGGGCCAGCAGTTGACGGACGGTGATGCAATGCTTGTCGGCGGCGGCGAATTCCGGCCAGTAGGCCGCCACGGGTTCGTCAAGTTCAAACAGGCCCCGACTGTGCGCGACCGCCATCACTGCGGCAGCCATCCCTTTGGTGACCGAAAATGCCAGCGACAGAGTTTGGTTTGTCCAGCGTCTGAGCGTGCTGGTGCATTGGTATCCGCCCCACAGATCGACAACTTTCACACCGCGATGAAAGATTGTGCAGGCGGCGCCCGTTTCACCGCGATCGATGAAGTTCCGTTCGAACTGACGTCGCACAGGTTCAAACTGTGGCGTGACTTGACCGTCAATCAGCGGCCTCTCTGAGGAATCTTTGGACACCATCGATCTCCTTGGTCAAAGCGCCGCACCGCCGCTTGACAGCGCGGCTGATCGAGACGTGTTGCTGGGGTTGTGTAGCTGGGATGCTAGGAAAACTGGCGATCTGCCAACAACCTCAATGCAGCCATGTAATCGCCGCGGAGATCAGTTGTTTTTCGACTTTTCCATGTTTGAGTAGCGCTGGATCAAGTCGATTTCACTCTGGATCCCCTCGTCAGCAGTCTCAACAATCATCGCATCGACCCTCGTGCTCATCCGCTGGCGGACCGCCGCGAACTGGGGATCGTCAGCCAGGTTGTTCATTTCGGCCGGATCAGCACTCAAGTCGTACAGTTCCTCGGCCGGCAATCTGATACCTCCCTGGTAAGGGTGGCCGATCGAGTGGTTGAGGTTCCGCAAGTACTTGAAACGCGCGGTTCTTAGTCCACGTATGGGGTAGGGTATTCGGCTGAATGTACTTCCCACGGTGACGCCGCTGGCCATTTGACGATACACGGGACGTTGATGCCCGTGTCATACAAGGTGTATTTGGTTCTTGGTTGATTGGCTTCGTTGTCGTTGACATAGATCACGATGGTCGAGTCACTCAGGCCGTGCTTGTCTAATAATTTAAGATCTTGTCCGAATTCGTAGTCCATGTACCAATTCGACGCGTCATATCCCTGCAATCCGTTGGGCAATTTGCCAAGCCATGGGGTATGTGGCTGTCGCGAAGCATGCAAGATACAAAAGGGTCGAGGGTCTTCGGAGACCAGCATCGCCTCCAATTCATCGAATCGAGTTTGCCGCTGCCGCAGGCTCTTGGGCAGCGTCGCTCCCGGCGCCAGCTTGTCGGATTCTTTAATCACAAACTCCCAGCGATACATGTCACTTGGCTTGCGAATCCCATCTTTGTTGATCAGACAGGCGCGGTACCCCAAAGCCTTCATGTAGTTGGGCAGCGAACGGACACCGTCGTAGAAACCGCTGTGGTTGGCGTGGGCGCCGTTGCGCAGCGGGTACATGCCGCTCAAAAACACCGCTCGATTGGGCGTGCAAATGGATGATTCCGTCAAACAACGCGTGAACTTCATGCCCTGCGTTGCCAGACGATCGATGTTCGGTGTATGGCTTGGCCGAGCCCCGTAGCAGCCGAGGCTCGATTTGTACTGGTCGTCGGCCATAAAAATCAAAAAGTTCGGCCGTGTGGTCGGGGGACTTGGCGCTAAGTCTTGAGCGTCCAGCAGGCCGCGCGGAGAGAAATCGGGCAGTCCGATGATGATCGTGAAGGCAGCCACGAGCAAGGTCGGCCGGGACAAAGTGATCAACATGAGCTGAGAATCCGGAGAGTTGCAAAGCCGATTGGTCGGTGTGAAACCTGAAGGATTATGACAGAACGCGCCGACCAAGGAGAGCATCCAGCGGCAGCTAATTTCCGTCAATCCAGCGGCCAGTCCGATCCGGCGATTGAAACAACTCAGCAAAGTGATTCTGATAGTTGCAGTTCTCTCCACGCCCGTTGAATTCCGCCGAATTAGAAAGCTTGAGCCGATGCAAAGCCAGAACCCAACCTCCAGCCGCCGTGATTTCATCAAGGCCTCCGCAAGCTCGGTCGGCGCGGCCACCGCGATTGGAACGATCACTGCCGACGGTGCCGAAGCAGCCGGCCCCAACAGTAAACTAAGGATCGGATTTATTGGTCCTGGTGGTCGTGGTTTCGGGGCTCACGTTCGCCGGCTGACGAAACTGCAAACTGAAGGACAACCGATCGAATTGGTTGCCGTCGCTGACGTCTACAACGTACACCGTGATCGAGCAGCTGCTTACATCCAACAACAAACTGGCAGCTCGGTGGCAAAGTATGTCGACTATCGCGACATGCTCGCCAAAGAAAAGCTGGATGCGGTCACGATCGGGACTCCCGATCATTGGCACGCCAAACAAGCCATCGACTGTCTGAACGCGGGGCTACACGTCTATTGCGAAAAGCCGATGACCAAGACGGCCGAAGAAGCGATCCAGGTGATGACGACTTGGAAAGAGTCGGGCAAGGTAATGCAAGTTGGCGTGCAATCGACCAGTCTGCCGGTTTGGAACCAGGTCAACGAAATGTTAACTGGGGGAAAACTCGGCAAGGTGTTGATGTATCAGACCGAATTCTTTCGCAATTCCGCCTGGGGCCAATGGCGGACTTATAAGCTGGAACCGGAAATGAATCCGACCAACATCGATTGGAAACTGTGGTTGGGAGTGGAAGAAGGTTTGGCGGAGTATGAAGACTTTGATCGAGCCAAATATAAACAATGGCGGCGGTTCTGGCCTTACGGGAGCGGCATGTTCACAGATCTATTTGTGCACCGGACCACTTCGATGATGAAGGCGACGGGCCTGCGGTTTCCCGGTCGGGTGGTCGGGGCCGGCGGTATCTATTTGGAATACGACGGTCGAGATGTGCCGGATGTCGCCACTGTGGTCGCCGATTTTCACGAAGGAGTCCAAGGCTTGGTGACGGCAACCATGGCTTGCCAGAATACTCCGATTCGACAGTTGATTCGCGGACACTTCGGTTCGTTTGTGTTTGGCAATGGCGAAGAGTTCGAAGGATTTGATTTTATTGCCGAGCGACCGCAGGTGACCCGTGACAGTAAGCTGAAAGACGAATACATCAAGGTCGGTCAAGTCAAGGACACCACGTACGACCACTTCAAGAACTGGGTCGATGCGATGGTTGCTGACGATCCGATGCTGGTCAACAACAATCCGGAATTAGGAGCCGCGGCAATCACCACCGTGATTCTGGGCGCCCGGAGCTATCGCGAAGGTCGCGCGTTCATGGTTGACAAGGATAGCTTGGAAATCCGGGACGCCGACGCCTCCTGGCCGGCGCAGTGGGAACAACGCTCGCGGCAGCGCGGCGCGGCCAACCACATCGCCGGCTGGAAAGCGGGCAATCACGGTAGCGTTCTCGAGGAGCCGGAGTACATGAATTTGGCCGGCCCTTGGAAAAACGGCAAAGCCCCGGAAAATTCCTGACTCGTTGTCGCAAGCCATGCTAAGTGGATCGGTCCCCGGGCGGACAAAGTTTTCCAGAGCAGTGCCAAGCGACGTGGCCCGGCTTTGGTTACAATATTCAGGCTTGACTCGTTACTACAAAAATCCATTTCTTTTTTCCTCGTTCGGAGCAGCATCTGATGAAACGAAACCACTTGTTGACACTTGCCACCATTGCGTTCGGTTTGTTCGCAACACCTTTGCTGGCGGCCGACGCGGCAACAAAAACAGCTGATCCTTCGGGGACGTTTTACTGGTCGCAAGACTATGGCCAGGGCGAAGCCGATCATTGGCTGGTCTTGAAAGCCGACGGCGACAAACTGACCGGTTCCTACATCAGCGGCGGCAACACCCTGGCGGTTAAGGACGGGAAGATCGAAGACGGAAAATTCTCTTTCAAGCTTGAACTTGACGTCGATGGCGCGACCGTCGAAGTCGTGACCACCGGCCAAATCGAAGGCGACAAGCTGACCGCCGTGAATCAGATCAATTTGGACGGCGAGACTCAAGAAGTCGAAATGGAAGCCCAGCGCAAGACGCGACCAGAAGACGTCGTTGGCACCTGGAACGTGACGATCGAAGCCGAAGGCCAAAGTTTTTTGCCGGTCATGAAAGTCGCTGAGAAGGACGGCAAATTGTCCGTTGAATACCTGACCGATGAGTTCGGCGATCATGAAGCGGTCGATGTCAAACTTGCCGACAACAAACTGGCTTTTACGATCGCGGTCGAAAGCCCCGACGGTGCTTTGAAGCTGGTATTCGACACAATGCCACGCGGTGACAAACTGACCGGCGAGGTCCAATACGAGGTTGGCGACATAACCGGATCAGCGGAGATCGAAGGGGAGCGTGAAGCAGCCAAAGCAAACGTGGTTGGAACCTGGAATCTGACCGCCGATGCGGAAGGCCAAACCTTTGAGCCGACCATGAAAGTCACCGAAAAAGATGGCAAGCTGGTGGTCGAATACTTGACCGATGAATTCGGTGATCATGAAGCAATTGATGTCAAATTAGATGGCAACAAACTGACCTTTACGATCGCAATCGAAAGCCCAGATGGCGCCATGAAACTGAATTTCGACACCAAGGTCGACGGTGACAAGATCGATGGTCAAGTCGAATATGTCGTTGGTGAAATCTCTGGATCGACCGACATCGAGGGGAAACGCCAAAAATAGGACGATTGCCGACAAGAAGGATGGCCGCGACGATGATGTTAAGTCGTCAGCGGGGCCTCGCACTCAGTTCATCCGTCACTAGAGAAACTCGTCGCTAGAGCGATTTGCATTCATCATCGCGGGCCGATTACGATCAATGCTGTTTGATCGATCGGCCCGCGTTTTTTTGTGCTGTCTGCTTTTGCTTCGTTACCATCAAAGCTGCTAACGATCGGTAATTCCATGCATCTTTCAATACGTGGCCTGATCTGGTGCCCGTTACTGTTTGCCGGTGCACTGTCGGCACTGGCCGCCGCCTCATCGCCTAACTTCGTCGTGATTCTGACCGATGACCAAAGTTGGGTGGGATCTTCCTTGGAAATGATCCCCGGCGACTCGGCAACTCGCAGCGATTACTTTCGCACGCCAAACATCGAACGCTTGGCGGCGATGGGCATGCGATTCACCCAAGGTTATGCGCCGGCTCCGTTCTGTTGTCCGACCCGCCGTTCGTTGGTGATCGGGCAGACCCCGGCCAGACACATGTACCAACGGGACCAATCCGGTTGGGAGCGGAAATACCGCAAACAGCTAAGCATTCCGCAAATGCTAAAAGCGGCCAATGTCAAATATCGTACCGCTCACTTCGGCAAGTGGGATTCCCGGTTCGACAACGTCAGCCCCGAAGCAATGGGTTATGACCTCAGTGATGGCTTAACCGGCAATAACACCGGCGGCAGCAAAGGTAGCGGAGGGCCTGCCGCGGCCGACGATCCGAAACTGATCTTCGACCTCACCAGACGGGCGGGCGAGTTCATGCAACAACAGTCGGCGGCCGGCAATCCCTTCTATGTCCAGCTCTCACATTATGCCGTTCATCTGGACATTTTCTATCGTCAAGCGACTTATGACGAAGTGCTCACGCGCAAGAAAGATCCACGCCATACCGTGCCCGCCTTCGCGGCGATGACCAGCGACATGGATGTCGGCATCGGACAGTTGATTGATAAACTCGAGGCACTTGGAGTTCGAGATCGCACTTATCTGTTCTTTCTCTCGGACAACGGTGGTCGCGAGACCATGCCGGGCGACGAAAACAGATTGCCCCGAAATTATCCGCTGCGCGATGGCAAAGGGAGCATGTACGAAGGCGGGATTCGAGTTCCCTTTGTGATCTGCGGACCCGATGTTCCAGCGGGATCGGTCAGCCATGTTCCGGTGACCGGACTCGATCTATTTCCAACGATCGCGGAACTCGCCGGCCGCAGCGAGCCATTGCCCGATACTTTGGATGGGGGAAGCCTGACGAATGTGCTGAGCAACAATGGAGTCGGCGATGTTCAGCGAAAAAATCCGTTTTTGGTGTTTCACCAAGCCGTCACACGGAAGGCACAGTCCGCGATCATCCAAGGCGATTACAAGCTGGTCAAGCTATGGAAAAACGGTCAGGTCGAACTCTTCAATCTGGCCCAAGACATTGGAGAAGCCAACAACCTGGCCGCGAAGATGCCTGAAAAACGCGACCAACTTCATCAGCAGCTGGTTGCGTTTTTAGACCAAGTCGCCGCGGAAACGAAACAAACTCAGAGCAAAGGCGACCGGTAACCGCGGTCGATCGGGTACACGGGTCAGACACGCTACGGGGTTGGTATCGCGGACAAGATGCATCGCACGATATCCTCCGACGTTTTGTCTTCCGCCTCCGCTTCATAAGTGATGATCACCCGATGACGGAGGACATCCAGGGCCATTTCCCGCACATCCTCGGGCAGTACGTGCCCGCGGCCCTTCAGGAATGCGCTCGCCTTGGCGGCCAGCGTCAAGTTGATCGTTGCTCGTGGCGAACCGCCGAACTGAATCAGCTCGTCCAAATCAAGACCATAGGCTTGTGGATTTCGCGTCGCCATGATCAGGTCGACGATGTATTCTTGAATTTTTAGATCCACGTAAATCTGATCGACCAGACGGCGAGCCGCGATGATCTGCTGTGGCGTCGTGACGCTCTGGACCTCAATTGCCGGATTCGTCTTGGACATTCGCGCGAGGATTTGCAACTCCTGGTCGCGACTGGGATAGTCAACGACGACTTTGAGCATGAAGCGGTCCACCTGCGCTTCGGGCAATGGATAGGTGCCCTCCTGTTCAATCGGGTTCTGTGTCGCCATCACGAGGAACGGTTCATCCAAAGGATAGGTCACCGCTCCGATCGTGACTTGACGTTCCTGCATCGCCTCCAACAACGCACTTTGCACTTTTGCCGGCGCACGGTTGATCTCATCGGCTAAGATCAGGTTCGAAAAAATCGGCCCTTTCTGGACCACGAATTTTTGATCTTGAGGTCGGTAAACCAGTGTTCCGATCAAGTCCGCCGGCAGCAGATCCGGCGTGAACTGGAGGCGCTGAAATCCAGTCGAAATACCTTTCGCCAAACAGGCGACCGCGGTGGTCTTGGCAAGACCCGGTACCCCTTCGATCAGCAGATGTCCGTTGGCAAGCAGAGCGATCAACATGCGATGAATCAAGCTCTCTTGGCCGACGATCGTCTTACCAACCTCGGAAACCAGCTGCCGAAACGGCTCACTGGCCTGCTGGATCTGTTGCGAGAGTTGCCCGATTTGCTGATGCGTGGTGGGCTGCTGATGCGTGGTGGGCTGCTGATTCGTGGTGGGATCGTTCATGACCTGTGTCGTTGGTAAAGGTTACGGGTTTGGTCAACATCCCTATCAATAGCGTTTGAAATCGGAGATGCAACCGCATAGCTCAAACCAGACCTGGCACCGCTGATGTAACTGCTGGTTTTTCAATGCCTTGGCGCCGCTTGCCTGGTGCGCGCAGGCGCTGGCCAGCGGTCACGGTCGATGCAGCTTGTCACCCGACTTGACCGTCAGAATTAGCCGTTTGATCGCGTCGCCAGCAGGTATACTTTGAGCAAACTGTCCCTGGCCGCCCCAAAAGCAAACATGATGCTGCTCCGTATACTCATCTTTTCGGTTCTGCCACTGCTGTCGGTCGCGCTACAGGCGGCCGACGCGAGGTTGCCCAACGTGGTGCTGATCATCTCGGACGATCAAGCTTGGACCGATTATGGGTTCATGGGTCACCCTGTAATTCAAACACCGAATCTGGACCAACTCGCCCGCCAGAGCACACTCTTTCGCCGTGGCTATGTTCCAACGGCGCTCTGTCGTCCGTCGCTGATGACGCTGCTGACCGGACACTATGCTTCGACTCACGGCGTGACCGGCAATGATCCATCGCCCAAATACGCTTCAGACCCGGCGCTGATGAATCAACGCCGAGCTCAACTGATTTCGTTTCGTGATCGGTTTGAAACATTACCACAGTTGCTCGGACACCAGGGCTACTTGAGCCATCAAAGCGGCAAATTGTGGGAAGGAAGTTTTGCCAACTGTGGATTCACTCATGGCATGACCCGCGGGTTTCCCGAACCGGGCGGACGTCACGGTGATGATGGATTGCAGATCGGTCGTCAGGGCATGCAGCCAATCGAGCAGTTTGTCGATCTGGCGATTGAGCGGCGGCAACCGTTCTTCCTTTGGTATGCCCCCTTCCTGCCGCACACGCCGCACAAGCCACCGCAGCGGTTGCTCGATAAATACCGATCGGCTGATCGGCCGATCACGATCGCCAAGTACTACGCGATGTGCGATTGGTTTGACGAGACCTGCGGAAAATTACTGGAGCTGATTGATCAAAGGGGACTGCGGGACAACACGCTGGTCGTTTACGTGACCGACAACGGCTGGATTCAAGATCCACAGCACTCTGGCTACGCACCTCGATCCAAACAAACTCCGTATGAAGCTGGAATCCGCACACCGATCATGTTTCGCTGGCCGAACAAGATTCCGGTCGCGGACCGCGATGAATTGGTCAGCAGCATTGATATCGTGCCCACGATACTCGCGGCGACGGGTGCCAAGACGCCCGAGGGGTTGCCTGGGTTGAATCTGATGCCACCGCTGCGGCAACAAACACCGATCGAGCGGCAACGAATTTTCGGGGAATCTTTTGCCCACGACATCGCCGACTTGGAGAATCCGGAAGCGAGCCTGCTGTTTCGCTGGTGCATCGAGGACCAGTGGAAGCTGCTACTGACTTACGACGGAGAGGCCAACCGATATGCCTCCACGCATCCGAGAACGGAGAAACGACCGCAGTTGTACAATCTGCAGTCTGACCCGCAGGAACAAGTCAACGTAGCAGCCGAACACCCGCAAATCGTCGCCAGATTGGTCCAGCAGATCGACGATTGGTATCCGGTCACCCAACGGCAGACGATGAAGGTTTTTCGATGACCTTTAGCAGGGTTACGGTGCAACGAGCAGCGCAGAACATTTAGTCGAGACTGGGGCCGGAGGAACGTTGGGCCACCTGCGTCGCGGGGGCGGTAACGTGCAACAGCGTTGCCGGCCCGCGCTGGCCGATCAGCTGCATCCTCGTACCGCTCGGCAATTGGTCTTGCAGCTGTCCCAGCAACATCGTTCGCTCAAGCACGATCAGCGCATGTCCGTTGCGGGAGACAAACTCGCTTAGCCCATCGGCTGCATTGACGTCAAAATGCGCGATGTCGCTGCGGCCCAGATAGAACGGAACTTCAGCAAATTCATGTGCGACGGTGGCGATCGCTGATTGGTCAGCGACTTGCATCTCGACCGTCAACGGCGAATTGGGTCCGAGGATCGTTTGTTGGCGACTGTAAGCCGGAATCATCTGGTGCATCACCATCGCTGCCAACAGAAACATCAGCACCGCAGACGAAGCCCAGGCCAGATCCGCCTGGTGTCGATCGCCGATCATCAACAACGTGCAGATCAACAGGGAAAACCAGAACAAACACCAGAGGTAATTCAGCAGCGAATAGTCAGCGGTAAACACCATGATAAAGGCGACACTAGCAACGCCCGCCAAGCAGGTTGTTGCAGTTGCCATCCTGGCTGACCAGAAACTGGCGAACCATTCTCCCCGCTGCTGCGCGGAACGAACGACGGCGTTGTCAAAATAGTGGCCGATCAGCAAAGCCAGCGCCGGCGCTGCAGGCAATAGATAGGTTGGTAACTTGCATTGCGAAAGCGAAAAAAAGACAAAGCACCAACCACTCCACAGCATCAGAAACCCCAAGATTATCGGACGCTTCGCTTGCGTATCGGGATTGCGCGTGAACAAAAATCTGGTGTACGGAATCGTCAAAAAAGACCAAGGATGACCGGCGATCAGTAACACTGGAACAAAGTACCAGAACGGCTTGGCATGAAACTCGCCGCTGAACCGCTGAATGTTATGCCGATAGAAAAATTCGGACAGAAAATTTTCGTCCTGAAGCGTAACCGCGATCATCCACGGTGCCGAAATTCCGACAACGGTCAGCAGCATCAACGCGTAATGCCATGGTCGTGGTTTGGAATAACCATCGGACAGCGATGCGAAAGCGTACAATGTCGGCAGCAGTAGCACTAACGACAACGGCCCCTTGGTCAAAAAGCCAAGACCACAGCAGATGGAAGCAATCATCCACCATCCAAGCGCCGGCTTCGCGTTGCTGGAGTCGGTGGGCTTAATCGCCTCGTAGGACGCCAGCAGCGACAGCGTCACAAACAAAGACATCACTCCGTCGATCAGCAAATAGCGACTTGTAAACACAAAGCCGACCGAAAGCATCAACACGCCGGCGGCAATCAAACCGACTCGTTTACCGAAGTGCCGACCGCCGAACCACAGGATTGCCAACAAAGTGCCCAATGCGGCTAGTGCTGGCACCAGCCGCGCGGACCATTCGCTGACACCGAACAAGCTGTAGCTGATTGCGCACAGCCAATACGCAAGTGGCGGCTTGTCGTAATAGGTCTCGAAGTTCAACTGAGGCAACACCCAGTTGCCGGTCACCAGCATCTCTCGGGGAATTTCGGCGTAACGTGTTTCGTCACGGTCGATCAGCGGGTATCCGAGATTGCTGAACAGGAACACGATTGCCATCAAAATCAGGGCGACGTGCCGCCAATCAAACCTGTTTGCCTTCGCGTCAACGCTGACAACACTTCCGATTGCGGTAAACTGCGTTTTGTTCCACCAGTACCGAACCAAACTGCCAAGCACTTTGGGAATATGATGTATCGAAACAGTACTGGTCCCAGCAGTCCGCGGCCGATGCGAGACGCCGACTTCAACAACGGAGTGATTGCGCCGCCGTGCTTCGTTAAGCAATTCCAAGTTAACCAGAAAGCCGTCGGTAGAAATCGTCAACTGTTGGACGACTTCACGGTGAAACATTTTCAACGCGCAATCGACATCCCGCACGCCGGTTGCCAGCATGATCCGAACCAGTTGGTTGTAGACTCGCGAATACAAGCAGCGTAGCGGTGTGTCCTGGCGGTCGATACGATAACCGCAAACGATGTCATACTTTCTTGACAACAGCACAAACCGATCAAGTTCATTCAAGTCAAACTGGCAGTCGGCGTCCGTGAAGGCGACTAGATCGCACTTGGCGACCGAGAATCCGTTTCGCAGCGCCGCTCCGTAACCGAGATTCCGATCATGTTGGACCAATCGGATGGCGGCGTTGTACTGAGCGACTTGCTTTACCAAGTCCGCAGTGCCATCACTACTGCCATCATCAACGACGATGACTTCATAGTCGTCCGTTAGCTGACTCAGCGCGGTGATTGCCTCGTCGAGCGCCGGGAGGATCGCATCGGCTTCGTTCCAGGCAGGCAAAACTAGCGAAATGCTTGGCCGATCCAACCCGGTGGAGACGCATCCGGCGGCGCTGGCGGGCTGTGCGAGCTGGTGCATCCTTGCACTCCTGGAAGTTGGACGGCGTTTCGAAGATCAGCGGAGGCTACGTGGCTGAGAACGGGAACGGCAAGATCAGTTACTAATTTTTTAGTATTTTGAGCGAATTGATCGCGGTTGCGGCCAAAAGCAGTCTCGGCCAAACGAGCCTATCGAGCACTTTCGCCGCGCGGCCAGTGCGGTTCGGAGCTGAGCAAATCGTGCAATTCGCAGCGGTCATCGAATGGCTCATAGTCGCGTAGCATGATATTAAAGTCGTGTAACGCTTCGGCCGTCCACCGCGGACAAGGTGAAACCCAACTCCGAGGCGAGGCCATTACGTTGAGGGGCAGCCAAACCTGTGAGCTCAGCAGGGCGGCCAAGATCAACCAGACGATCGCCAACCGGCTTTGCTTTTTCGACCGGAAGCTGTGCGTTGTCTCTTGCACATTGACTGCCGGTTTGATGGCGCGATTCTTGGCGATCCACAGCAAACGTTCGCTGCGGCGCACGATCTTGCTTCTGCGGCGACCGAACGCCAGAGTACAAGCTGGCGCGTGGACGTTTTGCTCGGCGACCTTGGCCAACGTTCGCAAGTAACTGGCAATCTCGCCGCTGTCGGTGGCCGCCACAGAATCGCACCACAAATCCCTTGCAGGAAGTGCTGAACGGGATGGTTGGTACGCAAGTGTTCCAGCTCGTGCAGCAGCACGTGCCGCAGCAATTCAGGATCGGCCTGCATTGTGGATCGCGGCAGCACAATTGTCGGCCGATGCAGTTGCCAACAAAACGGTCCATGATGATCGGCGGACGTCAGCCAGCAGATGTTTCGCGGCAGGTAGTCCCAACACAGCAGCGAAGCAAACGGTCCACAACTGGCAACTGGCCTTGGCACAGCCGATCGAGCGATCGGCCAACAAACAAGCCAAGATCACGACCGTGATTTGCAGTGGTAGATTGACCAGCAGTTCAAAGGACTGGGACGGGTTCATTTCCGTTGCTCCGCTTCCTCCGCAGCTTTTTTGACCGCATCAATGTCTGCCGGGGTGATCGTGTCGCTATCGAGCATACTGAGCACCAGCGAGCGCAGAGAGCCGCCAAAGTACTGCTGGGCCAGTTCACGAATCACGTTTTGCCGTACTTCATCGCGGCTGACCGCGGGATGGTAGGTGTAAGCCCGGCCAATCTTTTCGCCGCGGCGAACGATCCCTTTATCTTCCAAGATTCGCATCGTGGTCAGCACCGTCGTATACGCCAAATCGCGCTCGATCGCGGCCACGACATCACTGACCGTCACACGTTGTTTTTGCCAAACGACGTCCATGACCTCGGCTTCACATCTCGTGATTTGTATCGTTGACATGGGATCAGTTGCGCAATCGCGCTAATTGGTGATAGAGTTCCATATCGACGTTCTCACTGATAAAACGAACGCGACCATCGCCCCACAAAAAGTTGGCCCCGCCGCCATGGCGGCTGGAAAAATCGCATTCATCCGCCAACGGATTGTTGATCCCCTCGAGTGTCGCACCGACCATCCGCACCACCGCGTCGGCAGTTCAATCAGTGCCACCGGGATCGTGACACTGTCGCCAGGCGGCAAAGGCGGGGATACCGACGCCGGGAATGATCGATCGTCTCGATCGTCATCTGCTTCTGCAAACAGCATGAATTTCGATTCGGCAATGTCGGAGGGACACAACAACATCGGCAGCGAAACCTGGCGAACCTGATTGTGCAGCGTGTCATTGACCGCTTTGTTGCAGTCGATTCGCTCCGCTAGCGACAGTTGTCCGAGAAATGGCAGTGTCGGTACCGCCCAACCGTAGGCCGATTGGTTTAAGGGATCAAACGTCCAACCTGACGGGAGGCTGCGGGCGGCATTGTGGTGGCTATGCAACGCGAAACCGACTTCGCGCAAGTGGCCGGTGCATTGAATTCGGCGCGCCGATTCGCGAGCGACGCTGATCGCGGGCAGCAGTAGACCGGCCAAGACGGTAAGGATGGCAATCGACAGCAGCAATTCCAGCACTGTGACGCCGCGGCGAATCCGAATCGGCCAAAGAGCCGTGGTCCGATTGCGGTGGATCGCTCCGCGATCGATGCGCCGGTTCGCGGAGTGAACCACAACTCTATTCCGTTGCGCATTTCCCCAGCGCGGCGGGGTTCGTTCGGGTTGCATCAGCGACATCCGTGCCGGACAAATCAATCAGTTGGCCGATACTACGAATCGATTAGTTCTTCGGCAATGCCAATAATTGCTACCAATGCCCCAAACATGGCCGTTCGTAACTCAGCCTGCGGCAGGCTGTTAGTAACGCGGCACGGTGTTAGTAACGCGGCACGGTGGGATCGATCTGCTGACTCCACTGATCGATGCCGCCAGCCATGCTCTGCACCTGTTCGAATCCGCGACTTCGCAGTGCTTGACAAACGTGCATGCTGCGTCCGCCGTGATGGCAATGGACAATGATCCGGCCCTGGCGATGCGGTTCTAACTCCAAGATGCGGTCTCCAAGTTGGCTCATTGGGATCAACAGGCTGCCTGCGATCTTGGCTATCTGATGTTCGTCCAGTTCACGGACGTCCAACAACAAACAGTTGTCACCATTTCGTAGCATCGACGCAACGGAGACGACATCGATTTCGATCGGAAGTTCGTTTGACACTTTGATGATTTCGCTTAAAGCCGGCAATTGGAGATGGGTGTTTCGATGATCGCTGATGCGCCCAGCGCTTCCAGACTTTCCATCGCTGAAATCACGTCGCCTCGCTTGACCATTACGCGGACGCTGCACCAGGCTTTGTCCTCGAGCGAGTTGACCGTCGGTGAATTGAACCCCGGGGTGATCGCTTCGGCTTCGCTCAATTTCCCGCGCGGAACGTTGTATTCCAACAACGAATAGTCTCGTGCGATCACGACCCCTTCCAAACGGCGAACAACACGATCGGCCAGTTGTGGGTCGCGGCATCGATCGTTTTGAATCAAAACAGCTTCGTAGGATCCGATCTCCTCCAAAATTCGCAACCGATTCGCCGCCAACGTACTGCCGGTCTCGACCAAATCGACAATCGCATCGGCCACACCCAGCTGAATCATCACTTCAACCGAACCGGACAACGATACCAGGTGCGCGCTGGCCTGGTGCTGAGCGAGATACCGCTGGGTCACGTTTGGGAAGCTGGTGGCAACCCGTTTTTTGTCCAAATCGGCAGCGCTCGCGAAATCAGCGTGATCCGGTATACAGATCGCCAGCCGACAGCGGCCAACGCCAAGTCGCATCCGCACTTCAGTCTCCGCCGTCGCTTCCTCCACCAGGTCGCTGCCGGTGATGCCCATGTCGATTGCCCCTTCGGCGCATAACGTGGGAATGTCGTCGGTGCGCAAGAAAACCAGGTCGATCGGCAGCTCGCTGACTTTGGCGAACAGGCCGCGGCTCTGACGGCGAAATTTCAAACCGGCTTGCGACAGCAGTTCAGTTGCGACCTCGCTGAGTCGACCTTTGCTGGGTAGGCCGATGCGGAGGTTCTGTGGTTCATCCAATTTAGTCACTCGTTTGCTGATGGGTTCTCGGCAGGCGGTTTCAATCGACTGGCTTTTTCAACCAGACCTGAAGTCCCCTCGCGACGTGCCAGTTCCTCAGCCACTTCGTCAATGCCGACACCACGCCATGCTAGCAGTACTAGCGTGTGATAGAGCAGGTCGCCCGCTTCGTAAACGAAATGTTCTCGCGCTGGATCACCGGTCTCGTCAGCGGCTTCGATCAATTCGTCCGCCTCTTCGCGGATCTTCGCGCCAATCAGCTCCGGGCCCCCTTCAATCAGCCTCGTGGTATAGGACCCGGTGGGTCGATCAGCTGCCCGCCGGCGCAGCGTTTCCATCAACCGGAGGAGCGGGGCAAGCGGATGTTCGTCGGTGTCAGGCATTCTGGTGACGGGTTGGGATGCGGGGGCAGCCTTGTTAGTCTGATGTTAAAGTATCTTTGATAATGATGTAGCAACTGGTCGGAAAAGGGGTCAGTCGGAAAAGGGGTCAGGAACCAATAGTGCGAAGCACCCGGCGGGCCGTTCCGGCTATTGGTTCCTGACCCCTTTTTGCGCCCAACGAGCTGAACCGATCATCGCCGGTTTGTGTCGTCGAACTATGATTTCAGGTATCACCGAAAACGATTGCCGACCTCCGGACAGGCGGACCCCATTATGATCACGATCGTCGACTACCAAATGGGCAATCTGCGAAGCGTGCAAAAAGCGATTGAAAGAGTCGGCGGCGAAGCTAAAATCAGTTCCGATCCGGACGAGATTGCCGCCGCCGAAAAGCTGATTCTGCCCGGTGTTGGGGCGTTTGGCGATGCGATGAGTGAGCTTCGGCGACGCGACCTGGATCAACCGATCCGAGACTTCATCGACTCGGGCCGTCCATTCCTGGGTATCTGTCTCGGACTGCAACTGCTGTTCCAGCGCGGCTACGAACATGGTCAACATGAAGGCCTGGGGGTACTTGCCGGCGAGGTCGTACGATTCGACCTGCCAAGCCGTTACAAAGTGCCTCACATGGGTTGGAACACCGTGACCAAGCGCGCGAATCCGCCAATCTTGAACAGCACGCCTGATGGTACTCACTTCTATTTCGTTCACTCCTACTATGTCGTGCCGAGCGATCAAAGCGTGATCGCGCTGGAAAGTGACTACGGCGGTAAGTTCTGCGCCATGGTTCACCGGGAAAACTTATACGCCACCCAGTTTCATCCGGAAAAAAGTCAAGCTCAGGGATTGAACCTGCTGCAAGCTTTCGAATCGTTACCAGTCGCCCACGGTCCGAATTCAGTCGGAGCCAGGCCCTGAAGACCCCGGCGGGATTCGCTTTTATCCTGGACTGTCGCGGCGATGAACCTGAGACGCTGCCCAGTTCCAAAATACAGCCCGCAGCAACCGTGAACGTTGCTGTTGATCGATGGACAGCGATCGTGTGAACAGCGAGAAAGTCAAGCCAGCACGATTTTGGCGAGCGGCCGCGACGAACGGACTCAACAACGGCCTGCCTACTTTCTGCCAATACCCAAGACCCGCAGCTTACCTATTTTTTCAAATTGGGATTCTTTTTTTGGCCGCCGGTTCCTCACCGTCCCAATCTCGTAAGTCGTTGCTGCCGTAGCGGTATCTTTTGTGCCAATGTTTGCCAAGGCGGGCTAACGCTGCAAATATCCCGGTTCACCCTCTTTACGCAATCGGCAACTCTTAGATCCTTACAGCCGATGTCATGCGGTTTCATCCATCGGCGACTCCCTGAGTGTCCGCACGACAATGTTGTTCCTTTCTTTTCCCCTCGTTGATAGAGGCGCATTATGCGTTCGTTCGTCTTCTCCTGTGCCAGCATGGCAACGATATTTCTGACCTTGTTCTCGACCGCTGCGGCGCAGCAAAACATTGCCAGCCAACCATCTCTCTCGAGTTCGGCCAGCTATGTCTGCCCAAAATGCGGGAAAGTGCACTCTCGGCCAACCGCGATCACAGCCGATGTGGTCTCGTCACCGGTTCAGGGCGTTTCGTATCAGTCGTCGATCGATTCGGCTTCGATCCCGCAGCTCCGAGCAGGCGGCCGAATTGCGAACGTGCTGGCGGCACTGAACGCGCAGCGGGCTAGACAGGGGATCCGCAGCTTGCGATACGATGCACAGCTACAGGAGGTTGCCCAGCAACGGGCGCAACAAATGGCCTCAATGGGGATCAAGAGTCATCCACCAGGGTCATTTTCACCAGGCAGGTATGAGGGTGTTGGATGGTCCAGTTCGTATTCACCGTCCGCCGTTTCGGCGTGCTACACCAGCGATCCGGGCATGCAGTACGCGGGCGCCGCGATGGCAACTGGTCGCGACGGGGTTTATTTCGCGGTCGTCTACCGCTAGCTTCGCTGGTTTTGACGCTAGCGGCATGTCCTGGAGCACAGCTTTCGGCAGTTGAGCCAATCGACGTCGCGGTCGGCCAGCTAGTCCCTTATCAGCCATCGGAATTGAGTGCTGAGGCGGCGATGGAGTCAGTCCAATGGCTGGCCTCGCTAGCGCTCGAGAAAATGCCCCGCAAGATCGACGGCGACAAAGATTGGGGGGAAACGCGAAGGTTCTGGGCCGGTGTCAAATTACGTTTCGACGATGGAAAGCTGAAGACGAATTCACGCGTTCGTCGACTGGAGCATGGCCGCTGGGTGCAATATGAAATCGAACTACCCGACCCCAAGGCAGCGAACAAACCGACGGCGACAATCCATCAGGTTCAGTTCAAGAGCAATGAAGAAACCGGACTGCGGAGGTGGCAGATCGATTCAACGATTGTCGCGCCGATGAAGTTTCAAGCGCGTGTCCAGCGTTGGAACATGGGAGTCAAGTTGTTCAGCTTAACAATCGAAGGCAAAATGCGGTTGCGGATGAAGTCATCGGCATTGATTGGATTTGACGTCGACTACAGCGAGATTCCACCGGCACTGGTTTTCGATCCCCTCATCGAAGATGCGCGTATCGGCTTGGATGCGTTTGAAGTCGATCGCGTCAGCCGGATTGGCGGCGATGCTGCGGAAGGCTGGGGCGAAGTGGTCCAGGAAGTGATTGTTGAAACTTATCTCAGCAAACTGAACGATCGGTTGCCTGTAAAAATAAACCAAGCGATCGCTAAAGAGCGTGACAATTTGAGGCTGTCACTGGCGGATTGGCTCAATTGGACCCTGCAGCAGCCAGAGAGCGAATAGACGCAGCCGGCTTTGAGCTACAGATTGACCAACAATTCCAGCATTTCGCTGGCGGTTTGGATGACCCGCGACGATGCTTGAAAGGCGCGCTGATAGGTGATCATCAAGATAGATTCTTCGTCGATGTTGACGCCGGAAATCGCCAGGTGTTGAGCCTTCAGCGTCTCATAAAAATTGCGTAAACCTTCCGCCGCGCTGTTTTGCAAACTGATTTGTTGACCGAGCCCGGCGATGTTGTCTTCGTAACTTTCACGCAAGCTGCGTCCATCCAGATAGTCCAACGGTGCATCGACCAGATCGATCATTCGTGTCAAAATGTCGGTATCTTCGGCGATTCCACCAGCGCTGATCGCCAACAGATCGGCATTTTCTTTCAGTTTTTGGTTGACGTCGATGTCGACCGCGTTGCGGCCAGAAAAGAATGTGTTGATCCCGGCGGCTGCCAGGAATCCACTTGTATCCTCGCCAAAAGTAAAGGATGAAGTTGGCGAGTTGGACAGAATTTCGATCCGGCCATCACTGGTGACCGTGGCGGAAATTCCGTCGATCGCATCGATCTCATTGACGATCGAACTTACTGTGGAGTCGGTAACTTGACCAAGCATCCGTACCGCTATTCGATGATTGCTGATGATTTGACCATCTTCGTCAACGACACTCATGTCAAACGAACCGTTTTTCGGTTGCCAAGCCAAACCGGCATCCTGCAGTGGTACACCGGTGTTGGATTTGACCGTCGATATCAAATCGGAGTAACCGGATCTTCCCTGTCCCTGTGAATGAACTTCGTTGACGCTGCGAATCAGCGCCGACGCCAGTTCGTCAACGTCGCCGATGAACGCGTTGAAGATTTGATCGCGGGCCAGTATCGTCGCCGCCAGCTTGCCCGTGGTTGCTTGCAGCGGCGAGTCGGTTTCGACGATCCGAATCTCATTGCCGCCGGTCTCGGCGTTGTAAGCTGTATAAACCTCGCGAAAGTTGCCGTCGGTGACCAGATAGTCGCCGCCGACAAAAACAGAAACCGCGCCGCTGTCTTGCTCTTGGAAGTTCAGATTCACATAGCCGGCAAGTTCTTCGAGGTCACGATACCTTTGATCTCGCAAACCGGTTGCGTCACTGCGGATCAATCCGCCACCTTCGATCGTCGCGATTTCCAGGTTCAGCTTGGCGATCCGTTCGATCAATCGATTGATATCGGTCGACATCTGGTCCAATTCGCCGTTCCACAATTCACGACGATCGACAGCCTCGTTGCGACTGCGTTGCAGATTGATCGCCAGTGTCTCTCCCTGCAGAATGACGTAATCTCGCAAGGAAAGATCGCTGGGCTGTGTCGACAATTCGTGCAACGCATTGTTGAACAGCGTCAACTGCTGACTCAACCCCGCATCGTTTAAATCGTTGGTCATTTCTTCCAACTGCGAATAAGCTTTCTGGCTTGCTTCGGCGCCGGCCACCGCGGTGCTGGCGTTGATCATCCGTTCGACCAGCTGCTGGTCGACGACCTGCACGATTCCCGTCGGTCGAACCCCGTGCCCCTTGATCAAGTTTCCGTCGAGCGTGGCGATCGAAGACGCTTGTTCAAGCTGCTGGCGGATGTAGCCGGGCGTATTGGCGTTGGCAATGTTATTGCCCACCACCTGCAACCCAATTTGGGCCGCCTGAAGTGCGCCAGCGGATTGTTGAATCGTGCCAAAAAGACTCATTGCGAATTTCCCTCTTCGCTAATGATCGGCAGGCGCAATCGGTACAGACCACCAAATCGGCGCCTTTTCGCAAACCGATCTTTCCCGCAACCAGCAAGCCTTTGCGCGCAGCGTTGCCGGCAGGCCGGGAAACTCCCGCCACTACCTCTAGGGCATTCTGATTCTCGACCGATCCGATTTTTTCTGAATCGGTGACTAACGCCATTCCGCTCCGATCAGATGTAGGCCGGACCGAGCAAACCCTTGTGGTGCCGGAACTTCAGTCGCAGTGCAACTTGATATCAAGCTATGCACGCTGCGCCAACGATATCGAAAGGTTTGCGCTGTTCCGGCAGCCACCAGCGACTTCGGTCCGGCCTACGTGAATAATCCGGGCTCGCACCATTCCGCTCAGATCAGTTTCCGTTTCGATTCACCACAGCTCGGTGATGGCCGCATCAATCGCTGCGGTGACGGGGTCCTGATCGTCGTCGGGCTCGCGCTGCTCGGCCAGATTGTCCTGCTGCTGCTGTGAAACTCCATCCGGCAGCGAGCTACTGACGATCTTCGCTGGCGCGGTCAAGTCAAGGAACACCGGCTCGATGATCGCTGCCGGGCTGGTTGCAGGCGTCTTCAAGGCAACCGCCTGGGGTCTGATTGGTTCAGCCTCGGCGCCGCGGATATTTAGCTGGCGAATTGCGTTGACCACCCGCAATGCATCGACCGCGGTAATCGATTGATCCCCGCTGACGTCGTAATAGTTGGGACCGCGATCGGAGTCGACTACCGGGATCTCGCTCACGTTTCCATGGTTGTGAAGATGGTTGATGATCAGCAGCGCATCGATCGCCGTGACGTGACCATCTGCATTGACGTCGGCCGACAGCACCGGATTGTGTAAACGGCTGGCGACCACTCGCACCGTTACCGTCGCGATATTGCTGGCTCGGCCCAGAGTGTCGGATATTTGATAGGTAAACGAATCGCCGCCGATGAATCCGGCGGCTGGAACGTACAGCACTGTGCCATCGAGCTGCGCGATCGCCTGGCCGTGCCGAGGCCTACTGCCGACCACAACGCTGGTCAGGTCCAAACCATTGGCATCAAAGTCATTGTCAGCAACATCGATTAGGACCGGTTCATCGATGAAAGTCCCGTCAGTGTCATTGCGAGCAAGTGGGCTAGGGTTGGCCGAGATCGTGACCGTTGCCGGCGCACTTCGCAGTCCAAGATTGTCGGCCACCGTATAGGAGAACGAGTCCTCGCTGGTGAATTCACCGTACGGGGTGTAGATAATGACGCCGGCTGAGGTCACGCTTGCGCTGCCCAACGCCGGCACTGCATTGATCTGGACCGTACTGGGTACTATTTCTCCGTCAACATCGCTGTCGTTATCCAACACTCTGATTGTGGTCGATCCTTGGAGTTCCAACTGAGGCGAATCAAATACAGTCGTCGGTGCGTCGTTGCGACCAGCAATCTTCAAGGAAACGATGACGCTGTTGCTGACCAGGCCGGCCGCGTCGATTAATGAATAGGTAAACGAGTCGGTTCGAAACTGGTCGGGCGGCAAGCCTTGAATCGAAGGGGCCGTTGTTGGGTCGTAACTGATCTGTCCACTCAGCAGGTCATACAACAGTAACGCGCCGCTGGAGGTCCGCGACTCGGATGCCAGCTGGATCCGAAGAAGCTCGTTGGCATTGGTTAACAAGTCGGGGTCAACATCGTTTGCCAACAGTTCGCCGACGGGAATCGTGATCGCAGTATCTTCGTCGGTCGCAAACGAATCTCCCTTGGCGATCGGTGGGTCATTGACTTCGCCGATCTCGATCGGAAAGGTAAACTTCCCCGACTCGGCACCCAACGAGTCACGTGCCAGGAATTGCACATACACTGGCCCATCAGCATTGTCCGTGTTCTTGTTCGGCGCGGTCGTGAACCGCAGAATCCCCTCCGCATCGATCGTCGGCAGCTTGCTAAATAAACTGGCAAACTGCGATTCCAATGGCTGGACCTCAAACAGCACGGTCTGGGCACCTTCGTTGTCGGCTCCAGGACTGATGTTTTCGACCAGGGTCCCGATGAAAGGACCGCTATCCTCGGCCACTGAAATCGGATCATCGCTAACAAAATTAAATGTCGGCAAATCATTGATCGGTGTGATTTCGATCGTCAGCGTGCGTGGGGCACTGGCGTTCTGATCTCCGTTGCCCGGATCATTCGGTCCATCGTCCAGCAGCACGACTTCGAACGTGGCAGTGCCATTGGCGTCGGATGCCGATCGGTAGTAAAGAGTCGCCAGATGGGTCACCGGATCAATCGCCGCCGAGATCGATGCTGGAACAATCAGCGCTGGATCGCCGTCGATCTGAGTGAACTGGAAACGGGGAATTTGCGAGGTCGGTCCACTGAGCTCGTCAGCAGCCGTGGGTGGCCCCGGCTGCACGTTGGTGGCCCAATCACGAACGCTGACCAATCCGGCATCTTCCTGGCTTTGCAACACGCTCGTCGTCACGCCAAAGACCGGCGGGTCGTTGATCGGAGCCACGTTTAGCTGGACTCTGGTACTGGCAATGCGGGGATTATTAACCGGGACTCCGTCGAGCCCCACCGTTACCCCGTCATCGACTACCGAATAGACGAAAGTGTCGATGCCGCTGAAGTCGGCGCGCGGCGTGTACAGCAGACGGGGAGGGCCGTCGCCAGTGAGCAATTGCAACGTACCCCCTTGCGACGTCGTGGTCGGAATCGGCGCGCCGAGCGTGACGCTCTGGTTGCCGCCCGGGGTGATGTTGGCCGTTTCGTCACCCTGCGGGGTCGACGGTCCGGCGACGAAAACATCCAGCAGTCCTGGCACACCGCCGTCACTGCGGAGCAGAATTTCAACTGAGCCGTCCTCGGGCAACGCATATTCCAGGGTCGGGGCGCTGGGATCGAGCACTGGCGGATCGTTGACGGGATAGATATCGATGGTCAAGGTTTGAGACGCTGATTGGTTGATGTCGCCGCGGCTTGGATCATTCGCCTCGCCATCGATCAAACGAACCTCGAACTGAAAGCTGCCAAAGACGTCCTTGACAGTCTGGAACGACAGCAGACCGCTCTGTGAGTCAATCGCCGGCGGACTCGAGAAAACGTCTCCGAGATCGGCGGTATCAAAATCCAGCGGCACCAGCGTGAACATCAACGCCTGCAAACTTTGCGAATCGTTTTCATCAAAGGCCGACAGAATTGGACCACCGGCCAGGTCACTGGCAAAGTTTGGCAAGCTGATTTGCCCACTGTCCTCTTGCACCACCACCCGATCACTCGACAGGGTGAACGAAGGCGGATCGTTAACGGGGTTCAAAACAATCTCGACCCGGTTGGTTCGCGATTTTGACGCGGGAATCAAGGCGTTGTCACTCAGGACGTAAGTGTTACCGTCGTCACGAACTTCATAGGTAAACGAGTCGACTCCACCTAATTCGAAATTGAAATCCAACGGTGGAACATAGTTCCAACCACCGGCGACGGGTGTCAGCGTGCCTCCTCGCTGAGTTGTCGTGGGAGCAAGCGTCAGTGTAGCGTGAAAGATTTCGATGCCGTCGCCACTCGACTTGGCCCAGCCTTGCCAGACTACTTCGTTGCCGGAGATGCGAGGAAGTTCGTCGTTGAATTCGTTATCCGTCAACTGAGTGATGCCGATTCCATCCCAGGCAAAGATTTCATTATCGTGTCCGTCATTCCCCTGCCATACGACGATGTTCCCATCGATTTGCGGATTGAGGTCGGTGAAGCTGTTGTCAGTGATCTGCTGAATCGTGAACCCGTCGTACACGTAGATCTCGATGTTTGGAAACGTGCCGCCGCGCCAGACAATTTTATCTCCCGATATCTGTGGCTGAAAATCATTGAAGTCATTGTCCGTCAGGGGCAGAGCTTGGCTGCCATTGAAATAGTAAATCTCCGTGTCACTTCCTACTTCAAACTGCTCCCAAACGACACGATCGCCATCCAGTTGTGGATTGCTCTTGTTCAATCCGACGCTCGACACAGGCGCGTTTGTGACGCCATCGTTTCGCCAGATCGCGATATTCGGAGAGCTGCCGCTCTTGTATACGATATTGTTTCCATCAATCTGCGGCGAGGAATCGGCAGCGGCCACACTGCTGCTGACATTTTGTGGCGACGTGCCATCCCACTTGTAGATCTCCTTGTCCAAACCAGCGCCGCTTTCCCAGACCACCGTCGACCCGGAAATTTGCGGAAGCTCGTCACGAATCGAATCGTCCGTAAGTTGCGTGATCGTTGTGCCGTCCCAGAAAAAGATCTCGCGGTCGTTGGCAGAAGCGCCTGTCTGACCCCACCAAGTCACGTTTTCACCCGAGACCTGTGGATCCATGTCGATGAAATCGTTGTCGGTGACTCGGATCGTGTCGGTGCCGTCGAAAAACATGATCTCGCGGCCACTCGACGCGCCATTCGCTCCGCTCCACCAAACAATGTTGGAATCGGAAATCTGGGGATTCGCATCGATGACGTTATTGTCGGTCAGTTGCTCTACGGTGAATTCCGCAATCCGTTGCCCGCCGGCAAAGGTGGAGCTGATCAGCGACAGCGATTGCGCCCCCCCAGGTGTACCATCCGACTCGTTGGCTGGACCGACCGTAAAGACATCCAGCAAACCGATCCGGTTGTAAGGGTCGGTGGTTCCCGCGACCAGCGGAATGAAGAAGGGTTCGGTCACCCCAGCGGACTGTGTGTTGTCCTCCCGCAGCGTGTAGGTGATCGTGCCGTCACTGGCCACCGCGTAGGCATCTTCGCTGTTCGCCGGATTGGAATCCGATGACGGGACGACCAGGAGATTCAATGCCGGTGGATCGTTGACCGGTTGCAAGCGGACTACAAAGTTCTTGGTCGTCGACTGTGGATTGGTCGGATGATCATCGATCAGTGTCACTGCGTAGCTGGCCGAACCGACCGCATCGGGGGCCGGAAAAACCGTCAGTTGACCGTCCGCTGTCAACTGCGGCAGCGCCGTCATCAAACCTGGGGGCACGTCGATTTCGGTGACCGTAAATGTCACAGTCTGGGTATGCAGCTCGTCGAGCGAGGTCGGCTGGCCCGGGGCGATGTTGATGACGAAATCGTCGATCATCGTGCCGACCGAATCGTCCCGTTCCAAAATGTCGAGCGTCGGCAGACCGCTACCGGTGTCCAGAGGCAGATTGATGTCAAAGACGGGCGGCTCATTCGCGTCGGGCGGCACTTGCGTAAAACGCAAAACCTCTACGGGATAGTCTTCGACCTCGCCACCGATCGCGATTCCGTACGGCGAAAGCCCCCCCGAATCGCTGATCCGCAACCGCATCCAAGTCATTCCGCCAATCGCATCGGTCGGGGTCTGGATATTCAAAGTCACAAAAGTGCCGTTGATCGGATCACCGCTTACTGCGACGCTGTCCAGTACTTGCTCGTCAGCGTCGAAGACTCCGCTCTGGTCAAAATCAATCCAACCGTCCAACCTGCCTGTTCCAGTCACCCATACGCTTACATCGGCACCGGTCGGGTCGTCGGGATTCAGAAACCCGAGCACCTGATCGGGCAGCACCTGGTTTGGATCGACCCCGGGCTGAGTGAAAACGGTGTAGCTTTTGGTACCATCGATCAAGGTACCGATTTGAAGTCCGTCTTCGTCATCGAATAGAGCATCATCTTGGTTGACCGGCTGGCCGTCATCTTCGCCATCAATCCGGCTACCCAGCCTTGGCAGTCCGGAAAGGTCAACAACATGTCTGGCGCCGTCATCGTCCAGGAGTGTGCCATAGGATACTGGCGCATCCCCAAAATCGAGGAAATCGACGAATGGCTTAGCAATTCTCGCCTCAGTGGTGAACGTCATCACTTGTCCGGCCACAAAGTATCTGAGTTCGACAAAGAACGCCGTGCCGCCGGTGGCAGGCAACGGAACGCTACCGACATACTCGCCGCCGCCTTGATCGAAGATCCGTGTGCTGGACCAACCTGGCCCAAAGTAATCGATTCGAAAATCAAGTGAGTTCGGATTGGTTGCCTGCCACAAATTGACCTGGAAAGGCGCGTCGACCGTATCGACACGAATCACATTCTGGCCTACGCCTTCAACCGTCCAGTCAAATTCCGGTAGCGGCACGCCCGCGTCCACCAAGGCGACAAACGTGGCCGCGGCCACCGGCGCGTTACTGTCGAGGCCATGCCCAGTGTTGGGGAAATAGCGTAGGTAAGTAGGCCCGAGCAGATCATCAATGTAGAACTGGGATGAATCGGGGGTAAAGAATTGATCGCCTGCCGAATTGAGCAGATACTTGGGCATCGTCAGACGATCAAGATACGAATACGGATCGACGATTGCCGCCAATTCTCGTCCGCGCGTTGTGTCAAATCGATCGAAGATGCCCAGTTCGGTGTAATCGTGAATTGACTCGGCGTAACCCCCAATGATTCCCTGAGTGACGCCCGCGTAGTTTTCACGGTGGTTCATGATGCTCTGTTCCGTGTTCAGCACGTCGATCACGGCCGGCACGATGCCACTGACTCGAGGATCGGCCGCCGCGGTCAACCAGGTCGTCCAACCTCGCTTCGACGCCCCGGTGACAAAGAAGTCTTCGATAGCGACGTTTTGTTCGGAGTTCGCAGCCAGGAAATCTTGGGCGGTATCCATGGCACGGACCGCGCTCTTGACCATCGGTAATAACAATGGCCATTCTTCGTCGCCGCCATCGAGGAATTTGTCGTAGGAATAGGCGATGATCTCGTCTTCACTGCGTGGAAAGCTTTCGTCGCTAAAGAGCAGCGGCTCGCTCGGCACCGTGGGCAGATGGACCGCCACCTGGTTGGTTGCCAGCGCAAAATTCAGCGCATCGATATTCGGTTGGGTTGGTTCAGACTGAGTATTCGAACCACCGCTGATGATCAGTAGCGCTGTATCCGAGACCACATTGTCGGGCACGATGATTTGCAGCCAATGTTTCCAGATCGGCTTGTCAACCTCCTGGGCCGTACGCCAAGTCTGCGACGTCAACTCAATGATGTAGGTCGTCACGCCGGCGCTGGGGATCGTGTTGACCAGCGAATACTCGTAAGACGCGTCCGGTTTGGCCACGTAACGATCCAGCGCCGTTTGATCGTCATCAAGAATATTGATCGCGCCGAGCGAACGATCTGGATCGACTTTTACCAGAGCGCCCGTGGCGCTGGATGGATTGGACAGGACGAATTCAACAGACTCGGTGTACTCAGACTGATCATCATCGACCGGCTGAATTGGAACGAACAAGTCGTCCATCCGCGTGCCACCGGCGCCACCGACGTAAGTCAGCGTCCGAGTCCCGAGGTCGAATGCCAGACCACCCGGACCATTGTATTGATTGACCGCACTGGCAACCGCTTGCAGCCAATCCTGCAAGTCGCCGCCGTTCCCTTGCACATCGATCTGCACCGCTGATTGTTGATTCTCAAGCACCGGGCCAGACAACGTGTAAATGACCGACTCTGGTAACGCGGTATCCTCGCGGATCGTGGTCGACGAGACATCCACCGACCAGACCGAATCGAGCTCACTGTCGATGGCACGGAAGGTAAAGTTGGTTAACAGCGTGTTCAAACCGTCACCGGGAATTCCAGCGTTGGGGATTGGGTCGGTCGGACCAAGATCGCCGGCGCCGGTGTGCGGATTGACGTATTTCCAAACCTCGTCACCGGCGGGCGTGACCTCCACGAACTTGCCGCTGACACCGTAAGTGATCAAGGTGTTGCCGTTACCGAGTCGTTCGGTTCCCGAAATGATCGCCGAGAAGTTTTCGACTGGTGCTTGATAGGTCCAAACCGTGGACGCCGGCCCATAGGCCTGGCCCGCGCTGAGCTGATAGTCGCCACCGGTATCCAACGGCGGGGCGATCTCTTCAACCGCCGAAAAATCTGCTCCAGCACGACCAAAACCGTTGTTGAAGACCGTGATGTTCCCCTCGCCCGGCAGCCCATTTTCGATCCACTTGGCATCGTGTTGATAGAACAAAACACGGTCGTCAGCATCGCCTCGATCGTAAGCCTGAGGGTTTCCCCAGCGATACAACAAATCGCCGGCCGGGCCGGCGGCTTCTGCCGTCGTGGTGTTGTGATCGATCACCCAGAATTCACTAAACTCGCGAACCGACAGCAGGATTTCATCGCGCTCGGCGTTGTAATCGATTCCATTCGCATGCGTCCAATCTTCCGCTTGGCCGCCGCCATCATCGAAGGTCGAGACATAGTTGATGTCGATCAGTTCAGGATGATCCTCGACGCCAGTGGGACCATACCAGTTGTCTTTCGTGGCATCGTGCTCTTGAACCAAATGATCCCAAACGTGCCATTGCCAAACGATTTCACCACCACCGTTTTCGAAGTCCGGCTGAACTTCGACAATGTGGTCCGGATACAGATACCCGGCTCCCGGCCGACTGGGATCACGTCCAGCCTGGGTGGCGGCCGCTTCCGACTTCAATTCCCAGGCAATCAACAACAGGTTGCCGTTGGGAAGAATCTCGAAATCGTGATGTTGCAATACTTGATCGCCGGCTTGATCTCCATAGCCGAATTCCCAAACCTTGTTGCCTTCCCAGTCGAACTGCTCGATCAATCCACCGCTGCCGGCTGCCGTGATCGTTCCGTTTCCGCCCTGGCCATTTGGCGACGAGGCGCGGATCAAACTGCCATCCTGTTGCAGGTACGCCAGCAGTCCGGGCACGTAATTCGATTCCCACTGGTTGATCGTGTTGCCATCGCGATCGATCAGGTAGGTCGACGTCGTCGTATTTGGGGAGAACAACGTGTAGCTGTCCGATGCCCCGGCCTGATGCAGCAACAGCCCGGTTGTCGGCTCAGCCAGGGCCAAGGCGACGGTATCGTCGTCCGTCAGGCTGTCACCGGCCAAACCTAATCCATCGACAGCAAGCAACTGTCGGACTTCCAGCGTCTCGAGCAATAGTCTTCTCGCAAACCGTCCAGGACGGTTGCGGGATTTTCTGCGTCTGGGCATCGGTGGCTGGAGAGGCGTGGAGAGGGGAATCGATCGATCGATCGAGCATCAGTCTAACTGATGGTGGACGTCCCATTGATCAAATACCGTCGACATAGCGGCATCCGTTTGTCCGTCCGTCGAAGACCCAGAACGCTAGGCACGCTACCCCTAGGCACTCTCTCGCACTGAGGCAGCCGGGAAAAAGGGTCTCGATCAAGCATGGTTCCCTACAGCAAATCAGCCATCACCGCGTCGATGGCGGCTTCGACCGCGTCACTGTCATCCTCTGAGGAGAGAGGCCTGTTGATGGTGTCGATAGAATTGTATGAACTTGGTGTCGCATTTCCGAAGTTGGCAATCTTGTCGGGACCGGCTAGATCGGCCACAACCGCGTCGATGATCGATGCGGATCTCTCGCTGCGTGTCGCAATCACGGCAACCTGCGGCGATGCCTGCTCGGCTTCTGTTGCCAAGTTTTGAATACGAAGTGCGTTGACGACTCGCAATGCGTCAACGGCCGTGATTACCCGATCACCACTGACATCGTAGTAGTTCGGACCACGATCGGACTCGGCAACGGGAATCTGACTGACGTTGCCCATTCGGTTCAGGTGATTAATGATCAGCAACGCGTCGATCGCGGTCACGTGTCCGTCCCCATTGACGTCGGCAGAGACGGTCGGATTTTGCAATCGACTGGCAACCACTCGAGTCGTCACGGTCGCGATATCACTTGCGCGACCGAGTTGGTCAGAGATCCGGTAGGTAAATGAATCGTTGCCAGTGAAGTCTGGGTTGGGCACGTACAGTACTGTGCCATCGCTTTGCGGAATCGCTTGTCCATGGGACGGATGCTTGACGATCACCACGCTGGCAAGGTTGAGTCCATCGGAATCTTGATCGTTCTGGGCAACGTTGATTCGGATCGCTTCAGCCAAGAACGTACCCGCCGCATCATTGCGAACGATCGGACTGGCATTTGCGGAAATCGTGATGGTCGCAGGTCCGCCGCGAAGGCCAAGATTGTCGGCTGCCGTGTAGGAGAATGTATCAATACCGCTGAAAGGGCCAAACGGCGTGTAGACAATCTCGCCTGCCTGATTCACAAATGCGTTTCCAAACGCCGGTAACGCACTGATCAACACGCTGCTCGGATCGATTGTGCCATCGATATCCATATCATTATCAAGAACCCTGATCACCGTCGATCCGATCGGTTCCAGCTGCGGAGTATCCAGTACCAGCATCGGTGCATCGTTGATGCCATCGACATGGATCGAGACAGTGACGGAATTGCTGATCAGACCAGCGGCGTCAATCAGCGAATAGGCAAAAGAATCCGTTTGGCGCTGACCCGGTGTCAAAGATTGGATCGAAGCGGCAGCAGTTGGATCGTAGATGATCTGGCCGGCCTGGTCGTTGTACGACAACAAAGCGCCACTTGAGGTCCGTGGTGGTTGGGGAAGGCGAATCGTTAACGTTTCATTGACGTTCGAATTCAAATCGGGATCAACGTCGTTCGCCAACAGCGAGGCAATACTGATCGTGGTGACCGTATCCTCGTTGGTATCGATCGAATCGACATTGGCAACTGGGCGATCGTTGACTTCCGTGACTTTGATTTGGAATCCGAACAGTCCCGTCTGGCTCCCGGCGGAGTCTCGAGCCAGGAATTGAACAGGAACTGGCCCCAAAACATTATCGGTATTTCGATTCAGGGCCGTGGTGAATCGAAGCACACCGGCGGCATCGATCGTCGGCAAATTGCTGAACAGCGAGGCAAACTGTGGTGCCAAAGGTTGAATTTCAAAGCTGACGGTTTGCCCGTTTTCATCATCCGGTCCCGGACTGATGTTCTGTAACAAGACCGTACTGAATGGACCACTATCCTCGGCAAGCGTAACCGGATCACTACTCACAAAGCTGAACGAAGCTGGATCGTTGACCGCCTGCACGTTGATCGTGAACGTTCTTGCGGCACTCACGTTTTGATCCCCGTTGACAGGGTCATTCGGGCCATCATCTTCCAAGCTGACTTCGAAGGTTGCTGAACCGTTTTGATCAGCCGCCGCTTCGTAGGAAAGCGCTGCCAATCCGCTGACGGGATCAATCGTGGCAGCCAAAGATCCTGGAACAATCAGATCCTGATTGCCGCCGGTTTGCGAAAACACAAAACTCAAACCTTGACGATTTAGGCCGCTTACTTCATCCTCCGCTGTGGTTGGTCCTGCTTGGACGTTGGTCGCCCAACCGGCAACGGTAACCGGACCGTCGTCTTCGCTACTGTTAACCGCCGTGGCAATACCAAATAGCGGCGCGTCGTTGACCGGTGTCACATTCAATGTGACCGTGTTCACGGTAACTCGCGGATCATCAAACGGCACACCATTGATGTTGACACTTTGACCGTTATCGGTGACCGAGTAGACGAAGCTATCAGCGCCGCTAAAGTTCTCACGCGGGGTGTAAAGCAATCGCGGCGGACCACCGGTAGTCAACAGCTGAAGCGTTCCTCCGTTGGCGGTCGTCGTCGGAATCGCCGTACCCAACGACACTGTTTGGTTGCCGCCTGGCGTGATCACCGCCGATTCGTCAGCAAAGGGCGTCAGCGGCCCGGCGCGAAACCGTCCAGTAATCCCGCTACCCCACCGGCACCATTGATCAAAATCTCTACTGAACCCTCTTCCCGCAGCGTGTACTGAAGCGGCGGCGGACGGATCAAGGATTGGCGGATCATTGATTGGCCGCGCTTCGATCGTCAATATCTGTGTGGCGGATGTATTGACGTCACCGCGAATCGGATCATCGGCGCCGCCGTCGTGCAATTGCACCTCAAATCGATAGCTGCCAAAGACGTTCGTCTTGGTTCGAAATGATAACTCGCCGGTCTCAGAATCGATGACCGGTGGACTTTCAAAGACCGTCTCCAAGTCGGCTACGTCAAGATCCAACGGCGTGATCGTGAACGACAAAGTCGCCAAACTTTGCGTGTCGTTTTCGTCCAGAGCCGAGCCTCTTGGGCCGCCGCCCACGTCGATTGCATAGTTCGCATAATCGATCGCCCCACCATCCTCCAGGACGACAACTTCCGCCGTGGTCGTGGTAAACACCGGGGCGTCGTTGACGGCGTTCAAGACAAATTCGACTCGGTTGGTTCGTGACCGAGGATCGGGAACCAACAGACCCGAGTTCGGGCTGTAGCTGGTGCCATCGTCACTGACCTCGTAAGCAAACGAATCGACGCCGCCAAAGGAGAAATTGAAATCCGCGGGTGGAACATAATCGAACCCGGTCAACGTGCCGCCCACCAGAACCGGTGTCAGCGTGCCGCCTCGTAGTGTCGATGTGGCAGAGCTGGGGGCGACCAAGGACAGCGTCTGGGATCCACCTGGGCTCGATGATGATTCATTGGCCGGGCCAACGTCAAACACATCCAGCAACCCAATCCTGTTGTAGCCCGGCGTGGTTGTGGCCATCAAAGGAACGAAGAAAGGCTGCGTTGTGCCACTGTTGTCTTCGCGCAGCGTGTAGGTGATCACCGGATCGATCAATTGATCGCCATCGATATCGGTATCACCGACTGCATAGGCTTCGTCCGGATTCAAACTGTCGGATGTACCCGCGCCCGTCGCGTTGGGAACGTCGTTGACCGGTTGAATGTTGATCGTAATTGTCCGTTCCGTTGTCAGCGGCACGAAAGCGGGATTACCCGGCTGCGAATCGACAGCGCGTATGATGTAGGTTGCCGTGCCAATGGCATCGGCGACGTGGAAAGACCGTCAATTGTCCATCCGGTGTCAACTGAGGCGGTGCGGTCATCAAGCCGGCGGGCACCACCGAATCCAAGATCGTCAACGAGACCTGTTGAGTCGCCGTTTCGTCGGTAGCCGTCATCGGCCCGGGTCCCTCGTTGAAGACGAACTGCGGACCCAATGTCACGGATGGATCGTCCGATTCCAAGAGGTTCAGCGTCGGAATTCCAGCTACCAACGGGGCGTCAATCTCGAAAGCAGGCGGATCGTTGATCGGATTGACCGTGATTGTGACCGTGGCGACCGGCGTCGTGATCAAACTACCGATCCGATACGTAAACGAATCGTCGCCATTGAAATCTTCATCGGGGTCGTAGACAAAATGCCCGCTCGCCGGATCGACCGTGACAGTTCCATGTTGTGGTTGTTGGATCACGTTGAAGTCGGTCGAAACGAAACTCAGCGGATCGATCGAATCACCATCGGCAATCGAAAGTTCATTGTCGGCCAGCGTGTCCAGTGTGTGGTCCTCGTCGATCACATAGGTGTCGTCATCGGCCAGCAAGGGCTCAATGGGAATGACCTCGACGGGGTAATCCTCAACTTCGCCGCCGATCGCCAGGCCAGCCGGCGTGGCACTCGGGGACTGGCCAATTCGCACTCGCATCCAAGTCATCCCGGCGAGCGGCATCCGAGGGAGTCGAAATGTTGACACTCTGGAATGTGCCGCTGGTCGGATCTCCCGTCACAGCAAGACCATCAACCACTTTCTCAGACGCTTCAAACGTACCGCTCTGGTCAAAATCGATCCATGCGTCCAAGAATCCATCGCCAAAAACCTGGACACTCATGTCGGCGCCCGCGGGATCCAGCGGGTTTAAAAACCCCAGCACTTCATCGGCCAGCAGATTGTCCGGATCGGCACCCGGTTGCGTGAAGACCGTGTAGCTGTCGGCCCCATCGATCAAAGTGCCGATCGGAATCCCATCTTCGTCGTCGACTCCGGTTGAATCATCTGCGTCGGTCGGCTGACCATCAAGTTCCGTGTCGACGCGGGGTCCCAGTCTGGGCAGCAGCCACGGCTGTACGGTGTGCCGAGCCCCGCCGGCAAGCAGCGTTCCGTAAGAGTCTGGTGCGTCGCCGAAATCGTAGATCACGCTGACGTCGAAATCGATCTGTTCGGTGCTCCCACCGTCGCTAGCCTCGAACGTGTCTCCGTTGTAATTGCGCAAGCCGACGACACCGTTCGGTAAATCGTCTTCTCCGGTGATCAAGATGCGATATCGTTCTGCGGGCAACGGCTGGGCGAACGTTGCCACCACCGTGTATCCGTCGGGCTCAATTCCGATCGAATCAGGGACCACTTGAATGTCGTTGCCATTGCCAAAGAAATCATCACCGCCGGAAGCGAAAATCTGAATACCGCTTAAATTGGCAGCCAATTGCTGCTGCGAATTGAAACGGAATGTCAAATCGGTGGGAGCGTACTCCAATAGATTCAGTTCGGATACCGAGAAATCCGCGGTCGCATGCGGACTGACTCCAGGATTGACGCCCACCAAACGCGGTCTGGGCGGTTCGGCAATCGAAGCCTGGGTAGTGAATTTTTGGATTCGATTGTTGATCCGGTATGTCAGTTCGACGAAGAACGCGGTACCGCCAGTCGTCGGTATCGAGACGGTACCGACGTATTCTCCTGCACCTTGATCGCTTAGCAGTGTGCTGGTGTACGGCGGCGCGTTGGTTTCCTGCCGGAAGTCAATCGAGTCTGTTCGGGTTGCCTGCCACAGCCTGACTTCCAACGGCGCGATGTCCGTGTTCACGCGAAGCGTATTGTTGCCAGTGCCTTCGAAATCCCAGGAGATTTCAGGCAGGTTTGCGCCGGCATCGATTGCCGCGAAGAAATTCGCGCCACCTTCAAACGCTTCCTGATTCAGCCGGTGGTCGGTATTGGGGACGTACCACAAGTACTTCTCTCCGGGCAAATCATCGAAGTACCAGAGCGATGAATCGGGCGTGAAGAATTGATCGCCGGTCGAATTGAGCAGATACTTGGGGATGTCGGCATAGCGGTCACGATACTGGAACGGATCGACGATTCTGCCCAGCGCCCTGCCTTCGGGTGTACTGAACCGATCGAAAATGCCAAATTCGGTGTAGTCTCGGACGTTTTCGGCATATCCACCAATGATTTTTTCCGTGACCCCTTCATAGTTCTCCTTATGGTTTTTCATGCTGACTTCCATGTTCAGCACATCAATCACTGCCGGCGCGATACCGCTGACTCGGTCATCAACCGCCGCGGTCAACCATGTCGTCCAGCCTCGCTTGGATGCGCCGGTGACGAAGAAGTCGGCGATATCAAGTGGAATCTCGTCATCCAGGAAATCCTGGGCGGTATCCATGGCGCGCACGGCGCTCTTGACCATCGGCAGCAGCGCCGGCCATTCGTCGTCGCCGCCATCGAGAAACTTGTCAAGCGAATAGGCAATGATTTCGTCTTCGGACCTGGGATTGTTTGGATCATCGGCGAATATCAACGGCTGGTTAGGGACCGTTGGCAAAATCACCGTGACCTGGTTCGTCTGCAGTGCAAAGAAAATCCCTTGTTGATCGGGTTGCGTCGGGGGCGTTTCGCTCCTGGACCCACCACTGATCACCAGTACGGCGGTTTCCGATACGACACTACTGGGCACAATGATCTGCACCCAGTGTTGCCAAACCGGATTGTCGACTTCCTCCGCTGTTCGCCAGGTTTGCGACGTCATATCGATGATGTAGGTCGTGACGCCGTTTCCGACGATCGTATCTGCAAGCGAATATTCATAGGAATCGTCTAGCTTGGCAACGTACCGATCGAGTGCCGTAGCCCGGTCGTGGACTAAAACGGTTCCCGTCCCGGTGACATGATCTGCGGCGGTCGCAATCAGCGTGGCGACTTGGGTCCCATCAAACTCGTCATCGTCGACGGAAACGATGTACAAGTTGTCGAAGAACTCTTGATCCGCATCAAATGGAATGTCGATTGACTTCAGTCCGTCCCGCTGAGGATCGATATCGCCGACGGGAGGTCCGATCATCAAAAACGCCTCATCAGCGCTGTCTGGACTGAGCGAGACGTTGACCACCACTGGGTTACCCAGAACGTCACCGTCGCGTGTGATGGTAACCCTGGTCGCAATCGCAAAGTCACCTTCTTGTTGGACGAGCAAGACTTCGCCATTCTCGTAGATTTCGCCGATCCTCGCCTCTACGCTTAGCGTTGGCGCTGCGACGAGATCCTCGTTTTCGATGATCCCGAGCGATCTCCCCAAGTCGGGATGTACCGAAAGTGGTCGGCCGGGATTTGGAGTGGCTGAGTATTCAGGTTGACCGAGTACCAGCTGAAAGGCATCGTCCATCTCGAAAATGCGATCCGCCTTGGCATAGACGGTCACCAACTTTTCCGTCTCGCCGGGGGCGAATACGACTTCGCCGAAGGGGAACACCCGATTTCCGCCGACGTCCAGGAATGGGTTGCCGTTCTGTTTTACGAAGTCCGTTGGCGTGGCAGCCGCAAAAATATCGGAATTGGTAAAAGCGGATGAATCGACGGTCCACGGGACGGTAATCTCGGCGTCAACCGCACCGTAGTACCCGCTACGAATCACCGTAAAGTCGTAGGTAGCACCCACAACGTTGGACCCCAGATCGTCACCTTCCTTCTGGATAATCGTCTCGACGCTAGGCGCTCTGATGAAGAACTGGTTTTCATCTGACTCAATGACACCGATGGCAGAACTGTTTTGGAATGTCCAGGGAACACTTTCCCCCACCGGTTCAAACAACAAGACTTCAAAGTACTCGTCCGGCTCATATTGGGTATCACCAGCCACCGTGATTGCGATTTCAGTGGTCGCTTCGCCCGCCGCAAAGGTGGCAAATCCGCTCGGCAGGCCAAGTGGAAAACCGATCGATCGAAAGTCTTGGCCGTTGACAGTCTGCTTGTAGTTTCCGCCTTGTTCTGTCGGCAATGCAGGGATCACGATGTAGTCGACGTTGGTCGCCGCATCCAACGGACCGGTGCGAGTCAAGGTAAATACAAAGTCGGTCTCGTCGCTGTCGCCTTCCGCTTTGACTGCGTCGGTCGCTTCAATGTTGATGGTGTTCGTAGTTGGCGGGACAACCGTCCCCGTGATCCAATACTGCCCGAGACTTCCGTAGTCCGAATAGCCGATTGCCGGATCTTCCGTCCAGAGGATCGACAAATTCCGGATCCTCTCCAAACGGAGGCAGCGCCGGTATTTCCCCCGGATCCCAGACTGTGTCCCGATCGGCGTCGTACATCGCGTGCGATCCAACACCGTCGACTTTCAAGAAATAGGTGCCTGCCGGTAAGGTGAGATCAAAGGAAACCGAGAGGCCGGGTGATGCCATCGGCACCTGTGGAGAGGGTGATTCAGAAAAAGACGGGTCAAAAACTTGCAATGGCTGTGATATTAGGTCGCCGTCCTCGTCATAGAGTCCCGCCCACACATCAAGATTCGGACGATCCTCAAAGGGGCGAATGTCGAGTAACAGCGGACCACCACCGTGCTCAAAGCGTAAAGTAGTCAATGTCGTCACTGCGCTCGATAATCCCCGAGAAGCTAACCTGGTCCGAATTTGTGATCCGCAAAGGCGTCGCATACTCCATCTCATTCTGATGATCGTCGACTCGATAACCGAACCCATTTTGGGTGGTAATGATCGCCAAGTCATCTTGTCCTGAATTGGAAGCATCGAAATAACTTCCATCGGACCACATTGATAAGGTCTCGTATCCGGAGCCCATGATCGGTATCCAACTGTATCCAACTCCTGAGTCGTGACCGGGATAGTACTCCTCGTCACTGTTCCCATCATGGCCTAGTCCCAGCGCGTGTCCGACCTCATGGCTATTGATACGTGGCAGCATTGAAAGAACCCGTCCTAAAGGTGTAAACCGGGTCATCGATCGCGGCATCAAAGCTGTTCAGATGCGCAATGCCCCCACACGTGTCGAAACAAAGATCATAGATGTCACTGGGCGTGATTATGACTCGCACACCCCACTCGGTGTCGTCAGGACCATCTTTTCTGAGCGCTTCGGAACCCGGCTCTTCGGTGGTGACATCGACGTCGAACGGTGCAAAGTCCTCAGCCGTTTGCTGCCATATACGCCTGATGCTCGAGAGACTGATGTTGGCGGGTTCGTCGATAAGAAATGGTTCATCGAGCGAGTTATTCCACGGGGTTCCCGTAGTGAGGTTGCCGTTGAAGTCCAAGAAAATCGTGAAATTCGAATTCGGGTTGCTATGCAACTGAAGTTCCGGCGGTATTGCCCCTGTCGGTGGCGGCGGCAGGAACAGATAATCCGAGTAGTTCAGCGCCGACCGTATCTTGAACATAGGTCAATCCGACAATCCCCAGAACTTCTTCTTCCGTAAACAGAGGGACCTGTTCGCCATAGGCCACGTTCAACGCATTCAGGTAGGCATTGGCAAGAATCGACGAGTTGATCGTGTGCGGATGAACCCCGTCGGCAACGAAAGCATTGTCCGGTGCGGTTCCAGGTTCGTTGTTGATTTGCACGCCGCCGAACTGAAACGAAGTCGCACGAAGCAGGTCGCCAGCAAAGGTGAACGAATCAACGACCGGTATGCCGCGATCAATCGTGAATTGTGCCACGCGATCATTGACTGCACGAATGACCGCCGTGACGTTATCGCGTTGTGCCTCGATCGGGAACGCAACTTGGGTCGCGGGCGCCACTCCATAGTCAATGATGTTTGAAACCACGAGTCGAACATCATCGATGTCGATCGTTTCAATCGCCGTTTTAATGTTATTGAAAACATCGTCTGAATAGTCGCTGATCTGCTGTGCTGTCCAAGTCCCGTCGTAGATCCCGGAGTAGGCAGCAGTGCCAGGAGCGAAGTCGTTTTGACCGATCGCTAGCACGGCGTGGCTGACGTCGCCTTCAGCGATGTCGATGCTCAGCGAAGTGTGTTGCTGTTGCGTCAACAACGAAAAACTATCCGCACCAGCGACTGCCCAGTTGTACTCGTATCCCGATCGCCTAACATCGCCGGCACCCCAATCCTCAGGCGGTGCTTTGAGCTCACCGAGTGGCGCATCATCACTGCGATACTCGCCGACCAACGTCGCCCAATTCTTCGCATACGCGCCGTAGGGCTCGTTGAAATACTCGTCAGTCAGACTGTCGCCGGCTAATCCCAATCCATCGATCGCCAGCAGCTGCCGGCTTTCGAGTGTCTCGAGCAACAGCTTGCGGCGTGAGAGAATTTGACGGCGGTTCGAGTTTGCAGAGCGACTGGAGGTGGGGCGCATTTCAGATCTCCAGGGAAGGCGAAGACGGCTGCGCGATTTTCTTCGGAGGTCAGCGATGATTGGGTAACGGTGGGAGCGGACTCGTTCGATCGAGGGACTTCAGTATAACTGATCTTGGACTTCCCAGTGCTCTATAAACTCCGACAAAACGGCATCCGATCTGCTGGCCAGTCGAAGCCGGCGAATCTGGCAGCGCGCTATCGAATCGACCGCTTGTTCGGCGGAGGCGGGTGTGATTTCGAATCCCAGAGCCAGGACTTGGTCCTTTGGCTCCAGGTTAAGCTCCTCGACCACCGGCTCCAGGTTCCTAACCGGCAAGCCGATCGAGGAGCTGGAAACGAAGCTGGAAGTGACGCTGGCGGCAACCCGTCCAGAGACCGGCGCGATGTCAAACGCTTGTTCGCCAGAACCGATGTTGTTGATTTCCCGCAGCCGGTTGACGACATTCAACGCATCCAACGCGGATACGATGCCGTCTCCATTGACGTCCAAGAAATCAGGTGGCGGCGGGCCGATCTCCGACACCGGCACTTGCGAAGCCCCGCGGCGGCCCAGGAAGTTGATGATTCGCAGCGCATCGATCGCAGTAATGAAACCGTCGGCATTCACGTCCGCGGACAACGAGGCCAAGGGATTTTGATATGCGGATTGGTTCAACGTCAGCGTGACCGTTACCGTATTGCTGATCAGCCCCGTTGAATCTTTAACGTGGTAGGTGAAGCTGTCGGTTTGTCCCGGCTAGCCCGCTGGTGTTGGTATAGACGAAGGTGCCGTCCTCGTTCAACGCAAGTGTTCCACGAGTCGGTGAGGTCGCCGACGGCAGATCGATCGTGATCACGTCGGAATCGTCGTCGCTATCGTTTCGCAGCAATCCATCGCTGACGTTCAAGATCGACAACATCGAACCGATCGGAACGTTGTATCCGTCCGGCTGGGCAATCGGAGCGTCCGCTACTGGATTGACAGTCAATGTAAAGGAATCCACCACCTGCGAACTACCGTCGGAGGCCGAAATTTCAATCGCCACTGCGCCAAATTGATTAGGTTTCAACTGAATCACCATCTGAGCGCCCGCAAAGGTGATTGAATTGACCAGGGGATGATTGGCGATCTGCTGGGCGGTTGGATTGATCAGGCTGCCAAGTCTGGCGACCTTGTAGGTTAGCGGCTGTTGATCGGGATCAAAAAAGACGTTCGCCAAGTTGGCGTTAACGACGCCGTCTTCGTTGATCGACAGCGGATTCAATGTGCCAATCACCGTCGGTGAATCAGGCGTATTGTTGACCGTCACCGCGATCAGTTGAATGGTCGGGGCTGCGATGCCATCGCTGGCAGTCACGGTCAGCGTGGCAGTGCCGAATCCATAGGACGGATACTCGATTGTCAGGTCACCGCCCACAACGGTCGGACGAGCGACTAGCAGATTGGTAGAGCTAACGGTGTACGTCAAGTCGTTGCCATCGGGATCCGTAAACCACGTATCCAAGTCGTACAACACCGAATCCGCGACCACTTTGGCTTCATCGCGAGTAATCGTTGTTTGACCCGTGTTGCCCTCAACACCAACAAAGATGGGCGCATCATTGACGCCGCCAACATCGATCAAGACCTCTTCGGGGGGCGCCGTCTGACCCAGCACACCATTGACGCGTTCAACCACCGAATACTCGAAACGATCCAGTCCACTGAAGAAGGGTGCCGGCGTGTAAATCAGCCGCGTCAGGTCAGGGCTCAGCGTGACGGTGCCGCCTTGCTCGGTTGGCTTGGGAAACTGTCCGGCCACCAATTCGATGGTTTGATTTTGTGGCGGATCGGCCTCGTCGTCCGGTCCCGGCGAGTCGTTGTCCAGGATGCCGGGGTCGCCCGGCGTTCCGTTGATCGCAATCGATAGGCTCGTTCCCTCGGCGACCGAATAAGAATCAAAATTTGTCCGCGGCGGATCATTCACGGCCAGAAACGTAATCGAAACTTCACCCGGCGTCGCCGCCGCAAGACTCAATTGCCCCGCACCGGGGACATCGGCGACCACATAAGTGAAGGTATCGGGAACCGCGCCGTTGTAATCGGCTGGCGGCGTGTAGCTAATCGACATCCCATCGGCAGCAATGGACAGTGTGCCACCGAGGCTGGACTGCAGTTGTCCAAGCGCGCTGCCGGCCGACTGGATGATCAACGGTTGATCCAACTCATTGTCAGGTCCGGCAACATACATGTCACCGATCAGCTCGGCGGCGTCGAACGTTTGCACCACGTCTTCGAAAATCTCGCGCTCTATCGTGGCCTGGCTGGCCGTCGCCAGTGGTGGATCGTTGACAGGATCGACGTGAATCGTGACCGTAATCGGCTGTGGACTGACAAGCTCGGTATGCGGTGCGGTTGGATGCACGTCGGTGACACGCGCTTGGAACTGGACCGTGCCATTGAAATCATTCACGGGCACGAAGGTGAACGTGCCGTCTAGTTGCAAGTTCAAGTTACCGGCAACCGTTCCCGAGGGGGTCATCAAGACTCGATCACCACTGTCAGCAGCAAAGATCTGAAATTGATTTCCATCGACATCAAAGACGCCGACCAGTAAACCATCATCCGAAGAGTCACCAGGGCTCTGGCTGCCGTCAACGTCCGATACGTTCAGCGACTGCTCCTCCGCGACCGAGAATGTTCGCTCGGCCTGCGGCGGCAAGACCGTTGGGGGTGATCCCGGCAGAATTGTCAACGCGTAATCCTCGACTTCGCCGCTCAGGGCCAGACCATCCGGTCCCAATCCACCCTCTCGAGAAACTCGGAAGCGGGCGTAGGTGGTCAGCGGTTGCAGCGGTGTCGGTGTTGAAGGGGGCACCACGATACAGAAGGTGCGCGTGGTCAAGCCGTCGGAATCGGAGAAAATATTCGAGGTCACACCGGTCAACGTGGCGGGACATAATTGTTGACGCAAATCATTCAAAACGCCGCTTTGAGCCATGGGCAGGATTTGTTCGCCCGGATCAGTCCAGTCACCGTCCGCATTGAAATCGATCCAGGCCTCGACGATCCCAGCACCGGTGACACTGACTTCGATTGGCAGGGCAATCGACGCGTTCAGAATTCCGGCAGGATTCGATGCGCTGGCAAACACGACGCCGTCTTCGTCGTCGCCAATCACCGTGGCGATCGCGCCGTCGGCGCGGAAACCGGCTACTCGAAGCGGGCTTTCGGCGATCGCCATTCCAATCCCCAAAGCAATCGACTCTGGAGAGTTTCCAAGATCTCCGCGGATCGCAAAGTTGTCTTCGTCGAACCGCCCGTCGACATCGAACTCCAAAGTTGCCCTGGCCACGCCGGTATCGATCGTGATCGTATCGCCGTCACGACTGAACGCATCGATATCCTGGACCTCGATCTCCGCGTTGCCGTTGGTGATGGTGACGACAAACAATGCACCGGAGGCGGACACCTGCAGGTTATTGTCATCACCATCGGCGCCAACCGACGGCAGACCATCGACATTCGGATCGCTCGAGCTACCCAGGAACAACAGATCATCAATCACATGTCGCGGTCCATTGTTGATGTCCCGTGTCGGGTATCGGCCGTCGACTTGCAAGACCGGGTCGGGAGCGTCGCCGTAATCGAGTCCGACCGTTGGCATCAGGATCGTGAACTGAGTCGACAAATCTTCGCGATTGGGTTCCAGTGGATTACCGGCTACATCAGCAATTGCGGGCAAGAAGAAACTTTCCACTGGTCCAGCGAAAATGGCTCCGCCAGAGACGAACAAGTACGGACCGCCCCGGTCTTCGGCGGACAGCGTCGTCACCGCCGGCTGTGCTGGCTGATTGACCGAATTAATTGCGTCGATCAAGGCTTGCTTGACCGCGACGGTACCGAATCCGGGAGAAATCAAAACCGGGATCGCGCCGCCAGGAACTCCGCCGATTTTCAATGTCGGTGCCAGGGAAGCGTCGATAATGGTGCCCGGTTGATCGTCCAACGTCACCAATCCGGCAGCATCGGCGGTCGCTGAAATCGTCAAGCCGCCGCTGTTGTTGTTGATCGCCGCCGCCAAACTGGCGCCAAGATCAGCGATGCTGCTGCCAGGTTGGAAAATCACAGCGACATTGGTCCCTGCAACCCCGCCACCATTGTTGGCTGATTCGAATTCGAAGCTGACCTCGGTCGTGCCCTGGCGAATCGTCAACACTTCGCCATCGGCGACCAGGCCGCGACGCAAATTGGCGGTCAATCCCGGATAGATAACCAACGGATCGTTGGGATCGGGATAGTCGTCGTTGCTGACCCGATCCGCATCGATTTGTCCGAACGATACTTGTCCAGCGCCGGATACTTGGGCCGTGATTCCGGCGCTCGACGCATTGACCGCGGCAACCAAACGAGTGGCCAGTTCGGTAGCAGGATCCGAATTCGCATACACGACACCGATCGCTCCTGGCACAGTTTGCCCGGTACCGAATTCGTTGAATTCAAACACAACGTCTTCGCCCAAATCGTCGGTCAACACCAACACGCTGCCATCTTCGATCACACCCCCGCCAAGCGGCGAAAAGGTCAACAGAATTGGCCCCAGGATCTCGATCGTTGAACTGGTGGCAACGCCAGGTGCACCGGCCACTTCCATGGAATCGCCAGTAATCGCCAACAACAAATCATCCTGACCATTGATCGTTACCAAACCACCGGGAACCACCTGCACGTCGGTCGGATTCAAACCAGGAATTGTTTGCGATTGAATCGCATTGGCAACCTTCAGCGCGATCTCGTCGGACGTGTCCAGTCGAGCGATGTCGATTTCGATACTTGTCCCCAGTACGCCGTCGGCGGCTGTATCGATCTCGAAGACGAACTGCGACTCCAACCCGGTCCCATCGGTACCAGTAATCTCGATGGTGTCAGCATCGTTAAATGAACGACTTAGCCCAACCACGGCCAACTGTCCCGACGGCACGACGACCGATCCATCGCTGGGCAGGTTAAGATGGACTGTGCGGCCGTCATCATCGATGAAGGGAGTAAAGCCAACTCCCAAGTCGGCCACCGCCGACTGGATCGCAATCGCAACCTCTTCGGCCGCGGCATCCGCGGCGACAGGAATCGCGATATTAGCGGTGTTGCTGAGCGCATTGTTGGTATCAAACTCGAGCGTCACCGAGTTTGCTCCGTTGCCAATCACGAACGTGTCCCCATCGGCAATCCCGGTTGGTCCAACACCGGCGAGCGGCACCTGAAGTGCCAAAGTACGTGACAGCTGTTGCAGAGCGCCAAGGGTCGTATTGGCTGTCGCGCCCGAATTGGCGCCCAGCACGACTCGGCTGCCGATCTGGCGCACATCGAAGTCCAATCGGTCAGCATCGACTTCCGACTGAACCGCCGCCGCGATGTTGCCGGCAATCTCTTCCAGAAAGGCCTGCAATTCGACCGGGGAGCTTGGTGTGGCGCGGCTGGGCAATTCGACTTCTACCGAATTCGGCAGTTTGGCGTCGCCTGGCAGGTTGAATTCGAACAACACGGCGGGTCTGGTTCCGTCGTTGAGTCGGAAGACGTCCCCATCGCGCAGACCGCCCGCGGCGGTGCCGATCTGGGGAACCTGTAGCGTGATCGGCTCTGGCAGCAGCAGTGAATAGCCCGACTCGAACTCGAAAACGATTGTCCCGCCAAAGTCGTCCGTCACCGCCAATTGGCTGCCGTCGGCAATCTGGTTTCCAACAGGCGCGAGCAACACGGTCCGCGATCGGTTGTTCAGTTCGATTCGATAGGCGCGATCGCTTTGCCAGGCACCGGCCAATGGTGAGAGCGTGATCACATTCTGGGTTTCGTCATAGCTAAACGAATAGTCAATGCCCTCGACAAGTAATTTTTCGTCTTCGAACAGAGTGACGTTAGCACCAGGTGAGCGAAGCCCATCAATGCTTGCAACAACGACAGTGTTGTCATCGATTCCCAGACCGGCGAACGGATCGGAGGCGTCTCCGGTGTCCCGCAGCTGGATACGGAACTCGGTGGGAACGCCGTCGGTCAATCGAATGAAGCTCTCCGCCGGGTCGGCGTCGACTCCCAAAGCGTCGTTATCCAGCGGCGTGTTCGCGATTGCGACGGGACCGACAAAGTCAGCCAGTTCATTGGAACCTCGATCTCCGAAGACAAAACCGCCCACCCCGCCTGGATTAGCCACACTGGTGTTGTCCGCTCGCAACACACCATTGATGTCGCGATCGGGCGCCAACAGATTGCTGTTGGGCAAGCCGATCGACGCTCGCAGGGCGCGTAGATCATTACGGTCAATGATCGAGTCAATCGCGCTGTCGATGATATACGAAGCGATATCAGGCAAGAAATTGTGGCCGTCAGCGTTTTCGAACAGAGGCCGATCTAGCGCCAAGATTTCATTGAAGTCGTCAGCTGGAATCGATCCGTTGGTTGCAGCTTGAGATACATTGCCGACCACCACGACCTGAGCCGGTTTCGGATGACTGCCGCCGTCCCCGTAGACCACAAAGTCAACGTGATCGCGAACCAGGCTTTGGTCCAGATTGGCGAAGACGTTGTTCATCACGGTCGCGCTGATCCCGTTGGAAGTCACCAAGCCCGCTTCGGGAATTCCCCCTTGCGCGTTGCTGCCCAGATAGGGACCCAGATTCAATCCGGCTGCCGCGGCCTCTTCGCTGAGCGTGATGTCGGCGATGCCAAGGATGAAAATGAAGGTTTCGGTCGTGGCCACCACCGGACTGTTGACGCCTGGATCACGATCATGTCCAAAACCAATCAGGTCCCGGTTTCTGTAATTGAAGGTGATGATTCCAGGGCCGTTGCCCTGGGCACCACCCAAAGCGGCCGCCTTAAGGGTATCTGAATCGGTGTTCGCATTGATGACGAGTTGGCCAAAATAATCTCGACCCGGAAGTCCGGTTCGCGGATCCCGATCCGGATCCAACATCGTGGCTACGATGGTTGTCAAGACATCGGGCACGCGAGTGTCACCGACGCTCTGAAGCGGAATCGGGATGTTGGCAGGGTCCAGCGGCAGTGCGGAGCCGTCGCCGGGGTCATCGACGAATTCATACACCGTCGTGTTACGGTTGTCGGTAGCGTCCTCTGGAGTATCGTCGACATCGTAGGGATGGGTCACCGTAATCGTCGTTCCCACCAAGGCGGTAAAGTCGTTGGTTTGAATTCCCGCGTCGAAATTCAGTGTGAAATTTCGTGGCGCAAAAACCTCGATCGAAATTCCGTACAGACCGGTGCCACCAGTACCTTGGACGCGACCGCTAAGGGTGAGCGGATCGTAGGTTTCATTGCCTTGGCTGGAGACCGCCACGAAGTAGGTTCCCGCCTTGGAGGCTGTGAAATCAATGAATGGATCGGTGGCACTCGGCAGCACGGCCGGGTCGTCCACGTCCGGTAAGGGAACGTTGGGATCTTCGGGGTTAATCAGGATTCCGTTCAAGTACGCCGGCGCAAGATCCGCGACGTTCAGGGCAACCTCGACACCATTGGAATCAAAGATTCGCAAGTGCGTATCCGGGCCGCCAGGCAGAGTGTCCACGTCAACAGTCAGGCGATCGCCAAGGCCCAGTTCGACCTCGTAAAAATCAACATCGGCGGCAGCGTTGGTACCGTCACCAAGCTCGGCAATCGACTGATACAGCGGACCGGCATCGCTGCCTTGTCGCGTGTCGACCGCATCCTGGGGGCGGTCGTTCGGTTCGATGGTACCTGGTTCGGAATAGTTTGCCGCCAAACCGTCCTTGCCATAGACCGTGTTGTTGACCACTCGCGCGAATGATTGCGGCGGTTCGTGAACGGCTGCCTGCACCGGTGCGCCTTGATCCAGATCCGGGAATTCGTCAAATCCATGACCGGCGCCAATCTTTTGGAATTGCCCACTGAAGGAAACCCCTGAGGCACCCTCGATGTAGACCGCTGGAACCTCGACCCGTTCCCCAATCAATGTGAACGGATCGAAATCGCTGTAATGCCGTGAGGGACCGATCGACGGTTCAACCAACTCCACCAACCCGTTGGTCACCAGCGGACTGCCCAAAATCGACTGGTAAATCGACCACATCACCTCGGTACGGGTGGAGGTTGCGCTGCGGACGAAATCACCCACTCCGTAGCCCGTGACGGTGTAGCCGCCGTTGGACTGACGATAGTAAATCGGGACATGGCCGGCCTGCCAACCATCACCCCCGACGATTCCGGAACCCCCTTGGTCAACGGCGCCGCCGCTGACATCCTCAAACTCAAAGATGACCCGCTCGCCAGCCGCGTGGATGGCCATCGTCAGTCCGTCGGGAATCGAGGTCGCCAGAAAGAAATTCTCGGCGCCGTCAGGAGAGTCTTCCCCAACGTAGAAATCCGTTAGCGAACTATCGATTACAAATGGCCTGGTCTGGCCGTCGATTTTGATACCGGCATAACCAGCCTGATCGATCGTATTGTTGACGATCACAACCCCAGGAGTAATCCCGCCCACCACACTGTCGTTCAGCGTTGGCAAATTTCGCACCGCGCCGGGTGTGGATGGTCCCAACTTCGGCGTGGCGTGGTTGACTGGAAAGAGGTTAGGACCCAGGGGCAGGAAATTCGCAAAATCGACGTTGTCCGCGTAGGCCGGGTCGTCGCGGTCAGTCGACTCCGTCAGTACGTAAATGCGGCCGTTATCAAAGATAAGATCATCCTGCGGATCCTGTACCCGTTCGCCGTATTGGCTCCAAATTCCAATCGCGTAGGAATCACTGACCTTGTTGGAGTCCAAGATCAATTGGCTTTGCGATCGCTGGACATTGACGTCGCCAAATCCTTGACTGTAGACAACGGGCAACTGAAACGAACCGCCGCCCGGATCCAAAGGCTGACCATCCGGCGGCAGATCGCCGGGATCCTCCAGCACCAGGAAATCGCCAATCAACAAGCCCGCCAGGGCAACCAAATTGCCGGACGAGACCCCGGCAGGACTGCCGGAAGCGTCCGAAGCTTGGAGCTTGATCGTTGATTGCACGGCCGGCAAGTTGATCGCCGTTCGAATGGCGTCGGCAACTTGTGACTGACTGAACCCAGCAGTCACAGGAATGCGAATGTTGCCAGGCGTTACATTCGATGTTGGACTGAAGTCAAATTCGAATGTCTTCGTGCGCACACCGTCACTGAGCACGAACGTATCGCCATCGGCAATCTGACTGGCGTGGGGGGCAACAATGGTTGCTGCCTCGGCAGTCTGCCGCGCGTTGGTGTCGAACGTGTCGATCAGGGTCAACTGATCTGCCACTACGGATTCGGCGTGATCGGTCCCGGGGCGAATCTCCAGCTGATACTCGCCGGCCACCGTCGATCCACCGACAACACCCAGATCGACAAGCCCGGCCCCGGTGATCATTTCTCCACGCTCGGCAAACCCAACGACAAAATCGTCCAAATACAAACCTTCGGCCAGCGGGCTGCTGCCGACGGTGTTGTAGGTAAACCGAATCACCACGTCTTCGTGACCAGCAAAATCGGCCAGCGAAGCGATCCCCTGACGCCATTGACTGGCAGTCGCAAACGTTGCCGGAACAAGATTCACGTCGCCCAGAGCAACAAAGCCCGCGGTCGATGCGCTGGACGCTTCGACGGTGACCGAATCGCCGGTGCCACCCGGGTTGTAGAAGTAGTTGAAGTAAAACCTGGGCAAGTCCTCGGCACTGTAGCCAGTCAGATCGAATGGGTTGCTTTCCAACACGCCGGTCGGCTGACTACGGTTGAAGAAGTAGGACGCGTTGTTGGCATCGCCAAATCCGTTGGCATGATTGGCAACGGAAACATGAAGTTCGTAGTCACCGTTTGCCGTGTTTCCGAATGACTGGAACGTATTGCTGATCGGATCGTAGAGCGTCGATTCCCGGGCAACGGCGACGTAGTAGACCCCAGCCGGCAAGGCGCCATCCAGATAAGGATCCCTGGTCAAATCTGGCAAGAACGGACCGGGATTGTCAAAACCGGCGACACTGCCGCCGGCGCCGTCGGTGACCAAAGAATCGAAATTCGAAGCGAGCTCAGTGAACGTGGAGTCAAACAGCAGCAGTTGCAAATCGGCATTCGTGGGGTCGTTGAAACCCAGATCGGGATCGAATCCGCCGTCGACGTCCAGAATCACAAACGAGTTGTCGACATCGACAACGAACCGATAGAGATCGACAAAATCGCCGCGGACGCTGCCGCGAACGGTGGTATGGGGAATCGTTTGTGAAGTGTTGGCAACTTGGTTCCCAATGTCGCCATCGGCCCCAAGACTCCAAATCGGCTGGGCAGCGTCCAGGTCTTGCGCCGTTGCGAACGTATTGTTGTTGCCCGCGGCTTCGTCCTGAACGCTGGGGCCGGAATAGTTGTTGCGGGAGTAGTTGAAGGTATCGGTGACTCCGTGGCCGATGTTCAAAGCCCGATTGGTGGTTACCGACCAACCTGGATTTAGCGGTGTATCGACGAAGGCGTCTTCGCGCGGCGGAAGAGCAGTCGATCCGCCGATCGCTTCGACATGATCCTCAAAGATCCTCAGAATCGACTCGATCGGTTCTTTCCGCGTGTTGATGTTTTGCAACGCCGTTGCCATGGCTCCATCACCGACAACACCCACATAGTAAGTTCCCTGGCTCAGGGAGACTGGACCAATCAAAGGGTCGCCGGTCGAGTTCGATCCGCGTGTTAACAAGTCGATCAAGCCGCTGGATACTGGTTTCGCCTGGTCGTCAAGGACGTTGCTGTCGTCCGCGATCAGCACCAGTTCCGGGGCCAATGATCCGTTTTCTCCATCGCGGTCGTAGAACACGACCAACGAGGTGTTGGGACGGCCGCTGAAACCGTCCGCATAATCGATGTCAAAGATCGTGCTGGTCTGCAACGAACCATCAGCTGCTGCGAACACGTCGATCTGGTAAAAGTCAATGTCGTCGGCCGCCGACAGCGCACCGCCGACACTGAACACCTTGTCTTCGCTTTCCAGCAAATTGCCGATGTATTGTGCTCGCGTCCCCGGATCCGACGGATCGTAGACGATCGAATCGTTGATCGCGTCAGGTCGAATGCCTTCGTCTTCTTGCGCATCACCCAGAAACGGCGAACTGTCGCCCTGGCCGCGGGCGTGAATACCGATGTTGGCGTAGCGGATATCCGTGTAGCGAAGCACGCTGCCGGGGAATTCCTGTTGCTCTTGCAAGCGCACCTGGAATCGATAACCGCCATTGGTGATGCCGCCTGCCTGGTCATCTGGATTGACCGACGCACTGCGAACCCGGAAAAAGTAAACACTGCGAGTCCCGGGACTGCCCGGCAAGAACAACCGCATCCCCGCATCACGAATGTTGGTTGACCCATTGTCGTTGTACAGTCCACTAGGGCCGAGGTCAGCGTCGGTCAGTGGGCCAAACTGCAATGAACCGGTGACCAACGTCGGGTCGAGAGTCAGTGGCGGCGTACCGGTCACTTCGTCGAAACTATTGTCACTGCGAGCCAACACGTTGCCGTCAGAATCCAAAATCTCAACGACCGTATCAAGTGTCAGCGAAGTCTGATCAACATCGATCCAGACCTGCGTTCCCGCCTCGGCGGTAAAGCTGTACGTGTCGACGTCGGTGTCGGCGCTCAGCAAGCCTTCGACTTCGAACCCAAGTCGGAATTGATCGTCGCCGGACAGCGTACTAGCAGCCAGGGCGCCAAGCACTTGAGCATTCGTGACCGTTCCGTTGAGTCCCGGAGCGACCTCGTTGGTAATTGTTTGTTCGAGAATAAAATCGACATTACGATCGTTGCTGTATTGGTCCAACAAGATGCCGCGCCAATCATTGGGGGCCGCGCGAGACGCCGCGCCATCACCATTGTTGTCCGTGAACGCAGTACCCTCGGGAGTCAATCCGGCACCGACGGAGTCATCTTGAAAGCTCGTCAACACCACCGGGAAACCGGGCGAACCGACGATTTGCAGCGAACCGCCGATCCGATCAGCATCGTTGCCAAGTTGTCCGGTGGCCGTCAGACCGGTGCCAAAATATTCGTCGTAAGGACTGCCGCCGCCGGAGAATTTGACGACCAAACTTTCGTCGCTGCGACTGATCAGACGGAGTCCAGCTTCGGAGTCACGATTGCCAACCGAAATGCTGTCGAACAACAAATGCACAATGTCGGTGTCGTCCCACACGCTGGGGCCAACCAAAGTTCCACCGCGAATTTCCAGCCCGCTGACCTGGGTGCCCTCGGCGGCAGGGTCGATTTCCGCGTATCGGTTCAAGCGGATCAGCGGACCATAGTTGTCGTCCAGCTGGGCAAATCGATCCAGATCACCGGTTTGCCGTCCCAGGTCGACCTTGCGATTGGCACCCATCGAGGCGATATCGATGTCAATGATCGAGCCTTGATTATCGGCGAATACGTTGCCAATGATGGTCGGTTGCGAGCCGCGCACAAAGATCGTCGACGGTGTCACGGTCGAACGGCCCAGGCGATCAGCCGGGCCGGAACCGGCTTGCGCGTCGGCGTTGAATTCGAATCGGCTGTTGGTCACGCGGCCGTCGGCCTGCTGCAATTCCAACGCGCCGAACCCGCGGCTTTGGCCCCCTTCCAACAGACTGATACCGCCGCCGTAAGCGACCGACACATGATCCAGACTGACCGTTGCGTCCAAGCCTGCGTAGATACCTGACCAATCCCCTGGCGACGGAGCCGCCGAGCCGGATGGCGAATTCTGGTCGTTGTTGGTGTCGAACGTTCCGCCGGCACCGAAACGGTCATCGGCATAACTGGTAAACACAATCGGCTGACTGTCGGTACCTTCGGCCAGCAGCTGCGTTCCCTGCTGAAATTCCAACCGCGTGCCGCGAAACTTCAACACGGTTCCCGGATCAATGACCAAAGAGGCGTCAAGACGCGCTCGGATCCCCACTCGCGAGTCATCCAGAATCCCTTGCGAAACACTGCCATCGTCGAAATAGTCGGTGTCGGTCGCGTTCAGCGCGGCAATCAACTGATGATCACCGGTTCCAGGATCAAGTCGGTACAATCGCCTCGAAACGTAGTCGGTCGCGTCGGGGACTTGAACAAGATTCAAGAAGTCGAACTGACGAATCTGCGGCGACGGTGATTGCCGGTGATGGATCACTCGGCAGCGACTCGAAACCAAACGCATCGACAAACGTCATCCGATAATCGTAAGTTCCTGCCGCCAGTTCCCCGCCGCTGAACGTTTGATAGGCGGTCGAAATCAGATCGGGCTGAACGCCGTCTTGGATTGGTCCGCCCGGCGTTCCCTGAACAATGATGTTCTCGGCAAAGTAATGCACGATGTCGGAATCATCGAAGCGGCCGGAAGTCGTCAGCGCTTTGGGAGCTTGTCCGGGCGTCGTGGTGACGCGCACAAACAGCCCATTGATGCCGTTGTCTTGCAGTTGGTTGCCGTGAATTTCCGGCCCGATTCGGGAGTAATCGGCAGTAAAGCTGCCTCCTTGTTGAAACTGGGGAGCTTGAAAACTGGTCTCTTCGAAACTGTCCGGCGACGCACTGACCGCCGCATTCGCACTGAAACTGATTTCGTTGAAGGTGACCGTTGGTCGCAGCTCGAAGATCTGAACAGGATTGACCAGTTGCTGCAGCGAATCGATCAACACGTTGCTGCTGCCGCCGTAGCGAATCTGCGCGTGATTGACCGTTTGCAGAAAGATCCCTTGGTCTTCCAAGTCCGCGCGACCTGCGCTGCGATCGAGGTCCCGCCGAAACACCAATCCGCCCCAGTCGCCGGGGGACGCTCCCGTCGCATTACCGGCGGCGTCAAGATCAGCGTTGCGATCCCTGATACTGGTCAGGATCACGCTGCCGTCACTGTAGCCAGGTGCGACTGCGTCTTGATCGGCCAACAACGTTGTGGCGATCGGATCGCCCTGGACCGACAACTGAACCAGTCGTGGCGTACCCAGAACTTGCAATGCCCCGCCACTGCGGTCCTGCAGCGACGTGCTGCTGCCGACGCCGGCCCGCGAGTTGCGGAATTTCAGGATCGCGCCTGCGTCAATCATCGTTGTGACACCCTGGGGGACTTCCATGTTGCGGCCGTCCTCCAATGTGATTCCACCACTCGCCGCGACTCCGATTTGGTAACTGAAGTTATCCGCCTCGGTTGCCAGATTTCGGTCGCTGCCGCCGTTCCCAACGATGCGAACGATGTCCCCAGGCATTGCCGCGTCAAACGCATTGGCCTGATTTGGGTTGGCGATGTTGTTGAAGGGGCGATTGAGGCTGCCGTCGGCGAGCGGGCTGGCGATTTTATCAACGAAGATGTTGCGACCAATCACATCGCCGCCGCGGAAGTTGCCTGACAACTCGATGGAACGCTCGCCCAATAGCTCCAACACCGACCCGCTGGCGGTTGCCGTAACGCCCGTTTCGCCGCTGCGACTGTTAATCGCGTTGCGCAATTCCAGCGCTAACGAATCGGGTGACGTGATCGCTCCGGCGGATCCATCGCTGTAGATTACCGGTAGATTTCCGAATGAGGTGCTCTCGCCTGGCAAGATGAACTCGTAGGTGTAGCTGACGCCTCCACCGCCAATGATCGTGATGGTTTGGCGATGGCTAATTCCTGCTCCATCGGACGTAAAGTTGATTTGGCGATTCAAGGATCGCGTTTGGAACCAGAAATTGTGGACTCCGCCAGGAACGCCATCGGCGTCACCATCCAGCGGGGTGCCGGGGACGTCGATTCGATCACTGTCTAAATCCCGAATCACATCCGTTTCGTCGACTTGCGGTTCGAACTTCAAGTACAGGTCATAACGACCCTGCGTCGTTCCGCCAAATCCGCTGTCGGTGGTCGTTGGATCGTAGGTTTCATTGCCGCTGGCGGCGACACCGACGTAATAAACGCCGGCGGCCAAATTCGCGATTAGCCGCGAGTCTTCGCTGAAGTAATCGTCATTTCGACTCAGTCGCTCGACGCCGCCGCCAGCCAATCGAACCGGCAGCAGGCTGACACTCGCGCTGCTGATATCGGTCGCTGCGTCGCCACGGACGATCGACGCGCGCAACAGCGCGCTGGCCAGCGCGTCAGCATTGATCGCTGCCACCACTTCACCCACCGTCACGGTCGGGATCGAGGCGCTGCGGCGTGGGATGTCGACCAAAATCGCATTGCTGACCGGTTGCCCGGCACTGTCCAGCGGTTGAGTGATCCGAATTTGGTTGTCCGCGCCGACCCGGTCGCTGCGGAAGAAGTTGATCCGAGTGCTATTTCCAAGCTTGCCGTTTGCCAACGAGTCAAACCGAACCGTGAGTGAGCTGCCGACGCCGAGATCTGTTTCGGCAAATGCCCTGACTTCTTGAAACAACGTCAGCGATGTGTCTAACAGGCTCGAATCAGCCAACCGCTCGGAAAAGGTTTCGGCCGTCAGAGTGCCAAGCTGATCCTCGTCACCCAGGTCAACTTCGAAGCGGTACAAATCAACGTCATTGTCGCTCAGCAGACCCATCGCCGTCGGGTCTGGTTCGATCGATTCGCTAAACACCAGACTGGTCAGTCCAGCGCCGGAGCCGAACACGCCGACATCCAGCGCCGTGCTCAGTGTGTCCCCAATCTCACTCAGCACCGGTACGCGAAGCGGCGGCAAGATCACGTCGACCCGGTCATCGACCGCGGTTCCGATCCGCAGACGAAAGGTTCCTCCGTCGATCGGCACGCCGGAGTTGCCATCGGCATCCATCCCCAATTCGTTCAGGTCACCGCTGAAGATCAATCGCGCGGTATGCGTCGCCGCGTCGTACACAACCTGCTGTGGATGGTAAAGCGCGTCGTCGGTCGTGCGGACGGTGTCTTGAGTCAGCAGCAGCTGATAGAAACGAGGGTTCTCGGCCGACCGTTCGGTAGGATTCCCTAGCGCGTCGTCTTCAACAAACAACGGATCTTCGTTGAAGTAGACCACGATCTCATTTCGGTTTTGAACCAGGCTGCCGTTGGCCAGCCGAATCACCGGCTGCGGAATGACCGCCTCGATCTGAGCACCCAGCTTCAAGCTGAACTTCGTCGATTCCAGTCGTTGACCGGCTACGCGAGGCTGCAACAGTTCGCCGTCAACGTTGCGAAGTCCGACGATCTCCAAGCCCGGATCGTCAAACCCAAATACCTCCACGTTGTATTGATCGTCAGGCAAGGGTTCCGCAAATCGCACCACCACTTCGTTGGTCGCCGTATCGCCCAACGTTACCAAGCCGGCCTTGATTTCGATGTCATCGGAGCTGCCCAGCTGGCCATCGTCGCCGGCCCGTGTGACACGAATTCCAGCGAATGTCTGAGGATCGATTTCCTGGTTTTCGTCGAACCGAAACGTCAGCGCGCGAGGGGCAATGTTCAATACGGAACCGTCGACAATCAGATCGCCTTCGTTCGGCTGAATGCCGATCAATTGCGGGCCGGCCAACAACTGCCGTGCCTCCAGCGCCTCCAATAAATTTTGCCGCTTGCGCCGGCGCGAACTTGATCTGGCCTCGCTTCGCTTCAAACCGGGCGAGCGGAAACGGGCTGAACGGAACAGGGATGAGTATGTTGGATGACGCGAGGTCATGGACCTAACCTTGTTGGCAGGGCTGGACCAGCGCAAACGATTTGCGTGGACGCAACCTGTGGAGGTGTGTAATCGTTCAGGTCCCACCGACTGGCTCGAGAGCCGATCGACGGACAAATGAGGCATGAATGACGAGCCGCAATCGGGGCACCTGCTCTCAGCAGAGAACCTTCGATAGTCAGTCGCCGAGTATAGTTGGGCATGAAAAACCCGCAAAAACTTTCACTTTGCTTCCCCGCATCCCCCGGTCCGCGTAGCCGTGTGGCGAACACTTGTAAGGATTAAACCGCTTTTCCGGTCCGGGGTACCGCCAGCCGCACCCCCAGCGTTAGGGGTAAACACCTTCAAAATCAACATTTATACGTGGACGTTTGGATGCCGGAGTAATAAATAAGTTCCCCGCAGTCTGGTTGGAGAATCCGTTTTCGGGGTGAACCGCCAGCACCAAGTTGCGGCTCAAGAGGCATGGGGCGGGCGATATAATGAGCGAAGATCTCTGACAGGAATCTAAGGTTTGATGAAATCGAATTATGACTGCGTCGTCGTCGGCGGTGGGCCTGCTGGTTGCTCGGCAGCCTCGATCGTGGCCGAGAACGGCTTCTCAACGCTGCTGATCGAACGAGAGCCCATTCCCCGCTTCCATGTCGGCGAATCGCTGATGCCCGAAACTTACTGGCCCCTGCAACGGCTTGGTGTGGTCGACCGGATGCGAGCCAGCGCGTTTCAGGTCAAAAAGAGTGTCCAGTTTGTCAATCACGATGGACGTGAGTCCGCACCTTTCTTTTTCCGCCAGCATGACGATCGGGAGTGCAGCGAAACGTGGCAGGTGCGGCGGAGCGACTTCGATCAAATGTTGTTCCAACGGGCCGCCGAACTCGGTGCCGATTGTCATGACAAGACCCGCCTGATCGACGTGCTGATGGACGATCAGGACAGAGTCAGCGGAGTCGTGATCGCGGGTGCTGACGGTCGTCGACAAGAAATCGGGTGTCGGGTGCTGGTTGATGGAACGGGCCAACAAGCCTTTCTGGCTAACAAGCTGGGACTGAAAGCTGTCGATCCAGACCTCAAGAAGGCCGCAATTTGGACCTACTATGAGAATGCTTATCGCGACGAAGGGGACAATGCAGGAGCGACGATCATTCTGAATACTGAAGCCAAGCGTTGTTGGTTCTGGTTCATTCCTTTGTCAGACAACATCACCAGCATCGGCTGCGTGGGCGACAACGACTACCTGCTGAAGGGTCGCGGCAAGCCGGCGGATGTCTACGCCGAAGAACTCGCCGGCTGCCCCGGTTTGATTCCTCGGTTGAAAAACGCGAACCGCACCGAGGAAATCCGCGTGGCCAAAGAATTCTCCTACCAGACCGAGTCCAACGCCGGTGACGGCTGGGTGCTGGTCGGTGATGCCTTTGGTTTTATCGATCCAGTCTATTCCTCGGGCGTCTACTTTGCCCTGGAAATGGGAGTTCGAGCCGGGGACGCGGTCGTCGCGGGTCTGAACCGCGGTGACCTGAGCGGCAAACAACTCGGCTGTTGGTGCGAATCCTTTAAGAGCGGATCGCAATGGATACGCAAATTGGTGCGGGCCTTCTACACCGAAGGATTCAGCATCGGCCGCTTCATGAAAGAGCATCCCGAACATCAAGGCCGCGTGACCGACTTGTTGATCGGACGCATCTTCCACGAAGGGGCAGGTGACTTGTTCCCCGACCTCGACGCGTCGATTGAAAGATCGCGAGAAGCGGCCAAAATCTGACCACGGGGAACAAACCGATCAGCTCGTGGACCCACGCTGTGATCCTGGCTTTCGCTGAACCCTGATTCACCAACGGCCAAAAACGGGGTGTGGTTGGAAGATGCGTTTGCGGTAAGAATGGCCACTATGAGAAACGTCTCACTAGCGATCGCACTGCTGGCCGCAGCAGCATCGCCTCTGTTGCTGGCTCAAGATCGCAACGAGGCTCGCTTGATCCGCAAACTGGCCGGTCGCAGTGAACCAGTGCGCCTGCAAACGCTGGCCCAATTGGAATCCAATCTCAGTCTCGCACGCGGGTCGCTGCCGCAGTTGATCGCGGCGGCCCAAGAGATCGCTACCAGTACGGGGGGCGACGAGTTGGTCAGACCGAGTGTCGTGCGATTGATCTCGCTGATTGGCAAAAGCGACAACGAACTAGCCGAACAGGCATTGATCGAACTGCTCGAATCGCCGCATGCGGGAATCGCGATGGTGGCCGCGGACACGCTGGGGGCTAATAAGCTTCAAGGCGCGATCGACTTCTTAAAAAAGCAGACCAGCCGTGAGGAATACAGCTCGAGTTATGCGTTTCGATTCAACTTGATCCGCTCGCTGATCCAGATGGAGCATCCAGACGCGATTGAATTCGTCACCGCTCAAAGCCGAGAATTGGATGGGCAGCTGAAGTACAAGATCGACAAATTCCTGGACAGCGTGACGGAGGATTACTTTGCGGGCGAGCAGGCCAGATTTCAGGAGTGGTCACAGTCGCGAAAGAGCGGCAGCATGTTCAAACAAGCTTCTCACCAGCCAGAATCACTCAACCGAATTCAACTTGTCAAGCAACGCTATTACGGCATTGAAATTCATGCCAAGCGATTGATGTTCATCATTGATCACTCGGGCAGCATGCAAGAATATGACGTTGGGCAAACCCGGCTCGATCGGGCCAAAGGTGCGCTGATTCGGGTGATCGAAGAGTTGCCAGGCGACAGCGAATTCGCGATCGTTTTTTACGACACCGACGTCAACGCCTGGCGAGACGAACTGGTGCTGGCCACGGAGCAGAACAAGCGGAGGGCGATTTCCTTTGTCCGCCGGCTCAGCTACGGATCAAAAACGAACACCCACGGGGCGCTGCGCCGCGCCTTGGATTTCGACGAAGACTTGGAAGCGGTGTTTCTGTTGACCGATGGACGTCCGACCGTCGGCGAGATCATTCATCCCAACGCGATTGTGCAGGACATTCTGCACCGCAACCGGTTCAGGCATTTGAACTTCAACACAATTGGAATCGCGGTCGAGGGTCCCACCGAGCAGTTCTTGAAAACCTTGGCCGCCGAATCGGACGGAGAATTCCGCACGGCCAATTGAGGGCCAGCCGCTACGAACGTCGCCCGTCGCGCCGCGAAAAATCCGCCTGCATTGACAACGTCGCTTTTCGCGCCGCGAAAAATCCGCCTGCATTGACAAGGTCGCTTTTCGCTCCGCGAAAAATCTGCTCGATGTTGCTTTTTTGCATCGAGCGATGATGCTAGGGAGCAACGCAGGGATGTCGGCCCGCATTGGAAATCGCGGCGATTTGCCAGGATTCATCAAGTCGGTCCCTGAATCGACTGGCAAGGGCTCGCGATTTGCGTCGGCCATGCCGGATCACGCATTGATGCTGATCTGCCACCGCTGCGACCTGACACCCCGAAGGACACACATGCACCGCGAATCAAACAGCCGGCCTAACCGCCAGCCGGTTCGGCGACGTCAAGTACTGAAGGTTGCTCTGGCGATCGTCTTGATCTGGATCGCCATCAGCTCCAATTCCGACGCCGCCGACGGCTGCTGCCAATCCAGCATCGGAGTGCCGGATTTGATCGGGCAGTCGCTTCAATTGGATGGATTCACCTCGCTGCCCGACGGACACGAGTTCGTCATCGCCGATTCAAATCGATCCGCCGTCTACCTTCAATTGAATGCGGAGCCGGCAAGCTTCGATGCCCGAGCCGATCTTGATGGATGGCTGGCAACGGTAGTGCTCAGAAATCAGGACGGTTTGCCGACGGTTGCTGCTGCCAGTGCCACCTTTGAGATACTCGATTATCTCTCTGATTACCGTCCGTCTTACTCGGCTGGTAATCCATTCCCGCGAAGCCCGCCGCGACTGAGGTGGACAATGCCGCTGCGGTTTGACCAGCAGGGCGTGGCCACGATCGCGCTGCCGATCGGGCGGTCATTCGATTGGTATTCGGGTCGCACGTCTTACTTGAATTCCCGTGTTGGAATCGATCGCAACCGGTTCGGCGGAGACCCGAAAACTCGCCTGGTTGGATCGCCCTACCACGGAAACTTCGTAACCCAGAGCCTGTACGACCGAATCGACTACCCGCTTGTCGGCGGGTTGCAGGTGCAGGTCACCGTCCCCGGTGAGCAGCCGTTAGTGGCTCTGACGCCGATCGAGCTGCCTCGGCCAGTCTTGGTTGACACCTATCGGCGATACCGATAAGGTTAGAAAACAGCGTGAACGGACGAAAAGCCCGGGCCATCTAGGTTCGGGCAGTTTTTTTGTCCAGTCGCGGAAAAGTCCGTTCGCAAACACTCGGATCCCAGTAAAAACCGGCATCGCCATGAATCCCCAGGACATCCTCCGATACGTTGATTCGCTGCACCGCGAGAAAAATATCGACAAGGAACTGGTATTCATTGCGATCGAATCGGCCTTACAAACGGCAGCCAAGCGACAATACGGGGAAGAAGCAGACATCGTGGTTCAACTGGACCGCGAAAACGGACGGATCAACGCCATCTTGGAAGGCGAACCGCTAGGCGAGGACCAGATCGGCCGAATCGGCGCCCAAACTGCCAAGCAGGTCATCATCCAAAAAGTCAAAGAAGCCGAACGCGACTCGCTGATGCTGGAGTATCGCGAACAAATCGGCGAAATCGTCAGTGGAATCATCGGTCGGGCCGACGGTGGTGTCGCCACGGTCAACCTAGGCAACGTCGAGGCAATCCTGCCGCGCAGCGAACAGATTCCTGGCGAAACGCTGCACGCCGGAGAACGAGTTCGCGCGGTCGTGTTCGAAGTTCGGGCAACCGGCAATCGTGTTCGAGTGGTCCTCAGTCGGACGCGCCCGCAATTGGTCCAGCGGTTATTCGAGCAGGAGATACCCGAATTGGGTGAAGGGATCATCTCGATCGAAGCCATCAGCCGCGAACCGGGATACCGCAGCAAGGTCGCCGTTAGCAGTGTCGATTCTCAAGTCGACCCGATCGCGGTTTGCGTCGGTTATCGAGGCAGCCGCATCAAAGCCGTTCGTGAAGAGTTGGCTGGCGAGCACATCGATGTGGTCAATTACAGCAGCGATCCGGAGATTTTGATTCCCAATGCGCTGCAGCCTGCGCAAGTCGAGCAAGTATTGTTATGCGACATGATCGGGCGGGCGATTGTGCTGGTCCAAGAGGATCAATTGTCGTTGGCGATCGGACGTCGTGGACAAAACGTGCGGTTGGGCAGCAAGCTGTGTGGCTGGGACATCGAGATCATGACCGGCAGCGAACTGGAAGAACAGATCGAAAGGGCGGTCGCCGGCTTCAGCCAGATCGAAGGCGTCACCGAAGAGATCGCGCAGACGCTGGTCGAACAGGGATACCTGTCCTACGACGACCTGTCAGTGATCGAGCCGGATCAGTTCATGGAGATGAGCGGACTGAGTGCCGAGCAAGTCGATCGAATTGTCGAAGTCGCTGAGGCGATGGCCGAGCAAGCCGAAGCAGCTGCCGCCGAAGAACGCAAGGCGCGAAGAGAGCGCGAACAGGCTCAAAAGGAAGCTGACGAAGCGGCTGAAGCCGCGGCGGCGATTGCGGCTGAGACAGCCCAGGCGTCTGCCGGCGAAGGCGACGAAAGCTCCACCAGCGAGGAAAGCTCCACCAGCAGTGAACAGGCCCAGGCCAACCAAACCGATCAGCCGGAGCAGTCGGGCGACTCCGACGGCGGAGCGGCTCCGGAAGCGGCAACCGGGGAACCGACTGACGATAGCGGGACGGATGTTCGGGCCGCTGCGGAAGCTGCAGCCGAACCAGCTCAGGCAGCCGAGTCGGCCGACGTGGTCGAAGAGCCGGCGTCGGCGACGACCGACAAGAGCTAGTCGGACGGAGGGGCACAACTGCTCGCAGGGCCGGCAGATTGGTCCGTGCTGGGGCGGTTGTGGGCGACCGGCGACCGGAGGCCAGGCAACCGGCGGCTGTCCGGCGGATGAGCTCCCCCCAAAGAAACTTACCAGGAATCGGTCGGAAAGTGCTCTTACGGACCTCTGCCTGAGCGATCTTTTTCGCTATCGTATGGAGAAGTTACCGCGGAGTAGACTCCGCTCTGTTGTTGATCTCATCCCGACGCGGGGAGTCGAAACGGCTTCTCACGACGATGGAGGAATCCATTTATGTGACCTTAACCAACCAACGAACCCGCTCGCTAACCGGGCAAACTCCCCGCAAAAACAAATCAAAGCAGAATTGGCTGGCGGGTTCACTACTGAATTGACAGGATTTTCACCCCGTGCCCGCACGCATTTACGCGCTCGCTAAAGAACTCAATCTCGATAGCAAAGACCTCGTTGCCATCGTCAAGAAGGCTGGTATCACCGGCAAGGGATCAGCCTTGGCCAGTCTGACCGACGAGGAAGCTCAGAAAGTTCGCGAACATTTGGCTGAAGCCAGCTCGGCTCAGCCAGCCAAACCGACTGCGCCCGCAGCAGCCCCGGTCGCCGTTCGCGAGTCCTTAGCCAAGGACCGAAAACCGATCGCGATCAAGGTCGGTCGCAGTAGCGGACCGAAAAGACCAGCTTCCGGGCTCGCGCAGCCTGAGCCGCCGACCGAGACCGCAACCGAAGCGGCCACGACGACGATCGATAATCCAATCGCGGCATCGGCTGCGCCGACGTCCCAAAAAGGTGGCTTGGCCAGCCGCATCGCCAGCCGCATGGGAGTTGGCAAGACCGCTTCAACGGGATCCGATTCGGTGGCTCCGATACGCCGCGATCCAACCGTCGCGGGAGGCGGCAAAGTTCGTTCACTCGATCGTCCGGCAAGTGGTGAAAAGAAGAATGGCGATTCCGCGAAGGCGAAACGGCGCGAGCCGCGGATCAACGTCAAGATGGCCTCGCTGCCCGAACTGGCAGAGTCGAAACCGAAAAAACCTGCCGCCGGCGATCAGAAGGCACAAAAGCCCGATGTCAAACTGAGCCCCGATGTGATCGCGGGACACCGACAAGGGATGCGGGCGCCGCTTGACCAACTGAAAGAAGACACCGACAAGAAACGGGCCGCCACGGCAAAGCGTGGAGGTTTGAGCGGGTTCACCGGCGAAAAATCACGTCGCGGCGCCGAAGAGAGCGATGAGGACGAAAAACGCCGTAAGAAACTGGCGGGCATGGCCGGCACCGCGCCGAACGGACGCGTGGCAAATTGCGAGGCCGGGTCGCGGTGGACCAGTCGGGATTCGCCGGCCAGCAGGCGCATCGCCAATACCGCGGTGGGCAACGCAAGCGTAAGGGAGTCAATACGGCGGCACCCCGAAAAGATGCGGTTGTCCTGGAATTGCCTTGCACCATCCGATCCTTCTCCGAGGCGGCCGGCGTACCCGTCGGTAAAGTCTTGGGCACGATGATGGGAATGGGGCTGCAAGCCGGCCTGAACATCAACTCCGAACTCGATCTGGAAACCGCCGAAGTGATCGCCGGTGAATTGAATTTAACAATCGAACTGAAAGCATCCGAGACACTCGAAGACTCCGTCATCTCGGAGATCGAAGAGATCGAGGATGACGCCGATTCGTTGATCCCCCGTGCTCCCATTGTCACCTTTCTGGGGCATGTCGATCACGGCAAAACCAGTTTGTTGGACTACTTGATCGGTATCGATGTCGTCAGTGGCGAAGCCGGTGGAATCACGCAACACATCCGCGCCTACGAAGTCAACAAGGACGGCCGCAAGGTGACCTTCGTTGACACACCTGGTCACGAAGCGTTCACCGAAATGCGGGCACGGGGGGCCAATGTGACCGACATTGCCGTGTTGGTCGTAGCCGCCGACGACGGAATCATGCCGCAAACCGAAGAGGCGATCAGCCACGCCAAAGCTGCCGAAGTGCCGATTGTCGTCGCTCTCAACAAGATCGACTTGGAAGGCGTTGATCAGAATCGCGTCCTGACTCAACTGACCGAACATCAGTTGACCCCCAGCGAATGGGGTGGAGATGTCGAAGTGGTTCGCACCAGTGCCATCAAAGGCACCGGCATGGACGAGCTATTGGAAACCTTGCTGACCATCGCCGAGTTGAACGAGTACACCGCCAATCCCAACCGCCAGGCGGTTGGTGTTTGCCTGGAATCAGAACAACAGGGCGATCGTGGTGTGGTTGCCAAGGTCATTGTGCAAACCGGAACCTTGCGAGTGGGCGACATCCTGGTCTGTGGCGCGGCGCACGGTCGTGTCCGCGCCATGACCGACACTTTGACCGGCCGCAGCATTGACGAGGCCGGCCCCAGTACTCCGGCGAACATCACCGGCTTTGACCAGCCACCGGGCGCCGGTGATCGATTCCATGTCTTGGATGACATCAGCCAGGCCCGTGAGATCGCCGAGACCCGTCGCCACGCCAGCAGCCAACAGTCGCTTTCGGGAGTGACCACCAAGGTCTCCTTCGAGAACTTCCAGGAAATGTTGATCGGCGGCCGTCTCGGTCAGCAACATGAAAAGGCAAAATTGAACTTGATCGTTCGCGCCGATGTCAAAGGTTCTTTGGAAGCGATCGATAAAGAATTAAGCAAATTAGACAATCCGGAAGTCGAAGTTCGGGTGTTGCAGCGGAGTGTCGGCGGAGTCACCTTGGCCGATGTGACGCTAGCCTCGGCGTCCGATGCGGTGATCGCTGCCTTCAATGTGATTCCCGACGAACAAGCCCGTTCGCTGGCCGATGAACGCAACGTGGAAATCCGCCGTTACGACGTGATTTACAAATTGACCGATGACATCCGCGCGATCATCGAAGGTCGATTGAAACCAGAGGAACGAATCGTCGAATTGGGACGCGCCTTGGTCAAACAAGTTTTCAGCATCAGTCGTGTCGGTACGATCGCCGGTTGCTATGTTGCGCAGGGATCGATCCAACGAGGCTGCCGAATCCGGGTCAATCGCGATGGCAGAACGATTGGCGATTACGCGCTCGACTCGCTAAAACGAATCAAGGAAGACGTCAAGGAAGTGCCGCGCGGGATGGAATGCGGTATCCGACTGCAAGGGTTCAATGACATCAAACAAGACGATGTCTTGGAAGCTTACCGCATCGAAGAAGTTGCCCGAACACTTGATTATTAGCTATCCCTGGTGACCAGCCGACGATTGTTGAAGGCGGCCGAAGCGATTCGCGAAGTCGTGGCCTCTTCCATCCTGACCGAATTGCGCGACCCACGCGTCCGCGACGTAACCGTCGTCGGTGTGCAGGTCAGCCCCGACATGCGCGAAGCCAAAGTCGCGGTCAGCGTCAGGGGTGATGAAAAGCAGCAACAGCTATCGCTGCGCGGCCTGCAGAATTCGGCAGGCTTCTTGCAGAGCAAGATCGCCAAACGGATTGAAACCCGGCACACCCCCCGGCTGCAGTTTGTGATTGACAAAGGCGTCAAACACTCGCTGTTGGTTGGCGATATCCTGGCTCGACTCGAGCGTGAACGCGTCGAAGCCGCTAATCCCAACCTCGATCAGTCGGGACCGGAAAACTCCCCAGACCACGTCGAAGCCGACGACGACGTTCATTCTTAAATCATCCCATTGTTCTCCCACTGACCCGCAACAAGATGCCCGCAAGCAATCGCGCCACGCTAATCGCAAAACTGCACACCGCCTTGAAAAAGCATTACAAGGCGGCTCCGGCGCAACCGTCGCGACCACTGCTGGAACATCTTGCTGTACGCCTCGCTGCTGGAAGACGCGCCGGCGGATCTGGCCGATGAAGGGATGGCCAAATGCGAGCAAGAATTCTTCGACTGGAACGAAGTGCGCGTAACCACAGTCACCGAGCTAAGTCAGGTCCTGTCGCGTTTGCCCGATCCGGTCAAGGCGGCACAGCGATTAAAGAGCAATCTGCAGGGTGTATTCGAAGAATTCTACACCTTCGATCTTGACCACCTGAAGAAAGAGAATCTTGGCAAGGCGATCAACAAGTTCGAAAAAATGCCGGGCATGACACCCTTTGTTCTGGGCTACACCATTCAACACGGATTGGGTGGCCATTCGATTCCGATCGATTACTCGGCAATGGTCATCATGCTGGCTACTGAGATCGCAACGCAGCCCGAAGCGATGTCGGGCAAGGTACCTGGCCTGGAACGCGCGATCCCCAAAAGCAAGGGAATCGAATTCTCCGGATTGCTGCATCAAGCCGCCGTGGCGCTTCACCATAGTCCCAAGGACAAAAAGGCGCGCGCCTTGCTGGATGCGGTCAGCAAAGGTTCGAGCGGTCGTTTGGATGACTGGCTGTCGAGCAAAAAGGCAGCCAAGAAACGCGCGGTCAAACGGAAAGTCGCCGAGCAGGAAGCGGCCAAGGAGGCCAAACTGGCGGCCGCCGCCGCAGCCAAGGAAGCAGCCAAGTCGCCCCTGAAAAAGAAGAAAAAAACCACCAAATCAGCCGCGGCGGCCCCGCCACCAGCCCCGCAAACCGAAAAGAAACCAGCCAAAAAAACCACCGTCAAGAAACCTGCCGCAGCGGCCGGCAAAGCAGCCAAGAAAAAGACCACCAAGAAAGCGACACCCAAGAAAAAGACCGTAGTCAGCAAGCGGGTTTCCAAAAAGTCCGCGACCAACAAGACGAAGACCAGTAAGCCGGCCAGCAAAAAGGCAGCTAAAAAATCAGCCAAGAGATCGGTCAACCGCAAGCTGACCAAACGCAAGCCGCGTTAAATTGGAAAAAAATCGGCACTTCACACAACACTGTTTCCAGTAACGATCAAATTTCGACATGGCAGGACATTCCAAATGGGCCAACATCCAGCACCGCAAAGGTCGCGTGGATGCGCAGCGTGGAAAATTGTGGAGCAAACTGAGTAAAGCAATCATCGTTGCTGCCAAAAGCGGCGGTGGCGACCCTGGCGCCAACATCCGCCTGCGCAAAGCAATCGATGACGCGAAAGCCGTCAGCATGCCCAAAGACAATATCACCCGCGCCATTAAACGTGGAACCGGCGAAATCGAAGGTGGTGATCTGGAAGAAATCCTGTACGAAGGATACGGTCCTGGCGGCGTCGCGGTGATGTGCGAAACATTAACCGATAATCGCAATCGCACCGGACCCGAAATGAAATTGATTTTCTCCAAACTTGGTGGCGATATCGGCAAATCGGGCTGTGTCTCCTATCTGTTTGATCGCAAAGGTCTGTTCGTGTTCGACGCCGCGACAAGCGACGAAGAAAAGATCACCGAAATCGCACTCGAACATGGTGGCGACGACGTCGAAACAACGGACGAAGGCAAGTACCAGGTCACTTGCACACCCGAACTGTACGAGCAACTCTCCGAAGCGTTTTCAGCAGCCGGAATTGAAGCCGAATTAAGCGAAATCACCCAGCTGCCTCAGACGATGGTCGATGCCGATCCAGCCACAGCGTCAAAAGTGATCAAGCTGTTGGAAGCCTTGAACGATCACGATGACGTGCAGAATGTCAGCACCAACTTGAACATCACAGCTGAAATGCTGGACGTCGAATAGCCCCGCGCGGAGCTCTACTGGAATCCGCAGCGCCCCCCCAGCAAAGCATCGGTCTCGCTCGCACCGCGGAGAAACAATCATCAGTTGCGAAACCATCAAGCTTGCCAGCGGCAACCAGGTCCCCGCGGTCGGTCTCGGTCTGTGGAAAATTGATCAGGCGGTGACGGCCGCTGTTGTCAGAACCGCGATCCAGTGCGGTTACCGGCATTTCGACAGCGCCTGCGACTACGGCAACGAAATCGAAGTCGGTCACGGCCTAAAGTCAGCCATCGACTCCGGTCTCGTCCGTCGCGATCAGCTCTGGATCACTTCCAAATTATGGAACAGCTTCCACCGCGCTGAACATGTCCGACCGGCGCTGGTCAAATCGCTAACTGACCTGCAGCTGGACTATCTGGACCTGTACCTGATCCATTTCCCGATCGCCTCTCAGTATGTGCCGATCGATCATCGTTACCCGCCGGGTTGGTTCGCCGACCCCGACGCAGAACACCCTCGAGTGGTCGCCGACCGAGTGCCGATCATCGAGACCTGGCAGGCGCTGGAGGAGCTGCAACGAGCAGGCCTGGTCCGCGAAATCGGCGTCTCTAACTTTGGCACTTCGCTGATTCGCGACCTGATCAATCAAGCGGCCATTCCGCCGGCAATGTTGCAGATTGAGATGCACCCCTATTTGACTCAGGAAAAACTCACGCGGTTCTGTCACGAATCAGGAATTGGAGTGACCGCGTTTTCACCCTTGGGCGCACAGTCGTACTTTCAGTTGAACATGGCCCAAGCCAGTGAAGCGGTGATGCAGCACCAGACGATCCGCTTGATCGCCGAGGCGCATCATCGAACGGCCGCCCAAGTCTTGCTTCGCTGGGGCATCCAACGCGGGACAGCGGTCGTGCCAAAGACATCGAATCATGATCGGCTGAAAGAGAATTTGGCGATCTTCGATTTTGAGTTGTCCGAGCAACAGATGGCATCGATCAGCGCATTGAATCGCAATCGTCGCTTCAACGATCCAGGTGATTTCTGTGAAGCCGCCTTCAATACTTTTTTTCCGATTTACGAATAACAGCATCGTGAACCCGCCCATCTTCCCTCCCCACCGCTCGCCGATCTTCGCTAATCCTTGCCTAACTTCATTGATTTGCATTGTCGCGATCACGATCCTGGGCAGTCACCAGAGCTGGGCTCAAACGAACTCGCTAGCCGAACAGCTGCTGAACGAACCGGTCACCGACCTGGCCGCCGACGCGCAACAGAAAGGTGACGCCGGTCATGGCGCGTTTCTGTTCTTTTCGCCTGGTGTTGGTTGTTACAAGTGTCACAGTACGGATCCAGGCCTGCAGTCACTTGGGCCGAACCTGGCGATTTGGGAGCAGTCTGTCAGCAACGCGGATTTGATTGACTCGGTGCTACGACCTTCCCAAAAAATCGCCCAGCGCTATCAGTGCGTCACGATCGTAACCACCGACGGACGCACAGTTACCGGCATCGAACAAGCGCGTGACGACGCTTCGGTCACAATCCGATCGGGGGTCACGGCGGCCGATTTGGTGACCGTTGATTTGAAGGAAATTGAGCAGGAAAAAAAATCGGAGCTGTCAATCATGCCGGCCGGACAGATCAACTTGATGCGCAGCCGTCAAGAATTTCTGGATCTGACAGCCTACTTGATCGCCATCCGCGACGGTGGGTCTGAAGTTGCCGCACAATTGAAGCCTGCGGCGGAATCGTTGCGAAACAGAATCCCGGAATACGAATCCAACATCGACCATCGCGGCATGATCGCCGACTGGAATGACGAATCCTTTCAAAGGGGCCAGCAGATCTACCAGCGGTTGTGCATCAACTGCCACGGCACGATCGACAGGCCCGGCTCGTTGCCCACGTCGCTCAGATTCGCCACCGGGAAGTTTAAATTCGGCAGCGATCCTTATTCGATCTACCTAACCTTGACGCACGGTGGTGGCTTGATGTTGCCGCAAACCTGGATGGTGCCGCAGCAAAAGTACGATGTGATTCACTATCTGCGCGAACATTTCCTGCGCGGCGTAAACCCCAGTCAGTACGTCAAGATTTCAGACGCCTACTTGGCGAGTCTGCCCGCTGGCGATTCGCGAGGACCAGAGCCCGAGGAAATCGAACCCTGGTCCAGCATGGACTACGGCCCGACAATGACCATGTCGATCGAGTTCGGCGGACTTGAAAACATTGCCCAAAAGGCGATCATCGCTCGCTTGGACCACGGCCCGGGCGGCGCGGCACGTGGCACGGCATGGATGGCGATGGAGCACGACACGCTGCGAATGGCCGCCGCCTGGACCGGCGATTTCATCGACTGGCGTTGCATCCACTTTGATGGCGGCCACGGTGTTCATCCGCGGGCAACCGGGTCGATTCAGGCGGCCAATCCCACCGGACCCGGCTGGGCGAATCCGGCCAACGGCAGCTTCCAAGACGACTCACGAGTTGTCGGCCGCGATGGACGCCGATACGGACCGTTGCCGGCTTCCTGGGCTAAATTCCTGGGCTATTACCGATACGAAGACGAAGTGATCTTCAGATATCGCGTGGGCGAAACTGAAATCCTGGAACGACCCAGTGTTTTGTTGCAGGATCCGACACCTGTCTTTGTGCGAACCATCAATCTGCAGCCGCGATCAACCGATTTGGAGATGCTTGTGATCACGGCAAACGAGCAGGCGACCATGACGGAAGCCGAAGGGATCGTGACGGTCAGCGACGGCGAGAAAAAAACTACCATTGCGGCGGTTGGCTTTGGCGATTCGGTCGATCTACGTTTTCAGCGGGGACGCTTGATTGCCAGGTTCCCCCGGGGCGAACAGAGATTGCGAGGAAATATTCTGTTCAGCACCGCCGAAGTGGACGACCAGATTTGGCAAGCGGTCGGCCAGCAGTTACGGCGCCTCGACAGCGATCTGTCAAGACATACCGCTGGCGGACCGGCTCAGCTGGCGACGCCGATCAGCGTGCCTGTGCGACAATGGTTCCAGTCGGATGCTTGGGTGGTCGATGAACTGGTCCGTCCCGAAGAAAATCCCTGGCTGGCGCGGACGCGGATTACTGGACTTGATTTTTATCCGGACGGCAAATCAATGGCCGTTTGCACCTGGGACGGCGATGTTTGGCACGTCGCGGGATTGGATACGATCGGCAAACCCAACGCAGCATTGACCTGGCAGCGGGTCGCGACGGGACTGTTTCAGCCACTGGGAATTCTGGTCGAAGGCCGGCGGTTGATGGTCACTTGTCGCGATCAGTTGATCTCACTTGGCGATTCCAATGGTGATGGCGAAATGGATGACTACCGCTGCTTCAACAGCGACCATCAAGTGACCGAGCATTTTCACGAATTTGCGATGGGGCTGCAGCGCGATCAGGCGGGCAACTATTACTACGCCAAAAGTGCTCGACACGCCAAGACGGCCGTAGTTCCGCATCACGGAACACTGCTGCGGATCGCCAAAGATGGTTCGGCGACTGAGATTTTGGCTACCGGTTTCCGCGCCGCCAACGGCGTTTGCCTGAACCCGGACGGCACCTTCATCGTGACCGATCAAGAAGGCCACTGGAATCCAAAGAACCGGATCAACTGGGTCCATCGGGGTGGCTTCTACGGCAACATGTTTGGCTATCACGACATTCAGGATTCGTCGGACGCCCGGATGGAGCAACCATTGTGCTGGATCACCAATGCCTTTGATCGTTCGCCTGCCGAATTGCTGTGGGTCAATACCGACGCCTGGGGACCGCTCCGCGGAGGACTATTGAACCTGTCCTACGGATATGGTCGGATCTACGTCGTGCCTCACGAGCACGTATCGGCTGCCGACGGTCGCCAACAAGTTCAGGGTGGCATGTGCCAGCTGCCGATTCCCGACCTGCCGACCGGCATGATCCGCGCTCGCTTCTCGCCTTTGGACGGGCAGCTGTACATGGGAGGCATGTTCGCCTGGGCTAGCAGCCGGGACCAGCAGGAGGGGGGGTTGTTTCGCCTGCGTTACAAAGGAGGTCCGGTGAACATGCCGGTCGATTTACGGGCTACCGAAGGTGCCCTGGAGATCACGTTCACAGACCCGCTCCATGGCGATTTTGCTGGTAATGTTGAACAATACGCGATCAAGACCTGGGATCTGCGGCGGACCGAAAAGTACGGGTCGGATCACTTTAACGAACGACCGTTGACGGTCTCAGCGGCCAACTTGCAGAGCGACCGGAAGACCATTCGGCTGTCGGTTCCCGATTTAAAACCGACTTGGTGCATGGAAATCGACTGTCGATTGAAAGCTCAGGATGGCACACAGTTTCGCCGCGTGATTCATAATTCGATCCACCACCTTGGCGCCGCTAAACCAGAAGGACTCAAAGCGATGAACCAGCACAATGAACAGCCTGCGGTCGTTGGCAAATACAACCGACTGAATGATCAAGAAGCGTACGTGATCTTGCGTCAAGGGACGGAGCCACCGGGGCCGGGTGGATTCACGTTGACTCAGGATCCTGGAACTTACATTTGCCGCCAGTGCAACGCGCGTCTTTATCACGCCCACCATAAATTTCACAGCCATTGTGGTTGGCCCAGCTTTGACGATGAGATTGACGGGGCGGTCGAGCGCCGGGATGATCCCGACGGAAGCCGTACCGAAATCATTTGCGCCAATTGCGGCGGGCATCTTGGACACGTCTTCCTGGGCGAAAGGTTGACAGACAAGAACACGCGACATTGCGTCAATTCAATCTCCATGAAGTTCATCAAGGAAGGCGAACCGTTGCCCGCTAAGATTGTCAAACAAGAAAAATAGGCCTGATCTTGACTCGCGTTCTGCTGACCGCGTTCGAACCTTACGATCGCTGGAGTGAAAACTCCAGCTGGCAGTCGCTGGTTGAATTGATGCACTGGTATGACGGGCCCTCTGAGATTACGACTCGGCGCTATCCCGTCGATCTAACACAGATGAGCGAGAGCTTGCGAAAAGACTTGCAAGCTGACTATGACTTGGCAATTCACTTGGGGCAGTCACCCGGATCGACCGCGATCAAACTGGAAACTGTAGGACTGAACGTACGCACCAACGGAGCACCGCTGATCAGCGACGCCCCCGAGGCGTACCGCAGTCCCTTGCCGCTTGCGGGCTGCGTGGATGCACTCGTCCGAGCGGGAATTCCCAGTGAATTATCGCATCACGCGGGAACTTATCTTTGCAATGCCGCATTATTCTTGAGCCAACACTATGCCAAGTCCTTCGGGTTGAAGACCAAGAGTATGTTTATCCATGTGCCGCTATCGCCCGGCCAGGCGGCCAAAGACGAAGCACGCCCGGCCAGCATGAGCGTGCAAATGAGCGGTGCGGCGGTCGCCGTGATTCTGGAACAGTTGCAAATGAGCGAGTCGGCGTAAGTGGGCCAAATACGAACACCATTGACGATTCCCGCCGCTTGGCGCGGTAACGCGTTGTTCGATCGCGAAGATTGGCTGCATCAGCTGACAGATCGGGAAATCGATCAACTGCATCGCGCTTTTGAAGCGACGAAGGACTTGCCGATCACCGAATTGACGGCTGACAAATTCGTGTTACCAGCGTTTTCCGCCACCCTGGGGCAGAAACAGGCCGCGCTGGAACAGGGCAGCGGAATCGTGGTGATGCGAGGATTGCCGATTGAGCGCTACACGGAGGATCAGGCGGCGCGAATGCTGTATGGATTGACCTCGCATCTGGGGACCGCGTTGTCGCAGAGCATCGATGGAAGCTTGATTTTCCCGGTGCGCGACCAGCGGCTGGGTGATTCGCACCCGCAGGCGCGGGGGCCGAGTTCTGCGAAGCAACTCAGTTACCATACCGATCGCTGCGACGTGATCGCGTTCTTGTGTGTACGGCAAGCGAAACAGGGAGGCGAGAACTACGTCGTTAGCTCCGTCGCGCTGTACAACGAGATCCTGGAACGTCGCCCCGATTTGCTGGAAGCCTTGTTCCAACCTTATCGTTATCAGCGGCACAACGTCGATTTAGGCAACAAGTTACCCTACTACGAACAACCGATCTTCTCTTTTTGCCAGGGGTACTTCGCCGCTAGCCTGCTAAGAGTCTTGATCGAGCGGGCGTACGCAGCCGAGGGCGCTGCCCCGATGAGTGACGTGCAACGCGAGGCGCTGGACTTTTTGGAGGAACTGGCCGGCGATCCTGGATTGCACGTCCGTTTTCGACAACAGCCGGGTGATATAGTGCTGCTGAACAATTGGGTGACCATGCATCGACGCAGCGAGTTCACCGACCACGAGGACCAGCACCGTCGCCGACTGCTGTGGCGGATCTGGTTGTCGGTTCCCAACAGCCGGCCGATCGATGCCAGGTTTAAAGACAGTTACGGGGCGACCGAGGCTGGCGCGGTCCGCGGCGGAATGCGCCCGCTGACCACAACCTGATCAGTCGATCAGCCCGCATCGGTTGGGTGGCCGCCAGGGCTGAATCGATCGCCGTGCTGAATCAATCTTTTCCTGGAATCCTACAACTGGGCAGCGTTGAAGGTGTCGCCTTGTGCGGGATCGCCGGTTGCCAAACCCTTGCTGAACCATTTCACCCGCTGTTCGCTCGTGCCGTGGGTAAACGTTTCCTGGCGCGCATATCCGGCGCCCCGTTTCTGCAGCGTGTCATCTCCAATCGCTGCCGCAGCACGTAGCCCCTCTTCGATATCACCCGGCTCGATGATGTCCTTTTGCCGCTGCGCGTGGTGAAACATCACGCCCGCATAGAAGTCAGCCTGCAGTTCCAGCATCACCGAATAACGATTGTACTCGGCCGCCGAAACGCGGCCGCGCAGCTGCTCCATCTCGCTGGTCTTGCCCAACAGGTTTTGGACGTGGTGTCCGACTTCGTGCGCTATCACGTATGCCTGCGCAAAATCCCCCGGAGCGTTCAGCTGCTTGGCCAATTGATCAAAGAACGCGGTATCCAAATAGACTTTTCTGTCAGAGGGGCAATAGAACGGTCCCGCAGCGGAACTGGCGATGCCACAGCCCGAATTTGTTTGCCTGGTGAATAGTTCCAGTTTGGGTTCCTCATAGCGATATCCACTTTGCTGGAACAGTTTGCTCCAGACATCTTCGGTATCGGCCAATACGGTGCTGACAAATTCGCCCCGCTCGATTTCTAACTCCGATAACTTGCTTGCCGCGTCCGGATCGCCGCCGACCTGAACCTGAGCTTGCTGTTGTTGCTGAACTCGCTGCATGAACTGTCTGGGGTCACCCCCCAGCAGGGCGATAATCAAGACGATGATCAGCAAGCCGATTCCACCGCCAACGACCTTAGCACCACCACCGGCACCACGACGATCTTCAACGTTGTCGCTTTGTCGCCGACCTTTCCATCTCATTGACTTCACTCCGGAATAACAAAGATTGCTGGCAATTCAAGTTCAGGTTTCTGGCTCAGCGAATTCCCATCTTTTTATGAACTCGCGATCGGGTTTGCTACCGGGGGTTTTGGTCAAGCCCGGATTACTCTTGCCCTGGAATCGGGGGGCTGAGTAACCTTGCCAGCGAATTAGTGGTCCTGACCGTAACCCTCGGAATCTCAGAAACGCCATGGAAGGCTCGCTTCGCTACCTTCGGCAATCAACGTTGTTTGTCGCTCTTTCCGTTCTCACCTTCATCCCACGCCCGAGCGCCGCGGAGGAGGCACAGTGGATCTGGGCCGGCGGCAGTTCGCTGACTCGGCCGATACCGGTTGGCGAGGTCTGCTTCTTTCGCAAGCCGATCAACATGCGGACCGAGTCGGAGGGCCGGATCGAGATCGCCGCCGATGATCAATACGAGTTGTATGTCAATGGTCACCAAGTCGGTGCCGGCGAATCTTCGCGTCAAATGCAGCAATACGACATTAGCGACTACTTGCAGATCGGTCGCAACGTCGTCGCCGTTCGCGTTGTCAATACACATGGCGACACATCAGCGTTGGCTGCCCGCGTATCGATTCGTCCGTTGGAAAACGACAAGTGGTACACCTTCAGCAGCGGCCCCTCTTGGCGGGCCAGCACTGAGGAAAGTTCGAACTGGGAGACGGTAGTCTTCAACGACCGTCTGTGGGGTGCGCCGACCTCGTTCGGGACTTTGGGTGATACCGTTCCGTGGGATCAAGACGAGAGCGTGATTGCCGAAAAACAGATTGATCAGAAAGAGCGTTTCCAGATTCAAAAAGGTTTCGGCGTCCAACGGTTACTCAGTGATGATCAGGTCGGTTCGGTCATCGCGATGACATTCAACGAGTTCGGCCACATCATCGTTTCGCAAGAAGGTGGCCCGTTGTTATTGGTTTATGACAAAGACAAGGACGGTGTGCCGGAGAAAGTGCAGACATATTGCGACCAGGTCAAATCATGCCAAGGCATCCTGGCATTCAATGGAGATGTCTATGTCACCGGCGAGGGACCCGATGGCGTAGCGCTGTACCGACTGTCCGACAGCGATCGCAACGGTACGCTGGAGCAAGTCAAGGCGATCGTCAAGTTCGAAGGCAGCAGTGGTGAGCATGGTCCACATGGATTACAGCTCGGCCCGGACGGCATGATCTATGTTGCCGTTGGCAGTCACGTTCAGGCGATTGGCAAGACAGGCTCCGGACAAACGCTGGTTGACGTTTACGAAGGCGATCTGCTGCCACGTTACGAAGACCCCGGAGGACACGGCCTGGGTATCAGAGCCCCCGGTGGCACGCTGATCCGCACGGACTCCGATGGCTCGGTCGTGGAGCGGGTGGCCGGCGGTTTTCGCAACCCCTATGACTTGGCATTCCACTCCTCGGGCGCGATGTTCGTCCACGACGCCGACATGGAAGCCGACATCGATACCGCCTGGTATCGGCCTACCGCTCTGTTTGATGTCGCCGAGGGAGGAGAATTTGGCTGGCGGACTGGCTGGGCGAAATGGCCCGAGTACTACCTCGATCGCTTGCCGAACCTGTTGGATACCGGACGGGGCAGTCCAACCGGCGCCACTTGCTACGACCACTACATGTATCCCGTCCGCTACCAAAATTCACTGTTCCTGGCGGATTGGTCAGAAGGCCGAATCTTGAATGTGCGACTGAAGCCGCGCGGTTCCGGGTTCATCGCCGACAGCGAGGTCTTTTTGAAGGGTCAACCCTTGAACGTCACCGACTTGGATGTTGGACCTGACGGAGCCATCTATTTCTGCACAGGCGGTCGCGGCACCGCCGGTGGTGTTTATCGTGTGATTTACAAAGGCGAGATTCCCGACCGCATGAAGAACATCGGAACCGGAATCGCCGCGGCGATCCGCCAGCCGCAAATCGAATCGGCCTGGGCGCGACAACAGATTGCGTCGATCAAACAAGAACTGGGCGACCAATGGGGCAAGTTGGTCGCTGGTGTTGCCTACAGCGAAGACAACCCGCCGCATTATCGGACGCGCGCGATGGATCTGATGCAGCTGTTTGGCCCAGCGCCCAGCGACGATCTGTTGGTCGAGCTAAGCAAGGCGCCCAGCGAAGCCGTTCGGGCACGAGCGGCCGCGATGATGGGAATGCATCCGAGCGATGACACAGCCCAGCAATTAAAAACCTTATTGGACGATTCTGACGCTCGCGTCCGTCGCGCCGCCTGCGAAGCGATCTTAAGAAGTGGAAAGTTTCCCGAGTCAGCCGATGCCGTGCTGCCATTACTGGCCGACCAAGATCGCACGTTGGCGTTTGTCGCCCGCCGCGTACTGGAACGGATGCCACCGCAAACGTGGCGCGAGCAGGTGTTGAACAGCACCGATCCGCGAATTGCGATCGTCGGGATGCTGGCCCTGGTCGACGCGGATCCAACGGAGAAAACATGCTTGCGTGTGTTGGAACGGGCCAGTGAGTTGATGAACGATTTCCTCAGCGATGCGGATTTTGTTGATACACTGCGTGTCTGTCAGGTGGCGCTACACCGCGGCAAAATCGATCCCCAAAAAGTGGTTGCGCCTGCGCGATCAGATAGCCGAGGAATTTCCCGCCGGCGATAACCGCATGAATCATGAACTGATTCGCTTGGCTGCCTATTTGCAAGCCGATTCGGTAGCCGAGCGGGCGTTGGATTTCATCAGCGGGGAACACGCGGAGCCCGATCAGACTCTGGTCGCAATCTGTTTGCAATTCTTGTCCCACGATTGGACCGCACAGCAACGTTTCCGAATCCTCAAGTATTACGAGAACATCGCCAACACGACCAGCAATGGGGCCTTGGCGCTGTATCTGATGAACGTCACCCGCGACTTCGCCAAATCATTCTCCGCGGAGGACGTCAAAGCGGTTTTGGAACAGGGTTCGGTGTGGCGAAACGCAGCCTTGGCGGCGATTTACAAAGTGCCTCGTCCGATCGACGAAGAAACCGCCAAGATCCTTCGCAATTTGGACCAACAATTGGTCGCCTCGCCAAATCCCGGCGACGTGGAAAGGCGGTTACGTACCGGTATCGTGGCGATGTTGGCGACCGCAACCGATGCCGAATCGGGTGTCTATTTGCGCAGTTTGTGGCGCAATGAACCGGAACGCCGATCAATCATCGCGATGGCGTTGGCCCAAAATCCGGATGGCGAAAACTGGGACTATCTGGTCCGCAGTCTGAACGTACTGGAAGACCAAGCGGCAGACGAAGTTGTCAAAGCACTCAAGACGGTGCGCGTGGCGACAGACGATCCGATGGCGATTCGTCAATTGATCTTGCTGGGGCTGCGCGCCGAGAGTCAGGGCAACAGTTTCGAAAATGTCGAACAGTTGTTGGAGCATTGGACAGGTATGCAACGCCCCGAACAATCGTCGACATCGATGCGACCTTGGCAGACCTGGTATCAGAAAATTCACACCGATCGACCACCCGCGGAGTTGCCCAACGTAGAGGAATCTCGCTGGGATTTTGACCAGTTGGTCGAATTCCTCGATAGCGAGGAGGCCAAGTTTGGTGATCCATCGATCGGTCGCCAGGTGTATGTCAAAGCGCAATGTGCAAGCTGTCACAAATTCGAGGGCCACGGCGATTCGATTGGTCCCACACTGACTGGAATCGGACGAAGATACAGCAAACGAGAAATCATGGAATCAATCTTGTATCCGGCCCATGTCGTCAGTAGCCAATACGCCAGCAAGAAAGTTTTGACTCGAGACGGCCAAGTCTTGATGGGGATGGTCGCCCAGCAAAGTGATGGATCGATCGAGCTGCGAGATGCCAACAATCGCGTGATTTCGATCGACGAGAGCGAAATCGATCAGATTCAACCCAGCAACAGCAGCATCATGCCAAGTGGCCTGTTGGACGATCTGTCGCTGCAAGAGATCAGCGATCTGATGGCCTACCTGGGCGTGATCCCCAAGCTGGAAGTGGCCGAAAAGCCGTAGCCGGACCAGCACCAGCGGACGATGCGGCAGACTTTCCTCGTTTCACCTTCCCAAAATTGGTATCGGTGGGCAGAATACTGCCAATAGCGGCCCAGCGCTAGTCCTCCCATCCCTCGTTTTGGATCCATCGTGGAACGTCGTCTGCTCACGTTCATCGTCGCTTCGACGGCGTTCTTCTTGTGTTATGCATGGCTGCGCATCATGTTCGCGCCGCCGGTAGTCGTCAACGAAGAGAATCCGGCTGCCGCAGTGGCCGAAGCAGCGCCCATCGATCCGCTCGGCGAAGTGGCGGCCGAGACAAGCCAAGACATCGATCCCAAAGCAGCAGTTCCTGATCGTCCTGATCGTCCTGATCGTCCGCAGTGGGTGACGCTGGGTTCGATGGATCCGGAGTCGGGTCATAACATGCTGGTCACGCTCAGCAGTCGCGGCGGCGCGATCGAAAGGATCGAGTTGACCAAACGAGATCGCGACGGCGAATTGAAGTACCGCCGGATCGATGTCTTCAGTGGCTACCTGGGATATTTGGCCGGCGAATCAGCCAGTCAGAGCAGCGGTGTCTTGGTCAACGTGGTCGGCCCTGGCACCCCGGCCGCAGTCGCCGGCCTGGCGATCGGTGACGTGATTGTGTCGCTTGCCGGTACCCCCGTGGCTGACCGCGAAGCAATCGAAGCCGCGCTGGCAAAAACCAAACCGGGCGATGTGATTGCTGTGGAAGTGCTACGAGGTGACTCCGCCGCGCCGATGACTCTCTCGGCAACCCTGACCGAACATCCGCTTGACTTGGTTCGCCTGGCCAGAGATGGCGGGGTTGACCAAATCGCGGGCAACCAAACGCGTCCTTCCTGTTTGATGACGCTCGGGCAAGTCGATCGCAAATCGATCTTGACCAATCAGCGTTCAATTCAAGGCCTCGACGACCCGACGGCTTTGATTTGGAACATGTCAAGCGACCAGCAAGCGGACACCGAGAGCGTGGAGTTTGATTTCACTTTCTCGGCGGGTGAGATGCAAACGATTGGCGGTAAACCGGTTCGACTGAAACGATCCTACAGTTTAACGCCGGGTTCGTATGTGATTGGCATGTCCGTCCAGGTCGATAACCTCTCCGATCAACCGCAAGATCTCGCCTATCGCCTGGAAGGTCCCAACGGAATCACGTTAGAAGGTTGGTGGTACAGCAACAAAATCAGCCCCAATTTCTTCTCCGGCGCCGCTGCCCGTGACATCGTCTACAAAACGGCTGCCGACGGCCATCGACTGATTAGCGGCTATGACTTGCTGAAACGCTTCAAAGCGGAACCGAAAGACCCCAGCCAAACGATTTTTGCGCCCGACGGCAGCGATGACGCTAGAAATCTCAAGTACATCGCGGTCGACTGCGCAGTACTTCATTGTTGGATATGTACCGAACGAGGGAGCCGATTCGTTTACCAAGTTCCGGCGAGCCGCCGCGACGATCGTCGCCGATCCAGCCGCGATTGAACGCCACAAGGAGCGTGCGGTCAACATCACGTTTTTGCTCGACAGCGATGTGGAGTCGGTGCCCGCTGGTGGTTCGTTCCGACAGCAGTTGCAGCTATTCGCCGGCCCAAAGCAACCCGAATTGCTTGATCAGTATGGATTGGGCCAGAGTATTTATTATGGCTGGTTCGCCGGTTTCGCTCGCATCCTAGCCTCGCTGCTGCATTCCCTGTCCGGAGTCGGTAACTACGCGGTCGCGATCATCTTGCTGACGCTGTTTGTCCGGGCACTGATGTTCCCGCTTAGTCGCAAGGCGGCTGTCAACGCGCAGAAGATGCAAGAACTTGCGCCGGAAATGAAAAAGATCAATGAGAAGTACAAGGACGACATGGAGGGCAAGCTCAAGGCACAACGAGAACTTCAACAACGAGTCGGATTTAACCCGCTGGCTGGATGTCTGCCAATGTTCTTGCAGTTTCCGATCTTCATCGGACTCTACCGCGCATTATCGGTTGATATCGAATTGCGTCAGGCAGCGGTTTCCAAGCAAACTGACTGGGCTTCGAATTTGGCCGCGCCCGACATGTTCAACTACTGGGGCGATTGGCTGTTGGATTATTTGTCCGGACGAGGAACCGGTTGGCTGGGACCCTACTTTAACATTTTGCCGGTGATTGTAGTTGTGCTGTTCTTGGCACAGCAAAAGATGTTCATGCCGCCGGCGACGGACGATCAAACCAGAATGACTCAGAAGATGATGAACATCATGACTCTGATGATGGGGTTGTTCTTCTTCCGCGTGCCGGCCGGCTTGTGTATCTATTTCATCACCAGCAGCCTGTGGGGAATCTGCGAACGAATTCTGGTCAAGAAAACGTTGCCCAAAGGCAAGCATTTCGATCTCGCGCTCGAAGCCGATGGTGTTCCAGCAAAAGAGGAAAAGTCACCAACCCTGGCCGACCGAATTCGCAGCCAAGTCGCCAAACCACAACCGCCAGTGGTGCCTCCGAACAAGCGTAAACGGCCCAATCAGAAAAAGAAGTAGCCGCGTCCATCAGTGGTGGCGGCCAGGGCCTATTGATTGCCGGCGGCGGATGCGTGGGACCGAACTGGGAGTTCCCGCTATCAGCCAGCCCCCAGCCAGCCCGCAGCCAAACGGACCAATGGCTGGGGTCGAGCTGCGAGGTCTACCAACAGCGAGTCCCCAGTAAAAGGACCTGCTACGGGCAGCTCGCCGACGCCCGATCACCTGGCCAAGTCTGCCACGCTTACCGATCAAGCTCTGCAATCGCGTCAACTTCGTGTTGGTCATGTCAGGGAATCAGCAGGCATCCCTGGTACAGCCCGGTAGATCGTCACCGGGGCGAGACGTCCAGCATGACCGGCGAGCCTTTTGAGATCGCTAGTGCATTTTCATGTTGGATATAGTCGCTCGAAAAAGATCCATCAGGTTTCCAGTGTCTAGAGTTGCATGGAACAGAGTTGCCTGGAACTATGGGTCGTCGATGATTCCCTGTTCATGTCCGGATACCTCGAAGAGGTTTCAAGCCATTAGCCGGCAGTTGGCGCAGCGAAACTGCCGGATCAAGGTTGGAACAAGAATTCCCCCCGGATCGCCCGCGATCCGGGGGCTAATTGCTGAGATCCCGATCGGGATCAGGAGTCATTTCAGAATATTTTCAGCGTCGCACCCACGCAGAACCTCGTCGGCCCCCTTTTTCCGGAAGTTCCATCATTTTTGAACCCGCGCCCAAACGGACTTTCCGGCCCCCAAGCATCGCTCAGCCGGAACGCCGACACCTGGCCGCGGGGCTCACTTCCATCAGCCATTTTTGCTGTTCACTGCGGTCAACGGCGCGTTCTGGCGACGGACTCAAACGACCCCGGCCTGCGGACGAGCCTCGATCCAGCTTAGCGATCCAAAAATCGACTGCGTGACAGATTCAGCAAATTCATTAGACTGCTGTGCTATGTCCCCATCGCCAGACCCAACAGCCGAATCTGCCGAATCTGCCGAAAGCAGGAAACCTGTGGAATCAACGACTTCCCCGCCCCCCGCCAATCCGCCGCTGGCGCCATCGCGGGCCGTCCGCCCTCATGGCCTCGAGCGGGGCCGGAAACTGGCGGCGGCGGCCGCCCAAGTTGCGCTGGACAACAAAGGTAAAGACGTCGCCGTGATTGACGTCAGTGGTCAATCGGCCGAATTTGACTTTTTCGTCCTGGCGACCGGGACCAGCAGGCGTCAGTTGCACGCGATCAGCGAACAGATTGACGATGTATTGGAGAAAGAATTGGGTGACCGACGTATGGGAATTGAGGGCTACCTGGAAAGCCGCTGGATCGTGCTTGATTATGGCAGCGTCGTGATCCACCTGTTTGATGATGAGACACGCGAATACTACGATTTGGAATCTTTGTGGGCCGATGGGAAGCTGATCCCATTATCGGAACTGGGGATCGATCACGGCGAATCGTCCGTTTCTGGATGAGACTCGCGGCATGCATCTTCCAAATTTATTGCAACAGCGATTTGTCGATGCGATCTCGGGACTGGCGGACGATCCCGACAAGTACGCGGCGATGATCCGCGGCACCGCGGATCCTCTGCACGGCGACTACCAGGCCAACTGTGCGATGCCGCTTTCCAAAGTACTCGGCAAGAATCCTCGAGACGTCGCCACCGAACTGGTTGCACGGATTCAGGTTGATGACATCTGCGCCGCACCCCAAGTTGCGGGCCCAGGTTTTATCAATTTGAAGATCAGAGACTCGTTTATCAGCGACGCGTTGCGCCAGATGCTTGGCGACCAGAGGTGCTGCGTCCCGAAGATTTCGCCGGTCAAATCGATCGTGATCGATTTTTCCTCTCCCAATGTCGCCAAGCCGATGCACGTCGGGCACATCCGCAGCACGGTGATTGGCGACTCTTTAGCCCGTATCTTGCGATTTCTGGGACATCGCGTGATCACCGACAACCATCTTGGTGATTGGGGCACTCAGTTCGGAATCATCATTTACGGATATAAACACTTTGGCGATCCTCAGGTAGTCGAAACCGATCCGGTCACGGAACTAACCAAGTTGTATCGACTAGTCAATCAATTGGTGGAATATCGCAAAGCGGTCAACGGACTCGATACGGATCGCGATGCGGTCGCCGCGGCGACCGAGTCGCTTCAACAAGCCCAAGCGGTCAGCGGCCAAGACAAAAAAAAAGCCGCTAAGGCAGTCGCCGCCGCGGAACGAAAATTAGCCTCGGCCACAGCGAAGGTGGAATCGACCCAACGGAAAATTGAAACGGTCGAACAAGATCCAACGCTTTCCCAATTCGCCAAGGCTCATCCCGACATTGATGTCGCCGTGTTGGCGGAAACCGCCAAACTGCACCGCGGCGATCAAGAGAACCTGGCTCTCTGGAAAAAATTTCTGCCGTATTGTGAAGACGAAATTGACCGCATCTACAGGCGGCTCGATATTAATTTCGACCACAGTTTGGGCGAGAGTTTTTATCAGCCGATGCTTGCTGATCTGGTCGCCCAACTGGAACAACAGGGGCTTGCTCGGGAAAGCGACGGTGCGATTTGCATTTTCTTGCCCGAATTCGATGCGCCGATGATCATCCGCAAACAGGACGGCGCCTACCTGTATGCAACGACCGACCTGGCCACGCTGCAGTATCGGTTAGCTGAGTTTGATCCGGACGAAATTCTGTACGTCGTCGATACGCGTCAAAGCGAACATTTTGACAAGTTGTTTGTCGTAGCCCAGCACTTTGGGCTGCAGCGGGTGAAACTGGTGCACGTCAACTTTGGCACCGTATTGGGCGAAGATGGTCGTCCGATGAAGACACGCAGCGGAACGTTGATCGGGCTGGAAAGCCTGTTGGACGACGCCGTCGATCGCGCGCGACAAGTCGTGTGCGATCCCAGTCGTCTCGCCAACTTTGAGCCTCCGATGGATGAGTCTGAACAGCAAATGGTTGCCGAGGCTGTTGGCATTGGGGCCATCAAGTTTGCCGACTTAAGTCATCACCGGACCAGCGATTACCGGTTCAACCTTGATAAAATGGTGGCCTTGGACGGAAATACATCCGCCTATGTCCAATATTCCTACGCGCGCATTCAAAAGATCCTGGAAAAAGCTGAGAAATGTGAGTCGGATATAATTGAAATGGTGGCCAGGCATGGAATCGAGTTCACTCAGGGAGCCGAAAGGGACCTGGCGATCATGTTGATCAAGTTTGAAGAAGCCTTGCAGGCAGTTTATAAGGATTACGCGCCCAATCAGTTGGTTGATTATTTGTTGGAAACCGCCAAAGCCTATTCAAGATTTAACGACAGCTGTCACGTTTTACGAGCGGAAACGCCGGCAATCCAATCAACGCGTCTGACCTTGGTATCACTGACCGGTCGCATCCTGCAAATGGGGCTCGGCTTGTTGGGCGTCAACGTGGTACCGCGGATGTAAGGCGAACACCGAAAATCTGCATTGACAGTCAATGTTCAATGCGTAAATTCATCCTAGATCATCAACGCTGTCATGCATCAGAATCTTATAGCCCGGAGACCATTGGGCAATGACAAAACGGAGTCAATCAGTTGCTTCGGGAAAACCGAAGATCAACAAGTCACAAGCAATTCGCGAATATAAGAAAGCCAATCCCAGACACAAGCCGGCCAAGATCGCTGCAGCGCTGGGAGAGCAAGGCATCGAAGTTTCTGCCCAGTTTGTCAGCACGATTCTGTCGACTTCCAAAAAGAAAAAGATCGGCAAGCCGGGACGTCCCAAAGGCACGACCAAGACGCGACGACAGCCGACCGGATCCCAGCCTGCGGGCGATGAGGTATCCTTTGACTCGCTGCTAAAGGTCAAACAAATCGTGGTCGAAATGGGAGGCCTGGCCCAAGCCCGCGCGGCACTTGCTGCTCTGGAACGCTTGATGAGTTAAGCTGAGCCCAGATCAGCCTGTAAACTGGCTAAAGCAGGGCCAGCAGACCAATGCCAAATCGTATTTTCTGGGTGTTGACCGCTTGGTGTAGAATACAGGTCCGCCCTTCGGTCGATGGATCGCGTTGCATGTCCAAGGGCGATCTGATGCCCTTTTAGTCTCGTCCGATCGCATGAACCCGATATCTCCCCAAGAGTTCGCGCAGCGGGTTGCCGACCTCCGACTTGCCGATCGACGTCTAATCGACCAGGCCCTAAGTGAGCTTGGCGTCGGGGGTCACACGCTGGAAGACGCGATTTCAGTGATGCAGCGGCACGGCGTCGTGACCACCTTGCAAACCGACAAAATCCTCAAAGGTGATCGACAAGGCTATTTTTACGGCGACTATAAAGTCTTGTATTTGATCGGAGCCGGCACCTTCGCTCGCGTATTTCGCGCTGAAAAAGACGGCAAGGTTTTCGCCGTCAAGGTATTGCGAAAACGGTTTCGCGATGAAATGAAGGAACTGGAACAGTTCCTCCGCGAAGGCCGAATGGGATTGAAGCTGCGTCATCCCAACATCGTTAGCATCGTTGACGTCGTGCCGGATCCCAGGAACCCGTTCTTGGTAATGGAGTTTGTCGAAGGTCAGACATTGCGTGAGTTAGTCCGAATTCGCGGAAAACTGCCGGCCGATCTGGCGCTGGATCTTATGCAAGATGTCGCTGCTGGCTTAACGCACGCGGCGACGCTGGGTATCGCGCATCGCGACCTCAAACTATCAAACGTGCTTGTCTCGTTGGAAGGCAGAGCCAAATTAGTCGATTTTGGCCTGGCCGCTCTTGCCGATCGCAAGAACCCTGAAAAAGTAGCGGATTGTCCAAACGCCCGGGCAATCGACTATGCGGCCTTGGAGCGGGGAACCGGAGTTCGCAAAGATGATCCCCGCAGTGATGTCTATTTTGCGGGCAACATGCTGTATCACTTACTTGCCGGTACGCCCGCACTGACCGAAACCAGGGACCGCTTGAAACGTTTGAACGTCTCAAGGTTCCAAGAGATCGTGCCACTGCATGATCGGGTGCCGGACGTACCCGGGGTGGCAAACCAAGTGGTCCAAAAAGCATTGGAGTTCAATCCGGACAAACGCATCCAATCGGCGGCGGCGTTGCAGGCAGAAATCAAGCGCGCCATTGAGATCCTTAAAGGGGGACACAAAGTCCAACGCAGTCCCAATCCCGAGACTCCGATGGCCGAAAACCAAGACGACGACGCCGACCCCACCAACGAAGGCGAAGGATACATCGTGATGTTGGTCGAATCAAAAGCCGGGCTGCAAAACGCCGTTCGCGAGCGGTTGAAAGCTCGAGGCTACCGAGTGCTGATCATCTCCAACCCCAACCGGGCCCTCGATCGGTTCGTTCCCACGGAGCAACCACCGGCGGACTGCGTGATTTTTGGAGCAGCAGAACTCGGAAATTTAGCTTTAGAGGCCTATAACCAATTCGCCGGCAATGATCACACCAGCGAGATTCCAACAATCTTGTTGGCCGATCAGAAACAGGCTCATATCATCCAGCGGGCTCGACGCGGGCCGAAACATCGCCTGTTGGCTCTGCCGCTGAAGGTTCGCGAACTGCGAACCGCCTTGTTAGATCTGCTCAATGGCGTCGAGCGACGCGAAATTGGCTCCTACTGAAAACTTTCCCTGGCTGCCCAGCGATCGCCCCGAAACGCCTGTGAAGCAACCGGCGAACCTGAACGAAATTTTCGATCTCGGATTAAGTGGGACGCCGCTGATGGACGATAGGACCGTTATATCCCCATCCAGCACGCTGAACCGAGAATCCGACCGATATTGACTGATTGAATCGGTTTCTCTAATTTGCGCACCTCACTGCTTTTACGACTTCAGGCGACGTGGCCAAGCGGCTAAGGCGCTAGATTGCAAATCTGGTATTCGTGGGTTCGAATCCCACCGTCGCCTCTGATTGGGGTTCAGCGTGTCAGGTCAATCGCGTGAACCCGGAATGCTTGACCGGGCCACCGATCAGCTTGGCGACCTGACCGCTGTCAATCGCTTTGCGCAGCCTGGCAAAGACGTCGTCCAGCGCCGCCAAATAGGCGGTCACATGTCGTGGTTGGTGTGCAAGTGTGGCATTGAACGCGCCGGCCGCGAGATAGCCGCTTTGCAACATCCTGGCCGTCATCAGCGTCGTTAGGGCTTCGGCTTCGGGATGGTCGAATGCCAATAGCGCCAATTCCGGACGGCCGCCAGTCCTGACAGGAAGCCTGTGTTTTCGACCGAGCTGCTGCCAGCCATCGATCACTAAGGAACCGATCTGGCGGAGATGGCCCGGCACATTGTGCTTGATCATCTTGCTGACGCAGGCCACTGCGGCCGCCGGCCCCACACCTTCGGTCCAAAACGTACTGGAAATGAACGAAGACTCGGCGGCCTGCATCGTGTTGCGGTTGCCAATCACAGCACCGATTGGAAAACCGTTACCAAGTGCTTTGGCAAAGACTGCGATATCGGGATCGACGCCAAATCTTAGGTGCGCACCACCGAGCCCCAATCGCCAACCGATGGAAATCTCATCAAAGATCAGTGGCGTATCCAATCTGTCGCATCGCTGACGGATTCCTTCCAGAAATCCCGGATTCGGATCTGTATGTCGAGTCGGTTCCATCACAACGGCGGCCAGTTCGCCGCCATGCTTGGCGATCAGCCGATCGAACTGCTGGAGATCGTTGTATTGAAAGGTCAGCGTGCTACCACTTAGGCCGGTCGGCACGCCGCTTGGCTGCAGCCCGGGTAACAGATGGCCGCTGAGCTGATCAGCGGCCTGCGTTGCATCAGCGGAAACCAGATTGGCAGCCAAATACCAATCGTGCCAGCCGTGGTAACCGCAAATCGCGATCTTATCGCGACCGGTCAAGGCCCGCGCGATTCGTACTGCAACCGTCATCGATTCGCCGCCGGCTCGAGTGAATCGGGCACTTTGCGCCCAGGGATGAATCTGCAGCAACAACTTTGCAAGATCCACTTCGTCATGCGTCTGCAAAGTTGCCATCGAACCGAGATTGACGCGGCGGATGACTGCCGCGTTCACATCCGGGTCGCTGTAACCGAGGATGCAGGCGAGAATGCCGCCCAGACTCATGTCGATCAAACGGTTGCCCTCAAGATCGATCAGCTCGCACCCCCGCGCTTCGCGGTAGTAGGCAGGCCACTGCTGCGGAGCGAACATTTCCGGGCGCTTACTCAGCAGCTGCGTGCCGCCGGGGATGATCTGTTTGGCGTTGCCGTACGCCACCTGCACGTCGGGCATCGTGCGCGGTAAGGGCAGTTCAAGCAGACGCCGTGCGGCGAGACAGAAGATCTCCTCGATATCAGAGTCGTTCAAATGTTGGCTGTGACAGGCCCGCTTCAAGGCCAGCAAGGATTCGATTCCCAGCAAAGTCGGTCGCGCGAACCGAGACCTGGCGAAATCAGGCCGAATTTCATCAAGCCACAGGAATCCATCGGCCAAATCAACACATCGACTGCGCATTTCGGTCACACAAAAATCGCTGCCGAACAGCAATCGCGTGGGACCGAACGTTTTCAGAATTGCTTCCAGCGCCGCCGGCTCGCACACCGCGGATGTGTCAAAATAGACGTTGTCCAGACCGCGCAGCGAGTCGATTCCCGCCACCGTGTGCTTGCCGCAAAAGCCGCGCGCCGCATGCGCGAGAATCAGCTTAGCGCCGGGAAATTGCTCGCAGCGATCGCGGATGTAGCGCTGGTTCTGCGGTTCGGCCAAACCGCGCGGCAACACGATGTGCAGCATGATCACGAGACCGCGCTGGTCCGCCATTTCCCAAGCCCACTCGGGAATGAACTCTGCGGCCGATGCCAGCAGCGAATTCTGCCGCTCAGCGAACAGGTGGTAAACCTTGAATCCGACGAAGCCGTCGTCAATCAGCTGCCGCTCGACATCCGCCGGTGTTTGACCTGGCGTGATGATCATCAGTCCGCGCGTACTGGAATCCTGTCTTATTTCAGCGGCAACGTGTCGATTCGCGGCTTCGACGTCCAGGGCCCGTGTTGGAAACGGAAAGAACAACCCTCCGCTCGGGCACCGATCCGGCATCCACATCGAAACCCGTTCCTGGTAGACCGCCCGCGTAACGATCCCAGGACCCTTGGCCGCCAGCCCCCCCGGTGCGGCGCCCAGATCGATTGTCCGCCACAAGTGCGCGTGCGCATCGAAAGAATCCGGCGGCACAAACTCCTTCAGGTATCGATTCCAGAGACCAAGATCGTACTGATCAACCGTCGCCCAAACATAGGGATCAATCTGGGGTTCCGCGCTCATACTAGCCTGGAGCTTGTTCCCACCAACAGGATGCGTCAGCACGGTCGCGTTGATTCATTGGGGAATGTATTGGTTCATCATTTCAGCGTAGTCTTCACGAATCGGGCTGAAGACATCCAAGACAATTGCCGGACCACCGATGGCAATCGCTTTGTGCGGCACGCCGGGCGGGATCAGAAACATGGCACCTGGTCGGACCACGCGAGTTTCGTCTCCGATCGTCAACTCCAGCGTGCCCTGTAGCAACATGCCTGCTTGTTCATGCGGATGATCGTGCATCGGAATCGATGCTCCTGCGTCCATCTCCAAATAGGACAACATCAGGTTTTGACCGTAGGGTGTTCGCAGCCGGCAGCCCGGAGCAACCTCGTTGGATGGGATCTGGTTGATGTCGATGAAAGGCATAGCAATACAGTGTACCGGCTATTTGGCTACCGGTGGCGGATTCAGCCCGCCTGCGGTGTGTTCGGCAATTGGCCGAGTTTCCGATCAGCAAAATCGCATCGCGGTCCGCGGCAGGGATTCAACCGCCGCCACCGCCGAACTGGTCAACCAGCGCACGAAACGCCAGGAAGAAAAACAACGCCATGGCCAGCAGCAATGCGGTGTTTGCCGGCCACCGATTGCAGTTGGTCCGACCCACCCAAGCGCCACGATTGTTCATCAGCAGCAACGCAGCGGTCAGGATGGGAAGAAACAGGGAACTGACCGCCGCGTACATCACCACAATCCAGATCGGCTTGTCGTAAAACAGCATTCCCATCGGAAGCAAAGCCAGGAATAGCAAGAAGCCCCGGTACTCCGGGCCATGCGCGGCCGCCCCGTAGTCAAGTTTCCGCTCACCGCGCCAGCGCCAACAGAACACGAGATCGGCAAACAGATACGGCACTCCTTGCATGACACCCAACAAAGAACTGAACGCGGCACCCCAAAAGCCAACCAGAAAGATCCATTGTCCAGCCGCGCCCAGCGATTGCTGGAGCATCGACGCCATCTGAATCAGACCCTGCTGGCCTTCGACCTGGGTACCCTGCGGCAGCAGTACTTCACTGGCCAGCAACATGGCTCCGAAGGCAAGCAGCGCAGTGACCGAATAAGCGATTGCCAAATCGAGTCGAACAAGTTTCAAGTTGCTCGTGCTCGTCCAATCTTTCTCCTCGATCCAATATCCGTACACCATCATGGTGACGCTTCCGCCAATCCCGCCCGCCAACCCAAGTGTCAACGGTAGACTGTTTGGTGGTAATCCCGGTAACGAGTAGAGACTTTCAGCCGACCATCCCAGCGCCAACGCACACCCCACGATCGTCACGAACATCACCGCGATCATCAGCTTCATCAACCGTTCGAACCATCGATACGATCCAAACCAGACCAGCGCCAACGCTAACAAGGCCTGGATCACTCCCCAAGCCTGCCGAGACAGGAACGGACAGATGGAAAAGGCTGCCAGTCCGGAGGCGACGATCAGCCCACCCGAAACGACGATCGACCAGACGAATAAGTAACCCATAAATAGTGCAAGTGCCGGCTTGCCAAGATGCCTGGCCCAGCCCTGCAACAGACTGGTCCCGGTTGCCAAGTGCCAACGCGCTACGCCTTCATTTAACACGTACTTCAACAACGCTCCGACAGCAATCGCCCAGGCCAGCGTCGTTCCGTAGCGCGAGCCTGCGACCGTCGAAGAAACGAGGTCGGCAGCCCCGACACCCGTCGCCGCGATTGCAATCCCCGGTCCGATCTGTTTGACCAGACTCCAGAGCGTTGGTTTGCCGGCAGTGATGGTCGGAGGCGTCATGCGGTGCCCGTCTGATTCGATCGGTTTCGTCTCGCGAGTTCGCAACTGAGCGATATTGTAGGTTGGAAGCGATCTCGAGCTGTAATCGGCAACCATCGCTCGCCTTGGCTGGTCGGATCGTTACAGCCCAATCTAGCTGGTTTCTGCGGGCTTCAGGCGTCAAACAGCCGAGTGGCGTCTGAGGTTTGGCTCTGAACTCCGTCAACCGTCTGCATCCGTCTGCGAAAACTTGATTTGCGACGCCAAAATCAAGAATCTGCAAAAACGCCTCGCGCAGCGTCGCCGGCAGTAGAATCTTTTTACACTGATCGTTGACGAGGTTGCGGAAAACGGACCTGCAAATCGATCAGCTAGAATTCTTTACAATCCGCTAAAGAAGCGAAACAAGGTAGGAATCATGGATCAGGTGGTCATCAGCGGCTCTGGATTATGGAAGCCCGAAGAATTCGTCACCAATGAAGAGCTCGTCGCAGCCTACAACAAGTACGCGACGCAATTCAATCAAACCAATGCCGAAAAAATCGCAGCAGGCGATCTCCAAGAAAAGCCGCTCTCGAGCGTCGAGTTCATTGAGAAGGCGAGCGGCATCAAGCGTCGCTACACCTACTGTAAGGAAGGCATTTTGGATGTTGACCGAATGCGCCCTAAGATTCCCGTTCGCAGCGACCACGAACTTTCGCATCAGGCTGAGATCGCTGTGCTGGCAGCTCGCAAAGCACTTGCCGATGCGAACAAGCTGCCCTCGGACATTGACATGGTCATTGTGTCGTGCGCCTATACCCAACGAGCTTATCCGGCGATCGCGATCGAAGTGCAACATGAACTAGGAATCCAGGGGTTCGGTTTTGACATGCTCGTCGCGTGTTCGGCGGCAACGTTCGCTTTGCATCGTGCGTACGATGCGATTGTGGCGGGATCGGCTAAAGCAGTATTGGTCATCAATCCTGAACTGATCACGCCTCAAGTGAATTTCAAGGACCGTGATGGGCACTTCATTTTCGGCGACGTCAGCACAGCGACCGTGGTCGAGCGCGAATCGACTTGCAGGGCCGAGCAGAGTTTCGAAATCCTGGGCACCAAGGCGCTGACGGAATTCTCCAGCAACATTCGATCGAACTTTGGCCACCTATCGTTCGCGGAAGATACCGAACCGTTTGGCGATGACAATCTGTTTCGACAACAAGGTCGCAAAGTATTCAAAGACATCTGTCCGAAGGCGACGGAGCATTTGGAACAACTCGTCAAACAAGCCGGCTTGTCCGTGAGCGACATCAAACGTTGGTGGCTCCATCAAGCCAATCTCAGCATGAACGAGCTGGTAACTCGCAAACTGTTAGGCCGCGATCCGAAACCTCTGGAAGCACCGATCGTGTTGGACGAATTCGCCAACACCGCGTCGGCGGGTTCGATCATTGCCTTCAATCGATACCACGATGATTTCCAGACTGGCGAGCACGGCGTGATCTGTTCCTTCGGGGCCGGTTATTCAATTGGCTCCCTGGTCCTGCGAAAGCTATAGCTCGGCACGTCAGGCTTTATCCCCGTCGCCAATCGCGCGAATCCGTGTCCAACCCAGGTCGGCCTGGCAGGTGCCATCACGCCGGCGGCGTCAGCCGCGCGGCTGCGGCGTAGGCACTCTGCAGTTCGGGATCCGTGCTCGTGTGCCGGCCTCGATAGACCAGCAACAGTCCGAGACGCGACTGGTCGGTCTTGTTCGGGGCCGAATGATGAATCGTATTGCAGTGGTGGATCGTCGCATCGCCGGGGTGCAATAGGGCGCAAAACTGTTCCGCCAGCGGTACGGAGCAGGGCTGCGCCAAGCCGATGGAATTGCCGCGAACGAACGACGGTTTTGTGGGCAGCGTCCCGCCGCGATGCGATCCCCTGACAAACCAGATCGGGCCGTTGGATGGCGTGACCGCATCGATGGCGATCCACACGGTCAGCATGTCGGCTGGTGTTTGGCAAAAATAGGCGTTGTCCTGGTGGTAAGGCACGCCAGATCCGACGCGGGCCGGTTTGTTGAATGTCTCGATGCCGGCCAACAGCGGCTCGCCTTTGGTCAACGGAGCAATCAGTTGCCTGAACTCCGCTCGATCGATGATTGCACGGAGGTCTGGATTGTGCTGCTCAAGTCGCCACAAGTTGCGCACCGTGCGGCCGTCCGCTTCCCTGGTCGCCGCATCGGCCGGTTTGGAATCGAGATCTTCGCGAATGTATCGCTCGATTTCCGCGCGAATTTCGGCGACTTCTGATTCGCTCAGAAGTTGTCGAATCATCACCACGCCATCGCGCTCGAAGTCGCGGAGTAATTGCAGTGCTTGTTCAGGCGTCGACAAATTGATCATGATCTTTTTCCCGTCGATATCGTGATCGGTGTTTCGCGGCTGTGACCTCTAGACGTTTCATTCGACAAAATCATGTTCGTTCAGTTGAATTCGAACGTCGCCCTGCATTGTGGTCAGCCATAGTTCGCCGCTCTGGTATTCGAAAACATAAGGATATGCGATCCAACGGCTTTTTTTGGAATCGCCAGGCAATCGCGACCGCGCAATCACGGCGGGATCGGACCAGGTTTCGCCGTGATCCTCCGAAAAAGCCAGCGATAGTTCCTCGCGGTGATTACTGACTGGCGTTTCGGACCACAGCCCATCGCCACCGCTTAGTTTCCAAGTTGATTTACCTTCTGGAAACGGTCGATTCCAGACCAACAGCAACCGGCCGCTTTGAAGCTGTTTCAGCATGGCCGGGGCACTACTGGAAGCGATTCCGGACGGCTGGAGAACTCGCCAGAAGCGGCCGCCGTCGTGCGAATACGCGGACCAAAACTCGCCCCAATTCGTACGGATCAACATCCACAACCGACCGTCCGGCAACTCCGTCAAAGTTGGTTCGGTCACGCCGCCATGATGTCCCTGTCCACCTAGGTCGATCAGGTTACTGGCTTTCCAAGTCTTGCCGTCGTCGGTCGAGGAGTACGTGAGCACGGAATGTCGACCGGGATCGTGCTGCATCTTCATTGCGGTAAAGATGATGCGACCAGCTTTGGTTTGAATCATGTCGCGTACCGCACCGCTCCAATCATCATGCATTTTCTGCACGTGATTCCAGGTTCTTCCGTCGTCCGCGCTGCGCATCACCCACGTCGGCAGTTTGGCGCCCGGCGCGTCGTGAAGTTCGTTGTCCCAGGTCCAGTGGCGCTGGTTCAAATTCATGAACGCGGCGATGATCGTGCCGTCCCTGGTCCGCATCAGTGCCCGTTCGTTGCTGACTTTGATGTCGTGTTCGACTGCCCCGGTCAGCGGCCGCGGCTTCGACCAGCTTTTGCCGCCATCGTCACTGATGAACGTCGCTTCACTGTCAATCGCCAATACGTTGCCATCGCTAGTGTGAACGAACGGGCCAAGTTTGTCCGTAGGCAGTCTGGAAACACGGGGATCGAGCCAAGTCTCGGACTCCTGTGCCGCACCAGGCAAGACGAACTGCCACGCGGCGACAACTGCCATAAGCTTGATGATATTCATGGTTTCGGGTGACTTTTGCGAAATACCACGGATCAGGATCACGATCACAGAAGCAACTGCTCTAATCAATCGCAGCTCTCCAAAAGGGGCGAAGAGGAATAGTCTAGCAGGCCGCCAAAGCCATCAAGCGTGTCGCGGTACGGCGCAAGGAAAAGATCAGACGAGAACAAAAAACAGCCGCTCAACCGTTAGGCGGGTGATCCGAGCTTGCGGACGGGTTTTCCGATTGCTGGGCGTGCCGGCTGGACTCGACCGTCGTACAGCTCAATCGCCATCCGCTGATACCCATCGACCATCGAATCGAGTGATCCGGTCTGTAGTACAAGTTCACGTCCCGCGCTGCCCATCGCGTGACGAAGCCCTGGAGTCATTAGCAAATCTGAAATGCGCTGACTCATCGCCTGTTGATCTTCACTTCGAATCAGGTAACCGGTTTTACCGTCGATGATCGATTCGGCTACCGATCCTACATCGGTCGCAACCACGGGTACCTGACAAGCAAGCGCTTCGAGTATCGATACCGGAGATGCTTCGTTCAGCGAGCAGAGTGTGAAAACATCAAGTGCCGCGATCAACTTTTCCGTGTCGTGACGCGTCCCCAGCAGGTGCATTCGGTCGCGAATCTGTAGTTGATCGGCGAGTCTCTCGATCGTCCCACGCTCCGGCCCATCGCCGATGATTAGCCAATGCAGGTCGGGATGCCGGTTGCGCATTTCAGCGGCGGCGCGCACCAACATGCTGTGATTCTTTTCAGTTCGTAGTGCCGCGACAATGCCGACCAACGGAGTGTCCGGGCTGACGCCCAGCTCGCGGCGCACCTCCAATCGAGCGGCATCGCTGGGTGCAAATCGCCGGCAATCGACGCCGTTGCGAATCACACGCACTTTTCGGGCCGGAAACTTTTCAAAATCAGTTAGGAATTCAGCGTGCGAATCAGCCACCGCGATGAATGTGTCAGTGATCCCGGTCAGCCATCGGTTCAGGCGGCCGACGCCATCGGGCCAGCCGGTCGAATGCAGTGCCGCCGCGATGACTGGCACTCCGGCAAGGTGCGCCGCCAGTCGTCCCCAGAACATTTTGTCACCCGCCCCTACCGTGACCACGATATCGGTCCGCCGGCGGTGAAACAGCAGCGTCAAAGCCGGCAAGACGCGGAGATCCCATTTGCCGCCGAGTAGCTGAGAATGCACCGTGAATTCAGTTGAGATTTCGTTGCCGAGTGGACCAGGCTCCTTCAAACAGATCACTTCCGGAACAATCAATGCCGGATCCATTCGCCGCAACATGTTGACCAACAGCGTTTCGGCACCTCCGACCGGCATGCTGGTAATCACAAAGCTGCATCGCAGTGGCCCCACGTGCTTGCGTTGTGCGGTGCGTCGCCAGGGTCGCTTTCTTGTCAGTAACATATCGTCGATTCAAGGTTTATCGGACAGGGAATGCGACCGCGGCGATCCCGTCGGCGACCCGCCGCAGGCTGGATCAAAGGCACTCAGGGGAGGCAAGAAATAGCGAATGCTTGGCTCGTTGCGAACCTTTCGGGGATCGAAAGTCAACCAGTTCTTCAGCCGCGAAAATTCGCCGTCACCGTGACAGCGGCGAATGTGAAATGAATCACGTCCGACCAGGTTGTATCCACCGTAGGCGCTACAGAATCCGTGAAAACCGGCTTCGTCAACGATTTCGATCGCCGCCTGAGTCAACTGTGCCGGCGTTCCGTACGGAAACGCAAAGTAACGAACCGCTTTGCCGATCATTTGCTCCAGCTCCTGTTTTGCGTCGATGATTTCTCGTCGGATCGAGCGACGATCGAACAGTTTGCTGAAATCGGCATGAGACCGAGTGTGACATCCGATTTCGATCCCAGCATCCGACATGTGCCGTATCTGGGCGATCGTGTTGACTGCCAATCGCCGACCGTTGTTGACATCGTGACTGAAGGGAGACTGCTGCAGCACGTGTTGATTGCTGACGAAGTAGGTGCATGGCAACTTGCGCTGCAACAACAGCTGGATCGCATGATCACAGTTTTCGTAGTAACCATCGTCAAACGTCAGCGAGACCGCCGGTAGGCGGGAATCGTTTTCCCGCACACGTCGTTGAACTTCGTCCAGACCGATCACGTCAAAGTTTCGTTGACAATAATCGATGTGCCGCCGAAACCGATCGTTCGTGATCGTCCACCCATTGGGGTGGCAATCGGCGACACGATGGTAGAACAAAACGCTGATCGGGCAGCTGGACTGGGACGATAGATAGTTCAATCGCCCGCGCCGGTAAGGCAAGGCTAAGGTTGTATAGGCGGCAAGCGCGGCGCGATGCAATGAGTTCATGGAATCCGTGACCTGATGGCGCTGATTCCAAACTCTAATTCACGCCTCCGCAATGTCTGAGTGCATTGGTCGACTTGGGCTGCGGCAGTGCTAGATCATGGCGCGGCAATCCGATCGTAACGATTAAGACAATCGGGCCGATCGGAACAGGCGCCGATCAATCCAACGAACCGTTACGAAACGGCCTCGGGATTGCGGAGCAATTCGAACAGGAAAACCCCCGACGAGTGGCCGTCACTGAATCCGATGTTGTAGGCATAGTTACCGACTGGCCGCATCGATTCAACTCGCAGTGGACGAGCTTCGGCCGCGCTTAAAACGGGCAACATCGGCGGTTTGCCGGCGGCTTCGCTCGCCGCTGCTGAATCAAACGCGGCTCGTTTTTTTTCCCGGCAACTGGCACAGGGGCACGACTTCCGAAGCTGTCCGGCGGTCCAATGGGTCACCGCACCATCACTCCAACTGATCGTGATTCCAACGTCTCCCTGGCGCTCAATGGAAACAGGTATAAATTCGTGATCATTCATGTGATGCTGCTGTTTAGTGGCTTGAGGGTGCGCGGCGTCCGATTGGAAGATGATCACCATGGCCGGCAGGGCTCGCGGCATGCCGCCCTGAAATTCGGCGACCTATCTGCGATCCACAAAACGTCGCGCCTTGGCTTCGAACCTGGGCAGTGTCCCGCACGGTACCGCTTGCACGTCAACACGCAGCGCCAGACGATCCCGCAGCAAATTGGACAACCGCGCCGCCATCGGTTCGGTCGCTTCGATCTCGATATCCATCTGATCCATTTGCTCGCAACGGGAAACGACGATGCGAAACTCGTTGCTCGGCAGAATCTCCCGAATGATCGCTTCGATGCTGCTGGGGAAAATATTGACGCCGCGTACGACAATCATATCATCGGCTCGGCCCACCACGCCGCCAGCAAGCCACAGAAAGGAACAAGGCTGGCTGTGCTGGCGATAGCCGCGGACGATGTCGCCGGTGCGGTAACGAATCGCCGGCCCGCCGATTCGCCCCAGGTTGGTCAGCACCAGTTCGGCCAGGTCACCATCGTCAACCGGCACGCCGCCAGGGTTCTGATCATCGAATCGCAACAATTCGGCGATGAACTCTGTTTCAATCACGTGCAGCCCCGTTCCATCGGCGCTACCAAAACCCCAAGCACCCAGTTCACTGGCACCGGCATGGTCGACCACCGTTGCACTCCAAGCCTGTTCAATTCGCGCGCGAATGGCTGGAATCGACCCGCCGGGTTCGCCGGCAACAATGATCCTGCGGACCACCGTTTCGCTCAGCTTGATTCCGCAACCATCAGCCACCGCAGCGAGATGGAGCGCATAGGTGGGAGTGCAACATACGATGGAACAGCGTTGGTCACAGATCATTTGTAAGCGTTGTTCGCTGGACATGCCGCCGCCCGGAATGACCATCGCACCGCGACGAAGCAAGGCATCGTTGGCGGTCCAAAAACCGATAAAGGGGCCAAACGAAAACGCCATCATCGCGATGTCTTGCGAGCTGACCTCCGCGGCGTCTAACACGTGATCCCAGCAACGCATCCACCACTGCCAATCGTCGGCCGTATCCAGGACCGAAATCGGAAATCCGCTGGTCCCACTGGTCTGATGCAATCGGCAATAGCTTGAGCGGGGCAGATCAAAGATCCGACCTGGCTGGCCGGCAGATCGAGGGACCAGATCGGCTTTGGTCAATAGCGGAACCTCGCGGAATTCATGCAACGACCGAAGCGGTAGCTCGACGGCGGACAATCGCTCCCGATAAAAGGGTCGCTGCTGAATCTGCAGCAACAACTGGTTCAAGCGATCCAGCTGATTCAGCTGCAAATCCAAGTTTGATAAATTCCAGGCTTGCTGTACTTCGGTGGTCACGGATCAATTCAGTAGGTCTGGGAAACAGGTCGGCTGCCAGAGGCGCTGCCTGCCTGAACCTTTTTTATGCGGTTAACCTATCGCTTTGAATCACGTTAGGATAGTCAAGATGAGCGCCACTGATCCCGAGCTACCGCGTGATCATTTTCCGACTGAGGGCCGGATTGCCGCGGTCGATTTCGGCTCGGTTCGCATTGGCATCGCAATCTGTGATCCGAACCGAATTTTGGCGAGCCCCTTGGAAGTCTATCCAGCGGCCGATTGGCAGAACGACGCCCAATATTTCCAGGCGCTCGCCAAGCGAGAGCAGATCGCCGGCTTTGTCGTGGGACTGCCGATCCACACCGATGGCGGCGAAAGTCAAAAGAGCAAACAGTGCCGCAAGTTCGCCCGTTGGCTCGCCGATGAGACGGAACTGCCGGTGCGTCTGTTCGACGAACGCTTCACCACCGCCGACGCGATGTCACGCCTGGCCGGGGTGGGCTACACCAACAAAAAAAAGAAACAGCGCATCGACGCGATCGCGGCGCAAGTCATCTTGGAATCGTTTCTTGAGGCCTGTCGGTATCGAGACGAAATTGCAGGCGAACCTGTCGATGACAAACCGACCGGTGGTCAAAGCCTGTAACACAGTCAGAGCGCAGCTTGACCACAGCGATCCATAAAACCTCCCGATCGACGACTGCCGACGATTACGCAGCCTCCAAGCCGAGCTTGCACATCAAATCAACGAAGCGGTGCTCTGCCTCGCGGCGGCGGCGTACGCATTCGCTGGCACTCCAGCCCGACTTGATCTTCAGCACCCGCCGCATGACCTCCAAATCACTCGGCAGCGTCTCATTTTGAGTCTGCGGTGTCAAATCGAGTGGGGTTGGTTCACAAATGGCAGTCAGCATGGCTCTTATCCTCCTGAATGATGATTCGCCCAATTCGATCGATTCTTGACGATCATTGATTGGCCGAGTTTTTGGTCAGACCCGCTGGCCTGATTGCAAGAACCTAGGGAAGCAATCGGCGTGCCAATCGATAAGATCGACACGACCGGATCGGCGAGGTTCGGCGAGAATGCCCCGCAATTCTGCAAAAACGGGGGGGAAGCCAGCGGGCGGATTTTGTTTTCGCTACGCCGATTGCCAATTCGCCTGTTCAAAACTTTGTAGATTCTGCCGTTGCCGATTCGGCAAGCTCAGAATTTCCAACGCGGTGGCTGGATTGCCGGTGATCGCTTGGCAAAGCATCTGCCAGCTGCCCAAATCACAGCAGCCACGAAGTTCGCAGTACTGGATTCTGCCAGCCGCGTCGTAAATCATCCCAAAGAGTCGCTGCGGACCGCTATCGATCGCCCACGCGAAGGATCCGTCCGGCTCAAAGTGCAAACCAGGCAGCTTCACCAGTCGTGACTCTGACTGTTCAAAGCTAGCATTGAGCGGACCCAGATTCGGCCCGTAAAGATAGACATGAATCTCGGCGGTGGTGCTCATCGGACCAGAGGCTGTCGCGCCCTTGCTAGTTTAAGACCGGACAGACGTCAAACCATTCACGTTTCTGTTCGCTCATCCATTGGGTCGATTCCGGTGGTCCCCAAAGCCCGCTTTCATAGGGGTACAGAGCCGGCGCGGCCGGGCTTTGCCAGGCGGCAATGATGGGGTCGATGATGCCCCAAGCCAACTCGACTTCATCGCTGCGGGCAAACAAACTCGCGTCGCCTTGAATCGAATCAAGCAACAATCGTTGATAGGCATCCGGGATCGGCTGACCGTTACTGGAGTGTCGAAAACTGAAATCAAGCGTGCTGGTTCGTGTTTTCATTTCCGAATCGGGCACCTTGGTTTCAAAGTGCAATTGGATGCCCTCGGCCGGTTGCACTTGCATCACCAATCGATTGCCTAGCGGTTCGCGCGACTTATCCCCAAACAGAATATGCGGCACTTGTTTGAATTGAATCACAATCTGAGTGGTGCGGCAGGACATCCCTTTGCCGCTGCGCAGGTAGAACGGTACGCCTTGCCAACGCCAGTTGTCGCAATACAACTTCAGTACGGCAAAGGTCGCTGTTTCGCTCCCCTTGGGCACGCCTTCTTCGTCCAGGTAGCCGATGTACTGCCCGCGGACCGTATCGTTGGCGAAATCGCCTCCGGTCATCTTGCGCACACTGTGCAGCACTTTGACTTTCTCATCTCGCACCAGCGCCGCGTCGTAACGGGCTGGTGGTTCCATCGCCGTGATCATCATCAATTGCAAGAGATGATTTTGGAACATGTCTCGCAGAATTCCCGACTGATCGTAGTAGCCGCCGCGCCGCCCGATCACCACCTCTTCGGCAACAGTGATTTGAACGTGATCAACAAAGTTTCGATTCCAGATCGGTTCAAAGATGCTGTTGGCAAACCGCAGCGCAAAAATATTCTGCACCGTTTCCTTGCCCAGATAATGATCGATGCGATAGATCTGATCTTCGCGAAATACGCCGTGAATGGCATGGTTTAGCGCTTCGGCCGACGCTAGATCGGTACCAAACGGTTTCTCGATGATCACGCGTCGAAAGCCGATTGAATCGTCGGCCAAGCCCGCGGCCCCCAGTTGTTCGATCGCGACCTCGTACAACTGCGGCATGGTCGAAAGGTAATAGACTCGACCGCAACCGGCTGCCGGTTCGATGCTCTGCAGAAATTCGCCCAGCGCTTCAAAATCGGCCTGATCCTTAATGTCGCCGGGCTGATAGAAAATGGATTGGCTGAAGGCGTCCCAGCTTTCCGCTGTGAACGAATCGCTAGCGAACTGCGCCGTAGTCTCCTGCAGCGAGGCGCGCCACTGCTCGTGCGAAAAGTTGCTGCGAGAGACCCCCACGATGCGTGAACCCTCGGGAAGTCGACCTTTGACAAACAGCCGATAGATTGCGGGGACCAATTTGCGACTGGTCAAGTCACCCGAGGCACCAAAAATTACAATCGTATGTGACATCAATACTCCGCGTCCACAGTTGCTCGATCGACAAACGGCAGGCGGTAGCTTACGTCGGCGATCGCTGATCCGGGAGAGGCTGTGGATTTTTTAAAGCCGCCTCTCGCCGGGCGAAAGCAGCCTCCGTTAACGCATCGTTTGAGGAGCACAAAGCGACTTTACTCGACCGCATCTGCACCAATTCACAGCCGAGCCGGGGGGGACAGCGACAGCTTGGACCCCACGCGGACTATTCAGGCGGCTGTTGCTGCGGCCAGCGGATATCGCCCTTACGCTGTCTCGTGATCCACTTTTTGATGTTGGGGGCACGCCGTGCGGCATTCTGCTCGGCGCGGTAATAAAGCGTCGTGCCGGTAATTTTCCGCAGGTTTTCCAGTGCCAGAACTCGCACCGCCATCGAAGGTGAATCGAGCAGCTCGACCAACTCTTGGTCCCCACCCTGCTCCAACTGCTGCTGCGAGTAACCCGTTAGCAGCCGCATGATCGCCCCGGCATTGGCCGCATCCATTCGCTGGATCGACGCCAGCAAACCGGCCGCGATTTGACCGCCTTGATGGATCGCGTCTTGAAGAGCCACAAAATGATCAGGCCAGTAGGCTCGCTGCTTCGGTTGATTAAGAATTCCATCCCCGCCAAAGTAGACATCACCGTGACCAAGTGCCAGCAAGGTTTGCGCGGCCAGAGCCGCGACTTCCGACTGCCGAAAGGTGGTCGCCTCTCGCAACACCATCTCGAGTGAGCGGTCACCATCAGCAAGCAGATTCAACAATCCGGCTCTGGCATTGGCTTCCAGGGTCAGCTCGGTCGCCGCCGGCGGTTGCACCCACGCCGGCGGCTGTTCTCGCTCTGTAATCGTCGGATTATGATTGCCATCCATGATCCATTGCTGACCGGCTTCCAACGTGTGATCCCCAGTGCCGCTGATTGCCACGGTCCCTTGAATCGCTGTGATGATGCGGATCGATTTATGGTTCTCGGCAACCGCAGAATCCAATCCGTTTGGAATTGAATGCATCACATTCAGCGCGACAACATCGGACGCCTGGGCAAATTCGATCCGGATTGGTTGACCAGCAAGCACCAAATCAAGTTTGCAGTCCGGCTCGCCGGCGGTCATCAGCAGTCGACCTGCCTCCACGTTGAGGATCAGTTGTTTGTCGTCCACCACCAGCCAACCAATCCGCGTCGGTCCGACCAGGGTGACTGACGTCTGATCAGCCATCACCATTTCGGCGCGGAAAGTCGGCGCACAAACGAGCACCGAATCTGATTCCACCGGTGCACCCGTGCCACGCGATTGCCATTGCCTCTCGCCTGAGGTTTCGCCGTCCATGGCTCGGTTGTCC
>CAVOSP010000008.1:0-512500 GCA_963698905.1 Pirellulaceae bacterium
ACGGTTGGTCTGCATCGCTGATTTTCGTGAATGCTACTCTACAATTTCTGCGGTGTCTGATTTGCCAATGGTAGGACCAGTTCCTACCGGCCGCGGCAACTTGGATGTAGACGGTGGGAACTGGCCCTACGTTAGTGATAAGATGTGACGGCGGAGTCCAGTTCCGGAGTGCCATTGAATTGCGTTGCTTGCGTATCGGAAATCAAGTCAGAACAACATCATGACAGTTTTTGACAACAAGACGGCAATCGTTACCGGCGCTGCATCGGGTATCGGTTTGGCCATTTCCAAAGAATTATTGGCTCGCGGTGTACACGTTTGGTTAACAGACGTTAATGAAACCGCCGCTCGTCAAGCCGCTTCATCGCTTGGCGCAAACGCTCGTGCCGCTTTTCTTGATGTGCGCGACGCAGACTCCGTTGCCCAACTCGTTGCACAGGTTGCTGAGACGCAAGGCAGCCTTGATTTTATGTTCAATAATGCTGGCATTGGTATCGGCGGCGAAATGCACGAATTGAAAGTCGAACACTTCGACCGAATCATCGATATCAATATTCGCGGAGTCACCAATGGCATCGCAGCGGCCTATCCATTGATGGTTACGCAAGGGCGCGGCTGCATCGTCAACACTGCATCGGCCGCGGGCCTGGCGCCTGTTCCGTTGTTGACACCCTATGCGATGACCAAACATGCCGTGGTCGGACTTTCTAGAAGTCTGCGCGTCGAAGCAGAGCATTATGGGGTGCAAGTCAATACGCTTTGCCCCACGGCCATCGAGACACCGTTGCTCGATTCCGGCGTTCCGGAGGACCTGAGCCAGCCTTGGCGACCGGACATCCGGGGCTATCTCTCAAAGTTGGCACCACCGTTTCCAGTGGAAGAGTTTGCCAAGTATGCGCTTGATGGAGTGGCGTCGAATCGAGAATTGATCGTTGCCCCTTTTCAGGCCAGATTAGCAGTAATTCTAAACCGCGTTGCTCCCGGATTGATTTCCGGTCGGTTCCGGAAGTTTTACAGCGAAGCACTACAAAGTCGCCCCGCCGCCAAAGCCGATTAAAAGGTTCGACGGATCGCCTGGCGAGCGTGCGTTCTATGTTTCGTCTAGCGGTATTGCAAATCCGAGACCGCGACAACGCCGGCAAGCGGGAAGTGAATCCAGGTTGATTCGACGGTTTCTCCTGCGGATTCGAGTACTTCGCGGTAGGCTGCTAGTTGGCCTGCGTATTGCCCGGCTTTTGCTTCGCAGTGTTGCCGTCGCAGCGGGGCGCTCTTGTGGTCGATGACGACGACCTGACCGCTGGGCAAACGAAGCATCAGGTCGATCGTGCCGTTCCAATTTCCTCCGGCGGATCGCGGACCGGAAATGGGCGTTTCGACTAACCATTGTGCTTGTGGAAACTGCTCCTCGACCCATTTGACAAATCGCTCGCCGGATGAAACGAGTACCGAGGGAGCTAGTATTCCGGTTACGGAGAATGCCGAAAGACACCGCTGGGCGACGCATTCCTTGTTTGCGTCGTCGAGTGAACGGAGTGATGGCAGGGCGGCTAGATAGCTGTGGACCGCGTCTCCGATCGCTGCATAGTGACTTTCATCGGCGCCCGAGGGAAAGTGCGATGGGCCGGGAAGCTCCGTGATCTCGAAAGCTGCGTCGTCGGCCTGGGCCGCGGCCTGACTCGGCGAGTGAAATCGGGGTGAGTACTCGGGTGCGGTTGGATTCTCCGGTAGCGAGATCCAGCTATCTTGCTCGCGCGCTGCCTGGCAGCAGTCATCGATCATCTCGGCGTTGAGCCGTCGTACGACGTACGAAGAATCGATTCCAGGTAAGTCGTACTCGCCGTCCGGCAGATTCGGATCGAGCAACGAATCAACCGCGGAGTAGCTTCTGAAGCCAAGCGTACTTTCCTTGGCGATGGGCAAAGACAAGCTTGTGCTGGGCACGCGTCGCTCCCACATACAGCAGCCTTAGGTTCTCTTTCGTTTCTCGCTCGGCGCGCTCTTGTCCCTCAGCAGACGCGAGCGCTTCCTCTTCCAGACCGCTGCCGCTACGCATCCGACCGAAGGGGCCGTCAGTCACTCCGAACGGCCACGTCCATGATCGCAGTGTTCGGCCTTCAAGCGGTGCTTCTTCGTTTTCGCCGCCACCAGTCACCACCGGCGTAAACATACTGGGAGACCGATCAGAATTTAGACCGCTACAGACAACCACGGGCCATTGGAGTCCCTTGGCGGAATGATAGGTGATCAATGTGACCGCATCGTGACCCTGCGGCGGGAATCGATAATCGAGCTCAGCGGCGATCAAATCTTCGATGTGCAGAATCAATCCACTCAGCGTGACCGCCTGACCGCTATTGAGAGCCAGTTCTTCATATTCCCCCGCATGTCGAATGATCGAATCGAGATTCGAGCAACGACTCGCCGGCTCACCCCACCGATGCACGAGCGTCGGCAAACCTAAGGCCTCGATCACTTGTTGAGCGACCAACGTCGGCGATAGCGCTGCGCGATTGATTTTCTCCAGCTGCGCGAACCGCGCATCGGACTCCCAGGGCATCGCGTATCTGGCGGCGGTGTCCGCGTCTTTGTGGTCCCGCAATGCTGTCAGTCGCTGCACGATCCAATCGGGAGTGTCTTGCTGCGGATCGCCCAGCAGGTGCAATATTGTTGCGGCCGCCAATGAATCGCTGCGATCGGCTACCAGGCGAAGTCCAGCCAACGCGATCGCTCCTTCGCGAGTCGAAAACAAACCGGAGCTTTCAAACAAATAAGGAATGTCCAGTTCATCCAAGGCATCCGCGATTGGCGGCAGCAACCGATTGGTTCGCTCCAGGATCACGATATCGCCGAAGCGAGTTCCCTCCACATGCAACTTCGCAATCCCACAGGCCAGTGCGATCGCGTCGTCGGTTTGATTCTTGGATTCAAACAGCCAACGTTCCACGCCCCGTATGCGGGCATCTCTTTGCGGCTCCTGTTTTGCATCGGCACCAAAGACGGGATCGAAGAGCAAACCCACGAGCTGAACGAGCCCTCGCTGACTGCGAAAGTTGTTTCCCAGCGTGGCTCGCTGCGCGTCCGAGGAACGGTTCCAGACATCATCGACCAGCTCTGGGTCGGTATCGCGAAAACCGTAAATCGCCTGTTTCGGATCACCCACCCAACGACAACGCGGCGCCAGCTTCCGCAGTTTCTCGAAGATCGCCAGTTGCAAAGGATTCGTATCTTGGAACTCATCCACCAGAATCAAATCAAAATCTTCCGAAAGCCGATCAGCCAGTTTCTCGTCAGCCAGTAAATCCAACAGCGACGTTTCCAGGTCGGTGAAGTCCACAAACCCGCGCTTGGCTTTGTACGTCATGTATTGCGTATCGAGACGAATGGTCTCGTCCGCCAACAGAGCTGAAAACTCGCTGATGTCTTGGTGGAGCCTGGGATTTTGACAGACTTCCGCCGCGTGGTTTCGCAAATCGTCCAGCAGCGCGTCGGCTCCTGACCTCGTACCAGCACTGATTCGACTGGCTTCCAGATAGCTACCCCAGAGCGGAATCCGCTTGGACTTCAGTTGTCTCAGCTTCTGCTTTGCCCCAGCAGTCGCCTTGGTCGCATCGGGCAAGCCGTCGATTTTGACGAGCGCTTCGTCCGCCAGAATGTAGAGTTGGTCGATGGATGTTTCCCTGGCCGCCGGGCCGCCGGGTGCCAACAGCTGACAGACGCGCTGAGCACTGGCCATCATCTGCGCCCGAAAATCAGCGTCGCTGATTTGATTGCCACGTTTTGCCGCCAACAAACCAAGAATGCGGCGATGCAGATCATCGACACCGAGCCGATTGGCAAGATCAGTAAGGGGTTGCCAATGCTGGGCGGGAATCGCACCCATCAGCTCACTCAACGCCTGGTCGGCAGCAGCCTCCGTGACGACTTCCAAGCGCGGTGACAATCCCATCTCAATCGCGTAACGCGACAAGAGTTGATGGGCAACGCCATGCACCGTCCCGATCGCGGCCAATTCAAGTCGATCGGCGCGGCGATGGGAGGTTGTGCCCCCGTCGTTCGCTTCCAGCAGCTTGCTCTGAATCCGTCCTTTCAGTTCCGCCGCAGCCTTTTTGGTAAAGGTCGTTGCCAGGATACGCGCCGGGTCCAATCCACCCGCTACCGCCTCGGCGACTGTTCGGCAGAGATCCCAGGTCTTTCCTGATCCTGCGCCAGCGCGAACGACTTCCAGTCTGTTGCTCATGTCGTCTCCTGCAGGCCACAGATCAGCTGATAGTCGCAATATCGGCAGACCTCTTGCTGCTGGTCCGCTTTGAGCTTGGCATCGAGGGCGAACTCAGCGGCGCCGGCGGGCCAATCGGATGGGTCTTGCAGTGGACGCGCGGGGATCGGTGTTGCTGATGTCAACCAGTCGTCGGCATTCTTGATTGCCTTGGCAAATCCTTTCCAGACGGATTCGATCGCGGGCCCATCGATCACAGATCGACCGACACCACCATCGATGGGGCTGCCGGACGGTGTGTAGAGGAGTCCATCCGAAAGCACCAGGTAGGCGACCGCTGGAAACGCGCTGCCGCCGCCCGATCGCCCATAAGCATAGGTGGCAAGTTGTACCGCCTGGCCATCCGCGAGCAGCGAATAATATTTCGAGCGACCTCCATATTTGAAGTCGATGACGACTTCGTCACCGTTGTCGCGAACCGCGACGCAGTCGATCCAGCCCTTGAGTGACTTACCGAACGCCTTCCCCGACAATTCAACTTCGATGCCAGCGATTCGATAGCCGCCACTGGCCAGCGTGCGGATCAGCACTTCGGTCGCGTTTCTTAGTTCGTCTCTCAGTCGTTGACGCTGGACATGTTTGTCGGACCGGGCGAAAGGAGCGGCGTCCAGGGGCAGCCGCTGGTCAAAGGCGGCGGTGACTTGAGTGACTGCATCATCAACATCGGGCAATTCCCCCCCACCGCCGAAAACTCGCTCCAGAATGCTGTGGCAGAACGTTCCCCTGAGCTGAAACTCATCCGGTAGCTCGGCGATCGAGCTGGAGCGAAGCCTGGCTTGATAGTTGAGTGTCCACTTCAAGGGGCAGCCCAGCCGGTCTTGCAGCTCCGACGCCGAGACGGTCTGGCGATCAGCCAGCAGATCGCTGGGGATATGCCAGAGTGGACGCTGTTTCTGAGCTGGTTCTAGGTTGCGACTGTGGCAATCGAAGACAAACGGCTCCAAGGCGCTTCCATCCTCAGCCGCGACGAGATCTTCAAAGACCGGTGTTTGTGCTAAGTCCTGTTCGGCGATCAATCCACGGATAGCCAGCCAGAGCGGATGCCAACGCTTCTCAAAATCTTGCGGCAGCAGCACCGCCAGAAAGGATTCGCTGGCGAAGCCAATGCCTCGCGCCTCCGCCGCTCGCCGGGCTGACAACGCCCGGCTGCCATCGTCCACATCGATTCCGGCGGCGCGCAATTGACGGAGTTGACTGGTTGTCCAGCGGCAGCCGCGAGCATCAGCCGTACCGACACCCAACCAGATCAGCCGATCAAAGGGATCGTCAATCTCGGTAAGCGATCGTACCAGGGTTGGCCCGCCATCCGCTTCGATGCAGGGCGTGGTTTCAATCCCGCCCCCGAGCGCCTCCTCGACCAATCTGGCCAATTGCGGTTCCGACAAACCGGTGCCCTGAGCCTCGGCTAATTCACCAAGTAACGACGCCTGACCAGCCGCAATCTGCAGCGCGTTTACCATCTGCAAGTCAGGATCTTCTGCTTGGGAGAGCCACTCTGCTCGACCGGCAGCCCACTGGGCGATCATTCCGCATCGAGAACGGATTTGCACAGGTGAAATCTCTTCGCCCTGTGGGGTACGATCGCAGAGCAGCCAGTCATCCAGTCGTTGCTTTCGCTTTCCCTCAGGGTCGTTTTCGGAATCACACAGTTCGGCGACGGCCACATCCCATTGACTGCTGCCCAAACCTGGTTCCTGGGTCAAAGCGTACGCCAGTCGTGCTGCAGCTTTCCTGGGGATCGGCGAGATTGGTAGCGTCAGAAAGTCGAGCAGCGCCTGCGGATCGACCGGTTCCCAGCAGAGCGAAAGACTGAGCGGCAATACTTGCAGCGCCGGATGAGCGCGGGACCGAGCGGACGCTCCAGTGGTCGGCAGTCCAATGCGGCTTAAACAGGCATCCAGTCGCACGGCGAGCTGGTCGTCTTCGCAACAGATCACCGTCGACGAGAGCTTGTGGGGCTCATTCGCCAAGACCGCGGCAACCATTTCCACCGCGGCGGAATCGCTGCGCGTTTGCACAAAGCGAAATGAAGAATCCTGACTTATCGATTTCAACTCAGCTCCACGGACCACGGACTGCGCAATTCGTAGCGCGGAACCATCCGGCGCGAGGGGCATTGCGTCTTGCGGATCCACCAGATTCAACTTTGCCAGAACCTCGCGCCAGACAGCGGGCCAAGTATCCGGTGCATCGTAAAGCTGGCACTCGTGAGGCGGCAACACTTGCCCGATGCTTAAAGCATCGAGCACGCGGAGCAGACGCGTCGCTACGCAGGGAAAAGCCAACGGTCTGTTTCGTAGCTCTGCCGCCCGAGCCAGATCGCGGACGATATCAGGCAATTCGTTTGAATCGGTTTCATCCCAGCCAGCCAACAACAGCTCGTCACGTCGAGAAAGCAGCTCGGAAGCAGTCGCCCAACGATCCATCTCCATACTGACTGAGATCACTGAATCTTCGACAGCATCAAGCGCCGACGCAAATTCCGTGATGCGGTCCGCCTGATGAAAATCGGGAACCGGAAGCCCCAGCTGCGTTTCCAACCAACGCAACAGCGTTTCAGGGCCACCACGAAACATGTCGACAACACTGCGACCCGGTTTGGGACGAACGGCTCCCGGGGTGAGTCTGATTTCCAGCTGCGTGCGATTCGCCATTTCATCAATGTGATAGATACGATTGAGAGTGAATGGTCATATCTTAAGCTTTTCCGCGAAACCACGGACGATCCCTGCGAGACTCTTCCGAAAAATCTGTGGGTGGATTGTGGAAAGGACGATCTGCTTTGAAACACTGATCCGAATTCGCGCCTTGTAAAATTACGCTGTTGTCCGATCGTCGTCATCCTGCTTACTGTGGACAGCGATGGATTCGCGACCGGCTGCGTCAAGTCTTTCTCAACGCAAAAGCTGTCGGCAATTTGGTCAGCCCACGCTTGACCGGCATGAATCCATGCCGTGACGAAGGTTTGCCAACTCGCGAATTCGACGCGACCAACCCTCGAGGTCATTTGTGATCTCTTGCTCCCAATCGCGAACCGCTCCAACCGAAACGCCCAGAAACTCTGCGAACACTGCTTGGCTTACTTGCAGCGATTGAGGGATTGCCTTCTCTTTGTCGGACAGATTGTCTTTGCGATTCTTGGAATAAACCATCATCATCAACACGATGTGATGGACAGATAAATAACTCCATTGCGGTTCTCTGTGGGTATGGGCTTTTCCCCGGCACCTCTTTATCCCGAAAGGGATTTCGGAAATTAGCCCCAGATCGCGCAGCGCATCCGGGGTTTACTGAACGAAAAGGTATTTCTCGCCCGCCCGCGACCCGGCGAAGCCGGGTCGCGGGCGGGCAATTTTCTGTTCATCCCATCATCCGGCAGTTTCGCTGCGCGAACTGCCGGCTAATGGCTTCAACCTCTTCGAGGTTGCCGAACACGAAAAAAGAATCGTCGATGACAAATAGAATCGGGCAACTCTTTCCATACCAAACCTCGATGGTCAGAAAAATGGGCGTAGCAGACTCTGATGCCGCCACTCTTTCCTTTGTCTGTGTGGGACGGTGCGAAACTGATGATCCGCATACCGCCAGGAACGGTTCGCGGGGGTCAGGCTCGGGTTTCGGGGTTAAACCCCGAAACTCGAGCCTGACCCTTTGACGGCCCTTTCTAGCGAGTCGCTAGTCGAAGAATTCCTCGCATACGTGACTTTGTTCCCTCTCTCTACGAATTCGGAAAAACGCGTGTTCGTGTTAACGAAGCGATAAATCGCTATCCGAATTCTTGGGGAGAGGGGCAATCCGTTTCACGACGCTGGCCCCCTCCCCCTATCCCCCTCCCCCAAATCATTCGCGGCATTGTTGTTGGCAATGGAAGGTTTCACACGCGAACGATTTGGGGGAGGGGGGACAAAAGTGGCGCTGTCAAGTTACAGCATCTACATTTTTGATGTAGGTTGTCTGACCCGAAGGGCCCGTGGCTAGCGCCATCGGCTCAATGACTCCGGTAATCCAGTTCGCGCTGACAACACCGTCGGTTATTCTGCTCAGATGTGCCAGACGGAACGTTTGCCGCGAAGCCCTTGTTTGATGTCGCGCCACGACAGCGCGTTGTTGGTCGTCGACGTCCAAGGGAAACTGATTACGATGATTCCTGGGCACGAACGAATCATCTGGAATATTCGGCGATTGATTGACGGCGCCAAAGCGCTCGACATTTCGGTGGCCGGGACGGAACAGTATCCCCAAGGGCTCGGACCGACAACACCTGAATTGGCAGAGCGACTTGGCGAGATTCCCGCCAAGATGACTTTCAGCTGTGGCGGGTGCCCGGAGATTTTTCAGGCATTTCGGGACCGTGGGATTCATAAAATTCTGGTGGTTGGGATTGAGAGCCACGTGTGTGTTCAGCAAACGGTTCTCGATTTACTCGCTGACAAATTTCGAGTTTATCTAGCGGTCGATGCCATTGGTTCTCGATTTGACATCGATTACCAGACGGCACTCCGGCGGATGGACTCGGCGGGCGCGACGTTAACCACCACCGAGTCGGCACTTTTCGAATGGTGCGATGTCGCCGGAACGCCCGAGTTTAAGCGGATCAGCGCACTTGTCCGAGAGCAGCCGCCTGAAAATAAATTGCAACTGCCGAAGGACTAAGGAACGTTCGAGCCTGTCCGCAACCATTGTCCTATGGGCGATCTCGCTTGTTCGTAAGAACTGATTTGGATAGGCGGTCTGGTATGACCTGGTTTGAACAACTGACCGGTATCAAGGAGGAGTCACCTGAGTATGTACGTTCGCAACTTTCGCTAGATGGAGATGATCTTATTTGTCCAAACGGAAGTCGTCTTGCATTCGGTCAGCTTGAGATCCCGTCGCTTGGTGAGCTTCGTAATCAGCTAGTAAAACTCAATGTCACTCCGGGAGAGTTGAAGGTGACAGAAGTTGTCGCTGATGTCCGGCAACTCCACGCCAATTCGGCGAATCAAGACGCGTTATTCCAGGTCGCATCGCAATTCAATCTGCTTGAAATGGTCAGCCCCGCCATAACCCCTGAAGCCGGGGTAGGAATCTATGAGCGAGATCTTACTCAGGGACCGGCATGTGCGATCGCGTGCGGCGCCGGAACAATCTATCGCAACTATTTTGTGCCTGTTGGTGATGCCGTTGGGCAGACAGCCAACCGCCAGATCGATTGCTCCGCTGATCTCGGTGCGAAGCTGGGAAATCAAGGCGAGATGCTGTGGAGGATCGAGAACGGCTATCTTTTCCCAACCGATGAAGGTTTGGACAGGATCGACACCAAGCTTCGATCGTCGAGTCAGGAGGATCGGAATGCGTATCGCGATAGCCTGAGCATTGGGCTGCAGTGGAATGCAGCGGTGACACTTCCAAACGCCTGCCACAGGGTTTCCCAGGCTTATTGTTCGGCGTTGCCCGTTGCTTATGGTCGCCAACGCACGGACCAATGGACTGAATTTGCGAGGCTTGTGCTTGAAGCCGCTTACGAAGCGACGTTCTGTGCCGCGATTATCAATGCCGTAAGGACTGGATCAAATAAATTGTTTCTAACATTGCTTGGCGGGGGAGCCTTCGGTAATCGAGACCCATGGATCATCGACGCGATTGTTCGCGCGGTTGAACGCTATCGCCAATACGATCTGGATGTTGCAATCGTCTCCCACGGGTCATCAAAACGTTCGGTCACTGATCTGATCGACCGAATACAATAGGGCGCAGCGGGTCAACTGGAGAAGATATCACGAAACGGTCCGAGGATTTTTCTCTCCGCCGACCAATCGGTAATGGCAAATACAATATCGGAGAACGCTCCGCTGAACTCCGTCTCCAACGCTTTGCGAAAATCAACCGCCGTGCGGTGCGGATCATTCGCGAATGCGCCACAGCCCCAGGCACCCAGCACCAGCGCCGTATGACCGTATGCCCGCGCGATCGCAAGCACGCGGTGAATCCGCTGCTGTAAAAGATCACCTGATCGCGGTTGGCCGATGGCAGGAGCATAAGGTGCGGCGCATGTCAGGAAGCTTAGCAGCCACGGCTGATCGAGCGCTGTGCCGTCATCGCTGCGAAAAACGGGTACATCAGGTGAGTAAATCGCCCAATCCGTGGAATCAGGTGTCGAGCGGGCCCGATGGTGCTGATACATCGGGTCGTCAACGAGCGTTGCAAAGAGAGCGCTGGATCGACACAGCGTTTCTTCCTGCGCTCGCGCACCTGACAGAAAGCCACCGCCCGGCTGCACGCCGTTGGCAAAGTTCAGAGCAAGAGGACTCAGCCCGCTGTCAATCAACCGCCGTGAGGCCAGGAAAGTGGTTTCATTGCTGACCTGCACCTCGGTCTCGCTGAAAGTGATGCCTTCCGGCGTCGGCAGTTCATCTTCCGGCGCCACGCTGACTTTGGCGGCGCGGGCAGCGTCAACAAGCGAAACCCAGTCGACTTCGACGCCGGCCTTGTTGCGGTAGAACCCTTCGCGGGCTGCATCGACCGCAGACCTGCCGAGCGCAGCTGCGGCGTGCCGCGCTATCGATAACTCTCGCCGTCGAAATTCGCCCATTTCGCCGGAATCTAAGCAAGGATGGAACCTGAGGTTCCCAACGGTTCTGGTCATCGGATTCCTTTTTTCAGCGTGATTCAGTTTTGCCCGAGCGGTCACTTTTTCTGTACCCGTCAGTATCAAATGACCGCTGATTCAGATCCACGGCCTCGCCCTCTCATTGAAGCTCGCGACCGCGGGCGGGATGTTCGTACACCTCACATCGAGACCCCAGCCACCCGCGGCTCGGCAGGAGCCTCGCCCTCCCGTTTAAGCAGCGCCACCTATCGTTTCTGCCCAGTCACCCGCGAGGGGACTCGCGGGACTACAAAGATTAACGAAGCGATGACTGGGTGTTGATTCGTCATGACTTGGATAAGTAAGAACAGACTCCCGGTACGGGATTCGCAAGTTGTTACACGGCTGCCGCCACGCTGCCATGCACCACCGTGTCCTGGAAGGCAAGCGCCGATGCATGATCGCCTCGACCCGACTGAGCACGATACTCTTCGCCTTCCCCAACCGCTGCCGTTTGCTGCCAAGGCAGATCACCGGCCGTCGAGACAAGTTGCTCCACATCGGCAACAGAGGCAAACTTGTCAGCTTCGCCGGCGCTAAGTGCGTCGAGCACGACACCGGAGAGCATTTTCTGCCATACCTGCTGGCAGGTGGCGGGTTTGTCAAACAGATCAATCGAGATGACTTGATCTCCGATGGCGACAGCCAGACCCGCAGCGCCATCGACGTACTGCAAGTTATCGCGGTAGGAAGAAATGCGATCCTGGTACATATCGAATGCGTCCGACATGGCCGCCGTTCCAGAGCTAACACCGTGCTCGTTATGCAGTGATTCGACCTCTCTCCAAACCTCACCCTGGTCCGAGCGGTGTCCTCGCTGTTCCTGGATCGACTTGCTGACCGATGCCTTGAGGGTCCGGCGCAGTTTCGATGGCGACTGCGATCCACTCGATCCGAAATAGCGAGATTTATATCCCCACCGTCCTTGCTCGACGCAAGAGACGGGAATCTTGATCTTGCTGTGGGCAGCAATCAAGACCGAGGTGTTCAAGATGCGGTTTTGCTTGGCACCGATCAGTTCTTCACCTTCAAGCAACAGCACCCGAACGTCACCTTTGTTCTCAACCAGCAGGTCGGGCACCGAGCCAGCTTGATCGACTTCCTCAATCAACAAAGATTCATTGCCCAGCGCAATGTCGGACAGCAGGTAGTCAACGTCGCCGCGTGCATCAGTAAAGAGTGGAAAGACCGAAAGAGATTCATGACGTACAGGATCGCCCACACGGATTTCGGGAAGAGCAACAGACATAGTGAGTGTCTCCACTGGAGAAGATGAAACAGGGTTAAGAAACAACAGCCAGGTTCAAGGTTCGCGGAAATTTTTGGGCGTTCGATGCGGTCAGGTATTTGCGGACGCGAGAAACGAACGGTTCAAATCGTCGCGCCAGTGCAGTTGCGTCGTCACACTGGCGTTTATACCTCGCGGCATCGCCGAGATTCTTGTGTAGAGACGGATACCTTTCAGGAGTGTCGAGAAGTAGGGCCGGTTCCCACCGGCATCATGAGCCGCCTCATTATTGAACACGCACTAGCCGTCCGCTTTTCCCCTCTCTCTTACTCTCTCCCCCGCAAAGCCGGGGGAGAGAGGACAGGAAAAACAGCCGACGATATTTGTGTAGAGACGGATACCTTTCCGGAGTGTCGAGTGTCAGCGAGGGTGAAGTGAATTGTGTTGACTGCCGTGGCCATGTGGCGGCGGCAAACTTAAATCTTCAGTCGCTCGTACGCTATCGACGGGGCGACCGATATGTTTAGAAGACGCTCTCGCGCACTTGGTTCTGCTTCAGACCTTTGCGGTAGACAGCAATCTTGTCAGGTGTCACCGACTCGTTCTCGGGCAACGCGACGTCACCTTTTTCTTTGGCCAATTCAGCAATGCCTTTGAGCTTTTGTAATCGCTCTGTTCCCGCCACCGCGCTGACGGTCTCGTCGTAATAGTCGAACCAGGGCAAGCCGGCATCGGTGTAATGCTTGGCGGTCGGTGCCGGATGCGGTGGTGGAGATCCGGTGATCGATTGCCAAACCAGCGAATTACAAAGATGCACAAAACATCGACCATTGGCGTCGAGTTGCCAGTCCTCCATGTCGTACGGATCTTCGTAGATTTCCTGGCGCATCCGTCCCCCAGGTGCGAGCCCCATCTCGGGCGACATCGTTAGACACAGGCTCTCGCAGATATTAGCGTCTGGCCAAACCAAAGGCACTGACCGGTCTAGCTCCATCTTCGGAAAACGCCTTTCGAATATTTCTCGCTTCATCGGGTAGACGGATAGTTGGAGGCCGCCGTGTTCCGCTTTTCCCGTTAGCTGTTCTTCGGCGGAGTAGCCGCTGCCCAGCGGCATGGCGACAAACTGTCGGATCATTCCTTTTTCCACGCAGTATCCGTCCAGCCAGGGTTGATCCGGTGCGATCACGTAGTTCTGCGGCTCTCGCTGCAGACCTTCGCTCCAAGCCTGGCCGCTTACCGCGCAGCTTTTGCCAGTGGCGATCTTGATCGCGAACGGATACGACTGCTGATGATCATCCAGATAGCCAGAGTCAAAATTCAACCACATCGCCTCGGATTGGAACATCGGCATCATCACGCCGCCATGTTGCAGCCACGCCGGAGGAATCTTGCCGGCATGATCATCGATGTGTCGGAGTGGGAACGCGCCCAGACCGGGTGGCAGCGGATAGGTGTTGTCGTCATCCGGTATTCGCAGCGTGCGCTGGAACTCAATCGTCAGCTTGGCTTCTGGATGAACCTCCGGAAATGAGAACTGTAGTTGGCTGTGTGTTAGTTCAATCATGTCATACTCCCCGCGTTTTTAGTCGATACTTGCTACCAATCGCCGTCACGCACCTCGCGGACTAAGCGTAGAACTGCATGGTCGGGCATGTCCTTCAGCTGATGGATTAACTCGGCGAACAGCTGCGGCCGTCGACGAATGATGGCTTGCAGTTCACCGGAGACCTTGCCCGCCAGCGCCAGCAGCACGTCGGGATCCTGGTCCAACTCACGAGCGAGTGCAGCGATGGTCTTTTCCGAGGGTGGCGGTTGTTCGCCCCGTTCGACCTTGCTCAGGTAGGAGGGCTCCACCCCAACCCTCGACGCCAGTTGGCGAACCGAGAACTTCGGATCTTTGCCGCGCAGGCCCTCACGAACCTTCCGTAAATGCTGGCCGAACTCGCTCATCTGTGTACTATATACGACACAGTACATGACACAAGAGGTCAATTCAAAATAAACAGCCTTTTGTGGGCCAAGAACGTTTGGCCAGGAAACTCAGGCGTTGTGCAGGCACCGCCCATCGCTCGCCTCCATGAAGTACAACTTCAAGGGTCAGCTCAAATCGATCATTGATCAGCGGATAATGGAGTAATCATGAGTCTTGCAGTTAACGATCTATTCACCATCAAAGACAAAGTAGCCGTTGTCACAGGTGGTTCACGCGGTATCGGCGAAATGATCGCTGCCGGATTTCTGGCGAACGGCGTCAAGGTTTATATCAGTTCGCGGAAGGCAGATTCCTGCGATGCAACAGCAGCTCGTCTGGCCGCAGAATACGGCGGCCAATGCATTTCGATACCGGCGGACCTGTCCCGCGTTGAGGGCTGCCAGGCATTGGCCGATCAGATCGCAGCAAGAGAGGAGCGGCTGGATATTCTGGTCAACAACGCCGGCGCGTCATGGGGCGAACCGCTGGAAGAGTTTCCGGAACTAGGGTGGGACAAGGTAATGGACACGAACGTCAAGGGCGTCTTCTTTCTGACGCAGAAACTGATTCCACTTTTGAAAGCGTCCGGTACCGCTGCTGACCCGGCCCGAGTGATCTCGATAGGCTCGATTGACGGCCTGGTGGTATCGGCGTTCGAAACACCGTCTTACGGCGCCTCGAAAGCGGCGGTCCATCACCTGACGCGATTCATGGCCAAACAGCTGACGGGCGCCCATATCAACTTTAATAATATTGCGCCGGGCCCTTACCCGACCTGGATGCTTAGCACTGGTGTCGGCTTCGGCGGAAAGACCGAAGGCGAAGGTGTCGATTGGGAGATGGTTGGACGGAGCAATCCGAGCGGCCGCGTCGGTACGCCGGAAGATATTGCTGGCCTTGCCATTTTTCTCTGCTCGCGCGCCGGTGCCTATATCGTCGGCCAGACGATTGCGAGTGACGGGGGTATCGTCGCCATCAAGTAGGTAGATGCGACGAACGCGGCAGATCTCGTTAACGGTAATGATCTTGTTGAAGTAAAGGATGTTACATCATTATCGGAATCGGATATCAGGTTTCGAAAAAGGGGTCAGAGGTTTCGAAAAAGGGGTTAGAGGTTTCGAAAAAGGGGTTAGACCCCAATAGTGCGATGCACCCTCCGGGCCGTTCCGGCTATTGGGGTCTGATCCCTTTTTCGGTTGTTAACATTTGCGGGACAGTGCCTAGTCCTCCAAATCGCTACATGCGGCGCTTCAATAAAGTGTACGCCTAAATTTTAATGAAATTGGTGATGGAATGAACCACAACACATGGCAATCAAAATAACGACGAGCATTGGATAGAAGATGAAATAAAAAACGCCCGCCGAAGATAGCTCTCCGCGGGCGTTTCAGTTTTCGTTCGCCACTGTGATATTCACACGGGGCTTACAGTTCGACGGACTCGACTTCGCGAACGAAGCGAGTCTTGTCGTTTGACAGGAACGAGCTGACGACGTTGAACACGGCGTCACTGAAGCCACCGATGTTGAGGATGTCGGCTCGTTCCGGCGCCTGGCTCGATCCGTACGGCTGGATGTCGATGCATACCAGCTTTGGATCGGTGATGCCATGAGAGCGAGCGTTCGTTACGAACTTCTGCCACTCGGTCATCACACCAGTCGATCCGCGGTGACCGTACCCGCCCCCAACAGAGGACATGGTACGGCCGCCTGTCACCCAGCTCTCGTTGTCGCTAACCAGGACGCAGCCGACCAGTGGTCGCTTGCTGTGCCGCTTGTTCGCTTCCGCTAGCGGGATCGAGCAATCGGTTCCGCCGCCACCGTACTTCGCCAATCGCTCCGAAAGACTCAGGATTGAATCCGACGGATCGATTCGGACGTTGTACGCTTGCGTGTCGAACGGAATCACCACGCTGTCCGGGTTGCGACGCAAGATCGCTGCTGCGAACAGTGCCGCAACATCGACGCAACGCATTTTCGACGTTCCGCCCCTGGATCCATTCTTGCCGGCATGGTTTCCCGTAACCCGACATCCCATCGAACCCGACGTGTCGAGACCGATCACAACCGGACCCGGCAACACTGGCACGTTACCGCATGCGATCTCGGCCGCCTGGTGAAGCGATGCCTTGAGCTTCTGCGGAACCTCAGCCGATGCGTTCAAGTACGCAGCCAGATACTGGTACGGGAACTGACGTGAACGAGCGATGTCGTCGGCGTCCGCCAGGCGGCTCGCGACGTAATCGATCATCACGTTGTCCGTCTTATCCTTGTCGTTCTTGAACACGTCGTGACGCAGGAGCGTGTTGAGGTTCATACGCAGTGCCTGCGGTCCCATCTGTCGGGCAATTGCCTTCCAGACGAGCGGACCCTTGGCCGCGTCGGCCAGCAAGTCCCAACGAACGACTAACTCGCCCGCGATCAACGTCTGTGCTTCGACCGTGTCGGCCCCGCGGTACGCGATCAGCGACTGAACCGTCGCCGGCAAGTCGGCTTCTGTCGCCGGAGCCCACTTGTCGACTGGCTTATCGGTCAGCCATCCGAACAGCGCACGACGTGCGTCATCCTTCGGCGTCGGACGTGCCATTCGCAAGACGTCTCGCAGGCTGGGATCGTTTCCGATCGAGGCTGACAGCAACTTGCCAACAGACGCGTCGCAGAGCCAACGCTGGAACGCACGCTGCAGCGATGACGACAAGCTCTTACGTCCAAACTGTCCCGATCGCGTCATTTGGAAGACGGTGCGTAGAACGCGACCGTTATCAGCGACTCGATCAAACACTCGGTGCATCAGCTCGGTGTCACGCGTTGACAGTACGACCAACAGCGCCGCCGGCATGTCCTTCATGTAAGCACGCTCACGTGAGTAGACAGCCAGCTTTGCAAAGAACTCGTTGTCGTCGACCTGGTCAATCAGCTTTCGCATCTCGCCGAGCTGCGTCTGCGCGCTGGCGTAGAAGACGTTACCGAACGTACCGGTAGCCGCCATCTGGGCGAGCGCATGCTTCGGCTCGTACTTGTACGCCGGACCTCCGGCTTCGTTGACGACGCCTGCGCGCGGTAGCACGCTAGTGATGCTCTGGAACAGACTCTTGTTGACCATGATGAAGTTTGAAGTAAGAAGGGTGAAGTTTGAAGGAAAGAGTCTTACACTGAAGCATCTCCAACACTCACGAAAGGTTTACTATGAAGAGTGATTTGCCGGACCGGACGTTCGCGTTTGCGGATCGGATTGTCAGGCTGTGTTTGGTTTTGGAGATAGGCGGACGCGTGTCGAGCACGCTCACGAATCAGTTGCTTCGAGCGGGCACGTCGGTCGGTGCGAATGTAGAAGAGGGCCAAGCAAGCGAAAGCAAAAAGGACTTCGCCCACAAGTACTCCCTCGCCTGCAAGGAAGCACGCGAGACCCACTACTGGCTGCGATTGCTCGCGGCGTCCGAGGTGTTGCCCGCAGCGCGTCTCGAACCCTTGAAGAATGAAGCGAACGAACTTGTCGCGATCTTGACGACGATCATCAAGAAGTCGCGGGAATGAGCATTTCGCACTTCACCCTTCGAACTTCCGTTGTCTTGCCACCGCATGGAAACGCCCCGAATCGAAGGGACCGTTTCAGCATGCAGCGGTTTTGTGTTGTTCAGTGAAAAAGCACTCAGCGAAGCGGCAGAAGTGTGAAGTTTGAAGTCAGAAGTTTGAAAGCAGGTGTGGGCGTTTCACACTTCACTCTTCTGCCTTCAAACTTCTTTCCGTGTACTCCGAATCGGCAGTCGATCGTGTGCGTTTAGTTATTTCAGATTTTTCTGCAAAGTGTTTCGCATTTGCTTCCACACCCTGCGGCCGCGATCCGGGTCGACCCGGACCAATTGCTGCCGTCGAGTGTCGAAGATAACGATGCCGCCCTTGGGTCGCTTGACGTATACGAATGGCAAGCAGACGGCAATAACTTTGCAAGGTTGACCAGCGTCGCGCGGCATGTAACGAGTGCGAACCGGCTCGTCTGTCGGCAACGTGGCACCTGAGCAGCCCCACAGGAAGGAGGGCAGTTCGACGATCTCGTTCAGTAGGGTGACGTAGTCTCCCTGGTTGATGTCTTCTCCGGCGATCCGTGCTGCGACGGTCGTTGCGGATGTACTTTCAGTTGTAGGGTTCATGGTTTCACATTTGCAATTGAGAGAGCGAGTCGGGTGTATGCAATGAATCTTTATGCGATGAGCGACTACTCGACGCCGGTGGACGTAATCACAAAGAAATTGAATCGCACACGCATGGTTTACTCTCTGGCAGCAATCGGAATGCAGTTTGACGAGTGCGGGGGTGAATCTTGAAAAGACTTCTTCACACTTAACTTTTCTCACTTCAAACTTCAAAAGACCTGCCAACGAAGGAATAATTCAGACGCTTTCTAACATGGTGAATGTAGTCCGAATCGGCAGTTGGCAGGCCAAAACGCCGGTGGGAGTCGAACCCACTTCGTCCGAGTTGCAGTCGGATGCCTGGCCGTCTGGCTCCAGCGTTGCGGTAGTCTATAGGTGGTAGTCTTTAGTCCTTAGGAAAATGGGGTAGTGAACTGCGTGACCATCGAAATCTGCGAGCATTCGGGTTGGTCGATGAATTGGGTGTGGATGTGTATCGTGCAAGCAAGACGTTTCCGCGTGAGGAAATGTTAGGTTTGACTTCGCAACTTCGACGCGCCGCTATTTCAATCGCGTCCAACATCTTCAATCGCGTCCTACATCTTCGAAGGCTGCGCCCGGCAGTCTCAAGCTGATCTCGTTCGATTCCTCGACGTGGCATTCGCTTCGGCTCGTGAGGTCGAATACCAACTCAGTATCGCAGCGAGGCTTGAGTACCTACCGGCCGAGTTAGCGTCTTCACTGAACGACAAGGTTGTCGAAACATCGAAGGTCACCTACGGCCTACTCCGCTCGCTGCGATCTGAATCTGAGTTCTAAAGACAAAAAGTCTATGGACTACAGACTCTCTCAGTCTTTTTCTCTAAAAGTATTCGTCACGGTTGGAGCCATCAAAGGCGGCCCGTTCGCAGGCAACACTTCTTGAATCGCAATCGACTGCCGCACGGGCAGGGATCATTGCGTCCGAGTTTTTCTTCGAGCTGCTTGTCCCCGTGGACGAATCGCACTCCGCGTTTGACGTTGGTCTCCGAGGGGAAACCGCGTCGTCGTTTACTCATCGGCGCGAAAAAAGGAGTCTTCGTTGAAGAATTGCGTATCCATGATTGTCCTCCCAAACTTTCGAAAGAATTGTGTCCTGGGTTATTAGTGACGCGGCACCGTCGTTAGGTTCGCGCCGTAATTTGAATAGGACCGATCGACGAATGGTTCACTCAGATACGGTTTCCCTTTTGCAAAAAGATGTAATCCAAGCAGGCAGTCGATCAGTCAGAAACGCCGGTGGGAGTCGAACCCACTTCGTCCGAGTTGCAGTCGGATGCCTGGCCATCTGGCTCCAGCGTTTTGTGCCGCTGCCTTTTCAGCGGCTTTGGAATTCACTTTTCGTCATCGCCATTGTTCAGATCAACAATCTTGATTGTTGCGTCCGCAACTTCCTTGACGAGGTTCCGCCTGACGATCACAAACCGGTCACCCTCATTCACGATGACGTCTTGTGGTGATACTTCGGACCGCAGGTCGTCTGTGTAACTCGTAACGTGGAAGTCATCGACCCGATGGAACAGATTGTTGCCTCGTCGAGACATCAGCGAGCCGATGTCATCCGTGCTGGTCACGTACGCTCGTCCGACGTCATCGACGCGATGGACTCCGATTCGGGCGACATCGTCGGCACAACGGCCGAACACTCCCAGCAGAGCTAGCAAGCCGGCACCAGCCCCATGGGCCAATGCATTTTCGTTGTCATTCTTCATCATTAGCCTCCTTCCTTTATCGAGTAGGGTTGAGTGCTCTCGCCAGGAATCGAACCTGGTCTACGACCTTCGCAAAGTCGCGTGCTGTCCGGCACACTCCGAGAACAAGAATCAGAAGTCAGGATTCCGGCGGTAGGCGCCAGAAAGAGTTCGTTACTCTTCCTGTCTACTGGCTCCTGACAACCGACTTAGTACCTCGCCAGGGAGTCGAAAGAGCGTCTAACGGTTTCGAAGACCGTCGTGCTGTCCATCACACTCGCAAGGCATGGTTAGGTCACAAGAGCCGACGACTGGGTTCGCACCAGCATGGTCTGCTTTACAAGAGCAGCGCCTTTCTAAATCGAGCCACGTCGGCGGGTTTTGTTTACTTCAGTAGCCCGACCAGGAATCGAAAGAGCGAACTTCTGGTTAGAAGCCAGAGATGATGTCCGTTTCACCATCGAGCCGTTCTGCGAACAAGCGGAAGGTAGACCAACGCTGCGCGTCGGTGCCCGAGTCGAACCCTCATGACCAATGAAGGTCACACGGTGTAGTCCGCCCGCGGCGGACCCGGCGAGTCCGCCGCAGGCGGGCTTACCTTCCAAGTTAGGCTTTAGGTAAGGCTGTTTTCCTAAATACTAAAGCCTTTGGCCTGACGCCCATTTCCAGTGATCGCGGATGGAATCGAACCATCGATCTTCTGGTTGTCACGCAGATGTCTTTGCCGCTGGACCACGCGATCGTTTAAGTAGCGTTCAGCCATTAGCTTTTAGCGATTAGCTTTTTACGCACGAGCTAACTGCTAATCGCTATTCGTTAACAGCTATTTCAGTAGCGGATCCGGGGGTCGCACCCGGCGGTCCTGGCTTATGAGGCCTGGTTGAGCACTGGCCCATCCGCGTTGTTCGCATCGAAGTTGCAGGTCTCGGTATCGAGCCGAGTAGACCGAGCTTATGAAAGTCAGTTGGACACCTGTCGCACCTGCAGAAGGTAAGTAGCCAAGGCGAGAGTTGAACTCGCACGCCGCTTGTGGGCACGACATTCTGAGTGTCGCGTGTCTTCCGATTCCACCACTTGGCTATGAATTGAAAGTGACCCGTGCGGGGATCGAACCCGCGTCGAAAGGCTGAGAACCTTCCATCCTGCCGCTAGAAGAACGGGCCATGTGTCGAAGTTTGAAAGTGGGTCGGGACGGAGTCGAACCGCCAAGGTCGTTAGACCACCGGGTTACAGCCAGCGTAGCTCACCTATGCATGCCGACCCATTTGTTGAAGTAGCGGGGGAGGGATTCGAACCCTCAAACACGAACGTTTGAAATTCGCCGCTTTGCCAGTTTGCGTACCGCGCCGTAATTAGTCGTCGAAGTACTGAGGGCGGGAGTCGAACCCGCAAGCACTTGTTCCTAAGACAAGCGGCTCGCCGTTGGCCTACCTCAGCGTTAGTGGAGTGCTGATTCAGTGGAGCACCGGGGAATCGAACCCCGATTTTCTGCGTGCAAAACAGACGTCTTCCCGTTGGACGAGCGCCCCTTGTTGTCGTTCGTTGTTAGTGCCCAACGCAGGAATCGAACCTGCAAACATCCGGGTTGCGGTGTTGATCGGAATGGGCTTGCCGCTCTGCCGATTGGCGTATCTAGCGTTGAACTTGTGGTGCCGTCGGGAAGGACGCGATCACTCGCGTCCCTCCGTTGGCTGCCAACGTGTTAGCTCGCAAGTCGCGGAGAACTGTCGCCAGTATGTTTCCGATGGTTTCGGATCACCTTGCAATAGTCCGGTACGCTTTTTCCTTCGACGATCCCGTCACCGACGCAATCAACGATCCAGCCATCGCTCCACTGATCGTGTTTGTCTTTCAGCTTCAGCCTCTTGCCCAACTTGCCAACTGTTGTGGGATGTAGGACGTTGTTCGGACAGTGCCACTTTCGATGACTCTATGCATCGCACATTGCACGTATTTGACATTTCTGGTCATCGTTGTCTCCTGGTTAAGCGGTACTCGTTTCGTTTCGCCGGGGGCGGAAGTAGTCCCGGATGGAATCGAACCATCGTTTCCTGCTTGTAAGACAGGTGTCGTAGCCGTTGGACCACAGGACTATGTTGTCGATCTGTTGAGCACGTCCCCAAGGATTTGAACCCTGACTAACTGGTTTGGAATCAGCAGTGCTACCGTTACACCAGAGACGCGTGAAATTCTTCAAAACAAGTGGGAACGCAAGGAATCGCACCTCTCGCCGGCTACCACACAATTAAGGCAGAAGGGTTACAACCTCCCGTGTGGAAACGCTCCCAGGAATTCATTGAACGAGCGGAAGCCGTGGGACTCGAACCCACAACCCGCCTGTGGCGGGCAGCTGTTTTCAAGACAGTGTCCTCATCCGGCCGGGTGACTTCCGTAAGTTAGGCTTTAGACTCTAGGCGTGAGGCGTTAGGAAAAGCCTGAAGCCTGACGTCTCATGCCTGACGCCTGTTTCAGTACCGCATCGGAGTTTCGATCTCCTTCGCGTGCGCCTAATCCGCAGCCGACCTAGCCAGTAGTCGAATGCGGCGTTTGTAAAGCGATGGCAACGGGAGTCGAACCCGCATCAACTTGATAGACAATCAAGCTCCCTTCCCAGAGGGACTTGCCACCGAGAGTCAGGCTTCAGGTACCAGACTCCAGATTTTGCTCCTGACGTCTGAAGACTGAAGGCTGAAGCCTTGCTCCAGGTGACTAACCGGAATTGAACCGGCGACAAACTCATTCACAGTGAGTCTCTGGAAACCAACACCAGATCTAGCCACAGTCGGGTATCAGTGAGTCGCACACTGTCCATGCGTGGCCCCAAACCACACCGCTTACTCCAAGCTATACCCGAGAAACTTCTTGCATTCATTGAAGCTGCGAGAGCTGGAATCGAACCAGCGACCTCCTAATTCAGAGTCAGGCGTCACTACCAACAGCAACTATCTCGCAGAGTTCGTTCTATTCGTTGATTCAAGACATGTGTCTCATTTGAAGGTTCCCCCAAAGCTGCGGGGGCAGGAGTCGAACCTGCGGACTCGCGGTTCAAAGCCGCGGATTTCTACCGGCAGAAACTACCCCGCAGTGAGTTCATCCTGAAGCCTGACACCTGATGCCTCGTTTCGAGAGTGTCCTGTGGGAATCGAACCCACCTGACCGGATTGGAAGTCCGGCGCCTTTGCCGATCGGCCAAGGACACGAATGATTGCGGAAGCTTGAAGGGCGAAGTGTGAAACGAAGCGAGCCATCTCACACTTCTCGTTTCACCCTTCAAACTTCGCGAAGCTCCGGCGGAAGGACTCGAACCTTCACTCCTCTCCTTAACAGGGAGCCGCCTTACCATTGGGCCACACCGGAATGAACTCAGACTTCAGGTATCAGGTTGCAGACTTTAGAAAGGGAGAACAACGCGAGACTATCGAAAACTTCGAGCGTTTGAATTGGCCGATGAATTGGCAATTGCTGTATACAAGTGCACCGCAGCATTCCCCAAAGAGGAAATGTTTGGGCTAACCTCGCAGCTTCGCCGCGCTGCCGTTTCCGGTCCATCAAACATCGTCGAAGGAACCGCCAAATCATCACAGGCAGACTACATTCGTTTTCTCGAAATCGCTTACGGTTCGGTTTGCGAAGTTGAATATCAGCTTTCGCTCGCCCAACGACTCTCGTATCTCGACGAGAAAGCCGCAACGGAAGTAATCGCGATAGCCAACGAGACCGGTCGAGTCCTGAACGGTTTGCTTCGTTCTCTGAAGTCTGGCTCCTGAAGTCTGAAGCCTGACAGAGCGCCCAGTGGGAGTTGAACCCACACTTCCGCCATGGCAAGGCAGCAGGCTACCGCTACATCATGGGCGCAAAAATGTATCACAACCATATTGTCAAAGATCGGAACAGTCTGCAGGTATCAGACTTCAGTCCTCAGGTTTTTCCTGAAGCCTGAATCCTGCCAAGTGGGACCGGTGAGAATCGAACTCACATCGTTCGGTTTAAGAGACCGATGCATTACCTTGTCTGCCACAATCCCATTTGTTGTTTTGTTTCAGTCGGCGTGGCGGGAATTGAACCCGCGACCGTCGCCTTATAAGGACGCCGCTCTCACCCCTGAGCTACACGCCGTAGTAGCGGATGGGGCCGGAGAGGATCGAACTCGGCACAACCTCGTTATCAGCAAGGCCTGAACAACCAGCCCTCGACTACCGTTGTTGTCAAAGAAGTCGGACACCTCGGAGTCGAACCGTCCGTCGCCGAGCGACCCACAAATGAACGCAGTCTCCTGCTCCCAAAGCGGTCGTGCTTCCATCTGCACCTGTATCCGATAGTTGTGTTCGTAATCAGCAGTCCGTGCGGGAGTCGAACCCTGCCTACCTGGCTTGAAAGACCAGTGACCTCACCCAAAGTCGAACGGACCGTTCTTTTCGTTTCTCAAAAAATCAAAATGAGTCAGTTTTAGCGCAAGCCCTATCCTGACTCGGTAATGGCCCTCGCTTCACTGTCTTGTGGACTCCACGAGGTCTGCACACGGGCGTGTTAAACCCTTCATCACCTTCACCCCTGTTGTTGATGTCTCCATCGCCCAACAGCAGGCGGTAGTGCAACGAGTCTTCTGGGTTGGGTTGGAGCATCCCGTCGGATACTCGCGCCGCGCTCGACCAGCTTTCTACTCCGGGAAGTCGTCCCCTGGTCCCCTTTCGGGCAGCACGATCGCCTTGCGACGACCGTTGTAGGCACTTCAACTCTGTTACACGCTCGGCTTACTGCCCTCTCCCGAAGGAGTCGGCAACTTCCCGGACACTTGGTGGTCCACACGCTAATGCAGCGTGATGGCACGTTCCACGATAGCCGTACTGAATCCGTGGTCTTTCAGGCAGCATTCCGCTCGTAGGAGAGCGACTCACGCCATCAGTTACTTAGTGGCGTTCCGTTCCTACACGGTTATCCACCGGCTTCATCGCTGGGGATTACGACGGATAAACGCCGCTCCTCAGTCAGCCTTTCGTCTATCTCCTCCGTAAGAGGAGCCGCTCGCCCGTACCGGGGCAGATCGGTTTTTTGTCCGGACGACATCACGGACGTTCTGTTGCTGTGTTGCTTAAATTGTCAAAGATCGGTGTGCGCGTACTTTCAGCGCAAGTGGGCCGGGAGGCGCTCGAATCCTCGTCTGCGGTGCTTCAAACCGCCGCTAGACCGTCTCAGCTACCAGCCCCAGTTGGGCTGTAGTCGATAGGCTTTAGGCTCTAGGAAGAGCGGCTTCGCCTTCTTTGTACAGACTACGGACTAAAGACTATCCACCTATTAAAAAAGGCCCGATGTCTGAGTGACATCGGGCCTTGATGAAAGGCGCTTCGCGAGAAGCAGATGTCACATGCGCAAACGATACGCGGGGGCTATATTCGACGGTTGACCGCCGAAATTGCCTTCGCATATTCGTTCGAGTTGGCTGAGTCGATTATTCAACTGGTAAACCATGGGAACGTTTTGCTTTCGCGGGAGTGACTTATTTGTTCAAAGACTTAGATGCCGAGAGCACCATTTGGTTCGCACAAAATCTTAGAAATCTAGATCAAGCGATTCATGCGCCATGGAAACGTTTCCAATAAACCATCTGAGTTCCAAAATGTATCGGCACAAACGAGCAGATTCAATCTTTTTCTTCACGGAATTTAGTCATTATTCCGCGAAGCACCGATGATCGGTCATTACCATTGGCTGATCAATTCTTGGTTCCGTCTGAAACGCTTGATAAGCGCTCATTTTTTGCCCCAAACATCCTGCGGCTCCAGCTCTTCAATTTCTTGAGCGTTGATTCACTCGATTCTTTGTTGAGCAGACCCAAAACAACTTTCTGCTGGACCATATCAGGCGAGTGTTCAAGACGAGACACAACAACCTTCGCCGTGCGCTTGGTCAGGGCGGTCTCCGGGACCAGCAGCAGTCCGTGATCGACTCATTTGGCAACCCGCCTGCCGGGTGTGTGTTGCAACCGCTGGACGATCTCGTCGATGTCTTTCTGGCTTAAGCCCGGAAGTTTGACTTTCGGTAGCTTGACCTTGCCGTTTGGACTGAAGGGACGCTTTCCCGATCCCTGCTACACCGCCGGCGACGATCTCACTTTGCTTTTCGATAACGGGCTCCTGATCGTTGGGGTTGATGCCTGCTGTGGTCGTTGCCTCGTCCGACTCGGGTAGCCTAAACAAAGGCAGGTGGCTTCGGCCGTGAACTCACTAGCAATCTCGATCCGCTCTGCCTTCGGTTCACCTGCGCCGACGTTACGATCAGGTTCAGCAGCAGTCCTGCGCGCCCGATATCGCCTAATCAGCTCACCCACCGACCCGCTGGCCATCCGAGTTCGTTTGGTCCGCTATTCTCTTGGCAGCCTCGATGTCGGAATCGAGCCATTCATCGTCGTCCGAGCACACATGCTGTGGGACCGCAGAACTCCAAGAGCCGACCTGAACTAGGCCCAAGAAAAAGAGCCCTCGCGGTTGTACCTGGGTACAGTGGGGAGGGCTAATTGACGTAAATCCAATACACCCGGAGGGATTCGAACCCCCAACCCTCGGTTCCGAAGACCGATGCGCTATCCAATTGTGCCACGGGTGCATATCTCGCGACGCCGCTCATTCTACTGCTGGAGTGCAGGTTGTCCAACCGTCTGCAAGCCGTGGGCTCGATCCCAATATCTTGTTCAGGCCGACGGACCATGATTGCAACATTGAGAAATTCGCGTCTTCGAGCGACTGTCAGGTCTCACCTGCCTAAGCATCCGCTAGGCGCGAAATGCTGCAAGCGAAATCACTCCCCTATCAATCGGACGGTATCGCTTTTGCCGTCGGCCACCGGCGCGCGATCCTGGCCGATGACACGGGGCTGGGTAAAGCTACCCGAAGGATCGGAATCGTTGGCGAAACTGGCCGACGTCTGCCGAGTCATGGTCGTTTGTCCCGCGTCGCTGAAGAGTCAGTGGCGCGGTAGGATTAATCGTTTCGGCGGGTGCAACGTTCAACTGATGATCAGCCTGCCGGATAAAAACATGCTGCGCGGATTGGCGATCACGCTGGCGAAGTTGTTGGAAGCATAGCTCGATGATTTTGGATCGCATTCCAAGCGAGTGATCCCAGTTTGGGGAGGTTCTTTGATGAAACGGTTTCGCAACATCCTGCTTTTGATAGGGGGAAAAGACGGCGGAAAGAAAGCCGTCGCCAGAGCCGCAGAGCTGGCGCAGCGAAATTCGGCAAAGCTTACGCTTGTCAGTGTGGTCGATCCGCTGCCCCGTCTGACCAATGTCCCGAACAGCGAGGCCGAGAAATCGCACAACGAGCTTGTCGCCGAGCAGTTGTCAAAACTGGGGCAGACCGCCGAGCCGCTTCGCGCTGCCGGCGTTGCAACCAACTTTATGGTACTAGAAGGAAGTCCCGCCGAACGGATCGTGTCCGAAGTGTCCAACAGCGGATACGACCTTGTGATCAAGACGGCAGAGGAGCCTGAAGGAGCATTTCGAAGACTGTTCGGTACCACCGCCCGACGACTGCTGCGGAATTGTCCCTGTCCCGTCTGGGTTATCAAAGCCACTGAAGAGCAAAGATTCGCGAAGATTCTGGCCGCGGTCGACCCGAGACCGCTGGGGCAAGATCGCGATCCTCAAAATATCAAGATGCTCGAATTGGCAACGTCGATTGCTGGAATCGATCACAGCGAGTTGCACGTCGTTTACGTTTGGCCTCACTGGACAGATCCGCCAATCGTATCTGAACCGGCTGAGGACGAGGACAAGACCCGCCAACGCAGCGGCGAAACCTTGCAGCAGCGCATGCTCTCCGCCCTGATCAAGCCCTACCAGGATGCTGGCCAGATCGACCACGTTCATCTCCGTAAAGGCAATCCCGGCCAGGAGATCGCGAAGCTCGCCGAAGAATTGAAGGTTGAGTTGCTGGTGATGGGAACCATCTGCAGCACGAGCGTGAAGGAACTTTTTATCGGAACCACAGCCGAGCGAGTGCTCGACCAAGTCGATTGTTCGGTGCTGACGGTCAAGCCTGACGACTTCGTCGCCGCGGTTAGAAAGTGATAGCTGAACGCTTGATTCCCGATCAGTGGTCGATTCTAAGCTATAATTCAGGGTCCACTGGATAGCTATCAGTTTGTTTCGGCCACGATGTCGCCCAGGAATGTGAGAGTCATGATCAAAACGGTTTATCGCGTTGCGCTAATGTTTTTAATCCTAGCTGGCATCGCACTGTCGTCGGCTGAAGCCAAAAATATCAGTCGCCAAAATCCCTATCGCACTTTCAATCTGAGCGGTCGCAATTATGCGTCCTTGAAGTGGCAGAAACAACATCAGAATAATCGAGTGGTAAAGAAATCGACGCGCAGGGTCTGGCGATACCGTCGGTAGAGTTCGCCATGGATCCTTATCGCTACCTCGATTTTCTAACGCGTCGCGTGATGCGTTCCTGGGCGGAACGCGAGCAACCGCCGGATCAGACGGTGTGGCAACCACTGAGCAAAGCTTTGTCTGAGTGTCGCGTGGCACTCCTTAGCACCGCCGGGATCGCCTATCCCGTCGGCTTGTCGTTTGGCTTACCAGGCGATGCGGACGGACAACGCAACGTTCTGCGCGCGGCGCTCGAATCCGCGGCCGCGATGGACCAGCCGCGAAGTTACCACGAGCTGCCATTTCAGTGGCCGGAGTCGAGGTCCCAGGCCATCCGTCACGCCAACCCACCGCCCCCAATCGCTCAGCTGCTGAAACGACAGCCCTGGCTGTTGACTCGGCTGATTTCTGGACGTTTGCCCTGAGTCGAACGCGTCGTTGTTTTGATGGACAACGCTTTTGTTGAACTGAAATTCCTTTTTTCGCCGCGTTTCCAAGTTGTAGTCCCGCGAGTCCCCTCGCGGGGCATTCCGGAAGCAATTCCCACAGAATTGCCCCGCGAAGGGACTCGCGGGACCACCAGAGTGGCACTGTCCAGTGAGGTCGCAACCATATATGGCGAATTTTCGCGGAGCGAAAAGCGACGGTGGTGGTGAATTGTCGCGGAGCGAAAAACGACGGACTATGGCATTGAAACGCGGAGCGAGTGGCGACGAGGTGCAGGGCGAGCTACTTTCGATTTCGACGCAATTGACCGCAGGCCGCATCGATCTCGTTCCCTTTGCGCTGACGGAACTTGACGTTCACTCCCCCCGCTTCCAGCGTGTTGCGGAATTCGGCAATCGACCGCTGACTCGGCGTCAGATACGGCAACCCTGCGACCGGATTGTAGGGAATCACGTTCAACATTGCTGTCCGATTCTTCAACAGCTTGACAAGTTGCCGCGCATCGTCCGGCCCGTCGTTCACTCCTCCCAGCAACACATACTCAAACGTCAGCCGACGTCCGCTGGAATCGAAATATCGATCGGCTGCGGCGAGTATCGCTTGAATCCCGATTTTCTGATTGACTGGGACCAGTTCGCTGCGCAACTGGTCGTTGGGTGCATGCAGACTGACCGCCAGATTGTACGGCACCTTGCTGGCCGCCAGACGATCAATCGCGGGCGGCAAGCCAACTGTGCTGATCGTGATCCGCCGCGGACTGATCCCCAGTCCGTCATCGCTGCGCGCCATCGCGAGCGCGTCCAGCACTCGATCCAGGTTCGCTAGCGGCTCGCCCATCCCCATCATCACGATATGACTGAGCCGCTCTTGCGGTGGCAGCAGCGATTGCAGCAACAACATCTGTTCCAGAATTTCGCCGCTGGTCAGATTGCGATCGACGCCGTCCAAGCCGCTGGCGCAAAAGCGACATCCCATCGCACAACCGACCTGACTGCTGACACAGATGCTGCGCCGGACTCCATCGCGCAGCAGCACACATTCGACTTCGCCGCCATCGGACAGACGGACCAACAGCTTGTCGGTACCATCCTTCGAATGCACCGCCGTGACGACCTCCGCCATGCGAACGCGAAACGACTGGGCCAAGTCAGCACGCAGCGACTTGGGCAAGTCACTCATCTGATCAAACTCGGTCACCCGCCGCTGAAAGACCCAGCGGATGATCTGAGCGGCGCGAAACGGTTTCTGACCATGATCGACCAGCCACTGCCGCAACTGGACGGGCGACAGGTCCAGTAGATGCAGCCGACCCTCGCCCGGCATTTGGGGCGTCGTCTGAACTTTCGGTTGGACAACGGGCAGGTTCATGTTCGGTTCAGTGGCGTGATCGGCAATCGAAGACCCCTTCCCGGTGCCTGAGGGCCCGACCCTCCCGCTGGGCAGGAGCGTGATTTGCATGAGTAACGATTCCGCATCGCGTCAAGTTGGACGGACAACCGGCCGGCAGGGTTCTTCGCTTGCCGACGCTGGGGGTTATGATTCCCAGATACGTTTTCGTAACAACCCAACTGAGTGTAACAGCCCCATGTCGAATCCCGAAGTGAACACCGACGCCGCGCTGCAGCGATTCTTGACAATCACCGCCATCCCGGGACGCAGCGGCGAAGAAGCCGATGTTGCCGCCAAGATCATCGAATTGCTCAAGGACGCCGGCTTGGAGGAGTCACAGATGGCATTTGACGGGGCCGAAACACGAACTCGAGTCGCCGGCAATTGCGGCAATTTGATTGTCACCCTGCCGGGCAACGGCTCTGGAACGCGCACCTTGCTGTCGGCTCATATGGACACGGTGCCGATCTGTGTTGGCAGCCAGCCGGTGGTCCAAGGCGAGGAAGTCTTCAGCAGTGAGCCAACCGGACTCGGCGCCGACGACCGGTCCGGCTGCGGTGCGATTTTGACGGCGATCATCGAGCGGCTTGGTCGGGGTGACGAACATTTTCCTCCGGCCGTGGTCAGCTTTTTGATTCAAGAGGAGATTGGACTCGAAGGTGCCCGACAGCTGGATGTTTCTTTGATCGGACAGGTGGACCGCGCTTTCAACTTTGACGGCGGAACGGTCGAGAAGATAACGATCGGCGCGATCGGCGGCGAGCGAATGTCGATCAAGCTGACCGGCATCCCCGCTCATGCCGGCGTGGCACCGGAAACGGGTGTCAGTGCGATTGTGATCGCCTCGCGCGCGATCGCTGATTTGGACGCGCGTGGTTGGCTGGGCAAAGTCGTGCAGGGAGACGAAGCGGGGACCGCCAACGTCGGAGTGATCCAGGGAGGCGACGCGACCAATGTGATCACACCCGAAGTGGTCCTGCGGGCCGAAGCACGAAGCCATGATGCTGAGTTCCGAACCCGGATCGTCCGTGAGATCCGTGGTGCTTTCGAGCAGGCTGCCGCCGCAGTCACCAACGATGCCGGCCAATCGGGGAGTGTTGAATTCGAGGCTCATGTCGATTACGAATCTTTCCGATTGCCTGATGATCATCCATCGATCACCGCCGCCATGTCTGCCGTGCGCAGAATCGGACGTCAGCCCTATGCGGAAGTTTCCAACGGAGGACTCGACGCCAATTGGCTGTTCCGCCACGGCATTGACGCGGTCACGATGGGATGCGGCCAACGCAACATCCACACGGCCGATGAACGATTGGTGATCGCGGACTACTTGGACGCCTGCAAGATCGCGACCTGGCTGATCACCGCTGGAGAGAGCGATGGATGATGACGACAAGATTTGTCTGTGCTTTCACGTCACCAAGCGCAAGGTGATCCAGTACATCCGAGTCAAACAGCCGACGCTGCCAAGCCAGCTGTCCGACTGTTACGGCGCGGGAACGGGATGCGGTTGGTGTCGGCCATTTTTAAAGCAGCTGCTGGACCAGCGCGATCCGGAAACGACCGATCTGCCCGATCGCGAATCCTACGCCGCCGATCGTGCGCGATACCGCGAGCAAAAGCAGAAAGCACAAGAACGCTAAGTGATATCGCAGTCCTTGTAAAACCGGTGGCTAGCGCCATTCCGCTCAGTTTGAGCGCTATTGGCTCTTGACAAGAAGGGCACTGGATCCGCGTTGTCCCCTGTGAGCGGCACGGCGCGTAGCCGCCGGTTTCTATCGTGAATCGTGAAGATCCCGTGGCCGGGTAGCGTTCGCGAATTCTGAGCCGTAGGCGCTAGCCTCGGGCCTGTTTGCGATTTGGGTGGCGTTGATCATGGCCCGCGGCTAGCGCCGTCGGCTCACTTGCCCAGTGAATTTTAGAATCGCTACCCAGCGCCATTCCGCACCGTTTGAGTGATCTTGGCTCTTGACCCCTTTGTTCTGCGCGCTCAATGCGAGATGCCGCTCAGATTCAAGCCGACGACGCCAACGATCAACAAAATGAACGAGATCACCTTGGTGGCGTTGATGTCGTCGCCGAAGAAGATCACGCCAATGACTGCCAGCAAAGCGACACCCACGGCGGACCAGGTTGCGTACAGGGTGCCCAGCGAAAAATGTTTCATGCATTGTCCAAGAAAAGCGAAACAGAGGACGTAGAAGATCACGACACCAAGCGCGTATTTGAACCTATGCGGGTTATCCTCGGACGACAATTTCAAACTGGTCGTACCCAGAATTTCACAGACAATCGACAATAGCAGCCAGATCCATTTCATGATTTATCTCAGCTTGGTGGCTCACAAGATCGTTGATCGCCCGGCTGCCAGGGAGATTGCCGACTGAACCTGTTGCCGCGGCAGGGTGTCTCGGCCGACATCGTAACAGATGGTGCGACCCTTTTTCCGCTACGAATCGAATGACGAGACCGTGCCTGGAATGACAACGCGAATCCTTCAAGTCGATGCCTTCAGCAATCAAACCTTCTGCGGCAATCCAGCTGCTGTTTGTTTGCTGGCCGAGCCGCAGCCGGAAAAATGGATGCAAGCGGTTGCCAGTGAGATGAATCTTTCCGAAACCGCGTTCGTCTGGCCCGTCGAAAATGGCTATAGCCTGCATTGGTTTACGCCGAAATTTGAAGTCGATTTGTGCGGCCACGCGACGATCGCATCGGCTCATGCGATGTGGACCGAAGGCATCGTCACGGCTGGGAAATCAATCAGTTTTGAAACAAAGAGTGGCAAGCTAACGGCGGAGCAAAGGGATGATTGGATCGAGCTCGACTTTCCTTCGACGCCTCCGGTCCAGTGCGAAACCATCCATGCGGTTGAGGATGCACTGGACGTTCAGCCATCGTTCGTGGGCAGGACGAAGTTTGATTCGTTTGTCGTCGTCGACTCGGAAGATTTGTTGAAGGCGCTGCAGCCCGACTTCAGGAAATTAGCGGAGGTCGCAGCGCGGGGAATCATCGTCACTAGCCAAGCCAGCTCGAAAGATTTTGATTTTGTCTCGCGATTCTTTGCACCGGCTGCTGGTATCGATGAAGACCCGGTAACCGGATCGGCTCACTGCGCGCTGGCGCCCTACTGGTCAAAGGTGCTCGACAAGACCTCCATGACCGCGTATCAAGCTTCGTCGCGCGGTGGAGTTGTCCGGGTCCGGCAGCAGGGCGATCGAGTGATCCTGGGTGGGCAGGCAGTGACGGTGCTGCGCGGCGAACTGGACTGTTGAACCAAAGCACTGTTGCACGATGGCGCCCGACTATCGTGTTTCGATTGATGGTTGGTGGCCTATTATTATGGAGTGCGAGCCTTACCACAGTATCCGAGCTCTACCGCAGGGTCCAAGATTGACATGCACATCGACGCGTCCGCAAAACGGAGCTATTTCTGGCCTGGACAACTCGCCCACGCTGTTTGTTTGCTGGGGTTGCTTCGCGCTGCCTGGCTGTTGGCTGATTTTGACAATTCGAAAGCATCCCCTGCGCGTGATCGCCTGCACGGTGCTCGGATTGCCGGCCGCGTACGCGGGCTACTCCGTCGCCAGGTACTTTGGCGTTTCGCGCGCCTCGGGTGCCGACCATTTTGGCGGTAGCGACGCGGCAAACTTGGCGGCGCGACGGACCCAAGCTTGCAAGTCATCGTCGGCCGCGATCCCGGCCGGTTCGACCAGCGCCCAGCCTCTCATTACTTTGCCGGTAATGTCCATCGGTTTGACATGCGGTTCAGCCTGGGTTTGCTCGTGCTTCTGCTTGTCCAATCGCACGATCAACGAGCCCTTCCAGGTACCGACGCACAGATTTCCGTTGATCATGAAGCAGATGCCGCCAAACATCTTCTTTTCGGAAAATCCCTGCCGGCGTTGCAGGATCGGTCGAATTCGATCAAGTAATTTTTCGTCTGCGTCTGGGCGGTTCATTGGTTATGTTCCGCTCGTCGAACGAATTTCGGTTTCATGCCGAAGCACTTCAACAACAAAGCCGCTCAAAGGTACCTGACCTCTGGCGGCTGGCGCTGGACTAAAGTGGAGGATAACGGACTTGAACCGATGACCTACGCGCTGCCAGCGCGTCGCTCTCCCAACTGAGCTAATCCCCCGTATCTGACTAAGAAACTAGCACGCCGATTTCGCCGGCGTCAAGGGCCATGCTTGTCTGCCGGACCGTCGGCACTGGTTAATCGTTGATCGCAGCCTGATTGCCCGAGCGGGCGCTGCTCTGGCGACGAAATGAAAATCGATCCCGGCGGTGTGTTATCCTGGTCTGGAGTTCGTCCTTGTTGATTTGGTTGCTCGTTGATCGGAGGATTGCCAGCATGGTCTTACGCCTTGCTTTGCCGCTGCTGTTCCTGGTGACCTGCGGCATTGCCCGCTCGCGCGGCGATGACTTCGCACTCTCGCTCCGTTACCAAAGCGAAACCAGTGCTGATAGCGGTCGGTATCATCGGCTTGTGCGCGACGAGAGTTGGAAGCCTGGCGAAACTGCCGTGATCGTCTGCGACGCCTGGGATCTGCATCACTCGCAGAACGCCGTCCGCCGTCTCGAAGAGTTCGCGCCGCGGTTGAACGAGGTGGTTAGCGAAGCTCGTCGCCGCGGCGCGACGATCATTCATGCGCCCAGCGAATGCATGGAGGCTTACACCGATCATCCCGCGCGACAGCGTGCGATCGAGACCCCCAAGGCCGCGCGATTGCCGGATGACATTCAGTCCTGGTGCTCGCGGATTCCTTCCGAAGAGCAAGCCATCTATCCGATCGATCAATCCGACGGCGGCGAAGATGACGATCCAGAACAGAAGTCAGCCTGGGCAGAACATTTGAAGCAGCTTGGTCGCCATCCCGGACATCCTTGGCAAAGGCAATCCGCGCTGATCACAATCGATTCGCAGCGTGACTACATCAGTGATCGTGGTGATGAGGTCTGGAGCATCCTCGAGCAGCGGGGCATCCGCAACGTGATCTTGACCGGTGTGCACGTCAACATGTGCGTGCTCGGTCGGCCCTTCGGACTGCGGCAACTGGCACGCAACGGCAAAAACGTGGTCTTGATGCGTGACATGACCGACACAATGTACAACCCGGCGCGGTGGCCGTATGTCAGCCACTTCACCGGTACCGATTTGATCGTCGACCATATCGAACGTTTCGTCTGCCCGACGATTACGAGCGATCAACTGATCGGCGGAGCGAGCTTTCGTTTCCAGCAGGACAAACGGCCGCATCTGGCAATCGTGATGGCGGAACAGGAGTATCAGACCGATCGAACGCTGCCTCGATTCGCGGCGGATTTTCTGGGTAAAGATTTCCGCGTGTCGTTGGTGTTTGCCGATGATAGCGACCGAAACAAGATCCCCGGCTTGGCAGTGCTCCGCGACGCGGATCTAGCAATCTTCAGTGTGCGGCGGCGAACACCGCCACCGGGGCAGCTGCAGCTGGTGCGAGAGTTGGTCGCGGCCGGTAAGCCGGTCATCGGGATTCGTACCGCCAGTCACGCTTTCAGTCTGCGAAAAGCCGGTCCACCCGAAGGACTTGCCGATTGGCCTCAGTTCGACGCCCAAGTGTTCGGCGGACACTACACCGGTCACCATGGCGACAAGTTGATATCGACGGTTCAGGTGATCGAAGCATCGGCGTCACACCCGATCCTGCGCGGCGTCAGTCCCCAGCCGTTTTCTCAGTCGGGAACCTTGTACCAAACATCGCCGTTGGCCAGCGGTACGACGCCGTTGTTGATCGGAACTGCCGATGGCGTCTCGGACGAACCGGTTGCCTGGACGTTTGATCGCGCCGACGGCGGCCAATCGTTCTACACGTCCTTGGGGCATCCAGGCGACTTCCAGAATGCTGAATTCCGGCGGCTGTTGGCCAATGCGATCTACTGGGCCGCGGGTTTGGAACCGCCAACTGATTTTGATTTCCAGGCGGCAACGCACGATCACAATCAATGCTTTCAGGTCGGGGTGGCTGAAGCCGGTGTACCGGCCAGCGATGCGACCGGCCAGGGTAGCCAAGTCCGCTGGTATCGTTGTGCGGTTCGATTGCCGGCAGATTGGCTGGCGGGTCATGAGCTGTTAGTAAAGATTCCCGACTGCGGTGACCGGGTGCGAGCCTGGTTCAATCAATATGCATTGACAGCCGTCGAGCAAGCTTCGCCGTTGCTTTCGTGTTCGGTCGCCGAGCAGTGGATCGAGCCGGACGATGCGAACTGGATTGTCGTTTGCATTGAAGGTTCCACAAGTGATGGTCGGCTGTGTGGAGCGCCGCAATTGGTCTGCGGCGGCAATCGATTAAGCTTGCAAGGTCGTTGGCAAGTGCGAGTTGGCGACGATCCCGGTTGGTCCGGCATGACGCTGCCTGCTCGCTACGGCGCGGCGACCGATATTTTGTTTGAACCGTAGGACGGGCTCGAGCATCCCCTAGTGAGCCGAACGCGCTAGCGTCGGGCCCTAGTGAGGCGTTAAGGATAGTCGAAGGGCCCGTGGCTAGCGCCATCGGCTCAGTGCCCGTGCCATTGAAGATGACGAATCGAATAGAGAGACAGTGCTTAGCGAAATGCCCCGCGAGCGGAGTCGCGGGACTACGAAAGTCAAGAATCATGCGAATTCCGAACGCACTGCGAATGATTTGTTCGATCCGATACCTCGTCATTGCCGGTTTGCTGGGAGTTGCAACCAGCTGTGTCGCCGCCGACAGCGTGCCGCTGAAACTTGCGATTTTTTCCGCGGACGTGACGATTCCGCTGAACCATCGTTGCATGGGATTGTTGCCGACCAAATCGAACAAGATCGTTGATCCGTTGTATGCGCATGGTTTGGTATTGATCGGTGGCGACCAGCCGATCGTATTGTGCGCGGTTGATTGGTGCGAGATTCGTAACGGCGCCTATGATCAGTGGCGTGAGGCATTGGCGATTGCCGCCGGCACGTCACGCGAGTCGGTATTGGTTTCGGCGCTGCATCAACACGACGCTCCTGTCACGGACACGGGGGCGGCGAAATTGTTGGCGTCGGTCGGATTGAAAGGCGAGTTGTACGATGAAGCGTTTCATGATCAAACCGTCGCTCGCGTTGCCGCAGCGCTCAAGAACTCACTCGCCGAGGCGCAACCCGTCACTCATCTGGGACTGGGTCAGGCCCGCGTCGAAGGGGTCGCTTCCAACCGGCGCATCACTTACCCCGATGGCCGCGTTTCCTTCGGTCGCGGCAGCCGCAGTGGCGGCGACGAATTTCTGGCCCAGGCGCCGGAAGGCCAGATTGATCCGTTTTTGAAGACGATCAGTTTTTGGAACGAGGATCGGCCACTGGCGGCGCTGCATGCCTATGCCACGCATCCGATGAGTTACTACGGCGGCGGCGGAGTGACATCGGACTTTGTCGGACTGCGCGCGAGCGGAGGAGGCGCGACGATATTTCGGTGCATCAGATCTATCTGTCCGGGTGCAGTGGCGACATCACTGCCGGCAAGTTCAATGACGGTTCGCCGGAAATGCGTTTGGAACTGACCGAGCGGATGTATCGGGCGATGATTGCGGCCTGGGAGAATACCAAGCGAACCCCGCTATCGAAAGTCGAACTGCGCAACGCAAAGCTCGATCTGGACTATCATCCCAACCCACAGCTGGCGACCGACGTGTTGAATAACAAGCTGCGCGATGAAACGCTGACCGTTGAAAAGCGAATCCACGCCGCGATGAGTCTGTCGAGCCGACAGCGTGTCGCCGCTGGCCAGAGCATTGATCTGCCCTGCATCGACTTGGGCGCCGCACAAATCGTCTTGTTTCCGGGTGAAGCTTTTGTCGGCTATCAGTTGCTTGCGCAGCAGCTGCGCGGCGATTCGTTTGTGATGTCGATTGGCTACGGCGAGTGCTGGCCGGGCTACATCCCGACCAACCAGGCGTTTGATGAGAATTTTCAAGACATGTGGTTGTGGACCGCGCCGGGGGCTGAGTCACGGATTCGGCGAGCGCTTAGTCAGGTGTTGCTGGCTCAGTAGATTGGCTGGGTGGGCCTGAGCTTCCAGCGAGACTCCAGCGACTTAACATCTGCAAACCCAGGCCACTGGGGGCTCGACGTTCGTTGAACTCGCGTCTTCACCTCAGCCACCCTGTTGATTCGATGGTTTCTAGGGCAGCTTCAACTGAGCTGTTCCAGGACGTCGGCGAAGGGGACTTTGTCGCAGATTCCGTAGCCGCTGTGGCGGGTCAGTCTGGCTCGGCTGAAACGGGGCGAGGAGAGCCCGCACAGGAATCGTGCTTTGTCGCGGACCGAGGTGAAGTGGTCTGGATACTCCGCGGCTACTTCGTCGATGATTCGTCGTGCCGAGGTCCCGATCGAACGGCTGCCGATCTCGGGGATCGTCCAGGGGCCGTCTCCCACACAGGCCGTGCAGTGACCGCATGGCTGGGCAAGCGATTCACCGAAATGCTCCGAGAGCGCACCCGCCTGACACTTGTTTGCCGATGCCAATTCAAACACGTCGTCCAACCGGCCGACTTCGCCTTGCTCGCGGGCCACCAATCGATCGTACAGGTGGTCGGCCAACGTTTTCGGGTCTTCGATCCGCCGCAACCAACGGTAACCGTGAACCAGGTCCGATACTTGCACTTCCAGCCATCCCTGCTCGGCCAGGTAGTCGATCGCTTGAACAATTCTCTGGCGATCAGTCTGCAACCGCTTTACCGCCAAGACCATGTTCAGCGTGAACCAGGTTCGGCCTTTGGTCAGGCAGGCGAGAAGTTCGGCGACGAATTGGCGGCGCTCGCCGTCGAATCGATCGAGGATCGTCTTGGACGTTACCTTGGGTTGGATTTTGTAGCTCTCGTAGCGCGGTGATGTCGCTTGGATGTAACCCTCAAGTTCCAAGTAGGTCAGCAGCGTGCGGACCACCAAGATTCGAATGTCGGTTTCGTACGACAGTTTGTAGTGCGAAAGATGAAACGTTGCTGGCTGGCCGATCAAGAAATCGATCAGGCGACCGACACTGTGCCGGGATGGTGTGTCACCATAAGTAAAATTCTCCAGTACCGTTCGATCTTCGGGCGACAACAGCATCTCGCAGATCGCATCTTCGCCGTCTCGACCAGCCCGGCCGATCTCTTGAGCGTACGCCTCGAGTGATTTTGGCGGATTGTAGTGGTACACATAACGGATGTTGGACTTGTCGATCCCCATCCCGAATGCAATCGTGGCGACCACAATCCCATCACCTGAGTCGATGAACTGCTGCTGAATCTCGGTTCGCTGATCGGTTTCCAGTCCGGCATGGTAGGGTGTCGCGGCAAGTCCGTCGTCGGTCAGCCGCTGGGCGATTTGTTCCGCTGTTTTTTGCAGCGTTACGTAGACCAGCGTCGATCCGCGCGGCCGCGATCGCAGACGAGCAAGCAATGTATCGTACTGATCGGCGGAATCGACAACGCTGCTGCGCAGATGCAAATTCGAGCGATGAAATTTGGTGCAGATCGCGTCTTCAGCCGCGATCTGGAAGGCATCGCGAATGTCGCTGAGCACCTCGGGCGTCGCAGTCGCGGTCAGCGCCAGCACGCGGTCGGCGTTAAGTTGCCTGGACAGCTCAGCCAACTTCAAGTAGTCCGGACGAAAATTGTGACCCCACTGGCTGATGCAGTGGGCTTCGTCGATCGCGAACAGTGATACGCGGAGCGAGCCGATGGTGGCCAGGAACCGTTCGTTGAAGAAACGTTCCGGGGCGACGTAGAGCAGTTTGATCGAACCATCGCGAATGCCATTGACCGCATTGCGGAACTCCTCTGGGGGCATCGATGAATCGAGCCGAGCGGCCGCGACTCCCCGCGCAGCCAACGCGTCGCATTGATCCTTCATCAGCGCGATCAGTGGCGAGACGACGACCGTGGTCCCTGGCAACAGTTGGCTGGGCAATTGATAACAAAGACTCTTGCCGCCGCCGGTCGGAAAGACGGCGGCCACGTTTTTGCCAGCCAGCAATCGGTCGATGACCTGCCACTGTCCGTCGCGAAAGGATGCGAGTCCGAAACGTGCTCGCAGGATGACGGCCGGATCCTGCGTCCCGTCGCGATCGACGGCAACTTTCTGACCGATGGTGGCTGGTCCATTCACGAGGAAACTCCGACATCTCTAGTGAAAGTGTAAATGCGAACATAAATGTACAGATGTACAAAGCTGTGTCAAGTGTTTGGTCCAGGATTTTGTTTGGATCAGGAAGCGTGGCGAGGAATCAGCTTTCAGCGAGTGCGCGGTCAGATGCGGAAAGACTATGCCTTGCGAATGAAGTCGGCGGCGTAGCTGCGGACTTCTTTGTCGCTCAGCACATGAACCATCCGCATTTGTTGAACCTGATCGTCACTGAACCCGGTTAGCGGGACGTGGATCAGTTGCTTTTTGTGGCGTCGTGCCAGTCTCCGCCAGCCCGCACCGGGCGGCAGCGACGAGAGCAATGCGATCTGTTTGCTGCGACTGTGCAGACAAGCGGCCGCGATCAAACGTTCTTCCAGCGTTTCGGCATAGTCCAAACGTTCGTCGCTCCAAACATCGGGGATCGCGATGGGCGGATAGACGAACATCGCCCCGCCGTAGACGCCCATGCCGATGCCCGGACCGACCATCTCGGCCTGGTAGTTGGTCGCGAACAAGGCCAACGTCGATTCGTCTTTGTTTTCGGCAAACCAAGTGGTTCGCCAGGGATAGTCGCGCGGGTCGGCCGGCGAATCGAATAGCATGACGCATGCATCCAGCGTGCCGCGACTGGGCGGGATGACTTTGACGTAGATCTGTTTCTCGTACCAATGCCGCAGCGTGTCGCGGATGTCGATTCCATCTTTGACACTGGTCGTGAATTTTTCGGTTCGCGCCAAATCATTGCCCATGATCGCGCGGGCACGATCCATCACGCGGGTGCGAAAGTTTTCAATCTTGATATCCTCGGGCGGATAGCTGCAGTGGCTGTAGGGGTTCCATTTGTAGCTCCATTTTTCTTGTTCAGACTCCGTCGGACGTCGTTTCAACCGCAGCGTGCACCAAATCAGCGGTGGACCGGGCAATCGACTGACCAGCGACACGATCTCACCATCGGGCAACCTCGCTTGATCGATTCCCAGCGTTACCTGTTGCAACGGATCTTGATCCGGCTGGTCGTCGGCGTACAAATATTGATTGGCCAATTCGGCAACCTGACGCGCGTACTGATCGCCCAAGATCTGCTGTGCCGCGGTCACGATCGTGATCAGATCGGGAGTCATCCGGCGGTGGATCAGCGACAGATTGCGAATGTATTGCAGGCATTTGGATAAATGTAGCGGCGTGATCCGTCTGGCCCGATTGCCAAAATCGTCCTGGTAAGCCTTGCGGGCAGCGATCAGCAACTCCTTGACGCCGTCAATTTGCAAGTCTTCATCCTCTTCCAGCTCCGACCTGGCCCGTTCATAGAGTCCCGTAATGAACGGCAACTCGCCGAACAAAAACATCAGTGTCCGATCGGTGACCGCATATCGCACCGGCGCCTCAACTTCGTCATGCTCGGGCAACGTCAAATGGGCGGACGATTCGCTTTGACTGGCGCCCGACTGGCGATTCTGCTGGAACTGGTTGTAGGCCTCGCGAATCCACGGCCAGTACAGCAGGCTGGCAACTAGCAGGATCCGCTGGTACTGATGTTCCAAATCGCACAACCGCCGAGCCATGTAAACCATCCGCGCACGGGTTTGCGAATCGGGAGGACGGGTAATGCTGGGCAAGACGGCGGCGGCAAAACGCTCGGGAGCGACATGCCGGACCGCGAATGGGTCCGGCATCACGGTCGCATAAGGCCGAAACGGATCGGTTTCCAAGTCGATGTAGTGACGGGGGATATGTTCGCCCATCGCCGCCCGGATCGACATGATCACACTTTGGCAAGGATCGATTGGCACGTAGCTGACCGCCGGCGACTCTGAATCCGACAGGGACTGCTCTTGCTCGTCGTCTCGCCACTGTTCAGGAGCCTGGAATTTCGCGGTGGATGGTTGGATCACGATTGACGGGCGGGGCAATTCCAGAACCGCTGCTTCGACCTCCTGTTGAAACGACTTGGGCAACGGCACGGCAAGGCAATCGAACGACTGTTCCAGCATCCAGCGGCGAACGGTCAAGGCAAACTGACCGCTGCCGTGGATGACAGGCAGCACGACGATTTTGGGGCCGATTCGCAGCAGCTCGGGGAGATCAGAATTGTGCACAGAATTCATCCGTTAGGCCCTTTTCAGGGAAAGATCTCGACTCTATCATTGGACTCGTTCGGAAAAGGTCTGTTTTATTCCCGTGTTCCTTACCTGATGGATTGTAAAGGAGCGGTAGATCATCCGAATCTAATCACCCCGCTTATTTTTTTCACGACGGGTAATTTTTGCAGGCGCAGGTGTCGATTGACGCCTGCGTTTTGCGTTTATCGGCTATCGAATCTCTGTTTGGAAGCTAGCCAACTGCGTTTGGCAGCTAGCCAACTGCGTTTGGCAGCTAGCCAACTGCGTTTGGCAGCTAGCCAACGGGGCAGCATTGGCCAGCGCGGCTGTCCGCACCGATAAGGGGTTCTATTTCTCGTTTCCAGGCGGAGACTGGGAACAAGATTTGGGGGGCTCACTGACGCTCCAACGCCCACCATCCTTTGATTTCGCGTCACGCAACTGGGTGCTCGGTGTTCGTCAAACTCACAGCTCGACCCCAGCCACCCTCTGATTTGGATTCGTCAACTGGTTGTTCGACACTCAAGTGCCCGCCACCTCAAAACGGCAGCTTGGCAAACCACTTGGCAGCGCTGGCGGCGAAGTGGCACGGTGGGATGGGCGGTGGTGCGGGCTATCTTTCGAACCATTTTTTGATCGCGTGCACCGTCGCGGCACGGCCGGCCCGCGCGATCGATTTGGTCAGCGGGATTTCTTTGGGACAGACCGCCACGCAGTTCTGTGCGTTGCCGCAGGTTTGAATGCCACCAGGACCGGTCAAAGCATCCATTCGTTCCGATGCGAGCGCTTTGCCGGTCGGATGGTTGTTGAACAGCATCGCTTGCGAAATTGCGTGTGCACCAACGAAGGCTTGATCGAACGCCTGGTTCTGTCGCTGCGTGAATGCTTCGTCCGACTCGCCGTCCCGCTGCGTCAGTTCGATCTTGGTGAATTGCGGGCACGCTTCCAGACAACAGCCACAACTCATGCACTGGCTGAGCGGATAATTCTGTTCCTGGGCGCTGCGCAGTTGCCGCTCGCCGGGACCCATGTTGTAGTAACTGTCGACGGGGACCCAGGCTTTAACGCGCTCCAGCGATCGGAATAACCGGGCGCGATCGACAACCAGGTCGCGGACCACCGGAAACTTGCTCATTGGTTCCAAGACGATTTCATCGCTATTGTCGGCAAGCAACCGATCAACCAGCGCGCTGCAGCTTTGACGAACTCGACCGTTGATTTGCATCGTGCAGGATCCGCAGACTTCTTCCAGGCATCCGCAATCCCAGGCGACAGGCGCCACGCGCTGGCCGTCGGAGTTGGTTGCCTGCGCCGCGATTCTTTGCAGCAGGCTGATCACGTTCAGTTCCGGTTCGTACTTAACGGTGTGCAATTCCCAATAGGGTTCTTGCCCTGGTCCATCCTGCCGGCGGACTCGAACTTTGATGAATTCGGGACGTTTTTTGATTCTGGGTTCGAGGGCAGACATCCGACGATCTTGATCCGATTGGGGTAAGGACTAACTGTGCTGTTGAATATCGTTTAAAGACTAGCCGCGGTTTGCTTTTCCAGGCCACAGCCTGGGGCTGTCGGCGGCGCAGTTCAATGTACGGCGAGTTCTTGGCCGCGGGCTTGCGCCCTGGCTTTGAACTCTTCTTCGATCGCGTCGGCTCCGACCAGGCCGTACAGTCTGGGACGTGGTGGAATCAACGAAGTATCGACATCTTCGTATGTCAGCTCTGGTGCCGATTTTCCGTGATTCCAGCTGGCGATCGTACTCTTCAAATACTTCTGGTTGTTGCGTTCAAATTCGTCGCACCACTGTTCGGCCTGTAGTCGGCGTCCGGCTGGGTCTTGGGCGGTCAGCGGCGGTTTCTGGAAGTCCGGTTTGAAGTGTGCTCCACGGCATTCGTCGCGTTTCAGGGCTCCCAGCAGGATCGTTTTGGCGATCGGGAACATGTCTTGCAGCGATTTGGCGAAGATCACATTTTGATTGGACCAGCTTCCGGAGTCGGACAGACTGACATTCATTGCCCGACTGTGCAGATCATTGACTCGCTCGATCGCGTCGCTTAGCTGATCGTTGCGGCGTACGACCGTTGCGACTCGGGTCATGATGTCGCCCAGTTGTTGATGGATCAGGTAGGGATTCTGATCGCCACCGGAATCATTTTTCAACAGTTGGTCGTGACGCTGTTGCTGCGTTTTGATCGCGGAATCGATCACCGAACTGGCCAGGTCGTCGTGGCCTTCGGCCTGATTCGAGGCGTAGTTCAAGATCGAGGATCCGGTAAACAGACCGGTAAAGATACAAGACAACAGCGAATTGGCACCCAACCGATTTGCACCGTGGTAGTGGTAGTCGCATTCGCCAATCGCGTAGAGTCCCTCGATGTTGGTCATATGGTTTCGGGGGGCGCCGGCTTGCAACCCACCATCGGCAGTGCGAACGTAATCGGCCCACAGCCCGCCCATGCTGTAGTGGACCGCCGGGAAGATTCGCATCGGTTCGATTCGCGGATCAACCCCTTGGAATTTTTCGTAGATTTCCAGGATTCCTCCCAACTTGCGGTCGAGTTCGGCCTTGGGAATATGCGTCAGATCCAGGTAGACACTCATCCGGTCTGCTTCGATGCTCAGCCCATCGTTGACGCAGATGTCAAAGATCTCTCGCGTTGCGATGTCGCGTGGCACCAGATTGCCGTACTCGGGATAGCGTTCTTCCAGGAAGTAATACCGCTCGCTCTCTGGGATATCGCGGGGGGCGCGAGGATCCTGAGGTTTCCTGGGCACCCAGACTCGCCCCCCTTCGCCGCGCGCCGATTCGCTCATCAGCCGCAGCTTGTCGCTACCGGGGATGGCTGTGGGGTGGACCTGGATGAACTCACCGTTGGCATACTTTGCACCGGCTTGGAAGCAACGGCTAGCGGCGCTACCGGTACAGAAGACGCTCATCGTGCTGCGGCCATAGACCAGTCCACAGCCTCCGGTGGCGACGACGACCGCGTCGGCCGGAAAGGCTTTGATCTGCATCGAAACCATGTCTTGCGCGACGACGCCGCGACAGCGTCCCGAATCGTCTTGGATTGGGGCCAGGAAATCCCAGAACTCGTACTTCTTGACTTTGCCCTCCGATTCGCGGCGCCGCACTTGTTCGTCCAGCGCATACAACAATTGTTGCCCGGTGGTCGCTCCGGCAAAGGCGGTCCGCTTATAGAGTGTGCCGCCGAACCGACGCCGATCCAAGAATCCCTCGCCCGTGCGGTTGAACGGAACACCCAGCCGATCCATCAACTCGATCACCTTCGGCGCCCAGTAGGCCATTTCCTTCACGGGAGGTTGATGGTTCAGAAAGTCGCCGCCATAGACCGTATCGTCAAAGTGTTTCCACTCGTTGTCGCCAAGTTGTCTGGTTTGGTCGTTGCAGCTGTTGATGCCACCTTGGGCACACACGCTATGTGAGCGCTTGACCGGAGTCAGGCTGATCAAATCGACTTCGACACCCAATTCAGCCAGCTTCATGGTGGATGCCAGGCCGGCCAATCCGCCGCCGATCACGACTACGCGATGCTGTACCATTTTTTTTCTATCCGCTGTGGTGGTTCCGGTTGTCTGCTGGAGCGATAGGTTAATCGCTTGTTATTCAGTCGCTTGTGATTCTTTGGCCTCGGCTGTCGGTTCGTGACCCACTTCGGTATGGTCGACGTGAACGCGTTTGTGCGGCACGTCGGTCACAATTCCCGCTTCGACGACCACGCCGTACATGCGGTCTTCGATATTTCGCATTTTGACGACGTCCTGTTCGCTGGGTGACACTGCGGCCCACCAGGCGGACAGTGCAACCACCGCCAAGCCGGCACCCAAGCCGGTGCACACTCGTGACGCACGCTCCTGCGCCGCCGGCGAAATCCATAAACCCCAAGTGATGCCGGACGTCCAAAGTCCGTTAGCCAAGTGATAGACACAGGCCAAAATGCCGACCAGATAGAATGGCGGCCAAACCCAACCGTGCATTGCGTGAACTAACGTGCTGGCGGCGTTGTAAGGAGCGAACTCTGCAAAGCCCAGCGGACGGATAATGCTGAGCCAAATGTTGAAGTGAAACCAACCATGCAGGTGCAGTACGTGAAAAAACAAATAAACCAGTGCGATGAAACCGGTCCAACGCTGAAATGTGTACCGCCGGTTGCTGGCAAATCGGTATTGATTACTGTTGAGTTTGCCCGTTTTGGCGATCCAGACGCCGATTACCGCGTGAAAGATCAGCGGCAGGAAAATCAGCCCCCATTCGATCAAGGGCAACAATTTGCCGGGACTATGAATTAAGTAGACGGCACGCTGAAAAGTCTCAGGCCCGTTCAGCAAACTGGCGTTGGTCGCTAGATGGACCACCATGTACAGACCGAGAGGAATGATCCCGAGCAGCGAGTGAATCCGCCGGATCGCGAATTCATGCTCGAGAAAAAAACGATTTTGAGGCGTGTCGGACTCGCTCATGGAATGCTACGTGGTGTCAGTCAGCCGGTGGCACTAAACACGGGCTTTTCGATGGGTGATGTTCGCTCCGCCGCCCGCCGCAAGCACCAAACCCTTACATGGTAAACCGCTGCGGCGCGATGGCGACAACTGGATCGCGAAGCGATAGCCTAATGAAAAACAGTGGATCGTGTGAGGTGACTTTCGACAGATGAATACCTGGCTGATCGTGCTGTTGGCCGTTGTTGTGGTATTGGGAGGAATCCTCGTACTTCGCCAGCATGCCTTCCTGACTTTGCTGCTGGCCAGCTTGCTGGTGGCGGGGCTGACCAGCAAAGATTCGCTGCGCGGATTTGCGGACCAGCAAGTCAGGTCGGGCAAAATGACGCAGGCCGATGCGGAGGCGCTGATCGAACAACCTGCGGCTGGGCGGCTGGTCGCGGCGTTTGGGGAAATGGCTGGCAAGGTCGGCATTTTGATTGCACTGGCCAGTGTGATTGGTACTTGCCTGGCCGAATCCGGAGCAGCACAGGTGATCGTCGATCGCCTGTTGGCGTTGACCGGCCCGCGTCGCGCCGCCGAAGCGTTGGCCGCCAGCTCGTTCGTGTTGGGAATTCCCGTTTTCTTTGACACGGTTTTCTATCTGATGATTCCGCTGGCTCGTTCGCTGCGGGAACAGATTGGCAAGGATTATGTGTTGTTCATTTGCGCGATCATCGCCGGCGGCTCGATCGCTCATTCCTTGGTGCCGCCGACTCCGGGGCCGCTGATGGTTGCGGGCATTCTTGATATCGACATCGGAACGATGATGTTCGCCGGCGGGGTGGTCGGAGCTTGTACCAGCATCCTGTCGCTAATGGTCGCGAGAATGATCAATCACTACGTCGATGTGCCGCTACGGTCAATTGACCATTTGCCGATTGAAAGCCGGCGCAATGAACGAACCAAACAACCATCGCTGTTTCAATCCTTGCTGCCGATCGCGATACCAGTGTTTTTGATCGCCGCCGGTTCGTTGACGTCATCGTTAATCAATGCGGCGGCGCTGGCCCAAGGCGGAGCCACTGATTTGATCGGCAACCTGAGCGACAAAAATGTCGCGATCGGGATCGGTACGGCCGCAGCGCTGTTGCTGACGCGATACTGCCCCGCGGAGGACCGGAGGTCGCTGGTCAATCGATCGTTGTCATCGGCCGGCAGCATTATCCTGATCACCGCGGCGGGCGGCGCGTTTGGCGGGATGCTGCGCCAAGCCGGAATCGGCCAGGCCGTCGGTGCACTTGCCGCCGGAGTGCCGGTCGCGATGTTGCTGCCCGCGGCGTTCTTGGTGACCGCGGCGATTCGGACGCTGCAGGGTTCGGCGACGGTGGCCATGATCACGGCCGCCAGCGTGCTGCAGGGAATCGCTGAGAGCCAATCGCTGCCGTTTCATCCGGTTTACATAGCGCTGGCGATCGGCGTCGGCAGCAAACCAATTTCTTGGATGAACGACAGCGGGTTTTGGGTGATTACGCGGATGAGCGGCATGACCGATTCGGAAGGCTTGAGGGTGGTTTCGCCGATGTTGACCGCGATGGGTTTTTGCGGACTGGCGGTTACGATGCTGTTCGCGACCCTCTATCCGGGGATATGATGATCGATCATTCCGCCACCTTTTGACCCAGCAAAAGAAACATGAAACATGCTCCCGCCATTGCTCGGATCATGGCCGGTGTTCCGGATCACAACGCATCGTTGTTTCGACGAATTGGCGTGCCCCTGGGTGATCCAACTGCCTGGATCGAACTCGACTCCAAACGGATCGCCCTGGTGCGTGACTTGGAGATGGATCGAGTTCAAAAAGCAGGGCATGCCGACGAAGTCACTTGTCCGGGTGAACACCCGCCGCCGGCCGGTTTGAGCTCGGATCGCGAAACGGCGACCGCCGAAGCCGCGGCCCAATTGTTGCGAGCAGCGAAAGTAGAACGAATCTACGCTGATCGGTCGCTTCCCTACATCTTTGTCTGGCATCTAGAGCAAGCCGAGATCGAGCTGATGTATGACCAGGATCTGGGAGTCGAAGATCGTCGAGTGAAAACGCATCACGAAATTGACGCGTTGGCGGCGGCCCAGCGGACGACCGAAGAAGTGATGCGAATGATTTGTGAGCTGATTGCGCTCGCACGCCGATGCCGATGGCAGGTTGCGACATGACGGCCAAGTGCTGACCAGTGAGCGAGTCCGATCGATGGCGGCGATCGAATTCATGAAACGGGGTTACAGCATGACTCATGGCGCGATCGTAGCCACCACGCCTCACGTCGCCGATTGTCATCACAATGGTGAAGGTCCGTTGTACACCGGTCGCCCGGTCGTTATCGACCTGTTCCCACGCGATGAATCGACTCGCTATTGGGGCGATTGCACACGAACGGTGGTTCATGGCCAGGCATCCGATACGGTGATCGCGATGCACGCGGCGGTCTTGGAAGCCAAGGCTACCGCGATCGCGGCACTGACCGCCGGGGTCACTGCCCATGCGGTTCACGCCGCCGCCGAAAACATCCTCACCCGGCACGGATATCCTTCGTCGCGAGGCACGATTACTGACGAGCCCAGCATCCAACACGGCACGGGCCACGGCATCGGGCTCGATCTGCACGAACCGATCTTACTGGACTTCGATGGTGAAGAAATCCTGGCTGGAGAAGTCTTTACCGTGGAACCGGGACTGTATGGGCGGATCGATGGAGGCGTCCGGGTGGAGGACATGTTGGTCGTCACCAGCGGCGAGGCGAGAAACTTGAATTCGCTGCCCGAGTTCCTGAAATGGGATTGATTCTCGACTCTCCGGCTTCGCGAACTATGCTTATCATCTGGTCAGTCGTTGTTTGTACGATTGGGGGATATTGTGCTTGCGAGATGTCTGCTGCTGTCATGGGTGTTCATGCTGTGGTTACCCATCGCTGCGCGCGGACAGGGCGATGTGGCGGCCCAGCCAACCGTGGGACTACGGGATAACCGGCCGCGCGACTATGCACTGCAACATGCCACGGTATTCGTCGAGCCGGGGCGAGCGATCGAGGACGCGACCGTTCTGATCGAAGGCTCGTCGATCACCGCGGTCGGCAACAACGTCGAAGTGCCCGCAGGTTTTATGGAGATCGACTGCGCCGGCAAACAAATTTATGCCGGTTTGATCGATGCCTGGAGCGAAGTCGATGTGGCCCTGCCCGAGTCCGAAGCGGGCTACTGGAATTCGAATGTCACACCGCAGCGCCGCGCCGCGTCGGCAGCGGTGTTATCGGCTGGCGACGCGGAGAAACTTCGTAGCCAGGGGATCACCGTACGATTGGTTGCTCCCCGGGGCGGGATCGTCAAAGGGACCAGCAGTGTGGTGCTGCTTGGTGATGAATCCCGCGGCGATCCGAAAGCCGCGGCACTGCTGAAAGAAAAGGCTTGGCATCATCTGCAACTGTCGGTACCGCGCGGCGAAAGGCGAGCCAGTTATCCGAACTCGCCGATGGGTGCGGTAGCGCTGCTGCGTCAATCAATGTACGACGCGCTGTGGTATCGCGATGCTTGGAAGACCTATCGCGCCGATAGCAAGTTGCCCCTACCGGACACGAACGTCGCTTTGGACCTGTTATCGCAAGCGGTTGTCGATGACGTATTCGTGATCGATGCGCCGAATGAGCGAATGGCCGAGCGAGCCGGCGCGATCGCCGATGAATTTTCGTTGCAAATGATCATTCGCGGCAGCGGTCGCGAGTATCGTCAACTGGATCAAATCACCGCCTTGAATCGGCCGATTCTGGTGCCCGTCAATTTTCCCAAGCCGCCGGAGGTCACCACAGCACAGCAGGCCCGCGACACGACGCTGCAAGAGCTGATGCACTGGGACTTGGCCCCCGAGAATCCCGCCAGACTCGTTTCTGCGGGCGCGTCGATTTGTCTGACTACCGATGGGCTGGAAGATCCAAGTGAGTTTCTAACTCAAGTTCGCAAGGCAGTCGCGCGGGGGCTTGATGCGAATCAAGCGCTCGCGGCACTGACAACGGTGCCAGCACGGCTGTTGCAGATCGATCGACAGGTGGGTCGAGTTCAAGCAGGGATGCTGGCCAATCTGGTCATCACGGATGCTGATTTGCTGGCCGCTGAAACCAAGATCCTGGAAACCTGGGTCGCCGGCCAGCAGTTCGTTGTGACTCCCGATCTGGATGCGACCCGCGGCAGATGGATTGGTCGCTGGAAATGCCAGTCACCCTCGTTTGCTTTTGTCATCGATCTGATCAGCAAGGAAGATAAGCTCACGGGCACGGCGCAGGCGAATCAGGAATCTGAGCAGTCGGTAGCGCTGAGTTCGATTGTGCCCCAGCGGGATCAATTGACCGCGAACATTCTGCTGCATGAAATCGATGCGTCGTTTCCCAAGGGTGTGTCGCGACTGTTGCTGCGATTCGTTGCCGGCGCAGGTGAACCAGAGCGATGGACTTCGATCACGCTGCCCGATGGCAGAGTGCAGAAGATGGACATCAGCGCTGTTGAAACCGCGACCGAAGCTGATGACAAGGTTGATGATGAGGTACCGCAGGAAAGCCAAGCGGCGGCTGCGTCGGACGAATCGGACGACCAATCAGAGGACGAATCGGACGAAGAATCGGAACAGGAACAAGAGTTCGAGCCGACGATCATGCTGTTCCCATTGGGTGGTTACGGGTTGCAGCGACCGATCGCTCAGCAGCCGACGGTGATGTTCCGCGGGGCAACGATCTGGACCTGCAGCGAGGCGGGCGTACTGGAGCAGGCAGATATCTTGATCCGAGACGGTCTGATCGCTGAAATCGGAATCGGATTGAAGGTACCTGCCGATTGCCAAATCATCGACGCCCGCCGCAAACACATCACGCCCGGCTTGATCGATTGTCACTCGCACATCGCTACCGATGGTGGGATCAACGAATCGGGACAAGCGGTCACGGCGGAAGTCCGGATTGGTGACTTTATCGATAACAGCGACATCTCGATCTATCGACAACTTGCCGGCGGAACCACGACGGCCAATATTCTGCACGGTTCGGCCAATCCAATCGGCGGTCAGAATCAAGTGATCAAATTTCGCTGGGGCGAGACGATGGATGGAATGCGCATGACCGAGGCGCCGGCCGGAATCAAGTTCGCGCTCGGTGAAAACGTAAAACGCAATCCCTCGCGTTATCCCAACACACGGATGGGAGTGGAACAGATCATTCGCGATCAATTGTTGGCGGCGCGAGAATACCAAACCAAGTGGAAGCGCTGGAGAGATGGCCGGCGGGATTCGTTGCCGCCGCGGCGTGACCTGCAACTTGACGCGATCATGGAAATACAAAACGGCGAAAGGTGGATTCACTGTCACAGCTACCGGCAGGACGAGATCATCGCGACTTTGGACGTACTGGAAGAGTTCGGAATTCAAATTGGCACCTTGCAGCATATTCTGGAGGGTTACAAAGTCGCCGATCGGATGGCCCGTCACGGTGCGATGGGATCCTCCTTTTCCGATTGGTGGGCTTATAAGTTCGAGGTGTTTGACGCGATCCCCTACAACGGCGCGCTGATGCACGATCAAGGGATCGTGGTTTCGTTCAACAGTGACAGCGCGGAACTCGGACGACGTTTGAATACCGAAGCGGCCAAAGCGACCAAGTACGGTGGTGTGACCGAAGCAGAAGCGCTCAAGTTTGTGACCTTGAACCCGGCCAAGCAGTTGCGAATCGATCGGTATGTAGGATCCCTCGAAGTCGGTAAACAGGCTGACTTGGTTCTGTGGAGCGATCATCCCCTATCGACGATGTCGCGATGTGAACAAACCTGGATCGATGGCCGCAGTTACTTTTCCATCGAAACCGACCAGCAGATGCGGCAGCGCGATCGAAGCCTGCACGCGCGACTGGTTCAAAAAGCGTTGACGGCGGATGAAAAACTAAAGTCAAAGGATAATCAGGAACCTGAAGAAGAAGATCGCTGGCTGCGACACGACGTTTTTTGCGGCGCGCATGGCGGAGTCCAGTACGATCACCGGAGGCAGAACCGATGAGGACCGGTAGCCAGCTCGTTGCGCAGCGATGTGGCTTTGATCCGTCGTCGCAAAACCGTGGCCGGCGCACGGTAAGCAGATTGCCAAATCGATCTATTTCAGCTGCGCCGTTTCCGGTCGCAACCATTGCCCGCAGAGCGAGCTGGCTACTTGGTTCGTTTCTGTTTGCCGTGCAGCCGGTTTGCGCGCATGACCAGATCCCCGGCGCTGCTCAAACGCGTCCGGTTGTGATCAAGAATGCCACGGTGCATCCGATCGACGGGCCCACGATCGACAGCGGTTGGGTGCTGTTTGACCAGGGGCGGATTGTTGGTGTTGGCAAAGCGGTTGACGTTCCGGAAGACGTGATCGATATCGACGGCGCGGGCAAACATGTTTACCCCGGTTTGATTGAATCGCTTTCCGACATTGGACTCCGCGAAATCTCCGCGGTGACGGCGACTGACGATCGAACAGAATTTGGCGATCGCAATCCGAACGTGCGGTCCTGGATCGCCTTCAATCCCGATAGCGAATTGATTCCGGTGGCACGTGCCGGCGGCGTATTGACGGCGATGACGGCGCCGCGCGGGTCTTGGATGCGGGGACAGTCCGCGGTGCTGTACCTGGATGGCTGGAGCGTCGCCGAGATGGCGGTGCTGGTTCCGGCTGGACTGTATGTCGATTGGTCGGCGATGCACCCCCGCGAAGATGACGACAAGTCAAAGCGAGAGAAACAGCTGGCGGATTTGGATGCGTTGCTGGATGAAGCGAAACGATACCGAGCCGGTCGAACGGATCGTCCACTCACGACACCAACCGATCTGCGGTTGGAAAGTCTATTGCCCATCATTGACGGCCAAAGCCCGCTGATCGTCGAGGCCAACTTGCAAGCGGAAATCGAATCAGCCGTGGCTTACTCGCGAGCCCAGGGATTGCAATTGATCATCTACGGTGGTTATGACGCCGCCGAGTGCGGCGAGCTGTTGACGCGGTACAAGGTTCCCGTGATTGTCGGATCGATGTATCGATTGCCACTGCGGCGAGACGATCCTTATGACTCGGTCTTCACCCTGCCCAAACGTCTCCAGCAAGCCGGTGTGCATTTCAGCATCGCCAGTGAAGGGGCCGGCGCGCCGGGCGGGGCATCGAATGTGCGAAACCTGCCGTATCATGCGGCGATGGCCGTCGCTTATGGACTTGGTCACGAGCAGGCGTTGCGATCGATCACCTTATCCGCCGCGGAAATTCTCGGTGTGGCCGATCGTATTGGATCACTGACGGTTGGCAAAGACGCGACGCTAATCATCACCGATGGCGACATTTTGGAAATTGAAACGCATGTGACCGACGCGTTCATTCAAGGCCGCAGAGTCGACCTGGGAAGCCGTCACAAGACGCTGTACGAGAAGTACAGGCAAAAATACTCCCCGCGCTAGCTCGGATTATTCGTGACCCATGTAGTCCGGAACAAATAAATGCTTGCTGTGTCCGCCGCGACGGATCGCAAATCGCTCGGAATCGTGACGCCGCACTCTGCGACTGACTACCAAATGCATTTACGCCGCTCCGGCAACGCTAGAGCACTTTTAGATTTGATGTGGGAGATAGGGCCGGTTCCCACCGGCATCTTGGGCTGCCAGGCCGGTAGGAGCCGGCCCTACATCATTATTGAAAACGCTTTGAAAGTAACCAAAACACAATCACCCTCCCACGCAATGGAAGGGACAGACGCGGGAGCCACCCCCACCCTTGGCGAAGCTCGGGACAGGCGAGGAGATGTCAGGTCAGAACTGGAAGTCGATCCCGGCGGTAAGTCCCTGAGCCCAGAAGTCGGTTAGCTGAAAATCGAATTTTGGTCGGGCGGCGCCATTGGTACCGCCTGGATCGAGTTGGCTGAAGTTGACCGCCGTATCGATCTGTTCCGCCGCCCGTGCGACTTGGCTCCAGTACAAGAAGCGGTAGCCGATTGTCGCGCGCAGTTGTGGAGTCAGATCGTAACCAAGATTCACGTACAACTGCGGAGCAACGGCAAAGACGTCTTGCTGATAGTTGCCGATGTTTGACGGCAGCGCCAATAGTCCACCGACCGTTGTGGCAACCTGGTTGCCGCCACCCTGCACCGGAACGCTGGAGGTGGTTGCACCGTTGATACGTACTTTGGCGGTATTGTTGCCAAGCGCTGCTTGCATGCCGCCGTCGACGGTCCACTGACGATTACGCACCGCACCGAGGAAGCCGATCGTGCCGCCGTTGAATCGATTTTTGGACTGGAATTGATCGCTTTCGGCGATCGTTGTTCCGATCGCCAGACCACTCGATGGTCCGATGATTTCCGCGAAATCGCGAATCGACAGGTCGTCATTGAGGCCCAGGTATTGGTAACCGGCGACAAATTGGAGTCGGCGGCACCGATCATGGACCAACGCATGCCGAAGCATCAATTCGGCGCCGTCAAACGAGGTCGACGAGCGGACCACAGCGAAGCCGGTCACTTCACCGGGAAACGCGATCAATGCCGCATTGGGCCCGACGTCCCCTGGTTCGACGCTGAAGAAGGGTCGTGCCAGAATAGGAGTCCTTGAGCTGTTGAAGACAGAGCTCTGCCCCGTGTCCGGGAAACCGAAGTAAGCGACGTGCCAACCGAGACCATCGCGGCCTTCAAACCAGCTGCCCAGTTCGATCCGACCGCCGGAGCGACCACCGCCTGCGATCGATTCGCTGCCCAGCAGAATGCTGGTTGTCGGCAAGCCCAAAATACCGGCGTCAGCGAAATCGGTACCGGGGGCACTGGTGGTGATCAGCGGCGGTAATCGGGCGCCGCGAAGTCCCCAGTACAGGTATTGGGCCCGGACCCAGTAGGTTTCGCGGCAGGCACCGGAATTGCACCCCGGCGAATCACAGTAGGGTGAGTCGCAGCCATCCGCATCGCAGGCGACGCCCTCATCGGAAAGATAAACCTGCGAATCGTCGTTGGCGATCGGTTCGCTCCAGTCCTCGGCATACGGGGTATATTCCAGCTCAACACCCGTCGGCTGCAGCAACCTTCGTTGCTGCGAGTCAATCGTCACGTCCACGTTTGAGCCCCCGGCAAACGGGTTCCAGAGTTTCAGCCCCGGCCTGCGCTGTTGGGCAATGGCCTGGGGAGCCAACAGGCTCATGACCAGAATCAGACCAAGGATGTGTTTCGAAGCGGGCATGACTTACGGTGTCGGGGAAACGGTCCGGAACCGTTTTGATTCAAGCGGCGTTGGCGCTGATCGCCGACCGGCAGTGAGGCGCCGGCAAAAATCGCTCAGGCTGCGGCGGTGATCCAACATGTTACGGCGGAGTCTGCGATGCAGCGCGCTTGAGTGTCAAGAGAGATTCGAATCTGGCAGGCCAGATGGGTGGATCCTGGGTGCCGACAAGAATCGGCGGAACCGATTTGAGGTCCTCTCTCGCTCACGAAGAGGTCGTGCAGGTTGATTATCTGTCCCCCCGCCCCGCGCTTCGAGGGGAGGAGGTTAGGGCTTAGGTTTACCTACAATTCGAGATGAGTTTCACAATCGAGGCCGTCAAAATATCTACCGCGAAGCGGTTTTCAGCCATTAGCGCATTTTCAGGATTGATATAGTCGTTCGAAATAGGTCCATCGAGGTTATAAGTTTTTAGAGTTGTATGGAACTATGGGTCGTCGATGATTTGTTGTTCATGTTCGGATACCTCGAAGAGGTTGAAGCCATTAGCCGGCAGTTCGCGCAGCGAGACTGCTGGATGACGGTTTGAACAAGAATGCCGGGTCGCGGGCGGGCGGGAAATTAGAAAAGATGGCAGACCCCGGATGCGCTGCGCGATCCGGGGCTAATTGCTTAGATCCCTATCGGGATAAAAATGTGGGCAAACCCAAGGGAAGGGGCTTCCGCATCTTGCGACGGAACTACTGCCCCCTTTGTGCGCCAAACTTTGGAGTAGAGAAGACAAAAAATTAGCCGCCGAATCGACGTGACGCCAAATTGATCAAAGTGGCATGCTGAGTTTCACGTCGCCTGAGCCAACGCGTCTATGCCGATCAGAAGCGGCAGGCGAGGCCAAACCGGAGACCTTGAGCCCAAACGTCCGTTAAGGCTCGGGTTGGTTGGGGACGAGCGACACCTTCCAAGCCGGTCGCTTCGAGTTGCGTCAGATTCAAACTGGTGTCGATCTGATCGCCCGGACGGGCCACGCTGCACCAGTACAAGAACGTGTACCCAAACGTCGCTCGCCAGTGACAGTTGATGTCATATCCGAGCGTGACCCCAAGCTCCGGGATCACGGCAAAGTCGTTGCTGTTGAAACGACCGATGTTGGTTGATTGCGCGAGCAGACCGGCGGGAGTATTGGTCACGGGAGGGTTTCCGTCCGGCACGATGAACGTCGCCTGGCCATCGATGTCGACCTGAGAGTGATTGTTTCCCAAAGCCAGCTTCATCACGCCCTCGAGCGACCACTGGCATCGACATGTCAGCGCCACGATGCCCAATTCAGCTCCATTGAACGAGTTTTTTGTTTTGAACCGATCGGATTCCATCAGCGTCGTACCAATTGGCAGGCCAATGTCGTCGCCGAGCACTCGTTTGAAGTCGGAAAAGTGGAGTTGTTCGTTGAGACTGTTGTAGCGCCAGCCAAACAAACCATCCACTCGTAAGTTGCAGTCGCGGCAGATCGCGTGGCGGTACAGAATTTCGACTCCTTGCAGGGTCGAATCCGCCTCAATCCGCGCGTTACCTTCCAACACGCCGGGATAGGCGATCAGCTCGGCGTCCTGCTGGGCCACGCCCGGTTCGATATTGAAAAAGGGACGAGCCAGGATCGGATACTGCTGGCTGGTGGCGATGAACGTTTCGCGCTCGGTTGCCAGGCCGGTATAGATCGCTTCGATCCCGCGCGTCTGTTCGCAGTCAAACCAGTAGTTCAGCGCCAGCCGGCCGCCGTTGCGGAATCCGTCGGTGAGACTCTGGTTACCGAAGACAACGCTTGTGGTCGGCAGACCGAGGATGCCGGCGTCTTCGATGCTGGTACCAGCAGAGCTGGTGGTTAGCAGCGGCGGGGTCGAGAAACCATCCATCCACCAGAGCAGATACTCCGCGCGGAACGTGAAATTCTGTAGCTGCGGATCGTTGAATCTGCCCAACCTGGCGGGTCGTCGGCAGCTTCCGGCGCAAGCCTGCTCGAAACCACACCCCGCTTCGATACCGCACACTGGTTCACAAGCGTCGCCGCATGAATCACATCCGCGTGAGTCGCATCCGCCCGAGTCGCATCCACAGGGGGCCTCCAGACCACAGACTGGTTCGGCGAGACCATCGCAACCACCGTCGCAAGACCGGGACCCACAATTGTCACACGGCGCGGTCAGTGGTTGATAGCTGGTTTGGGCTACGTTTTGCTGTCGCTTCGCTTTCGATCCACTGGTGTGCGAAGTTCGCCGAACGGTTTTGCCGGCTCGTTGCGGCGCACCCGATTTGCGCAGCTTTTGATTGGGTTTAAACGTGATACGAGCAGCCTCCAGGTCGCTGGGTAGGTCCCGTGCCACGGTCTGGCGATCTGTGTCGCGATCCTGATCGTCCCACACACCTGGCTTTTCCAGCTGAGCTGTTTCTCCCGCTCTCAAGCGATTCAGCGACGAACTTCGACCTCGCCGCGAATCCTGCGCCGATGCGACGTTCGCGGCGGCCAGCAGACACAGCATGGCCAGCGCAGAGCGGCCAATCAGATAGGTTGTGGTTTCAATCGTCGGCATTCGCATCGTCTTGCTCTTGATCTTGCAAAGTTCGCATCAACACAGCGGGTCTGATCCGTTGGCCAGTCAATTCTCAGCGGAACACAGACAAGCTGAGGAAACAGGCCGTGCCACGCGCGAAACGGACCTTCAGTCAGAAAACTTTATCGGACCGGCATAGTCGACTTGATCAGCAAAATCAGAAAAGTTTTTGCAAGTTCCCCAGATTCGCGCCAGTAAACACATCCCGTCGGTACGAGATGGCTGCTATGCGGCGCGCGTGAAACTCCGGTCGGCGATCAGGTCCAACAGCTCATCGGCAATCGGCGAGTGATCGTCGGTCAGCTTCGGTGATGCGATGGACGCCAGTACGACGTCCTTGGCCTTGGTGGTTTGCGCCACCATGACAGCGGAATCGATCAGGCCGCGCGCGTTGTTTGTGCTCGTCTGCCAAGTCGATCTGGCCAGCAGGAGTCTTCGCAGGCGACGGATCTTGATGGGTGGCGGCAACACGATCGATTCGCTGATTGCTGCCGATTGGAACAGGCGCGGTGGTGCGACCGCAACAACAGGCGGGTCGTTTGAACCAGCGTCGGGCGGTGCTGCCGGTTGCGGATCAGATTCGGGGCCCGCGGCTAGCGCCGTCGGCTCAGTGGTGGTGGCGGCCTGCGAAACGGATTGATCTGAGCGCTAGCCTCGGGCGGTGCTGGCGGTTGCGAATCATGTTCGAGGCCCGCGGCTAGCGGTGTCGGCTCAGTGGTGCTGGCGGCCTGCGAAAGGGATTGATCTGAGCCGTAGGCGCTAGCCTCGGGCGGTGCTGGCGGTTGCGGATCATGTTCGAGGCCCGCGGCTAGCGGTGTCGGCTCAGTGGTGGTGGCGGCCTGCGAAAGGGATTGATCTGAGCTAGCCTCGGGCGGTGCTGCCGGTTGCGGATCAGATTCGGGGCCCGCGGCTGCCGTCGGCTCAGTGGTGCTGGCGGCCTGCGAAAGGGATTGATCTGAGCCGTAGGCCAGCCTCGGGCGGTGCTGGCGGTTCCGGATCAGGTTCGGGGCCCGCGGCTAGCGCCGTCGGCTCAGTGGTGGTGGCGGCCTGCGAAAGGGATTCATCTGAGCCGTAGGCTAGCCTCGGGCGGTGCTGCCGGTTGCGGATCAGGTTCGAGGCCCGCGGCTAGCGGTGTCGGCTCAGTGGTGGTGGCGGCCTGCGAAAGGGATTGATCTGAGCTAGCCTCGGGCGGTGCTGCCGGTTGCGGATCTGGTTCGGGGCCCGCGGCTAGCGCCGTCGGCTCAGTGGTGCTGGCGGTCTGCGAAAGGGATTCATCTGAGCCGTAGGCGCTAGCCTCGGGCGGCGCTGCCGGTTCCGGTTCAGGTTTGGGGCCCGCGGCTAGCGCCGTCGGCTCAGTGGTAGTGGCGGCCTGCGAAACGGATTGATCTGAGCCGTAGGCGCTAGCCTCGGGCCGTGTTGCCGGTTGCGGATCATGTTCGAGGCCCGCGGCTAGCGGTGTCGGCTCAGTGGTCGCCGCGGGCGCAGCGCGTGACGCAACAGATTCGGTCCCGCCACTGGTGACTGACACGACGGCGCTTCTGGCCAGTAACAGCCGGCGAAAACGTCGCAGGCGACTGAGTCTGGCAGGCAAGCTCGGCTGGCTCGATTGACTCGGCTGCGAGGGGGGCGCCGCGACAATAAGCGGTTCATGTGGATGATCGTCTTGATCTTGTTCGACGGTAGTCAGATTATTCGCCTGATCGGTTGGCGAGGGATCCGTTTGATCTGGCTCGTTGCCTGTGTGATCATCTGAATCGTGCTGCGTCGCCACGGTCGGATTGGCCTGCGCTGGATCGGGGATCTGCACAGGGTTCTGGATTGCGACTTCGACAACTTGGTTCTCGAGTTCAGGGACCGGCGTTGAAATGACTTCGGACACTGGTAGCTCGTTGTCCGGGCGTGGTGAATCCGATGGAGGCGTCGGTTGCAGCGGGCTGCAATCGGCACAGCAGCAGCCGTTGCCGTGGTTGCCTTCCTGTTCAACGGACATCCCCGGTTCCGCCGGGTCAACCGCATTGAGGGTTTCTGATTGGCTCGAGTCGGTCGGAGTTGCCGGTTCAACGTAGTCAACGTTGTTTTCCCCGCTTTCGATTAAAGGCGGATCTTCATCGATCACGGAGGTGGGTGTCTCGGCAGGTTCCGTGATCGGAGCTGCTTCCCTCTCGGTTTTCTGGACTGTATCGGCAATTGGTTCGCCCTCGGGCGAGTCGACCACCGCGTTGATCGCCAGTTGATAGGCACCCATCTGGAATACGTCATCGGTCGCGCCGTCGACGACGACAGTGTAGCTCCCGCCGCCATGCAAGCCGTCGATGCGCACGGTCGCGACGGTCCCATAATCACCGCTCGCTTCGGCGACCAGTTGGTTGGCAGCGTCAAACACCTGCACCTTCGGCGCCAGCAAACTCAACTGCCGCGCATCGGCCGAAACGGTAATCGATTCGCCGCCTACGGGCACCGTAACACGGTAATGATCAACATCGGCATAGCTGGTCAGGTCGGCGCGGAAGCCAATCGCATTTGTACTATCGAACTGAAGTTGCGATGCTGTTGATACGGTGTCATTGGAGGCCGCGGTGTCGAACGCGTCATGCTCGCGAACGCCATACAAGGCCTGGATTCCTGCAATGTCGTCTGCGGCTAATCCGAGGAAAGCTGAACCGCCGCCGCCCATTACCGTCCCGTATACATCTGAGTGGTGGAGCCCCAGGGCATGACCGATCTCATGAGTCAACAAACTGATCAACCGGATCTCGGACCAGTACTTTTCTGTCAGCACCGCCGAGTCGGATCTGATGGTTACATCGCCGCCAAGTCCACCGGCTGGGAAGAATGCCCAACCGTCCGCGGTCCCAGCGTCAATTGAACCGATGCGAATGTCACCCTGGTTGATCGACGAATGACCATAGGCAACCCCGTCATCACTTACGTTTTGGAAATTGAGATTGCTATGGTTTGCCCAGCTCTGAAATGCGGTGGCGACATACCGTTGCCAGGTTTGTTGATCCGTCAAACCGTTCAACGTTTGATACCAAACGCTTTCGCTCTGAGTATTCGCGTACGTATTCCAAGATGTGCCATCCGGCACGATGCTGTAGGAAATATCCGTCGTCGGCCATGGCAGAGCACTTACGCTATAAAGCATTGCCCTCTCCTCAAGGGACTCGAGCGACAGTTTTCGAAGACGACGGTTCCTGCGCGAAGCTCGAGTTGTCTTCCATGACATGAGCAGCGATCTCCAGAGGGCGGCCAGGCCCTCAGAATCCTTTCTTCAGGCGCTTGTCTCGCGCTTCTAACAAAGTCAGCTGAGCAAGCGGAAGATAGAAAGTAGCCGTCACGCTCTGCGTGATGTAGCACGACCGTGAAACTTACTGACCGGATCAAGATCGTTGAAATCGGTGGCGCGCGGCCAGAACTTTTGCGACCAAGGTTCGCTTCGATACTGGTTGCACTGAATCGAAAAGACAATGACCGGCTTCATCGCGGCGGAGGCCGATGGCTGCAAAAGGGGCTTCATCACGAAAGAGCGCGACGGCTAACTTGATTTGCCGACAAGCAAACAAGAACAAAAAAGTTGCACGACTTGTTTCACAAGGCAAGTCGGCGGCTGGGATTTGTGAGTTTCACACACCTGCCCTGATTCGGCACCGATCCGACACGTCGATGGTCAAGCTCGAAAACTGGTCGCCAGGAAGCGTCGCCTCAGCGAAGTCTGATCGTGGTCCAATAACGCGAAGACTTCGTCCCGGCTCTTTTCGTTCGCCGAACGGTCGGTGGTTGAATCGGCAGCTGAAAAGGAACTCGAGGCTGCTGTCTGATTAGCGGACGGTGAAGCATCCGCAGTCGCTGACGATGCGACAAGCGACTCGATCAACGATTCAGCAGGCTCTCCGGATGCATCGAACACGACAGCACTCTGACTAACCTGTTCGATGGCCAGGTCTGTCATCTCTTCGGCACTGATTTTTACGGCCGACGGTGTTGTTGCACTCTCAACACTCGAAATTACCGGACTGCTAGCAACCGTCTCCGACAAAGTTTGCGCTATGCTGACGCTCTGCGATTCAGCAATCGGCGTGGATTCCATCTCGATTGGAATCAATACTGTTCGCACCGCACTCTCGGCTTCTCCTTGGGGGCTCGCTGGAGCAGTGGTGGTTTTCGAATTCCCTTCGTTGCCGGCATTGGAAACTTGAACAGCAGCCACGCTCGCCGGCAAAATTTGGGTATCCGAGGAAGCAGTTGTAGACGAATCGCTCCGCAGGCTGGAGACGAGAAATCGGCGTTTGGTGAGGTTTGCCAGCCGGTTGCCGAAATCGACGTCAATCACCGTGGTTCCGCTGACGAGGTTGGGAATCGCATAGCCGCGGGCACCGAGCGGAGACAACCCTGACGCCACGAGAGAGGAACTAATGCTGGCCAGAGTAGCGGGCGGCGGGCTGGGGTTCACCACCGCCGGATTCACGGTTGCCGGTCCGCTCACGGGTGTCTGTTCCCAGCCGTTCTGCATGACTTCGACGATGATCAGATTCAACCCCCCAGGGACTTCAAATTCGCTGGAGAGAATGATGACGTTCCACGTCCCATCGGACGCCGTAATTGCAGAATCAAATGGAGGGATGGTTCTCTCGGTCGCTTCTAGTGTCCCGTTACCATTTGTGTCCTGATACAGATTGATCGTCCATCCCGCGAGCCCTGATTCACCCGCTTCTTGCGTTCCGTTTCCATTCAGGTCATTGAATTTGAGTCCTGATATTGATGCATTTGCTCCGGCAAGGTTCACAAGATAGTCCTCGACCTCGCCGTCATCGGCGGGCCCATCGACGCCGAGCCCACCTTGGGAGCTCAAACGGAAACGCGCGTAGCCTTCGCCATCTTCCACGACACCCGGCGCTGTCAGCGCCAAGGTGTTCAAACCAGCCACCAGCGGCTGACCGGCGATCGGTGTGATCCGCTCGCCCGCATCATCCCAATCACCGTCCCGATTGAAGTCGATCCAGGCGTCCAGAAACGCGTTGCTGGCCGGTACGTTGGTCAGCGTGACTTCGATCGTGTACGGCTGAGCTGCAACGATTGGGGTGGTTACAAGCGGTACTCCACCAACACCCGTCACCCCATCTTCGTCGTCAGGAACACCGTTGATGTCGTCGCCATCGGCCAGCGCTGTGGGTTGACCGTCGGACTCCGCATCGATCGCCGGACCTAGATGGAAGTCTGTCACGATCGCATGCCGCGCGCCGTTGTTGGCCAGCAAGGTGGGGAAGGTCGGGTCGGGCGCGTCGCCGAAGTCCAGTGCCGGATCGACGATCAACTGGTAGTCTTCCACTTCGCCATCGCTGGCCAGTCCCGTGGGCTCCAACCCACCCGCGGTACTCAAGCGGAAGCGGGCATAAGAGGCACCAGCGCTGGCAAAGGCTGGTATCGTCACCACATTGGCACCGGCCACCACCGCCAGGCCGGCCGCCGGGGTGATCCGCTCGCCCGCATCATCCCAATCACCGTCGAAGTTCAAGTCGACCCAGGCATCCAGCAGACCAGCCGCTGAGGCAGTCACCGTGGCGGTGCCGGTGGAACCGGCCACCAGTGTCGAAAAGGTGACCCCATCTTCGTCGTCAGGCACGCCATTGTTGTCGTCGCCATCGGCCGGCGCGGTGGGTTGACCGTCGGACTCCGCATCGATCACCGCGCCAAACGTGGACCCGCCACGATCGCATGTCGGGCACCGTTGTTGGCCAGCAAGGTGGGGAAGGTCGGGTCGGGCGCGTCGCCAAAGTCCAGTGCCGGATCGACGATCAACTGGTAGTCTTCCACTTCGCCATCGCTGGCCAGTCCCGTGGGCTCCAACCCACCCGCGGTACTCAAGCGGAAGCGGGCATAAGAGGCACCAGCGCTGGCAAAGGCTGGTATCGTCACCGGGTTCGCACCGGCCACCACCGCCAGGCCGGCCGCCGGGGTGATCCGCTCGCCCGCATCATCCCAATCACCGTCGAAGTTCAAGTCGACCCAGGCATCCAGCAGACCAGCCGCTGAGGCAGTCACCGTGGCGGTGCCGGTGGAACCGGCCACCAGTGTCGAAAAGGTGACCCCATCTTCGTCGTCAGGCACGCCATTGTTGTCGTCGCCATCGGCCGGCGCGGTGGGTTGACCGTCGGACTCCGCATCGATCACCGCGCCCAAACGTGGACCCGCCACGATCGCATGTCGGGCACCGTTGTTGGCCAGCAAGGTGGGGAAGGTCGGGTCGGGCGCGTCGCCAAAGTCCAGTGCCGGATCGACGATCAACTGGTAGTCTTCCACTTCGCCATCGCTGGCCAGTCCCGTGGGCTCCAACCCACCCGCGGTACTCAAGCGGAAGCGGGCATAAGAGGCACCAGCGCTGGCAAAGGCTGGTATCGTCACCGGGTTCGCACCGGCCACCACCGCCAGGCCGGCCGCCGGGGTGATCCGCTCGCCCGCATCATCCCAATCACCGTCGAAGTTCAAGTCGACCCAGGCATCCAGCAGACCAGCCGCTGAGGCAGTCACCGTGGCGGTGCCGGTGGAACCGGCCACCAGTGTCGAAAAGGTGACCCCATCTTCGTCGTCAGGCACGCCATTGTTGTCGTCGCCATCGGCCGGCGCGGTGGGTTGACCGTCGGACTCCGCATCGATCACCGCGCCCAAACGTGGACCCGCCACGATCGCATGTCGGGCGCCGTTGTTGGCCAGCAAGGTGGGGAAGGTCGGGTCGGGCGCGTCGCCGAAGTCCAATGCCGGATCGACGATCAACTGGTAGTCTTCCACTTCGCCATCGCTGGCCAGTCCCGTGGGCTCCAACCCACCCGCGGTACTCAAGCGGAAGCGGGCATAAGAGGCACCAGCGCTGGCAAAGGCTGGTATCGTCACCGGGTTCGCACCGGCCACCACCGCCAGGCCGGCCGCCGGGGTGATCCGCTCGCCCGCATCATCCCAATCACCGTCGAAGTTCAAGTCGACCCAGGCATCCAGCAGACCAGCCGCTGAGGCAGTCACCGTGGCGGTGCCGGTGGAACCGGCCACCAGTGTCGAAAAGGTGACCCCATCTTCGTCGTCAGGCACGCCATTGTTGTCGTCGCCATCGGCCGGCGCGGTGGGTTGACCGTCGGACTCCGCATCGATCACCGCGCCCGAACGTGGACCCGCCACGATCGCATGTCGGGCGCCGTTGTTGGCCAGCAAGGTGGGGAAGGTCGGGTCGGGCGCGTCGCCGAAGTCCAATGCCGGATCGACGATCAACTGGTAGTCTTCCACTTCGCCATCGCTGGCCAGTCCCGTGGGCTCCAACCCACCCGCGGTACTCAAGCGGAAGCGGGCATAGGAGGCACCAGCGCTGGCAAATGCTGGTATCGTCACGGCGTTAGCGCCGGCCACGACCACCAGGCCGGCCGCCGGGGTGATCCGCTCGCCCGCATCATCCCAATCACCGTCGAAGTTCAAGTCGACCCAGGCATCCAGCAGACCAGCCGCTGAGGCAGTCACCGTGGCGGTGCCGGTGGAACCGGCCACCAGTGTCGAAAACGTCACCCCATCTTCGTCGTCAGGCAGGCCGTTGATGTCGTCGCCATCGGCCAGCGCCGTGGGTTGACCGTCGGACTCCGCATCGATCACCGCGCCCAAACGTGGACCCGCCACGAGCTGATGCCGCGCACCGTTGTCAATCAGCAAAGTGGGATAACTATTCGCCAAACCCGACTGCCCCGCTGTCGGCGCGTCACCCAAATCGATGCAAGGCTCGGCTGTGATCATGACGTCATCGACATACCAGCCTTCGGGATCGAAGGGAACGGTGTCTCCGGTGTCGAATTTGAACTTTAGGCTGATCGCTTGTCCCGCGAACGAGCTTAAATCGGCCGTCGCTGTGATCCAGCTGTTACCGGTCTGGACCAGCGACCCGGAGCTGCGCGACAGGACTTCTGTCATCGTTGTGCCGTCAAATACCGAGACGGTCACGAAATCAACGTCGGTTGGCAGACGTGTTGCTAAGAAGTAGTTGAAGCTAAGCGTGGAAGTGCCACAATCCGGAAGGTCGATGTACGGTGACATCAACACGCCTTCGTGGTCACCCGGAAGATAGTCATAGCGACCCTGGCCGGTCGATGTCTCGAAACTTCCGTAGTACCAGTTATGAGCCGGCGAATGATTGGGAAGACCGTCCGCGTTGCGTCCCAATGAATAATGCCATAGGCCTCCATAGGTGCCGCCAACATTGTTCGCCGTGTAACCACCGTCGTCACTCTCAAAATCTTCCTGATAAACAACGACTGCGGCGAGCAGACATCGACGCTCAAGTTGTTCCAAGAACATTCGCCGAGTGCGGCGGCGCGCACCGCGTTGCCGTTTTGAAGTAGCTGTAAGGGACGCAACCATGGAAGTGTAACCTGCGATGCCGTCTGCGAAATCGAACAGCGTCCCTACACTTTCGTCTTCAATCCGTTTCCTTCGTGCGACGACAGCAACTTGGCAACGTTGCGTCGCAAAATGATCGCCGAATCAAGCAGCCCTGCGCAACACATAGTAAGGCGAAGAAGTTTCTTATAACTTCAATAGCGAGTTTATCCGGTACGACCTGAGCTCGCTATCGTTGAGCGTGCTACATTGCCAACTATATTCAGGTTTTAGGTGCCGGTTTGTTAATCTGTGCCGGTGGCAAAGAGCCAGAGGCGCGCGATTGGTCAGCTAGCGTTTCCCGTCAAGCTGGCAAGGCGCGCGTCCACGCACGCCAGATGTCAAACCAGGCATCATTGGCTGAGTTTGATCATTATTTCGGTAGTGCCGACGCCCGATCTGAAAAGTCAGCAGAGCCGGCATTATTCACACTTTGGTTTGTTGACTGGCCAAATCGCTGTGATTAGGATCGGACTGGTGTTCAGTGTGAGCGGTCTGGAAATTGCATTCGCTGAGCTGAATGAAATCGGTCAAGTTTTGATCACCCCAACTTCAAACGGACAGAGTTGGTTTTTGCCAACCTAGGGACGGGCCCTTTGTATTTTCCGCTCGGGAGGCGCCCTCATGTTCTGGCCCATTAAGGCACGAAACAGCCAACGCAGACTAAGAGACAAGCAACGCAGAAGACAAGAACTGCGAATCAACACAAGTCGACGCTCTCGGTTCGAACCGCTCGAGTCGAGGCGCGTGCTGGCCGGCACGGTCAACATTGAAATTGGCCCGGTGTTCACAGTTCCCGGCGCCGTCGCTGGAGATGTCGCGTTGCTGGGGGACCCGCAGCCAAACAACGTCGTCGTCACGGCGGCACCCGGTGGTTTTTTGACAATCACACGACCGGCGAATGACTTCACGACCATGTTTACGATTAACGGGCTCAATCCACTTCCGAGTCAAACGCTCGCGTTTGCGATCACGGGGGACCTTTTGGTTGGGCTCGGCGGCGCTTCCGATACCTTCGTCGTTCGTGATGCCACACTCCCGTCTGATCTGGTGATCGCCAACACTTCTGGTGACGACGTCTACACGGTTGACGGGACTGTGGTCAGTGCGGGCGTCTGGCACGCCGCCTTGGGTGCCGGTAAAGACCAATTGACGATTCAGAAATCAGCAGCTGGTAACAGGTCCGCTGTGGTGGGAGGAACATTTTTTGCCGATACCGGCGGAGGTGGGAGTGAGGTTAAGGTCATCGACAGCGACTTGAGAGGAATCTTCCCTGTCGTACCAGCAACACTTCCTCCCACGGTTCCTGCCGTCACCGTTGCGGCGCTTTCGGCCCTGCTGCCTAATGTTGGCTTCGGATTGCATGTCAGTAACGTTGGCGGTGCGGACAGTGTGAAGGTGTTGGGAGATTCGACTGTAGGAGCCGGTGCGAATCCACCCAACACTGGTCAGGAAGCCATTTCCATTGTTAACGGACCCGGCGGCAGCAATGTTGTCTTCGGTCCGAATCCAGACGATGCCGCCGGCGGCTCGAAACGCGTGTCGGTGTTTGGTGGAATCCGGATCGCCAACGGCGGCAATGCACCTGGTCAACTGGACATTGCCAGCTTCACCCAAACCGACGTCACCGGAGGGGTTGGCATCGATCACCTGGCCGGTCCCGGCGGGGCGGGCGGCAACACGATGACGATCGTCTCTAACAGCAACCTTGGCACCGATATCACGCCACCCGGCGTAGGTGGGACCCCGGCAGGCGGCTATCCGCTTGAGATTCTCGCCGAGGATGGCCAAGACTCAATTAGCATCGGTAACAACAGCAGTATCCCCTGGGGAGTGTTTATCAACAATGCTGCGGCGGCCGGTGGTATTGGTCCCGGGCCAGCACTCGCGGGCACCGGTGCAAACGTGAATACGGTTTCGATTAACACCAGTGCGATCGGTAATCGCCCCGGAGGCCCCGGTTCGCCTGTCAGATTTGCCGGGCGCTTCCCAGTAAGCGGCGGGCCCGGCACGCCGGGTTTGGCTGCTGGCGATGCGCTGTTCATTTCCGGAGACAATGGCGCGGACATCGTCACGGTGAATACATTGGTCTCGGTTGGGAACGTGAACATCAACGTTTTCAATGGAGAGAACCAAGTTACCGTCATGGGCGCCACTCCGATAACGCCGCTAGCATCGCTTAGCATTATCGGCGGGACGGGTACCGATATCGTTACGCTAGACGACCTCTCCAGTCCAGCCAACGTCTATCTCGAGTTGGGTTTTGGATCCGACACATTGAAGCTGGTCGGGAACGTGACCTTTGCGGCGAACCCAGTTGTCGGAACGCTTGTGATCTTCACCGGTACACCGTTAGTACCGGGTGCCGGGGCAAACGATGTCTTAGACATTTCAATGATCACAACGTTGATCCCGAATCCGCTGTTTGGTATCGATACCGGTTTCGACAACACGATTACTTAGGCTGCTTGATTCCTGGTAATCGTAACCACGAGAACCATGGTGCCGCGCTGCGCGGCACCATTCTTTTTGCGCGACAGACCTGCCGGTTCACCGTTCAGGGATCGCTCGCAAGCAAGGTTTGCCGAATTCGGCTCCAGCGCCAGCCGAGCAACGACGCACGCTGGCAGGCGCCTGTCCGGCGTTTCAGCCTGGCAAGTCGCGACGCAAGAGAAATTACTCGCTGGCACCTTGTTTGCACTAAGTCATCAAGCGGCGGGCGTGTGCGGATAGGGGCAAGTTCACAAGAAATTGGCTGAAAAGAACGGTCAATCCATCTTGGAGCGGAACCATTGCAAACCGGAGCTAGTCAATGATAGGTACCAATATCGCGCGCCTTGGGCCGCTAACGCGCCTGCTGTTGACTTCAGATTCCGGATCCACTCATGCGGGCAGGCTGCTCAATCGGAACAAATCGAGCTGAATTTTGACAATATCCAAGCGGTAACCATGATCGACATCCCGCCTGTAACTATCATTCGAAGAAAGCCCCTGAATCGTCTGGACAGGTCACTTGCAGCGAACGCTCGCCTCAAAGCGACCGTGTTTGCGGACACACTGCGTTTGCGTTCAGCTCGCAATTTTGCCTATATCGTGATTGCAAGCAGACCGTGCTCGTTCGCGTGCCGCGGTTGCCCACTGACCTAATTGCTGTGCTTTGGATCATCAGAAATGTGGAAGCCGTTTCCATCAAGCCGCCGGCAGTCTCGTCCCGGCAAACGACGAAGCTGTGCGGCAGCACGCCGAAGGGAGGCAACGTTGAGAGCCGTTCGAAGGGACATTCTGACCTGTGAACGGCTTGAAGCTCGGTTGCCTCTGGCCGGCGAGCTTAGCGTCCGCTTCGAGTTCACGGACGTTGGCGGAGGAAACGCCCTTGAGTCACTGATGGTCGCCAATGATGCTCAGTTAAACGTTTACGTTCAAGACAGTCGCGACAATCCCACCGGCGTCCGCCAGGCGTACATCAACGTCGATTATGATCCGCAACAAATTTCGATTGACACGAACGATCCGATTACGCCCGGGCCGGAGTACACACTAGACGCCGCCGGAGATACATCAACCAGTGGCATGATTGTTGATGGGGGTGGGAAAGACACGGTAGCTCCGGCTCCTACTTTGCGCGGCGAAGAGTTCCTGCTTTTCAGTGTTCCCTTTCACGTCGAAGCGGCAGGTAACGATGGTGTTCTCGATCTAATCGGCAGCCTCTCTGAAATCGTACTCAGAAGGCCACTGTTCTTCGACAGTTCCTCGTTCCTGGACGAAAGTCAGGTTGAATTCCTAGGCGGGTCAATTCAGATCGTGGCAGCGGATGTGTTCGTGACGCCCGTGGCCGGCCTGAGCACCACGGAAGCTGGTGGAACGGACCAGTTTGACGTTGTGCTAACACTCGAACCGACAGCGGACGTGACGTTCAGCGTTGCATCGAGCAATACCGCGGAAGGCACCGTTTCAGCGAGCAGCCTTACGTTTACGCAGACTAATTGGGATGTGCCTCAGACCATCACGGTTACGGGAGTAGACGACTTTCAAGATGACGGTGACAAGCAGTACACCATCATCTTGGGCACCACATCGACTGGAGACGATAACTACAAGAATCTGGACGTAGACGATGTCACGGTTACAAATCTTGACGACGACACCGCCGGCGTGAACGTTTCGGCGATCAGTCGCAACACACGCGAAGATGGTACGACCGCCACATTCACAGTCACGTTGACCAGCGAACCAACCGGTGCTGTCACGATTCCGTTTAACTCCAACGATCCTGGTGAGGGTACGGTACCGGCAAGCGTGCAGTTGAATGCCACGAACTGGAGCACGGGTGTGATTGTGACGGTGACGGGTCAGGACGATGACCTCATCGACGGTGATGTTCTCTACACGATCGTGACCGGTGATCCGACCAGTGGCGATAACAAATACAACGCGCTGGGTGCCGGGGACGTCTCCGATGTGTCGGTAACCAACGAGAATGTTGATACTGCCACCGTCAGCATCACAGCGACGACCGGTGGCAATGAGGCCGGGCCGGTCGCTGGCGTGTTTACCGTCAATCAGAGTTTGCCAAGCACCACCGCGACGGTGATCAGTTATACGGTCACCGGAACGGCGTCATCCGGTGCTGATTTTACCCCGCTCAGTGGCTCAGTCACGATCCCTGCCGGCAGTAGTTCGGCGACCATCAACGTGCCGACGATCAACGACTTACTGGTCGAAGAGCTCGAGACCGTGATCGTCACGCTCGATACCATCACCAGCGGTAACACGGCTCAGATCAGTATCAACCAGGCCAACAAGTCGGCATCGCTTAATCTCACCGACAACGATGCGGCAACCCTCAGCATCGCCGCGACCACAGACGGCAGTGAGACGGGGCCGATCAACGGCCGGTTCACGGTCACTCAATCTGCGATCAGCTCGATCAATACCATTGTCAGCTATACCGTCGGCGGTTCAGCAACGCCAGGCTCTGACTACACGGCGCTCAGCCGCAGCGTCACGATTCCGGCCGGGTCGACGTCGGCGACAATCGATGTGCCCGTGACTGATGACCTGGTTACCGAGGGTGCCGAAACCGTCATCGTCACGCTCGGTACGATCACCAGCGGCGACGCTCAGATTACGATCGGTGCGGCTGATCAGGCCACAATTCAAATCTTCGACAACGAGGTGCCACGGGTCAGCATCGCGGCAACGACCAATGGCGATGAAGATGGTCCGCTGGGGGGCGTCTTTACCGTTTCGCAACCAATCACGACAAGTTCAAACACCGTCGTCACGTACACCATCGCCGGCACAGCCACCGCCGGCACTGACTTTGCCGCGCTCAGCGGCAGCGTGACGATCCCGATCGGCGCGATGTCCGCGCCAATCAACGTTTCGGTGATCGATGATGCGTTGATCGAAGGAATTGAAACGCTGACGTTGACGATCACGAATATCAGCGGTGATGCGCAGCTTGAGATTGATGAGGCTAATGACCAGGCAAGCATCACCATCGCCGATAACGATCTTGCCCAAATCAGCATCGCAGGGACCAGGGGTGGCGACGAAGCCGGGCCGGTCGCTGGCCTGTTCACCGTGAATCAGAGCTTGCAAAGTACGACCGCCACCGTGATCAGTTACACGGTCACCGGAACGGCGTCTTCGGGAGCTGACTTCACGGCGCTCAGTGGCTCGGTCACGATCCCTGCCGGCAGCAGTTCGGCGATCATCAACGTTCCGATCATTGACGACGCGCTGCTGGAAGAGCTGGAGACCGTGATCATCACGCTCGCTTCGATCACCAGCGGCAACACCGCCCAAATCAGCATTGACTCGGCCAACGATTCGGCAGCGATCGATCTTGCCGACAACGATTCGGCCACGCTGAGCATCGCGGCCACCGCCAACGGTAACGAGACCGGACCGGCCAATGGCCAGTTTACGATCACGCAGTCGGCCGAGAGCTCAACAGATACCGTGATCAGCTACCTGGTCGCTGGCTCGGCAACACCGGGGGCTGACTACACGGCGCTGAGCGGCAGCGTCACGATTCCCGCTGGATCGACCACGGCGACGATCAGCGTGGGAGTGCTCGACGATCCGGATGTCGAGAGCGCAGAAACAGTGATCGTCACGCTCGATGAGATCACCAGTGGCGACGATCAGATCACAATTGGTGCGGCTGATCAGGCCACGGTCCTGATCTCTGACAACGAGGTTCCTCGGGTCAGCATCGCAGCCACCACCGCTGGCAATGAAGAGGGTCCGCTGGGGGGTGTGTTTACGGTTTCTCAATCGATAGTCGCAACCATCGACACAGTGGTCACCTACGTGGTATCGGGCACGTCATCGTCAGGAGATGATTTCACGGCACTGGGCGGCACAGTGACGATTCCCAGCGGCGCGACGTCCGCGCTAGTCAACGTGCCGGTGATCGATGATTCGCTGATCGAGGGAACCGAGACGCTGACCTTGTTGATTACCGAGATCAGCGGCGACACGCAGCTCCAGATTGATGACGCCAACGACGAAGCCAGCATCACCATCGCTGACAACGACACCGCCACCATCAGCATCGCGGCGACAACGGGTGGCAACGAAGCAGGCCCGGTCGCTGGTCTGTTTACGGTAACTCAAAGCTTGGAAAGTGTAGACGACACCGTGGTCAGTTACACGGTAACTGGAACGGCGACGTCCGGTGATGATTTTGGCGAGCTTTCTGGGAGCGTCACGATCCCTGCCGGTTCGACCACGGCCACGATCGATGTTTCGATAGTCGATGATGCGATTGTCGAAGCCACCGAAACGCTAACGATCACGCTCGGCTCGATCAGCAGCGGCAATACGACTCAAATCAGCATCGACGCGGCCAACGATTCAGCAACGATCGATCTGGCGGACAACGATTCGGCAACCATCAGCATTGAGTCAAGCGCCAATGGCAATGAGCTGGGACCGGTCGATGGCAGGTTCATGGTGACCCAAAGTGCCGAAAGTTCGACTGACACAGTGATCAGCTACCTCGTCAGCGGCACGGCCACCTCCGGCGATGATTTCACGGCGTTGAGTGGCAGCGTCACGATTCCCGCTGGATCGACGACGGCGACGATCAACGTGCCAGTGATTGACGACGCGGAAGCCGAGGGCGCGGAAACCGTGATCGTCACGCTCGATACGATCTCCAGTGGTGACGGTGAGATCTCAATCGGTGCGTCCGATCAAGCAACCCTGCAAATTTCCGACGATGAGATTCCCAGTGTCGGCATCACCGCGACAACGGATGGCGAAGAAGCTGGACCGGTCGATGGCCTGTTCACCGTTTCGCAATCGATCGCTACCAGTACGGATACGATCGTCACCTATAGCGTCGTCGGTACGGCATCGTCGGGTGTTGATTTCACGGCACTTAGCGGCAGCGTGACGATTCCAATGGGGGCAACGTCCGCCACGATCAGTGTACCGGTGATCGATGATGATTTGATCGAAGGAGCGGAAACGGTCACGTTGGAAATCACTGGCATCAGCGGCGACGCATTGTTAGAGATCGATGCTGCCAGCCAACTAGCGACGATCGAAATCGCCGACGACGAAACCGGCCTGATCAGTATTGTCAAATCGGTCGACGGAGACGAAGACGGTCCCCTGGCCGGCCAGTTCACGATCAGGCAAGATGGGCGGGCGCTCGTTGATACGGTGATCTTGTATCTGGTCACCGGTTCGGCAACTGCCGCTGCCGACTATGTGGCCTTGAGTGGCACGGTGACCGTGACTGCTGGTCAGACGACGGCGACGATATTGGTGCCGATCAACGATGATGCGATTGTGGAAGGGACAGAATCAGTCACCGTTGAGCTCGATTCGATCGCAAGCGGCAGCAATGAACTAGCAATCGACGCGCTGGCCGACTTGGATTCGGTACTGATCAGCGACAATGATGCAGCGACCGTCGGCATTGCAGCGGCCGATGGCGGTGACGAAGACGGGCCGGCGGATGGACGTTTTATCGTCACGCAATCGGCGGAAAGCTCGACCGACACGGTGATCAGCTACATCGTCAGCGGCACGGCCACGGCGGGCGATGATTTCACAGCGGTTAGCGGAACGGTCACGATTCCAGCCGGATCGACATCGGCGGAGATCGATATCAGCGTGTTGGATGACGCAACTGTCGAAGACGATGAAAGCGTGGAGATCTTGCTTGATCAGATCACTAACGGCAACAGCGAGGTATCCATTGATCAGGCCAGTGACAGCGACAGCTTGCTGATCCTGGACGATGACGTCGCCACTGTCAGCATTACCGCTGGCGGGAATGCCGATGAAGCTGGAACCGTCGATGGATCGTTCCTAGTTACTCAGACCAGCGCCAGTTCATCAGACACGGTGATCAGTTACACGGTCACGGGGACCGCCAGCCAGGGCGATGACTTTTCCGCACTGAGTGGGACCGTCACGATCCCCGCAGGTCAAACCAGCGCGACGGTACTTGTTCCCGTGATTGACGACGCGCGGCTGGAAGGTACCGAAACGGTGATCATTGCTTTGGATTCAATTGGCAGTGGCAATCCCGATGTGACCATCAATTCGGGGGCTGATGAAGCGACGATTGATGTGATCGACGACGAGACCGGGCTGATCAGCATCGCAGGCACCAGCGACGGCAGCGAAGCCGGACTGGTGGGCGGAGTCTTCACGATCACACAAAGCGGCGCGACCGATACTGATACGGTGCTGCTCTACGCGGTCGCGGGGACAGCCGGCTCGGGCCTCGATTTCACTCCACTTAGCGGCACGGTCACGATTTCCGCCAACCAAACCTCGGCAACGATTGACGTATCGATTCTGCAGGATCTCTTGATCGAAGGTTCCGAGAACATCTCGATCACACTGACCGAGATCACCAGCGGCGATGGGCGATTGGCAATCGACGCGGCCGGCGAGGTAGCCGAGATTCAGATCGTTGATGACGACACCGGGCTTGTCGACATTCAAGGCACAACCAACGGAGCTGAAGCAGGATCGGTTGGCGGTGTGCTGACGGTGACTCAAAGCGGCATCTCCAGCATTGATACGGTGATCGCTTACATCGTGACGGGAACCGCAACCTCGGCAGCCGACTTCACCCCGCTGAGCGGCAGCGTCACGATCCTGGCGGGCGAAACGACGGCAACGATCGAGGTCCCCACGCTCGATGACCTCATCGTCGAAGCATCGGAGACCGTGATCGTGACGTTGGATTCGGTCAGCGGTGGCAACCCGCTGATCACGATCAACTCGGCGATGGACAGCGGCTCGATTCAGATTGCCGACAACGACGCGGCTGCGGTCGCGATCACCGGCACCACCGACGGCGATGAAACAGGGCCTCTGAACGGAACGGTTACCGTCACTCAATCGGCCCAGAGTTCGGTCGATACGGTGGTCGCCTTTCTGCTTGGCGGTACCGCAATCTCGGGCGAAGACTTCACAGCGCTCAACGGCGCCGTCACGATTGCCGCCGGCACAACGACGGCGACAATCGTGATCCCGGTGATCGATGACCTGTTGGTCGAACGCATCGAAACGGTCACTGTGATGCTCGATTCCATTAGCAGCGGCAATCAGCAGGTGACGATCGATGCCGACAACGACGAAGGTTCGCTGCAGATTCTGAATAACGACACGGCCACGATTGGTTTCTTCAGTGAGACCAGCAGTGTCTTTGAACGCGCGGGCAGCCACACAGTGACCGTACAGCTCAGCGTCCCAGCAGGCGGCGAACTGACCGAGGCGGTAAACCTGAATGTTGAGGTCATCGGCGGCACGGCGACCACACCGGCTGACTTTTCGTTGTTAACCACCGCGATCACATTTCCTGCCGGCAGCCAGAACGGAGCTACAAAAAACGTCCAACTTTCGTTGGTCGATGATCAACTGATCGAGGATGTTGAGACGATCCAGTTGGGCTTGCAGCTACCTGGCGGCGAGGTGAGCGATGTGTCGCTTGGATCTGTTGATGTTCACACCGTTTCGGTCATCGACGATCCGATGGATGCGACCATATCGGGTCGAGTCTGGGTCGACGCGAGCGGTGACGGAGCGCTGAGTATCGGCGAGCGGACGGTGGCCTCGGTTCAGGTCCGTTTGACGGGCACGTCGCTCGGTGGCGAGCTGGTAGAGCGTGAAACGACAACGGACAGCAACGGCGGTTATCTGTTCACCGATCTGCCGGCGGGTAGCTATACGGTTAGCCGTCTACAGAAAGATGCATTTCTGCGTAGCCAAGACAATTCGAAAACGATCACCGTCATTCCGTCCCAACAGGCGGTAGGTCAGAACTTTGCTGAAGCGGGACTTAAAGTCGGTTACGTCAATCGGTTTCGCATTTTCGCTCGCGCTCGCAACGCCGGTCTGTTTGGCAATCCGGTGACCGCTGGGATGATCGCATCGGAATCGCCAGCAGCCGCGTCGGCTTTCCCGGTATCTGCAGAGGACACCGTGCCCGGCTCGACGATTCTGGAAGCGTCAACGCCGGTTGAGGTGTCGAGTGAAGCGCCGAGCGAGCCGCTGCCGCAAGTTAGCGGCGGCAGCATAAGACCGCGCGTGCTTTCGTCGACCCAAATTCATGACCAACAAGTCAAGACCGAGCCGGCAGCGCCGGCCTCTAGCGAACTGGCCCCTAGCGAACTGGCCCCTAGCGAACTGGCCCCTAGCGAACTGGCCTCTAGCGAACTGGCCGATCAGCAGTCGCCCCCGGTGTCCACCAACCGCACCTTGCGACGTCGAATATTCGCGTCGTCGTTCAGAGAGGACAAGCAAACAATCGACATCGATTCGCTGGACTACCTGATGGGACAACTTGTATAATACGACTCACGACAATTGGTGATGCCAGGTCCGTTTCTGGGGGTTGTATTTGGCACCCAGGATTGCCCGCTCGTACTCCTCGACGTGTCCTTGAGCGGTGAAGGATTCGAGCACGGTTTTTCTTGCCGCTCGACCGAGGCGCTGTCGCAAGTCCGTGGAATCGAGCAACGCGTTTAGACTCGTCACCCACTGCTGATGACCGGTGGCCAGCAGAGAATTGACTTCGTGCTGGACCAGTTCACGATTGAAGCCGATGTCCGAACCGATCGCCGGCACTCCGACCGCCATATACTGAATCATCTTGGCGTTGCACTTGTACTGCATCCAGGGATCGTCCTCCGGCAGCGGCATGATCCCCACATCCAACTGCTGCAGCTGGGTCACGGTATCGGCTTGATCGATGTCGACCCAGCGCACGTTGACGCCATCCAAATCAATCTCTCGCAGCGCCGCCTTGTCGCTCGTGATCACTCGCAGTTCAAACTTGCGCTGCGAGGCGACTTGTCGCAGCGCGCTGGCACACGTGGACAGCATTGGTACGTTCCCGCGCGAGCCAATCCAGCCTACGATGGGTACGCCGACATCGGTTTGGGCGGTGTAGTTCTTTTCGGTATAGAGGCTGGCGTCGATACAAGTCGGAATGACGGTCACGCACTGGTTGAATTCTAGCGCCAATCGGCGATCCGTTGATTGCCGGCGATCACGCGATCCGCCATGGCGGCAATCGCCCGTGTCTTTTCCGGAAACAGCAAGAAGACAGCATCATCGAGATCGTAAACCAGGCGACCGGCTGCGGACCGCAGTTTTTCCTCGTAAGTCCAGTCGTTGGTATGAAAAATTCCGGTTTCCAGCACGACAGAATCAAATTTCTCGTCTTCCACTTGGGCAAGGTGCCAGCGACGAACGGCGCGCCGTAATCGCTCGCTATTTCGCCAGCCGATCCAGCGATAGTATTCGTATCGCGACGGGATGCTGTTGAGGTACGTGCACCGGTGCCGCCGCTGCTCGAGCAGTTTGAACAAGGGCATGCGAAACCGAACCGACGGCACCTGCATCCCACCATTGAAGTAGCAAATGTTCATTAAGTTAGAAGCATGCTCAAGGCCAACAACGGCGAAATCGGGCGAACTGATCGAACAGTTCGTGCAACGCTTTGGTGTAAGCCGACTGCGTCAAAGCGCCTGCCAGTCCGGCACCACGTTGAATCTGTTTGTGACGAGCCTCTTCATTGGTACACAATTTCTTGATTGCCTCAGCCATCGCAAACTCGTCTGTTGGCTGGACCAACAGTGCCGCATCACCGTACTGCTCCTCCGCCCCTCGTACTTTTGAAGCGATCACCGGGCAACCGAGGCTCATCGCTTCCAACGGCGGCAGATTGTCCGGCCCGAACAGACTGGCAAACACCAGCGCCTTGCTATTTTCGTACAGCCAACGCAAATCCCCGTCCGATACGAATCCAGGAAAGTGTACCGGAACGCCCAGATTGGATGCAGTCTCACGAACATACTGCATCGTGCAGGCATTGTTTGGCTGGGAAGCTCCGGGGAACACGGCGGTAATTCGCAGGTCCGTTGTTTCTTGCAAGTGTTTCAAAGCGTGCAGAATCGTGATGTGATTCTTGTGCGGCCAAAACTGTGCCGGATAGACGATGAATTCGTCGTTCGGCAGACCGACTGGTTCGGTCGCATCGCTGGACACCAATCCAGCAGGCACCGCGAATGGAATCACAGAAACGCGGTCGTGTGCAACGCCGTAAAACTGCGTGACTTCGCGTTTTCCTTGTTCGGTACCCGTCACTACCGTGGCGGCACGACGTAGTACCGTGCTGAAATGTTGTTCTCGTGCTTCCCATGTCCATCCGACTGACGAGACCTCCGGGAAGAAGGGTTGCATCCGGTGCTGTAAATCCCAGCAGGTGATGACGTAGGGCAATGCCGTGGTCAGCGCCACAGGATGAGGCGAATAGATCAAATTGATGCGGTGCTGCTGCAACGTCGTCAAGATCTTGTCGGGCTCTGGGCTGGCGAAACCGGCTCGAGAAAGCATCCTTTTGGTGCGTGTCGGCGACGTCGGCTGGTCGACCAGGATTGGCGGTTGGCCGAAAGGCGTCTCAGCGCTATGACCAATCAGGCAGAATTCGTGGTCCGAGCTGGTGGAGTCCAACAGTGCGCCAATGACTTGCGTTTGGAATCGTGCACCACCGCCCAGTTCCGGGGAAATGTCGGCTAAGTAGATGCCTACTTTCATATGCTTGCTATCGCTGGAGATTTAACTTGCCGGACTTTCTTGGCCGCTGGTATTTCGATCGCCGGTAACGGTGAGGGTCAAAGGATGGATTTTTTTAGTGCCGCACAAACTTGATCGATCTGGTGATCCTGCAAACCCAGTCCGCTGGGCAGGTAGATGCCTTGACGGGCGATTCTTTCGGCTACGGGGTAGCGCTGGCCCGTAAACAAACCCATTTTCTGAAACACCGGTTGCCAATGCATCGGCCAAAAGAATGGTCGGGTGCCGATTTGTTGCTCGGAGAGTCGTCGTGCAAGCTGCTCGGCGGTCGATTCGCCGGCGGGGTCTGCAGCGGCCGAATTCAAAACAATGCCAAAGACCCAATAGATATTCTCGGAGTGATCCGTCTTGGGCAGCGGCAATTGGACGCCGCCAAGGTCCGCTAGTTGCCTTTGGTACCGATTACCGATCTGTCGTTTGCGCTGGATGTGCTGATCCAGTTTTTCCAACTGCGCAAGCCCTACCGCGGCCTGCAGGTTCGTCATCCGGTAATTCCAGCCCAATGCCTCGTGAACAAATCGACGGCCCGGTTGGAAACAAAGATTTCGAAGTTCGCGACATTGCTGGGCGACTTGATCATCGTCCGTGACGACCATCCCGCCTTCACCGCAGGTGACATGCTTGTTGGGATAAAAGCTGAATGTGCTGAGTAGGCCGAAACTGCCGCAGGGTTGATCGCGATACGTTTGCCCATGCATCTCGGCAGCATCTTCGATGACCGTCAAATCATGTTGCCGGGCCAGTTCGATCAGGGGATCCATGTCGACCGGTAAACCGTAGATGTGAACGACGACGATCGCTCTGGTTTTGGCTGTGATCTTGGATTCGATCTGATCAATGTCCATATTCCAAGTCAGCGGATCGCTGTCGACCAGCACGGGAACAGCGCCTGCGCGAACGATCGACGCGGCGGGCGAGATGATGGTGAACGTTGGCATGATCACTTCATCGCCCGGTTTGATTCCCGCGGCGACCACGGCCATGTCGAGCGCGCCCGAACCGCTGGCACAGGCCACACCATGCCGGCGACCGACTTTGCTGGCAAACGATTGCTCGAATCGGCTGACAAAGGGTCCCTCGCTACTGATCCAGCCAGTTTCGATACATTCCGCCAGGTACTTCGCCTCGTTGCCGTCCAGCAATGGTGTGTTGACCGGGATCATTTCGTCAGATTCGTTTCTTGAGAACAAAGGTCACACCCCAAGTGTCCGCTGACGGCGCGGCTCCATCGAGCCACTGTTCGCTATGGATCACTTCCAGCCCGGCCGACTGGGCAAACAAGTCGATCTCAGGAGCGAAAAAGTATCGCATTGGGTGGCATTCGCTGAACTGCTCGATCTGTCCGCTGTGCCGGTCGGTAATCGTAATCTCATAGTTTACTTCAACTAAATTACGATTGACATCGACGACCGGCTCGGCAGACCTGCGAACCGCGATACGGTCATCCTGCATCAGTTTGACCCTCGGCTGCGGCCATTGTCGCAACACGGCCGGACCATACCAGAGGTCAAAGATGAAATGACCGCCGCGGCGCAAATGAGTTGCAGCGGTGTCAAACATGCTGGCGACATCGTCGTTGGTGGTTTGGTAACTGACCACGTGGAACAGCGAAAGCACGGCATCATATTCTCTTTCCAACCGCACCGAACGAGCATCTGCGTGAACGAGATTGACATTCGGGTGCAAGTTCTGGGCGGCCGCGATCATTTCCGCACTGCGTTCGACGCCGGTCACGTGTAGCCCGGAATCGGCCAACAGCGACGCATGTTTGCCGGTCCCGCATCCCAGCTCCAAAATATCGCCGGCGGTCGGGTCAAAGCGGTTGATCAGCGCGCGAAGGTAGGCTGTTTCGCGCGGATAATCTTTGTCGCGGTACAGCAGGTCGTAATAGCGGCTGTAGGTACCAAATGAATCGCTCACTGGGAGTCGCTCTCTGTCGCAGGTCGATCGGGCAAGCGAATTTTATCGACCGCAACGGGATCGAAACGGGTTTTGTCCTGATCGCCAAAGTAGGGTCCTTGTTTGATCTCGATCATTTCGGTCGGCTCGAGCATTTCGAACCCATGCCCACCGGCCGCCAACAGGATCACGTCGCCGGCGCCGATCACGCGACTTTCCAAGTAGTGTTGGCCATCGGTATAAAAATCGACGCGCACTCGGCCGGATCTGACCAACAGCACTTCCTGAGTCCAAACCACGGCGCGCTCGACCGGGTTATGGACGTGAGGATCGATCTGATAGCCGGCTGGTCGATTCATGTAACCGAGTTGCTGAGAGAACGTGTTGGGGGTGAAGAACTGGATTCCCTCGGCGTGGAAGTCCGAGCGCAGGATGATTCCGATCGTTTGATCGAGATGTTTGACGTATTCGACAGCCATGGATCTGTTCTGCACTATTACGATTGATGAACGTGACGCCTGGGAGGTACAAAATCCGCTTCCAAACAGGGGTATTGATAGTCGAAATAGTCCTCGCGGTTGACCCAGTTTCGAAGCAGGGGAGATTTGGAAACGCAGTGCTGGTGAAACTCAAAGCCACGTTGATAGGCGGCAGCAAACCGCTCACCGAACGGATCCCGCGGCCGCGCACCGACGAAGGCTCGTTTTAACCGGGCGGCGACGGAGCGCACTTTAGGAAACAGCGACTGTTGTTCTGATCTGATTGCCAGGGGTGCCTTACTTCGTAGTTGTGTGTAGGAATCGCAAACGCCTTGATAAAAGTATCTTTGCTCAAAATAGCGTGCGGTCATTCGCTCGTTACCGATTTGATGATGGACCAACGCGCCGGGATGATAGACGGCTTTACCGCCCGCGGCGGCGATTGCAAGGCATAGTCCGGTTTCACCATCCCCTTGAAAATGCTGCAGTTCGGCCGGCACACAATCCGGATGAAAGCCACCGCAGGCCTGCAACGCCGAACGTCGGATCGCGAAATTGAGGCCCCAGATCAAGGTTGGCTCAATCCGAACCGGCTGGCGGGTGTCGAGTTCGAGCAGACTCAATGCCGTCAACATCCTACCGCCGCCGGGCGCTGCCTGCCAAAGCGAATTCAGCCAGTCGGGCGGTGTGGATTCAAAATCCGGGATGCTGGGCCCACCCACCAACATCACCGAGAGATCCGTGAAGGCCTCGCGAATGCTGTCCAACCAAGTTTTGGACAACACCACGTCATCGTCGATAAAGATCAGAATCTCGGCGTCCGATTCATGAAATCCTCGATGTCGCCCCGCGAGTTGGCCGGGAATTTCGTCGTGCAGGATTTGCAAATTGATTTCATCAAACCGGCGGAGGGTTTCGCGGTTCGCCTGCGGGTCGATGGCAATCCCATTTTGGACGACCATCACCTCAGGCAGCTGACCGCCGAGCGTTCGAATCGACGATAAAACATTGTCCAGATGCGAAACGCTGCTGGCGGTAGGAATGACGATTGTAAACTCAGCGTTCAATTTGATGCCAGGATCGCCCAATACAGATTGGGCATCCATCTCTCGGTCGCGGCCAACGGTTGGATGTCTTCGTGTACGACACGCTGTACTCCCGCCGCCCAGCCAACGTCATGCATGATCACGCAGGCTCCGGGGTTGAGATGCGGCAACCAATGCGTCCAGTCGTCTTTGACGGCGTTGTATCGATGATCACCATCGATAAACAACAAGTCGATTTTGTCTTGAAAGCATTTCGCCGCATCCAGGCTGCTGCTGCGAATTGGCCGAATGATATCTTTGTACAGCCGTGTATTGCTAAGAAACTCGTCGAAAGTATCCCGCTTTCCCTCGGGCATGGTTTCGTTGTCCCAAGTATCGATGCAGTATAGAGTCGCTTGCGGTGAGGATTGGCTAAGCGCGACTGCCAGGAAAGAGCTGGAGCAACCTAGATAGGAACCGATCTCGGCGACGACTGCCGGCCGCCGACGTCGAACCAACTCAAATAGTTCACGCTTTTCCTCGTCGGTCAAATGCGTCGGGATTTGGTTGGCGCCGCCGAGCCCGTAGCGCCATAAGAAGAAATCGTATCGAGCGGCGATCCAGCGATCGCGCAGCGCAGTCAACAGCATCTTGTCACTTTTCGTCAGACCACAGGGCGGAAACCAGAAACTTGAGGTTCTGGTGCGAGACTGGTCTGCCTTGGCCGTAAAAGTCGCCGTCGACGACATCGAATGCCGCGATCATCCCGCGCGGCCAATCGAGTTCCTCGCCGCGGGTCACCACGCGAACGGCGATCGTGTATCGGCCTTCCGGCAGGGGCAGGTTGTCGAGCCGACAGCGGATGGTGCTCGGTTGCCCGTCAACGGAGTACTCGTGCCCGGCGACGGCCGAGTACATGCCGGTGACGATTTCACCGTCCAGCTCGTGAATCGAGAAGCCGACATCGATTTTATCGACCAGGTCACCGCCGGCCCGCAGTGAAAAGCAAAAGCAGACCGTGTCTCCCGAGGCGAACGTTGAACACAGGGAACCGGCATCATTCTCGATCCAAAACTTTTGCAGCCGCACCCGTCCCGAACCAGATCGCGGTTCGTACTGGTCAAGATCGACGGCGGCCAGCAAGTCGTTATTTTCTTGCAGGTATCGATCGATTGCCGCCGAGGCGGTACCCAGGAAATCGAGCCGCCCGTCTTTCAGCAGCGCGCAGCGATCGCACATCCGGGCCATCGTGGTCATGTTGTGGCTGACTAACAGAATCGTCCGACCCGCAGCCGCGACAGCCTGCATTTTATCGATGCAACGCCGTTGGAAATCGATGTCGCCGACCGCCAATACTTCGTCAACAATCAAGGTCTCGCAGTCCAGATGAGCGGCAACAGAGAATCCCAGGCGCACAATCATGCCGCTGCTGTAGCGCTTGACCGGTGTGTCGATATACCGTGAGCAACCAGAAAATTCCACGATTTCATCGAAACGAGACTGAGTCGTGTTGCGGTTCATCCCTAAGATCGCGGCGTTCAAAAAAACATTCTCACGCCCCGTCAGCTCTGGATGAAAACCGGTTCCTACCTCTAACAGGCTGGCGATCGAGCCTTTGATTCGAATGGTACCATGCGTCGGCGCCGTGACCCGAGAAAGGAGTTTCAACAGCGTCGATTTGCCGGCACCGTTGCGGCCGATGATGCCCAGCACTTCGCCTTGTTGGACATCAAGCGACAAGTCCTTGATCGCCCAGACGTAGTCAGCGCCGGCAGCTGCCGAGTGATTGTCAGCGGTGGCTGGATCGCGATCGAGTCCGACGGTCGAGTACGGATCGGGTCGACCACGCAGCTTGGCCCAACCGCGTTCCAGGTCGCGGGAGATGGTGCCTGTACCAACCTGTCCAAGCCGGTACTGCTTGCTGACATTCTCGAATCGAACCGCGATTGGCATGCCGGCTACACCGTGTCCATGAAAGTGCGTTCCACTCGATTGAATGCGATGATCGCAATCATCAACAGCGCGAGCGTAAAGCTGATTGAGTACACCAGGTCACCCACAGAGCATTCGCCCGCACCCAGAAAGCCATGACGCGTGATCTCCAACAATGAATTCAACGGATTCCAAGACAACACCACACGCAGCCGGCCCGATACTTCCGAAAACGGATAAATCACGGGTGAGGCGAACATCAATAATTGAACACCAAATTGCAGCAGGAAGACCAGGTCACGATACTTTGTGGTCATCGCTGAGAACAACATCCCCGCAGCCAATCCCAGGGTCGCCATGGTCGCGATCACGATGGGAAATAATGCGATCGTCGGCTGCGGATCGATCAGTCCTTGCAGGTAGTACCAGAGTGCGACCATCACGAACAGGGAAAACTGAATTGCAAAGCGAATCAGATTGGAAATCACGATCGAGATTGGGACGATAATCCTGGGAAAATAGACTTTTCCAAACAGCGGCGCATTGTCACGAAAGATCGTCGCTGTTTTGTTGAAACATTCGGAGAAATAGTTCCACAAAGTGATCCCGCACAGATAGAACAGAAATTGCGGCAGCCCGTCGGTCGAAAGCTGAGCGACTTGACCGAAGATGATCGTAAACACAAACGTCATGCAGATCGGCTGAATGAAGAACCATGCCGGCCCCAGAATTGTCTGTTTGTAAAACGAGATCAGGTCGCGACGAATCAACAGCCACAGCAAGTCGCGATGCCGCCACGTATCGGTCAAGTTCATCATCAGCGGCCAGCTATCCGCTGAGATACACAAATCCCAAGTCTGGGCAATCTCGTCGTTTCCGGGTTGATCGCCGCGGATCGATGCAGGCATATTCAAACTATGATTTGTTGACGTCGAGAGGATGTTGGACGCAAGCGCTACCCTGATCATACTCGCCACATCAGCCATTGGGGCTGGTGCGTAACGATTGACCAGCGGGCAGAATACCCGTTTCTTGCTATACTACGCAGCTGGTTCTGTCATCGATCGCATGCGTCCTCGTCTTTCATGAAAACGGCCTACCTGGTTCTGATCTGCAGCGTCTGCCAGTGGTTGATCGTTGCCCCCTGTAGCCTGGCGTATTATCCCGGCCATCCGGAAGTGCAGGCACTGGTTTCCAAGGGCCTGACCTACCTGGAGGGTCTGTCGAATGAGCAAATCGCGACGACTAGATTTCCTTATAAACCAGATGATCACATCATTCTGGTCGCCTACGCCCACCTGAAGGCGAAGCACAATTCGGACGCTCCGCTAGTCAAAAAGGGCGTGCAGCGGGCCAAACAACTTGTCAAGGACGTGCAAGCAAGATCGCAGAGTATTAACCAGAGTTCAGGCGCTCAATCCAGAGCGGATGACAATGACAAATCCAACTACGCGCTGTCGATCGCGATCATTTTGCTGTGCGAAGTTGACAGTCAGAAGCACAAGTCGGACATCGAGAAATTGAGAAATTTATTGCTGTCCCGGCAACAACCAGACGGCGGCTTCGGCTATCCCTTTGATGACCACGGCGACGTCTCGCAAACACAGTATGTCGTGTTGGCGATCTGGTCCATGAAGCAAAGCGGACTTGCGGTTGACCCCGAAGTGGTCAACCGCGTGCAGCAGTGGCTGATGAGAGTCCAGGACGAAGGGGGAGCCTGGCCATACCGCGGCACAGATCCTGGACCCGACAAGGGATTGATCAAACAAGATCGTATCATGATGTCTCATTCAACCGCCCTGGCGGGCGCCAGCAGCATCCTGATTGCCGCCGATTACTTTGGCTTGTGGCGCGGCGGCGCTGGTGGCAAAGAACAGGGCGTATTGCCAGGCATGCCGCTGGCGGTGAAGTTGCCCAACGCCAAAGCGGAAGCCAAAGTCGATCCCAGTAAAGCGGTTGTTGGTACCGATCAGATCCTGAAAGCCGTCGAACGAATGAATGCCTATCGCCAACAAGTTCCTTACGGTCAATCCGGTTCGACGTGGCACTATTACGCGATGTACTCGTTGGAGCGTTTTGAAAGCTTCTATGCGATGGCGTCTGACAACGAAAGCGGTGACGAGACATGGTATGATGACGGCGTTGAGCAGCTGAAAGTCAACCAAGATGTTTCCGGAGGTTGGGGAATCAAGGATCGCACCGAATCACCACCTCCCGTCGCGACTGCTTTTGCAATTCTGTTTCTCGTTCGCAGCACCCAGCAGTCAATCGCCGCCAGCACCGGCACTCTGGGAGGCGGACAGGGATTGCCCAAGGATACTACCGATATCAAGGTGACCGGCACCAGGATTCAAGGACGGCCAGTGGCGGCGGCTGTCGATCAAATGCTGGATCTTTTGGAAAACGATGCTGGCGATCTGGAAGGTAAATCGATTCCCGAGGACCTGAAACTGGCTGCCGATCCCAAAGAACGCGAAGCTCAACTCGATCGACTTCAGCGGCTCGTTCGCGGCAGTCAATCGTATCAGGCCCGGCGAGTAGCCGCCCGCTTGCTGGGACAGAGTGAACAGATGCGAGTCGTTCCCGCGCTGATCTATGCGCTCAGTGATCCCGATACATCGGTCCGACGATACGCGCGTGACGGTCTGCGACTGATCAGCCGCAAATTCGAAGGATTTGGATTGCCCGACAAACCAACCGAGGGAGAAATCGAAGCGGCCCAGGAAGCCTGGCGCCAGTGGTACCTGACGGTGAACCCGAAGTACGTTTTTCTGCGAAACTAAGTCGGGAAAAAGGGTCACTTCAGCGGCGATCGACGGTGTTGCTGGCGGATCACGTTCAGCAGCGCAAAAGCCGGTGCGTGCGTCTTGACCAGGCGAACCACCGCGGAAGTCGTTGTCTGCCAGGATTTGGCCACGACACTCGGTTGCCCGCCCGCGGCATGCAGGTCGTTCAATACGAGCGCCAGCACCGCCGCTTTGTCGGCGTTGCGCTGATTGATTCGCAGATCGCTGCCGACATACTTGGCTCGCAACTCGGCTTCCGATCCGGCACAGGGTCCATCGCTGATCGATGCCGTCCGTACTTCGACAGCGAGCCGCATTCTTAGTCGTGACAAGGCAACACCGCGGTTATCGGCTTGGCTCCGCCGCTCGGTTGCCTCTGCCACGACACCGGTTGGCTGGTGGCGCAGAAAAACACCGCTGCTGGTTTTGTTGCGGTGTTGTCCCCCCGGACCGCTGCGTCGCTGAGTGCGCAGATCACATTGCCGAAGCAGTTGGTCGGCCGTCAGCGTCGCCGGATGCGGGGAGTGGAATTGATCGGCGCGGAGTTGGTCCGGAGGCAGCCGCTCGGCGGGCGTTGGCGATTCCGGTGTTGCTTCGCGCTCGCTCGTCACGATGATTCGCCACCGATCCAGCTTTGCAACCAAACAGCGATGTCAACCGCCAGGCTGCGTGGTGGCAGCTGAAACACGGCCTGGCAATCTTGTCCTAGCCATTGCATCACTTTCGGCCCCTCGATCGTCTGTAAGGAGCACAGTACTTGATACTCCGATTGCCGGATAATCGATTTGGTTTCCGTCTGAATCGCGGAAACCGAATCGATGGTCGACGAGAAGACGGTTCCGGGGACCGAGGCGACCGCGATGTTGACTGGTGAACCGGTGTTGATATTGGATCGATCGCGCGAGTCGACAATCAGCACCGCCCGCAGCGCGCCCGCCGGGCTGATTCTACACCATGGCTGGTAGGCGTCCGCCGCAGTTCCGATTTGCCTCCGCAGGGACAGCGTCAACGGTGCTGCGGCGGCCAGCGACGGTTGCGGCGGTACGACCACACCGCCAAGGGGTGCTTTGACATTTGATTTATCGATTCGTCGGACCACCGATGCCAACTGATCAGCCACTGCCTGTTCGGCCGCCTTCAGCGTACTCCATTGCTGGGCAGTATCGGTTCGATCCAACGTCACCCGTCGCGACAAATCGCGGCGCAGGCTAGCCAACCGCAGCTTGCCTCGCAGCATCGCCTGTTGCAACTTAAGTGCATCGCTTTTCACCTGGACCAGCGAATCGCCTGATGAGACGGTGTCGCCGAAATCAAAACCCACCTCCACAATCGTTCCATCATGCGCGAGATAAACGCTGGTCGCGTCGGCAACGTCGATCCATCCCGTTGCGGTCCGACGCCGAGGCAACGGTACGAACAGAATCGAACCTGCCAGCACACCGGTGCCCGTCAGCAAGCCCCAGCGACGCCACGCGGGGACACGATTCCAGTTGCCCGCACCCGCCGCGACGCTCGCCAGCTGTCGCGCCGCTCGAATGCCGAAAACAGCGATCGCGAGCAACAAGGCCGCGACCGCCAGGGGACGTATTTGAAAGTAATCGGCGACGTGCAAAATCGTCGCCGAGATCGCAATCAAGACCACCAAACGATAGGCCGTTGACATCAAGTGGAAGGCCGCAAGCCCAATCGAGCGTGCATCCATGCGGCTGGGCATGGCATAGCCCGCTCCGGCGATCGGCTTGATGAAAACACCGCGAAACGCATCTCGCGCTGCTTGCCTCAAATTTGTGCTGCCAATCAAGTCAGACAGCACAAAGTATCCATCGTATCGCATCAACGGATTGGCATTGAAAACCAGCGTGCTGATTCCACAGACAACCATCAAGTTCAGTGCATGCAAGCGAATGGTCGGATCCGAGGCAATCGTCCAAGTGCAAGTTGCCAATGCGGCCAGGATCAGTTCGACGTAGATCCCCGCCAGCATGACGGCGACGCGCTTGCTGGTGGACTCTTGCCGCCAAACATCGGTGACATCGCAGTAAGGACAGGGCATTCCGCACAGCAGCAAGACTCCCACGCTGCCGCACCGCGATCCCACGCGACGGCACATCACAGCGTGGGCCAGTTCATGCATGATTTTGGTCGCCACGAAAATTGTGCCCAGCCAGATGGGATCGGACTGTTTTAAGAATTCTGGTAACGAGCCCAGCGAACCAGCGATGTCGCGACTTTGTCCGACCGCTAACAGACCAGAGAGCAAGATCAGTGCGGACCAACAAACGATCGCAGGGGGAGCAAAGATCCAGCCACTCAACGGGGCCAGTCGTTTGGCGATCAAGTCGATCGATCCCAGGGGAAGTCGCAGATACAGCGGGTTGAAACTTCGCCGCGGAAGCTCACAGCGACGTCGAGTCCAGCCGGCAGCGTCGGCTTGCCGCCACAGTGAATCGTCCGCGGCGCCGGAGAGTAGCGATTGCCAGCCGCGTTCCGAAACCCGCGCGAATCGGCCACTGACTTCATCGACCACGATTCTGTACGCGCGGCGGTGACCACGACGGACAAGGCTGGTCAAGTCGCGCCGCAGAGCTGGTCGGTCAGCGGAGATGGGGGCGTTGGACATTGGCCATCAGCATGCGGGTTTCAGGTGGCGGCGATGGGTTGTCAGCGGGCCAGCGGTGACCAGGGATTCGTGGCCGGGAGCTCGCTGACGATCGTCCGCCGGGCAGCGGCGTGGCAAGCATCCAACAGGAATCGAACAGTTGATCAACGCCTTGTCCCCACGGATCTCGACTCCACCGATCGTGGACGGCGCGCCTCAGCGGTGGCTGGAAAGACTCGCATGCGGACTTCGGTGCCGGGATGCAATTGCCATTGGTTTTCGTTGTTTGCAACGGGTCGATTGACGATCTCGGCGTGCAAGCGAAACCGGCCGCCGGGCAACATTTGTGGATCAACCGACAAAACGGTACCTCGCAGCGACCGTTGCTGTCCATCACTCGGGTCGGTCCAGTGAACACTGACCGCCAAACCGCGACAGTCTCGGGGGGCGATTTGTTCGCTGCTCAGCAGTGCGTGAACATGCAATCGGTCGATCCGCCCGATCGTAGCGATCGAAGCTCCCTTTTCGATCCATTCACCTGGCGATCGATCGACCTGCAACACCACTCCGCCGATCGGACTTTCGATATAAAGATTCTTCAGTTCGTCATCGATCACCGCCAAATCGGCACCACGAAGTCCGGCTTCGACTTCGGCGCGTTTGAGTCGTCGCTTGGCTTGGGCAACTTCCAATTCGCCTCGTTCGACTGCCAGCCTCAACTGCCGCATCCGTGTCAGCGGCACCGCGCCTCGCGCGTCTTTTTGAATCGAGCGATTGACATCCAATTCGGCTTCGGCTTCGGCCTTGGCAACCAGAGCGTACTCAATTTCAACGTCATCCTCAGAGTCGGATTTCGCGTTGTCGTAACGAAGCTGCGCGGCGCGGCGACGAATCAACAGGGAACGGTCGTCCAAGCGCGCCAGCGGAGCAGCCGCTTGGACTGCGTCGTTGGCTGCGACCGTTACCTCGGCGACCCGTCCGGTCGCCAGCGCGGGAACTTTAACTTCCGCGGCAAATCGGACGGCACAGTCGTGCACTTCGATCCCTTCGGCCGCGTCTGCGTCAGCGGCGGCCACGAAACACAACAGGCAGCTAACGATCCAGGGGCGTCTGAGTACTGTGCGAAATCGGATGACCGCCACGTAGTTCCGATAATGGCTGCTCTGAACGCTCATGTTTGATCTCTGTTGTCGCCGGCCCAATACAATGCGGCGGTGCGCCGCGCCGATCGGAACACATCCTGCAGTAGCACATAGACCGCTGGTGCCGTACCACAATGGAACATCACGGTCGCCGGAGCGCCCGATGGATGACTGGTTCCCTGCCTGGCGGCCAGTCGGTGGGCTGCTTGTTCGTCGACGCTTAGCAGGACCGCGGTGCTTTTCGGCGATGCCGCTTCGCCCGCCACAACGGGCCCGATTCGCTTCAGCCGGGCCACGAATGTTTGGCCTGGTTCTGAATCCAGGGAAACATTGATGAACAGACTTTGATCTTGATCAGCGTTGTTTAGCGCGGCAACCCGCGGTGGTGACACCTGAGCCTCGACGGTCCAAGGCGTATCGACTGCGATCACTTGCAACAACCAGTCTCCACGCCTTAGCGGACGCGATTGCAATCTTTGCTCGATCTGCCAGGCATCCACAATTCCGTCGCTGTTGGCGCGCACCTGCAACGCCGCAGCAGCGCGATGAAGTACGGCAAGCTGATCATCGATAGATTGAATTTCTTCGCTGACTAGCCGACTTTCGCCTTGAACTTGCTCCAAGCGATCCATTTCGTGCGATGCCGTGTCAACCAACGCTTCGGTCCAGTGCGATTGCTGCTGAACCAATACGGAACGGCGGCCGGTCAATGTGGTCAGCTGTTCTTCCAGGTCGGGATCGATCAGTTTCAACAGCAGCTGACCCTTGCTGACCAGCTGTCCATGCTGGACATGGATTTCGTCCACCAAGGCGTCGCGCGGTGCCGTGATCGCCTGAACCTGCTCCGGTCGAATGATGGCCGTCGAACGAATGACCAAAGGGACTGGAAACAGAGCGGCGGCCAGAATCACGATACCAAGTGCAAGCGATACGGCCAATTTTCTTCTTCGCACCGACTTGCTTGACTCGTTACTTAGCGCCAGCGATGCCAGTAACCGGCCAGCGGGGATCGATTCCAAGCGGACAATCTTCTCCCAGGCCAGGTTGGCGTGTTGTGCGTAACGGATCAGTTCACCGCGACAGGGATCGGCGATTGGTTGAACCTCAGCAACCTGCAGGCACACCATTCGCCAGCTTGGGCTGGCGGGGTCGGTCACAACGGCGCGCAGCACCAGATCTCGATCTGTCGAGTTTTCCGTCATCCAGCGGCAACCGTCGACATCGAGTTGAACGGTCGCGGCCTCGCACAACTGTTTCGCGGCAGCTGAGCGATTGTCGATTGATTCAACGTGGCTGACCGCGGCAAGTTTGGCGGGCTGTCCGAGGCACAGTCCGACACGGTCAAATCCAAAGATATCTGCAGCGCCGTCGACGATCGCCGCTGCCAACCTGTTTCGGTCCGGGATGCGGTGCAGATTTAGGATCTCAGCATCGATGATTGCGGCCAATCTTTGTCTTCGACGCAGGCTGCGAAGCTGCTCCGATCGTAAGAATTCGCCCGCCAGGTCTGCCATTTGGGCAACGAAACGCAAGTAGCCGCGCTGCGTGGCAACACCACAGTTGGATTCTAAAAAGACTTCCAACAGATAGGACGGTCCGTCGGTCACCGGCTCGATTTCGATCGGCACCAGCGCCACCGGAACTTCCATTGGATTCGCCGCGATTTCGGGGTCCATTGCCCCAGGTGTCGCCGGCACGACGACCGGCTGACCGTCACTAGCGACCGCGGCCAACAGACGCTGATGTGTCTCGACCGATTCGCTGGGAATCGATTGATCGGTGATCCTGCCGATGCGACGAACAGACCGCATCGCGTCCGTCGCTTGCCAAACGATCACCCCTTCGGCGGCCATGGCGCGTTGGATGCGATCGACCAGCAGACCGAAGAATTCGCCTGCGCTGCGGTCGCTGCGTACTGCCACGGCGATCTCGCGTACGATTTCGGCGATCTCGCGACGCGTTTCGTTGACCAGCGCGTCTGTATCGCTAGCGCCGCCGTTGCCCGCAGCATGGGGAACGGCATGGGGTCTGAAGACGAATGGTTCGTGGGTGGTGGTCGTGGTCACAGTTCGATTGATCGATGGTCGCCCCGTGAGAGCGGATCGGCGGCAAAATTCCAGTCATTCGAGTAACAAATCGACCCGCCGCAGGACAACGCCGCTTTGGCAGTTGCTAGCCTCGCTGATTCACGTAGGCCGGCCCAGGACGCAATCACTGCCGGAACAGCGCAAACCTCCCGATATCGTTAGCGCAGCGTACGCACCTTGATATCGGTTAAATGGCGATCCGCCACGGCGGACACCACCCGGGTTTGCACGGTCCGGCCTACATTGCGAGTCCTGATCAGCCAGTACCGTGGTTTCCGCCCAGCAGTTCACGAAGCAGTCGCAACGATTGTTGGCGGCTGGTCGATCGGACAATTTTGCCGACCAGATCGGCTTGCCGCCCGGTCACGGGAACCGGGTGCCCCGGCGGCGGCGTCGATTGGCCGAGTTTTTCGGCGATGACCGCCAGCAATTCCGGGATCCCTTCGCCGGTCAAGGCGTTGGTCGCAATGGATGCCGAAGGAGGCCGATCGCCGGGCTGGCGGAGATCGGATTTGTTGATCACCCGGCAGACGGCGACACCACGGGCACTGACATCGGCAGCAAGTTGGGAGGCAACCGTCGGGGGCTGAAGGCCGGAGGCCAAGGGGGGCCAAAGGTCCGGGGCCAAGCCGGGCTCAAGGCCCGGGGCCAAGGGGGGGCCAAAGCCCGGGGCCAAGCGGGGCTCAAGTCCCGGGGCCAAGCGGGGCTCAAGTCCCGGGGCCAACGCCTGCGGCTCAGCCGATGTGACACTCAGGATCAGGTCTGCTTGTTGGGCGGCCGACCAGGCCCTCGAGATTCCCTCGCGTTCGATGGGTTGGTCGCTCTGGCGGATTCCTGCTGTGTCGCTCAATCGGATCGGCAGGCCGTCGATCACCGTATCGGCTTCCAGGACGTCGCGGGTGGTTCCGGCTTGACGATGCGTGATGCTGCGGTCGTAGCCGACGATCGCGTTGATCAAGCTGCTCTTGCCGACGTTGGGGGGTCCGATCAGCACGACACGAAACGGCTGGGTCAGACGGGTGCCGATCGGTGCCTGGGCCAGGATTTCGCTGGCTGTTTGTCGCAGCCGTTTCAGGGAACCATCATCGCTGGCGGCATCGACCGCCGAGGCCAGCGGTTTCGATTCGAGCGCGGCAATCCAGTTGGTTACCCAATCGAGCAGTGCGCCGCGAACCTGATCCAAGGCGATCGCCGCGGTGCGTGCTGTCAGGCATCGCTGCAGCACCTGCAGGGCCTCGGCGATCAATGCTGGTTCGGTCCCGAGCCAGTCGGCCATTTCGATTTGACTGGCGCCAAACCGCCGCAAATCGCCGACGATTCGTTCGATTGCCGCCGCTCCGCCATGGCAATGGATTTCCAAATGATCGACTTCGATCGGGGTCACCACGACCGCTTCGCCGATGCTGGGATCGTCGCCGTCTGGGCGATCGTCACGCGGGCCGGTCCAAATGCCATAGCGAATCTGGCCTGGCAACATCACCGGTTCGCTAGCTTTGCGGAAACACTGATCGATGATTTTTCCGGAACGGTCACCCCTGAGTCCGATCACGGCGATCGCGCTGCGACCGAGGCCGGTCAGCACCGCGCATTCGGTTGGGCGAGGATTCGGTTTGCGTGGCTGGATTCTATAGGGTAAAGACATTTTCGAATTGTTGAATACACTGTCAAACCAAATCGCGCGAAACCGCGCTGCATACGACCACGTCTTCCCAAAGATGACCATGGCCCAACAGAAGCCGGATCTAAACCGCATGAACGACGAGCAGTTGCTCGATATGCGGATTTGCGATTTGAAGCTTTCCATTCGTGCGACCCCGCTTGAAAAGCGGATAGATCAGCTTAACCAAGAACTGGCCCACCGCGGGCTTCGATTCAAGCCACATTGTTGGCTGAGTGACGAGTGGTTCTCGCCGGATGGTATTCCCGGTATCGCGATCCCCTTTTATCTTGCTCATCCAAGATTGATGCGGTTGGAACGCAAGCAGTTGTTGGAAGTCGAAGGAGGAACCAAAGATTGGTGCATGAAAATCTTGCGTCATGAGGCAGGTCATGCGATCGACACGGCATATGGTTTACGGCGTCGTGCCAGCTACCGGCAAACATTTGGCAAGCCATCCCAACCCTACCCCGAGTATTATCAACCGACTTTGTCCAGTCGCGACTACGTGCTGCACCTCGATATGTGGTACGCTCAGGCTCATCCGCTGGAAGATTTTGCGGAAACGTTTGCGGTGTGGTTGCAGCCCGGATCACGGTGGCGATCGCGCTACCGTGATTGGCCAGCGATCAACAAGTTGCAAATCGTAGAGCAGTACATGAAATCGATTCATGGCAAGAAGCCAACGGTGACTTCGCGGGCCAGGCTCGAGCCGGTTACGCAGATCCGAAAAACGCTGCGGACTCATTACCAACGAAAGCGTGAGCACTACGGAGTCGACTACCCGAGTATCTACGACAATGATTTGCGAAAATTGTTCTCTTCGGATGTAACGAACCAAAGAAACATGACCGCGGCCACATTCTTGAATCGGATCCGGGGTGAACTCCGTCGCTCGGTAGCGCGTTGGACAGGTGAATACAGTTACACGATCGATCAAGTCGTACAAGAGATGATCGAACGTTGCCGAGAGCTGGAGCTGCGGGTTGGCCCATCTCCCGAGGAAACGAAACGGGATGCGATGATCTTGGTCGCGGTCCGCACGACCAACTTCTTGTACGAAGGGAGACACCGTGTTGCGGTTTGAAGCGTTGCTGCGTTCGTCTTATCTGCTGCGCTGGCGGAACAACTCGCGTTCCGCAAGGCCCGGCCGCGGGCCGATCGGGCGTGCGTCGATGGCGGTTGTCGCGAGCGGTTGGGACCGCAGGCTGGAGCAGGCGAGATGAGCAGGCTTCGTATCCTGGTTCTGGTTCGCGAGGGACATGTGCCTCCGGAAACACTGGACGGTGTCAGCGAAGAAGAGATGGATCCCTGGAAGGCAGAATTTGACGTTTGTGAAACGCTCCGCCGTTTGGGTCATGATGTTTTGCCGCTGGGCGTCTACGACGATTTGGGACCGATCCGTAAGGCGCTCCGCAATTTCGAGCCCAACATCACATTCATGATGTTGGAGGAATTTCACGGCGTGGTGACCTACGATTTCGCCGTGATCAGTTACCTGGAATTGATGCAGCAGCCCTACACCGGTTGCAATCCGCGCGGATTGTTGCTCAGCAAGGACAAAGCGCTGTCAAAGAAAGTCCTCGCCTATCACCGCATACCAACCCCTCGATTTGCGGTGTTTCCCAAGGGCCGCATCGTTCATCGTCCAAAGAAGCTCTCCTTTCCGCTGTTCGTCAAATCGGTGATCGAAGATGCTTCGTTCGGGATTGCCCAGGCGTCGGTCGTGTATGACGACAAAGCGCTGCAAGAACGGGTTCGATTCATTCACGACAAAACGGCCGATGACGCGATCGCCGAACAGTACATCGAAGGTCGCGAACTGTACGTTGGCGTGTTGGGCAATACTCGATTGCGCACCTTCCCGGCATGGGAAATGGACTTTGGCAAGATGCCGGATGACGTCGCTCGAATTGCCACCAACCGGGTCAAGTGGGACCGCAAATACCAACAGAAGTATGCGATCACAACGCACGCCGCCACCGATATCGACGATGCCTTGCAAGAGCGAATTTCAAAACTTTGCAAGCGAGTTTACCGGGCGCTCAGCATGAGCGGATACGGGCGCATGGACCTGCGAATGACCGCAGAGGGTGAGATCTATGTGATCGAAGCGAACGCCAATCCGAACATTGAGTATGGCGAGGACTTTGCCGAGTCGGCCGAAACGGGTGGTATCAGTTACGAAGCCTTGTTGCAGCGCATCCTGAACCTGGGTCTCAGTTACAAAGCCGCCTGGATGGCAATTTGATCGATCACTTTGGGAGTCACAGAACTAAGTTCATGACACACTCCACACTTCGCGGCATTGTTCCGCCTCTGGTCACGCCGCTGCTAGACCGCGATACGATTGACGTCGAGGGGACTCGCCGTTTGATCGAGCATGTGATCGCTGGCGGTGTCAGCGGCATCTTTATCCTCGGCACGACCGGTGAGGCTCCCAGTTTGAGTTACCGCCTGCGCCGCGAATTCATCCAACTGGTCTGCGACACGGTAGCCGACAGGGTTCCCGTGCTGGCCGGCGTGACTGATACCTCGTTTGTCGAAACGATTGAACTTGCCCGCGTCGCCCAGGCTGCCGGGGTCCAGACCGCGGTGCTTTCGACACCGTATTACTTTCCAGCCGGACAGACCGAATTGATCCGCTACATCGGTCACATTGTCGAGGAAATATCGCTGCCGCTGATGCTGTACAACATGCCGAGTTTGACCAAGGTTTGGTTCGAAATCGATACACTCCGCGATTTGGCCCGGCACCAGCAAATTGTCGGCGTCAAAGACAGCAGTGGTGATTTCAAGTACTTCGAGCAATTGTTGACGCTCAAGCAAGTTCGGCCCGATTGGTCGATTTTGATCGGTCCCGAGCAGCTGATGGCGGCCGCAGTCCAACGCGGCGGCGACGGGGGAGTCAATGGCGGGGCGAATATTTACCCCAAGTTGTTCGTTGAATTATTTCGCGCGGCCGACCAAGGGGATCAGAAACGTGTCGCGGTGTTGCAGCAACGCGTCGATAAGTTGCAACAAATCTATGACGTTGGCAAATATGCCAGCCGACATATCAAAGCGACCAAGTGCGCACTGTCGTTACTCGGGATTTGTGACGATCAGTTGGCCGAGCCATTCAACCACTTTTTGCCACCCGAGCGAGCACAGATCAAGGCGATCATCGATCGGCTGGAGCGATGATGATTTCGTTTCGGGTTCCCAACACGATGGAAAATCGGCGCGATTGAAAGTCGGCAGGATCGAAACGCCCCGCAGCGCCCCAGCCCGCAGCGCCCCAGCCCGCAGCGCCCCAGCGTCGTTGTCCTCTGCGTGATCCGCGACGATTCAGCTGCGTCAAGTACGCCTAATTGGCGAACGGATCGTCGCCGGCACCGGCATCGCCGAAGGGGTCATCCTGCATCGCATCGCCGGGTGCCTCAGCCCCGAACGGATCCGTTCCTTCAGCCGCCGGCGTGTCGCTATCGGCAGACGCGTCTGCGGGGGCCGGTTCATCGGCAAACGGATCTTCCATCGCACCTTCCAGAGCGTCTTCCTTGGTGACCTTTGCATCCCCTTCCGCCAAGTCACCGCCAAACGGGTCGTCCTCGGTCGCCGGCGCTGCCGGTACTGCTACGTTCGGGGGGGCGCTGTTTGGAACCACTGCCGACGGTGGTGTTGGTGGTACCGCAGTGCTGGGAGCCGGACGTGCGCCGGGTTCATCCATGCCCTGACTCGATCGGGCGGCGCGAGCCGCCATCGCCTGCAGCTGAGCTTGCTCTCGGATGGTCTCCAATTTCAAACGGCCTGCACCCTGGAAACGGATCAAGGACCGGCCAACAAAGGGGTTGGTTCTACCTTGCGCCTCGAGCCTGGCACCCTGTTGCCAATCCGCTTCCGCTTCGTAAGTGTTCCCCGAGGCATAAGCCACCATGCCCAGGAAGTAGTAGGCGCGAGGATCATCGCTGCCATTGTCGATCGCCATCGTCAGGTACTTGCGGGCTTCGGTATAGTTACCGCTGTTGTACGCATGCACTCCTTGACCGTACAGCTGAGCCAGCACGCCGTTTTGGGCGCAGGCCGTCGATACGCTTGCCAACGCGCAAATCGTCAGTGCCAAGTTTGCGAGTGCGTTTGTTCTCATCGCGGGTGGATCCTTGCCCAGGTTGGTTTGGGAGCGTTGCTATTGGATTATGGTCGGAATCCAACCGTTTCCGACTCCCCAGAATGTAGCCGGACCAGATCACGACAGCAAATCTATTTCTGATTGTGCCGAATATCGGGAGGGTGAGGCTGCTGCCGAACCGGGTTTCGGCGATCCATGGCCGGGGCGGAGCCTCGCCCTTGCGAAATACCAGGAGGGGACCGATCAGGACCGGAAACAAGAGATCCGCCAATCAGCGCAAACAGGACGCTGATCGATAGCCAGGCCTGGAATTCTGCTCTCTCTGGCGTTTGATCAGCGTCCAGCGGCGGTTTCGCTCCGCGTCCACCAGCGATTTGTGAACAATCGATTGCTGATGGCTAGCGAATCCAGCCGCCCCCCAATACCCTCGTATCGTCGTAAACGACGGCGGCCTGGCCGGGCGCGACAGCCGATTGCGGTTGCTCAAATCGGACGCTGAATCGTGCGGGGCTGGCCGGGTCGATCGAAAGTCGCGCGGCCTTGGGCGGGCTGTTGTAACGAATCTGGACCGCCACCCGCTCGGGCAACTCTGCTGGATCGATCAACCAATTCGCCTCTGCCGCCGTCAGTTCGGAAGTCAAAAGTTCGGCCTGGGTGCCGATCACCACGCGCCGCGATTCGGGCTCGATGCGAATCACGAAGTGGGGTGTCCCCATCGCCACGCCCAAACCTCTTCGTTGGCCGACGGTATAGGCTTCGTAGCCTTGATGCTGGCCAACCACGGTGCCGCCGGCGGTCACGATTGGACCGGCGGTGTCGGCCGACCGTTTTGGCTCCCTGGCGCGGACGAAATCACTGTGATGTCCTTGCGTGACGAAACAGATTTCCTGGCTATCTTTCTTGCCGGCAACTCCCAGGTTCAGGGAGCGGGCGATCTGGCGTATCTCGGACTTTTGATAATCCCCGACCGGCAACAGCATCCTCGAGAGTCGGTCGTGGCGGATTCCAAACAGGGCGTATGACTGGTCTTTCGTGTCGTCGAGTCCACGATGAAGCTGAGGGCCCGATTCCATGCGGGCGTAGTGACCGGTGGCTACGAACTGGGCATCGATTCCATCGGCGTAGTCGAACAAGCGTCCGAACTTGATCCACTGATTGCATCGAACGCAGGGATTGGGGGTCCGGCCGCTGAGGTAATCGTCGACGAAATAATCAACGATGCGGCGAAAGTCTTGTTGCAAATCGAGCGCATAGAACGGAATCTGCAGCTTGGCGGCCACCCGCCGCGCGTCAGCTGCGTCGGAGGCCGTGCAGCAGCCCTGTTTGTGACCGGCACGAACTTGCAACAGGGGGAGGGAGCGGCTCGGCCCGAGTCGGGCATCGGTCACGCCGGTTGGTTCGGCGGGAGCCTCACCCTCCCGTCGGCCGGCATTGGTTGGTTCGGCGGGAGCCTCACCCTCCCGGCAAACCTGGCTCGATTCCTCGCCGTGCCGCATGAACACGCCAACAAGCTCGTGGCCGGCCTGCAGCAACAGCTGCGCAGCGACACTCGAGTCGACACCGCCACTCATCGCTAGAACCACTCGGGCCATGTATAACTGTCCTGCTTTTTACTCTTACTCTTACTCTTACTCCTAAACTTAATCTTAATCTTAATCCGTCAGTCGCCGGCGCTAGGCGCGGGCATTGAATCATTGCGACGCCACAGTCGAAAAGCCCGAGTTCGGCGTCGATGGCTCAAATCATCAGCAAAGCCACTTTTCGCTTGGGGCTCCCCGCTCGAGTTGCCTTCAGCGAGGCTGATAAGAAGATTAAGATTAAGATTAAGATTAAGCGTAAGATTATGAGCAAGAGGTAGCCTAGCAGAAGCCCCTTTCTGGAGTTCACGACAAGTATGGATGCCGAACTGATTCAGCGCAGCAACGAGATTCGAGCGCGTTTGCAGCAACTCGGAGACTCTCTTTGACTACTCCGCCAAGTGTGCTCGCAGCAAGGCGATCGAGTTGGAGATGGGTCAGCCCGGGTTCTGGAATGACAACGAGGCGGCTCAAAAGACGGTCACGGAACTAAAGACCTTGAAATCGATCGTCGGTCCGATGAACGAGCTGACGACTTCGTCGGCCGATCTTGATGCGCTGATCGAGATGGCCGAGGAGGACGAATCGATCGCTGAGGAGGTTGCCGGCGAAGTTGACCGTCTGGAGCAGATGCTGGAGGATCTGGAGCTCAAGTCGCTGCTGAGCGGTCCCAATGATTCCGCCGGTGCGATTTTGACGATCAACGCGCGCGACGGCGGGACCGATGCCAACGACTGGGCCGACATGATGCTGCGGATGTATTCCGCCTGGGCGGTTGATCATGACTACAAGATCGAACTGCTTGACCGCCAGGAGAATGAGGAAGCGGGAATCAACCACGCTTCGATCGCGATTCGTGGGCCGATGGCTTACGGTTACCTCAAGGGCGAAGAAGGAATGCATCGACTGGTTCGGATCAGCCCGTTCAATAGCGAAGGCAAGCGTCAAACCAGTTTTGCCGCCGTCAGCGTGTCGCCCGAGATCGATGATGCGATCGAAATCGACATTGAGGAGAAGGACGTACGCATCGATACCTATCGCGCCGGCGGCGCCGGCGGACAACACGTCAATAAGACGGACAGCGCGATCCGGCTAACTCACATTCCCACCAACACCGTCGTGCAATGCCAGAACGAGCGCAGCCAGCATCAGAACAAGGCGACCGCCTGGAAGATGCTGCGGGCGAAAATGGCGCGAATCGAAGAGGACCGCCGCGAAGCGGAGGAGGCCAGGAAGTACGAGAGTCAGGCGCGGACCGGATTTGGCAGCCAGATTCGCAACTATTTCTTGCATCCCGACCAACGCGTCAAGGATGCCCGAACCGGTCACTATGTTGGCAGCTTCAACAGTGTCATGGACGGCAGCGAGTTGCAAGGATTCTTGGACGCGTTCCTGAGGCTCAAGGCTGGGAAAGCGGCGCCGAGCAACTGACTGGAAGAACACTAGGCCGCTTTGCGGTCGCTGATCGTTTGCGGAGCGATCCCGGCGATTGAACCTCGCTCGCTGCGCAGTTGGCGGATCTTGGCCGCCTGTTCATGCGATTGGCTTTCCAAGGCTCGTACTCGATCCTGCGATTTTTCGTTGGCGTCCAGGCTGTCCTCCAGTTCGGCGCGCAGACGTTTCAGATGCTCCATCAGGTCAGCCACTTGATTCTGCAGAGCTTGATTCTGCGGTTGCAAACTCTCAGCCTCGGTCAGTTTCGCCGTCAGCGCTTGGACGGTTGTCATTTGCCGGTTGTGTTGTACGGTGATCGCCTCGAGTTCGTTGCGCAACTCTTGAACCTGGTTGGTTGCTGTCGCGATTTGTTGTTCGTATCGCGCGGTCACCGCCTCGAGCTCTCGGCGCACCTCTCGCGCCTCACTGGTTCGCGTTTCAATTTGTTGTTGCAGTGAGTTGCTGGTCTGGGCTAGCTGTTGGGTTTTGGCAGCAAGCAACTGATTGACTTGGTTCGTGTTGTCCGTTTGGGCAACTAATTGACTATCCAGTTCTCTAACTCGTTGTTCGAGTTCGGCGTGCATTTGCTCGAACCGGTCTCGCTGGTTTGATACGGTGACAAACTCCTTTGAGATCTCTTCGGCCTGCTCTCGAGTTGCTTCCAGTTCGCCGACTTCCGCTTGCAAACTGATTAATTCTTCATTTTGAGTTTCGACTGAATTCTTCAATTGCTCGTTTACGATGCGCAATTGATTCATTTCATTTTCGTCCCGCTGGATCTGCGTTCGCATCGAATTCAGTTCCTCACGCAGCGACTGGTTTTCAACATTCTGTTGTTCCACCGATTGCTGATTACCTTGGTACTGAATCTGCAGATTCTCGAATTGCTGTCGAAGGCTATCCAGATCTGCTTGCAATTCAGCTCGCTCGGATTCGCGGATGCCGAGCAATTCTCGTTGCTGGGCCAATGAACTGGCGGCTAATTCCAAATCTTTGGTCAAGTCCTCATGGTCTGCTCTCAGCGAGTTGGCAGCAGCCAATTCCGCGTTGCATTCAGCGAGCTGTCGGGAAATTTCCATCAGCTGGTTATTCGCGGCATCACGATCGGCTCGAACCGCATCAAGATCCTCGCAGCGCTGGACAAGATCATGTTGCGTTTGCGATAGTAGTTCAGCGGTTTGGCTTGCGGATTCTCGCAGTTGTTCAATTTCCACTTCTAACTGTTGATGGCTCGCTTGCAATTGCTGGTAAGAGCCCGCTTGCGAATCCAGTGCTTGATCGGAAGCGGCTCGCGATTGAAGCACTTCTTGCAATTGTGCAATGACCGATTCCGATCGTGCTTGTTCGGCGGTCAACTGAGCATCAAGTTCCTGTTTTTCGTTTCGCAGCCGCAGCAATTCGGTCTGGGTCTGCTTGTGCTGCTGTTCGGACCCACTTTGTTTCTGCAGCAGCTCGGTGTATTGCCGTTGTATTCGTTGCAGGTTCGTCTGCTGCGATTCGGAGTCTTGTCGCAGTTTGACGAATTCGCGTTTCCGCTTCCGGACCGAGCCGCGGGCTTTAAAATAGCGGTGCTCCAAGCCATAAATTTGTTGCTTGTCGGCAGAACGGTCGTGATACCACAACAAATGGCCGATCAAAATTCCGGCCAGCACAAATAGGACGGTGGATGATAAGGAGACACCAAACAGGTCGATCATCGGATAGTTCTCGTCGTGATACGCAGGCCGACTGAGGCAGTGCCTAGACCGTTGGCCGCTTATTCAGTTGAGCGGGCAATAGCAAAATACGGACATGAGCGTCGAGAGGAATTTTTCCTTGCGCTGACAAACAGCACGTGAAACTCAAATCTGTTTTTCGATCCGCACGACGACCCCTTTGAAAGCCGGGGTCCGGCTGTCGGGATCGGCGTGGCGGGAAACCAGACGGTTGGCTTCCGGATAGTACATCAGCGCATTGCCCGGTCGAATCGACGGATAACCGCGTGCGAGAATATTTGGCATTCGCCCGGTATCACTGAGCACTGTCACCAATTCGTCGTGCACGAGTTCCAGTGTCTGAAGATCGTCGGGATGGACCAGAATCACGTCTCGTCGATCTTGATTGCGATACAGATCCTGTTCCTCATAGACGACCGTGTTGAATTGCCCTTCGCTGCGAACAGTCATCAACCGCAGTTCCCCATCGCCGGTTCCCTGCAGCGGCGGCAATGCGTGGACATGCAACACAGCACGCCCGTCCTCGGTGGGAAATTGTGGCTGATAAAAGGTGCGGCCCTCGATTTGGAATTCTTGTTTTGACTGATCGATTTCCAGCATCTGCTCGATAGCCTGGCACGACCGATCCGATCCAATGGCGAATCGTGCTGGTTTGGCGCATCGCTTCCCAGTCGATGCCGATCGCCTGCGGCACAAGTTTTGATGCGATCTCAGCAATCACTTCGACCTCGCTCCTGGGGCCCGGCAATCGCCGTGGTCCACCATCACTGAGTCGGACGTAATTGAACATCGATTCTTGTGTGGTCGGCTCGGGTTCTTCGTCTCGTGCCAGCACGGGCAAGATGATGGTCTGCTCGGCCAGACCATGGACATGCCCGGTATTCATCGTCGTGCTAAGCATCACATTCATTTTCAGTCGCGACAGTGCCTCGGCCGCGAACCGTGAATCGGGATTGGAGCCATACAGGTTGCCGCCCAGAGAGAAACCGACCGTCCAGCTCGTATTGGTTGGCTGCTTCGATGCAGGCCAACGTGTCTTTGCCGGGTGTGGTCGGCAATCGTACGCCGAATTTTTGCTGGAGCGAGTCGAAGATTTGATCCTTCAGCTGGGGTGTCACCCCGACGCTGCCGATGCCTTGAACGTTGCTGTGACCACGAATTGGCATCAGCCCGCAACCTGGACGGCCGACCATACCGCGAGCCAGCGCCAGATTGGCGATCGCCTGGACGTTTTGAACTCCGTGGGCGTGATGAGTGATTCCCATTGTCCACGAAAAGACGCTGTGCTCACTGGCGGCGTAAACCATGGCGATCGATTCGATTTCGCTGCGGCGGACCCCCGACTTGGTTTCGATCTGTTCCCAAGAAACCGTCTCGATCGCACGCAGCCATTGATCGCAGCCGCGACAATGGATGCGAATGAAATCTTCGTCGATCGCAGCGAGTTGCTTGACCGCTTTGGCGATTCCCCACAACAGCGCCAGGTCGCCGCCGATGTGCGGTTGCACGTAGTGGCTGGCGATGCTTGCTACCCCATAGCAAAGAAAGGACATCGCTAGGGACGCGAAACTTGACCAAGCCGGTTTCGCGGACTGGGTTGATCACGACCACCTTGCCACCACGACGGCGTATGTGCATCAGGCTGGTCATCAGTCGCGGATGATTGCTGGCCGGATTGCCGCCAATCAGAAACACGCAGTCGGCATGTTCCAAATCGTCCAACACAATGGTCGCCGTGCCGCTGCCAATGCTGGACTGCAAACCGACGCCGCTGGCTTGATGACAGTAGTAGCTGCAGTTGTTGACATTGTTGGTGCCATAAACTCTCGCCAACAGTTGCAGCAGGAATCCGGCTTCGTTGCTGCTGCGACCGCTGAAGTACCAGAAGGTTTGATCGGGCTTGGTCGCTTTCAGCTGCTGTACGATTGCTTCAAACGCTTGTTGCCAGCTGATCGTTTCAAAGTGGGTTGCCCCACGCAAAAAGCGAATCGGCTGAATCAAACGACCGAGGTGTTCCAGCTGGCGAGGCGACATCGCTTGCAGATCGGCTAGCGAGTGTTGATTCCAGAACGTCGGCTCGATCGCCGCTTGCATGTCGGCAACCATCGCTTGCAGACTCTTCTTGCAAACCTCGGGAAACGATCCGGCTTCATTGACCATGCCACCGTCTTGGCCGCCCATCCCCAGCGCGCAGGTCTTGCAGGCGTTGCGCGACCGCATCGCCTGGTACAGTTTCCACAGCCCGCCGGCTTCACGGCCTTTTTTCCAGGTGTAGTGAATTGCGCGAAAACCGCCGCCGCTGCCGACCTTCACGATTCAGCTCAGTTCCCGACCTTGCGCGTGACGGGCCAAGGTTTCCTGATATTTGCGTTTGCCTTCCTCGACCGTCTTGCGGATCGCGCGAGTACTTTCTTCCGATTCTTTGCGAAGTTCGGCGATCATTTCCAGCGACTCGATTTGGAATCCGCTGATCGCATCGACTAGCTTCTGCACACTTTCGGGATTGATCGTGCTGCCGTAACCAGCCTTCAGCGCTGCCCGTTCCAGCTCGCGACCGAGGTCGGCGATGTCTTCGAGTCCTTTATTGACCCCTTCTTTCATCGCCTCGGTCGCCTGCGTCACTTCGTGCAAACCATGTTGACTGGTATAGACGGTACCCAGGATCGTAAAGACATGTTCGTTGGTCGTAAAGAACGTGACCGCCCGACGATAGACCCGTTCCTTGACGTCATGGGTTTGTTTCAACTTGGTGATCAATGTTTCGCCGACGTCGTAACCAATCTCCAGATTCTCGGCGATGTCTTTGAGCAATTGATAGGTTTCGTCTTCTTTTTCGAATCGGTGTCGGGCTTCGTCGCGCCGTAACTCCAGTTGGCTCTTGCCACCTTCGTCGGTGCCGGTGTAGTTATCCAACGCATCCTGGGAGGCAGCCAAGCGCGTCCTTGGCTGCGTGCCAGGATCGGCGCATGGGTATCGAGCAGTTCGCGGGCCAGCACTTCGGCTTCTTTGAGTGCGAAGCGAAAGTCGATGTATCCATCCATGATCGCTTCTTCGCTCTTGAGCGCGTGTTTGGTGTCTTTGGCGACCTCACTGTAGGTTTCGACGATCTCTTCGAATCGATCACTTGGTGTGCCGCGACGCATCTTCATCCACCAGTTCGATACTTTTTCGGTACCGCTGATCTTGCCGTCGTCCAACTGCGCGATCAATCGTTTGCTGTCTTCGCGAATCGAGTCAAACATTTGCGCGATGTCCATGTACCGGTTGCCGATTTGGACGCTCTCGACATTTTCACGGACCAGCGCATTGAAGGCGCTCATGTGTTGAATCACATCGGCGATCGCCAGCACTTTGGCTTCGTCCAGATGGCGGACGTTTTCCAGCAGTGAGATCAGTTCTTGCGGGGCCGTATTGGAACTATCGATTCCAAATTTTTTCAAAACATCAACAGCGCGATCCAAATACTCGCGCATCGATTGTGACTCCCGACCGCTGGTTGCGGACTTCGGTTTGGCGGATTCCTGCGGCGCGGATGCCTGGGCTTGCTTGGACATACTGGATTGATCTCCGGGAAAACGGACGCAAAATCGCTGCTTCCTTCTGTCGTTTAACGTAGCGCCTCTCAGGCTGGTCCGCAATCACGTCAGCGGGGACAATTTTTGAACTTACGCCGATTTCAGTAGCAAGGCGCAAGCCCTCCGGCAGCGCAGCCAGCGATGCAGGGCCCAGGCCCTGCCGCCGCATAAATCGAATAAGATAGGAAATTCGTTCGGATCATTACTTTCACAGGCGACTTTCACCGATGCCCAACGGACAAGCGGCACAGGCGCAGCCGGCCGCTGCCAACAGTTTCGCAAGATATTCAGCTTCCAGGTCAAAATCTGACCCTCCAAGAAACTTTGCGAGTGATGGACGTTGCCCGCGAGATGCGGGATCGTAGAGAAACAGCCGAAGAGATGTTCCGCCGCGAAGACCTGCGCGGCCAGCTGCGTGAGAAGATCATGCGCACCGCGCGGCTGGCAGGTGACAAGGTCAGCGAAGCTGAGGTTGATGCGGCGATCGGCCAATACTTTGAAACCTTGCACACTTACCGGGATCCGGAGCCGGGAATCCGCAGCATGATCGCACATGCTTGGGTCTGGCGCGGGCGAATCATGATGGCGGCGGCTGCCTTTGCGACGATCGCCGGCAGTTTTTGGTTCCTGTTTGGTTGACCCGATCGCTGGCCGATTCGTATCGAGACGACCAGTACTCCCAAGAACAAACGATTAGTCAGAGCTCAAGCGATGCCGATTTCCGGTCCTGTGGTCCATCAACAGTTGATGCATGCCTACGCGACACTGCAATCCAAAATGGAGTCAACGCGGGTACGAGTTTCCCAAGTCAATGAGCAGCGCGACACGCTTGACGATGATCGTAGTGACGCGTTGCTGCGTCTGGCCCAACACTATTTGCCCGAGTTAACGGCAGCAACCGTTGATGAAACATGGCGTGAAATTCGCCCGTCGATAGCTCGGATTCTACTACGCAAACAACAACATACTCAGCGTGTTGCCGGCCAGTTGGAGGAGATGATTTCCCGACGCCAACAGCTGGATCAAAACCTGCTGCAATCGAACCAGCAGCTCGACCAGGCGATTGAGGCGCAGCAGGCAGTTGCTGAGCAATTGGAGCAGCAGCTGCGAGAAGATTCGCGGTTCGTCGAATTGTCCGATCGCGCAGCGGTGGCCGAAGCAGCTTTGGAACGCGCCGAGGCGAATTATCAAGAGATTCAACAGGACGCCGAAAGAAAGCTGCCCGCCTACCAGCAGAGCGAGTTGTTCAGCTATTTACGGGATCGCGGTTACGGTACCGCCCAGTACAAGCACCGCGGCTTCACCCGGCGGATGGATCGCGCACTGGCAAAATTCATCGATTACAACAAGGCACGGCAGAATTACGATTTTTTGATCAATACCCCCGCGCAAATGCAGCAGATCATTGAACAAGATCGGAAGGCGCTGGACACAGTGATGGACGATTTAGAGCGTCAACGGGATCAACGCGCCGAGCGGCTCGGATTGCCGGCCAAGATCGCGGTGATCGAACAGTTGGAGCAGCAACGCAGCGGACAGCTGACCGACCTGGATCAACTCTTGCAAGCCACTGAGAAGGTCCAGCAGGAACTCAATGCGCTCGATGATTCGCGCGGCCAGTATTACCGCGAAGCAATTCAAGTGTTTCGGGAAATGTTGGCAACTCTCGACTCAAGAGAATTGAAGCGACGCGCTCAAGTCACTGCGGATTTGACTGACGATCAAATCATCGCCCGCTTGATGGGTGTCGAATCCGAGTTGGATCAGCTGCAGGATGCCGTCAGCGACCGACGCATGGAGTTGCAGAGAATGCAGCAAACTTTGGAGAACCTGGGCCGTCTGATTCAAAGATTTCGTGCCGCGAATTTTGATTCTTCGCGTTCCCAGTTCGTCGGATCGCTGGACATCCTGGAGGACTTGGATCGGGCGATTCACGAAGGTGAGATCGACTGGATTTGGGATCGAATCCGCGACTCTCAGCGCTGGGGACCGACGGCCCTCGAACAAGTCGAGCGAATTGCCACGCATCCGATGACCCAAGTCTTGATTAATGCGATGGCGCATGCGGTCGGCGGGGCTCTCGCTCAGCATGCCCGGCGAGCCGGGCATCGGCGCGGACGACGGGGACCGCAATGGGGCGGATCGTGGAGTGGCACTTGGGGCGGCGACAGCAGTGGTTGGTATCGGACCCGTTAAAGCATTTCCAACTTTGTCGCACCCATTCTTCGTTGGCCAGGACCTGCCCCGGCGCGAGCTGTGAGAGGACAAGTCCTGGCCTTGCGCGTCTCGTCGTGATTGCGTTCAACCGGCAGGCTTTCATGCATCTTCATGTTTGATATGGTCGCTCGAAAAAGATCCATCGAGGATTCGAGTGGCTAGAGTTGCAGGGAACTATGGGTCGTCGATGATTCCTTGTTGATGTTCGGATACCTCGAAGAGGTCTCAAGCCATTAGCCGGCAGTTCACGCAGCGAATCGGGATCAGGAGTCATTTCAGAATATTTTCAGCGTCGAACCCGCGCAGAACCTCGTACGACCCCTTTTTCGGAAAAGGACATCATTTTTGAACCCGCGCTACTACACGGTGGCTCATCCGATTTGCTGATTAGCGGCGCTGGTACCAGCGCAACAGGGCCAGAGCGGTCGACAGCAGCCCGGCCAAAATCAATGGTGAGGTAAAGGTGAACATGATGAACGTGATCTGCGCACTGCGGCCAATGTCTTCGCCATTTGTGGTCCGTCTGCCCAACAAGCCACTCAGCTCATCTTGTACCGCGGGCACGCGCGCTGCATAGAATAGGGCCGCCGAGATGACGGCGAAAATGACCATCATCAACATCATGAAGCTGAGGCTGATTTGTGGGGGCCGACGGTGTTTGGGTTTGGCTTCGTTCATGACGGAACAAGTACTCTAACTTTGTGGGTTAGCTTATATGGTTGGCAGCTTCAGGAAACGGGTCCACGCGACGCCTTGCCTAAAGTAGCGGATTGTTCCGGTTGGTCAGCAGCCTGGCGGAGCCACGGGGTTACGTCGCCGTCTCAGCGGTTTCGCGTTTGAGCATCTGTCGCTGCTGTTCGTATAGTACGATGCCGACTGTGGTTGCCAGGTTCAGACTTCTTACTTGCTCGGAGATCGGTAGACGCAGCGCGCGTGGATCGTGGGGATCGAGAATCGAACTGGGTAAGCCAGAAGTTTCCCGCCCAAAGACGAATGCGTCTCCGCGCTGAAGATCGGCATCCCAAATGGTTCGCTTGGCGAACTTGGAAAGAAAAAACAGACGCGGCGGATTCAGCTGTGCCAGCAAGTCTTGCCAGTTTGCGGCGTCGCCAAGACTCAGATGTTTCCAGTAATCCAAACCCGCCCTGCGAACTCGGCTGTCATCGAATTGAAAACCAGCCGGGCGGACGATCCACAGCTTGGCTCCGACCGCAACACAGGTGCGCCCGATGTTGCCAGTGTTTTGCGGAATCTCGGGTTGATACAAAACGACGTGCGCCGCCGGTCCACCGCTGGATGCCGTGGTATCATTGCAGTCGCCCGAGCGGCGTGACAAACTGTTTGCCTCGTTGCGCCCCGCCAGGTTTTCGCTTTCGATTCGATTCATGTTCTGTCGTTGATTCATGCCGATTCAAGTCACTTGTCCCAGCTGTTTGAAACGGTTTCAAGTTAGCGACAAATTCGCTGGCAAATCCGGGCCCTGTCCGAACTGCAAGAAGACGATCAGGATTCCGGAAAAGGCCGAAGAAGTCGTCATTCATGCTCCCGAAGATGGTGCCCCTAAGGATCGCAGCGGACGCAGCGTTCTGAAACCCCTGGAGCGTACCGAAACCGAGGTTACCCGCCGGGGGATGCTAATCACAGCCGGCGCGGTGTTGTCGGCGATTGGTTTGGCGATCGGACTGCGGCTGACGGCGACCGACGGTAGCGAACCCCAGGTCTGGGCAAGGGTCGCAGGCGCGTTGCTGCTGGCTCCGCCCTTGGTGTGGGCGGGATATGCCTTTGTTCGCGACTCGGAACTGGCTCCCTACGTTGGATCGGAGCTGCGCAATCGAGTATTGCTGCTGTCGGTAATGTTTGCCGCACTGTGGTTGCTGTATGCTTTCTTGCCGAGTTACCTGTTGGATCTCGAATCGGCGTCTGAAATGTCGTTCATCTGGTTTGGAATCGTATTTTGCCTGATGTTGGGCGTTGGTGCCTTCGCATCGGTCGCGACCTTTGAGCTGGAATTCGCCAATGGACTTGCGCATGCCGGTTTGTATCTGATCGCGACATTGTTGCTCGGTTTGTTGAGCGGGATTACCTTCGCCGGCGGCGAACCGAGCGAAGATCCTCGAGTTCGGGCCAGACAGGGTGCCGCGTCAATTTCTGCGCAAGATGAAATTGATGGCGGCCCCTCGCCGCGCCCAATCCAGCGGCTGACCGATGCTGCCTGAAGTCGCCGCGTTGCATCGCACCGGTTCGTCGGTTCGCATCCCGCCTTCACTGAATGTGCCAATTTCGGATCGTGTTCGCCGTGTGCTTGATACAGCCCCGATGCATCGACTGGCTTCGATCAGCCAGCTGGGCATGGTGGCGTTGGTCTATCCCGGAGCGACGCATTCCCGGCTCGAGCATTCACTGGGCGTCTATCACAACGCACTCCGCATGCTGGCTCGATTCGCCGACGATCCGCACTTCACCGCACTTGTGGATCGATCGCTGGGTGAGGCATTTGTCTTGGCGGCGCTGGTTCACGACGTCGGCCACTGGCCGTTTTGTCATCCGATCGAGGACATTGGGCTGGATGATTTGCAGGAACACGAGTCAAGGATCGGCCAGTGGTTTGTCACCAGCGAGTTGCAATCATGCATTGATCAGGATTGGCAATGCGATTTGGACGACGTGCTAAAGTTGCTGCAACCGAACTCGCATCCGTTGGGGCTCAAGCCGTCGCATCAACTATTGGCCAGTTGTCTTAGCGGGCCGATTGACATTGACAAACTGGATTATTTGCAACGAGACAGTTTGCACTGCGGTGTTCCCTACGGCCGCAATTTTGACGCTGGTCGGTTGATCAATTCGATGTGCATCAATCCCCGGACCTCGCGATTGGCGATTGGCGAGAAAGGTCGAACTGCCGCCGAAATGATGGTGTTCGCCCGCTACGTGATGTTTAGTGAGGTCTATTGGCATCATGCGGTGCGATCGGCAACCGCCATGTTGCAGCGCGCCGTGTATCTGTTGCGGGACAGGTTTGATCTACAGGCCTCACTGCGGATGGTGGACGCGGAATGGATTGGCCAACTTGGGCAATCCGCGGTCGCTACGGCGGCTCAGCCGTTGGTCGAAGGACTCTTTGGACCGCTGCGACAGCTGTATAAACGGATCGCCGAGTTCAATGTGACTGATGGTATCGAAGTGCATCAGCAAGTAGCCCGACGACCTTACCCGTGGCTTGTTGCCTGCAGCGAGCAACTGGCCGCGCAGTTGTCCCAACGAACAGGAATCGATATTCAAGCTGACCGATATCTTGATCGATGCGCCGCCGGTGAAGTTGGAGGTGGACATCAATGTGGATGTGGTTGGACGCGACGGCCGCGTGCGCACACTCGGCGACGTCTCACCGGTCGCGTCAGCGCTAGCCCGAGAACAATTCGACAATCAAGTCAAACGAGTTCGTGTCTTTGTGCCAGCGGAATTGCGGTCACGCCTGGAAGGCAGATTGGGGCCCCGAGATTGGAGCAGCGAAGTGATCACGGCCAGCGAGTCGACGACGAACGAGATCGGCTAAATCGCGTCAAATCAGGATCGGTTCGATCACTCGGGCCGGCTCGACACCGGTCAGCTTCATGTCCAGTCCCTGGAATTTGTAGCTGAATCGTCGGTGATCGATCCCCAACAGATGCAGCATCGTGGCGTGCAGGTCGCGGACGTGGACGGTATCCTCAGCCGCGTAGTAACCAAGTTCGTCGGTTGCTCCATGGCTGTAACCTGCTTTGATTCCGCCGCCTGCCAACCACATCGAAAAACCTTTGATGTGGTGGTCTCGTCCAGCGCCTCCTTTGCCTTGAAACATCGGAGTCCGGCCGAATTCACCTCCCCAGATGATCAACGTGTCCTCCAGCATGCCGCGTTGTCTTAGATCGGTCAGCAAGGCCCAGGTTGGCCGATCGGTCAGGCGACAACAGACATTCATGTATTTTTCAAGATCGCCGTGATGATCCCATCCGCGGTGGTACAGCTGAATGAACCTGACACCACGCTCGGCCAGCCGACGGGCCAGCAAACAGTTCGATGCATAGGAGCCATCCCCTGGCTTGGCACCGTACATGTCCAACACATGTTGTGGCTCGTCGGAGAAATCGGCCAGCTCGGGGACCGATGTCTGCATGCGGAACGCCATCTCATAAGTGGCCAGGCGGGTTTCGATTTCGGGATCGCCGGTCACTTGCAAGCGTTGTTGATTCAAGGCGGCAACCGTATCGATCAGTCGCCGTTGTTGGCTGGCGGAAATGCCGCGTGGCGGATCGACGTAGTTGACCGGTTGACCGGTACCGCTGAATTCGACTCCTTGATAACGGCTAGGCAAAAAACCAGACGACCATTGCCGTGATGCGATCGGTTGCGGGTTGCGGCCGCCGACACTGGTCATGACGACAAAGCCGGGCAGGTTTTGACTCTCGCTTCCCAATCCATAAGTGACCCATGACCCCATCGATGGACGACCGCTGATCGCCGTGCCGGTGTTCATGAACGTGTGCGCCGGGTCATGATTGATCTGTTCGGTATGCAATGACCGAATCACACAAATGTCGTCGGCCATCTTTTGGTGCCAGGGCAGGAAATCGCTGATCCATTGGCCATGCTTGCCATACTGTGCAAACTTGGTCAGGTGTCCCTGGCACTTGAGTGCTTGTCCCTGCAATTGGGCGATTGGTTGACCCTCGGTATACGACCTGGGCATCGGCTGGCCGTCCAGTTCGTTCAGTTTCGGCTTGTAGTCGAATGTTTCCAGATGTGACGGTCCCCCTGCCATACACAGGAAGATCACACGCTTCACACGCGCCGGCAGATCAGGAAGACCCATTCGGGCGGCGGCCGTTGCCGCGGCGGATGACTCGGCGGAAATTAGCGAGCTCAGGGCGACGCTGCCGAGCCCGATGCCGTTTCGTTTCAAGAAACTTCTGCGATTGGCTTGTTCGTGTGTCATTTTTAATTTCTTGATACGGTTTCGTACATGTTCAACAGGGCTCGCGAGACACTGGTCCAGGCTGCCAGTTCGGTGCGGTCGTGGGGATCCACATGCGAGCTGGATTGCAGCAAGGAATCGGCCTGGTTGACATGCTGCTGGTAGTATTCTCGTTCGACGCCTAACAGCTCTTGCAGTGACGATATTTCGTCATCGCTGGGGAGTCGAGACGACCGCGATTTCGAAACCCTGTTGGATCCGCCCGACATCGGTTGGATTCTGCGACGCCAGCATCCGAGTCGCCAATCCAATTGCCGCGTCGATCATCGACGGATCGTTTAGCATCACGAGCGATTCCAACGGCGTGTTGGATCGCGGTCGCTGAGCAGTGCACTCTTCGCGGCTCGGCGCGTCGGTCGCCTTCAACATCGGATGCAGGTATTGTCGCTGCCAATGAACATAAACGCCGCGGCGATATTTCTTGGCGTCCGTATCGGCAACGTATTTTCGCTGCGGAAAGTTGAGGTGCCGATAGTAACCCGCCGGTTGGTCGGGCTTGACACTCGGTCCGCCAACATCGGCGACCAGCAAGCCACCAATTTCCAACGCGGTGTCTCGAACCATTTCGGCGGGCAAACGATACCGACTTTGGCGGGCGAACCAGCGATTGTATGGATCTTTCTGAAGCGTCTGCCGATCAGCCGCTGACGACTGGCGATACGCGTGGGACAGCACCAACCGCCGCATCAATCTTTTGATGCTCCAACCATCATCGATGAAATCGACCGCCAGCTGATCCAACAATTCAGCGTGCGATGGCGGTTCGCCTTGACCACCAAAGTCGGCCAGGGAGGATGAAATGCCACGGCCAAATGCGAGGTACCAAAGGCGATTGGCCATCACGCGGGCGGTCAATCCCCCGACGCCGTACTGCGGGTCGACCAACCAGCGAGCAAAGTCCAGACGGCTGGCACGGCGATCGCCGACGCTGAGCGAGCCGAGAAATTCAGGCACCGCCGGATCGACCACCGGACCGCTGTCGTCCAGCCAGTTCCCGCGCGGCAATACTCGAATCTCGCGTGGCTCAATCGACTTGGTCACCATCGTTAACCGTTGCTGCTTTCGCAACCAGTCACGCTGTGACTGTAATCCGCTGAGTTTGTCGGGGTCATCCTGTGCCGCGATGATCTGGGATTCCAACTCAGCCAGGCGTTCTCGTTGCCAGCGGCTCAGGACTGCGATCTCGGGTGCCCGCTTGGTCGGCAGGTCGTTGGTGCCGGTGCTGAAATGCTGCGCTTCGTCGATGTCCGCGAAAAAAGCCACCATCGAATAGAAGTCGCTGAGCGTGTAGGGATCAAATTTGTGGTCGTGGCACTGCGCACAGCCGACGGTGGCCCCCATCCAGACGTTGGAAACGTTGCGGATGCGGTCTGCGGCGTAGATCGCAAGGTATTCCTTGGGCTGTACGCCACCTTCGTGCGACGTTTGCAGCAAGCGGTTGTAGCCGCTGGCGATCTGCTGCTCGACGGTCGCCTCAGGCAACAAATCGCCGGCCAATTGTTCCACACTGAATTGATCAAACGGCATGTCGTCATTCAACGCATCAATCACATAATCACGATAGGGCGAAATGTTGTGATCTTGATCGCCGTGGTAGCCGACGGTGTCCGCGAATCGAACCAAGTCCAACCAGTAAACCGCCATCCGCTCGCCGTAGGCCGGCGAGCCGAGTAGGCGGTCGACAAGTTGTTGATAGGCGGCGGGATTTGAGTCGCTGACGAACCGCTTGACTTCCTCTGGCGTCGGCGGCAGACCGGTCAAATCAAAAGTGACACGCCGGATCAGGGACCGCAAGTCGGCATCCGGCTGCGGAATCATCTGCTGATCGGCAAGCTTGTCCAAAATAAAATTGTCGATTCGACTATCAGGCCAATCCGAATCGACGCTGGGTATCGATTGGGGCAGCGGTGGAACGTAGGCCCAGTAGGCTTGATAAGGAGCACCCTGCTCGACCCAACGGGTCAGCAAATCGATCTGTGCCGCGGTCAGACGCTTTCCCGACTCCGGCGGCGGCATCCTCATGTCGGGATCATCGCTGGTGATCCTGACGATCAATTCACTTTCCAAGTCACCGGGCACAATTGCCTGTTCCTTGGCAGCTTCCTCGACATCCAGTCGCAGGTCGGCCTCGCGATGGGCCCGATCGGGACCATGACAGAAAAAGCACGTATCCGACAGAATCGGCCGAATGTCGCGATTGAACGAGATCGAATCGTCGGCCCAGCAGCTTGGGTAACCGAGTAGTAGGAAACACAGAATGGTGCGATGGAGCATGAAACCGAGGATTGACTGGCGGCAAGCGAAACATCCAACATTCTAGCCGAAAAACGGACGCCATCAGCCGCGGCGACAGGAAAATGGAGGACCGCGAAACAAGCTCGAAAGGCGAAACTCAGCCACCAGTCGCTGCTGGGTCCGCCAACCGTTGCCCGCCGAAGCCGGCCGTTACGTTTAGGATCAAAGTGAAGCCAATCCACGTCGCAATCCGGAGATTTGTCATGAAACTTTTTCTCTACGTCAGCCTTTTATCGATTGCCGTTTTGATCCTGCCGAGCGATCTTAGTGCCAGCGAACAGGAACTGAATCTTGTCACAGAGAAAGCGATCTATTTACCAGGCATTAACGGACACAGCGATAGACAAACGCCGGTGGCATGTTTTTCCAAACGGTGCGGCTCCGTCCCACGGAGCTGAACCGCTGGTCCAACAGCCGGGCAAATCGTTTTCCCGAGGGCAAGGCAACTCCCTGCCAATAGGCAAAGGTGGCGAATTGACCCCCCGGTGCGAGCACCGCGAACATCGCGTCCATGATCGCCTCTTGAAGAGATGCCGAAAAGGACGCCCACGGCAATCCACAAACGAGCGCAGTCCACCTGCGGCATCCCCTCGCGATCACAGAGTTCCCCGATGCTGGTCACACAGTCCTGGTAGACGGTCACTTCGGGGCAGCGTGCGCGAGTCGCGGTCACGAACGCGGGACTTTGCTCGACGGCAAAAAACATGGCCTCCGGATGGAGACGTTTGGTGATCTCCGCCGTGAAGACACCCGTCCCCGGACCAAATTCGACCACGCCGCGAGCATTACGCCAGTCAAATGAATCAATCATCGCGGCAACCAAAGCGGGACTACTAGGCGCAGATTGCGCCACTTTGGTGGGACTGCGAACAAAGTGTTTCAGAAATGCTGTCTTGTCGCTCATTTTAGCGCCGGCACAAAGGAATTTGATCACGGTGCTGTAACCCATGAAGTGTAACGACTGCGGCGCACGAAGACAGCTGCGGTTGGTAGAAGCTCTGAAAGAATCCGATGCGGTCAGGATCGACTTTGCACTGGCAGTAGTTATTGGCTGACTGGTTGGTTAGTTTACGGGGGTCGGATTGGTTGCGTAAAGAATTCCGGCTTGTCGCGATGAAAGATGGTCCATGCTGATTTGGAAGAAACTGGATTTGCTCCGACCCGAGAACGTGGTTGCGTCCCGCGAAGATTTTCGCGTGATCGGGACGTTCAATCCCGGTGTGACCGTGTACGCCGATCGCGTTCAGATGCTGTTGCGAATCGCCGAGCAACCGATCGATCGTGACAACGGTAAGATCGGATTGCCCCGCTGGAACGCACGCAGTGAGCTGGAGATCGAATGGTTCGATCCCAGGGACATTCAACCACTCGATGCCCGTGTCGTGCTGCATCGGCCGTCGGGCGAGGCGAGATTGACATCGGTTTCGCATCTGCGTCTGTTCACCGCCCAGCTGAACCGATTGGACGAACCCGGCGCCTATCGCGAGCAGAGAGTACGTTTTCTGCCTGCTGCAGCAACGGAAGCTTATGGAGTTGAAGATCCACGAGTCACGTTGATCGGTGATCGTTTCTACTTTACCTACGTGGCCGTATCACGCCATGGTGCCTGCACGGCGTTGGCATCGACGCTGGACTTTCAGTCGTTCGACCGACATGGGATTATTTTTCCCTGCGAGAACAAGGATGTGTTGCTGTTTCCGTCGCCAGTGCGGGGCGGATATGCGGCACTGCATCGCCCGGTTTCGGCGACACCGTTCGGGGCGCCGGAAATGTGGGTGGCGAGTTCAGCCGATTTACAAAACTGGGGCAACCATCGGCCGTTGCAGTTCGGTGCCGAAGTCGGGACAGCCGCCGACTGGTCTTCGGGGCGTGTCGGGGGTGGAGTTCCTCCGCTCCGTACCGAGCAGGGTTGGTTGGAAATATTTCATGGCAACCGTCGTTCCGGCAGCGCGGGCAATGTTGGCGAATATTGTGCCGGAGCGATGTTGTTGGCCCTTGATGATCCGGGTCACGTTCTGGCCGTGACGCGGCGCCCGATCATGGTTCCGAGCGAGCCTTTCGAGCGGCAAGGTTTTGTGCCGGGCGTCGTGTTTCCGACCGCGGCGATCCAGAGCGGCGACCAGCTGGCCGTCTACTATGGTGCGGCCGACACCTCGTGCGCCGTCGCGGTTTGCTCTCGAGCCGAACTTGAACGTACGCTACACTCTGCCGACCGCTAGCTGAACAGCCCCTTGTGTGAATCCAACAACGAGCATCATGACCGTACCCGTCAAGCGAACTGAGCTCGTTTTGAAACCAGACAAACGGAGGGTTTTGTTCCGTCCTTTTGTGCTGCACGATCCCAAGCGATTGTTAAAAATCGTGGGCCGCGTGTTGCACATGAGCCCCGTCGAAGCGGAGCAGATATTGCACCAAGTGTGGAGTGAGTTCGGCGGCCGCCACCAGCGGCTGAAGGATTTTTTCTTGCGACGCTTTGCTGAGGTGCGCGAATACTTGCTAACGGATGAGGAACTCACTGAAGATCAACGCCTGTTGATCGGATCATATTTTACTCAAGAGTACGCGTTGGAATCGGCCGCCCTATTCAATCCATCCATGATTTGGTCCCCCAACCAACGAGGAGTCCCCAAGGGGAAACGGCGATTCATCGTGAGCCTGCGAGCAACGGGCGAAGGTCATATATCTTCACTCTGCTTCCGCACCGGCATGATCGATCAGCAGGGCAACGTTGAAATGGATGAGCCGACGCGATTCGTCACGGCCCCGCGGATCGTTGCCGACAACGCTTACGACAAATCGCTTTTCCAACGCAAACTTGCCGAATTAGGAATCACAGACGGCTTTGTTGGTGCCGTGCTTGCCAATCTTGATGAGAGCTTTACGCTGTACGAATTGGAAACGGTGATTCAGCTGACACTGCGAATCAATCCGGCGCGGCAGCCAGAGTGGTCGGCTCTTGGCCGAACCGTGGTCAATCTGGCGAAAGCAAACTATGAAATCGAATGTGATCCCGATACTCCGGTCTCCGCGCATGTGATTTTTCCCTACTCGCCGACCGAATCGAATGGGATCGAAGACGCCAGGTTCGTACACTTTGTCGATGACGACGAAGACTGTTATTACGCAACTTACACAGCCTACGACGGCAACACGACGTTTCCCCAGTTACTGAGCACCCACGACTTCACGCGAGTTCAAAATCAGCACCCTGAACGGTCCCGAGGTTCAGAACAAAGGGATGGCGCTGTTTCCGCGAAAGATCAATGGTTACTACGCCATGTTGTCGCGTCAGGACGGTGAGAATCTGTTCCTGATGTACTCAGACATGCTGCAGTTTTGGTATTCCAAGAGGCTGATCATCAAACCGACTTATCCGTGGGAATACGTGCAGATCGGCAACTGCGGTTCGCCGATCGAAACGCCCGCGGGCTGGCTTGTGTTGAGCCACGGCGTGGGACCGATGCGGAAGTATTCGATCGGTGCGTATCTATTGGATTTGGACGACCCGGCGATTGTGATTGGTCGATTGAAGGAGCCGCTGCTGGCGCCCGACGAAAACGAGCGCGAAGGTTATGTTCCCAACGTGGTTTACAGCTGTGGCGGTGTGGTGCATGGCGAGAATCTGATCATCCCCTACGCCATGGCCGATTACGCATCGACTTTCGCCACGGTCAAACTGGATGACTTGCTGAACGAATTAACGCGCAAATGATGTTCAGGCATCGGCGCGAAATGTCGAATTGAGTTGTGATCGAATCGGGCATTGGGATTGCGGTGGCCGGTTCGATCGATACTTCGGTTACCGCCGATGGTTCTGCCGCGTCTGCGTTGCCAATCAACCGCCGATATCAACCAGGCCAGCGTTGACTCAGCACCCTGGTTGCGATTGACTCGGTCAAACTGCAAACCGTCATGGCAAGCGCCTGTTTCGACATTGGCGATCGGCACTCTTAGATCATTGCAGCCCAAGAACCAGGCCAGCGCCAAATCGGCTTGCAGATTCCAGCTGTCGTCATCGCTGAGCTCGGCCGCGGTCAAGGATGCCGAGACCGTTGCCCAAGCTTCCAGCGGCTGCTGATCAAAAGCGGGCAGCGTCACTGTCGCGGCGAAAGAAGCCATCGTTCCCGATCGGCCGAAAGTATCCCTCCGGCGCACGTTGCAGCTCACACAGCCAACGCAACGAGCGAAGTCCGATCTCAGCTGATCCGCGGATTCTCGCAAATCGATCCCGCCACGATCATCGCTTCGCACAACCGCGCGTTGTCGTAGGCCAAGATGTCCTCGAACCAAACCCATTGGTCATCCGCACAGTGCTTCGAAACACTGCAGTAACCGATCAGCCAGCCGGGAGATCGTTGCTCGCGAGAAGCGTTCGCCTTGGAATTGACGTTGGTAGGCGGCCGCGCCCAAAATTCCGAAGCTCCAACTCCGAGGAGACGTGGTTTCGCAGGCACTGCTCCAGTGCGCTCTCAAAGCGACTCACAGCCCAACCCTCCACGTCCAAATTTGTCGCTTGACCAATGCAATGTCCCAGCGCCCAGGCAACTCGACCAATGCAGTCATCCGAACCGCGGTTCTCGAGCCAACGTCGGTCGAAACTCATGAAGTTGCGAATCGTGCCCCCGTCCGGATCAAACGCGTGGTTGCAAAATGCCCGGTAGCGGCGATCCAGCCAATCCACCTTCAGAGGATCAACGTCGGATCCTCGCAACATCGACGCCAGCAACAAGCCACGAACATTGTCATCGGTGCAGTATCCCTCGTGCCGATTGGGAGTGTTGTAAGTCGCATGTTGAATGAGTCCCACGTCATCGGTCATCGAGCAGAGATAGTCCAAGCGAACGTCTGCGATGGCAGCAATCTCGGGCCCCAGATTGACCTGGATTTGAGGCACACGTTTTGCGCAGTGAATTTGCACGATCCTTATCGATCCTTTGGGAACGGCCGTTGTGTTGGATCGACGGCGGATCAGCAAGGGCGATCGCTGCGAACATCTGATTGTGAGCCTGCTCGATCAGCGCGGCCATTTGTTCGGCGACCACCGGCCAAACCATCTGTCGGCCCTCCAGGAAGGCCCGTTTTCGCATCCGATGTCGAGTTATTTCGTCGCTTAGCAACTCTGAGAGTTGCCCGGCAATCGCAGCGCTGTCTCGAAATGGCACGATTCGGCCCCGACCATCGGCCAATAAATCCAGCGCGTGCCAATAGGGCGTTGAAATCACTGCGTTGCCGCATCCGTATGCATACGAGAGCGTTCCGGAGGTGATTTGGGCTGGATTCAGATAGGGCGTTAAGTAGATGTCCGCGGCGCTGATGTATTCGATCAGATCATCAAGTTTGACAAACTGATTGATGAATTGAACATGGTCGGCAACACCGCGTTGCTCGGCAAGTTGCCGCAGCGAATCTCGATATTTTTCACCTTCGGCCAACAGCAAATTCGGATGGGTGGCGCCAAGATCACGTATTGCAAATCGGGATGCTGCGCCACCACCGATGGCAAGGCTTCAATCGCGTATTCGATCCCCTTACCAGGAGACAACAATCCGAAGGTCAACGCGATTTGTTTTCCTAACCAGCCGTACTTGTCTTTGTAGAAAACCGGATCCACGAAGGGCATCTCGGGAATGCCATGCGGGATGATGTTGATCTTGTCAACCGGAATGTCATACACGTCTCGCAAAAAGATGCGACCGCGAGAACTCATCGTGATTACGTTGGCGCCTTGCGCGGCCAGCCGACGCAACACGCGAAACTGATCATCATTCGGTTCCTCCAGGATCGTGTGCAACATCGTGACCACCGGAATCCGGATTGTGTCGAGCAGCTCGAACAACATCTCTCCAGCATCGCCCCCGAATAATCCATACTCGTGCTGGATGAAAATCGCATCGTACTGACAGGCGTTCAGATATCGGGCAGCCCGGCGGTAGCTATCCACACGCTGGTCAATTTCGAACTTGACTTCGTCGGGATACTGGTAAGGCCCGCGATGATCGTTGAGGGCAACGACCGAAACATCCCAATCGGGTCGAACCGCACGCAGAGACTGATAGACATCCTGGGTGAAGGTCGCGATGCCGCACTGCCGCGGCAGATAGGAGCCCAACAGCGCGACCTGCTTGATCGTCCGTTTCCACATTCCGTAACCTTTCAAACGAGAAGCCTGATTCAGTCCACCATCAGCCATTTGTAAAGCAATTTTCGTACCACCGATCTGCTGCCGTGGTGGGTCGATCCCGGATCCGCCTGGATGCAATCCTGACCCGCAGTGGTGAAACCTTGATCAGCTCAGCAGTGATCAGACTGCCAAAAAGTCATTCTTGGCTCAGGTTTCGCGCCGCGATGGCGTAGCGAAGGCTTTCCAGCCCGTCCTCCGCGGCAACCACTCGCCGGTGGGTTGATGAGCGAATCGAGTCAATTTGGTCGCCCATGATCCGCCTCAACAACTCGCAGTATATCACTTGTTTGTCCCGGTGGACCGACCAAAACACGCGTACTTTTTGGTAGACCTCATGCAATTTGCCGTGTCCACGGGTGATTCGTTCCGCTGCCCCGTAATTTGCTAGTACGTCCAATCGCGCCCCAGGCAGAATTTGTTCCAGCCGATGGGTTTGTGGCTCATCCAGGATCGCGGTGATCTGCAGTTCTAGCGGGATCCAACCCGTCATTTCGATGCGACCCCGTTCAAACACCAATTCCCAGGCTTGGTGTTCGGTTCGTGACGATTGGTTGAATCCATGATAAAAGCGGGCAATCGGTCCCCCAAAGCGGACATCGCACCAGACTTGATCCTCGCAGCCATCCGATCGCGCCCTGCGACCGCCGCTGACCACCTCCCCGTCCCCAAACCAATGCCGGGCGAGGTCAAAAAAATGGACCCCGTGTTCGACAAAAATGCCACCGCTTTTTTCCGCGTCCCAGAACCAATGCTCCGGCGGCAGGCCTTCGTCAACCGCATGATTCGCCAGGTTCATCAACAGCGGCTGGCCCAACAGTTGTTCATCGATCAACTGGCCAATTTTTTCGACCAACGGGTTGTAACGTTGCATCAGATTCGTGGTCAGGATCAAGTTCCGATCGGACGCCATTGGCAACAGTCGCTGGCCGTCGGCCAGATCGATCGCCAACGGTTTTTCGACCAACACATGCTTGCCGGCCAGGATCGCGGCCTCGGCTTGCTGGGCGTGCAAAAAAGGAGGTGTATTGATATAGATCAGTTGGATCTCAGGATGGTTGAGCAGTTCTTCAACGCTGCCGACGCGGGCACCATATCGCTCGGCCGCGCGTTTCGATTCGTCTCGCGTTGTGCCACCGACCAACCGCAGTTTGACGCCAGGGACCTGCAGGAACTGCTGCAGTGCAAACATGCCGAAGCCACCCAGCCCGATGACCCCCAGCCCGATATCTTCAAGGGCGATATTCTGATCCTGCATGTCGCTCGAATCCAAAGTGAGTAATGGCTGACCGCGATTTCAACCACCCTATCGATCTCTCCGCAAGCGGGGAATAGAGGTAGCTGAAATCCGCTGTCCCGGTGAGGTACCATACAGGGGATGCGAATACCCAGTTCGACAAGCCGTCAGAGCGCTGGTGCCAACATGACGCCGATGATTGACGTTGTATTCCTGTTGATCATCTTTTTCTTGGTCTCCAGCCATCTTGCTCGCCAAGAGAATCGTTTGCCGCTGGATCTGCCGCTGGCTGCGACGTTTGATCTGATCGATCCCGAAAAAGCACCGTTGACCATCAGCGTCGACCGGCAGGCCCGGCTGCGGGTTAGAGGAAAGATCGTCGATTTAGAAACGCTCAAGAAGATTCTGGCTGAGTGGTGCCAGCGGTCGCCGGGTGACGCTGCGATCCGCGTTCGAACCGCTGGAGAAGTCCAATATCGATACATCGAACCGGTACTACGCGAAGCGGCGCTGGCCGGCGTAACCGACGCGGCGATTGCGGTGCGCGAGGAGACCGGCCGTTGAAAGTCCCCAGGCGACCGCGAAACGACGCGATTGAGCTGATGATGACGCCGATGATCGACGTTGTCTTTTTGTTGTTGGTGTTTTTTATCTGGACCAGCAGCTTCGAGGTGCCGGAATTCGATCTGCCAAGTGCGATCGCCGAGCCTGCCCAGGCACCATCGGAATCTGCTGCCGAACCGCCGCTGATCGAACCGTTTGATGAGATCGTGATTCGATTGTTCCGACCAAACGCGCAGTTGGTGATCGAATTAAACGGTCAACCGATCGATTCGCTGCGAGCGCTGCAGGAGCGTTTGCGTGAAATCATCGCAATCGGCGTCCAACCACCGGTGATCATCGACCCCGCGCCGGAGATCACCATGAATGTGGCGGTCCGAGCTTATGACGCGGCCAGAGCCGCGGGAGCTGACCGAGTCTTATTTGCCGCCCAGCCCGAGTGATCGATGAAGCATCATTTACTCGCGTTTCTGATCATCACAGCTTGTCCGGAGATGTATTGCTGGACAGCCGATTTCTCCCTGGTCGAGGGCTCCGCCCGATCGACCATCGATCGCGACGCCGATCTGATCGAAGCGCTGATTCGCGTAGGTCGGATCGACGACGCCATTGACCTCTGTCAACGGCAGTCCCCGCCGCTCGATCCGCGCAGCGACCTGGCCGCAAAGTGGGCAATTCGCCATTCACGGATTTTGGCGTCAGCAGCGCTGAGTGGTCGAACTTTTGGCGCTGCTGAAATTGAGAAGTGCCAGCAACCCGTCACGACCTTATTGAACGCTTATCCGGAGCATCGCCGCGGCTTGTTTCTGGAGGCTCAACGAATGAGCGTGCGGCAAGCAGCGGCGATTCACCAGGTCCTGCGGGCCAGCGTCTCGCCTGATCGTGAAACCAAAATGGACGCGGTCAGAGATTTGTTGGCTGCCACGACCGATCTTAGCAACCTTTCCAAACGGATTGCCGAGTTTCGATCGGCACTCGATCGAGGTCCCCGAGGACCGGCCGGCATCGATGCCGATCTGAATCGATTGCAACAAGAAATAGGCGTCGATGTGGTCTCATTAATGCTGATGCAAACCGAGTTGTTCACGCCAGGCAGCGACGATTGCATTGCGGCGGCGACCAAGGCCGAACAGGCGGCCGATCAGGCAATCGTTCGAATTCCCGCCGATGCACCGGCACGCCTCGAAATGCAACGGCTGCAGATCGAAGCGATGCTGCGAGGAGGGCAAACCAAGCGTGCGGCAAATGCGCTGGAGTTGCTGGCAAAGTCGACGGACAAGTTCGTCTCGCCGCGCATCAGAGCTTTGAAGATTCAAATCGAGGTTGCCAGCGGCAACCAGGCACAGGCGGTCGCCGAGCTGTCCAAGTTTTATGGAGATACGCCCAACGCAGCGCCGCGTTCGATTGAAATGGACCTGGCACGACTTGAATATCTGCTACGGTTTCGTCGGGATGAAGTCGGTGCCTGGTTTGAAGCGATCGAACAGCGAGCCGGCCGCTACGGGCGGCGGCGAGCGGAATCGATTGCGTTGTCCCGAATCGATCAGCGCGGAACGGACTCAGACGCGGATCCGGCATTGCTGGCCGCAGAGGGACGAAATTGGCTCAGAGGAGGCGAGCCGATTCGGGCCGCGGAATTGCTGACCGCGGCAGCCAACTTGGACGGCAATTCGGCTCGTGCGCTGCGCCACGCAACCGAAGCGGCGGCGGCGTTTGTGTCAGCGGACCAGGCCAGTGAAGCCGCGGCGGTGCTGATCAAGACTTCACTGGCGAACTCTGGCAGCGGCGGCGCGGCGTCCGCGCACCTGCAAGCTGCCTACTTGTTACGGTCGTCGCCGCCTGAGCAACTCGAGCAATTGCTGCGAACACAACTGCGGACCTGGCCTGGTGGTCCAGTGGCTGCGACCGCCCGCCGTTGGTTGATCAAGCATCTCAGTGACCAACAGCGATTTATCGAAGCTGCCGAAGTTGCCAGTGAAGTGCCGAGTGCGGAAATCACCGAAGATCAAGTTGCTACGCTTGCCGGCGCCTGGCGGACCGCCTTTCATCAGTCGACCGATCCGTCTCTGACGGAACCTTCGCGGGCGTTTCAGCGTTCGATGAAGTCGTTATTGGACAGCCCGGTTGTACGGGCCCGCTACCGTGCGATCGCATCGATGTTGCTGAATCGGGACGCCATGGCGGGTTTGCCTGAGTCCGAGGCTGAGCCGTTTATCGAGGCGTTGATCAGATTCCGTCAGCAGGGAACGAGCACTTCGGCGTTAGAGACGGTGCCGACGGAGTATGCTGCCGACGCTCGGTGGCGGCTGATCCGCGACGGACGGAGCTTGCCGCAGCTGCGTCCCTCGATCGCCAAGCTGCTGCAGAAATGGAATGCTGAAACCGAGCCGACTTTTGAACAGGCGGAATTGTTGTTGTGGTCCGGCGACATCGCGGCATCGATCCAGATGCTGCGAGGTTTGATTCAAGCTTCGGCGCGCGATCTTGACGCGCTTCGGCAATCGGCCACGTTACTTGGCGCGGCCAAAGCCTCCATAGCGCATCAGGAGGCGATTCGACAATGGGACGAGATCGCCGCTGGATCTCCCCAAGGAAGTCGGCTGTGGCATCAGGCAAAAATCGCGGCCATTGGCTTGCTGCGGCGAACCGGTGACCACGAAAACGCCAACAAACGCGCGAAATACATCTTGCTAACGATGCCAAAGATCGACGCCAGTCTACGACAGCAATATCAATCGGTGATCCAGTGAGCGATCCCAGATTTGTTGTGCTGTACCACGAAGTCGGGTCACAGCTTGATCGTACCAACGAATCTCATCTTGATTGGATGTTTGAAATCGAAGGTTCGCTACGAACCTGGGCAACCGCGCGGATCGATCGCTTCGACAAATTGATTGAACTGGATTGCCAACTGCTTGCCGATCACCGAGTTGCTTACTTGGACTACGAGGGAGAGCTGTCCGGCGGACGGGGATCGGTGAGGCGAATTCTAAGCGGCACGATCACGGTCATCGAAGATGGTCGTGATCGGTTTGTCGCTCAGCTGAGCTGGCAGCAGCTGAGCGGGCAGCGGCTTGGATTCGTTGTCTGTCAGCGAATCATGGTCGAATCCGAATCGTCCTGGGACGATATCCGAGCGGACTGGTCGTTGTTGTTTTCGCCCGGTCGGTACGAAACGAACTGATAGATCGGTCCCAGAGGTCGGAACGTTTGATAAGCCAACGGTCCTGTGTTTCCGGACAGGACCAATGCGCCGTCGACCAATTGAACCGATTCGACCAAAACAGGGCTGGTCACATATCTGGGATGCTCGCTCGGTACTTTTACCAAAGCAACGGGTCCCGCATGCGTGTCGTCCCAGCGAATGTCGACGTCACCTTTGGCAGCTTCTTTGCTGATCCCGGTTAGGAAACTACTTAGTGGAATCGGCAACGCACCGGCCCGCAGGTGTTTGACTCGCAGCGCCAACATGTTCGGCTCCTCGGTCAATTCAACAGCCAGTTCGCATGAGATTACCAGATCCAACCGCTGTGTTTTGTAACGCGCGGCGGCAAGCACACGCCCGTCTTCGATACAGATTCGCGGATCGGTGGCGCCTTGCGCCAGCAATTGAGGGAACGAAGTGGGTAGCTCTTTGGCTAGCCAGGCATTGACTTCATCGACGGTGAAGATCGCGCTCCAGGATGCGAAACCCGGTTCATCGGAGCTGTCGAACTCGGATTTCGCCGATGTCTCCAACAAGATTTCTCCACAGGATTGTTTGCCCGATTCCGCCGTCCCGGTCGCTCGTTGATAGAATTCGGGGATGTGTCGTGTTTGCTGGACCGCCCACCAGCTACAGCTTAGGCCGACAATCAGGACCATCACCGCAATGGTTGTGATTCGTTTGATCCAGCGTCGCATTCCCGATAACTCCCTTTGCTTGTGTTGATGCTGTCGTTGGTATTACAAGTGGACCAGGTCTAGAAACGGATTGGCTTGGGCAGCCAGCTGCGAAATCGTTCAGCGACTCCCAGCGGCTTTTCGGTCTGTACCTGTTCCGTCTTGGGTTGCACGTTTTTCGATGGTGGCCGCGTCAACAAGTAACGCGCCCAGGGATTCTGCAATAATCGAGCAGACGGAGTCAGATTTCCGTGTTGCAATCCCTGCACTGCCAGAAAAGTTTGACTCTGCAATTCCTCCCGCTCTTTTGCGGTGGGAAAAAATTCGTGAATTCGCACGTCATCCAACCAGACACGTCCTTCGGAAAGACTATCAATTGTCAGCCGCAGCGAATCGATGTTCTGTTTTTCGACTCCGTCGGTCTCCAATACAATCTGTCGTGATCCCCACTGACCGGTTCTCGGTACCTCGAATTCGCCCACGAATCGAAGCGGCTCTCCATTGTGCGTCGCTTCGATCGATGTCCGCATCTGATGCGGCGCGGCCTCGTCCTTTTGTTCAGCTCGAGTGACCAGAGATACTGCCAGCCGACCCGATTGGGGTGGCTTAATCGACTCGCTAACGATCCAGGTGCGTGCTGATAACGCGGGGTCGGTGGTCAATAGAACCGAGTGGCTCCCTTCCACGCTCTCCTGATCATCAATTATAACGCAGCCCGGTGGATGTTGAGCGTGCATCCAGCCAACCAGGCCAATGCCCCCGGCTCGTTCGAATCCGCCATTGACAAGCGAGTCGGCGGCCGGCATCTCGGTCAGCAATCCCATTCGCTCGACGACCGACGTCACATCCCGTTTGATTTTTTCAATCTGCTCGGATCCGCCGCCCACGCTGGCCGACCAGGAACGAATCGAAACCTCGGCGACCTCCGAGCTGGATTTCAGCAACACCAGTTGGCCCGCCTGGAGCGTAAGCTGGGAAAGTGTCGGTCTGGTTTCGGATTGCCGCAGGATTTTGTTCGCCTCCGGCGCCCCGCCGACGACCTGCCACTCGAGTTCCGAAGCGAATTGCAAGTCCACCTCGCTGGTCCAGGGTGCCAGGCTCAACACAGAGACATAGCCGTGGCCGTGAGCGACGCCCGCGCGGACACGAACCGTCTTGTTCGCTGGATCGATGGCTGGGATCACCGCGAGCGGAATCTCTGGCGTCGCCGCAAAGCTGCCCAGCATTTCCCGAACTTGCGGGCTCAGTGGCCCCTCGGCCAGCGGAAACTCGATCGCCAAAGTGACAGGATCCGTGTTGCTGATGGCAGCGGTGATCGCGAGTTCTGGTCGATGCGCCTGTCGAAATTCTGGTGGCATGGCTTGTAGGTTGTTTCGCAGCGAAACGATCGGAACGGTCTCTTGGGAAGCAACCCTCACGTCGACTTGTTGGCCAGCGAAGATCTGCAGCAGCTGGTCAAATTCCTGTTTGCGATCGGTCGCGCCGGTGTCGAGCTGCAACAGATCATTTCGGTTGGCCCAAGCGTCGCTTTCCGGACCGATGGTCAGGATCGCCCCGGAAAATTCATTTGCCGCGATGATTTCTGACAAACGTCCGACCGCGGTCCACAATCGCAGCGCGCGCCTGGTCAGCGAATCACAGTCGTTTAAAAACTGATCGTCGGATGATGGGTGGTACGGTTGATGGTCAATCAACGTCTGGATCCAATCCAGGTTCCCCAAGTGAAGCAGCACGGTTCGAAACTGCGTCGACTTCACAACGGGCGGCGTTGTCGATTGCGGAGCAGCGACAAACAGGGGACGACCAAGACGAACGATTGGCGGTTTTGTTTTGCGAAATCGCGTCCAAAGACTGTCTTCGTCCTCGGTCAAATCAAAGCGCAGTTCGTAGACACCCGGCTGATCAGGCGCCGCGAAATCCAGCGCGATCGAATCACAGTGGCCGCGGGAGTCAATTGGCACAAACTGGCGAAGGGACGCTACGACTTGTCCATCACTGGCGCGATACAGAGCCGCTTGAAGACTCAGCCGGCGCGAGGCGTACTGAGTCAATCCGTCGACAGCGACCTTAAATTCGATGGTCGCCTCGGGAGCGAAGAACAGAGTTCCACTGACGTTCTGGACTTCAACCGCTTGTTGCGGAGTCTTTTGACCTGACGCTTCGGCCGCGTCAACGATGGGGGCCGGCGAAAATTCGCAAACAGCCAAGATCACTGCGAACCGCAGGCTGGACGCGATACCAATCCATCGCGTCGATCGATCTTGTAGGCAGAGACGTCCTTGTCCAGCCATCTGTCTTTTCGACCTTTTCAGTGTGAATCGAGGGTTCTGCAACCCTGTTGAATAATTTCGACACTAAACGGATTTCATTTCAGCGGTAAAGACGAGTTTGCCGAAAGCCGCAGCAAAGATAGCGGCTCGGCGGGTTTCACGGCTGCCTGTTTCACGACGAGGCTTTTTCTGTCTTGCCCGGTTTTGCTGTTTTGACATGTGGTTGCGGGTCAGCGGTCCAGGGATTGGTCCAATCTTGAAAATGGTCCAGATAGGCTCGATAGGATTCGCAGTCGTTGGCACGTTGCTCGATCCACGATTTGGTTTGCTCGATCAACTCACCCTCCTGCTCGATCGTCGCTTTACCGATCAAAACTTGGGTTCTCAGAAAGACAAAGTAAGTGTCCAGCACGTCGCATCGGCAATAATCGCTGATCGCCTGCGTCTGACCATCATCGAAAAGTTGCTGGACTTGATCGCCGCGGGTATCCAGTTTGCCGGGTTTACCGAGTATTTGGGCCACCAAATTCAGACCTCCGTTGCAGCGCGCCGCGCCGAAATTGGTCAACACATCCTGCAAATCAAGATGGGCCGAGGTGTTAAAGCGGTTTCGCAGCGCCTTATATCCCTCGCCGCCGAACCACTTGGGTAACGAGATGCCGTAGCGGAAGGCCGCCAGTTCCATCAATGGAATGTCAAAGCTGCGGCCATTGAAGCTGACCCATTGCGGATACTTATACACCTCCCATCCGCGCCAAAAATGGTCAGTAATGATATGCGGCCTAAACTCGGGCTCATCGAGTGATACCAGGTCGATCAATCGAAAGTCGGCCGCGATTTTGGCAACCACCACCGCAATCGGAATCTGAAACGTATGTGGAATGAAGGTGGTTCCCTTGGTTTCCATCAATTCGTCCTGATAGGTCGCGATCGCGTCGGCCGACGTGTAGCCTTGGCCCGGGTACCGCACCTTGGAGATCAGATCGCCATCGGCAACACTTTCAACATCAAAGATAAAATGGGAAACACGATCGGCCATTGGCATCGCTCTTGTTGGTAACTCGGACCGCAGAGAACGGCTGAAGTTTACCAGATTTTCAGTTGACCCACTTTCAGCCACCCACAATCCAATGTCTATCCAGATCAATCGCCAGCGGTTACTCGAACGATTCCTGCGTTACGTTCGCGTTGGCACCGCAGCCGACCCCACGGCAAGCTGCTATCCCAGTTCACCGGGCCAGCGAGAGTTGGGGCGGTTGCTGTGCAAAGAATTACTGGCGATCTCGGTCAGCGACGCGCATCAGGACGACAACGCTCTGGTTTGGGGAACCGTCCCCGCCAGCGACGGCGGGAAAAGTCCCTGTGTCGCGTTGGTCGCGCATCTTGATACCTCTCCCGAAGCGCCCGGCGATAACGTCCAGCCGCAAATCATCGAAGCTTACGGCGGCGGCGACATCGCCTTGCCGTCGGGCACATCGATTACTGTGGCTTCCTCGCCTGCGCTGGAGTCTTTGGTAGGAAAGACATTGATCACGACCGACGGCACAACGTTGCTGGGCGGCGACGATAAGGCGGGCGTCGCAATCATCATGGAACTCGCCCACACCTTGATCGAAAACCCACATTTGTCGCATGGCAATGTCAAAGTCTTGTTCACATGCGACGAAGAGATCGGTCGCGGTACCGACAAAATTGATCTGCAAAAACTGGATGCCACCGTGGCCTACACGATCGACGGTGGCGGCGCCGGCGTGATCGATGTCGAGACGTTTTCGGCCGATGCGGCGACCGTCCGCTTCATTGGTCACAACATCCACCCGTCGATTGCCAAGGATCGGATGGTCAACGCGCTCCGCGCCGCTGCCGATTTTGTCACTCAATTGCCAAGCGAATCGGGAACACCGGAAACAACCGCTGATCGACAAGGATTCATTCACCCGCACACGATCAATGGCGGAGTCGGCGAGGCGACGGTCGAATTGATCCTGCGTTCATTCGAGTCACAGGATTTGCAGATCTACGCGGATCAAATTCAAACACTTGCGGATTCGATCGCCAACAAAACGGCCGGACTGCGTGTGGAAGTGGAAATCCGCCGCCAATATCGGAACCTGCGCGAGGGCCTGCAAGAGTTGCCCGAAGCGGTGCTGTTTGCCCAGCAAGCGTTCGAGAATCTGAAGCGGACCAGCACCCAAGCGATCATCCGCGGCGGCACCGACGGCAGTCAGCTGACTGAGAAAGGACTGCCGACACCGAATCTGTCCAGCGGCCAGCACAACCTGCACGCCGTTACTGAATTCGTCTGTCTCGATGAAATGGTCGCAGCGGTAGAACATCTGGTCGAACTGCTGTCCCTCTGGAGCCAGCAGAAATCCTAACTGGTGGCAAGTTTCGCCAGCTCGGGGCGCTTCGGCACGTGGCCGACGCTGCCCAGAGCTGACCGACAGTCACCGCAGGACGGAGACCTTCAGTTGATGATCGCTGATATCGATCAAGCCCTCGATCTCCGGCTTTCCGTATTCGGCAGCGCCAGTGTAAACAACTAAATTAACGCTGATTGCCGCAACACCCGCGTGATGCGTGTGCCCACAGAGGATTGTGAATTGGCAATCAGGTCGCGACTGCGCCGCTTGTATGACTTTCTGTCCCAGCTGTCCGCAGACAAAGAAGGGCGCCCAATTTTCGTCAGTCGTTCGCCCCTGATACCAACACGCCTGGCGATAGGGGGGCACGTGTGTGACCACCAGCACCTCTCGCGTATCGCTGGGCAACTCACTCAGTTTTGCTTCCAATCGATCCGCCGACTCTTTGCCGAGTTGTTCCAGTTGTTGTTTCCAATGGTTAGGGGGGAAACGAACAAAATCCTTGATCAATCGAAAATCGTTCAGATGCACGTACGATTCTTCGTAATCTCCCTCTGTGGCATCGCCCCATCCATCTTCGCCGACAACGAAACAGCCGCCGCCGATTTCGATCGCGGGGCAGTCAGTTAAGTAGCGCAAGCCTGGTTGCGCGCGACTGGCGCGAATCACATTCTGTCGAGTCTGGGCGATGCTGCTTCCGTAGAAGTCGTGGTTCCCCAACACGAAATAGATCGGAGCAGCGATCTGCCGGCTGATCGCGTTTAATTGAAGAACGACGTCGTCACCCTCGGAGATGTCTCCACAGATGACGACGCCGTCGGGCCCGTGCGAGGCAACCTGTTGTATCCACGCGTCACGCGCTTTGGCGGAAACATGGTTCAAGTGCGGATCGGTAACCCAAACCAGACGCACTCGTTTAGGCCGTGGCGGCCGCGGCTGCCGCCACCGATAACGCCTCGGCTTTGTCGGTCTTTTCCCAACTGAATTCGCCGTTGGGACCAGGCTCACGGCCGAAGTGACCGTGGGCCGCGGTCACGCTCATGACCGGTCTGGTCAAGCCGAGTTCTTTAATCAAGCCGCGCGGCGTCAGCTTGAAGTGGTCGCGAATCAGCTGAATCATGGTTTCGTCGTCGATCTTGCCGGTGCCAAAAGTATTGACGTTGATGCTGACCGGCTCGGCAACGCCGATCGCGTAGGCCAATTGAACTTCCACTTCATCAGCCAGCTTTGCCGCGACCAGGTTCTTGGCGATATAGCGTGCCATGTAGGCGGCGCTGCGGTCGACTTTGGACGGATCTTTACCGCTGAAAGCGCCGCCGCCGTGCCGGCCCCGTCCGCCATAGGTATCGACGATGATTTTGCGCCCGGTCAAACCGGTGTCCCCATGGGGTCCGCCGATGACAAACTTGCCCGTCGGGTTGATGTGATACTTGATCTTGCCCTGGATGTATTCACCGGGCAGCACCGGCATGATCGCCTTGTCGATGATCTCCTGCTTGGCCTGTTCGGTGATATGGTGACCATCGGGCGTCAGGATCGATTCATCGTGTTGGGTACTGACGACCACGGTGTCGATTCGGATGGGCTTGTTGTCGCCGCCGTATTCGACCGTGACTTGACTCTTGCTGTCCGGTCGCAGCCAGGGGATCTCGCCTGACTGTCGTAACTCGGCCAGCTTTTCAACGATCCGATGGGACAAGTGGATCGGCAGCGGCATCAAGCACCTCGGTCTCGTTGCAGGCGTAGCCGAACATCAGGCCTTGATCGCCAGCGCCCTGTTCGCCCGCGACGTCAGATGCCTGGTCGACGCCTTGGGCGATATCGGCCGACTGTTCGTGGATCGCGTTCAAAACCCCGCACGCGTCGTAGCTGAAGCCGATGTCGCTGTGGATGTAGCCGATTCTTTTGATGGTGTCACGGACGACTTTCTGAACATCGACGTAGTGGCTGGTTCGAACCTCACCGGCGACCAACACCAGTCCGGTGGTGACCAGCGTTTCGACAGCAATGCGGGCGTCCCCCGGATTGGGATCATTGGCAAGGATATCGTCGACGATCGCATCGGAGATTTGGTCCGACACCTTGTCGGGGTGGCCCATGCTGACGGATTCACTAGTAAAGAGGTATCGAGCGTCGCTCACTATGGTCGTCTCCAAAGGTATAGGTCGTTTGCGGCTGGTAGGATGGGGTACAAGGGCCGAGCTAGAATACGGGTTATAAAATAGTTGCCGCATCCCGATCTGAGAAGTGTTGATCTGTCATTCACTGATTCGTTCACCAAATCACCCCCGATGCCCAAGACCGACGAATCGACCAATCAGGATCTGGTGCCCGCCCAGCGGACTGTTCCCCCGCTGCTGATGTCGGTGCTGCTGCATGTCATTTTATTGACGTCGATCGCCTTGATTTGGAACAAAATCCCGCATGCAGCGGACTCCAGGGACGACCGGCCCGTCGGCATCGCGATGGTCTCCCGGATGCCGGATCGTGACCTCTATGTCGATTCGGCGGAGCTCAGTGAGGCTCAAAACGAGCTAACGGCCAAGCAGGCTAACCCCTCCTCGGCGGACTCCGCTCCGCCCGCCGATTTGGTGCCGCCCCTGGATTTGGCTGGAGTGCTGGCATCGATCGAATCGACTCCGACGCCCGATTCGGGGCTTGCACCTTCCCACGGTCTTGCCGGTGAGACCAGTTTGGACGGCGATGCGTTCGGTAGCCAGCGCGGCGCTGGACCAGCGGCCGATGCCTCGCAAGCGACGACTAGCGTGTTCGGAATCTCGGGATCGGGATCACGTTTTGTGTATGTGTTTGATCGCAGCGACAGCATGAACGGGTTCGGCGGCAATCCGTTGCGACAAGCCAAACTTGAGCTGATCCGCAGTCTGAAGACCCTTACCGATCGCCAGCAATTTCAGATTGTCTTTTACAACGACAAACCGACTCCGTTCAAACAGGCCGGCTTGCCGTTGCGAATGGTCTCGGCGGAACCGGGATCGGTCGCGCAAGCCGTATCCTATGTGCGTTCGATCGCGGCGTTTGGCGGAACGTCGCACGAGGAAGCGCTGAGACTGGCGTTGCGGATGGGACCCGACGTGATCTTTTTTCTGACTGACGCCAGCATTCCCCGACTGTCGGCGAAACAGCTTCGCGAAATCAAAAATCGTGCTGACAGCGTCGGCACAACGATTCATGCGATCGAATTCGGTGGCGACTCCGCGGCGCCAAGGAGCAGTTTCTTGCGGGAATTAGCCGCGATGAATCGCGGTCAGTATCGCTATATCGATGTTCGTCGTTTTCAACGCGACAACTCAGAACGTCAGCCGTCCGCAGCGCCGTGACCAGTCTTCGTTATTTGTGGTTGATCTTGACGTGGGTGCCAATCGTTGGCCGCGCGGAGGATCGCATTTGGATCGAACCAATCAGGCCGACGTCCAATGACAGCGATTGGTATCCTGGTTCGATCGAAACGGTATCCGGCAAAGTCCTGCAGTATGACCAGCAGCAACTGCGCTGGATCGCCAGCGGCGAAGATTCCCCAACCACCATTCCGGCGAAAAGAGTGATCTGGATCGAGCCGCATCCACGAGCCGAAAAAGAAGTTGAGGCGATCAAATGTTTTGCTGAGGGTCAGTATGCCGACGCACTGGAAAAGCTTCCGGAAATTCTGCAGCAGCGTCCACCGGTTTGGCAGCAGCAATGGATCACCATGATGGCTGCCGTGGCCGCCTCGCGCTGTGGTCGAGGCAAGATCTCATTGGAACTGGTCTCTCAGCTTGATCGAAGGCCGCTACCGCCGATCGTGATTGCCTGGTTGCCGATCGATTGGCAAAACCAGCAGCCCAACGTGGACGCGGTCAGCCAAGCCAATGCTCGATTGCAGGATCCGTCACCCCTGGTCCAGCTAGTGGCCGCCAGTTGGTTACTCTCCTCACCCGATCGGTCTCAGGCTTTGGCTGTACTGGATGCCCTGACAGCGAATCAGCGAAGCGAAGTCCGCATGCTTGCCGCAGTGTTGCGGTGGCGTGCCGCCACTCCACCCCGAGTCATCGAAGAGGCAAAGAGTTGGCAAGCCACGGTCGAGAGATTGCCGCTGGTTTGGCAGGTCGGACCAACCAAAACATTGATTGACAAACTTCGCTCCGCGGGGCTGACCGACGAGGCGGCGCACTGGCAATGGTCGTTGGACCTGACGCCGATTCATCCTCATCCGTAGGCCGCGTCAAGGAATTTTCGTCTTCGGCGTCTTGGCTCCAGGAAAACGGCGCAGCCACCAGTGGCGCGGCGCCATTTCGAAAGCGTCAAGCGTGCGAGTGGCTGAACGATGGCGGGTCGCTAGCAGGGAAACTCTCCTCAAGCGTTTCGTCAATCATGTCCTCCCGCTCAGCGCCGCGCCACTTGACCGCCAATCGTGACGCGCTGGCAGTTCTTTCGAGCAATTCCTGATAGCGAAGCGGTGGCGATTGACTGGCAAACTCGTTAGCTGCTTGCAGAAATCGAGCTCGATGATCGGCATCGGAAGCGATCGCCTTCGCACAGGCGCGCAGATGGTCACACAGAATTTCCCATTCCGATTGCACAACAGGATCCTGCGTCTGAATACCTTTGATCGCGGAGGTGGTCTTCGCTGTTCGCTTCAGCAAACTACGCGCCGATCAGCTAAAGGGCCAACAGGTTGGGGCCTTCGGTGCGGACCAGCTTGCCGATTTGCGCGAATTCTTCACTCAGTAGATCCAAAATGTCATCCAGGCTAAGCAACCCGACCAATTGACTCCGCTCGTCGACCACCGGCAGTCGCCGATGGGCGCCGCGGCGCATGGTTGCCAGAGCCGATTCGATGGGAGTGTCCTCCCTCACGCACTCCGGCAAGCTGCTCATCACCGCATCCAGCGTTGTCGTGTCCGGATCCAAGCCCTTGCCGACAACTCGCATTGCCAAGTCTCGGTCGGTAACGATCCCAACCGGTTTCTTCTGATCATCAACGATCACCAAAGTTCCCACGTTACGGGAATTCATTCGACTGGCGGCGACTTGAGCAGTTTCGTCAAGATCGGCGACATCGACTGTTCGCGTGCAGATTCGTCCCACGGACATCAGCTTTCTCCCTGTTAGCAGACTACGAATTGAAAATCATCAACAATGCTTGTCGACCGTGGTGTGCAATCATGGTGCCAACAGGGGCTCGAGAACGCTGTTTTTGAAACTCCAATCGCCCCAAGTTTTGGCCAGCAGCGGTACACGGTTTGCTTGCCAGCTAGAGGTGCTTTTGCTGAACAAACCGTCGCTGCGATCAATTGCAGGTGGCAAAGCCGTGTTTGAGCGAATGCCTGCAGGCGGGCATGTGCAGGGTCCGAATCTACCGTTGAGGCTTCGATGTCGAGTCGCTATTAGGGAGTTCCATGATGACGTTTTCTGACCAAAGCTATAATCTGCGAATCGTGCTGGATACCAAGGGTTGCGAATTAGCTGCCGCGGAAATTGAGCAAATGGAGGAAGATCTCCATACGTTGCGGGAATTGGTCAAGGATTTTCCGGTATCTGACTTGCACGTTACTGTGGTCCATCACCAAAGAAGCGGTGACTACCATGTCAAAACCAGCCTCGCTCTTTCCGGTCGCAAACTTTTCACGGGCGAGCGCCATGCGCTGATGCATCCCGCTTTTGAGAGCTGTATCCGCAAGCTGGTGAAAAAGGTGCGTGCTTATAAACATGAAATGCGTGTTGGCGCGGATGCTACCAAGCAGGCAGCCGGCACGCGTCAGGACGTCCAGCCAACAGCAGTCTTCGACACGAATCTGCTGGTTCGAGCCGTCGAGGCTAAGGACTATCCTTCGTTTCGCCGTGAGCTGGATGTTTTTGAGCCCTCATTGATGGAGCGAATTGGCAGGTGGATGGAGAGATATCCCGAGATCAGCGCGCAGGCCGAATGGTCGATATCCGTTTCCGACATCGTCGAAGAGGTTTTTTTGAACGCGTTTGATCGATTCGAACAGCGATCGCATGATGTGCCGCCGGGAAAATGGCTGGAAAGCTTGATCGATCCCTCCGTTCAAGCCCTGCTGCAATCGTCCGACGAAGAGTTTGAGCGAGTTCGATTTTCGAGTGGTGCCTTGAACGACCTGGATTGACGCGAACCAAAGAGGGCTCGCTCGCGGTCCATCAAAGGTTCGGCTTGCCGGTGGTGGTCATCTGCCATCTGAATTTGCTGTGCTTCGCCGATTCGTCACCGCAATCTCTCCGAACTGGTCCTCTGGCTTGTTCGCAGCTCACCGAAGACCTGAAGCGTAATCTCGTTCATTTTTTCGCCGTCAGCTTGGGAGCTGGACTGCTGTTGGCGATGCGGCTGCTGTTACCCGACCACTAGCACACTTTCGACGACCGCGCAGACTCCGAAACAGGATCCAGGCCGTGCGAAGACGCACGCCGCTGTGCGGATTGGGCCGCTGTTTGCTTCAGCATCGTCTCGAGATCATGTTGATGCCGGTATCCAAGATTGATTTGCCGAGTTGTTTGGCATCACGCCAGAGGTGCTCGCATTGATCGAGCGAATCGGTGTGGGATGTTCCGTTCAGGAACAGAATTTGCATTAAGCACCACTCCGTAGGCACGTCAGTTTCCCAAATTCAGGCAGACCAGAAATGAGCACGACCAACAGTGAAAAGCAAATTGCTGTCTTTAGCGTCATGAATCGTTACCCGATATCGATTGTGGATACCGATCTGATTGGTGATGCGGTCGACAAAATGTCGGAAAGTCATTTGTCGGCGTTACCGGTGGTTGATGAAAGCGGATTATTGGTGGGAATTCTTTCGATCAATGACTTGTTGCGGCTGGTCAGTGATTCGCGCCAACAAGGGAAAGACCAGTTTCCAGTCTACGAAGATAGTTTTTGGATGACGGAACTGATTCGCGAAACGCTCGGGAGCGAAGATGTCGGCTCGGCAATGTCAGGATCTGCGGTGACTGCCCGTCAAGAGGATTCGATGCAGCAAGTGGCCAAGTTGATGGTCCAGCATCAAATCCATCATGTGCCGATTACCAGTAAAGATGGCAAACTGGTAGGCATCGTTTCCTCAATCGACTTCGTCCGTCTGGCGGCTGAGAGTATTTGACGCCTGCAGACCGCGAACGTTCATTGAGCACACCACAGCGATGATTGAAAAAGAGATTGTCTGATTTGCGGCAAACGCGTAACAAACGGGAATTCGAACATGTTCAACACATTCACGCGAAGCGATCTGGACCGGCTGATAGCGAGTGAAGGTGGGCCTCACTTGAGTTTGTTCTTAGCGGCACCAACGGCGATCGACGGTGCGGAACAAGATCGAATTCGGGTCGGCAATCTGGCTCGCCAGGCACATCAGATTCTGGTGCAATATTGGATGTCGGATTCAGAAGCCGATGGTTTCCTTGAGCCGCTGCGAAATTTGGCGGATGATCGCGAGTTACGGTCGATTCGCAAGCATGGAGTCGCCATTTTCGTCGCTGATGACTCGCTGGAGTTGTTTCGCATTGATACGCCAGTCGAACAACAGTTGATCATCGCACGGACCTTTCATGTTCGTCCGTTGCTACCCAGCTTGGAGCGACTGGAGTCTTATTTCGTGCTGACGCTGAGCAAGAAGCGAGCTGCCTTACTGGCGGGGCAAGTCGATGGTTTGGATAGTTTAAACTTGCCCGGATTGGCGGAAGGTTTTCAACAGCGACAGCAGACATATACCGCGCAGCCGGCGGCGCAAGTTCACTCCGCCGATGTCCGCAGCGGCGGAAAAGAAGGTGCTGTCTTTCATGGCCAAGGCGGGATCCCCGACAGCGAACAGGCGGACTTGGAAAACTACCTGAAGCATGTCGACGATTGCGTCTGCAGCTATTTGCGGAAGCATTCGGGTGCTCCGCTGATCCTTGCCGGTGATGAGCCGTTGATTGCGACTTATCGTTCAATTAGCAGTTACGGTGCGATCTTGCCAGATTCCATCTCTGGAAATGTTGATCATTTGTCGGCCGAACAAATTTGGACCAAAGTGTCCGAAATCACTGGCCTTGAATTGGATCGGCGACGTGAACAGCAAGCAACGAGAATTCGCGAGCACGACATACCGCAGGCGACCGATCCTGAACAGATTTTGATCGCGGCATCGGAGGGCCGCATTGACACCTTGTTCGTTGACCGAGAGGCAACGCTACAGGGAATTTTCATGGCCGACCGTGGTATTTTAAAGGAACTGCAGCATGCCCCGACCGGCGACCCTGGAGATGCCAGTCACGACCTGATCGAATTGGCGGCCGTGCAAACACTGAAAACCGGCGGCTTGGTCCACGTCGTCAGTGCTGACAAGATGCCGGTTGCGAAGAGAATGGCTGCCGCACTGCGGTTCTAATCATGGCGGCAGCGACTGCAAGTTCATTGTGCGCGGTCTGTTTCCACGTGGATCAATCACCGCCGGCGGAAAGCTGCGCAAGATTGGAAATCGATTGTGCGTAGGGAGCTAGCGCGATTTTTGATCTGCCTGAGCGTCGTGATCGGCCGTGACAGCTGTGCTGGTATCAGACGATTCATGGTCGGAGTGCGGGTCCACCGCACAAGAACCGCCCAGTCACGTCTTGATTCCGAACTTAGGAAAAACCCAGGCGTTCAAAATGAACCAGCCTGCGAGTAATGCGAACATCAGTAGTAGTTCTTTCATCGTCAATGCTCCCAGTCGGTTAGATACACTCTGGAACTTCATTATAATGCTCGAAAACGCAACATACCGTCACCCTTCCCGGTTTGATCTCCCGTGGCGTGGTTCGGAAAGGCCGGATTGTGGTAAAGTGACGCCACTGCCCGGGAAACCGTCCATCAGATCAATGCCTTGATGGATGCTCGGAACTTGGCCAGGCGATCGTTTGCTCTGGCATGTCTTTTGCGTAGTTGGATCGGTCGGTTTAGAGTTCACTTTGCGCGAGCGATGGACTTTTTTTGGACAAGTTCTTTCTAACGAGTTGACCGACTCAAAAGGGAATGGATGAAATGAGCGGACAGGACAAAATTGTCGCGGAACTGATTCGCGGCCTCAAGCATGAACGCGACGAGTTGAAGCTTCAAATGCACCTTGCGACGATGGAAGTTCGCGATGAATTGAGCGAGCTTGGTGATAAACTGGACGCACTCGATCATCAGTACCAACCGCTGCGAGATGCCGCTGAATCATCGGCAGACGATGTCTGGGAATCGTTGAAGTTTGTCGGTTATGAAATTCGTGACGGCTTGAAGCGGATTCGCGACGCGTTGTGAACTGTAGGGTCTGCTTTCGACGTCGATGTTGACGAGTACATTCCTGGAACTGCATCCGATCGCCCTGGCAGCCCTGGCTGGCCTGTTCACTTGGGCGATCAACGCGACCGGCGCGATGATCTTTGTGGTCGTGGAGGAACTGATTCCCGTTCCGATTTCAACGCTGCGGCTGGTTCGGGTAACTGCGGCGAACTCCGCCAGGCCGCGTCTCAGGCAACGTTTTTGCGGTCGTGCTCTTGTCGCTCCTTCAGGGCTCGCTTGTAGGCTTCGGTGGCAAGGTAAGCGACTTGCAGCAATTCGGTTGCCTTGAAACTCTTGGCCGTTTTCCAAGTCTCGCCGTCGTGATACCGTTTTTCAATGGATACCGAGTACGTGGTGAACTTCTGGTTCTCCTGTTCGACCTCGTTTTCCCACAGCGATGCGTTGATGAAGGCCCCTTTGCCGGAGGGAACTGAGAGGGTGTCGACGGGCTTCGTCATGATGATTTCTCCAAATAGAAAGGAAATGGTTAAGGCACTCATCTTGAGGCTCGTTTTGACACGTCTGGTCAAGGCAGTACGAAAAAGAAGAATTTTTCTGTTGACGACCGCATCGCCAGCGGCCACCAATCGCCAGCAGAAGCAAGCCAATTGTGCAACCATTTAGGCTTCTTTATCCGACCCGCTGCGGCGCGGCGGGAGCCTCGCCCTGCCGAGTGCGATTGCAGGCGGGAATTGATTTTTGGAACGAGAAATCGGACAATTTGTTGGGGACACGAGTTCATTTCCGGACCGCCTGTGGATCGTCAATCGGAGAGATTTCAAGATCATGCACTTCCTTGCCATGGCGACATGGTCCTTGACGTCAACGGCGGCTCGCAGCCGATCACTGCGCTGGCGGTTATCGCCCCGGATATCGACTCAGATTGTCTTCGTATTGTTGGGACTGCTGGCCCAACTTTATGCTCCGCAGAGGCTTAGCGCCGAATCAATCAATCGTCCCAACATCGTGCTGATCATGGCCGATGATCTGGGGTTCGCCGATCTTGGTTGTTATGGCTCGGAGATCGAGACCCCCAACCTGGATGCTTTGGCAAACGGGGGATTGCGTTTCAACCAGTTCTACAACACGGCAAAATGTCATTCTTCGCGAATCTGTTTGCTCTCTGGACTGTACATGTTCCAGGCCGGCAACAACGGTCTTGGCAAGGCGGTGACCATCGCGGAGCTATTGGCCGGCGTCGGTTACCGCACCGCGATGTCGGGTAAATGGCATTTGGATGGTGAGCCGACCGATCGTGGTTTCGATCACTATTTCGGGCACCTCTCCGGCTCGACTAATTTTTTTCTCGGTGATTCATCATTCCGGCTTGATGGCCAGCCATACCAGGTCCCTCAGACCGGCTTTTACACGACTGACGCGATGACGGACTACGCGCTCCAGTTTTTGCGGGCAGCCGAATCAACCGACCCGCCATTTTTTCTGTACCTTGCCTACAACGCCCCGCATTATCCGTTGCAGGTCAAGCAAGCGGATTTCCTCAAGTACAAGGATCGGTACGTCGCGGGCTGGGATATGATTCGTCGCCAGCGGTTTGAGCGGCAACGGGCGATCGGGATTCTGCCGGCCGACGTCAAGTTGTCGCCGCGTCCTGACGACGTGCCCCCTTGGGGCTCGCTGAGCGATGAAGACAAGCAATGGGAATCCGAGCGGATGGCGGCTTTTGCCGGAATGGTGGATTGCCTGGACCAGAACATCGGACGCGTCGTGAAGTATCTGAGAGACAACGATCAGATCGACAACACGATGATTTTATTTTGCAGCGATAACGGAGCCTGTCCTTTCGAACGTACCCGCGGTCGTCAGTACCGACCGTGGGATCCGAAATCGTATTGGACTTACGACAAGGGCTGGGCGCACGTTGGCAACACACCTTTTAGGCTTTACAAACAGAATCAGCACGAAGGGGGCATCTCTTCGCCGATGATCGTTTCCTGGCCGGGATTGAAAACCGAGCCGGGCAGTGTGACCGATCAACCGGCGCACCTGATTGACGTGATGGCGAGCTGTGTGGAGCTAGCCGGTGCGGAATACCCGAGCGAGTTCGAAGGACGCAAAATCGAGCCACTGCAAGGAAAGTCTTTGTTACCGATTTTCGCTGGCCAGCGCCGCCGACCGCACGACTGGCTGTACTTTCAGTTCGCGACCAATCGGGCCATCCGCAGCGGTGATCACAAATTGGTGGCGGCTAAGGATGGGACCTGGGAACTGTATGATTTGGCAACCGATCGCAGCGAGCTGCGAAATTTGGTCGATCGATCACCGCAGTTGGCGACTGAGCTACAGCGTTTGTGGTATCACGTCGCCGAAGAAATCGAGCAGGCGCCACAGAAATGGCGGCTACCTTTGTCAGGCGAGCAACGATGAAGTTCCCTCACTCGGCATTTTTTTTGTCGAACATGGTCGCGGTCCACAGCAGTGTGCCCATCTGCAGTTGAACCGACGGTGGATTGATTGCCACGACGCGAATGCCATCGATCGAGTCTCCCACTCGCAGCGAGCGCGAGTTGTCTCCCGATCGCAGCAGGACATGTTGCTGGCCGACTTTCGCAAATCCCAGAACTTCGACTTCCGCGATTGTGGTCAGTGAAGGGGATTCACGAGCACCGGATTGCTCGGCTCCCGGAAACACAAAAGGATCCGTTCGATCGGGGTACGCCGGTACGAAAGCAACGGCTTTGGCAGCGGATGCTTGCGGACGCGTTGATTCGCCGGCAACGGCGGAGGAGGGAGACGATGCGACCGTGTTGACGGCCGACCGCAGCGATTCGATCGTTTCCGGATTAACGCCACATCCGGCGACCGAAAGCAGCACGACCGTAACCACCCAGGCTGAAGATTTTCGTGTTTTCATCCCAGGTTCGGTTCCCACGGGTTGCGATAAATTTGCGATCTGCCCGCCGTCTCTGGTTCCTTGGGCCAGTGCAAGCGACGAGTCCCTATCGCTGGCGTCAAATATTCCGGTCGCGCTGATTACAGTGGTGATGAACCTGGCAGGCAGTTCCACCGGCTGAATCTCTATCGACCTGTTGCCGATCGCTGCAGCAGCGTTTTCGTTCGATCGACCGATCACCGCGGAGCGTCCATTGTCTTGTTGGAAATACTGTTACAAGCTGTTCGTCGTTTGGTATCTGGTCGGCAGGCGTCGAATATCCTGTGGCGGTTCCGCCTCCGGCTGATCGGCATAGACCGATGCCGCTGCGTCCGAGCCGACCGCATGGGCCAACCAGCGGCCAAGTGAGCTAGACATCAATGCGGGCAACAGCAGCAGAACCCCGAGTAAAGCGCTGGACAGCAATCCGAACATGAACAACGAAAATCGGCTGGTTGGTACGAAGGGGCTGAACCAGTAGATCAACAAGGCCACCCCGCAAACCAGAGTTGTTTGGAACATGGCCCATCCGCATTGTCGCAGCGCGCCCATCGCCGCGCGAATCTGGCCCAACCCGCGAGCGCGTCTGGAGCCGAAACGACTGAGTAAATGCACCGTATCATCGACAGCGATCCCCAGTGCAACGCTGGCCGACATCACCGAGCCAATGTCCAGAGGGGTCGCGATCAGCCCCATCAGCCCGAATAACGTGACGGTTGGGAATAAGTTGGGTGCCATCGCCAGCAAGCCACCGATCAGGCTGCGTAGCATCAAAATCATCACTGCCGCGATTGCTGCAAAGGCAGTCATGAAACTGCGAAACAAATCGCTCAGCAATATCTCCTGGGACCGTTGTACGATCACGACACTGCCCGTCAGGGTAAATTCAACTTCGGCATCCAGCTGCTGCAAACGTTCGCTGACCGCATTGCGGATGGCTGTGATGTCAGCGCCGAAGTCGGCGCGCTCGTGTTGTGGCATGCGAACGTTGATTCGCCAAATCTGTTGGTCGTCGCTGCGGGCGATGAATCCGAGCTGCCCCAGCGATGATTCGGGATCGCGGATCAATTTTCGAACCACACTGCGTTGTGCCGCGCCTCCGAGACTTCGTGTCTTGGGCACAGGCGGAATGAAAGTCATCGCCGACATCGCACCACCGACAACATCCTGCTCTAAAACGTGACTGTGAACCCGTGCCACGACAGCCAATCGATCGAGCGGATCGTCGTCTTGGTCAAGCAGCGGGAATTTCAGCAACAAATCTCCGGTCGACGTCGGGCCAACATGTTGCTCGAACCAACTGTACTGCTGGCGCAGATCACTGTTCGGCAAGAACATGCGTGGAATGTTCACGCTGCTCTCCAGCCGCGTCAGTCCGAACGACATGCCAACGGCGATCAGCAGAAAGGTAAGAATGATTGGCCATGGTCGAACGAGTCGCCGCTGCATCCACGCCGCGGCATAGTCGCGCAGGCCAGCGCGCGGCCCGGTAGTTGACCGCAAGGCGCCTCGCTTTGGTCGCGTCAAGACCATGGCGCCCGGCAAGACCAGCAGCAACAATGCCAGCGTCAGAGTCACTCCGGCCGAGGCGATTGCGCCGAACACGCGCACCGGTTCTAAACGCACCAACATCAGCGAGCTGAGTCCGACCACGGTGGTCCCGGTTGCCAAGCAACAGGGGGTGACGCCGGCTTGCATCGCCTGCCGAGCCGCCTGGGGAAGCGAGATGTTGGGAAACTCGTAGGCGGCGTCAAGATAATAATTGCTCAGATGGATGCCGGCTGAAATCGTCAGTACAAAAACCAGCGGCGGCAGCACGATCAACACCGCGTTCATCGGCACGCCGCTGTAATAGACTCCCGCCAGCACCAAACCTTCTCCGATCAATGCCACCGCAACGATCGCGGCGGTCAACGGAATCGATCGCAAGCAGATCAAACAAAGCAAGGCCGCCACGATCGCCGATGGGGGCGTATAAAACCGAATCGATCGAATGCTTTCCAGATCCACCATCGCACCCTCGAAAGGGTTGCCGACAATCGCGATTTCGGAGACAGGACAAGCAACGATTCTGGCGACCATCTGGCGTATTTTCGGAACCAGCATCCGCCGCTGTTGGGAGCTCTGTTCCGTCAAGGACAGCACGATGCAGCTTTGTTTCGCATCATCACCGATCAATGTGCCCTGCAGCCGGGCGATCGCGCTGTTGCGAGCCAGATTGACCGGCGGCGATGTCAAACGCGACAAGGTTTCATCGCCACTGCGAACGAACCGCAGTGGGGTGGGTGTATCACAAACCGAACGAATCTCGTTCAGGTCACTGGCTGCCCACGCCGGTAGCCCGGCGATCATTGCTGCATCAGACGCCGGGTCGAAATCCGCTTCGCTTAGCGGACGCAACAACTCAGTCGCCCGCTGCAGGCTGGGCGAACCCAGGTCCGCTTGCTGCCAGGCGATCATCATCAAATTGGTGACCGCAAAGTGTTCGACGAATTCGTTGAATTCAGCTTTTTCGACGATCGAATCCGGAACCCAATCGGACGGATGGTTGTACAGCGTCTCAATCGCGGCGTGTGAATGAGCGATCGCCGGAATCGCCAGCAACACTAACAGTCCGATTCCAAAGCACAAACGGCGAAGGTATTTCGCTCTCAGCGAATCTTCGTCGTTCATTCAAGCCGTCCCCAGTGAGCCGCGATTGGTTTTAGCCGAGCGGGATATGGTAATCCTTTCCTGATATCACCAACAGGATACGGCGCAGCCAATACGATCCCGCCTAACCATCCGGATCAGTCCATTGCAACGATGATAACCTCAGCTATCGAGACAAACGCGTTGGTAGCAATGGTCGGCCGATTAGCACTCCAAAGGGCGCGTTGATGATTCCAACCAGAGGTCTCGAAGTCGCCAGACTGTTCGCTTGTCGCACCACATTGCCGTACACATGAAGCGGCCGGTTCGGGCGCGCTTCGATCGGCGTCGATTGCAACTGTTCTCGGTAGGATCCGCGCGCGATGATGACTGGCGACCATCCGTTTGCAGCGCAGGCGAGTTGGAGGTCACACAGAGTCAGGGCCATCGCAAATGTGGCAAACACCGTAAATTTACTGGTTGCGGCGATTCTGGTCGATTTTCGCATGATCTGGTTCTCGTGGTATGTTGTGGCAACCTAGGGCATAATCTAGGCCCGGTCTCTAGCGTAATTGAGGCGACGAAATTCGAAACCGAAAGTCTGCCGATTTTTGAGTCAGAAAATGTCCACCGGCAGAGCGAAAAACGGGTTGTAAGGGCCAGGTTTGTCTAGCAGGGATATTCCATGAACACGCTGCCGACACGACGCCCCCCTGGTGCTGGTTCCAAACTGGGTGCAATCGCCGCGATCACGTTGGTTGCCGTTTATTCGATCGCCGCTCCGCAGCTCAATCGGCGATTTGGCTGGAACCTGCCCGCCTTGCGGGCCCAGGCTGACGACCTGCCCGGGGCCGATAAGCAAACGATCGGACCATTAAGCGATCAAGTGCGATCTTCAGCGGTTGGTGATAAAAATACAACCATCCGGCAACCAGCTGAGACGTTACCCACGACGGAGTCCGACGACGATCTGCTGTATGGTTTGCTGCGTGAAGTTTCGCCGCGCCGTTACGTCTCGCCGGCTGGATTGCTGTATACACCCGGTAGCGCCGAAGGGCACCGCTTGCAGCATCTGCGCCGTCACACCCAAGACGACCCCCAGCGCGCGGGCAGCCACGGCGTGTTTGACGGAGAGATGAAAGGCGCCTTGGAAACGATCGATCGCGCTTATCAAAGAGCCAAGCAGGGCCAACGCACCACCAGACAAGAAGACCAGGGCAGAACGATCTACACGGTCGACATGGGTGGACGAGTAGGATTCGTTGGTGGCCGCGATGGAAATCGCAAACGCAAACCAATGGCCCGACGCGTGCGCCTGGTGCTGGAAGGCAACCGCTTCATCACTGCATACCCTTTGTAGAATCAGCATCTAATTTCTGTCGGAGTCTAGCTCACGTGGGTCCTAAACATTCCATCGGTTTTTGTCCGATCTGCGGCGGCGGTTTATGTGGCATCCGAATTTGCGGAATCGATTCGGAAGCTGCCGATGCCGCCAGCCCAAGACTTGCCGACAATCAGTCTCATGGATTGGTGATTTGCGATGAATGCGAGGCAACGTGGCTGGCTCCGGATCTGGATACCGCCCATCAGTATCCTGACATCGAAGACGCGCGCTGTCCGATCTGCGGCGAGCCGCTGTGGGGCCGGCAGAGTCGTTGGGCTAGCTGGCACGACATTCAGTCGCTGGGCTGGGAATTCGCGGTCGATCGCAAATTGGATGCGATCCCCGACGAAGGGATTGCCTGATCCATCGTGTTGGTGCGAATTGAAATGCCATCGTCGATCGCCGAAACAACAATCGCGCCCGACGTTGCGCGCTGATCAAGAAAACGATTCAGCGGATTGAAGCTTTTCAAGATCGCTGGGACCGACCGCAGATCGAGCTTTTTGTGGCCGCTGACTACTACCATGTGTTCCAGGCACTGTCGTGGACGATCCAAAACCAACTGATCATCGGCCGCCGGTTTTTGGAATGGGGATGCGGGTTTGCCGCGGTCACCGCGATGGCCGACTCGCTCGGGCTGGATGCCATCGGGATCGAAGCTGAGCACGAATTGTTGGCCGCGGGGCGTAAAACGCTCCAAGATTGGGGTTCACAAGCCGAGCTGATTGCGGGCAACTTTTTACCGTCCGGTTCCGAATCGCTAGCCGATGATCCAACCCTGCCAAGTCTGGGGCACGATGTGCCCTGTGGTTACACCGCGCTGGGCATGGAACTGGATGACTTTGCGATCGTGTACACCTATCCCTGGCCTGGCGAGGATGACTTTCACGAGTTCGTTTTCGATCGCTATGCTGCCAGCGGCGCATTGCTGTTAGTCTTTTACGGACCCAATGATATTGGACTGTGGCGAAAAACGAAGTGAGTGATGAGACACGACATCGAACTAAGCGACCAAGAACGGCAAATCTACCAATGGCAGATGTGGATACCCGAGATTGGCCGGGGAGGGCAACAAAAACTAAAGAACGCCTCGGTATTTGTCTCACGGGTCGGCGGCGTCGGCAGCGTCGTGGCATACGAATTGGCGGCAGCCGGAGTCGGCAAATTAGTCCTGGCGCATGCCGGTAACGTCAAGCCCAGCGACCTCAATCGTCAACTGCTGATGACGGATGATTGGGTCGGGCGACCTCGAATCGAATCGATCCAGCGACGATTGCTGGAATTGAATCCGCGATTGAACATCGTCGCGGTCGGCGAAAATGTGAACGAAGACAACGCGGCTGACCTGATATCGCAGGCAGACGTGATCGTGGATTGTGCTCCCCTGTTTGCCGAACGGTTTGCCATGAATCGTCAAGCGGTGCTGCAAAACAAACCTTTGGTCGAGTGCGCGATGTACGAAATGGAAGCGCAGATCATGACCGTGATCCCGGGAACAACCGCTTGTCTGCAATGCGTGTTCCCGGAGGAACCACCTCATTGGAAGCGAGAGTTCCCGGTGTTGGGTGCGGTTTCAGGAACGGTCGCTTGCCTGGGAGCCGTCGAGGCGGTCAAGCTGATCACCGGAATGGGCAGTCCGCTCGGTGGCCGCATGGTGCGAATGGATCTGCGCGAAATGAGTTTTCAAACTTTGCGACTCTCAAGGCGTGATGGGTGTCAAGTCTGTGGACGTAATCACGGCGTGGTTGGGCACTAGAGTTTTTCCCCGGGACTCCGAGGGATGGGACTCCGAGGGATGGGACTCTGAGGGATGGGACTCTGAGGGATGGGACTCTGAGGGATGGGACTCTGAGGGACGGGACTCCGAGGGACGGGAATCCAAAATGATGGACCCAGGCGCGCTGAGCTGGTGCTGATCCTGTGCAATCGACGAGTGATGCAAGCGGACGTTCACCGTTGCGACTTTGTCAGCGGAACTGTATCGCAAACAATAAACGCCTCGATCGAGATCCGTTTCGACCGTCAGATTTTGGTCGCACAGCAGGCCGCTGGCCTGCCAATCCTTTCGCAAGCGGATCAGTGCCTGATACCAATCCCACATCTGCAGATCTCCATTTTCACGTTTACCGATCTTGGATTCGAGAAATGTCCGCTGGTCGGTTGGTAGCAGCCCGCTGGTCCAATCGTGTTGTGGATACTCGCGGCGGCGACCTGCGATCACAGCTTGCCGCAGATGCTGATCGGCAAAATCGACGAAGAATCGGAACGGGTGCTCACAAGCAAACTCCTCGCCCATGAACAACATCGGAATCGCGGGCAGCAATAGTAGCAGGGCTGCGGCGGCGGCTTGAGCCTGCGGTGACGTTAATCGATGCAGTCGCCAGCCCAGTGGATGGTTGCCGATGAAGTCGTGATTCTGAATCGAATAGATCAAGCGATCCGTGCTGATGCGGTTCTCCGGATTCCGGCGTCCCGGCTGTTGGCGCAGCGATCCTGCATAGACATATCCATAGCGCAAGGTTTGATCCAGGTCCGTTCCGGGTGCGTAACTGCGGTGACAAAGTTGTTCAGCTGGGCGCAAGACGGCAAACAGCGAATGCAAGAAATCATCACACCATTGTGCGTCGAACCCGCTGCCGCCTTGGCAGCGAGGTGCAAGCATTTCTGGATCGTAGACATTTGACTCGGCAATCAACATTGCCGGTCGACCCGTCGCAGCCGACCAAGCCTGCACCGCCTGGCTGATTTCGGCGACGATATGAGGATCGCTGTCATCCCGCATGCAGTGAATCGCGTCGACGCGTAGAGCATCGAAATGGAACTCGTCGAACCAATAGATCGCATTGGCGATGAAAAAACGGCGCGCCTGGCGACCGTGCTCTGGATCATCGAAATTCGGCGCTGCGCCCCAGGGCGTCGAATGTCTTGGTGAGAGGTAGGGACCGAATTCGCCCAAGTAGTTACCTTCCGGTCCAAGATGGTTGTAAACGACATCCAAGATCACCGCTAAACCCTTGGCGTGCGCCGCGTTGACCAGTCGTTTCAGTTCGTCCGGAGTGCCATAGTTACTGGCTGGCGCGAACAAATGAACTCCGTCGTAGCCCCAATTCCAGCGCCCCGCGGTTTCGGCAACCGGCATCAATTCGATCGCGGTGATGCCCAGGGCAACCAGTTCGTCCAGTCGTCCGATGGCTGCGCGGTAGGTGCCGTCGTCGGTGAACGTACCGACATGCAGTTCGTAAACGATCAAGTTTTGATGATCAACTCCACGCCAGAGTTCGTCGGTCCACGCGAAATCGCGGCACGTGACCTGGCTTGGCCCATGCACACCGTCAGCTTGGAAACGGGACGCCGGATCGGGTCGATCGAGTCCATTTGGAAGCCGAAAAAGATAGCGAGTGCCGACGCCAACGCCTTCGATGTCCGCGGTATGGCAGCCATCCTCTGTCTTGATCATCGGCACCAATCGATCTTGATCGACCAGATTCACACAGACGCGTTGATGATACGGCGCCCATAGGCGAAATCGAGTCGACGAACTAAAACTTGGTCTCGCGCCATAAAAGTGATCGGGCCACGTCGAGACCACTGATTCTGGATTTTGCATTGCGTGATACAGTGGTTGCTTGGAACTGCAGTGTGAACGGACCTCTTGCCGACCCCCGCTCGGCCGGCAAACGGCGGGCGAAAGCAAGTTCATCCGGCGTAACGACTTTTCTGTTTCTAACCTTAGGTGTACCAATGAATTTGTTCTCGCAACAGCACGGCGTTGCGCTGCTGGGACTGATGATCGCGACCGCCGTTGGGTCACAATCGGTTGCCGCACAGCAAACGTTGAAGATCGCGACCTACAACGCCTCGTTGTATGGTAAGGTCGCCGGACAAATTCGTGATCGGCTTAGCGACGGAAAAGATTCTCAGGCCGAGAAGATCGCCGCAATCGTCCAAACAGTGCGTCCTGACGTGTTGTTGATCAATGAAATTGACTATGAGGCTGACCATGGTACCGCCAAACTGTTGGCCGAGAAGTTCTTCGCCAATTCACAGGCTGGTAGGACAGCAATCGATTATCCCTACATCTACGTCGCCCAAAGCAACACGGGAATCGACAGCAAGCTCGATCTAAACCACAACGGCAAACTGGGTGAGCCCAACGACGCTTGGGGCTATGGTGTCTATCCCGGGCAATATTCGATGGCCGTCTACAGTCGGTTTCCCATCGATCGAACAGCGATTCGCACCTTCCAGGAATTTCGTTGGAGCGAGCTGCCAAATGCATTGAGACCAACCGATCCGGGGACCGGCGTGTCGTACTACGATGACGACACCTGGCAGTCGTTGAGGTTATCGAGCAAGAACCACATTGATGTACCGGTCGTGATCGACAAGCAAACGATCCATTTGCTGGCCAGCCATCCGACGCCACCCGTGTTTGACGGCCCGGAAGACCGTAACGGCTGCCGCAACCATGATGAGATTCAATTCTGGATCGAATACCTCGCGGGAAGCAAGTCGTCGTACTTGATTGACGACAATCAGCAACGAGGCGGGATTGCCGATGCTGCCACGGTGGTGATCATGGGGGATTTGAACGCCGATCCAGCCGACGGGGATGGTCGGCGGCAAGCGATCGAGTCGCTGTTGAATCACCCGCGATTACAAGACCCAGAGCCCAAGAGTGAAGGTAGTCTAGCACGGAAATTCGACGGCCAAGGGGAACCCCGCCTGGATACGGCGCGATTTGGTCACGGCAATATGCGCGTCGACTATCTGTTGCCCAGTCGCAACTTGAAGGTAACCAACTGTGGTGTCTATTGGCCGCTTAATGATAGTGATGGATCAGAACTGGTCTCAGCAAGCGACCATCGGATGGTATGGATCGAGGTCGAACTTCCCTGATGCGACAGCGCGTTTTGTTCATGATCTCGTCGATGCGCGGCGGCGGCAGCGAGCAACAGACGCTGCTGTTGCTGCGACATCTCAATCGTTCGCAGTTCGAGCCACACCTGTATCTGACCGAGCGCGGGGGATCTTTGTTGCCGCTTGTGCCCGACGATGTCGTCATCCACGGCTATGGGGAGGAAAATCGTAAGCCTGGCTTCTATTTTCCAGGCCGGGCGCTACGTGAGCAAACCATGTGGCTGAGGGAACTCCTGGTGCGGCAGTCCATTGATGTGGTTTACGATCGCACGTTCCACATGACGCTGATCGCGGGGCGGGCTTGCGAGCAAGTTTCGGTTCCTCGTGTGTCGACCATCGTCAGTCCCCCGCAGCTGGCGGTTCCGCTAGTCGAATCGCGATTCATCGCGCAAAAGCGGCGCAGACTATCGATCGCTTACCGACAGTCCCGGACCGTCGTGGCCGTCAGCAGCGCTGTGGCGGAATCCGCCAAGCGATACTACGGACTGGCCGGCGACAACATGCGGGTGCTCCACAATGGTGTCGATCTCGACACGATTCGAACTTTGGCTCACAGCCAACAGGTCTCTCGTGACGACCGCTTGACGATCGTCTGCGTGGGTCGCATGACCGCGGAGAAAGGACATCGCGACCTGATCGACGCAGTCGCCGAGTGCGAGCGAACCTGGCCTGGCGATTCCCCGGCGATTCGATTGTGGATGATCGGCGACGGCCCGCTGCGCGTTGATCTAGAGCACCGAGCCTGCCAAGTTTGCGATCGACACGCAATCGAATTCCTAGGCCATCTTTGCAATCCTGCGCCACACATTGCGGCCGCCGACGTACTGGTCCTGCCCTCTCGATTTGAAGGCTTGCCGAACGTTGTCCTGGAAGCGATGGCGATCGAGACGCCGGTGATCGCCACGTCCGCCGGCGGAACGGTGGAACTGCAGCGAGACGAGCCGACGATACTGTGGTCAAATCCGAATGATCCACTGTCGCTGGCCGCAGCGCTGCTGACATTCAACAGGGACCGTGAGGCGGCCAAAGAGCGTGCGTCCGCGGCACTACGGTTGGTTCAAACGCACCATGATGTGACCGAAGTCACCCGGCAGATCGAAGACTTGTTGCGGTCAGGCGATCCATGATTGGGGTCGACTACATCTGATTGCGGTCTTTTTTCAGATACCCGTAAAAATTTTCGTAGTACAAATCATAGACATCTCCGTACCGTGCCGCATTGTAGGACAGGAACAGGGTGCGGCGTTTTTGTTCACTACGATTTGGGCCGCTGAAATGGGGTGCCAGAGAGGAAAACAAAACCAGATCGCCCGGTTCCACTTCCACCAATTCCGGTTGTACGCCGGCAAGCAGCTCTTCCGGCACCAGTCCGGCATTGGGATTGAAAATGTCGCTCGGTTTTTCCATTGGACCCAGGTGCTGGTGGTGCAAACCTGGATACAGTTCCAGGCCTCCGTTTTCGGCAACCCCTGAGTCGATAGCGACCAGAGCGCTGATCAGCAGCTCGGGCGGCACGGGCAACTCTTGCCAATTTGTAAAGTCTTGATGCACGCTGTAGCCATAGGCGCCCGGCGGTTTCATGATCGCTTTGTCTTTGAACAACAATGCCGGCTCGCCGATCGCGGCGCTGACGGCGGCAATGATCCTCGGATCTGCAGTCAGCTCCTTCAGCGGTGGCGAGATATCGATCACGGGATCGAGCCGGTCCAAGACTGTGCCCGTTTTCAGCGAACGTCGCGACGCCGATCGCAAACTGTCGGCGCGCAAATCTGCGGATCGGCAAACAACCGATCGAATTCTTGGCGCACGTCATCCATTTCCGCGGCGCTGAACACGCCGCTCAGCTTTACAAAGCCGCGTGCTCGATACTGTGAAACCCAGGGAAATGTCTGTTGTTCAGACGCAGTTTCGTTTAAATTCATCGCTCCACCAAAATTTTAGACCACTCATACTGCACGGTCACCGAATACAGTCCGGCCCGTCGATACAACTTGCTGCCCTTGCCACCGGCAACACCAAAGACCCCAAGTCGACATCCGTAATCGGCTTCTGCCATCCGCCACAGGTGCTGAACCACGGCCAGCGCGATTCCCTGGCGGCGCAAACGTGGGTCAACAACGATGTTCTTGAGCCTCAACAATCCACCCTCCGCGATCGTTCCAACAGCGCCGACGACCTGTTTGTCTCGATAGACCAGATAGCATTTCATGTTACCGGTGGCGCACTTGCGACGTTCCATTTCGACCCACAAGGCGGCTTGATTGGTGTACCCGTCCGGTCCTTCGATGGCTTGACTGTGCAAATCCTGTTTTCGTTTCCAATCAGCGCTGGTTTGCACCTGACGAAGTTGGATGTTGCCGGGAGGCTCGGGATAGCCTTGCGGAGCAAGAAATCCCAGCTCGGAACGAGTTTCGAGCCCGTAGCGGTAAAACACGTCTTCAATCTCGGGCGAAGAGTCGTCCAAATAGAGGCGAATCCGGGGGATGCAACGAGCCCGCAGCTCGGTTTCGATCTGAGCAAGCCAACGTTCGAACGAATCAGCGCCGAATTCCGAGACAATACGGTGAACCACGCAACTGGCCGCCAAATCGTTCAGCCCCGGCATCCAGCAGAGCAGGCCCAAGGGAAGCTGGCTGGTACGGGCTCCCATTTCAAAGTAGCGGCGATCGCTTTCAACCAGCGCAAGTGCCAGGCGTTGATCGATGTAGGAACCGGCGGTGATTCGGATCACGAGGCGATTCCTAGTAGATCTCGAAAAAATGCTGCCGCCGTTTCGTGAATTCGGGGAGTCCGATCCGCTAATTTTCGTTGTCGAGCGAGAACTTCAATCGGCCACATGTGAAGCGAAAAGTGTGGATTTGCTTCCCACAGTTCGATCCGTCCATCGGCATGCTCGGAATAGTCGATCGCGCAGAACTCGACTCCCAATGCCCGGGCAGCGGTGCTTAACAGATCGGCGTCTTGACAGGCAGAGTTGTGATAGTCGAGGTCGTAGCGAATATGGTCGCGACATCGTCTGCCGTCGATCAAATGACGGATCGGATTCAAGCTGCGATAGTGTCCGAAACTAGAGGACACACAACCAACCACCGGTGAGGTTGAAAAAAATACGTGGTTGTGCCGGACATGCGTACCAAACACCATCGCCCGTTTTTTGTGATAATGCGTCGCGTACGGTGAATCGGGGTCGAGCGCCCGATAGCCGCTGCGCGTATCAACGAGGGGCGATAGCGATCCCGGCATCGCGATGTTCGACTCTGGAATCTGCTTGAGTGAATGGATATCTTCGACGATCAGCGTTTTGGTTTGTGAGTGCTGAAAATCGGATTTCAGAATCACCGGCGCGTCGATTGCTTCCGCGATGCTGTACAGTTCGTCGATGCTGTTGAAACCTTGACAGGCAGGGGTCAGCAAACCGCTTTCGCGCCAGATTCTGGCTTGGTTCGTTTTGATGGTGTTCGACAACGACTCGGGATCATTGACCAGTCGAATCCCCTCCGCCTTCGCCCGCTCGGCAAGCCGCATGCTGTCAGCGAAACAACGGGGGTACAGCTCGGCCAGCGGATCTTGAAGCAGGAACAGCACCGCCGCCACGCCATTTAAATCAGGCAGCGGCTCGCCAGTCTGCCAGAAATCGATTCGCGCCGCCAACGCTGGCCATCGACGATTGATATCGTCGAACATGTCCTGGCAATAAGCGGGCCGCAGACTTCGCAGGCGCACCGCCGGTCCACGACCCGTTCCATGGCGGACGATCAAGATGCGTGAAGTTTGGGAAGCGGATGCGGGGGTGGCATCCAACTCCGATCGACCAGTGGAACAAGTCGGCATGAAGTAGGGTTCTCGGGTGTTGGACCTGTCAGCCCTACCACTTTATTCGCCCAGCTTGCCGAAACAAATGGATCGTCGACAATCAGGCCGGAATGTTGGCGGAGCCGTCAATGGTTGATCAAATCAGCGACTAGGGGACTGACATCCTCCGCATAGGTGAACCCGGCCGTGTCGCCGGAGTCGACAAAAGCCTTCACGATCGCTCCGTCCGACCCATAAACGATCACCGCCGGCAGCGATGCAATCTGCATTGTCGCGAAGATGTCGTCGCTCGGGGTGCTGCTGATATAAGTCTCAAAATCGGCCGCCCCGACGCTGCTCAGAAAAGCAGACACGCGGTCGGCGTAGTGCTGAGGCGGTCGCGATTTGCGACCATCAAAGTCCAGGTTGACCGCGACACAGTGAACAGACGCACCCATCTGGCGATTGATCTGCACCAACCCTGGAAACTCTTTAAGGCAGGGCTCGCAGGAGAGTGACCACAGGTCGACGACGGTTAATTTGCCACTTGATCTGGCGGTGGCTTGGATCTGGTCCCAACTGGCATACAGAATTTGCGGTTCGGCCGGTGTGCCCCCTTGGCCGGCGCCGGAGGAGTCCTTGGGCATTTCCAGCCCGCGCCCGCCCTCGGGCGAGCCGGGCGGCTCCGGAGGCGGAATCTCACCGGGAGGCAGCTCGATTCCTCCGGGTGGATCAACGCGGTCCGCTTCGGGGCTGGAACCAGACGCGTTCTCAAGGCTCGCTGGTGCCGGTGGATCGACCACTGAGGTGGTCGTCGAATCGCCGCGTCCGCAACCGATCACAAGCAGCAGCATCAGTAGCGGGGAGAACAGCAAACCGAACGCCGTCGCGGCGAAACGGTCGTGATCCATTGGTCGTTGATTCATCGTCGGTTCCTGAAATAGTCGGCTGCGGAAAAGCTTCCACAAATGAACTAGATTGTAGTGGTTCGGATGATGCAGAGACACCTTTGGAACTGGGATTATTGCCACCGTGGATGGGGACCTGTCAACGACTCAATTGGTGCTTGCCTCTAAAGACGGCGACAACGAAGCCTTTGGCCGATTGCTGGAACAATATCGCGGTTTTCTGTTGATGTTGGGCCATCGCTATCTGTCGGAGCGGTTGCGCCGCAGAATCGATCCCGCTGATTTGGTCCAGATCACGTTCCTGGAAGCCAAACGCGACTTGGCGGCGTTTCGCGGCGAAACGCCGGCTGAATTTGCCGGTTGGCTGCGCGGGATGTTAAAGAACAATGTGGCAACGGCGGTGACCCAGCATGTGACCACTCAAAAGCGATCCTTGAAGCGCGAAGTGGAGGCCGCGGCCAATGATTCTGGCCGCCCGGCTTGGATTGCTCAATTGCCCGGCAGCACAACCAGTCCAAGCGGCGTCGCGATCCGAGACGAAGCGGTAATGGTCTTGTTAGAGGCGCTGCATCAATTGCCCGAGACACAGGCCGAAGCGATACGCTTGCGGTATATGGAAGGATTGCCGCTATCGGAAATCGTCCAGCGGACCGGAAAAAGCGAGACGGCGGTTGCCGGATTGCTCAAAAGAGGACTGCAGAAGCTGAGGACGATCATGAATACCGAGGATTGCCCGTGGATCTAGCGAGCAGGCTGCGGGCCAGCGGGGATCAATACTCGGTGACCTCGCGCGCCTCTGGGGGCTTGCAGTAGAGCCTGTATAATCATCAATCACTGGCAGTTGTTCCTTTTATGGTTGGAGCCGCAATCATGGCCGACCCGATCCCTCCGGCACACGATCCGGTCGACGAGGCGTTTGCGGCCTACTTAAAGTCATGCGACGCGGGAGAGCTGAGTAGCCGTGAAGAGTTCCTGGCAAAATTCCCGGAAATTGCCGAAGAACTATCGGAATTGATGGACGCGGTCGACGTGATGGATCGGCTGACACTCTCGCGCTCGTCCGCCGCCGCGGCCGAGGAGACTTATGCTGCTGTACCGCAGGTTGTCCCAGGTGCCGAAACGATCATCGGTCATGGCTTAACTGGCGACGATGCCAACGCTGATCCTGCTGTGACGCTGCCGATGGCAAATCGCCGCAAAGGAGATTCCGGGCCGACATTACCCTACGATCTTGGCGACTACTTACTGCTGGAGATGATCGGCCGGGGCGGTATGGGTGTCGTTTATCTGGCCCGGCAAAGGGAGTTGGATCGACACGTCGCGGTCAAGATGATTCGCAGCGGAATCTTGGCCGACGATGCGGAAGTGCGACGTTTCTATACCGAAGCGCAAGCGGTGGCCAAGTTGCGTCATCGTGGCATTGTCGGCGTCCATCAGTTCGGCCGCCGCGCCGGTCATCACTTCTTTTCGATGGAATACATTCGTGGTACGGATCTGCAGCGCAAGATCAATTCCGGTCAACTGGAGCCCAAACTAGCGGCGCGATACGTGCGGGACGTCGCAATCGCAATCCAGCACGCGCATGAAAAAGGAGTCCTGCATCGTGATTTAAAACCGGCAAACGTCCTGATCGATGAAGAGGATCAAGTTCACGTTACCGATTTCGGATTGGCCAAACAGCTGGACGCCGACAGTAGTGTGACAGGCAGCGGTGCCGCACTTGGTACTCCGCACTACATGGCGCCGGAACAAGCTGGTGGACACAGCGATCGTGCCAGCCATGAAAGTGACGTCTATGCACTCGGCGCGATTCTGTTTGCTTGCCTAACCGGTCGGCCACCAATCGTCGCCGACACCGTCATGCAAACTCTAATCAGTGTGGTTCACAATCCGGCACCAGCCGTTCGCTCTCTGCGGCCGGAAGTTTCCATTGACCTGGACACGATCGTCGCCAAGTGTTTGGAAAAGAATCCCGCCAAGCGTTATGCGACCGCCGCAGAGCTTGCCGATGAGTTGGATGCTTACCTACACGGTCTGCCAATCAAGTCACGACCACGTAGCCGAGCGATCAAACTATGGCACTGGCTCGAGGGTGTCCCTCTGGTCGGCGCTTTGACCGGTCGCCGCATGCTGGAGACCTCGGTCACTCATCGTCGCTTTCAAGCCGCCATGTTGTTGCTGGCTCTTGTCACGCCGATCTTGATCGCCGGAGTCCTCACAGTCTGGCAATATCAGCGACAAGCGATGCCAAGCGTTGTGCGCTTGGCCGGCGGTATCGACGGCGGGGTGTACAACGAAGTGTCTGCCGAGATCGCGGATCGTCTTCAGACCGCGTTTGGCGTCGAGATCAGCACCCAGCCGACGTCCGGATCACTGGACAACCGCGACCGACTGCTGACCGGAGAAGTCGACATCGCTCCGATGCAAAGGACGGCGATCAGCGGCGATCGTTTGAAAGTCGTTGCGCCGCTATTCTTCGAAGTCTTGTACGTGATCGCGCAGCCGGCCACGAAAATCCAGTCAATCAGCGATTTGAAAGGACACCGCGTGGCGGTTGGTCCGGCGGGTAGCGGATCGCGAGCGACTGCCGAGTTAGTCCTGGACGCGTGCGAGCTGTCAACCGACCTGGTCCAACTTGAAGTCGGACCCTGGGACGCATTGCAGTCCGACAACCCACCCGATGCGGCAATGATTTGTATCGGACGCCGTAGCCCGCTGGTTTCACGGTTGCTGACCCAAGGCAACTGGCGGCTGGTGCAGATCACCAACGGCGAGGAAATTGGTCTTCGGCACCCGGCACTACGAAAGATGACGATCGAGGCTGAGGAGTTTCCCGGTGCCAACATTCCAGATGCAGGCGTGGCTACCGTCGGAACCACGGCATTTCTGGCTGTCGAAAGCGATGCGCCCTCGAAACTCGTTCGCGCGGTGCTGACCGCACTGTACCAGCAACCCCAGTTGTGCACTGGTTTGATTCCACGCGATCAGGCCACCGAATGGCAAGCCCCCTTTCACCCCGCCGCGCTTCGATTCTTCGAACAATCTCCTTAGCCCATACCCGTTGTTGCCTTGGTCATAGGATTGCCAGGGGATTTCGCTTTGGTTCTAGGGTACCTCGGGTTACGCCTAGTCGATTGATCGCTTTCAGATCCTGCCAGACTTCGCTTGCCTTCAAATCGCCATCCAACAGTCGACGGTAGTTGGTCAGCACCCTTTGACTCTGATGATTGTCTTCATTTAGCAACTCAACACGAAGCCACTCCGTCCCTCGCTGGATCAGTTGACCGACGGTTTCGGCGCCACTTTGAGCCGTTGCGTTGTACAGGGTGTTGCGACAGGCAACATCCGCTTGCAACGTATGTTCGGCACCGACACGATCGCGCAATTGGACCACATGATCGTCGCAAGGTCGGCCACAATTCGATTTGTTCGTGCCTGGCGACAGGACATTGCAAAACACACAATGCTCCATATGGAACATCGGCATGTGCTGATGAATCACCACCTCCAGCCAATCCGGGGGAACCGATTCGACAAGATCAAACAATTGGTCTCGATTCAAATCGTAGGATGCCGTCACCCGTGCTGCGCCCAGCGAGCGAATCCACTGGGCCGAAAGATGATTGCAGACGTTCAAGGAAAAGTCGGCGATCACCGGAATCGACTCGCGACGCCCGTAATCGATCGCCGCCAGGTTGCGGGCCAGCAACCAATCAGGACGACGCCGGCCAATCGCCTTGAGTAACCCCATCTCGCCAGGTTTTTGAATCCGCACCGATGCCAGGCCAATCGGAGTGCCCTGTCCACGGGCAATTCGCATCGCTTCGGCGTACTGTCTGATGTCGTGAAAGTCGGCGTAGACCAGATCCACTTGCAGCTGACAGGCGGTTTGCAATTGTTCCAGCGTTCGACACAAAACGGCCAATTGCGGTTTTCGTTCCGCGGCGGAAAAGCTTGATGATCCTGTTGCCGCGCGGAAATCAATCGTGACTGATTGCTGTCGATCAACAATCGGGTGCCGCAGTTGCGCACCCCGGCTTCTGTCAATATTGCGAGCTGCCGGTTGCTCGGTTTGGTCCAGCAATGATTGAACCAGCTCGCGGCGCATGCGATTCAACATGCCCATCGGCACCATCGGCCGGGCATCGATCTGAACTTCAAGCTCGCGCAGCTCGAACGCCGTCCCGCCCAGTCGTCCCAGTTTCTCTCGCAGGATCGCCTGATCGATCGGGCGATTGCGTGCTTCGCTGAGGGTTTCCTTGCCAACGACCTCGGCGGAAAGTCCATCGCTGGTGGTTGCTATGAGCCGCAGCGGCTGACCCGGACGGGCATGGACTGAGATATCGATCAGCCGTCGACGTACCGGGTCGACACCCGCATACGACTGCCGCAGCCGACGATTCAAAGCGGGGTCGTCGTTCTTGAAAACCGTATCATCGATATCAACGGTCGACCAATCAATTTCTCCGCGACCGAAACCGATCCAGCCGGCTTGACCGGCGGGTAATTCATTGACTTTGTTGCCAGCCAGATCTTGCAGCGAATAAATGCGTCCACCTTGATCGCCGATCGCCAAGCCGTCTCCCAACGCCACCGGCGCGGCGAGCTTGATTTTGATTCGTTCGGCCGCGGTGTCGATCACGGACCCCAGCTCGATGCCTCGTTTGGACGATTGCAATCCCGGCACCAAACGCTTGTGATCGTTCCCGGCGAGCCAACCACTTGAGAACCCGCGCGAAAATGACAGCTCCATTTCGCGCTTCGCCTGGTCGCTGACCGAAACCGTTCCGCAGCGTATTGCTTGATCAATCGCGGCACGGTAATGAGCGGTGATGTTGGCGACGTATTCGGGGGTCTTCAAACGGCCTTCGATCTTCAACGCCACGACACCGGCATCGATCAAGTCGGGGATCGCTGCGTAGCCGGCCAAGTCCTGGGGGCTGAGCAGATAGCGTATGTCACCCAAGTCACGATCTTCGCCGTCGCAAATCAGTTCATACGGCAACCGACAGGCTTGCGCACTGGCCCCGATTAGCACTGCGGCCGCCCAGTGCTTCGCTGGTTAGGCATTGTCCCGAATAAGCCACGCACAGCGCACCGTGAATGAAAACTTCCAGCGGCGTTTCGCTGGCTTCGGCAATCTTACGAATCTCGGCGATCGATAATTCACGCGGCAAAACGACGCGCGACAAGCCCAACTGGTTGGCGACTGCTATCGTCTCGGCGCTGGTCAGGCTCATCTGAGTCGAGGCATGTATTTCCAGCTCGGGACAGATGGCACGTACGATTCTGGCGACTCCAAAGTCCTGAACCAACACCGCGTCGATTCCCGCTTCGGCGATCCGCGCGACGACATCCACCAGCGGTGTCAGCTCTGATGGAAAGACCAATGTGTTCAACGTGACGTAACTCCGCACCGCGCGGCGGCGAAGAAATCTGGTCAGTGCCGGCAGTTGGTCAACCGCGAAATTTTTGGCGCGAAACCGCGCGTTGAAACCGCAATCAAGTCCAAAATAGATTGCATCGGCACCATTTTCGACCGCCGCGCGCACGCAATCCCAATCGCCGGCTGGTGAGAGCAGCTCGACAGGATGACGGCCGGTTGGGTTGCAGCTTGGCGACATGGAAAGTCAGTATGACAGGCGTCGACTTTGATACAATGGAGTGGCACCCATTCAACGAGTCCCTGTGATGGTATCGACAGGCAACGAAGCCAATTCTCGTTACGAACCCGAGGTTTCGGTGTTCAAGAGTCGCCAAATTCCCGGCTTATGGTTGGATGCTGATGCGATTCGTGTTGCAGACGCTAAGCGGATGCTGCAAACGCTGCGAAGCGGGCAGCCAAGATGCCGGCTTCCAAGCGAGCAGCTAGCTGTTAACTATGCACTTAACCTAACCCGGCGGCGAGACACGATCGGTAGGCGATCCAAGCAGAGCTGTAGGCCAGCAGCGACATGTAGCCGAATTGAAAAATCGCCCACTTCCAGGTGCCGGTCTCACGACGGGTTACAACTTGGGTCGGCAAACATTGCATTGCCAGTACATAGAACACTAACAAGCTGACACAGGTGGCTGTATTAAAGACCGCTGATCCATCGGCGCGGGTCTGGCGCCGCAGCGTCTCGGTCAGGCCGGCTTCGTCTTCCGCCCCTTCCTCACCCAATCCATAGACGATCGACAGCGTCGAAACCAAGACTTCTCGCGCGGCAAACGAGGAAACGACGGCCACATTGATCTGCCAATCGAATCCAAGCGGGCTGAACAGTGGTTCCATTGCTTTGCCGGCGCGACCAGCCAGCGAATATTCCAAGGCCTGCTGTGCGACGACTCGCTCGGTTGTGTTGGATGTCGCCGCGGCCGAGTTTTCGGGAAGCTTGGGATAGGTGGCCATGGCCCACAGGATGACCGAAATCAGCAAGATCACGCTGCCCGCTTTGCGGACGAAAACCGATGAACGGTCAAGCGTGGTAAGCAATGCGTTCCGCAGACTGGGCATTCGATAGGGAGGCAATTCGATCACCAGCGGCGCCGCGTCGCCGACAAGCAGCGTGTTCTTCAAGCACCAAGCGGTGAACAGCGCCGCGGCCAACCCAAGCGAATAGGCGGCGGCGAACATCAAGCCGGCATAAAGCGGTTGATCCCCAAACAGCAGCGCGGCAACCATCGCATAGACAGGCAAGCGGGCTGAGCAGGTCAGCAGCGGCAGGACCAAGATCGTTACCAACCGGTCGCGCCAGTTTTCAATCGTCCGCGCAGCCATGATGCCGGGGATCGCACAGGCGTGGGCTGAGAGCATCGGCACGAATGCTTTGCCGGGCAAGCCAACGAAACGCATCACCCGTTCCATCACAAACGCCGCCCGCGCCATGTAACCCGAATCTTCCAGCAACGTAATGAAAAAGAACAAAATGCAAATCTGCGGGAGGAAAACGAGGACGCCGGCAATGCCTCCGACCACTCCGTCGACCAATAAGCTACGAAAGTCCTCCGGCGGCAACAGCGGTACGACGATCGAAGCGGCGACGGCGAAACCGATCGACCATTTGGTCGCGGAAATCCGGCCCAGTCGATATGCCAGCGCACAGCTGGCCGCCACGGTTGCCGCCACCAGAGGCACCCACAATAAGCTTGACACGGGCTGATCGGGAAGCCAATTTTCCAGCGTCGCTCCCAGCCAACCGAACAGGCCTTCGATCGCGCCCATCGGCACGTCGGCCAGTGCGAAGATGCAGAAAAAGACCGCCAGCATGACCGCGGCCAATAGCGCGGTCCCGATCCCTGGCGCCGTCAAGACACGGTCGATGCGCCAAGTCCAGGGTGATTGAATCGGCGAGCCGGAGACCGTGTTGGCCACGATCGAATCACTCCAGTCAAACCGGGCCGAATACCGGCAGCCGTCGCAGGCAACCGCACATGGACTTCGCGGCGTGGCCAGTGGCAGCGACGGATCGGGAGAGACCAGTTTGGCCAACTGCCTGCGCAGTTCACTGAGACCGCGACGCGTGCGGACACTGGTGGCGACGACCGGGCAATCCAATTGTTGGGCAAGTTTGTCTGTTTCGATGGCGATCCCAGAAGCATCCGCGGCGTCAATCATGTTCAGCGCGACCACCGCTGGTAGTCCTAATTCCAACACTTCACCAGCCAGGGCTAAGTTGCGCGCCAGGTTGGTGGCGTCGAGCACCAGGATGATCGCGGCTGGCTTGCCCAGCCGGTTTCCATGTAGCGCTTCAATCGCAACGGCTTCTTCGGGACTGGTTGGCGTCAGACTGTACAATCCGGGTAAGTCGATCAGCTCAATCGAATGTCGCTGCACGCCTCCGGTCAATTCGATGTTCGCCTGGCGGAGGTCGACCGTAATCCCCGGATAATTGGCCGTGCGGGCGCGGAGACCCGAAAGGGCGTTGAACAGAGATGTTTTGCCGGTGTTGGGATTGCCAACCAACAATACCTTCGGCCGAGCCAAATGATTCGATTCGATGCTCGAGCGTGGGCTGGCAAGCGACACGAAAGATCACACGCTGGCTAGGAGAGGCTGTTCGGCGATCACTGCAGCCTTGCGGCTCTGGGCCCCATTTGACTCAAGCGTGTCGAGATCGGCCGCAGCGGGCTGCGGAGCGACGGTGACGGCCGCGGCGAGTTGCCGCGAGAGTCCGACCGATGACCCGCAGACGCGGAGGATCATCGGATCGCCGACCGACAGCAATTCGAGCGGCCTGCCGACACAAATGCCCAGGCTTTTCATCCGGGCGGGGCTAAGTGAGCTGTCATCAATCGCGGTACAGATGAAACTGCCTGGTAAAACCGAGGCAAGTGGAGCGGTTTGTGCGATCATTTCAGTGCCGTTGCTAAAGAACAGGTGTCTTACCTAAATGCTAATGACAACCGTTCGCAATAGCAACCCCCTGCCCAAGCCAACCCCCTGCCCAAACCGACCTCAGATCCTGCTAAGAACCGAGATCGACGTCGATTTTGGCTTCGTCAGCCGCTTCGCGAAGCTTCGTCAGGGCGCGGGCTTCGAGTTGGCGGATGCGTTCCTTGGTGACGCCCATCTCTTCGCCGACTTCCTTCAGCGTTAAAGGTTCCTTGCCGCGACCAAGACCAAACCGAGCGGTGATGATCTTTTGCTCGCGATCATCCAATCGATTCATGATCTTGGACAGCTCTCGCTGTCGGCTGCGCTGGACTGTTTCCTCCAAGTAAGGATCACGACGCTCATCTTGCCGCGCGATGAACAACTCTTCGGTCGTCGTGCGGAAACGATCGCGATGCTTGTATTCGCTGGGGATGGTGCGTGCAAAATTCTTCATGATCGCCCAAGATGCGTAAGTGCTGAACTTATTGCCCCGAGAGTAATCGAATTTTTCTACCGCCCGGATCAACGACATGTTCCCGTCGCTGATCAACGCAAAGAAGTCATCGCTGCTGCCCACGTGGCGTTTGGCGATCGAGACCACCAGGCGAAGATTGCTTTGCACGATCTTGTTCTTGACCAGTACGGCGGCCTCATAGACATCATCAATCTGGTCCATGATCGCCGTCTTGTTGGACTGAGGGTTTTCCAGGCTCTCACGCAACCGGCTGGCCCGATGTTTCAAGTAGTTCATCTTGCGGAACAGATGGTACTCCTGCTCGCGGGTCAGCAGCGAGACGTCGTACAGCGCGGCCAAATAGCTCGGCAGTCCGTCCGGTACACGCACTTTGCGGGGCGCGTACAGCCGGCTGCGGAACCGGGCCCAAGTATTCTTGTTCACGGGAGATGTCCTCGAAGTCCTCGTTGTAAATGTAGTCCAGCGGCAACTCCATGATCTGGTCGATTCGCATATCCAACAGAATTCGGCTGATGCTGGTCCGCGTTCGCTTGAACCGTTTGCACAGCTGCGTGATCGTGGCGCCGTGAGCGTGGAGCCGAAAAATCGAACGTTTGTCGTCGTCGGTCAATGAACCGCGGTGATTGGGAAAGATTGCCAAGGCCCGATTGTCGGCGTCAAAGTTCTTCAGCGTGTAGCGAACCGTCTCGGGACTGCGATTCATCTGTGACGACAATTGTCGGGTCACCTCCGAAAGGGTGGCTCCCCCTTCGACCAGTTGCCGAGCACGTTCCACAATCTCGCTCTTCTCGTCATCGCTCAGTTGGCTGAAACGTTCACCACGACGGATTTTGTCACGGTTGCTCGAAACGAATCGATCGACGCTGCTCTGCAGGAATCCCACTCGCTTGCGGCCGCCGAACAGCAGGCGGCGGCTGACCAGACCGGAGTCGCGCCAACGGCTGATCGTTTTGGTCGAAACGCTGAACATTCGGCTCAACTCCTCGACGGTGTGCACTTGCTCGGGGATTTCGGCGACAGCGATATCGGCCGAATCGCTCAAATCCTCGATCAGCAATCGCAGGTCGTGCTTCAGATTGGCCGATGAAATGCTGCATCGACTGGGAGTCTCGGGACGGTAGTTGGTGATTCGAAAACAGACGTAATCAAACGCATAGGGACGATCGACATCGATTTCCCCGTACAACTTTTCGGCAAGGTTGACCTGCTCGACCTTCTTTGCCTTGGGGGCAAAGCGGGTCAATTGGTCTCTCAATTCCTTTATTTTCGCATCGCGATAGTCTTCGTGCATCGCTCAATCTCCGTGCTTTGGTATCCCCGTCGTCTGAATTCCATGCGACCCTGGCGGATCGCACGACGGGAAACCGAAGTTGCCTTGTGATCGCCCTGTCCGTAGGACGACTTTCCTAAATTTGCATTGAATTAGCCTCGGTCACGTTGGTGACCGATTCGTAATTCGCCGCTGCCGACGGCTCCTTGCCGTTAACCTTGTTCTCTTGTACGCGTGAAACAGTGGCTCGGTTTGTCATAATCTGACTCATCCAAGCCACCAAAAGTTCGCCGCGATGACATTTTATCGTGTTGCGAACTGACACCTCTGGTCCCCCAGGCTGCCTTTAAATCCCTGGAAATTTGACAGCTCACCAACTGACCAACGAAAATCTAGTGAAAATCTTGGGCCAATCGCACCAAAAAATCGGCCAAATCTTCCGAGAATACTGGTAAGACGTTCACACACTACGACTTAACCCGCCGGGAGCTCCACCGGGGTATAGGGTGGCTTGCCCAAATAGTCGACTTCGCTTGTAACAATTTCTAGCAGTTGAAGTTTTGGTCGTCTTGTTTTGAGAATTCGTTCTTAGACGAGTGCCGGTTTGACAGTTCGGCAGCGGAAGCCCGAGTTGGATCCAAGCCGGTCGCGCGGATTCCTCTCGAATTCACTTCAATCGCTTTGCAAATTGGGTCGATCAACATCAATAAGAGCCACTCGGCTCAAGAATGTTTTGCCCGATTCCGATACCGGAGCGATTTTCGAAATGTTTACCAAGCAAGCAGATCCGGCTACCTGCCGACGCCGATTTTTGCTGGCGGTTGCCAGCATTGCCTCCACGTCGTTGGGCGGCTCGCTGTGTCGGGCCTCCGGAGAAGCCGCGATCCAACTCCGCTGCCAAGGGCAGGAGCTGTACCGCGTCCGAATCGAGATGGAAATCGAAGGCAACGTCAATGTCCCCAAGAATCCCCTGGTCTCGCGGCAGGGGGGCTTGAAATTGCCAGTTCGTAGCGAAGCTCAATTCGACTACGAGGAGCGTTATCACCGATCACCCGGCTCCGATGCACTCCGTTCCAATGAAACCCGCGACGCCGATGCCGCAACCTACGTGGGGATGATCGAGCGGTATTACCATCAGGCCGAGCGCCACAGCGAGCTGAATCGCCGGCAGCAGAACACGACGCTCCGCGATTCGGTCCGTTCGACCTTTGTCCGCCGCGAGTTATTGCCGGAAGTCGTTTACAGCGCGGCGGATTACTTCCAGCGCGATGAGTTGGAATTGTTGCATCTGCCCATTTGCAGCGCCGCGTTGGACGAACTGTTGCCCAGCACGGCGGTCAAAGTCGGTGAATCATACGCTCCGTCGTCCGAGGTGATGATGTCGCTGTTGAATCTGAGCGCCGTTCAATCGACCGACGTGATTGCTGAAATGGTCTCGATCACCGAGTCGGAGGCCAGGATTAAGTTTCGTGGTGACGTCCAGGGATCCGTCGATGGGGTACCCACCATCGTGCGGGTCGCCGGAAAACTGACATTCAACCGAGATCAAAATACCTGCACTTGGTTGGCCATGGCGATCCACGAAACCCGGGAGCCCGGTAAAGCGGAGCCCGGGTTCGATGTCGCCGGCACGATCAAGATGATTCGTAAGCCGATTAGCGAACCAATTGGCCTGTGCAGCGATAAACCAACCTTGGAAATCGCCAGTCCGATCCCTGAGCAGCGGTTGTTCGTGGAGATCCGTAGTGATCGGCTTGGCATCGAAGCATTGATGGATCGCAACTGGCGGATGATGACCGACATTGCGGGGGCGGCGATGATGCGACGGATCGACAATGAACAAAGCGTCGCGCAATGCGATTTTCGGCCGCTGGCCGGGTTGCAACCTGGTCAACAATGGACCTTGGAGGCGCTGCAGGAAGACGTCAAACGGACCTTGGGTAACCAGTTGACCGGATTAACAGGAGCGGACCAGCAGCGTCAGCGAAACAGGCCTGCGAGTGATGCGTGTGACTGCTTCTGGCGCGGTCGAAAATGTGCCGATCCGTTGGGTGGTGCTCCATTTTTCAGACGACTCCGGTCGCCGCGTCCTGGCGACCTTTACAATGGAAGAGGACCAGGTCAAAGCCTTCGCCGGGGCTGACGATCAATTGGCCAGTTCGCTGCGGCTGATCGATTCGGTCGCGCCGCCGGACCAAGCCGTAACCCGCAACCGAAACGACGTTCCCCAGACCGCCCAAGAAAGTGCCGAAGTTCAATCCGCCAGCGACCTGAGATAACCAAGGCTCGACTTCGAACATCCAACGCATCTTTTTTTGACCCGGATACACCAGACGGCTTGAACATGATCGCCAGACGACTGACCGACCACCGATTTTGCTTTGCGTTAGCCGCTTGCGCCGTGATTGCATCCCACTGGGCTGTACCTGCCGTGCACGCGCAACAAACGCTTGCCCCTAAACAGGTGGGACTGGAGGCGGTCGACCAACAGCAGCCGTCGGAGGCGAACAAGAAGCCGGCCAGAAAAGATCCGTCGACCGAAGAGCAAACTCAATTCGCACCCGGCATTGTCACCGTGATTCCGCCCGCGCCGGATCCAGAAGAGACGGTTGATGGACCGCAAACACTGCAGGAGCTGTTGGACACGCATCCGGAGATAAAACTGGGGGGCGATTCGCACCCTGGCGGAGAGCCTCATTTTGACCCCCGTTCGCGGACCTTGATTGACATGGCCAAACAGGTCTTCTTTCGCCGCGAGATCTATTGCTTGGAGTTCTCGTTCAAACCCTTAAGACACATCTACATCGACGTGCCAGGACCGGACGGGCGGATGCAGCGCAAACTGATCTGGTACATCGTCTACCGCGTTCGCTACCGAGGCGGCGACCTTCGTCCGGCGGTCGACAAAGTCGCCGGTGCCGAGGTACCCAAGCGGGTCGAAGTCGGTGCATTACGAAGCCAGATATTTCTTTCCCATGCTGAAGCTGATTGATCACAGCACCGGCAAGGAATACACCGATCGAATCTTGCCCAGCGCTACGCGGAAGATCAAGAATGCCGAAAAAATCAAGACGGACCTGTACAACTCTGTCGAGATCGGTCGCATCAAGATTCCTTATGGTGAAGACTCCGCGTCCCCCGGTATCTGGGGTGTCGCGACCTGGGAAGATGTTGATCCGAACGCCGATTTTGTTTCGGTTGAAGTTTACGGTTTGACCAACGCGTTTGAGCAGGATGGTGAAGGGGAGGATGCTCCCTATCGACGCAAAGCGCTGCAATTGAATTTTTATCGTCCCGGCGACACGATCAATCAGACCGCCGACCAAATCCGCTTTGGCGTGCCCGCGTTCGAGGACCAGCAGGAACAGGCCTACATCCTGAAGCAGTACGGGCTGGACGAAAGACTTGATTACCGCTGGTTGTTTCGCTAGGCACCCAGCGGCCAACCAACCGGCAGTGCGAAGCTGCCGCCGAGCGAAAGCGAGTGATGATCCGGCAAAAGCGAGTGATGATCGAGCAAAAGCGAGTGATGATCCGGCAACCGTGAGTGTTGATGTTGCCTGATTCCGCTGGCGCCGCGGCCCTCAGACGTCCCTAGTACCTCGTACCCCGCCCAGCTAGGCTGGGTACTATGTTTGTTGATCGCGTTCAAATCGAATTGCAAGCCGGCAAGGGAGGCGATGGTTGCTGCAGCTTTCGTCGGGAAAAGTACGTTCCACGTGGCGGTCCGGACGGTGGCGACGGTGGCGACGGTGCCAGCATCATCTTGGAGGCTCGGCTGGGCGTGAACTCTCTGGCGGCCTATGCCAATCGCCGGATGTATCGCGCCAGCAAAGGGGGACCGGGTCAAGGGGCGCTGCGGCATGGACGCAACGGTCGAGATCAACGCCTGTTCGTTCCTCCCGGAACCACCGTGATCGACGCCGAGCATGGATTCGTGATCAAAGATCTGAAGAATCCGGGAGACGAGTTTGTGGTCGCCCGTGGCGGCAAGGGGGGCAAGGGGAACACTCATTTCAAGAGCAGTACCAATCGCACGCCGCGCGAATCCACTGCCGGTGAGCCGGGCGAAGCACGCGATGTAATCTTGGAACTGAAGTCAATTGCCGATGTCGGTTTGGTGGGAAAACCAAATGCCGGCAAGAGCACCTTGCTGAGTCGCCTGACCAGCGCGAGACCGGAGATTGCCGACTATCCCTTCACGACCAAGCATCCCAATCTGGGGATCGTTGACGTCGACGACCAACGCTCGTTTGTCCTGGCTGACATTCCCGGACTGATCGAAGGGGCCAGCGAAGGCATCGGACTGGGTCATGAATTCCTGCGTCATGTCCAACGGGCCGGGGTGTTGGTCCATCTGGTTGAACCTGCTCCGGCCGATCAAACCGATCCGATCGAAAACTATCAGTCGATCCGCGCCGAGCTGGCTGACTATGACGCATCGCTGGCTGAGCGTGACGAAATCATCGTGGTCAGCAAAAGTGAAATCGAAGGTGCCGATCAAGTCCGTCAAGCATTGCAAAGCGTTTCGGAACATCAGGTATTTTCGATCAGCGCGATCACGGGACAGGGATTACCCGAGTTGATCGCGGAAATCATCAGGCACGTTCAGCAGCACCGTGCCGAGTTGATCGAAGCGGGCGAGGAAGTCACCATTCTGAGGCAAAGTGATCTGGATCGAGACGCTGGCAAACGCAAGAAACGGGTGCCCCCGCATCTGGCCGGCCCGACCGCCAGTTTGTCCAACGAGAGACAAGCCAAAGACTATCGCGCGGGCGAGGATTCGACGTGAGCGACGATATTCGTGTTGTGGCCGTCGACGTCGGCAATACAGCCGTCAAACTCGCTTTGCAGTTTGAATCGTCGGTCGAGCATCGCGAGATTCGCATCGGTTCGAGCGGCTGGGAATTGTCGGCGATCGGATGGGTGCGGGATAAATTGGGCAGCCAACAGGCTGCCGGCAATTCGCCGCAATGGCGAATCGCCAGCGTTCACCGAACTGCCGCTACGCGTCTACGGCACGCGATCCAATCTTCCCAGAGCGGGGCCGTGATCAGGTTGGTGACTTGGCCCGACGTGCCGATCGAGATCAGCGTTGACAGTCCCGATCGAATTGGTATCGATCGATTGCTGAGTGCCTATGCGGCCTGGTCGCGTTTCGGTGCTCCTTTGGTTGTGATCGATGCCGGCTCCGCGATCACCGTCGACTGGGTCGATTCGAGCGGTACGTTTTGCGGCGGCGCAATTTTGCCGGGCTTGGAATTGCAGTCTCATGCGCTTGTCATGGGCACTGAATCCTTGCCGCAGATCGAATTGAATACCGACGCCCCAGTAAAGCTGCCGGCCAAGAACACGGCCGACGCGATCCGAGCCGGCATCGTTTTGGGTGTGGCATCGGGGCTGGATGGATTGATCGATCGATATGCCGAGCAGCTGGGCCTGAGCCAGCAGGACTTTCAAGTCGTCTTGACCGGCGGAGACGCTCGAAATTTGTCGGCCCATCTGCGAAAATCACATCAGGTCGTTCCCAGCCTCGTTTGCCTGGGACTTCTTCAGTTAACGGGCAACTGACTCATGTCCAAGATCAATGATCTGCTGCCGCTTCCCCCCGGGATCAACAAGCCCAGTGCGTATGACGTGTTCGGTCTGTCGCCCGGAGAACAGAACGGTGACAAGATTATCGAGGCGGCGATCGGAACGATCGAACATTTGAAATCGGTGAAGGATCAGACCGAACCGAAACTGTGGCAACAAGCGGCGCGAATGGTGGATCAGGCCCGGCAAATCCTCTCCGACCCACAGCGCAAGGCGGCACTGGACGCCATGCTCGGCGCGATGTCGGATCCTCTGGCCGGTTTGTTGCCCGCCGGCGATCCGTTTGCCGCTGTCACCCCGGTCACCGGGACCGATCCCCAACCTGAGTCCGTGGCGATGCCGCCGGGATTGTTCGGGACGCCGCTCGAAACCGACCCGACATTGGCCAGCACCGCAGCTCGATCGATTTCGATGCCTACCGGCCAACAGCAGCCGGTGCAGAATCCAGTCGTGCAACCGACCAGCCGATCGAAGCGGCGCCGTGGGCGCCGCAGTTCGCCCCTGAGTAGGGTGCTGCTTGGTTCGTTGACAGTCGCTTTGCTGAGCCTGATCGGCTTGCTTGCCTATTTCATGTTTTTCGGGCCTGGCAAGGTTGAGCTCGTAAAATCTGGAAACAAGCTCACGATTTCGACAATCGAGAGTCAAGCATCGCCGCTGCAGGCCAATCGAGCACGACCAGTCGAGCAGCCACAGCCAACGGCGCTCCGCCCTGACAAACCGAGTGATCCCGTGATGGGCGACTTGGGCCAGCCACGATCAAACAACCAGATTCCAATGCCCGGCGGAGTCGCCGAACCTGTCAGCGAAACAGCTGAAATCAAATCAGCTGGCAAGCCGGATCCGCCATGGAAAGCTCCCTCGACCGATCAGGCACCCACAAATCAGGCACCCACCGATTTGACGCCCACCGCTCCGACGGCCACCGCTCCGACGCCCACCGCTCCGAAGCCCACCGCTGTGCCGAAGCCCAGTGTGCCGAAGCCCAGTGTGCCGAAGCCCAGTGTGCCGAAGCCCAGTGTGCCGAAGCCCAGTGTGCCGAAGCCCAGTGTGCCGATACCGGCGGGGGAGCCTTTCGATCAACCATTAGCGATCCAGCAAGTTCGGCAGCTGATTCGCGAGGCCAACTGGGAAGACATGAAACCTGCCGCCGAAGCTTTAATCGGGATGCCTCTGTCGCCGGAAAACGAGGCCCAAGCGCAGTCGCTTTATGAATTGACAGATCTTGCCACCTACTACCGCGGCGCGATTTCCAAAGCGGTTGGCGAGTTGGAAGTTGGCAATGATTTCGCCGTCACCGATTCGTTTCGCGTGATCGTTGTCGAAACAGGAGCCGATTATCTGCAGGTCCGTTACAACAAAAAGAATCGGTCGTTTACGTTGGACGAGTTTCCGTTTTCCTTAGCACACAAGCTGGCGACCTTTCAAGTTCCAGCCGGTCCGACCGGTCAAGCGGCGAAAGCCGTTTATCAAGCGATCGCGCCCACTGCAACCGACGCCCACCGCGAACAAGCCATCGGCTGGTTGCGAGCGATCAGCGGAGAAGTCCCAGGGGCCAATCCAAGTCGATTGGCCGAAACCATTCAGTCGATCTACCGAGAACAGTAGCGGCCGAGCGCTGGCCGGACGCCCCGTCGCCCATCGGCGGCGGATAGCCCGCGCCGCCGCGTTCGCAATACCAGCCGCAACGGCTTGCACCGTTCGGCGATGATTGGAAACATTGATGTCAGATCTAGAAACAGCGGTCGAGACGCTGAAAAAGTTAATTGCTTTTCCATCGGTCAGTTCCGATACGAACGCTGAAGTCGCCCAATGGGTTGGTCGGCAGTTGGAAGGCGCTGGGTTCCAAGTCGAGCAGACGGAATACACGGACGCTCAAGGGTTGCGCAAGGTCAACGTTGCCGGTCGACGAGATCCGGTCCCCGCGGTGGGCAATGAAATGTCTGGAGGGCTGGCTTATTTTTGTCACAGCGATGTGGTGCCACCCGGCGATTGGTCGGGCCCGGGCGGCGCACCGTTCGTAGGCGTGATTCAACAGGATCGTCTCTATGGCCGCGGAGCATGTGACATGAAAGGTTCGTTGGCCGCGATGTTGACCGTCGCAGCGATGATTGGCGCCAGCGATCAATCGCGGCCGTTGTGGATCGTGTGCACGGCCGACGAAGAAGTTGGCTTTCAAGGCGCGCAGCACCTCGTCGAGAATTCAACCGCCTACCGAGAGATCGTCGCGGCGCAACCATTGTCGATTATCGGCGAACCGACCGGGATGAAGGTCGTGCACGCCCACAAAGGCATTTGCGGATTCGAAATCACCAGCCATGGACGCGCGGCGCACAGCAGCACACGCGATGGAATCAACGCCAATGAAGCCATGGTGCCCATGTTGCAAACGCTACTGGAGCTAAGCCAACGCTGCGAGCGCGACGAGAGTTACTCCGATCACCGCTTCGATCCACCGACGTTGTCTTGGAATTTCGGGATTCGCGAGGGAGGCACCGCAATCAACATCACGCCCGAGCGGTCGATTGCCTGGGTCTCCTTGCGTCCGATGCCCGAAATCGACGGTGGCGACCTGGTGATCGCCGCCAAAACGAAGGCCGAATCGCTCGGCCTGGAATTCAAGCTGGTTCCCGGTGGAGATCCAATGTGGGTCGATCCCAAGTCCCCCTGTGTCGGTCAACTTTGCCAGCTCGCCGGAGGCCGGCCGGAGACGGTTTGCTACAGCACCGACGGGGGTGAGCTGGGTGAGTTGCGGCAGCGAGTGGTCTGGGGACCTGGCGATATTGCCCAGGCTCACACGACGGATGAATGGTTGGGGCTATCGCAATTGGCGGTCGGCATAGAACTGTACGCCGCCGCGATCCGTAAATGGTGTTGTACAGATTTCTCTTGACGTGCGTGCCCAGTCATACTAGTTGTGGAATTCAGCCATCGCGTATTTCTAAACCGCTGTATTCCAATCGACTGGGACCAGGAGGCTGATGATGACAGAAGATGACCTACCAAATCGTTCATCGATCGAACGTTTCTTCGGCGGTCTAAGCGAATACATCTTTGAGGCCAAACTGGGCGTTGCCAACGTCCAATTGGTCGATTACGTCAGCGACATGCTGCTGCGATTTGTGCGCATGGAATCTCTGCATCGCGTTCGACGTGACAATGGTCGCCCGGTCACCGAAGTCTTTCAGATGTTGGGCGAAGCCGAGCAGCGGATTGGTTTGGCTCGTCGCGAGGTCCATCGACATATCGGCGATTTCACCTTATTTTGGTCTGGCATGTATCCCGAGAGTCTGCGGCGGATCCGGCCCGACCAATCGTGTGACGGTTTCTTGGATTACTGTCGGCACGGAAAGCGGGCTTACGCCATTGCGGCGGAAATCGAAGGTGGCCAAGACCGTCCCTCCAGCGAGTTGTTGATGCAGTTGAGCAACGAGTTTGAGATGTGCGCCTATGGCTTGCGAGAAATTCGCCGCGAATGGGAAGAGCAGGATCCTCCGGATGGTGGGTTGTTACTGTCGTAAATGTCCACCACTGATCCACTGTTCGAAGCGGTCTGCAGTCAAGCTCGTCGGGCCATGCTGTTGCAAACCGCCGCCGATGCGCTGGAATGGGACGAGCGCACCGGAATGCCGCCTGCCGCCGGCCAGTATCGTGCCAGCCAGGTTGCTACCTTGCAGACGATTGCTCACCAGATTCGCACCGCGTCGTCGTACGGCGAAAATCTACAACAACTCGCTGAAACTAGTGACGGAGAGGATCCACACAGCGACCTCGCGGCAACCGTGCGGGAATTATTGCGTGACTTCAATCGCGATCGCAAGTTGCCCGAGGAGTTGGTGCGTAACATTGCCGAGGCCCGGATCCGCGGTCAGCAGGGTTGGGACGCGGCTCGCAAAGCGAACGATTTTTCCGCGTTTAGTGACCAACTGGCGAATTTGGTTGAACTCAAACGCGAGGCCGGTCAACGGCTAAGCGAAGGCACCGATCTGTCTGCCTACGAGTCCTTGTTGGATGAGTACGAGCCCCACGCTCGGGTCGCTGATCTAAGCAACGTGTTCGCAGACCTGCGCAAACCGTTGGTCGATTTACTTGCCCGAATCGGTGATGCGACCAGGCAACCTGCGCTGGCAATCGTGCAGCAAGACTTTGATCTCGAGGCGCAGCGGCAATTCAGCCGGCGAGTTGCCGAGAAAATCGGGTTTGATTTTCAGCGCGGCCGACTGGACGAGACGTCTCATCCGTTTTGTACCACGTTGGGGCCCAGCGATTGTCGCATCCTGACACGCTTCGAAACCAACTGGTTGCCAGCTGGCTTGTTTGGAACATTGCACGAAGCTGGTCACGGGATGTACGAACAGGGTTTGCGAGACGATTGGTTTGGCTTGCCTCCCGGATCCTTCGTTTCACTCGGCGTTCACGAATCGCAGTCTCGATTGTGGGAGAATCAAGTCGGCCGCAGTCATGCCTTCTGGCAGTGGTTGTACCCAGCGGCGCAACGGGCTTTCTCGCCGAATCTGGACAATGTCTCGTTGGACGATTTTCATTTTGCCGTCAACGCCGTCCGCCCCAGTTTGATTCGAGTCGAAGCCGATGAAGTAACCTATAACTTGCACATCATCATTCGATTTGATTTGGAGCGGCGGTTGATCGACGGGTCGCTGTCGGTCGCTGAGTTGCCTGAGGCCTGGAATGCCCGTTACGAGAGTGATCTGGGGATCCGACCCTCCGGCGACTCCGACGGTGTCTTGCAGGACGTTCATTGGAGCGCCGGGCTATTTGGATATTTCCCGACTTATACCCTGGGCAACTTGATCTCGGCGCAGTTGTTTGACGCCGCGAGGGAAGATCTGGGAGACCTGGATTCGATGTTCGCCGCGGGACAGTTCGAGCCGCTGTTGGCGTGGTTAAGACAGCATGTTCATCGTCTGGGGCGCTGTTATTCCGGGCCGGAATTGGTAAAAAAAGCGACCGGCAAAGTTTTGAGCGCCGAGCATTTGATGGCGCATTTGCAATCCAAGGCCGACCGCTTGTACGGGGTCTAAATTTGTCGGAATTTGTCGCTCTGGGCGCTAATCGACCCCGGCGTGGTTACAATCAAGAGACCACATTCCGGTGAGGAAGTTTGATGAACGTTTCGAATTGTCCCCGCTGTGCCGATCAGATTCGCGTCCCTTCGGGCAACCTGTCCCCGGACAGTTATGCGCAGTGTCCTTGGTGCGGTGAGACGTTTCCATTGTCTGAGGTGTTGGATCGGTTGCCGCCGGTATTGACGTTGTTGACAGCCGACGGGATGCCAGTGGAGGCTGCCCGGCAAGCGAATGTGACCTTGGCTGTCGGCGCGAATCAGGCCTCGCCCGCGGCGCCTGACGAATTTTTGTTGAGCAGCCAACAGCCCAGCGATGATTTCACCACGGCGCTGGTCGAAGATCGGAAGGTCGCTACGAACTCGCCGGTCCAATTTGATCCGCCTGTTCGGTCCGATCGGCAGCCCGGTTCAGGGTTGCCGTTGGTACCATCGAAGCGCTCGCGAAAATCGGGGGGCGGATTGCGTTCGCTGCTTGGCATCGTCGGCGGCGGATTGCTTTCAATTCCGATTGTGGTAGTCATTCTGTGGGGTTTGGGACGCTTTGGGATCGGGCCGCTGAGCGACAATCAATCGGTAAGCAACGACTGGGTTGCCTCCAGGCCGGTCGAAATGGCATCGCAGCGCCAGCCGCTGGAAAGTCCCTTGGCCAATGATCTCGATCCAGTAGAAAGGCCGTCCGCCGTGTCCGTGACGAGCGAGTCGGTTACCGGTGATCCCGCTTTCGTGCTCCCCGAGGTCGATGCGTTGGCGACCGATACCGAGGGTCTTAGCTTGGATTCGGCCAGCCAAGCCCCAACCGGCACCGAAGCAACGCCCAGTGACGTTCAATCCACGGACCTTGAAACCACTGATCCTAAACTCACGGAACTTGAAACCGGCGACGTTGAGCCCCAGGGCGTCACGCCCAGCGGAATCACGGGTGCCGAGCTGGAACCGCCAGGCGAATCGGCGGAGTTGGTCGCCAAGGTTCGCAGAGCGGAGAAAATGATCGATGCCCTGAATAAGTTTCAAGGTGAGGAAACCAAACGTCTGCGTTGGTTGACCACCGCTTATCAGACGATTGCCGGTGCCAGCGAAATGGCGACTGCGGATGGGGCTTCGATCCGCGCGCTGGCCGATTCGATTGAGACTTCGGCGATCGTGGATGATCTGGATCGTGCCGGAGCCGCGTGGTTGGAGCAAGAAACGCGGGAGAGTGACGGTGTATTGCTGTTTGGCGATTCCGACGGTCAGTCGCTTACGCTGCGGTCGGGTCAGCGAGTTCGCGTCAGTGGCGCTGTATCGCTACCCCCTGCAGGGCGCGTGCTTGTGATCGGGCGGATCTTGGACAAACAATCGGTCAATGCGGTGCTTGTCCAGATCGTCCCCAGAAAACCATTATGATGGTCGCAGAGACGCGTTATTGATTGTCTAGGGTGCGGCTATGAATTCCATCACCGATCTTGTGTCGCGAAGCAGCAAGGGACAGCCCGGCGAAACCGATAAGCTGTTCACTTTGATGTATGAAGACCTATGCAGACTTGCAGGCAAGTTTTTGCAGAACGAACCGATGCGTAACCGACTCAGTTCGTCGTCATTGGTTCATCAGGCCTATGTGCGGATGATCGATCAATCGCGGATCAATTGGCAGGGCAAGACCCATTTTTTCGCGATTGGCGCCACAGTGATGCGTCGCATCCTGGTCGATCACGCGCGGAAGGTTCGGTCTCTGAAACGAGGCGGCGGATGGGAACGCCGCCAGCTGACCGACGAAGTGACGTTTCAGCTCAATCGCGACAGTGACGTGGTCGCGCTGGATGAGCTGCTGGAGGTGCTCGCCGAATTGCACCCTCGTCAGGAAAAAATTGTCGAGCTGCGTTTTTTTGGCGGCATGACGATGGCCGAGATTGCAACGGAGATGGGATTGGGTTTGCGGACGGTCGAAAAGGAGTGGTCCATGGCTCGCGCGTGGATGCGACGGGAACTGCGCAAGGAAGCTGCTCAGAGCCGTTCGGTTGCCGACACGGTTGATGATGATTCGATTGCCCGCCGGCCTGAGGTCGACTGAGCATGGACGCAGCACGCTATGCTCGCGTTCGTGAACTGTTTCTCGCTGCCGAGGAATTGCCGGCCGAGCAGCAGGAAACTTTCTTGAAGATCCAGACCGATGGCGACCCTGGACTGTTCGACGAAGTCAAATCGTTATTGGCCGAACATGACGCGGACTCGGCCCGGATGGAAGGCGAGCGTGCCATGCCAGTGCCCGGGCAAGTGCCACTTTCCACAGCCTCCGGTGCCCGTGTGCGCCGCCCCACCAAGGCAGCCGGCGGCGGAGACACGACACGGCGTGGCGATTTGGGCGGTGTGACCAAACCGGGTAAGTCAGCCGGGAAGCGGGCCGCCGAGATCACTCGTCACGGAGCCGAACGGACTCACGCATCACCTCGTTACCGTGACACGCCGGCAACGCGTCACACGCCGAGTGCGCGACTTTGGCAGGATCGGGCTCGCAAGAGTCGACGTCGGACATCCGGCTGGCTTTGGCTGGCGGCGTTGTTGCCAACCGCGTTGGTCGGCTGGTGGACCTATCGCCAAGTCGAATCGACGATACGCCAAAGTGTTCAAAACGAGCTGACCAGCGCCGTCGACACGGTTGCTCTGGCATCGGATCGATACCTACAGGACAAGGTCCAACTAGTCGAATCCTGGTCGCGACAGCCCGGAATTCGAGATGCAATTTTGCAACTCGTTGAACTCGCGCAGGCGGATACCGGGATCGACGGGCTGCGAACTTCCCAGCAGGCCGATCAAATTCAACTGCAACTGCAGTCGCTCTCGGGACGTGAGAATGTCAAATTCGTGGTCTGGAACGAGTCTTACCGAGTCATTTCCAGCTGGTTGCCCGATCGCGCCGATGTCGGCAGTCCGGTGGATCCTAGCGGCGCGGCCAATTTGACGCGCGTCATGGCGGGCGAAACCGTGCTGTTTGGGCCAGAGCGGTTGCGGCAAAACACCGCCGGGTTCGTTCCGGAAACGGACCGCCCGGTGATGGCGATCATCGTGCCGATCGAAAACGATCAGCAACAAGTGGTCGCCGCCTTGTTGGTTCGCGGCATTGGGATGTATGACGAATTCAGCCAGCTATTCAGTCAGGCTGCGATCGCCGGACAGTGGGATGCTTATGCAGTAGGTCTTGACGGAATCATGTTGACCGCCAGTCCTCATGCGCTGTCACTGACGACAAAAAATCAGCTGGAAATCGCGCATGATGAAATCGCCTGTGGCCTGCGGGTTTGCGATCCTGGTTTTCGCTTGAATGACGTCAGTAACTCCAAAATCAATCGTTCCATTTATCCGCTGACGCTGTCCGTTGCCGGTGCCACGCTGGGAGAATCGGATGTCCGTACAAACGCCTATCGCAACTATGCCGGCGAGAATGTTGTCGGCGCCTGGCGTTGGAACCCGGATTGGCGTTTGGGGATCATCATTGAACAGGATGCCGAAACAGCGTTTGCTACCGTGGGGATCGTGCAATTCGGATTTCTGTCGTTGGGAACCCTGTTGTCGATCACAGCGTTCACGGTCGCCACAAAGCTTGCTCGAATTTCGACGGCCGAGCACGCGGCGGTGCACCCGCTAAGCCGATATGAAGTACTCAGTGAGCTGGGCAGCGGGGGCATGGGCGTGGTCTACCGGGTTCGACACCGCCAACTTGGACGCGAAACGGCGTTGAAGGTGCTGCGCGGGGATCGCCAAAACAAAGAAGACCGACTTCGTTTTGATCGTGAAGCCCGCTTGGCTGCATCGTTAAGCAATCCGCATGCCGTAACCATCTACGATTATGGTCGCAGCGAAGGAGGCGAATCGTATTGTGTGATGGAACTGTTGACAGGCTTGACCCTTCAGGAAGTGGTCGCTCGTAGCGGCTACCAACCGATCGGTCGCGTGTTGTTTATCCTCAGTCAAGTTTGCGATGCATTGGTCGAAGCCCATTCCATGAATCTGCTGCATCGCGACATCAAACCGCAAAACATCATGCTGTCTCTGGATGCCTCGGTTGGCGATTGGGCGGTTGTGTTTGATTTCGGATTGGCCAAGCCTTTGGAACATGACCCCGGCGTCTATCAAACCTCCGAAACGATCTGGTCTGGAACACCCATGTACATGGCTCCGGAGCGATTTCGGGCGCCTTCGGAAATGGACCCGCGCAGCGATATCTATTCGGTTGGCTGCGTGGCCTACTATTTGCTTGCCGGTCGACCACCCTTTATCGAATGTGATCCCGAATCGATGTTCGCCTTGATCATCAGCCAGCAGCCGATCAGCATGGAAATCCATCGCGGCGAAGAGTTGCCGCTGGAGGTTAGGGAAATGGTTTGGAAATGCATGGCCAAATCGGCGGAGGATCGGTACGAATCGGTCCAACAGCTTTCAAGGTGTGTCGATCAACTGCGAACCAGGTATCCTTGGACGGTCGAACAGGCACGTGACTGGTGGCAGCTCCACGACGAAAAAGCGTGACTTCAATCCCCTTTTTCCGGCACCTTTTCCAGGATGTCCAGCAGTACCTGGTCGGGATCGATGCCTTCGGCCTGGGCCTCGAAATTCAGCAAGATCCGATGCCGCATCGCGGGCAAAAAGACTCGGCGGACATCCTCAAAGCTGACGTTGAAACGCCGCTCCAGTAACGCCCGAACCTTCGCGGCCAGCGCCAAAGTCTGGGCACCGCGCGGGCTCGCTCCCCAGCGGACGTATTGGTTGGTGGCGTCAACCGAATGGGCACCGTCGGGATGCGTGGCCAGGTTCAACCGGACCAGATAGTCTTGCACATGGGGCGCCAAAATGACTTGCCGCACCAAATGCTGCCATTCCAGAATTTCATTGCCATCCATGACTTTGTCCAACTTGACCTGTTCATCCCGCGTGGTCCGGTCAACGATCGTGTTCAAGTCCGCGCGGCTGCTGTAGCCGACCACAAGCTTGAAAAAGAATCGATCGAGCTGCGCTTCCGGCAGCGGATAAGTTCCTTCCTGCTCGATCGGATTCTGGGTGGCCAACACGAAGAAGGGTTTGGCAAGTTCGAACCGTGTGCCGGCGGCGGTCACCGTTCCTTCCTGCATTGTTTCCAACATCGCTGACTGAGTCTTGGGGGTTGCCCGGTTGATTTCGTCGGCCAGCAGAATCTGGGTAAAGACCGGACCACGCTGAAATTCGAATCTTCGATGGCCGCTGTCGTCTTCGACAATCATGTTGGTGCCAAGGATATCGGCGGGCATCAAGTCAGGAGTGAACTGAATCCGATTGAAATCCAATTCCAACACTTGGGCCAACGTGCGAACCAGCATTGTCTTGCCGAGTCCCGGCACCCCTTCCAACAAGCAATGGCCGCCGCACAGGACGGCGGTCAAGACGCCCTGGACAATCTCGTCATGGCCAACAATCACACGACCGATCATTTCGCGCACCGCGTCGTAACGGTCGCTGAATTTCTCGGCTTGCGCCTGCATCGCTGCTACAGTGGTGCTCATTGTGACGTCGGTTTGCTAACAAGAATCGGAACAAGATCGCCAAATCATCTTAGCGGAATCTGTTCCATCGGGTGATCGTCACTTCGGCGAAACGATCCGGATCAGGGCAGCAGAATACCAATCAAGACCGGATCATGATCGGAGGATCGGAAACCGTCCGGCCGATAAAGTTCGGGGGGATTGAACTCGAGGTTGTAGTCCATCAAACGCGGCTCACAGGCATTGATGTGCCAGACGGCCGCAGTCGTGACTTTGCTGGCGAGCTCCGGCGAAGCGAACGCATGATCAAGACAGCCGGCCTGTCCGCGATAAACGTAACTGAAAGGCTGCTCCGAGCCCGCGGGTTGCTGTAACAGATCGACGAGTCCCGCGGCGCGAAGCAGGTCGATCGGATCTTCCTGGGCATAGGCATTCAAGTCGCCAATGATCAACAGATGCTTGCCGTCGCCGGATTGCTGAATCGACTCGGCATACCGCACCAACGCGGCCGCTTGATTTCGCCGCGCAGCGTTGTAGGCAGACTGGCCGTCTTGTTGATCCGCGTCAGCTCCCTTGGCGTCCTGCGAACCCTTGGATTTAAAGTGGTTGACAATCACCGTCACAGTGGCATCGCCGTCGATCAACCGAAACTCCTGGACCAACGGTGTTCTGGCGCTGGCAAAAGCTTCGTCGACCACCATTCCCACCGGTGTCGTCGGCTGCACTCGATCGCGACGGTAAATCAGCCCAACTCGAATCGGATTGCCGGCGCCCGGCGCGGTCTTGAATTGATCCGGAAGTCCGACACCGGCAAAGATCTGTTCGCCCAATTGACTGTTGAGTGATGCGATCAGATCCTGCTCCGATTCAAGATTATTCTCCAACTCCATCAGCCCCACAATGTCGGCATCCAATTCGATCAAGGCCGCCGTCAGTTTCTCTCTCTGGCGATCGAATTCGCCGGCGCTATCAGCTCCTCGCGCAGCATTGCGCCCATCGTCAATCGTGGTAAAATAATTCAGCACGTTGAAGCTGGCGACGGTCAGATTTGCCGCGCCCAGGTCCGGACGAGGCGGACGCGGAGCGTAATCGATCGATTGGTTCGCAGCGGGCAGAAACAGGTACTTGCCTTTGACGCGGGTCACGATGCCCGTCAAGTCCTTGATCCTGGTTCCCACCCTCAGCGATTCGACGCCGTCCACCCCTTGAGGCTGCAAGAATACCGTCGCTGGATTCTGGACCGTGAGCCCGTCGTCCAAGGTGATGGTTCGCTGTTGAATTTCCTCCTCGGCCGCTTTGATTTGAGCTGCGTTTTGATTTCCCTGGGAAGTGTTTCCTTCCGGCTGCTGATCATTGGGGTCGATGTAATTGGTGGGAATGAAGGGCAGTTGATCGGCTGACAGGGTGACTTGTCCATACCGGCCCAAGTCGTAGGTGTCGGCAACGATCATGTCGTTGGCAAATCGTACCAGCATGCCTTCAAAAGATTCCCATGGGATTGGCTGCGACAGCGGCGGCAAATCAACGGGCGGCAATGAATCGGCGTGTCCCACCTTTTCGATCTCAACCGAGGTTCTATCCCCGGCCGGTTTGATCCGTAGCGAACCGTCCACTTGATCGACCACACCCAACACGCGCAGCCGATCACCAATCGCGATCTCTTCAAACAAATCGCAGAGGACGAAAATGCCTTTCGAGCCGCTGGAGGGGTCCGGATCGCTTTGCTGCATGAAAAAGCCACCGAGTTGGTCCTCTTGGCGGTAATCACCAACAACAACACCATCGACTTGGACTTGCTTCCCCAGCATTTGTCCGGCGCTATCGGTCCCCCGCAGCTGCGAGATCGCGAGGGCCTGATATTCGGGAGCCCTGTTAGCAACCAGCAGGACGCCAGCCGTGATCGCCAGCAGTCCGACCAGAATCACAGTTGCGAGGAGCCAAAGATTCTTCACAGCCAGCCAAGTCCATGTAAGCGGGTAGGATGTCGTACTCAGTAGTGACTCAAGATGACGAGACCGACGTCATTGACGAACGGTTCTTGTCTAGTTTTCGTTGTCTAGTTTTCGTTGGCCACCGACGCCGAACCGGTGCCTAGCAGAAAGGCTAATAACGCAGAGAGGCTCTGAAAAACCAACACCGACTTGGGAAATGGTGCTGTCGCACCACGCCCAACGGGAAGGGGAACTTCGCTGGCCCAAGGATCGACGGTCGGTCCGGTTTCTGCGGGCCGCTGATCGGACGATGCCTGCTCGCTGGAATTCGAATCGTCAGGCGGTTGTTTGTGCTCGTCTCTGCTGGTGTCGCTGGTCCTGGAATCTTGATCGTTTCCTTCGGCCGGTGGCTCTGCTGGTTTGCCGGCGGCTTGCGAGTCTTCGCCGGCCAGCTCCGGCGAGGCTGCAGGTTCGTCCGGGTATTTTGTTTTCTTTGGAATCGTCGCCATCGACCGTTCGGCCGCTTTGGCCGCCTGGTTGGAGGACACGTAGGAGACTCCACTGATCGCCACGATCGTGGCCACGGCGGCCATCACGCCAGTGACAAAGCTGCGATTGGCTTGGCACGCCATTCTTGTTCCGAGTCCAGCCAACAAACCGGCGATCAATACTGTCCAGTGCCCCGGAGACTGCAGCGTCGGATGGATCAATTCGGCCAAATAGGCACCGACTGTGCCACCGATGATTCCCCCTATCAAGGCTTTAAGAAGTGACATGACGGAAAACCTCGTGCTCTCTGCGAGTGACTGTTCGACCGACGGAGTGGGAGCGAGTTGTATACCCAAGGGGAAACTTCTAAGCAAGCAACAGCGCGCTCTTGCAAAATGAAGCTCACGATCACAGTCTCGGGGCCGTTGACCACATCGCACCGCAACCAGCGAGCAAATCTTGGACCGAGCTTTCTTCGCCGGCGGAAACTGATTGCCCAGAAAGCTTTTCCAGAATCGTTGCCCCCGCTGGCAAATTGGGTAGACTCTAGCGGTCGAAGGCGGCTTGAATGCATACCACAAAAGTTGTGAAATGCTGGTTGAAGCCTTCAAATCAACTCACATCAGCGGGAGCAGTGCCGGTCCGCGGCCTACAAAAACGGTTTAGGGGAGCGGCAGCCGACATTGTCGATTGCACATCAAAGCTTAATCAAATCTTCTTCAATTGCGTGGGTGACCCTTCATCAGATGGTTGTATCATCCGGACGATTTGACTGCTTTGCATCCGCATTGCTCACTAACTCCATTTGCAAGCGATGGAAACAATGAAACGACGTGGTTTTACTCTGGTCGAGCTACTTGTGGTGATCGCAATCATCGGAGTCTTGGTGGGCTTGTTGTTGCCTTCGGTACAAGCAGCTCGCGAGGCAGCCAGGCGCATGAGTTGTCAAAACAACATCAAACAGATCGGTTTGGCGAGTCATTTATATGAAAGCACGCGGAAAACCTTCCCGCCGGGATTGACCACGTACCAAGCCAAGACACCTTCGGGATCGATCACCAATTGGTACGGCAACCCGGTGTTCGCCTACCTGTTGCCATTCATCGAACAGCAAGCGCTCTACGATCTCTGGGATTGGGACGAAACGATGTTGGCGGCGACCAAGAATACTCGCGCTCCAGGCGATATTCGCACGAAATCCAAAGCCGCGGCCTCAGCACAATTGGTACCTACGTTTCTGTGCCCGTCAGACCTGACCGACAACGGCGAAGCAGTCGAATTGGATTATGCCGTCAAGGGCTACGCGACCGGCTGGTTTGGCCGGACCAGTTACATCGCCAATGGTGGCAGCCACTCGACCTATTTTCGCGACGCCGACATGGATGACGACGGCATGTTCTTCATGACTGGGGAAGACTCAAAACCGGAAGACTATCAACTCAACCTCAGAGACAACCAAAGACCGGCCAAGTTTTCTTCGGTACTTGATGGAACCAGCAACACGTTGCTGTTTGGTGAGCGATTTCACTACGATCCCATCTTCGATCAAAAACTGCATTTCCACCCGACGAAGTTCAGCCGGTACCCAATCAGCCACTGGTCGGCTTGGGGCTGGACTGGCGGCGGCAATGGCACAACTCATCTGTTCGGCAGCACCCGAGTGCCAATCAACTACATGACTCCCGACTATGTGGTCCCCGACTATTTTCAAGTCAACCTGCGGATGTCAGCATTCGGCAGCGCGCATCCAGGCGGATCTAACTTTGTGTTTACCGACGGCAGCGTTCAATTCTTGTCCCAGAGCATCAACATGGCGGTCTTCCGCGCGTTGGGCACCAAGGATGGCCGTGAACCGCTGGAAGACAATTACCTGTAGTTTCCGCTGTCGGACGCGTTTGCTTCCAGCATTCGCCTACTTCGAATCTCCGGCCTCCGCCAAAAGCTCGCAGATGAACAAATCGATTTTCAAGCTGTGCTTTGTAGCCGGAATGCTGACGCTGGTTGGTTGTGGATCGAGCGTTGATACCGGAGTGGTGACGGGCGTCGTTACCAAGAGTGGCAAACCGCTCGAGCAGGTGATGGTGTATTTCATGCCGGATCCCGAAAAAGAAACCAAGGGGGCCCATTCGACGGCAATTACCGATGATCAGGGGCGTTACGAGCTGATCTACTACGGTGACGACCGAGGCCCCGGTGCGGCCATTGGTTGGCATCGAGTGACCTTGGAAGACATGATCCCCGAAAACTTTCGCGGCGCCGGCGCGCCACCTAAGTCACGAGTCCCCGAGGCGATGAGCAAACCGTGGGAAACGCCTCTTAATTTCGAAGTCAAAGCGGGCGAACAAGAGATCCCGATTGAAGTCGACGAGGGTTAAAGAGCGGGCCGGGGGCAATCCGGCGAGTCCAACCCCTTTTTCGTAATCAGCCATTTACGCGACAGTGCCTAGCTGGACAGCGCCGCTTTCGAACTGGCATCCCCTTTTTTGCCGCTTCAAGTTGTAGTTCCGCGAGTCCCTCGCGGGGCATGCCGGAAGCAATTTCCACGGAAATTGCCCCGCGAAGGGACTCGCGGGACTACCAGAGTGGCGCTGGTCAGCTAGGCCGGGGCAGCCAGCGAACTTCGTAACTTTGCTCCGTTGCCGGCTTGGCCGAACGAAATCATCCGCGCGACGCATACCTGCTTCATCGCCTCTCGCGCCGGCTTCAAGTAGGCGCGGGGGTCGAATGCCGAGGGGTCTTCCTGGAACACTTTACGAATCGCACCGGTGATCGCCATCCGACAATCGGTGTCGACGTTGATCTTGCGAACCCCGCTCTTGATGCCCCGCTGAATCTCCTCGACCGGTACCCCGTAAGTCTGCTTCATCTGGCCGCCATACTTGTTGATGATGTCTTGCAACTCCTGCGGCACACTGCTGCTGCCATGCATCACCAGGTGGGTATTGGGCAACTTGGCGTGAATCTGCTCGATCCGAGTCATCGCTAACACTTCGCCGGTCGGTTTCTTGCTGAATTTGTAAGCGCCGTGGCTGGTACCAATCGCGACGGCCAAGGCGTCGACTCCGGTCTCTTCCACAAATCGTTCGGCTTCATCGGGATCGGTCAACAATTGATCGTGAGTCAGTTCGCCGACAGCGCCATGTCCGTCCTCCTGTTCACCGCTGCCCGATTCTAAGGAGCCAAGGCAACCGAGTTCGCCTTCGACGCTGACGCCTTGGGCATGCGCCAGCTTGACCACTTCGGATGTGACGCGAACGTTGTAGTCATAATCAGCCGGCGTTTTGCCGTCTTCCTTGAGAGAACCGTCCATCATGACACTGGTGAATCCATTTTCAATCGCGCTTTGGCAGGTCTCGGGACTGTTACCGTGGTCCTGATGCATGACGATCGGAATCTGTGGATACAGTTCGCTGGCGGCAAGCATCAGATGCCGCAGGTAGGTGTCCTGAGAGTAAGCGCGAGCGCCGCGGGAGGCCTGAATAATGACGGGGGAATCGGTCTCCTCGGCCGCTTCCATGATCGCTTGGATTTGCTCCATGTTGTTGACGTTGAATGCGGCTACACCGTAATCATGCTCGGCTGCGTGATCGAGAACGACGCGAAGGGGAATCAAAGGCATCAGAGACTACCAAACGTTAGGAGGCATTGGCTGGATCGGATAATCGAAGGCGATTATTGCGGTCGGCATACGAATCGCAAGGCCAACTGGCCGTCAGGACGGTTTCCAGCCTCTAAAGCATCGCTACCGGCAGAGACTGTGACGTTACCAACGGCGGCTCAACGATCCAACGGCCGCCGACGAAGATCGGACACAGAAATGGCGACAGCGGAATGGGGATGCCGCAGCCCGAGAATACTGCTGGCTGGTCGCTTAGCGGCTGAGTCGACGCGCCACGTCGGCTTTAGCTGATTCCTGCTTCATTGGTCTGTCCCGATTGCTGTGTCAATGGCTCCGTGGTCGCAGTCGGCTAATCGCCGCACGATTTCGTCGACGTCGTACACACAGCCTCCCCATGTTCCGCCGCCTGCTTGTTGCAACGCTGCCCAGAGTCTTGTGTCGGCGGGCATGTTGGGGTCGACTCGCAAGTCTGGATGGGGTTTGCGATCAGCAAGAACTTGAGTGGCCGAGCGACCGTCAGGCGAGACCAGGTTAACATGTCCGGTTAATTCGTTGCGATCAACTTCGATCTCAATCAGGTCGCCGTCGCGAAGCTTCGCAATTGGGCCGCCGGCAAGCGCTTCGGGGCCAACGTGGCCGATGCAGGCACCGGTGCTGACTCCCGAGAATCGGGCGTCGGTTACCAGCGCCACCTGTTTGCCAAACGAAAGGTACTTCAGCGCCGAGGTGATCTGATAAGTCTCCTCCATCCCGCATCCGATCGGCCCGCGACCGATCAATACAATCACGTCTCCAGCCCGAATCGGTTGATCGGTCTGTCCTTTGACCGCCGCAATCGCATCTCGCTCGCTGGTAAAGACTCGCGCTGGACCACGTTTGCGGTACACTCCGTCATCGTCGATCACGCTGGAGTCAATCGCAGTGGCTTTGATTACCGATCCCTGCGGACAAAGGTTGCCGGCGGGAAAACAGACCGTGCTGGTCAACCCGCGGCGACGGGCGATGTGCGGCGGCATGATCACGTCGTCGGGATCGACGCCGTCCGCTGCCCGCAAACGCTCGCGACAAACGTGGCGACGATCACTATCGCGCCAGTGGTCCAACAGTTCATTCCAGGTCATGCCGATCACCGTTTTCGCGTCGGCGCGAAGCAATCCCAACTCGCGTAAATGCCAAGCGATCTCGGGAACTCCGCCGGCTAAGAACAATCGAACGGTGGGATGACCAACGGGACCATTGGGCAGGCAATCCACAAATCTGGTCACCGATTGATTGACGGCGCGAAAATCCTTTGCGGTCGGCCGCCGCAGTCCCGCGGCCGCGGCGATCGCGGGTATGTGCAACAGCAAATTGGTGCTGCCGCCAACAGCGGCGTGCAGCAACATGCAATTGTAAACGGCGTCGTCGGTCAGGATCTCCCGGAGCGTTTGGCCGCCGGCGACCATGGTGTGCGCTGCCGTCGCCGAATCACGCGCGAACTGGGTCCAGATCGGTTGCCCGCTCGGAGCCAGCGCCGCATGCGGTACGGTCATGCCGAGCGCTTCGGCGACGACCTGGCTGGTCGCCGCTGTTCCCAAAAACTGACATCCGCCCCCCGGAGTGCCGCAGGCCCGACAACCTTCAAGCGACGCTTGTTCCAAGCTGATGTCGCCGTGACTGTAACGGGCGCCGATGGTTTGCACCTTGCCAGCATCCTCGCCAACGGTAGGCGGCAATGTAACCCCGCCGGGGACAAGCACATTGGCGGTGTCGCTGCAACCAGCCAGTGCCATCATCATCGCCGGCAGACCCTTGTCGCAGGTGGCGATTCCGATCACTCCTTTGCGCCGCGGCAACGATCGGATCAGCCGCCGCATCACGATCGCCGCGTCATTTCGATACGGCAGCGAATCAAACATGCCGTAAGTTCCTTGGCTGCGTCCATCGCAGGGGTCGCTCACAAAGGCGGCAAAAGGAACGCCATTGGACTGACTCACGCGCTCGGCGGCGGCTTGGACCAATAGTCCGACTTCCCAGTGGCCGGTGTGGTACCCGAGCGCAATTGGCGTTCCGTCGGGGGCGCGAACTCCGCCTTGCGTGCTTAAGATCAGGTATTGATCCCCCAACACCCGGCGCGGGTCATAGCCCATGCCAACGCTCTGGGTGAGTCCGAACAAGTCGCCACTCGACCAGGTGCGGAGCATTTCATCGCTCAGCGGAAGCGCTCCGGGGGGCCCATCGGCGCTGGTTTTTAGGCTCTCAGCTGCAGGAGCGTCGAAATAGGATCCCATGATGCACCGCTACGACCGCAGCTCTCCGGCAATTCCCGCTGGTTGCTGTTGACTGTCAACTGACTTACAGACGCCGCCGCTTCACTTTGCGGCTCATCGGATTCAGCGTTGATCGCGCGGGCTTTGCCTCGTCGCTCGCTTTGACAAGCACCGCCGGCGGCGGTACCGCCTCGAAGCCCTCGATCGAATCCCGCCGGAGTTCCTTGTTGATACGACGCTCGATGCTGGTCAGAATCTCGCCTTCGCCCGGCACCACAAAGGTGAAGGCGATTCCGTCGCGGCCCATCCGACCGGTGCGGCCGACTCGATGTACGTAATCATCGCAATCTTGCGGGACATCGTAATTGATAATGTGCGAGATCGTGCTGATATCGATGCCCCTACCGACCACGTCGGTTGCCACCAGGATCTTTAGCTTGCCATCGCGCAATCGCTGCAGCACGCGGTCACGTTCACTCTGTCGCATGTCACCGTGCATGCTGCCACATTCCTTGAAAGTGTGACTGAGCTGTCGGTACAGTCGATCGGTGCCGCGCTTGGTGCGGCAAAAAATGATTGCCTGTTCGGGCTGTTCCCGCTTAAGCAACTTGTCCAGCAGATCCGACTTTCGATTCTGAGCGACCGTGAAGTAATGCTGCTCGATCGTCTCAACCGCCATTTCGTTCTGGCTGCAATCAATCAGTTGCGGATGGACCATGTACGATTCGGCCAATCGTCTGACCGTCGGAGGTAAAGTCGCCGAGAGCAACAGGGTTTGACGATCGCGAGGGCACTTGCGCAAGATCCGTTCGATCTGGGGACGGAATCCGATATCCAACATGCGGTCGGCTTCGTCCAGCACCACGCACCACACCTTATCGGTGCGCAACGAACGGCGTTGCAAATGGTCGTGCAATCGTCCCGGCGTACCGACCACGATCTGAACGCCATTTTCAAGTTGTCGCAGTTGCCGAGTGATATTCTTGCCCCCGGCCAGCACGGCGATCTCGGTCGGTACGCCGTCGGCAAGTCGCTCGGCCTCGCGACCGACTTGATCGGCCAGTTCGCGGGTGGGCACGATGATGATCGCCTGTGGGTCACGACAATCCGCCAAGGAATCGAGTTGTTCCAGGATCGGGATGGAAAACGCGGCCGTTTTGCCGGTTCCGGTTCGCGCTTGTCCAATCACGTCCCGGCCATCAAGAGCCAATGGGATCAGGCTGGCCTGGATCGGCGACGGTTGATCAAAGCCTGCTTTTTTGATTGCCCGCAGCATCATCGGCGACAAATCAAGCTTGTCAAACGACGCTTCTTCCGGCTCACTAGATCGATTCATACTGCGCAGTGTACCTCCAGCGAGCCAATTGGACTACAAGGAGCACGATTCAGGACGTTTCCTTTGTGGCTTGAGCCGCTGTTGCTTGGGCGGCCGCCCGTCGCCGCGCGGCATAGCGCTTGACCAGCTCATCCACAATCACGCCGCCCAAAATCACGGTCCCGATGACCGCGAATTCGATATTGGTTGGGATTTGATCCACCAAAGTGATGGTGTTTTTCAGCACCTGCATCACGGCGGCTCCGATCACGACGCCCAGGATCGTCCCTTCCCCGCCGCGCAGGCTGCAACCCCCCAGCACCGCTCCGGCAATCGCGTACAGCTCGTAAAAATTGCCAAAATCAACCGGCTGGGCACTGCCCACGTCCAATACGAACAACAGACCGCCCAAACCACTTAGCATGCCACAGAAGACATAGGCCAAAATGATCATCCGGTCGGTGTTGATTCCACTGAATCGGGCCGCCGACTCGTTGCGGCCAAGCGCTAACATGTAGCGACCGTAAATGGTCAAATTCAGGAACACCATCGCCGCGATCGTAACCGCGATCAGGATCAGGCAGGGATTCGGAATTCCGAAATCGGTTCCAGGCAGGGCTAGCTGACCTTGTGACAATTCGCGAAGTCCGCCAAAGCCGCCTTTGAAACCTTGCGTCTGGTCTTGAACCAGGCCCCGCGTCAAGCCGCGATAGAACAACAGCGCGCACAAGGTGACGACAAATGGCTGAAGTTTGACTTTGGTAATCAGTAATCCGTTGGTCAGCCCGATCAACACCGAAATGCCGGCAATGATTGCCAACACTAGTGGCACCGGCAATTCGTGCTGAACCAGCATCCAGGGTGTCAGGCAGCCGACCAGACAGACGACCGATCCGATCGATAAATCAATTCCCGACGTGATGATGACAAACGCCGCGCCAATCGACAAAATCCCGAATAGCGCGCTGCGGCGAATTAAATTCTCGATATTGAACTGGGTCAGGAACCGGTCGCTCATCAGGGAGGTGGCGATACAGATGAAGACAAGCAGACCGAAGATGCCGAGAATTTTTTTCATGCGCTGATCTTAAATTTAATTTTTATGCCGATGTTGCCATCGGATTTCCGGTTGCCAACTGCATGACGGCCTGTTCCGACAAGTCGGATTGGTGCAAGTCGCCAGTGATCTGACCCTCATGCATCACCAGCACGCGGTCCGACATGCTGAGCACTTCCTCCATTTCACTTGAGACAAATAGAATCGCGACTCCCCGCTCGGCCAACTCCTCCATCAGCCGATAGATTTCTTGCTTGGCGCCGATATCGACGCCGCGAGTCGGCTCGTCCAAAAGCAGCACCTGTGGATTCATGGCTAACCATTTGGCGATCACTACCTTTTGTTGATTACCACCGGAGAGGTATTGGACTTGTTGGTAGTCCCCAGGCGTTTTGATCTGCATTTCATCGATCATCCGCTCGCTGTCCCGGCGGGCTTGCGCAAAGTTGTTCAGCGCCCCCAGACGTTTGTGACGGGCCAGGCCTGGCAGCGCAATGTTTTGGCGGATCGACTGTTCCAAGATCAAACCTTGTTGCTTTCGATCCTCGGGGACCAGCGCCAGTCCGGCGGCGATCGCGTCGCCACAACTTGCGATCGTTCGAGTTTGACCGTGGATCGAAATCTGGCCGGATATCGGCCGCACGACGCCAAACAGGGTTTCCAGCATTTCGGTGCGGCCAGCTCCGACCAACCCGGCAACGCCCACCATCTCGCCGCCGCGAACAGAGAAATTCAATTCATGCGCCGGCCAGGCCTGCGTTCGCAGGTTGCTGACCGATAACACGGTCGCACCGATCTGATGGTCGGCGCGGGCGTAAAACTGCGAGATGTCTCGACCGACCATCAGCCGTACCATGGCGTCATGGGAAATCTCCTCTCGCAGCAGCTGTCCCGCAACTTGGCCGTCTCGAAGGACAGTCACGCGATCGGCAAGTCGGCCGATTTCAGCCAACCGATGGGAGATATAGATCACGGTCACGCCGCGTGACCGCAAGTGATCGATCACCCGAAACAGCGCTTCTGATTCATGCCCGGATAAACTGCTGGTCGGTTCGTCCATGATCAGGACTCGCGCGTCGACCGATAGCGCTTTGGCAATTTCAACCAATTGTTGTTTGGCGACCGTCAATGATCCCACCAGCGTTGATGGCGAAACATTCAAGCCAACCTGTTCCAGGTATCGCCGTGAATCTCGATCGATGGCCCGCGAGTCGATCATGCCCAGCCGTAATGGTTCACGACCGAGGAAGATGTTGGCGCCGACGCTTAAGTTATCCGCCAAATTCAGCTCTTGATGGATCAGCGCGATCCCCAATTCCAGGGCTTGCTGGACCGAGCGGATAGTGACCTTATCGCCGGCAAACGAAATCTGGCCCGAATCGGGAGCCAAAACGCCTGCCAGGATTTTCATCAACGTGCTCTTGCCGGCACCGTTCTCGCCAATCACGGCGTGAACCTGGCCCGGCGGAAACGATACCGACACCTCCTTGAGCGCCGTAACGCCGGCGAAACGTTTGCTGACTTCCGTGACCGCTAGGATGGGCGCCGAGTCATCGCTCATGGCCGTGGCTACTGCTGCCCCATGTTCTTTTTTAGTTCAGCCCAAAAAGGATCAAGATTGTCTTTGCGAATTTTTCGCGCTTCGATGTTGAGGAACCCATCGGCGGGAATCCCCAGCTCGGCGAGCGTTTGGCCGCGGGTAAGTCCCGCCAGCACGCGGACCGATTGGCGACCGTACTCAAACGGATTTTGTACAACCGTGCCGTACACGTATCCGTCTTTGATTCCTTGTAGCGTTTCGTCGGCCTCATCGAAGGCGATCACTTTTACTTCGCCCAATTTGCCCGCTTGTTTGAGCGCTTCCAAAATCAGCGGGGGATTGTAGGCGAACAAACCAACCGCAGCCGCCAGGTCTGGGTGACGCGACAAAGCGTCTTCGACATTCGCCTTGCCTTGGCGCGATCAAACTGGTCGGTGTAGGTGCCGACAATGTTCCACCGGCCAGCTTCGATCTCCGCGTCCGGCGGATCGCTTCGTGTTGGGTCCACGCTCCTTTCCAGGATCTCATCGATCAGACCCTGGCGGCGGCGATGGGCATTGTCCTGTTCCAAACGTCCCACGAAAATTGCCACCTTGCCGCCGGCCGGCAGCGCCTCGCGAAGCAGTTCTCCACACATGCGGCCAGCCACGTAGTTGTCGACGCCGATGTAACACAGGCGATCAGAACCGGGAGCGTCGCTGTCGTGCGTGATCAGCTTGGCGTACTTGGCCGCCTTATTGATCAATTCAATTTGGTTCTCTGGATCGATTGGGCTGATCGCGATTCCATCAACGCCTTTGGTCAGTAAGTCCTCAACCATTCGTTTTTGATCGCTGATCCCTTCGGCCGGCATCAAGGTCTGGACGTCGGCATCAAACTCCTGACCGCCCTGGTTGACTCCCGCTTCGGCGATGACCCAAAACGAGGCCACACCATTGGTGACGTACCGCACGGTTGGGCGATCAGATTGCGAGGCAGATGAATCGGTTGCTGACCTGGAGCATCCGGTCCAAAACAAAGGCAGCAGGGCCAGCAGCAGGCTCGTGTGGTTTCGTTTGGGTAACATTGCAACAGGCGGCGAGTGGGAATCGTGTGGAGCCTGTTGATTCTAGGTGTGGGCGTTATCGGTCGCAAGGATTGCCGCTGGTTTGGCCCCTACAGCCACCGATTCTGGCAAAGTTTGTCGATCAGCAAAACACTATCGCCCATGGATCAGCCATGAAGCAGCGGCACGATCGATAAATGACGAATGATAGAACCAGCCCCAACGGATGTCCGCTGGATGCCCGTGATTTGAATAATCGCGACAGCCGCCTGGGACCGAACTAGAACGATGAACAACCTTTCGCGACATCACCATTATCACTGAGCATCCCACAATCGTGACTCCCGCCTCGATCCGCCAGCGCAATCGGACCGACTCAGCCCCACCGGTACGACCGAATCAAGCAACGCAGATCAACACAGCGGCGCGGTTGATCGGCGAAGTGGCGGATGAACTGCGTGTACCACTGGCTTCGCTGCGCAACTTCATTCAGTCACTGCATAACGGAGAACTGGGCAGCGTTACCGGCGGGCAGCGTGTGCTGCTGGAATCAGCCATCACGAGGTGCGATGATCTGGAGCGGATGATCGGCAAGATTCTGCGAATCGAACAACCGCAGTGGGCCGTTCCGCATGTTCAACGTCGCCGGGTTACCGTAGCCAACATTCGCCAAGCGGTCGATCACGCCTTGCAGGAGCAAGGTTTGCCCGCAGCAGTCGACATTCTTTGGGACCTTGCCGATGCTGCCGAGCTCGCCGTTTTTGCCGACCCAATCCTGCTCGAACGGATGATTGTTCAGCTCGTCAAGCAGTCGATCCGCGCGACATCAGCCGGCGGTTGCGTACTGATTCGATTGCGGACCTCTGATGATGTGGTGCGATGGTCGATCATTGACCAGGGGCCGGGGGTTTGTCAGCGAGACATCGAGCTGCAATTGCAGCAAGAAATCGACGGCGTCGATTCTGAACTGGTCACTCATCAACAAATCGCGTCTCTGCATTTCTCGGCGCTGGAAATCTATTCTCGGATCGGCCGCGGCAAGGAAGTCAGTTTCGACACCCCACGATCCGGTCCCCGCAGTGTCGCCGCAGTGTGGTCACGTTGGCGCACCGCACAACGAGCTGCGCCTGATGCTGAACAAGCAAACGATTCGGTGATCGAGCTCGATTCAAAACGAAGGTTGCGGTTCGACTCAGCCCTGACGCGAGTCTCGTTGCCGCGGTACAGGCAACAACCACGATCGGCTGATTCCCTGTGGGCCGGCACAGTGATGCTGGGTGGCGCCGTCTCGCGAAGCTCTGCCGATGCGTTTGATGGTTTTTTACAGCGCCAACTACGGATGCTCGATCTGGCGTACCGCGTCGGTACTCGGCGCTGGGTTTGGGCGTTCGATGGTGATCTTGCCGAGGCCGGTACGAGGATCGATTCGATGATTTCGGGCGCCAGCTCACTGGGTTCGGGCATCCGTATGCGCTGGTCGCAGCCGCGGTCGATTCCAATCGACGACCACCAGACGAACTTACGGCTCAGTGAGTTGTTGGTTCGCGAAGTGTTGGCGGAGTCGAGGTCGCGTGGAATGGTCGATCAGAACACAGTTCGGATGGGGACTGCCCCGATCGAACCTTCTGCGACGATTGCAGTTCGCTTGAACGAGGAATTGCAGCGGCTGTCAAACCAATTGAAGTCACAAACCCAGCGACTGAAACGACAATCGAAAAGCTTGCGGCAACTCTCTTAGGGAGGCAGGATCTCGTTGCCTTTTTGCTGCCCCTCGGTTTGCTGTCTATAGATTTCTGAGACCCGCGAGGGAAGTCCCGATCGATAATCGCGGAATTTTGATTCGGGTGGAAAGTCGGTACCGCGCGCTGCCGATCCAAGCGGCGTGGTCAAAGAATCGTTGATCGTACGCAGGTAGCTCTGAAGTTTAACGGCCGGAATGATCGTCAGCCCAAGTTCGGCCGCTTGAGCTTTGATTCGACCCATCGCCTCAATCGCCCGGATCTTGGCTTCATCGCTGGCGTCCACATCGGTGGAGACCTCTGGATCATCGCCGATGACTAAGAATCGGACGGTCGCATCCAATTTACCGGACACCTCTCCAGACATCGAGACTTCGGCTGCGACTTCGGCGCCCGCTGCCTTGATCTGGCCCTTGAGGGCTTCGTTGTCAGGTCGCCCATCGCCATCGATATCAATGTCGCCGGCAAGCGCGATTTTCACCACACGGCCAGGTGTCCAAAAGGGTGAATAGATCTTGTCGCCGGGAATGATCGGGTTGATGATTTCGGGCCGCGCGATGACGCGGGCGACGGACAGATACGGGCCTTGAACTTGAGTGACTTGGATCGTCGCTTTGACTTTGGCGTCCTGCAAACGCTTCTCGGTGCCATCGATCACACCAAAGGTGATCCCCGGAATCAGTTTGTCGGCGGAGCCAAGATTGATGGTCGCCAGTTCACCCCCTTTGTACACAAATCGAATTTCACCCTGAGTCTGCTCGAAGTTCGTCGCCCGCAAACGATTCAGCTGAATCTTCTGGGTATCGATGGTGGCCAGCTTCATGCGGTTTTCTTTTTCAAGCTCTAGTTGTTTGGCGCGTGCCTTTTGCTCATCCAATCTGGCTTTTTGAACGACTTTGTTCAGTGAGTCTCTGGTTTGTTCCTTTTCCTGATTGATTTGCGCGCGGAATTTGTCGTAATCCGCACTCATGGACTCCATTTTCTTGCTGCTCTCATCCCGCGCCTGTTCGGCCAATTCCTGCTGTTGCCGCGCCGCTTCGATGCTGGCGTCGGTTTCAGAACGAATTTTCTCGACCGATTGGACTTGCACCGAGTATTGCTGGTTTCGATCACGAATCGCGTTGACCAGATATTCCGGCAGACTCTTGTAGCTCCGCTGAGCTGCCTCGACGTCCTGGCCAAACAGTGCCATGTGCGTCCCAAACTGCTGTTCGATGGCCGCCATTTCCGGGTCTTCGTCGCTGTTTGCCCGCATGTTGTCCAGCTCCGCCTGATCGAAACTGCCGAATCCCAACATCGCTTTCATGCGGATCGCTTGCGATTCCATTTTGCGGACCTGGTTTTGAGCGGTCCGCAAACGGTTCCCCGCCGCCTCGGCCTCGAGGCTGCTGGTGTTGGCCGAATGCCACATGAAAAAGTTCAGGGCAACCGAAAGGACCAGGAAAATCAGGCAGGTAATCAAACTGCCACGGATAACGGAATCGTCGCGAGCTGCCATATTTCTATTCGCAATCAATTAAGGGAGCAGCGGAAAGGAAGACAAGTATTCGGGCCAAGTCGATGCCTTCATAGACTATTCACTAGCCACCTTCATTCTACCGTGGCAGAGGCGAAAATAGCTGATCATGGAACGATTTGACTGACTTTTGCCGATTGTCACCATTATATAGCCCACGGTCGGGGATTCCCGAAACCTCGGACGTCTGCCCCCAAGCCGGGTCCCCGGCCGGGCAGGAACGATCGCGCGGCCGAAACCTGGCACAACCGGGTTGGTTAAATTAGGGAGGGCCACAACAGGCGGATCAGCCGTTGGGCCAGCTTGCTTGCCCGCCACCCACATCCGAATCGAATTCTCAAACCGATGCCACACCCACGAAACATTGATCGTCGTCCCCAGCGAAGCGGTTTTACGCTACTGGAACTCCTGTTGGTTCTTGCCATCCTGGTCGTGCTCGTGGGGATCGTGGGAGTCAACCTCGGTAACTCACAAACCGAAGCCAACATCAACATCACCAAGACACAGATCGGCAACATCCGCAGCGGCATCCAAATGTATCGCATCCGAATGAACGCTCTACCGGAAACCCTGGAAGCCCTTCGCGACGGTCCCAGCGACTCGGAAAAGAAGGCCAAATGGGTCGGCGCGATCTTGGACGAAATCCCCACGGATGCGTGGGGAAATGCGCTGGTCTATAGCAAGAACGGCAACGGATTCGAAATCCGCAGCGCCGGAGTGGATGGGCAAGTCAACACGGACGATGACATTGTGGTCGAAGGGACTTAGAGGTTGTGCGTCGTTGCCGATCCCCGCAACCGATCGACCGACCACAGCAGCGCCGAAAATGGGTCAGGCCCCAAAAGTCTGCTGCACCCCAAAAGTGCGCTGCATCTCAAAGGCCGTTCCGGCTGTTGGGGGTTGACCCCTTTTCGAATTCCGGATTCACGCTGCTCGAATTGTTGTTGACGCTGGCGGTGCTGGCCGCCATCGCCGCGGTTTCGCTGCCCCATGTCGATTTGCTGCTGGGGGATCGACGATTGGTGCGGGCTGGTGAGCAAGTGCGTATCGAGATGACTCGGCTGCGCGTTGACTCGATGCGCCAGGGGCGCGTGATGATGCTCGAAGCCGCAAATGGCGGCAACTCGCTCCGCATGCAACCGTTTCGCTCAGTCGCCGATGCGACCGACGCGGTTGACCAAACCGGCTCTCAATCCGCGCTGCTTTCCGGGGCCAAGCAAGGCGTCATGACCACGATCGCGACCGATCAGACAGAGCGACTGGTTGAATTGCCGGCCGAGGTGACGGTGGAATCGGTGGCGGTTGTATCGGCAGCCCGAGCCGCGGATATCGAACAGTCGTCCATATCCGACCTGGCTGACGGTTGGAGTCGGCCAATCTTGTTCTATCCCGATGGTTCGACCAGCACGGCGGCAGTCGTGCTAAAGCACCCATCGTACGGACGATTGACCGTCAGCCTGCGCGGGTTGACGGGGGAATCGACCGTGGGCGAGGTGATGCCATGAGGCCGGCCACTTCGGGATCTCGACGAGGATTCTCGTTGCTGGAAATCATGTTGGCCATCGCAATCCTGGGGGCTACGTTGGCGGTGCTCGGTCAGATTGCCCAAATCGGCAGCAGCGCTGCCCGCGAAGCTCGTGATTTGTCGATCTGCCGCATCCTTTGCCAGGCAAAACTCTCTGAAATCTTACTCGACGCTTCCGCCGGTATCTCGCCAAACAGCGTATTCGGTGCGCCGTTGGATTCATTTGATTCGACTTCCATCACGGCCTACACCTATAGCTTGGAAGTCCAACCGGCGCCACTGGACGGACTGTTGGCTCTGCGCGTCACAGTACAAGCAACGGAAACGGACAGCGGCACGGCCATTGCCACCTTCGCCCTGACGCGCTGGATGGTCGATCCAACCCTTGGATTGGAGCAAGCCGAGGTGGACGAACAGGCGCAATGGGCCGAGTTGACTGGGGAATCGGAGGACGGCGTATGAGTGGGATGCCAGAGTGGGCAACGCGGAACAGAGGGCGTCACGCCGCCTTCACCCTGCTTGAAATGGTCTTAACGTTGGCCATGTCCGTCGTTTTGATGTTGTTGATCGGCGGGGCCATGCAGTTCTACGGTCGCACGATGACCATCCGCGAGATGGACATTGGTCAAACGCGGCTGGCGTCGGCGATCCTGCAGATGATTGAAGACGATTTGCGGGCAACCTTGTATACGCGGCCTGTCGATACGTCGGGTTTGGAAGCCTTGTTGACCGCCAACGAGGGAAGCAGCGCGGGCAGCCTAGCGGGGATCGACCAAGACCTGTCGGCCGCCGGGATCGATTCTGATCTACCGGTGGACTCCGACGCTGTGGACTCCGCCGCCGCCGAATCGGGCTCTGGCGATCTGCTTGGGAGCACGATCTGTTTGCAATCGCCAGGATTGATTGGCAACCAGTATCAAGTCCAGGTGGACCTGAGCCGGTTGCCAAGACTGGAAGAATATGTCGTGATGCTGGACGGGACCAATGCCGATCTGGACGACCTCCCCAGCGACATCAAGACCGTTGCTTATTTTGTCCAAGCTGCCGGAATGATTGGCGGCGTACAGGACTCACTTGGTGCGCTGAATCCGGGCGCTCAATCGTCCGCACCAGGCGGTTTGGTCCGCCGTTCACTCGATCGGGCGGTATCAATCCAAGCTTCACGAACCGGCGGGCTTAGCCGATTGAACCAGACGGGTGAACTGATCGCGCCGGAGGTCGTTGGAATCGAATTTTCCTACTGGGACGGAATCAATTGGTTGTCGCAATGGAATAGTGATCAATACGAAGAACTGCCGATGGCAATCGCAGTGCAATTGACCATGGACGATCCGATCGGGCAAGCAGCGAGTTCGATGCAGGGCATCGCGTCGACGAGTGGGGCAACGCGTGTCTTCAAGCACATCGTTCGCTTGCCGTTGGCGCGTCCGCTTGATTCGAGCGCAGCAGAATCGGGGGCGACAGGATTGTGAAACGCAGCGGATTTTTTCTGGTCGTCGTCCTGGTCGTGATCGTGGTTGCGACGATGGCGGCTTACTCGTTCACTGAGTTAATGGTCGCCTATGACGATTCGGCTTATCTTTCCAGCGACATCGTTCAGGCACGCGTGAATGTTGAATCCTGTTCCGACGCGCTGCGGGTCATGTTGGCTCAGCCACCGGAGCTGCGATCTGGTTTTGGCGGCGTCTACAACAATCCGCAAATGTTCCAGGCGCTTACGGTCTCCTCGGGCATCGATGGCACCAGTCCAGCCAACTACTCGGTGCTTGCTCCCGCGTTGGACGAGATGGGCATGTATGCCGGGATCCGCTTCGGTTTACAGAACGAATCGGCGCGTTTGAATATCAACACGTTGATCGTGCTGGAACAACATTCGGACGGACTGGCGCCGATGGTTGCCATGGCCGATGGCGATGAACCAGTCGATTCGGAGAACATCGCAGTTTCGTTGCTGATGGGATTACCTGGCATGACCCAAGATGTGGCTGACGCAATCCTGGATTGGATTGACGAAGACGACGAGCCCCGCGAGTTTGGCGCGGAGCTTGAATACTACGCCACGCTTCCGGCGCCGTACTGCCCACCCAATGGACCGCTGCAAAGCGTCGAGGAATTGTTGTTGGTGCGCGGCGTGACACCATTGTTGATGTTTGGTGCCGACACGAATCGTAATGGTGTGATCGATCCCGATGAACAGCAGCGATTTGGCGTTGGCGTCGATACCCCGGGCGCCCTCGGCTGGGCGGCCTATTTGACCGTCCAAGCCGCGGAGGCCAACAAACGGCGCGATGGCAGTTTTCGAATCAACGTCAACCAGGACGACCTGGAGGTTTTGTATCAGCAGCTCAGCGACTCATTGGATAACGATTTGTATGCCAGCTATATCGTCGCCTACCGAATCGCCGGCCAGGCCAGTCCGCTCACCGCGGCGACCGCTGGTGATCTGCAAGCGGCCGCTGGGCAAACGTCCGTCCCCGGCCCCTGGCTCCCTGAGTTACTGCAGCAACTGGACCTTAGCGGCGGAGGCGGGACGAAGTTGACACAGATTCTGGATCTGGTCGATTCCACAGTCACCATCGGCAACGGCGGCGAGGCGATTACCTACGCATCACCTTTTGCAGCGGATCCGATCTCGATGTCGCTCTACATGCCGATCTTGATGGACGCTTTGACGACTCAGGATGGCAACGTCATGCCGGGACGGATTAACCTGAATGAATGTCCGGCGGAATTGTTGTTCGCAGTTCCAACACTTAGCGAAGAAGCGGCCCAGCAAATTTTGGAATTACGAGAGGTCGAATCGGATGATCAAAATAGAATGTATGAAACCTGGCCGCTGGTCGAAGGGATCGTAACTTTGTCTGAGATGCGCACTTTGCTGCCGCTGTTGACCGCTGGTGGGGACGTCTATCGCGCTCAGATTGTCGGCTACCTGGAAACCAATGGCGTGTCGCAGCGAGCAGAGATCATCATCGACGCAACGACGGTCAACCCGAAGCTGATTTCTTACCGCAATCTGAGTCACCTTGGACGCGGATTCGATTTGTCGGTGTTGGGTCTGCGCCAAGGAGTGGCTGAGCAGAGTGAGTAAGATCAAAACAACCTGGGACGGTAAAGCTTCTCGATGCTCAAGTTTTGGGTACGGTTGATCAAACTGAATGAATTGAAATGGTAAGAAAACTCGCAATCGACTGGGATGACTCGGAGCTACGCCTTGTTGCGGCTCAATGCACTGGTCGTCACGTCAAAATCACGGATGCTGCCGTAATACCGATCGTTGACAATAACGTCGACCAGACTTTGCGTGATGCGATCGCGGAGCGCGGCCTGGAAAAAACGGAAACGCTGGTCGCCATCGGTCGTGGCAAGGCGGAGCTGCGAGAATTGCAACTGCCCCCGGTCCCCGATGAGGAACTGCCCGACATGGTGCGGTTTCAAGCAATCCGTAGTTTCGCATCGGCCGGAGATAGCGCTACGGTTGATTTTTTGGTGACCAAGCGATCCAGCGATGGCGTCGAAATGATTGTTGCTGCCATCGGTCCGGCGGACTTGCAGCAAATTCGCCAGTCGTGTGCGACAGCCGACTTGGAAATCAAACGAATTTCGCTGCGTCCCCTGGCGGCCGCAGCGCTCTATCTGTCTCAGACTCGCAACCAAAGCCAAATTCCCGCAACTGGCGAGCATGACACAGTGCTGATCGACCTGTTGGCCGATGATGCTGAAATTGTGGTAGCCAGAAAAAATCGTGTGATCTTTGTACGCACCGTTAGAATGCCTGCCGACGAACAGACACGAGGCAAAGCCTTGGCCGGCGAGCTGCGCCGCAGCCTGGCTGCCTGCGGTTCCAGGGGATCGCTTGATCAGGTCATTCTCTGGGGCCGCGAATCTGTCCATACGGACGATCGCGAGATGTTGGCCATCGCCTCAGAGAGTTTCGTCAAAATGCTGGACCCTTTTGATTTGGTGCAGGTCGAAACGAAAGCCAAGGCAGCTTTGCCGGAGCACGTGGGACGGCTTGCTCCGCTTGTCGGATTGCTGGTCGCTGACGAAACGGATGCGGACAGACTTGTCGATTTTTTGAACCCCAGAAAGCGCGCCGAAGAGAAACCGAATCCCTATCGGAAAGCAGCTCTGATCGGAGTTCCACTCGCTGCGGCCGCGTTGATCGGCTCGTTGATGTATCGCCAGTTAAGCAATCTGGACACGGAAATCGAAAACCTGAAAGCCGCCAATGCCGGCATGAAAGCGAATCTTCAGCGGGCTAATGAAAGTGCGCGCCGCACCGCAACGGTCGACGCTTATTTGGATGGTGATGTCAATTGGCTGGCCGAAATCGAGCGGCTTGCCACATCAATGCCGCCGTCAAATCAAATGATTGTCCGCCGCATCGGTGGCACGGTCGATGATCGTCGCGGCGGTGGAACCCTGACAATTGTCGGTGGTGTCACGCGACCCGAAGTGATCGACAATTTTGAAACCGCGGTTCGCGATCCCGGGCACCGCGTCGTCGGCGGCGGCGCCAGTGAAAAGCAGACTGCCGACGGCTACCAGTGGGAGTTCACCGAGTCGATCACGATCGGGGCCGAGAACATTCGCCAGGCACGATACTCGGCGCTCGAGGCCGGCGGCGACGATTCAGTATCCGCGTCGGCGGAAACGGATTCGACAGCTGAGGAAAAAATGAACGGGGACCAGCCAGCGATCGATCGGTCGCCCCCCGCGGGGCCGGTGGAGTCCGATTCGCCGCGCGGTGCAAGGTCCCGGCTCCAAGCCGGACGCCAATTCGGAGGTGCCGGCATGAATCAACGCGAAAGACTTTTAGCAATCGCCGTTGGCGGGCTGCTCGCCGCGCTGGTGATCTCCTGGGGCTGGGGCAAGTACCGCGCGGCAGTCAACTCTCGCAGGCAAGCGCTGACGGCCCAATTGGAGGAGCAGAATCGAATTTACGAACAGCTAATCGAGGGCGAGCGCGCCAATCGCTATATGGGCGAGTATCTGATTCGTTCGTTGCCGCCCGACCCGGAACAAGCTAGGAGTGACTATCAGCAATGGTTGCTGGAAACCGTGCAAGCCAGCGCCCTGGAACTGCCCAATGTCAGCAGCAACAGTTCGCGCTCGATTGGTGGCTTGTATCAGCGTTTGGAATTTCGCGTCAGCGGCGAAACGGATGTCCCGCATTTCATCGAATTGTTACACAATTTCTACTCGCAAGATTATCTGCATCGGATTCGGGATTTCTCTTTGCTGCCAACGAAACAGGGCAATTTCAAGTTGGAATTGTCGATCGACGCGATCGCACTGCTCAATGCGTCGAAAGAGGTAACAGTTCCCAAGGGTAGATCGTGGCGAGTGGATCAAGAGCTCGCCGGCTATCGAAGCACGATCATGAATCGAAATCTTTTTGAACCGCCTAACCAGCCACCCCGATACAGCGGCGAAGCGGTCGTCGAATCGTTGGTCGGCGGTGATGCGCCGGCGCGATTGAATTTCGAGGATCCGGATGGACATCTGATTGAATATGAATTTGTCGAGCCGCCGCCAACGTTCGTTCATTTGGACAAACAGAATGGGGCGCTGCGCGTCGAGACTCTTGAAAAGCAAGAGTTTGAGATTCAAGTCCGGGCTACCGACGACGGTTATCCGCGACAGTCGACCGAACAAACGTTAACGATCAAGGTGGTCGACCCGCCGCCGGAACCGGAACCAGCCAAGCCGAAACCGGATTTCGATGACGCCAGCCAAACCGTGTTGACGGCCCTGGTTCAGGGACGCGATCAGTGGACCGCATGGATGCACGTGCGGACCCGCGGCAGAACGTTGCGGCTGAAGATTGGCGATCAGTTCGAAATTGGCAGCCTGAAAGGAAGTGTCGTAGACGTCAATTCCGAATATGCGATGCTAGAGATTGATGGACGCCAGTTCAAACTAGAGCCAGCAGGCAATTTGAGCGAAGCGGCCAAGCAGCCTCAGCCCTAGCGGACCCAGATCGGTCATTCTTCCTGCAACGGATTAGCCGCGGCGTGAATTCCAGCGTAAGCATAGCGTCAGCGATCCACTGTCAGTCGCTGTCGGTCGATTTTCCACGCGGTCCTCGCGCCGTCGACGATGTTTGCCTTAGTATCCCCTCTGGGCAGATCGTCGCGCTGATCGGGCCAAGCGGTTGCGGCAAGACCACTTTGTTGCGTTTGATGGCCCGCCTGCAAAAACCAACCGCCGGTACCGTCTCTTTCGATCCGCCGGCAGGCCGCAAAGGGGAATCGGCATTCGTTTTCCAACAGCCAAGTTTACTCCCCTGGCGCACGGCGATCGAAAACGTGATGTTGCCTCTGCAATTGATTGGCGGAGATGCGCCGAAGGTGCGCCGCAACAAAGCCGCCGCGATGCTGGCCCAAGTTGGATTGACCGACGCGCTGGATCGTTTGCCGCGCCAATTGTCAGGCGGCATGAAAATGCGAGTGTCGATCGCGCGTGCCCTGGTTACCGAACCTCGGGTGTTGCTGTTGGACGAGCCGTTTGCGGCAATCGATGACATGCTGCGAACTCAACTTGGGCAACTGCTGTTGGATCTCTGGGATCAGCGTCGATTCACCGCCGTCCTGGTGACTCACAATATTTCCGAAGCGGTGCTGTTATCGCACAGGATCGCCGTGATGCACACTGGCGGGATCAGCGAGAACATCGTCAACCCGCTGCCCTGGCCGCGGGCCGACGAAATGCGGCGCTCCAGTTCATTTGGCCAGTTCTACGGACTCGTTAGCGACTTGTTGCGAGGCCGATCATGACTGCGCTGGCAAAACAAGATCGATCACGGTTTCCCGTCGCGAACGTGTTGATGGTGGCGATGGTGGCCGTGTTCGTGTCGTTGTTATGGGAACTGATCGTGTGGCTGTACGATTTGCCCAAAGCCCTGCTGCCCACGCCGCGGCAGTGCCTCGTCGCGGCGGCCGAACAACGGGACGCGCTGCTGCGCGGGATTTATTCGACTGGCGTTGCCGCGGTTGCCGGGCTGGCGGCGGCAATCGCGATCGGATCCTTGATCGCGATTGTGTTTAGTCAGTCGCGAAAACTGCGATTAGCGTTGTTTCCCTACGTCGTGCTGCTGCAAACCGTCCCGATCGTGGCCATCGCCCCGCTACTGATCATCTGGAGCGGGTATACGCTGCGGACGGTGATCATGGCTACGGTGATCGTTTGTCTGTTTCCGATCATCAACAGTGTGACGGTCGGATTGATGTCGATTGATCGCGAAATGTCGGATCTGTTTCAAATGTATGGTGCTGGTCGCGCTAAACGGTTGTGGCGGTTGCAGATTCCAGCGGCGGTGGGACACTTGGTGTTAGGGGCGAAGACCAGTAGCGGTTTGGCGGTGGTCGGGGCCATTGTCGCCGAGTTTTTCGTTGGCAATGGAACCAACTATGACGGACTCGGTACACTGATGACCAAGTGGCAGGGCCTGTCGAAGACCGACGCGATCATTTCAGCCATCTTCGCTTCCACGGTGCTTGGCTTAGCGCTGTTTGGAATCGTGCAACTGGTCTCGGTGACCCTCTTGCGACGATGGGTCGAAGTCACGCAACACAGCTCTCGAGATCGCGACTTGTGATTCCGAAACACAACCTGAAAATTAGATTCCGCTGTGGATTGATGATCCCCATTGCGATCGGACTGACCGGCTGTCCGGCAAAGTATCGCGAAGACCTGGATTACTCGTACGGCGTTGAACAAACGATATCGGTGCCGGAAATTCAGTCGGACCAATTGGTGCAATTCGAGTCGGTCGCCTGGGATCCCGCTGACACCGCCCGGTTGCGGTCGATGATTGCCGACGATGACGCAGCTGCCGGGCGAGCGGTATTGGAGATCGGCACAGGCACAGGCGTGATCGCGGTGCTGTGTCTACAACAAGGCGCTCAACACGTGGTCGCCACGGATGTCAATCCGGCGGCGGTGGCCAATGCCAGCTACAACGCGGCAACTCTAGGGCTAGACGCTGATCTGGATGTCCGACTGGTCGATCCCGAGGCCGCGGGAACGTTTGCCAGGATCTCGTCCAATCAACGGTTTGACCTGATCTTATTCAATCCGACTGTACGGCTCGATGCGCAGTCGGGCCCCGCCAAGATCGATTCTTTTCTGGACCAACTGCCCGATCGCTCCAAACCGGGTGGCCGCTGCATCGTTGCCTGTCAACGGATCGAACTGATTACACATTGGCAAGCCGCTGCCAGGCAACGCGGTTACGAAGTCCGGCTGCTTGATGATCGCCAGTTTGAACCACAAGTGGGCGAAGTTTTTCCGGCCGCTTTGCTGGAACTTCGCGTTCCCATCGATAGCCTGAACGAAACCAAATGATCAGCGGTACTGTGTATCAATTCGTAACAGAGTCAACACGGGCCTCTGTGTGCGCGATCGCCAGAGCGTTGTCAAGTCGTCTCTGATACTTGTCAAATCTAGCAAAAAAGAACTCGTTATTTGACTTGCCAGCCCGTTCAACAGGTCACTAACATTAAAGTATCTTTTGATCTTTCATTTTGTTCATCGCACGCGGACAGGTTCTTTTTAAATGATCCATTACACTTGCGATCGTTGTAAGCGCCATATCGATCCCAACGAACAGACTCGTTACTCCGTCCAAATCGATATCCAGTCTTCGGCTGACGAACCCTGTGCAGAAATCGACGACGATGTCGACCAACTGGCGGTGTTGCATCAGACCCTCGAAGACTTGCACAGTGATCCGCTGCATGACTGCGCCGAAGACCGCGACCATCATGGCCGTTACGATTTGTGCCAGGAGTGCCACGACCAGCTGTTAAAGAATCCGCTTGGTCGTGATTCGATGTTGGCGCTGGGCTTCAGCAATAACTAATTTGCTACAGCGGTGGTTTTGCGGCGATCACGGATTGATTTGCCTTGCCACGCATCTCGTTGAAATCGTCGCGAAGATCGACGTAGTCCAAAACCGCGACACGAACAGGCATCGGCAGCTTGCGAATTTGCTTGTCGAAGTAGGGATCGGCGTCTCCGTGCAACAAACGCTGTACCCACTGGCTGAGGTCTGGCTGAGTTTCGAAATCCAGCGTCGCTGCCATCTGCCGCAGCACGGTTGGCAGCGAATTCGTTTTACTCTGGCGGCTCTGTTGACTGGACAGCTGACGTAATTTTTGTTCGGCTCGCGAGATACTCCGCGCCAGATACTCTGCCTGGTTGTCGCCAGCGCGATAGGCCGCCACAACAAAGTTGGCGCTGCCGATTGTCTCAGGCTGTCGATCCCAGGGCGCCAGGGATTTCGATTCGGCTTGCGCGATCACCGAAACATCCAACAGACCGCCGCGCCACGCGGGAGGAACCCGCATCGTGATGTGGAATACTTTTTCGCCTTCCAGCACTTGCGTGGCGGTCCAACGCAGCTTGAAATAAACTCCCCGGCCTCGCTCGATCGTGCCCGCGGCAGTAACCGCTTGAACGGGAGCAACTTGATCGAATTGAATTGAATTGCTGTGCTTCTTGCCGCGGTCGGCACCGAGGTTGGCGCGAGTCAAATGGCTATAGGATCCATCGATGGACAGCCCCGCCGATTGCGATTCCTCGGCGATCTTTTTGACTTGGATCGGCGTGGCTAGATCAGAACCGGTCTCAGTGCGCGGCGCATAATCGGCGATCGAGACGGCCTGGTCTCGAGGCAGGCAACGCACCATCCATTGTTTGATCGCCGGCAGCGCAGCCGATTCGATCATCGAAGAGAGCCGCAATTCGACCGACACCAACTCGGGGTCACTACAGCTGGTCGCGGCGACCGAGGCCGGTAGATCGAACTGTACCAATTGCTGATCGGCGTTCAAAATCGACGGCAGCACCGTTACAGCAAGCAGAATGGAGTTGTGTACTAGAAGTTGCAGATATTGGCCCATGCTCCTGCTCCTTTCCAATCGACAGGTCGGTTACGAAAGACAGTTTCCGGATCCTCCGTGGTCAAGCGTTCTGTGCTTGATTCCTTCCGTCATGGACAGGAGCCGCCCGGCAAGCCGAGTGACTCGATCAGGATTGCAGCGAGTAATCGTCAAGGCAAATCGCCTGGTCAGTTCAATGGACATGGCGACCATCCGGTACGACTTTGTGAAACAGCAAGTCATGACGTTAGCGGGTCTAAGGCGAGGCTCCGCCCCAGCCAATCCGTTTGCCTGCCGCCGCTGCGTCACCAGCAAGTGTGAAACATTCCTAACTGTGCATCCGCGGCAGCCGGCTACCGGCCGCAATGATCTCGGCTTCTGTGGCGGACAGTTGGTCCAGCCGCGCTCGGACCGACTCCCGGCTGGCAAATTCTTCGGCCAGCTTCACGTAAGTCGTGTGATGACGAGCCTCGCTTTCAAAAAGACTTCCATAGAACTCGGCCAACTCGGGATCACGAACTCGAACATGATCGGCGAGCAATTGAAATCGTTCACAACTTCTCGCTTCGATTAACGATGCCACCAACAGCCGATCGACCGCCCGATCGGGCTCGCCGCTGCGAACGAGTGCATTGAGCTGTTTTCCATACGGTCCCGGGGCGAGCCGCCGAAACTCGATGCCCCGGACATCGAGTAAGCGGAGCACCAATTCAAAGTGCTCTAATTCCTCCGCGACGATCCGAGTCATCTCGCGACAGAGTCCGCGATGCTCGGTATACGAGTTCATCAGGTTCATCGCCGTTGAGGCAGCTTTCCGTTCACAATGAGCGTGATCGATCAACAATTCGTCCAAATGCTGATCGACTTGACCGAGCCAATGTGAATTCGATGCCGATCGCAGATGAAGCATGGAGCAGCTTTCAGCCCAGAGAACCGGGCTACTGGGTAAACAGCGCTTTGGCGAAGGAGGCCGCGTCGAATCTGGCCAGGTCGTCAATCCCTTCACCCAAGCCGACAAACTTGACTGGCAGTTCGAACTGTTGACGAATCGGCAAGATCACGCCTCCTTTGGCTGAACCGTCCAGCTTTGCCAGCACGATACCGGTGCAGCCGGCCGCTTCGCTGAATCCGCGCGCTTGACTGATCGCGTTCTGTCCGGCGGTGGCATCGAGCACCAACAGCACTTCATGCGGCGCCCCGTCGATTTTCTTGCCCACGACCCGCCGAATTTTATCCAACTGTTGCATCAGATTGGTTTGGGTCTGCAACCGGCCGGCGGTGTCGATGATGGCAATGTCAGCCCCCGTTTCGACGGCCCGCTGGACCGTTTGATAGGCAACGCTAGCTGGGTCCGCTTCGGATTTGCCGGTCACAATCTCACACCCAATTCGCCCTGCCCACACGGTCAACTGCTCAACCGCCGCAGCCCGGAAAGTGTCTCCGGCACCCAATACGACTTTGCGTCCCGAGCCGCGCAGGTGGTTGGCCAGCTTGGCGATCGAGGTGGTCTTGCCGCTGCCATTGACGCCGACCACCAGAATCACCGTCGGCCCCGAATCGGCGAATTGAACGTCGGCCGAATCCTGCTCCAGCATGCTTTGAAATTGATTGGAGATCGTTTCGAGCACCTCGTCCAACTGAACCACCCGAGCGCGCAGTCGCTTGCCGACGTCGTCTCGGATCGTTTCCGCCGGACCAACCCCCATGTCGGTACGAACCAGCCGGGCAAACAAATCGTCCAGAAATTCGTCGTCGACCAGCCGACCGTCACTGTCCCCTTTGAACAGGTCGCGGATGTCGGTGTTGAGCACCTTGCGGGTTTTGGCAAGACCGCCTCGCATCTTGGCCAGCAGTCCACCGCTGGAACTGGTTTCCTCGGCCCGCTGCGATGGCTTTGCTGGCGGCGACTCTCGGCTGGTCTGTTCGTCGCCGCTCGTCGCCTCAGAACCAGTGACCGATTCGGGCGCGGAAGTGTCTGTCTGTTTGGAACGCCAAAACGCCATGGCTGACTTTGTTCTCTGTCGTGCGGACTACAAGGGCGGGGGCAGCTTGACCCCCGAAACCTGACCTGAACGAACCGAATTTTGACCGAATTCGGTCGAAACGGGTAGGCCGTGCGGCTGGTGTCAGCCATCAGAGAGCGGCAGTGGCGGGGGAAGCACCGCTGGGCTCGGTCAACAGCTCGCAATCGGCACAATCGACGCAGCCGGCACAACGAGAGCCAACCTCAACCCTTCGTCAATGCGATTGTTGGGACAATTGCACAGCCCTTACGCAGCAGGTGCTTGCGGACCCGACTGACGATCATTCGCCGCAGTTTCCTGATCTTTTCGCTCAGCGGTCGATCAACCATCCGATATCCCTGTTGATGACTCAGCGTGAGACGGTTCGTCGAAAGCCCTAGTAGGCGGATGACATGGCCTCGAGCAAACCAGCGGTGGATGTTTCATCCGCTTTCCTCCGGCGTCGATTGACGATCGTGCGGAAACACGCAAAGTGCTTCAAATAAATAACCCGTAAGGACTCAAAGGGGAGTTAATAAAGCAAATGAAGCTTACAAAACTGGCGCTGATCGCGGCCATCGCTTGCGGCACTTATGCCGGAAACGTACACGCCGATCAGACAAACGACGTTCAATTGGTATCTTGCGACTGCGGCGAGCCGGTGTGCGGCTGCGAGCCGGCAGCCTGCTGCGACGATAACTGCTGTGACAACGGTTGCGATAGCGGCTGCTGTGACAGTGGCTGCGACAGCTGCTGTGACTCGGGTTGCGACAGCGGTTGCGGTCTTGGCTTGGGCGATTGCCTGGGCGGCCTGGGCTGCGGCGACTGCTGCTTGGGCGATCCTTGGACCCTATGCGGCGACTGCGACAACGGCTATTCGCTGGGTGGCTGGCTCCAAATGGGCTATTTCAATAAAGCCAACAACATTTTCAATACCTACGACAACAATCTGCAGTTTCAACAAGTCTGGTTGTATGCCGAGAAAGCACTCGATACCGAGTGTGGGTTCGACTACGGTGGACGAATTGACTATCTGTATGGTACCGATGCTCCCAACACCCAGGCTTTCGGCACCGATCCGATTGGTTGGGACAACCCCTGGGACAACGGCAGCCAATACGGCAACGCGATCCCGCAGTTGTACGGCGAAGTTGGCTACGGAGACTTTTCGGTCAAGGCCGGACACTTCTACACCATCATTGGTTATGAAGTGGTCCAAGCGACCGGCAACTTCTTCTACAGCCATGTCTACACCTTCAACAATAGCGAGCCGTTTACCCACACCGGCGTGTTGGGACAATATCAGCCCAACGACGACGTCACGATTTGGGGTGGTTACAGCCTTGGCTGGGACAGTGGTTTCGACAACAACGGTGACGCATGGCTCGGTGGGATTTCGCTCGGCTTGACCGACGACTTCACCCTGACCTACGCCAGCGTTGCCGGACGATTCGCCGAGCCTTGGCCCGGTACGGTCCCGCAAGCCGTCACTGGATACATGCAGTCGATCGTCGCTGACTATGCGGTCACCGATGACTTGAACTACATCTTCCAGTGTGACCTGCTGACCAGCGATTTCGTGGACGACACCAACGCTCGTGACAGCTTCGCGATCAACCAGTACTTGATCAAGCAGATCAATGATTGCTGGGCCGTCGGAGCACGTTTCGAATGGTACAGCATCAAAGACGGAGCCGCGACCGAGTACAGCGACATCTTTGACTTGACGCTGGGTGTCAACTACAAGCCGCATGCCAACGTGGTTGTGCGACCTGAGATCCGTTGGGATTGGAACCAAGACTTGGATCCGATTGCCATTCTTGACAACAATCCGTTCAGGAAGAATCAGGCGACCTTCGCGGTTGACGGTATCTTTACTTTCTAAGGCTACGGAAGATTCGTGCCGGGGGGTTGTCGAGCGATTCTCCCCGACGTTCAGGATCCCCTGCTTGGAATACTCCGCAGCGCACGAATTCAACGCCAACAGCAGCCCGGCCGTCCCCTTACGGGGACGGCCGGGTTTTTTGTTTGCCTATCCAGAGTTGCTCCTGCAAAGCAAAGCCAAGTACCAAGTAGGGTGGGTTAAGGAGGTAGGAACCAGCCCTACATCATTCGTGACAGCGCTCTAACTACCTCCACCAACGCCGCTTGATGATCCAGCAGCAGGTCGGATTCACGCGCTGACGGCGGCCTGCGCAGGTATCAGGCAACTCGTGCCTGGTCTGCTAATGGAATGGGCACAAGCTGCTGCTCCGATTCTCGAGGGGATCAGATTCGGAAAAATCGGAAAGTCACAAGGTTATGATGGCAATTGATTTACGTCCTCTTTGATGTTTCATTCGGTGGCGGTTGGCCCGACGATTGCTTTGCTTCAAAGCAGGCGGCAAAACGCTAACAAACCGATCACGCCAACAAAAGACTCACGAGCGATTATCAGGATGGCCCGGGCAGGAGTTGATGGTGTGTGACCGCGTTTGAGCGGGTTCGCCAGGAGTGAGAGATCCACATTCGCGTGGAGCCGCTCCGCAGAACTTCACACCTGTAAAAGAGGTAGATTCAAACATGTTTTCTACGATGCGAGCCCCTGCGCTCACAAGTTGGTTTCTGTTGGCGACGATCGGTATCGGCATGCTCGCCGCTCCCGTCGCCATGGCTCAAGACGACGCCGTCGTGGCGGAAGAGGTGGTGGTCGAGGAAGCGGATGCGGCTGCGGCCGAGGCCCCGAGTGCTTATTCCTCTGAAGAATTCATCGAATCGCCAGGCTACGCGACGTTTGCGGTCAATAATATCTGGATCTGCATCGCCGCGGCGTTGGTGTTCATCATGCACCTCGGATTCACGACCCTGGAAGCTGGTCTGACTCAGAAGAAGAACTCGGTCAACATCATCTTCAAAAACGTCTGGATCGTGTGCACCGGGGTGCTGCTATATGCGGCCTGGGGTTTCAACGCGATGTATCCAGGCACGATGGGCGAGGACTGGGATGGTTACTTCGCGATGGGCAGCTGGTTCGGCCAGTCGCTCAATGACACCAGCATGACCACTTCAGCGTACAACGCGGGGTACACGTGGTGGGGCGACTTCATCTTCCAAGCGATGTTCGCCGCGACCGCGGCTACAATCGTTTCGGGTGCCGTCGCGGAACGTGTCAAACTGCCTGTGTTCATGCTGTTCTCGACCCTGTTGGTTGGCTTCGCTTATCCGATCACCGGTAGCTGGAAATGGGGCGGCGGCTGGTTGAACGAAATGGGCTTCTACGATTTCGCTGGTTCCACCGTAGTTCACGCCTTTGGCGGGTTCGCCGCTTTGGCATGTGCGGTGATCCTTGGTCCTCGTACCGGCAAGTACACCGCTGACGGGATCAAACCAATTGTTGCCCACAGTGTGCCGCTGGCAGCGATCGGTGTCTTTTTGTTGTGGCTAGGCTGGTTCGGGTTCAACGGCGGTTCCGCGTTATCTGCCGATCCGAAAGCCGTTTCCTATGTCTTCGTCACCACGACCTTGGCTGCTTGTGCGGGTGCCGTGGCCTCGATCTTTGCTTCCTATGTAATCATCAAGAAGCTCGATGTCACGATGGCGCTCAACGGTATCCTGGCCGGGTTGGTGGGAATCACTGCCGGTGCCGATACGGTTAGCGAACAGGCCTCGATCATCATTGGTGCGATCGCCGGCGCGATGGTGGTTGTCGCGATCCTGGCCTTTGACAAGATCAAAGTCGACGATCCGGTCGGTGCGATTTCCGTGCACGGCGTCTGTGGGGTCTGGGGTACGCTTGCTGTCGGCATCTTTTCCTTCAGTCCCGATCACAGTCTCACCACGCAATTGATCGGCACTGCGGCGATCGGTGGGTTCGGATTCGCCTTCTCGTTTGTCGTCTTTTACATCCTGAAGCTAACCCTCGGAGTCCGAGTCAGCCTGGAAGATGAAGCGATGGGGTTGGACCTCAGCGAGCATGGAATGGCGGCCTACACCGGCTAGTCGATTTCGGGTTGTCTACCTACCAAACCCCGCCACTGGATCCCTGTGGATGCGGTGGCGGGGTCTCCGGTAGGGCCATCTAGTTCACTTGAAAACTTCTTGGCTCTTGCCTGGGCCAGAAGTTCCCGGTGTCTGGGTAAGCGTCCGCCTCGCTTACCCGGGCCCGGGTTTTTTTGTGCAGTTCAGTCAAGCCAGGACAGTTAACAGTTATGCTCGGACAGTTTACAGTAACAGCGAAAGCCCTGGCCTTAACGCTTGTCGTTGGGGACCTCAATTGCCCTCTGATCACTGTCAACTGATATCGTGAAACTGATCATTGCCATTATCCAACCGGGCAAACTGGAAGCCGTCAAAGAGGCGCTGACCCAAGTTGAAGTGGTCCGCCTGACGGTCATGGATTGCCAAGGTTTTGGCCGCCAGAAAGGTCGTACCGATCTGTATCGCGGGCAGGAACTGGGCGTCAACCTGCTGCGGAAGGTGCAGCTGCAGATTGCGGTCAACGAAGAGTTCGTCGATGCCACGGTCAAGGCCATCGAGCAAGGTGGACGCAGCGGCGCTGAGGGCGAAATCGGTGACGGCAAGATTTTTGTGTTGCCAATGGAGGACTGCATTCGGATCCGCACCGGCGAACGGGGTACCGAAGCGATCTAGGATGAGGCCATGTCGAAGTTACCCCTGAGCGGAAAAAAAGTCCTGATTCTGACCGGAGAGATCTACGAGGATCTGGAACTCTGGTATCCCAAGCTGCGTCTGGAAGAAGCGGGCGCGGCCGTTACTGTCGCCGGTCCGCAGGCGAACACGCTGTACCTTGGCAAACACGGGTATCCCTGCCAGAGCGATGCGGCGATTGACCAGATGAACGAGCGAGACTTTGCCGCGCTGGTAGTTCCGGGAGGCTTCATGCCGGACAAACTGAGGCGTGACCAGGCGGTACTCGATCTGGTCCGAGCGTTTGATAAAGCGGCCAAGCCGATCGCCGCGATTTGTCACGGCGGCTGGATTCCGATTTCGGCTGGGGTGTACCGCGATGTTCGGGTGACCGGATCACCGGGAATTCGCGATGACTTGGTGAACGCCGGAGCGATTTATCAGGACGCCGAGGTCGTGGTCGATCGCCACCACGTCAGCAGTCGTCGTCCCGATGATCTGCCCGCATTCTGCCGGGCGCTGATTCGGCTGATGACCTGAGTTGATGCTTCGTCGCCTCAAAATTCACCCGACTCGGTCACCCTCACGGATTCTCGATTTCAACTTCACCGTTGGGCAGAATGTTGACTTTGGGACGAGCCAAGATCGGCATCGTTTGATCGACGATCGGCTCTGAGTCTGCTTCCCATAGTTCAGGCAAACGGGCTACGTGAACCGGGTCATGATGAATCGTCCGATCTGATTCTAGTAATCCATCGTATTGCTCCATCGGCAACATCGGGGCTGCTTCGAAGGGCGGCGCGTACTCGGGGTCAACCGGCAAAGGCATGTTTGGCAAACAGCACTGGTTGCACTGGCCGCCGATCATCCCGCCGGCGGTAGTCCCCGGAAGCGCTAGCAAGCCTTCCAAGCTCTGGGTGGAGATTTCCCCAGAATCGATCCACAGACCCTCGGGGGTCAGTTCCATCGTTCCCAAGTCAAAGTTCAATCCACGTCGGACCACTTCGTAGCTGACAAAGATGTTCAGCAATCCGTTTTGGGCACCCAACAGCGTGTCCAAGGCGTCGATCACGTCGCGAGCGGCGGTCGGTCCCGAACTGCGTCCACGAGCCTCGTTGAGCGCGCGGCGGTCCGAGGTCAATTCGATTTGCTCTGCCGCGATCCGAACTCCCTGGCGGCTTAACTCAAACGACAAACGATTGGCGTGCAACTGTCGAACCTCGGCCCGCAACTGCTGCCAGATCCCGTCTTCGAAACGATAGTAGTTCCGTTTCGCACGCTCGTAATTGATCAGCGTGGCACGGTAGGCATTTCGTTCCAACACTCGCGTGATGGGCGCGTCCCATTGCAAGCCAGCGCGCAGCCGACCGTTGCTGGTCCGCAGATCCAACGGATTGCTGCCGACATTTTGTACATCACCGCTGAAGACGACATCCAGATCGCTTTCCAAGTCATCGGCAACGACTTCGATTTGACGCCAGGCATCGACCAACGCGGCACGGGCGTTCGCCAAGTCACGCCGATTTTTGCGGGCAATCTCGAAGGCGGTTTGGGGATCGATTTCGACCGCGGGCAACAGAACACTTTCCGTTCTGGCGCGGGCCTGGATCAATTGCAGCGCCAATACGTCATCACCAATTTCGGTGACCAGGTCTTGCGAGGCCAGCACGACTTCATCGCGCAGCCTCTGCGCCAACACTTTGGGATCGTCTGACTCCGCTCCCTGCTCCAACAGCTTCTCGAACGCCTGATCCAGTTTTTCGATCCGATCCCGGTAAGACTCAAATCGCTCTTTGAGGGCGGCGTGTGATGTACTCAGTTCGCTGCTCAAAGTGGTCAGCTCTTCGACGGCAAAAATCGACTCATCAATTGCCGACAGATTCAACAATCCACAGATACTCTCTTGCTCTCTGCGATAGACTGCCGACAGGCTCTCCGTTTGTTTGCGGCGGCCGGCCAGTGATTCATCGAGGTTTTCGATGTCCTGTTTGATGGTGGGCAGATCCGATTCGATCAGTTCTTTGGTAAAGTCGACCAACGGAAGGATCTCGATCCGCAGCTCGCGAAGCTTTCCGGCCAGCTCGTCGGTCCACCGGATCTGTGAAACGGGAACTCCGCTGTCCTGATCAACTTGATACTCGCCGCTTTCCAGAATTGATACGTTGATTTCGCCAACCTTGCCGCGCAGCTTGCTTAATTCCTCGTTGCGCGCCAACAACTGCCGATCGATCAACTCGAATTGGTTCAGCACTGGATCATCCAACTTGACGCAGATGTAGGGCGGCAAGCCAAGTGTTCTTAGAAATTGATCGACGGACAGCTGAAAACCTGCCTGTTGTCCGATCAAACCGGCCTGCGAGGTAAGCAAACGTGAACGGGCTTGGGCAACCTGCAACCGCTGGGTCACGATTTCGGTTGGATCTTCCGGGATGGTGGTCAAGCTTTCGATCAGCGCGTCTTCTAACAACAACACGTTCTCGGTCAGTCTGGCGATGTTCTCTTCGCCGTTGCGAATCTGCAATTCGTTCTGCAGCAATCCCAGGAAGCCGCCGGCACCAAAACTGACTCCCCCGACCCCACCAATGTTCGTTCCGCCAAGGACCAAAGTGCTCTCCAGCGACCGACCAATGGTGACGGTCAGGTAGAAAGCTCGACGGTATCTTTCAAAGGAGCGGATGTTGGCTAGCAACGCGCGCTCGGCGGCTGTCAGCTGTTCCAGGACGACATCCCGTCCGGCCCTTCGCAACAGGGGCTGGAGTATCGAAAAATCCAAAATCGTGGTTGCACTCTGCCCGCTTGGTCCACTCAATTCCCAAACGATACTGTTGGCGATTCCGGCGACCAGTTCACCACCAGTAGCTAAGCTGCGATTGAAGCGTAGGCCGTTTTCTTCGATTCCCAGCCGCGTGCTTCCGTCCGGAAATCCGCTACGGAGACGTCCTTCACGGGTGAACGAAAACCCCGAGCCGCCGAAGAACTGCGTGGCGAATCGAAACCGCTCGGCGCTGACCACCAAGGCGGAAAGATACAGCTGCTCGACCTGGAATTGATAATCGGGCGAATTCAACAACGCAATCCGAACGGCAGTATCCGCATCCAGCACCAACACCCCATTTTCATCGACGGGCAAGAATTGCATCCAGTCGGGACTCTCGGCGGTGTTGGTCACGCCGGCCGCTTCCCACATCGGATAGCCGCGCCGACCATCCACACATTGCAGGTACTGATAAGACGCGGGATCATCCAGCGGCATCGGTTGGAAATCCAAATCGAACGGATTGAACATTCGACTGCGGCGGTCGACGTTGACGTTGAGCGAGGTATTGGGAGGCCGGGCGACGCGGTTGGCTGTTTGATCGATCAGTGTATTGACAACAAGATCTGCCTGTCTGCGATAGTATTGACGGTTGCAGCCGGCCGACGAAATCATACCGACTGCCAGGCAACAGAATGCAAGGGCCGTTCGAAAGGTCGGATTACGAGCAGCAGTCATTGGCGCAAAACCGAGAAAAATGTAGGAATCTGAATAGTGCGAACAATCAGTACAAACGCTTCCTTCGCTATCAGCATCGGTGATCTTGCCCCCTGACCTGGATCGGAATCTGGTCCAGTCGCACCGCTAGTAGCGATCGTGTCGACGGTGGTATCGATCAAGTTGACTTTGACGGCTCGTTCGACCTGCTGGCCCGCCGTTGGGCCCCAGCGCAGCAACCCGGGCGGGAGACTTGAGCCGTGAAACTGGGGAAATCCTTGACGGCGTAAGCTGCCCAACTTACTATTCATAGAGGCGTTTTCTGCCCCTCCTCTGTGGCGGATGCTCCTCCTTCGCGGAAATAAGGAGGAGGCCCGTTTCCGCACTTGCACCCCACGGTGATTTTGAAACGACCATGAAGTTTGTCGTTCTCGGTCTGTTGGTCGTCTTCGTCATCGGCTTTTTCGTTGTCGTCTGGAAGGCTGCGCCCCATTGGCGTTGGTACCACATCGTGGCGGCGATCTTCACGATGTTGCTGACGGTGGTCTTTCTGTTCCCCACCGCCGGCGTCCTCAAGAGTCGCTCGGCTTGGCATCAAGTGAAGGAAAGACTTGAAAAACAGGCCGATCAAGCCGAGGCCCAGCTGGATCGATTGAAATATGGCGATCCGGAAAACCCGGAAGCCGGACAGGGGATCATTCGACTCAGCCGCTTGCTGTCCCAGATGTCAGTGGAAGCCGGTCGGCGCTGGCGAAATCTGCAGCTTCAGAACGTTGCCGATCAGAGCATCACGCTTTCCGAGGCCCCTCAGGTCGAGGCGATCCCGGGCGAACCGGTTGCGCCCGTCGCCGCCAACGTGACCCAGCCGCTGATCGCGGTTGGGCAAGTGGTCTACGGTTTCGCCGAGACTGGCGGGGAGCAACAGATGTTGCTGCCAACGCTGTTCCTCGGTGAGTTCCTGGTCACAGCCAGTACGCCGACCACGGTCACGATTGAACCCACCGCGCCGCTGGAAGAAGTTCAGCTGCAAGCGATTCAGAATCGGCAAGCGACAAGTTGGTCCCTGTATGAACTGTTGCCGATCGATGGGCATTCCATGTTCATTGCCGAGGGAAGTGTACCGAGCGACGAAAATTTTCTCGGTCGCGTTGACGAGGAGCTGGTCAGGAGATTGCTCGGCGATCGAGTCTCGGCTGAAACACTGCAGAGTTATCTGCGCGATGGCAGTCGTGCGACGCCGCAGGATCCGCCGCTGAGCCGCTGGACCAAGATCGAGTTTGACAAAAACAAGACCTATGACGTTGATGCCGAGGGGCAACAAAGCGCGATTGACGGCGGGTACTTTGACGGAGTTGGGCGGGCTGTCGATGCGCGGCTGCAAAAAGGAGAACCGGTCGAATTCAAGCAAGGCGAACAGATCATTGTAAAAGAGGAAGAGGCAAATCTGCTGATCGACGAGGGGACGGCACACCTGGTTGATCAGTACTTTGTCCGGCCGCTGAATGACTATCGCTACATTCTGCCTCACATCCGCATGCGATTGACGGAACTTGCCAATCGGATGCAGAGGCTGAAGTTTGAGCAACAGGTCTTGAAGACCGCCGCTGACAAAACGCAACAGATGTTGGTGGTCAACCAAGAGCTTAAACTGAAGCTGGAACAAGACTTTGAACAGTTCCGTACCGAAAAGCGAGCGATTGCGGAGTACACCGAGACGCTCCGCGGTCGCGCACAACAGATGCGCGCCGAAATGAAGCGGCTGCATCAAGAAAACATCGCGCTTGAAAAGCAGCTTAGCCTGATGCATCGGGCAACTGATAAGCTGACTCCGGGCGTGGCCGCGATTCAATGATCGGGAAAAGGGGTCAGACCCCAATAGCCGCCAGCGGCCCGAAGGGTGCTTCGCACTATTGGGGTCTGACCCCTTTTCCCGACCTCAATCAGTGAAAGGATGGACATGAAAGGCCAGTGGGTCGAAATCGAGTTCGAGTGTTTGCCCTTGCGCAGCATCTCGCGACTGGATGTGCCGGTCGATGCGTCGCCCGTGTTCGAGCAATTTGTGTTGCGGGTCAAGCAGGCGATGTCCAGACATGGCTCCTTCAACACCTATTACATTCACCGCGGCAAATGCGTCTACCACCTGACCAACGATCCGGCCAATGGACGCGTGGCGTTCGTTTTTGAAGGGACCGTGATGACGGACGAGGACGATCTGCAGACCAAAGCGATCGATGTTGAAGTCAAACTGGGATCAGAAACCTGCAGCTGGTTGACTGAGCCATTTGTCGGATTCTTGGCCGAAAGTGTTCAGCATGCGTTGCGGGTGGAATTCAATCGCTACATCGAAGCCGGTGATTTGCAGAAAACAGAACAACGAATCAAGGCGATCCAAGATCAAAGCGATTCATCCGACGGGTTTGTCGGCATGTATCTGTAGCGTTGCGGCATAGCCCAGCAGATCATGGCGACGGCGGCAATACTGGGCGATCAAATCCAGCGCCGCGGATTGCTGTTCACGCTCACGCCTGGCGATCTCGATCAACATCGGCACGACCCGCTGAGCCGGAACCTGGTCAGGCATCAAGGCGATCGCCGCGCTGACCGCCTGGGCATGCCGTCCAACGCGGTCCAGTAGATCGACGTAAGTTTCGATTGCCCCGGTCCCCTGCTGAATCGGATCGACCGACCGTGCCTTCCGTTCGAATTGCTTTAGGCCGGCCTCAACATCATTGCCCAGTAAAATTGAATAGAACGTTGCGTAGGCGGGATAGAAATCAACGAACGGTTCATCGCCCGGATATTGCAACTGATGGTGCAATCGCTTGCCGTACTGCGTCAGCTCCCAAGCCTTCTGCAGTTCCTCCGGTTCTGACAAAACACTGGCGATCCGAACCGTCGATTGCAAGTGCGTGGTATCGACGTGATAGCCACCTTCGGCAAGCAGCCAGGGGCGTTGTCGGATCAGCTCAATTAGCGACTGGTCGTCGTCGGCCGGAGCCTCGCGACGAAGAATGTCGCGGCGAACTGATTCGGTCAATTCGTGATAGAGATGATCCAGCAAACATGCGGCGGCCAACTTGCGATCCGATTTACCGCGCATCGCCACGGTCTGTTCGAACAAGGTGATGCTGTTGCAGGTGCCTTGGTGATCCAAGACCGCCTGATAGCCGCGGGCGATATCGACTCCTTCATGTAATAAGACCTGGATCATCTGGTCGTAGTTGTCGTCGTTGATCGGGATGGTTGCGATCAGCCGCCTGGCCAATTCCAGATCCCCGGTCGGACGCAAATACATCCAGCCTTCGCCGACCTTGCCATCACGAATCAACATCGAACCTGTCTCGCGGCAAGCGTCCAGCAAGCCGGCCTCCAGTTGCCGTTCCAGATCGTCGCTGCGCGGTGGTTCATCGTGGGGCGGCAACATTGGCAGCCCCAGGCTGTGCCTGGTCCGCATCTTGAGCGCTTCAAACAGCTCCATTGGCTGGCGCGTTTGCCGCAGATGTTCGACCATGGAATTCAACATCGCCGACGGGTCGGATTGTGCCGCATTCAAGACGTCGAAAATATCGGATTCTGTGGTGTTCATGGAATCAGTGGATTGCGGGAATCAGTGGATTCACGGCTTTGTTTGCTGCCGGGCTTGGCGGCATACAGCCGGAGTTGGTCGATCAAGGTCCGCAGCTGACGAGCCGCCGCGGGCAACACAACTTCGCAGTGTTCGCTAACCTCTGCCAGTGGGCCGAGCACCCCGTCGCATGCTTGCGAAATTTCGATCGACAGTGATTTGGCCTGGCGAAGCTTGGACTGGCAGTCGGTTGCCCGCTGCTGGGCGACTCGAACACGTTTGGCGGCCTCGCTCGCGGCGGGGCGATCTTGGCGGCGAGCAGCCGACTGTTGCTGCGCAAGGTTGTCTCTCGCTTCGGTCAATTCACGCTCGGCCAATTGCGACTGACGCCGCCAGTAAGCGGGTTGATCGTGGGCGAAGTGTGCTTCGGCGCGGTTGACCAATCCGCGAATTTCCTGCAACGTCTTGTCCCAATCGGTTGACAGTCGGATCAGCTGGCCGTGGAAGACTTCCAGTGAATCGATATTGCGCACATTGCTTTGAGGCATCTCAGCTACCTGCCCAAATAAGCGTCAATCTGCTCCGCTTTGCGCAATAAATAGGGGACATGTTTTTCGGTGGCCTGAATCAACCGCGCCAGCTGACGCATCTGGGTGGTGAAGTCTTCGCTAAACGTTCGCTGCTGTTCGTCGCGCCAGGTTTGTTCTAATTGATTCATCTGTGACGCCAATCCAGTCGATCGCTGTTTCATCTCTTCGGCAAACCGGTGCAAGTGCGCGGCAAATTGACGAAGCTGTTCGGGATCCACGACGGCTTGACTCATAACGGCATTCTCATCACGAAATAAATTAGGCCCCGGCGGACATCTGTTTCTGAAATTCCTGTTCGGCCAGCAACAGGTGTTGCTGGTATTGCTGGAGTGTCAATGTAACACCGATTTTCTCAGCCGTTTCGCATAGCAATCGCAGGGCCGCGATTCGCAGTCTGATTGGCGCTACCACACTGCGGCGCATCGCGGCGGCACGCAGCGATGCCATGGCATCCAGATCTTTTCCCATCGCCAGCAAACAGCGGCCCTGAGTCAGATAGGCGGTTGGTGACAGTTCGTCGCTTGCCAATACGGGAGCCAACTCATCGATCGCTTCTTCGTCTCGATGGGCATCATGCAGCGCTTCGGCCAGCACGATACGGAGGTGCATCAGCGATGGATCTCGGCTCAATCGAGCCCGGCAAATGTCCATTCTTCGATGCGCCCAATCGTCCTGACAGCGTTTCACCTCGCGGTCAGCTTCGGCTGACTTGGATCGCTGCGCCAGTTCGGTGACTTCGCGTAACTGCTGTAGCGAGCGGGCCAGAATCGCTTCCTGGTACTCCCAGAGCAAGTCTGCGTCATCCGGAAAGATCGAAACCGCCTGTTCCAAGATTCGACGCGCATCGACGGGACGATTCTCGGCTCGGTAGATTCGCCCCAACTCCATGAACGCATCCAAATCGGTCGGGCTTTCCTTCAAGCGGTGTTCCAGCTCTTGACGACGATTCAGTTCGACCTTCGGAGCGCTCAGGTCGTTGCGCTGCGGTGCGGTACTGCGCTCGGCCGGCGGCTCGATCGGCCGCCGCGATAGTTCGTGGGGCCGGACTTGCCGCCAGTGCCCCGGTTGGATCGGATTCCAGCGATCGCTGCCGATCTGGCCCTTCGAGGAGTTTTCGATGCGGTTGTCAAAGTCCGATGGCATGGCAAGTGCTGTGCTGCGAAGCGGGAGTGCGATTCCGAGCGTCCCCTTCCATTGTGAACCACCACAGCGGCTCAAGCAAACGCCCCAGCAACCTCGCGAGGATTTAGGTCCGCTTTTCGCGACACCAGCCCGGGGTCGACCTTAGCTTTGCGGCAGCCGGCGACAATTCTGGTTCCCCGCTCTCTGCTAACCGACGCTGCGGTACAGCTGGCGTGTTCGATCGGAATCGAGCGGAACGGGATTGAAGGTGCCCGTCCACTGTCGCAGCGCGTCGTCCACAAACGCCTCGATTTTGGAATCGGGGATCGAGAGTTCCGAGAGTGAGGTCGCCAATCCGGCCCTGCTGACCCAGTGGGTGACGAGTTTCGCCAACCGCTCAGGCGCCTCTGAAGTTTCCACCGTGGGATCGACTTCTCGCATCAATTCGGCGTACCACTGGGCATGCAAAACGCCATTCATCCGAATCACCGCCGGCAGCATCAGGCCGACCGCTTGCCCATGGGTAATGTCATGGCGAGCCGTCAGCGGATTGGCGGTCGCATGCGCAGCGCCCAACATCGAAGTTTCGATCGCCATCCCAGCCAATGAGGCGCCCAATTGCATTTCAGATCGGGCAGTCAGGTCATTTGGTGACTCGAGCACTTTCGGAAATCCACGGGCTAACATTCCAAACGCGCTGCGACTGTAAGTGATCGAAATCGGATTGCGCGGTTTGGTGACATACGTTTCGATCGCATGCGAGATCGCGTCGATCCCGGTCAGCGCGGTGACTTGGGCTGGCTGCGTGAGTGTCAACTGGGGATCCAAGATGGCAATCCGGCAGGCGGCCCGTTTGTCGCCACATGGCATCTTGGCATGCGTTTGGGCGTCGCTGATCAAGGCAAAAGACTGGGCCTCGCTGCCCGTTCCAGCGGTGGTCGGAATCGCGATCATTGGCAACAGGTCGGCAGTCGCTTTGCCAACACCCTGGTAGTCGTGAATCGTGCCCCCGCAGGAATAGACAAAATTGATCCCCTTGCAGCAATCCATGCTGCTGCCGCCGCCAAGTCCGACCAGCAAATCGGGCTGAACTTCGGCGGCGCGGCGGACGCCGGCGTCAACCATCGCCGATGTTGGGTTCTCGGAAAAATCGTGAAACGAAGCCACTTTCAATCCCGCGGCTTCCAGCGATTGCAGCGCCGCCGAGTCATGCCCCGCTTCCATGATCCCCCGATCACTGACCACCAACACGCAACGCGGTCGAAATCCGGCCGCCAGCTCCCCGAGACGATGGATCGCTCCCTCGCCGAAAATGAATCGAGTCTGGTTCTGAAGGTCAAATGGCTGCATGAATGTCCCGAGCTGAAGGTGCCTTCCATCAATGGCACTTGGTCCCCGTTTGCTTTTGTGAGCGGCTTACTTTTGTGAGCGGCATGGCGCTAGCCGCCGGTTTAGATCGTGAATCGATGATCGCCAACAACCGGTGGCTAGCCCGGATTATTCATCAACGATGTAGGCCGGACCGAGCAAACCTTTGTGGTGTCCGCCGCGGCGGATCGCAAGTATGTTGATATCAAGCTGCGCACGCTGCGCCAACGAGATCGAAAGGTTTGCACTGTTCCGGCAGTCATTGCGACGTTGGCCCGGCCTACGTGAACGATCGGGGACAGCGCCATTTCGCTTAGATATAAGTGTCACTGGTGCTCTACAACTTAGAATCAGGCCGCAAGAATGCCTAGGGAGCCGCCGTTGATCGGTCAGGAGCCAAGTTCGACAAATCGAGCGTATCATTCATCTCGCGCTGCAGGGCGATCAGGCGATCGAGCAGGTCAGCAACCAGCGAATTCGATTCCCCCTGCCGAGCCAAATCGGTCTGCTCCAGCGGATCGTTCCGCATGTCGTACAGCCGCACCACGCCCGCACGCGGGTAGGCGATCAGCTTGTATCGATCTGTTCGCAGGCTTCGCTGCAAGTCCAAATAGCATCCGTAAATCGGTCCGTGGCCGCTCTCTGCCCCCGACAGCAAGGGCAGCAGGCTCTGAAATTCAACGTGCGACGGCTGCTCTACGCCGGCCAGTGCCAAAGTGGTCGGCATCACATCTTGCAAGTAAATCGCTTGATCAATCCGACGACCGGCCTGAACCTGAGGGCCGACCACAATGAACGGCACCCGGACACTGTGGTCGTACATGTTTTGCTTGCCAAACAAACCATGCTGACCGACTGCCAAACCGTGGTCCGCGGTGAAAAAGATCCAAGTGTTATCGGCTTTGCCACTGGCGGCAAGCGAATCCAAGATGCGGCCGATCATCGTGTCCAGATGTGTGATGATCGCGTAATACTCTTGGCGATGCAGCTGCACAGCGGCGCGTGTCCGCGGAAACGGCGCCAGTCGTTCGTCTCGCAATTTCGGGCCGCAACCAATTTGCTCGGCATAGGGATAGATCGATAAGTAGTTTTCTGGGACGCGAATCGACTGGCGGGGATACCTGGCGACGTAATCGGCCGGACTCTGGCGGGGATCATGCGCCGCATTGAAAGCCAGATACATAAAAAATGGTTCGTCTCGCTCCGAGGCTTGCTTTAGAAAGTCGGCGGCATGATTGGCAACGACCTCGCTCCAATGCGTGCCCCCCTGCCAGAAACCACCGATCGACCGGTCGGATGGCGACCAGTCATTGTTTGGACCCGGCCGATTGTAGGCCGACTCGATCGTTTGCGGCATGCCGGGGCGGACGTCACGCACCACATCAAACGACTTCTGCGCGTCCGCGGTGCAGTGCCACTTGCCGGTCATGTAAGTGCGGTAACCGGCGGACTTCAAATACTCGCTCCACCAGCGCCCCGCGAGGCGTTCCTGTTCCGACGATCGGTACACTGCCTGCGCATTCCAGACAAAGCGTCCAGTGTTCAACATCGTGCGACTGGCAACACAAACCGCGCCGCTCCAAGAACCCATGTTGTAAGCATGCGTGAAAGTCGTCCCGCGGGAAGCGAGTCGATCCAGGTTGGGTGTCTGAATCTCGGGATTGCCCAAAGCGCTGATCGTGTCAAAGCATTGATCATCCGCAAAGATGAACAGGATGTTCGGTTTCGGATCATCGCCCGGTGCGGATGATGGCAATCCGAACAACGGCCATGCGGCCAGAGCCAGGATGAACCGACGTGCGAGGCGGGTTGGGAACATGCTGCCGATCTGCTGCTCAGGTTGCCTGTCTGGGCACATAAAAGTCGACTTGGGATTCGCCGAAGATGCGGTACTTCACGCCGTGTTTCCACAATGTGAAGTAGGAGGCCAGCGGATCAGTCAGTCCGGTGGCCTGGGCATAAAATGGCCACATCAAATAATCGCGCAACATCGCATCGCAAGCCGTGAAGTAAAACGCTGGACTCAACACCGCGGCCATCGGACCACCATCAATCCGCTCAACCATCGCCGGTGCCTTGGTTTGAATGGTCCGCAGCAAATGCGATTTTTCGATATCCGCTTTGGGATGCTTCGGTGGAATTCCCTCCAGGACGCGAATCGCTGGTGGTGGAGCCAGCATCTCGGCAACTTCAGCGTCATCGACCGTCAAAGCAATCTGTCGCACGCCGGCCAGCCATGACTGGGCAGCCTGTTTGACCTCCGCGGGATCGATGGATTGTGGTTTGCGAACCACAAAGTAGGCGTCGCGGCCACCTGTCGGCCGGCGGTCGTCGCCGGCGACGGCGTACAGTTGATCGAGCCGCCGGTGCAGCGCGTCACCCTGATCCATGTCGGAAAATAGATCGGCAATCGCTTGCCCAGCTGGTCGAAACGTCTGAAAGAAACCGATCAGCGAATCGGCATCGACGGCCATCTCATCGCCCAAGCCCGCGAGGTCGTGGCAACGGCGGATTAATTTTTCAGGAGTCATGAAATCGAGTGTAACCTGAATAGCCGTCGTGTGCTGCCGGGGGGATGCGCGGTTGGCTATAATGCTGTTTAGCTGGCCTCTTTTCATCATTTGCCCGTTGCTACATGCCCCGAAGTCGTCTTGGACCCCTCGCGATCGAATCCAAACTGGGCGATCACCCCTCCCAGAGCAGCGTTTGGCGTGCGATCCATGTTCAGTTGAAGCGGGCGATCGCGGTAAAAGTCTTTTCGTCGCCATTTGGGGGTACGCCCGAGGCGCGGGCCGAATTCGCCAATGAGTGGGAAAGGCTCAAACGCATCGATCACCCGGCGATTGTCCGTTGTTACGGCGGCGGATTCGAATCCTCGGATGCCTATCTGGCCTATGAATTGATCGACGGCGAAACCTTGGCTGCGCAAATTGAACGGCGGTCCCGATTGCCTTGGGAATCTGTCTTGGACATCGCCGAACCGATCGCCGATGCGCTCAGTCACCTGCACGCGCGTGAAATCGCGCATGGCGCCATTCAGCCCGACAAGATCATGTTCGCCGGGTTCAGTCCGATCCTGATCGATGTTCGGGTCAATCGATTCGGCACTCCCTACGCGACCAACCGACCACCGACTCCGCAAGAGCTGGCACTGCGCGCTCCCGAGCTGACGCGAGACCCAACCCAATTGACCCCCCAGTCAGACCTGTATGCTTTGGGAGCCACGCTGTATCTGGCGCTGACCGGTCGGGCGCCGATTGAAGGTGACACGGTCGAAGCGGTCACGACCAACGCCGCTTCGCAGCTTCCTCAGTCGCCAGCATCGATTGCCATGGACTGTCCCATCTGGTTGGACAAATTGGTGATGCAGATGCTGGAGAAAGATCCAGCGAAGCGACCCCATAGCGCCGATGCGGTACGGCTGGCGCTCGGCGAAGTTCGCAAGCGGGCGATGTCGCGAGCCGGCGTCGCCGAGCATACTTCGGCGGGCTTCAGCCCGCTGAACGTGACCGATCAAAAGGAACGCGACGAAGCCAGAATCCTGCTTGGCCATGGTGCCGTCGAATTCGACGACAAACAGAAGATCGATGGTACGCCCTGGCATGAAAAGCCAGCGGTGCTGGTGCTCGGTCTGGCGGTCATCGTCGGATCCTTGACCTATCTGTTCTGGCCACTCAACGAGGATCAGATGCGGGCCAAGGCCGAAGCCTTGCTGCAGCGGCAAACACGGAGCGAACTTTACGAAGCCAAGGTGAAATTCCTGGAACCCATGCTGCAAAAATTTCCCCAAGGCCGGCATGCGATTTGGGCGCAAGAGCAAATTGATCGCGTCGAGATGCTGCAGGCCGAAAATGCGCTTTCGGTCAAACTGAAACGCAATCTGCCGCTCAAGAACGAAGGTGAACGCCTGTATGCTGAGGCCAGCGATTTTGAACGATTTGGCGACGTCGCATCAGCACTCGATCGCTATCAAAGCATGGAAACCCTGTTAGGGGATGATCCACAGTACCGCCCGTTTGTGAACCTGGCGCGCAGGCAGATCGCCCAGATCGAGGGCCGTGGCGTCGAACAAGACGAAGCGGCGCGAATCATTCAGGCCAAATTGGATCAAGCCGAGCAGCTATTGGCCGCCGGTAAGGTCGTCTCAGCTCGCAAAATCTGGTATAGCGTAGTCGAACTGTATGGAAACAACGATAACGTCGCCCCGCTGGTCACCAAGGCACAACAACGTTTGGCCGATGACGCGACGGTATCGCAACACCGATCCTTGGAACCCGATCCCGGACCATGAATCACGACCAGCCCGACCATTCGCCAGACTTGCAGTCACCGATTGAGGCGGAATTGGTCGCACCCCCAATGGCCGATTCGAGCCGGCACGATGCCAGATCGGCCGCCAAGGCGGCTGTCTCATCGGTCACCGAAAGTCGCGCGATGGTCCTGGCAATCTTATTCGGTGTCACCGGTGCATTGGGGATTCCGCTGCTGTGGGTCAACAAAAGATTCAGCGTTGCCGAGCGGATCTTTTGGTCGATTGCCGTGTTGATTTACACCACCGCGCTGGTCGGAATCACCGCCGCGATTGTGATGTGGAGCTACCGCATGATCATGGAACGGTTGATTTAAAATCACTCGATCGACTTGTTTGCTGCGGGCGTTAAGGCAATTTCGTTCTCGGAATAGGTAAGGCTATGAGCCCATTTCGAATTCTGCTGTTGATACTTTTTGCCTGCCTCTTCAGCTACACCGTCGTCGTCGCCGCCAATCATGGCTTTGGCCTGCTGGAAGTTTTCTTCAGTGATATTGCGGCTATGGGTTGGCCTGGGCAATTCAATGTCGATTTCATGAGCTTGCTGACGCTGTCCGCGCTGTGGCTCGCCTGGCGCTACCATTTCACGCCCCTCGGAATCGCCTTGGGCGTGCTGGGCTTTTTCGGCGGAGGACTTGTGCTGACGGCCTATCTCTTGTTTGCAAGTCTTAACACAAAGGGAGACATGAAAGAGTTACTACTGGGAAAAGCGAGGGCAAGTGACTAGCTTGCGGATGGTTCCTCCCCGTACTCAGACCGGCACTGATGGTCGTTGACCGATCCCTGCTCAGCCACTTCGGCCCACAATCGAGCACGAGTACCGCTGCGCTGAGCACGAGCAGCGCTGCGCAGAGCAGGAGCAGGAACGGAACGTTGGCGGTGCTCGTACGCCTTGCTTTCAATCCAGTGAAGGCCTTGATGATCCCGGTTCTCGCGAATTTTTCGCGGTCGATGATTCGGTGCTATACTGATCGGCGACGAGAACTGTTCGGATTGGCCGAGTCGGTACCGGTCGCCAGCGTTACAACCGGGTCATGAACCAGAGATTGCCATGTCAAAGGTTCGTTCTCTTGGCTGCTTTTCTCTTGTGCTCTGCGGGGTGCTGGCCAGCGACTGCAGCGCGGCCGAGGAGGCCGGCGTCACGGTAAGACTGGACGACTACCAGGGCCCCGCGACTGTGACGGTACAGTCGGTGCAGCCGCGTAAGATCAAGATCAGCGTGGACGGCGCGACCGAGCGTCGACCACTGACGCTGTTGGTCGAATTGCCGACCAGTGGACCACAGGCCTGGCCGCTGGAGGACGTCGAGGTCCGCGACGCCCGGGGCGCGGCAGTTGCCGTTCGGCGCGGAGGCATCCAGTGGCACAAGCTGCGCGTTCCGATTCCGCCGGTGCCGGCAACCTACTTCGTGCAGACGGTCGATTTGCCGCACAGCCGGCCGAAGTTACCAGCCGAAGCAGCCCGGCAATTAACCGACCAGACAACGGGCTTGAGCTTGAGCATCGCCCGCTGGTACGACGCTCGGCGGGCCGCTCTGAGTATCCGTTTTGATGATTCCCACCCCAGCCATCTGTCGACGGCGATTCCGATTTTGCGCGAGTACGGTTTTCGCGGCACCTTCATGATCAATCCGGGCCCGCGGGAACCGGGCAGCCGCCGGCGTTCAGCCTTCGAGGATCACCGGGCCCAGTGGGAAGCGGTGGCGAAACTCGGGGACCAGGAGTTTGCCAATCATTCGGCCCACCATCGCGGGGCGATCGGTGACGCCGAGATGGAGGCGGAAATCGGCGGCGCCGCCGAAGCGATTTGGCAGCTGTTTCCTGGTAAGAGCAAACTGACGGCGTTGAATCTGGGCGGCGGGACCACTTGGGAAACCACGCGAACGCTTGGCTACTACCTGGACAAATATCATCAGTTCGACGCTTCGCAGAACTCCTTGGGCATGGATGATTCGTACGGTAACCGCGTCGAGGCTTTTGGCCGAATGTTAACACGGCACATTCAGCGAGGGCTGTGGTGTCGGATCCATTATCATTCGATTGGCGAAGGTCTCAGTAGCAGCGAGCCGAACTTTCGCGCCGCGCTGGACGTCGCCAGGCAGCACGAAGCGTCGCTGTGGATCGCCGGCATGGCCGACATTTACAAGTACCAGAGCGGGCGGGCCGCGGCCGCGCTGTCGCTGATCAAGTCGGACGAAAGTCAGCTTACGTTCCGCCTGGTGACGCTCACCGATCCGCAGTTGTACGATCAGCCGCTGACGATCGAACTCGCACTCCCACCCTCTTGGCCGCCTGATCGGATCGCCTGCAAGGACCAGGCGGGCAAGTCGATTGCGGCCCGCAAGGCGCGGACCTCGGATGCACCGGTGGTCCGTTTCGAGCTGCCGCCGCGCGACGGCGTATACACGATCGATCTGCTTCGTTAGCGATGCGCTGGCCGCATCACGACCAACAGCAGCGACGGATCGCGAGCTGTCTCAGCGTGTCGACTCGCTCGCTAATTGCATTTTCATGTTTGATATAGTCGCTAGAAACACGTCCATCGAGGTTTCGAGTCTCTAGAGTTGCCTGAAACTGTGGTTCGTCGATGATTGCTTGTTCCTGTTCGGATACCTCGAAGAGGTTGAAGCCATTAGCCGGCAGTTCGCGCGGTGAGACTGCCGGATGAAGGTTGAACAAGAATTTCCCTGCCCGCCCGCGACCCGGCGATGCCGGGTCGCGGGCGGGCGGGGGAGTAGAAGACATGGCATACCCCGGATGCGCTACGCGATCCGGGGCTAATTGCTTCGATCCCTATCGGGATCAGGAGTCATTTCAGCATGTTTTCAGCGTCGAACCCACGCAGAACCTCTTCGGCCCCCTTTTTCGTGAAGGTCCATCCTTTTTGAACCTGCTCTGATTGCAGTGGGCTATCGTGATCGACGGCCACGTGAAGCACGAACAAGCGCGAAAACTTGTCGGCTCATTCTCTGTGTTAGCGTTTGATTAGCGTCGATTAGCGGTTCTGCTGTGAAGGGCGATCGATTGAAACCGCTAATGAACGCTAACAGACGCTAACCAGAAGATCGAAGGATTCCGTTGCCGGTTTTCAAATTCGGTCGCGACACGAGTCTCTCGATCGACGTAGGTTACGATCGCAGGTGACGGCCACTTGTGCGACGTTCCTGACTTCAACGATGCCGTCCGATCCGAGTCAGTGGGCAATGAATTCGAGAAGCAATGCCTGGCGTTCGTTGCGCTCAATGCACCCTTACACTCAGAGAAGCAACTTCGCGAATGACCCGATCGTTCCTGCTTAAAGCGCGTGCGGGAGCGACACCGCTACTGCGTTCGCCGCTCGCCGTTTTCGTCATAAGTTTTGAGGTGTGACTCCAAGGCGTTCTTCGCACCGCCAAAAGGTCCAATCTGATCCGGCGGAACATCGATCCCGGCGGCGCGAGCCTTTCGTTTTGATGCGGTATGCGCTTCCCTGAATTTGACAGCAATCTCTAGCCATGCACGGTCTCTTAAGTGTTCCAGTCGTCGCCTTTCTTCTTTCGTTTTGCCGGTCTTTGGATCTGGGCCGACAATTTTGTCGGGAGGGCCAATCGTTTCCAACCAGTGCAGATCGACGAGTTGCATCAGGCCGTCAGGTGTCACGTTCGTGTTGTCGAAGTTAATTCGCTTTAGACTTGGGAAAGTTGGCTGCGATGTGCGGAATGGCGCATCGTCGTCGAGCGGGGTGGAATCCAGTTAGAGCCATTCAAGTTTCGAGAAACCTGTCAAATATGCCAAACCAGGACCGCGAATTCTTGTCATCCCCAAAGATTCAACGCTTTGCAAGACTTTTCATGCGGGCCAAGTATTTAAGTCCACCGTCTCCATACCTGGTTGAAGCCTCCCTGGAGTTCTGTTTAAGTCTGGAAGCGCAGGCAATGCTTTTAGATCGTCGTCGGTAAGATCTTTGTAGCCGATTTTCAAGACTTTGCAAGTGTTCCAGTTTTCCAAGATGGGGAAGAATTTCTAACACTTGTCACACTATTCGGAAGACTCAAACCGACAATGTGCTCTACACCTTCGTCATCTTTTCTCCGTCGTGATGCCGCGCGGCGATACATATTTCTCAATCAAGGCGACGGTTTGCGGATCATCGCCATTGGAGCAACCGGTACAGGCAATCAGAAAACCCAGGAATAGCAAGTATCGCAGTGAACTGGGAAATGGATCATCATCCTTGCAGCGTTTAGTACGTGCCATCAAAACTCGTTTGCTCCTTGATGTGCTCCCAAAAAAGCCACGTCGCGGCGGCATCATGGTGGAACTGGAAGGAATGATTCGGACGGCTGCCGGCGTAGAACGGCGAACTTGCATCTACCAATTCAAGCCCCAAATCAATTAGATTCGTATTGTTCAGGCCGGAACCACTCTAAACCTCTTTGGTCCCGATGGGCATGGCGTTGGCTTGGGCCATGAAGGCGATGATCTCGTAGGCGTGTAGCCCTGGTTTGCCTGCCGCATCCACCAAGCCGTGGACTAACCACGTTTCAATCGGAGATTCTAAGCCGTTGAGCGTTAGACGCACGTATTCGTTTTCACCTTCTGGAAACGACAACGAGTCTACTCGATAACCGTACTCCCAGAGGCGGCCTTCGAACATCTCAATCACGTCTTTACCGACGTTGTTCGCTTTCCACGCGACTGAAGTCGCCACGTCGTCTGGATTGTACAGATTGACCCACTTTCCGGCCGCCGACTCGGTCCCGCCCATGTACCCGGGCTGCTCGATGAATACGTCGCGATTGCCGATGGGCCAATTGCGATACAGATCCGACAGCCACTGATCGCCAGGGAACAGTCGGCCGCCGACGGTATCGTCGCCGTACACCCCCGCCGAGATCGCTCCCTGCATGGCAACGTAGGTGTCGACCAGCGGCTGCGGTGCGGGCGATCCGGCTCCTTCGCTGTACAGACGCAGCGCCTCGGCCGCGACCACATTGCCCATGCTGTGCGCCAGAGCGCTTTATCCCCCGTTAAACCCGATAAGAAGTTCTTCAGCGCGTTGCCGCTACGGAAAGCGATGTATTCACTGGCGTTATAAGATAAGTCGAAAAAGTCAGAGAGGATGCCTCCGATCTCGCCGTCGAAATAGGTTGGCCAATCGAATGCCACCAGCCTGCCGGCGAATCCCTGCCAGTACAAGCGTTTGAACGCGGTTTCGCTAAAGGCGCGCTTACCCAATGGATCCATGTTCCAGCCGTGGACTAAGACAATATTCTCCTCCGCGGCAAAGAATGGTTTCCCGTACACGTACGAGAGGTTGGACCGGTACGCATCGTCGAAATGTAGCTCGTCGGCGGATGCGAAATTGACTTGCCTGCGCAATGCATCCGTATAGGGCACGGTATAGCGATCGTAGAAGCCTTCGAAATCTCGCAGCTGGAGCTCGATTTCGTTTCGGTGTTCGGTGGTTGATCCGTCCGGATACTCAATCTTGGTCGTAAAGACAATCGTCGCCTGTTGGGGCCCGGTGCCCACTGCTTCAAACAGGTAAGCGAACTTTCCGACTGCCGGTCCATCTTGGCTGTATAGATTCAGCTTAGACGGCGGACTGGCGCCAAGTTCCCTAACAAGCGGATGCTCCCAGGTCTCCAGGATGTAGTCCATCGTCTCCGCGTCATTGACGTGACTGAGCGGATCGCCGCTTTCGGTCACGTACAAGTTCAGTTTGACTCCGGCTGCGGCTTCAAGGTCAATCTGGTAAGTGGCCTTCAGATCGTCCGCGTCGGCTGGCACGCCAGAGGCCGTGTCGACCGAGTTGTCCAACAGCTTCTGGGCAACCGCCAACTGAAGCTGGGCGAAGTCCTCCAGATCGCGACGAAATTCGACATCTGGGACCATAAAATCGTTGGTCGTCAGCTCACTACTTTCCGTTTCGTAGGGTTCACCAGACCGTGGCGAATCAATATGCTCCAGATCATTGTTGTACCAGAAGGTCAATTGACGATCGTGACTGTTGGTATGGCTGACTTGGGCGTCTCGATTGCCGTCAACGGCGATCGTGGTGTCGACCACCGTGTAGTCGACGGTGTCCATGATCGCCCCGTTCGCCCAGCCGCCTGCCGCACTCCAGACGCTTGACCAGCCGGCTGACTGGTTGTCAACGTTGATGGATTGTATCGAGAAGCCGATCCCACTGGCGTCAATCCCCTCAACCCAGAACTCGAGTGTCTCTGCCATCGGAGTCACCAGCGCTCGGGGGCGAATCTTGAACCAATCGTTGCCGACTTCCTCGAATCCGGGCCAATCCGCTTGAGTCCAGATCTGAATCAACGAATCGAGAAAATTGAATTTGACCGCACCGCCATTGATTGCTGGAAAGTGCAGTGTGCCGGCCGTAAAGTCCGATTCGTAATTCGGATCAAGTTTGTCCGCCAATCCGTGGTCCGCCGCCTGATGGTCTGGCAGGTAGCGAGGCAAACCTGGTTCGTTGGGATCGTCGGGATCGGGTATCTGGTTTGAGAAATCGCTGTTGAGCCAAATGATGGCGCCGGGGTCTTCTTCCCACTGTTCACCGATGCCGTCGATCTGAAGGTTGATCGGCTCAATCGCCGTCAATCGAACGAGGTCGCGTGAGCTCGCGCTGCCAAGCTCAAACACCACACCGATGTCGAGGTCTGCGAGCTCGTAGGAATTTTCAACCGCCTCCACGTACAACGTGATTTGCCTGCTCGAATCGGAGAGTCCCAATCTTTCGAAATTATCTCTCGTGTACGCCCCGGATCCGACGAAGTTTCCATCCTCGTGCGCTCGGATATCGCGACTGTCTCTGGCGACATTCCCATCCTCGGTCCACATGCGCAGGTGACCACCAGCTGTCCCCGGAATGTTGGCGTCATAGTTGATCCACAGCATGGAGGCGTGCGTGATCGGCACAAGTTCCGGGATCTGCAACACGATCGGGACCAGTTGGATGTCGTTCAGATCGTCGTCGTTGCCCGCGATTTCATCGCCGTCAAAGCCATCCAGGTAATCCGGGATTTGGTCATCGTCCGAGTCGCCGGTGGCGACGAGAATCACTTTGCCAGTTTTTCCCTGATCTTCTTGATCCTCGATTTCATCCTCGGCTGGGCTACGCGTCGGCATCGCGAACTGGCCCCTGTTGTCGGAATCAATGTCTAAATCGGTGCTGACGACGGTGACCGTCACGCGATCCATGACCAGCGCGGGCTGCTCGGGCTTGGACCATTGCAGGTCGATGGTTGCCGTACCGCCGGACGAGAGTCCTTCGACATAAACATGATGCTCTGTGGTCGCATCAAACAAATTGTCTCCGCTCGTCACCGGTTCGGTCCGATCAGGGTTCTTCCAAACTTTGATCACGCCGGACCCGAAGATCAGGGCGTATTGGCCACCAATGGAAGCCGGATCGATCGCCCCCAACCTCAGCTGCAACAGATCGTCCTCGCCGACAACGGATTCGCTTTGGTCCATGTCGATGACTCCGTTTTGATCGTCGTCATCATTGTTTAGAAAGACAGTTCCACCAGGATCCAGCTCTAGCGAATCCGGAACTTCGTTGCCCTCGTAATCCAGAATGTCCAGATCGCCAAGCGGTGCAGTAACGGTCCAAACTCTTGACATATCGTCGAATCCACCAAACAAACTCGACCCCTCGATGATGACTAGACCCGCCGCATCAATGCGGCCTGACAGACTGACGGTGCCGTCGTCGGGAATGAAGGCGATTACCGGATCGTAACGAAGTTCATACTTCGTACCAGCTTCCAGAACGAACTGATGTGTCTCTTTCTCCCGCTGTTTTTTAAGCGTGAACCATGTTTGCGTCGCACCATCGCTTTGCCGAGTCAGTGTGAATTTCCCAATGTCCTGGCTGAGATCAAAACTAGCATGAATTGTGACGGTGCGCACGTCGTTCGGATCCGGCACAGGTGGCAGGCCGTTGTCACTGGGATCCAAAGGGTTACTCCCTTGATCATGCTCAGTATCATCGTCGACACCATCACCATCGGTATCTGACTCGGTTGGATTTGTGCCGAGCAGAAACTCGTCAAAATTGTCCAAGTCGTCGCCGTCAAAATTGTCGAAATCGTCGCGTGCACCGTTGCCGTCCTGATCGGAATCTGTCGGCACCAAATCATGCTGAACTTCGTAAGCATCACCCAGCCGATCGCCATCCGTGTCAACGGAATGCGGATCCGTGCCGAGAATGAGTTCTTGAAAGTCGTTTAAACCGTCATCGTCTGAGTCAAAGAAAATCAAGCTATCGAATGTGGCCGAGGTTGAGTTGAATGTGTCGTCAGTGGCCGTAATGGTAATCGTGGGGGGCGCGGCAAGTTGTTCGGGATCAGGAGTCCAGATGATGTCGCCGGTTGGTGAGACGGAGATATCGGCTTGATCTGCTCCAGTTGCTTGAATTGTCAGGTTCGCAAGCGGCGTGTCTGCGTCGGAGACGGTTGCCAGTACGATCCCCCTGCCGTCGGACGTGCTCTGCATCACGAGTTGGATAAAGGGAGCGGCGACGCTAATTCCCTCGGGCAGTTCGAGGATGTATGCGCTATCGTCAATGATGATGTCGGTAACCTGCAACACCTCTCCGGTGATGATGGAGTAGCTGTCGGTGTCCGCACCTCCCGCGAGAACATCGATCCCTTCCCGCCCCTCAATCCAATCTGCTCCGGCTCCGCCTTCCACATGATTGTCCAAGTGGTTGCCCGTGATTTTGTCGGCGAACGGGGTTCCCACGACATTCTCAATGTTGGGAAAGGATCGCAGGTCGACGACCACCGCGTCGCTTAGTCCCGAAAAATCTAGTTGATCGATACCGTCGCCCGGCTCTTCGACAATCTGATTGAAGACAGGATCGAAACTGCCGACCATCTGGTAGGTGTCATTGCCCGCCCCGCCGCCGAGCGTGTTGGGCAACAGGTTACCAGTGAGCGTATCATCAAAAGGAGTGCCAATCACGCTTTCAATATTGGCAACACTGCGGAGATCGAAGCGAATGCCGTGGCTGAACTCCGAAAAATCCAGCGTATCGGTACCTGCGCCGATGTCTTCAAAGATCCTGTCCACAATCGCGATGTCGTCACCGGTCAACTTGTAGATATCGTCACCTGGGCCGCCAGAGAGAAGATTCGAAAACGTGATGCCACTGAATACGTCGTTGTGCCACGTGCCAACCACATTCTCGATTACCTCAGGGGTCGCGCGCAAATCAAACACAATGCCGGTACTTGCAGCACTAAAATCGAGCGTATCGATGTTGCCGGACGAAGTCGCCTCGATAATCGTGTCCGACTCTAGATCGGCTGTACTGGAGAACACGTAGCGGTCGTTTCCCAAGCCACCTTGCAATCGGTTGACGTTCGCATTGCCGGCTAACCGATCGTCAAAATCGGTACCGATAATATTCTCCAGCTCCGCATCGGCGAGGTTCAATTCAATCCGCTCGCCACCGGCGTTGATGACCTGCTGACTGCCACTGGTTGAACTCAGATCCAACGAGATGCCCGCGCCGAGCTGCAGCGCAGAGAAATCGATCGAATCGACCCCTTCGCCGACTAGTTCCACAATCGTGTCGACGCCTGAACCCGACGCACCGGAGAACAGATACAAATCATCCCCTAGCCCGCCTTCGATTCGGTTATTCAGACGATTGCCGGTCAGCGTATCGTTGCGATCGGTGCCGATCACGTTCTCCAGTTCCGGGGCACTGCTAAGGTCCAAGCCGAGGCTGCTGTACACCACATGAAAGGAACTGGTGGAACTCAGATCCACGCTCACCCCCTCTGAATCGGAATCACTCAGTAGTGCCGAGAAGTCGAGGGTATCGTTTCCGTTACCCGCCACTTCGATGATCGTTTTGGGAGTCGGGAAATCGCCGATGCTGGAAGTTGCGAATTTGTACGTGTCATTTCCAGGGCCGCCTTCTAAACGATTGCGGCCGCTGTTGGCAGTTAGCGAATCGTCGTACAAGGTACCGATGATGTTTTCGATTGTGTTGTCAGACTCCAGCCAAAGCGTGAGTTGCCGACCATTGTCGTTGATTACCTGCTGGGGAGCATCATCAAACGAGAGGCTGAGATCGACGCCGATGCCGAAATCGAGTGCAGAAAAGTCGAGCGTATCGATGCTGCTGGATGAGGTTACCTCGACAATCGTATCGGAACCGAGATCGGTTGTGCCGGAGAAGACGTAGCGGTCGTTTCCCAAGCCGCCGTTTAAACGATTAGCGTTCCCATTGCCGGCTAACAGATCGTCAAAATCGGTACCGATAATATTTTCCAGTTCCGCAGCAGCGAGGTTCAGTTCAATCCGCTCGCCATCGGCGTTGATGACCTCATAGTTGCTGCTGGTGGAACTCAAATCCATCGAGATGCCCGCGCCGAGCTGCAGCGCAGAGAAATCGATCGAATCGACGCCTTCGCCGACCAGTTCCACAATCGTGTCGGCGCCTAATCCTGACGCTCCCGAGAACAGATACAAATCATCCCCGGGCCCGCCTTGGAGCCGGTTATTCAGACGATTGCCGGTCAGCGTATCGTTGCGATCGGTGCCGATCACGTTCTCCAGTTCCAGGGCACTGCTAAGATCCAAGCTCAGGCCGCTAAACACCAACTGCAAGGCGCTCGTGGAACTCAAATCCACGTTCACTCCCTCTGAATCGGAATCACTCAGCAGCGCCGAGAAGTCGAGGGTGTCGGTTCCATCGTCGGCAAATTCGATGACCGTTTTGGGATCGAAAACATCACCGATGCTGGCGGTCCCGAAGGTGTAGATGTCATTGCCGGCACCACCCGCTAGACGATTGCGGCTGCCGTTGGCAGTCAACGTATCATCGTAGGAGGTGCCAATCAGGTTTTCGATCGAGGCAGCACCATGTAAGGAAAGTGTTAGCTGACGAATGCCATTGGCGATCACTTGCTGGGGACTAAGATTCAAGGCGAGATCAACCGTGATTCCGATACCAAAATCCAGCTGTCCGAAGTCCAGGGTGTCATTGAGGTCAGCATCGTCGGCTTCGACAATCGTGTCGGAACCCAGATTGGCTGTCCCGGCGAAGACGTACCGATCATCGCCACTGCCGCCATCGACTGTGTCGTCACCCATTCCTCCTTCCAAGAAGTCGTCCCCGGCGGAACCGCGCAACACATCGTTTCCCTCGCCGCCGTCAAGAGTATCATCCCCCAATTCTCCGTCGATCGTGTCGTTGCCCTCGCCGCCATCGATTGTGTCATTGTGATCACCGCTATTGATCGTGTCGTTTCCCTCGCCCCCGTCGATCGTGTCGTTGTGGTCACCGCCTTCGATAATGTCGTCAGCACTGCCGCCATAGATCAGATCATTGCCCTCGCCTCCGTCGATCTGGTTGGCGAAGTCCGGGCTGCCGAAAATGGTGTCGTGTGCGTCCTCAGCCTCATTATCGGCGCCTTGGATACTGATCAATGGCGCTCGATCCTCGAAGAATTCTTTGGTCAGGCCCCTCAAGTCGATTAAGTTGCCTTCGCTGCTGCCGAGTGCCGAGATCTCGGTGACGGCCGAGACAGGGATTGGTTGAGACTGAGCATCAAGCAGAGGGACGCCGTCGTTGGTGACATTGCCAGCTTCGTCAATCACGAGAACGATGTCATCGGCACCGCTGTCGGACATGACGGTCAGTGAGCCGTCAGCAAAGACGGAGGTGACCGCGAGCAAATGTCGTTCCTCGAGCAGTTCCACGAACGAGCGGTGACTCGCCGCGTCCGCTCGTCTGACCTGCTTGCGACAGCTGCTCCTGGATCGAAGTGAGCGATGCGTTCGGTGCCTGCAAGAAGGGCGGCTGCGCATGATGGATCACTCCTGCGAATCGCGGTGGACGAGTGCGATGCACCAAAGTTCCGGTGATACCGCCGAAAATTTGGCGGCATAATCATACCACCAGCGGCGGCTGCTGCAAACAATTTTGAACTGTGCGAAGTAGGCGAAACATCCGCTGAATTGAATCTCAGTCGTCTTGCGTTCGACCAGCATTCAAATGGGCCAATATGTCCCCTGCCTGACCATAGATCACGACGCTCATGCTGCCCGACGCATGATCATCAGGCTCGAAATCTTCTTGAATCCATAAAAACGAGCCGGCCGTCATGCGCTGATGAAATGCCACGAGCGGATCGCGACGGAACTCCGCTGGTGATGGGAAGGCACCGCCAGCGCGATATCTGTCAATCGCTTGTGCCAATTCTGGAGAAGCAGGAATGTTTTCCTGCGGATATCCTTGGCTGCCGCGATAGCTGGGCACACGCACCGCGCCGACAATGTACGTGCAACCAGCTTCTACAATCGCTTGCGCCGCCATCCGGTATAAGTTTCGTGCCAGGGCAAGTTTTCGGTTGCCTGGTGTGATCGCCAGGTTGTAGATGAATCCCGTGTTGGCCCCCTCGCGCGTCGGTTGCGTGCTAAGTTCGGCTTGTGTGTTTGGGAACGACTGACGATCGGCGGGGTCAAAGTCGGAGTACAAAAAAGCGACCAGCCCGACCAGCTGCCCGCGCTCCTCGGCGCCAATCATCAGGTGGCCCAGTTCCAATCTTTTTCGCAAGCATGCTTCGGTGACTCGGGCACCCGGGACAAAACTGTTTGTTTCAACAGCCACAATGCTCGGCAGATCTCCAAGGGTCAGTCGGCGCATGTCATTGCATGATGGGGGCATCGGCAGTCTGCTCTTGAGCGACTACAGCTGTGAGAGAAATTCCTCGAACTTACCAGTGGGGCTACGCGCGATTTGATCGACATATCTGATCGTGGCGTCAAACGGATAGCCTAGCGACTGGCAGATGTGGTCTTGAACCCGGCGCTCCTGATCGGCATCGAACGGTGTGGGTTGAACCAGGCGGATTTCGATCTTGTCAATCGCTACTTGGACGATCTGAAATTGGCGGATGGGTGGCAATCCTTCCAGTACATTGCCCCGTCCCAATCCGGGCCAGCGGCTTCCACCGGTAGGAAGCGTTACCATATTTCGCTGGCGGCCAACGATGCGTTTCAAAGTGGGAAGGCCGCGCCCGCAGGAACAAGCAACGCCAACTTCGGCATAGTCTCCCAAGTCATACCTAATCAGAGGCATTGCCGCGTTGTGCAGTGGGGTTGCAATTACTCGGCCAATTTGCCCGGGTGTGCACTGTCTGTTCTGGTCGTCCAGGATCTCAATCAAGGCACACTCGGACTGAATATGATAAGTCTGCGAAAAATCGGGACACTCCAGGGCGACGTAACCCACTTCTTGGCTCGAATAGCAGTCGACGACTGGAACGCCCCATGCCTGATCGCAGAGCCGGCGAGTGTCGGCTTCGAGTATTTCTCCGAATGAGCGAACGTGGATCAACTCTGGCAAACTCCACTGACGCTCCAAAAACAATTTGGCAAGCGATTTGATGTTGGATGGATAGCCGATCAAGTAGGACGGATGGTGTCGGCGAAGCCAGCTGGCTTGCTGCGATACGGTACTGTCGGTGCTCAAGACAGCACTCGGTCCGCTGTCCCCTACCCAATCGACCGGCACGCCCCAATTTCGATAAGTCTTGCCCTCTGGCGGCGCGGCGTGCTGATCGGTGTAGCGGATCGCAGCAAGTGTTTTTGTAAAGTCACGACGGTGCCAATCATGGTCGCGCAGCGTGATGCAATGCCAGAAGAACTGCGTGATCTGGGTCCCCTGGCATTGGATTGGTTGACCCGTTGAGCCCGAAGTGAGCAACGAGTGAACTCTGCCATGGCCCTCCGGAATCCGGCAGCTGACCAGGCTTTGCCCGGCGTCCTGGGCACAGCTTCGCGTCAAAATCGGAATCTGGTCCCAGCATGCTGCCAACTCGCTGGCATCACTGATTTTGGCCAATCCGCCCAGGCGGTCGCGATAATACGGAACCGTTTCGATGGCGTGACGCAGCAAATGGACCAGCTGCCCGAACTGGGCCTGCCGCAGCTGGTGCGGCGAAAGCCATTGACTGCGGTCCAACTGATACAACATGCCCAGCAAGGCAGCCGATCGCCGACTTGGAATCGGAGGCCAAGCGATGCCCGGAACGTCGGTTTGCAGAGTCATAAGATCGGAAGGTCAGTAGCGGCTGTCGCCAAGACTTCGCTTCAGGGCAAGAAACGCGAAAACTCTGTGCGGGTGAGTCTCCCGAGTGCGAATCCGTGCTTGGGTCAGCAGCTAGCCTTCGACTTCGATGCCCATGCTGCGCGCCGTACCTTCGATCATGCGAACGGCTTGATCGATGGTGCGGGCGTTCAAGTCAGCCATCTTCTTTTCAGCGATCTCTTTGCATTGATCCAACGTCACCTTGGCAACTTTGTCCTTGTTCGGTACCCCGCTCCCTTTGGCGATCCCGGCAGCCTGTTTCAGCAGCGAAGCGGCCGGCGGACTCTTGGTGATGAAGTCAAAGCTGCGGTCGTTGTAGACCGTGACGATCACCGGGATCGGAGTGCCGTTGTACTCTTTGGTGCGATCATTGAACGCCTGCACGAATTGCCCCAGGTTCACGCCGAATTTTCCCAGCGATGTGCCGACCGGAGGTGCCGGTGTGGCTTGTCCACCAGGAACTTGGAATTTCGCTTGTCCGGTTACTTGTTTGGCCATGATTTTTAATGAACAGTTTTCAGTTTGCGGTTGTCAGTAAATCAGTGAGCAGTGTTCAGCAATCGTGGTCAACCTTGGTCTCGGTCAACTGATCACTGTCAGCTGCCGGCTGCTATAAGGGTTCCACTTGCCAGTGGTCGAGTTCCATCGGGACGCTGCGGCCGAAGATATTGATGATCACGGTGACGCGACCATTGGCTTCGTCAACGGCGTCGACTTCACCCTCTTGATTCTCGAAGTTGCCTTCCTTGACGCGAACACGGTCACCCACCTTGTAAGGGATCCCGATTTTGATTTGCGGTTCTTCCTCGTCATCCTCATCAGGTTTGGTGATGAAGCGTTCGATATCGGCCGGCTCCATCGGCATCGGTTTGCCCGCCGCCCCGGTGAAATCACTGATTCCACTGGTTTCCCGAACCAGAAACCAGGTGTCATCGTTGATCATCATTCTGACCATGATGTAACCGGGCAACAGTTTGCGTTTGGTGATCCGTTTCTTGCCGTCGCGGGTAAAGGTGGCCACGTCTTCGGTGGGGACCACGATCTCTTCAAAAAATTCAGTCATCCCTTCCATCTTGACTCGCTTGCGAAGCGTATCAGCGATCGAATCTTCACGGTTGAAGGCGACCTTCAAGATGTACCAGTCCATCGGTGGTTGTTCATCGGGCAGATCGACCGCAGGCTTGGCGATTTTGGCCGGTGCCGGAGGTGGGGGCGCCGGCGGCGGGGGTGCCGGCGCAGAGGAAGCCGGCGGTGCGGGAGTCGACTCGGTCTGTGGTGACTCATCGGGCTGTGGTGACTCAGCAGCCGCCGACTCGGTCGCCGACGCATCGTGGTCGTTGATCAGCTGTTCGGGTGCATCGGTATGCTGTTCGGGCGCCTCGGTCTGCGACTCGGCGGCGTCGGATTCGTTGACATCATTCATCAACCGGAAACTCCAATGAAGCTAAAGAACTGCTGCCAAACGATGTCAAACAGGAACAGCGCGATCGCCAAGAAAAAGATCGTAAACATCACCACGATCGAGGCCCGGATCAATTCGTCTTTGCTAGGCCAGGTCACCTTGTTCATTTCGGCTTCGACCGCGATCAAGAAATCGGCGAACCGAGGCCAGTTGACCACGCGGTAACCGAACCACAGCCCCGCCAACAAAGCGACCGCGGGAATCGCCGGAATCAAATAGGATCCGGCATCCAAGCCGCCCCGCAGCGTACCGTATAGGCTCCAGCAGCCCAGACCGACCACGATCCAGATCGCCAGCGCCGTCAATTGACGAACGATCCGTCCTTGGTTCGGTTTGTAGACCGACGTCTGGAACAGTTCGCTGGTCAGTGCCGTGCTGTCGGATCGAGCAATGTCTCGAGACACCTGTCGACTCCCATGCTAGATTTTGATGGTGGTACGTTGTGATGGTAATTTTTGAACAAGCAGGGGCGGAGGGACTTGAACCCGCAACCGCTGGTTTTGGAAACCAGTGCTCTGCCAATTGAGCTACACCCCTTCGGCCACCACTTGCCTGAAGTGGCGTTGGTCCGGGTTGATCGTAGCGTCAGAACCGCCCTGAATCGTACAGCAATTGCCGTAAAAAACCAATGGCCAACGAAGACAAACTGCTCCGTTGGCCACCGAAAATCTGACAATCGCCGACGGTTCTACTCGACGATCTTGGTTACCACGCCAGAGCCGACCGTTCGACCCCCTTCGCGGATCGCGAAGCGAACGCCATCGTCCATCGCGATCGGCTTGTGCAGTTCGACGCTGACTTTGACGTTGTCCCCCGGCATGCACATTTCCGCACCTTCCAGGTTCGCGGTTCCGGTCACGTCGGTCGTGCGGAAGTAAAACTGGGGGCGATAACCGCTAAAGAACGGGGTGTGCCGACCACCTTCGTCCTTGCTGAGGCAGTAGACTTCGGCCTCGAACTTGGTGTGCGGCGTGATACTGCCCGGTTTGGCCAGTACTTGTCCACGCTGAATGTCTTCGCGCTTGACACCCCGCAGCAGGCAACCGACGTTGTCCCCCGATCGTCCTTCGGTCATTTCCTTACGGAACATTTCCACTCCGGTGCAGGTCGTCTTGACCGGCGTGTCACTGAGACCGACGATCGAAACCTCTTCACCGACCTTGACCACACCGCGTTCGATACGACCGGTTGCGACCGTGCCGCGACCTTCGATCGAAAAGACATCTTCGATTGCCATCAAAAACGGCTTGTCGTCTTCACGAGTCGGCTCGGGAATGTGGGAATCGAGTGCCTCGAGCAATTCGGTAATGCATTTGCTGGCTTCCGGATCGCTGGGGTTGTTGTAGGCCGGCAGGGCCGATCCACGAATGACCGGCACGTCATCGCCCGGGAAGTCGTATTTGCTGAGCAATTCACGAGCTTCCAGTTCGACCAGTTCCAGCAATTCCTCGTCATCGACCAGGTCACACTTGTTCAAAAAGACCACGATGTAGGGCACACCCACCTGACGAGCCAGCAGCACGTGCTCTTTCGTTTGAGGCATCGGGCCGTCGGCGGCCGAGACGACCAGAATCGCTCCGTCCATCTGGGCGGCGCCGGTGATCATGTTTTTGATAAAGTCGGCGTGGCCCGGACAGTCGATGTGGGCGTAGTGACGGTTTTCAGATTCGTATTCGACGTGAGCGACCGCAATCGTCACCGTCTTGGTAGCGTCACGAACGGTACCGCCTTTGGCGATGTCCGAATAACCCTTTGCCTGAGCAAGCCCTTTGGCCGCCTGGACCGCCAGAATCGCTCCGGTGGTGGTGGTTTTACCGTGGTCAATGTGGCCAATCGTCCCGACGTTGACGTGGGGTTTGGTCCGTTCAAAAGTTGCCTTAGCCATTTCTAATTCACCTGTGCCCGCCAGTGCCACTGCCGTCCCGGAGATACGCTCCGAGTCAGCCCAAATTGACAGCGACCACGATTCACACTCACGGTAATTTCGCCATCAGCTCGGCCGCACTGGTCAAGCTCGTTCAACGAAGTATCGAAACGAATATCATGTTGTCGCGAAATCCGCTCAGATCTTGCAATCGGTCGCCCAATTGATTCGGTCCTTTCAGCGGAAATTTCCCGTTTGCCAATTTCCGTCACAAAGCTGCTGATGGGACTTGAACCCATGACCTCTTCCTTACCAAGGAAGTGCTCTACCACTGAGCTACAGCAGCCGATTGTGACGAAGCGGGTGAAGGGAATCGAACCCTCGTATTCAGCTTGGAAGGCTGCTGCACTACCATTGTGCTACACCCGCAGGGAAAAAAATGTGCACAGCGAATGGCAAATGGTGAATGGGTCCTGAGTGACCATTCCCAATTCAACATTCCCTATTCTCTTAAATGGGGGCTATAGGATTCGAACCTATGTAGGCATAGCCAGCGGATTTACAGTCCGCCCCCTTTAACCACTCGGGCAAACCCCCAAATACCTTTGAATTGATGGTGCTGTGTTCGTTTGGTTCGCTTGCGTCCCCCCAGTTGCCGGCCGAGCAATCGGTTGAATCTACGAAAATTCTGGTCCAGAGCCAGCGGAGGGATTCGAACCCACGACCGGCTGATTACAAATCAGCTGCTCTGCCAACTGAGCTACGCTGGCCGATAAGGCGAGCGGCCCCGGCAAAAACTCGCCCAACCGGAAAGGCAAGAGTGTAGCGATCCGCCACAATCGAACAAGACGAAAACGCCTCTGGGACCCCGAATCGAAGCGTTTCCCGCCGCTCGGCTATCGCCAGGACGCCGCTGGCGGGCAGGCGGTTCGCCGCTGCCGCCACGGTTCCATCGATTCAGTCAATCAGTGCTTGAATCCGGCGGATGTCGGCAATCATCTCCCGCATGAACTGATAACGATCGGCCGGCCGCTTTTGGATCGCGCGCATGACCACCTTGTCCGCCTCGGGGGGGATGCCTTGGCTCGGGCGCTCGCTCGCTGGGCGGGATCACATGCTTGCTTTTGATGTTTTCAAAGGTCTCGTCGATCGTCGCGCCCCGAAATGGCTCCCGGATCGCCAGCAGTTCGTACAAACAGACTCCGGCGCTGAAGATATCGGTCCGCTCGTCAATGCCACGATTTCCATCGACCTGCTCGGGTGACATGTACAACGGCGTCCCAGGCCGCTGACCACTGGCGGTCAGTGTCGCCAACTGCATCTCGTTCTTTCCTTGCGGACGCAACACGCTGCGGTTGATCGGTTCGTTGTCGTCGGCATGCCCCCATACTTTGGCGACGCCCCAATCGAGCAGGATCACTTCGCCAAAGTTCCCAACCCAGATATTCTCCGGCTTCACATCGCGATGAATCACCCCGCGCACATGCGCGTACGCGAGCGCCTGACAGGCAGCCGCCAAAATCTCCAACCGGCGGGCTAGCGGAAACGCCTCGATCGCCGCCTGATCACCGCGGGCAATCCGCTTCAAGATTTCGAACAGATTCTCGCCCGAGATCCGTTTCATCACGAAATAGACACCCTGCTCCGGATCGACACCAATGTCGTAAACCGGCACGGTGTTGGGATGCTGCAGCTGCGCCGTAACTCGCGCCTCGCGCAATAATCGCCGCCGCTCGCGATGATCGTTACGAGTTTCCGCCAACAGCGACTTGACTGCCACTGTGCGACCGGTCACCGGATCGAAACAGGATCGCAGTACCGCGTTGCCGCCACGCGCCATCTCACGAAATCCACTGTAACGCGCCAACCCGGGTGGGATGTCGCGCGGCAAATCCGGATCAGTTCCGGAAAGAATGATCGTCGGTTCGTTGAGCATCGGAAACAAGTATACCAGTTGATAGCGTGGCAATTGGCAACAGGGCGTTGAACGGCTGGCAGGTTAAGCGCCAGTTGAGGTAACCAGAAACCGTTCAGGCCGGCAGGCATCCCTCGCGCTCGGCAATCACTCCTTTGGCAGTCGTTGCTTTGGCAGTCGTTGATTGGATGCCCCGCTGGCCAAGGGAACGAAAAAGCCCGGCTGCGGATGGCAGCCGGGCTTTGCGGAACTGGTCAAGACCCGACACGCTAGACGCTTGCCGGCAGCTGGGCGTTCTTAACCGTCGTGATGATCGCGCTGGCGACCATGTAGGGATCGGCATTCGATGCCGGACGACGATCTTCCAACCAGCCTTTCCAGCCGTTTTCGACGGTGCCGATCGGAATTCGGATCGAAGCACCACGGTCGGAGACTCCATAGCTGAACTTGTCAATCGACTGCGTCTCATGCAGCCCCGTCAAACGTTGATCGTTGTCCGCACCATAGACGTCGATGTGGTCCTTGATGCGCGGTTCAAAGGCTCGGCAGACCGCGTCGTAGACTTCTTTGCTGCCACAGGTTCGCAGTAAGGTGTTGGAGAAGTTGGCGTGCATGCCGCTGCCGTTCCAGTCGCCGGCAACCGGCTTGCAGTGCCAGTTGATCGACATTTCGTACTTCTCGGCCACCCGCTCCAAGAGGTAACGGGCAAGCCAGACCTGGTCACCGGCTTCCTTGGCCCCTTTGGCAAAGATCTGGAACTCCCATTGGCCCATCATCACTTCGGCGTTGATCCCTTCGACGTTCAAGCCGGCTTGCAGGCAGAGTTCCAAGTGCTCTTCGACAATGTCGCGGCCAACCGCTTTGCCATGACCGACGCTGCAGTAATAGGGTCCCTGCGGTCCAGGGAATCCCTCGACGGGAAAGCCAATCGGTTTTTCCGTCACCGGATCCCAGATCGTGTACTCCTGCTCGAAGCCGAACCAGAAATCGTTGTCGTTGTCGCGAATCGTCGCACGACCGTTGGTGCGATGCGGTTTGCCTTCGTGATCGAGCACCTCGGACATCACCAAATAGCCGTCGCCCAAGCGTCCCGGATCGGGCACCACGTAAACAGGTTTTAGCAAACAGTCGGACGAACCGCCCGGCGCCTGCTCGGTTGACGACCCGTCGAACGCCCACAGCGGAGCGTCTTCTACTTTGCCGCTGAAATCAGTTACGACTTTTGTCTTGCTGCGCAGGCTCTGCGTGGGCTGATAGCCGTCGAGCCAGATGTACTCCAATTTAGATTTGGTCATTTGAGCCGATTCCCCCTTGTGAAATCTGATTAATAAGAAGTTGACCTCGGCGCCTCAACCCACTGCGGGCTACTTCGATACGCCGCCAAATATCCAGTCCGTCTTGCGAAAATCTGCCTAGCGAGAGATTTTGACGCCGCCTCGGGCAGACATCTGAATGGACTCAGCGTCAATCCCCGCTGTCGCGTGCTCACCTACTCTCGGACCTATTCAAAATAACCGAATTTCCGCCTGGTGAAAGAGTCTCAGTGGCAAGAGCTTCAATCCCGAACGATCAGGCAGTCGAGATCGCCCCAGAGGATTTCGATCCGGCGGGTTTCGCGGCGGCACTCAAAAATCGGCTTCCACCAGCGGGCTATCGGCAAATCCCAGCCGGCAGGCACGGGCCTTGACCATCAACCCGCTGCGCCGATCCGCCTGGCCGATCGAAAACGATTTGGTGTACAGCTTCCAATCGCTCCATTGCTCGTCGCGGCGAAGCTGATAGATGATCGATGCCCCCTCGGTTTCGCAGCTGAGCGAAATGGAATCGCCGTCCATGCTGATTTGAGGGGATTGGGTTTGGGGTGTTTGGCCTCCCGGCTTCATCTCCTCCATCAGCACCGCTTCAGGGATCATGCCCAAATCGCCGATTTCCTGCTGCCATTGTTCGGTTGCCTCCCGCATTCTGGCCAGTCGCCCGGCGTACTGCGGATCAGCGGCCCGATTATTCAGCTCCCAGGGGTCGTTCCGAGTGTCATACAGTTCCTCGATCGGCTTGGGGACGGCGAACCAGTTTTGTTGGCCGCCGACCAGTTTTCCTGCCGCGGCAAATTGTCTCCAGTCGATCATGGCCGGCATCTTGTCCATGTAGTCGATGTGTTGCGAGTAGGGCCGCTGAGGCTCGTAGTTGCGAATGTATTTCCAACGACGGTCGCGAGCGGCCCGCTGCAGTTCAAACGCTTCGTCCATTCGATCGCGGTGAAAGAACAAATAGGGCGGTTCTGCTTCGGCGTGGTCACCGATCAGGATGCGGCCATGCATGTAGCTGGGCACATCGACGCCGGCCACGTGCAACATCGTTGGCGGCAAATCAAGCACGCTGGTTAAATCATTGCGAACAGTTCCCTCGGCCAACTTGCCTGGCCAACGCATCAACATGGGAATCTGCGTGCCGGTATCGTAGATCCAACGTTTGCCGCGCGGCATCCCCATCCCATGATCGCTCCAAAAGACAACCAGCGTGTTGTCGGCCAAACCATCCTGCTTCAAATCATCCAGCACCTCGCCGGCCATTTGGTCCATCAGCGTGATGTTGTCGTGGTACCAGGCCCAGTTTTTCCGCACCGCCGCCGTGTTGGGCAGATAGGCGGGCAAGGTGTCGGCCAGCTGGTCAGGGTCATGCTGTTTCTGACTGCCGATCAGCTCGATGACTTGGCGATGCCGGGCCTCGCCATGACGGATCTGACTTTCGTGACAGACGGTGATGTTGACGACCGAAAAAAATGGCTGCTCGGGATCGGATCGCTCCCGCCAATCTTGATGTTTGCCGCCTTGCCGATCCCAAATGCTGGGAGTTGAATCGAATTGATAATCGGTCTTGCTGCGATTGGTTGTGAAGTAACCGACAGAGCGCAAGATTTCCGCAAACGCTTTGACATTCGGCGGAGGGATGATCCGGCTGCGCATGTGTTGCGAGCCGATCGAGGGCGGATACATCCCGGTGATCACGCCGCTGCGGACCACGGCGCAAACACCGGCCGGCGTGAAGGCGCGGGTGAATCTGATTCCCTCGGCCGCTAACTGATCCAAATTCGGCGTGATCGCGTGTGGGTCGCCGTAGCAACCCAGGTTGGGTGAGATGTCTTCGCAACTGATCCACAAGATGTTGGGACGAATTTGTTCTGCTTGGGCCTGCAGATTCAGCAGCACAGCGGCGGCGGCAATGACAATCGTTTTTGCTGGGATCATGGCTGACCTTGAATTTCACGAAGCGCGTTTTTCGCTGCGCCGCCCAGGTGATAATCGCCGCCTGGTTTGCCCGGCCGATTTGCTTCGGCCGCCACCGTCAGCGGCCCAATGGCGGGCGCAGCCGGGGGGCCGATCCGGCCGATCAACTCGGCGGCGCTGCAAGCGATACCACGCTCTTGATGGCCGAGCGCTTCGATCAGCAGCGTCAGATGCTGATCGACTTCGCCCGCGCGACAGAGTGCAAACGAAGCCGCCAAGCGAACGGCGAGTGACGATTCGTCGTCGGCAAGTGCTTGCAATCGCGGTTTGGCTGTGGTTAAAGCCGCGCTGTCGATGCGCCCCAGGTTGACTGCGGCAATGTAGCGGACCGCGGCGTCTTGGTGATCGAGTGCCTGCTGCAAAGCAGGGCCAGCCGCTGCGCCGAACTGGCCCAAGGATCTGACTGCGCAAACGGATTACCCGCTCCGGATTGTTCAATTGCTGGGCGTACTGATCGAGCGAGTGCCCGGCGATGCGTTGCGGTGTTTGGGCAAGTCCACGCGGAGGGACGACAAGCGACAGCAGCAGTGTCAGAATCAAGCAACGATACATAAATCTAATTCTGGTTCAGCTCGGCAGCATCGATACGCTACTATGACGGACAACAGGTGCCCGCTCTAATGTACCCGTTAATGCACCGCGGCGGCGGTACAAGCCGGCTTCGTGACCGTTTGCTGCCGTAGAACAACCGCGATCGATTGAATCCAGCCAGGAGTCCTGATGTCCACTAACCCCAGCGATCCGTTTGACAATCCGAACGCCAATCGATCGCCCGCCAACCAAGGATTTGGACAACCCAATTATGCTCAAGACGATTTCGCTCAGCCGCCGCGGAAGACTGGCGGCAAAGGTTTGTGGATCGGATGCGGGATCGCCGGTTTGCTGGGAGTTTTGCTGTGTTGCGGCGGCTTTGGGATGCTGGGCTACTTTGGCCTCAACGTGATGGGTGATATGGTCCAGGCCGAGGTCGAAAATTCGCCGACCGTGATCGAACACTTCGGTGATATCGAATCGATGAGCATGAATTTTACGGCGACCGCCGAAGAAGCTCAGAACGTTCCGCCGGGCGAGGGTTCGCCACTGGTATTCGATGTTCGGGGTAGCAAGGGGAGCGGCCGGATCGTCGCGCGGCAGTCACCCGGGGCCCAGGGAATCGAATCTGCGGTCCTGATCACATCGACAGGCCAGCGGTTTCCGATTGAACTTTCCAGCGGTCCAGCTTCCGACCTGGACGATATCGAGTTAGAACTAAAAGAATTGGAATTCAACGAGCCAATTCAGTCGGGCCCAGCCAAATAAGGCTCGCGCCGCTCTAACACTCATTCTTCACAGCTCTACAAGGGACACCATGAAAGTTGCCACCTTTGAAACCAACAAAGGGACCATCCGGGTCGAATTGTTCGCCGATAAGACTCCCATCACTGTGGGGAATTTCGAAAAGCTATGCGGCAAGAAGTTCTACGACGGACTGACCTTTCATCGCGTGATTCCCGATTTCATGATCCAGGGCGGCTGTCCAGAGGGCACCGGCACAGGCGGACCGGGATACAAGTTCGAGGATGAATTCGACGCCGAACTCCGGCATGACGGGCCGGGTGTGCTGTCGATGGCCAATGCGGGACCGAACACCAACGGCTCGCAGTTCTTCATCACGCACGTCGCCTGTCCGCATTTGGATGGCAAACACAGCGTGTTCGGAAAAGTGATCGAAGGCCAGGCGGTGGTTGACGAAATCGCCGGCGGCGACATCATGGAAACCGTGCGCGTGAGCGAAGAATAATCGGTCCGCTGCGGTTACCAGATGCGGGCTGGCGATTCGCCACGTTTGGCGATCGGCTCGAGGTGATATTCCAATTTTTGGGACCAGGCTTGAGCGAACGAGGTCGCGCCGACTTCGCACCAATCCAAACCTTTCTGGGAGACCATGAACTCGTCGATCTCTTTGGCAGCCATCGGGCGGGCAAAGAAATAGCCCTGCATGAACTCGCAGCCAAGCTCGAGCACCGCGCGGGCCTGATTGGCTGTTTCAATCCCCTCGGCGACTAACTTGATGTCCAGGTTTCGCGCCATCACGACCAGGCCGTGCAACATCGCCGCTTCGCCACTGCACTGCTCGATGTCCGCGATCAGCGATCGATCGACTTTCAGCACGTCGACCGGGAAGCGATGCAGGGCAATGAAAGATGAGGTGCCCGAACCGAAATCGTCGATCGCCAGCTTGACCCCCAGATCTCGGATCGAACGCATCGTTTCCACAGCGTCCTTCACATCCAATGCGTAGGCGTCTTCGGTGACCTCCAGCTGCAGTTCGTGTGGTTCAAGCCCGGTTTCTCGTAAGGCGTCGGCAATCACATCCAGCATCCTTGAATCGCCAAATTGTTTGCGCGCTAAATTAATGCTGACTTGGGGTGGCGCCATGCGGCCGAGGATTGATTTCCACTGGGCATATTGCCGACACCCCTCTCGGAGGACCCATTCGCCCAATTCCAGAATCAGTTCCGATTCCTGAGCGATCGGTATGAACTCCGCAGGACTAAGCCAACCCAGCTGGGGATGCTTCCAACGGACCAACGCTTCGACCGAGGAAATTTCGCCGGTTTGTAGCGAGACGATCGGCTGGTAACTCAGCGACAACTGGTCGCTATCAATGACTGTCCGCAAGTCGTTTTTGATTTGCAGCCGACGTCGCACCCGCGTGTGCATTTCCGTATCGAAAAAGACGTATCGGTCTCGACCGGTTCGCTTGGCCTCATACATTGCGGTATCGGCGTCTCGCAAGATGTCCTCGGCACGCTGATAATTCGACGGTCCGATTACGATTCCGATGCTGGCGCTGTTGAACGTCTGGTAACGGCCTAGCTGGTATTGCTCGGCAAGCCGTTTATGAAGTCGTTGGGCAATGGCCTCGGTATCTGTCTCGCCATCGATACCGGTAAACAACAGCACAAACTCATCTCCGCCAAGTCGTGAGGCCAGGCACTTGATTGGTCGAGTCGATGAAGTCGCGATCGATTTAAGTTCCTCACGCAATCGATCCGCGATCTGACGAAGCAACTCATCCCCGACATCATGCCCCCAGCTGTCATTGACCGTCTTGAAATGGTCGAAGTCCAGAAACATCAGTGCGAAATCATGCTCCGCCCGACCCTGTGCTGATAACGCATCGCGAATCTGATTCAGCAGTCGCACTCGATTGGCCAGTCCGGTCAGCTGATCGGTCATCGCGGCCGTCGCCAATCTGGCATCAAATTCTTGGTGATGCGTCACGTCTTCGGCACAACCGACAACGTAAGATGAACCCGTTTCCGACGAGCAAACGTGGTGTGCGCGCGCGAATGGAACGAGTTTCCCCGGCCACATGAACCAATCGGAAATCGAACTCGAAGGGGTCGCCGTCCCGCACCGATTTGTGCCAGAGGGTCCTGAGCGCGTCGATATCGTCGCTGTGGATGCAGCGCATCCAACCTGTGCCAACCGTCTGTTGCAACGTTAAACCAGAGATCTCGCTCCAGGCCTGATTGGCGTACACCCATTGTCCCTCCGCAGTGCCTTGAAAGATCGCAATCGGTGCGAAGGCGGCAAGAGCGCGAAACTGGGCAGATTTCGCCGCCACATCGACACTGGGCAGCATTTCGCCGCCCACATCGACACTGGGCAGCATTTCGCCGCCCACATCGACACTGGGCAGCATTTCGCCGCCCACATCGACACTGGGCAGCATTTCGCCGCCCACATCGACTGGTGTATCGGGGCGGATCCCACTTGGCAGCTCCGAAACAGCGCGCCGGCCAACCGATCCGGCGGGATCGCTCGTAGGGTTGGCTTGACCAAACATGATGCTCCAAACTGAAAACGGTTCTGCAGACCGTGTGACGCAACCGCACAGGCAACTGGGGAAAGTTACGTTTGGATCGCTGGCAGAGCCAACGATCGGTGGGAAAACGATGTTTACGGAGGTCTGCGGCCGGCGTACCATCGGTAGAACCGTTACAACTGATCTCCGCGATCGGACGCCCAATTCCTCCCACCCGATCAAACGTCATTGTGACCGAGAAACCGCGAATTCGCCGCATCGGATCGCTGGTCAGTCAACTGATGTCGCGTCGAGGCTACGGGCAAATCCTGGCGAATCAAGATTTCCACCGGGTGATCGCGGCAGCGGTCGGCGAGCAACTTGAGTCGGCGTTTGAGGTCGGCCAGTTGAAAGCCGGTGTGCTGCAGGTTTATACCTCGAATTCGGTGACGCTGCAGGAATTGAATTTTCAGAAAAGAACGATCCTGCGCAAAATCCAAGCAGAATTGCCCGGCAACAAAGTGACCGATTTGCGATTTCGGATTCAGAGCTAAAGCAGTTCGTGCAAATGAATGAACGACTTGCCTAGTCGACCGCCGTAGTTGCCGGCGCTGATTTTGATCAGGTCGGGTGTCTCGGCTGCCGCCAGAATTGCTCGCTTGGTCGCCGTTTTCAATGCGTCCAGGTCGCGGCCGTTAATGATGATCTCCATCACACTCTGCACGCCTGCGGGCAACTTTGATCGATCACCCAACTTCGCTCTTAAGGTTGGGCAGAATTCGGCGTACGTGGAAGCGATCAAGAAATCGTAACTGCTGCCGGCCTTCGACCCGCTCGCCGCGACCCCACCGGGAAACGTGGTGATGCAATCCGCCGTCGCCTCGACCTCCAAGGCCGCCCGTTCCGCCGCCGCCAGCGCGCTCTGTTCGCTGTTTCCCAAGAACCACAGGTTTCCCCCCATCACGCCGTCTCGGAATCCGAATCGACGAGAGAGAAAAAACTCGCCAGCCAAAATCGGTATCACCCAGCCGGCCTGGCCATATCGCCGGTCTCGGAATTGATGCCGATCCCCGAACAGCGCGATCTTGCGACCAAGCTTAAAGTAATCGTCAGATTCGATGCGGTTGAAGCACCGCGCGGTTGGACAAGTCAACACGTTTTGACTGATCCGCGCCAGCATCACCTGTTCAAGTTGACGCTCGCGGTGCTTGACAAAACGTGGAACGTGGAACTGCACCACGGCACCGACTCGTTGGTCGGGCGTCGCGTCGGCGGAAAGCCACTGGGCGACCCCCGCTTCGCAATCGCACATGATCGTGCTCGAGGCGTGACCGGTGACTGCCGAGACGCAGTGACCGAGCCAACGCTGATCACGGGCCGTGATCAAGATTTCGCCATAAATACTGCGAAAACCCTCTGCATACGTGTCCTCAACCAATTGCCTCAGATCCGTCATTGGCTGACCATTAGCCCTTTCGTCCGATGCCTTGGTACACCTTGTCTTCGGTGACGATTTTGTCCATGAAGATGTCGTGCGGCTGCATCGGGATCTCGTCGAACATCTGGCATTCAAAGGCCAGCGCGACCAGCGGTGTTTCGCGCTTCGCATTCTGCAGCAATTTGTCGTAGTAGCCTTTGCCGTGTCCGGTTCGACCACCACGATCGTCAAAGGCGACGCCGGGCACCAGGATCAAGTCCAACTGTTTGACATCGACTTGTTTGCCGACCACTTGCCGCAAGTCTTCACGCGGCTCCAAGATCTTGTACATCCCTGTTTCCAATTCATCCATCGACTCCAGATGAAACAATTCCAGTTCGCCGTCGACACAATAGGGGATCACTACTTGCTTGTCGCTGTGCAGCGCCGCCGGCAACGCAGCTCGCGTGCGGGCTTCATCGCGAACGTCGATGTACCACATCACACAGTTGGCTGATTGGTATTCGGGCAACGCCATCACTCGATCGGTGATCTTTTGGCTGACAGCGTCTTTGTCTGCTTGTGCTTTGCGGGCCGCATGAGCCGCTGTGCGAATTTCGGTTTTGCGGGCCGCGAGTTGATCGGTACTGGACATCAATATCATCAGGGTCATGATCGGAATCGAGCTGTAAGAACTCCGAAATTTACTGTAATGCGCAGCCGGCGACTAGCGCTGTCATTGAATCGGCCGGTGGCGTGTCGGGCTCGACGCTCAAGAAATCGCCGCCAGCCGCTCGGCGGGCTCGTCCCAGACCGCCGCATCCCGGGGATGATAATGGATCGCGTCAAAACTTGATCGCACCAACTCGCGAGCTTCGACGACCGATCCAAGTCTGCCGGTTCCGACCATCTGCATCAACACGTTGCCCATCGCAGTCGCTTCGACCGGCCCGGCGACGACCACACGGTCGCAGGCGTCGGCGGTCATTTGACACAGCAATTCGTTTTGCGATCCGCCGCCGACAATATGGATCGTTTCGATTGGATGTTCGATCAACGATTCCAGCATCCCCAGACAAGCCCGATAGCGCAGCGCCAATCCTTCCAGCGACGCGCGGTACAAACTGCCCTCGTCGGACGGCATCGATTGCCCGCTGCGGCGGGCGTACTGCTCGATTGCGTCGATCATATCGTCCGGCGCAATCAACGATGGTTCATCCGGATTCAATAAGAACTGAAACGGCCGTGCCACGCTGGCCGCGGCGACCATCTCGTCCCAGGAAACCTGTTTGTCGCGGCGCTGCATCGATTTGCGAATTTGTTGAAACACCCATAGGCCGCCAATGTTCTTCAGCAAGCGAGTGCTGCCGTCGACCCCGCCCTCGTTGGTAAAGTTCAAGGCGGCACATTTCTTAGTGATTTTGGGCGCCGGCAATTCGCAGCCCATCAGCGACCAGGTTCCACTGCTGATGTAACACCACGAGGGAGTCGGCGGGGCAAAATCAAGTGCCGGAACCGAGAGTACCGCCGAGGCCGTGTCGTGGGTCGCCGGAACCACAACCGGCACATCGTGCAAACCAGTGATGGCGGCGACCGAGGGTTGGACCGGGCCCAGGGTGGTGCCCGGCAGAGTCGGCTGAACAAACAAATGTTTGGGCAGATCGAATCGCCCCAGCAGGTCGTTGGACCAATCCCTGGTACGCGGATCAAGCAACTGAGTTGTCGAGGCGTTGGTCACTTCGATGCTGCGGCGTCCGCTCAGCAGCCAGTGAAAAAAGTCGCCCATCATCAACAGGGACGTGGCGATTTGCAGCGACGGATCGTCCGCCTGGCGGGCGGCGAGCAATTGATACAGCGTGCTCAGTTCCATGAATTGCAGCCCGGTTGCCGCAAAGATCTCGGACCGGGGCACGATTTCAAACGCCCGCTCCAGCATCCCTTGGGTGCGGGCATCACGATAACTGTGGACCGGCCCGGCGAACTGGTCACGCCGATTCAGCAGCACGTAATCGACACCCCAGCTATCAACCCCAACCGAGGCGATTGGGCGGTATTGCTTGGCCGCCAACCGCAGTCCCTGTTGGATCTGTTGCCACAGTCCCAGCACGTCCCATTGCAGCGAATCCTGGATCCGGACCGGCTCATTGTCAAACCGATGAACCGACTGCAGTACCAGTTTGCCATCCCTGACGAATCCGGCGATGACGCGACCGCTCGATGCCCCCAAGTCGACTGCCAGATGAACGGGTGACTTGTCTTCGGAAGTGGGTCGGATCGGCGATTCTCGAGTCATGGGCGTTCTCGGCAAGTTGGAGGGTCAACTAGCCTATCCGGAAGCCAAAAAGAGAGGAACTAGACCGGAAAATGGGTAAAACAGGGAATCTTTTCGCAGCCGGTCTCGAGCCGCCGCCGAGCCGTGGATCGAGCCTTCTCGGGCGATGCGGCCCGCTCTGCGTACCGCTGGGAAGCCGGGCCAGGAAGCGATCCGATTCTGGATCCAATCCCATCTCAAAAAAGGGAAAATTTTTTAACTCACGATTCCTGAACGCTTTACCGCTCTGCCGGTATCTCGGCGGCGACAAATTGAGAAATCTGGAGTTGACCGAGTCAGCGTAGACCGTAATCTAACGAGGGTGACGCTGCGGGACTCAACACGCTCTCTCGAGCTTGGATCGGTCCCAATTCAACTCCCGATCTTCGGACGCAAGTCATTGACAGCATTTAAGTTGTAGTGAGCGGTCGCGGTTCGTCAGGAGCATCATCGACTACTAACAATCTTCCGCGAGTTCGCCTTGCGCAGGGTACACGCGGTCAGCTTGCGGCCACGGGCTGACATCGTCGACCGAAGTTGAATTTCGGTTCAATTGAAGTCATCGAAACCCTGCGGACCGGGTACATGGAGTGCCCGGTCGCGAACGCCCGCGCATGCTTTTTCAGCGCGCATTGGCGGTCTGGTTGTCCACCTTTGGGCCCGTCGAAAGTGGCTTGATCGGTCTGCAATCAATGATTCAAATCGACTTCGCCGCGCTCCCAGGCCGCTACGAAAGGTGGCAAGCTGGGTAAAATTCCCTGCCGCCTCTGAATTTCGGCAGGGGTCAACCAGTGGAACTCCGCGACTTCGTCGGGATTGGCGACCGGAACGACGTGGTGATCCAAGCTGGCGAGCCACCAGGCCAGATTGGTACCCCAAGGTGTCACACTTCGCCAACAGCGTCGAATCGGCACGACATCGATCGCCAATTCCTCCTGCATCTCGCGAATCAGGGCCGCTGGTTCCGACTCGCCAGTTTCGATTCCGCCGCCGGGCAAACATAGTTTTCCAGGCGCGGTGACGGTTAGCGAACGTCGGATGATCAGCAACCGCTCGGCGCGAAGGATCACGCCAACGACTCCCCTTTTTCGTCGCGTTGAAGGTTTTTCCGAATTCATCGCCCGGCTGTTGTCTTTCGCTTGGTGAATCTGGTTCGCTCAGTGGGGCGGCTTGATCGGTTTTCCCGGATCCATGATCGGGCTTTCCCAGGAAGCCATCTCCAGTGGTTTGACTTGCTGTCGTGCGCCACCGAAGCGAAATGGCGAGGGGTTGTACGGGCCAACCAGCGCGATGTTCAAGCTGGGTTCGATTTGGTCTTCCAATCCGACCGCCCACAGACACCCGTTGACCAACATCCGCCGAAAACCCTCATTGCAAAGATCTTTGGATGCCCCGTAAGTCGTTGTAAAGACCCGTCCTTGGCTCCCTCCTTTGCCGCGGTAGGTACGTACCCAGGCGCCGGGACAAGGGGATTTATCTTTGGCGGGGGGTGAATCCGGCGTCATGCCCTGCAGCGGTTGGGCGTTGGCCAGGACCAGACTGTTCGGTTCGGGATCGACCCAATATCCGCCTGATTCGACCCACGGGTTTTCAACGCCCCGCAAAATCGGGTGGTCGAGCTGCTGGGGGACGACCTCCAATCGGGTGCTCATCACGTGGTTTTCACCGTAATGGCTGATCCATGTCTCCCCCAAGACTTGCCTTCCGAATCCCATTTTCATTTCCTCGCCTGGGTAGCGGAAATCAAAGCGACCGAATTTTGCCTGGTGCGGAATCCGAAACGCGTGTGTGCTGGTCCGAATTCCCACGACCGGTCCGCCGCGGTCAAGGTAATCGGCGATCGGTTGCATTTGGTCGTCGGGAAAGTTTTGAAAACGGAGAGCGAATATCAACAGATCCGCGGTCTTCACCACGTTGGTATGCGGCATGTTGCTGTTGCCGGGCGTGATGTATCCGGTCTCTGGATCGATGTTGAACAACACTGTGCAACGAAAACCATGATGTTTGGCCAGGATGCGGGCAAGCGCCGGCAGCGTTTCCTCGCTGCGGTACTCGTGGTCGCCGGCCAGAAAGACCAGGTGTTTGCCGTTGCCGACCCCGACGGTCCCGTCGTACACAAGTGGCCCATCGGCGACAGCCGTACCGACCAGCAGACCGGCGGCGAACAAAGGAATTAGAAATCGCATGCAGGCCTCTGGAATGCGGCGGGTCGCGAGTTGGCTGAGCTGCAGCGCAAATCTTAGTCGAAAAAGGGGTCAGACCCCAATAGTGCGAAGCACCCTCCGGGCCGCTTGCGGCTACTGGGGTCTGACCCCTTTTTCGGTTCTCTGCGGGACAGTGCCTAGTCCGCAGTCGCTTCATCGCTCGCTCGTTCACCTCGTGCCGCCACCATCAATTGCACCGCATCGTAGGTTGCGTGCGCCACGATGGGAATCAACAGGTTGCCGGTCAGCAACACGAGCGCGCCGAAATACAAACCCATGAAAGTCGCCAGCACCACGTACAGTGGTGTGATGGGATGAAACAAGCCGAACACGATGGAAGAGACCAGCAGGGCAACGGCCAATACGACTTCGGGCGGGATCACGATGTCGGCACCCTGCATGATCCAATACATCAACCAGCCGCGGAACAATAGTTCTTCGCCGATACCCGCGCAAATGCTGATCACAATCAACTCTGCCGGTCGTAATTCCAGCAAGACCTTGAACATTCCCTCGTCGGTCAGTCGCTCCAATTCCTGGATCGGATCCCAGGGCACTCGACGAAGCGCTTCAACAGAAATCAGAATCGGAATGGCGGCCAGGCATCCGTAGATAACGCCCCAGGCAATCGGCCACAAATTCGCCAGCTGCAGTTCGGGAATCATCGCTCGAGCTGACGGACCAAGCGTCCAGCCAAGCAAGATCGCGATCACGGCCAAAGCGGATTCGAACAGCACCGCCGTGATAAAGACTTCGTCGTGCGAGTATTCGGCGGTCTGCGAGTCATCCATCGGGCACTGAAGTCCTGTTAGCTGATTACGTCACTACAATTGAGGCAGCCGTGATTGTGACTGAAGATCGAAGACTGGTGTGACAAGGGACCCAACCGTGACCGCGCAGTGTCTGATCAGTTTCGGAAGCAATTTGGGCCGACGCGATGCGTTGATTGCCGAGGCTGCCGGAATCATTTCTTCATCTTCGCTGGTTCAGGACCTGAAGGCGAGTCGTCTTTTCGAAACACCTCCGATCGGGGGACCTGCGGGCCAAGAACCGTTTCTCAATGCGGTGGCCGCTTTCGAAACCGGGGCGTCAGCCCGCGAGATCCTGCAGCTACTGCAGCAAACCGAGCGGAAATTAGGCCGAATTCGCCAGCGGCGTTGGGATTCGCGATCGATCGACCTGGATGTCGTGCTGCATGGAGAGTTGGTGGGCGGCGGGACTGGGCTGATCGTGCCCCACCCCCGCTACACGGCGCGCAGGTTCGTTCTGCTGCCGGCCTGCGATGTGGCCGCGGATTACCGTGACCCACGTTTTGGTTGGACGATTGGACGACTAACGGAACACCTTGCCGAAGGCTTGCCGTCGCTGGCGATCGTGGGCGGGGACGCGGCGATTCGTCGCGAATTGTTGGTCCGACTGGCGGACCAGTACGGCATCGAGACTTTTTTTGATCAACCGCTCGCCGCGCCAGTCTCGGCGACTGCAAACCCAACGGTCCCCGCGACTGCAAACCCAACGGTCCCCGCGACTGTAAACCCAACGGTCCGCGCAAAGCGCGGCGAATCGTCGCGGCAGCAAATCTCACCCGCGATCGATCGACCTTGGGTCTCCGCTTTCCTGCCCGCCTTGCCTGCATTGACAAGCGCTGCGACTCGATCAGCAAACGTTCCCCGGCTGGTGGCGCGAATTCAACAGACGACGCCCGATACGCGCTGGCCCGCACCTCATCAAATGTGGCCTGCCGGGTGGCGTTGGCCGGAATATCGTTTGGAAGTCGACGATATCCAGTGGGCGGTCGGCGAGATCGCATCGGCGCTGGCGTCGATGCGGTGTGACGTTCAACCGGTCAGTCAAGACGGACACTGGATCGATTAACAATCAGCAATGTTTGTGCTCGGCTGAGGGCCGGCGTCAGTCGCTGGGCGCCTGATTCGATGATTCACTGCGACACAATGTCACTCGTCGCTTGGGTGGCATTGCCAGTAGGATACCGCTGGCACCATACTGTGCGAACGTGACCACGATTGTCACCTGTTTCTTGCCCATCTGTGCGATTTTATCGGCGGCCGATCAAGCGTCGTCAGACATTCATTATGCAACGGTTTCTCTTTCCTCGTTGGGTCAATCCGCTGGTCGGATGGCTGGCTGTTGCCGGCGCTGCCGGTGCCGTGTTTGCCGGCGCCATGGGCGGTTTGATCACAGACCCACAGACGTTAAATGTCGGCTACCAGCCCGAACAACCGGTTCCTTTCAGCCATGCGATTCACGCCGGCCAGCTGAAAATGGATTGCCGCTATTGCCACAACACGGTCTTTGACGCGGCGCATGCGGCGGTGCCGCCGACGGCGACCTGCATCAATTGCCACAGCCCGGCCAACGACCAAGGCGTGACCGCGACCGCCGCGGTGCGGGCAACCAGCCCTAAACTGGCACCCATTCACGAGAGCTGGAAAACGGGTCGCAGTATGGCTTGGATACGCGTTCACAATCTGCCGGAATTCGTTTATTTCAATCACTCCGCCCACGTCAATTCGGGTGTCAGTTGCAAGACTTGTCATGGCCGCGTCGATCAGATGGAAGTGGTCTATCAGCACGAGCAGCTGTCGATGGCCTGGTGCATTGAATGCCATCGCAATCCGAATCCGCATCTGCGTCCCAAAGAGTTTGTGACCAAGCTTGATTGGGAGCCGGAAAGTGCCGAATGGCAAGAAAATTTCGCCAATCAGGTTCGTAAAGAGAAGAACATCAATCCCAAAGTCCACTGTGCCGTTTGTCATCGCTAATCGCGATCGCAACTGGCGCAGGCCAATCCCGATTTCCAACCGCACCTTCGCGATCCATTCTGATATGACGTCACCCGACTTGGCCACACCACAGAGCGACGACCAGGCAAAGCCTTTGTATTGGCGGAGTCTCGCGGAGCTGCGTGGCGATGAAGCCTTCAAAAATCAGTTTCTTGATCGTGAATTCCCGGTCGCAGCCTCGGAGTTCCCCGCGGGCGTGTCGCGCCGTCGCTGGATGCAATTGATGAGCGCATCGCTGGCGCTGGCTGGCGTTAGTGGTTGCCGTTATCCGGTTGAGACGATTGAACCGTTTGTGATTCGTCCCGAGGGCCGGGTGCCGGGTGAAACGTACAACCGCGCGACGAATTTCGAACTGGCGGGACGCGTTTACAATCTGCTGATCAGCTGCTTTGACGGCCGGCCGCTGAAAATCGAGCCCAACAAGAGTCATCCCAGTGGTGGTACCGACGCTTATGCGCAGGCTTCGATACTCGGACTTTATGATCCGGATCGCGCCCGTGGCGATGACGGTTTCCTGATTCGAAAAGGCGAAAAGCGGCGGGCTGCGGCCGACTGGAGCGAGTTCGACAATTACGGTCAAGCTTTGATCAGGGCTGCCGAAGGCGACAATCAGGGGAGCGGATTCGCGGTGCTACTCTCGCCGACCTCATCCCCATCGATCGTTCGCATGCTGAAGTCATTGCAGCAACGCTTGCCCAAGGCGTCGATCTGTCGTTACGACGGTGCGTTCGGCGATGCGATGCGTCAAGCGACCAAGTCGGTCTTCGGAAAGCCGGCCAGTCAATCGCTGGCACTCGATCAAGCCGATGTGATTGTCGCCTTGCAGGCCGACATCCTTGGTATGGACAAAGCGATGTTGGCCGCGTCGTCGAGCTTTGCCAAGCGTCGCGACCCGATCGAAGGTGAAATGAATCGGCTGTATGTCGTCGAGGGTGGTTTCACTTCGACTGGCGCGGCCGCGGATTCGCGTTTGGCCCTGCCGCCTAGCCAGATACCCGCCTTCTTGGCCGAGTTGACCCGCCGTGTCCAGCAGCTCAGCGGCAGCGAGTCGCCGGAAACTGATCTCGAAGAACCCGCCTTCGATGCGATCAGCCAGCAGGAACGTCTTGAGCGGTTCCTGGATGTTCTGGCCCGCGATATTGCCGCAGCCGGCGACAAAGCGGTCGTGGTTGTTGGCGACGCGCTTGGTGCCGAGGCGATCGCCGCCGGGATCCGCTTTAACGACAAACTCGGATCGCTCGGCAAGGCGCAGACCTTTTTGCCCGCCGTCGACGCCGAGCTCGGTGACGGCATCACGTTGGCCCAGTTGTCGAAAAAAATCGACGATGGTGAGATCGATTCGCTGCTGATCCTCGGCGACAATCCTGTCGTTTCGGCAACGGGCGACATCGATTTTGCCGCCGCGATCGGCAAAGTAGACCACACGGTTTATCTCGGTCTGTACGACGACGAGACCGGTTCGCTGTGCGAGTGGTCATTGCCCCTTGCCCATCCACTTGAAGCCTGGGGTGACTGTGTTGACGGACTGGGCAACTACGGCGTTTGTCAGCCGCAAATACTGCCGCTGCTTGGTGGCCGCGCGGTGGTCGAAGTGCTCGCGGTGATGTTGGGCGAAGCGGAGAACGAGGGCTCCAGGATCATTCGCCGCACCGCCGATGCAGTGGCTGGTGCCTCGCTGAGTGAACGTCAATGGCGACAGTTGCTGCATGATGGATTCGCCAAAGAGCTTGTGGTTGCCGGAGACGAATTGTCGGTCGTCGGCGAGGCACAGGAGTTGACCGCGGCTACACCGCAGGTGATTGGCGAAGTCAACAAGGACGCCATGGAAGTCCTCTTTTCCCCGGCCGACGGATTGTACGATGGTCGGTTTGCCAATAACGGTTGGCTTCAAGAGATGCCGCAGTCGATTACCAAGTTGACTTGGGATAACGCGGCCATGATGAGTCCCAAAACGGCGCAGGCATTGGAGCTCAGGCACGGCCAGAAAGTTGCCTTGCGGATCGGTGACAACAAAGTCAATCTGCCCGTTTACGAGGTACCGGGCTGCGCGCCGGGTGTGGTTGCCACATCGATCGGTTACGGTCGAACCCGGGCCGGTATGGTCGGCGGTTACGCCGAAAAAGACGTCGAAGTGATTGGCGTCGACGTATCGCCGATTCGTCGCGGGCAACAAATGTTGGTCGCTTACAACGTTGAAGCGCGGCCGAACTACGAAGATTACGAACTGGCGACAACCCAGGATCATTGGGCGATCGACGAAGGGGGCAAGCAGGAAACCAAAACCCGCAGCTTCACGCTGGTCCGCGAAGGAACCACCGAACTGCTGAACAAGATTCCCGAGTTCGCCGAAGCCATTGGCCCTCACGTTCCGCAGGTCGGCAAGAACGGTTCGCCATTTCAGGAACCGCTGAACAAAATCGAACAAGAGAGCAAAGAGAGTGGCGTTGACTTGCCACAGTGGGGAATGTCAATCGACCTCTCCAAGTGTATCGGCTGCAATGCTTGTGTGATCGCCTGCCAAAGTGAAAACAACGTGCCGATCGTCGGTCGCGAGCAGGTGTTGATGAGTCGCGAAATGCATTGGATGCGCATTGACCGGTACTTTCAAGGCGATGAAGAAAACGCCAGCGTGGTACAAGAGCCGGTCGCTTGCATGCACTGCGAAACAGCGCCCTGCGAGCAGGTGTGTCCCGTGGCCGCCACGGTGCATACCGACGAAGGCATCAACGCCATGGCTTACAACCGCTGTATCGGCACTCGATACTGCGCCAACAACTGCCCGTTCAAAGTCCGCCGATTCAATTACTTCAACTACAATGAATCGATCGGCGTCGGCTATGGCGTCGACGCCTATCCCAGCACCATCGAACATGCCAACCGCAAGTTGCAAGCCTTGGTGATGAACCCGGACGTCACGGTGCGCGGCCGCGGCGTGATGGAAAAATGCACCTACTGTGTGCAGCGCGTCGAAAAGGCAAAGATCACCGCTCGCCGCGAAGACCGGTCGATCCGCGATGGCGATGTCGTCACCGCTTGCCAGTCGGCTTGTCCGGCCAACGCGATCGAATTTGGCAGCGTGGCTGACCCGCAGTCCAAGGTTGCCAAGAAACACGCCGATCCCCGCAGTTATGGAATGCTGGGGCAGCTGAATATCAAGCCGCGAACCGAGTACTTGGCACGCGTGCGAAACCCGCACAAGCGTCTGATGACCGCCAAACAGCTGGAAGATCTGGAAAAGCTGGAAGCTCCGCACCACGAAGCCCACGGTCACGAATCCCACGGTCACGATGGACACGATCACGATCACGATCACGACGAACAAGCTCACACAGCAGCAGAACAGGCCCATTGATGGACCGCGCTGGTGCTGATTGTCACTTGAAAACTGCTAACGATTAACAGAAGCCTTATGTCACTCGCCATCCCCAGTGGACTGGACAATACCGTCGAACGCCCCGGCGAGCGCGCGCCGCTGGTGCTTGGAGATACGACCTATCACGACATCACCGAAGCGGTGTGTCAGGTCGCCGAGCGCAGGCCCAGCAAGGGTTGGGTGATCGGATTCCTGATTTCCTTTGCGTTGTTGCAATGGCTGGGAATTTGCATTCTGTATCTGTTCTATACAGGGGTTGGTGTATGGGGAAACCGTTCGCCGATTTTTTGGGGCTGGCCGATTGTGAACTTCGTGTTCTGGGTCGGGATCGGTCATGCCGGCACGTTGATTAGCGCGATTCTGTTTTTGTTTCGCCAGGAGTGGCGAACCAGCATCAACCGTGCTGCCGAAGCGATGACGATTTTTGCTGTGGTATGTGCGGGTACGTTTCCCGGCATTCACGTTGGCCGGGCCTGGCTGGCGTTTTGGCTGGCCCCCTATCCAAGTTTGAATTTGTGGATGTGGCCGCAATTCCGCAGCCCGTTGTTGTGGGACGTGTTTGCGGTCAGTACCTACGGCACTGTCTCGCTGTTGTTTTGGTACATGGGCATGGTCCCCGACCTGGCGACCTTCCGCGATCGTTCCAAAAACAAGTGGCGGCGGATCGCCTATGGCATCTTGTGCCTGGGCTGGTCCGGTTCATCGCGACACTGGATGCGCTACGAAAAAGCCTACGCCTTGTTGGCCGCCTTCGCCGCTCCGCTGGTGTTGTCCGTGCATACGATCGTGTCATTCGACTTTGCGGTGTCGCAAGTTCCCGGTTGGCATACCACGATTTTCCCGCCTTATTTTGTGGCCGGCGCCATCTTCAGCGGGTTTGCGATGGTGCTGACGCTGATGATCCCGGCCCGCACGATGTTGGGTTTGGAAAAGCTGATTACGGTTCGCCATTTGGACAACATGTGCAAAATCATCTTGGCGACCGGATCGATTGTCGGTTTGGCTTACGCCACAGAATTCTTCATCGCCTGGTACGGTCAGGTGCAAGAAGAACAGTTTGCGTTTTTGAACCGCGCTTTCGGGCCTTACTATTGGGCTTACTGGACGATGGTCACCTGCAATGTGATCAGCCCGCAATTGTTTTGGATCAAGAAGTTCCGGACCACACCCTGGATCATCTTTTTGATTTCGATCTTTGTGAATATCGGCATGTGGTTCGAGCGGTTTGTGATCGTCTGTACCAGCCTGTCACGTGATTACTTGCCCAGTGCCTGGGCCTATTTTTCTCCGACCTGGGTCGATTGGTCGATGCTGATCGGTTCGTTTGGATTGTTCTTCACGCTGTTCCTGCTGTTTTGTCGGTTGATGCCGGTGATCAACATGGCCGAAACCAAGTCGACCTTGGCCAAGCAGTATCACATGGCTCATCAAGATGAACACTAATACAACTCAGACACCTCCCAACAATTCAGTCCGGCTTTAACCAGCATTTGAAATTGATGTCAGAAAACAACGGCAAGAAAGTCCACGGAATCGTCGCCGAATTTGATTCGGTCGATACGTTGCTGGCCGCCTGTCGACGCGTACGCGATGCGGGCTACACCAAGACCGATGCTTACACCCCGTTTGCGGTCCATGGGATCGACAAGGCGCTGGGGATCAAGCCCACGATCCTGCCCTGGATCGTCTTGGCTGCCGGCTTGACTGGATTGGTCACCGGATTGGCGATGCAGATCTGGATGAACGCGATTGATTATCCGTACATCATTTCCGGTAAGCCTTATATCTCGTTGCCAGCCTTTGTGCCGGTCACGTTTGAGCTGACGATCCTGTTTTCGTCCTTCGGCGCCTTCTTTGGCATGTGGGCATTGAATGGATTGCCCCGCTTCAGCAATCCGATGTTCACCGATCCACGATTCGATCGCGCGACGGACGACAAGTTTTTTCTGTACATCGATTCTTCGGACCAGCGGTTTGACGCCGCCGGAGTCGAAAGATTGCTCGGTGATGCAGGCGGTCAGTACATCACATCGGTCGTCGATGATGATTCGTCCGACAAGGTGCCGCGTCCATTCTTCCTGGTCTGGGGATCGCTGGTGGCGTTGTCGATCATCCCGGTGTTGATCGTGATGAAGATGCGTGTGACCAACAGCCCATCGCCTCGCTTTCATGTCTTTTATGACATGGATTTTTCCCCCGCCAAAGACGCCCAGCAGCATTCAACTCTGTTCGCCGATGGACGGGCGATGCGACCCGATGTTCCGGGGACCGTCGCTCAGGGTGAACTCGGCCAGGACCTCGATTTTCTGACCGGTATCGACATCGGCGCGCTGGCCAAGGTCGATGCCCCGCGAGCGGAGTTGCTGGTTCGCGCCCACGCCAATCCGCTGCCCGATGAAGAAGCCAAGCCGGCGGTCGAGGCGACCCAGCAGCCGCCCAGTGTGATGGACACAACGCCTTGGCTGAAAGAGAACCCGCTGGCGATCAGCGCACAGATGCTTCAGCGCGGCCAACAATATTTTGGGATTTATTGCTCGGTCTGCCACGGCATCAATGGCGGCGGCAATGGCTTGGTCAATCGGCGTGCGCAGAAGATTCTCGCCGACACCTGGATCCCACCCAGCGTGCTGTACGCCGAAAATTTATACGCTGACAAGTATCCGGATGGCAAACTTTTCAACACGATCAGTAACGGCATTCGCAAAATGCCTGGATACGCCGGTCAAATCCGTGCCAAAGATCGCTGGGCGATTGTCGCCTATGTGCGGGCGCTTCAGCAGAGTCAGAATGCCTCGATTGATCTGGTTCCCGCCGATCAGCGTCCGGCAATTCTAAAGCAGAAAGCGGAAGTCGATCAGAAGCTGAAAGAGCAAGCCGAGGCGGAACGCAAGGCCGAGGCGCAGCGGTCAGGAAAGCAACTCAAGGAACCGGCGTAAGGCTGTGACGCTGTGACCATCCAATAGATTCATTTTTCGAATTTCCAGTGCGATTTAAAAACGATGTCTGAACACGGTACTCCTGCGGCCAAGTCTGCTGACGACCCGGCGTTTAAATTACCCGAGTCGCTGGCGAGGCTGTCGCTTCCACTGACCGCCGCCGGCTTGGTCGCGCTCGTCGCCGGTTACCTGGTCGGCAATGGGGTCAGCGCCAAATTCGCGATGTCCGCCTATCTGACCGCGTTGATGTATTGTCTGACGATCACGATCGGATGTTTGTTCTTTGTCTTGATTCAACACCTGTGTCGGGCCGGTTGGAGCGTGATCGTTCGTCGGATTGCCGAATTGGTGATGATCATGATCGTACCACTGGCGATTCTGTTCATTCCGATCCTGATCAGCCTTGCCGGTGATGGAGTGCTGTACGGCTGGGACAATCCGCAGTACGGCGAGATCTTTCACATCAACGAAACCATTTGGAGCACCAAAACGGCTTGGTTATCCCCAGGTTGGTTTACCTTTCGAGCGTTTGTTTACTTTTCCGTTTGGTCTGGTTTGGCCATCTACTTTTATCGCGGCAGCGTCGAGCAGGACGAAACCGGCCAGCGCGCCGTGACCGATCGCTTACAGTGGTGGAGCGGGCCTGCGGTCGTGTTGTTTTCGCTGACCACGACCTTGGCCGCGTTCGACTGGATCATGAGCTTGGCACCGATGTGGTTCTCCACGATGTTCGGCGTCTACCTGTTTGCCGGCAGCGTGCTGTCGGCTCATTGCATGATCACCGTCGGAGCCTACACCCTGCAAAAGCAAGGTGCGATGCGAGACGAAGTGACGATCGAACATTATCACGATCTGGGGAAGCTGATTTTCGGTTTCATTTTGTTTTGGGTCTACATCGGATTCAGTCAATACATGCTGATCTGGTACGCAAACATGCCCGAAGAGACCGAGTGGTTCTATTTCCGCCAGGAAAGTATCTGGGTCTGGTTTTCCCTGGGACTGGTGTTTTTTCACTGGATGCTTCCTTTCGCCGGAACCATGAGTCGCCATGTGCGGCGCAGTCCCGGGCTGATGTTCTTCTGGGCGAGCTACCTGCTAGTACTGCACTTTGTGGATGTCTACTGGATGATCATGCCACAGGCACGCGAGTTAGGGCCGGGTGCAGCCTCCGCTACGATGGGCGGAGCCGTTGGGATCGTGGCCAGCTTGCTGTGCGTCGTGGGGATGTCGACCCTGTTGATCGGCTTGATCCTGAGAGTGGCAAGTAGTACGAAAATTGTCGCGGTCCGCGACCCGCGATTGGGAGAATCGATCGCGTTCGAAAATATTTGATAGCGGTTTGGTCACGAACAGGCAAAACAGTACCCTCGCTTTTTCAAACAATATCATGGCCTCATACGACGATCTGAACGTCAAACGCATCTTCACCGTGGGAATCCTTTCCGTGGTGGTTACCGCCGTCACGGCGCTTGCGGTTCAAGTAGTGTACTACTGGCTTGTACAGGTTCAGTCGGCGGAAACCGCTGCCGCCAGCGACTATCGCCGCCAGAATCGCATTCTCGAGCAACAGCAACAGGAAATCGCCAGCTACGGTGTAGATCCGCAGACCGGCAACATCATCATCCCGATCCAAAAGTCGATCGAGCTGATGGTCCGCGACAAAACGACGCCATCCCCCTCCGAGGAAACTCAGGCACAAGAGGATCAGGCCAACGACAAACAGGAACAACAGACTCGTGAAGAAACCTGAACTGCTGAGCGGGCGATTTGCCCGGCAAATGATCGTCATCGCGCTCGCTCTGGCCGCTCTGCTGGCCTCGACCGCATGCCGCATGCGCTCAGGTGCTGCAGTCCAGTCAGGATGTGATTCGCAATGATGGTGTGCCACGCCAACTGACCAACGTGACTGTGGAGCAGCATCTCGGCGACAAGGTTCCTTTGAATCTGCCGCTGACCGATTCGACCGGACGAAAAGTCAAAACGGGTTACTTCATCGGCAATTCCATGCCGACCATCATCACCCTGAACTACAGTTCGTGCCCGATGCTGTGCAGTGTGCAGTTGAATCAACTGACGAAATCACTGGGTGAGCTGGACTTGCAGATCGGCCGTGACTTCCGAATTTTGACCGTCAGTATCGATCCGAAGGAATCGCCAGCGACAGCGGCCGAGACAAAACAGAAGTACGTGGAGCAATTGGTTCGCACGCAACCGGGCGTTGAAAGCGGCTGGGCTTTTTGTACCGCGAGTCAGCCGATCATCACCAAGTTGGCGGATGTTCTAGGATTCCGATACACCTACGATCGCAAGTCGGGCGAATACTACCATCCGGCGATGGTCGCCTTCGTTTCGCCGGATGGGGTGATTACGCGCTACTCGTTGGATGTTGGTTTTGAACCGTTAGACATGAAAATTGCGATCGTCGAAGCGGGCGACGGTACGGTTGGAACCGTGGTCGATCAATTCATCTTGTGGTGCAGCAACTTTGACCCCGACAGCAACAGTTATGTTCCGCAAGCTTGGATCATCATGAAGCTTGGCGGTGCAGCCACGGTTTGCATGATGCTGGCCTGCTTGGTTCCATATTGGATCGGACGTAAGGGTGAACCAGCGCCGCCGCGGGCGGACGAGCCGATCGAAGGCAACCTGTGGTCCGAAGATTCCAGCGACCAGAGCCGGAAGTAAGAGACCGATTTTCGGTTCAACCTAAACACTCAACATCAAATTCGTTTTATCATCATCCAATGTTTGACCTAACCACGACAGGCTTCTTGTTGCTCGGCGATTACACAAAGTCTTACTTTGCGTGGTTCCCGGAAGCGGCCTCCTCATTTGCCGAGGAGATCGATTGGTTGTACTACTTCATCTCAATCGTTTGTGTCCTGTTTTTCATCCCGATCATCAGTGCGTTGTTTTACTTTGCGATCCGTTATCACAAAGCCAAAGGGGGTAAGGCGGAGAGCAATACTGCTCACAACACGCCGCTGGAGTTGGCCTGGTCGATTGGGCCATCCTTCTTTTTGGTCGGCATGTTTGTGCTGGGCGCCAAGTCTTACCTGGACATCCGGACCACCCCGGACGGCGCGAATGAATTGGAGGTGAATTCGCAGAAGTGGATCTGGACGGTTCATTACGGTCGCGGCGCCTACCACCCCGAACTGCATATTCTGGTCGATGAACCTACCAAACTGTCGATGCGCAGTGCGGACGTGATTCACAGTCTGTATGTGCCGGCGTTTCGCGCCAAAAAGGACGTTGTGCCTGGTCGATACAACTACATGTGGTTCAAGCCAACGGTCGCCTCTGAGAAAGTCAGCGAGCAAGAACTGTCGGAGGCTCTGGCGCAAACCAAAGCAAGCGGCGAGTCGTGGAACTACGACAAGTGGCAGTTTACGCCCGATGGATACCGTTTCTATGATTTGTACTGCGCGGAGTATTGTGGGACCGATCACTCGAACATGCAAACTGTGGTGGTCGTTCACAAAGATCTAGACGACTTGAATGCCTGGATCGAAAAGTACAGCAAGCGAACCGATCAATCTCCGGCTGAATACGGCAAATCGCTGTATCAAAACCGAGGTTGCAAAGGTTGTCATAGTGTGGACGGCTCACGACGCACCGGACCTTCGTTCAAGGAATCGTTCGGCAACGAACGCACGTTCGTTTCCGGGGATCCGTTAGTGGCGGACGAAAATTACATTCGCGAATCGATCCTGAATCCCAAAGCCAAGATCGTTTCCGGTTACCCGGCCGCGATGCCGAGCTTTAAGGGTCAGTTAAGCGAAGACGACCTGTTCTGCTTGGTGGAGTATCTGAAATCCGTTTCGGATTACACCCCGGCGGAACAGCCGGCCGCTGCAGCCGATCAAGTGCAGGCTGAAACGCAGCCCGCTGCGACCAATGGTCAAGACCAAGAAACACCGTAAAGCAAAAACGTGAACGCCCTAGCCTGTTCGTTACGGGCGTTGGAACTTTAAGAGGTTATATCAATGTCTGCTGGATCGATTCCTTCTGGCGCGAAGATCAAAGATCCCGGTTTCCCAACCGCGGCTGAAAACTACTTGACGAATTCCAAGGGAATTCTCAGTTGGATTTGCACGCTGGACCATAAACGGATCGGCGTGATGTACCTGATCGGCGTCACCACGGCGTTCGCCGTCGCCGGTTTGCTGGCGCTGGGAATTCGTCTGCACCTGTTGGAACCCGACGGCTGGTTGCTCAACGCCGGAATTTTCCGCTGGTGGTTTGGTGCCGATCGGCAACCGAACGATATCTACAACCAGGTATTCACGCTGCATGGCGCGATCATGGTGTTCTTGTTCATCATCCCCAGCGTGCCCGGCGGCACTTGGAAACTTCCTGGTTCCGATCATGTTAGGTGCCAAAGATGTCGCCTTCCCGCGACTGAATCTGTGTAGTTTCTACTTTTGGTGTTTCGGTGCGATCTTCTTCATCTCCGGCTTTATGTGCCAGCGGACTCGATACCGGTTGGACGTTTTACACTCCCTACAGCACGACCACCGATACGTCGGTGATCCTGGCGACCTCCGGCGCGTTCATTCTTGGCTTCAGTTCGATTTTCACCGGATTGAATTTCATCGTCACGATCAACACGATGCGTCCGCCCGGGATGACCTGGTTTCGCATGCCGCTATTCCTGTGGGCGACCTACTCGACCAGCATCATTCAAGTTTTGGCGACCCCTGTGCTGGCGGTCACGTTGCTGTTGTTGATCGCCGAGCGAACGATGCACATCGGGATTTTCGATCCCGAATACAACGGTGACCCGGTAACGTACCAGCATTTTTTCTGGTTCTATTCGCATCCCGCCGTCTACATCATGATTCTGCCGGCCTTTGGCATCATCAGCGACTTGATCAGCGTGCACAGTCACAAACGGATCTTTGGTTATCGATTCATCGCTTACTCGTCGATCGCGATCGCTTGTTGGGCTTCTTGGTTTGGGGACACCATATGTTCACCGCCGGAATGAGCCCGATGACGACGATCATTTTCAGCGCTCTGACCTTCAGCGTTTCAGTGCCGTCGGCGATCAAAGTGTTCAATTGGCTGGCCACGATGTACAAGGGATCGATCAGCCTGACGACGCCGATGTGCTACGCGATTTCGTTCATTTTTCTGTTCACGATTGGCGGTCTGACCGGCTTGCATTTGGGAACGCTGGCCACGGACATGCATTTGCATGACACATACTTTGTGGTCGCCCACTTTCATTACGTGATGGTCGGTGGCACGTTGGTGGCGTTTCTTGGCGGGCTGTTCCACTGGTGGCCAAAGATGTTTGGCAAACTGTACAGCGAATTGGGCGGCCGAATATCGGCGGCATTGGTCTTCCTTGGATTCAACGTGACGTTCTTGCCGCAATTTGTGCTCGGCAGCCGCGGCATGCCTCGCCGCTACGCGACCTATGATCCCGAATTCGCGTTCTTGCACCAACTGAGTACCTACGGTTCATTGCTGCTTGGCGTTGGTATCGCCCTTGCATTCGGTCGTGCTGCTGTACTCGTTGTAGTTCGGCAAAAGATCTCCTGCGAATCCTTGGGGTGGTGCCACTTTGGAATGGCAGTGCACCAGTCCTCCGCCGTTTTACAACTTTGATCGACCACCGGTCGTCGGCGATCCCTACGATTTCGACAACATCGAATGGGATGCCGAGAACGAACGATACGTTACCGTCGAACCGGAACGAAAGATCGTTCCGAACGAAATCACCCGAGTCCACACCTGCACACGCCAAAGACGAACACTAAGCGATATGTCCACCATCGAAGCTGATGTCAGCGCACAAGATTCAGCGCATGGTCATGACGAACATGATCACCCGCCCTTCTTGGCTCACCATTTCGACACCCCCGAGCAACAATTTGACAGCGGCAAGCTGGGCATCTGGTTGTTCTTGGTTCAGGAGATCCTATTCTTCAGCGGAATGTTCTGTGCCTATGCGATCTATCGATCGCTGCGTCCGGAGGTGTTTGAAGGTTGCAGCCAGTTTCTGAACACACAGCTTGGCGCGATCAACACCTGCGTGTTGCTGTTCAGCTCGCTGACGATGGCTTTGGGGGTTCGCTGTGCTCAGGTCGAAGATCACAAAGGTTTGACCAGATCGCTGGCTGCCACGCTGTGCTGTGCGATGATTTTCCTAGGCGTTAAGGCGATCGAGTACTCGCATAAGTGGGGCATGGGCCTGCTGCCGCCGGGACTGTATTTCTACAACCCGGCCGATCCGCACCCCGCCGGACAACCGAATTATCTTGGCTTACATTCTGCACTGTGCCGGTTGTGATCATGACCATCGGTGTCTTCATCTGGATGGTTATGTCGATCATCCGCAACAATAAGTATCAAGCCGATGTTGCCAAACCATTGTTCTTGGTTTGTCTTAGCTTTTTCGCCGGCGTTTATCTGGGAACCGTGCTGGAAGGCGGCGAGGAGCAAGCCCATGCGGGCGAGCACCAGGCGGCGGTGCACGATTCCGCCGGCGGACCGATGGTCGCGGGTTCAGAGCACGCTGCCGCCGATCATGCGGGGGCCGAACATGGGGGCGCCGAGCAAGCCAGTGAGGCTGCTGCTCACAGTGCAGTCGCAGGCGTTGCCCTGCAACCACCCGCTGACGACGACCAAATTTTGGAATTGTTGGCTACCGACCAAACCAACTCAGGTGTTCAAAGCGCGCTGGATGCTTTGAATCGCCAAACGGCGAGTCGCCGGCAGCGCGATTGTCGGTGATAACGAAGATGTTGCCGAGGCGATTAGCTAAGTTGAGCACAGTGTCGATTCGCCTCGCCAAGCCGGCGTCTTTTTCGGCATCTACTATTGCATGACTGGCATCCACGCGATTCACATCGTCGGTGGGATCATCGCCTTAACTTGGTTGTTGTTTCGCTCGGTTCGTAACGACTTCAATCGACAATACTTTGGGCCAGTCGACTATGTGGGGCTTTATTGGCACTTGGTCGACTTGGTTTGGATCTACCTGTTTCCTCTGCTTTACTTGATTCGATAGTCATTCGAACGATTTGGTGTCAAACAAATGTCCGCACATGAACACGCTGACGACAGTCACGACTTCGCACACCCCATGCCGATCCCAGTGCTGCTGGCGGTTTTCGTGGCTCTGCTGTTGCTAACTGGGCTGACGGTGGGACAGGCCAGTTTTGATACGGGAAGTTTCGAGGTGGCGATTGTGATGGTAATCGCGACGATCAAAGCAGGTTTGGTCATGGCTTTCTTCATGCATATGGCCTACGAAAAGCCGTTCAATATCATCGTCTTTTTCTCTTCGTTCGTGTTCGTTGGGCTGTTTGTCATCTTCACGCTTAACGATAGCCAGCAGACATCCGATTCGTTTCTGCCCAAGGCGGATGACGTGGTCCCAGTGGTTGTCGAAGCCACGATGTGACCGTTCTTGTCGGGATATTCCGGTGAAGTCTTGTAATGCCCCTGGGGAGGGTCGTTGGGTCGATTTACAATGGTGCAGTGTCATCAAGCTGATTCCGCCTCTGACTTCGGCGCAGGATCACCACCCCGACCAGGCAGGATTTCTCCATGGCCCTCATCATTCTTCGATGTATTTTTGTGCTATGTGCCGGCGGTGTTTCCTGGATCATCAATAGTTCTCCTGGGTCCGAGGGATCGCCTGCGTTCCCCTATCTGGCCATTGGCGGGATCATGGCCCTGGCGTTGGCCATTGTGGCCATCGACATTTATGTGCCCCGAAAGCGGATCGACACGATCTCGGCGATTTATTTCGGAGTTCTGATCGGAGTTTTGTTGACCTATGTCTTGTGGGTCGCGCTCGATCCGCTGCTGGACGCGCCGTATAACGGTCGGCCGGGTCAGCTGATGCTGGCGATGGTGTTGTGTTACATCTGTACAAGCGTGCTGCTGCAGACCAAGGACGATTTTCGCTTCTTGATTCCCTATGTCGAATTCGTGCGAGAGGTGAAGGGATTCAAGCCTTTAATCTTGGACACCAGCGTCGTGATTGATGGTCGAATCGCCGATTTGGTTGCCACCGGCGTCTTTGACAATCAATTGATCATTCCACGGTTCGCGCTAAGTGAATTGCAGGCGATCGCTGACAGCGGTGACAAACTGCGGCGAACCCGCGGACGGCGAGGACTGGATGTTCTCAATCGCATGCGCGCCGATGAAGGGATTGATTTGGTGATCTTTGACCGTGAGTTGCCCGAGCTGGCCGGCCAGACCGTTGACCTGAAACTGGTGCTGCTAGCGAAGCACCTGGAAGGCAAGGTGGTTACTGGAGACTACAACCTGAACAAGGTGGCTAAGCTGCATAACGTACCTGTGATCAATCTGAATGAAATCAGCAACTCGTTACGGCCGGTTTATTTGCCCGATGAAAGATTTCGAATTAAGGTGATCAAGACGGGCGAGGGACCGGAGCAGGGAATCGGCTACCTGGACGACGGGACGATGGTTGTGATCGAAGGAGCGCGTCATCGAGTCGGCCAGGAGTTGGACGTCCGCGTAACAAGCACCCTGCAGACCAACGCTGGCAAAATGATTTTCGCCAAGTATGACAGCGGGTCGACCCGCTAAAGCCGGCAACAACGAACCAGATTAGCGATCATCCAGCTGTTATCATGATCCGCCACGGTATCAGCTACTACCATCAACAGGAACACGCTTGTGGCAATCAACTCAAGACTTTTTCGACCCGACCTGATTTTGGCGCTCACATTTCTGGCTTGGCTTGGAACCTCGGTCTGCCGAGCCGAGACTTGGGCCGAGCGGCTGGGCTGGCCCGGCGACGTCCGGGTGTTGATCTTACATGCCGATGATATCGGTATGTGCTACGAAGCCAACCAAAGTGCAAAGCAATACCTGCAGGACGGCAACATTCAATCGGCCGCCCTGATGGTTCCCTGTCCCTGGTACAACGAGATGGCGAACTGGTATCGCGAACATCCCGACCATGATCTGGGCCTGCACTTGGCGCTGACGAGTGAATGGAAGTGGTATCGTTGGGGACCGGTGGCTCAACCCGGCAAAGTTCCCGGCCTGCTGGATCCCGATGGTTACTTGTGGAAATCGGTGATCGGAGTCGCTCAGTCCGCATCAGCGGAAGAAATTGAAACCGAGGTCCGCGCTCAGATTGAAAAGGCAATCAAATCAGGTCCGCGGCCGGGACACATCGATACGCACATGGGGACCCTGTACGCGCGCCCCGATTACACGCGTGTGTACCTGAAACTCGCCGAGGAATACCGTATTCCTGCGATGGCGATTGAGATGACTCCGGAGTCGGCAGAAAAATTTCGCAAGCAGGGATATCCAATGAGCGACGAATTGGTGCAAATCATCGCAGACTACAAGCTGCCCAAGTTGGATGATTTTCATTCAGCGCCCAACGGCGGTAGTTATGAGCAGAAAAAGGAAAACTTTTTTGAACTGGTCCAGTCGATGAAACCAGGCTTGCATGAAATGATCTTTCATCCCTCGGTCGAAAGCGAAGGACTCAAAAAGATCACCAATTCGTGGCAGCAACGCGTGTGGGAAGCCAAAATGTTCGCGGATCCGTCGGTCCAGCGATTTTTGGAAGGTCAAGGTGTGCAGTTCACCAACTGGAAAGAGATCATGCGCCGATTCGATGCGGAGAAATGATCCGCATGTGGCGGAAATCGTATCAGGCCAGAATATCGTGAAGCACGTCGCCATGCACATCGGTCAGTCGAAAGTCGCGGCCACCGTGGCGATAAGTCAGCCTTTCATGGTTGATCCCCAGCTGATGAAGTACGGTTGCCCACAGGTCATAAACTTCGCATTGGTCTTCCACGGCGTGGTAACCTAGCTCGTCGGTGGCGCCATATGCTGTGCCTGCTTTGACACCACCGCCGGCCAGCCAGACGCTGAAACCAAACGGGTTATGGTCACGGCCATTGCTGCCTTGCGAAAAAGGCGTTCGGCCAAATTCACCGGCCCATACCAACAGTGTCTCATCCAGCAGCCCACGACTGCGTAAATCTTGGATCAGCGCGGCGATCGGCTGATCGACCTGAGTTCCCATCGCCCGATGTCCTTGCTCCAAGTCACCATGTTGGTCCCAAGGATTGGCAGCGCCCCCGCGCCGATGCCGCGAGTGATGCAGCTCAATTCAATGAATCGCACTCCCCGCTCGACCATCCGCCGAGCCAACAAGCACTGGCGACCATAAGCCGCCATTACGGTGTCGGCTGAGTCGATTCCGTACGACTGGCGAGTCTGGGCCGATTCGGCCGAAATGTCGCAAAGTTCCGGCACCGCGGTTTGCATCCGGAAAGCGGTTTCGAAGTTGGCGATTGCCGCTTCGACTTGAGGTTCATGCGCCGTTGCGTTGGCAAATTGCCGGTCCAGCAGTCTTGCCAGATCGAGCCTTCGTTGCTGAGACCACCGGGGGTCGTTGCCGCGGATATTGCGGATCGCTTCTTCAGCATCCGCGGTCACGATAGAACCCTGATGCTGAGCCGGCAAGAAACCGTTGCTGAACAGGGCAACGCCACCATGCGGCGGCACGGCACCACCACTCTGTAACACCATGTACGCCGGCAAGTTCGCGTTCTCGCTGCCCAGCCCATAGCTGCACCAGGCACCCGCGCTTGGATGTCCCATGAATGGAAAACCGCTGTGCATGAAAAAGTTGCCTTGCGCATGTTCGTTGACTGGAGTGGTGATGGAACGGATCACGGCCAGTTCGTCGGCAACTTCGCCGATCTTGGGGAACATATCGCTGATTTGCAGTCCGCTTTCACCGTGTGGCCGGAACTCAAAAGGACTTGCCATCACGTTGCCGTTGTTGTTGAACTGAGTCCGCTGGATCTTGACCGGCATCGTCTTGCCGTGCAGCTCTTTTAACTTTGGCTTGTAGTCGAAAGAATCGACATGGGAAACACCTCCCGACATGAACAAGAAGATCACGTGCTTTGCTTTAGCCGCGTGATGCAAATTGGTCGATGCAGCGCTGGCGGTATCGTTCAACAGGCTCGATAAAGCGACGGCACCAAACCCTGTGGAGCAGCGCTGCAGCATTTGACGACGAGTCGTGAACATCGGCAGTCTGGCTTCATCGGACATAAATGAATTCCTTCAGCATCAGTAGCGTGCGGGTCAATTCAGTCCAGGCTTGCTGGTCGTCGGACTGTGGTGGTAGCGGACCGAACTTCGCAATGTTTGACTCTTTCTCTTTGACCAACTGCTTCAATTGCGCAACTGTGTCTCGTTGCTGTTCGGACAGCGCCGCCAAGACTTGTGAATCGGAGACATAGTCTGACCAATGTTGGAAGGACTCCAATATCTGCTCATCCGAGAGAGCGTGATCGTACAGATTCGCTCGTTCGATTCGCCCGGCCAAACAACGGTCCGGATTGTTGGGCAAATGGCGAATGCCAAAGCTAACGATCGACTGCCCGGCCTTGAATTCCACTGGAGGTGTCGATTTGTAGGGCTTTCCATAGCGCTCGCCATCACGATATCCCACGACAGTTCCGTCATCGTGGTACGAAATCGCCAAATGCACCGGCCGCTCGACAGCTTCCAGCTCCTCTGACCCGCCAGTGAACGGTTTGGTACGAGCGTGGTTGTTGCTGCCCGACATCCAGTGACGATTCTGGATCTCGCCGAAGACAATGGAATCAAAGATGTTCCCGTCGTTGGTCTGCACGGTCATCACTCCTCCTGCTCGTTGGTCAAGAGTGTCGAGGCGAACCCAAGCTTCGAGTGTCTTGCGCGCAGAGACTTGGTCAGCGGCTGCGTGTTGACGTAACCGCGATTGTTGACAATCAAGTTTCCGTCCGAAATGGCTGCGCCGCCAAATGCCTGTCCTTCCAGATTGCCGATGTGGTCGGTCAGGTCTTTGTCAAACTCCCATTGTGCCAGCGGCGTCACCACCGTCGTGGATCGCGCCCGAGTCTCTGAATCATTGAGTTGCTGACGTTTGGGCTCCATGATCGCCGCGATTTCTTGTTGGGCGTTTTGGACGGCCTGATTCAAATCGGCTAACTCGATTTGTCGCTCTTTCAGTCGCTGGCGTGTCGATCGGACGTAGTCCAATAAAGTCTTGGTTTCAACGCTGGTCGGGAGGCGGGCAAACAGACGCAAGTACAACTGCGCTACAGTATCCTGATCCGCAGCGATTGTTTCTGATGGGCGAACCCGCTGCGCCAAATCAGCGGCGTACTGAGCGACCTGCGGTGAATTCATCATCAGCAGTGATTGGGCCGGTACGTTGGTTGCGTCACGACGTCCGACCGCGCTGTGGGGCTCGGGAAAGTCAAATGCCCGCAGCATGGGGTCAAGCGAGTTGCGGCGGACGCGAATGAAGATGCTGCGGCGATTGGATGTTGCATCGACGGGGCTGCCTTGAACCGCCAGGTCGATATTGTCGGTTGCTCGCAACATCGCATCGCGGATCGCCTCGGCTTCCAGCCGGCGAACATTGGCGTGCGACAATAGGGAATTGTCGGGATCGATTTCGAGTGATTTTGCGGATGGCTCGGATGACTGTTGCCATGTTTGCGACGTGGCGATCAAACGAATCAACCGCTTCAGCGACCAACCGTCTTCGACAAATTGGACCGCCAGCCAATCCAACAATTCCGGGTGAGTCGGTTTGCCGCCGAGCTGGCCGAAGTTGTCGGGTGTTTCGACAAGCCCTTTGCCAAACAAGTGATGCCAGATACGGTTGACAATCACGCGCCGCGACAGGGGGTTGTCGTCTCGCAACAGGTCTTCGGCGAACTGAAGCCGTCCACTGCTCTCTGCTGGATAGGGTTGGCTGTCGATCGCCTCCAGGAATCGCCGTGGCACGTCGGTGTCCGGATGCTTGTGGTTTCCGCGAACGTACAATGGTTGCGAGCGGCTTGGTGTGTCATCCAGACCTGGTACTCGACGCGGGATCGGAATCGCAGACTCAAGTTTGCGATATTGTTCGATCAACGGTCGGGCTTGCTCGAGAGATTCAAGGTTGTTCGGCAGTAGACCGAGTCGCAAACAATGATCGATCAGCTCTGATTGCGAATCGCTGCAAGAGCCCGATTGCCAGGCTCGAACCGACTGCTCGATTGCCCGGACAATCAGATTGCAGAGGTCGTCCGGCGTTTGCGGTGACCGTTTCGCGGCGTCCATGATCGCGGCGGCGAAGGGATAGCGATCCGCGGGTGCGGGGCTGTCGTGCTTGACCATTCGCACGGCTGTGGTTCCAAACCAAGAGCGTGCGGCGTTCCCCGCCATCAAGGGAATGTCCGGCGCGGTGGCCAGTTCGAAATGGACCATGTCCCCTTCCCAGTACGCCAGGCTCATCTTGTGCCAAGTCCAGGTTTGGCTGAGGTTGTTGGCTTGGAACACCGTGCCGGTTCGCGGGTAATCTTGCGTCACGTAGCGGGTACGCGATTCGCCGCCCCCGATCGCTCGAACCCAGTAGTCGTACTGGCCATCAAGCATCACGTCAGGCGAAGTGATCCGGGATGGATGTTTGGTCGACAGCAGATGCGAATAAACGCCCCCAGGATAGATGCCTTGAATCGCTTGTTCGCCCGATAACTCGACCGCAAATTGACCGGCCGCGTTTGACGTCAGCGGCGAGCCGATGCCGGATCGTTGCCACTGGGCGTAATCGTCGGGATTCGCAAAATTCCATGAGCGGACGACATTCGACATGTCTTCGCTGCATCTCGATGATTTGTTGGATCCATTGGTTCAACTCTGTCGCGCTTGACTCGTCGGATTGCCACTGCTTCAGCAGCGCCAGCAGAGAGTCCTTGGGGACGTCGCCCGAAAGTTTGTTTTCGATGCGATCGGCGATCTCGGTCAGATCATCCAGCCAATGCTGCGCGACCGCTTGGCGAATCTTCGGCTTCAGCGCCGCCAGTGCCTCACGATTTTTGCTCTGCAGTTTGGGAAGATCGACGATCGAACGACCCGGACGACAAGCGGCGAACATTCCAAACATCGCGTAGTAATCGGTTTGGCTAATCGCGTCGAATTTGTGGTCATGGCAACGTGCGCAAGAAACGGTCAAGCCAAGAAATGCCTTCGAGATCGCGTTGACTTGATCGTCAACAAAGCGCACCTTTTCGTCCAGCGCATCGGTCGGCGAAAAGCCGTGAAAAACCATCCGCAGCTGAATTGGTCCCAGCACCGATTCGTTCAACCCCAGCTGTTCGTTGACCCGAGGGTTGTCCATCAGGTCGCCGGCGATGTGCTCGCGAACCAGTTGATCGTAGGGAACATCGGCATTGAGCGCGCGGATTAAATAGTCACGGTACATCCAGGCATTGTTGATGTCCGGATCGCCTTCGCTGCCGTGCGATTCGGCGTAGCGAATCCAATCCATCCAGTGGCGTGCCCAACGGGGCCCAAACTGATCGCTGCCCAGCAGCTGATCGACAAGCGCCTCGGCAACTTTCGAACGATCCGCCTCAGCGGCGGTGAATTGGGACATCCACTGGTCCAGCTCGGTTGGAGTCGGCGGCAATCCGATCAGATTGAAGTACAGCCGCCTAATCAAAATCGCCGGTTCGGCGGGGGAGGCGGGTGATAGACCTGCCTCGGACAATTTTGCCCGAATCAATTTGTCGATTGGATTTTCATCCCCTGAAGGCAGGCTCGGTTTTTCAATCGGCCGAAAGCTCCACCACTGCTTGCGACGCTGAAGCGTCGCATCCCAAGAGGTAGCTTTGCTGATCTCCTCGGCCGAAGGGGGCTCGTCGCGAGGGTCTTCCGCGCCCTTGGCGATCCAATGTTCAAAGTCCGAGATTGCTTGCTCATCCAGCTTGGCGCTATCTTCGGGCATTTCCAAGCCTTTGATCTGGTGCTTCAAGATCGCGATTAAACGGCTCTTGGCCGGATCCCCCGGCACAATCAAAGCACCTCCACTGCCGCCGCTGCGCAGACCATCGCGAAAGTCGAGCGCCAACTCACCTTCCGTCGTATCCGTCGAATTGTGACAAGCGTAGCAATGTTCAATCAACACCGGACGGATCCGCGATTCAAAAAATTCCGCGTCGTCCGCACTGGCAGCCGCAGTGATCAGCAGAACAACAACAGCGATGGAACACCGAATCACAGCACACAACCTGTCAGCAGCGGGAAATCGAGCCTCGACATCCCATTCTAGCCCGAGTGGCCCCTTTCTTCATGTGGTGGTGCGATAACTTCTGGTCGCTGAAGGGCTGATTCACCGGTAAATCATCTCGGGGACGGCTCGATGACCATTGGATTCGCCTGATTTCCAAGCGGCTGTTACAATGAGCGGGTTGTCTAGCCTGAGAGCACAAAGAGAGCGATGAGTATTGCGCCCCGTTACATCCCGCATTACACACTGGAAGACTACAGGCGCTGGGAAGGCGATTGGGAACTGATCGACGGTGTTCCAGTCTCGATGAGTCCGTCGCCGTTCGGACCCCATGAACGAATCGTCTCTCGACTTTCTTACCAGTTCCAGAGCCAGTTCGAAAGCAATGCCTGTGCTATCTGGTCATCGACCCGGCTGTCCAGACGATCCTTCACATCACTACGGATGGTGAGATCAGCCATGACGTAGGTCACACGATTGAACCGATGTTCGCTGACTGCAACTGTGGCATCCAAATTGACTGTGGTCGTCTATTTGATTGAGGGAATCCGCTTCAAAGCGGCGGAATCACTCAAAAACTACAATGTAGGATTTGTTCCTTGTGGGATGCCAGAATATGGCAGGAACAACCAAACCATTAGGACTCGATTGCAGTCTTCAGTCTTGCAAACGCCTTGGGGATACCGGTGTAAGGCTGCTGCTCCTCGTACTCCAGGACAACAAATCCCTGATAGTTCGCGCGCTTGAGAATCTCGGCGATGCGGTCAAAGTCGGCTTCGTATTTCTGTCCGCTTGGGGACTTCATCATTGCTTTGACTTGCACGTTGACCGCCAGCGGCGCACAGGCCGCCAAGTCGGCGTAAGGATCGTCGGAGATAAAGTTGCCAGTGTCCAAGTTCACCCCGACCCAAGGACTCGTCACTCGCGACATGATTTGCAGAATTTGGTCACTGCTCAACTTGCCATGATTCTCGATGCCCAGAAATATGCCTTGCTCAGCGGCATGCCGGGCACACTCGTTGATCGCTTCGCACGCCTGGTCCATTCGCCGAGGGTCTTTCGCCAGCTCGGCTCCGGTGCCGGCAAAGAAGCGTACATGGGCGCACCCATGACAGCCGCCCGATCGATCCACATTTTGGCGGCCGCGATTTCCAGATCGAGTTCCGGTCCCTTACCGACGGTAAAGTTATTGCCGATTGCGGTTCCGCAAATCATAACTCCGCGCTCGAACGCCTGCCGTTTGATCCGCCGCAGGTAGTCGTCGTCCAGATCGGGCGGAAAGAAGTAACTGGTCAACTCGGCGGCATCAAACCCGTTGGCGGCGCAGTAGTCGATGAAGCCAAACATATCGATCGCCGGTCCATCGTCAGCTGATTGCTTGGGCTTTCCTTTGTTGTACGCAAAATAATTTCGCAGCGAATAGGCGGCCAGACCAAAATGGAATCGGGGCGGACCGAATCTTTCGATCTTTTCACGCCCCAGCGCCAAGCCGGATAGGAGCAGTGATGTGCCGGCACCGACAAGATTCAGAAATCGACGACGATGCATTGGTAGATTCCAGTTGGACAAAACGTTAGGTTGCAGCATCATGGTGGTTGCTTTCTCCCGAGCCCATCTCGTTCGACCACGCAATTGTATCTGGATGACAATGCTATATGTTGATCTTTGACGCGCATCTGGATCTCAGTCTCGGGGCGCTGACTTATAATCGAGACCTACGCCGCACCGTCTCGCAAATTCGCGACGATGAAGCGGGGATGACCGATCTTGGCGGACGCGGACGCGGTACGGTGGCGTTTCCGGAAATGCGGCAGGCGGGAGTCGGCATTTGCGTGGCAACCCAGTTGGCCGGCTGCATGAAGCCGGCCGGACCGGTGGGCGCCTGGAACTCGCCCGAGCAAGCATGGGCGATGACGCAGGGACAACTGGCTTGGTACCGCGCGATGGAACGGGATGGCCAGCTGCGCCAGATTCGGTCGCTTCCAGAGTTGCGTCAGCATTTGACCCACTGGAAAGCGGATCCTGAGGGCACACCGATCGGATATATCCTTAGCCTTGAGGGTGCCGATTCAATCCGCGATCTTCATGATCTGGAGCATGCCTACGGTCAGGGCCTGCGCGCTCTGGGACCAGCCCATTACGGGATCGGTCGATACGCGCTGGGCCATGATCAGCAAGGCGGACTGCCGGCGATTGGCCGACAGTTGTTGCAAGAGATGGATCGTCTAGGCATCATCTTGGATGTCACGCATCTTTGCGAACAAACTTTTTGGGAAGCACTCGACGTTTATTCAGGCCACGTCTGGGCCAGTCACCATAATTGTCGGGCGTTGGTGGATGACCCGCGTCAATTGTCCGATGAACAGATCCAGGCGCTGGCCGCCAGAGCAGCCGTGATCGGAGTTGCGTTTGACGTCTGGATGATCGCGCGGAACTGGCAACGCGGGACCACCAGGCACGCCGATGTGAAAGGCGCCGATTTAAGTGGTTTGGCCGATCACGTGGATCACGTTTGCCAGTTGCTCGGTACCGCGGCGCACACCGGCATCGGCACCGACTTGGATGGCGGTTTTGGTACCGAGCAAACGCCGTCGGATTTGGATACAATTTGTGATCTCGAAAAATTTGTCGCGATTCTCGAAGGTCGGGGCTACAGCGCAGACGATCTGCAAGCGATTTGTCATGGAAACTTCCTGGCATTGCTGGAAAGAGCTTGGGGCTAAGCCAGAATGACGACCAGCGAATTGTCATCTAACCTGGCTTGGAAACCAATCAAGGGTTTGGAAGCCATCCCATCACCCGGTTTGCTGGTCGACGGCGATCGTGTGACGGCCAATATCGAAGCCATGATCGAGATGGTCGGAAAAAACAACATTGCGCGGCTGCGGCCGCATGTGAAGACACACAAAATGCCGCAAGCGGTGCGATTGCAGCTGGCGGCGGGGATCACCAAGTTCAAAGCAGCCACCATCGCCGAAGCAAAGATGGTTGCCGATTCCGGCGGCCAGGATGTGTTGATTGCGTATCAAATGGTCGGCCCCAACGTCGATCGACTTGGACGTCTGATCGACCGCTATCCGGGCACCTCGTTTGCGACGATCACTGACAATATCTCCGTTGCTCAGACGCTCTCGGATCAGTTGGGTAGCAAAGATCGTCCGCTGCGGTTATTCATCGACGTCGATTGTGGAATGCACCGCACCGGGATCCCGCTAGGCGATTCAATGTATGAGCTTCGAAACAAGATCGAAACCCTCAGCGGAGTCGAGTATGCGGGTTTGCATGTCTACGACGGGCACTCGCACGCCCCCTCACTTCAGCAGCGCAGCACCGAGACGAGCCAACTGATTGCGGAAATTCGCCGCTATGATCAAACGAATCAATCCCCGACGATTGTTGTTGGCGGATCCCCCACTTTTGCGATCTGGGCTGGTTCGAGCGACTGGGAATGCTCGCCGGGAACACCGATATTTTGGGATCACGGCTACGCTGAGAAATACCCCGAGTTGCCATTCTCCATCGCGATCGCAGTGCTGACCAGAGTGATCAGCAAACCGGGTGCAAATCGCATCTGTCTGGATCTCGGTTACAAGTCAGTCGCCTCGGAGAACGAGTTGTCCAAGCGGTTGTCGATTCCGGCGATCGATGATGCGGTGCTGGTTGCTCACAGCGAAGAGCATTTGGTGCTGGAAACCGACCGTTCAGCAGAGATCGCGCTGGGACAGGCCTTCCTGGCGATTCCACGTCACGTCTGCCCGACCGTATCGCTGTATCAACATGCCACGGTGGTTCGTGGTGGCCGGGCAACCAGCGAAACCTGGCAAGTCACTGCCCGCGACCGTTCGTTGGTATGATCCGTCGCCGTTGCAAGCGGTACAATGCCGCTGCGAAGGAGCCGCAGGGGCAAAGCACACCCGGCAATTGCTTCATCGACAAGCAAGGCGGAGAACGGTTCGTTTGAAACACTGACACGAGAGATGTAGATGGATTCCGGTCCTCAGTCATCACCAGACCCCGTGTATCGCAGCTCACTAGCCGAGATGCGGTGGATTTTGTTGCTATGGGCGATCTGTTTTCTGTGGGTGATCGGCTACAGCAAGCTGTACGGTTATTCGCCAACAGACGAACCGTTGACAACGGTAATGGGCATGCCTTCGTGGGTGTTTTGGGGAGTTATCCTGCCGTGGGGGGTATCGGCGACTATCAGTTGTTGGTTTGCGCTGACTCAAATTCAAGATCATCCCCTGGACGATTCGGCCACGGGCGAGCCGACTGATCACGGGCCGAGCGATGGTTGAGCATTCCAACGCAGCGCTGCTGACGTTCGCCATCTACACCGTTGCCGTGTTGCTGTTGGCGGTGTTGTCCAACCGAGTCGCCAAAGGAAAAGCGTTTGTCGGCGAATACTTTCTGGGCAGTCGCAGCTTTGGGGTTTGGGCGTTTGCATTGACCTTTGCCGCGACCAACGCATCGGGTGGAACCTTTACCGGTTTTCCTGCGCTGATCTACGAGCATGGCTGGACACTGTCGTTGTGGATCGCCGGATACATGATCGTGCCCTTGGTTTCGATGGCGCTGATTGGCAAACGAATCAATCAGGTTGCCCGCAGGTGTGATGCGTTGACGATCCCGGAAGTCTTACGGGACCGTTTTCAGAGTTCGCAAGTCCATTTGGTCGCAACCTCGTTGTTGCTGTTTTTCATGTTTTTCTATCTGGTCGCGCAGTTCAAGGCCGGCGGTAAGATTCTCAGCACACTGTTTGCTGGTGAACCGCTATTTCAGTCTGCCGCGACGGTCACCGCACAGCTCAGCGGCAGCATCCCCTGGGTCAATCAGGCGGAACCGGGATATCTGGTATCGCTGTTGGTGTTTTCCGCCGCGGTCATTGTGTACGTCGTATACGGCGGATTTCGCGCTGTGGTTTGGACCGATGTGATGCAGGGGATCGTGATGTTTGTCGGTGTCGTGCTGATGCTGGTGCTGGCACTCCGCCAAGTCGGCGGTTTGGAACAGGCGACCCGACAAATGGCCCAGATGACGCCACCCAATCATGGAACGGGGATCGTTTCGATCGACACAGCGACCGATGCGCCACGGATTCTTCCCAAAGGGACTTGGATTCAGCAGGATGGGGAGGTCTTTCGATTGGCTCAATTGGCCATCATTCCGGTCGGCGAAGTATCCAGTGGCGAGCTGGCCATTTTGAAAATCACCACACCGGCCGAAATTGAAAAGATCGCGGCCAAGCTCCCGGATGACGATTTGACGATTGAAGTGACCAATCTGAGACCTTACGCCTTCGGCGACGGTCAACCGGGAACCTACGTCACCAATCCTGGACCCAGTTCAATCAACCCGCTCGGTTTCATGGCCGTTGGTTCAGCGATCAGCTTTTTCATTTTTTGGCCGTTCGCCGGCACGGGACAACCCAGCAATATGGTCCGCCTATTGTCGTTTAAAGATACGCGCACCCTGCGTTACTCGATCTTCACTGTCTCGATTTACTACTCTGTGATCTACGTTTCCTTGGTATTGATTTTTTGTTGCGCGCGGGTACTGATGCCGGGGATGGAAATCGATCCGGATCGAACGATGCCTCAGTTCGCTACACATCTTGCCTCGGGTGCCGGCGCGCCATGGCTGGCCGGATTGTTAGTGGCGGCTCCGTTTGCGGCCGTGATGTCCAGCGTTGACAGTTTCTTGTTGGTCGTATCTTCCGCGGTCGTCCGGGACATTTATCAGGGACACATCAATCAACACGCGCCCGAACGAACGGTCAAGCTACTTAGCTACAGCGTCACTGTGGTGGTCGGAGTATTGGCGGTCATCGTAGCGCTCAACCCACCAACTTACTTGCAAGACCTGATCGTATTTGCCACCGGAGGCATGGCGGCTTGCTTTCTGGTGCCGATGATACTTGCACTGTACTGGCCGGCGATGACGGCACCCGCCGCGGTCGCCGGAATGCTAGGCGGTACGATCACTCATCTGGCATTAACCTGCTGGGGTTACATCGAGTACGCGCAGTTCCAACCCTACGAACTGCTGGGCCTGAATCCCTTTCTCTGGGACCTGGTCGGATCTACCGCTGCCTGTCTGATTACGATTAAGTTCGGTCCTAAGCCCCCCCAGGAACTCATCCAAAAGTTCTTCGCCCAACAGTAGCCCAGGTGGCTCCCTTCTTAGCCAGACAAGTTTGGGTAAGAGGGGAGCCAGAGCAACAATGCCTGACTGAACACTGGGATTTCGACTACCTGGACAGCGCCACTTTTGAACTGAAATTCCCTTTTTTGCCGCTCACCCAAGGTGTAGTCCCTGGCGGGGCATTCCGGAAGCGATTTCCACAGAAGTTGCTCCTCGAGGGGACTCGCGGGACTACCCGAGTGCCGCTGTCCAGCTAGTCGTCTGGGTTCTGAATCCAATCGACCGAACGCAGTTTCGGATCCCCCGGCATCCGGGTCTTGTCGTACGAAGGCTCCAGTGGTCCGTAGAGACCGACGGTGGCAGGGCGTGAACGACCACAGTCCTTAGCACTCGCGAGTCGAGATGCTTTCATACTCAAGATAAAAAAAGGGCGTCCTGTCCTTGCGGACAAAACGCCTTCGTGTCGTTTCAAAACCAAACGCCTATTTAGCTCTGCGGAGCTTCCTCGGTGACTTGAGCTTTCGCCAGTGCGCGAACGGCCGCCTCGTACTTGGCCCTCGCCAATTTAATACGGGCGTCGATCTCGCAGGAAGTCGTCTCATTGCCAATCACAAATTGCTTTTCTTTGCCAGCCGATCTTGCCAGGCTGGCTGCCTGGGTGGGGCAACTGCACTGCTGGTCGCCAACTTTGTAAGCCAAAGTGACTTCGTCCATCGCCGCTTTGGTAATCGAGGCCAATTTGCCAGCCGTTACGCTGCAAGCCGTGCTTGTGCCCGCGACCGTTGTGTTGCCAGAAACGTTGCAGGTACGAGGCGTAGCGAACTCAGCGACGAACTTTTCGGTTTCGTCGGCCAATGCGACCATCGCTTTGTTCTTGTCGGTAAACTCTTGTTTGCCAACCCAATAGTGGACTTCAACGTCCGACTGTTGGGCCAATGATGTCGCCGAGGCTTCGCAGCAAAGTGCTTTGCCAGCGACCGAATAGGTTAGCTCTGGCAGATCAGCTAAAGCTTTGGAAACCGGGCAGCCTCCGTTACAAGCCGTTTCGCCGCAACTCTCTTTGTCACACTGTGCCTCGCCCGAGTCAGCGAACGCTGGGCTGGTTGCAGCAAACAGCAGGGTCGCGGCGATGATGCTAAGTACTTTTTTCATACCGTGTTTTCCAAGAAGTAAGTGAGTGCGTTGGACTCAGAGTGAGTCCTGCAAATGTGTGCCTATCTTACTGTTGATAGGCTGCGGGCCGATACGATGGCGCATTCTCACAAATCTTAGGCTGCTGTCAATCTTGTCACGCCCACGATCAATTCGTTCCGGGATCTTGTTGACGGTGCTCTAGCAGCCACTGGACCGCCTCAGGGAGCACAGCACCGACCATCAGTGTGTGGCCGTAATGTTCTGTTAACTGAAATTTCACTGGTAGGCCCGCATCCATGGCTTGCTGGGCACTTAGTTTCAGGAAACCGTTTGGGACAATCGCATCCAATTCGCCGGCGATGATCAGAGTCGGCGGCAGCTTCGTCGTCCCGGGATTGCCTCCGCCGGCCAGGCAACAAGCGGCGGCAATCTTGTCACTCCGCTGCGATGCCAGGGTCATGGTGGCGAATCCTCCCATTGAATGGCCGATCAGATAGATCGCATCGGCATCGATCGCGTAGTCGGCGGACATTTCGTCGATCAGCGCATCGAGTCGTTCGGTGCGGCCACTGATTGCGGTCGTCGCCGGCGAGGCGACGATAAAACCATGCTGGTCGGCAAGTTGCTTGATCATGCCGGCCCCGTACCCAGAGAAGAACATGTTCTCGTCACCGCCGGCACCGTGCAGTGCGATGACCAGCGGTACCGGCCTATCGCCGACCACCGCCGGCGCAGCGTAGACGCGATAGGGAACCGGTTTGTCCTTGTCATCAGCAGTAATGGTCCGCCAATAGTCGCCCGATCGGCGTCGGTAAGGATCATTGCCGCTGGCGATTTGATCGATTTCGCTCTTTACCTGCCCGGCCAGTTCGTTCAGATCGGTTAGAAACTGAGATGAATCTCCAGACGACGGCTGATCTTGCAACAACGCGTTGCGGCTACGACAGGCCGCGATCGCCGGCCCTAAGTCGGGTTGCTGGGCGGAAATCGACTGCAGTCGAACTTCGTTTTCCTGGCGGATCAGATCGAGCGAGCGAGGCACGATGTTGAGCTGGCCGATGGCAACTCCCGGCTGTGGGCCGCTTGAGACAACGAGCGAATAGGCGCCGGCAATCAGAGCCGCACCAGGTTCGATTTCCACGATCGTGTTGATGTTGTCGGCATTGGAATCTTCGATGGGAATCGGTTTACTGACCACCATCTCGCCGCCGGCGACCGGTCGCAGCGACAGCTGCAATGAGGTGCCGGTCGGCAACGAGACCGGAAACATCGACGACAACTGAATTCGAATCACGGCCGGTTTGTCCAGAGAGGCAACCGGAGGATTGATGGTGGGTTTCAGCGCCATCGCGGCCGTCAGCGCCGCGGATGGTTGCTCGGTAATCAACGATGCGGTCAGCTGATTGATCTCGGCAATCGTCTCGGCGTACTTACCAGAAAAGAAATTTCTCGTCGCTGCATCGAAGGCCTGATTGATTTCAGTCACGCGCTGCGTATCGGTCGGCAAATTTTCAAAGTAGGATCGCTCAAGGCGCAGGTAGGCCCAGCCCAGATCAGCCCGAGTGACCGTCGGAGCCGCGCCCGCCGAAGGCTTGGTTTTCGTATCTTGAGCGGTCAGGATAGAGCTCTGACCGATCAGCAGCAGCAAAGCCGCGATTAGTATGGATTCGAATTGGCGACACATGACAGCAGCCTCAAGCGAGAGAGTCTTGAATGATCGGAGGTTGATTGTAAACGAACGGCAGGTCAGGGAAACGCAGCACGTTGGCATTACGCTAAGATAGTCGATTCTGGCCAAGCAGCACCTCTGTGGACCCGCTCATGAGCGATTCGCAATCAACCGCGGAATTGTCACCGTCTTATCGTCTAGCTCTGTTACTGATTGCTGTGACGATGACGATTTGCCTGTGGGCGATGGGCCGTATCTGGTGGTGTGACGCGGGTGATCTGGTGCCCTGGTCGTGGGATGTATGGAGCACGCATAACTCACAACACCTGGTTGACCCCTATGCGCTTTCCCATCTGCAACATGGCTTGGGGTTGTTTCTGTTGCTGTACTGTCTGCCTTGGAAGTGGCTGACGGTCGAGCGAATCTTCGTGATCGTGGCGGTTGTCGAAGCGACTTGGGAAATCTCGGAAAACACACCGATGATGATTAACCGCTATCGCGAATCGACGATCTCACTCGACTACTTCGGCGACAGCATTGCCAATTCGCTTAGCGATTATGGTTGGTGCATCTTGGGCTTGTTGATCGCAAGCAAAATTCCTGGCTGGGCGACATTCAGCCTGTTCGTGGCGTTGGAGCTGATCAGTGTGTTTTGGATCCGCGACAGCCTGATGCTGAATATTCTGATGCTGATCAGCCCCGTCGAAGCGATCAAGCAATGGCAAGCGGCCGGGCAGCCGCAAATCGGAATGTTGGTAGAGTGGATGTTTGCGGTTTTCTAGCCGAAAGGGCGAGGCTCCGCCGGAGCCACAGGTGGAATGCAGTTCGGCGGGAGCCTCATCCCTCCACCTTCATCAAATACTCGATAATGTCCGCCAAGGCTTGTTGGTCGATCGCTTCCTCCATGCCTTCAGGCATGATCGACAATCCGGAGCTTCTCATCTGATCAATCTCGCCGCGCTGCACCGTATCGGATGCCGATTCGGCGCGACGCAGGGTGACGCTGCTGGCGTTCTCGGACGCGACCATTCCGGTCAGTGTGCGGCCGTCTTCGGTCAGCACCAGATAGTTCAGGTATTGCGGATTCACCTCTCGGTTCGGATCCAGCACGTTGACCAGGATGGTTTCTGGGCCCCGCGTTTTGATGGCCGCTAAACTGGGTCCGATTTCGTGCCCGTAACCTTCGACGCGATGGCACGAAGCACAATGCTTGCGAAACGCGGCGCGACCGCGCTCGGCATCCGCGGCCATCGTCAAGCATGTTTGGTAGGCGTCGACCACTTCTTGACGCGCTTTAGATCCTGTCGCTTGAGCGTAGTTCAATGCGCGCGATTTGACCGACTTGATGTTCATGGCAAGCTTCCAGCGCGCCTGCGATACGTCGCTCACCGCAATTCGGCCCTGGTCGATTGCGTCGAACATCGCGTTGAGCCTCTCTGGACGAGCAAAAATCACGTCGGCTGCGGTCTCGCGCAAGCTTGGGCTTAATCGATGCCAGGCGTTCAGAATCGGCTCGGCAACGCCCGGCTCGTTGAAACTGCCCAGCGCGGTCAGCGCGGCTTGTTGAATTTCTTGCGGTTGACGACTATCGATCAGCGATACCAGTGAATCGTTGACAGCTTGCCAGCGGCCGAATCGCAAGACTTCGATCGCGCTAACCCGCTGCTGGGTAGCGTTCGATTCCTTGGTAGCAATCTCCATCGATTGCCCAATCATCTTTTCAAGCTGACCATCGATTCGTTGCAGCTTGCCCGCCTGGTCCAGCTTTGCCAGGACATGATCACTGCGATTGCGTTGCCGCAGCAGTTGACCCAGGATTGGCAGCGCGAACAAGGTTTCATCTTCCGAAACCTCGGTCAACGAATCGAGCGCTAATTCGATATCCGAACGGCGATCTTGAGCTCCGATTTGCGTGGCCAGAGCTTGCAAAAACTCGATCGCGCCGGCAGATCGAAACTCGTTGTCGGCAATCAGTTCTGTGAACAACTGGCCGGCATCCTCGGCAAGCGACGTTTGTACCGCCGCGCGAACCCAGCGGTCATCCGGATCACGCCGAATGATGCTTGCCAGGATGCCCGCTCGATCACCGAGCTCGATTTCGCCGATTGAAAAAGCCAGCTGATAGCGGACATCCAAGGACGGGTCACTGGCCATCGAGGCGAGTTTGGAAACCAGCGATTGGTCCGAGCTTGCTTCTGACAGTCGCACGGCGTGCCGCCGCACCTGAGGATTTTCATCGGACAATCTGCTGAGCAAAGTTTCAGAGTCCAGCAAGTCTAATCCATCGAGCGCGTACAGCGCGTGCAATCGTCCCAGCGGCGTCGGGGATTCCGTCGCGATGGTTCGCAGCAGCGGAGCAGCCGATTCGTCCTGCCGCTCAAACAGCAACCGCGCCGCCGTCTCGCGGTGCCATGCGTTCGGATGCTCCAGCAATTTGACAAGCTGTGGTGTCGTCGCGGCGCTGAGTTTTGGCGTTTTACGATGTTTAAATCCGATCGGCACGATCCGGTAAACTCTGCCTCGATCCCGGCCTGAGGTCAGATCCAAATGCTGTTTGATTTGCGGCGGCAGACTCAACGGGTGTTCGATCACTTCGCGGTAGACATCGATTACATGCAGCGAGCCATCGGGAGCGTTGGCAAACTGGGCCGGCCGAAACCAGATGTCTGTGGAGGCGACAAACTCGGAGTTCTCGTCGATACGGTTTCCGCGAAATTCCAATCCGACAGATCCGAGTCGCTTGCGATGAACCAAATTGCTGCCGACATCGCCGACGATTGCCAGTCCACGCCATTGTTCGGGCCACGCATCCCCGCGATAGATCGTGACACCGGTCGCGCCGGTAAAGTAACCAGCCGCCCGGCCACCTCCTTCGATCGGACCCGGTACAGCCTTGGCAACCCGCAGCCGCGTCCGCACGATCCGCCACGGCTCGACGGGACTCGCGCGAAACACCTCGGCCTGCGGACCGTCGGCGGCAATGGAAATTCGCGCCGGCGGCGCGCTGACGAATTGGTTTCTGGCGAGATAGCGATCCTCGTACATCACTTGTTGCAGGTGATCGCTGTTGGAGGAAACGAATTTGCGGCCCCAGTCATCAAAACACATCCCATGCTGTGCCGCCCCGCTAACCAATTCGAACTCGAACGTTCGTGGGTTGAAGGCGACATCGCGGCCGCGAACGTTGACCGGTTCGTCATCCTCGTTTTTTTGGATCATGCCACCAGAGCTGCTGGTGGCAATGTGAATTCGGTTGTCCAAGCCCCAGCGGAATGAATTCATCAGTCCCTGGACGTTCGACGTACCGAAACCCGTCAAGACCGTTTGTTTCAAGTCGGCTTTGCCATCACCGTCGGTGTCCTGGAAGTAAAACAGGTTCGGTGCGTCACCGACGAACAGGCCGTCAGCGAAGGGAAAGATCGCTGTCGGCCATAACAAGCCGTCAACAAAGACGATACTTTTGTCGAACACTCCGTCATCGTCTGTGTCTTCTAAGCGCGTGATTCGGGAAATGCCTTGATCACGATCCTCGCTGTATCCGCGCATTTCACAGACGTACAAGTAACCGTCCGCATCCCACTCAATGGCCACCGGACTGTTGACCAATGGCTCGGCAGCCACTTGTTCGATTTGAAATCCATCCGCAACTTTGAACGTGCCCACCGCATCAGCCGGTTCGGTGGGCTCGATGCGAGGAAGTTCCGCTGCGAAGTCGTCCTCGGCAAGACTCGGCTGAGTCCACGCGAGTCCAAACAACACGCCTATGCTGAAAAACCACGAAGTGGATCTGGCGACTAGCCATGGGCTGCGCCGCAGAGGTATGGACTGGTCGGAGCTCGCGGGCGGGCGGGGCTGATTCTCATCAAGGGTGTCTCCGAGTGCGCTGCCCGACTCGGAGCTAACGGTTGGCATCCCGTCGGGAGCAATGCGCTTCAATATCACTGTTTGTTGACCTCCAACAATTCTCTCAGTCCTTCCATCAGAACCTGTTCGCAGCTCTTGTCGACGTTCGAAGCCCGCTGGCTCGTCTCGTAACCGCCCTGGCTGTATGCAATTTCGGTGCCGATGTAGCCAGGGCCGTAATCACCATAAGCTGCCATCGCGACATTCAAGTCCGGTCTCATCGCTTTGGCAGCCAACTGGTACTCTACGAATAATTCACCCGGCATATGGATGATTCGAACTTCGCCAATCTTCAAACAGGCCAAATCAATCTTATGTCCGCTCTGGCATCGCAGTAGCCAGGCGAGTTCGTCGGGGCTGCCAAAATAATCCTGCGAACTCCACTGTTTCAGATTCGAGCGAAGCGTTTCTTGATCGAGATGTTTTGCAGGGGGTAAGGCGACTGGAGCCACCGACCAATCGACATCCGCCGAACTGACAGGAACTTTCTGGGCGGCTTTAAACGCCCGCTGCATTCCGTCGGCAAGTCGACTCGCCAGGATCAAACGATTCTCTTTGGCACCATCATTGAACTTACCGGCGCCAATATTCCCACCCGCACCATTGAAATGCACATGCAATACATCGGGAACCGCCTGGCCACGCATGAATCGAGCAATGCCGGGAAAGTCGGGACTGGGAATGCCGGTACGATAGTAGCTTTGCGGATGACAAGCGTAATAACTGAGCACGGCCAGTGGCTGGTCACCATTCCAAAACGAAAGGGAGCTGAGCAGGGGATCGATGGTCCCCTCGGGTTCGGCACGCAGCGCCGGATCGGCGCACGTGGTATAGCGGGTTGCCCGCACTTTACCGTCCACGCCCAGAATTCTCCGATTCGACGCGACGTCTTTGACGTCCGCAGTGCCGTAAGCGATGTGCGTCACCTCGGTCGCTCGGGGAATCGCTTCGGCGACCGCGGCGGTTAATCGGTTCAGGACGTCACGAGCGAGTGAGCTGTCGAGCGAGCCAAGGTCACTAACGCCAGCTTGGTGTAGCAATTGTTCGGCCGAAAAATCGCAGCGCGGTGCGTCGTGTTGGTGCAGCGTATGCACGGCAACTCGCTCTCGAGTGGTGGCCGCGGCTTTGGCCAGTGAATCACGGAACGCGTCATGACCGCCATTGCCGATCCCGATCCAATCGACCGCACACAGCACGATCGGATCACCGCAGCCAAGCAGTACAATTCCGCGGCAACGCAGCCCTAGTTCCTCGACTCGCCGGACGCGGTCATAAGCCATCGCAAAACCAACCGGCGGCGTCGCGTCGATGTCAAACGTGGCCAACCGCAACGGCCGAGCTTGATTCTGATCGGCGTGGACCATTGGCAGAAACAAGGCTGCCATCGATAGTGAAAGAAAAAACGAGCATACACGAACTGGCACGATGTCGGCTCACATGAAGTTCATTGATGCCGGCAGCGTGTGCCGGCGTAACGGTGAGATCTTCTATTCTACATCAGTCGACCGGAAAGGTGGAACTGCTTGCTTTCGCCGAGCGAAATCCCGACCGCAGCGGTTTGTTCTCCGCAAATCAATCCATCCTGCTTGGAATCAGAATCGACATCCGGAGTGCTACACTGTGCAGGAGCTTCCGTCAAAAATTTACGCTTCCAAGGTCATGTCCCAAAACGATCCACAGTGCCCCGTGTCCACCGGACAACTTGATGATCTGCTTAGCGAACCTGACGAACGGGTGGTGCAAACGATGCGGCAGATCAGCGGCGACGTGATCTTGCTGGGCGTCGGAGGCAAAATGGGACCAACGCTGGCGAGAATGGTCAAACGCGCATCGGATCGAGCTGGTATAACACGGCAAGTGATTGGGGTTTCCAGATTTTCGTCCCGCAATTTGCAAAAGCGACTGGAGAGCTGGGGTGTGCGGACGATCGCTTGCGATTTGCTTGACGAGAACGCGATCGAAAGCTTGCCCGATGCGGAAAACGTGCTATCGATGTTGGGATACAAATTTGGCACTACCGACCAACCGTCTTTGACATGGGCGATCAACTGTTACTTGCCGGCAGTCATCAGTCGTCGCTATCGCGAGAGCCGGATCGCGGCTTTTTCCTCGGGCAACGTCTACGGCACAGTGGATGTCGCTGCCGGCGGCTCACTGGAAACCGATCCGCCGCGTCCCGTTGGGGAGTATGCGGTTTCGGTCTTGGGTCGCGAGCGGATCTATGATTACTTCAGCCGGGCGTTACAGATTCCGATCAGTTTGCTGCGTTTGAACTATGCGACGGAGCTACGTTATGGTGTGTTGGTTGACTTGGCACGAAAGGTGTTTGAAGGAGTGCCCGTCGACCTGCGGATGGGGTATGTGAACGTGATCTGGCAGCGAGATGCCAATGCGATGGCAATCAATTCCCTGGCACATGCCGCCTCACCACCACGCATTTTGAACATCGCCGGCCGAGAGCTGCTGCGCGTTGGCGACGTTTGCAACCAGTTTGCAAGCATCATGAAACGGCCAGCCAACTTTTGCGGCCAGGAAGCTGGAGACGCGCTGCTCAGCGATGCCAGAGTGAGCTATCCGCTGCTGGGCGAACCCAGCAAGTCGGCCGCCGAGATGATCCGTTGGACAGCCCAATGGGTCATGCAAGGGGGAGAGTCACTTGGCAAACCGACCCACTTTGAAAATCGAGACGGTAGTTTCTAAGGGTCGGGAAAGAACGGAAACAGCGTGCGAATTTCTTCGTCTGTCGGTTGCTGTCCGTACTCGCAGATTTCAAAAGTCTCTGCATATTCGATCTTCTCCGCCGCCGCTTCTCCGTACCATCGATTCAACGCGTCTCGATGGTTGTTTGCTTCTGTGGTCTGGTATTTAACCCATCGGTCCCGCAGCCACTGGCGGCGCAGGTCTGGTTTCGATGGCGGTGGGACTTTTTCCATTTCTTCGGCACTGCCCAGCGCGCCGCCTTCGAAGTGTTGTGATTCGAGCGCCATCAAGGCGTCCACTTTTTCCTCAAAGACCGGCCCGATATCGACAGCGATATCGGCCTTGAACGGGTAGGGCTTTTTGAACCGATCACTTGAGTACAGAAATACCGGGTTCTTTTTCAGTGGCGGCGTGTCTGGGCAAAAGAACGGGACCGCCACCATGTAAGCCGAATCTTGAACCAACACGCCGACATAGCGATGGTCGGGATGGTAGTCCCAGGGGCGATGGGCGATCACGACATCGGCATTCCAATCGCGGATCAGACGTGTGATCGCGCGTCGGTTCTCGAGAGTCGGCAGCAACTCACCGTCGTGAATGTCCAGTACTTCGGACTCAACTCCCAGTCGTTTCGCCACTTCCGCGGATTCCGCCGTCCGCCGCTTGGCCAGCGCTCCGCCCGACATCCGCCAATGACCGATGTCTCCATTGGTCACCGAAACCAGCTTCACGTGATGCCCCAGTTTGGCCCACATCGCCGCCGTTCCGCCGGCCTTGTATTCGGCGTCGTCCGGATGCGCCGAAACAAATGATTCTCAGTTTGCCGTCTTCGGCAAAGGTGTGGTTCCCTGATCCCAGCAACAAGAAAGCAAAAGCCAGGATGTACGTTTGCGGCCAACGAGACATGGTGATCCTCTATGCGTGAGGTGGACAAATACTGGACTGATTCATGATAAAACAATCCTACCAGTTGTTGCTGCCGCCGACCTCCGCCGGCAGATGCAAACGATCACAGGCAATACGATAGACTGTTCGAAACAGGCACCGAAAACAAGGGTCCAAGTAGCCTGCGGCAACACAACCCTTTCAAGCAACCTAGTGGATTGAAAGACTATGGCGTGGATGTAATCGCGACTTCGATGATCGTTGTGTACCTGGTGGCGGTAACGTTATTGGGGGTGTTCCTGGCTCGCAAAAATCGCAGCTCCAACCAGTGGACGGTGGCTGGCGGTGGGATGGGAACGATCCTGATCGCGATGGGAATTGCCGGCACACGGATCGGAGGTGCCGGAACCTACGGTGTCGCCGGGGACGTGGTGACCGATGGAATGTGGAGCTTGTGGTACGGAGTCAGCACGTTTCTGGCCTTGGCACTCGTCGGATTCTTTTTCGCCAAAACATTCCGGCGATTGAAACTGCAAACTGTCGGCGAAATCTTTTGGATCCGATTTCAGTCGCGTCGCTGCCAGCGTCTGACCAGTCTTTGTGTCCAGACTGAATACCTGGTGATCAATATCATCGAACCTCTCGTGATCGGCAAGATTCTGCACGGGGTCACCGGGATTGATTTTGGCGTCGCGGTTTTTATCGGTGCCAGCGTGTTGATCGTTTATACAGCGCTCGGTGGTCTGTGGGGTGCGGCCGTCACCAACGTGATCCACTGCACCGTGATCCTGGTTGGTTTGCTGGCCGTCATCATCGCCGGACTGATCGACATGGGAGGTTGGTCCGAAGTTTCCGCGCGCGTGTCGGCGGCACTGAATGAGAGCGGACGAGACGTCGATCAGTGGTGGAGCTTTACCGGCGCGGGCTGGGGAGCGATTATCGCGATGATTCTGTCTGCGGTGATCCATACACCGGCTGCGTCGGTCTATGTGAATTTTTCGACAGCGGCAAAAAGCGAGCGAGTCCTGGTCCGTGCGTTCTTGCTCGGTGGAGTTGTGGGAGCGTTGATGCCGATGTTGGCAGGTTTGATTGGGGTGGAAACGCTGGCCAAGTACGGAGCAGATGCTCAACTGAGAAGCTACACCACGATCACGCAGCTGGCGACCGATGTGAATCCTTACATTGGCGGTGTCGCACTGGCCGCCATACTGGCGGCAGTCATTTCGTCCGGTGGTCCGATCCTGCTGTCCAGTTCGACGATGTTCGTCAATGACTGGTTGCCGCTGGCGAGTACGTTGTCATCAAAAGGCCGTTTGCTGGCATACCGAATCACAACCCTGGTCTACGGACTCGTTGCCGCTGCGATCGCCTGGCATGACAACATTGGTTCGATTCTAGGTTTTCTGTTGCTCGGCTTCGCCGCCGTCGTTCCGCCTGCGATCGCGGTCAGTTACCTGATTTACTGGAAACGGACGACCGAGCAAGGCGCCTTCTGGGGAATCGCGCTCGGCTACGGACTCGGCGTCGCCTGGTGGCTGACAATTCAGTGGGCACCCACCATGATGTCGAGCTTGCCCGCCGCGGCAACGCTGCCGGAGCAGTTGTTCTATTACAGTTTCGTTCGCGATGGAGTCGGTATCGACCCGTCCTATGTCACGACACTAGTACCCCTGATCACCGTTCCCCTGGTGTCGCTGATTTCCCGCAAGGATCCGGAAGGGAAAGACGAGTTCTATGACCGCCTAAAGAATGTAGATCAGCTGTAACCGGACATCGGGACACAGCATCGACAATGCCAAGCTGTCAGCTCTGAGGTGGATGGCACTGAATCCGCATCGATGGCACTGAATCCGCATTCTTAACTGTGAGCGGCACGGCGCGAGCCGCCGGCTAGTCCGGATGATTCATCAACGATGTAGGCCGGACCGAGCAAACCTTTGTGGTGTCCGCGGCGGAGGATTGCAGCTCTGTTGACATGCAATATGCGCGAGCTGGGCTAGCGATCCTAAAAGGTTTGCGCTGTTCCGGCAGCCTTTGCGACCTCGGTCCCGCCTACGTGATTAACCCGGGCTAGCGACATAACGCCCAGATCAATTCTCATTCAGGCCTGAGATGGTCCTCGATCATTTCAATCGAATTACGCCAGAATGTCGTGCATCACCCTGCCATGCACGTCGGTCAGTCGGAAATCGCGGCCACCGTAACGATAAGTCAATTGCTCGTGATCGAGCCCGAGCGTGTGCAGCATGGTGGCATGCAGATCATGGACACTGGTCGGATTCTCTTGCGCTTTGAATCCAAACTCATCGGTCGATCCATGCACCGTGCCTCCCTTGATTCCTCCACCAGCCATCCAGACGCTGAATCCGTAATGGTTGTGGTCGCGGCCCAGTTTTGATTCGCCTGTGCCATTGAGTTCGACTGTGGGAGTGCGTCCAAATTCGCCCCCCCACAGCACAAGCGTTTCGTCCAACATGCCTCGTTGTTTCAGGTCGGTCAACAACGCGGCGATCGGCTGGTCCAGTTCGTTTGCCAATTTGCGATGGTTGTCCGCGATGTTGTCGTGGTTGTCCCAAGGTTGTCCCGCGCCATGCCAGAGCTGCACGTATCTGACACCACGTTCCAACAACCGCCGCGCGATCAGCGTCTGACGACCGTGGACGCCAGAGCCATACATGCTTTGGATGTACGCGGGTTCGCGCGACAGATCGAACGCCTCGCGGGCATCATGCTGCATCCGAAACGCCAGTTCGTAGGACTGGATCCGAGCATCCAACCGATCGTCGATGCGTGACTGGCGGTGCCGCGCATTCCAACGAGCCAGCAGGTCCAGTTGGCGGCGTTGGTCGGGCGACAAGACCTGAGGATGTTCGATGTTCTCGATCAGCTTGCGAAACTCGGTGTGTTGCGAGTCGATGTAAGTGCCCTGAAATGCGCCGGGCAAAAATGCCGATTGCCAGTTTTCATTGTCCTTGATCGGTAAACCACCAGGACACATCGCGATGAAACCAGGCAAATTTTGATTCTCTGTTCCCAGTCCATACAGCAACCAGGCTCCCATGCTGGGGCGCGGCTGGACCGAATCGCCACAGTTCATCAGCATCAGCGATGGCTCATGGTTGGGAACCTGAGCGTACATCGATCGAATCACCGCGATGTCGTCGATGTGCTGCGCAGTCCGCGAGAAAATCTCGCTAACCTCGATGCCCGACTGGCCATACTTCTTGAATTTAAACGGCGACGGGAAAGCGGCGCCCGTTTTGCGTTCGGTCGTCAGCGTTTGCGGCAGCTTTTCTCCGGCGTGTCTGGCCAGCGCCGGTTTGGGATCGAACGTATCGACGTGGGACGGACCGCCGTTAAGAAAGAAATGCACGACCCGCTTTGCCTTGGCCGCGAAGTGAGGCGATCGCACCGCCAAAGGTCCAGCTGGGCCCGCTGATTCGGCTGCCACCAAGCGGTTGTCATCTCCCAGCACACCGGCCAACGCGAGTGAGCCAAGTCCTAAAGCAGAACGAGTCAGCACGCTGCGGCGAGACAGCAAACAGCTGGGCAACGGTCCATGCTGGAGGGGATGTGTCATGTAAGTAGTGTAACTGATCTGACTGCACAGTTGATTCGTAAAGTAGGATTTGTCCGGTCTCCCGGCTTCCACTGGCGAGAAGTCAGGCATCCTTTTAATCGGGAAATCCTTGGCCAGCGTGGCCGCCAGACTATGGCTAATCAACAAACATGAATTCGTTCGTACACAACAAGACTTGCGCTAATTGCTCCCATGGATCGAGTCGGTCGATGGCGCCGGTCGGGAAGTCCTCGACTGAATTCCAACTGATTGAGTCTTCTTTGTTATGGGTTGACTGGATCGTCACCTTCCAAAGGTATTGATCGCTGTTGAGCACTTCGCCGATGTCGACAACGAAATCGATCACCTCTCCCTTGGCAACGGTTAGCGATTCTGCGTTCAACTCTTTGGTCCCTTGATGGATGGTTGTTGAATCGACCATGCCATGCTGCGAACTGACGACCATTGCGCGGACCCCGTCCCCTGCGCTGGGCTGATGTACCAATTCAGATCGAATGCTGATCGTTAGGTCACGTGGCGCCGTCCAGCGGCGGATCGCTGCGTGCGTTAGATCGTTTCCAGGATGCCCCCCGGTGGCAGTCAGCTGGACCCAACCAAGTTGTTCATCGGGCCAATTTGGCCCGCCCTGCCAGGCTGTGCCGGTGAAGTGGGGCAGCGGCGTAAATCCGCTGACAGACTGGGCAGTCTGATCCACGGTGCCATAGCCGTATTGCCAATCGGCGCTCTTAGCCGGCACAGCCGGTTCTGTTCCTGAAGCTGCTTGGACCAGGCTGATCGCGTCGGCGATCTCGCGATCGGTCGGAGCGCGCTGCAGTGCCTGTCGGAACATCGTCACCACTCGCTGCTGCGGATCTGGATTGGCATTGGCGAGCTGGGCGAGCGCCTTAACGCGTTCCAACACCAGCGGATGGTTCATGAAGAACAGTGCTTGTTGCGGGACAGTCGTTTCCGTTCGCTGGGGAGTGTGCAGGTCGGGGTTGGCAAAATCAAACACTCTTAACATGCCTGGCAAGTACTGACGATCAACCAGGCCGTACAGTGTCCGTCGTTTGGGGTACGGACTGTTGAACAGCTCACTTGGCTTGCCGCCGATGGTTTCGTCAAGCTCGCCGGTAACCGCCAGTAGCGTGTCCCGCAGTTCCTCGAAACTCAGCCGCCTGGCATTCGTTTTCCAGAGCAGTCGATTGTGGGGATCGGTTTGAATCGCCCGGGCTCTGACGTCGGGATCTGTCGGTCCGGATGTCGACTGGCGATACGTCGCCGATAGCACGATCAAGCGGTGCAAATACTTCAAGCTCCAGCCCTGAGCGATGAACTCGGATGCCAGCCAATCGAGTAATTCCGGGTGCGATGGGGGAGCGGCGCGGGTCCCAAAATCGCTGGGTGTGGAAACCAAGCCGCTACCAAAATGGTAGGCCCAAACTCGATTGACAATCACTCGAGCAGTCAAGGGATTGCCCGGATCGACGATCTCGCGGGCCAATTCCAGACGACCACTGCCGTGCTGAAACGGCTGACGGGTTGCTCCCGCCAGCAAGGACAGGAATTGGCGGGGAACGTCAATTCCCTGATTGATTGGATTGCCGCGCACAAAGATCCGAGGATCGCTGGGAGTCGGTTGATCAATTAACGTTACCGCGTGAGCAGCCGGCACTTCGGAGTTGATGATCCAGCGATCAACTTCTCCCTGCAATTTCCACAACTCGGTAAGGGTTGCCGTGGTAAAGAACGTTTCCGTTTCGACAATCGGCCCTTCAGGAACCTGGCTCGGTGAATTGGGATCATCAAGAACCGTCCGCAATTTATCCGCAAGCAGTTCGCCGTAGCGATCGCAAACTTCTCGGAATGACTTCGGCGGTTCTGAAAAAGCTTGACAAACGATCGGGTCGATTGCGCCTGGCGACGCCGTCCGTAGGCGGCTGGTTACTTCGGGAGATTGCTCAGCGAACGACTGAGACGGAATTTCAGCAAACGCGTGCCAGGCCGCGAAGATCGGATCGCCCGATTGCTTTGCCTTGCGCAAGTAACGTTCCCACTGTCGCACAAAGGCGGGCAGCAGATCATCATTTTCAAAGACCTGGTCAAATCCGTTGGCCGGAAATTTGTGCAGTTCGGATTGAGCGAACAAATAGTCGGCCACGCGCTGCCGTGCTCGAGCGGAGGATTCCTGGCGAGAGGCGGCCAATTTCGCTTGCAGCTGCGCCTTTCGCTTGGCCAACTCCGCTTCAAACTCTTGCTGCTGATTGTCTGAGCTTTCTAGCGCCACCAGTTGTTCGACGCAGCTATCAAAGACTCCATAGAGCGAGTAATAATCGGCTGTCGGAATTGGATCATATTTATGATCATGACAACGGGCACAGGCAACGGTCAGCCCCATCGTTCCGCGGCAGACAACATCGATTCGATCATCGATGATGTCGCGTTTGACTCCCAAGAATCGTCGGCCAAGAGTCAGAAATCCCATCGCTGCCAGATCCTCCTGACGGCGGTCATCGACTTGATCGGCAGCCAGTTGCAACAGCAAAAATCGGTCGTAAGGCATGTCGTCGTTCAATGCTTTTGCCACCCAATCGCGGTAGGTCCAGGCATGAACCCAGTGACGTTCTTCCCGCGCATACACGTATCCCTTGGTGTCGGAGTAACGGGCGACGTCCAACCAGTGTCGGGCCCAATGCTGTCCGTACTGAGGAGAATCAAGCACCCGCTGGACCAACCGCTGATAGGCATCCGGATTGGTATCGGCGACAAAAAGATCCACATCCGCCGGCGCTGGGGGGAGCCCGGTCAACGAGTAGCTGACCGCGCGGATCAGTGCGCGGCGGTCCGCTGCTGGAGATGCATCCAGATGATTCTGTTCCAGTTTGGCCATCACGAAGGCATCGACCGGCGTGCGAACCCAGGCTTCGTTGGCGACGTCCGGAATCCGCGGACGGCGTACGCTTTGGAATGCCCAATGCTTTTCTGCCGCGTTGCTCTGTGCTGCGGCGATTTGTTGATCCGTGGCCGGCCATGGTGCGCCCATTTCGATCCACCTGCCCAGCATGCCGATCTCGTCGGCAGTTAGTTCTTTTTTTGGTGGCATGGCCAAGTCGCCATCACGACGCACGGCCTGGATCAGCAAACTGCCCGAGACATCGCCAGGGACAATTGCCGCGCCGCTGTCACCTCCCTCGATCAGTGACTGCAGCGAATCGACTCGCAATCCGCCAGAGACTTTTTCGGCTCCGTGACAGCCGACACACTTTTCGATCAACAGTGGGCGGACTTTGGTTTCAAAGAATTGTTCCGCCGCATCGTCGGCATGCACGGTCGACGTGACAAGTAAGATCGCCGAAATCGCAAGCGTTCGCAATGAAGCTAAGTTGTTGTTCGAGTGCACGTATTGGACCACGGAGAGAACCAAGTTCGAAATCGCCAACCGCAACGACTAAGATCAGCTTAGCAGGTCGCGCACCACATTGCCGTGTACATCTGTCAGTCGATAGTCGCGGCCGGCGTGTCGGTAGGTGAGACGTCGGTGATCGAATCCGATCAGATGCAAGATCGTCGCATGAAGATCGTGGACGTGAACCGGTTTTTCGACGGCGCGTAGACCATGTTCGTCGGTTGCCCCGTGGACCATGCCTGGTTTCACACCGGCACCAGCCAACCACGAACTGAATGCCCAGGGGTGATGCTCGCGACCCTTCGCATCGGCCGAATTGTTGAACGGTGTGCGACCGAATTCTGTCGTCCAGACGACGAGCGTCTCCTGCAGCATCCCGCGTTGCTTCAGATCCATCAACAACGCGGCAATCGGCCGGTCGATATTTTTCGCCAGCGGATCGTGCGTCAGCATATCGCCGTGTGCATCCCAATTTCCGGACGAACCGGTGTCAATCAGTTCAACGAAGCGCACCCCCCGTTCGACCAGTCGCCGAGCGGCCAGGCATTGCCAGCCAAAACCGCTTGTCTGGTCGCGCTGCAAGCCGTAGTTGTCCAGCGTCGTTTGACTTTCCTGTGAGAATTCGAAGGCCTCGGGGACCGCCATTTGCATTCCGAACGCGGTCTCAAATGAACGCATCCGCGCCGCCAAAATCGGGTCGGAATCGCGCGAGGTGAGGTGATTTTGGTTGATCGCTGAGAGCGCTTCGAGTTCGATCTGTTGGCGGTCGGTCGATACGCGGGGTTGTACATTGGCGATCGGCTGGGCACCCGGCACCACCAACGTTCCTTGATGAGCGGCGGGCAAAAAATCGCTGGCATAAACCTGAGTCCCCGCGTAGGTTTGCCGAGGGGCGATGACCATAAAGTTTGGCAAATTTCGGTTCAAAGTTCCCAGTCCATAACTGAGCCACGAACCAATGCTGGGTCTGGCGAACGCGAATGAACCGGTATGCATTCCCAGTGTCGCGTTGTAGTGGTTGGAGTGCGAAGTGTGCATCGAGCGGATCAGTGCAATCTCGTCGACGCACTCGGCCAGATGAGGGAACAACGTACTGACTTCGGTTCCGCACTGACCATGGGGACTGAATTCCCACTGCGGTCGTTTCAAGAATATTCGCTCATAGCCGGGGCGGTCCTTGATTTCCGGATGGTCGGCCTTGATTTCTTTGCCGTGATCACGAGCGAGCGCAGGCTTCGGATCGAACGTATCGACATGCGACACACCGCCCGTCATGAACATGAAGATCACGTGCTTGGCCCGAGCCGGAAAATGGGACACTTGCGATGCAAGTGGGTCATCGCTTTCGGCAAGCAGTTGCTGGATCAGGCCGGGAGAAATCAATGATCCCGCGACAGCCGACTGCAACACCGCACGACGCGGAACTCCGGGATCGCAATTCATGAAATTTTGCTCAGTCGAGGTAAAAGAATTCGTTGCAGGACAACAGGATCCTTGACAGCGCAGTCCATTTTTCGATCGACTCGCCGGGGTAGTGCTGGTCCAACCGAGCCAGCAACTCTACTTCGGCCTCTGTGGGCGACCGTTGATAGAGCAGCCGGATTGCAAGCTCCAGCCGCTGGTGGTCGTCAGCACGCGGCACAAGCCGCTGGGCCAACTTTGCCGCCTGCGTGTGGAAGAAGGGGTCATTCAGAAAATAAAGCGCCTGAGTTGGAACGGTTGTTGATTGACGAACCGCTGTGCTGGAATTGGGATCCGATCCGTCAAACAGTGCCAGGTAGGGATGACGACGTTGGCGTTGGACCATTAAATAGACGCTTCGCTTGTTCGTATCATAGACCGCGCTGAATGGTTCATGTTGGGTAAATCTCCAGCTCTGCGGGTCGGGAAATGGATGCCCCGCAGCGGGGGAAAGGTCAAGATTGCCGCCCGCCAGCAGCAGAGTATCGCGGAGTTCCTCGGCGGTTAGCCGCCGCCGCGCGAAACGGGCGAGCAATTGGTTTTCGGGATCATGGACACGCAACGCGTCGCTCGTCGAACTGCTTCGCCGATATGCGTCGGTGTTCATGATCAAGCGATGCATCGCCTTGATCCGATAGCCATTTGACTGGAATGCCGCTGCCAAAGAATCGAGTAATTCCGGGTGCGACGGCGGTTTCCCGCGTGCGCCAAAATCATTGGGCGTTGCTACAAGTCCCTGACCAAAGTGCCACTGCCAGATGCGGTTGACCATCACACGCGAGGTCAGCGGCTGCTGCATGATCCACTGGGCCAGTTGCTGGCGTCCACTGTGCGCACCCTCAGGAACCAGGTCGCCGCCGAGGACCGTCAACCAATGACGTGGGATCTGATCACCAAGCTGCTGCGGATCACCCCGCAGGTGAATTCGCGCGTTCTTGGTTTCCGCTTCGGAAACAGCGAATGCGACCGGTATGTCCGGTTTCTGCGGTTCGACAATCGGTTGCGATGACTGGCGTCCCAGTTCCACCAAACCGGCGCCGAATTCCGCGGACGCAAAATGCTCCAGCCGAAACATCACACCGTCTCCTCCGCCAGGGTGCGCGTCGGACACGCGGCCGGTGATGCGGTACTCTCCATCGCTTGGACAGACCCAAGCGACCGACACCGGCCGCAGCGGTCCCGGGTGAATGAACAAGGACTTTGCCGGAAGCTTCGTCCAAACCGAAACTGGATCGTCACCCGAATTGGCGATCACCGACGGCGTATCTCCGATGCCCCAGCCGTTGAGCATGGTTTCGCCGCCGATATCCTTCTTTGGCTCGTACAGGAACACCGGGCCCTCGGTTGTTTCCAGCAAGCACCAGACAGCACCATCGTCAGTGTCATGCACATTGCGCCGAGCTAGATCCGGGATCAGGTCGGCAACGTTCCAGCTTTGCAGCGGATCCGCCAGCTTCGTGATCTGCCATTGAATCCGGGTCGTATCCGCGCCGTGGCTGGCATTGGGCAATACGGATAACTGCAGTACTTCACCTTGGCGTACCGCGACCCGATCAAGGGATGCATCGTTTTGCTCCTCTAGCAGGACTGAATCTCCCTCGTCCACCTGCGACTGGGCAAGCAGACGGCAACACTGGACAGCCAGTTGCCTCAATTGCTGCGTGGACTCGGTACGCTGTGCTTTCGCCTGTTCAAAGCGAGCAACCTGCTGCTGATAGTCAGCCGTGATGGCGTCCAATTCGGCTTGATCGATCAGCGGAACAAGATCGCGGGGCTGTCCTTCTGGCTCACAGCCCGGGAACGAGAAACGGGTACTGTCAAAGATTCCGTAGAGTGCGTAATAGTCGGTCGCCAAGATGGGATCGTACTTGTGGTCATGGCATCTGGCACAGCCGATCGTCAGCCCGAGAAAAGTCTTGCCGAGATTGTCGATCACATCTTCGTGCATCAAATGGATGTCTTTGTCGATGTCGTGACCGAACCGACGCGCGATGGCCAGGTAACCGGTGGCAATGATCCCTTCGCTGCGCCGCTGCGGATTCGATTCAGCCCGCTCAAGATCGCCAGCGATTTGCAGTCGAACGAACTCGTCGTAGGGAAGGTCTCGATTCAGCGCGTCGATCACCCAATTACGATACCGCCATGCGTGCGTCAATGGCCGGTCGGTATTTTCCCCAGCCGTATCGGCGTAGCGGACCACATCCAACCAGTGCCGGCCCCACTTCACGCCGTACTGCGGTGACTGCAGCAGGCGCTCGACGACCCGAGCAAACGCGTCATCGGAATCGTCGGCAACAAACGCGTCGACCTCTTCGCTGGAAGGAGGCAATCCGATCAGATCATACGTCGCGCGGCGCAGCAGGGCGCGTTTGTCCGCCGGCGGGTTCGGCGTTATCGATCGCTCACTGATCGCCGCCTCGAGCAAGGCGTCGATCTTGCTCGGCGACAGATTCGAATCGTCCGCCGCCAGCGGCATAAAGGCCCACCAGGATTTTGCGTCCTGCTCACCCATTGCCCCTATCGACGCGACGTCATCACGCGGATCGATAGCCCCGTCGATGACCCACCGAGTCAATACAGCGATCTCTGCGTCGCTGAGCTTGCCCCCGTGATCAGCGGGCGGCATTTCCAATGATCGATAGTTGATCGCATCGATCAGCAGGCTATCGTCGGGTTTACCCGGCACAATCGCTGGACCACTGTCACCACCGATTTGCCAGCCAGCCCGAGTTTGCAGGCTCAAACCTCCACTTTTTTTCACGCCGGCGTGGCAATCGTAGCATCGTTCGACCAGTATCGGCCGCACACGCTGCTCAAAAAATTCAGTGTCCGAGCTTGCACCGCAAGCGGAACTACCGTTGACCCAATGAAGCGCTACCATCAGCAAGGCATGCTGAACTGTGATGCCAACGATTGTCTGCCGGGATGTGGGCTGCATTTGTTTGCTTTATCGGAGACCGCAACACATACATTGTGTCAAGCTTTGATGCTGCTTTCAATCAACAATTCAACAACCGACGCATCCACTGATTTGTCCGCGGTCTATCAAATTACCATTTAGGATCTCGTGCTATGCGTCCAAACGCAATAGTTCGCACGCTTGCTGATATCCCGGCGCCGGCGTCCCATACTCGCTTGCCGAAACTCGGGCCAACGCGGTGAGCTGTCGCCAACGCAGAGACGGTCGAATGGTGGCAAACTCTTCGGTCACTGTGCGATAATATTTTTCCGCGTGTAAGGCGCCGTCTTCACTGGTCGCGTACCTCAGCAGCACATCGAACAGGTCACGAGCGGAACCGCCTAGATCACCGTAGCGCTTCGCTGCGGCGCCGGCTAGAGCTTGATCTCGGTTGCGGACTGCCTGTTCCATCAGTGTCAGTAAATGGCGCTGATCATCGATCGCTTCCACGGCGTCCATTTTCAGCGGCCATGGTTCTTGCTGTACATGCGGGCTTTGGCCCGCGGTGTGATAGGCTCCGACCACCAGACTGGCGACTGTGTTGCGATGATTACTGACCTTGGCGATGTTTCGCCAGGCGTTGGCCGCGTCCGAGGCATGCACGCCTACCGATGCACCGTGAACCGTTCCTTTGACTTTGTCACCGTCTTGATCTGCGGATCGACCCGGATCATGCAGCAGTAATAAATTCGCCGCGATCGACATTGCTTCGCCGACCTGATCTGGCGCAAATCCTGCCGCCAATGCTTGCGCGGCCGCGTCGGCCGCGGCTGCGCGATCGCTTTGAAAAAACGTCCACGCCAATTCCTCGATCCATGTGTCGTCGCCTTGGCGATCGCCGAGCGGCCGCGAGAGCAACTTGTATTGATCAAGCAAGTGCGGCAGCAGTGTCCATAACACCGGATCGGGTCTGCCATTGCTGATGCGATCTTCCGATTCGCGCACGCAAAAGCGAACCGACTGTCTTAGCAACGTACTGGCATGCTGCTGGCCTAGTAAATCGATAGCCATCCATGCGCGCCAAGCCAACACCACCCGATGGACATTGATCTCGTCTTGAACGGCGTACTGGACGCGGTTGAAAACTGCGGCCGATGGTTCTTGTGCCAAACAGGCCATGATCTGCTCGGCGCCCTGAACATCGGCCTGACGTGTTACCGCTTGCAATGCTTCGCCTGATGAATCAACTTTCGCATGCTTGTCCGCATCGATTCGACGCAAGACCTCATTACTGGAACCACCAAATTGTTGGATGCGATCGGTATTGCGGTACAACACTTTAAGGATCGGCAGTGCGCGGTGCGCGGTCGGTAACTCAGCGGCCATCGCCAGCGCCGGCGTCAATGCCATGAAGGTGTGGAATCCGATGTAGTCGTGTCCGCCAAAGGTGCGTGCATTGGCCAATGATCCTGCCGCAATCAACGTCGCAAGACTGGTGCCGTTGTCGATCATCTCAGTCAGCGCAGGCAGTAATCGTTGCAAGGGAGTTTCTTGCATCATCGCGACCAGCGGTTCGGTGTCACCGAAGGTCAGCCGGTCATTGGATTCCTCGGCGCCGGCGGACGAGATGCCCAACTCGCTGGACAACACCGTTCCCAAGCTACCAACCAGCATCCCAGTACCCACATTGGCTAGAAACCGACGGCGGTCATTGCGTTGCATCGCTGTGCTCCAAAAAGGATTCACCCGGAAAGCAGCATCAGCAGCTGCCTTTCCTTGTCCGTTCAGTGTAACGTGCGCCCGAGTGGTACACGAATCTCGGCACGGCTTGCCTTGCATTGCGATCTCCGGCACGATGGCGAAACCTTGATCGAGGCTCCAAAGGAGACCTCAATAGCGTGCAAATCGAGACCCCTAACATGATTGAGCTCAAGAAAGCCGGGATCATTGGAATCGGATTGCTTGGGTCCGCGATTAGCGAACGGTTGCTCGGCGTCGGCTTGGTAGTTTGGGGCTACGATTCGAACGCTCGTCAGTTGAAATCGTTTGCCAGCCATGGCGGACTGGCGGGCAAAGACGCAGCCGAAGTGATTCGGAACAGCCAGCTGGTGATCCTAAGTTTGCCATCAAGCGAAACGGTATCTGCAGTGGTCGGACAACTGAAACCGGTGTTTCAACCGCGGCAAATCGTGATCGACACCACCACGGGAGAACCCGAGCAGATGATTGCCAACGGTCAGTTGCTGGCCGAGATTGGGGTCGACTATATCGAAGCCTCCGTCGCGGGTTCGAGCGCGCAGATGCGAGCCGGACAAGCCACATTATTCATCGGTGGAGGCGCCGCGGTAGTGGACCAGATAAAACCGATTTTGGACAAGCTAAGCGATCAGAGTTTTTATCTTGGCTCCGCAGGTTCGGCGTCACGAATGAAGTTGGTCCACAACATGATTTTGGGTCTGCATCGCGCTGTATTGGCCGAGGGTTTGATGTTCGCCAAGGCGTTGGGAATCGAACCGGGCGAGGCACTGCGTATGCTCCGCCAAACGCCGGCGGCGTCGGCCGTGATGGAAACCAAAGGCAAACGGATGGTGAGCGGTGATTTTTCGCCGCAGGCCCGGCTTTCCCAACACCTCAAAGATGTGCGGCTGATCCTGGCTGCGTCCCAGCGAGCCCATTGCAAGACGCCGCTGAGCGAACTGCATCAGCGGTTGCTGGAAACAGCCGAGCAACTCGGTTGCGGCGAGTTGGACAACAGCGCGATTGTTCAGGTCTTTCGCCGACCCGCGGAGTCAGATCCATGATCCTGGCCGCCGTGCTGCTCGGTCTGCATCCCCTGGATGCTCTGGTGGTGGTTGTCTATTTGTTGGGCATCACCGCGCTGGGCGTTTGGATGGGTCGCCGGATCTCCAGCACAGCCGAATACTTCATGCCGCGTAAGTTCGGTAAAGGCATGATGATCATGCACGCCTTTGGCACCGGGACCGCGTCAGATCAAGCCGTCGTTGTTTCCAGTGCGACGTTCGCAAATGGCTTAAGCGGTATTTGGTACCAGTGGTTGTGGCTGTTCGTGACTCCGTTTTACTGGCTGATCGCGCCGATGTTTCGGCGGTTTCGCGCCACGACCACCGCCGATGTCTATGAACTTCGCTTTGACCGCAGCGTGGCGATTTTGTTCGCGCTGGTTGGATTGGCAAATATGTGCATCAAAATCGGATTGATGTTAAAAGGGGCTGGAGGCGCTGATCGATTCGGGAACCGCCGGCGCGATTGACGCCAACCTGGCCATCCTGATCGTGACCTTGATGTTTGTGTTCTACGGTGTTGCTGGCGGACTAGCGGCGGCGATTGTGACGGACTACATCCAAGGCATTTTAACCGTGGTCTTTTCGTTTCTGTTGTTGCCTTTCATTCTGCATGCGGTCGGGGGAATGACGGGTATTCATCGGACGATCACGGACCCGGGAATGTTGTCGCTAGTGGTGCCCGGCGAGATTACGCTGTTCTTCGTCGTCATGATGTCGTTTCAGGCGCTGATCGGCATCGTCGCTCAGCCATTCATCATGGGCGTGTGCGCCGCTGGCAAGACTGAATGGGAGGGCCGAATCGGAATCGTGGGCGGCAACCTGGTGAAACGAATTTGCACAGTCGCCTGGTGCTTGACCGGAATCGCGGCTGTCGCCTGGTACATTCAACAAGGCGACAATCCCGCCGAATTAAGTCCCGCAGCGCTCAAGTCGACGGCCGACGGAATCTATGGGCAGGTGGCAAATGCCTTCTTGCCAACCGTGATGCCAGGGCTGCTGGGTTTGTTCTTGGCGTCGTTGTTGGCTGGTGTGATGAGTTCCTGTGACTCGTTCATGATCAGTAGCGCGGCTTTGTTTACCGAGAACATTTATCGCCCTGCCCGGCCCGGTCGGCCGGAGGCGCACTACATTCGGGTGGGACGAATTGCGGCGGTGCTGGTAGTTGCCGGCGGAGTGATGTTCGCGTTCTGGGTCCCCAGCGTGGTCGCGGCGCTCAGCATCTGGTTCAAGATCGCGCCCATGATGGGTCTGGTGTTCTGGATTGGTTTGTTCTGGCGCAAGATGACTGTCGCCGGCGCTTGGGCAACCACACTGACTGGTTTTGCCGCCTGGTGGATCACGACACAGTCTTGGTTTCTCAGCTGGCTCGAACTTCACCCGTTTTCACAGTCGCTTGGATTGGTGGAATCGGCGGGAACTTCGTTGGTGATGATCGAAGCCTGGCAAATTCTGTTTTACATGACAGCCGCCGCGCTGACGGGAATCACCGTTAGTTTATTTACCCGACCGGTGGCCGCTGAGAAGCTAGATCGATTTTATGCGTTGACCCGAACACCGGTCGCTGCCGGCGAAGTGATCTCCAATTCGTGCACGCTACCCACAACAACCCCAGTGGCCCTGCGCGGGGGCATCCCCAATCGCTTCGGTCTCGAGTTGCCGATCCCTTCCCAGACGTCGATCGTTGGTTTTGTGGTGGTCTGGTTTCTGGTCGCCGCCTTGATTGGCGGATTCGCCTGGCTGGTTTCAATCGGGTAGCGATTTGAGCTTACCGGCTTGTTGATGCAGCCGAATCAATGCCTGATCGACCAATCGTTCGCCGGCTCCAACTTCGACGACTGTGGCGCTGGTCGCTCCGTAGCCGCCCTCGGCTGCCGCCCGAATGGTTGGGAAGTAACCGAGCGCCCCGTTGGTGTAGCCCACGAAAAAGGTGTTCTCGATCATGCTCGATGCTTTCAGTCGCAAGCCGTGTTCGACAAAAAACTCGCCGGGAAATGTGGCTAGCGCGATCCGCGAGCCGATCAGCACCGTGTTGACTTCGGCGTTTCGTTCAGGCTCAAAGCGATCTAAATAATATTGCATGATGCGGGCAAAATCCGGATCGGCGGACTTCTTCGCAGCAGGGTCATCGAAACTCCAACGCACCTGCATGGGGTAGCTCTGCGTGGACACATTGAGCCGCACATCGGATTCCCAGTCGGTGATCTCGCCGCGGACCCGCTCGACTTCGGTCGCGATTGTCTCGCCCATCTTGGTGACCTGATCGAAGGCCCCCTCATCGGGAGCCGTCTTATCCCAGAATGGATTGATGTCCCCGGCGGCGCCCTGCACAAACATGGCCTGACCACCGATCGCTTGTTCCAGGTAAGCCATCATCGCGCCCGGGTAGTCAGCCGAGATCAACAGATTCTCAGGCCCGAGAACGACCGGGTGACAGGTGAAATTGACCAGCGTCGCAATTGGCTTGCCCGCTGGCGAGTCCAGCGCGATCACCCCCACAGCGTAGTCAAGCGGTTTGGTTGGCTTCCGCTCGCGATTTCCCCACAACATCGTGACTGTCCCGTCGGGGTTGATCAGACGGCGGTTATGGCCCTCGGCGGCGCGACCCCAACCAACGCCGATCCGCGCAGGCTCCAAGCGATCATTCGCCGCGGCGATAGCCTCGGCAATCTTGCTCTCCATTTCCGAAATGTACGGTGCGTCCCCGCTCGGAAAACCGGCTACGAACGAGGGCGCCGAATGCGTGTGAGAGGCAACCAGCAGCACCGTGTCAATGTCGGTCGCCTGTTGCACCAACTTGCGGATGTTGGCGGCATTTTCGCGCGGCATTGATCCAAGATCCAAGGTCACCATCGCCAGTTTCTGTGTGCCGTCAGAAAAGACGATGGCCTTGGCAAATAGCGGATCGTGAACGCCCGAAGAAACATTGGAGCCTCGCGCTCCATAGCCATACATGGATCCACCCAAGGGCGGCGTGATGTTGCTCTTGGCAACCCCGACTCGCAAATCGGCCGCCGCCGGTGCATCGGCCACTAGTCGTGGATCAGCCAGTCCGAAAACACAGTACAAACCGATCGGCAATAACAACCAGGCACGCATCGTTAACCTCCGTATCCGGTAGAGCGACGAAATTTTTCAACGATCCGATCATTTTCGCGAACCACTAACCGGCTGGCACGCAGCATCTTGGCGAGTTTCTCTTTTCGCTCTGACAAATTCGTCTCATCGTAGTTGGTGACCATCTCGCCAAACTGGCTGACATGCGCAGCGGACGCTTTCGCTTTCAACTCGGCGACGTCGGTGATGTCGACGGTGTAGTTTGGTTGGGCCGAATAGTAAAAAAAGACAACTGGCACCGAGTAATGCTTGAAACCTTGACGTTCAAGTTCGGGAAAGTAAAGTCGCCAACCGGCGGCCCGCATCGCGTCGGCGGTGATGATCGCGCCGGCACGGTGATCGCTTTTATGCCATTGCTGTTGCGGTGCTCCCGGATCGATCGTGAAAACCGCGTCGGGGCGAAGACGTCGAATCTCGCGGGCCACTTGTTTGGTCAGTTCGCGAGGGTCAACGTATTCCAGCATGCCGTCATCGTGTCCCAGCCAGGTGATGTTCTCTTTGGGGATTCCCAAAATTTGGCAAGCCTCTTCCTCTTCGCCACGGCGAATCTGTCCTAATCGCTCCTGCGTCATGGTCGGATCGTTGGAGCCTGAGTTGTCCTTGGTGTAGATCAGAATTTGGACGTTGTTGCCATTGCCGGCCAGCTTGGCCAGCGTGCCCCCGGACGTGAAGGTTTCGTCGTCTGGGTGCGGAGTGACCACGAGAATCGTTTTGCCTTTCCAGTCTTCGATGCGATCGTCGCCGGTATATTCGGGTTCGGCTTGGGTGACTTGCGCGGGGCTGTTTCCGGTTGCCAGCAAGATCAGGGTCGCCGCGGCGGCGAGCAGGACCAGAGAAGAGGAACGGATTCGCATTGAGTTCTCCTGTGTTGTAGGTAAACCAAATCGAGGAAAAGGGATCGGACCGGCTCTATGTTAGCCCACAGCGAAGCCGTCGGATTGCTGTTACCATGGTACAGAGGTGGGCACTCGGTTTTTAGCGCGTTTTGTCCCGTAGAATCCCATCGCTTTGTTGAACAACCCCGACCAGAGAGGAGTCACGATGTTCAGTCGTCGTATTTTTACGTGCCTGGCATTTGCGTTGCTTGTACCGGTTCATGTACTGCCTGCCGCGACGCAAGAAACCGTGATGGTACCGATGCGCGACGGGGTCAATCTGGCGACCGACGTGTATCTGCCTGACGGCGATGGTCCTTGGCCTTGCGTGCTGTCTCGGACCCCCTACAACAAGCTTGGCAACATGGGCACCGCCAAACGTTTTGTGAAGGCCGGATTCGCCTTTGTTTCGCAAGACTGTCGGGGCCGATTTAAATCCGAGGGTCAGTACAATCCTTTTCAAACCGATCACCACGATGGCTACGACACCGTGGAATGGATTGCCGAACAAGATTGGTGCACCGGAAAAGTCGGGATGGCTGGTGGCTCGGCTGTCGGCATCACCACCAACCTGGCCGCCACGCAAACGCCGCCCCACCTGGTCTGTGGGTACGTCGTGGTGGCACCGGCCAGCGCCCGCCGACACACAGTCTATAACGGCGGCGTCTATCGAAAGGAAATGAACGATGGTTGGTTGGCGAGCATGAAGGCGACGGAAGCGATCGCCGAGACCATGCAGAATCCACCCGCCTCGTCCTTCTGGGATTGGCGCGAGATCCCCGACTTTCACGATCGCATCTGCATTCCGATTTGCAACGTCGGTGGTTGGTTTGACATTTTTGGTCAAGGAACGATCGACAACTTTGTTGGACTGCAAACGTGCGGCGCCGGATTGGCCGCCGGAAATCAAAAATTGATCATGGGACCGAGTGGGCATGGGCCTTTGGGAGGACGACTGAAATTTCCCGATGCCGGCAGCGGCGGCTTTGGTGTCGATCATCAACTTCGTTGGTTTAGTCGCTGGCTGAAGGACGAACAAAACGGAATCGATCAAGAGCCGCCGGTTCGTTATTACCTGATGGGGGACACCGACGATCCTGATGCGCCGGGCAATGAGTGGCGGGAAGCGACTTCCTGGCCGCCGCCATCCAAGCCGACCTCGTATCTGCTGCACAGCGGAAACCGATTGGCAACGACAACGCCGGAATCGGCGGGATCGGTGACTTATAGCTACGATCCGGCCAATCCCGTGCCCACAGTTGGTGGTGCGAACTTAATCGCCGGTGGCAAGGGCCCGATGGACCAACGCAAGATCGAAGAGCGGCAGGATTACTTTCGATTTCAAACCGATGTGTTGGAAGAACCGCTCGAAGTCGTTGGCCGCGTCAGCGTCGATCTGTACGTTTCGTCCGATGCGCCGGATACCGACTTTGTCGCCAAATTGGTGGACGTCTACCCGGATGGGTACGAAGCGCTGTTGTGCGACGGCATCATCCGAGCACGGTACCGTGACGGATTCGATCGTGAAGTAATGATGGAACCGGGCGAAATTGTGCAGGTTCGAATCGATCTTTGGTCGACCGCCGTCGTGTTCAACAAAGGTCATCGCATTGCGCTGCACCTTAGCAGCAGCAATGATCCCAGATACGATCCCAATCCCAATACCGGGCACCCGCAACGCTCCGACGACGAAACGCGGGTCGCCAAAAATACGATTTACTTTGGCCCGCAGCATCCCTCGCGAATTCTGTTGCCGGTGGTGGACGAATGAATGACGCCTTTTCCCGACAACCTACAACAAGAATGGAAATGCTCTAGGCGCAAACATCGGCCCAACCTCAGTATTTCATTCCAACGAATGCTTCCTGTCAGCAATCACGCGATCCTGTTAAAGACATTGGGGCAACTTGCCTTGGGGTTGGGGATGGTGCTGCTGATCCTGATCGATGTTGCGACTGCGGAAACCACCGCCAGTTTCGACGCGGAAACCTTCTTCTTCGATCAGGTTGAACCGATCCTGAAGACTCATTGCTACCAGTGCCATTCGCACGCTTCCGGTGAAATGGAGGGAGGCCTGACGCTTGACTCGCGCAGCGGGTGGTCCGACGGAGGGGAACATGGGCCGGCCGTCGTGCCGAGCCAGCCGGAACAGAGTTTGCTGATCAAAGCGATCCGCCGGCAAGAGGAGGATCTGCGGATGCCGCCTGATCAGCAGCTGCCCGCCGCGGCGGTCGAGCTGCTGGTCGATTGGGTTCGCCGCGGTGCGCCGGATCCGCGAAACGCCACTCCGATCAGCGAACACGATCGGACTGATTGGTGGTCGCTACGCCCTCTGAATCGGCCAGCCATTGCCGAGTCGATCGGCGGTGATCTGGCAAACAGCCATCCGATCGATGCGTTTGTGCAGCGTCAACTGGACGCCAAAGGGTTGCAGCCCTTGCCGCCGGCCGACCGGCGGACCCTGATTCGACGGCTGACCTATGACCTGCATGGATTGCCGCCTACCCCTGAGGACGTTGCCGCATTCGTCGCCAATTCCGATCCGCTGGCTTATCCAAAGTTGATTGACCGACTGCTCGATTCGCCACGGTATGGCGAACGCTGGGCGCGGCATTGGCTCGATACCGTCCATTTTGCGGATTCGCACGGCTGCGAACACGATGTCTTTCGGCCTCATGCGTGGCGTTACCGTGACTACGTCATCGAAAGTCTTAACCGGGATACTCCCTGGGCCCGCTTCATTCGCGAGCAGTTGGCCGCGGATTGGTTTTTTCCGGACCGGACGGACCTGATCCCGGCCCTTGGTTTTATCGCCGCGGGGCCGCTGGAATTGAGTCGCGCCGGCACCGCGCCGATCACCTTCGATTATCTCGATCGCGACGACATGGTGACTCAAACGATGGCCGCGCTGGTCAGCACAACGGCCAGTTGCGCAAGATGTCACGACCACAAGTTCGATCCGATCACTCAGGAAGACTACTATTCCCTACAAGCTGTGTTTGCCGGCGTCGGCAAGGGGGATGTGGAGTTCGATTCCGATCCGCTGGTCGCCGAACAGCGACGTCGCTGGGCCGAGTTGGCAACCCAGGCCGGCAGCGGCGAGCTAGCGAACCCGCCGGATGCCGAGCTGGCCGAGATTGTGCGCCGCTGGGAAACCAGCCTGGCAAACCAGACCACGGTTTGGCAAACACTTCGCCCCGTCACATTTGTGTCATCTGATGGAGCAACGCTGAAAAGGCTGGACGACGACTCCCTGTTGGCGGGGGGAAATCGACCCGACCAAGACACCTACACGATCAACGCGACGACTTCGCTCGCAAAACTATCCGCGCTGCGATTGGAGGTGTTGCCCGACGAAAGCCTTCCCAGCCAAGGGCCTGGTCGCGCCGACAACGGGAATCTGCATTTAAGTGAAGTTCAAGCGTTCGTCTTTGACAGCGCATCGAGCGAGCCGTTGCGTTTGCAAATCAAGGCCGCTGCGGCCGATTGGAATCAGCAGAATTGGACGATTGCGCACGCGATCGACGGTGATATCAAGACTGCTTGGGGTATTTTTCCCAAGGTTAGCCAGACGCACCGCGCCGTCTTCGAATTGGAGAAGCCTGTCGAATTGAAATCATCGAGCCAAATCGTGGTGATGCTTAAGCAGGTCCATGGCGGAGCTCACGTGATCGGACGGCTAAAGCTGTATGCAACGGACGTCGAAGGCGCTGGGGCTGACGTGTTGCCCGAGCCCGTTAGCTCGGCGCTGAAGGTCCCTGCCGAGCAGCGATCACAGTCGCAGCACGCGACAATCGCTGCTTACGCGCTCCACAGGCATGCGGCCCGGCAGCTTGCCGATCTGCCGGCCAAGTCATCGGTCTACGCGGCTTCCGATCGATATTCGCGCGCCAGCAAGCTCGATCAGCCGATGACACCCAAGCTTGTGCATGTGCTGCGCCGTGGCGATATCGAGCAACCGGGTGAGCTCGCCGGGCCGGGATCCTTGTCAGCGATCACCGCGCTGCAGGCTCGATTTGATTTGGCGGACCCACAGGACGAGGGGTCACGGCGGGCGGCGCTTGCCGATTGGTTGACGGCGCCCGACAATCCACTGACCTGGCGAAGCGTTGTCAATCGAGTCTGGTCGTACCACTTTGGTCGTGGAATCTGTGATACTCCGAACGATTTTGGTCGGATGGGAGGCACGCCGTCTCATCCGGAATTGCTCGATTGGTTGGCGATCTGGTTTCGCGATGAAGCACAGGGGTCTTTAAAACGACTGCACCGAATGATCCTGCTGTCGGCGACTTATCAGCGGCAATCTCAACTCGTTCGGCCCGAGCCTAGCGCCTTCGGTTCGGCTGGGCCGCCGGAGGTGTACGACGACAGCACACTGGCATTGGCGAAGTCGATCGATGCGGAAAATCGGTTGCTGTGGCGGTCTGATCGGCGTCGCTTGGACGCGGAGTCGTTTCGCGATGCAGTGCTGCAAATCTCGGGTCGTTTGGACCGGACCATGGGTGGTCCCGGAATTCAGCAGTTCACGCAATCCAAGGGCGCCCAAGCGACTCCGAAACTGGATTACGACGCGTTTGATTGGAGTGACCCGAGGGGCGCGCAGACGAAGTATTTATCGAGTCGTTTGGCGCGGGATTGCGGATCCGTTCATGGAATCGCTCGATTTTCCCGATCTCGGGATCTTGGCTCCCCGCCGCGAATTCTCGATCTCAGCGCTGCAGTCGCTGGCGTTGTACAACAACGACTTTGTGCTTCACCACAGTCAGGTGCTCGCGGACGATCTCTCGGCTGATTACGGCAGCGTTGCCCAACAAGTCGACCGCGCCGTTCGTTTGATTCTGTTGCGCGATCCAACAGCGGCCGAAAGCGTGGCTTTGCGCGAATTCAGCCAGCAGCATGGTTTGGCCGCGACCTGCCGGGTCTTGTGGAACAGCAACGAATTTTTGTTTGTGGATTAAAGATGAAAAGCTCGCGGCGACAATTTTTGTGGAACATCGGCGGCGGGCTGGGGGGTATCGCGGCGGCTCAGATGCTGATGCGAGATGCGGTCTCGTCAGAGCTTGATCGAACTGAGGCTGATCTAAACGGCGGCCTTCATCATCCCGCCAAGGTCAGGCGTGTGATTCAGTTGTTCATGACGGGCGGCGCAAGCCCGATGGACACCTTTGACTACAAGCCCGAGCTGGGGCGACTGCACGGTCAAAAGTTGGGACCGGAGGAAAAACCGGAGGGATTCACAGCGGCACCCGGCGCAATCCTGAAAAGTCCGTTCGCATTCAAACAGCATGGCGAGTGCGGACGCTGGGTTAGCAGCGTCTTTCCTCAGCAGGCCAAGGAAGTTGACGAGATGGCCTTTCTGATGGCGATGGCTTCGAAGACCAACGTCCACGGACCGGCGACCTACATGATGAACTCGGGTTTTTTGCTGCCCGGATTTCCCAGCATGGGAGCTTGGATTTCGTATGGGTTGGGAAATCTAACCGATGATTTGCCGACGTTCGTGGTCCTGCCGGATGCCAAGGGTCTGCCTTACAACCAAAAAGGGCCGTTTTCCGCTGGCTTCCTGCCGGCGGTCCACCAGGGCACGGTCATTCGCGGCGGTGCAGAGATGCCCGTTGGCGATTTATTCGCCAAAGGGCGTCACGCCTTTGCCACGCCAGCAGCCAATCGAGACGGCTTGCAGTTGCTGCAACTGTTAAACCGTCAGCACGCGGCGCGCAGTCCAGATGATTCCCGGCTGGAGGCGCGGATTGAGTCTTATGAACTTGCGGCGCGGATGCAGTTATCCGCGCCCGAAGCGTTTGATTTATCTCGCGAGACCGAAGCGACGCACCGCGAATATGGACTCGGTGACGAGATCACTGAAGATTTCGGAAGACGATGTTTATTAGCCCGTCGATTGATCGAAAGGGGAACCAGATTTGTGCAAGTCTGGAGCGGACCGCAGGGAGCGACCGACAACTGGGACAACCACGGCAGCATCTCTAAAGAGCTGCCGCCAATCGCTGCCTCAGTCGATCAACCGATCGCAGCATTGATCCGCGATCTCAGGTCGCGAGGATTATTTGATGACACCTTGTTGATTTGGACGACCGAATTTGGCCGCACACCCTTCGCCCAAGGTGGCGATGGGCGGGACCATAATGGGGGTTCGTTTGTCACATGGTTGGCGGGCGCGGGCGTCAAAGCGGGCACCAGTTACGGTCAGAGCGACGACTGGGGATACAAGGCTGTCGAGGGAAAGACTTATTGCTATGACTTCCACGCCACTGTGCTGCATCTGCTGGGCATTGATCACAAGCGATTGGTTTACCGGCAGAGTGGAATCGATCGCCGGCTGACCGACGTTCACGGCCATGTGGTCACCGAAATTCTGGCATCGTGATCTGATTCGGACCTTCGTTGTCCGCTTGCGGGCCTCAGGCAGGTCAATTGCTCTGCGACGAATCTCTCTTGCCGCTGCGCCTGGATCTGCGAACCTTAGCGAACCGTGAAACTCGAATTCACCAACGTGTATGGAGACCGCTGACGTGCCTCGAATCTTGATTGCTGTCGTCTTAACGTGGCTGTGTTTGGTCTCGGCCGGTCTGGCGGACCAGCCGAGCGATGGAGCAACGTACCTGCTTCGTTACTCTCTAAAAACAGGCGAACAACTGCGGTTCGAAGTAACGCACGTCGCAAAAACCAAGACGCGGGTTCAGGGATCAGAAGATGTCACCCAAGTTCATACCACCAGCCAACGTCGCTGGGATGTCGCCGACGCCAACGAGTTGCAGATAACCTTTGATCACTTGATCGATGCCGTCGAGATGACTCAACAGCATGGCCAGGAGGACGAGCTTCGCTGGGACAGCAGTGGTGATCAAGAGCCACCTGCGGCGTTTGCTTCGGTCGCAGAGCAGATCGGTAAATCGTTGGCCACGGTAACCATCAATCCAGGCGGCAAGGAAATCAAACGTGAAGATCACGCCGGCAGCAAAATTTCGCTGGGGATGGGGTCCCTGACTCTTGCCCTGCCGGAGGAACCCATCATGGTTGGTCATTCCTGGATCGTGCCCCGCGAAGTGCAATGCCGCACTGAAGATGGGGAAGTAAAAACAATCAAGATCAACGAACGTTATACCCTGGACAAGGTCCAAACAGGGGTAGCGACGTTATCGGTGCGTAGTGAACCAATCACCCCCATCAAACAGGAAACGGTCCGGGCTCAAGTGGTTCAGCAGTTGAGTAACGGAGTGATTCGATTCGACATCGACAACGGACGGATGCTCAGCAAGCAACTAGATTGGGATGAAACGGTGGTCGGTTTCCAGGGTGCCAACAGCATGATGGAGTACCGTGCGAAATTGACCGAGACTTTGCTTGATGATGTCGAGCGCACGGCAAGTCGGTAACTTATCGGCCTTCGCGAAGTCGCTGGCCCAGAAAGTCATCCAATTCCGGTTCCGCTTCGATCAATCGAATTGTCCTTTCCACGTCGTATTCAACCCGCCGATACTCGATCTTCTGCCCGTCGTGAATGACATAACAACTGCGTGGGTCACCGTCCCGCGGTTGTCCCACGCTGCCGACGTTGACCAAATAACGCTCTGCAGCATCGACTTCGCATCCGGTGCCCGTGTCGATCGGCCGGATGAAGCGGAGGTCGGTGGTAAAGATACCCGGAACATGCGTATGCCCCTGAAAACAAAGATGTGAGACTAGCGAGAACAGTTTCTCCATCTTCTTGGGGTTTTGCGTGTCTTCGGGGAACACGTACTCGTTGGTTGGTCCACGCGGCGACCCATGGACGAACAACACCCTGCCTTCTTCGACCATTCGAGGCATTTTGCAGATGTACTCCATTCTCCGACGACTTTCTTCCGGACCGTCGCCGCCGCATTCAATTTGCGCTCGAGTCCAGAAAATCGCCTGCTCGGCCGCCACGTTGAACCCTTCCGGGTCAAACAAAGCGCTGCTGTCGTGATTGCCCAGCACACAGAAATCAAACTGCATCACTTGGTCCAGACAGGCGCACGGCTGGGGTCCATATCCGATCACGTCGCCCAGACAAACGATTCGATCAACCTGCTGTCCGGCCAAATCCTCCATAACGGCCTCCAGGGCGCTCAGGTTGCCGTGGATATCACTAAGGATCGCGGTACGTGTCACTCGGGTTGATTCAAATTAGGGGGCAGGAACGAGGTACGGCTGCGACGGTCAGCGACCGTGTTTCAATCGATCGCCCAAGGCGTCCGATAGATCGGCGATCGCGTAAATCTTGTTAGCGGTCTTGTCAATATCGTACTCGACACGACGGTAAGTGAGCGTGTTCTCGTCGGTGTCCAGCACAACATAACAGGATCGGTTGTCGTCATCGCGCGGTTGGCCGACGCTGCCGACGTTGACCAGAACTTTTTCCTTGCCCAAGCGGTAATGGTGATCGCATTCGCGGGGTGAAATGAATTCGCAAGAAGTCGTAAAGACACCCGGAATGTGTGTGTGCCCCATAAAGCAATACTGGTCGATCTTGCCAAACAAGATCTCCATTTTCCGCTGATCGAATATGTATTCGGGGAACACGTATTCGTTGGTTGGGTCGCGTGGCGAGCCATGCACAAACATCAGGCTGCCCTCGTCGATCTGGCGCGGCAATTCGCCCAGGAAATCCCAACGCTTGTTGATGGTGACCGGCGTACCGGCACCGGAGTCTAATTGGTCGCGGGTCCAGTAGATCGCCTGCAGCGCCATGGGGTTGAATCCGTCGGGGTCAAACAGGGCGGCTTGATCATGGTTGCCCAGGATCGTCGCTTTGCAAAGTTTCATCACCAGATCAAGACATTCGCAAGGGTTTGGCCCATAGCCGATGATATCCCCCAAACAGTAGATTTCATCCACCGAAACCTCGTCGATATCCCGCAAAACCGCCTGGAGGGCTTCGAGGTTACCATGGATATCGCTTATCAACGCGCGCTTCACCAGTGAATCCTAAACTATTGGCAGAACCGGTCAGCATCTCCATCTCAGCGACGGCTTTCCGCTTTTTGACTGGTCTCGTGAATTCAAATTGTAAGGGGAATCAAAAATTCACAGCAATCCCACGACAAATCCGTCAGCTTTGACTCCCCAAAACTCGACCCAACATTGGAACCAATTGGCCATGGAAACGACCGGCACAGCCGGATCGATCGCGGTGCTGTCGGGCCAGCGGGTGTTGAGGCAGGTCAACCTGGATCCGCAAAAACGGACCGCGGCAATGCTGGCACCAGCGATCGAACAGCTGCTGCGGTGGTGTCGTGACCAAGATCTTGAACTTCATTTTGTGGCCGTTGCCGATGGCCCGGGTTCATTCACTGGACTGCGCATCGGTGTCACCACGGCAAAGGCACTGAGCTACGCCCTGGGATTGTCGCTGGTCGGTGTCGACTCGCTGGCCGCAGTTGCAGCGGCCGCTTTTGGTGATTCGCCGGATTGCCATTCTCTGTTGGTTGGGCTCGATGCGTATCGCAGTCAAGTCTACTGCGGAACGTTTGACCGCTCCGAATTGTTGCCACCGATCAACGCGATTCCGAAGTCTTGGACCCCGCATCCCGACTCGGTTCGAGTCGCCACTAATCTTGATTGGTCGGCCTGTCTCGCGCGACGGGCAGCCGAAACCCAGATCACCGGCGACGCGAAACTGCTCGGTCCATTGGCCGACCAGCGAGTCGACCGGCACTGTGACGCGATTGGAGTCGGCATGCTGGGGATTCGCGCGGCGGTGAGCGGAAAATTTGTCGATCCGATGCGGTTGGTTCCGCGGTACCTGAAACTGAGTGCGGCGGAAGAAAAATCGCGAGCCGCAGGCTCTGCTTGATCGTTGTTTAAGATGATTATGTAGCCGCAGTTAAAGCCGCCGCCGTATTATTGCAAGCATGAACAAACACACATGGCCAGATCGAAGTCGTCTTGGAACTGAGTAATGCGAGCACGCAGCCCAACAAAAACAATGAAACTGAGTTCGTGATCCACATGATTGGGCTTGGCAGCAGGCCGAGAAAGTACCAGCCGGGATAGTGAATCAGAACGAACAGCAACGATGAAACAATTGCAGCCAACCACCAACCGTATCGTTTTAGAGCACCGAAAAAGTAAGATCGAAAGGTAAGCTCTTCGACGACCGTCGAGATCGTAAAACCGGTCAGCCAGATCTGATATTTGGCCACCGAAGATAGGGATCTTTGCTGCAATGAGATCGCGATCAAGATAATCCCGATCCCCCACACCAGACCCGCCAGCACCCCAACCATCAGGTCGTTCTTGGTCACAGGTACAATCCGCAGGGCCGTCCATGGAGCCGCATTCCGCAGCAGCAAAAGAATCGGAGCGATGAAAATTCCAGCACGAATTAACTCTGGAATCAGTTTGCTGAATATAAAACCTTGGCGAGGCCATGTTGGGAAGACGAATGCCACATAACAGGTCCAGGCAGCGAATAGCCAGATCCCGTAAACAGTCACCGTTTTTCCTGATTGTGAATCCATTTGCCCTCTGCCCGGCTCTAGAGCATTTGCGAGACAGTGCCTAATGAAAATTGTAAGATTGCCACGCCTGATGTTTGCTTGGGCTAGAATAAAATCCGGCCCGTGTTCCCGGCTCGCAATGCCTGTGTTCCCGGCTCGAAATGAGCAATCGCCATCGTAGTGGCTATCGATCTATGGCGACTTTGCGATCGCAAATCCACCGATTCCAGATTCTGGATTGGTTTCCTATTGTGTCAATCCGAAGTTTGACTTCCAAGCCCTTTCCGACTCGTTCTGCACCCTCATTATTCGCGACTGTATCATGAAAAAATCAATTCCGATCGTTGCATTTGCGCTAACTTTGCTGCCAGGGTTTTACGCGCTCGCCGATGACCAACTGCTCGTCGGCGCGGCGGTGGAGATCATCACCCCCGATCCGCTGTTACCTGTATCCGGCGGTTTTGGAAATCCCAACCCCGTTAAGGAGAAGCAAGGCGAATTAACGGCTCGCGCTGTCGTCTTCCAACGCGGTGAAACAAGCGTCGCCGTGGTCAGCCTGGATCTGCTGGGCTTCCCCGGCGTGCTGGCCGATCGGGTGCGCAAATTGGTTCAGCGGATACCCGGGGAGAACATTTTGGTCGCCTCCACACATACCCATAGTGCACCCGACTGTTACGCGTTTCCGGATGGCAAAGGAGGCCATACCGGCGACTTGGATTACATGGATCTGGTCTGCAACCGCGCGGCCAAAGCGATCAATACAGCGCTCGACAATCTGCAACCGGCAAAACTGAAAGTCGGTACCGACGAAGCCAAAGGTAAGATCGCCTACAACTATTACGCTCCCGATCTGTACGACCGGCGGATGAGTGTGATCCAGGCGATTGACTCGAATGACAAGCCGATTGTGACCTTGGTCAACTATGCGATTCATCCGGAAGTGCTGGGGTCCAGCGCCGGCGTCGTCAGTCCTGACCTGGTTGGACCCTTATGTGACACGATCGAAGCGACGGTGGGAGGTAAAGCAATCTTTGTCAACAGTGCACAGGGGGGAATGGTGACCGCCGACAATCGGGATCTCGATCGCCCCAGTAATCCCGAACGCGGATATTGGCACGACGATCGGACCTGGGATGAATGTTTGCGAATCGGCAAGACGATGGCCAGCGAAGCGCTGCGGATCATCGCGCCGGCGCCGATACAAGAAGATCCCTCGCTCGCTTGCTTTTCCGCGGATTTGACCGTTCCGGTTGAATCGAAAGAGTTGTGGGCCGTGGTCGTCTATTCGCCGCTGAAGTATCCGCATAACGACGATCAAACCGTGACCTCGCGGATTAACTTGGTGAATCTTGGCAATGCCCAGATTTTGACGATTCCCGGTGAAGCGTTGCCAAACATTGGTTTCTATTTGAAACGCAAGATGCGCGGTCAGCATAATCTGTTGTTTGGACTGACCAACGATGCCTTCGGATACATCTTGACCGAAGTGGATTTCCGCTCATTCCCCCGTTACAAGTATGTGTCCGACGTCTCGCTTGGCGAAATGACGGGGGAGATCCTGATCGCCGAATCCTTGAAATTGATCTCGGCGGCACCGGTAACGGCCAGCGAAAACAAGGAATGACTTGTGTTGACAGCGCGTTGGCGACGCCCAGCAACCGGCGACCGCAGCGCGATCGCTCTCCAATCAAGCATCCCCTTCCGGCTTGATCGCGATTCGTATCGGCCTGGCTTGGCTGGCGTAGGCGATCGCTTCGTTGATCGCTCCGAGTGGAAAGGATTTTGATACGAGATCGGCGAACCGGAATTGGTCAGCCGATTGTTCCAGGAAATCGATCGCCGCCAGCAGGTCTTGCGGCGCGTAGTTGTGGACCCCATGAATCGACAACAATCGGCGAACGACTTGCTCGGGATCGACATTGATCAAACCGACCGGAAGTACGGTCCCGACGAAAACGATTGACCCACCGACAGCGGCAAACTGGAGTGCCGACTGTGCCGCTTCCGCGCTGCCGGACATTTCGAACACCGTGTCAAACCGCTGGTCGAGCCGCCCCTTTGCCTGATCGAACAAGATCGATTGGTCCGATCCGAACTGTTCTGCCAGCCGCAAACGCTCGCGGCTGACGTCACAGACGCAAACCGAATCGGCGCCTAAGCTTGCCGCCATCGCCGACGATGTCAGCCCCAGCATGCCCGCGCCCATGATCAGCACTCTGGCGCCGGCGATGTTGCCAGCTACTCGCATGGCCGATGCCACTGTCGCGGTCGCACAGCTGGCCGGACAAATCACTTGTTCGGGGATTGCCGAATCGATCACTACGATCGATGTGCCTCGGACCAGATGGCAATATTGCGCCAAGCCGCCGCTCAGTTGCCAGTCGGGTTCGATTTTGTGATGCCCATATTTGCGCAGTGATTGACATTTCTGTGGAATGCCTCGCCGACAGTTTCGACACTGATCGCAGGCTGCGGAAACCGACCAGACCACTCGGTCACCGAGTTGGATTTGTCTGCCGCGCAAATCGGTTGGCGGCCGGTCCCCAAACGCGGCAATCTGGCCGACGATTTCATGACCCAGTATGCAGGGAGTCGGTCCCGGGCGCCGACCCGAGAGCGTGTGCAGATCGCTGCCGCAGACGGTGCAACACGTCACGCGTACTAGCAGTTCGCCGTCACCAAGTCGACGGGGAACCGGCAAATCACGCAGCTCCAAAGGTTGGTTGGGCTGCGTGAAGACCGCCGCGGTGCTACTGGATCGATTCGCTGAGTTCACGTTGCCAAATGACTGCTGTGGATCGGGTCTTTGCCAAATGCTAACGCATTTTCGCCCCCCCAGCCGCTAACATGGTCGCATTGAACCGTGGAATCCTATCAGGGAATCGACAGCCAGCATGCAACAATCGGGCGACGGCAGCACAGATCAGGGCGATCAAGGGAAATTTTGGCAGTGGGGTCCGATGATCTGGGCCGTGACCGCTGCCTTCGGAACTTATTTTTGCATGTACGCGTTCCGCAAGCCGTTTAGCGTGGCCCAGTATCGTGACGTCGATGCCTGGGGCTGGGATTACAAAACGGTTGCCGTGGCGGCCCAGGTCAGCGGTTACATGTTGTCGAAATTCATCGGCATCAAAGTCTTGACCGAATTACAGCCCAGCCGTCGAGCGATCAGTTTGATCGGTTTGATTCTACTGGCCGAACTGGCGCTGTTGCTGTTTGGAGTCGTGCCGGCTCCGCTGAATATTTTTTGCTTGATATTGAACGGTTTGCCGCTGGGAATGGTGTTTGGTTTGGTACTGAGCTTCTTGGAGGGCCGGCGACAAACCGAAGCGCTTGCCGCCGGCCTATGCACCAGTTTTATCCTGGCCGACGGAGTGACCAAATCGGCTGGCAAATGGATGCTCGATCAAGGGGTCACGCAGTTTTGGATGCCGGCTGCCGTGGGAGCTGTTTTCTTGATTCCCCTGCTGTGCTTCGTCTGGATGTTGACCCGGACCTTGCCGCCGACCGCCGCCGATGTGGCGGCACGAAGCGAACGGCCATTGCTGACAGGCGATGACCGCCGCAACTTCGTTCGTCGCTATGCCGGGGGGTTGGTCCCGCTGTTGATCATGTTCTTGCTGATTACCGTGCTGCGGAGTGTGCGGTCCGACTTTGCGCCGGAAATCTGGACCAGCCTGGGAGTCGAAACGACGCCGGAGTTGTTCAGTTTTTCGGAGCTGTGGGTTGGCTTGTTGGTCACGCTGTCCAGTGGGATTGCGGTCTTGATATCCGACAATCAACGCGCCTTTCGCGCCGCGCTGGCGATGTGCATCCTGGGCGCGGTGGTTTTGCTGCTGGCGACCTTGGCGCAGCAGGCGGGCCGGATCGCGCCGTTTAGCTTCATGGTCCTGATCGGTGTCGGGCTGTATTTGCCGTACGTCGCCGTCCATACGACGATCTTTGAACGCTTCATCGCGATGACACGCGATACCGGTAACGTGGTCTTTTTGATGTATCTGGCCGACTCAATTGGCTATCTGGGTTACGTCGGCGTGATGTTGGCCAGAAACTCGTTGCAGACCAGTGGTGACTTCATGACATTTTTCCGCCCGCTCTGCTTTTGTGTTGCGATCGTGTCGGTTGTTTGCATGGCGATTAGCCGAATATTTCTGATTCGAATTACGGCATCCAAGGTTTCAGCTCCGCTGTTGTGATGTTGCTGAAACGGCTGCCGTTATGCTGACGGTCAGGTCAGTCGATTGCGCATGGGGCACTGAGTGTGGCTACAATGCGTGACATTGATCTTCGTTGCCCGCTCAGTTTCCACACCTACCTCGAGGAGTTCGCGATGTCACGTTTCGCCGTCGCCCTGCTGTTGCTAGTCACCTCAGTTACTGTTTCGTGCGCTGCTGACGTTGGATTTGTCGATTTGTTCAACGGCAAAAATCTGGATGGCTGGACTCAGCGAAACGGGACCGCGACGTATCGGGTCGAGGGAGACCAGATTGTCGGCAAAACCGCTGAGGGGAGTCCGAATTCGTTTCTTTGCACCGACCAATTGTATGGTGACTTTGAACTGATGTTTGACGTTCAGGTCGACAGCGAATTGAATTCGGGCGTACAAATTCGCTCGCAAAGCGAAGGCGGATCACCCGGCGGACGTGTCAATGGGCCCCAGGTCGAAATTTCCACCGACAAAATGGCTGGATACGTTTACGGCGAAGCGGCAGGCGGCTGGATGACTCCCGACCAGGACCGCGCGCCTCACGACTACTTCAAGGACGGCCAGTGGAATTCGTACCACGTCGTCGCAGTTGGCCCCCACATTGAAGTTTGGTTAAACGGGCATCAGATCTCTGATCTGACTGACGAAGACCATTTCCAGTCGCACCCCAAAGGTTTCATCGGACTACAGGTACATGGCATTGGACGCGGACAGGGCCCTTACGAAGTGCGCTGGCGAAATTTGAAGCTCCGCGACCTGACACAGTTCAAACCACTTTACAACGGAAAGAATCTTGACGGCTGGAAGACCACCGGAAACTGGTTACCGCAGCCGGACGGTTCGTTGTTGATTCAGCCCCGCGACGGCGAACAAGGCTGGCAGCGATACGACGCCTACCTATGGTCGCAGCGAAAGTACAAGGACTTTGTGTTGGACCTGGAATACATGTATCCACCGGGTGGCAACAGCGGCGTCTACTTTCGCGTCGGCGACACGGCCGATCCGGTGGAACAAGGAATCGAAGTCCAGATCCTTGACTGTTATGACAAGAAAGGCCCGCTGGGACAGCACGATCATGGCGGAGTGATCCGCACCGCTGCCGCATCGAAGAACATGTCGCGTCCACCCAACACTTGGAATCGGATGGTGGTGACTTGCGTCGGCAGTCACCTGCAAGTGGAGTTGAATGGCCAGCAAATCATTGACACGCAACTCGACCAAGGTCCGATGAAGGATCGACCACTGGAAGGCTACATTGGCCTTCAAGATCACGGGCAACCGAACAACTTGAAGTTTCGCAATATCCGGATTCGCCAGCTGTAGGCCAGCGATCGATCAGGAAACCGAGATGTCAATGACAACCACGACCCGTCGCAGCTTTCTGAAAACCGCCGGTACAACTGCCGCGACTTTCACCATCCTGCAGGCGGGATCGGCGCGGGCTTACGCGGCAAACGAAAAATTGAACATCGCTGCGGTCGGCGCTGGAGGGCGAGCCGCCAGCGATATTCAAGCGGTATCGTCGCAGAACATCGTGGCGCTGGCCGATGTCGATTCGATTCGTGCGGCGGGATCGTTCAATCAGTTCCCCGCCGCCAAACGGTTCAAAGACTATCGCGTCATGCTGGCGGAGTTGGATCAGCAGATCGACGCGGTGATCGTTGGTACTCCAGACCATCATCACTTTCACGCTTCCATGGCGGCGATCGAACTTGGCAAACATGTCTACTGCGAAAAGCCATTGACTCATTCGGTATGGGAGGCGCGGGAGCTGACGCGCGCGGCCCGCCAAGCCGGTGTCGCCACGCAAATGGGCAACCAGGCACAAGCCGGCGAGCAGACAAGATTGGTCCAAGAATTCGTGATGGACAACGCGATTGGACCGATACGTCAAGCACACGTCTGGACGGATCGTCCCTCCCGTGGGTTGTTCGAGGAGTATTGGCCTCAAGGTGTTTCCAGGCCGACCGACAGCCGGCCCGTTCCCAGCACGCTTGATTGGGATTTGTGGCTCGGTCCGGCTCCTGAGCGACCCTATCATAGCGCTTATCTGCCGACTAAGTGGCGGGGTTGGTGGGATTTTGGCACCGGCGCTTTAGGCGATATTGCTTGCCACTATTTTGATCCCGTGTTTCGCGCTCTCCGGCTCGCCGCTCCCTCTAGCGTCGAGGCTTCGTCAACTCGCGTGAACGAGGAAACTTACCCCCTTGGTTCGATGGTCACCTACCAGTTCCCCAGTCGCGATCAGTTGCCCGCGGTGAAATTGGTTTGGTACGACGGAGGTTTGCGCCCGCCCCGACCGGATGCGATTGTTGATGGGAACGTGATGGGAACCAACGGAATCATGCTTGTCGGAGACGACGGAATCCTGCTTTCCGATTGGGAGCGCTGGCGATTGTTCCCAGAACAACTTGCTCAGGAATATGGTACTCCGCCCAAAACGCTGGAGCGTTCGCCCGGACATCACGTCGAATGGCTTGCGGCCTGCAAAGGTGGATCGAAACCCGGATCTAATTTTGATTGGGCCGGTCCCATGACAGAAGCAGTCCTACTGGGGAACGTGGCCTTGCGCCCGCAGTTGCGCGAAGGTCTGACGAAAACAAAGCTGGTTTGGGATTCCGAAAAACTTGCACTGACGAATTATGCAGCGGCGAATCAATTTTTGCGTCGTCAGTATCGCGATGACTGGCAACGCTAGCTCATTTTTGAGAAGGATGTAGCAGCTGACCTCTTTTCCGCCCGGTTATGTTGATTTTTCCATAGCGATCTCTCTATGCTATCTTGCTCAATGAATTGATTCGTCGACCGGACTTTGGGTCGCACTATCCTCACACTCGAACTACCATCATACAAGGAATAAGAAGATGCCAAAGCTGACCGTTCAGGGAGTCGGAGAATTTGAGATTCCGGCTGGGAAACGCCTGGTCAAGGCGTTAGTCGAGGACGCTGGTACCGATCAACTGCACGCCTGTGGCGGACATTCAAAGTGCACGACCTGTCGTGTCCAGTTTGTCGCTGGCGAACCCGACAAGATGACCGCGGCGGAAAAGGAAACGCTGCGAGTTCGCGAGCTGAGCACTCCGGGTGTACGGTTGAGTTGTCAAATCGCGTGCGAAGCCGACATGACCGTCGAACTGATCAGCCGACTCGCCGGCAGCGGCCGGGCCGACGCGGGTTCAGCAGTCGCCGATTCGATCGAGCCCGAGCCGGTCTGGACGACGAAGTAAGGTTTTAACCGTCGTCAATTTCGCGGGTACGCTCGGCAAGGTTCGCGACTGCCGCGGTCGCTACTTTTCCGCCTTGATTTGTCTCAGCGCTGCGATCGTTTGATCTGGAAAATCGGTGAAAGCGCCGTCAACTTCCGCACCCTTGTACAGGGTTTGCACGAATCCGCTAAATGAATTGGCGTATCCTGGCAATTCGTCGGCACGCAAAGTGTAGGGATGAACCACCAATCCAGCGGCATGCGCGTCGGCGACAAACGAAGTGATCTGAGGGTATCCGTCATCATCGCGAATGATGCGACCTAACGGCGGACCGACTCCATCGGCATACTCGGCTACTTGTCGCAGCCCTTCGGCCGAGGCGACCGCATCGTAGCCGAATCCACCCAGCAGTTGCACGATGCGAAGTTGACAGCCCAGTTGCTCGCGCAGCCGCTTGGTTTCCTCGACGTCAAAGCACTGCACAAAACATTTGTCTTCTTTGGTGCGGTATCCATATCGATGGATCGTATCGAGCACGATCTTGGAGATGTCTTTGCCTTGCTGGCGATGAAATTTTGGATCTTTGATCTCCGGATAGATGCCCGCTTCGCGACCAGTACTCTTGTTGATCCCTTGAATCAGCTCGATCTCTTCGGCCAGCGTCGGCACGGCAAAGTTGGATGTTTTGGCGGGAAACCGATTTGGAAAAACCGCTTCGCCGGTCTTCAGATTGATCCGTTCGGTCGCCTGCAACTGTTTGATTTCCGCGACCGTAAAGTCGATCGCATAGTATCGGCCATCGCCCCGTGCCCGATCGGGAAACACATCGGCGACGTTCGTGACGGTGTCCAAGTGGATGTCGTGCAGCACGATCGGTTGATCGTCCTTGCTCAGCACGACATCTTGTTCGATGTAATCGGCTCCCATTGCATGCGCCATCGCTTTGGCTTCCAGCGTATGTTCTGGCAGGTAGCCTGAGGCGCCGCGATGAGCGATGACCAGCGGTTGCTCGGCAGCAAGCTGGACTGTCAGCATGCATGTAATGACTAAGGGTGTGATCAGCTTCATCGTGTTGCCCAATTGTATGGTTCGCTTATCGAGTCACGTGGCACCCTGGGTGGTCATGAATTCGCGGAAACTATGTTGCCACCCTTTTGAATCCAATCCAAGGCATTCTCCCACAGCGGCTCGCGACCCCGTTTGAAAAAGCCGAGGTGCCCGAGACTGTTGAATCCGAATGCGGCTAGTTCAATGCCACGGTACTTCGGTGCGAACCGGGATATGAAGTTCAGCAATGATCCGAGTTGGCTAGTTGCTACTGCCGATCGTTTCGAGCACTTCTTCGCTTTTCGCGTTCGCCTTGATCTCCTCAGGAAAAAACCACGCCGGCTTGAACTGACGGTCGGCGTAGAGTGGCAACATGTTGGCAAAGTAGGGTGATTCGGGATGCTCCGAAACTCCGAACGGCAGACAACTGATCGCCTTCGTATCACCCGAAAAATCGACAATCATGCCATAGCTTGATCCACCACTGCAGTAGCGGCGGCCATTGGTGATCTTGCCATTGGTGGGGCGCAGTGCCGCGCCCGCCGCTCGGCCGGCTCCGCCGGAACCGGCAATCCCAACTTCGATCTCACCGCGACGAACTCTGCTGAACTCTTTCCAGGGTACATCAATCGATCCAAAGACTTGCTGGACCTGCTTAGCAACTTTCAACACACTTTGGGCGATCGCCGCTGTGTCTTGCTCTTTGGCCGCTTGATTAAAAGCTTCATCGCTGGCCAGGTAATGGAACAGCACGGCGCCCCGAGATTCGAGGTCCGTGCGGCGATCCCATTTCCCGAGCACCGCAGCCACTTCGCTTAGCAGCGCCGCGTCATCACCTTCGCCTTGACCCGCCGCCGACTGCATCATAGCGATGTATTGATCGTCGACTTCAACGGTCGTATCGGTGGCGTAGGTCTGCATCTCTTCGAATGTCAACGACTCATCTCCGCGGAGCAGATGATCGAGTCGTCGCAGTCGGCTGTTCGCCTGGTGGCTCATCATGTATGCCGGAAAATCCTTAGGGTCAGGCGCGCCTTGCGGAGTCACATTTTGTGGTCCGCTGTTGGTGTTGACCACGTAACCCGCTGGTGGATTGGTCAGTTGTGGCAACTCCTCCTGCCGATGATATCCTTGCCAATAGGCCCAGTCCTGATCGCCGGGACGAAGTTCCTTCGACCCGATCCGCTGGTCTCGCTTGGGTACCCGTCCGTTGCTGATCCAGAAAATGTCACCATGTTTGTCGGCATACAAGATGTTGAACATCACCAGCCCCAGCTGCTTGATCGATTCGCGGAACTCTGGCATCGATTTTGCGCATCATTTCGTACAGCTGACTGGCGCGGCTCGAATCGTTGCTGGTGGGCAACGCGAACACGTAGGCGATTCCATCCTTCACATGAACCACCGGTCCCACCTTGGTCTCGAGAGCGGGAAAAGATCGTTCGACAACACCCTCGGCGGTCTTAACCTTGATGGTATTTGTGCTGGTTGCGAATTTTTCCCAGCCATTGACGCCTTTGTACTGAGTTGGATCGCTCGGATTCACTGCGAAGGTAAAGACGTCACCCAGATCCGGACCGTTGACGGTCATGCACCAGGCGGTTTGCTCGGTGCGTCCCATCGAGACGTAGGGGCTGCCAAAAAAACATGCGCCCATCGCGTTGATCTCGGGGCCGACCAAGTGCATTTCGTACCAGCGAAAGAATGAACTGAGCCGCAAATGAGGATCCATCGAAAGCATGCAAGCCCCCGTCGCCGATCGCTGGGGCGAGACGGCAAACTGATTCGATCCAAAATGAGCGCCCAGATCTGCCTGCGGGATGCTTTGCGACAGCTTGACGCCGGCGGATTCCAAGTCGCTACGACAATGGCCCAGCGCAAACATGGTGTCGATGTACATCGCAAAACTACCGACGTTGTAAGGATCGACCGATTCGATCCAATCGGGAATCTGTTGACGATTCTGATGGATGAAGTGATTCACGCCGGCAGCGAATCCGTCCCACTGGGATTTGATCTCGGGATCCAAATTGGCGTACAACTCACGGGCTCGCTCGGGAATCTTCAGCGCTCGCACCAAGACGTCGATTTGCAATTCCGATTGCCCTTCACGTTCGGCCGCTCGTCCCTGGCTGCGCAGGTAGTTCAACGACAAGTTTTCCAACTGGTCTTCGGCTTGCGCATAGCCCACCCCAAAGAACAGGCTGCGATTGTCGCGCGCGATGATATGGGGCACGCCGTAAGCATCTCGGATGATCAGCACGTTTCCGGCTTGCGGAGCGCCGTAGTCCTGCGGCGAGAAAGCGTGCGCGGAAGTGAATGCGAGCGTGCAACAAAAAATGGCCAGATTGGAACGCGATTTCATGGGGGCGGTACCTTCGTTCAATGGATGGTCGGGAGTCCTCCATTCTAAACGCTGGCTCGGCCGGGCACAGCACAGGACAGCACCAGTTCCATCATCCCTGATGGATGAAACCATGACATGCGACGGAGGACTCGAAACCGCGTGTGGGAAGCGGTTGCTGATTCATTCGCACCTGCTGATGTCGGCCATTCGCCCCGGTCAGCGTTTGCTGATCAGCATTTACTGATCAGCGTTTACTGGGCGGCATTTACTCGAGCCGACCATCAACCAGCTGTCGTTGGCTGCCCATCGCGGCGGCCAGCCGATCGCTATGCGTCACGGTGACCAAAATCGCATTGGATCTTGCTTGCAATTCCAGCAACACCGCGGTGACTGAATCGGCAGTCCGCCGGTCCAGGTTCCCGGTCGGTTCATCAGCCAGAATCAAGGTCGGCTGCATGATCAGGGCCCGGGCGATCGCCACCCGTTCACGCTCGCCGCCTGATAATTCACTAGGCAAGTGCCCGATTCGATTCGACAGCCCCACCGATTCGATCAGCCTCTTGGCGCGGACCACTTGCTCCGCGTCAGGCGTTCCCACGGCCAGCGCGGGTACCAGTACGTTCTCCAGCAGCGTCAATTGAGGCAACAGATGATGGTCTTGAAAGATGAATCCGATCTTGCTGTTGCGAAAAACGGCCAGCTGATTTTCGTCCAGGGAAAATGGATCTTCGCCGTCAATCGAAATGGTTCCCGAATCGGGACGGTCCAGTGTGCCAAGAATCTGCAGCAAAGTGCTCTTGCCGCTACCGCTTGGCCCGACCACCGCCAACGACTGGCCGCCGGCGAGCGATAAGGAAACCCCGGATAGCACTACCAGCGGCTCACCCGCCGTGGGATACGACTTGGTGATGTGGTCGATCACGACTTGATGTACGGCGACTGCTTCACTCATGGATGCATTTGACAAAGGGCAAGCGTTGCGAGACCGTAAAACGTATATTCAACATCAGGGGTTTGATCCAGAGCGAATCCGACAAAACCTCCATCGGGTCCCTGCATGGACAAAGCATACTTGTTTACGGCGCTCAGATTGACTGTCGAAACGGCATCCAGATCTGAGAGCGTCAACAATCCTGTGAATGAGCTTAGCAGATCGGCGAACGGAATTCGCGTGTTGGCGGACAGCCCCCCTTCGTCGGTTTGCATGGCTGCCAGAAACGAAATCGTCGCTTGTTGGTCAGCCGGTTCAAGCCGATCAATGGTCTTTAATGTTCCGATCGCGGCGGCAGTCGGATTCACACCCGGCCGTTTTGCCGCGCGAATCTCCAAGTATCCCCCCTCCGGTTGGCGCTGGGATTGCAAGAATGATTCGATGCGCCCCAGCTCGGGCACATCGATTTCGATCAACTCGTGACACAACACCGACAGAAAAGTTTGATAGGTGCTGCCAGCCCGACCTTCTGGTGTCTTGGCGAATCCTCCGTCATCGGTGCGAAGCCGATGGATCAAAGCGGCGACATTGCCGCGCCATGACTGATCTTCGTCACCGATCACAACCACTCCCGTGGCCATTTCGCAAATCGCAGCCGCAAAGATCAGCGAAATCAAATCGATGATCGACTCTTTACGGGCGAGTCGGCTACGTAGAAAAGCGGCGGCTCGACCGGCGGTTTCGAGGTCCAAGGCATCCAGAATCCAGAGTCCGCGCAGGGCGAAGGCGGTGTAATAGGGATCGCTATCCCCTTCCCGGCCGGCGAATCCGCCGTCCGACCGCTGCTGTCGCCGTAGCCACTGGGCGTGCTGCTCGCGAATCGAAGCATCGATCCCCTCAGCGCCCAAGGCCAAGCGCAGAGTCAACTGTTGCAAATAGGGAACGCTCACGCGGTCCCTTGCGGATTGAAGTACTGGGGCTCGTTGCCTTCGCGCCACTTGATGTTGCAGCCGATCGAAGGTGTTTGCTGGTCCGACGGTGCCTGGCCGGCCAACACCGCGTCGATCGCCGTTCGTAAATCGGCGCCGCTGACCGGAATGTCGTTGCCCGGTCGGCTGCCATCCAGTTGTCCGCGATAGACGAGTTTCTGGTCTGCGTCGAACAAGTAAAAGTCGGGAGTGCAAGCGGCGGCATAGGCGCGCGCGACGGTTTGGTCGGCGTCAAACAAATAAGGGAACGCATAGCCGCGCTGTTGCTTTTCAACCGCCATCGCTTCCAGTGAGTCGTCCGGATATTTCTCCGCGTCGTTACTGCTGATACCGACAACGCCGACACCACGCGGCATGTAATCGTCGGCGAGTATTTTCAACTGGCCAGCGATGTGTTTGACGAACGGGCAATGGTTGCACATGAACACAACCAACAGTGCCGGGGAGCCGGAAAAGTCGGCCAATGACACGGTGCTGCCGTCGGTAGCGGGCAGCGAAAAATCGGGTGCCGGTGTACCCAGTGGCAACATCGTGCTGGCGGTGCGGACCATCGTTGAAAGACCTCGAATTGGGATGGTTTAAGTTACTTTTTGATTTGGTCCAGCAGACGTCCGGGGCTGCCCATCGCATGGTAGCCACCATCGACGTGCAGGATGTCGCCGGTGATCCCTTCGCTCGCGTCGCTTAACAAAAACGCCCCCGTCCGACCGACTTCCTGATGACTGACGTTGCGACCGAGCGGTGCCATATGTTCGTACAGTTCCAACATCGCTTCGACCCCGGCGGCACGGCCGGCCAGCGTGCGAACCGGACCAGCCGACAGGGCGTTGACGCGAATGCCAAGAGGCCCCAGGTCATAGGCCAGATACCGCACTGTCGCATCGAGTGCCGCTTTGCAAATCCCCATCACGTTGTATCCAGGGACGCATTTTTCACCTCCGAAATAAGTCATCGTCGCAATCGCAGCACCCGGTTCCATGATCGATTTGGCAGCATTTGCACAGGCGATCAGCGTGTACACACTCACATCCATCGCCAGTTTGAATCCCTCGCGACTTGTTTCCACGGTATCGCGAGCCAGGTCTTCGCGGTCGGCAAAGGCGATTGAATGCAATAAAAAATCGAGTTTTCCGAAAGTTTCGCCCGCATGCTGAAATACGCTACGGATATCTTCATCCTTTTGCGCGTCCATGGGCAGCAGGAACTTAGCGTTTTCGTACTGGTCGGTCAGTTTCGCGACGCGGCGTCGATTGCGTTGTCGCTCGTCGTCGGCACGGTCGGGAAGGTGCGTAAAACCACACTCTCCACCCGCTTCCATGATCTCTTTTGCGATCGCCCAGGCGATCGAATGATCATTGGCGACACCGAGCACGAGTCCTTTTTTTCCAGTGAATTGCATCGATTGCCAGTCCCGAATTGAAGATCACGATAAAGTCATGTTGATAATTGTGAACCATCGTTTGACGCGATCACAGGGGTATTGATTTGAACGATACATCGTTAATGGCCGACACCGACGAGACCGAGGTGCGTTTGGCGATGGAGCTTGTCGACTCGCTGGACGATGAAATCTCTGGTGATCAGTTCTTGCAATCGGTCTTTCCAGCTCTGTTGGGATTGATTGGTGGCCAGTCCGGTGGCTTGGTCCGCCAGCAGCAGGGTCAGTGGCGACGAGAGACGTGGGTTGGCGACCGCGCCCCGATCCCCGAACTGTTGATCGGCGAGGCGGTCGATGCCGGAGCCCCAAAGATATCCAGCGGTTGGTGCGCGACGCCGCTCGACGGCCGGTTGCACTCTGGCGGGTTGGCAAGCAACGCCGATCCGAAGCTCGGCTCCTCGGCCACGTCGGCTCTGGTGATTCGGTTGAGTGAAGCTGAAACGGCCTCGCTGCGAGAGTCATCCAAACGGGAATGTCGGCTGGCGAAAGCGGCTGAGTTGCTGGCCCGTGCGCTCAGTCAGATCGAAATGCGCGAGCGCCGGATACGACGCATCCAACAACTATCATCGATCCTGAAGGCGGCTGCCGAGTGGCAGCAGTTGGAAGACGACGACGCACTGCTGAAGCGGATCGCGGCCACGGCCACCGAATTGTTGGACTGTGAACGAGCCAGCATCTTTTTATGGGACAAGCGGCGTCGAAAGCTGCTGGGGCGACCAGCGTTGGGGATCGAAGGCGGGGCGTTGGAGGTGGACGACAACGTGGGAGTGGTCGGCGAAGTCCTGCGCACCGGGGAACCAAAATTTTGGACCAGCGGCAGTGACGATGAATCAAGGGTGAATCGCAAAGTGGATCAATCGTTGGATTTTGAAACTCGATCGCTCGTTGCCGTGCCGATGCAGAGCTGCCACAGCGAGTTGATCGGCGTATTTGAGGCGATCAACCATCGCGGCGACGGTTTCGATGAGCTGGACGCTGCCGTGTTGAACGACCTGAGCACCCATGCCTCCGCGGCGATCGAATCGCTGCGCAAACGACGACAACTGACTGAAACCCGCGATCGCCTGGTCGACGCCGCCGCCTCGTCGACTCCGTTGATCGGAAATCATGAATCGATCAGCCAAGTTCGCGACCGCGCCGCAAGAATTGCCAAGACCGATATGTCGGTGCTGATCTTGGGCCGCAACGGAACCGGCAAAGAGGTGTTGGCCAGACTGGTTCATTTCCAGAGTGATCGCCGCAATGGACCGTTTGTCGCGGTCAACTGCGCCGCCCTGGTCGAAACGCTACTGGAAAGCGAACTGTTCGGCCACGAAAAAGGGGCTTTTACCGATGCCAACCAGACTCGTGCCGGCAAGTTCGAACTGGCCCATGGCGGCACACTGTTCTTGGACGAAGTGGGTGACATGAGCCCCGGCGGCCAGGCAAAGCTGTTGCGGGTTTTGGAAGACAAGGTGGTGGTTCGCGTCGGCGGTTCGCAACCGATTCCCGTTGACGTCCGCGTGATCGCGGCCACCAATCAACCGCTGGAAGAGTTGATCCAGCAGCGCAAGTTCCGCGAAGATCTGTTTTTTCGTCTGAACGTGGTCTCATTGACGCTGCCGCCGCTTGCGGAGCGAGGCGACGATGTGATTCTGTTGACCAAGCATTTTTTGGAACAGTTCTGTTACCAGATCGGGCGGCAGGTGCCGACATTACAATCCGATGCCTTGATGGCGCTACGACGACACCCCTGGTCGGGCAACATCCGCGAGCTGCGCAACACGGTGGAACGGATCTGTTACCTGTGCAACGAACAGACCATTACGGCCGATGATTTAATGCTGACAGGTTCGCTGGCCGGATCGATTGCTAATTCGAATGCAAAGCGGGTTGCTTTTGCGGATCCGTTGACCGACGCGACCAAAGAGTTTCAAGTCGATCATATCGGTCGCGCGATCGAGGCTTGTCGAGGTAACATGACCGACGCCGCCGAACTGCTGGGCCTGCACCGATCCAACCTGTACCGCAAAATGCGGCAGCTGGGGATGCAGACCACCGGCGAAGCTTAAGTTTCGCGGCCTTCATTTCCAGACGAACGACTTGCATATTCAGTCGCTGAGGATTTGATCGATCCGTTTGGTCCAGATTGCGGCGCGGCTGCGGTCCTCGGGCAACTGAAGATGTTCCGTATCGCCCAGATTATGAATGTTCGGAGACTCAGCAAGCTCCCGTTCAAACGTCTCGAGATAACCGCTGAGCCACCAGGCGCCCGCGATCACATGAATGTCTTGATGACTTGTATGCGGTGCGCGATACTCCGCTATGTTGCGGCGATAATGGGCAAAGCAAGAATCCCATTTTCTCCGGATCTGCTGATTTAGCGATTGCTCATCGTTCGATAGTCGGCCATCCATATCCGCTGCCAACGACGACGCTGCGGCTGGGAAGTAGCGTTTCCAACGATACCATACCGAGCGATACAAGGTCGGCAGTCCACCGTAGTAGAGTTTGCGGCGGTAGCCACGCATTCGTGACAATAAGTCAAGCTGTGCAAGCCTCCTGGGGACGGAAGGTTCCAGCAGGACTGCCACAACTCGCTCGTCCAATGCGTCGCGAAGACGCAACGTCAGTGCGTAGGCCAGCAGACCTGAATAGCTGAAGCCGGCGACTACCAACGGGCCGCGGGAGTGCAATCGCAACAACTCGGCTGCATAAAGATCCGCCATTGCGTCGACGTCAAATCGGTGAAATTTGTCAGTTTGCATCCCATCCAGTTTCAGCTGCATGATGCCAATGCTGGGATCAAGAAAATTCAACAGACCGGACATGTGACCGCCAATCCAAGCCACCGTTCCTCGCTCCCCGGTGGGGCGAACCAGATCGACAAACTCCGATTGGTTTGGTCGCTGGCTTGGCTTGACAAGCAACTCTGCCAGCTGGGCAACGGTAGGCAACCGAAACAAATCGATGATCTTCAGGTCGCTGCCCGATTGTTGATTGACTCGATCGATCAACTGCAGTCCGCGCAAGGAATGGCCACCGAGCGCAAAGAAGTTGTCGTGAACCCCCACCGCTTCGATCCCCAGCACCTCACACCAAATGGAGGCAAGTTGCTGTTCGATCGGGTTGCGCGGAGCAACGAAGCCGGTTTCCAGTTCGGGCGCGAGTCATCTGGTACCGGCAACGAGCGACGGTCGATCTTGCCACTGGATGTCAGCGGCAGCGAATCCAGGACAACCATTGCGGCGGGAAGCATGTAGTCGGGTAAACGGGATGCCAGATAGCGTCTCAGCTCGGGGAAACTCAAGGTTGTATCTGAGGCGGCAACAAAGTAGGCCACCAACCGCTTGTCGCCCGGCCGGTCTTCGCGCAGCACGACGACGCTGTGGGCAACATCGCGGTGTTCGTTCAGAACCGACTCGATCTCACCCAGCTCGATTCGGAAGCCGCGCAGCTTGACCTGATCGTCCAGCCGACCCAGGAATTCCAGGTTGCCGTCAGCGCGCCAGCGGCAGCGGTCGCCCGTGCGGTACAGCCGCGCACTGGGATCGTCAGAGAACGGATTGGCAACGAACCTCTCGGTCGTCAACTTGGGCCGGTTCAGATAACCTCGGGCCAGACCCGTGCCGCCGATGTACAGTTCACCCGGCACGCCAATCGGAACCGGATTGCGACCGGCGTCCAACACATACACCTGGGTATTGGCGATCGGACGGCCGATCGAGCCTTGAGTGTTTCCGTTGGTCACGCGGAACATGGTGGACCAGATGGTCGTCTCGGTAGGACCATACAAGTTCCATACTTCGCCACACCGTAGGCATAGTTCCTGGGCCAGGCTGTCGGGCAAGGCTTCGCCACCGCACAGCACCTTCAGACCTTGGCAGCCATCCCAGCCGCTATGGATCAGCATCTGCCAGGTAGCGGGAGTTGCCTGCATTGTCGTCGCGGCACTCTTGGACAACTGGGCGGCAAGGCCCTTGGCGTCCGATACCAGCTCCGAACTCAGCACCTTGACGCAGGCCCCAACCGTTAGTGGAAGCAGCAGTTCCAACGCCGAAATATCGAATGTCGGTGTTGTGACGCTCAGCAACCGATCTGCCGATGTCAAACCGGGCTGGACGGCCATTGCCGACAAAAAGTTGACCACCGCCTCGTGCGGAATCTGGACTCCTTTGGGTTGCCCCGTCGATCCCGATGTGTAGATCACATAGGCGAGGTTGTTGGCAGCGACGGCGACCGATGGATTCGAGCGGTCGCATTGATTCAGCTTCCCCAATTCGCTGTCTAGGCAGATCACACGGCAACTGTTTGTGGGGACGCGATCGAGTAAGGGTTGCTGCGTGACGAGATACTCGACCGCGGCATCGCGCAGCATGAAATCCAGCCGCGCCTGCGGATAATCGGCATCCAGCGGCAGGTAAGCGCCACCCGCTTTGAGGATCCCCAGGATGCCGATGACCAGCTCGGCGGAGCGTTCCAGGCAAAGTCCCACCAGCGTCTCCGGTCCGACTCCCAGAGATCGTAAATGATGCGCCAGTTGATTGGCCCGTTCGTTGAGTTGGCGATAGGTCAGTTGCTGATCTTCAAAAACCACAGCCACTGCATCAGGGGTTCTCTCGACCTGATGTTCGAACAGCTCGTGCACGCAGCTGTCGCTGGGATAATCGACCACTGTGTCGTTCCACTCGATCAACAGTTGTTGGCGTTCGTCAGCGGCCAGCAGCGGCAGCTCGCTGATCGGCTGGTCGGCGTCCGCGACGATCGCTTCCAGCAAAGTCAAAAAGTGACCCACCATTCGCTCGATCGTCTCCGGATCGAAAAGATCGGTGCTGTAAAGAACCGAGCCGCGTAGTTGTTTCCCTGTTGGCCAAAGATGCATCTCCAGGTCGAACCGCACCCGCTGGCTGCTTGACGGTTGACGTTTGATCTCAAGATCGGCCAACGCCAAATCCTGGTCGGAAAAACTGAGCAGCTGAAACAGCACCTGCACCAACGGGCTGCGGCTCAGTTCTCGCTCAGGCTGCAGCCCCTCGACTAGCCGCTCAAAGGGCAGATCCTGATGGTCGTAGGCGTCCAGCGATGTCGCCCGGACGCGAACGAGTAACTCGGCAAAACTGGGGTCACCGGAGAGATCGGTCCGCAGCACCAGCGTGTTGACAAAGAAACCGATCAGGTTTTCCAGGTCGGTGTGATTTCGTCCGGCAATCGGCACACCGACGGCGATGTCATGCTGGCCGCTGTAGCGCGACAGCAGGACTTCGAAGGCGGCCAACAGCGTCATCTGCTGTGTGACCCCGGCGGCCTGACTGAGCCCCCGCAGCTGATCGACCAGTGGTTCGTTGAGCTCGAAATCATGTTGAGCACCGCGGTAGCTAGGGACCGCAGGACGGGGGTGATCGGCCGGCAGTTCCAGTGGGCTGAGGCCTTGTAATTGCTCGCGCCAATAGTGCAGCAGCTGCTCGAGTCGCCCGCCCTGCAGTTCGCCGCGTTGCCAGAGCGCATAGTCGGCGTACTGTACCGGCAGTGCCGCTAAGTCTGGATCGGTATCTTGACGATAGGCGTCGTACAGCAGTTCCACTTCGCGCCACAGAACGGTCAACGACCAGCCATCGCTGGCGATGTGGTGCATCGTCAACAGCAAGACATGCTCGTCGCCGGAGAGCCGCAGCAACGCTGCTCGCAGCAGCAGGTCGTCGCTCAGATCAAACGGCCGCTCGGCCTCCAGTCGACAGCGCTCGACGATCTCCGCTTGGCGTTGCTGTGGCGGCAGCGAACTGAGATCCTGCAGCGGCAACTCGAATCGCTCGATCGAACTGATCAACTGCACCGGCTGCTGATCGATCATGGTAAAGCTGGTGCGCAGTGGCTCGTGCCGCCGCACCACTTCCTCCAGCGCCCGCCGCAGCGCCTCGGGATCAAGCGGTCCCCGCAACATCCAGGCATAGGGCATGTTGTAGGCCGTCAGCTCCGGCTCCATCTGCTCCAGGAACCACAGCCGCTGCTGGGAAAAGGACAACGGCAGATGATCGAGCTGATCACGATCAACCCGCGTCAGTGTCGTGCTGCTGGAAAGCACTCCACCACCGCGCAGCGGTTTGATCTCGCTTGCCAATTCGGCGATCGTCGGCGCCTCGAAGAGTCTGCGTAGCGGGAGATCGATCTGCCACAGCGAAGTGATTCGCGCATGCAGCCGCATGGCCAGCAGAGAGTGACCACCGAGCGCGAAGAAGTTGTCCTGAACGCCAACCGCTTCGAGCTCCAGCACTTCGCACCAGATCGAGACAAGTTGCTGTTCGACCGGGTCGCGGGGAGCGACGTAGCCGGTATCCAACTGCGGGCGAAAGTCCTCCGGTGCCGGCAGCGCGCGGCGGTCGAGCTTGCCGTTGGATGTCAGGGGAAGGGTGTCCAGGACAACCAGTGCGCTGGGAACCATGTAGTCCGGTAAACGAGCGACCAGATGGCTTCGCAATTCTGGGAAGCTCAGTTCAGTATCCGCTGCGGACACACAGTAGGCCACCAGCCGCCGGTCGCCCGGGCGATCTTCGCGCAGCACGACCGCGCTGTGGGCGACATCGGGATGCGCGTTCAGTGCCGCTTCGATCTCACCGAGTTCAATCCGGTAGCCGCGGAGCTTGACCTGATCGTCCAGCCGGCCCAGGAATTCCAGATTGCCGTCGGCCCGCCAGCGACAACGGTCACCGGTGCGGTAGAGCCGCGCAGCGGGATCCTCGGAGAAGGGATTGGCGACGAATCTTTCGGCCGTCAGCTGCGGTCGGTTCAGATACCCTCGGGCCAGACCCGCGCCGCCGATGTAGAGTTCCCCCGGGACTCCGATCGGAACTGGATTCCTACCGGAGTCCAACAGGTAGGCTTGGGTATTGGCGATCGGACGGCCAATCGGGATCGAACTGAGTTGCGGCTCGATGTGGGGCGGGATCCGATAACAAGTCGTGAAGGTCGTGCTCTCGGTCGGCCCGTAACCGTTGATCAACTGCACAGCCGGACCGAGTGCGGCCTGGGCCTGGCAAATGTGTGGCACCGACAACGCCTCACCCCCGGTCAGAATCTCAGCGACGTCACGGAGCGCCTGGGGGTATTGTTCGACCAGCTGGTTCAATAGCGTTGCGGTTAGCCAGAGCGTGGTCACGTGATGTTGCTGCAGCAGATTTTCGAGTTGCCGGAAGTCGGGCACAGCGACGGGAGCGACCACCAGTTTCGAACCGTGCAGCAGGGCTCCCCACAATTCCAGTGTGGAAGCATCGAACGAGGGTGTCGCCAACTGCAGGAACACACGATCGGGACCAAAGGCCGTATAGTCGTTGCCAAATACGAGCCGGGCGATCGAGCGATGTTCGATCGCCACCCCTTTGGGCAGTCCGGTCGATCCGGAGGTGTACATCACGTAGGCCAGATTGTCAGCGGCAAAGTTCAGCTCTGGATTCGACGCGGGTAGCTGTCGCAGCCGCGCTAGGTCGGTATCCAGGCAGATGACCTGGCAGCCGCTGGCCGGAAGACGATCCAATAGCGGTTGCTCGGTGACGAGGAACTCAACATTTGCATCCCCCAACATGAACTGCAGCCGCGCCTGCGGGTAATCGGCATCCAGCGGCAGGTAGGCGCCACCCGCCTTGAGGATCCCCAGGATGCCGACGATCAGCTCGGGGGAGCGCTCCAGGCACAGACCGACCAGTGTCTCCGGCCCGACCCCCAGCGTTCGCAGCTGATGAGCCAGTTGATTGGCCCGCGCGTTGAGCTGGCGGTAGCTCAGTTGTTGGTCTTCAAAGACCACGGCGACCGCGTCGGGTGTTTTTGCGACCTGTTGCTCGAACAACTGCTGCACACAGCTGTCGCTGGGATAATCCACCGCCGTGTCGTTCCACTCGATCAACAGTTGCCGGCGTTCGCTTTCGGTCAACAGCGGCAGCTCACTGATCCGCTGATCCGGATCAGCAACGATCGCCTCCAGCAGGGTCACGAAGTGACCGACCATCCGCTCGATCGTCGCTGCATCGAACAGATCGGTGGCGTAGGTCAGTTCACCCCGCAGCTTCTTTCCGGTCTGCCAGAGGTGCATCTCCAGGTCGAACCGCACCCGCTGGCTGGACGATGGTTGGCGGTTCACCTCAAGATCGGCTAGGGTTAAGTCCTGATCGGAAAAACTGAGCAGCTGAAACAGCACCTGCACCAACGGGCTGCGGCTCAGTTCTCGCTCAGGCTGCAGTTCCTCGACTAGCCGCTCAAAGGGCAGATCCTGATGGTCGTAGGCGTCCAGCGATGTCGCCCGGACGCGAACGAGTAACTCGGCAAAACTGGGGTCACCGGAGAGATCGGTCCGCAGCACCAGCGTGTTGACAAAGAACCCGATCAGGTGTTCCAGTTCGGTCTGATTGCGTCCGGCAATCGGCACACCGACGGCGATGTCATGCTGGCCGCTGTAGCGCGACAGCAGGACTTCGAAGGCGGCCAACAGCGTCATCTGCTGTGTGACCCCGGCGGCCTGACTGAGCGCCCGCAGCTGATCGACCAGTAGTTCGTTGAGCTCGAAATCATGTTGAGCACCGCGGTAGCTAGGGACCGCAGGACGGGGGTGATCGGCCGGCAGTTCCAGTGGGCTGAGGCCTTGTAATTGCTCGCGCCAATAGTGCAGCAGCTGCTCGAGTCGCCCGCCCTGCAGTTCGCCGCGTTGCCAGAGCGCATAGTCGGCGTACTGTACCGGCAGTGCCGCTAAGTCTGGATCGGTATCTTGACGATAGGCGTCGTACAGCAGCTGCACTTCGCGCCACAGGACTTGCAACGACCAGCCATCGCTGGCGATGTGGTGCATCGTCAACAGCAAGACATGCTCGTCGCCGGAGAGCCGCAGCAACGCTGCTCGCAGCAGCAGGTCGTCGCTCAGATCAAACGGCCGCTCGGCCTCCAGTCGACAGCGCTCGACGATCTCCGCTTGGCGTTGCTGTGGCGGCAGCGAACTGAGATCCTGCAGCGGCAACTCGAATCGCTCGATCGAACTGATCAACTGCACCGGCTGCTGATCGATCATGGAAAGCTGGTGCGCAGTGGCTCGTGCCGCCGCACCACTTCCTCCAGCGCCCGCCGCAGCGCCTCGGGATCAAGCGGTCCCCGCAACATCCAGGCATAGGGCATGTTGTAGGCCGTCAGCTCCGGCTCCATCTGCTCCAGGAACCACAGCCGCTGCTGGGAAAAGGACAACGGCAGATGATCGAGCTGATCACGATCAACCCGCGTCAGTGTCGTGCTGCTGGAAAGCACTCCACCACCGCGCAGCGGTTTGATCTCGCTTGCCAATTCGGCGATCGTCGGCGCCTCGAAGAGTCTGCGTAGCGGGAGATCGATCTGCCACAGCGAAGTGATTCGCGCATGCAGCCGCATGGCCAGCAGAGAGTGACCACCGAGCGCGAAGAAGTTGTCCTGAACGCCAACCGCTTCGAGCTCCAGCACTTCGCACCAGATCGAGACAAGTTGCTGTTCGATCGGGTTGCGTGGAGCAACGAAGCCGGTTTCAAGTTCGGGGCGCGAGTCATCCGGCACCGGCAGCGAGCGACGGTCGACCTTGCCGCTCGGTGTCAGCGGCAGCGCGTCCAGCAAGACAAATCGAGACGGAATCAGTGAACTGGGAAGTTTCGTTGCCAGATGGCGGCGGAGTTCGCTAGAGGTAAGCGAGCTGCCTGGCGAAGGAACGACCCAAGCGATCAATTGCGGTTCGCCTGGCCGATACGAAACTGCTGCTACGTGGCAGTCGCCGACCTGTTCGTGCACTGACAACAGGCTGGCAATCTCGGCCGGTTCGATACGGACACCACCGATTTTGACCTGGTCATCCAGTCGGCCCAGGATGTCCAATGAACCATCCGGCCGGTAACGGCCCAGATCACCCGTGCGGTACAGCAAATCGTTGGGATCGTCGCGAAACGGGTTAGGGACAAAGCGCTCCCGTGTTTGTTCTGCATCGAGGTAACCGAGACTGCTAAACGGAGTGCGGATGGCAATCTCACCAACTTCGCCCACGCCACAGCGCTGGTCGTTCCCGCGCAGGACCAAGGCTTGGGTGTTTGCAATCGGTCGACCAATTGGCTGAACTCCCTCGATTAGACTTTCGGTTTGCGGAACCTCGTAATGCGTTCGACCTTGCGGAGTTTCGGTCGTACCGTACAGGTTGACCAACGTTCCGTTCGGAAACGTCGCCCGCCATTTGCGAATCAGGTCGCTGTGGAGGGGACTGCCAGCGAAGAATATGTACCGCAGCGAGGACAACGTGGTCTCACCCGTGGCAAAGGCGAGCCAAGCTGAAACCAGTCGGAGGGACCGAGTGCAAGACCGTGACCTGCTCGCGCTCGAGCCAATGCCAAACCTCTTGGGGCTCGCGAGTCTCTGGCAGACAGAGCGTCCCGCCACTGGTCAGCGGTAGGAACACGTCTCGCATCACCGGTTCGAACGACAAGCCGCTAAGCTGTGCAACGCGATCCTCTGCTCCGATGGCAAATGTCGCTCGCTGCCAAGCTAAGAATTGGCTAAGCCCCTTGTGGGATGCCCACCACTCCCTTGGGTTTGCCGGTCGTGCCGGAGGTAAAAAAAATGTAGGCCGCATCCCGCGGACAGACGTCGACGCGATCGTGGCGCAATGCCGTCTGGCTCAATTCTTCGCAGAATCACCGCCTGGCCAGGCGTCTTGGCGAGGCGAACAACAGTGCCCTCAGCGAGTGACTCGACTGCCGATTGATCTTCACCGACGACTGCCAGCAGCTACGCCGTGCGCTCGATCGAGTATGAGCCGCTGACGATCCATCGGGCAGGCTCGGATCGATCAGAACCAGCACGCCCTTGGCTCTTAAAACCCCCTACGATAGCACTGATCAGTCCGAAACTTGGCTCGCCGCGGATGGCAACCACGTCTCCTGTGCCGATTTCATGCGCCCGCAAGGCAGTGGCGAAGCTGATCTGCAGATTCGACGAGCTCTTGATACGTCCAGTGCGAAGTTCCGTGACAAATCGCCACCTGATCCGGGATCCGCTCGGCGTGCGCCAGAATCTGATCGATGACGCGATCCTGTTGGGGAGCCTCCAGTGCAACGCGTGGATCAGCCAGCAGCTGGTGTGTCTGGGATGTTACCAGTGTGTAGGAATCGATGCGGTTGCCCGGCGCTGCGACCGCCTGCTCGAGGAGATGCTGATACTGCTGCAACAAACAGACCATCCGTTCCCGCGAGAACAGATCCGCGTTGTACACCAGCTGCAAGGAGATGCCCTGATCGCGTTCATCCAGGTACATCGTCAAATCGAATTTGGTGTCGGCTTCGTCCAACGAGATGCGTTCTGTGGAAACGCTGCTCAGCTCCCACTTCGACTGACCGAAATTGAGCCCATTGAACAACACCTGAAACACGGGTGTCCGGTCCAGTCTACGTTCTTGCTGCAGCGCCTCGACCAGCCTCTCAAAGGGCAGATCCTGGTGATCGTAGGCGCCCAGAGTGGTCTCTCGGACCCGCGACAGCAGCCCGCGAAACGTGGGATTGCCGGAGAGGTCTGTCCGTAACGGCAGGATGTTCAGAAAAAGTCCAACCAGCGATTCCAGTTCAGTACGGCTGCGACCGGCAATTGGTGAGCCGACGACCAGATCCTGCTGTCCCGAAAGACGACCCAAAAACAGTTGGAACACCGCGAGCAGCGTCATGAACGTGGTGGTTCCTTCATGTTGCCCCAGCCGCCTGATGGAATCGTTTAGGTCGTCCGCCAACATCACCGACTCCCTGGCTCCATGGTAAGTCTGCGAGCCTGGTCGGGGTCGATCGGTCGGCAGTTCGAGTGTGGGCGGTGCGTCGCGAAGTTGTTCACACCAATAGTCGAGTAATCGCTGCTCTAACTCTCCCTGCAGGGACTCGCGTTGCCAGTAGGCGTAATCGACATACTGCATTGGGAGCCCGACCAAGGGTGATGGCCTCCCCAACTGAAAGGCCTCGTATAACTTCGATAGCTCGTCGAGCACAACATCCACCGACCAGTCATCACTGGCGATTTGGTGCATCGTCAGCAGCAGGACATGCTCGTCGCCGGAGAGTCGCAGCAACGCTGCTCGTAACAGCAGGTCGCCGCTCAGATCAAACGGCCGCTCGGCCTCCAACCGACAGCGCTCGACGATCTCGGCTTGGCGTTGCTGTGGCGGCAGCGAACTGAGATCCTGCAGCGGCAAATCGAATCGATCGATCGTGCCAATCCGCTGCACCGGCTGGCCATCGATCATGGCAAAGCTGGTGCGCAGCGGCTCGTGCCGTCGCACCACCTCTTCCAGCGCACGACGCAACGCCTCGATATCAAGCGGCCCCTGCAGCCTCCAGGCATAAGGCAGGTTGTAGGCCGTCCGCTCTGGTTCCATCTGTTCCAGGAACCACAGCCGCTGCTGAGCGAAGGACAACGGCCTATGATCGAGCTGATCATGATCAACCCGCGTCAGTGTCGCGCTGCTGGAAAGCACTCCACCACGGCGCAGCGTTTCAATCTCGCTTGCCAATCCCGCAATCGTGGGCGCCTCGAAGAGCCTGCGTAGCGGCAGATCGATCTGCCACAGCGAAGCGATTCGCGCATGCAGTCGCATGGCCAGCAGAGAGTGACCACCGAGCGCGAAGAAGTTGTCCTGAACGCCAACCGCTTCGAGCTCCAGCACTTCGCACCAGATCGAGACAAGTTGCTGTTCGATCGGGTTGCGTGGAGCGATGTAGCCGGCATCCAGCTGCGGTCTTGAGGCGTCCGGCACCGGCAGCGAGCGACGGTCGATCTTGCCGCTCGGTGTCAGCGGCAGCTTATCCAGGACAACCAGTGTGGCGGGAATCATGTACTCTGGTAAACGCGTTGCCAGATGGCTTCTCAATGCGGCGAAGTTCAAGTGGGTATCGGCGGCGGCAACACAGTAGGCCACCAGTCGTTGGTCGCCCGGCCGGTCTTCGCGCAGCTTCACAACGCATTGCGCGACATCGGGGTGCTCATTGAGCACTGATTCGATATCACCAAGTTCAACTCGAAAACCACGAAGTTTGAACTGATCGTCACGCCTGCCCAGGAACTCGATGTTGCCATCGGATAAGAACCGGGCGAGGTCCCCCGTCTGATACAGCCGTGCAGTGGGGGAGTCAACGAACGGGTCGGTAACGAATCGCTGATTCGTAAGCTCTGGGAGATTCAAGTACCCGCGGGCAACCCCCGCGCCCCCAATCCAAAGTTGTCCGGTCACACCAGCGGGTTGTGGTTCCATCCGCTCATCGAGAATATAGATCGTTGCATTCGGCAGCGGCCGACCGATCGGCAGGAATGCGGAATCCAAACATGCCGACACTCCGCCAACTTCGCAAGTCGATACACCGATCGTCGCTTCCGTCGGGCCGTAGTGATTGAAGATGCGGCAGGTGGGTTTGGACTGTTCGATCCGCGTGATCAAATCACGGCGCAGACGCTCACCACCCAAAATCAATCGCTCTTTCGGCAATACTTCCAAAGCCGCACGACCATCAAGCAACGCCGCAAGGTGTGACGGAGTAAGCTTCAGGCAATCGATTGCGTGTCGCGCAAATAGTCGGCAAACAACCCAACATCGATGGCGGCCTGCTTGGACATTACGTGCAGAGAGCCTCCCAAACAGAGGGCCGGGAAAATCATCGTATTTCCCAGATCGGCCGTAAGCGTCGACACCAATGCATAGGTCCAACCCGGCTCGAATTCTAATCGCTCGCTCGCGCCCGTGACGTAGTTGACTAATTGCCGGTGTTCGACAGCAACGCCTTTGGGACGGCCAGAGGAGCCGGAAGTGTAAGTCACATACGCCAAATGACTTGGCGAAACTTCCGCGGTCGGGTTCTTGGCTGAAGCTTGTGAAATCACATCCCACTGAGAATCTAGAAAAACTTGAGCAGCATCGTGTACCCCAAGCGACGCAGCGATTCGCTGTTGTGTCACGATCACGATGGGATTGCTGTCAGCAATCATCTGGTCTAGACGTTTGGATGGGAATTCAGGGTCAAGCGGCACGTAAGCGCCGCCCGCTTTCAAAATGGCAAGCAAGCCGACTATTATCTCCAGCGAACGATCGACGCAGAGCACCACCAGCGTCTCCGGTCCGACTCCCAGAGTCCGTAAGTGATGCGCCAGTTGATTGGCCCGCTCGTTGAGCTGGCGGTAGGTCAGCTGGTGATCTTCAAAAACCACCGCCACCGCATCCGGTGTGCTTTCGACCTGTTGCTCGAACAGCTGATGCACGCAGCTGTCGCTGGGATAATCGACCGCCGTGTCGTTCCACTCGATCAACAGTTGTTGGCGTTCCACCGCGGTCAGCAGCGGCAGCTCGCCGATCCGCTGATCCGGATCAGCTGCGATCGCCTCCAGCAAGGTTAGAAAGTGACCGACCATCCGCTCGATCGTCGAATGCTCCCACAATTCGAGCCGGTAGTTCCATCGCCCGCAGGCGCTGCTCTCCGTTTCGGTCAGTTCCAACGAAAGATCGACCATCGTGGCCGGAGCCGGACTATGCTCCAGCGTGAATGTGACCCCTGCTGAGCTTTGCGGCTGGGCAGAGAAACGCTGGTGGATGAACATCACCTGGAACAGCGGCGAACCTGTCGTATCGCGATCTCGCAGTACATCCTGAATCATCAACTGCAGCGGCACTTCGCCGTGCGCCAGTCCCGCCAGCACCGTCCGCGCCGTGCGCCGCAGCAGCTGGCGAAACGTATCTTCCTCGGTCAGCTGGGCGCGCAACGGTAAGGTGTTGATGAAAACACCCATCAAATCTTCCGATTCAACGCGATTCCGTCCGGCAACCGGACACCCGACGACGATCTCTTGCTGGCCACTGTAGCGAGACAACAGCGCTTGGAAGGCGGCCAGTGCCACCGTGAAAAAGGTCGTCCCTTCGCCTTGGGCTAGCGCACGCATCCCGCTAACAAGGTCCGGCGGCAACTGAAAATCGAAGATGCCCCGCCTGTTCGGATTGTTCGGGTGGTCGAGCAGCGATCTGTCGGCAACTGCAGCGTCGGTAGATCAGCAAGTTCGCGCCGCCAGTAGTCGCGACCCTCGGCAAACCCATCCAGACGTTGCTGACTTCGATCCCAGACTGCAAAGTCGCTGTATTGGATTTGCGGTCTGCCCAGTGACGACACCTCTGCTTCGGCAAATGCCTGGTAGGCCGCTGTCAGTTCCCTCAGCAGCACTGCCTGAGACCAGGCATCGAAGGCAAACTCATGAAACGTCAACAGCAGCAGGTGGTCTTCGTCGCTAATCCTTAACAGCCGGCTGCGAACCAGCGGCGCCTGATTCAGATCAAACGGTCGGCCAGCTTCTGCGGCGGCAATCTGACCGGCTAGCGCTTGCTGATCCGATTCATTGCTGAGATCTGTGAAGGGCAGCTCCAGTTCAACTGGTGACTCGCGGATCAGCCTCGCTGTCGCGCCGCTGGATTGGGCCGTGATCCAGATTGACTGTTGCCGGGTGAACGTGTGGTTCAAGGCTTGGCGCAGGAAACCGACGTCGAGTGGACCGCGCATGCGGATGTTCGCGGGCCGGTTGTAGACGGATGCTGCCAGGCACAAGTTGCTGATGCAGCCAGATCCTCTCCTGCGCGAACGAAAGGGGGAACTCATGCTCGTTCACCTGCTGAGGACTCACGAAATGCTGACCGCTATCTTGCTGGCGGTGCGGCACTTGTGCCTGATTCGCCGCAGATGGCTCAGCCGGTCGTCGCTCGAATTCGTTCATCAGAATCGCGAGTTCCGATCGCTGCTGAAAACATCCTTGTCGCTGGTCAAGATCCGACGAACCAACACAATGCGGTGGTTCAGATTGGATGTAGCAAGGACTCGGCTTTCCGCTGTCAGCAGTGGGGTCATTTCATTCTGATTGGCTTGTTGGAATGCCTGCGGTGCCAGGTTGATCAGCGCTGCCCAGGCAGGCAAGAAGGTTGATGAAAGAGCACTGTCAACGTTAGCTCGGCGAACCGAGGACCTTCTGGATCAACGAGCTCAAAGAGGCTTCCGTGGACTACGGGCAGATCTGGCAAGTCACCGTCTCTTTCAAGATTTTGCTGGGCGGGATAAAACGTTTGCCCAAATGGTGGTTTGGGCATCACAACGTTTCTTGTGGCAGGAGGGAGCGCAATCGGCCGGATTTCATGTCATCTGCTGGACAACAGTTTACATCCCGTATGGGGGCCGAGCAACTAAAAAGCTGCGGACCAAACCGCCGACGCTAGGGTTGCCCCTCGCAGCGAATCGGGGCGTTGTCGTGCAAAACTCGAATCCTGAAGTGGCTGGGGTCTGAAGGAGAGTTCAGCGAACCTTCCGCCCCCAGTTGTTGGTAATCCTACTTTGAACGAAGCAAACAGCAGAAGTTTCAGCAGTGCACTGAAAGTCCCGATGTCAAAATTGACCTTTCGCTCTCATGGCCGTTCGTTCCTGGTGACCCTCCCCGAGAGAGGGTACCGAGAGAGGATCACTTCAATTGCGTCGTCACAATTCAATAAGCGGAACCACAATCTCTTTGCGACAACCGCATCGCGCGATCATTTCAAGTACTTGTCGAACCAGGGAATTTCCAGCGCCATTACATCGGTAAGTGTTGGCTCGGTGTAAACGTCGTAGTGCTTCTTGCCTTTCAGTTCGTGGTATTCCACCGGCGCGTTTCCTTGGATGTTCAGGTACGCCTTGTGCCCGTTGTTCTTGTTATCGAAATAGTGCTCCAGTTCGGCGTCGATGATCAGCGTCGGCACCTTGATGTTCTTGGCATCATCGGCCGGGATAAAATCACGAAACTTGGCGTAGAACGGCGTCCCGACCAATCCCGCCGGTTTTTCCGCTTCGTCGTCACGCGGGAACGGCGACAGCTGTCCGCGGGCTCGTTTGATCTTGTCTTGCCGCACCATCTCCAGGCCATCGGCTGTCGCCACGCTGGCGTCGGCGTCCATCCCGCCGACCTGCGCCACCACGCATTTCACGCGACTGTCGCGCGCGGCGCGCCAGATCACATGTCCGCCGCCGAAACTGGATCCCCACAGTCCGATTCGCTCCGCGTCGACCATCGGTTCCCCTTCGACAAAGGAGATCGCTGCGTCGATGTCTTCTTGTTGATCCCTGGGATCGACAATCTGACGAAACGCGCGCGCGGTGACCGACACCTTGCCGTCGGCGTCCGGTTTGGGCAGATCACCATCGACCACCAAACGACTGTTGCTTGCGCCCCAGCCACGATAGTCAAAGGTAAAGACCACGTATCCTGCTTTGGCAAACCGCGGGCCGATTTGCGCGTTCAAGTGGCTCTTGACGCCGCCCCAGCCGTGGCACATCACGATACAGGGATACTTTTGGTCGGCCGAAAAGTCGGCCGGGTAAGTCAAGTCGCCGGCCAGCCGAGTCCCGTCGCTCCAGAAATGGACGCTGCGTCGGACCAGGTCGTCGAAACCACGCACCGCGCTGACCTGCGAGTCGGGCTTTTCCTCTCCCCTGGCCGGGCCGATGTCGGCCGAGGCGAACGCGAGCAAGACCACACAACCACGGATCCAGAACTGATAGATTTTTCACTGTTGATTCTCACAAATACGAAAAGCCGCACGGACGCACGATCGTGCTCACCTAGAATTAGACATGCCCGGCTGGTGACTTTCAACGCGCGCCGGGTCAAAATGGATCTGTTGGGCGACATTAGCGCGGCTTTGCGGCCCACCGCGCGAGGAAATCGTGGTTTGATCTGCCTTGAAAAAGAGGGCCGGGCAATCGTTTGATGACAACGAAATATGGTTTTGGTCGATTCGTCGGCCTCGATGAAGATGACGCTCCGCAGCTGCTGGCCCGAATGTCAAAGCGAGAGCTGGGAATTGATGGCGAGCGTTACGGCATTTCCACGCGTCTGATCGCCCGGCCTGAGGTGACCGTTGCCGACCTGGCGGTTGCGGTGGTGCAAAAACTGATGCGTGTCTGCTCCGCCGACAGCAGCCGAATCGGCGCGCTGGTACTTTCAAGTCGACTCGTCGAAATCGAGACCACCGCTGCCGCAATCGTCGACCGACTCGGACTTCATTGTCCGGCCCACGGCGTCGAGCGCGCTTGCAGTGGTTTTCCGGCCGCCACGGAGTTGGGTTGTCAGCTTTGTCGTCAGTTACAGCGACCGGTGGTCGTGGTGGCCGCGGAGATCATCAGTGGCAATATCAACTGGGAAGCACCCGATGGGAATCTTGCCGATCACGGGCGCGCCCGCGGTCAGGCATCCAAGTTATTCGGCGACGGGGCCGCGGCGGTGACTGATCAAGCCTGACGATGACGGATCGGGGCATCAAATCCTGGACGCTTGGAACGGCGACGTGCCGGACGACAAGCAGCTGATCCAGAAAGCCGAGATCAGCGATTCGGTCGACCCCTGGGGAAATACCAGGCCCGGGTCAACTGGCTGCATGAGCATGCCGGGCAGGCGCGGATTCTATCTGGTCAAACGGGCGCCGGAGATCATGGCTGATGCGATCGACAAGAGTCTGCAACGTGCAAGTGCGGCGCTTGAAAGTGGCGAACCGATCGGTCACGTCGTTCCGCATCAGGCGAATGGGCTGATCATCAGCCGATTGCAAACAAAACTGGCCGCCGGCTCAGATCAGCCGCCGACCGTTTGGGACTGCATCAAGGATTCGGGGAACACCGTTTCGGCATCCATTCCATTGGCGATGGTCGAGGTCCAAGATCGGCTGCCGCCGGGAGTACTGGTGGCGATGCCATCGGTGGGAGCCGGAGGTCCGGGATACCGACCCGATGTGCTCAGCACCGGCTGTGTCCTTGTCCGCACGGGTGATCTTGGCCAGGGAAGCGGCGCTGCGAGCTAATGCAGACCAACCATCATTCGAGCTGATCGAAAGTTGATTGCGACTGCAGGTGATCGAGGCAGGTCCGAGCAATCGTCCTAATTCTGCGTAACCGTCGATCCAGCCCCATCGTTAGCGAAATTAACGCCAAGACGCCAAGCCGCACAGATCTTTGCGCCCTTGGCTTCATAGCGCCTTTGCGTTGAATCGATCGTCACAACCGGGCAGCAACCGACCGAGGATTGACCGACCACTGGGTTCTAACAGCTGGTTGTGACAGGACTGCGCCGTACGAGCATGGCCAACCGCTTCCGAGGGCACCGCCGATGGAAGCGGCGTCCGTTTCTGTGCTTCTTAAGCCAGGTGGCAATCAAAGGTGACTGCGAATTTCGAACCAGCTACTGAGCTCGTCATCGATTTTGCTCAGCGCGGCAAACAAGGCATCGTGGGCGCGGTCGTTGATCTGCACCGACGCGGCCTTGGTTCGCGTCTCGGCAGACCAGTCCTGCATGAGCTTCCGGCTCGGTGCTCGGCTGATGCTGCTTTCCAGATCGGAGTGCGCGATCGGCTGCCAAGTGAATTCCTTCGATCCGCTTCGCTGGAAAGTCACCAAGTCTCTGAGCGGCCGGACGATTTCGCCTGGCAATGAAGATACAGCTTCTGTGCCAGCTGGGCCTCGTTTGTAGCACTTTGACGTTGGCGAAGTAGGCTTCGGCGTTGGCGTTAGCAACGTCGTGGTCATTGGCAAAGAACAGGTAGGCAAACGAGCCGGTATAGAACTGTCCCACTGGGATCCGATAGCCAGCCCATCCCGGGGCCGAGCTGTCGATAACCTCTCCTGAAAGCGTTAAGCCCAAAGGTTTGTGTGCCGTACAGCTGAAACCGTATGCTCCCCACATCGAAAGCACCTCCTAGGTCCACTTCCCACCAGGCACCGAGTTCGCCTGCGTAATTGCTATTGAAGAGGGAGTACCCGAACTCGTTTGTCCGTCGATCGCTTTTTCGGCTGGGTAAACGGTACTGTAAGTACTCGATTGGCTGGCGAGCCTGACAAGGCCAGGTTGGTCCCGTTCCCTGCTCCAGCACGACCACTTCATTCAGCTGCAGATAGTCGGTATCGGTCAGTCGTACACGTACGGTGGTGATCAGATTCGCGGCTCGAGTCGGGCTGAACCGAGAAGGATTCGGACTCGGCCAGGTTGACATTACCCGCATCGTCCTGCCAGCTGCCGGCGATAAAGCTCACGTTGACCGACCCGACCCCGAAGTCCGCCGGTGAAGGGGTAACGATAAGTGTTCTCGCTGACGAAGTGGCCGTCCCAGTCAGGACTGCGGTCCCCACACCGCTACCGCTGAGCGTCAACTCGTCGCCATCGATCGTCGCCGCGTCCAAACCACTGCCGCCAGTGTCGGCAAGGTTACATCGATATAATCCTGCCCGTTAAGGGTCCCCTGGGTAACCGAACCACCGCCGATCGGATCGCCAGGTTGGCTTTGGTGCCGCCGAGTCTGTCGTCAGCGCGACAGTGTACTGATGACGCTGCGTTGGCGGACCGCTAATGTGTCGACCAGACCAGGCCTCCGGCGGCGTCCAAGGCCTCGACCACCGCCCCTTCCAGACGAATTCCGTAGTTGGAGCGATTGTAAACCGTGATGCTGCCCACATCGAAAGCACCTCCTAGGTCCACTTCCCACCAGGCACCGAGTCGCCTGCGTAATTGCTATTGAAGAGGGAGTACCCGAACTCGTTTGTCCGTCGATCGCTTTTTCGGCTGGGTAAACGGTACTGTAAGTACTCGATTGGCTGGCGACGCCCGCCAAGGCCAGGTTGGTCCCTGTTCCCTGCTCCAGCACGACCACTTCATTCAGCTGCAGATAGTCGGTATCGGTCAGTCGTACACGTACGGTGGTGATCAGATTCGCGGCTGAGTCGGGCTGAACCGAGAAGGATTCGGACTCGGCCAGGTTGACATTACCCGCATGGTCCTGCCAGCTGCCGGCGATAAAGCTCACGTTGACCGACCCGACCCCGAAGTCACCGGTGAAGGGGTAACGATAAGTGTTCTCGCTGACTAGAGTGGCCGTCCCAGTCAAGACTGCGGTCCCCACACCACTACCGCTGAGCGTCAACTCGTCGCCATCGATCGTCGCCGCGTCCAAACCACTGCCGCCAGTGTCGGTAAAGGTTACATCGATATAATCCTGTCCGTTAAGGGTCCCCTGGGTAACCGAACCACCGCCGATCGGATCGGCCAGGTTGGCTATTGGTGCCGCCGAGTCTGTCGTCAGCGCGACAGTGTACTGATGAACGCTGCCGTTGGCGGCACCGCTAATGGTATCCGACCAGACCACGCTGCCGGCGGCGTCCAAGGCCTCGACCACCGCCCCTTCCAGACGAATTCCATAGCTGGAGCGATTGTAAACCGTGATGCTGCCCACATCGAAAGCACCTCCTAGGTCCACTTCCCACCAGGCACCGAGTTCGCGCTGCGTAATTGCTATTGAAGAGGGAGTACCCGAACTCGTTTGTCCGTCGATCGCTTTTTCGGCTGGGTAAACGGTACTGTAAGTACTCGATTGGCTGGCGACGCCCGCCAAGGCCAGGTTGGTCCCGTTCCCTGCTCCAGCACGACCACTTCATTCAGCTGCAGATAGTCGGTATCGGTCAGTCGTACACGTACGGTGGTGATCAGATTCGCGGCTGAGTCGGGCTGAACCGAGAAGGATTCGGACTCGGCCAGGTTGACATTACCCGCATTGTCCTGCCAGCTGCCGGCGATAAAGCTCACGTTGACCGACCCGACCCCGAAGTCGCCGGTGAAGGGGTAACGATAAGTGTTCTCGCTGACTAGAGTGGCCGTCCCAGTCAAGACTGCGGTCCCCACACCACTACCGCTGAGCGTCAACTCGTCGCCATCGATCGTCGCCGCGTCCAAACCACTGCCGCCAGCATCGCTGAAGGTTACATCGATATAATCCTGTCCGTTAAGAATCCCCTGGGTAATCGAACCACCGCCGATCGGATCGGCCAGGTTGGCTATTGGTGCCGCCGAGTCTGTCGTCAGGGCGACAGTGTACTGATGAACGCTGCCGTTGGCGGCACCGCTAATGGTATCGGTCCAGACCACGCTGCCGGCGGCGTCCAAGGCCTCGACCACCGCCCCTTCCAGACGAATTCCATAGTTGGAGCGATTGTAAACCGCGATGCTCCCCACATCGAAAGCACCTCCTAGGTCCACTTCCCACCAGGCACCGAGTTCGCGCTGCGTAATTGCTATTGAAGAGGAGTACCCGAACTCGTTTGTCCGTCGATCGCTTTTTCGGCTGGGTAAACGGTACTGTAAGTACTCGATTGGCTGGCGACGCCCGCCAAGGCCAGGTTGGTCCCGGTTCCCTGCTCCAGCACGACCACTTCATTCAGCTGCAGATAGTCGGTATCGGTCAGTCGTACACGCACGGTGGTGATTCCAATTTGCGCTTCGCTGACCGTGACGGTCACGGTCGCGGTGTCATTGCTTCCCGGGGTGCCGTCGTTGACCGTGTAGGTGAAGGTCTCTTGACCGCTGAAACCGGGGACAGGCGTGTACAGAATCTGCTGACCGCCGACCACCGTGACGGTTCCCCCATGGGAACCGGCCGTTGCCGCTGTGATCGTCAGGGTCTCGCCGCTGTCGGGCAGGATCGTGTCGTTGCCGAGCACGCTGAATAGATTGCCGCTGCTGTTGACCGCTGCGCTGAAGCTGTCGTCCACCGCCGTGGGGGCATCATTGACCGGCGTGACGGTGACCGTCACGGTGGCCGTGCTGTCGTTGCCGGGCGTCCCGTCGTTGACGGTGTAGGTGAACGTCTCAGTGCCAAAGAAATTTGCGGCGGGCTGATAGATGATCGCCGTCCCATTGACGACGCTCAGCGATCCCCCCTGCGAAGCCGCGCCGGCTGATGTGATTGTCAGCGTTGTGCCCGGGTCGGCCAGGTCGTTGGCCAGCACGTCCAGGATACCGTCACGCCGCTATCCTCAGCGACGGTGAAATTGTCGTCGCTGGCGGAGGCGGAAACGATCGAGCCGCTGATCCAGTATTGTCCGAGACTTCCGTAATCGCTGTAGCCTCCCGCCGCCGGGTCCCCTTGCCCGACACCGGTCACCTGCACGAAGTACTGACCGGCGGCCAGCGTGGCCGAGATGCTGGCGGCCAGAGTACCGATCGGGTTGGACGACACGATCAAGGTTCCCGCGGCGTCCAGCAGCGCGGCCGCGATGTCCAGGTTCGATCCCTGGGCCAATGGATTGAAATCAAGGCTGGCCTCACCCCCCTCGGTGAAAAACGAAAACAGGTCGATGTCGTCATTGCGTTCGATGATTCCCGACCCGCTAACGATCCCCTGGCTGATCGACAGCGCCGTCGCACTGGAAAGATCATCGCTGTGGTCGTCGGTGCGATATCCAAAACCGTTGTAACTGGTGATCACCGCCAGATCGTCTTGCGTGTTGCTGGGGTTGTTGTACTCGCCGCGACTCCACTGCGTCAGTTCCTTGTAATAGCCGACGCCCATGATCGGCGCCCAACCGGTCGCGCCGCTGCCGCTGCCCTGGTAGTACTCCTCTGTCGGCGAAGTGCGGCCGTCGTGGTTCAATCCCAGTGAGTGTCCCGCTTCGTGACTGATCGCCTCGGCCGTGTACTTCTCATTGCCGTTGCCCAGTCTGTCCTCGAACACGAAAACCGGCGTGTCGCTGTTCCAATTGAACGAACCGACATAAGCGACTCCGCCACCGTTTCCAAACCAGGATCCTCCTCCGCCCACCACCACACGGACGCCCCACGTCGAATCGTTCGTGCCCGACTTGCTGAGCGCATCGAACGACGGCTCCTCGGTCGTGACGTCGACGTCAAAGGGGACGAAGTCCTCGGCTACCCGCCGCCAAATCGCCTGCACCCGAGCCAATTCGGAATCGGTGAAGGACCCATCACCGCTAAAGTTGTAGGCCGGCGTGACAATGTCGGCACCCCCGTTGAAAATGCTGTTCCAAATCGTCCCCGTGGTCACCTCGCCGTCAAAGTCCAGGTAGATCGTTTGGGACGCACCCGGGTTACTGTGCAACAGAAAGGTGTCGGCAAGATTCGCTGCCGCCGATGGTCCACTCAGATCGCCCGTTGGCGTCCCGGCCTGTTCGATCGGCGTCGGCAGCACGTGATAGGTGTTGCCGTGCATGTCCTCGTGGTAGTGACCCATCGAGTCATAAGCCGTCGAGCTGAAATCGGCAAGCGAGATGCCGCTTAGCAGCGACCTGGTTTCCAGGTTTTCGATCGGCAACAGCCGTCTCAAGAGTTGACGACGGTGCGCAGTTTGACGTGGACGTTCAGTTCGACGGTGATGAAACATGTTGAGTGATCTTGCTAGCAACGTGGATTGGAAAAGAGGAAAAGTGGGAGCGAAAAGGTGGCCTTAGCACGCCAGGCGACGATCCGCGTCCGCAACGTGGCGCGGTCTGAATGGATCGGGTCGCCTGCAGCCGAGCTGGCAGACCTCTTCTAGGACAAATTCGGGTCTGCCGACAACGGAACTTGAACGCTCGCGAAATTCGCGAGTCTCGGGTTGCATGGGCCGATTGGCCAAAGATTAGGATCGATTAGCGTCGGCCAAGTTAGCGAATACGCGAGCCCATTCAACGACCCCTGATTGGGACGATTGCCGGCACCATGGTGGTGGGCGAGTCGACAGGTTGACGGCCGTTCGCTCACCGAACGCCTCCGGCAAGCAAATGCCCGACGTTTCCCAACAGCTTGATTCCGGAACGTGGTCGCGACTGACGAGCCTGCGCGACTCCCCAGGCCAATGATCTGATGTCCCCCCGCACACAAACTGGACCGAAGTCGGATTGCATGCGGCATCGGTGGTCTCCCGCAATGAAAGAGGTGTGACGTGATTGTTAGACGCGTCACGCAATCACCTGGTACGCTCCCTTCGGCAGTCTGGCGATCCGCGGCGGGCGCGGACCCATGACTTTGCGTCCCGAGCTTACGCTCGGTTTGCCTTTATCGGTGGAGATAAAGTGATCGGGTGGGAAACAGCACGGCGGTAAAGTGAAACGCCATTGTGAGCCTAGGTCATCGATCGTTCCTGGCGTGGTCAAAAAGCAACTCGGGATCGCCAGTATCGAATGGTTTCTGTTCGGTTGGACCGATGGCGACGCCTATGACGCCAGGCAAAATCAAACGGGCGAGGCCGTTGGTCAATCTTTCAATCTTGTTCCCAGGCTCCGCCTCAATCGCACCCGAGGCTCCGCCTGGGAACACACTGTCCCCGAGGCTCCGCCTCAATCGCACCCCGAGGCTCCGCCTCAATCGCACCCCGAGGAGCCTGACAACGAGACTTGTTTGGCGGCGCGTCTGGGGGCTCGACGTTCGTTGAACTCATGTCACGACCCCAGTGACCCTGGGGCTCGAGCTTGGTGCATCTGCGGGGTGTGGTGTTTTCCGTATGAAGACTGTCGGTGCTCGCGTAACGCCGTTGGTGCATGTCGGTGGCCTGCACCGATTGACTGCTGCAGAGCAACCATCCGGGGGCTGGGAACTATACCCTTGTATGGCTGCGGCCTCCCGCATCGGCTCGTTTTTTTGCGCTGATCCTCTTTTCAGTGTGGTTTCCTTGGCGACGGCGAGTATCATCTTCAGCGGCTTTCGCACTCAGATATCGACCGGCCGATCGGTCACAGATTCAGCTTCACAAGCCATCAATCGTTCCTTTTCTGCTAATCGGTGTTGACAATTGAGATGCGTCTCTGTGGCGGCCTTCGTGTCGCAGCGAACTGACGATCGGGGTGCCAGCGGTTTCCTCCCTAGCGCCTGCTCGGATGCCAACGGCAACCGTTGGAGTGACCGTTGTGTTCCGTAACGCCTCGCGGTTAACGAACAAGAATTTTTCGCGCCGGCCCGTTTTGCGTCGGCGGCGGAGAAGGGTTTTCGTGGAGACGCTTGAGTCGCGCTACCTGCTAGCGGTGACACTGCCGCAGACGATTAGCCCGGCCGGCGGCTGGGGCGAATCGATTGACCAGATTGCCGCGGCTGATCTTGGTGCAGACCCGATCGATGGTCGCGATCTCGCCGACACCGACGAAGCGCTGCGGCACCTGTTGTTCGCGCCCGGCACACCCCAGAGTTACGTCGATGCGAACGACGGCGCCAGTGATTCACAGCAGGCCGGCGAGCAGCCAGGCAGCTCGTCGCCGTTCACTCTTTCCAGTCGCTGGTGGACCACCGCGACCAACGGCGGCGGACTCGGGCAAGGCGACCCGACGACGGTCACCTGGAGCATCGTCCCGGACGGCACGTCGATCCCGGCGATCGGCGGAATCTCAGGTGAGTCGTCTGATCCCAGCAACCTGGTTGCCTTTCTGGGTGGAATCTATGGCGTTGCGACCGCTGATTCGAACTACACCGACGAACCCTGGTTCACCCTGATCGAGAGCACGGTGGATCGTTGGAGCGAGTTGACTGGCTTGACGTATCTGTATGAACCCAATGACGACGGCGCCGCGTTCACCTCTTACGCCTCTTCCGCGCCTGGCGTGCTGGGCACACGCGGCGATGTACGGCTTGGCGGCCACCAGATCGATGGCAATGCCGGCGTGCTGGCCTACAACTTTTTCCCGAATCACGGCGACATGGTGATCGATACGTCCGATAACTTCTTTAACAATCTAGGCAACGATTCACGGCGGCTGCGTAATACTCTGGCCCACGAGCAAGGGCATGGGATCGGGTTACAGCACGTGGAATCCAACAATGCCGGTTTCTTGATGGAGCCCTTTCTGAGCACCGGTTTTGACGGACCACAGTTTGACGACATTCTTGCGCGCGCAACGTCTCTACGGTGACTTCAACGAAACCGCATGGAACAACAACGTGGCTAACGCCACCGTGCTGGGGATCGTCGCCGATGGGGCGACGGTCAGCATTGGTTCAGATGCGATCAGCACCACGGTGGCGGCGACGTCGACCGACTTTGTCAGCATCGATGACGAATCGGACATCGATGTCTACAGGTTTACGATCACCGCCGAGGCGGATCTTGATCTGCTGCTGACCCCCGTCGGTCCCACCTACAATCAGGCGCCCCAGGGTGGAGGCCAAACGTCGTTCGATGCGTCTGCGCAAAGTGATCTGACGCTGCAGTTGGTCGACAGCAATGGCACCACTGTGTTGGCCACGGCCGCTGCCAATGGCATCGGTCAGAGTGAGACGATCGATGGCTTCGGCTTGTCTGAGGCAGGCGAGTACTACGTGCGAATCAGCGGCGCCCAGAGCAACGTCCAGATGTACCGTCTGCAGATCACCGCCAACCATACGGTGATTGCGCCGGAGATCGACATTCAAGGTTCAGGCAACTCGATCGCCGATGGCGACTTGATTGCCGGTGACAATCCCAACAACGACCATACTGATTTCGGTCAATCGGATGTTGTCGCCGGCAGCTCTCGTGAAACCTACTTGATCGTGAACCAGGGTACGGTTGATCTGACGATTTCAGCGATCAGCATCAGCGGGGCGGCGGCTGATGATTTCGTGTTGAATCAGCCGTTTACCGGTCCACTCGCGATTGCGCCGCAGGGCAGCTTCGCCTTCACGGTTGACTTTGACCCCAGCGCGACCGGAACTCGAAATGCCATCGTCCACATCCGTAGCGATGATGCGGACGAAGGCCAATACGATTTCGCCATCACGGGAAAAGGAATCAACGCCACAGCCGCAACCGTATTGATCAACGAGGTTGATTCAAGCGATGTTGCAGTAGACGACCAGGAGTTCATCGAACTCTTTGGACCTGCCGGAACTCCGTTGGACGGTCTTGTACTGGTCCTGTTCAGCGGCGACGGAGACGCTGCTTATGACGCGATCGACCTGGATGGACAAAGCATTCCGGGGGACGGCTACTTCGTGATCGGCAGCTCCGCTGTGCCGAATGTCGACCTGGTCGCATTCACGACCGATGGTCTCCGCAACGGAGCCGACGCGGTCGGCCTGTATACCGGCGACGCGAGTGCCATCGACACCGGCGTCGCCACGGCGACTGCCGCTTCAACCGCGAATCTTCGTGACGCGATCGTGTATGACACGAGCGATGCCGATGATGTCGGCTTGCTGGCAGCGCTCGGCGAACTGGTGCAGTTTGACGAAAACTCCCATGGTGCGCAGGATACCGAATCGCTGCAGCGAATTCCCAGCGGCGCTGAAGTTCCTGGCGGCAGTGGGGGAGACGATTTCACCGCGGCCGCCGCCACACCAGGTACCGCCAGCGTCACCGCCGACATCACGCCGCCGACGGTGACCGATCTGATCGTCGCCGGTGTGGGCGGGGGATTCGGCAGTTGGGCGTCCACGTTCATCGACGCCGTCGATGACAGCGGACCATCGGGTCCGGACAATGGCCTCGGATTCTCGGTGCTGGGAGTGACCCGGACGATTCCCTGGTACCACGTCAACACCTTTTACATTCGCTACAGCGAGCAGGTCAGTGCGCCGACCGGCCTGAGCCTGCTGGGGGTCAATGTTGCCAACTACGCGGGGCTCTTCACCATCTCGCACTCAGGCGATTTGACGACGGTGACGATGACCAGTCCGTTCGGTTTGCCGGAAACCGATTTTGGACCAGCCACGACCGGGATCGATCGGTTGCGGTTGACCGTGGCTGCCGACGGCGTGACCGACCTGGCCGGCAACGCCATGGTTGGCGACTTCAGTCAGGAAATCAATGTGCTGCCGGGCGACGCTAATGGCAGCGGAAATGTGTCGAGCGCCGACGTGGGTCTGACGAACTTTCGCGGCTTTACGGAATTCGGTGGCCCCGCGAACGGTCTGGGGTTCAGCTACGATCCGTTTTATGACATCAACTCCAGCGGCGGCATCTCGTCGGCCGACGTGGGCTTAACGAACTTGCAGGGCTTCGACGAATTGCCGGCTCCACTCCCGCCACCCCCCGCGGCGACATCCGTCCCAAATGGTCTCCAGCAGCGGGAACGGATGGCATCGAAAGCGGAAAGATGGGTCCCCTGGGAGCTGGCGGTGGACCGCGTTTTCAAGCAGCACCCATTCAGCAAAGTCAGATTCGGTTGGCCCAGTCAGGCGTTTCGCCCTGCCATCAGAATGTTCGCTTTCAGCACCTGAGTTGGCGACTTCAGGGGCGATGATTGTCGGACGGTCGGTCACGCAGGCCGGCTCGCAGAGTCAACTTTCCGCCGCGGGGTCGGTTACAGAGACCTTAGGTTTACGCACAATTCGAGATGAGTTTCACAATCGAAGCCGTCAAAATATCTACCGCGAAGCGGTTTTCAGCCAATAGCGGATTTTCATGGTTGATATAGTCGCTCAGAAAAGGTCCATCGAGGTTGCAAGTTTCTAGAGTTGTAGCGAACTATGGGTCGTCGATGATTTTTTGTTCATTTTCGGATACCTCGAAGAGGTTGAAGCCATTAGCCGGCAGTGTGCGCAGCGAAACTGCCGGATCAACGTTTGAACAAGAATTCCTGTCCGCCCGCCCGCGACCCGGCTGTGCCGGGTCGCGGGCGGGCGGGATATTAGAAAACATGGCAGACCCCGGATGCGCTGCGCGATCCGGGGCTAATTGCTTAGATCCCTTCGGGATAAAGATGTGGGTAAACCTAAGACAGAGACCTGGGGTCGGTTACAGAGACCTCTGTGAAGCGTCGGTCGGTCCCTGGTACCGTGTCAGTGATCTCGTCCCCGAGGAGTGCAATGGATTTTGCCGCTGACTTCACCGCGATCGATTTTGAAACTGCTAGTCGGCGACCTGACAGCGCCTGCCAGTTAGCAGCGGTCACCGTGCGCGGCGGTCGGATCGTCGATCAAATGTCGTGGTTGATTCGGCCCGAACCGTTCTACTTCAGTGAGTTCAATATCCGAATTCATGGCATCACGCCGGATTCGGTCCGCGACTCACCTCGGTTCGGCCAGTTGTGGCCGGAGATCAGCGCCCGATTCGGCGCGGATTGCCTGGTTGCTCATAATGCGTCGTTCGATATCGGCGTGCTGCTGGCCTGTTTGCGAGCCCATCGGCAGACCATTCCCGAGCTTCGATTCGCCTGTACCCGAGCCATCGCTCGCCGCACCTGGCCCCATCGGCGTCGTTATGGCTTGAAGCCGCTTGCGGAGTGGTTGGGGATCCGCTTTCGGCACCATGACGCGTTGGAAGATTCGATTGCTTGTGCAAAAATATTGTTGGCCGCGGGAATCGATCGCGCGGCCGATTCGCTGGAGGATCTGGAACAGCGATTGCGACTCGGCCGTGGCGCTGCGGGAGAGTGGGGGCATCGCCTGCCCTCGACAAGGTCAGGGCGAAACCGGCGACCGAGCAAGCCGTTGGCAGCCACCGGCATGGTGGCCGAGTCGTCGCCGGAAGCGGAGACTCCGTTTGATTTACAACGAGCGATGGTGCGAGCCGAATTCATTCGCCCACTGGCGGGCAAGACCGTGGTCGTTTGCGGACGGTTTCGGATGTTGAGCCGGCAACAAGCGGAGCTGTTAGCGTCCCGGCTCGGTGGCACCTGCTGTGAATCGATCGATGAGTCGATCGACCTGCTGGTGCTGGGCGACACAAAGTCGCAGCCGGATCGTGAAGTGGCGGCGCGGTTGCAACAGGCGGGCTCTCCGATTCAGATTGTTGACGAGAGCGAGTTTTTGGCATTGGTCGGCGGAGGCTAGCGCATTGGAAATGTTGATGGCGACTTCGCTTGCTGGGGCCTCTGTGCCGTTTTATTTTTCGATTCCTGCGCAGCGCGCCGCCCGGCACAGGCTCTGGAAAGGAATCGACCGACTCCCGCACTTGAAAAATAATCCATGTTTGCCCGTCAGCTAGCGACCTTGCTACTGGGAATCTGCCTGATCCAGGGTCTGTCGACCTCCGCGATTCTGGACGCCGATGAGAGCCAGCAAGTGGTACAAGCAACCGACGAGGAATCTGCCGTGTCCGACGACCAACCACAGGATGATCCCGCAGTCGAGCCGAATTGGAATCTGCCGCTGAAAACCATCGGCCGGACTCAGCTATGGACCGACTATATTTATCGCGGCGGATATCGCTTGCAACAACATGCATTGACGCACCATTGGCGGCTGTTGGACGCCGACGATGTGCGACGCGCCTGGGGCACGCGTGAACAATGCGTCAAGGTCCTGGACCAACGACAGCCGAAATTAGAATCGGACGGCAACCCCCGGCATGCGGTTGTGATGTTGCATGGTTTGATGCGAACACGCGGTTCCATGAAGCCTCTGGAGGCAAAGCTGAAGGAATCCGGATACCCCGATACCTTCCGATTTTCGTATGCCAGCACACGTAGCTCGATCGGGGATCACGCCGCGGCGCTGCGCGAGGTGCTGGACGACTATCCGTCTGATACGAAGTTCAGTTTCATTGGTCACAGCATGGGGAATATCGTGGTCCGCCATTTGGTCAGCGACTTGCAGCGCGATGGCGATCCAACCCAACTTTTGCCCCGCTGCAAGTCGATGGTCATGTTGGGACCACCCAATCACGGTTCCACGATCTCCCAACGGCTGGCGCCCACCGGACTGTATGGCTTAGTGACCGGCAAAGGTGGTATGGAGTTGGGGCCGGAGTGGGAATCGTTTGTCGAAAAGCTGGCAACGCCTCCCTTTCCTTTCGCGATCATCGCCGGCGATGTCTCCAATACGTTGATCCAGAACCCGTTGGTCGATGGTTCCAGCGACTTTGTTGTCTCGGTCAAAGAGGCCGATCTGGCAGGCCGCCAATGGTTGAAGACCGTGCCGGTGGTGCATAGTTTCTTGATGTCCGACCCGGTTGTGATCAGCATGGCGATCGAGTTCATCAACGAGCATCCTTAGCTGGACAGAGCCACTTTGGAACTGAAATTCCTTTTTTTGCCGCTCGCCCAAGGTGTAGTCCCGCGAGTCCCTCGCGGGGCATTAGAAAACATGCTTCCGCATACCCCCGATGCGCTGGGCGATCCGGGGCTAGTTGCTTAGATCCCTATCGGGATGGAGGAGTCATTTCAGAAGATTTTCAGCGTCGAACCCACGCAGAATCTCGTCGGACCCCTTTTTCCGACCTCGCGGCTACAAGATGCTCAAACGCACAAAGCAGCCAACGATCGGCCGCGAGAATGGATGCGATCGAATCCGCGGATAATTTGCTGAAAATCTGCCCAAGCGGTCCAAGAATTGCACGTTCATCGGTTTTCTTGGGGCACGTTTTTGAACACAGGAAACCGAACATGGCAGCCACGACCTTTATCAAGAACGTTCATGGCGTTGAAGATTTTTGCATTCCCACTCCTGTGGATTCGGCCAGTATCGATTCACTTAGGGCTCGTTTGTCGCGCCAGCGCGAGACAAAGCGTTTAGATTTTCGACGGCGGCGAGTCGGTGAGATCCCCGCTGTTGACTCGACGGTTCGGAAAACCAGGCAGTGGATCGGCGAACTGATGGTTGAGTTGCAGTGGGATGACGCGCAGAAAACGTATCACGCTCTGCGAGCGGTATTGCACGTACTGCGAGACCATTTGACGCTGCACCAGACAGCGGACTTATCAGCTCAGCTGCCGATGCTGATTCGCGGCATGTTTTTTGAAGGCTGGCAGCCAGAGCGGATGCCGGTGAAAGATTGCAGTCTGGACACGTTCTTGTCTCGGGTTCAAACAGCTTTCCCGGACGGGCAAGGTGTTGACCCCCAGCAGCTGACTCGCGCGACCTTGAATGTCATCAGTCGCTATGTCAGCAGTGACCAGTGGGCGGATATTCAGGCAGTTCTGCCACGATCTTTGCGGGCATTGATAACTGGGGACAAGGTTTGACCGCTGCCGGTGGGTGGCTTCCAGCGAGAAACCTTTCAGTGAGTTTGAGCGTATTCCAGACGGGAGACCTCGTTCATCGCCTCTTAGTATAAGGAGTAAACAATGTGCACCCTGTTCGATCACGCGCGCACTTTCGCACGCACCCTGGGCGTCGTAGGCATCCTTACTTTTATCGGGACCATTCCCCTGTCAGCACAGGACGCGACGCCAGCGGGGGATGCCGGGTCCGCCGACGGACCTTCACATGCCCAGCTGGGGATCGAAGTGACCGATAGTCCAGGCGTTGGCGTGTTGGTCAGCATGGTATCGTCCGGTGGACCCGCCGATCGAGTCGACATTCGCCCCGGCGATTTTCTGCTGGCGGTCGACGGCAAGCCGATTCAGAAGCCAATTGATCTGGTCGATGCAGTGCGTCGCCAGCAACCCGGCAGTGAACTGAAAATCAACCTTTGGCGCGATGGCGAGGAAACGGAAAAGCGTGTCGTGTTGGCAGCTTCGAGCGATGCGTTTCGGCGCGCAGATCGAGCTTGGCTGGGCGTGACTCTGGAGGCCGACGGCAGCGGCGGCGCTAAGATCGCCAACGTCATCCCCGGCAGCCCAGCCGACAAGGCAGGCCTGTCCGCCGGTGACGTGATTGTCGCAATCAACGACACCGCGGTTGGATCGGCGGAGGAGTTGGTTGGTACGATCGAGAAAATGAGTGCCGACGAGACTGCGACATTCACGCTTGACGATGAAAACAAGACCAAGCGAGAAGTCAGGCTCGGCGCGATCGCTCAAGCACCGCCGTTCTTCAGCCGCCGTGTTCCCTTGCCCGACTTGGATTTGCCACTGCCCGAATCATTCCTGCCAATGGAACCGCAGCCACTGAGAAAGCAGATGATCGAGCTGCAACAGCAACTGCAAGAGCTGCGTGAGCAATTGCTCGGCAGCGACAAGAATGCGCCGCCCAAAACTGACGAGGACGAGGCGAACGAAAAGCCGGCAGAGTGATCCACCTCGGTGCCGCAAGCGAACCGCTAGGGTTGCGGACTTGATTCACCATTGTCGCACATCGACGGCTGCCGACAGGTACCGATGACTTGTTCGCCAGCCGGCTTACTGTCGCTGGCCCGCTGGCTGATCGGTGATCAATGGGTCGGGTGCGGCGTTTGTTATGTTGAGGGCTTTGATTTGATGGTTTGATCGGAAAACTGGGCGGCTGCGATCGTTTCACAGCCGACCGTTCGCTCAATCTGCGCCATGGTGCTTGCCAATGTGGCTTGCGTGCGTGCGACCTGGACTTGATAGGTTAACAGCTCGCGATAGATATCGATCAGGCTAAAGAAATCGGCTCGTTTGCCTTGATAATCGGCAGTCGCGATTTCCAGTGTCTGTCGCGTTCTTGGGATCAGGCGCTCGCGAAACAGTTGCAGCTGGTCGACCGCGGCATAGGCGGCGGCGACTTGTCGGCGCAATTGGCCGCGCAACCGATCACGCTCGGCCTCGCGGCGGTTGATCGTACTGCTTCTTTGATGGGCAGCTTCACGGATTTCGGCATTGATCTTGTCCCGCCAAATCGGCAGCGTGACGCCGAAACTGAAGTTGATGTTGTCGTGTCCGTTGGCGACGGGGCTGATCACGTTGCGGTTATCGCTGACAATCCAATAGCCCAGGCCGAGTTGGAAATCCGGATACCGTTGCAAGCAGGCCAGCGATTCCTTGGCGCGATCGCGAGCGATTTCGGCGGCCAATCCTTGCAACGTTGGATTGCATTGTTCAGCGCGGGCAACCAGCATCTCCAGTTGCGGCGTCACTTCGCCCAGGTTCAGTTGATCAACAGCGACGCTCATCAGTTCGATCGGCTGACGAACCAGCGTACCGAGCTCCGCGCGTGCCTGTTCCTGCTGGCGGCGCAGCGTGATCATCTGATCGGCTAACTTGTCGGCTTCGAGTTCAGCTCTCAGAACGTCTTGCTGACTGCCGCCAGCCCTGTATCGGGCTTCGGAAACGGTGATCAGGTCAGAGACCAGGTTTTGGTTGTCTTCGACAATCCGCAGCAATTCAGCTGAGAGCCACAGTTCGTAATAGGCCAACCGCACGGCTTCGACGATCTCACGTTCCGCTCTTGCGACTTCCGCTACAGCGACTTGGACTTCCCGTGCTGCGACTGCTCCGCGCGCGTGGAGCTTGGCGGGCCAGGGAACTTGTTGGCTGAGCGCGAATTGATGAGCCATTCGACCGCCGGCGGTTTGCAAGGCTTGGTCCTGGATGGGCCAGAAGGTGTTGCCCAGCATTGGATCAGCCAGCGCGGTCGCTTGCGGGATTCGGCTGCGGAGCGCGGCGACTTTTTGCCTTGCCGCCGCGATGCTCGGATGCGACGCCAGCGCGATGGCAATCAACGATTCCAAATCGCTCGCTTGATCCGCCGGCCGCGCCGTTGGTGCCGCGGGGATTGGCCCCTCATCAGCTTGGGCGGAGTCGTCGGCTTGCGACGAATAACTCGCTGGCCGGACGCGTGGTGCCGTTTGTAACGATTCGGCGGGCGGTGTCTGAGGCGGCGGACCGCCGGATTGACCGGCGACGACAGGTTGGCTGTTTGCCCGTTTGGATGGGATCGCGCAGCCGGATGCACAGCACAGGAGCGAGCCCAGTAATAATACGACCGATCCGTAATCAATTCGTTTTATTCGTTGATTCAGCTCTTTCTCGGCCATCCGTGCCATGATTGTCTCCGGCAAACCTTCAAAACCGCCTTCCGACGGACGGCCACAGCGACGATCGGCCTTGAACTTCATTCACTCCGCAACGATACTAGACAGGTGCCTTTGTAGGCAGTCAGTATCGGGCAAGTTGATGAAGAAGTTCCAACCAATCCGTATCGCCGTTATTCTTTCGCTGATCGTTGCTTGTGTAACTCAGCCGATGGTTGGGGTGGCGTTTGCAGCCGATTGTGTTGAAGCGCAGAGCGGCAACAAGACGGTCTGCCAAGGTTGCGGCTGCTGCCAGATCGAAAACGGGGGCGAAAGCTGCTGTTGTTGTGGTGCGGACGATCAAGTTGCTGTTGCCGAGATTGATCGGCGGCAGTCAGCGCCGGCCGAGGCGTCGGCGTTCAATTCCCGGCCGAGCAACATTCAAGGCCGCTGCCATTGCCGCTTGAACGCTCCGCCCATGGATCGTTCGAATCAGCGGGTGCGAGTGATTACCCGTGTGGACCTCGGTGAATGCGGTTTGTTGGCAATCCTGCCGCGCGGAGCCGATCAACTGCGACTCTCCGACGGCCCACCGATCGATCGAGACTATCACGGTCGGTCTGCCAAATTTTGCCAGCTTTTCTTTTGCGTCTGGCGAATCTAACCAACCCGCTCCGCGCCTGCTGAACGGTTCAGGTCCGTAATTGCCGCGCGGTTTTCTTTTGCTCTTTGCCCTTGCTGACCCTACCGGTTCGTGCCTGGGGAGTGGATCGCGGCATGGAATCGTTTCCCTTGTCGCCTTTAGAACATCAATCAATTCGCAGTGCAATCAAGTGCACTGCAGTCAAGAAAGGATATTTAAATGCGCCCCATTTTCGCGCTCACAACCACTGCTATTTTCGGCCTGTTGATGCTCGGTGGCTGCAATCGGGCAACCGATTCGACAACGCAATCCGACGCCCCCGAAACGATCATCGATTCGACCGCCGTCAATTTTGCCAATGCCAAATGTCCGATCATGGGTGGAACGCCCAATCCAGAACTGGCCGCTGAGTATCAACAAGAAACGATCGGCTTCTGCTGCGCTGGTTGTCCGGAAAAATGGGAAGCCCTTTCCGACGCGGACAAGGCGGAGAGGTTCAGCAAAGTCAGCAAGCCGGCTCTCGAAGGCTCCGCTGGCGACGACGATCACAACGAACAAGCAGCAGGCGATCCCGGTGAGCAGTCTTAAGTAGGAATGCTCCAGCAAGAGCCAGTAGGCCAATGAACGACCAGCACAGCAACGATCCGAAAGTTGAATTGGGCAGCGACGAGGCGAAAGTCGACTCGGCACCGGCGAGTGAAGCGCCATCGGCATTGCCGCGGAATCCGCGACGAACCAGATTTGCCGCAGCACAATGGCTCGGCAAATCGCTGCTGCGCGCTGCAGTTCCGATAGCGGTTTTCATCGGGTGCATGGCATTGCTCGGGGTCGCGCAGCGGACCGGCTGGATTCGGAACGAAGACTACAGTCTTGCCGATGCGGGTGAGGACCATGATCACGATGGTGCGACCGTCTACACCTGCCCGATGCATCCGCAGATACGTCAAAACGGTCCCGGCAAATGCCCGATCTGTGCGATGAAGTTGGTGCCCGCCGCCGGTAAAGCGGGAGCACAAACGGCCGCGGGGGGTGGTGGTTCGGCCGATCGTTTCATTTGCCCAATGAAGTGTACGCCACCTTCCAGCGAGCCGGGGCGATGTCCGGTCTGCGCGATGGAATTGGTGCCAACAGCGAGTGGCGGCGGCGGTGATGGTTTGTCGGTCACCATTGAACCAGCGGCTCGTCGCTTGATCGGAATTCAAACGGCGAAAGCCGAATTGGGTGCGGTGTCGCAGACGATTCGCACGATCGGCGCGATTGATTACGACGAAAGCAAACTCGCCACGATCTCGGCTTACGTCGGCGGTCGCATTGAAAAGCTGTACGCCAACTACGTCGGTGTGCCGGTGGAGCGGGACGACGATCTGGCTTTGATCTACAGCCCCGATCTGTACTCAGCACAGGTCGAGTATCTGACGGCGCTCAGGGGCAGCGGTCTCAAACGCTTGGGCGGCGATTCGAATCTTGCCGAGCTTGCCGAGCAGAACCTGATCGAACTCGGTTTTACCGAAGATCAAGTCGTTGACCTGCGTACTCGAGGCCGAGCCGAAAGCCGCGTTCGTATGCGCTCGCCAATCAAAGGTACGGTGATCGGTAAGTTCGCTGTTGAAGGTGACTATCTGAAGACGGGCGACGAGATTTACCGCATTGCCGATCTGTCAACGGTCTGGTTGATGCTGGATCTGTATCCCGAGGACGCCGCGCGGATTCGCTTCGGTCAGCAAGTCGAAGCCGAGGTGCAGTCGGTTCCAGGCGAGGTGTTCACCGGCCGTGTTGCGTTCATTGACCCGACCGTGAGTTCCAGCACGCGAACGGTTCAGGTTCGCGTGGAAATGCTTAATCCGGACGGCAAACTGAGACCCGGGGATTATGCCACTGCGCGCGTTTACGTCCCGGCGATCCGCGAGAATCGCGTCTATGACCCGGCGCTGGCTGGCAAATACATCAGTCCGATGCACCCCCAGGTGATCCGCGCAGAGCCGGGTGTGTGTCCGATTTGCGATATGAATTTGATTCCGACTTCCCAACTCGGCTATGCGAGCGAGCCGCTGCCGGAGCAACAAGTGGTCACCATTCCGCGGAATGCCGTATTGATGACCGGTGAGAGCAGTGTCGTGTACGTCGAGTCCGATCCGGGACGTTTTGAAATCCGCCGTGTCAGCGTCGGACCGATGAATGACGACCGAGCAGTGATTCTGGAAGGCATCTCGAGTGGCGAAACGGTTGCCACCAATGGCAACTTTTTGATCGATTCGCAAATGCAATTAGCCGGCAATCCATCTTTGATGGACCCCAGCAAAGCGCCTATCTACCGACCGGGGCCGCTGGAAATCCCAAGCAATCAGCCGCTGATGCTGGCGGGTGAAAGCGCACAACGATTCGATCAAGCGCTGGAAGCTTACTTCGCGATTCAACAATCGCTTGCCGACGACCAGACACCTCCGACGATCGTAGTCGACAAGCTACTGGACGCCCTGGATCAGTTGTCCGGCGAACCCGATATTCCGAATGACGCTAAACGTTACCTGCAACGAGCGCAACAATCGCTCGGCAGCATGACCGGATCCGTGCAAGAGGTTCGCAAATCATTTCGTCCTCTCAGTCACTCACTGCTTCGTGCGGCAATGCTGGTCCGCGGCGAACAGAAGCTCGACAACTATGTGCACATGTATTGTTCGAAGGTTCCCGGCGGTGGTGGTGATTGGATGCAGGCCGAAGGTGTGCCAGCCAATCCGTATTTGGGGAGTGAAATGCCGTTCTGTGGGGAACTGGTGGGGGAGATGGGAGTCGGGAGTGGGGAGAGGTCAGTGGGGAGTGAGGAGTGAGGAGTGGGGAGTGGGGAGTGAGGAGTGGGGAGTGGGGAGTGGGGAGTGGGGAGTGGGGAGTGAGGAGTGAGGAGTGGGGAGTGAGGAGTGGGGAGTGGGGAGTGAGGAGTGAGGAGTGAGGAGAGTGGGAGAGTGGGGAGAGGTCAGTGCGGAGTGGGGAAACACCAGTGAAGAGTGAGGAGCGGTTAGTGCGGCGTGAGGTGTTTGGTGCAGTTTTCGATGGGAAGGACTTGCGATGAATGAATCACTCCCTACTGGTCTAAAGTACCCACTTTTCCGGATGGTTGATCATTGCGACCAGCATGCGGAGAACCTCCTCGTATCGTTCATTCAGTTCAGCACCTTCGCTGGTTGTGATGTACTGGTGCGAGACGGCAAAGTCGATCCATGTTTGGGTCTCAGCGGCCTCCGCCTCGGCGATATTCATGGTGCTCAGGAAATGCTTTTCGTATCGCCGCTTCCTCCAGGCTTCTGCCAGATTCGCGGAAACACTTCGGGAAGCGCGTCGTACCTGGTCCGTCAGCGAATACATCTCCTCAGGTGGAAAACGCTTCGAGACTTGAAAAACCGCGCACGCTGCCGCAAACGACTTTTGATAGACCAACAAGTCCCGATGGCTCTTGATAACGCTCATACTTCTGGACAGGCGAAAGAGGAAGCAAACAGTCAAGCCAAAATTCTACTACTTCTCCTCACTCTCTTCCCCCTCTCCTCACTCCTCACTCCTCACTTCCCTCTCCTCACTCCTCACTTCCCTCTCCTCACTCCTCACTCCTCACTTCCCTCTCCCAACTCCCCCTCTCCCCTCTTTCTCACCAGGAGCCAGCAGATGCTTAACCTGCTCATTCGCTTCTGCGTGAAAGAGCCTTATCTGGTGCTGCTGCTGACCGCGGGCGTGATTGTCTTTGGTTGGTACAGCTACCAACGTGTGCCGATCGACGCGATTCCGAACATCGGCGAGAACCAGGTCATCGTGTTGACGCCCTGGCCCGGTCGATCGCCAAAGGATATCGAAGACCAGATCACTTATCCGCTCAGTGTTTCGCTGTCGGCGGTTCCGCATGCGACATCGGTGCGCGGCAAGAGTCTGTTTGGCTACAGTTTCGTGCAGGTGACGTTTGCCGACGATGTGGACTTTTATTGGGCGCGCAGCCGCGTGTCGGAGCAGCTCGGTACCGTAGCATCTCAGCTGCCCGAGGGCGTCACACCGCAGCTTGGTCCTGACGCAACCGGACTTGGCCAAGTCTACCACTACGTGTTGGTGCCGCCCGCACAAGGAATCAGCTTGGCGGACCTGCGCAGTCTGCAAGATTTTGTGATCAAGTACGACCTGGAGTCGGTCGAAGGCGTTAGCGAAGTGGCCTCGATCGGTGGTTACGTTCGCCAGTATCAAATTGAAGTGGATCCGGACAAGCTTCGCTACCAAGGCATTCCTTTGGATCAAGTGGTCGCGGCGATTCGGGGCAGCAATCTGGATGTGGGCGCCAAGACGATCGAATCCGGAGGGATGGAGTTTATCGTTCGCAGCAAGGGATTTCTGGGCAGCGAAGCGGGCAGAACAGGGGTCAGGGGTCATTTGAGCGGGGCTACCGAGGGGCCGCTGGAGCGAATGTCGCTTGACCCCTTCTCTGCGGTCGTTCGTGACCTTGAACAAACCGTCATTCTGCAGCGCGAAGGCGTACCGGTTCGCGTTAAAGACATCGCCGTCGTGCAGCTTGGCCCGGACTTTCGTCGCGGTGCGCTCGATTACAACGGCGCCGAAGCGGTTGGCGGGGTCGTGATCATGCGGCATGGCGAAAACCCGCGCGCCGTGATCCAACGCGTGAAGCAGAAGATCGCTCAAATTGAACCAGCCTTGGACGGAGTCACCATCAAAGGCATCTATGATCGAACCGGACTGATTGATGAAACGGTAGCCACGCTGTCCACCGCCTTGCGTCAAGAAATCTTGATCACAGCGGTTGTCATTCTGTTGTTCTTGCTGCACGTTCGCAGCAGTTTGATTGTCGCCGTCACGCTTCCGATTGCGGTGTTGCTGTCATTCATTGCGATGAACGTATTTGGCGTCGGTGCGAACATCATGTCATTGGCGGGGATCGCGATCGCGATCGGAACGATGGTCGATATGGCGATCATTGTTAGCGAGAACATCTATCAACATCTGGCTCAGTGGGAAAGTGAAACCAGCAGCGCGGATCAGGGAGTTGGAAACGGGCAACCGAAACAGCGGGCGGACGTGATTTTGGACGCGGCCACGGAAGTTGCGCCGGCGGTGGTGACAGCGGTCACGACAACCATCGTCAGCTTCCTGCCGGTGTTCTTCTTGACGGGCCGAGACTACAAACTATTCGCGCCCCTGGCGATGACCAAGACGTTCGCGATCGCGGCTGCTTTGATCGTGGCGGTTACGATCGTGCCGGCGCTGTGTCGGCTAATGCTGCGCAGTGCCAACTACGGCCGGCTAACGGCGCTGGCGACATCGATTGCCGCGGCGGTGATCTGCGGCATGACTGCTTTGTTCCTGTGGGGGCATCGAGTCGCTGCGCAGACAGCGGCTCCGCTGTGGTTGGTAACGATCATGGCAGCGTTGGCCGGCTTCGCTTTCGGATGGATGTTGCTTCGCGAGCGTGTTCGTCCTATGGAACAGAATCTGGTCAGCCGCGGCATCGTTTGGATCTACCGACCGATGCTGGGATTTTTCCTGCGGCACAAAGCAGCTTTCATGGTTCTGCCGAGCTCCATCGTTGTGCTCGGACTCGGCGGCTGGATCGGTTTGCCGACCGTGGTTGCGCCGCTGGAGAAAGCCACGGAAAAACTCGGTTTGCAGCTGAATGAATTGCCTGGTTATGTGAAGTTGAAACACACCTTCACCGGCTTGCAATCGGATGACTGGATCGCGCTAGATGAAGGTAGCTGGTTCTACATGCCGACGCTCTATCCGGCGGCAAGCTTTAGCCAGGCGATGCAGATTTTGCAAACCCAGGACACCCTGATCGGCCAAATCCCCGAGGTCCAAGATGTGTTGGGCAAGATTGGTCGTATCGAATCGGCACTCGACCCCGCGCCGGCGGCGATGATCGAAACCTACGTGATGCTCAGGCCGCGCGACCAATGGCGTCAGGGCATTACGGCTCGTGATGTATGGGATCAAATCAATCGCGTCGCGACACTTCCCGGCGTGACACCCGCCTCGCCGCTGCAACCGATCGAAGGTCGCGTGGTGATGTTGCAGAGCGGGATCAAAGCGCCGATGGCAATCCGCATCTATGGCGATGATCTGAAGAAGCTCGCGGCAGCGGCGATGAACGTTTCCGAGCAGCTCAAGCGATCACCCTACGTAAATGCAGGCACGGTCAATCCTGACATCGTACTTGGCAAGCCGTACATCGAATTTACGGTCGACCGCGAAGTCGCTTCGCGTTACGGCATGACAGCACAAATGGTTAACCAAGTGATTGAGACTGCGCTGGGCGGCATGAACCTGATCAAGACTGTCGAAGGCCGAGAGCGATATCCAGTTCGACTACGGTATCGGCGCGACTTGAGAGAACGGATTGAACAGCTTGATCGTTTGCCGATTGTCACCCACAGCGGAGCCGTCGTTCCGCTTGGTGAACTGGCCAAGCTGGAGACGACTTGGGGTCCGGGCGCGATCAATAGCGAGAACTCGAGGTTGGTAGCGCACGTATCGTTCGCCAGCAACGGAGCCACCGGCGATCTGGAAACGGTCGCCGCGATCGAGCAGGGTTTGCGCGCGGCCCAAACGCTGCCCGAAAGTGATCCCAACCACCTGGCTCTTCCGCCTGGCTACACGCTGGAAGCGGTGGGCAGTTTCCGCAACCAGATCGAAGCCAACCAGCGGCTGATGTGGCTGGTGCCTTTGGTGATCGTCATCAACCTGTTGATCATCTATCTGCAATTCCGTCATGTGCCAATCACGCTGGCGATTTTCGCTGGCATTCCCGTTGCGTTCGGTGGCGGCATGATTTTGCTGGCGATCTACGGCGCCGAAATGAATACGGCGATCTGGGTCGGCTTCATTGCTCTGTTCGGAATCGCTGTCGACGATGGCGTTGTGATTGCCACCTATCTGGACCAAGTCTTCAGGCGTCGCAAGTTGCGAACGGTCGCTGACATTCGCGCCGCCACCATCGATGCCGGCGTGCGCCGGATTCGTCCCTGTTTGATGACGACCGCGACCACATTGGTCGCCTTGGTGCCGGTTCTGATCGCGACCGGGCGCGGAGCGGATGTTGCCCGTGCCATGGCGTTGCCGGTGTTTGGCGGAATGACCGTGGAAGTGGTCACGCTGTTCGTGGTGCCGGTGGTCTACTGCGGTTTTAAAGAATTCAAGATGAACCTGGGCCTGGAAGATCGCCACTGGGCGGGGGTTGAAGAAACGCCGCCGGAAGACCTGGCCAGCGCGGCGTAATTACCATTCACTTTCGACGATTCATCTGCCCGACGGACTGTGCCAACGTTTTTCTGTTCTAGGAGAGCAACCATGAAACCGAGTTACTTCTCTGCGATCGTAATGCTTGCAGGCATGGTATCGATGGCGTTTGCCCAGCAATCGCCTGACGATCAAGAACATCAACGTTCCAATCTTTCGACGCACGGTGTTTTCAAAGATCCATTGCGATTGGGACCTCACAATGGGTTGCTGAACCAGGTCGGCGACCTGCAAACCGAAACAGTCATCTCTTCGGCAGGACTGCAAGTCTACCTGTTCACCGCCAGCGGTCAGCCGTTGGCGATTGACAAGGCCCGCGGAGTTGCCAGTTTGACAATGCCGGTCAGTGTCAAACGCTATCGTTATGATCTGTTTCCTGGCGAGGACAACTCGCTGATAGCCGATGTGGACCTTTCGCGAGTCGCCGGGCGACAGGTTGCGGTTGAATGTCAGTTGCTCGGAGTCGCCAGCAGCACGATTTCTTACCGAGAGGTCTGCGTGTTGCCAGTTGCTGCGGGACTTAGCGTGGCGCTCGGAACCGAACAGGTTCACGCGGGCGTTTTCAAAGTCAGTGGCGAAGACGCGTTATTCATTTCAGCCCAGCAGAACTGTCCGGTGATTGACAAACCACTTAGTTCCATGGGCGGTCCCTACAAAGTCAACGCTGACGGCAAGGCGATTTACATCTGTTGCCCGGGCTGCGCAAAAAAGATCGCCGCAGAGCCGCAAAAGTATCTTGCCGTGTTGAAATCGCAGGGCGTTAACGTTCCAGTGGTCAAGTGAGCCCTTAGCAGCAGCGCCGCAACTGCGCAGTCCAATCGCTTTTACTCAGTTGGGAACATGTTACGTAAGCTGCACCGCTCTTAACCGCAGCGCGTTGGCAATCACCGAAACGCTGCTAAAGCTCATCGCTGCCGCGGCGATCATCGGACTCAGCAGCACACCAAAAAATGGATAAAGTAATCCGGCGGCGACGGGAATCCCCAACGCGTTGTAAATGAAGGCAAAGAACAAGTTCTGTCGAATGTTGCGCATGGTCTTACGACTCAAGTTGTTTGCCGCCGCAACGCCTCGCAAGTCACCGCCGACTAACGTGACGCCGGCCGATTCGATCGCCACACCCGTTCCCGTCCCCATCGCGATCCCAACGTTCGCCTCGGCCAGCGCCGGGGCATCGTTGATTCCATCGCCCGCCATCGCGACGACTTTGCCATCCGCTTTAAGTCGCCTGACGAATTCGTGTTTATCTTGGGGCGATACGCCCGCATGATACTCGTCGATACCCAGCTGCTCGGCGACCGCTTTGGCAGTCGGTTCGGCATCGCCAGTCAACATAATGACTTTCAAACCAAGCTCGTGCAGTGTCTGTAAAGCAGAGGGCGTAGTTTCTTTGATCGGATCGGTGATCGCCATCACGGCCGCCAACTGATCGTTGATCGCAACGAACACCACGGTCGCCCCACCGATCTGATGCTCACCTGCTTTCGCCCGCCCGGCATCGACACCGGTCACACCCTGCCGGTCAAGTAAGTCCGCCTTGCCGATCAAGACGTCAAAATCAGCAACGGTGGCTCGAACTCCGCCGCCTGTGATGCTGGCGAAGTCGGTAGCTTCGGAAACCTGCAGATCATCCGACTTTGCCCGTCGAACCACCGCTTGAGCCAACGGATGTTCGCTTTGGCTTTCAACCGCCGCAGCCAATCTCAATACGTCTTTCTGGTTCCATTGCCCAAACGTTTCGATGACCGTCACTTCGGGCCGTCCTTGCGTCAACGTCCCAGTCTTGTCGACCACAATTGTGTCGACTTTCTCCATCACCTCCAAGACTTCCGCGTTTTTGATCAACACGCCTTCTTTCGCTCCGCGTCCGACCCCGACCATCACCGACATCGGGGTTGCCAAACCCAACGCACAAGGGCAGGCAATGATCAATACCGCGACCGCTGCTACGAACGCATTTGCCAGTCGTGGCTCAGGACCGAAGAACGACCAACCGACAAAGGCCAGAATCGAACACGCAATCACCGCGGGGACAAAGTACTTGGCGACCACATCAGCCAATCTTTGAATGGGAGCCCGACTGCGCTGGGCATCGCTGACCATCTGCACGATCCGGCTGAGCACGGTATCTCCTCCAACACCGACCGCTTCCATCACCAACACCCCCGTTTGATTCAGCGTGCCGCCGGTGACTTCGTCACCCTCGGTCTTCTTCACCGGGTTCGGTTCACCGGTCAGCATCGATTCGTCCACGCTGCTGCTGCCGCGGATCACGCGGCCGTCGACCGGCACTTTCTCGCCTGGACGGACTCGCAAATGATCGCCTTTGTGCACCAATTTTAAAGATACTTCTTCTTCCCCATCGCCGTTGATCCGATGGGCCGTCTCCGGCGCAAGCCGCATCAGCTCGCGGATCGCTCCGCCGGTTTGCCGCCGCGCTCGCAGTTCCAATACCTGCCCGAGCAAGACCAGGGTGATAATCACCGCGGCGGCTTCAAAGTACAGCGGCAACGCCCCTCGCTCCAGGAATGCTTTGGGAATCGCGCCGGGAAATAACACGACGAACAGGCTGAAAAAATAGGCGGCCAGGCTTCCCACCGCGATCAACGAGAACATATTCAAGTTCATCGATCGAAATGATTGCAGGCCACGCTGCAGCAACGGCCAACCGCACCAGAACACCACGGGGGTGGCCAACACAAGTTGCAGCCAAGCGGCAACCGAGTCGGACAGATAATCCGTCACCCGCAGGCCCACCATCGGGCCCATCGCAATCACCAACAACGGCAACGATAAGACGACACCGATCCAGAACCGATGCAGCATATCGCGATACTGTGCTTGTTCGCCGTCGTCCGAGGTATCGATGAACTTCGGTTCCAAGTCCATGCCACAAATCGGACAACTCCCCGGTCCAATCTGCTCGACCTCTGGATGCATCGGGCACGTATAGACTGTCTGCCGGTCAGGATCCTGAGCCTGCACATTGGTCCCGTGTTGCTCAGCTTTGGGGTGATCGTGACAGCACGAATGCTCGGGATCTTGTCGCTTGTCGTCCTCAGCCAACGCGTCATTCTTGTGATTCACCATGGCAGACCCTTTCTAAGCAGGTAGCGGCGGCTGAGAACTCGCGGCAACGGGAACCGGCTTGGCATCCTCAACTACATACTTCAATCGCCTGCACATGGCGTTCCGTTTTCTGTGCCGGTATTCGGGCGATCGAAAGGACGATGGGATTTTTGAGTTAAGGAAGAAGAAGGAGTTGCCCACAGATAATGCAGATTGCAGGATACGGAAACAGGAACTGGCAGTTTGATGAGTTCGTCGTTACCATTCATTAGCCCATGCACACATTCGATGCGAACTACTAGCGAAGAGCTGTCGAACACCACGACCCGCGCCGCAAGACTCGGCCCGAGACGAAGTTTACAAATCGATGATCGCTATCACGTGTTCATCCCGAAAGGATTGCCGGCTAATAGCCGACAATCCTTTTGGGATGATTGGATTACTGCACGAAAGAGTGATTTGAACCATGACAAGGCAATTACAGTCGGCTCCGTCGCCGTCCAGGACAGCTGGGCTACACGCCGGTCAACGACGTAGCATTTTCTTGTAACATGCAGCGCGGTGGTTTGTAAGGGTGTCGTTCGAAATTGGTGAATCAGCATTGGGAACAGAAGCTTCAAAAAATCCTGGCCGGGAATTACGTGAGTATCTGGAAAAAAGGGTGCATTGGAAGTCGATTGGTCTCTGGTTGCTCATTGGCTTGTGTGTGTTGATTGCGGTTGTTTGGTTCGGACGACATGGCGCCGACGACCTCAAGGCGATGGAGGCTTGGGTGGCCGGCCACGGCGTTATGGGATGGGTCGTCTTTATCGGCATGATGATTGTGCTGTTGTCGGTGTTCGTGCCCGACACTGTGTTCGCCCTGGCGGCGGGCGCGATGTTTGGACTTGGCTTGGGTACCGTACTCTGTTTCGTTGCCTGTACCCTGACAGCGGCGCTCAACTTTCTGACCGTGCGCTGGCTGCTGCGACCGCGGATTGAGCGGATGGTTCAAGGTCACCCCAAACTTGTTGCGATCGAGCACGCGGCGGAACGGGAAGGACTGCGACTGCTGCTGTTGCTGCGGCTGGCACCCCTTAGCGCAGTGACGGTCAGCTATTCATTGGGCGCATCGAATGTCGGTTTTCGACCATTCCTGGTCGCCACGGTGGGGCTGATTCCATGGTTGCTTGTTGAGGTTTATTTCGGTGCCGTGGCCAGCCATGTGACGAAAGTCGCCGGGAACGCCAGCGATCGTTCGGCGCTGCATACCGTAATCACCGTTGCGGGCTTCGTCGTGTGTGGTTTGCTGCTGATCGCAATCACACGGATGGCCTCCAAAGCGATCACGGAAGCACAAATCGAGGACTGAACCGTCCCCGATTCGAGCAAACGGCCGCGACGTCATAATGGGCTGGGAATTTCGTTCGCACAATCGCGCTTCGCCGTTCCAGCAAGAACTTCTGATCTTGAACAGAAGATAACGGAGGAAACAGAGACCTCCGCGTTGAAATCGAACAGGGATCCGACTGAAACGAATCCGGACGAAGCGAACGTTTCAGTCGCTCCAGGTCCCTCAAGGCTCGAACGAATTGTTAAAGAAGCACCGCTGCATTTTGTGCTGACCGGCGCGGCGATCTATCTGCTGTTCGGAGAACCAGGCGAGGAGGATGCGATTGCGAACGGGAATACGATCGTCGTGGCCGAGGGTGAAATCAGCTGGTTGACCGAGATGTGGACCGAGAAGTGGAATCGCCCGCCGAGTGAGGCTGAAATGCTGGGAATGGTTCGCGATCAACTCCGCGAGACCTTGTTGTATCGCGAGGCGGTTGCCATGGGGTTGGACAAGAATGACGTGATCATCCGACGTCGGATGGCCTAGAAACTGGAGTTCTTAGCCGAAAACCCGATCCAACCGGAACCGGCGACGACACTTTGAGGGATGCCGAAAAACTGAAAGCCGAATTGATTGCCCGATGCCAATAGCGACTTGGGCGACGTATTCATGCTGCAGTCGTACTACCCCGAGCGGTCTAAGTCGGAACTGGCGAAACTGTTTGGCGGCGAGTTTGCCAAGTCGATCACGGCGCTAGAGCCAAAGCAGTGGCATGGCCCGGCGTTGTCCGGCTATGGGACTCATCTGGTCTATGTCCAAGATCGCCTGGAGTTTCCACCACCGACCTGCGAGAAGGTCGCGGATCGGGTTCGGGAAGATTGGACTGATGCCGAGCGACAGAAGCTGAATGACGAGTACATCGCCAGTCAGCTCGCCCGTTACAAAGTCGTGATCGAAGGTGATGATGCGAATGAAGAAGCGATCACCGAGGTGTCGCGTTGAGGCTGATCCCGAAGGGATTTCAGCGATTAGCCCCGGGTCGCGCAGCGCACCCGGGGATTGAAAGCAACCACAAACATGCACGACCCCGAAGGGGTCGAAGCGTGAAATTGCTGTGACCCCCTCGGGGTCGGTGTTCAATATTTCCGTTCCAAATCCGTGGGTGCGCTGCGCGACCCACGGCTAATGGCCGGCATCCCTTCGGGATAGAAAGCAACCAGCGAAAAAAGCACGCTCAGTTCTTATCGCCTGCCTCACCATCCTGCTCGCACTTGCCACCACCCCACTGCATGCGCACGAGATTCGGCCGGCACTGTTGGAAATCAACGAACGTGAGCCGGGTTTGTTTGACGCGCAGTGGAAAGTTCCAGCGCTGGGCGTACTTGTGTTACCGATCAAGCCGGTCTTTCCCGATTCCATGAAGCAACCAGTCGTAAGAGCCTGCTGACGTGAACCGAAAGCTTACGGCCCGCTGGATTTGAGCGTCGCCTGCAAGGAATAATCAGCACTACAGGAAGGTAACAAACCGATCGGATAACCGAAAATTCATGGTGCGCACCGGCGCTGGTTGTCGCCCGGGTCAGTCCTTATCCCCATGGCTCGCGGTAGCCATGCGCCAGCAACAACTGATTCGCTTCCTGGTCATTGACAACCGTCTCCTGCTCCGCATCCCAGCGTAGCGGGCGGCCGAGCGCATTGGATACGTAAGCAAGATGTCCCGGCGTGATCGAACGATGTGCCGTCTCGGCCGGGGCGATGCACGGGCGACGGGACTTGACGCAATCCAAAAAATTCCGCACGTGATCGTCCGCGGCGTAGACTCGTTCTGATCCAACCTCGAACTGGTCCGCGATCCAACGCGGATCGGATGCTTCAATGCGCCCCCGAGTGACGTACACCCAGCCATTTTCTCCGATGAACTTGGCACCCAATTTGTGGCGATTGGTGATCGAACTGGTCACGCCACCGGCGTACTCGCAGCGAATCTCGTAGTCCTGGGGTGTGTTGTAGACGTCCGTTGCTGGCTGCACCCAGTTCACCGCTTCGACCTTGATCGGTCCGGAATGATCAAGATCGAGCGCCCAATGAGCGATGTCGTTGTGATGGCCAATCCAATCCATCAGCACGCCGCCTCCAAAAGCTCGGTGACCCCGCCACCAACGATGATGCCTCGCTCGCATGTAGGGCAGCATCGGCGCTGGCCCGCACCACAGGTCATAGTCGATACTTTTCGGCGGGGCGGTGACCGTCGTATCCCCCTGCGGCTCCGAATAACCAGGCGGCAACCCAACTTCGATCTGTGTGATCCGCCCCAAATGTCCGTTGCGTACCAGTTCCACGGCGCGGCGAAACTTGGCATCGCTGCGCTGTTGGGTTCCGGTTTGAAAGACAGTCTGCCGGGCGGCGACTTCGCGATAAATCAGTTGACCTTCGTAAAAGGTATGAGTCACCGGTTTTTCGCAGTAGACATCTTTGCCGCCGCGAATCGCTTCCTGAGTACACAGGGCGTGCCAGTGATCGGGCGTGGCGATCAACACGGCATCGATATCATCGCGAGCACAAAGCTCGCGGAAATCGCCGGTCGCGAAGATTCCATCTTTCGACCGGTAATGATCATTCAGCTTTCGTTTCGCCGGCTCACGGCCATAGGCGGGACCCTTGCCGGGGTCGCGGTCGCGGTAATGCAACGCATCGACGTCGCAAACCGCAACGACTTGCACATCCGGTTGACTCAAGAATTGATTCATCACATAAAATCCGCGCGCACCAAGGCCGATGACCCCCAGCGTGATCCGATCACTCGCCGGTACGGCATCGTTACCAAGGGCACTGGCGGAACGGATCGCCGGAGCTGCAACCGCGGCGGCGCCGGTATACAGAAACTGGCGCCGAGCAATTCTGTGCTTTGAACTTGTCATCAACTCATTCTCCTAAGAACCCCGGTATTGGTTTGTCGTTAGTTTACCGCGATAATCGGACCGCTTTGTCAATCAATCAGGAAAACCCGATGTTCAACGAAATTCTGGCGGTTTCGAATATCGCTGTCGCCGATCAACAAATGCACGGCGGAAAACCATTCCCACTTGTGCTGCGATGTGAGACTGAGTCGCCGAATTTGGACCAGGCGGTGAACTGGGCGGCGGATCACCGCGTCGATTTGCTGCGGCAGGCCCGCGAGCACGGCGCGATTCTGTTTCGAGGCTTCCCAATGCGGCAACCGGCCGAATTTGATCGCTTCATCGCCGCGTTCGAGCTGGAGAATTTTCCCTACGACCAATCGCTCTCCAATGCCGTGCGGATCAACTATACACCGCGAGTTTTTTCCGCCAACGAAGCGCCGGCCGATGTGAACATCTTTCTGCACCACGAGATGGCTCAAACGCCGATCTTTCCCACCATCTTGTTTTTCTGTTGCCAACAGCCCGCCGAAAGCGGCGGAGCGACGCCACTGTGCCGATCGGATGTCTTGTTTGATCAGATGCTGGAGCGTTGCCCGGAGTTTGCCAAAGCCTGCGAACAAAAAGGACTGAAGTACTCCAACGTGATGCCATCGGAAAATGATCCGGCGTCCGGCATGGGCCGCAGTTGGCAAAGCACCTTCGCCGCCTCCGATCGCCAGCAAGCCGAAGCGCGGATGCGTGCTTTGGGATATTCATGGCAATGGACGGCCGATGGATGCCTGCGAGCGACCACACCGGTATTGCCGGCCGTGAAACAACTAGCCGATGGTCGCAAAGTATTTTTCAACCAGCTGATTGCCGCGTTTCAAGGTTGGAAGGACAGCCGCAACGATCCGTCGAAGTCGATCACGCTGGGCGATGGCACACCGCTGTCACGCGAAACCGTGCTGATGGTCGCCGAGATGGCACAGCAGCTGACCTTTGATGTTCCCTGGCAAGCCGGTGATGTGGCGTTGGTCGACAACGTGCTGGTCATGCACGGGCGACGCACGTTTGCCGGAAAACGGAAAATTTTGGCATCCTTAGCAGCCGTGGGGCAACATGAATCCGCGCCGGTGTAGAACAATGGGCTCGATCGTTCCTGAACTCGCCAGTCCGCGACGCCGGGATCCATTCAAGCAAATGCGCGGTAAAGGAAACACGGCAAATGAGCATCCGATTTGGACTGATTGGATTTGGTGCGTGGGGCAATTGCCATTCCCAGGCGATCGCCAAAACGGATGGTGCTCAGCTGGTCGCGATCGCCGCCAAATCAGAAGCTACCTGCGCGGCTGCTCGCCAGGCCTTTCCCGAGGCCTCGGTCCATTCCGATTACCGAGAGCTGCTGACGCGTGACGACATTGACGTTGTCGATATCGTGCTGCCCAGTTTCTTGCACCATCAGGTCACTTCGGCCGCGCTACGGGCCGGCAAACACGTGTTGCTTGAAAAACCAATGTGTCTGTCCGTCGCGGATTGCGACGATCTGATTCAATTGGCGAAGACCAACCAGCGCCTGCTGGCGATCGGACACGAACTGAGGCTCTCGTCCCTGTGGAGCAAGGTTCGGGAAATGATCGATGATGGATTCGTTGGCGATCCGCAATACCTGTTGGTGGAATTGTCTCGCAACCCTTACCGCCAGGGTGCCGACGGTTGGCGATACGATATCGACCGCGTGGGGAACTGGATTCTGGAAGAACCGATTCACTTTTTTGACTTTGCCCGCTGGTACTTGCAGTCGGCTGGCGATCCGCTGTCGGTGTATGCCGCGGCGAATTCACGTCAGCCGGGCCATCCCGAGTTACAGGACAACTTCAGCGCGATCGTGAACTTTCCTGGTGGCGCCTACGCTGTCATTTCGCAATCGCTGTCCATGTTCGAGCATCATCAGACGGTCAAAGTCGCCGGCACCAAGGGTTCGTTGTGGGCCAGTTGGAGCGGCGCGAAGGATCGCACGCGACATCCAACCTTCTTTCTGAAAGCATCCGATGGCGATACCGTGCGTGAGATTCCGATCGATAAGATCACCGGTGAAGTGTTCGAACTGGAAGACCAAATCGCAATGATCGTTGGGGCGCTGCGCGATGCAGACCCGATACGGGCGAGCGGCGAAGATGGCAAATGGTCGGTCGCGATGTGCCTGGCGGCGCAGCGGTCGGTCGACAGTGGATTGCCGGTTCGAATGCAAGAAGTGATGTGATCAAAAGCCGAGTGCAAGCTGGTAATTTGCTGGTACCGCAGCGCTGTTTGGGTGCCAGGACGGGTGCGGGCCTACTATGTTGTATGCCGGGCAATCCAAACCAATCGGAATCCTCTGCATGAGCAACTCACTCCAACCGAGCACAGCCGGACCTCAGAAATGGTACGACGGAATTTCTCGCTATCAGTGGCTGGTGCTGCTGATGGCTTCGCTCGGTTGGGTGTTCGATGCCTTCGAAGGTCAACTGTTTGTCGCCTGCATGAGAGAGGCGATCAGCGACTTGGTGCCGCGACTGAGCGAGTTGAACGAACAGTTGCGCAGCGCCGGCAGCGATTCGGCCAGCCAGGCGATTCGCGACCAGATCAGTAGTGGCAGCTATTACTACGAACAGCTTGGATTCGCCGGTTTTCTGCTCGGCGGCGCGGTTGGTGGATTTACGTTCGGTTGGATCAGTGACCGGATTGGTCGGTCCACGACGTTGATGTTGACGATCCTGACCTATTCGTTATTCACCGGCATCACTTACTTTGTGACCGACTTTTGGCAGATGCTGGCCCTGCGTTTTTTGGCGGCGTTGGGCACGGGCGGCGAGTGGGCGGTCGCCAGCGCGATGGTGGCCGAAGCATTCCCGCCGCGCGCTCGAGCGAGGGCGGGATCGATCTTTCATGCCTCCAGCGTTTTCGGCACGATGATCGCAGCGGCGATTGGGGCGTTTATCGTCGCAAATCCCGATCTGGGATGGCGGCCGGCGTTTCTGATTGGCGCGTTGCCGGCGTTGATGGTGGTGCTGATTCGACTGAAAATGCACGACTCGCCCGAGCGACGTGAAGCAGAACGAGCACAACATGCCGCGAACCTGGCGCGGATCGGTTCGGGATGGTCCGATCCGGGAGTGAAACGCAATCTCTGTATCGGCGTCCTGTTGGCAACGGTCGGCCTGGCGACTTTCTGGGGCGTTCACGTTTATGGGCGACAAGCCTATTTGAAATCGGTCGAGCGGGCGCACCCCGAATGGATTAGCGATGCTTCGGCCGAAACCAAGACGACACTCAAGCGGCAAGAGATGCTCGGGATGTGGTTGGTCACACTGGGAGGCGGCATCGGCCTGTTCAGTTTTGGACCGCTCTGTGACGCCATTGGTCGCCGCAATGCTTTCATCGCCTTTCATATCGCGGCAACGTTTGTCTCGCTGGTCCTGTTTACGTTACTCAAAGAGGCGACGCCGTTGCCGATCGGCATTTGGTTGCCGGTATTTGGATTTTTTACGCTCGGCATGCACGCCGGCTACGCGGTCTATTTCCCTGAATTGTTTCCGACCAAGATCCGCGGCGCGGCGGCAGGAATCTGTTTCAATTGCGCGCGGATTTTGGCGGCTCCGGCGCTGATCGTCAGCGGCAGCCTGATCAGCAATGGCCCGCCCGAACGATTTTATTCGGTCACTTCCCAGTTCAGCTTGCTGTTCCTGTTCGGTGTGGTTCTGGTTCTGTTCGGGCCCGAGACGCGCGGGACGGAGTTACCCGAATGATCAATCACCGGGCAATCATTCACCGCGCACTCATTCAACCCGGCGGAACATCAGCAAACGCATGTCCGCCACCTGGTCTCCGACTACTTTGCTGGCGCGCAGCGTCAACGTGCCACGGCCTTGGTTGAGCGTCATGCGTCCGAGACTCATCGGTTTCCAGGCCTTGGTGTAACCTTCTTGGCGTTTGAACCGATCATGTTCCATTCCCGTCTCTGCCACAGCATTAGCCTCGGTGATCGTTGCTTCGATCCGCGCATCATTCAGACTCAATTCGATTTGCGAACCAACTCCGGCCGAGGCGTAGTACATTTGGACCTCAAAGGTACCGGCGCCAAGGACTTCTACGTTCCAAGTGATTTTGTCCGTGGTACTTTTCCAGTGCGTCATGTAGGTGCAGTTGGGAAAGCGATTACTGCGCGTCACGCCCCCATGCGGCTGGCCGTCGCGCGCCGGAAGCTGCGTGAAGGTTGCCTCAGGGTGGCCGAGGGTGAACGGCGAATCGGTTCGCGTGCTTGATTGTTGATCTGTGGCTTGGCCGACGACTTCGTCGATCGCCGCCGAAAGGATTTTCACTTCGCTCGGTTGGCTGGCCGAGACGTCGATGTGTTCACCCGGATCCGCGTTGATGTCGAACAGGCTGCCATCGCTGTGCCATCGCCAGCGATTGGTGCGGACAGTCGCCCGTTGATTCCAAGAACTGACGATCGGCCGATCTGTCCAAGCGACATCTTGTTGCCGCAGCAACGGCGCGATGGAAATGCCATCGAGTCGCTGTTTCGGTTCGAACTCCAAACCCGCCAGCTCCGTCAGGGTCGGCAGCAAGTCGATCGCGGCGGCAACCGGAGTCACTGTCGATCCCGCGGGAATCAGCGGCGGATAGCGAATCAGGCAGGGTGAACGTAGTCCGCCTTCATGAGTCGATCCTTTTCTACCTCGCATGCCACCGTTAAAACGATAGCCGTTGGGACCATTGTCCGAGAAATAGACGACGATGGTGTGATCGACCAGACCAGTCTGCCGCAGATGCTGCAGCATTCGACCCACATTCATGTCGATGTTTTCACACATCGCCAACGCCGCTCGCGTATGCACCAAATCCTGTCGATTTGCATTTTCCGCAACGGGATCCGGCGTGAGCTGCTTGTCGTTGAACTTCTTCCAGTATTGCTCTGGAACTTGCATCGGTGAATGAGGTGTGTTGTAGGGCAAGTACACAAAGCACGGTTGATCGCGATGTTTGTCAATGAAGTCGATCGCATGGTCGGTCAGATCGTCCGTGATGAAGCCGTGGCCTGACACGATTTCACCGTTGTGTTCCAACATCGGCGAGAAATAGTTGTCCCAATGGCCGCTGCAAAAACCGTAGAAGTCATCAAAGCCACGGGCGTTGGGATGGTACGGCCATTGCATCCCACTGTGCCACTTTCCGTAAGCCGCTGTGGCATAACCGGCCGCGCAAAAATCTGGGCGATCGTTTGTTCGTCAGGGGAGAACCGTTCCCGACCAAGGCTGGTGCCGCTGACACCCATCCGCGTGTGATAGCGACCCGTCAAGAATTCTGCCCGCGTCGGTGAGCAAACCGCGCAAACGTAAAAGTGTTCAACTTGTACGCCATCGCGGGCCAGCGAATCGATGTTGGGTGTCTTGAGATTCGGATTGCCGTGCAGACTCAAGTCGCCCCAACCCTGGTCATCCGCCAGGATGACAACCACATTCGGAGACTGCTCCGATCTGACGGGCGCGGAAGTCGAAAACGAACCACCAACAAGGATCGCAAGAAACACACATTCGGCAGTTGTATCGCGCATCACCAAGGTCCTTACCGAGCGAGTCAGGAGTATTTTCAGGGTAGTCCAAGCGCGGTACCAATTAACCCTGCCAACTGGAAAGTTCGTTTGCATAACGCCGCAGCTTTGGTTTGTTCTTTTCCAGCGCCATCAATCCGGCCAACAGACAGACACCTGTCGTGATGCCGAACACCCACCAGGGCCAGACCTCGCCGATCGCGGCTTGAGCGTGCCAGACCATGCTGGTGACTCCGACGAACACAAACATCGCTCCCAGATACAGGAACGGTCGAACTCGCAGGATCACGCCCACCGCCATCCCGGCCAGCGCCAACAGCACCAGGATAATCGGCCCCGAAATGTGCTGGCCGATTTGTTGCAACAACATGTCCGCCGTGCTGCTGATGTAGATCACCAAAGTCGCGACGTAGCGGATCGCCGAGGCGTGGGATGACTCCAATCGATCGCGATATCGATGGACGGCCACCAATACACAGACCGCCGGCGGAATCAACCAAGCCTGTGGATGGGTAAGAAATCCCCAACCGGGTTGCTGAACCAGGACGACCCACCAGGCCGCGTTGCCAAGCACAATCGCGGCAATCCGTGGAACCGCACCTGTCCAGATCGCGGAGATCGCCACATAGTAGGCGGCGCCGATCGCCAGCAGCACGTCGTAGCGCACTTTGTCTCGATCAAACAACCAATCAAACTCCCCGGACCAAGCGCCGAACCAGAATCCGATCACGGGAATCAACGGCAGGTACATCGCCGTGTTCTTGAGTGTTTGCGTTAGGATTGAATCATTTCGTCGCCTCGCCCATTCGGTGGCGCCGACGCTCAGGAACGACAATCCCATCACAATGTACGGCCAATAACCACGCATCCCGATGAACGCCCAGTCGGTCTTACAAAGGAATACGTGCAACCAGGTGATGGCGCCGATCGCCTGTGCCGCGTAGATCAACCAAGCGCGATGCTGGTCCGATAAATTCAGTTGCTGCCGCCATGCCGATGTCGGACCGCTGAGGATCGCAACCACCGCGGCCAATCCACTGAGAATTGACAGCGTCACGGCGACCCCGATCACCAGCGGCAGCGAGATCGCATCAATGCCGCTGGGGGATCGGATCGCGGTTTCTAAACCGAGCATGCTGATCAATGACGCCGAGGCGGCAAGCACCGCGATCATCGCACCACGCTGCAGCGCCGCTCGCCAACGCTGGGCTGTCGTCTGGCCGATCAGCCATGGAAAGACGAACAACATCGTCGGGATCGCAAAAACCGATGCCACCAGCCACCGCATCGACGACAACAACACCGGATGGGCCGAGGCGACAGGATTGACGCTGGCCCAAAATCCAATCGCGGCAAGCGCCAAAGTGACCGCGGCATGGCGAAGATTTGCCAGATCGGCGGTGTCCGCGATTACCGCAACCGACCATGCGGCCAGCGCAATTGCGACGATCGTCATTTGAATCTCAGCCGGTGGGGCGGCAGAGGTGATCATCATGGCTGCCGAAAAACCGGCAAGCGCCGCGATCGCGAAAGCGACTTGCCAAGTCGCGCTGATCAAGCGATGCCCGATCCGCGCCTTCGATCCGACCGTAGCGCGCGCAATCGCGCCGGAGAGCGGTGACACCCAATGCGAAAGCAAAGCGATCAGAAACCCAGCGGGCAACAGCGCCGAGGCAATTCGCTGGCCGGGGGTTGCCCCGTAGTCGATCGCGACTCGAACCGAAACGATGGAAACCACAGCGACGAAAGTTCCCAGCGCCGCTGTCCAAACTACTCGGCGGCCGGCGCGAGTCACCGTCGCGGCCGCGACAACCATCAACGACAACGCGCGGGCCAACAACAGGGGTGACTCGCTGAGTCTTGGAAATGTGTCGTCAATGGAGAAGGTAGTAATCAAAACTTCCAGGCAAGCCATCATCAAGAGCACGAAAGCCCATTCTTGATCGGGCAATCCGGAGAGCCGCAAGCCGGTTGATTCGGGTCGGCGATCGATGATCCAGTCGGGAGCGAGCACTCGCCACGCGGTTACCCACAGCGCGATCCAGCCAAGCGTGATCGTCCAATCAGTCCTCAAATCGCGCGGAAGCCCGATACCGGTCACCAACAGATAGCTGCCGGCGATCATCACGAACCAGCCGAGGCCGCGCAGGGCAAGGTTCCTTCGAAGCGAACCGCCCGATGACTGCCCGGCAATCGCCACCAGGCATCCACTGGACGATAATCCGGCGATCGCCAACCAGGTTGTTAAGTCGGAACGCGATCCAGCGACCGCATCAACGATCAGCAGCAATCCGCTGACTGCGGCAATGTGATATGCCAAGAGCGGATTTTTTTCGATCAGAAATAGCGACGCGATCGACGTGACAAGCCAGATCACGGCAATCAATTCGATGACTTGGACTCCCGATACCAGCCCAACCTCGCTGGCCAACCAACCGATCTGACCAGCCAAGATGGCCAAGCCGATGATCCAGGGGAGCCGCGTTGGCATTTCGCTGCTATCCCGACTGGCCCGCAGTCCCACGAGACACCATAGAGCAATCGCGATCAGGGCGATCACAGCACCGGGAAAACTGAGCGTGGGTTGTAACGTGTCGATTTCGAAGATGATGTACATCACCGCCAGGACTGCCGAGCCAACACCCATCACCATCACCAGCCCCTGCGTCAAATCGATCGCTCTCTGGGCCGCTGCGGTCTGCTCTCGATTCATCAACCAGTACGCCGCCGCGAACCAAACCGCGGAAACGATCGCCGCAACCTGGCACCAGACAAACGGATTGGAGAGGTGGAATACGGGAATCGCCAAGATGGCGGCTGCCGGGGCAAGAATCGCTGAACCGAGGCTGGAGAGAGACTCCAGTTTCTGCTTGCCTCTGACGAACAGCGCCACCGATCCGAGTGACCACCAGAGCGCCACGGCAAGCGTCGAAAAACGATCTGGACTTTGGTCATGCGTCAACGGATCGATCCAGCCTTGGTAGATCAACACCGCCGACGAACATCCGATCATCAGCGCGCAAGCGCCAGCCAAACGGGATCACGCGATCGGTACAGGTAGGCAGCCGACGCCAGCGACGTGGCGATCACAAGTTGAACCTGCGGATCAACCGTCAGCAGTGTGGCGACTTGGCTTGCGATCCAAGTGATGAAGCCGACGGTAACAACGGTTGCCAGTGAATCCGGAAAGTCTTGGTGTGTGGAATCGATCGATCTGGGTTCTTGCCATCGCATCCACGCGATCATTGTGCCCAACGACGCGAAGGCGGTGACTGGGATTCGCCAGTTTACGTCGTAAATTACTGCATCGGTACCAAACGCACCGGACAGCAGACTGGCAAACGACCAGGCTGATCCGATCGCCACCAAGGCGGTTGCGACCAATGCAGCCCAACCGCTGGGCAGTTGTTGAATCACCTGACTTTCGCGTCTCAGAAACTGCAGGCGTCCGATTGGCGAGACATCCAAGGCCGCCGCAAGCTGGCGAATTCCCAGCCAAACTGACAACACCACCGCACCGGTGATCGCCCAGGCAAAAGGTGCGATTCCGGTTTCCCAGGCTCGCCCCGTGAACAACCACTGGTGGTACTGGCCGTATCCAATCACGGTTGCCAAGCCAACGGTCGACAGCTGACAGAGCACCAGCGGCGTCATCGACCGCGACAGCGTAGTTGACCAGAGTAGTAGTCCGCTCGCACAGGCTAGCGTCGCTGCCGATGTATTCCAATCGGTTGCCGCAAGTGAGCAAGCGATCGCCACCGCCAGACTTGCCGCCAGGCATGCCGAAACGTTCCACAGATCCCGGCCGCGATGTGCGGTTGATTCGTGACTCGAATCGCTCTTTTTGATCCGTGTCAGCAGTTCGCTCCAGATCAACAGTCCCGTTGCCACCGCGATTGTGGTCTGGATCCAAACCACGGGAGGTGCGATTGTAAACGTGACGTTCCACTGCAACGGACGAAACACCGAAACTGCGGCGATGGTGGTGGTGACCACGGTCGCGATCGCAAACCAGTGGTGGCGATTGACCAGCGCCGCGGAAATCAGTGCCCCGGTCAACAACACGGCGGTGACCGACCACCAGGGTGCGACACCCAACCATGGTTGCGGCATCACGGAAAGTACCGCCGCGATCGAAAGCGCCACACCGGACCACAGCAGTGCCGACCACAGCAGCCAGCGTCGCATCGTTCCGCTTGTCGCATCGCCTTGGCGCACCGGCGGGATCAGCGGGATTGCACAGCCGAGTAAACCCACAGCAACCGCCGTCATCGCCGCGGCTAACATCGGCTCCCCGGCGATGCAACGATTCCAGAATCCGACTTCCGACCAGACCTGTCCACCCATCCAAACAGGCGAGGAGAGCGTCGTCGCGATCCCGATCGGAAGCGTCGAAACGGCCAGCCAGCGAGACTCACGAAACAGCCAGGTTGCCGCCGCCGCACTCGCGGAAAGCACGATCGCCCAAGACCACAACCAACCGACAGACGCCGTCGCTGGCGGCAGCATGACCCAGGTGAGTCCCATCAACAACGCACCCAATACCGCACCAGCCATCGCTTGATAGCTGCGCCGCGCGTCGCTGGCCAATGAACCTGCCGAGGCCGCCAGCGCAATGATCGCCGGAATCGTGGCGATCGCGATCGCGAGCATTGGGCGGCCTTCGACGCCGCGCATCGCGAATGCGGTGTACCCAACCGTGACCGACATTGCGAAGGCTGCCAGTGCCATCACCGTCAATCGAGCGCGTCCAGCCATAGTTCCCAGCGAACTTGCAGCTTTTCCGCGCATCCGCACGATCAGCGATAAGGCGACCAGGACGGCAATCGAACCGATTCCCACCACCCATCCGGCGTTGGCTGTCAAAACGCGAATCGCTGCTGGGATCAAGGGAAGCGTGGCGGCCGGACCAGCCACAGCCAGACAGACCGGCAAGGCGTACGGTCGGCGGGCCAATGCGTTTCCGCCACGATAAAGCAATCCAACGTAAACAGTGCCGGCGATCACAATGGTCAACAGCGTCACAGGGTCGGTCAGCTGTAGGGCGCTCGAGCCGGTCCCAGCTGCCGCGATTCCCGCCAGCACGGTCAGCGGCACCAGCAGGGTCGCGATCACCAGTACCGCCCGACTGGTGTGCCTCAATCGCCAGCGAGACAAGGTATAAAAGCCGGCCGCGTAAATTGCGGCGTTGGCGCCCAGAAATATCATCGAGGGCACAATGCGATGTTCGATGATCGTGTTCCACAAGCTGATTACCAGACCGATCGAACAAACCACGATCAGCAGTCCAGCAACCAACTCGCCCCAACGAATATTGCGCACGGCCAGGAACGAGCGAATGATTTCTGCTTTCGACAGCGCGGGCGCGGCCGGCTCGGTTTCGTCCTCAGCCACCAACTCGTCAGCCACCAACTCGGCCAGGATCGGCTGCGCGGCTGATTCGAGGCCGGGTGTGAGCGCCTCGTTCACTGCGGGGCCAGCACTTTGGGTGGGCGGATGGATCCGATCTGGCAGCGGGGGCGCAGCAGTCGGCTCCGATTCGGGAGCCGCTTGCAAATCGTCAAGACAGCGCCGCAGCTTCGCCGTCTCCTGGGGACTCAACCAATCCCGCCCGACCAATCTACCGATCACGCGGCGTGCTGCCGAAATGTCGGCTTCGATGCTTGGTTGGGGATCCGACCGACGTTGACCACCAAACGTAGCGCGGAACAGAGCGTGGAGCAGGACGTAGCTACCGTGTCCGACCAGGATTACGAATGCCCAAACAAGAACGATGACGAACAATACTTCCATCGGAACTGCTTCTCTGTGGAGATTAAAGGCCTTGTGCTACAGTGCCCACCCGCTGTCTCTGGTTTACGCATTTTCTCGCCCTATACTGTTGCGATGGGAAGAAATGCTGAATTTGATCCTGATTTTCCCGTCGATTCGCTCGAATCGGTGATGGCCGACTACCTGCAGCGGCGGGAATCGGGCGAGTCGCCCGACCCGGCCAACTATCTGCAGCGGTACCCTCAACACTCGGTCGAGCTGCAAAGTTTTTTTCGCAACCACCACTGGCTGGACGATTCACCAACCCCCGAATCCAGCTCATTGATCGGAACTCAGATCGGTCCGTATCAAATCGAAGCCGAGATCGCTCGCGGTGGCATGGGAGTTGTCTACCGAGCACGACAGCAAGGGCTGGACCGACCGGTAGCGCTCAAGTTGATCAGCAGCGGAGTTTTGGCCGGGGAAGAAGAACGTCGGCGATTTCGGATCGAAGCGGAAGCAGCGGCTCGACTGGACCATCCAGGCATCATCGCGATTCACGAGATCGGATCGTGGCAAGGATACGAGTACTTTTCGATGACGCTGGTCGAAGGCCCCACGCTGCAGCGGTTGGTCGACGAGCGCCGATTTAATGACGGGCAAGCGGCAGGTTTGGTCCGCGACATCGCACGCGCGGTCAGTTACGCACATCGCAGCGGCATCGTTCACCGCGATCTGAAGCCGGACAACATCTTGCTCAGCCAGGACGGGCGCCCTTTGGTCACTGATTTTGGATTGGCCAAATGGCATCGGGAGGGAACGATGATCACCCGCACCGGTCAAGTATTGGGAACACCCCACTACATGAGTCCCGAACAGGCCGCTGGCCGCGGCGACGCCGACCGGGCGACCGACATTTATTCGTTAGGCGCGATCCTGTACGCGCTGATCACGGGCGAGCCGCCGCACAGCGGCGAATCGGCTGCCGAGGTCCTGCGCAGCGTGTTGCAGGATGAACCGAAGGCCCCGCGATTGATTCGACGCGACGTTGCGCCTGAACTGGAAAACATTTGCTTGAAAGCGATTCAGTACGAACCGGCACGGCGATACCAATCGGCGGAGGCGCTGGCCGAGGATTTGGATCGCTATCTGGCAGGTGAACAAACCATTGCCGCCGGCAGCGGTCTGATCGACCGCGTCGCGCGCGAAATTCAACGCGACCAGCACCAAACTTCGTTCACGCAATGGGCCCGCTCGCTGGCGCTGATCGGTGTGATCATTTTTCTCAGTCACGTGGCGATCTTTATTCTTGAACAATCCGAACTATCGCGTCCGCTGTCGGTTTGGTTGCCACGGGTGATTATGATGGGGCTGATCTTTGTCGTGATTTATCGCGCGCGCGACGGAGCTTTGTTACCTCGCAGCGTTGCCGAACGCCCTGTCTGGTCGATCTGGCTTGGTTACTTGGCGGCACTCGGCACCGTCAACCTGCTGACAGCCACCGGGTTAATGCATCGTTCGAGCATGTTCACGATCGCGTCGGTGCTGAGCGGATTCGGTTTTCTGGCCATGGCGGGACACGCTTGGGGCGGATCCGCGTTGTTCGGAGTTGGATTCTTGATCATGGCCTTTCTGACCGCCTACTATCCACCCGCCGCGCCGCTGGCCTATGGAGCGATGTGGCTGGTCAGCTTGCTTTGGCTTGCCCGACACTATCAATCAACATAGGACCTTCCCATGTATCGATATTCAATTTACTTGCTGCTTGCACTGAGTCTGACGTTTTACGGAATCGTCCGCGCGGCTGAGCGCAATCTATTGTTCATCATCACCGATGACGAAAGCCCAACACTGGGCTGCTACGGCGATGCGGTCGCGGTCACACCGGCGATTGACGCGATCGCCCGTGACGGAATGCTATTTCGCAACGCGTTTGCCACCACCGCCTCCTGCAGTGCCAGCCGCAGCGTGGTGATGAGCGGACTGCACAATCATCGCAACGGCCAGTTTGGTCACCAGCATCACTATCACAAGTTCGCATCCTTCCACGACGTCGTGCGATTGGCCTTGCCCAGAGTGATTGCTCGAGCCGGTTACCGTACGGCGCAGATTGGCAAGTACCACGTGGCCCCGGAAGCCGTCTACGAATTTGAAACGTACTTGAAAGGCAACAGTCGTAACGCCGTCCAGATGGCCGAGGCGAGTCGTGAATTCCTGACCGACCAGCAAGACCAGCGGCCCTTCTTTCTGTACTTTGCCACCTCCGATCCGCATCGCGGCGGCGGCAAAGATCAGGACTCGATGCTTGACTTGAAACCTGACCTGTTTGGGAATAAGCAACACCATGGCGCTTATCCGGGAGTCAGCGAAGTCTTTTTCGATCCAGCCGACGTGCCAGTGCCGTCATTTTTGCCTGACACGGCAGAGACGCGTGAGGAGTTGGCTCAGTATTATCAATCGTGTTCGCGTATCGACCAGGGTGTGGCCCGTTTGATTGAAATATTGAAAGCGGCCGATCTGTATGACAAAACCTTGATTGTGTTTACCAGCGATCACGGGATGGCCTTCGCGGGCGGAAAGACAACGGTTTACGAAGGCGGATTGCGCGTACCCCTGGTCGTTCGCGATCCGTACCAACCGCGGCGGGCCGTCGAATCCGAGGCGCTCCTGAGCCATGTCGACATCACACCGACGCTGTTGGATTTTGCCGGTGGCTTGGACCCGATCACCAATGGGCCGAAGAACCCGATCGATGCCGATCAGTTTTGGACTGAGCGCAGCGAAGCGGTTAAAGAGAATCGCAATGGCAACCAGCCATTCGAATCGTATCACGGCAAGTCCTGGTTGCACTGCCTGGCCAATCCCGAGCAGCCACATCATGAAACCATTTTTGCGTCACACACCTTTCATGAGATCCAAATGTATTATCCGATGCGTGTGGTCCGTGACAAACAATACAAACTGATCTGGAACATCGCGCATCCGTTGCCCTTCCCCTTCGCATCCGATCTGTGGGCTGCCAGCAGCTGGCAAGCGCAGTTGGCCAAGGGGAATGACGCGCCGTACGGCAACATGACGGTGGGCCGCTACATTCAGCGTCCCGAATTCGAGCTGTTCGACATTGCCGCCGACCCGGATGAGACCACGAATCTGGCGGGCAGCCCAGGTCACGCCGACATTTTGGAAGAGTACAAAGGCAAACTGAAACAGATGCAAAAAAGGATGCAAGATCCGTGGATCATGAAATGGGATTACGAATGATGCAGGTCAGTCTTCTTGAATACCTCGACGCGCCAATACGTCGTACCGCACCGCGCGGTAGATATCTCGATCACTGAGCGAATTGAGAGGTACTTTATGAGTGATGCCCTTGGCGTCGAGTAGCACTACGGTCTGCTTCTCCTCGATGGTGACGAACATGGCTTTCAGCCGAGTGTTGCCCTCTCTGTCCGTCCATTTCGTCATGCGTTCCTTGGCATTACCAGCTTGGCCGCCAGCTCGAGATGCGGATGTTGGGTTGCGAACCGCCGGCTTTGCGAATTTTCTTATGGCCTCGTGAACGATCTCTTTTGACGCGCGGGTTCCCATCGCTCCCCATACTCCATAAGGACTTTGCGAGCCGGGCCTCGTATATCCATCTTCGGCGGCAACTCCAGGAGTCGTCAGGCTGCCTGTATCTACGTTGTCTGAAACAAAAATTACAGCGCCATCGGCCATCAGGACGTGAACTCCATCCGCATGATTGCTGGAGGCCGAGGCGACCAGATCCTCCATCGTATCGGCGGACAAACAGGAAGGAGCGTTGGGCGGCAATACAGTCTGAAACCCGGTCAATGCGACCGCACCATCACACCACCGGGATCCTCGTCCGCGGTCAAACCAGGCGACTTTGCCATCTTTGATCGCATCACGACAGAGCGACGGATTCATGCTTAGTCCGGTGACTCCTGTGGCTAGTCCGCTCTTAGGGATTTTTCCATCGGCGCTGGCGACGGTTTCGGAATACATGATCGTATTGGACAATCCATCCAACACGTCACGGAACCGTGACACTTTGTTCCCAATGAAGATTCCTCGCCGCGATGCCTGTGCGGATCGCTGAGCTTCCCCTGAGGATTCGATTTTTTCACCTATCTTGCGTGTCCCGTCTCCGAAGCAGGCAACGTAATTTGTCAACACGCCTTCGCCGCCAGATCCTGATGGCGCTTCGAGCGTATAGACCACTTTTTTCTGTACCGCCCGGTCGTTGGCGTTACGACTTTCCCCCGCCTGATCCGGGCAGATCAAGATCGAAGGTGAATAGGACCAGGGTCGGTAGACCGTCGGGTCGTACCAAGGTGCTGGGCCCATCGCGGGAAATGTCTTTCCTGACCGCTTGTCTCGATATGGTTTGCTGATTTCGCTCCAAAGATCCGTTTCCTCGAGAAACGGCAACAGCGCAACCAAGGAACCAAGACGGCCTTGATTGCTGGTTTCCGGCGATCCGCCATCGGTACCGCCCTGGCCGGGAGGAAGCTGTTTATAGGCTGAGTGATAGTTGTGGATGCCAATTCCAATCCTGTTCAGATTGTAGGCGCAAGAAGCTGTGCGAAGCTGGCTTCGCTGTTGTGCAAGAGCAGGAATTGCGATTGCCAGGACTACGAAAGCACAAGCCAAAGTACAGACCAAATTCAATCGGCGAATACTGTTGCTTGTCATGGTAGCACCTGAGGAGTGATAGAAAGCAAAACGGTCGATCAACATTAAGACGTCGGCAAGCTATCGACTCATGTCAAATCGCCATTCGCCGTCAAAGCGTTTCATTGCGAGACCGGGCCCCACAATGACGCTGCCATCAGAGATCGTCACGGATCGATCAGCCACATTCGCCGATCGCATGTCACGCAGCCAGGAATCGATTCTATAAATGAACATCCCCCGCTGAGTCTCAATCATTTTCGTAAGCAAGGACTTTACTGATGAAGTGAGGTTATCTGCGACAATCTGGTCTGCGAAATCCTGGTACTTTCGCTGCTCGAGCAATCGTAGGCCACGTTCCAGCACCTCAACCACTTCAAGGCACGTCTTCGCCTCTTGCTGAATCCTTTCCTGTACGGCGCGATAGGCGTCTTCGCTATTTAGTTCCGAGAGTCTGATTGATTTTAACACGCCATCTTCGGTTAACAAAACGAGATGCGTTTCCAAGACGACCTGAACCTGCCAAGCACGAACCGTGCGATCACCCTCCGACAATCGCCAGATCTGAATCGGGCGTTTACGAATCTCGTCAATCTCAGCTTGGTTTAGTTCTGGCAACGGTTGGCTGATATTTGGATTCGGTCGTTTAATTCGCTCTCTCGCTGCCCGTGTCCCCAACGCGCCCCACACGCCGTAGGGACTGAGGCGACCCGGTCGTGCAAAACCGGCGGCAACGTCATCGGAAACACTTGCTGCGCTCGCGTCTCCGGCATCGATTGAGTTGGTGACAAACTGGACACTTCCGTCGGCGAACAGTGCGTGAACGCCAGCCGGATGCAGACTCGATGCTGACATCACCCCTTCCAGCTCTCCTTTTGACGAAGTAGCCGACGGTGAGTTCGGCGGCAAGATCGTCTGAAATCCTATCGAGCGCAGACTGCCGTCTGCCCAACATGCCTGACGGCCTTCGCGCCAGTACTGACACTCACTCTGATCACGAACGCTGATGCAACGCGAAGGATCGATACCAAGACCTGTGACGTCTTTGGCAACTTTCGGTCCGCCAATGCGAGCTTCGGAACAAAGAAGCGTATTGGAGAGTCCGTCCAGAAAGTCGCGGAACCCAAGCTGCTGCTGCCGCATGAAGGCACCCCGCTTCGATCCGCCGTCGGCAGCATAATTTGGTGGCAAACCATCGATTGGCGCCCCAACGTTGTTAACTGCGTCGCCGTAATTGATCGTATAACTGGCGGCGACAGGGAAGCGTTCGGCATCCACGTCGGAGGGGCAGACTAAGACGGGCGGACGGTTTCCCCACACCAAATACTTCGCTGGATCGTACCAGGGAACAGGTCCCATGGCGGGAACTTTTGTTCCGCCAAGTGCAGCCGGTTTCGATAGTTGCTCCCATAGTTGCTGATGTTCCATGAACGGCAGCAGCCCAGCGTAAGGGCTCAATCGATCTGCATTTCCGAGTAACGGCTCATCTTTGCTGCCGTTGCTCGTCCCGCCGCTCCCTGCAGGCAGACGCTTGTAGGCTGAGTGATAGTTGTGGATCGCGAGACCAAGTTGCCTCAAATTGTTGGCGCAACTGGTTTTGCGTGCGGACGCTCGTTGTTGAGCCGTTGCTCGAAGTACAAGCGACGTCGATATGAAAATACACACCATCAATATGGCGAATTCACTTATTGAAAACCTGTGCAATCGCATTGTGATTCCCCGCCTGCGTGTTCAACGTTCTGAGTCAGTTCGCTTAGCTACGCATCACCGCAGCTCGATCGAATCAATCATAACAGTTGTTCCAGGGTCGGACTTTGCAATTAGTTGAATTGACCGGCACCTGATTCTCGGACATGCAGTTCAACACGACATCGATTCGTTGCGGTGGCCCGCAAAACAAACACTCGTCCATGCTTGCCGGTATCGAGACTCAGTCCGGATCCTGTTGGCGCTCCGACATCCTCTGTGAGCGTGAAATTCAAGAAACCTTGACCGCCGGCGATGTTGCCCAGGTTTTCGCTTCCTTGCCAACCTTCGGTTTGCCAGCCTCACCGTTTTCGGCAAGCGAACCGATGTTGGGCGTCGCGCCTGCATTGAACTCGAGCCCGTAACAGCCCATCCAAAGCGAAGTATCTTCGGCGAACAACCACAAAATATTCGGTCGATCAGCAGCGTCGTTCAAACGAACCGCGAGGGCAAAAAATGATGAGTAAAGACAAACGCAACATAATGCGGTCGCTCTTTCGTTCGTGAATCGGCTTGGTAAGCGTATTAGGAACTGAGCTAAGTGGTAATCAAGGAATTGAGCGCTAATGAACACGAACAGAACGCTAATTAGATATCATTAGTCTTGGATTAACGTCCATCAGCGGTTCTCGACTGCGGCTCGTACATTTACGACAATGCTGATTTGAGCGACGATGACCTGTCGGTCATACTCATCTGAACAATCGAACCCAACCCACTTTCCATTGATTTCACCTGGAGACACTAAATGACTCGGTTTCTGTTGCAAACGTTGCTACTGTGTTCAGTCGTTTCTGTTTCCGCCGATGAGGCGGCCCGGCAAGCGCCTGCCGAACCGTCAGACATGAAGTCTCTGTTCAACGGCAAAGACTTATCCGGATGGGACGGCGACCCCCGTTTGTGGTCGGTTCGCGACGGTGTGATCCATGGCGAGACCACCAAAGAAAACGCTGCTCAAGGAAACACTTTTTTAATCTACCAAGGTGGTGAGCTGGCTGATTTTGAACTGCGACTGTCGTTTCGTTGCAACGCGACAAATAATTCTGGAATTCAGTATCGTTCGTCGCGAAAAACTGACGGCAGACAGTCTGCTAATAAATGGCGTGTGCGCGGCTATCAACACGAGATTCGAAACCAGAATCAGTTGCCCAGCGTTTCCGGTTTCATTTACGACGAAGGTGGCAAACGGGGCAGAATTTGCCTGGTTGGCGAAACAGCGACCTGGGAACCAGACGGCAAGAAACTGATCAGCGACACGTTGATCGACCAGGCAGGCTTTGAAAAGTTAATGAAGATCGACGATTGGAATGACGTGATCATCATTGCCAAGGGACATCACATTCGCCATTACTTGAACGGGCGGCTGATCCTGGACTTCACCGACAATCATCCCGAACTGGCGCTGACCGAGGGTATCCTGGCTTTACAACTGCACGCCGGTGCGCCGATGTGGGCCGAATTCAAAGATATTCGCATTCGATCCGACGAGTGAACATGTGCGCTTCCGATCCTGTCGATCGCAACGTGATCGACACGGAGACTGATTCAAAACCGCTCCGCGAAAAGTTAGCTCCGCAAACGTCGATCCGTTTCCTGCTGGTTCTGATCGCCGCGAGTGCGGTGGCGATGCTGGTTTTTCGATCTGCGGTCGACGGCTAAATCTGGGCTCGGATCGCGACACTGTTGATCTTGACCGTCGGGGGTTGCTTCCTGACGTACGCCGCCTTGTTTCTAATTGCCAATTCATGGGGGGTGGCGGAGACCTGGAGGCTGGGCTCACTGCCGACTGGTCCGACGAAACTTGGATTCGTGATGACGGCACAGATCGAAGCAGTGGGAGGTTACGGATATCAGCCGATTGATTTTGTCTTCGCGCCCCGTGGAAAAACTTTTCAGCGGGATCGTCAGCTGCGAGTGGTGATCGCGCCACTACAGCATTCGAATACCAATTTTCGATATTCATTTCAGCAGTCCATCGCGGTCCCCCAGGGATCTGGGTGCTTCATCCAGACGGCATCCGTACCGTACTACTATCGCTGGACGAATATCCGAATGGAGCTGTGGATCTATGCGACCGATGCCGCCGACGGTTGGATCATCGATGATCTGCAACTAGCAACATCACCCGCGCAGCTGCTGCTGGGGTCGGCCGGCGCTGGACCTGAACTGAATTTGACCACCACCAACGATACTTCCGAATTGGTCTGGGATGGCTGGAACGTCCCGCAAAAAAAATCGCAACACTATTCGTACCAAGGCAACGTCGATCTGCTGTCGCCCAGAACCAAAGTGTTCGAAGATCTGCAGGCTGCGGAGCATCCATTCGCAGAAATCTTATCCGCAGAAGAGTTGGCAACGCAGATTCGACGCGGCTCGTTTGGACTTGGTCAGGTGATCGCGATCGCCGCCGAGGATCCGTTTCCAGGTTCGTTTCAGTTTTGGAAATCGATTGCGCTGCTGCAGGAAACTTCCCGGCTGCACTGGTCACAACGCAACGGCATCGACATTGCCAACGGAAACGACAACTACTGGACCTGGTTGATTCGCTAGGTGGGCCAGCCGCCGGTAAAATCGTTTGTGTTGCTGAATCTGCTGTTCGCAATTGCTGTTGGCCCCGTTTGTTACTCGTTTCTGCGCCGCCGCGGGCGGTTGTATTTGCTTTATTTCGTCGCCCCCTGCTTGGCATTGCTGGTGACGACCGGACTATTCGCTTACGCGCTCGCTGCCGATGGGATCACGACCTTACAGCGTACGCGACAGCTAACTTGGATTGACCCAAGCCATGGTTACCACGTCACACAGTCGTGCGCGACTTATTACCGGCTACTTGAATGGTGCAGTATCTGATCACGCAACCTTGGCGAGCCGAGCAAGCGATCGAGGTCGATTGGGAAGCGGGCAGCCATCAACCGACTACGGCATGCTGCATCTGAGCAATTGGTTCTGGACGATCGATAAAGCAGGTTCGGCTGGGTTCGATACCTCGATCGCCCTGCTATGGTTGATCATTGGAGTGCTGATTACCGGCATCAATTTGTTACTTGTTTTTCGCGCCTTGCGGTACCGTCGCATCACGTTGCCTGATCGCGTCCAGCAAGATCGAAGCAAGGGATAAAGGCGAATCGAACTTGTCCTAACCGATCGCGGCTGAGCGCCCGACCTGGTGCGGTAAAATCGCTCGCGCCGCCGCCTTGCCTGGAGTTTCCACGACCAACCCGGACTGGTAAACCGTCACTGCGACACCGGCGATAAAGAATAGAAACATGTGTACCATCGGGATGATCATCGCATCTTGGAACATGCCGTTACAGAAATAGGCGATGAGCGTGCCCAAAATCAACAGTCCAATCCAACGGGCTTCCGGTTTCTGAGGGATTCGGCGTGCAAGTTGCCAGCCAATTCCGCAAAGCATGATCAACCAAGCAACGAACATCGAAAAGCCGACTAAACCGGTGTCGACTAGAACCGACAAGAAGACATTGTGCTGCGCGTAGCTGCGCATCCTCCAACGGCATATCGTAGCTGCGATCGTTGTGATAAGCGGCGTTGTGAGCGAAGTAGTGTCCATACCCATGACCGGTGATCGGGCGATCCTTGAACATCTCCCAGGCAACGACAACCAACAGCGGGCGTAGCTTCATTGATTTTTCGGCGTCCTCGGCGGACAGATTCTTGTCCCGTTTCAGGCGGATCAATTGATCCTTCAGTCCAGAGACCGATGCGCCGCCAAGCAGCATTAACGTCGCCAGAGCCAGCACGCGCTGCCAGCGCGGGGAATGGACCAGAGCGACCAGTCCCAGCGCGGCAATACCGCCCAGCCAAGCGCTGCGGGTCAAGGTGGCGTAAACGCCGGCCAGCAACACCAGTGTCATGACGGCATACACCAGCTTGCCCCGCCGCTGGGAGTAGATCACCCCAATCGAGGCCGCGACCGCGGAAATGCTGATCAAAAATCCGTTGCCCGATGGGTTCATCAGCGGCCCGCGACCTCGACCGTAGAACTCCCACGTCGTGGCATCGGCGATGAAAGCGGGAAAGACCAGAGCGTGGAGGCCGCTGATTTCAAACAACGCGGTGACGGCCAGGTAAATTCCCAGAGCAATGGATCCAGTCAACATCCAACGCACATCCCGCACCCGGATCTCAACGGATCGGGCCATCGCATACATGCCGGCCGGCATCATGATGTAAAACAACCAACGAGCAATCGGCGGTGTCCCCGTCGTTTGATGACTGCTGGAAATCGCGCTGACCAGGGTCCAACCGACGATTCCGATCACCAGCCAATCGATGCGGTGCAGCGCGGGAGTATGAACGTCGCCCAGGCGCCAGCCAATCACAGCCAGGCCCAACATGCCTAACCACAGCAGACGATCAAGGCTCAGTTGGATGGGCCCTTCAAGGTGAAAGAAGTCCGGACCGAACACGGTTCCGATACCCAGCACGGCCATCGCGATCACGATCAAGCGGCCGCTTTGAATCACGGGAATCAGCCATACCAGGCCGGCGATCGCAAATAAGACAATCAGTAGTTCCATGACTTGGGTTCGCTTATTGGGCGTGTGCGGGATTGGTTGAATCGACCGCCAGTTGACCGATTCGAATCGCCTTGGACGGGGTTCGACCTCCAGTCAAGATTCCGACGGCCGTAGGCGCGGCACGGCTGAGAATCACAGCCGTGGCGAAACAGCCAATCAACACAATCGGCAGTTCAACCCAGCTGGAAATGTCGTGATCCATGACGCGGTCACCCAAATGGCGCACCACCGCCCGCAACGGGTACTCATGCACCAAATAGACAAAAAAGGAAGCGCCTGAAAGTTGAATCAAACGTGGATGACGCAGTCGAAATGCGATCATCAGCAGCGCCGCGGAACCGACCAGGATTGACGCTTGATGCAACATCAGATCGGCTGGCCCGTAGGCGGAGGCATACCAGATATCAAAGTTGGCCTTGACGGTGATTCGCGCCCCGATCAACGCGAGCCATAGGGCTGATGTGAATACAACGGTCATGCCCGAGACGCGACCAAGACCTTCAATCCACCTGGGATGCAGACTGGCCAGGCAACCAATCGTAAAGAACAACATGGTTTCGATATGGATCAAATGCCAGCCGCCGACGATTGGGAATACTTGAACATTGGCGGCCCAAGCGACGATCAAGGCGGCAGCAAATATCGGACAAATCACTCTGCGCACGCAGACCATTCGTATCAACGGGGCAATGAGGACCAACACCATCAAATCTCGCAGGAACCACAATTGCTGGGCCGGCGGATGTAATATCCAGGTCGTAATCAAATCGTTCCAACCAAGTTCCAGCTCGCCACCAGTCAGCCGCGCGACCAGCAACCAACAGGCGAACGCGACCGAGCCGATGATCAAATACGGCACCGCGACGGTCCGCACACGTTGTCTCAGTTTCGTGCGATAGCTGGCGAGTGAACCGTCGTCGCTGCGGAAGTAAAGCAATCCGGCTGTCAGCGCGAACAGTGGGACGGCGACGCGCGCGATTCCGCCAAAGACAAACTCCTGGGCCAACTGATTCCAAGTCGCCTCACGCGGACTGGGGAAATCGGGAATGTCGCTCTTGTAATGGATTCCGACCACCAGAATCGTCGCCAACAGGGCGACCACCTGAAACGATTGTTTGGCTTCGATGGACAAGTCGGTGCGCACGGAGGCGGTTCGGTCGTAACGGTTGCAGGGAATGATCAAATCGGCAGGCCCAAGCGGCTTGCCGCAGCCGGTCTCTCAGCGGCTGATCTCCACAAGATTAGCTCACAGTTTGCGGCCCCGACGGAGCTCGACAGCGGTGCGGGCTGCCGGTTTGGCTAGGTCGCTTCGGCGACTAGCGGCTCCACGACCGCCGCCGCATTTGGCCGATCGCTCAATCGCCATGGCAGGACGGCCCAAAACGAACTTCCGCGGCCCAGTTCGCTTTCGAAATCGACTTCGCCGCCCAACAGCTTGGCCAACTCTCGGACAATCGACAAACCGAGACCAGTGCCGGCAAATTCTCGCGTCAGACCCTCGCCATCGAGCACTTTGTAGCTCTGGCGAAATTTCTGAAAGATGATCGATTGATCGTCTTCGGCAATGCCGACTCCCGTATCGGAGACCTGCAATCGGAATCGTCCATCCTCTAAATCGGCCACCGTGACGGTGATCATGCCCCCTTCGGGCGTGAACTTGATCGCGTTGCTGAGCAGATTATTGATGATCTGTCCGAGCTTGTTGGGATCCTGGTAGGCCTTTGGCAAATCATCGGGAACGTCCACCGAGAGTGAAATGTTTTTATCTTCCGAGAGCGCGTGAATCATGTCGCACTGGGCAGAAACAAGTCTTGCCAGGTCAAATTCGCTTCGTTTGACCTCCATTTTTCCCGCTTCGACTTTAGCCAGGTCCAGGATGTCATTGATCATTTCCAGCAACAAGCGGCCGCTCTTTTGAATGTTCGAGGCGTAGCGACGCTGCTTGTCGGTTAGCGAGTCGATGCCCTGCAGCACTTCGGAGAATCCAATGATGCTGTTGAGCGGCGTCCGCAACTCGTGACTCATGTTGGCCAGAAAATCGCTCTTCAGCCGGTTGGCTTCGTAAAGTTGCAGGTTCAGCTGGGCGAGCTGATCGACTCGCGAATCGAGTTCCTTGTTGACCTCTTGGATTTGGTCTTGAGTTTCGGTCAGGTGGCGAAGCATCCGATTGAAGGCATCGGCCAATTCACGAAATTCGTCTTCAGTCTCGATCACCGCCCGTTGATTGGTATCACCATGCGTGATCGCGTCACTGACGTCGCGGAGGTGATACATCGGATGCAAGACCAGATAGCGGACGATGTTGTGCAATACGAACAACGTAACCGCGACGATCAGCATGCCCAGCGAAACGACGATCGCGCGGATCGTATTGGTCTGGGCGTGGGTCTGACTGTAGGGCATCGTCACCTTGCCGACACGAAACGGATATTGCGCAGCCAGTTTTTCTGGATCGGTCTCGCTGTAGAACGAAGATTCGCCCGACGGCGAGTGACAGGTCATGCATTTGGTCTTGAACGGAATCGGTGTGTAATAGACATACTTACCGTCGATCGGGCCTTCTTCGTCGTAGATCGGCGAAGCCAATCCGGGTCCCAGTTGGGAGAACGCTTCGTTCTCCCCCAGGTCAAACGATTTGGCGACATCGGGTCGATCCTGAGCCAAACGCCTTGCCAGGACCGATCGGAAGTCGGATTTCAAGGCTTCCAGGCGAGCGATCATGTCCTGGTTCTTCGGTGGCGCGATGGCCGGCAGATTCGCGAAGGGCACCGGATCATCCAATCCGATAATCTCGAACTGAATGGTCGATTTCTCATTCTCGTCCAACAAAGATTCGCGAATGCCATCCAGTGTTTCGCGCTTCACTTGGATCGAATCCGATGGATCCTCCGCGCGACCATCCGACCACAGGGCCACGTCGTGCAGCCGCATCAACTCGGAAACGTTGAACTGTCTGGCGCGTGTTTGAGTCGCGTTCTCGACCAGCTTGCGACCCAACAACTCGACGACGAAGAAGGCCCCAAACATCAGCAAAATCAACGCCGAGCCGAAAAACAACAGACACTTACGCTCCAGGCTCATCGACGCAAAAAAGCTTTGCACAAGCCTGATCATTTGATTTACCAAGGTTTTGCGAGGACAGTTTTAGGCCGATTCGGGCCGATCGCCGCTGGACGTGATCGCGGGGTTCGCTTTTGCGGAGTCGGCAAGTTTGACCGATTTTCGAGATCGTTGGGAGCCGAATTTCGTCCCTCCTCGCCGCTGCAGGCAACCGACCCCCTAAATCCGGTAGATTCGAACAGTCGATATCAAACTTTATATTTTAGCTATCTTCCGCTTATTGCCACAAGAATTCCGCACAATTAGCATGGTTGTCAAAGTCCAAAGCTGTGCCGGCAAAGCTCGTGCTTCGTAACCCGACGCCGCCAGTCCACTCTTGCACGCGATCCGCAGGCAGACTGTGGAGGAGTCCAAAAACATTATGAATCGTAAGATCCGACGTCTTTTTCAGTGGATGCTTGTTGTCACGCTGACCACAGTGCTCAGTGCCGGCCCGGCATCGGCTGGCTGGTGGATGCATCGGACACATTGTCACCAGGCCGTCCATTGCTACGTTCCATGTAGTCCTTGCGTGCCGCAATGTGCCCCGGTTTGCCCACCACCGGTGGTCAATTACTGTCCGCCTGTGGTTGACTGCTGCCCGGTTCCAGCGATTGCCTATGATTGCTGTCCGTGCGGTTGCGGCGAGGTGGTCGGTTGCGCGGTGGAGACGATCCAGTCGGCGCCGGTCATGCAAAGCCCCATCATCGAAGCGCCGATCGTCGAGAGCCAATGGAATGGACAGGTCATCGAAAGCGCGCCGCTGGAACAACCGTTCGACTCGGCAGCTGGGATCGAATCGTCATCGGACATCAACGCGGCTCCACCAGCACCCGCTGAGCCACCGGCTCCCGCCGCGCCATTGGAAACACCCGAGCCAGCGGCAGAGAGTGACGACCTGTTCAACGACACCGCCGCCCCGCAACCTGACGCAACCCCCGAAGCAACACCGGAGGTCGCGCCCGCAGAACCTGCGGCGGCAGCACCAGCGGAGGAAGATGTCTTCGCTGCTCCGCCCAGCGAACCAGCCGCGGCCGATGAGCCAATGGACGACTTGTTCGGCGAACCGCCAGCTACCGAACCACCAGCCACCGAACCGCCGCCAGCCGAAGAGGCTCCAGCGGACGACACGTCGATCGACGATCTGTTCGGCGACAACGCGCCACCGAAACCTGCCGATGCAGCCACCCAGCCGGTGATCGAGCAGGGCTCGCAAGCGACCGGTGAAGCGACCGCAGCAACTGCCGAACCTGCCGGCGACGACGCCTTAGCAGATATCTTTGGTCAGGAGCCTGGCGTCCAGTCGTCGGCCAAAGCACCCATCGATGCGGTCGAAGAAGCCGCCTCCGATGCAGAGGTGACCACGCCCGCGGACGATCTAGACGATCTGTTCGGCGGCGCCGACGAGGCGGAACCGACCGCGGAGCCGGCGGCCAGCGAACCGGAAGCTTCGCCTGCCAAGTCGGACTCGGAAACGGACTCCGATACAATCGACGATTTGTTTGGCGAAACGCCCTCCGATGAAGCACCGCAGGAAGACGCCGATTCGATCGATGACCTGTTCGGAGCCGCACCCGCAGCTGACACCGATACCGTCAAATCGTTCCAAAAATTGCGAGTCAATCCCGTTTCGGCATCCAGCAAAGCCTCACTGCAGGTGGTTGCCACCGAGAGGCAGCAGGCGGATCCGCTGTCCGGCACTGAGGTTCGCGTGTGGGTCGACAACACTGGTAATTACGGCACCACGGGTCGGTTAATCGAGCTCAATCGCGACAGCGTGCGACTGTTGAAATCAAACGGACGGACCTGTACGGTGCCGAATTGGCGACTGAGCAAAGCAGACGCAGCGTACGTCGATTCGATTCGTCGTCAATTGGACGAATCGTCTTTGATCAGCATGCTGGCTCAGTAGCAAACCGGAATCACTCGCGCTATTGCACGGCCACGGTCAACCAACCATCCACGGCATCAACGACGTGGGGGCGAAAGACCTGGCCGCGGATCGTTTCGAGCTGAGACGTTTGCGGCACTTCCAGTGGCCGATCCAAAAGCGTCTCTGGAAAGATCTTGGAAAACTTTTTCTGGATCGTCGCTTTCAATCCAGCCTGCGACACGCTCAGACGGGTACGACCTGGAAACACCACTCCGACCTCGTCGACGCGAATCAGGATCATGGTGCCGTCATCCAGAGTTGCCGGCTTGTAGATGGCGGTGATCTCCATGGCCCGATCCAGCTCGCGTGATCCTTGGGCAAACCGGGTTCCGCGAACGCCGACACGAAGCGTTTGATCGCGGGCTTCGAAGATCACAGGACGTGACCGAGAAAAGCTGATTTCAAACGGCGAATCATCTTCCTCCTCGGCTGCTTCGGGCGCCGGCAACTCACGGCCGGTGGCCTCGATCAATTCGGATAACTGGGTTTCGTTCATTGTGCGGCCCGCCAAAATCGGCGTCAGCGCATTGTTGATCGCCGACTCATGAACCTGCACGGCAGCGGCAAACGGCCCACTGAATGCCGGTCTGGAAACAACGGTTGACATCTGGTCGTGACGCCGCAGCGTGACGTCGATGTACAAGGTATCCTCAGTCGATCCCCACAGCCGAGTCGGTTCGTCTAACGACAATCTTTTCAGCATCGGACGAACATCGTCCATGAAGTCGGGAGCTTCGATCGATGCCCGCTCGCTGGTTTGGGTCGCAAATTGCTGACCAAGTTGGGTCGCAATTTTCCGTTGGCAATCCGATCTGCCAGCGGTTTTTGCTTGGCGGCCTGCTTACGGGCAATGTTCCGCACGATCCGCAAATGATGTTCGATGGCGTTGATCCGAGTCTGCAACTGAGCATCAACGATGACCGGATCGAAACTGACGCCCGAGTCATTGACGGTCATGGTCCGCGACGCGTTGACATTTCCGTAGCCGCTGGTGCGGAGGCGAACCGACCGGTTGTAGCCAATGTTATTGCTGGCGATCGTTCCGACCAGAGCAATCTGAATTCGCGCGGTACCCACCGACGGCAGCAAAGTTGTCGTTACCGTGCCATTTAAGTTTGCCGTGCCGATGACCCGTGTTCCCAAGATGCAATCGTTGACCGGTCGATCTTGATTCACGTTTTGATCAATCGCCCGCTGGATCATCCGCTCGCTGATCAAAATGGCGACATTCGGTCGACTGAAGGTACCGCGCAGCGAGCGGACCACGTCGGCAGCCTGTCCCGATGAGCTTAAAATATCGATCATCGCTGAAATCGCCGCCGCGTCTTCCGACGAAGGGGGATCGTCCAGCTGGCGGACGCGTTGGGCCAGAGATTCCAGTTGTCTCGACAACGTATCGAGCGCCTCTTCGGAATCCCGAAAGCGTATCGATGCAATGAGTCGGTCGACCGAATGGCGAAGATTACGCAACACTGTCAATTCCAATCCGGGTGCCGTCCCGACCAGGCGATCCTGCATCGCCAAAGCCTCGCGGCCGATCTGATCAACCGACTCGTCCGATTCGATGCTTGTGATCAGCGGCTGTAGGTTCAAGTACTCCATCCAAGCCTGATTGTTGGACTCGCTCGTGGCGCGACGAAAGAAATTCCGAGTCCGCTCGGTCTGACGCAGCACGTTCGCTTTGGAGTCATCCAGGCGGGGGAATCGACTTGGATCTAAATTCAACGCTGCCGAGTCAATCTGATCGGCAAGTCGGGCACGATCAGCATCGGAAAGGCCGGCGCTGACGATGCTGGGCAGCGCGAGACCAAACAGAACAACAATCAGGTTTCGACTGGGTTTAAACATGAATCAGTTCAGAATTCCAAGCAGGACGACCGATCGGCCCGGGGCAAACCAAGAGGCACCCGGGATCGGCGGCTATTCTAAGTCTGATAGGCCAGGCGCGTCAGTGGAGGGCCAGAAATGGAATAAATTCCCGATTTCCGCTCGACTTGGTCGTGCGTCCTCCAGGTTGTTCCGATCAGTCAGCGGCTGCAGCTCGAGCTGCCCGAAAAAATTCGCCGATCGGATCCTCGCCGTCCGAAGTGAAACTGATCGCCACGACGATCAATTCGATCTCGCCGCAAACCAATCGGCCGATCCGCTGAAAAGTCTGATCAGACCAGCGCAGCGAGATTTCAAACGCCTGCTTCGGGGTGTCGACCATCTCGGCGACGACGGTGTGCTGGTTTCCAATCGGTTTGATCCACTGGATCACAGTGTCGCCCAATTCCTGCCGGATCAAGTCCGCTGGGTCGCCATTCCACTGCACACCCCAAGTCGCTCGCAATTTCACAATCGACTGGCTTTTCGAGTTCACGAAGGTCGGTCCAGTCTCCAAAGCCGGATCGGTTGTTGACAAATAAGTCCAGTCATCAGGCAACCTGATTCGAACATCGAGCATTGGAAACTCGAACGATTGGCCTGGCAATCGGACGACCACCAGATCTTCCCCGTTCATGTACTCCAGCGTGCGCGCGGAAGAAGGTTCTTTGATGACTTCGTACAGACCGATTCCAATCACGCCGGCAACGGCGACCCACGCCAACGGAGACATCGCGATTGTTCGGTTTGATCGCTTGTTTGATTGCACTGATCTGTTCGCCTGCTAAGGGCCGCCTGCTAGGTGCCGCCCTCTAAGTGCCGCCTGCAATTAAGCTTTGGGAATCTCGATGACACCGTCCCAGCCGTCAGGCGGCCTTTGATTGTGACTGAGGATCGTTTCCAGCAAAACATCCTTCGGCCGATCCCATGACGGCAACGAATCGAGCCGCTCGTAGGCTTGTTCCCAGTTTCCGCGAATCAGCAAGTCCAACGCCGCTTCATACTGCTGGATCTGGTGATCGGTCAATCGGTTGGCTTTGTCTTGTGTTACCGTCAACAACTCGTAGACTTCGACCGGTGTTTGCATGCCGGCTGGTCGTACTTTGGCCAGTCGACGAATTCGAAAGGAGCGGCCGGCGGCGCGGATTGCCTGGGCGGTCGCGGCATCCACAATGATCGCCGTCCCAAATGCCTTTGTCATGCCCTCCAAGCGGCTCGCCAAGTTCACAACCGGACCAAAGGCCGTGACCTTGACCTGGTCGACCGTGCCGATCCGGCCGGCTACCGCGCGCCCCGTGGCAATCCCGATTCCGCAGCGAAATCGCTTGCTGGCTGGACCCACGCGACTGGCGGTCAAGATGCGCGACGCGGCTTCGGCGGCCCGAGCCGCGATTTCGCTCTGTTCCAGCGGCCAACCCCAGAATCCCATCGCGGCGTCGCCATGAAAGTCACCGATCACTCCACCGGTATCGAGAATGTGTCGGGTCATCACTCCCAACGCATCGCTGACCTGTTCCAACAACTGCAACAGCTGATCGGCATCCTGTTCACTTCGCCGCGAGAAACCTCGCAAGTCACAAAACATCACGGACAGTTCGGTTTCGCGGGGAGCCAGCACCAGTTCGGTATCGCGACCGGCCAGCGCCTCCATCACGACAGGAGCAAAAAAACGCCGCATCGCGGCTTGTCGGCGCTCTAAACGTATACTTTGCCGCAAGTTGGCGATTGTGGTCCCGACCAGTTCGGCAAACTTCACATCATCTTGCAAATCCACCGGCGCGGTACGCAGCGACTGTTCCAATTCGGCGCCACTTGCGGCGGCCAGTTGTCCGCTGACATAGATGGCCCAGCCCGCACACGACTCACTTCGCAGCGGCACACAGAATGCCCAGTCCACATCGTCGGCCGCTGTGAACGCTTCGGCATCTTTGCGTCGGCCCGACCACAAATGCAAGACACTCTCGCGACGCCCCACGGCGGTTTCGACCAGTTGCGAACTGACCGGCGGAGCATCGCCAGAGCATCCATGGACGTCCAACGAACGAGTGTCGTAGTGCAGGATTCGCAGCTCAGCTTCGTGATTCGACTCGAGCTGGCCCTGGCATTCCACGATCGCTACCGCCGACGCGGAGGGTGTGGCCTGCATCAAAACGCTGGTCACCCGGACAAACAGCTCTTCGTCGCTGCCGCTGCGCGTGATCAGGTCGGGAAGTCGGCCGAGCATTTCGATTCGCGACGCCGCGTCGCGAAAGTTACCTCGCCGCAGCGCGGCATCGTCGTACAAATGCTCAGTCACGTCGCCCGCCTCGGCAAAGTCGGAGACTCCCGGGCGGTTGGCCAGCGTGAAGGTGGTCTCGCCAATCACAAAATGTTCGCCGGGCACCAGCGTGCACCGGGAAATTTCCTTGCCGCGATGGAACACCGGATTGCGAGCAGTCGTCACACAACTGACTTGCACGCGATCACCACTTTCGGCGGACAGCCGCACATGGGACCGCGAGATCATGCTGTCCCAGGGAACATTCCAATCGGCACCCGTGCGGCCGATCAATATTTGCAAGCCGCTGCTGACCGATGGCAACTCACGCCGCCAACGGTCCTGACTGTTCGGCCCCTGTGCAATCAGATCGAGCATCAGCTAACCACTCGTTTGCAAAGAAATTCAGTATAGCGTCAAGGCGCAGATCGCTCGGGCTGATTACGATCCCGGCGATCAGCTGCTGAAGCGAGTCGCGGCTGTCGCCGCTGCGGATTGAATTGCTACCACCGCAACTCAGATCATCGCCGCGGCAATCCCGGCAGCCCGACCGGTGCTAAACGCCGCCTGAAAGTTATAACCTCCGATCGGACCATCCACATCCAAGACTTCACCGGCAACGAACAACCCGCTGCAAATCTTGCTGGCCATCGTCCGTGGATCGATTTCGCTAAGCGTTACGCCACCGGCGGTCACCTCCGCCTTGGCAAACCCGCGCGTTCCGCTGATCGGCAAGGGCAGTCGCTTCAGCCGATCCAGTAATTCGACCGCGCTTGCGCGGGGCAGATGGGCGAGCGTGTGATCGGTGCCGGTTTGCGCGACGATGGCGTCAGCCAGGCGAGCAGGCAACCATTGGGCCAGGACACTGGATACTTTCCGACGCCCGATCTCGCGATCACGCTGGCTGAAGCAACTGCGAATTTCCTGATCCGAAACGTCCGGCAACAAATCAACCGTCAAGCTTAATTCTGCAAACGAATCGGCCGAGGTCATGGCGCCACTGACATCCATCGCGGCTGGACCGGAGAATCCGAAATGAGTGAACAGCCATGAACCGCGCCGCGAGGCGATTGGTTTTTTGTGCCGCCGACATTTCACCGTGACCACGACGTCGCGAAGCGTCACGCCCGACAACGCATGGGTCCAGTCCAGACCCCCAACCAGTGGTACCAGGGCCGGACGAGGTGTCACGATGGAATGACCCAGAGCCGACAACCACCGATAGCCATCACCGGTTGTGCCGCAACCGGGATAACTTTTGCCACCCACAGTCACAATCACCCTGTTAGCGTCAATTGGTCCAGCAAGCGTCTGGATTTGCCACTCCTCGTCGCGGCGTGAGATGCCGGTGACAGCCGTGTTGGATCGAATGGAAACACCGGCGCTGACCGCTTTGCGGTGCAGCAGATCGCGAACATGCAGGGCGCGATCGGAGCTGGGAAAAATCTTGCCGGTCGATTCGACTTTGGTCGCCAAGCCCAGATCGTTGAACATGGCAACGAGCGCCGCCGGGGGAAACGCGCCGATACTTGGTTGCAAGAAACGTTGGGCGTGACCGAACTGACTGGTAATCCCGCGGGCATCGGTGTCGTGGGTCAAATTGCAGCGAGTGCCACCGGACATCAAAATCTTGACCCCGGTCTTGGAACTCTTCTCCAGCAGAATCACCTCGGCCGATCGGCTGGCCGCTTCCGCGGCGGCGATCAATCCAGCCGCGCCCGCTCCAATCACGACAACTCGATTGCGACTGACTCCCATGGCGGGAATGATACTTCAAATCACTTGTTGAGCGTGAACCGCCTGGCAAATCATCCGCAGCGAAGCTTCCAGATCGCCATCGGCGGTTTTGAAGGCGTCGGCATCGATCGTCAGTGGGGCGCCCAGCACAACCAGCGGCGCGCCGTGCTGGGGGCACTCGATCGCTTGTTCCAAAGACAATCCACCCACCGCTTGCACAGGTACTTTGACCGCCTGGACCACCTCCCGCAGCTGATCCATCGGGCTGGGCATCCGCAGGCCTCGCGCGGCGATGCCCCGACGTTCGTCGTAGCCGATGTGATGGATCACAAAATCGCAGCCCAAATCTTCCAGCCAGCGGGCACCGGCGACCATATCGTCGCAGACCATGTTGTCGCCCATCACCTGACAGCCAAAGTCGGCGCCGGCTTTGACGACACAGCGGATCGTTTCTTCATGAGCCCGCGCCATGACGACGACGTGCGTGGCTCCCGCCTTGGCCATCATCTCGGCTTCCAGGTAGCCGCCGTCCATGGTTTTCAAGTCGGCAACGATGGGCGTCTCGGGGAACTCGGCGCGCAGGGCGCGAACGCCATGCAATCCTTCGGCCAAGATCAATGGCGTTCCCGCTTCCAGCCAATCGACGCCAGCCCGCATGGCCAAATGGGCTGTCTCGATCGCTTCGTCGATGTTGGTCAGGTCGAGTGAAATTTGAACAATCGGTCGCATTGGAAATCCGCTGTTGTTATTGGATCGAGCGCAGGAAAGTACTGAGGCCGCGCAGATTGTCGGTATTGATCAAATCAACACCCGCCGCCTGCAATGCCGCCCAACTGGTTTCGTTGTCGGGGATCGCCCAAAACCGGACGCGACGATTTTTCTGGTGCGCCTGTTGCAGCACCCGCTGCAATTTTTCGCGATCGCTCGCCGACATCTCACCTTGGCCCCGCCACTGAAAATTTTGTCCCCAATGATCACTGATCAACGGCATCAGATCCGCGGGCCGGTCACTATCGAGGTCCGACAATCGACCGTCGATACCCGCGTAGCGGGGAGAATCGGCGGCGATCGCTGCGGTCGGCCGATTGCCGCTGATCACCGCGGTGATCGCTCGCTGCTGGATTTTGCCATCGGTCACCGAAGTGAAGATTTCTTGATACTCCGACAGCAATTTGTGCAACGCCCGATAGGTCGGTTCGCCGCTGGATTTGATATCGATCAGCAACGTAAAGGGTTGCTTGTCGCCATGCACACTGCCGCCGTTTTTCTTGATCCGATCACGCAACGGATCCAGATACAAACTGCGCAGCGTTCGATCTGGGGAAAGTTCGCGGCGTGAGTGGGCGACCAACAGTTGATCGTCGACCAGAAACACGTCGGCTTCGACACTGCAAAACCCGTTGTCCAGGGCATCCAGCAAGGGCCGATCATGCAAGTAATCGTTATGCGCATGAGCCTGACGCAAAACGGCCGTTGCCTGCTGGTCGTCCGCACTCAGTTGGCCGAGTGGAGAAAGGACAACCGCCGCCAAGGTCGCAATGGTGGGAAGCTGGATTCGATACATCGTTTCAATTCAACGTTGACGCGCAGTTCGACTTTGAAGCCCAGTTCGACTTTCAAGCCCAGTTCGACTTTCAAGCACAGTTCGACTTTCAAGCACAGTGCGACTTTCAAGCACAGTGACGTCTGGTGTTTCCACGCCAGATGATACATGACAGAGCAGTCGCCCGGAAAACCGGGAGCAGAAAGACTACCGGAAAAGCCCTGCTTCCGCCTGTCCTTTCGATCACTGCTCAATGATTTTGTCAGGCCACGCCACAACCCGCTAGCGCGCTCGCCGACAGCACCGCGTAGCCGGCAGAGGATTGTCGGACGCAATCGGTCGACTGAGCATGTTCTCCCTGCTCAAGGCGAAGCCGTTCGATCACATCGGATCGAACCGTGACGAATTCTGCGATCGGCTGAACAACCTCCGTTGACCCCAAACGCAAGGAACGCTTGATTCCGCCCAGTCGCTCGATCGCTTCTCCCGCAATTCGACTTGCTTCGCCCCGATCGTGCTCGCCTGAGAGTTCCGCCAAGGCTACCAGTTCGGTTTGCAAGCGGACCAGTTCCACCATCATCCGCTCGTCTTTGAGCTGCCGGTCGGTGGGACGGCGCGGAGCCAGTTCGCTGCGTTTGACTGAAATTTCCCGCGGCGCTTCGATTCCAAGTTGAACTTTCGATTTCTTCACGGCGATGACTCGGATCACAACCTCAGCTTCGCGCAGCTCGATCGCTTCCCCTGCTTTCCTGGACAATACCAACATCACTGACCTCCTTTGGTGGCTGAATTTGCCATGAATCTATCGCCGGTCGATAAGTCACACAAGTTCACTTATGAACATTTAGATACCATGCTAGCTTGGCAGCCAGCTCGGTTACGATGAACAACCACCAAAGGTGATCTCCCTCACCCCAGCCCTACCCCAGCCCGCTCTCCCAAAGCAGGGAATCGGGGACAAAATGAAGAACTGAATGTGCGGAATCACCGGCGCCGTATGGCGAGATCAGCGGTCTGCGATCAGCGACGCATTGCTGAGCCGAATGACCGACACGCTCAGCCATCGCGGACCGGACGATTCGCAGGTCTGGTCCAGCGCCGAGCAACGGGACGCCTATGGCAACCCGCTGGGTGTCGGTCTTGGATTTCGACGCCTCAGCATCATTGACCTGGTCGGCGCTCGTCAGCCGATGGCTAGCGAAGACGGCTCGGTGCGGATGGTCTTCAACGGCGAGATTTATAACTACCGATCCTTGCGGCGGCGGCTGGAAGGGCGTGGACATCAATTTGCCAGTCACGGTGACGGCGAATCGATCTTGCATCTTTACGAGGACCTGGGGACCGACTGCTTTTCGCACCTCAACGGCATGTTTGCGATCGCGATCTGGGATTCCCGTCGCCATCGTCTTGTACTGTGTCGCGATCGCGTTGGACAAAAACCGCTGTTCTACGCGGTTGACAACCACCGTCTGCTGTTCGGCAGCGAGCTGAAATCGCTGGCCGTCGTCGATGGGGTCTGCAGCGAGATCGATCCCGGCGCGATCGACGAGTTCATGACGTACCAGTACATCCCGCCGCCGGGGACCATTTGGAAGGGAGTTCGTCAGCTCTCGCCGGGGCATTTCGCGGTGTTCGAGAACGGCAAGCTCACAGTACAGAGGTATTGGGACTTTGACCCGACCATCGAGCGACCGATTGGACGCCAAGAGGCGTGCGAGCGACTTGGCGAGTTGCTGACCGATTCGGTCAAGCTGCGCATGCGAAGCGACGTCCCGCTTGGTTCGTTCCTGTCCGGCGGAATCGATTCCTCGCTAATCACGGCCCTTGCGCAGGGCCAAAGCGAAAATCCGATTCGCACTTTCAGCATCGGCTTTCCCGTGGCCGACTTTGACGAAACCGCCTATGCCGCTCAGGTTGCCCAGCACTTGGGAACCAAGCACCAGCGATTCGAAGTGATGCCCAGCGGCGTCGATGTGATTGACAAACTGGTCTGGCATTATGATCAGCCCTTTGCCGACTCCTCAGCCGTCCCGACCTGGTATTTGTCGCAGTTGACTCGGGGCGAAGTCACGGTGGCGCTCTCGGGTGACGGTGGCGATGAATTGTTTGCCGGCTACGAGCGTTATCGGGCGCTGTGGCTTAGCGAGCAAATGAAAAAGCTGTTTCCGATTCACAGTCTCCCCGGAATCGGGCTGATTCAGCGATTGCCCGATTCGAACCGCCGGCGGTCGGTCGTCCGGCGCGGCAAACGTTTTTTGGAAGCGTTCGGAGAGTCGACGGCGAGGCGATATTTGAACTGGTTGCAAATTTTTCCCGAATCGATGCGTGCCGGCCTATACACGGAGGACTTTTTGCAATCGCTGCCGGGTACCGATCCGTTTGAATTTCTGGAATCGGCATGGGCAAAGAGCGCGGGACGGGACATTGTCACACGGGCTTCGCTCACGGACCTGCTGACTTACTTGCCCTGTGACTTGTGTGCCAAGGTCGACATCGCTTCGATGGCCCATGGATTGGAAGTTCGCCAACCGATGCTTGATCATCGCGTCGTCGAGTTTGCGGCGTCATTGCCCGTGAAATTAAAATTTCGCGGCGGGCGAGGAAAATTGATACTGCAAGACAGCTTTGGCACACTGATTCCCAGATCGATTTTTCGCCGCAAGAAGATGGGCTTCGGGATTCCGATCGGCAGCTGGTTCCGCAACGAGTTGAAACCGATGGTTCACGATACAATTCTGTCCAAGCAGGCTCGCATCGGGAACTACTTTCGCGGTGATGCAGTCGCCGATTTGTTCCGCGCGCACCAGTCCGGCGAGCAGAATCATGGTTACCGGTTGTGGAGCTTGTTGATTCTGGAAAAGTGGTTGCGGCAGTGGACTTGATGAAATGAGCACTTTGACTAGAACCATCGAAATTTGATGACCATGACAACCAATCCGCCCAGCTTCGCTGGATCTCGCGAGCGCATTCGCACACACATCCTGGCCAGCAACACCGAGATCGCCAAAGCGGTGGCAATCGAGATTGCCGACCTGATCCGGCAACGGGCCGGGGAACAGCGCAGCTGCGTGCTCGGATTGGCGACCGGTTCGACGCCGGTGGGGGTCTATGCCGAACTGGTGCGAATGCATCGTCGAAGAAGGTCTCTCGTTCAAGAATGTCGTGACATTCAATCTGGACGAATACTATCCGATGCAACGCGAGGACCTGCAAAGTTACGTGCGGTTCATGAACGAACATTTGTTCGATTTGATTGACATCGATCGCCAGAACGTTCATATCCCCGACGGTACCATTGCACCCGATCAAGTAGCGGATTACTGCCAACGATACGAAGCAAACATCAAGGCCGCGGGCGGAATCGACATTCAATTGTTGGGGATTGGACGGACCGGTCACATTGGATTCAACGAACCAGGCTCCGACGATACCTCGCAGACGCGTCTGATCACGCTGGACAGTGTCACGCGAATGGATGCGTCCAGTGATTTTTTCGGTGCCGAGAATGTGCCTCGACGCGCCTTGACGATGGGAGTTGGCACGATCCTTGGTGCGCGGCGAATCATCATCGTCGCCCTGGGCGAAAACAAGGCCCCGATCGTTGCCCGCGCGATCGAAGGCGAAATCACGCCGGCCATTCCCGCGACCTATCTGCAGCGGCACGCCAACGCCGAGTTCTTTTTGGACGAAGCAGCGGCTGAGGGGCTGACGCGGCGGCGCACGCCCTGGCTGGTCGGTCAAGTCGAGTGGGACCAAACGACCATTCGCCGCGCCGTGATTTGGTTGGCCGACCGCATGCAGCGGGCGATCTTGAAGTTGACCGATGCCGATTACAACGAGGAAGGACTGCAAGATCTGCTGGCCGAGCATGGCTCGGCGTACGAGATCAACCTGCGAGTCTTTCGCGACTTGCAAGCAACGCTGACGGGTTGGCCCGGCGGCAAGCCGCTGGCCGAACAGCAGCCCGGCGATCGACCGAAACCGCACGATCACATTTTCCCCAAACGCATCCTCGTTTTTTCACCTCATCCGGACGACGACGTGATTTCGATGGGCGGGACCTTGATCCGCCTGGCTGACCAAGGTCACGAAGTTCAAATTGCTTACCAGACCTCAGGTAGCATTGCCGTCTTTGACAACGATGCGATTCGGTTCGCCGAATTCGTCGCCGATTTCTGTCAGCAGTTCGACGCATCGACCGACCGCATTGATGAACTGGAATCGCATGTCGATCAATTTTTACGGAACAAACAACCAGGCCAAGTCGACAGCGATATTGTGCAAGCCATCAAGGGTCTGATTCGCCGTGGTGAGGCGCGCGAAGGAGCACGCTGTTGTGGTGTACCGGATCATCGACTGCACTTTTTGAATATGCCGTTCTACGAGACCGGTACGGTAAAGAAACGACCGTTGAGCGATGAAGATATTCAAATCCTGGTCGACCTGTTGCGGCAAGTCCAACCGCACCAGATTTACGCCGCCGGCGACCTGTCCGATCCGCACGGAACTCACCGCACCTGCCTGTCAGCGATTCTGCAAGCCTGTGGCATCTGTCGAGACGATGATTGGTACAATCTGACGGAAGTTTGGCTGTATCGCGGTGCCTGGCAAGAGTGGCCCGTGCATCAGATTGAGATGGCGGTGCCGCTTAGTCCCCAGGAGGTGGAGCGTAAACGGATCGCGATCTTCAAACATGAATCGCAAAAAGATCGCGCGTTGTTTCCCGGGCCGGATGTCCGTGAGTTTTGGCAACGAGCCGAATCAAGAAATTCTGAGACCGCCAGGCACTACGATGCGCTTGGATTGGCCGAGTATCAAGCGATCGAAGGTTTCGTGCGTTGGAATGGAGAAATGGTATGACGATCAGAGTATTGAGCATTGGTGCCGGCAACATGGGACGGTCTCACACGCTGGCATATCACCGCCTGGAGGGTTTTGAGGTCGCGGGAATTTGCACGCGATCCAAGGAATCAAGTTCGAAATTGGCGACTGATTTGGGTATCGATTGCCCGACCTTCGCGGACTTTCGCCAGGCGCTCGCCGAGACCAAACCCGACGCCGTGTGCATCGCTTCCTGGCCCGACACCCATGCCGAATTCGCCACCGCGGCCTTGCACGCGGGCTGTCACTTGTTCGTCGAAAAACCGTTGGCCGATTCGGTCGCGGCAGCCGAACAAATCGTTTCCTTGTCGCAATCGAGCGATCGCAAAGTGGTCGTCGGATACATCTTGCGACATCATCCCAGTTGGCAGCGGTTTATCGAAATCGCCCGCACGTTGGGCAAGCCCTTGGTGATGCGGATGAATCTGAATCAACAGTCATCCGGTGAGATGTGGGAAACCCACAAACGATTGATGGCCAGCTGTTCCCCGATTGTCGATTGTGGAGTCCACTATGTCGACGTGATGTGCCAGATGACTCTTTCGCGGCCGATTCGAGTCTCGGGCATCGGTGCGCGATTGAGTGATGAATTGCCCCCCGGGATGGTTAACTATGGCCAGCTGCAGGTGACCTTCGAAGATGGTTCGGTCGGTTGGTACGAAGCCGGTTGGGGACCGATGATGAGCGAAACGGCATTCTTTGTCAAAGACGTCGTCGGCCCTAATGGCAGCGCGTCGATCGTTGCTGACAAGGCGGGTGCCGAAGGTCAAAGTGCCAACATCGATGCGCATACGCAAACGCAAGCGATCCGAGTACACCATGCGCCGCTCAATGCGAACCACCAGTTTGCGCAGAGCGACGACGAAATTCGTTTGGATGACGAGCCAGATCATGATGAATTATGCCAGCGCGAACAGCAGTACTTTCTACGCGCGATCAGCGAAGACATCGATCTGACCGATCATTTGCAGGACGCCTTGCATTCGATGCGAATTGTCGCGGCGGCCGATGAATCCTTCCGTACCGGGCGGACGATTGAGTTGTAACTCCGCGTTGTAATTGGCTGCCTGGCGGTCGAGCGAAAGCGCGAGGCTCCCGGCGCTGTCAGACAACGCAGCTGGGGGCGACCAGGCTCCGTAGAACTCACCTTTCCACCCCAGCCACTCACTTCGCGTCCGACCTCTCTGAGCGGGAGAGCTGACTGATTTTTCAAGCCTCCATCCCGGCGATATGCCATGCTTCGATTCTTCGTGCTGCTGTGGCTTGCCACTTTCTCTGCCGCGTGGGCCGACGAACCACTTTTTTATCCCTGGCCCGACATGGCACCGGGCGAAACAGAGCGGACAACCGGCACCAGGCTGCCCATCCGCCCGCAAGACAACCCACCGATCACACGCGTGGTTGATATCCGACTGCCAACGATCGCTGTCTTTCCAACATCGGCCGTTGGTCCGATCGCGCCGCCGACTGGTTGCGGCTGCGGTAGCACTGACGGGTTGTGACGAATCGCAACGATCGTTGCCATCGGTGTTGGTACAACGACTTCGGCATTACTCGCAATCACTCTCGCATCGAACAGAGCTGGGCAATCGCCTGATCTGAATTCGCAATTTGCAGCACCTTGTTTGGACTATTCGATCTACAAGACGTTTGGAGGCATCAGTTTCCACGCGGCATCGTAATTCAAACTTTCCGATACGCTGCCTTTTTCTCGAGCCGTTGGTCTTTCGTAACCGTTCCCAATTTCTTGGTTGGCGTTCAATAAGCGTCGATTAGCGGTTCTCCACGGTCTAGCGATAATCTTGAACCGCTAATGAACACTAACAGGACGCTAACGATACGATCGCCCAGTCGGTTGTGGTGTCCAATATTCACCACGCTACAGCCGTGTTGATCGGGATCACTGCAGGCGATAACCGTTTCGCGTATTTCGTCTATTTCGCGGTTCCAACTCTTTCCTGCCCCGGACATCAGTTCCGGCGTGTGGAAAAAGGGGTCTGCTGCTAAATCATTCTTGAAAATGCGTTACCCTTCCAACTCCGCGATCCGCCGCTCCAGTTCGTCGATCCGTTGATTGACCTTTTCCAGCCGATCGACCAATTGATCGGCCGCCGCGATCTGCTTCGGTGGCGGCGGAGTCGCCGAGGCGGCTTGCCTTTCGATCTTGGCTTCCAAGTACTGCCGCTCTTGAGGCTGGTACAACGTGTGGGCAAAGGTCTGTCCACGACCGGGTGGACTGATTGCCTCGACCAGCCCCTTTGAAATCAGGGCGTCGATCGTCTGTTGGGCCGATTTCAAATCGTCAAACGGATGCATGCGCAGCTCGCGACCGAATCTCACCCGATGTTTGCGGACCGCGCAACAGCAACTCGGTCATGACGGCCGCCCCGGGGCCGTCGACATCCAACCAATCGTAAGCCAGGTGCCGATACTTGACCGCTCGGCCGCTACCCTGAATCTCGCGCGCTGCGCCGAGTTCACGCAGCTCGTCCAGCGCCAGCAGCGCGTCTTCGTCGTCCAGGTCCATTTTGGGCGCACGATTGGACTTCTGGTTACAGCCAGTCACGATTGCCGACAAGGTCATCGGATAGCTGTCAGGCACTGTCTTGGCTTTTTCAACCAACACCCCCAACACGCGACGTGCGGCGGCCGAGATCGGAACAGGCTTTGATTTTTCTTCGTGGGAATCTTCAGTCATCGGTTGGGGCAATCATCAAGCGGGAAAAAGAGGGGCGGGCTTACTTGCCAAACAAACCTATTCTCGCCTGATCAGTGACCTGTCGTCCAGCTATGATGGTTTTCATTGATTTTGCACCACCGACGGCTGAACAATCATGAATCACCATGTCTGTTTGATCCGCATCGATCTCCGGTCACCGTTAGCGCTGTGGGCGGCGCTATGGCTGATTGCCGCGCCCGCCGCCCTCGCCGCTCGTCCGCATATCGTGGTGGCTTTTGCCGATGATTGGGGCAAACACGCTAGCGCCTACGCGCGGTTGCAGCCTGGCGGAATCAACGACCATGTCAACACACCGAATTTTGACGCGGTTGCCTCCGAAGGCGTGTTGTTCACCCGCGCGTTTGTCAGCGCTCCCTCCTGCACTCCATGTCGCAGCTCACTTTTTTCAGGGCAGCATTTTTGGATGTGCGGTCGCGCCTCAATCTTGCAGGGCGCTCGGTGGGACGGAACGAATCCGGCTTATCCGTTAATCCTCCAGGAATCAGGCTATCGAATCGGACACACTTATAAGGTCTGGGGGCCTGGATCCCCCGCAAACGCCACCCATGGCGGCGCTTCCCATGCCTTCAACAAGCATGGCGGCCGCTTCAATCAGTTTTCGCAAATGGCGATGCAATCTCCCGATCACGAAACCGGCAAGGCGGCGCTGCTAAGCGAAGTGCGAATGAACATCCGCTCGTTCTTGGATGCCGACGATGACGGTATCCTCGATGGCGACTCGCCGTTTTGCTATTGGCTCGGCCCGACCAATTGTCATCGCAAATGGGCCGCCGGCAGCGGCCAACAGCTCTGGGGCATCAACCCCGACGATCTGACCAACAAGCTGCCGCCGTTCCTGCCGGACGTCGCGGTCGTTCGCCAAGATGTCGCTGATTATCTGGGCGAAGTGCAAGCATTCGATGCCTGCCTGGGAGTGCTGATCGAAGAATTGAAACGGATCGGCGTGTATGACAGCACCCTGTTGGTCGTTAGTGGTGACCATGGCTTTCCCGGCGTAACGCATGGCAAGTGTGACTTGTATGATTTTGGTACCCAAGTCCCGTTGGCGATTCGTTGGCCCGGCGGGATCAGGAAAGCCGGCCGCGTGGTGGATGATTTTGTTTCACTTCCCGATCTGGCGCCCACGTTTTTGCAGGCAGCCAATGCTGAGCGGCCGGAAAAGATGATCGCCAGATCGCTGATCGAGGTGCTCAGCAGCGATCGGGCGGGGCAGGTCGATCCGGCGCGAGACGCCGTGTTTACCGGTCGCGAACGGCATGTCGCCAGCGCCCGTAGTGGTAATCTGCCCTATCCAATGCGCGCGATTCGTACCGAGCAGTATCTGTACATCATCAACTTCCAGCCGGAACGCTGGCCAATGGGAATCGGTCCGGGCTTTGGCCAGCAAGCGACCGACATGCCGAATTATCAACAGCTACAAGAAGAAACCTTCGCGGCTTTCAGCGATTTGGATGCCAGCCCCACCAAGGCTTGGATCATCACTCACCGCGATCAAGATCCACACAGATTTCAGTTCGCAGTCGGACGTCGCCCCCGGCACGAGTTGTACGATGTCCAAGCTGATCCGCATTCAATGAACAACCTGGCGGATGATCCGCGGCACGCCGAGGCCCAACAGCAGCTCCACCAGCGGTTGATGGACGAATTGAAACGCACCGGCGACCCACGAGTTTCCGACAACATCGTGTTCGAGAAATCTCCTTATACCGACGCCGTGTCGAACAAGCCGAATCGGAACCAGCCCAACAGCAAATGATCGATCGCAGCGCGCGGCGATTGATCGCCAGATGGTTGATCGGAGCAGTGCTTGGCACGGCGCTGATCGGGCTCAGTTCCCCGCTTTTTGTCCGCAGCTATCTGCCCCAATCGATTGATCCGATTCGGGGTGTCCGCACGCTGCCTGAGGATGCCGTCTATCGCTGGCGTAGCGAGGGCTACGCCGATTCACAGGTTGGACCGCTAGGGATGCTGGGAAAAACGGTGATCGACCAGCCGGATTCCGGCGCGATGCGAATTGCACTGTGGGGCGATTCGCAAGCCGAAGGTGTGTGTGTCGACGACGAGCGAAAACTGTTCGCTCAGATTCAGCGGCGATCGGGTGGCAAGCTGACGGTTTTTCCGCTGCGCGCAGCGGCGATGATCTGGCCGACTGGATCCGTCAAATTCCAGCGGTCGAAAGCGAGCTGGCGATCGACATGCATCTGATCCTGATCGCCGACCTTCCCGATTTGCTGTGGGTGGACCGGTCGCGGAGTGAATCGCGCGATCTTGGGCGTTGGGCGCGGCTGCCCGCATTTCTGCTGCAAACGGTTCGTAACCTGATCACGCAGTCCGATGGCACGACCAGGCGCCGGCTTCGCTTCTCGGTCGGCCCTGCTGGCGACTCGCAGCCTGCCGCGGCGGACGCTGATTGGCAAGCCTCGGTGGCGGAGGAAACTGTGGCCCGCACTGATGACTCTGTTGAATCGATCCGGCGGCTGCGCACAGCTCTGACCAACCGATCTTGATTCTCTACGCGCCGCCGGCGCCACAGATTTACGACGGCGAAACCTACTTTAGCGACGGCGCGGCCGATCGACTGGCAATCGTCCAGCGGATCGCGATGCGATCGGGAATCGACGTGATCAACGTTCACCCCTGGCTGTGCGAGGCTGCCCAAGCCGGCCGCTGGCCGCACGGGTTTCAAAACGGACAGATCGGCCGTGGTCATTTGAATGCCCACGGTTATGCGGTGATCGCGCGGGTGCTGGTCGATTCGCTCGTTGGCGCCAATGAGTCACAGGACTAGCCGATGCTGTTCACGCAACTCGAATTCCCGATCTTCTTTACCGTTGTATTCCTGGCGACCTGGATTTGTCGCACGGCCAGCACGCGAAACTCGCTGCTGCTGGCGGCCAGCTACTATTTTTATGCCTACTGGGATTATCGTTTTTGCGGCTTGCTGATCTTGTCGACGGGTGTCGATTTTGTCGTCGCGCTGTTGATCGCGTCGTGCCGACAGCGATCGGCGAAACGCTGGTTGTTGCTGGTCAGTTTGGTGGTCAACTTGGGCGTGTTGGCGTTTTTCAAATACTGTAACTTTTTCATCGAAACGGCGGCTCCGTTGTTACAGGGCATTGGGCTTAGCGGTTCGACCCTGTCGATCATCTTGCCGGTCGGAATCTCTTTTTATACGTTTCAAACACTCAGCTATACGATCGACGTCTACCGCGGCGTGATCAAGCCGACCGATCGTTTGCTGGATTTTGCCCTGTACGTCGCTTTTTTTCCACAGTTGGTTGCTGGTCCGATTGTCCGAGCCCGCGAGTTGCTGCCGCAATTGGCGGCGGTGCCGCGGTGGTCGAAACGTCGGTTGTACGGCGGGGCGCAACTGATTCTGCGCGGAGCGGTCAAGAAGGTATTGCTGGCTGACCGGCTGGGCGAAATGGTCGATGTCGTGTTCGCCGGTCCCGATCTTTACAGTGGTGCGACGGTCTGGATCGCCGTGCTGGCTTACAGCGGGCAAATCTACTTGGACTTTTCCGGCTACACCGACATCGCGATTGGGGCGGCCAAGATGCTGGGTTACCGATTTCCGGTGAATTTTCGGCACCCCTACCTGGCAACCTCGATCGCCGATTTTTGGCATCGCTGGCACATGACGCTCTCACGTTGGCTGCGCGACTACGTGTATATCTCGATCGGCGGCAATCGGCAGGGGACTTGGAACACCTATCGCAATTTGATGATCACGATGGTGCTGGGGGGCTTGTGGCATGGCGCCGCGTGGACCTTCGTGCTGTGGGGCCTCTGGCACGGGTTGGCGCTGGTGGTCGAGAGGTTCTCTCGAGAGTCGTTGGGGATTCACAGGTCAAAGCTGGTTGGTTGGCTAATGACGTTCTTGGTCGTGGTCGCCGGTTGGGTCTTGTTCCGCAGCGAATCACTGTCCGTTGCCACAGTGGTGTTTGAAAAGTTGCTGACGTTTTCCGGCGGCATCGGGTGGTATCCACCGTTGGCCGTCGGTGCGCTGGCCTGTTTGGTGATCGAGCAGCTTGCCTGGCGGACTCGGCTGCGGCGGGCGATGCGATTGCCGATCACCGCCTGGTATTCACCGATCGTGACGACGGTGATGATCTGGGCACTGCTGCTGTACGCGCCTCAGGGCTTTAGACCGTTCGTTTATTTTCAGTTTTGACCCCGAAGCGAGTCTCTTCCAAAGGTACGATCGCTCCATCTCGATTGGCACAGAGTGAACCCTGCCCTACACTGGTGCTGTCGATACCTGCCCTCAACCGCCACCCGATCCTGCCATGCCGACCGTCCAACTGTTGCTCAATCCGATGCGGACGGCCAAACAGGGCGTCAGTCTGAATATTGGCAAAGATGGTGATCAATACAAAGATATTGTCACCACCTTGTCGATTCATCCGACTGACATGCGGTCGCTTGGCGTCGTCGATGGCGATGCCGTGATGGTCCGCACCGAATTCGGCCAGGCCGAATTCAAGTGTGAAACCGCAAAGGTGCCCGAGGGCCTGGCGTTTGTCCCCTACGGCCCGCCAACGTGTAAACTGATGGGGGGCAGTACCGACGGGACCGGCATGCCGACCAGCAAAGGCTGGCAAGTCGAAGTCCAGCCGGTCTGCGAACTGAAAACCTGATTTGACCAACAAGACAGATGACCAAAAAACCAGACCTTAGCGGTCCCGATTCAGCTCATTTCCAGTTGCCTGATCCAGATCAGAAAGTGGTCGCCTGGGAAGAGATCGAAGCAGGTCGGTTCATGCCGATGCGAGTGCGGGGCAGCTGCCAGGGCCGCGCCCTGGGCTGAACCTTTACCGTACCGTCGTCCGGTCGGGACGACAGCGAAACGATCCAGCAGCCACCCTCTTCACCAGATAGTTAAAACATGGACCTGAACGTGATCGATCACGCGACCTGTACCTTTTGCGGGTGCGTTTGCGACGACATTCAGCTGCATGCCGATCAAACTCGGATTCTGAAAGCCAACAAGGCCTGCGTGTTGGGCAAAGCATGGTTTCTAAATCATACCGCCGAACACACCTATCCGGACGCGCTAATCGACGGCAAAGAGGCGACGCTTGACCAGGCGATCGAAGCGGCTGCCGACTATCTGTACCAGGCCGATATGCCGCTGGTGTACGGACTGAGCAACACCACTTGTGAAGCACAAAAAGAGTGTGTGGAACTGGCCGACCAATTGTGTGGTCTGCTGGACAGCCACACCTCTTTGTGACACGGTCCAACGGAAATCGCCGCCCAGTTGGGTGGCAAAGTCACCTGCACTCTGGGCGAAGTCAAGAACCGAGCCGATTTCGTCGTCTATTGGGGCGGCAATCCAGCCGAGTGCCATCCGCGGCACTTTACCAAGTACGCGCTGATGCCCAAAAGTCGGTTTCTGCCCGGCGGGCGTAAAGACCGCACGATGGTGCTGGTCGACATCCGCGAGACCAAGAGTGTCAAAGCGGCTGATATCTTTCTGCAAGTGCGTCCCGGCAAAGATTTTGAATTGATCACGCTACTGCGAGCGATGATCAAAGATCAAAGGGTCACCGAACCACAGGTCGCCGAAACCGGATTGACGATCGATCAGTTGAATGATTTTGTTGCGCGGATGAAGGCCGCCAGGTTTGGCGTCTTTTTCTTTGGTATGGGATTGTCGATGACGCGCGGCAAGCACATGAACTCGGCGGCGCTGTTGACACTGGCCGCCGAGCTGAATGCGTACACCAAGTTCCTGGCCATGCCGATGCGCGGCCACGGTAACGTTACCGGTGCCGACGTGATCATGCGCTGGCAAACGGGATACCCGTTCGGGATTTCGTTCAATCGTGGCTATCCTCGCTACAACCCTGGTGAATTTTCGACAGTCGATGTCCTGGTTCGCGGCGATGTCGATTGTGCGTTCATCATTGGCGCCGATCCTGGAGCAACGATGCCGCAGCCGGCGATTGATCACCTGGCGCGAATCCCCACGATCGTGCTTGACCCGCATCTGACTCATACCAGCCGGTTAGCGAAAGTTCACATCACAACCGCGCCGGCTGGAATCGCGGCAGCCGGGACGGCCTATCGAATGGACGAGATTCCGATGCCATTGCGACCAGCGTTGACCAGCCCCTATCCGAGCGATGAAGAAGTCGTTCGCCGAATCAACCAGGCGATCGCCGGCAAGCCCAATTGGATGGTCAGCCAACCACAAATTCTGGAAACGCAGGTATAGTAGCCAGCTCACGACGCCCAGTTGTCGCCCGACCGAACGAGTCCATCGCAGGTGAGTCGTTGATCGAAAGGTTACACTTGGGGACGATTTTCCACATTCCCTGATCGTCTTACCCAAACGCTGACTCGATGTTACAAATTACCGGTGGCCAGGTATTCGACCCCGCTAATGGTATCAACGGCGAAGTCCGCGACCTCTGTATCGATGCCGGTAAGTTCGTTGCGACGGTCAGCGGTGGTCGCACGATTGACGCCACCGGAATGGTGATCTTTCCCGGCGGAGTGGATGTACACACTCACGTGGCCGGTGGCTCGGTCAATTTTGCGCGCGCGATGACTCCCGAGGATCATCGCCGCACGCAAGCCTTCATTCGCTCACAAACCCGCCGCAGCGGAATTGGCGGGATGGCACCGACGACTTTCGCGACCGGCTATTTGTACGCCGGCATGGGTTGGACCACCGTCAACGAAGCCGCCGTGCCGGTGTTATCGGCACGACACACGCACGAGGAACTGACTGACATTCCGATTGTCGACAAGAGCTCTTTGGTCTTGATGGCCAACAACGAAATCGTGCTTGATTTGTTGGAGCAAGGCGAACTGGAGCGGGCCAAACAGGTTGTCGCCTGGTACATCTGGGCGGCAAAATCGTATGGCGTCAAAGCGGTCAATCCGGGCGGCGTGGCCGCCTGGAAATGGGGCCAGGATGCGAAGCAACTGTCCGATTCGATCGCCGGCTACAAGACACTGACGCCCGGCAAGATTGTTACGGGCCTTGCCAAAATCACCACGGAACTGGGGCTTCCGCATCCACTTCATCTGCACTGCAACAACCTGGGCGCACCGGGCAATATCACGACAACGCTCGAAACGATGAAGCACTTGGAAGGCCATCGCGCCCACATGGCTCATCTGCAGTATCACGCCTACGGCGGTGATGATTGGGGGACGATGAAGTCCGAAGCGGCGCAGTTGGCCGAGTACTTCAACGCGCATCCGAATTTGACCACCGATGCGGGCGCGGTTCTGTTCGGCGACACGGTCACGATCACGGCCGACGGTCCTTGGCAGCACCTGCTGTACAAGTTGACCGGCCGCAAATGGGGCAACCTGGATGTCGAAAACGAAACCGGCTGCGGCATCGTTCCCTACACCTACAAGCCCAGCAACCTGGTCAACGCCGTGCAGTGGGCGGTGGGTCTGGAATTGTTGCTGTTGATCGACGATCCTTGGCGAGTCTTTTTGTCAACCGATCATCCCAACGGCGCCTGTTTTTGGCGTTATCCCGAGATCATTCACTTGCTGATGTCGGCCGATTTCCGCAACGAGTGCATGAAAAAGTTGCCCAAGAGTATCAAGACACGGATCACGCTGCCGGAAATTGATCGCCAGTACACGTTGTACGAGATTGCCACGATCATTTCGGCCGGTCCGGCCCGAGCCCTGGGGCTGAGCAATAAAGGAAATCTGGGGCTCGGCAAAGATGCCGATCTGGTCATCTACAACCGGGACAAAGACATCGAAACAATGTTTGGTCACCCGCGTTATGTGATCAAAGCCGGCGAGATTGTGGTGGAAGAGGGTGATATTCGGGCGACACCGGATGGTCGCGAGTACATCATCAAGCCCTCGTTTGATCCCGATATCGAAGCCTTCTTGCGTCCGTTGTTCGAGGATCGATATTGCATGTCATTCGAGAACTATCCGGTTGAAATTGAGCGGCTTGACAAGCCCGAAATTCGTCAATGTGTTAACGTCCCGTGACCAGTATCAAGCTAACACTGAAACAACAGCCGACGGTGGTGCTGGAAGCCGAGGCGATCTCCCCTGACAAGTTCGCTGCGCTTTCACACGCGGAAATCTGCGCGGCGACGGTTTATCACGGCAAGCGGCAAATGCGGATCGACGATTTCTTCGATGTGGAAGGAGAAAGATCGGAGGTGCTCGAAATGCGCGGCGACATGCACCGCATTCGCCAGATCGGTCGTGGGATGAGCCGTGGATCGATCACGATTCACGGCGACATCGGGATGCATTTGGGTGCCCACATGATCGGCGGGCGGATCGAAGTCCACGGCAATGCCGGTGATTGGGTTGGCGCCGAGATGAAGCAAGGATTCATTCACGTCCACGGCAGCGCCGGACAACAAGTTGGCGCCGCTTACCGTGGCAGCCTATGGGGCATGCGCGGCGGCACAATCATCATCGACCAACAGGTGGGAATCGAAGTCGGCCAAAGGATGCGGCGCGGATTGATCGTGATTGGTGGACAGGCGAAAGACTTTGTCGGGCTGCAGATGAAAGGGGGCACGATCGTGTTGTGCGACGGCGCGGAGATTCGCACCGGCGCGTGGATGCAGCGCGGAACGATCATTTCCCTGAAAGAATTGACGCTGATGCCAACGTTCCTGCAAAGCGGTCTCTACAACCCGACCTTTCTGAATGTCTATGCGCGGCGGCTGAAAGAACTGGGTGTGAACCTGCCGTATCTGGCCAGTCAGGGTTCCTACGCCCGTTATGCGGGCGACCAGGCAGTCCCCGGCAAGGGCGAGATTCTGATCTGGCAGCCATCGGCTAGTTGATCTTGATCAGTTCAACTTTGAAATGCAGCGTCGCATTGGGCGGGATCGCCGGTGGGGCTCCTCGCGCGCCATAACCAAGCTCCGCCGGAATCTCTAATTCGATCATGCCCCCTTCCCCAACCAACTGCAGGCCTTCCGTCCAACCGGCGACCACTTGAGAGAGTCCAAAGGTTGCTGGAGATTTGCGTTTGTACGAGCTGTCGAATTCTGTGCCGTCGTCAAGCCAGCCCGCGTAGTCGACGGTCACACGATCGGCAACGGTAGGTCTGGAACCGTTCGTTTCCCGCAAGACTCGATACTTCAGTCCCGATTCGGTCTGGGAAAATTCTTGGGGTACGTTTTGGTCCATCGGTGCTGGCTCACGGAGTTGGGCGGCGCACGAACAGACCAACAGGCTGATACATGACATCGCGAGTGACGGAAAATAGCGCATTAGGTCTTCTGGGTGTGAAACAATTTGAGCCTGACCATCGGCCCTCGGAAGCTGGGCTCTCCAGCGGGCGAGCGCCGTATTTCGCTGATCAGTCTACATTGTCAAGGCTCTCGGCTTCTAGCGGACCTGATGATTCGTACCCTCGAGTTCATTGACCGCTCGGTTGGCGACGCGGACGATGTACTTGTTGGGCTGATTTTGCAGCGCCGCTTTCAGTTCCGGCAGCGCCGGCCTGGCCTGTTCGTCCATCTCGTCCAGCGCGATTGCCGCGGCCAGCCGACCCCACTGGGATTCACTCTGTAGCTCTGCGGCAGCACATCGATCGCCGCTGCCGGTTCGCCCAGCCGCCCCATCGCTCGGGCCGCGGCGATCCGCACGCTCGTTGAACCGTCGGTGAGTGCTTTGGTAATCAAAGGCGTCGTGCGCTTGGCCGCCGCGCCGATGTTGCCGATTCCGGTAGCGCTCCAGTAGCGGACCGACGGATTGGGGCTGGACAGACCGTCGATCAAGGTATCCAAAGCGTCGATCCCAGCGGATGCCTGGGTAGCGATCTGGACCAGTTCGCTAAGCACTTGCTTGGCATCGCTGCCTTGTCGCAAGATCGCGTACCGCGATCCCGCCCTCGATTCGCTTTCTTCGATCTGGGCTTCGGGGATCAGTCCGAGATCGCCAATTTCGTTTTGCCACGCCGCCAGCGCGCTTCGCAGCTCGCCGAGCTTTCCGGTTAGCGCGGGATCGGCGGCCAGATTATTGATCTCGTGTGGGTCGTTCTTCAGGTCATACAATTCTTCGACCGGTTTTTGTGTCGCTGAAAATAGCGCCATCGCCTTGGGCATGTTCGCCGACTTTTCGACTCGACGAATCTCTTTCATCGTCGCCCCTGCTTCGGGCGTGTTCATGTATTGGTAATACGGTTTCAGTGGTTCGAAGTTGCGGATGTATCGATAACGCCGGTCACGAACGGCGCGAATGATGTCGTAGCGTTCGTCCATCCGATCACGAGCCCCATAAACGTAGTCGCGTGGCGGGCCTAAATTCTGGCCCAGAAATGCCCGACCCTGCGTGTAATCGGGAATCGAGGCTCCGGCTAAATTCAACACCGTTGCGGCAAAGTCGACCGAACTGACCAGTTGTGGATCGACGGTCCCCGGTTGACCCTGGTCGCCGCTGCGAAATTTCTCGGGGATGCGAATGATCAGCGGGATGTGCGTTCCCGAATCGTACAGCCAACGCTTGGCGCGCGGCAGGCCGACGCCATGGTCAGACCAAAAGAAGATGATCGTGTTGTCGTATTCTCCTGCCCGCTGCAGTTCACCGATCAGGTCGCCCGCCCAGTGGTCCATCGCGGTGATCAGTTCGTAATTGCGTTTCCAATCCTCGCGGACAATCGGCGTGTCGGGATAATAGGGCGGCAGTGTGGTCAGTGCGGCCCCGTTTTGCCGCTCCCAATCGGCCAAATCCTTGGTGACCTTTGCGTACTTTGAATCACTGGCGATCCCGCTCTCGTGACAGCCGGTAAAATTGAACACGGCAAAGAAAGGCTGGTCCCGATTCGGCCGATTTCGCCAATGGGCCTGATTGCTCGACTGGTCCCAGATCTCAGCCGCCGACGGACTGTCAAATTGGTAGTCCGTCTTACTGTGGTTGGTGCAATAGTACCCCGCCCTACGCAGCGCGAGCGGAAACGGGTCCAACCACGCGGGCAGCTTCGCAGTGCAGCGCATGTGATGAGTGCCGATGCTGTTCTGATACATCCCGCTGATGATCGTCGATCGACAAGGAGCACAGACACCGGCGGCGGTGAAGGCGTGGCTATAGCGAACGCCCTCGCTTGCCAGCTTGTCCAAGTTGGGGGTGATCGCATGCGGGTCGCCATAACAGCCCAGGTGCGGGCTGATGTCTTCGCAAGAAATCCAAAGGATGTTGGGTCGATCGGCGGCCGGCAGGGGCGCGCCACCAAGCGTTAGTAAAAGTAACGCAAATCTGTTGATCATGGAAACCGAGTCTGCGAAGGCGATGGTGGGCATGGAATCAGTTGCTTGCGGGGCGAGCTTGCCGGCGCTTGAAGCTGTGACGATCCGCGGCGGAGTCACACTGCGGCCGATGCAAAGGGTGCTCGCTGAAAAACGGATCGACAAGCTGGACCAAACGATCGCGCGGCCGAAAGATTGATTCTAACTCAGCGACTTCGGCCCGGGTGCTTTCAGCAGTGACCTGGAGTTCAAGCGATTGCTGTGACCCCCGCCAGAAAGCTGCTCTCACAGCTCTGGCGGGCGAATTACCGGACCCGGTCGGTCGCTTTGCCCGGCCAGCGATCGGCGCTGCGCCGGCTACCCACGATCAGTCGGCTCAGCGATGATGTTGATTGCTGACGAAGACAACCATCCAACAACCGCCGTTGTAGCCGCGCGGGTGATCTGACGGCGATCACATTGATTCTGCTGTGTTGCCGCTACCCCGGTCACGGAACCCAACATGAACTCGGTGAAAGCTCCTAATATCGTGGCTCATCGCGGCGCCTCCCATGACGCGCCGGAAAACACGCTCTCAGCATTCAAGCTGGCCTGGTCGCAGGGCGCCGACGCGATCGAAGGCGATTTTTTTCTGACTGCCGATCGGCAGATCGTCTGCATCCATGACAATGACACCACTCGACTGGCCGGTGAGCAACGAATGGTTGAATCATCAACCGCCGATCAATTACGGGCCTTGGACGTCGGCAGTTGGAAGGACAGCAAATGGCGAGGCGAAAAAATTCCACTGCTGCGAGAAGTCTTGGACACCGTTCCTCGCGGGAAAGCGATCGTGATCGAGTTGAAGTCCGACAAGCGGATCGTACCGGTGCTGGTCGACCAACTGAGCCGATTCAATGATCCGGAACTGGACATTTTGATTATCAGTTTTGACGAGGCAACGGCTGCCGAATGCAAGCAACTGATGCCTCAGCATCCAGTGCACTGGCTAACCGGCATCGATCAAGAGACATCACCGCGGCGGATCGCTGAAACCGTCAACAGGGTCGGCGCCGACGGGGTCGGGATGGAAGCCAGGGCGGAAGTGATTGATGTCGACTTCATTCGCGCATTGAAACAACATGGGTGCCATGAATTTCACGTTTGGACGGTCGATGAGATTGCCACCGCGAAGCATTTTCGAGATTTGGGGGCAGTCGGAATCACGACCAATCTGCCCGCCGTGATAGGACCAGCGCTTCGATCACAATCCCGGTGACGCTCTCTGGCATCAGCATTCGCCAAACAGAGAGAGTGTGGTGATCTCGCTTGGGGGTTCTTCTCTGCCGCTTTGCGTCGGCAGCGATTGATTAGCGAATCTTCATTTTTGAAATGGTCGCTCGAAGATGGACCATCGAGGTTTCGAGTGTCTCGAGTTGCATGGAACTATGGATCGTCGATGATTTCTTGTTCATGTTCGGATACCTCGAAGAGGTTTCAAGCCATTAGCCGGCCACCGCCCGCCCGCGACCCGGCATAGCCGGGTCGCGGGCGGGCGGGAAATTAGAAACATGGTTCCGCAAACCCCGGATGCGCTGCGCGATCCGGGGCTAATTGCTTGGATCGCTTTCGGGATCAGGGGTCATTTCAGAATGTTTTCAGCGTCAAACCCTCGCAGAACCTCGTCGGCCCCCTTTTTCCGGAAGGTGCATCATTTTTGAACCTGCTCTAAATGCAAAGATGCAAAGCACGCAAAACAAGCCCAGGAACAAAATCTTCAGGACGTCGGGAAGACCCGGTAGGGATACCAGGCGTGCTCTTTCCAGCGCACGATGCGCGCAATTGTCCGTCTTGGGTGATCGCCGCTGCTTCGGTTGCTGTGGGTTCGCCGTCGATATACTTGCCGTGCCCAAGTCGCTCGCTGGCAATGTCATCGACCGTGATTTTATGCATCTGCTCAACGCCCATGATGGGTGGCAACAGCATGGATGCCAGGTCGTCTGCTTGCAACTGTTGGATCGTCGCTGCATGGTTGATCAGAAATGGGCCGACTCCGCTGCGTACCAAGTGTGACATCACCGCCACCGAGCCGGCGGCTACGGCCAAGTCGATACCGAGGCTGCGGATATAGGTGCCTGACCCGCAGACAATGTCCAAGTCGAGTTCTGGGAACTCGTATCGCAACACCTGCAGCGAATGCACTTCAACAGTCCGCGGCGGCATTTCAAACGACTCGCCGGCGCGGATTCGTTTGTAGGCGCGCTGGCCATCGACCCAAATCGCCGAATAGGCAGGCGGGATTTGCGCAATGCTGCCCGTTAACGCTTTGGCCGCTGTGTCGATCTGCTGCCGGTCGGGCTGCGGCAAGTCGGGATCATGGCTGAGAGCCCCTTCCAAGTCGCCCGATTCTGTCGATTCACCGAGTCGAAATGTCGCTTGATAGTGCTTCGGCTGCTGCTGAACGTAGGGCACCAGTCTGGACGCCGGACCGACCGCGACTACCAGCACACCTTCGGCAAGCGGATCGAGCGTACCGGCATGTCCGACTTTGATCTCTCGGCGCTGCGTCTCGGCCCGAATCCGCCTCTGAACGATGTTGACCAGATCGCGAGACGTCATGCCAGGCGGTTTGTTGCAGCACAGAAACCCGAACAGGCGCTCAGCGTGACTCACTTTTCCTGGCGATGATATCGCCGATTGAACAGACTGGGATCCAGCGGATTGTCGACTACGGGAAGTCGCTTCGGTTGATCTGATTCGATCGACGCTGCAATCGGCATCGCCGATGCGGCCGGTAGCTGGGCGGTGAACGAAGTCGGGGCGACGGCTGATTGTGGTTCGACGGCGGTTCGATCATTCGGATTTGCGCCGCCGCGATCGACGTCGCGCAGCGGCGACCGACGCGTCGATTCCCCGGGTTGGAACAACAACCAACGCTTGAAGGCATCCAATGCTGTGGCGGTACGAACATTCAATGGGGCGTTTTCACCGCCGTGCGGCGAGGTTGCCATGATCAGCAAGCTGCTTTGCTGGGGATTACCGCGATCGACAAACCGCAGGGCGGCCGCCAGATTCTCGCGAGTCATGCGAGCCGTTGCACGGGTACCTGAGGGAGGCACCAGCAGTTGCCACCGCCGCTCCGAGCGCTGATCATGACAGCGGCCACAGCGGTTGATCAGCAGTGGTTGCACCTGACTGGCAAACAGGCTGAGCATCGCCGGATCGATTTGACTCGCTTGGACCACATCTCGTTGATCGAGATCTTGACGAAAGCCCGTTGTCGCGACGGACCCGGCTGGCTGCTTGAAATTCCCGATCGTTTCCTTGTGGCGGCGCAGCTGGCCTTCCAGCAAATGCACGGTCGGATCGTCGGGGGCGATCACCTTGGCCGCTTGGATCTGATCGGCCGCCTGGTCGAACAATTCGTACTCGATGCACCAACGAGCATCTCTCAGATGAGATTCCAAGTTGTCTTCGCTGCGCTGGTCCAATCGATATTGGTACAGGTCAGCCAAGGATTTTGCCCAGCAAGCCACCTCCGATCGCGGCAGCCGTAACTCGTCATCCGGAGCGGTCCGGACTAATACAAACTGACCCAGTTGGTAGGCGTCGCCAAATAAAACATTGTCGTTTTTCAGCAAGACGCACGGTCGCTCAGGGGTTCTGATCCGCAGCGTCTGTGCCGCTAAGGGAACCGGCGCAAGGGCCAGCCACAACGTGGTGACGGTTGCCGCCAACGGGGTCGCTGCCAATCGCACAGACCTTTTCTGAGCTGTCATGGATGTGGAACTAGCAGGTCGGGTTGTTTGAAGTCAATGTCTAGCCGATCCTCGGCGCTTGATTGGGGCCGGCGAATCAGAGCGGTATCCCGCGCAGCATTGATCGGCGCGGCCGGGGGAACGATAATCGGCCTTTCCTGACAAACGGCAACGCAACTCCAACAAGTAATGCTAGCAATGAAATTTCGACCGCACAAACTGCTATTGGCAATCACGGTGATGCTGATCTTGGCGACCACCTCAGCCGCCGTTGAATATCTCAACGGTATCCGCTGGGAACAGCCGCCGATTGTGACCCCCGGTGCGACCGATCGCGAGCCGCCCAGCGACGCGATCGTGTTGTTTGATGGCAAAGATTTGTCCAAGTGGAACAACGCTGACCGCTGGTCGATCCAGCAGGGGGACTTGATCGCTGGCCGAGGCAAATTGGTTTCCAAGGAATCGTTCGGCGATTGCCAGTTGCATCTGGAATGGTCCGCGCCCACGCCACCGAAGGGCAGCGGACAGGGACGGGGCAACAGCGGCATTTTTTTGATGGATCAGTACGAGATCCAAATTTTGGATTCGTATGACAATCAGACTTACTTTGACGGCCAAGCCGGCGCGATCTACAAACAGACTCCGCCGGCGGTCAACGCGATGCGGAAACCGGGTCAGTGGAATACGTACGACATTTTCTGGACGGCGCCCCGGTTCGACGGTGACCGACTGGTGTCGCCCGCCTACATCACGGCGATGCACAACGGCGTGCTGATTCTGAATCACTTCGAGCTCCAAGGTGACACTCCGTTTCACCGTCCGCCCGCTTACCAGGCGCATCCGCCGGAGGGCCCGATTTCGCTGCAAGATCATGGCAATCCGGTCCGTTTTCGAAACATCTGGGTCCGCAACTTCAAAGCGGCCGACGGCGAGCAACAGCGGCCGCCGTTCATCAAGGATGGTGACAAAGAAACGCCGATCGAGCCGTGAATCAATCGACACCATGATTCAGGACCCGCGATGGCCAGCCAAAAGGTTGAACAGTACTATTGTTTTTGCCCACACTGCGGCGCGGAGAACCCGCAGGTCGGCGCGGTACCGTTTCGCTGCGCGGAGTGCCGATTCGCCGAATTCTTTGGACCGGTGGCCGCCGTCGGGGCGCTGATCATCAACGCCGCCAACGAATTGCTGCTGGTCCGTCGGGCCCGCGATCCAGGCAAGGGGAAGTGGGGGCTGCCGGGGGGGTTTGTGGATCGTGACGAGACCATGGAGCAAGCGGTCGCCCGCGAAACGATGGAGGAGACTCAGCTGCGAATCACCGAGCAGCAGTTCTTGATGACGTATCCAAACTATTACGACTACCGCGGGATCTTGATTCCGGTGATCGATCTGTTCTTTCTTTGCCGAGTGGCTTCGCCGGCACAGTTGGTGTTGGCCGATGGGGAACTGGAGCACTCCATCTGGGTGCGGCCGACCAAGACCCACTTGGCGAACATGGCGTTCCACTCCAATCGTCTGGCGATCGAGACCTGGTTGAGTGGCCCCGGCGAGGCACACTGAGCCCGGCACGATCCGATTGCCCCGGCCCACTTTCTTCCGGCCACGGCGGTTGCAAAGGAGGAGCGGCTTTTCTAAAATCTGCTTCTTGCGAATGATTCTCAACACCAACAACGCCCAGGGCACCGCTCGATGACCTGCCATAAGCGCCATGGATTCACCCTTGTCGAACTACTCGTTGTGATCGCCATCATCGGCGTGCTGGTCGGATTGCTGTTGCCGGCGGTGCAAAATGCCCGCGAGGCGGCCCGCCGAATCAGCTGTCACAACAACCTGAAACAGACCGCGCTGGCGACCCACAACTACGAATCGGCGCACAGGCAATTGCCGGCCGCTTGGCAACCCCCGGCGATCAGCGGAGACGGCTGGTCGGCGCAAGCCCGGATCCTGCCCTTTATCGAGCAACTGGCGTTGGAGAGTGCCATCGACTACGCCGCCGGTTATGGCGCGGCCGAAATCAAGGTCGACGGGCAGGCACGAAAAATCTCCAGTTTCCGAGTGCCGACCTTCCTGTGCCCCAGCGAAATTCGTGACGAGCAGCGACTCGGCAGCGACGGACCCGAGCATTACCCCCTGAGCTATGCCTACAATGCGGGCGTGTGGTTCGTGTATGACCCCAATGACCGCACCGTCGGAGAGGGGATGTTCACGGCCGGTCGCGCGCGCCGCTTCCGCGATTGTCTCGATGGCCTGTCCAACACGTTGGCGTTCGCCGAGGTCAAAGCCTGGAATCCGTATTACCGGGATTTGGCCGCCAGCGGTGAACTGCCGATGCCCAATCAGGTTTCCGATCTCTGTCTGTTGGGCGGTGATTTCAAACAAGATACCGGACACACCGAATGGGTCGATGGCCGGGCACACCAGTCGGGATTCACCACCACGTTTGCCCCCAATACCAAGGTCCTCTGCGAAGTGTCCGGGATTCAGTACGACGTTGACTTCACGAACTTCCGCGAGGGCAAGAGTTTTTCCGGCACGCCGATCCCGCGAACGTATGCCGCGGTGACCTCGCGGAGCCATCACGCAGGGGGCGTCGGAGTTGCCCTGATGGATGGTTCGGTCCACTTCATTACCGAATCGATCGACCTCCAGTTGTGGCAAAATCTGTCAACCCGGGCCGGAAGAGAACTCTCGCAGCTTCCTCGCTAGCGCATTTTCGTAAATGAGGTGGTACCTGACCCCTTTTCCTCGCGCGGTCAATCAAACCGAAATTCGCCGCCCGCTGCGCTCGCTTTCGTCGGCGGCGGCCAAGATCGCTGCCGCCCGATAAGCATCGTCCAATTCGCTGATGTTGCGGACCAGCGATGTGACCGAACGGTGAAACTGCGTCAACAATTGTTCGCCCACCGGCATTTCGGTATCGAGTGATTCGACATGCCGGCCGGCGTCGTCAAACCACACCAGCGTCGATGGCAGGTCGAGGAACGCCACTCCGGACGCACAACAGATGACCATCGCCGAAGGGGGCCGAAAACCAATCGCCTCGAGCCACGACGACCGAATGTAATTGCCGCTGCTGACCTGAACGTGGACCGCAGGCAATGAACCGCTGCTGAGAAAATCGAGGCTGATCGCCTGGTAGGTCAGTTCGTCTCCTGACACGCAGCCATTGGAAGTGACGCTCGAGGGCTCGCGGTCGACCACATACCGGCACCAGTCGATCAGTTCCATCAATTCATGACGTAACAACTTGGTGCGACCGCGGGTCGGCATCGCCGTCGATTCGGGCTCTTGCATCCGCCGGCGGCAAAAGATCAGCTTGGGCGCGCCGAGGTGTGTGGCGATCAATTCTTTCAGACGCAAAGTCGCCGGCGCGAACCGTCTTGGAAATTCGACCATGAAGGCAACACCCGACCGATCGACCGCGACGCGAACCGGATCATCGGCGTGGGGACTGAAATCGAGGTCGCCAGCCCAATAGATCGCTTTGCCAGCCTCGGCGGCAGCCAGCACGGGCAACCAACCAAGCCAGGTTCGTTGCAACACGATCACGGCGTCGATGTCGCACCGCGAGACCAAGGCGCGGTACCCGTCGACCGCATCAGCTTGAAACTCAGTTGCCGCGTTCTCGGCCAGTTTTGCGACAGGACTGTAAACGGCTCGGACGTCAAACCGATCTTGCAATACGCGCAGCGCGGGACGATGGCGCGACTGCCAGGCGTCGCCCAGGCCAATCAATCCAATCCTTAGCTTCATGTTCTGTTCATGTGGGTGATTGCTTTGCCGAGCCCCTCTCGTGGCGAAAGTGAACTTCGATGACCCCAAATTCAGTCAGAATTTCATCCTCCGGCGACAAGATGCTGCAATTTGACGCACCTCTTTGGCACGCTCGAAGTCGTGTCGCAACCATAGCTTAGCGTTTCAGAACTCGGCGTGCGGGTTCGCCGGAGAAGAATTAGCCGAAGCGGCCCAACCGCTATTTGGCGAAATCTGGTTTCAGCTACTTGCCCCGTCAATCGTCATCCATACAATCCCGCCAACTCGCAAAGGCCGACCAACCGGAAAACTCTTACTCAGCTTTCCAAATGTTCGACGCTAGCAAGTTAGCCCGACTCGGGGATTGGAACTTCCGATGCCCACAAGTAGGGCGCTACTGCCCGACACTCACGCGGCATGTCGAACGGAGGTTGTCGTTCGGCCGAGTGAGTCATCGTGATTTAGGAGTTGTCCGGGTAGCAGGAACAAAGATTCGATTGACTCCCAAGCAGTCCTTTTCCGAAAAACCGCCGGATAACCGCCAATTCAAGTGGTGAAATTTCTTCCGGCAGCCAAAACCGACGCGTGTCGGTTGCGTTTGGGACGTCTCCTTACCACAGAGGGAACTAGAATGGTTTCGATTTTTCTGGCTGTTTTACTGTCCAGCGTTACGAGCGACCAAAGCCTGCAACAGAACTATGCCGATGCCTACAAGGAATCCATGGACGGCGAAAAGCCGTTGATGGTGGTGGTTGGCGCACCTTGGTGCCACGCCTGTAACGTGTTGAAAGAGTCCACCATCAGACCGATGGCTGATTCGGGCGAACTGGACACGGTCTCGCTGACGGTAATCAACCCGGATGAAGAACCGGAGCTGGTCAAGCAGCTGACCGAGGGCGAACAGATGCTGCCGCAAATCATTGTCTTTACCAAAGACAATGGTCGCTGGCATCGACGCAAGCTGACGGGATTCCAAACCAAACAGCCGGTCCGGAGCTTGCTTCGCAAGGCGCTCGGCAACGGGTAGTCCCGCTGCGCGGTGATCGCATATTCGATTGCCGGCCGAAATCAGCGCGGCGGAGGTTTCACCACCTCGCCGCTGGTCGCAGCTTGTCTTGCCATTTGCGACTAACTGGCCTTAGACTCATGGGACGTTTCCACACGTTTCCGGTCCTTGCTTGTCGTTTTCAATTATGTCGTTTCCCGATGATCTGATGCATTTGGTTCGCACGGACGAGCCGCTTGGACCATTGGTATGGTTGGGAATTGGCGGCCCGGCGCGTTTTTTTGCCGAGCCGGTCGATACCAGCGAAGTGTCTTCTCTGGTGCAATTCGCGCGTCAACAGAATCTTCTGTTGCGGGTGCTCGGGGGCGGCAGCAACATTTTGGTGCGAGAATCCGGGGTCGATGGATTAGTCCTCTCGCTCTCAGGCGCCACCAGCGGGGTGAGGATTGCGGGCACGAAACTGACCGCCGGCAGTGCGGCTAAGCTGTCTCATGCCGTGATCAAATCGGTCGGTGAAGGCCTGGGTGGTTTGGAGCACCTGGTTGGCATTCCCGGTACCGTGGGAGGCGCGGTTGCCGGCAACGCCTCCAGTGTCGGTCGCGACATTGGTTCCGTGGTCGAATCGATTTCGGTCTTGGACTCTGACGGTTCGGCACGCACCCTGTCGCAGCAGGAGGCTGGCTTTTCCCACCGCAAGACCTCCCTTGGCGGTCTGACGATTCTGGATGTCACCTTTCAGCTCGAGTCCGTTGACGCGGTGGCCTTGACCAAGCGAATGCAGAAGCTGTGGATCGGTCGCAACTCGTCTCGGCCGGCAACCGAACCGCGGATTGCGATGCCCTTTGTCGATCCCGACGGGATGCCGGCGATGGAACTGATTCAATCGGTCGGTTTGGCAGGTCTCCGTGAAGGGGATGCCGCCCTCGATGCCCAATGTCCCCATTTTCTGATCGCTCACTCCGGGGCAACCAGCCAACAGTGCTTGCGTTTGATCGAACGGGTTCGCGAGCAAGTACTGCTGCAGACCGGGATCGACTTGCAATTGAACCTGCAGATTTGGTAATTCCTTGAACTGAGCCGCCAGGGGATAGTCTCGCTGTCTGACGATCCGAGCGGGCGTGCCGCGGATTTCCATCATTGGATCACACAAGGAACCCTGACGTGGCGATGCGGTCAGACGAGCTGGCAGACTATCGACCGATTCGAAGTCTGCTGCGCCGATTGATCAAGGCTCCCGCGTCGCTGGCAATTTTGTGGCCCATGCTGCTGATCGTTGGCGGCTATGTTGGCTGGCACCGCTGGGGCAGTGAGCATGTGTCGTCTCGTTATTTCGTCATTGATCCAACACAGATTCAAGTGACCGAGCCACCCCAGCACGTGCGATCGAACATCGTCAACGCGGTGTACCGAGACACCGCGATGAATGGACTGTCCCTGCTCGATCGTCAGGCGACGGCCAAGATCGCTTCGGCTTTTTCGATGCACCCTTGGGTCCGCAACGTGATCGGTGTTCGCAAACTGCCTGGCGGCGCGATCGATGTGCGGTTGGAATACCGCGCACCGGTGGCGATGGTTCACGTGTTTAAACCAGATCCGAAAGACACGGGCAGTTATTTTTTTCCGGTCGACGGCGAGGGAGTCTTGCTGCCCCCGGCGGAGTTTTCCAGTGATGAAACGCGTCGGTTCATTCACATCGAAGTGCCCGGCGCTTATTCGACCAAATCCGTTGGATCCCTGTTCGGCGATGCCAGAGTCGAATACGCGGCCAGGTTAGCCGAGTTGTTGATGCCCTATCGCCAGCAGGCCGGGTTGCTCAGCATCGGTTTGCTAGGCGATCCCCGGCAAACAAAGTTCCCGCAATTTGAAATCATCAAGCAGGACGGGAGTCGATTTGCCTGGGGCAGTCCCCCAGGATCCGAACTGCCCGGCGAACCAACCCCCATCAACAAGCTTCGCCGCCTGATCGATGGCGAAACTTCGCCCGGTGGCGATCAGCGAATGGCGTCGCCGATCAGGGTTCGCAACCGCTGAATTTGGTCTTCGCCCGCTGGCGGCGGTGGCTGACCAGACCGAAAACTGATTCCAAGGTTCCGCTGGAGGAACCGTTCCGATGGAGGATCCTGGCAACGACGGGTATGATGGAATCTGCGATTGTTAGTTTCCGCCATCCGATCGGTCTCCCATGCCAGCGAACACCCCGACTTTTGATCTGACCGACGTCTCGCCGCTACGCGAAGCGGAGCTGATGCTGACCCGTCGCCAACTGATGGGGCGGGGCGCGCTGGGACTGGGCACCGCGGCGCTGGCTGGTCTGTTGCCGCCGACGTCACTGCGCGCGGGCGAATCGACCGCCGACGACCTCAACGGCGGGCTGCACCATCGGGCCACAGCCAAGCGGGTAATCTACTTGTTCATGAGCGGCGGGCCCAGTCAGTTGGATCTGTGGGATTACAAACCTAAGTTAGGGCAGATGTTCAACCAGCAGCTGCCTGATCATGTCCGTGGCGGCCAGCGTGTGACCGGCATGACGGCAAACCAGAAGAACGGTTTGCCACTCTGTCCGAGCAAGTACAAATTCAACAAACAGGAAAACAACGACTCCGGGGTTTGGGTTAGCGAATTGCTGCCATACACGGCTAAAGTCGTCAAGGAATTGTGTGTGGTTCGCAGCACATTTACCGAAGCGATCAACCATGATCCGGCAATCACCTACATTCAAACCGGCAGCCAGATTCCCGGCCGGCCAAGTTTGGGTGCTTGGCTCAGCTATGGACTGGGCAGCATGAATGAGGACTTGCCTCATTATGTCGTGATGCACGCCAGGACCAATTTTGCCGAACAGAGTTTGTTCAATCGGCTGTGGGGAACCGGATTCATGCCCTCGGATCATCAGGGCATTTTGATGCGCAGCCAAGGCGATCCCGTGTTGTACCTGAGCAATCCCGCTGGCTTATCGCGGGCCGACCGCCGCAACCAATTGGATGCCCTGGCGGCGATCAATCAGCAACTGCACCAAGATTTGGGCAACCCCGAAATTGTGGCGCGAATTCGGCAGCATGAAATGGCTTATCGAATGCAGACCTCCGTTCCTGAACTGATGGATCTGTCGCAGGAGAGCGAAGAGACGTTTCTGCTGTACGGCGATGACGCCCGCACACCGGGTACCTTTGCGGCCTGCTGTTTGAACGCCCGACGATTGGCCGAGCGGGGCGTCCGCAACATTCAAATTTTTCATCGCGGTTGGGACGCGCATGGGCGGTTGCCGACCGAGCACCAGTCGCAATGCCGTGACATCGATCAAGCCACCGCGGCGTTGATTGAAGACTTGAAACGCCGCGGCATGTTGGACGAAACGCTGGTGATTTGGGGAGGCGAATTCGGACGTACGGCTTACTGTCAAGGCAAGTTGACCCGACAGGATTACGGTCGAGACCATCATCCGCGCTGTTTTACGACTTGGATGGCCGGTGGCGGGATCAAACCGGGAATCACTTACGGACACAGTGATGATTACGGCTACAACATCGCCGACCAGTATGGTGACCCGCTGTCACCGCAACCCGACAAAGAAACCTGGACTCCAGGCACGATGCACATTCACGACTTGAACGCGACAATCCTGCATCTAGCGGGAATTGATCACCGCCGACTGACCTATCGTTACCAGGGCCGTGATTTTCGACTGACCGATGTGAACGGGCATGTGATCAAGGACTTACTGGCCTAAGCCGGCAAGTTGCGCCGGGGCCGTTACATCAAATTGCGGTACATGTTGATGCCGGCCGGTCCGACCAGCACCACAAAGATGCCTGGGAAGATGAACAGCACCAATGGAAAGATCATCTTGACCGCCGTCTTGGCTGCTTTTTCTTCGGCGATCTGCCGCCGCTTGGTCCGCATCGCGTCGCTTTGAACCCGCAGCGCGGTTGCCACGCTGGAACCGAACTTATCGGCTTGAATCAAGATCGAGACAAGCTGTTTCAGATCGTCCACGCCGCAGCGTTGTCCCAGCGCGTGCAGGACTTCGTTGCGAGTTTGGCCGAATTGCAACTGTTTGTTGGCGATCCCGAACTCCTCGCCGATCTCGGGGTGGCATTTGGACATTTCCTCGGCGACTTTACGAAGCGCTTGATCCATCCCCAAGCCGGCTTCGACGCAGACGACCAACAGGTCCAGCGCGTCCGGCAGTCCCAGGAAGATCTTTTCGCGGCGCTTTTTCGCCAGATGACCCAGCAGCAGCGATGGCCCCATGAAACCGACGACGATTCCGATGCCCCCTTTGATGATCAAACCTTGGCTGAAACCGTCGGCCACCAATCCATACACACCGCCGACGAAGAATCCGAACGCCGTGACCATCAGTTGCAGTCCTTTGAACATCACCGGCGCCTTTTCGCTGCGAAATCCAGCGTTGACCAGAGTCGCGCGCAGCTTGCCCATTTCTGCTTCGGTACCGGTGACGGTATCCGCCAGGGGCGCCGTTGCGCGGTCCAGAACCGCGGCAAGGGCTTCCTTGCGATTCAGCTCTTTTTCGGTCGTGACAGCCTTACGACGACTTCGCATCATGTCCAAACGCGCTTCGGCGCGAGGTTTGTCGTTTCCGCTAACGCGTCCCATCACGGCAAAGGTGGCAGCGGTGACGCCGATAAATATCACGATAGCGATCACGGTTCCAGGTTGGATGGCGGCTATCATTAACATCGTAGTCATGGTCCAGAATTCCTTGTTCGTCCGGTGATGGACAATCGGTCAGTGAGTTTCTTCTGCGCTGTTTCGGGTGTGATTAAACTTTGATCGTGATGATCTTCTTGATGGCGATTGCGCCGACGACCTGCGTAACCAGAGCGCCGCACAACAGGTAGCGGCCCATCGGATCGGTGAACAGCATCATGATGTAGTCGTAATTCAGCTTCAGCATCACCAGGAACAGGACCGGCGGCAGTGCCAACAGCACCGCTCCGCTCATACGTCCTTCTCCGGTCAACGCTTGGATCTGTCCAAAGATCTGCAGTCGTTCACGGACCAAGTGTCCGATCTTGTCCAGGATTTCGGCCAAGTCACCGCCGGTTTGCCGCTGCAGGATGACGGCGGTGGCAAAGAAACGCAGGTCCATGTTGGGAATTCGGTTCGCCATCTCTTCGATTGCTTCATCCAAGGGAATGCCGAAATTTTGTTCCTCGAACGCGCGGCCGAATTCTTTGGCAAGTGGATCTTCGGTCTCGCTGGCGACCAATCCAAAACCAGCGTTCAGCGAGTGGCCGGCGCGGAGGGATCGGCTGAGCAATTCCAGCGCTTCGGGAAGCTGTTTGCCGAACTTCGCCAACCGCCGTTTCCGCTTCATCAGCAGCCAGCCGATCGGCAGCGCGGAGAACAGCGTTCCGACAATCGGAGCCAAAATCACCGGAACTGGCGTCAGCACACAAGAGGCGACGCCGCCGCCAAAGGCGGCCAGACAGATGAATCCGAACTTCGAGGGAGCCATGTCGACGTCCGCCTGTTCCAAGAAATCACCAATTGCCGGCAGTTTCTGCATCAGTTTGGCAAGCGGGTGATTGTCTTCGTCCCAGTCGCCGACCAGCAGCGAGCCCGGTTGTCCGCTCTCAACACCTTTGTCGCGCCCGCGCGTGGCCATCGCCGCTAAGCGATCTTCGGTTGCGGTCGAGTCCGCCGACGGTATCAGCACCGTGGCCGCAAAGGCGACCAACGATGCGACGAGCGACGCCAACGACGACGACGATAATGATTCCCATCATGGCTGAACTTCAGTACTGAGTGGCTGGTAGTGAAATGAACTGGTTTCGATGACGTAAAAAAGCTGCGCAGCTGGCAAGTACTAAGCTTGCATCATCACTCGTTCGCGGAACGCGCTGGCGGGCAACCGCACGCCGGATGACTCCAGGCGGTCCATGAAGCTGGGACGGACACCGGTGCATTCGAATTGTCCGTAAGCCTTGCCTTCCTCGTTGACACCCTTTTGCACGAACTTGTAAATGTCTTGCATCACGATCGTGTCTTGTTCCATGCCGACGACTTCGGTGATCGCGGTGATCCGGCGGGGACCGCCCTGCAAGCGGTTGGCCTGAATCAGCACATCGACCGCACCGGCGACTTGTTGACGAATCGCCTTGACCGGCAATTCGAATCCGGACATCATCACCAAGGTTTCCAAACGGGCAATCGCATCACGCGGCGTGTTGGCGTGAATCGTCGTCATCGAACCGTCGTGACCGGTGTTCATCGCTTGCAACATGTCCAAGGTTTCACCGCCTCGGCATTCCCCGATGATGATTCGCTCGGGACGCATACGCAGGGCGTTCTTGACCAAGTCGGTTGCCGTGACCGCGCCATTGCCTTCGATGTTGGCGGGACGGGTTTCCAAGCGGACAACGTGATCTTGCTGCAACTGCAATTCAGCCGCGTCTTCGATCGTCACGATCCGATCGTCGTGGCTGATGAACGAAGACAACGTGTTGAGCAGCGTGGTTTTTCCCGAACCAGTACCCCCGGCAATGATGATGTTGCAACGCGCTTTGATACAGCCTTCGAGCAACATCACCATTTCAGGAGTGAACGCTTTGAAGTTCAGCAGGTTTTCCAACTTCAGCGGGTTGCTGCCGAAGCGACGAATACTGACGGCGGCGCCGTCCAATGCCAATGGCGGAATGATTGCGTTGACACGGGAGCCGTCTTCCAGCCGGGCGTCAACCATCGGCGACGTTTCGTCAACACGGCGGCCGACCTTGCTCACGATTCGGTCGATGATCTGCAACAAGTGCTTGCCGTCGCGAAACTCAACTTTGGACTTTTCCATCCGGCCGTTTTTTTCGACGTAGATGTTCTTTGGTCCATTGATCAGAATGTCGCTGACGGCGGGGTCTTTCAAGATCAATTCAAGCGGGCCCAGCCCCAGCACCTCGTCGATCACCTCGTCGACAATCCGCTCCCGTTCTTGACGGTTTAGCAGCGTGTCTTCGGCGTCGCATAAGTGCTCGACCACCATGCGGATCTCGCGCTTCAGCACGTCACCTTTCAAATCGCCGACGCGCGACAGGTCAAGTTTGTCGACCAGCTTGCCGTGAATTCGCCGCTTAACCTCTTCGAATTGCTGAGACTTGGCTACTTCTGTGTTTGGTGTTTGAGTTCCAGTGCGCATCGCTGTGTTGTCCTTCGACGATAGATTCGATATCACCCGTGCAGTCGTTCGCTTTATGCAGACGAACCACCGCGGTCGTGCGGGTCGTATCGCTTATCCGGTCACGAAGGTCAGCGTTGATAGAACGCTGGCTCCAGTCGCGCGGTCAATAGGACCCACGCAAACATAGAACGCAAAACGTGCGCATGCGGAATTTGTCGTCAAAATTGCCTGAGAGTCAGACTTGAAAACCGACGGCCAGAGGCGGTCTGGCGAAATCCGTGATCCGGCCGACCCGAATTAGCGCCACGGTCCGCGTACGTAGTAGACTCCGAACTGGTCGGTGTGGCTGGGCCAGTTTGGGGTCGGACGGAAGCCGCCTTGCGGTGCCGCGCCCGGCGAATTCGCGCTGCGACCGAACTGATGATGAATCGGATACATCAAGTTCTGGCTGACACCCCAGGACAACGTCTGCCGCATATGCGCCGTGGGCGGAACCACCAGTGCCAACGGTTGACCATACATCTGGTGATAGTATCCGCCATGCCAGGGGCGATCCATCGCAAAGTTATAAGCCCAGACTTGCGCCATCGCATACGGATCGCCCGCGCTGACGGTGACTTGGCTGACCGCGCTGAACGACGCCAATATCGCCGCGGCCAGTATTATTCGACGGATCATTTCAGAGTCTCTCGATCGTATGGGTATGGTTAATGTATAGATCGCAACGTTACCGTTTGTCTTTCCTGACTAACGCGCCAATCGCAATTTGTTCCAGTAAAAGTTACTCACTGCGGTTTTTATCGGCGGCGCGTAGTACACTGCCCGCGTGCGGTTCATGCCGCGACCGTTGTCGTAGTAGCGATGGTACCGATCTTTGTGCCAGTACAGCATGTGGTGCGGATAAAACGGTTGGTAGGTGTAAAAGGTGTGTCCCACATTCGGCGGAATCGGCAACGGCGACAAGTACATCTGCGCGTTGGCGGTATTGCAATTGCCCTGTGTATAGTAGTTGTAAAACAGGTCGGGTTGACCGTAACGGCGGTCCCGGCAGCCGCCACTCGATCCGTCCGCCAATGCCCGCCTCGGATTCGCCGAAAGATCGCCGACGTAATTGCCGTCGTCGTCATGAACTCGCTGCCCAGCGTGCCATCGATCGATCGCCGCCATCGATCACCGCTGCCATCGATCACCGCGCCATCGATCACCGTGTCGCTGATCACCGGTTGATCGACAATGCACTCTTGGCCGTACAGCCCGAGCGACCAGCCGGAGCTGGCGATCAAGATCAAAACCAGCGTGCCGCAAAACCTCCAATTCCATGAACGCGGTTGCAATGAGAGTCTCATGGTGCGGTTCCTCCGTGAACCTCGCCCGGGCGAAAATGTCGGCGTTGGGATGTGATGATTCCACAGTGCGACTTTGCTCCTCCGGACCTCCTGTCCCGCTGAAGACATCTCACCATGTTCATCGTCTCTTTCGGAATAATGCGGCCCGCCCGATGACGAGTTACCTCGCCGCCTGCTGCCAATCCCCCGACCGGCGGTTTCGACACGACCTGCGGTTTCGACCCGACCTGCGGTTTCGACACGACTTGCGGTTTCGACCCGACCTGCGGTTTCGACCCGACCGACGGCTTTGACCCGACCGGTGCTGCGAATTCGACCGGCGCCTTCGCTTCGATACTTGTGACCCGAACCGCGGCAAAACTCAGCGTAACTGTCTCGCCTAGCGTCAAACGAATAAACTGCCTAACTTCTCAGCTACGGCGATCGTTTGGCGAATCGGATCTGTTTTGCCTGCGATCGGCAAAGATCCGGATCAGCGCGGCGGCCCTCGGCGTCGTGCGCCGATCAGGCGACGCAAATTCCTCTGACAGGAGCCTTCAGGCGTGGCAAAACGTCGATCTCGCAACAGCAACGGACGGCAACAATCAGGTTCCGATAGCAAATCGACTCGCCGCAGATCCGCCGCCGACACGGCCGTCGATTCTCTGTTTGACGCGGTTGACCCATCGCTGTTGGGAATCCCGCTGCGGCAGGCCGCCCAAGAACGCTATTTGAACTACTCGCTGTCGGTGATCACCAGCCGGGCTTTGCCCGATGTCCGCGACGGGCTCAAACCGGTCCAGCGTCGCATCCTGTACACGATGAACGAACAGGGTCTCGGCGCGACCCACAAACACGTCAAGTGTGCCAAGGTCGTTGGCGACGTGATGGGCCGTTATCACCCTCACGGTGACAGTTCGATCTACGATGCGCTGGTGCGGATGTCCCAGTCGTTTTCATTGCGAATTCCCTTGGTCGACGGCAGCGGCAACTTTGGCAGCGTCGATGGCGACAATGCGGCGGCGATGCGGTACACCGAATGCCGGATGACTCCGGTGGCCGCCGAAATGCTCTCGGACTTGGCCACCCGCACTGTCGCCTTCAAGCCCAACTACGACGGTACTCGGCAAGAACCGGTGGTGTTGCCCAGCCGAATTCCCAACCTGTTGGTCAACGGAGCCAGCGGGATCGCCGTCGGCATGGCGACCAACATCCCGCCTCACAATTTGAATGAAGTTTGTAACGCGCTGTTGAAGCTGTTGCGCGATCCTGAAATCAAAGATTACCAACTGGTCGCGGCCGATGCGGTCCAGGGCCCCGACTTTCCCACCGGCGGCCAGATCATCAACAGCAAAGAAGAATTGCGCGAGATTTACGCCAGCGGACAGGGAACGATCAAGCTGCGAGGGACGGCCAAACTGGTGACCAGCGGAGGCAAACGGACGTTGCAGATCACCTCGATCCCCTACGGCGTCAATAAAGCGGCGATGGTCGAACGGATTGGTGAATTGATCTTTACCAGTAAGTTACCGCTGGCAACCGAGGTTCGCGATTTGTCGACCGAAGACATTCGCGTCGACATCCTGCTTGAGAAAAGAAGCCGACGAAAATAAAGTCCTGGCGTTTCTGTACAAGCAAACCCAATTCCAAAACAACTTCAACGTCAACTTGACTTGCCTGGTCCCGACGGAGAATCCAGAAGTCGGCCGGCCCGAGCGGCTGAGCTTGAAGGAAGTGCTGTGGCACTTCCTGCATTTCCGTCTGGATGTGGTCACCCTGCGGTTGACCAACGAACTGCGAACGCTGGAAAAACGAATCCATATCCTCAATGGGTTCGCCTTGATCTTTGATGCCCTGGACGAAATCATCCGCATCATTCGGCGGAGTGACGGCAAAGCGGACGCGGCCCAAAAGATCATGAAGAAATATCCCGCCACCCGCCGCCGTGGGGGTTCGTCAGACGGTTTGGACGAAGAACAGACCGACGCGATTTTGGAGTTGAAACTGTATCGCCTGGCGCGTTTGGAAATCAACTTGATTCTGGACGAACTGAAAGCGAAAAAGAAACGGGCGCGGGAAATCGAGAAACTGTTGGATGAAGACACCCAGGACACCAACGCGTCAGGCCGTTGGCAGATCGTGCGGCAAGAGATCGAATCGCTGATCACGGATTACGGCAAAACCGACGAGGGAAAACGGCGAACCGCGATCAACAGTATCGACGAAGAGACTGAGTATACCGCCGAAGACTTTATCGTCGCCGAGGATTGTCATGTACTGATCACTCGTGACGGCTGGGTCAAACGTCAAAAACAAATCGTCGATGCCAGCAAAAGTCGCTTGCGTCAGGGCGACGAAGTGCTGGCGATCGTCGGTGGCAGCACGCGCGAGACCCTCGGTTTCTTTTCGTCAATGGGCGTTTGCTACACCGCTCGCATGATCGACATCCCAGCGTCGACCGGTTTCGGCGAGCCAATCCAGAAACTGTTCAAAATGAAAGACGGCGAGAAAATTGTCGCCGCCATCTCGTTCGACCCGCGCGTGATCGGCGATGTCAAAGAAGACCCCAAGAACCCCGAACTCTGTCCCGAGACGCACGCTCTGGCGGCGACATCCGCCGGTTTCGCACTGCGTTTTGGATTGGAAGCGTTTGTCGAACCATCCACGCGCAGCGGCCGGCGGTTTGCCCGGCTCAGCGGAAACGCGGCCGTAATCAACGTTTTTCCGGTTCACGGCAGCGAAGTCATCCTGGCGATTTCTCGCAATTGTCGCGCCATGATTTGTGAAGCCGAAGAAGTGAACTACCTGTCCGGGGCCGGCAAGGGAGTGACCTTGATGCGGTTGGCCAAAGACGATGAATTGATCGGCTTCAAACCTTCCTCGGGCGACCGCGATTTGTTGATGGTCAAAACCAATCGCGGCGCCAAAAAAACGATTTCGACCACCAAGTACCGAGTCACATCGCGCGGCGGACGCGGCAACGAAATTCAAAAGAACGGCAAAATTGCCGAGATCGTCTTACCTCCGATCGAAGCCCCGCCACCGCTGGGCGGCGAATGAAAGCGCGGGGCCGAGCAATCAAGCATGAAAGCAGAATAAGGCATGGGCAAAGACTACCAAGGCGACGACATTGTCGTTCTCGAAGGACTCGAACCGGTTCGCAAACGACCCGGCATGTATATCGGCGGCGTCGGTACCGCCGGGCTGCATCATTTGATTTGGGAGGTTGTCGACAACTCCGTTGACGAGGCGATGAACGGTCACGCCACGGAGATCACCGTCACGCTGCACAAAGACGGATCGACTGTCTCGGTCTCCGACAACGGCCGCGGCATTCCGGTGGATAAACATTCCAAAACGAAAAAATCAGCCCTGGAAACCGTGCTGACCGTGCTGCATGCCGGCGGCAAGTTTGACGGCAACAACTATAAAACCGCCGGCGGACTGCACGGCGTCGGCGCTTCGGTCGTCAACGCGCTCTCGAAGCAGCTGATTGCCGTGGTCAAGCGAGACGGATCTCAGTTCCGGATGTCCTTCAGTAAAGGCCGCGCGACGACCAAGTTACAAAAGTTAAAAGGGACCGTTCGCGGCACGGGAACCACAATCACCTTCACGCCCGATCCAACCATTTTTCCAAAAACCACTTTTGACAGCGCCACCGTTCGCGCCCGACTGGAAACCGCCAGCTTCCTGCATCGCGGCGTCAAAGTGACCTACGTTGACGAAACGTCGAAGACCAAAGAAACGTTTCTGCACGAGCAAGGGATTGTCGATTACCTGGCCAAGGTGGTCAAGGAACGCAAAGCCAATCCGATTCATCCCGAGCCGTTCGTTTTGCGAAAAGATGAAGAGGTACGGATCGAATTGGCAATGCAGTGGACCGAATCGACTGACGAACACGTCCGCAGCTATGTCAATGGAATTCCAACCGCCAGCGGCGGAACGCACGAAAATGGTTTCCGCAATGGACTCAGCAAGGCGATCCGCAACTACATCGAAACGCACAACCTGACGCCCCGCGGCGTCAAAATCAGTCACGAAGACATTCGCGAAGGCTTGATCGCGATCGTTTCGGTGTTCATCGCCGAACCGCAGTTTCAAGGACAAACCAAAGATCGGCTGAACAATCCCGAACTGCAACCGTTGATCGAGGCCGCGGTTCGTCCGGCTTTGGAGCAATGGACCAACAACAACCGCAGCGTCGCCGACGCCATCGTTGCACGTATCATTGCCGCGGCGCGGGCCAGGGCAGCTTCCCGTGCCGCCTCGGCCGCCGTCTCTCGAAAAGGTAGCGGCAAACGAACTCTGTTGCCCGGCAAACTAAGCGACTGTGTGGCCAGTGAGAAGGGAGACTCGGAGATCTTTATCGTCGAAGGCGACTCGGCCGGCGGAAGTGCCAAGCAAGGTCGCAATCGCAATTACCAGGCCATTCTGCCGCTCCGCGGCAAGGTGCTGAATACCGAAAGCGCGACGCTGAAAAAGATTCTGGAAAACAAAGAAATTCAGGATCTGGTCGCCGCGCTGGGATGCGGAATCGGACCCCAGACAAACGTGGCCGACCTGCGCTACGAACGAGTCATTCTGTTGGCCGACGCCGATTCCGACGGACATCACATCACGACGTTGTTGTTGACCTTCTTTTACCGACATCTCCCCGCGCTGATCGCGGCCGGCCGATTGTACATCGCGATGCCGCCGCTGTATCGGATCGATATCGGCAAAGAGACCTACTGGGCGGCGGACGATCAGGCGAAATCCCAGATCCTCTCGGCCCACGGCGGTCGAGCCAATCCCGAGATCACACGTTTCAAGGGTCTTGGCGAAATGATGCCCAAGGTACTGTGGGAAACGACCTTGAATCCCGAGACAAGGCGTTTGTTGAAAGTCGAAATCGATGATCAACTGGAAACCGATCGAGTGATCAGTGACTTGATGGGTCGAGACGCGTCGGCCAGATTCCGATTCATCATGGACCGCGCCGAAGATGCCGAAGCGATCGACGTTTGAGGATCAATACAGCATGGATCAACAAGATTCAGCGGCGGATGGTTTGGCCGGCCATGCAGACCACCACCATCCGACTGGACGATTTTTTGAAATTGAGCGGCATTGTGGCGACCGGGGGCGAGGCCAAAATGCGGATTCAGGCAGGCCAGGTAACTGTCAACGGTCAAATTGAGACTCGGCGTCGAAAACAGCTGGTCGCCGGCGATGTAATCGAGTTGATGGACCAGCGATTGGTGGTCGACCAGCACGTCCAACGATTGAGTTTAACGGTCGCACTGGTTGATCAACGGTTCCCACCGTTTAACCAAGTTGACACGGTTGTGTGACCGATGAACACTCGCAGGCAACTCACGGATGATCGTTGCCGCTACAAAACGACAGCTGATCACTCGTTGTACAGGGCAATTGTTTTGCTTATCACGGCGGGAATCAAGCGAGAAGGAACCGTCTGTCATGAAACTCAACACAAAGCTTGGGCGATCGTTGGTGGCACTGTTGATTGTTGCCTCAACCGCCACTTCCGCCTCAGCCGATTGGAACTCCTTCTGGTACGGCGTCGAGTCTGATTGGAATCACTTTCAGCATGGCGTGCATGTCGGCTACGCTCGCAATAACGCCTGGCCCGATCCGTTTAATGAAATTGACGCGCAGCAGGTGATCGAGCCTTTCGCGGTGATGAAGGCCAATGGCTGGCGCATGAACAACACCATCGGGCACGATCTGTTCCGCAATGGGGACGGAGCGCTGCTGGCCGCCGGCTATCGACGAGTGCAGTGGATCGCGACTCAGGCGCCACCGGATCGGCGGACGGTTCACGTGTTGCGAGGATCCAACCCCGCGGAAACCGAAGCCCGCGTGGCGGCGGTGCAAAGCACGCTGGAAAATATCGACATTCAAGGACCGCGGCCCAACGTGCTGGTGACCGATGTCAATCCGGCCACCTCCTCGGGGGCGATTGCAACCAAGATCAATCGCGAGATGCTCGAGAACCTGCCGTCACCTCGCTTGCCCGCCCAGAGCTCCAGTGGTTCCCAGGGGATCGCAACCCCCAGCGGCAACTAATTGCCTGAATGAGTTCAGCGATCTGATCAACGACCAAGGCGACTCCCACAGTGGAGTCGCCTTTTTCTTTGATTTCGATGTTTCGCGATCAAGTTGACGGCATCAGCGTGACGATGCAGTTAACCGTTACAACTAGATTGATCCGAACATTACTACTCATTTCCATCGGAAATGAATGTTGGACCCAAAGGGGAATTGACCGTGAAACCCGTGTTCAAAGCGCGTCGCGCATTGCTTGCCTCTCTGATCGCAGCAGCCACCATCGCGTCAACTGGATGCTCCAGTGGCGGTGGATTCTCGCTGGCTTCGATGAATCCGTTCTCCAAACCGCAGGCTGACGCGGTCCAGGAGAATGCTGAAACATCAGGCATCACTACCTCTGTCGCATCGATGACAGACAAAACCAGGCAGGGCATCACGACTTTCGGCGCGTCCGCCCGAAACGCCGTGGGCAAGACCACTGGCGCTGTGGCGAGTGTCTTCCGCAAACCCGCCGCTGCGTCTTCGGAATCGGACGAGCTTAGCCTCTCCAACAAACCAGACAAAGTGAATGCCGAAGTCTACATCGCCAATGGTCAACTTTGGGAATCGTCAGGTGACTTGACCAAAGCGATGGAAAGTTACACCAAAGCGCTCGAAAGCGAGCCCACCAATGCTCCGGCATTGTCCAGCATCGCTCGCTTGAACTTTCGGCAAGGCAAGTTCCAGCAAGCAAACGAATTTTTTACTCGCGCTTTGGCACAAAGTCCTAATGACGCCGAACTGCACAACGACATCGGTCTGACGCGGAGCAAGCTGAATGACGTCGCCGGATCGATTGCGTCGTTCGAAAAGGCGCTGCAGCTGACTCCCGGAACCTCCCGTTATGCCAACAATCTGGCAACCGTTCATTTCGAAGCGGGTAACCCGGTGGCTGCCTATCAAGTGTTGACAGCAAACAACAAGCCAGCAGTCGCGCACTTCAACATGGCCTACCTGCACTTCAAAAACGGCGAGATGAACGAGGCCAAAAAGCATCTTGATGGCGCCATTGAATTCGAATCCCAGGCAGCCTCGGATTCGATCGTCAAGCGCGCTGTAGATCGATCACGCGAAATGCTGGCACAAATCGATGCCAGCTCGGCGCCCGTGGCTCAAGCAGCGCCGCAGGCGACCATTGCTGGTGGACAGTTCTTCAATGGTCCGCAATCGGCTCCGGTCCAACAAACGGCTCGTTCGGAAAAACAGTCAAGCAGCCCCGCCCAGTCGGCAACGACCGCTCCGGCAACCCGTGCAATCACACCACCTGCGGCACCGACTTATGTGCCGTCAAATCCAGCCGTTTCGGTAAACGCAGCGATGCCCGCGCAGACCACTTGGAACCGCCCAGTTGCCAGCAGTCCCGCGGCAACGAGTGTCAATCCAACGCCGCCTGCTTCACAGCCGAGTGGCCCGGCAGCTGAATCGAAACCGGAGACATCGATTAACGGTGCCGGAACTTCATTCCCGTTCTCGTTACCAGATGGTTTTCATCCGCAAAACTAATCTGAGGGGGGCTGCGGAAACGGCAACGGCTGGTGGTGTAATTCGGCCAGCGCGTTGGAGGCGGCCCGCTGTTCGGCGTCTTTTTTGTTGCTGCCCCAGGCGGCTGGAAAATGACGATCCGCGATCACCGCCGCGACCATGAATGACTTGCGATGGTCGGGCCCCGATTCGTGCACCAGATGATACACCGGCGTGCTGCCCATCTCGCGCTGGGCGTACTGCTGGAGCGTCGATTTGAAGTTTCCCGCGCCCTGAGTTTCGACGGCGACATGGACCTCTGGTCGAAGCCACTTCTTGATCCGCTCGCGAACGATCGCGGCCCCGCCATCCAAGTAGATCGCTGCGACAACGGACTCGAAGACGTCGCTAACCAATGACTTGGGGAAGCTGCGGTTGCGAGTCACACCTCGGCCAACGATCAGGCAACGGTCCAGACCCAACGAACAGGCGATCTTGCCACAAGACCGCCGACTGACCACCGCCGACTTGATCTTGGTCAGATCACCTTCGTTGTACTCCGGGTATTCCTCGTATAACCATTCGCAGACGGTCAATCCCAAGATCGCATCGCCAAGAAATTCCAGTCGTTCATTGCTGGCCAGGCGATTGCTCGCACCGGAGGCGTGCGTCAGGGCCGACAGCAATAAAGTCGGATCACGAAATTGGTACTCAATGATTTCCTGACAGCGAGTCAGTTTTGAGTGACTATCGCTACCGTCGGCTTGCCCACTGTCATCGACAAGCTGAATGTCGCTGGTGATCGGAGGCGGAGAAGGTTTGGATTGGTTCACAGCGTGACCATGGTCGATTGCCAGGACGACCGACCGCACGGCAGAACCAGAGATCAGAGCTGGTCGACGTTCGGTGGCCGTAACTTTTGTTCGTCCATGTCACACGCCGGCGATCGGGTTCGGATCGAGGAAAGTCCCGTGCCTTGACCCGAGCGCCGGTGTATGACGACTAGCGCGATAGGGTAACCTCCAGGCGGGGCTTTGAACAGCATTGCAGCGGTGAATGTTCACCAAAACAATCGACGCCCAGCCTTGGCAGTCGGCTGGTTCATTCTCCGATCACGCCGCGAATGGCCGGCAAATCGACGAATTGGGCCGGCCGTTTTTCCGCCCTCGCTTGCATCGCTTCGGCAATCTCTTCGCGCTGTAAGTGACTGGCGTTCCACAAGCGAATGTAGTCAAGCGTATCGGCGGTGCTGTGATCACGGGCATAGGTGATGATTCGCTTGCAACCACTTACTGCCAGCGGCGCTTTGCCGGCAATCTCCGCCGCCACCCCCATCACGCCTTCGATCAATTCCGATTGGTTGGCAAACACTTGATTTACCAAGCCGATCGATTGGGCTTCCCCGGCCGACAATTGGCGACCAGTGTAAGCCAGTTCGCGAACAAGTCCTTCTGGGATCAGTCTGCTGATTCTGGGAAAGGTGCCAACGTCGGCGGTCATGCCGATGTTGGTTTCGAAAATCGTAAAGAAGGCATCCGCGCTGGCGTAGCGCATGCAGCAGGCGGTCACCAAGTCGACGCCTCCGCCGATACACCCTCCCTGGATCGCGGCTAGTACCGGGATCCGCGCTTGCTCAATTGCGCTGAACGTATCCTGCATCGCCTGGACATCGGCGTAAAACGCAGCACCGTGGGTCAGACGTTTGATGCGGGCAGCCTGCTGGTCCGGCGGTGGCGGCTCGTTGAACATACTGATGTCAATGCCACCGCTGAAATGCGGACCGGTCGAAGAAATCACAATCACGCGAGCCAGGGATTGTTGGTCGATTTCAGCAATCGCTGCCGGCAACTCCAACCAAAACTCACGAATCATCGCATTGCGTTTTTCGGGCCGGCTCAGTTGCAAGTGGGCGATTTTGTTTTCGATCGTCAAGTCAAAGCAGGTATAGGTCATCGGAGAATCCCAGCGAGGTCTATGAAAGCGAGGTCTATGAAGGTGAGCAGGCTTGTGGATGTGAACTGTTTTGATTGGTTACCGAGGTTTGCAGCCAACGGCCACGGATTGGCGGCCAACGCGGAAGCGGATGCCAAAGTTGGATCGCCATCAAACCTGGAAATCGAGCGGTTTGTGTGGTCCTGCTGAAGTTCGCGATTCTAACCCTTGACACTCGGTAGCTGTTATAATCTCGGCCGTAACCCAACACACTTCCAGTCGATTTTTAAAGGTAAATCAATGTCACGCTGTTTCCAATCTCTCGCCGTTCTGGCGACTCTCGCGTTCGCCGGAGCCGCCAACGCTGAAAATATCATCGACGAACACATCAAAGCGGTCGGAGGCGCCGACAACATCGCCAAGATCAAGACGCTGCAAAAAACGGGTAAGGTTCGCTTGACCGGTCCCTTTGGCCAATTCGAAGGTTCGATCAGCGAATCCTATGACATTGCTGGCAGCAAAGGACATCGTCTGATGGACTTGGCAGTCTTCCTCATTGAATCGGCCTGGACCGAAGAAGGCGGTTGGCAAGACGGTCCTCCGGAAGGACTCCGCGACATGCGCGAAGACGAATTGGGCATGGCAAAAATGAATGCCTCGGCAGACTTGATCGCCGGTCTGAAGCAACAGTATGGGATGGCCGCATTCGAAGCACCCAAAGAGGCGAAATTCAACGACAAAGATTGCGTCGAAATCAAGATTGTCGAGAGCCCATTGACCTTGTACCTCAACAAAGAAACGAAGTTACTCGAAGGACTCAAGGCGTCTGAAGCTCTTCAATTCGTGTTTGATGACTATAAAGCAATCGATGGGGTGCAAATGGCCCACAAGTCGACCATGAAGGTGGAAGCTCAAGATATCGAAATCGTCAATCAGTTCGAAAAGATCGAACCGAACGCCGAACTCGATGAAACGAAGTTCGCCAAGCCGGAGAACTGAGCCGCGGAACTGAGCCGCAGACCTAAGCAGTAACGCGTGCACACGGCGGCCCACGACTTCAGTCGACTCGCTTCGTCGACTCGCTTCGTCGACTCGCTTCGTCGACTCGCTTCGTCGACTCGCTTCGTCGACTCGCCGCGGCGCTCGCAAAGTTCCGCTTACCGCTTTCGAATCGTTCGGCCGATCGCCACCAGGTACTCCTGGCGGTCGGCCCCGCTGCCGATGCCGGTGCGCAAATAGATCCTGTCGTCAATCGCCACCGGACTGGCAAAAATCGAATCTCCGCTGGGATTTTCAGCCAGCAACTCGAAACGATTGGGCGAGGCGGCGACGACAAAGACCGTGCCCGCTTGCGAGGCAATGTACAGTCGGTCGTTGGCCAACAGCGGCGAAGCGCTAATTGGACCGGCAAACAAACGTTTTTTCCACATCTCGGCGCCGTCGCGCGTGTTCCAACAATACGCCACTCCGTTATCGGCGACAGCGAACACGTAGTTCTTGATCGCCAGCAACGACTGCTCGTAACACCCGACTTGATTGTCCCACTGGGCCACCTCGGTACCGTCACCCGGCGACACACCAGGTCCCCGACTTGGGGTTGCCGCCGCTAACCATCACTCGGCGGCCATCCCAAACCACCGTTCCGCAGATCGCTTCGGTGCTCGAGTCCACACTCCACTGCAGTTTGCCGGTGCGGGGATCGTAGGCGGTGATCTGATCCGCCCCCGCCAACATGACTTGCCGCTGGCCGGCAATCGTGGCGGCGATCGGGGAAGCAAAATTCAGGTTGCTTGGCCGATCAACTTTCCAAACCGTGGCTCCGGTTCTCAGGTCCAGCGCGTACAAACCGCTATCGCTGCCGTTGTACTCGGCGGCGATGATCACCAGGTCCTCTTCAACCAGCGGACTGGCGCCATAGCCAAATTGAAACGTCTGTGGTTCAAAATTGGCTACCTTTTTTTGCCAATTCTGTTGTCCCGACAGCGAGATCGATGTTAACCAGATCGCGTCGTCGGTGTGAAAGCAAACCAGCAGATTCTCGCCGTCAAAGGCCGGTGTGGGTGAGGCGTGGGAGTTGTTGGGATGGATTCTGTTGGGCAGGGTGCCCCGGTGCAATGCCCAACGAGCAATCGGCCGACCAGTATCACGATTCAACTTGATCAACGATTGACTCTGATCGGCTGATTCGCTGGTGGTCAGAAAGATTGCATCGCCGATCAGCACCGGAGTCGAATGCCCGCGGCCAGGAATCGCGGTTTTCCAGACCACGTTCTCGCCGGTTTCCAGGTTCCAGCGAAGCGGGGTTTCGGTGTCGATCGGCGCGTGATTGTCACCCTCCGGTCCCCGCCAGCAAGGCCAGTCATTGCGGCTTGCTTGATCGGCACCTGCCGCCACCGCAAGCGTCAGGGAGACAATGACAAGGAAGCGGGCGATCAATCTCATTTGAATCCAATCTCGTGAAGCCACTCGAGGGTGTTCCCTGATTGTGGCATGACTCGCCTGGATTTGAAATCACCAGCAAGGGGTCCGATCCCTTTTCCGATCACGAATCGAATAACCAGTCGTTGCTAGCGGCCAAACAATTTGTCCAGGCCTTTGCCAAGTTGTTTTTGCAGATAGTTTTCGGCGGTCTGCTGGACCGCCATGGTTCCCAATTCGGCCACGACTTGTCGTACGCCGGAGGAATCGAGACTTGGTCTGGACAGGGTGCCATCGATCGGCAAGGTGACCGGTTGTCCGGCCAAGCCTTGCAGATCGCTACCCAGCCAGCGCGCGTCCAAGGGGACTTGAGCCACGATATTCAAGCGGCCGTCCATCGCAACTTGTCCGCTGGTGATTACTTCGGCGCGATCGACGTTAAAAAACATGCGGTTGTGCTGGACAATCCCGCGGTCGACCACAAAATCGACCGTCTGGGCTGGCATCGTGATCAGTGTGTGATTGCCCGAGAAGTCGCTGGCGGTGCTGGAGACAGACCTCGCTAACATTCTTAGTTGTTCGATCCCGCCATAGATCTGGTTGGCCATCGGACCCGAGCTCATTTCGACACCGGCGATATTCAGTCTGCCCACCACTCGGCTTTGTTCCGGCTGGTCGATGACGATCAAGGCTTCGTCCAATTGCACGCCCAGCGTGCCGTCGATCCGCGCGGTATTGGCGGCCAACGGGGCGATGTACTTCAACCACTTGTCGGTCATCTCCGGCGTCAAGCGGATCGACTGGGCTCCCGAACCGCGCTCCAGTCGCATCCATAGCGGACCCGGTCGATAGTGAACTTGTCCGGACAGATTCAACCGTCCGTCGCCGACCGGAATCATGGTTGGCGAGATATCGACACTTGTCTCGGTTAGTCGAATCGGGATCAACGCCTGGCCCATCACCACGCCGCCGATTTCACTCCGTTCCCAACCCAGGTTTGCCGCGATGTCCAAGCCGACTGTGCCATCGCGACCACGGCGAACTTGAATCTCCAGCGGTGTTTGATGAATCCCTTGGGCGGTGATCGGCACGCCAATTAATTGTGACAGTCGACCGGCGACCTCGTTCATCTTCAATCTGGCTGGGCCTGTCAACTTGAGCTCGCCTTGCTGGTCGTTCCAGAGCAGCGAACCGGCCAGCGTGGTGGCAAACCAATCACCGGCGATTTGCATCTCGTCCGCGGCAATCGCACCGCTTCGTTGGTCATACCGAATCCAGCCATCGACTTTTACCGTCGGCTCGGCCCACACGACTTGCGTCGGCGCCGGGGATCGGTGGTCGGTTTGGCACCGGTCGATGGGGACCTCGGCATCGGGCCGACTGTCTGGAATTCGGCGCTCGCCGCTTGCGGTTGAATGATCGCCAACTTGCTGCCGGTGGCATGGGTGTCAATATTCAGCAAGCCGCCGCGAGTCTGCAGTTCGATCGCTCCTTCGCAATCACCCATCACCAACCACTGCTCGGTTCCGATTTCGACATTTTGCAAACGGCTGTCGACTCGAAAACCTACTTGTCGAACCGCGGTTTGACCGCGCGTGGCGATCCGCGGACGGACGCTGCCTTGAATGCGTTCCAGCTTTGCGCGCCATTTGATCTCCATGTCGACTTGTTCCGCCGATGCATTTCCTTGTGCGGCCAGCGAAAAAGCGTCGCCGGCGATCGTCATCGAACGCGCAAGAAGATCGTTGGCCGGCCAGGCGTATTGACCATCGAACAGGATTTTGACCTGTGGCTGGCTGAAGTAGCGATCGGCATAGGCGATCTTTGGTTCGGTCAATTCGATCGTGGCGGCCGTCAGGCGCGCCGCAAGTGTCGACACCTCCGCCCGCGCATTGGCCTCGAAACTGCCCGCCCCGTCGTGCAACTCCGGTGGCAGCCAGGGACCCAGCGTTTCCAGCAAAGTATCCACGCGTCCGCTGCCAAAGAGTCGCACCGGCATCGGAACCGTTGACGAAGGACGGCGCACCGCCTGCACCAACTCGGCACGCAAATCGAGACCGTTGGTGGCCACCGAGAGATCGGCGCGAGTCAATTCTTCCAATGAATCCCCGCCCCAGCGACCGACTGCCTCGATCTTGCCTTGCATCGACGCGCGGCGCAGCGTCTGTCCGTTGGGCATGCTGATCACCAGGTTCGACGCGCTGCCTTCGCCGGAGAGCCGCCAGCTGTTGTTTTCCGACGCGTTCCAACCGATTTTGCCGCGGATCGAACCGGCCAACGAAGATTCCGAGACATGGATGATCGGCCGCAACATCGATGTCAGGCGTCCGAAATCGACTTCGATATCGGCATTGCCGCTGCGCAGGTCGCCCTGGCCCACGGCGGTGCCAAAGGCGCTTCTCCACTCAAATTGATCGGCTTTCAAGGGTCCGCCATCGCTGGAGACGGTGGCCAAGAATTCGATCGGGTCGATCACCACCGCCCGGCCTTGGCTACGCGCGCGAATGGCGTCGCTGTTGATCGAAAGCTTGCTGCGCCGGACCGATCCGGTGATCGTCGAATCCACTCGCGCCTGCACACGGCCGGAAACCAGTTCGGCTTCTTCGCGCAGCGGCAACATGCCAGGCAGCGCCTGATCGATCGCCGCCAGGTCAGCTTCGATCGTGGCCGTCCCCTCGATCGCTTCGAGCCAGCGCAGCGGGTTATCGTTGACTCCCACCAACGAGAAGCTTCTTGAAAAAGCACCGTCGATCTTGGCCGCCGCAAAGTCGGCGGTCGCTTTCAATTGACGACCGATCACTCGGTCGCCAATCAACACCAGATCGCCATCCAAGGTTGCCAGTCGATTGCTCCACACCCGCGAACCTTGATCGGCGGCGGTGAAGTTACGAACGTTCAACTGACGGACTGACGCTTCGACTGCGCCGTCAGAGTTGCCCACGACCACGATCGCTCCGGTCGCGTCCCCATGAATCTGAGCCGGGATCGCGGCAGCGGCAGCGGGAAACGACGGCGGATCAGCGATACCACCGACAACGGCAAGGATTCACTTTGCAATTCCAGTCGCCACTGCGCTGATTGCTGCTCACGCGAAGGGCTGGGCAGAAACTCAATCGTCCCTTGCAACGAACCACCACTGCCCCCCGGTTCGGTCAACACCCCCGCGAAAGACCCTTGGATCCGATCAGACAGCAAGTCGACGTCGGCACTGGTTTGGGACACCCGCCAAACCTCTCCGCTGCTTTCGTCGCTGACCGACACCGTAATGTCTTGCAGCTTGATCGACCCGCTGGGACTCGTCTGCTGTTGGCCCGGTTCCCACAGCAACGACAAATCGTCTTCCAAGCTGCAACGACCGTCGCGCATCGTGCAGGCCAGGTCGATGCCGCGAGCGGTGACCTGCCCCAAGTCACCGAAGGATGATCTGATCAAATCGGTGATCGTCATGTCCAAATCGAATTGCTGGACCGATATGGAACTGCCGGCCTCTCCCTGCACTGTCAATCCGGTGATCCGCAGTGGCGTCACCCAGCCAATTCGCATCGAATCGACTGTCGCGTCGAGTCCATAAGATCCGATCGTGCGAGCCACCAAACCGCGGCCAATCGATGAATGGCTGATCAAACTGGGAGCCACGATCACCACAGCGGCAATCAGAGCCAGCACGCTGAGCAGATACAGATGACGCCGATGCGAGCGTCTTTCTCGCCTGTCAAGAGTCCGCGAGCGCTGGGAACGCTCGACCTGGTCAAGCAGATAATCGTCGGTACTCATGGTCACATCCTTGCCGCCATCGGTACAGAAAAGAGCTCTTCGCCGGAGATCCATCCCCACCGCAGAATTGAGTCGACGTAGTCTAGCGGGTATCGCCCTTCCGGCCCAAGATGAATAATTCGCCAGCTCAATCTCGCTCCCGCGTCTCCCCGCCGGAGCGTCCTCCAGGAATGTCCTCCAGGAACGGCCGAAACGATCATGCGAATTTTTGTGACCGGGGGAACCGGACTGCTGGGAAACACCATCCTGCGTCAACTCAGTGACGCCGGAGTCGAACTGTTGCGCTCGTTCGCAGCGACCCAGGCGACTCCCGCGGTACGACTCCAGGCGAACGAGTATTCGACGCTGTCAAGACCGAATTTGTCGTCGGCGACTTGCTGGATCGGCAGATGATCGATCGCGCGATCGCCAACTGTGATGCTGTCATTCACTCGGCCGGACTGATCCATATCGGCTGGAAAAAGTTGGATGAATCGATGCGGGTCAATCGAGACGGCACCCGAATCATCGCCGAGGCCTGTCTGAAGCACGGTCGAAAGCTAGTCCACGTCGGCACCGTCGATACCCTGCCCGCCGGCACCCGTGACCAACCCGCCGATGAAACGACTCCGCCCAGCCAGGCCAATCGAAAAGTTCCTTGTAGCTACGTGCTCAGCAAACGAGCGGGCGTCGACGAGGTGCTGGAAGTCCTCAAACAGGGACTTGATTGCGTGATCGTACACCCCGGATTCATGCTCGGTCCCTGGGACTGGAAACCGAGCAGCGGACGAATGATGCTGGAGCTTGGCCGCGGCTGGAAACCGATCGCTCCCTCGGGAGGCTGTTCGGTCTGCGATTCCCGTGACGTCGCCGCGGCAACGATCCGCGCCATCGACGCAAAGGTGCGACAGCGGACGCCAATATATCTTGGCCGGACAGAATATGAGCTATTACGAGCTTTGGACCGAGATGGCGCGGCGGATGGGAACTCGACCGCCAATCATGGCCGCGGGACCGGCCCAGCGCATGGATCGGCGGCGTTGCCGGCGACCTCTGGTCCGCCGTTGCCGGCGAAGGTGACCTCAATAGCGCGGCAGTCAAGATGAGTAGCTTGTTTCATTTCTATGACAGCAGCCGTGCCCAGCGTGAACTGGGCTACCAGAATCAGGCCAGTCTCCGAGAGCCTGGATGCCTCGGCCGATTGGATCAAAGCAACACCATCGATAATTTGATTTTTTGCGGGAGATTAACTCCCCTTAAACGATGTTCTGAATCTCCTAAAGCCGCTAAATCACTGAAATCTGCCGGTCAAATCCCCCTCGTCGGGTGGGCAGTAATCACAGAGTCACGATTGACAACTGCGGGGATGGGTGGCCAATCTGATTGCCGTTTTGGCGTCGATCAGGAGACATGCTTCTGGTCGATCGATTGTGACTCCCTGCGAGAACTTGAATGTCGAGCAACGCGCTTGACGCGATTCGCGACGCGGCACCCGCCGTGCTGCCGAGCCTATTGATGTGTGACTTCGGCGACCTCAAAGGCGAAGTCTCGCGATTAGCAGACGCTGGCGCGGCGGCGTTGCATTTAGATGTCATGGATGGGCACTTCGTACCCAATTTGACTTACGGGATGCCGATCATCGCCGGCCTGCGCCGTCATACCGATCTTCCCTTGGATGTGCATCTGATGATCAGCGACCCGTTGAACTATGCACAACCGATGGTCGATGCGGGCGCCGATCTGTTGACCTTTCACGTCGAAGCGATCGCGCGATCCAATCGAAACCGCCGGTCGGATTCGGGAGCTGGGTGTCGGTGTTGGCATCGCGCTGAATCCCGAGACGCCGATCGAGGCAATCGAAAACTGCCTGCCGGCGGTCGACGTGGTATTGGTGATGAGCGTCAAAGCTGGCTTTGGCGGGCAGAAATTCAACCCCGTTGCCTTGGAGAAACTCAGTCGCCTGCGACAGCGGCACCCCGAGTTGTTGCTGCAGATCGATGGTGGCATCGATGCCAGCACGATCGGGCTGGCACGCCAGGCAGGCTGCGATTTGTTCGTGGTCGGATCGGCGATCTTTCGCAGCGACGACTACGGCCAGGCCATGGAAGATTTGGCCGACGCGATCAACACGGTCGGCAACACGGATGGAGTAAAACAATCATGATTTTGCGATCCTCTCAAGTTTCGAGGGTGTTGTTGGTCCGCCCCGGTGCGACCGATTTTGACGATCAAGGTCGGATGAAGGGCTCGTTGGACATGCCGCTCAGTCAGCCGCGGTCGAGAGCAGGTGACGTCGCTGACCGAGCAAGTGTCGTCGATCAAGATCAAAACGATCTATGCCGCCCCCTGCCAATCGGCCCTGGAAACGGCCCAGCGAATGGCTCAGTATCAGCGTCAGACCCACGGTCATGACGTGCGAATCAAAGTGATCGATGCGTTCCGCAATATCGATCATGGTTTATGGGCTGGAAAATTGATCGATGAAGTGAAGCGAAACCACCCCCGGCTGTACCGGCAAGGCCAGGAATCGCCCGACGATCTCTGCCCGCCCAAAGGCGAATCGATTCGCGACGCCCGCGCCCGTGTGGTCAAAGCGGTTCGCAAGGTGCTTCGCGGCAGCAAGGATGACGTGATTTCGATTGTGATCCCCGATCCGATGGCCTGGGTTGTCGAAGGGATTTTGTGCGGCAACGAGCTGACCGGCCTGTGGCAAGCCGAAACCGATTCCGGAAAATGGGAATTGATCGAAGCGATCTTGTGATTTTCACGCTGCTAAAAATCACGGCTTCAAGCTGCTCGTTAGGTTACAATGATCAGTAGCGCGTGAGCCTGATTCACGCGTCCGGCTGTGACCTTAGGACTCAACTCGCCATGCGCCGATTCTTGCTTTTGCTACTCGGCTCGCTGATCGCATCCCCGGCAATTTCAGCGGGTCAGAATCTCTCTGGCGTTCCCGCGCAGGTCCAGCGAATCGACCAGCTGATCGAGCGAGGCTGGCAAGACTTTGAAATTCAGCCGGCCATGCAAGCGGACGACGCGACCTGGTGCCGGCGAGTTTACCTGGACATCATCGGTCGCATTCCGACACGGGACGAACTACGGGAGTTCGTCGCAGAGCGCGGTAAGGCAAAGCGCACCGAGTTGGTCGATCGATTGCTGCACGACGATCGTTATACCGCGCAGTACGCGGCTCACTGGGCCACCGTTTGGACCAACATTCTGATCGGCCGCAGCGGTGGCAATGATCGTCGATCGCTGACCGATCGGGACGGAATGCAAAAGTACTTGCGTGACTCATTCGCAGCCGACAAGCCCTACAACGCAATGGTCTACGAATTCGTCACCGCGACCGGGGCCAACAAACCAGGCGTTCCGGGCTTCAACGGCGCGGTCAACTTTCTCGCTGACAAAGTCAATGATGACAAGGGTGTTTTGGCGACCAGCAGCACTTCGCGAATCTTCTTGGGCCAGCAAGTGCAATGCACGCAATGTCACAATCATCCCTTCAATCAGTGGAAACAGCAGAAATTCTGGGAGTTCAATTCGTTCTTTCGTCAAACCCGAGCACTGCGCCGATTTGTTGCCGGCACCCGGGACATCGATCATGTCGAACTGGTCAACGAAGACTTCGCCGGGGAGGCAAACGATCCTAGTGACGCCTTGGTCTTTTACGAGCTGCGTAACGGCTTGACCCGAGTCGCTTATCCGGTGTTTACCGATGGCACCTCAATTGGTGTCAGCGGACACCTCAGCGATGTCAATCGCCGCGACGAACTTGGCCGGTTGATGATGGACAGCGAGTATTTGGACAAGATGATCGTCAACCGCATGTGGTCGATGTTCCTGGGGTATGGATTCACCAAACCGATCGACGACATCGGTCCGCACCAAGCCGTATCTCATAGCGAATTGATGGACTATTTGGGCGACGAGTTTCGTGCCAGCAGTTACGATCTTAAAACAATTGATCACCTGGATCACGCTCAGTCGGCCATATCAGTTGGCGGCTGTGTTGGGATCCAAGAACGAGATCGATGATCCCACGATCGGTGAACTGCCAAAGTTTTCCCGGTTTTACGTCCGCCAGATGAGCGCCGAGCAGCTTGTATCAGTCGATGATCACGGCCACCGAGGCGGCGTCGGCCGGCAGCTACGAACAACAAGAACAGCAGCGCCGCCGATGGCTTGAGCAATTTGTCGTTGCCTTCGGGACTGACGAAGGAGACGAAGCGACGACGTTCAACGGTTCGATTCCTCAGGCCTTGATGCTGTTCAACGGCGAATTGACCACCACCGCGATCAGCATCCAAGCGGGCAGTTTTATCGACAAGATCGCCGGCACGGGACGTTCGCCGCGAGATCGGCTGAGCGAATTGTTTTTGGCCGGCTTGGCGCGGCAACCGACCAAGAAAGAGATTTCTGTCGCGGGTAAACTGTTGGTTGCTCGAGGCGGCAACGAAAAAGAGATGTTGCAAGACATGTGGTGGGCAATCTTGAACAGCAACGAATTCATCATGCAACACTAATCCGTTTCCCGGGTCGGGCTCTCAGCCCACGGGCAGGGCTGTGGCAAACTTTTCCCGCTTAGCGACGTAGAAGTCGAAGACGAAACGAATCAATCACCACCGACACGAACTGCACTGCAGGCGAATCACCATGATCAATCATTGGCACACCCCCGCTGGAATGACTCGGCGGCACTTCCTGCAGCATCTGTCCGGGTCTCGCGCGGCGGCTGCCGCGTCGCTGACCATGGGCAGCGCGATCTGCGCGAACAAGGATCAACTGAAACAGAATCGCAAGGCGGCGATCTTGCTATGGATGGGTGGTGGACCGGCGACCATCGATATCTGGGATCTGAAGCCCGGTGCGCCTACTGGCGGGCCGTTTCGGCCGATTTCGACCAGTGGCGAGATGCAGATTTGCGAGCACCTGCCGATGGTCGCCCAGCAAATGCATCATCTTTCGATCATCCGCAGCATGTCAACGCGCGAAGCCGATCACAATCGCGGTCGCTACTACATGCATACCGGGTTCGTGCCCAATCCGAATATCGAACACCCCAGTTATGGATCCGTGATCGCTCATGAATTGATTGACCAACGCCCCGAGCTGGAAATCCCGCCGTTCGTTTCCATCGGTGGCGCCGGCAGCGGCCCCGGGTTCCTGGGGATGGCCTGGTCCCCCTTCTCGGTCAGCAGCAATGGTCGCGTGCGGAATTTGGAAATGCAGATTGACGATACGCGACTGCTGCAGCGGATGGCCGCGCTGGACGCGATCGAATCGGGATTCGCCGGCCGTACCGGCGACTTGCCCGCCAGCGAACACGCCAAGGTGCTCAAAAAGACGCTCGACCTGATGACCAGCGATCAGATGAGAGCGTTCAAAGTGAATGAGGAACCGGATGAAGTCAAACAGCGCTATGGCACCGATACTTTTGGTCAGGGCTGTTTGCTAGCGCGCCGACTAGTCCAGTCGGGAGTGCCGTTTGTGGAAGTCGATTTGGGTGGCTGGGACAATCACACCGGGGTCCATCCGACACTCAAAGACACCAAGCTGCCCCAGCTCGACCGCGCCATGAGCGCGCTGGTCGAAGACCTGGCCCAGCGAGAATTGCTTAAGGACACCGTGGTGATCTGGATGGGCGAGTTTGGACGAACGCCGCGAATCAATCAGAATGCCGGCCGCGATCACTTTGCCCGCGCCTGGTCTTGCGTCGTTGGCGGTGGTGATCTGAAAGGCGGACTCGCGATCGGAAACACAAGCAGCGACGGCAGCAGCGTCGAATCGGAGCCCTTCAGTAGCGAGGATTTGATGACCACCGTTTGTCGCGGCCTGGGCATTTCGACCGACAAGACCTTCACCAGCAAGAACGGTCGCCCGATGAAAATCGCGGGCGGTGGAAAAATCATCAGCGAGCTGGTCGCGTGAACTGGCCGCCGTACATCGCCGTCGCAGCGTTGTCGATCGCGACGTCACTGTTGACGCCCAGTGCGGTCGCGGCACAGCACACAAAACCACCAGCGAAAAAACCACCAGCGACAAAACCAGCGGTGACGCAAATTCGGTCAAACGTGACTTCCCCAACTGATTCCGTGCCGGACGACGAAAGCAAATCGGATCAACGACGACAGGCGATGGTCGATCGGCAACTTCGCGCTCGTGACATCGAGAATCCGAAAGTGCTTGCCGCGATGAATCGGGTGCCAAGGCATCGGTTTGTCCCATCGCACTTGCAGCCACAGGCCTACGAAGATCGACCGCTACCAATCGGAAACGGTCAAACCATCTCGCAACCCTACATCGTCGCATTGATGACTCAGCTTGCCATGCCGACAAGCGACGCTCGCGCTCTCGACGTGGGGACCGGGTCCGGTTATCAAGCGGCGGTGTTGGCCGAAATCGTGGACACGGTGTATAGCATCGAGATTGTCAAGCCACTGGCCGACGAGGCGACAGCACGACTCAAGTCGCTCGGTTATCAAAACGTTCACGTTCGTCACGGTGACGGCTATCAGGGCTGGCCTCAGCACGCACCTTTTGACTTGATCATCGTGGCGGCCGCGCCCGACCACGTTCCACAGCCTTTGATTGATCAACTGGCGATCGGAGGCAGACTGGTGATCCCGGTGGGAAAGCGGTTCGGGCAACAGCTGATGGTGATTGAAAAAGGGGAGGATCAGAAGGTCACGCGGAAAGTCGTCGCTCCCGTCGCCTTTGTTCCCATGACGGGCGAGTCGATCGAGCAGCGATGAGTTCAGCGGTGCCAGAGTGGTATTCTCTGCCTCGGCTGTTTCTTCTTAATTGGACAGCGACACTGTGGTAGTCCCGCGAGTCCCTTCGCAGGGCAATTTCGGTGGAAATTGCTTCCGGAATGCCCGGCGAGGGACTCGCGGATCTACATCTTCTCCCGACCTACGCCTTTGACGGAAATGCTCTATTGAAGTTCGTCTGGGTGATCCAAGCGAATCAGCAGTTCATTACGGCGCAGCGGACCTGGAGTCCAAGGCGGATCGTAACCTGCCACCTCGGCGGATCCCTCGCTGCCGCGTCCCTGCTCGGCGACCCACCTTCGCAACTCTTTCTCTTTTGCCGCTACGATGGTTGGATTGATCCGCCCGGCGAAGCGGATCACGGCGAACTCGCCCCCCCGGCGACTTCGAATCCGTACCCCGTCGCCGCTGGGCTGAGGAATCCCTTCGGCAGCGACCTGTTTGGGAATCACAAATGCCATTTGATCCTGCGAGCTTTCCGATCCGCGCTCCATGAATACCGGTGTCGTCATCGCCACTTTTTGTGACTGCTCGTTGCCCCCGGAAATGTAGCCGAACAGTCGCATGAAACTCCCGTCATCCCCCTGTGCGGCCGGTTGCATTGGCGTCGTGACCAGCATCAGTTCGGGGTACCGGCGAATTTCGATTGCGTCATCCGAAGCGATGATTGTGTATTCCGCGGACTCGTAACCGCTACGCGCCGTGAACTTCCAGCCAAGGTAGCTGATCAACGCAATCGCAATCGCACCACCAATCAGCATCAATTTTTTTCTTCCCATCTCATCGCCGCCTTGTGTGCTCCTGATCTACTCTTCCCACTCCACTTAATACCAAAGCCAACTTCAGCGGCAAGTCATTGCGACCCAATCAGGTGATAGAAAGCAGCAGATGGTCGCCAAAACTGGGCTGCGAAGAGGATCACGATCAAGAAGTCAGTGAGGTGCGAATCCGCGGGGTCCAGAGCAGTCGTAAGCAGACCAGGACGGCAAGTTGACCTGGCCACTCGATCAAGGTGCCAACGACGACCACCGGCACCGCCTGCTCGCCGAACCGCAGACCACAAAGCATGGTCATCAAGGCGGCAAAGAACAACAAAATGACTGCCGCGGCCCCGTAACGAACGTGGCGCTGGTAGCGAGCCATCAAATGGATCGCCAACAGCGCAAGCGCGGGGGCAAAGGCGTAGGCCAGCACCAGCAGTGAGAACGACAGTTCAAGCCCGAGCCATCGAATCAGTGCAAAGCTAACAGCGCAGATGCCGGTCAGCTCCAGCAGACCGGAAACGGTGAATTTGCGGATCTGTTTGGCTCGGTCAGCGGCGCACTTCACTCGATTCTCCATGCTCGACCATGATCGCAGGGATTCGCCGGAGGGCGTTGCGACAATTTTAATGATAGAACCAATTCGTAAAGAACCAACCGTTCGCAGCCCATCTCAATATCCTGACAATCGCGCAGATATCTGGCAACCTCACCAATCGCCCTACCCAATCGGCAAAGTAAGGGCGGAGGCCGAAATCGAAAAAAGGAAGCTCTGTTGGGAAACTTCGATTCGAACGGCGCCACGTCGGTGCATCTTGATGTCGGTCGGTGCATCTCCATTTCGCAGTTGTCGACGTGATCGGCCGCGCATCCGGCAGGTTCATCATTCGATTTGTCCCCTAGATCACCCAGCCACCGGTCGCCTGCCGCGACTCCAGCAGGTTCGCTTGGCAGGCACCGACGTCGTCCTGTTCGCAAGCATTCAATATTTTGTCGGGTCGCACCGATTGACCGCTGATGTTTTCCTGACCTTTGGATATCGGGACCATGCAAGCATGCGTCGGCAGAATCAACTTGGATCAGGAACCGCGATTGACCGACAATAATTTGGTCGCCGCCTGAAATTGGCGGTATCATTGGAAAAGCGGTACAACCACTTTCAGGTTCCGTCGTTACAGGGATTGAAGTACTGAAGGTAGTACGACTCGGAATAAGCAATTCTCGCACGATGGCAAGGCGTGAGCGGATTTGGGCCCAGATTTGCCTGCTGCGACATCGGCCAAAGTCCCAGCTTTCTCGCATGGTTTCGTTAGCCCGGTTTGATATGAGTCGCTTTCGAAACCGACGGCCGGACTTGGCTCTGTTGGTGCATTCAATTCGCGTCGTGATCGTCTGTGGATTGCTGCTGTTGATTCCGTCACCGGTGATGCAAATCAATCCAGGCACCGCTGAACCTCCCGATCTGTCTGAGATTCAGCAAGTTCTGCCATCAGCTAAATCAGTCGGTCCCCAGGATGCCAATGGGCTGTGGACGGTGCTGGATGAAGCTGGCAAACGGATCGGCAGGGTTGCACGAACTTTGCCGGTTGCTGCCGAAATCGTCGGCTATCGGGGGCCAACCGAGTCATCAATTATCTTTGATTTGGATCTGAACATCGTGGCGGTTTGGCTACTGCACAGCGCTGATACCAAAGAGCACGTCCATGCGGTCAGGGCCAGTGATGCCTTTTTCAAGCAGTTCGAAGGTTGGCCGTGGGGCGGCCCAAATAGTTCGACGCGAATCGACGGAGTTTCGGGCGCGACACTAACCAGTTTGGCATTGGCCGAGGGCGTCTTGAAACGCATTGGCGGCAGCCGCCCTTCGCTGTACTTCCCAAACGCACTGACGATCGACGAGGTCCAGGACTGGTTTGAAAACGCGCAGCTGATCGATGATTCGGCAACGGTCACCATTGTCAGAGACTCCGCTGGCGCCGAGATTGGGCGTGTGCTCCGCACCGGACCGTTTTGCGACGACATCACGGGCTATCGCGGCCCGACGGAAGTGTTGATGAAGTTGGACCAACAAAATCGCGTCGAATCAATCAAGCTTCGCGCATCCTACGAGACAGAGTCTTTCCAAGACACGATGCGTGCTGAAGCCGACTTTTGGGCAATCTTTGAGAACCAAACGCTGAGCGAGTTAGCAGCGTTCAATCCAGAAGCAGCCGGCGTCGAAGGCGTCACGGGCGCGACGATGACCAGTATCGCGGTGGCCGACACGATCGTGGAAGCTGCCAGGCTCGCGGAATCCGCCATCGAATCCGAGTTGGCAGTGCCGGCCGGAAACGGTTCGTTGTTTGGGTTGCGATGGGCAACCGCTGATATGGCAACCGTGATCTTGCTGCTAGTCGCCGCTCTGGCGAGCAAATCGCATTGGTTTCACAACCGCCGTCTTCGAAAAATATGGTTATTGACGGTCGTCGTCGTGATTGGATTCTGGGCCGGCAATTTGCTGTCTTTGGCGCTGATCGCAGGTTGGTCGGCCGAAGGGATCGCATGGCAACTAGCGCCGGGGCTTGCCGCCATCGTTGGCTTGGCAGTCATCGCTCCGCCGGTCAGTGGCGGTAATCCGTACTGCAATCATCTTTGTCCTCATGGAGCGATCCAGCAGCTAATTAAACCATCGAGAAGATCGCGTCGACGCCGGCAGCTGTCGCGGCGGCTTTCGTCCTGGCTGAAGCGAATCCCCGCGGCGACTCTGATCGCAGCCTACGCGACTCTGATCGTGGTACCGAGCATCGACTTGTCTGTTTGGGAACCATTCCACGCGTATCTGCTGAAGATGGCTGGCTGGGGATCGATTGCACTGGCGCTTGCGAGCCTGGTCCTGGCTGGCATGATTCCGATGGGGTACTGCCGATTGGGTTGTCCGACAGGAAGTTTGCTCAGCTACGTCAGGCGTTCGGCAAGCAGCGATCGATTGGGATCAGGGGACCTGATCGCGGTCTGTCTGTTGGGCTTCGCCTGGATGGTTCGCCGTTAGCGCATTTCCATTTTTGATATGGGTTGTCGGGAAAAGGGGGCAGACACCGAGAGTGCGAAGCACCCTTCGGGCAGTGCCGGCTATTGGTGTCTGGGCCATTCGTGTCTGACCCCTTTTCCCGACCTACGCCATTGATGGAAATGCTCTAGCTGGACAGCGCCACTTTGGTTTCGACTTTGTGATGTAAATGGTTTCCTGCCAAGCGTTTATCTCGGTTGACATGCAGGACAAAAAGAAGCGACCTTTCGCGTGCTCTGTTTCACAACGAAACCACGGAAGGTCGCTCTTATTTCGCTTCAGGATATCGCATCGCTTGGAAAAAATGCTTGCCCACTTTCTCGACGGCCTCGATCAGCGTGTGCAAGCTTTCGCCGGGGAGCTGCCGGCAATCTGCTAACCGGAATTACCAAATACTTCCTCGGCAATCGGGTACCCGGGAGACGAGGCCGGGGTGTTCGAGCGTTGTCGCGAGTCGCGTTCGCTCGACCGATCGCGGAAATCTGTTTTCGTGAGGCGAAGGAAGAGCTCGGCTGGGACCACCTTGAATGTCGCGGTTGGCGTTGCGTCCATCGGCATCTTTACGTCTCCATTCTCAGCCAACTGTTTTGCGCCCGCGTCCGACATCGACTTTGCCGCTCGGAAGTCGTCACTGACGCAAAACGCCTAACCGTTGAACAAGTACGGCGTGCGATGGACCAGTATATCGATTCACTCAGCTTGCCGCCGCGATTGCGTCGGCAACGATATCAAGCTGTGGCGGATCAAATCCATCGCACCTGGACCGCCGTGAAACTAAACCCAATGCCTCAAGAAGGCGATGTCCAGCTAGACCGCCCGCTGTTTTCTCGCCGCTTCTATTTGCTCCAGCGTGTATAGTTTTCCGGTTCCCGCGCCAGGACAGACTTCGCAAGTTTGCTTCCAGTCTTTCGGTTTCGTGACGGTCGAATCCCAAAACGGCCAGGTCCGGCATTGAATCGGTCGCGCCCGATACACCGTACATTTGCGAGTTTGCCGATCGAGCATGATGCAATCCCCATCGGGATATTCAATCAAGCTCTTGTCCGGACCAACTTTGCGGACGAACTTGCGTGCAAAAGTGACCGCGTCCATTCCCATTTCAAACGCCATGGCCTTGATCTCGGACCGATCCACCCAGACATAACCCGGCTGGCCGCTACAGCAGGCCCCGCACTGAGTGCACTGGAACTGCAAACCGCCTTGATACCATGGCTGGTTGCGATTCTTCTGTTCTTCCGACATGTCCCTAATCGGCTCGCTTAATCTGGGCGGAATGGCGTTCGCCACCGGTTCTTTGCGATCAACACTTCACGATAAAAAGCGACGGCCGGCGCACTGCCGATCACACATGAAACCCTGGATCAAGTGACCTTTATACCCGGTCCAGTTCTCGGTTGCAGTAGTCCGGGTCGGGACCTGCCTTGAGCAGGCGCTCAATCTGATCGGCGCTCATGCCCCGGTCGGCCAGCTCGCGAATCACCTCCATCGATTCGCGATGGGACGCGTATTTACGAATTTCCCGGGCCACGGAGGTAATCAAACCAACGCCCATCACGACGACAACGATTACCGTCACCATGTTGAAGGGGGGTGGCATCGACAGAATCTGGTGAATGATCTCGTTCATCGCAGTCTCAGCTGGTCAAGTTTGCTCGGTAAAACCCGGAAATCGACGTCGCAGCATCACGTCATTCGCCACGCAGTAAGGAAACTTGGTTAGAAACTGGGGCGATTTTCGCAGATCACCCGAATCGCCGCGATCGCCGCGTCCAGCTCCGACTGGGTTGTCTCGTGACCGGCACTGATTCGCAGGGTACCTTCTGCCGCACTCCCCAACAGTGGATGAATCAGCGCCGCACAGTGTAACCCGGCGCGCGTTTCGATTCCGAACTCCGAATCCAGGATCAAAGCGACATCGGTGACCGAATACCCTTCGACAGTGATGCTTGCGATTGGCAAAGCTCTGGATCGTCCATAGATCCGCAGGCCGTCGATCGCGGCCAGTCCATCGTGAAGGTGATTGGCAAGTCGCGACAGCGAACGAATTCTCGATTTGAGCCCACAGGCCAACAGATCCTCGAGGGCAGCGTTCCAGCCGGCCAACGCCGGGACATTCAGGTTTCCCGCTTCCAGTTTCGCGGGCATCGCGGTCGGCATCTCAAGCGATTCACTTTGGCTGCCGGTGCCACCCTGAACCAGGGGAGTCAATTGGTCAGCAACCGCAGCTGACGAGTACAGAAAACCGGTTCCCAGCGGCCCTCCAGACGCTTTGTGCCCGGGTGCCGCCAGCAGGTCGATTGCCGATCGCTGGACATCGATCGGCAGAGAGCCAAAGGTTTGCGCCGCATCGCACAGAAAGTGAGCTTCGTGTTCGCGCAGACCGCTGCCCACCTCGATGATCGGCTGAACGCATCCTGTCACGTTACTGGCATGGGTTAGTGTCACCAGGCGAGTGTTGCTGGTAACGGCGTTCAGGATTTTGTCCGCGTCGACCGCACCTTCGCTGTCCGTGGGCACGATAGTCAATGAAATTGCACGCTTCGATTCCAGATGATGCAGTGGTCGCAACACGCTATTGTGTTCGGCGGCCGTGGTGACCACGTGATCCCCCTGACGCAGAATGCCGTGGATCGCCGCATTCAGTGCCGCCGTGCCGTTGCTGTGCAACGAGATACACGCGGCTGATTCCGCGTTGATTAGCGTCGCGATCGACTTTCGCGACGTCGCAACAACTTGATCGGCGGCGGATGCCGACTGATAACCTCCGCGACCGGCAGCCGCGCCGCATTCTCGGGCAAATCGATCCATCGCTTCCAAAACCGCATCGCTTTTTGGCCAAGAGGTTGCCGCATGATCCAAGTAAACACGCCGCTTTGAACTACTCATCTGTCGGATGCACCCATTGGCTGCTGCCATCGGCGTAGGATTCTTGTTTCCAAATCGGCACCTCGCGCTTCAAAACATCCATGATCCAGGGCAAGGCCGCGAAGGTCGCGGGCCGATGGGCACTGCTGCAGCCAACGACAATGCTGGCTTGACCGACCGGAACCTCGCCCAAGCGATGGACGATGACCAATTTGCGGAGCGAAAATCTGGCAATCGCGATCGTCGCCAGTTTTTCAAGTTCAAGGATCGCCATCGGGCGGTGAGCTTCGTAGCACAGTCGCTCGGTGATCCGATCGTCAGTCGTTTGACGGGTCACGCCTTCGAACCAACCAAGAGCGCCGACACCGGGGTCGGCAAGTTTGCCGCGCAACGATGCGATATCGATCGGAGTGTCGATGAGCTGTACAAAGATTTGCTCGTGATTCATCATCCACCACTCACTGGAGGAATCAAAGCCAATTCGCTGCTTGGCGAAACTCGGGTTTGTTCCGGTACATACTGGTTATCGATCGCCAAGCGGCACGACGGCAGCAGCGGCAGGAGCTCTGGGATTCGCCGCCCGATCTCGGCCAGCACATCGCCGGCGATCGCTCCTTGGGCGACTTCGATTTGGATACGTTCACTGCCGGCAGCCTGGCGGGCGGCCGCGAACATCTGAACTTCAATTTCCACGGTTTCCATCGATACTGGGGAATAATTCGTTCTCGATTTTTGGCATCCGACCATAGGCGTAAGCCAACAGCTTCAGAGGGTGCACGGTTTGCCGCGCGCTGCCATGCTCGATTTGCATTTTACAGGCGCTGCATTCAGTCGTTGCGATCGAAACCTGAGCCGATCTCATCGCGGAAATCAGCGGCCAACCGATCCGGAGACTGTTTCGATAGTTTTTTTTCTGCAACCCCCAGGTGCCGGCCATTCCCGTGCAGCCGGCCTCGATCCGCTCGACCAATAGCTCTGGGATTAGTTCCATCAAGCGAGGCCCCGATTGGTTGCTATCCAACACCCGCAAATGACAAGGTTGATGATAGGCGACAGTCATCGACACCTTCTGAAAATCCAAATCCAAGCGATCTTCGCCGTGCAGATGCCACAGATACTCGCATGCCTCATGCGAGTTCTCGGCGACCAGGTGCGCATCCTCGTCATCCAGCAGATTCGGGTATTCATGTTTCAGACACAGCACGGCTGCTGGTTCGGTCGCGATTACCGCGTAGCCTTGCCGAACCGCGTCGGCCAACAGACGCACATTTCGTTTGGCGATCTTGCGGGCACCCTTTCAAGTCGCCGGAGGAAATTCGAGCCATGCCGCTGCCGACCTGCGCCGTCGGCACATACAGGCCAATGCTGTTCTGTTGCAGGATCTCGGCGAGCGCGCGTCCGATATCGGGATCGTGGTAGTTGGCAAACTGATCGACAAAGTAGACGACTTTCAATCCGCCATGCGGTACCGGTTTGGTCCAACGCCGTCGTGACGCGTGACGCAAGAAAGTTTCGCTAGCCAGCAGCGGCAGTTTGCGGGAGGCTGACAGGCCAAACATCCGATCGACCGCCCAACGCGAAATTTGACTGCGAATCAGCAAGTTCGCCAGCCAAGGGATTCGCGAGGCAATCCCAGCGACTCGGTCGATCCGTCCCAATAATGCCTCGGACAGCGGCAGTCCGTTGGTTGCTACGTATTGCGCTTTCAATTCACCGACAATTTTTGGGATGTCAACTGAAGCGGGACACTCGAGTCGACATTGGTGGCAATTGAAACAGAGGTCGGCGATTTCCTTGGCACCTTCGGTCGCCAGGTCGTCAACATTCAATTGCCCGCTCAAAACGCCACGCAATAAATTTGCCTTGGCCCGCGGAGATGCTTCTTCGCCCCTGGTGGCGCGAAAGACCGGACATTGACGCTCGCTGGCAGAGGTCGTTCGACAGCGGCCGCAACCGTTGCAGCTTCTGGTGACTCGGGCGATCGGACCTCCGGCGGGCCAATTCTGAAGTACTTGCAGCTGGGGAACCGAACGCCCTGTCGCTTGGGCGGCGGCGACAACGGCTTGATCGGCCGGAGCCAACAGCCGCTGATCGGCGGTGATCTCGATGGTTTGATCAGCCGGCCGCAGATTCTCGTTGGGCTTCTGTAACACCGCGCCAAACAGTTTGCCGGGATTCAGCCGATGCAACGGATCAAACAATCGCTTGACTTGTCCCATCGCTTGCCAAAGATCGCCGAACTGCGCCGGCAACAAATACGATCTGCTCAGACCGGCGGCATGCTCAACGCTGACTTCGCCACCGAGCGCCCAGACCGCTTCGGCGATCTGCCGCGAAAGGGTATGCAGCCGAAGTTGGTCGTCAGCGCTGGCTAAGATTCAAGAAGGGTCGAACATGCAGCTGACCGTGTCCAACGTGGGCGAACAATGTTGCCGTTGCCTGATTGTGCTGCAGTGTCTCTTGGATCGCTTTGAGAGCGGCCGGCAGTTTTTCCGGCGCGACGGAAATATCCTCCGTAAATGGCACCGGAGATTCGTCTCCCTTAAACCGATACAGACGCGGAATGACTCGCCTGGAAAGTGCCCAATAGAGATCTCGCTCCTCCGGATTTGACGTGCAGATCGCCGCAAACGCCCCGGCGGCTCCGCGGGACAAATCGTTTCGAATCGTCGTCAGTCGGTCATTCAGCTCCGTCAGCGACTCACCTTGAATCTCGACCAACAACATCGCCTCGGCCTCACGCGGCAGTAGATCGGCGAACCGATGATCGGTGTCTCTGGCAATTTGCAGCAGGCGACGATCCATGACATCACAGGCCACCGGACCGTGCCGCAACGATCGGACACCGCTGCGGAGCGCCGAATCCAGTCGATGAAAGAACAGCAACACGACGCCGCGATGCGTCGGAATCGCCTCGGTACATACAGTAGCGTCAACGATCAAAGCCAGCGTGCCCTGGGTGCCGACCATGAATTTTGCCAAGTCCACATGGCCACGGTCATCGATCACATCATCCAGACGGTATCCGCCACGAGTTCTGGGAGGCGCCGGGCGCGCCTCGACGAGCGTTTTGAACTGCTTGTGGATCTCGAAGATCCCGCGTGCCAACCGATCCGCCGTGCTGTCCACCTCGCCTTCGGCCAACGTTCTACCAACCCGGTGGCGGCCCAGTTCAACCAGTTCGCCGTCGATCGTGACCACGCGCATCGATTCAATACGATCGCGCGCCGACCCACTTCGCAAATAGTGACTTCCCGATCCATTGGTGGCCAACACACCGCCCATCGTGGTAATGCTGCGGGTGACAGGATCGGGACCATACCACCGACCCCGTGCCGCCAAGGTGCGATTCACCTCCGCCAGCACGGCGCCGCTTTGTACCGTCACTGTGCGGGCATCCGCAGCAACATCGACCCGCCGCATGAAGCGTGAAAAGTCAATGATCAGGCCACGCACCGAGCGATTCGCCCGCGACGCCGCTGCCGGCACCCCGCGGATGCAGCGACAGTTCATGTTCGGCGGCATACTGTGCCGTCGAGACCACGTCGGAAATGTTGCGGGGCCGCACCACGCCGAGCGGCAGGATTTGATAAATACTGGCATCCGACGCATACAGCTGGCGCGTGAACCGGTCGCACAACACGTCGCCACTGACGATGCCTCGCAAATCATCCTGGATCCGTTGCCAATCGATGTCCATCAGCGGATAAGGCTATGCATCACGGTTAATCAGACCCAGCACTTCGGCGCACGATTTGGGATCGTTTCGAAAAATGCCGCGCATCGCGCTGGTCACGCACAAGCTGCCCGGCTTGCGAATGCCGCGCATGGTCATGCAACTGTGAGTCGCTTCACAGACGACCGCCACACCGCGCGCCGAAAGTTGATCTTCGATCAAATCGGCTACGGTGTGCGTCAATCGCTCTTGCAACTGCGGACGCCGGGCAACCTCTTCGACGACTCGCGCAAGTTTGCTGAGCCCGACGACTCTGCCTTTGGGCAGGTACGCGATATGAGCACGGCCATTGAAAGGCAGCAAGTGATGCTCACACATGCTGCAAAAACTGATATCGCGAACCAACACGATTTCGTCGTAGTCCTCGGCAAACACTTTCGACAAATGCCGGCCGGGATCGCTGTGCAGTCCCGCAAACATTTCCGCGTACATGCGCGCAACGCGCGAGGGAGTCTCCAACAGACCGTCGCGGTCGGGGTCTTCGCCAACGGCGGCAAGGATCTCGCGGATAGCCGCCTCAATGCGGGGCAGGTCAACTTGATCGTTGACCGCCGCGTTGGCATCGACAAAGAACTTCGTTTGTTCGTCGCCGGAGGGTTGATGGGGAGTTCTTTGCACGCGCTGATTCCGAGAGTTGGAGACAATTTGCTGACTGCTCCAGAATACTCGGATTGATATTGATTACGTATAGGGGGAAGGGCAACGCGGTAAAGCAGATGCCAACCAGAACTGCTTTACGGCGTGTGGGGGGAGGCGGAGACATTCCGCCCAGCCGCCGCAACCATCATGGCTCCGGCGGAACGTTGCTGTGCCCAGTCGCCAAGCTCAAGCAAAGCACGCGATCGGTTCCCCGCAGGATCAATTTCCGACCAACAACCACCGGCGCAGACCAACAGGGATAACCTATCGCCGGGCGATCTCCGTCGCTCTGGCTGAAGTCCCACTGGGCAATCAGCTGAAATTGGGTCGGAGTCGCCTTCAAAACTTGAAACAATCCCCTTTCCTCCAACACCAACAAGTAATCACCTAGTCGCGTCACCGACGAACGAATTCGCCGCGCATCGGCCCATTGAACCTGGCCAGTCTGGAAGTCGATGCAGCGAAAATCACTATCGGGGCCATTGCGACCGCTGCAGCCATACAGAAATCCATTGACCAACACCGGAGTCGCCCAATGGCATCGCATCGACTGCAGTCGCCGGTTCCGGGGTGGATCTTGCCACAAGACCTTGGCCGAATCCTTACTCGCTTGCAACAGCACGCTGCCAAGTTCGTAACATTCACTAAGAAAGACATGATTGCCGTCAACCACCGGCACGATCGCGTTGACACTCTCCAGAATCGAGGCGCGGTACGGATGCTGCCAAAGTACGATTCCGCGCTCCGGATCGATCGCCAGTAATCCGCTTCTCGCAAACGCCAACACCATCGAGGTGCCGTCGATGGTCGCCGGGATCGGACTGCTGTAACTGGCCAAGTCGTCGCCGCACTTCCAAAGCTCTTTGCCGCTGCGACGATCAAAGGCGACGATGGCGGATCCGTTTGGGGAAACGCGATCGAGCCGCATGGGCGGAAAGTTCTGGTCCGACGCCGGACTGCCGCCGACCATCACGATCACGCGATCGCCCAACACCAGCGGCGAAGAAGCGACGCCAAAAAAATTCTGAACCACTCCATATCTGGAAAACGTATCGACCGCCCAGAGCTGCTGGCCGTCTTGCACGTCACGGCAAGTCAGCAAGCCCGTCACGCCCAAGGTGTAGACCCGATCACCGACGACGGTGGGACTGCTGCGCGGACCATCTTCGTAACCGAGCAGGTCGCGGTAAACGATCTTTTGCGTCTGCGACCAGAGGGCTTGTCCGCTCTCTAGGTCAAAACATCGCTGCCTTTCAAGCTTACCAGCGTCGGCCGGCCCGGATCCCGCATCCATTTGAAAGAATCGCCCCGCCGCGACGCTGCCGATCCCATAGCCGTCGCCAAGTTCGATCGACCAGAGAAACGCCGGTGGCTTGGAAAAGTCAAACTCGCCGGCGACGGTCGCCGAACCATCGAACCGGGGTCCCAGCAAACGGGGCCAATCAGATAAGTTTGACTCTGACGTTTCAACTGTCCCGGCCGTATTCACCGCCGACTGGGCAAAACAGACCAGCGGGGCTGCCAATACGGCTGCGAAACCGAGCACCGCGGCGCGGCGACCGAGGATTTTTACCCGGAAATACAATCTCATGGCGGACCTGTTCATAAACTCTCGACTAACGATCCCCGACCGGGAACTAACGGTGACGGCCGCGCGCAGCAGCGGTCCAGGAGGCCAGAACGTAAATAAAGTCAATTCCAAAGTTACCTTGCGATGGAATCCGACTGCTTGCACCGCCCTGTCGCCCGATTGGAGAGGCCGTTTTGTCGCACGTCAGGCCGGCCGAATCAACCGCCAAGGCGAACTGGTCCTGCACAGTGAACGATATCGTGATCAAAGTCGCAATTTGACCGATGTTCGCGGCAAACTGGTCGAGCTGCTGTTGGAATGTCAATCTGCCCCCAAACGCCGCAAACCAACCCGCCCGACTCTGGGCAGCAAAAAACGCCGGCTCGACAGCAAACGCCGCACCGCGGAAAAGAAGCAACGGCGAGGCAAGTCCTGGGAAGCGGAGCAGCGCTCCGGCCAATGACCTTGAAAATCAGCGATCATCAGCCAAATTTCCTCAATCCTTCAATATAAATTTCTCGCTGGTATACTCGAGAGTGTTGAAATAACATCGAAGCGGCCCTGCTGTTTTCAAGGCATTCGAGCATTTTCCACGATTTGAACGGATTGATGAAACGCAAGTTCCACCTGGACGACATCCTCGCGGATTGGTCCTTTGATCCCGCCACCTTGAACGCACGTCTGATCAAAGGCAAGGATGGTCGAGACGTGATTCAGATGCGAGTGGACATGGGTATCCTGCAGTTGGAGACCACCGGCAGACCCGATGGCAACGCGTTTCGCGAGCACGAATCGGTGCTGGAGTATCTGAAGGCTCAACAGTTGGAAGATCCGCAGCGAATTTTGACCGAAGAGGAATGCAGCGAAGTCGACCGCGAGTTCATGCAGTTCTATCATCGACGAATTTGTTGGTTGCGACTGCAGTATTACCATCGTGCTGTGATGGACGCCGACCATACCTTGCGATTGATGGACATCAGCGACGAAATGACCCCGGATGAAGAATGGTCCGGCGCGCACGAACAATATCGACCGTTCGTGTTGTTTCATCGCACCCAAGCTCATGCATTGGGCGAACTGGAGGAGAACACGGCCGAGGAAGCGGTCCAAGCCATCAGCGGCGGGCTCGATACGATGCGTTCATTCTTTGTCAAATATGATGCCGAGGAACATTTCGAGGGTGACGAACTGGTGGTTCGCTTGGTGGAACTACGTGAAAAACTTCGTAGCGAATACGATGTTGGCCAAACCCTGAACGAACAGTTGGCCGAAGCGGTCGAGTTAGAACAGTACGAGCTGGCCGCTCGACTTCGCGACGAATTGACACGGCGCGAGATGAAATGAAACGATCACTAAGTCATTTCGGTTTCGACTGTGCCATCGGCTGCTAGATCTCATTCGTTTTCCCTGATCACGTCGGCGCCCCTCGGTTCCTCCGCCTGGCTGCTGCATCTGCGCTCCTTCGCCGTCGCCGGCCAATTGGTGACGATTCTGGTCGTGCGCTTGTGTACCGACATCGAGCTACCGTTTGTCCCGCTGTTGTTGCTCGTTGCGTTAACGGCAGTGACCAATGCGTTTTATGGTTTCTGGTTGTCTCGACCTCAGAACGCCGAACCGGCGACCGATGAATTTGACGTCTCGGCTCCGGACGACGACGTGCATCCGCATGGGCAAACTGCGATCCAACACTCCGTCTCGCTGGCCTTGATGCTGCTGGATTTGGTGACCTTGACGGCAATGCTGTACTTCAGCGGCGGGGTGAGCAATCCATTCAGTTTTTTCTATTTTGTGAATCTGGCCGTTGGCGGCGTGATGATTCGGCGACAGGCGGCCTGGAGTCTGAACGTGACCGCGGTGGCCGGTTATGCGCTGGTGATGCAGCGTTATGTTCCGGTCGCAGGACTGACCAGCAATGTGCCTGCCGGTATCGATGTCCAATCGATCGCAAAAATGTTTGCCTTCGCGACCTGCGCCTCTGTGGTGACTTACTTTGTCACCCGTACCGCCGCGACGCTGCGGTACCGAGAACGTCAGTTGTTGCGAACCCAGGCGGCCCAAGCGGCCAGCCACAGATTGGAAGGCCTGACCACCTTGGCCGCCGGCGCCGCTCACGAATTGGCGACGCCATTGTCGACGATCGACGTCATTGTGCGAGAGTTGTCGCGGCATTTGGAGGATCTCCAAAAGCCAGCCTCGGTCGATGACGATTTGAAGTTGATCGACGGGCAACTGGAAATGTGCCGGCAAATTCTGCAGCGCATGCGATCAGCCGCGGGCGATTCGATGGCGCAACAGTGGGATCAAACCACCGTTGGCGAACTGATCGATTGCGCGCTCGAAGGAATTCGCGAGCCTCACCTGGTCGATGTGGTCGACTCCAGTGACGAGATCGAAAACTGCGAGTTATGGGTGCCTCAGGAAGCGGTTGCCCAGGCGGTGCGAAATCTGATTCACAACGCGTTGGATGCCAGCCCCGCTGGTGGTCGGGTGCGATTGGAATCGAGCGTCCAGCGCGGAAACTTGCAACTCTCGGTGATCGATTCGGGACAAGGAATGACGTTTGAGGTGCTCAAACGGGCGTCCGATCCGTTTTTTACCACCAAGGAACCGGGCCGCGGCATTGGACTCGGTTTGTTCCTCGCGCGCAACGTGATTTCGCGGTTGGGTGGCGAACTTGACTTTCAATCGACACCGGGATTCGGCACCGTTGCGATTGCCACCATCCCGTTGGGCACCTCGCGTCCTCCGTCGGCATCGGCCATCTACGATCGGGCGCTTCGTCAAAACAATGGCCGATCCTGAAATGCCGGCAGGTTTATTTCAATGCGAACTGTTACAATCTGACGCGAACCCCACTCCTACCAGAGATGATTGCAAATTTAATGGCTGATCATTCTGACTCACTGCAACCGCACGATCCCGCACCGGTTTACGATGCGTCGACCGTTGGCGCCGACAGCATCTTGCTGGTCGATGACACCTTGGTGCTTCGTGAACGAGTCTCGATTGCGATGCAGCAGCGGGGTTTTCGCGTCGAAACGGCCGCAAACTTTGATGAAGCCGTGGCCGTGTTCCATCAGCGGCCAACCGATCTGGCGGTCCTCGATTTGCGGATGCCAGGCAAAAGCGGTTTGGAGTTGCTACGAAAACTGTTGCAGATGAAACCGGGCACGCGAATCATCATGTTGTCCGGTTTCGGCAGCATCCCCGCGTCGATCGACGCTGTTCGCGCAGGCGCGGTGAATTTCATCAGCAAACCGGCCGACGCCGACGACATCCTGCAGGCCTTCATGCGCGGGGATCAGCCATCGGTGCCCGACGGCGCAACCGCCTTTCCCGCTCCCTCGCTGGCCCGTAATGAATGGGAACATATCCACCGTGTGCTCTCGGATTGCGGAGGGAATATCAGCGAAGCAGCGCGAAGGCTGGGGATTCACCGTCGCAGCCTGCAAAGAAAACTCCGCAAGCGGGCGCCTGAGGATCCCGAGGTCCCCGAAGTCGACGAGGATCCGTCCGAATTGTCCGATTAGCCTGAGCCGATCGATCACATCACGGAGAAATAGTTTTCGCAGGCGAAATCGATGTACTCTTTTTTCAGATCGATCTCGATGTCGTTGTACAGACAGTAGTTCTTCACTTGCAGCAGCAAATCACGCGGCTGGCACATTCGCATCGGCCGATCGACGGCCTTGTAATGGGTTTCGATCAGATAGTCGATGCAATCTGCTTTGTGCGGCACTTTGGTGACCTTGCACATGATTTCAAACAGCTTGCGAAAATCGCCTTCCGGTGGATTCTCCGCTTCGATCTTGTAGGGAATACGTCGCAAGAACGCGTCATCGACCAGGTCTTTTGGTTCCAGGTTGGTACTGAAGACAACCAACTGGTCAAACGGCACTTGGATCTTCTTTCCACTGGCCATGTTCAAAAAGTCGTAGCGTTTTTCCAGCGGCACGATCCAGCGGTTCAACAATGCGTCGACGGGCATCTTTTGGCGGCCAAAGTCGTCGATTACCAGCGTGCCGCAATTGCTTTTTAGTTGCAGCGAAGACTCGCTGATGTTGCTTTCCGGATTATGCTGCACTTCCAACATGTTCATGGTCAATTCACCACCGGCGATGATGGTTGGTCGCGCGATCCGTACCCAGCGTTTATCAAAGCCACCGATGTCCAACAGTCCGGAGTTCGCGGTCGGCATGTCCATTTCATGACACATCGGATCGAACACGCGCATCACGTCGCCGTCCACGTCGATGGCGCGAGGAATCCAGATGTGTTTGCCAAACGCACCGGTAACCCGTTCGGCGATCGATGTTTTGCCGTTACCAGGAAACCCGAACAGGAACATTCCGCGACCGCTGGCAACCGCCGGTCCAAGTTTTTCGAGCATTCGCGGATTGATCAACAGATCATGAAAGGCCTTCAGCAGGTCTTTCTTTTTTGGATACTGCCCTTCGATCGTCTGGTACTTCACGCTGGCAATGTAGTGCTGCAGCGGCACCGGACAGGCACCGTAGTAGCTGCAGTCGGCCAAGTGGTTGCGGGCGATGGCTCGACCGGTTTCGGTCAAAATATAGACGTAGTCGTTGGTCGCAGTCGAGCTTTTGTAGGCGACGTTCTGTTCCATTTTCAGCCGCGTCAACAAAGGCTCCACCATCCGAAACGGCAACTTCACCTGTTCGGCGATCTTGCGGCCTTCCGCTTCGCCGGAGTTCTGCAGAAAGCGATAGATGATTGCTTCCAACAGACTCTCATTGACCCCAGCGGTCTTCATGTCGACCGGTTCGGCGGGTCGCCATGGTTCGTCGCGAGTCCGCTGAAAATCGTCGACGCAGGGAACCAGCAGCGGTTTTCCGTCGCCCGCTGGCGCCGCGATCTGCCGGGTCTGCGCCGCCGCGGTAGCCGCCGTTGGCTGCTGGACCGAAGGTCCTGGGTTCCCCGGCCGCTGGGCTGGGTTCCCTGGCCGCTGCACTGGATGCGGCGCTTGCACCGGACGGGGCAGTTGCTCAGGGCCGGCGGGTTGCCCGGTCGGTTGCGGCGGGATCGCGACCGGGGTCGCTCCGGCTGCCACGCGAGGCTGGTGCCTCGGCCGCTGCTCGGGCACCGGATCAGCGGCGGCTTGCTCGCCGCTTCCCAGCGATTGGATCCGCGAGATCAACATATCGAGCTTGCTGTCGACATCACCAACAGTTTCCGAACCGCTTGATGAACTCATTTCTTTCTTCGTTTCGTCCTAGGAACCGCCAGTCACTACCTATCGTCGAGTATCGACCGCAGGCGATCGAATCCCCCATCGAAAATCAGCGTGCCTCGACCTAACCGCCGACTCGCGTCGGATTCGCAGCTGTTGAAA
>CAVOSP010000008.1:517500-1114407 GCA_963698905.1 Pirellulaceae bacterium
GCGATGTTGCCGATCATGATCAGAAAGACCATCACCAGGCAGCAAAAGTATCCCGGCGGCTCTTTCATGGTCATGCCCAAAGACAGCTTCAGCGAACCGCCCAGCATCGCAAACCAGGCAATCACGGCGGCAATCACGCACCCGAGTACAAACGGAATCGCCAATAGGCTCGGGTCAAAGGTAAAGGAATCCATGCTCTGTTCCGAAAGAAAATCTCGCAGCTTTGGTGCGGTTGGAGGGCCAGGTTCAGGCCGCTCGGCCTGCGCAGAATAGCTCGCGCAATCGGCGCTGGATCCGTAAGCCGTCGTTTTTTCGCGGTTCGATAGCGCTACAATTGGCGCGATCCCTACAACACGACGCTTTTTGATCGGTCCTGAATCTGGTGACTAAAGATGCCAAGCCCCGGCCGGGGCTCAGACTTCGCAACCGGTACTTGGTGCTGCGGCACGGCCGCAGCCTCGCGAACGAGCAGTCGTTGATCGTCAGTTCGCCCCGTCTCGGGCTGAATCAGTTCGGACTGAGCGATGTGGGACGGCAGCAGGTCAAAGCATCATTGCGCGAGCGTCTGCAAATGCTGGAATCGGTCCAACAGATCTACACGTCGGATTTTCTTCGGGCCCGCGAAACCGCGGAAATCGCCGCAGACTTTTTGGGGGTGGGGCTGGAGTTGGCGGCCGAACTGCGCGAGCGCGATTTCGGCGATTGGGACGGCCAATCCAGTACCAACTATGACCTCGTCTGGCAAGCGGATGCGAAGGATCCCACGCATCGAAACTGGAATGTCGAAAGTGTGACTCAGGTTGTCGACCGCTGCCTGAGGTTGATAACGAGTCTTGAACAGACGACGACCGACAGTACCTACCTGCTCGTATCTCACGGCGATCCATTGCAAATCCTGTTGACTCGGGTGGCGGGGGAAGACTTGCGTCACCACCGCAAACTGCGGCCGTTGGAAACCGCTGAAATCCGGTCGCTGCTGTAGTGCGACGCCAGCTGCAACCCGGCCTACACCTCTACCGATGCGCGCAGCCTCTGATCGGCTAGTCGCTTTTGTCGAGCACCCAGTCTCCAAGCGGCCGCCGCCCAGAGAGCAACCAAGGGCAGCGCGTACAGATTCAACGCAGTGATGCCGAAACCGAGTGCGCCCCGCAGATATCCGAAGATCTGGCCAGAGGCCATGTCGCCGCCGCGTAAGACCACCGTGTCGATGAAACTCTTTGACTTGTATTTGTCTTCGCGCTGCACCACGGTGAACAGGACCTCGCGCGTAGGTACTGTAATTCCATAGGCTGCCGCCCTGCCGATGATCACGACCACGACCAACACACCCAGGGTCGGTTGGAGGGCCAGGCTGGTGAAACCGATCGCATAAACGATCGGCAGTACCACCAGGGCTGCGCTGACGCCCAAACGGCGCAGCACGAATCCGGAGACCAAGGCTTGCACAATCAGCGTTACCACTTGGGTGCCCAGGTCCAGATAGGCGAACAACTGTGTCCGTGACTCTTGGTCCTCAATGGAGGATTTGACAATCTCGGCTTGCTCAAAATAGAGCTGAGTGCCGGCGGCCTGAACAAAGAACAAGAACAGGCAGACCGAAGCCAGGTAGGAGGAGCGAAAGACGTGGGTGATCCCGCTCCATAAGCCGCCGCCCGTTGCGGCATCGCCAGCGGACGCGGATTCTGTCGATGCCAGATCATGTGCTCGAGAGACCTGTTTTTCCAATTGCCAGGCACACCGCAGTCCCGCCTCGATGATGCCGATCGGAATCAACAACAACGTACCGGTCGACAGTTGCGTTGCCAGTTGACTGGTGATCAGCGAGCCACTGATCGCGCCGGCGGTTCCGCCCGCTGCAATCAATCCGAACAGCCTGCGTCCCTGCCGGCTGGTAAACAAGTCGGCCATCACACTCCAAAAGACGCTTGTTGAAAAGACGCCAAAGATGCTGACCCAGATGAAGAACGCACGCGCGGTCCACTTTTGCACTTCCGGCGAATCAACTCGCATCAGCAGGAAAAAGCCGAACAGGCAGGCGGCAAAAAAGTGGAACACGACACGCACCAACCAGCGCCTGGGCAATCTCGCGACGAGTGCAGAATAAATCGGCACGGCGATCAGCATCGCCAGGAATGTGTAAAGAAACAAATACTGCAACTGCCTGGTCCCGCCGATCGTGCCCATCGTCTCGCGAACCGGGCGAACCACAAAGTAGCCCAGCAACAGCAGAAAAAACCAGGCGGTGGCCCAACCGACCGCGCCCCGCTCGTTTGGCTCGACCCGCGACCACCAGGACTCGCGGCTAGGCGCAGCATCGGAATCTGTAATCGCAGGCCGATCGTGGTGAGAAGGCGTAGGATTTGTCATAGCAGCGGGGCGCGAGCTCTACGTCCGGTGGTGTTGGTCTTGTTGCCGGACGACTTGGGCCGTTCCGCTACGAAGGGATCAAAGTCACGCGGAAAAGATCAGCGATCAAGGGCTTACTGTCAACCGTTGCTGACCAAAGGTCGCCCGAGCTAGGGAATGACCGTAACTCCGTCCGGTGGTCTGAGAGCCGGAATGAACCATTCCACCTCGGCGTCTTGTTGTTTTCGCACCAGGCTGTCGAACATGGCGCTAGTGGCGTCTCGACGCAATGCTGCTTGATCGGTCAGGTCATCGAAGTCTTGTTCCACGGTCTCGGCATAACGCTCGCGATTGGCTTCAAAGTATCGTCGCAAATTTGCTTCGGTCAGCTTGCTTTTGATGTACTGACCCCAGGCCACTTTCCATGACAAGTCAGCCAACAGTGATTTCTCATCCGACATCCGCGCCGCTGAGTACTTCGCCAAACTGCTGTCTGTACGCCGTAAGCCCTCGACCATCGCATCGAGCCGCTGCTGGATGACTGCCTGCAACGCATCCTGGCCCAATGTCTTGAGTGATTTCATGGCCAAATGCCGCCGAACCAACAACAGGGCCGCTGCCTGCTGCAGTTCGATTGTTGTATCGTCCAACTGCTTCAGGCCCAATCGTTCGATCAGGACCAAGTTCAATTCTCCCACGTAAATCGGATCGCCATTGACCGCTGCGATCGGATCTTCCGGACGATATTGGTCATCGCCACGCAGTGGGCAGCTAAGCAGTAGCAGTCCAATTGCAAAAGCGATTCGAGCCGAACCAATCATGGCAATGGAATGTCTTGAATCACGAAGGGAACTTCCGTAGGCACAACCGCGGTAGGCGACTGATAAATCAGAGTCGACTGGCCAATCGAGTCACCCAAATCAAACAAATATCCGATCCCGACTCCGGAGGTGGTTTGCCGATAGACTTCGAAGCCGAGATGGTCGGCGCGAGAGCCGTCCGGTCGTTTCACATGGACTTGGTTCTCAAAAATCCAGTGTCGATGGCTCTCCAGTGAGCGGTCAGCGTTTTCCAATTCGACCGCGATTCGGATTTGATGCAAGGGACCATTGACACGGATGTCCTCGATCGTCACGGTCATCGAATCAATCTTTTTGCTGGCGTTCTGGTCAGACAAAGGCAGCTGGAATGTTTGTTGTTTGCCTGGCATCAAAGCGCGAATGATTCCCGCCAGCGATTCAATCTTTGCCGGTCGACCGGACGGCAAGTCCATCGGCAGATAAAACTCGCTAAACGCCAATTCGCTGTTGGTGGCCACGTCGATGGATTCTGCCGACTGCTGAGGTTTCAAGACTTCGTTGTCGTCAAGGCGACCGACCAACTGCTGGATCGGGATGGTCAACCCGATCGGGGTCAACCTTGGCTGCCAACAGATTTCAACGTTGATATTCAAGCCGCTGAGCTGTGGTTGATTCAAATTCCGCCTGGATGTGACCAGAGTCGGTTCGAGGCGATAGACACCACTGTACGCAGCCGAATCGACTCGGGATGGACGATCGGGGTGACGCGGGACGAGCAACAAAGTTTCGCGGTCGCCGCCGTAAAAATTGATGTCAAGGTTCGCCTGGTCCAACACCAAATCGACCGCGTGCCAGAAAGAGAGCGGCGCGGAGACCGGCGCGATCGGTAGCGTTTGGTCGCCGTCATAGTCAAATTCAATTCCACTGTCGCGGCTGATCGCCAGCAATGCGTCGCCGAGCGTGGCGACGTCGTTCAATCGAATCACGATCTGGTCTGTTTTTGCTTCCTGCCTGGTCCGCATTGCCTCGAGCCTGCTGCGCACGCGGGCAAGCCGCTCTGTTGCTTCAATGGACAAATCGGGTTTGGCTGTGGGCAGAAACGAGAGTGCATCGGGGCCAGCATCGATCAGCGATTTTTCCGCTGCTCTGCGCTCTACCAGGCTCTCTGCATCGAGCTGATCGACCCACTGCAGGACCTCCGCCTGAAGCTCAACCGATTTCTCTTGACCGATCACCGGCGGACCGAGTGAAACCACAATTAGCGCGCAGGTAGCCCAGATCGCTGATGCGGTTGCCGTCACGGGCGTCACTGTTGTTACAGTCCTCATATCTGACCCCCACTGTGGATACGGTTTCTTTTCCGACTCGATCGATCGCCGCGCGGCCTATCCAGATTCTAACCTAGACTTGAAATGGTCGCCGCGGGCTCCGGGGCCCAACCCGTCATGACGCCTCCGCACTCATCAGATCATCATGCTCAAAATTCTGCCTCAGCTGCTGCTGCTGACCGTCACCTGCATCGTCACCCTGGGCCTGGACACATCCGCTGCCGCCCAAACGACTGGGATGATCCAGTTTTCTGCGTCGGGAAAAATCCAAAAAGGGATCGAACTGGCCAGTTTTGCCCAAGAACTGATCATCATGGGACGAGATGGCTGGATCCATTCGATCGATCCTAACGAGTCGCGCGTCAAGATCGACCGCATCGACGAAGAATACCAACCGGCGTCGACCATGGAAATGCGAAATGAGCTTCGCAAAGAATTCGGACCGGAGTTTGAAGTCATCACGACCAAGAATTTCCTGGTGGTGCAACCCAAAGGACGCGGTGATCGCTGGCCGCGTTTGTTCGAATCGTCGCACCGATCGTTTTATGACTTCATGAAGAAAAAGCGGGTCAAAGTTCGTCGTGGACGCTTTCCGATGGTCGCCGTCGTTTTTCCTGATCAAGCGGCGATGTACGCTGAATTCAAACGATTGAAGATTGATGTCAGTCGCGTGGCCGGACTCTACTCAGGCGAGAGCAATCGAGTCATGACTCACGACGGTGGAAGGTCAGCGTCGATCGCGGAAACCGTGCGCCATGAGGCGGCCCATCAATCCGCCTTCAACAGCGGTGTCCATAGCCGTGTCAATGACATGCCACGATGGATTACCGAAGGCATCGGGCAAATGTTTGAACCGGAGGCAATGGTAAACGCAGGTGCTGCCTCCGTCCGAGACCGTCTCAACGACGACAGCATGCGTTTCATCAGCCGAACCTACACCGATCGACATGATACCGAGATGAGCAAGGCTGTCGTGCAATTGATCAGCGACAACACCATGTTTGAAGACGACAGCCAGGTCGAAGAGGCCTATAGCGTCGCCTGGGCGATGATGTTCTATCTCTCCGAACGCATGCCCAACGCCTTCGCCAAACTGCTCAACCATACCGCATCTCGACCACCGTTCGTCGAGTACTCGCGCAGCGAACGGCTCAAGGATTTCGAGCGGATCGTGGGAGTCGAACCGTTTGAGTTCAGCAAACGGGTGAGTTGGTATTTGAAGGAATTGTGAGGGCGGGAGAGGGGGAGGTGAGGAGTGAGGAGTGAGGAGTGAGGAGTGAGGAGTGAGGAGTGAGGAGTGAGGAGTGAGGAGTGAGGAGTGAGGAGTGAGGAGTGAGGAGCGCAGACGCGGAGAGCCGGGAGAACGAGGGAAGGCGAGAAGAGGAGTGGCGGTCGACGTGAAATTTCGATCGGTGGGTTGCCGATGCTTTGTTGGAACTCGCACAACGGAAAACGGCCCGCCAGTTGGCGGGCCGTTTTCGTTTGCTTTGCTTTCCGGGCCCCCAGTTTCTGGCACCCAGCGTCCAGATCCTGGCTCCCGGCTGCACGCTCTAATACATATCGTGATCGCCGCCGGTGCCGGACTGTTTGCCCTGTTTTGGCTTTTCGGCAACCAATGCGTCACTGGTCAACAGCAGCGTTGCCACGCTGGCGGCATTGCCCAACGCGGTGCGGGTTACCTTGGTCGGATCGATGACACCCGCTTTGACTAAGTCTTCGTAGGTGTCGGTCAAAGCGTTGTAGCCCTCGTTGCCTTTGCCGGCGAGCACCTTTTCGCACACGATTCCGCCGTCCTGACCAGCGTTTTCAGCAATCATGGTCAGCGGGGCGCGGCAGGACCGAAGCACGATGTTGTAACCGATGACCTGGTCCTCGGTCAGATCTTCGCCCGGTTTGACGGTACCGGCGGCACGCAGAAGTGCCACTCCACCGCCGGGCAGAATGCCTTCCTCAACCGCGGCCCGGGTGGCGTGTAAGGCATCCTCAACACGTGCTTTCTTTTCCTTCATCTCGCTTTCGGTCGCAGCGCCGACATTGACCTTGGCGACACCGCCGGCCAGTTTTGCCAATCGCTCTTCCAATTTTTCGCGATCATAATCGCTGGTGCTGTTTTCGATCTCACGGCGAATCTGGTCGATTCGAGCTTTGATATCCGCGGATTTGCCAGCACCCTCGATAATCGTCGTGTTGTCCTTGTCAATGATCACCTTCTTGGCGCGACCCAGTTGCGGCAAGTCGACGCTTTCCAACTTGATTCCAAGTGCTTCGAAGATCGCCTGGCCACCGGTCAGGATTGAGATGTCTTCCATCATTGCTTTGCGACGATCGCCGTAGCCTGGCGCTTTGACCGCGGCAACGGTGAAGGTTCCTCGCAACCGGTTGATTACCAGGGTTGCCAAAGCCTCGCCATCAACATCCTCGGCAATGATCAACAGCGGCTTGCCTTGCTGGACAACCTTTTCCAACATCGGGACCATGTCCTTGATGTTGCTGATCTTCTTTTCGTAGACCAACACATACGCGTCTTCAAGCACCGCTTCCATCGACGCCGGATCGGTGACGAAATATGGCGACAGATAACCACGATCGAACTGCATCCCCTCGACCCACTCCTGTTCGGTCTGCAGGCTCTTGCCCTCGTCAACGGTGATCACCCCATCCTTGCCGACTTTACTCATTGCATCGGCCAACAGATTGCCGATTTCACGGTCGTTATTGCTGGCGATCGTGGCGACGTTTGCCATCGCCTCTTTGTCTTTGACTTTGGTCGCCATTTTGTGCAGCTTTTCGGTAATGTCATTGACCGCCGCTTCGATGCCCGATTTCATTTGCACCGGGTTGACGCCGGCCACAACAGCCTTCAAGCCTTCATTGAAGATTGCCTCGGCTAGCACCGTCGCCGTGGTGGTACCGTCTCCGGCAACATCGCTGGTCTTGCTGGCGACTTCGCGAACCATGCGGGCGCCCATGTTTTCAAAGACATCCTCCAAATCGATTTCTTTGGCAACGGTCACACCGTCTTTGGTAACGGTAGGGCTGCCGAAGCTCTTTTGCAGGATAACGTTGCGGCCTTTGGGACCGAGAGTGACTTTGACGGCACGCGATAATTTGGAAACGCCGCGTCGAATGGCCTCGCGTGCTTCCTGGTCGAATGCAATGATTTTTGACATAGGATTTTCGTGATCAGTATGCGGTTAAATGGAAAGAAGATAGGAACAGGTGATGGCGGTCTATTCGATGACAGCCAGGACATCGTCTTCCCGCATCAGCAGGTATTCGACATCATCGATTTCGACGGTTTCACCGGCGTAGCTGCTGAAGAGAATCTTGTCGCCCTCTTTCAGTTGGCTGTGGGCTCGTGTTCCGTCATCCAAAAGTTTGCCGCTGCCGATCGCCACAACCGATCCGCGGGCCGGCTTTTCGCGAGCCGAATCGGGCAGCACAATACCGCCGGCGGTGGTTTCTTCGCTCTCGACCCGTTTGACGACAATTCGCTCGCCCATCGGTTGCAGGCGGATCTTTGCTTTGCTCTTGGTGGCCGTTGCCATTTTCGGATTCCTTTTCGGTGGTTGCGAGAAAGTGGTGGTGGGTTGACGTGCGATTTACGGTTTTCACGGACCAACGGTCAGCTGCCAACGCCCAGTAAGGAAGCTGGAGCGCAACATTGGCAGTCGTTGGTGATCGATCCGGCAACAGAGCAACCGCTGTGCCAGTTCCCCGAAGTATGTCCTAACTCACTATTGCAAAGAGACTTGCGGCCACTACTCCGCCGCGATCCGGAGCTCTCGGTTCAACTTGGCAGGCGATCGCAGCAAGCTGCAGCCCGGTGCGAAGCCGGGCGGAAATCGAGTTCTCCCCGTCGCATGACCGCCGGCAGCGGAGCGCGGTCAAGCCCCAAAACCGGCTCTCTGGGGGGGCGCCAGCCTCGCGAGCTAACTGGCAGCCTTGACGACCGCGTCGGCGGTGATGCCAAAATGCTCGTAAACTTGCTCGTAGGGACCGCTGGCCCCGTATCCCGTCATGCCAACGAATTTTCCTTGACTGCCGATCCAGCGATCCCAGCACATTCGGATTCCCGCTTCAACCGCGACGCGATTGGTCACGCTTGGCGGCAAGACCTGGTCTCGATATTTCTGGTTCTGCTCGGCGAACAATTCCATGCATGGCATGCTGACCACGCGCACCCGCTGGCCGTCGGCTGTCAATCGATCGGCGGCCGCCGTACACAATCCAAGTTCACTGCCGCTGCCCATTAAAATGACATCGGGTGCGCCGTCACAGTCGGCCAGCACGTAGCCGCCTTTGGCACAGCCGGCAGCCGCAGCGTATTTGGATCGATCCAAGGTTTCCATGTTTTGCCGTGACAACACGAGGGCCGAGGGGTGATCGCTGATCCGCATCGCCATTCGATAGCACTCAGCGACTTCGTTGGCGTCCCCGGGACGAAAAACGTACAGCCCCGGAATGGCGCGACAGGCGGTCAAGTGTTCGACAGGTTGATGCGTTGGTCCATCTTCTCCGACGCCAATCGAATCGTGGGTCAAAATGTAAAGCACCGGTTGATGCATGATGCTGGCCAGCCGCATGCCGCCCCGCATGTAGTCGGTGAAAACAAAAAACGTGGCGGCGTAGGCGCGCAGACCGGAAAGCGAAAGTCCGTTGACGATTCCGGCCATCGCGTGTTCGCGGATACCAAAGTGCAAGTTGCGTCCGGCATAATGACCAGGCAAAAATTCACCGGCACCGTCGAAGGTCAGATTCGACTTGTTGCTGGGGGCAAGGTCGGCCGATCCACCGATCATGAAAGGGATGTTTTTGGCGATCGCGTTGAGCACTTTGCCGCCACTGTTTCGCGTCGCATCACCTTTCTTGCTGGCTTCGAAAACCGGAATGTCTTTGTCCCACTCCGAAGGTAATTTGCGGTCGAAAATCAGTTGCAACTCGGCGGCCTTGTCCGGATCCGCTTGCTGATAAGCCGACCACACCTTGGACCACTGCCGATACGCAGCGGCACCACGAGCACCCATGTTGCTGGCAAAGTGCTCGCGCACGCCCTCCGGAACGTAGAATTTCTGCTCCGGCGGGAAACCGTAATTCTCTTTCGCCAATGCCACCTCATCCCAACCGAGCGGAGCACCATGAGCAGCATGCGTATTCTGTTTGTTTGGCGCTCCATATCCGATGATACTACGGACGATGACGATCGTCGGCTTATCGCTGCAACGTTGAAAATTGTCCAGCGCCTTGCCAATCGCGGCTAAGTCGTTTGCGTCGCCAACGTGTTGGACGTTCCAACCCAGACCGGCAAAACGTTCACCAACATCCTCGCTGAAGGCCAGATCGGTGCCGCCCTCGATCGTGATGTGGTTGTCATCGTAGATCCAGCACAAGTTGTCCAGCTTCAAATGCCCGGCCATGGAAGCCGCTTCACAGGCAACGCCTTCCATCAAATCACCGTCACTGCAGACGGCGTAGACGTTGTAGTCGAACAAGACGTGCGCGCTGGTATTGTAATTGGCGGCCAACCATTTCTGGGCCATCGCCATGCCGACTGAATTACTGACCCCGGCGCCAAGCGGCCCAGTGGTCGTTTCGATTCCGGCTGCTTCGCCGTACTCAGGATGTCCGGCGCAAACGCTGCCAAGCTGACGAAAGTTTTTGATCGAATCCAAGCTGATCGACAATTGGTCGATTGGTTTTCCGGACTTGTCGGTCGCTTTGACGCCGGCGAGATGCAGTACGCTGTACAACAGCATCGACGCATGACCGCAAGACAATACGAATCGGTCACGACCCGGCCAATCTGGCTGGGCCGGGTCGTAGTTCATTGTATGGTTGAACAACTGGTAGGCGATCGGCGCAAGTGCCATCGGCGTGCCGGGGTGACCACTGGCTGCGGTCTGCACCGCGTCCATGCTTAGCGTGCGAATGGTATCGACGGCACGTTCCTGAATATCGGTCGATGCAACGCTCATCGGCGTGACCCTTTGTGGATAGCAAAACGGGGCAGGTCTGAAATCAGCCTGCGAAAACCCTGGCTGGACAGCGTTACTTCTGCAGACGCGGCAAAATTGGAAATTTGAACTCCAAAGTGGTGTTATCCAGCCAGTCTGAGGCAACGATTGACGCAAAAATCCTAGTGTTCCCGCAACGGAATCAAAAGGGGGCGCGGGCATGAAGATTCAGCGAAGGACGCATCGGTCAGCGCGGAGCGCGGAGCGGTCGCCGCCTCGCGCTAACGCAGACTCTGTTCCAGTTCAGCCAGCCGTTTCAGGTATTCGTCGCGCTCATTGGCGATCGGCGGCGTCGGCTTGGCGATGCCATTTAGCTCCTCCGCTAGTTCGTCGATCAGCTGGCGTTTTTCGGCAGCTGACTTGCGGTCACCCAGCTGATTACTTTTCAGCACCACGTAGGCGAGCGTGGCCAGATGAGAAATTCGTTCCCCAGGCTCGATCTCGGTTGCGGCAATTTCTCGCGCCGTTGTCGCCCGCTCGAGCGCCAGCTTTTTTTCGCCGGCCTGATCCAGAATGATCGCCGCGTTGTAATACCAGGCGCAACGAATCTGTGCTGATTTTGCTTGCTTGCCCAAATCTTCGGTCTTCTTCAGCCAATCGCGAGCTTCTCGAATCGCGGCGTTGCTGCTGGACGATCCCTTGCTTACCACCGTGTTCATCCCCAACACGAACAGTTTGGCCATCGCCAGTTGCGAATCGTCGAGGGCCAAATTTTTGCGCAGGACAATCGCTTCACTGATGGCATAAGTCGCTTCGACGATCAAACGAAGCTTTTCCGGTGTCTCCATCGTCTTGCTGATTTGCGTTACTTCGCAACAGACTCGGGCCAGGTTTTCAAGTCGCGACTCACGGTCTGGGTGATCATCGGGCGTGATTTCAACGCCGCGGCGTGCATCCGCCAGCGCTTCGCTCAGCAAGGATTCCTTTTCCTGGCCATCGATCATGATCGCGCGGCGTTCCAGCACGCGACCACGGCTGGCATAGGCGCGACCGAGCAAACTTTCCGCTTCCGCGGCGGGCGAATGAATCACGCGACTGTATTTTGCGATCGCCTCGTCATTCAGTTCGACCGAACGTTGTGGATTTTCTTCACGATACGCTTCTTCTTGCGCGACCATCGCATCCAGGCAATCGGTATGTACCGTGGTCCCGTACTTTTTCGATTCGTCGCGATACTTCTTCAGCTGTTCGATGGTCTGCGAAAATGGTCTGTCATCCAACTGCTCGTGGACGGACCGTTCCAGAGCATCGGCGGCGTAAAAAAACAGTTCGCTGCGGCGGATTCGCTTGGTGGCATTGCGACCGGCAATCGCGGCGGCCGTTTCGATATCGCTTAGATACGAGACGATCGCTCCATATTCGACGCGGCGATCGACTTCGGTCATCAGCGACACGAATCGGTCACAGAACAAGGCCAACTGCTGCTCGTCGATGCCGCTGGCCGCAATCTGCTGTGGACTGGCAAGCTGCGGACGGATTCGTTCCATCGTTGGGCGAAAGCAACGCCGGAACAAATCGTTGCGCGTGACCGCGGCGTTCGGCGGTTGCTGATCGGCATCGGCGAACAGACTTGGCGCGGCTTGGATATTGCACGCTTGCAGCAGCAGATCAATCCACTTGATTGCCGGATCGCCTGGAGTCGCGTCCAGGCGATTGATCGCCAGTTCAAAAACGGCGCGGCCCATTTGAGGTGTCATCGCGGTGTCGGCAGCCGACAATTTTTGAACGCTGACCCAGCGCGACTCGGCATCGTCGAAATCGCCGCCCGCGACGCTGCAAATGAATTGTTCTTGATTGACTTGGTAGACCAAATCGGCATCACCTTCGGCAAATTGGCCGACAGTGGCCAAAATCGGATCGGCGCTGCCGGCCTTGCCTGCGTAACGCAGAACAGAGGAGTCGTTATCGGAAACATTGGCGACTTGAAGCAACCAATCCCGCAGATGCCGGGCGGCGGAAAATCGATCGGATCGGGCGGTGCATTGCTGCAATTCAGGCACCTTGGCCGCTTTCTCCCAACGCTGTACCGCGTCCTTGTTGTTCTCTCGCGAGCTTTTCAGGTTCCAGCGGTTCCAACCGGAACCCAGCAGATAAGTCGCATGCAATTCCGGCGGCAGCTGCATGGGGACCGCTCCACCATCTTCAAGTCGACTGGGCTGCTGAGTGGTGCCGCGCGGATCGGCCAGACAGATCGCCGCAATCGCCACCGCCCCCCAAGTGGCGTCGTTCTGCAAATCCAAGGCAACTCGAATGGTTCGCTGGTTCACGACCTCCAGATCGGCTGCCGCTGTTCGTGCGGACAGCAAGCCACAGAGGTAGGATGCAAGCAGTTCCTTGAGCGCAGGTTGATTCGCCTCGACGCCCCGGTTCAGCTGCTGCGCCCGCAAAACGTCACTGTCGGCTAGATTCTGGTCCCAGCCCGCCGATTGCAGTTTTGCAACCCAACTGCCTGCCACGGCAAGCGCGGCATTGGCAGATACGGGTGGGTACGCGTATCGATCTTGGTCGTCGAACAACCTGCGAACTGAATCGACATGCTGATGGGATGGGTTCCGACCATCAGCGACGGCGCCGGTGATATCCGCTGACAACCTGGCAAACGCCAATCTTGCGACTTCCGGCGAGTTTTCGGCAAACTGTTGACCGGCAATCGGAATCAGCCGGCTGCAGAGTTCAATGATATTCTGGATCGCAGTCTGATCTTGCGAATCAACCAGGCTTTGCGTTGCTGTTTCGAGCTCCGAGATCAGGAACTCGATCGTCTTTCCATCGAGCGCGCTGGGCCTGGCATCCGGAGCAGCGACGACGGCCAGCGCGCCGGCGATCCGTTGATCGATCGTTTGATCGCTATCGCGAATTTGCAACAGCTGATCGTTGATGATCGTCTCACTACTGCTGGATTCCGCTACAGCCGAATCCAAATTGATCGAGCTGGCCGGCTCAGACGGGTTTGCCGACGTGTCGTCCGACGGTGCACCCGAATCGATTGTTTCAGGTTCTGCAACACCGACGATCGACGATGGATCCAGATCAGCATCTTGAGATTTCGTGGGTAACCAGAATCCAACAACCAGCAGCAGCGCCGTGACCGCTACCGCGGCAATCGGCAGTGCAACTCGCATCGATTTTCGCGGCTGGCGCACCTCGGTCGCGTTAGGATGATGGACCGCTTGGTCCAAAGCCTTGACCAAAGCCTGGCAGTTTTCGAACCGCTTCGCCGGATCCAAGTCGGTTGCCCGCGCCAGCACGGCTCGTTCCGCCGGAGGAACTCGAGACAAATCGACGTCACCCATTGCTTTGGCGCGAAGCAACGATGACTGGGTCACCGAACTGTAGGGCAACTTGCCGGTGCGCAGTTCATAATAGGTCACGGCCAACGAGTACTGGTCGATCGTCTTACTGTAGGTTCGCTCAAACAGCATCTCTGGCGCACCATAGGCCGGTGTGCCGAACGCGACCGACGTCTTGCGCGAATCCTCAACCCTACGCGCCAAGCCAAAATCACAAACCTGAGCCTGACCGCCTACCAAAAGAATGTTCTGTGGTTTGATATCGCAGTGATAAATGCTGTGCCGCTCGTTCAATTCATCGATGGCAGAAGCCGCCGATGCCATGTACCGCATCAGTTCATCAGGATCGATGCCAACCGGCTCGGTGGTGTCCGCCGATACGACCGCCGAATCCGGCTGTTCCTTTGCCGCCGCGTCTTTCTCAGCTCGCACCTGAATCAGTCGATCCATCAGTGTCTGTTCACCCAAGCCCATCGCAACGATCATCTGCGCTGGTTTGGTTTTTTCGGTCAGGGCGACGGTTTCCGTTATCGGCGGTTCAAACTCCGCGGAAGAATCCCGCTGCTCAGACGGATCCAGACAGATTGTCTCGGTCAAGTCATCGTCGCGGCCCAAAATGGACTCGGTTTCCTCCGAGTTGAGCAGATTGTGATCGTCATCGAAAAACCAGACACCGAACAACGGGCAAAGATTCGGATGTTTGGCTTCGCGAACGATTCGCAGCGCTTCCAATTCGCGGTCACTGGCAATCAACGCCAAATCCCGCAGGACCTTGATTGCGACGTGCACTCCACCGGAGACGCGGGCCACCCAGACTTCGCCAGATCCTCCAGCACCCAACCGTCGAACAAGGACGTAGCCGGGGACAATTTCATCACCGGACTTCAACAAATTCGGCATCTGACCGACGATGCCTCCCTCAATCTGACTTGGGTTTGCGTACTGCGATGGGAATGAAGCGCCCAGCGGCACTGATCAATATACAACAATTGTCTGACGCTAGCCTCGCGCTGATCAATGTCGTAGACTCCAGGCTCCACCAGCATCAGCCTGGCCGACAGAGGCGCGACCAATGCTCAGCCACAACGAGCCGAATCTGAATGCGGCAGTAGAAGAGATCCGTACAGCATTGCGCCCAACATTGGTCTGTTTATGGACCGCCTGGGCGATCGTGTTGTTCGGTGGCTTCCTGCTCGGACCGCTCAATCAAAGCCAAACCAATTCGATTCCCAGCTGGTGCCGGATGACCTCGTCGCTGCTGTTGGTAACGACTGCCTGGACCTGGTTTGCCGCCTTGCTCGGTAGCCGGCAATCAGGACTCAAGACCGCCCGCACGATCTCGTTTTTGGTGACGCTGGGAATTGGCCTGGGGACGATTGGCGACTTCTTCAACGCCAATTTGCTGCAACAACTGATTCCGCTGCCCGATCCAACGCTCGGTGGACTGATATCGTTTCTGATTGGTCACATCGCCTACATCACCGCGTTTGTGATTGCCGCCCGTAAGTGCAACCTGACCGATGGCCGGGCATGGCTGGTCGGGATCGGGCTGTGGCAGTCGGCTGCCATCATCGGCTGGTACTTGGTGGTGTATCGCGGCACCGGTGAGCCGATTCTGACTTGGGCGGCACTCCCCTATTCGATGGTATTGGCCGGCACCGCGGGTGTCACAACGGCGCTGGCCATGCAACGAAAATCGCTGTTCTGGCTGGCCCTTGGAGCGGCGTTGTTTTTGTTCAGTGATCTGGTGCTCGGGTATCGGCTCTTTCAAGGATCTTTTTACCGCGCCGGCGATCTCGTCTGGCTAACTTACGGTCCCGGCCAGATGTTGATCGTGTTTGCCACCGGCGCGATTCTGGCATTGCTGCCGGTAGAATCCGAAGCTGAGTAAACCGGTCTGCGGATGAATCGGTCTGCGGCCTGATGTCGATCGGTCAGATCTGACGGATGCTGTCTATTTGATTCCGGAATCGCGTTCCGGCGCAGCGGGTATTTCGCACGAACCGTCAATGCATCCGCTGACCTCTCGTTCGACATAACCGCGAAACGCCGGCACGTGCAGAAGCAGTAGACAAGGCCAGTAAGCCGGGATCTGTTTGCACAGCAGCCTAACACAGGCAACGCCCTTGTAGGTCACTTCGGACGCCAAATCTTCAACCGCAATCTCGCCGAGCCGCAATGGACCCAACGGCGAAACCTCGGTCGAATCCTCAAACCGATTCAGCCAATCAAAAAGGTGGTGGATGCGAGCCAACCGTGCGCACTTGGCGCAGTCAGGATTTCGATAGAGCCGAACTGATTTCATGACATCGCACCGAATGCTTGTGAAGCAACAAAACTGGTGTTCGTTGTGGTAATCAATCCTTTTGGCCACCGCCAAGGTTCAAGCGACGGCATCCAGCATGGCCTGCACTCGCTGTTCCATCGTGGTTGTAATCTCGGTGGACTGATTCTTTACTTTTCGACTACTCGCGACTTCAAGCGGCTCTCCAAATTGTACGATTGCTCGTCGTTGGGCCTTGATGGATGCTGTCGCCTTTTGCAGCACGTCTTCTTCGAATTTGTCGAGCGTTTCAGCCATTCGTTCGATCGTCGGTTTGTCGATTACATAGTCGCCGGGATAGCTGAACGACTGCACGACCACGAACAAATCCTCCAGGTCGTGTTCGAGTGCTTCCCGCTGCGAGTCCGAAAGCGATTCATCGGCGAGCTTTTCGATGATTTTATTTCGCGCCACTTTCACTCGTTCGGGGATGCTCTTACCAGCCCCACTTAACTCGCGTCGGGATTCTACTTGAGCCAAAATATGATCGCGCAGCTCGCGAATGCGATCGGGCAGGCGGCCGCGGCGTGTTTCGGCGTAGTATTCAAGTTCCTTAACCGCTAACAAGGCCTCGGCAAACGCGTAAATCCTGCGTTCCAATGGCTGCCCGGTACGGCGCCGCCAGAAGATCGCTTCTTCCAATTGGCCCATCGTCTCCAATAACGATTCCGTTGGGTCTTCGACATAGCGATAAGTCAACGCGCAGGGAATGCAGACGATCGGGCGCTTCGCTTTTCGGGCTGCCGCCACCGCGATCGCAGCGGCCCCTTCGCGAAACGGCGTCACGCGATCGTTGCAATGATAGATTTCGCCTTCGGGAAACAAGACCAGTGGTTCACGATGCTCTTGCAGAATCCTGGTAGCCAGCCGGAAAGCACCGATATCATTTGCCTCGCGATCAACACTGAAGCAGCCGTGTTTTCGCAGCGCCCATTGAATCACTCGCGGTTTATCGTGAAAGACGTGCCAGGTCGCCATCACATGCAGCGCCGTGCCGACTTTGTCCGCTCCCGCATAGATCACATAGGGGTCAGCGTGACTAGGATGATTGGGCATGATCAACACGCCGCTGCCATGATCCAAATGGCCGCGCACGATTTCTTCGCCGCGAATATCAATGTCGCACACATTGACGTCGCGATGCCGTTGACGCTCTCGAAACGGCCGCAGCCACCTGACCAGAGTTGGACTCAGACTGGGAGTCCAAACTTGTGGAGCGAACCGCATTCGATACCGATTCATGTTGCGCCGCCCCGCCAGCCGACCGCGTTCATTTTTGCGAGCGCCAGCACCAGGGCTTGCGTTCCGTCTTTGGCGTGACCTTGTGCGGCAACAGCCTGATAAAGTTGATGGGCGAGCGCGAGTCCTGGCAGCGCCAAGTTCATCGCGGCGGCTTCGTCGAGAGCAATCCGCATGTCTTTGATGAAGTGTTCCACAAAAAAACCGGGTTCAAAATCCCCTTCGATCATGCGCGGCCCAAGATTAGACAATGCCCAACTGGCCGCGCCGCCGGAGGCGACACTTTTCAGCACGGTTGGCAGATCCAATCCGATTTTATGGGCATACAACAATGCTTCGCAAACCGCGATCATCCCCGAAGCGATCAGAGTTTGGTTGACCATTTTGGTGTGTTGACCGCAACCAGGCCCGCCTTGGTGGACGATGGTGTTACCCATCAGCTGCAACAGCGGGCTGATTCGCCGTACCGCCTCCGCGTCGCCTCCGATCATGATCGACAGCGCGGCATTGCGGGCGCCGGTATCGCCGCCGCTGACGGGGGCGTCAATCGCGGCAACCTGTTGCTGGGCCGCCTGTCGGGCGATGCTTTCGGCCAGCGCTGGGCGGCTGGTCGTCATATCGACCAGCGTCATGCCGGCTCTGCTGCCGGCCAGCACGCCTTGGCTGCCCAGAATCACACTCTCAACGTCTTGCGGAAACCCGACAATGGTAAAGACCACGTCACTTCGCTGCGCCACTTCTAGCGGCGAATCAGCCCAGACGGCGCCACGATCGATCAGCGGTTGTGCTTTTTCCGGCGAGCGATTGAAGATGGTGGCACGGTATCCGGCTTCGATCAGATGGCCGCACATGCTGCGCCCCATCACACCGGTGCCAATCCAGCCGATGCGAGTCGATTCTGGATTGACGGATTCAGCAGTCATGTCAGCCACAGGCCTCAGGTCCCCCCCTACGAAACGCCAAAGAGTTGAGACGATTGTAGGTGGCCAGGGTGTCCAGGCGAAGCGGCCAAACGGATCGGAGCCGTCCAAGTGGGCAGTTCCTGCCAGTCCGCACTGATTCCGATCAGGCACGGAGCAGCCGGCGACGACAGTGACGAGGGACGCCCGATCGCCGCGGTCATTTCTAAACGGGCAACGACGCCGGACGGCTGCAGTTTAGCTGTCAGGGCACGATTGATCCGCGCCGCGTTTCGAGCGGCCAGGCAGTCCGTCAAACAGCTCAGCACTCCCGGCATGCCCCGGTACCAGTCGAAGCAGATCTGTCGCCGATCGCGCACGGCAAGCTCGGCCGCCAGCGCCACGAAAAACGGCGGTTGCAACGATAGGTAAGCAGGCGTCAGCAAGACAGGGGTCGCAGTGGCTCGCTTGCTGATCAAATCGATTTGCCCTGCGAGTTGCGGCAGCGACATGGCAAAGCTCAGTTCGAACCTCGCATCTTGTGCAGCATCTCCTGAAAGTCGATCGAGACTTCCCTAGCTTGCGAGGGGGCCGGCGTTTCACCGTTGATGGGCAACACGGAAATTTCATCTTCGATCACCAACAAGTCACTGTCATCTGCGGCAATCGAAAGCTCCTGGTCAGCATGGATATGGATCATCGCTGGTGCCGAATCGGCCTGTTGGATTGGCCTGCCCGCTGCCACGATCTCTTGCTGCAATAAGGACTCCAGATTCGTCGGTCCGCTGACGGATGCTTGTTGGGCAGCCACAATGCCGCTGCCGACCGGGATCTGTTCTTCGTGATCAAATTCGCCAAACAACGCCCAGGAGGGCTGATCGTTTCCGGCTCGAGGTTCTTCGACCCAGGCTGCCGAAGAGGTTTCCAATTCGATGTCACCCTCGGGAATTTGAACTCCGGCCTGATAATCAACTGGTTCGTCAATTTCAACTTGATAGGATCCCGACTCGTAGCTGGCCGGTTCGTCGTCCCACTGCGGCGAGTCACCTGAATCATCCAATTCGCCAAACTCGATGGTTGCCGCTGGATTGGATAGTTTTGGTTCTTCGACCATCGGACCAGGCAACTGTTGCAGTTGGGACCAAGCCCGGTCGACAAAGGATTCCGTAATCAAGGTTTGATCGGCATCGGCGGCACAATCAATGGCCTGAGTCACCAACTGATTGATCAACCGCGGCACCCCGCTACAAGCATGATGAATCGCGGCGATCGCCTCATCAGTGATCGTTGATTCCGGGTCCGCGCCACAGCTGCTGATCGTTTGATGAATGTAATAGCGAGTTTCGGCGGCGTTCATCGGATGCAGGTAACAACGGGTGGCAGCCCGCTGGGTAAACGATTCCAGCGACGCATCGACAAGCGTCTCGTCTAGCTTGACGCCGCCGCACAGCAGCGCAAAGACATACGGCTGGTCCTCACGCGTGATGTTGGTCACCATGCGGATGGCCTCGATCAATTCAGCCGACAATTTCTGAGCTTCATCGACAATGATGATTAAACCTTGATCGCCGCGACTTGGATCGTTGATGTAGTCAATCAACGCCAGGTACGGATCCCCGTCCAGAATCGATTTCGCAGCAACTCCCAAGTGATGCAACAGATGTCGCATCATCGACTCGGGGCTGTCCAGCGGTGCCTCACCCAACACAACGACCTTATGAGTTGGTCGGTATTGATTTGCGATCAGCCCGCACAACAGCGACTTGCCGGTTCCCGGCGGACCAATCACCAAAGCCGCGGCCTCGTGTGCCTCGATCGCCCGGCTGACGCGGCTGACGCCGTCTTCGATCGCGCCCAGAGCGACGTAACGCGAAGGACAAGGGTATGCTGGGAACGCAGGGATATTGGAGTCGTTTGATTGCATGATCGTGAAACTGCAAAGAGAGGCAGAGGGCGACCGAATGAGATCGAGACTCATCCGTGCAGGTCGATACATCCAAGATGATCGGCAAAGTCGGGCGGCCAGCTTTAGGCAGACTTGCAGTTGCCAGCGAACTGTACCAGTGAACTGTGCCAGTGAACTGTGCCAGTGAACTGTGCCAGTGAACTGTGCCGGCGATCGGGCTAGCGAACCTGGTAGCCGATGCCGCGAAGCTGCTCTTGGACCCGTTTTTGATGATCTCCTTGCAATTCAATCTGATCTTGCTGTAAAGATCCGCCCGTGGCGCAAACCGACTTCAGTTTCGACAGCAGCTCGGGCAAATTCGTCTCGGCCGGGTTCAAGCCCCAAACCACGGTGACCACGCGCTTGTGTTTTCGGCGATCCACACGGACTTTCGCCGCCTGCTGCTGAGGAGGCAGAAACTCGGGCGCGGGGTCGGGCGGTGGCTGGCACCGGCATTCTTGCTCCAGTTTGCCGCAACGATCGCAAGTTGGGGGAATGTCAAACTGGGTTCCGGCAAAAAGTCTGCTCATTTCGATCGGTTCCCGCAGCAGCAAGGAAGTTGGGCTTAGAACGGGCCATCCTACGCCCGGTTCCGGCTCGCTCCCAGGCTTCACACCCCCTCTGCCAGCGACGTAACCTGAAAATACAACTATCCCCGGCACCCTGTTTCATCTACTCTGTATTCTCCTCTAAACCCTGTTTTTCACGCATTTTTTGAGACCGAACGACTCACCTTCGCATGCTCAAAGCACTCGAACTGGCCGGTTTCAAAAGTTTCGCTGATCGGACGCGATTCGAATTCCCAGACGGGATCACCGTGATCGTCGGGCCCCAACGGGTCGGGCAAGTCGAACATTGTCGATGCCATGAAATGGGCGCTCGGTTCCCAGAGCCCCAAAGGGCTGCGTGGCAAGGAAATGTCCGACGTCATTTTCAAGGGGTCTCAAACCCGCAAACCGGCCGGATCGGCCGAAGTCACGATTGTCTTCGACAACGCCGATGGATCGCTACCATTCGACGCGCCGGAGGTTCACGTCACTCGCCGCGTCTACCGCAGTGGCGAGGGTGAGTATTTGATCAACAAACAGCCGGTTCGATTGAAAGACGTCAAGGATCTGATTCGCGGGACCGGCATCGGAATCGACGCTTACAGCCTGATCGAACAGGGCAAGGTCGACAGAATGCTGCAAGCCAACGCCAAGGATCGCCGCGCGATCTTTGAAGAGGCGGCAGGCATCAGTCGATTCAAAGCCAAGAAGATCGAAGCCGAACGACGGCTCGCCCGGGTGCAGGGAAACCTGACTCGACTAGGCGACATCGTTGACGAGGTTGGTTCGCGATTGCGCAGCATCCGCAGCCAAGCCAGCAAGGCAGAACGGTATCGCGCAGCCAGTGAGCGACTGAAGGACTTGCGGACACAGCTTGGCTGGAATGATTGGACGTCGCTGTCGGCGGAGTTGGAAACATCCCAAGCCGAACTGACCGTCGCTCTGGGCAAGCAACAGCAGCTCGAAGGTCGTCGCGAGGAAATGACTCAGCAGCGGCGGACGACTGATTTGCAGTTGCAGTCGATCGCCGACGAAACGCGCGCCGTCGAGCAGCAATTGAGCGATTGGCTACAAAAAATCGCCGAACAAGCCGGACGCCGAACGGCCGACGAAGCGGCGATCACCGACACTCGGTCCAGTGTCGCCAGGTCGCTGCGTCGCGTTCGACTGCTGCAATCGCAAGCGGGTAGTGGCGCCGCGGAATTGCAAGACGCAACCGAACGATTGCGGCAGTACGAACAAGATCTCGGCCAAGTCCGACAGCACAACGCCGCAGCCGAAGCGGAACGAAACAGGATCCAACAGGAAACGGAACAGGTTCGCCGGCGCGCGACCAGGTTCAGCAACAACATTTGGCTGCTGTTCGCCGGATTGCCGAATTGGAGTCCAACCGTCAAAGAGCCGAACAACGCCTGGCCGAAGTGGCTCGGACGTTGGCCGGGCTGGCAAAACGGCTCAGCACCGCCACGCAGCAGCGGGATGCGGCAGCCACGGAGTCGGAAGCGGCCAGAGCATCACTGATCAGGCTCGATTCGAGCATCAACGACATTCTGAAGCAAATCGAATTGGCCGACGCCAAGCTGCAAGAGAGTCGCCGCACTTTGGAACGGCGTCGCGAAGAGCTGTCGGCACTTAAGGTCCGACTGCAGGGTGTGACCGAACGAGTCAACATGCTGTCGGAACTGCAACGCCGTCAAGAAGGAATTTCCGGCGGCGTGCGCACGATCTTAGCGCAGTTGCAGGACGCATCCTCCCCGCTGGCCGAAAAGATTCACGGCATCGTCGCCGAATGTTTTGAAGTCGACGTCAAAGCCGCGCCTCTGATCGATGCCGCGCTGGGCGACCGCAGCCAATATGTGATCGTCAGCGGCGGTGATCTGCAGGCGGCAATTATCGACGGCGCCCTGAAACTGGAAAGTCGCGTTGGATTGCTGCGATTGGATGAATTGCCGAATCGAAGACCGGGCGACCGGATCCGCTTGGACGGACTCAAGGGAGTGATCGGCCGCGCCGATCGAATGATCCAATGTGATCCGCTGTTCGAACCCCTGAAGCGTCATTTGCTGAGCAATACCTGGCTGGTCGACACACTGGAAACCGCGCTCGGACTGCGTAAGCTCAGCGGCGCCGGATTGCGGTTTGTTACTTCGTCCGGTGAGTTGTTGGAGAATGACGGTTCGACGGTCATTGGACCAGCCGCGGTAACCACCGGTCTGGTCAGCCGACGCAGCGAGTTGGCGGCGGCCGAGCAGCTGAGCCAGCATTACAAGTTTCAATTGACTGAAGCCGCCGGCGAAACCGAACGATTGCACGGACGAGTCGATGAAGAGGCAGCCGCGCTGGGACGTTTGGAGCAAAAACATCGCGGCCTGATCACACAACGAGCGGCAGCCGATGCCGAGCTTCGATATGCGGATCAGCGTTTGCAGTCGCAACAACTGGTCTGTGAAGAAGTGGATGCCGAAATCGTCTCAGCGACATCAACGCGTGACTCCGCCTCGGCACAAACCACGGAGCTGGCCAATCAGATCTTTGCCGGCCGTCAACAGGTCGAACGTTTGGAACTGCAGGCGGCCGAAGCCGATGAAATGTTGTCGGAAACGCAAGCGGCACTGCAAACCGCCACCAGCGGCTTGATGACGATTTCGGTTGACATGGCACGGGCCGAACAGAAATTCGAGGCGCTATCGGCAACGATGCAGCAACAGCAGCGAGATCAAAGTCAGCGCGAAGCGGCCGTGGATGAAGTTCGAGCCCAAGTCAAGCAAGGACGCAACCGCATCGCAGACCTGACAGCGCGCGTGTTGGACGCCAGCAATCAACTGGCAACGCTGCAATGGGATGCTGATCAAACGAGTGCTCGCTTGAGACACCTGACACAGTCGGCTGAAGATATCCGCCGCGAGAACCGCGACATCCTGAAAGCCAGCGAGTTGGCGATCGGGCAGGCGGCCGCCGCCAGCGAAGCGGTGCATTCAATCACAGCCCGCTGTGACAATGTGAAGCTGCGCCGCGAGACATTGGCGCAGCGACTGCTGGAAGACTATGAAATCGATCTCCGCGCCGGTGATCCGCCGGAAGATTTCGTCGAGATCGAAGACCGCGCGGCGGTCGAGCAAGAGATCAATGAATTACGTGGCCAGTTACAGCGCACCAGCAACGTCAACATGGAAGCGTTGGAAGAATTGTCAGGCCTGCAAGAACGTTACGATCAATTGCATGGCCAGTATCAAGACTTGACTGCCGCGAAAGATTCATTGCAACGGATCATCGGCCGAATCAACGCCGACAGCCGACGTCTGTTTCTGGATACCCTGGAAGCGATTCGCGTAAACTTTCAACAGCTGTACCGCAAATCCTTCGGCGGGGGTCATGCTGATTTGATTTTGGAAGAGAGTGAAGATCCGCTGGAAGCGGGCGTCGAGATCATCGCCACGCCACCCGGTAAACCGAGTTTCAACAATTCATTGCTGTCGGGGGGCGAAAAAGCGCTGACCGCCGTCGCGCTGTTGATGTCGATCTTCAAATATCGGCCAAGTCCTTTTTGCGTGTTGGACGAAGTCGACGCGCCGTTTGACGAAGCGAATATCGGACGCTTCGTCATGGTGCTGAACGAGTTTCTGGATCAATCCAAGTTCGTGATCGTGACCCACAGCAAGAAAACGATGACCGCGGCAACCACGCTGTATGGCGTGACGATGCAGGAATCGGGGGTCAGCAAACAAGTCTCGATCCGCTTCGAAGACGTTAGCGAAAACGGCGAAATCTCCGAGGGCGAAGCGGCTTAAGCCGGTGCTGATGCAAGGCCATCCGCTGGAGGCACAGGGAGGAAATCAGGCCCCCCTCCCGCTCGCGAAACGTCCTCGGGCCAGTTGACGATTGATGCCTGGCCCCAATTTCCGCGTTCGCCCAGTTCCGCGTTCGCCCAGTTCCGCTGTCGCCCAGTTCCGCGTTCGCCGGCTATCCGATCGCCTGGCGGATTCGATTGACCAGGGCTCGCGTCGGTTCGCCCTGGCTTCGCAGCTGATAGCTCGATGCCGCCAAGAAACGATTCCGCCATGGCGGCGAGAGCACTCGATAATCTTCCAGCGCCGCGGAACTGAACTTGTAATCGTGGGAATCGTGACCCTTCAGGAACACCAGTCGCCGTGCATGATCGACCACCGACTGCGGGTCGCCGCCGGAGGACAAGTAATCGAACATCTGCTGCGCTGCCTGCGTGCGATCGGTTCCCATCGTTTCAAAGATGGTGGCAATCGGAACGGCTTTTCCAGAGTCCTTGGCGGTCAGTTGATCGATGTGCCGATCGGCCAATGATCCTCCCGCTCGAGCTGACTCGCGAAACATCGGCAAAAATGAGGCATTTTGCAGCAACAAATACTGTCGCGTGGCGTCGTCGCCACAAACCCGAAACGCGTGATGGATCGCGTTGGTGGTGGTGACCGAGTGCAAGGCGACGATTCCTCTTTGCCGCATCAACAATTCGCCGGCCGCGGCGAATAGAGCGTCCCAGATTGACTGCAATCCAATGCCGGCGTTGATCATCGCCACCACCTTTTGGCTCGCCTCGGTCGGCGAACAATCGTGCAGCGTTTGAATCAAATCAATCGTTGCCTGGTCATCCACCAGGCCGCTGCGCCACTGCTGGGGAAGCCGGCTCTGTAGTTCTCGATTGAATCGACCTGGCCGGTCTGCCTCCAAGTCACTGGTGGCAGGGTTGGGCTGGCCCTGATGATTCAACATCGCGTAAACGACGCTGCGCATCACCGGTTGCGCGTATTCCGGTCCAATCGTTTGCAGGGTTCGCGCAGCGTTCGATAAGTAAATCACTTTGTGACCGATGCTGCGAAAATCACGCGCCGCGTAGGCGGCGAGTTCATCAAAAACACGATTCAGCCCGAAATGACGGACCGCGGACGTGATCGCGACATCGGCCTCCGCTTCGTCCCAAACGTCGAGCGCGTGACGCAATTGCCCAATCGCTTGATCGGGTGCCGGAACTCTTGATTCATCGACCGCCGCAAGCGTCCAGTCACCTTCTTTGACATCCCGAGCCTGAGAACTCTTGAAATTATCGATCGCCCAAAAGATCGGCAGCCAACGGTCCTGGGCTGGACCACTGATGCTTGCCAGATGCGCTGAATTAACCACCAAGACAGCATGAAATTTGAAACCGACCGAAGGTCTTGGTTGCACGTTGCGGATACCTGAGAGCAACAATGCAGCCAGCAATTCCCGATAGCTAAGTCCTGCCTGAACCCGCCGCGCGGTTTGTTCGATAATCACTTCGCGAGGCGTATTTTCAAGAAATTGAACCAACGGCTCAATGTCATCGGCGAAGCTTGCGATCCCACCGTCCAACTGAACATCGTGGGCGGAAAGCGGAGCCAACGATGAAAACAGCCCACCTAGACCCAAGCTGCTAGCGGTAACGGTCAGAAAGTCTCGTCGCTTAAGGTCGTTCATCCGATCGACTCCACTGCCGCCGCAAGTCTGGCCCACACACGTTCCAGCTTAGCAAAGTTCAAGGGCAAGCAGCACTCCTGGCCAGCTCTGGCCGCCGCAAAGGGAGCGGGATCGCGGCGAATGTCCATAGAAACAGAACTCGCCGACGGTCCTGCGCCTAACGCCGCGGGCTCTCGGCGGCGCTGATCCGAGCATTTCGATCGACCCAGCTGCCGTCGCCCCACTGACTGTGACCGAGCATGTGCCAGGTCGCCGGATCCGTTTCCGGCAATCTGGAATCGAGCCATTCGATCGCTTCGCGTGCCGCTGGATGTGGGATCGTCAGGCAGTCGAGTTCGGACGCCGATTTTTTACGAAAGATAGCGACTCGCGTTCCGACCGATCCAACCTCGGCGGTAGCAATGTCGTAACGCCAAATCGGTACGCCACGGAACAGACTCAGAAGCACTCCCGAACTTGATAAGATCAGATCGGAATCGACCCAAATCGGGCTTTTGGACCCTAAAATCGTGCGGCTCTTTACCGCCGCGGTAACCGCCGCGGTGGTCAAATCCCAGCATTGAACCTGACGCGAAGTTGCGATCGCCAGGCGATCACTGTGTGGCGAAAAACTCACCCCGGGAATCTGCTTATCCACAGGAATGCGGCCGAGCGGTTTTGCAGTTGCCGTCTCATACAACACGACCGCTTGTTTGACAGGAATCGCTAAGTAGTGACGTCCACCCGAAAGCGCGGGTACGGCGCGATGGTCGATGTCGCCGATCTGATACAGTTGTTGACCCGAAACGATGTTCCAAAGTCCCAGCGTCTCGTCGATGATCGCCACAAAATGCTCGTCATCAATCCAGCGGGCCCATCGCAGTTCCGGTGCTCGAACGCGAGTATCCAGAACTTGATCGCTAATTGCCCGCAAGTAGCTTAGCTTGATTCCCGATGGTCCCCAACCGCTTGCGATCGCGATTCTTCCACCATGGCCTCGCGAATCGAAACCCGTCAACACCAGCGAACGGTCGCTATCGTCGTAATGATCCCACAAGCGAATCGTCTCATGATGATTCAGCGAAACGTAAGCTCGCTGCTGCTCGATATCGAAACGGACCAATTGATTTTTTGCTGACGGTCCGCGCGAGCCAAGACCACGGCTGATTGACATTGCGATCGACGTAGATCGTGTTCCTGATGCGGAGATCATGCTGACTGGAATCGGTCGTGAACAGTCATCGTAGACATCGACGTCGTAGATTCGGATCTGCGCTTCGCCCACGGTCACCGTCGCCGGCGGGGGATCCGCCGGCAACGGATCCGGCAGCGACTCGGCGATCGGAACACTCGCAGCGGGCAATCGCTGCAGTGACCGAACATCCGCCAATTCTCGATCGGCCTGCGGCAGGTCCAACACGGGCAGCGGGCTGAATTCCGATTCACTCGCCGCTTGCAGTCGCAACGGGTTGCCTGCCGCGGCAGCGCGGCGGCGATAGTCCTCTAGATATTCCTTGTCCGCTTCGCTAAGCCGCTCAATTGAAACGGTCACTTCATGACCATCTTTTCGCCTCAGCACGACTGTTTCGTCGTCGACCGATTCGATTCTTGCCTCAACCGAGAACTGACCGTTGACGTCGACCCAGATCCGCAAGTCGGAACCCAAACCCGGCTGCGCAAGGGCAACGAGCAAGCAGGCAACAAGCGGCAACTCGATGCGCCGGTAACGAGCAGAGTTCATGCTTGATGATCCGCAGGACTCAGGAGAAGGAAAGCAGTGGGATGTCAAAACAGCTCGCGAACTTGTTCGGCGATCCTGGTTTCGACTTCGGGTGTCGGCGTGCCATCAAGTGCAGCGATCCAGGCCTGTGGATCCTCACCGTAATTTTTGCCGGTGACGTCTTTAAGCGATTCAATAGCCAGGTTTTGGGTCGCGGGGTTGCGATCCGCTAGCGCGATCCGCAAGGCTTTGACAGCAATCGGGCTGTTGTGGTTGGCCAGCGCCGTCAGCGCCGCGTGACGTACATCCTCGCTGGTTTCCGTTCCAGCTACCGACGCCAACGCTCGGATCGGATCTTCACCGCTGCGTCGGCCCAGCGATTGGCAAGCCTCCATCCGGACTTTGACGCTATCGTCATCAAGTCCTTTTTCAATCAGCGAATAAGCCAGATCGTTGTTTACATTCCCGGCGGCTCTCACCGCCAGACGGCGCATCTCGGGACTCTTATCGTGCTCGATCAAGTTTTTAAGTTGTTCCGACCAGAATTGTTGCTTGTTCGGCGGCATCGAGCCAATCGTATCGGCCAAGATAGCCAACTGCTTTCGCCGCTGGTGATCGGTCACGCCGATCTGTTCGTCCTTTTTCCATTCGCCGAGCGAGAAGAACGGATTGACAACTTTCAGTGCGTACAGCGGTCCGTCATGACAGCCCGACGATAACAGAGCGCAGGCAATGACGACCGCAGCCGCGGTTTTAAGGGGGGCATTTTGCTTCACGGGAGGCGTAAACAGTTCGCTGGACATAGCGGTTCCCAAAACAATGAAGTGAAGGCACTTTGCCTGTTCTTTTCCTGTAACACACCGTTGCCCGGACGGCCAATAGCAATCGCACCGCGATCCTAAGAGTCAGCTGTGGATTGACGGCAAGTCGACCATCCTGGGGGTCCCAGTGGCTGAAACCCGCGAGTTGAAACCGGCCTCGATTTCTCTCTTTCCGTGAAACACCTGTTTTCGCTACAGTGCCGCATCATCCCGCAAATCGGCGCGAATCAGCTTGCCCGGCAGGATGAGTTCGGCAGGCAAGGGATTCGCGAATCAAAAGGACTTGATGGGCGGTGATCGCCCGCGTGGCCAAGGAGGAGCCAGATCATGTTGTTGGATCGAATCGAGATTGACGCCCACGGACCGCTGCACCATATCGAACTGGGGCCACTGGCCGAACAGTTGAACGTCATCACAGGGCCACAAGGTTCCGGAAAGACGGCAATCGCGCGCTTCATTCGCGACTCGCTGGTCCAACGGAACTATCCGCTAGGAATGCTTAGCGCTTCTTCGGGTCGAGTCGTTTGGGCCGACCGCAATGGTTTGGTTCATTGCCGTCGTGAACAGGATGGTACCGCTGATGGGCGGCGGACGGTCGAGTTTGAATCGCGTGGCGACACGTACCGTCAGCTTGACGCAGCCGGGCAGTCATGGTTCGGCGGGCTACCCGGAAGTTCCGATTCCAGCCGCGCGATTCAATCACTGCAGCTGCCTGAATCGATTGTTGACGGTGTGATTACCGATACAGCGATCACCAGCGTGGCGCGGGTTGTTTCGGCATGTGTTCGCAGCGGACTCGATTCGCCACAGAACCAGTCGCCCTACCAGGTACAAGCGGGTTACTCGCACAGGAGTAAATTCACGGCTGGAATCGATGGCCGTGATTACGATCGCAACCGCCGACTACGCCAGCAATTGGCCGAAGTCGAAGCAGAGTTAGCCCGCTTGGGCGGTTTCGACCATCCCGCCTTGCATCAACACCCAGAAACGTATCAGCGAGATCAGCCACGGTGGAACGCTCGCTTGAATCAACTGCACGATCGAGCTCGACAGTTGCGGGCTCAGCAAAGTGAACTACGCCGCTGGCTTGCCGAGATTGAACGCGAATTGGACCATCATGCGCACAGCGGAAATCATTTCGCGGCGACCGCGTACCAGTACTCCGCTTCGATCGCTGACCGACATCTTCGCCAACGCCTCGATGTGCTGCGTCAAGATCAACGTGAAAGCGCAAGAAAATTGAACCGTGTCAGCGCGGAATTGGATGCCTGTTTGCGTGAAGTGACTGAAATTCGCCGAGCGATCAGATCGTTACCGATCATCAATCGTCACTGGTATGACGATTATTCCTACGATGCGATCAAGCGAACTGGGTTTGCCGCGTCAGAGAGTCAGCGGAGTGGCCCGGCACCTCAGTATCAAATCGAATTGCTGCGACGGCGACGCGTTGAAATCCTGGAGCAGCTGCGATTGGCTCAGCGACCCGAAGCCAGCCGCTGCACCTTGGCCGAGGCCGCCAGCAGTTGGTTGATTCGTCTTTCGGGGGGACGCCTCCGCCAAGTTGCCTGGCCCTATCGAATGTTTGGCCGCGACCGCCGCTCGTACCATCGCGGCGCCAGTCAACACACCGGCGTGACCATCGACGGCCGCGATGAACATGATTGCCCGGCCGCTGATCGTGCACTGGCGGTGTTCGCTGTCCGCATGGCGGCTGGGGATTTGCTGGCGCGGACAGGACGACCTGTTCCGCTGGTGCTGGAAACGGACGGCCAGCTGTTTGACTCTGCCGCCGGCCTGGGCTTCCCAAATGCTGCGCTGGGCTTCCCAAATGCTGCGCTGGGCTTCCCAAATGCTGCGCTGGGCTTCCCAAATGCTGCGCTGGGCTTCCCAAATGCTGCGCTGGGCGATCACGACATTGGCAATCTAACCCGCAGCAATCACCCGCTGGCGTCGGCGCTGCGCGACTATTGCCATGTCGGTCGCCAGGTGATTTTGCTGACCAGCAACCCAACGTTGTCGGCTCAGCTGTCCCGGGTCGGTGCCCGTTGCTATCAGCTGCACGCCAGTCCGGTTGTGCATGCGCATCGCCCGCTTTGGAAACCTCATTATAGCGCCGAACACTATGTCGGTCCCCACCCGCATACCTATGGGCATCGCGGCGCCGACGAAGTGTTGAAGCAAGAAATGTGGGTTGAAGATTTGACGGATGGCCCGATCCGATACCGCGCCCCGCGAAACGCGCCAGCACCCGCCGTGGACATCAATCGAGATTTTGACGTGGCTTGGCGAGAAACGTACGGATACATCAACGATGTCAATCGTGATACCCAAGTCCTCGATTCATCGCAGCGGACGGATTGGTCGCGCGATGACAATCAACCGCGGGACGGCTACTTCTTCGCCAACGCGTTCACGACCACCGCGCCGGAACAGCCAGCCTGTGGCAACCACGTTGACAGCTCGAATGCGACCAATGGCCAACACTGTGGTTGCAAGTACCAGCCGGCACAGACAATTGCCGAGCCTACCTGTCCCTTTTTCCTGACCGTCGATAGTCCAATCGATCAGGCACCTTCGATCGACGCCGTCGCCGCGGCGCCTGCGCGGTTTACAGGTAACCCACATCACTCACTTGATGCAGCAAGATTCCAATCGGCTCGCGGATGCCTTGGGGTTAGCCGGCGTCGATGCCGCAACGATTCGACATTGGCAAGCGGAATGTCGGCTTGTCTGCCGTGTTCCTCAGTTACGTGGATTTGACGTGCGCGTGCTGGTTGGATGCGGAATCACCACGCCGGCTCAGTTGGCAGCGATTCATCCCGTTGATCTGTTGCAGCAGGTCGAATCGTTTCTGGCGACCGATCGCGGACAGCAGATTTTGCTTAGCGGCAGCAGAGAGGAATTATCGCGGATCACCAGCTGGATCGCGGCCGCCAATAGCTCCGGTCAACATCGCTATCCCTACTTTTCCGTCGATCGCAAGCGGACTGCCGGCGTTAAAACGGGCGACCGCAACGCGGATCACAATCAGCTGCCAGTGGCGAGCGATGATGGCCATTACGCTTTCGACAGCGCCAGGTATGAGGTCGAACAGTCCAACGTTGATCGAGGCCGCCAATCAAGTAGCACTGATCGACGACGAGTGTTGCGCAGGGCCAAACGTCGCAGCCGCATCGGCGGTGACAGCTTCGATTCAAATTCCCGCGGGCGATCCAGGTCAACTCGCAGTTCGCAGCGCTTCGAGAATTCACCGTCGGTCCAGAGCGGTCGATCGAGCGGCAGCAAATCCAGCCGAAGCGGCAAACGCAGCGGCACTGGCTCGGCTAGCAACCCGTTGCGGAGCGCGCGACGCTCATCGTTTCAAAGCAGATCAGGATCGCCAGAGCTGCTGAGATACGAACTTGAATCTCGCTCACAACCGTCGACCCAGTATGAATCGGGCCGATACGCTTCGAAAAAACGATCCGAGCGGATAGACCGCGAAGAGCGAGAATTGGAACGCGAGCTACGGTTCTACCTGCAACGGAATAGCCCGGTCGCCGACGCGCCGTCAATTGGTGATCGATTGGCGGAGCGTTTGAATGCTGTGGAGATCTACACGGTCGATGATCTGTTGAATGCGGATCCGGCATCGTTAGCCGCAGATCTGGATCACCGCCAAATCGACGCCGACACTGTTGCCCAGTGGCAGCAGCAAGCGACCTTGGTATGCCGGGTACCGATGTTGCGAGGTCACGACGCACAGTTGCTGGTGGCGGCCGAGATCACGACGCCCGAGGAGTTGGCGTCCTGCGATCCGGGAGAGCTGTTTGGCATCATCGATCCGATCGCGCAGCAACGAGGGCAAGCGAATCATACGTGGCGGCAAGCGGCCCGACTTGGCCGAGGTCACCAATTGGATTATCTACGGCGCGCAGAATCGAGCATTGCTGGCCGCTTAATCACGGTTTTCGCCACGCCGAATGGTGTCGTCGTGCTCTCTCCCGCTCCGCGTGGGCAGGGGATCAGGAGCTTGCGCGACCTGTTGTCGACAACGCGGCACTGCTTTGCAGTGTCCGTTGGCTTACGCTACGATTTCTAATCGTCCAGGAGGCTTGTCCGCGCCCAGCCGGGGTTCCGATGGATGCCAGCAGCTGATCTGTTTTCTCAACCGCTTGATCGGTGGATTTGTGGCTCAGGTTTTGTGAAATGAATTTTCTGTGCCACGCGCTGCCCTACCTGGACCAACCGCTTTTGGCGATTTCGACCGGCATCCCGGATTGGCTCAGCGTGGTCGATCGAAAGATTCGCGCGCGGGCCAAACTGGCTCGTCCGTTTATCGAAAGCGATGATCAACAGTTGCGTCTTGTCGCCCGTGGTATCGTACGGCACGTCGAAGACGATCGTTGGTTCCACGGCACCGCGGCATTCGCTCAAACCAACCTGCAACTGGCGGTCCAGCTCCGCGAACTTTTGCCTGACGACGCCGGATTTCGGCCCTCCTTTGTCGGACACATTTTAACCGAAATGCTATTGGATGCGTCCTGGATTCGCGACGATCGCACGACTGCCGATCGCTACTACGGCGCCATCGCCAACGAGGGGGCGGAAACGATTCAACGCTGCGTCAATCAAATCACAGGCAAACCGACCGCACAGCTGGCCGGCGTGATTGAAAGATTTTGGGATCTTAGGTTTTTGTACGACTACACCGACCACGACAAACTGTTGTACCGATTGAACCAGGTGATGAAGCGAGTCAGACTGGATCCGCTGCCCGATTCGGTGGGTCACTGGCTGCCGAGTGCCGAGAAGTTGGTAGAATCTCGGCGGCTGGAAATGTTAACGCCGCCTGACGGATCCAACCCTTTCTCACTGGCCTGCTAACCATCACTTGATCCCTCTTTGATTGGATAACGCTCATGAAATATGGCATGAATTTGTTGCTTTGGTCTGGCGAGTTCAGTGAAGCGATGATTCCGGTATGTCAGCGACTGAAGGAACTTGGATACGATGGCGTTGAGTTGCCGATGTTCAACCTCGATTCGGACTATGCCGCCATCGGTAAGCAACTTGACTCGATCGGATTAGCCCGGACCGCTGTCTGTGTCCGTAATGAAGAGGACAACCCAATCTCGCCCGACCCAGCCGTTCGGGCCGCCGGCGTTGCCGCCAACCAGAAGACACTGGACTGCTGCGCGGCGTTGGGCGCCGAAACATTGGTCGGACCCTATCATTCGGCGATTGGCTACTTCAGTGGTGCAGGACCGACCGACGAGGAATGGAAGTGGGGTGTCGACAGCATGCGACAAGTCGCCGAACATGCCGGCCAGGTGGGCGTAAAATTGGCCGTCGAGGCGTTGAATCGGTTTGAATGTTATTTCTTGAATACGCAAGCCGATTTGGCTCGATTTGTTCGCCAAGTCGATCATCCCGCTTGCGGCATGTTGTACGACACTTTTCACGCCAACATCGAAGAAAAGTCGGTCAGCCAAGCAATCAAAGCGGGAGGCGACAAGCTGCTGCAGATTCACATCAGCGAAAACGACCGCAGCACGCCGGGCAAAGGCGGCGTCAATTGGCAAGCCAACTTTGATGCCATCGCCGACTGCAAATACGACGGTTGGCTGGTGATCGAAGCCTTTGGGCATGCCTTGCCCGAGCTGGCTGCGGCCACAAAGATTTGGCGCCGCATGTTCACCGACGAAATCGAATTAGCGAGCGATGGGTTGAAGTTCATGAAGCACGAGATCGAGAAACGCCGATGAGCGGCGGCGGTGATTCAGCCGATCGTGTGTTGATGCTCTCGGGCGACTTAATGTTCTCGTCGCGCGTCAAGTCAGCGGCCGAGCGGGCGGGCAAACAGTTTCAAATGGGCGGTTCGCTACCCGGCGGAGAACTCGATAAGATCGGTTTTGTGATCATCGATTTGTCGACTCGCAGCGGCTTGCTGCCCGAGATCACTCAGCAATGCAAGGCGCGTTGCCCGCAGGCGAGGCTGATCGCCTATGGGCCACACGTCCAAGCCGACAAGCTGAGCGCCGCCCGAAAAGCAGGGATCGAAACGGTACTGACCAACGGCCAGTTTGACCAAGCATTGTCTCGATTGTTTTGAAGGTAGGCCGAAAAGGTTTGCTCGGTAACGCGAATTCGCCTTGACGGCACAGCCTACCATCGCCGGATGCGTACCGCGGAGGCTTGTCCTTGCGGTGTGACGTTGAGGTTGATGAAATCCTCACCAGCCGGAACACCATCCTCGGTACAAGCATTGATTGGACAATGTTCGTCGAGGTTTGCCAGATTGCGAATCGGAAACAAGTCGCCGCCGAGCGCTTTCAAGCTGGCAACCGTCTCGACCATTCCTCCGCCGGCCCCCAAGTTACCGATATGGCCCTTTGCCGTGGTCACCGGTGGCTGGATGCCGGGTTCGCCAAAGACGGCTTCGATCGCCATCGCCTCCTGCTGGTCCGATTTCGGAGTGCCTAACCCGTGGGCGTGAATGTGACCGATGGATCTTGGGTCGACCTCACCCAGTGCGCCGCGCAACACGTTCGCCACGGCGATTTGGATGTGATTGCTTTCGGAGCTCGGTCCGACCGCGCTGCTGGCGTATCCCACGACCTCGCCGATGATTGTGGCGCCGCGGCCTTCGGCATGCTCCAGGGATTCGCAAATCAGCGCCGCCGCCCCTTCGCCCAGCACACTGCCGTCACGAGTTTGATCAAACGGCCGCGACATCGTTGTTGGATCTTCGCACTCGGTCGCCAATTTTTCCTGCATCGCGGCGTGGAGCGTTCGCAATGGATGAATTCGCGAACCGGTCGATCCGACGACCAGCGCATCGGCGTGGCCGCGAAGAATCGTGGAATAGGCCTCGGCAAGCGCCGCGGCCGCGGAAGCCTCGCGGACAGTGATCGAGTTGTTGGGTCCGCGCAAATCATTGTAGATGGCGATGTGACTGGCCGGCATATTGGGCAGGTATTTCAGCAACCAGAGTGGGTTGACTTCCGGTTTGCCGTGCTGACCCCATTTGTCGAAGTGAAATTCGCCGTCTTCGCCAATGCATTTGCGAATGCCCGCCGCGAATTCTTCGGGCAGCGACATGATGTAGTCGCATCCGTAGATCACACCGGTCCGATCTCGATCTCGCGCCTGCGAATCAAGCCCGGCGTCGTGCAATGCTAATTGGGCGACCGCGACTCCCATTTCAATCTCGCGGCACATTACTTTGGTGCCTTTACGGATCGTTCGCTGCAATGCTTTCGCGAGCGGACCATATTGCGAAATATCGCCCGTGAACTCAGTCGCTTCGGCGCCGTGATCAAACCCCAGTACCCGTTGGGGAACTGCGCGTCAACGGGCGGATTCCGCTGTCACGCTGCCGCAGCGACTGCAATAAAGAATCCGGGTCGTTTCCCAGTGGACTGATCAAACCGATGCCGGTGATCACGACACGACAAGACGAACGGCTGGCCATGGAGCAATGAAGATGCGTATGGGATGGTCGTATAAAGCGGGGCATTCTAGCCCGGCGGGCGCTGGCTGGGTACGCGGCAGAGATTTCGGCCAAGTCCTGCGGATGAATCAGCGACTGGAAGTCAGTATCGACCACGATTTGGCGCCCCTGGTTGGGAGGCAACCTGGGGAGTCGGGGTCGTTGCCGGCGCCGGCGTAGTTAGATTCTCCGAAGCTCGACCGCGAAATTCGATGAACAGCAACGCATCGGCTCGGCCGGCAGTCGTGCCGGTGAACATGCCCATGTTCAGCAGTGGTACCGCCGACTGCGGTCGCTCGGGGCTGGCGACCACGCCGCAAGAGAGCAGCAGCACCGTGTCGGCCGGCCAGCGGAATCGTTCGTGCAGTCGCCAGCTGACGACTTGCGGCACATCGATCCGTGCTTTGTGGATCTGATTGTTGGGCAACGGCAATTCCAGATCAACCGGATTCAGCTTATCGACTTGATCGATGTTGGCTTTCAACACGCAGTCGATGATGCGTCCGTCAGTACTCAACAACGGGCTGATCGACAAGTTATATCCCTCTTGGACCTCGCCGGTCTCCGGTTCATAGGGCGGCCATCCGGTCAGCGCCTGCCGTACATTGCGGACATAATTGCGGCCGCGAATGCTGCTTAATTGTTCGGTCTGACCGTTGTAGGTCACCAGGTTTAAATCTTGCACCTGTCGCACATCGGTGCGTTGGCGCAGCTGATTCAGCACAATCGCCGCGTTTTCTTTGGACAACAACCATGCCTGAACTCCGGCCGAATCGACCGGCACGTGTTGCATCAACATGTGGGCCCGGCTTCGCCAGTTGGGGTTGCCTACCGTCATCAATCGCAAATTCAATACCTGAGGATCCTTTTCACCGGCGACGAATCGATCGACGACGCCGGCGACGACCTGGTGCATTTCATTGGTGTGATAAACCGACAAAGAATCACGGCTGGCGTTGATGAATCCAAAGGGCTCGGTGAACCAAACATCGCTGCCGGTCTCGCGCAGCACCCAATCGATGATCGCCTGCTCGGGGCGATCGTATTTGGTTAGATATCCGGTGTACGGCCGCAGATCATAGACACGATGTTCTTGACCGGCCGTTCGCGGCAACGTGCCGCCAGCGGTGATCTGACCCAATGCGGCTCCGCTGTTGGTACTCCGTTGCAAGTTGTTGTTCTGCAAACTTGGCGGCGTCGGTGATTGCGCTAGCGAGCCACCGGGGGTCTGCGGCACCGGAATCGAAGTTCCCGGAGGCAACGGCATGCCTTGAGCAAACGTAAATACAGCGTTGCTGGAGAACGTCGCGGCGATGGCAAGCGAAAAGAATAGTGATGGGCGCATCGATTCCGTTCCTGGTTCGGGGTTCCTAGCTACTTAGGAAAGCTCGGCTATACCGAGAACGGGCAATCGGCGGCAAGGCAGATTCAGGAATCCGAAATGCTAGCAACGGCTGAAAGTTGACCATTCATTTCGATCGTCGCCGCCGCCACCGCATCCTGCCACCGCGCCTGGGAGAAACGCTGACGAAACTCCTCACGGGCATAAGCAAAAATGATCTGACGCGAACTGTTGACCACCGCGCCGAGTCCATTTTGATCGAAAGCCGCTTTGACGTCGTCCGCCCCGCCGCCTTGGGCGCCAAAACCGGGCACCAGGATCCAGCTGCGTGGCAGTGCGCTGCGCATTTCCTGTAACTGCCGCGGGTACGTCGCGCCAACCACGGCCCCGACCGGACCGTAGCCCTGGTCGTCCAAATGGTCCGCGTTCAGTTCACTGACCAGCTCGGCGACCCGTCGGTAAACGGTCTGTCCATCGGTTACGCGATCCTGTAACAGTCCGCCGCCGGGATTGGATGTTTTGACCAGCACAAAAATCCCTGCATCGCGATCGACGCAAACATCGACAAACGGCTCCAGACTGTCACGCCCCAGATAAGGGCTGACGGTCAGTGAATCAGCGCCCCATGGACTCTCCGTTCCCAAGTAGGCGTCGGCATACGCGGTCGCCGTGCTGCCAATGTCGTTCCGTTTGCCGTCGACGATCACCAACAACCCGGCTTTTCGCGCATAAGCAACGACCTCGCCAAGCGCGATCATGCCGGCTGGACCGAGCTGTTCGAAAAACGCCGCTTGCGGTTTAACACACGGTACCAGGTCGGCCACCACATCAATGATCTCGCAGCAGAACTGGGTGTAAGCGGCGGCCCACGCATCGGCAGAATCATTGACAACTGAGTCCCGAATCGGAACCGGCAGTTGCGCCTTGCGAGGATCGAGGCCCACACAAGTGACCGATCCGGATTGCCTGACGGCGTGAGCTAGACGACTGGAAAATTTCATGTCCTACAACCAGATTTTCAAGTGAAACATGCGCGCGGCAGTCAGTTTAGGGACTCTCTGGCAGATCGCACAGCGAGTCAGTGCCTCGCGAAATCCAACGCCTTGCCTTTAGCCACCGCACCGCGTTAGACCCGTTGTTTGATCCAGCCCAGGATATCCTGGAGGACTTGATCCCGTTCCGGCTCGTTCAAAATTTCGTGGTACAAGCCATGATAAATTTGCAGCGATTTGTCAGCCGAAGAAAGCAGTTGGTGCAGTTTGCGACTACCCTCGACCGAGGCGATGGCATCGGCGTCGCCATGCATGATCAAAATTGGCAGCGCGATCTGGTCCGCATGCCGAAAGACATGCGGCCCGGCAGAGAGAAGTTCCTTGCCCGCGCGGGCACGAACTTTCTCGCGACTATTCAGCGGATCGTTGTCATAATCCTGGACCACCGTCGGATCCCGCGAGATGGCCGCCGAATCAATCGCCTTGATGGGCAGCTGAGGGAACAAGGCCGCGACAATCCCGGAGATCTTGATCAGCAATGGCGAAGCATTGCCGCCGTCAATCAGATACGGGGCACTCAACACCAGTAAGTCGATTTGCTTCGGGTGCTCGATTACATAATGCAGCGAAATTGCCGCGCCCATGCTGTGCCCCAGCAAAATCGTTTTCAGTCCTGGATGAGCCGCTTGGACCTGCTGAACGTACAACGACAAATCAGCGACCAGCGACGAGAAGTTGGCGACGTAGCCTTTTTGACCGCCGCTTTGGCCATGGCCGCGATGGTCCAACGCGTAGACCGCATAGTTTTGCCCCAGCAACGCATCGACGACGTGCTGATACCGTCCGGAATGTTCCGCGTAGCCATGAGCCAAGATCACCACCGCGGTCGGCCGATCAGGGAGCCAAGATTGACAAAAAATCGACAGTCCGTCGCCGGTCTTCAATGATTGGGTTTGATGCTTCATTTACAGTCGCCGTGTTGCCCGCTGGGCGCACCATACGAGGGGTACTTTGATACAACGGTAACCGAAAATCCAGTAGACTGATCCACCGCAGGCTTCAAGCTTCCTTCCACTGACCAGTTTCGAGTACACCACGATGTCCGACGCTTCCGGCCAAATTGACCATGTCCTCAGCGAAGACCGCAGCTTTCCGCCACCGGCCGACTTCAGGGAAAAAGCGGTCATTTCGTCGCTCGAAGAGTATGACCAATTGCATCGCCAGGCAGTCGAGAATCGCGATCAGTTCTGGCGCAAAGAAGCATTGGAACATCTGCATTGGTTTGAACCGTTTGACGTCGTCTGTCGCTGGAACGTGCCGGATGCCGAGTGGTTTGTCGGCGGAAAAACCAACGCCAGCTACAACTGTCTCGATCGCCATCTGGAGGCCGGCCGAGGCGATCGGACTGCCATCATCTGGGAAGGCGAACCGGGTGATCAACGCACGCTGACTTATGCGGAATTAAAAACCGAAGTCGCCAAGTGCGCCGCGGCCCTTCAAGAACTGGGCATCGGTGTCGGTGATGTCGTCAGCATCTACATGCCGATGACGCCCGAGTTGGCGATCGCGATGTTGGCCTGTGCCCGGATCGGTGCTATTCACTCGGTGATCTTTGCTGGATTTAGCGCCGAATCGATTGCCGATCGCAATCACGACGCCGCGGCGAAATTGATGATCACCGCTGACGGTTTGTACCGCCGTGGAAAGATCTTACCGCTAAAACAAACGGTCGATGAAGCGCTGGCCAAGTCACCGACGGTCGAAAAGTGTTTGGTACTGAAACGGACCGGTCAGGACGGTGTGTCGATGACCGCCGGACGGGACGTTTGGTGGCACGATGTTGTCGACAAGCAAACGGGAGATCTTGCCGCTGTACCACTGGACAGCGAAACGCCGCTGTTCATTCTGTACACCTCAGGCAGCACCGGAAAACCGAAAGGCATTCTGCATACGACAGCCGGTTACAACTTGTGGGCCAAGCGGACCTTTGAGTGGGTGTTTGATCATCGCGATAGACGACATTTTCTGGTGTACCGCCGATTGCGGTTGGATCACCGGACATTCCTACGTCGTCTATGGACCGTTTTCGGCCGGGGCCACTTGTTTGATGTACGAGGGCGCGCCGAATCATCCAGCCGAAGATCGTTTCTGGGAGTTGGTTGAAAAATATAAAGTGACGATCCTGTATACCGCCCCGACCGCGATTCGCGCGTTCATCAAATGGGGCGACGAGCATGTCGAAAAACACGATCTGTCCAGTCTGCGTTTGCTCGGCACGGTCGGCGAAGGAATCAATCCGGAAGCCTGGATGTGGTACCACCGAAAAATTGGCAACGAGCGATGTCCGATCGTCGACACCTGGTGGCAAACGGAAACCGGCGGCATCATGATGAGCCCGCTGCCGGGAATCACCGCCACGAAACCCGGTTCTTGTACTCGACCGATTCCGGGCATCGTCCCCAAGATCGTCGACGAATCGGGCAACCCGGTGCAGCCGAACCATGGCGGCATGCTGTGCATCGCCCAGCCTTGGCCAGGCATGTTGCGGGGAATCTGGGGAGACCACCAGCGATACGTCGATCAGTATTGGTCAACGGTCCCGGGGATGTACCTGACCGGTGACAACGCGCGACAGGACGATGATGGCTATTACTGGATCATGGGACGCATTGATGATGTGATCAATGTCTCGGGACATCGATTGAGCACGATCGAAGTCGAAAGTGCGCTGGTCTCCCATCCGGCGGTCTGCGAAGCCGCCGTCGTCGGTCGTCCCCATGAGTTGAAGGGACAAGCGATTGCCGCCTTCGTGACGATTCGAGACGAGGAGCCGAGCGAAGAGTTGCGGCACGAGCTGCGACAGCATGTCCGCAAACAAATCGGCGCTCTGGCTCAGCCGGATGACTTGCGGTTCACGGCGACGCTGCCAAAGACCCGCAGCGGAAAAATCATGCGGCGGTTGCTGCGGGACATCGCCGCGGGCCACGAGGTGGTCGGCGACACGTCGACCCTGGAAGACTACTCGGTACTGGCAAAGCTAGGCGAGGACGAAGGCTAGCACGCTGGCCGCGGCGACGCCGCCCCAAACGTCCTGCACGCCGATTCGCTCAGCAGCAGCTTTGGCTGCCGCGAGCGTGGGCCGGTCGAGCGTGGGCCCGTCGAGCGTGGGCCGGTCGAGCTTGGGCCCGTCGAGCGTGGGCCCGTCGAGCGTGGGCCCGTCGAGCTTGGGCTGGCCGGCTGACCCTACTGGTCCGCATACACCACGGTGCTTTCTTCCTTGGTCACCGGTGTGGTGGCCAAGTCGCTGACCACCACCGCTTTGACGATGTGAGTTCCAGGCGCGACGCCGCGAACCCGAATTCTGTAAGCCTGCTCGCTTCCCGGTGACAGAGTCGATTTCGGCTGAAAGGCAATCAAGCCGCGTCCATCCGTTCCCGCATCGCCGTCGGAGCTGATCAATTCCAGTCCCGGTGGCAGCAGCACTTGCACGCGCACATTGCTGTCCGCTTTCGATCCGCTGTTGTTGACTTTGATCTCGTAGTTGGTCTCACTACCCAGTTCAATGGGACCACCCGGGTTGGTGATCGAAAAGCTCAGTTCCGAAAAGCCTTCGACCGACAATTGGCGTTCGCCTTTAGCGACAACTCCCAGGTCGGCCCTGGCATCCAACATAATCGCCTGCTCGCCTTCTTGAACCGGCAACAGGGTCAGAGCAACTTTGCCGGTTGCGCCGGCGGACAATTGCGCTAGTGACCAGTGCACCGAATGCCGTGACGGATCGTATTGACCCTGGTTTTCCGTGCTGACAAAGGTGAATCCACGGTCTAGTTGTACCGACAGTTCCACATTGGTGGCATCGGCGGTACCGACGTTGCCAAGATGAACGTAATAGGTCGCCTGACGCTCGAGGAATCGCCGTGATGGTCCTTCCAGTTCCACTCGCAATTCGGGTGCAACGACTTGTACCGCCACCGTATGCTCGCTGCTTAAACCGTCGTCGCCGGTCAAGCGAATGGTATTTTGGATGATCCCCGGCGCAACCGCTCGCATTCGCAATACTTGGCGACGAACTTCGCCGGGCGCCAGGTTGCCCAATCCATTGTCCAGTTGCCGCCCCTTGGGATGCTCTAGACCTTCGGGGACATCTTCTTGCAGGACGACGTTGGTCGCCTCGCCGGTGCCTGGATTGGAGACTTCCAGTTCGATTTCCAGTTGCTGGCCAATCAGCACGGTCTCGGGAGCTTTCTGCACGATTTTCAGCTCTGGCCGGGTACTGATGGTGCGCACCGACGCGGCCGCTTCGAAGCTGACCCGGGCGACCGAACCGAGTTCGCCTTCCTGCTCAGGGACCAGTTGCAGCGTGACCGTACGCTCGTCGCCAGCCGGCATTGCACCGAGCTGCCACATCAGCGCGTTGCCCTGTTGGGCAGGTTTTGGCGAGGCGTCGATCAATCGCATTCCGGACGGAATTTTGTCCTGCACGGTAACATCCAACGCTTCGACGGCGCCGACGTTCTGCACATGGATCGCAAAAGTCGCCACTTGGCCGACCTTAACCTCGCTCGGTGCTCGTTTCTGAATCACGACACTCGGCGTTTGGGCGCCTTCGAGTCGCCGGTCACCCGGAGCATCGATTGTGATGCTGGGGTCCATCGCGACCAATCCGGCGGATTGTGGGTCGGTGGCGTTTGGATACCCCGAGTAATTCGAGCCCGACATCAGCGGCGGCGCGGACAGGCCGGGATCTGATGCCGATTGCGGTTGATACAGTTGGTTTGCGGCGGCGGGGGGCGCCAGTGGATTGGCTTGAAATGCCGCGCTCCCGGGCTCAGGGGCGGCCTCGAACTGCGGTTGGCGATCCGTGGGCTCGCTGCCCCATGATTCGACTGCCCGCGCTTCGGCGGTGTCGGGATTCATGCGCAGCAAATTGGCATCGCCTGGTGCGCCGCGAAGCAAATTTTCCGGGCTGCTCGGGCTTTGCGGATCAGGCATGCCCACCGGGTTTCCCAATGCCGCGGTTGCCGGGTTTTCCAATGTCGCGGTTGCCGGGTTTTCCAGTGCCGCGGTTGCCGGGTTTTCCGCCGGCGGCTCAAAGCTGTTTGCTTGTTGTGCCGCGAAATCGGCTGCCGCAAAGTCGGTTGCCGGACCGCTGGCGATTTCCAACTCGGGAAGCGGGCTGGTTTGAGTAGGAAAGGCCATTTCGCTGGCGGGCAGCTGGCTGTTGTTGGGGCCGAATTCTGCCTGACTTTCCTGCGTCGGGAGTGTCCAATCCGGAACCGCCACGTCGGTCGCAGCTGCTGGGGGCTCGATTGATCCGCCCTGGTCAAGGGCATCATCGGCTGCCGCTGCAATTTCAAATGAATCTCGAGGCGGCGTTGTCGCGGCCGATTCGGCTGGATCCTGATTATGCTGCACCAGACGGATCGGGCTTGGTCCGGCGGGCTCCTCAGAGCGCGCTGGCTGATCCAGGAATCGTCGCCCATGTCAGCGATCGGAGCCGCTGGTTCGCCCAGTGACGGCGTATCAGCAGACCACTTGTCGGAGCTATTTTGCTTGTCTCTTTGAGCCAGTGCCGCGGCATATGCACCAAACAAGATGGTCAACGTACCGGCGGCGAGTCTTACGCCAAACGCTTTCATGGGTCGCATTCCTTCGCGAAAAAATCAGCCAATTCATTAGGCTTGACTCTTCGTTAGCAAATCGATCCGCGCTGTGGAAAGAGCAAAACAGCGTCGAGTAGAGCTTCCGCCAGTGCGGTTTGCAGGCCACAGCAGGGGCCGCGGCAGATGGGGCAGCGTCGCCCCGGAAACGACCAAGAGGCGAATCATGGTCTGATTCGCCTCTGGCGTAGATTGCGTCGAATCTGACAGCTCAGTCGTCTTTACGAGGCTGGATGTCTTTGGTCGCGCCGCTGCCAGTTTGCGTGGCGCGACGATTTTCTCGCTGAATCGCCTCGTAAACTTCTTGGCGATGAACGGGGATCGACTGCGGCGCGTCGATTCCCAGGCGAACTTTGTCGCCGCGGATGTCAACGATTGTCACCACAACGTCGTCGCCGATCATGATGCTTTCGTCTCGGTGGCGGGAAAGGACCAGCATGTTGTCCTCGTGGTGATTTTAAAAGGTAGGTGCGATAGTTGCATTGCAAACGTTGCAAAGAGCCAGCGGGGGAGTTTCTGTCGCACTCCCTCCTGGACATACCTTTCTTCGGACGATCAACGGCCGGAATTGATGTGCGACGATTAAGAGTCCGCAGATACCGGTCGTGCCGGTTCACCGATGCATGCAGTTGCTGGCAAGAGGTTCGATTATCCGGCCGATCAGGCCGCGCGGCGGACTAGGTCACTGACAGCTATTTGGCTGCCAGCGGCTGCCAGTGGCAGCGGCTGCTGGATCGGATAGTCATTGCTGGTGATCACCTGGCAACCAAGTCGTCGGTTCAAATTCAGCAGAAACGGGCTTCGAAGGTTTGTGGTTAACTTGCCGACGTGACCGCTGACCGCCGTCAAAATGTAAATCTCAGCGCCCGGCTGCATATGCAACGAGGACAGGTCGCGGCGAGTGATATGAACTCGATAATCATCAAAGAAGGCGCGGGGGCTGATGACAGCGATCGCCCGATCGCCTCGCGAGGCACTCTGCAGCCAAGCGACCGACTCGTTTTCCGGATCGGGTAGCAGCGCCCATTGACGGAGCGTTTCCATCCCAATCAAACCCTGCGGGAACAGAAACAGCTGTTCCGAATTCAGGCTCAACGTACCAAACCGTTGGGTGTCGATTCGCATGACCAAAATCCAAATGAAGTCGAATACTAAGCTCAATCCAGGCGGTCGGTGGCCCGATCGCGACCTATCGTTGCTTATCGACCAGCAGGACGCTGGAATCGACAGAATCCCTACAGGTAATTCAAAACGGTCATCTGAGCAGTCTGACCAATCAATCGCATCGATGCTTCCAGAGCCAATTGACGCTGGGTAAGGTCGCTGATCACGGTGGCGAAATCGGTGTCGATTTCTGTCGACAACTGGCCCTGCAGTTGAACCAGGCTATCCTCGGTCGCCGCTTTCAATTGGTCCAAATTTCTGGACCAGACGCCCACCTTGCCTCGCGATCGACTGGCAGTGTCCAGGTCGAGGTCCAGCTTGGCCTGCAGCCTTTCGATTTCGACCACATCACCGTCGACAATCGCGTCCTCGAGCCGCAACAGCGTATCGAGCGCGCCACCCGCATCCCGAAGCGCATAATCGGTGCCCACGATCGTGTTGACGGCGCCCAGTTGCTGACCGGTATTTTCGTTGGAACCCAGCGGAATCAATCCCAATCGAACCCCCGCATTGCTGACCCCCGTTTGGCGAATCATCAATGGACCCACGTCCGGAGGCGCCTTGAGCTGGATGCCGTTGCCGACATCGTTCAAGTCGACAAGGATCTGCTTGGAACCGGTGTTCAGCGGGTGATTCTGAATTGCGTCGATCACATCATCGATTGTTTCGGCATCGTCAAGATTCAATTCCAGCACGACGCCGTCGGTCCGTGTGATCACCAAGTCCGTTTCACCAAGGTTCAAGACGACGCCGCGACCCCGTCCCAATTCGCTCATCCGTGTCAACTCCGTCGCCGATCGAATGCCCAGCGCGCGGGCCGCCTCGCCACCATTTTCACCGATCGAATAGTCAACTCCGCTACGTGTCGCGCGCAAGCGGATACGGCCTTCGGCTTCATCCAGTTCCGCGTGCACGTCCGCGCCGCTGCGATTGATCGCGATCAACACATCGCTAAGCGTTTCGACGTTGTCCAGATTAATCTCAAAGGTGCGATCGCCCTGTTGGATGCGAATGCCCGACGACAGGTCCAATCCGTTGCCATCATCGAGGTCGTCGATTCGTGTCAGCGGAGTCACACGCGGAGACAATTGATCCCCAATCACAGGCGAGGTGGGCAAGCCATCGAAATTGCTGATCGATAAATCCTTGGCCAGTGTACTCCCTTCGGCATCCTGGATTGCCAGCGTCCCCGGCAATCCGTCCGCATACTCGATTCGAATCCCATCACTGGTTAGCGAACTGGATAACTGTCGGCCCTCGAGCTGGATCGCTGAAATCACTTCGGACACATCACCGATCGTCGCCGCGCCCCGAAGGTCGACATTGATGTAGTCACCCCCACCCGACAATCGAATCACGCCGGCTTCGACGCCCTGACCACGCCGCAAGTCGACCAATCGCGAGTCGGGATGCAAAGCCGCGTTCAGTGGCTCCCCTTCCAAGACGACTGAGTAGATGCCGAGTGCCTCGTTGCCGGCCAAATTGATCTCATTCAGACGGCCGGCGCCAAGCTGCGTGTATCCAACCGCGTTGGTACCGCGGTAAACGATCTCGTTTCCATCGAACGCGAAGGCGTCACCTCCGTTCAAGATCCCACCTAACATCTGGTGATCGCGGAATAACGTGTTTCCGGCGGCGAACACCGAATTGATCGTCTCGCGAACGGTGGCCGCAAGCGCCGCGCGTTGATCATCGTCGATCACGGTTTGGGCGGCCTCGACAGCCGCGCCGCGGGCTTCGATCAACGACGCATCGACCCGCGCCAGGGCGTTGTCGGTCGCCGCGTAAAATCCGGCGGTCGAATTCGCATTCCGCAACAGCTGATTGCTGCGATGAATTCCCCGTTGCAATCCCAAGGCCCGGCCCGCCGCGGTCGGATCATCGGAGAAACTTTGCACCCGGCGCCCGGTGCTCAATTGCTGAAATTGACGCTGCAGCGCAATCTGATCGCTATTCAGTTGACCGAGCAACCGATAGGTGGACAAAGGAGTGCTTGTGCGGACGGTCGAAATTGGCAGCGACGGCATATTCTGACCACGTCAGTAACGAGAAAGGGCCTGCTATCGATCGATCGAGACCTCTGGTTTGCTATCGGCACCGGCAGCCGCTTGAATCCAGGAAAATCGAATCGACCGGCATAATCGTTCCCCCCACACCTCAGGGCACTGTCTCGCAATTCCGGTGGTTTCGAAAAAGGGGTCGGACCCCAATAGCCGCCAGCGGCCCTCCGGGTGCTTCGCACTATTGGGGTCCGACCCCTTTTTCGGTTCTTAACATTTGCGGGACAGCGCCTAGCATTTGGGTGTGGACTCGAACGCCGCAGGCTCCTGGTTCACAATAGGGGCTTTGGTGATGATCCAACCCTGTAGACCCATTTCAATGATTTTGATCGGAACGATGAACATCACGCGAACTTGCGAGCGTGGTGACTTCTATTGCCCAACCTGCTCGGCGACAGAGTCGTATCGGTTGCGAGCGCGGCGCCCCTTTTTGACACTCTATTTCATCCCGATCGTTCCGGTCGATCGACCTGAATTGTTTGTCCATTGCGATGGTTGCAAATCGACCTGGGACCCCAGCGTGTTGCAGATGGACGAAGAAGTCCATCATTTCGCGTTGGAAGAACAATTCCGTGACGAAGCGGTTCGTTCCGCCGTATTGGTGGTGATCGCAGATGGTCAAATCACGGAACCTGAGATTGACGCGCTGCAGCGGATTGCCTCTCGGATACTGCAGCGAGAAGTTGACCGCGAGGAACTGGGCCGACTTTGCTCGATCGCTCAACAGAATCGGATTGAAGCGGCCAACTACGTGCTGACGGTTTCTCACCGCTGGAGCGAGCCACAAAAAGTCCGAGCACTGCAGGCCATGTTCATGGCCGCGACCGCGGAAACCTCGCTGGCCGATCCGCAAATGCAGATCCTCGCCGAGATGCGGGATATTTTGAAACTATCCGATCGGCAGTACGAACAAGCGATTGAAGAGGCGTTGCAGTGGGAAGCCGTTTGAGTCGGCCTTTGTGTTCCCTGCGCCGGTCACAGCAAGTCACTGAGTTCGACGGCCCGGTGTTCTTGGGCTGATCGGTAGCAAGCATCGACCAGCGCCATGGTCTGCAGGTTGTCGCTGCCGCTAATCGATGGTTGGCCACCGGTTTCCAGCGCCACCAGCAGTTCCGCCATCGGTCCCAAAAAAGCGTCGGGAAACCAGACCTGTTGCCAACGCGGTGAGTTCCAATGGCCTGATTGGATCGTTGAGTAGTCGATTGTGCTGGGCACTCGCTCGGGATATGCCGGCCAGCCGATCGTTCCTTTGGCCAACCCCTCGGTCCCTTCGACCCGCCAGCGAATCCCAATCTCTGCAGCCGCTCCCTCGCGCCGGACCGGTCCACACGTCATCACAGATCAGGCATCGCATGCCCGAGTCGTATTCCAAAATGTATAAACCGATGCCGTCCCGATGCGGGAACTGGGTTCTGGGATCGCTGCGAAAACTGGCGTACACCCGTTGCGGCGTACCAAACCAAAACCGCATCGTATCGAGATGATGAATCGACATGATTCGGCAGGTCACCCAGCCTTGCCGCTGTTGCCAGCTTGCCCAGTGCGGGATCGCCCGCATGTCAATCGTCGCCAGCACGGGCTCGCCCAATTCGCCTCGTTCCAACAACGTTTTGCAGGCCCGCACGGATTGGTCGTAACGCATGTTCTGGTTCACGCACAATGTGACGCCGGCAGCGTGACACAGATCAACAATCATCCGAGCTTCCTGGTAGCTGCAGCCAAGCGGTTTTTGCGCCAGGATCCCGCGGATCTGCCGATGCCGCACCACTTCCTTGATCACTTCGGCCTGACGGTCAGGCGGCACTGCAATATCGACGACCACGATCCGCTGGTCGTCCAACATTTCCTGATAACTGGCGTAAACCGAGGCAATTCCGTGCCGCTGGGCAACCTGGCGAGCCTGTTCTTCTCTCCTGGCCGCGATCGCGATCGGATTCAATCCAGCGTCGCGATAGGCGACCAAATGACAGTCCGCCATGATGAATCCCGCACCGATACAACCGATCGGGATCTCTCGATCGCGCGGCAGGGAGGGCAAATATCCGAGTTCGTCGCGGTCACTCATTGGTCGGCGCTCAGGGGCCACTGGCTTGTTGTGGAGGATCAAGCGATTTTGCGCTGGCATCATGTTTTGGGTCGAGCCATTTGACGTCGGATGCATCGTCGGCGAACCGTTTGACACCAATTTTCTTGATCTGGCCATCGTCCAATCGCGCCAGCGGAGTGTAACGCGGGTGGTGCGAATCCTTGTAAGGATCGTTGCTGCGCGCGTTGTAACAGCAGATCATCGACCAGCGAGGTTTTTCGGATTTGTTTTGATCGCTGCGATGCAACAGGTTGGCATGAAAGAACAGCACGTCGCCGGGATTCATTTCCACATACAGATGGTCGTAACGCTTTAGGATTTGCTCCACCCGCTGTGGATCGGCGCCGGCTTGCTCGCCGGTCAGTTGGTGTTCAAGACGGCCGCAGTGATGGGAACCGCGAATGACTTGCAGGCAACCATTCTCCCGAGTCGCGGCATCAACGGCGATGAAAGCGCTGACCAAATTCGGCGTCAGCACGCCATTGGAGTACCAGTATCCATAGTCTTGATGCCAAGTCCAAGCGCCGCCGACACGGGCATCCTTCATGATCATCTTGGAGTGGTAGTGATAGGGCTCGTCGCGAAGCAAACTCTGGGCGATCGAAACCAGACGGTCGCAGCGCGCAAACGCGCCATAGATACCGTCGCCGGGATGGTTCCAGAGCGACAATCGAACCGTTCCTCCTTCGCCGTCAGCGCGGCCAAAGGCGTGCTCATCCAATTGCTTGTCCTGCTTGGCCGCCCGACGCAGCAATTCAATTTCATCGCTGTCAAACAGCGATTTGATCAGCAGAAAGCCGTCGCCGTCATACTGTTCCAGCTGTCGCTGGCTTATCGCCCACCCCATGATCACCACCTACGATCGAGACACATCAGCAGATCATGGTAGCGAAAATTGCCTCGACTCGGTGCGATCGATCGGGGCCAGCGGCCAGCGCGGCTTGTCCGGCGACCGACCAAGCGCCGCAGCCACTGATTTTCCCGCCAATCAACGGCACTCTGGCAACTGACGACTGGCTCAGCTGCCGGGATTGGCGTCCTTGACCGCTTTTTCCATCACTTCGATCGCGGCGTCGGTGTAGCGAAGATGTTCTTCGATAAAGTGGTTCATCGCCGCTTCGTCGGCAAAAAAGAACATCCGTTGGTAAGTCGGATCCTTGACGCCCCATTCTCGTTTGCCAGGGACGATCACCCGTTCTTCGAAGAATCGAACCACATCAATCTCGTTCAGCACAGGTGTGTAGGGAACTGGATCGGCAAGAAACGTGTTCATTGCCTCTTCACTTTGGAACAGATACAGCTTGCCAAGGTGTATCACACCGTGCTCGGGCTTGCCTTCGACCCAGCGGTCTTCGCTGATCACGGTCACGGCGCAGAAACCCTCCATCGCCAATTCTGGATCGCCCGTGTTCTCGCTGACCCCTTGGGCCACCGGATTGACTTGCTGGTCAGGTCCGCCTTGCGGGTCGAATTCGCCTAGTGGGTCGAATTCACCTTGCTGGTCGGGCATGACCAGTGATTGATCGTTGTCGCGGTAACCGGCAAATTGCGACTTGGCAGCCGATTGCGTCTTGGCGGAAACCTCGATCGCGTCAATCGGCGCTGGCATCGTCAGTCCAGACTGCGGTGCCGCGGCAGCTGGCGGCGTCACCGAATCGGTAGCAAAACTGGCTGCTGATGGCTGCTGTGTAGCTACTGGTGGCTGCTGTGTGGCTGCCGGGGCCTGCTCGGCTGCCACGATGGCGCCGGCGGTTGGTTTCGTTGCCGCCGCAATTCCGACCAGCATCGCGACATACTGGTTTGGATCTTGAGGGCTGACCTGATGCGAAAGTTTCTTGCCTGCGGTGGTTACGATCACGTCGGTCGGGAATTTTGTCACTTTGAACATCGTGGCCAGCTCGGGAGCCGAATTGGCGTGGATCTTGACCGGCACAAAATTCTCTGAGATCGCCTGGCTGACCTGCGGGGCTTGGAAGGATCCTGCCTCCAAACGTTCGCAGTAAACGCAGTTGTCACTGTAGAAATGCAGCAGCAGGAGTTTGCCTTCGGCTTCGGCCTGGGAATGGGCGACGCGAAGATTGTCGTGCCAGGGAATTTCGGCTGTGGCTGCGGAACTGACAAAACAGTTGACTGCCAGGCAGGCGAGTATGGCGGAGGCTACCGTGCGCATCGTTGCGTATCCTGATCGATGGAGTTCCGAAAACGGAAACGGAGAGGAATAAAAAACCGACTTGTTCTGGATCTGTTTCGGCAATGGCAGTCCTGCGGCTTGAGCGGAACGTACAAATTGCAGCGACTGTGACGCCAGCGGAATCTCGAGAACCCCTCCACAGGAGGGATTGGCTTGCCGATAGCCGGACTTGACACGGCGGCTTTAGCACCTATATTTGCAGCAGTAGAAGAACAGCAGGTATCGGAATCACCCCTACCTCTCACTGGGCGTCTTGATCGCGTCCTTCTCCAGTGGCGAATTCGCAAACGTGCGTCGCCGGTTAGACGCCAAGGATTGGTTCACTTCAGCAACTTGTCATGAACCCAATGCGGGAATTTGGCAAGGCGGAGAATGAAGAACAAGCGATCTAGACCAATTTGCGTTTCAACAGCTTTATGTTGGCATCGAAACGACGTACCGAAAAAGTTCAGCAGCGATTGCGAACAACGCTCCCGAAACAAAGTCTGACAGAAACCTCGGGCCACTCTACCAACATTCATTGAATCGAATTCCAATTCTGACCTCCGAGTCGCATTTACCGCGGCGCTCGCTGAGTTTTCCTTTCCATCGTGTGGAGCGGTAGTTTCTTTAATCTCTGCCGGCAATCTGCTCGGACATCTGTCTTCGGCATGTCGGCGTTCTGGATGACAAATGGCGAAAAAGCAACGGACAAATCGGGGCCGAGGAACTTCCAGCTCCAATGGATCAGCTTCCCATGGTGGAGGCAACGGAAAACCGCGAACCCGTCGGCGTCGCCGAGGTGGCGGCGGTGGCGGTCAAAACGCGGGGGGTGGACCGAGCGGAGAGGATCGTGAGCCAGCCGATATCCCCAGTGACGCACCGCTGGAAGAGGGAGAAGGGATTCTGGAGCTGCACCCCAATGGCTACGGATTCCTGCGCGGTACCGACAACAATTACGCACGCGAGCGAAGCGATCCGTTTGTCCCTGGTACCATGATCGAGCGATATGGGCTTCGCCAAGGCGTTTGCATCAAAGCAATGGTCCAAGAGGCGCGTCGCCAACAGGGTCCGCGTGTTCGCGAGATCCTGGATGTCGACGGGATCAAGCCCGAGGATTACCTGGATGTCAAAAACTTTGACACGCTGACCGCAATCAACCCGGAAGAATGGTTGCGATTGGAAGTCGGGCAGCGGCCGATCACCAATCGGGTCATCGACTTATTGGCTCCGATGGGCAAAGGCCAACGCGCCTTGATCGTAGCCCCGCCGCGCAGCGGCAAAACGATCATGTTGCAAGACATTGCCCGGGGCATCTCGACCAATCATCCCGAAGTCAAACTGATCGTGCTGTTGATCGACGAACGCCCCGAGGAAGTGACCGACATGCGCCGCAATGTGATCGGCGGGGAAGTGGTTGCCAGCAGTCTGGATATGGATGTGGAAAGCCACGTCCGCCTCAGCCAGTTGGTCGTCGATCGGGCTCGCCGATTGGCGGAAATGGGCCAGGACGTGTTCTTGATGCTTGATTCGATTACCCGGCTAGCCCGCGCGTTCAACAAATGGGTTGGCCGCAGCGGACGGGGCGGCGCAACGATGACAGGCGGTTTGGACATCAAGGCGATGGATATCCCCAAGAAACTGTTCGCCACTGCCCGCGCTTTTCAAGAAGGCGGCTCGCTGACCGTGGTCGGCACCGCCTTGGTGGACACCAACAGTCGAATGGATGAGGCGATTTTCCAAGAGTTCAAAGGAACCGGCAATATGGAATTGGTGCTCGACCGCAAGTTGGCCGATCGCCGGGTCTGGCCATCAATCGACATTTCCCAAAGCGGGACCCGCCGCGAGGAGTTGCTGCACGACGAAGAGACCTATGAAGCCGTCACGATGTTGCGACGCACGCTCAGCAGCATGCACCCCTGCGACGCGATGGAGCAGCTGACCAAACAGTTAGCGAGATTCGAAAGCAACAAAGAATTCATCAAGCTGATCAGCGGAGCAAAAGCGTCGCTTTAGAAGTCGGCTCCGGAGGATAAGCGAATTGGTGAGCGGCCTCACTGGAACTGAGGTACCCCGCAAGGGGCTGCGGGTTCGAGTCCCGTGTCCTCCGCTGTTGTCAAAACGCCAGAGACATCTGACGAATTATGTTTTTTTACTTTGGCACAACCAATGGTGCCAATTTAATCCTGGTCATAGCCGGCGCCCAGCAATGTGCCGCGGCTGAGCTGCGAGACGTCGGTCAGCATCTTGAGAAGCCGAAGAAACGGCAGCCTTGTCGTGCACTGATCGAACTCTTTCACAGCAGCATCGGCTCGGGCACGCCGGCTTCGCTGCACTATGGCCGGGCATCCGCAGTTATCGCGGACCACTTGATCGGGCATGCTGAGGTCACTGTGGCAAGTGCCGCAATACTCGACATGCGTCGATCGCCGAGAAGCCGCAACTGTAAAGACAAGCGGCCCGCTTGCCGGCTTCATCGTCAATGCGTACAAGTTGGCAGCTTGTGCCTACGCGGTGGCTAACCGATCAAGTTTGTTTCATCTTTGGTCGTCTGATCTCCCTCGGTCGCCTTCATCACATCGGCCTGCTCGGTCTTCAGATCATCTTCAGCCGGGTTCACGGCTGTTTCGATTGGCTTCGGTTTCTTGCCGAGCTTCGTGACGTTGTTGTCGCTCGATTCGATGATTTGAACTGGTACACCGTTGGGGAAAACCAACTCACGAGCTTCGTCGGGCATTGTAATCTCAGCTTCGGTCAACGTCTGTTTCACTAACCGTATGATCGAACTGCCGACCTTGAAACCTGAGTGCTGGTCGAGATCGTACCAATAGTACACCCTCAAGTTCACCGTGGCCGCACCGAGCGACTCGACCAACACCATCGACGGCGGTTCGTCAACAACGGCTTCGTGATCAGCGAGCACAGCCATGATGAGTTCTTGGGCCTCGCTGATCGAATCGTCGAAGCCGATGCCGACGGCAAAATCCAGTCGGCTAAGCGGCGTGGCTGTGTAGTTGGTCACCATCCCTTTGTAGACGGTGCTGTTAGGAAGTTGGATTTGGTTGCCTTCCAGCGTACTGAGGATCGTTCCGCGAGTGGTCACTTTGCGAACGTAGCCCTTTGCACCGCTGCTGCCGACAGCACCGACTTCGATTAGATCGCCCACGCGGAAAGGATGATTGATAGAAATCAGGATGCTGGCCAGGTAGTTCTCGGCGATGTCACGAAACGCGAAGCCGAGAGCGAGGCCGACCAATCCCGTACCACCGAGCAACGTGACCGCTAGACGCGTGAGTCCGGAAACTCGCAGTGCGATGTAGAATCCGATGATGAAGATTAGTACTCCAACAACATTTCCGGCGACTTGTTGCAGCAAGCTACTGTCGATACTGCGGTTGGTCAGTTTACGAGTCAGCAGTGCGGCAACGCGAGCGACATAGTACGCGAGGATCGCGATTCCAATGGCGACCAAGATCAGCGGCAACAAGCTGGTCGCTTCTCGGCCAAGTTCTTTCAAGGATTGAATCGCCGGCGCAAAGTTCCAAAACGGTCGCTCAGCAACTTTGATTCGGTTCACGACCGCCACAACGTCAGAAGTGTTCATCGCGGTGGCTTCGGCCCAGGTTTGATGTTTTTCCGAATCGGCAAGGCCCGATAGAAAGACAACGCCGCGATCGACTCGGACTTCGCTTTCGCTGAACCAGCCGGTGGCGTCCAAGATTTCAGCGAGCCGATTCTCAATCCGATCGTCACTGTTGACCGGGTCGACCTGAACGGTATCAGCGACGTTGACTGGTTCCTTGTTCGCATCGCTGTCGCCCGCTGTCGCCTCAGCAGCCACGTCGTCAGCAGATGGCACCTTGTCCTGAGCGGCTGCAAAGTTATTCGAAGAAATTGCTAATAATAGTAACAGTGCGAGAATGGATAGGCGGCGCATCGGATCCTTCAGTGGCGGTGGATGAAGAGCAGCCCCGCATTTCAAAGCAAATGCCGTTCGCCCAAACCTGTCGATGGGCAGAATGATAGTTTCCCTCTTATCGTTGTGCCAACGTTCCGCCGCTCGTTCGTCGCACATCTTGATCAAGTTTCGGCCATCCTTGCGGCTCCATACGAAGATTCTATTCATGATCTAGTCCTGGCACGCCAATTGCCTCCCTGTTTCTTTACAGAATAAAACAATTCAACTCACAGCAGGGAGCTGAGCAGATGCAAATCGGGAACAGATTCGCGGTCATTGGAACGAGACCGCAGGACGATTCAATGAACACTGGGGCAATTGACCGACGACGATCTGCAACGTGCAAACGGATCGGCCGGTCAGCGGTCGTGCATCGACAAACCACGGTCGCTCCGCCGGTTCCGGAGAAGCGTAGCCTTGGAGGTGGAATCGTAGGAGCGGTGCCGGCGATGCTATTCCGACAAGCAACTTCGGTGGCCATGATCGGGATCACAAGCATGCTTCTGGAAGTATCCCACGCACGCCGCCATACAATCGAGAGGAGGCATTGAACATCATGATTGCGCCACATGATTGCGCCACTGCGAAACCAACGACCATCGAAGCCTCCGAGGATGGGGCGTGCTCACACCGTAGGCGGCGCCCTGTTAGTCGTCAGCAGTGAAGTTTTTGTGATTCTCGCCGTACTAGCCAGGCTCACTCTGCTAGCGATCAGGAAAGCGGCATCCGCGATGAGCGAAACGAAATCCGAATTCGCTGAGAATCTGCTGTGGTTGAAAGCGACACTCATCTCGCCCAAGACGTCACCCCGCAATCAACTTCGTCGCGACCTGTTTAAAGATTGTCAATTCGAACCGTCGCGAACGTCCGAATATGTCAGATCAAGCTAGCGAAACTGCAGACCACATCGCCACCAGCGTGAGCGAAGTTGCGCAAGACGCTGCAAATCGTTACATGCAAGCACTCGCCGCCGATCTGTTTAACTTGGTCAGGTCGTACGCGAAGCAGAATCCGGACGTCGCTGCATGCTGGGCATTCGGTCAGCGCGTCCTCGTCGGTTGGAAGCTGAAACCATAAGAGATCGTCGCAGCTTTCCGAGGCAGCTAGATGCGGCGATTCATTCAACGGCCTGCTCAGTGCGCCTGCTCAGTGCGCCTGCTCAGTGCTTGGCTGCTAATCGAAAATAGTGCAAATTGATCCTTCAGCCTGTAGGTCGCGACGATCCGTCAAGAATGCATGTGTCTAATTCCACCAAACAACGGCAGCGATGCCAAGGCATGCGACAGCAAGGATCCCCAGGTAGCCGAGTGCGACGATCGCGAATGGGGATCCAGGCGCCTTTTCACCAATTGAGTGTTCGTTGTCAGTGACCACCTCTTTGATTTCTTGGGTGATCGTTTTTTCGCTACTCATTGCGTGATTCCTCGTGTTGCGTTTCAAGATGGGCTGGTCTTCGGCCCATACTGCGGTCCGCGTGAACACCGGTGCAAAAGGCGCGCCGTTGATTCACCTGGTCGCTCAGACATTCATTCACGTCGTCGCAATATGGCGATCTGCATATGGCAATCTGCTGTCAAAGACTTGACAGCCAAGAGAGGGCGATGCGCCGTGGCGATGCCATAACGAGTATCACCGGACATTGGCAGATTAAATTCAACCAACTGGCTGAATGGGAATCTAGGCAACCCGATCAGAAAGTTTCTCCGAAAACGGCCAACATCAGCTCCGCAACCGAAGCCTGATCCAGTGGGCGGTGTTTTGATCGACGACATGCTCGATCGACGACATGCTCGCCAAACCGAAAGCATAATCCGCACATCGAGATGCATTGCAGTGGTCGCTGGTCGGATAGAAGTCGCGATGGTCAATCATCGACCGGCCATGAAAGAATGAGTTGCCCATTCGCGGTTACGGGCGACGCGTTGCCCTCTCTGGCATGGAACCTGCACCGAGTTGCTCCTTCAAGCAACATTTTCCGCAACACGAGAACTCGATGATCAATCAATGGTTGCATGGAAAACGAATCGCATTCCTCGCCACTCGCATTCCTCGCCACCGATGGCTTTGAACAAGTCGAGGTGACTAGCCGCAGCCGGATGACCTGCCCGCGTTTTGCCACAGGGCGATCGAAGAGTTCAACGCAGGCAAGCACGCCGAACAAATCGCTCATCGCTGATTTGCAGCTGGATCAGCAAGCATTTCAGCCAATGGAATTCTTGGCAAGATCCATCCAAACCTTCAGTGACAGCTGTGAACCTCCTCAGAAAACAACGGAAGCGTGGATAATCAAAAAAAGCTTATTGACTTACTTAACGACTTCAGCACGGCGATGCTAGTCACTCGCGGGAATAACGGATCGCTCAACGCGCGACCAATGGCGGTTGCTCAAGTGGAAGAGAACGGCCAAATCTGGTTCGTTAGCGAGCGCAACTCTGGCAAGATTGCCAATTTAATGCTTGATTCAGAGGTCGCTGTAACGATGCAAAGTTCCAAAAAATTTGCGTCGCTCGCCGGGACCGCACATGCAGTCGACGATCAAGCAAAATCGTTGCGATTATACCGGACTTATGATATAGCGATCGATCAGCAGCCGACACTCTCTCCGCTCGTTGCCACCCGGTTTGCACCTTGTTGGTGGATTGAAAACATAGCGCCGAATGATGGCTCTTAGCTGACGCACGTTGTCCGTCCAGTGATAGGTTCCGAGGAACTTAATCGCCTCAAGTGACAAACCTGCCAAGTCGGGCTTGTTGAATTGCTTCTTCGCCCGTGACGTTAAGAACTGGCTTTCCCACAAGTCTCCATAGCGGCAAGTTCGATCGTCGTTCCGGCATTCCGAAATCATCGGGGTAGTGCTGGACGTTTCGGCCGGACGCAGCCGACGGCAAACAGCCGTCGGGAGTGATTCCGCGCGTTGAGAAACGCGAGACTACTTCGACACTCGCTGTTCGTACGACCGCAATGATCGCGTTGTATCAGAAGTACTGAGGTCAGTTGCTGTCACTAACACTCTGCGGCAAAATAGTTCGATTGCAAAGGCGCTTCGCGCTGTAGTCGGCGCGGCGCTGCTGGTGAATCCGGATCGGCGGCAGCAGCCGCCAGTTCCCCACGGTGAATCGAAACTTCAAGAGGAGCCTCAATGCCGATCTTGGCACGGCCGCCAGCGATCTTTGTCACTGTGATGACGACATCACCGCCAATATGAATCCGTTCGCCTGTTTTCCGTGAAAGCACCAACATGGTTTCCATCCTTGTCATTGGGGGGGAGATTGAAACAAACCGGGATGTAGGGGCAATCTGCGTGCCAATCGCGTCTCAAATAATCTTGAACAGCTGCAGTGCTTTCTTTGCCAGCAAACGCACATCGACCGGCTTTGGTACAAAAGCGTCGACTTGGAGAGAGACCAGTTTCGAGAGCGTTCGAACGTCAACTTTCGAGCTGGAAACAATGATTGGGATATCACGAATGCATGGATTTTGGCTACTCCGAAGCATTTCGATCAACTCCTCGCCATCCATCCCCGGCATCTCCAAGTCCGTGACAATTGCGTCAGGATGAAAGTCGCGAACCTTCGCAAGCGCCGCTTCGCCATCGCTTGCGATCAGGGTAAAGAAACCGAGATCGTTTAGCGTCTTTCTAGCGACCATCCGGCTGGAGCTTGTATCGTCAACGACCAGAACGGTCGCTGAAGTGTCAGAGACATGGCTGTTTTCAGATCGTTTCAACATGGATTCCTACCAGCGAGTTCCTACCAGAGTTCGATGCCCATCGAAGCAATCACCGTGCCGGACCGATCAGTGACCGATACTTGTGGGCGACTGTCGGGGTTAGCGAGGTATTGATCGACCAAGACATTATCGCGGATGCGGGGGCCGACTTGCTTGACCATGTGATTCATCATGCGGTGAACCATGTGGCAATGGATCATCCAATCTCCAGGGTTATTGGCGATGAATTCGAAGGTCGATGCCTGTGCAACGCCGACCAGCTCGTTGTTTCTTGGGACTCATGCACTCTTGGGGATGCGAGCTCCTTCGTGACCGGTAATCCAGAACGTATGCCCGTGCAAGTGAATCGGATGGTGCTGCATGGGTGAAAAGTTCAACAAACGCACTCGAACACGTTCGCCATGTTTGCAGACCAGCGGCGTCGTGTACGGACCACTCTTGCCGTTAATCGTGTGCCAATTCCAGTCCATCGCCCATGAATCGCTGATCGTGTGCGTCGTTGGAATATGGAAGTTCTAAAAGTGAAATGCGTAGCAAATTTGACGAAGTTAGGCAGTCCGCCACGGAGAGTCTTCAGGAACATGGAACGCACTATGTTGCCTAACCTGCCCGAGACGTCCTCACCCCTGATGGCGGCGCCGAAGTCCAGCGGGATCAAGACGGCGGTCGCATCATCGTCGATGTGGATGAGTAACGACCGGCAAGGTCGGCAATCGTACAGGCGCCAGCGAGTGGCGATTCAGCGATTCGCCGCTCGTTGTCTTTCTGCCAGCGAATTCAGGTATCGCACGAATATACTTTTCGATTTTAAAGAAGTGGCCCGCCACGTGCGTATGAAAGTGACGAAGCTGCTCGCTGGAGTGGCATTCTTTCTTATCAGCACGCGGATTCGTCAGGAGTCCCCACGCAGCACCGTGACTTCTGGCGAAATCCGCTACCTCGGTAATCCGGGTGGAAAGAAGAGATACTACTCAGGAAATCATTTTCCACCACCACTCTGCTTGCGGCAGCATTGACTGTCGCCGGATGGGAGCTCTATGTCAACCAGGCCGACAACCCACCCGACGATGTCGACATTGACGGTGAGTGACAACTCAGATGAATATACCAACGGGAGCTTGGGCCCCTTTGTAGTGACGTTATAGCGGTCAACGTTGATTGCCCTGGTATTACAAACAGCAATTCTTGCGCCGCTTGATTGCCGCGGTACAGCGTTTGCGTGAGAAAGGTTTGCATCATGGATAGACAAACGCCTCGAACAAGGAAACTCAGATGGATATTCCCCAGGTCATCCCTAAAGCGGCCGCGGGAACCGGCGAGAAGGCCGGCGACGAAACTCGAGCCATCGCCGCGGGTTGCGACGCTTTCCATACGAAACCGGTTGTCCTTGAAAAGCTGTTTGACCAGATCAACAAACCGCTGGGCGAAACGACTGCCGATGCGGAAGCGGAGCCGTCATGAAGACGGGCAGATGTCGCTGTGGCAATCGCATCTTTTTCAACAACCATCGCTGCCTGACATGCGATGCGGTGTTGGGGCATTGTTTACCATGCGGCTCACTTACAAGTTTTTCGGATGACAAGCAATCATCGATTTGCGATACGTGCGGGACTGTCGTGCATGCCTGTACGAACCAGTCGCATGGCGTTTGCAATTCGTTCAACAAATCGCCGAACACACTTTGCCGTTTTTGCGAATTCACAAGCGTTATCCCTCCGCTGAAACAACCTGAGAGCGTCCGTCGTTGGGCTATGATGGAATCCGCCAAGCGTCGTTTGCTCTCGCAACTTGAAGACCTCAGCCTGCCACCGTTCATCGACGATGTGCAGCAAACGCACCCATTGAGCTTTGAATTCTTGGAAAATTCGGTCGACGCTTGTGGTCAAACAAAGAATGTTACGACCGGTCACGAGCACGGTCTGATCACGATCAACTTGGCTGAAGCGGATAGTGTTCATCGCGAGCGGCTTCGCGTTGATTTGGGCGAACCGCAGCGTACCCTGATTGGTCACATGCGACATGAGATCGGACACTACATCGACTGGTCGTGGGCATGCCGCATGGCTGCTGACGAATACCGGGCACTGTTCGGTGATCCTGATTCGATCGATTACAGTGAAGCGATGAAACGACACTACGACGAAGGTCCCCCTTCGAACTGGGCGAACCACTACGTCAGCGCCTACGCCACAATGCACCCTTGGGAAGACTTTGCTGAAACAGTTAACGTCTACCTCGACATCATGGCAATCGCGACCACGGCCACCGAGCTAGGGCAAAGCGAACTTGATCTTTCGGCAACCGCGGATGCTGGCCAACTTGTATCGTCCGTCCTGAAAATCGTCGTCGAAGTGAGTGAATACAATTTTGATCTGGGACTGATGCCTTTGTTGCCTGAACGAATACCGCCAGCTGTGATCGAAAAATTAGCATATGTCCATGCGCTCCGCAGCAAGGCAATTTCCCCCGTTGCCAGCTCGAGTTCCCAGTGAAAATGGAGGCTCCGACATGTCGAATGTAGCGATCATTTGGAGCTCCAGTTCCGGTCGAACTGACGAGACCAACGAACTCCGGAAATTACTCCCCGGCGCCGTTCGTATTCAGCTAGGAACAGTCCCTTAGCCACAAACTGTCAGATTTTCGGGCCTTGTTCAGCGCACAAGCGGGCGGCTTCTGACAACGACAAGATCCATTCACCACTCCCCTCAAGATGTATTAAAAATGAACCAAATCTTCGTTGGCAGCCGTATCAAGTACACGGTCAATTCGCCGACTACTTTTCTGCTCAACGTCTCCGTCGCTCAGAACGATCATCAATCGACAACCAACGAGTCGATCGAAATCCTACCGTTTCACAAAGTCGACGAGTGCGCTGTCGGAACGCTGGGCAACCGATTGCTGCGAATGACGGCGGAACCCGGTGATCTTACGATTCAGTATCAAGCCACCGTTGAACTTCGTGCTACTGAAGTCGATTCGGCCGATTTGTGCGAGGTCGACTACGAAAATCTGCCCGCGGACGTGTTGAGCTACCTGAACCCGAGCCGGTACTGCGAATCGGACAAGTTATTTCGCTTCGCTGCCGAAGAGTTTGGCGAACTCGTTCCGGGTTACTCACGAGTGACCGCTATTTGCAACTGGACCTACGATCAGCTGACCTACACGCCTGGCAGCACCGGTCCGACGACCACCGCGTGCGACGTGTTACTGCAGCGAATCGGGGTGTGTCGCGACTACGCCCACGTCGCCATCAGTCTTTGTCGAGCGATGGGAATTCCGGCTCGATACGTTTCCGGGTACGCCGTCAACCTGCAACCGCCAGACTTCCACGGATTTTTTGAAGCCTACCTCAGCGGACAGTGGTTCTTGTTCGACGCGACGAGACTTGCCCCTGTTGGTGGCTTCGTCCGCATCGGCACCGGCCGCGATGCCGCCGACGTTGCTTTTGCGACCATTCGCGGCGATGCCCAGAGTACAGAAATGGACGTCTGGGCGAACGGACAACACGCCAACGACTACTTACTGGACCCTGACAATGTCCAAACCGCTGTCAGCTCGGCCTAACTCTTAGCAATACCACCGAAAAGGAATCACGTCATCACGATGGATTAGACACAAACATAGGAATTTGAGGATATCAAAGGCATGAGGTTGATCATCCTCGACTCCGGCGATGCTTTTCGTCTCTGGGCATCCTGCCCGACTAGCGATAACGTGCTCGGCGAATTTAACGACTGAAAGTCCGATGAAGATCCAATGAATCGCGAAGACAGCGGTTGCTGATTTGTGATCATCGAGAATGCGACGCCCGGCGGCGATCTAGAAGATCTGTGCGGCGTCGGAACCTGATTTTTGACAACCGAGTGAACTTGATCCGGTTTTACGGATCGAACCTCAACTGGCCAGCCTGGAGAAATGCCGGCTGTGATGCCAAGTGCCATGGTTGCTGACTACAGGTGACAGCACGTGACATCAACTGACAACAAGCGGAGATCCGCAGTCATTTGCTTGACAAAACTTTTGGCCGTAGATGGTTTTCAGTAGCAACTTACAACAATCATTTCGTAAGGTCCCGTGTCCTCCGCTTTGCCCAAAACCGGTCTTGCGGTAACTTGACTTGGATCGTCATCGCCAGACGATAACGCGGCCCGCACAACGATGCTGCCGCGAATCTTGCTCCCTCTGACCCGCGATCCGTTTCCGGGGCCATTTCCCGAGATCAGTGCGTCCGAGATCGTGAAGTCGATTTCGTGACTTGTCAGTGGGAGACGTCGGGTTAAAAAGTGAAGGGGCTTTAAACGTGCAGCCCGAGCTCGTGAATCGAGGGCTTTTCTTCGCAACTATGTCTGTCTGCGCCCGCGGGCTGAGAACCTCCAAGTTTGATTTAGCCTGCCAGGAAATGAGGTTCAAACACCAATGCCACGGAGTTGAGCCCTGCAAGCGTGCTTCGCATTAACGATGTCTAACACATTTACACAGATCATTGCAGGGAGCAGGCGCCCTCGCAATGGCTCTCCTAACACCACAAACTTTGAGAATGGATCATGAGTTCCAGTAAATATGTCATCGTTGGCGGCAGCCATGGGATTGGTTTGGGGATCGTCAAGCGGTTGGTCGCACGCGGCGCCGAAATCACCGTCGTGTCGCGGACTTCCGATCAGCTTGCCGGTCTGCCGAGGGTGTTGCATCTTCGCGCCGATGTGTTGACGGACGAGATCGGGGCAGATCAGCTGCCCAATTCGATCGACGGACTGGCCTATTGCCCCGGCTCAATCAATCTGGGACCGATTCGAGGCCTCAAGCCAGAGGGGATGATCGAGGACTTTCAGCTCAATGCCGTCGGAGCGGTCAAGTGCCTGCAGGCGGCGCTGCCGGCGATGAAGGCGGCCGGCAGCTCGTCGATGGTCCTGTTCAGTACGGTTGCTGTATCCCAAGGATTGACGATGCACTCCTCGGTTGCCGCCGCCAAAGGTGCCGTGGAGGGCCTGACCCGTTCGTTCGCAGCCGAACTGGCCCCCAAGATTCGGGTCAACTGCATCGCCCCCGCATTGACAGCAACCCCACTTGCTGAGCGGTTCATTTCCAGCGAGCAGAAGCGGGCTGCGATGGACGAGAAATACCCGCTCAAGAGAATCGGCGAGATCGACGACATCGCGTCGTTGGCCGAGTTTCTGCTGACCGAAAGCGCTTCGTGGATCACCGGTCAGGTGATCGGCGTCGATGGTGGGATGTCGAAAATTCAGCTGTAATCACCCACGATCGCGACGCTCCAACCACCAACGCTTAATCAATCGGGTAGCCTGGTGGTCGAGAGATGAGTTTAACGCGTGTCGAGCCCCCAGTCGCTAGTGCGTTGTCAATACAGCAGTTCGATCCAGCGCTTCTCGGCCTGAAGCTCGGCTTTCCAGTGAAACCAGGTCTGATTTGATCCGGCAATCTCGGCTAATACATCGTCCAGCTCGTCGCGAATCTTCTCCAGCCCAGCGATATAGACGTAGGTGTTCGGATCGGACAACAGCGTACAAAGTTCCTGACCGCGGGCATGCATCGCCTCGCCCCAGTCGCTGGTGTCGTTCCAACCGGGCCGCTTGCTCAGTGCGTCAAAGGCCTCGAATGTTTCGCGGTCATAATACAAGGCAAAGTCATCCTTTTCTTCGTTGCGATAAAACAGGTCAAGTCCCGTCTGTGCGCCATGAAATAACCAGATGCGGCCGGCGAAATCAGGCACGTCTTTGTAGATATGTTTGACAAAGCCGCGAAAAGGCCCGATTCCGGTTCCGGCGCAAATCAAGATCAGGGTCGCGTGACGATCCTGCGGCAGTTCGAAGGCTTGCCCGTAGGGCCCGGTGACCGGCAATGTGTCGCCGGGACGTAAATCGCACAAATAGTTGGAGGCGATTCCCGGGTACTCCTCACCGCTGAATTCGTCGATGTAGCTGCAGCGACGCACGCAAATGCTGAACTGTTGATGCCCCTGGATCGTTAACAGCGGCAAATCGGCAACGCTGTAGAGCCGGAAATGATGTTCCTGACCGATCTCCAGCCGACCCGGTGCCAACACACCAATGTTCTGACCGACCCGCACCCTAAAATCCTGACTTTCGACCTCGATCAAGATATCGCGAACTTCTTCCTTCGATTCAACCGGAGTGATCCGCTCGCTGCCCAGCACGCTAGCTTTGTAACGCGTCTTTGTGTCGTAGTCTTGCAATCGCATTTCTGCACTCCCAATCACTTAAGTAGGAACTCGCTTGTCTGTCTGGATACTTTCGCCTTGGTGCGGATCCCGGGCGTCACACCGCTCGGACGAGAAACAATCACACGCCTGGCAGCCAAGTCGCCCGGTCAACGCGTCGTCATCTGCTGATATACCGCTTACGTAACGCCCCAATCTTTGTACCACCAGCCATCCGCCAAGAAGCAGGGTGATTCCGATCGCCGCCTTGAAAAATGTGAAGATCATCTCAACTAACCAATCCCGCAAAGCCCATGAAGCCGATTGACAACAGTCCAGCCAGCACGAGCGTCAAGGCGGTCCCTTTGACAATCTCGGGTGTCTCGGCCAACTCAAGCTTTTCGCGAAGGCCCGCCATCAGGACCAGCGCCAACGTGAATCCCACTCCCGCGCCCAGGGCAAACACAAAAGACTGCAGCAAGCCGTAGCCTTTGTTGGTCTGAAACAAGGCCACCGCCAGAATCGCGCAATTGGTGGTAATCAACGGCAGGAAAATTCCCAGAGATCGAAACAACGGCTGACTGACTTTCTTGATGAACATTTCGACCAGTTGCACCGTCGATGCGATGACCGCGATGAACGAAATCAGTTTCAAGTAGGGAGCATCCACGATCAGCAAAGCACTTTGAATCCCATAGGCTGCGATTGAACTTACCAACATCACGAACGTGACGGCCAAACCCATCCGAAACGCGGTACCGCGCTGGGCCGATACACCAAGAAAGGGGCAGATGCCCAGGAAATAGGCCAGCACAAAATTGTTGACCAGCGAAGCGTTGATAAAAATGGACCACACCGATTGATCGTTCATCAGCTCAGTTCCCCGCTGATCAGACCGCCGGCGCGCCGCTGGCCAATCCAATTGAACAGCAGCAACCATGCCGCCAGGGTAAAGAAACCTCCAGGCGGCAACATCATCACCGTCCACGGCTGATACTGTTGACCGAGAATCGGCATGCCAAACAGACTGCCGTTGCCCAGAATTTCACGGACGCCGCCCAAACAGAGCAGCGCCAACGTAAAGCCGATTCCCATTCCCAGCGCATCGAGAGCGGACCGCGAAACCGACTGTTTGGAGGCAAACGCCTCGGCGCGTCCCAGGATCAGACAGTTCACGACGATCAGTGAAATGAAGGCCCCCAATGACTTGTGCAATTCCAAGCTAACTGCCTGAATCAGATAGTCGACGATCGTCACGAAGGTGGCGATTATCAAAATGAAGGTCACGATCCGCACTTGATTGGGCACCAGGCGCCGCAACGACGAGACGACCACGCTGGACATCAACAACACAAAGGCGGTCGCCGAGCCCATGGCCAAGGCATTGATCGCAGTATTGGATACCGCCAATACCGGACACATGCCCAGCACCTGGACGAAGACCGGATTCTGCTTCCAAATCCCGTTGCTGAAATCACCGCTGCTGATCGTGCCATTGCCTTCCGAGCCGATCGCCATCTTCACTTACTCCCTTCCGGTTGGACAAAATCATCCTTACGTCGATAGACGCGGGGAATCCAGTAGGCTGTACTGTCGCCCAGCATCGCCGCGGTCGCGCGCGATGAAATCGTGGCGCCGGTGATCCCGTCGATCTGCCAGGCGGCAGTCTTGTTTCCGGATTTGACAAACTCGATCAGGTGGGCAAGCTGTTCTCCATTGGATTGGACCGCGACATCCAGGTGGTCAAAGTTGCGCAAAAAGTTTGCGTCCGTTTCGATACGATCACCAAGACCCGGCGTCTCACGACTCTCCAAGACGCGAATCCCGATAATTTCCTGCTGCTGCGGGGAGTAGCCGTACAATAAACGAATGATGTCCTGATATCCCATGCCGCTGGTTTCAATTGCCAAGCCGACGAGTGATCCTTGCTGATCGAAGCCGGCGAAAACAAGATCCGAGCCGATCGAGTTTGCCAATGCCGAGCGAAATTGATTCGTCGTCTGATCCAGTTGGTAGGCCGCGATCGTCTTGGCGCCGGGCAGCACCTCCAGAATCGCGCTGCGGCGCAGCGCGATTTTATTACGCGCGATGATCGGACGCGTCACTTCGTACACAGTGACGATCGCCAAACTACAAACCACACCAACGCTCAACACGACCGAATAGATCTTAACGGTCTGTTGCGAAGCAGTCGGAGATTCGACCGACAGATCGTGGTCAGCTTCGCTCATGCTTCCATACCTCGCTGTTCGATGCCGCGCTGGGAGGTTCCGTAGACCCGCGGCTGGATCCAGTGATCGATCTGAGGCGACACTGCATTCCCGATTAAAATCGCGTACATCACCCCTTCCGGCATGCCACCCCAAATTCGAATCACGACCACCAGCAGACCGATCAGCACGCCATACAACACGCGACCAAGATTGGTAATTGGCGAAGCCACCATGTCGGTGGCCATGAAGACGGCACCCAGCATCAAACCGCCAGAGAACAACATCAACAGAGGCCCGGCGTAACGATCCGGATCGACCGCTTGCAGCACACCGCTGCACAGAGCGACGGTTGCCAGAATCGCGACCGGGATCCGCCAACTCATCATCCGGCGGGCCACCAGATAGACGCCACCCAGGGCGATCAGCAGCGCACAGGTCTCTCCCGTCGAACCGCCCACCGAGCCGAAGAACAAATCTGCCGTGTCGGTGGAAACTTGATCAAACTTCCAGTTTGCCAGAGGAGTCGCGGACGAAATTCCGTCGTACTGCGGTTTGGTTAGGGGCCAGGCGAGTGTCGACGATGGCAGCGATAGGAATTGATCCGACGGGGGCCAAGTGGTCATTGCCGCCGGAAAGGCCGCCTGCAAAATCGCGCGTCCAATCAAAGCGGGATTGAAAGCGTTGTAGCCGAGACCGCCAAAGAGAAACTTGCCAATCCCAACCGCGATCACGCCACCCGCGGCGACCATCCAGAGCGGCAAACTTGGCGGCAAGATCAGCCCGTACAACAGCCCCGTGATGACGATCGACCAATCCCCCAGCGTCGTTGGTTTGCCATTGAATCGACACAACCAATGTTCCGTCAGCAGGCACGAAGTCAGAGCGGTCAGCAAAACCAGCAAGGCGGCCAATCCAAACGCGTAGACGGCATACAGACAAACCGGTAACAGCGCCAGCACGACGTTGAACATGATCGAATCGACGCTCGCCGCCGAACCGATGTGCGGTGAACTTCGAATCGTCAGGGTTTTTGAAAACTGCATCATCCGGCGCTCCTGGCGGTTTTACGAACCGCGGCCTTGGCAATCCGAAAGTGCTGGACCAGCGGAATGTGAGCAGGGCAAACGAAAGTACAACAGCCACATTCGAAGCAATCCATCAGGTGAAATTCCTCGGCCATCGTCTGATGACGGCCGTGGCCGGCCAGGCGCCCCAATTCCGCGGGGTTCAAAAAGATCGGGCAGGCGTCAACGCAATAGCCGCAATGAATGCAGGGAAACTCTGTTCGTGCCGCCACGCGTCCCGTTTGGCGGCGGGTAAACGCGATCACGCCGGTCGATCCCTTGGTGATTGGAATGTCCAAACTGGACGCCGCGCTGCCCATCATCGGCCCCCCCATCACCACGGTGGAAATATCATCCTCTGTGCCGACGGTCTCTAAAATGAACCGCAGCGTGGTGCCGATTGGGATGCGGTAATTGCCTTTGTTTTTGATTGCCGGACCGCCGACCGTGATGACCCGTTCTTGCAGCCCCATCCCGTGCGGCAGCAACTTGCCAAGCTCGGCCGTGGTGCCGACGTTGATGCAAATCGCATGCACGTCGATCGGCAATCCGCCGGTTGGGATCTCGCGCCCCAGTAAGGCCGTGATCAACATCTTCTCCGCCCCCTGCGGATATTTGACCGGCAAGATTTCAACCGTAATCGCGGCGCCCGCCGGGATCGCCGCCAGCAAGGCTTCGGCAGCATCGGACTTATTCGCCTCGACAGCGATGATCGCTCGCTTGGCAGCGGTGGCACGCATCACGTACCGGATCCCCGTCATCACATCATCGGCATGCTCCAGCATCACGCGATGATCGGTCGTTAAATAGGGTTCACATTCGACACCGTTGACGACCAGAGTGTCGACGTACTTTCCCTCCGGAACATTCAGCTTGGCATGTGTTGGAAAGCCCGCGCCGCCCAAACCGACCACACCGGCCGCCTGAATCGCGTCGATGATTTGCTGAGGACTCGCGGAATCGGCGCGCAGCGGTGTTCCTTCGGCCACTTCCTGGGTCGAAGCGGGGAACGATTCGAGAAAAAAGCCCGGTACCATCTTGCCGTTGATGCTGGGCGTTGGCGCAATCCGCCGAATGATACCCGAGGCGGGCGCGTGAATCGCCACGGACATGAAACCGTCAGGATCGGCGATCCGCTGACCGCGTGAAACTTCCTGCCCCTCCACAACGATCGGCAAGGCCGGTTTGCCGATGTGTTGAGACAGTGGGACAATCAATACGGGCGCGAACGGGAATTGATGAATGGCCAGAGAGCGCGTTGAATCCTTCAATTCCGGAGGATGGACGCCGTGGGCAAAAGTCTTGCCGGTAAACCAATTCATCGCTGCGCCTCTGGTCGCCCGTTACTCATCGGTTGTACTTCTCGGCGCGTGCAATCCACTTGTCGATATCCTTTTCACTGCGATCCTTGGGCAGACCCGGGTGGATGATCTGGGCGGTGCAGCGCTCGGCGGCCTTGACCAGGTCCTTATAGGGACCACCCTGCGGATTCTTGATGATCGCCTTTTTTTTGTCGTTATAAACAAAGATATTTGGGTTCAGCCGAATGCACTCATCGCAAGAGGTGCACTGCGGCGTGTCGATCCATGGCGCCATGTAGTCGCCCGCTGAATTCGGGCCAGCGGTGCCGGTCACTGAATCGGCATTCGGATCGGCCAGCGCCGGCTGGGCATCCGCTAGGCCCGCGGTTGCCCCTGCACCGGTGACCAACTGCATGATCCCGGCCGCGATACGACTGGACATTTCGCGGCGCACGTCCGCTTCAATCGCGCTGCGATCCAGCGGCTTGTCGCCGACGCGAGCAATTGCTCGCAGCATCGTCCAGAAATCACGACGATCCTGACACGAATGAACGATCGGCTCGGCGACCAGCAGCCGCATCAACTGCTGCTGGCGATTGACGCTCCAAATGTAGGGGAATCGACCTTCCCGCTCGTCTTCGGGAAGCTCCAGAAAATCAGTCAGCGGAACCATCTTTTCGTTCCAGGTTTCGGGGGGCGCCACACGGAAGTGTTTGCGAAATCGTATCTCGGTGGCAGCGAAGTCGGCGAACGTCATCGGCAGCTGCATCGATTTCTGACGTCCGTTTTCGGTGTACTTCAACTCATAGATGGGCCAATCCTGTTCAATCGCCGGATTGCCTTCCAGATCAAAGCATTCTTCCGGCAGATTGCCCAGATCGGGGTTGTAGCGGAACAGCGGATAAGCCCGCGACTCGACCGCCAGGCGAGCCTGGTTGGCGCTCATGTCATCACCGATGCCGTGTTCGGGCTGACACGAGGTGTAAAGATTGAACAATGCCGGCCGCCGCGCCTTGAGCCCTTCGATGAAACCTTCGATCAAGTGATTCGGGTGAGCAATCGTACTTTGCATCACGTAGGTGGTGCGATGAGCCATCCCGATCAAGCCGATCTCCTTGCGTATCTCTTGCTTGCCCTGGGTCGCCTTGCCGAATTGTGCCATGTCGGAAACCTGACCAAAAAATCCGGATGTGCAGGCCTGGCCGCCGGTGTTGGAATAGACCTGCGTGTCCAGGACCAGCACCTTAATCGGCTTGCCGGACATCATGGCCCGGGAAAGATTCTGAAAGCCGATGTCGTACATGGCTCCGTCGCCGCCGACCGCGACGACCGGCGGACAGAGTTCCCATTCCTCGTCCGTGAAATGTCGCCAATTGAAATAAGTCAACGATGCATCGTCCGCGCCGCCGTCGCTGTTGCCGGACAACTCGCTGTGGGCCATTCGAATTGCCTTGAATCCTTCGGCCATCTTGCTCATGTGGCCTTCAAAAACCCCCATCGCCATCGACGCAGCGTCTTGGAACAGATGGTTTGCCCAGGGAAAGGGATAGGGATTGAACGGGAATGTACTGCCCCACACCGACGAGCATCCGGTTGAGTTCAAAATACCGGCGCTGGCGCGGCCACGACCGGTGGTGCCGTCAAGGTACTTCCACTTCAGACTCTTCAGCTGCGCTAGTAGGCCGCTCACGCGGCGCAGCCACTGTTGGTCCAGCGGTTCACCACCACGTTGTTGTTCTACTCGCTGCGCGATTCCGGCAAGCGTCACATCCTGTCCGCTGATGTCGTCAATGATTTTTGCGAGCGCGGCTGGATCGCCAACGTCGATTTCATGCACCAGTTTGTGCTGAATGTGGGCTTCCAGTTTATCGATCAATTCGGTCAAAACAGCAACATGCCGCTGGACTCGGGGCTGCATCAATGCTTCGATGGTTGCCGTGAACACATGAATGACACTCTTTTCGCCGCACCCCAGACAGGCACCATCTCCGCTGGCCAACGAAGAATAGTTCCGTTTGTCCAACAACAGGGTTTCCAGCGCACCGATCCCCTGTTCGATATTTTGAATACGAATGTACTTGGGCTGCGTGGTTGGCAGATCTTGCCAAAAATCCCAGTTTCGATGCAGGGTTTGCAGGGACTGCTCGGTTTGCGGCACTGGTCTGAGCGCGTCGTCATTACAAACCTGCACGCACTCCATACAGCCTTTGCAGGTGTTGGGGTTAACCGTGATGCTCAATAGTCCCCCTTCACCCGGCGACTCTTTCTCTTTCAGGGTGTAATAGGGGCGCGACAGAGCAAATTGAAAGTCACCCAGTTCTTCGCGAAAAAGTTCCAGTTCCTCCTTCAGCCGATCACGATCCGCGCCGTCCAGTTTGCTTTCCCGCGAGGTCTTCGAAATCGCTTCCTGCAGCATTCCGGAAACGTTATCGGTCTCCCGCGCCTCGGAAAGAATAGCCCGCCAATTGCGCTCGATCTGTCGAACCGCTTTGGGCAGATGTTGCAATTCGACGTTATGTTTGCGAATACGATTGACGACCGTATCAAAAACCTGTGTCAGTTCGCTGACCAAACCTGGGATCGCGGTGTCGGGGCAAACCGTATAACAGCTTCCGCAAGCAGTGCAGTTTTCGGCGATCCACTGCGGATGTTGAAAGCGAATGCCGCTCATGTCTCGCAACGCCGTGGTGACCGCGGGCATCGTCCCCAATCCCAGGAACGGATCGGCGATCGAGTCAGTCCCGATGCCGCGTGCGTAGAAGCTGCCGGTCTGTTCCCAAAAACGATGGATGTCAGAAATGGGCGCCTTGCTCTGAGGTTGCTGCTTCAACAGCACCGGCAGTGCCGGCTGACGCGTCGCTCCGTTGCCGCCGGCGGTTGTCTGCTCGATCGAACCGTGGGGCACCGGTTTGACCTCGTCGAAGCCGCGTTTGACGACGGACATGTTTTCGTTGACGATGCGGGCACCCTTGCCGCCGAATTTATGCTGTAGCTGGCTGTGAATCGCCTCGAGCAACCGCTGCTGGGTAAAGCCCGCTTTCTCGGCGACCGGTGACGCCGAAAAGAATGCGCCCTGAAATGCGATCCCCTGCATTCGCAGCTGCAAGTCGGGATCGCTCGCTTCCTCGCGGGCAATCCGGAATGCGTCCAAATAGAAAAGCTTGATCTTGTGGTCGACGATGATCTGCCGGTAGGGTTCCGGGATGCTGTTCCAAACCGCTTCGGCGGACGGTTTGTCGCTTTGGATGATAAACACGCCTCCTTCCTTGAGCCCCGCCAGAGCGTTGGTGTGACCAAACACGTTGGGGTCAGGAGAGAGGACTACATCGACATAGAAGTACTCGCTGTTAACACGGATCGGCTCCGGCGCAGCGGACAGGTAATAGGTTGTCGGTTGCCCTTTCTTTTCCGAACCATATTTCGGGTTGGCCTTGATGTGAAAGCCAAGCAAATCATACAGCGTCATCGCCAGGTTCTTGCCTGTCGTGATCGCACCCCAACCACCGACGGAGTGAAACCGAACCGTGATGCTGCTTTCCGGCATCAAATTCGGGTTCTCCGATCCGTGAATGGCAAGCTGCCGAATGTTCGGATACTTGTCTTCCAGGTTCTCCTGATGGATACGATGTTTTGGGCTGATCGGATTGTCGCGTAGAAAATCGATCGACAAGTAAAAAAACTTTTGCCGCGCGCCACCGGGAAGCATGTTTTCAACCGCCGCGATGATTCCTTCGGGTTGCAAGTCGCGGCTGCCCATGCCGAACGAACCGGAGTAAAGTGCGGGCGCGTCGGCGATGGACTGATAGGTCGCTAGATTCGGGAAGGCCGCCTTGGCTGGGTCGCGACCATTTTCGAGCGCGCGGCTCATCGTGCGCGAACTTCTCGCATCAACGGCAGGTCGACCGCCAGCGGTTGATCGAGTCGTTCAAGGATCGCGACACCTTGCTTGCCCTTGAGCAGGCGGCTCAGCAAGTCGGCTGGGAAAGGCCGGAACATCACCAGATTGACCACCCCGACTTTGATGCCGCGGCTTTCGCGGAGGTAGTCGGCAACCGCTTCGGCCGTCGAAATCATGCTTCCCTGGCCGAGAATCAAATAGTCGGCGTCCTCGGCCCGATAACTCATCACTCGCTGGTAACGCCGTCCAGTGAGTTCAAAGAATCGCTCAAAGGCTTGTTCGGATAGCTCAGGCAGGTGATCGAAGAAATAGGGGCGCTGGGCCGCCACACTCTGCATGTACGAGTCCTGATTCTGAACCGTACCGGACATGACAGGATTGTCGACATCCCACAACTCGGGGATCCGCCGTCGCGTCTCACCGTAAATGATTCGCTGAGCCGGCGTCGGCGTCTCAATTGTGTCGTGGGGATGACCAAGAAATTCTTCAATCAGTTCCCGTTCGGGAACCTGGATCGACTCGATCAGGTGTGTCGTCAGGAATCCATCCTGTGCGATAACGCCCGGTGTAAGCCCGAATTCGGCGATCCGGTGTGCGATTATGTTCAAATCGGCGACAGACTGGGCATCCTTGGCGAACATTTGAAAGAAGCCGGTGTCATCGATGCAGTGATAATCATCGTGACCGGCGTGCACATTTAACGTTGCTTTGGTCATCGCCCGGGCACCAATGTTCAGCACATAGGTCAGCCGCTTGCCAACCGCCGCGTACAGCGATTCGTGCATGTAGGCGACCCCCTGACCGGAGGAGAAATTGCTAGCCCGCAGCCCGGTCATTGAAAGTCCGGCCGTAACCGCCGCCGCCGCGTGTTCCCCCTCGGGCTCGATGAATATCAACGGGCGGCCTGAGATGTTGAGGTGTCCGTTGGCAGCCGCCTCTGCCCAATACTCGCCCATTTGCGTTGAGGGGGTGATCGGATAGGCGCCGGCAGCATCGCTTTCCTCCCGTTCGCACATCACGACTGCTGTGTTGCCATCGACCGCGGCACGCATACCGGGGTACTTGAATTGAGCTGCTAGTTTGGTCATGGCCCTGCTTGGTCGTAATGATGTGGTTACAACGCGATCGATATCGGGCAGAAGCAAAGCCCGTGCCTAAATCGCACACTTCGGTTACGAAGAGGCGTCCTGGACCTGACTCGTCCGAACTATCTTTCTGGCCGCCTGCCCCTTGACGGCGCCGGCCTGCTTGTCAAGCCAGACGATGGCGCCGGTTGGGCAACGCTGTGTGGGCCCCGAGCCGAGCGGTCCCTGGCGGTAATCGATCACCGGCAGGCTGTTGATCATTACGATTTGACCGGGCGCGTCCATGGCGCACCGCGCACACCCGGTACAGGCCACTTCGCAATCGGCCAGAATTTCGTCACCTTCGGCCAGCGACGAGCAGGCGACCCAAAGTCGATCACTGGCCGGATGTAACGAGAACAAATCCTTTGGACAGGCCTCGACGCAATCACCGCAGGCGGTGCAGCGATCTTCATCGACGACCGGTATCTGATGGGCATCCATTTCGATCGCGTCGAAATCGCACGCTTGCTGACAATCAGCCAGCCCGAGACATCCCCAGAAACAAGCCTTGCCACCGCCAGCGACCAATGCCGCAGCGGCACACGAATCGATTCCCTGATAGTGGGCCCGGTTTCGTGACACATTGTTTCCACCCGCGCAAGCCAGTCGAGCGACTTGCTTTTCGACGGCACCAACCGAGACTCCCAAATAGGCAGCAATCCTGGCATGCTCGGCCGCTGTGCTGACCGAACATTTGGCCGGCAACGCGTCGCCGCAGACCAGAGCCTCGGCAAAGGCGCGGCATCCCGGATAACCGCAGGCGCCGCAATTGGTATGAGGCAACATTTGTTCGACTCTGGCAACGCGTGGATCTTCCTGGACGTGAAGCCAGCGATTGGCCAAGACTAGCAGCGTGGCGATCACGACCGTTATCCCAACCATCATCGCGACCGCATTCAGGGCCAAAACAATGTTCAAGCTCACCACCTTTCCGGAAGCCGGGTCTTACTTTCGCTTCTCGAACAGACGTTTCAGCTTAGCGATTTTCGTGCCAGTACCCAAAAAAGTTTTGGGAAACGAGATCTTCTCGTTTGCGGCGACAATCCGTGGCTAGGGTCGAGAGGTGAGTCTTGCGACCGTCGAGCCCCTCGAACTGAAGGTCTCCGATGATACGGGCTCGCAGAATCCCGACCAACACCCATTCGACGTTCAGCAGCGAAATTACGGCGCCGCTAGCTCATTTGAGGCGGCAAGACATCCGCCCGACGGAGCAGAGAGACCAGGCGTGGTGAGATGGGCTGGCCCCCTTTGGTGATTCCGGAAAGAATCTCGGGGGTCGTCAACCATCGAACTGATGAGTTGTTATCAATGGCTTGGAGGGCTCTTTTGCCGTACAGGTCAACCACAAATAATTCAAGGACGTGCGAAGTCGGCTGCGAGTTTGACGACAGCTGGAGTGCAATCTCCAGATGCAGACGCGCCATGCTTGAAATGAGGTAGTCCCGCTTTCTCTCGAGCGGCAGCACCCAGGCGATCTCGCGATCCAGGCACTCACGAAACGAATCTGACTCGATTTTCTCGGCGAAAACGAAGTCATAGTGTTGGTCACGATCATCCCAAATCGATAACCACAATTTTTCCATCTGGTCGGGATGGCGGATCATCCCGATCGATCCGAAAAACGATGTCATGGTTGCTCTCAGAATGAACGCGCGGAAAGTTTCCCAAAGTCTAGGCGACGGCTCGAATTCGACCACCGTGATGAAGCGGCGACCGAGAATCCGCAGCCGATGCGAAACGGACTGCCAAGGGGGCCGGGAAGCGGACGATCGGCCTATGAAAGAGTCGAAAGCTGGAGTGACTCACGAACCCGCCGAGGGAGGGTGAAATGTGGGTACTGGCGAATTCGAAGTGCTGGAACCTTGATATTTCTCGGGTCGCTCAACTGCAATGTCCGCGCTCAGCGAAGTGTCATTTGTAACCGGACCAAACAAACGGAACGGAGCCAACAAATTGGCTTTAAAGGAAGGACCATCACCGGTCGCCTGAAACAGCAGAAGCGTGGCATCGTCTTGCTGAAGATTGGACTCGTTCAACCGGCTAAGCTGTTCCATCAGATTGGGAATGATTCGAGCAGGTTTTGAGACATCGAGTTTGGCGACCAGTCGCAGCAACCCTTCTGGTCCCAGCTGTTGTCCATCGCCGGTTTCTGATTCGGTGATTGCGTCACTAAAGAGCAGCACCATGTCACCGGGTTCCAGGTAAACCTGATGCTGGTTGTAGCCGGCCTCTTCGACGATTCCCAACGGGGTATCGAAAATTTGCTCTACCGGCTTTCCGTCATGAAACAGTTCGCTCCAAGAGCCCAACTTTTTTCGAAACAGCAGTGGCGGGGGGTGGCCCGCGTTGCAAATGGTCAGCTTCCGTGTCGGCGCAAAAAACGTCGAAACGATTGCAGTTGCAAATTCACCCCGTTGACTCAGTTCCGAGAACTGTTGATTCATCGCCGTGACGAACCGCGTCTGCTTGATGTAATTGACATTTCGACGCATCAGGTCGCGCAGAGCGATCGCAACTTTAGAAACAACTTCTCCGTGACCACTGACATCCGCCAGCAACAGGCGAGTGATCCGCCCGGAGGCGCAGGAGGAGAGGTAATAGACGTCCCCACCAAATGACGACTGACCGAAGGGTTTGCAGAAGGCCCAAACCTGCAGCCCGGGTGTTTGGATGTTTCGATCGATTGCTCGATTGCCTCCCCAAACCTCCATGCATTGCATGCGAGCTTCTGTAGCGAGGGTGGTCATACTAAATTCCGGTCGAGAAAGAAGGAATATGTCAGGTTATAGCCAAGATACCCCTTTTAACCATTGATTTACCGGGATTATGGCTCGACTGCGGAGAAAATGCCTGGTCTCGCCCAAATGCCAGCTATTGTGGCCGGCGTCGCACGCTCTTGGATCGCGTTGTGAGCCGTCGGTTACTCGCAGGCTAAGCCGATATCGTTTTCAGGGTCCGCCTGGAAATGCCTTGACTGGCTGGCTCCGCCTGCCGGGATCAAGACCGAGCGTCCGGGATCGTCTGCTCCCGGGCTGAGACTGGGGACGAGATTGAATGGACAACTGGGGGCTCCGTGCTCGTAGAACTCGCATTTCGACCCCAGCCACCCCAACTTACACCTTTCGTCATTCGATCTGAGACAGTGAGACCCGTTACTGGGCTAGTCGAATGCCGGTGAATTGCCAGCGGGCGTCGGGCGGAAAAAAATTGCGATAGCTGATTCGGATGTGCCCAGACGGCGTGGCGCACGACCCGCCTCGCAGTACGAACTGGTTGCACATGAATTTACCGTTGTATTCGCCCAGCGCACCATCAGGTGGCTGATAACCGGGGAACGCCGAGTATTGGCTGCTGGTCCACTCCCACAAATTTCCGATCGCATTGACCAAACGGCTCCCCGCAGCGTCGCCTTTGCCGGATTGAGGATGGACCGTTCGGCCAGCCGAAAGCATTACGTCCGACCAATGGCCTGACAAATCGGCGGCGGACTGATTCGCAGCCGGACCGTTGAGCTCAGCGGCAACCGCATGTTCCCACTGCTGCTCGCTCGGCAATCGACAGCCGGACCACCGTGCGAAAGCGTCTGCTTCGAAAAAACTAACATGGCAGACTGGCTCGTTAACATCCATTGGTTTGCATCCGCCGAGTGTGAATTGGGACCAACCCTGATCGCTTAGAGACCAATACAGCGGCGCCGTCCAACGCTTCTTTTGGACGGCTTCCCAACCGAGCGACAGCCACAGTTCCGGGCGCTGGTAGCCGCCATCTTCGATGAAGGCTAGATATTCACCGTTGGTGACACAGCGACTGGCGATTGTGTAATTGTCCAAAAAGAAACGATGCCGTGGTCGTTCATTATCAAAGGCGAACCCGCCGGAATCGTTTCCAATCCAAACAAGCTCCTCATCCAGCTCAATCCAGGACAACTCGGACGAATTCTGTGGATTTGGTTTGTCGTTGACGTAGACGGGCGCCAACGGGTTAGCTGACAACACATGTTTGATGTCGGTCAACATCAGTTCCTGATGTTGTTGTTCGTGATTCAGCCCGATCGTCAAAATGTCCAACTGCCGCGGCGTCAGCCCGGTCCCGCTAATCCAGTCGTCCATCGCCTGGTCGACATGGCCGCGATAAGCAAGTGTTCGATCAAGACCGGGACGTGAGATCAGGCCACGCCGAGCACGCGGAAACTGACGTCCAATCGAGTTGTAATAAGAATTGAATAGATATTCAAAACTGCTGTCGAAGACGACGTAAGCCGGTGAATTCTTGAGCAAGAAGGTCTCAAAGAACCAGGTCGTATGAGCCAGATGCCAACGAGTCGGACTGACATCGGGCATCGACTGAATCGCACAGTCCTCGGCACTCAGCGGCTGGGCAATTCGCTCGCTAAATCGCCGGACCGATTCGTATCGCCGACGCAACTGCGAAACAGAATTCAGCTGTTGATCCAGTGTCCTTTCGATGGGTGTCGCTTCAGTCATCCGTCTTGATCTCAAAAATTGCTTCCACCTCAACAGCCGCCCCGGTCGGTAACGCCGCAAAGCCCAATGCACTGCGCGCATGATAACCGTCCCCGCGAGCACCAAAGATCTGATGCATCAGATCCGAGGCCCCGTTGATGACCAGATGCTGATCTGTGAAATCGGGGGCAGAATAAACGCAGCCGAGCAGCTTGATGACTCTCAGACCATCGAGTGTGCCGTGCGTATTATAAACAGACCGCAAGATCTTCTGGCGCAATCCTGTGCTGCTTGATATCCCTGATCGACGGACAGGTCCCTGCCGAGCACACCCGTTTGATCGCTGACATGACCCGATGTAATCAGCTGGTTCCCGCTGCGGATGCACAAGTTCAGATATCCGAGACTCTGCTCTGAAAGGTCAATGCCCAATTCTTGGGCCTTTTGCGTTGCACTCATGATCAGCTTTCTGATGACGTTCCATTGATGGATGTTGAATGATGATTTACAGACTGAAAGTTTATCGTGATGCTATGCAGTGCACAGTAACCCGCGGTCCAGGCTCGATACCTCAACCTCAGCGAACTGAAATGGCTGGCTGCGAAACTGGCCTGCTCCGGCAAGCAAATCACCAACACTGATAGCTTACGGCTGTGCTATCGGTACCCTGAACGAACAACGGGCTGAAAGACGGATCCGCATGACACATCGATTCACCGGTCTGGACAAACCATCGCTTTGCCTGGTTTTCGCATGCGGTTTGCTTGCAAGCGAAATCCCAGCTGCTCCGCCCAACTTGGTTCTGATTGTCGCCGATGACGTTGGGTACGGAGACCTTGGCTGTTACGGCAGCGAGATCAATCAAACTCCGCAGATCGATTCGCTGGCGGCCGCCGGTATTCGGTTTACCGATTTTCATTCCGCCGGACCGATGTGTTCGCCGACGCGGGCCGCAATGTTGACCGGGCAATACCAACAGCGATTTGGCCGCCTTTTCGACTCGGCCCTATCAGGCATTGAACATCGCGACCAGGGGCTACCGCTAGAGGCCGTAACGATTGCGGAACTGTTGAAGGACCACGGTTACGCTACCGCCTGTTTCGGCAAATGGCACCTTGGCTACAGGCCTCCGTGGCTGCCGCCGAATCAGGGATTCGATGAATTTCGCGGCCTGGCATCCGGGGATGGAGATTTCCATACCCACATCGATCGCTCGGGCAACCCGGATTGGTGGCATCAAAATCAGATCGAAATGGAACCCGGCTACACAACCGATCTGCTGACGAAGTACAGCGTCGATTTCATCAATCGCCACCGCGGCCGACCATTCTTTCTGTATGTTCCCCATCTGGCGATTCACTTTCCCTGGCAAGGGCCAACCGATCCGCCGCACCGTCAAAGCGGCAAGAGTTATCACGACGACAAGTGGGGCACGATTCCGAATCCGGGCAACGTCAGACCCCATGTCAAAGCAATGATCGAGTCGCTCGATCACAGCGTCGGTGAGATTGTTGCCGCGCTACAGAACTGCGAAGTCGACAAAAATACGTTGGTGATCTTCACTTCCGACAACGGCGGCTATTTGACCTACGGCAATCAGTTTCGCAATATCTCCAGCAATGGTCCGTTGCGTGGTCAGAAAACCGAACTTTACGAAGGTGGTCATCGCGTGCCAACGATGATCTCCTGGCCCGGCAAGATCGAGGCCGCGGTTGTCGACGCCATTGGACACTCGACCGATCTGCTCCCCACTTTGGCGACCCTGGCCGGCGTCCCGAGCGCCAAATTCTCAACCGATGGGGTCGATTTGACGCGGCTCCTGCTCGGCGGCGAACCGCTGCCGAGTCGGACACTCTTCTGGCGGGCCGGTTCGGAGCATGCCGTCAGAGAGGGACCTTGGAAGCTCCATGTCGAAGGCGACCGGACCGAGCTGTACAATCTGGACAACGACCTCGGCGAGCAGCGTAATCTTGCCGAAGCAAACCCGCGGGTGGTCAAGCAATTGAGCGAGGCGTATACCGAATGGGAAAATGCAGTCAACCAAACCGCCGTGCGATATGAAAGGTGACTGGGATACAGTCCATCATTCGCGTTCGGATTGAACTTCATGACCCGAATCGTCAGCTAGGAAATATGCAAAGCAGTGCCTTGCTGATGCTTCAGAGGACGCGCCGCTTTCTTGTCAGATCCTCAAATCAGTTTGTGCTAGTAGATAGCCGCCAAAGGCATGCTCTTGATGAATCGCAACCTTGTGCTCGCAGTTGTCTTCACGCTCTTATTCACGGCGAATGCCCGCGGAAAGTCTCCCTTGATCGAATCCTGGCTGGACCATGCCATCCTTGGCGAGCGGCAAAGCCTGGAAGAAGTCAAAGCGTTTGTGGAAGCTCGCGTGGCGCCGGTCCCCCAGGTCACAAACGTAAGTGACTGGGAGTCACAGGCAGTTGATCTTCGACAGCAGGTGCTTGAGAAAATCGTCTTTCGCGGCGAAGCAAATAATTGGCGGACCGCCGAAACCAAAGTCGAGTGGTCCGAAACGATTGCCGGCGGACCCGAGTACGAAATCAAGAAATTGCGATTCGAAGCACTGCCGGGAATGTGGATCCCGGCACTGCTGTACGAGCCCAAACAGCTGACCGGTAAAGTGCCAGTGGTGATGAATGTCAATGGTCACGAACGTGAAGACGGAAAAGCCGCGACCTACAAGCAGATCCGCTGTATCAACCAAGCCAAACGTGGCATGATCGCTTTGAACGTGGAATGGCTGGGGATGGGACAACTGAACACAGATGGATTCAATCACTACAAAATGAACCAGCTCGATCTGTGCGGAACCAGCGGCCTGGCACCGTTTTATCTTTCCATCAGCCGCGGTCTCGACGTACTGTTGGCGCACCCACATGCGGATTCGACCCGCGTCGCCGTCGCCGGCCTCTCCGGTGGCGGCTGGCAGACGATCTTTATCAGTTCGCTTGACACCCGGGTTACCCTGGCGAATCCGGTTGCCGGTTATTCCAGTTTTCTCACGCGCGCCGAGCACCCCAAGGACCTCGGTGATTCCGAGCAAACACCCTGCGATTTAGCCACCGTCGCGGACTACACCCAGTTGACGATGTTGCTGGCTCCGCGACCAGCATTGTTAACATTCAACGCCAAAGATAACTGTTGCTTTGAGTCGAGTTATGCGCTGCCGCCGTTGTTGGCGGCCGCCAGACCGATTTACCAACTGTATGGCCAGGAAGCGAACCTTTCGGATCACACCAACGAGCAACCTGGCGACCACAATTTTGGAGTCGACAACCGCCAGGCGCTCTATCGGATGTTTGCCCGGCATTTTTCGACTGATCCCAACATGCCGTTGCCGACTCAAGAACTCAGCTGCGAAGGCGAACTCAAAACGAAACAGGAATTGTCGGTCGAGCTGCCAGATGGAAACGCCGATTTTCATTCGCTGGCCCTGGGCATGATCAGTCGATTGGAGCAGCCGATCGAACTAACCGAGCAAGGCGAATTGCACCAGGCACGACAGATCAGGCGCCAGCGTTTGATCGAACTCGTCAAGGCGCAGCCGGACTGTTCGCTTTCGGCTCATGAAGCTGGCAGTGATTCGGCCGAAAACGAGCAGGTAAAATACTGGCGTCTGCGGATCGCGGATCAATGGACCGTCCCGGCGGTAGAGATCAGCCGTGGTGAGCCGAATGCAACATCGATCGTGATTGCCGACGCGGGACGCAAAAGTGTGGCCGCACAAATCGATGCACTGTTGGACCAGGGTGTTCGCGTGGTGGCGGTTGATCCGTTCTATTTCGGAGAATCGAAAATCCCAGTACGCGACTACCTGTATGCGCTGCAGGTCGCCACAGTGGGCCAACGGCCGTTGGGGATTCAAGCGAGTCAAATTGGCGCGATCGGCCGGTGGTTGACGCGGGACCGCAAGTTTGAAAGGGTTTCGGTGACCGCGATTGGCAATCGCACCAGTTTGATCGCCCTGATCGCCGCGGCGACCGAACCGAACGCGATCACCAGTTTGAGCCTGTCTGATTCGTTGGGTTCATTAAAACAAGTGATCGAGAGGGACGGATCGGTCGACAAAACACCGGAACTGTTTTGCTTCGGCCTGTTGAAAGAGTTTGATATCCAACAGATTGCCGAACTGATCCTGCCGCGAAAGGTCTCGTTTCATGACGCCGGCGCGCGTGTCAAACAAGAACTCAATGGGTTGCGCCAACTTTACTCGCAAGCCGGTGTCGATTTCGATCCGCTGCGGTAAACGCGTCGGACGTAAAGAGGGGATAGCGTGAAAAGAGGACAGCGTAAACAGGGGACCGGTTTTTTTCGAAACCCGCCATTACCATGTTGCCGCTCGTTAGTGTGGAAAAATCCAATGATAGAACCTTCGCCGGTCCCTGCGGCATCAAGCCGCCGCGACTTTCTGAAAACTGCGGCGACCGCAGCGGCAGCGATCTGCGGCTCCAGTGCCACGATTGGTGCTGACCACTCAGATCTGACCGTGATCCCAATCGGCTCACGTCGTGAGCTGTTCATTGATCGTCATCTGATCGACCGGCTCGTTGGCGGTGCACAGCAGCGAATCCATCATCCGCTGCCGCGTGAGATCGCCTTGGAACACGATGCGCCCTGGGAAGGGACCGGCTGTGGTTATCACAGCATCTTTCAGGATGGTGATCTGTACCGCATGTACTACAAGGCCTGGCATCTGGAAGTTAGTCAGGGCAAGTTGAATACTCTGCGCCATCCACTGCTGTGCTGTTACGCCGAAAGCGACGACGGGATTAGTTGGAGGAAACCGATGCTGGGAATTCATGAATTTGCGGGATCGAAACAAAATAATATCAGCATGATCAGTGGTCCGCTGGGTCCTTTGAATGTCGACGCTGGCCACCCGGCGGTGTTCAAGGACGATAACCCCAACGCCACGTCTGATGCGCGGTACAAAGCAATTTTCCGCTCAAGCACGCCCAACGGATTGATCCCCCTGAAGTCGCCCGACGGACTGAATTGGAATCCGCTGACCGATGCGCCGATTCTACAAGGACTGGGGGCTTTTGACTCCCAGAATCTGGCGTTCTGGGATCCCAATATCGACAACTATCGCGCCTACTGGCGAATCTTCACCGCCGGCAGCCGCGCAATCCGGACGGCAACCTCCAACGATCTAATCCACTGGGGCCCACACACCGACTTAACCTACGTCGATTCACCGGCTCAGGAGCTTTACACCAATCAGATCAAACCCTATTACCGCGCGCCGCATATTTTGATCGGTTTCCCGGCTCGCTACATCGACCGAGGCTGGTCTGCGTCGATGCGGGCTCTGCCGGCCCTTGAGCAGCGCGAGCTACGGGCATCGTCCAGCCAGCGGTACGGTACGGCTGTTACGGACTCGTTGCTCATGGTCAGTCGCAACGGCACACAATTCACGCGCTGGAACGAAGCCTTCCTGCGGCCTGGCATCGAACGTCCGGACGCTTGGAACTACGGACAGCAATACATCGGTTGGCACTTAGTGGAAACGAAATCGAATTTGCCCGATGCGCCCAACGAATTGTCAATGTATGCCAGCGAAAGTTATTGGCACGGCAAAGGGAGCGCAGTGCGGCGGTATTCGATGCGCCTGGACGGATTCGTATCGGTGCAGGCGCCAGCCGAACAGGGCTGCGAGTTGATCACCAAGCCGCTGTCGTTTGACGGTTCGGCGCTGCATCTGAACTTTGCCAGCTCCGCAGGCGGCAGCCTGAGAGTTGAGTTGCAAAACCCTGATGGATCCGCTGTCGAAGGCTTTGCACTGGCCGATTGCCAAGCACTGTTCGGAGACACGATCGATCGCGTTGTGCAATGGAAGGGTGGCAGCAACGTTAGTCGGTTGAAAGGCCGACCGACTCGAATCCGATTCGAGCTGAGTGATGCCGATTTGTATTCGATCCAGTTTAGCTAATCGTCCTCGGGCAGCACATCGACGCTGACGCTGAGCGTGGTTCGCCCACCGCCGGTGACCACGCCGCGCATCGGTGTGACGTCGCTGTAGTCGCGTCCGATACAGACTGGAACGTGATTGACGTCTGCGAGCGAGGCATTGGTGGGATCAAAGTCGATCCAACCAAGCTGGCTGCCGCAGTAGAGACCGATCCAGGCGTGCGATTCATCGGCGCCCACCAACCGCTGCTTGCCCTGCGGCGGATTCGTGCGCAGATAACCGCTGACATACCGCGCCGGCATTCCGATCGAGCGGAGGCAGGCGATCTGGATGTGAGCAAAATCTTGACAGACCCCAGCTCTGATTCGAAACGCTTTTTCCGTTTCGGTATCAACATGCGTTGCACGCGAATCGTAAGCGAAATCTTCGTGAATGCGCTTGGTCAGTTCACGCCCCGCTTGCAACACATCTCGTCCCGGCTGAAATGAAACTCGTGCGTAGTCGGCAAACTCGGTGGATCGACGCACTCTGGGCGAGTTGAAGCAAAACTCTTGAGTTTCCAACCATGACGGATCACTGCGATTGCGCAAATGCACCAGGATCTGTTCCCAAGACGTAGTTGCTTCTTCGGCCGGTGCCGAGCAGGTCACTGTCACAGTGCTATGTACATCGACAACCAGATGGCGATGATGCGATTCAATGCTGAATGCGCGGACCAAGTTTCCAAAGTAATCAACATGTTGTCCAATGTAATCCGGCCGTGGCACGATCGTTGCTTTGACCCGATCGCAGTGGACGGTCCCAAGATTCCGCAGAATCGAACGTGGAATCATCCGTATTTGATTCTGGCAAATCGCCACCGGTTCGGAGTATCGATACTCCGTCCGATGAGTGATCCGGTAAGTTGCGGTATTCGTCAAGTGAGTTGCTCAGGTAGAATCGGCGCGACCAGTCAATTCTTGGGTTCTGGTATGAATCAGATATCGAGCTGTGATCGCATCGGAAAGTTTCGGTAAATCGACAATCATTCGGCTCATCAGTTTCTCTAACGCTTCTCGTTTTCCGTTCGGACTATCGATCGAAAGTAGACTTGGATCGGCCATCCGAACTTGATGCAGCAGCGATTCGGCAATCCGTTCGTCAGGCCCCAGGCCCGGATCACCGCTGGCGGGCAAATCATGAATCAGATCGGCGATTTGCTGCAACTGGTAGACGATCGAGCGAGGATTTGTCTCGTCGGTGACGATCAAGTCCAGCACCGCGGCAACTTGAATTTTAGCTAGATATCGCGAACGGTAAGTCATCACGCAATCGGTCGCTTTTAGTACTTCTTCCAACAGCGACCGCTCGCCCTCGGACGATTCAACCAGCGTCGTGGCGATCACTTCGGACGTCTGATGCGCGCGTTCGATGCGGCAACCGAGCTGCAAAAATCGCCAGGCGTGGGATCGCGTGAGGCTTTCGTTGGCGAATCCCGCGAAGGCGAGCAAGTCCGTGATCAACTGGTCCAACCGCACAATCGCAACGCCCAATCGAGGCGCGGTCGCGGCCGCGCGTTGGGAGAGCTTAGCTTCCATTTGCGTCAAGATGCGATAAGCGTCCGTCGACAATCGATCGCGCACAGCAAACGCGTTGTCAATAATTCTTCCGACGCCAGCCCGCAATCCGCGCGTCGCGTCTGTTTTGAATATCGTGCGCGGCAATTCCTGTTCCAAGTCCGCCAGCGATACACTCAACTCCGCGATCGCATAATCCGGCTCGACCTGACCAACCGCGGCCAATGCGGCGACCAGGCGAGACAGCTGCGGCAAGTCCCGGCTCTCATGCTCACCCGAGATCACAATCATGGTGGTCCGCAACAGTCTGGCGATCGCTTCGGTGCGCTCGACGTAGCGACCAAGCCAAAACAGGTGTTCGGCCACGCGACTTGGCAAATCGTCGCCGCCGCGAACCAAGCGAACCGGCTCGCCTGCCGGCGGCAAGAGTGTTTCGTGTGTGTCGATCGATTCCTCGCCGATCACCCAACAATCTTGCCCCAGTTGGCCGGTGGTCGGGCTGCCGTCCAACGACGCCGCGTCTTCACTGACGCGCACCAATCCGCCCGGCAAGACTCGTACGTCATCGCTGGTCTGTAAGTGAAACGAACGCAAGGCAACGTGCCACGATTGCAGACCGCTTTTATGCCATACCGGCGTGGTACTTCGCTGGGGTCGCCGTTGGGCGACGTATTGATGCGGCCGTTGTTTGATTTGTGCGATCAATTCATCTCGTGCCGAAACAGACAAGCTGGCCGGATCAATCGGCGGGATTCCCGTGATCGCAAAAGCTCCGCGAATCAACAGTTCGTCCAGTCGCCCTAACACATGATTTCGGATGGAGTCATCTCCGCACCAATAGGTCTCGACACTGGGCAGTTCCAATTCGTTACCGAACAAAAATCTTTGGGCCGCCGGCAGAAAGGGCAATAGCGCCGGCATCTCGACGAGCACCGCACCGATCTGATTAGCGACCGAAAGATTGCCTTGACGAACCGTTTCCAGCATCCCAGTGACACCCTGATTCGAACCGGGATCCAATTCCAGCGGATCGCACTGGTTGTCTGAAACGTGTCGCCACAGCACCTCGATCGGCAACAGGCCACTGAGCGTTTTTAAATGCAGGCGGTTCTTGCGAACCGCCAGATCCCGGCCCTGCACCAGCGTGTAACCGAGATAGCGAGCCAAATAAACGTCTTCGAAGTATCGGTAGCTGGACTTTCCGGGTGTCAGGATGGCGACCCGCGGGTTGTCCCGCATCCGAGTCGCCAACGAAATGAAATGCTCCTGGAAGGCGGCAAAGAAAGAGGCCAATCGTTGCACGTTGCTTTGGTGAACCACGCTCTGCAACGCGCGACTGGTGACAATTCGATTCTCCAAAGCGTATCCCAGACCGCTGGGAGCGCGCGTGCGATGTCCCGTGACGCACCAGGTACCGTCGTTGTTGCGGGCCAAATCGGTTGCCGTCAAATGCAAACGATGGGGGCGACCCGAGGGCAAGCCATGAAATACTCGGGCATAAGTCGGGTTAGCGCTTAGCAATTCCGCCGGCAACACTCCCTCGCGAATGAGGCGTTGCGAGCCAAGCAAATCGTCCAAGATTGCTTCGAGTAAGCGGACCCGCTGAGTCAATCCGGACTCGATCTTGGACCACGTCGGGGCGTCCAAAACAAAGGGAATGCAGGAGAGTTGCCAGGGTCGATTTTGGCCGCCATCAGTGCGGGAGGCTAAAAAGGTGGCGCCGTTCTCCCGTAACATTTCGTCTACGTCGGAGGCCCGCGCTCGCAATCCCGGTTGACCGAGTGATTGCAGGTAGCCTGCGATGTTGATCCAAGGCAAGCGAAGACTGCCGTCCGCTGCTCGCAACTCGTCGTAGCATCCAGCCTTGGGTTGATAGGCGTCGAAGGGTGCAACGGATGTTAAGGTTGGATTCGTTTCCACTAAGTCATTCAGCCACAACTTGGTTGTACTGCGGGTTCAGTGCGGCGCGGGAGGTGAGCTGCGCGAACTTTCCGGCGGAGCTCAGGCAAGACCGGAAAAGGTGCCGCAAAGACCTTCCCAGATCCTGACAGCCCGACCCTTCCGCTGCAGGGGAGCTTGATTCACTGTTTTAAAAATTCGAGTTTGCCTCACTTAAAAGCCGCACGATCCTTGGTCGGGAAGCGGGGACGAGGATTTCAGGGTCAGCCGAGCGTCGCGCCTACAGATGCCTGCGCAGATCCAGTGTAATCGGGTAGTGGCTTGGCTGGGGATGGGGCGGCAGAGCGGGAAGTTCCATCCTTCGGCCCAGCATTCCCAGTCGTTCGAACCTCGCCACGCGACGTGATTCCGCTTCATTGGCGTTGATCGGAAAAACCTCGGTCCCGCGGCCACCCGGGTGAACCACATGATATGTACAGCCGCCGATCGAGTGGGATTGATGCAAATCCAGCAAGTCGATTCTCAGCGGCGCGTGTATCCCAATCGTCGGATGCAAACAGCGCGGGGGTTGCCAGGCTCGATAGCGAATCCCGGCCACGTATTGACCTTGAACACCCGTCGCATGCATCGGCACCGGAATTCCATTGCACAAGATTGCCAAGCGAGTCGTGTCGAAACCGTCCGCCAGCACCTCAATCCGCTCCAACGACGAGTCCACATATCGAGTTGTGCCCCCGCCGCCCGGTTCCTCGCCCATCACATGCCAAGGTTCGATCGCATTTCGCAGTTGTAAAGTCACATCGTCATAAGTCACATCACCGATGGTCGGAAACCGAAACTCAAAGTGTGACGCGAACCAGGCAGGATCGATCGCGATGCCCCGTTGGTTCAGCACGTTACAAACTTCGAAAAAATCCTTCCAGACAAAATGCGGCAGCATGAATCGATCGTGCAGCGACGTACCCCAATGCGCCAGCGGTTCCCGATAAGGCCGTTGCCAAAACGTGGCGATCAGGCCGCGGATCAAGAGTTGCTGGGTCAGGCTCATCCTGGCATGTGGCGGCATCTCGAAGCCGCGCAGTTCGACCAACCCCAGTCGGCCAGTGGCACTATCGGGCGAAAACAACTTATCCACGCAGATCTCCGCGCGGTGGGTATTGCCGGTTAAGTCAACCAACAGATCCCGAAACAGGCGGTCGACCAACCAAGGTGGCGTGTAAGTTCCGCGCGGCGGCAATTGCGCCAAGGCAATCTCCATTTCATGCACCACGTCGGGTCGATTCTCATCCGCCCGAGGCGCCTGGCTGGTCGGACCAATGAATCGGCTGCTGAACATGTAGGACAATGATGGATGGTTATGCCAGAACGCGATCACACTGCCCAACAGATCGGGACAACGCAAAAAAGGGCTGTCCAGCGGCGACTTACCACCCAGCACAATGTGGTTCCCACCGCCGGTCCCGGTGTGCCGACCGTCCAGGTCGAATTTTTCCGTGCCCAACCGGCAAACCTTTGCTTCGTGGTACAGGATCTCGGTTCGCTCGACCAGTTGACGCCAAGTCTGCGAAGGTTGCGTGTTGACTTCGATCACGCCCGGGTCAGGCGTCACCTTGAACATATCCAAGCGAGGATCTGGCGGCGGCAAATAGCCTTCCAAGATTACCGGTATCGACAACTCTCGGCATGTCTGTTCCACCGCGGCAACTAGATCCAGGTAATCTTCGGCTCTCTGGGCAGGCGGCAAGAAGACATACAGCCGCCCATGCCGAGCTTGCACGCAAACCGCGGTGTGAACGATATCGTCGCCGGTTGGCAAGTCATCCTCGTCCTCTTCGTCCAATGCCTGCTGATTGACCGCTAAGGCTCGTGGAGCCAGAGAGGGTTCCACCTCAACATGGACTCCCGGCAGTGGCTCGCCAATCGATGTCGGATCGGCAGGCGAAGTGTAAAAAGCTTGCGTGCTGACAGAACTGGTCGGCAAAGTTTCCAGCGGCAAGCGCAGGCCGATTGGCGAATCTCCCGGTATCAGGAAGACTTTCTCTGCTCGGATCGGCCATCGCCCACCGATCCAGCCTGGACGCTTTTGCCACCAGGCTCGCCGCAGCGGCAACACGTGCCCCGCCTCAGTGGACAAACCGGACTGAAACGCTCGAATCATCATCGCTCGTTCGTGCGGGTCGTCCAATTTTGGATCCAATGGATCCACGTCAAGCGGCAAGCGACTCTCGCGCCACAGGTAATGAAACGTATCTTCGTAAACCGGAAACGTCATCTTGGCACTGATATTCAACTCACGTGACAAATGACGAATGAACCGACCAGCATCTTGGGAGGTATATCCGTAATCGCGACCTTCATCGGCGATCAAGTTCGGGTCGTTCCAGACTGTTTCACCGTCGCGCCGCCAGAGACAGGTCAAAGCCCAACGCGGCAGGGATTCGCCTGGATACCATTTGCCCTGACCGTAATGCAGCAGCCCGCCAGGAGCGAATTGATCTCTCAATCTCAGTAGCAGCATATTGCTGAGCACGCGTTTCTCTTCACCCACCGCATCACTATTCCATTGCGGATCGTCCATGTTGTCGATCGACACAAAGGTCGGTTCGCCTCCCATCGTCAGACGAACATCTTCGGCGTCGAGCTGTCGATCAACTTCATCGCCGACCTGCAGGATCGACTGCCATTGCTGTTCGCTGTACGGTTTAGTGACGCGCGGATCTTCGTGAGCTCGGTGGACCGACATCTCATGACGAAACTCCACTTCGCACGGCTCGTGGCCGCCACTAATCGGTGCCGCATCGGAGTAAGTCGGGGTGCAGGCCAACGGGATGTGACCCTCGCCGGCAAACAAGCCGCTGGTAGGATCGAGACCAACCCAGCCGGCGCCGGGCAAGTAAACCTCGGTCCAGGCGTGCAGATCGCAGAAATCGTCCGGCGGACCGGCTGGCCCATCAAGCGGTTTTTCGTCAGCCGTCAGCTGGATCAAATACCCCGAAACGAACCGCGCGGCAATTCCAATTTGCCTGAACGATTCGACCATCAGCCAGGCCGAGTCACGGCAAGACCCGCTTCCCAGCGTCAACGTTTGCTCAGGTGATTGGACGCCCGGCTCCATCCGCACCAGATACTTGATCCGCTCAAAGCAACGTTGGTTGACTTCGACCAGAAACTTGACCAATTGGTCACTGGAATCGGGAAAACTATCGACCCAGCCGCTCAACAGACTCGTTCGCGGCCCTTTGACCAGATAGGGCGAGAGCTGTTTCAAGTGCGCTTCATCGTATTGGAACGGCCAGCGATCGCACTGCTCTTCGATAAAAAAATCGAACGGATTGATCACTGTCATGTCAGCAATCAGATCGACTGTGACCGAAAAATTGGAACTTCTTTCATTGAACACCAGACGCGCGATCGGATTGCCGAACGGATCTTGCTGCCAATTGAGGAAATGATTCTTGGGCTCGATGTTCAAGCCGTAAGCAATGATCGGCGTTCGGGCATGGTAAGCCGGGCGCAAGCGGACCAGCTGAGGCCCCAGAGCAACAGAGCGATCGTACAGATACTCTGTTTTGTGATGCAGGGCGACGCGAATGCTCATGAAGTTACAGGCACGTTAAAGTAGTCTTGATTTAAGGCTTCGCCGATGCCGTTCAACTCAACCTGTAACGAATCGATGAATTGGTGCATCCCGCCGGCAAGTACTTCCTTGACTTTCGTGTTGCCGAGTCGATGATGCAGTTTGATGATTTGCTTGTGTGCCAGTCCCGGCTGTTCGGATGGCGATTGTAGCTCAATTTTTCCAAGCGACAGATTTACGCCGTTGATACAGAACAGTATCGACCTCGGGAATTGATCTTGAAACAGAAAATAGTGAATGACCTTCTCGATTTCCACCAAGTGGTGTTCCCGGCGATAAGATTCAAAAGCGCTGATCGCCAGTAGCAGCGCAGACCACTGCAGATCGTCGATCGCCGTTCCCACATCAGCATAGCTGGGTAACAGATTGAAATATTTGACGTCCAGAATGCGCGATGTCTTGTCGGCTCGCTCAAGCAATCGGCCGATGTTGGCGAAGTGCCAGCCGAGATCCCGCGGCATGGTACTTTCAAGAACGCCGGTCCATTGAATTGCGATCTTGCGAACACTGTCCAAGAATTCGCTGGGCGACTCCAACGTCGGCTGACTCGCCGCGTTGTTTACGAAATGATAAAAATCATTGAGCTGCTCGAACACTTCGGACGACAAGGATTCGCGAACGCCGCGGGCATTTTCTCGGGCCATTTGCAGCGAAGCGAGCATCGAATTGGGGTACTCCAGATCGAACGCCAGGAACTGCGTGACCGTTTCGGCATTGGCTTCGGAGTAACGCTGATGAAAGTTTTCTTGGTCCGCCGTGATTTCGATCAGCGGTGTCCAGGCATCAATCACAGTTTCCGATTGATCAAGCGTCAGATTGTGAGTGACTTCCAAGAATCGAGCTAGATTCTCGGCGCGCTCAACCTGGCGACTCATCCAGTAAATTGATTCGGCAACTCGCGACAACATAACAAAGACGTGGGTGGTAGATTGTTGGTAGGTCGGCCCGGCCAACCACTTCAGCGTTCGGCCGGATCGGGAAAAGGGTCAAGCGAAGGCGCTTGGCGAGCGCCGTCGGCCTTAGGTTTCCGCGGCCACCCAGGTGTCTTTGCTGCCGCCTCCTTGGGAGGAATTCACGACCAGCGAACCTTTTTTCAGCGCCACCCGCGTGAGTCCCCCGGGCAACACCCAGACGTCCTCCGGACCGCACAATATATACGGACGTAAATCAACGTGCCGGCCCTCTAACTTGTCGCCGACGACGGTTGGTACCCGCGAGAGCGAAAGCGTGGGTTGGGCAATGTAGTTGCGGGGATCCTGGCGAATCTTTTCCGCAAACTCCGTTCGCTGCTCGGCCGTTGAGTGCGGCCCAATCAGAATGCCGTACCCTCCCGATTCGCCGACCGCTTTGACGACCAGTTCGTCCAGGTGCGCCAGCACGTGTTTACGGTCTTCCTCGCGTTGGCAAACATAGGTGGGAACGCTGTTGAGGATCGGTTCCTCTGCAAGGTAAAACCGAATCATCTCCGGAACGTAGGCGTAGATCACTTTGTCGTCCGCCACACCGGTCCCCGGTGCGTTGGCGATCGCCACGTTGCCAAGCCGATAGGCGCGCATCAGTCCAGCCACGCCCAGTACCGAATCGGCGCGAAATACTTCTGGGTCCAGAAAACTGTCGTCGATGCGCCGATAGATCACATCAACTCGCCGCAAACCGTCAATCGTTCGCATGTAAATATAGTTGTCTTTGACTAGCAAGTCGCGACCTTCGACCAACTCGATCCCCATCTGTTGGGCCAGGTAAGAATGCTCGTAGTAGGCGCTGTTGTAAACGCCGGGTGTCAGGATCACCACGGTGGGATCCGCAACGCCCGGCGGAGCCATCACGCGCAGCATTTCGTACAGTCGCGTCGCATAGTCGGCGACCGCACGTACCCTGGTCGCGCGAAAGACTTGCGGAAAGTTCTTTTTCATCAAGAAGCGATTCTGTAGCACATAGGAAACACCTGATGGGCAACGCAGGTTGTCTTCCAATACAAATACCGCACCGGAGTTATCTCGAACCAGGTCGGTACCGGTGATGTGGCACCAGACGTCGTGAAAAGGTTTCAAACCCATGCACTGCGGCAGAAAACCGGAGGCAGTTTCGATCAGCTCGCGCGGAATGATGCCTTCGTGGATGATCGCCTGGTCCGAATAGACATCGCTCAGAAATCGATTCAAGGCGCGTATCCGCTGTTGCAATCCCGATTCGATTTCTGTCCACAGCGCCGCCGAGACGATCCGCGGCACGATGTCGAAAGGCATGATCTTCTCGGTACCAGCGCTGTCGCTGTAGACCGTAAAGGTAATCCCCATTTTGTACAGCGAGCGTTCGATCGCTCGCTGACGACGGATCAATTCTCCGGGCGGCAGCGAATTCAGCTTAGCGACCAGCGATTCGGCGTCGGGCCTGGGCGAGCCGTCAGCATTGAGCAACTCGTCAAAAAATCCCTCGCACTGATAATCGGCCAGCAGCGACGAGCCTGGATTGGCGGTTTGTGATTGTGTTTGATTCACGACGGAACTAGGCTTCTCGGTTCTCGGTTCTCGGAACAGTCCAACAGTCGTCGCACGCTTGGGCCGCCTGTCGTGAGACAGCCATCAGTTTAGGAGCCGCAGTCCCGCTTAACAGACCCAAACGGACTGCGAAGGGGGATTTGCGCGTTGATCGCTGCGTGCGGCAATCAAACCGCCACTGAACTGGTCTTGTGGCCATTGGGGAAAGCCAGGCAAGCAAAAAGCGAGCGGAAAACGAGGACTCTCGCGGCGGCGGCGAGATTGACATTCAATCGGTTTCCGGTCATCCTGATCGCTTGTAAGAGCAACCAACCCAGATCCAAGCTGTGCCTGATTCGATCCAGATCTCGATTATCAACCGCGTCGTCAGCACCATTTGGCTGAATTGACGCGGGGACGACGACCGCCTCCGCAACCGACATGCGGGGGATTCGAATCGGTATGTACTGAGACATTTTACCCCCGAGGCCTCTGCTGATGGTCCGGGGGTTTTTTCGTATCCTATGGCCAGCTTTCGCCTCTCTCCGCGGCTCGTGTTTCGCGGCGAGGGCCGCACTGCTGGGCCAGTACTCTTGACTTTCCATGAATGCCACACCAATTCTGATCTACGACACCACCCTCCGCGATGGCGCACAAGGTGAAGGTGTTAGCTTTTCATTACAAGACAAGCTGAACATCGCCAGCCGCCTGGCCGAGATCGGATTCGACTTCATCGAGGGAGGGTACCCACTGTCCAATGAAAAAGATGTCGCTTTCTTCGAGCAAATCCGGCGCGAAATCTGGGCAACACCCGGGTCTGTGCTTTTGGCATGACGCGGCGAAAGGGCATGCGGGCGGCTGACGATCCGGGCATGCGGGCGCTGGCCGCCGCGCGAGCTCCCTGCATCACACTGGTCGGCAAAACCTGGGATTACCATGCCACCGAGGTGCTCGGTGTCACGCTGCAGGAAAACCTGGCCATGATTGGCGAGAGCACCGAATTCCTGCGCCGCGATGCCGAAGTGATCTACGACGCCGAACACTTCTTTGATGGCTACAAAGCCAATCCTGATTATGCGTTGCAAACCTTGCGCGCCGCCGCCTCCGCCGGTGCCACATGGATTGCCCTGTGCGACACCAATGGCGGTACTTTGCCCGAACAGATCGCGGATGTGACCAAGGCCGCGATCAAGGAATTGTCAGACTTCGAAGTTCAGCTTGGCATTCATTGTCACAATGACTGTGAATTGGCAGTGGCCAACACGCTAGCCGCCGTCGATGCCGGCGCAAAGCAAGTGCAGGGAACGATCAACGGAATCGGCGAGCGATGCGGCAACGTCGATTTGATTTCAGTGATCGCGAACCTGGCGCTGAAGAAAAAGGGATACCGCGTGCTGGATCAGACCGCACTGCAACATTTGACCGAACTTAGCCGCTACGTCTACGAGACCGCGAACTTGCAATGGCGCAACAATCAGCCATTTGTTGGGCAAAGTGCTTTCGCACACAAAGGGGGAATGCACGTCCACGCGATTAACAAGGCTTCGCAAACCTACGAACATATCGATCCGACGCTGGTGGGCAACGAGCGGCGGATTCTGGTCAGCGAACTATCCGGGCGCAGCAATATTCTGGCGGTCGCCACCAAGCATCATATCGCCGACGATAAGGCGCTTGCCGACAAAATTCTGGCCGAGGTGGTACGGCTGGAAAATCAAGGCTACCAATTCGAAAACGCAGGTGCCTCCTTTGATCTGTTGGTCAAGCGGATTGCTGGCAGCTTCGTGCCCCATTTCAAACCAATCAAATATCGGATCGTCGCCGGCGACCGCAACAGCCAACACAAAACGGTATTCGCCGAAGCAATCATCAAACTGGAAGTGGGAGACACGTTATGGTTTGATGCCGCCGAAGGTCATGGACCTGTCAACGCCCTGGACGCCGCGCTGCGCAAGGCGTTGCTGGATGTTTATCCCTGCCTGAACGAAATGCGACTTCTGGATTACAAAGTTCGCGTTGTCGATTCGGGCGCCGGTACAGCGGCGTCCATTCGCGTGAACATCGAAAGCGGCGACAAACATGAATCTTGGGGTACGATCGGAGTCAGTGAGAACATCATTGAAGCCAGCTGGCAAGCGCTGGTCGATGCCGTGGAATATAAATTGCACAAAGAAGAACTGCCTTTGGGCGGACACGACCAATGACCAACATTCCTGATCGTTTTGACCATGCGACCGCCGCGGCACGAATTTCCCGAGCTTGGGACAAGGCGGGCTGCGCCCACGCCGAGGTCAACCACGACCGCCCACCTTTCAGTATCGTGATCCCGCCGCCAAACGTGACCGGCGCGCTGCACTTGGGCCATGGCTTGAACAATACACTGCAAGACATCCTGATTCGCACGCGCCGTATGCAAGGCTATGAAACACTGTGGATGCCGGGAACCGATCATGCAGGAATCGCGACCCAAGCGGTTGTTGAACGCCGCTTGCGAGAAACCCAAAATCTGTCACGTCATGACATCGGTCGCGAGGGATTGGTCGAGCGAATCTGGCAGTGGAAAGACCAGTATGAAAAACGAATTATCGATCAACTGAAACGCATGGGTTGTAGTTGCGACTGGCAGCGACTGAGGTTCACCCTGGACGCCCAATGCGCCTCCGCCGTCCGGGCCACCTTTTTTGATCTGTTTTCCAAGCAGCTGATCTATCGGGGCAAGCGGTTGGTCAACTGGGACACGTTCTTGCAAACCGCCGTCAGCAACGACGAAGTGGAAAACCTGACCGTGAAAGGACACTTTTGGCATGTTTATTATCCGGTGATTGATCCCGCGCCGGGCGAGCCCCAGCGCGTGGAAATTGCTACCACCCGTCCCGAAACGATGCTCGGCGACACCGCCGTGGCCGTACATCCCGATCCGGCCGAGGCGTTGAACCAGGTCGCTGCCGAGTTGCGAGCGAAACTTGGCGAAGCTTCCGGAAAAGAACGATCGGAAATCGAAGCACAGCTACAACATCTCGCCCAGCGACGAGAGAAAATGCTTCCGCAACTGGAATTGCTGCGGCAGATGGCGTTAGAGGGTCGCAAGTTGAGGCTGCCGTTGATCAATCGCGAGATTCCATTGGTCGCTGACCCTTGGGCCAAGCCGGAACTGGGTAGCGGTTGTGTAAAAATCACGCCGGCCCACGATCCGAACGACTACGAAGTTGGTCTGCGAATCGGACTTGAGATGATCAACATTTTAAACCCCGACGGCACGATCAATGCCGATGGTGGCAAGTATCAAGGACTGACCATCTCCAAAGCACGCCAGGCGGTCGTCGCCGATTTGAAGGAGCTGGGCTTGTTGGGAGAAGTGGAGGATCGAGAGATCGAATTGCCGCATAGCGATCGCAGCAAGACGCCGATCGAACCCTACCTGGCAGATCAATGGTTCGTGGCAATGGACCACTTAGCCCAGTCGGCCATGGATGCCGTGACCGACGAGCGAGTGAAGATCTTTCCCGAGCGCTATCGCAAGGGCTATCTCGATTGGCTGGGCGAGAAACGCGACTGGCCTGTCAGCCGTCAATTGTGGTGGGGACATCGAATTCCGATCTGGTCGAAAACCAACCTGTCTGCGGAACAGCGTGAGGACGCAGCCAAACAGTTAGCTCTCCTGGTCAGCGGCGCGGACGACCGGGCAAGTTACCGGATCGACCAGGCGGATGATGGCAGCTTCGGAATTTTTGTCTGCTTGCGGGACGAGGGGGACGAGCGAGAAAGCCAGCTGCAAGCGATCGGATTCGAGCGCGATCCGGACGTGCTCGACACCTGGTTCTCCTCAGCCTTATGGCCGCACAGCACACTCGGTTGGCCGCAGGCCACCGCGGAACTGGATTACTTTTATCCCACCAGCACGCTGATCACCTCGCGGGACATCATCACGTTGTGGGTGGCCCGCATGGTTTTGATGGGGCTCAACAACGTTGGCAAGGTTCCTTTTAAGGAAGTCTTTATCCATCCAAAGATTTTGGATGGACTGGGCGAGACCATGAGCAAGAGCAAGGGAAACGGAGTCGATCCGATTGACGTGATCGATAAATTCGGTCCCGACGCACTGCGGTTCGGGTTGGCACGTTTGGCAACCGATACGCAAGATGTGCGGATGCCGGTCCAGTATGAATGCCCGTACTGTGAAAAGCTGATCGATCAAACGAAGAAGAATCGATCGCTGCCGACGGTCGCTTGTCCTGAATGCAAGAAATCATTTTCGACCCAGTGGGCGGAAACCGACGCGGACAAAGCGCTGCCGAAAGCGGCGGTCGTCAGTGAGCGATTCGAAACGGCGCGAAATTTCGTCAACAAACTGTGGAACGCCGCCCGTTTTGCCTTGATCAATATGGATGGCTACACGCCGCAATCGATCGATAAGTCATCGTTGCCGGTGGAAGACAAATGGTTGCTCAGCCGGCTATCGACCGTGACCAAACAAGTGACCCAGTGCGTCGACCATTATCGATATGCCGAGGCCTCGCGAATCCTCTACGATTTCGCCTGGGACGAATTCTGCAGTTTCTATGTTGAAATCGCTAAGCCGCGATTGAACGACCCCGAACAACGTTCCGTTTCGCAATCGGTCATCGCACACGGGCTAGATACGCTGTTGCGGCTGCTGCATCCAACCATGCCGTTTGTGACCGAAGCGATCTGGGAATGTGTCAATGAAGTAGCCCCACAGCGAGGCTTGCCAAGTCCGATCGCGGCGGCACCATTCGTGATGACAGCGGCTTGGCCCGAGGCAATTGAAAGCGACTACGACGAATCGATTGAGCGCCAATTCGCCGAATTCCAAGAGGTGATCGGTGCGATCCGCAGGATTCGTGCCAGCCAAAATATCCCGCCGCGCGAATCGGTACCGGTAGCGATCCGCTGCAGTGAGTCGTCACGGGCGCTGCTGGACCCGATGAAGATCTATTTTGAGGGCTTGGCGGCGCGCAAATTGAAATGCTGGGCCCAGATGCGAAACCATTCGAGACCGATGCACCCTTGGCACTTACGGCGATTGACATCGATGTGCATGTTGACTTGGAAAAATTCATCGATGTCGACGCTGAGTTATCGCGTCTGGAAAAGCTGCTGGCCCAGCTGGTCAAACAAATCATGGGTAAACAGCAAAAACTGAACAATGAGAATTTCGTCTCTCGAGCCCCCAAAGAAGTGGTATCGAAAGAACGCCAGAGCCTGGGGGACTTGAAACGCCAACACGAATCGGTCCAAGGCGACATTGAACGCCTAAAAGCCAGAGACAAGTAGTCGAGATGTCATCAGCACCGCCAGAGCACCCAAGCGGGCCGCTGGAATCGATGACCGCCGACGATTTCTCGCGGACTTTCGTTCATGCTCAGAGTGGTGAAACCGTCAATCTGTGGACGGCGCTCAACTACTACTCCTGGCATGCCCGTCATCACACCGCGCAAATCCCGTGGCTCCGTGACACACGCCCTTGGCCGGAACATCGCCCGACGTCCGAGAAACCGTGATCGGTGATTCTTACTCATCAGCGGACCGTCTGGGATCAATTGGACCACCGCCGGATTGCTGTCGACACCGATTACCCGTGCCCCCCGGGCCGACAAATCGGCCGCCAAATCACCGATTCCACAGCCAAGATCCAACACACATGCCTGATTCAAATCGGGGAGTGCGTCGATCACGATCTGCCAGGATCGCCATTTGCGTTGCCGGGCATACTCGTCAACAATCGTCACGACTCAGGCCTCTAGGAGCGCAAATTCCAATCAATCAGCTGATTTCCTGGAAGCGATTGGAAAAATTGTGTTCGCCGGGCGGCTGAGGTCGAGATGCGAGTTCGACGAGCATCCAGCCCCCGTATCACCCCAGACAGATTCCGGGACCGCGCGGACGATTCCGAGGCCTCGCTGACGCGCTGGCCCAACGGCGATGAGCCGCGATGGCAACAATCCACCTACCACGGAAAGTTGGAAACAAACTATGATTCCGCCAGCTGATTATCGTAAGATGATGTTTCGATCCTCTGTAAGCGGCGGTAGGCGAACCAACATTTGATGGACGTGCCAGAAACTTGATGCGAAATCGAATCGACAATCCTTCGCTGCTCGCGGCCATTGTTGAAGCCATTTTCCGAGTAATACCTTGTTTCGATTGATTAGAAGCTTGAATGACTCTGGATTAGGATCGGCCAAACGCCTGCTGCTGTTCTGCGCGCTGCTTTTTCCCTGCGCTGCGGCACCAATCGTGCCGGCCATGCGGGTCATCGCCGGCGAGTCTGAAGCAGTCTACGAGGATATCGAGGAGTGCTTGTCCGTCTCACAGGTCGATCGGTTGCGAAGCCGCAGAGACCCCGAATCGGTATGCTGTGCGTCCGAACCGACAATCGGAAAACATGCCTCCTTGGTCAGCCATCTGTCAGCCGGCCAATACTTCACCGGGCATCGAATCGCCAACGGCATGCTAGCGCCGTTGTTGTGCTAAAGAGCGTCTGACAAATTCCAGCTTGCTGCATTCCGCTTCAGGGTTGGATCTGGAACCCTTCGCCGCAGCGGGATGCGATGCAAGATTGCTGTGTTTTCCATTTGTCCGTCCTCTTTGACTGCTCTGTCACCGGCAACATGACTGACCAATTCGATACTCGCTCGCTTTCCCGATCAAGTCTTGCTCGAGATTTGACAGCAAGCGTTGTGGTCTTCCTGGTCGCGTTACCACTCTGCCTGGGAATCGCATTGGCCTCCGGTGCGCCGCTTTTTTCCGGGCTACTGGCGGGCATCATCGGCGGGATTGTGGTCGGCGCTGTGAGCGGATCACAGACCAGCGTCAGTGGTCCGGCGGCGGGACTGACGGCCATTGTTGCCGCGCAAATCGCGACGCTAGGCTTCGAAGCCTTTCTGATGGCGGTGTTTGTCGCGGGCATACTGCAGATCGGCCTGGGGATCGCGCGGCGGGGGCGTTATCGGCATTCTTTCCCTCCAGCGTGATCAAGGGTCTGCTGGCCGCGATCGGCGTGATTTTGATCCTCAAACAGATTCCCCACCTGCTTGGCCACGACACCGATCCAGAAGGCGAAATGTCGTTTGCCCAGCCTGATCAAGAAAACACGTTTTCCGAAATTCTGACGGTGTTTTTCGGCGACATTTATCTTGCCGCCGCTGTGATTGGTATCGCTTCCGTCGTCTTATTGGTTGTTTGGGAACGGACCGAGCGACTGAAGAATTCGATATTTCCCGGCCCACTCGCGGCAGTGCTACTGGGTGTGTCCTTGCAGTGGTTGTTTGCATGGTTGGGCGGATCTTGGGTAATCGAAGCGACTCATTTGGTGCAGATTCCGGTCGCCGAAAGCGTCAGCGGCTTTCTTGGATTCTTAACGTTTCCCGACTTTTCTCGCTGGTCTGATCCAGCGATTTACGTTGCCGCGGCGACAATCGCACTTGTCGCCTCGCTCGAAACACTGCTCAACCTGGAAGCGGTCGACAAACTTGATCCGGAACAGCGTGATTCCCCCCCCAGTCGTGAATTGGTGGCTCAAGGTGTCGGAAACACGATTGCCGGTTTGATTGGTGGTCTGCCGATGACTTCGGTCATCGTGCGCAGTTCGGTCAATGTCGGCGTGGGGGCCAAGACCAAGCTGTCGGCCATCATGCACGGCGTGCTGTTGGTCGTTTGCGTCGCGCTGTTCCCGGTTTACTTGAACATGATCCCACTGTCGGCCTTGGCGGCGATCTTGTTGGTCACGGGATTCAAACTGGCAAGTCCAAAACTGTTTCGGCAAATGTGGCACGAGGGTCGCTATCAATTCGTTCCCTTCCTGGCGACGCTGGTATCGATTGTATTTACCGACCTGTTGATCGGAATCATGATCGGTCTTACCGTCAGTGTGCTGTTCATTCTGAACAGCAACCTGCGGCGACCGATTCGCCGGATTGTCGAAACGCATATCGGCGGCGACGTTTTGCACATCGAACTGGCCAACCAAGTTAGCTTTCTGAATCGGGCTTCGCTGGACAAACTGTTTAGTGATGCCGAGTCGGGGAGCAGCTTGTTGATTGATGCCAGCGATACCGACTACATGGACCCCGACGTCTTGAGTCTGATTCGAGATTTTAAGGACCACCGAGCGCCGGCTCGAAATATTTCAGTGAGCCTCCGTGGTTTTCGCGACAAGTACAATTTGCGGGACGAAATCCAATTCGCTGATTACTCGACTCGCGAGCTGCAGGATCGGGTCACAGCAGAACAAGTTCTGGAAATGTTGCAGGAAGGCAATCGCCGGTTTCGAACGGGCAACCGTTTGTCGCGCGACTTTGGACGGCAAGTCGATGCGACCGCCGGCGGCCAGACGCCGCTGGCGGCGATTCTCAGTTGCATCGACTCGCGAGTACCGGCTGAATTAGTATTCGATCTTGGCATCGGCGACATTTTCAGCGTTCGCGTGGCGGGCAACGTGATCGGCAGCAAATCGCTGGGCAGCATCGAGTATGGTGTCGGCGTTGCCGGTGTTAAATTGGTGCTGGTGTTGGGGCACACCCGCTGTGGCGCTGTCACCTCGTCGGTGCAAATGCTGAGCGAAAACCAGAATGTCGAACAGGTGACCGGTTGTCAGCACCTGCACGCAATCGTCGATGAAATCGCCCCTTGCTTGAACAGCGCCGACTTTCGACATTTCAAGGAAATGGACGCGGCCGAAAAGGAGAGCTTTATCGATGAAGTTGCACGCCGCAACGTACGCCGGACGGTTCGTGAAATCATCGACAGAAGCGCGATCATCGGACAGGCGGTACGAGCAGGCAAGGTTCTGGTCGTGGGAGCCCTTTACGATGTCAAAAGCGGCGAAATCGAATTTATGATCGACCAGCGGCAGGCTGCATAATGGGTTTCGCGAGCGTGGCCATCTGGCAGCGCTGAGCGTTTCTGATTTCCCGGCTGCACCTGAAAACGACGTCCCGCCCCAGTGGTCCGCGACCCAGTGATCCGCGCCCCAGTGGTCCGCGACCCAGTGGTCCGCGACCCTTGCGGAACAAACTGTCCCTTGTCCACCCTTAGTGCTGGTGCTGATTCAATGAGTCATCGCGTAGGTGACGATGTTGATCCCCATGGGATAAGAATACTTGACCGAGAACTGTTCAAAGTATTCCGGGTTTTCACCCTCGCGCTCCCAGCCGTCACCGATGTCGTTATTGTGACAAAGAATCGCCACCATTCGCCCGTCGTCATCGTGATAGGCAAAAAAATGCGGCTTCTGATCACCACCGAAACCGGAGTGCATGTGCTCAAAATCGTAGCCGCTGCTCCATGTCTTGTAGTCAACCACTTGCGGTAATTCTTTTAAGTCATAGACGTTGTGAAAAATCTCGTGGTCCAACGTCAACTCGACCGGACGGCTGTTGGGCAGGACTTCGTTCATCGCCCGCAATACGTTTTGTTGCCCATCGGCGGACCAGAAGTCGTCCATCATCATGAAACCACCATTTAGCAGATAGCGGCGCAGTGACTCCTGCTCCGCCTTGCTGAAGGCGATGTATTGCACGCCTGCCAAGTAGACGAACGGACAATCCAACAGTTCCGGGTCGGTGATCCGTACGACTTTGCTGTCGGGCGCGACCTTTAACGAAGTTAGCTGTTGCAACCTTAGCGAAAAGTTCCAATCACTGTCGGGATAATCGTTATCCCAGCGATCCCACCAGCCGAACGGACCATAGGAATCATACTGAACTCGCACAAATGTAAAGACATCATCCTTGAACTCTTCGTCGACTTGCCAGGTCGGAAACTGGTCGCGAGAGGGAAACGATCCGGATTGGCCGCGAAAATCGTTTCGCGATCCCTGATAACGGCGGAAATCGGATGGGTCGAATTGTCGGCCGGGATATTGTGCAACTGCCAGCATGGAGGCCAGCAGCAAACCGACGACAGTTCCGAAACGGGCAACCGAGATCTTGATTCTCACAATTGTGCCTCGTACTTTTGCAGCTCGGCCCGACCGACCACCATGTGATGTACTTCGTCTGGCCCATCGGCAAACCGCAGGGTGCGCTGATTGCAGTACATTCGCGCGAGCGGAGTCCACTGGGAAATGCCTGCCGCTCCATGGATTTGAATCGCCTGGTCGATGATCTGACAGACCTTTTCCGGCACCATGGCTTTGACGGCGCTGACATACACACGGGCCTCTTTGTTGCCCAGCACATCCATCGCCTTGGCTGCGCAGAACCATCAGCCGCATCGCATCGATTTCGATTCTGGCTCGCGAAACCAGTTCAAGATTTTTTCCAAGCTTGATGATCGGCTTGCCGAAAGCCTCCCGCGAAGCGCCGCGGCGGACCATCAATTCCAAGGCCACTTCGGCTTGTCCAATCGAACGCATACAGTGATGGATCCGGCCAGGACCAAGCCGCAGCTGTGAGATTTCAAACCCACGTCCTTCTCCCAGCAGAATATTTGATTTGGGTACCCGCACGTTATCCAACACGATGTGCATGTGACCATGCGGCGCGTCGTCATCGCCAAAGACTTCCATTCCTTCGAGTATCTTTACACCGGGCGTATCGATCGGCACCAAGATTTGCGATTGCTGCTGGTGCGGCGGTGCGTCGGGACTGGTCCGGACCATGCAAATCATGATCTTGCAGCGTGGATCACCGGCGCCGGAAATGTAGAATTTTTCACCGTTGATCACCCACTGGTCACCATCGAGTACCGCCGCGGTGCCGATGTTTTTAGCATCTGACGATGCCAGGTTAGGCTCGGACATCGCGTATGCCGAGCGAATCTCGCCATCGAGAAGCGGCTTTAGCCAGCGCTGCTTTTGCTCGGGCGTGCCGACTCGTTCCAGAACTTCCATGTTGCCGGTATCTGGGGCGCTACAATTCAGGGTTTCCGAGGCCAGCGGATTCTTGCCAAGTTCGGCAGCGATGTATGCATAGTCCAAGTTCGGCAAGCCTTCGCCGGTTTCCGCATTGGGCAGAAAGAAATTCCACAACCCCGCCTCCTTGGCTTTTTGCTTGGCACCGTCCAACAATTCCAATTGCCCCGGCGCAAAGCTCCAGCGGTTAGCGCGACCTTCGCCGAGCCGAAAAAATTCGGCCGTGATCGGCTCGACATTTTCGCGCACGTGCTTCTTGACGGCATCCAACAGCGGCACCGCCGACTCGGACATCGAAAGATCGTAAAGCTCAGGGTTGACTGATTCGCTCATGTTTTCTCCATTCGCCAGCGCGGGTAAGCGTTTTGCGAGCAATCAAGTTCGCCTTTCACTCCGCAACAGATTGGTGACAGGTTGTTATCGCGGAGCGAAAAACGACGGTCGGCGATCGTTTGGCGGGGCGAAAGCGACCAGCGGCTGTTTTCTCGCTGTAAGTAGCGATCGTCACTCTTCGATCGCTCTTTAACGAGTGCCCCTTGGCACAGCGTACTCAATGTAGCCAACATGCATCTCGTCATGGGTTTGCGGGCCCCAGCCAACCCTGATATTGGGATTCGGATTCGCGGGGTTGTCTTGACTGTTGTCATACCAGGCAGTGTAGCGAATGACTGACCCTTTTTTAAACAATCGCGGGTTGGTGTATCGATAGGATAGTTGCCAGTTGAAATCGTAGTTCGGAATTTCCAACAACGTCTCTGCTCGACCATTTCGGCTGACCAACTCATAAAGTCCGGCGACGCCGCGGAGGTGATGATGCGGAGTGAAGCTGAGAAATTCGGCGTCGATCGGAACTCGCAGATGCGCCTTCACTTGATGGTTCTTTGCCCGCGGCGGAATTTCGAAGTTGGTGTTGACCACACTGGCCGTGCGAACCTCAAAATCAGGCTCGCTGGCAGCAAAACGCAATCCAATGCTGGTTTGATCCCAAGTCGCCGTTCCGTTGGGCGTGTAGTGCATTTGAAAGATCAGCCTGGAACCTCGAGGCAATCGGCGGGCGTAGCCTGGCTTGTACGTTTGAGCGCTGTTTCCAGGAACATAGCCAGCCCAGTAGTTGATCGGGTCCACGTTCCGACCTCCGGGTGGGACGGCAAACACCAGGACATGGTGCACCACAGCGGGTTCACTTGGCAAGATTTGAACCTCTTGCACCCACTTGTCTTCTGGCAATTGAGTGTTGATCTCGACATGCTGATAGGGCATCACTCCGGTCGCCTTGATCCGAATCGGCTTGGGAAACTGATAGACGACGTCCGGTCCGTTGATGGTCCAACGTCCGCTGAATTCGAGTGGTTCGGGAGCGTCGGCGATGTCTCCTTTGTCCAGATCCCCTGCGATCCAGCTCAGCAGATCCTGACGATCCTGTGGGGTCAACGAAGGGTCATTTGCCCACGGACTCACCTGAGCACCATCGGCGGCGGCGAACCAAGGCGGCATGATTCCACGGTTGATCACTTCGCGGATCATCGGCGCGGGCCGCAACCTCGTCATAAGAATCCAGTGCAAACGGGGCGGGTCCGCCATCGTGGTGGCAGCTGACACAGTGTCGGTTCATCAGGCGAGCAATCTGGCGATGATAAGTCTGACTGGTGTTATCCGCAGCTTCCACCCAGGCGCCGCTGAGGACTAACAACAAGATCATCGCGCTTCGAAAGACCAGCATCTCAATTCGCTCCACAAGTCATTGATAGGGTAGACCAGCCGGCTCTCATCGATGCAAAACATGGGTTCAATTTAAACAGATCTGCAAACAGGCATCACCCGAGTAACGCTGAAGACGGACTAACGTCGAAAACGGCGACGAACTTGGTTAAATTCCGCCTCACTCAACCCGCCACTCTTGTCCGTGTCGATGATCAAAAAGATTCCCTGTTGTTGCAACGGACTGATCCTAACGGGGGCCCACTCGGGAATCATTTTTGCCAGTTCGTCGACCGATAGTTCACCACTCTGATCGGTATCCAAGTCGGCAAAGTCCTTGATCAGCTTGCCGCGCAGGTTTTGGTGCTTGTCACCCCAATCGGCACTCAGCGGGACCGCGTATTCAATGTAGCCGATGTGCATCTCGTCGTAAGTCTGGTTGCCGAAGCGAACGGTTGCTTTGGGGTTTGGGTTGGCCGGATTTTCTTCGCTGTTATCGTACCAGGCGGTGTATTTGATCTGTGAACCTTTCTCGAAAATGGGTGGCTCGGCGTATTGATAAAACAGCTGCCAATTGAAATCGTAATCGGGGACATCCAACAGCAACTGCCGCTGGCCCTGCTGATTGACCAATTCGTATCGGGCCGCAACGCCACGCAGGTGATGATGGGGCAAGAACCCAAGCACTTCCACGTCGACCGGAATGTCAAGTGTTGCTTCGACTTTGTAATCCTTAGCGCCGGGTGGAATCGCAAACCGGGCGTCGATCACGCTGGCCGTCTGCACCTCATACTGCGGCGGTTGATCGGCAAAGCGAAAACCGATTTGAGTCGTGTCCTCGGTAGCGGTACCGTTGGGAGTGTAGTGCATTTGGAACACCAATCTAGAACCCTTCGGTAGCCTTCGTGCGTATCCCTCTGGATAAACGTGGACCCCGTTGCCAGGCGTGTAGACCGCCCAATAGTCGATCGGGTTCTTGATTCGCTCGCCAGGCGGGACCAGATACACCAACACATGATGAACCACCGATACATCCCCAGGCAAAATCTCGACCGCCTGTACCCATTTGTCCTCGCTTAGATCAGTATCGACCGAAACATTGACGTACGGCATCACTCCGGTTGCTTTGACTGGTACCGGTTTGGCAAATGCGTATTGCGCATCCGGATCACTGATCGTCCAGCGCCCGTTAAAGGTCAGCGGCTGGGGAGCGTCAGCGCTGTTGCCTTCGATTTGATCGCCCGCGATCCAAGCGAGCAGGTCCTGCTTTTCGGCGTCCGTCAGGGAGACATCGTTGGACCAAAGGCTGGCTATGGAATGCTCATCCGGGGCGGCAAACCAGGGCGGCATGATCCCACGATCGATCACTTCGCGAATCATTGGCGCGTGTGACACGACGTCGTCATAGGTATCCAAGGGAAAGGGTCCGACACCCTCTTGGCGATGACACTTTACGCAGTGTCGATTCATCAGCCGCGAAACCCGGCCATGATAGGTCGCCGCGGATGTCGAACTGTCTTGCGGTTTGACCGCCAGTTGGCATCCCGGCGCGGCGGTCGCCTCGACGGGCGGCAGCTGATTCCGCACCAGCGCCTGCAAGGCGTCGTCCAAATAACGATTTCGCGGCGCCTGCCGGGAGTAACCGAAACCGTATTGATCGTCGACCGCGCCGTGGTAGACGATGGTTCGGCTTTGATCGATCACAATCACATCGGTTGTCGTTTCCGCACCGATCGCGCCTGCAAAGCTGCCAGTTTTGTCAAACGTGTAGGAAGCATTTTCACCGAGTTGCCTTGCCGCTGCCTGCATCGCGGCGACTTTATCAGCGGCCACCGGATTGACCAGCACGAAGCGAACATTGTGCTGAGCATATTTCTTTGCCAGTTCGACCAGCGTCGGATAGTACTTTAGACTCAACGGGCAAGACGTACTGGTCATCGCGATCACGACGGCACGATGCTGGCGAGCGAGCTGACCGAGGTCGAACGAGTTTTCGGCCAAGTCTTGAAACTTGACTGCCTCGGCCAACTGACCAACTCCATGGTCTCCACCACGCAGCGGCTGCGGAGCCTGGCGAATTCGATCGGACGCGGTGGCGGTACCAACGCCAAGGGTCAAGATCGCGATCAGGACGTTTCGACAGACAACCATCAAAGTGGCTCCAAAAGTTTCATTCTTGCTGGTGGCTGAAAAGAGCGCTGTTGATCATAGAGTAGTGCAAACCGCGGAGTCAAACACGTCTAGCCCAGAACCCTAGCCCAAAACCTTGGTGCGAAGCTGCTGCATCGCGGCAATCCAGCCATCGTAGTCACTCGCCTTGCGTTGCATGAACCGGGCAACCTCGGGATGCGGCAAGATCAAAAAATGCTCCTGGTCCAGACCCTCGACCACGCTTTCGGCAAGCTGTTCGGCGGAAATCGATCCTTCGCGCAGCATCGCCGCCATCGGGTGGTCAATCTCGATCATCCGCGTGCGAACACCCTGCGGACAGAGACAGGAAACTTTCAGTCCGTGTGGTCCGTGGGCGATCAACAGCCATTCGGCAAACGCGACCACGGCGTGTTTGGTGACGGAGTAGGGTGCCGATGAGATTTCGGTTAGCAAGCCCGCAGCCGAGGCGGTATGCAGCAGATAGCCGCCTCCGCGCTGCAGCATCCGCGGCACCAGCGCACGCGCGGTATAGACGTGCGACTTGAAGTTCACGTCGATGAATTGGTCCCAAACTTCGTTGGATACGTCCGGTCCACTGGCGCCTGCGATGCCAGCGTTCATACAGAACAAATCGATCGGTCCGAGATCGGATTCGGTTTCCTCGATTAGCGAGACGACCGCATCCTCGTTTGCCACATCGCAGCCAATCGCGCGGCCACCAATCTGCCGGGCAACCGCTTGGGCGGCAGCACGGTCGATGTCGGCCACCACAATTCCGCGCGGTTGCTCGCGGGCAAATCGTTCGCACAGCGACTTGCCAATTCCGTGGCCGCCGCCGGTGACGACGATCGTCTTGTCATTGAGTTTCATGGACAGGATTGTACCGCATCGCTGACGGGGTAGAATAGCGACCTCGATTTTCATTGACTGAGCCAACGCTTCATGAGCAGCCTGCTATTCGTTCGACATGCTCAGGCATCGCTGTTTGCCGAAAATTACGACCAGTTATCCGAACACGGGTTTCGCCAATCTTCACTGCTAAGAGCTTATTTCAAGCAGCAGAATCAGCGCTTTGATCATGTCTTTGTCGGTCCTCGATTGCGTCACCGACAGACAGCCGAGGAGGCGATCGAGTCGCTGCGGAGCGATCCGAACATCGCGGTTGAGATTCCAGAGTTGGACGAGCATCAAGTCGATCGACTGGTGACACAGTATGGTGACGAAATCGGCAAGCTGTTTCCTGAAGTCGCAAAGCTGGGAGCTGCCTTTCACGCGCCACAGTCCGACACCCAGCGACGCCGCAGCTTCGCGATGTTGTTCGAGGCGGTTGCGAAATTATGGATCACCGGCCAGTGTCCGTCTTTCGACGTCGAATCGTGGAGCGAGTTCCGCGCGCGCGTGAACGCGGGAATTGATAAGATGATGGCGCAAACCGGCAAGGGCCGAACGGCGATCGCGTTCGTGTCGGCGGGCACAATTGCGGCAACCATGCATCGCGCGCTCGACTGTCCTGACGAAGTGGCACTGGGCTTGGGATGGAGAGTGTGGAACAGTTCGATCACCACATGCGCGTTTTCGCAGAATCGGTTTTCGCTCGACCAGTTCAATGCGGTCCCGCATCTGTCCGACCGTGAAGACTGGACGTACCGATAAGTTTCCAGCAGAGCAGAGCTGTGACAGAACGATGACCGAAGCAAAAATCGACAGCGCCAAAACGATTCGATCGGGTGAAGAGCTGGATGTCGGCAAGTTGCAAGCTTACCTGTTGGCCAATTTGGGAGGTAGCAGCGGAGCATTAACGATTCAGCAATTTCCCTCAGGCTGGTCGAATCTGACTTATCTGTTGAAGCTAGGCGAGCAAGAACTGGTGCTGCGGCGGCCACCGTTTGGCAACCAGGTCAAGTCGGCTCACGACATGAGCCGCGAGTACCGAGTGCTGTCGAAGCTTTGCGACGTTTTTCCGCCCGCACCTCGCCCCTATTTGCATTGCCAGGATACGGACGTGATTGGCGATGAGTTTTACGTGATGGAAAGGCGACGCGGCGTGATCGTGCGGGCGAACCAGACACCACAAGCACTGATTTCCAATCCAGCGATGATCCGTCAATTGAGCGAATCGCTGGTCGACTGTATGGCGGATTTGCATAGTGTCGATTACCAGGCAGCCGGCCTGGGCGATCTGGGGCGTCCGACAGGCTATGTCGAACGCCAGGTACACGGCTGGATCAAGCGGTACGACGCCTCAAAAACCGACGATGTCGCTGCCCTGGACCAGCTGGGCGGCTGGCTGACGGCGCACATGCCCGGTGATGGAAAACCGGCACTGATACACAATGATTTCAAGCATGACAATTTGATGTTGGATCCGGAAGATTTGACCCGCATCGTCGCGGTGCTGGATTGGGAAATGGCGACGATTGGTGATCCGCGAATGGACTTGGGAACGACGCTTGCCTATTGGGTTGAGGCGGGCGACCATCCGGCACGGCAAATTTCGGCCTACGGACCGACCTACGTTGAAGGCAGTCTTTCACGCCAGGATTTTGCCGATCGTTATGCAGCGCGGACCGGAATCGATACCAGTAACATCCTGTTCTATTACTGTTTCGGAACGTACAAGTTGGCTGTGATTGTGCAGCAGATTTACGCGCGATACGTTCGCGGGGCGACCCAGGATTCCCGGTTTGCGAACTTGAACCAGATGGTCCAGATCCTGGGAACCACCGGAATCGAAGCGATCGAGTCCGGAAAACTCTAAGCACCGCGGGAGTGCGTCACCAATGGTAACTCTTCCTTTTAGCATCGAGTCGAATTATGTCACTGAAAGACAAGACACTTTTAATCACCGGCGCCAGCCGTGGCATCGGATTGGCAATCGCCAAGCGGGCCGCCGAGGACGGCGCTAACATCGCGGTATTGGCCAAGACGGACCAACCGCATCCGAAGTTACCGGGGACCATTCATACGGCTGTCGAAGAAATCGAAGCCGCCGGCGGCAAGGGTCTGGCGATCCAAACCGACATTCGTTTCGAGGAACAAGTCGAAGCGGCAGTCAAGCAAACGGTTGACGTGTTTGGCGGGATCGATATTTGTGTCAACAATGCCAGCGCGATCTCGTTGACCGGCACGCTGCAAACGCCGATGAAGAGATACGATCTGATGCATCAGATCAACGCCCGCGGCACGTTCATGGTTTCGCAAAAATGCTTGCCGCACTTGGCCAACTCGGACAATCCTCACATTTTGAACCTGTCACCTCCGCTGAACATGCTGCCCAAGTGGTTTGGTCCCCATGTCGCCTACACGATGGCTAAGTTTGGGATGAGCATGTGCGTGCTGGGGATGGCGGCCGAGTTTGCCAAAGACGGTTTGGGGTGCAATGCCCTGTGGCCACAGACCGTGATTGCCACTGCGGCGGTGCAAAATCTGCTCGGTGGCGACGAAGTCATCAGCCGTTCGCGTAAACCGGAAATCATGGCGGACGCCGCCCATATCATCCTGACCAGCCCGAGTCGGCAGTGTAACGGCAATTTCTTTATCGACGAGGACCTGCTGCGCCAGCACGGCGTGACCGACTTTTCCAAGTACGCTTTCGATCCAAGCAAAGAATTGATCCAGGACTTTTTTGTGAACGAGTGATCGTCGCGGTTCGGACCTTCACGCTTGAACTCGATGCCGCACTCGCGCTGCTCCGCAGGCCGACCAGGAGGTCTGACCCCTTGATCGACGCCCGGGACAGTGCCTGGTCTGCGGGCTCCGTGGCCGGGATCGCAGCAATCTGAGTGCGACAAGCAGCGAGCGTCTAGAAACAGCCCACGGAGCTGCTGAGGGGCTCGCTGCGCTTGACCGCCAGCCAGCGGAGAGTCCGCTGTGGTGTCAGTGCAAACTTTTCCGCGTACGATCTTTACGCGCTGTGAACTTGATAATCGGCAAACGTGCCGCCGGTTTCGGCAAGTTCCTTCAGCAGCGGTGCCGGCTGCCACCAGAAACCTTGGGATTGCTCGAACTCACAAACGCGGTCGTAAACCGTCCGCAGTCCTACCGTGTCGGCATGCATCATCGGTCCACCGCGAAAAGCGGGAAATCCATAGCCATAGACGTAGACGATGTCGATGTCGATCGGTCGCAGCGCGATCCCTTCCTGCAGAATCTTGGCACCTTCGTTGATCATCGCATAGATTGTTCGCTCAATGATTTCTTGATCGCTGATTGGGCGTCTCTCAATGCCCGCTTCGTGTGCCGTTTTGGCGATCAGCTGTTCGACACTCTCGTCCGGAATCGGATTGCGACCGTCGTATTGATACCAACCGGCGCTGGTTTTTTGTCCATAGCGCCCTAATTCGTACAGCTTGTCGGCGACCAACAATCTCCGCATACCGGCGGGGATTTGGTCTTGGGTTTCTTGGCGTATTCGCCAGCCGACATCGATGCCGGCAAGATCGCTGACAGCCAGTGGTCCCATGGCCATGCCGAAGTCAAACAACGCTTTGTCGACGCTGACGACCGATGCTCCCTCCTCGACCAAAAACTGGGCCTCTCGCATGTAGGGGTGGAACATTCGGTTGCCGACAAAACCGAAGCAATTACCAACCAACACGCCGACTTTCTTCAGCCGCTTGGCTAGATCCATCGAGCTGGCAATCACTTCGTCGCTGGTCGCTTTGCCACGGACGATTTCCAGTAGTCGCATCACGTTGGCCGGGCTGAAAAAGTGATGTCCGATCACGCTTTCGGGTCGACTGGTGGCCGAGGCGATTTCGTCAATATCCAGTGTGGACGTGTTGGAGGCCAGTATTGCTGACGGCTTGGCGATCAGATCAAGTTCGGCAAAGATCTTTTTCTTTAGATCCATCCCTTCAAAGACGGCTTCGACGATGATGTCCGCGTCGGCCAACGGCTCGTTATCAAGGGTCGGTGTGATCAAGGCCATGCGGTCTTGAGCCGCGGCCTCGGACATTTTGCCTTTGGAGACCGTGGCCTCGTAATTCTTACGGATCTTGTCAAAGCCCTTGTCCAACTGCTGTCGGTCAACCTCTTTCAATGCGACCGGGATACCCGCGTTGGCGTAGGTCATCGCGATTCCACCACCCATTGTTCCCGCGCCGATCACGGCGGCTTTCTTGATTTCGCGTTTCGGCGTCTGCTCGGAGATCCCAGGTATCTTGGCAACCGCTCGCTCGCCAAAGAAGACGTGAATCAAACCCTTGGACTGATACGACTTCAGCAGTTCGTCAAAGAATTGCCGCTCCTTTTCGACGGCTTCGCGAAACGGCATGGTGGCCGCCAACTGAACAGCTTCGATCGCTCGCTGCGGCGCGATCTGGCCGCGCGTGCTCCTGGCAATCGACTTACTCAGCTCCGCGATTGCGGTGTCATTCTGCTCTGGTTCGCCCAGTCGATCGGTAATTTCACTGGTCTTTCGCGGCGGCTTACCGGCGGAAACCAAATGTCTTGCAAAAGTAACGGCCGCCTCGACCAGATGATCATCAACCACTTTATCAATGATGCCCGACTGCAGCGCTTCGGCGGCACCGACCATGCGGCCGGTCGCGCACAGCTCAGCCCCCCGAGCGATACCGCATAGTCTGGGCAACCGCTGAGTCCCCATCGCGCCTGGAATCAAACCAATTTTGACTTCCGGCAGACCGACTTGCGCCGAGGCAAGGGCGATCCGATAGTGACAACCCATCGCGACTTCTAATCCCCCTCCCAGCGCGGTGCCGTTGATCGCCGCGATCACCGGCTTGCTGGAGTTTTCCAGGGTATCGACCGCGCGAACCAGCACAAACTCATCCTTCTTCTTGCCGGACGCCATACCGGCGAACCCTTTGATGTCCGCCCCGGCGCAGAAAGCTCGCCCCGCTCCGGTCAGCACAATCGCCTTGATTGAATTGTCGGCGGTCGCTTCGCCAAGTCTGGCAATCACACCTTCGGGGACACCGGTGCTGAGTGCGTTGACCGGTGGATTGTTCATCGAAATGACGGCAACATCATCACGGACTTCGTACAGGACCAGGTCAGACATCGGGTTGGGCTCTTGGTTAGAAGTAACAGGGATACGAAGGTTCGCCAGGGAGATCGACTCCACACAACTATCCTTCCTGTTGCGTCGGAAACTCTGTGTGTTCCATGCGGTAGATCACGGCCCCGAGCATCGCCATCGTCATCGCCGCCAAAACCAGCAAGTGAGTGCTGGCCGGTTCGCGACCCATCACATTTTCGGCAATGCTGCGGGCGATCTCCCAGTCCTTCCATTCGGCCAACAAACCACGTAATCGGTAGTTGATGGTCAGCTTGTTGGCCAGCGCCGGGACGAACGACAGACCATATTCGATCGTCAACGTGTAGGCAACCGCCGTGACCATCGTGCGGCGATAGAAGATCACGCCGATCAACAAGTACAAGGCTGCGTGGACGATACAGGACAGTAGCGATAACAGGTTGATTACCATCCACAAATCAAAGTCAGCCATCGGCCCCATCACGATCACGCACCCGGTGCAAGACACCAGAGCGGCTGAAAAGGTCCAAACGACGCTGATCAAATACTTGCCCAGCGGCACCCAGGTGCGGCCACTTCGCCGGACCGCCAAATAGATCCAGGTTTGGCCTTCGATCTCGGTGCTGATCGCAGGCGTCGCCCACAGCAACAATCCGAGCAAACAAATCACTTCGGGGACCAGAAAATACAGCATCAGGCCCCACTGTTCGGGCCGTTCTTGAGGTGCAATCTGACGCAAGATGACAAACAGAGTGACTGGAAACGCGACCAACGCGATCCACATCGCGCTGCGACCGATCGTCATCGATCGTTTCAATTCGAATCGAAAAACATCAAGCACCAGGAAAGGATTCAATGAGATTGCCCTCGATGATGGCGTAACAACGATTCGAACACAGCCGACAGATCGCCGTCGGCACTGTGCAAACTTTCGATGTCCAGTTGGTCTTCCCGGATCCAGACGGCCAACTTCTGGTACAGTTTCTTGGGGTCGCGCAGTGAGACCTGCAACCGCGTTCGATCGTCCAACAGCTGCAACCCGTCAACCCACGGTTCCTCAGCCATCCGGTGGATCAGCTTGGGCGCGTCAGCGCCGACGATCTCAACCTCTTGCGGCGAATCAGCCAGGATTCCTTCGATCTCCGCCGCCGCGCCGGACGCCAACAATCGGCCGCTGTAAATCAGCAAGAACGAGGATGTGATTGCTTCGATTTCGTGCAGCACGTGGCTGGCAAACAGCAAACTTTTTCCGGCGGCGGCCCAATCGTTCAACAGACCCGTCATTTGATAGCGGCCGATCGGATCAAGGCCATTGTAAGGTTCGTCAAGAATCAACAGTTCGGGTCGATGGGCAATGGCTTGAGCGATTTTGGTGCGCTGCCGCATCCCCAACGAATAAGTTCCCATCTGGCGGTTCATGTTTTCGGTCATCGCAGTCAGCTCCAGAGAGTCCAAGGCCAGGCGACGACTCTCGGCACGCGAAAAGCCGTGCAAACGAACCTGATATTGAACCCATTCCAGTGCCGACACATTGGGGTACAGCACATCCGTCGCCGGACATAATCCGATTCGCCGCAGCACATCGCGGCGTTTCCAAGGATTGACACCAAACACCGAAACTCGACCGATCGTCGGTTGCAGCTGACCGGTCAACAAATTGATCAACGTTGTCTTGCCAGCGCCATTGGGACCGACCAATCCATAGGCCCCGGCCGACAAGTCGATCGTCAGGTCGTTAGCGCCGATCACCATCCCATACAGCTTCGATACGCTTTCTAATTTGATCATCGTTCAGATCGTCAGCCTCGCCTTGATGCGACGGCGAATGATCACAAAACCGATCACGGTGATCGCGGTCAGCAACACGACAGCCGGTACGACGCTACCGGGGGTGGTATCTAAATCAAAAATCCAACTTTGGACTTTTCCGAGCGTGTGGTACGGAGACAACAATCGCCAGCGGTCATAATCAATCTGCTCGACCAATTCGTCCCATTTAGCGCGCCCGCGGCCACTGCGCGGCACACGACTGCGGTACGGCGCGTAGGTCAACACCTGGTAGGCGACGAAGCCCATCGTCCAAGTGGCGAACCAACTGAACATGGCATAGCGACTTTCGCTGGTGCAAGCCGAGTAACACATCGCAAGCGCCGTGGTGGGAACGACTAATACGACCGAGGCGGCCAGAATCCGGACCAGAATGTCCCAGGTCTGACCAACCACAGATAGATCGGGCGACAACAATACTCCCAACACGTACAACACCAGCGCCGGTACCGTCACGATCAAGGCCAGGTAAAACCAAACAACCGCGGACTTGCCGAACACGTACTCCCGGGTGGTCAGCGGACGAGAAAAATACAGCAGGTAGGCTTTGCTGCGCAGGTCGTAGGAGATCATCATTGGCGAGATCAATCCAACCAACAGCACCATGGCGGTCAACTGCGGATAACGAAAGAAGGTCAAAATGAAAGTCGACCACACTTCGTGACGAACTTGGTCCGGATTCTCGGTTGCCATAAAAGCCAGATCGGGCCGGCCCAATGGGCCTCGTAGTAGCTCGTGAGTGATCTTGCGCATTTCCGATTCCGTCGCCGAGTATTCAAACGCAAAGATTCCCAGTGCGGGAAAGACGATCGGCATCCAAGACAGGATCAACATCATCCGCAGCCATTTGCGCTGCCAGACCAGCGAGACACCGCTGCGAGCAACCGACAGCGGCCGTAATATCCGCGGTGTGCGGCGACCGCCCCAAGCCCGATAGCCCAAATCATGAACTGGCATCGGCAGCGGTCCCCATCGATGCGTCAAAGAAAAGTTTATCCAGCGAGTTCACGGTCGGTGCGAGCTGTCGGATCGAAGTGTTCGTTTCCGCCGCAATCTGCCAGATCGTCGAAATATCCACCACATTGCCGATACGAACCGCGCCGTCACGCTCGATCGAAACCTGCAAACCCACTCGTTGCAGTCGTTCGGCAAATTGAGCGTGGTCGCCAAATACGTTGGCAAGCAATGTCGGCTCCGACGGGCGGCTTAAATTTTGCAAAGTATCTACAATTCGAATCTTACCTCGTACCAACATCACCACGTTGTCACACACCGATTGGACATCAGGCAAAATATGAGTCGACAAGATGATCGACTTGCGATGAACCCGTGCCAGCGTCCGAATCCGACTTAGCATCGACTCGCGTTGGTCGGGGTCCAGACCGCTGGTCGGTTCATCCAGAATCAGCAGCGGAGGATCGTGAACGAGCGCCTGTGCGAATTTCAACTTTTGTCGCATCCCGGTCGAATACGATTCGACCGGCCGGTAGCGTTCTTCAGCGATATCGCAAAAGTCGGCGATCTCATGAGCGCGGCGCAATGCCTCGGTGCCCGGCAGACCCGACATCTGGGCCATGAAGGCAACCGAGGCGATGCCGCTCAAGCCGGCGATATAGCAATCGTCTTCGGGCAGGTAGCCTACCAGATCACGAATTTCGCGAACCTGTTTTGGCCAGGCTAAACCGAGCACCCGACCGCCGCCGTACTGGGTATAAACCAAACCCAGCAGTGCTTTGATCAACGTGCTTTTGCCGCTGCCATTGGGACCTAGCAAACCGGTCACGCCCGGGGCGACACGGAACGAGACGTCGTTGAGCGCCAGCGTGCCGGCGTAACGTTTGGTCACACCCTCGATTTCGATTACCGGATCCAGTTGTCCATCCCCCGCGCAGCGACATATCTCGGCAATCAATGGTACACGCTGGACCGCGGCAATGGAGGGTACCGGGGAGGCCAAAGCCGGAGCCTCAACCTTGCGGTTGCCCAATATCGGCCTTCGCTTCCTGCAGAAACTGCAACGCTTCGATCGGGGTCATGCTGTTGAGGTCCAATTTCTGCACCCGCTCGAGCAACGGATGGTCGGCGAAACCGAACAGCGTCATTTGGAATTGGCCTCCGCCCTCCGGGCCGCCCGGCGTCTGGATCGTGGGACGATCAAAGGCGTCCCGATGATCGGCTTCCAGTTGGGCCAGCACGTCCTTGGCCCGTTCGTTGACTTGCGGCGGAACTCCCGCCAGTCGCGCCACGTGGATTCCATAACTCTTGTCAGCCCCGCCGCGAACGATGCGGTGCAAGAAGACCACTTCGTCGTTCCATTCCTTGACCGCCACATTCCAATTCGCCACTCGCGGCAAGGATTCCTCCAATTGTGTCAACTCGTGATAATGGGTGGCGAACAGCGTGCGACAGCCGATCTGTTCGTGCAAGTGCTCGGTGATTGCCCAAGCCAATGAGAGTCCATCGTAGGTGCTGGTGCCGCGACCGATTTCGTCCAGGATCACCAAACTGCGAGGCGTGGCGGTGTTCAAGATGCGGGCCGTTTCCACCATCTCGACCATGAACGTACTTTGTCCGCGACTCAGTTCGTCACTGGCGCCAACCCGCGCGAAAACTCGATCGGCGATTCCCACCTCCGCCGCTTCGGCCGGCACGAAGGAACCGGCTTGCGCCAGGATTGTGATCAACGCGACCTGTCGAATGTAGGTGCTCTTGCCAGCCATGTTCGGCCCGGTAATCAATTGGATCATGCCCGCCTCCGGCGACTGAACGCAATCGTTGGGCACAAATTCACCCTGCGGCATTGTCACGTCCAAGACGGGATGCCGACCGGCATCAATTCGCAATACGGAATCAACCGTCAGCGTGGGCCGCACCCAACTGCGATGCGACGCCATTTCGGCAAGCGCCGTCAGCGCATCAAGTTCGGCAATCGCCATGGCAACTTCCTGAAGAATGGAGAGGTGGCGATGCGTTTTACTTCTTAAGTCTTGGAACAAGATCTGCTCGCGAGACGACGCATTTTCATCCGCCGCCAAAACCTTCTCTTCGTACTCCTTCAATTCCGGTGTGATGAATCGCTCACAATTCTTAAGCGTCTGCTTGCGAATGAACTGCTGGGGAATTTTATTGCGGTGCGAGTTGGATACTTCCAGGTAATAGCCGAAGACTTTATTAAAACCGACTTTCAAGTTTGAAATTCCAGTCTCTTCGATCTGACGTTTTTGGTAGCCCGCAATCCAGTCCTTTCCGCCGCGTGCCAGCTCACGCAAGGAGTCGAGTTGGGGGTCGAACCCCGCGCGGATGAAGTTGCCATCGGCAGCTGTCAGCGGACATTCGTCCGCTAATGCGGATTCTAGTTGTGAGCGCAGCTGATGACATAGATGCAGGTGAGCTTCGACAAACTGCAGCCGCTGCGGTTTGCGATCGGCCAATCGGGCTTTCAGTTTCGGCAACTGCGATAAGGTTCGCGCAACCTGTTGCAGATCACGAGGTCCGCTGCGACCGGTCGCGATCCGTCCGAGCAAACGTGTCAGGTCAAACATCTGCTTCAAAATATTGCGCACGTCTTGGCGCAGTTGGGAATCGGCAGCCAATTCTTCGACCGCATCGAGCCGCTGGTCGATCGGCTCGATTTCGATCAAGGGCGCGGCGATCCAGTCGGCCAACAGCCGCGACCCCATCGGCGTGCAGGTGCGGTCAATCACGCCCAGCAGCGAACCTTCGCGGCTGCCGCTGCGCAGCGTTCGGGTGATTTCCAAGCTGCGTCTGGTCGCCGCGTCGATCTGTAGTAAACCACTGCGGCGGTGCGAAGTCAGCGAACGAAAGTGGTCGAGGTTTGTGCGTTGGGTCTCTTGCAAATAGGTCAGCACACCGCCGGCGGCACGAATGGCAGCAGCATCGCACGATTCGAAGCCGAACCCTTCCAGATTGTGAACCGAGAATTGTTTGCACAGTGTTTCGCGAGCCGCGTCCTCGGCAAAGCTCCAGGCCGGTCGGGGCGTCCAACACCAGGCCGCCGTGGGGTCGGGACTGAAATGAACATCGTCCTCACGATAGATCACTTCCGCTGGACCGATGCGCTCCAGTTCGTCTTCGATTCGTGATTTGGGAAAGGTTCCTGCTTCAAATCGGCCGCTGGAGAGCTCGGCCCAGGCGATTCCAACTTGTGGTTCCGATTCAGCTTTGAGATGTTTGTCGTGTTGCAGGCAAACAGCGGCGACGTAGTTGGCTTCACGTGGATCGAGCAGCCCCTCGTCGGTCAGCGTGCCGGCACTGACGACTCGGGTGATTTCGCGCTTGACGAGTCCCTTGGCCTGCTTGGGGTCCTCGACCTGTTCGCAGACCGCCGCGCGATAGCCGGCGCGAATTAATTTTTGCAGGTAAGAATCGAGTTGATGGTGTGGAAATCCGGCCATCGCGGTCGGATTGTCGCTGTCTTTGTCGCGGCTGGTCAGGGTCAGACCGAGAATTTCGGCCGCCTTGATCGCGTCGTCAAGGAACAATTCGTAAAAATCACCCATGCGAAAAAACAGCAGCGCGTCACCGCACGCCGCCTTCGCATCATGGTATTGCCGCATCATCGGAGTCATGAGGCAAATCCTATCGCGATCGTCGTGGTCGGAACAGTCTTGAGGCGAAAGAAAAGACCGAGCACGGCGATGCAGCAACGCTATTTGTAGCGATTGGGGAAAGTTAACGGACCGTCAGCTCTCGCTTCCGGCAGCGTTTAGTGATTGGCTACATCTGAGAATAAGGTTTCGGCACCAAGACAAACTTGTGGATCTTGCTGACCGTTCCCTTGTACTTTTCCATCCCGCTCAAGACTTTCCAGTCGGGATGCGCCAAAAACTTTTTCCAAGCAGCTAATCGAGCCGCTTCATTTCCATACATCGTCAGGTAGGTCAAGTTCGGCGTGTACTGTCCGATCACGGCTTGGCCGATGAAGATCGGAGCGATGTCGCAGTCCAAGAAAATCGGCACCTCGCCTTCGTTGAACATTTCGACTTTTGTCTGCCCGAGTCTTTCATTCGCACTTTCATAAACACGTAATTCGTAGACTCGGTCTTTGTTACCCAACGCATCGTCGGGAACTTTCAGCTCGGGCCAACATTTCATCGCGACCAAAAGCTCGCTCTGAATTCGTTCATAGGGAGACTCCTTGGGTCCCCGAGCAAGATATGCCCTGGCGTCGGATTGATACTGCGCGTCGGCTTCGACAGCCGCATTGATCTTGGCGATCGAATCAACGTCTGAATGAGGAATCACGACAACGATACGAGCGCTCTTTGATCGATCGCTCTCGGCATTGGTGAACACGCCAATCGGACCGACCTGCTGACGTTGCAGCGCCGGCAGCAGAGCATTGCTGATGAATCCGTCAATCGCATCGGCGTCCCCAGATTCTCCCAGCACGTAGCTGCGAACCTCATAGTATTGCTTGCCATCGTCCGCCCCAGTCGTGGTGCCGATTGCCAGCAGGCATGTCAGTGCTAGAAAAGAAAGTTTCATCGAAGCCTCGAGTGAATTACGGGTGGTTGACGTGGTGGTCGGTTACTACTGCGAGCATCATAATCTTCGCAGATTTGCCGACGAACCACAAAGGATGGACCAATGCTGGAATTATTGGATTCTGTTTCGATTTCGACACTCCCCTCACTGCTGGCCGATACAGGTAGCACGGAAAACGTGGTCGCCAGGCAGGCGAGCGTGGAGCGACTATTCTCGGTCTCAGGGTTCTTCACGCTGGGAATGCTGGTCCTGCTGCAGGCGGTGCTCGGCTTCGACAACCTGCTGTACATCTCGATCGAAAGCAAGCGGGTGGCCGCAGACCAACAGTCGATGGTACGCCGGATCGGCATCGCCCTGGCAATCGTTTTTCGGATTGGGTTGCTGTTTGTCGTCGTCAATTTGGTCGAGCGTTTGCAAGAGCCGTTTCAAACGATTAGCGGCAATTATTTTTCCGCGGAGATTTCCGGACACAGTTTGATTGTGTTGGCTGGGGGAGCGTTCATCTTGTGGACGGCGATCAAGGAAATTTACCACCTACTGGCAATCCACGAAGTCGAACATACGCCGGGCAAGGATACCCGCAGTTCGGTGGGCAAAGCGATTTCACTAATCGTAATCATGAACCTGGTTTTTTCCTTCGATTCGATTCTCAGCGCGATGGCGTTGACGAAAAGCTTCGCGATCATGGCAACGGCGATCATCATCAGCGGTTTTTTGATGATGCTGTTGGCAGACCATGTTGCCGAGTTTCTAAAGCGGAATCGAATGTACGAAATCCTGGGATTGTTCATCCTGTTCATCGTGGGCGTGATGCTGGTTAGCGAAGGAGGCCATTTGGCGAAATTGGAATTCTTTGGCCAGCACGTCACCGCCATGTCCAAGAGCACGTTTTACTTTGTGCTGGCGGTATTGATTGTGGTCGATCTCGCCCAAGCAAGATTTCAGAAAAGTCTGTTGGCACAACAGGCAACTCTGAAAGGACACGTCTAGTGCCTTGTGCTGATTGAGATTGTACGACGGCACCGTAGCCGGAGCCGCCTCCGCCAGTTAACGACGAAAAGCCCGAGCCGCCTCTTGCGAAGCAATTCTCGAGCTATTCGTGTACGGGGGTTGTCGTTCCCGACGCGCTTTGTGGGCAACCCCCGCAGAGCCTCCGCCCTACGGAATTCGATTGTGTATTTACGGTGCTGGCAACGGCTTTCGTGAGACTGGTATCAGAGCGCCGCCGACAGGAACGTCTTCCTCATAACTTTGCGGCGCGGTGTCGTGCAAAGGTCCATTCGGAATGGCATCCGGTGTCGGTACTGGCAACTCGTCCGGGGCTGACGGTATTGCGATACCAGGGCGCTGTGCCGCGGGAGCCGGCTGGAGCTGGATGCCGGGTTCTTGTCCAAACATCTCGGCCGGACTAGCTCCCATTTCGTTCAGCGGAATGTTATCGACTTCGATCGGTTGATCGTCCATTTGCGATTCGTACATCATCGAATCCGAGGTCGGTCCATCCAACATGATTCCATCGGTCGGCAGTGCCTGAGTTTGATCGTTGATACCGCTGCCGACGACTGGCGCGGCAACCGACTGAGGATCGCACACTGGACCGCGACGAACCACGCTTGGTCGGCTGACTCCGTATTGGCCCTGCTTGCCCGCGCTTCTCTCTCTTGCTCGTTCCAACGCGTCCCAGTACGCCTTTTTATTCCAGGGCCCTTCGGAAAGCGTGATGTTGCTGTTGGCCAGCATCGTACCTTTCAGATAATCGACGTAGTTGAGCGATTTGTTGTATTCACCGAGCGCTCGATAGTAGCTGATCTGGGCATCGGCACGACGTTGCTGACTTTGCAGGACCACGTTGACTGGACTGCGGCCCCCTTTGAACTCGGCGAATCTTGCTTCGACTTCGCGTTCGGCCGCCTGCCAGCGCTGAGCTTGAGTCTGCACCAGTTGATAGTGAGTGGCTGATTTGGCGACAGCGTCGCTTAACTGAGTGACCATCAATCGTTCGGCATCCTGCAAGAACGCACGAGAACGTTGCAGCCGCAGCTGGGACCCTCGGATGCGAGTTCGTTCACGTCGTCCACCAACCGCCGGCGGAGTGATCTCTAGCCGCACGACGCCCTCTTGATAATTTCCGCTGGTCAACTCGCCAAGCGCGCTGGTGCCATTTAGGATTAGGCTGCCGTCAATAGGATCACGGGTAATCGAGTTGCCGCCGTTGGGTGGTCCCAATGTCTCTCCGACACCGACCCAGCGGTACAAGAACGACAGGTTCACCTCCGGCAACAACTGGTTCTTTGCCGACATCTGTTCCAGCTCTCGCTGTTTGATCACGACGCGACCGCGGCGCAGTTCGGGACTGAGATGCAACATTTGGGCGACGCTTTCAACCCAATCGAACTCGACTCGCGCCAAGCTTGGTTCTTCGATCGGGCGGATCAATCGGCCATCGGTTGGCGCGATGCCCATCAAATCGCGGAGCGCCCGTTCGCTACCGTAGACGCCAAACCGCTCCTCGCCCAGGATGTTGGACCCGGCCAGCGCCGATTCCAGTCGAGCACGAAAGTTGAAGTACTGTTCCTTGGCCTGAGAAACTTCGGTGACCGTTCCGGCACCATTGTCCAGTTGCAGCTGCGCGAATCTTTGTGTCGCAATCGCACTATTGCGTCCAATGATCGCGGTCGAAACAGCGCGGTAAGCGACATACAAGTTCCAGTAGGCAACCTCCACGTCCCGGACCAGGTTGCGAACCTGAATTTCAAAGTCGGCGATCGAGATGTCTTCATTCAAGCTGGCCAAGACCACGGGGATGCGGTTGATCAATGTGCCGCGATTCCGCATCAACGGATGCTGAACCTGTGCTTCCAGGGTTGCCGTCCAAATGCTGGTCAAATCCCTGAGGGTCTCGTTCAGCGGCGTTCCGGATACGTTGTAGTTCAGTTGTTGACGTAAAGTGCCAACGCCACCGGTCGCAAATCGTTTACTGATCGCGGATTGCTGGATGGCTGTCCCTGTCTGGATCGCGACAGGCACCCTCGTGTTTTGAGGTCGATCAGTGGTGCTGTAATCGACGAATGCGGATACCTGCGCGTCAAACTCAGCGAGTGCGTCTTCGACGCCGCCGATTTGGTTGGCACGCAAGATCCCTCGTGGTAGCGTTCGGTTACCGTTACCATCAACGGTCAACGGGATTGATTGGGCAGTCGATTGCTGGATCGCAACATCGTAAATGCTGCCCAGCTGTTCGGCGCTGGCACTGGTGAATTGGGCGGGCACGTTCTGACGGAATTCAGCGTTGCCGCCGGTGGTCACGAATATTTTGGCGTTGTTCAACGCCATCGAAACGCATTCTTCCAGCGTCAGATTCCAAAATTGATATTCGTGATTGCCGATCGTCAGTGGTGGCAGCGAATCGACGGTTTCCGCAAGCGGTTCAACATCGACATCGGGATACTCGATCCGCGTAGCGGTATTCAGGTAGTACTGCAGATCGGGCGACTCGTGCAGGAAGTACGGCTGCGTCGGCGTACCCGTACAGCCGGTCGAAAACGCGACGGCCAGCGCGAGTTGCAGATAAGCGGCGATACGAAACAGCGAGCGGTTCATGCTCTGGACTTCCCGTCTGTCTGCCGTCGTGAAACACACCGAACGTTGATCGCATGACACGATGCTGGTGTGAATCCGTACTGGCGGAGTGTGGAAGCCCCCCACACGCTGTTGCCCTGATAATCGACCAACGATCAATCAGGGAAACCTCGCCCAAAACAAGTTATCGGATGACGGTCAGGTAAACTTTGACGGTTCTGAGAAAAAAAAGAGGCAAGTCAGTAGATGGAAGTCGGCAGAGGTGGCTGGGGCGAGTGAAACCCAACGACTCTGTGCTGCGAAAACGCTTGGCGCGTTGTCGGCTTCGGACTGCTGGGCCTGCTACGGTCGCAGATCCTTGATATCGCTTGCGCCCTCGCCATCGCTTTCGAGGGGCTCGACTACCTCCAAATCGTCCAACATAGGTGGCAGCTCCATGGGTGGCAGCTCCATTTGATCTTCATCCGGATTCGGGTCGAGACTCGGCCTGGCCCCGATGCGAATGACCTCCCAAGGTTTGGGATAGAAGTAGTAGTCGACCATCCGCGGTGCATCATTCTGGTAGTAGCCGCGATGGGCCGACTTGTGCCATTGCATCGCTTCCTGGCTGGTGGGAGCGATATAGTAGGCAATTTTGCCGCCCAGGTTCGTCGGACGATTGTAGCGTCGCCGGTAGGACATCGGCAGTCGATTGCCAAGCGGGCCGATCAAGTTAAACGGCGGCCGCACCGGTTTCGCGTCGCGATCGGGGTGATGAGCTTGTAGCGAGCCGAGGCAAGCCACAGAGAGTAAGCAAAATACCAAGTTGCGCATCGATTCATCCATGAAACGCGAAACGCGTGAAACCGACAGCCATCATCGCAATCACGCTTACCGAAGTTCCTTCGGCGGATTCGATTCCGCGACGTGAGGCTGTTAGCGTTCGTGAGGATCGTAAGGATCGTAGTGATCTTGCCGGCTGCGCTAACCGTCCAACCGGGATCCACTCCGATCGGCGCCGCGCTGTGTGGTCCCGCTAACTGAACTAACTTAACCGCGCCGTAGCAGCCAGCAGTGTAAATGTGCCAACGTACCCCGCCACGATTCTTCCATAGAACGAGCCGAACAACCTGATTGTGTCGTAAGAAAGCTTGCCTTCGTCGACGATCGAGTCAGCGGCCGCGATCGCATAGGTGCCGGCGACAGCAATCGCCAACGCGAGCAGGACCAGCGCGATCGACCTTGGGAACGATCGAGAGGTCATGCCCAGTCCGACACACGTGGTCACCAGCGCTCCGCCCAACCATGCCAAGGCAATTACAATCCAGTAGCGAACCGGCTGAATCGATGGCGAATAGCGGATCGCGATTGCCAGCAATACTGCGATCACGGTCGTGCTGATCGCGATGTCGGCGATTGTGAATTGTTCGCTGTTGTGGGTTGGTTTATCCGGGCCCGCCCCCCAATCGGCATGCCAGCTGGGGACTTGAAACAAATAGAACACCAGAGATTGAACGATCGCGAAGCCGGCTAGATCGGCGGCCGTTTGGAACTCGGCACGATCCTCTCTTAACAGACCAAGCAGGACTGCCGCCGTCGCAACGATCAGCACTCGAATCGCCAGGCGGGCGTAGCGGTGACCAACAGCGCTGGCCCACCAGCAACCGATCGCGAGCAATCCGTAGACGCATCCCGTGGGAAACATCTCCTGTCGGTCCAGAACAACATGATCGCCCACTGACGATCGCGACTGAATCACAAACCAACCGATTGCGAGCACAGCCAGACCGATCAAGGCAAGTTTACCGAGACCGATGATTGGGGTGATCTGTCGCTGTTCATTCATCGTTACAATTTGACTATAAACTCCTGCGCCGAACCATACCAACAATTCCTACTCGTGTCGCTCGAACATGATGGACGAAACCACCGAACCAATTCTCGTCGTGATTGCCCACCCGATCGCGGGCAACCCAACTCAGTTCGCTACCGAACGCGCCTTGCGGTCGATGAAGCTGGAATGGCGGGTTCTATCCTTTGACGTGCAGAGCGAGGATGTGGCGGCGGCGTTAGATGGATTTGCAGTGACCGGCATCGCTGGCGTTCTGATTGATCCGTCTTTGCAAGCAGCCGCTTCCGATTGGTACCGATCCAAGACCGAGACCGATTCCGGACCAATTGACTGTTTGTTCCGCGATCCCGGGAAGCACGACGGCCGAAACGAATTCAGCGGAGTTCATCAGCAACGCGCATGGCTGGACGAACAGATCGCCGGATTGAATCTTGATGCCGATCAGACGGACCAGCGACTCTGGTACGGGGATTCGCTGCAACCAACATTGGTTGACGTCAACCAGTTTGCGGCATTGCCGGCCGAGCTGCCGGCCAATCCTGAAGCACTGAAACACGCCAAATTAATCGCACTGACCGCTCGACAGGGCGGGCCTCTGGAACTTGAGGAACAAGAGTGGCCGCCGAACGATGGTTCGACTTTGGTGATCGACTTGACCAGCGGAGACATTCGTGGCGGAAATGACAACCGCCAGCGGCCTGACATGAAGAAGATCGAAGACCTTGGTTATCGCGTGATTACGGTTTGCGACCGACAAATCGGTACTCTGCAGCGGTGTCTGCAGCGGTGGACCGGATCCGATCCATCGGCCGAAGTCATTCGCGACGCGATCGAGGAATACCTGGGAGTCTAGATTTTGAAGCACAATGACAACAAACTGATCCTGCGAGAGGACCGGATCGTCGCCACCGTTGCTCAGTTGCAACGAAGAATCAGTGACCGCTTCCCTGAGTCCAGTTTAGCCGCGGTCTGCGGAGAACTATTGGAGGTCGCTAAACAGACCTCTCAGCGCTCGGCCTGGATTGGCAATCCGATCCGATCAATCCGAGTTGCCGGTTATGCAACCGCACTGGTGTTGGTCGCTCTGGTAGTCACGATCGTTGCGATCGAATTGCAAATCTCCGAATCAGAAAGGGTCAGTTTCATTGCCTTGGTCAATGCGGCGGAATCGGGAGCCAACATCGTTATCCTGCTCGCGTTGGCGATTTGGTATTTGATCAATTTGGAGACGCGGATCAAACGCCGTCGGGCAATTGCCGCCGTTCACGAACTGAGATCGATTGCCCATGTGGTTGATATGCATCAATTGACGAAAGACCCGGAACGGGTGCTACGCGAATGGTCGGGGACGCAGCATTCGCCCAAATTGCGAATGACGCCACGGGAATTGAATCGATACTTGGATTATTGCAGCGAGATCTTGGCGATGATTGGTAAGATCGCCGCCTTGTATGTCCAGCGGTTCGATGACTCCGACGCGGTTGCCGCGGTCAGCGAAGTGGAACAGTTAAGTACTGGATTAAGTCGCAAGATCTGGCAGAAGATCATGATTCTGAATCAGACTCGCGATGCTCAGAGGTGCGAAGTGCGCGAGCACGAAACAGCCGGCTCGAACGTCAACAACAATGACACCGCGTCCGAGGCTAAAACATCATGAGCGGCACCCCGACCAATGCCCTTAAAACGACCAATGCGTTCAAAAAACTGGTCAGCGCCGCACAACAGCTTTGCCGTGACGTGGAAGCCCTGTCTTTCGGACCACCGGTAACTCATGTCTACAACCCGCTGCGCTATGCTTGGAAGGCTCACCAAGCTTACCTGTCTCATGTCAACCAATCAGGCACGCGAGTCGTCCTGCTGGGGATGAACCCCGGGCCCTGGGGAATGGCGCAAACCGGGGTTCCATTTGGTGAAGTCAACGCCGCGCGCGATTGGCTGGGGATCAACGTGCCGGTGGACCGTCCGGAAAATGAACACCCCAAGCGACCGGTCGAGGGATTCGGTTGCGGCCGCAGCGAAGTGAGTGGCCGAAGATTGTGGGGCTTATTTCAGTCGCGTTTCCGGACGCCGGCAGCTTTCTTTGCCGAACACTTCGTCACCAACTATTGCCCACTCGTGTTCATGGAAGCATCGGCTCGAAATCGCACGCCCGACAAACTGCCGGCCATCGAGCGAGAACCGTTGTGCTTAGCCTGCGACCGTCATTTGCAATCCGTACTCAAGGCGTTGCAGCCGGCACACGTCGTCGGAGTCGGCAACTATGCGGAGCATTGTCTGCAACGGGCTCTGGAAAGTGGATGTTGTGATGCGCGATTGAGCCGCATTCTGCATCCCAGTCCTGCTTCGCCGGCAGCGAACCAGGATTGGGCCGGCAAGGCCACGAGCCCAGCTGATCGAGGCGGGAATTTGGTGACCGCAAGCACCGCCCGATGTCCCGGGCAACGAACAACGAGCCGCTAAGCGGCCATCCGATCGTTGAAACGCCGCAGCGCTCGATGCCCCGATCGACGGCCTTCGCTGATCAGCTCTTCTGGCTTGGTGAAGTCGTACCAGGGCGTGGCGCCGACGTTCGGCCGCACGATCAGATCAGCGGCATTGATCAAATGACGACGCATCAGCTGCTCGCTGATGTCATCGATTCGCATCATCACCGACAATGCCGTTTCGCAACCCTCCACTTTGGTCGGGTCTTGGCCGACATCGACGCCGATCGTCAGATCGCTCGCATACATGCTGGCAACGATGGTTGGAATGGATTCGATCACTCCGATATCGGCCAGCAACATGTTGTCCCAGCGAACCGGCGGAAAAATCCCAGGAATCGCCGAGGAGGCGCAAACCGCTTTTTGCAACGATCCCTTCTCCAACACAACTCGTTGACCGCTTAGTAAATCGACGGCAACGATGCTGAGCGGAATCGCCAGATCTTGAATATCAATGTCCGGGACCAAATAGTTGATCGACTCGCTCAAGGCGAAGTCGGAGATCAACGACGGACTGGTGACGCCACGGGTCAGCTTACGATGAGCCTGAGCGTACTTTCGCATCCGGCTGTACCAGGAAAAGATGCCACCGGTGTTTTCCTCGCCACTGGCCGGTGCCGCTCCGAACAAGATCTCCTGCTTCTGCTTGAAAACCGGAGAATGCAGCAATTCGAGACCCTTGGCCTTGACGCGATGAATGTCGGTGTCGCCGGCGCACATGGCCCCCACCAGTGAACCCATGCTGACGCCCACAATTCGTTCGGTCTGGATTCCCGACTCGGCGATCGCCTGCATCACGCCGACGTGTGCCAGACCTCTGGCACCGCCGCCACCGAGAGCGACGACTGCTCGTCGCTGCCCGGTTTCCGGCACGCCCGCCGCTTTCGGCTTTGACGGACGAAACAAGTTCAGCAGATTCATTGATTTTTGCTCCGCGTTTTAGCAACACCCGGCGATCGGAAATGAATGGGAATCCGTTCGCTGGATAAGCGGGAGCACCGCCTATCATGTAGGCCTTATCGTCACTCCTGCTCGTACTGCATCATGATTTCTGGAACCCAGATGTCATCCAGCTCTTTCCAGCCATCTTCCTCAATTTTCCGGCCCAACTCCGTAATGTGACGATAATCACGATCAGTCGGCTTGGCACCGGTAATTCCTCTACGCAACTCGCGACAGATGGCGTCAGCAGCTTGTCGGGTGATTTCGTCTTTCGAATCCGCCGCATACAAGCTTGTGACAAGAATCACAATCGCATTCTGAACATCCAGGGAGAGTTCCGACATCCGGCATTGGCGATCGGCCAGTTTCAGCTGGTGAGTCCGCATCGCAGCACTGATTCTTAATCCAGACTTTGCCAAGTATTGCTGGGCGAACACGGCATGGCCACGCAGCTCGTTGGGCATCACTGGCAATGCCGTCCAGCTGCCGCCACTGAGCTTCCGACCGGTCAGCCATTTGGCATAAGCAGCCATCGGTTTTCGTAATGCCCAGAAGTGCGCTGGAGTCTTCGGTTCCTTGACCCCCAGTTCATGCAGCGTGCGACCGATCGATTCAAAGAACACCTTACCGTGTTGCTTAACGACCGATTTGAAGAACGCCATGCTCAGCACTTCGCCCTCGCCCTCGTAGATGCACGGTGCCAGGAACTCGTGGACATTGTCACCAAACGGATGTCCGTGCAAGAACGAACGACCGCCATGCGTTTTCATGTACAGTTCGATGGCGGCTTCCTTCTGAATTTCGCTGCCAAAAATTTTGGCCAGGATGCATTCCATTTCCCCGCGGTAACCTTGATCAATCAGCCCGGCGCACCACTGGGCGACCGCATCACAAGCGACAATCATGCCGGCAATTCGACCGACCCGACGTCGAACCAATTCACGTTTTTCGATCGATTGACCGTAGGTCACCCGGTACTTCGACCAAGGCAACATGTCGGCCAACATGCCACGCATCGCTCCGGCGGCATTGGCACACAGGGCGACACGGCCCAGATTCAGGCCGTGATAAGCAATGGTCAAGCCGTCGCCTCGGGTCGGCGTCAACAAATTCTCTTTCGGGACGCGGAAATCCTTGAAGATCAATCCTTGGTTGTAGGCGTGCTTGAGCGCGTGTAGACCATATTTATTGATCTGGAAAGATTCCGACTCTTGATCAGGCAGGTCAACGATCAGCACGCTCGGTTTGCCTTCGATCTTACAGACCAGGCCGATTGTGCGGCCGCACATGGCATTGGTGATGAACAGCTTTTCGCCATTAACCACGTAATCGTCGCCATCGAGTTTGGCGGTGGTCCGCAGCGCCGTCAGATCGCTGCCGGCTCCTGGTTCGGTCAGCGCGAAAGCGGACAATCTGGTTCCGTCCGCCAGCTTGGGCAGGATTCGTTGCTTTTGTTCGGTTGTGCCGAACCCGCGCACTGGATCGACCGCACCGATACAACCATGCACCGACGACAGACCGGCAACGGTTGGATCAATCGTCGACATGCGGGTAATCATTTTGGTGAACTGTTGCATCGACGATCCCGAGCCGCCGTACTGCTTGTCGACCAACATCCCCCAGTATCCAACTTCGCCAAGCTGGTCGAGTACTTCCTCACGAATCTTCTTATTTTCGTCCAGCAGCGTACCTGCTTCGCGGTGACGGCGTACGATCTGGATCGAGGCCTCGACGACTTTCTCAACTTCCGGATCGTTCTTGGCGGCGGTGCTTTGAAATAAGCTGGTGGGAACTTCTTTATCCCAGACGGCGCGGTGGGCCGGACTGTTGACCGTTTGATACTGAGGGGCGAACAGATCTTCCACCTGGTCGTCGGCCGAGTCCAGCACGCCGGTACGGCGTGCTTCGTCCTCCGAGGCACCGCCCAATCGCAGCGCGACTTCGGCAAATGACTCCGGACCATCGCCGCGGCCTTCTGCGTCTTTTCGTTTCGTATCGATACTCATATTGGTCTCCTGAGACAGTCAGTTTTGCCTGCGATATTTCGCGTCAGGCCGAAGTGGTTTGTTGTGAGGGCACGTCCATCAAATCAAAAAATTGCTCATTCCGTTGTGACATGTCGACCAAACGCTGTGGCGGTTCAAAACGGTCCCCTAGCGCATCCTGGAGTCGCTTCAAGTTCGTCACGACGGTTTCGGCACCAATCGAATCGACCACATGCAGAGGACCTCCGCGCGGTGGCGAGAAGCCGGTTCCCAATACCATTGCCAAGTCAATCGCCCATGCCTGTTTGACTACGCCTTCGTCGTAGCATTTAACCGCTTCGCTAAGCATTGGATAAACCAGTCGCCTTTGGACCGCGGTCATGGTGTCATCATAGTAATCGTTGCCGAGATCAGGAGGCACCAAATCGGTGTCGATGCCCGGTAGAATTGTCGCACCCGTCTTCTTGCCTTTGGGGTAGCGATAGAACCCGCGGCCACTTTTCTTGCCAAGGTAGCCGTGTTCCACCAAACCGGCGAATTGGTCAACCACTGGCTTGACCTCGGGCATTTTTTCCAGCATCGAACTGGCAACATGGTGTGCGACATCAAGTCCCACCTGATCGAGCAATTCCAGCGGTCCCATCGGCATCCCGAATCGCCGAATCTCTTTGTCGATCGCCTCGATGCCGAATCCCTCGCTGACCATCAGCACGGCTTCGCCCAAGTAGGGAAACAGCACGCGATTGACCAAAAAACCAGGCGAGTCATTCGTCACGATCGGAGTCTTGCCGAGCGATTTCACAAAACTGACCAGCCGAGCGATCGTCAAATCATCGGTGTCGGCTGTCTGGACGACCTCGACCAATTCCATCCGATGCACCGGATTGAAGAAATGCAGTCCGGCCACCTGATTCGCTCGACCCGTTGATCGCGCCATGCGAGTGATCGATAGCGACGAAGTGTTGCTGGCCAGGATCGCCGATTCTTGGACGATGCGGTCGAGGGTGCCAAATACCTTGTCTTTCACATCGTCACGTTCGATGACTGCTTCGACGACCAAATCGCACACCTTCAATGGCATGTCGTCTGAGGTGACTTGGATTCGGTCGAGCAACGCCTGCCGCTTGGCGTCATCCCAGTGTTTCCTGACCGCGAGTTTATCGATCGCCTTGGTGATTCGCCGGCTGGCGTCGTCCGCTGCGACTTTATCGATTTCCTTAACCACGACGTTGTAACCACGATTGGCGGAGAGTTGTCGCGATCCCGGCACCCATTGCTCCGGCACCGATCACGCCGATCGTGCGCAGCGGGGCATCCTCAACAGCGGCCACATAATCTGGTGACCAGGTTTTCAGCGACCTGGCTTTTTCGCGGGCAAAGAACAATCCCAGCAGACTGTGGCAGGTTGGCGTTTCGATCAGTTTGACGAACTCTTCACGCTCGGTCGTAAAGCCCTCGGCGCCATGGGAGTAACCCGCCTTGACCGCTTTGACCGCCGCACCGAGAGCCGGGTATTGATCGACCTTGGACCGAATTTGCTTCTCGGTCAGCTTAAAAATGAACGAACGTCCGACGCCCGTCGCCTCCAGCAGGCGCTGGCCCAGCGGCCGACGCTTGCGGGGAGAGGGGAACTTGGCACCTTGCAAGACGTCGTTGACGAAAGCGTCAATACCTTGATCCCATTGTTGTCGATCAATGACCCGATCAACCAAGCCGCACTCGTAAGCCTCGGCCGCGCTGAGATGTTTTCCGGTCAGGATCATTTTCATCCCACCGGCCAAGCCAACCTGTTTTGGCAATCGTTGGGTGCCCCCCCAACCGGGAATCAAGCCGAGCATGATTTCCGGTAGGCCGATCTTGGTCGAACCGTTGTCCTGAGCCAAGCGATAATTGCAACACAAGGAAAGTTCCAGGCCACCACCCAGACAGGGTCCATGAATCGCGGCAATCGTCGTGATTGGCAGTTGTTCGATCGAAGTGAATAAATCTTGCCCCGCCTTGATCATCTCGCTCGCCTGGGCGGGGGATTCAACTTGCGTGAATCCGCTGATATCGGCGCCAGCCAGAAACCCACTCTCCTTACTGCTGCGAAAGACAACGATCTTGACGTCGCTGGCCTGCCGCAAGTCCTTCACAATCGCCTGCAACTCCTCCATCACTTCCCGACTCAGGACGTTCATCGGGCGATCAGGAACATTCAAGACTGCCGTAACAACGCCGCGGTCGTCTTGGCGGAGCTTGAAATTGGCATAGGTTTCAATCTTCATGATCACACTGTCTTTTCAGTTTCAAAGACCCTCGACACGCCAAACTGGCCGCCGAACGATGGCGGTGTGGATTCCCCAGTTGGGAGATGCTTGTCCTGCGGGTCAGGGGAGACGCGCTGAAAATTGATTTGCAAATTTCATCGCTCAGCCACCGATCTCGCGACCAATCTGTCCGCCCCACCGACGGCGAAATCAGAACAGTGCTGCGGTCGATAAACAACCCATAACAGGCCATTATTGCTCAAAATCCTTCACTCCGGGTGATTGCCGACCATTTTTATTATTGGGTTTGAGGGCGGCAAATGCACCAACCAATCCAGGCGAGTGCGACAATATGACCCCAGCTTCGTCACTACGACCGATCAGCACTGAGCTGCCGAAACGGCGCCAGGCAAACAATTCACCCCCATCGATTAGCGGTCCTAGAATCCGATCGGTTGATCGATGGTTTGTCTTTTTCGGTGATTTTCCGCCTATCGAGTTGATGAAAGCTAAGGTAGGTTTGCCATCTGATTCTTGAGCTATTGAATTACCCACCGGCGGTTGCCTGTGTTTTGAGTGTTGAGGCGAACGCTTGCCTGCGAGCGATTCGGGCATCTCATCGATTGCTCGTCTTCCCGCACCGCCGGACGCTTCCCATGACTGATCCACAAGTCTCTGCTGACTCTGATGTAACAAGTGATACCTTGGCGGCGGAGTCGACTTTCGCGGTTCTGCAGCTTGCCCCGCAACTGTTGCAGGCCATTGCTGAGAAGGGTTATTTGCAGCCGACTCCGATCCAAGCGAAGATCATTCCCGAGATGCTTGGTGGCCGTGACGTGCTGGCCCAGTCCCAAACCGGCAGCGGCAAGACCGCCGCCTTCGCCTTGCCGATCCTGTCACAAATCGACTCCGCACAGCCCAAAACTCAAGTCTTGGTGCTGACTCCAACTCGAGAACTGGCAATTCAAGTTGCCAAATCATTCTCGGGCTACGGCGTCCACATCCCGGGGCTTGCCGTCGCTGCGATCTATGGGGGACAAGACTACGAGCCGCAGCTGAGGCAATTGCGTCGCGGCGCTCACGTGGTCGTGGGAACTCCTGGCCGAGTGATCGATCATCTTCGCCGCGGAACCTTGGACGTTCGTGGCATCGACACTCTGGTGTTGGACGAAGCTGATGAAATGTTGAACATGGGATTCTTGGAAGACGTCCAATTCGTGCTCGAGCAAACACCCCACGACCGGCAGGTCGCGTTGTTCTCGGCTACGCTGCCCGAGCCGATTCGGCAGATCGCCAAAAGGTACTTGGACAATCCTGTAAAGATCACGATCGAACAAACCAAGATCACTGCCGCGCCGATTCGGCAGCGCGCCGTGTTTGTGTCGCCGCGAGAAAAAATCGATGTCTTGAAACGATTTCTGGAGGTGGAACCAACCGACGGCGTGATCGTGTTCACCAAGACCAAAGATGCGACCGTCCTGGTGGCGGACAAGTTGAGTCGCGATGGACTTTCAGCGGTCGCGATCAATGGCGATCTGCCGCAGCGTACGCGCGAGCGCACCATTGAGAATTTCCGCAACGGCCATCTGGATATACTCGTGGCCACCGACGTCGCCGCGCGCGGTTTGGACGTCCAGCGCGTCAGCCACGTCTTTAACTTTGATTTGCCGCATGACAGCGAGTCCTATGTCCATCGCATCGGGCGAACCGGACGGGCCGGACGCAAAGGAGACGCGATCATCTTCCTGACGGGCTCGCAGCGCAGCAAACTGCGGCTGATCGAACGGGCTGTCCAACAGAATCTCGAAGTGGTCGATCCGCCATCGATCGAGGAAGTGAATGCGAGCAGAATCAAGAATTTCTGCAATCGGATTGACAACGTCACCGCGGCAAGAGACCTGACAATTTTCAAGGACTTGATCGCCAACTACGCCGAACAGTCGGGCCAGCCACTGGAACTGATCGCCGCAGCGCTAGCGCAGATCGCCCAGCAAGGCCGCCCGTTCTTATTGCAGCAGCAACCAACCGAATCGCGGCGCCGGCGAGCGGACGAAAAATCTCATTCTGAAGGTGAACGATCGCGGCGTGGCAAGCGAGAGTTCGGACCGCCGGGGTCAGGAATGACCCGCTATCGGATCCAAGTCGGCCACCGCGACGGAGTCAAACCGGGCAACATTGTCGGTGCCGTGGCCAACGAAGCGGGAATCGACGGCCAAATGATCGGGCCGATTCGCATTCATGACGCCTACAGCACCATCGATCTGCCCGAGGGAATGCCTGAGGACGTCTATCAGGCGCTGCGATCGACACGCATCGGCGGCAAGCTGTTGCGACTGAGCATTGAACGTGAAGGAGCGGATCATGCGCGACCCTTCCGCAGTCCCAAAGCGGACAAACAGGGCTCGAAATCCGGCAAACGCAAAGCCAAGCAAGGATTTGCCCGCGCGGCGGCCGGTCCGAGGAACGGCAAAAAGAAGAAGCGGAAGGTCAACGCATAGACTGGTAGCCGGCACTCAGCGATCTGGCGAACCAGATCCTCTGGCAGAAGCTGATTGTAGGGAATCTGAAGGCTGCCCTTGTTAGACTTGTACTTTTCCAGTTCCGTGCGAAATGGTTCCAACCCCGCCGCTGGTGGCGCGAAGTTGAGGTGTGCCTTGTGCGCCGAGAAAGCGAACAGGAATCGGGGCTGGTGACTTCGGCGATCTCAGATCCGTGATACGTATTGTCCGCTTAGTCGCCGCACCAATCGCCGCATCTCCAAGACGCTGATCACCGCGATCACGCGTTGCGCTGGCAGTCCGCTTTTAGCGATCACTTGATCGATCAGGGTGCTGGTTTCGTCGATCGCGTCTAGCACAGTGCGTTCGATCTCATTGAGCGTGATTTCCTGAGCGTGACGAACCTGGTGACCTGACGGAGTCATCACCGGTGCTCGCATGGGCCCCAGTTCCTCCAAAATGTCGTCCACTGTTTGCACCAGTTTCGCCCCGTCACGAATCAGCTGGTTGCAGCCGCGAGAGGCGCGACTGGTTACCGGACCGGGCAGTGCCAGGACTTCTCGGTTCTGCTCCATTGCCAACCGCGCCGTGATCAATGCTCCGCTGCGATCGGGTGCCTCAACGACCAACGTCGCCAGCGACAGTGCTGCGATCAACCGATTACGCTGTGGAAACATACCGGCCGATGGTTTGGCATCTGGCGGATACTCGCTGATCACCGCGCCATCGGCAGCGATCGTGTTGGCCAAACCCTGATGCTCGCTGGGATAGATTTGGCCGAGCCCACTGCCGAGCACGGCGATCGTTCGTCCTCCGCCGTCGATCGCTCCTTCGTGTGCGGCTGCATCGATGCCCCGGGCCAATCCGCTAACGACCGTGACGCCCGCCTTGGCCAACAGGTACGCCAGATGCCCGGCCTGCTTGAGTCCGTAAGCGGTGGCATGTCTGGTGCCGACGATCGCCACGGCGATCTCGTCGGCGGCCACTACTTCGCCGCGGATAAACAACACCGGCGGCGCGTCGATCAGATCATCCAGCATTCTCGGATACAGGTCGGTTCCCCGGCGTACAATGCTGACGTCATTGGTAGCGCACCAGGACGCGATCGCCGTGGCGCTGACGTGATGACTGGCGGTACGGATCGCGTGGACCATCTTCGGACCGACGCCCACCAGCTGGGACAACTCCGTTGCTGATGCCGACAGGACCGCAGCGGCTGATTCGAAGTGATCCAACAGGTTGGCCAGCGTCCGCGGGCCGATACCTGGCAACATGGCAAGCGTCAGCAAAGACTCCGTTTGCGGATCTGGCGTCGTCGCGGTCGGTTGCCGTTGGGAAGCGGCGATCAGCTGATCAGGTTCTGGCGACGCGTCCATTGTTTTCCTTGCCTTAAAACCAGGAAATGTTGACTCGGATCAGTCGGCCCTGGACACAGGACTTGCGCCCAATGCCATGAAAAACATCGCTGGCAGGCCCGCAGATCGCGTCCTGGGCTGACGTTCCGGCCGATTATCTTAACGTTTCAATGCTGTTTCCGCTGGGAATCGAAGTTTCGCGGAGCTGCTAAAATAGCTAGGATGCCGACTTGGGTCGTCACCTCCTCCCGCATCGCTTTGCCGCGCCTGCAGGTTCTATGGCTAATCGAAAATCAAAAACCTCGTCGAAGTCCGAAGCTGCCGCGAAAAAACAGAGCAACGCGCGGGACCCTGCCGAAGCCCGTACCGAGTCGTTTCGGATTGCCGCGGGCCGCGAGACGATCGAGGCGTTTGTGATTGCCTTCATGTTGGCGCTGCTCTTTCGCGCGTTTCTTGCTGAGGCGTTTGTGATTCCCACCGGGTCAATGGCTCCGGCGCTGATGGGTGCGCACAAGGACTTGCAGTGCGATCGTTGTGGCATGCCATTTCAAGTGGGTGCCAGCCGCGAACGAAGCGCGCCGGATATGTCGATCGCGGTGGTCGCTGGCATCTGTCCCAATTGTCGTCATGTCAATCCGCTCGATCTAGCCGAGAACAAGAATCATCAAACCTTCAACGGAGATCGAATCGTTGTCGGCAAGTACTCCTACATGTTCCGAGACCCGGAGCGATGGGATGTGGTGGTTTTTAAGTATCCCGGCAATCCCAAGCAAAACTACATCAAGCGTTGCGTCGGTCTGCCGAACGAAACTTTGACGTTGAAGTACGGCGACGTTTACATGCGACCGACCGGCAGCACAGAGCGTGATCAAATACTGCGCAAGCCGCCTGAAAAATTATTGGCAATGCGACACGCGGTTTACGATACTCGATACCAGTCACCGATGTTGATCACTTCCGAGTACCCAAGTCGATGGCAGCCCTGGTCCGCGGGCAGCCAATCACCCCCCACCGATTCTTGGTCGGTGCAGCGGTCGGCTGATGGTCTCAGGGCAACGCTGCAAAGCAACGATGATGAAAGATTGCACTGGTTGCGATACTTTCACCGTTGGCCCGACGACGAGCAATGGGACATTGCGGCCAGCGGCGGATCGCTGGCTGAGGTTGATCCCTACAGCGGTCGATTGATCACCGACTTTTATGCCTATGATTCCTACGTCAATGTCCCTGCCTCGTCAGTTTACGCCGATGTACCGACGCAACGATCCAGCTCAGGACAAGGGCGGTTGAGTCGAATGTTCAATGCCTTTGGCGACGGATATTCGAGCGGAAAGTTTCGTCCCAGCTACCAATCGGGCGCGGATCCCAAACAGTTCAATCGCAATTCGTACTGGGGTGGCCAGGACCGAAACGGCCAGCAAATCGGCCGTGATGGCACGCATTGGGTCGGAGACCTGATCTTGGAAACGGAAGTGGAAACCTCGGCTGACGCCAAAGAATTGATGCTGGAGCTAGTGGAAGCCGGTGTGAAATATCGCTGTCGTTTCGATCTTGGCAGCGGCCTTGCCACGCTGGCGATCGACGACGACGGCAGCCCGCGATCCTTTGATGCCCAAGGCGGTATCGAATCCGCGAATCCGACAGCGCAGACAACCGTGACCGGAGGCAGCAAACATCAATTGCGATTCAGTAACTGCGATGACCAGTTGCTGCTGTGGGTCGACGATGGACTGATCGAATTTGATCGGCCGACAACATTCGATACGCGCAGTTTCCGCACCGACGCCAACAACCGCCCACACTATTCCAAGCAACATCCCGATGATGCGGCCCCGGTCGGAATCGCGGTGCGTGGTGGAAACAGCACCATATCTTGGCTGAAGATCGATCGCGACAAATATTACGTAGCGACCGACAATGCCAATGACGGAATCAGCGACTATGACCTCAGCAAACTGCGCGATTCGGCCGGTCGCCGCGTATCACTAAGTGACATTCAAGAATCATTCGCGGTACCCGAAAGCTGGTCGGACCTGGATGTCTGGGAGGCGCGTCGTAGTGCGAGCTTCGTGCTGGAGGAGGATCAGTTCTTTCCGATGGGAGACAACAGTCCCGAGAGCCTTGACGCAAGATGTTGGGCAGGTACCAAGCCACAACGCCGCTTGCCGCGCGACGTGAATCAGGATGCCTGGCGGTGGTCGGACGACTCCTTCGTGCCGCGCGAGTTGTTGGTCGGTAAGGCACTGGTCGTCTTTTGGCCCCACTCCTGGAATTCGCCTGTGCCGTTCACGCCCAACTTCAAACGAATGAAACTGATTCGCTAATTGACCGACCCAACAGGGCGTTGCACCACGAAAGGATTCGATTCAATGCACGGCGGACAACAACCGAGCGCAGATCAACAATCACGGCAACCAATCTTGGAGGCCGTCGAACTGCAAAAGACGTATGGGCGGCGGCGCGTGGTCGATGGGGTCAACCTGGAGGTCGGTCAGGCTGAGATCGTTGGCTTATTGGGCCCAAATGGGGCCGGCAAATCGACCAGCTTTCGGATGATTTGCGGAATGGTCGAACCGGATCGGGGTCGCGTCTATTTGGACGGCCGGGACGTGACCAACTGGCCAATGTTCCGCCGCGCCCGCGATGGTCACATGGGGTATTTGCCTCAAGAACCCAGTGTCTTCAAAAAGCTAACGGTCGAACAAAACATTTCAGCGCTGCTGGAATTGCTGGGCGTCAATCGGGCGACCCGGCTGGAGCGTACCGAACAGTTGCTGGCGGAATTCAACATCACGCATCTTCGCAAGAACAAGGCCGGCGGTTTGAGCGGCGGGGAACGCCGCCGCTTGGAAATTGCCAGGTGCCTGGTTTCGAATCCCAAGATCATCATGTTGGACGAACCATTCGCGGGCATTGACCCCGTCACGGTGCAATCGATCCAAGGCGTGATCGCCCAGCTCCGCGACAATGGTATCAGCGTTTTGATTACCGACCATGCAGCTCGCGAGATTCTCAATACGGTCGATCGCTGCTACGTGATCTACCAGGGTCAAGTCTTGATCGACGGATCGCCGGAAGAAGTCAAACAACACCCCAAGGTACGCGAAGAATATTTAGGCGAGATGGATTCCAGCGAGCCCCGGAGACACGCGCTCGTACCAAAACCACACTTTCGCACCGACAGGCCCAACCGACTGGACGGAACCGCCAGGCGGGTCACGGATGTGTGAACAGCAGAAAGCAAAGAGTAAGCAGCCAGGAGTCACCAGCAAGCAGAGATCAGCGGCCGCAACCAGGACGCGCACCGTCTATGACCCCTGCTTGGTACTAGATTCGGTTTTGGTTGCCCACTGACGAGCCAATGCCGCTCGCTGTTCGTCCGATCCATACAGAAACAACAGCGAGTCGCTTCCCCCCACCATTTCGAACGCCAATTCGACTTCTTCGGTAGTCAGCAGTTCTAGCAGCTGATAAAGCCGAATCTCGGCTAATGTTCGCAGTGATCGTGGCGGCGTGTTGTCCAGCAGCGAGCCAAGCCGACGGCGAACCAATTCGGGGGTTAGCGCGGGCAAATCGACGATAACGACATCTCGATCGATGATCGAAAGTAAATTCTCGATGCGATCTTCGACATACGCCCGACCACCCGTTCCTTTGGGAGCCAGTTGTTTTTCCTCGAAGGTATCCATCGGTTTGGAGGTTCCGATCGACTTTCCCGTGGCCACGTTGATCAGCCGGCAGCGGGAGATATTTTGAACCGTCTCACCACGGCCTGATTTCAGCACCACTTCAAAATGAATCAGCAGATCGATGTCCGCCTGATGCGCTCGATCGATCATTTCTTTCGTGGTTCCGTCACCGACATAGACAATACCCGGCTTCCACATCGGCAGCGAATCACTCGATGTCAAAGCCTCGGCTGATTTCATTTCCGAATCAGACGCTTTGGGCTCCGCTTGCGGACGACCAAAAGGACGAAGTTGGCCGAAAGGATTGGGCTGGTTATCGGCAGTCTGCGATGTCGTCTTGGCTTGGGCTTCGTCCTCGGCCACAGTCACGTTGGTTAACAGCGGACCAAAGTCGCCACGTTGGTATCTGGTCTGCAATTCCTGACCGACAACTTCGGCCACCAAACCGAGTTTTTCGTCCAATTCGGTCGCCGCTTGGTCGCTCAGCATTTTTCCTTTGGTCAGCGTTGGTAATTGAGCCGCCGGCGGCGCTTCCGGAGTGTCCGAGTTCTTGCCCGCATCCGCAGCTTCGGAAGCTGTGTTTGATCCTGGGCCCGTTGGACGATTGCTGTCGCTAGCTCGCAAGTCGTTGCTGCGGCTGCCACCCAATCTCCGGAACGCATCCCGCAGCGAGTTGCCCGGCGTCGGTTGGTTGCCGGCCGCGACGACTCCGCCGGCCTGACCCTGCTTGGGGATCGGCATTGGATCCTTGTCGCCGATGCCGCCATCGCGGACCCACATCGAGACGCCAAAGCGAACACTCCATACTGGACGTTTTAACAATCTGCTGAATTTCACACCTCGCAGTTCCGCCTGAGCGTCGTCGTACTCAGCGACCATGTGACCGAACATCAGGCGCAGCGCGGTGTTTTGATCGCCTGCGAGAAACGACTTTTCCGCTTCTCGACTGAGCACCGGCCCCGATTCCGTTTCGGCAATCGATTGGGGCGCTGCAAACAGCGGTCCCAGCAATGCGAGATCGAATGGTGAGCCGCCGAACGTCGCCGTCGATCCAACGTCGGATTGCTCGCTCCGCTGACTCGCAGCACTCGTGGCGGACGCCGGCTTGCTAGCCGGGTCAGAGGCCTCTGGCCGATTGTTCTGAGCCGCATTGCGAAGCCGATCCGCTAGAGACCCTCCCGCTATCTGACCACTGACGACGCTGGGAAGGGCGATCAGAAATGCCATGGCGACGACACAAAAACCGAATTCTGGACAACGAATCGTCAGAACTGGAGGATTTTTCTTCGGATTTTCGGCCATGTTTCGCGTTTTCCTCTGGAGGCGTGTTGGTCGTCCTACGCCGATTTGAAGCGACCGTTTTTTCCTGATTCAAGGTTGGCCTGAGCTGAAAATCGTCGTGACGGTGGCGCGGCTCTGCGTATGATAAACGGTACTACTTTGTAGGTGGTCGATTTTTTCGCCGAAATCGGTTCAGGAAGCAGACCCTGCGGGACCAGCTAATTTTCGCGATGATCCACCCACAGGAGGGGAACTTTGATTGATTTCCCGCGTCGAACACTTGAGATGCTTTCCCCGCCCGACGATTGTTCCAGCTTGATCCTAGCCAACGAATACCAAGACCGCGATGGGCAAACGCACCAGTCGATCCGATACACGGCCTAGCGCGCAGCGGCGCCGACTAGTGATCGAAAGACTCGGCCAGCGACGAGTCTTGGCAACGATCACGGGGACTGTATTTGTCGATCTCGACCATTCGTTCCAATTCGAATCTGCTGAATCAGCAGCGGTCGAGCGGCTAATTTACATTGATTCCAATCAAAACGCCCAACTGGATGCGAATGAACCCTATTCGCTCTCGAGGGGGGATGGATCGTTTGCGCTGCCTGGATTGGACGATGGAACTTACCTGGTGCGCCTTTTCAACGGCACCGCTGCGCAGCGGCAAACAGTGCCATTTGAAGCAACAATCGAACGGGAAGTCATCGATGTTGCCGATGCTTTTCAGCTGGAGGTCGTTGGTGACACGGCGTTCGCACTTACGACAAGCTCGCTGATCATTGGCAACCTGGTCAGCGGCAGCAGCCAAACCTTGGTGATCGCCGACCAATTGACGAGGATGCAATTGTTGCCCAACGGCAACGTACTGGTGATCGGCACCGATGCCGGCGGCGATACGGCTTGGGTCGTCGATCCAGATGCTGCGACAGTCGCGCCGGTTGAGCTGACGGGCACCGATCCTGAGCTCCTTTGGTCGGACGTTGCGATCGATGCCAGCGGCGGCGGCGTCTTGTTGGCACAGACCAGCGGCGTTGTTTACTCAGTCAATTCGACTCTCGCGCCTATCCAGGTGACAGCCACAGCCGAAACGGTTCCGGCGGGCTCCCAAGTGCTGACTTCCAGTACCGGAGTGCTGACGGTGTTGGCAACGCCCGAAGTTGGCGGCATGCAATTGAGGCTGTGGAGCAATCAGACCAATTCCTATGTACAAGAAGCTGTCGTGGTCGCAGGTCTCACCGATCTGCTGGCTTATGACGATGCGGCAGGTGTGTTGGCGGCACGCGGCGACAATGGCGCTCTGAATCTTTACGACACCGCGAACAACTTTCAACCGCTGCATTCAATCAGCGATCTGAGGGGTCCAATCGCGATTGATTCCGCAAGAGATCTGCTGATCACGATTTCGCCAGGTGAGTCAATCTTGAAAATCATCAATCTGCACGACGGCGAATTGATCACGAACTTGGCGATTGACCTTTCGACCGTCGGCCAGGTGGCTGCCTTGACACTGGCAGATCGTCATGATTCGGTCGTCGTTCTTGGGGCGGCGGGTGTGACCGAGATCGCGCTGCGAAAATCGGCCGCCCACGAAATTGTCGTCTCCGATGGACAAGATCCCGATCCGGTGTTATTCGGAGTTTCGGTCGACGGCCCGAACACCGCGCCGACATACAACCATGCGCTCACACTTGATGCAGTCGAGGATACGCTGCTTGAGCTCGCCGCGCCGGCTGCGCGTGCTGGAGCTTTCGATGCCGATGGTGATACATTCGTAGTGCTGCAGTCGGGTCAATCGACTCACGGTATCACCAGAATTGGAGTCGATGGATCCATTCGCTATGAACCGGAAGCCGACTTTTTCGGCACGGATACGGTATCCGTTCGGTTGCATGACGGGCGGGATGTTTCCGACGATATCATGCTCGAGATTGAGGTTGTCGGCACCCCTGATTCTCCCACGGGGATCAGCCTTCAAATCCCCCCCCTTGCCGAAAACATCACGCCTGGAACCGTGGTTGGAACTATCGAAGTGTTTGATGTGGATGGAACCAGCCACGTGATCGAATTGAATGACCCCCGTTTCAGCCATCAAAATGGCGAGATCATTTTTGTCGGCGGAAGTAGCGGTGGCGGAATCGACTACGAGCTAGAACCGACGATACCATTATCCGTCAGCGCTACCGACCCGGAAACCGAATTCACGATCGAACGACATGTGATCCTGGAGATTCAAGATCAGAACGATCCTGTTACCGCGATAAGTCCCAAAAACGGGTTTGTTGATGAGAATCAACCTGGTGACATCGTGATCGAATTGGACATTCAGGACCAAGACGCGGAACAGGCTCATTTGATCACCGTCGATGACAACCGCTTTGTTGTGGTCGACCGCGTATTGCGATTGGCCCCTGGCGTGCAACTCGATTATGAAGCCGAATCAACGATTGTGATCCACATCACGGCAACGGAACTGCCCGGCGGCGGCAGTTACACCGAAGAATTCTCGGTCACCGTTCGCGATCGGCCAGAGCAACCGCAAACCATCGACCTGACTAACAAAACGGTTTTGGAGTTAGAACCCGGCGCGGTAGTCGGCAACGTCAGCTTGGACGGTCAGCCGCCGGCGGGTAATTACCAGTTCGCGGTCAACGATCCACGGTTCGAGGTCGCAGGGACGTTGTTGAAATTGAAGGATGATCAGTATGTGCAACGGGCCGAACAAGAAGAAATCCAACTCGAAATCTCGGGCGACGACACCGGCGGACAGTTCTCCGCCGTTTCGGCAACGCTAGTGGTTGACGTCTTGGTGAATGAAAATCCTTACCATAACGAAGCAAATCCATACGACGTCGATAGTAGCGGTAGTCCAACAGCGCTGGATGCTCTTATCATTATCAACTACATGGCCCAGTATGGGCCAGGTCCGGTTGGCCAAGGTGACCCGGCGATGGGTTACGATGTGAACGGCGACGGCGACGTCACCGCGCTCGATGCGCTGTTAATCATCAACCAACTTAATAATACTAGTACCGGCACAGTCGGCGGCAGTGAAGGTGAGGGAGAGCAGAGTCCGATCGAGAATCGTCGCGCAATTGCACAGCAGAGCCCTGCATCGCAAGATCAGCCGCTCGAGATCGAAGTGGCCGTACCGAATTTGGAACCAGCACCGCCTAAGCTGACCGATGTTTCGCTAACCGAGGGTGTGGAGGCTGGCGCTGGCAGCATCGAATCTAGCGACGAAGAAATCGATAAGCGTGCTTCCGAAAGCGTCGACATTGGCTTGCGTTTGTTGTCCGACGAGGAATTCTAAACCTGATCAGCCAGGCACTGGCAGGTTGCTGGACTCAGGCCAAAACGAATGCCGGGTCGCAGCGATCAACAGCGCGATCCAGCCGGCGGCGATTCCAGGAGTCATCAGCTGGTATTGCCCCGTGACTCCGGCGATCGCCACGAGCCCGCCAACCGACATGACCACCGCTAGACCTTTCTCCAGCGGGCCGAGTTTGTAGAGCATCAGCCCAATTAAAATCGGCGCGATCCCAAGCAGTAGGAACTTTCCCCGCACTAACCAGTACAACAAGTCGATCTGTGATTGCGTCCCCGGCAAGTCGGCGGTGATCGCAAGCAAGATTTGATCTTCGGTTTGGTCAAATGATCCGGCCACGATCGCCGTGGCCACGCCGAGCCAAGCCACCAGCGCACTTGCCGATCGAAGCGCAACGGCGCCGAACACAAGAAAACAAACGAAAGCCGGGATGAACACGATATCGACCATGTTGATCTGATCCATCGCGGCAGCTAGCCGACTGCGGCAAGGCTCTTGCCCGAACAGCCGATCGACATCATCGGGACCGGTAACCAGTTCAAAGGCGAGTATTGCCGGCAGTCCAAGATCGGGTCCGCACGGCTCAGTACCATCGATACTGCCCATTGCCAACTGGATTGCTATTACAATCAGGCCAGCGGTAAAACAGAGCCGCCACCAAATCCGACCACTCATTTCTCGTCTCTGTTTGGCATCGTTGGCGGGCAATTACCCATGTTTTCAACGCGACTTGTCCTGCTGAGCATGCTTTGTTTGGGCTTCAGGGCGGCGGCGGCTCAAACGGCGAACTTCGTTGCCGCGCAGCCATTGCCCAGTGTCGAGATCGACGGCACGTCCGTCAAGATTCACACCCAAGGATTGTATGCCACCGAAGATGACTATCTGGTCACCGGCCGAGTCGATACGCTGCCTCGACGTGCGGTCGTGCTGCGGTTTCCGCGCGGCGATCTGACCCAGTATGAATCGCTTGATCTGACACCGACCGGTCAGCAGCAGGCTGTGCTGAATCATCCTGGTGGGTTCGACCGCGACTCGGAAGGGGTGTTTTGGATCCCGCTTTCGACCAGCAATTCGCGTGGGCCGACAACCGTACTGGGGCTATCCCTGTGGGCTGGCAAGTTACCGGCCAGCCGTTCCCAGCTCACCAAGTCATTTCAAATCTCTGATCACTTGGGAGCGATCTGTTGTTTGGAGCAGGGCCGCTTGTTGGCAGCCAATTGGGATACCAAGTTGGTTTATCTGATTGACAGTGCCGCCGGCGCAGTACTGCAGAAGTTCTCACACGATGATTTCTTCGGCAGCGACAGTGGGATTCGCCTGGCCGTTCAAGATTGGAAGTATGATCGCGATTCCAAATTGGTTATCGCCGGAGGAATAGACAAATCAGCGAGCCTTGATTCCCAGTCACCCAACGCAGTCATCGCCTGGATCGATCCTGCGCGGCGGAAGCTGGTTTCCAGTATCCGACTAAAACCGCGAGATGATGTCGCTCGGCCGTTGACCAATGAAGGCCTGGCGCTGGACGGAAGTGATTTGTTTCTGCTGCCCGAGGACTTTGGCAAAGGGGCGAAGATCCTGCGATTTTCAATCGTTCGTTGATTCGTGGCCAGCCTGCGCTGATGGTCTCATTCTGACGATTGGTCCTGGAACAACTTCAAGCCAAAAATTCTGATCAGTTTGTCGTACAGCAAATAGAACGTCGGAACCAGCACCAGAATCAGCGTCGTGCCCAGCATCAATCCGAACGCCAAACTGGTGGCCATCGGGATTAACAGTTGTGCTTGAAATGACTTTTCCATCATCAACGGTATCAACCCGGCAATGGTAGTCATGCTGGTCAGCATGATTGGACGGAAGCGGCGCTCTCCTGATTCAATCAACGCCTCGTAAATCGGCACGCCCTCACGAGTTCGAGCATTGATAAAGTCGATCAACACAATCGAGTCATTGATCACCACTCCCGACAGCGCTACCATGCCAAACATACTGAACATCGTTAGCGGCATGCCCATCAAGGCGTGTCCCCAAACGGCACCGATCATGCCGAAGGGGATGATCATCAGGATCAGGGCTGGTTGAGCGTAACTGCGGAACTGCAGAACCAGCAACACAAACATCGCCAACACGGCAACTCCGAATCCGCGCAGCAGACTACCCACCGACTCGACGGTTTGCTCACGTTGCCCTTCCCAGAGCACGTCCACCGCCGGGTACTGCCGCTGCAATTCCGGGATAAAGTTTCGCTGTAACTCGCCGACGATCAATTCCCCGTTTGCAGTGGATTCATCCAAATCAGCACTGATCGTGATCGATCGCATTTGATTGACCCGATTGATCTCGGAAAAACCGCGACTCAACTGGACTTCTGCCAGTTCGGTAATCGGCCGCTCGCTACCGCCCGCGGTGCGAACTCGAATCTCGCGAAAATCAACCAGATTGTTTCGCTCTTCTTGGGGATAACGCACCATCAATTTGACGTCGTGGCGTCCACGCTGCAGCCGCATCGCCTCGGCCCCGAAATAGGCATTGCGGACGGTCTGTCCAAGGTCCGTTGGAGTCACGCCGGTTGCCAGGGCGCGATCTTTGACGCGAAACTGAAACTCCCACTTGCCAGGTGAGTTGTCGTCCGCAATGTCAAAGACACCGGCAAATTTGCTGAGCCGTTTTTTAGTCGCCTCGGTCGCGGCCAGCAATTGATCGACATTTCGGCCCGGCGCCAGCAGCTTAAACTCGATCGCCTTGCCGCCAGGACCCATCTCAACCGAGCCGAAGGTGACGCGTTCGGCACCTGGAAATTCGCCGGCCTCCTCGCGCCACATCGCCAACAGTTTGTCACTGTGGATACCCCGAAGTTCAGTCTCATATAATTCGGCGAATACTTGACCTGAATTGCTGCTCCCCGAACCACCGCCACCACGCGTGGGGTTGCCCGTGGTAATTGATCCGACATCGCGGTAAGTCATTCGTACCGGCCCGGTGCCGGTACCTTGACTGGTCTTGCTTCGGTAGAGCTTTTCGACCGGAATTCCCGTGGCTGCGGAACGCTCTCGCCCGACACGCTCGCTGACGCTGAGCAAAGCATCTTTCAGACGCCTTGTCGCCATATCGGTTTCATAGGCCGGCGTGCCGTCGGGAAAGGAGATCGACGCTTGCAGGTTGTTGCTGTCGGTTTTGGGGAACAAAATCTGGGGCACCATCCCGCCGCGAATCATTCCAACAGTGATCAGGATCATGGCGGTGGCCGAGGCCAGTGGAAGCAAGGGAAATCGCAAACAAAGTTTCAGCACGGGCAGATAAAAGGTTTGGCAAAACCATTCCATTCCACGTCCGGATCTGGCACTGATCCAATTCAGAATGATTCCGATTGGACGCAGTGGATAAGCCAGCACGGACATGAATCGAAAGAACCCAGTGTGCTTGTGAGACAAATGGCAGGGGAGCACAAAGATGCTCTCCCAAAGTGAAACGACCAGCATCGCGATCACGGCAAGCGGGATCACCGCCATGAACTTTCCCATCATTCCCGAGACGAAGAACATCGGCGAGAACGCGATGATTGTCGTGGAAACCGACGCGGTCACACTGGGCATCACCTCTACGGTCCCGTCAATCGCGGCATTGACCAGACTCTTATCCATCTGCAGGTGCGCATAGATGTTCTCGCCAATCACGATCGCATCGTCAACCACGATCCCCAACGCCATCATGAACGAGAACAGGCTCAGCATGTTCAGCGTTTGATCACCCCAGGCCAGTACCGCTCCAGCGCCGAAAATCGAGATCGGAATTCCCAAGGCGACCCAAAAGGCCAGCCGCATCTCCAGGAACAAGGTCAGCACCAGGAAAACCAACAACAGCCCTTGAGCACCATTGCGCAACAACAATTCCAGTCGCCCGCGGACTTCGACGCTGGTGTCGCCCCAGATGACGAATCGGAAGCCTTCCGGAAGTTTCTTTCCAGCGACGTACTCCCGCACATCATCAACAACAGCGAGTAAATCTTCCGTTTTGGTCCGTTCAACGTTGATCACCATCGCCGGTTCGCCGTTGATCTCGCCCGCCGAGGTGACATCCTGAAACTCATCGCGGACGGTTCCCAAATCATTGACCGTCAATACGACTCCGCCCTGGTCGGTGATCAGCGGCAGTCTGCCAATCTCTTCACCAACGCGACCTTTGTTCTTGGCCCGCAACAAGACTTCCTGGCCTTCGCCTCGAAGTTGGCCGCCCGGCAGCTCCACATTTCTCGCGCGAATGATCGAGGCGACTTGATCAAGCGAGAGCCCGTAGCTGCGCAGTGTGGCCTCCGGTATTTCCACATCGATTTGATAGGGACGAGTCCCCATGATCGAGGCTGATGAAATGGTGGGTAGCAGCAGGATCTCGTCTCGCACCTGTTCGGTAACTTCTCGCAGCCGCAGTTCGCCGCTAGCGGTTCGGTCGTCGGGACCGACAACGCCAACGCGAATGGCCGCCTCGCGAAAAGTAATCTGCTGAATTTGAGGATCTTCGGCGAGTTCGGGAAAACTGGGGATGCGATTCACCTCGCGATCGATTTCATTCATCACCTTTTGAACGTCTTTGACGTCGCTACGCAGCTCCGCCAGCACAAATCCAGAGCCTTCCTTGGCGACCGAGGTGACTTTTTTGATGCCGTCGATCGATCGAATCGCTTCTTCGATTTTCTGACAAATCGCTTCTTCGCTGTCTTGCGGTGTCGCACCTGGATAGGGAACCGTGATCGTGACCAGTTCGAGCTCGAAAGCCGGAAAGACTTCGCGTCGCATTCGCCACAACGAAACCCCGCCGACGACCATCAAGGCGATCATCAACACGTTCATTCCAGGGGCGTTGCCGATCGCCCAAGTCACCAATCGCTTCATCACGCCTCCTCTGCCGATTGGTCATCTTTAGACACCGTGGACTCGGTTGCCGCCGGCTGAGTCTGAGGGGCAAGTGCGTCTTCGGAACCGCGGACGATTTCCGCGCGGGCCGGCATCCCGGTTGCATCAACGTCTGCGATCGGCGAGACGACGACGTACGAACCACTTGGCAGCGTCTGGTCGGGGACCTCGCAAACCCAAACACGATTCTCAGCGCTGCCATTGGCTGCATCACCGATCGACAGCGAATCGATAGGATGAATGCCCTGTCTGACCAGCACTCGACCGGGATCCCAGCGATCAGGATCAAAAGAACTTAGTTCTGCGGCGACACCGCCACTGGCCTGGTCGGGCACAGGTTTGGGACTGTTTTTGGCAACTGCCTCGCTGGCCTCCGGTTCAGCGGTGAACTGCAAAACCGATTCATCGCGAACGAATTGAAAGACTCGATTCCCCGGCTGTAGGGCTCGGGCTGGGATCGCGACCAGGTCGGCTTTGGGCTCAATCAACAGACTAACCCCTACGTACATCCCGCGGACCAGCGCCGTGCCCCCTTCCATCCTTCGAATTCGGCCCTGCTGGTCGATGTATTCTGTGGGGCTATCGACGACGACGCGCACCGGAACGGTTCGGGTGACGGGATCGACTCCGATTCCATCGTAACTGAGCAATCGGCCCTGCCAGCGGTAAGTGATCCCCTCGCGGCCCGACATTTCGTATTCAATCACAGCCGGCGTCTCCGGCAGATCATAGCCTCGAGAGGGCTCTGTGGTCGACGATCCTCCCTGATTCAGCACCCAGTACAGCTGGTCCATTCGCAAACTCGTTGCTACCTCGACTTTGGACGTGTCCTCAATCGTCACCAGCAATGTGCCACGCGCAACAAAGGTATTCAGGTCGGAATCTTCATTGACGATCACACCATCGATCGGAGCGCGAATTTCAGTCCGTTCCAGATTAATTTCCGCACCCTTCAATTGCGTCGCCGCCAGACGCTCAGAAGCTTCCAAACGGACTCGTCGCTTTCTGAGCAACTCCAGCAGGTTCTCAGAATTGACCAGTTGTTGTTGAGCGGCCAACAAGGCCCGATTGGCTTGATCGATCTCGGCGCGACTGGCAAAGCCTTTGGGCATCGACTTCTGGCGCTCAAATTCTCGCTGCTGCAGCTGCATATCTTCTTTGGCCACGTCGATCACTCTTTTGGTATTCACCATTTCTTGATCGATCTCGTTGAGCGCCTGGTACTCCTGTTCCTTCAGACGCGTCAGCCGCTGAACTTCCAACTCGTGGTCGGTGGGGTCAATTCGCATCAGCAACTGACCTTCGGTGACGTAGCTACCGGCCTCGCACTGATCGGACTTGAATACGATCCGACCGGCCACTTCGGCCGCGACTCGCGATTCGCGATAGGGCACGACCGTGCCATCAACCTGCAGCCGTAAAGTTTGCCCGGTGGCCGCCAGTGACTGCAGTTCAACCACCCGCACTGGCGGCAGCGACTTCAACCGGCCTGTCCGGGTGGTGTCAAGATCTGGCCGTTTTTCCGGCTGCACGGTACCGAGCCGGATGATCACGAACACCCCCAATCCCAACAGCAGACAGGGGATCAAGAAATTGAACAGGACCAGTTGGTCGTAGCGTCGTCCACGCCGCCGCGACTGTGTCTGGACGCTGGGGAGTGCCTGAGAATCAGTCAAGTTGTCCATGGTCGAATATTCGAGGTATCTGCCAGTTTGTCAGCAGAAATTAATGTCACCAAGATTCATGATCGATTGATTGGGGCAAATCCGCGTCGGCCGTAAAAAAGCAGTCAGATCACAAGGACGAGCCAGGCTGAACTTGAAATGCGGCTGAACCCCTGTTCAAGAGGTGCAATCGGCATGGTAGCTGGGACGAACGAGTGATAGGACGGAGGTGCAGCCTTGGCGTCCCATCTTAGCAAGAAACCCGAAAAAAATATGGATCGATTCTGACGAATTCCTAAACAACGCCAGTCAATCGGGATTGACGTTTTACCCGCGGGCCGATCATTCTTTCAGCGATACGACGTCTCGCCATTGGTATGCGAGAGTCTCCAGAAACCTCCGTTTCGCAGCAGCCAGCAGATGAGCACGGCCTCCACCGCCATTGTCCAAATCCGACTCCCAGATGGGACCATCCGCCAGCAGCCCGCCACCGCCACCGCGATGGATGTCGCCCGGGGGATCAGCGACGGGTTGGCCCGCAGCGTGATTGCCGCCGAAACCGCCGGAAAAATCATTGATGCCGACCGTCCGCTTGGCGAGTTGGCTGAGCAGGACCAAGTGGTGCCCCTGCGACTGTTAACGTCTCGTGACGCCGAGGCGCTGGGTGTGCTGCGGCATTCGGCCGCACATGTGATGGCCCGGGCTGTGATGCGACTTTACAAAGGAGTTTCGCTGGCGTTTGGTCCCACCACCGAAGGCGGCTTTTATTACGACTTTGACTTGGAGCACAAACTCAGTGAAGAGGATTTTCCGGCGATCGAGGCGGAAATCAAAAAGCTGATCAAGGACAAGGAACCGTTCGAGCGGTTTGTCCTCGATCGCGACGAAGCCCGCCAGCTGTGCGCTGATCTGAATCAAGACTTGAAAGTCGAACACATCGACACGGGATTGGCTGATCAATCGACGGTTAGCTTTTATCGTCAGGGCGAATTCGTTGATCTCTGCCGGGGACCACACATTCCCGATGCCGGCAAGATCAAGGCGATCAAGCTGATGAGTGTTGCCGGTTCGCACTGGAAAGGAGACACATCCGGGCGACAATTACAGCGCCTGTATGGCACTGCGTTCTTTGATAAGAAAGACCTGGCCGCATACCTGGAACAGATCGAAGAAGCAAAACGCCGAGATCATCGAGTCTTGGGCAAACAGCACGGATTGTTCGCGATCAATCCCGAGGTTGGCCAGGGACTCTGTCTGTGGTTGCCCAAAGGAGCACGAGTGCGCGTGGCTTTGGAGGAATTCTTGCGCAAGGAATTGCTCTCACGAGGTTATGACCCGGTCTACAGCCCGCACATCGGCCGAGTGGAGCTGTATGAGACCAGCGGCCATTTTCCTTATTACCGCGACAGCCAGTTCAATCCATTGTTTGGTAGTGAAGTCGGCGCGATGCTTGACGCCTGGAGTCAGCGATTGGAGGCAGGCACGATCGACACTGACGGCGAAGAAAAGCTGATCGAGGCGGCCAAAGTATTCGGCGTCGAGCTACCCAACTACAAACCATCGGCCACGGTTGAGGAGAAGCGCCGTGTCCTGCATCAGTGGCAGCTGGTCAATGAAAGATATTTGTTAAAGCCGATGAACTGTCCGCACCATTGTCAAATCTTCAAAGCACAACCGCGATCTTATCGACAATTACCGTTGCGGCTGTTCGAGTTTGGTACGGTCTACCGTCACGAACAGACGGGCGAGCTCAACGGCATGCTTAGGGTCCGCGGCTTGACCCAGGACGATGCGCACATCTTCTGTACTGCAAACCAAGTCGAACATGAGTTTCAAGCGACAATCGAGCTGACTAAGTTTGTGCTGCAAGCGGTCGGTCTGGACGATTATCGTGTCCAACTTTCGTTGCGCGATCCCGACAGCGACAAATATGTCGGCAGCGAAGAAAATTGGAATCAAGCCGAAGCAGCACTGCGCGGAGTGCTGCAGCAGTCCGGTTTGGAGTTCCACGAAGAAACAGGCGAGGCGGCGTTTTACGGACCAAAGGCCGACTTCATGGTGCGGGATTGCATTGGTCGTTCATGGCAACTCGGTACAGTCCAGTTGGACTATAACCTGCCTGAGCGATTCAAACTGGAGTACACCGGTAACGACAACGCCGCGCATCGGCCGGTCATGATTCACCGCGCCCCGTTCGGTTCGCTGGAGCGATTCACGGGTGTGTTGATCGAGCACTTTGCCGGCGCATTTCCGCTGTGGCTGTCACCGGAACAAATTCGCGTGCTGCCGCTAAGCGACAAGTCGCTTGAATATGCGGTCTCGGTTGCCCGGCAATTGGAACAGGCTGGATTGAAGGCCACGGTCGACAACACCGGCGGCAAGGTCCAAGCCAAGATCCGCAACGCTCAACTTGACCTGGTCAACTACATGGCGGTGGTCGGCCCGAAGGAAGCCGAAGCGGGACACCTGGCACTGCGTGACCGAATCGACGGCGACTTGGGATCGATGCCGACAGCTGAAGCGATCGCGCGACTGCAGGCCGAGATCGCTGATCGACAAGTCCGTCAGGTCGTCAAAAGCTCCCTCACCGCCGCGGCAGTCGATTCCGAATCGATCGGGAACGAGTATTGACACGCCAACCTCGCTGTTGAACTCCACGAACCGCTAGTGCATTTCCATTTTTGATGTAGTGTCGGGAAAAGGGGTCAGATACCAATAGCCGGAACGGCCCGAAGGGTGCTTCGCACTATTGGTGTCTGACCCCTTTTCCGGACCTACGCCATTGATGGAAATGCTCTACAGTACGGTGGACCGCTGGCCCGTTTCGGCAGATCGCTTGAGTGCATCGAGAATTCGTTGCGTGTCCAATGCTTGGCGATGCAGCTGGTCGAGCGGTTGATCACCGATCAACTGCTGGATCATTGACCTTTCTTGATTGCCGCCGAACTCCTCAGATTCCACTTGTCCGGCGGCATCATGGATCCAGCACCGCGCCGGTCGATCGGGCCAAGGGCGCGTGTAATCGTCACAGATCAGCGATGCGCTGCTGCCGGCAATCTCAAACCACTTGCGCGTCGCCGTGTCATAACCGCACGAGATGGTTGCCGTAGCATCGTTTTCAAACCAGATCAAGGCGGTCAATCGCTGCGAAACGCCTTGGCGAATCACGGTGTCGGCGAGCACCGCTTTGGGAAGCTGTCCCAACGCAAACCGAACCAATCCGGCCGCATACCAGCCGAGATCCAGCAAACATCCGCCACCCAGCGCCGGATCCAAGCGGTGCTCGCCCGATTGGAAAGGCTGATAAAATGAAACCGAAGCACTGACATGTCCGATCTCACCGAGCCGCTTGTCAGCCAACCAGCTTGCAAAAGCGGCTGTTCGCTGATGGTGCAGCCAAGCGGTGGCGTCAAGCCAGCGAACATCGCTGTGCCGACAGGCCTGATCAATCGACTCCGCCTCCGACGTGGTTGTGGCCAGCGGCTTTTCGCAGAGCACATGCTTGCCATGTTCCGCCGCGGCGATCGACCACTGGCCATGCAGCGAGGGAGGCAGCGAAATGTAAACGGCATCCACGTCGTCTCGCCTCAGTAAATGATCGTAGCCCGTTACCGCGGCGGCAATTCCATATTGATCCGCGTACCATTGCGCGCGATCGCCGCTGCGACTGGCGATCGCGGTGACTTCAACGGCATCGGTCGATTGCAACTCGGCAACCAGACGCCGAGTGATGCGTCCAGTGCCGATCACGCCGAATCGAACGGAACGGTCGTGTTGCGAGGTTGAAGGTATGCGATTGTTCATGATCCACTACGAACCCGAGTAGGTCATTAATTTGTTCACCACGGTCCAGCTTCCCGTGATCAGCATGGCGGCGGCCGAGAGCCACAACAGCGCGTCCCAGGAGAAACTGGGAACCATTTGCGGTACGCTGCGACGATACCGAAAAAAGAGTGCGGCCGCGGCCAGCATCGGCAGCATGACGCCTTGCGCCACGCCACTGATCAGCACCAATTGCGCCGGTTGTTGGAAGGCCAGAAAAATGACAAGGCACAGCATCGGGAACAGTCCGCTGAATCGCCGCACCCAGGTTTCCATCGTCTGTTGATCGCGATCGATCAATCCGATCACCGCCATCGCATCGGCAAATGTTCGAGCATGTCCGGCGATCGCGACAAAGAACGTCGAATACAGCACCGCAAACGCTCCGAACAGAAACACCGCCGATGCCCAATTGGAAAATACCGGAACGTACATCACAGCCAACGTACGAACCATCGAGTCGCCGGCCGGATTCAGTTGGGCACGGTGCAACGTTGCCGCGCCAAGCAAATAGAACGCGACTGTGGCAAAGGTATAAATCAACATCGCGCCGAAGGCGTCGACGTGCATCACTCGCATCCAACCCCGGGCACGCTCGGTCCATGCCGCCGATCCGTCGTTGGGACCGGTGAATTTGGCGTATCCCCGCTCCAAACACCAATAGGGATAGACCACCAGCTCGGCGGCGCCGACGCCGATGATTCCGAAGGTGGCCAAGGCGGTCCCGATCGGCGCCGCGTTTTCACCGGCCGGCAAATGAAACCTTAAACCTTCCAAAAAGTTGGACAGACTAATGCGCCATTCCGGTTGGCCCTGCAGCAAAAACAGATTCGCGATCGTGACCAGCGTGAACGAGGCTACCAACACAGTGGACAATGTCTGAATCAAACCGTAGCGGCCGATCACCAACAGGATGCTGGTCAACACGGCCATGATGGTTGCCCAGATCGCCGTATCAAGAGGCTTGGAGTCGTTGTCGCTTGAACCGTGGGTGGCATGATAGGCGCGCCACATCTCTTCGATGTCCTCTTCGACCGGCTGCAATCGCTGCAGCGTTTCCGCGTCCGCGACCTTGTTGAAATCCGCCCCTCTTTGAGTGACTGGAGCGCTGATCGCCAGCGCTTGACCGACGCCGCCAACAATGCCGCCCAACTGTCCGATGCTGGCCAGCCACATCAGGATCCAGTACCAGACGAGCCAGTTGCCGCGACCTTTGATTCTGGGTCCCGGCACTTCGTCCAATGCGCGCAAGGTGGTTTTACCGCTGATGATCGCGTAACGACCAAATTCAATTTGTGCAAAGACCTTGACGACGCATCCAATCACGATCAACCACAGCAAAGTGAATCCCGCTTCAGCGCCCGCCTTGGTAGTGGCAATCAATTCGCCGCTGCCGACGATCGAACCGGCAATGATCAGCCCGGGACCGAGGTAACGAAGCACCTGCAGCGGACGGACCGGTGGCTCGATCGATTGGCTGGGAGGGTTGTTCGCCATAGCGAAAGTCGGTTCCGAGGTGAAGATCGTGCGCGGCAAGCCACGTTTTAGCAGGTCTGAAAGCGGGCGTCGAATCAGCGCCCGCGGAGCGTAAGTCAGCCGCGTTGCATCCGCCGGTTGATCCGGTCGATAATGACGGTTCCCTATTCTGCTGTTTCGATTCACTGCTCGCAGATCAACGCATGGCCAGTCCCATCGCTCTCGATACGACCATCGCTGTGGTGACCCCCGAGAACATTGCGTTTGATTATCAATTGGCGGGCCCTTTTCGGCGTCTGCCGGCGTACGCGATCGATCTTGCCATTCGCTGGGCGATCATCGCCGTGATTGGGATTGCGCTGCTATTTTTCTCCGCGGTCAGCGCCGGGGTGCTGGGCCCCTTTCTGATCGCGGCGATGTTTCTGACCTACTTTTTGGTCAGCTGGTTCTACGGCACCGCGATGGAAACCTATTTCAATGGTCGCACCGTGGGGAAATGGGCCAGCGGCATTCGTGTGATCGACATCGACGGAAAGCCGATCAACGGCAAACGAGCGATGATTCGAAACTTGTTGCGGGTCGCTGACCTGGCGCCGCTTGCCGCGCTGAGCAGCATTTCCGCGGAAATGCCTCCGGCCTTTGTGATTCCAACCGGGATGATCGGTTTGGTAATGATGATCTGCACCAAACGGCTACAGCGGCTCGGTGATTTGGCTGCCGGGACAATGGTAATTATCGACGAGCGTAGTTGGCGGCTGCCGATCGCCAAAGTCGATGATCCGCGTGTGCCGGCGCTGGCGTCTTTTTTTCCCGCCGATTATCGGGTCTCGCGCAGCATGGCGCGAACACTGGCTGTCTACGCCGAACGGCGTGACTATTTGACTCCCGAACGGCGTCGCGAAGTTGCCCGCCATTTGTCGGTGCCGCTAATCGACCGATTCGAATTCCGCACGGATATTGATCCGGACCTGTTGATCTATGCGCTGTATTACAACACATTCCTTGCTGATTCCTCGGAGCCTCTGCCCGATCTTGGTCCGCTTGCCGGTTATAGCCCGCTGCGCCGAGACCAGCACAAGCCGCAGGGGTTAAGCGAAGGGCTGTCTGCTGCAGGGGTCTCGGTCGCCCCGGCAAGGCCTGGCGCTCCCGTCGAGGGGCCACGATGAACGTCGCCAAATTGCTTGATCGGCGTCGCGTTCAATGGCACGAACTCGAGCGTCTGTGCGATGTGATGGAGATCCAAGGTCGAACCGACCGGATGGGCAGCGAAGACCATCGCGGCGCGGCAGGCGTTGCTCGTTTTTCTGCCCTCTACCGCGCCGCCTGCGCTGACTTGGCGTTGGCCGATGCCTACCAACTGCCGCCCGGAACGGTGACCTATTTGCATCGCCTGGTAGCCCGGGCGCACAATCAACTTTATCGGGCGAATCGATTCGAACCGACTCGTTGGACCAGCGTTGTCCTGAGCGAAGCGCCACGACAGATATTTGCCGATCCTTGCGTCCGTGTGGCCGCGATCGTTTTCTTTGGCCTGTTCGCTCTGTCAATGTACGTGGGCAGGAACGAGGAACTGTTTCCCAACTTCGCTCAACGGATGATCGGATCGACGCAACTAGAACAAATCGAGCAGATGTATGAGCAACCGGTCAACAAGTCGTTGGACCATTACGTGTCCATGTCAGGTTTCTACATCATGCACAACACCGGCATCGGACTGCAGTGTTTTGCCTATGGGATCTTGCTGATTCCCTGCCTGTTTAATCTGGCCTTTAACGCGGTCAGCTTGGGCACAATTTTTGGCTACATGGCGAGGCCCGATTCTGTGGGCAGCGACAACTTCTATGAGTTCGTTACGGCACATGGTCCGTTTGAATTGACGGCGATCTCGTTGTCAGCGGCGGCAGGTTTGCGAATCGGCTTAGGGCTATTTCATACGCAAGGTTTGACAAGAGCAGATTCCCTGAGGGTCAACGCGATTCGCGCGGTACCCATCATGGCCGCCGCAGCGGTGCTGTTTACACTCGCCGCATTTACTGAAGGATTCATCTCGCCGAGTCCGCTGCCTTATCTGTTCAAGGCGACGTGGTCGATCCTGTCTTCGGGATTGATCAGCTTCTACTTCGTGATTCTTGGATTTCCGAGTGAAGATTTCGGTGTCATCCGCGATCGGCCTGCTGGAGATCCTGATGCAACTTGACAGAACGCATGTTGCCGTTCGGGTGCGGACGATGTCCGAGATCGGAGACCTGGCACTGGTGATGATCCGACGATATCCCGCCTGCTATCTCGCTTTTGCGGCCGGGGCGTGCGTTTGGGCGCTGGCCAACGCGCTGCTGTTAAGCTGGATTCCGATTGCCGAATCCGGCTACGGGCTCGATGACGAGGAAGCACTTACGGAAATCCTCCGTTACGTCGTTTGGATGGCAGACGCTGGTGATCTTGCAAGCACCAGCCGCAGGAGTCCTGATGACCTCCTATCTGGGGCAAGCGGTGTTCGAAGAAACCCCCACGCGTCACGACGTTTGGGTCGAGACAAAACGTCATGCGGGACGCTGGATTTGGGTGCTGGGAGTCCAACGTCTGGCGATCCCCGCGATGCTGATTGTGGCTAGTCGAGTGGGGCAACCGGCTTCCGCATTCTGGGATGCCGCCGTTCCCGTTACGATACTTTCGACGGCAATCATGATTCGCGCCGGCCGGCCGTTCTTGCCGGAGATTTTGTTGCTGGAACGCTGTCCCTTGAAATCGGATAGGCCACAAGTCATCACCGCGTCACAGCGTTCCGGGTTGTTGCACCGACCGGCGGCCGGAGATCTGAACGGACGATTCTTGGCGACCAGCTTTGTGCTGGCCGGATTGTTTTTCAGCATCTTTTTCACCCTCATTTCCATTCGTGGACTGGCAATTGGATCGTGGAACTTGATGGATCTGATCGTGTTACTGGTGCTGTACCCAGTGGCCCTCTGGCTGGCCGCCGCGGTCAGCGTATTGGTCCGATTCCTCGTCTATCTAGACACGCGAATTCGCCTGGAGGGTTGGGAAGTCGAATTGGCGATGCAGGCCGAAGCACTGCGACAATTCGGCGACCAAGTGGGCCGATCAGCACGCATCGGCACCAAATCTGGATTGTCGCTGGTACTGCTGGTTTCCCTGTCAGCCTGCAGCGCCACCCTGGCCGCCGAATCTTCACAAGGCGAAAATTTAGTTGATGATTCGATCTGGTTTGACGCCGATGTACCGGCAGTGTTGCCAGTGACGGTGAAACCGCAAGTGGATGATTCGCTGAATCGTAATAGCCGCTGGCTACCAAAGCCGCAACGGGTCAAACAAACGGCCAACGCAAACACTCCGGCGTCCAGTAGCAATGGATTGTGGGGCACGGGACTCAGCATTTCCAATCTGCTGGGCTGGTTATTGCTGGTGGTAATTGTCGGTTTGGCAATCGCGTTGATTGCCAAATTCGTTTCCCAAGCAGAGGCGCCTGAGCGAAGGTCTGGATTGCGATCCAAAGTTCAATCAGAGCTTGCCGATCAGCAGATGGCCGAGCGAATCAAACATTTGCCCGCCGAACTGCGGCGCACTGACGTTCATTTGCGCAGTGAAGCCGAGCGATTGATGAAAGCCGCTCAATACGATCATGCGATCATTCTGCTGTTCGGCCATCAGTTGTTGTTACTCGATCATGCTGGGCAGCTAAGACTCAGTCGCGGAAAGACAAATCGACAGTACGTGCGGGAAACAGCAAGTGCCGACGCGGTTTCGGCCAAACGACTGCGGGCCACGATCGATTCCTTTGAGCGGTCCTATTTCGGGCGACACTCGATCGCTAAGCAGGAATTCGATGAGCTGTGGAAATCAAATATCGAGTTGGAACGCGCGATCGGACAGCGATCTGAGGAGGCTGCATGATCTCGCTGCGAACCGCGCTCGGCATCGGCTGCGTGCTGACGATCTTACTGTCCGGGTGCAGTGAGTTATCAACCGATTACGGAGAATCCAGGGGATTCCGTAGCCGGGTCAGCTTAAACGGGTTTGCGGCGCTCCGACGGGCTTATGACAACGCCGGATTCGACAGCCGCGATGCCTCGCGATTGAACAGCCGAGTGATGCGCAGTGACACGATCGTCTGGACGCCTCAGTTGTTAAGTCCAATTGATGGCGATGTTACCAGGTGGCTGGACGATTGGCTCCGCCAAGGAAACAAGACACTGGTGTACATCATTCCTGATAGCGGCAGCGAGGCTGACTATTGGACCGACACGGTCCAACTGGCGCCGCCCCAGCAGCGATTGGAATATCGCAAACGTGCGGCCAAAAGCATCAACGACCGTATCCGCTGGCGGCTGAACCGAGGCCAGGTCACCAATAGTGGATGGTTCGACATCGATCCCTTGCCGCAACAAATCGTGTTGGGCGAAGTGCACGGGAACTGGTCGAGCGAATTGCAGCAACTGGTTTCCGCCAGCACGACGCCAATCACCATTGAAATGACCATCAGCGAATCAACGACGGAGATCAGTCCGGCAAAGAACCCGCCGAATTTTACGGCTGGCTCTCAACCGATCGGGCCGGCGGTGCCAACTGAACCGTTCCCAATTAGTACCGAGCGATCGGCAACTGCGGTGGACATCGTACCGCAGTTGACGACCGCAGACGGCCGCATGATCGTTGCCGAGATCACGTCACAAGATTGGAACCAGTCGCGGATCCTTGCAGTCGCCGGCGGCTCTTTATTGACCAACTATGCCTTGACCCGTCCGCTGAATCGCCAACTTGCCGAAAAGATCGTGGCGGCCTCCAAACCAAGCTCGATTGCCCAACCGCTGGTCGCGTTCATGACCAGCAACTGGAGTACGATGCCAGTCAGCGACGACACAGCTGGGATTCCTAAAGCCACAGGCATGGAATTGTTGACCGTATGGCCAATCAGCCTGATCACCATGCACGCCGTCATGTTGGCGGTGGTAATTGGTTTGATCTTGTTGCCGATCTTTGGCCGACCCAAGAGAATCCGGCAAAATCAGCAAAGCGATTTCGGTGACCACCTTGACGCGGTCGCTGCACTGATGAACAAAACAGGCGACCAAGAGTTTGCACGGGGGCGAATTCGCGAATATCGAAAGCGAATCCACGGTGAAACCGGTGCAACGTCGAAAACCAATGAACTTTCCACTTACGAGAACCAGCGTTGAGCAGTCTTCAGCCCGATCCCGATTCGCCGACACCACCACCGGTTACTGCCGCGGTAGTCAGCCAGGAGGCCAATCAAGTGGCCGCTCAGTTTGCGCCGGTGCAAAAGTTGTATGAGGTGATTTCAGGCGAGATTGCCAAGCTATTTGTTGGACAAGATGAACTGGTGCTTGGATCGCTGACCGCGCTGTTCGCAGGGGGTCACGTGCTGATTGAGTCGGTACCCGGCCTGGGCAAAACATTGTTCGTCCGCACGCTCGGTCGAGTCCTGGGGTGTGAATGCGGCAGGATCCAATTTACAGCCGACTTGATGCCCTCGGACATCACCGGTGCCCCGGTGTATGACATGCAGCGCAGCGAGTTTCGGTTTCGTCCGGGACCGGTTTTCACGCAGTTCCTGCTGGCGGACGAGATCAATCGATCACCGGCGAAAACGCATGCCGCGCTGTTGGAAATCATGCAAGAGTATCGCGTCACCGTCGACGGTACGAGTCACAAAGTGCCGAGTCCATTCCTGGTCTTGGCGACACAGAATCCGCTGGAAAGCGAAGGCACCTACAACCTGCCGGAAGCCCAGCTGGATCGTTTCATGTTCAAATTGAAGGTGGATTACCCTTCGGCCGATCAGGAAGCCGATATCTTGAGGCTGCACAGTCAACAATCTGATTTGAATCGGCGGCTGCAGGAGGAACTGAAAGCGGTCACGAACCCTGATCAAATCCTGCAAGTCATGCAGCTTTGTAATTCGGTCCGAATCGAGGATTCACTGGTTGATTACATCAACCAATTGGTGCGGGCAACTCGCTCTTGGCCAGCGTTTCACATCGGCGCGTCGCCCCGCGCCGGGTTGGCCCTGATGCAATCGGCACGAACATTGGCCGCCTTCAACGGACGCGACTACGCAGTCCCTGACGACGTGTTCGACATCGCCTTGGCCGCGCTACGGCACCGAGTCCAATTGACCGCCGAAGCGGAGATCGAAGGTCGCACAACCGATCAAGAGTTGACGTCGCTGATCCGCGGCATCGAAGTGCCGCGCGATTAGATCATTTTCAGTAATGACATAGGTTCTCGCACGCCGGGAATAGGGGTCAGGTACCAATAGTGCGAAGCACCCTGCGGGCCATTTGGCTATTGGTACCTGACCCCTTTTCCGATCACAGATGCCGGTCCGCAAAATTCAGATACTGACCCCAATCGTATCTGGTCAGGTCATGCCCGCCACTGCGCAAGTGATAACCGATCGTGCCGTTTTGAATCGGCGAATCCGCCGCGGGCATTGCGGCTGGTGGACGAGTACCGCCCAAGCCGTCGGTACCGAGTAATCGATAGACTGGATCGGCATGGAACGCGGACAGGAATTCACCTTTCGGATCGGCCCAACGATCCTCCGTTGCACTGGCAATGTAAACCGGCCGCGGCGCGATCAGAGCCACCAGCTGGTGCTGATCCACCGGGCACGCATCTTCGTTCTCGTTGTATTGCCAATAGTTGTCGCAAAACCAATGCGGGAAAACACGGTTGATTCGGCCAATTGTTTCACCAATCGCTCGGCGGCTGATCGCCGCGCCCCCACAACCCGAATCGTTGCTGACCACCATCGCGAATCGCCGGTCGCTGGCACCGGCCCACAGCGACGTCTTGCCAAGTCGCGAATGACCGATCACCGCGACGCGAGATGCATCGATCGCGTCATCCGTTTCCAAATAGTCAAGCGCCCGGCTTAAACCGTAAGCCCAAGTGGCAATGCTGCCCCAGCGCTCGCCGGGCGGGATCGAATCCGTCTGAGCGGCGAAAGCGGCGTGGATGCCGTTTTGGAATCCGTCGTCAAAGTCGGGATCAATGTCACCGTAGTAAATCGACACTAAGGCGTAACCGCGATCGATGATCAGGTCGATCGGCCAGCGGCTTGCCGAAGTGCCGCGTCCGGCGTCGCTCGCGCGATTGCCGTCAGTCAGTCCAGTACGTTGCCGAACCCAGCTGCTGGTCAGGCTGATCGCAGGATCGGATTCGACGGTATGATTTCCCTGAAAGTTCAAACCGATGAAGGCGGCGACCGGCTTGGTCACTGACTTCGGCGTGTAGATCAACAACCGCATTGACGGTGCATCGGCCGCGGTTCCAAAAAAAACATCCACCTCACGTCGCAGCGCGTTGCCATCGATGGCATCGGTCCGGGTGCTAACGAGTGAATGCCGGATTTCGCATGCTGCGGGACTGCGTCCGTAGACGTGTTGTTGGAATAATTCGACCAGCTCCGGTCGCCGTTGCAGCCGCCAAGCGTCGGCAGTGTCAACCTGTTGACCGGCTTCGCTGGTCAGGGGGTCGGGAAGCGTGTACGGGGAAATTTTGGATTCGTCATAGTTGGCAACGAATGGCTGTTCGGCAATCGACACCACAGGCGAGATCAAAACAGCGCAGAGCGAAACGGCGCAGAGCGAAGAAATCAGGGCAGTGCGTGACATCATGTAACCGGGTGCAAGCGGGGAGATTGTCAAGCCGTTGTTATACCACCGTCAGGCATCGCTTGGCCGCGGAATCAAGAATCAGCGTCTTGGTAAAAGGTTGCCGGGGCTGACGCCCAGCCCGCTTTTTTTTCCGCCACGTACTGCGCGAACCGATTGGCTTCGATTGCCTCTCGCGCTCCCTGCATCAAGCGTTGGTAATAGGTCAGATTGTGGATCGATAACAGTATCGGGCCCAGCATTTCGCCGGCCATGAACAGATGTCGCAGATAGCCGCGGGAATGACGGCAGGCGACGCAGGGACAATCCGACTGTAATGGACGGGTGTCTTCACGGTGCCTGGCGTTCCGCAGTTTTAGCTGTCCCGAATCGGTAAATGCCAACGCGTTGCGACCGTTGCGGGTCGGCATCACACAGTCGAATAAATCAATCCCGCGGGCGATGCTTTCGAGTAAATCGATCGGTCGGCCAACCCCCATCAAATAGCGCGGCTTGGTCGCTGGTAGTTCAGGGCAGGTTGCCGCGGTGATCCGGTACATTTCCTCCGCCACTTCGCCGACGCTCAGCCCGCCAACCGCAAAACCTTCGAAGCTCATCCCTGACAACTCACGAGCACACTGCACGCGAAGGTCAACATCCAAACCGCCCTGAACGATCGCAAACCGCGCCTGGTCACCGCGAGTGGCGGCACTGAGGCAGCGTCGTGCCCAGCGAATCGAACGAGCCATGGCATCTTCGACCTTGCTCCGCTCGCAGGGCAGCGCGACGACGTGGTCCAAGACCATCACCACGTCGCTGCCCAACGATTCTTGGATCTCGATCGAATGCTCGGGCGTCAATCGAATCTTCGCGCCGTCGACGTGACTGCGAAAGGTTGCCGCTTGCTCGCTGATCTCGTTGATCGCATCAAGACTGAAGATTTGAAATCCGCCACTGTCGGTCAGAATTGGACCGGTCCAGCCGCTCATCGCGTGCAAACCGCCTAATCGGCGTACCGTTTCGTGACCTGGCCGAATCGCCAAATGATAGGTGTTGCCCAAGATCATCTGCGCTCCGCTTGCGCGAACCTGGTCGATCGTGACGCCTTTGACCGTCCCTTGGGTGCCGACCGGCATGAACCCGGGCGTATCGACCGGGCCGTGCGGAGTCAAAAAAAGACCGCGACGCGCCGAGCTGGCCGCGTCGCGGTGCAGGAGTCGAAATTCGAACTGGCTCAATCAGTCACCGCGCATTTTCAAGCCCAGGTCGCTCAACTTTTCGCGAACCTCGTTCAAACTGGTGACGCCAAAGTTCTTGCACTCCAGCATGTCGTCACCGGTCTTGCGAATCAATTCACCGATCGTATTGAGTTGTAATCTGGCCATGCACTTGCGGGCCCGAACCGAGAGGTTCAAATCCGAGATCGGCCGATCGAGCAGTGCCTGTTCGTCGGGGCTCATGTGGCTGGTATCGATCGGCGGTTCGCTGCTCTTCTTTTCGTGCGCGAACTGGCCCAAAGACAGTCCCTTGCTGCTCAACATTTCGCGAATTTCGAACAGACTTGTTTCGCCAAAATTCTTGCTGCTCAACAATTCGGCTTCGCTGGTTCGAGTCAGGTCGCCAATCGTATCGATTCCCATCTTTTCCAAGCAATTCCGGCTGCGAACACTGAGTTCAAAATTTGCTACCGGCATATTTAAAGTTTGCGCCAGTCGATCGTTTCGACGCTGCGCTTCTTCGTCGTACAGCATGTTGCCGGTTGCGGCGGCATCCTTCATGTACAACAGTGTCCGCGGATGATCTGGGTAGCAATCCAAAATGCGCTTGTAGCACATCTGTGCTTTGTCGAACTGGTTCGCGTCTTCGTAGGCCAGACCCAGATTGATCAGCGCACCGACGCCGGTTGGGAACGCTTTGCCAGCGCGCTCGTACAGGGCAAAGCTTTCGTCGTCGTTACCGAGTCGGTCATATTCCAACGCCAGACCGAACAAGGCGCCGGCATGGTTTTCATCGGTTTGAATCGCCCGCTGGTACAGCGCGATCGCTTCCTCCAATCGACCGCCGACCGCCGCCACCGTCGCCGCCCGCTGGTACATGTAGTCCGCGGTCTGTTCGGCAGGTCCAAAAATGTCGTCCAAGATCGCCATCGCATTTTCGACGCGGCCGCTATAACGCTCCGCCTCGGCGATGCCGATTTTGCACTGGTCTTCGTTGTAGCCGGATGTTTGTGCCTGTTTATAAACGCCGATCGAATCGTCGTAACGTCCGACTTCGAACATGCAGCGAGCCTGGTAAAACAAAGCCAGTGCGCTGCCGTCGGCGTTTTGCAGCGTTTCTAAAGCGTCGTTGAATCGCCCCAGCAGGAATTGGCAGACGCCCATTTTGGTCTTGCCGGCAGGTGATAGCGATTGATCCGCCTCCAGCTCGTTGACCGCGTCGCGAAGTTCGCCAAAGTGACCATAGTTTTCCGCGATCACCGCCTGAATTTCGCCGACATCAGCCGGACCGAAAGAATTGTTGGAGAGCACGACTTCTTTCAAATCGAGAATGTCCAAATCGACTTCACTCATCGAGACAAGAACTCCCGCCACTATGGGCATCTTAAAAGTTGGAAACAACAAGATCAGTTCAAGAGCCAGCGGTGGGATTTGAACCCACAACCTCCGCATTACGAATGCGATGCTCTGCCAATTGAAGCTACGCTGGCCTTTGACCCAAGCGCGTGACGGAATCGCCGCAGCCTTTGCGCAAGCGACCACGCCCAAAGATCGAAAAGATCAGCCGTGCCAAGAATCCGAAGGATTAACCAAAGATTGATCGAGGCATAAGAAAATACGACATTTCAACGATTTTCGTCAAGTGGCAACGCCCTCAGCGGACGTCAATTCGCGGCGCCTCGCAGTACCTTGGCGCTCTTGATCACGACCGGAGTCGCCGGAACGTCGCGCATCAATGCGGCCGGAAACTGAGGATTTGGCACCGATTGCGTCCTGGCACTTTCAATTTTGTCCACCACCTCGGTTCCCTTGGTCACTTTGCCAAAAACAGTGTATCCGAAACCATCTTGGGCCTGCGCCCGGTTCAGGAACCCATTGTCCTTGGTGTTGACGAAGAACTGCGCCGTGGCACTGTGGGGATCGTTGGTCCTGGCCATCGCGACGGTGTATTTGTCGTTGCTCAGCCCGTTGCCCGCCTCGTTTTGCACCGGCGGCCCGGTTTTCTTCTCGTTCAATCCCTGGTCCATGCCCCCGCCTTGGATCATGAACCCCTTGATCACGCGATGGAAAACCGTCCCGTTGTAGTGGCCGTTTTCGACGTACTGTAGGAAATTCTCAACCGTCTTGGGCGCTTTTTGAGGATCCAGTTCCATCACAAACTTGCCTTCGCTGGTGTCGAATTCCACGGCAACGGTGTCGCCAGAGGGCTCGGCGGTCACCTCAGCGAGCGGACAAACGGCACAGGCGACGATCGCGAGGGACAACGGCAATAACTGACTCTTGGTACGCATTCGCGTCGGACTCCATGATGGAATGTTAGATTTCGTTCAAATCGGTTCGCCACGGATCGGACAGCCGTGCGGCGATTCCCTAAATTTTGCGCAAATTGACGGCCAGACAACAGGCCAATTGCAAATGCTAAAATCAGCGGCTTTCCCAATCTGGCCATCGCCGGGGAAACCGTCCACAAATACGAGGATCTCCTGATGAACTACAAATCGATCGCATGGGTTGTCTTGACCGGCATCGCTATCTCCCTGCCGGGCTGCAGCGACAACCCTGGCTCCTGGCCGCAACCAAAGGTCGAAGCCAAAGTCGCTGAAAGCCTCGATCTCTCCCAGATCACGCTCACCCCGGGCACCGAGCAAGGAGTGTTCACCGGCACTGGCAAGCATGCGGGCGGGGAAACCTTCAAGTTGACGGTCACTCAGAATGCCAGCGACAAACGGATCAGCTGGGAGGCGGATGGCGATCGCGGAACGTCAGAAGTTGGATCTTACGGGCTCGAATGATCAGTCAATCGAGCGATCACCAATCAACCAAAGCGAAACCATGAACCGACAATCGAATAGCCAGAATCTGGGCGTTGCAATCGTTAGCCTGGCACTGCTGCTGGCGAGTTGCGGGTGGTCAGACTGTAAAGCTCAGATTTCGATCAGCGATTTTGACGAGATCAAACTCTACACGCTGAGCAATCAATCGGGAGCCAAAGTCAAAGTCACCAACTACGGCGCGATCATCGTATCGATCATCGTGCCCGATCGCGCAGGCAACCAAGCAGACATCACGCTGGGTTACAACCGCCTGGAAGATTACATCAACGCCGTCGATAAACCTTATTTCGGCGCCATTGTGGGTCGCTACGGAAACCGGATCGCCAAAGGTCAATTCACGCTTGACGGAGAGACCTACACGTTGGCAATGAACAACGGCCCGAATCACCTGCACGGTGGTGTGGTTGGCTTGGATAAAGTGGTTTGGGACGCAAAACCGGTATTGGGAACAGGTTGGACAGGAGTGGAACTGAGCTATCTGGCCAAAGACAAAGAAGAGGGTTATCCGGGTAACCTGCAAGTGAAAGTCACCTATCGATGGTCAGATGACAACGAACTAACGGTGGACTATTTGGCCACCACCGACAAAGCGACTCCGATCAACCTGACACAACACACCTATTTCAATCTGAAAGGCGAAGGCCAAGGTGACATTTTGGGTCACGAGTTGACTTTGTACGCCAAAGCTTACACGCCGGTCGACGAAACATTGATCCCCACCGGCGAAATCGCCGACGTCGCCGGCAGTCCCCTGGATTTCAGGATCGCCAAACCGATTGGCAGGGACATTGCGCAGGAGCACGAGCAACTGAAGTTCGGCGGCGGTTTCGATCACAATTGGGTGCTGGACAATGCTGCCGGTAATTTGGTTCCCGCGGCCCGAGTTTATGAGCCGACCACGGGTCGTGTGCTGGAAATCGAGACCACCGAACCGGGCATTCAATTCTATTGCGGCAATTTTCTCGACGGCCGTCTGACAGGCAAGTCAGGCAAGCCGTATCTGCTGAGGGGCGGTTTTTGCCTGGAGACACAGCACTACCCCGACAGCCCCAATCACGCCAACTTTCCCTCCACGATCCTCAGGCCGGGCCAGCAATACAAGAGCACGACTGTGTTCAAGTTCTCGGCAGACTAGATCGCCAGCTTGGTCCGCCAACGAAAGGCGAATGATGCAACGCTATGCGGCTTTGGTGATTCCCGTTGTGCTGGGCTTTGCCGCCAACTCGACCGACTACCTGCCATTGAAAATGGCGGAACCTTTGGCCTGCGCGGTAATCGTCTGGGTGGTCTATCTGCTTGATCGACCGCGGCAGCGCGACCTGTTCGCGCTGCTCGCGGCCTTCGCCTTCTCGGCCCTCGGCGATTACTTTCTGTCCAATAAACGGGGCAGCGAATCCTATTTTGTGATCGGCATCGGATGCTATTTTTTCGCTCACCTCGGTTATCTGTCGCTGGCGTTGTGTAATGGTCGGATCAGCTGGAAAGCGCTTGCCGTATTGTTGGTCAGTTATCTGCCCTACTACGCGACGATGCTGTATCCGGCGATTGAACAACCGGTATTGTCGTTCGCCGTCCTGCTGTATTTGCTGATCTCCTGCGTTACCGTTGCCGCTGCCTGGGGTCTCCGTTTCAGCGGTGCCGTGAAGTGGCTGTACGTGTTGGGGGTCGCTTGTGTTTTGTTGTCCGACACGGTGATCTCCTTCAATGAATTCCTGCAATACCGCCAGTTGAATTGGTTGATCCTGCCGACCTATTATCTGGCTCATGTTTTGATCACGACCGCGGTCTTGCGGCGCGCCGCCAAGACCCAGCAGATTCAATCCGGTCCGCTGGGCGAAGCCGCCGGCGGAAATCGCGTTGGCTGCAACTGACCACCATCACCGCTTGGCTGGGATTGATCTTCGAGTGAGGACAGGACGGGAACGTCCAGGGACGCGGTTGCCGTACGGACGCCCAGCACGCGAATCGCGATCGCGTGGACAGGCACCGGTCTCAGGTTGGCCCGGACCAACAGAATCAGCGCCAGGCCGCGTCCAACACTGGAGATTGCAAACAACGTGTAGTAGGCCTGCATGTTCGCGCCCATCGAATCCAGCAACAGCGCGCGAACCGAGGCGCCGGTGAACATTGCCAACGTGTTACCAAAGTTGTAGTAGGTCAGCATCTTGGTACGCCGACGCGCCGGGATCGTTTCGAAGAACAGCAGAAAGAATCCGAGTTCGTAGGCCGCCCAGGCGATCCCGCTGACCGCCTGCACCAACGTCAACCACCACAGACTGGTCGAAACGATCCATAACGACGAAAGCGGCACTAGTGAGATGGCACCGATCCAGAGCAAGGTTGCCGCCCCGAAATTCTTGGCCAACGTCGTCCAACGTACGATCGCGACGATCCGTGCCAGAAACGCAACGGCAATTAAAAACACATACTGAAAATAGCTGAACCCCAGTTGATTCAACATGAACGGCGTAAAGAATGGGCCGCTGATCTGGACACAGGCCTGCACGACGACCAGGTAGACCAGCATCCGGCGACCGTTACGTGAGACCGAGCCGGTCGCCGTTTGACGAAGCCGATCGGTCACCCGGCCGGCCAATCGATGATCGGTCCGATGGGTGGCCAAGCAAAAAACCGACACGATTCGCGAAACGGCCGCACATCCAAACAGCACGGCGAAGCCCGAGAGCACCCAGTTGCCCGACTGAGCCGCCTGCAGCAGCATACCGCTGGCCAGCAGCGCCAGCAGAGTCGATGTTTGTTGCACTCTTGATCGATGGGAAAAGTGTCGAGCCCGGATCGCTGCCGGCACAATCGACTCCATCCACGTGTTCCAGGCCGGTCCGGCGGCCAATCCCGACGCCCAATAAAGCGAAGCAATCAGCAACAAGGTGGGCATGCTGATCGCACCGATCAGCGCCGCGACGATCAGCGGAATGAAAGACAGCGCTTGGACTGTCGCGCAGATTACGACCCAGCGCTGTTCGTCTCCAAAAAACTTCATTACCCTCAGCGACACAAGCTGCATGCTGCCGCCAACGACAACCGGCAGACTGGCGACTAATCCGGACGATGCCTCACCCATCCCCAACGCTAACGCGAACGCGGGCAAATACGTCTCACCCAGCCCCACCATCGCGCCAAAGCAACAGGCATCGCCCATGCTGCGACCCAGATTATGTCGCGTATCGCGCGCACCAGTTGGCTGATTTGCATCGCGGCGATCCAGGCCGATTAGGTCATCCGTGCTGATGGACATCGCAACGCATTAGCGAACTGGGGCAGATCGCGCCCTGGTCGGTGGCGCGGGAACATCGCACACTTGGCACAGCAGACGCAGCATCGCCGCGATGCTAGTCATTTCGGCCGTCTCGGTCGCCGTATGGTAGGAGGATGTGGGCAGCTGCAGGGTGGTTCCTCGAATCCCACCATCGGTCGCCAACATCACTCGCCCCAGTTCGGTCCGCCCCACCGAAAGCTGCTTATCGCGATCCAGGTTCAGCAATTCGACGTAGCGGTCCTTGAAACGGTAGCGGATTCCTAATTGCTTGCAGCTGGCGACCAGCTGGTCGGTCAGCGGGCCGTCAAACTCGGCCATCGAATCCCGGTTCCGCAGCACGACGTCCTGCTTGGCCACTTCGTCCATCGTCGGAAACGGGCTGGTGTCCAAGACAATCAGACGGTCCGTTTGAATGTCCTGTCGTTGAAACCACTCGACAGCAAAACGCCAACTGCGACCCGCTTCCTCGCCAGCGGTAAACAGGGCGGTACCTTGGAACCCCAACCGGATCAATTCGATCAGCATGGCAACCGATACCACATTGTCCAATTGTGCGGACACCAAGCCATCGTCAACCTGCAAACGGTCAACGAACGAAACCGGAAATCCAGGTTGCAAGAACTCCAATCCATCAAGTTCGAAGATCAAGTTCCGACGTCTGGGACAGACATACGAGCGCGTGATCTGTCCTTGGCCCAAGTAAGATCCGGCATACGGCGTATGAGCCTGAACTCGCTGTCCCTCGAATCGGCCGGCGATCAATTCCATGAACTGTTCCGAGACGGAATCTCCCGTCAGTTCGCCTCGATTGCCCGCAATGAAGGCGGCATACTGGAATTCGTTGGGCCCTGTACACAACAGTCCATGGCGGTCGACGTGCGCGGACAGGTAGATGTCGTTGGGCCTTGATCCTTGCGCGACCAGCAAGCCGTGATAGCGCATGACTTTGACCGAATACTCCTCCAGTTCTCGGCGGAGCACCCGAAAGAAGGCATCCTCAACGCCGACCACCGAAGGCTCGCGAACCAGCGCGCGGAGTCGATGCAGTAGCTCGTCAATGTCGGTCGCTGCGGATTTCATGGCGGCTCGAATCGGAAACCGAGTCAGATTTCAAAGTTTCGACCGTCTTCGCGATAAACGACGTGGTACAGGTCCCGCCGTCGATCGTTCCAGTTCTGCACGGTTCCACTCTCGCGGTGCCTTCGCAGCTGTTCAAAGTCCAAATCATGAATGATCACGGTTTCGACGTTCGGATTGCACTCGGCCGCCACCGCGTCGCGGGCAAACTCCGCATCGGCGGGAGTGAAAATGCCGGATTGGGCGTAGTGAATATCGGCGTTCTCCACAAACGGCAAATTGCCGGTACAGCCAGAGATGGCCACGTACAGATGGTTTTCGATACAGCGCGCTTGGCGCAAAGTCGTACCCGCAAGTAACCGTGTCTCGTATCGGTATTGAAGGGAACGAATACGATTTGGGCGCCTTTCTCAGCCGCGATCCGCGTGAGTTCAGGAAACTCGATGTCATAACAAATTTGAATGGCGACGCGACCACAATCCGTATCGAACACTTCCACGCGATTGCCAGGGTTGACGCCCCACCATTTTCGCTCGCTGGGCGTGATGTGTATTTTGTATTGTTTGCCGATCGCGCCGTCGCGTTGAAACAAGTAAGAGACGTTGTACAGCGTGTCATGTTCGATCACGAACTGTGAACCACCAATCACGTTCACGTCGTAACGGACCGCCATTTCGGCAAAAAAATCGAGATACTGCGGCGTGAACTCCGCCAACCGCCGCGCTGCCTGTCCCGGTTGACTGGTCTCCACGCAGGAGAGCAGTTGTGTCGTGAACAGCTCCGGAAACAACAAAAAATCGCATTTGTAATCCGAGGCGGTGTCAAGAAAAAATTCACACTGCTTGGCAAACTCGTCAAACCCGCTTACCGAACGCATTTGATACTGCACGACGCAGATCCGAATCGGCTCGACGGCATGATGAAACCTTCGTTTCGCGCCCGGAACGTAGTCCAGGTTTTTCCATTCCAGGTGCGTGGCGTAGCCGCACGACTGGACGTCATTTGGCAAATAATTGGGGATCAGTCCCTGCACGGTAAATCCATTGGATTGCTGTGCCGTCAGCACCGAATCGTAAAGCGATTTGTCAACCACACGCTCGATATACTCACGCGCCGTCAGCGTGTCCGCGTATTGGTGGTAACCCGGAATTCGGCCGCCAATGATGATTCGGGCCAGGTTCCTTTCGCGACACAGTTCCTTGCGCGCGTCGTACAAGCGACGAGAGAGCTTCATGCCGCGGAATTCGGGATCGACCATGATCTCGATTCCATACAACGTGTCTCCTTTCGGTTTGTGATTGCGTATGTAACCGCCATCGGCAATCGCTTTCCAATTGTGCCATTCTAAGGTCGAGTCGTAATCCAGAATCAAGCTTGATGACGAAGCCGCCAGTCGCCCGTCGATCTCGACACACAATTGACCTTCGGGAAAGATCGCCAGTTGGCTTTCAATCTGCGCCGGCTCCAGGTTTCCATATCGGGAAAACAACGATGCGCCATGGCGACCAGCGAGTCGTAGTCTTCGATCGTCAGTGGACGGACAACGATGTTCCACTGATACTCGGCTAAGTCGAGAGGTTCCACTGAAAGTCTCTTGTCAGGCTGGGCCCAATGGCTCTTTCGATCGCCGTCTTGGCGACAAAGTCGGGCTCCAGCGGGTAGAATTTAGCGATCTGGGCAGACGGGGTGAACGGCAGAAGCGATGAAAATCGACGACATGCAGCCGGCGAGGCTGCCAAAAAGCCGTAATGTCAATGTGAACTCGAGGAAAGTTATCGTGATTCGCAATCTTTTATTCACTCTGGCGATCGGCGCGGTGGCCGCAACTGGTCCGATCATCAAGGCAGAATCGCTTGCGACCGGGACGCCGCTGCAATGGTGGCTGACGACCGCCAGCCTGGATCACCAGTTGGAACCGCAACCCGCTTTGTCGCTGGCCTCAGGCGATCGGCCACAGGAAGTCCAGAATCTAATCGTCGTCGATGATCAGCGGACCTATCAAACGCTCTTGGGCCTGGGCTCTTCGCTCGAACACAGCACTTGCTTCAACCTCTGGCAACTAGCACCCGATCAGCGGGCTGATGTGCTGAAACGGCTGTTTGATCCCCAGCACGGAATCGGAATCAATCTGGCCCGGATCTGCGTCGGCACCCCTGATTTCACCAATCGGCCGTGGTACAGCTATGACGATCTGCCGGCGGGTGAAAAGGATCCTGAGTTGAAAAAGTTCTCAATTCAGCAGGACCGCGACTACATTTTGCCGGTGCTCAAGCAAGCGCTGGAAATCAATCCAGAGCTGCTGATCTTTGCTTCGCCTTGGAGTCCACCCGGCTGGATGACCAGCACCGACGACATGATCGGCGGTCAGCTGTTGCCGGAGTTCTACGACGCCTACGCACGGTACTTCGTTCGCTTCATTCAGGCTTATCAAAACGAAGGCATTCCGATTTACGCGGTCACCGTTCAGAATGAACCGGGCGTCGATCGCAGCAAGGCCGCTTTCCGCTGGCGTTACCCGTCCTGTCGCTATCTGGGCGAACAAGAACGTGACTTCATCCGTGATCATTTGGGGCCGGCGATCAGCAAGGCCGGCTTGCGGACTCTGATTTGGACCTACGACCACAACTTCAATGAATCACCCACGGCCGATGGCGACGACCCAGGCTTGGCCTACCCGCGCGCCGTGTTGACGGATCCGGAGGCAGCGAGATTTGTCGCCGGTGTCGCGTTTCATGGTTATGCCGGCGAGCCTGGCGGGATGAGCAAGTTCCACGATGAATTTCCAAACGTGCCGCTGCATTTCACCGAAGGCTCCGTGTTCGGCCCCCGTGGTGGTCGTCAATTAATCGAATACTTGCGCAATTGGGCTGCCAGCTACAATGGCTGGGTGACGATCCTGACCACCGATGGCAAGCCGAACAATGGTCCCTTTCGCGCCAGCCGAACATGTGTGACGATCGATCCCGATTCGTCCGAACTCGCGTATCACTACGACTACTATCAGTATGGGCACTTCTTTCGATTCCTGCGGCGGGGTGCCGTGCGGATTGACTCGAGCGGTGGAGATCTCGGGCTCGGTAGCGTTGCCGTTCGAAATCCGGACGGCCAGATCGCGATGGTTGTGGTCAACAGTGATCAGGTCGATCGCGGTGTCACGATCAGCTGGAGAAACCGACATTGCACCGTTGAATTGCCAGCGCAAAGCATCGCGACATTCAAATGGCCCGGCTAGCCGATCGTGGCACCAACCCAGCTTGATCAGCGGCGATTGACTCGCCAGCGCCGACGAGCCCCCCAAACCAGAGGTGCAACAACGAACAAAGGTGTAACAGCACACAAAGGCGCAACAGCAAACGAAGGTACAACAGCAAACGAAGGTACAGCAGCAAACGAAGGTAAAACCGTCAGTGGGCAGTGCAGAAATCAACAACGAAGAATCGCAGATAACCGGCCACACGAATGTTCGCTCTCAGCGTTTCGGTGCCGGCAGCGCCGACGGATTGGGACACCAACTCGGTCGTTTTGTCGTCGCGACCATGGACATTCCTTGGCAGGTCAGCAAGGATCGATTGGCCGCCCAACCGGAAGCGGTACTGATGGTCAAGTCGATGGAGCTTGATGTGATCGAGCAACAGATTGCCCAGGCGCCCGAGTGCGACTGCGTGGTCGGCATCGGCGGCGGACAGGCGATCGACCTGGCCAAGTACTTTGCCTGGAAACGTGGCATTCGGTTGGTCAGCATCCCGACGGTGCTGAGTGTCGATGCGTTCGTGACACCGGCGGCCGGAGTCCGTCGCAATCACGCGGTCGAATATCTCGGCGAAACCAGTCCCGATCCATTGGTGATCGACTACGACCTGCTGCGAACCGCGCCGGCGAATCTGAATATCGCCGGAGTCGGAGATTTGCTTTCGGTTCATACCGCGACCTTCGATTGGACTCTGGCCGACAACGCCGGCCGGAGTGAATATCCGTTTTCGCAAACTGATATCGATCGGGCGCGGCGGATTCTGCGCGACGTGATCGACTCGGCAAGCGAGATTCGAAACTGCACCGATCGTGGCTTACAAGCGATCGTTGACGGCTACATGCAGATCAACACCATCTGTTTGCCGGCCGGTCATTATCGTGTGGAAGAAGGGTCGGAACACTATCTGTTTTACGAACTCGAAGAGCGTCTGAAGCGGCCCTTTGTGCACGGGCACATTGTCGGCTTGGGGATCTACCTGATGAGCCGATTACAACAGAACGAGGCCGATCGTGTGAGCGACTTCATGGACGAGATTGGCCTGCAATACCAGCCCACCCAGATGCAGATCCGCCCTGAGGATCTGGCCGCTTCGCTGCTGAATTTGCGTGAGTTTGTCGATCGCAGGCCCCATCTGTGGTACAGCGTGATCAACGAGCAACCGATCACGTCGCGGTGGGTCGACTGGTCACTGTGCGGGCTGCGGTTTGATTGACGATGGGCGGCATCGCGAGATCGAGCCGTTGACAACCATTGGAACGAACGTACAATTGCAGAATTGTGCAACTGTACTTTTCTTGTCTAAAAACTGATGCCAGCCCGCTCCGCGAACGATCCTCCCGACTGCGATGACCGGGAACACATTGGCCTGGCGGTGGAGGTCGACGCCGAAGCATGCGAGCGGGCCGCCACAATCTTTCGCGCTTTGGGCGACCCTCAACGGTTACGAATTCTGGTTTTATTGGAAGCCTCCGAGCGCTGCGTCTCGGAGGTTTGTCAGTTACTGAACGAACCGATGCCCGCAATTTCGCAGCGGTTGCGATTGCTGAAAAGCGAACGGATCGTCCGCTCGCGGCGCGATGGCAAGCACGTCTACTATGCCCTCGCGGACGAACACATTTGCCGGCTGGTGACCAACGCCGTCCTGCATGCGATGGAATTGGCCTGATCCGTTTCTCAACATCACTTTGATTGGTCAAAGGACAAAACACTTCGATGAACGGCTCGTCGGCATCGTTAGAATTGATCCAGCAAGACATTCGTCGTGTCGGTTTGCGTGCCACGGCTGCTCGTGTGGCCACCTTGGTGCTGTTGCGTGGCGCTGAATCGCCGTTGACTCACGCCAGTGTGGCCGAACATCTTGCCGCCAGCGGCATCGACAAGGCGACGGCATTTCGAAATCTGAACGACATGACCGACGCCGGTCTGCTGCGGCGCACTGAGCTGGGCGATCATGTTTGGCGATTCGAGGCGATCGACCCCAGCGGCCACGACGGCGAAGCACATCCTCATTTCTTGTGCATCGATTGCGGATCAGTTACCTGTTTGGCTGACGTCGAGCTAACACACGGTAGCCTTCGCGAGAGCGAACAAGTCGGCCAAATCACCGAGATTCTGCTTCGCGGTCACTGTAACGATTGCCGCTAGCATTTTGTTTCTCTCCGCTTTGGCAACTTTTGACCTATCCGAACTGGGCTGAACTCGCGATGATCTTTTGTTCACAACTCAGCCGCAGTTACACGGACGTTCTCGATGCAACCAAGGAATTTTGTCGATTATCGATCGATCGCTTGGGTTACGGTCGCGATCGCGTTGGTGGCCGCTCAGTACAGCAATCCTAAGTGGGTCGTCTATTTGAGCCCGATCAGCTGCTACTTGGCGATTGCTTGTGGCACAATCGCTCACAACCACAATCACCGCGCCACGTTCACCAGTCGCCGCTGGAACAATGGCTTTGGCCATGTGCTGACCTTCTTTTACGGATATCCGACATTGATGTGGATACCGACGCACAGCATCAATCACCATCATTACGTCAATCGTCCCGGTGACGCGACAGCTACTTGGCGGTACAGCAACAAGCACAACCTGTGGGTTGCCTTGACGTATCCGCTGGTCTCAGGCTACTTCCAAAGCTTTCCGATTCGCCAGTACATCAGCCGGGTCAAAGATCAGCAACCGAATCTCTACTCTCGAATTCGGTTTCAGTACGCGTTCTGGATTGGGGCCTATGTGCTGATGGGAATCTTGGCCGCCATTCTGTATCATCGCCAACAGACGGGTTTGGGTCTGTATGTCTGGTTCTTTTCGGTAATCTTGCCGGCGATCGCATCAAGCACCACGATCATGTTTTTTAATTTCATCCAACATGTCCACACCGACGCTTGGTCGGACCATGATCATTCCCGCAATTTCACCGGTCGGATTTTCAACTTTCTGTTTTTTAACAACGGATATCACACCGCCCACCACAATGAACCGGCGATGCACTGGAGCGAACTGCCGCTTGCCCACGCGAAGATCGCCGGCACGATCAATCCAGAGCTAAACGAAAAAAATTTAGCCTGGTTCATGATCCGTCAATATCTGTTGTCCTCGTTGTTCCCCACTTTGGGAACCAAGCAACTTGGCTCACTTCCCAGCGACGTGCCCAAAGCGATCTGAGTTGACCACTCGTTGATCAGGCAACCTGATCATTGACAGGAAAACCTACTGCCTGCGAATCAGCTTGTGACAATTGACGCAGCTATGCATCATTTGTGTGTAGGCAAGGGTCGCTCCATCAATATTCTTCTCCTCGGCGGCCATCACCAACGTACCGGTGGTGAACCAAAAAACTTGATTCTGGGTGCGATAAGCCGAGGATTCATTCTCAAGCCACTTGCGTTTTCCGAGTTGGTTCAATGACTTGGCGCCCTGCAGCACCTTGGCGAAATCCTCCATCACCAATCCGTCCAAGATTTTCTTCGCAGCCTCCAGTTTTTTCTGCATGTCAAATTCGGGCGGCTTGGTTTCCTGAGTTCTCGCCGGCAGAGCGGGCAACAGGACCGCGGCGACCAAACAGAACAGCAGTGTTTTTTGAAGTCTCATTTGAATTTCCCCCGTAGAAGCTAACTTACAACTCACCGTGACGACCGTCGATGGTGCCGAGTCCGAACGTCGCAATGTAGTCCATTGCGTGCCGATCATGATACGGTGACGACCACTACTGCCCGGATGCGATCTCGACAAGATTGGTGTCCAGCAACCATCCCTGGCTGCTGAAATGAAAACCCTGCTGCTGTTCTTCGATCTTGGCATTTTCTGGACTTTGCCACCCGTGCGCCACCAGGGCGGTCGCGCCGCTGGGGGACCAGCCGGCGAATCGCCGTCAGCATGGCATCCGCATCAGGGCCAGCCGGATCAATCCCATGGCAACACTTGAACCTCTTCAATGAATGGGTGTCGCAGCAAATGAATGGGTATCGCAAGAACGAACTTGATTACCTGGCAAAGCCGCAGATTGAACAAGGTCGCATTCACTGGGCATCGGACAATTGTATCCAACTCGATTGAGTCACAAGTTGATTGATCGATGCGAAGGCAATATGCGCGTTGGTGGCGTACTTGGGGGTCGCATTGGCGGGGAAGGTCGCCAAGGTTGCATCACCGACCAGAAACACGTTGAAATCCTTGGACAGATTCTCGTAGCCTGCGGTCGTCTTGCAAAAACACATGTCGGTGGCGTAGCCGGTCAACAGCACATGTCGGACACCGTGTTTCTTGAGGAAGGTTTTCAACGCTTGATAGCCGTCGGCGTCATAGATCACGACATCATCGCGATGCAAGTCCAGGTCAGCCGAAACAGGCACCGGCAAATCCCAGAAACCTTTGTGATTGTGACGGTCTCCGGCTTGCAAGCCCGGAAACTCCTTGAAATAGTCCACCACCGGCAGCTCTTGCGACAACCTCAGTGTCTGCTGCAACGGTTCGCCGCGATAATCAAAACGATGCAGTATCTGATCCAGCTCCGCGCGTCCGACCATGCGTTCTTGATCAGAGGGATTGTGACGCATCGAGCGATACATCTTTCGATGTGCCGGATACTCGTGGCCCCGCATGCTGACCATCGTTAACCGCACTCGCGGGCGCAGTCTCTTGAGCAGCGGATCGATTACTTCACGCGTATGTCGGCCCGCCAGATGATTCTTTTCGGGGGTGCAAAAGTCAGCAGCACCAGCCGGCTCGGGTGTTCGCCAACCTTGACCATCATCGATCCCCCAAGGATGCACCATGATCACGACAGTCTGGTCGTGCGCAAGCGGTTGGGCATTTCAATGATGCCGCGCGCGTTGTAGGAATATCGCCAGGCTCGAACGTCCAAGTCACCACCCTCGTCGGCGACCAGCATCGGGGCCTCGAAGCGGCGCAGTTCAACAATCGGCTGCACGAACTCGGGATGATCGGCCAGCAACGGCTGCGGATTGTCCAGCAAGCGAAGGGAGTTATCGTAGATTCGCATTGCCGGTGACTGCGCATCCAGCTGAAAACCTCCAAAGGCAAACAGCAGCCCGGTTAGCCAAGCGGTTTGTAATCCGACAAAACTGCGTTTCACGATTCTTGGTCCCGCGGGCGGAGTCGCGGGACTACCTGGTGGAGATTGTTCCGTATGGATCTTCATGGCCGGACTCGAGATTCTGAATTCAACTGACGGATGGCTTATTCTTGAAGATAACTGAACAGATCACGAAGCTGCTGTGGCGTCAGCTGATCCAATATGCCTTCCGGCATCAAGGATGTCTGTGATGGCATAAGCTGTTCAATTTCATTTCGCGACAACTTAATGCGCTTGTTCTGGGCGTCCAAGAGCGTCACGCTGGCGGCATCCTGCTCGGCCAACAGCCCCGTTAGGACCCTGCCAGACGTTGTTTCCGCAACGTAACTGATGTACTCGCGACGAACCACGGCGCTCGGATCGACCAAGTTGGCAAGCAGCGCGATTTGATCGCCTCGATTGGCCGACGTCAGATCAGGTCCGACTTGGTTGCCGGTACCGCGAAACTGGTGACAGGTTCCACAGTGCTTGGCGAACACAACCTGTCCCCGAGCGGCATTGCCCTCTGCAGCCCGCAGGTCGTTGTTCAACCGCCGCATCGTTGCCAGTTTGTCTTCCGCCGATCCGGGACCAACATTGCCCCAGTGTTTCCTGACCAACGCATCGAGCACCGAATCCTGGTGGATCGCTACCAGCCGAATTTGACTGACTGACAACTGCTGCGGATCAATTTTCCCGGAATCAACCAAAGCGAGGAATTCCAAGGCGGAGTCGGGACGTGCAAGCAACAGTTCCACGATTCGACGGCGCACCTCCGGGGAAACGCGATCGTAGTGTTGCAATAAGTTCTCTGTAATCTCTGACGAACCCCAGTTCCCCAGCACGGACAGGCAAGCAAATTTATCATCGTCGGCTTGCGCCTCGCTGAAAAGTTTCAGGACGATGGGAGCAGCATCCGAACGAGCAAACTGGGCCAACAGGCTGAGTGTTTGGGACAACTGCGGCGAATCAGCAGGATTGATGTCAGCGGCTGCGTCTAACAGTTGTTGTTGGGCGAGCTGATTGCCGGCGCGAAGCGCCAATTCCAGGTACAACGGATCTGTAAGGTGCTGCCGCCAAAGTTGATCGATGTGCTGACTAAGTTCGGCTGTCAGCGGTTCAAATTGTCGGTTCGGTTTCGCGGTTTGAGCATTGCCCGCCGCGGCCTGCTGCTGAAACAGATCGCCTTGGTCTATGTTTGCCAGCCCAACGGCACGTTCGGCCAAACCGAGTCGCAATGCTTGGTGGGCACTGATTTGATCGCCGGGCGGCACCAAGGCCAGCAATTGCGCACAAGCGGTATAGCCTGCCGCCGTTCCCTCGGCCGCATAACGGCGCACCAGCCTGAAAGCGTTCTGTTTGGCGGCTGCATTGTCCCACAGCGCCGTCGACCGGAACATCGCAACGAGCGCGTCGGACTCGCCGATCGCGCGTGATTCGATCGCCCACCAGATCAGCCAAGGAATTCGCGCGTCCGATTCGGCAGGAGCTTGTTGCAAAAGATTCTGGATGATTTGCAGTCCTGTGGAACCCTGCATGCGTTTGGCACTCGCCGCCAGCTGAGCACGGACAATCGGACTCTGTTCCGAGCGGGCCAAGTCCGCTAGCCGACCGCCAACCTGCGCCGAAACCGAGCCCGCATCTGCCAACAAGCGAACGGTCCAAGATCTGACGTGGGGAGCAGGATGACGAAGCAGATCGTCGGCCAGGCCGTCATCGATTCCAGCGGTGACATAGTGCGACCAGAGACCCTGCAGAGCCAACTGCGAATCTTCGACTTGCATCGCCATCGCCCGCAATCGGGTCACAACCGATTTGTCTTGGCGGTAGGCCAATTCACAGCGAGCCCGATCGCGAAACCAGTGATTACGATGCGACAACAGATCGACCAGAGCATCGGAAGGAAGCTGCCGGATGTCAAACGGGGCGAGCGGTTTTTTCTGGAGTCCTTCGATTTTGTAAATCCGACCATTCGATCGATCCCAGTTCGCATCGGGATCTGGATGCGCTGTTCGCTGGTCGTGAAAATCAGAAACGTACATGGAACCATCCGGCCCCAGGCACATATCGGTGGGCCCGAACCAGGTGTCATGGGAATCCAAGAGTTTTGCCCCGAACTTGGCTCGTACCGAACTTCCCTGCGATTCGATCGACCACCAAGACGCCGAATGACCGAGGAAGTTGCCGGCAATGAATTTACCGCGATAGATTTCTGGGAATGAGTCACCCAGATAAATGGTGCCGCCGGTCGGAGGCCCACCCGGGACTTGATCGCATTGCAAGTTAGGAAAGAAGTGGTAGGCGTATAGATTGTGTAACGGACCATGTTTACCAAAGCTCTTGTAAAAGTAACCGCCTTGCACAGCGTGGACAAATGGTCCGCCGTTCGTCGAATAATAGACTTCACCATTCGCGTCGAACGTGACTCCGTAGCAGTTTGAACCCCCTTCACAGAACAATTCAAAGTCACCGGTGACGGGATGAAACCGCCACAGTCCCTGCTGAAATTCGATTCCCCGAATCTGGCAGGTCGTCGTGCTGCCATTGACTCCGTACAGCCATCCGTCCGGTCCCCAGGTCAAATGATTCGAACTCGACTGGGCATCCTGCATCCCGAATCCCGTCAGCATGACCTGGGGGTCTGAGTCGGGCACATCGTCACGATCGCGGTCTGGGTAAAACAACAAATACGGAACGTTCAGCACATACACGCCGCCATGACCGAACGCGACGCCGGTCACCAGATTCAATCCGTCGACAAAGTCCTTGACGATATCCGCCGACCCATCGCCATCGGTGTCTTCGAGTATGGTGATCTTGTCCGCGCCGCGTGGACCATGGGGCGGTGGTTTGGGAATGCGATCGTACAGCGTGCGCGACCAACGATCGACCTGGATTCGCTCGAGTCCCGCTGGATTCGGATACTGCAAATACTGAATCGTCCATAGTCGTCCCCGATCGTCACATTTGACGAAATTAGGCTGCCGCACCTCCGGTTCGCTGGCAAATAGTTTCACCCGCAATCCATCGGCAACGGTCATCTTGTGGACTGCTTCGCTGGCCGGGTATCCCTGACCACAAGCGGGTTGCGGAATCAGCGGCAGATTCGCGACGATCAGCGCCCACGGCAGACAACTCTTGATCGAGAATCGTCTCGGCGGAGCGGGAAGTCTGCTGTGATCGATCATGAGCTACCCGAGGAGATTGGCGCGACTGCGTTTGGCGATCGTATCAAGACCGACCAGTTCCGCTTTCCCGGCAGATTGGTCGACCATATCGCAAATCAGATCGATGACTTGAAACTCCTTATCAACGACGCCCAGACAGGACGGATGGGCCAGGAAATCAAACATGGCCCGATTTTCGATCGCCCACTGGATCGCCATTTGGACGGCGCGGCAAAAATGATCAAGCTTCCAGCGTCCGTTACGAAAAGCGCCGATGTCGCTGATTGGACTCATCGGAATCTCTAGCAATCCCGTAGGGTACAGAAACGGCTGCGCTAAACGTTGAGCGGCGATCATGTTGTCGTACGCAAGCTGAGACGGACTTTGCCCCGTTGCGTGAATGTCTTCGATGCCGGCATGCGACGGGTACCGGCAGCTGACCCAATCGAAACCCGCGTCCAGGATCAATTGCTGAATGTCTTCGCGGCCGATCAAGCCATCGGCGAACCCTCCTGGCGTGCGAAATCCGTTCGCTTCAATACCAATTCGCTGCAGCAGAGCTGCATTGGTCAGTCGGATATTCTCCCGCAACACTTCAGGCACGGTCCGGCCGCGAAGCAGCCATGGGGCCCGTTGGAAACGATACTGCAGTTGCTCCGTCGAATCGGCAAGCAAATACACATGATCGTAAGTGTGGTTGCCGATGGGATGCCCTTGGCCCGCGATTTGCCTGAGCCAATCAACACTGGGTTGCTCGAAGACCTGGCCCACCACAAAGGTGTGAATGACACCACCTCGTTGCTTCACTCGGCGGCATGCGTCAAGCGTGTATTGCTTGGCGGCCTGATTCAGATTGCCTTTTTGATAGTCCCACTGCTTGTCTTCCCAGTTAGGGAAGTTGCGTGACATTTCCAGATCAAGCGTGATCGCAATCTGCGCTTTGTCAAAAGTCGCGATCCGCCGCGGTGATTCCTCGGCGGCGGCGAATCGGCTTGCCAGCGCAGCCGATGAGGCGGCAACCGCGCTCAGAAACCGGCGCCGCGGCACTCTGTCACCGTCTTGGCTGGCTGCCGACGATGAGTTGAGTTTAAGATGTGACATAACCGAAACCATAACTGGCCTGAATCAACTCGCATGATAACCACTGACACAAGATTTTCTTTAGCGGCCACCATGCTGGCAGTCGCTTCACTGCATTCGCTCGCTGCCGATGCCCAGCAAGTCGCGGCGGCTGATCACAGTTTCACCGTCGTTTTACTTCCGGATACGCAAAACTACGCTGAAAAATATCCCGAAACCTACGTGGCGCAAACTTTGTGGATTCGACAGCAACTGAAAGCCGAAAATATCAAATTCGCGATTCACCTCGGCGACATTGTACAGACATCGACGCAGCAGATTGAGTGGGAAAATGCGAATCGCGCGATGCAGCTGATTGATGGTGTCGTTCCCTACAGCATGGTGCCAGGCAACCATGACATGATTGTGAAGAATCGCGACTCGACCCTTTACAACCAGTTCTTTTCGCCCGCCCGATTTGTGAATCAAAAATGGTATGGCGGACACATGGGTCAGACAAACGACAACAACTACTGCTTCTTTGAAGCATCCGGGATGAAGTTCATGGTCCTCAGTCTCGAGTTTGCTCCGCGAGACGAAACACTTCGCTGGGCGGCCGATGTGACGAATCGGTTTCCAGATCATCGTGTGATCGTGGCAACTCATTGCTACATGCGGCCAACAGCGAGAGATACCGAATGTGCAACGTCCTACGAGATTGCCGGCAACAGTGGCCAGCAGATCTGGGACAATTTCATTCGCCAACAGCCAAATATCTTTCTGGTCGTCAGCGGCCACGTGTTGGGAGTGGGACTGCAGACGAGTATCAACGACGCGGGGGGCAAAGTTCTAGAAATGTTGACAGATTATCAAGGGCTGCCCAATGGCGGAGACGGATGGTTACGGTCTCTGCGATTTGTCCCGGCAGAAAACAAAATTCATGTCACGACCTACTCGCCGTTGTTGGACCAGCAAAACCATGACGCCAAAGAAACGTTCTCGATGGATTACCAAATGGTCGCTCAGCCGGTCGCGGCAGGCTCCTCAGCACCGTGATCGGAATCGGATCAGATGCCGGCAAAATCGTCACCTCGACCTAGAGCAGAGGTGATTTAACTTCCCCACGATACCTGCCAAGTTTTTACTCGTCCGTTGTTAAGGAGTTTGCAATCGATTCGAGGTCGGCGGTTTTGATCTTCAGCACTTCGACGGTTTGTTTTCCACCCGAAAAGGCGATCAGCAAATGGCCTGCATGCTCAATCGCATGCGGATAATCGACTCGGCGTCCGCCGACCAGGTAGCCCATCTTGTCAAAGACAATGCCGTCATCGCTGAGCGACAGGACTAACGGATCTCGCTGGCGTGGATTTGCGTTGGAAACCAAAACATAGCGGCCATCGCCCAGCCGCAATCCGTTGATTTTCGAAGTCGCATCCGGAAAGTTTGTTTTGACTGGTTTGCTCCAAGTTCGGCCGTCGTCGCTGGAAAACGATCGAAACAGGTAGCCGCTGCGACGATTATCGCGAAACAGCGCCATCAGGTTTCCGTCGGGCAAGCACCACCAGAACGGTTCCTCGGCAGCCAGCTCGCTACTGGAGCCCAGTACCGGAAAGGATTCCCACTGATCGATCCTGTTCAGGCCGCCGACCAGGAATTGGACGCCAATCTTTTTGTAGTCGTGTGTCCGCCGAGACATCATCCAGTTACCGTTGTTCAGCTGCTTGGGCGGGAAATTGTTGATCGTATTATCGGCAATGAAACCGAGGCTTTCCCAGGTTTCATCGGCTGGCTTGAGTTGGAATGCGTGCAAGGCGAGGCTCAGCCCAAAGAAACCGGCCGCTTCGTCTAGCGACGCCAATGCGATTAGTTCTCCTTGGCGTTGCCAAAAGCCGCGGGCGATCCAGCGCAAACCTAGGTTGCTGCGAGTTCCATAGTGTTCGGAGTCGACGTCCGAATGCGGCGGCGGCGGTGTCAAGTAGGTCCCCGCAGTCCAGACCAGGCCATCTTGACTGGTGGCAAATTTCACCCGTTGGCCGACTCGGTCTTCGATGCCTGGTCCATCGCTCCACATCAGCCAGTATTTTCCATCATGGTAGGCCAGGTAGTTGTGTTGATTGACACCAGCGGCGGCGCGAACATCACTGACGACCACGTGTTCGCCGGGCACACGCGGTAACTGATCAAAATTGATCTGACCAGGATCCTCGGGAACCCAGTCCCCCGACAGCATGATCGGCGAGCCGCTGGCAGCGACCTCGGCAGTCACTTCACTAGCGGGCAAGACGCCTGGTTGATCCGCCAATGGCAGTGCGGGACTCAAGGCAGTAATCAGCAGAACAATTTGAGATCGCAAATTGGAATTCATCAGAACCTCAGAGTCCGAATTCATCAAGAGCGATGGTTTGAAAGACCAGATCGGCGCGAGAGGACTCATACAAGATTCCCAAGCTGCGGTCGTTGACCATCACTAGCGAACTGTAGGCGCCACCTTTTTCGTCTAACAGAATCTGTTTGTCCTGCGGCCACGTGCGGCCATCATCAAAGCTAATTCGAACCGTCATTTTTTGACGTTTCGATTTGCTGTTCGGATTGGAGAAGAACAACACACTCCGTCCATCGGGCAGACGGTGGGCGATCAGGCTGGCCATGCAGACCGGCTCGGGCAAAGCGCCGTGGTCGGACCAGTGGACCGACCATGTCTTGCCAAGATCGGTCGTGACACTGACAGCCCGGCCATTGGTTGCTGATTTGTCGGCGCGGTTACGATTGTCTCGCATATTCAGCATCAAAGAACCGTCGCTTAGCTCGGCGACCGCGCATTCGCTTGTGTCAAATCTAGCTGGACTCGCAAGTACCCACGATTGTCCATGGTCTTTGCTCCACATGAAGTTGCTGAACGGCAAACCTGTTTCGTCCCGGCCTTGCGTCGGCATCACGAGCGTGCCGTCGGTCATCGTGATCCCGTTGCCCGGTGCGGGGGCGAACAGATACCACGCCGGATTTTTCAGTTGCCTGGTCCAATTCTCCGGTGCTGACCAGGTTTGGCCATCATCGGTCGAACGGACAACCATGAACTGCGACGATTTTAAAATATCGAGCCCCGGCTCGCTGCCGCGATCGCGCCACTGATGGGTTCCCGGTTTGCCGTGGGTCCAGACGGCCGAGACAAAAATTTCACCGCTGACCGTATCAACCAGGATGTTAGGATCGGAGCAACCATTTTGATCCTGTGGCAGCCCGCCATACTGACCCATGTCCATGATCGGTTGTGGAGCTGCCCAAGTCTTGCCGCCATCGGTTGATCGCGAAAGTCCGATGTCGATGTGCCCTTGCAGATCGCGACGGCTGTTATAGCGCATGTCGTAGACTGCGAGCAGCGTTCCGTTGTTTGTGCGAGCGATCGCCGGGATGCGGAAGGTGTGGCAATCATGATCGCCTTGCCGGTGAATGATCACGGCGGGTCGTTCTTGGCAATCCGCGATCGAGATCAACACGAAGACAGATACAATCAAACTGGTAAGGATTCTCATTGAATGAACCTTGTGGCCGATTTCGAGTCGACTACGGAGCGAAAGCTCGCCAAGCGCCAGATTGTAAGAGAACGCCCCGCGAGGATGTTGCTGTCGGCGTCTGGATGTTGCTGTCGGCGTCTGGCCGCCGCGCTAATCGCCGGGGAAAAAACGATGGCTAGATGCACGATATTGCTAATCATTCCAGTGCAAACTTCGCTAGAATAGGAAAGGCTTTGAATTTGGAGCAACCATGAAGTCGAACCTCTTTTTCACAGTCCTATTTTCGGGAGTTGTGTTGGCGATGTCTGGATCAGTAAACGCCGAGATCAAGGTCGGTGACGACGTTCCCGACTTCAAGATGGTCGGCAGCGACGGAAAAACGTACAGCAACAAGGATTTCATCGGCAAGCAAGCGCTTGTGATTGCCTGGTATCCGAAAGCGTTCACCGGCGGATGAACCAGGGAATGCAAGTCGCTCCGTGAGAGCGGCAAAGCCATTCGAGAGTTCAACGTCGCTTACTTTACCGCCAGCGTCGATCCTATCGATCGGAACAAGGAGTTTGCTGAGAGCCTTGAGCTGGATTACCCGATTTTGAGTGACCCCAGCAAAGAAATCGCGAGAGCATTTGGCTGTTTAAGTTCGGGCGGCCTGGCAAATCGTTGGACGTACTATGTGGGTTCCGATGGCAAGGTGCTGTACGTCGACAAGTCAGTCAAGGCAGCTGATCATGGCGATTCGATTGCGAAAAAACTCGCGCAACTTGGTGTCGAAAAACGTTAGTGGAAACCCGCGCGAGGCTCAAGTTTCGGCAGGTCAAACTTGCAAATTCCGACGAACACGATTCAGTCAGACTGCAAACCACGCCAGTCGCGAGCAACATCACCTGTGCTTTTCGTCCTGAACGGCAGGAGCTGGAGTGATCGGGAGTATCGCGCAAGGCATGGCGCTTGATGCTTGGCACGGGGTGCTAAGATCCTTCGCGAGCGGGGTTATGACGAAAAGATCATTTATGCGATTCTGTCGCATGCCGACTACCTGCAGAAGGACTACCCCCGCAAGTCACTTTTGGACAAGACACTGTATGCCTGTGACGAATTGTGTGGGTTCCTCGTCGCCTGTGCGCTGGTGCGTCCAAACCTGTTAGCCGGGATGACGGCCAAGAGCGTGAAGAAAAAAATGAAACAGGCGAGCTTTGCCGCGGCCGTGCCTAGAGCAGATCTGTTACGGGGCGCCGAGGAGCTGGAGGTAGACTTCGACCAGCACCTGCAATTCTGTATTGATGCTTTAGCATCGGTTTCGGAAAAACTGGGTTTCAACGGTGCGGCGTCGTGATCCGGTCGGCTAACCAATCAGCTCCGGAATCGGCTTGCCATGATTGACGATCGGCGTGGGGCGTCCGTTAAAGTCCTTGATGAAGACTTTTGACGCATCGATACCGAGGTGGTGATAGATCGTGGCCAGAAAATCTCCCGGGTGACAGTGCCGCTCGGTCACATCTTCACCCCGCTGATCGGTTGCCCCGATATAGCCGCCGGTATTGATGCCACCGCCGGACCAGATATTTGAAAAGGCACGTGGCCAGTGATCGCGGCCCGGTTGCGTGGTTCCGGCCGGCGCGCTGGCATTGCCCGCCCCGGTGCTGGGTTCATAACTGATCTTCGGCGTTCGCCCAAACTCGCCGGTCACTACCACTAGCACTCGTTTGTCCAATCCGCGCTGGTAAATGTCTTCGATCAAGGCGGTGACGGCTTGATCGTAAGCCGCCGCGCGAAAACGCATCGCATCGAACACATGATGATTGACCGCGTGATCGTCCCAGTTTTGTACGCGGCCACACAGCGGTCCCCGCAAACTGCTGGTCAGCACGTCCACACCGGCTTCGACCAACCGCCGCGCCATCAACAGTTGTTGGCCCCAGGTATTGCGGCCGTAGCGATCACGGGTTTGATCATCTTCCTGACTCAGATCGAATGCCTGCTTGGTCTTCGGGTTGGTCAGCAATGTCATCGCTTGCGTCTCGAATTGGTCCAGCGACTCAAGCTCTCCCTGCAAATCGAAAGCTCGTTGCAGCGTGTCTAGATTCTTTCGCAGTGCGATTCGACGATCCAATCGCTTGATCTCTGCCGGATCGGACAATCCGATGTTGGGCACCACGAAGTTCGGGGCATTGGGATCCCCAGTCACGGTAAAGGGAGAGTAAGCATCCCCCAGATAAGCCGGCCCGTTGTAAGCGCTCGGCGAATTCACCCCAACATATCTGGGCAGTGGATTTGTTCGGGACGCGTCTTGGGAGCGCAGGTAATTCGCGACCGACATCCAATCGGGCAGCTTCGGTTTTGGCTTATCACGAGTGTCTGAATCGCCTGAGAACATCTGCATCGATCCGGCGGGATGTCCGCCAGCGCCATTGAGCATCGATCGCAGCACCACGAACTTGTCGGCGATCATGGCCTGGCGAGGCAGCAGTTCGGTGAACCGCATGCCCGGAACATTTGTGGGAATCGTGCCGAATGGTCCGCGATATTCCAGTTCCGCATCCGGTTTCGGATCGTACGTGTCGATGTGTGAACACCCGCCCGGTTTCCAAACCAGGATCACGGCGGAGGGCTCGTTGCTTGAGCCAACCGGGCTTGCCGCTCGCAACTTCAACACCCCGGGCAGGCTCAAACTAGCAAACCCGGCCAAACCGACGCGCATGAAGCTTCGTCGACCCACTGAAATTCCCAAACCGCCGCCACAATCAGGCCCGCCACACGAATGATTCATTTTGATTCCGCTGGTTTGACGCGAATGGAAATTGGCTGCGAAACAATGATGTCGACAATGTCCGTCGTCTTGACCGCGTCTGATTGCCCGTTCGCACCGCCGACATCCTGTTGTGGCCGGTACTTCGCTACAGCATTGCCGTAAAACGCGATCGTGTATTCCCCCGGCGGGGTCTTGAGCTTCGCCAGATCGAGCACCGCTTCACTGCTGTCGGCCGTTAACGGAACTTCAAAGGAAGCCGCCCGTTCAAATCCATCCCCGAACGTGCTCAATCCGATCGAGGTACCGGAAAACTCGCAGCGTCGCATGTGGATCAGCGGCACGGTCAGCCGTTGACCAACCGCGACCTCCCAAACCTTCTTTTCCCGGGCTGCAATCGTGATCGGCGCCAGTTCGGATCCGCTCACCGACACCGGAACATCAGCCAGCAAACGGGGTGCCGGAATCTCGCTCCATGCATCGGGAACCGGCCAGGCCATTGAAGCCAATCGACAAGGACGAGTCACGATTTCACCGTTGATCTCAGCACGGCCCACAAAAGCGGCGTTCGATACACCTTGCGGAGCGCCTTGATCGGCGGTGATCAACATGATGCCTCTTGTTTTACCCGTGGGGATCTTCAATCCGCTGGCGGTCACACCGTCGGGCAGGTCATCCATCGTCAGTTCGATTTCACCGTCGAAACCATCCCTGCGAACCGCAACGACTTCCAGCGGCATCGTCGCACCTCGACGCAGTGCGATCGGCTTGGAGAGAGCGTTGCGGTCACCGTTGCGCAAATTCATGTGCAATCCCCAGGCGACCAGGGCAAAGTCGGGGGCCGCTTTACGGATCACCAACCGATAAATGTTCCGCGGATCATTTCGGGTGCCGCCAAACAGATCGGACAACTGCAAGCGATGGATGCCATCCTGTTTGATTTCAATCTTGCCCAACACGTCGGCGGAACCTGCGTCGTAGGGTGGTCCGTCGTAGGAATAAGCGTTACTGGAAACTTGCACAGGGCTCGGTATATCGCTCAGTTCGGCCACATCGGTCAGCACCTCGTTGCCTTGGTCATCGATGGCCACGTGCTGCACGACCACCGCTGGATCGGTCAGCAAGCCAAGTCTTGCCGAACCGACTTCGACCCACCAGATGTCACCTTGTTTGGCCGAAAACTCGAAGACGTCCACATCGGCCGCCGGAAAAAAGCTACCTGACAGATCGCACGGCAGCGTGATCTGCTGTGCTTGGGAATGCTCGTTGTTGGGTTCAACCTCGGCTGCATCGGCCTGTTCGGCAAGTCCGATCGGTGGCCAAGATACGGAGCTGACCGCCTTGGTCGCAGGCAGCCGCGTTACGGCCGCGTCTTTGGCGACTTGTTTCACTGCCAGCCGATAGAAGTATTCCGGTCCTCCTTTGAACGTCAACTCATGCACCTTGATCGTGTATTGACCGTCTGCGGGCACATCAAAGGCGATCGCACCGCCGCGACGCTCGACAAGCAGGTCCCGTCCCGCCGCGTCGGCGACGATCAGCACCGGGTTCATTTTGGAATCAATTCCCCTGGCTGCACAATCGACAATGATCCGTTGACCTGCCTGGGCCTGGAACGAATAGTGATCGACGCTTTTGTCGGTCATCACGCTGTTGCAGATCGAATTCAGACTTAGCGGCATCGCGTTAGCCAGCGATGTGTTTGGCTTTCGCTGCAGCGACTCAGGCAAGTCGCCGACGCTGAAGATTCGCGAGGATGAAATCCCCAAACGCGTCATGACACGAGCCTCATGTACGCCGACAACGCAGTCATCAGCGATTTTGACGACGTACTGGTTCGAAACTGGTTGGCCATCGGCATCGAGCTTCGAGGAAGCGGAAATTCGGGGGTCCGAAAACCGCAGCTCACTGGCCTGTTCGATGTTTTGACCGCTGATCGTGACCTCGACTTCCGTCCCGGCCTGGGCTCCCATCGGAAAGGTCGTCAGTAGTCTTGGTGCCGGCAGGCAAACAGATTGGGCGGATGCGATTGAGACAGCGAGCAGCAGCCAAATCAGGACTGCGGTTGCGGACCGGGTTGCCTCCATTGTCTTTCGCGCGCGCAAGCTGGGTGGCACGCAATTTTCGCGGAGCGAAAAGCGACCGTGATTGCAGGCCAGGTCGCCTCCGTCGTCTTTCGCGCCGCGCAAGCTCGGCACCACGCTATTTTCGCCAGGCGAAAAGCGGCGATCGGTCCGATCAGTCTTCTCTTTCTTTCCAGCCACATGGCACTAGTGATTGAACAGGAATTCTTTGGTATTGATCAGTGCCCAAATCAGATCTTCGAGGTTTTGCTGGGCGGCCTGGGACGCATCGACCGGATTGCCGGCCGAGTCAACACGCGATTCTGACAAAAACTCAATCGCCGTTTTTAATTCATCTTCATTGGGCGAACGCGAAAAAGCAGCCATGTAGAGCTGGCGGATCTTTTGGTCAGCGGTGCTTTCCTGTTTTGCCAATCGAGCCGCACGCCCGTTCTCGACTGACAACTTTGCCTTGATATCCGCTGCGTTGATCAGGTGCAGACTTTGGGCAAGACTGGCCGATTGCACGCGTTCGCATTCGCAGACACTGGCCCCTTCGGGGCGTCCAAAAACCGACAAGAAAGGCGAGCCGCGGTTGTAACTGTTGTCAGGCAGCGCGACAGCACGCGTACCAAGTGGCAGATTGGCAAAATCTGAAGTGGCGCCGGTCAACTGATCAATTGCATCCAACAGCACCTCGGCCTGCAACCGCTTCGGATAGAAGCGCGAGTAATTTTGTCGATCAACGAGGTTCTGCTCGCTCGGCACAGCACTCAGCTGATAGGCACGGGAACTGGTGATCACCCGAACCAGTTCCTTCAGGTCGAAACCAGTTTCGATAAAGTGCTGTTCCAGAGCGGCGAGCAATTCGGGATTGGTTGGCGGATTGGTATCGCGAATGTCGTCTTCCGGTTCAATCAGTCCGCGCTTGAAAAAATGCTTCCAGTACCGGTTGACCAGCGCCTTGGCAAAGAACGGATTTTGACTGCTGCTCATCCAGTCCGCCAACCGCAATCGAGGGTCTTCGTCGGCGCTGATCTCACCCACCGAATCGCCAAGCGCCGAGCGGTTTCAGCGACTTTCCCGTTTTCGCATTCTTGGCCATCGCGATTCCGCGGCGATGAAAGATCAAGTCTTCGCCGGGAGTCGACGTCGGCTTGCGACCGACCTGGGTGAAGAACGCCGACAGACTGTAGTAGTCATCCTGGCTCCAGCGTTCGAAGGGATGGTGATGACACTGAGCACATTGCAGTCGGACTCCCAAGAATAACTGTGCGACATCCTCCAGTTGCTGTTTCGGGTCTTTGACCCGTTTGTACCAGGCGACGGTCGGATTGCTGATGACTGTCCCGGTGGCAGCCAACAATTCGCGAACGATCTGATCGTAGGCAGTGTTGGCCAACAGGTTGTCCCGGACCCAAGCATGGAAGGCAAAGTTCGATGTGATATCACTGGCGTCGTCGCGCCGATTCTTCAGCAGTGACGTCCACTTGTTGGCGAAGTAGTCCGCATAGTCGGGGCTGCGAAGCAGCGCGGCGATCAGCTGCTCTCGTTTGTCAACGGCTTCGCTGGAAAAGAACGCTTGTGCTTCCTGCTCGGTCGGTAATCGACCGGCAATGTCAAGCGAGACGCGACGCAAAAACGTCGCGTCGTCGCAAACGGGAGATGGCGGCACCCCGAGTTCACTTAAGTTCGCCAGCAGGTGTTGATCAATGAAACTGTCCGTGTCGATTGCTGCGTCGATCGCCGCGGCCAACGGAATGGACCCGTTGTAGACCGAGACTTTACCTTGGTAACGAACCATCACCGCAACCTTGCCGGGGATCTCCAGCGCCGATACCAACCCCGAATTGGTGACTTGCGCCATCGCATCGTCGTTGGACTCAAAAAGTGCAAGCTCGGTCACATCGCGGACGCCGCCATCCGAATAATGAGCCAGCGCGCGCAACTGTTGATGGCTTCGCATTTCCAGAACGCCACGTGACGGCTGCACCTGGACCGACTCCAGCACCGGATCAGTGTCAGCTGTATCAGGCGTATTTTGCTGGATCCACTGGCGAATCAGTCGGTAGCCTTGCGAGTCGGGTCGCAGGCGAACGCCGCCGCCGTGCGGCACACGTCCCGAGGCCTTCAACAACAACAGGCTTTGGTCGGGCGCCGCGGGAAAGAGTCGTCGACCGCGCCCTTCGCGCGTCAGATGATCAAAATCCTCCGACGGTTCGAAACCCAGCAGCGAGAGTTCGAACCCGTTCTGGCCACCACCCGCCTTGGCGTGGCAAACGCCGCTATTGCAACCCGCTTTGGTCAGCACCGGCAAAATGTCATTGGCAAAGCTGACCGATCGCTCCGGCGGCTCCGCAGTGAGCAGGTTTTCGCTGGCCTTTGTTTTCCCGACCGCCGGGTTTCCTGCAACCGCCGGGTTTTCTGCGACCGCCGCGTTTGCTGCAAACACCAGCGCGGCAACCAAGACAGAGCTCGCGGCGACGTGAATGAATCTTGCGATCAGGAATTTTTGCTGGCGATCGTGCTCGCGAAAGGCCATATTGGGCTTGGCCATCAAGGTGGGATTCACAGTGCCGATAACACTGCAAACTAACTGATTGAGGATGCATTCAACGGACAGTTGCATTGTAATGGCTGATCGGTCAGCGGTCCACTTCCGCCGAAACAGACCAGCAAACGGATCTTCCCTGGGGGCTCGAAGACTCGACCCCAGCCACCCCGATCCGATTTCCTAGCTGGAACCCCGCTACTCTATTTAAAACAAAGGGCGTTACCAATGCGCAGCACAATTCCGAAAACCGGTGCGATTCAGAAAAGTCGACGAGAGTTTCTTGCCACCGCTGCCTCCGCGGCGGCAATCGGGGCACCTTATTTTGTGTCGGTCAAATCGCTGGGCGCTGGCGCTGACACCGCACCGTCGGAGAAAATCACGCTGGGCGTTGTGGGGATCGGACCCCGCTGCACGTATGACATGAAGTCGATCCTGAAGCTTAACGATGTGCAGTGCGTCGCGATCTCGGACGTGCAAAAGTCAAGGCGAGAGGCGGGCAAGAAACTGGTCGACTTGCACTATGGAAATAGCGATTGCCGGCTTTATGGGGACTTTCGCAAACTGCTTGACCGCACAGACATTGACGCGGTGATCGTGGCAACGGGTGACCGCTGGCATGCTGCCGCCTCGATCCTGGCAGCCGAGGCAGGGAAGGATGTCTACAGTGAGAAACCTTGCGGTATTACGATCGCGGACTGCCAGAACATCGCCCACACTTTCGCGAACACCGGCCGCGTCTTTCAGGCCGGAACCCAGCGGCGCAGCGTGCCGAATTTCCAGCAAGCAGTTCAACTGGCGCAATCCGGCAAACTTGGCAAAATCGAAACGCTGTATGCGACCGTCTACGTTCCGTCGCTGCGAAACGAATGGTTGCCAGCCGAGCCAACGCCGGCCAAGGAGATCTGTGATTGGAATATGTGGCTGGGACCGGCACCCTGGCGTCCGTTCAATCAGACGTACGTCAACGGCGGCTGGCGAGGCCAATATGATTTCGACAGCGGCGCACGGCTGTTGGACTGGGGAGCTCATACGGTGGACTTGTGCCAATGGGCCAACCAGGCCGACGACACGATGCCGATTGAGTACGAGCCGACCGACGAGAATATCACCTGTACCTATGCCAATGGCGTCAAGCTGGTGATCGACTTTCTGGATCAACCGTTTGGCGATCGAGGTCCGCGTTGGATCACGCGATTGGGCACCTGTCCGGTGCGGTTCGTTGGCGATCAAGGATCCGTCGAAACGGGCGACGAGGGCGAGATAGTCGTCAGTTCGGCTGCGCTTTCCAAACAGCTCTCGCACACCGATCGCGTTCGCGGCCTGGATGTTTCCGCGCATGCGCAATTTTTTCGATTGCGTGAAGAGCCGCCGGCAAACGGTATGCAACCCGATTGTGATGCGACGTTCACACATTGCCTGCCATGCGGCCGCGCTGTCCTGGATTCTCAATCGCAAGTTAACACTCAACCCAGAGACGGAAACATTCATTGACGATGACGACGCGAATCGCCTGCGTTTTCGCCCGCCACGCGATTGGAGCTAGGGCCATTGGCCAGCCAAGCCTCTATGCAATCTTGCGCCACTGCAAATAGCCTCTGCGGGCCTCCCGTTGTGGCCAGCATGGGTGCACCAACAAGTGCGGCGCGGGCTGTTCGCCAGACTCAGATCGAGACCCCAGCCACTCCGGAATCAGAAATTGAACAGCCGATACCCCAACGAACTTGGGACAACGTCTTGGCATCCATTGTTGGTCAACCCGCTGTCCGGTATCGTAGCTGCATTACGTCTCCCATTATTTTCCCGATCAAGACTTCGAGTCGTCTTCGTCTTGGACTTGACGATAACCCGCGCACGATACCACCGGCTGCGGTGGATACTTTGCATACCGTTGGTCTCTGGCCGACAATCTACACAGCAGGAATCGTGATCCTTTGCCAGAGGTGATTTCTCTGACGTGCGAACATTTATCACAAAGCGTCTGCATCATTGTCGGCTGACTCCCGGTGGTTGTTGATCGTTCGGCTAACGCTTGAGTGCTGTTGCCACGTTTTCTTGCTCAGCTCAGCAACCTTGGTATTCGATTTGCTCGACGCTTTGTCAATCGACCCCAAAAAGCCGCTCAGGTCAATGTGAGTGAAATACTGACAAGCCAAGGAGGCAGGGATTTGATTCGTTGTTTCATACCAGCTTATGTGATAGAGTCCGTTTGAAGCGGTTTGTTAAGAGTAGCTGCTGGCAAAATGACTGCGGGAGTAGTGAACCACCGCGCTAATCTTCCACCGGAAGGAGGTCGACGTGCGTGATGACCGCAAGCTAAATCAGGGCCGCACCGGTCACGTGATGCAGATGATTCTGCTGGCGCTGATCGTCATCGCGGCGGGGGCAGGTCTTCGGAACTTGCCGATCGGCGGCACACTTCGGCCAGAAACAAACACTCGAGCTTTACGATTTATGCTGACCGAGCCATTCGGCCAATTCCTTGAGATCATCGACATCCATGCCGGCAGCCAGCTCGCGACGGTGAATGTCGTGCACGGCGAGTATATGATCTTCGCGAAAAACGATTGGGTCGCCCAGATACAGACCGTGCAATCTTGATTCAACCAGCGTGTTGTCGACCAAGCCGCTGACGAATTGGCCCGAGTGCTCGCTGACGCGCACCCAGAAATCTTCACCCCATCCGCGTGACGGCACGTTTTGCTGGGGCAACTTCACCAAAGAAGCAGGATGTTCATGGCAGAGGATTGGCTTGGTAAGTTCGCCGTTACAGGAGGGGCAAGTGCATTTTTCGGGTGCGTCTTGGTGAATCGAGAATCTTGGTGAGTCAAGCCTTACTTCGACGAACTGATCCGGCTTGACGTGGCGCTTGATGACATCCGGTGGAATCTGGAATCGCTCGCCGTTTTCGGCATGCATCACAACCCCATCAACCAACAGATAGCCGTTCGGGAAACGTTGACAATCGAATTTTTGTTTCAGTGTTTTCATCTATGCTCTGATCGTAACAGAAGTCTTGATGACCGGTGTGGGCTGTCAAAGCGATCCGCTTGGTCCGGACGTGTTCGCCTAGGTCCAATGTCTCAATCGGCTCGTCTTTGAGCGTATTCGGAAGGTTACCGAACAGGTTCGCAGTCAGGCTGGTAATGCTGCTGTCAGGGCCGCTTTCATCGCCCGCAGCGAATCGGCGGCAAACTGTTTCTGTTTGAATCGTGCATAGGGATAAGCCAACCGCGATAAGAGTTGGTTGGGCCGCGAGAAGGCGAGAATGTCGTACCACACGGAATCGTCATCTGGGTGCCACTCAATTTGAAACCGCTCTTCCCCAGATTCAGCATGATCGGGCAAAGTTCCGTAGGCAAAAACAAATCTGCGGAGCGGTGTCTCTTCATCGATCACGTAGATGACCCGACACGCGTTGAGCACCCACAGACCCAAGGCATGTGCCAATACGGCAACGGTTTGGTCGGCAGCGGGATCCGTCTCGGGGCGATGAAGCGCGATCCAGTCAAATTGAAAGTGTTTCCATTGGCGCAAGCGCGCGTTGCGAGATCGAATGTGGCTTGTCCCGATCCGAGACGAATGCAGTGATGGTCAACCACAAATCCTGCTGGATGATCGCCATCCCGCGTCAGACCAATCGACGGATAAGTCAGTTCGAGGCGGGCTTGCGCGTCAATGAAATCACGAATCCGATCGTTGCTGGGTTTATTCAGCCGGTACATCAACTTGCAAGCTTTCTGTCTAACAATCGGGCTAAAGCATTTCCATCAATGGAAATGCTCTAACCTCGGTGGAAGCGGAACGGCGCGAGCCGCCTGGCCGTTGATGATACCGGTCACCTCAGGGCCTGACCGCTGGTGTCGTTCCGCAATAAAATAGCTGGCATCGCGCTGGCGATGTACCGCTGACAAATCAAAACGCGGATTCCGTGCCACTGGTGCCAGGACTATCGGACGTACGTGATGATCGCGACAAAATGGCAAATCGATCCGGCCAGCACAAAAAAGTGCCAGATCCCGTGGGCATGATTCAATCTTTGGGCGCTGTCCAGCAGATAAAAAACCACCCCTGCGGTGTAAGCTAAACCGCCGGCGATCACCCAGTAAAGTCCTGGTGCGGAAAGTACGGATCTGAGGCTGGCGAAATCAACTGAGCCAACCCACCCCATTCCCAAATAAATCAGCATCTGACCAGCTTTTACGACCAGACCGGACAGGAAAATTTCGCTCCAGATGCCTACCAAGGCAAGCGCCCAAACAATTCCCAAAATCGTCCAGCCATTTCCGTCCCGCAGACTGACTAACATAAAGGGGGTGTAGGTGCCGGCAATCAACAGGTAAATGGATATGTGATCTAGAAGCTGAAAAATCTGCTTGGATCGCGGAGACTGGAAACTGTGATACAGCGTTGACATGGTGTAGAGCAGCACCAAGGTGACACCGAATACAGTGAAACTGAACACAGTCCAGGGGTCGCCAGTCTGAATGCTGACAGCCAACAGAGCCCCCAAGCCGACCAACGAGAGAGCGGCTCCCACCAAGTGGCTGATGCTGTTAAGTCTTTCGCCGTAATACATGTCTCTTAGCCGGCTGGCCTGCGAATCATTTCAGGGTCGATATCCTACTCGCAGCCACAGCAATTTGCATGCCGTCCAGCCGCAGCGTTTGCTGCACTTGATCAGCAACGCCAAACCCAAAAAAGCAAAGCATTTACTAAATTTTGGATCAACGGCTGTTGTTTCAGGATCACGACGATCATCGAATCTGCCGACACCTGTGCGAATCTGTCAATCGCGAAGCTCGGTCATCAGTTGATCGACATCGAGGGCGGGAACGGATAATCCTTGGTTCATTCGTTCGATGGAATGCGGATCCTTGAACCCGGAACCGGTGATCAAACAAATGATGCTCGTGGCGGGATCAATTTTGCCCTCAGCCAGCGCGTGCAACGCACCGGTCAATGCCACGGCCCCGGCCGGTTCACAAAACAAGCCTTCCTCTCGAGCCAGCCGCTGCTGCGTTAGCCAGACACTTTCGTCCGAGACCACATGTCCGGTTCCTCCCGAAGATCGGCAATGGGAAATGACTGCATCTCCGTCGATCACCGTAGGAACCTGTAGCCCGCTGATCTTGGAAGTGCACTGAACCTGTTGCGCCCGGGGCAATCCGTTTCGAAGTGGCGAGGCGATCGTATCGTTACCCTCGGGTTGAACCACGTCGACTCGCGGCATCCGCTGGCCCAAAGCCGCTAATCGCTCAAAACCAAGTGCCAGCGCAAGGCACAATCCCCCGCCTCCCGCCGGGGCAAAGATGTGGTCGGGACGACGGCCCCCGCTGGCGGCCAGCTGATCGACTAGTTCGTAGCTGATTGTCTGTACACCAGTCATGCCGATAGGACTGTAGTGATAGGCGCTGATCTGTGGCGGGCTGCCTTGGTCCTGACCAATCCGGATCAGCGCTTCGAAAGCCGCTGTGGTGATGTTGGGATCGACGCCAAAGCCCCGCACGCGGATCAATCGGGCGCCATGGGCCAGCATTTGAGTTAGTTTGCCTTCCGGCGTGCTCTCAACAATGGCGATCACGCACTCGATTCCGGCGGCCGCACAATACGTCGCCAGCGCCGCGCCGGTATTTCCACTGGAGGTCGCCAGGCAACGCTTCGATCCGCGGGCCACCAAATCCGAAACCGCGACGGCTGCAAAACGATCCTTGTAGGATCCGCTTGGATTGGCGGATTCGATTTTGAAGTACAGATGATCGATGCCAGCCTGAGGACCAATCCGCCGTGATTTGATCAACGGCGTTTTTCCCTCACCCAGCGTGACTTGCGACAACGCGTCCACCACAGCGATGCTGTCGGTCCAATTCCAGATAGAGTTGTCAAACATCACCCAATTTGGCTCCCGTATCGAGCACGTATCCCAAGCTGTCACCCTTGGCGACTGTTGGAAAGGTCCGCAGACAAATGACCATTCCCGTGGTTTCGGCCAAAATTTCCACCGGCTGATCTCCCAAGGGATCAACAACCCAGCCCATCGTTTCGCCCGCTTTCAGATGATCGCCGAGCAAAACGGTCGCTTCAAAGAATCCACTGCAGGGGGCAGGGTGCGACAGTTGCAGGAAGCCTGAGTTTGCATGCGACTGTTGAACCTCATGAACCACGCGTGATGCGGGGGATGCTCGGTCAACCATCTGCAGGCTGGTCATCACACCGAAACAACCATCGACCATCGCCTGGACTCCCAACCGATCACAAACCGCGGCGCCATGGTATTCGACATAGATCGCCGGAATACCCGCGTCGCGAGCCACCGAGAGCGTGCGGCCGTCAAGGGTACCATCGCTGCCCCAAACCAGAGGCAAGTTGAATGCGCGTGCCATCTGATGCTGGCGGACAACCAGATTTTGATCGGCCGTGACCATGTAGCCGGCCAGCGGATAAACCGACAGCTGCGTGCCGCCGGAATGCAGATCGATGTAATAATCGGATGCGCAAATCAGCTGCGACAGCTGATCCGCCAGGCGCTCGGTGGCTGAACCAAACGCATTGCCCGGACAAATCCGCGCTAAATCGATTCCATCATCAGCGGTGCGGCTGCCGCGATCGAACGCGTTTTCGTTAACCACGGGCACCAAAGTCACGGTGCCCACCAGTTTTTGCTCGCTTAGCTCTCTCACCAGCCGACGGACCGCCGCCATCGGCTCGAATTCATCGCCATGCACACCGCCGGTGATCAGCAAGCGAGGACCGGGCAGACTTCCTTTGCATACCACTCTTTTTAATGCGATTCGATCTGCCAACGCTCGCCTCCCGCTGCCGAGGTCGGGAAAAGGGGTCCGACACCAATAGCCGGCACAGCCCGAAGGGAGCTTCGCACGATTGGTGTCTGACCCCTTTTCCCAACAACCTACATCAAAATGGAAATCCGCAAGCAGGTTTGATCGGGCCGCCTTCTGCAGCGCGAACTGAACGAACGAAATGTTCAATCGAGCTCGCAAACATCACATCCAGCCGATTACTCAAGCGGCATCACTTCGACCTTGCGGATGCTGACTTTGCTGCCCGGATCATGCTGCTGGAATGCAAAGTATCCTTCCTTGAATGTCTGCTCGAAGTCCAGGTACTCATACAGTTCATTGTCATCAACTGTGACTTTGATTCTGGTATTTTTGCGGCCGCGCCAGACGTTATCGCGAACTTCAATTTCATACGTGAACCAGGTATCAGGCTTGACGAGCGGTTTATAAACGTGGCATAGCCCGTATAGCGAACCGGTACGAATCGGATCTCGATGAGTACTATCGATCTGAGCTTCGTATCCGTCTGCAAAACCAGGCTTCTCGGTGGTGCGAAAGTAAAGGCCTGAGTTGCCGCCGTCGTTGATTTTGACTTCGGCGCGATAACGGAAGTCCTTGTAGGGACCTTTGGTACAAACCAGCATCGATGCCGCACCCGATCCGTTGATCGCTCCATCCTGCACTTCCCAGATGCTCTTGTCGCTTCCGACTTTTTCCCATCCGTCCAAGGTTTTGCCGTCGAACAACGAAATCCACTGCGGATCCTCACCACTGACCATTGTCCCCATGGTCAAAAGCAAAAACGCCGAGACACTAAAAACGAACCGAGAAGCAGAAGCATGCATTGCGAAATTCCTGGATGGTTGAACAGGCGATTCGCCCGTTTGAATGTGGGCCGACAGAAGGGGGTGGCTGACCGCGCGGCCAGCCGTGGTTGATCAGGCACTAATTTATCAGTACCGCCGACTCGAGTCACCGTGGGCGGCGATTCGCTTCCCTCAGGCAGCTATCCAGCCCCTACGCAGCTAGCCGGCCCCTACGCGGCTAGCCAACGCAGAACAGCTCGGCAATGGGTTTGCCATCGGATAAACGGAAGGGGCGGCCAAAGCCGTCCTTGATTTCTTGATGGTGATCCACGCCGAATCGCCAGAAAATCGTTGCCGCAAGATCTGCTGGGGTAACCGGGTCACTGTCGGGATACGCCCCGATATTGTCGCTCGAACCATAGGTGCTGCCGGCATTCACACCGCCGCCGGCGATCAGGACGTGGTAGCAATTGGGCCAATGGTCACGCCCCGCATTCGCATTCACCTTCGGCGTACGGCCAAACTCACCCATGGCAACGACCAGTGTTGACTGCAGCAACCCGCGTTGATCCAGATCTTCGATCAGCGCGGAAAATCCTTGATCGGCTGGTTCCAGCAGCTGCTGATGGCGTGGAAAAATCTTCTCGTGACTGTCCCAGTTGGCATCCTGGCCATTCACTTCCTGATCATTGACGTTGATAAACCGCACCCCGGATTCGACCAAGCGCCGCGCGAGCAGCAGACTTTGCCCGAGTTTATGCCGACCGTAGCGGTCACGAACGGCATCCGGCTCACTCGAGATCGCAAATGCCTTGCTGACTCGCTCGCTTTGCAACAGATCAAATGCGCGTTGCTGATACGACTGCAGCGATCGGGCGCCCGATTGGTGTGCCAGGTTGAATTTGTTCAATAGATCCTGCCGAGCCGACAGACGACTGACCGAGACGTCCTCCGGGAGCGTCAGCTGCCGAACTTGAAAACTCGGTTGATTGGGATCGCTGGTCACCTGCAGTGGGTCATAGCGACCGCCCAGAAAACCGGCGTTCTGACCCGCCAGTTCAACCACGTTGCGCATCACATGGGGTAGCGCGACATTGGTCAACGGGACGTCCATGGGGGCTGGGGCAGGTGCCTTGCCCTGCGCCACCAGAAAAGTCATCGCCGAACCGATGCTGGGAAAGTCACTGGGGCGATCGACCCCCAGCAGTTCCAAGTCACCACCGGCCGGCACGCGGCCGATCAGCGCCTGGTACATGGCCGCGTTATGATTGGTCATGCCGTGATGCATCGAACGAATCACGGCAACCTTATCAACCAGCCTGGACATCATCGGCAAATGCTCGCACACTATCCGTCCCGGCACACTGGTTGAAATCGGCCGGTACTGTCCGCGGATCTCCGCCGGCGCCTCTGGCTTCATGTCCCAAGAGTCGAGATGGCTCGGTCCGCCGTAATGCATCAGCAAAATGCACGAGCGAATCGGATTGGCAGCCTTGTCGTCAGCAGCCTGCAAGCTGCGCGACTGATTCAGTGCGGACGCCAGAGCGCCATAGGCGCCAGTGAGCAAGAAACGTCGCCGCGCGATGCCCGCCGACAGAATTCCAGGAAGGTCAATCATGCCGCCCGCCATTGTAGCTAGCTGACGCATCGAAGGGTTTGGCCACCGCAGCAAAAAGCTTCTGCACCGGGATAATATTGGAGAAAGCTGACGTTAAGCGTGGAGGTCTTCGCCAAGTTAGTGGAGCACGCGTGAAATCAGTATCTTGGGGCCTGCACCACTGCGGTTAAGCTTACTGAATGATGGAGATCACCCTGGATGTCGGCATTTTGGCTTGGATCAGCGAGGCTTACGGCAGTAGATCAGCACATGGATCGACTTGTTCTACTCGCTACGAGGCTGCGTCTGGCAACGGTACCGGTCCTCTGGCTCTGCCTGCTTATAAAACTCTGCGAGGCCGAGGCTCTAAAACAGTGTTTTCCCCGACGGACTTGGTAACCGGTAGCGCTTAGTCAAGCCTTGATGCTTATTCTCTGGCCGCGGATGTAAACCTGTTTGACTCGGAGTTGCCGACTGACGACCAGGATATCAGCGATCTTGCCTTTACTGAGACTGCCGACTTGATCATCAATCCCAACCCGCTGAGCCGGAGTCAAAGTCGCCATGCGAACGACTTCGTGAATCGGCACTCCGGCCACTCGGTGCATTGTCTTGACCATGTGATCCATTCCGGTCACTGCGCTGGCGAGTGATCCTCCTGCTACGGCCCAACCTACTTTTCCATCACTCCTGAACCACGCTCCATCTGACTTGGGCCCAAACCGATACCGACCCGGCGGCATGTCCAGAGCCCGATTACAGTCCGTGACCAGGCACAATCGTTTTGACGTCTTCATCCGCCAGGCGAAGCGTAACAGCTCCGGCGATAGGTGCATGCCGTCGGCGATCACTTCGGTACTCATTTCCGGGTTGTCCAGAACGTACTCCAGCATGCTGCCTTGCATCGGCACCCCTAGACGATCGCGAACCGACGACACATTGCTCATCGCACACCAAAAGTGATCGACGTGACGCATGCCTTGCTTGAACGCCGCATCCATTTCGGACCAACTGGCATTGGAATGACCGCAAGTTACCAGGCACTTGTGCTTGGCTGCCTCACGATAGAACGCGGCCGCACCCGGAAGCTCGGCCGCGCAAGTCGCGACTTTGACAATCCCTTGATCGAAGTACGATCGAAATTCGGAGGCCGCCGGTGTGCGGCACTGCTGCTTGTTGTGACAACCGACCTTATCGGCGGCGAAGTAGGGCCCGTACAGATGCACGCCGCCGATCCTGGACTGCGATGAAGTCTCGCCTTGATCTGTTCGCTGCGAGTCTCGAACCTCCTTGCAGGCGTCCAACATCGCCTGCAGCTGCGCCGGGCTGCCAGTGGTGGTTGTCGGAAAGATGGTTGTCGTCCCATGAAGGGCGTGCGATTTACAAACCGTTTGAACCGCATCAACGGTGCCGTCCATGACATCTGCTCCACCTCCGCCATGGACGTGAATGTCGATGAAACCGGGACAGATGAATCCGCCCTTGGTGTCGACCAGTTCGGACGTTGATGGGATCTTGCTTTTCGCATTCCCCACGTAGGCAATCTTGCTGCCCCGACAAACGACGACGGCATCTTCAATCAAGCGGTCGGGCAAGATCGCAGTCCCGCCGACAAAAGTGACATGTCCCATGAAGTGGCTCGCGGTGCTCGTGATCAGAGTTCGTTGTCCTGAGCAAGGTTTTGGTGAATCTGAATCATAATCAAATCTGCGCAATCCAATCATCACGACAACGAGCATCGATTGAGTCAGCGACGGTCTAAGGGATTGTTAACCCTGATTCGGGAAAAGACTTCCGAATTTCGGTTTCGAAGCTGCCCAGTCATGCAGACAGCCTGCCCAATCTTTGCGCCACAGCGGTGTCACGCGAAGCTGACAGTGAGTCAGTCGCGTTGGGTCGTAAACCACAGGGGTTGGGATGATCGCACGCAAGTTCTATCAACTTGGATTGAAAGACGTAGCCGTAAGGAATCTTATCAACGATTCGTTATGATGACGGAAAGTTGTGAACGGGTTTTAGGATCACATGCAACGGCTAGGGTCACGCGGAAATTGCACGCCAATGCAGTCCTTGACTCGATGTTGTACGCGTGACTCGCGACTCGGATTTCGTCTGCCGCGCAAAAGTAGTCCGTCCGCGTCGTTTCGGTAATCCACATGGTTCGTACCTCCCCTAGGTAGCATGATGTTTGCTCGCTGCGGATGCCCGACAAAGTTCATCTTTTTTCCGTCTCAAGCTCGGAGTCACCAGCATGCATCGTGCGTCGCTGATTCACCCAGTTACGATTTCGTGTGCCTTGTTTCTCTGCAGTACAGGGAATCTACAAGGCAGCAAATCGGGTGTCGCTGACAAGGTCGGGGACAGGGCTCCCGGACCAGGCGTTCGGATCGATTCCCAAGAACTGCAAGCATTCCTGAATGATTTTTTCGCTCAGCAAATGCGCAAGCTGCACATTCCGGGGGCCGTTTTCGTGCTCGTACAGGACGGCGAGATTTCCTTCAAACAAGGGTTTGGGTATGCGAATCTGAAAGATCAGGCTCCGGTCGATCCCGACACGACGTTGTTTAGGGCTGCATCGGTAACCAAACTTGTGACCGCGACTGCCGTCATGCAACTCGTCGAGCGCGGCCTGCTTGACGTCGACCAGGACGTCAACAATTACCTTCGCGACTTTCGACTTGACGAAACGCGTTTCAGCCCTGTAACCATTCGCCACTTGTTGACTCATTCCAGCGGACTGGATGGCAAAGAGATCGGAATGGAGGCCAGGACCGCCGCCGAGGTGATGCCGCTGGGCAAGTACCTGGCAGAGCGGATGCCGCGACGGGTATTACCTCCCGGTGATGTGATCATGTACTCGAATTACGGCTACGCGCTTGCCGGCTTCCTGGTCCAAACGGTCACCAATGATTCGTATGCGAATTATGTTCATAAAAATATCCTCGGGCCGTTGCAGATGCGGGACAGCACGATGGAGCAACCGTTGCCGCCGGGTTTGATTGGCGATTTGGCGGTGGGCTACGAATTCAATGACAATGGCTACCAGAGTGTGCGCGACACATTCTTGCACGATCCTCCGGCCGGGGGATTGGTAGCCAGCGGGGCGGATATGGCCCGCTTCATGATCGCCCATCTGGAGCTTGGTCGCTGCGGCGATGTGCGTATTCTCAACGAAGCCACGGTCCGTCAGATGCAACGCCAGCAATTCACGCAGCACCCGCGGCTCGCTGGCAGAACATTTGGGTTTAACGAACGGCTGGCCAACGATGTGCGAGCGATTGAGCAAGGAGGTGACTTGACTGGCTACGCGAGCTTGTTGTTCCTGTTGCCAGACCAACGATTAGGTTTTTTTGTCGCCTACAATAATGACGTGCCGCAGTTTCGTGAAGAGTTGGTTGCAGCGTTTCTCGATCATTATTATCCCGTCGCCGCGCCGACGAGTTTGAATCCGCCGGCCGGATTCAAGAACCGCGCAGCAGATTTTGCAGGCCACTACCGCTACAACCGTTACGCGCGATTCGGTCTCGAGAAGTTGCTGACGCCATTCAGTGAGTTTCTTGTGACCGCCGATTCGGACGGTGCTTTGACGGTTCGCTATCCGGCTGGCTTCAGCGAATTCCGCAAACCCTTTGGCATCACGGAAGTCGAACCACTCCTGTTCCAACGAAGTGACGACGGCGGATACGTCGCATTCCGGGAAGATAAACGTGGTCGGGTGACGCACATGTTCGGTTCGTTCTTCGGTCCGAGCGTATTTGAAAAGCTGGCGTGGTACGAAACCGCGACATTCCAAGCCGTGCTGCTCGGATTCTTTCTGGTGGCATTCTCCTGGACGGTGCTTGCCTGGCCGATCGGTTATCTGCTCCGGCAGTGGCGCGGACCGAGTGTGCGGCCAATCCAGCAATGGCCTCTGGCGCGCGTCGCCGCCGCCGCTGTCGCCGCGCTGAATCTATTCTTCGTGGTCGCATTTGTACTTCTACTGCTTCGGGTGCTGCGAGAAGGGGCGGATGAATTCAACTTTGGGGTGCCGTCCACGGTGGTAGCGTTACTGTATATTCCGCTGATCAGCACGCTGCTTACCCTGTCGCTGCCGGTTTTTACGGCCATGGCCTGGAAGCGGAAGTGCTGGTCGCTGCGCGGACGGCTGTACTACACATTGGTAGCAGCGACCGCGATCGGCTTCGTTCCATTTCTCCACTACTGGAATCTGCTGGGGCTTCAATCCTGACCAGCAGGAGTCACCGATGGTGGTCCATCGGCCGACCCCGGCGAAGCCTTCGTCGCGATCAACAGGCAACGGTGATCCACTCAGGACGCTGACAACGGTTGTTTCTCGGCAATCGTGAAATAGAGCGTCAAGAGCATCGAACCGACAAGATACAACACCATGATCGTCGTCGCACCGGCCAGGTAGCTGTCGAGTCCAAACCAATTTCCGCTTCGCAAAATGATTGCCACACCAATGATCAGGCGTAACAGCTCGGTCGGAACCGCCAAGGCATGCCGGTCCATCAGCGACGTGTAAGAGAAAATCGTCACAAATAGAAAGGCTGAGTACCAGGCGATCTGGCTCGAGTCGAGTGTGCCGAAGTTAAACAGTAGATGATAGAGCAACAAGTTGGTGAATAGGAATTGGAACCAAGACCATGCCTTGAGAAACGCGGAGGCATAGGGTTCGTATTTCGTTCGATCATGGACGCCGGGCAATTCGATCGGATATTCCCGTTCCACATCGGCAGGACGCCAACCCAGCGGCATGAACCAAATTCTGGCTTTGTCCCGCCAGCTACCGGTGCGCCAGGCATCCTTGATCAGTTTCCAGACGTGCATGAAGTTGATGATGACCGGATTCCAAGTGTTGGCCGGCGTCAGCGTCCCATAGATCGGCGGCTCTGCTTCCAGTTCTTCCTGAAAGGTCCCAAACATTTTATCCCAGATGATAAAGACCTGAGAGAAATTTCTATCGAGATAGAGTTCATTGATGGCATGGTGGACGCGATGATGCGATGGAGTGACCAGGATGTGCTCCAAAAAACCCATGCGGTCGATCAGCCGGGTGTGATACCAGAACTGAGCAAACAGATGCAGCGGCGCAACAACCGCAACGATCTCGTACGGCACACCGATCAAAGCGGTTGGGATGTAAAGAAAAAAGTAGATCCCGACGATCGCCGATATTTCCTGTCGCAAAGCGCACGACAAGTTGAACTCTTCACTGCTGTGGTGGACCACGTGCCGGTTCCAAAACAGGTTGATCGAATGATTGAATCGATGCGACCAGTATCCGGCAAAGTCGTGCCCGATGAAAGCCAAAACATACAACAATGCGGTGGACTGAATATCAAACAACCCAATCCGCTGCTCCATCCATTTGTAACTGACGATCACGACGCCGATACCAAGCAAACTTGTCAGCGTGTTGGTCATCCCGGAACTGAGACTGGAGATCACATCCATGCCACGATTGATATGCTTGTCCATCCATTGGGCCGCGATCTGTTCGATGATGATCAGCAATACGAATCCAGGAATCGCGAAACTCAAAGCAGTTGCATAGGCTTCCATCGTCGCTAATCCGCGTGTGTCTTGGGCGGGTGTTTCAGAACTAGAAGTTTCACGATCTTGACGGTCAGGAACGGGGACATCGATCAGTGTGCCGGCGAATTCAGCTGGGCTGCCAGCCGATCCGTTTCGCCGAGCAGTCTCAGCTGATTCAAAGCCTATCTGCGGTTGTCGTCAAAATCAAGAATCTACGACGAAAGGCCAATCGGCAGCGATACGGAGCACCGCCGGTGTGCTCGCATATTCAGCCTCGACCACTCGGCCGATGCTGGCCTGCAGTTCAAACGAAAGCACGATCATTATCACGATCGGTTTCCTGTCGCCGTTGAGATCAACAGAGCCAAGCGAATCTGCGAAGCTTTGCCGAGCTGGTGAAGATTGCACGTCGAGTTTCGTTGGGATCCTTTTCGCAATTCGTCCAGTGCCAGGACGACTTGGACAACTTGCAATGGTGATGCAACGCTTGATTCGATTTGCAGCCACGTTTGTCGCGCCTGCTCAATCCCCCAGCGCTGACAGCGCGTTGGAGTCCTAAAGGCTGAAGTAAGTCGCTTCGTGCGGTCGACGTCCACCGACGGTACGCCCTGGCGACGAGGTGCCTTTCAGTAGAGACTCAAGAAGAATCAAGTGGAACGACGCATTCAATCGCTCACGCTATGCGTTTGCAATCCCGAATCACGTTTCCAACCGCAAGTCAAGTCCTCATCTGAACGTGGCAGTGGATGCCAAGAACTTTCCCTCAATCCGGTCCGGCAATGAATCTGCAAAAAAAATCCCGTTTGATATTCACGATCTGATGCTGAAGATCATAGACACCGACACAGTGCTCGCGACCAACTGTGACTCCTGCGCACGGCGCACCGAGCGAATTGTCTCAGATCGGCGTCGGTGACGAACGAAAGCTGCGCAGACCGCACAATGCTTTGGAAGTCTTTGGCGTGCCGAGAATCCTGAGTTGAAACAGTCGCTGGGCAACACTGGATTTGCCTGCTTGACCCGCCGGTGTCAGCGACCAAGAATCGAGTTTGGCGACATCGCGCAGTCTCGGGTCGATCAATGACATCGAGAAAATCAAGGTAGCGCTAGCGTCCCAATCGATGTACGCGGTGCGATGGAATTCAACACTGACAGCAAGTTTAGGCCCGGAGTTTTGAGCGATGATTAGAAAGCCTTGGACAGCTTGGGCGACGGGAATGCTCGTTGCCGGGATGGTCGGTCTGGCGCACGGAGCAACGATTACCTATTACGATGAGACCGCTTTCAAGGCCGCCACGGGCTCATTGACGTTGGAAGGGTTTGAGACTGTTAAGTGGGATAGTTGGATCTACCACACCAGGCTTCCCAGCCCAATTCACGCATTGGATCTCGTTGATGATCCCGCGGATCCAAACGATGGCCCCGATTACGACCTGGACGGACATTTCGACGTGACTGGCAATAGCATTGCATACGCACCCGCCGACGAGCTATTCAAAGTTATTCGCGACAACGACAATCAATACCTTTCGTTTTCACCTTGGTACAACGCGCTATGGCCGAAAGAGTTTGATCCGACAAATCAGCATCCCATCGTGACCTTCGATAACTTTGACAACAGCAACAACGCAAGTACTGCTTTTGGTCTTTCCTTTCTCGGATACACGCCAAATCCGGATCGGTGGATCGTGATGGAATTGGGCGACGAGTATGTGCCGATCACTTTTAGCGGCACGACAGGGAACTACTTTGTCGGTTTCGTCAGCGAAATGCCGTTCGACCATGTGCGGATTCACTCAAATCAGAATGGCGGCAGCATCAAAGTTGACGGATTGTCCTTCCAGTCCGTTCCCGAACCATCCGGCATTTTCGTCTGGCTTACCTTGATCGCCACTCGGTGCGGCATTGTGGGATGGCAACGACGACGCCAACAGTGACGCCAAGAGTTATGAGAAACGGACTGCCAGTGCGGCATTGAAACCCTGGCGGACTGGGGGGCGTTTCAAACACTGGATTTCCCAATTGCGCGGCTGGATTCTGTAGGAAACTGATGAAACAGATTCGGTGATACCGGGCTGAGGTGATCATGGATTCCAGCACCGAAGTCCGATTAACATCGTTCCACAGGCTCGAATTGGGCCTCGCCAGCGCCGTTTGCTAGTCACGCACGCAGTACAATGTCGCCGAACCCTGTTTCGTTACCAGTAACCGACCAACTTTGAGCCGCGAGGTGTCTGATGGCTGACAAGCGACAATCGAATCGACGTGAATTCATCGGCGCGTGCTCCGCCTTGGCGGCTTCCACGCTGACCGCTTCGTCACGACTGCAGGCGGCGGCGAGCGATCGACTGAAAGTCGCGTTCATTGGTGTCGGTGGCCGCGGTGGATCCAACCTGCAAACCATCACATCGACGGGAGTTGTTGACGTAGTCGCCGTTTGCGATGTCAATATGCAGTCGATCGATCGAGCCGCCGAGAGGTTTCCCGGCGCGAAGAAATTTCAGGACTTTCGCAGGATGTACGACGACGTCGGCAACGATGTCGATGCGGTGGTCGTCAGCACCACCGAGCACACTCACGCCTTTGCGACCATGCCGGCACTCCAACTCGGCAAGCATGTCTATTGCGAAAAACCCCTTGCCTACAACATCGACGAAACCAGACGGATCAGCGAAGCGGCAGCCAAGGCGGGCGTTGTCACGCAAATGGGGACTCAAATCCACGCCGGCGACAATTATCACCGCGTCGTCGAGCTGATCCAAAGCGGTGCGATCGGCGCGGTTGGCGAAGTTCACGTCTGGGTCTCGCGCGCGTGGGGTTTGCAAAGCGAAGCCGAAGCGAAAAAACACCAGGATCTGTTGTTCGTCGACGCTCGGCCTGCCGAGACGATGACGCCGCCGGCCTATCTGGATTGGGACCTGTGGTTAGGACCAGCACCCGTGCGTCCTTTCCATAGCGTCTATTTCCCCGGTCCAAAGTGGTATCGCTGGTGGGACTTTGCCAACGGCACGATGTCCGATTTGGGCAGCCACTGGAACGATCTGCCCTACTGGGCATTGGAACTGGACGCGCCGACCACGGTCGAAGCCTTTGGCGATCCCCCGCATCTCGAAATCGCCCCGGCATCGATGTCGGCCAAGTATCAGTATGGTGCTCGCGGTGATCGCCCGGCCGTGACGCTCTCCTGGTACCAAGGGACGCATAAACCAGAGATTTGGCAGCGGGGCGAGATCCCCAAGTGGGACAGCGGAGTGTTATTCATTGGCAGTGACGGCATGCTGTTGTCCGACTACGGCAAGCACGTCTTGTTGCCGGAAGACAAATTCGCCGACTTCCAGCGACCGGAGCCCTTCATTGCCGATTCGCCGGGCCACCACGAGCAATGGGTGCGGGCTTGTTTGGGCGAGGGTCAGACAGCCAGTCCGTTCAGCTACGCCGGTCCGTTGACCGAAGCAAACCATCTGGGCAACGTCGCCTATCGTGTCGGCAACAAAATCAGCTGGGACGCTCAGCGAATGCTGTGCGTCGGTTGCCCCGAGGCCGATCCCTTCATCCGCCGTCAGAGCCGCCCGGGTTGGTCATTGGGCTAGTCGAACTGAACCGCTTGTACGAGCTGTCGTCGGCTAGGATGGGGCACGAAATTGGAGTTTGCCAGAACAGTCGATCGAAGGATTTTGCATGAGCATTGATTTGAGAGTTCAATGAAGTCTGACCAGACCCGAAAACCCAGACCCGAAAACCCAGACCCGAAAACCCAGACCCGAAAACCCAGACCCGACGACGGAGAGTGACGATGAAGGCATATTTGATGATTGGCGGTCTGTGGTGTTGCTGCTTTCCGGCTCTGTTATCCGCCGACGAGCAGCAGACCAGCGGCATTCAGATTCAGCGCGTCGTTGGTCCGGAGATATCGGTCCGGTACAAGCATCCTGCCACGATTACCGAGCTGACCAATGGCGACTTGTTCATCGCGTTCTATGGTGGCGATGGAGAGTATCAAGGTGATACCGCCGTCTATGGCATGCGGCTCGAAAAGGGATCCACAAATTGGAGTCCTCCGCAGATCATTGCCGACACGCCACATCGCTCGGAAGGGAACGGGGCGATTTGGCAGGCGCCCGACGGGTTGGTCTGGCTGTTCTATATCACCAACTACGGACCGACCTGGTCCTCGGCGCGCATCAAGTACAAAGTGTCTCGCGACGGCGCACACACTTGGTCAGATCCCTACATGTTGTCTTTCGAACAAGGCACCATGGTCCGTAGTGCTCCGATCGTGTTAAACGATGGAGATTACTTGTTGCCGGTCTATCACGAGACCGGGGAGGACCGGGAACAAACGGCAGCTGATACCTGCAGTTACTTCCTGCGCTACCATCCGGCTGACCATACCTGGACGCCCACCAATCGGATCTATTCCGCGATGGGTAATTTGCAAGCCTCTCCGGTGCAGATCGACGACAACTATCTGGTCTGTTACATCCGCCGCGGCGGTGGCTTTGGACCTCTGAAAGAAGGTGTCCTGTATCGTTCCGAGTCGCGCGACGGTGGCCGCACGTGGAGCCGAGGTGAAGCATCACAATTTGCCAATCCGAATTCAGCAGCCGACTTCATCAAGCTCCGCAATGGGCACCTGTTGTTGGTTTACAACGACAACAACGAAGGGGAGCGAATGCCGCTGACCGTGGCCATTTCCACCGACCAGGACAAGAGCTATCCCTATCGCCGCAACATTGTCGACCGCCCCGGTGATACCGCCGCCTACCCTAATGCGCTGCAGACACGTGACGGCAAGATCCACGTCGTCTATACGTCGGGAGACCGCACGATCATCAATCATGCGGTATTTGAAGAATCGGCAATCCTGCCAGGAGAATAGCGATCGATTTTTACTGGGGCTCGGTGCTCATTGAGCTCGCATCTCGACCCCAGTCACCCGGCCGACCAGCGCGTGAAAGCGTTTTGGTAAGCTGAAATCAGGGCCAATCTTGTGCTCCGGCGCCGCCTGGGAAGACACTGTCGACGAAGCTTTGCCTCGATCCCAGCAGGCGCGGCCTGAAAGCGAGCAAGGTCGAACGGCGTTGCCAGCCGCTCGCGATTTGAGCAGTCGACGCACGCGGATAGCACCGATCATTTCGTTTGGTAAACCGTGAAACAGGTTTGATCCACCTGCTGTACTTGCCGGTTAGAAATACCTGATCCGCGTAATCCTCACGTGTATGGACCGATCCGCGTTGGAAATCCAGGTTTCCGGATTGCCACGACGATCTTGACAGCTACCGTTGATTTTGGCACAGGAACCAACTGGCACGCTGGCGTTCATTCGTTGATCTCAAAGCGCAAACAAGGCAGCACAACATGGCATCGCACCGTCTCTGCCTGCGCGCCGCACTGATGAGCACCCTGATCATTTGCGGCCTCGTGTATTCCGCCGCCGCTGACGATTCTTCCACAACGATCGAAGCAGCAGGCACTCATCCACTGGCCTGGACATTCTCCTACGCGAAAGCCCGCTCCGACTACATCCAAGAGCACATTCGCGATTATTCGTGTCGGCTGATTAAGCGTGAACGGATCAACGGTGAGCTACAGCCCCACCAGTTCATCGAGGTCAGTATGCGCTGCGAGCAAAGGATCGACGGGGATCTGGTCCATCCGATGGCCGTGTTCATGCAGTATCTGGCGCCTGGAACCGTCAAAGATCGACGCGTGTTGTACGTCGAAGGGCAGAACGACGGCAAGATGTTGGTCCGCAAAGGTGGCCGCTTACTGAAGTACGCAAAAATTGAGGTCGATCCTAACGGCTCGACGGCACGGCGGGAAAGCAACTACCCGATCACCGACGTCGGTTTCGACAAGATCATCGAGCGGCTGATCGAAAAAGTCGAGGAAGATATCGAGAACGACCCGGCGGCAACCAATACACTGGTGTCGCATTTTCGCAACGCGCGGGTAGGCGATCGGGTTTGCACTCACATTCAAGTGATTCATCCGCAACCAGCTGCAGGCATCAAGTTTCATAAAGCCAGCCTGTATATCGACGACCAGCTGCAGGTGCCCATTCGGCTCGTGGTTTACGATTGGCCTCCTAGCCCAGGTCAACCGCCGCCGTTGATGGAAGAGTACATCTATGTCAATCTAAAATTGAACGTGGGCTTATCCGATGCGGATTTCAGCAAGAGCAAGTTGGAAGCTCCGGATCGCAGCGCCGCTGACTAAACGTAAATCGCTAGAACCCGTCAACGTCTAAAACCCATAAATGTAAGGTACCGCAACGCGATAACTCCGAACCGGCACGACTGGAACAGGAGCTCGGTAATAGGTGGCTACAGGAGCGACCACCGGAGCATATCGCATGGTGACAGGTGCTGGGGGCGCGTAGTAAGCAGCGACCGGAGCCGCTGGTGGCGCGTATTGGACCGCAACTGGTTCTGACACGACCGGACGAGCGGCTACCACCGGCGCAGCAGCAGCAACCGGCGCCACGATCGGCCGCATCACGACCCGCTGACCAAACAGACCTCGACGCTCTGCGGTGTACCCGACGACGGCCGGCACCACCGGTTGTACGACCACCCCGTATTGAGCGTGGGCATCACTCTGCACCGCAAGCGTCATGGCCAACACAATCAATCCGGCAATGAAGTTTCTTTTCAACGGTCGCATGGTTCGGTGTCCTAAACAGTTTTGGTGGCGCTTTGGTACCCAGTCATCCTAACCACAAATGGAGCAGCTTGCACGTGCGGCTGGAAGGCGTACGACCAGACAGATCGAGCAAAATCATGGTCATTCTTGGCCACCGTTTGAAAGTGGTAGCGATTGGGTAATCCAGGGTCCAATCGTGCAATAGCATCATTTCAACAATCTGACGCACGGTTGAAATCGGGAACCAAGTTCGATTGCCGTTAAAAATGCGATCAAGCACTGCCCAACGTTGACTCACTTCTTTCGCGATGACTAGCTGGATTCAAATTCGTCTTGCGATTCCGCTTCAGCAAATTGATGATTCCCGAGGTCAACGAGCGTTCCTCGGTGAGCCGGTAGGGAGAGTCCGCGGGCAAGGCAGCCATCAGTCGACGGTGAGCACGCGGCAATGCGTGATAGGGCAAGGTCGGGAACAGATGATGCAGGGCGTGGAAACGAGTGCCAACAGGTCCCCACAGTTCGCTGATCCAAGCGTTGTTGGGGTAATTTACTGAATCGAGCAATTGATCGAGAAAATCCATTTGCGCTCCGTCGTTGACCCAACGATGCGAGCCGATCGTGCGGACCGAGTTCAAGAACACGATGCATACAGCCATCAGATAGATATGGATCAGGAAGGGCGTCGGCCATTGGCCAACCACCGCCGGGGCGATCACGACGATCACCGCGCACCACAAGAAACAGGCCAGTTCCTGGGTGTAAATGATTCTCAGCGTCTTCTTGGTCGGCAGTGGCCGGATGTAGGTTGGATCCATCACCATCGACGAGGCGCGCTGGTGCACGAAACCGCGAAATCCGGGAATCCCCCAGGCCAGCGGTGTGAGCAACAGGAAACGAATCACGGCTAACAGTGGAATGACCAGGCACCAAGACAGATAAAACAAAAGTTGCCAGCCCCGCTGGTGTTCCAATGGCAGGTATTCTCCGTCCCGATCGGTGCCATAGTGTTGTCGGCGATGGTGATCGATGTGAGTGTAGTAGACAAAGGATGGCATCAAGAACGGGATGCCGCAGAGCAGATTCCAAACCAGCCGAAACAGTTTTAGCCGGCCGGCGGCGCGTTGATGTACCACTTCATGAATGAACATCGCCGCCCGATAGAACAGCAGGCAAGAAGCAAAGAAAAAAAACGTCTGTTCAAAGGTTCCTTGAAAACCCTGATGGCGTTGGTAAAGGGGGCCGCCGTAAACCTGAGTAAAACAATACACACCGGCGGCATACGTGAGCAGGAAGTCCGTCCAATAGATCCACACGCGCGGTCGAAATAAATCACCAATCAGATGCCTGCACACGCCGATCGAGAATGTTTGCTGACTCGTTGAATTTTTTGTCATCGTAAGACTTACAACTGCGTGCTGACCTCAAGGTGGTTCGCTTGGGTGACCTTCCGCAATACCATGTTTTCGCGATACGATCACGTCACGAAAAAAACTGCGAATTCTATAATATTGTGCTTCCATTGCTGACTGATTCAAGGATATTTTGACCACCCGTTGGCCCGATTTTCCCCGTTGGGTGAGGTTTTTCTGGCACCGCCGCGACTGGTTTGGCCTGCCGTCTCACAGCATCAGCAGGTGGAGCCTGCGTTGCCTTGCCTTGACAGATGGCAGCCTGAGAGTGAGTCAATTCATGCCGCTGGTTCACGACACCGCCAGGTCTGCAGAGGATCCGCTGGGGTTCAGTTCTGGCAGCGCGGGCGGCCGATTCCGTCTAGATTTACGAATTGGTCGCCTTTGCGCACGGGAGAACGCGGCCCAAAGCTGCTTGCCCTGCCATGTTGCCGATGCAGATTCAGAGGCAAATAAATGCCGCGATAACAATTGCCACTGCGTCCTTAGCTCGCGATCTTGCCCCGATTCAAAACAAGCTGCCAATTCGTCCCAGCCCTGTTCGGCTCTCCGGCTTGCAACCCATGACATCAGTGCTGAATAAGCGGCGGATGCGTCGTTGGATGCGCATGCCGCTCGCAACGCCCGCCGTGCGAGCGCTTCGGAGCGATTGTGATCGGTTCGCCAAGACTCGATCAACCGCAACGCTGGCTTACGAATCAACCAGACAAACAGACCGAAGACGAGCAGTCCGACAAAGGCAAACACCCAAACCGATGATGGCTGCTGCTTTGGTTCACTGACCGGCGATGCTGCTGCACTCGCCTCGTCCACGGCAACCGTCAGACCCGGAACGATTCGGCGCTGAAGCTTTTCCTGCCGTGGATCCCACCAAACGAACGTGATTTCTGGCAACGTGAACGAACCGGCTCGCTGGAATTGGTACTTCGTTGTGTCGGTGCGCTCGGCACGTGAATCGCCGCGCTGGACTTTGTCCTGGACTTCCGGCGTACCGGCATAAACTTGAATGCCGTCGGGCGCGCTGGTGGGAACCGCTGGCAACATCATGGCGGTAGTTCCCACGGCGGTTCGCCTGATGGTCCGCACGATCACATCGCCCGCCTGAATTTCTTCTGGGGACTGCGGGTTCCAGGTCTGCTGGACATCCATTTCTGTGGCGCTGACAACAGTGCCCATCGACTCGGTTCCGGGAGGACGTTTGGACTGAAATCGTAGTTCCGGCGTGAAGCCTTCCATCGACTCGGGATCCGCCGTGAATGTCTTCTTGCCTGAGAACCGTACACGGAAGGCAGGAATCACAATCTCACCGTCACGCTGCGTGAAGAGAGTCAATACGTGACGCTGGGTGAAGTAAGACTCGCCGTCGACTTCTTCGCTGCCGACCACCGGATTGCCGGCCTGTACGAAAGCAGTGCGCGGCAGGTCGGGCAAGTCGAACGACGCCGTACCGCTGAAAGGTCCCGGCGAAAAGAGCTTGATAATCAGGGGAACGGCCTCGCCGGTCCAGGCAGTCTCTTTCTCGATTTCCGCCTGGACTGGCTCAAAGGCGCTTGAAACGGGAAGTAGCGAAACAGAGAAAGCGGATACAAACAGAAGGTAACAAAGTAAGCGAAGAAACTGAGCTGGTGGCCAGCCAACGAATCTCTGCGCTCTTTGCGTCCTGCGGTTCAAATTTTCCGGATTGCGTTTCTCGTGTCCGGTCTTCATTCGTCACCTCCCTGCTGCCCGCCAGCGGCAAGCTGATAGGCAAACTTTGATTTCAGGAAGTCAGCGGGCTTGGTCTGTACGCGGCGGAGCCATAGCGCTTGCATCGCCGAGTCGGAGAGGGGTTGGGCAGCCTCTGTCTCGGTTTCCTGTCCGCCCGATTTTTTCTCTCTGTCAAACACGATTTCGTCCGCACCGATCTTCTGATCGCCCAAGTCACCCCCCTGCTGTTCGGTCAGCTTCGCGCGAGCAACCGCAACCTCGCGGTTAACTTGCGCGTCCTCCCAGCCGGGACGCAGTTCCAGTGCGCGATCGAATCTGGCGATTGCCGGTTCGTACTTTCCTTGCATGATCAGACAAGTGCCTCGATTGAATTCCGACTCGGACGTTGCCAGCGGCGCAAAGGTCTGTTCGGCCTTTTCAAACTCGCCGGCTCGGAACCAGGCAACGCCCCGTCGCATCGGATCGCGAAAGGTTTCCGCAGCAGAGCGAAACTCGCCGCGCCGCATCAGTCGCTGCCCCTGTTGGTCGGGCGTGAACCACAGTCCCCACCAGCTGAGGGCGCCGACGACAAAAAATGCCGCGAGGTTTCTCATCCGTTGGCCTCCGTCCGGTCGCAGTACCGAATACGCCGAAAATCGAGCAATGACAGCAGCGCGATCACAGGGACCAGCCACCAGCCAGCCTCGGCCCAGCGTACTCCCTCTGCAGCATCACCGACTGCAACCGGCGCCGTGGCCGTGCTGTTGACCAGCGCGGCCACATCCGTGGAATCGGGCGTCATCGTCGTGATCCGTGTCCCCAGCGCCGCTGCCACACTTTGCAGCGCGACCCACGGCGGAGTGTCGGCTCGCGCGATGGCCAAAAAATAGATCGGCACGCTGCTCTTGGCATGGAAGTCGGCCAACTCTTTTTCCGTCCCCGCAGCGACTGTGTCTGCAACGACAACGATCGAACCGCCGGTACTTCCAAGGGTAAGCTCTGCCAGTCGCAGCGCGTCGGGAAGATCGTCGCCTGGCTTGGGCATGATCGCGGGACTGATCTCCGCAGCCATCGCCGCTACTACCGACGTATCACGGGTCGGTGGCAAGACCAGGTGCGCTGATCCTGCATAGGTGATCAGGCCCAATGGTTGCCCTTTCCGCGCGGCGGCAAAGTCCGCGATCTTCAGCCGCGCCCGTTCCATGCGACTGGGCAACAGATCGGAGAGTTCCATCGTCTTGCCGGCCTTGAGCACGAGCATCACGGGCACGGGATCATCGGCAAACGGTGAAGGTTCTGGTCTCCAGGTCGGTCCGGCTACGGCCACAACGGCTAGCAACCATGCGGAAAGCAGACCCGCGCCTAGCCAACAACCACGGTTGTCGGCTCCTACCGTCAGCGCACCGAGCAGATCGTGAACCATTGCCGCGCGCCAGCCGCGAAGTGGGTCTTGAGCCTTCCGTCCGAGCCACCAAAACCAGACGATCACGGGCGCAAGTAGCAGCCAGGCCGGCCGGATGAAATGGAAGTCTTCCAGAAAGCTCATGATTCGATCGCCTCCAATTCAAACGTCCTGGCATTGACCCGCAATCGGATGGACGGTTTGTCGTTCGGTGCAACCGCTCGCGCCGCCCACAACCGCCACGCCTGCGCGGCCAGCGATAGCAGCAAAGCGGCGGCCAGCGACCAGAAGTAAAGATCGCGCCGCGGGCGATGACTGACGGTCTTCACGTCGCGTGTTTCGATCTTGTCCAGTTGCTCGTAAATCCCGGCCAGCTCGTCGCGATTCATCGCCAGAAAGAATTCGCCACCAGTCGCCTTGGAAACGGCCCGCAGTGATTCCTGATCCAACTTTTCTTCGCCCACCGTCGTCGGGTCTCCCACGGCGACTGTGTGGATCGTGATCTCGCGATCTTTGGCCACGCGTGCAGCCTCGACTGGCGGGACACCGCTGCCGGTATCGTTGCCGTCGGTCAAGGCGATGATCGTCTTGATCGGCACATCGCTGTTTTCGAACTGACGGATCCCCAGCCCTATCGCGTCACCCAGCGCCGTACGAGGTCCAGCCATACCGACCGCCGTTTCGTCAAGCAGTTGTTGGCAGAGCGCTAGATCGGTCGTGAACGGCACTTGCAGAAACGGCGCATTGCCAAAAACGATGAGTCCCACGCGGTCACCCTCGCGTCGAACAAGAAAATCGCCGAGTACTTCCTTCACCGCTGTCAGTCGATTCACCGACTGCCCGGCGGCATTGGTGAAATCCTGCTGGTCCATGGAACCTGAGAGATCAATCAGAAGCAACAGATCGCGAGTGGGAATCGACCGCTCGATCGGCGGCTCGAGCCATTGAGGACGCGCCAGCGTCAGCAGGAGCAGTAGCCAAACCAAGCTGCGCAGGACTAGCGTTACGACGCTGGTGCGAGAAGCATGCCTCGATGTAGCACCGCCCGCCGCCTGCATTCGCTTCAGGAACGGAACACGGACGGCCGGGCGCGCCTGCGCGCGAGGGGGCACAAACCACCACACGATCAGCGGCAGCGGCGCAAGCCAGAAGGTCCAGGGGTGAGCAAAGGAAAGCATTGGTATCGATTCTTAACAGAATGTCGCGCAGAAAGCGAAGCAGAATGAACGTTCACATCTGTTTGCTTCCTGCGCGATCTTCTGTCCGACTTTCATGACGATTGATCCACTCGGCTGCGAACAGACTGACTTCCCGATCGTTCAGTTTCTGTTCTCTCGCAAAGACACCACGCGTCAGCGCTTCGGCAACTCTGTCCGGCACTTGTCTTCCTCCAGTTTCTGCGAGCCATTGGCACCAGGCGAAACCGGACAGTGCTGCAACATCCGTCCGCGGATAGGCGCACAGAGCAGTCCGTTTGAGAACCTCGGCAATCTCCGCGACGGATGTTGCCTTGTGAAGCTCTCGCAGTGCCGCACGGCGGTAAGCGTTGGTCCGCCAATTTCGCCAGGCTCGGAATCCGGCAACTGCAGCGGCCAGCAGCAGCACGGCAAACACGATCCACCAGCCAGGTGCCGGCGGCCACCACGGCACTGCTGGCGGTGCCACGATATCACGTAAATTGTCCAGGCTCGCGGGGTCGTTGTTCATCGACGACCCCCGAGAGCAGCAAGGACCTGCTCCGTCACCGGATCATGGGTGCAGATTGGCAGTAGCGGAATACGGACAGCACGAAGTCGCTGACGAATCTGGTCACATCTGGCGCGAAACTCACTTTCGAATCGCTCGGCGAACTGTGCATCTGTCGGCACAGTCAGTCGTTCAGCGCCGTCGGTCGCCTCCATCTCTTTGGCCTTCGGCAACCGCGCGCCCAGCGGATCGTAGACCAGTACTGCCAACACATCGTTATGCGTCGCCAAACGCGTCGTCAGTTCGCGGGTCGTCTCGTCATCGCCATCGTAATCTGTGATCAGGATGACCAGGTGGTCATGCTTGGCGACGTTGACCGCGCAGCCTAGTGCCGCGTTCAAAGCGTCCGATCTCACGGGCCGGCGATCCACCGACAGTTGTCCGTTGATTCGTACAAGTTCATGGCAGATGCGGAGCACATTGCTGCGGCTTCGTCGCGGTTTGATTTCTACAAATTCGTCATCGTCAAAGATGATCGCCCCGATGCGGTCGCCCCGTTCGATCGTTCGCCAGGCGGTCAACGCGGCGGCTTCAGCAGCCGCGGTGGCTTTCGTGGTCCGAGCGCTGCCGAAGAACATCGTCGCTCGCTGGTCCACCACCAACAGCACAGGTCGGTCGCGTTCCTCCGAGTAGACTCGCACATGCGCCGTCCGCAGCCGGGCAGTCGCGCGCGAATCGATCGAGCGAATATCGTCACCTGGACGATAGCGACGGAGTTCCTCGAACGTGAGGCCTCGTCCGCGCAGTCGCGAGCTGTGCCGTCCGCTCAACAAACTGTGGACAGGCTGACGCGGCAGCAACGAGAAATCGCGGGCTTCGTACTGCAGCCGCACGAGGTCCTCGAGAGTTGGGTGAATGTATGACGGGGGATTTTCTTTTCTCAAGCTACCGCAACCCGCTGCAGAATCGCGTCGACCACATCCTCACGCGATTTGCCGGCCGCTTCGGCTTCGTAGGACAGGTGCAAGCGATGGGCTAGGCAGGCGGGGGCGACTGCTTGAATATCCTCCGGCGATACAAAATCGTTCCCGCGCAGCCAAGCCCGAGCGCGCGCCGCGGCGTCCAACGCGATGGTGGCGCGCGGACTGGCACCAATTTGAATCCACTTGGCGAGTTCATCGCCATAGCGCTCCGGTTCACGGGAAGCGATCACCAGATCGACGATGTACTGCTCGGCCTTCTCGGCGATATGCACCTCGCCTACTTGCTTGCGGGCGGCAAAAATCGTTTCTTGCGAGACCGGTTTACGTTCCTCGTGCTTGCTGCCCGTATTCTCCGCGCGAACAAGACGCAAGATCGACAGTTCGTTGTCGGACGCTGGATAGGGTACTTTGACATAGACCAGAAAGCGATCCATTTGTGCTTCCGGCAAAGGATAAGTCCCTTCCTGTTCGATTGGGTTCTGCGTCGCCAGGACCAAAAACAGATCGGCTAGTTTGTGTGTCTTGCCGGCGACCGTGACTTGTCGTTCCTCCATCGCCTCCAGCAATGCCGCCTGCACCTTGGCCGGGGCTCGGTTGATCTCGTCGGCCAGAATCAGGTTGCCGAACAGCGGTCCGGGTTGGAATTGGAAAGTTCCGTCTTGCTCGCGATAGATCTCCGAGCCGGTCACATCGGAGGGCAACAGGTCGGGCGTGAATTGCACGCGGCTGAACTGGCTCTCAATCAGCTTGGAAAGGGTCTTGATCGAACGCGTCTTGGCGGTGCCGGGCAACCCTTCCATCAGCACGTTGCCATTGGCCAATAGCGCGATCATCAGTCGCTCGATCACCGTCTGCTGGCCGATGATCGCGGCGGCCATCCCTGCTTGCACTTCGATGATCTGATCTCGCGCGTTCATCTGCTGCTATTGCCGCTGTTTCCAGCGGCCTCCAGTATCTGCTGTTGAATGATTTTGAGCTGAGACCGAAGGGACCTTTCCGGGTCTGAGAGTCCGACTGTGCGGGAAGGAGAGTGAATTCCAAAATTTCCCATGCTTACCACATCAACCATCTCCGCGACGTTCTTTGCTCGGCAGCACCGCGTAAGCATCATGCGAAAATAATGATCGCAACTTATCCCAAAAAGCACCACCAAGCACGAACAGACTGATCAATAGTAACACGTCCAATGGTATGGCGTAGACCAAGCGATTGTCCGTAAAACCTGGAAGATGTAGTTCGATGTAAGGTGACAGCCAGCCGAATGCCAGCGGCGTGGCAAACATCACCAGTCCGATGATGTAGCGAACGCGACTTACTTCGCGGCGCGGCCCGTAACTTTTAAAAAAACCAAACACCTTGGCTTTGATAAAAGCGAATCCCTCATTTCCGGCAATCGCCGCGCCGGCGAGCAGCATAAATTCGGCCGCGACAACCATCACCCCACTGAAGGCTGCCGTCACTGTTGGGGACGCACCTAGCAGCGGCAAGATTGGAATCAAGACAGGCCAGCCGATGCTCGCCACGAAAAACGCGAACCCGGCCCGGATTCGCCAAAAAGTTCGCGGCTGTTGGTCGCTCATTGCGTCTCTGCCTGCGGTTTGGAACCGGAGCAGCAAAAAACGAAAAATCCTAAAAAACTTGTTACCAGTCTCCCGCCTGGGAACACCCTGGTTTGGAGGCTCCGCCTGCCATGTTAGAGCATGAACAGGGGGGAGTCTGCGTTGCATTTCGTTCCCAGGCGGAGCCGGGGAACGATTTGAAATGGCTGCTACTGAAGCAATCTTGTATGTCCGCTTGCGGGCCGCACTCGGATGAAGCAGTTGCGGCCCGGCTGAGTTGACACAGCACACAGCAATTGTCCAATGCGCCGCGCTACTTGTCGCCCGCGGCTTTGTTGATGGATTCCATCACCTTGCTGAGATTGAAACTTCCCGGTTTTTGGCGTGGCGGGTAATCTCGGAAACTTTGAATCCATTTTCCGACATAGGCTCCCGCTGGTGCGAACACGAACATGTGATCCACCCACCATCGGTCATAGCCGATGCTTTCATGCTCAGCGCGTTCGAAAGGGTCCATGCGCAAATTGCACAGCATTGTGCGCGGAGTACCTCGAAAGGCTGTCGCCAGACGTCAATGCCTTCGGCGTTCTGTTTCAAAAACGTGATCTTCCAATTGTTGTAGCGGAGCGCTGCCACATCGCCATCGTCTGTCCAATAGATGAAATCCTTCCGCGGAGTGACCTGCTCTTCTCCCTTAAAAAACGGCATCAGGTTGTAGCCATCGAGGTGAACTTTGTAATTCATGGCACCGACCTGTCTACCATTGAGCAAATCTTCTTTGACGGTGGTGTCGCCAGCGGCGGCGAGCAGTGTTGGGAGCATGTCTTCATGAGCGCACAGATCATTAATGACCGTGCCGGGTTTGATGACGCCGGGCCAGCGGATCGCGGTTGGCACACGGAAACCCCCCTCCCACTGTGTGGCCTTTTCGTTACGGAACATCGTGGTGCCGCCGTCGGGCCAAGAGAAGAACTCAGCTCCGTTGTCGGTGGAATACATGACGATGGTGTTGTCTTCGATGCCCAATTCCTCGAGCTTGTCGAGCAACTGGCCAACCATCCCATCGTGTTCGACCATGCCGTCGGCATAAATGCCGAGTCCCGTCTTGCCCTCGGAGGCTGGCTTGAGGTGCGTCCAAATGTGCATGCGTGTGCTGTTCCACCAAACAAAGAATGGCTTGTCGGCCTTGTTCGCGCGATCCATGAAGTCCAGGGCAGCCGTGGTGACCTCCTCGTCCACCGTTTCCATCCGCTTCTTGGTTAACGGTCCGGTATCTTGGATGTTCCCGTCGGCGAAGGATTTGATCACACCCCGCGGTCCAAACTTCTTTTTGAACTCAGGATCCTGGGGGTAGTCAGGATGCTCCGGCTCCTGCTCGGCATTCAAGTGGTACAGGTTGCCGAAGAATTCATCGAAGCCATGCTCGGTCGGCAGCATCTCATCACGGTCGCCGAGGTGGTTCTTGCCAAACTGGCCGGTCATGTAGCCTTGCGCTTTGAGCAACCCGGCAATGGTCGGATCTTGCTTATTCATCCCCTCCGGAGCGCCCGGCAGGCCGACCTTTGTCAGGCCGGTGCGGATCGGCGACTGGCCGGTGATGAAGGCAGCGCGGCCGGCGGTGCAACTTTGCTGGCCATACCAGTCGGTGAACATGGCACCTTCCCTGGCGATGCGGTCAATGTTCGGCGTCCTGTAGCCCATGACGCCATGGTTGTAGGCGCTAACGTTGAACTGGCCGATATCGTCACCCCAGATCACCAGGATGTTCGGTTTCTTCTGCTGGGCAGATGCTGTATCGGCGGTGCCCGCCAGCAAGCCGCTGGTGATGATTGCCATCAGAATGACGAACCAAGATTGATGCTTTGACGACGTCATAGATACTCTCTTAAGCTTGAGTAGAAAAGTAAACGAAGTTGTTAGTTCCAGATGTGTAGGCCGGGATCTTTCCTGGCAAGAGTCAAACTTATGACGGTTTCCAGGACAAGTAGTGGCCTACGAATTGGTTGACCGATCTTGCTTGCCTTGTCGATCGGGCACCTTGACCAATGCCAGTTTTTCATTCAGCACCAGGATAATGGATCATCGTAACGGATTGTCCTCTGGAGACGTTGTAGAATCCCAGTTTTGATCATGACCTCATCCTGGACGCCAATGGAGAAGGCCAGTCGGTCCGATTCTCGGCCAAGCAATCATCGAACCGGCGATTGTGTCGCGAGCGAAAGGCCCGCCAGCGGTTTGGTTCCGCCGGCCGACTCGGATTTGCCCGCGTTATCAGGTGCAGTTAAGATATTTGCCGCAGAGCAGCAAAGCGCTGCTTGGCGTCCCGCTTTCTGACGCAGCGCACGATGTTTCCTGGGGAATCCATTCATGCCATTTTCGATATTTGCGGCCGACGCGGCGGAGCACAAGAAGGTTAAATTCCACCCTCGCGTGCTCGGTTCGCCCGCGCCGATGTTTCCCGGTTACGAGGTGGACATCAGCGATCATGTTGATGACGATCAAAAACCAGACGCTGTGTGGCACCGCGAGCGGGCGAAAAAGATGGTCCGCGATCACCCCGAGATCAAGAAACTTTTTGGGAACACCCCGAGCACGGCGCTTTGGTGCGGGATGTTCATCATGCTCCAGCTTGGCCTGGCATGGGGCGTCAGCCGGGGGCCATGGTGGGCGATGATTTTGCTCGCTTACTTCGTTGGATCGTGGATCAATATCAACTTGTTTCAGTTAGCCCACGAGTGTAATCACAATCTTGTTTTCAAGAAGAGCATTTGGAACCGTTGGCTGTTTACCTTCACCACGCTGCCGATGTTCCTGTCGGCCCATCATTCGTGGTGGATCGAGCATCATGTGCACCACAATGACCTGGGCGCTAAGAAGGATTTCATCAACCGTCGTCGCACTGCTTTTCTGCTGACTCGTCAACACCAATATTTATGGGTCACCAGTGGACCGCTGTATCACGTGCTGCGTGTTCTGTTCTCACCCGTGTTCATGCCCTACGCCTGCATCATGCTGGTGTTGCAGGCTTTTCGTTCTTTGCTCGGCTTGATCGTTTATTGCTTCGGTTCGCTGCTTCGCGGCCGCTTGGATCCGGGACCGTTGGCGCTGTCGATCCTGGCGGACGAGCATTTGATCTCCGGTTACGAAAAATACGGATTGAAACGATGGGCCGTGATTTATCCCGTGTTGAGTTTCATGCTCGTCGCAGGACTGTTTTGGATTGGCGGCTGGATTTCGGTGCTGTACTTGTTTCTGTCCCAATGCTTCATGACGGGATTTTTGCATCCGCACAACTTCGGAATCATCCTCAGCAATTCGCATTTCCACGGACATCAGCGATATCAGCCTTCGTGCTCGCTGTACGGTTGGTCCAACTGGATCTATTTCAACTTTGGGCTACACACCGAACATCACGACATCATGGGCATCCCCTGGCAGCGGCTGGGAAAACTGCGACAGATTGCCCCCGAGTTCTACGACGATTTGGTAACCACGAAATCCTACCTGGGATTGGCACTCCAGTTCATGATTGGCGATACCAAGTCTCTGGAACAGCAATTCGACAATCAGGATCACCGTAACCAACAGATGTTGACAACGAGTTGACGGTGATCCGCAGAGATTGAAGCAGGTAAAAAACAGAAAATCTGGACTCTGCTCTCACGGTTTCATCCTGTTCAATCATTTCTTCAAGGCCGCCCGACAGAAAGATTCTAAATGCCGCAGTGCACCAATCCGATCGAGCACCACGTGATGCGATCCCGTGATTCTTCAGCATCCATGCCGGCACGATTGATGGCCTCGATCCTGCTGCTCTGCTCAACCGCGCTCGGCGCCGAACCGATCGCGATTGGCGACCGTTTGGAGCTATTCGTTGACGATCATTTGATTGACAACATGCAGGGAGACGTCAGTCGGCAGCTGGTTCGCCCGCAGCCGCGGGAAGTGGTGCTGGAAACCGATGAGCCTTGGGAAGGCAATACGAGTGGCTATTTCACCGTCTTTCAAGACGGTGACACGTACCGCATGATTTATCGCGGCTGGCAGCACGACGAACAAATGAAAGCGGAACACAAGGAGGTCACCTGTTACGCGGAAAGCAAAGACGGAATCCATTGGACAAAGCCGAAGTTGGGACTGTTCCCATGGAACGGATCGAAAGAGAACAACATTGTTTGGTTGGGCCCAGGGTCACACAACTTCACCGCCTTTCGCGACGACAATCCGGCGGCGCCTGCGGAGTCTCGATACAAAGCATTTGGCGGAATCGGAGAATACGGCGGCGGACTGGTTCCCTTCGTTTCACCGGACTGTGTGAACTGGAAACAGATTCGCGACATGCCGGTGATCAGTCATGGCGCCTTCGATTCGCAGAACCTGGCGTTTTGGGATCCCGATCGTGGTGAGTATCGAGCTTACTGGCGGTACTTTGGTGACGGGGTCCGCGCCATCCGCACGGCCACCTCAAAAGACTTTTTGTATTGGGAAAACGAAGCTGATCTGGTTTACCCGAGCGGCACCCCGAACGAGCATCTGTATACAAATGCCATTCAAAAATACTTCCGAGCGCCGCAGCTGTTCATCGGCTTCCCGACTCGTTTCGAACCGCAGAGTCAGCAGGTCGAGCCGATTTTGATGACCAGCCGTGACGGCGTCAATTTCCAGCGCTTCGCCGAGGCTGTGATTCCGCGAACGGCTCCGCAGGATCGCAACCACAATCGCAGCAACTATATGGTTTGGGGCATGTTTCAACTGCCCGATCAGCCAAACGAGATTTCCGTTTACGGCACGGAGAACTACTACGAACGAAGTCCGGGACGAGTCCGCCGGTTCGTTTATCGCGTCGATGGTTTCGTGGCGCTGCGCGGCGGTGCAGACGGAGGTCAAGTCACGACCAAGCCGCTTCACTACACAGGAAAGCGTCTGTTGCTGAACTACCTGGTCAAAGCGGACGGTGCGCTGACCGTAGAAGCGTTGAACAACGGGGGGGAAGTGATCGGAAAATCCGAACTGCTCGGGGGCGACGTCGTCGATGGTCCTGTTCAATGGCGGCAAGAGCCCGGGTTTGGCGAGCAGCCCGCTGTACTGCGGTTCACGATCAAGAACGCGGATCTGTACTCGTTGCGATTCGAATAACGCATGAAAATCACTGCGATCGAAACTCTGGTTTGTCACGCCCGCATGCGCAACTGGGTTTTCGTGAAGGTCCTTACCGACCAAGCTGGCCTGTTCGGCTGGGGAGAAGCAACGTTGGAATGGCACACGCGGGGCGTCGTGGGCGCGATCGAAGATCTGTCGCAGCTATTGATCGGCCAAGATCCTACCCGAGTCGAATACCTGTGGCAGATGATGTATCGGCAGCACTTCTGGCACGGCAACGGCATCGTGCGGTCAACGGCAATTTCCGGCATCGATCTGGCGTTGTGGGATATCGTTGGCAAGCTGCATGGTGTGGCTTGTCACAAGCTGTGGGGCGGCCCCGTTCGTGATTTCATTCGGCTGTACTGCCATTTGGGCGGCGGCAAGTTGGAGAGCTTTTACGAAACGCCGGTTGACAACGCAAAACAGTTTGCGGATCTTGCTGGGCAAGCGGTGGCCGAAGGATTCACTGCCTTCAAATCGATGGCTGTCCCACCCACGATGCCGCTGGAAGGACTCAAGCCGATCAAAGCCGCCGCTGCCTGCGTCGCCGCGATGCGAGCCGCCGTGGGCGACGATATCGACATCATGGTCGACTGCCACGCTCGACCTTCTCCGGCGATGGGAATGCAATTTGCCAAAGCTTTGGAACCTTACGGACTCTATTTTTTGGAAGAACCTTGTTGGCCCGAGAATGCCGAGAGTCTCGCGGCGATCAACGCCGCGGTTGCCACGCCGATCGCCACCGGCGAGCGATTGACCCATTCGGCCGCCTTTCGCGATCTGTTCGCGGTCCGCGGCTGCGAAGTTTGCCAGCTGGATCTTACGCACAGTGGTGGCTTCACCGAGGCGCGGCGAATCGCCGCCTTGGCCGACGCCCATCGCATCGCGCTGGCGCCCCACAATCCGCAGGGACCGGTCAGCACAGCGGCCTCCCTGGAATTTGGATTCTCGCAACCCAGCTACATCATTTGCGAATCGGTTCACAACGACGTGCCCTGGCGCCAGGATGTGGTGCAAGAAGGTTTTGCGATCGAGCCGTCGACCCGCACCGTGACCCCGAACACCAAACCCGGCTTAGGAATTACCATTCGAGAAGAGGAGCTTCGCAAGCATCCCTTTGAACAAGAGATTCCGCAGCGAGTTTTTTATCGCGATAACGCGGCGGGAGATTGGTAGGTCATGCATCCAACCAGCCCGCCGGAATTTCGCCACAGTTCTTTTCGCGGCCAGGTTGGAATTGAGCGTGCCGATATCACGCCTCCGCTGGGCATTTACTGCCGTAACTGGGGGGCGGCAAAGCATGACGTGGCCGATTCCATCCACCGACCACTGACGGTCACCGCCTTAACCCTGACGTCAAAATCCGACGCCGAGCCGCTGGTGTTGATCGATGCCGATCTCGGTTGGTGGAAAACGCCGGCGACTTTTCACGACTTTCAAGCCAGTCTGCTGCAAGCGCTCTCACTGCCGCCGGCCAAGCTGATCGTCGCTCTCAGTCACACGCATTCCGGTCCACCGTTGATGGAACCGGACCCTTGCTTGCCCGGTAACGAGTTGCTGCGGCGCTGGATGCAGCAACTCTCTGAAACGATGGTTCACACCGTTCGCAGCGCGCTGCAGGGGCAAGTCAATGCCACGCTTCAGTGGCAAACGGGGCGCTGTGGCCTGGCCGCCAACCGAGATCTACCGGATCCGGATCCCAACAACGATCGGATCCTGTGCGGTTACAATCCGAACGCCGAGCCCGATGACGTGCTGGTGGTTGGCCGCGTCACAGATTCATCGGAACAAGTGATCGCAACTTTGGTCAACTACGCCTGTCACCCGACCACGTTGGCTTGGGATAACACCGCCATCTCGCCCGACTATGTGGGTGCGATGCGTGAGACGATCCAAGCAGCGACCGGCGCACCAGCGATGTTCCTGCTGGGAGCCTGTGGCGACCTGGCCCCACGTTATCAATACGTGGCCGACACAGCGGTGGCAGACCGGCATGGCAGGCAACTCGGCTTCGCCGCGCTGGCCAGCTTGTCCAACATGGAGCCCGCGGGTACGGAGTTGGCATATGTCGGTACCGTCGAATCCGGCGCGCCCTTGGCCGTCTGGAAACCGACCCGTCACCAGGCGCCACTTGAATCTGCGCGCTGCGGACCACGGTCGAATTGGCTTTGAAGGACTGGCCCTCGGCCGAAGAGCTGGAACAACAGCGCGCCACTTGCACCGATCGCGCTTTGCAAGAAAGACTGCGGCGCAAACGCGACATTCGTCGCGGGCTGGGTGATGGATCGAGTTTCAGCTTGCCGATTTATACTTGGCGAATTGGCGACGCAGTGCTGGTGGGCTGTTGCTGTGAACCCTATTCCAGCTTGCAACAACAGCTCCGCAGCCGGTTTGCGGATCGAATCATTTTATGCATGAACCTGATCAACGGCTCAATCGGTTACCTTCCGCCGGCGAACTTGTATGATCGGGAAGTGTATCCGGTCTGGCAAACTCCGTTCGACCGCGGCAGCTTTGAAAAAACACTGGAAGCGATGACACAGGCGATCCACGATGTCACCACCGACTGACCAGCAATTGCATGGAGTACTACCGGTTCTGCAGACGCCATTTAGCGATACTGGCGGTTTGGATACTGACACGCTTGAGCGTGAGATTGATTGGGCGCTGCAAACCGGCGCCGACGGCGTCGTGGTCGCGATGGTCAGTGAGACGCTGCGCCTGGGCTACCAGGGCAGGCGAGAACTGGCCAAGCAGGTCTGCCAGTTAACCGGGAATCGTGGCAGCTGTGTGATCAGCGTCGGCGCGGAAAGCACAGCGGAAGCAGTAGACTTCGCGCAACACGCAGAGAGTCTCGGTGCGACCGCCGTGATGGCGATTCCACCGGTCGCCACAGCACTGGGCAGCATCGCGACCCGAGATTACTTCGCGGCGATCGCCGACAGCGTTTCCATTCCGCTAGTGGTTCAGGATGCCTCGGGCTATGTCGGTGCGGCGATCCAGCTGAGCGTCTACCTGGATTTGCTGGAGCAATTCGGGGCGGATCGAATCTTGTTCAAACCCGAAGCCAGTCCGCTTGGTCCGAACCTCTCCAAACTCCGTGACGCTAGCGATGGGGCGGCTAGGATATTCGAGGGCTCGGGGGGCATCAATCTGGTCGATTGCTACCGGCGAGGAATTGTGGGCACGATGCCGGGCATGGACCTGCTCGATGGAATCGTCGCGCTTTGGCAGGCCCTTGAAACGGGAAACGAGCAGCGGATTTACGATTTGTCGCTGCCGATTTGCGGGCTCGTGGCGCTGCAGATTCAGGCTGGACTCGACGGTTTTTTGGCAATCGAAAAATATCTGCTGAAGAAGCGCGGCATCTTTCCCAACACCTTTCAAAGGCAGCCTGTCGGTTGGCAGCTCGATCCGGAAACCCAGGCGGAAGTCGACCGGATTTTTGCACGGCTTCAGGCAGCGCTCTGAATGGCGCAGCGGCCCACCCACGTTCGCTATCGCGCACTCGCATGGCTGACCTTGGCGGCCGCCCTCGCTTATCTATGTCGCAATGCGGTCGGCGTAGCAGAGAGCACGATTCGCGAGGATCTCGGCCTGACGCTGGCACAGTCGGGCTGGTTCATGGGAGCCTTTTTTTGGAGCTACGCAATCTTCCAGGTGCCCAGTGGTTCCTTCGCCCAGCATCTGGGCACGCGCGTCGGATTGACCGTATTTGCGCTGGGCTGGTCCGTGGCCACGTTTGGGATTGGCATTGCATCAGGATTCTCCGTGCTGATCGTCGCCCAGTTGATCATGGGCATCGCTCAAGCGGGAATTTTCCCAGCCTCGTGCAACTCGATCGGGCACTGGATGCCGCTCTCGCGACGCTCACTCTCATGTGGGATTTTGGCGGCGGGCATGCAAGTCGGCGCGATCACCGCCAGTGCGCTGACAGCCGTGTTGATTGCCCCGTTAGGCTGGCGTTGGTTATTTGTGATCTTTGCCCTGCCGGGACTTCTTTGGGCGATTGGATTCTATTTTCGGTTTCGCGATCACCCGGAGCAGTCGTCCGAAGTCAACGCAAGCGAATTGACGTTGATTCAGGGCGACCGAGCGCTGCGCGAATCCATGCTGAACGCCACAGATAATGGTCCGTCGCCCTGGCTCGCGATCATCCGCAGCTCGGTCATCTGGTGGTTGTGCGGCCAGCAAATCTGTCGAGCCGCAGGGTACATGTTTTTCGCCAGCTGGTTTCCGACCTTCCTACAGGAAACTCGTGGAATCTCGATCAAGGAATCGGGTTACTTGCAAGGCCTGGTTCTGGCGGGCGCTTTAACCGGCAGCATCTGTGGCGGAATGCTGACGGATTGGATTTGGCGGCGAACGAAAAACCTTCGTGTTAGTCGCAGCGGTGTCGGCGCTGCCTGCCTGGGAGCTTGCGCGGTATTAATCATGGCGGCTTGGCTGGTGCAGAGCAACTCTTTCGCTGTGACCTTGCTGGTGGCCGGGGCTTTGTTCGCCGCGCTTGCCGGACCATGCGCCCTCAGCGCCACCATCGACATCGGAGGCAATCGTGTGCCACAAGTCTTTGGTTTGATGAACATGTGCGGCAACTTCGCCGCGGCCGCTTGTCCGATCCTGGTCGGAATGCTGTTTCAGTGGACGGCGAACTGGAATCTCGTGCTACTGCTGTTCGCCGGCGTTTATTCGGCAGGGGCAATTTGTTGGCTGTTTGTAAATCCGCAAAAACCGGGCAACCAGATCGGGCAAACCTAGATCCCAGTGACTGGAGTACCCCGACCTCGATTTCTCCGCTGCGGTTTTTTGACCCTGTCGCGTCTGTCGGAATTCAGACAGGCCAAACGAATGCTCCGACTGTAGTATCTTGAAGACCGCGAGTGCCGCAGAGCGCGGCATGCGACCGAAAAGAACCCTCGAGGGAAGGCGACTAAAATGGCATTTAATGGAACATGGAACATCGCGATGAAAACGCCGATGGGCGAACGCAAAGCCGGGATCACGCTCAAGCAGGACGGCGAAACTCTAACCGGCAAAATGGACAGTGACGGCCAAACCGGTGAGATCACCAATGGCAAGGTCGAAAATGGACGCGCGAAGTGGCAGGTGTCGGTGACCACGCCGATGCCGTTAACCCTGTCGTTCGATGTTGCCGAAAACGACGGAAAGCTTGACGGCACAGTCGAGCTTGGCATGTTCGGTAGTTCGGAAGTCTCCGGAACGCCTGCTTAGGCAAATCCGCTGCCTGCTCGGCCATGGGGGAAGTCAAGTGGCGATCTGTAGCTGTCCCTGGGAAGAAAATCATGGGCCGTAATCCTTACCTGCTTTCATTACTCGTTGCACTGTTGCTGACGCCTGCCATCAACCGTGCCGACGATCCCCAACCGCCAAAGGGTTTTCGTGCTATCTTCAACGGCCAGAACCTGGACGGTTGGTACGGTCTGAATCCGCACACCGCCGCAGGTCTGAGCGGCGAGGACAAACAGGAGAACCAGCGGGCACAGCGAGTCGAATTTCCGCGGCACTGGACCGTCGAGAATGGCGAACTGGTCAATGATGGCCGTGGACCGTATGCGACCACCGATGCACAGTATGGAGACATCGAATTGCTGATTGAATACAAAACCGTCGCCAGTGCTGATAGCGGAATCTATCTGCGCGGTACGCCGCAGGTGCAGATTTGGGATTTCAATCAGTCTTTCGATCCCAAAGTGCCGACACGGAAACCACACCTCGGTTCAGGAGGGTTGTTCAACAACACGCCGGGTGCGCGCGGTCGCGACCCAATCGTGCTGGCCGACAAACCTTTTGGTCAGTGGAATCAGTTTCGCATTCGCCAAATCGGCGCACGAACATGGGTTTGGCTTAACGACGCACTCGTCGTTGACGGTGCTGTGATGGAAAACTACTGGGATCGCGGCCAGCCGCTGCCCCAGGAGGGCCCAATCATGCTGCAAACTCACGGTGGTGAAATCCGCTGGCGTAATATCTTTGTCCGCGAGATTAGTGCCGACGAAGCGAAACAGATCAGCATCGGCCAACACGATACGGGTCAGCCGAATGCTCCGGTGGCCAATTGAATCGATTCCAGACAATTCGTTCAGGATGCCTTGTTTGCTGCCAGCAGTTGGTGATCTTATTTGCCATTGGATTTGCGACGATCGGTTTGGCGACTGATACGTCATCAGACTCCCAGACAACGCGAATTACCGTAACCGTCGATCGCGGGGACGACGTCGGTCAATGTTTTGGGTCTCTGTTTGAAGCGACCAGTAGTGATGGTTCCCTGGTGATCGGCGCGGGATTTCAGAATCTGTACAACACGCGTTATCGAGCGGATCGACACTCTCTGCAGTTTTTCGTTCGACCTAGCAACGGCGAGCGATCGCACTCGATTGAAAAGCTGCCGCGACCGAATCAATTGTGTGGTACGTATTTGTACGCTCGTGATGAAGTCGTCCGAAGCACCTATGGCGGTGTGAAAGCGTGGAACCCGGCGACGAATTCTTGGCAGCCAGAAAGCAGTCTCGGCGGCACCGATGAAACGATGCGAGTGGGTGGAGCGCTGATCAGGTTTGGTGACAGCGAAGTGGAGTACGACGGGCGCACCATCCTGAGTCCTCCGCAAGTCGGCAGTTATCAGCTGTTTTTCTATGCCAACGGTCAGCTCTGCTTTTATCACGTCAATCGAGCCGGGGGTGCCTATCGGCCGTATGAAAACGACGCTGACGGCTTCAGCAAACTATATGCGTGCCCGTGGATTCCGGCCGATGCCCGCGTTGATCTCTCCCGGGCCGTCGTATTCACGCTACCCATCGTTGGTGAGACTACATTCGCTTGGGGACAGCTGGGTGATCAAATTGTAACGGGCTCCAACATTGGTGGGTTCTATGTCTTCGACGCGGGAAGGTGGCGGATGCTGCTGGCGCCAAACCTGGACGTCAGCTACCAGTTGTATTCGACGATGATGTTCCACGATCGATTGCTGATGGGGCAATATCCAACGGGACGCATCTTTGCCTATGACGGCGAAAACATTACCGACCTGGTGAGTTGGCCGCCACTGCTGCCTGCAGTTTCAAAAGAAGCTCGCGAAGCTCAGACGACAGCGATCTACGCGGGCGATGTCTTTGTCGGCGTCTGGCCCTGGGGAGAACTGTGGCGGTACAACCCGGACAGGAAATCGTGGGCGCTGACGCAGCGCATGTTCGACCATCCCCAGCTATCCAACGAAGTGACGCATCCCTATGACGTCGAGAATCAAGGCGGCGAGGTCTCGAACCAATGGGGTCAGCGTGTGACGAGTCTGGTGCCGAGCGGTGCCAGTTTATACGTATCGACCTCGGCGAAATCGCCCATCGAGTGGCATCCGGATAAGTTTGCTTTCTTGGCCCCCGAAAAATGGAAATCCTATGGCAGCGTTTACCGGCTCACCATTCCGGGCCATCTGAGCGGCCTGACCAAGTGGACCAGCGGCCCAACCACTTTCCAGTTCACCGTCGACGCCAACAAAATCTCAATCGCTCAAGACGAGCAGACGATCGCTGCGACGAGCTGGAGCGGACCGCTTGCCAAGCGTTTGGCGAGCGCGCCGAGGCTCAAGGATGTCCGCTGGGGACTCGGGATCTATGGGGAGTTCAACGGCAGATCGATTGCGGGAACCATCGAAGAACAATGAAAGTCTTGCCAGCGGTCGTATACTCGTTCCCTGACTCTGCCGGAGAGCAGGCGATGAAAGTCGCGTTTCGTTCCCCGACAAACGGGGGAGACGCTACTTGATCGCAGCGAAAGGTGACGGTGCACCAGACGTCACGATCCCTGAAAACCGGTCGAAGAGCAACCATCATGCGGAATCTGTCCCTGATCATCCTGTGCATCGCAACCATGTCCACTTCCACGCGCGCTGACGATCCGATCGTCTTTGTCTCTGCCTTCGCACCGGGAGACAAGGGAGCCATCACGGCCTATCGTTTTGATTCAGGGAACGGTCAGTTGAAGCTTTTGCACCGGACAACCGATGTCGACAACCCGTTCTTCCTGGCGATCTCACCCGACAAAAAATTCCTGTATTCCATTGATGCGGCGAATTTCGGCGGCCAGCAGAACGAGTTTGTGGCGGCCTACGTGATCGAAGGGCGGGACGGAAAGTTAAACAGGTTGAACCGACAATCGACGCTCGGCAGCGCGTCGTGTTATCTGGATGTCGACGCCACCGGCAACACCGTTGTGGTGGCAAACTATTCAACTGGCAGCGTGGCCGCACTGCCTGTCGGGGACGACGGTGCGCTGGGCCAGGCGTCGTCGTTCAGGCAGCATACCGGATCGAGCGTTGATCCGAATCGCCAACAGGGTCCCAACGCGCACTGCATCGTGGTTAGTCCTGACAACCGATTTGCCTTGGCGGCCGATCTCGGTATCGACAAAGTTCTCGTTTATCGTCTTGATCCTGCCGCGGCAAAACTGACTGCCAACGACGCGCAACCATTCGCCAACTTGCCGCCCGGTTCCGGACCTCGTCACCTGATATTCAATCCGAGCGGCAATCGTGTGTATGTGATCAACGAACTGAGTAATACAGTCACGCTATTTGATTACGCGACCGAGTTGGGAAAACTGACCTGGCGACAGACGATTTCTACCCTACCCGAGGATTTTACCGGCACCAGCCACACTGCCGATTTAAAGATGACGCCGGATGGAAAATTTCTGTATGGAACGAATCGTGGTCATGACAGCATCGCGATCTTTCGCATCTCCGCTGATGGCCGACTAACACTGATCAGCATCGAACCGAGTTTGGGCAAAGGCCCACAGAATTTGCTGATCACTCCCGACGGTCACTGGCTACTGTGTGCGAACATGCCGGGCAACAACGTCGTTGTGTTTGGGATCGATGCCGATACGGGAAGCCTGACGGCAACGGGTGATCCGATTTCGATTCCGATGCCTTCCTGCATTCGCTGGTTAAACCGCTAATCGTGAGTGGGTATCCGGTTGGTGGCGGTCAGGCTGATGGGACTGGAATAGTGATAGACCTTGCAGACCTCGACTCCGTCTTCGATCACGGCCTTGAGTGCTTGTTCGGGATCAGCCAGTTCCGTTTGCGATACCAGCGGGACCCCTTGAGCCGTCGCGTCTCGGATTTCGTCCCAGCTATCAAGCACCCGCACATTGATACCTTGATGCGTCAGCAATCTGGCGCTGCCCAAGCATTCGGCGATTCAATCGTTTGCTGATATCGTTCGGCACCGAGCCGAGCATGACGCCGAAAGATCAGCCAGTGACCGTCGCCAAGGATCGGCAGGAAGTCATAATTGTCGCGCAGGAATAAGTCTTTCTGTCCAAATGTATTCTCACTTTTGCAGGATGCGCACTGGTGGAAAACCGCACTCTTGCCGCTTGCGGAATCAACAATGGTTGTCCGGCTCTCGATCCAAAACCGAACGGAGTTCAAGTCAAACGTGCCACAAATGAACGAGCGACGATAGTCGAGGCAGGAATGTCCGTTGTCTGAGTCGATTGTTTGGCCTTGCAACTGTGTCATCGTCTTTAGTCCTACTGTCACCATCGAGGAAGCCGTACTGGCGTTCTTCAGGAACTGACGGCGTGTCGATTCTGATTCCGGCATGTCTGAATGCTGACGGTGGGGTGACCGCCGGCTGACGGCGGTCACGCGATTGAGACAATGGATCTTTTTCAAAAGAGTAACCAAGGATTGCGGAACGAGCTACGGAGATAACGTACAATCGACGGAGTCGAGCAACTCAACGCGATCGCTAGCAACGATGGTTGGAATTGAAATAACGATGGCGATTGCCCGCGAGAGATCTGCGGTAATCATTTTCAGTCTTTGGTTCAGCAGTCATTGTTTGACAATGGCGTCCGCTCAGCAGCGCGCTGACGGGCCGAGAATTGATACCGAACCGCGGTCAGCGTGGACGACATCGCGGATGTTCGGATCTCCGGAACTGCCGCTTCCTTACGTCACCGAACCCGCGTTCGAGGCGCTCAAGTTCGAAAATTGCCTGGACATCACCAGTGCGCCGTTCAGCGATCGCCTGTTCGTTGTCGAGCAGTTCGGCAAGATCTTCTCATTCGCCAACAAGCCCGATGTCAGCGAAGCTGACTTGGTGGTGGATTTGGCCAAGGAGATTGCCGATGTACAGCAAGTTTATGCGCTCACATTTCACCCCAACTTTGCGATCAACCGCTACTGCTACGTGTGCTATATCAAATCGCCCAACTTGGAGGATGGAACGCATGTGGCTCGATTTCAGGTATCGGACGCCGAACCGCCGACGATCGACGTCGCCAGCGAAACAACGATTGTGACTTGGCGTTCAGGCGGTCACAACGGTTGCTCTGTGAAGTTCGGGCCGGACGGTTATCTATACATTTCAACGGGTGACGCGGGCCCGGCGAATCCGCCGGACACGTTCAAGACCGGGCAAGATATCGGTGATCTGCTGTCATCCATACTACGGATCGATGTCGATCACACCGAACTTGGAAAGAACTACCGCATTCCAGCGGACAATCCCTTTCTAAGTAGGGATGGCGCCCGTGGCGAAGTCTGGGCATACGGTCTGCGTAATCCGTGGCGAATGAGTTTCGACCGCAAGACGGGTGACTTATGGGTCGGTGATGTTGGCTGGGAACTAAGGGAAATGTTGAATCGCATTGAGCGCGGTGGCAACTACGGTTGGTCCGTGATGGAAGGCTCAGCATCGACTCATCCCGAGTGGCCGCGCGGACCAACGCCGCTGCTGCCGCCGACGATCGAGCACCGACACTCGGAATCCTCTTCGATCACCGAAGGGCTGACTTATTACGGCTCGCGACTGTCGGAACTCAGCGGGATGCATATTTACGGCGACTACGACACGGGCAAATTGTGGGGCTTCCGTTACGAACATGGAAAGGTTGTCGATCACCAGGAATTAGCCGATACGTCACACCGGATCGTGGGCTTTGGCGAAGATCCAGACGGAGAACTACTGTTGCTTGATCACACGGCCGGAACCATTCACCGCTTGCTGCCGAATCGGCGACGCGAGGAAACGAGCAGCTTTCCAGGGAGGTTGAGTGAGAGTGGACTGTTTGCATCGATAACTGACTTAACTCCGGCAGCTGGAGTGATTCCCTATTCAATCAACGCCGAGCCCTGGGCGGACCACGCGCTGGCGGAACGATTGGTGGCGGTGCCGAATGATCTTTCGATACAGATAGAAGGCGAAGTCTGGAAGTTTCCCAAGAATTCGGTGCTCGTGAAAACGTTGTCGCTGGAGATGCAGCGTGGTGATCCCGCTACTCGTCGTCGGGTCGAAACGCAGATTCTGCACTATGATGGCAGCCAGTGGATGCCATACGCGTACCGGTGGAATGAAGAACAGTCGGACGCCGTACTGGTGAAAACCGAGGGGGCGGAATGCGCGTTCGAAATTGTCGACCCGGGCGCCGTTGGTGGCAAGCGAACTCAGGTCTGGCGGTTTTGCGGCCGCGCGGAGTGCCAGCGATGTCACAACGCGTGGTCAGGGCCGGTGCTGGCATTCAACTGGCCACAATTGGCCAAGGACCACGGTGACGCGGGCGGCAAGGCTTCACAGCTTGAACTCTTTGCGCGTCTCAATCTGATCGACAAACCGTTGGATCCGACGATCGCCAAACCGCTGGTTGATCCGCTTGATGAATCCGCCTCGCTGGACGATCGGGCGCGCGCCTATCTGCATGCCAACTGTGCCCATTGCCACCGCATGCATGCTGGCGGCGCCGTCTTGTCGCACATGCATTTTGACTTGCCACTGGACAAGACCAATATGGTCGCTGCACGCCCCTCGCAGGGTACCTTCGGCATCCACGCTGCCGAGGTCATTTCACCGGGCGATCCATGTCGATCGGTGCTGCTGTATCGGATGGCGAAGACGGGCAATGGTCGCATGCCGCACATCGGATCGACGGAGGTGGACCGCGCCGGCGTCGACTTGATTCATCACTGGCTGAAACAAATGGCTCCTCAACCCGATGCTGACCCCGCCACCGGCGAGCTGGTGGCAAAGATTCGCCGTATCGAGTCATCAGCACTCGCCGGCTTAAAAATATCGCAGACAGCCGCCGAACAAGCCGAAATCCTCGATGGACTGTTGGCTTCGACGACCGCCGCGATGCAGTTACAGCGGGCGATAGACAACAACGAGTTGCCGGCGGAGGTGAACAAGCAAGCAATCGAAAAGGGGGCCCATCACAGTGACGCCACCATTGGTGATCTGTTTGAACGCTATCTACCACCGGAACAGCGGATCAAACGTCTCGGTAGCGTCGTGCAGCGGGAACAGATTTTGATGCTGCGAGGTGATGTTCGTCGCGGCCAACAGATTTTCTTTGAAACCGACGGTGTGTCGTGTAAGAACTGCCACCGCATCGAAAAAAAAGGGAATGCCGTCGGTCCGGATCTGACATCAATCGGCAATGAACTGAATCCCGATCAACTGTTGGAAAGTGTGCTTGAACCGTCGAAGCGAATCGATCCGAAGTACGTCACTTACCTGGCTGAAACCACCAGCGGCCAAATTTTCAAGGGACTACTGGTAGAGCAGAACGATGACGCAGTGGTTTTGAGAGACGCGCAAGACGAACTGCGCCGCATTGCCAAGGACAGCATTGAGCAACTGGTCCCTCAACGTCAATCGTTAATGCCGGATCTGCTGGTGCGCGACATGACCGCTCAACAGGTTGCCGACCTGCTGGCGTATCTTTGTTCGTTAAGGTAAACCGTTGCCGCGGATACGAGGCGACAGTTACAGCAAGTGGTTGGCTGGAAAACGTTGCGAGCGCACCGCGAGGAAACGAAGATGATCGGAACCAGACACATCACTCGCCGTGATTGGCTCTCGAGCGCGGCGGCAACGGCCGCCTGCAGCGGCTTACCCTGGTCGGCGGCCGCCGGTGCCGCCGAGTCGCCCGAACCAAAGTCGGTTGCTGCGGTTGTGACAGCTTACGAAAAAGGCCTGCACGCTGACGTGTTGATCGGAAAGATCCTCTCTGGCTGGCAGCAGGACGGCGGCGACGGCCCAGCATTGAAGCTCGCATCGATGTACGTCGACCAGTTCACCGACCGAGATCTGGCTCGCCAGTTGGCAAATCAATATGGCTTCCCGATTTTCGACACGGTCGAACAAGCGGTAACTGTCGGCACAAATCAGATTCCGATCGATGGCGTGATCAGCATTGGCGAGCACGGCACGTATCCGTCGAACGACAAAGGACAGGTGTTGCATCCGCGAAGACGATTCTTCGAAAACATCACCGATACATTCAAAAAGTACGGCAAGGTAGTTCCGGTCTTTAGCGACAAGCACTTGGGACCCGAGTGGTCGGACGCCAAGTGGATGTACGACCGGGCACAACAGATGCAGGTTCCGCTGATGGCTGGATCCTCGATGACAGTTGGCTATCGCGAGCCGGAAATTTCCGTTCCGCTTGGCTGCGACATCGAAGCGGCTGTGGCAATCGGTTATTCCGGACTGGACGTCTACGGCAGTCACGCGCTGGAATTCTTTCAGTGCCACGTCGAACGACGCCGCGGCGCCGAGACCGGCGTGCAGTGGGTGCAATGCCTGCAGGGCGACGCGATCTGGAAAGTATTGGACGACGGCACGATTCGTACCGATCTTTTCGAGGCCGCGTTGGCTGCCGTTCCGCATCAACAAGGCGATGTTCGTAAGAGCCAAGCTTCGACATTGTTTCTGTTTCAATATGCTGATGGTCTGCTCGGTTCGGTCTTCATGCTTCCAGAGTTTGCCCGCGGCACCTCCATCGGATTGAAGTTAAGAAAGCAAAACCAGATCGTGGCAACCCGGTTCGACGAAAGAACGGAACCGTACTACCCTCACTTCGCCTGGTTGCTCAAGGCAATTGAAACAATGATTCATACCGGTCGCGCGACCTATCCGGTGGAACGAACTCTATTGACCAGCGGCATTCTCGATCGCGCACTCAACTCGCGCGCGGCACAGCACCACAGGCTGAAAACTCCCGAACTGGAAATCTCTTACAGGCCGGTAGACTATCCACACGCGCCGTTTCCGGCGTTGGACAGCGCTCCGTCTTAGCATGGATCCTCCGTCAGTGGTGCCGCTCGTCTCGCTGAGTAACCAAAGGACTTCTCGACCCGTTTCCGGGGCAGGCAACCGGTCGGCGAGTTGCTTTTGATTCGACACATCAAGCCCCTGATTGGCAGCCATGCCGTGCACTCTCTAGCCGACCTGGCTATTTTCTTGCCGGTCCCTCGGCTTGATCGTTTCCAACTGACGTCAATCCGCCTTGCCTAGCAGGAATCCGCGACCTGCAAATGCTTTGGTACGAAAAATGCAAATGCATAAAGGCGTTTGATAGTTCCTTGAGCGATGCAATAAGGCGTCGTGCTTTCCGCAGAGGAAGCATCTGTGTTGATTGTTCGTTTGACTTGAGAGGAAATGAGCCATGAGAAAGTTGTTTGTTTTAACCGGTTGGGCGTTGTTAGCTGTCGCGGTCGCGACGCCAAATGCATTCGGTCAACGTGATTCGGGAGCAAAGGCCCGAGGGGATACTGCGAGATTTTGGGACGCCCGAAGGAACCGAACCTACAGTCGCCCAACGACCGTCAGGCCGAGCGTTTCGATTACCCAGCCTGTGGCGGAGAGCTACCGCAGCTTCTCGTACCAGCCGGCTACTCCCTCATGGGGCGCCGGGGACGCAGCAGTCGTCACTGGCGACAGTACCAAGATGATGAGAGGCAGCGAAGTGATCGCAACGGTTCCAAAAGGAACTCGATTCACCGTGCTCAAGGTGACCGATGGTTGGCTGGGCGCCGTGATTGAGATGGAAGGGACAACAGCCAACGGGTGGATTCGCAACACGAGTGTCGCCCGCGAAACTGCCAATCCAGCTGTGCAACCAATTGCAGAAACGGTGCAACCGATTGCAGAAACGGCGCAACCATCTGCAGTGGCCGTCCAGCCCCAAGCGGTACAGGAATATCGAAGCTTTTCCTATCAGCCGGAAAGCTCAGCTTCTCAAACCACGTCTCAAGGAGCAAAGAAGGCGGTCTGGGAATATCCCAGAGGCGACTCGCGCCGCTACAGGCACTAAGTGCGATCGTCACTCGAGAGGCTGATCCTTGTCGGACGATGTGATGAGTCTAGCGAAGGGCGTGCCATGCGGCGTATCGCTGCCGGTATGTCCTTCGTCGACAGAATGGTCACTGGTTCGCTCGAAGTGCCGCCAAGCCCGTTCTAGATCCGTCATCGTCTCAAACCCATAGTGTTTTTTTAGCGCTCGATCGTAACCCACCTCCAGCGAATGCGTCAGAAAGCCGATCAATTCATGAGGTCTTTTCTGCTCGAGCAAAAAACGGGTCAACGACAGGCTTTGTCCATAGAACGCGGCAACCTGATCTGGACGCGACAAGCGGTCCAGCGCGAACAATTCGGCGACGCGGAACGCGGTTCCCGCTGCGATCGCCTCCCGACAATCCCGCTGATGCAATGAACGCTTCGTATGGGCGTCAGCTAGCGTGGCGATGCCTTCGTCCGCCCAAGGGGGTGGTTGGCGACCTCCAAACACATCAGCCAGAACCACGTGAGTTAGCTCGTGCGGCAAGGCAGTCAACCCTCCCGCAGCATCAGCCAGCAAATCGATCCGCCGGTGCACGACGTTACCGCCAGCAAATTTAATCAACGAGCTGCCGGCGGTTTGCGCAGATCCCTCGCCGACTTGCTTTGCATAGCTGGCCCGGGAGGCATGGATCACAACTTCGCAGCGGGGTTGCCATGGTGCGGCTGACGAGCGATGCCATTTGTTGAACAACGAGGTTCGCCAAGCCTCGCATTGCTGGGCGATGTGCCCACAATCAACGCGAACATCCGCGCCGCGAACCACAAAGCTGCCCGCCGATGCAGCGGCGGGGGTGAGAAGCATCTGAAAAAAGAGCGCGAGAATCGCGGGCAGTACGAATCGCGAGTAAGGTTGCTGTTGCATCCAAACATCACAACACAATTTGCGTGCCACCGTCCGACAGGGCAACTCTGCTTTGATGCGTAACTGGTTGCAAAAACAAAGTTTACGATTTCCGGAATGAATCGAACGAGGGACCCACGCAGCGGCACTTGCCTAGCTATCAGGCAGCGCCAGCAGGTTTTCTAAGCAGCCGTCAAATCCACCGAAGCTGTTTAACTGGCCGGCGGAACCTTTTGCAGAAAGACCATGGCCTCGCTGATCCAATCATTCAGAAATGGCGGAGTGTAGATTCCCAAGATAAAGGTCAGCAGCATGCACAGAACGATCGGCAGTACCATCTGTGGGTTATCACGAAAATGCGACGTGGCGGTGGTCTCGGGCGCGGGACCCAACGAGCAATTGACCAACGTGTTTCCCATGCCGAGAAAGACAAGCAGCAAAAGCAGCAAAAACGAAATGCCTGGAATCATTCGTCCAGCCGCGAAAGCACTGCTGAGCATCTGGTATTCGCTGACAAAGGGTCCGAACAGAGGCGACCCGGTGATCGCGAAAAAGCCGACCAGTAGCAACGCACCGGTGAAAGGCAACCGGCGGAGCACGCCGCGGACTTCATCGGTTGATTTGCTGCCGTAAGCGCGGTGAATGTTGCCGGCCGCCATAAACAGACCCGCTTTGCAAACGCTATTGTGCAACACGTGCAGCAGAGCACCACCAACCGCGGCTCCGCCGATCCCAACGCCAAAGGCCAACATTCCCATGTGTTCGATGCTCGAATATGCCAGGCAACGCTTGATGTCCTTCTGACGGGCCATGAAGACTGCAGCCGTGCCCATCGATAGCAAACCAAAAAACAACAAAATCCGCTGGGCATACGCGTCGTCATGAGCGATGTGCGCGACATGAAAAATTCGCAGCACGCACAGAAAGGCAGAAGTCGTCAATCCACCGGCCAATAGTGCTCCGATCATGCCCGGCGCCTCACCATAAGCATCGGGCTTCCAGGTGTGCATCGGCGCCAGTCCCATCTTCGTACCATAGCCGACAATCAGCAGCACAAATGACGCATGCAGCCAAGGCAGCGACAGCTTGTGCGAATGCTCTACCAACTCGTCGAATAGCAGCGTCGATACCGAACCGGCTTCGATCATCGAATAGGCCAGGAAGAACGAACCAAGCAGCGCGATTGCGATCCCCACAGAACCGATCAGCAAATACTTCCAGGTGGCTTCCAGCGATCGCTGATTATGATTGAAGTAGATGCAGGGAGCGGTGACCAAGGTCGTCGCCTCCATGGCCACCCACATCAAGCCCAGATGGTGCGACAAAGTCACCAGGCTCATCATGCCCAGAAACGCCAATAAGCACGCGCACATCACGCGATTGGGACGCTCGTCACGGGCGCGCAGGTAGGCCGGTGCGTACAGCGAACAGAGAAAAAAGACCAGGCTGATCACGCCAACGAACAAACGGCTGAGCGGATCGATTGCCAACCAGCGGCCAAATAGCCATTGGTTGCCCTGGGGCAGCAACCAGGCGGCAATTCCCAAGTGAATGGTCGCCGTCAATGGCAACAACCAGGGACGCAACTGTTACCAGGAATCACAAACGCGATGGCGGCGGCGGCCAGCGGTATCAAGATCAGCAACAGCATCATCTGGGGCTATCCAAGGCTTGGTGTTGTCGCGAATGAATTACAAGTCGTCATCGATACACGGTCTCTATTCCCTCAGCGTCGTGAGGTGTTCGGTACTGGCCTCGGGAAACGCGCGGCTGACGTGATTGACCATGATCCCCATCACGAAGACGCCCACGAACAAGTCCAAGACGACACCAAATTCAACTAACAGCGGCACGGCCTCGATCAGCAGCAAGCCAAAGATAAAGATTCCATTCTCCATCACGATGTAGCCCAGCACTTGCGCAAGCGCCTCGCGGCGCGTCACCAGCATCAGAAATCCAGCCAGTACCGTCGCGAATGCGGCGGGAATCAGTAAATGATGTCGATGCCCTTCCGGCAACGGAAGTGATTCCGCGAAGATCAGCGCCGCACCGGTACCGATACCACCCAACAACAACGAAGGGACAAAGCCGATCACGGAACTGACTGTGGTGCGGATATCGGCCAGCGAGATCGCTTTGAACAGCAGCTGGGGAATTAACAGGCCCTTGATTCCGACGATCGCCAAAGTCAACAGCACCAGCCGCAGCAGACCGAACCGAGTCATCGTCGTAAATCCACCCGACTCCGGTAAAAAACCTCCGTGCACGATCGGGTACATCAATCCCAGCAACACGCCTTGCAGGGCCACCACCAGGATCAACGTGCGCAACCGGGAAACTCCCAGCAGATAAAAATTCAAAAGCAGGGCGAGCACCATGCAAGGGTCGACAATGCTAGAGATCATACTTGCACCAATACTAAGATCATGCCGAACAACGACAACACACCTGCGCCGACAAGCAAGCCAGGAATCGACGGCAAGCGGAGCCGCGCCATAATGGATTCGACGATCCCAATCAAAATTGCCACCAACATCGTCCCCGCCAAAAAGATGATCCAGTCGGCCGTCGCGTAACCCGACTGCACCGGGACGGCCAGCCGCACAATCAGCGCCGTAAAGACGAACAGCTTGATTGCTGCGCCGTACATGATCAGCCCAAGCGCGGGCCCGCTGTGATCCAACACCATCACTTCGTGAATCATGGTCAGTTCTAAGTGCGTGTTCGGATCATCAAACGGAATGCGGCTATTTTCGACCAGCAAAACGACAAACCAACTGACCAAAATCAAGATCAACGCCGACGCCGCTCCTGGCCAACCAGCCAACAACTCGGCGCCCAGCAAGCCGCTCATCGACAGCATTCCCGTCACCCGAGCGAGCACCAACAATCCCAAAAACAGGACCGGTTCGGCCAAACAGGCATAGGTCGCTTCGCGAGCCGACCCCATGCCCTCGAACGCCGACCCCGTATCGAGTGCCGCCGTCATGGTGAAGAAGCGGCCCAGACCCAGGGCGTAGGCCAGCAGGATCAAATCGCCGCTGAACGACAATGGCGCGCTGGCATGTCCCAAAGGAACGATCATCGCCGCAACCAAGGCGGTCGTCACGGAGACCACGGGCCCGAAACGAAACACCCACGTGGTCGTTTCACTGAACACGCTTTCCTTGCTCAGCAACTTGCGTAGATTGTAATAGGTCTGCAACAACGGCTGCCCGCGGCGGCCGCCAATAATCGCCTTCACGCGATTGATCACACCCAACAACAGCGGCGGAAACGATAACACCACCGCAATATGGAGCACGGTATGAATGGATAGGTTTTCGAACATCCGTCTATCTCCACAACAACAGGAACACAAGCACCACCAGGATGTACATCAAATAGGCTTGCAGACTGCCGCTCTGCAGATACCGGCCCCACGAAAACAGCCAAGCGACCGCATTGGTCGCCGGCCAGAGTGCCTGTTCCAACACGGTGTCGTCGACGTGGCTCTCGAAGTCCGCGTCTTCCGGGAATAGCCCTTCAATCTTGGGACGCCTGACTTTCGGTTGCAGCGCCCAGCCAAACAGCTTCACCAGCGTCTCAGCGAACGACGAGGAACTGTATTGCATCCGCGCAGTGGGCGCGGCGTAACCGCAATCCCAGGTCAAGCCGGAGGGCGCCCGGCGAATGCCGCGCTGCAACAAGAACCCAGTGACGGCCAATAGCAAGACGACGAGAATGACGGCAACGATGCTGATCGCCTGAAAGGGCGCCGCTGCCGCGATTGTCAGCCCGTCAATCGCAGCACCACCCCAGGCTGCGGCCATCCGATCCAACAACGGCGCGCACAACAGCGGCAGTACGCCGATCAGTGTGCAACAGCCGGCCAAAATCAGCATCGGCACGATCATGGCGCTGCCAACTTCGTGTGCCCGGGCAGTCCGCTCGCTGCGCGGAGTACCCAAGAATACGATCCCGTAGACTTTCACAAAGCAAGCCACCGCCAGCGCGCCGACCAGCGCCAGGCCGGGAGCCGCGAACACCGCGGCGCTGGCGGCGGTCGCCGCGGGCGTGATCGCGACGTTGAACAGGCCCAGGTAGATCAGCAACTCGGAAACGAATCCGTTCAGTGGCGGCAGCCCGCAAATCGCGACCGCGCCGATCAAAAAACAATTGGCGGTCAAGGGCATGCGTTTGGACAGCCCACCCATCAGGTCTAGCTCGCGGGTCCCGACGCCGTGAATGACCGAGCCCGCACCGAGAAACAACAGCGACTTAAACAGCGCGTGATTCCAGACATGCAACATGCCGCCGCAAATCCCCAGCAACACCCACAATGGCTGCTGCATGGTGCGGCCGATCAGTGCCAGCCCCAGTCCCATCACGATGATGCCGATGTTCTCGATGCTGTGATATGCCAGCAGCCGCTTGATATCGTGCTGTCCAATCGCGAATGCCACACCCAGGATTGCCGAAATCGTGCCCATCGCCAGCACGAAAAGTCCCCAGGACAACGGCATATCGGGAAAGAAGGTGCAGACCCGGACGATCCCGTAAATCCCCATCTTGATCATCACGCCCGACATCACGGCGGAAACATGGCTGGGAGCTTGGGCATGCGCCGATGGCAGCCAGATGTGCATTGGCATGATGCCCGCCTTCGTGCCGAAACCAACAAAAGCCAATGCAGCCAACGTGATGGCCATTGGCGTACCGGTTTCCTTTAACGTGGCAAAGTCCCACGAACCGTTGATCGCGAATAGCAAAGCAAAAACGCCAAATGCGCAAAGGGTCGCGAAGTGACTAGCCGCGATGTACAGCCAGGCCGCCTTGCGCGTCTCGGCGATCTGGTCTTCTGCCGCGACCAGGAACAGCGCGGAAACGGCCATCGTCTCCCAGGCGGCCAGGAACATCAGCCCGTCTTGCGCGACGACCAACAGCGTCATCGCACCGGTGATCACACCCAAAAAAAAACTCACGCGACGGCCATTGCTCTCGTGCTGCGATTGCCGCCAGTACTGCAACCCATAGATCGAAGCGAGTGCGGTGACCAACAGAATCGGCAGCAAAAAGAAAGCAGATATCCCATCGATTACGATGCCGACCGACACGCCAGGGATGGGGGCTGGGAACAATAGCGGATCGATCGGACCATCAATCCACCAGCGATAGACGGCGCCGAGGCCGACGCAATTGGCGGCGACCAGGATCAACGTCGATAGGGCTTGTGCTACATTGGATCTGTTTCCCAACAGTACAGCGGGCAGGCCACTGGCTGCCGCTATCAAGCCGCTGATCAGAATGAGTTCGTTGCTCGTCAAGTTAATCTGCTGCCTCCTAAGCTGTCGGCAGGCTGGTGTGACGGTCTTGTAACGAGCTGGTCGCGCTGTATTGGCCATCGCCGCGCGGCAATCGTACCGTGAAACAAGTCCCCTGGCCGAGCTGGCTATCGACTTCGATTGTGCCATCATGCGCGGCAATGATCGCCTTGCAGATGCTTAGACCAAGGCCGGCGCCGCGCTGCTCCGCCCTCCCGCTGCGCTGCTCGGCCGCACCGCCGCGGAAGCGACTGCCCTGGAAGAAGCGGTCGAAAACATGTGGCAGCTCGTCTGCGGGAATGCCCGGCCCCGAGTCTCGCACGACAAACACCAGCGACTCACCCAGATCATCCGCTCTTAATTGAACTTTGACACTGCCACCGGAGGGAGTGAACTTCAGCGCATTGTCAAGCAGGTTATAGACCACTTGCCGCAAATGCTGTTGATTGCCATGCACCGCCAGCGACGGCGAAGCTGGACAGAAAAGTTGAATTTCGCGAAACTCGGCAACCCCACCGAACATATCCATCGCCTTCTCAACGAGATCGTTGAATTGGACACACTGCTTGTCGTGCTTCAATCTCTCGGTTTCCGTTTCGGACAGTAGCAGCACTTGATTGACCAGCAGTTCCAGGCTTGCCGACTCTTCAATGATGTCGGCCAGCAACTCCTCATATTCCTCGTTGCTTCGCCCACCCACCAATGCGACTTCGATACTGCTGCGAATGGCGGCCAACGGCGTGCGTAATTCATGCGCCGAATTGGCTAGGAAGTCCCGCCGCTCTTGCAGGTAACGGCCGATCTGATCGAGCAGTCGATTGAAAGTCTTGGACAACTGATCCAATTCGTCGTGGGTGCCGCGAATCTCCAGTCGCTCATTGAGCTGCGACGGTCGCAAACTGGCTGTGGTTTCGATGATTTTGGCTAGCGGCCGGGTCGTTCGTCCGGCCAGCCAGTACCCACACACCGGCGCGATGCACAACACACCAGATCCGACCAGCGCGACAAACCGGTCCAACCGTGCGACGTCGGCATGGATCGAGTCCAGCGACTCGCCGACTCCAATGGTCACTTTGCCCGATGCAAGCTCACGCGCTGTCAGACGCCAGGGGCCCGCCGTCCAAGCGGTCGTCTGGACGTTGGGGGTCCAGAGGTCGGCGGGGGGCGCGTGCGCTGTTTGATAGCTCACGGTCCCGTCGTTGCCGACCAGACTTGCGAACCAACGATGCCGGGCATGTCCAGCGTCTTTACGATCGAGTTGATCATGCAGCGTCTTCGCATCCTCGTGTTCGCTTAAGGCGATTTCGATTTCCCGCAGGTCTTCGTGCAGCCGTTGATCCAATTCCTGAATTAAGGTAATTCGCAAGCCCTCGCGGAGCACGACCAAAGTCACCAACCCGGTGACGATAACGACTGCGGCATTCCACAGCATCAGCCGGAAGCGAAGTGACCGCGTAAATGACTTTCTAATGGGTGCGGAGCGCATAGCCGATTCCTCGCACCGTGTGGATCAGTCGCTCGCTAAAGCCGCGGTCCACTTTGGCCCGCAGCCGGTTGATGTGCACTTCGATCACGTTGGTAACGCCTTCCCAATCGGCATCCCAAAGGTGCTCGCAAAGCATCCGTCTTGTCACAGTTTGATTGGCGTTGCGCATCAGAAACTCGAGCAGGCTGAACTCCGTCGGCGTCAGTTCGAAGGCCTGGTTGTCTCGCATCGCTCGTCTGGTCCGCAAATCCAGGGTCAACGGTCCGTCCTGTAAATCGGTCTTGACCGCTTTGCCGGCGCGGCGTGAGACGGCTTCCAAGCGGGCTGCCAGCTCCGCAAAGGCGAATGGCTTGACCAGGTAGTCATCGGCTCCGGCATGCAGACCGGCAACGCGTTCATCAACCGACCCCAGCGCGGTCAGCACCAGCACCGGCGTCTGATCCTTTTCGGCGCGCAGCAGACGCAACACCTGCAGCCCGGAAATATCAGGCAGCATCAAGTCCAGGACGATTACATCGAAAGGCTTGCTGCGAGCCAGCCGTATGGCTTCCTCTCCCTCGCTTACCCAGTCGCATCGATGACCGCCGTCAAATAATCCGCGCTGAACGGATTTACCAAGCAGTGCGTCGTCTTCCACAAGCAGAAGATTCATAGGCATGTTGGACGTTCTTCAAGTTTGGCGGCAGGCTTGTTCTCGCAACGAAGTCAAGCAGCTCCAGGTTATACCGCAAAGTAGCACCAGCCACTCTCGCGTTCTTCGATTCGTGTCGGAAAAGCGGTCTGACCCGGGTCAGGCACCTCTTCTTCGCTGTCCGATTTGCGAGACACTGCCCAGGCAGCAAATCATCGCAGTTTTCCAGAGCGGCCGGGACTTTCCTTTCAGAAATGTAATCCTTGCGGAAGCGCCCGACGAAGCTTGCGGAATCGTAATCGGATATGATCATGGCGACTACGATGACGCCGGGAGGAAACCATGCAACTGACCGTACCACAAGTCGCCAAGCTATTCTCCGTGACCGAGAGCATGGTCACCAGTTGGGTCAAACAGTTGAACTTACCCGCGCATGAGGTCAACTCTCAGTATCGATTCGACCGCGCTGAACTGCTGGAATGGGCCACCACGAACGACAAAGCGTTCTCGCCGCTGATCTTCCAAGAGATCAACGGCGACTGCATTGATAAAATCAGTCTGGCCGACTCGCTCGATCGCGGTGGAGTTTCGCTGCGAGTCGGCGGCAACGACAGGTACGAGGTTTTTCGGGAAGCGATCGATGGCCTGCCTGTTCCCGTCTCGTTGGACCGCGAGTCGTTGCTGGATTTACTGATGGCCCGCGAGAAATCGGGGGGTACCGCCATCGGTCACGGAATTGCGATTCCACATCCGCGGTACCCGGTCGTTCTGCCTGGCAATGTTTCTGTCGTCCGGGCCTGTTATCTGGAGCATCCTTTGGACTTCAACGCTACCGATGGTCGGCCGGTTGACACGCTGTTCTTGATGATCTGCCCGACCGTGCACGAACACTTGCAACTACTGGCGCGACTGGCCGCAGTCTTACAGTCGGCCGACTTCCGCACCTTGCTGAATTCACGTCCCGATCAAACGCGACTGATTTCGGCGGTCCGCGCCGCCGAAGCAGCGTTCGCCGAAGACAAAGAGACCCAGCAAGCATGACGGTTTTGGCTGCGTACGTTCGGACACTTAACGGCAATCCCGTGGCTTTGGCAGAGGTGCCGATTGTGCCGCTGGAAGTCTTGCGAGCGACACTCCTAGAGCAGATGTCACGCCCTAGCTGCGAACTCTCGGCGCTGTTCGGTGTGCCCCGCGGTCCGGAAAACATTCGGGTTTACTGCGTCGTCAGTGACGGAGCATCCGGCGAAATCACAATCTGCGCGACCGACGTCGGCTCGCGTTATCCCGCCTTGACAACGACTGTCACTCAGGCTCACTGGTTCGAGAGAGAATTGGCCGAGCAGTGGGGAGTCGTCCCGGAAGGTCATCCGTGGCTCAAGCCGATTCGGTTTCACCGCTCTTATCGCGACGGCCACGATGCCTGGGGACGCGCGGTGGGGGACAAGATCTTGCCCTGCGTCCAGCCGCAAGGAACCGATTATTTTAAAGTCCGTGGTGATGAGATCCACGAGGTAGCCGTTGGACCGGTGCACGCAGGGGTGATCGAACCGGGACACTTTCGATTCCAATGCCACGGCGAGCATGTGTTCACTTTGGAGATCGAACTCGGTTATCAGCATCGCGGGATCGAGCGGAAGTTGATCGGCGGACCGAACAAGCGGACGCTGCATTACATGGAAACAGTTGCCGGGGACACGTCAATCGGGCACGCGACGGCCTACTGCCAAACGGTCGAGGCGCTGGCCGGAGTCGAAGCGCCGTTGCGGGCACAAGCGATTCGCGCGGTCGCTTTGGAACTGGAACGATTGGCCAATCATACGGGGGATCTTGGCGCGCTGGCGGGCGATGTCGGCTACCTGCCCACGCTCTCGTTCTGCGGACGGATTCGCGGCGATTTCTTGAATGCAACTGGTCTGATCTGCGGCAACCGCTTTGGCCGCGGACTGCTACGGCCCGGCGGCGTTGCGTTTGATTTGGACGACGTGATGATCACTCAGCTGCAACCGCGTCTCGCCGCGGCGCATCGCGATGTAACCGGCGCGGCAAAGCTGCTGTGGTCCTCACCGTCGGTGATGGCTCGATTCGAAGACACCGGGGTCGTATCCCGCGAGACCACCAAGGCGCTGGGCGTGATCGGGATGGCCGGCAGGGCATCGGGTAATGATCGTGACGTGCGGCGCGATGCTCCGTCAGGCTACTATCGATTCGCCCAGATTCCCGTTTCCACCTGGCACACCGGAGATGCATTTGCGCGCGCGTTCGTCCGACACTTGGAAGTGCAGCGCTCCTGCAACTACTTGATGGAGCAGTTGCCGGAACTCCCCGGCGGCGGGACACGGCGTGAACTCGGATCGCTGCAGGCCGACGCCATCGTGGTCTCGCTCGTCGAAGGATGGCGAGGTGAAATTTGCCACGTCGCTTTGACCGATGGCGAAGGCAAGTTCGCACACTACAAACTGATCGATCCCAGCTTTCATAACTGGATCGGCTTGGCGATGTCGCTGCGCGATCAACAAATTTCAGATTTTCCGCTGTGTAACAAGAGTTTTAATCTCAGTTACTGCGGGCACGACCTGTAAACCGTCAAGAAGCATCATGCTCAATTTCATCAGCGAACGGATCAAGCAAGGCTATCGCACGATTCCGTTTCCGGCCGGCGAGATGCCGAAGTTGCCGGAGCGTTATCGTGGTTTACCGGTGATCGATTCTTCGAAATGTCCGGAGGGTTGCGCGCGGTGTGTGGAAGCTTGCCCGACCGACGCGATCAGTATCAACGGCCAGCTGAAGATCGATCTCGGACGCTGCCTGTTCTGCACCGATTGCATGGACGCCTGTCCGGAAGGGGCCATTGAGTACACGCAAGACTTCCGTCTCGCCACGAGTACTCGCCAAGGCCTGGTAACCGACGGCAAAGCGTTTGAACTGGCTCGGTCGATTGACGAGGAGAGCCGCAGGATTTTCGGCCGCTCCTTGCAACTGCGGCAGGTCAGCGCCGGCGGATGCAATGCTTGCGAAGCCGATATCAATGTGCTGGGAACCGTCGTGTTTGATTTGGGACGCTTCGGAGTCCAAATCGTTGCGTCACCGCGGCACGCGGACGGATTAGTCGTGACCGGCCCGGTGACGCAAAACATGAAACTGGCTTTGAACAAGACCTATGCGGCGACGCCTGCCCCCAAGTTTGTGATCGCGGTCGGTGCGTGTGCCATCAGCGGTGGCCCCTTCATCGGTCACGGCGAGCAGAACAACGGCTGTGACACCATCCTGCCGGTTGACATGTACATCCCCGGTTGTCCCCCTCATCCCTTGACGATCCTTGACGGCATTTTGCGATTGTTGGGACGGATTGAAACCGACGATCGCTAACCCGGGGAGTTTACCGCCGTCACTCGCCGCGATTTTCGATCCGGTCGTTCCAAATCATCTCGGCATCCGTCACCGCGAAACGAAATCAAAATTGGTTCGCATTCTGGTCACGGCCGTTGCTGACCGTTGAAGAGGCGGTTGGCGCCGGCGATCAGAAAGTTTTTCGATGCCTTCAGCTCCACATTCGGATACACTGCGCGGCGTACCGATGCAGCGAACCTAAATTTTGGGCGGACCGCTTCCGATGGTTGATTTCGAGTATCTCTATCGAGGCCTCTGCGGAAGGGTACACGGACGTGGCGAAGCAAGCCTTGCCAGCTCATCACCAACACATTCGATTGTGGCGATCGTTGCCTGATGCCGAGAACGACGCCACCAGGAAGCGAGCTGAAGATTCGTTTCTGTATCTGATGGCCTGAAGAGTTGACCGATGCTGCTACGATCACTGACACTTTTAAGCGTCGCTTGTTGCCTGTCGGTTGGCGCTCAAGATGTGGCTAACTTGGATCGTCCCGAGCAAGAGAAACTTAAGGGGATCGTCGCCAGGCTGTCCGATGCGATGAAGACTGAGGACGGGGCCGCGGTTCGACGGCACGTCCGTCAGGCGATCGAAGTGATGGGCGATCAAGCTGGCTTGCCGGAAACAGCAGACGAGTACCGTGCCGTTGCCGAATTTGCCCGCCCACTGAGAGCCGGCGAGCTGCCGACCGCGTTTGATCGCTACATTGCTGACATCGAGAGACGGAAATGGTGGCGAATTGGTCTCGATCCCGCAGCGACCAATCATGCGCTGCGCGAGGTGGCCACGGTGATCGAAGGCGCTTTGGCCGCACGAGAAGTCAGCGAAGCCAACGCCGACAAGCTGTTATCGATCGCCAATCAAGCAGGCGACTTTTTGATCTGGGCACAGCAGCAAGCTGAAACGGGCGTATTGCCGTTTCCAGCGGTGCGCAATGGCCGGGGCCGACCCTTTGAAGTGGCCGAGGCATTCTATCGACGCGCTGAGCGAAACGGGACGCTCGATCAAATCGTCAAGAATGGTTGGACCGTGGAAGATTTCGACGACGGAGGTTTACAGTTCGACAACGGTCTGGCGGGCGTCGCTCTGGTTCGATTGCATCAGGCCACTGGCGACAAGCGGTACAAGCGGGCAGCGGTCAAGGCGGCTGATTGGGCGATCAGTCGCCGGGTCGTGACCAACTGGAATTACAACAGCTTCAGCGTTTTTCTGCTCGCCGAGGTATTTCGCATCACCGGCGATGACAAATTTCTCTCTGCCGCCAAAAAGAAAGCGCTGTTGGGCGTCCTGCCGGGACAATTGACCAGCGGGCCGCGGCGTGGCCGCTGGGCCGATCCCCACAATGCCCGTCCGCCGTATCACTACATCATGATCCGCTCTCTGGCAGCGGTGGCGGCCGTGATGCCGGCGGATGATTCCGACTTGCCGCCGCTTGTCGAATGCTTGCGATTGGCGCTGGCCGCTCGAAATCCAGATTTTCGCAAGGGCGTTTTCAACACGGACTCGGCTGTCGAGGCGCTCGTGCTGGTCAAGTCGCTACCGCCGCATGTCTCGGAAGAATTGACTGGCTGCGAAACCGACCAGGCACTCGCCGTCTTGCAGCGCTATGCGGCCGAGGCGTATCGAGCCAGAACGGGCGAATTGGGGCCGGGTGCCTGGGGTCAATTGCTGGCCTACACACTTTCGGTGAGGTCGAGACGATTTCCGTAATCGCTGCAGTGCGGGAAAAGAGGTCGCCAACAACTCTGTTCCCGAAGCGTTTGAAGCCGCAGATCTCGACTAGGATCTCGACTACCGGGCCGCCAAATCGACACAGATGCATTCATGATCGTTGCGGATGTACACTTTTTGATTCGCCCAGGCGGGGGCTGACCAGACGACTCGACGGCCGAAAGCGACGTTGCTCGGCTCGATCACTTTGGCTCGATCGATCTCGTGATATCCGCGGGGGGTCATTTCCGCAATGATTAACACACCCATTTCGTTGAACATCCAAAACCGTTCGCCCTGCTTGACGATAAACGCGGTTCCCGTGCTCAAGGGGCGCTTCGAGCTGAGCGGTTCGGTCGACTCCCACACTCTCTTTCCTGTTTTCAATTCAACGCCGTACAGCACGCCACTTTGGTCAAAGCCGTACAGGAAATCTCCTTGCAGAAACGGCTGAACGTTGACGGGCGAGATCGCCGTTTTGGCTTCGTCCCGCCAGAGCACCGCTGCTGACGGCTGATCCGCTGAAAGCTCGATCAGAATGTTTTTGTTCGAATAGCCGGCGGCATACAGCAGATTCCCGGACTGCAACGGTGACATGATCACCGAACCATTGGTGGCTTGGTAATCCACAGTCCAGTACTGGCGTCCCGATTCGGGATCGACCGACGTGACGCCGTCGGGATGGAACAGGATCAGCTGACGAACGCCCGCGGCCTCGATCATCGTCGGGGGTGAGTATCCCTGTTCACTTGAAGTCAACGACCGCCAGAGTTCGGTTCCGGTCCGTTTATCAAAGGCAACCACGTGACTTCCCTGACCACCGACCACGCAGATCAATCGATCACCGTCGATTAGCGGATGTCCGGCGTATCCCCACAGCGCGGTCTTGGTGTTGTACTCCGATGTCAGATCTCTGGACCACTTGATCTGGCCACTGGCGGCATCAAAACAGAACAAGTTTCCTTCGGCACCGAGCGTGTAGACGTTTCCGTCGCTTACGTTCGGTGTGCAGCGGGGCCCGGCGGGATAGGAAATGCCGTAGGTAACCGGATACTGATGCTTCCAAAGTTCTTTTCCCGTCGCTTCTTCGAGGCAAAGCACCCGCTCGGTTCCCGTGTACTGCTTGCGCTGGAAGTTCTCGACCTTGACATCTTCGCTGGTCACGTAATCGGTGACAAAGACTCGACCGCCCGCGACGGCCGGTCCGGCATAGCCCCCGGCGACCGGCGTGCGCCACAGGATTTTTGGGCCTCCGTTGGGAAATGTTTCGATCAGACCCGACTCGCGCCACACATTATCGCGCTGCGGCCCCATCCACTGCGGCCAATCATCAGCACCGGCGGCGGGGCAAAACGTGGTCAACAAAGCAACAGTGGCGAGGCAGACGATCGCGTAACGCATAGGATTTTCCGGCGGTGAAGAACTTTTTAAGCGCGTCATCATAGTCAACTCACAGCGAACTGAGTCGCGACCCGAATCGCCAGGCTGACGGGCAAACTCACCTTTGTTAACCGATCTTTAATCGCTATCCGGCTCCGGGCAACTCGACCGGGAAACGAGAACGAATCCAGAAAACGACCCAAACGCCCCATAAATTTCAAATCACCCATCGGACGCAAAAGCAAGCAAAGACCGCAAGCCCTCCGGAAAACCGTGCTGATCTAAAGTATTTAATCAATTCTTCTTATTTAGTTGACCCAATCTACCCAAGTGGTTAACTTGCGTCTTTTCGCGGGCATCTGTGACTCGCGATCGTGAACTTAAGGTAAGGAAAGTACAAATGAAGAAATTCAAGCTGGAAAGACTGGAGGATCGAATTGCTCCGAGCAAGCTGGCCGGCGCCTCAGAATCTGGCGGCAAAAGCGGATCCGGCGGCAGCGGATCAAAATCCGGCAGCGGCGGCAGCGGATCGAAATCTGGCAGCGGCGGTAGCGGATCGAAGTCCGGCAGCAAGAGCGGATCGGGTTCCGGCAGCAAGAGCGGATCGAAGTCTGGCAGCAAGAGCGGATCGAAGTCCGGTAGCAAGAGCGGATCGAAGTCCGGCAGCAAGAGCGGATCGAAGTCCGGCAGCAAGAGCGGATCGAAGTCTGGCAGCAAGAGCGGATCGAAGTCTGGCAGCAAGAGCGGATCGAAGTCCGGTAGCAAGAGCGGATCGAAGTCCGGTAGCAAGTAGCTGTTTTTAACCGCCCACTACGCGAAAAGTGGGCTGCGTCAAAAAACAGTGATTATCATAGAAGGTGGGTGGTGGAGTCGTTCATGATTCTCTCACCCACTTTCAATTAAAAACCAGCATATCTTGGTGGTCCGGCCACAATCTTTGCAGGTCGATCAACAATGGGCAGCAAGCAAAAGAAACGGCGAAAGAAGAAACGAAATCCGGATGATTGTTCTCGTTGCACACGCAACGGAGAGGCATTTTACTGCTACAAGAAGAACTACGTATTTGACATCGATCTGGCCAGGCAGATCGTCGCGGACGGTCGCGAATTCGTGGAACTGGACCCAGAAGACGTTGATCACTCCATCGACCGCTGTCAGATCAACGAGGGGCACTTGGCTCACGTCGACCCCAGCTTTCCCGGCATCGTAGGCCATCTATTTTTTCGCGATGATGACGGCACCTATGCTCACGGTCATCGACTGATCGACGGGCATCATCGCGCGACACGCTGCCGACAGGACGGCTTGCCGTTTTATGTCTACGTACTGACCGAGGAGGAGAGTGTTGCGGTTCTAACCAAGGGTCCCCAAGGATCGAAGCCCGAGCATATCATTCCCGCGGAGGTGCCGGTCTCTGATTGATCGCCTTCGCTGCCATGTTCGCAGCGCCAATTGATCCTGCGTCCTATCGGTTCTTATGTCTTCTTCAACGTCAGTCGCCACTGTCATACCGCCCAGGGTCAACAAGGACATCCGCGTATCGGAGCCTGGCGCCGATGGTTTCAGTGTCGTCAAGAATCCACGCAAGCATCGCTACTTGCGGATGGGCAGGCAGGAAGCATTCTTGTTGTCTTTGCTCGATGGCAATAGGACGGTCCGGCAAATCGCCAGGCGATTCGAACAACAGTTCGACGAGCCCATCACGGAGGAGGAAGTAACCGAATTCGTCGCGCTGGCCAAGAAAGAAGGATTGCTGAAGAGATCCAAGCGCCAAACCGCGGCAGACTCCGCTTTGCAGTCGCCGCCGCGCAGCATTGCAGAACTAGCACACCGCTGCGTCACGCAAGCCAGAAAGCAGAGTCCGCTGTTTTTTCGGGTCAAGTTGTTTGATCCCGATACAACCCTGAATTGGCTGGAACCGAAAACACGGTTTTTGTTCAGTCCCGCTTTGGCTGTGGCGGCAACCGTGGTCGGAGCGTTTGCCTTGGGAATCGTGTGGGTCGAACGTGGTCAACTGGTACAGCAGTTCACCGCCAATTTCGGCTGGCAGGCTCTGATCATGGCCTGGCTGACCACGATCATCATTACCGTGTTCCATGAGTTTGGTCACGGGCTGGCTTGCAAACGCTATGGTGGCGATGTCCATGAAATGGGGGCGTTATCGATTTTCTTCACGCCCTGTTTCTACTGCAACGTTTCCGATGCGTGGTTACTGCCCAGTCGCTGGAAAAGGCTGCTGATCAGTCTGGCGGGCACCTACATTGATTTTTTGGTATGGATCGTCGCGGTGTTCGTTTGGCGAATTTCGGCGCTGGACACGGTCGTCAACTTCGTCGCCTGGGTGATCGTTTCGACCTGCGGTTTGAGAGTTGCGTTTAATCTTAATCCGCTGATGCGGCTGGACGGCTACTATGCCCTGTGCGATTTGTTGCACACGCACAACCTCAGGCGCCGGGCACGCGATTACTATTTGGGACATCTGCGCTGGCTATTGTGGGGTGCGGCAAAGCCGCGGGCCGAAAAGGAGCACGGCACGCTGATCGTCTATGGGACGGCCAACTGGATCTTTACGGTGGGGTTCCTGAGTCTGATGAGTTTTCAAGCATCGTTGTATCTCCGCTCTCTAGTCGGGATCGGTGGAATCATCGCCGCTCTCGGTTTTTTTTCGGTTTTAACGAGGCGCTATTTCAAGGGTAGTCTTGGAGAGGATTTTAGAAACATGTTCCGCGCGCGTAAGCTAAGAGTTTTGATTTGGTTAGCCCTGATTGCGGGTTTGCTGGCGATCCCGATCCACGATCGAGCGGGAGGCGAATTTCACGTCCGCCCAGTGGTGCACCGCGAGGTACGAGCACCGATCGCCGGTTTTCTTCGCGAGATCCAAGTTGACGAGGGCGATCTGGTGACGGCCGATTCTCTGTTGGCGACAATCGAAGTCCCCGAGTTATCCAGCAACATCGCGCGAAAGCGGGCTGAGATTGCTGAATCCGAAGCCATTCTGCGGCGCTTGAAATGCGGACCGCGGCTAGAGGAAATGGAAGACCAGAAAGAGCGAATCGAGAGGGCAACGAGATGGAGAGATCTGGCCAACAGCGATCTGGAAAAGGCGCGGCAAAGTTTCGCTCAAGAAATGGCTTCACTGCAGCTGTCGATCGACAAGGCCAACGCGCTAGTCGAGTATCAGGGTGTGATTCTGGAGCAAATGCAGACGTTACATGATCGCGGCGGTTTGGCAGGCCAACAGTTATTGAGTTACAAAAAGAAACACCAAGATGCGCTACTCAGCGCCCATCAGGCAGAAGCTGACAAACAGGCAAGAGAAGCGGAAGGCCTGATCAGTTACGATCGCGAACTCGCGCAGCGAGAAAAGGATCTTGCCGACGCCAAGGCCGCGCTGACGTTGCTGGAAGCAGGGTCTCGAACGGAAGACATCGACGCCGAGCAGGCGCGGTTGCGACGTTTGCAGGAAGAGTTGAATCACTTCCTTCGCCAGGAAGAAAAACAAACCGTTGTCTGTCCTGTCGGCGGCACGATCATCACTCCGCATTTTGTAGAACAGATTGGCCTGTATGTCGAACGAGGTGCACCACTCTGTGTGATCGAAGATCTGCAAAATTTGGAAGCGGAGATCTCGGTCTCTGAAAAAGATGCCCGGGTGCTCGTCAAAGGGCAACCGATTACCTTGAAACCGAGATCACTTGCACTGAAGACACTGACAGCGACCGTCGATCGAATCGCACCCGCCGCTCAGTCCGCTGCGCTTGGCTCCCCTCGGACTGTGACCGTTTACTGCAGCGTTGACAATTCTGATGGTTTGCTGAAAACGGGGATGACCGGTTTCGCACGCATTCGCTCGGACCGACAGCCGCTGGGCGTGCTGATGTTTCACTCCGGGCTCCGATTGCTCCGAACAGAGTTTTCGTGGTGAAACAAAGACATATGTGAGGCCTTTTCCCGACCTGCGCCATTGATGGAAATGCTCTAAATTCGCGGCAGGCGAATCGGCAACGGCGTCAGCAACGGCTGATCCTTTGCTGAAGTTGCTTCTTGACTGTCGATCTTCTCTGCAGCGGGCGGTTCCGAGCTACTGTGATCCGATTCCCAGGCTCGCACTGGATCTTGCCCCGTTGTTACCAGTACGGGTGGACGATGCATTCCTGGTTTCCGCAACTTGGCTGCTTGCCGGCATGGATCACCGACATACTCGACCGCAAAGAATGCCAACAGCGTTCCTTTGATCTCCTCATAACGGACAAGTTCCAAGTTATAGCGGTTGACCGCCGCAGCGACTTCGATTGCCGCATCAGTGCGGAAACGAATCGCCCGATAGTAGTCGTTCACATACTGGAGTATCCAGTTGCTGTCGCTGGAATCGGGTGCCGGATTCAGATACCGCAATCTTGCGCCGCTCTCCCACTCGGTTGCGGATTTCAGCCACAACTTCGCTTTATCATACTCACGATAAGCGTACTCGATTCGCTGCGAGGCTTCGGCGATTTCATGGGACACGGAAAACATTTCCTGTTCCAACAACCGACGATCGCGAGCGAGTCGAAAGCGGGCTGCCTGAGCCTCAGCCTTTCTTTGACGCAATCCAATCGGCATCGCCAGGTTCAGGCCGAGTTCAATGTCCGTAAAATCGGCAGCGATCATCTGATCGAGCGCATCGCCGAGATCTTCTCCGAGTCCGTTAAGCCGATAAAGCGCCTTAAAATCGAGGTCCGGCTTCCGCTGGTTGTCGGCGACCAAGACTTCCAGTCGGCGAATGCTGACATTCAACCGCTGCAGTACGACTTCCGGCCGGTTGTCGAGCGCCACCAAGTAGGATTCGTTCGGTGTGGTTTGAACTTTGACGGTCGTGGGATTGGTGACGGGGAACATCTTGCCCCCGCCACCGCTCGGCGACAGGTTAAGCAGATTCCTGAGGCGAAGCTCTTGCGTGATCACCTCCGATTGCAGACGCAGATAATCTTGTTCATACGCGTAAAGCTGCGCTCGCGCCTGGGCTACATCGGCGGCGATCACTAAGTTCGCCTTGAAGGACTCCTCTTGAATTCGAACGATCTCTTTCAGCACCGGAATCACGTCTTTGTAAGCGTCCGCGGCGACCCGAGCTGCGTACAAATCCCAATAGGCCTCCGCCACGCTGCGAACAGTGGCAATCAGTGATCGTTTGAAATCCCATGCACTCTGCTCGACATTCAACTGAGCAACCTGAATCGGCGCAATGTTGACTTGGAGGCCCGCGTTGCGAAGTATCGGTTGGCTGTATGCAACCTCCAGCTCGCTGATATATCTGGGATTGAATCCGCTGGCTGTCGCGCCAGGCTCAAAAAAATAGCCGGGCCTGGGATTGTAGGCTGCCGAGAGCGCTCCCCCGCGGCTCAGCGGCTTGAACAATCCGGCGGTGATCGATGCCTCATCTCGATTTTCCGGTTGAGCCAAGCCAGGCCCGAAAAAAGAATCGGGAGGATTTTGAAACTGATTGGTGTACAGCTCCGACTCAATGCGCGCATCGAAAGCCGCCAGCGCGGCCCGCAACCGTTCCTCTGATATTTCCACGTCATAGAAAGTTCCGGCACTAGCCGTCACAACGCTGCCGCGCGTGACGCGTGTGATGCTGGGATCCGATAGCGCGATTTCAATGGCTTCGTTAAGTGCGATCGGTTTCTCTATCGGGGATCCGTCGGCGTTTAGAATTTCAGGTGCGGGATCGACTTGCTGGGGCGGCGCAGGAACAGGCGTCGTGCGGATCGTCCGTTGTTGCTGTTGCTGATTTCCGCGGTACGAAATGTCCAAATAATGTTGGTCGCGGCGATCGCGCCAGCGGCAACCCCCAATGACCGCTAGCAGTAGCAAAAGCATGGGAATGAGTTTTTTGCGGTTCATCGGGTAGCTAGCAAATCAACGTCGCAATCGGATCGTACCTCTCATATTTGTCGATCCGGGCAGCCGCAAATCCACATGCCAAGTGATGTATTTGACCGCTACTAGCTAAGCCGTCATCGCATATTCTCACCACAACCCCCAAGTCACCAGAGCGAGATCAGATCGCTAGCAACCGCAGATCATCCGGAAAGCTCAGGACAACATTTGGAGCTCAAACTCCCGATATGCATCCCGGTGGTAGACCAGATCCAATGCCGGAACGAATCTAAATTCGCGTCCGCCAAACTTTCTCTTGAAGGCACTGAAGTTTGCCCACTTATGCTTGGGCTCGCTGAGCGGTGACACGCCGTAAAAATCATACCACTTGAATCCGTTAGCCTTTGCCTTCCGGATGATCTCGAAATGCAGCAGGTAGGGTGCCATCACATTGCGATTTGAATCCAGCGAACCACCATATTTGTAGGTCACCGTTTCACCGGAATAGATCATCCACGCGGTAGCAAGGCGCCGCCCCTGGTATTCAGCGAAATAAATTGACCCGCGGTCGAGCGGAAACAAAGTTGACGCCAGTTTGTAAAAGTAGGACGTCGAGTGACGATTAATAGCCTGTCGATCAACGGTCGCCTTGTAGAGGCTGATAAAATCGGCCAGGCCCTGGGCCGAATTATCCTCAACGATCGAGACATCATGCCGGGCGGCAACGCGGATGTTGTATCTTCCTTTTTTCTTCATCTGACTCAGGATGTCGTCTTCCGACAAAGTCAAATCAACACAGACGGTGATTCTCGGTTCGTGCCAATTCACTGACTCGCGAAAGGCCTGGACGAATCGCGGGCGCTGCAGCCATCGCGGCTCGAGTCTCAAATGACTGACGACCAGCGACGATTGCTTGCGGTGCTCATCGATGTACGCGACCAATTCGTCAAACAGTTGTGCGGCATCGCTCTCATGCTGGGGAAGCACAGGACCGTGGGGAATGTAGTAATAACATTTTCCAGGCGCGAATGACCTGATCAGAACAGTCGCACCGCCACAAATCGCTTCCGCTTCCCTGGCGACAACGCTGAAACTATCCCATCCCCGTTGCCGCTGAAATTCCGCCCACCATGACGTTTGCTTGTGGCCGATATCCGGCCGCGTTGCCTCCAGAAACTGGTCCCACTCGCTCAGCGACCACGCGCCAGCGGAACCGCTATTCATATTCGTATTTGTATTGGTGTCTTGGATGGTCATTGTAGAAGGCCGAGCTTCAGCACGAGTGACTTCGGATTGTCCCTGCTATCGCCAATGGTCCGATCAAACATTCCAGCACCGACGATCAACACTTTACTTTCAACGACGGACCACTTCATCAAGCACGTCATCGATTTCCCGGCAGGTTGCCTGATCGAGCTCGACACCAACGGCACCCACGTTCTGCTCAATCTGTTCGAGGTGGGTGGCACCGATGATTGCCGAAGCGACGATTTCCTGCCTGAGGACCCAGGCTAATGCCAACTGAGACATCGACAACGACAGCCGCTGGGCAATCGGACGCAGCCGCTGAACCGCCTCCAGCACGTGATCCCGGGTGTAGCGTCGAATCCTGCGGCCGGCGGCCCGTGAGTCAACCGGTGGCGGTCGGCGTGGCTTGTACTTTCCCGTCAGCACCCCCTGAGCCAAGGGAGACCAGACGATCTGGCTGATTCCGAGGGTTTTGCAAAGCGGAAAGACTTCGCGTTCGGGCTTGCGATACAGCATCGAGTATTGTGGCTGGCTGCAGATAAATCGCGTCACATTTTCCAGTTGATCGGCCGCTTTGATCCGCCTGGGTGACCACTGGCTAAAACCGATGTATCGCGCCTTACCGGCAGCCACGACTTCGCTCATCGCCTCCATCGTTTCCTGCAACGGAGTGTCGTGGTCGTAGCGGTGACATTGATACAAATCGACATAGTCAGTGCGCAAACGTTGGAGCGACGCATCAATCTGTTTTAGTATCTGAGCGCGGGAGAGCCCGCGGTCGGTATCAGACATCGGAAAATAGACTTTCGTTGCCAACAGGTAGTCGTCACGCCGATATTTCGCCAATAGTTCGCCTAGTAGCGATTCAGTGGCACCCAGACCATACATGTTCGCCGTGTCCACAAAGTTAATCCCCAGCTCAAACGCCCGCTTGAGGCAGGCGCTCGTTCGCCGGCGATCCACCGTGACACCATACGTGAGCCAAGATCCGAGTGCGATTTCCGAAACCTGAAGTTCACTGTTACCAAGCTGGCGATATCGCATGACCAAACAGACGCCTCAGCGCGGTTGACGAGCGAGCTGGTGGCAAATCAATCCTGTAAATTCTGCCTTAATCATGGGTTGTTGCTTTGAGTTCTCAGATCGGCCAGGCACTATTTAAGTTTTCTCTGGTCCCTCTGCCCGGGTCCTCCGTCTCGCAAGGACGCGTAGATCGTGCCGTCATAGTCGCAGCAGATGGGAGCCAGCGGGCGTCGATGCCAGTAGTTGACTAACAAGGTCAAACGCAACTCGTCAGACTTACGTCGCTGTTCATGCTTGCGATCTCGTTTCAATGTTTCTGGATCGGGTACGACGCCATGACGAAGATTGCCCGGGAAGACCACATAATGATTTGCAACGGCCTCAATCGACTTGCCGAATTCTGGCTCCTCAGGGATCTTTGTCTTGCCGTCCGGAGCCAGTACCTGATCGACGATCACGGTGGGGCTAAACGGGAAGTCGTTTAGATACAGGACGCTAGAGAACAGTGGATGTATTGACTGACCGGTCTTTCTTTTCAAAGCCAGATCCCGGTCAAAATGAAATCGCAATTCTTTTCCATAGCCCAGTCGCCCTAGCCACCATTCCGTTCCTATGCACTCCGGGCCCGGGCCAACCTGCGGCATTAATTCGATAATGGCTTCCTCAGCGACATTCGTAGGTTCCACACCGCGAGGAAACCAAAAAGTAGTGGTATAGCTGCCATTGTTCTTCATGCGCTCACTACCAAGCGCACGAACCGCATCCACAAGTCTGTCGAAAAGCGGACCAGGCAACGCATTTTCGACTAAACCGATTTCAGCAATTTGAGAGGACTCTGCACTTTCACTCATCGCTCGCCTCCGGAAAATATCATGATACTGACCGCGATACTAATTGCCAGGAGTACCAGTTACCACCATCAAGGGCCTTATCGGCATGTGTATTCTCACTCACAACTTATTTTCACGACTCACGTCCAACCAGTGCGTGGTCGCCGCGGACTTGCGCCTTGGTAACCATCAGTTCTGCTTTGATTTAGTCATGGGGCGGGGTTTTCGTCCTTCCACCAGTCCGGCCCCTCGTTCAACACGGCCGCGTCGTGAGCAATCAATTGCTTACGCATTTCGGCCAACTGCTGTGGATGCGTGGCCACCAGGTCATTTTTCTCCTGCCAGTCGTCGCGGATGTTGTATAGCTGGAATTTCGACAAGTCATCCGAGCCGATGATCTTCCAATCGCCCACTCGCAACACAACCCGCGTATCTTCCGAGGCCAAATGATTCCGCCAGTAAAGGGGCTGCTGGCGATCGATGGTCTGTCCAGCAAAGAGGGGCAACAGGCTGGCACCATCGATCGTGCGGTCAGCCGGCAGCGGAGCACCGACGATGTCGCAGATCGTCGTGAAGATGTCCGATCCGATGACCGGCGTGTCGCTCTCGCTACCGGCTTGGACATGACCAGGCCAACGGATGATGCCCGGAACCCGAATGCCTCCTTCGTGCGAGTGCCGTTTGCGTCCGCGAAGTCCGCCCGTGGAGCCGCGCGTGCGGCCTTTCTTTCCATTCCCTTCGGGTCCATTATCCGAGGTAAAGAAAACAATGGTATTGTCGCGATAACCCAGGGCATCGACCGTTTGCATCAGCGTGCCGAATGCCGCATCCAGCTGCGTGATGTTGCCGTGATGTTGGCGAATGCCTTCGTCACGGATGTCCGCGTAAGGTTCCATGTACTCGGCGGCTGATTCAATCGGCAAGTGAGGTTCATGCGTCCAGAGCGTCAAGAAGAACGGGCTGCCGGAATCTTTGCGCGACTCCAGCCAACGACTCGCCTCCTGGACACACAACATCGAACTCGGCCCCTGCAGCGGTCCAGCCGGCTTTCCGTTGCGGACAAAGTTCACCGGGTTGATATGGTTCGGCGCCGCATTGTTCTGAGTTGCCAGCCAATGATCGTATCCGTGATCATTGGGCTGCGGCTGTTGGTCACTATTGAACAAGCCGTTGAGATGCCATTTGCCGGCATGGCAAGTGTCGTAGCCGCGCTGTTTCAAGATCTCGGCGATCGTGATCTCGCTGGTCCGCAAATGATACGGACTCCCTGCCGGAATCCAACGCCAGACGCCGTTGCGGTAAGGTGTCCGCCCGGTCAGGATCGCCGAACGGGATGGCGAGCAAACGCTGCAAGCCGAATAGCACTGCGTCAGCCGCAGACCTTCGGTCGCAAAGCGATCCAGGTTCGGACTCTTGATTCGCTGGTGGCCATAACATCCCAGGTCGCCCCAGCCTTGATCGTCGGTCAAGAACAGGATCACGTTCGGGCGATCTTCGCCGCTCGTGATCGCTGGCAAACAAGGGGACGCAAGCATCAGCGTAACAGCGGTCATCAGTCTCATGATTGCCTCAATTCAACGTGGATTTGCAAAACAGCCAGCTTAGCCGAGTCCTTCGACTTTCCATCCGTCACGGTACGTCCGCCGCACCAGTGATGTGGCTTCTTGATTGCCCACAAAGACCTGATGTTCGTGATCCCAGTTTAGCCAATCACCAGCGACGCGATCGGCCATCGCGCCGACCAACACGGACTCGGTTAGCGGACCTCCGTGGCTAAAGTCATCGCACGATTTGCGGCCTTCGATCACTCCGTCAACCCAATCGTGATAGTGATTCTGCTGAGCAAGATCCGTGGGATACTTATGGGCCGGAAATGCTTCTTCGGGCAACACGATTGGGTTTCCGCGACGATAGTCTTTGAAAATCGATCCTGTTTCTCCAATCCAGAACGTTCCCGATTCCGGCAAAACGTCAATGCCCTGGGGCAACCTGATTTGACTTGCATCCGGGCGCGTCTCCCCATCGTGCCAGGTCAACTTCACGGTCTCATCCGCCGTCACGTCGGTGCCTGGGAAGACGAGTTCCACTTTGCGTTGTTTGCCCCACAGCGGGCCTTGGCTGCCAGGCGTAAGTTGGCGAACGCGAAGCGGCGCGGCCAATTTCAAGGCATCAAAACTAATGTCGAAATGGTGGCAACCCATGTCGCCCATTTCGCCGACGCCGAAACCGTACCACGCGCGCCAGGTCTGTGGGTGGTAGGTGTGGTTGAAGTACGGACGTGGCTGTTGCACTCCCAGCCAACGGTCCCAGTCCAAATTCGCCGGCACCGGGTCACCGCGGCCGCTGATGTCGGTGTTCTTCGGCCACCAGCTGAGTTTCTTGTTCTCCCACAAAATCACCTCCTTGATCTTGCCGACCGCGCCGCTGCGAATCAGCTCGACGGCCATCCGACTTTCAATACTCGAACGCCCTTGGTTACCCAACTGGGTGATCACACCCGCGCTGGCTGCTTCGCGCGTGATCACGCGGCATTCGTGCAAGGTGGTCGCCATCGGTTTTTGCAGGTACAAATGCTTGTTGGCCCGAATCGCGGTCACCGCGGGTGCGGCGTGCATGTGATCGGGGGTGCCGATGGTCACAGCATCGAACTGATCGGCATGATCGGCCAACAGCTCACGCCAATCTTTATGCCTCGATGCGTCCGGATATTTCTTGGCAGCCTGGTCCAAGAAATTCGAGTCGACATCGCAGATTGCCGTGATCTTGACGTTTGGATGCGAGGCCACGGCATTCATCGTGTGACCACCCATCCCGCCAACACCGATGCAGGCGACTTGCAGCATCGCATTGGGAGACGCGCTGCGCAAGATCGTGGGGCAGCCGATGATCCCTGCCGAGGCGACCGCCGCGTGCTTGAGAAACCTGCGCCGAGCAATTCGTTGGTCCGACACAGATTTGTCATGCGTGGAGCTTGTCTTCATTGATAAATCCGATTAAATGTACGCGGGAACTCTCAGCGATCGATGATTTACTAAGCATCATACCGGAAACCGCGCTGTCGACTCGGGCGGAGCCTCGCCCCGGCCGCCTTCAAAGCGATACGGGGCCTATAATGCAACGCTTGAAGTGGTATCCGTCAAACGACCGCGAGTTCCCACCATGAATCATCATGCACTTGCTATTTTCGTGGCGTCTGCGTTGACGATCCCAGGTACCTTGAACTGCATCGCGGCGGAGTCGGTGCCGATTGCATCGACCGACGGCCAGCCGCTTGGCGCTAACATCATCCGACTGTTGCAGGCACTCGAGTATCTGGGCCATCCGCTGCCCACCGAGACGGTGCAATCGCTGGCGGCGGCGGCCACGGAGCGAGACGCCACCAAGCTGCAGCAGTTGCTTGATTCCCACGTGCTGTTTGTTGTCTCGCTGAATCCGGAAGTGCGCGTGAAAGTGGCGCGCGGACCAGCACCAGCAATCCTTCAACAAGCGGGATACACACCCCATATCGTCAAGGTGCTCAATCAGAGCACGGTGACTCGCCAATTGAGCATTTCCAGTCCGCAGTCGGGACCGGTCTACGCCGGCGCTTCCGAAGGCATTTTAGAGCGCCAGGCACAAACGGAACTGAACCGAAATGCGAATGCCGAGCGAGCCACCGATCGCTTCTTGGAACTGGAAATGTTCCAAACGCAACCGATGACACGGCAGCTGAGCGGAATGGAAGTGGAGTATGCGATCGCACTGATCTACTGCAGTGAAAATGGTCGGCGGGAGGCGACGATCGGGTTTGACGTGGGTGCCGGCACCCAAGACATCGGCTTTCGCGGCGAAGTCCCGGTACTGTTTCAGATTCAGAGCGCTCAATCAGTCAAACTTTCGATCCGTGATTTTGACGACTCGCCGACGACCGCCAGGTTGACTTTTCGAGACAAGCTCGGTCACGTATTTCCTTCGCAACTGAAACGGCTGGCGCCCGATTTCTTTTTTCAACCGCAGATCTACCGCGCCGATGGTGACACGGTCCTGCTGCCTCCCGGTCAGTTTGAGCTGACCTTCAATCGCGGCCCCGAATACAAAACGCTGCGCCAGTCCGTCACCGTCGCCGAGTCAGGCGAAACGGAAATCGTTTTGCAGCTGCAGCGCTGGGTCAACCCGATGGATTTTGGATTCTACTGCGGAGACCACCACATCCACGGCGCCGGCTGTTCGCATTACGACAATCCCACCGAAGGCGTGACTCCGCAAGACATGTTCGCGCAGGTGAAAGGCGAAGGTTTGAACGTCGGTTGTGTGCTGACCTGGGGACCATGCTTTGATTTCCAGCGCCGATACTTTTCGCCGCTTGCTGATACGGTCAGTCAGCCACTGACGAAACTGAAGTACGACTTGGAGATCAGCGGATTTGGTTCGGCAGCGTTGGGGCACGTCTGTTTGTTGAAGCTGAAAGACCAAACGTTTCCAGGTTCGGCGGGTACCAAGGAACAAGGTTGGCCGACATGGACGGTGCCCGTGATGCGGTGGGCCAAGCAACAGGGAGGCGTGACTGGCTATCCACATTCGGCGCTACGAGTCAACCCTGCGGCACTGGCCGAGCGATTGGTTCGCTTGCACGACAGCGACGATGACGGCAATCTGTCCGAGGCGGAAACGGACAATTTGCTGCTACCCAAACCGTTTCCCGAAATCGACCAGGACGACGACGATCAGCTTACCCTGCGGGAGCTTCGGCAGGCGATCGATCGGGCTGCGAACGAGCTGCCCAATCTTTGCATCCCTGAGATGAACGGCGCGGGAGCGATGGAGATTTGTGTCAGCACAGCTGAAGGAGTCTGCGATTTCATTAGCGCGATGGATACCGAACGCATACCGGAGTGGAATACGTGGTACCACTTGATGAACTGCGGCTTTCCGTTGAAGCTGAGCGGCGAAACGGATTTCCCCTGCATGAGTAGTCGGCGTGTTGGACAAGGACGCGTCTATGTGCAGTTGGGAACTCAAAATGAACTCGATTTTGACGCTTGGTGCGAAGGGCTGCGACGCGGCCGGTCGTATGTTTCCGACGGCTTCGCCCACGCCTTGGAATTCCTTGTCGAAGGGAAAGCCGCCGGCATGTCCGAAGTTCAGCTGGCCGAATCGGGAACAGTGACCATCCGCGCAAAAGTTGCCTTCGCCGCCGAACAACCAAAGGCGGTCGCATACGGTGGAATCACGCCTGCGGGCGGACGGCGCGTTGTCGGAGACACGCGATTGCTGCACGCGCCGCGCGACACCGGTATGGAACGTGGAGGCGAGCGACTGGTCGAAATCGTCGTCAATGGCACCGTTGTCGATCAGCAGATCGTGGCAGCGGATGGACAGATTCATGCACTCAAGTTCACGGTGCCGATCGAGCGCAGCAGTTGGATTGCGCTACGACAGTTTCCGCAACTGCACACCAATCCGGTCAACGTGATCGTCCAAGGCAAACCGATCCGAGCCTCTGCCGCGAGTGCGCGTTGGTGCCAAGAGACCATTGATTTACTGTGGCAGAATCGTCGTGAGTTCATTGCGGAATCGGAGCGCGATGAGGCGCGGAAAACGTACGATCGAGCGATTGCGAAGTATCGAGCAATCGCGGCAGAAGCTCGTTGAGCGGCCAATTTTTGTCATCAGGCCTGAATGGCACTGAAGTCACATTTTCATTTGTGAACGGCACGGCGCTAGCCGCCGGTTTGTATCCTAAATCGTTAATCGCGAGGCTACTGCCATTCTGCTCAGATTACGCGCCGTTCTTTTCAGGTCCGAACACGTTTGCGGCTTGGCGAAATCGAGAAGAGCGTTCGGGACCACCCAGTGCGTCGGTGCAGATCAAGACGACTAGACTTGCGATGCGGGTTGATGGCGACCGAATGTTCCGGCATCACAATGGTTTGCTCGGCCCAGCCTGGACCCTTGATCAATCATCCGGACTAAGCAAACGTTCATTGGCAAGCTTTGATCCGTTGACGCAAATCTGGCGGGTCATGCGAATCAGCTGCGGCAGCCCGGGCGTGACGGAAATGATCCTGTATAATCTTCAACTGATCGAATCGGCCATTATCGAGGCGCCGACGCTGGATGAGTTAAAAAGCGGACACACCTGAGTTAAAAGCAAGCGTGAAATAATCTATGGACAAATCAAACCTGTTGGTTGTTGCGATGGCCGAAGAATGCAGAAGAATCATTCTGGAGTGGCAGGACGATGACTCGCAACTGCCAGAACCACTGCGCCGAGCGCACCTGGAACGGATGTGCCAGCGAATCGAAAAGCATGCGGAAGATTGGCCTGCCTCGAGACTGCACCGCTGGATTGGGTTCATTCAATGCGCGTTGATCGCAAACAAGGTCATTGACCTGACGGAGGCAAAGCGAATGTTCGACCGCGCCAAAATCGCGTACCCGGAGGCAGATGACGACTTGCTCGATCACCTCGATCCGACAAGTTCCTTCGAGATCGATCTTGGTGGAACCGGATAGTCGTTGGACCAGTTGCCGGCAGGATCAAGTCTGCCAGGCAGTAACTTTGATCATGATCTCGGGACCGTTAAACAAAAGTTGGCCGATCTGAATGAGGACATTGACCATGGCAATGACGAATCGTCACCGGATGCTACGTTGGATTGCAACTGTTCTGCTCTTTCAGTGGCATTCGGCCAGCTGGGCTCAGACCACAACAGAGACGGCTGTTCCCTTTTCCGCGGGCCAGGCCGCGGCGGGACAAAGCGACTATGGACAACACTGCGCATCCTGTCACGGCGCCGACCTGGCCGGGATCCATCTTGCACCAAGCCTGATCGGAGGGCGGTTTGATCGAAACTGGCGCGGCAAGTCAGCGGACATTCTGCTATTCCATCTGCGTCGCATGCCCATGAAGCCTGTCGGCGTCCCCGGCAGCTTGAGCGACGAAATCTATACCAACATTCTTGCTTACATCTTGAAGTCCACCGGCTTTGCTCCAGGCGATTCCCCGCTACCCTCCGATTCAGCTACGCTTGCCAAGTTAATCATCCCACGATTGGAGGGCGCGGAATACGATCCAGACGCACCCGTGGCAGCGTCGTCGGCACAGCAGCAACTTTTGGAAAATTTGCCAGAGGTAACGGATCAGATGCTGCGCAATCCCTCGCCCGATGACTGGTTGCAATGGGGGCGCACCTATGATGGTTTAAGTTACAGCCCGCTGAAGCAGATCAACAAGCAGAACGTCACTGATCTAAAGCTGGCTTGGCGGGCCCCCCTTCGCGACGGTCCAAGTATGCCGACACCGTTGGTCCACCAGGGGATCATGTACCTGCACACCTTCCCCGATACGGTACTGGCGATCGACGCCACTAACGGGGACGTGCTGTGGCGCTATCAATACAGTCCCAAGTCGAAAACTTCCAGCCAGAAAATGGGCCTCGGCTTGCATGGCAACAAGGTTTTTGTACCCACATCCGATCTGCACTTGCTTGCCTTGGACGCCAGGACCGGCCAGCTGATCTGGGATCACAGCATCACTCCTGAAACCGCTTCGAATCTGCGCGGTTACTATCAGCTGAGAAGTGCGCCGCTGGTGGTCGGAAACAAAGTGATCCAGGGGGTCACTGCAAGTGCGGCACCCAAAGGGGGCTTTATCGTCGCGCTGAACCTTGAGAGTGGCGAAGAAATTTGGCGCTTCAACACCATCGCCAGACCAGAAGAGCCGGAGGGAAACAGCTGGAATGGTTTGCCGCTCGAGCAGCGCAGTGGTGGTTCCGTTTGGCATCAGGGTACGTACGACCCGGAATTGAACCTGGTCTATTTTGGCGTCGCACCGACCTATGATACTGGTCCGCTGCTGCATCCGGTCGGCCGCGAGGGAATCACCAATGATGCGCTCTATACGAACTGCACCTTGGCGCTCAATCCCGATACCGGCCAACTGGTGTGGTACTACCAACATCTGGCGAACGATCAATGGGACCTGGATTGGGTTTTCGAACGCCAGCTTGTGAATCTTCCGATTGACGGCGTCACTCGAAAAGTCGTGATGAACGTCGGGAAAATGGCAATTCTCGATGCCTTGGATGCCGCTACCGGTCAGTACTTATTCTCGATTGATGCGGGGCTACAGAATGTGGTGACTGCGATCGACCCAAAAACCGGTGCCAAAACGACGAGTCCCGACGTTGCTCCCAGTTTGGACAGACCATGCGTGGTCTGCCCCAGCGCTTTTGGTGCGCACAGCTGGCCGCCAACTTCGTACAGCCCGCAGACAAAACTGTTGTACTTGCCCTTGACTCAGTGGTGTATGAGGATGGGCCCGGAAGGGTTGAAGCTACTCAGCTCGGGTGTCGGATTAAGCTCGGCGCCGCATCCGGACAGCAGTGATGGGAAACTGGGCCTGCTGCAGGCCGTTGATCTCCAGCAGCAGCAACTGGCTTGGGCTTTCGATCTGGCAGCTCCACCAACGACGTCGCTGTTGTCCACCGGCGGCGGCTTGCTCTTTTGCGGTGATTTAGAACCTTCACTGAAGGCTTTTGACGACACTAGCGGCCAGCTTCTGTGGCAGGTCTCCCTTGACGACTTACCAAGTTCGAGTCTGATCACCTACAGCATCCAGGACAAGCAATACATTGCGGTGGTGGTGGGGATGACAAACCATCATGTCACGGATTTGTCGAGGACCTACGACGAGTTCAGGTCGGTCCCAGATCAGTCAGGCGATGACACACCACAAGGGGGAGCGGCGATCTGGGTCTTCGCGGTGCAGAAATTCGTGCGGCAATGGCAGATCGAAGATTTGACTTCAGCGCTCGATGAAGTGGGACAAGGCCGTTCATTCTCCAATGGACAGAAAGTCTTTGAGGCGGCATCGTGTCAGGCCTGCCATCAGGACCGAGGCCAGCGGGGCCAGATCGCAACGAACTTGGGTGAAATCAGCCAGAAGATCCGGGACGGAAAGATCGATCGGCTGAGACTGCTGACTGAGATCGTGCAGCCCTCTAAGGTCATTGACGAGAAGTTTCGGACTCAGATCATCAGTACCCACGACGGAGGCGCTAGTCAGCGGCGTCGTCGTGCACGAAGACGACCAGGTGGTTCGACTGCTATCCAATCCGTTGGACCAAGGTCAGCAGCCAAAGCAAGTTAAGAAGACGGATATCGATCAACGCGTGGAGTCCAGTATCTCGCTGATGCCAACGGGTCTATTAGACAGTTTGACCAGAGAGGAAATCCTGGATTTGCTGGCGTATCTGGAGAGCGGTGGCGATCCAGCTTACCAAGCGTTTAACAAGTAGGAACGCGAACGGCGGAACTGGTGTTCTCATACGGATCGCTTTACCCTGCTGCGGAGAGCTCGCCTTTCACGCTCTTTCCTCGCGAAGCTCACGCGGGTGGGTTTAAGCAATCAAGCCGGTCGGCAATCATGTCTTGCAACCAAGAATTTGGATTGCCGTGCGCCGAAGAACAGGAACGAAAAGCCAGCTTTCATGAAAATCATCCCTACCGCGGTTCTGCTGATCGTAACCTTGTTGATCGTTCCGCTGTTCAGCTTTTACTTCGGAACCCCGCTCAGCCCGGTTGCCAGAGAAGCCTTGTTCGATGTGATTGCGATCGCAGTCGCGGCGGCGATTTACTGTTTTGTGGTCGGTGAATTGAGCGGCAGCAACAGTCAGGTCGACACAATCTGGAGCCTGCTGCCAATCGCCTATGCGTGGGTACTGGCGTACCACGGCGATTTCAGTCCGCGGCTGGTGTTGATGAGTTTACTGGTAACCGTCTGGGGATTGAGACTGAGCTACAATTTTTGGCTCAAAGGTGGTTATCAGTGGACGTTTTGGAAGGGAGTAGAAGACTATCGCTGGCAGGTGCTCAGAGCGAAACGCGAATTCCAACCCCGCTGGAAATGGACGCTGTTCAATCTGCTGTTCATCTCCGGCTATCAGAACGCTTTGATTCTGTTGTTCACCTTGCCGGCGTTGGTTGCGGTGCAATTCAACGATCAACCGCTGGGCATGATCGATATTGCGGCGGCGGTATTGATGCTGTTCTTTATCGGTTACGAAGCGATTGCAGATAGACAGCAGTGGGATTACCAAAGCCGAAAGCATTCCGCATTGACCACGGGTGAACCACTGACCGCCGAGTATCGGAAAGGTTTTCTGGATCAAGGCTTGTGGGCCTGGTCGAGACACCCCAACTACTTTGCCGAGCAGGCGATCTGGATCTGCTTTTATCTGTTTAGCGTTGCGGCATCGGGACAATGGCTGAACTGGAGCGTCACTGGCTGTTCATTGCTGGTGATTCTGTTTATCGGCAGTTCCAATTTCAGTGAGGAAATCAGTGCCGGCAAGTATCCAGAATACGCAGATTATCAGCAGCAAGTATCACGCTTCGTTCCTTGGCCACGAACGAATCAGCCGGTCCGGAAATGAGTCGTCGCTGATGCTTTGATCGGACAATCACGGCAGGTGTATAGCAACTTGTATCTCCCGCGAGTATCCTCAGGGGCGGACGGCCGCGTCAGGAAAAGGGATCAGACACCCCGCGGGCAAAGCACCCTGCGGGTCGCTGGCGGCTAGTGTTGTCTGCCCCCTTTTTCCCAACGTTCGCACTAGCCGACGTTCATCCTCACCAAAACGTTCCGGTGATTCACAAGATCAGGAAAGAAGTCATGCCCAACAAGAAAACGAGTGCCAAGATTGATCGGCGTCGGTTCCTAAAGTCCACCGCTGGAGCGGCAGGCGCCGCTGTTGTTGCGCCGATGATCATTCCCAGTTCGGCGCTCGGTCGCGATGGCGCTGTCGCCCCCAGTGATCGAGTGGTCGTCGGAGGCATCGGGATCGGCAATCGAGGTACCTATGATCTCGGCTGCTTCCTGGAGCAAAAGGATGTTCAGTTCGCCGCGGTCTGTGACGTGAAGGAGAAACGCCGCGCGGCGGTCAAGAAGATCGCCGACGAAAAATACGGCAACCAGAACTGTGCAACCTATCGGGATTTTCGTGAGTTGTTGGATCGCAGTGATATCGATGCGGTGCTGATTGCAACTGGACCAAATTGGCATGCGACCGCCGCGATGACGGCCGCTAAAGCCGGCAAGGATATGTACTGTGAGAAACCCGTTACGAAGAACATTTCACAAAGTCTGATCCTGGCCGAAACGATGCGCCGCACCGGCCGCGTGTTTCAGGCAGGCACGCAGCGAAGAAACCTGCCCCACTTCGCCTTTGCCTGCGAGTTGGCTCGAACCGGAAAGCTGGGAAAACTCAAAAAAGTTTATGCTCATCCGGCCGGCATGCAGGCGATGATGAGCGGCTGGTTGCCCGCGGAGCCGGAACCTGATCCGCAAGTCGTCGATTGGGACATGTATCTGGGACCAGCCGCTTGGCGTCCGTTTAACGAAAAGCTGCTCGACGGTTTCAATTTTGAAAAAGGGGGCGGGCTGGTCGGTGGCGGCGTGCTGGAATGGGGCTCGCATTGCGTCGATCTTTGCCAATGGGCTGTCAACGATTGTCCGCCCCCGGTCGAGTACAACGCGCCCCAAGACGGGGAGTTAGTCGCCCGCTACGAGAACGGCACCGAGTTGATCTTTCGAGAAACAGGCTGGATTCCGCTGGGCTCTTGCCCGGTGCGGTTCGAAGGCGAGAGTGGTTGGGTCGAGGCGGGAGATAGCGGCAAAATGGTGTTGAGTTCGCCGGAATTATTGGCCGGCAGAGAGGTCGCTGAGATCGGCGGCTATCCGGCGACTTTCCACGTTCGCGATTTTCTCGATTGCGTCAAGACGCGCCGCCAGCCCAAGGGCAACGCGGACGCGGCCTGCAACGCGCACATCGCCTGTCACGCCGCCAATATCGCGCTCCATTTGGGACGCCAGGTGAATTACGACAACGTGACACACGAGTTCATCAACGACGAACCAGCCAATCGTTTGCGATCGGAGGCGCTTCGCGAGCCATGGAGGCTGTAAGCCGATAAGAACTCCACTCCCCACCATCCACAAAGATTTGGAATTGATCCATGTATACGATTCGATGTTTCTCACGCTCCGCTGTTTTTCTCGTCGCCTTGATCGCCGTCATCGCCAGCTCGACCAGAGCGGATCAGGGAGGATCGTCGTCCGATCAAGAGCAACGGCTGCTGGCAATTCTTCGCTCCGACTCACCCGGCGGAGAGAAAGCGATCGCCTGCAAACAACTAGCCATCCACGGATCGAGCGAGGCGGTTCCCGAACTAGCGAAACTGCTGCCCAACCCGCAACTCTCCTCCTGGGCCAGAATCGCGCTGGAAGCGATTCCTGGATCTCAGTCCGATCAAGCGTTGCGGAGGGCAAGCGAGTCGCTTCAGGGCAGATTGCTGGTCGGGACGATCAATTCGATCGGTGTCCGCCGCGACGCCGGCGCTGTCGATTCCCTGAACGCGCGGTTACGAGACTCCGACACCGAAGTCGCCTCGGCGGCCGCCGTTGCGCTGGGACATATCGGCAACGCTGCCGCCACGAATTCACTTCATGCCGCGCTGGCCACCGCCCCTGCAGGGGTCCGATCCGCAGTTGCCGAAGGCTATCTGTTATGTGCAGAGCAACTGCAGGCCGCCGGCAAAAGCGACGCGGCGGCGGCAATCTATGACGAAATACGCACCGCCGATCTGCCGCTGCAACGAGTGATCGAAGCGACTCGAGGAGCGATTCTCGCTCGCAACCAAGAGGGGATCCCCTTGTTGATCGAGACTTTCCAATCGCCGGACGAAAAACTGTTTCAAATCGCCTTGGGCACCGCTCGCGAGTTCCCCGGTGGTGAAGTGGACAAGGCCCTGGCGACCCAACTCGCTGATGCCACGCCCGAGCGCGCTGCGTTGATCATCCAGGCGATGGCAGACCGACCCGATACCGTCGTTCTGGCCGCCGTGCGAGCGGCCGCCGAGCGTGGTCCCGATCCAGTAAGACTGTCAGCCATCGAAGCGCTGCGGCGTGTTGGGGACGACACTTGTCTCGCTGCGCTGATGACGATCGCAACCCAGGATGACGCGGATTTGGCCGCAGCGGCGAAAGAAACTTTGTCAGAGTTTCCGGGCCAGAAAGTCGATCAGCAGATCGTAACGCTGCTGCCGGACGCCGAGGGCAAGAATTACGCGCTCCTGTTGGAACTGATCGGCCGCCGCCGGATCGATGCGGTTTCCGAAGTGACCAAGGCATTGGACCATGCCGACACGGCAGTACGCAGCGCCGCGCTGATCGCTTTGGGTGAAACCGTGTCGCTTGATCAAATTTCAACCTTGATCGATCAGGTCGTTTCTGCAACGAACGCTGAGGACGGCAAAGTCGCACTTCAAGCACTGAACGCGGCCAGCATTCGCATGCCGGATCGCGAAGCCTGCGCCACTAAATTGGCGGCGGCGATTGAACGAGCACCGGAAAACACAAAAAGCAGGCTGCTGGAAATCCTCAGCAACGTGGGAGGCGGCACGGCGCTACGGACACTTGCTGAGGCGGCCACCAGTGGCGATCCCGAGCTGCTGGACACCAGCAGTCGTTTACTCGGCAAGTGGAACAGTGTGGACGCGGCCCCAGTGCTGCTGGACTTGGCCACCGGGTCCGCGGAAAACAAGTACAAGGTCCGAGCGCTGCGCGGTTATCTTGGTCTGGCACGAAAGTTTGCCGATGGAAAGCAGCGTGCCGAGATGTGCCATAGCGCCATTGACGCAGCCATTCGCCCGGACGAACAAAAACTGGCGTTGCAGGTGTTGACGCTGCGACCAAGCGCCGCGGGACTGCAAGTTGCCATGCAGGCGCAGCGACTGCCGAATCTGACTTCCGACGCCACGAAGGCCACGCTGGCAATCGCCAACGAACTGATTGGCCAAGGGATCGAAGTCAAGGATCTCGTCACCTCGGCCGGATTTTCGCAGGTCAACCTGGAAATCATCAAAGCCGAGTACGGATCGGGTTCAACCCAACAGGATGTCACCAAGGAGCTGCAAAAACAGGCCGCTGACATTCCTTTAATCACGTTGAGCTCAACAAGTTACAACGACAGTTTCGGCGGTGATCCGACTCCCGGAGTCCCCAAACAACTCAGGATCCAGTATCGCATCAACGGAAAACCAGGCGAAGCGTCGTTTGCTGAAAACGCGTTGATCCTGCTGCCGATGCCAAAATGATTTTTGGATCGCATCCGACGTTCAACTCAAAGGCGCGTTTAACCGACGGTGGCTGGGGTCTGAACGTGAGTTTTACTAACGGCCCGCCCCCAGTTGTCGGCGCACCCGGTCTCAACAAAACGGGGGCTCGCTGACGCTCAGGTCCGCCAGCCACCGCGAAGCCTGGTCGCAGTTTCTGAAGGTGCCTAACCCGAACCCCAGGTTTACCCACATTGATTGACCACCGTTGGGACAAGCCCAACGGAGATGTGGGTCAACCTAAGCTCTTACCCCCTCCCTTCGAATCAAGGGGAGGGGGAACTGAAAGCAAGGTTGCACAATCTCTGTGTGGCCAGCGATGAGTCGGTTGGTCTGTTTGCTTGCCGGATTAGCGGACGAGATTGCTGAGTTTTGCATTTTCACGCGCGCAGACGTACCTTGTAGAGATCGATTCATTCACGCCCGATCGAGAACGCGTCACGTTGCCGAAGCTAGTCTGCCCGAAATCGGTTTGCATCGCTGTCGCCCTGCTGGCTCCATCGTCGGCGACAATGCTGACGGCTCAGCAGCGGCCCTGGCCATTCCACGCGCCTGAGGCGGTTGTCCCGCAATCGGGATCAGCCTGGGTTCGTAATCCAATTGATGAATTCATTTTGCGTGGTCTCAACAAGGCGGGTCTGCAACCGGCACGGCGAGCGAGCCGACGGACGCTCGTTCGCAGGTTGTACTTTGACATCATCGGTCTGCCACCGACGCCGGCGGATGTCGATGCATTTCTGGGCGACAAGTCGCCCCATCCCTATCTGAAACTTGTCGACCGCTTGTTGGCCGATCCACGATACGGCGAGCGGTGGGCCAGGTTCTGGCTCGACCTGGCCCGCTATGCGGACACGGCCGGATACGAGGGGGATCCCGATCTGCCGCATGCGTGGCGGTACCGCGACTATGTGATCGATGCGCTGAACGATGACAAACCCTACGACCAGTTCATTAAAGAACAGCTCGCTGGTGATGAATTCGACGAAGTCATGGGGGCGGGGGAACTGCCGGAAACTTTGCCGGAGCGCACGGTGGCGTTGACATTTCTGAGACTCGCGCCGTTCACCGAACCGCGCGGTGATGAATCCCGACACGAGTTACTCAGCGAAATGACCTCGACGGTCGGTTCCGTATTTCTGGGGCTCACCCTTAGCTGCGCGAAATGTCACGATCACAAGTACGACGAGATTCCAACTCGCGACTTCTACCGCATGAAAGCATTCTTTGCGACGGTTGCGATTCCCCCACCCGAGCGCGGCGACGGCTTTCAGATCGGCGGTTCGCTTCCCGCCGCCTTCTATCGAAAGCACGAGGCGGATTGGGCCGAGCGGCGCAGGAAACAGTTCCAGCAAGAACTGGCAGAATCCAAACGTGAATTCGACGAACTTCGCGATTCGATTCAGCAGAAATTGAAACTCGATTCGGCCAAGCAGGTCGATTCGGTGGTTCGGTCGGACGATGCTCGATTGTCTGCTGAGGATCGCCAAAGGTTTCTTCGATTGTCGCGACAGCCTGATCTACTTCGACAGCAGATCAAACGTTTGCAACCGGTCGCGATGTCGCTGCGTCATTCGTTTGGTCCGCCCTATGAGCCGGGCGTGCCGACATCGCGGATCATGAATCGAGGTCAGTACGACAATCCCGGTGAAGTCGTTGTGCCGGGTTTTCCGCAGTGCGTTACCGGTCACGATCGGCCAGCCGATATCCGGCTGGATCCGTTCAAACGCTGGCCGACCCGCAGTCGTCGCATGGCGCTGGCCAACTGGATTGCCAGTCCAGAGAATCCGTTGACCGCGCGCGTGATGGCGAACCGTTTGTGGCACTGGCATTTCGGCCGCGGCATCGTGGAAACCCCCAGTGACTTTGGATTGCTTAGCGACGGCCCATCGCATCCAGAATTACTTGACTGGCTGGCTCGACAATTCACTGAGAAGAATTGGAGCATTCAATCGATTCACAGACTGATCGTGACGTCGGCGACCTATCAGCAGACTTCGCTACGCAACGACCCACAAGCGGCGAAAACCGATCCGGACAACAAGTTGATTTGGCGATTCCGCCGCCGACGCCTGGAAGCCGAAGCAATTCGCGACAGCGTGCTGAGCGTCAGTGGGCGATTAAATACAGAACAATTCGGGTTACCAGTTTTTCCGCCGCTGCCTGGCGACATCGAACAGCGCGTGAAATTCAACGATAGTAAGTGGCACACGCAACGCGGTGCCGAAGGCCGCAAGCGCAGTATTTACATTTATCAACAGCGAACGTTGACGATGCCGTTTCTGCAGTCGTTCGATGCACTGGTCTGTGACGAATCACGCCCGCGGCGGCGACACAGCGTTACGCCACTGCAGGCGTTGGCGATGTACAACGGCCGCTTTGTACACGAAGAAGCCAAGCAGTTTGCAACACGCGTGTATACCGAAGCGGGAGCCGATTTGGCCAGCCAAATCGATTACGCTTTCCAGTTGACGCTCGGACGACCGGCCAACGAAGCCGAGCTGGCGGAGATGTTGCCACTGGCCGATGATGGGCGAATCGACGGAGTTTGTCGAGTGCTGTTGAATTGCAACGAATTCGTTTTTGTGGACTGAGCATGCGCCGTACTTTCTTAAAGAACGTATTCAATGGAATCGGCGCTCTTGCGATCAGCGACTTGTTGGTCGCCCAAGAACGGGCGCAGACAACACTGGCTAATCCGCTTTCCAGTCGCGCTGCTGATCTGCCGCGGCGCGCAAAGCACTGCATTTTTCTGTTCATGCAAGGCGGGGTCAGCCAGCTTGATTCGTTCGAGTACAAGCCGGTGCTGAACAAAATTCATGGGCAGAGGCTGCCTGCGATTCCTGGAATTTCCGGCGAACTGGAAGGTCGTCTTCGGTTTCCGCACGTGGCAATCGGCAGTCCCTTTCAATTTCAGCGGCATGGTCAGTGCGGTCATTGGTTCTCGGAGCTTTATCCTCACCTGGCAAGACACGCTGATAAACTCGCCTTTGTGCGCGGCATCAAAACGGACAATCAGAATCACGGCCCATCTACCCTGCATGTGACCACCGGCAGCCAGTTTCCGGGCAGCCCATCGGTTGGATCATGGGTCAGTTATGGCCTGGGCACTCAGAATCAGAACATGCCCGGTTACATCGTGATCCAAGATCCGCGCGGTGCACCGATCAATGGCGCGGCAGTCTGGGCCAACGGTTATCTGCCCGCGACCTACCAGGGAACTCTGTTGCGGTCGGTGGGGACACCGATTTTGAATTTGGCGCGGCCGGACGGTATCAGCGCGGCGCACAACGTCGCGAGTTCGACGCGTTGAAATCGTTCAACCAGCAACACCTCGCACAGCGACCAGAGGATTCTGAACTCGCCGCGCGGATCAATTCGTACGAGCTGGCTTTTCGAATGCAATCGGAAGCACCGCGACTGGTCGATCTGACAAATGAAACCGCAGCGACGCTACGCTCCTACGGCTTGGATGATCCGGCAACTGCCGGGTTCGGTCGTCAATGTCTGCTGGCGCGGCGGATGGTGGAACAGGGGGTCCGCTACACGCTGTTGGTGCACGGAGTACAGATCGGGAAACATAGTTGGGACGACCACAACGATGTCAAGAACGGCATGATCCGACATTCGCGCGAAGTGGACCAACCCGTCGCCGCACTGCTGAGTGATCTGCAACAACGGGGACTGCTGGACGAAACGCTTGTCGTCTGGGCATCCGAAATGGGTCGCACACCATTCGTCAACGGCGGTCTGAGCAACACCCCGGGCCGCGAGCACAATTCTTGGAATCTGGTGATGTGGATGGCTGGCGGTGACGTGAAAGGGGGCGCCTCCGCCGGAATCACCGATGAATTCGGTCTGCGATCGACCGCCGACCAAGGCATTCCGATACGGGATGTTCACGCCACCGTCTTGAACCTGATGGGACTGGATGACAACCAGTTGACTTATTTGCACGCCGGTCGTTTCCGTCAGTTGACAGATATTGGTGGTCAGGTCATCGCGGACGTCATCAGGGCCTAGCCGTAGGCAAAGAATTGTTCTGGCAGTCAATCGTCCTCGTACTCAGGCGCCAGCCGGTACTCGTACTCGAATCCGCTCGGGTGCGCGACGGCGACTTTGCCGTAGTGGTATCGTTGCTCGGTTCGGCACAACCGCTGCGGCTCCCAAATCGAGTACCGCGTTGCTGAGTACGAGTACCGCGTTGCTGAGTACGAGTTGGAGCACGAAGAAGACGAGAAGCCAGAACAACGCCATCCGCAGGGAGGTGTCTCGAGTTGCATGGAACTATGGGTCGTCGATGATTTCTTGTTCATGTTCGGATACCTCGAAGAGGTTGACGCCATTAGCCGGCAGTTCGCGCAGCGAAACTGCCGGATCAAGGCTAGCCTATGGCCTATGGCGACGGTCTCTGCCGGGAACTGAGCTCCCTGGAGCGCCGACCAGGCGAGAAACTTGCAACTGAGTTCCGACTTGGTATGTTGGCGGAATCGGGTTTTAAGTTTGGGGAATCGGGCGAAAATCGCCAGCCAGGAGTTCCAGAATGAGTCAGCTGCGATTGAGATGGTTGGGTTTTACAGCGCTGCTAATGGCTGCCGGACTCGTCGTTGGTGGCGATTTGCCGGACCAGGACGCGGCTGCTTGGGAGGCGGCCAATCCGATTGTGCCTCTTCCCGATCCGCCGCTGGGCATCGGCACTGACGAGAACGCCCCGGCCAAGCTGACTGATTTCGCTGATCCGCCGACTCCCGAGCGGGTCCGACTAGGCCGTTGGCTATTCTTCGACAAACGACTGTCAGCCGACAACACGATCGCCTGCGCCAGCTGCCACAAGCCAGAGCACGCTTTCTCGGAAACCACGCCGGTGTCGACTGGTATCAACGGCCAAAAAGGGGGACGCAAGGCACCCTCATTCACCAACCAAGCCTGGGCCAGTCTCCCCCATTTCTTTTGGGATGGACGCGCGGCCTCTTTGGAAGAACAGGCCGGTGGACCCATGATCAATCCGATCGAGATGGGCCACGAGAATCACGAAGTTGTGGTTGCCAAGCTCGCCGCGATACCGGGGTACGCCAAGTACTTCGGGGAGGCTTTTGGCGACCAGCAGATCACGATCGAGCGGGTTACCAAGGCGATTGCCGATTATGAACGGACTCGTATGAGCGGCAATTCCGCCTGGGATCGCTGGCGAGCTGGCGACCAGAACGCGGTCTCAGACGACGTCAAGCAAGGACACCGACTCTTTTTCGGCAATGCATTTTGCAACAATTGCCACCTGGGTCCGAACTTGACGGACTACAAATTCCACAATCTGGGCGTCGGCTGGGACCCCGAGACCAAGACATTTGCGGACGAGGGCCGCTATGCCGTCACCCATAAAGAGTCTGACAAGGGCGCTTTCAAAACGCCTTCGCTTCGCGACGTCAGCAAACGTGCCCCCTACATGCACGATGGTTCGATCGAGACGCTGCGTGAGGTGGTAAAACTGTACGTCAAAGGAGGCGAACCGAACCCGTACCTGGATCGCAAAATCGACCGTCGATTCGCCGAACGGCTGGACCTGAGCGAGCAGCAGATCGACCAGTTGGTCAAGTTCATGGAAGCCCTTGACGGAGAAGGTTATCAAGACACCGCACCGACCGCCTTCCCGCAGTAACAGCCGCGCGTTGTCGCGGCAGCCGGCAAGACAGTCTCGCCTATAGCCCAGTTTGCGTCATTGCCAGGCCGAACAGAACGACCGCAACCGCAACTAAGATGTTGCGACGAAACGATGATCCGTTATACGTCGCTAGCGCTGAATCACCGCAATCGCCACCGTTTGCCAAAACTTGCGTGATCAATGCCGGAACCTCACGCTTGGTAAAAGCCAGCCCCACAGAACAGCCATTGTCGTGTTCAACTTGCCAGACTGCTTTCGCATCAACAATCACATGCTGTTGATCGCCGATCTCGATGCGAATCCGCGCACGAGCATTGTTTGGGATTGCTGTCTGCGAACTGATGCTTATACCGCCCAAGGAACAGTCTTGAATCTCAACATCGACTTCGCCAGGCTGAAGTTCCAGACTCATTTTCGCCGGCTGTTTCCAACCGACCCGAGCGTCGCGGCGACGGTCGATGATCGCCTGATGGGCGAGTGAGTCGAGGAGATCGTCCGGAACAGTCTCAAGGAGTTGGCAACCGAGAACGACTTGTCCATCGACCCAGGGCTCAACACGTCGAATCACACCAGGAAAAACTCCTTGCAGCTGATCGGTTTTCAGCTCGGTCAGAATCGCTTTGCCGACCACAAAGTCACCACGACACAGCAACCGCAAGCCGCTGGAGGAAATGTCGATCACGGTCCCCTTGATTGGATCGTCGTAGTCGATAAAGGTTTCGCAGTGCAACGATTGATCGTCGCAAGTCTGATACCGGGGTTCCTTGCGGTTGTGCAATGTTCTATCTGACGTCATTCTTTTTTACGCCGTAACGAATTCGTTGCCGCTGGTGCTTGATCCAAATCTAGTCTTAGGGCGGCGGCTGGGGTCTGGATGTGAGTTCCTAGAGCAACTCGCTCTCTTTTGCCGGTGTCCGCGTTTCCCTTTGTGAGCGGCACGCCGCTAGCCGCCGGTCGATATCGTGAGTCGTTGATCGCGAAGAACCGGTGGCTAGCGCCATTCCGCTCGGATTAAGTACTATTGGTGCCTGACCCTTTTTCCCGACAACCTACATCAAGATGGACATGCACTAGTGTCAGATAGCTCACGGCATCAATCTTGATCACTGTGCGGCGCGGGAGTCCTGAAAGAACAGCAGGCTGCAATTCCTGATTGCACGGTCCTACCAATTGTAGCGGTGAGTCCCGCACAGCAATCACGGCAGCAGCCTTGAAATCAATCTCGCGTGGCCAGATCGAGAAAGACGATCATCGATGGGTTGCCAACCGGCGTGAAATGGCCCGTGAATTCGAGGCCACCGGTCTGCCGATTGACGGTAAAGGTGGTGAGGTGGTCCGCCCGCTGATTGCAACAATACAGGAATCTTCCGGTGGGATCGAAATTGAAGCTGCGCGGATAATTCCCTCTGGTCCACTCCTCTCCGATGAACGTCAGCTCGCCGCTAAGGCCAATGGAAAAGATCCCGATACTGTCATGCAGCCGGTTGCCCGCATAGACAAAACGCCCGTCGCTGGAAACCAGAATCTCCGAACAAAAATTGCTGCCGGCGAACCCAGGCGGCAGAGTCGAGACCGTTTGGCGCGGCGACAAACGGCCGGCTCGGGCGTCGTAGTCAAACAAAACAATCGTCGAGCCCTCTTCCTGAATCGAGTAGAACCAAGGACGGCTCGGATGAAAATGGAAATGCCGCGGCCCGTCTCCCGCTGGTAAGGAGACCGTCGGCGGTTGATTGGCCGTCAGCAGACCCGTCTGATCGTCAAACTCCCAAACAAAGATTTGATCCAAGCCCAAGTCGGCATGCAGCACGAAGCGCCCTGAAGGATCGGCCTGGATCATATGGGCGTGGGTCCGATCATGACCGCTGATCGCGAAGCTGCCCGGCGGAGCGTTGGTCGCCGCAGTGGGACCAATCTGGCCGGCATCGTTCTTGATGTCGGTGGCACTGGCCAACCGACCATCAGGCAAGATCGGTAGCACCGCTACCGAGCCGCCAAAATAGTTTGCCACCAACAGAAACCGTCCCGAGGGATGAACGCTGACATACGTTGGGCCCGCGCCGCCGGCAGGAACGGTGTTTAGCAACGTCAACTCTCCATCTGCTGGGTCAATTGAAAAGGCGCTGACCGTGCCTTGCTTCTCGTCACCAACCCGATCGGTCTCGTTGGCGCTGTAGAGTCGGTTTCCGGTCGCGTTCAAAACCAGGCAACTCGGGCTGGTCCCCAATTCGTAGATGCCGGCCGCTGTCAGCGCCCCGGTGTCTCGATCGGCCTGAAAGAGATGGATACCGCGACCATTTCCGGGCGGCAAATCGATTTGCGTTGGCAACACGTCGCCCAGCGGAGAACTGAAAGTGCCCACATAGGCCAGCAGTGGCCGGTCGGCTTTACCGCTTTGCGCCTGCAGAACACTCGGGATCAGCGGAGTTGTCCCCGCCAACACGGTTGAAGCCTTGAGGAACAGGCGCCGGGAAAGATGGAGTCGAGTCATGGCAAACACGGTTGATGGTCGATTGGAACGCCGGCCGCTACGCGGAACGTGTGTTGCAGGAATTGCTGTCGCGGCCCTGTTCTGCTTCAGGCCGCGTTGTTCAACCTTGGCCGCTGATGCCGCTGCGCCAGAAACTCGGCATTCTCGCGAATCTTCAGGTACTCCGTCATACACAACAGCCGCCAAGACCACCAACAGGCTAACGACAGCAATAGGCATCCGGCAGTACCCCATCGTGTCGCGTCGAGGAACCACTCGGTTTCCGCGCAGCGTGTTTGTAAGAATACGTTCAGGCAGACTGCGATCAAAACCGCATTGAGCGACCAACCGCGGCAAATACGAATCCGCGTCCGCCCATACTCGTGCATGTCCGCCAACCGATCTGAGCTATCAAACACCAGTCGCCGCGCGTCTTGATATTCGCGCTTCTGGTTAAAAAACCGTGAGCGTAAGGGGCCGCTAAAGCACTTGTCGAACACGACGTCTGCCATTCGGTCCGAAATGATGCCCAGCAGATAAACAATTGCCAGCAAGGACACAAGCACGGGATAGGCGTTGAGCGGTTCCGACTGGGTAAACTCAAATCCGAAAGCGGCCAGCACGAGCAGTCCGACCCAACAGCCAGCGCCGATGCCGATCACCAATAACTCGACGAACAGATTGGTCGTTGCCATCGCGGTGCTCCGATCGTTGGGTCTGGAAACGATGTCGGAAAACTACGGTCTGATGATGTTGACCGTCAATAACGTTCCGCAGACCGCAACAGCTGGATTATGTATCCAGAAGTTTCACGCGAGCGCTGTCAACGGGATCGCGTCATTCACTGGGCGCCGGCTGATCCAAAGCTTCATCTTGATCAGAATCAGTCGCCGGTTTCACCGAAATGTCCTCCGCAAGGTCCCCGGGCGGTGGATCGTCGGCTTCGAGTGCCGGGACTGGTATCTCGGCCTGCTCCTCCCCACAGTCTGCATCAGGCGTTCCTTCGCCCTGCCAGACGCGCAATTCGGTAATTTCCAACGACGCCATGGCGACGTCGCGTCCGCCCCGGCTGATCGGCACCAGAAAACGCCGCTTACTTCCCGGTAGCAGCGGACCTCGCCAGTCAGAATCAATGGCAATCGGCGTGGCTGCATAGCTGGTCAGCTCCTTGATGGGAATTCCATCGTCATCCTCCAACGCAACTCGCAGGCTCAGCAGCGTGATCACTCGCTCTCCTTGGTTGATCACCTCGATGACGGGTGTCCTCGCTCGTGACCCGGCGCCGCTGAGCAATTCAACCGTCGCTTCGACGTGTTGCCGGTAACTGGGGTCACGGCGGTCATCAAGGGCGTCTGCCAATGCCGGCGGAAGGGCTTTTTGCCAGTCGGTGAGTGCTTCGACCATTTCGGGCGAAACTGCCACCAGGTCTTCAATCTTGTCGTCGACGATGTACAGCCCGTACAGACCCACCGCAGTCGCGCAGACCACCACGATGGCGATCGTGCCGAAAACGCCCAAGACCAGGGCACTCAAAAAACCGTGTCTCCTCACGAAAATGGTGTCGCCGTCGTACATGGCAATTCTCCTAGCCTGCTTCGAAACGCGATGCGCGAGCGCACCCGCGCCAGGGAAAATGTTCCCGCAACCAAGAAATTCGTTGGCCGAGAGCCTTTCTTGCCCAATATGTGAAAAAAAAGGAAAAAGCTGTCGGCGGCTCTGACCGATGGTCGCGGCGACAGAATTCCCCTTGGCAAATGCAGTAAAGCGCTACAAACTGTTCGACCGTTTTCTCCTCCACAGGCCGGCTTTTGAAAAACGCTTGGTGTCCATGACCCTTTCCGGATCAGGACCAGGCTAGCATTGTCTAGACATGGATAAGTTGAAATCACTCCTCGAGAGTGAGCAAAAGTCGACGCTAGCGCAACGGTCAGAAAATGAACCGCCTTCTCATCTTGTCGGCATCGCCGCCTCGGTGAAGGAATTGGAGACGCTGGAGTTGTTCTTCGACGAAATGCCGATCGATTCCGGAATGGCGTTCGTCATTCTCGCTCAGTCTTCGGACAGCGCCACGCATTTGATGTGTGAAATGATTTGGCGACACACCGAAATGCCAATTTACCGGGTCGTCGAAGAAACGATTGTTGCCCGCAATTCGATCTATCTGATACCGCCTCACAATGAAATGATCATAACTGGGGGCAGCCTACGCTTCTCGGCAAGTGACTCGGGTGAGGAATCGGCGCCGCCGCGACACAGTTTCTTTCACTCGCTAGCGTTGGAAGCACGCGAGCGGGCGATCGCCCTGGTGCTGTCGGAAATTCCTCGGGAAGGATCAGAAGGCATGCAGGCGATCGGCGAAGCAGGGGGCCTGGTGATTGTTGTGGACAGCACCTTGAACCCAGATACCAAGCCGAATGCCGCGGTCGATGCCGGTAGCGTCAGTCTCCGTGTGGCCCCTACGCAAATCGCTAAAACAATATTGAATCAGATCAATCATCGGTCCCGGCGGGGCGTGGCTGATCACCCTCACAACGATTTGCCTATTCCAAAGCGAATCGCGCGGCAAAGCATCAAACGCAATCAGATCAGGCGCGGCGACTCTGCGGCCAACGCCCAACTAGCAGAGGTTCTCAATGCCGCCACGCAGTTCTCGATTTGCGCAACCGATGTTGACGGAATGATTACATTGTTCAACTCGGGCGCCGAGAAGATGCTCGGTTACAAGTCCAGCGAGATGGTCGGTAAACAGACTCCCCGAATCATGCATCTCGATATCGAGATTGAAGAGCGAGGCCGAGAACTGTCGCGCGAGTTGGGACGGCAAGTCGACGGTTTCGAAGTCTTTATTGCGTACGCGAAAGAAGGCCGTTTTGAACGTCGAGATTGGACTTACGTGCGGAAAGACGGTCGTCATTTGACGGTCAGCCTGGTTGTCACTGCGGTCAGGAATAGTACAGGTGAGATTACCGGTTTTCTTGGAGTCGCGGAGGATATCAGCGAGCGAAAAAAATCGGAGGAGGCGTTGCGGAAGAGTGAGGAACGATTTGACCTGGCCGTATCCGGATCGAACGACGGTCTTTGGGATTGGGATCTGCGGAGCGACGAGGTGTATTACTCGCCGCGGTTCAAGGAACTGTTGGATTACGCGGACCATGAGTTCGAAAATACCTTTGCTTCTTTCGAGAACCGTCTGCATCCTGACGATCGCCCGCGTACTCTCGAGGCGGTTCGCTCGCATCTGGAGAATCGAACGGCTTACGACGTCGAATATCAATTGCGAAAGAAATGCGGCCAGTACGGCTGGTTTCGCGCACGCGGCCAAGCGGTCTGGGACGACGCTGGCCAGGCGGTGCGGATGGCTGGCTCGCTGACAGACATCACCGAACAAAAGCGGGCAGAAGCGGCTCTGGAGCGTTTCGCCGCCGAAATTCAAAACGCCAATGAAACCCTCCGCGCCGCCGAATCGGAAGCTCGTCGGGCGGTCATCGAACGAGACCAGTTCCTGGCCATGCTGTCTCATGAGTTGCGCAATCCACTGTCGGCAATCTTGCACGGCGTTGGCGTGCTCGATCACGCCGATGCCGATCAGGATGCTGTCGCCAGAGCCCGTCAGGCGATTCGCGGACAGGCCCATCACATGTCCAGGCTGTTAGATGACTTGCTGGACGTAGCACGTATCACTCAGGGAAAAATCGAATTCCGCAAGCAAGTGCTGGACTTGAACGAATTGATTCGCGAAGCGGTTGGAGCCTTGCAACCAAAAATAGACTTGCGCAGACAGCATCTTTCGGTCAACCTGCCGCAGCGGCCTGTGATGGTCGATGGCGATCCGACGCGTCTGCTGCAAATCATCGAAAACCTACTGACCAACGCCTCGAAATACACTCCGCCCGAGGGCGCTATCACGTTGGAGTTGAAGACCGAGGGAGATCAATGCGCATTGAGCGTGCGGGACGATGGCCGCGGCATGGATCCGGATACGCTGGACGAAATATTTGACATGTTTTTTCAGTCCAACCGAGCACTCGATCGTAGCGATGGGGGGATGGGTGTGGGACTGACGCTGGTGCGAACTCTGGTTTCCATGCACGCCGGATCGGTATCCGCTCACAGCAAAGGGCTTGGACTTGGCAGCGAGTTTGTTGTCAGACTGCCGCTGACTTCCAAGTTGCCGGCAAAGTCGTCGGAGCCGGTTCCGACAACAGCCGCTGGCGAAGTTCGCGTGTTGCTGGTTGAAGACAATCCTGACAGCCGCGAGATGTTGCAATCGATCTTGACGCTCGACGGATTTCAGGTGGAGGTCGCCGAGGATGGTCAGCAAGGCTTGGACGCCATTTTGGCGCAGCGGCCCGATGTAGCGTTAATCGACATCGGCTTACCGATGCTCGATGGTTACGAGGTCGCACGCCGGGTTCGCAAACAGCTCCGCGATTCCGAGGTCCGCCTGGTCGCGCTGACCGGCTATGGCCAGGCAAAGGACCGCGAAGCGGTGTTCGATGCGGGATTCGACGAGCATCTGGTCAAGCCGGTCGATCCCGCGGAGCTCTCGCGAATACTGAGCATTCCGCGAAAGCCCCGCTGACCTCATCGGGTCGGACCCGTACAACCAGCCGCCCCGACGTCAGGCCGAGACATTTGCCGTTGCCAGATCGCGGTTCATTTCGTTGACCAGTTCTTGCGGGTTGATCGGCTTGGAAAACCAGCGATCAACGCCTTCGGGACCAGTCGAAACACCGCATTCAATTTGCGGCGTGCCGCTGACGGCGAAAATCTTGACGCCGCGATAGGCCGGATCTTGGCGGATCGAGGAAACCGTTTTCGGGCCATCCAAGCGTGGCATTTTCATGTCCAGCAGCACGATGTCCGGTGAGCGGTGTCGCGACAGGTAGACCATCGCTTGCAAACCATCCATCGCTCGATCGACATCAAAGCCGCTCATGCGCAGGTAGCCGGCCAACAGCTCGCTTTCATTGGCATCGTCTTCGACCAGCAAGGCACGGCACGGTGGTCGTTCCGGTGCAAGAGTCGACTTAAACTTTGTATTGGTTTCGCCGACGGTCTCGTTCAGCATGTCGAGCTCGCGCAGCGCCTTCTGCAGAGTCGACTCGGCCTGTTCCGCAAGTCCCGCTTCCAACTGGCGTTGCAACAGATGCAGCGCCAAGTTGGCGGTATTCAATCGGTTGCGAAAATCATGGCTCAACTTTTCGCCTCGCTTCGAGCTGCTCGGGCCCGACTGTGCACCGGCAATTTCGTGTCTCAGCACACGTACATCTTTGGGGGCGTCGATACCCACTCGAACTCGATTCCCGTCGATCCTAAGGATTTCGACCGTGATATCGAGATTCGGGAAAACAATCTTGTCGGTTGGTCCTCGTGATAGAACAAGCATCTGTGTCTCCTTTCAATAGGGTCTGTGGCGGCCGTGCCTGGCGAGTGCCATCGTCATCGGTCCTCCGGTTCAATCGTCTAACTCAACCGCGTTGAACAGCGACTCGGCGCCGCGCGGCTATCAGAACAAGTGATCGACGACCCTGTCGCTCGTCTCATCGAGACGCCTGGAATCCAATTCCACTCTGCTCGTTCTTAAGATGACCCAGATTTTAAGCCAAGCCAACTTTTCCGCAAACAGCAATCCTGCCGTGCAAGCTGCTAGCATTTAGCATGCGAGAATCTTGTCGCAATTTTACCGAGAGGGTCCAATGACCGACTGGCGGACGTCAAGCAGGTCAACCGTTTTTTAGCGGAACGTCGAACCCACGGCTGCAGGCGGCCTGTTCACCAATCGTTCTTCCGTGATTGGCCGCCGTCTCATCCGTGCTAAGCTAGCGTGCACGAGAATTGTCAGAATTCACCCACTCTGTTCGGAACGAAAACCATGATACGAAGCTCGATTTCAACCTCTTTGCCGACCCTGATGATCACCACGGTTCTGTTCGCTCTCAGCCAGTCAGCTTCGGCGGCCGATCAATACGACTACGATCCGGTCCATTCCTCGGTCAGCTTCAAGGCTCGGCATTTGGATATCAGTTGGGTGCATGGCCGCTTTAACGAGGTCGCGGGAAAATTTTCACTCGACCGCGAAGACCCTTCCAAGTCAACTTTCTCGCTGACCATCAAAGCGGATAGCGTTGATACGGCCAACAAGGCGCGTGACGAGCACCTGCGGCAGCCCGATTATTTTGATACCAAACAATTCCCCACGATCGAATTCAAAAGTACCAGCGTCAAACCGATCGAGGGGGGATATGAAGTGACCGGCGACTTCACGATGCACGGCACGACCAACGAGATCACGTTTGTCATGATGGGCGGCACAGAACATGACTTTCGGGGCACCAAGCGAGTCGGCTTCTCAACCGAATTGTCACTGCGGCGCAGCGATTACGGTTTCGACAAGAACGCAATCGGACCAATCGGTGACGAAGCACTGATCATGATCGACTGTGAAGGCGTGCGCAAATAGAAAGATACAAAGTTGCCTTTCGCTGTACCGAACAGCGACTTAGACCTCTCACACGACGCCGATGCCCGAATATCTGTTGTATTCCAGGGTGATCGCGGCAGCCGCGATCGTCAGCACCGTGTTTGTGTGGTCGATCGTGCGCCTGCTGGGCAGCGGCACATCGCAGCTGAAGTTCGCATCTTTGCTGGCGATCAGTCTGGGCCTGTTGACTGGCTATTACCTGTTGTCGTTGGGATTGGCATGGCCACCGGTGAACTGCCTGGACCGCTTGCTAATGATCGTGCTGCCGATAGCGATCGGTATCGAACTGATTGCCGGATTTGAATTCACGCCACGCCCGGTCGCCTGGCTGCTGCGGATCAGTCTGGCCGCGGCGATGCCCCGAATCCTGCTGCACGGTTCGGTTTACCTGACCGACTGGACGCTCTGGCAGGCGGTCCTCGTCATGACCTTTTGGTGCGTTTTGTTGGCGGGCCTATGGAGTCTGCTGGCCTGGTTGTCAGGGCGCAGCCCCGGAGTCACGATTCCACTGGCACTCTGTTTGGCGATCCAGTGCGCCGCGATGACCGTGATCATGGCCGGTTACCTCAAAGGGGGCGCCGCAGGTTTTCCGCTGGTGGCCACTTTGGCTTGCACCGCGATCGCGGCCAAGCTGATCACAACGCGCAGCGGAGCGACCAGCCCACAGCTGCCGGAGAACGTAGGCATCGGCGTCGTTGGCATCGGCGTCGTCGGTTTGTTCGGACTGTTGTTCATGGGACGTTTTTTTGGCCGGATCTCGACCGCCGATGCATTGATCATGCTGCTCGCACCGCTGTTGTGCTGGGCGAGCGAGGCGCCGCAGTTGCGTGATCGGAAGCCATGGCTGGTGGGATCGGTCCGCTTGTTGCTGGTGGCGATTCCGTTGCTGGTCGTGTTGGCCCAGGCCAAACTTAAGTTCGACCGTGACATGTCTCCGCTGCTAAGCATGGACATCCAATCCGCTGCGCGGCTGCCGCGAATAGAATGAATGACTGCACAGCGATCGAATCACAACCTCGAAAGCCGGGGGAGCAAACAATCGAAAAAGCAACTCTTGTTGGTCCCCCCTCCCCCAAATCGTTCGAGGGGGGAGTACCCACGTCGGTGCGCCATTGTCGCGAACGGTTTTGGGTTAGGGGGTTAGAGGGAGGGGCCCGCCGAATTTGCGTCGGAAGAGCGTCCCTCTCCATGCGCGGGAAACCGGGGGAGAGGAAACAAGACAACGGAACGACCGCTCCAAGTAAATAGGACAAGAAAAACAACCAACGATACTTGTGCAGACTCCATTGGTCGTTTTGCCACTGATCCATCTTTCTATACCCATCCATCTACTTCAACCGGATTGACATCGACATGTTCATGCCAAGGTTCCTATCAGTTTGCGTTCGCTGTTGCTTGGCGTTGGCTTTCGCCGCTTTGCTGCTCGAACCGTCGTTCTCCGCCGATGGTTACACCGAGAATCCCGGTAGCCAAGGCAACGGCAACCACACGATTGGTCCGGACTACAAAATCGATCCCGATCTGACCGATCAAGGAAACCCCCAGGGCAAGTACTTTGAATTCTCAATGCGGCTGGCCGACAGCAAGATCTTCCGCGGCGATGACTCCACGCTTGACCCTGGCAAGCCGGTGCGGGAGGAGCGAAAGATTTTTGTTTACGTACCGGCTGCTTACCAAGATGGCACCGCAGCGCCGATTCTGGTGATGCATGACGGGCCGAGTCGCCTGAACCTGGTCCGCAACGCACTGGACAATCTGACGATTTCAAAAGACCCGGATCGCAAACTGCCGGCGTTCATCGCGATCGCCGTTCAAAATGGCGGCAACGACAGCAAGGGGAGTGAGCGCGGGCTGGAATACGACACGATGTCCGACCGCTTTGCCCGCTTCATCAACGACGAAGTCTTGCCGGCGGTGCTCAGCAACGCGGAGATCAAAGCTGCTTATCCGCGGATCGCATTCACGGAGAATCCGTGGGGTAAAGCGACGATGGGCTGCAGCAGTGGCGGTGCGGCGGCGCTGACGATGGGTTGGTTTCGGCCCGATCTGTTTCGCCGTTTGATCACCTACTCCGGTACGTTCGTCGATCAGCAGGACGATGATGCGCCCGAAGAAGCTGACTTATCCGCTCGGCGCTTGGGAATATCATTCCAGCATGAAGCTGATTGAAAACAGCGAGCCGAAACCGCTACGCATCTTCACGCACGTATCGGAGAACGACCTTCGCGCGGGCGATCCGGAAGAAACCTATCACAACTGGGTGATGGCCAACGAACGGACCGCCGCGGCCCTGAAGGCCAAGGGCTACGACTATCGGTTCGTGTTCAGCAAGGCGACCAGGCACTGCGACGGCAAAGTGTTCGAGCAAACGCTGGCCGACACGCTGGTCTGGATGTGGCGCGGCTACCACGCCGAGTGATCCACCGACCCTGGTAGTCCCGCGACTCCGTTGGCAGGGCAAATCGGTTGGGAAAATGCGTCCGACACGAATGGCATTCACTCCGCGTTTTGATTTGTGAGCGGCACGGCGCTAGCCGCCGGTTTTTTATCGTGGATCGCTGATCGTGAAGAACCGGTGGCTAGCGCCATTCCGCTTAGATTAAGCGCCATTGTTTCTTAACCCTTTTTCCCAACAAATCGGTCCCCAATTCGCGCCTTGCGGCCTCGATTTCCGTGCCCTACTAAGGGGACCATCGCCGATGGTCACAGCGACACTTGGTTTACCGAGATCAACACTGCCGAGATTCAATCCATGTCCAGCGACACCAATCCCGCTTCCTCGACAACGAAAACCTCAAACCATATTCATGCCGAGAAGCTTGCCCAGCCGATCGCCGGATGGGGGCCGCTGAGTGTGTGTTTGATCACCCCGGTGATTGCGGTGCTGTTGATCATTGCTGGCGCCATCAGCGGTAGCGGTCTGGTAGTGGTGATCGCGGCGCTGCTGATTCCCTGTGCGGTGATCGGTCTGTTCGGTTTGATGGCGATCGCGCCGAACAACTCGCGAGTGTTGTTGCTGTTCGGCGAGTACCGTGGGACGGTCAAACAATCGGGTTTCTTTTGGGTCAATCCGTTCTACACCAAACGCAAGGTCAGCCTGCGGATTCGCAACTTTGAAACCGGATCCTCATCGACGCCGGAAGAGAAAGATTCGACCGGGAAAGTGTTGAAATCGAAATCGCGCACCTCCAGCCGACCATCCAAGGTCAACGACAGTGACGGCAATCCGATCGAGATCTCGGCGGTCGTTGTCTGGAAAGTGACCGACACAGCCGAAGCGTTGTTCGAGGTCGATGACTATGAACACTTTGTCGAAGTGCAGAGTGAAGCGGCGCTACGAAGTCTGGCCACACGCTATCCGTACGACAGCGAGGACCATCAGGTATCGCTTCGCGGCAACATCGATCAGATTTGCAACCATCTGCGGGAAGACATTCAGGAGAGGCTGGAGAAGGCGGGTGTGACCGTGTTGGAAGCCCGCATCAGTCACTTGGCTTACGCGTCGGAGATCGCCGCGGCGATGTTGCAGCGTCAGCAGGCCGGCGCGGTCGTCGCGGCCCGGACCAAGATCGTCGACGGGGCGGTTGGGATGGTCGAGATGGCGCTGGAGCATCTGAAACGGGACAACATCGTCGAGCTCGATGCGACCCAGCGAGCGACGTTGGTTTCCAACCTGCTGGTCGTCCTCTGCAGCGACCGCCACACCCAGCCGGTCGTCCAGACCGGCTCGTAACTACGGTCCGAACTCATAAGAGATCGTACCGCTTTTAAGTCATCACTTTGTTACTGCTTACGAAAATCAATTCACTCTCCCTGGGCAGAGTCGAGCCTAAGCGAGGCGATGGGTGGTCCGGCTCGTCCATGCATTGAATTTTTACTCATCAAACAACCCGCCCCGTTGAATCCCGAGATCCGCCGCGGCATCGCTACCGCTTCCAACCCTCTCGCTTGCGGGTCGGGATAATTGATACCGATGTAGGTCAACCGTTGCATTGTCTTCTGCAACTCCGTTGTAAACGAAAGTGGCATTCGTACGAAGGACAATCGTAACCAGTCGCGGGTCCCCAAGCTTAAAAAAAGTCCATCACGGTTCTATATGGGTCTTTATCCCGGAGGGATTCCTAGCCATTAGCCTCGGGTCGCGCAGCGCACCCGGGGTGGCGGTCCCTTCGCATAGCGCCGACCCCGAAGGTGGTCGCAGCGCACAGGGCTGCGACCACCTTCGGGGTCGAAATTGACATTGGCTCACTACACGGAGGTGCGCTGCGCGACCTCCGGCTAATCGCTGATATCCCTCCGGGATGGTTTGCGTAGCAAGATTTGGGATTCAAACCACACGAAACCGTGATGGACCTTTTTTGTTGGCCGCGGCAACATCGATCAGATTTACAACCGTCTGCGGGAAGACATTCAAGAGAGGCTCGAGCAGGCGGGTGTCACCGTGTTGGAAGCCATTCAGTCTGGTCGCCACCGAGTCCCCGCTGAGAATGAACGCGAGCCCGGTGACCAGGTGTCCATCGGCATCGGCAATCACAGTCCAAAGCACCGCGTTCCCGTTGGATTGCCCGGCGATGGCAATTAAGCTTGAGGCCCCCATGTCGCCGATTGCGAATGCGACCGACTGGTCGGGCAGCGGCTCTCCTTCCTCGTTTTGAAGCGGATCTCCCATGTGCGGTAGGCTGACATGACGCCATTGCCCCCGGACAAAATACCAGACGCTGGCGACATATTCGCCGGCTGAACTGGCGAAGCCGCAAGCCACGCCGTTATTGTTAATGTCTTGAGCTTCACTGAGGTTGAAGGGGCTGGGCAGCGACGTGAGCGGCGCGTCTGAGTCCGACCAATCGGTCGCATGTACATCTCCGGCGCTGCCCACGATCTCACTCAAGTCATTGCATCCGAGGGCGCTCGTGGATTGCTCAACGAAGCCACTATCGCCCAGCATTGTCAAGCTCGAGTTTAAAGCACCAGTAACCGACCAGCACGCAGCCTTCGAATACTCCTCGTCGTCGAGAAAAGTATTGATACTTCCGACCACGAAACGAGAATCGTTGACGTCTGTGGCGCGACCCTCCAACAGGTCGTTGCCAGTGTCGAGCCGAATTATCTTATAAGAGATGCTCGTGCCGCCCCCACCTCCGCCTCCACCCGGGTTGCCCGGCTTCTTGGCGACCGCCACAGGCAGGGAACATAACAGCCACGCCGTGAATGCGGCGACCAACATTGGTCGTGACAGTCTGAAGCAGTTCATGATTCTCTCCGGTTTGCAATGTTCTTGTGTTTGAATTCGCATCATTGCGGGCATCGCTGCGTAAGCAAGTGGCGCCGATCGCCGGGAAACAAGGTGTCGGACACCTTTATCTCGTGCAAGGTCGCCATTGCTAACTGCAGTTTCTCCCAAGCTTCCTCTTTCTTACCCTGTCGGTGGAGTAGCAAAGCTAGATCCGCCAACGGATCAATCGATGCTTGTAGATACAAAATTACATTTGCAAACTGGATAACTAGTGGTTGTGCTAGATCGATTGCACGACGATACTCGACCTCCGCCTGGTCGAGATTTCCAGATTTGTAATGTCGACTTGCCGCCCCCTGCAGGCTTTCAGCCAAAGCCACTCGATAGCGAGGATGGTTGGGAGACTGCTCCACCAAGGACTCGCGAAGTGCCAGCGCCCGATCTGTTATTGGAGTAACGCGATCCCACTGCTGAGCTACGCTTGCGACGTGCGCCAAAGTCTCATAGACATAGGCAAGATCAGCTCGATACTGTTGTGCTTCCGAGTTTTCCTCGATCAGCTGTCTGAGCAACACTCTTGCACGTTCCGCATCCTGTTCAGCCACTTCAAGGACAAGCGGTACCTGTTCACCTTGAATCGTCCCCGAGCTTAGGTAAGCCAACACGAGAGCTGCTTCATGCATTCGCAGTAACACAAGATCTGACCGGAATCCCTGCTCTGCCGGGGACTCTGCCACCAACTCTTGCCAAAGATTGATAGCTCGTTTTAGCGTCGCCATCGCTGCCTGTGAATCGACCGGTACGTCAACGCCTCGAGCGGCCTTTTCGAATCCTCGCCAGAATCCAGAAACAATCGTAGGGCAGCGCGCGAAGTCAGGATGTTGGCGACGAAGTCGCTCCACGGTACCGAGTCCTGCGTTCAATGCGTGAACCGCGTCGTTAGTGCGATCGATATCGACGTAGACCTGGGCGACACGGATGTGGATGGCCGCCATCTCGAGTTCAAGATCGAGGTCGTCGGGGTTTTGCTCAGTAAACTGCTCGAAGTAGCTGAGGGCGCTTTCGAGTAGGCGGCTGCGAAGCGTTTGGAGCGCAGGAAGCGCCAGCTCTTCACTGTCGCTGACAATCGTCAAGTAATCACGGACCGTCTGATGTGCCTTCTTCAGGTTCTCTTCGGCGCGCTGGCGTTCTTGGTTGGCCAAATCACGTTGCTCACTCTCCCGACGAAGAGCCTCCTCGGCCTGCTTCGCTGCGAGTTCTGCGCGATCGCGCTGCTGGGTTGCCAGGTCGCGCTGTTGATTGGCCGTGCTCAGGTTCACCTGTGCCAATCGTTCCGCGTCGGTCGCGCGAATCGCTTGCCAAGACGTTCCGGCAATACCTGCGATCAGGGCGGCGGCGACGATCAGTCCCGTCGCGATTGCCGGTTTGTTCTGAGCAGCAAGTTTTCTTAGTAAAGTAGGCCGGGTCAAGCAAACCGGAGTGGTGTCCGCCGCGGCGGATCGCAATTTTTATGAAATTCGTGGGTCCACGTTGCAGCTTGGCATTCGATTGGTTTGCGCCGCTACGGCAATGTTGGCGACCTGCGGTCCGGCCTACGTGAACAATCCGAACTTGCCACGCAATCCGCTTCAGCTGAGAATCTCTTTCACCACGTGGGTTTCTTCCACGCCCGTTAGCTTTTGATCCAGTCCCAGGAAGGGGAACGTGAGGCGATTGTGATCGATGCCCAGCTGGTGCAGGATCGTGGCGTTGAAATCGCGAACGTGAACTGGGTCCTCAACGATGTTGTAGCTGTACTCGTCGGTTTGCCCGTATTCGATGCCGCCTTTGATACCTCCTCCGGCCATCCAGGCGCTGAAGCAACGGGGGTGGTGGTCGCGTCCATAATCGGTCTCGGTCAATTTTCCCTGACCGTAAGTCGTGCGACCAAACTCGCCGGCAAACACGATCAGGGTATCGTCCAGCAAGCCACGTTGCTTCAGGTCCGCAATCAGCGCCGCCGCCGGTTGATCGACGTCATAGGCTTGGCCGCGAAGCTTTTTCGGTAGGCCCACGTGATGGTCCCAGCCACGATGGAAGAGTTGCACAAAACGGACACCTCGTTCGGCCATCCGGCGGGCCAGCAAGCAGTTGCGTGCGAACGAGCCACTCTTTTCGACTTCCGGTCCATACATCGCCAGCGTCTGCGGACTCTCCTGGGACATGTCGGTCAGCTCGGGCACCGACGCCTGCATGCGGAATGCCATCTCCTGCTGGGCAATGGTCGTCTGGATCTCGGGATCGCCCACCTCGTCCAGATGCTGCCGGTTCATCTTCGTGACCAGATCCAGCATTTTGTGCCGGCTGTCACGGCTGACACCGGGCGGATTGGAGAGGAATAAAACCGGATCGCCGGAGGGTTGGAACGAGACGCCTTGGTACCTCGACGGCAAGAAACCCGCCCCCCACAGTCGGCTGTACAGCGCTTGAACGTTTCCCATGTCACCCGACCAAAACGCGGAATTCAAGACGATGAAATCAGGCAGGTTTTCGTTCATCCGGCCGAGCCCGTAACTCAACCAGGCACCCAGACTGGCTTTGCCGGGAATCTGCGATCCGGTACAGATCAGTGTCTTGCCCGGGTCGTGGTTGATCGCATCGGTGTGCATCGACTTGATGATGCATAAATCGTCAGCAACACCGGACAGATGCGGAAGCAGCTCACTCATGTACAGGCCGCTTGAGCCTGCCTGGCGAAAACTTGAACATCGACGGCGCGACCAGCTGGGTTTTGCCTTTGGTCATCGCCGTGACGCGTTGCCCCATGCTGACGCTTGCCGGTAACGGCTCTTTGAATCGTTTGTGCAAGTCTGGTTTGTAATCGAACAGATCGATCTGGCTGGGCGCACCGGCCATGAACAGGAAAATGACACGCTTGGCTTTGGCGGGAAAATGGAGTCCCTCGCCGCTCCATGCTTTCGGTGCGTCAGCCGCACTCGATGCCAATAACCCGGAACCCAATAGCGCAGAGTTCAGCGCCGCTGCACCGAGTCCCATCGTCGATCCGCGCAGAAACTGACGCCGGCTGGGAAGCAGGTCGGTAGGCTTGATCGGATTCATGTTCGATTACTCTCGCGTCTTGGTAGCGTCTAAATTCAACAGCGAATGGACAAGCATTGTCCAGGAGGCGAGCTGGACTTGTTGCTCGGGATCGGATACGGCTGCGATCTCGGGATCGGGGCTGGACCCGATCATCGCCCCGGCCGCAGCCGGGTCGCTGGTGTACAGATCCAGAAATTCTTGCCAGGCGGTTTGCAACTCATCGATCGTCTGCTGGTCTGGCAACTGAGAGGTGATCGATTCATAGGCGATCACTATTCTGTCGCTATCGGTCAACTCGGATTGATCGAGCAGCGATCTGGCGTAGTGCACCGCCGCGTCGAAATGTTGCTGTTCGTTCATCAGCAACAGTGCCTGCAATGGCGTGTTGGTCCGCTCGCGACGGGCGATGCAGCTCTCGCGAGTCGGTGCGTCAAAAATGGTCATCTGCGGCGGCGGCAGGCCTCGTTTCCAAAACGTGTAGACGCTGCGGCGGTAAATTTTTTCGCCCGTATCGGGCTCAAACACGTTTGGATAGGAACTTGGCATCGCCACGATCTTCCACAATCCTGCCGGTTGCGGCGGCTTGACACTTTTGCCGTACAAAGCGCTGTTCAGCAAACCGGAGACGGCCAGCACTTGATCCCGGATCACTTCGGCGTCCAAACGGAACCGCGAACCTCGCGCCAGCAGCCGGTTACCGGGGTCGGCGCGGTACTGATCCGGAGTTGCTTTGGATGATTGTTGGTAAGTTTGCGACAGCACGATCGAACGCACCAGCGCCTTGATGTCCCACCCGGAATCGACGAAGCGGACGGCCAAATAGTCGAGCAATTCCGGATGGCTGGGTGGTTCACCTTGGAAACCAAAGTCTTCAGCAGTCTTGACCAAACCGACGCCAAAGAACTGTTGCCAAAAACGATTCACCGCGACTCGCGCAGTCAGCGGGTGGGATGGGTCGGTCAACCACTCCGCCAAATCCATCCGCGTCTTCAAACCGTCCTGTTTCTTGATCGGCGGCAGGAAGCCGGGCACGTCACGTGTGACTTCTTCGCCTGGCTGGTCGTAAGCACCACGGACCATGATGTGCGCGGGCCGGACTTCGTCGCGTTCTTTCATGACCAGGGTTGCCGGGATCGCCATCAGCACCGCATCCCGCGCTTGCTGCCGATCTTTGAGTTTGTCGGTCAGAGCCTCCAACTCAGCGGCCAGTGCGGCGTCCTCCTGCTCGTAGAGCTTCTTCTGCTCAGCCTGTTTCTGTTCAGCCTGTTTCTGTTCAGACTGTTTCTGTTCAGACTGTTTCTCCTCTGGTTGATTCTCCGCCGCTTGATTCTGCGCCGGTTGATTCTGCTCTAACGCTTTTGTCTCGGAAGGTTCAGCCTTCGCTGCCGCTTCCGCCTGGGCGATCTTTTCCCGCTGTTGCCCGACCGCTTGCTCTTTGGCTCGCACTTCCTTGATCTGCAATTGGAGCTGCGCTATTTCGTCGTTCAGCCGGTTGAGTTCCGCTGCTTGCTGCGGGCCAGGCAGATTCAGGTAGGGTGGTTGCAAGCCGCGTTTGAAATCGACCGTACCGCGCCCGCCGGTTTCCGGTTCCCCGTCGAAATTATTGAAGAACGCGAATAGTTGATAGAAGTCCTTTTGCGTGATCGGATCGTATTTGTGATCGTGACAGACGGCGCACTGCAAGGTCAGCCCCATGAACGCGGTTCCCACCGCCGAGACCTGATCGACCACGTTGCGAAAGAAACTCTCCTCGGGAAGCGCTGTGCCAACATCGATAATCAGGTGCAAGCGGTTGAAGCCCGAAGCGATCTGTTGATCGACCGTCGGCTGTTCAAACAAGTCGCCGGCCAGTTGATCGGTGATGAAGTCGTCCATCGGCATGTTGTCGGTGAATGCGCGAATGACCCAGTCGCGATAGGCGGTCATCTCGCGATAGTGGTCATGGTGCAAACCGTTGGTGTCGGCAAAGCGAACCAGGTCGAGCCAGTAGCGAGCCATCTGTTCGCCGTAGGCGGGACTGCTGATCAACCGGTCGACCAGGTTTTCGTAAGCTTGTGCGGACGTGTCGTCCAGGAACGCCTCGATCTGCTCCAGCGTCGGCGGCAGCCCGGTCAAGTCCAACGTGATCCGGCGAATCAGCGTTCGCTTGTCGGCTGGCGGACTTGGTCGCAGGCCTCGCTGTTCCAGGCGGGCCAGCACAAACTGGTCGATCGGTTGATTGCTCCAGAGTGCGAATGTAGGTTTTGGGATTTCACAATCTTGCGGAGGCGAGAACGCCCAGTGCTGCTGGTACGGTGCGCCCTGATCGATCCACCGCGTCAGGGTCGTGACCTGCTGGGGACTGAGTGGCTTGTTGATCTCCGGCGGCGGCATCATGTAATCGGGATCGGTCGATGTGATCCGCGCCAGCAGTTCTTCGAGGTCCACTTGATCGGCAACGTCCAAACGTGTGCCGGCTTCGCGTTTTTGTTCATCAGGCCCGTGGCAGGCAAAGCAGTGATTCGAAATGATTGGGCGGACGTCGCGCGCGAAAGACAAATCATTGATCGCCGAATCCGCCTGCTGGGCATGGGCCGTCAAGGAACTGGCTGCCAGTGCACCCAACAAGGCGGCAGCGGCGATGCTGTGGATGCGTATCACTTGCATGGGGTGTTGTTGTTGGTTTCGATACAACGGTTTGCCGGACAACGGAATGCTGGACAACGGATTGCTGGGGGCTGTCGATATGAACGCCGGCCGCGCTCAGCCTAGGCATTTTCTCGCCAACAGGACAGTGCCTCAAGCGGCCGACAGGGTAATGCGATTATAAGCAACTGTTTCCGAGAGTGATCTATTTTCAGCTCACCGGTCGTCTTGTTGAGCCAAATCTCCGTGGGCCAGAACCACAATCATGGATCCGCCGGTGTGCCCTTTAAATCGTCGGGACTTCGGGGTGGAGCGATTTGCGAAAACAGTTCGACAGGCCATTGACCGAGACGCTGGAAATCCGCGGGAATCGACTGTTTGAATTGAACATAGGCCTGCACTTTACCTTTGGTCGTATAACTGAGCGCCTGGGCATCGGCACCGGTCGTGAACAAGCTGTAACCCGCCATGCTGCAATCCTGCAGGTCGACATGAAGTCGCCCGCTCGCCGCATGTCCCTGCGTACAAAGAATTCCAGTTGATTTCCCTCCCATCTCAGGCTGAGTGAAGTTCAAGACGATCATCCGGCAATCGATCAACTTGATTCGAGCGCAATCACTGGCGTAGGACATCGCGATGGCGTTGTCGCAATGGACCAGGGTGCAGTCTTCAACGACGACGTGCGGTTCCGCGGGCATTTCCTGCTCTCTTCCCCCGACCAGAAACGCGGCGGAATCTCCGACCCAGTCGAGAGCCAAGAAATAAGATCGTCGAAAAACACTTGGCTCACCCGGTCTGACTTTCGGATAGACCACGCCGCCACCAAAGGCGCGACCGATCCCCACGCAGTCTTCCACGATAACCGTAAATCCTTCACCACTTCTGTCGGTCAGATCAAAGAACAGACCGGCGTCCGCACCGGTGACGTAAAGATTGCCAAAAGTCCATCGATCCCAAACGATGCTGGAAAACGTTTCCTGGTTGTTTCCGTGCGGCCAATGTTTGTCCGACGAGCGCATCGTGCACCACCAATCCCAACTCTTGAAGCCCAGGTCCGGATCACCACTATCGATCGTGACCCAGCCTTTCGCTCCCGATCCCAGGCTGCCATCAAAATCACCGATCAACAGGTTGTACGCGCCGGCGGCACCTTGGTGCGCCGGAGCAAGATTGGCTTCCAGATAGATATCGGGTCGGACAACGATCTTGTGCCCACCCTGGTCGTTTGACACGTCAGAGAGTGCTGACTGAATCGTATGAAACGCTTTCTCCCAGGAGCGCCCATCGGAATCATCACCCAGTTTTGACACATACAGTGTCTGTGATCTTCCCACGTCACCTGTATGGCTCTGAGGTTCCACAGCTGAGCCCTGCTGAGTCAGAATACCGAGCGATATTATCAATGTCAGCAAAAATCTGCATACGTTCGCTGTCATGGTTGGGAACATGCGTGTGAAACCGGGGCAGTTAGCTGGACAGCGCCACTTCGCCGCCAATCGTAACCCGAAGCGCAAGCGAGGAAATGAGTTACGTAAAAAACCTCGCTCGCGCTTCGGGTTGCGATTGAAATCTCCACATCCTTTTTCGCTAGGCCGATACTGATAGACCAAAGATGATAACAAATTGAACTTAGGTCGATCTTTCCACCGACGCTTACTCGACTTCGCCGTCCAGTAGTGCAGCTCGCACGCACAACCAGTTCGACTTTTGGGAGGTCAGTTGATTCAACCCGAATTGATCGATCGTGTTCAGCTTCGCCTGGTGCGCTTGCGAATCGAGCTCGTAGACCACGAAGCAGTCTTTAGGGTGTGAAGCGGCGACGTGATCCTCATGATGCCATTGTTCGGCCGGGCGCAAAAGAACAACGGTTTGCCGACTCGACGGCGCCGGGAACCGGTCGAATCGGTCACCTTCAGCTCCATCTGCATCGACTTTCCATCAATGACTTCGTAGGCCAGGTAATGATCCAAGCCGTGCGGAACGGGGTCAGGGGTCCCGGTGGTGATCAGCTGTGCGGGAGAGAGCAGGTATTTGGGTGTCGCGACGGTCAGCTTCAGGTTTTCGCTACCTCGTACCATGTCCAGCACTGAAACCTCCCGCTTTGGTTGTTCTTCGGCTCCGACGATTTCGAACCAATTGAGATAGGCTTTGGCTTTCCCAACGGGACGATCCATGGCGGCGACGGAGCGGGAAAAGAATCTAGGTCCGGCCAGATCGATTTCGATTCTTTGGCGATCGAACGGCCCCTTGGTGTCGACCTCATGTTCTATCAGCGCCGAAGGCTGCACCTGCAAGACTTCCAGGAACCCGACCGGCTTATGGGCAACTGCGCTAGCACACAGCGGGCAGGCCAAAATCAAAAAGGCGAATGAGTGTCGGTTGATTGGCATGATGGTTTAGTGCGATCTCTAAATTGTCGAAGTTCAGCACCCAATGACCATTGATCTGAGCGGAATGGCGGTAGCCACCGGTTCTTGGCGATCAAGGATCCTCGAGTAAAACCGGCGGCTGGCGGCGTGCCGCTCACATACGAAGATTCCTGAACGCTGTTCCGCCATACAAAAATAAACGCCAGTCACCGGGGCGACTGGCGTTCGTGAAATTCGAGATTCAACAGCGAATCATGACTTTGGCAGCAGGACCGTGTCGATGACGTGGATCACGCCATTTTTGCAAGGAATGTCGGCTTTGACGACTTTCGACTTGTTGATCATCACGTTGCCGTCGACGACTGCGATCTTGACATCTTCACCTTCGGCGGTTTTGGCTTTCGACAGTTTGACCACATCTTTCGCCATCACCTTACCTGGTACGACGTGGTAGGTCAGGATAGCGATCAGCTTGTCTTTGTTTTCAGGCTTCAGCAAAGATGCGATCGTGCCTTCGGGAAGCTTCGCAAATGCGGCGTCTGTCGGTGCGAACAGGGTCAACGGTCCGTCGCCAGACAACGTATCTACCAATCCTGCTGCCTTAGCAGCGGCAACCAATGTTTCAAACCCGTCCGTCGCTACTGCGACCTCGACAAGAGTCTTGTCGCAGGTTCCGCAGTCAGCTTTCGCTTGTTTGGCTGTGACCGACATGGCGACAAGTGCCACCATCAACATGGGGATAGCTCGCTTCATAGTTTCTCTTCTTTTTCTTGAGTAGACGCTGGTTCGGCGGCCGAGACACAATATCCGAGCTCTGCTGAACCAATCTTTGATCGGGAGTTAGTCGTTTGCCGGCTGCTGAGCAGCAAGGCAACATATATTCTCTTGCCGTCAACGCCGAATTGCCAAGTGTTGTCCACTACATTTTTCTGCGAATTTGATCAACTTACTGGTTCCGCCCGGAGTCGAAAGATTGACTGGTCTCAAATCCTCGCTAAATCGCCGCTGATTGCTGATACTTGGCCGACCGGAGGCCACGAAAGAATCCAAAGGATTTATTTATTCAATCGCTTTGATTAAGTACGCGCTGAGGGGCAATAGATGCGGAAAGCCGAAAGCGCTAGCATCTCGGGTCAGGAACTAGAGTCGCCAATTGATTTTCAAGGCTAGAGCCATCGGCTGATTACATTTGGGTCGATAATTAGCTCAGCAGCCCACGAGCAAAGTTCCTAGTCAAGTTCGCGTTCTTTTGGTTTGCCGCCATTTCTCGGCACATTTCCTGCCGACAGCCGCTGTGCCGTCGCCAAGCCCACAATGCCTGGACAATTTCATCGCGATCGCTAAAGATCGTTCGGCACAGCAGCACTCTATCGATCCCGTCCACGGTCCGAAACATGCAGCGTCCACAAGCAGATGAATAAGATCAAAGCTCCGTTGCTGATCCACTATGCCGAGCTCGATCGACGAATCAACGCCGGTTGGCCTGCTTTCGAAAACGCGCTGAAAGAATCGGGAACGTCCTATGAGGCTTTTATTTATCCCGGCGTCAATCACGGTTTTCACAACGACACCACGCCCCGCTACGACAAGGCCGCCGCCGAACTGGCCTGGCAGCGAACGATTGATTTTTTCAAACGCAACCTGCAATACCTTGAACTTCAACAAGAGGCAGTCTCAGTGAATCACAACCAGCGGAATCCATTACGAATGCGACTTACAAACAGGGTCGTTATTGTGACCGCTTTGATCGCGATCGCGGCTCTCGCCGCATCCGACGCCTGCGCGGAGCAATGGACGCAGTTCCGCGGCAGCCACATGAACGGGATCGCAAAGTCGACTCACCCTGAACAATGGAATCAAACAGACAATGTCGTCTGGTCGATCGATGTTCCAGGCGAAGGTTGGTCTTGCCCGGTGGTCTGGGACGATCAACTCTTCTTGACTGCCGCCGTTCCAGTGACGGCCGAACCAGAGCAGGCCTCGACAAAGCCCGAAGAATACCGCGGCGGCGGAGGTCGTCGGCGCAGTGACTTGACTCAGGTCAGCTACCGTTGGCAAGTCATCTGTCTCGACACCAAAACGGGCGCTGAACTTTGGCGGCAAACAGCCCGCCAGGGACGACCCACCATTCCACGACACAGTTCGAATTCCTACGCGACCGAGACTCCCATCACCGACGGCCAGCGAGTCTACGCTTACTTCGGCATGATGGGCCTGTACTGCTACGACATGGCCGGGCAGTTGCTCTGGGAAAAAGACTTCGGCAGCTATGAAATGCGAGCTGGCTGGGGAACATCCAGTTCTCCGGTTCTATTTGACGACAAACTTTTCTTGCAAATTGACAACGAGCAAAGTTCGTTTCTGGTCGCTGTGGATGCGTCAACCGGTCAGGAGGTTTGGCGTGTTGATCGAGATGAAAAATCACAGTACAGCACCCCGATCATCTGGCGGAACAGCCTGCGTGACGAATTGATCGTTGGCGGAATGCATTATCGATCTTACGATCCTGAAACCGGAGCGCTACTGTGGCAACTCGATATGCAGAAAGGGCGTAGTTCGGCCACTCCGTTGGCCGTCGGCGATCGACTGTACGTGGGAACGGAGCTTCGCAATCGCGGCGGAGCCGACGATGGGGGCGGTTTCTTGTTTGCGATCAAACCAGGGGGTAAAGGTGATATTTCTCCAGCAGAAGATGCGACCCAGAGCGATCATGTGATCTGGAAGATCGCTCGATCGGGCATCCAGATGGCGTCGCCGGTACTGTGCGATGGACATCTCTATTTGCTGGAACGAAACAGTGGATTCCTGCACTGCGTCAATGCCGAAACCGGTCAGACCGCATATCGCAAGCGAATTCCGGGCGCCCGTGCTTTCTGGTCCTCACCATGGGCCAACGGCGACAAATTGTTCTGCGTCGACACCAGCGGAACAACGTATGTATTGGCCGCTGGTGAGGAGTTTCGCCTGCTTGGGTCCAACCAGATCGACGAGCAGACCTGGGCAACTCCGGCGGTTGCTGGCGGTGCCATCTATTTCCGGACCGCTTCACGACTCTATTGCATCGCGGCGGCACGATCGAGCGAAGCTCGATCGCCGGCTACGAGTTTTGAATGATTTCTGAAGCACAACCGTGATGGTGCTAGCGGAGGCTGCTGAAGGCAAGCAGCCAACCATCGAACTGCATCAACCTGCGCTCGTCAGTCTGTACCGATTACAACGGTTTAGATGATGATTCGGCATGCGTTGACGCTTCTGCTGATCGCATACCGACGTCCTTCAGCCGTTCGTTTTGCAACCTCCGTACATTCAGCACGACCCATACCACCGGTTCGACTTCGATAATCATTCGATGCGTTTTCGGCTGGTCGTGAAAGTCGGCCGCGGATCCTGGTCGATAAGCTTGCAGCGTGAATGGTTTCACACAACACCTGGGTTGATTTTTTGCATGCGGCGTTGTTCGCCCTCTGGCCAAAGTTCACCAGGCAAGTCGGAAGTTTCGACTGTTCGAATTCAGGTATTTAGGGAGAAGTTACCGTGAAGAACTTTCTAGGAGTGGTGCTCGCCACATTATTTGCCGGGTCGGTCTGCGCCAGAACAACGATTGCTGCAATACATGCTCCGATCCAAATTGTGGGCAAACCTGGCACGCCGTTGCCGGTGCCGAAGCGCTCTTCCTGCGACCGCGTCTGCCCAACGGAGAGGCGTTCTATGCGACCAGCACTACGTTCAACGAGCGGGTTCGTAGTTTTGATTTTGACTACCAAACCTCGCCGCGTGTCTGGCTGGGCGTCGAGAATTGCAACGGTCTCGGTGCTCGCTTGCGGTACTTCTACCTTGATGCGGACACCTTGGAAACCGCGGTCGATGACGGGGGCTCGACTGATTTTGTGCAAAGATCGATCAGTGAAGGACTATTTGTTGCAACGACGGCCATTGGTGCAGTGGGCGATCGTATGACGGTGGCCACCGACCTGAAACTGCAGACCCTCGATTTCGAGGCGACTCAAAGAGTTGAACTGCGACGTACGACTTTCAACTTCGCCGCCGGCGTTCGCTGGGCCGACATTGAATCCCGGCTCTATTCGCTGACCTTTGATCCAGGCAACGTCGCCATCGACGACTACGGGGTCAGCTCTGAATTCGAAGGCTGGGGGGCGACGTTTGCCGCAGGTTTGAACCGAAAATTGGGCGGCAACGGATTATCACTGGTGGCCAATACTCGCGTCTCGGCCATGGTCGGGGAATCTGACGTATTCGTTCTAGATCCCGGAGCAGGGACCTTCTCGATTGACGACCGCAGCAGCGGCTTGTACATCGGTGAAGTATTGCTCGGACTGCAGTACTCGCGGCAGATGAGATGCGGCGCTGAATTTGCAGTCCGCGGTACCTGGGAAGGTCAGTACTGGACCGGCATGCCGCTGGCAACTCGCATGGGTGAAAATTTCACCGATTCGGACCAAATGTTCCTGGACGGCTTTGGCATCGGGATGGGTCTGAATTACTAGACCGCGTATCGATCACGTCGGATTTCCAAGACGTGCTACCAGACGGGCGGACGGTTACCTGGAAATGGGTAACCGTCCGAACCCAATCGTTACTAACGGCCGATACCAAACTGATCGCCGGCGCGCATCGGCTGGTTACCGCTAAAGACGATCTCCAGCAGCTTCTCGCTTTGCACTTCACTTCCCTGCTCATCTCGCAGTTGACCGACAATCTTGCGTTGGCCAACGTCGATCACCTCACCGGTCGACGGATAGGCGAACTTTCCGTCAATGCCAAAGGTAATCCAACCAGGCTCATCGCGCAATTCGATGCTGGCGACCTGTTTCGGTGGCATGACGGTGGCATCGAAAATATGCAGACGTCTGTTCGCCGCATCTGTCAACCAGATTTCCTTTTCGTCAGGGGTCAGGCCGATGCCGTGACTGGGACATCCGTGCCGCTTGACCGGACCCTGCTCGAATCCCTGCACCTCGACACGATGGATCATCTTGCCGGTTCGGCAATCGCCGATTTCGAACCCTAATAAGCCGTTCACGTTGACAAAACAGAGAGTCTGATCTTTGTTGACCGTAAACGGCCTGATGTTGTCGCTGAAGGGACCAATGGTGCTGGCGATGGTGTTGCCTTCGGTTTCGGCCACCGTCAGGATCGGCGACTTCAAGCCGGCCAAGTAGACCCGCTGGCCGTCACGCCCGAAGACCGTGTTGTGCGATCCCGAATTGGTAGTAACGCGAGCGATCTCGTCTCCGCTAATCGCATCGATTACTTTCCAGTGATCCTGTTCCAGCGAGGGAAGGTAGATGATCGATCCGTCCGGGGATATCGCCATGCGATCGCAGCCTGATTCGAAACTTTTTTCCCACAGCAGTTTGTCATCGACCAGGTCGAGACAGATCAAATGCTGAAGCGTGCTAACGTACAGCCGCCCGGTATGCTCGCTGGCGCAGATTCCCTTGACGTTCAACGAAGTGCCGTTCTCGTCGAGTCCTGGAAACGGAATTCGCCGCACGAACTGGTGTCCCTGGTCGACATCGAAGACCAGGATTCCATGGCCGCCATACTTAAGATCATTGCGAACGCCGGGAGAGGCTACGTACAACAGCGACGTTTCCGGGGCATCCGGCGGATTGCGGATGGCACCTTCGACCGGACTCTTGGCACCTTCAACATAGACGCCACCTGTCGCTGCGTAGGCCAGCTTGGCGCGCTCCTTGAGCGCCTCCAAAGCGACCGGAAAGTCGTCGTCTTGAACGTCCTCGTCACAGAACTTGCAACAGCTCTCCCAGACCAAGCCGAGCTTGGTCCAGCGGGTCAGACCGCCGGGATTGAGTTCGTCGGTGACGGGGCACCAAATCGTGCTCATGTTGGCGACAAAGTTGTTTTCCCAACGCTGGTATCGGGCTGCTTCGGCGTAGGCATCGGGATCCTTGTCGAATTCCGCCTGGCAGTCGGCAGTGTGACCTCTGTACTCGACCCCTTTGTACGTCCACGTGGGTAGCTTGGGATCCGAAGCGACCAGATGAACCGGGCAGAGGTCGACCGACTTTTGCTGCTCAGGAATTTTCACCTTGTACATCATCACCGCATCGGCAGGCAGCTGCGCTGGCGCTAGATGCGTAAAAACAAAGGCAACGGCGACTGCCATTACGGAACGAAGCATTTGAGTATCTCCTGAAGAGTTTGGATGATCTTGATTAGCGCTGCGACCCACACGCCGCCCCCCGCGGGAGCGAACCACGAAGCGAACTTTGACGCGCTACGGTAACGTCACTACGGCAAGCTCAGCGCCACCAAGCCGCCGGGTTCCCGGCGACCACCGACTGGCACCGCGATATATTGTTTACCGCCCCACATGTAAGTCATCAGCGCGCCCGAGGGTCCTGCCGGTAGGTCGATGCGAGCAAGTTCATCACCAGTCGATTTGTCGAAGGCGTACAGTCGACGGTACTTTGAACCGTGCGCCACCAGCAGCAGCGTTTTGGTCGTCAGCACGAACGGCCGTCCGGAATCACCCAATTGCGGCAACTCGAGATCCTTGAGCAATTCATGGTCGCGTGGCCCGTCGCCAATCGGGACTTTCCAACGCGTCTCGCCCGTATTGAGGTCCACGGCGGTAATGCTGGTGTAGGGTGGTTTCCACAACGGAAGCCCCTTGGGACCAGGTACCGCTACCTGCATTCTGCCGACAAAATTAAAATCGGAGCGAGCCGGATCGGGTTTGATCAGTTGCATCGCGATCGCGTCACGCGAACTGGGGATGTACAGCATGTTTGTGTTGGGGTCGAGCGTACAGCCATACCAGTTACCCCCGCCCGCCCAACCGGGCATGTTGAGCGTGGGCTTGTCGGCATTCGGAGGCGTGTAGAGCGGACCGTAATCGTATTTCTCGAGAATCTCCAACGCCTCGGCGCGAAGTTCGGGAGTAAAATCAATTAAATCGTCCTGCCGCACGCCCTGAAGCTCATAGGGCTCGGGCTTGGTGGGAAACGGCTGAGTTGGCCAGGTCTTTTCGCCGGGGACCGTGGATTGGGGAACCGCTCGCTCCTCGATCGGCCACACCGGTTCTCCGGTGGTGCGGTCCAACACCCAGCAAAATCCCTGCTTGGTGATCTGTGCTAGCGCCTTGATCGGCCGACCATCGACCACGATGTCCGCCAGCGCCGGGGCGGCACAAAGATCGTAGTCCCAAACGCCATGATGCACATGCTGAAAATGCCAGACTCGCTCGCCGCTATCCGCCTTGACACAAACCAAGGTTTCACCAAACAGACCTTGGCCGGGACGGTGCCCACCATACCAGTCGTTGGTCGGCGTGCCGAACGGAAGATAAATGTAGCCGAGCTCCTCGTCGACGCTCATCAACGTCCAGACATTCGCATTTCCGGTGTATCTCCAAGATTCCTGTTCCCAGGTATCGTTGCCAAATTCTCCCTCTTGGGGAATCGAGTGAAAGATCCACCGCTGCTCGCCAGTGCGGGCATCGAATCCCCGCACATCCCCGGGCGGCATTTTTTGGTGAGTCGGACCATCGTAGATCGACGACCCCACGACAACGACACCGCGGCAGACGACTGGCGGTGAAGTGACGGCGTAGGCGCTCTTGGAAATCGGTCGGCTCAGCCCCTCTGACAGATCCACGGTACCGCCGCTGCCAAACGTTGAAATGGGCTCGCCGGTCCGAGCATCGAGCGCAATCAGCCGGGAGTCACCGGTGGCGATGAAGATCCGCTTGTCGTCACCGTCGGCCCAGTACGTGACCCCGCGGTGGACAAACCCAAGGTTCGTTGGTCGACCCGATTTCCAGGCTTCGCTATCGTAAGACCAGATTGTCTGCCCGCTCTGGCAATCAATCGCGATCACGTCGCAGTGCGAGCTCGAGGTATACAGCACGCCGTCGATCATCACGGGCGTCGCCTCGTAGGCGAAACTTCCCAACCGCCGGTCCTGTTTGATTCGCTCGTTCTCCGGAGAGCTCCACTGCCAAGCGACTTTCAGCTTGGCAACGTTGTCCTTGGTAATCTGATCCAAATTGGAGTATTTTGTGCTGCCCGGATCGCCACCGTAGGTAGGCCATTGTCCGTCGCTGGCGCCCTGTTGTCCCTGAACCTCGGAACATCGCACGGCCGAACAGGCAAGTAGGAAACTGAATGCGACCAGGATTCCGGTCCGCGCTATAAAGGTTTTCTGCACGATGATTCCCTCAATTAGGTTTGTCGGTCCGCCAGCGAGCCGCGAAGCGCTGCCCGAGCTACGGGCAAATGAGTTGTTCAATGGGACGCTCTGTCAATCCGTCATGACTTTGAAAGGACTTGCATGATGTGATCTCAATTCCGAAATTCGAAGTGGCGAATCTTACGTAAATCCTACTTGTAAGATCGACGGACCGCAACAAACCGCTGCGAAGTGAAAGCTGGCTTCAGGATCCCGGGAAGACCTTGATTGTAGGCGGAATTCGGCTGAAATGTTTGACTTTTCGACAATTCGCATGCCCTCTACAAAACCGACTCTGCCTGGTGCCTTGGCTCTGGCATCCGAAAGGTCAACAGGCAGCCGGCTGCAATCACGGCGCTGCAGCAAATGAAGACTGCCACGAAGCCGATTAAGTCGACAAGAAAGCCTACGATGGGCGAAGCAAGGAAGGGAACCGCTGCGCACAGAGTTAAGGTGCTGACGTAACGGGGATGGTTAACTGGCTCGGTCAGTTCCAAGTTGAAATTCATCAGTGTTCGCAGGGTTACCGGGGCGACTCCCAGCAGCGCGAATGTCAGCCAATACCAGTTCGACGCATGCTCACTCCAGTAGCCCGCTAAGGAGAGCGCCACAAGTGGTGTCACGGCGCCGATCAACAACTCGCAGCGCAGGACCAGCCGATTGCCAAACCGATCGGCAATGTATCCAAAAATAAAACTGTACGCGCCGACGGCGACGTTTTGAGCGACGACCCAGACCATCAGGTCGCTGGCGCTGGATTGGATCGTTGCTCCTCGGCGACCGAGCGCCTGGTAGTGGGGAAACAGCAGCATCAAAGGACAGAAACAAATTGCCACCAGCGCCAGGCTACGAAACGTGGTGTCGTGCGCAAAAATTCGCCAGGCGTCTTGAAAGCGCTCGATGATGACCCACCTGGTAGGTCGCGACTGATCGGCAGACTCCTGGATCAGAGCGACCGATAAACCACCAATCACAAATCCAATTCCGGTGAATCCGAAGATCAACCCAAACCCACCATCAGCGCGCTGCAGCCAGTCAGTCAAGAACCACAGCAGACCAGCGACTGAGAAAAATGTACCGAAAACACCAGAAACGCTCATCAACAGTCCACGCCGATTCGCGCGGACCAGCTTGCCTTGAATCGTTCCAAAGGCCAGCTGATTGATCCCGACCGCCGCGAAGAACAACAGGTACAGCAGCAGGAAGCTGTAGGGCAACCACGGTTGACGCTTATCGTCAATCGCAATCCAAAGTCCAGCCAAAATCAGAAACGGGACCGCCATCACCAGCGTCGACGTCATCAGCGTCCACTTCTTGCGCCGTGTATTCTTCAGCTTTTCTGCCAACAGCAGCGGTGGCAGACTCTGCCCGAGTCGGTTCAGTACGGGTAAGCATCCGCGCAACCAACCCGCGCCGGCAACGTAGTCGACGAACGCGGGCATGATGACCGATTCGGTTTTGAATACCCAGGCGATGCGAATCAAAATCTGGTGCACCGCCAACACGATCAGGTTCTGCGTCTGACGCTCCCCGTCTTCGTCAGACCCGCTGCTACTTTTCATAGCTGCGGAATTGTAGTGGAGCGGCAGCGGTTTCCGATTCCGCGATCGCCAACTCGACAAGCTCGTGATGGGGCGACAGGTGGCAGACCGGATCTGTTGCCGTCACGTCACCGGTCAGCAGAAATGCCTGACACCGACAACCGCCGAAGTCGATTTCGCGGCGATCGCAACTTCGACACGGCTCCGGCATCCAATCGGTGCCCCGAAATCGCTCAAAGACGGCCGAATGAAACCAGATCTCACTGAGCGATTCCTGTTTGACGTTAGGAAACTCCAGACCCGGAATTTCCCGCGCCGTTTGACACGGCAGCACGGCGCCATCGGGCGCGACAGCCAGATAGACCTGAGCCCAACCTTGCAGACAGGGCTTGGGATACTTTTGAAAATAGTCGGGCAGCACGTGCAGCAACTCGGGTCGGTTCCCCAGACGCTCTCGAGCGGCTTGGACGATCTGCTCAGCAACCTGCAATTGTTGTCGCGACGGCAACAGTGCCGCACGGTTGCGGAAAGCCCAACCGGTGTATTGAACGTGGGCCAGCTCGACCTTTTCAACGTCAAGATCGACTGCCAGCTGAATGATTTCCTCCAGACGGGCGAGATTGTGTCGATGTAAGACGACATTCAGGATGATCGGCAGACCCAGCTTCTGCGCCGCCGCGATGCACTGTTGTTTTTTCTCAAACGAAGGCGTACCAGCAAGCCAGTCGTTATCGGTCTTGTTTGCGTCTTGGATACTGACCTGAATCGAATCGAGTCCCGACTGTTGCAGCCGCTCCAGACGTTGCTGGTCGGCGCCGACGCCGCTGGTGGTCAGGTGCGAGTACAGACCCACGCGTTTTGATTCAGCGATCAACTGCTCCAGATCTCGCCGGACCAGCGGTTCGCCGCCAGAGAAATGGACTTGGACGACGCCCAGCTTAGCGGCCTCCTCCAGCACACGCTTCCAGGTCTCGGTGTCGAGCTCGTCCTGATACTGTCGCAACTTGAGCGGGTTGCTGCAGTAGGGGCATTTTAGCGGACAACGATATGTCAGCTCGCAGAGCAGCGAATAGGGATGGGTCATGTTAATCGGCTGCATCACACAGCAGTCCCTTCTCGACTAAACGAGCAAGAAAGGTTTGGATTTCGGTTGCCAGATTGTCACTGGAAACTTTGGTTTGCAATTCCGCAATCAGCTCGGCGGTGGAACGTCCATCACAAAGCTGCACAATGCTGGCAGCAGATTCGTTCAGCACCAGGACTCCCTCAGGGTATACGATTTGATGCTGCTGTCGGATCTCGTCCCAGCGAAAACGAGCATGTCGCACGAGCATCGGTCGCCGGATTTCGGATTCAGCACTCAAGTCGGGTACCCATTTAGCTGGGCTATCAACAGCACATCAGCAAGGCCTGATGCATTGATTGTAGACGTGGCAAGGATGGAGAGTTTTTGTTTTCACACTTCATACTGCGGAGGTCGTGCGAATTGTAGGCAATGCAAACCTGAATGATTACAGAGGTGAATCACCCTCCTGCGCAGCGGGAGGATCGGGCTCTCAGGCCCGGGGAGGGTCCACGCGGCACCCTCCCCGACCGTTTGCCCTGCGTCCGATCTTCACTAAAGACATTGGCATCTACACAACTTTCGCTAGCTTTTGTCCAGTCCTCTCGCCCCCAAGCTTCGTGGGGGAAGAGCCGTTGCCGGCTACGGCTTGGTCGGATCCACACAGTGGTAATAAATGGCATCCAGCTGGGCCCACAACAGATCACATTTGAATTTCAAGGCGGCCACCGCCCGTTCTTGCTGATCACGACGACGACAATGCTCAATCACCAGCGAGAGCCCGTGATCACTGTCTCGCCTGGCCAACGGCGGACGGGATCGAAAATAGGCGAGCGCATCCGGATCGATCCAGCTGTAGTGTTCCTCAAAGGCGGCTAATCTTTTGATCATCAGATTCGGCGCGAACAATTCGGTCAACGACGAGGCCACCCCTTCGATCCAAGGCTTGGTGGCAACGAAGTTTTTGTACGCGTCAACGGAGAATCGTGTCCCGGGCAACAGCATTCGCTCGCTTTCCAGATCTTCCCGAGTCAGTCCAACACCTTCCCCCAATCGCAGCCACTTTTCGATCCCGCCCGCTGCATCGCCGAATCCATCGTGGTCGTGAATCCGTTGAATCCAAACGCGGCGGACTTCACGAATTGGGCAGCGTGAGAGTACGATCGCGTCCTTGATCGGAATGGTTTTCTGATAATAGAAGCGGTTCGCCGCCCAGACCTGCAATTGTTCACGGCTCAACTTGCCGTCATTCATCAGTTTGTGAAAAGGATGCTTGTCGTGATAGTGCTGCTCGCCCACATCGCGTAGCTGTTGCGTCAACTCTTCCGGCGTCCAGGGCTGCATGATGATTCTCCGTGGTTTAAATTTCGATGACGTCGCCGTCCATGCCGACTCGCACACCACAGCGAACGACCTGTGCGTGCTGCGGTCCACGTTCGTTCAACATCGGATTGGTGTTGTTGATATGTACGTACACGCGATGTGCGACCGATAACTCAGCGAGCCATGCCAGTGTTCCCTGATCGCCGCTGACCGGAACGTGTCCCATTTGCGTGGCCGTTGAATTCTTGATCTTTGTCCGGGTTGGCTCGTCGTCCGTCCAGAAAGTTCCGTCAATCAGGACGCATCCGGCATCTTCGCAGGCGGATCGCAGCGCGTCATTGATCGTGGCAACGCCGGGCGCGTAGACAAGTCTGGCGCCGCCAGTGTCTTCGATCTGCAATCCGATCACCGAGCCTACCGATTGTTGGGGATCCTCGGGAACAAAACGCGGGACATCACGACCGACTTCGAATGATCGAACACGCAGTCCACTGGCGGCGCCGTCGGGAAGCGGAAGCTCCGACCACTCGTCGATGGTCAGTTCGGTCCAGGGACGATCAGCGAAATCGGCCAGGATCGGACCGATCGGCAAGTTGTGATGCAGCCAACGTTTGACGATCGCTGTGCTGAAGATACCGAACCGGCAGCCTTCGCGCAGTTGCAACAAACCACTGGTATGGTCGATTTCGGCGTCGGTCAAAATGCAACCGGCGATCGATGTCCCGCGCCGGCATTGCTGCGGAGGCCACAGACAATCAAACGCGCCGATTTGGGATCGCACATCGGCCGATACGTTTAACAGAAACCACTGCTGGCCGTCGGCCGATACCGCCACAGAGGACTGCGAGCGAGGGCGCACATCGCTGGAGCCTGCTCGAATGCTGGCGCAATTCTCACAGTTGCAATTCCACTGAGGCAACCCACCGCCAGCGGCAGAACCAAGAATACAGATTCGCACCGCGCTCCAGCGCCTCTTTGATGGGAAGGCCGACTTGTCGCGCTAGTTCTTGCTGAGAACTTCAGGCGCCTGCGAAGGCTTATCTTGGCAGCCAGTGTTCACGTAGGCCGTCACTTCAAAGCTCAAGCTAATGTCTTTGAAGTCGGGGGTTGTCCAATTCATCGCTTCGTCTCCGCTATTGACGCTGTGTTTGTACAAAGATTTTGGGGTACTTACTGGCGATCCAGTGACGACCACTCCGACTCCATTCCTTACAGTCATTTGGTCAGCCAGCACATAGTTGACTCTAGCAACCGATCGGACCCGATGCAACAAGCAGGAGGGGCAATTCTGCGTTGCCGCTACGGCAGCGACAATGGCCCGAGATCTTCGTTTTCCGGCAACATCGCTCCACGTCGTGGCGGTGCCGGCAGCGCGGAACCCTCTGCGTGATCCGGGAATTCGTCGGATACACCGTCATGAAGCAATTTCACCGTCATCAAGCAATTTCTCTGGGCCATTGCTGTCCAGACAGCTCTGTCTGCCTCGTTCCCCCGCCAGCTTGCCTGGCTGGAGGTCGCGTTTGGTGGATTAGAGCGGATACGCACACCTGGTTTTCGTTTTGTCGCTGCCGAGCGCTGACGTGTGCGGCGCTCGGCAGCGACAAAACGAGGTTCGCAGAGGTTCCTGTGAACCAAAAAGACTCGGTTACCCACAAGACAAGCGCGTCGGGTGAGCGTGACACTGTGGGTCGACATCGAGGCAGTGCAAGAGAGCCGAATGCAGGCGACTGGGCAATCAACAGCCGTGCGAGATGTCAGTACCCCCGACAGGATTCGAACCTGTGACCTGCGCGTTAGGAATGCGCTGCTCTATCCAGCTGAGCTACGGGGGCGGCGGGGGGGGCGAGAATAGTGAATAGTGAAGGGTGAATTGTGAAGGGTGGGTTAGGAAGTGAGGAGTGAGGAGTGAGGAGTTGGGAGTTGGAGTTGGGAGTTGGGAGTGAGGAGTTGAGGAGTTGGGAGTGAGGAGTTGGGAGTGAGGAGTTGGGAGTGAGGAGTTGGGAGTTGGGAGTTGGGAGTGAGGAGTTGGGAGTTGGGAGTTGGGAGTTGGGAGAGTGAGTAGTTGGGAGACGGCGTTTGCTAATTGTCCAGCGCGGTTCGGATGCTGGCGGCCACTTGCTCGGCCAGCTTGGCGGAACCCGCCGCGGTGTAGTGGACATTGGCTTTTCGCTGCTCAGCTGCTTGCAAGGCAAAATCGTAGAGTTTGTCGACCTGGATGCCGCCCAGTTCGTTCATGACTCTCGCCGCCGCTTCGTTGTAGCGGTGCGCGTCTCCCGGTACTCGGCCGCTGGCTCCCGCCGGCACCGGCGTCGTTTCACACCAGATCAAGATTGCGCCTGTCGCCTGAAGCCGCTTGGCGATCTGCTTCAAATTTTCAGCATACTGCTCGATCGGTACCTGGGGGTGGCTGTCAACATCCTGCGGGTTGGCCAGGTTTTGCCCGTCCGGTCCAATGTATTTCAGGTCGTGCAACCCAAAGTTGAAGTGGATCACGTCCCACTTTCGATCGCCAATCCATTGGTCCAGCAATTCCAATCCGCGGGTCGTTGGGCCACAATTGACAGCAGGCCGCCAGACGTTGGCGTCACCCGAGAGCTGTTCGCGAACGTCCAGCATGTAGCCGATCGAAATCGAATCGCCCAACAACAACACGTTGGGCAGGTGCGGATCCGCTTCCGGCGGTTCAAACGCGGGGGGCGTTTGTCGCTGGCGGTTTGGTCGCGCCTTGGAAGCCTGATCTTGGGCAGTCGATAGCTGGGCAGTGAATAATGATTGCACAGACCAGCAGATCGTAACGATCAATCCAACAATTCTCATTCGCTTCGTCATCATGCCACCTGTGATTGATGTCTGACAATCAACTTCGATCGATCTATCGTATTCTTGATGCATCCATAAATCGAGCCGGTGAGGGACTGCGGACGATGGAGGAGTTTGCCAGGTTTTTACTTGACGACGCCTCGCAGAGCGAACACTGGAAAAGATTGAGGCATGATTTGGCCGCCGCCGCCGGTCGATTTCCCCGCGCCGAACTGTTGCTGGCCCGCGACACCGAGGCTGACGTGGGAACGGGAATCGGGCAGCGGTCGGAGTATCAGCGGGAAAGCCTGCAGTCGGTCATCGCGGCCGCGGCATCGCGAACTCAACAGTCACTGCGTGCTCTGGAGGAATATGGCAAGCTGGTTGACGCGTCGGCCGCGGCAGAATTTGAACAACTGCGCTACCGCAGCTACACGCTGGCGGCGAATCTTGAATTGGGCATTCAACAGCAGGCCTGCCGCGGGCGTCTGCAAAGTTCGTCTCTGTATGCATTGATCGATTGTCATTCGAACTCAGAATCGTTCGCCGAGAACATCGCTAGGCTAGCCGATGCCGGCGTCGATTTGTTTCAACTTCGCGACCCCTCGGCCAACGATCGAACGCTGCTGGATCGCGCCAGGATCGGCACGCTGGCGGCTCACCGCCACGATGCCCTGCTGATCGTCAACGATCGCGCCGATATCGCGGTCGCGGCGGATGCCGATGGCGTCCATGTCGGACAACAGGAACTGCCGGTTGCCGAGACACGCCGAATCGTAGGTCCGAGGCGTTTAATCGGGGTTTCGACGCACTCGATCGATCAGGCGCGGCAAGCGGTGGCCGATGGTGCCGACTACATCGGCTGCGGACCCGTGTTCCCTGGCCGGACTAAGAGTTTTGAGTCTTATCCTGGGATCGAGTTTTTGCGACAAATTGTCGGCGAGATTCAATTGCCGGCCTTTGCGATCGGCGGCATCGACGCGAAGAACCTGTCACGCGTTATCGACAGCGGCATCCGGCGAATCGCTGTCACCGCCGCCATTTGTGACGCCCAAAACCCGCCAAGCGCGGCCGCCGAGCTGAAAAAAATGTTGGCCCAAGGCGGACGGTAAGCCGGTTTCTCTGGGCAGGCAGAGCCAGACATTGACTCCTGATTCGGGTCGTGATTCAGCGATTGAGCAGGTCGCCGATTGCGGCGTGCATTTGACTGACCGTAGTCTCGCTAAAGCCTTCCCAGACGCCTGCGATCGACCCGTCTTGTTGGATCAAGATCGAGGTTGGAAAAAAAATACCGTCCCGCTCCAATCGCCTGGCGACACTTTGCAAGGTAACCCCGTATGGATCGCAATAAGCGTAGCTGCTGATTCGAGCCGTACGAAAGTAGTCCAACGTGTTCTGTTTCAGGACGTCGAAGGATTCGTCGTTTCCGGACTGGCAAGAGACAGGGATGAACTGAAATCGATCTGACTTTTCCCAGTTACGCACCATTGCCGACACATGCGGATACTCGGTCGTGCAGGGCACACACCAGGTGCCCCACAAATGCAGCAATACGACTTTGCCCGTGGGAACCCGATCGATACGTGTTAAGATCGTCGAGTCGGTCAAGGGAACCAAGTCCAAATTTGGTGCCTGCTTGCCGTTGGCGAGACTGTTTGAGCCAAGCGAAGATGGAGTGCGCGGAAGCTTTGACAGGACGGCGACGCCAAAGAGAATCAATGGTACCCAAACCCAAGTCGTCGAAAATATGCCCGGTGATCGATTTCGCAATGCATCCAAGCGCTGTGAACCGGATTGTTGATCAGACACGGATACGGAGATGATTAGGAAACGAGTTCGATTGACGATGCATTGGATCACAGTGAAACCGCTGCGGCCAGTGCACGCACCCGCGTCGATTGGTTTAGCGTTGATGTTGATGGCCGCTGGGGGGGGACTGGCAGGCGGGAGAGTTCTGGCAGGTGAAGATGCGGCCAATCCGAACCAGCCGGGTGACCCGCTGATCGTTGAACAAGCGGTGGAGCTTGATAGCAACCAATTAACCGAGAGTAGCGGACTGGCGTTCTCGCGGCGAAACGCCCGACGGCTCTGGTCTCACAACGATTCCGGGGGGCGGGCCCGATTGTTTGCGTTTGATACCGCAGGGCATCAAACCGGGCAGATCGAATTGAACGTCAAGGCGATTGACTGGGAAGACATGGCCGCCTTCTCCGACTCAGGAGTGCCCCGCCTGCTGGTCGCCGACTGCGGCGACAATCCACCGCGACGAAAATTCATCAAGTTATATCTGTTTGACGAGCCCGACCCGGATACGACCTCCAGGTTAACGCGTGTGCAATCGATCCAAGTCCGCTTTCCGGACGGTCCCTCAGACTGCGAAGCAATCGCAGTCGATGTCAGTCGACGTCGAATCATCATGGTCACAAAGACGATCCTCTCGCCGGCCATCGTTTACGTCTTGCCGCTGCCAGATCGCGTCACGGATTCTGGATCGAATAAGGCATTGAATTCGCAAGTCACCGCGAAAGAACTGAAACGTTTGGCCTTGCCGCTGGTCACGGGAATGGACATTGATCCCGCCAGCGGAGATGTCTGGCTGACCAGCTATTTTTGGGCTTTCCGGTTTCGCGCCGACCGAGTCGGAGCATCGCTATCGGCAGTGCTGGACAAACCGCCAGAAGTTCAACAGCTGCCACGCTGGAAGCAAATCGAAGCGATCGCTGTCGATTCAGAAAGCAACGCTTGGGTGACAAGCGAGGGAGCTCCAGCAAAATTTGGACGTCTGATATCGGCTGGAGATTGATTGATGTTCGAAGTGGAACAAAAGTATCGCGTCGCTGACGCTGACGATCTTCGTCGGCGTCTACTGAGACTGGGTGCGAAACCGCAAGCGGTTCAGCACCACAGCGACACCTACTACAACCACCCCAGCCGGGACTTTGCCGAATCTGGCGAAGCGTTCCGGATTCGCCGAGTCGATGGAGTACCTTTGATCACTTACAAAGGCCCCAAGCTGGCCGGCGCGATGAAGGCCCGCGAAGAACTCGAATGGCGGCTGGACCCCGGCGACCCCGACGGCGAGCAGATGGAAAAGCTGCTGCGGATTCTCGGATTTCGCCTTGTCGCCTGTGTGCAAAAGAAAAGATGCCCCTATACAGCTTACTCAGCACCTTTTTCCCAAATCGCTATCGTGGTCGATGAGGTCGAAAACCTGGGCTTGTTCGCCGAATTGGAGCAAATTGTAGGCGAAAAATCGGAAATCGACGGGGCCAGGGCTCGAATCCAGGATCTTTCCCAGCAGTTGGGATTGCGGACGGCAGAACCACGTAGCTACTTAGAACTAGTGCTAGAATATCAGCTCGGCAATCCGCCAGCTGAATCATGGACATGAATAGTTGACGCAAGGCAGACAGATTGCCTATCCTCTTACTCTGTGCTTGCACCATAGTACCCCTACGCTCGAATTGGAGACGTAAAAGATGTTGAAGAAAACGATCACCGGCTTGGCAGTTTTGCTTGTTGCGGGAGCAACTTTGGTGGCAGCCGACGTGGATTTCAAAACGGTCAAGTGTGTGGTTGCCGATAAACCGGTCAACGAAGCAAAAACGGCTGACTACAAAGACGGCAAAGTCTATTTTTGCTGCGGCGGCTGTGCCGGCAAGTTTGCCGCGGACACAAAGAAGTTTGCTGCCAAGGCCAACCACCAGCTGGTGGCCACGAAACAGTATGAGCAAAAAGGTTGCCCGATGAGTGGCAACAAAGTGAATCCAGAAACGCTGGTCAAGCTGGACGGAACGGAACTTGGATTCTGCTGCAATGGTTGCAAAGGCAAGTTTGAAGGCCAAGAAGACGATGCCGCCAAACTGGCTTTGGTATTCAACGACAAAGCGTTCGAAAAAGCCTTCCAGAAAACGAAAAAGGTGGAAGACGAAAACTAATCTGCTGAACAATCTCAGATAATTGCGAAGTCGAAAGTGAAATCGGCAGCCCCCATCAGGAGGCTGCCGATTTTTCATTGCGTGATCTGACCGTTGATCTACGGAATCCGCTTAGTCGGCAATCGGAATTCGTCGAACCGGTGCCGGGAACAATTCCTGGTTGCCGGCTGGTACGACCGACTTGATTTCTTTGTCAGCCCGGTTCGATGTCGACACCCGTTGGGCTGCCGAGACCCGGGCTGGTGGGATCGGCTGTGCCTGAGTCATCGCTTTGACCGGTGCTGTTGAATCGACTTGCGTGTTGGTCGGCACGTTGACGATGACCGGTGGTGCGATTCGATTTACCGGCGCGGCGCAGCACCCAGATAGACGTTGTTCGGCAAGGCAACGGGCTTTGGCTCAGGGTGCGTCTGCGCAGTTTGGATTTGCTGCGTGGCTGGCTTGACCGGCAAGTTGCCGTTTACCGTCGCGGTCGAAACATCCGGAGGACTGATTTCGGACAACGAGAGTTCGACGTTGCGAATCGGCAGCGGTCCCAAGGCGTCAAACGGCACGACAAAGTCGTCACGTTCCGCGGCGATGCCATCCCTGCGAACCAACGGTGCCTTCGGATCCTGCCCAGCGATCAGCTCAGGCATCACAGCGATCGGCTCAGGCATCACAGCGATCGGCTCAGGCATGACCTTGACTGGCTCGGGCATCACAGCAACTGGTTCCGGTGTGATAACAACTGGCTCGGGCATGTCAGCAACTGGTTGCGGCATCACGGCGACCGGTTGCGGCATCACGGCGATCGGTTCGGGCAGCGCAGCTACCGGTTGCGTCGTGACCTTCAATATTTCCGGCATCACAGTGACTAATTCGGGCCTGGCAGCGACCGGCTTGGGGAGCGCGGCCGCGGGCTTGAAGTGGCCTGGGACCGAGTTTGATCTGGTTTCGTCTTTGCCCGTCTGATCAGCCAGCAGCGAGGAAATCGTGTCAGCTGGATTGGACTTCGTTTTGACCGTACTTGGTGGATCGCCTAATGGCAGCGTCGGCTCATTGGCGGCGGCGACCGCAGGAGCGGTCGTGACGTCAGCCTCCAACGGCTGTGCAGTGCCCGTGGCGGGCTCGCGCTGCGGTTGTTGCATCGGCGCGGTTTGAACCGCATCGAACGCAGGAGTTGAAACCGATCCTTGATCAAAGCCGTCGGCTGGTTCCAGTTCACTATCATTCAAATCGCCTTCGGGATTGCCGTCCACGCCGATCTGGTTCGCATCCTCTGAAAGTTCGTGATCCGCTCCGACCGGTTGCGGAAGCATCGCATCGCTCTGATCGCTTTGAAGCAAACCTTGTTCCCAAAATTCAGGGTGGTTGACCACCATTTCCGGTTCGCATCCCCAACCTTCGGGAAACTGACGCCAGCAAGTCGCTTGATAGCCATAAAAAGCAGCTTGGCTCAGGCACCGCGGGCACTTGTAGAATCCTTCACGCGGAATGATCTGGCCGCAATGTGGGCAGTGGTAGTAACGGCCCGCGTGTTCTTCCTTGATGCAGGCCACGACCGAGTGTCGTTGCCAATGGTGGTTCCAGTGCTCGCCCACGTGGGCACAACCGACACTGCCGCCGAGCAACAACAGCATCGTTGTGGCGGACATCCAGGTCCAACGATTGCGTTTGGGTGATAAATGTTGCATGTTCGAGAACACTCGGTTGATTGCAAGAAAAATGGTAAGGTTTGTGATTTTCGGGATCGTTTAACTAACAATGATCGTAGGCATTGGACGGCACCGCCGGGCTAAAAACCTCTGAAGCCCTGAGGGTTGCCGCCGCCCCTGAGTACGGCCCCGGAGTATCGCGTCACGGTTCCGACGCTCAGCAACGAGAAGCCCATGATTCGCTCCAGGGGAGCAAACATTTTGGCCAATTTGTTGTCGATCGTGACCAGCTTGTCTTCGGCGACAAACAATCGATCACCGGGCAGCAATTGAAAGTTAGTGCCCGCCTGGCCACATTCGGTCAATGCGTACCAGTCGACGGGCAACACTTGACATTCACATTGATCAGAAGTTGGGCGGGCGATCCAAATCTTTTTGGACGAAACTTGCTCCATCCCGTTGATCTGTGCGATCGCATCCAGGACGGTGTCGTTGCCCGTGATCGGGAATCGATAGACCGCATCACCAAGTTCGGCACCTTGCATGATGATGTAATAGTTCTTGCTGTTGTAGGCATACATGTTCAGCGAAATGACTGGATCTTCCAGAAATTGCGAGAGATGTTTCTCAATCGCCCACTTGGCGTTGGCCAAAGTCAAACCGACGATCGATACGCTACCGTAGCTGCCGAGCGTGACGGTTCCATCAGGACCAACCAGGTATTCGCCAACCAATCTTTGTGAGGCGCCGAGTTCGGTCAGCGAAACTGCCACCTCCGGTTCCTTGAGATATTCTTTCAGATGAGCGTCGATGGCATCTCGGGCTTCCGGAACAGTCATTCCGGAGACTTGCACCACACCATAGGGTGCTCCCAAGTTGATCACTCCGCCGGGTTCGATTGGGTAGGCACCTCCAATCGGACCTTCGGGCAAGGTACCCAGGACGCGCAACGATAACACGTCCAATGTTTTCAGTTTGTAAGGCGACTTGGGAACCGCGTGTACCGTCTCGATTGACAGAATGTCAGGTGGTTCGATGACATATTCTGGAAGCACCGTTTTGGATAACTCGCGCGGCATCGCGGCGAGTTCGGGCGGTACGGCGCCAACCGGAATGCTCGATTTTCGTTGAACGCTCTGGCATCCCGCGCTGCAGATGACAAACGCGACTACGAACAAGAGTGGCGGCGTGTTGGTTCGTCCAATGATTCCTAGCATGATCCCATCCATGGTTCTGCAGTGAGCTTGACGATCTGTATCTGGCCCAATCCGTGGTCCAATGAACTACATTTCAGTCTCGGAATCGACGACCCGCAAATCCTATCGCAGGTAGGCAACTCCTCGATTGCTCAGTTGGATTCATCGTCGCCATCGGATTCTTTGGCCGCCGAATCCCGGTTGAAATGCGGCAATACTGCCAACTGACGTTCCACCTGTTCGGAATTGGCAAACTTTACCGAATCTAACGTTATTGCCACGAAATCGAGCTCATCGGGGCGCTATCGAGCGGCGCTGACCTCGATCCCTGCCAGCTTCGTTGGCAAGACGATTCGACGATCGAGGACCTAACCGCTACAATCAAATTGGTCCGCCAACGACAGGAATGCTCGGTTTGAGCTGAAAGATGCGATCGTCGCCCTGCCGATAAAATGGAACATTGTTCGGTACCAAAGTTTGAACGGGATCAATTCAATGAGCAAGATCAGCCTGACAGCCGTTGTGTTCGCCGCTTTATTTGTTATCGCTTCGTCGCAATCGGCAGAGGCACAGCGACCGGCACACTACTATCCCGCCCGACAGACGTTCAGCAACTACCTGTTGTATGCGCAGCTCAATGGAACTGGCATTCCGAATTACTACTCGTATGTTCGTCCGGCCAATCAGTTCACTGAATTCCTGGCCCGCAGTCAGAATGACTTGACCAGAGGACCTGCGACTTTGACGGTCGAGCAGCAAGTGGGAAGAGCACTCGACGCTCAACTTCGGCAACGAGTCACGACGGGAATAGGTCAGGCGTCGGTGCCCGCTCAATTTGGCAACACCAGCCATTTCTATCAGCAGACGACGGTGCAGCGACGATAACCTCAGCGACCATCGTCACGGCTGTCGTTGACCAAACTCGATCACGTTTCAGGCTCGCGAGCTGACGGTCGTTGTCGGCTGAAACGTTGCAACTGCCGAAATCACAAATCAGCACGGTCAACGGCGGCAATCATCGGCTGCTGTAGGACGCTTGGCCCACAGAAGATTCGCTCGGCAAATGCCTCGGCGAATGCCGGTACAAATCGTTGATTGGCTCGGTTTCTCGAAAACCCCGTCCCCGCCAGCGTCGGAGCGAACAGACCTCTGAATCCGGTTCTAAGACGCGGCTCCCGACGGAGCCGAGATTGCCGCAGCGGCCGAGCGGATCGTGAAATCGACCCCGGATCAAACGGTCGGTGGTGCGCTTTGATAGAGGGATCTGACTGATTACACTATCTGAGACTGAACTTTACCCGTGGCAGATAGTCGGCTTGCGAAGCTGTTGCCACCCACGTGGCGAATAGGAGCTTTTTAATGTTGTTTCGGACACCGCTGTTGGTCGTCTTAGCCGTCTGCCTGGTTGGCTGCAATGCGACCGACCGGGTAGAGCGAGCAAAGGAGCATCCCTCCGAGATCGACTCCGAAGAAGGGGCGATTGAACTGCTGTCCTCTGTTGGCGGCACGGTCACAGACAACAACGGACTGACGGTGGTGACATTAACGGACAGCTCCATCAGCGATTCGCAACTTGTTTGCCTGAAGTTCTTGAAGAATGTGTCAGAGCTTGATTTGCGCGGCACTTCGCTGACCGATGCAGCGGTGCAACATTTAAGTGAATTAGCGTCGTTAGAAAAATTGAATCTAGGCGGTACGAAGATCACCGATGCAGGTTTAGTCGGCATCGGAAACTTAAGCGGCCTGAAGTATCTGAACCTGCGCGGCACTCAGATCAGCTCCGAGGGTCTGGCTCAGCTAAGTAAATTAAGCGGGCTTCATGTACTGTCACTGTTCCAAACCCCGATCGATGATCAAGGGTTACAGCATCTCGCCTCGCTGGTCGAGCTTGAGGAATTGTTTTTGACCAGAACAGAGATTACTGGAGAGGGATTGGCGTACCTAAAAGACTTGAAACAACTTTCCCTGCTGTCCTTGGAAGAAACCCAGGTCACCGACGACGCGTTGCTGTACGTGGTGGATTACGAACAACTTAAAAGTCTGGGACTGGGTAGTACCCAGGTTACCGACGAAGGACTGCGCCATCTCGCCGGACTGGAAAATTTGGAATCCCTCTCTCTCGATCTCACCAAGGTCACCGACGCTGGCCTGGAAAACCTTGAGACTCTAAAAAAGCTGCGCAGCCTTTCGCTTGCAAAAACCCAAGTTACCGACGAGGGCTTGAAATTCTTGCCGGAACTGGAAACTCTCAACGTCGCTGGGACCAAAGTCACCACCGAAGGGATCGACTCGCTGAAGCAGCGGCTGCCCAACATCAAGGTGTTGAATTGACAGCAACGGCAGCGGATTGCCTTTAAGGATCTGCGTTTTCATACAGGACCGGCTCAATCTTAGAGACCAGATCGTCCCAGATCGAGTTCAGCCACTCGTACGGCAAGCGATCTCCGAACAGCCGCCAGAAGGCATAGCCAAACCCTGCAATGACAGCCAAGGTGAAAACGCGACGGAGCAGCATGCGGGCCCGTCGGCGAGACTCAACTCGGATCAGTCCCCGAGTCGCACGCTTGACGATCTGTTCCGAGACCGCCGCGCTCCGCAGCGCCTTTGCGCTAAGCTCAACAAGTGGTTCTGAAGACTCCGAGTGCGCGGCCGATTCTGATTGTTCGTCACGCTTATGCACTTTGCCCTCTCCTTGAGATTGCTTCGCCATACCTTCGGATTCTTAATGAGAACGGTTGCCGAGTTCAACTCAGTTTAGCGAATCGATATTGCTGGGGGCATCGTGCTGTCTCGTGATAGTTTATTCCGAAACTCAAAGGCCTACAAAAGGCTTTCCGCCGATTTTGCCACCAATCGCCCGGGTGCTGACGAGCCGGGCCGTTCGGGCGCTCAATCCCGCTGCGATCCGCGATCCGAGCCCCGCGAGATCAGCTCCCGTAGCGAAACGTGAATAAACACAAGATGCAGGTCTTCCGCGATCTGCATGTCGTCAATCGGAATATGGATGCTGCAATCCGCCATCCCGCGAATTTTTCCGCCGTCAAATCCGGTCAGACAGATGACCGTCGCCTGCTGGCGTTTGGCGTGTTGCACCGCCCGAACCACATTTTCCGAGTTGCCACTGCCGGAGATCGCGACCACCAAATCTCCCGGGCACAACACAGGCCGCAGCTGTTCCAGGAATACGTCCTCGTAACAAACATCGTTGGCATACGCCGAGAAGATTCCCATGTTGTCGGCCAACGAAACGCCCCGAAAGGGCTTACCCGCCGCGAGAAACAGATTCTTGTTCCAATCCGTGATCGCATGCTGCGCCGCCAAAGCGCTGCCGCCATTACCAAATACGATCACCTGCCGACCACGGAGCCAAGCTTGATCAATCAAATCGATCGCCCGATCCCATTGGTCGGAATCACAGCGCTGTATCGTGTCACGAAGTCTTTCGAAATAGGAGAGTGTGATGGTCATGTCGGATGAAGATGGCGGGACGTAAAAGGTCAACCGCAGATTGATTGAAAAACCGAACGATTGCAAATGCAAACTGCCAAATTTTGCATGATTCTGGTTGGTTCTGGCCCTCCCATTGGACCGTCACCGGCGTGGCCCACTGTGGTCATGTTCGTGATCCTCCCTCGAACTATACTAACACTTTACGAATGCGTTTTGCCAATCGCGATGCCCCTCGCCCAAGCGAAAAGTGTGAATGTCCGCGACCCTCAGGCACCCCGCCAAGCCGCGACCGCGTCGGCCGGCACTTTCAACCTCGGTTCTCTGAATCACGGTCAGTTGATGATAGAAATTTCCAATCAGCCACGAGTCGTCGAAGTTCAATGGTGCAGTTCCTTGCCGCAGGAGCTAACGAATTCTCTTGATCGTCTGCTATTTCACAACTCGAATCAGGGAATTTGGAATGACTATCTTGAGGCGACGATCGAACGAGTTGGATCACCCGCGATTCATAGCCGTAGCGATGGGCGAATCTTTGTGGAACTCGAATCTCCTGGTGCCGTCCAGTCGTTGATTGCAGTCGTCGACTCGCAGCCCGTTGGCGTCATCATTTACTCCCGCAACAATCAATCATTGCGAGTTTTGTTTCTGGCAGTGCACGAGGAATGGACCATGGCCAATCGCAGCACTGACGCGATTTTCCTGCATGCCTTTGCACGGCTGGAGTGGATCGCTCACAGAATCGCTGGAATCAACGAAGTCTTGTTCTTTCCAGGTTCTCAACGCGAGTTGCGTTTCCAGATCAAGAAACGAAAGTCTGAACCTCAAGACTAGTCCCGCCCAACAGGTCGGTGTGCCGACACCGAATCATCCCTGCGTCCTGTCTTGGAAACACTGCCCAAGGTAATTTCACTCGGTAAGCTGGAACCGGCAGTCGGAACCGGAAACCCGCGCCGCTGCTTGTTGTTGGAGGCTATACAGAAAGTGTCATGAAGAACTTGTCAACGGCTCTGCTCCTGCTGGCCGCGATGTCGCAAGTCTGCTGGTGTTCGGCGGCGGAGCGACCGAACATCCTGGTTTTTCTTGTCGACGATATGGGGGTGATGGATACGTCAGTTCCGTTTCTGACCGACCAGGATCGCCAGCCCAAGCGTTATCCGCTGAACGATTTTTACCGAACCCCCAATCTGCAGCGATTGGCTGGCCGTGGGATTCGTTTCAATCAGTTCTATGCGATGAGCGTTTGTTCGCCGACGCGGGTCTCGATCATGACCGGCCAGAACGCGGCGCGTCATCGCGTTACGAATTGGATCAATCCCCGCGCAGATAATGCCGGACCCAATGGCGCACCGGATTGGAACTGGGCCGGCTTGAAGAAAGCTGATGTGACGCTTCCCGCTATCCTCCGCGACAGCGGCTATCGTACGATCCATGTCGGCAAGGGGCACTTCGGTCCGGAAGCGCACGAGGGTGCAGAACCACTGAACCTGGGCTTTGATGTGAATATCGGCGGAGCTGCGTTCGGCGCTCCGGGAAGCTACTACGGCGAGCAAAACTATGGGCTCGGCACAAAGCGCGCACAGCATGCCGTACCAAACCTGGACCAGTATCACGGCACCGATACGTTTCTGACCGAGGCCCTGACGATCGAGGCAAAGAAGCAGGTGGCCGAGACAGTAAAACGGGGTGAGCCTTTTTATCTGTACTTCTCGCATTACGCGGTCCATGCACCGTTTGATTCCGATCCACGTTTCGCCAAGCATTACACGGACTCCGCGAAAACCAAAGCGGCACAGGCTTTCGCGACTCTGATCGAAGGGATGGACAAGTCGCTGGGCGACATGTTGGATCAGCTGGAGGAACTTGGTATCGCCGAAAACACGCTCATCTTTTTTCTCGGCGACAACGGCTCCGATGCACCACTGGGGCATCAGCACCAGGTCGCCTGCGCGGCGCCGCTGCGCGGAAAGAAAGGCTCACATTACGAGGGAGGTGTGCGAGTTCCCTTGATCGTGGCCTGGGGAAAGCCCGATCCGAATAACGCTTTTCAGCGTCAGCTTTTCATTCCAACAGGCAAGATCCAGAGCCAGGTAGCGGCGGTGCCGGACCTGTTTCCAACCATCCTCGCCGTCGCGGGCGCGGCGGCGCCGGATGATCACATCGTCGACGGATCCCGATTGCAAACTTTGCTCGGCGGTCAACCGGATACCAGCATGGCCGAGCGGTTTCTGATGCATTACCCGCACGGTCCGCATCGCAGCAATTATTTCACGACCTGGCGCGACGGGGAGTGGAAGGTGATCTATCACTATTTGCCGGACAAGCCTACCACTGGCGGACACATTCAGTTCGAGGGCGGGCACTACCAACTTTTCAATCTCGCGGACGATCCGTTCGAAGCGACAAATCTCGCGCAGTCCAAGCCGACAGAACTCCAGCGGATGATGGAAGGGCTGATCACCGCACTGCGACAGCACAATGCGGTTTACCCAGTGGATGACGCCGGCAAGCCGATCCGCCCCCAGTTGCCGTAGCAATGCGACCGACTGCGAACCCGCTTAGATTGTCTGTGACAAAAGTTTCAATTTCCCCAGCAGGTTGTCATCCAGAGAGTCAACAAACGAGGAGTCTTCAAACACAGTATCAATAGCCGAAATTGGTTCCGGATCATAAAGGTTGGTGACTTGAACTCGCTTCGCTTGGGGCGGCACCGCAAATGACAGCGAGTCACTCAGCGGTAATTTGATTTGCTGATCCAACCCCTGGCTCGCTGCGGAGCTCCAACTGCGGGAAAGGTCGCTTGTGGGTCCTGACACCAAGTTTGCCAAGGCAAGACTGGCCGAAGCCGCGGATGGCGATTGCGCATTGATCAGATCGGAAATTTCGTCATCGTCCAGCGCGCGGTCATAAATTCGGACATCATCTAGCGAGCCGGTCAAGAAGCCCGAGCGACCCCGCATATCGGCACCGAGATACACATTGATCGGGATCAGCGGACGCGGTGCCCCCGCCTTGCTGCCGTCGATCGTACCATCGACATAAATCATCGTCGTGCCGTCGTCTTGTCGAACTCCCACCACATGATGCCACTGTCCGTCATTGATCGCTGCAGAGGACTGGACGATTGGACCGTAGGCACCGCCAAAGGTCCAGAACCGCGCCTTGCCCGAGGATGTCAGATGGAGCTGGTACTGGCCGTTGTATGCCGCAGGACTGCGCTGCTGCACGATGACTTGATCGGTCCGAGCGGTGGTACGGACCCAGGCGGCGACCGTGAAACCGCCCCTGCCCACAATCGCTGGCCCCGTACCGGCATTGAGGTGATCTCCGGAGCCGTCGAAGTCGATCGCGCCGCCAATGATGCCGCTGGACCAAATCGGGTTTCCGCCGACAGTGGCGTGATGTTCGTTGCCCGATTGGTCCGTGGCGATCGTTCCGCTGTCGTCGTCGAGCGACCAATGCGCCAGCAGTCCCGCCGTTGGAATCACCGACTCCTCGACGCCTTGAATCGTGATGACCAGAACGGCCGTATCGAACCCACCTCGCGAATCGGTCACGGTGTAAGTCACCAGGTCGTTTGCGGTCTGGCCGGCCCCGAGACTCTCGAATTGACCCGCCGGATCATAGGCAATCGACCCGTCCGGATTGATCCTTGCGGATCCCAAAGTTCCGCTGCTGATGATGCTGTCAATCGAGAGCGAATCGGCCGCATCCGGGTCGCTGTCATTGGACAGCACATCAACCGTGATCGCGGTATCCTCGTTGGTCGTGGCGGAGTCGGCCACCGCGATCGGCAGATCGTTCAGACCGACAATGCGGACGGTGACTGTGGCGACGTCCTCAATCGTCCCATCACTGACCGTGTAGCTAAAGCTGTCGGTCAAGATTTGATCTTGAGCGAGCGAATCGGTGGAAGCGCCAGGTAAATATTGGAACGCTCCGTCAGCGTCACCGATCACCGTGGCCCCCAGAGCGCTAGTGGCATCGATCGCAGTGACGCTCAAGCCACTCCAATTATCGTTGTCCAACAAACCGGGTGCCGCCACGACCAGGCTGGATGATTCGTTGACGGTATAGCTATCGTCGACTGCGATATCGGGCTGGACGGTCGGCGTGTATCGATAGAGGTCGTCGACTTCGCCGGCAGCAAGCGCCCGGTCATAAATTCGGACCTCGTCAAGCGATCCGTTGAAATAATTGGTAGCGCCGCGCATGTCCGCCCCAATGTAGACCGTGATTGGCTGCAAAGGTCGCGGTGGGCCGGTACCAGTGGCGTCGAGCGATCCGTCGATATAAATCTTGCTGGTCCCGTCGTCCTCTCGCACGCCCACGACATGGTGCCAGATTCCGTCGTTGACTCGCTCTCCGGAGACGACGAACGGGCCATGGCTGTACCCGCCGAAGGTCCAGAATCTCACTTGGCCCGATGGCGTCACGTGCAATTGGTACTCGCCATTGAACTGCTGCGGACTTCGCTGCTGAACGATCACTTGATTGCTGGTCGCGCTGGTCCGCACCCAAGCGGCAACCGTAAATCCTCCGGTACCCACAATGGCGGGAGCGAATCCGGCGTTCAGATTGTCCCCCGCGCCGTCGAAATCGAGGCCTCCATCAAGTTTGCCGCTCGACCAAACGGGATTGCCAGAAACGTTCGCGTCGTAGCCATTGCCTGAGACATCCACAGCCGTCGTTCCGGCACCATCATCGAGCGCATAGTGGGCCACGAGGCCATCAAGTGAGAGCGAGGGTGCATCGAGACCGTTGATGGTGACCACGACCGTCGCCGAAGCAAAACCGCCGTTTCCATCACTGATCAGGTATCCAAACGAATCGGTTGCGGTCTGGCCAGCTTGCAAGGCATCAAACTGATCATCCGGATCGTAAATCACCGTGCCCTCGGAGGCCAGCGTTACGGTGCCAATCGTTGACGAGTCATCGATACCGACAACGCTCAGGATGTCCGTGGAATCCGGGTCACTATCCCCGCGAAGCAAGTCAATCGAAATCGCATCAAGTTCGTCCGTAGCGGCTGCGTCATCGGCGGCAACTGGCTGGTCGTTGACTCCGCTGAGACTGATGGTCACTGTCGCAGTCGAAGTCCCCCCGACCCCGTTTAAGATGGTGTAGGAGAAAGTGTCGGTTGCGCTATCGCCAGCGGCTAAGTTCTCAAAGTTATTATTCGGATCGTACGTAATCGTGCCGCCGGAGTTCAACGTTACCAATCCGACAGTAGCGGTGAGATCCAAACTGGTGATCGTCAATTGCGCTGGCTGCCCGGTGTCGTTGAAAAACAGATCAATGATGGTTGTCGAATCTTCGTCCGTGGCCGCGCTATCATCGACAGCGGCGAAGACGCTGGTGACACCCGTGATCAGTACGGTGACCTGCGCGGTTGACGTGGCCCCCTGGTCGTCGCTGATCGTGTACTCGAAGGTATCGCTCGCCGATTCACCCGCATTCAGGTCATCAAATTTTCCGTTGGGCGAATAAGTGACGGTATCGTCGGGATTGAGTGTCACGCTGCCGACGGTCGCGGAATCATTGATGCTTGTCACATCGATGACGCTGGAATCGACGTCGGTGTCGCCTTGTAGTACGGCGATGGTGACGGGGCTCCGCTCATCCGTCGCTACGTTGTCATTTTCGGCCGTGGGCGCGTCATTCAGGCCGGCGATGGTGACCGTGACCGTACCCACATCACTACTAACACCATCACTGACGGTGTAACTGAATCTGTCATCCAACGACTGGCCAACGTTCAACTGATCGAAACGACCCCTTGGATCGTACTGAAAGCTTCCGTCGGCGCCGCGAGTCACTGACGCGCCGAATTCGCTGCTGGAATCGCTGAATATGACCGTGCGCTCGCTCCCCTGGTCGTTCTGCAACAGTCCGGGTGGTAACACATCAAGCACGGTGTCCTCGTCGACGGAGTAAAAGTCATCGACCGCGATCACTTCTTCACCCGCCGCATCCACGATTGCTTGTACATCAGCGGCGGTCAGGGCGCGGTTGTAGATCCGCAAGTCATCCATTTTGCCGTCAAAGAATCGATCGTTGTTGCGTTTATCAGCACCCAAATAAACGGTCAGAGGAACGAGTGGCCTGGATGCGCCGGCGATACTCGATTCCAAAGCACCGTCAATGTAAATCCGTGTCGTCCCATCGTCTTCACGAACACCGGCAACATGATGCCACCGCCCGTCATTGATCGCCGTCGTTGATGCAACCGTGGGGCCGGCGAAAGAGGCGCCGTAGGTCCAAAAAGATGCGATGCCCGTTTCATCCAATTCCAGCATGTACTCGCCGTTGTATCCTTGTGGGCTACGTTGCTGAATCATGACTTGGTTCTTCGCCGCGCTTGTGCGAATCCAACCGGCAACACTGAATCCAGCGGTGCCGACGATCGCGGGACCGATCCCACCGTCGACACTATCGTCAAATCCGTCGAATTGAAGTCCGCCGGCGATCCTGCCAAGGGTCCACTGCGGACCTCCATCAAGCGCGGCTGTGTAATGCGGAGCAGACTGATCCGCCGCGGTCACGCCGCTGGTTTCATCGAGCGCCCAATGCGCAACCAGAACATCAGGGATTTGCTGGTCACCAAGAATCGTTGCTGTGGCGGTTGTGCCGGTCGACAAATCGTAAGCGCCATCGGCGCGCAAGCTAATGATCACCGTCTCGCTGAATTCGATTTCGCTGTCATTGATGACTTCAACAGGCAAGGACACCGAATCTTGTCCAACCGGAATCGTAATCGAGCCACCCAGTGCCGCGTAATCTTGCTCTGGCAAAGCAGTTCCGGAAACCGAGTATCTGACAGTCAAGGGTGTAAAAACCTCACCGGATCGCGTGATCGTAAACTCGGCGTCATCGCCCGGTTCGGCAGCGAAAGAATCGGTCGCGACGATCGACACTGTCATTTTTGCGTTGCTCGTGACAGTCAACTCAATATTGGTCGTGACGCTGTCGCCGCGCGCATCGGTCGCGGTGACATCGATATTGACCGTCCCAATATCACTGGCCGCCGGGGTTCCAGAAAAAATGCCTGTGACGGGATCCAAAGAAAGCCAATCCGGAAGCGCGGCTGAATGGGTAGCAAGTTGATACACCGTGTTGGGCGTCGACACGTAAACTTGTTCCCCTATGCTGCCGACCGAAAGCCACGCGTCGCCGAAAGTCGCGTTCGTCTGCAGCTGCCAAGTCCCGCCAGCCTCTGATAACGTCTTCAGTTGGCCAATGCTGTCGCCCAGCAGATATCGTCCGCTGAACATCGGGATTCCTGATCCGGCGTAAATCTGGCCGCCCAGGATTCCCTCGCCATATCCAGTCCTGCGGTACTCTGCGACGGGGTCGATCGGAGCCGACAGGCCCGCGGCATCGCTCAGAGCCTCCCAGCCGTAGTTACCACCACTGACAACAAGATTCACCTCCTCCAAACCCGAATAGCCAACATCGGTGGCAAACAAGCGATCGTCACCCAACGGCCCGGCGGCACCATCGTCGAATGAAAGATGGCGGGGGTGATTGAATCCGTAGGCATAGATTTCCTGCAGAGCACCGCCAACACTGACGAACGGATTGGACGGAGGGATTCCGTATTGACCGTTTGAACTGTTGTTGCCATCGACATCGATCCGCAGCACCTTACCGAGCCAACTGCTCAAGTCTTGTGCTTCTCCGGAATAACCTCCGTCAATCGAGATGTACAGCAATCCATCGCGGGGACCAAAGACGAGCGAACCGCTCTTTCTGCCAAGATCGGAATCGTCAATCGGAATTCCGTCGCCACCTGATCCCTGATTGCCATCGACGGCCGGTTGGCTCAATCGCAACAGTACTCTTTCGGATCCCTCGTCGACTCGATCCGGATCAGACGTCGAGACGCGAAACTCTGATACCACGGAATCGTGATCGCCGCCGGTAGTGGGCGGGGCGTGGTAATACACATACAGCTTGCCTTCACCAGCCGCGCCCAACTCGTCGAACTGCGGATGAAAGGCGATCGATTGAATGCCGCGGCCGTATCCAGTGACGACCGAACTACGGACGTCCAGAAAGGGATCCGGCTGAACATAAGCGGGCAAAGACGGGGTTACTGAGACAATTCGTTCATTTTGCTCGTTCGTGGCATCATTCGATGGAACATAGCCGCTGTTACCCACCGTGTCGGTCGGTCCGGTCAGGCCCGGACCGCCCGCGGCGACATAGCCGTTACTGGCGCCGGTAGGCGAATCACTGACCCAGAACGAATACAGTTCTCCGTCGTTCAGATGAAAGCGAAAGCGAACAGGCGAACCGGAAAGCGCTGACAGGTCCGCCGCGCCCGCCCACTGAATTTCAACCAACGTCTTATCGGCACTGACAGGAATCGAATTGGTTTTGCTGAATGGCGCGATCACGTTGCCGTCAAGATCGAGCACTTCGACTTGCAATTGCCCACTGGGGTTGTTGACATTGACAAACAGGTGTTGCCCGCTGAATTGCAACGGTCGTGTGGTCAGGGTGCCCCCGTCCACTGAGGCATCCATCGAATAAAAGCCGTCGCGGCGAAGTTTTGCCATGCCCGTGGACGTGTCGCCAAAGAACGGCTTTTTCTGAGACCGCCCGCTGAAGTAGAACCAGAGCTCATCGCCAACAACCAGAAAATTCCCCGCCGCGGACTGTGTGTTGTAACCATTCCAAGTGTTCGTTTCGTTGCTGGCGGGCAGGAACGCCTCTTCGCCAGCGCCCCTAGTCGGCCGTTCCCAGTGGTAGCCGTCACGACTGAATCCAACACCCAGTTCGTTGACCCGCGGACCAGGAGCATCGTAACTCGGGTAAGGAACGCCTGGATTCCACCACGTGAACATCCCGACCATCACGCTTTCGTAAGCGACCGCGTCCAGGTTGTACAACTCGGGCGATTCGCCGTACGGCGCGTAGTAGATCGGATCCAGCAGATCAGGACCCGTCCAAAACTGCAGCGGCGTAAACTCGGTTAAGTCAGTACTCTCGGAATAGGATCTTGTTCGAGCTGTGTAAGCGTCGCGGTCTCCGGCAGCGGGCAACACCGTGTGCGAACGCATACTGCTGACCCAAACGTCGCGAAACGGGTTGTAAATCATCGTTGATCGATCGGCGACGGCGGGAACCGACTTGGTGTCCGCCGTCCACTCGATTCCATCAGGCGAGTACCAAATGCTCAGCTTTTGCGGCGGCGTGTATGCAAACAGCACGAACTTTTTATTCGGGTCCTCCGCCAGCGGATCCATCCTGACCGTGGTCGAGGAAAAACCGCTGCCAATCCGCAACACGGTATTGGAATTGGGAAACACCGCTGAATTCGGCAGTTCCGGTTTGATCCAGTTCATTCCATCGGTCGAGTACGCGTAGGACAACATGTTGCCCTGGCTTCCCGTATACCAGATTTTGAACAAACCATCGTCCGGGTCGTACACCACGCCACCGCTGTCGACCATCGCAAAGCGGTTGAAATCCTGGGCGTCGCCAGGGGTTAGAATCGGATTGCCATCGAAAAACTGAGGCCGATGAGGACTCCGCGACAACGTCGTCTCGGCGATCAGGAAATCATCGACAAACAGCTGTCGGCCAACGTCGATATTGATCACGTCCGGTGGCGTGATCAAATACGGGGCAACTTGAGGCAGCTGCGTCACGTTTGGCGCCGGCGGCCATTGCTGCGGCAGAACGATACCGTTGTAAAGCACTTCTCCAGCAACCGGGACCGCTTCGGTCACAAAGGAAAATTGTTGGGAAGTCGTCGCATTTCCGGCCGCGTCGGTCGCAACCACTTGCAGATAGTACTGTGTCTCAGGGACCAGATCCGGCAGCGAAGCACGATGATAATCGCTCAGTGACGCGTCAAGCGGACTCAGGTTGCCCAAGCCTGGTGTGGTTCCATAGGCGACATAACCAACGGTCGCCTCATCGCTGGTCCAGGACACGATCGCGTCGGAGTGGGTCGCATCGACGAATACGTTAGAGATCATCGGCGCGCTGAGGTCGGGACCAGCGCTGCCGAGTTGCAGGATTCGCACCCGCCCGGTCTGTTCGACCACGAAGATACGCCCGCTGCCATCGTCGGCTGAGAGCATCTGCAGCGGACTCTCCAAGCCGGTTGCCAACTCGCGCAACTCAATCCCATTCGCTTGGGCCGAGAATGTGAGCGCCGTATCAGCGCTAAAATAAGCAGAAACGTCGAACTGCAGATCGTCGCCTACGGCAACAAGACCGTCGAGAACATACCTCTTTTCCAAAGTCTCATAGCTGAGAGCCGTGGTCCATGCGCGCTGACGACTCGGTGGCCGACTGTGGTTTCGAAGGCGACGGCGTCTTCGTTCAGATCGTTGCATTGGCTGGACACTCTCAAGTGCAGTTCCCGAAAAAAGAAGCTCCTCTATCAATGGGTATGAATGCCAGGGCAAACCCCCCAGTTTTCCTAGCTTATTTTATAATCGATGGTTGCGGCTGTGGGGGAAAGCGATGGTTGAGAATCAGCATCGCCGCAGTGATTCGATCGGCCCCGTCGCTGGCGCCGCAGAACCGGTTGAGCGTTTTACGCCCAACCGGGAGTTAACACTTGTTCACTTCAGCCGATTTCGCAAGAAGAACAGGCGAATGGAGTCGGCCAACGAGTTCCATCCGTGGGTCGGTTGCAAACTCTCGGTGAACTCAGAGTTACTGTCCGCTGCGGCGTTACCGACGCCAGCGGCTAGATTGGGATTGCTGACCGACAAGCTTTGCCAGCCGTTGGACTGATTGGTGACCGGGAGCGACTGCGGCCCGTCGATCGAAACCGAAGCTTGTGGTTGTGGGCCACTGGAGATCAAGTCGATCAATCCCGGATCGCGCGAGGTTGCAGCATGCGAGTCTAAAGCGCTGGTTGTCTTAGCAGTCGATGGGATGCTGACGGCCAGGTTGGCCGCCGCAGAAAATCCAGCCCGGTTGCCTACACCGGCCAGTTCCGCCGCGCTGAGCGCCCGGTTGTAAATTCGCACGTCATCCAGCGAGCCGATCAAGAAGCTCGAGTGGCCGCGCATGTCGGCACCCAGATAGACATCGATCGGGATCAGCGGACGTGGCGCGCCCGCTTTGCTGCCGTCGACCGCCCCATCGATATAAATCTTGGTCGTGCCGTCGTCCTCGCGAACGCCCACGACATGGTGCCACTGTCCATCATTGATCGTTGCAGAGGACTCGGCGATCGGACCGTAGGTGCCGCCAAATGTCCAGAATCGCACCTTGCCCGCCGCCGTCAGGTGCAATTGATACTGGCCGTTGTAGCCCGCCGAGCTCCGCTGCTGCACGATGACCTGGTTGGAGTTAGCGCTCGATCGCACCCAGGCCGAGACCGTAAAACCACCGGTTCCAACGATCGCCGGACCGAGTCCGACGTTGATGTGATCGCCGGCACCGTCGAAATCAACCGCTCCGCCCAGCTGGCCGTCAGACCACAGTGGGTCGCCGTCCAGCGTACCGTGATACCCATTGCCCGATTGATCCGCGGCGGTCGTTCCGCCACCGTCATCCAAAGTCCAATGCGCCAGCAGGCCATCGGTCGGGGGCGGTGATGCGTCAGGACCTGTATTGGTTCCCAGCACCCGGATCGTGACCTCGGCCTCGTCGGTCGCTCCGTGTCTATCGGTCACACGGTACCTCAGGACCTCGATGGATTGTTCTCCCGCAGACAGTTCAGAGAACTCGCCCGCCGGATCGAAGCTGAACCGACCTGACCCCAAGTCAACCAACTCGCCACGAGCCGGAAGTGTCAGCCATCGGTATCGCAGCGAATCGGCGTCATCGTTGCTGTCGACGTCGTCGGCCAGCAGCCGGAATTCAACCGCGCTCTCTGTTTGGCTGACATCAACCGCCACATTGCTGGCTACGGGACGATCATTGACTCCCGACAGTTGGACAGTAGCGGATGCCAAACTCGTGAGGCGGCCGTCACTGACGGTGTAGCTGAAACGATCACTGAAAATTTCGCCGGCCGCCAACCGCTGTGCCTGCACCAGACTGGTGGGGTCATAGGTAAAGCCGCCGTCGGACGTCAAAGTCACGGCCGCTCCCAATTGGCTGGTTGTCTGGCGGGTGGTCACGGCTAGCTGAGCCAAACCACCTGTTGAACCAGCATCGCTTGAGTCATCAGGATTTGGACCACCTCCGTTTGAGCCGACCGAGGTGACCACAAAAACGCTGAATCGTGAATCAGTGCCGACCGGAAATGCACCGTTGTAGCCCAGCGGAGCGGGCGCCGAACGGTTGATCATCGGTACGACAATCGGTTGACCGTCATAGACTCCGGTTAAAACTGGATCGCCGTAGTAGTCGATGGCGCTATGCAACTGATAAGAGTCACCGATCTTCAGAACCGGCGTCAAATCCACAGACACAGCAGCTTGCTGACCCCAGTTGTAAACGATCACATTGGCGCGTCCCGCCTCATAGTGGTTTGGCCGAACGAACACCTCCGCCTCGGCGGCGCTTGATGTTTCGACAACGCTGTTGGCATCAAATCCGGTGTTGAACCGCCAGGCATCAACACTCTGAACCGAATTAGCAAGGTTGAACGAGACTTGACCCTTGTAAATGTAGCGGTTACCGTCCCAAACGTAGTCGCTGATCACTCCATCCTGAGGAATCGTAAGAGACACAGGTTGCTGTGCCTCAACGACGGTGTTGCCGGTGAAGGTCACATCATCGAATGGTTTCAAGAAGCGGACGGAACTGACAAAATAATTATCGGTGAATCGAACATCTTCATTCTCGGGGCCCCACAGGTAGCCCACGTCAACGATGCCGTTCAAGCCGTTCTGAAATGTATAGTTCTCGTTCAGCGTCACGTTGCGAGTCGTGGCGATCCCGCCTACCAAAATGTCTCGCTCGGGCATGAATCCTTGGCCGACACCCGCACCATTGTTGAACGAGACATTGCCTTCGAAGTACAAGTTGTTCAGGTGCGCCTTGTCGCTGCCATAGGCATGAATCCCAGCACCAAATTGGTTGAAGACAATGTTGTCTGAAATGGATTTAAGTCCATTCTCATTTTGCAAGTAAAAACCATGTCCATGCTGGCGGTCGGGCGCATCCCAACCGTTGTTGTAGATGATGGAACCATGAATTTCGCCGCCATCCCCCCAGTAACCGATCCCGGCGTTCAAATCATGCACGACAAGATTGACAAACTTGTTGTAATGGCCGCGGACTGAAATCCCACCACGATTGACATCCGTTTGAAACGGACCGCTTTGAGCGGTGGTTCTGGGACCCGGACTGCTGGAGGTGACTTCAAAGCCCTGGTAGATGACGTGGTCACCCATCACAAAAAACGCCTGCTCCCATTGATCAGGGTTGTACAGATCCAGTTGAACATCTTCGCCGGGGAAAGCACGGACCACGATGGGAGCCTCCGCCGTCCCGGTCAGGTTGCTGACGAATGGGCCACGATACACGCCACCACGAACCCAAATCACATCCCCAGGTCCGATCTGCTGGGGCGGACTGGTCAGAACGTCGGTCAAACTCCAAGGTTGATTGATGCTTCCATCGCCCGACGACGAACCGTCGACCGAAACGTAATAACCCACTTGGACGTTCGGATTGCTGTCGGCGGGAACAGGATCGTTCGCTGGAACCGCTGGATCGTTGGCTGGAACCGCTGGATCAGAAACCGTCGGGTGATTTGCTAACACGCCCGGAGCAGGAACAACCAGCACTGCATTGGCGGCCGCGTAGAAATCGGCATCGAGCGGCGTCGTTGGCGGGTTGGCAGGATCGCTCTCGGGTTGGGGTTCCGAAGGACCTTGGCCGGCCTGCAACAACGCTGCGAGCTCAGTCGGCGCTAACGCGCGGTTGTAGATCCGCACGTCATCCAAAGCACCGGCAAAGAAACGACTTTGGGCGCGGGTATCAGCACCCAAGGCAAGATCGATCGATGCCATGGTTCGAGAAGGTGCCGCATGCTGACCGTCCAACTGACCGTCTACATACAATTTGCCAGTCCCATCAGCCTCCCGAACGGCGACTACAAACCGCCACTGACCGTCGTTGACGGTTTTGGCAGAGAGAACATCCGCACCATATTGCCCATCTCCAAATGTCCAAAACCGAATCTGGCCCGAGGGCATGGTTTGCAGCACGTATTCCCCGTCGTAACCTGCTGGACTGCGCTGCTGAACGATGACCTGCTCCGTGCTGGCCGTCGTTTTCAGCCAGGCCGTCACGGTAAAGGCGCCTTTGCCCAGAATGGCCGCGTCAGATCCAACGTTGGCATAGTCATCGACGCCGTCGAATTGCAGAGCAGCACCGGCGGCGCCCGTTGTTGAAACCGGTCCGTTGACGAGTTCGATGTGATGTGCATTGCCCGAAAGATCGGTGACGATTCCCTGGCTAACCTGCCCTTGATCGAATGCCCAATGAGCGACCGGGGACGCCGCCAACAAACAGCGAACTTCTAAGCCCTCGAGGACAAGCCGCCGTGCACGTGGCGATCTTGGACCAGATCTTCGATTCTTGCTGGCAACTGCCAAGGTTTTGGGAGGAAACCGCATTGTCTCAACTCCGCCGGTTGTCGGCTGAAAAGAAACGGCACCAAAACCAGGTCGACTAACACCGGCGGGTGCTCGCAAAGATAAGTAGGAGCAAGAACTTAGCGAATAAGCGACCCCCGAGACACCCCAAATCTCCCATTTTTTTAGTTCGATAGAAATGCCAGAGCTTTGGTTCGCCACCGCGATCGAAAACAGGGCGAAAGCCAGGCCGCATCTCATACTGCCAACCCCTAGAGAAAAACAACAGGGACCCAGATGCGGAAAACCGCAGCCTGGTGATGCTTGGATTCTCTCTCAAAGGCGGGGCTTGAACAAGGACGGGTGCCAAAGAGCGGCTACGGGGCTGCGGAATCGGACTAGCGGATCGGCCGCCCCCCGGCAAGCGAACGTACGCCTGCTCGGTGCTGTGGTCCCTGCTCGGTGCTGTGATCAAAGTCGCTCGGCGACCACGTAATGATCATGCGACGCAGAGACGCAGAGCGGCCGCCAAGCAAACCAAAGCAAGTAATACACACCCAGGTTCAAGATCCACCGCAGGGGTGATCCGATCGCTCTGGGGATCGGCCTGGCGATACTCACCCGCCATTGGTCCGCTGGAAAGAATCGAGCGGTCAGCTCAGCCAGTTCTCGATAGCTGCATTCGCGATGGTGGCCAAGATGCTGCTCGGCAGGCACTCCTGGATTGGCATTCATCATGTGCGGTTGCCGCAGCGAAATCGCGCGAATGACATTGCTCGGTCTCCATCGATTCGGCGTGCTAATCAGAATCGTGCCGCCCGGCCGGCAGCTCCGTTTCAGCGCGTCAAAGTATTTCGGCAACCATGGTTCATGAATGTGCTCGAAAACTTGTATTGAAGTCACGAGGTCGAACGGGTCGCCCGATCTGAACTCAAAAAAATCCTCTCGCGCAAATTCGATCTGCGGCGTTGATTGCTCGGCTGGAGCACGTAAATCAACGCCCACGGCGCGCTCGACCGCCAGTTTTTCACAGAGCACACGAAACAGTCGACCGTCTCCGCATCCAAAATCGACAATGCTGTCGAACGACGTACGCCCATGCGTCGCCAGCACATCGAGGATAAACTGAATTCGATAGTTCAAAGCTTGATCATGATCATTCATTCTGGTTTGCAGCATCAGATTTAAAGATTGATCGGACCGTCTCCGTCTCCGCGATTAATGAAGGTCGCTTCGTTCTTGATTTCGGACTGATCCAGCAGCTTGCTCAGGGCTCTGGATGCCGCAAACAAATAATTCGAAGGACCATCCAGATAACCCGCCTTCCGAAACGAATCGCACCAGCGACTGTGGGAGTGATTGGCGACAATCAAGTCGACGCCGCGGTTCTCTAGATAGTCGGTCGCCGCTCGGACCACGGCGCCGGCATCCGAGGCAACAGCCAGAGCGTCGACCAGCGAACCAACGCGAAGTGAGCCGAATTGCTTGTGACCGCTCATTTGCGTGTCCATCAGGACCGCCCAGCCGATGGTTCGTTCACCGCTTGATAGTTTCAGGCGAATGAACCGCGAATCGTTTTTGGGGTACAGCAACTCAAGCGCATTGAGATCTCGAACAGCGATCATGCCGTAATCGCTTTGACACCGCTGCCACAGCCGATCGGCCCAGATGTCGAATTGCTCGACCAATTCAACACCGACAGTTGCATCTGGCGTACCGGTGCGAAGCGATTGAAGGCCCTTGAGACCCAGCCATGCCGCACCCGAGAAGGCGGCCAAATCCAGCAGTGCGCGACGTTGCCAAGATCGTCGCAGAAATCGAATCTTACGACAGAATTGGAAAGGATGTTGCACCTTGAAGAAGAACGGGATCGTGAAGATTCGCCAGCCGGCGGCCTTGAATAACTTTGCCACAGCCTGATCATGTCCTCCGATTCCCATTCCGAAGAGTAATGGTTGCTTGGCCAGCGCGTTGAAGAGCAAATCGGTAGCCAGTGGAGCGAACTGGCGGTCGACCGAGCCTTCGGAAATCGGCAGCCTCAGATCGGCGATCGGCACGAGCTTCTCGCCGATCTTAAAATCCTGGTGCTTCAGGATGTACCCGCCACGAACCACCGCATCTTGATCGATCGCGACGTATTGCCGCTGATACAACTGCCGGCCTGTCACGGGGGGCAACCAACTGGGAATCAATTCGGTGGGAAACTGCATTGTCATCCCGCCAGAGCGCAACCGCGCATTGAATGCTTTGACGGCTGCGATATGTGGCTCGGCGTACTCGACAAACTGTATCGACATGAGCGACGCCTAGGCGGAGCAGCCGCCGTCGACGACCAAAGTTTGCCCAGTGATCCAGGCGGCTTCGTCGCTACCAAGAAACAGCACAGCCCGTGCGACATCAATTGGCCGTCCAAATCCGAGCGGATACGAGGCCTCCAGTTCCTGGACCTGCCGCGGATCGTAGATGCTGAACATGCGATCGGTCATCTCAGTACGCACGATCCCCGGTGCCACGGAGTTGACACGAATCTTGCGGGCGGCCAGTTCCCGCGCCAGCGATCGGCTGAAAGCGATCACGGCACCCTTACTGGCGCTATAGAGACTCATACCGGCGGCGCCCCTCAATCCCGCCAACGATGCCATGTTGACGATTGCACTGCCCTCGTTGAGCAAACGCAAACAGAGCCGCGTCACCGTCACCATGGCCAGCACGTTCAATTCCATCGTCTCGCGGGCGGCTGGCGTGCGAACGATTTGCAGCGGCGCTACCAGTTCCTTACCCGCGTTGTTGACCAATAGGTGCAACTGATCGAACTGCCGCTGGAGCTGCCCGACCATCGATTTGACGGCTGCTTCGTCGGCCACATCGCAGGGAAATGCCGAGGCCAGGCCGCCGCTCGCGGAGATCTCGTCGGCCAACTGCCCAAGCCGATCCTGTCGCCGGGCAACCAGAATGACATGGGCACCGCGGGCGGCCAGTTGGCGGGCGATTTCCATTCCGATGCCGCTCGAAGCCCCGGTCACCAGCGCGTTTTTATTCTCAAACTGCCCCACGATCGATCCTTTATCGTCCCCAAATCATGTCGCAGCCGGCCCAAGAATAGCCGACGCCGAAACCGACCAGAAGCATACGATTGCCCGAGCGAATCTTGCCTGCCTCCACGCCCCGCTGCAACGCAATCGGAATACTCGCCGAAACCGTGTTGCCGATATCGTTGACATCGATCACCATCTTTTCCGCGGGAATGTTGCTGCGTTTGGCCAGTTGCTCGAGCATGAATCGGTTGGCCTGGTGATAAACGTACCAGTCAATCTGCTCCGCGGCGATGTCAGCTGTGGCCAACAAGTGCTTGACCGCGCGGGGAACCGTACTGATGGCAAACGTAAAGATCGCCGGACCATCCATGTACAGGTTCTGCCGTGTTCGCGTACATCCCGCTTCGTCGGTGACTGCCGCGGACGTTTCCGCACTGAGTGGAATCCTGCGCACAGCCCGCGGGAACAATCAGATTCTCGGCTCCCTTGCCGTCGGTTCCCAGCAAGAAAGTTCCGATCCGTCCGACATCGACTGCGCGTCCAACCAGGGTCGCGGCAGCTCCATCGCCAAACAGCGTGCGCACCGTCCGATCCCGGGGATGGATGTACTTGGTGTAAGTGTCGGCTGTGATCAGCAGCACGTTTCGCGCCGCAGCAGTGGAGACAAGCGAGTTTGCCAACTGCAAACCGTAAACGAAGCCGGAGCAGCCCAGATTGAAGTCGAGGGCGCCGACGTGCTTTCCCAAGCCTAACCGGTGCTGCAGGATGCAGGCGGAGGAAGGCAAAAAATAGTCCGGTGACTGGGTGCAAAACAGGATGTAGTCGACTTCGTCCCGCGGGACCAGCTGTCGATCGAGCAACTTGGCGGCCGCTTCATAGCCAAGATCGCTGGCGGTTTGTCCCTCGGCCGCAATATGCCGTTTCGCAATGCCTGACTTTGCATAAAGGTCGTCCATTCGCCAGTCGGGATTCTGACGCTGCAAATCGTCATTGGTCTCAATTCGTTCCGGCAGCTGATAGGCGATACCGAGCACCGCGGTGTCCATCTCAGTCCTCTAACGCATTTCGCGTGTGCAATCGATCCAGCAGTTCACCGATCGACTGAAAGTTCCGCAGCTCTTCATCCTGCACCGAAACCTCCAGCAATTCGTCGATCGTGGCAATCATCGTCAGGTGCCCCATGGAATCCCATTCCTTAACCGTTTTCGGAGTGTCTTCGCGGGTCAGGGAATCCGGATCGCGCCCGAGTACCTCGCATAGCTCGTTCAGGAATTCGGCCGTCGTCATGGTTGTGTCTCCAAAAGTACCAGCGGCTGTGGTTAACCGCGATGTTCTGGTCCGAGAATACTCTCAATGCTCGCTCGGTGCGAAGTCTATTTTTCGCGAAAATGTGATCCCGCGCTCAATCCGCGGCTCGCGTTTCCCGGCGGTCTCTGGCGGCCCGCGTGAAAAACATCGCAACAATTGTTCGCAGGATAACTTTCAAATCAAAATACAGCGATGCTTGGTCGATATATTCTTGCGCGATCCGCAGTTTCTCGGGCAGCACCCGCTGACAATACTCAGCCTCGGGATCTTCGGCCGCGGCTAATAATTCCGATTCGTGTCGAAATCGCAGCGATGCTAAATCCGTAATTCCGGGACGTACGGTTAAGATCTGGGCAAATTCATCACGAAACATCTCGACATACCGAGGTACTTCCGGTCGCGGACCGACAAGACTCATATCACCTTTGAGCACGTTGATCAGTTGCGGAAATTCATCGAGTTTTGTTTTCCGCAGCCAACGGCCCACGCGCGTGATCCGCGGATCGTCGCCGACCGTGATCGCGGGACCTTGATGCGGCGCATGCTGCACCATGGTACGAAATTTGTAAATCTGAAACGGGACAAAGTTCCGACCCACTCGTTGCTGCTTGAATAATGCCGGACCCCTGGACGTACTCCTGACAAGCACCGCAGCGAGTACCAGAGCGGGTGAGAGCAGAATCAATCCGGTCGCTGAGACGACGATGTCAAAGCCGCGTTTCAACATGCTCTGCTGCACAGGCTTGGCGCACCAACCTGTGGTAAACGGAATGTCAAAGAGTCACCGGCGACGAGGCGTGCTGGGCTTGGAGAATTTCCGGCACAGTCCCAGCAGCACGTCAACGACGTACTTGGATTCCTGTTCACGCATGCCAGGAAACAAAGGCAAGCTTACCAGTCTTTGCCACTGCCGCGTTGCCACGGGCAAGTCGTCCGGTGTCCAGCCAAAAGCGGTCTCATAGTAAGGGTGCAAGTGCAGCGGTCGCCAGTGCACCGAGCACCCGACTCCGCTAGCGCGAAGCTGGTTGATGAACTCGTTTCGATCAATTGAAAGCTTTTCGAGCCGCAATCGCACTGGAAAAAGGTGCCACGCATGCAAGCGGTTGGGGGGCCACGGCGGAAGCTCGATTTCTGCCAGATGGTTCAATCGATCGGTGTAGAACTTTGCGATTGCCTCGCGATCGAGCCGCAACTGATCGGCGCGTCTCAATTGCAAGGTTCCCAACGAGGCCGCAACGTCAGTCAGGTTGTACTTGTATCCCGGCGCAACAATCCGATAGTCCCAGGAACCATTTCCGCTGTATCGATTCCAGGCGTCGTTGGACAAGCCATGCAGCGACATTTGCCGCATCCGCTGGGCAAGTCCGGCGTCGTCGGTGACAGCCATTCCACCCTCGCCGGTGGTGATCGTTTTGTTGGAATAAAAAGAAAAGCAGGAAACGGCCGACGTATTCTGGCCACAGTAACGCCAAGGCTCGCCGGCATCACCGCGCATCGCCGCCGGAAACGCGTGCGCCGCATCCTCAACCACCCACAGCTGATGCTGCGCGGCGAACTTCTGGACGCGATCCATGTCCATCATGACTCCGCCCACGTGCACCGGAATGATGCCGACCGGTTGGACCGCCTCGCTGAATGGCAGGCGACCCTCACTGAGTCGTTTCAGTTTTGCCGCCGCATCATCCAAATCCATGTTCAACGTGATCGGATCGCAATCAACAAGGATCGGAATCGCGCCTTGGTAAAGCACAATTTCGGCTGTCGAAGCGAAGGTCATGGCGGGAATCAGGACCGCCTGACCCGCCGTCAATCCCAGCGCTTCCACCGCCAAATGGAGTGCCGCGGTGCATGAGTTGACCGCGATGGCTTGCTGGCCACCAACCGCCTGGGCGAATTCCCGCTCGAATTGTCCGACCCGCGGTCCGGTCGTAAGCCAACCCGATCGCAGGCAGGCAACCACCGCCGCGATTTCCTCCTCGGAGATCGACGGGCGGAAATAGGGCACCTGCGTTTCAGAGCCGTTCAAGGCGCTGACCGAGCCCACTCCCAGATCGTTGATGTTACTCGGTTGAGGAATGACAAACCTCCCCTCGTTCGATCTTGGCCCGCTCTTCCGGAGACAAGTTGCAAACGTTCGTTTGGAATTTCCCGGCCTTGGTGCGCGGGATCGCCGCTGTCGCCTCGGCAACAATCTGCATCTCTGGATTGCCCATCCGATCGCGGGTCCGCCTGATCATCAGTTGTTCATGCTGCTTGGTGAATTGCGGGGCTGGAACGTACAAAATTCTTAGCCGCGTGAGCGAATCCTGAATGATCTGGGCTTCCACCACGGGCAACTCCGTGACGAACACCGGCTCAAATCGATTGATCATTTTGCCGTCCGGTAAATAGATCATATCGGTCGTGCGGCCGTCGAGGGAGTTCAAGATCGGTAGCGTGCGCCCGCACTGGCAAGTCTCCGCCCGGCCCATCGCCCCGCGATCACCGACGCGATAACGAATCAGCGGCATATCGTGATTCATCAGGCCGGTACAGATCAAGTCACCGGTCGTGTTGTCGGGCAATAACTGCCCATTGGCCATCACTTCGACCATTCCCACCTCGGGCCACAGATGAAGTCTTCCATGCTCACACTCACCGGCCGAAGCGCAGATTTCGCTCATTCCCCAGGTCTCTCGAACCGGGCAATCAAAGGCCTGCTGAATCAGTGCGCGTTGGTAATCATACAGCGGTTCTGCGTTGGCGATGACGACCTTCAACTTCACATCGCGGCGTCCCAGCCGGATCATTTCCTTGGCGATGACGTACAAATATTGGGGATACCCATACAAAAATACGATCCTGTACTTGATCAGTGCATCGAGAAAGTCGGGAATCCATTGGCGAGTCAGATGAAATGCGGACAAGTAAAGCTGATTGAACGCACCGTTCCAGACCCAGAACGGAGGACGGTCTGATTCGATCGGGACCACTAAATGCGCGCCTTGGATCGCCCAGCGGTCGTGTCGCGAGACTCCGTACCAGTGGCGGCCACGGGCTTCGGCAACCCCGTAGTAATTGACATGCGTGTCGCGCGAGAACCACAGGTCGATCGGCTTGCCCGTTGTACCGCTGGTGCGGACTCGGAATAATTTTTTCGGATTGCAGTCATCAGCCAGGAACGCGCGCGGATCGCGACGAATATCCTCTTTGTCGACGATCGGCCAGTTTTCCAAACTCTCGTAACTAGCGTTGTCGCCGCGGCGCCTGCGCTCGGCCCACATTTCTCGATAAAAGGGAACTTGCGTCGCGGCTCGATGCAGTAACCTCGACAGCTGTTCCGATTGATACTGGCGCCATTGATCAGGGGTCCACTGCTCGCGCTCGACCGCCTGCTCGGCCAGCCGCTCGGTTTCAGGACCGTAACGCCATGAGCGCAGGTAGTAACCGCGCATGGTCGCGGCCCAAGAGCGGGCCGGCGCCGGCAATCGATAATACAAACTAAGCAGACGGCTCACGAACTACTCCCGGATTTCGACCGGTGATTCAATCGAATCACTTTATAGAAACTTGTTGCTGGTCATTCGGATACAGACGCGATAACAGCGACTGGGCGGCAAGTCGATTGCCTGCCTTGGAAAAATGGCAGTGGTCGGCAAACAGCTCCAGCCCGGCAAAGATGGTTTGCCTTTGCGCTTGATACGAGTCGATCACGTCGTTGAAGTCAATGAAGCTCAGATCCGACTCCTGGCACGCTGCTCGGCAGCCGGCGCGTCGCTGCTCTCCTTTCTGATTCCAACTTTCGTTACCGCCGCCACCGTACAGCAGATCACCCTTGGTGTACTCCAGGTACGGTGTGTACAGAACACAAACTCCGTTACTGAATCGGTCCTTGATGCGGGCGAAGCGCTGGATCACTTGGGCTGGCGGTTCTTCGTTAAAGTCGTTATCGCACGCGACGTAGACAAGGCTCTCGAACTGGTCCTGATCGGCCAGCTGCTGAGCTTTGCGAAACGCCTGCTGCCCGTCGTATCCGCCAACGCCGGCATTGAGCACCGTGATCTCTGGCCCCAGCGCGGTTTGAACGATCGAGGCGATCGTATCGGCGTCATCAACGCCCACGCCAAAACAGACACTGTCCCCGACGAACAAACAACGACGCGTCGCGTCGGTCGTCGGCAGCGTGGTCCTCATTCCACTGGACGTCGTCGTGTAGACAAACTGATTTCGCGACTGCTGCTGGATCCATTGCCGAGCGCTGCTGGATAGTTCGGCATCGGCGTTCATGTACAGCACGGGGGGATCAAAATTAGCTCCGTTGATCGCACGGAGTACAAAGCCGGCAACCTTGGCGTTGTTGCGCAACCGATAGATAAAATCTTGGTCCGGCTCGACCATGATACTGTCGTGTTCCTTCGCTTGGGTAGGATTCCCGGCGTTCTCGATCACCGCGCCGATCGTGGTCAGCTCGGCCAGCACTGCATCGGGACAGTCCACCTGACGCGGGGATTGCGAGAACAAAACACTTCGCGCGCGATCGGCGATCCTGCCGAAACCAATTCGGTAGCCAACAAACAGCCCGGCAATCAAGACGATTACCGCGCAGGTCAGGTTGCCGGCGATGAAAGCGGCTTTGATTTTATTGTTAGATACAGAACCGGACACTAGTGATTCTCGTTGGTCACAATGAACGCGTGATGGCGTGAAAATTCAAAACAGCGTGTAGATGAACGGAGCCGCTCCGGTCGAACTCAAGGCAACCAGCAAGCCCATCGCCCCCAACACAAGCACGATTGGCAACATCCACCACTTCTTGTTTTCCTTGAGAAAATAAAAGAACTCCTGAATCAGTGACAGTTCTTTCTCTTGACCCGCCCGGGCAAATTCATTTTGAGGTCCGGCGGAATCGGAATCTTTTTCTGTTGGCACCTGAGCACCTCTAGGTTGGCAATGGAGGGTTTACGATTGTCGGTAGTAACTGGCAACGCTTTGCGGCTGCTTTTTCGCCGACCAGTAGGAACTGGCGTCGCGATCAATTTTCAACGCCAGCGCGTCGCGTCCGATCAGCCGAAAGAACAGTCCCAGCGGAAAAAACATCCCAAAGAAAATCAGGATCATGGCTAGTTCACCGACCACCAAGCCGATCGGAGTGGCGACGATCATGAGGGCCACGAAAATCGGAAGAATCAGCTTGGGCAGTAAGAATCCCGCCGCCGCGATCGCGATTCCAGCCAATGCCAGCCCCGCCAAAACCGACCCGCCGGCGCCCCACAGCCAGCCGATCAACGGTACAGCGAACAGCGAGATCACGCCGAATTGGCGCAGCTGCCGGTCGGTCGGGTGAAAGTTGAATTCCAATAATTTCATTTCGTTGCTCCTGCCATTAATCCAGCTGGAATTGGCTTAAGTACTCGCGGCGATCCGCTTCGCTGAGCTGAGTGCCCTGGTTCTCCTTGAGCAGAATGTGCCTGCCCAGAACCAGCACGTCCATGTCAGTCATCATGAAACAGCGGTAGGCATCCTCGGGCGTACAGACGATGGGCTCGCTGCGAACGTTGAAACTGGTGTTGATTAAGACCGGACACTCAGTTTTCGCGTGAAATCGACTCATCAACTTGTGCAACAAAGGATTGCGGTCCTCGTCAACCGTCTGCACCCTTGCTGAATGATCGACGTGTGTCACCGCGGGAATGCTGGACCGACAATGATTCAGTTTTTCAATCCCAAATGACTGCTCGTAATCCTCGCCCAGTGCGACGCGGATCTCTTCTCTGACCGGCGCTACCAACAGCATGTATGGGCTGTCTTCGTAAGGCCGCATTTGAAAGTACTGGTCGACATATTCTCGCAACACAATTGGCGCGAATGGTCGGAATGACTCTCTGAATTTGATCTTCAGATTCATGACCGACTGCATCTTGGCGCTACGAGCGTCACCCAAGATGCTTCGAGCGCCCAGGGCACGCGGGCCGAACTCCATCCTGCCTTGAAACCAACCTACCACTTTTTCTTGTGCCAACAGATCCGCGACCTCCTCGCACAGTTCCTCGTCGGATTCGCAAATTCTGAAGTGAGCGTGTTGCCGAGCCAGCATTTCCTGGATTTGCGCCGCGGAGAATGCAGGTCCCAGCAACGAACCTTGTTGGCTGTCATGACCACTTGGTTGACGGGGTTGTTCCAGCAGTTGGTACCAGATGAACAGCGCCGTACCGAGTGCTCCTCCGGCATCGCCGGCAGCCGGTTGAATCCAAATGCGCTCAAACGGACCTGCTCTCAAGATCTCGCCGTTGCCCACGCAGTTCAGTGCCACACCTCCGGCCAACACCAGGTTCTTCATGCCTGTCTTGGCGTGCGCGTGCCTGGCCATCCGCAACATCACCTCTTCGGTGACCGCCTGCACCGAAGCTGCCAAATCCATCTCGCGCTGCGTTACCTGGGATTCGGGCGGTTGCGGCGGCCCACCCAACAGCTTGTGCAGTTTCGCGGAGGTCATCGTCAGACCCTGACAATAATTGAAGTAGCTCATGTCCATGCGGAACGAGCCGTCTTCCTTAAGGTCCATCAAGTGCTCCAGAATGGCGTCCTTGTAGATCGGACGTCCATACGGCGCCAGCCCCATCAACTTGTACTCACCGCTGTTGACGCGGAACCCGGTGTAGTAGGTGAATGCGGAGTACAACAATCCCAACGAATGAGGAAACCGCATTTCGTCGGTTAACGTAATCTTGTTGCCGCGGCCATATCCGATGCACGTGGTCGACCATTCACCGACGCCGTCGATCGTTAAAATTGCCGCTTCGTCGAACGGCGAAGGAAAAAACGCGCTCGCCGCATGCGACTCGTGATGATCCGTAAAGACGTATCTGCCCTTGTACTTTCCGGCCAGACCGCGACTCATTTCTTTGCGCAAATGCAGTTTCTGTTTCAACCACAGCGGCAAGGCCTGCCGAAAGGAACGGTAACCCGCCGGCGCGAATGCCAGATAAGTCTCCAACAAACGCTCGAACTTCGTCAGCGGCTTGTCATAAAATCCGACGTAGTCCAGTTGGTCCGGCGTGATTCCCGCTTCGCGTAAACAGTAGTCAACGGCATTCTGGGGAAACTGATAGTCGTGCTTCTTGCGCGTGAATCTTTCCTCCTGCGCAGCAGCGATAATCTGGCCGTCGACTACCAGCGCCGCAGCCGAATCGTGATAAAAAGCCGAAATGCCGAGGATTTTGGTCATTGAAATTCTGTTCAGCGGTCACTGCCCAAGTCCGAACAACTCAGGCATCAAGCTTGTTCGCTACAGAGCCATCCTAGTCAAGCCTGGTGGGACTGCCGACCGATGGGTTGTGATTGGGCGCATGAGATACGGCCCGAGGATCCGATTTTTCGGGTTACCCGGGTAAAATTTGCCGGCCGCAACCGCCTCGCCCCCATTCATTTCTGCTGCACCAGGTTCGGCCGGTCCTGGTCGGCATCGGCCTTGACCACCTGATGGCGGGTTCCCGGGGGAGATTTGTAGGCCCAGTTGATGATCACATTCTTCTTCACGAAGGGCTCGAAATGGTTCGGGATCACGGTCTGACCTGCGGGATCCAGCAGCGTCATTCCACCCTTGCGCAGTGGATCTTCGAGTGCCCCATGGCAATACATGTCAATGTATTCGGCATCAAACTCTTGCATCAGCTGCTGCCAAGCCGCGGATAATGTCGCCAAGGCGCTCGGATCCCCGTAGTAGTCAACGACGCGAATCGCTCGTTGGCCGCCGGCCTGGGCACAGCGCAGCGCCAACAATCCGCCCGGCCGACCGTCAATCACGACCGTGTAGAGGCGATAATCGTAAACGGGATGCCGCAGGAATCGATTCACAAAGTACTCTGGGGATTTGCGTGGCAGCACATCAGCGGGCTGAACATAACGGATTTTCGCCGCCGTTTCCCGCACGCCACTCGAATCGAGTCGGATCAATTTTGTCGGTTCCTGATCGGCGGCCGGTGCGGCGCTTGCACGGAGCGGCAGATCACAAAGTTCGAACGAAGTTTTGGCGCAGTTCACGGCGTAGAATTGGCTCATCCGTCCGGTCGTGTAACCAAGTGCCTGGTAGATTTTGCCGGCGTGTTCATTGTTGCCCACGGTTCCGATCGTCAGGTGCGGGACGTTTCGTTCGATAAACGAATGAAGTCGCAGGCCCAGTCCGGGCGGCGCGTCGAATTCTCGCACCTTCCAGGAGGTCAACCAGAGAGCATCTTGGTCGCGCAATTGAGGGTCAAAATGACTGGTCGGGATAAAGCCTAATACGCCGGCGATCGAACCGGACTGATCGACCGCAATCACGAAGTTGTATCGACCCGATTGGCGATCGTAGTGTTGCCAGTCGACCAACGCTTTGCTGGTCGAGAGGATATGGTTCGGCGCCCAGTGCTCGCCGAAGAAGCGCATCACCTGCTGAATTTCGTCGCTCGTGCAAAATCCAATCTTCATTGCCGGCAGTCACTCAGCAATGTTCGGATTTTCAAGTAGCTCGAACAGCCCGTAGGTCTTGCTGAAAACCCAAACGATTCGCCGCTGGTCAAAGGCCCGCGCCGGGACCGGTTTAGAAATTCGGTGGAATCCATGCTGGCGGCACTCCGTCACGGCTGCATCAAGCGCGGGCACCTCCATACAAATGTGAATCAGCTTGACCCCCTTGCGGAGATTCGCGTCGACGGGAGAGCCCACCGTGGCAGGCTGTACCAATTCGATCGAAAGCCCGTCGATTTGGGCAAAAGCGACGGCCACGCCTTGAATGGGATCCTCGACTTGCTCGAGTTCCGGGCAGGCTTCGCTGATCGACCGGACAGCGATGCCGAGGTGATGAAAACGTGCCTGGGGACCAAAGAAATTCAATTGCTGCTGGATCATGAAACACTCTGGGCAACCACGATTTCAACCGACTTGGGTGCCGCATAGGGGCGGTCGAGCGGCCAGGAAAAGGTCAGCTCAGACTCACGCGATTCAAATCCCGAACTGCGCCAGAACTCCAAGCAAGGTTGGTTTCGCTCGGTCGGCAGGTACTGCGCCTCGATTTGCCGCAGCCCCAGCGCCCGAGCTTGATCCACGATCACGCTGAGCATGGCTTGCTCGATTCGCCGGCCCATCACGCGACAGCTGAGGATAAAGTCCACGATGCGGCCGGTCGCTCCATCCACACTCAGGCTGACAACGCCGGTGAGTCCCGAGTCACCGAATTTGTCGCTGACCCGAAACGTCCATAACTGATTCCCTTCGGCATTGACCCATGCCGCCAGTTCGTTTTCTGACAGCCGGCGCGTGGCGAGGTTCATTTGGTTCGTTTTATTGACCAACTGACTGACTCGTTGCCGATTGGCGTCATTGATTGGTTCGACGAAGACCTTGGTTTGCAAAGTGCCCAACCATTGGTCGATCGAATCCACCGACAATCTCGAGTTCTCGCGCGCGCGTTGGACTTGGTACATCTCGGCCCTGGTCAGATCCTCTTGAGTCAGACTTGGAGCGGCGAAGCAGGTCAACTCCAACAGCGTTTTGGGATACAGCATTTTGTCGACTGGCATTTCAGGCACCAAGACCTCGGGCAAAGCCTCACGAACTCGCGCTGCTCGACGGGATTGTCGTCCAGGAAAACGGCGGAATCCAAGCCCAAATTCAACTCCGCCATCAGATCGACCAGGTTCTGTGCCTTGTCGTTCCAATTGATCCGCCAGGCGGCGAAGTCGTCACGACGAAGAATCATGTCGGCGTTTCGCTCGATCGCTTCCAACGCGACTTGCTGGTCGTTCTTGCTGACAATTCCCAGCAGAATGCCGCGATTGGTGAACGACTTGAGTGCCCGCTGAAAATCGACGAACGCTTCGCCGATTGGGTCGTGCCCGCCCAGACGCAGTTTCCGCCAGCCGACGTCGCCGAGAATACCGCCCCACAATGTGTCGTCGAGGTCCACGACAATGATCTTCTTGGCTCCTTGGCTGACGGCCGCAAGCGCTGCCTTGAAGTCGACGATCGCATTTTGGAAGACGGAATTTCCGAAGGCGACCTTCGCCAGGTACCACAATTTTGGGTTGAACGGATCTTGGCCGCCCGCCAGCCAGCGTTGAGTGTCCAGCAGGTATACGCCGGTTGCGTCACGCAGATTTTCAGCCAGCCGAACGTTCATTCTTGCCAACAATCCGCGCAGTCCCGGGTCGATTCGCATGTCCAGGATGCCATAGCCGACCAGGTGGGAAGGGATGACCCAAGTCGGCACAAGCACGCTGGCGACCCGACCCGAGAGTGACTCAAGTGCGGCAGAGAATCGGTCCACTTCGGCGAAAATCGTCTCAATTTCAACCGTTTCGAATCGCAGCGCTGCGGCAAACGATTCAACGACCGCTTCCGGTTTGGTCCACACGATCGCCGCGTCATAATCCCGCCGCCAGCACTCATGGTTTTGATTGATCAGCGTCTGGTACAGCTGTCCAAAAGGCGCCGACGTCGCATCGACCAGAGGGGTTGAAGCGTCGTTATTGAGCAAGCCCGCCAGCGGATCGATGTTGAAATCCGACAACAAGATCGCGGTCATCCTGTGCCGCGGCTGCTGGTCTTGCTCGTTGGTGGGACCGGAATTCATGTCCGCATCGCTTCCTGGGCGACGTACTGAGCCAATGTGCCGATCGACGCCAGTGGACTATCGGGTGAATCCAGCTTGTCGACCAAACACAAATCTTGGCCCAAGTGCCTCTGAGCTGCACCCTCTACGGCAACCATGAAACTAACCAGAGCTAACGAATCGAGCACGGCCAGGTCGCCGGTCAGGATGGTCTCGGGTTGTTTCTCGAGTTTCCGGTTCTCCGGAAGCATTTGATTCACCTCATCAACCGCTTCGAAGATGATTTCCAGCGCTCGTGCTTGGCTATTTGTTTGTGACATTTAAAATCTCGTCGGCAAGCCCCAAGTATGCTGATCGCAACGCATACTTACGCCCAGCGATCAATCGGTCGTGACTCTGCTTTGGTTGGAAGGTCTTTGGTGTCCAGTCTAGCCAATCGATAGGCGCCGGCTTTGGCCGGGTCGGATAACTCGACCTCGACGGTAAAAGCCATTTTGCATCCCCGCTGCTGAAGCAATTCGATGGTGGTTTCGTTGTGGCCGCCGTAGGGATAGCTCATCGACCAATCCGGCGTCCAGACGCCCGCATTTTTCAGGAACTCGATCGCGCGATCAAGGTCATTTGCCTGTTGCTCCGGTGACAGCGTATTGAGCCACTGATGGCTCCATCCGTGGGAGCCAAAATGCATGCCGCACTGATGCATCGCCCGCATTTGATCGGGCGACAGATAGAGTTCAGCGGCGAAAGCGCTCTCGTCAGCTGTCACATAGTGCTGAAACAGTTGGTTGGTGATGTTTGCTCTGGTCGTCGCCGGTAATCCAAATTGAAGCAGTCGTTTGATGAAGATGATCTCGCGCGAGTCGAGTCGTGTTGCTTCGGCCAACTGACTCCAGAGCAGATCGTTGGCCGGGATCTCTTCGCTTGCTACGGATCGCTCGCGATCGAGGTACCGAAACGTTTTTTCAATCAGTGCATCGACGTCCGCTACCGAAGCGAGCACAAAATGAATCTTGTGGACATCCAGCACCTTGCCCTCGATAATCGCCTGCCCGGGCGGAAAGAACACGCCGGTTAGTCCTGCGTTCAACAAGATCGGGAAGACCACGGTAAAGTGATCCAGAAATCCGTCGTCGAAGGTCAGCAACAGACCGTTGGCCGGGAATTGCTCTCGACCTTCCAAGGCAGCGATGCAATCGTCCAATGTCAGCACCTGATAATGACGTTGGATATAAGCCAGCTGACCCTTAAATTCCTCGACACTGAGTCCCTTGATCGCCGGATAACGCGAGCGTTGCAGGTCGCGAACATAGTGATACATGATCGTCGTGAACATTGCTGCAGCCGTTAGCTGATGGCGCGTGTCGCCTGACCACTCCGTGGCGAATCTGCGTTGCCGAACCAGCCTGCCCAGAAGCGGAACAGTCCGATCAAAAAGCCAAACCCATAGGACAGGTGCAACGTCGCCAGTGCCGCGGGCAGCAGCAGAACTCGCCAACCGTGTTCTGCTCGCGCCGTCAGCACGGCTCCGAGAAAGATCACAATCACGTAGGCAGACAAAAGCGCGATCAGCAACGATGCCGCCAGAGCCGAAAACGGCGCCGCGACAGTCAGGATCAACAACAGCGCAACCAAGACCAAGGGAGCGAACTGTCGAGCTCGCATTTGCAGAGGATGCTTTTGCAACACGCGGACTTTCCAGAGTCCGTATTGAAAGTATTGTTTTGCGAGCTTGCGAAATGAACTGCGGCTGTAGTACTTCGAGCGGACATCGGACGCCAACAACAGCTTCGCACCCATTTTGCGGAGCCGGTAGTTGTATTCGTCGTCCTGATTACGGACAAGCTGCTCGTCATAGGGACCAGCCCGTTCCATGATCGCGCGGGTATAGACTGGAAAGGCAATGGTGTCGACAACTTTTGTCCCTGCGTCTCCAACTCGGAAGGCCGATCCACCGACCCCGAATCTGCTGCTCATCACTGACGCAATGACTTTCGCCGTCGGTGTCTGCCCGATCGTCTCGATTGGACCGCCCACGCCGTCGACACCGTCCTGCTGCAAGTGATCAACACAGCGGCTTAAATAGTCTGGAGCGATCACGCAATGACCATCGACCCGCGCGATAATGTCGCCGCGGCAATGTTCTTTGGCGATATTCAATGCCTTGGGCGCGATCTGGCCTGGGTTATCGACCAACTGGACGTTTTCGCGTCCAGCCTGCAATGACCGGACAATCTCGCGCGTATCATCGGTTGACATCCCATCACATACGATCACCTCCATTCGATCGGCGGGGTAATTTTGCTCCAGAACAGCACCAAGACTTTGAGCAATGAACCCACTCTCGTTGCGAACCGGCATGATCACCGACACAAACGGCAGGCTCATTTCAGTTGCACCTGACGCTTTGCAGGAGCCGCAGCCGCGGAAATCGATTCGAGCCAATCAACCTGCTCGGCAATCACATGGCTTTGCTCGAAATCCTGGAACCTCTCCAACGCCTTGTTGCTCATTTCGTTTCGCAACACGGGGTCTCCCAGCAAGTCCGCGAGCCGATCCGCCAGAACCGCGGGGTCGTCCGGTGGCACCAAGAAACCCTGCTCGCCGTCTTCGAAGATTTCGCCGATGCCGCCGACGTCCGAGGCGATCACGGGGGTCCCCATGGCCAGGGATTCAATGTTTACCAACCCGAAACATTCGCTGCGGCTGGGAACCACCGACACCGACGAAGCCGCCATCCGACGCAACACTTCGTCATGCGATAAACGTCCCACGAACCGACAGCGGTCGGCGATTCCTAAATCGGCAGCCAGTTTTTCGCACTCGGCCTTGCAAGGCCCGTCCCCGACGAACTCGAAAACCGAATTCGGAAAGCGATCCTTAAGCCGGGCAATCGCCTGGAGCAGAACATCCTGACCCTTGGTGGGATGCAGCCGACCGACACAGATCGTGCGGTCGTCCTGGTACGTGGTTTTGAGTTGCAGCCGTTCTGCTTTGGGGTCCGGCAGGGACAGATACAACACGTTGCATTTCGCATCGGGCACGCCATACACGCGTTGGACGTCTTCGCTGCCCGCGATGGAGTTCGGCACCACGTGAGTTGCAAGCGAGTACACCGCTCTTTTTCGGAGCTGCAAAAGTTTCAACTTCCAGCGCTTGATCAGGCCGTCGATTTCGATCGCATCGGTCAGCGTCAAGTACCAGACGGCCCGGCAAGGAACCCGCATCCACCAGCCGACCGACAACATCACGTTGGCGGATCCGAATGCACCGAAAACGCAATCGGGACGATAATTCTTGATCAGCTTGCGCAGGAACCTCGCGTCCCGCAGCCTAGTCGGTCGGATTGATGGCCAGACGTAGACCGCAGGATTCGACTCGTGATTCTCGACCGCGTGGTTGTGTTGATCGACCAACAAAACGGCTTGATGACCGCGCCGCGCGATTTCCTCCGCCAAGGCGCGAAAATGCGTCGATACGGGCGAATCCGACCAGCTTCCCGCAATGAAATAGCAGCGTCGTTTCATTCTGTGGTCCCCCGATTGATCATGCTGTTCAATCATACTCAAAGATCGCCTCGACTGACCGCCGCCAGCGTTGTTCGGATCTCGAGCAGAAGACAATCTTGATGATTCCCAGTAATGTCCATTGGAATGTCGCGGATCGGCAGCACCGCGCAGCGGTGGACAACACCACAGAAAATCACCGCGGCGCCGCGCAAATTCATATCGGTTCCGTCGCCGGTTGCTTGATGTCTGAATGGGATACCAGTGACTCGAACCAGTCGACTTGACTGGAAATCACCTTGCCACGCTCGAATTTCTGGAATCTTTGCAGTGCCTTGCGACTCATTTCGTCCCGTAAAGCGGGATCCCCGAGTAGTCGCGCGATGCGGTCGGCCAGTGAAGCAGGGTCATCCGGCGGCACCAAAAATCCTTCCACGCCATCGTCAAAGATTTCGCCGATTCCGCCAACGTTTGAGGCGATCACGGGAGTCCCCATTGCCATTGATTCGATGTTCACCAACCCAAAACATTCGCTTCGACTGGGAACCACCGAGATCAAGGAGGCCCCCATTCGACGCAGCACTTCGTCCAGGGACAAGCGTCCGACGAACCGACACCGGTCCGCAATCCCCAGATCCGCAGCAAGCTTTTCATATTCTGCCCGACAAGGCCCGTCGCCAACAAACTCGAACACCGTGTCGGGAAAGCGGTCTTTGAGTTGGACAATCGCCTTGAGCAGGACGTCTTGGCCCTTACCCGCATGCAACCGACCGACACAAATCGTGCGATCCTGTGCCACGTTCGTGGGATAGTCCGGTAACTGCAGTTTCGGGTCCGGCAACGACAGATACAGCACGTGGCACTTCTCAACGACGACGCCGTAAACATTTTGCACATCTTCGCTTCCAGCCACGGAATTTGCCACCACGTGCGTCGCCAGCCGGTAAACCGCTCGCTTGCGAACTTGCAGAAGTTTCAATTTCCAACGCGCGATCTGGCCATCGATCTCAATCTGTTTGGCAAGCGTCAGGTACCAAGCGGCCCGACATGGAACGCGCATCCACCAGCCAATGCAGATCATCAGATTCTTAGCGCCAAAGGCTCCCATCACAAAATCGGGACGATACTGCTTGATCAAGCGGCGCAGGAACAAGGCGTCACGAAACCGCGTGGGACGAACGGACGGCCAGGTGTACACGGCCGGGTTGCCGTCATGATTTTCAACCTGGTGGTTCTGCTTGTCGACCAACAGTACGACCGTGTGGCCGCGGCGAGCCAATTCATCAGCCAGCGCGCGAATATGTGTGGAGACTGGCGAATCCGACCAGCTGGTCGTCATGAAGTAACAGCGACGTTGCATTGATCGTTTACCGACTTGAACCTTTGAACCAGCCGTATCGGTTGTCCGGTTTGACCCGACCTGGCCTGCACCAATCATCTTTCCATCGCCGGCTGTGACCGATTTTTGCGAAATCGATCGGTCAGGAAATAGGGTCTCAGCGAGCCGCTGGCCTTGGCCCGCATCACGGCCGGCCCATCCATGGCGTGCGCCTCAATCCGCGGCAGCGCGAACAAATTCGAATCAGGACCAGCCAAACCCAGATCCGTGGTCAGAGCCAACTCGTATCCGGCGTTGCGGACGGCATCGATGTAGGATGGTGTGGCTTGCCCCAAGCGGCTACTGCCGTACGGATAGGCATAGCTACGAATGTTCTCAGCACCAAAGCGTTTGACAAGAATGTCACGAGAGCCCTCGGCTTCCTCGATGAACTGCTGAGCCTGACAGCGAACGCCGTTGAGGTGACGATGCGAGTGCGAGCCGATCGAAACCACGCCGCTTCGTAAACAGCCCTCCAATTCGGTCCAGGTAATCGGCCGCCAAGTGTCATCGGAGACGCGTTGCCGGTTTTGATTCGCCCAGCCATCGAACGGCATCGGTTCGACAGACTCGACAAAGCCGGTGGGCACAAAGATCGTTGCCGGCGCCTGATATCGCGAGAGCACCGGCACGGCATGTTGGTAAAAATTGGCGAACCCATCGTCGAACGTTAAGCAAATCCAGGGCCGGTCGGGCAGCTCGGCCGAACGTAATTTCTCGGGCAGTTCCATCAGCGGAACAATCCGACCGAATTCTGAAAGTGCCTTGATTTGACGCTCAAAATCCTGCGGCGGCACATTCCAGTCATCGCACCGCGGATCCACGAAATCGATCTTGGCGACGCGATGATAGACCAGAATGCAGGCCCGAATCGTTTTTGGGTCACGCGAAAAAAGTCGACTCAGCACGGCCAGACGACCGGCCGTCCGCTTGATCGACCGCTTCAGGTGAATGCGGCCAATCATGAGGCGTCCGGTACTCGCAATTCGGCTTGCTGTGCCTCGAATTTCTTGTCCAGATGCGGGAGATCGGGTAGCACAATACCACGAGATTTGCATTTTTGGACGTACTGTAGAATTCGATCTCGACAAAACTCTTCCGAAAAATCGGTTTGTTTATCTTCCGTCTTGTCGTTGACGACTTCGCCCACAACATTCCAAGTCTCTGGAGTGGTCTTCAACTTGAGTTGTTCGAATAAATCCTCAACATGCTCTCGCTCGTTCAATTCAAGCAATCGCTTTTCGATTACGGTTGCCTGCGGAAACTGACGCTTGAAGCGTTGTGCTCGAGCCTCGATATCAATCACATAAGCGATACAGCGATCGACCTGGTCCATCTGATCATCCGCGGCAAGGGCTCGCACGGCGGCACTGGGACTATTCGGCGAAGAAGTCCAATACTTCGTTTTGCTATCCTCGGGAACGAACATGTTCAAATCCAGAAAGCTCTTTACCACCCATGGTAGGTAACGTCGCAGCAAGACCACATTCACGTTCTGAAAATGGTTCATGATGACGTCATAGAAAGTCAGAATAAACATGTGATTCGTCTCGATATATGTGTGACCCGCCGGCATTTCTTTAATCGCTTGACGAATCGCCTTCACCTTTTGATATTTCTTGATGTACATCCCGCAGTAGAACGCGCGGTCGAACAAGCTGGGCTGCGAGGCGGGAACTCTGCTCATGCGACTACCGGCCATCGATGGGCGCGGCTCGTGAAAGGCCGTGCCGTTCTCAGCTGTGGACAACAGCCGATACAGATAATCGGAACCCGAGCGACCTGAATTGATGGAAAATACAAGCTGTGTCATCTGCAGTCTTATTCTCTGAGTTGTTGAATCAGTTTTGGTGGTAGGCTGTTTCAAGGATCTGTTGCCAGGCCGGCAGCGTGACGGACCAGTCGAATTGCTCCGTCTTGCGACGCGCGTTGCCAGAGAGCAATCCGGCGAGACCAGGTTCGTCCAAAATCCGACAAACCGCGGCGGCCATCTGGTCCGGCTGGCGAGGCGGGGTCAGCAACGAATCATGCTGATCGTCCAGCAAATATGGAATTCCGCCAACGTCCGTGCTGACCACGCAAAGTCCACAAGCCAGTGCTTCAATCACACTGATCGGCGTGTTGTCGATGTTCGCGGAATTTAGAAAAATATCGGCTTGGGCCAATTGCCGCGGCACGTCGGCTTTCGGCACGACGCCCGTAAACGTTAACCGATCCATAACACCCAACCGCTCCGCTTCGCGCTCGACCGCCTGTCGACTGCCGTCTCCCTTATCCGGTCCCACCATATTCAATCGCGCCTGGGGATGGTCCTGGCAAATGGAAGCGAGCACTTGCACGGCTTGCACCGGGTTGTAGATCCGATGGATGGACCTTAACCAAATCAAGTTTGGCTGCGGGTTGGTGCGATGTCGAAACTGGTAGTGGCGAATGTCCAGCGAATTCGGCATCAGCGTCAAATCACTGCGATAAGATGACATGCGCTCCAGCAAATAGTTCGAGGGGGTGGTGACGACCGCGGCGCCGCGTAACAGACGACTCACGCGTTTAGGATGCTGGCAGGCGAATTGGGGAAGCCCACCGCCATGCAGCGATAACACATAAGGTTTGCCCAGTGACTTAAGAACGGCGCACACCGCTTCAGCCCAAATGAACGCGGACCCGCTGTAAACGTCGATCTGCGCGACGTCGTACTGAGCTCTGCGTCGCCAAACCGTCGATACCATATCGGCCAAGCGGCGAATGCGGTGTGACTTTTCCGAAGTCGTAATGACTTCCCAACCGGCGCCGGCAAGCTGGTCAGCAAGTTCTTCACAAGCGCCGCGACTAGTGCCGTTGGGCGACAAAAAATTGCTGACCATCAAGACTCGATTCGGAGTCGGCCGCTGCTGGCTCGATGGTGTCGCGTCGTAGTGCATTGCAAGTGACATGGTTTAAGTGGACAGCAGAGGTTCGATCGAACAATGTCCCTGGGCTGGCAGCGCGTCACGGTAGATCTGCAGCATGCGGTCGGCCAGTGTCTCAGGGCTGTAGGTGGTCTCGACACGTGATCGCGCCGCAACGCCCATCTTAGATCGCAACGCGGCGTCGTTGGCCAGTTGCACGATTCGATCCGCCATCGCAGCGACGTCATCAAAGGGCACGACAAAGCCAGTCACGCCATCAGTGACCACCTCAGCAGCATCGCCGGCAGGAGTGCTGACGGCGGGAATTCCAGCCGCCATTGCCTCCAGCAGCACGTTCGGGAAGCCCTCGTGGTCGGAACTAACCACCAACAAATCGGCATCCCGCAGCAGGGTCGGAACGTCGTCTCGCCAGCCAACAAACCGCAGCTTGTCGGGCCCCAAATCGAGTTCTTTGGCGCGCTTTTCCAGCTCTCCGCGGTGCGGTCCATCGCCAACGATTGTCGCCATGATTGGCCTCTGCGAGCTGGCCAATCGAAGCGCTTCGAGGAATCGATCAAGACGCTTCGCCGCCACCAGCCGACAGACGGTGATGACGGTCAGGCAATCGGGTTTTTGAACATCACTGGCGGGCGGCCGTGCACGCTGGTCGAAGTCATCCAAGTCGATCACGTTAGTCAATACATGGATCCGCTCAGCGGCAACGCCGTACTGCTGGGCATTGGTTCTGGCCAATTCGGAATTGGCAATCAGGGCGGGCGGCATGCGAATCAACCACCGTCCCCAGCGACCGTTGGAATCGACTTCGTGGACCGCGTCATTGCGGAGACTACCGAACGCCAGGGAGTCGGTCGCGCGGGCCGCCAACGCGACATACAAATTGGTGTAGAAATGCGCGGACTGGACGACGTGAGGTCGAAACCGACGCAACAATCTTGTCAAACTGACTGTCCGCGACAGCGGATTGTTCCAGCGGCCAAACCAAATCGGGTCGCAGCCCAGTTCAGACAACGCTGACTGATAAAATTCACCGCGAGTGAGACAATAAACCTGCACGTCAAGATCGGCCTTTTTTAAGGCGCCCGCCATCATGACCAGCTGTTTTTCAGCCCCTCCTTTTCCCAAAGTTCCGGCCACCAAGGCGACTCGCAAGCGGTCTTTGACATCTACCATGCCGGACGACCCAGACGGCGCGAAATGACTGGCTTTACCTGCTGCAGTTGTTTGCCTTGACGGTAGAGTAGCACCGTGGCACCGGCGGCAAAAAACCAGATGCCCTTGCCTTGAAACTCGGTCGAGATGAAGGAAACGATCAAGGTCACCGTGACCAACAGGCCCATGTAGATCAACGGCCGAACGCCGGTTTGCCAACCGACCACCAGAAAGGAAAACACGAAAGCGAGATGCAGAGCGATTCCCGGCACGCCGCCTTCGGCAAGCGTTTTGACCCAGCCGGAGTGCGCTTCGGACCTGCGATCGGCGGCGTAATCGCTCAATCCCTCGCGATTGCTCAGCTCTTTCCAGGCGGTCGAAAAGCCTCCCGTCCCGACCCCCAAGATCGGATGCTGCAAAAACATCCGCCAACCTCCGATCGCCAGATCGCTGCGGCCACTGGTGCGGCTGGACAGCGAGTAGCTTGAATCGACCGACTTGTCGAAACGTTGGACCACGAATTCCTTTTGCTCGGTAAATTGGCTCAGCAGAATGGCGGTCAATAAAGCTCCGGCCGCCAAAATCATGGCGCGATGCGAGATTCCCTGAATTCCACTCAACAGGTAAAGCAGACAAGATGCGGCGATCGTCATCCCGCCACGACTGCCGCTCAGCACGACCCAAACGATATTAATGATGACCAACAGCCAAATCGTTGTCGCAATGGTTTTTCGATTCGTCGGATAGCTGCGCGCTAAACAAGCCGAAAAGACTGCGGTCAGCGGCAAGAACACCCAGGAGTTCTTATTCAAATAAGGCAGGCTATCCTCTTGAATGAAGTACACCAATCCGCCTAGCGCACCCAACACGCCACTAATCACCGCCACCCACTGCCAGACTGCCGGATCTTTTGCCGCGCGGACAAAGTAGATCAGCAGGCCAAAGAACGCCAAGGCACCAAGAATATGTTGAACTCCGGCTTCCAGCCGAGGCGTCAAAAACAGGTGCAAAGTGAGCAATAGCATGAACAACTGCAGCGTTCGAGTCGGCAGCTCTCGGCGTTTGACCAGCAAGGGAAAGTTCAACACGATCGCCAGCAGCAACAGGTAGTTGAACGTGTTCCAACGCAGCAACCCGCCGGTCAAAATGTATCCGCGCGACAACGCATCCATCGTGCAGAGGATGGTGATGCCGTAAATGCCGATCGTCGGCCGCGCCATTCCGATCACAGTCGCGACGAGTCCGATGATCGTCAGCAACCTGACGGACGTCAAAAAGCCCGAGACCAGCCCGATCATCCAGATCAGGGCGCAAACCCACGCCAGCAGCAGACCCCAGTTTCTGGCCCCGCTTCGAGGCTTGCCAATCGGAGCAGCAATATACGCCCGGTTCGGAATTGCGGAGGCCATGCTGTTCACGGTCGTAGCTTTCCTTCCACCAACGACATCTTCCAACGGTCAGCACATAGCTGTCCGATTTGAGTCGACCAAGACTCAAGTGTCCGCTGCTGTACAAATTCGCGGCAGCGTTTCCGTATCCCCGGCCAATCGCGCGCGGTCGAGCAAAGCTCGCGGATTTTCTCAGCCAGACGCTCTTGATCACCCGGCGGAACCAACCAACCTCGCTGGCCCTCGTCGCCCAGCACACCCTGGGCCGCACCCACATTGGAAGCAAGCACCGGCAGGCCATGGGCCATCGCATCAAGCCAGGCCTTGCTGAATCCCTCGGTAAACGACGGCTGAACGCAAACATCCTGGTTGAGCAATTCCTGTGACAAACTGTGCCGGTCCAGCTGACCGGTAAACCGAAAAATCGACTCACAGTTCAGCTGGGCGATCAACGATTCCAACTCGCTGCGTTGCGGACCACCGCCGATCAGCGTCACCGTCGGCAGCGGTTGAAAGCCCTCACGTTGCAGGATCGAGATCGCGCGGATCAGGACGGCAATTCCTTTTTCCGGCGACAATCGTCCGATGTAGACCAGTCGAGGCGGCTGATCCAAGCCTCGATTCAGATCCGGCTGAATTTCGGCCAACTCGGCTGTTGTCAATGCGGTTGAAAAAATCCAATGCATGCCCGGCCCCGGCGGCTGGTCGCCTTCTCCGGTCGCCAACATCAAATTACGACGGCTGGAAAACGACCGCATCAAGCCACGGGTGACCCGATTCATCAGAGTCGTTTTTGCGGTCGGCACCCAGGAACCGCCATATCTCGCGATCAAACGTCGTCGACAGAGTAAGGCAGCCAACATTCCCAACAACGGAAAGTCACCCGGCAAGGGTGTGTGCGCGACATCCGCCTGCCAGATGTGTCGGCAAATTTTGCCAAAGTAGTATGGCAGTTGCAGGACCAACGACAGCTTGCGTCGTGCGTCTGTCCCGGTAGGACTCTTCAGCGGGATGATCCGCGCATGGGCGGGCAACGAACAACCGCCCTCGCGTGGTTCACCATGCTCAATGATCAAAGTCATCTCGTCAAACAGCGAGGCGATGGCCTGCATTTGAAACGGAAATCCTCCATACGACATCCACCGCCCGGTATCGTCTTGCCAACACTGTTTATAAGAAACGGCACACACACGCACGGGATCAACTCCGCTAACCGGTTTTCTGGACTTCACCGATCAGTGACCATTTAAAATGCCGTTCTACGAACCGCGGCAAGCGGTTGAGTTTTGTTAAGCAAAATTTGTGATATCGATAAAGCAATCGTGGCGGTAAAGGCGGCAGAAAACTCCAGCCGCGAATGTGAAAGAACAACCGCGGCTGCGAGTACATGGAACCGCTTTGCGCGGCAGCGAAGCCGGTTGCATCAAGTACTGACAGCAGCCCGTCGTGCGAAACATAATCGTCCTTCTCCAGTGGCGGTCGTCGCAGAACGATTCGCACGACCGACCACATCCAAGCCTCAAAGCGAAGCGGCCAGCACTCTGGATTCGGAGTCGTGACAAGCAATTTTCCGGCTGGCTTGAGCACTCGATGGATCTCACGGAACAAACGTTCTTTGTCAACCACGTGTTCGATTACTTCGATCATCATCACAGCGTCGAAGGAGTTGTCTGGAAAAGGAAGTGTGACGCCGTCGTAACTTTGGAAGTTGCAATTGGGCAAATTCAGTCGTTTCGCATGCTCAATCGCATCCGCCGAGATGTCAACTCCTTCGATTTGGGTGGTTGATTGCTGATCGGGAAACTGAACTTGGAACAAGGCTTCAACCGATCCGTGGTTGCAGCCAACATCAAGCGCTCGCGCTACGCCGGGATCCGACAATAATTTGGTCGCCTGAGAGTACTTCAAATAGGAACCTAGGCCACCCAAGGTAGCCGGGTCAGGCAGCAACCGACGGCCGCGGCGCAGTTCCGCTTCAAAGTATTCCTTCACGGAGTCTTGTGTGATGATCTCACTCATGGACAGGCTCCTGCAAAATGTCTCGGGGGAGTAAACAGCGAAGGTTGTCTTGCCGCCTGTGCTGGTCAACGACCTGCAGAAAACCCTCGAGCGCCTCGAACCGCTGCGGGGATGTCGGGTCACTGCAGGAATGCGGGTGCCCATAAATCACCAGACTCTTGCCCTGATCGATGCAACGTTCAAGCAACTCGATCGATGCCGGTTCGAATCCGGACGCATTGGTCAGCAGGCAGGTGACTCCGGCGACCTGCTCGATCTGACTCGGCCGTCGTCTCAGCTTTCGCCGTAGTAACTTCTCGGCGATTCGTCTTTGCATCGGCGAATAGGCGACACGGCAAAAGCGATAGCCCAAACGATAGAGCGTTTCGCATAGTCGTCGCTGATCGGTACGATCGGGCCCCGCTGTGCGGCGTTCGGACCAACTAAATGACAGGCGCGCCGGAAAGTCGAAGGGCTGGTTGAAGGGCGGAACAAAGGACTTCACTTCAGCACCGATGCACTGCTCAAGTACGTCTTTGCTGTTGCGCAAGGTTTCCGTCAACGCGCGCTGATTCAGCCCCGGCAGCCAGTCGTGATGGAAGGTATGACTGGCCACTTCGTGGCCCGCGTCGTGAATGGCTCGAATTTGGCCGGGATCGTGATAGGGCCGCTCGCCAGGCAGGGCGGCGGCGCCAACGACTGCAAAACAGCTGGGCATCTGGTAGCGGCCCTGCAACTCCAACAACCGCTCGGTGTTCTCGAACTCCAAGTGACCCCAATCCTTGGGCCCACCGGCCGAACGCGAACGGTCGGCACCCCATTGGGTATCGTAATCCCAAAACAAGAATACAGAGGCTTTCACCGGTTGAATCATTGATGCTCTCTGGCGGCAAACGAATTTTCAACGACCTCACAAATTTGGCCGTCGGCCACACGAACGAACCGCAGCCCGCAGTGGGCAGCCAGTTCGGCGTCCGAATCCGAATCCCCGATCAACAGCGACTGCGACAAATCAATGTCCCACTTGCGTTGTGCTGCCAACACCAGACCAGGTTTGGGCTTGCGGCACTGGCAGCTATCCGCGGCGTGCGGGCAGACGAAAACATCATGAATTTGGGCTCCCCGGGCGGCAAGTTCCAAACGCATCTTTTCATGAATTTCGGCCAGCTGGGATTCGATTGTGAGGCCTCGGGCCACACCCCGTTGGTTGGTCACCACAATCACCAGGCAGTCCAACGCATTGAACAGGCGAATCCAGTCCGCGATGCCCTGGATCCAGCGAAATTCATCCCAACGGTTGATGTACTCGCCTTCCCGGGGCTTGACGTTGATCACTCCATCGCGATCCAAGAAGACACAGCGACGACTCACTATCGATCCCCGCCGACAAAAATCACTTTCGAGCCTTCCGATTCCAATGAAAAGGGGACTTCAATCAGCCCCGGCAACGAGCCGCGCAAACGATCCTGCAAGTGCGGCTCGCAAAAGAACAATAAAAAACCGCCGTTGCCGGCACCGAGCAGCTTTCCGCCCAAGGCACCGGCCTTCAATCCCGCCGCGTAGTACTGATCGATTTGTGGATTCGTAATGCTCGTTTCCAGCGACTTCTTGACTTCCCAAGCCTGGTGTAACAGGTGGCCAAACTGATTCAAGTCCTGGCCGAGTGTCAGAATGTCGCGCAGCTGGCGGGCGATTTGACACAACTGTCGCAGTGCCGGCCGGCGAGCGTCGCAGTTGGCACTCTGCTTACTCAGCACCTCGCTGGCCCGCCGCGTTTGCCCGGTAAAGAACAAAACTAAGCGTCGATTGAGTTCCGCCCAGGTGCCTTTGGCGCAAATCACAGGGTCAACGAAGACTTGCCCATCCGGTCGGAATTGAATGAACTGCATCCCCCCGTGCGCCGCAATGTATTGATCTTGTTTGCCGATCGGCTCCTGCAACACATCAAGTTCGATTTCACAGGCTTGCTCCGATAGCCGCTTGGCGGAGACAACGTGTCCTTGCAGCACATGCAGCGCGTGCAGCAGGCCCACCGTAAAACTGCTCGACGATCCCATCCCGCTTTGGCCAGGCAAATCGGCGACCGACACGATTTCCAATCCCCGCTCGATCCCCAACAATCGCAAACATTCCCGCACCAGCGGATGTTCGATGTCGGCCACCTGGTTGGCCAATTCAGTACGCGAGTAACTGACGCGAAACGTGTCCCCAAAGCGATCTTTGACCGTCAAGTACATGTACTTGTCGATGGCCGTGGAAATCACGGCGCCCGGTTCCTCGCGATAGAAGGCGGGTAAATCAGAACCGCCGCCGGCGAAACTGATGCGAAATGGGGTGCGAGTGATAATCACGACAAGATCCCCGCGATCGTCCGCAAGCGATCGGGCGTCCCGATGTCATAGAATCGCTGCCGCGTTGGAAAGGCAATCAGCTGGCGGTCAGCAATCAACTGCGGAAAGATCTGTTGTTCGAGCGAGATTTTTCCAGCCGCCGGCAAGCGCTGCAGAATCGAACGATCGAACGCCAGCACACCAGCCTCGACGTGCGTCAGTTGGGGATCGTCGGCGGCCTGTTTGTCGTATCGAATCACGTAACCGTCTTTGTCCAAGGCAATGTTGTTGTTGACGTCGGTGTCTTCCAGGGCATTGTCATACACGGCCATCGCACCTTGTGTGCCGTGGGCTGACAATGAATCGAGCACGCCGGCGTAGCGGATCGGCAGGTACGAATCGCCATAGATCAACAAAAACCTGTCCGCCAGCAAGTGCCCGGCCTCACGCAGTGCGCCGCCGGTCCCCAACGGATCAGTTTCGCGTGAGTAGCGGATCGACAATCCCAGCCGCGCTCCGTCGGCAAAGTGCTGTTCGATTTGTTCACCGAGGTAGCCGGTCAGCAAGACAATGTCATCAAACTGCTGCTCGCGCAACAAACGCAGTTGATGTTCCAGATAGGGCACGCCGGCGACGGGCACCATCGGTTTGGGAACCTCACGTGTCAGCGGCCATAATCTTGTCCCTAGACCGCCCGCCAGAATCACTGCTTGCATCATTTGAGTTCGGAATTGCCACGCATGGCTACGCGGTTGCTTACGGTCATGATTCGATTGCCGACTGAATTGCCGATTCGATTGCCAGCGCGACTGCTTGTTCGGATGTGTGTCTGGCTTTCCAGCCAAGCCGATTGATCGCCGAAACATCGAGGGTAAATCGCGGAATGTCGCCGGGCCATCCGCCCGGGGTACCGGTGTACTGAAATTCGACGTCCTTCAATCCCAGCGCCGCCACGACCATTTCCGCGATCCGGTCAACGCTCAGTGAATCACTGCAGCCGAGATTGAAGACGCTCAGCGGTTGTGTGGCGTTTTCAATCGCCAGCAGCATCGCGTCAACGCATTCGCTGCTCAACAAGTACGACTTGGCTTGCTTGCCGTCGCCAAGAATCTGTAAGCGAGTTGGATCCTGTTTAAGTTTGACAATGAAATCTCCGATCACCGTGCGGCCCCGCTTGCGCACCTTAGGACCGACGATGTTGGCAAACCGAAAGATCCAACAGCGCATTTCAAATAGATTCTGGAATGCTGAGATCAACGATTCACAGGCCGATTTGCTGGCCCCGTACAGTGAGATCGGAGTTGCCGCCTGGGCCTCGCTGATGGGCAGTCGCTCGCAGATGCCGTAGATCGCGGAGGTCGACGCAAAGGCCAGGCGTTTGACGTGGTTGCGCCGCATCGCCTCCAAGACGTTGTAGGTTACCAGTGTGTTTTGTTGCAGATCCTTGTCGGTCGGATCACCCGGCTGAAATTTGACATCCGGATTCGCAGCCAGGTGATAAACGATGTCGGCGCCACGAACCGCCTGTTCGAAGAGCTCAAAGTTCAGCAGGTCACCTTCGATAAAGCTGAATCGGGAAGAGGACCGCAGCGGTTGCAAATGCTCGATCTTGCCGCTGCTCAGATCGTCCACCACAACCACTTCGTCGCCGCGGGCGAGCAGGGCTTGGCAAAGATCCGAACCGATGCAACCGGCGCCGCCGGTTACCAATGCTTTTTCAGTCATCAATCAGTGTGTTTCGCGGGGTGATTCCGGTCCAACCGCGCCTTGGAGTTGCCCGTGAAAAGTTGCCAGAGGAAAACCGATCTTCCCTGAATGAACGTCAGCCGCATCAGCCTGTTACCCGGTTTGACAAGCGCCGCTGCGCGAATCGCTGAATCGAGTCCCCAGGCATAGAAGAACCAGGCGGCGTCACGTAGCTTTCGGTCGACCAGACAATGCCGATGGATATGATAGGCATTGCGCATGCCCATGTATCCCATCATGAAAGCGTTGGGGCGACCACTGGTGTTGGGAAAATGCATGACCCTTGCCTTCCCATTGACATACAGTCGGCCATGAGCCGCGGCGCGCAAGCTGAAGTCCAGGTCTTCGCTATTGCTGTGGCCGCCGAAAGCTTCGTTGAATCGTGTCTCTCGGGCCGCGGCGGTCTTCCACATCATCGCGCAGCCGCGCAGCCAATCGCCCTCGACCAGTTCTTGGCTGTCAGCGGACAGGAAGTTCCAGGGCACCGAAATTCCAGATCGCGGGTAGCTGCCAGGATTCAGATTCGGGATGATTCGCAACCACTTTCTGGTACGGTACAAAATGTCCGGCGATTTCTTTTCGTTTTCGATCAAAGCCCCGACACCCATGACTTGGTCGCCAAATTCACGGTGCGGCTGTTCCATCTGTGCCAGGCAGTTCGGTAGAAACTCAACGTCATCATCGAAAAAAACGACCAGGTCTGTTGTGACCTTGTCGAGTGCGAAGTTACGCGAGCAGGTCAACGTCTTGTACTCGCCGGCGACACGGTAGTAATAGACACGTTGTGCGAGTTGATCGAGCTTGTCGTACTGATCGACCAGTTTCTCCGTTTCATCATCCGGACTGGCGTCGACCAACAGCAACAACTCGGGCTGACGATCGTGCGCGGCCAAAGAATTCATCAACCGTTCGACGCTGTCCGCGCGTTTGAAGGTGCAAACCGCGATCGTAACTCCGCGCGTCAGCGATTCGGTCTCGCTGGACGCGGTGTCTTGTTCGGGGCCGCAGTAGATGCATGACACGACATCGGCCGGCAATTCCCCTGGATCAAATCGTCGCTTAACAGCGCTGCCGCTGCTGATCTGCATGATCAGACTCTCTTTTGTTACGTGTAGCGGTCAATTGGAACTTACAATCCGTCGATTGGCGATGAAGCTGATGCTCCACGGACCTTCTTTTTGGTATTCGGTGAAGATCCAGTCAGGCAGCGACGCCGACCACTCGGCGAACGCCCTTTGCTCACCCAGCTGAGGATTTCCGCGAAAGCAGTACCAGTCATCAAAGATGATGATGGTGCCATCGTTCAATAACGGCGTGACAAAGTTCAAAGCATCCTTGGCGGATTCATAGAGATCGCAATCGATATGCACGACGGCCGCTTTGTCCATTTGATGCTGGTTGATCGTTTCGGCAGTGCAGGTATCGCAGTACCAGCCCGGAACAATGACGACCTTTTCTTTGGGCACTCCATGCTGAGCCAGTTTTGCTCGAAAGTCGGTTTCCGAAAAACTATACTTGCCCTCGGAAAAATCATCCCCCTGCTTGTCGATCCCCTCCGACTCCGGCAGCCCCTGGAACGAGTCAAAGGCAAAGAATCGCATGTTGTTCCAAACTGCTCCAATTTTGTCCGCATCTGCTTGCGACCGCCCGGAATTGACTTGCCTGTGGTGCGCGTAAACGGCGCGCATGGTGTGGAAGGCTTCAATGAAAGATCCGCCCGAGAAAACGCCAAATTCCAGATAATCGCCTTCGACTTTTTCGGCAGCCAGAATGTGAGATGCTTTGCAGATGATCGTCTGGTTGGTGGTGACTTCATCAAGGTTGACAAGCTTGGCGGCCAGCCGACGTATCGGTTTTACAAAGGGACGAATTGCTGACTTGATACCACTCATGATGATGCTCGCTGAAGGTCCTCGCGTTACTAACCAGCCTTGCTCGACCTGCCACTCGAGGCGCGGTAAGCCTCAATGCACTGACGGTAAAACTGTAAATTTTCTGAAACGATTGCTTTCATGTTGAATCGATCGCGGACCCGCTTCCAACCGTTGTCTCCTAGGCAGCTTGCCAGCTGCGAATCCTGCAGCACGCGGATGATGGCCTGACTGATCTGGATCGGCTGGTCAGGATCGATCAACAAGCCGTCTCGGCCATGTTCGATCAATTCCGGGCCACTGCCGCGTTGGCTGTAAACGGTTGGGCAGCCGCACGCCATCGCTTCCAAGGGTGCCAGCGAAAATGCCTCGGCATAGGAAGGGAACACTGCGACCCGCGCGTTGTCGAGCGCCTGGAGGATGACTTCCCGGGATTGATGGCCGTGAAACGTCACGCTGGGGCGGATCGACTGATCCAATTGGCTGACCAGATACTCCTGCATCGATCCCCCGTCCGCGGCGAATCCGTCCTTGCCGTAAATATGCAACTGCGCTCCCCGGTGCACGCGCCGCACTTCAGGCCAAGCTTCGATCAGCGAGACGATTCCCTTCTTGGTCGTCAGCGTACCTGTAAATACGACGTCGCTCTCAGCTCGCTCACAGATCTTACGTTGGTCTCTCAATTCGACCGAATTGTAGATGATCGCACCCACCTCCGATCGCGGCTGAAGCACAGCCTGGGTACGGTCGGCCGTGTAGCGGCTGACCGAACACCAATAATCGGCGCGGCGCAACGAAGAACGTTCCAACCAGCGAGTCAGCCATTTTGCGGTTTGATTCATTTCAGCGGCAAAATATGTAGCGCTTCCATTCAATCGTACGACCACGGGGACCGGCAAACGTGGCCATCCCATCGCCCAACCTTCCCAGTCGGCCAGCTCGATCACGTCGATCTCACCGTCATGACTCCAGTTCGCCAACTTGCGAAACAGTTGGTAACGAGCGGAGATCCAGCCCAATCTGCGCTGCGTCGTCCCCAGTCGCCAGACACGAACACCGTGGTCCTCTTCGTACTTTTTCCCAATGTTAATTGGCTCATAACTGCCGACCACCCGGACTTCGTGACCCGAGGCAACCAACTCTCTAGCCAGGTTGCGCGTGAAGCTGCCAATCCCCCCGTGTTTGCCGGGGGGGTATTCGTTACAAACAAATGCGATGCGGAGCGGCTTCAACGACAGATCTGCTCTAACGTATCGACGATCAAACGACTCGATTGTCCGATCGGTGCACCGACTTGCAGATCAACGAACTTTTGCCGACCTTCACGATCCAAGCTGGGATCCTGCAAGTAGGCGTTTGTGTGCTCAGCCAATTCATCGCGGGAATGCGCGTAGCGAGCCGCACCGTACTGCTGCACCGGCCGGTAATGCTCAAATTGATCGATGTAGTCGTCCATCGGCATGCCGAACACGGGCGGGTCGGAAACATCAAAAACCAGATTGATGACCGGCTTGTCACGAATGGCAAAGTCCAGGGTCATCGTTGACGCGAAATTGATGTTCAGGTCGCAGTGCTGGGTCAGATTTGCGAGCATTTGGACATCGTGGAAGGTCGGCAGCGCCGACGTCCATTGAATGACTGTACTGTCGCTCCACGCTGGCCGCGCGTAGATCAGCTCGGGAAAATCGGCCCGCACTGAATCGAACCGGCTGAAGTCATCAATCGGGCAGGGTCGAAACAGCACCTGCGGATTGCCCTGGATTTTGCCTTCGCGAATCAGTTCCATCAAGGCTCGGATGTGGTGCTGGTCCTCAATCGCGTTGAGGCATTCTCCGCCGGAATAACAGATCAGCTTGCGACTCGGATCCGCACCGATGCGGCCAAAGAACTCCTCTCGCGACCACATCAACTCAGGATCTGCGTAGGGATCGAACTGGGGCGTGCCAACGACATGGATCCGATCTTGCTTCACATCGGGGTAATAGTGCAGCAATTCATCTCGCATGTGAGGGCTCCAAACCAAATAGTGGTCGAACGGAGCAGCGATGCGTCCCTTGCTGGAAAGATTGTCCCAACTGAAGATGAAAGTCGCGGTCGGTATCGAGAGTGATTTCGCTGCGATCACCGGCGCAAGAACTTCGTTCGGCCGCTGATGCGAGCAAAACAAGACCGACGGCTTGGTCTCTCGGAATAGCTGCCGGTAGTGCTCCACTTCCGGTAGCCGAGCCGCGGCATGGGTGTGCAGACGTTCGAGCATCTGAATCCCGCGCGGCGAAGCCGACACACGCCCAATCGCTTTGGCGGTCCGCAGCATCGTCTTGCGGGGAATCGAACAACCTTTCGGGATTCTTCTCTTCAGTCTCATCGGATAATTATCGACCCAAAAACATTGGGCGTACGACAAACAGTTGCGAAGCATGGAGCTAACCGGTTCGTCGCGATGACGCTGCAGTGGGTGCCACTGAACTTTGCCATTGGTCGAACTGGCGTAGTCGTCCAGCAAATCTTCCGGAACAAGGTGCAAGGCATGGACCGGGCCGGACTGGGCTACCAGCCGCAAAAAAGGGCCGAGCACAAAATTTCGGACTCCCACGCCGTCTGGTAAAAGAACAACTGTATTCATGATTTTGGGTTCACTTGGTAGTCGCGGAGCCTAGCCGCTGCTGGTCGGTTTATGCGGCGCCCGCGATGCACGATCGGTAGAAGGCTTCGTATTGGGGCAACAGTTGGGAACTGGTGAGTTGTTCGCAGCGAGTTCGTCCGGCCACGCTCAGTCGCTCGGCCAAGGCGTCGTCATTGAGTAGTTGGACGATCGCATCTGCAATCTCTTGCGGGCGTTCGACATTGACAAGCAAACCGTCCACCCCGTTGTTGATGATCTCAGGGCCGCTCGTGCGGGAGCCGAAAATTGTCGGGCAACCCTGTGCCATCGCCTCTACCGGAGCAATACCGAAAGATTCGGCGAAGGACGGGAAGACTGCGAGCCGCGCCGTCGCCAGGCTGCGATGCAATTCTTCTGGACGCAAAAAGCCGCGAAAGTGGACGTTTTGCGCTGGGCTTTCGCTCAGCTGTTGTCGCAGAAACGCCATCATCGAGCCACCGTCAGCCATGGATGTATCACGCCCCAGAATGCTCAGCTGCGCATCCGGCCGGCGAGCCTGAACCAGCGGCCAAGCGCGAATCAATGAAATGATTCCTTTTTTCTCCGTCAGCGTGCCTGTATACACCACGCGATTGCGAGATCGATCGGACACGCTGGTCACGGGGCGCAGTTCAATGAATGGGTAGATCACGGCGGAATGACGTGTGGGAAGATTGAATAACGCGTGCGTTCTGCTGGCGGCATAGCGGCTGACCGAAGACCAATAGTTGGCGCGGCGCAGCGAGGCTCGCTCAAGCTGGGATACTCTTCGAGCTGTACGTTTTCCAAATTCCGCAGCGAAATAAACCGCCGAACCGTGCAGTCTAGCCACGACCGGTACCGGCAAGGACGGCCAACCCGCAGCCCAGCCCTGCCAGTCCGGAACCTCAATCAAATCGATTTCCTGGCGACGGCTCCAAGCGGCGACCATGCGATACAGCCGGTAGCGATCGGCGATCCAGCCAGCGGCACCTCGCTGACAACGAAGTCGCCAGACCCTGACCCCGTCTTGCTCTTCATAAATCTCTTTGCCGGGCAGATCGGGGTACACGCCGATTACGCGGACTTCGTGGCCGGCGTTGACCAGCGCCCGTCCCAGAGCGCGGGAATAGGTACCGATTCCGCCGCTGGCGGCTGGCGGGTATTCGTGGCAGACGAGACAGATTCGCAATGGTTTCAACAAAGGATTCCTAATGCCGTTTGCCGATGCCGCGGCGGACGATTGGAACCGCACCGTCTCACAGAGGCATCCTGGCAACGACCCGCCCCAGCGCGTGACTGACAGGAAAGCGGTTACAAATGGCCCGGCGTGATGATCCCGGCAGACATCTCAATGCCGCCTCCAGACCGGTTACCAGAAACAACGGATAGGTAACGAACTTTTGTTTGATCCACAGGTAGGGACGCACGCTTGCAAATCCCGCCGCCTTGAACATCCGCGCCAGCTCCGTCGTACTGTACTCCCTCAAATGGAATCCGGTCGGGGTATCGTCAAAGTACTTCGAAACATCGTGGGGCCCCGATAGCTTGCTGGGCGTGATGCAGATGTAGACTCCACCGGGCTTGAGCGCCCGAACCACGTTCTGCAACTGTTCCGCCGCGTCATCGGGATGCAAGTGTTCCATCAATTGGTTGCTGTAGGCAACGTCGACACTGGCCGGCGGAACTTCCACGCTGACCCCGTCGGAGATCACTAGAGTGAAATTATTCGGAGGTTCCACTCTACTTGTGATCGCCGCCGATACATCCACTGCGTAAACTTGTTTGGCATACTCGGCAACGGCCAGCGATACGCTGCAGTCTCCCGGACCGAGTTCCAGGAATGTTGAGCTGGGCTTGACATAGTTTCGCAGAAATTTGACTTTGTTGGCCACATTGCGCTTCAGAATTTCAGGCGGCAAAGGTTCGTTCCAGCCCGGGATGTTGGGAACCCGCTCGCAAATTTCGTCGTAAAGTGTGGGGTACAATTGCAGTCGTTGTGCTTTGCCGGCATGACGCAGCCGATCTGACAACTCTCGTTCTATCTTGTAGTGGTGCTCGATTTCTTCGATCGAGCGGTGATCGGATTGCGGGCGTCGGTTCTTCATTACAGCATCAGGAATCGTGGTCGCAGTCACTTGGGTTCCAGTACATGCGCGCGATCAACCGACCAATCCACCTTGGGATGCAGCGTCGATTCGGCGCCACTGCTGTCGCCGCCCACGTCTAACGGAAACTTGTCCGACACGTGGCGTGAAGACGATCGCCGGCCCCAAAACATGGCCTTGAAGTGCAACGCGTACAAACCCGGGTTTAGCCAAAGTGGTGGAAAGACGATGCGAATATCGTAGGTACCCTGCGCGGTGCCTTTGACGCCTAATTCGGGACTCTCTTGACGAAGATGAATCAATTGGCGGCCGTACATGTCTTCCAAGATGCAATACAGCGAGAAGCCGCTCGTTTCGCGGTCGATCTTCAACATCGTGGAAACGGCCAGTTCGGCGCCTTGTTCGACGGTGTTCCCTTCTACGGTCGGCAGCCAAACTCGGCCGAAACCTTCCTGCAAGGTTTCCGCAAGCGAAGGCTGGGCGCTGTTTTCCAAAGCACCGATCGATTGAAAGTATCTGGTGATGCAACTGCTCAGATCTCCCGATTCAACCACGGTACCTTGATCGAGAAACAAGCCTTTGTTGCACAGCGACCGAATGGCTCCCATGTTGTGGCTGACAAACAGCACTGTGCGGCCCTGTTCGGCGACGTCTTCCATGCGTCGCAAGCATTTCTTCTGGAACGCGGCATCCCCCACGGCGAGCACCTCGTCGACCAGCAGAATCTCTGGTTCCAGATGTGCGGCGACCGCAAACGCCAGACGCAGATACATGCCGCTGCTGTATCGCTTGACCGGCGTTTCGATAAAGTTCTCGACTTCTGCGAACGAAACAATCTCGTCGAATTTGCGTTCGATCTCTTTGTGCTTCATCCCCAGGATGGCGCCGTTTAAATAGATGTTTTCGCGACCGGTCAATTCAGGATGAAACCCGGTACCGACCTCCAGCAACGAACCAACGCGTCCGTGTATATCGGCGTATCCTTCGGTGGGATCGGTAATTCGAGAAAGAATCTTCAGCAGCGTACTCTTTCCGGCTCCGTTGCGACCAATCACTCCGATCACGTCGCCGGGTTCGACATCGAAGGAGACATCCTTCAAGGCCCAAAAAGTGTTGGCCTTACCGCTGCCGTTCCAGAGACGAGATGCCGCGCGCAAGGGTGACATTGCAAGTTGCGTCACACTTTCGCGGATCGTTTTGTAACTGTCTTGGCGAGTCCCCAGCACGTACTGCTTGCCGAGTCCAACCGCTTCTATCACTTTGTCACTCATACGTTACCGCTTGCGTAGGTCCGGGTTTCAGCCAACTGACTGCTGATTCCTAGACTAATCCACTGCCAAACAAAAAAACTGTTGTCGCCTTCGCCTTGCCGAAACGCTTGCCACTTATTGCGGACCGCTTGCGGATCCAGCCAATCACCGCCGTAAACGTCCAAGCCCGATTCGATGCATTCGGTGGCCCAGCCGCAAAGCGGACCTCGCAACCATTCCCGTTGGGGTGTCTGGAGCGGGCGTTTGGGAGTCTGACGCAATCGCTCGGGCAGCAGCTGCCGGGCGATATGTCGCAGCAGCCGCTTTCCGGTTTCCGCGTCTCGCTTTCGCTGCGGCGGCTGACTCAAAGCCAGTTCGAACAACCGGTGATCCAAAAACGGTTCCCGCAACTCACGTGATGAGGCCATCGAGACGCGGTCATTGAAACGCAATGCTCGCGGCAATTTGGTGTGCCTGGCGTCGCGATACTGCACGCAACGCAACGCGTCAGGAAAAACTTTCGGGATGGCAAATGCGGCATGCTTGATGGCCAGATCGCGAAAATCGGGAAGCAAGCAGTCGGCCTGCATGATCGGATCGCTGGTTCCCTGCACCGTTGGGACCGACGTCGTCTGGTCGCCATTGATCACTGCCGCGTAGTAGTCGTAACCAGCCCAGGCTTCGTCCATCCCTTGACCGTCCAGCAACACGGTGACGTCGGCTTCACGGGCCTTGGAGAACAACTGAGCGTACGCCAGGGTCGGCAGCCCACCAAAGGGTTCATCTTGCACGACAGAAATTTTGCGGGCAAGTTGCGGAACGTCTTCGGCAGTCAAGTGGCCAACCGTCAATGGATGGCGCGTCTGCCTCAGCATCTGCTGGACCCAGGGGAGTTCATCATAATCGGGGTCGCCGGTGACAAACGTGAAGACCCGAACCTCACTGTCGGGACCTTGAAGTTTGTGTATCAGCGCGAGCAACAGCGACGAGTCCAACCCTCCGCTCAAGTTCACTCCAACAGGGACGTCGGATCGGAATCGCAATCGAACACTTTCGGTCAACAGCGACAGATACTCCTCGCAGACAGTTTCCTCGCTGCGAGAATCGTAGTCGGCGGCAACACGCTCGGCCAAATCGTACCAGCGGCCGATCCGCAGCTGGCGGTCGGACCAGGTGAGAAAATGACCGGGCGGAAGTGACTGAATGTCTTTCCAGAACGTTCGCTCGCTATGCTCGTAAAGACCTTGACCCAAGTAGGCCGACCAAGCCACCGGATCCGACTGGGCCACAACTCCGGCCGCGTGAATCGCTTTGATTTCGCTGGCGATCACCAATCCACCCGCGGCGTCGCGATGGTAATACAGCGGCTTGACCCCAAACCGGTCTCGGGCGGCAAACAGCCGCTGTTCTTGTTCGTCCCAGATCATCAATGCGAACATGCCCAGGAATCGATCCAAGCAGGCCGGACCCCACTTTTGGTACGCGGCCAGGATCACCTCCGTATCGGATCGGCTTTGAAACGGATAATCGCGCAATTGTTCGCGCAGCTCCAAGTAATTGTAAATCTCACCATTGAAGGCGATCCAATACCGCCCATCCGCACTGCTCATCGGTTGTCGGCCGGCCTCGGAAAGATCGATGATGCTAAGACGGTTGTGCCCCAGCGCAGCGATCCCATTGGGATCGCGATAGACGCCGTCGGCATCCGGTCCGCGGTGGTGCTGGCAAGCAACCATCGCATCGATGGAGGCCAGATCACGACCAAACAGTCCTGAGATGCCGCACATCGTTAGTTCCCGCTCTCTCGCTGATTCAGGACGAACTGAGCTTGCTGCAGATCTTGTGGGCGATCGATGTTGATCCGATTCTTCGCATCGACAAGCAAACCCAAGACCCGCTGACCATAGAGGCTGTTTTGCAGGATCAATACGTCGCGCCGGGTCACATACACCGAGCCTTCGCGGTGATAGGCGGGGGGTAAATCTTGGCGACGCGGAATCGGAGATGCTTCGCCGGTACTCAATCGCAAGCGGCCGTCGGAATCCATGAAGTAAGTCCAGTGCGGATTATAGTGGTCCGGTACATGGGCAATGGTCATCACCGCATCGGCCTCACTGCTCTGGAGCAACTCGATACAGCGGTCAATGTCCTCGGCACAGCGGAAAGGGTGAGTCGGCTGCAGCAGACAAATCGCGTCGTACTGCTCACCTGCCAGTTCCAGCTCTCGGACCGCGTGTTGCAACACCGGAAGCGTTGGCGTTTCGTCACGCGCCAGTTCGGCTGGCCTGATGAAGGGTGTTTCCAACCCCCAGCGCCTCGCCTCCGCGGCGATTTGCTGATCATCAGTACTGACAACGACTCGGGTCAGACGTTTGGCTGCCAGTGCCGACTCGGCCGTATAGCTCAGCAGTGATCGCCCGCCGAGCAACGCCAGGTTTTTGCGCGGCACACCTTTCGATCCGCCGCGGGCGGTGATCACTCCGGCGACACGCATTGCTGTCCTGCTTTGACTGCACCGTTGTTTCGCTCACTCGTCGCGGCACCCTCGGCGAATCCATTGTGGTTCGCGCTGCCGGCTGGATCATGCATGTAGTGCAACTGTTTCTGGGTATAGGGCGACAGATTCGCGAGCGCCTCGGCGATGCATTGCGAGACTTGGCCGTCGCCGTACAACGTGCTGGGCGGAAAACGCCCATGCGCGAGCTGTCGACGAGTGGCCGCAACGATTTGTTCGGCGATCGGTTCGACGCGGACCACATGCTGGTCGGTTTCGCGTCCCTCCTGGCGGTTTCCGACCAACACCACGGGGGTTCCGAAATAGCTTGCATCGCGGACAAAGCTGCTGGAATTGCCGATCGCGCAAGAGGCGTTGGCCAGAACCTTGAGATACTCTTCGGGTGAAAAGTTGATCAGCATTCTCAGCCAGTCGGGTTTGTGCTGGTCTCGGAATCGGCGGATCGCTTTGCTGACGTGATTCGATCCGGCATCAATGTTTGGCCACAGCAGCGCGGTGGGCCGACTGAGCTGATGCAAGCCGCGAAGCAATTCTTCAATCTGCTGTTCTTCTCCACCATATTCCGTCGTCGTGGGGTGAAAGATGACCAGCTGGTAGGGCTTGGACGTATCAATTTCGGCTCCGCTGCCCCGTCCATTGATCAAGTCGGGATGGATTGTGAGGTCGATTTCGCGGGCGATGTCGCTGCTGGGGCAGCCGACTGCCAGGACGGAGGCGGGATCTTCGCCCATGCGAACGATATATTCCGCCGCGCGACGGGTACTGGGGAAGTGGAACTGGGCGAACTTGGTAATTGCATGACGCGCACTTTCGTCGATCGAGCCCGAGACCTCGCCACCTTGCACATGGGCCAGGCACAAATTCATGTAGGCGGCGGCGATCGCCGCGGCCAATGCCTCATAGCGGTCACCGATCAGCAGTACCAAGTCCGGTTTAAGTCTTTGAAACTCACTGGCAAATTCGATCAGGCCGAAACCGACTGACTTGGCCATCGTCGCCGGATTCGAGCCTTCGAGTTCAATGTAGATTTCGCCGTCGATCGGAAAGCCGTCGTTACGGACCACTTTGACCGGTTGATCAAACCGCTCCAGCATCATGGTCCCTGCGGCGAGCACTTGAAGCTGCAGCCGCGGATGGTCGGCGATGGCGCGCATGACCGGCTTCAGACGCCCGTAGTTCGCGCGGTCGACAAGCACGACACAGATCTTGCGAAGTTGTGGCAGGGGCGCTTGGCTATTGTTCAAAATGATCCTCCCGAAGACAGGAATCGGCGGCAAGTCGGCACTTCAGTTTCCGCCCCAATACTTCTTGCAATCGCTCGGGAGCCATTCCATCACCCGGCTTTTTGATCGCCAAATGCTGCTCCTCGAGGATCGTTCCAAGGGGCAAATCGACGCGCGCAACGAGGCTCTTGGTAAACATCGCTCGCAAATCACTTAATTCCCGCGAAGCTTCGTCTTTGTCCACAGGATTGGCCAGCATTCGTTCGATGTACCGCGACCCTTGGACAAGCTGGCGCAGTTCCGCGGTCGTTAGCGAGGCGGGCACGTCGGGGCCAAACATTTCACGGCTAAAGGTCACATGCACCTCGACGACCTTGGCCCCCAGCGCGACCGCCGCCAGACCAGGAAACACGGTTCCCGAGTGATCGGAAAGACCGATCGGGCAATCGTAACGCCGGCGAAAATCGGAGAGCAAATTGAGGCCCACTTGCTCCGCAGTGCAGGGATAAGCCGAGGTGCATTGCAACACCGCCAAAGGCAACTGCCGCGCTTGCACACGAGCGACAGCGGCGTCGATTTCCGCCAGCGGGCTCATGCCCGTTGATAACAAGAATGGCAAACCTGTTTCCAGCATCCGATCAAACAAGGGAACGTGGTTGACTTCGCCGGATGCCACCTTCCAGGCCGCGACACCAACCCGGCTGAGCAGTTCGACCGCCTCGACCGAGAAGGGAGAGCTGAGAAACAACAGGCCTCGATCGTCCGCGTGGGCGCGCAATCCAGACCACTGTTCTTCGCTGAACTCCATCCGTTTCCAATAGTCATATCGCGTTGCGTCCTGCGGGCTGAAACGCACCCGCCATGGCTCTCGCACAGTCGACTCAGCGGCAGCCAGATGAGTCTGAAATTTTACCGCGTCCGCCCCCGCATCGGCGATCGCATCAATGAACGCATGCGCGGTCCCCAGGCTGCCGTCATGCGCCTGCGCCACTTCGCCAATGATCAGGCAGTCGTCGAATGTCAACTCGTTGCTAGGCACAAGCTGGTTCCAATCGGTCGGAATGTTGTCGCCATAAACGCCGAAACACAACCGCTGTCACAGCAAAGGCCATCGTACCACCGCAGACCCACCAGCCGTTGCCATAACGAAACGTGTAAAAACCAAATTTCAAGAACTCGGTCCCATAAACCATGAACCCGTCTTCGACTCGCCACCAATTCGTCTGGTCAAAGCCCTCTGTCGGCGCGGCGACGAAACTCAATCGATCGGCACGGTCCCCGAATACCTGTTGGTACGTCCAACGAGTTCTTCTGGTGTGAAAGTCACTGGTGACGATCGACACCGTCGCCGTTTGATCGCTCGCGTTGTTCAGGTGGTTGAACAATGACTGAGCTTCGTCAAAGGTGTTGGTGCACTTGCCTGCGATGATGCGAATTCGCTCAGCAGCAACACCCTGGTGGATCAAGACTCGGCGGGCGAGTTCGTGGGATGCCGGCACGGCATTCACATCGGCTGTGCTTGATTCACTTTGGTGTGGTTCTTTCATCGGCACCAGGAGTACTTGCGAGGCAAGACCGGCTTTGACCAAGGCCGCCGCGATGAAGGGACGCACGTTCGAGTCGCCGTTGAGCACAAACACATAGTCAGTTCGTTGCGGAAAGGTCGCCACGTTCAGCCAACTCGCGGCCGATTCCAGCAGCTGCCGATGCGTCGCCCACAGTGTCAGCACCGTCAATGCGGCGATCAGCAAAACGGCTTTACCGAACGAGCTTCGAGCTGTCACGCTGCTTCCGCCGGGCGCCATACTTGCAGGGCACGTTCGTAGGACTCGGGGCTCCAGTTATTCGCATCGAACTCGCCTTCGCCAAATCCAACGGCATGGATCAGTCGCAGATAACTGACAGCGACTTTCAGCACCGCCGAGCGCCGCGACCACCAGTTGTCTTGATCGTAAGCTCCTGGCGAGAACGACCAGATATCGATCTGGTCGGCTCGCCCTGAATCGACAGCACGATCGACAATCCACCTCAGATATCGAGTCTGGTGTTCCGGGAACAGGATCGCGACTCGAGCCGCAGGTGCACGACGGCTCAGGTGCTGATCCAGCGCTCTGGCCAGCTGCCAGTACGTCACCGCCTCGGTGGAAATAATTTCCACAGACGATTCCGACAATCCGCTGGCGATCAGTGCTTGTTTCATTCGATCGCCCATCGCAGGCGCGGCCCCAATTTGCACGGTCCGCGGCTGACGACGTTCCACGATCAACACCGCCCGCGCCTGGCCGTCGCTGATTTTCACCAAGGCGCGATCCAGCGCCGCCTGGTCTCCATTGACCAGGGCAACAAAGCGGACGTCTTCGGCTGGATCCTGATGTATCAAAAAACGGTAAGCGCCCCGCAGCAATGGGCGGTGACACAGTATCAGTAGGGCGATCAAGATTGTGACAAGAACAAAAAGTTTGACCTGGCGCAACATGCTGGGCATCACCAACAACGACGGCCGACCGAACACAGCCGAACTGTCAAACGACGTCGGCGAAGGTTTTTTCCATCCGGCGAAAGTAGTAAGCACCGCCCAGCAGCAGCATGCTGGCGGCGATCGTTGAGACCAGCAACATCGGTCCTGGTTGAGTGTCGGTCCCCAGCAAAGCCCAGCGAAAGCCTTCGACAACCCCAACCATCGGGTTGATGCTGTAAAGCGCCCGCCACTGGACAGGCAACAAACTGCTGGGATAGGCGATTGGCGTGGCGAACAACCAGAACTGCGTCAGGAACGGCAACACGTATCTGACGTCTCGGTATTGCACGTTCAAAGCCGCCATCCAGAGGCCGACGCCCAGCGAAGTGATCAGCGCCAGCAGCAGCAGAAACGGCAGCAGCAGGACATTCCAAGTTGGCATGATGCCGAAATACAACATCATTCCCAACAATACCAGAAACGCCAAAACGAAGTCGACGACCCCTGACAAGACGCTTGCGATCGGAACGGCAAGACGAGGGAAGTAGACCTTTTTCACCAAGTTGGCGCTTTGCACCAAACTGTTCGATGACTGAGTCAAGGCGTAAGCGAAGAAGGTCCAAGGGACGAGTGCCGCCATCGAAAAAACTTCGTAGGGCACGCCATCGGAGGGGATTTTGGCGAGCCGGCCGAAGAACAGCGTAAACACGACCATCGTCAGCAGCGGTTGCAGGATGGCCCATGACGCGCCCAACGCCGTCTGTTTGTAGCGCACCTTGACGTCTCGCCAGGTCAGGAAGTAGAGCAGTTCTCGATATTCCCACAGTTCTCGCAAACCCAGCGAGAGCCAGCCGCGGGCGGGCTCGATACGGATCGTGTGAGCGGAACCTGGTTGGACAGCAGTATTGGTAACGGTCATATTCGGGTAATCCATGGCACTTAAGCTGAACCGACCATGCCAGCTGCAGGCTTGTGCGGCGCGGATGATCTTGCCCGCACCAGCGGAGGTCGGCGATCAGCGCTCGCGGGCTTTCTGTTAACGCGAGGTGTCCGCCGCCAGTTCGGGCTCGCGCAACGGCGTGACTGCCGCATCATTACCCACAGGCAAGATGGTGGGACGATAGTTGGGCACGAGTTCTTGTAATTTCTGGCGGACCACATCAGCAGACGACTCGGCCAATGATTTCAGCTCCTCGAGATCTTGGTTCAGTTCGTCGATGTTGAAGGCTTGATGGTAAGCGACGCGAAGCTTGGGATGCGGTGTCGGCAAAGTCTCTTCGTCATCGAGGTATAGCTCTTCGTATAATTTTTCCCCCGGTCGCATACCGGTGTAAACGATCGGGATTTCTTCCAATGACAGACCGGAGAGGCGGATCATGTCTTTGGCAAGATCGACTATCTTCACTTGCTCGCCCATGTTGAGCACGAAGATTTCGCCTCCTTCGCCCATCGCCGAGGCCTGCAGAACCAACTGCGAGGCTTCGGGGATCGTCATGAAGAACCGACACATGTCGGGGTGGGTTACGGTAACGGGACCGCCACGACGGATTTGCTCCTGGAAAATTGGCACCACGCTGCCGGCCGAGGCGAGCACATTTCCAAATCGCACGACCACGAATTTGGTAGCCGATACTTCGGACAAGGCGTGAACATAGCGTTCGGCAAGCTGTTTCGACACGCCCATCACGCTGGTTGGATTGACCGCTTTGTCAGTCGAGATCATCACAAACCGCTCGACTCCCGCTTCGTGGCAGATCATCGCCAGGTTCGCGGTTGCGATTACATTATTCTTGATCGCCTCCGAGGGATTCGCTTCCATCAATGGCACATGCTTATGAGCGGCGGCGTGAAAGACAACTTCGACTTCGTGCTCTTGCAGCAAAGATCGGATTCGCCGCTGATCGCAAATGTCGGCGATGCAGGGGACGCACCGGCTGTCCGAGCCTGATTCCTTCAGCTGCTGCTCAAACACGAAGAGGCTGTTTTCGGCGCGTTCGACAAGCAGCAGCCGTTCGGGATCGCATTTTAGGATCTGTCGACAGACCTCCGAACCAATGCTGCCGCCCGCCCCGGTGACCATCACGCGCTTGCCACGCAGCATCTTTCGGATTGCGTCGAAATCCAGCTGCACAGGTTCGCGGCGCAACAAGTCGTTGATTTCGACATCGCGAAACTGCACTCGGTAAGAGCCTTTGATCAGCTCCTCGACGGGCGGGATCATTTTGACATGGATCTGCGCTCGTCGGCACCTGTCGACCAATTCACGTAATCGCTCGCCGCTCATACTGTTGGAGATGATCAGCAAGTCCTCCGCTTCGTACTCCTTGGCAAACTCAACCGCATCGTTGGGACTGCCCAAGAAGGGAATGCCGCCGAGTCGCGACCCGTAGCGGGAGCGATCCTCATCCAAGAAGCCGACGACCCGAAAGTCAAGTTTCGGGTTTGAATGAATCTGGCGGGAGAGTACCTCCCCGCCTTGCACCGCGCCGATCAACAACGCGGGCTTGCGTCCATGCAGCGAAAATGCCGGCCACCAGATTTCTCGAAACAAACGGCACGCGCTGCGCAGGCCACCGATCAAGATCAAAGTCATCACCCAATCAAGCAGCACCACCGAACGGGGGATTTGGTAGGTCTGCATAAAGAAGTAGTCGACAAAGGCGATGACAAAAGTCGAAAGTGTGGTGACTTTCAACAGCGACGCCAGGTCATGAAACGTGATGTACCGCCACCAGCCATGCAGGCTGCCGAAACCTTGAAACATGGCGAGCTTAAATGCCAGCAGCCAGGGCAGGGTCTTCCAAAAGACGACTCGCTCCGACTCGGGGATTTGCATGTCGAACCGCAGCCATAGCGCCAGTTCGTAAGACACCGTGAACAACGCCAGGTGGGCGATGATCAGCACGTAAATTCGCTTGGGATAATAACGCTTCCAAACTCCGTGCAACTGTTTCATAACACGCCGTTCCAAATCATGTTGTCGATCAAGTCGTAAAATTCATTTGATGTTTCCACAAAGTCAAAGGCGGGTGACTCTGTGGTAGTCGCCGCAGTGATCATGGTTGCGTCAGCGCGGACTTCGTCTCTCTGGGTGACACCCCGCGGTCAGCCGCCGGGCACCATCCGATTCGAACTTCCTAGAATAGTTGGAATCAACAACGTCGCAACTTTAAATGCCGCCGTGACGGAATCAGGAACACGAAAAATGATGGTAGGTCTGGTTCGATTCACGACGAAATATCTACACAGCGGTTGCGGACCTCAAACAGTCCATTCCTCGATCATTCAAAGCTTCGTGCATAACTGTAATTGCCATAGGTGCTGGCATAGCTTCGGGTGGGCACGCCGTTAAACACGGCACCAAGCGGCCGAGCGCCGGCTTGCATCAGCCGCGTGTAGGCAATCCGCACCTGGCTCTCGCGACTGGAATTGCGACGGGTGGAAAGCACGGTCCCGTCGGCGACTTTGGCCAGCAGCAAGGCTTCCGAGGCTGACAAAATCGGTGGCGTGTCAATCACGATGTATTGATATTTGCCGCGCAACTCGTCAAGTATTTTGCGGAGGATGCCGACGCTCATCAGCTTATGAGGATTTTTCTTCAGGTGACCGGCCGGCAACAGATGGACGCTGTCACTCCAGGACGTCACGATCGCCTCTTCAAGTGTTGTGCTGCCGTCCAAGACCGTTGCGAATCCGATCTCGTTGGGAATATCAAAGATGTGATGGACATCGGGCGAGCGCAGGTCGCCGTCGATCAACAATACCGGCTGGCCAATCGAACGACCGATGCTGACGGCAAGCTGCGAGGCGATACTGGACTTGCCCTCGCTGTGGACCGCACTGGTGACCGCGATCACCTTCAGATTCTGGTGCTGATCGGGCAGCACCAGGCCGACGCGCAAAGAGTCGATACTCTCTTCGTACAGACTCATCGCGCGGCTGTCGCCTGGTGTGATCGTGCGGAATCGCATCGGCAACCTGGCGATTTCGCCGACCACCGGCAGTGCGGCCAGTTGGGAAAGTTGCTGGGAGTCTCCGATGCGGCGCACCGAAAGTTCCCATAGCAAAGCAAGTCCAAACGGAAAACAGCCGCTGATCAACACGGCGGCGGCAAGATTGCGAATCGGCAGACTTTCGACCGGACCTTGCGGTTCTTCGGCGGGCCGCATCAGCGTCACCCGCCCAGGTGCTCGGGACTCGGTTGTCAGCGCCATCGAGCGCTCGGCGATCATCTCGAATACCCTTTCAGCACGCTCCAATTCCGCCCGCGTGAACTCCAATTCCATCCGCTGATCACTGGTGTCGCCAACCGCCGCAAGCTGCTCTCGAACCCGCTCCCGCAGCAACTCCTCGAAATTGGCCTTCAGCTCCAGCTGCTGCTCGAGCTGTTTGAGCAGATCCTGCCGCTCCAAGGCAGCCATTGCCTTGAGGTCTTCGTGAATTCTGGGTCGGGCGGTGTTAGCGGCCGCGGAGAGCGTCCGCTCATAGGAGGCGATTTCGCGCTGCAATTTGCGATATCCGGAATCATCTTTACCCGCTGCCGAAGCGGTTTCATGCCGATACAGCATGGCCTTTTTCGTGGCAATCAGCGCCCGCAGCTGTTGGACTTCGTCGCTGTCGCTAATCGCGTTTTCGACTTCGACCTTGGGGATCCCAATGTCCCGTTTGTTGATCGTCTCGGTCAGCGCCTCGATTTCCATCTCCGCCATGCGGCGACCCAAATTGGCCTCAGAAAGTTTGTCGCGAAGCTCGTTCAGACGACCATATTGTTTGCCGACTTCCGCAGCGGTCAGACCGTCGCTGGTTTCGTCCAACAGACCGTCACCCTCGAGCTTCTTTGCCAGCGTCCGCAATTTCGTCTGGAACTCCTGGATCTCCGCGGCGCGGAGCGATTTTTCCTGCTCGAGCAATTCCAGAACCCGTTTGGTCTGCGATTCTTCGTCCCGAGTTCGAACCTGAAAATACTCGTCCAAGATCGCGTTGACCAACAACGCCGAACTCTCCGGTGCTTTGGCATCCAAAAACACGTTGTACAGTTCCGAGTTGCCAATCTGTTTGACTTGCACCGCTTCGGCCAGCCAGGCTGCCGGATTCTCCTGCTCCAACAACTGCGGAATCTCCGCAACTTCAGGATTCTTTAACAACTCTTCCATCACCAACGGGCTGCGTAGCAGTTCGACCTGGGTCTCGGTGAACTCCTCAGGCTTCATCGGTTGTTCGTTGCTGGTATAGGCGATGTAAGGCGTGTAGCTGGCAATTTTGAGCACCGCCGATGATCGGTAGACCGGCGTAAAAGTCAACATCACCGTGGCTGCCGATAGGATTGCCAGCACGAGTCCGATCGGAATCGCGACGTACCACCACTGCGCAAGCACGCGCCACACGAAGCGAGGTGAGATGAAACCCTCATCGTCCGCAACCTGCGACTGCCACTGTGCGGGTAAAACAGGACCAAGCTCGGTTGCTCGTTGCGAGCCGGCAATCGATCGATCTGTTGCTTGATTTAACAAAACGATTTCGTGCTCGTTCACTCGGAGTTCTCCGCTCGAACGGCCGTCCGGAATCAAGCCCTGACATGCCAGCAATCGCTCCATCTGCAGACATTCGAGATGTGGTCTTCAGAAGCTGGATGTCAATCTACTCGCCAACCTGTTAGACTTGGCGGGTGGGTCCTGCAAACCTGGCGGACGCTCGAAGCAACCTCCCGTCCGGCAAGCGGATTTCGAGGATCAAAGGGGTAAAAACAAAGGATGGAAAATCGCGGGAGTCCTTCGGCGACCAACGCATACTAACCCCCCCCTGAGTCCTGTCAAGACAGCAGATTTCGATCGTTCTGCCAGGCCCCGATTAAAGGTGATACGTTTGTCCATGGCCAGCCAGCTCCAGCCCCCCCTGCCGGACGCCAAACATTATAAATTTTGCACCGATCACAAGGTTTGTTTATCGGTCATAATTACGCTTTTAGGGAGCCCTATCCGCTCCAAGCACCGCCAACGAAACCAACTCTCGCCTCATGTACATTCGCCTAGCTCAACGCTTTCTGACCGAAACCGACAAGCGACTTTTATGGAAAGCGTTCTGGACACTCGGCGTCGGTGGGCTGCGGAGCGTTCAACGGCACAAACGGCGTCTGAAAAAAGGTGAATTCTTCCCCCCTTTCTTATATCTCTCCGTCATCAATAGCTGCAACCTCCGCTGCCAGGGATGTTGGGTTGACGTCGCCGCCAAACAACAACGTATCGAAGTTGAAGCCGCCAATCGAACGATCGCCGAGGCCAAGGCGATGGGCAACCGCTTCTTTGGAATTTTGGGCGGCGAGCCGCTGATGCATAAAGATTTGTTAAAGATTTTTGAAGCCAACCGTGATGTATATTTCCAACTCTTTACCAATGGTCATTTCATCACCGACGAAATTGCAAAGCAACTTCGCGACCTGGCCAACGTCACTCCGCTGATCAGCGTCGAAGGTACGGAGATCGTGAGCGATACGCGACGAGGACGGGACGGTGTCTACAGCGACACCATGCAGGGACTGGAAACGGCGCTGCGGCACAAACTGCTGGTGGGGGTTTGTACCAGTGTTTGCAAATCGAATATCGATGACCTGGTCAATGACCGCTGGGTTGATCGCCTGATCGAAATGGGTGTGATGTATTGTTGGTTCCACATCTATCGACCAGTTGGACCAGAAGCCAATCCGCAATTGGCGCTATCGAGCGATCAGCAGCGTCGTGTTCGCCAATTTGTCGTCGACACCAGAGCAACCAAGCCGATCATTGTGATCGACGCCTACCACGACGACGCCGGGAACGCGTTGTGCCCCGCTGCGACCGGCTTCACGCACCATATCGGTCCCTGGGGGGACATCGAGCCCTGTCCGGTGATCCAGCTGGCGACCGAATCGATCCACGATGATCGGCCGCTAGCGGAAACCTTTAACGAATCGACGTTCCTCAAAGACTTTCGCGAACTGACCGCGCAGCACACCCGCGGGTGCGTGATTATGGAACGCCCCGACTTGTTAATCGAGTTAGCGGAAAAGCATGGTGCCCGAGACACCACGGTACGATCGTCGGTGCTGGAAGAGTTGCGGCAGATCCAGCCCCGGCGGAGCCAATTTCAGCCCGGCGACGAAATCCCGGAACGAAGCCTGGTTTACCGTTGGGCTAAAAAATATGCCTTCAATGATTTTGGAACCTATTCCAAGCACTTCGACGTCAATCGCTATCAAGACCCTGATCAAGCCGCATCGCAAGCAAGCAGGGATTTGCCGATTCTGTCTTGATCACCCCCCCCACCGGTCCCCGCTCTGATCCGTCTTTACCTGTGAACTCGGCTTGATCTATAGATCAAGCTTCGACAGTTCAGATCCGTGGCAACCAGCCACGACATCACCCAAAGAGCAAGGACGCAAACGTGATCGAAAATTCGCAAACGGCAGGGTCAGCGGAAGCCTCGGTTGAGATCGCCGACGCGACAGCCACCGTCCTTTCGAATATCACCCAGGGCGAATTCAGCGGTCTTTCCCAGTACGCGACGACTCATCTTGGTCCCGCCCTGTTGACCGCGGTGGTCGGTCTGGGGGTGATTTCAGCCGGCTATCTGGTCGCCAAGTATCTGTCGCGAATCATCAGCCAACCGGTTTGTCGGCGTGTCGACGAAACGCTGGGCAAGTTCATTGGCAAAGCAATTTTTTACTGCATCATGTTCGGCGTCGCCGGAGCGGTGCTGTCCAAAATGGGAGCACCACTGGGCGGGCTTGCCGCCATGCTGGCCGCAGCAGGCTTTGCTATCGGTCTGGCCTTTCAAGGAACGCTTAGCAACTTTGCCGCCGGTGTCTTGATGCTGGTGTTCCGTCCTTTCAAAGTAGGTGATGTGATCAATGCCGGAGGAGTCACAGGCAAAGTCAACGAAATTGACTTGTTTACCACCACACTGGACACGCCGGACAACCGTCGGATTATCGTCCCCAATAGCGCCATTTCAGGCGGCACGATCGAGAACATCTCATTTCATCCGCATCGCAGAATCGAAGTTGCCGTGGGAGTCGATTACACGGCGGATCAGGATCAAACCCGCACCGCGCTGGAAGCTGCCGCCGCAACCTTTGCCGCGCAGACCATTGCTGGTGAAGGTCGCGGTTCAGCGGTGATCCTCAGCAGCCTTGGCGATTGCGCCGTAGAGTGGAAAGTCCGGATGTGGGTTTCCGCCGGCGATTATTGGAAGATGATGGAAGCATTGACCGGCGAGATCAAACGCCAGTTGGATGCAGTGAACATTGGCATCCCGTTTCCCCAATTGGATGTCCATCTGAGTCACAGTGACGCGGAATCCGAAGCAAAAGCTCGCGGTCGCATTCGTCCCACACGCCGCGATCCGGCTGCCAGCCTATTTCGTGCTGCTTGATTTCAAGCTTGGCACCAACCGCCGAGTTTCTTGGCTATGATGTCGACAACTGATTCGTGGACCAGGCAGATGTCGGAACGACTTTTGAGTTGGTCGAAAGTCGTGCGACGAGACCGAGGAAGCTGGCGATATGTGGCGAACGAGCCGAGGTGACCGGACTCTGCGCGGCGATGAAGCAGCATTGGTAGGAACATCGATCGAATCGATGATTGATAACTTGTTGATCCACGTCGATGAACTGAGCGACGACGACGACGACGAAGTCGACTTGCCAATCGACTGCGAATCCGGAATCGCCGTTTACGATGCACTCACAGTCATGCGACGAATTGCCCTGCTGCATGACGTCGCGAGGCATCTGTTGACCGATACCGATCAAGTACTCGACTTGTCGGCCGAATTAGAGGCCTGCGTGGCGGCGATCTTTGTCGAAATTCGTGACCAAGTTGCGATCGAAATCGAATTTCCGTCGCTCATCGGTAACAGCCAAAGCCCGAGCTGGCGGACGCTGGTTCGCAACGCCTACGAAAACATGTTCGCCAATCAGGATCGCGAACTCGGCGATGATTGGGAACTGCCGTCGCCTGAGAGCGGCGATATTCGCAGCTGGGCGTACCTGATCGATTCACTGTCCGATGCCATTCTGTGGGATCGAGACTTTGAGTTGGCTGAAAGCTTTCTGGACGACGACCCCGGTGTTTCTGATCGCCGACGGCGGTTGCTTGGAATCGATGACGAGTATTTCACCCGCATCGCGCCGGACCCGCGTCCGGACCAGTTGTATCGCCTTGTTTGGCAGACTCAGAAAATTGTCCGGGCCAAGCCGCGATAGCTTCAGGCAAATCTACCTTGCGTTCGCCGGGGCTTGATTCGCACACTAGGCACTGCTTTGTGATTCGATTCGTGATCGGCAAAGGGATCGATCCGACCGCCAAAATCCACGCCCACCTGTGTGGCGAAGTAGACACGCGTTATGAGCCCAATCCTTTCCTTGTTGCGCACCGCGCATTGCCGTAGCACCCATCATTACTTCGCGGTGGACGCTCTTTCGCTGGTGCAAACCGATGCCGGAAAACGGCTAAAGAGCCAACTGTTGTATTACCACGATCGCTATCTCAGGGGTGCCAAAGATCCCGACATCCGATTTCGCGATTTCCAGAATCACGTTGTGCATGTCACCGACGGTTATTGGGGCGGTGCCCCGCGCGTGGCTCACCTGTGGTACGACAAACTGCAGCGCTACTTGCGAAACGATCAATTCGCCGATGCGGCATACGCCGCCGGTGTGCTGTCACATTACTTTACCGATCCGCTGCAACCGCTGCATACGCAGCCGTCGGTACGCGAAAAAATATTACATCGACCGATCGAGTGGAGCATTACGAAATCCTATCAGGCGATTTATCGGATTTGGCGAGAAGACGATTTGCGAATCGTCGTTCAGCTCTCGGGAGAGCCCGGCTGGCTGGGCGAAGCGATCTTGCACGGCGCGCGGTTTGCCAACCGCAAGTATCAGCTGCTGCTTGATCAATACGACTTACAAAGCGGGCTGCAAGATCCCGCGTCTGGTTTGAACGCTGAGCTGCGAGAGTCAATCGCGGAACTATTCGGACTTTCAATCACGGGCTTGGCCAGAGTATTGGAACGAGCGGCGGCCGATGCCGAAGCGACTCGCCAGGCACCCATTCCGACCGCCGGCACAGCGGTCCCGATGCTGGTGGCCGCGCTCTGCGCCCCGGCCCGGCTGTGGCAGCGTCGGATTGAGCATCGACGCCAGCGGCTGGCCGTGCAGGCAATGATTGACGAGTTCCGGCGTACGGGAACGCTGACTGACCACTTGCCCGCAGAAGTCGATATCGTCCACCGCGTCACGCAGATTTACCAGGATGAAAAACGCTGGAGACAGCAGCGAGCCGCCAGACTGGCGTCCCAACAGACCGTGATTCAAGCGAAATCGACCACACCGCAACCGAAATCCACTGACGATGCGGCGGTGCTGCTGTCGTTCCCGTCGCCTGACCAGCGACCACCCGCAACCGTGATCGCACACGGCAAGTCGCGACGAGATCCGCCAATCGAGGCCCCCCGCATCGAACCAGCAGACCAAACCCAACGACGATCAGCTTAGACTGTAGCATTTCCCTGATTTCCATTGTGCTGGCCTTTACTCGAAACAACCACCATGCGCGCTTTCGAAGCGAGTCGTTATTACTTTGACCATGCCGCCGAGCATTTGAAGATGGATGCGGCGCTGCGCGAAGCGTTGCTGACACCACGCCGCGAAGTCCAAGTAAGGATCACGATCGAACGGGACGATGGCCGGATCGCCAGCTATCTGGGATTTCGCGTCCAACATGACCACTATCGTGGCCCGATGAAGGGCGGCTTGCGCTATCATCCGGAAGTCAACCTGGACGAGGTCCGCGCGTTGGCAAGCCTGATGACCTGGAAAACGGCCGTAGTCGATCTGCCCTTCGGCGGAGCCAAGGGAGGCATCGGTGTCGATCCATCCACCTTGTCCGATCGTGAGTTGGAGCGGTTGACACGGGCCTTTGTCGATCAAATTCACGATATTGTCGGCCCCGACACCGATATTCCGGCGCCAGACATGGGGACCGACCATCGTGTGATGGCTTGGTTTCGCAATCAATGGGAAAAGTACCATGGTTTCAATCCGTCGGTGATTACCGGCAAACCGGTCGAAGAATATGGGGCCAAGGGTCGTGAGGAAGCAACCGGTCGCGGAGTCGGCTTGCTGACCGCAAAACTGATCAAACGACTCGGACGCCGCGCCGAACAATCCAATGTAGCGATCCAAGGTTTCGGAAACGTTGGCGCGCATGCGGCCAAGTATCTTTCCGAAGCACAATTTCCAATCGTTGCGCTCAGCGATGTTTCGGGCACCTATTTCGATCCACGCGGTTTGGATATTCCCAAACTGCTGCAACACAAGCTGGCGCACCCAAGAGGATTGCTGGAGGGATTTCGCGGCTGCGAGCAGCTGCCGATCGATGCGCTATTGGAACTCGACAACGTCCAGGTGTTGATACCGGCGGCGGTCGGTGGGGTGATCACCGAAGAGAACGTCGACAGAATTCACGCGCCGATCATCATCGAAGCAGCCAACGGACCCATTTTCCCAGCCGCCGATGTGGCGTTGCAGCAGCGTGGCGTGACGATCCTGCCCGACATTCTGGCCAACACGGGAGGCGTAACGGTCAGCTATTTTGAATGGGTTCAAAATCGGCAACACTATCGCTGGCCGTTGGATCGAGTTCGGCAAGAACTGGATCTGACCCTGAATCACGGTTTCGAGAATGTCTGGCAAGCAGCGCAACATCATGACGTCTCGCTGCGCACAGCTGCCTACATGATCGGCATCACGCGAGTACGGCGCGCAGCCGAGTTTGCCGGACTGACTTCGTAACCGATGGTATTGTGACATATTGACGCACAATCACTCTTCCAATCGGCCCTCTGCATTAAAATCTGGCGTTGGATATCAGTTGCCACCAATCACAGCGGTTCGGGCTAAACTCAGAGCATCCGTTCAAGACCGAATGCGTGAACTCTTTCCAACCAGATCATGAACCAGCCAGATTTTGACGTCATCATCGTCGGCGCGGGGCTGTCGGGCATCGGCGCCGCTGTGCACCTTCAAAAACATTGTCCCGACAAGTCTTACCGGATCCTGGAATCGCGGGACGCGATCGGCGGGACTTGGGATCTGTTTCGCTATCCCGGCATCCGCAGCGACAGCGATATGCATACGCTCGGTTACAACTTTAAGCCCTGGACCGAGGCCAAAGCGATCGCCGACGGCCCCAACATCCTCAGCTACGTTCGCGAAACAGCAGACGAGTACGGGGTCACTCCCCACATTCAGTTCAACACGCGGCTGATTTCCGCCAACTGGTCCAGCGAAGACGCGCTCTGGTATCTCACTACCGAGGACCAGCATGGCCGCCGTCAGACGACCAGCTGTCGATTCGTCAACATGTGCAGTGGCTACTACCGCTACGACCAAGGCTACCTGCCCGATTTTCCAGGTTACGAAGATTTCCATGGCAAACTTGTCCATCCACAGCACTGGCCGGCAGATCTTGATTACAGCGGTAAACGGGTCGTCGTGATTGGCTCCGGCGCCACCGCGATCACGATTGTTCCGGCGATGGCCCAGCAGGCTGCCCACGTCACCATGCTGCAACGTTCGCCGTCTTATGTCGTTTCGCGGCCGGCCGAAGATCGACTGGCAAACTTCCTTCGCAAAATCCTGCCTGGACGATTGGCCTATGGCATCACACGCTGGCGGAACGTGCTGTTGCAACAATTCTTCTATCGCGTGGCCCGTCACCGGCCGGAGCAATTCAAGCAACGGATCATTGATATGGTCCGCGAAGAATTGGGCCCTGACTTTGATGTCGATAAACACTTCACACCAACTTACGCGCCTTGGGACCAGCGACTTTGCCTGGTCCCCGACAGCGACCTGTTTAAGGCTCTCAAAGCGGGCCAGGCCAGTGTCGTCACCGATCAGATCGAAACTTTCACGGCGGACGGCATCAAGCTGAAATCAGGTCAGACGCTTCCAGCCGACATCATCGTTACGGCGACCGGATTGAACCTGTTGTTGATCGGTGGCGCCGAGATTTCGATTGATGGCAAAAAAGTCGACCCTAGTCGCTGCTTGAACTACAAAGGGGCGATGATTTCCAACGTCCCCAACGCCACGATCACGTTTGGTTACACCAATGCGTCGTGGACTTTGAAAGCAGACCTGACTTCGGAGTATTTTTGCCGGTTGATCAATTACATGGACCGCAAAGGTTATGTCAGCGTGATGGCTCGACTTGATGAAATGCCAGCGGATACGGAGCCATTCCTCGACTTTTCGTCCGGCTATGTACAGCGCTATATCGATAAGCTACCCCGACAACATCGCAACAAGCCGTGGCGTTTAAAGCAGAGCTATATCGATGATCTGATGAATTTACGTTTCGGTAAGATCAACGATGGAGTGTTGGAGTTTCGGCGGGCGGCCGAACAGCCCAGCGAGCAGCATGCGGTTGCGATCGAGGGCAACTGAAGCGTGAATGGCCAGAAAGTGCTTCTCAGTCTGTTCAAACATGCGCCGTCACCGCTGCTGCGGATGCTGTCGGGGCAACCGCTGGAAATTGACGGCTTTCGCCTCGATCCGAACTTGCAATTACTCGCTCACGCCGCGGCCCGTCGTCAGCCACCATTTGACGACTTGAACAAATACCGTGCGATTACCAGTAAGGCCTTCAAACTGCTGAATGGCCCCCGGCGCGGCAACGTTCTGGTCAGCGACATGTCTTTCATCGGACCGGCGTGTGAACTTTCAACCCGGATCTACCAGCCGCAGGGAATCGATGATTCGTCGCCGGCAATTCTGTATTTTCATCAGGGTGGCTTGGTACTGATGGACCTCGACACAGGCGATACGTTCTGCACCATCCTGGCCAGCGAGTGCAGGTGTCGCGTGATTTCGCTGGACTATCGCCGCTGCCCCGAACACGCCTTCCCCGCGCCGATCGAGGACGCGATGGCGCTCTGGGACCACGTCCAACAAAACGCTCCCTCACTGGCCATCGACCCTCACCGAGTGGCTGTCGCCGGAGACAGCGCAGGCGGATTGATTTCGTCAGTGCTGTGTCAGCAATTGAAGTCGCGGGGCGGCACTGAGCCGGTAGCTCAACTGTTGATCTATCCCTGGGTGACATCGGTGGGGGAAGTATCGGGTTCGCTGGTGTCCTGCGCCGACACGTTCCCACTATCGACAGCGGTGATGGAGTATTTCATGGGCCAGGTATTCCCCGACGGCAAAGGCATGGACAATCCACTCGCCAATCCACTTCATGCACGGGACCTCTCAGGCCTGCCAGCGGCCGTGGTCGTCACCGCCGGCTTTGACCCGCTGCGCGACCAAGGCGAGGCCTACGGCAAAAAGCTCCAGGACGCCGGTGTGCCGGTCGTGCGACATTGTTTCGGCTCGCTCTGTCACGGCTTTGTCGCGATGGGAAACGTGACCACGGAAGCGGAAAAAGCCAGCGTGCAGATCGCCAGAGATCTGGCCGGATACCTGTAGAACCCGGCGGCTCCATCCCTCGGCAATGCGGTCGGCAATGCGGTCGGCAATCTCCAGGAGTGGCGAGCAAGCCCGATTCGCTCCGGCAACAGCGGGCAGGTGAAAAGCTCATTCCAGCGGCAACCCAAATCGCTGGGCGACGATTTATCGCACAACGCCAGGCCACCGCGCCCGCCGCCACGCTCACTGCCCTCGACGATTGCCCGCTCTGCTTGGTACATTGCCCCGTTTCCCCGTCGTCGCTGTTTGCTCACAACTCCCCGGTAGTCTGCCACCTTGATTCTGATCCTCAAAAGCAATGCCACGGACCAGCAGATCGATCACGTGCTCAAACGCGTCGAGGCGCTCGGACTGCAGCATCACTTAAGCCGCGGCACCCATCGCACGATCGTCGGCATCATCGGCGACGAGGATTTGCTGCGCGAAGAACCGCTGCGGGCGATCCCCGGCGTTGCGCAAGTCGTTCCCGTGATGCCTCCTTATAAGTTGGCTTCCCGTGACGCCCATCCCGAATCAAGTGTCGTCAATGTCTCGGGCACCAAAATCGGCGGGGGGCATTTGGGCATGATCGCCGGTCCTTGCAGCGTCGAAGATCGCGATCGCATGTTTCGGATTGCCCAGCGCGTCAGCGAGTCAGGCGCCAACCTGTTTCGCGGCGGCGCCTTCAAGCCTCGGACCAGTCCCTATGCCTACCAGGGAATGGGCGAAGAAGGATTGAAGTTGCTGCGTGAAGTCGGCGACCGCTACAAGATGCCGGTCGTCACCGAAGTCACCGATCCGCGTCTGGTCGAACTGGTTGCGGAGTACGCTGACATGTTACAAGTTGGGGCTCGCAACATGCAGAATTTTGTCTTGCTGACCGAGGTCGGCAAAACCAATCGCCCCGTGCTGCTCAAGCGCGGCATGAGCGCGACGATCAGCGATCTGTTAATGTGCGCCGAATACATTCTCTCGCAGGGCAATCCGAACGTCGTGTTGTGCGAACGGGGGATCAAGAGTTTTGATCCATCGACGCGCAACTTGTTTGACGTCGCCGCGGTGCCGGCGGTCCAGCTGTTGTCGCACCTGCCAATCATTGTCGATCCATCGCATGCGACCGGACGGCCCGAACTGATTCCCGCCTGTGCCCTGGCCGGTTTGGCTGCTGGGGCTGATGGAGTTCATATCGAAGTCCATGATTGTCCGGAGGAAGCCAAGAGCGACGGACCACAGGCGTTGTTGCCCGATCAATACGGTGAATTGGTCATTCAGATGAAAGCGCTGGCGAAACTGCTGGGCAAGACCTTCTAACACCGCAACCCCAAGAGAGAAACATTGACACGTCGAATTCTGATCGCCGGAAATTGGAAAATGAACACTCGCGCCGCCAGTGCCGCGTCGCTGGCCAAGGCTGTCGTCAAAGCGGTGGGCGAGAAACCGAGTGTCGATGTCGCGCTCTGTCCACCGGCAGTTTACTTGAGTGTGGTTGCCGACGCGGTGGCCGGCACACCGGTCCAGCTTGGCGCCCAGAATCTGTACCCCGCCGATGACGGCGCCTTCACCGGTGAAATCAACGCCGGCATGTTGACCGACGTTGGTTGCCGCTATGTGATCCTGGGCCACAGCGAACGACGCGCTTTGATGGGTGAATCCGATGCGCAAGTCAGCCAGAAATTGCACGCCGCTCTGGCCGGCAACCTGGTCCCGATCGTTTGCGTCGGCGAAACGCTCGCCGATCGCGAAGCCGATCACACCGAGAAAGTCGTGGAGACTCAAATCCACGGATCACTCAACGCTCTGGACGAAGTCCGAGCCGCGGGGATCGTCATCGCTTACGAACCCGTTTGGGCGATCGGCACCGGCAGAACGGCGACACCCCAGCAAGCCGAGCAAGTGCATGCATTCATTCGCAAACTATTGGGCGAACTGTTCAACGACCATGTGGCGGCCCAGATCCGAATTCAATATGGTGGCAGCGTCAAACCGGACAATGCCAAGGAATTGCTCAGTCAACCAAATATCGACGGTGCGCTCGTCGGTGGCGCCAGCTTGAAAGCAGATGACTTTGCCGCAATCATCCACCCGGCGTAACATGGGCGTGCTGATCGGTTTTCCAGACCAGTGAACGCCAACCTGCGTGAGCGACCAGATCCGCTTGAGCATCCCTCAGCGACGGTAAACGTTAGAACCGGGATTAATCGTCCTACGAGAAAATGGAACTTCAAATGACCTACTTACTCATCGCATCGCTCTCGGGTGTTCTGCTCGGCTGGTTGATGGGATTTTTGTCCTTATTTCTGATCATGTTGATCTTGATCCAACGAGGCAAAGGGGGCGGCCTGACCGGCGCGCTGGGCGGACCCGGCGGACAGAGCGCGTTCGGCAGCAAGGCCGGTGACACGTTTACCGTGATCACAGTCGTTGTGGCCTCGATCTGGGCTTTCACCTGTGCCTTCACGATGTGGTTGTTAGGTGCCCATGCCCCTACCACCGCGGTGACCGAAAGCAAAGTCAAGGCCGGACCCGGAGACACACGACCGGCTGACGAACCTGTCATTCCGACGATCGGCGACGAGGCCGTGTCGGGACTGAGCCCAGCAGCAATCGGCGAATCTGCGAGCAAAGAGGCCGCTGATCTATTGCAATTGACGCCTGCTGAAAACAGCCCAGCCGAATCGAAGCCAGCCGAATCGAAGCCAGCCGAATCGAAGCCAGCCGAATCGAAGCCAGCCGAATCGAAGCCAGCCGAAACGAGCGAGACCGACGCGAGCGACCCCCAGCCAGCGGCCGAATCAAATCCGGTTGAACCACCAGGCGACCCGACGAAATCGGAATGAGCACCAGGCCTGCAAGCGGCGTCCCAGGCGGAACCCAAACAAGGTCACCTGTTCGCTCAAGCGAGCTGACGGGTTGCCAGAGCCGATCCTGGCCGACATCCCGTTGACCCAGGATTTCACAACTGACCCAGGATTTCACAACTGACCCCGGATTTCACAACGTGTCTCAATTTGTTCGCAGCATGACCGGCCACGGACATGCTTCGGCCCATGGTGAGCTTGGCTCCCTGAACGTTGAAGTGCGGACGATCAACAACCGTGGCTTCAAGTGTTCACCGCGGTTGAGCGATTCACTGATGACGTTGGAGAACAAGATCGAAACGCTCGCGCGCTCGATGATTCACCGCGGCACCGTGCAACTGACGGTCAGTTGGCGACGTCCAGCCAGTGAGAACTTGCCGCAAATCGACGCGGAAGTGCTGCAAGCCTATTTCGACCAATTGCAACGGATTCGTCAGGCCAGCGGAGATCATACGATCGGAATTGATCTGGCCACCTTGATGCAGCTGCCGGGAGTGATTGTCGCCACCCAAAACTCTGCCGCCGACAGCGATCAACTTTGGCAATTCGTCCGCGCGGCAGTCGTCGAAGCGATCGAGAATCTGAACCAGATGCGGCAGATCGAGGGGGTCCGAATGGCCCACTCATTAACGGCCGACTGCGAGTTGGTCCGCGGTCACCTGGATCAGATTCGATCGCTGACACCACGATCGACCGAAGCATACCGCGAGCGTCTGGAATCGAAAGTCAAACGAATTTTGGCGGAGCACGACCTGAACGTCACTCCGATCGACTTATTGCGGGAGGTTCAAGTCTATGCCGATAAGGTGGATATCAGCGAGGAAGTCACTCGGCTGGACAGCCATCTGACGATGTTCGCCGACGTACTCGAGGGCCGGGAATCGGTCGCTGCAAAATCGAGCGTCGCAAAATCGAACGCCGCAAAATCGAACGCCGCAAAATCGAACGCTGGGGGGCCGACCGGACGAAAGCTTGATTTTGTGATCCAAGAGATGTTTCGCGAGGCCAATACAACGGGCAGTAAGGCGTCGGATGCCGAAATTTCGGCCCACGTCGTCGAAATCAAGTGTGCGATTGAACGAATGCGGGAACTGGTTCAGAATTTGGAGTGAGCGGCGACGGGGTCAGGCCCCAAAAAAATGACTGGCCAACGTCAACTGGCAAACGGAGCACCGGCCTGGGCGGGCGGAGCTGGCACTGCCGGCAACAAAGTTAACACATGAATCACAAATCGGCGGGACGACTGATCATCATTTCCGGGCCTAGCGGGGCCGGAAAATCGACCGTCGTGCGCCAATTGCTTCGCCAGTGCGAGCTCCCTTTAACGCTCAGCGTCTCGGCGACGACCAGGCCCAGCCGACCGGACGAGGTCGATGGCCGTGACTATTTCTTCCTGTCCGACCAGGAATTTGCCCGTCGCCGTGAGGCAGGCGAATTTCTGGAATGCAAGGAGGTGTTTGGCCTCGGTCATTGGTATGGAACGCTGCGAGAGCAAGTTTCCACTGGTCTGGCCGCTGGCAAGTGGGTTATCCTGGAGATCGATGTGCAAGGTGCCCTGACGATTCTGGAGCATAAAGAATTCGATCCCATTACGCTGTTCATTCATCCGGGAGGGATGGACGAACTGGAGCGGCGATTGAGAAATCGTGATACGGAAAGCGAAGCGGCGATCGGTGCGCGGCTGGAAACCGCCTCCAGTGAGATGCGTTACATGCACCGCTACCAATACGAAGTGATCAACAGTTCGGTCGACACGGCCGTGGCCGAGATCTGTCAAATTTTAATCGACCAAAAGGAAAAAAAACCATGCTCGAAGAGCTAAAAGAAGAAGAGATTGTCAACAAAGTCGGTGGCCGATTCAAACTCAGCACGTTGATTCAAAAACGCCTGGTGCAATTGAATCAAGGCAGTCGTGCGCTGGTCAATGTGGACACACATGACAAAATGTCAATCGTGTTGCAAGAGATCATGCAGGACAAAATCGTGTTGAACATGGACAACGAAGTCGCGCAGGTGCACGACCTCGATGCCGCCATCGCGCTGGCCGAAGGTCCTGATCTGGACGCCTCGGATCTATGAACGACCGCAGGCGAGTGATCCTGCTGGCCATAGGCGGCGGGATCGCCGCCTACAAATCGGCAATTCTGTGCAGTCGATTGACACAACTGGGTCACGAGGTCCGAGTCGCGATGACTCGATCGGCGACTCAGTTTATCGGCGTGCCCACGTTGGCGACCCTCTCGGGCAGGCCGGTTGCGGTCGATTCTTTTGAACCTCACCATTTCCCTCTGGGTCCGCATATCGAGCTGGCCGACGAAGTCGATCTGATGATTGTCGCGCCGGCGACCGCGAATCTGTTGTCTAAATTCGCCAGCGGCCTGGCCGATGATCTGGTCAGCACGCTGTATCTGCAGCGGACATCACCGGTCCTGCTGGCGCCTGCGATGAGCGCCTCGATGTGGAGCAAACCAGCGGTACAGCGCAATGTCACTCGGCTCCGCGAGGATGGTTGCCAGCTGGTTGGACCCGGCGAAGGCTGGCTCAGCTGCCGGGTCAGCGGCCAGGGCCGGATGAGCGAGCCGGACGAAATTCTGGCGGCCGCCGAACCGCTAATCGCTTGAAACAGGCACCCCCCCGCCCCCGGCCAGGCTCGGGGATCCAGAGCACGGTTTTCGTTTCCGCTGACTGCAATCCAGACACCGATGCGAACCGCAGCGCCCTTGCTCAAGCCCGGCAGGCAAGCATTTAAAACCGGATCTTGCCAAACAGAATGTCTTTGAACATCACCCAGTCGCCGGCGAAGCTATACAACGGGTATTTGAACGAGGCGGGGCGATTGTGTTCAAAGAAAAAGTGTCCGACCCAGGCGAATCCGTAACCCATCAACAAGCCCAGCGGAAGGTAATACCAAGTCAACCCGGTCACGAAAAACGCGACCAAACAAATCAGCCCGCAAAACGAGCCGATAAAATGCAGTCTGCGGCAGGTGCGGTCGCAATGCTCACTCAAATAAAACTTATAGAACTCACCGAAATTTTGAAATTGCAGCGGCTCGCTCATCGCCTTCCCCCTTTTGACCGTAGGTGTCCTTGAATCGTCGCCTTAGATCGCAACGGACTGACTGTATTCTAAACGAATCAACGACCGTGGTCACGTTACGGTGATTCCAAACTGACCGCCACGATCTGTTTGTCATTACGGACATAAGCGGTGCGATTGGCGTAAGCCGGGTGACTCCAGACCACTTTGCGGCCGAAACATTCACCGGTTGGCTCCAAGACGCGAAACCTGCCAAGGTCTTGATAGCCCTCTCTGGTCAAGCGGGCCATCTGTAAGTCACCGGTTTCGCTCATCAGCAAGTATCGATCGGTCTCGCCAATCCTGGTGATGAAGGCGGTCCCGTGCTTCAGCAGCCGAGTGTTCGCCTGCTTGGTCGCTTCGAATGTTTGCCATAGTCGCGAGCCATCCTTGCTGTCCACCGCGATCAAACTCCCCTCGTTGCAATCGGTGCCGTAGATCACGCCGTCAACGAACATCGGTGTTGCGTTGCCGCTGTGTAGCGCCCCTTTTGGCTCGCCCCGCCATAGCTCGGTTGCGGCCGGACGATCCTCGGCCAATTTGATCAGGACCGCCTCGTTGTAGATTGCACTGACGTACATCAAATTGCCGTCGATCATCGGTCGAGCGATCGACATCTCGTAATCAGGCTTGATTGGGACCTCCCAGTACTCACTGCCATTGAGCGGATTCAAACTGACAACCGCGGTCGGATGAAAAACGATCAGCTGAGACGTGCCGCCGGCATCAATGATTGTCGGCGGACAATAGCCAGCGGGCGTATCAAGTCCTTGCCAGCGAACTTTTCCGGTCAGCTTGTCGAAAGCGACAATTCCCTGGCCATCGCCACCGACCATCGTGTACAGCAAGTCGCCAGCGACCAACGGATGAGCGGCAAATCCCCACAGCGGCACTTCAGCATCAAGTTCCTGCTTGAGGTCACGCTCCCAAACCACCTTTCCATCACCCACCCGCAAACATTTCAAATTGCCTTCGGCACCCAAAATATAAACGCGATTACCGTCGATGGTGGGGGTACAGCGAGGACCCGCTGGATAAGAAATGCTGTAGGCACAATCGTAGGCGTGTTGCCACAACGGCTGCCCCGTATCAGCGTCCAAAGCGGTCAATCGCTCTTGGCCGGTCAATTCCGGTCGCAGATCCGGATTGTTGACCGCTTCGCCCGATTCTAGCCGGTAGTCAAACACAAAGACGCGATCATCGGCTGCGGCGGGACCAGCGTAACCGCCCTCAATCGGTGCTCGCCATTTGATCCGCAATCCATCGGCCGGCACCTCGTCGATGATTCCCGTTTCGCGGTACACTCCATCTCGCTGTTTTCCCATCCAGCCGGGCCAATCGTCGGCGTATGAGGAGCTCGAGGATACGGTTGCCAGCAGCAGCACGGTTGCCAGCAGCAGCACGGCCAGACGAAGTCGGTACACGGCAGTGCCCATGATGATTGCCCTTTGGGAAAACGAATCACAATCGCCACATTATAAAGCCATGGGAAGCAGGGGACGATGACCGGTGATGTCGAACGATCGGATGATGCCCGGTATCTTATCTTGATGCGACATGCCAAGAGTGATTGGAGTGACACCGCGCTATCGGACCATGATCGCCCCTTGAATCAGCGCGGTCGCCGCGATGCTCCCAAGATGGCCAACTGGCTGGCTGATCTGGATCTGATTCCCGATCAGGTTCTCTGTTCCAGCTCCGCGAGAACCCGCGAAACGGTGACTCGGATGATCGACTGCTGGACCAGCAAACCGCAAGTTTCCCTGAGCGAGCGACTCTACGAAGCGTCACCTGAGGACATATTCAAGGTCGTCCGCCGCCGCGGCGGTGCGGCCGATCGCCTGCTGGTGGTTGGCCACAACCCCGGAATGACCGCTTTGGTCAGCCAGTTGGCCGGCAAATTCACCGAAATGCCCACTGCCGCGATCGCGGTCTTTCGGGTCGACTGTGATTCATGGCCTGACCTGCGATCGACCACGGCAATGCAACTGATCGAGCACATGCGACCGAAGGCGCTGGGGTAAACAATGAACAGCCAGTTCGCTTGGTGGGCGATCATTGCCGCGGTCTTGATCGGTCACTTCGGTTTGAATGTGGGTGTCTACAATCGAATCAACGGATTTGGATGGCCACGCAAGCTGATCAAAACGATCGAGTATTGTTTTTTGTTGCTGACGGTTGCATTGCCGCCTGTGGTCGCCTTTCTTTACGGCGATTTGATCGCCGATTTGGCGGGAGGTCGGGCTTACCTGACTTCGCTTCCCGCCAGTCTGCTCGCTTACGGCCTGGTCTGCCTGCTATCGTGGTTCGCGCTGGGAATCCCCTGGTTGCTGTGGCGACCGATCTTTGGCTTGGAATGGATCCGGGCAAAGCGACAGATCGAGATCGTTGATGCGCGGGAACAATCAGAGCAACCGCTTGGCCTGACGGTCAAGTGCAAGCTTGCAGCGCGGATTCCGTTGAACCAAATCTTTGAGCTATCGATTGAACGAATCGATTTGCCGGTCGCCGGCTTACCGCAAGCTTTGGACGGTTATCGGATCGCGCATCTGTCGGATATTCATTTGACCGGGTATGTCCATCCCGACTTTTCGCGGTACGCCGTCCAGCGCAAGTCAGTGGCAGCCCGACATGATGGCGCTGACCGGCGACATCATCGATGACCAACGCTGCATCGACTGGCTGCCGGAGATCTTGGCGTCAGCTCAAGCGGCCGACGGGTGTTATTACGTGCTGGGCAATCACGACACGCGAGTCGTCGACTCCAGCCAAACTCGCAAGACCATGGGCGATGCCGGCTGGACCGACTTAGGCAGCCGCACACTGAGTCGAGCTCTGCGTAATGTTCCTGCGCTGCTGATCGGGAACGAACATCCCTGGTTCAGCCGTCCAAACGTCGAGGCGTCGAGTGCCGAACAGTTTCGATTGCTATTAAGCCACAGCCCCGATCAGCTCAGCTGGGCGCGGCGGCACAATGTAACCCTGATGTTGGCCGGCCACACGCATGGCGGACAAGGACGGCTTCCGCTGGTCGGCCCAATCTTGGGCCCCAGCTTTCACGGCAGTCGTTATGCGTCAGGCGATTTTTTCAAGCCGCCCACAACGATGCACGTATCACGGGGACTTAGCGGAACACACCTGATTCGAATCAATTGCCGCCCCGAACTCTCATTACTCACGCTCCGCCGGATCCAAGACGGCGACGACGATATTTGAAACCCGGCACAAAGAAACAAGCCGCTACGACTAAGCCAAAGATTAAATGGGCGTACTGTGGAAAAACCGTCATCACACCGGCCGTGATTAACAGCACAATGGCTTGGATATAGAACTCGCCACTGAGCATGCCCGCCTTAACGATAAACACCATCGCGCTGATCAAAGCCAGGATTGGGGAGAGCGTCAAAACCGGTACGCCCATCCACCATTCGATCGGGAACAGAGCCGCAACCGCCACCATGCTGGCGCCCCAAACGTGGGCGATTTGTCGTTCGATAAACGTGACCGGCCCCATGCGGCGGCGCAATTTCCAGAAAACCGCCGCCCACGTACCAAGGCCAATCGTCCAGACCGCCACGTAGATCCACCGCTGACCGACGCCATTGTAACTCAACTGCCACGTCAGTACTCCAGCGATCAACAAAGCCAGCGAATGCCAAATCCAAAGGGTCCCCCAATTTTCAAGCACGATCGCGTGATGGGTTTCGCGAAACACACGCGCGATGACCTGGGTGAATCGACCACTGCTGGCGGCAACCGGCTCGTCGGCCAGGTACGCCTGCAAATCAGCTGCCAGCGCTCCGGCGGAATCGTATCGCAGGTCGATCGGTTTCTGCAGACATCGAATCACGATCATTTCCAAATCACGATCAATACCCGGTCGATGAAATCGTGGCGGCAGCGGATCTTGTTCAATCACCCGCATCATCAATTCCATCGGTGTTTCCGCATCTAACGGCGGATGACCGGTCAGCGCGAAGTACAGCACGCAGCCGAGCGAGTAAACATCGCTGGCCGGACCGACTAAACCTTGGCGACCGCTCGCCTGCTCGGGTGACATGTACGCCGGCGTACCGACCACCGTGCCGCTGCGGGTGATGTTGCTGTCGCTACTGGCCTGCTTGGCAAGGCCAAAATCAGTGACCAGCGGAGTACCTGCGGCAGTAATCAGGATGTTGCTGGGTTTGAGATCGCGATGGAGTACACCATTGGCATGGGCAAACTGAATCGCGGCAGCGACGACCGCGACGATCCTGGCCGCTTCGTGCTGCGTCAGCGGACCGCCCATGACTTTCTCGGACAAAGTTTGACCATCGACAAACTGCATGCTGAAGTAAGGACAACCGTCAGCATCTCCGACTTCGTAGACCGGCACGATATTCGGATGCTCCAATCTGGCCGTCGCAGATGCCTCGGCAAAAAATCGGCGCAGATCTGCTTCGCTGGACAATCGTTCGCGCTGGATCATCTTCACGGCGACTTCACGATCCAGACTGGGCTGCCGGGCTCGGAACACGACTCCCATCCCACCGCGCCCGATCTCTTCGATCAATTGATAGTCGCCGATCGTCGCCGGCATCGGCGTCCGCTGCTGCCGCTTCGGCGCCTGATCCTCGGCCAGGTCGAATTTGCCCGCCGTGTCGGTGACCAAGATGGTACCCCACAATCGCCGCAGGTCAGCGGAAATATTCGGATGTTCTGCGCAGACCTGTTCTAAATCGACCAGGTCGCCACGACAAACCGAGTCGGTAACTTCCGCTAACACATCCGCCAAATGCTGGTCATGTTGGCAACGGCCAATTGATGAATCGCTCACTACGGCCGTCCATCGGTACCGGACTGGTCCAACAACTCGCGCAAACGTCTGACCGTGCGCAAGTAACGCATGCTGGCCGCCGCGGATGTCAATTCGAGAATTTGGGCGATTTCCTGATTGGACAGGTGCTCGTAGTGACGCATCAGGATGATCTCTCGATCTTGGTCGCCCAGTTCTTCAATCGCTTGTTCAACTTGATTGGCGATTTCACGGTTGTTGGCCGCGGCGGCCGGCGTCAAACCGGGGTCACAGAGCGCCAGCACCAGTTGGATGGTGGATTGGTCGGTCCCCCCGGCAATCGCCATCGGCTGTTCCCGATCCATACTCCGTTTGGCACTGCCGCGGTGACGACGATAGGTATCGATGATTCGGTCCGACGCGATTTGGCGTAACCAAAGATGAAATGCCATCACCGGATCGTCCAAATACTTGCTCAGCCGTGTGCTGGCATCGATCATTACATCTTGTACCACATCGCTCACATCGACGCGCTGGCGAACCTTGCGGTCCAATCGCATTTCGATCAATCGGCGGACAGGACCGCGATGTTTCTCCAGCAAACGATTGACGGCGTCAGAATCACCGGCCCGCGCTGCTTTTAACAGCGTAGTGGTTTGATCGTCGGCAGGCCAAATCGAATCTGTCATGGGTTGATAATTGCAGCTATGGCGGTGCGCTCATTTGAGCTTGCCAAGCTTGATGTTTTTGAAGCGTACGGTCATCGGCGGTCCGGCGTGCAATTGCAGCGCGATCACGCCTTTGGTTGCCGCTTTGTCGGCTTGCTGGTCGGTGACTTCCATCATCAGCCGACCGTTGATGAAGTGTTGCAGGTGATTGCCGTTGGCGACCACGCGAAAATCATTCCACTGACCGGGATGAATCTGCTTGCCCAGCGCTTCGGCCTGGCCGAAAATTCGTTTTGCCTTCTTGCCATCAGATCCGATCGTTACCGCTTGCCCTCGTTCGGCCAGAATGCCGCGTCCTTTCTCTTCGTACAAAATGCCGGCGTACCGATTGCCGAAATCAATGTCCGCCTGGTACCCGCCAACGACAAATTTTTCCTCGTCAACGACTTGACTGCGGTACTGGATACCCGAGTTGCCACCTTCAATTTTGAATTCCGCGGTCAATTCAAAGTTGTCGGGCTGACCACCTTGCCAAATCAGAAAAGTATTTCCTTGCAGGGGGTTGTCTTTGCTGGTCCGCCCCACGATCTCTCCATTTTCAGCTGACCACAGATCGTCTCGTCCCTGCCAACCACTTAAGTCGCCACCGTCATACAACACCGTCAGATCGGGCACATTAGACTGTGGCTGCTCGGCAGCGGCAGAGGACCAAACGATCGCGAATATCAATGCCAAGCAAGCTGTGGTTTTCACGGCGTAGCGCTCCAGATGAATGAATAGCGGGATTTCTTTCCATTGTAGCTATCCAAACTTGTTCTCGCAGTCCGGCTACCAGATTCCGATCCCATCGCTGGTCGCCCAGAAACCTCCCCGCTGATGGTCAAATGCTAATTTCTGGCCGCGGAACGATTCGTCGAATCCATCCTCCAGACTCCAAACCCGCCTGCCGCCGACGAAGGTTGCCACTGGCCAGCCGGTCAAGGTTTCTCCATGCCAAGGGCTCCAACGGCATTTGGTCAATTGTTCCTCGTCGCGAATCATCTTGCTCCGTTGCAAGTCGACCAGGACTAAATCCGCATCATATCCCGGTGCAATTCTGCCTTTACCGACCAGGCCCCACACCCGTGCCGGAGCGTCCGACATCCAGGAAGCCACTTGGTTGATCGTACATTCTGACGCGGCGACTCGATTCAACAGCAAGGCCAACGAATTTTCCACGGCCGGCAAACCGGATGGACTATCCGGATAGGGTCGCGATTTCTCTGCCAAAGTATGGGGCGCGTGGTCGGTGGCGATCACCTGGATCTGACCCGACAACAATGCCTGCCACAAACCAGCATTGTCGGCCGCAGTCTTGACCGACGGATTGATCTGGATGCGGCTGCCCAGACGGGGATAGTCGTCCACGTTGAAGGTCAAATGATGGGGGCATACCTCGGCGGTCAAGTACGGGCTTGCGGGAGCCAACAGCGGTACTTCCGAGGCGTTGGAAACGTGCAACAAGTGAAACCGATGTTGATGTCGCCTGGCCAAGTCAATTGTCCGGCGGGTCGCGATCAACGCCGCTCGTTCGTCGCGGATTCGCGAATGATCGGCCACGTCGGTAGTACCTTTCAGCCGCAGCGCGTTGGCCCGCACCGTGGTTTCATCTTCGCAGTGGCGCAGATCGGCAGGGTTGTTTCCGCAAAGATTCGTTCGAGCGCTTCCTGCTGGTCCACCAGCAAATCACCGGTACTGCTGCCGATGAAAATCTTGATCCCCGGAACGTCGGTCGCGCGGGCAAGCTCGCCAACATTGTCGGTGGTCGCACCGATATAGAATCCATAGTTGACTCGCGACTTGGCCGCCGCGATTTGTTGTTTGACACGAATGCCTTGTCGAGTCACCGCGGGAGGCCGGGTGTTGGGCATCTCCAGGAATGACGTCACGCCTCCGGCCGCGCACGCTTTCGATGCGGTCTCCAGATCTTCCTTGTCCGTCAAACCCGGTTCGCGGAAGTGGACCTGGTCGTCGACCAGGCCGGGCATCAAGTGCAATCCCGTGCAATCAAGCTGTTGATCGGAGATCGCATTTGGACCGGCATCGATGTCCAGAATCTTGCCATTTTCGATCAATACCGAACCGCTTACCAGATCATCAACCAGGACGATTTTGGCTTTGCGAAACAGGATTCGAGTCATCATCGGCTCAGACGGCGGAGGAGCTGCACGGCATCCTCAAAGAATAACCCAATCGATCTGGCAAGCGAAAGATGCCAAGATCACTTCGCGCGTGTCGATTCGTGGGTTGGGCAGATAACCGTGCCGCTCTTGTCGCGGCGGTAGGCGTCACCAGTAACCGGGCAGCTCGGCAACAAGGGACCGGCGTACTGAGAATCCTGCAGTTCAGCCAAGTTCGCCCGCGGCAGTACTCCGGTGTTTTCCAGATACCGCTGCAGATCATTCTGCAACATTTCACGAGTCAGATCGCAACTGCGTTGCTTGCCAAGCTCGCCGGCCGGCCGCAAGTATCCAATGCCCAACGCGGCCAAGATTGCCGCGATCATCACGGCGGCCAGGATCTCAAGCAAAGTAAAGCCACGTCGGTTGTGTGTTCTAAACATTATTCAAGCACCTCAAACATATGGAACATCGGCATGTAGATCGACAATACGATCCCGCCGATGGCGATTGCCAGCAGAATGGTCAACGTTGGTTCGAGCATTCCAACGGTCGCGTCAATGCGACTTTCCAATCGTTCACGGAGGTGCTTACACGTTCCGCGCATCGCCTTGGGAAAATCTCCCGACTGTTCCCCGACGCCAACCAATTGGCACAGCGTGGCCGAAAAGTAGTTCTCGTGCTTGCTCAGTTCGACGCTCAATTTTTCGCCACGATTGACGCCGCGGCGCACATTATCGATGGCGTGGCGCACTTCACGATTACCGACGCAGTCGGATGCAGCCTTGACGGCTTCGACCGGTTTGTAGCCGCATTCGACCATCGATAGAATTGCTTCGGAGAACTGCAAAATCGCCACATCCCGCAGCCAAGGTCCAATCAAGGGCAACCGCAACAAGGCTGCATCCATCGCTCGTGCCACCGGTGGCCGCGAACGACCGACAACCCACAAGCTGGCTGCCAGCATGGTGACCGGAATGGACAACCAGCCCCACTTGATCACCATCCGGCTAATGCCGGTAACAACCCGGGTCACTGCCGGCAAATCAACGCCGCTGCCGTTGTAGACGGTTTCGAACTCAGGAATCACCACGACACACATGAAGATCATCAGTCCGGAACCGGCGACCGTGATCAGGATTGGATAGCTGACTTTATTGGCGATTCGCTTGCGTAAGGCGACTTGCCGCTCCATCTGTTCGCAAACTCCGGCGAGTGCCTTTTCCATCGCCCCACTCTGTTCACCGATGCGAACTTGTTGGATCTGCATGGCCCGAAAGGTGTTGGGGAACAGTTGCATCGCCTGGCTAAGCGTGCCCCCTGCTTCGATTGTCATCCGCAATCGGTTCAACACATGACGATACTTGCGGGTCGATCGATCTTCGGAGAGCGACCGCAGTGCTTTGGGTAGCGACAATCCGTTTTCCAGCAGCATCAACAGCAGTCTCAGCAATTCGGCCAAGGGCCGTGGTTTGATCTTGGTCGAATCTCCGGCCTTTTTCGGCCCGACTTGGATCGAGTTCAGTTTGCGCAGCAGCGCGACCAGCCCGCCGGTGGTTTTGACGGTTGGCTTGCGATGGGCAACGGTTGTTGAGTTTCCGAACATGATTGTTAGTTGGCCTGGCGGGATTCAGTTAACTGCCGGTCAAATCCATCTCGCGCCGACCATTGGAAACCGTGGTCGAGTCGCCGCCACGTCGATCGCCACTGGTTTTGAAGTACACTTCTTCGATCGAAGTCCGTCCGGCCAGCGCCTGTTCCAGTCCGGCGCGGGGCAGTTCCACCATCCCCGCTTCAATCGCCAGGCGGACCAATTTCGAGTGCGGCACGCCGGCTTCGATTGCCATCGTGATCTCGGGTGTGATCGGCATGATTTCAAAGATCGGGATTCGTCCTGAAAATCCGCTGCCCAAGCATTTCTTACAGCCTTCGCCGCGATAGAACTTTTCCGACCTGGGAACCAATCCTTGCGGATCGAGCGCGTCGAGCAGCTTTTCGTTGGCGGGAACCGCCCGCTTGCAGTTGTCACAAACACAGCGCAACAGACGCTGGGCGACGCTACCCAGCAGCGATCCCGCGATCTTGAAGTTGTCCACGCCGAGGTCACTGAGTCGTTGCACGGCACCGACCGCATCGTTGGTATGCAAGGTGCTGATCATCAAGTGACCGGTTAGCGCCGCCTGGATTGCCGTCGTGGCGGTTTCGGAATCACGAATTTCGCCGACCATGATCACGTCGGGGTCTTGCCGCATGATGAACTTCAAGTGCATTGGCAAAACCCATTCCGAATTCATTGTCGCTTTGCACCTGATTGATACCGGCAAGTCGGAATTCCACCGGGTCTTCGACAGTCACGATATTACGATCGTCACGATTGAGGTACTGCAGGGCGGCATACAGGGTTGTACTTTTGCCGCTGCCTGTCGGGCCGGTGACGACAAACATCCCATGCGGCTTATCGAGGATGTCCAACAACGCATGATGATCGCGGCTGGTCAAACCGATGTTCCCTAGTTCGAACGACTTGCCCCCTTCGTCCAGCAGTCGCAGCACCAGCTTTTGACCATCGACGGTCGGAATTCCACTGACGCGGAAGCCGACTCGCTTGCCGTTGTCAAACACGGTCAGGTGGCCATCTTGGGGACGACGACTTTCGGTCGTGTCCATATCAGCCATCACCTTGATCCGGCTGATGACCGAGTCTTCGATGTGATTGGGAATCGTCATGACCTGTTGCAACTCACCATCGACACGATAGCGAACGCGCATTTCCGGCTTCAGCGGTTCCAGATGCACATCGCTCGCGCCGGCGGAAACGGCTCCGGTCAAGATGGCTTGCACCAGCCTGACCACGGGCGCGTCTTCTTGCTCGGCGATCAAATTGGCTCCCGCGTCATCGATCAGCACGCCCGCGTCACGAAGTTCGGAGAATTTCATGTCGACGATCGTTTGCCGGGCCACCGCGCGATCGTCATAGACGCGGCTGATCAACGTCTGAATGTCCTCGGCCATCGCCACGGCGGGACAGATGTGATAGCCGGTCATCAATTCGGCTTCGGCGATCGTTTCGATGTCGTCGGGCGCGACCATCGCCAAGGTCATGTTGTTATCGGCAATGTCGATCGCGCAGGCTTCGTGAAAATGGGCGAAATCCTCCGGCAACAGCCGGGCAATCTGCGGGTTGACGTTGGCGGGGTCGATGTCGACATAGGGCACTTCGAACTGAACCGCCAGCGCATGCCCCAGCTCGGCGGTTGACAGCAGTTGCTTTTGCACCAGCCAATCGCCCAACATGATGTCGCGGGGCTTGCTGCAGAACGCCGATTCCAATTCATCCGCAGTCAGCACGCCTTCTTCAATCAGAATATCTCCGAGACGTCGCATGGTTTTGTCCTTTTTGTGGTCGTTCTCAGTTTCCAGCGACTGTTGATCGCGTTGCCAGGATCGCCTCGATCTTGTCTTCCATTACCGTGGGGTCGAACGGAGTGATCAAGTAATCGTTTGCTCCGGCATGAAACGCTCGTTCAACCGTTTCCAGACTCGGATCGAGCGAGAAGACGATCACCGGCAGTTGATCCGCCGAATGAGCGCTGCGGATCTGGGCGATCCATTCGATCCCGTCTCCGTCGGTCAGTTTGGTATCAACGATGACCAGGTTCGGCGGTGACTGCTGGATGACCATGGATGCCTCGCCGACGGTGCCGACCAGTTGAATCTGGTAACCCAACAACTCCAGGCGAAATTGGGTCAGCTCGGCGAGCACCTTTTCCGATTGCACTAGCAATATTCTGAATGCGGATGAATGAAACACGTGATGAATTCCTGTCGGTCAGCCAGCGCAGTCGATGGCGTACGAGTCAATGATTGATGCGGGCAAAGTTGTTCGGAATGATCTGGCAAGCGGAGCTACCACACCGATCGAATCTACGTCACAGCAACGCATGTTGCCGAAAATCAACGGCAGCTTGTGCGCTGGATCCTGGCTCCCTGGGGCATATCCGCGGCTCAATCACTACAACCCGATCAAGCGGTCAAGCAACACAGTTGGCAGAGATTCCTTGACCCGAGTTTTTTGACTAACGAGAAATCTGACATAGGTTTCAGTAGAAGTGGGCGGGTCGGTGTTCGATCCGCTGCCGGCTTGGATCAAATCGCTTACGCGATGAGAGCCTGGTCGGTCAGCCTTGCTTCCAAGACAAAGGCAAACCGTCTGAGAAGACGGGACGCAAAGCCACGGATCCGTGAGTGATGCTGATGCACATTCGTGCGTTGGCAGTAGCTTCAGGATCGCCGAGCTGCCAGGGAAACTCGGATCGCTTTCGAGCGAGCAGAGGAGCCAAGGTGCGTCTGACGAAAGTCGAAGACGAGGCTGCGAATTTTACTGGTTCGGTTCATTTTGAACCGGCCTTTTCGTTGTCGCGTGTTTTCACGCACCTCACTCGCGAGTAGAGAGACATGAAGAATATCAAAGAAAGCATTGTTAACTTCATTGAAAGAAGAAGACGGCCCAACCGCTGTCGAGTATGCCGTCATGCTGGCACTGATCGCAGTTGCTTGTTTGACCGCTGTTGGTGGCGTCGGTAGCTGCTGCCAAAGGCAAGTTCGAAGAAGTTGGAACTGCAATCTCCAACTAATTGATCGCCGCTCTAGTTGGGCGGCATCAACCTATTCTCGACGCTGTTCGGTGCGGGCCTGCTAACAGGTCCGCACCGTCGCGCCGGGATTTTTGCTGTCTGCAATCGCGCGACAAGCAACACAACCACCGACGCTAAGGCGTCCGACGCCCGCCAACGCCGCGGGAGAGCAAGCTGATGAATTATCCACTCCTACCTGTCGACGCCGCTGCCTATGCCTGGCAGGTCTCTTGCTGCCTCGCAACGCTGCTGTTTGCGATGTTCAGCTGGATGATCGGACCTCGCTAATCCAGCCAGACCAGAACCGCACATCAACGAACAAATACAAACACACGGGGAAAAGACACATGGCCACGCTGTTAAACTCGATTGCTGAAAACTGGACCGTATGGTTCGTCACCGTCGTGCTGATCATTGCGGCAGTGATTGATGGCAAGATTTTGAAGGTACCTAATTGGCTGACCTTCCCGTTCATCGTCTGCGGCTGGATGCACTGGACGATCGAATCGGGGATCCACGGATTTCTCTGGAGCCTATGGGGAACTTTCGTCGGCATGATGCTGCTGTTGGTGCTTCGCAATATGGGCGGCATGGGAGCCGGCGACGTGAAACTGCTCGCTGGTGTCGGCGCCTGGCTGGGTGCGATCATCACTTTGAAAGCATTCGCGGCAACCTGCATCGTCGGCGGCATCATGGCGCTATGGATGATTTGGCGCAGCGGTCGCTGGGAAAAACACTACGCCATGGCGCACCAGATCATTCACGAGTGGAAAACCATTCGCAAGCCCAGCGAATTGGCTGCGATTGCCCGAGAACGCAAGCCGAACATGTATTTGCTGCCTTACGGAATTCCGATGGCAATCGGCTCGATCGCCTACTTCGGGTTCGCCGGAATGCTGGTCTGATCGAGATCCGAACCCGGAACCCAAAGTTCGATTCAGGTCTGATAAGACGTAACGATTGCACAACCGAGTGAAATACCGCTGAGCTTGCGCGATCGCAGCGGTCTTAACTGCCCGATCATGAGGGTTGCAGCAATCCAATCTGCTGCACCGAAAAGACATCTTGAGTCGACCGGGTGCGCAGAGGCGGCCCACCGTCGTCAACCACTCATCACCATCGTTCAGCCAGGCGACGAATTAGCCATGCGAAGCAAATCACTTTACCTGTTAGTGGCCTGTATCTGCGGATCAATCGCTGCCGTCTTTGCCAGCCAGTGGCTGAATGCTCAGGCCGGTGCCGGTCAAGGCAGCACGGCCGAGATCTTTGTTGCCGCGGTCGATCTGAACGTCGGTGACGCGATCACACCGGAACGAATTCGCCTGGAGCAGTGGCCGACTGACAAGGTGCCCGAAGGAGCCTCCGGCGATCTGAAGAATCTGGAAGACAAATACGCCAAGCAACGTGTTTACGCCGGCGAACCAATCGTGCCCGTCAAATTGATGGACGAGAACTGGGAGGCCGTACCGAAAGGCTTCCAAACGGTGGGTCTCTCGGCAGCCGGCATCAACATCGCACGAGTGATTCAACCTGGCGATCGCGTGGATGTGACCGCCTATTTCACCAAGAGTGACTTGATCCCGCGGAACATCGTCAAGCAGGTTTTGATGGGTGTTCGCGTTTACTCGCTTGATGGCGACACCGAACGACGCGCTGGCGAAGACCGCCCCAAGACCGTACGCAGCATTGAGTTGATGATTCACAAAAATGACATGGAAGCATGGACTTGGGCCAATGAACTCGGCAAGATCCGACTTAGTCTCGGCAGTGACTCCGATTACAGCGCCGCGGACGGGTCAAATGAAGCTGGTCGCGAATTCCTGGCCTGGCTTGAACAACAGCGCAAGCGCCAGGAGCAGAGCGACACCAAACTGATTTCGGATTCCAAAGCCAAAGAGCCTGTCGTGAAAGAGCGACAAAAAGAAGAGGGCTTTGTGATGTTCAAAATGGTCGAAGGCAAAATGCTGAAGTATTTGATCGTTCCCGGCGAACTGCCTCGACTGCTGGGCGAAGTTGGTGGCGAAACCAACTCGCCGGAAGAACTCGGCGAAGAACGCGACTATGAAGTCAACGCCGACGGCCAGGAAGGGGACCACAGTCATTTGAACGGCAAAGACAGCCCCTTCTATCAGCCGCCGGTCGATAGCGGACCCGACTACTTAAAGAATCAACCACCAACCGCGACATTTTTGGTGCCCATCACGTTTGAGCACTCTGTATCGTTTTGTCAACCGTTACCCGTCATTGACCTACTTTCTCGATCAACAGCAGACCTGCCTCGATCGACACAGAATTTTCGGATGGATTCGAAATTGGTCCTGCAAGGAAGCATTGCAATGGAATTGACCCGATTGACGGCAAGGATTGCCGCCGGACTTATGATCGCCACCGCTGGAATGGTGATTGGCTCGTCAAGTGCGAAAGCACAGTCTGGCCCGACTCCGTCTTGACTTCCAGTGACTCAACGGTCAATCACAATATCTCGCAGACGGTCGAACGTCTCGAGATGTTGGTCAAGAGCAGCCGTATTCTGACCTTGGAAGATCGAATCCCAAGATTTCAAGTCCACAACGAAGAAATCGTTGGCGCAACCCCGGTTTCACAAAACCAGATTCAGATCTTCGCCAAGACTCCCGGCACCACGCAGTTGAATCTGTGGGACACCAACGACAAATTGTATACCGTGGATGTGACCGTCATCGGCGACGCTCGGGAAGTCGAAGGCATCCTCAGCGCGCAATTGCCATTGGCCTCGTTGAAAGTCATGCCGATCAACGATGCCTGCATCGTATCGGGGACCGTGACCAGCGTTGATGATGTGGATCGTGCCGTGGCGATCGTCGAACAGTACTATCCGACTGTGGTCAACAACATCCAAGTCGTCGGCGTGCAGCAAGTGTTGTTGCACACTCGAATCATGGAAGTTTCGCGGACGAAATTGCGGGAATTGGGAGTCGACTGGGGGACAGCCAACGAAGACAGCTTCTTCGTTCAGCGCTCCTGGAAACTTGATTCGATCGGTCAACGAAGCGGATTTCGAAGGCTTCCTGCAAGGTACCTCCGAAGGCGCACTCTCGGGAACCAACCGGATTGGAATCAACGGCACCAACTTCGTCGCCCTGATCGCCGCTTTACGACAACAACAACTGATCAAATCGCTGGCCGAACCGACGGTGGTCGCCACGCATGGGCGTCCCGCTCGCTTCAATGTCGGGGGCAAAGTTCCCTACATCGTGCCGTCCGGCAATGGAGCTGTCTCAATTCAGTACGAGGAATATGGTACCTCGGTTGATTTTTTGCCGTTCATTACCGGCCCGGGTCGAATCCGCTTGGAAGTTCGACCCGAGGTCAGCGAGCCAGATCCGGTTCGCGGGATCAGTTCGGACGGGATCAACGTGACTGCATTTACGAATCGGTACGTCGAAACGGCCGTCGAATTGCAAGCCGGTCAAACATTTGCGATCGCTGGGCTGTTGCAAAGTCGCACCGAGGCGGTCACGCGAGCAACGCCATTCTTCGGAGAACTGCCCTATCTCGGAGTCATGTTCCGTCGCGTCCGCGAGGAGAAGAATGACATTGAATTGCTGATTACCGTCACACCGGAATTGGTTGAGGCGATGGATCCGCATCAGGTTCCGCCAGGAGGCCCGGGCTTGAATTCCATGTCACCCAACGACAAAGAGCTGTACTTCAAGGGACATATCGAAGTCCCCAATCTGCTCGGCCAGGACGGTGATTGCGGCGATTGCGTGGACGGTTACAGCACCGGCAACACAATTGGTGGTCCTGTCAACCAACGACCGATTGTCGGTGAAATCATCGAAGTCCCGGGGATTCCGCCCCATGCAGTCGTACCGACCCAGCAAGGCGTGATCGTCGGTGAAGGCATCTCGATCTCGGCTCCCACTGAGTAACCGCAAGACGTTGTTTCGTGATCCTCAGGCAAAGTTTCCACCATCATATCGACAGAACGTGATTTGTAATGAGCAACGTACTTAGAATCGCACTCGTCGATCCGAACGACGGATCTCGCGAGGCCCTCAAGGCCATGCTGCTGGGTATGGATACGATCTGGCTGGAAGCCGATTGTTCCCGTTATGAATTCTATCCCGATGTGATCGAACAGACCGCACCGGACGTCGGAATCGTATCATTGGATTCCGATACCGAACAAGCGGTGAACTTGATTGAGCGTCTGGCTAAAGAGGCGCCCGAGACCGCGATTCTGGCCGCCAGCGAAAGCACCGATGGTCATCTGATTCTGCAAGCGATTCGCGCGGGGGCTCGAGAATTTTTGACGCTGCCGATGTCGGGAGATGACCTTTCCGATGCACTCCGTCGGGTCAGCAAACAGAAGTTTGGTTCGGCTGAAAGTGGGGGGCGGACGTGCGAAGTGATCGCTGTTGCGGGCGCGACCGGCGGCGTCGGAACCACCAGTACGGCGGTGAATCTGGGCTGTGTTTTTGCCGAAAATCCGCACAACAGCGTCGCCTTGGTTGACCTTGACCTGGCACTGGGCGATGCCGATGTCTTCTTGGACTCGATTCCCGATTACACGTTGGCGGATGTCGTGCACAACGTCTCGCGACTCGACATCCAGTTGCTTAAACGGTCATTGACCAAGCACAGCAGTGGATTGTACTTGTTGCCGCGGCCTGTCGAACTACGCGATACTCTGAGCATCACCGAAGACAGCATCCGCAAGGTACTCGGGTTGCTGAAAGCATCCTTCACACACCTGATCATCGATCTGTCCAAAGCCTACACCGCAACCGACATGGCGGCGATCGATAACGCATCAAGAGTCTTGCTGGTCACGCAGCTCGACCTGCCTTGCCTGCGAAACGTGGTCCGTTTGATCATGAGTTTCGAGGAGGTCGAGGGCCTGTCGGACAAAGTCGAAATCGTGGTCAATCGCGCCGGCCTCGATTCGGGTCAGATCAGTTTGAAGAAGGCCAAGGAAACCCTGGGGCGAGAGGTCTTTGCGCTGCTGCCCAACGACTATCGCACGATGGTCGAAGTTCGCAACAATGGAGTGCCGCTCATTTCACAAGCTCCCAAGGCGGCGATTACGCAGGCGCTGCGGGATCTTGCCGAACGTCTCAGTGGCGACCAAGTCGCGCCCCTTGAAAAGGGCGAGGCAACAGAATCGGCGAGCGAAAGCAAATGGAAAAAGTTCTGGCCCGGCGCCAAAGCTTAATTCGGCTAAGCCGCCTTTCAAGGACGCTCAAAATCGGCATCGCTTCGCAACACTGCAGTCCGCTTCCGCCTGGCGGCCCAATTGACTCCGCAGCTGCTTACTGCGACTCGATCCAACGCAGCAGCGATCGAACCATCACTCCGGTGGCGCCCGCATCACGTGCCGGCTTGGGACTGTCAGTAAAAGCTGGACCGGCGATGTCGATATGCACCCAAGGGACATCGCCGACAAAATTCTCCAGAAATTTGGCTGCCGTAATTGCGCCACCCCAACGGGCTTCGCCGACATTCTTAATATCGGCGACCTTGCTTTTGACTTTCTCGTCGTACAATCCAAACATCGGTAGCTGCCAAACCGGTTCGCCCTCCGCTTCCGCGGCCTGCGCCACCGCATCGCATGTCGGTTGATGATTGGTCATCAAACCAGCTACTTCGTTGCCCAACGCGACCATGCAGGCGCCGGTCAGAGTTGCCAAGTCGACCATCGCAGAGGGCTGACACTCAATGGCCACGTCCAGCGTATCGGCCAGCACCACGCGACCTTCGGCGTCGGTGTTCAAGATCTCGATCGTTTTTCCACTGCGGGTTTCGATCACGTCGCCCAGTTTGTAGCTGGCTCCGCTGACCATATTTTCGACGAGCCCACAAAAACCGATCACGTTTTTCTTGACACCCAATCTGGCAACCGCAAGCATGACGGCAACCACCGTCGCCGCGCCGGCCATATCGCATTTCATGGCGGCCATGCCCTCGCTGGTTTTTAACGACAGTCCCCCACTGTCAAAGGTGACTCCCTTGCCAACCAACGCGATCGGCGGTTCCGATCCGCCGCCCTGGTGTCTCAGAATCACCAACCGCGGTGGTTGGCAAGAGCCAGCTCCCACCGCCAACATCGCGCGGCAACCCTCGGCAAGCAGCTTCTGCTGATCCCAAACTTCGACCGCAAGGCCGACCTCGTTGGCCAGCTCGCTGGCCCGGCGGGCGAAACTTTCCGGATAGATCACCGCCGGTGGTTCGTTGACTAATCGCCTGGCGTGATTGATCGATTCGCCGATCGCCTGACCGCGATTTAGGTCACTGGCCGAGACACCGCTGAACAGCAGCTGGCCGGGCGGAAAAGATTTCGGATCGGATTGATAGATCGCTTGTCCTTCGCAGCCGAAGATCGCGCCCGCGACAACGGCGTCGTGACTGGAATCCTCAAAACAATCGGCCAACGCAATGACGACTCGCTGGCGGCGGCGATCGATCAGCTTTCGAATCGCGGTTGAGGCTGCATCAAAGGCGGCGGATCGAGACGCCCGCTGGTCTCCAACTCCAACGATCAGAATCATTCTCGGGCCAGACGCCAAAGGGGACGCGATCAGGCTCAGTTCGCCCTGTTCGCCCCGAATCTCTTGCAGCTCGACCAGCCGCGAAATCCAACCCTCAGTCGCCTGATCGATTCGCCGCAAGGTTTGCGGCAGACTGCCAGCGGCCGGCAAGCCGACCACCAACACATCGGCCTCAAGTTGATCAGGATCGGTGACGATGTCTAGTTTCGGCGCGGGCAGAGGTTGACTTTCCAACATGAGCTTTCCTTGGTGGGCTAGGCCAAGACTCCCGCAGGGCAGCGGGATCGGACCTGCTGACTTCGCAGGCGGCCAGTTTTGTTTTCCGCTTTCGTTGCGAACACGCTTTGAACCGTTAGTCTAGCGCTAGAAGTACGGTTATCCTAGCCGGCAGTAGTCGTTCGCAACCCAATTAATTTGCCCATGAAGCATCGCAGTACCCGAGAAGTCGTCGAAGACCTTCGCAGCGCAGGCCGATTGATCCAGGTTGACACGGAGGTCGATCCCAACTTGGAAATGGCCGAGATCCAGCGTCGCGTGTATGCATCGGGTGGGCCAGCGATTCTGTTTAACAATGTTCGCGGCTGTCGATTTCCTGCCGCATCGAATCTGTTCGGATCACTGGAACAGGCTCGTTATCTGTTTCGAGACACCTTGGATTCGGTACGCCGACTGATCGAGGTCAAAATCGATCCATCGGCGCTGCCTAGGCGACCGCTTCGTTACGCTGGCGTGCCGCTGACCGCGCTGCGAATGCTGCCGCGATTTATCCGCCATGGTCCGGTCCAAACCAACTCGGCAGGCCTGTCCGAGTTACCCATGATCAAATGCTGGCCCGACGACGGCGGCGCCTTCGTGACACTGCCACAAGTACTTAGCGAAGATCCCAGCGATCCGGGCAACTTGATGCGAATCAACTTGGGGATGTATCGCATCCAGCTGTCCGGAAATGAATATGATCCGAATGGCGAAGTTGGTTTGCACTACCAGATTCACCGCGGCATCGGGGTCCACCATCGCGCCGCGCTCGATCGATCAATACCCTTGCGGGTGGCGATCACGGTTGGCGGATCTCCCGCGATGTCACTGTCGGCGGTGATGCCGTTGCCGGAAGGTTTGCCGGAACTCACCTTCGCCGGCGCTCTTTCAGGCCGACGGATTCGAATGATTCGCGGCGATCACGCGCCGCTGTACGCCGACGCCGATTTTGCAATCGTGGGCACCATTGATCCCAGTCGCAGCAAACCGGAAGGACCGTTTGGCGATCATCTTGGCTATTACAGTTTGCAACATCCGTTTCCAGTCATGAAGGTCCAGTATGTTTGGCATCGGAACGATGCAATCTGGCCGTTCACGGTTGTCGGCAGACCGCCTCAGGAAGACACCACATTCGGGCAATTGATTCACGAGCTGACCGATCCCATCATCCCCACCGTCATCCCGGGTGTGAAGGCAGTGCATGCCGTCGATGCCGCCGGAGTCCATCCGCTGCTGTTGGCGATCGGCAGCGAGCGATACATGCCCTATTTGGATCGTACCGAGCCGCAAGAACTGTTGACTCAAGCCAACGCGATTCTTGGCAATGGTCAATTATCGCTTGCCAAGTATCTGTGGATCACCGATAACCCCCGCCAATCACTTGACATCCAAAACATTGGATCGTTCTTAACTCACATGTTGACCCGCGTCGATTGGCGACGCGATCTCCATTTTCAAACGCGAACAACGATCGATACGCTCGACTACAGCGGCCAGGGATTGAATCAAGGATCAAAATTGGTAATCGCGGCGACCGGACCCATGGTTCGCGAACTGCCAACCCAAATTCCCGCCGATCTGTCGTTGCCTGACGGTTTCAAATTGCCGCGTTTGGTGATGCCTGGCGTGCTGGCAATCCAGTCGCCCAAGTTCGATCCGACCAGCCTGACGCGGTTCATCAATTTCCTGCCGACCAACTCACCGCTGAATCAGTTTCCTTTGGTAACCTTGGTGGACGATAGCGAATTCGCATCCCAGTCGTTGCGGAACTGGGTTTGGGTCACGTTCACACGCAGCAATCCGGCGACAGACATCGATGGCATCGATGCAAGTAGCATAGATAAACATTGGGGATGCCGAGGTGCGCTGGTGATCGACGCCAGAATCAAGCCGCATCACGCACCGCCCCTAATCGAAGATCGCCAAACCATGTCCAAGGTCGATGCCTTGGCAGCGCGAGGCGGCGAGTTGAGTAAGTTCCTTTAACGATCAATCAATTGCACATGACCACTGTACAGCAAGTATTTCAAACCGAATCGCCCGTCGCCCTGGTGACCGGCAGCGGAGCCCCGCGGGTCGGCCGAGCGATTGCGGAGCGTTTAGCGCGACTTGGTTGTCGGATCGCCTTGCACGCGAACCAAAGTCAACAACAAGCCCAACAAGCTGCCGCCTCGATACGGGAACAATTCAATGTCGAAACGCTTGTGGTTATCGGATCCCTGCTGGATCAATCAGTTCCCGATCGATTGGTCGAGCAGACGTTTGATCAGTTTGGGCGCATCGACATCTTGGTCAACAGCGCCGCGATTTGGCATCCCACGCCGCTCGAGAAAGTGACGGCGGACGAGATTCGGAAATATTTTGAGATCAACACCATCGCCTCATTTTTGGCCGCTCGCGCTGCCGGCGCGATGATGGCCAATCAATCGACCGGCGGATCGATCATCAACATTGGTGATTGGGCAACCGTACGGCCGTACCAGGATCACGCCGCTTACTTTCCCAGCAAAGGAGCAATCGAAGTGATGACTCGATCTCTGGCTGTTGAATTGGCGCAGCGAAACAAGAGCGTCCGCGTCAACTGCATTCAACCAGGACCTGTGATGTTGGCCGACGATGTCTCGGCCGAACACGCCGATCGAATCGCCCGCAGCACCTTGGTCGGCCGCGTTGGCACAGCCGAGCATGTCGCTCACGCTGTCCAGTTCTTGTGTGAAAATGATTTTGTCACCGGCATCTGCCTGCTGGTCGACGGTGGCCGAACCATCTACGCGCCCGATGGAATGCAAACTGGAAGCAATTCGACTTGACAGCTCGAGTGGACGGCAACGTCAGCGAACGCAAAGCGCAAAGCACAGATTCGCAAGCCGATGGCGTCTGACCTTGCCTTCAAACACCGCGAATCGGGAGGTAAATTCCCGTTGCCAGTTCTTCATAGACGCCTTCGGCCGTAGTAGCCGTCGTCGCGACATACCCCAGACCAGGTCGGCAGCCAATTGCAATGCGGCCGATATCTTGATAGCCCAGTGCGTCGGCACCACCGATGGTTGCCATCTTGAGCACATCGACGGGCGCGATATCGATGCGCTGATTCAACAGATACTGTACTTCGCTCCACAGATTCAAGTCGGGATTACTGGCGCGAGAATCGGTCCCCAACGCCATACGCACTCCAGCAGCCAACATTCGGTCGACGGGGTGACGATCGTGTCGAAAGAAATGGTGGGTGCGGGGACAGTAGACGACCGTTAGATTTTGGTGCTTGCTGAGCCGCGCGATTTCGTCATCGCTAAGATAATTGCCATGCACCAACAGTGCTCGAGGTGCCTGTGCGAGCAGATCGATCAACGTTAGCAATGGCTGGTCGCCCCAAGGAAAGATCCCATCGCGCCACACAGCCAGCTGGCGTAGCGATTCGGCAAACGGGCCTTGACCCAGCTCCAGCAACTCACGTTCAGCGGGTGACTCGGCGACGTGCATTGCCAACGGCCGATCAAACCGGCGCGCATAATCGAGACAGCGACTGACGGTGGCTAGCGTCGTTGAGTAGGGCGCATGTGGACTAAAGCCCGCCGTGGGGTACGTCTGGCTGTAGGTCACCGCAGCCTCCAGCCGCTCGGCCGCCCGAGCCGGGTCGAGCCCAAGCACCTCGGCAAACGAAATGATTTCCAGCCCTGGGAAACCGTCAGTACAATCGCTCGGAGGCGTCGCGATATCGCCGACCAAGCGCGCACCCGATTCAAACACTTCCCTAGTGCCAGCTTCGATCGCCAACCTTTGTGACTCCGGCGACCTGGTCTGACGAGCCAAAATCAGCTTGCCAATCCAATCATGCAGCGCGATGCCGGCCCCGCCGATCGGCTCGGGGAGGTCGGAGAATTCCAAGTGGGTGTGAGCGTTGACCAACCGCGGCAGAAGCACGGCGTCACCCAGATCCTCGGCCCCGGCAGGAACCGCTGCGCTGCCGACTTCCAGCACTCGATCCCCCTCGATCCGCACCCAGCCACCTTGGATTGGAGGACTGGAAATGGGAAAAATCCAGCGAGCGGTGAGGGTGCGGGTAGGGCGATTCACTGAGAGCATCCCAGCTGTTTGTTGACGTTTGCTGACACATGCCGAGCGAAACTTGAAAAGACCAACCATTCGAGACCGGCTTTCCCGATCATTTTACGATCGTCCCACAACCATCGTCGCTCGCGAGCTATTGGGGAAGGCCCTGCTGCGGCGAGTCAACGGCCAGTGGATCGGAGGAATGATCGTGGAGACGGAGGCTTACCTGGCCGAAAACGATCCGGCGTGTCATGCCATCCGCGGCCGCACGCCCAGCAATTCGTCAATGTTTGGGCCGCCTGGCACGCTGTATGTCTATCCGATCCACGCCAAGTACTGCATGAACGCCGTGACAGAGGCAAAGGGAACCGGCAGTGCGGCTCTGATCCGCGCGATCGAGCCGATCTGGGGTATCGACGCCATGCGCTCGGTTCGCCCCTACGATGACCTGCGGCGGCTGACCCGCGGCCCCGCCATGTTGTGCGAAGCGTTACAGATCGACCGCCGCTGCGATGGTCTCTATTTGACAAGTGATCGGGATATTTTCATTGCTAATACCGCTTGGAACAACGAATTTCAAATCGTGGCAACACCCAGAATCGGGATCAGCCGAGCGACCGAGCCGCTGTTGCGATTCGTGGTCGCCGGAAATCGTTTCGTCAGCGGCAAGATCCACCGAAGCTGAAGGTCGACCTGGACACAGGCGAGCCGCGCAGCGTGCGATCGGGGCCATTCTGTTTCCTTTTGCGCAGCTTACTTGCGTCCGGCGGCGCGGCGAAAAGCATCGAACGCGTCGCGGTAGGCCGCCGGCGGGGGTTTGCGATTTCCGGAGTCGCGGATCGATCGCAACGAATCCGCCGATTCTCGAATGTTGCTGGTTGAATCGCCAGCTTTGGGTCTCATCCCCAGACTCTTGAGCGCTTCGGTAATCTCGCGGCTAGCCTTGGGATCGGGATTGTTCTCAGCGATCTGACGAACTTTCTGCCAACGATCGGCGAATCGATTCAAGTCGTCTTCGGTCCAGTTCAATTTATCCAACAACTCGCGATCAGGTTTGTCTCTGGTTTGTTGCAGGTAATCCAAGACCATGTCGGTCGCCTGCTTGGCGAATTCCGCATCCGCCTCTGCCGACGGCGCGCCCGCATCACCACCTTGGCTTTCGCCTTCCCCACCGATTCCAGCGGTGCTGTCCGATTCGGATGAGGAGGGCTCGCCCGAGTTGGATTGGGTATCGGAATTTGGATCAGGCGGGCCTTGGCCGGCAGGATTGCTCGCCGCAGCGTCGGACGATCGATCAGATGGATTGGATTGCTGACCGTCAGCGCCTTGCTCCGCTTTGGATTGGCCGGCCGTTTCGGTTGCCTGCAGAAGTTTCGGTCTGCTGGCCTTGATCCCCCTTCGATTTGCCGGGCTCGCTGTTGGCCTCTGAACCATCGGTTGACGACGCGCCTTGTGGGCCAGTTGCCGTGTCGCCTTGCTGATCGCCAGGTTGCTCGGACTGATCGCCGGCTTGCTCGGACTGATCGCCGGCTTGCTGTTGGCCGCCAGCCCCCTGCTGACCCTGGTCCTCACGACCACTTTCGCCGGCTGACTCGGACGCATCCGATGTGTCGGGCGCCGCGGGTTGATCGACAGCCTCGGGCGACTGCGAACCCTGATCCCGTGAACCCTGATCCCGTGAACCCTGATCTGAGTTCCGCTGGCCGGGAGTCTCGCTGGCTTGAGGTTTTGTTTTGCGCTGTTCCTCCAGGTGTTGGCGAATTTTTTCGAACGCCTCTCCGTCATGTTGTGGGGCTTCACTGGCTTCCTGGGCTTGGCCTGGTTCTCCGCTTCGCTGCTGGTCCTTGTTCTGACCGGCTTCTCCTTCTCCCGGGCTGTTGAGGTCCCCATTGGAACCAGGCGGGCGATTGTCGGACGGGCCTCCGGAGGATTCGCTGGACTGGCTCTGGTCAAGTGGCTGATTCGGGTCACCGCCAGGTTTGCCCTCAGCACTGGTTCCCGATTCCGAATTATCCGGCTGCTGCGGCGCGGCTTGCTGCGCGGGATCACTGGGCTGGTCAGCTTGTCGGTTGTCAGCTCGTTGCGGGCCTGATTGATTTGGATCGGTCGCAGCATCCGAACCGGCGTTGGATCCAGCGTCGGAAGTTGGATCACTTTCTGATGGTTCGCTTTGGCCACCCGAATCCTCCGCTGCGGATTCGCCTGGTTGAGCTTGCTGTTTTCCGGAACCTGAGGTCCCGGCCGACGAGCCATCCTCTGCCGGCGACTCGGATGACTGTGGCTGGCCTTCGCCCCCCGAACCACCTCCGTCTGCTTGCTGTTTCTGTCCTTCGGCATTGTCGGAACCGGAATTCTGTTCACCTTGGTCGCTCGCCGGACGTTCGTCCGCCGCCGAAACGCCATCGGCCTCTGGATCATCCTGACGTGGTGGCGGTTGGCTGGCAACGATCTTGAACTCGATCGCGTCGGTGCGGGTCGTGTTTGGCTTTACGCTGGGATCATGATCGAGGACACGATTGTCTGTCGCCACGGCAATCACGTTGACAGTGTCACCGACTCGGAATCCGTGCTCACTCGGGCGCAAGCGATACTCGACGATCCGGTTACCCTTGGCGCCGATATCGTCGCTCCACAACACAGGTTGCATCAGATCGATGCCAGAACGAATCTCGAGCGAGATCTGCCGCAATCCAAAATCAGGATCCGAGGCATGAATTTCGATCACTTGCTGTGAATCGATCGGCAGTTCCTTGGGGGATTTGGTCGGCAATGTGATTGCCAACTCCGGGGGCAGATCGGTAGCCACCCGAATCGGATAAACGATCGGTTCTGGGTTTCGCTGCTCGGTCGCGTCCCAAACACTGATTCGATAGCTTTCCAATTCCACCGCCGCGGATCGACCGCGGGCACCGCGCAGTGGAAAGGAGACCGTGAGTGCTGTGCCGTTATCGGCGATCGCCATTTCAGGATCACCGGCCGTCGCTTGTACCGAATCGCCCAGGACGCGCGGATTGAATTCAATTCGGGCTTTGACGACCGGCCGATTGGTTGCCGCCGAAATCGTAACCTGGGTTCCTTCGATGGCGTTGATGGCACCGCCACTGATCGTCCAGGGAGCTTGTCCGGTGTATTTCGGCGGGTCGTAATGAACCGACTCGATCGCGACCACAGGAACGTCCTGGACGTTCAATTCGAAAGGACCAGCGCTGTCGTCGCCCGCTTCAATCGTATAAGGAATCGCGCCGGCATCCGAATAGGCAAGCGGCAGCTGAGCATGGTAGCGACGTGTCTGATTGTCAAATTCGAGCACAACCTGTCCAGTGCTATCCGAACGCCGCCAGCGAACCAACGCCGGTTCGTCATCCCGCAGACCATCGATCTTTGCCGAAACAGCGACGGTTCGTCCCGCGACCGCGATGCTGTCGCCCGGCTGAACCTCGGTGATCGAAACTCGCATCGCGGGATCAATGGCGGCAAAAGGAGCGGCCAATCTCGCAGCGGATTGAAAGGAGTTTTTCGGTGAAACGACGGCATAGGCCATCAACAACGCCAGTGCCACGGCGGTCCCAATCCACCATCGAAAGCTGCCTGCTGCTTCGCTGGGAAGCTCGTCGTGAGTGCGAAGATAGCCGGCGGAAGCAGCGCCGATCGATCGGACAACGCGGTGCCGCAGCGTCGATCCGACGCGATCACCGCGTAGCGACACGTAGCTGGTTAGCGACTGGCGCAGCTCGGGAAAGTCTCGTTCTAACGAGCGGGCCGCATATTCAGGTCGAATCGTACGGCCTAACAAGGGCAGCACGCGCGTGGCCAAGTACCGCAGACCGACCAATGCCAACGTGACGAAAATGACCCATCGGAAGAGCGGACCAGGCGAATAGATCCACTGATCAACCACGACCCACGCCAGCAGGATTGCAATCGACGCGATCACCAACTTCAATGCCGAACGGGTCAACTCCGCCCACCACAAGGCTTTGCAGGCCTGAACGATTCGCTGTTCAATCAAGCGATCAATATCCGAGGAGACAGCCGGGGCTGCACCTGGCTCGGACGACTGAGTGGGAGGAGGTATCGTGGTCGACATGACGAATCGGTGTCGGATCAGTGGCGGACAGGAGGCTGACAACTAACGACTGCTCTATAGTATAGACGCGTCGGCCAGCTGTGAACTTGGAATGTCCGACCAAGTGCCTAGGATAGAATGTCGCTGAGCGTCGAAATTCCCCGTCAGCTAACTCCCCAGGCTCGCGTAGCGTAGTAAGATGAGCCCTCTGGTCACCTTAAACACGCACAGCAAATTTATCCTCTTTATCCAAATAGCCGTCAGCTTATGAGATACGCTTTTCGTTTGGCCGAATTACTCGGACATACGCCTGACCGCCGAAAACGTCCGGGCACAATCAAGTCGATTGTTGAACACACCGGATTGGATCGGCATCAAGTCGCTTCGTTACTCAAGAACGAAGCCAAGTACATTCCGCTCGACGCGTTATCGCGATTGTGCGACTATTTGATCGAGAACGGTTACGCGACGGCGGACCAGTTACCGGGAGCTTTGTTCGCTGTCAACGCTGAAAATTTCTGGGAGCTGCTGGCGCGGCGGGGCGAAATCGAGATCGTGCTGGGAGTGCGAGAAAAGGACGCCCATTCGCCCGACAATGCGACGGTCGTTGCCAGTGACGCGGTCTTGTTTGGCGAATTGCTGAACGGCATTTCAACGTTGGGCGGAGCAGCCAAGCATCACGCAACCGCCACCGATGATGACGAAGGATCGCGTTCGGTGCCGATGCCGGATCGCATCCAACAATCGTTGGTTTGGAGTCCGGGACAAGTATCGATCGAAGACGCCAAAGCACGAGCCTTCGAAGTCTTTGATGGCTTCGTCGGGGCCCAGGGTGATCGGGGATTGATCTGTGTCGGTAGCGTCAAAAGCAATCCTGTCGTCGAACTGTTGTTTGCAGATGCTTTTGGTTGCACTCCGTTTGTCACTGAAGATGACGTTGACGACGTGTCCGCCCGATCATGTCCATTTTTCTTGCGATACCGAGACAGCGATCCGCAGCCGGGAGGCGCATCGGCGGGTGTCTGCCTGAGCAAAAACGAAGCCGCTCCCGAACCTGGCTTCTATTACGAAAAAGACGACGGCAGTTGGGCCTTTGCGGGGGGCGACGGCAAGGACACAGCGCTGGTTTTCTATCTGTACCGGGAAGCACTTGGCCGTCTGGACATGGTGCTCAGTGGATTCTCGGGACGCGCGACGCGGTTGCTGGCCAAAACGCTGTCGATTCGCAGTGAGGAATTTTGGCCGCCCGTGTACAGCGAAGCGGGCATGCAGCTTGGGGCGTACCTGGTCAAGTATGACAACACCGACAACGAACCGAGTCGCGACGACCTGCTGTACAACCCCGGAGGGGCTGCTGAAATCATGCCACTGTCGCGCGAAGCAATTGCCAAGCGAATCGCCCGGCGCTAACTGCGGATCCGGGGTTGCTGCTGAGCATGATCGCCACGGCGGCCACTTGACAGCAATGCAGCTTTCAGAGACGAGCGTTTTCAATAATGATGTAGGGCCGGTTCCTACCGGCCTGGCAGCCCATGATGCCGGTGGGAACCGGCCCTACCTTCCACATCAAATCTAAAAGTGCTCTAAGGTGGCTCAATCAACGAAACGTCCAGCTGCCCGCGATCGCGCTGGCCAGCGCTAGCGATCAGCCACCCGTTTGGCCAACTCCGGATCGATCACAGCGGCGCTTTCGTCTTCCGGATTCAACAGCAGACCCAATCCATCGGAAAGCAAATCCAGCAGTGCGTCGCCGTCGACAAACAGCCCTTCCACCTGGTCGTCCTCGTCAAACAGCTCCTCCATCTCCTCCACAAAGCTGCTGGCTCTCGCCTCAGAGGTGAACACGACCAGCGCTTCAAAGTCCCCCACTTCGGCGCGAAGGGTGCTGATTTCATCCTCGTCGTCATCGTCAACGCTGGCGATATTGATGACGACAAAACTCCGTTTCAACAACATCGATCTCAGTTCATCGGCGTCCCGCCCGGCAACCGCTTCCAACAGATGTTCTTCGACAGGGGTCATGCTGGGTATCCGATCGATCGGTCAGACGTTTGTCGTCCCGCGGCAAGCAGCGGGGGGAATGCACCACGCCGCCGAGTATAATTGTTTTGACCCGCACAATCACCCAGCGGCTAGTCAGCCAGCGACCAATCAGCCAGCGACCAATCAGCCAGCCGCTCGTCAGCGATCACCCATCAGCATGTCGCCGATCCCACCCAGCAGCGAGCCTTCACCTTTGCTGCTCCCTGGGATGCCCGGCATCGCGCTGGCGACACGTCCCGCCAGACGGCAAAATGGCAGTGATTGCAGCCACAACGGCCCGGGACCGACAAGACTGGCCAAAAACAGGCCCTCCCCGCCAAAAAACGCATTCTTCAGCCCGCCGACGAACTGGATGTGGTGTCGGGAACCCGAAACGAGCCGCCGCAAGAATTACAATTCGCCGTGCGGCCGGCAAACGATTCATCGGCCTGGTACTGTTTGCCACACGGGGGACAGCTGAACTTCATCGGAATTGTTCGATCGGACTGGTGGTGAATGCTGGCCAGCATAACGGAAAGCACGGAATCAGTTATGCCGAAACCGCCAGCCATTCAAGACGCCAGAAATCGTCAATACCCGGGTTACTGCGACAGCCGATCCGGTCTCGGCGCAGCGGCGGGCTGGTTCGGCGACCGATCGCGACGGCTCAGTTGGTTCAATCGCTTCGAATCTTTGCACCCGCCCCATCCGGGCCGCTCAGACACGACGCGGCGCAAGAAAAACATATACAATCAAGTCGTTGTTTCTTCACAACTCCTCTTTGCAAGGAAATCATCGCGATGTCTATCTTACGACCGATCAGCCGACGTACGTTCTTGGAATCGACCGCTGCGGCGGCCGCGGCGATCACCGCGGGCCCGATTGTTGGTGCCGACGCACCAACCAGCTCGGCCGAAACGGTGGTTGGTCAATTGTACGCGACCCTGTCGGATCAACAAAAACAGGAAATTTGTTTTGCTTGGGACCACGTCGACGACAAAAGAGGATTGCTGCGCACCTTCGTCGCCAACAATTGGAATATCACCAAACACGAAATCAACAGCGACTTTTACTCCGCAGAGCAACACGATCTGATTCGAAAGGTTTTTGAATCGATCATTCATCCCGATTGGCACGCTCGGTATGACCGACAGCTCGAAGATGATGCAGGCGGGTTTGGTAACGAGCAATCAATCGCAATTTTTGGCAAGCCGGGGGACGGAAAATTTGAGTTGGTAATGACCGGGCGTCACATGACGATCCGCTGTGACGGCGACTCCGCCGAGCACGTGGCGCTAGGTGGCCCCGTCTTCTATGGCCACGCACCGGAGTTCGAGGAAGGTCCCGAGCACCCTGACAACGTGTTCTGGCATCAAGCCGTCGAAGCAAACAGGCTGTACAAGATGCTAAGCGGTCGCCAACAACAAGACGCGCTCCTTGCCAAGACACCACGCGAGCAGGCGGTTGGTTTCCAGGGTGTCAAAGGAGAGATCGCAGGACTGCCTGTGACCGACATGTCATCCGATCAGAAGGAGCACTTGCAAAAGATCCTTGGTACGCTGACCGAGATGTATCGCTCCAGCGATCAGAACGAGATGCTGCAATGTCTACAGAAGCAAGGTGGCCTGGATGCTTGTCACCTCTCCTTCTTTGCCGATCAAGACATCGGTAACGACGGCGTGTGGGACAACTGGCGGCTGGAAGGTCCCTCCTTCGTGTGGCACTACCGCGGTGCGCCCCATGTTCATGTCTGGGTCAATATCGCCGATTCGGCCGATGTAAAATTGAATGCCTGACCAACAGTGCGACCGCCAGAGAACGACGCTCGAGCCGCGATATTCCAGCAAAATCGCGGCGTCCAGCCTGTTTGCCAGCAAATTCAGCCGTTGATCTCGCTCGGCCGCTAGAAAACACTTAGAATACGGAGCAGGTCGTGTGATCGGGATCCCAGCCGCTTTCGGGATCAGCAGCGCACGATCAGCTCGTTCCATTTTTTTCAAAAAGAGGTTCAACACCATGCGTGGATTTGCCTACGCCATCGCCGCGATCGCCGCGGTCGGCATCGTCATCGCTATTGCTACCATGCCCGGCCAGAGCGCATCTGAGACAACGTCGGCTCCCGCGGCCGCGGAGACCTTGGAGCTCGTTGAGACGTCTTCGACTGTAAAAACGGAGCCAGGTATGTTGACCTTGGCCGTGCCTGAGATGCACTGCGAATTTGCTTGCTTCCCCAAAGTCAAGGAAACCTTGGAAAGCACCGCGGGTGTCGAACTGGTCGAATTGGCACCGCAGAAGGAAGAAGGAGCAATCGACAATCGACAGGTGATCGTCACCTTCAAACCTGGCTTTGACGTCAACGACGCGATCGCGAGATTGAGCAAAGAAGGATTTGATGATTCTGACGTGGTGCAGTGACCACGGCCGGAGCCACCACAACGGCTCAGCCGGCTAAATCGCGCGGTGTCTTGCTGATTGGCCATGGCACCCGCGATACGATTGGCACCGATCAGTTTTTCGAGCTTTCAAATCGACTCGCGTTCGCGGTCGATCCGATGCCGGTCAAAGCCGCGCTGCTGGAATTTCAACAACCGACGATCTCCCAAGCATGGCAAGCTTTGGCTGAGCTTGGAATCCGGCACATCCATGTGGCTCCGCTGCTGCTGTTCGCGGCCGGCCACGCCAAGCAGGACATTCCCCAGCTGATCGACCAATGCTCGGCAGCAACGCCTGAGATCACCTATGACCAGTCGCTGCCGCTGTCACGGCACCAGGCAATTGTCGATTTGGTGGTTCAACGAGTGCAGCAGGTCCTGTCGGGCTCGGTGAACCAACCTGATTCGGCGACGCGCATGGCGAGTTTGTCAAACACGGCACTGGTGATGGTGGGTCGCGGCAGCCGTGATCCCTGTGCACAAGCTGACCTGCGTGTATTGGCTGAACTGATCGATCACCGACTGGGCGTGGCGGAAACCCTTACCTCTTTTTACGCGATGGCCGAGCCGAAATTCGCTGATCAGCTGCAACGAGTCGCAGCCAGCGGTCGATTCGAGATGATCATGGTGCATCCGCATCTGTTGTTTGCAGGCCGACTGTACCAGGCGATTGTCGATCAAACCGACGAAGTCGCCAAAGCATTCCCGGCGATTCAATTCGTGATCGGCCAGTACCTGGGACCCGATCAGCAGGTAGCCCGGGCGATCGCCGACCGCATCAATCAATCGGCTTCTGCCGCGCAATGTCGATCGTAGCATCGGCGACCACTCGATCTGAATATTGAGTCAACGAGGCAGTCGCGCCTCGGAACCAAGTCATCACCGGGGCGACGTAGTCTTGCGGCGCTGCCTCGCCCGGCGCGACTCCGTTCCAACTGCTGCTGACCCAGCGGCCCGTCGGTTCGGAGAACTGATACTGGCCGCCAAGTGTGCAGCGCAGCGAAGCGCCCAGCACCTGCTCGGCCGACCGCAAGGCATCGCCAGGTTCGACGCTTAATTGTCGCGACAGTAAGCTCAGGAAATTAGCGCCTGCCACACTTGCCCCACGTGCCCGCTGGTACAATTGATCATTCACCCAGCCCTCGATCTGACTCCCTTTTAAATTGCCGATCCGAATGCGAATCTGGGCGGAATCGGGAACCTCCGTCGACGCCAGGAATGGCAAACTTGAATCGATCACTTGGGGCTGAAAAGACAGGATGCTGAACTGACCATCGGTGTATCGATACAGTCCGCCGATCAGTCGGCTCATGCCCGGTCCAACCGGCCGGCCTTGGCCCAGGCCCAGCGGCAAGCGGTCCAACGCGCCCGGCTGCGGCCATGCTCCCAGATAGCCGGGCAGCCCCCGTAAGGATCGATAGATATTCAAGATGCCGTCGAAATCATCGGGGTCGGGAGGCGTCGTATCTTTGATCGCGGCAAACAGGTGCGTTGGTGGTCCAAGCTGTGGCGATGCGACATGGGCCTGCATGGCGACGATATCGTCGGGGGCAAATTGCATGGCAACGTTGGTCGGCGGCCCGAGTTGCTTGGCCAACGATCCGTACTTTTCCGGCTCCCAGGGTGCGATTTCAGCATGGATGTTGATCCGGTCCAAGCCCTCGGAACCTGCGACGCTTTCGCGCTGCACGCCAACCATGATCGGATCGATGGTGGGAAAGCGATTGCTGTACTCGGCGGCGATCTTGCTGTACCAGGCCGATTCCTCGATTGTGACTGAGTCGATCTTGACGTCGGCGATTGGCATGAAGGTACCCCGCGCGCCACGCAATGTGTCCATCATTTGATCACCGACCTCAATCACTCCGCTGCCATCGCCACGCGACCCGAAGGATCGCGGCAAGTAACCGGAGGCGATCAATTGGTCGATCCCTTGATTTGCCGTGGCGGCCTCCTGCTGCGCGGCCATCCTGGCCAGATGGACCATCGCGATTTCGGATTTGGCAATCAACCGCCGACGCAGCTCGATCAAGTATTCCGGCGAAACCAATCCGCGCAGCATGGCCGGCGAGAAGTAAGCAAAGAGAGTGTCATTGCGTTCCAGCGGCATCAATGTTCGTGACAGTTGAAACGCGGGCGTCGCAGCGAGTGAATCGCCCGATTCGCCGACTTTAAAAAATCGTTCGACCAACGTTCGACTATTGGTGATCAAAAAGTAGTCGCCGTCTTCGGCCATGAACGATCGAACGCGGTTGTCAGAACTGCCGAGAAAACTGGCCTGGTGATCACCGATCGTCACTCGCTCCAGCGTCACCGAGTCGTCTGCCTGTGCCAGTTTCGAACGTTCGCCCGTCAGCGAAGTGCGTAACAGAAAAGCATTCTTGGCTTTGAACAATACGCCGATTGAGGCACCATCGCCGGTAAATACGTCGCGACCGATCAACGCCTGATCGTCAATCACTGTGGGGCCGAGCATTCGTGATAAGACGGTCATCTTCACGTTCAACTGCGATTCGATCCGCGAGAACGAATCATCTTTCACGCCGCTCAGCGTGATCATGCGACCAATTTCGCCACCGTATTCATTTGACAGATCACGAAACCACAAATAGTTGGCAAACGATCCGTAGCGAATGTAAAAACAGTCCGCAGGAACTCGAGTTGCCATCGGTTCAACGGGAACTTCGCCAAGTCCATCTCCAGCGAACATCGGTGCCCAGTTTGGGGGCGCAGGCAGCGGCTCGGTGGCAATCGCTGCTTCGCGGGAGCCGGCCGCGGCGAGACGAAAAATTGCCTCCTCCGTCGCTTTTGTTCCGGCGATCAATTTCAGCGTGCTGGTCAACTCGTCTTCCTCGCTGGCCGTGTTGGTGTACCAGTCAGGAAGCGGCAGCTGCAATCGCCCGGCTAACATCGCGACGAGATAATTTTCTACGCAGACCGGGTAGTCGGCGACCTCAATTTGGCCCTTGGCTCCGGCGGTGTAAGCCGACCACCACATCCGCAACGTCTCGGCATGCAACACAGCATCTTGTTCCGGATCGATGTCGTAGCTGCCTAGCACGCCGCCGGGATCAGCCACTTGAATCCGCATCGGGCTGTCGCCGAGAAACAGAAACGAGACCCTGCGGGCGACGGTTTGGTATTGTTGCTCGTCCTTGCCGGTCAGCTCGCGGATCAAACCACCGACTCGCCCCAGCAATCGGCCTCGACCGGCGCGGGGAACCGGACGTTCGGAGGCGCGTGGCGCCTCGATGCGAACCGCATCGGAGACCGGAAACAGTATTCGGCCGGTTTCGTCGAATGCCTGCAGCGGCGGCAATTCCTGACCGATCACGGGCGAGAGAACCGGGATCTCGATGCTGGCCACGCCATACGGCTGCCCGCCGGCGGCTCTGACCAACGCGTCAACGGCCGTCGCCAACTGAGTGCAACAGAGGCAGGTCGCGAAAGTAATTACGAATCGAATCTGGTTCATCGGTTGGGACTCGGTGCGAGTTTGTGAGTCTAATTCTAGTGGTCGGACGCCAGCCTAATGGCAAAGCAACGATCGGCACCAGCGGCAGGGGCTCAGGCCCCGTCCCGGCACCGAATCGGCGACCGGCCCGCAATAGCGGGGTCGTCATTGTCCGCTGACTGAGGATAATAGCCAGCAGAGCTACACCCCAGGTGTGCATTATTGATTTCCAGCCTCCCTCGGGACAGTCAACCACGTGAAAAGCCCCTCCCGCAGCGGTGTCTTTCAGGACCATACCGATAAACGCCTGGAGGCATTTGCGGAGAGCATCAGCTTCGATCGCCGCCTCTACCAGCACGATATTCGCGGTTCGATCGCCCACGCCCAAATGCTCGCCGCGGTGGGATTGTTGACCGCTGATGAGTTTGCGCAGATCCGGGACACTTTGCGGGAAATCGAAGCGGAAATCGAGGCTGGACAGCTGCCCTTGCGGGTCGAGCTGGAAGACATCCACATGCACATCGAACAAGCGCTGATCGACCGGATCGGCGACGCGGGCCGCAAACTGCATACCGCTAGGAGTCGAAACGATCAAATCAGCACCGATATTCGCATGTGGGTCCGCGATGCGTTGGACCAGGTGGACGGATTACTGCGCCGTTTGCAGCAAGCTTTTCTCTCCCGATGTGACGCTGACTTTGACGTCATCTTGCCGGCCTATACGCATTTGCAACGCGCTCAACCGGTGCTGGCGCCGCACTATTGGTTGGCCTACATCGAAAAATTCGCGCGCGATCGCCAACGAATTGCCGACTGTCGGCGACGTGTCAATCAGTCAAGCCTGGGTGTGGCCGCCGTTGCCGGAACCACACTGCCGATTGATCGGGATCAGACCGCCGAGTTGCTGGAGTTTGACGGCGTAACGGCGAACAGCCTTGATACCAGCAGCGATCGCGACTTCATGCTGGAAAGCGCGTTTGTGTTATCGGTAATCGCCTCGCACTTGAGCGGCTGGGCCGAGGAATGGATTTTATGGAGCACGATGGAGTACAACTTCATCAAGATTCCAGAAGCATTTTGCACCGGCAGCAGCATCATGCCTCAGAAAGTGAATCCGGACACCCTGGAACTCTCGCGCGGCAAATCGGCACGCGTGATGGGCAACTTGCAAACGCTGATGTTGCTGGTCAAGAATTTGCCGATGGCCTACAACCGTGATCTGCAGGAGGACAAGCCGCCGTTGTTTGATTCGTTTGACACCATCATCGCGATGCTGGAAGTGGCCGCTCCCATTGTCCAGGGCAGCCAATTGCAACGCGAATCAATCGCCGGCCGATTAGAGCAAGGCTATCTGGATGCGACGACGCTGATGGAGTGGATGATCAAGAACGGAGTTCCACAGCGCCGAGCCCACCATGTGGTTGGCGCCATCGTCGCTGAAGCAATGCGGCGCTCGGTTCCACTGGCACAACTGCCGCTGGAAGTCATGCAAAGTCACGCCGCGGAGATCGATCGATCGGTATTCGATTGTTTGGGAACTGGCAACGCGGTCGCGGCATTCGTCAGCTACGGGTCGACGGCGCCGGACCAAGTCAGATCGCAAATCAACCGCTGGAAAACCGAGTTGAGTTAACCGCCGATCGCGTACATTGGACGGTCGGGCGGTCGGAACCCTTGGTCATCAATTCCATGCGCAGCCGCTTTTTGATCGACACACCGTGCGATCGCCGCCAACAGTTGTTCGTCGTCGGCCCCGCCCCGGATCAGCTCGCGCAGGGGTGTCTCGGTCTGCGCGAACAAACAGTTGCGAACGGCGCCATCGGCAGTGATTCGCAGCCGATTACACGCCTGACAGAACGGGGCTGTCACACTGCGAATGATCCCAACGCGACCACCCGCTACCGCAAAATCTTCGGCCGGTTGTGAGGGGTGAGGTCTGGAAAGTTCTGTCACATCACCAAAGTGGTCGCGAATGATGGAGAGCAGCTGATCACCGGAAAGCACCCGATCTCGCTGCCAAACGCGGTCGGTATCCAGCGGCATGAATTCGATGAATCGCAAGGTGACCTCACGCTGCAGCGCGAAATCGATCAATCGGATCACCTCGTTTTCCGTGATTCCCTGAATCGCCAAGGCGTTCAATTTGACCGACTCGAATCCACACCGAATGGCCGCGTCAATTCCCTCGATCGTGTGAGCCAGACCATCGCGTCTGGCGATTCTGCGAAACGTTGCTTCGTCCAGCGTGTCCAGACTGATGTTCACTCGTTTCAAGCCGGCGTCACGAAGCGCGACCGCCTGATCGGCCAACAGCATCCCGTTGGTGGTCAGCGACAAATCATCGAGTCCGTCGATCGCGGCTAGCATGGCGATCAGTTTTGACAGTTCGCGTCGCACCAACGGCTCGCCCCCGGTGACGCGAATGTCACGGACGCCCGCCCGCGTGACCAACAGCCGAGCCAGCCGCTCGATTTCCTCGAAAGAAAGTAGCTGTTCACGGGCGACGAATTCGGCATCGACTCTCCGGCATGCAATAGAAACAACGGATGTTGCAACGATCCGTGACGCTCAACCGCACGCTCGTGTGCCGACGCCCAAATCGGTCCACCAACGGTAGCTGATCTCGGCTCGAACTGTGGTTGATCGTTGGCATGTTACAGCAGTTTATCGATCAGCTGCCCATGCACGTCAGTCAGACGGAAGGGGCGACCGGCGTAGGTAAAGGTTAATCGCTCGTGATCGATTCCCAACAAATGCAGAATCGTGGCTTGGATATCATGGACGTGAATCGGATCCTCGGCGACATGAAATCCCAATTCGTCGGTCCGGCCAATCGTTTGTCCGGCACCGATGCCGCCTCCGGCCATCCACATTGTAAACGCTTGGGGATGATGATCACGCCCCATTTTTCGACCCAGCGCCTCGCTGGCCTCGACCATCGGGGTGCGGCCAAACTCGCCACCCCAGACGACTAAAGTCTCGTCCAACATGCCGCGCTGCTTCAAATCTTGCACCAGCGCCGCGGCTCCCTGATCAGTCGCCTTACATTGACCGCGAACACCTCCTTCGACGTCGCTATGGTGATCCCATCCCGAATGATAAATCTGGATGAAGCGGACGCCCCGTTCGGCCAAACGGCGGGCCAGCAAACAATTCTTGGCGAACGACCCTTGGTCATCCTTGCCAACGCCATACAAGTCCATGGTCGCCTGATTCTCACCGGAAAAATCCATCAACTCCGGTGCACGCGATTGCATGCGGTAGGCCATTTCATAAGCTTCGATTCGAGTCCTGATCGCTTCGACTCCTGTTTGCCGCTGCCGTCTCCGATTCAACTTACCGATCAGGTCGATTGTTTGTCGCTGAGTATCACGATCGATTCCGGGTGGATTGGCCACATTCAGAATCGGATCGCCAGCTGGCGCGAAACGGAACGCCTTGATGTTGTCCAGGCAGGAAACCGGCACTCCACATCGCCGCGCCACCCGACAGACCACCGCTGCTCTTGAGCACGACAAAATCGGGCAAGTCATTTGCATCGCTGCCGATTCCGTAGCTCAACCAAGAACCCATCGACGGGCGGCCAGGGATCGGACTACCGGTATTGACAAAAGATTTGTGCTGGCGCGTGGTTGAACTGATTGGTGTGTACACTTCGCAGTATCGCGATGTCATCGACGATCTTTGACAAGTGAGGCAACACGTCGGCGATCTCCGCGCCGCTGTCACCGTGCTTGCGAAACTGGAAACGTGGTGACAACACAGCCGCATCAGGCTGAATGAAAGCGTATCGTTGTCCGGCAATCACCGAAGCTGGAATTGACTTTGCCTTCCAGTTCCACCAGCTTGGGTTTGTAGTCAAACAAATCCAACTGGCTCGGTGCGCCGGCCATGAACAGATAAATCACTCGTTTGACGCGCGGCGAGTGATGATAGCCGCGCTCTGGAAACGCAGCAGCCGCGAGCTTCGCAATTGTGCCACTGGTCGCCAGCATCGAACCGAGCGCGACTTTGCCGAAACCAATTCCGCAATCGCGAAACAGTTGTCGTCGTGTCACATCTCGCAGGTTCATCGTCGGCACTGGGCGTGAAGTCGAGCGATTTGGGGAGCGCAGGCAAAGACTCAGTCTGGGAAGCGAAGCAGACCACGCGCTGTCAAATCGCGCAGTTCCAAAAAAGAGCAAAAGAGCGTTCGGGGCATTGGGGCAAAACACCCCGAACGCAGATGCGACATAGATTGCCGCACCGAACCTTAATTTAGCAAACTTCAGCGGTCCGCGGGCACGGTCGGATCAATATTCAAACCGCAAGTGTGGACATCCGCAAAGACCGGGCGGGTTTGCCAGCTTAGCTCAGGAAATCTCGAACCTGTCCACGGAATAGCGGGTCGGCTTGGGCGTTGAATGGACCGCTTAATCCGATCTAGTGTGCACACCGAACCATGAACGACACCCCATGAATCACCCTTTCAGCATGCAAACCCAACATGGCAGAACAACAAACGATAAATCAGCTGATCAGCCGCCAAGCAACAAACCGACGTTGGCCGCAACGGGCCGACAAGTTCGATCTGTACCAACAATCAGTCCAAACACCCGACCACGAGGTTGAATTCTTTGAACAAGCGTTTCGCGATGCTTACCGACGAAAACCACTTGTCCCTGCGCGAAGATTTCTGTGGCACCTTTGCCGTCTGTTGCGATTGGGTCGCATCCAATCCCACGCCGGACCGCGATCGGAGTCGATCTATGCCGCGAGACCTTGCACTGGGGCCGCGAGCATAACCTGGCCAAATTGACGCAAGGCACAGCAGCAACGTGTACGGCTGATCGAACAAGACGTCCGAAAACGGAATCGTCCCCCGGTCGATATCTTGGCCGCGCAAAATTTTTCGTTTTGGATTTTCAAGACCCGCGAGGAAGTCGTTGACTACTTTCAAAATCGCCCGCTCCAACCTGAACCAACAGGGGATCATGGTCATGGACATGATGGGTGGCGGCGAATGCTACGAAGAAGATCTGGTCGACAAACGAACCATCAAGAAAGGCAAGAAGGGATTCAAGTACCATTGGAAACAGCATTGCTTCAATCCGATCACAGCCGACGCCAGCTTTTCGATCAGCTTTCAAGTTTCCCGATGGCAGCAAACTGCAAGGATGCGTTCGTCAGTACGATTGGCGATTCTGGACGATTCCGGAAGTCCGCGAGATGCTAGGTGAGGCCGGGTTTCGCGAAAGTCATGTTTACTGGGAAATCGACGGACGAGGAGGAAGAGGATGACGAGCATAGTCAGTGGGAGCGCGGCGATGACGCATCGAGCGATCCGAGTTGGATCTGTTACATCGTGGCAATCAAATGAGACAAAAACATTGGTGGCTGGTCTTGGGTTGCTGCGCAGCCATTGGCTACGTTGAATGTGTCGCTGCCGAGCCGAGTCCGCCGGCCGACAGCCGACTCGGCCAGCTGCGCGACTTGAACAGCTACTTTCCGTTCAAGCCGGTCCAGAACTCACAGCAGTGGACACTTCGTCAGTCTGAAATTCGACGTCGCATCCTGGTCTCGCAAGGTCTCTGGCCGTTGCCGATGAAAGCTCCGCTGAATGCGGTTGTCCACGGTCGAGTCGAGCGTGACGATTACGTCGTTGACCGCGTCTTCTTTGAATCATTTCCCGGTCACTACGTCACAGGCAGTCTGTATCGACCATCAACAGCAAACGGACCGCTGCCCGCGGTTTTGTCCCCGCACGGTCACTGGAAAGCAGGTCGATTCTACGACGCTGGCGATCAAGTGGTCCGGCAGGAGATCGAATCGGGTGCGGAGTCATCGGCGGTCGGCGGGCGTTATCCGATCCAAGCCCGCGCCGTCCAATTCGCGCGAATGGGCTGCATCGTCTTTGTCTATGACATGACCGGATACGCCGATTCGATTCAATTGCCGCACGCATCGTCTCGACTGCAGCGACCCGATCGACCGAGCGATTGGGGGTTCACCAGTGTGCAAGCAGATTTGCGACTGCAGAACATGATGGGCCTGCAAACATGGAACTCAATTCGCGCCATCGATTTTTTGCTGGAGCTAGAGGAAACTGATCCGACTCGCATCGGCGTGACCGGTGCCAGCGGCGGTGGAACTCAGTCCATGATCGTTGCGGCAATCGACAACCGCGTGGCCGCCGCGATGCCTTGCGTGATGGTCTCGACCGCCATGCAAGGTGGATGTGGATGTGAAAACGCGCCCTATTTGCGAATCGATCAAGGCAACGTCGATATCGCGGCCGCGATTGCTCCGCGACCGCTCGGACTGACCGCCGCGGATGATTGGACAGTCGAGCTACAGTCCAAAGGTTTCCCCGATTTGGTACGTCTGTATCGAATGCTTGATCATCCGGATCGGTTGACCGCTGTGTTTCACACGCAGTACAAACACAACTACAACCAAGTCAATCGAATGGCGATGTACTCGTTCTTCAATCGCCACTTTGGTCTCGGTTTGGACCAGCCAATCCTCGAGCGTGACTACCAACCGCTGTCGATCGAAGAAGCGACGGTCTGGACCGGCCAAGACTCTAAACCGTCCGGCGATCAGGTCAGCGAGAGCCACGAAATTCAATTACTTGGCAAGATGAACGCCGGCAGCCAGCGTCAGCTTGAGCAAGCGATTCCCGCGTCACCCAATCAGTTGGATCAATATCGCAAGATCGTCGGCGGAGCTTGGGAAACGATGATCGGCAGAAAACTGGACGACGTGGGCGAAGTGCGTTTCAGCGAACTTGCGCAGCGAGCGCTTGACCGCGTCAGGTTACAGTCCGGCCGCATCGATCATGTTGACCGGCAAGAGCAATTGCCTGTGCTGCAAATCGAGCCCGCGGCCGAATCGCTGGGTACGGTGATTTGGGTCACCGATAAGGGAAAGGCGGCGATCTTGACAAACGACCATTTGAGCGGGCCGGCTCGATCACTGGTCCAACAGGGATTCACGCTTGTGACCGCCGATTTGTTTGGTCAAGGCGACTTTTTGCCTGACGGCCAACCGCTGACTTCGCAACGGGTCCGATCGAGTGCCGATACGAATTTTTGGCAAAAGTTTTCCGGATACACGTACGGATACAACCATTCCCTCTTTGCGCTGCGAACCCATGATTTATTGACACTGATCAAGTACGCGAAGACCAGGCATCCGAAAATCCATCTGATTGGCTTGGGCCGAGTAGCGGGGCCGCTGGTGGCTGCTGCCAGCAGCCAGGCGAGCGGAGCGATCTCCAGCGTGATCGTCGACGCGCGGGGGTTTCGATTTGCATCGGTGGACCGCCGCGATGATCCAATGTTTGTTCCCGGATCGGTCAAATACCTGGACCTCGACGGACTGCTCTCGTTAACCGCGCCGGCGCGACTGACCGTTTTCGGAAATCTGGAATCGGAAATCGTTGACCGGGTGTACCAAGCCAGCGGCGCAGCGAATCGACTGGAGTTCGTATCGGCCGCCGCGAGTGAATCGGATTTGATTCGCCGGCTATCGGATTTGTAAAACGAGTTATTTCCAGTGGCCGACGTCATCGACCCTCTTGAACTTCTGAGACCGAAACGCAAGATCAGCGGCTGTTCGGCCATTCTGCTTCCATTGGCCAGCAGCGACAGGGTCGACTGGCAAGGATTTGATTCGCACCTTGAGCTGACTTTTGACGTCGGATTGATTCCGGCGGTCAACATGGACACCGGCTATGCGAACTTGATCGATCCGCCCACGCGGGCCGAAGTATTGCGGCGTACCGAGAGCATTGCGGACGGTCGTCGGTTTGTCGCCGGCGTCTTTGTGGACGACTCCGACGGTGCGACCTTGAACCTGGACGCTTATCGGTCCGGTCTCGAACAAGTCCTAGCCCATGCGGGAACGCCGATCATTTTTCAATCGCACGGGCTGATCAACCAGGCTGATGATTCGATCGTCGCCGCCTACGAATCACTGGCCGCTTGTTGCCAGTCGCTGTTGTTTTTTGAGTTGTCAAAGGTATTTGCTCCACTGGGTAGGATTTATTCCCTGGAACTGTTCGGTCGACTGATGTCGATTCCGTCGATCATCGGTGCCAAGCATTCTTCGCTACGACGTGATTTGGAATGGCAGCGATTGCAACTTCGCAATCGCATTCGTCCCGAGTTCAAAATATTTACCGGCAACGATTTGGCGATCGACATGGTGATGTATGGCAGCGATTACTTGTTGGGGCTCAGCACGTTTGCTCCGGACGCGTTTGCCAGGCGTGATCAGATGTGGCAGTCGGGCGATCCGAGGTTCTATCAGTTGAACGACTTGCTGCAGTACCTGGGCGCTTTCGCGTTTGCGCCCCGACCCCAGCCTACAAACATTCGGCCGCCATGTTTTTGAAACTGCGGGGTAAACTGGCAACCGACTTGACGCACCCAAGATCACCCTCTCGCCCCGCTTCCGATCTACCGGTGCTGCAGTCCATCGCGACTGACTTGGACCGCTTGCTGGCGGAGTCGTCCTGATGGCGTATCGACGTGTAGCAAGCCTGAAATCGCCTGCCGATTTCGTCGCCTATCTGCGATCTTTGGCAGTCGAACTGCCAGTCGATTCGTCGGTCTCCAGCGGCCCGAATTCGCCGCTGTCGGCGCCGATCAAGCTTGCTGGCGCGACCATCGGCAATCGATTTTGTATTCTGCCGATGGAAGGTTGGGATGGAACCCGCGAGGGAAAACCGACTGATCTGACCCGCCGCCGCTGGCGTAACTTTGGCGGCAGCGGCGCGAAATTGATCTGGGGCGGTGAAGCCGTCGCCGTGCGCCAAGATGGGCGCGCAACCCAAACCAGCTATTGATCAATGATGCCAATCTCACCGATTTGGAGTCGCTGCGAACTGAATTGGTCGACGTGCATGCGGATCGATTCGGTCGAGTCGACGACTTGCTGGTCGGCTTGCAACTGACCCATTCCGGACGATTCGCCAGACCGAACGATCAACATCGGCTGGAACCGCGGACGATCCAACGCAATCCGTCGCTGGATGCCAAATTTGGAATCCAAGATGACTCGGCGATCCTGACCGATGATGAATTGCAACAACTGATCGACGACTTCATTGACGCGGCGGCGGCCGCCGACAAGGCGGGATTCGCGTTTGTCGACATCAAGCATTGTCACGGTTACCTGGGACACGAATTGCTAAGCGGTTTTGACCGGTCGGGTCGCTTTGGCGGCAGCTTTGAAAACCGCACCCGATTTCTGCGCCAGATCGTCGCCGGGGTCCGCGCCGTCGCGCCGAATCTTGGGCTGGCCGTGCGCGTCAGCATCTTTGACTTCTTTCCATTTCGGCGTGGCCCTGATCACGTCGGCGAGGCTGATCCAATTGCTGATCCTCGGCTGATGTTTGGAGGCGACGGTACCGGTCTGGGAATCAATTTGGATGAACCATCGGAGTTCATGACGCTGCTGGAGGAACTAGGCATCCAGTTGGTTTGCAGCACAGCAGGCAGCCCCTACTACAATCCCCACATCCAGCGTCCGGCCTACTTTCCGCCCAGCGACGGTTATCAACCACCCGAAGATCCCTTGGTCGGCGTGGCACGACAAATCCAGGCGACGGCCGATTTAAAAAAACGTCATCCGGGCCTGGTGTTTGTGGGATCGGGATATTCTTACTTGCAAGATTGGTTGCCGCACACCGCCCAAGCGGCGGTCCGCGGCGGCTGGGTGGATTCGATCGGGCTGGGGCGAATGGTGTTGTCGTATCCAGATTTGCCCGCCGACGTATTGTCGGGCAACAAAATGGTCCGCAACCGAATCTGCCGCACCTTCAGTGATTGCACCACCGCGCCGCGAAATGGCCTGGTCAGCGGCTGTTACCCGTTGGATCCGTTCTACAAGCAACGTCCCGAGCGAGACCTGCTGAAACAGCTAACCCAGGACTCGTAGGTCGGATCTTGGCCAATCTACGCGGTATCGCCCAAGTCAAGCCCCTTGCCGTAACGTCGCAGCACCTGCCGGCGTAACTCTTGAAGTCCTGCTGCCGCTAACTCAGGATCCTCGTCAATCATTTCCCGCGCCAAATCTCGGGCGGCGATCAGCAATTCGCGATCGCGAACCAGGTTGGCGATTCGCAGCGGCGGCAGACCGCTCTGGCTGGGCCCCAACAGGTCACCCGGGCCGCGCATTCGGAAATCGGCTTCGGCCAACTCAAATCCATCGACGGTTTGCGCAAATATTCGCAGTCGTTCGTTCTCCTCCGGCGAACCCTCGCCGTCGGTAAAGACACAAACGTGGCCGGTATGAGATCCTCGCGACACCCGTCCGCGAAGTTGATGCAGTTGGGCCAGCCCAAATCGCTGAGCCCCCAAGATTGTCATCAGCGTGGCATTGGGAACATTGATTCCAACCTCGATGACGGTTGTGCTGACCAGCACCTGCAAGCGGCCGTTGGCAAAATCGTTCATCGTCGCTTGTTTGACTTCGCCAGTCATTCGCCCGTGCAGCAGGCCGACGCGGTAATTCGATAGTGCGCCATTGCACAAATTCTCGAAGACCTGCTCGACCGACGCGACGTCTTCGCGATCCTCGTCGCCATCGGTTGCCTCCGCCGCGACGCGCGGCGCGACCACGAACGCTTGACGCCCTTGGTCAAGTCGCGCGCCAACGAAACCCCACCAACGATCTTTCCAGCCGTCATCAGCCAGGTAAGTTTTGACCGCACCACGTCCAGCTGGTTTTTCTCGCAACGTGCTTAAGTCAACGTCTCCAAACACCGTCATTGCCAGCGAGCGCGGAATCGGGGTTGCCGACATCACCAGGTAATGCGGATCGACGCCGCCACCGCGCAAGGCCAGCCGCTGCTGAACGCCAAACTTGTGCTGTTCATCGATCACGCACAGTCCCAGTCGATGGAACTCAATCTCTTTGTTCGCACCCGGATGCTTTTTGTTCGCTAGCCGATGCTGCTGGTTCGTTTGCGGATTTCCACTGTTCAGTACTGCGTGCGTTCCGACCAGCAAATCGACCTCCCCGGCTGAGACTTGCCGGCGAACTTCGCGGCGCTGTTTCGGTGTCAACGATCCGCACAACAATCCGATTCGCACTCGGCTGCCGGTCAACATCTCGGTCAAAGTCTGAAAATGCTGTCGCGCCAGGATCTCGGTCGGGGCCATCAGCACGGCCTGGTGGCCTTTTGCCACCGCCAGCATCATTGCGTAAACAGCGACCACGGTTTTGCCGCTGCCGACATCACCCTGCAGCAATCGATTCATGGGAAACTGGCGCGCCATGTCTTGTCGAACCTCGCCGATTGCCCGTTGCTGATCGCCGGTCAACTCGAATGGAAATCGATTGACAATTCGAGCGTCGATCAGTGCCGAAGATTCAAGCGGCGGGGCCAGCAAATCGGTGGTTAATTTGCGACGACGCATCGCCAATGCCAACTGCATCACCAGTAATTCTTGGAATACCAGCCGCAACCTGGCGGCTTGCAGCGAATCGGCGTCTGCGGGTTGATGCAGCCAGCGAATCGCCGCTTGGATCTCCAACAAAGCGCCCGCGATCGGGAATTTCCGATCGCGCAACAAGTCACCGCTGCGGCGCCGCAAAGACTCGGGCATCACCTCGATCAATTCTCTGGCAAGCTGATTCGAGACATCTCGGGCCAGCCGCCGCAAATCCGATTGTTTCACCCCTTCGGTTAACGGATAGACAGGCAGGATTCGCGGCTGCGGCAAATCCTCTCGTTCGTCCAGCATCGTTAGTTGGGGATGAACAAACTCCATCCGTAAGCCATTGAGCTTGGCGGTACCGGAAATCATCACCCGGCGGCCACAAGTCAGTTGTTGAGCGCGAAAGGGTTGATTGAAGAACAGGATCCGGACCGCGCCGGTTTCGTTTTCGACGATCGCGCCAAAAACGGACTTGCCGGGCGTGCGCGAGACAATTTCGGCGTCCGTGATTGTTCCGACTAAGGATGCCTCCTGACCCTCTTTCAATTGTTCAATCGCTACCGAAGGTGCCGGGAATTCGTAGTCGCGGGGGAACAAGAACAGTACGTCTTGGGCAGTCCGCAGCCCCAATCGCGCCAAGCGACGTGCTTGCGAGATCCGCATTCCAGGCAAGGATTGCAGCGGCGTGCTGAGTTCGATCGTCGAAATCTGATTCGGCATGGATGCATTCTAATGTGGGTCAATTTCAGCGGCAGGCACCATTTCAGCGACAGGCACTGAGCCCAGCCTAGCGGCGGAAACCGAGCCCAGCCTAGCGGCGGAAACCGAGCCCAGCCTAGCGGCGGAAACCCGGCCCAGCCTAGCGGCGGGAACCAGGCCCAGCCCAATGCAGGTCTTGATCAATCCGATCAGGCGCGTCGCCAGCGCCGGCGACGCGATTCCGTTAAGCTTTGACGTCTGTTACGTCTGGCGCTATCGCGTATCAAGGGTCGACCTGAGGGAGGGCGAGAAATTACTGTGCTTTCTTGAGCGCTTTTGACGATCTAAGGCGGTGACCTGATTCAAACCTGTGCCGACGAGTTGCCTATGCCCGCCTCGATCAAGATCTTCAGTGGCGAAACCGCCGAGCCAGCGCCGCTTCGCGTCGGCAGTCGCTTGGACAAATACCGAATTCAAAAACGACTAGGCGCGGGCGGATTCGCGACGGTCTACTCCGCTGCCGACTTGATCGAACATCGAAAAGTAGCCTTAAAGATTCCCGATCGTCGATTTCTGGGCAACTCCCAATCGTTGGAAGACATGCATCGGGAAGTCCGGATCATGGCTCGGTTGGACCATCCCCATATTTTGCCGCTCAAAGACGCGCGTTTGATCGATGGGCATTTCGTGATGGTGTTTCCACTCGGTCAGGAGACGCTGGCCGATCGACTCACTCGGCGAATGGCTCGTGCCACGGCGATTGATTTGATCGTGCAAATGATCAGCGCTGTGGCCTACGCGCACCAAAACAAAGTACTGCACCGGGATATCAAGCCTGAGAACTTCGTGCTGTTTACCGACCGAACCCTGCAACTGACCGATTTTGGTTTGGCCCGGTTGGAACGTGCTGGCCATGAAGTCTCGGCCTCAGGAACGCTGGGCTACATGTCTCAGGAGCAAGCGATGGGGAAACCGAGCTATCGCAGCGATGTGTTTTCGCTGGGCCTGGTGATTTACCGCGTTCTCGCCGGCCACCTTCCTGAGTACCCGTTCGAGACGCTGCCCGAATTCAACAAATTGCGTCGCGGGTTGTCCAAGGATTTCGTGGACTTGATTCGAAAAGCAATCGATCCGTCACCCAACAAACGATTTCGTGACGCGGTCGCAATGCACAATGTGATGAACAAAATTCGCTTTCCGCTGACCGATCGATCGGTCCGCCTACGCGGAAGCAGCAGCATCGGTTCCGTGACTACCCGGCGTGTCGCGTGAATGGTTGAAACCGTCAATCACTTCAGCCGCAATTCGATCAGCCGACCGTACGACTGCCGCGATGCCCACACCCCCCAGCGAGTTGCTGATCAACGACAGTCCCGGACTCTCGGCGATTGCTCTTTGGATTTTTTCAACGCGGTCCAGATGACCGACGTGATACTGTGGCATCGCCCGATCCCAGCGGACCACGCGGCTGACGATCGGCGCGCCGACCAAACCAATCAGATCCGCCAACTCACCGCGGGCAATCGAGATTAATTCTTCGTCGCTGTGATCGAGCAACTCACTTTGCAAGGCTCCGCCGATAAAGCAGCGAATCAAAACGTGACCATCCGGTGCCCGGCCGGCAAACTTATTGCTGGCAAAACTGCCGGCTAGAATTCTTCGTCGCTCCGCGGGCGGGACCACGAATCCAAAGGTGGAAATGTCCTTGCGAATATCGGATCGCCGAACACCAAGCACCACAATCGCGGTCGACGTCGACTCGATCTTGGCCAACTCAACCGCTGCGCCGGGAACCAGATCGCGAATCAATCGCGCCGCCGTCGACGCCGGCGTGGCGACGATCAAACGATCACACAGAACCGATTCGCTGGCGTCAGGCGATCCGATCGTTAATCGAAATTGACCACCCTGGCGATGGATCGATTGCACCGGCGTGTTCAATCGAATCGCGGCCGCTGGCAATGCGGCTGCCAGTCCGTTGACCAATTCGATCATGCCACAAGGAAAAGAGCGAAACCGCTCGTATCTGGCCCCGGCACTTGTTTTCTCCGCAGATCCCTTTTCGAGTGCGGCATTGGCAGCGGCCAGCGAACCGTAGCGACGTTCCAACTCTGCGATCGGACCCATCGTTGCCCGCATGCTGAGGCGATCGACGTCGCCGGTGTAGATACCGGCCGCCAGCGGAGCGACGATCCGGTCCAACACTTGCTTGCCCATGCGTCGCCGTACAAAATCGCCGATCGATTCATCTTCCTGGCCGCCCGGTTTGACCCAGCGTTCGGCCAAGAACCGCAGTTTGCCCGAGAGCGAAAGCAGTGGCGACGTGAGGACCGGCAGCAACCTTGTCGCGCGCATGACGACGAAGCCCTCGGGCACCGGAACCAGGCGGCCACGGTACACAATCCTGGCTCCGCGGCCAGCAATCTCGGGCTCGATCAAACGTTCGTCAAGCGCGATCTGGCGGCACAATTCGATCACACCACTCGGTTCGGTCGCGAACATATCAGCGCCGTGATCGATCGTAAAACCGTCGACCTGCTCGGTATGTATCACACCGCCAACGCGATCAGCGGATTCGTACAAAGTCAGATCAAGCGACGGATCGGCTCGGTGCAACTTCACGGCCGCTGTCAGACCCGAGAGCCCGCCACCGACAATGGCAACACGACGACTATTCTTCGGCACGTTCGTCGTCACCACCAAGTTTGATATTTTCGGCGGCTGCATCGATTGCGGTGCCGCCTGGACTGCTGGTCGAGGACATGATCGCCTGGATTGGCGACAATATGAAATCCAGAACCTGTTGAAACTTGGCGGCCGAATCAGGCTGGGACAGCATCGCGTCGAGCGCTTGGTGGTACTCCCCTGCCGAATCGGCCGCCGCCAGCGGTTCCAGCATCAAGCCAATCATGCCAGCGACCGTCGCCTCGCTGGAGGCGAATGTCCCCGGTGGTGCTTCTTCGATTCGTTTTTTGGCTTGCTCCACATCGCTGTTCCAAGTTTCAGCGGTCGATTGCGGCACCCAGAATCCTTCGACCGATACCATCGTGACTTCGACCGCCGAATCAGCCGATCCGATTGAAATCAGCGCCGTCCCCTCGGCGGTGGAAACGACGCGTGTTTCCGCACCCAGGTCAATCCCTGATTTCTTAATCATCTCGGCAACATAAGGCGCGACGAGGTTATCCCACGAATCGAGCCAGGAATCAAAATCACCGGTCTGAAAAGTTTCCAGCTGGATCGCGTCGGAACTTAAGCCGTAATGCAGCACGTTTCCCAGCCCCAGCAGCGTCCACTTGGATTTCTCGCGATCGGCAGGCGAAAAATTCACGAACCGAGGACTACCCAACAACCAGTTTTGCCGCGTTACGATCAACTCACCCAACCGGTGCGGCACGCCGACGACGGCCCGCCAAGTCGCCGGGCTGGTATGGTTGGCAGCGAGCTTGATGATTTGGTCGATGTTTTGGCGATAACTGAGAGGTCGGCAGTCATACAACACGCGTAGGTGTCCGCCGGCAAGTGCTTGATTGACTTGGTCGATGAAGTCACCGATGCTGGCATCTTTTTCAGGCGGGGAATACTTGGGCGCCGCTGGGGGCACCGGCAGTTTTTCAGGTGCAGCCGAATTGGCCGCTTCGCTTTGCTGTTTCAGCTCTTTGATTCGCTGTGCCCGCTTGGCGGCAAGTTGCTTGGCCAGATTCTGTGCCTGGATCCGGCTATCGCCCCGAAGCTTGTTCAGTGGAACCGTGCGCCGAGTTCCATCGGGCAGCTTTAAAATCACGCCATCTTCCCACAGCCCAATCATCACCGCTTCGATCGAACCGGTCCCTTGCAGGTTCGTCCAGGTTTCGGCCGACGCCGGCGCCGGCGATCGCGACTCGCAAGCGGCGATCAGCAGGGCGGAGCAGAAAATCGTTAGACGATGGTGTTTTGGGTTGCCGGAAAGCATTTGGAGCAACAGTAGTGTTGATGGGAAGAATCCTACGAGCCAATCCAGTATATTGTGAAATCGCTGATCCTGCCGACTGGTAATCTGCCGCCTGGAAGCTGCCCCGCGCGAAAACCTGTCGGATCGTCCCCTGCGGGAAAATGGGTTACGTTTTGCCGGCAAACGCTGGAAACGTTAGCGCGAATCGGATTTTGTGGCCATTGCTGCGGAGAATCACATTGAGTGACGCGATCGACTCAGCTCCTCTGGACGCTGAAGAAGCGAACGAGCTGCGAAAGAAGTTTTATAACGCTACGATTGTTCAGCGGATTGATGTGCATTCCGATCTGGCTCGATTCCGAATCCGCCCCGACGCTCCGATTCCGCCTTTCCAAGCGGGCCAGTATGTGGCTCTGGGTCTGGGAAATTGGGAACCTCGTCTGCCAGGAACGCAGAGCGAACAGGTGCCGGAGAAAAAACTCCGTAAGCTGACGCGCCGTGCTTACTCGATCTCGTGCCCACTGATCGGCTCTAACGGATCCGTTGCCCCCGTCGACTCGGTGGACTATTTGGAGTTTTACATCACTCTGGTCCGCGAGGCGGATGCACCCGACAAACAGCCACCCGTCCTGACACCGCGGATGTTCTCGCTCTCGGCCGGTGACCGTATCGAAGTGCAAAAGAAGATTACGGGCCACTACGTCTTAGCAAATGTCCGGCCCAAGGATACGGTTTTGATGCTGGGAACCGGAACTGGCGAAGCACCTCACAATGCAATGTCGGCAACGCTTCTGGCCAATCATCACGAGGGTAAAATCGTCAACGTCACGAGCGTACGACATCGGTCGGATTTGGCCTATGCCGTCGAGCAAGCAGCGTTGATGAAACGGTTTTCCAACTATCGTTATCTACCCTTCACCACTCGTGATCCCGAAAATCTGGATCCATCGCATCCGGACTTTGTAGGCAAACAGTATCTGCAAGCGCTGTTCACCTCCGGTCAATTGGCCACCGCCGCCGACGATCCGTTGTCACCTGAAAACACGCACGTGTTCCTGTGCGGCAACCCGGCCATGATCGGCTATGTCGCACCGGGGGCACCGCCGCCGGCGACTCCCGGAATGTTGCCGTTGTTGCGTGAGGCAGGTTTTACCGACAACAGTGACACACCTGGCCCAGGAACCATTCGATTTGAAAAATATTGGTAAGGGACCGACACCGGATTCAGGTACAGTTTGTGCGCCGCACCGATAGGCCCTTTGCCGGCAAATCGCAACTGCCCCCTTGTTGCACCACTGTTAAAGAGACGAAATGGATTTATCAAACACGATTGCCCTGATTCTGGGCGGCGGACGAGGAACGCGGCTGTTCCCGTTAACGAAGATTCGCGCCAAACCGGCTGTGCCATTGGCTGCCAAGTATCGCTTAATCGATATTCCGATCAGCAACTGTATCAACAGCGGACTGAACCGCGCTTATGTGCTGACTCAGTTTCTGTCGGAAAGCTTGCATCGCCATCTGCGTCAAACCTACGCGTTTGATAATTTCAGCGGCGGATTCGTTGAATTATTGGCCGCTCAGCAGACGGTCAACGAGGGCACCGACTGGTATCAGGGTACAGCCGACGCGGTCCGCAAAAATCTGGTTCACATCGAAGAGGACTGGATCAAGCACGTATTGATACTCTCCGGCGACCAGTTGTATCAGATGGATTTTCGCGACATGATGCGAACGCACATCGAGTCGGGGGCCGCCGCGACCATCGCCGGCATCCCGGTATCGCGGAAGGATGCTTCGTCGCTGGGGATCATGCAGGTCGACGATACAGGGCAAGTACGCGGATTCGTCGAAAAGCCGCAAACGGATCAGGAACTGGCAAGCGTACGGATGGATCCCAGCTGGATTGATTCGCGCGGCATAGATAGCAAGGGCCGCGACTGTCTGGCCAGCATGGGCTTGTACATCTTCGAAAAGTCAGTGATGGTCGACCTGTTGCGCAACAGCGATTACCAGGACTTTGGCAAAGAGGTTTTTCCGCAAGCAATCAAAACCCACAAAGTCCAGGTCCACCTGTTTGACGGCTACTGGGAAGACATCGGTACGATCCGGGCTTTTTACGAAGCCAATTTGAATCTAGCCAGCAAGAATCCGCCGTTTGATATTCGCGACCGCTCGGCAAGAATCTACAGCCGGCCCCGTTATCTGCCTCCCACGATCATGGGTGATGTCCGAATCACCGGCAGTCTGATTGCCGACGGTTGTCGAATCGGCGACAACGTTACCATCGAGAACAGCGTGATTGGCCTGCGCAGCGTGATCGGCGACCATGTAACGATCAAGGACAGCATCGTGATGGGTGCGGATTACCTAGAGTCAAGGTCTGCGCTTGATTCCAGTGTGACACCAATCGGCATCGGTGACCACTCAGAAATTTCGGGAACCATCTTGGACAAGAACTGTCGCATCGGGAGCCATGTCAAAATCATCAACCACGCCGGGATCGAAAATCAAGGTGAAGACGAAGCCTTGCAGATTCGCGATGGGATTCCGATCGTCATTAAGAATGGTCAGATCGACAACGGGTTCGAGCTGTAGCTAAGTGGACCAGGCCAGCGCAGAACACGAACGATCGATCGGTCTGTTGGGGGCGACGGGGGTCGGCGTCGGTGCGATTGTCGGCGGCGGAATTTTGGCATTGGCAGGCGTTGCGTTCGCGACCACCGGACCGGCGGCAATCCTGGCGTTCGCGATCAATGGTGTGATCGCGATGTTGACCGCGCTAAGTTTTGCGGAGATGGCGTCTAAGTTTCCCGAATCCGGGGGAACTTACACCTTCAGCCGCAAGGTGTTGTCAGTCGAAGCCGCATTCAGTGTCGGCTGGGTCGTCTGGTTTGCTTCGGTGGTGGCGGCTGTTTTGTATGGGCTGGGATTCGGACACTTTGCCCTGATCTTGCTGGGCGAACTGATGACGGCCAGCGGCATAGCGCGGCCGGTTTGGTTTGGCTATCCATCCGCCGCGGCGGTCGTCGCGATCATCACGACGCTGCTGCTTGCGGTCCAGCTGTCTTTGACCAAAGCTGGCGGAGGGATGTGGCCCAATGTCGGCAAGGTGGTGGTGTTCGGTGTCTTAATCGTCGGAGGCCTGTGGGCTGTCGCCCGGCAGGGTCCCAGGGAGACCAGCGAAGTGCTACAACCGTTTTTCAGCAACGGCATGACCGGATTATTCCAGGCGATGGGCTACAGCTTCATCGCGTTGCAAGGCTTTGATTTGATCGCTGCGGTTGGCGGCGAGGTGCGGAATCCCAGCAAGACCATTCCCCGCGCGATGATCTTGTCCTTGTTAATCGCGTTGTGCATTTATTTGCCGCTGCTGTTCGTGATCACCACGGTTGGCACCACCGCCGATCAAACGATCACCGCCGCCGCGGCCGCAGATCCTGAAGGGATCGTTGCCCTGGCTGCCAGGAATTATCTGGGCACCGTCGGATACGCGCTCGTGATCGTGGCCGCCGTGTTATCGATGTTCACGGCGCTGCAGGCCAATCTGTTTGCCGCCTCGCGAATCGCGCTGGCCATGTCGCGCGATCGCACACTCCCCCTGTTTTTGCAACACCGCAGCGCAAGTCGCGGTACGCCGGTCGCCGCAATCGCCGTGACCGCATTGTTGGTGTCGATTCTGTTGTGGGCCGTTCCTGATGTGGCGGCCGCCGGCGCGGCGTCAAGCCTGATCTTCCTGATGACATTTGCCATCGGGCATTGGCTCTCTGTGTTGGTGCGGCAACGTAGTGTGCTCAATCCGCCGCCTTTTCGAGCGCCGCTGTACCCCGCGATTCCGGTGCTTGGCGGAGTAGCCTGCATTGGGCTGGCCGTGTTTCAAGGATTCGCGGTACCGCTGGCAGGACAAATCGCCGTTGTCTGGCTGAGCGTGGGTGGGATCTTATTTCTAACTCTGTTTGCGCGGCGGGCGCGGTTGATGGACATTTCCAGCGTGGCGGCGAATCCAGAATTGGTTCGGCTGCGTGGCAACACCCCACTGGTCCTGGTTCCGATTGCCAACCCAAGTAACGCTCGCGCGATGATTGCGCTGGCCGATGCATTGGTCCCAGCCGGTTATGGACGAGTATTGCTGCAAACGATCGTCGTTGCACCACCGAACTGGAATCCGCATCAGGATCCGCAACCGGTCGATCGTGCGCAAACCCTGTTTCGCGAATTACTGCATGCGACCAATGAACTATCGGTTCGCGCCGAAACACTGACCACCATCTCAGAGCATCCGATGGAAGAGATTGCGCGAGTGGCTCGCTTGCATCGCTGCGAATCGGTAGTGGTTGGACTGAGCGAATTGATCGACGACAGCCAAGATTCGCCGCTGGAATTGCTGCTCAGTCGAATCGATACCGATGTCGTTGTTTTGCGAGCGCCGCAAAACTGGCGGCTTTCGGATACGAAAAAAATTCTGGTTCCGGTCGCCGGTCGGGGCCGCCATGATCACTTGCTCGCGCGGTTACTGGCCAGCTTATCCAGAAAGCAACGCCGTGACATAACTTTCGTGCGAGTCATCCCTAGCGGCACTTCGCCGGAGGAAGTCAAACGGATCAAACGTGAGCTTGATCGCATGGCGCACGACAACGTCTCCGGCGCTTGTAATCGCGAGCTGATTTTGGACGATGATCCATTTACCGCGATTGTCGATCGAGCGACGGAAAGCGATTTGATGATTTTGGGGATTCAGCGAATTGATCGCAAACGAAAGTTGTTCGGCTCATTCACCCGTCAGATTGCCGCCCGCTCGACCTGTCCGATCATCGTGATGAGTCGGGGGTAGCTCAAAAGTTCGCACTATCAGGTCCGAAAACCGCCAGATCAGGCATGCCGAAATGCCTACAATCTCGGCATGCAACTTGATCCGTCAGTCTGTTACCGAGCCCTGTTAGCGCGAGACCAGCGTCACGACGGGCGATTCTTCGTGTGTGTCAAAACAACCGGCATCTATTGTCGTCCGGTTTGTCCCGCTCGGCCTCCGAAGTTCAGTCACTGCGTTTTTGTCCCCACCGCCGCAGCCGCTGCGGAGGCCGGATTTCGCCCTTGTTTGCGCTGCAAACCGGAGTTTTCTCCGGATCTCGGTCTGTGGCGAGGAACTTCAACCACGGTCTGGCGTGGATTGAAGTTGATCGAAGCGGGCGCCTTGGATGGAGACAACGTCCGATCTTTGGCCGGTCGACTTGGCGTCGGCGAACGTCATCTGCGCCGACTTTTTCGCCAACATCTCGGCGCCTCGCCAGTCATGGTTGCACAGACCAGGCGAATCCTGTTTGCCAAGCAACTGATTAACGATACGAATTTGTCCATGACCGATGTCGCGCTGGCCAGCGGATTCAACAGCGTTCGCCGCTTCAATGAAACGTTCCAGAACATGTATGACTGTCCGCCCGCACAGCTTAGGCGTTTGCGTACGGGCAGTCGCACCAACACATCAAGCCTCTGTTTGTCGCTTCCCTATCGAGCTCCTTACGATTGGCAGGCGATGCTTGATTTTCTTAGTCTCCGCGCGATCCCGGGTATCGAACTTGTCGCTGATCAGCGTTACTTCCGTACGATCGAACTGGCCGGCTCGATTGGCACACTGCAGGTGGAGCATTTGCCACGGCAGTCGTCGCTGAGAGCCATCGTCTCGCTGGGGCGACTGGAGAACCTGGCGACGATCATTGCCCGCACGCGGCATTTGTTCGACCTCAGCGCTGATCCGATCGCGATCTCAGCTGCGTTGGCAGATGATCCCGACTTCGCGCCACTGGTTGCGGCACGACCTGGTTTGCGTGTGCCGGGGGCTTGGGATGGGTTTGAAATCGCCGTCCGCGCCATTTTGGGCCAGCAAGTTTCGGTCCCCGCGGCGAATCAACTTGCCGCCAAAATGGTCGCCAGACTCGGCACACCGATTCCAAACCCGCTGGGACCAGCCGAGCTCACTCGCACCTTTCCCACCCCCGATCGTTTCAAATTCGAAGCGCTGACGGCTCTGGGGCTGCCGCGCCAGCGCGCCCGGGCGATTGCCTCGCTGGCCGATGCGTTCTTGAAAAATCCACAATTATTTGACCCCAAACCGAGCTTGCAGGCGGCGATCGACGAGTTTTGCCGTTTGCCGGGAGTCGGACAGTGGACGGCGCAGTACATTGCGATGCGCGTGTTACGAGAAAGTGACGCATTTCTGGCCGATGACGCTGTGTTGCGACGTAGTTTGGGGGGCCGCGGAAACCGGCTCAGTAGCCAACAGCTGATCTCCCGCGCTCAGCCATGGCGGCCCTGGCGAGCCTACGCCGTGCTCCATCTTTGGACTTCTGAATTGTCGGCGGCAACAACGAGCAAGGAGAGATGCAATGCGATTGAAACTTGACCAACAGAACTCGCCGATCGGGACTATTTTTCTAGTGTCCGATGATTTGGGCGTACTGCACGCGCTTGATTTCGAGGACCACGAGGAGCGGATGCGCAAATTGCTGAAAAGGTACTACGGAGCCGTTGATCTGGATCCGGGATGTGCGCCTGAATCGATTCGAACGGCGCTGGAGGCCTATTTCGACGGCAAATTTTCCGCACTGATCGATCTACCCACAGGTAGCGGAGGAACGGCGTTTCAGAAACAAGTCTGGAGTCAACTGCGGAAAATACCGGTCGGTGAAACGGTCAGCTACGGCCAACTGGCAACAGCACTCGGTCGTCCAGGGGCCAGTCGTGCAGTCGGATTAGCCAATGGGGCCAATCCAGTGGCAATCGTGGTCCCCTGTCATCGGGTCATTGGGGCCAACGGCGCACTGACCGGATTCGGCGGCGGGCTGCCCCGCAAACAATGGCTGCTGGAACATGAGCATGCCGTCACGCCTTATCGCTTGCGCACCGGATTGATGACCGGATAAAAACAGGCGGCGATCAGCGCCAGCAAACAGAAGACACTGCTGACCGGCGCGACCAAGAATGCGCCGGTGGGATTTGCCACCGAATTGCCAAACCGTCCCATGATCGTAACCGCAACCCAGATCCCCAGCACCTGAGCCGACTTGACCATCACAGCGTGCATGGCGTTGAAGACCGCCTCGCGGCGCTCCCCAAATCGCTGTTCGGCCAAGTCAATGATTTCACCGATCAACGGTGTGACCAGGACATACATCATGCCCAGACCGAGGCCTTTCAGGGCATACACCAACATGCCAAGCGACAATTTGGTCCAGTAGGAAGCTTTCAGGATCGCGATCAAGTACATCAATGGCATACCGATCGTGATGCAGGCCAGAGCGGCGACGACCAACCATTTCAAATCGACCCGCCGGCACAGCCAGGGACAGGACAAGGCACCGATCAGACAGGTCACGGCGAATGGGATGCCCAATACCGACACCGATGCTTCGTCGCCGCCCAGACCAAGATCAGCCCAGTAAGGAATCGCGCGCTGATTGGCGAGCACACCGATATAAAACAAAAAGAAAATAACGAAGTAACGTCGGAAAATGGGTACCTGGAAAGTTCGCAGCAATTCCCGAGCAGGCGGTGTCAACGAAGAGGCTTGTTCGGGAAGCTCACGTTCCTTGACGGTCCAGACGAAAAATTGGAAACAGGCGAGCGTTACAACAGCAAAAATGATCGCGACGCGTTGATAGCCGACCGCTGAGAATTGAGGTTCCGCTCCCTCGACGCCCTGCCGCGCCGGATCCATCATCGTGATCAGTTGGCCGGGCAGCAGCGCCGCGCACAGCAAGCCGACAATCATCCCGACGCCGATCCAGGTCCCCAACTTGACCCGACTTTCCTGGCTCCGCGCGATCTCCGGCGCCAGGGCCAGCAGAGGGATGTAGGCGAGCGTGTACATGGTCCAGTGCAGCGACATCAGCAGCGTGCCATAAATAAAATTCAGCTTCGACGGGCCCGCCACCGGCGGAAACCAAAACGCGATGCCGGTAAACGTCATCAATACCGATCCCCAGAAAATGAATGGCCGGCGGCGACCGGCCAGCGGCACGATCCGCCAGCGACCACCGCGGTGGCTGAGCCGATCCGACCAAACACCAATCAGCGGATCGGTAAAGACGTCGATCAGCCGCCCGGCCATGAAAATGTAAGCGACAACGGAGATCGAGACGTAGACGATGCGGCCCGTCCCCGTACTGGGAGAATAGAAATAGGTCCCCCACTGGGCGAACAACTCGCTGGCTAGTTGCACACCGATCATTGCGATCAGAAACGCAAAGCCTTCGAAGCGCGAGAATTCTTGGAGAGGACTATGCTTCATGGCGAATTGGATGATCGATTACATGATGTCCAGTGCCGCGCGTCGCGGTGGCTCCGCGGCGCCGTCAATCGGGACTCCCTCGGTTTGGAACATTTGTTCGAAAGCGCCGAATCGCACAAGTCGAAAGGCCTCGGCCGATTGTCGCTCGCCAAGCTGAAACCGCTCGGCCACCGCCCGCCCTTGGCTGGTCAAAAACTGGCTCAGCAGTGGTCGCAGGTCGCCTTCGATTGCCGCCTCCAGCTGCGGGATGCGACGTCCCCAGGTTTCCGCTTGCAGCCGCAATTGATTGACCAAATTGCGCATCATCAGATCATGCGCACACAACGCATCGATTTTCGCTTCCAGATATTCAGTGATCTCTTCGGCATGATTGGCCCCTGGCAGATTCCTTCCGTAATACCAACGCTCACAAACCGAAAAAGGCTTTAACCCTGCTTCCAAATGATCCGGATAATGCAGATCGAAACAGGATACCCAATAGGCTTCTTCGACCGCTTGAGCGACCATGATGTGATCCATGTTTCCCTCGTACAGTCCAAAGGGATCGAAGCTGAATACCGCGTAAGGGCGATGCAGACGAAACAAGCGGACAATTTTCTCACGCAACTCCAGCTCGGACGCATCCGCCAGCGAATCGGTCTCGTAACCCAGTTCCACGATTTCGGAAACGCCCATGATCCGGGCCGCCTGTTTTAGCTGTCGGGTGTTCTGGTCGACCGTCTGCTCTCGTGTCAGACCGACCGAGTCCTTGCAGTCATCGGTGACGCGGACGAGCACGGTGCGCCACCCCTGCGCGGAAAACTTAATCAGCGTTCCACCGAAAAAGGCGGCGGCATCGTCCGCATGGGGGCAAATCGCCAAAGCGGTGTGGGTCATGGATGGATCCTAGGGCAGCGAAACGCTGTACAACATCGATTTGCTGCGCAGAATCAGCTGATTGCCGACCACGGCCGGGGATGCCATGAATCCATCTCCCAACTCTGTTTCGGCGAGCACTTGAAACTCCCGACCACTTTTGAGCGTGACAATCATCCCCTCGACGCTGAACAAATAGATTTTCCCGTCAGCGTAAATCGGCGAGGCTGCGTAGGAACCTGCCAATCGTTGTTGCCAGAGGATTTTACCGTCCCGCAACTGGCGACAACTTGCGATCCCATCATCGCTGATCAGATAGACAAGCCCGTCAACCACGATCGGCGAGGCCTTCTTGGAAACGCTTTTTTTGGAACTCCAAGCGATGTGAGTATCCGTAATGTTGCCGATACCGTCCGGGCGCACGGCAACCATACCACCCGACCCATTGGTAATCAGCAACATCCCGTCGCTAAGGATCGGACGGGCCGAGGCATTCATGCCGTCATGGTAGACGATCCACAACGACTCGCCGGTCGCCGGATCGTAGGCGATGGTCGCCACGGCGCTCGGGTAGACCAGCTGATCCTGGTCGCCAAGGCGAATCACCTCGGCGGTACCATAAGCCTTTTTTTGATCGCCGACGTCGGTGCCATACTGAATTTCGCGTTCTGCCTTCCAAACGGTTTCACCTGTCTTGGAGTCCAACGCGACCACGAATTGCACATCAACACCGTCGAAGGCGACGAACAGCTTGCCGTCATACAGAATCGGCGAAGATGCCGGTCCACGGAAGTGATCACACTTCAAATCATCGCGTCGCCACAGGATCGAGGCATCGGCGGTATCCAAGCAGAGGGTGCCGTAGCTGCCGAAATGCACATACAAGCGTCCTTGCTCGATCACGGGCGTTGGCGATGCATAGCTGTTCATCGGGTGACAGAACTCGGGTTCTTCGTTTTCGATCACCACCAGATCGTGCAAGACCTTGCCGCTGCTACGGTCGACGCACACGACGGACATTTGTGTGCCGTCCTCGGTCGCCGTGGTCAGCCAGATTTGATTGCCCCAAACCACGGGTGATGACCAGCCCTTGCCATGAATCGGCGTCTGCCACTGAACGACTGACTGGTCGATCGCCAGCGGCAGCTTCGCAGCGTCCGCCCGACCGTCACCGGCCGGACCGCGGAACTCGGGCCAATTCGCTTGTTCGGCCGGCAACGAGCAGGGGAGTGCGAACACCAACAGGGTCAGCAGGCAGACAACACGGACGCACATAAGCTTGTCTCTCAAAATTCACTCACAATGGTTCTGGTTACTCGCCGCAGCTCGGGTGCAATCTTTCCGGCGATCCGGGGTTTTCGATCCGGGGTTTTCGATCCGGGCCAGTAGCCCGCAGTCTCCATCCAGTTTATCCGGATCCCGCAATCGACCGGAGGCTGAATAAAAAAACCGCCTCGCGGCGGTTGCCGCGATGCGGTTGATCAGGCTGAACCAATTCCGAAAGGCTCGAATTACTTCTTGGAACTTGCCGGCGCGGCGGCCGCTGCCGGAGCTTGTGCTGGTGCGGTCTGTTGCGTGAAGCCGGGGCGGACCCGCTTATTGATGTCAGTTTCCAGCACCCCGAACACCGATTCGTGTCGGGCAACGGACATTTGCAGTGCCGCCAGCAATCGCTTGGCGGTGAAAAAGTTGACGATGATTCGCTGCTTGACCTGAATCGGATCTTTGGGAACACCGATCGGCTGCGGGTTCAAGCCAAAATCAACAATCAACTCCTCGGGCGATCCGGTGACGCGGCAAAAGTTCGCGTAGGTGGCGGTGGCGTTATCATCGTCGACTTGAACTTGCACCGGTTGCTGAGTCTGTGCCTGTGCGGCCGGTTCCGATTTCGACTGGTCGGATCCCTTGCTGTCTGCCATCAGTTGTCTCCCCGAAGAAGGTGTGATTGGTAAGCGGTTACGAGCTTGGAAATGGATTGGTGCGGAGCGATCGCGCTGCGATGCGGCGCTTTATACTAACGGGTGGTTGGTCGGCTGCAAACGGTGTCTCGATTCCGAGCGGCATATTTCACCCATTCTGCGCGATTTAGGTTCCCCAATCGTGATAAGTTCACGGACAATGGCGAATGCTCAAAATTCAAAATTGAATGTTTTGGCGACCACAAGCCACAACCGAGTGCCCAAGGACATCGGGTCGACATGCACCTTGGCCGATCCCCGATAGCCGGGACGAAGCTGATAGCCGGGACGAAGCTGAACGTCACTTTCTTTCAATGGCACGCGAGCTTGATACGAAATGCTGCGGGGCTTGATTTGGCCGGTGGTCGGATCGATTTCGGTCTGCAAATCGCCGCCGGTTTGACTGGACATCGACATCGATGCTGATTCGATCGGCTGATTTGACATCTCGCTAATCTTTCCGCTGAACGTTTGCCATCGTCGTGAGTCAAGTTTCAGATCGACGGATTGGCCTTCGCGAACCAGTTGCACATCGCCTTGATCGACCACCAGCACGGCTTCAAAGTCATCGTCAGTCCCGAGTTCACAGATCACGTCGTCGGCAGTCAACATGGCGGCGCGATTATGCTCTTCCAATGGCGAGCCGGTCCAGCCGGGCAGCCGGCCATCGCCGGTATCTTGGGGAGCCCGGTAGGGAGGCGGGATGACGAATCCACTTTGTTTGGCACGCACGGTCAAGCGCTGCAGTTCCTCTTCCGTTTTTTCTCGCATCGAGATGATCGATTCCAACATCTTTCGTTGCGTGTCGATCTGCGCCTTTAAGGAACGATCGTTAACGCTGCGATAGGAAAGATTACGCAGCTGGACACGGGCAATTTTTTCTTCGCCTCGCAACTCAGCCAAGCGTATCTGTAGGTCCGGGTTTTCCAAGATTGCGATCGGATCACCCTCTTGCACCCGCTCCGCCGGCTTGACGGTCCACTGGATGCGGCCCGGAGTGCCGGCATACACCGCGCCCGCTTTGCTGGGCTGGATTTCGAACGCACAGTCGATGTGATGGGGCAACGGAATGTAACAGACACCAGCGATCGCCGCGGCGGCGATTGTCAGGCTGACTGCGACCGGAGTGCGTTTCACTTTTGACAACCTCCCAGGTGTGCGACAGAATTTCCAAGTTTGAATGATTGGTTGGGCGACAAGCCCAAAAAAACCGATCACGGCGACCATCCGACCGATTGCCTGCAAGCCATACGGTTCCAGCACCTTGATCACGAACCAGCAAATCGAAAACACAACCACCCAACGATAGATCACGCTAGCGACCGTGTACAAGCCAAAGAAGAAACGGCCGCGTGTGGGCAGGAATGGATCGTCCTGAAGTTCCAGTCCCAGGCATGTTTGCTGAAACGCGCGCTTGAGTACTTCGGTGCTCTTTTGACGAAGATTGGGAATCTCCATCGCGTCCATCAAAATGTAGTAACCATCAAATCGCAGCAGCGGATTCCCATTGACCAGAATCGTGCTGACGACGTTCAAGAACATCATGTTCAAACACAGATCGTTGATCGTGGTCCCCTGCTCGGTGAACCACCAGACGAAGGCGGCAATCGAAGCCAGAATCATTTCGACGTAGATCCCGGCCGCGCCAATCCAAACTCGTTTCCACTTGTTGGGCAGCATCCAGGAATCGGAGACATTGCAGTACAGACAAGGCGTGAAGACCAGCAACATGAAGCCAATTTCATGGCATTCCCCGCCAAATTTCTTGCAGCTCAATCCGTGCCCGAATTCATGCAGCACCTTCACGATCGCCATCGTGGCCGCCAAAATCAGCCAGCGATCGGCGGCAAAGAACTGCTGGAACGTTGGCAATCGAGCGTACACCGTTTCGTATTGGCTGGCCAACAACAACGAGGCGGCCAGCAGCAGCAGCAGAAAAAAGATCAGTGCCGGAACCGTGAACATCCAGCCGAACCAGGGCAGGATTGCATTGAGAATACGTTCCGGATCAAAACCGCGATAACGAATTGCAAAGACATTGGCAAATTTGCCCATCAGCTCCTTGTTGGTCTTCGTGCGTCCCCGCTCACGCAGCGCCTTGCCCTGGCCCGGTGAGTTGCTGATCACCAGCCCGCTGCGGTGCAACATGCCAATGAATTGTTGCAGATCACCAAAGGTGATTTTTTGCGGTGCGAACCGTTGTTCGAAACCATCTTTGATCTGCTGCAAACTGACATGCCCGTCGAGCATGTTCAGAATAAAGAATTCCTCATCGTGAAAGCGAAAATACTGCAGGCCCACCGGTTCCTTGACAACCCAATAACCGTCACCCTGGTAGCGCTGGCGATTGGAAATCAAGTCCGGACGCCGGCGCACGGTCAGCGGTCGCGATGAACTGCTGACCAGTGATTCGGCTAAAGTGGGCATGGAACGGTTCGACCTGCGAGCGAAGAGACGTGAGCCCCGGCGGCGGTTGGCCCCGGCGCCAGCGGGCACCACGGGCTGCCGCCAAGACGGTCAGTTTTCTAGAACACCTGTGCTGTTTTTTGGATGATGATTTCCGCTTTCATACCGGGTTTGTACAGCCAATCCTCGCCGATTTTCTGGTTTTCAATTTCGACCCAGACGCGGTATTCGTCGTTGGAATTGATTTCCAAGCTGACGTAGCCGAGCTTGCCATTGACTTCGATCGCCTTGTCCAGTTCGGTATAGATCTGCAGTTGCACCGGAGCACCCTTGCGAATCTGGCCAGGATAGCGCAAGCGCATTCACGTCTCCTTCGAACGCGCAGTTTGTCCATTTGGATCAGGGTCGCGATGGTCTCGCCAGGTTGGACCCATTGTCCGGTCTGAGCGATTCTTTCTTCGATTTGGCCCGTCAACGGTGCCGTGACTTTTCGCCGCGTCAACTCAAATTCCGCGATCTCAAGTTCGCTTCGTTTGGCGATCATTTGAACTTCGGCGATCTTCATGTTCATCTTCGGCCAGTTCAATCGCCAGATCGGCGCGGTCCGCTTCGAACTCCTTTTTCTTCATTTCCCAAAATGGAATCGCTCCTTCTTTTCGCAATTCCCTGAACGATTCCGCTTCGGCTTTGGCCAAATCGGCGCTGTTCTGGGCGTTGCGGATGTTGATGTCGTTGGCAGCGTTAAGCATCGCTTCTTTTAATTCAGCTTTCTTCAGCTCGATCGCGAGTTTCGCCGCGGTATCATCGATCACTGCCAGCACATCGTCTTTGTTAACGGTGTCACCCTCTTTGAAATTCAATTCAATCAGCGAACCGTCGGCGCGGGCTGGAATGGGTACTTTTTCGATGTACTGGACGATGCAGTTCTCGGCCTGAATCTGACCTTCGCTCTGACCAGCGGCTGACCGTTGTTGAGCCGCGACGCTCGTACCGTCCGCGATCGATGCCAGGGCGATCAAGATAGCCGCCAGAGTCGAATGAGAGGAACGCATGGAATTCAAGCTCCGGAAGCGAATGTTGAATGGATTTGAGAAAGCTTTGGTGTGGTCTGTTTGGCAAACGATCTAGAAGAAAAATTTACAGCACCATTCGTAAATTTCATGCACGAACACAAACCCGCTTGATCGGCGTCCACATTTGACGTCGGCGACGACCTTGGCGCCCGGCAGCGGCTTTAACGCTCGCAGCGACTGCTGATCAGGGTCAGCCCGCATTTTGATCACCGCGCCATGTTCTTCGTTGGCATCGGCGCGAGTCGAGATGCTATCGACTTTTAAGACGGCTTTCAGCGGCCGGTCGACGTTGGTACCGAGGATGTATTCGACTTCCAATTCGGCGTCGGGACCGCTCAAGTTGTTGGCGGCGATGTAGTCGTCCAGGTGCCCCTCGCGTTTCTCGGGCAGTTCCAGTTCCAGGTACATTGGCTGTGACAGATCGGCGACTTCCATCAACACTTGTCCGGTCATGATCGGGCGGCTGCGAAGCGTCTTTTCGACATCCCAAGAGACCACCACTCCGTCGATCGGTGATTTGATGACCAGATCGGATGCTCGCTTTTGCTGTAACTCCCATTTTTCCTTGAGCACGTCGAGCTTGATCTCCAGTTCGCTCTGCTCGGCCTCCAAGCCGCGCCGCTCGGATGCCTCCAACTGTCGTCGACGTCCCAGCTGACTTTGCACACGCGCTTGTTCGGCCAAAGTGGTTCTGATTTGTCCGTCAATCTCGTTCAGCTGAATCTCCATCTCGTGGTTGCGCAGTCGGATCAATACATCTCCTTGCTTGACCACTTGTTTGTGTTTGGCGTTGACTTCGATGACTTCACCGTCAATCGGCGCAAATACCTGCCGTCGCTCCTCGGCCATCAACGTGCCTTCGGTTTCCAGGTCGAAGTCCTTGGGGATGAAGACCAATCCTGCGATGACGGCCGCGATCAGCCCCAACACCGCCAATGTTTTGGGCAAGGTTCGGGCACGGATCATCCAGGTGGCGTGACCGAGTGTCCGCCACAGCGGCATCAGGAACAGATTGGTGTGGGCGATTGAGTTGGCGATCGCGCGGGTGCCATGCTCGTAGACCAGATCGCAGCGGGCCTTGAAAATGTCGGACGGGATGTCGGTCTCGATCTGCTCGATGATCAACGCACCAATCACGGCGCCACGATGCGAGTAGTCTCGGTCGATTTCGCCGGCCGCGCCACCACCCAGATCCTTGCCCAGGGATCGTTCCGGTTCGCGTAGCGGCAACACGGCGATGTTTCGACCGTAAGATTGATCGACGTAGTCTTCCAAAGCCTCTTCGATCTGCGGCGGTAAATCCTCGGTCGAACCGTCGTGCCACAGCGGTTCGCCGGCCGCGACCACTCGCGTGGCCAACTTGTTCAAGGCCGCGACAATGTTCGATCGGTTTTCAATCGTATCTTGTCCACTGATCGCTTGAACCTTGCACTTACGACCCTTTTTGATCGCCACACTGACACGGTCGCAGCCGATCAGACGGCGGCCTTCGTTGGCCACGATGTAGGCGGTCTCCTTCAGATCCAAGGATTCGTGAGTTGCTCGAGCGAACGAATCCGCTTGTTGCCACAGCGTTTGGCGATCGCCCAAGGTTCGCAGTTTTTGGCTGCGCAACCATTCAGCCGCCAGTTCGCACATTTGTTGCAAGAACTTCAAATAGCCACGCTGGGTGTCCGGCGCGGTGTCAGGCCGTTGAAAGATCTCAATCAAACCATCTTTTTGTCCGTCATGCTGCAGGCGCCAAGACACAGCAAGTAACGGGTCGGGTTACCCTCAGCGTCTCCATCGGTGGTCCCCGAGTAGGGCGGAACCAGTAACGACTGTCCGGCAGCGGCAACACGCGTGATCAACCGAGCATGTCTCACGGCATCGTCGTTGGCCTGATCATCGAGATCCAAGATGGAAGGTTCCGCGTTGATCTGGTAATGAAGTCGCAGCTGACGATCTTCGTCCAACAGCCAGACCGCGCCGCCAGCAGCGGCCAGCGCCGTGATGACCCGTGTCAGCAGCTCAGGATAAAACTCGGCCGCCGGCGCACCGCTCTTGGCAAGCTGAGCGATCTCATTCACCAGGCCGCGAATCTGTGCCTTGGTCTCCTCGACGGTTTGATGATTGACCGACATAAGGCTCTTTGATCAAGCAATTGGGAAAACGGAAACAGAACGATCCGGAATCGGTTTCAGATTCGAAAAGTAATCGATTGACCGGTTGGTTGCTATGTTGACCTGGAATGTTGCCAGCGAATCACCAGCGATCGGTGGCAGCGGTAATGATTGTGCCTGCTGGTGGTAATGCGGCCATTTTGCAGCTGCCAGCCGAACCAGGGGCGGTCCGGCCCGCAAAGCGATCTGACCCGCGCCTCGACAGGTTATACAAATTGTATAAAATAGTCAACTGCAATGCGTACGCCGCTCAATCGCGGTCACGATCAGCCGCCGATTCCCCCTGAACCTGGCAAACCGGATGACCGACCTACGACCCATCCCAATCTCGGACGCCTCCGAGTCGATCGCGGCAATGGAGCGCGAGTTCAATCGGCTGCAGCGCGACATTCGGCTGGCGGTTCAGGAAAAGCTTGCCGAATTTACCGGTCGCTCGATGGGCAACCTGGAACTGAACCGGCGTTTGGCCAGCGCGATCCACCGCCTGCTTGATGGCCATGGTTTGCGTGTCCGCTGCAACGAGTGCGGTCATCCGGCGATCTTACGCGTCTCGCCCCGGGCTGGATCGGCTGAGGGCGTCTTCGTGTTTGACCACACGATTGACGGGCGGCGGACGTTTCACGGTGGCCGCGGATCGATGCCGGCGATTGTGCTGGTCGCCAAACCACCACGCAAAAAGCAGCACTCGCAGCCGAGCGGGCCCTCCGATCCGGCCAAGCAATCACGCCAAGCGGTGGGATGAATCGATCCAGATCCAAGGCACCGGCGCTGCCGGCCGAATGAGTCGGCGTTACAGGCGGCACGATCGGTTCAAACAGACTCAGCAACTTCACTTCGCGGACGGCCTGCGGCGCGGGCCGATCTAACTGAATACGGTTTGTCGCCAGCGGGCTACCGTTGATCAGCGTCCATGTGGGACGCAATCGGCCTTCGGGAAAATCCATGCCGCATTCACTAACGAATCCAGCCGCTGCTGAAGCCAATCAACGATGCTTTGGTCTGCGGATCGAAAAACATCTGCTGCAGCTGGCGATCGCCAATCCGTTACCGGGAAATCGGTATCGGTTGGAAATGGATACCATTTCCTGCGAAGCAGCTGATGGTTGGCTGAGCCCGGCAACCGCGATTCATTTGCGCGAGGCGTTAGCGTTTTTAGCAGAACGCCACGAGATCCGCCGCTCGCGAGTTGCCGTGTCGCTGGACGGTGATTTCTGCGTGACCCGAGTGGCCATGGGGACGACCGAAAAAGTCGACGAGGAACAGTCGTTGCTGGAGGTTCGCGTACCTCGTTACCTGCAGCTTGGTCCCGGCGAAAAAGTAACCGGAAACGCCCGAAAAAACATAGCTCCGGGGATCGACTATGCCGTCACCGGCGTGGTCAATCGAACTTTGATTCAATTGATTTACGAAGCCCTGCGCGCCAACGATTTGAACGTCACCTGGGTCGAACCATCGTTGGTTAGCGTCGCACGCTTATTAGGCCAGGCGCGGGTGGGTGGCGATCATCCGGTGATGATCGCCGACGGTACGGGAACCCAATGGGACGTCGGTATCGCTTGCTCCGGTCGTTTGCTGCTGGACTATCGTCCGGCGTCGGCGACGACCTCCGAGTCGCTGCGCGATGCCGTTGACGGACATATCTCGCGTCTGAAGAGATTTTGTCAGCGGCACATGGGAATCGTCAGTGGAGAGTTGAACCAATTATTGATCTGCGGGGACGAGGCCAAGGCGAAGGCTGCGGCCGAGTTGTTGGCTGATTCGATCAGCCTACAGACGGAGGTGTTGAAAGTTCCCGATCTGCCTGAGTTGTACGAAATCGATGATCAGATTTGTCAGTCCAACAGTGTGCCTTCGGTGGCCACCGTGTTACCGCTGCTGATCGGCGTCACTGTCGCGGATGTACCTGACTTGCTGGCTGAGGTGCGGCGGGCACCCGATCTTCCGCTGCTGTCCCGGATGTTGCGAACTGGCTGGCCGCTGATCGCGGCGAGCCTGGTCTTGGCGATTTCTTATGGGCTTGTTTCCAGTCAACGGTGCACAGCGGGCGGGGACGATTCGAGGCGCGAACGGAAATCGAGTCCCAGATCAATGCCAATGAAGTCCGATTTTCCAAGCTGTCGCAGAAGCGAGATTGGCTAAGTCATTTGGCCGCCATTCGAGACCAGTCAAGCGAGCCGAACTGGCACCAGATGTTTGGGCAGGTTACGCAGACTTTGCCGGATTCGGCAAGATTGAACGATTTTCGCGTCGAAGCAGAGGGCCAGGTCCTGCTTAACGGGACGGTCACCGACGAGAGCCTGGTGTTCGAGCTGGTCAACGAATTTCGCCGTCTGACCGGCGTCAAACAAGTTGCCTTGCGGGAAACGACACCCGACGAATCAGTCCATGGGACGCGCTTCCTGATCCGTCTGACTACCGCAAACCTGCCAACCGATTCGGAATTGGGAACCCACGATGAATAATCGCACTAACCGGGCAACCGGGGCAATCGTGGCGAGCCTAAGTTTGCTCACAATCATCGTACTGGCGGTACCTTGGGTCGATGAATACCTACGGCTTCGCAGCGATGCGGCCGAACTGAACGAATTGGAGCACAAGTTTGTTGAGCTTCGAGCGCGGAACGAACAACTGGATCGTATCGACGCGAAACTGACCAACAATCTGAGCAACCTCCGAGCTCGCTCGATTGACCCAACCAAGACGGAATCGGTCCGCGAAAGGATTGTTGAAATCGTTCGCCGCGCAGGAGGAAGAATACGACGATTAGAGATTGCCAATGGCGAGCGACGCATTTGGGCGACCGAGGCGGACGCAATCCAAAACAACAGCATGCCAGTTTATGCAGAGGAATCAAACTTCGAACTACACACACAGACTGTCGAACTGCAAGCGGATGGTTCGCTGCAGTCGATCCAAACAATCCTGCGTGATGTCATCGACCAAGGATGGCTGATGACAACCAAGGGGTTAAGCATTACGCCCACGGCGGTGCGAGAGTCACCCGTGAATCTTGAGCTGCATTTGGTGTTGTATGGCTTGGCTCCTCGCGAGCAGCAACCAACTGATGAATTCGCACATCGTCCCGCCAACACCAAGATGCATTGACGGCGAGACTCTCATTCGGTCAACGAATGGAAAGAATTAGTTTGCCATGGAAGGCAGCCGAGATTTATCTTCAACAGCCGATCAAATCCGCGCATGGACTGTGCTTGCGAGCCTTGTCCTGATGGCGCTGATCGCGCCGCATGCGCAGGGACAGGAGCTTTCCCAGCGGCACGACCAGGCCAGGCTAGAAGCACTGGCGTCCAGCAAGCGCAGTGCGATGCGGCCAATCGATCGCCGCTCGATTGCTCTAAATCCAGTGCAACCAAATCAGACCCTCGCTGACCAAACATCAGTCGCCCACTCGACGGTGACGCGACTCCGCCCCAGTCCACGGATCATTGACGCCACAGAGTCGCCGATCGTGGCGGTCATGTCAGGCGTTCAACCCGAAGCGACAGTCGAATTGGCCGACGGACCTGACGATCTGCCTGAGCCGCCCGCACCCAGCGGCGCGGAAACCGCCGAGTATCCAACTGTGCCCGCGCCGCGGCAATTGGGGCAACTGACAGTCCAGCAGGCGCTGCAGATGCGCGGCAGCGTGTCGTTTCGCAAAACCCCAATTTCTGAAGTCGTGTTTCTACTTAGCGATCTGTGGAAGATCAACATCGTCGCCGGCGCCGATGTGACTGGCGAGGTTAGCGGAGCCTTTCAGGACGCACCCCTGAGCGAGGTCTTGTCCGCAACGCTGACAGCCAGCGGTTATGGCTACCGCCAAATGGGGAACGCTCTGGTGGTGCTGCCGATCGACCAAATCAGCATCGCCAACCCGGGAACCACTTCCGCAGGCGGATTTTCACAAGCAGGCATTGCCTACTTCACGCCACAGTTCATTGAGGCGGAGCAGATGGCCCAACCACTGCAAATCGCGCTCGGCGAGGGTGTGGTGATTGCCGTCTATCCGGAAGGAAATCGGATCATGGTCAAAGGGACTCCTGACGACCTGCGGCTGGCGACCGAAGCCATCCAACAACTCGATGTGCCGCGACCGCAGGTGCGGATCACGGCCATGATCTATGACGTTTCACTGGGTGAATTGGAACGACTCGGATTCGACTGGAATCGTGAAGTCCGTCAGATCGCCAATGCTACCGACGAAGCGCTGGCCGACGTGACCCAAACTTACAACGAATTCTTCGCGGCCGCCGCGGATTTGACCACCAACGGGGTCACCAGCGTTGGACTCCGCACTATCAATGATTCGCTCAATGCAAGCGTTTTTCTTGAGGCGCTGGACACCACATCGGAAGCCAAACTGTTGGCTGACCCATCGATCACCGTCGGTGACCGAACCGAAGCGTCGATCCGCATCGTCCAGCAGATCCCAATCGTGGGAGCCAATCCGGTCGCTGGTTCCAACGCCGTGTTTACGCAAACGGAATTCAAAGAAGCAGGCGTGATTCTGGTGGTCACCCCGCGGATCAGCCGCGATGGCACCATCGAAATGCGAGTCAGTCCCGAATACAGCCGGGTCACCGAAATCACCCCTAACGGTCCCGTGATCGACACCCGTACCGCCGACACCATCGTCCGAGTGAACGACGGTCAAATGTTTGTGTTGGGGGGTTTACGACAGAAAAGTGTTGTGGAATCGGTCCGCGGCGTCCCTTATCTGCGTGACATCAAGTATGTCGGCAGACTCTTTCGCAACCATGCAACCGAAGTCCGCGAAAGTGAACTGATCGTATTCCTGAAACCCGAATTGATCACGCCCTATTATTCGGGACATCCGCGTGAGCAGATGGCGGCTTGCGTCGCATCCGACCAGCTCGATCGAATCCCTCACGCCGTACCCGGCTCGATCATTCCCGACTGCGGCGATTGCCTGTGTCCGAACCACCATCCGCGAACCCGCATCAACGGTGGCAGTTATTCGCTGGAAATGTTCGGCGGAACCGGATTTGGACCGTACGAAGTGATCGAGACGCAACCGATTGAAATCCTCAGTGACGATGTCCAAGCCGCTCCGGCCGCCGAGAGTGCCACGGTCCCCAAGTCGCTCAGCAGCGCAGAGACGCCACCCGCCGCCCTAGAAACGACCGTCGTCGAGGAACTGCATCCTCCGGTCTACGTCGACACTCGTGCCGTCCAGCGCTCGGTCGACTAAACGCTTGACTTTTTGAAGTGTGGTTTCCTGTCGGTGTCGCAATGCCACATAAGTTCGTAAGCCTGCGGCAACACCGATCGCGTCCACCGGCTTGAGCACAATTCGACCGCGAAAATGCGGTTCCAACAATCGTCCACCGCTTGCCTCACTGGTGACATTGGGTTCGACCGCCAGCGGGCCTCCCACGCTCGCCCCCAGTGCCGTTTCTTGCAGCTCCTGGCTCGCGCGCGGTTCAATGCGATCGAGCGTGCCTTGTAGTGGTCGAAATCCGACGGCGCGAATGGTTAACTGCCGTCCTACGCACTGCCGGGCGGATTGAATGTCGTGTTGGTCAATCACAGCGACAATTTCCTTGTCTTGCTCGCGGGCAACATTCATCAAAAAATCGCCCTCTTTGACGAACGTCCCTGTTCGCTCGCCCAGATCATGCGCGATCACATACCCGTCGCGCGGAGACTTAATGCGCAGACCAGCTACCTGCTGGCGAACCGTCGCGATCTGTTTTTCCAGAACGATCTGATTATCGCGAACCAGGCGATGGGATGCGGCGTCGCCCTGACTGCTCGCTTGTTTCGCTCGAATCTCGTTTTGCTGCCAGGTGATTTCAAGTCGTTTCAGCTTGTTTACAAGATCGACATTGTCCAATTCGACCAGCAATTCACCCCGCCGAACCCACTCTCCCTCGCTGACATGTACCTGGGAAACAAATCCATCGGCACCGGCGCGTACGTTGGTTTCAGGCAGGTAGCGAATCAGTGCCGGCGAGGTAACGCCGGTCGGAATCGGTACCCAGGCGGCAAGGGTGCCTAGGATCGCCAACAGCAAACCCGCCACGATCGCCACGCGCGCAACTCAGCAGGTCGGCTGTGAAACAGATCGACCGACCGCCGCAGCAGCGCCTGGGTGGGTTTGCCGACCCACAGCAAGATCCCGATCGCCGTGATCACGATTCCCGCTCCGGCGAACATCTTTGACGCCGCCAGCAGCAGTGAACTACAGACGACGACTCGCCACAACAGGGCCGCGATTCCATACAACAGCACAAAAGGCTTGCGCCAACCCTGCAAATCAGTCCGCCCCGCAGCTTGTCCGCCGGCCAGTCGCGTCAGCGCACGGCCCACCGATTGCGATCCCTGACTCCAAAGATTCGGGACGTCGATGCAATCCGCCAGCAGATAATAGCCGTCAAACCGCATCAGCGGATTGGCGTTGAATAGCAGAGTCGAAACCCCCGCGGCCAGCACGGTGTTGTGCATCAGATGTCGTAGCTGTGAGTCATCGATCGTTGCCCACAAGATCAGCGCCAGTGCGGCGATCACGAGTTCGGCGTACATGCCCGCCGCCGAGACACCCATTCGGGACCAACGTGAATTCATTCGCCAACAACTGGTGACGTCCACAAAGGCCATCGGTGCGAACAAAATCAACACCAACCCCGCTTGCCCGATTCGGCCACCGTGATAATGACAGGCCCCCGCATGGGCAAACTCGTGAACGATTTTCAGCGCGAGCCAGGTGACCGCCAGGTAAATCCAATTCGCGGGATCGATCAGCGTCGTGGACCCGGCAAACTCGCTCCAGCGGCAGGCCAGGATCACGGTGGCAAGGAAGATCAAGCAGATCCCCGCGGCAACCAGCGATGGTCGAAACACCGATCGCATTTTATCTGCAATGGCTCCCATCCAGCGCTGACTCTGTGGCAGCGACCACTTGATCCAAAAAGGATTCAATCGTTCCAGCGTTGCCTCGGTCGCCGACGAGGTGGCGTGACTTGCCGGCGGCCCGGCGTGGCCCAGGTAGGCAATCTGGTTGGCCAGCAACCAGCGGGCGACCGATTCGGCGGCGGCAGTCGTGGGAGCCTGTTTGCCCAGTTTCGCGGCCGCCATTCCACATGCTTGTGGGATGGTCGTGTTTCCGTCGAGCAATGAAATCAGCACATACTCTTCGTAACCGATCCGATAGAACCGATGCTGTGATGGCACTTCGACTCGATAAACAAGCTTGCCCCGCTCGTGGACCGGCCACACCAACAAGTCATCGGCCAGAGCAAGCTTTTGCTCGCTGAGGTCACGGGTGTTCGGATCGCTCAGGCGCATCATTTACCATCCCAGCGTTTGACGTAGCGCAAAGTACGCCTTGTGAAACAAGATCCAACCCAACGGATGTCGGTCGGAAGTGATGCTGGCATGCCCCCGCATGCCAGCGCGTAACACGCCGTCGGAATCGTCCACCAGCACCTCGCTGACAAACACACTGTTGTGATTCCTTTGCAAAGCGCGGAGATGAATCCGTGAGACCAATCCTGTTAGCCGGCGATCGGGGAAGGCGTCGAGGTAGAAACTGACCGGCATGCCGTTTCTGACATGCGCAATGTCGCTTTCGTCAACTTCCACCTCGACGATCATCCGGCCCAGGGGCGCGATCTCGAACAGCGTTTCACCCTGCCTCATCGGCATCCCTTCGGACTGTTGCCAATCGCCACTAACGATCACGCCGTCTATCGGGCTGCGGATCTGCAAATTCTCGCGCCGATGCTCCAACAAATCCCGTTGCAGACGAAGCCGTTCGGATTCCAGATCGGCGATCTTGGTGGCGGCGAACTGGTGGGCTGCCATCCGCCCCTTCTTGTCCTGCTCGGCCTGGTTCAAGGCCATGTGAATACCGGCTAATTCGTAGTCGATTTCTCGCGGATCAATGATTGCGATCACGTCGCCCGCGTGGACAATGTCGCCGGCGCGTCGAAAGGCGGATTTCAAGGTGCCGTCAAACGGGACGGCCACGAATCGGCGACCCACCGGACGCAATTCCAACTCCGCGGCAATCCGATGGCGAAGCGGGACCAACATCGCCAGCGCGGCAAACAGCAGCAGACCGATTGCCAGGCGAAATCGATTGGCCAGGCGTCCCGAGATTGACCGCCAGAGAGATTCGATCGGCGTCGGTTGCAAACGTTCCAAAGCATCCAGTTTGCCGGCCAGCGGTGTCGCCACGGCGGTCAGAAACCGGTCCGCTGCCGAGTCCGTGAAGTCAATGACCAGCAGTGTTCCCCGCGACTGGCCATCAACGGTCACCAAGTCGACCCCGGCCACTCGTCTGGCTTGCAGCAGCTTGGCCAATTGAGCGACGGCCAACAAAGCGTGCCGACCCGCTGGATCTTGGCCACCATGATCAGGAATGGGCCAAACGGCCAGCGAGCGGCGCACCGCCACTTCTTCGCCCGCGGCGATCAAACATCGCTGCTGGTGACGATCGCCCGACAGATCAGAACCATCGCTGTCGGCGATCATGCGAAGATCGGTTTTGTTTGTTGTTCGCCACAGTAAGACAGCGCGCCCGGCGGGTAACGCCTGACACAACAACGCGACGGTGCGCAAGGCCGCCGATTGAAGGCTATCGGATTGATCGAGCGTGACTTGAAATTCCAGCGCCGCAGCCAACACCAGCAGTTCCTCGCTCGGCGAGTGCTCCATTGGAGCGCTCGTCGCTGCAGCGCGACCTGGCATGACCACCGCGGGCGGACAAGGCTGCGAATGATCAATCGGCCGCTTGAAATCTGAAATGGGCATGGGTCGTTGCTCCGCGCAACCTAGCGCCGAGACGAATCGTTGTCGATTTGCTGGGCGACTTGCCTGGTCGCCGAATCCAGGTTCCATCGGCATACGACACCAACTGGAATTTGCCGCTGGTCGTTGGGAATCTGGACTTTGACGCGAACGGTTTCACTTTCCGCGTCCGCGACCGGCGAAACGTAACAGACGGTCCCTTCGATCTCTGCTTGCTGAGACCCAATCCGCAGCACGACGGGTTCACCGAGGTAAACCGCTTTGGCGCTTTCCAACGGTACGGAAAATACGGCCTTCAGCGTTCGCAGGTGAACGATCTGCAGCACGATCGGATCGGTTGGCGAAACGAACTCGCCGACCTCTTTGCCGATCGCAACCACTACGCCTGAGTCGGGTGATTCGATGATTCGATTGCGGATTTGTACCTTGACACGTTCGTATTCAAGCCGACGAATCTCCAGGTTTTCCCGCACGCTTTGCAAGCGGTCAGCGGCCTGTTGGAAATCCGCTTCCGCCCGATCGACTTCACGATCGGTCGCGTTGCCCTGGGCCTTCATTTGCCGATAAATTTCCAATTGTTTTTCCCGGAGCGCCAACTCCGTTAACGCGCTCTGTTTGGCTCCCGTTGCATCCTTCGCCGCGCGGGCGACCTGCAGAGAGGCTTGCAGAACCGAATCGTCCAGTTTGGCAAGCATTTGCTTTTCAGATACCTGATCACCTTCCTGAACCAGGATCTCTGCGATCACACCGATCTCAGGTGCGGGAACCGCGACACTGCGCAGCGGTTCGGTGAATGCTTCGACCTGCTGGGCGATCGCGTTGCGGCCGACCAGGATCAGTAAGCCGGCGATCGCCAACACGAGTCGGCTGTTTCTGTAAATCCACATCTTCTTTGCATTCCTTTGCTTCACAGTTGCCAACATCCGCTGGGCGAGGTTTCGCTGCGTTGGTGCAACAATTCGTTTCGCATCTCCGCTTGCAACATCTGCAACCGCGCGGCCTTCTGACGTCGCTGTTGCACTTCTTGCGCTCTTCGTACCGCCGGACCAAGCAGCAACGGGCCCCTACGACCTTGCTGATCCCAACGCACGATAGCGCGTCCGATCCAGGGCGCGTGTTGTCGGACCAGTGTGTCGTCAGCGGCAAGGTACGATCGGAACGATCCGGGATCGCCGCAGCGGGCGCAGCGGCCGATCAGCTGACGGTCGACTCGGGCGAGCGGATGATGCTGGACTACAATCACATGCAGTCCACCCCGCGCCGCGACCAGCGGATGCAGTGCGATGTCGGTGCCTCGGCCGGCCAGGTTGGTTGCGATCGTGATCGCTCCGACTGCTCCGGCTTGCGCAATCAACGAAGCCTCATCCTGGTCTTGCAAGCCGTTGAGCAAACGACAGGACAATCCCAGCGATTTCAGCCGACTGGCGACGGCGCGGCTTTCTGAAATGCTCGCCGTGCCAATCAACACCGCTCGGCCGGCCGCGTTGAGCGAAACCACCTCTTCGGCAATCTGTGACATCTTTTCCTGCCATGTCGATCCGACCCGTGATTCCAATTGCAGTCGCCTGCTGGGCAGACGTAGCGGCACCGGCACGACCGGCAGTCCATAAACCGATGCAAACTCCGATTCACAGCCGGTTGCGGTACCGGTCATCCCTGATAGCGACTGATAGTAGCGATAGAACCGTTGACGGGTGATGGTTGCTAGGGCAGCCGACTGGCTGGGAATCGGCAAACCTTCGCGAGCGGCGATGGCTTGATGTAGACCACCGGACCAACTGCGGTCGGTGTAGATTCGACCTGTCGAAGCATCGACGACTTGGACCTGGTCGCCCCGCACAACGTAGTCAATGTCACGGACGAATCGATGCTGCGCCTGCAGTGCCAGGACAACATACTCGTGCCATGATCGGACCAGATTGGGATGCATCACCATCGGTTGATCGTCATAAATGCGATCGAATCCGAGTTGACTCAATTCGACGGTCCCGGCACAGTCGATATCGAAATCGACGCCCCGTCTCATCACGGCAATCACGCGGATGGCTTCTCGATGGACCTCGGCATCAAGCGACTCGCCGATACCGCCGCCGCTTAGAAACAACGGTGATACCGCATCGTCGATCAGCACATGGTCGATTTCGTCAATGATCGCGGCATGCAAGCCGCGCTGCAGCAAGCGGTTTTCCTGGCCCTCGCCGCGTAGCCGGTCGATGGTTCGATGACCCAGCTCCCACGACTCCGCCTGCTGAAGCGTCAGCTGGTCGCGCAGGTAGTCGAAACCGAATGAATTCCCCGGGCCATAAGTGATCTCGGCTTGGTAGGCATCGCGTTTGCGGTGATCCGGCAGATCGTCTTGCAACAGGCCGGCGGTGATTCCCAGCCGAGCGTAGACGGGAGCAAGTTTTTGATAGTCGCGCTGAGCCAAATAGGGATTCGGAGTGGCAACGTGGACGCCGCGTCCCGACAGCGATTGCAGGTAGGCGGGTAACACCGCCGCCAGGGTCTTGCCCTCACCCGTCTGCATTTCGGCAACGGCGCCACAGCTAATGATGATCCCGGCGCGAACCTGAACATCGAACAGCGGCCACCCCAACGATTGACGAACCGCCTCGATCACCACCGCGGCGGCCAGAATCAAGCGACTCGAGGCGTCCACCTGATCGTCACCAGCCTGCTGGCGAAGCCTCTCCGTGTGCTGGCGTAGCTCGCTGACCGACGCCTCACGCAAGGACTTGGCCAGCTGCGTCGACTGCTGAACGATCGATTCGATCCAACCCTTTTCGCTCAACCGCTGCGCGACGCGGCGAGCGATCGCGGATCGATCACGGGCCTGACGATTCCGAGCGTCGATCATCGTGCCTCCGACGCCGAGGAGTTCAAAATGGGCGGCTGATCAAAATTTTCCGCTTCCGGCACGATGCCTGGATCGACGATCGGTCCGGAAAACTCGTTAGATTCTGACACGATCAAATCGGAGCCCGCGATCCCGCCGCCGTGCGAATCGTCCAGCTGCAGCAAGACGCCCATCGCTTTGCGAAGTTGAACCCAGGACATCGCGTAGCTAACCTGGGCTCGAACGTAAGATCGTTCTTCGTTGGCCAGCCGGTCTTGCGCATCCAGCAAGTCATCGATCAACAGTACCGCTGATTCGTTCGGATCAGGCAGCAACTCCCAACGCTGTTGCAGGTAATCCACTTCGCGATTGGCGGCTTCGATCGACTGTTGCTTGGCCTGCATTTCGTCAAACGCGGTACGGGTTTCACGAACGCTGATTTCGACCTCGGTAAAGGCAAGTTCAGTGCGTTGCTGAAATTGATAAACGGCCCGCGAAAGTTCCCATCGGCTGCGGGCCAGTCGGGCCCGACTGGCGCGATTGCCCACCGGAATTTCGAACTGCAAACCGGCGGCGAAACTGGCGGTGCCGGTGTCAAACTGATTGATGAACGCTCCAAAGCTATCGCGGCCGGCTTCCAGGCCGGCGACGTAGGAGCTGAGAATCAAATCGAGTCGCGGCAGCACTTGATTCTTGGCCGCGCCGACTCGCGCCGACACCGCTTGAATCGTACGGATGGCTTGCGCGATGTCGGGTCGATTGTCCAACGCGGTCAACGTGGCCTGGCGAATCGAAACATCGACCGGTAATCCCAACGGCTGATCTTGAGGCAACCATTCGTAGCGGGACAATTGGGTCAGCTTCGGATCGCCCGTCAACAGTCGCAGTCGTGCCTGAGCGTTGCGGATGCGAGTTTCGGCGCGTATCAGGTCGCTGCGTCGTCGGGTCACTGCGACCTGGGCTCGCAGGATTTGGCGTTGCTGCGAATCGACGTTTTGCCGCGCCTGCAAAATCGCATGCAACTTGGTCGCACCTTCGAGCAGACGGTTGCGCTGCATCCATTCCGCCCGCGCCTCGAACAAATCCCAGTACGCTGCTGAGACGTCGATCAAATGATCCTGCAGATCGCCGCGAACCTCGCTGTTGGCCAGTTGCACGTCGATTTGTGCCAACAACACCAGCGTGTTGTTGACCGCTCGGCCATGATCCTTCAGCAGCGGCTGAGTGAAATTGATTTCCAAGCGGGTGGTGCCCTGCGGATTGGGAATCAAGAATGTTGAATTATTCGCTTGATATCCACCGCGTTGGACGACTTCCAGCGAACCGCCGGATCTCGCTTTCTTTCGTAAACCCGCGGACGAATAAAAGGTTTCGTCGCGATAACGGGTTGAATTGTCCCCGGTGGTCAGTTCGCTTCCCACCGGTTCATTGATCTTGCCAAATTTTGTTTCGACAAATGCCAGAGTATCGAACGCGGCGTCGGCAATCACCAGATCGTCGCAACGAATTTGCGGCTCGGTCAACACCGATTTGACGTAGGGTGAGGCGACGAGCGCTGCTTGGGTCAGCTCGGCAAGGTTGACCGGAATCGAGTCCGTTTCCAGCCCCAGCGGACTGGTCATTGTCTGTTGCCACCACATCCACAAGTCGCCCGTCGGTGCGCTCGTTTCGACCGCGGAGCCACGTTCCACGGCGGCGCTGCTGATAATCGGTGGCCGACCATGGTCGTCGGCATGGGCAGCGCGAGCGCGGTAGGGATCCAATTGGTTCCGAAAGGGACCGTGAGAAATCGGCGGTGGTATGTGCTGGCCGCGCGCCTCAGCAGCGATCAACAGCGCAATCCCCAGCGCCGCGAGAGCGAACGAACGTCGGTGGTCTGCAAAGACGGGTTTCACACTCGTGCCAACTTGTAACCAAAGGGTCAGCCCACATCGGTGTCGTGCGAGCACATGGCAATGATCGCCAGTGCGCAAAGCACCGCTGTACAACGGGAACAATCGTCAAAGTCGACTCAAGGAATACAGTCGGTTCAACGGAATTGATCAGTTCGACCCGCGCTCACCCGGCAAACCAAGCCTCAATTTCCCAGCTCTCCTAGCTTGTCTAGCCCGGGTCATCGGCAAGCCATGCGTCTTACTGGGAAAAGCGGTCCGCTCCGACCCATTTGGACGACCAATAAAATTGGAAAGCTCTGTCTGAAGATGGGCCGAGCACAGTTTGGGTCGGGTGCAGTTTGGGCGGGGAATGTCAACAAGAGCACGCAACTGGTGGCATCGCTGTCTGGCCAGGCTGGACGAGCTGACGACGCGCCGGAAGCTCGATGGACCGTCGAGCTTTCGATCCTGCGTCGGTGCATCAACCGAACTTTAGCGTGCTCGAGTCGCGGTTACTCTTTAGCGCCACACCGATCGATCCAGGAATGGTCGCCGATCCAGCGGTGGCAGCCGACGCGGAACCGGTAATGGTTGAATCAGCCACTGCCGAAGCCCAATCCGCAACGGACAATGCTGCTGTCACCGCGATCGACGCCACCGAGCAATCGGCCCGAGAACTGGTATTCATCGACGAGGCCGTTCCCAACATCCAGCAGATGCTCGATGACCTACGCGAGTCGCGGCCCGCTGTCGAAGTGTTTGTTCTGGACGGGGCAGGCGATGGCGTGAATCAAATCACCGCGGCGCTGGCTGGTCGGACGGATGTGGCATCAATTCACATTGTCTCTCACTCCGAAGACAGCCGCGTCAAACTGGGCAGCGTTTGGCTGGGTGAATCGAATCTCGACGGCTGGGCCGGACAGATCGCCTCCTGGCAGTCCGCGATCACCGCGGATGCCGATATTCTGTTTTACGGCTGCGATCTGGCCAGCGATCGGAGCGGTCAAACGCTGATCGACTCGATCAGCGCACTGACCGCAGCCGATGTCGCGGCCAGCAACGATGACACCGGACATGCCAGCTACGGCGGCGACTGGAATCTGGAATACAGCACCGGTGCAATCGAAACGGACGTCGCCTTCAGCACCGAGTTGCAAGAAACCTGGGTCGGCAAACTGGCCACGATCACAGTCGACACCTTTGACGATATCGACGACAGCGGCGACGCTTACACGTCGTTTCGCGAGGCGATCTATGCGGCCAGCGGCGGCGATACGATTTTGCTCGCCAGCGGTACTTATAATGTCACGCTCGACACATTTACTATTAATGGCGACGTCACGATCACCGGTTTCGACGCGCGGTCCACGATCATCGATGCAACCGGGCTGGGAAAACAGGTTTTCAGGTTCAACGGCAACAGCGTCGTTACGATGTCTCAGCTGACAATTCAAGGTGGCAATGAGAATAATGGCGGTGGAATTTATGTCGCCAACGCCTCAAAACTCTATCTGTCCGACGCGATCCTGCAAAACAATACCAGTGACATGGGTGGTGCCATTCATGTGCACGGCGAGGCGTATCTGGACAGCGTGCTGCTGTACAACAACACGGCAACCAGCGAAGGTGGTGCGATCCACTTCCATGGTGCGGCAGGCGGATCACTGACCAACGTCACCATCAGCGGCAACGATGCGCCATTTGCTGGCGGCGTGTATACCGATTCCGATATCACCATCACCAACTCAACGATCACGCTTAACGAAGGCAGTAGTCACACCGGCGGTGTTTTCAATGACGGAGCAATTGTTAACATTTCCAACACCATCGTGTCGGGAAATACGGCGGGAAACTCATTTAAGGATGTCCGCGGAGCCTTCAACAGCGATGGCTCCAATCTGATCGAAGTATTACATACTGCGACTGGTTTTGGGAGTGACATCACGGGCGTCAGTGCTAACCTGTTCGCACTTGGCGACCGTGGCGGGCAGACCGACACGCACGCGTTGATCGCCGGCAGTCCAGCGATCAACAATGGCACTGCGGCGGGTGCACCGCTGGTCGATCAACGCGGTGTTGCCAGGGTCGGCAACGTCGACATTGGTGCCTACGAAGCGACGACGAATATCCTGGTCGTCACGAACACTTCCGATTTCGACAACGCCACCGATTCGTCAACCGTCGCGACTCTGTTGGCAAATCCGGGAGCCGACGGGATTTCGCTGCGCGAAGCGATCAGAGCAACCAACGGCACACCGGGGCTGGATGAAATCTATTTTCAGATCACCTCTCCTCTGACTGGCGGGGAGCATCTGATTCTTGCCTCCGCGTCGCTACCAACGATCACCGGGCCGGTGATCATTGACGGAACCACCGACAGCGATTTCACAGGCACTCCCATCATTCGTATCGATGGAGACTTCGCGTTCGGTGCCGCCAATGGCTTGGTGCTGGGCGCGGGGAGCGATGGCAGCACCATCCGCGGTCTTGCAATTACGGGGTTCGACGACGCCTCTGGCGGCAACGCAATTATCATCAACTCTGACAATAATCTGGTCGTTGGAAACTACATCGGCGTCAAAACGGCGGCTTCCGTTACGGACCCGAATCGAACCGCAATCGACATTTCCGGAGGAGCGAACAACACGATCGGCGGGACAAGCCCGGAAGACCGCAACGTGATCGCGAGCAACCTTTACGCGGCAGTTGCCATCCATGGCAGCACCGCGACCAACAATCAAGTGCTCGGTAATTACATCGGTGTGGCAGCCGACGGCAGCTCCGTGATCGGCGGCTATTACGGGATCGTCCTGTGGGACAATGCTGACAATAACCAGATTGGTGGCACAGCAAGTGATGCCGGCAATCGCATCGCTGGATACGACCGCGGAGTCTACCTGGCAGGCAACGATGCCAACTCGCCCATGAATGTTTCCATACTGGGCAATCAGATCTATCAGAGCGACATTCTGGGAATCGCATTGTCCAACGACGGTGTAACCCCAAACGGCACCGCGGGACCAGGTCCGAACCAATATCAGAACTACCCGGTATTGGATTCAGCAATCACCGATGGAACAGCGGCGATTACGATTGACGGAACCTTGTCGGGCACTGCGTTGGCGGACTATCGAATTGAGTTCTTTGCCAGCAGCAGCGGACATGCCAGCGGGCATGGTGAAGCAGAGACTTACCTGGGATTCGTCGATGTGACGGCCGATACCCTCGGCGTGGCCAGCTTTTCCAAGAACCTGGCTGCCCTGGTTCCCGTGGGCTACAAGATCACGGCCACCGCAACAGACTCGGCGGGCAATACATCTGAATTCGCACAAAACATCGATGCCAGCATCCAAACGGTAACTGTCACCGCGCGAGAGACTGTCGACGCCGACGCCGACGGCCAGATCGACCACATCAAAATCACCACCAGCGAAAATCTGAATGATGATTTTAGCGGGTTGAACGTTTCGGTCACCGGCTACACGTTGGATGCGACAACTCCTTACCTCACGAACATTGGCGCCGGCGGAACCAATGACAATGTTTACTACGTGATGCTGCAGGAAGGCGGCACGCCGGACACCGGAGCCACTCCGCTGATCCAAGTGCTCGCGAACACCACGCTTGCCAGGTTTGGCGGGGGCGGGACAGTCGAGTTGGATTCCTCTGCAGTGGCGGCGACGGACCGGGCCGCCGCGGTGCTGATTTCCGCCACATCGCCCCAAGTGATCGGCACCAGCATCTTTCAGTCGGTCGGTCAGCAACTGGAACTGGTCTTCAGCGAGACACTCAGTGGACTACCGAGTGAAGTCGATCTTGAATCAGCACTTACGTTTGCCGGCGGCGCTGTCGACGGCGACAACCTGCCATCCATCGGCACTGGCGTTGATCCGTACAGTCTGGTCACCACCGCGCAAACGAACGACACGATCCGGATCACCCTGAACGCAAACAACACGTTCAACGCCAGTGGGCTGATCGTCGGCACTCACAACGTACAAGTCATCGACGGCAGCAATTTGACCGACGCGACGGGCAATTCAGCCAACGCAACGGCGTCGGCGGTAACGATCAGTGGCGACCTCAACGACGAGCCGACACTCTTGGCAGTGGCGACCAACCCCACGTTCACCGAGAACAGCTCAACGGTCACTCTATTTAGCGGCAGCAGCGCCAGCACCATCGAAGCGGGGCAAACGTTAGCCGAGCTGACTCTGACGATCAGCAACGTCAGCGACGGCGCCGATGAAGTCCTGGGCGCCGACGGTTCTGCGATCGCGCTGACCAATGGAAACAGCGGTACCACCGCGACCAACGGTTTGAGCTTCAACGTCTCGGTCGCCGCCGGCACGGCCACCGTTTCGCTCAGCGGGGGTGCGCTGAGTGAGGCGGAAACCGAGACTCTGGTCAACGGACTTAGCTACCAGAACAACAGCGATGATCCCAATACGGCCAACCGTATGGTGACGTTGACCGAATTGAAAGACTCCGGGGGAACTGGCGGCGGCGGTGATGACACAGCGACATTGAGCATCGCCTCGACGATTGCGGTGACTTCGCTCAATGACGAACCGACGCTCTCGGCAACAGGAACAAACCCGACGTTTGCCGAAAACGGCTTAGCGGTAGCTCTGTATAGCGGTGCCAGCGCCAGCACCATCGAAGCTGGGCAAACGTTGAGCGGTTTGACTTTGACGATCACCAACGTCAGTGATGGCGCCGATGAAATCCTCGGTGCCGACGGTGCGGCGATCGCGCTGAGCAACGGGAACAGCGGTACCACCGCGACCAACGGCTTGACCTTCAACGTCTCCGTCGCCGCCGGCACGGCCACCGTTTCGCTGAGCGGGGGTGCGTTGAGTGCGGCGGAGACCGAGACTCTGGTCAACGGACTTAGCTACCAGAACAACAGCGATGACCCCAATACGGCCAACCGTGTGGTGACGTTGACGGAACTGAAAGACTCCGGGGGAACCGGCGGCGGCGGTGATGACACAGCGACATTGAGCATCGCCTCGACGGTCACCATGACTTCGCTCAACAACGAGCCCACTCTCACGGCAGTTGCGAGCGATCCCACGTTTACCGAAAACGGCTCAGCGGTAGGCCTATTTAGCAGCAGCAGCGCCAGCACCATCGAAGCGGGCCAGACGTTGACCGAGCTGACTCTGACGATCAGCAACGTCAGTGACGGCGCCGATGAAATCCTCGGTGCCGACGGTTCGTCAATCGCGCTGACCAACGGCAACAGCGGTACCAGCGCGACCAACGGCTTGAGCTTCAACGTCTCCGTCGCCGCCGGCACGGCCACGGTGTCGCTGAGCGGGGGTGCGCTGAGTGCGGCGGAAACTCAGACACTGGTCAATGGTCTCACCTACGAGAACCACAGCGATGACCCAAGCACGCCCAGCCGTGTGGTCACCTTGACCGAACTGAAGGACTCCGGAGGAACTGGTGGCGGTGGCGATGACACGGCCACCTTGAACATTGCGTCGACGGTCACCATCACTGCACTCAACGACGAACCAACTCTGACGGCAGTTGCCAGCGATCCGACGTTTACCGAAAACGGCCCAGCGGTCAGCCTATTTAGCAGCAGCAGCGCCAGCACCATCGAAGCGGGCCAGACGTTAGCCGAGCTGACTCTGACGATCAGCAACGTCAGCGACGGCGCTGATGAAATCCTGGGCGCGGATGGTTCGGCGATCGCGCTGACCAACGGGAACAGCGGTACCACCACGACCAACGGCTTGACCTTCAACGTCTCCGTCGCCGCCGGCACGGCCACGGTGTCGTTTAGCGGGGGTGCGCTGAGTGCAGCGGAAATTGAAACTCTGGTCAACGGACTTTCCTACCAAAACGACAGCGACAATCCAAACACATCGAACCGTGTGGTGACGCTGACCGAACTGAAGGACTCCGGCGGAACCGTCGGTGGCGGTGATGACACGGCCACGTTGAGCATCCCCTCGACCGTCACCGTCAATACCTCGAACGACGCGCCCACCGATATCACCCTGGACAATCTGACGGTGGATGAGAACGATGCCGGCGCCGTGATCGGTAATCTGGGCGTCGCGGACGCGGACACCGGCGACACACACACCTGGAGCGTCAACGACGCGCGGTTCGAGATCGTCGGTACCCAATTGAAATTGAAGACCACCGAATCACTCAACAAAGAGGCCGAGCCGACGGTCAACTTGACGATCACGGTCATCGATCAAGGTGGCGCCGGCGTCGCTTTTAATAAATTACTGACCATCACCGTCAATGATGTCAACGAAGCCCCCGTCGCAGACGCAGAGACGTATACCGTTTTGAACGGTGGACTGCTGAACACGGTCGCTCCGGGGGTGCTGCAAGGGGATGTCGATCCGGAAGGGGATCCGTTCACCGCGCGGCTGTTAGTGGATGTGACCGACGGGACGCTGATCTTGAATCCGGACGGATCTTTTACCTACACACCGGACCCCGGTTTTAACGGAACTGATACGTTCACCTACGAGGCTTGGGACGGTTCCCTGTCCAGCGCCGCAACCGTGGTCACGATCAATGTCAATGGCATCCCCTTGCCCACACCATCGCCGCCGTTGCCCGATCCCGATCCGGCTCCGGAGCCCGATCCGGAGCCCGATCCGGAGCCGGAGCCCGATGAGACAGGCGACGAATCCGAAGAGGGCGGCGAATCATCGGGAAGTACTCCCCCTTCAGGCGATGGCTCCGGGTCGGTGATCGCGCCGATCAGTTCACCCGGCGGCAGCGGCCGCGTTGAAACAACCGGGGTTTCCGACGAAGGTTCGACAACCAGTCAGATCGATATCGACTCGGGATTGGTTTTCGAAGCTGGTCCGGACCTACGTTCCGATCGCGATAATTCGCAGCGTTCCGACGAATCGATCCAGAATCAAAGCTCGCTGGTCGAAATACCGATCGCCAGCATCAGCAGCATCGACCAGGCGTTGATGTTGAGCCCCGGATTGATGTGGAACGAGTTGGACCAACAGCTGACTCAGGTCGAATCACAGATTCAAGGTGACTTGATCGTCGTTGGCGCTGCCGGCGCCGCCGCATCGAGCTTCACGGTCGGTGTGGTCGCCTGGGCAATTCGGACTGGATTTCTGGCCTCCGGGCTGCTCGCCCAGATGCCGGCCTGGCGAGCCTTTGACCCGTTATTGGTGATGCGCGGACTTGGCGGGGACGACGATGACGAAACCCTCCAAGAAATGATGAATCGGCGCATCCAAACACTCGATGGAGAGCAGGCAGTGAGCCACAGCGATTAATGCCTGGCAGTCGCCGGTGGTGGCGTCGGGAGTCTGAATTTCAGCCTGCCGCGCCCGCTCACTGGAGACTGTCAAGCCTTGCTCGTGGCACTTGTCGGCAAAAGAAGACGTAAGGAAACAGATTCTGATGAAACGCCTTTACGAACGAATCCCGATTCGAACTCGCATGTCAATCATCCTGGTTGGATTGATGACCGGGACGTTATTGGTCGCCAGCGCGTTGGGGTTCTTTCCCAATGAACAGCGCGAGGTATTGCGCGGTCGCGCCAAGCTGTGTGAGTCGCTTGCGATCAGCGGAACGGCGATGGTCTCCTCGGGAAACGTCGATGATTTCGCTCTGACCTTGCAATCGATTGTCAATCGAGATGACCAGGTCATCTCGATCGGTTTTCGACGCAACAACGAAGAACTGTTGGTTTCGGCCGGATCTCACGCCGATCACTGGGACGCCGAATCGACCAATTCGGCCGAGCAGATGAACGTGCCGATCTTTCGCAATGGCAACCGCTACGGCAGTTTGGAAGTGGTGTTTGTTGCTACCGGTGGACTTTGGGGGCTGAATTATTGGGCGCCTGCCTGGTTGTTGATCGTCTTGATCCCGGGTTGTCTGTTGCAATTTTCGTTCTTCCTTGGCAGAGCGCTTGATAGTCTTGATCCCAACGGGGCGGTGCCGCAACGCGTTCGAGACACGTTCGACCATCTGGCGGTCGGTGTGCTGGTCACCGACGAACGCGAACGGATCCTGCTCGTCAATCGCCTGTTCACCCATACAATCGGACTCGACGCCGAGAAGGCTTTTGGCATGAAGGCCTCGTCAATCGATTGGATCCGAGAAGATGATGCGGAGGAATTGCCGTGGATCGAATCGCTGCGGACAGGAGAAATGGTCAGTGGTCGAATCTTGAAATTGGATGTGGATGATCGAACTCTCACGTTCAACGTCAACAGCACGCCGATCGCCGGATGCGGCGTGATGGTGATTATCGAAGACATTACAAAATTGGTCGAGAACGAGCTTGAACTCGCCAAAGCGAAAGACGCCGCCGAACAAGCCAATCAGTCAAAGAGTGCTTTTCTGGCCAACATGAGCCACGAAATCCGAACACCGATGAATGCCATCCTGGGATTCACCGAAGTCCTCAGGCGCAACATCGAACGGGACGAAAGCAAACGCCAGCGGCATCTCAATACGATTCACACCAGCGGCACCCATTTGCTGAATCTGATCAACGATATCTTGGACTTGTCGAAAATCGAAGCGGATCGACTAGAGATCGAATCAATTCCCTGCGCCGTACACCGTGTGGTGGCCGAGGTGGTGACCGTGATGCGCGTGCGCGCGGACGAGAAGGACATCTCACTTGACTACCAATTCGAAGGCGCGATCCCCGAGACCATTACCAGTGATCCAGCCAGGCTGCGGCAAATCTTGACCAACCTGGTCGGCAACGCCATTAAGTTCACCGAGCAGGGCGGAGTCCGCATCGTGACTCGCTTGGATACCACCGGATCGGTCCCCAAGATGGTCATGCAGGTCGTCGATACCGGGATCGGCATGACGCCCGAACAATGCGAAAAAATCTTTGATCCCTTCTCACAGGCCGATGCGAGTGTGACTCGGCGGTTTGGCGGCACCGGACTCGGCTTGTCGATCAGCAAGCGATTCGCCGAGGCGCTCGGTGGCGGAATCAACGTGATCAGTGAACCGGGAGTTGGCAGTGTGTTTGTGGTGGCGATTGATACCGGCCCCTTGGATGACGTCGCCCTGATCACGCCCAGCCAGGCCGATTTGGATTACGAACCGGACGCCGGCGAACGAGTCGCCATTCACCTGCCGGACCTGCGAGTCTTATTGGTCGATGATGGCCAGGAAAATCGCGATCTGATGAGCCTGCTTTTGGAAGAGGCGGGTACGACATTTGAAACGGCCGAAAATGGTTTGCAAGCCTACGAATCGGCACTCAAGAACGATTGGGACGTGATCTTGATGGACATGCAGATGCCCGTCATGGACGGCTATACCGCGACGCGAAAACTGCGCGCCGAGGGTTACGATAAACCGATCGTTGCGCTGACCGCCCATGCAATGCAGCATGCCGAACAGGAATGCCGCGACGCGGGATGTAGTCATTTCTTGACCAAGCCGGTTGACTTCGATCTGTTGATCACAACCCTGGCCGAAATCGCCGGCCTGGAAGTCACCACTGCCGCCACCTTGCCCGGCGACCAGGCGGGTCTGGAACCAGCCCCGCCAGGCACAGCGCTCGATGTGGCGCCGTCGAACGACAGCCCAGCAAACAGTCAGCCGATTCGATCGACGCTGCCGATTCAAAAGGAAAAGTTTCGCCAGATCGTGGTCCAGTTTATCGGTCGACTGGATGATCGGTTTGACCTGATCCAACGCGCGCTCGATGCGGAAAATGCCGCTGAACTGCAAAATCAAGGCCACTCGTTGAAAGGGGCCAGCGGCAATTGTGGCTTTTCCGAATTGGCCCAGGTCGCGCTGCGTCTGGAGACCAGCGGCAAAGAGGAAGATTTCGAGTCGATTCCGGCAATTCTCAGCGAGTTGCGGGCATTGCGATCACGGATCGAAGTTCCCGTCGGCTAAGTCGATCTGGCTTGCCACCGGTCAAACGCCAACCGCCCGTGCCCGACTGATAATCGGCAGTATCGGTACGACCCGAGCGATGATGCCAAATTCGAGATAGCGACCGACGTTCCTATTACTAAGGGCGGTTTGGCTGTCCTAATCTTTTCTAGAGCATGGCCCCTTTTCCCGACAACCTTCATCAAAAATGGAAATGCTCTGGCTTCTGAACGACCCCTTCCGTGCGGACGGTGGCACTAGGAAATGAACGAAGTGACCGATCGAATTGACTCCGCGACCAGCGCTCACCAGGGAAGCCTCGGTACGCTGACTGCGTCGATCGCAGCGCTGCAAGGCAGCATTGATCAGCGACAGCGCGCGCCTCGAGATTCCAGGCTGATGATCGTTGACGATGAAAGCATCAACATTGAGGTCGTCAAAGCCTATTTGGAGGACGAGGGATTTGAAAATTTCATTACCAGCACCGATTCACTGGCAACCATCGATCTGATTCGGCGAGAGCTTCCCGACATTGTCTTGCTGGATATCAACATGCCGGGTATTTCAGGACTCGAAATCCTGGAAACCATGCAAAGCGACAGTCAGCTGTCACTGATTCCCACGGTCATTCTAACCGCATCCAACGATCCTCAGATCAAACTCAAGGCGCTTCGCCTGGGCGCTTCGGATTTCCTGGCCAAACCAGTTGACCCCAGCGAACTGATGCTGCGAGTCGAAAACGTGTTGGCAGTCAAAGCCTATCAGGACCACCTTTCGCAGTATTCGCAGAAACTGGAACAGCAAGTGAAACTAAGAACGGCCGAATTGTTGCGGTCCCGTCAAGAAGCAATTCACTGTTTGGCCAGAGCGGGTGAGTATCGTGATGATGATACCGGGCATCATGTCACTCGAGTCGGTCGCTACTCGGCCTTGATCGCCAGCGAACTGGGGTTTCCGACCGAAGCGGTCGATCTGATCGAACAGGCTGCTCAATTGCACGATGTTGGCAAAATTGGCATCCCCGACGCCATCCTTCATAAGCCAGGCAAACTCGATCCCACCGAGTTTGAAATCATCCAAGAGCACTGCAGCATTGGCCGGCGAATCATCAACCCGCTTAGCCACGAAGAGTCAATCAGGCTAAAGACTCACACGTCGGTGGGCATGCAGATCATGGGGTCGGCTAGTTCACCGGTGCTGAAACTGGCGGCGGTCATCGCATCAACACATCACGAAAAATGGGATGGGTCCGGATATCCCCGAGGGATTGCCGGCAGCGCGATTCCAATCGAGGGCCGGATTGTCGCGGTTGCCGACGTGTTTGACGCGCTCAGTTCGGAACGTCCTTATAAAAAAGCCTTTCCGATTGAAAAGTGTCTGCAGATTCTGGCCGAAGGTCGGGGAGCTCATTTTGACCCGCGTGTCCTGGACGCGTTCTTTCGCCGCCAGGATGAAGCAATACAGATCCGAGAAGAGTACGTCGATAGAACGAGCGATTCGGTGGACCTGTTGAGCGAATCGTTGCCCACAGGCTGATCGACTGAGCCAGGCTGTGTGATCTAGGCGTGTGACTTTGCGATCTCGTAGATCTCAACCGCGTCCAGAATCAAGTCGTTCGCGGTGAACAAGTTTTCGATCGCCGCGCGATGTGTTTTCATCTTCAGTCCTCCCACACCGATCGCACCATAACCGACGCCACTGCCGATCGGCTTTGCCTTGTCGGTCACCGCAATCCCTCCGATGCCCGCCGGTGGGACCGCATTAAGGTCAATCGCCACCTTCAGCGAACCCAACTTGGTGAGCGTCGCCTGGTCGATCAGCTCCACCCCCGCGGCTCCGCAGCCGACCACAATTTCGGCTCCTTCCAGGGCCGCTTTCGTGTCCGCCGCCGAAGCCGCCGCCAAGGGGATCAGTTTGCCGGTGGTCACTTTTTTGCGGACTTGTTCGCAGGCAGCGGCCGCTCGGTCCAAGCGGCGGCTGGTCAAAATCACATCCGCACCTTCGCTGGCCAGTAGTTGACCAACCCGACGACCGACAGGGCCGGTCCCGCCGAGCACCACGGCTTTGGCAACGGACAGGTCCGCGTGGCGGCCGGCAGCCACAACGGCTGCCGAGGCGGTGGTGTTGCATCCGTTTGCATCGATCATCAGTGAGACACGCAGGGGGCCAAAAAAAGATTTCTGGCAGGCCCGTAAAATCCCTTCGGCATGCTCGACGTTAGAACCGCCCACAAAGATTGCCGTCTGCCGCAGCTGGTCGGCCCCTCGCGTGAACATTGCGCCGTGAACCAAGGATTCAACACTGGTGGCTTGGACGTTGCCGTAGCGCAGCAAATGATCGGCTCCCGCATCGATTGCCACAATCGAGTCAAAGGAGCTCGGTTGCGGATCCCCATCAAGTTGGATCAGAATGCGCTTGGTCATGAAGTTGCGGATTCAGTGGCGTCCGATTCCGGCCTGTCAGGCATCTTTAAAGGGCAAGGCCACAGGCCATGCCTGCGAACTAGGTCGAAGAACCTCCACTAAAATCCTTTGAACGGGTGCGCAGCCGAATCTTTCTTGGCGACCATTTCGTCGGCGGTTGGTTTGCCGCCCATGGCGTTGACAATCGACTGCTTGACAGCCTGATAGTTGTAGTTGTAGATCTTTTCGTCATCTTCGGCGGCGGGGTGAATGAACACGCCGCAAACGCAAACCAGATCTTCGGCTTGATCCTTGGGAATGATTCCCTCGCTGACCGAGTCGGCAACCGCTTTGGCTACCGCCGCTTGGGCCGGGCCGAACATTTGCACGACCTGCTTCATCCCTTTCATCGTGACTTTGGTTATCATCACCGTCGACGGCTTGACGGCAACATTCGGCTCCAACACGGCCAGCAGATTGGTGTGTCCTTCACTTTGATTTGAAAGCGCATTGGCGAATGCAACGCCAACGGGACCATCTTTGCTGCCAATCATCAAATCGATGTGAGCGACTTCGTTGCCGTCGCCAGAGAGCGCTTCACCAATGTGGAATTCCATTGTCGGGGCCTGCTTGTGATGGGGAAAGATTGATCTGTTCGCTCAAAAAAAGTAGCAAACCGTGAGTGGGACGCAACCACCCTATAACCAGCAGCGGATAATTCTCTTCGGCAGTTCGGTAAGAGCGGCCGCCGAGTCAGCCCGGCGTGGTGGGTTTGGCGTGGTGGGAATCGATCTGTTCGGCGATACCGACACGCGGCGGGCCTGCGATCAATTCTTTCTGATTGCTGATTCCGGCAGCGGCGATCAGCCCGAGTTGGACAGAGTTCTTGACGATTGTGCCGGGCTACCGATGCTGATGGTGGGAGGGTTCAGCCAGCCCCAAGCTTGGATCGATCGCTTGTCGACCGTGTGCCCACAGCTTGGACCTTCAGCTTCGATTCGATCTCAGCTGCTTGATCCACGGGTCCTGGGCGAGCTAGCGGCCAGCGCTGCAATGGGGTTTCCACCGACCAAAACGGGCGGCGACACCGCAAGCCGGCAGGCCGAACCGGACAACGGTCGATGGCTGCTAAAACAACCCGCCAGCAGTGGTGGATTGGCAGTCCGCTGGCAGACCGACGGAAGTGAGCAACCAGCACAGAGTGTCTTACAACGTTGGGTTCCAGGCCGCTGCTATGGTGCGACGTTCTTGAGTGACGGTACCCGTGCTCGCCTGCTGGGGGTTTGTCGTGCCTTGTTCACGCGCAAAGGGAGATTGCCGTTTGTCTACGCCGGATCACTGGGCCCGCTGGCGGTTCCCGATTCGTTGACGCATCGATTGAACCGGCTGGGTCAGGCGACGGTCAACTCACTGCGGCTGTCGGGATTGTTCAATGCGGATGTAATCGTTGATGCGGCGGGCAATCCGTGGTTGTTGGAGATCAACGCCCGCTGGAGTAGTTCGAGTGAATTGATCGAACGCAGCCTGGCGGATCGCAGCTCGGGAGGGGATCGACCATCGCTGTTGGCCCAGGCGATTGGCGGGCGATTGTTGAATCTGGCGGCGAAAGCTGGAAAGGTCATCTACCTGAAGCGGATCATTTATGCGCGACAGCAGCAACGGTTTCGGCTGGGCGATCTAAGCAACTACATCGACGCGAATCAATCGCTGCATGATCTTCCTGCCGATGGCAGTTTGATTCGCCCCGGAGAGCCCGTGCTGACGGTGGTGTCCCGCATCGAGCGGGGAGACAAAACAGCGATCCAATCGTATCGCGCGCTGAGAAGGCGAATCGCGTCGTCCTCGGTTTACTCGCCACGCTCATCGGCATAAGAGTAGATTCGATAAAATTCCAAGTCGTCGACTTCGTCCGCGACGACCAGTTTGCCGTCTTGATCGTACAGCAACATCATGCCTGGTTCATTCATCTCTTCGACCAGTTTCAGCGGCGCGCCGCCGCTGAGGTCAATCACGGTTGTGTCGTTATAGACCTTGGCATCGGGTAGTTTCTTGATTTCCATGCTGATCGGATCCACGACCGATGCATCTGCCTGGTGGCTCAACACCGATCCTTCGGAAACGCTCAGCAGAAAGGGAACGCGCACGGCATAGTCTTCGTTGTATTGCGAGGAAACGACAGTGCCTTGGGGCACGCTGCGTGCATATTCAACTTGCTTGCCGGCAACCGACCAGACGTACACAGATCCGGGATCGACCGGACCGACGAACTGTTGGCTCAGCGCGGGCAGCGAGACCGGGTCCGATGGCGCGCTCCAGGGACTCCAACGCTGGTACTTGCGAATCCCGGTCTTGGTGGCCTCATCGTTTAGAGCCAACACACGCTTGGCAACTTCGGGAGCCAGGCTGCTGAACCTCGGCTGCAATTCTCGATCCGCCGGAAAGTTCGGATCGACAACCGAGAATCGAATCCGGTAGACATACTTGGCACCAAGTTTCGGTGGTTTGCGGCCGAAGTTTTGGAAATCATAGAAGCGGATCAACTTATAATCCACCGGATCTTCTTCCTGCTCGCTGCCAGGCCCGCTGCTCAGTCCTCGGCCGCTCGTTCGACCACCCAGACTGCTGAGGCCCGAACTGCCGCCGCCCGAACCACCGCGTCCAAGACTACTGAGGCCCTGGCTTGCTCCACCGCCACGCATGCTACCGAGACCGCGACTCGACCCTGGTGCAATCACGGGTGCTCGGTTATCGCCAAAGAGTTCTACTTCCTCCGCGGCCGTCTCGTCGATCGACTCGTCCTGCTCCAGCTCGTACGGCGAGACCATGGGGATCAATGGATGCGTTACAAATTGACGATAGTCATCTAACAGCACCGGTGGAATCCAATTACTCAATCGGTCGTCTCGATACTCCGCTGGCACAATCTCCGGCGCATAGCCTGCCCAGAGCTTGGCGGCAACGTCTCGATAGTCTTTGAAAAACCAAACGTAGGACCAATCTTCCTCGGTCAACTGGTCCACCGGCTTGTTGGTAACGTCGGCGCGCTGGACTTCGAAATTGGCATAAATCGGTGTGTCTCGGCCGGGCATGTAGGCGTCGGCATCCTGCAGTGCCAGTTTATAGGCTTCGTACAGATCCTTGTGCGGAACCACGGCCGTGCCGGCAATGAACCTGACCACTTTGGGAATCGGCGGATGTCCGTCCACCGTTTGGGGACCGACGCCAAAGTTATTTGCGTCACTGAAACGGCGGCTACCCGTGTTGGCAAGATTCGAGTCGGGGCGAGTATCGATTCCTCCTCGCAAGCTGCCCATATCCAATCCTCCACCGGGAAGCACGTCATCCTCATCCTCATCCTCATCGTTACGTCCTCCGGAACGACGGTCCCGACTGCGAGTCGTTTTGGATGTTGGTTTGCCGCTTTCGTCGATCGGATCGGCGGGATCGAGTGCGAACAGCGGGTAGTCGTCGGGATCCGCACCGGGATCACGGTTTTGCCATCCGATCGTGGTCACAACCGTGGTGTTGATGATCGATTGCGGTGGCTTGAGGTGCGGGTCTTGTCGACGGACGACCGAACGCAGCCCCTTGCGCTGCAGCGGATTGTTCAGCTTGTAGGGCGTGGGATCGACGGCTGAATCGAGCGCCTCGGTTCTGGCAACCACATCCAGACTGGGTATTCGATCGGCCACAATTGCCTCGGTCCGATTCTCATCGATCTGGCTCTTGACCTGCCGCGCCCGCTGGGTCAGTTGGTTGGGGTCATTTTCATCGGTGAAGTGCTGCAGTTTGAAACCTTGAAAGACCAGGAATCCAGACACCACGATCACCACTGAGAGAATCATTTTCTCAACATGATTCACAAAGAAAGCTTTAATTTTTGCTGTGTCCATCGGTACTTCTGATCGCGTCTGGAATAGGTCAGATCAACATTGAGTCAGGCAATCGAAATTGCAGAGGGAGCTAAGGAACGGTGCCGGCATCGACCGGTGCTTCAGCACCCCCAGGGGGCGCGGCGATCTCTGCTGGAACTGCGGCACCCGCGTTTGGTGGTGCTGCCGGCGGTAACTCTTCGTTGGATGGTTGCTCGTCGGCATCTTCCGGGGTTCCGCCGGCGGCATCGACCGCCGAGGGCTTCTTTGTCTCGGGAGTCTCGCCAAGCGCTTCCTCAACCGTTTCCTTGGTAACTTCTTCGACCGGCAGCTTTTCCGGATCTGGAGGATTGTAAATGTAGATCATGCCATAGATTTCAACCTGCACATCAAACGGATATTCTTCGGGCTCGCCGACAGATTTGGACCGCGATGACGAAAGACCGCCCAAGCCGCCACCGCCGCTGCTTCGAGCCGCTGGTCCGGGCGAAGCTCCCGAATCTCCCAGCACACGTACCTGCGTCACGTCGACCATCAAATCAGCACTTCCACAAGCCGCCAATAATTCATGGATCGTGCGCTGATCCATGGTCAATCCCATCATCACTGGAACCCGTTTGGCGACGGCCAGACTGGCGTCGGCTGGTTTGTTGCTGGTCAGCGCGCTGCGCAGTTCGGAAGCGGAAATCTGCTGCAAATTCTTGTCAACGTATCGTCCCTCGGCAGGATCAACGGTTGCTTCGGAAGAGCCACCGCCAAGCGAACCTGAACGCATATTGGTCAGACCAGAACCCGACGACGCAGACCCCAGCGATGATGAACCCATCGAAGTTTCGTTCAGGGAACCCAATGACGACGAGCCGGCGACGCCGGTGATACTGCCAACGTTGAATCTCACCGATTGTCCGATGTTGATCGTATCGATTTCCCGGATCTTGGCCTCATAAGGTTGCGTGGCGTCCCCATTGACTTCCTTGATGATCGTCATCAACTGCTTCAGAATCCACTGGCTCTCCTGCGAGTAGTAAATCTCCAGCGTACTGGGCGTGTCGTTCCGCCAGCGGAACAAGTCATCGGCAAGTTTCTTTTGGCTCTCGCTGCTCCAGGCGACCACGGGAACGGCTTCGTCGTCATCTTGGCTATCGCCCAGCGATCGGAGGGAACCGCGGCTGCCTAACGAACCTGATCTTTCGTCGGAGGCCGTCCATGCGGCGCCGGCGATTTCCGCCAGCCGTTTCGGTTCGCCCTTGATGTGGTCTCGGTAGCGTTGCAGGAAATAGTTGGATAGCTCTTTGTCGCCGGGGGGAAATTCGATGTATTGTTCGATCGGAATCAAACCCTGGTACTTCTCCACGAAATCTTCACCGAGTTCGGCGACCGGCCAGGTCAAATAGGGTTTCTGGCGATCGAACAGCGTTTGCCACGACCGCAACACTTCGGCCTGCCGGTCTTCAACCATCTTTCGCATCACTTCATGCGACTGTTCGTTGGGGACAGTGTCCATGCCGCTGCTAATGGCCGAAATTCGACTGATCTTGCTTGTCAGCTTGCGGGATTCGCTGTCGGTTTCTTCCCACAAGCTGGACGTGGACAGGTACCAGATCAGGGTAGAGGCAAGCAAAATCAACACGCTACCGATCCAGAATCCGTGTTTCAGGACAACGGCAAGTTGAGCTTTGATCTGGTCCATGGCGATGCTTTTTGAGGTGCGATACTTTTGGGGTGCGATGCGGATCGGGTGCTAAGAATTGAAAGCAGTCAATGTGATCAAGGTTGTGTCGTAGCTAGATTTTCTTCGGCCGCCGTAGCTGCCTCCTGCTCGGCTTGTTGTTTGGCCTCGGCCTTGGCCTCCAGCCGTGCACTGAGCAGTTTTTCCTGCCACACAAACTGAAAGGTAAAATCGAGTCGCTGGACCTCGATGCTGTCTGGTTCATTAAGTGTTGATGTTTCATCACCCGATCGCGCGTCGCTCGCTGCCGGATCGAGACCCGGAGGTTCCGCGACCGCAGTTTCGTCTTGTTCGACATCGGATTCCGGCAGCGGAATGGCTTCCAAACTGAGTTGACCATCAGCGATCAGCAGCGGATAGGAAATTCCCATCTCCTCGGTTGTGAACTCTTCGAACAGCGGTTGTCCCTGCTCGTCTTGGCCAATCGGCAACTTCACGACGCCTTCTAAAAACGCGGTCGTCATCAATCTGCGGACGTGATTGTCCCGTGAGTACTTTTTGTCTTTGATGTTGTCGTTGTAGTAGTGAAAGGCTTCCACTTCGAACACCCAACCGGGACCTTCCGGGCCGAATTCACCTTCATCTGCCGGGGCTGATGCATAGGGATCTGCTGCGGCGTCCACATCGACAGTGGCTTGCTGACCGGTCACCTGCTTCCAAATACGCATCTCCGACTCATAGCGCCTCTCCGTCGGTTCAGTCCACCACTCACTGAGGTCTTCAAAATACTTGGAGTCAATTTTCGTGACATGAATGTCCTTGCGATCGGAGTAGGGAAACTCCGTTGGCGTGGGGATCACTCCGGGCGCAAACTTGTCGTTGTCAGGTCGCGGGATCAATTCATTGATCACTTTAATGATCTCCAGCCACTTCAGTCGCCGCTCGGCGTTTCCCGACACTTCCTCACCCAGGCCATTCAAATAAGTCAACTGGGCGACCAAATCTTCGTCGGTACTGACTTGATCGTCGTGATGTCTCTGCATCAAATCGATTTCACGCACCGATTCCTGCCATACTTCCTCGTGCGTCGATGCCCAGCTTCGCTCGGACATCCAGTAGTGCGTCGTCATCCCCAACAGCAGCGCGGCCAAGGCGGCGATCGTCCACGGCTTTTTAGAGCGGATCATCCGCTGAGTCAGAATCTCGCTGGGAACCAAATTGGCGTGGATCTGAGAAAGTCCCAGCCCCTGCAGGCAGAGGCCGTAACAAACCGCGAACGTCGGCGCGTTGTCCCGAAAAGTCGGAATCGACAGCACATCATCGCCGCCCAGTCGCTGAAACCGATCCAACACATGCACGTCAAATCCCAAATTCTTGCCCAAGTAAGCGGCCAAACCCGGCATTCGGACCGTGTTGCCCGTGACCAACAATTCCGCGATCTGGGCATTCTTGTCGATGCTGCGAAAGAATCCGATTGAACGTTGAACTTCGGTGACCAGATCGTTGAAGACCGGTCGCATCGTCTGGAAGACCAACTTTGGATCGACAGCCTCTCGTGCGTTTCGCTTTAAGTGCTCTGCCTTTGCGAACGTCAGCTTCAGATCCTTGGTCAGCTGGCGAGTGAAATGGTTGCCGCCGATCGGCATGCTGCGCTGCCAGATCCGGAATCCATTGGTCACGATCAAGTCGCTCGAATCAGTGCCGATCGACAACAGCACGCTGGATGGCGGCGGCTGATCGGCGTCAAAAACCTCCGTTTCGACCCGCTCGTGCATGCGGTCGTAGGCAACCATGTTGTACAGCGCTACCGGAGACATCTGGATCACATCGACTTCGATATTGACCTTATCGAAGGGCTCCAACTGCGCGAACACTTGTTGGCGTTTCATCGCAAAGAGTCCGACTTCGCTTTCCAACGCGTAGCCTTCTTCGATCTGGCTGCCCGGCATCATCTGGTAATCCCAAACGACGTCTTTGAGATCAAAAGGAATCTGCTGCTTGGCCTCGTAGCGTACGATATCGGCGATCTTCTTGACCTCGACCGGCGGCGGTTTAAAAAACTTTGCCAAACCACTTTGACCCGGAACACTGATGCAAATCTTGTCGTTGATCGACTCGTTGCGTTCCAACAACTGGGCCAGCGCCTCGGCGATCATGGATTTCGGGTCCGCCTCCGGCTGGCTGAGGATCTTGGGATACTCGATGTAATCGAACGCATCCGCAACCACTTCACCGTCTTTGATCACGCAGTGGAGCGCTTTGAGAGCGGTTTGTCCAATTTCGATCCCCCAGACACCGGAACTGGTTGCCATCGTGTGCTTTGCTTTCTGAATCAAGGATGGTGGAAAGGATCAACGCCGCCGCAGCCACAATCGCCCAGTAGCGAGCGGCCAGCTACAATCGCACAGTTACAATCAAATCATGCGACCAATCAACGTGACCCGACAACGACAGAACGAGTAGTGGATAAGACACAAGGAAACACCACGGATCCGCCCGCGGCTTGAGATTCCTGTCGTTTCGTGCCTGCGACTCAGTATTAATAGTTTATCGACGCTTGGACCCTGAAGTCAAATTTTACTCTGATATGCGATCTTTTGAAGAGTGCTGCGTTCTGATCCCCGCGGCGACTCTGGAGGACTTTCCTAACGATTTGTCCGATTCTGACGCCCGCAGCCTGCTGGCGGCATGGACGGTGCTATGGCACCCCCAACTGTTGGCCGCGACCAGACAGCTGCCAAGTTGGTCGCGAGCCGATTCACCACCGGAACCGAAAGCCGGTTCTTTGATCGTGGTGCCCGCACCGAGTCTCGGTCAGCTTCCTGCCGATTTTCAGTCCCGGGTCGCTGGCTCGGTCGATTGCCACTTGATCAGCGGAGGCTCCCGCGACGAACTGCTGACCAAGATCGGGCAGTGCGAAGCGGCCGGCCAGACGCCGAAACCGCCTGAGGCTAGTCCGAGTGAGGCGAGTCCGCAGCAATCGCTGCAGCCCGGCGGTCAGCAGCGCCGCGTGGGCGTCGAGGATTTTTATGCGGCCGGCTATGCGGCACTGCAGATTCAAGTGATGACGCGGCGACTGCGCTACACCAGTAACTTGGACGAGATTCATTTACAGAACCGGGTGATTCAAGCGGCTGAATCGTACATCGGTGGCGACGCCAAGGCAGCGATTGCCGCCCTGCACGATGTGTTCGATTGCCTGGCCGAGGAACGAGATCATTACTTTTCGTCTTCGGATTCACACTTGATCGATCTGACGCTGGTGACGCCGTCAACCGTCGAGGGCCTGCTGGATGATATCGATGCGCTGCAGGAGGTCGACGGGTCCGACGATCAGTTGGCGACTCCGCGCAATTTTCTGCTCGATCAAGCAGTCGCCGACGTACTGCACAAACTCTCCGCCAGGCGGCTGGAAAAGCTGCGCCGCTTGATTGCCGCCAATCAAGTCGGCTGGGCCGGCGGCGGTCCGCCGGCTAACGTCTGCTTGGATACGATGACCTTTGCGGGCGCCGAACAGGCAATCGCCCAGGCGACCACCGCCTGCGTTCAGGCGGTGGCCAGGACGCCAACGGTGTTTGGTCGGTTCAGCGGCGGTTGGCATGGCGATTTGACCGGTGTGCTGGTGCGGCTGGGTTACCAAGGGGTACTGCCCATCGATTTCGCCGCGGGCAGCGGACATGGAGAGGAAGCCAAGGTGCTGCTGCAGACCGGTGGCGCTCAGATCGAAGCTTTGACCGCCAAGCCAATCGACGCCTCAAGCGATGCCGCCTTCTTGACTCTCGGCACGCGTCTGGGCGAATCAATCGACAGCGGCGAAATCGCATCCGCCCTGCTGGCTCATTGGCCCGGAGCAGCTTGCGATAGTTTTAGCGATCTCCGACGCGCTTCGACTTGGAGTCTCTGCCTGGGCCGATTCTGGAAACTCGGCGATTATTTTGCCGAAGGCGAACACCCGTACCATCACGGAAATATTCCCGCTGTGTCCAAATCAGCAGCCGATGTTTTGGATTCGATCGTCGATCAAGGAGACGCTGATCCGATCTCGAACCTGGCCCGTCATTTCCGCGCTACCGCGGAACAAGAGCAACAACAGATCATTTCTGGAATCGCCGATCTGGTCGCCGGCACTGTGTGCCAGGACGACAACCCTGTCGCCAGACTGGGCAGGCTGATTGCCGGCGGCGACCGTCAACCGCACAGCGCGACGGTTCTGATCAATCCCCAGTCGGTCGGACTCCGTCGAACGGTGAACATCGATCATCCGCTGGCAGCGCAGGGAGCACACGTGTTTGCTGTCTCAGAGCATGGCTCGCAGAGCGAAGTCACGGTCGATGTTCCAGCCTGTGGGTTCGTGCTGCTCGCTGGCGAGGGATCGGCCGCCCGCCATCGACGATCGTTCACGCAGCGGATCCGCAGCAGCTTTGCCGGCGACCGGCGATCGATCGCAAGCAAAGATCGCTCAGACGGCTCGTTACGATTGCAAAACGAGTTTATGGAAGTGGTGCTCAGCCAGACCAGTGGCGGAGTGTCCGGAGTCTACAGCGGGGCTATTCGGGGCAACCGGTTTTCAATGAAACTGGTCCACCAGCAGTCCGAGCTGATCGGTCACCAAGCCGAAGCGGTCATGCACTGCGATTCGATCAAGATCGTTTCGTCATCGGCGGCAACCGCCAGCATCGAAGCAACCGGCAGCCTCAAGGACCCACAGGATCAACAAAGTCTGGCTGAATTCGTCCTCCGCTATACCCTCGATCGCGGCAGTCGAGTGTTGCAAGTTAACGGCCAGCTGAAACCGCGCCACGGAATCAGCGGCGCGCCCTGGCGAAACTACTTCGCGGCCCGTGCCGCGGTGGCGGGCGAAGCTGCGATCTACCGACCGCTGATTCGAGACAAGCTGCATCGCGGATCGTCCCGCAGGATCGTTGCTCCGCTGGGCGTGCTGATCGACGAGGCGGAACGGCAAACGCTGATCGGTTCCCGCGGATTGGCTTTTCACCGCCAGGTCGCCGATCGCTTTCTCGATACGCTACTGGCCGTCGAACATGAATCACAATTTGACTTTCAGCTGTGCTACGGTTTTGACGTGCCCTCGCCCGTCGCCATGGCCCAGTCCTTGATTGCACCGCCGCCGCCGACCGAAGTCGCGGCGGCCACAGGCGCGGCGGCGATCGGGTGGATCATTCATCCGGCGCCAAAAACCGTGATCGTCTCGGGTCTGAGCGTGAATCGACGAGTCGACGGTCGCTTGGCGGCGCTGATTCGACTTACGCAAACCCGCTCGCAACCTTGCAAGGCGGCGGTGCGGTTCTTGCGAGATGTCGACGCGGCGATTCTGCTCAGTGAGTCGAGTGACGATCCGCTGAACCGGTCCGTACCCGCTGCGGAGGACCGCGCGCGACTGGAAACCGAAGGCGATCGAGTCTCGCTGCCGATGCCCGGACACGCTGTGATTGATTTGCTGGTCATTTTTCGCGACTCCGATTCGACGTAAACCTACTGACAGATGGCATCGCACGACTCTGGTACGAAACTTAGCTTTCGCGAGGCGGCACTGCGCAGCCAGCTGGTCAGCCAGCGCAAGTACGACAAGGTCGTCCAGCTCGCCGGCAGCGATGATGAGGAGGTGGTCGCCGCGACGTTGGTGAAAAGCGGAGTGATCACCCAATATCAAGCGCAACAGCTGCGCGCTGGGCGCACCAAGCTGAATCTGGGACCTTACCTGATCACTGAATTCATCGGGCAAGGAGGCATGGGACAGGTATTCAAGGCTGTGCACGATGTGATGGGCCGCCAGTGCGCCGTAAAGGTCCTGCCGTTGGACAAGTTGACCGAAGAATCTCGCCAGAGCTTCATCCACGAAATACGAGTCCAGGCGGAGCTGGACAGTCCTTTCATGGTTCGCGCCTACGATGCGGGCAAGGACGGCAAAGTTCACTACCTGGTCACGGAATATGTGCCCGGCACCGATCTGCGAAATCTTGTTCGTCGCAACGGACCGCTGCCGATGGGTGATGCCGCGTCGATCATCGCGCAGGCAGCCACCGGATTGCAGCATGCGCATCAATTGGGAATTGTGCATCGCGATGTCAAGCCCGGGAACATACTGGTCACCCCGGACGGGCATGCAAAAGTGTCGGACATCGGCCTGGCTGCTTGGACCATGATGTTGGATACCGATCCGAGGTCTAAGAAAATCGTGGGGACCGCCGACTACCTATCGCCCGAGCAGGTACGAAATCCAAGGTCCATTGACCACCGCAGCGATATCTATTCACTCGGCTGCACGCTGTATTACACCGTTACCGGTAAAGTGCCGTTTCCGGGGGGCGATTCGCGATCAAAATGCAAGCGGCACTGCGAACAAACGCCCTGGCATCCACGCAAGTTTGTGCCCGAGCTGCATGAAGAGTTTGTCGATTTGATTGCCGACATGATGGAAAAGGATCCAGCTCGGCGAATCCAGACCGCCGCGGAAGTGGCCGAGCGTTTGGAGCCCTGGTGCAGTGACCGATCGGAGCTGATTGATCGGCCGATCGAACACCAGGCCTGGACGCCGCCGCCGCCACCTCATGAACCCGCGCAGATTCGTGATGCGCTGGAAGCATCCGAGCTGGCGAACTCGGGCGGACTCGGCGATTCTTACTCCGACGCCCCCTCGTTGCCGAGCGAGTGGGACTTGGAGACCGTGCCGCCGCCGCGGCGCGGAATTGGAATGCCGATCGCGATCACGCTCGCGCTGGCGGTTCCGATCAGTCTGTTGGTCGGTGCGATCATCGGCTTCCTGGTCCGCGGCACGCTCTAGCTGGACAGCGGCACGCTGGTAGTCCCGCGAGTCCCTTCGCGGGGCAATTTCTGTGGAAATTGCTTCCGGAATGACCTGCCAGGGAATCGCTGACCTAATTGGCAGCTTCGCTGGTCCCGCGTTGAATCTCGCGTCGAATGATCGATTCCAGCGAGACGTTATCGAAAGCCTGGTCAGGAATTTCGGAGCGATCGGCCACCAGCTTGCGCGCTGCACCACTTCGGCGACGTCCTGGCCGGTTAGGGGTTGTTGCAACGCGAATCCGGTCGGTCCCTCGGGATCGACAACCCGTATGGGCGCCAAAACCTCTTCGAAATCGATCGAGTTTGCGCTGCCCAATTCGACGGCCCGCCGCAGGCGCGATAGCTGTTTGTGCGATTCTGCCGGCGCTTGATCGGGGTTCTGCTGCAAGAACATTTCGATCGCTTGAATTTCGCCCCACTGATAAATCGGCAATCGCACCAAGCGGATCATCGCGCCGGCCGCCTGCCAGTTCTCGTAGTTGCCCCGTTCCAAATCGGCCGCCAACTCGGTCAATTCGCCAATCACGCGCTGCTTTGTTTCCGGTTCCAACAATCCCTGTTCGACCTGTGGGATCACCGTTCCGCGCAAGGTGCGAATTGCAAACTCCGTTCGTTGTTGATACAGGAACCAGGTCGAAAAGGCACAGGTGACAAAGCCAATCATGCCGATTAGCGCCGTGCCTGCCAGGATCGCCGGCAGCCAACCAGGTCCTTCGTCAATGGCCTGCGCTGATTCGTCATCCCCTCGCGGTGCTGTTTGCTGAGCCATCGATTCTTTCAATCGCAATTCTTTCAATCGCGAAACTCGATCTTCAAGATTTTGAACTTCAACGTGCCCGCGGGAACTTCGACCTCCGCGGTTTCGCCCACTTTCTTGCCGATCAGTCCTTGACCAAAAGGACTGGTGATCAAGATTTTACCGCTGTCGTAATCCTCTTCGCCCGCACCGACCAGCGTGAACTCTTCCTCATCGCTGTAAGCGACATCTTCGACGGTCACAGTGCAGCCGAAAACAACTTCGTCTTTAGGCAGCTTGGACGGATCGACAATCGATGCCCGCGCGATTTTGTCCCTCAGTTCGCCGATCTTTGCCATCAGCATCCCCTGGTTTTCGCGTTGCGCGTGATATTCCGCATTCTCTTTCAGGTCGCCCTCGGCGCGCGCTTCGGCGATCTTTTCGACCACCGCCGGCAATTCCTCATTCTCCAGCCGCTCGATCTCAGCTTTGATTTTGTTGTAACCCGCCCGGGTCATGGGTACCGAATCAAACATGGCACCTGCACCTCTCTGACTAGCGATTTCGATATAGTGGAATTTGGACTGACGTTCCTGAGCGGCAAAAAGAAAAACCTTTCCCGTTGTTTTGGGAAAGGCTTCGCATCCGCAATTCGATTGCTCAGTGTCTCCGCTCGATCGCAAGTTGTAAAGAGAGATCGTTTAAGGGGAGAAAAAGGCCGCTTTATGCCGCAACACTCGAGGTGCAATGGCCGCATTTGGTTGCGTCGATTGGAATTTCCATCTTGCAGGCAGCGCATTTTTTGGTGGTCGGCGCCGGCGACTCCGCGCCGGCCTCGAATTGCTCACGGACACGATTCATGATCTTGATCACGATAAAAATCGCGATCGCGATGATCAAGAAGCTAACGATGGCATTGATGAATGAGCCATACTTGATCACCACCGCGTTGGGATCACCCATCTCGCCTCGCAGCGCGTATCCGAGGTCTTCGAACTTGACGTTCTCGGTCAACATTCCCAAAGGTGGCGTGATCACATCAGCGACCAGCGACTTGATCACTGTCCCGAATGCGCCGCCGATGACAATCCCCACGGCCATGTCGATCATGTTTCCCTTGAGTGCGAATTCCCGGAACTCTTTGATCATCCCCATCTGATTCACCTCGGTGGTATCGTTTCTCTTTATTCGTCGCGATTCGGTGCGAAGGCGATCCCTGCTTGCGATCGAGTTATAACAAACTATTCATTCGACGGGTCGTCGTTTTCCGATTGCACGTCCGTTTGATCGCTGTTGCCGCCTTCGTGCGGTACCCCAATCTCCTCATCCAACCAGCGGCCGAGATCAATCAGCTTGCAGCGCTCGCTGCAAAACGGCGGGGAATCGGTTTCATCCAGGAAGAAATGGCGGCCACAGACACCGCAGATCAGCGGCGACCGGTTTTTACGCTGGCCCATACGAGATTCTCATTGGGGATCAAAGATCGAAACGATGTTGGCAACTTAGCTGTTTTTGCCAGCCATGACAAAGGACTGTGAGTGGGTTTGTAAGCCGGGTTCTGTGACGAACGGAGCGACCGCACTTGGCGGAGCACACGTTCGACGACGGCCATTTATCTGTGCACGACGATTACTCGCCGGCTCGAAATCGCGACCTACCCGAGCGGGATAACAAGACGGACCACCTTGTGTCACCGGGCTCGCGCCACGGGGACACGAGACCGGCAACTCCACTCTGTTTGGTCTAGCTTCGGATGGGGTTTACCAAGCCAATCGAGTCACCCCGATCGCTGGTGCGCTCTTACCGCACCGTTTCACCCTTACCACGCATTCGCCAATACAGCGAACCGTTCGGCGGTCTACTCTCTGTTGCACTTTCCCTAACCTCACGGCCGGTCGACGTTATCGACCATCCTGTCCTACGAAGCCCGGACTTTCCTCCAGTAACCTGCGCTGATGCCGAGGCCTCAGCGGCGGGTAACCAGCGACCGTCCCACCCACTCACAGCCAACTGTCAGAATGATGGACGAGGGGCCGATCCACAAGGTTCGTTGGCAGAGTAAAGCGAATGCTGAGGTCAAAACGACCGTCGGGTGGGGCCGCCGGCAGGCTGGGGGACGCTCCGCCCGGGCGGAGCCTCGCCCTGTTCCCCGCAATCGGGATAATGTTCGCCATGGACGATCTCAACAACCGCCGTGTTGCCCTGGTGGGACGATTCGGCGGGATGACGCAACGCGAAGCAACCAACGTATTGCAGACCTACAACGCCTCGGTGGTCGACTTGGACCCCGACTCGGTTGATTGGGTGGTCGTCGGCGCCGAAGAATCTCCACTGGCCGAGCGCGAATTGTTGAGCCAACAGGTTCATGATGCCGCGGCCCAGGGCACGCTGGAGATCTTGCACGAGACCGAATTGTGGCAACGACTGGGGTTGGTGGATATCGAACAATCCATTCGCCGCTACTACACCCCCGCAATGCTGTCCCACTTGCTGGGCGTATCGGTGGGCGTGATTCGCCGCTGGCATCGACGCGGCTTGATTCGACCGGTTCGCACGCTGCATAGACTGGCGTACTTCGACTTTCAAGAAGTAGCGACCGCGCGGCGGCTGGCGAATTGGATCGCCTCGGGAGATAGCCCCCGCGCAATTGAACAAAGACTGGTCGATCTTGTCGAAGTTCTGCCCGACATCCAACGCCCGCTTGATCAACTTTCGATTCTGATCGAAGGCAAACAAGTCTTGTTGCGAAGCGGCCAAGGGCTATTGGAACCGGGTGGACAAATGCGGTTCGATTTTGACGCAATGCGCGACGAAGCATTAGTCGACACCGATCGCGATCATTCCAGCGTGCTTTCGATGTCAACGCATCCGTCGGCCGGCACCCGCGCCGGCGGCATGACGGAGGACTCGCTACTTGCCGACGCGTACGCCGCTGAGGACGCGGATCAATTGGACGTCGCGGTCGATCGTTACCACGCGATTCTGGCCCGCGATGGACCGCGCGCGGAGATCAACTTTCAAATTGCGGAATTGTTGTACCGGATGGGCTACCTGATTGCCGCGCGTGAACGATACTATGCGGCGCTTGAATTAGACCCCCAGTTCGTCGAAGCCCGTGCCAGTCTGGGATGTGTGCTGGCCGAAACGGGCCAGACCGAACTGGCGATCGCCGCCTTTCGCGGTGCCTTGTCGCTGCACGATGGCTACGACGAAGTTCACTATCATTTGGCGACTCTGCTGGAGCAAGAGCACCAGGACGGTGACGCGCGATTTCACTGGCAGCGATTTGTCGAACTGGCCCCCGACAGCCCTTGGGCCAGCGATGCGAGGCAGCGGATTGCGGCGATCGACCGCAAACAGTCCGAGCGTTGACCGGCTGGGGAATCGAGTATCATAGGCAACAGCACCCAAATTCTCCCCCCCTGACTCCTCGATCCGAGAACGATCATGAAATTACCAAGATCGCGCGGTTTGTTTCCGCTGCTTGCCATCGCCGCCCCGTTGTTGCTGAGCTGCCAGGGGACGGCGCAGGAGACGGCGACAGACATCGCGACCTTTAAGGTCCAAGAGACGACTGATCCGGCGGGCTGGAAGATCCTGCTTGGCGAGGAACTGATCGCCGGCTACATCGCCGACAGCGCTGGTCGTCCGGTGATCTATCCGATCGTCGGACCAGGAGGCCAACGCATGACACGCGCATTCCCGCTGGAAAAACTTGGCAAAGACGAACGCCTCGATCATCCTCATCATCGGTCGCTGTGGTTGACCCACGGCGACGTCAACGGGACCGACTTTTGGCTGGTCGGCCCCAAAGCCGGAAAGATCATTCAGCGCAGCGGCCAGGCAACGGTGACCGAGGACGGTACAGCCGTGTTGGTGACCGAGAACGATTGGATGTTGCCAGATGAAAGTCAGCGGGTGCTGTCCGATACCCGTCGCTTTGCCTTTCACCAAGACAACGGCCGGTTGATCATCGATTGTGACTTTTTGCTCAAAGCAACTGACGGTGATGTCAACTTTGGCGACACCAAAGAAGGATCCTTTGGCATGCGGGTGGCCGGAACGATGAAAGTCGACGCCAAACAAGGTGGCAAGGTCACCAATGCCGAAGGCGAAACCAACCAGGCGGCGTGGGGCAAGAAGTCGGCCTGGGTTGACTACGCCGGTCCGGTCGATGGCCAGCCGGTGGGCGTCACGATCCACGATCATCCCAGCAGTTTTGGCTATCCCTGTCGCTGGCATGTGCGGACGTATGGATTATTTGCCGCCAACCCGTTCGGCGTTCACCACTTTACCGGCGGCGCGAAGACCGACGGGATCGTTTTGAAGTCGGGATCCAAGCTGCGATTGAACTACCGTGTCGTGCTGTACCAGGGCGAATTCGACGCCAAAGTCGCCGCCGAGGATGCCAAGAATTACGCCAACGAACCGCGACCGGAACTGCGGTAACCAGGCGGCAAGCGGCCAAAGCGGCGGCGGATAACCGGCCCGAATGGCGGCCGCGCTACTGCCGCGGGACTCGTACCACCAGGTCGTCGAATTCGTTCAAATCATCGAACGATCCGATGCCGATCCGACCGACTGAAAAGTGTTTGTCAACGGCTTCCATGTGGGGCGTTGCCAGGTCGTCAAAGTAAACTTTGATCGAACCGGTCTCGACATCCCGCGTGACCTTGACCGTATGCCAGTTATCATCCCATGGCGTTGGTTTTTGATTCGTGGTGATCGCCAGACGTGGCGCTTCATTGACAATCATGATCTGACCGCTGTGGGGATCAGGACGCGCGCCCAAATGCACGTAATAAAAGTGCTGGTCGTCTTGATAGTTAAAGAACAGGCAACAATCGCGATGGTTGCCGGTGTCTTTTGTGCTGCGGACCTTGAACGTGATCTCAAAGCTGCCTAACTCAAGATCCTTGATCAGCGCGATGTGACCGGGGCTGCGAACAGGTGGCTGATAGGCACTGCCACGCTCGGTAATTTCGAAAGTATGATTGCCATCCCGGTCGGCGATCCGCCATGTTTGCGGATCAAGTACCTGCCAGCGATCGGCACCAAATTCAAAATCCTCCTCAAACACGACTTCGGGCTGATCGGCGGCCTCCGCCGCGTGGCAAGTTAGCAGCAAGCCGGCGGCCAGGATGATTTGAGCCATGAAGGTGGTCTCACTTTGGCTATTGTCTGGTCGCATACAGCTCGGCGTACTCGATCGCCCAGGTATCGATCAGCTGTTCGAATTCCTGGAGATCGACCTGGGGAATCGGGACAAAATGATTGCGGTTAAAGAGTTCGCGGTTCATCACGGTCCCCTTGCCCCTGAGTTCCAAAACTCGCAAGTCGCTGAATGGGCGAATCACCAGCTCCAGACGACTATATTCTTTGGTCCGGCGACCGGACTCGATACGCAAATCGTCGCGGTAGCAAGCGCTGCCCCAGCCCGCTTCGCCAAACACGGATTCTTCGCGAAAACCGGGGAAATGGTCCGCCACGCCGCTGACCGCCGTTTCGATGCGATCCGACAGCGCGAGCCGGTAGGCGGAATGCATCCGCTTCAACTCCTCCTCGCTCAATTCCTGCTGGCGCTGGTGAAATGCATGTGCCTCGGCTCGCTTTCGACCGCGGGCGATCGCCGATTCCAAACGTGACTTGAACTCGTCGCTCATGATGTCTGCGTGTCGGTTGATGTCGTATCCACTGCCGATGGCTCCGGCGCCGACGATTCCGTTGGGGTTGGCTGCTCGTTCGGCTCAGGTTTTCGCGGCGACGCTGAGGCCTGATCGGTCTCGATTTCCGGTGTGGATTCCACTGTTGGCTCCGGGTTTTCGCTTGCCGAGCTCTGGATCGTCGGCGCCGCGGGTTCTCGCCCGCCGTCGTCGACCTGTTTGGCTGCTTTGGCGGTACCAAAGAACTGCGCCAAATCGCCAAAGGTTCGCATCGGTGCTTTGCCGGTTTGCATTTCCTCGCTGATCGGCTGCACTTCTTTTTTGCTTTCAACGCGATACGATTCCGGCTTACTGTACTTGCCTCGACCGCCACGATTGCGGTCTGGTCCACCGCGCCCGCCATCGCGGCTGCGGCCGCCGGGGCGTTGGCCCCCCGACTTGGCGGCTGCTGGTTTGCCACCGCGCCCGGCCGGACGAGTCGAATCTTTGCCAACCCGTGCTGGATCACTTGCCGTTGCGGCTCGCCGCCCCGCCTGGCCTGCTGGTCGCCCGGGCCGCGGTCCACCCCCGCGCGATCCACCGCGACGGTCGTTGCTGGCCCGCCGTTGCTCATCAAGCTCTCTGGCCCGCTGCGGCGAAATGGCGCTCAAGCCGACTCGCCGCCGTTTTTCGTCGATGCCGATCACCCAGGCTGTCATGATGTCGCCGACCTGGACCGCTTCGTGCAGGTCCTCGACAAACGAATCCGAAACGCGGCTGACATGAATCAGACCGCTGCAGTCGGGGGCCAGTTCGACAAAAACTCCAAACGGCATCACGCTGACAACGACACCGATGACTATGTCACCGGGCTTCAATTCCTTGGTCGACGGCATGTGCGACAGCACGGCCGGCGGCGTGCCCGATGCGTCACTATCGCCAAAGGGATCGCAAAGCCAATTCACGATTTGGTTTGCACGGTTGGATCCGATCTGCCATTCCTTGATGCACTTATCGATCTTCGCCTGTTCGGGACGGGGACGTTTGATGGTCTGATCAGGCTCAACCGGACCGCTGTCCCCTTGCCTGGCTGCGGGTGATTCCACCGGCTGGCTCGGCTGCTCGGTCGAACTTGACGGCTCGGTCGGACTTGACGGCTCGGTCGGACTTGACGGCTCGGTGGGGCCGGCTTGATCGGTCGAACTCAACTCCGCTGTGGAGCTTGCATCCGGCGTGGAGCTTGCTTCAGTTGTGGAGCCTGCTTCAGGTGTGGAGCCTGATTCGGCCGTGTCGGCCGTGTCGGCCGATGCGGCTGGCTGCGGGTCCGGGCTGATCGGATCAGAGGGCTGGGACAATTCGTGTTCGGCGACCGCGAACGGCGCCGGTTCGGCTGGCTTGACGCTGAAATCCTTGACTTCGATCGGCGCCGCTGCGGCAACAGCTTCGGTCAACTTGGCCGGATCGGCTGGTTCGGACTCCTGGCTGTATTCCGGGGCTTGGTATCCGGGCGGCGAGCTCGGCGGCAACTCAATCTCCAAGGCCTTTGCCAGCTTCTTGGCCAGCGGGTAATCCTCGGGATGCACCAGCGTTCCATCCAATACCTCGTCGCTGCCAAAGACTCTCAAGAACGGGATTGCCTGGCGGCTTTGCACGGCTGTTTCCCACTGCTCCAGCTCGGCTACTGCAGCACGCGAAGTGAACAGCGAATCGCGCCGCGCCTGATCGATCGCCTGGGCGATCGTCGCGGTCACTCCGGGCAACCGGGCTAACCAGGATACGGGAGCCGAATTGACATCGACTCCGCCGCGCGAAGCGCCACTGATTAACACGTCTTCCAGCGCACCCAAGATCGCCTCATCCGACAGCTCTCGCTGGAAGGAACTCAACCGCAATTTCAGCGGATCGACTTTGGTGATCGCTTGGGCTGGTTGCAACACCGAAAAAGCGAGCCAGGCTGCGGCCCGGAATCGGCGCGGCGTAGAACGCATCTCTTGATTGGCGACGCTACTACCGGAGTAAGCATCAGCGCCACTGCGATCGGCCAGTGTCCAGCGAATCGACTTTTCCGGCGACTGTTTGATCAAATCACTTAACGCAACCATGGTCGCGCGGCGGGCTGGTCCGTTGCTCAGGACAATCAGATCGACGTGATAGGCATGAATCAATTCACCCATCCTGGTGACTGCTTGCAACCGCAGCGCGGCCGACAGCTGACAGGGAATGTCCTCGTTATGCAGCAAACGACCATCGGCCGACATGATGGCCACCGCCGCGGTCCGTGGCCCCACCGCATCGATCGACATCACAACTTGGGCAGCCACACCGCCGCGATTGACGTGACGGCGCAGATGATCCTCCGTGACATTGACCAGCCGAGTCGATGCTCGCAGCGACAAATCATCCCACCACGCCGCCTCCGCCGCCTCGCGCAGGTTGGCCTCGTGCTGAAGCACCAGCTCGCGGAGCTGTGCTTCGATGTGTCGATTGATTCCCGCCGCCGTTTTTTGGATTTCGGCGACCAGTTTACTGGCGTCATATTCGAAAGCACACTTGGCGACCTCGCTGCGCAGCGCGCGGCCGAGCATCACGATCTGAAACGCACTCAATTTGTCCGGTTTGAAGCGTTTTCCCGAGAGGGGTTTCAGAACGCCCACCAGCCAGCGGCGGCGGCGTTGACGAGGCGAAACTTTCTTGGATTTCTTAGCCGGCTTGGCAGCGGCCTGGGGCGCGGGGGCTACCGGCTTGGCAGTCTTGGTTGCCGCAGCGGGCGACTGGCCACTGGCAGCCTCGGTGCTGGCATCTTCGCTAGCGGCGTCGTCGGTGCTGGCAGCTTCGCTACCGGTCGCTTCGCTACTGGCAGCTTCGCTACTGGCAGCTTCGATATCGGGTAGCGCGGTGCTGGGCGAGTCGCCACTCGCAGCGTCGCTGCCCATCGGGCTCAAAGCGGCCGACGCATCATTGGCAACCTGGCCAAGCGCTGCGGTCTGAATCTCAGTCTCGTTTGCCCGCGCCTCACTCCCTGCCGCCTCACTCCCTGCCGCCTCACTCCCCGGCTCCTCACTCCCCGGCTCCTCACTCGTCTTCTTCCCGCGCCTGCTCCTCTGCCGCACCGGAATGTGGATCGTGAATGCTTTCAACAAAAATTCTTGCGTTATTGGCCAGCCACCTGGTGGCAGTCGCAATGATTCTTGGATCATCCATCAGACGCTTGGCAATCGCATCGTCCAGTTTGGCGACTGCATTGGCGGGATCCTGGATGCCATCGAGCGTGGCGGCAAGCTTGGCAAAGTCGCTGCCGTCTCCTTTTTGCGGATTCAGTACCCGGACCGCCAAGCGTGTCGCGTCATCAACTGCGTCGCTGGACTCGGATTTCAATCTGCGGGCCAAGCGAGACAAGACGCGACTGGAGGACGCTTTGTCAATCGCGCGGCCAATTGCCGGATCACGCAGTGAAGTTTGTTGCCAGGCTGATCGCAGCTGCTCACGACGCGCTGCAATTTCCTGTGCGGCTTTCAACGCGCGGGACAACGCCCAAAGACTTTCCTCGTCGATCCCGGACAACTCGTCACGACGATAACGCCCCAGGAACGGTGGGGTGTAACCTTGTTCCAACAGTGGTAACGCGAGTCGCAAACTAGAAACATCACAACGCCCTGCTCGAGCAATTGCATCAAAATCCACACTCATGACGAGTAGGTCTCTTTCCCTGGATTGATTGCCGATCGGGGGTCGGGTGTGCTTGCCGATCGGGGCAAGATTCTGTGGCGGGAGAGTCGTCTGTACTGGATCCCGCCTTGCCTAGGATCGCGAACATAGCGCCGCCGGTTGAAGATGTCAAGTTACAGCCATTCCAACGACTTGTTCACTTGGCGGTTTCGGTGAATCGGCTTTCCCGAACCACCGTCACCTTGATCTCACCCGGATAGGTCAATTCCGATTCAAATGCTTTGGCAATTTTTTGGCAGACCAAGGCAGCCTGCTCGTCGGTGGTTTTGTCGCTGTTGACAATCACTCGCAGTTCTCGTCCCGCGCTGATCGCAAAGGCCTGGCGGACGCCTTCGAATCGATTGGCGATCGATTCCAGCTCTTCCATCCGTTTGACGTATCGCTCCAACGACTCTCGTCTAGCTCCGGGCCGCGATGCACTGCAGGCATCGCCGATTGCGGTCAGCATGGTGTAGGGATGCTCGGTCACGATTTCGTCATGGTGTCCAAGTGCCGCATGTACCACCTCCGGCGGTTCCTTGTGTCGACGCAACAAGTCGGCGCCGATTTTCGGATGCCCACCCTCCAATTCGTGGTCTGCCGCTTTGCCGATGTCGTGCAGCAAACCGCAGCGGCGGGCAAGATCCCCGTCCATTCCCAACATCTCCGCAACCAGCCCGGCAACGAAAGCGACTTCGACGCTGTGCCGCAGCACGTTCTGACTGTAAGAAGTCCGGAAGTGCAACCGCCCCAGCATTGCGATGATCCGATCATGCAGACCGGCCACATTGACCTCATCGGCAGCTTCGCGACCTTTTTGATCCAAAAAATCGTCGATCTGCTGTGTCGTCTGCTGGACCACCTCTTCAATTCTCGATCGGATGGATGCGGCCATCGGCAATCAAAGTATTGAGCGATTGTCGGGCGACCTCCCTCCTTACCGGGTCAAAACCACTGACGATCACGACGCCCGGAGTGTCGTCGATGATCAAGTCAACTCCGGTCGCTTTTTCAAACGCGCGAATGTTGCGTCCTTCGCGGCCAATGATACGACCTTTCATATCGTCGGTCGGCACATCGACAGTGCTTGTGGTCGAATCGGCGGTGTGTGCCGAGGAATAGCGTTGGATGGCAGTCAGCAAGATCTCCCGTGCCTGATTCTGAGCCAAATTATCCAACGCCTTCCTGTGCCTCAACAACACCGAACCTCGCTCTTGTTCCAATTGTTGTTCCAATGCTTGCAAAAGTTGATTGCCGGCCTCCTCACGCGACATGCCGCTGGCCTGCTCCAACACCTCAATTTGCTGTCCAAGCGTCTGTTCCAGTTTGGCTTTCTGTTCGGCCAGCCCCTGCATTTGAATTGTCAAGCGAGTCTGGCTGGCTTCGAGTCCGCGTTGTTGTTTGCGCAAGCTTTCTTCCTGCTGCTGCAGAATCTCGTCCCGTCGATCAAGATGCTGTTCGCGATGCAACAGGCTCCTGCGCTGCTCGGCAAGTTCGGATTCAGCCTCGGCTCGGAACGCCAGTGCGGCCTCTTTGGCATCAAGGATTCGACGACTCCGCTCGGTCTCAGCCCGTTCTCTGGCCGATTCGAGCAATTGATCCGCATCTCGTTGTCGTTGCTGTTGCCGTTTGGATTCGCCGAGCTGGAAGATTCCGAAACTTGCCGCCGCTCCCGCTAGCAACGAGAGCAAACAATAGAGGAAGGTAGGAGTCATTGACTTGTCCTCGAAATCGAGGACTCGAAAACCACGCGTCGCAATGCGAACTTGGGTCACAGTTGATGCTTGCTGCTGCTAAGGGCCAGCGAACCGTGGACCGCAACAGCAGATTGGCGACAAAACAGATGAGGGTCCACATCAAGTATCGATACAATTCGCGACAGGACGGGTGATTCTGTTGTCCGAAAGGAATGTTAATCTTGGTGAAGAATTAGATTAACAGTTGACCAGTGCCAGGGATATAACCAGGCACCCCCCCACGTGCCAAAGTGCGGGATTTTGTGTCCAAGCTGCCGACAAATGAGCCCCAGCGGACGCCCTTTTGGGACGAAACCCTGCACTCGCTGCGGCATTACTGGCCGCCAGCATCCTGGCTGGACGTCGGCGTGGTCGTCGGCTGCAGCGGTGGAGCCGATAGCGTGGCTCTGCTGAGGGCAGTTGGCGAATTGCGAAAACGCAGTGCTCAAGCAAGGGGATTTTTGATCGCAGCTCACTTTAATCATGCGCTGCGGGGCAATGAATCGGATCACGACGCGGCATTCGTCGGCGAACTGGCTGGGCAGTTGCAGGTCCGATTCGAATCCGCTCGTGGCGACGGTCAAATAACCGATGAAGCGAACCTGAGGACTGAGCGCCTGCAATTCCTGATCGATACAGCCAAAACGGCCGGCGCCCGCTACATCGCGGTTGCCCATACGGTCGATGACAACGTCGAAACGGTGCTGCATCATCTGATGCGGGGAACCGGTCCAGCTGGAATCGCGGGGATCTCACCCACACGCCCGCTCGAACAAGACCTGGTGTTGGTCCGCCCGCTGCTCTCAATGCGGCGATCCACATTGCGAGCGGGCTTGCGTGAGATTGGTCAAGCGTGGCGCGAGGATTCGTCCAATCGCAACACCGACTATCGACGCAACTGGATTCGCCGACAACTAATCCCGCAGATCCAGTCGCAATTCCCTCAGGCGGTGGAAGCAATCGGACGGGCAATCGAAAGCCAGCAGCAGTGGCGAACGACCATTGATCGACAAGCCCGCCGTTGGCTTGATTCCCATCTGATCAGTCACTCGCCGGTAACGATTCAACGTGATTCGCAAACCGACCAGGCAATCATCATCGCCGCCCTGCAGCGGTTATGGGATCAACAATTCTGGCCTCGAAAAAACATGGCCCAATTTCATTGGCATGAATTGGCCAATCTGATTCAACTCGATCGCGGCCACAGTCTGACTTTGCCTGCGGCGGTCAGGGCCAGAACCGAGGGAGATCGGGTTACCATCGATCGTCAATCAAGCTCGGCTCGCGATTTGCCCTGACTTGGCGAATCGACTTGGATGTGACAAGTTGGCAGTGCAAGTTTCTCGCCCAATTTCATCCGCAACCATTAATTTACGTGGCCGAAGACCTTTACCAGACGCTCGGCGTTGCCCGCGACGCACCGCCTCCGGAAATCAAGAAAGCTCATCGCAAGTTGGCGATGAAGTACCATCCGGACAAAAACCCCGACGACAAAGTGGCCGCGGAGAAATTCAAACGCGTCCAAGAAGCTTACGACGTTCTCAGCGACGAGGAAAAACGGGCTGCCTACGACCGCTATGGGCCCGATTTCGAGCGGATTCGCAGCACGGGGTATCAACCCGGCAGCGGCGGATTCGATGGACTGGACCTGGAACAGATCTTCGGCGGCGGGGGTGCCGGCGGCAGTGGCGCCCAATTCGAGGGCTTCTCGGACTTCTTTGAACAGATCCTGGGAGGCTCGGCCGGCGGCAGAACCGCCGGACGGCGGCCCGCCGGGCGACGCGCCGCTCCGCAGCGTGGAGCAAATGTTCGCCAAGAATTCGAAATTCCTCTGCGCACCGCGGTGTTGGGCGGCAAGACCGAATTCTATCTGAACGACCAAAAAATTTCTGTCAACATTCCCGCGGGCGTCGAAACAGGATCGAAAATTCGCCTCCGCGAACGTGGGCAACCGTCCCCAAACGGTGGGCCCACAGGCGATTTGATCCTGGTCATCAAAGTCTCCGAGCATCCTCATTTTCGCCGTAAGGGCCAGAACCTGGAACTGACATTGCCCGTCACTTTGCAAGAGGCGGCGCTGGGCGCGAAAGTCGACGTGCCGACACCGACCGCCACCGTGACCCTGTCCATCCCGCCGGGCAGCAGCAGCGGGCGTAGACTTCGATTGAAAGGCCAAGGTGTCAAGACAACCGCTGGATCAGCGGGTGATTTGATCATCGAGTTGGAAATCGTGTTGCCGAAATCGATCGATCAGGATTCAAAAAAACTGATCGAGCAGTTTGCCGAGCGCAACCCAATGGCGGTGCGAAAAGATTTGAACTTTTGACCGTGCGATACTTCTTGCGCAAGGACCAACGAGTCGTCCGTCGCGATGATTTCACCCGCGCGCTGCATCAAGGTTCGTGCGCCGCCGACGGGATGTTGGTCTTGTTCGCATTCCAAACGTCCCCGGATCAACCGCCGAAACTCGGCGTCACCATTCCCAAAAAGATGGGCAACGCCGTTGTCCGCAATCACTGGAAACGGTTGATCCGCGAATCATTCCGGACCCAGCAGGATCGAATCCCGGCGGGATACGACTATGTGATTCGCCCCAAAAAAGGTTCCCGGCCGCAGTGGCACGAGATCCAGAGCTCGATCCCCAGATTGGCCGACAAAGCGGTCGCTCGGCTGAGGTTGTCGGGAAAAGGGGGCAGAGACCAATAGTGCGAAGCACCCTTCGGGCCAGCCTGCGGCTATTGGTGCCTGACCCCAATGGCACGAACTTAGCTGGTTTTCGAGAGCTCATAGTCTGGGGCCAATTCCTTAACGAGCGTTCAGACTAGAGAGTCCTGAAGCGGCGGCAACTCCGTGGCGGCGGGCTTGAACGGCCCCCTGTTTGTGCATGGGATCCTCTCGGGATTTCCTACCCGGGAGGGGTTTTTGGCGATTAGCCGGTGGTCGCGCTAGCGGTACCACCGGGATCTGGTACCCACCTGGCACACGATCGACCCCGGAGGGGTCGCGGCACTGGCGATCGCGTTCCCCGGGTTCGCTGCGCGACCCGAGGCTAATTGCCGATATCCCGTTCGGGATAAAGAATGCACTGGCGCTCCGACCGACTCGGCGAAAGCCCAAACACCAAGCCGCTTAAGCTCGTACCATTCGTCGCTGACCCCTTTTCGCGGGACTTGATCGGACCAATCAATCCAACCGGATCCTATATGAATCAACCGTCAGGCCGCCGCCTTGGCCGCCACCGCGTAGTAGTTGGCAATCACCGAAACAACCCGCCGTTGCTGGACCTCGGTCAGACTTGGGAAGATGGGCAGATTCAATACCTCGGCACTGGCCCGCTCGGTTTCAACCAACGCCTCGCGATCGAACTTCAGATCGACAAAGCATTCTTGCCCGTGCATGGGCACCGGGTAATAAATTTCTGACGAGACGCCGTGTTCGGACAGATAAGATCGCAGCGCGTCCCGTCGTCCGTCGCCGACGCGAATGGCGTACTGATTCCAGACGTGGTACGCATTCGGATCGCGCGCCGGTAAAGTGATTCCGTTTTCGGTCAGTCGAAACTCTTGCAACAAGCGATTGTACCGATCCGCGATCGCCGTTCTCGCCTGGACCGCTTCGCTTAAATGCCGCAGCTTGATTCGCAAGACCGCCGCCTGAAACGTATCCAATCGGCTATTGATACCGACCACTTGATGATAGTAACGCGGTCGCATGCCGTGGCCGGCCAGCAGCCGTAGACGATCGGCTGTCTTCGCGTCCCCAGTGGTCAGCATGCCGCCGTCACCCATGCCACCAAGATTCTTGGTCGGGTAAAAGCTGAAACAGCCAATCGCACCCCAGCTGCCGGCGGGACGTGAGTGATAGGCGGCACCGATCGCCTGTGCCGCGTCCTCCACCACGGGAATGTCGTGGTTACCGGCGATCTGGCAGATTCGATCAATTTCGGCGCACTGTCCGAACAAGTGGACTGGAATGATCGCTTTGGTTCTGCCAGTGATCGCAGACTCGATCAATTCCGGATTGATGTTGAAGGTGTCGGGCCGAATGTCGACAAAGATCGGTGTGGCGCCGAGCCGCGTGATGCAGCTGACCGAGGCAAAGAATGTAAAGCTGGGCACGATCACTTCGTCGCCCGGACCGATACCCAGCGTCATCAGTGCCAGCAACAGGGCATCGCTGCCCGAGGCGCATCCGATCGCGTTGTCGACCTGACAGTAAGCGGCGACTTCGCGTTCCAGTTCCACCACATCGGGGCCAAACAGGAATCGCCCACTGTCGATGACAGCTGCGATCGCCTCGATGAATTGCTCGCGATAGGGAAGGTTATCGCGGTTGATGTCTAGCAGGGGTACGGTTTGGTTGGGATCGATTGCCACGAGTATCAACCTTCCATGGTTGGGCGATGAAATGAATAGCGGGTTCGAAGGGCTAGAATTAGCTCGGACTGCCCGCCTTGGTCAAGGTCAAAAGAACCCCGATTTTGCCGCTGAATGGTCCGTTACGGCCCACTCTTGCTGCGACAGTTTGTCGTATCGATTCTCCCTGACTGACGGCAAGAAAACATGGATCGGAGATCACTGGGCTGCTTTTTAGTTCCGCTGGCGTTCGAAAGCTCCCACCTGGCTCGACCGGTCACCAACAGTGGTCCTTCGGCTCTGACCTTTTGCTGGCCCTCGGGTGTGAGCCGCGGTGGCCGGCCCAATCAGCGTCAGCACTGCGGTTCGCTGAGATCCGCTTATGCTTCTCGGATCTCCTGCACCATCCGGAACGCTTCTGCTTGCGTCGTGATCGCGCCATCCAATTGGGCCTCGCGAATCGCCTGCAAGATGCTGCGGAACTGTGGTCCGGCGGCAATTCCGAGTTGTGATAGATCGTTGCCTGTGATCAGGGGTGGCGGATTCAATTGCTGCTCGGGCAGCCGCAATGCACTTTCGGCTTTGGCAAGCCCTTGCCGGTCGAGTTGGTCGGTCACAACCAAGGCACTGGCCAAGGAGACAATCGTTTCCACGTCCCGGTTGATCAGCACCCCTTGGACCACGTGCCAAGGCAGCTGATCGGCATGGGCCACGGTCGTCCAGTGGTTCAGGGCCGCGGCGGCTTTGCGGGTCTCCTCGTTCGACAACCTCCAACGCTGCGCGATCTTGCCCAGGGCATCGCCTGGGTCATGAATCACTGAGATCAGACAGGCCAGCGCCAGTGGCAGGTCGCAGGGCGATGCGTGGTCGATCAGCGTTCGGTAGCGCTCCAGATTCGCAGCGGCGACTTCCGGCAACACCTGCTGATCGAGTCCGCACTCGATCAAACGCTGCAGGCCTCTGGCCGCGCTAGGGCTAGTCAGCAAACGACGCATCTCGGCGCCAATCCGCTCACTACTGACCACGGCGATGTCACTGGCATGCTGGCGAATCGCTTCTCGGGTTGCCGGTTCGATTACAAATTCCAAAGTCGTTGCCAGGCGAACCGCCCGCAACATCCGCAATTTGTCTTCGTTGAAACGATCTAACGGATCACCGATCGTTCGCAGCACGCGCTGGTCGAGATCTCGTTGGCCGCCAACGTAGTCGATCACGGCATGCTGTTGCGGATCATAGAACAGTCCATTGATGGTGAAGTCTCGCCGCAACGCGTCTTCCCGCTCATTGCCGTAATGCACCGAATCAGGTCGACGTCCATCGCTGTAATCGCCATCGCTACGAAAGGTGGCGACCTCGGTCGGCTCGATCGGGGCGCTTCGATCGCGCTGATCGCCCGGCGGCAAGACACCAATCACACCAAACGAGGACCCGAAGGCCAACGTGCGATGATGGCCGAACAACTCGCGGACAGCGGCGGGCTTGGCATCCGTCGCTACGTCGTAGTCCTTCGGCTCTCGCCCCAGCAGTGCGTCCCGCACGCAGCCGCCAGCCAGATAGGCGACGAATCCCGCACCGCGCAGCGCGTCGATGATTCTTCGCGCTTCGCGCGATCGCGGACCATCGAGCCAAGGTTGATTTCGGAAAGGAATAATATCGGCCCTGAACTGGAGATATCGATGATCGCGTCGCGTTCGGCGATCACCCTGCCAACCGCGCTGCTATTCGCCGATCTCGTCACCGAATTGACGCTCGATGTCTTGCCACATCGGTTGGAATTGAAAATAACCGGCCAGCGGGAATCCCAGCTGCCCGCGGGTCTTCATCGCCACCGCGTGGCTGATCTCGGTCATCGGCGCGCCGGTCTGCATCGCCAGCAGCTGCGCTTGACAACTTCGTTCCATCGTGATGAACCACCAGACGGCTGCGTCCAGCGTATTGCCCACTGTCAGCAAGCCATGGTTTTGCAGAATCACCGCCTTTTGGTCTCCCAGCACCTCCGCAATGCGGTCGCCCTCGTCCGTTTCGTTGACGATCCCCGTGTAGTCCGTGAACACGCCGTGGTCTTCGTAGAAAGCGCACACGTCTTGAGTGATCGGTTTCAATTTCTGACCCAATACCGAAAACGTTTTGCCATAGATCGAATGAGAGTGCGCGGCTGCCATCACGTCGGGCCGCGCTGCATGCACGCGGCTATGGATCGCGAATGCCGCTCGGTTGACTGGGTAGTCACCTTCGACGACTTCGCCGGCATGATTGACCAGGATTAAATTCGATGACTTGATTGCATTGAACGTGACGCCAAACGGGTTGACCCAAAAGTGATCCGGCCGCTCTGGGTCACGCACAGTGATGTGACCGGCCACCCCTTCGGAGAATCCGAATTTGCCGAACAAGCGAAAACAACCAGCAAGCTTGCGTTTCAGATAAACCCGTTCCTCGGCGGGACTATCGAACTGTGGCGCGAAAGGTAATTTTGACAGCATGTCGAGTGGAGGATTGGGGACAGCCATTGGTCTTCCATACGGAGAGAGGGAACGTGAAAGCCGGTTCATGCCATCAACTGAGGCAGCGGCCAGCCGACCAACGTATCATCGTCAAATCAGCAGCTTTGAGCAACCAACCGGCCGGGACCGCTGACCGCATCGGGGCCGCTGACCGCATCGGGGTGCTGACCGCATCGGGGTGCTGACCGCATCGGGAGCGCAAACGATCGCGGGCGGACGATCCGGCCAATCGGGCCGCGCCCCGCATCAACTGCTTCCCGTAAGGGCTTCGTTTAAGTGCTGCCTAGAATCTCGTCCAGCAGATCGAATTCAGGAAAGGCATGCCCACGGTGTTGAATGAATCCTTCGGCATAGTGACTGCCAATTTCTTTTCCGCGCCGAGCACTGTGACGTTTCATCGACTCGATGTACTCGTCCATTCCGTGGTGCGAGCGCAACCACTGCCGTTGCGAGCGATGGCAGGCGAGCATTTCGATTTTGCGATCCATGGTCTCGGAAATATCGACATAAACGGTCGGTTCGACCGACACGCCGGTGTAGGGATCGTTGCCGTCGATGGGGTCGCAGTAATACAGAGAGGGAATCGCCGCAGCCTCGATCAGCGGCAGCGAAGAAGCGTTTGGAATTGGCCAACTGAACGCGGCGCTGCGTGCGAGCAAATGCACTTGTTCGTGATCGAGCATGTAGTCGTGCCGCGGATGGGTCAAAACCAGCGTCGGCGCGATCTTGCGGAACAAGTCGATTGCCAAGCGGTTGGAAGCCTGATCGAAGACCACATTGACGTCCCGCAGTTCCAAGCAATGATACGTCGCGCCGACCAGCCCGGCTGACTCGGCCGCCTCCGAGCGGCGAATGCGGGAGATCTGATCGGCGGGCAGCTCGGTCGATCCGCAATCGCCCGCTGTCGCCGTAGCGATATGCACCTGCCAACCGAGCGCAGCGAGGCGGATCAGCGTACCCGCACACAAGATTTCGGCGTCATCCGGGTGAGCCAGGAAGGCCAATACCACTTGGCGATCCGATGATTGATCATTCATCTCTTGATCATGCATCCATCGAGTTCCCCATCGAGTAAGTTGCGCTGCCGACGCTTGCTACCGACCCCCACTGAGTTGCGATACGCTATGCGAAACAGTTCGGCTGTCGCGGATCATGGAATCAGGCCCACCATAAATCAGGCCCACTATAAACGAAGCGGAGTAACAGCATGAGCGGTGATGTTCGGCAGACACTTCAATCGTACACGCTTGAGCGGTACGAGAAAGAATTCGCGGATCGACATTTGTTGCACGGCGCGGTTGCGAAGTGGGCCGACCAGACCCCCGACCAAATTGCCATTGTCGACTTCGACTCGGGTCGTCGGTTCAGTTATCGCGAGTTTGACCAGACCGCAACGGCGTTGGCCCTGGGGCTGCTGCAAGAGGGTTACCGGCAAGGCGACTTCTTGGCGACGATGCTGCCGCTGCTGCCGGAGCATATTTTTCTGGAATACGCCTGCTTCAAAATCGGTGTGATCCATGTGCCACTGGACCTGCGACTGAAGGGGGCGGAAGTGGTTCGTTCGCTGCAGCTGGTCCAAGCGCGAGGGTTTGCCTGTTTAGGCGAGACTCCCCTGGCCGACTTTCGTGACATCGCCCGCCTGGTCCAATCGGAATGCCCGTTTGTCCAGCACTACCTGCAATTCTCAGCAGCGGCTGAAACAATCGCCGGGGCCAGCTCGTTCGCTTCGTTTGCCGCCAATGCGCAAGCCTTGGCCGCCGATCGCAATTCAAAACTCTGGCAACAGCTCGGCGAAATCAGCGACCAGATCAAACCGACCGACGGCGCCCAGGTGATCTACACCACCGGGTCGACCGGTTTTCCTAAACCGGCACTGCTGTCGCACCGCAATATCACCGCTCAAAACATGTGCCTTGCCGCCGGTTTTGATTTATTCGATTCACCCAGGATGTTGGTCAACCTGCCTCCCTCCCATGTCGGTTGCCAGGCAGAACAATTGATGACCACCTTCTTTACTGGCAAGACGGCGGTGATACTGCACATTTTCGATGCTGAAAAAACATTGCAGGCGATCGAGCAAGAACAGGTCAACTGTTTCGGTCAGATTCCAGCGATGTTCAACATGCAATACCGACTGCCCAATTTTTCGCATTACGATCTGTCATCGGTTCAGCGCGTGCTGTACGGCGGCCAACAAGTCAGCAACGAGTTCATTCGGCAGCTGTACGAACATTTTCCCGCTGTCGGTACCGGTTTGGGACTTAGCGAGCTGGCTGGCTTTGCCACCTACACCGGCATGACCAACCAGATCGATCAACTGCTGGACACGGTCGGCTGGTGGGCGCCGATCACACCGTTGACGATTCGCAAGAGCATGAAGTCGGATGGATCAGCGGGTGACGAGTTGCCCGCCGGGGAAACCGGAGAAATCTGTTTCAGCGGCCCGCAAGTCTTTATCGACTACGTCAACGAAGCGGAGGCCTATCGCAGAACGGTCTCCAGCGACGGAGTCTGTTACACCGGCGATCTGGGGTATGTCGGCGAGCGGGGATTGGTGTTTGCCGGACGATCAAAACTGGTGATCAAGCCAAAAGGGTACCAAGTGCACCCGGCACAGATCGAAAGCCACTTTGCCCAGCTGACCGATCAAATCGCTGCCTGTGGCGCTGTCGGCGCGGCGCACGACGTGTTCAGCGAAGGAGTGGTGTTATTCGTCGAGCGGAAACCGGATACCGACCTGACGCCAGAACAGCTCCGCGCGCACGCTCAGGGCATCGCCGGCTACATGCGGCCGCTGCATTACGTGCTGTTGGATCCCGGCGCGTTTCCGCTCAATCGAGTCGCCAAGACAGACTATGTGAAGCTCAGTGAGCTGGCCAAGGTCGAAGTCGAAGCACTGCGTCGCCAAGGTGGCTGGGACGCCGAGTAACGATTGCTGCGTCGCTTTGCGAAATTCAGAGTTCTGATTCCAAACCTGTCGCACTGGACAATTCCAAGTGGCGAGCCTGGTAGAACTCGGCCTCCTGCTCGGCTTCTGCCGCTTGTTCCGCTTGACCAAGCAACGTCAGCATTCGCGCACGTCGGTGCGCGACTCGCTGCAACTGGAAACAAACTCGGTCTTCCAATTCCGAGGCACGCTGCATCAGTTTGAACAGCACGTCAAACGACTCGCTGTAGGTATCAAGCGATTCTGTGAGCTGATGATTCTGTTGGGCCCCTGGCAGCCCCAGCAACTAGGGAATCTGGGGCGCGATGGGAACACGCGCCAACCGCGAAGTGTTCTTCGACAGCGCTCTGTAGGGAGCTTGTGCGGTTTACGAGATAACCCTGCTTTCAGGTATGGGTGCGTGCACAAATCCATCGTCGCTCCCCCAGCGCGTTCGCGGGGAAACAGATCACCACTGCGATCGATCGTGCCCGCCAGCGCGCAGGCGGGGAGGGAGAGAGGGCAAGCCGGACCGCATTCCCCTCCTCGCTGGGCGCCCCCAGAGACATCGACTTTGTCTCAGCGATGGTCTTTGATCGTGCCTGCTTCGGCCCACCATCGAGTCCGAGTACCGCTTTGCTGAGTACGAGTACGCGGACGAGTGCGAATGGTCGCTCTGCGTGTTAAACCGTCATACCGATACGGCCAAGGGCTTTGGCAATCCCGTGGTTAGCGGCGGCGCTGGCGGCCGAACACAGCTTTTTTCCTTACACACTTTGCTTGCCAAGCTAGCAGTCGCAGCTTGTGATCGGCTCATAGCGGTCATTGCCGGCTGTTGGTACTCTGAGTGCGCGTTCGCCGTTCCGTTTTGTCTCGCTCCCATGACCAGCCATGTCGGAAACATTGAAGAAGTCGGCCAGTACTGCCCGCCGCGGCTGGACCGTCGAGGACTCCGCGCAACTGTACGACATTGCTCGCTGGGGCGACGATTATTTTCATATCTCCGACGAAGGGACGATTCAGGTCTCACCCGGTCGGGATCCGGCCAACTCGACCGATCTCAAGCAATTGGTCGATCTGCTTCGCCAGCGCGGAATCGACCCCCCTGTGTTGATCCGATTCAACGGCATCTTGGCCGATCGCCTGCAGCGACTGAACGATTGTTTTGCCAAGGCGATCGAAGATCATCAATACAAGAATCGCTATCGCTGCGTGTTTCCGATCAAAGTCAACCAACAACGGCATGTGGTTCAACAGATCATTCAGCACGGACAGCAATATGGTTTTGGTGTCGAAGCGGGCAGCAAGCCGGAGTTGCTGGCGGTGGTCGCAATGACCGATCCGGAAATGCCGATCGTCTGCAATGGATTCAAGGACGATGAATTCATTCAGATGGCGCTGTTGGCCCAGCGACTTGGTCGCACCGTCATCCCGGTGGTCGAAAAAGTCAGCGAGTTGGACTTGATCCTCAAACACGCTGAGCCGCTTGGCGTGCGACCCACCATCGGCATGCGAGTTAAATTGGCCACTCGCGGCAGCGGACGCTGGCAGGCCAGTGGCGGGTATCGCAGCAAATTCGGGTTGACCGTGGCCGACATGTTGGCCCAGTTGGACCGTCTGATCGACCGCGGCATGGGGGATTGTTTTCAGTTGTTGCACTTTCACGTCGGCAGCCAAATCGGCAACATCCGACAATTGAAAGCGGCCATTCTGGAAGCGTCGCGAATTTACGTCGATCTGTATCGCCGCGGCGCGGGGCTGCAATATCTGGACGTTGGCGGTGGTTTGGGTGTCGACTACGACGGATCGCAAACCGATACCGAATCAAGCATGAACTACACGGTGCAAGAGTACGCCAATGACGTCGTCTATCACGTGCAAGAGGTGTGTGACGAAGTCGATGTGCCGCATCCGCAATTGATTTCTGAGAGTGGTCGCGCGGTCGCCGCACAACACAGCGTGCTGGTCGTGGAAACTCTGGGCGTCACTTCGCAAGGCAGTGTGCAGTCGCTACCGATGCCGATTCCCGAAGAGTACGAACAACCGGTCCATGCGCTATGGATGTCTTATGACGAACTGAAACCGGAGAATATGCGCGAGTCGTTTCATGATGCGCAGGTGGCGCTCGATCTGTGCATGAATTTATTCAGCGGCGGTTACCTGCCGCTGGAACAACGGGTCGCCGCCGAGAATTTATATTTCGCGATCTGCCATCGGATTCGCGATCTGGCCCAAAAGAATTCCCAGCAGCTCGCTGACCTTCAAGACTTGGATCGGATGCTCTCGGATATTTATTTTGTCAATTGTTCGATTTTTCAATCGATACCCGACTCTTGGGCAATTGACCATTTATTTCCGATCATGCCCATTCATCGGCTTGATGAAAAACCGACACGGCACGCGATGCTCGGCGACATCACCTGTGACAGTGACGGCAAAGTCGACGGGTTTGTTTGTGGTGGAAAACGGAAACGAACCATTCTTCTGCATCCGTTCCACGAGGGCCAGTCGTATCCGTTGGCGATCTTTATGGTTGGCGCCTACCAGGAAATCTTGGGCGATTTGCATAATTTGTTCGGCGACACGCACGCGGTCCACGTCGATGTGATTGATGGCTCGGCCAAGGTCCAATCAATCGTCAAAGGGGACACCGTTCGGGAGGTCTTGAAATACGTCCAGTACGAGGATCGAGAGTTGGTTGACAAGTTGCAACTGGCCGTCGAGGAGGCGGTCCAATCGGGCCTGATTAATAACCAGCAAGCTGGCGAGACGGTGGCCTTTTACGAACGGGCGCTGGGGAACTACACCTACCTCTCCTGAGCACGGATCGTTCGAACAGGGCTCAGGCACCCCTGACGGAAAGCACCCTGCGGGCCGCCGGCGGCTATTGGTGCCGAAATTCGGCTTTCCCTGCTAAGATACACTGCGGTCATCGAGCTGACGGGATTCGGATCAGCGTGCCGAGGAGAAGCCTTTGAACATCATTGCAACCACTTTCACGCTCAAAGCGCTCGCGGCGCTCCTGGCAGCGGTGCTGCCGGTCACGGTCAAAACGAATTCCGGCCAGACGATCGAAGGCAACTTCGGCGGCATCGGCGCAGCGGTCGTTCGATTGGACGTGGCGGGAGAGACTCAATCGCTGAGCTTCGACGAGCTGGCTTCGCTGACCCCGACGGCGATCAAATCGGGAACTGGACCTACGTTTCTGGTCACCCTGGTCAGCGGATCACGGATCGCCGCTGACAATTTATCGCTCGCCGCCGGCGAACTGGTCATCCAACCGCGTCGTCAACAACCGCTGCGAGTTCCCGTGAAACAAGTCAAGGCGATTCGCTTTCGTGCCGCCAATGCGGCCACCGACGCGTCTTGGCTGGGAATCGTGGGTCGCGAAGGTCGCGGTGACACGCTGGTAATCCGCCGCGGCGAAGATCGGCTCGATCCGCAGTCCGGGATCATCGAAGGAATCGCCGATGCAAAGGTTGCCTTTGACTTGGAGGGTGACAAGATCAAGGCGCCGATCGATAAGTTGGAAGGGCTCGTGTTCGGCGGTACCGATCCGATTTCCGACAGCGCACTGATCCGTCTGACCGACATTTACGGATCGCAATGGTCGGCCGCGGCAATCCAGCCGAGCGAAGCCGATCAGCCGATCCTGTTGCGACTGTCCGATTCGATCACACATGCGATTCCACTGGAACAAATCGATTCGATTCGTTGGAGTGGTGGCTTGGTTCTGCTCTCTGGCCAACAACCGGCAATCACCACGACGACACCCTATTTTCAGATCAATTTGGACCAGAAACTGTTCGACCAGTTCTTTTCGGCCCTGGCCATTCAAAGCACTGACCTGTTGGTCCATGGGGCATCGAGGATCGAATATCGGATCGAACCCGGATATCAAACACTCGCTGGAACGGTTCATCGCATCGAGTCGGCGCGCTATGGCAGTCGGCTCAGCGTCCAGATCGCCCTGGATGGAACGACGGTTTGGCAGCAAGAGCTCGTCGGCGCCGAGCCGCGCGGGTTCGAGCTACCGCTCGGTGACGCGCGACGATTGACCATCATCGTCGGCAACGGCGACGACGGAGACTTGGGTGATACCGTTCGCATCATCCGTCCCAGGCTGACCAAGTAGGGAGTGCAAATTGAATCATATGGACGGCTGTCGACGACGTTTTCCTGCGGTCATCAACCTGACCATTACCGCCAGGGCGGACCTGAAGTTTGCCTGCCTGCTGCTGCTCGCGCTGCTTTGCGGCGCGCAGCGGTCACCCGCCGGTGAGCCGCTGAAACTGGACGCGATCGTCGCCCAAGCCGAACAAGCTCGGATCGATGCCATCGCGACCGCCACGCCATCGGCGGTCAGCATTTATGTGCCCGGCGGCGCCGGTGGCGGCAGCGGCGTATTGATCTCGCCCGACGGATTTGCATTGACCAACTTCCATGTCACCAGCCCCGCCGGTTCCTACATGCGTTGCAGTCTCAGCGATGGCAATGTCTACGACGCTGTACTGGTCGGCATTGATCCGGTTGGCGACTTGGCGATGATTCGGCTACTCGGTCGCGACGATTTTCCCGCTGCTGAACTTGGTAACAGCCGATCCGCTGAAGTGGGCGATTGGTGCATGGTGATCGGCAATCCGTTTCTATTGGCCAGCAACCTGCAGCCAACGGTCACCTACGGAATTCTCAGTGGTGTTGGTCGATATCAGTACCCCTCTGGAACGCTGTTGGAGTACGGCGACTGTCTGCAAACCGACGCCTCGATCAATCCGGGCAATTCGGGCGGGCCGATCTATGACGCCAGCGGTCGTTTACTAGGCATCGTTGGCCGCGCTTCTTTCGAAAAACGAGGTCGTGTCAACGTCGGGGTCGGTTACGCGATTTCGATTCAGCAGGCGAAGAATTTCCTTGGTTATTTGCACAGCGGCCGCGTCGTCGATCATGCCACCTTGGGAGCCACGGTCACGACCGAACCCGACGGCGGCGTGGTGGTCTCCAACATTTTGGAATCAAGCGATGCCTACCGCCGCGGGCTCCGCTATGCGTCCGAGATTTTGGAAATTGATGGTCGTGTGGTGCGAACTGCCAACGACGTTCAAAAGGTGCTCGCGACGCTGCCCAATGGCTGGCGGGTCAAGTTGACGTATCGCGATTCTGGCGAGACCAGACAAACGCTCGTCCGATTGAGCAGTGTGCATGGAAAAGATGAGTTGCTGCAGAAAATGTCCGGCGCTCTTCCACCCCCGCCGCCGCGACCGCAGCCGAAACAGAAAGATCCCGAGCAAGGCGAAGAGGACGAACAAGAAGCCGAGGGTCGGCAAGGAAGTGGTCAGCCTGAGGAAAAGCCATCGAAAATTCCAGAGGCGGTCGCCAAACAATTGATCGAGCGCGAAGGTTACGCCAACTATCATTTCAACGTGGTCGAGCAAGATCGGTTGATCGCCGCGCTGCGCCGGCAATTTCCCGGCGGTCAACAGGACGACAAAATCGCCTGGGTCATCGAAGGCGAAACCATCGAAGCCAATCCGCAACCGGTGTTGTTGCGCGTCACGACTGGCAAAATGGTGGCTTTGATCGGTGACCGGCCGATCGAAACGGAAACCAAATCCGATTTGTACGATGCCGTCAGTACCAGGTCGCTCGCCGGGATCTTGCCGGCACTCGACGCCTGGCGACGGATGATCGCCCAGGGTCCCAAAAAGTTCGGCGAATCCTACTACCTTGGCACCATGCCGCTGGCCGGGGAGCGGCCGCTGCGGGATTGTCTGGTCGGTATCGACGGCGAACTGGAAGTGCGTTGGCTAAGCCATCCTGAGAGCCAGCTGGTCGAAGCGATTGAAGTCTTTGCCGATCGCGACAGCGATCCGGCCGAGTTGTGGGTGATTCGCGAGCAGGCGGAAGATTCCCAACCTTCGATCTTGGATCTTCGCTACGGTCTGCAGTCGGTGCTGCGGCTGCGAGTAAAATCCTGGCAAACAGTCCCCGAAGCCGAATTGGAAGGGGCCGAGCTGGAAGGAGCCGAGCTGGAAGGAGCCGAGTTGGAAGGAGCCGAGTTGGAAGGTGCCGATGCCGACCAGGCCGGCTCCCCGGCGGCCCAGCGAGAGAAAACATGAACAGGATGCGATCAGCCATGCTGCTGCTGTTGGCCTGCTTTGCGGCCCCGCCGGCGATTCTCCAGGCCGATCAATCGCTGCACGATTGGGCGCGCCAGGCGCAGCGGCGCGTGGTCAAGGTTTACGGTGCCGGTGGCATTTCCGGACTGGAAGCCTATCAAAGCGGATTCATCGTTTCGCCCGAAGGACACATCGCGACGGCCTGGAGTTATGTGCTGGACGTCGATCCCATCGTGTTGCTGGACGATGGACGAAGGTTCGAGTCGAAGATCGTCGGCTTTGAACCATCGCTGGAGTTAGCGGTCCTGAAGATCGAAGCTTCCGAGCTTCCCTATTTCTCGGTTGGCGAAGAAACGTCCGCTCAGTGGGGAGACCCGGTGATTGCGGTCAGCAACCTGTTCAATATCGCCACCGGCGACGAGCCGGCCAGTGTATTGCAAGGTTCAATCGCTTCGATCAGCCAGCTGCAGGCTCGCCGCGGAACCTTCAAAACACCCTACAAGGGCGAGGTGCTGATTTTGGATTTGGTCGCCAATAATCCAGGCGCTGCGGGGGGCGCGGTCGTCGACCTGCAAGGCCGATTGATCGGCATGCTGGGCAAGGAGCTAAGAGATTCGACGACCGGTGTTTGGTTGAACTATGCCGTTCCTGCCGCTTCGCTGCGCAAGCCGATTGGTGACATCATCGCCGGTCGCAGCGCGGTTGGGCCAGCGGAGTCGGATCCCGCCTTACCGCGCGACAAATCGCACAGTCTGCAGTCACTCGGCTTGGTGATGGTCCCTGATGTCCTGGAAACCACCCCGGCGTTTGTCGATCATGTGCTGCCGGAAAGTGCGGCCGCCAAGGCAAAGTTGCAGCCCGACGATCTGATTCTGTTGGTCAACGGCAGCCGGATCGTCAGTCAACGCTCGTTTCGCGCTGTCTTGCGCACGATTGATCGTCGAGACATCGTCGAATTGGCCGTTCAACGTGACGACGAAATCTCTACCTGTGGTGCTGCGCCCGTGAAGCGATCCAATAGCGCGATGACGATTCAGTTCAGGCCCGTTCCGGGCCGGCAGCTGCCGCCGCCGGGAACACCGTCGCGGCGGGTCCCCGCCGCGGGCGGTTCATTCGCCATTTGCCTTGGATGATTTTAGCGGCTTGTTTTTGCCGCACTGCTGCCGCCGATGACACAGCCTATCGCGCCGCGCTATCCAAAGCGGTTCGTGCGACAGCCAGTCGTGTTTTGCCTTCGGTGGTGACGGTCGAAATCATTGGGACCGGCGGGCCGGTCCAAGGCGAAGTTGAACAAGACGCGCCCACATCCGGCGTGATTGTGGACCAGTCCGGGTATCTGCTGGCGTCCAGCATCGTGGTACAGCGTCCGTCGGCCAGCATCTTGGTCGTGCTAGCCGATGGTTCGCGGCACACGGCCAAAGTCGTGGCGCGGGACGATCATCGCGACCTGGTGTTGCTGAAAATCGATACGGACAATCCACTGGTTCCAATTGAATTGACTGGCAATGCTGATCTGCCAATCGGAGCCACCACCGTTGCGGTTGGTCGTTACGGGAACGAGGCGTCGCCGATCATCAGTCGCGGCGTGCTGAGTGCCAGGCAGCGGCTGGACGGCATCGCGCTGCAGACCGATGCCCGCATTTCACCGGCATTTTACGGCGGTCCCTTGGTTGATTTGTACGGCAACGTGCTGGGGATTTTGATTCCAGCGGTCGCCGAAGGGGGCGCCGCGGATGCGACCAGTTGGTACGACTCGGGGATCGCCTTCGCGATTCCGGCCGAGGTGATCGCCAACAAGCTGGATCGTTTGAAGGCCGGCGAAGACATTAAGAAAGGTTTGATCGGAATCGTCGCCAAGTCCCGCGATCCAATCGCCAGCGGGACGGAAATCGCCGCCGTGCGCACTCGTTCTCCTGCCGAATCAGCCGGCATCAAGGCCGGCGATGAGGTGATTTCGATCGCGGGTCAGCCGGTCCGCCGGCATCAAGAAATCCGCCAGGTACTCGGCAGCTTCGATGCCGGCGAATCGATCGCCTTGAAGTTGCGGCGTGAGGGTAAGGAGATCGAAGTCGAAACGACGCTTGCCGACAGCATTCCCCCGCTGCAGCCACAGCTGCTGGGCATAATCGTGTCCCAGCGAACCAGCGACGACAAATCGACAGTCGTGATCGACGCGGTACTGCCGCAGTCAGCGGCAACGGACAAACTGGCTGCTGGCGACATCATCGAGCGAATCGGTGAGGCGGAGATTGCGGAAACCGAGTCTTTGCGGCGGCAGTTGATTTCCGCCGAACCCGGAATGGCTCTACAGATCGGCTATCGCCGTGACGACCAGTCGGCAGAGTTGTCGATCACGCCCCAAAGCATCGCCGGGACGATCAAAGCAGCGGTCCCGGAGAGCTGGAATCAGTCAGACGAACAGCCATGGGAGTCGGTGGAAATTAAACTTCCCGAGGCGGCCAACGCGGCCGCCTATCTGGCCCCCAGTGATGATTCCAAAGCCCGACAACTCGGTTTGTTGGTGTTGTTGATTGGGCCAGGACAGGGAACGCCGGCCGAAATCTTGAAGGATTGGCCCGACGTGGCCAGAAAAACAGGCGTGGTCGTTTGCGCGGTCGCGCCGGAAGACCCCCAGCGCTGGCAACCAAAGGAACTCGACGTGATCGCCAAGTTTGCCGCCGCCGTGCTGAAGAAAGCGCCGATTGATCCCGCGGCGGTCGCGGTTGCCACCGCCGGATCGCTCGCTGAAGGCACAGTATCGGCGGCGGATTCGATGGCCTTGGCGGTGGCGATTTCGCAAAGCAGCAGCTTCTTTGGCGTCGCCGTGTCGGCCGAAACACGCCCGCCTGCGGTCCGCCTGCGCGAAAACGAGCCGGCTTCGTCATTGCAGGTATTGATGCCGGTGGAGTCGGAGGATGGTTTGCCGACCTGGACCGCGGCCATCAAGCAAGCTGGTTATCCGATCATCTACGGCGGCAAGCTGGATCAGCAGAGCTTGTTGAACTGGGTGCGGCGGTTGCAGGCGATCTAGCCATTCACGCAGCTTTCGTTTCTCGCCAGGTTTGGTAGGTTGTCCGCTCACGGTGCGCTGCGCCAGCTTTGCTGATTCTTACTTGTTCCGCTGTTGCGAGAGAACAATCTTGACCGATTCGATCCTGGTGTTCGGCCAGATAACCTTGGGATTTGTGCTGTTGGTCGGCGGCGGAGAGTTGCTCGTTCGGGGTGCTGCCGCGCTTGCCTCGGCACTACGAATTTCATCGCTGGTGATTGGACTGACGGTGGTCGCGTTTGGAACCAGTGCGCCGGAGCTTGGCGTCAGCTTGCAAGCGGCTGTGATTGGCAAAGCCGATGTCGCGATCGGTAATGTGGTCGGCAGCAACATCACCAACATCTTGTTGATTTTGGGCGCCTCGGCACTGGTCACGCCACTAATCGTTTCCAGCCAACTGATACGCACCGATGTCCCGTTGATGATCTGTGCATCTGTTTGTTTGTGGGGTTTCGCCTCCGACGGCCAAATCGCGCGCTCTGAGGGCGCGATCATGTTTGTGGCACTGACCGTTTATGTCGTCTACTGCATTCGCAAAAGTCGCAGCGAACACCAGGACGTGATCAACGAATTTGAGCAAGAGTATCACCGTGAAGTCGCGGGCTTTACCAGTATCATCAAACAGCTGGGGTTGATTCTGGTCGGGCTGCTGCTGTTGGGAATCGGCTCGAAGCTGCTTGTTGACGGAGCGGTCAAAATCGCTTCGTGGCTGGGCATCAGCGAGTTGGTGATCGGCTTGACCGTGATCGCCGTCGGAACATCGCTTCCCGAAGCGGTCACTTCGATCGTGGCCAGCTTTCGCGGACAGCGCGACATTGCGGTTGGCAACGTGGTCGGCAGTAATTTGTTCAATATCTTATGTGTGCTTGGGCTGACAGCGGTGGTATCGCCGAAACCACTGTCCGTATCGGCCGATGCGATCAAGTTTGATATTCCGGTGATGGTCGCGGTGGCCGTGATCTGTTTGCCCGTGTTCTTGAACGGCTATGTGATCCGACGCTGGGAGGGTGGACTGTTCCTGGCGTACTTCGTCGCTTACACAGCATTTATCGTGTTGGCCTCGACCAGAGACGATGTGCAGCGGCATCTTGGCCATCCGGTGATGTACATTGTCATCCCTTTCACCCTGCTGGCATTGGCGTTTTCAGTGTATCAAGGCATCCGCGCGAAAAAACAATTGTCGCTCAGTGGAACAGAGGTCAGACACCCATAGCCAAATGGCCTGGCGGCTGTTTCTTAGTAATGGTTGTCTGACCGGAATGGCACGGACCTTTTTTCCAACCCGTTATTCGATCATCGGAACAGCGGTCACGCCTTGCCCAGTTCGGCAAAGATCGCTCGCGCCGCGTCGGCTTCGGTCGCGGCAAGCCGATCGGTCTCTTCGATCGTCCATCGCAAGGGTGGGTGATCGAAGGATTGTGTTCGCAATTCGATCGGCTGGAATTGCTCGAACGCATAGGACTGCTCGAACCCGCGGGCTACTCGGATCGCATCGTCCTGGCCGGTCCACTGGACCATATCGTCAGTCCAGTGCCAACGGCTGTCCGATTGATCGGCGTAGATTCGGGCAATGTCGTGGCCACCGGCAATCGCGTGGCCCGTGGTTGATTCGAAACCACGCGCGCTGACTTGATAACCGGCGCCGGCAATGATCGATCGCCCGGCGGAAATGCTCATCGTGTCGTCGCCCGCCGAATCGTACAGGTTTGCCCTGTCAAATCCACCGGCCGTCGCGTAGGCATAGACTCGCTCGAAGCCATAGGCCAGTTGGAACGATTGATCATTGGCTAAACTCGTAAACTGAGGTCTCACTTCCAACCGGTCGTCGGCGGCGCTGTCATTGAGAAAGGCGATGTCGATGCCGCCGCCGGTGCCGTGCACGTAGACCCGTGGTACGTCCGTCACATCAAATTTGAAACCGGTCCCCGCCAGTGTCGCGCTGGACGGGCGCGACGTCAAAGTGTCGGATGCCGGCGAATCGAACAACGTCGCCCGATCATGACCGCCGCCACCGTCGAACGAGACGTTCTCGAATCCGACCAACGTGATTTGAAACGTGTTTGTCGACAGGCGACTGTCGCCCAGACCGGCTGGATGGGCGATCAAACGCTCGGCGTTTTCTGATCCAATGATCTGCAGCCAGTCGTCTCCTCCGCCAGCGTCAATCAGCAAGGGCTGGTTGTCTTGGCCTGGTTGCAGCGACACGATTCGGTCACCGATGCGGACTTGGATTCCGTCACGAAGATCAAGCTCGACTCGCTCGCTGCCAGCAGAGCCCACGAAGCTTTGCACGGATTCCGTTTCGCCGACCGCGGCCAGCAGGTCGACCGAGTGGTAGCTCTGGCCGCTCAAGGCGTCCTGATCTGTACGCGAACTGTCCAGCAACCTTGCTAGGATCGCATCGGCCGTGGGTTCGATGCCCTGCTGGATCATCGACTGCCGAATCAGCATCGATGCGGCGGCGACTTGCGGCGTCGCCATGCTGGTGCCGCTCAGTTGGGCAAAGTCATCGACCTTGCCGTCCCAACCAAACACGTGATCGGGAACGGCACTGGCCACCGTCTCGCCGCCGGTCGCAAAGATCCCCGACTCCCGTTGCGCGAACTCGCTCAGATTGCCCCCCGAGTCGGTCGACGCGACCGCGACAACCGACGGGCTGGAGGCGGGGTATAAGATACCTTCGTTGTATTCACTGGAGCTGCCGTACAAGTTGCCGGAAGCAGCGAAGACAAGGATCTGATGATCACGAAGCTGCTGCAGCTCATCCTCCAGCATCGACATCGCCTGGCCCAGATTGGCTTCTGTCAGCGCGGCACCGACCGACAAGTTGATCGTGGTGATGGGAGCATCGAAGGCGTTTTGATTTTCCAGCACCCATTGCAGTGACGATTCGATCCAGTCGAGTTGTCCCGCACCTTGATCGTCAAACACCCGCAGCGCGACGATGTCGGCGCCGGGAGCCACACCCGAGAACCCATCCATCTCGCCCGCCAGCAAGCCGGCGACGTGTGTGCCATGATATCCGGAGGGTCCATCGTCATAGGGGTTGGCATCGTTCTCGGCAAAGTCCCAGCCACCGACGACGCGATATCCAGGCCCGTATCCTCCACCCAGCGCCACGTGATCCCAGGCCACGCCACTGTCGATCACGGCGACGGTTTGCCCGCTGCCGCTGAGCCCCGTTTGGGCACGCAACTGTGAGGCCTGATCAATCAAGTCCGGCGGGCCGGAATCGATGTCGTCTTGAATCCCCTCGACGCTGAGCAGCTCGAGTAAAAAATCGGCGGCCAGGCTGGCCGACAGCGCCAGACGCTGCTCGCATGGCTCGATCGATCGGGGATGGGCCTCGATCGCCGGCAGCGTTTTAGGTCGCTGTTTGAGCCATCGTTTCTGCTCGCCGCGCATGCCGGAGACCTTTTCTGTGTGGTGGTGAAATCGCGTATATCTGGCAGTCCAAGCCTAGAGCGCAGAGTCGCCCCAGGCCTGCCTAACCTGACCCAAGCTGAAACGGGTCGATTTCGATGCCGGATCAGGCCGAAAAAAATAGACGAAACGTCATATCCGTACCCCCCTCTGAACGCGAGGCTCGCGCCCGATGCCGCTGCTGAGAATTTGGAATTCCATTCGCGGGCGCTCGACACCGAAAGAGACACCGCGGCAGGAGTCGTCGGCGAATTCGTCCACTCCGGATGTTTCCAACAGCCCTGGCCGCCGCCCGATTAAATCCTCGCGGTTGAGCCTGTTTGGGGGCGGAGGACCCCACGGCGACTTGCTTAAACTGGTCAAACCGTTGAACGCTCGCTGGGTGTTGGAAATCTGCGTCGGAGACGGCAGTCGCGCGATCGCGATCGTGCAAACGCTGGGAAGCCCGCCGCCAGTCCGTTACCTGGCAATCGATCAATTTGAAATGGTCGGCGGCGAGGTGACTTTGAAAGCATTTCATCAGCGGCTGCGATCTGCGGGAATCCGCGGCCAGGTTTTTCCCGAGCCGATCGACCGCGGGTTGGTCCGGGTCGCCAATACGGTCGGTGCGGTCGACCTGATCGTCATCGCCGCTGCACCAGAGGATTGGCAAACCCCCGAAACCCTGTCCCTGCTGGCCCGCGTTGCCCACCCCAACACGGTGGTGCTGTATCAGGACGACGAGAGTTGGGATCGGTTCGAAGTGCCAGATCCGGTGCAACAGCGGCGTCAAGCCGCTTAATCGGATACAAAACAGAGCGGGGCCCGACTGAGGAGTGCGGCTTGCTCTATCTGCATTTTTGACGGCGGACTATCCTAGGCACTGTCTTGTAAATGGCTGATAACGAAAAAGGGGTCGGACCCCAATAGCCGCCAGCGGCCCGAAGGGTGCTTCGCACGATTGAGGTCCGACCCCTTTTTCGAAGCCTAGATTGTATGCTCTGTTCGTTGCCAAAGATCGATTGCCGTTCCAGGAGAGCTTGAACGCATCATGTGTGGAATTGTGGGATATGTTGGCGAAGACGACGCCTGTCCGTTTTTGATCGATGGATTGCGGCGACTGGAATACCGCGGCTACGACAGCTCTGGAGTAGCCATCCACGGTGGAAACTCGATTGATGTGACCCGTTCGGTTGGCCGCATCGACTCGCTGGTCGGTTCGCTCGGTGATCAACCATCCAAAGGCACCCTGGGGATCGGTCACACGCGTTGGGCCACTCACGGCGCCGCGACCGAACCGAATGCGCACCCGCATCTTGGCGGCGACGGGGAAGTCGTGCTCGTTCACAATGGCGTGATCGAAAATTTTCAAGTCTTGAAAGACGAATTGATCAAAAAAGGATACGTCTTCAAGTCGGAAACGGACAGCGAAGTCATTGCCCACCTGATCGCCGAAGCTCTGAAACTCGGCGGTCAAGGCAACGGACAACCCAACCACCGGTATGTCGCGGCGGTTCAGTCCGCGGTCGCCCGCTTGCGTGGAACCTATGGACTGGCAGTGGCATTTCGTGATCGACCCGACTTGATCGTTGCGGCCCGATTCGGCAGCCCGCTGGTAATCGGCGTGGGCAAGGGCGAGTACTTTGTCGCCAGCGATGCATCGCCGCTGGCCGGACGAACCGACCGGATTGTCTACATGGCCGATCACCAAATCGCGGCGCTGACGCCGGATGGTTTCGCGGTCACGCACCGGGATCAAGGCAAGGTGCGTGTCAATATCCAAACGTTGGAAGCGGAAATTGGCGAGGTCGGTCTGGGTGGTTACGAGCACTTCATGTTGAAGGAGATTTACGAACAACCCGAATCGCTACGCAATGCAATGCGTGGACGACTGAATGATGAAGACGCGACAGCGGTGTTCGGCGGACTGAACTTGACGCCGCAACAGCTGCGCAGCGTCGAACAGATAATCTTGACTGGTTGTGGCACCAGTTGGCATTCGGCGCTGGTCGGCGAATACTTGATCGAAGAACTGGCTCGAATTCCGGTCAGTGTGGAATACGCCAGCGAACTGCGCTATCGCAATCCGCCAATTCAAAACAACACGCTGGTCTTCGGAATCACACAAAGTGGCGAAACCGCCGACACGTTGGCCGCCTTGCGAGAGACCAAGCGCAAGGGGCACCGAACGCTGGCGATTTGCAACGTCGTTGCCAGCTCGATTGCGCAAGCCGCCGACGGGGGAGTTTATTTGCATGCCGGGCCGGAGATCGGTGTGGCCAGCACCAAGGCGTACACATCGCAGTGCTGCGTGCTGGCGATGTTGGCCTTGTACTTCGGTCGGATTCGTCACGTCAGTTTCGAAAGTGGAAAACGAATCATCGAAGAGCTGCGAAAGTTGCCCAGCGCCGTCGAACAAGCGCTGACCTGCGATGATCAGGTCCAACTGGTTGCACGGAAATACCAACATGCAACCAACGTGCTGTACCTCGGTCGGCAATACAATTTCCCGACCGCCCTGGAAGGCGCACTGAAGCTAAAGGAAATCAGCTACATTCACGCCGAAGGCTATCCGGCCGCTGAAATGAAGCATGGACCGATCGCACTGGTCGATCAAGTCACGCCCAGCGTGTTCATCATTCCGCGCGGCACGACTTATGACAAAGTGATGGCGAACATGGAGGAAGTGAAAGCCCGCGGAGGGCCGATTATCGCGGTTGCCGGCCATGATGATCCGCAAGTCGACGCGATTGCCGATGATGTGATTCGGATCCCCCAGGTCCCCGAAATCTTGCAACCCATTGTTTCGGTGGTGCCGCTGCAGCTGTTGGCATATCACATCGCGTGCTGCGCGGATGCGATGTCGATAAGCCGCGGAACTTGGCCAAAAGTGTCACCGTCGAATGATCGAAGCTTGCGTTTGGCCGGTTGTCCAACCAAGCTGGGCAATTCATTTGATTTTTGCTTCAAGACTTGACGGAGATACCAGCGATGGGTGAGAACCAGCTGAGCTATAAAGCACGTAAGGCGTTGATGGTCCATGTCGGTGAAGCAGCCGGTACTGAAATCGCCGACCTGCTTTCCAGACTCGCGGCCGAAGTAGAGGAATTGCGGCGTACCAAGGTTGATGTCACCGAAATCGTCCCCCAGCAAAAAGCGAAAGCGAAACGGATCAAGGAATCAGCCTAGTGGATGTTCTATGGTGTATTTGTGAGCCGCTGGCTTGAGCGCACCACTTTCGTAGTCCCGCGAGTCCCTGGCGGGGCATTCCGGAAGCAATTCCCGCAGAATTGTCCTGCAAGTCCTTCGCGGGAGGACAACTCCGACAGGCGGCTCAATAGCGAATTTCAATTCCAAAGCGGCACCTTCCAGAGAGGCACCGAATGGCAAATCGGACAGCAAGCAGAAAGAGATCGGACCGTCCAGCGATATGAGCACTCACCTTGTCACCGGTACCGCGGGATTCATCGGTTTTCATCTTGCCGAACGGTTATTGAAACAGGGAATTGACGTCGTCGGGTTCGACAACGTCAATGATTACTACAGCGTACAATTGAAACGCGATCGACTGGCGCGACTTAACAGTTACGACAATTTTTCGTTTGTCGAGGCCGATTTGGCCGATCAAGCACAAGTCGATGCGGTTTTTCAGCGGCATGATTTCCAACGCGTCGTCCATCTGGCCGCTCAAGCCGGCGTTCGCTATTCGCTGACCAACCCTCGTGCCTATACCGAATCCAACATCGTTGGTTTCCTGAATATCCTGGAGGCTTGCCGGCATGCCAAGACGCCGCACCTGACCTATGCCAGCAGCAGCAGTGTGTATGGCGGTTGCACCAAGATGCCCTTTTCGACTACGCAGCGGGTCGACCATCCCTACAGCTTGTACGCGGCGACCAAGAAGAGCAACGAATTGATGGCGCACACCTACAGCCATCTGTACGAATTGCCGACAACCGGACTGCGGTTCTTTACGGTCTACGGTCCTTGGGGACGCCCCGACATGGCGTTGTTCCTGTTTACCAAAGCGATTTTGGAAGGCCGACCGATCCAGGTCTTTAATCAAGGCCAGATGCGTCGCGATTTTACTTATATCGATGACATCGTCGAAGGAGTCGATCGTACGTCACAGCAAATCGCCGCCCCTGATCCAAACTGGGACAGCGATCGGCCGAACCCGTCGACCAGCACGGCGCCTTATCGCATCTACAATATTGGCAACAACCAACCGGTCGAGTTGTCACGGTTCATCGAGGTGATCGAACAGGCGGTTGGCAAGCGTGCTGAAAAGAAGTTGTTGCCGATGCAACCTGGAGATGTGCCGGCCACGTTTGCCGACATCGACGCCTTGGAGGCGGCGGTCGGATTCCGCCCCGCCACGTCGATCGAGCAGGGCGTGGGGCGATTTGTGCAATGGTACCGGCAGTACTACCAGGTCTAGCCGTTGACAGTTTGACCCCCACAGTTGACAGTGTCCTTGACGACTCCGTCCCCAGTTGCCATCGACCATTTTTCACCCGTCCCTGACCAAACCCATGTCCGATTCCGCCTCGTCTGACAAACGATCTTCCGTCCCACAGACCATGTTCGAAAAGATCTGGGACCAGCACGTCGTCCTGGCGCCCGATTCGGGCCCCACGATTCTGTACATCGATTTGCACCTGGTTCATGAAGTGACCAGCCCGCAGGCGTTCGAAGGATTACGGCTGTCCGGCCGTACCGTTCGCCGACCCGAGCGGACGATCGCCACGCCCGACCACAACGTCCCGACCAGCGACCGCTCTTTGCCAATCGCCGATCCGATCAGCCGCAAGCAGATCGAAACTCTGCGCGCCAACTGCGCCGAGTTCGGCGTCAAGCTGTTCGACATTGGTGATGTTCGCCAGGGAATCGTCCACGTGATCGGTCCCGAAAACGGCTACACACAACCGGGCATGACGATTGTCTGCGGCGACTCTCACACGGCAACGCATGGTGCCTTCGGAGCCTTGGCGTTTGGGATCGGAACCAGCGAAGTCGAACACGTGCTGGCCACACAAACCTTGCGTCAGTTCAAACCGAACACGTTTGAACTGCGGATCGATGGCCAGCTGGCCCGCGGCGTCACGGCCAAAGACATGATTCTGTATTTGATCGGCCAGATCGGCACCGCCGGCGGTACCGGTTATGTGATCGAGTATACCGGCGACTGCGTCCGTGCGCTGAGCATGGAAGAGCGGATGACGGTTTGCAACATGTCGATCGAAGCCGGCGCGCGAGCCGGCATGATCGCGCCGGATCAAGTCACGTTTGACTACCTGCGTGGACGGCCCGAAGTCCCCCCCGACTTTGACGCGGCGGTCGCCCGCTGGAAAGAACTTCCATCGGACCCCGGAGCCGCCTATGACCGGTCCAACGTGTACCGCGGCCAAGACATCGAGCCGCAGGTCACCTGGGGCACCAATCCGGGCCAAGTCAGCAGCATCAATGCCGCCGTTCCCGACCCCTCGGAGTTCGCAGATCCGACCGAACGCAAATCCACCTCCGACGCGCTGCACTACATGGGGCTGACCGCCAGAACACCGATCCACGACATCGCTATCGAACGGGTCTTCATCGGTTCGTGTACCAACGCCAGAATCGAAGATCTCCGCGCCGCCGCTGCCGTCGTCAAAGGGCGTCGCGTGGCCTCGTCGGTTAGCGCCATGGTTGTCCCGGGCAGCGGTAAAGTCAAACTGCAAGCCGAACAGGAAGGACTGGATCGAGTCTTCAAGGAGGCCGGCTTTGATTGGCGCGAGGCGGGCTGCAGCATGTGTCTGGCGATGAACCCGGACAAATTGGCGCCGGGCGAACGCTGTGCCAGTACCAGCAACCGCAACTTCGAAGGCCGCCAGGGCAAGGGTGGCCGCACGCACCTGGTCAGTCCAGCGATGGCCGCCGCGGCGGCCGTCGAAGGCCACTTTGTCGACATCCGCGACTGGGACTACAACGCCAGCTAGCTGGGCAGCGCCACTCTGGTAGTCCCGCGAGTCCCTTCGCGGGGCAATTTCTGTGGAAATTGCTTCCGCAATGCCCCGCGAGGGACTCGCGGGACTACAACTTGGAGATAAGGCAAAAAAGGCAGTGATCGCAGGACTTGGCGTTAATCGGCCGACAAAGATGATTCACGCTGTTTGCGGCATTGCGTTCGCTTCGATTTGCACTTGCTCGACTTCCTGCCCCGCGTCACGCACGTTCTGGATTGCCGAATTGATTGCCGTCTCCAACGAACTCGCTTCGCGATGAAAGTCGATCCTGAATACGCCGTTGCAAGTGCCGGGTGAGCCGTCGTCGCACCCGCTCTCAAACAACTTGTCAGCGATCTCTTCCGTCAGTTCTAACGGACCCTTTAGCACCAAACTGAATTCATATTTGCTCATTTCGCTTTCCTCATTCTGATCTGCTATCCATGCGGGCAACGGTCGACTGCACGGCAAATGTGCTTCGCGTGGTCTTCCGGACTCTTTGGCGTCGAATACACTGCACGCGCACATCCTTCCCGATTCTGGAGCGGACAGTAGATTCGTCCCCAAATGTGCGTGCGTTCGCCTTTACTAATCGCCAGCCATGGCTCTCAGCCTACTCGACGGCGTCTCGGATGTGCTTGTTCGGGTGATCGGCCAATATAGATTCTTTCGCCCTCGGCTTTCGGCTAGCTCCCATTGTATCAAACGCACGTTTTGCGCCCAAACTCAGGGCTTTCCGCGTTCATCCGTGCGTCGATGAACCATGCATTACACCGAAGTCGCAATGGTGGTGCGGTATTTCTAGGTGATCAGTCGACTTCCGGGACTCTATGAACTCGGCTGATCGGCCCGAAGTTGTCAGGGAAGCGACTGGCTAGCACAATAGCCTAGGTGATTCCTGTTCGTCGGAGCTTCATGTGAAATCTCATTGCATCCTTGCGTTTACTGTCGGTCCGGTAGCCTGGGCCGCTCTCGCGCTATCCAGCCATGCCGTTGATCTGAGCACCGACGTCCAGTTTCGACGGCTGACCTTGAGTGAAGAATTTCACAGCGAAGGAGCTGATTTTGCTGACTTCGATCGCGATGGACATCTCGATATCGTGTCGGGGCCGTTTTGGTATCCAGGTCCCGACTTCCGCGATCGGCACCGTTACACGGCCGGCCAGCCGTATTCGATCAAGGCTTATTCCAAACACTTCTTTTCCTTCGCTCACGATTTCAACAGCGATGGTTACTCCGATATCCTGGTCGTCGGCATGCCGGGAGATCCGGCGCTCTGGTACCAGAATCCAGGGACCGATGCGGCGGCCGCTGCGGAGGATTGGACCGCGCATCATGTGATCGACGACGCCGGCGGCGAGTCGCCGGCATTTTCAGATTTTACCGGCGATGGCAAACCGGAACTGGTTTGTGTCAGCGGCGGTTGCTTCGGTTATGCCCAGCCGAATTGGCAACAGCCGACTCAGCCATGGACTTTCACCGCCGTTTCACCCGAGCGCGGTTTAGGCCGCTTCACGCATGGTTTAGGGCTTGGAGATGTCAACGGAGACGGCCGCCCGGATTTGCTGGAAACCGGTGGCTGGTATCAACAGCGCAGCGAATCGGGCCAGTCGTTCGATTTTCATCAGCAGCGATTTGCCCAGTCGGGCGGATCGCAGATGTTCGCTTACGATTTTGATGGCGACGGCGATCAGGATGTCGTCTCGGTGCAGAATGCCCACGCCTGGGGACTGACCTGGTTCGAAAGGCGCGGCAGCGGAGATGACATGCTGTGGGTGGCGCATCCAATCTTGACCGATCAGCCCGGAGACAACGAATATGGACTGGCGATTTCCCAGCTGCATGCGCTGGCCTTGGCCGATATTGACGGTGACGGTGTCAAAGACCTGGTCACCGGCAAGCGATTTTTTGCTCACGGCGGCGGCGATCCGGGCGCGTTCCAGTTGCCTGTGCTGGTTTGGTTGCGGACCGTTCGATCGCCGGGCGGCGCGGTTCGCTTTGAGCCTCATTTGATCGATCGCCGCCTCGGAGTCGGTACGCAACTGACCGTCGGTGACGTCAACGGCGACGGCCGCAACGATATCGTCGTCGGCAACAAGCTTGGGACATTCGTGCTGTTGAACGAAAGGGGTTCGAAAAAGGAGTCAGACCCCCATAGTGCGAAGCACCCTCCGGGCCGTTCCGGCGATTGGGGTCTGACCCCTTTTTCGGTTGGCATTCCCCCCGGCACCGCCGACTTTGCGCTTGGCGTACGGCAGTCCGAACCGCTGACCCCCGAACAGGAACGCGAAACCTTTGTGCTGCCCCCCGGCTTCGAGGCGCAACTGGTGGCCGCGGAACCTGAGATTGCCAAACCATTGAACATGGCCTTCGACTCGCGCGGACGACTGTGGGTCACCTGTACGGTCGAGTATCCCTATCCGGTCGAAGTGGGAAAGCCGGGTCGTGATTCGATCAAGATTCTGGAAGATCAAGACGGTGATGGTCGAGCGGACAAGATCATCACCTTTGCCGATGGTTTGAACATCCCGATCGGTTTGTATCCTTACCGCGACGGTGTGATCTGTTACAGCATTCCCTACATCTGGCACTTGCGTGATACCGACGGTGACGGCAAGTGCGATCTTCGCGAAAAACTGTATGGTCCCTTCGATCACACCCGCGACACGCATGGAATGTGCAATGCCTTTACTCGCGGTTACGACGGTTGGCTCTACGCCTGTCACGGATACAACAATCAATCGACGGTCTCCGGGCGCGACGGCAATCAAGTCACCATGCATTCGGGCAATACGTTCCGCATCCAACTCGACGGCAGCCGTATCGAGCATTACACGCATGGCCAGGTCAATCCGTTTGGCATGGCCTACGACCGGCAAGGCAACCTGTTGACCGCCGATTGTCATACCAAACCGGTCACCCTGTTGATGCAAGGCGGTCATTACGACAGCTTTGGCAAACCCCACGATGGACTTGGTTTTGTCCCCGCTGTGATGGATCACCTGCATGGATCGACGGCGATTGGCGGAATCGCGGTCTGTACCGATCGCGGATCCTTTCCCAGCGTTTACCTGGACAGCGCCTTTGGCGGAAATGTGATGACCAGCCGAGTGAATCGCAACTCGCTGTTGTACCGCGGCGGCAGTCTGCAGGCCCAAGAAGAATCCGACTTCTTGATTTCCGGCGATCCCTGGTTTCGGCCCGTCGATTTGCAATTCGGTCCGGATGGCGCTTTGTACGTCGCCGACTTTTACAATCGCATCATCGGCCACTACGAAGAACCGCTGAACCATCCAGGGCGTGATCGCACCAGTGGCCGCATTTGGAAGATCGTTTATCGCCCCAATGACCAGCGTCGTGATCAGGCGCCGCGGCTGATCGAGCCGCGTCCCGTCTCTCTCGACTCTCTGGACATCGCCGGCTTGATCGGCCAACTCGGTGCACCCCATCTGACTCGGCGCATGTTGGCGGCGGATCGAATCGTCGATCATTACGGCGCGCCGGCGATCGATGCCGTGCGCGAGGCGTTTCAGCAGAGTGAATCTTCGCTGGTTCGGATTCACTCGCTGTGGATTCTGTTCCGACTCGGCGCGGTGACGGCGGCCGAATTGCGGTTGGCAACGACTGCGGATGAACCACTCGTGCAAATGCATGCTTATCACGTGATCGGTGAACTGGATCACCAGTTCGGTGATCCCAACGATCTGTTGCTTTGCGGGATCAACGACGCCGATCCATCGGTCGCCCGCGCTGCGGTGCTTGCAGCGGCGCGACATCCCAGCATCGCACTGGTACAACCGTTGCTCGATCGATTTCGCCACACTCCTCCTGGTGACCCGCATTTGCGACATGCGATCCGCATGTCACTGCGAGACCAATTACGCAGCGAATCAACCTTTCAAGCCGTTGCCCAACAGATACCGCCGGATCAAATCGAATTGATCGCCGGGATCTGCCTGGCGCTGAAAACCCCAGCCGCGGGCCAATTTGTCGCCAGCCACATTGACCAGCTGTCCGTGGACGATCGAAAAACGCTGGCCGAGTACATCAAGTTCGCAATCAACCACGTATCGGAGGAAACCGTTGACGCGATGGTGGCGGTCGCCCGAGACAAATTCGGCGACGATCGAAACTTTCAGTTGCAACTGCTTCGCTCGATTCACGACGGCGCGACAACCGAAGGCGGGCTGCCGGAATCGATCGGGCAATGGGCTGGCGAGCTGGCGACCGATCTGTTGGCGCTGGACCAGCAGTTGTCGCCACTGCCGTGGACGTTCATTCCCAGCGGTGATCCAGACAATCGTGAAACCGTTTGGGAAATCTCTCGGCGGCGGCAAGCGGCCGACCGATCACCACCGGAACCGTTGTGGAGCAGTTTTCCGCATGGCGAACAACGCACGGGGATCTACCGCTCGGCAACGTTTCCGTTGCCAAGGACGTTCAGCTTCTGGATAGCCGGCCACGATGGTTTCCCCGACAAACCAATGCAACAACGGAACCTTGTTCGCGTGCATGATGCCGAAACCGGCGAAATCCTGGCTTCCTTTAGCCCACCTCGAAACGATACGGCCGAGCTGCGCAGCTGGAACCCGGTATCCGATTCAGGTCAACAGCTGACCGGCCGAGAGGTCTATGTCGAGTTGGTCGACAATGATCCGGGCACGGCGTACGCCTGGTTGGCGGTTGGTCGTTTCTCGGTCAAAGAACTCAACCCCAGCGAATTGTCAGCTGACCGCCGCGTGGGTGCGGACTTGGCCGGTCGATTCCGCCTGCAGCCACTCCGAGACGACTTGATTCGTTTGGCTCGCGTCTCAGGCGACCGGGAAACCCGGGGGGCTTTGACCGCCGCGGTTGCCGAAATCGATGATGACTGCCGCATCCAAGCGCTGGCCGAAACGATCAGGATTGCGGATTTGGATCAGCCGCTGCAAAACGAAATCATCGACGCGATTGATCGACAAGATCCGACCAGCGATCTGTTGGCACGGGCTCTCAAGAGCGCGACGGCAGTGGACCAGCTGCGCGTCGCGCGTCGCTTGGTGTCCGATCGCCCGGGAGTGGAATCACTGCTGGCGTTGGTCGCCGCTGGACAGGCGACCAATCGGCTGCTGGTCGCGCCCGAAATACGATCCAGATTGGATGCGATCGCGACGAAGGAGCAACAGCAACAAATGGAATCGCTGGTGGCTTCGCTGCCAGACGAGGACGCGCAGTTGGCGGCTCTGATCAAGAATCGCCGGGCTGCTTACCAGCCGGCCAGAGCTGACAGGGATCTCGGCCAACAATGGTTTGCCAAGCATTGTGCGGTCTGTCATCAAGTCTCCGGCCAGGGTGCTCAAATCGGTCCCAACCTGGACGGCATTGGCAACCGTGGCCTGGCCAGGATTTGCGAAGACGTGCTGGCCCCTCATCGCAATGTCGACGCGGCCTTTCGGTCCTCCACGATTCTGACTGACGACGGTCGCGCGTTTGCGGGGCTGGTCAAGGGTGAAACCGATTCGCAATTGATCCTGTTTGACACCAGTGGCAAGCAGCAGCTGATTGACAAAGCGGCGATCACGACGAGAAAGCAATCAATGCTTTCGCCGATGCCGGGCAACGTTGCCGAACTGCTGAACGAATCGCAATTCAACGACTTGCTCAGCTACCTGCTGTCGCTAAACCACTAACGGGACAGAGCCACTTTCGAACTGAAATCCCCTTTTTTTCGGCATCTCAATGTTGTAGTCCCGCGAGTCCCTCGCGGGGCATTCCGGAAGCGATTTTCGCGGAAATCGACCCGCGAAGGGACTCGCGGGACTACCAAAGTATCGCTGTCCAGCTAAAGCATTCCCAATTTGTTAAGCCGTCTCTGCCCGGTCATGGACTGTCGGATGCACCACCACGAGATCCCAACCGCTGGCGAATGATCGGCAGCATCAAGCGGGCAAGCTCTCGATGCCCGTCGGGATTTGGGTGGCAGTTATCGGTCGTCCACTGGCGCAGGTGGGTGCCTTCGCTGCGAGCTTTCGTCCAGTAGGCAAAATGGTCGACCAGGGGAACTCGCCACCCTTGCGCCACTTCCCGGCAGGCCACCACAAACGGCTCCAGGCTCAGGTTCGGATGGCTGCCTGAGCCGTCCACCGCTGCTTCGTCAGCCCAGCGAGGTTCCGTCATCAATACCGGTTCGATTCCGTGGCTCCGCAACTGCTTGACGATATTGGTCAGGTTCGCGCGATACTCGTCGACCGAAATCCGGCTGGTTGTTTTGTCTTTGTCGATATAGCTGTCGTTGGTGCCGTACATCACCGTCACCAGATCCGGGCTCAGCTCCAAGATTCGATCGAGCCGCTGAAAACCCTGGTCGGCCCGTTCGCCGCCGATACCGAGATTGACGACATCTGCCGAAATACCGGATTCCCCCAACTGCGACTGCAGCAGCGACGAGAAAGTCTGTTCGGCGGTGACGCCGCTGCGCACCCCTTTGGTGATCGAATCACCCAGCGTGACAATTGTGAAATGCGGCCGAGAGGAATCATCGGCCTCTGCGATCGAAGTCGCAACCAGGCAGGCCAGGACCGCGGCAAGGCAAACAAGAGTTCGCCGTGTAATGAGGTGGGCAAAGCAACGCATCAACGAGTCCGATTAAAATTGTGTCGCTAACGGCCCTACCATCTTGGATCGGATCGTGGTCAGATAGGACCCTCCCTCCGCTCACGATCTTTCGACGGCAACCAGTTCCTAACCAATCATACCATGCAAAGCTTTACTGTTCACACCGGCGTCGTCGTTACGATGGATCGCGCCAATGTTGATACTGACCAGATCATCCCCAAGCAATTCCTGAAGCGAATCGAGCGAAGTGGATTTGGTCAATTCTTGTTTTACGATTGGCGATTTCTGGACGACGGCACGACCCCGAACCCTGATTTCGAGCTGAATCAACCGGCCGCCAAAGCCGCGTCGATCCTGGTCACCCGGAAAAATTTTGGCAGCGGCAGCAGCCGCGAACACGCGGTCTGGGCGCTGGACGATTACGGCATTCGAGCGGTGATCGCGCCATCCTTTGCCGATATTTTCTTCAACAACTGTTTCAAAAACGGCGTGTTGCCGATCACCTTGCCGGAAGCCGACATTGACGAACTCTTCGCACGGGCCGCAGACACATTCGCCTTATCAGTTGACGATTGATTTAGAAAGTCAAACGATCAAAGATGAAAGTGGATTCAGCCGAAGCTTTGAGATCGACGCCAGCCGTCGCCAAAACTTGCTGGGCGGTCTGGACGACATCGCTCAGACACTGCTGCATGAAGAGAAGATCAGCGAGTACGAGAACGCTCGCCCCTGGTAGCGGCGCCATGTCCCGGCTGGGTCGGCAAACCGTTGCTGCGGAAACAGAATGCAACGAGTTTGCCCCGAGACTGGCGCCGATTCGCCTACCGATTTACTGTCGTGTCGTATTGCATGGCGTTGGCAGCCGGTCGACTGGCAAGCTGCATATGGCCGAACAAGGTTTGCTCATGTCGGATCAGGTAAAACTTGGCTCTTGGGCCTCGCTGCATGTCAGGATGCTCCAGAATACCCGCCAGGTCTTTCATCGTCGTGGTTTGCCAGCCATGGATCCCCAACAGCACATCACCTTGTGAGATCCCCTGCTGGTCGGCTGCCGAACCTGGCCGCACCGCCGTGATGTACAGGCCGCCGGTATAGTTCGTCCGCATCCGCGAGTTCAATCGCCGCATCGTCGCGCTGGTCACGGGCTTTGCTTGAATGCCAATCACACTCCAGGCTTGCTCGGACAGTGATGTGGGGTTGGCGGTCGGCGAAGGAGTGATTTTCATAGCCACCTGCAACTGGCGACCGTCCCGATCGATACCGATCTGCAGCGGTTGTCCCGGTTGCACCCCAAGCATCGCCAAGGCAAGATCCAGACGATCATCCACTTTCTGAGAATCAACGCGGACCACGCGGTCTCCCGGCTTCAACCCACCCCGTGCGGCAGGCGCTGCTGGCGGAGACATTGGCGATAGTGACACCATCACCATCGCGCGGTCCGCCGTTGGTTCTCAGACCCGATGCGAGCCGTCCGTTGTTATGTTGTTCGATCATCTCGGTCACGATTTCAATCACCTGATCGATTGGAATTGCGAAGGCAATTTGTTGTGCACCCACGCGGACCGCCACATTCACTCCGATCAAATCGCCGTCGATGTTCAACAACGGGCCGCCCGAATTGCCAGGATTGATTCCGGCGCTGATTTGAATCAGATCGACATAATCCTGCGTTTCGTTCACAGGCACGTCCCGATGCAGGGCGCTGATGATTCCCTGAGTGCAGGTATGCACGTAGCCATACGCATTGCCGATCGCGATTACGGTTTCGCCGACCATCAAGTCGCTGCTGGTACCACGTGGAATGGTCGCCAAGGGGTGATCGACGTTGATTTTGATCAGAGCCAGATCGTTGCGAATCCGCGAGGTGACCAAATCGGCCGAAGCGGTTTCGCCATCTTTCAACGTCACGCGAATGTCTTCGACGTCTTCGACCACGTGATAGTTGGTGATCACATAGCCGCGGGGGTCGATCACAACGCCCGGTTCCCATCCCGTTGACCTGCTTGAACGAATCGGGGCCTTCGGCACCCGCCATCCCGGCGGCGCTGGCCCGCACCGTCTTCTGACCGTGGATGTTGACCACGGCCGGGGAGGCCCGGCGAATTGCCATGACCGTCGGAGTCTCTCGAGCGTCCGAAACAAGTCCCGGCGACGACTGTGCCAGCGACGGTGTCGTCAAAACACACAGCCCAAACATCAGTTTGGTAGCTAGACGGGCCGCGGCGCGGGAAACTCGATTGGTCGGTCGCATAGATTCCCGTGCCCGAATCCTTCGGTAGGACTGAGTCGACTGAGATCCCTTGTCTCGATCGACAAACCGGCATCACCGGTATGGCCTTTTGCATCGGGAAACGAAGCGGCCCCGCTTGATATCAGACCTGGTTCGGCGGCAAGGTTTACCGAGCTTAACAGCAGCGCGGAGCAGGATCGCCGCGGGGACCAGGCACTGTCTGGTTATTCGATTCGTGATCGGAACCGGGGTCCGACGCCTTTTCCTCGCTCGCCCATTTGCAAGACAGTGCCTAGCCCGGATTATTCATCAACGATGTAGGCCGGACCGAGCAAACCCTTGTGGTGCCCCAACGTCAGTCGCAATGCAACTGATATCAAGCTATTCACGCTGCGCCAACGATATCGAAAGGTTTGCGCTGTTCCGGCAGCCACCCGCGACCTCGGTCCGGCCTACCTGAATAATCCGGACTAGAATGCCGTAACGGCTGGCGGACCGAAGACGGGACGGGTTGGCACCGGATAGAATTTAGGCCAGGGAACTTCGTCCTGTTTCGGTTTTCCGTGTTCACCCGCCGCCGGATCCAGTGGATCGCATTCCAGCGGCCCGCCGTCAAGCGACGAAGGATCCCAGTTGCCCGGGGAGTGCTCGCACCGCTCGCAGGAATGGCCCAGATCGCCGTGCCAATGACCAAACAGACCGCCACCATCGGCCGGATCGTGGAATCGCTCGCTCGGGATGCTAAGTGCGACACAGCCGCTCTGGCTGGACACCAACAGCAACAGAAGCGGAAGCCAAATCAGTTGAAAAGGGGTGGCCATGGGTTGGTTGGCGAACAAGCGTTCAGCGGCAAAGCTCGTGCCAGCGGGTCCGTTTTCGAGTATTCCCCCCTCGTACAGACATTCCTTCCTTCCCAAGATCGGCCGAATCAAACGAATCCTTAAGTAAATCTTTGCCAAAGATCATTTACGATGTAATCGGCACGGATTCCGCTTTCTGGAGACGTTCCTTGACCGTCCGCAACCTGTTCCGAATCCCCGTCTCGATCGCCCGATCCGTGTTCGGATTCGTGTCGTTGATTGTGCTGCTGGCGGTGCTGGCGGCGATTCCGATCGTGCAGCTGATCGCCTTTGGGTATCTGTTGAACGTTGCCGGCCGATTGGCCGGCGGATGTCAGTTGCGAGACGCGCTGCCCCAGCTAGCACAAGCCCGCCAGATCGGCATGGCGGCCGTGGTGGTGATGATCGCCGCCTTGCCGACCCAGTTGTTGGCTCATTGGGAATCGGTGGCAACGGTGATCGATCCCGGTTCGTCGCGCGCAGCGATGATCCGATTTTTAGCCATCGGATCTTCGTTGCTGGCAATCGTGTATCTGCTGTGGGCCTGGGCGCGCGGCGGAAAGGCAATCCACTACTTGTGGCCTGAACCGAAACGGTTTGTCCGCGAAGCCTGGCGGTGGCGAACCTGGCGATCGTTGCCCGATCGCTTGTGGGATTTCACGGCGTCACTGGAACTAAGACGATACTTTTGGTTGGGACTGCGCGGGGCGATCGGGACGCTGATCTGGTTGCTGCCGGCCTTTGTCATCATCGCGGCTTTTCGAGTCGGAGAAACCGGCTTGGCCGGGGTGGTCGGTTTCATCGCGTTGGTTGGCTTAGGGGTCAGCCTGTTGTATGTCCCCATGTTGCAAGCTCACTTTGCCGCCGAGAATCGATTGGGCGCCTTGTTTGAGGTCGCGGAAATTCGCCGCGACTTTCGCCGCGCCCCTGGGCCTGGTTGCTGGCGATGGTGGTCGCGCTGATTCTGACGCCGATTCCGCTGTATCTGCTGAAGGTCGAAGCGACACCTCAGGAAGTGATGTGGCTGCCCTGCCTGGTATTTGTGGCTTTCATTTTGCCGGCACGAATCGCGACCGGGCTGGCGATTCGCCGCGCGCGGCGCCGCGTCGAATCGAGTGGTCGGTGGGCGGCCATTTCCCGTTCGCTGGTGCGCTTATTGATGACCGGCGTGGTCGCGGTCTATCTGACGTTTGTCTATGTCTCTCAGTACACCAGCTGGGATGGGCTGGCGACTTGGTTTCAGCAACACGCGATTCTGATCCCGGTTCCTTTTTTCAGCGGCGTTTAGTCCAATGAGTCTGTGGTTTCCTCCTTTTCTAATTTTGGCTGATCGATGCCCCCGCGCAATCTGAATATCATCATTTTGGCCTTCATCGTCAGCGGGTTTTGCTATCTGGCCGACAGTCGCACCAAGACAGCGCTGCACGTTGGTGACGCCTTGAATCTGATCAACAACTACTACGTTGATCCGGTCGATGAAGACGAATTGTTGACGGCGGCAATGAACGGCATGATTTCCACATTGGATCAGCACAGCGAATACATTCCGGTTCAGCAGTTCGAGACGTTTCAGGATAACATCAACCAGGAGTTTGCCGGGATTGGAATCTTTGTCGAGCAACCGGAGCAAGGTCAGCCCGTACGTGTGATCACACCGCTAGTGGGGTCGCCGGCGCTGAGTGCGGGTATTTTACCGGGCGACCAGTTCATCCGTATCGATGACCAGGACGTATCGTCGTTGGGGTTACAGGAAGTCAGCACCCGATTGAAAGGTCCGGTGGGAACGACGGTGAAAGTGACGGTGCGTCGCGGTGATCAAGAGGTGGATCTGAGGATCCAGCGCGCGACAATCGAATTGGAATCGGTGATCGGCGATTACCGCGACGATCAAAACCAATGGGTCTATCGATTGCGCGACGATCCGTCGATCGCTTATATCCGGTTGACGGGCTTTGGTGAAAAGACAGTCGAAGAATTGCGCCAGGTGTTGGTCGATCTGGACAATGATTTTGCCGCGTTGATCTTTGATTTACGGGGCAATGGCGGCGGATTGTTGGACACCGCGATCGAAGTCAGTGACATGTTCTTGGACGAAGGCGAAATCGTTTCGACGCAGAACGCGTGGTGGAGTGTTGGAAAGCCGATTCTTTGCCAAGCCGGGAACCTTGGTGCAAGCCAGCAAACCACTGGCGATTTTGATCGATGGCGATTCCGCCAGCGCCAGCGAAATCGTCGCCGCCTGTTTGCAGGACAACCGGCGCGGCTCGATCGTTGGCACTCGCAGCTACGGCAAGGGAACCGTCCAGAATGTCTTGCCGCTGCAGTACGGTCGCAGCGCGTTGCGGCTGACCGTGGCTCGCTTCTATCGTCCCAGCGGACAGAATTTGCATCGCGGTAAGGATGCCGGCGAAGATCAAATTTGGGGGGTTCGGCCCGACGCCGGACTGACCGTTGAACTGGACGACCAGACCCGCGAGCAACTGCAGCAACGATGGCGCGAGTCCGCCTATCCTGCGTTGGCTGGCCAGGCACCGGCGGAGGCTGGAGAGTCGCCAGCGGCGGACGAGCCACCGGCGGACTTTCCGAGCCGGCCGCGGATCCGCAGCCGGCGGCGGCCGACCAGCCGCCGCCACAGTCCTTTCGTCGATCCGCAACTGCAGCGGGCGGTCGAGCATCTGCGCACGTTGCTGCCACAGCAACGCCCACAACCGGCCGCGGCCTAGCCCGGATTATTCATCAACGACGTAGGCCGGACCGAGCAAACCCTTGTGGTGTCCGCCGCGGCGGATCGCAGTTCATTCGAAATCAAGGTGTGCACGCTGCGCCAACGATATCGAAAGGTTTGCGCTGTTCCGGCAGCCACCAGCGACCTTGGTCCGTCTATGGGATGTGGTAAGTCAAGTCGAGTGTCTGGGTTTTCGTGGTGATAGTGGAAAGCCTTCGACTCCGGTCCGCAGTTGTACGACATCGGATCACAAGGTCCGTGTCAGCCGTCTATTCGCAGGTCGTCAGGGTTTCAGTACTGTAGCACTGACTCGTTCCGACGCCGCAGGAGATCGTATGCGAGGGGCGCCCCATTCGGCCTAACCCAAGTCGTCGCGTTGTTGCGCGACGCTGCAGGATCAAGGTTGGGGTCACCCACTACATGCGGACTGATTCGGCCTACGTGAATAATCCGGGTTAGCTGGACAGCGCCACTTTTGTCCCCCCTCCCCCAAATCGTTCGCCCGTGAAACCTTCCATTGCCAAATAACAATGCCGCGAATGATTTGGGGGAGGGGGATAGGGGGAGGGGCCAGGGTCGTGAAACGGACAGGAAGGGGCCAGGGACGTGATACGGATTGACCTCTCCAACGGGCGAGTTGGGTAATCGACGGTCGGGGCATGGCGAAAGCCATTTGTGACTCTGAATTCTCGCTCCCCTGAGTTGCAACAACAGCCGGCCTGTATCGATTTCACCCCGGTTTCACCCGGCCTACACGACTGCGTCGGTTGATTGCTAGGATACCCGGTGGTTCTCAGTTTTATCCGAATCCATACCACGGCACGCACTGGCGATGGGAATTTACGACCGCGAATACGGACGCAGCGAGCGGACTCCTTGGGATCGCGTTGAGAATCCGCGCAGCATGACGATCACCTTGATTGTCATCAACGTGGTGATTTTCTTCATCGACATGATCTTGGTTGATCCGCAAACCAAGCAAAGCATTTTAGCGAATTGGTTTCATGTCGACGCGGACACGATCATCCGACCCTGGATGTGGTGGCAGTTTTTGACCTACGGGTTCATGCACGACACAAATGGAATCACGCATGTGCTGTTCAACATGTTTGGCCTGTTTGTGTTTGGCCGGGTTGTCGAACAGCGGATCGGCCAGATGGAATTTTTGCGGTTCTATCTGGCCGCGATCGTCGTCGGTGGAATCGTCGGTGCCGGATCTTCATTGATTTACGCTTTGGCAACGGGTCAACCGATCAGCGCCATGCCGGGAACGATCGGCGCCAGCGGTGCGGTCATCGCGGTGGCCATTCTGTTCGCCTGTTACTATCCGCATCAAGAATTGCTGTTGATGTTTGTCTTGCCGGTCAAGGCCTGGGTCGTGGCGGTGATGTTCGTGGCGTTCGATTTGTACGGGCTGCTCGGACAGGGATTCGGCGGCAGTTCCAACACGGCATTCACGGTTCACTTGGCCGGTGCGGCCTTTGCACTGGCTTATTTCTTTCGGGCGCTGGTCGTTGCAATGGCTTGACCTGGGCGCGCTTCGAGGCTCATCGGACAAATTGCGCCAGCGCTCGCGGCGGATGAAGTTGAAATTGCATGATCCCGACAAGAAAATCCAAAATGAGGCGGCCGAAGCGGATCGGATTCTGGGCAAAATTCACGAATCGGGCGAAGCGAGTCTGACTGTCTGCGGAGCGGAGAACTTTGGAACGGTACAGTCGGCGGCAACGGGAAAAGCGGAACGGATGATCTACCACCGCTCGCTCCATTGCTTCATGGATCCAACAGGAATACGAAATTGACAGCTCGCATACACATCGTTGGCATCGGTGACGACGGCTTCGAAGGATTGACCGGCCAGGCGCGGCAATTGATTCAGCAAGCCGAAGTGCTGATCGGCGCGCAGTCGACTCTCGATCAAATCCCCGATACCGCTGCCCAGCAGATTCCCGTCGGTGGCGATCTGGGCAAATTAAAGACGACCATCGCCCAGCTTGCCGATCGTCCGACCGTGATGTTGGCCAGTGGTGATCCGCTGTTTTACGGAATCGCCAGATTTCTGACCGAGGCGTTTGGCAAAGAACGCTTCGAGGTCGTGCCGCACGTCAGCAGCATGCAGCTGGCTTTCGCGCGCGTCAAAGAAAGCTGGGACGACGCTTATTTGTCCAATCTGGCGACCCAGTCCTTGGATCGCGTCGTCGACAGCATTCGTACGGCCGATCGAGTCGGACTGTTTACCACCGAAGCGATCACGCCGTCGGTGGTCGCCGAAGCGCTGTTGGATCGGCGGATTGATTACTTCACCGCTTACGTCTGTGAAAACCTGGGCACACCGGACGAAACGGTCACGCAGGGCGACTTGCAGTCGATCCGCCAGCAAACGTTTTCCGCGCTGAACGTGATGGTGTTGGTTCGCCGTCAGGGTGCGGCCGATCGACCCAGCGGCAGCTCACAGCATCGCTTGTTTGGCAATCCGGATGATTTGTTTTTACAGTCCCGACCCAAACGTGGATTGCTGACACCGTGCGAAGTTCGCTGCATCGCGCTGGCGGAACTCGGCATACGAAAGGACAGCGTGATCTGGGACGTCGGTGCCGGCAGCGGATCACTGGCGATCGAGGCGGCGGCAATCGCCAGTGCCGGTAAAGTCTTTGCGATCGAAATGGATGCCGAAGATTACGGGCTGATGATCGAAAACGCCAAACTGTTCAGCGTTCCCAATCTGGTCCCCATCCATGGCAAAGCGCCCGACGCCTGGAGTGACTTGCCCGATCCGGATGCGATCTTTGTGGGCGGCAGCGGGCGAATGGTTCCCGATCTGGTCGCCGCGGCGCTGAAGCGACTTTTGGCCGGCGGACGGATCGTCGTCACCGTTTCCAGTCCCGACAATCTGGTCGCGGTCCAGGCCAAGATCGACGCCGCCGGATTGCGGAGCGACGTCCGCATGATCAACATCGCCCGCGGCCAGTTCCAGTTGGACCGAGTTCGATTTGACGCCTTGAACCCCATGTTTTTGGTGCTGGGGCAGAAATCCTAGCCAGCGATTTTCTCAGTCCGATGTAGGTTGGGACGATGGCGCCAGGAAAGTCAACGGACCAATAGTGCACGCCAGCCGCCGGGTCGTCGCCGCTACTGATCGTCTGCGCTTTTCCGACGTACGTCCAATGGTGATGATGTTGCGGCCATTCATGCTCGCTCCTGCGTTGATTATGCTGGAACCGAAATTCGATCCACCTCTGCCCTCCCTTTCTGCGAACGAGCACCCCGCCATGCAGGTCCGCAAGGCCGTCATCACCGCCGCCGCTCCCGATCAAAACCGACTGCCGCTGCAACAACTGGTCGATCGAAATGGAGACGACAAGACGGCGTTGCAGTTGATCGTCGAAGAAACCGCGGCCGCCGGGATCGAACAGATTTGTGTGGTCATTCGGCCCGGCGATCAAGAGGCCTACCGTTGCCGCCGCCGGCAACCAGGTCGGTAGCCTGCAGTTTGTCGAACAAACCAAACCACTTGGATACGCCCACGCGATCCATCAGGCAAAATCTTTCGTCGGTCACGATCCGTTCCTGCACCTGGTCGGTGACCATCTGCACCTCAGCAACACCGCCAAGCCGTGCGCGCGTCAACTGGTCGAAATCGCCACCGAGTTCGAGTGCTCGGTTTCCGCGGTTCAAGCGACTCGCGAGAACAATCTGCCGTACTTCGGCGTGGTCAGTGGACCATTGCTGCCGCAACGAGAGCGACTGTACGAAGTCGAATGCGTGATCGAAAAGCCCACACCAACACTGGCCGAGCAACAACTGGTGACCCCGGGACTGCGCGTCGGACACTACCTCGGATTCTTTGGCATGCATGTCTTGACGGCCGAGGTGCTCGATTTGATCGAGGCTCTGTTGCGCGACGCAAACGAAACCCCACCGACACTCTCGGATGCCGTCGCCAGATTGCCCTCACGTGGCAAATACCTGGCCTATCAAGTGGACGGGATGCGATACAACCTGGGAGTCAAGTACGGAATCTTAAAAGCTCAATTGGCGATCGGACTTTCCGGCTGTGATCGCGATCAAATTCTGACCGAGCTGGTGGACTTGATGGCCAGCCGCCAACAAGCGGCCAGCGTTGATCCACGGTCCACGCCGGTTCGCTCTCAGGCAGCGCCGGTGCAATGAGCGAGTTGATCGAAATCATCCTCTCCGCTGACGACCAGATTCGTGATCGCTCGCTCGATTCGGTTTGTCTGGGCGCGTCGACCGATCAGCTGCTCGCTCACGCCGACTCGCTGGATCAGTTCCGACGCCAGCAGGACAATCTGTACCATCGAGTGCGGGCGCTGTTTTTCCTCGCGGCGATCTATCGCTACCATTTACCGCGCACGTTGCCGGCGACCCGCTGCGGACTGATTCCCTTCGGCGGTTACCAGCAATTGCTGTCCAGGCGATTTGTGGAAGCCATCGATTCGTTGCTGGAAACCCAGCGCCGCGACGGACCCAGCGAAGCGGTGGCCAGCGCGCTGGCCCAGGCGTATCACCAACTCGGCTTTCAAACCTTGGCCGATCAAGTCCGCCGCAGCGTGCGGACCGTTCGCGGCAACCAATGGATGTTCCGGCTTGGTCATCCGGACGACCATCCGCTGCGAATCCGTCGCGAACTCTTACAGCCCGATCCGAACTCCGGTGCGATGCCGATCCTGCGCGAGACGACGGCCGTGCGGATGGATTTTTCGCATAGTGCCTGGAGCGATATCTTTTTTCTGGGAATGGATTTTCCCGAAGGGGCCCGAGTGTTGAACGTCTCGATCGACCTGGCGGTCCGGGGTCGTGACAGCCAACCAAGACCGCCCATCGAAACCTATTTGCGCGTCATCGATCAACCGGTGATCCGATTGGCAAGCGTCGACTTGGGCGCCACGGTCGAAGTCGATTCGATCGCCGAGATGTTTGATTTTGCCCGCGACCATCTGGGACTGCTCAAGGCCGCCGTGATCGCGGCCGGGATCGTGCCACCGGGGTTGGAAGGAGGCGGTCGAACCATCGGCGAACTGTTGAATCGACTGGTCGGTCCCGGCAAGGGATTGGAAGTGGTCAGCAAGATCAATGACATCCCCAAAGGATCGCGTCTGGCGGTGTCGACCAACCTGCTCGGATCACTGATCTCGATCCTGATGCGGGCGACAGGGCAAATACAATCACTGATCGGTCCGCTGGACGAGCCTGATCGGCGGCTGGTCGCCGCCCGCGCGATTCTGGGTGAATGGATCGGCGGCAGCGGCGGTGGATGGCAAGATTCCGGCGGCGTCTGGCCCGGGATCAAGCTGATCCGTGGCGCCACAGCGACCGTCGGCGATCCGGAATTCGGCATCAGTCGCGGTCGCTTGATGCCGGTCCACCATGTGCTCGACGAAAGCGAAGCATCCGCCGAAACTCGGCAAAAAATTCAAGACAGCCTGGTCCTGGTGCACGGCGGCATGGCCCAGAACGTCGGTCCGATTCTGGAGATGGTCACCGAGCATTACCTGCTGCGCAGCGAGCCCCAGTGGCAGGCGCGGCGCGAGGCGATGCAGATCCTGGATCAGGTCGTCGACGCGATTCAGCAAGGCGACCTGCGGCGAATCGGTGCGGTGACCACGCGCAACTTCGAAGGCCCGCTGCAAACGATCATCCCCTGGGCGACCAATCGGTACACGGACGTGCTGATCGAAAAATGCCGGCAACAGTATGGCGAAAAATTCTGGGGATTCTGGATGCTGGGCGGGATGGCCGGCGGAGGAATGGGCTTCATCTTTGACCCGACCGTCAAGGCCCAGGCCCAGCAATGGCTGGGCCAGACGATGGTCCAGACCAAGCGATCGATGCAGACGGCGTTGCCGTTCGCGATGGACCCCGTCGTCTACGACTTTCGCATCAACGACGATGGTTCGTCCGCGGAACTCCTTAGCGGTGACGCCGCGATGATGCCCGATCGCTACTACCCGTTGGTCTTGCCTGAACTGCTGCGGACTCCGATCCGCGATCTGCCCGCCGATCGCCGAATCGAACTGACGCGGATCGGCAGCCGTTGCCGCGACGACGGCTCAGCCGCCGGCTTGTTGCTCGACAGCATCCTGCCGCAGGAGTTGACCGCTGGTGGTCAGCAACAGTCGCTGCGACAGATCTTGGATCAATCAGGCTTCGATCGCCAACAACATGAATCGATTCGCAGCGATCTGCTGAGCGGCAGAATCGGTCTGTCGCAAAACCGATTGTCCCAGAGCACCACGATCACCGATGTATCACCATCGGACGTGATCGATGTCCGCGGCGGCGTCGATAAAAAGTACGTTCAACTGGGTGCCGAGGCGATTCGTAAGGGTCAAGTCGCGGTCGTCACGCTTTCCGCCGGTGTCGGCAGTCGTTGGACCGAGGGTGCCGGTGTTTGCAAGGCACTGCATCCGTTCAACCGTTTTGCCGGCCGTCACCGCAGTTTTGTCGAAGTTCATCTGGCCAAGAACCGCCAAACCACCGCCCAGCATGGCGGATCGATCCCGCATGTGTTTACCACCAGTTATCTGACCGACAGTTCGATTCGCGAGCATTTGGACCGGCACAATAACTATGGCCACGCCGGCAAAGTCTACCTGTCGCCGGGCCGCAGCATTGGGCTGCGAATGATCCCGACGGTCCGCGATCTGCGCTTTCTGTGGCAGGAAACCGCACAGCAAGTGCTTGACCACCAGCAACAAAAGATGCGCGAGAGTCTTCGCGCGGCGCTGATCCAGTGGGCACAGACGGCCGGTGAAGGCGCCGATTACACCGACAACCTGGCCAGCCAGTGCATTCATCCGGTCGGACACTGGTACGAAATTCCCAACCTGCTTCGCAACGGTTTGTTGAAACAATTGATCGACGAGCAAGCGGATTTGCAGTACTTGATGTTGCACAACATCGACACGCTCGGCGCCAACGTCGACCCTGGGTTGCTGGGAATTCACATCGATGCCGGTAGCCCACTGAGTTTCGAGGTGATTGCGCGGCGCATCGAAGATCGCGGTGGCGGATTGGCGTTGGTCAATGGACGTCCTCGCTTGATCGAGGGTCTGGCAATCCCGGACGAGCGAATCGAATTTGGTTTGACGTTTTACAATTCCATGACCACCTGGATTCAGATTGACGCTCTGCTGGCCGTGTTCGGTTTGACGCGGAACGACTTGAATGATCCGACAACAAGTCGACGCCGTCGGTCCGCGCCATCCAATCGCGATTGCCGACCTACATCACGCTGAAGGATGTCAAGAAGCGCTGGGGCCATGGGCAAGAAGATATCTTCCCGGTCTCGCAGTTCGAGAAACTGTGGGGTGATATGACGACGTTGCCGGAACTGAAATGCAGTTTCATCGCCACGCAGATGCGCCGCGGTCAACAGTTGAAGACCCAATCGCAACTCGATCCCTGGAAACGCGATGGCAGCGCCGATTACATCGAGTCGCTGTGTCAGTGGACGTAGGTCGGGTCAGACACAAAAAGGGCATCCAGAGCGAATCCTGCGAAGCACCCTCCGGGCCCATTCGGTGATCGGTTCCTGATCCCTTTTCCAGACAACCTACATCAAAAATGGAAATGCCATCTCTGGACTGCGTGACTTATGAACTGAAATCCCCTTTTTTGCCGCTCGCCCAAGGTGTAGTCCCGCGAGTCCCTCGCGGGGCATTCCGGAAGCAATTTCCACAGAAATTGCCCCGCGAAGGGACTCGCGGGACTACCAGAGTAACGCTGTCCAGCCAGGCCGTATTTTAAAACTCTCCTCACACTTAACCCATCGCTGGTCCACCCGGGCAAAGTTATCCGCTCCGACGGTTGCCGTCGTCGCACGACTTCACAGCTGATCGGACAACCGTCGGTAGACAATCCGCTCTAAGGGATGCAATGTCTGCTCGGAAATTCCTCCTTCTTGTGCTTTCTTGGAGAGCCATCTCGGGCTTCATCGATGTTTTGCTGCGCGTACAGAGCCTGAGCCAAATGGAGATATCGATCGGCCGAGCTTCCGTTTCGATCGACAGCCCGGAAATCTTGCTCAGCAAGCTTTGGCCTGCCGGAGGCCAGGCGAACCATACCGCGGGTGTCGTGCAGAAAATCGGTGGCTCCCAGATTGGCGATCGCCTGGTTGACCGCTCGACTGGCTTGATCCAGCTGCTGTCCAGACATCGCCAGGATCATCGCCATGTTGTTCAGCGCCGACACCGAATCAGGTCGCGCCGCCAGCACCGCCTGATAGGCATCGGTGGCCTCTTTCCAGTTACCGAGCCAGCCGTGAAGATCGGCCACACACAGGCCCAGTGCTTCGTTGGTCGGATGACGCTGGAAAGCCTCGCTTGCCAAGGCGATCAGCTGCTGCACCTGAGTGTCGGAAAGCTTCCCGTTTGCAAGGCCATCTGGCAGATTCCAGCCAGTGTATCGGGGGTCGATCTCCGGATCGCTCAACCGCTCAACCGCCTGCTCGATCTGTCCTTGCCGCGCTTGAAAGGCCGTCAGAATATCTTGTTGCTCCGGCTCGGCCTCGGCAATTCGCGATATAGACTCCTCGGCCAATGCCAGCAGCGGTTCCGCTGCCTCGGCCTGTTCTCGTTGCGACCAACTGGCTGCCGAAAATTTCGGCCAGCTCAGCCGACCATTGCCAATTGGCTTGATCTTCGGCCTTCGTCTGCAGCAGCGACTGCAGTCGGGCGTAGTCCTTGCGAACGAAACAGCAGTTCGGCCTCGATCGTGTCGGTTGTTTGCTCGCCGGGAGCCAGCGACTTGAGTCGATCGAACCACAGTTGGGCTTCGGCCTAGTTCACCCTGTTGCATCAGCGCCGCGGCGTAGGACCGAACATATCTGGGATTCTCCGCGCCACCATTGCCCAGCACGCTCCGCATCGTCCGACTGTAGCGAGGCCCAATCAGCCTGCCTGGAATACAATTCGGCCAGCAAAAAATTGTCACCTAACGAAAACTGGGGCTGCTGACGGATCACCTCTTCCAACAGCTCAACCGCCGTCTGCAGCGACTGCCTGGTCGCGACGACCTCCGTAGATCATCGCCAGTACCCGTTGATCCTCCAGCGACTGTTCATCTTGTTTCTAGGTTTGCGTTTTCAGCAGCGCTTCTGCCGCGATCGAACAGTTTGGCATCGCCGCTCAGGCCATAGACCAGTCCCAGGGTGCGGCGTGCCCAACTGCGATCAGCCTCGCTGGTGGCCAGCCTCGGTATCAGCCTGTTCGCCCACGAGTTGCACAGCAGGGTTCGGCCTCGCGAAAACTTGTCGGTCGCCAGGAAGAACTCGGCAACCCGGCGGATCAGCGACGGATTCTGCGGAGTCCGCCTGCAACGCCTGACGGTAGCTTTGCTCGGCTTGCTGATAATCCTTGATCGCTTGAAAGCACTGTGCGATGGCGTCGGCCGCGACCTCGGCCGGCAGCGCCTGCGCGAGCTTCCTCGATGACCTGACGGGCTGTCTCGGTATCGGCTTGGCGAGCGAGCATCTGAACGAGCGAAACCCAGCCCGACGGCGCTGCGGGATCGATCTCGATGGCGGTCCGGAATTCTTGTCTCGGCGGCGGCGAAATCGCCGCTGATGCTGTAGACCTGAGCCAACCACACGTGGTCTTCCGCTTTGCCCGATTGCTCCGCCCAGGACTGAGCCAGGCTGCAGGCGCGATCAAAATTTTCCAGCCGCAGCGAGACTTCCGAGGCGACTCGCGTCAGCTCGGATGAAAACGGCGTCTTCTGCTCCTGCAACTTGCGTACGACTTCATCCGCTTCGACAAATCGTCCTTGGTTGAACAACAGAATAATTGCCCGTGAGATCAGCTGCGGATCTTGTTCGCCCAGGTTGATCGCTTGCAAATAGCTTTGCACCGCCAAGTCAGTCTGGCCCCGCAGGTCGTAGACATTGCCCTGCAAGCGGGGGATCCGCGACCAGGCGGGACGCTCGACCGCCGCTTCGGCAAGCTCGGTCAGCGCCCGCTGGTAACAGCGAGTTCCGCTCCGCTACCTCGGTTTCCGGCAACCCCTGCGCTTCGACCGTCAGCCGCACCGCCTCGCCGATCCGCGACAGCGGACCACGCTCCCCTCGATCTCACGCACGCGGGCCAAGCGCATCATTCATCGCGTCCGATTGCCGCTGCGGATCGCTAAATCGAACAGCAGCAGATACAAGTCCAAGGTCGGTTGAGCCGTCTTTGAATCAGCGATCACACGCGCGCATTTTTCGCAGGCCGGATAATCCTCCAGGGCCAGGAACAGCGCGGCAAAGCCGGCCGCCAGCTGAATCCGCTGTGCTTCGTCCCAATCCTCGCCAGGTTCCGCCAGCGGATCCAATTGCCTCTGCTCGGTCACCTGTTGACCGTACCGCTGGACCAGGTACTGAGCTCTTTCCAGCCGCAGCGTGGGAGAGTCACCGATTGCTTGTTCGGCAGCTTGCAGCGCCTGTTCGACCTGTTCCCAGTGCTCGATTCCTGAATCAGCAGCGCAATCAGGGCGCGGCGGGCCAGCAGCGACTCGGGGTCACTTTCGATTTGAGCCTGCAGCAACTGCTTCGGCCTGCTCCAGCTTGCCCTCGGCCACCAGCACCTCGGCCCGCAGCACGGCCACATTGATCGCCGCCTCGGGAATCGAGTCCAACAGCGACAGGACGCTGCGCAGCTGAGTCCAATCCTGGTTTTCGCTTCCCTTGCCCAGGCCGTCCAGAAACAACAGCCGGGCGTAGTTCATGACCGTGCCGATCGACGGATTCGGCTGTCGGACAATCTGCTCGTACTCCGACATCGACTCCTGCCGGCGGCCGGAGCCCAGCAGTGACCTGGCCAAGGCTTCGCGGGCCGGCATCCACAGCGGATCCGACCACCAAGGCCCGTCGCAAGGCCGCCATTTCTTGATCGGGATTGCCCATCAACCGATAACAGGTCGCCAGTTGATAGTCCGCCTGCTTCAACAGATTCTTGGCTGCGATCAAACAGCGACCTTGATTTTTCCAGCAGATCGGCTGCCTCGCGCGGCTTTGCCCTCGGCGATCAGCAAACGGGCTTCCAGCAACCGGATCGGTGCCTCGGGATACTTCGCGGCTGCGCAGCTGTTCCAGCATCTCCTTCGACCGTTTGCGAAGTTGCCGGCTTCCAGTTCCAGCTGGGCAAGATTCCACAACAGATCGAAATTGTCCGGGCAGCTGACGCAATCCCTTTTTGAACCATTCGATGGCCCCCTGCCAGATTGCCGGCCCGCATTTCAATCTGTGCGATCGGCGACATACAGCTCGGGCAGCCTGGGATTGGCGGCCAAGGCCTGCGATACCAGTTCCTTGGCCTGCTCTGGCGTCCCCTGGGCGATCGCCGTCTCGGCAGCCAGGATTGCCAGTTGCGGATTCTCGGGTGCCAACTTGATTCCCTGCTGGGCGTCATTCCAGGCGGCCGTCAACAGCCGGCCGGCCAAGCTTGCGGATCGGCGATTTTCGGCAGCCCGCTCGAGCGACCAGCGGCCGCGAGTCAAGTAGCTGATCGGATCTATCCGGAAATTCGCCAACCAGTCGATCGAGTTGTTGCTTGGCCAGTTCGAGATTCCGAGAATCGCTCGACCAACAGATCGGCCAGCGATTTTGCGTAATCCGGTTCGGTCGGGTGCCGCCTTGACGGCCTTTCGAAGTGCTCGCGCGCCTGGTCATACTCGCCCAGATTCTCTTCGCTGATCGCCAACAGCCACAGCCGCTTGGGATCCGTTTGCAGATCCGCGGTCGGCTTCGTCCAACAGCAGTCGTTTCGCGTCGGCATCTCGCTCCAGCAACAGCGCGACCTCGACCAATCGCTCACGGACCTGCGGTTGCTCGGGATCGAGACGAAGCGATTTGTCCAGTTGGAAATAAGCGTCGCGCAGATCGCCCTGCAGCGGCCAACAGTTCGCCCAGCTCGCCCGCCGCTTCGACCGATTGTCGATCCAGGGCCATGTACTGACGATACATCATCGCCGACTCGCCGATCTTGCCGGCGTCCGCGGGCCTCTCGGGCCAGCGTCAGCATCAGATTCGGCACTGCGGTTGAGTTGATAACGATGCACGACAAAGGTCAGTCCGGCCAAGAGCGACCAAGACCAGGATCAAGATTCCCAGAAAGCGAAAATTCAAACGCATGGTGATTCGATTGGAACGTCCAACAGGATGAGTTCAGGTGGGGTTCAATCGGAGAGGGAGTGGGGGTGGGTAATGCCAGTGGAGCCGACGGAGCATCAATGGCGGGTATTGCAGGGTGAATCGTGGGGAATCGAACGGGGCGGCCAGTGGGTCAACCGATCGAACCGCAGACCCGTAGCGAATTGAGAGCCGATGATTGCAGCCGCACTCCGTCTACTGACCAGGGGGTTTAAGAATAGCCACGACGAGTCCAATTTGGCAACCGCGACGAGCAACGGGCGTCGCCCCACCGGCCAGTGAATTCGGCGACCGGCGCAAGCAGATCGATGGATTCCGGGTAGGCCGGCAACCAGACAGCTTAGCAACGCTTCGCCGGCGGTCAAAAGTCGAGTCCGCCACTTGTCCCCGAGGCTCCGCCTCTCTTTCCGGCCGTAGGCCAGGACTTGTCCTGGCAACCTCTTTCGGCAGGCAGAGCCTGAAAACGAGAAATCAAAACCGAGCTGGTAGGAACATGGAGGTAGGAAGATGAAGAGCTCCCGGCAGCTGGCATGCCGGTTAGCGGTCACGCTTCCCGGCTCACTCAATTCAGCGCAGTCGATCAACCGCGAAAGACGCTAAATACGCGAAAGATCGATCCGACCAGATTTTCGCGTCTTTCGTCTATTTCGCGGTTGTCAACTCCGCCCGGCACCACACTCGCTGTGGCGGATGATTGACGCAAACAATGGTTCCCCGAGGCTCAATTGCCAGCTGGGTGGTTGGATGCTGGTCTTGCCGTTTGGGCCCTGAGCGTCAGCGAGCCGGCCGAAATCGGTACCGTTTGCTGCTGTAGGGGCTCGATCCTCGTCGAACTCGCATCTCGATCGCCAGCCACCGGTCCACGGTGAACAATTCAAGGCACGGTCAGTTGCGCAGTCGATCCACCACGAACGACACCAAAATCACGAACGATTCCGATGACGACAACGTTCGCGTCTTTCGTGGATTTCGTGGTTCAGACTCTGCTCCACATCAGGCGTGCGGCGCGGTCGCAGACGCTTGCGCCACGACAGCCAGCAGCCACAAAAGATTGGATCAAGCACTTGTTGATCGTAGCTCGGTCCCAACAAAAAAACGGGCGGCCGTGGCCACCCGTCTGCGTTCGATTCGCGGTTGTTGACTTGCTTTACTTGCGGCGACGGCGCGACGCACCAACACCCATCCCGACCAGACCAATGCTCCACAAGGCAAAGGTGGTCGGTTCGGGGACGACAGGAGGTGCGTCGAATGAGATCACATAGACGTTAGCCGAGCTGGCTGTCCCGCCATTCTGAACGACCCAGCCCTGCTCATTGGCTCCGAACGTATAGTGCGGCCACACTGAACCGTTGTCTGCAAATTGGGACGAGGCCGGCAGATGCACCAGTATTCGAGAATGCATAGCCGCCGCCGCTCACGACATCGCCAGCCGGAGCAGACCATCCACCCCACCCGGTACCACTGTAGTTCAATGTGGACGACTTGGTGATCGTGTAGCCGGCCAGAGGGTCGGCATAGTAGAGTTCGAACTGAACGCCGGGGTTCGCTGTACCATTTTCAGCTTGAAAGGCGAAGCCGTACTCATTCGCCCCAAGCGTGTAGCCGTTCCAGGTTTCGCCCGGCCCCGTCGGCCTGAATACCGAGAAATCCGAGACGGTATCGCCCGCAGAGATGATCGACGCACCCAGGATGACCTTGCCATTATTAACAGACCATCCAGCCTTCCCCGCGGCAGTATTGAAGTTGAGGGAACTCGTCGTCACCACTTCGTATCCCGGCAACGTAGTGATATCAACCATGCCTGCCTGCGCGACACCTGGCCCCAGCATCAGAGCAATGGCGGCTGCCACCAAAGCACACTTAGTTGCCTTAACTACCGAAGACGGGATGAAGCAACCTCTGAATCGCACTGACATGTTTTTTCCCCTGAAAAAATGGTGGGTTGGTGGGTTGGTGGGTTGGATTCAGGCCGAATCGCGTAGCTGACCACTACAACCGTAACCCCCGACGGTACGTAGCAATGTGCGAAGTGTCAAGCATTTGATGAAGTATTTTTTGAGAATCCCGAAAGTTCATGGATCGGCGGTTTTCCGGAGCACGCTGGCCAATCACAGCTCAGGAACTAGTGGCTGCCCGAACTTCTCGGTCGGGATCCCGATCCAACATCCGGTCATTCGCCATCTCCCACCTGCTTCGTCAGCCAATTGGCGGCCGCTTGAGCAAGTCTTGATCCGGGGTGGACGGACATCTCCGGTGGGCCCTGAGCGTCAACGAGCCGGCCGAAATCTGAACCCGTTTGCTGCCCGTGGGCTCGATCCTCCTCGAACCCGCATCTCGCCCCCAGCGACCGGTCCGCGTGAACAATCCAATGCGCGCTCCGTTGCCCAGTCAATCAACCGCGAAAGACGCTAAATACGCGAAAAGTCGATCCGCAAAAACTTTCGCGTCTTTCGTTTGTTTCGCGGTTGTCATTCTTCAAGCTTGTCAAACTTGTTCCCAGGCTCCGCCTCTCTTCCGGGTCATTGGTATCTACACAAAATTGCAACGATGTAATTCACCCTCCCTGGGGAGGGTCGGAAACGAGCTTGCGAGTTTCCGGGGAGGGGGCGACATGGCAGTTTGCGAAGTCGTTGGACGGCGCTAGCCCCTCCCCAAAGCCTCGTTCCTCGGCTTCGACCCTCCCCGAGGAGGGTGAAAAAAAGATGCACAGATACGAATTCCTCCGGGCAGGCAGAGCCTGAAAACGAGAAGTCAAGATCGCCCGAAACGAGGCGACGTCCAAGACGACCCCAGGCCACCGGTGATTTCTCCGCTTTTCCTACCTCCATGTTCCTACCACAGGATCCATGCGGGGCGGTGTCCATCAATCAACCACCAACGACACGAAATCCACGAACGCGCCCTGCGTCAAAACTTTCGCGTCTTTCGTTTATTTCGCGGTTGTCAATTGCGACTGGCAGCACAGTCGCTGTGGCGGATGATTGACACAAACAATGGTTCCCCGAGGCTCAATAGGCAGCTGGGTCGTTGGTTGCGGGTCTTGACGTTTGGCCCCTGAGTGTCAGTGAGCCGGCCGAAATCGGTTCCGTTTGCTGCTGGGGGCTCGATCCTCGTCGAACTCTCATCTCGCCCCCAGCCACAGTTTCATAGTGAACGAGCCAAGGCACGGTCAGTTGCGCAGTCGATCCACCACAAACGACACCAAAATCACGAACGATTCCGATTGAGACAAAGTTCGGGTCTTTCGTGGATTTCGTGGTTCAGACTCTGCTCCACACCAAGCGTGCGGCGCGGTCGCAGACGCATGGCAAGACAACCAGCAGCCACAATAGATTGGATCAAATCTTCGTGTCAGTTCTCGTCTCCTCGGTGGCCAAAGGCTTCTTCCCTACGCGCCGAGACAGCAGCTTGCGCGAAGTTCCTGTCTTGTTCATTTCGTAAGTCCTGTCCAAAACCGGATTGTTGGTAGGAACATGGAGGCAGGAAGATGAAGAGTCACCGGATGCTCGCGCAGTGCCCTTTCGCTGTCACGCTTGCTGGCGCATTCAATCCAGCCCAGTCGATCAACCGCGAAAGACGCTCAACACGCGAAACGTCGATCCGCCCAGACTTTCGCCTCTTTCGTCTCTTTCGCGATTGAAACTCCGACCCGCATCAGCTGCGATCAGCGACGTCGCCCAACGAAAAACGCCGCTTCGATCGGCTGATCGAAACGGCGTCCGGTGAATCGAATTTGCTAGCGGGCGCTACGCAGTCCGTCGGCGACGACGTGTCATGCAAAAGCCCATCATGCCATTGAGCGCCGCGAACGTGAACAAGCTTCCTGGTTCAGGAATCAGTTTCGCTGTGAGCGAATCTACATAGAACTGCTTGTTGTTGTACGCGAAAGCAATGAACTGCCCCGGTGAAAGATCAACAACCAGAGAACCAGTGCCGGCCCCGATACTCAAATCTTCCTGCCAGCTGGTTCCATTCCAAAAATCCAGCTTACCGGAGCTGAGCGGGTTGTGATCAGCATCGCGAAAAACGAAACCGGAAACCTGGTATGAACCGCCGAGAAACTCAAGCCCCAAAACTTCTGCCGTGTTTCCCGCACCAATCGCCGATACGTTATCGTCCGAGGAGGGAACCGCTTGCCGGTTTGTGTTGATGCTGGAAGAAACGCCGAGACCTCCATTCGGTCCACTCTTCGAGTTCAGATACGCAAATGGGCCAGTGATACCGATTGCGGGTGGACCTCTTACAAAGTCAGTCGTGTCAGCGGATGAGGAGATCGAAGAAAGCGGATTACCGTTGGGATTACTATTGGTCCAGGCAAACAGCTTCACGGAGATTGTGGTGGGATTACCCGACGTGCTTGGCGTGATCGTATTGCCGAAGGCAAACGCTCGCTCGTTATCAGGCTGACCGGTGTTAAAACCGCTATTCAGGTCACTCAAATTGGCGTACGTCCCAAAGTCGATCAGGTCAGCATTTGCAAGCGGTGCAGTCGTTACTAGCAGCAATCCAGCTAACGCTAGCTTCATTCGCGTAAAAATCATTCGGATCTCCCGGGCGGTTTCAAAGGCAGGAATATTAAGGTGGGTAAATAAGGTCGTTTTTTAAGGTGGACGTTTTTCCACCAAGCTGAGCGAGTCTGATTATAGCCCCCCAATGTCAGGCGCATGGATGGACACTTTTGGGAAAACTTCACAAACGTTCTGGCTGGCCAGGGCTGGCAGCAACCTGGGGGGCTCGCTGCTCGTCGAACTCAAATTTCGACCTCCAGCCACCAGCCCCCCAGGCACCCAACCATCCAGGCCAGAATCCCCCAAATTTTAAGGACCAGGAGTCTCCGCAGACCTGAGAAGCGGAGTCGCCGGATTCGAAGCGCGCCGTGCAGCTGGCGGCATCCCGCAAGTGGCTAAACGAATTTCCCAGTT
>CAVOSP010000009.1:0-9980 GCA_963698905.1 Pirellulaceae bacterium
CATTGCCACCAGCATGGCATCGGCGTCATTCTCGACTGGGTGCCCGCTCACTATCCCAAAGATGGCCACGGGCTAAGGCACTTCGATGGTTCTGCCCTCTATGAGCACGCCGATCCCCGGCAGGGAGAGCATCCGGATTGGGGGACGATGATTTTCAATTACGGCCGGAATGAAGTTCGCAACTTCCTCGTTTCGAACGCACTGTTCTGGTTCGACAAATATCACATCGACGGATTACGCGTCGATGCGGTGGCTAGCATGCTCTACCTCGATTACAGTCGCAATGACGGCGAATGGATTCCCAACGCGTACGGTGGCCGAGAGAACCTGGACGCGATTCACATGTTGCGTGAATTCAACGAGCAGGCCCATGCACAATATCCTGGCGTCCTGACCATGGCCGAGGAATCAACTGCTTGGCCGGGAGTCAGTCGTCCAACCAGCGGTGGCGGCTTGGGCTTTTCTGTCAAGTGGAACATGGGTTGGATGAATGACACGTTGCGCTACATGCGTCACGACGCAATCCATCGCCAGTACCATCACGACGAATTGACGTTCAGCCTGATTTACGCCTTCACCGAGAATTTCGTTCTGCCTCTTTCGCATGATGAAGTCGTGCATGGCAAGGGGGCCCTGATCAGTCAAATGTCGGGAGATCTGTGGCAGAAGTTTGCAAACTTGCGATTGCTGTATTCCTACATGTGGACCCATCCTGGCAAGAAGCTGCTGTTTATGGGTAGCGAGTTGCGCAGTGGCATGAATGGGATTACGATTCAGAAATCCAGTGGGATCTATTGGCTTGGCCGACGCACAAGGGTGTCAAGTCGTTGGTGGCCGATTTGAACAAGTTGGTGATTCAAGAGCCCGCCTTGCACGAGGTCGACTTCAAGAGCGATGGTTTTGAGTGGATCGACTGCATGAACCGGCAGGACAGCATGATTAGCTTCATTCGCAAGGCGGAGGACCCGAATGATTTCGTGATTGTGGCTTGCAACTTCACGCCGGTCGTTCGCGAGGGCTATCTGCTCGGTGCACCTAAGGCAGGTTTTTATCGCGAGATCTTCAATAGTGATTCGGCTTACTATGCCGGCAGCAACGTGGGCAACAGTCCCGGCTGCGAGGCGGTGGCTAAGCCGCATCACGGCCGACCAGCTTCCATGCGGATCAACCTGCCACCGCTGGCCACCGTCGTGTTCAAGCCGGAGTTCTAACCACATTTGTAGGTGTTGGCAGCGTCTCAGCGCCTATCCGATCTTGGGGCAGACCGCGGGATGCCCAGTGAGCGCGGAGCGGTTCAATGTGTGGTAGGATTCGCCGACTAGGGGAAGATCTCCTTTTGGATTGGTGCTTCGCATCGTGTGGTGAATCTGCCGCTAACCGCTAACGTACTCGCTGGAGAAGATCATGGGGGCCGCTCCTCTCATCCCTGCCAATTGGCAGTTGCCTGACTTCTTTCGCCGCCGTTTGGGTGTAGGCGTGGGGCGGCAGCGGCTGATGCATCATGATGGCCAGTTGCTGATCCTGGCCCACCAAGTGCCAATGCCGGGTGAAATCGCTCGACGCGGCCTGCTTTTCTGGTACGACACTCAGCAGTGGCGAGCCAGCAACGGCGACCCGGGTACTGTCGCGGTACAACTCTTGCTCGACAAATATCTGAAACAGATCGAGGCTTACGATCAGCAAGAGTCCAAGGCCCAGCGTGCCGAAGAGTATTTGCCACTGCTCGAGGGATTGGCACCGCTTGTCCGAGCAGCCCGCAATTTGTATGAGGTCTTGCAGGACGCCCGAAAAACGGCTCCCGACATGCGCGAGTTGATCGATCTCCGCGATAACGCTTACGAAGTATCGCGCGCGGCCGAACTGCTCTATCAAGATGCCAAGAATTCCATGGATGTCGCCATTGTGCGGCGAGCCGAAGAACAGGCCGCCGCCAGCAAACGCATGAGCACCGCAGCCCACCGTCTGAATACGATGGCGGCTCTATTCTTTCCATTGGCAACGCTAGGTGCAATCTTCGGCACCACGTTGACTGAAAATTGGACATGGTCGCAAACCTACCTGCCGTTTATGATATTTGTCATCGGCGGTTCTGCCGCGGGGCTTGTGTTTGCCTCGTTCGTCAATCGCCGAGAAGCGTAAGCAACATAACGCGAACCAAGGCATGACGAATGTTTCAAAATGCGCGCTCCGCTTGGGTGCTGGCACTGATACTGTCCTGTGGATTGCCGTCCAATCGATTGCCCTCCAATCGATTGCCCTCCAATCGATTGATGGCGCAGAGCGAGCAAGCCCCTGCGATCGACTATCGACGGTGGGAAAACGGGATTTCTGACGATCCCAATTATTTCCCGATTGCTGTTTGGCTTCAGAGTCCTGCGCAACGCGGAACGATTCAAACGCGCGGGCATCAATCTTTATATCGGACTTTGGCAAGGTCCCACCGAGGACCAGTTGTCGGCGTTGAAAGCAGCCGGCATGCCCGTTATTTGCAGCCAAAACGAAGTTGGCCTGCAATCGCCCAACGCTGACATCATTGTCGGTTGGATGCATGGCGATGAGCCGGATAACGCACAACCCAAAAAGTCCGGTGGGGGTTACGGCCCGCCCATCGAACCGCAGGTTATCGAAGAGAACTACCAAAAGATTCGCCGGCGCGACCCCACTCGCCCGGTGCTACTGAATCTGGGGCAGGGGGTCGCCTTTGATGACTATGTTGGTCGCGGTGTCCGCCGCAATCATCCGGAGGATTACCCACTGTATATTCGCGGCAGCGACATTGTCTCGTACGACATTTATCCCGCCGTGCACGACAACCCGCAGGTCTCAGGCAAATTGGAATTTGTAGCCCGCGGAGTGCAGCGGTTAGGCGAGTGGTCCGAAGGAAAAAAGATCGTTTGGAATTGCATCGAGTGCAGTCGCATTAGCAACACCAAAGTCAAGCCGACCGCCGAACAGATTCGTGCCGAAGTCTGGATGTCGCTCATTCATGGCTCACGTGGCATCATTTATTTTGTGCACCAATTCGAGCCGACTTTTGTGGAGGCCTCATTGCTGAACGATGCGGAACTCTTATCCGCCGTGACCGACCTCAATCGACAGATAACTGGCCTGGCACCGGTTCTCAACAGCCCTACGCGAGAAGACATGATTGCTCTCGAAAATGCATCCGCAGCATCTCCTGTAGCGATACTTTGCAAAAAACATGCGCAGTCCGTGTATTTGTTTGCGGTCAACATGAGTCCTGAAAAAACGCAAGCTGCATTTCAGGTTCGTTTCCCAACTGCATCCAATTCCGTGCAGGTACTGGAGGAGAACCGATCCGTGGACCTCCGCGACGGACAATTCGCGGATGACTTCGAGGGATATGGAGTCCACTGCTACCGCGTTGCAACATCTGAAAACGCCGCGGAGTAATTTGATCCGTCTCGGTATTTCACTGCACTTTAGGGGAACGGCTATCACTTCCGGATTGATATTGCTACGAAAAAGGCCCTCAGGGAAATTGGAGGTTACCACACCAAACCAATCATCCCAAAGGGCCAAGGATGGCTAAGCGTAAACACTCCGGCAGACCTCCACAAGCTCAACATGCTGCGAAATCCAAGCCTTCCCAACATGACAAGACAGCTGAGGCTTGGCGACTCCCAATCCGAAACGTCAATCCACAGAGGCTGCCAGCGTTCCGCTGGTCGGCGGTATAGCCACACTCGGTGCCGCCATGAGCAGATTGCTTGACAAGCGAATCGCCTTTCGACTGCCGATCGTTATTGCTGGAGCCATGCTCGCGGGAGGTCGCCGGACGGCTGCCAGCTGGTTTCGGTGTGCGGGTGTCAAAGACGATTGGGATCGATTTTATGAACTGCTTCAATCCGTGGGCAAGAACGCTGCATCGTTGATGCTTCCGCTTCTCATGTTCATACTCAAAAAGTTCGATCCTGGTGAGCAAGGTTACTGGACGCTGGCCATCGACGATTCGCCGACCAAACGATTTGGGCCATGCGTTGAGGCGGCCAACATTCATCACAATCCGACGCCAGGCCCTGGTGATGGAGACTGGCTCTACGGTCACAACTGGGTCTGCTTGGCGATGCTGATGAGCCATCCGTTGTTTGGCATCATCGCGCTGCCACTGTTGTCGCTGTTGTACGTTCGCAAGGTTGACATCGAAAAGCTGAAACAGCGATATGACTGGGAATTTCGCACGAAACACGAGCTCGCCTTGGATCTTTGCCGGCAAGTCATGCGGACGCTTCGGGCACTGGGAAGCCAAGCCGGTTTCATTGTCGTGTTCGACGGAGCCTACGCGGCTAAGGCGCTGGTCCGACCGTTGGTTGCCGAAGGGGCGATCGTAGTGACGCGGCTTCGTCGTGATGCGAAGCTGTTTGATCTTCCCGTGAACAAGACCGGACAGCGTGGTCGTCCTCGCAAGTATGGCAAGAACCGCATCAGCCTGAAGAAGCGAGCGACTGATCGTCGAGGTTGGCAATCGATTCGCTATTGTTGTCGCGGCCTGATGGTCGAGCGTCGCTACAAGACGTTTCTGGCGACCAGCCAGGTCGTTGGCGGGACAGTTCGGGTGGTGCTGCTTGAACACACCAAGGGTAACTGGGCCGCGTACATCAGCACCGACGCTTCGATGAGCGTCGAGATGATTCTGAAAACAGTGTCGGATCGCTGGGCGATCGAAGAGCATTTTCACGATGTCAAAGAAATCTGGGGTGCAGGTGAGCAACAAGTTCGCAACGTGTGGTCGAGCATCGGATGCTGGAACTTGTGCGGCTGGCTGTATTCATTGGTTGAACTGGAGTGCTGGGACTACACGAGTGAACAACTGGTGGACCGGAGCGATCGTCCATGGGACAATCCAAGTCGGCGACCATCACACAGCGACCGCCGTCGCTTGATCGCCCGAAAAATGTTGCGTGAAGCATTTTTGGGCGATCTACAATCCGCCTCCGATCAATCAAAAATCCGCGACCGATTCGAAAGACTCCTGGCCCTCGCGGCCTGAGCCTAAAAGGCTAAACAGCTAATCCCCTAAAGTGCAGTATTTCAAGCGAGCTCAGGAATCCGTTCGCCCCCGTCGCCTTCCCACTAACTCCGTAAGATATTCGGGCAAACCTGCCACCGCGGTCCGTCGACCGCCGAGACGCAACCCACCTTCCAGACTTCTGCGAGATACTCATGCACCACTCATGCCAATGCCGCTGCTGGGGATTACTGACGATCGTGGTGGCACATACCGTGTCGATCCATGCCGCCCGTGGCGAAACGGTCGACTTAACTCGCTTTGAGAAGACCACCATTGCCAGCGATTTAGTGCAACCCATGGAATTGGATATTGCCCCAGATGGTCGCATCTTCCTGATCGAGTTGGCGGGTAAGTTAAAGGTCATAGAGCCGCGGACGGGCAATGTCGAAGTGGTAGCGGAATTGAAGGTAACCACTGAGCAGGAAAACGGTTTGATCGGGCTGGCACTTGATCCGCAATTTGAGCAAACAGGCTGGGTGTTTCTACAGTATTCGCCCCCGGATTTTTCTGGGCAACGCATTAGTCGCTTTGACTTTCGGGACAATCGACTCGATCTCGCTAGCGAAAAGTGCTTGATGACCTACGAAGAGCAGCGGCGCGAATGCTGCCATCATGCCGGGTCGCTTGAGTTTGGCCCCAATGGCGATTTGTATATCGGGACGGGGGACAATACCAATCCGTTCAACGATTCACAGGGTTATGCACCCTTGGACGAGCGTGATAATCGCGAACCTTGGGACGCTCAGCGATCCGCCGGCAATACCAAGAGTTACAACGGCAAGATCTTACGGATTCATCCCGAACCGGACGGAACTTACTCGATTCCGGATGGCAATCTTGTTTCCCAAGGACGGGAGTGTCGGGCATCCCGAGATTTTCGTGATGGGCTGCCGTAATCCGTGGCGGATCAACGTCGACCAACGTACTGGCTATTTGTACTGGGGGGATGTTGGTCCAGATGCTGGGAGCAAAAGCGAGCGTGGGCCCCGAGGTTACGATGAGATTAATCAAGCCCGCAAAGCTGGTTTTTTTGGCTGGCCCTACTTCATTGGAAAGAATTTTGCCTATTCGATGGTCGACTTTGCGACCGGCGAGATCCATCCGCCCCAGAATCCAGCGCATCCCATTAATGAATCGGTCAACAACACCGGAGCTCGCGAATTGCCCCCGGCACAACCTGCGATGGTCTACTATCCCGGCGGTGCATCCGAGGAATTCCCGGCGGTTGGAACCGGTGGCCGAACAGCCTGCGCTGGACCAGTCTATTACTTCGAAGACTACCCCGCTTCGGAAACGAAATTCCCGGCAGTCTACAACGCGACCTTGTTCGCATTTGATTGGTCGCGGAACGGATTTTGGGCGGTGCATCTGGATGATCAATCGAACTTTGATCGCATTGAGCCCTTTCTCCCCAACCAGCAATTTGTGCGGCCGATCGATATGCAATTCGATGCCGCGGGATCGCTGGTGGTCATGGAATACGGCGAGACATGGGGTGTGAATCCCGATGCCAAGCTGGTTCGCATCGATTACGTCCGCGGCAATCGCGCTCCAGTGGCGATGGCTGAAGCCAGCAATACGATGGGCCGCGAGCCGCTCGAGGTTCAATTGTCGGCGGCAAAGTCGGTCGACAAAGACAGTGATCCACTGATCTATCAATGGTCGATCGTGCGCAACACCGATCCAACTGCCGAAGCCCACCCGCTATCCGAGGGCGAAAGCGCCACTGCCCGCTTTGAAGAGCCGGGAGTCTACACGGTTCGCTTGGCAGTCACCGATCCGAGCGGGGCCTCATCGGAAACGACACTACCAGTGATCGTGGGGAATTCGCGGCCCGAGGTCGAGTTTTTATCGCCGAAAGACGGCGACTTTTTTGACGCCGGAAAACCGATTGCGTATCAAGCGGCGGTACGAGATCGCGAAGATGGAACCAGCGATATTGATCAAGCAGAGGAGGACGACTGGCATTTCATTGAATCGGGCGCTCCAAGCCGCTTGTTCGTGGAAGCGGTTCCGGCAGCGGCCGGAGGTGCGAAAAGCCAATCCCAAGATCCACCCGGCTTGGCCCTGATTCGTAAAAGCGATTGTTTCAATTGCCATGCCATCGATCGTCGTTTGGTTGGCCCCAGTTTCCTGGATATCGCCAACAAGTATCGGGATCAGCCCCACCAACTGGACCAGTCGGTAACGCGGGTCATGCAAGGTTCGACCGGTGTGTGGGGCAAGATCGGCATGCTGCCTCATCAGCAGCATACGCGGTCCGAAGTGCTGCAGATGGTGACATTTGTTTTCTCGCAAACGGCGGGGTCCGCCAACCCAACCGTCGTTGGCTTTCGCAATCAAATTCCAACGACGGAAGCATCGGACTCCCTGCGGCTAGAAGCGACCTATACAGATCTCGGTCGCGATGACATTCCGCCGCTCAGTGGCCGTGCGGAAGTTCGACTGCGCAGCCGGCACGTCCAAGCCGAATCCGCAGATGCCTACGGCGGTACGCAGCCCTTGTCATCGGACGCCGCCGAGAACAAAACGTTTATGGGGGCCATCGAGCATAACGGCTTTTTAAAGTTTGCGGATGTGCGACTCGACCAGATCAAGTCGATTACGGCTCGTGTAGCCAGCGCGGGAGCAGGAGGTTCCATCGAAATTCACCAGGGCAGCGTCGACGGTCCGCTACTGGGTTCCGCTGAAGTCGAGATCAACGGCGCTTGGGAAGTCTTTTACGACAAGCAGATTGAATTGACCGCCGCCCATGGCCGCGACGACTTGTTTATCGTTTTCAAGCATCCCTTGCACCGCAACGGCTTGATGAACATCGATTCGTTAAACTTCAACTGAGATTTTAGCGCACAAAACATGATGAACCGTGCCATGCCGACCAAGGACTATCAAGCCCTCATCTTTGATTGCGACGGAACGCTAACGGATTCCATGCCGGTGCATTACATCGCTTGGCACCAGACGCTCAGCGGATACGGCATCGATTTTCCGGAGGATCGTTTCTACGCGTTGGGCGGGATGCCGTCGGATCGCATCATCCACCTGCTGTCTGGCGAGCAGGGAATCGAGATCGATGCCGCCCAAGCGGCGGTTGAAAAGGAAGCGTCGTTCCTGCAATTGCTGCACTTGTTGGAACCGATCCCGTTGGTTTTGGAGGTTGCCCGCAGTTTTCGAAACAAGCTTCCGATGGTGGTTGCCAGCGGCGGCTATCGAGACATCATTGAGCAACAATTGTTGCAGATTGGTTGCCGTGACTGGTTCGACGCGATTGTTACGGCCGAGGATACGCGACGCCACAAACCCGATCCAGATGTATTCCTGGAGGCTGCACGGCGTGTTGGCGTAGAGCCCCAGTCGTGTCTGGTGTACGAAGATTCCGAACTTGGAATCATGGCAGCCAGGTCTGCGGGCATGGACTTTGTTGATGTGCGAACTTTTCACACTCCGAACAAATCACACAGACTGGAGCGATAGAGGGCGGCCCAGAATCCAACTCGATCACAGGCGTTTGAGCAGCTCGGCTTTTTTCGAGCTGAATTCATCTTCGCTGAGAATGTTTTTATCGCGCAGCTCGGCGAGTCGCTCGATCGCAGAAAAGATGTCACTCGCCGAAACGCTGCTGTCGCCGGGGGCGGGCTCGGAGGGCGTAGGCGAAGTCACGCTGGGGGATGAAGGAGACGCTTGTACAGGCTCAGCGTGTACAGGCTGACCATTGCGTGATACGACGGGAAGGCTGCCCAGATTCACCGTCCCGAACTGGCTCGAGAATGTGATCGATCCCCCGGTGCCCTGCTGCTGAGAAAAGCCGCCGATGTGGTGGTCTTGCGTATCGTAAACCCAGACTTCCCCACCCGTTTTCACGGCCAGCCGACGGGCATTGGAGAAATAGGCGTAGCGGACATTGTTCTGGCTGCCGGTCGCGCTCGGATTGCCCAAGTCTTGCGGCCACCAAAGATCCTCGGGGTCGGGAACAAATAGGCTGGATTGCCCCATCGGCGTCCCCGCGGCCTGATGCTGTTGCCCGCTGCCGCTTTGGCTTTGCGACTGAAAACTGCCGCTTTGCAACAACCCCGGCTGATTGGCTAGAATTCCTGAGATATCTTGGCATAGCGAATCCACCCGCCCTTTGAGCGAGTTATTGAACATGTCGCCGAGCATCAGCATGCCGCCTCGCATCCACTGGCCCGACCCCGCAAACTCAGGATGATTGAACTGCGCCATGCTGCCGTTGCCATTCAGCACGGCAAACATCATGTGCGTGACCGCATCTTGGCTAAAGCCATGTCGCTGGGCAAGGTCGCTGGCAATTTGTTGACCTTCGGGAGAAAGCTGACGCATGTTTTCGGATTCCCAGCAAATAGACTAGCAAAGCTGCCTAATCTAACAGCCGTTGCGAAATGCGCATGAGTCTGTGCGGCGCGTGTGCGTCGCTGATCGCCAACCGCACTCAGCAAGTAGTTGCAGTACGGCGTCGCTGACGGCTAAGATATCCATCACCATTTGCAAGGCTTATCCGGCGTAGATGCGAGTTGCCTTGATGTTTGGTTGGATGTTCCGTGCCCCTCTCGAAGATTCTGTGCATGTCGGCGTTACCCTTGATCGACGATACGTTTGCCGAAGCTTTCCCGATGACGGCAACGCGGATCATCATTACCGCATTGGACCAGGAACTGGCGAATATCGCCTGCGCAAGCGTTTTGCGGCAATGCGTCGAGCGTCATTGGCTGCGACGTGGAGGCGGGGATTGAAAAATCCATCGACGCAGGCGAGACTCCCGATGGCCGGCCGGGAGTATCGGTGCTGGCTTTCGCCTTCAACCGCCAATCGCTCGAGAAAGCCGTGGCAACGCGGATCGGTCAAAACGTGTTGACCTGTCCCACAACCGCCTGCTATTCCGGCATGACGAACGAGCCTCGCGACAAACGCATCAAACTCGGAGCATTGCTGC